>NZ_CM183377.1:6270926-6599798 GCF_059509835.1 Nocardia sp. CDC519 | reverse complement strand
AGGTCGGTGAGGATGTCGTCGATGCCTTCGATGCCGACGGCGAGGCGGACCAGGCCGGGGGTGACGCCGGCGGCGAGTTGTTGGTCGGGGGTGAGTTGGGAGTGGGTGGTGGAGGCGGGGTGGATGACCAGTGAGCGCACGTCGCCGATGTTGGCGACGTGGGAGTGCAGGGTGAGCGCGTCGACGAACTTCTTGCCGGCGTCGACGCCGCCGGCCAGTTCGAACGACACGATCGCCCCGACGCCCTTGGGTGCGAGTTGGCGGCCGCGTTCGTACCAGGGTGAGGACGGTAGCCCGGCGTAGGCCACCGATTCGACCTCGGGGCGGTGGGTGAGGAATTCGGCGACCGCGACCGCGTTGGCGACGTGGCGTTCGATACGCAAACTGAGGGTTTCGATGCCCTGGGCGATGAGGAAGGCGTTGAACGGTGAGACCGCCGAACCCAGATCCCGCAACAGTTGCACCCGGGCTTTCAACGCATACGCCGGGGCACCGAGGTCGGCGAAGACCGCGCCGTGGTAGCTGGGGTCGGGGGTGGTGAACCCCGGGAACCGGGACCGGCCGTCGCTGTCGCGCACGGTCCAGTCGAAGCGGCCGCCGTCGACGATCACTCCGGCGACCGCGGCGCCGTGGCCGCCGAGGTATTTGGTGGCCGAGTGCACCACGATGTCGGCGCCGTGGGCCAGCGGCTGGATCAGATACGGGGTGGCGACGGTGTTATCGACGATCAACGGCACCCCGGCCGCGTGCGCGACCTCGGCGATACCGGGAATGTCGAAGACCACGCTGCTGGGGTTGGCGATGGTCTCACCGAAGAACGCCTTGGTGTTCGGGCGCACCGCGGCCCGCCACTGCTCGAGATCGTCGGGATCGTCGACGAAGGAGACCTCGATCCCGAGCTTGGGCAGGCTGTAGCGGAACAGGTTGTAGGTGCCGCCGTACAGGTGCGGGCTGGACACGATGTGATCACCCGCGCCCGCGAGGTTCAAGATCGCATAGGTCTCCGCGGCCTGCCCCGACGCCACCAACAACGCCGCCACCCCACCCTCGAGCGCGGCGATCCGCTGCTCCACCACATCCTGGGTGGGATTCATGATCCGGGTATAGATATTGCCCGGCTCGGCCAACCCGAACAACGCCGCCGCATGATCGGTATCACGAAAGGCATACGACGTCGTCTGATAAATCGGCAACGCGCGGGCGCCGGTGCTGTCGTCGGGCGCTTGTCCGGCGTGGATCTGCTTGGTCTCGAAGCAGATGCTCCTTAGAAAGGAGGTGATCCAGCCGCACCTTCCGGTACGGCTACCTTGTTACGACTTCGTCCCAATCGCCGATCCCACCTTCGACGGCTCCCTCCCACAAGGGGTTAGGCCACCGGCTTCGGGTGTTACCGACTTTCATGACGTGACGGGCGGTGTGTACAAGGCCCGGGAACGTATTCACCGCAGCGTTGCTGATCTGCGATTACTAGCGACTCCAACTTCACGGGGTCGAGTTGCAGACCCCGATCCGAACTGAGACCGGCTTTAAGGGATTCGCTCCACCTCACGGTATCGCAGCCCTCTGTACCGGCCATTGTAGCATGTGTGAAGCCCTGGACATAAGGGGCATGATGACTTGACGTCGTCCCCACCTTCCTCCGAGTTGACCCCGGCAGTCTCTCACGAGTCCCCGCCATTACGCGCTGGCAACATAAGATAAGGGTTGCGCTCGTTGCGGGACTTAACCCAACATCTCACGACACGAGCTGACGACAGCCATGCACCACCTGTACACCGACCACAAGGGGGCCTACATCTCTGCAGGTTTCCGGTGTATGTCAAACCCAGGTAAGGTTCTTCGCGTTGCATCGAATTAATCCACATGCTCCGCCGCTTGTGCGGGCCCCCGTCAATTCCTTTGAGTTTTAGCCTTGCGGCCGTACTCCCCAGGCGGGGTACTTAATGCGTTAGCTACGGCACGGATCCCGTGGAAGGAAACCCACACCTAGTACCCACCGTTTACGGCGTGGACTACCAGGGTATCTAATCCTGTTCGCTACCCACGCTTTCGCTTCTCAGCGTCAGTTACTTCCCAGAGACCCGCCTTCGCCACCGGTGTTCCTCCTGATATCTGCGCATTTCACCGCTACACCAGGAATTCCAGTCTCCCCTGAAGTACTCAAGCCTGCCCGTATCGACCGCAAGCTTGGGGTTGAGCCCCAAGTTTTCACGATCGACGCGACAAGCCGCCTACAAGCTCTTTACGCCCAGTAATTCCGGACAACGCTCGCACCCTACGTATTACCGCGGCTGCTGGCACGTAGTTGGCCGGTGCTTCTTCTACAGGTACCGTCACTTGCGCTTCGTCCCTGTCGAAAGAGGTTTACAACCCGAAGGCCGTCATCCCTCACGCGGCGTCGCTGCATCAGGCTTTCGCCCATTGTGCAATATTCCCCACTGCTGCCTCCCGTAGGAGTCTGGGCCGTGTCTCAGTCCCAGTGTGGCCGGTCGCCCTCTCAGGCCGGCTACCCGTCGTCGCCTTGGTAGGCCATTACCCCACCAACAAGCTGATAGGCCGCGGGCCCATCTCGCACCGATAAATCTTTCCACCAAACACCATGCGATGTAAGGTCATATCCGGTATTAGACCCAGTTTCCCAGGCTTATCCCAGAGTGCGAGGCAGATCACCCACGTGTTACTCACCCGTTCGCCGCTCGTGTACCCCGAAGGGCCTTACCGCTCGACTTGCATGTGTTAAGCACGCCGCCAGCGTTCGTCCTGAGCCAGGATCAAACTCTCCGTTGAAGACTCAAGGATGTTCCGGCGGTGTCCTACTCTCCCACACCCTGTCGAGTGCAGTACCATCGGCGCAGGTGGCCTTAGCTTCCGGGTTCGGAATGGGACCGGGCGTTTCCCCACCGCTATAGCCGCCGTAACTCTATGAAACTATCCACGCCAGCGCGCCCCGCACCGGGGCAAGCGAGCATGCGTGTGTTGTTTCAGATACTGCACAGTGGACGCGTAGCTTCTTTGTTGGTAAGTCCTCGGCCTATTAGTACCAGTCACCTCCACCCGTTACCGGGCTTCCAGTTCTGGCCTATCAACCCCATGGTCTGTAGGGGGCCTTAACCCATCGAGTGGGTGAGAAACCTCATCTTGGAACAGGCTTCCCGCTTAGATGCTTTCAGCGGTTATCCCTTCCGAACGTAGCCAACCAGCAGTGCCCTTGGCAGGACAACTGGCACACCAGAGGTTCGTCCGTCCCGGTCCTCTCGTACTAGGGACAGCCTTCCTCAAGTTTCTGACGCGCGCGGCGGATAGAGACCGAACTGTCTCACGACGTTCTAAACCCAGCTCGCGTGCCGCTTTAATGGGCGAACAGCCCAACCCTTGGGACCTACTCCAGCCCCAGGATGCGACGAGCCGACATCGAGGTGCCAAACCATCCCGTCGATATGGACTCTTGGGGAAGATCAGCCTGTTATCCCCGGGGTACCTTTTATCCGTTGAGCGACACCGCTTCCACATGCCGGTGCCGGATCACTAGTCCCGACTTTCGTCCCTGCTCGACATGTCTGTCTCACAGTCAAGCTCCCTTGTGCACTTGCACTCGACACCTGATTGCCAACCAGGCTGAGGGAACCTTTGGGCGCCTCCGTTACATTTTGGGAGGCAACCGCCCCAGTTAAACTACCCACCAGGCACTGTCCCTGAACCAGATCATGGTCCGAGGTTAGAGGTCCAATACGATCAGAGTGGTATTTCAACGACGACTCCACACACACTGGCGTGCATGCTTCACAGTCTCCCACCTATCCTACACAAACCGTACCGAACACCAATACCAAGCTATAGTGAAGGTCCCGGGGTCTTTTCGTCCTGCCGCGCGTAACGAGCATCTTTACTCGTAATGCAATTTCGCCGAGTCTGTGGTTGAGACAGCAGAGAAGTCGTTACGCCATTCGTGCAGGTCGGAACTTACCCGACAAGGAATTTCGCTACCTTAGGATGGTTATAGTTACCACCGCCGTTTACCGGGGCTTAAATTCTCAGCTTCGCACCCCGAAGGGCGCTAACCGGTCCTCTTAACCTTCCGGCACCGGGCAGGCGTCAGTCCGTATACATCGTCTTACGACTTCGCACGGACCTGTGTTTTTAGTAAACAGTCGCTTCTCTCTGGTCTCTGCGACCCAACCCAGCTCAGAGTGCAAGACTCGTCACCAGATCAGGTCCCCCTTCTCCCGAAGTTACGGGGGCATTTTGCCGAGTTCCTTAACCACAGTTCTCTCGATCGCCTCGGTATTCTCTACCTGACCACCTGTGTCGGTTTGGGGTACGGGCCGTGTACCAACTCACTAGAGGCTTTTCTCGGCAGCATAGGATCACTGAATTCGCCTCAATCGGCTACGCATCACCTCTCAGGCTCAATGCTGTGCGGATTTGCCTACACAACGCCCTACAGGCTTACACCAGTACAACCACTGACTGGCCCAGCTACCTTCCTGCGTCACCCCATCGCTTGCCTACTACCAGCGAAGGTCCCATGCAGCCCCATCAGGTTCTCCGAAGAGAATCCGTCCGGTTTTGGATGGTTAGTACCACTGATTCAGCATGGGCGCGGATACACGGGTACGGGAATATCAACCCGTTGTCCATCGACTACGCCTGTCGGCCTCGCCTTAGGTCCCGACTCACCCTGGGCGGATTAACCTGGCCCAGGAACCCTTGGTCATTCGGCGGACGAGTTTCTCACTCGTCTTTCGCTACTCATGCCTGCATTCTCACTCGCACAGCCTCCACAACTAGGTCACCCCGCTGCTTCCCTGGCTGTACGACGCTCCCCTACCCATCCACACCACTGCACACCCAACCGTAGTCGGATGCGGATGTATTGTGTGAATGCCGCGGCTTCGGCGGTGTACTTGAGCCCCGCTACATTGTCGGCGCAGAATCACTTGACCAGTGAGCTATTACGCACTCTTTCAAGGGTGGCTGCTTCTAAGCCAACCTCCTGGTTGTCTTCGCGACTCCACATCCTTTTCCACTTAGTACACGCTTAGGGGCCTTAGCCGGCGATCTGGGCTGTTTCCCTCTCGACTACGAAGCTTATCCCCCGCAGTCTCACTGCCACGCTCTCACACACCGGCATTCGGAGTTTGGCTGACTTCGGTAAGCTTGTGGGCCCCCTAGGCCATCCAGTAGCTCTACCTCCGGCGTGAAACACGTGACGCTGCACCTAAATGCATTTCGGGGAGAACCAGCTATCACGGAGTTTGATTGGCCTTTCACCCCTACCCACAGCTCATCCCCTCAGTTTTCAACCTAAGTGGGTTCGGGCCTCCACAACCTCTTACAGCTGCTTCACCCTGGCCATGGGTAGATCACTCCGCTTCGGGTCTAGAACATGCGACTCAAACGCCCTATTCGGACTCGCTTTCGCTACGGCTACCCCACCACGGGTTAACCTCGCCACATGCCACTAACTCGCAGGCTCATTCTTCAAAAGGCACGCCATCACCCACCCACCGAAGTGGCGCAGGCTCTGACGGATTGTAAGCGCACGGTTTCAGGTACTATTTCACTCCCCTCCCGGGGTACTTTTCACCTTTCCCTCACGGTACTAGTCCGCTATCGGTCACCAGGGAGTATTCAGGCTTACCGGGTGGTCCCGGCAGATTCACAGCAGATTTCACGGGCCCGCTGCTACTCGGGAGCTGGAGTTCCTGGGCCGTGCTGATCGTCAGGTCAAGATTCGTGGGCATCGGATCGAGCTCGGTGAGATCGAGCAGGCGATCGCTGCCCACCCGGAGGTGCGGCGATCCTTCGTCCTCGCGATCGGCCAACGTACGCACGCACGTTTGGTGGCGTTTGTCGAACCAACTGTGCCGCAGGCTCTTTCGGGATTCCTCGCGGAGCGGATTCCCACGGGCTGGATGCCGGAGTTGATCGCGCTACCCGATCCGCCGCTGACCGGCAACGGCAAGATCGACCACGCCGCATTGGTCCTCCGTGCCGACAACGGTTCGAGTACGACAACTCCGAAGATGGGCGAGCCGGTCCGCGACGGGCTGGAGACCCGGATCGCCGGCATCTGGACCGACATCCTCGGCACGCCTCCGGCCGATCGGCACACGAGCTTCCTGGGCGCGGGCGGCGACTCGCTGTCGGCCACCCGGCTCGTCGGCCGCCTCGCCCGCGAACTCGGCCTACCGGTGACCCTCCGCGATTTCTTCCTCGCACCCACCATCGCCGGCCTTGCCGGCAACCACTCGCACAACGCGCTCGATATCGAAGAAGGTGCTCTGTGAACATCCCCGACCTGGTAACGGACCTGCGACAGCGCGGCGTCCACCTGTGGGCAGACGATGACCAACTGCGATTCCGCGCCCCGCAGGGGGTGCTGACCGCCGGTGACCGGGAGCACCTGGTAGCGCACAAACCCGCCGTACTCGCCTACCTCGCCGAGGATCAGGCGACGCTCACCGTCACCGCCGATCCGGCCGCCGCGCACGAACCGTTCCCGCTCACCCCGGTGCAGCAGGCCTACCTCGTCGGCCGCGACCCCACCTATCCGTTCGGCGGCGTCGCCTGCGCGAGCTATCTCGAAATCCACTACGACGCTGTGCAACCGGACAGCGTGGAGCGGGCGTGGAACGCGCTCGTGCGCCGTCACGACATGCTGCGCGCCACCGTGCACCCCGACGGCTACCAGCAGGTCGCCGCGACGGTCCCGCACTACCCGATCCCGGTGACCGACATCCGGGGCGACGCTGCCGGCGTCGACGACGTGCTCGACCGTCAGCGCGACGAACTGCTCGGCCCCGCAGCCGCCCCCGGCACCTGGCCACTGTTCGCGGCCCGGCTCACCCGCACCGACACCGGGTGTGTCCTGCACCTGCTGGTGGAACTGCTGGTGGTCGATGCCGCAAGCATGCGGCTGCTGCTGGCCGAGCTGGACGAACTCGTGCACGCCGACGGCGCCGACGCAGCGGTCCGGCCCGCCCCCGCGATCGGTTTCCGCGACTACGTCCTCGGCGTCCAGAAGCTGCGCAACGGTGCCCGCTACCAGCGCGACCGCGACTACTGGCAGGCGCGGATCGACACCCTGCCCGCCGCCCCGGACCTGCCGACCCGGACCGACGACGACGCCGAGACCGACCCCGGCTTCGACCGGTTGCACCACCACCTCCCGGCCGCCGTACTGACCGGGCTGACCCGCGCGGCGGCACCGCACGGGCTCACCCCGTCCGGCGCCGTGCTCGCCGCCTACGCCGACATCATCGGCCGCTGGAGCCGCAAGCGAAAGTTCACGCTCAACCTGCCGATTTTCAACCGGCTTCCGGCGCACCCCGACATCGGCGCGGTACTCGGCGACTTCACCTCGGTCGAACTGCTCGGCATCGATCTCGACGCCCAGGACAGCTTCGCCGGCCGGGCGCGCGCCATCACCGCACAGCTGTTCGCCGATCTGGACCACCGGTCCTTCGACGGCGTGGAGGTGCTGAGCGAACTCACTCGTCGCGCGGGCAGTCCGGTGCTCATGCCGGTGGTCTTCACCAGTACCCTCGGCTCCGACGACGCGGGTGCCCTGCGCGGCCGCATCCGGCGCGGCATCACCCGCACCCCCCAGGTCTGGCTGGACTGCCAGGTCACACCCTACGACGACGGCCTGATGATCGCCTGGGACGTGCGGCGCGGCGTACTGGCCGGCGACACCGCCGCCGACGCCTTCGCGGCGTTCCTCGACCTGCTCACCCGACTCGCCGAGGATCCCGGCACCTGGACCGAGCCGTACCCGGTCGCGCTGCCACCCGCGCAACGCGCCCGCCGTGACGCCTACAACGACACCGCCGCCGAGCACGCGCCGCGTCTGCTGCACGAACGGATCCTGGCGCGGGCAGACGCCGACCCGGACGCCCCAGCGGTGATCCACCGGGACACCGTCCTCGACTTCGCCGAACTGCGCCGACGTGTCGCCGCCACCGCCGCCGCGCTGCGGAAGGCCGGGGTGCGGCCCGGCGACCAGGTGGCGGTCCTGATGGACAAGGGGCCGGAACAGGTCATCGCTGTGCTCGCCACCTCGGTGCTCGGCGCGGCGTACGTGCCGATCGCGATCACCCAGCCCATGGCGCGGCGGGAACGGATCATCGACCGCGCCGGGGCCGCCGTGGTGCTCACCCAGTCCTGGCTGCGCGACGCAGGCGAGGTCCCCGCGGCCGCAGCGCCGCTCGCTGTGGACCTGCTGGCCGGTGTGGACACCGTGCCCGAGGTGGCGGGCGATCCCGACGCGCCCGCCTACGTCATCTTCACCTCCGGCTCCACGGGCGAACCGAAAGGCGTTGTCGTCAGTCATCGAGCCGCCGCGAACACCCTCGATGACATCGAGGAACGCTTCGCCGTGTCACCAGCCGACCGGCTCCTCGGCGTGGCGAGTCTCGCCTTCGACCTGTCGGTGTGGGACATCTTCGGCGTGCTCGCCGCGGGCGGCGCCGTCGTGCTGCCCGAACAGGACCGGGTGAGCGACCGGTCGCACTGGCTGGAGCTGGTGCAGCGGCACGCGGTAACGCTGTGGAACAGCGTGCCCGGCCAACTGCAGATGCTGCTCGACGTGCTGGAGAGCACCCCGGGAGCCCGCGCCGAGTCGCTGCGCTTGGTCCTGCTCTCCGGCGACTGGATCCCCGTTGACCTGCCCGGCCGGATGCACGCACATTGCCCTGAGGTCGACGTCATCGGTCTCGGCGGCGCCACGGAAGCCGCCATATGGTCGCTGCACCACCCGATCCGGGACATCGATCCCCGATGGCGCAGCATTCCCTACGGCACCCCGTTGCGGAACCAGACCATGCACGTGCTCGACGACGCACTGCAGGACTGCCCCGAGCACGTGACCGGCGAGATCTTCATCGGCGGCAGCGGATTGGCCGAGGGATACCTGGGCGACGACGAGCTGACCGCGCGACGGTTCCTCCGCCATCCGCGCACCGGCGCCCGGCTCTACCGCACCGGAGATCTCGGCCGGTTCCACCCCGACGGGCGGCTGGAGTTCCTCGGCCGCGAGGACACCCAGGTCAAGATCCGTGGTCACCGGGTCGAACTGGGCGAGATCGAATCCGCGCTACGCCGCCACCCCGCCGTCGCCGACGCCGCGGTGCTCGTGGACGGACGAGGCCCGGCAGCGCGGCTGGTCGGCTTCGCCGAGATCGCCACCGACGGCGAGCAGGGACTCGGCGACCAGGCCGCGGCCGACGTCCTCGCTGCCGCCGAGAACGCCACCGCGGCGGCCCACCGCGACATCGACGGCGCAGCGTTCGTCGCGTTGATGAACGCCGTCGACGAGATGGCCATGCTCTCCATCGCCGCCGAACTGCGCGCGAAGGGACTGTTCGCCGATCGCGAGCACTCCCACGACATCACCGAGATCGCCACGGCCACCGGCGTTTCCGACCGCCAGCACGGCCTGCTGCAACGGTGGCTCGCCGCGCTCACGGACGGCGGCGCGGTGGAACACGATCCGCACACCGGCCGCTACCGCGACCTGATCGCGGCCGGGCCGCGCGCGGTCGAGGAGGCATGGCAGCGGATCGATGAACTGGAGGCGATCGTCGGATACGGCAGCGAAACCCTCTCCTACATCCGGGCCTGCAGCTCCCGCCTCGACGACCTGCTGCGCGGCGAGCTCGACGTGCGCGAACTGCTCTTCCCCGCCGGAAAGGCGGGTGCGGCGCACGCGGTGTACCGCACCAACCTGGTGGCGCGCAGCTCGCACCGCGTCGTCATCGACACCGTGCGCGAGATCGCCGCGCGGCTGCCGCACCGCTTGCGGGTGCTCGAGGTCGGCGCCGGTATCGCCGGCACCAGCACCGACCTGATTCCCGCGCTGGCCGAGTTCGAGCCGGACTACCTGTTCACCGATCTGTCGGAGTACTTCCTCGGAGAGGCCCGCGCGAAGTTCGCGCAGTACCCATGGATGCGTTATGGGCGTTTCGACATCAACGCCGACGCGCTCGAGCAGGGGCTGCGCCCCAACTCCGCCGATGTCATCCTGTGCGCGAACGTGCTGCACAACTCGGTGAACGCCGACGAGGTGCTCGCACGGCTGCGGGACCTGCTCGCCCCGGGCGGCTGGCTGGTGTTCCTGGAACCCACCCGCCGACACAACTACGCGCTGCTGGTGTCGATGGAATTCGAATTCTTCAGTGAGCTCACCGCGTTCACCGACGTCCGGGCGGGCACCGGACAGGCGTTCTTCACCCGCGACCAGTGGCTGCGCCAGCTCGACGCGGCCGGGGCCGAGCATGTGCGGGTGCTGCCCGCCGAGGACGCCCCCCTCGCCGCGTCCGGTCAGGGTGTCTTCCTCGCCAGGTTCAAGGGGCAGCGCCGCACCGTCACCGAACAGCAGCTGCTCGAGCACGTCGCGACCCTGGTTCCCGAGCACATGGTGCCCGGCGAACTGAACCTGCTCGATGCGCTACCGCGCTCGGCGAACGGGAAGCTGGACCGAGCGGCACTGGTCGCCCGCGTCACCGCCGCCCCGGCCGCGACGGCGGACCCGTCCTACACTCCGCCCGCCGACGAGATCGAGGAGCGGATCGCGCAGTTGTGGCAGGAGATGCTCGGCGTCCCGAAGGTCGGCCGCGACCAGAACTTCTACACCCTCGGCGGCGATTCGCTGCTGCTGTCGCAGATGGTCGGCAAGCTGCGCGATCGGGTGCCCGAGGTCGCCGATATCGAATGGCAGGAACTGCTGCGCGATGTCCTGCGCAACCCCACGGTCGCCGCGCTCGCCGCCCGCCGCCGCGGTCAGCACCCCGTGGCGCCGACGCACGAGCGGACCGCGGTGCGCTCCCTGGGCGGTGAGCCCGGGCACCCGAGCGGTACCTGGGTGCTCGTGCACGGGGGGACCGGCACGCTGTCGCCCTACGACGCGCTGCTACCGCATCTGCGTGCCGCGCATCCCGGGCCGCTGCTCGGGCTCGAGGTCACCGACCCGGCGAAATACCTGAACCTGCCCGCCGACACGGTGATCGGCAGACAGGCCGCCGACTACGCGACCGAATTGCTCACCCACGACCGGCGTTTCCGGATCATCGGCTACTCGGTCGGCGGCCTGCTCGCCGCCGAGATCGCCCGCACCCTCACCGAGGCGGGCGCGACGGTCGACGAACTCACCGTGATCGGCTCCTACCAGCCGCCCGCCGTCCACGACGAGTTGCTGACCGAGTACGTCTTCGCCCAGTCCATCGGCATCGACCCGGCCACGGTCGGCTTCCCCGCCGACGACGCGGCGGTCGCGGCCGCGCTGCGGTGGATCCTGGACCGCACCCCGGACCGGGTTCCCGCCGGTGCGCTCGCCGGGCTGAACGGTGACCCGGCGCTGCCCGCGGCGGAATTCCGGAAGCTGGCGTCCGTCCCGCGCGCCGAGCGCCTCACCGCGCTGCACGCCGCGGCGGAGGCGGGCACCGGGCCCTACCGGGCGAACGGGACCCCGTTCGCGCAGTTCCGCGCACAGTTCGAGATCTTCGCGCACAACCTGCGCGCGATGGGCGCGCACCGGGCCGAGCCGTATTTCGGCGCGGTGCGGGTGCTGAGCAACAGCGGCACCGCGACGCTGCTCGGCACACGGGAAGAGGTGGAACGGTTCTGGTCCCGGGTGGGGCTCGGCGAGCTGGTCATCGAGGAGATTCCGGGCGACCACCTGACCAGCATGTCGGCCGCCAACGCGGCCGCGCTCGCCGCCCGGATCACCACGCCGCTTCCGTCCGCGGGCACCGCGTCGTGACCGGTTCCGTGGGGCACCCACCCATCGACGGCGAGTCCACGCCGCTCGTCACCACCCGACGGCGCCCGGCCCCGACCGACCAACCACACGGACCGGTCGCGGTGCTGGGCGGCACCGGTGTGGTGGGCCGGGCGGCGGTGCGGATGCTCATCCGGCTCGGCGTCGACACGGTCCGGGTCGGTGCCCGCCGAGTGGATTCGGCCCGGCGACACCGTGATTCACCTGGCGTCGACTGGCGGCCGGTGGATGCGGACGACCCGGATTCGCTGGCCGGCTTCTGCGCGGGCACACGGCTGGTGCTCAATTGCGCGGGCCCTTCCTACCTGCTGGCGGATCGGGTGGCGCGGGTGGCGCTGGCGGCCGGCAGCGACTACGTGGACGTCTCCGGCGACGGTCCGGCGTACCGGTTGCTGGAGGGTTCGCCGCTGCTGGACGGCGAACGGACGGCGGTGCTCTCCGCGGGCATGCTGCCCGGGCTGGCCAACGTCGTGCCCCGGATGCTGGCCGCCGACCTGACCGACGCCCGGCTGGTCGTCTACGCGGGGGGTATCGAGCCCTTCGCACCGGCCTCGGCGGGCGATCTGGCCTTGTCGCTGGACAGCTCCGATGGCACCGACGGCGCCGGTCACTGGTACGGCGAAACACTCGCCGCCTGGATAGCTGGTCGGCGCGCCCGCCATGCCCTGCCGGCCCGCGAGGACGTCGAGGTCGCCGGGTTCCCCGGCCGGGTCACCACCATGCCGTTCCTCACCGCCGACGCCGAACGGCTGGCCCGCTCGACCGGCCTGGCCGAATTGCACTGGCACAACGTCTTCGTGGGCAACGCGCTGCGGCTGACCTTGAGCAGGCTGCGCGGCCGCGTCTCGACCACCCCCGCGGCCCTGGCCGCGGTCGTCGCCGAGATCACCGCAGCCGCGGAACTCGACCTGACCGGACTCGATCCCTTCTACCTGATGGCGTTCACGCTGCACCGGGTACACCGCACCGATACCGCGGTGCTGCGCACCCACAGCAGCTTCGAGCTCACCGCGGCCACGGCAGCGCACACGGTGCGGGCCGTGCTGTCCGGCGCGGTCGCCCCCGGCCTGCACTACGCCGACGACGTGCTCGACCCCCGTGGACTGCTCGACGCGGTGACCGCCCTCGGCGCGCTGCCGGTCTTCCACACCCACCGTCATGCCCACGACGAGCCGATGGAGGCAGGCTGCCTGTGAACGATGCGACACCGAGAATCGTCGTGTGCGGCACCGCATTCGGGCGGGTCTATCTGCGCGCGGTCCACGACGACCCGGAGGTCGAGCTCGCCGGCGTCGTCTCCCGGGGCAGCGCGGCGTCGGCGGGGTACGCGAAATACTATGGGGTGCCGCACTTCACCAGCGTCGACGAACTACCGGACGATATCGACATCGCCTGCGTCGCGGTGCGCGCCGGCGCCGCGGGCGGTGACGGCGCCGAGCTGGCGCAGCGCCTGCTGAGCCGTGGCATCCACGTGCTACAGGAGCACCTGCTGCATCCCGACGAACTCACCGCCTGCCTGCGGACCGCCCGCGAACACGGTGTGCGCTACCGGCTCAACGCGTTCTATCCGCACCTGCCGCCGGTGCGGTTGTTCCTTGCGGCAGCCGCGATCCTGCGCGAGCGGGGGCGGCCGCTGCACGTGGACGCGGCGGCGGGCAGCCAGGTGGTGTATTCGCTGCTCGACATCATCGGCCGCGCCGTCGGTGGACTCCGGCCGTGGACGATCGCCGACCCGGCGCCCCTCCCGGCCGACATCGCCGCACTCGCCGGTACCCGCCCGCCCTACACCCCGGTGCGCGCGGTCATCGGCGGTGTCCCGGTGTCGCTGCGGGTGCAGAACCAGATCCACCCCGGCGACCCGGACAACCACGCGCTACTGCTGCACCGCCTGGCGATCGCGTTCGAGGGCGGCGTCCTGTCCCTCGCCGACACCCACGGCCCGGTGCTGTGGAGCCCGCGCCTGCACACCGGCCGCGACGCGACCGGGCGGCTGATCATGGGCGGGCCCGGTACCGAACGGCTCGACGTGCCCAGCACCGAGATCCTGGGACCGGCCGAGACGCCGACCTTCCGGGCCGTCTTCGACGAGGTGTGGCCCGGCAGCGTCCGATTCGCGCTGGGGGAGTTGCGTGCCGATATCGCCGATCCGGGCCGGTCCACGGCCGCCGCCCAGTGGGCCGTGACGGTCACCGCCCTGTGGCAGCGGCTCACCACCGCACTCGGCCCGCCGGAGCTGATCCGGCCGCCCGACCCGGTGCCGGTGCCGCTGCCGGAGCTTCTCGCCGAGAACCGCAGCCACGCCGGTGATTCCGCATGACGACGACCGGATCACCGCGCGAACTGGCCGATCTGCACGACTTTTCGGCCGACCCGTTCACCACGATGGACCGGCTCTACCGGGAGAACGGAGCCATCTCCGAACTCGGTGCGGGGCCGATGCGTTTCCGCC
Source organism: Nocardia sp. CDC519 (assembly GCF_059509835.1). NCBI lineage: Bacteria > Bacillati > Actinomycetota > Actinomycetes > Mycobacteriales > Nocardiaceae > Nocardia > Nocardia sp. CDC519. Next base: position 6,585,570 of record NZ_CM183377.1, on the reverse strand, counting down.
TCGCCCTCGGCCCCGAGGCGAGCGCCTTCATCCTCGCCAACAGCGACCTGTTCAGCTGGGAAGCGGCGTTCACCGCGCTGGCCCCGCTCACCGGACCGTCCGCACTCCTGGTCAACGACGGCGACCGGCACCGCAGACTGCGCCGACTGGTCACCCCGGCCCTGACCGCGCGCCGGGTGAGCGGCCACCTCGAAACCGTCACTCGGCACCTCGAGGCCGCGATGGCGGACTGGGCGCCCGGCGACCTCGTCGACATCCACCCGCCGCTGCGCCGGGCCACCCGCGCGGCAACACTGGAGAGCCTGTTCGGCGCGGCCGCCGTCGATCGATCCGAGGGGCTCGACGACTGGCTGCACGACATCCACCGTGCCATCGACACCGATGTCGTCGGCGGCAGCATGGACCGTGGGTCCGGCTCACGGGTCTGGCGACGGGCGCTGCTGGCCAGGTCCTCGGTGCACCGCTGGGTGGTGGCCGAGATCCGGCGGCGCGGCGACAGTGACACACCGGGCGACGATGTGCTCGGCGTGCTGCTGCGCGGGGTGGAGGGCTCCCGGCTCACTGACGACGAGATCACCGACCAGCTGGTCAGCCTCCTCGAAGCAGGCGCGGAGACCACCGCTGCGCAACTGACCTGGCTGCTCTACTGCACACTGCGCGACCGCGAGCTCTGGGCACGGGCCACCGCCGGGCTCGACCCCGCCGAACTCGACCGCCTCGTCTCGGAGGCGATGCGGCTGTATCCCGCGACGGCGGTCATCTCCCGGAAGGTCGCTACCGGATTCACCCTCGCCGGAACCGATTTCGTGCCGGGCGACCTGCTGATCTTCAGCCCGTTCCACACCCACCGGCTGGCCGGGGTCTGGCCGGAACCGGAACGGTTCGACCCCGGCAGGTGGGACCCCGGGTCCGCGCGATACCGCCGTCCGGCGCCGCACGAGTTCCTGCCGTTCGGGGTCGGACCGCACCGCTGCATCGGCGCCAACTTCGCCACCATGGCGATCAAGGCCGCCTTCACCGCCGTCGCGGCACGTATCGACGCGGAGCTGGTGACAACCGAGGCCCGTCCCGCAGGGCTGATCGGTATGTACCCCGCGGACGGAATCACCGTGCGCATCACGGCGAGGCGATGAGCGGGCACCCGCGCTCGGGTGCCCGCTCCGGGTCAGCGTCGAACGCGCAGCACTCCCGCCTGCTCGGTGAGCTGCTCGCCGGCCAGTCCGGTTTCCTCGGCCAGATCCTCGATACCGAAGGTGTGCCACTCGCTGACATTGCGGACCGTCCGCGCCGGCGCCGCGTCTCCGGTGACGTGCCATGTCGAGGTCATCCGGATGAGATCGCCGCCGATCGGCTCGGCTTCGATGGTGCCCGCATAGGTCAGATCCCCGATCTGCTCGCGGCCCAACGGCATCGACGGCAGGACGGTGGGCCGCGCGACCGGCAGCAGTTCGACCAGTACCGGCGCGCCCGGAGCCAGGCGGGGCAGCACCCGATCCCACAGCGCTCGGCGGTCCTCGGCGCCGATGTGGCCGAGCACCCCGAACAGGATCAGCGCCGCGATCGACTCGGGCAGCCGCACCGATTCCGCGGGTTCCGGGACGATGGTGACCCGGCGGCGCAGGTCCTCGTCGGCGAGCACGTCGTGGGTCAGCACCGCGCGCATCGCCGGAGAGGGTTCGCTCGCCAGGATTTTCGCGGTCGGCAGCACCTCGGCCACCACCCGGCAGGTTCGTCCCGTCCCCGCTCCGATGTCGACCACCGTGCCCGCGTCCGGATCGACCTCCGCGAGGATCTTGCGCAGCGCCGCTTCGCCTTCCGCGTGCGCGCGGGGAACGAGGTCGTAGAACTCGGCCACGGGGGAGTAGTAGTCGTCCATGCGCATCTCCTGTTTCGTTGTCGCGCAATCTCACTAATGAAAAAGATTATCATTAGCATCTAGATACCCGGTGCCGCTCCATGACCACGACGACGTCTGATTCGTGGCTGCCACGGAGCACGCCCACGCAAGCCAGGGCGAGGCTATGCTGACCTAGAAAAAATACGCGTTCGTAAAATCGAATCACGTGGTGGAGAGTCGGATGTCGCAAGTCAACAAACCGGCCGCCGTCTTGGCGACCGTGGTGATCGTGCAGTTCATGGTGTCGCTGGATCTGTCGGTGGTGAACGTCGCGTTGCCTGCCATCCAGGCCGAGTTCGACATCCCCGCCACCATGCTGCAGTGGGTGGTCAACGCCTACGCGGTGGTCTTCGGCGGTTTCCTGCTGCTCGGCGGGCGGCTCGGCGACGTGATCGGCCGCCGCCGCACGATGATCGCCGGGCTTGCGTTGTTCGGTGTGGCCAGCCTCGCCGGTGGTCTGGCCACCCATGAATCGGTGCTCATCGGTGCGCGTGCGGTGCAAGGTCTGGGCGCTGCCGCGCTCTCGCCGCTGTCGCTGGCGCTGATCACCGTGACGTTCGAGGAGGGGCACGCTCGAACCAAGGCCGTGGGCCTGTGGGCGGCGGCGACCATGCTCGGCGGCGCCCTCGGCGTCGTCGCCAGCGGTCTGCTCACCGATTTCGCCGACTGGCGGTGGGTCCTGTTGATCAACGTCCCGATCGTGCTCGCCGCGCTGGGCACCGCCGTGCGGGGCATCGGCGGCGCGGTGGAGCAGCAGCGGCCCCGGCTCGACGTCATCGGCGCCGTACTGGTCACCGCGGCCATGCTGCTGCTGATCTTCGGCGTTGTTCGCACCGACGAACACGGCTGGGCATCGGCGGTCACGCTCGGCACGCTCGGCGCCGGGGCGCTGCTGCTGGCCGCGTTCGTCGTGGTGGAACTGCGGGTTCGCGAACCGCTCATGCGTCTCGGTCTGCTCGCGCACGGCAGTGTGGCGGGCGCGAACATCTTCGGCTTCATGATCACCGCGGGTCAGCTGACCGCGTTCTACTTCGTCTCGCTGCACATGCAGTCGGTGCTGCGGTATTCGCCGGCCGTCGCGGGTGTCTGCTTCGTTCCGTTCGCGCTCGGCGCCGTGGTCGGCATGCGCCTCGTCGCGCCGATCGTGGGCCGGTTCGGCTACCGAGCGGCCCTGGTGACGGGCGGCCTGCTCGGCGCGGTCGGCATCGCCTGGTTCGGTGCGGGTGGACCGGGCGGTAGCTTCCTCACCGACATCCTCGGCCCGTCGATCGTGGCCAGCGTCGGCATCGGTATCAGCTTCGTGGTCATGGGAACCATCGCGATGCGCGGTGTGTCCGCCGAGGAGGCCGGCATGGCCTCCGGCCTGCTGAACAGCTCCCGCCAACTCGGCGGCGCGCTCGGCCTGGCGGTGCTCACCACGGTGGCCGCCACCGTCGCGGGTGACGACCGCTCGCCCGCCGGGCTGAGCGACGGCTACTCCGTCGCGTTCCTGCTCGGTGGCCTGCTGATCGCCATCGGAACGGTGATCGCGGGCCTGCTCGTCCCACGGACGGCCGCCGAGCCGAAGGAGAATGCCGTCGCGGTACAGGAGGTCCGGTCATGACCGGCGACACGGAGTATTCGCCGTCCGCGCAGTAGCTGCACCTGCTCTCCGCGCCGGCCTGGCCCGTGCCTGCCGAGTGGCTCGCCCCGCTGTCGGTGCGGCGGGCAGCGGCGCGGACGAGGGCGCTGTGGTGAAGTTCGGTGCGGGCACGGCACGGGCTCGGCGCGGAGGTGCTGCTGTGACACTTCGCTGCCGCCCCGATCGTGGTGGCCGAGCCTTCGGCGCACCTGCGCGGTGCTGCCGGCCCGGCTGCCCGGCGGCGATCGGGTAGGGGTATGCCCGGGCGGGCTGGAAGACGTTGCGCAGCCGGATGTTCGAACCTCGCCGCTGTCGGGTTTCCCACCGGTGACTCACATCGCGCTGATGAATATGGTTATCATTACCGATAATGGCCGGAGGGTTTCCGGCCCGCACCGCGACGGCGTAGCCGAGGTCATTGCCTGATCATCCGTCGCTCGATCGTCCCGGAGCCGGCGCGAGGCAGCCGCATTGCGATCATGCCGGTCCACGGGGGAAGGAACGAAGGATGACCGCGCAGACGGTGGGGCACCTGGTGCTCGGCCTCGCCATCATCGTCGTGCTCGCGCGGCTCTTCGGTCGCTTGGCGCGATGGATCGGGCAGCCACCGGTGGTCGGTGAGATCGTGGCGGGAATCCTGCTGGGACCCACCCTGCTCGGCGGTGCGCTGACCGATGCCGTGTTCCCCGCCGACATCCGCCCGTCCCTGCAGGCGCTGGCGACCGTCGGCGTGGTGTTGTTCATGTTTCTCGTCGGGCTCGAGCTGGACGGCTCGCTACTGCGCGGGCGCGGGCGCACTGCTTCGGGCGTCGCCGTCGCTTCGATCGTGCTGCCGTTCGGGCTCGGGGCCGTGCTGGCGCTGCACCTGCTGAACCGGCATCACACCGACAACCGCCTCGCATTCGTGCTTTTCCTCGGCGCGGCGATGTCGGTCACCGCGTTCCCAGTGCTGGCACGCATCCTCACCGACCGTGGGATGCTGCACACCGGGGTCGGTGCGCTGGCCGTGGCCGTCGCGGCAGTCGACGACGTCGTGGCCTGGTCGCTGCTGGCCGTGGTGGCGATGGTGGCGGGCGGCGACACGGAGCCGTGGCGGATCGCGCTCATCGTGCCGTTCGTCGCAGTGTTGTTCGGTGTGCTGCGGCCGCTGCTGGCGCGGTGGGGCGCGTGGGCGGACGGGCGTGAGCGCGCCGAGCGGCCGATGCGCACCATCCTGGCGAGGGCGGGTGCCACGGCGGTGCTGGCCCTCGGCCTCGCGCTGTGCGCTTCGGCGACCGAGTGGATGGGCCTGCATCTGATATTCGGCGCCTTCCTGTTCGGTGTCGTGATGCCGCGCGAGGCCGGACGCCGGCTCCGCTCGTGCGCGCTGCCGCTGATCCAGCGGGTGTCCGCCCTGCTGTTGCCGGTGTTCTTCGCCATCGCCGGCCTCGCCGTCGACCTCTCGACACCGACCGGCGTCGCCCTCACCGATCTGCTGCTCATCCTGTTGGTCGCCATCGGGGGCAAGGGAATCGGTGCCTATCTCGGCGCCCGGGCGCACCGGGTGCCACCGCGCGATGCGAGCACACTCGCGATCCTCCTCAACACCAGAGGGCTGACCGAGCTGATCGCCCTGACTCTCGGCTTGAAGCTCGGCGTCATCGGCTCCGAGCTGTACTCGCTGATGGTGGTGATGGCACTGGTGACGACGGCGATGGCGGGCGTACTGCTGCCGCGGGTCCACCCGGCACGACAGCTGCCGGAACCTGCCCGCGGCCACCCCGACCTGAAGGAAGCCGCCGGGCGGTGAGCGTCATCGTGTTGGCGCGGTGCACGATGCCGAGGCGATCAGGCGCGGTAGCCGTCGGTGCCGGCCCGGGACATGACGATCGTCGGGACCACGGCACGGGCGGACAACCGCAGCAGGGAGTCGACCATCTCGACCACGTCGTCGACCGCGAGCATGTGCTCGGGTGGAATGCGGTCGTGGATCCAGGCGCTCATCTCGGTGTCGACGTAGCCGGGGGCGATCGCCGTGGCGGTGACGCCATTGCCCGATTCTTCGGTGTTGAGGGTGGTGAGCAGCGAAATGAGGGCTGCTTTGGCGGCGCCGTAGACCGACAGGCCCGCCTCGGCGTACACCCCGGTGATCGAGGCGAGGGCGATCACCTTCGCGCCACGGGCCGGGTGGGCGGCGGCGCTCGCGCGCAGCAGCGGCAGGGCGCCTTGGACGAGTTGCAGTGGGGCGCGGACGTTCACGGCGAAGGTCTTGTCGTAGCGACGCATCGAGGACTCGGCCAGCGAGCCACCGGTGCCGACTCCGGCGTTGAGGATCAGCGCCGACATGGTGGCGAACCGGTCCGTGTGCGCATCGAGCACGCGAGCGATCCCGTCCTCGTCGGACATGTCCGCGGCGACGGTGACGACCTCGGGTGCGCCCGCGGCGCGCAGCTGCGCGGCCACCGAGTCGAGGCGGTCGGCGTCGCGGGCGGTGATGGTGAGGGAAAAGCCTTGCTGGGCCAGCCGGTTCGCGATGCCGAGGCCGATTCCGCGGGACGCACCGCTGATCAGCGCGGTGGTGGAACTGCTCACGTTCGTGCTCCCTTCAGTGCACGCAGGCCGGCGGCCATGAATTCCGGCGTCGCGTCGGCCGCGCGTTCGGCGGCCGCGCCGGAATCGGAGCCGAGGCGGGCGCGGTGGGTGATGCCCTCGCCGATGATGCCGAGTTTGAAGTTGGCCAGGGCGAGGTAGAAACCCCAGTCGTCGAGGTCGTGGCCGGAGGCTGTGGCATAGGCCTGGGCGAGTGCGTCGGGCGTGGGTAGCCGGTCGCTGGTCCAGGCCGCCGCGGAGCCGAGGACCAGGTCGAAGGCCGGTGATCGGTAGACACACATCAGCGCGACATCGGTGAGGGGGTCACCGATCGTGGACAGCTCCCAATCGACCACCGCGCGCACCCGTGCCGGGTCGTCGTTGTCGAGGATGGTGTTGTCGATACGGTAGTCGCCGTGCACGATCGCGGCCGTCGACCGGGTCGGCACCGCGTCCGTGAGGGCGGCGTGCAAGGTCGCCACGTCGGGCAGTTCGCGGGTCTTCACCCGATCCCATTGCGACGCCCACAGTTTCACCTGGCGGGTGAGGAAGCCGTCCGGGCGGCCGAACTCGGCGAGGCCGACGGCGGCGGGTTCGACGGCATGCAGATCGGCGAGCACCCGGACCAGTGCGTCCGCGCTCGCGTCGACCTGCTGATCGGTGAACGCGGCGAGGTCGTCGTGATCGCGGACCACCGTTCCGTCGACGAATTCGACAACGGTCATCGGCGCGCCGAGCGTCGCACCGGCGGCGTCGAATGCAATCGTCGCGGCCACGGGCACCGCCGTGCCCTGCAACGCACTGGTGACGGTGTACTCGCGCGCCATGTCATGCGCCGACGGGGTGAGCCCGGCGACGGGCGGGCGGCGCACCACCCAGCGCGACACGTCATCGGCGGCGGTGAACGTCAGATTCGATCGGCCACCACTGATCAGCTCGACGCGGAGTTCGCCCCGCACCTCCACTCCCTGCTCGCGGAGAAAGCGGGCCAGCGCGGCGACATCCATACCGGGCAGCGTCATGCCGACTCCCGCCCGGCCCGCCTGGCGGCGCGCACCGCGCGCTTGGCGATGGCCCACCGGTGCACTTCGGAGGGCCCGTCGTAGATCCGAAACGGGCGCACCTCGCGCGCGAGGCGCGCCAACGGCAGGTCGGCGGCCACGCCGAGACCGCCGCACATCTGCATGCTGCGATCGACGATGCGGAAGATCGCCTCGGCGGCGAAGGTTTTCGCGATCGAGGTCGCGTCGCCGGCGGGTTCGCCACGGTCGAGTTCCCAGCAGGCGCGGGTCAGCAGGGCGCGGGTGGCGGCGATGTCGATTTCGTTGTCGGCGATCATCTGCTGGACCGTGCCGAGATCGCCGAGGCGCGAGCCGAAGCCGTGTCGTTCGGCGACGTGGGCCACGGCCACATCATGGCCGCGGCGTGCGGCACCGAGCCAACGCATCACGTGTGTCATGCGGGCGGGGCCGAGCCGGACCTGGGCGTAGTCGAAGCCCCGGTCCACCTCCCCGAGTACCGCCGAATCCGGGACGAGGAGATCGTCGAAGAACACCTCGCAGTGACCGCCGATCATCGATTTGTCGAGCGTGTCGAGATGACGACCGACGCGCAGACCGGCGGTGTCGGCGGGGGCGAGGAACATCGTCGCGCCGCCGCGGTCGCCGGGCTCACCGGAGGTGCGGGCCATGATGATGAAGAAGTCGGCTCCGTCGGCACCGGTGATGAACCACTTGTGCCCAGTGATCCGCCAGCCGCCCGCGGCACGGACCGCTCGGGTGGTCAGCGCGGACGGGTCCGATCCCGCGCCCGGTCCCGGTTCGGTCATCGCGAACGCCGAACGCACCTCACCACGGGCGAGCGGGGCGAGAAAGCGCTGCTTCTGGTCGGGATCGGCGATGTGGGCGAGCATATGCACGTTGCCCTCGTCCGGCGCGGCGATATTGAGCGCCGTCGGGCCGAACAATGAGTAGCCGGCCTCTTCGAACACCGGGGCGCGGTCGCACATGCCGAGCCCGTGGCCGCCGTATTCGACCGGCGCGTGCGGGGCGAAAATACCCGCATCCCGCGCGGCCCGCTGCAATTCGAGACGCAACCGCTCACCACCAGCAGCGGCGATGTCACCGTCGTGCGCATCCTCGACCGGCAGCACGCGCTCACGGATGAACGCGCGGGTGCGGTCGGCCAGATCACGCACCTCGGGCGGAGGGGACAGATCGATCGCCACGGCTCAACTCCTCGACATCACGGGCCGAACGTTCGTTCGGCGGTGGGGCTGCCACGAGGGTGGCACAGTCGGATCTTTCCTGTCAAAGACGGATTTTCGTCGGCCGTTGCTGTTCAGGTATCCTGAACACATGCCGGATTTGGGTGTCAATCAGCAAGAGATCGGGGCGCGGGTACGTCAGGCGCGGACCGCGGCGGGCTCGTCGCTGCGCGACACCGCACGGCGCATCGGTGTAAGCCCGGCGACACTGAGCGCGATCGAGAACGGCAAGACCGGCGCATCGGTCGCCCGCCTGATGGCTCTTGCCACCGAGCTCGGTACGACGGCTTCCTGGCTGATCGTCGGCGGGCCGACGAGCCGAACCAGCGAGTCCTGCCGATACCGGTCCGATGCGGTCGCCGGCATCGACGTCGAGGCCGACCAGGACGTCGGCGACAGCATGGTCAGCTCGTGGCGCGAGTTCCCCCCGCTGGCCATCGATCCTGTGCTCGCCGCCGCGATCGACTCGTTCGTCGACACGGGCTACCACGGGGCCACCATGCGCTCGATCGCGGACCGCGCGGGCATGAGTGTGCCCGGCGTCTACCACCACTACCGGGACAAGCAGGATCTACTCGTCCGCGCCCTCGACCTGACCATGGATGAACTGCATCGACGGGTCCGCGCCGCCCGTCGTGACGCCACCACCGGTCTCGAACGGCTGACGCGCGTCGTCGAATCCCTGGCGCTGTTCCATACCCACCGCCGCGAACTCGCCTTCATCGGCGCCAGCGAGATGCGCAGCCTGAACCCTGTCGATCGGCAGCGGATCACCGCCTCCCGCAACGAGCTTCAATACCTTCTCGACGCCGATATCGGTGCCGCACTCGCCGAGGCGAACCTGCCCGCGGAGGATGCTCGGGTGGCGGGCAGGGCGATCGCGACGATGTGTACCGCGTTGCCGCAGTGGTTCCGGCTCGACGGCCCGGCCGCCCCGGAACAGATCGCCGCCGAGTACGCGGACTTCGCGCTTCGCATGCTGCGCCTCCGGTAGGCGATGGCGCGGAACGTGCTACGGGTTCGTGCCGACAGAGCGCACTTCGCCTCGGCCCTGGCGCACTCTTTCGGGCCGTATTCGACAATCTGGCCGCGAGGCCGTCAAGCCGTGTGCCCTCGGATGCGATCGGGCATCATGGCCGGCATGCACGACTGGCCCGCACCCGACTCCGGTGAGATCCCGACGCCGGAGTTGGTCGCCGCGTGGGTAGCGCTCGATACTCTCCCGTCCGAACGAATCCCACTCTGGGCAGCGCATTGGCTGACGCAGGGCTACGACGGTGAAGAGCTGCGGGTGTTGGCCGGGTTGAGTGGCGCGGATCCTCACGAGGTCCGCGACATTCTGCCCGCGGCGCTGACCGACTGCGGCGCAGCCATCCCGGACTCGAACGCAGCCGCGGCCCACGTGGCGTTTACCACACTCGCCCGCATGCACGCCGACAACCGAGCAGCCGAGAGATGGGTACTCGCCAAGGTGTGCGAGATCGTCGCCCGGTCCGACTATGCCGACAGCGTCATCGCACTTCCGCTCGGCCGAATAGTCCATCTCGAAGACGAGTGGGTAGGGGGCTGGGGCCGAACGGAACAGCAACTCGAGCGTGCGATACAGAACGCATGCAGAACTCAACTCGCCACGAGTCACGCGGCACACGACCACTGATCCGGCCGCGCCCTCGAGCGGCTCGTGGGCGGTTCGGAGAAGCCTACGCCCGCTCCCCGCTGCTACGCCTCGACCACAACAACTGCCGTGCCTGGACGACATCGCCGCCGGCGACAGGCAGCGGCCAGATCAAAATTCGCTGGCGGGACGACGGCATGATCGGTTCACTGAATCAGTGATCCCACTCGATACCCGGCCGCTGTTTCCGCTGGAACGGCGGATGTTGCTGGAGCTGCTGCGGTCGCTGGACGCGGCCGACTGGGCGAAGCCGACCATCTGCCCCGGCTGGACGGTTCATGACGTGACGGCGCACATCCTCAACGACTATCTGCGGCGGATCTCCGGCGGTCGCGATGGTTACGCGGGCGCCATCTTCGAGGACGACGAAACCTTGCCTGCCTATCTGGCACGGGTCAACGATGAGTTCGTTCGCGCGATGCGTCAATGTAGCCCGCAGCTGATGATCGACTTGCTGGACCATCTGGGCCCGCAGCTGGATCGTCTGTGGGCGGCAACCGATCTCGAGGGCCCCGCCGCCCTCGACGTCTCCTGGGCAGGTTCAGGTGACAGCCCGGCCTGGCTCGACATCGCACGTGAATACACCGAATTCTGGGTCCATCAGCAGCAGATCCGGGACGCGGTATCCCGTCCGGGCGCGGACGAGGTATCGATGATGCATCCGGTGCTCGTCACGTTCCTGCACGCACTGCCGACCGCCCTGCGGGAACGCACTCGCCGGTCCGGAACCGCAGTACGATTCGAGATCACCGGTCCGGCAGGGGGCTGCTGGACGGCCGTGTCCGACGGCGCGAACTGGGAACTCACGGTTACGCCGAGCACAGCGCCCGCCGCGTCCGTGCGAATGAATCAGGACACGGTCTGGCGGCTGGCCACCCGCGGGATCACAGTCGACGATGCACGTCGACGTGCCGATCTCGACGGCGACCCCGAACTGACCGACGCGGCAACGACGTTGCTGGCCGTCGTCGCCTGAATCGAAGTCTCGGCACCGACGGTCTGCCGCCCGCGTCGCGCCTCGGCGGTGCCGAACGATATCCGCGTATGTCGCTTATCGCGCGGTGGTCTCGGCTTCGAGCCGATGCGGGCCGTGCTCGGGCGTTCGTTGCCGTGCGAAGGTGCTTCGGTACTGGCGTGGGGTGACCCCGGCCAGCCGGCGGAAGTGAGTGCGGAAGGTGCTGGGGCTGGTGAATCCCACCTGGACGGCGATGCGATCGATGGGATGGTCGGTGGTTTCGAGGAGTCCTTGCGCATGGCGCACACGGACTCCCGCCACCCATTCCATCGGGCTTTGCCGGGTGACGGCGCGGAAGTGCCGGTTCAGCGTCCGCACACTGGTGTGCGCGGCGGCTGCGATAGCGGTCAGCGACAAACTGTTGTCGTGGGCGTTCTCCTCGATCCACGTCAGCACCTCGTCGAGGGATGACGCGAGCCCTGCCGGGCGATTGCGGACGATGAACTGCGCTTGTCCCCCGGCGCGGTGCAGGGGAGCGACGGCTACGCGCGAGGTATCCGCGGCCACCGCGGCGCCGTGGTCTCGTCGGACGATATGCAGGCAGAGGTCGAGCCCGGCCGCTGCGCCGGCCGAGGTGAGGATGTCACCGGTGTCGACGTACAGCACCTGCGGGTCCACCTCGACCGCCGGGTAGCGCTCGGCCAGCAGGTCGGCGGCCGCCCAGTGTGTGGTCGCGCGACGTCCGTCGAGTAACCCCGCTTCGGCCAGCGTCAGAGCGCCGACGCAGATCGAGGCGATTCGGGTTCCGGCCCGCGCCGCTGCCCGCAGGGCGTCGAGGACCGGCGGCGGTGTGGCCACCGAGATGTCGTTGCGGCCCGGAACGATGATGGTGTCTGCTCGATCGAGCACGTCGAGGCCCGAATCGGCCGCGATGCGGAACGAGCCCGCGGTGACGGTTGCCCGGTCGCTACATACGACTACCCGGTAGGCCGGGCGGCCGTTCCGCAGGCGGGCGCGGCCGAAAACCTCGACCGGTGTGGCGAGATCGAACGCGATCACATCAGGGACGGCGATGACCGCGACAGTGTGCATTGGCAGGAGTCTGCCAGGGGCGACTGTACCGCCCGTGCGCCGCGTTCGAGGTGGCCAGATCCAGTCGGAATGTGGCACTGCTGCCACTGGTCGCGGATAACCGGCGAAACCAGAATTGCGGTTGATGAATCACGAATCCGATGAGGCCGCAGGGCCCCCTATCGCTCAGATCGTGCTCTTCGACGGTTTCGACCCACTCGATGTGATCGCGCCGTTCGAGGTGCTCGCCGCGGGAAGTGACGTGCTCGGAGGAGCTTTCGATGTCGAACTCGTCTGCGCGGACGGGCCCGGCCCGGTCGTGTCCGGCACCCGTGGACTCACGCTGACCGCGACGTCGGCCCTCGACCCCCGCCGTCGCGGCTACATCATCGTGCCGGGCGCATCCGGCCCGGTCGATGGCGACCCGGACGCAGGCGATGAAACGATCCCGGTGCTGTTGGCCAGGTTCGCCGACAGCGCGGCTATCCCACTGATCGGCCAGGCACTGGCCGATCCGCATATGCAGGTCTGGACCGTGTGCGGTGGCTCGCTCGGGCTGGCGATGGCAGGTCTGCTGGAGGGCCGCCACGCCACCACCCACCATCTGGGTATCGACGTGCTCGAAGCCACCGGAGTCACTCCAGTGCGCGCGCGGGTGGTCGACGATGGCGACCTGGTGTCCGGTGGCGGGGTCACCTCCGGTCTGGACGTGGCACTGTATTTACTCGATCGCGAGTTCGGTCCCTCGGTCGCCCGAGCGGTCGAAGACCTCTTCGAATACGAGCGCCGAGGCACCATCTGGCAGGTACACCGGGAACTGCCCGCATCCAGATGAACGAGCATCCCACCCATCGACCGTAAACGATTGTGAGCCCCATGAGCAGCCTGCCCGGAACCTGGGACCTCGACCTGAAAACCCCTGTGGGAACACTGCACGTTCGATACCACTTCGCAGCGACCGCAGGCGGTTACGCGGGGACCGCTTCCAGTTCGAAGGAAACAGTGCCGCTGTCCGATATCCGCACCACCGCGACAGCCAACGGCCACCGCGTCACCTGGTCGCAGCGAGTGACCAAGCCGATGCGACTCAACCTGGACTTCGACGTCGTCATCACAGGCGCCACCATGTCGGGTCATTCCCGAGCAGGCCGGCTACCACGCTCGACGGTCACCGGGCGCCGGATAGATCCGTAACTGGACCGATCACCTCGGTCACAGAGCTGATCGCCGCACGCGACGACGGTGTGAACCGGCTTGTGAACGAGGCATCACCGTGTGGCAGAGAGCTTCCTGGGCAGCTGCGCCCGCCGACACACTTACCAGGACACGCAGGAGGACGGCTGCGGCACCGCTGGTCCTCGTTTCGGTGCCTGTTGGTTTGCCCTACAGCGCACCTCGGCTGGGATCAGGTGAGCGTCGCGTGCTCACGGACGGTTTGGGCGAACGCGCGAATCAGTGGCGTTTCCTCCGAGGTCTGCCATGCGAAGGCCCATCGAACAGGCGGGGCGTCGAGCACCGGTACGTACACGAGGTTGGGCCACGCGTAGAAGCGGGCAGCCTCGGCCGGAACCGCGAGGGCGGCTTGACCGGAGGCGACCGCCTTGACCTGGTCGTCCCAGCTCGAGACCTCCGGACCGCGTGGAACCGGGCGACCGGAAGGGGTCCGGAATGGCTGAAACGCGGCTTCCATCGACGCGGGGACCGGCGAGGTCGGGTTGACGAAGGTGAGATCGCCATAGTCCTCCAACCGGACCGATGTTCGGTCGGCGTAAGGGTGGGTTGCGGCCAGCATCAGCAGGATCGCCGAGGTGTGGGTGGCAGGCCCGACGGTGAGGTCCGGTTCGTGGACGGGCAACCACAGATGCGCCATGTCGATCTCGCCCGAGCGGAGCAGGGTGAACGGAGAAACCGGGTTGATATCGCGGTGGTCGATGAGTACGTCCGGGAAGCGGGATCGGAACAGCTCGACAAGCTTGTCGACCATCCAGGCCTGCGGTCCCATGGTGCCCAGTGTCAGGGTCGCGCCGGAGTTCCTTGCGGTCGCCGACGCTGTCTCGATGCCGCGCATGATCGTCCGGTATCCGGCGTGGAGCTCCCGATAGAGCTGCTGCCCGGCGGGAGTGAGGCGGACCTTGCGCGTGGTGCGTTCGAACAGCGCTGTACCGATGCGCCGCTCCTGCTGCTTGATGGCCTGACTCACCCGAGCCGGGCTGACGTGCAGCCGTTCGGCTGCGCGGCCGAAGTGCAGCTCTTGCGCCAACGTCAGAAAGATCTCGATATCCCGTAACTCCACCGGTCCTCCACATTGTGAAGCTGCAGGTTAACAGTCTCGTCAGCGAACTCCTCTTTTTCGAAGCACGCACGCCAACGACACTGACCACTAGCGCAATCTGCGCGAGCATCGCAAAGGATGGAATAGATTTCGATGAGCAACGCCTACCACATCGTCGCTGTCGTCGCCGGACTGTGGATCGGTTTCTCGGGGTTCTCGCTGTTCACGCAACGGCAGTTCGTCATCGAGCCACTCGAGCAATATGGAGTCCCGCGGTCATGGTGGCCCTGGCTGGCCCTGGCCAAATCCGCAGGCGCCCTCGGACTGATTCTGGGACTGTTCATTCCCGCGATCGGTGTCGTTGCCGCGGTGGGCCTGATCCTGTACTTCCTCGGAGCAGCGGCTACCACGGTGCGGGCGCATTCCTACAAGACCACGGTGTTTCCACTGCTGTACCTCGCACCGGCCGCGGCGACGCTGGCGCTTCAGCTGGCCGAGTAGATGCCGGATGCTAGTTCGCCACCGCCGGCGGCGGGTCGCCCACAGGCGCCCACCTCGCCGAGGGAATCCTTCCGGCCGCAGACAGCGACTGCGAACCGGGCTGACCGGCCCTGGCGGTTCGAAGCCCGCCGGCCCCCTTCCGAACACGATGTGCTCGACCCTATCGGGCGCTCATGGCGTCAGCTCCCGGGTCGAAGGGGCCCACCAGGGTTCGGCAGAGCCATGGCCAGTAGCACCAGTACCCCTGCCAGTGGCAGCACCCAGAGCAGGGTGGACGGGATTGCATCTGCCCGATCAGCAGAACGCCCACCACCGTGCCGACCAGCAGGGTCGAGCCGATCACATCGAGCCGGCCCGGTGCTCAGGACGCGGCAGCCGAAGCACTAGCGCAACGAGAACCGCTGCGAGCGCGCCCAGCGGCACGTTGATGTAGACGATCCAGCACCAACCGACGGTGTCGGTGATCAAGCCGCCCAGCAGCGGGCCGCCGACGGCGGCGATGGCGAAGATGGCGCCCACCGCGCCTTGTACTCGCCCGCGGAGCTCGACCGGGAACAGTTCCGCGAGGGCGATCGTCGGGACGGCGAACAACGCGCCGGCACCGATATCGGGCAGGGCGATGCTGACGATCGTCTGGTCGAGCACCGAGAGCAGCATGCCGATCGCCAGGCCCGCCGTCGCCAGCGCGACATTGCTCGGGTTGGGGGAGCCGAGCGCCGACGGTCACCGTTGTGGTGGTCGACATGTCAATTCCTCTCGGCAGCAGGGTGTTTCGGCAGCCCCAAGCCCTCGCGGAGCGATTCTTGATCGTTCACACTGGCCGGGCACCGCTGAGCTTGTTGCTCAGCTGGGTGAG
Source organism: Nocardia sp. CDC519 (assembly GCF_059509835.1). Classification (NCBI taxonomy): domain Bacteria; kingdom Bacillati; phylum Actinomycetota; class Actinomycetes; order Mycobacteriales; family Nocardiaceae; genus Nocardia; species Nocardia sp. CDC519. The sequence continues at coordinate 6,569,888 of NZ_CM183377.1, read as the reverse complement.
CAGGGTTCGGGTCGGACCGGCGGCGAGGGTGCGCAGGTCGGCGACGAGCTGGGTCAGGTGGCCGGCGGTCTCGATCGGACGCGCGCCCGTCTCGCTCAGACCGAAGTCGACCTCGATCAGACCGGTGAGCACCGAGTCGAGTGCGAGCCGTTCCCGCGCGACTGAGGTCGCGCCGTCGCCGCTTTGCCCGAGCAGGGTGCGGATCGTCGTCTCCGGCACGTAGGCCATGCGTCGTCGCCCGCTGCGGCGAAGGGCTGGATCTGTCCATTGAGCCAGCGCGACAGCGCGGTGACCGCGGCCGCGTCGGCGCGGTAGGCCTTGACCAGCCGATCGTAGCGGGCGGTGTGTGCAATTCGCACCGCGATCCTCGCCAACCTGCCACGTCTCACCATGGTGACCCGATGAAGGGATGGCGATAGTGGAGGAAGAGATAGTGCACCGGCAACGGTCCCGATTACGTGATCTCAGCGCGGCTTCTACCGCACCGTCATACCCACGATTCGAGGGAGATCGAAGAGCATGAGAACCGACGCCACCAGGTACATCAATTTCACCGGCTGGATCGATCGCCCGGACGATGTGCGACCCGCCTTGGACGGTGACCTCACCTGCGATATCGCCGTCGTCGGCGGCGGCATGGGCGGCATGGCCACCGCCTTGCGCCTCGCCGAACGCGGCAAGGACGTCGTCCTGCTGGAGGCCGAGTTCTGCGGTTACGGCTCGGCCTCACGCAACGGCGGTCAGATCGCCGGGGCGCCGGGTGGGGACCTGCGAATGCTCGGCCTGTTCTCCAGCAGCAAGCTGTCGGTGATGGCCAAGCTGGCGGAGCACGCGGGCCACTACGTGGAAGATCTCATGAAGACCCACGACATCGACTGCGACTATGTGCCGAACGGTCTGGTGTGGGGTGCGGTCTCTCCCATCATGATGCTCCGGGTCCGCACACAGGCGGCGATTCTGCGCGCCGTCGGCGGGAAGGGGACCGTCGGCAACCGTGAACAGCTCGGCCTGCCGACCGGCTTCGTCGGCGGCATGCGAGAGAGCATCGGCGGCATGCTGAACCCGGGCAAACTCGCCCGCGGTGTACGGCGCGCCGTGCTCGACTCGCCGGTCAGGCTGTACGAGCGGACCCCGGTGAGCGATGTCCGCAGGACGGGCGGCATCGTCGAACTCGCCACCCCGAACGGCACGGTGCGGGCGAACAAGGTGGTGCTGGCGACCAGCGCCTACGCCGGCGAATGGGACATCACGCCCAAGAATCTCTCGGTGCCGCTGTACGTCATCGAGATCGAGACCGAACCCATCGCGCCCGAGCGGCTCGCCGAGCTGGAGTGGACCAGCCGGTCGGGCATCATCACCCAGCACCAGGTCATGACCCACTACCGGCTCACCGAGCGCAACACCATCGTCTGTGGAGTCCGCAGGCCGGAGCGCGGCGCGGGCTACCCGCTGCCGGATCGGGTTCCGTCCCCGAGCCTCGTGAAGGACATGGCGGCCGACCTGGCCGCCCGGTTCCCGACGCTGGCCGACGTATCCATCGCGCAGGCCTGGGGCGGTTGGATCGGCATCAGCGCGGACTGGCTGTCGGTCGCGGGCCAGGTGGGCAACAACGTCTACTACTCGATGGCCTGCAACGGCCACGGCCTCTGTCAGGTTCCGTATGTGGGCAAGATGCTCGCCGACTACATCGTCGACGACGAGATGCCCGAGGATCTCGCAGGCATCTGGTCGGACGTCTCGAAGTACCCGGCATCGATGGACGTGGTGATGAACCCCTTGGTGCTGCGGCTGGTCTGGATCGTGGACCGGATGAACGATTTCTTCAGCGGCAGCAAGATGCTGGCGCGGCGGCAGCTGCGTCGCCGAGGACGCGCGAAGCGCTGACGTGAGGTCGCCTCCGCTGGCTCAGGCAAGCTGGGGCGGGGCGATTCTGCCGTCGCCAGCGGGCGCCGGTCAGCCCGTGCCGCGGATCCGCAGGACCGTCAACGCCGTCGCGACTTCGGTCGGCCGGTCGGCGAAGGGGCGGGGGAGGAGTTCGTCGACGCGGGCGAGCCGCCGGTCGATCGTGTTGCGGTGGGTGAACAGCCGATCCGCGGTACTCGACCGGTTGAGGCCTTCCTCGACGTAGGTGAGCACGGTCTGATGCAGGACCGGGCTCGCGGCCTCGAAGTCGCCGAGGACATCGGTGACGAACTGATCGAGCTGGCTGACATCGGCCGACATCAGGTCGATCATCTGGACGTCCTCGTAACGGATCACGGCCAGGTTCGAGCGGAGCCGCGACAGCAGGCGTTGCGCCGCCGCGGCATCCAGGTGAGTCCGCCGGAATCCGTTGATACCCGATGCCGCGCGGCCGAGCGCCACGCGAGCACGGGGGTGCCGACTGAGCATCTCCTCGAGATCGGCGGCGGGCGGCACTGTTTTCGCCGGAATCCACAGCCACTGCGCAGCGGTCCCCGCCACCACGGTCAGTCGGCTCGCCGCGCCGCAGGCCCGCATCAACTGCTCGCTCACGGCTTCCAGCGCGTGCGCGTCGCGCTCCGAATCCGTCCACACCACAGCGCCGATGTGCGAGCCGGTCAGCGCGTAGCCCAGCTGGGCCTCGGCCCGTGCCGGCGCGATGTCGGCACCCTGCAGCAGCAGTTCGACGGTGGCGTAGCGCTGCAGTTGCGCGCCGCCGGCGAACTCTTCGCGGACATCGTCGACCTGCTGTGCGAGTGCCGCGATGGCGTCGTCGACGGCGGTGGTCAGCGAGCAGGCCGAGACCGCGACGAGCGACTCGAGCTCGTCGAGATCGCGGGCTACCCTGAAACATTCGGCGAGCCACCACCGCCACACGACGTACTGTCCGGCCCGCCACGAGGTGACCTCGTCGGTGGTGAGGCCGCGGAGAACGACGTTGCGCGCGTAGGTACGCGTCTCCTCGCTGTCCGGTGGCGGGACCCGCGCGCCGGGTGCGGCGATGTTCGACGTGAGCCACTTCTTGAGGGCGAAGACGCCGACGCGGTCGCTGGACTCGGCCAGCACGGGGTCCTGTGCGATCGCCAGGTAACGGGGGTCCCGGAGCGTCGCCTCCTCCATGTCGGCCAGGATCTCGGTGTGCCTGGTGAGCATGGTCTCGGCGACGTCGCGGAAGAGTTCGCGCACCCGGTCGGAGGGCTCGGGCCACAGCTCGTCGGATGTCACGGTCATTCCATCAACCTCCATCGCTCGCCGTGACAACGAGTATGCGCCGCCGCCCCGGCGATCGGGCGGCGCGCGCGGACCGCACGAGTCAGTCGAGACCCAGGTACTCGCCGAGCTCGCGGTAATCGACCTGCCAGAGGCCGGGCGACCCCAGTGGGTACTGGGACCGGAAGCCGAGGATGCGCTGCACGCGCTCGGGCAGGGTCTTCACGATGTCCCGGTCCACGAGGAAGGGATACGCCTCCTCGCCGACCAGGTAGCCGGGGTTGAAGGCGAACGCGAGCCCGCGGCGGTACTGGTCGGTCGTGATATTGGCACCGCCGCCGTGGGCGGTCTTGCCACTGAAGAACAGTGCGTCGCCGGCCTTCATCGTGGCCGGGACGGTCTGATCCGGGGTGCCGCGGTCCTGGAAGTCCGGCCAGTGATTGCTGCCGGGGATGACGCGGGTGGCGCCGTTCTCCTCGGTGAAGTCGGTCAGCGCGATGAGGAAGTTGACGGTCACCTCCGGGCCGGCGGGACCCATCCCGACGAACGGGAACCAGTTCTCCAGGTCGCGGTGGAGCATCTGGGCGCGGTTGCCGGGGCCGATCTCGATGACCTGGGCGGTGGTCATCCAGAACGTGCCGGACTCCTCGAGGAAGGTCGCCTCGCACAATGCGTGCACCAGGTCGTGGTCGATCACCTCCTCCCGGAACACCTGGCTGTGCGTGACGAGGTTGGTCAGGCGCTTGGTGTTGGCGCCGTGGAACTCGTTGACGATCTCCAGCTCGTGCTTCCCGCCGGGGGTGAGCGCGGCCAGGGGTTCCTCGATCTGGGCGTTGAACCGCGCGACCTGGTCGGCGCTGAGCAGGCCCTCGATGATGACGCCGCCGTCGCGATCGACGATCTCTCGGATCTCGGTGATGTCGGTGGTGTTGCCGACTCGCTGGAGAGTCGCATCGACTGATGTCATGGTGTGTTCCCTTCTCCTGGTGAGGATGTGAGTGGATCAGTTCGTCTTGGTCATCACGTGCTTGATGCGGGTGTACTCCTCGAGTGCGTAGATCGACATGTCCTTGCCGTATCCGGACTGTTTGAACCCGCCGTGGGGCATCTCCGAGAGGACGGGCATGTGGTCGTTCACCCAGACGCAGCCGAAGTCGAGATCGCGAGCCGCGCGTGCCGCGTGGCTGAGGTTCTGCGTCCAGATCGACGACGCCAGGCCGAACTCCACGTCGTTGGCCCACTCGAAGGCCAGGTCGATATCGTCGGCCCGCTGCACGGTGACGACGGGTCCGAACTGCTCGGTCTGCACGAGCACGTCTGCCTGGCTCGGGTTCGCCACCACCGTGGGCTCGAGGAAGAAGCCGTTGCCGGGCAGTGCCTTGCCGCCGGTCAGGATGGTGCCGTCGGTCTTGGCGAGGACGTCGAGGATGGACTGCCGGTGCGCGGCCGAGATGAGCGGACCCATGTCGATGTCGTCGCCGGCCTGGGGATCGCCGACCCGGATCGCCTGGACCGCGGGCACCAGCGCCTCGAGCAGCCGGTCGTAGATCCCCGGGGTGGCGATCACCCGGCACGCCGCGGTGCAGTCCTGGCCGCTGTTGGCGAAACCCGCGGTGGCGATGCCCGCGACGACCGCGTCGAGATCGGCATCGTCGAGGACGATGACCGGCGCCTTGCCGCCCAGCTCGAGATGTGTCTGCGCGACGTGGGCCGCGGCCACCTCGGCGATGTGCCGCCCGGTGCTGGTGTCGCCGGTCAGCGAGACCAGGCCGATGCGGCGATCGGCGACCAGGTGGTCGCCGATGTCGGCCGCCGACCCCGACAGCACGTTGAACGCACCGGCCGGGAAGACGTCCTGCGCGAGCGCGGCGATATAGAGGGCGGTCAGCGGGGTCTGGCGGGACGGTTTGAGGATGCTGCAGTTCCCCGCCGCCAGGGCCGGACCGATCTTCCAGGTCGCCATGAGCAGCGGGTAGTTCCAGGGGGCGATGCCGGCGACGACGCCGATCGGCTCGCGCCGGATGTAGGACTCGTAGCCGCGCAGGTACTCACCGCCGGCGCGGCCCTCCATCGTCCGCGCCGCACCCGCGAAGAATCGCAGGTTGTCCACCGCGAAGGGCACCTCGTCGCGGGCGACCGGGAGCGGTTTGCCGACGTTGCGCGACTCGAGCACCGCGATGTGCTCGGCGTGTTCCTCGATCTTGGACGCCAGAGTCAGCAGCATTTCCGCCCGCTCGCCCGGGGTGGTGCGCCGGAACGAGCGGAACGCCTGCGTGGCCGCGGTCACGGCCGCGTCGATGTCCTCCTTTCCGCTGGCGGGCACCCGGGCCAGGACCTTTCCGGTTGCGGGTTCGAGGACATCGAGCAGCCGTCCGGATTCGGCGGCGACGAGTTCGCCGTTGACGAGGTTCTTCGCGCTGTAGGCATTGGGGTCGAGCATGGTGATCTCCTTGTCGGATGCGGTGGGGTGAGGTGGTCGGTGGAACTCAGCCCGGCGGGTGAGCGATCAGCTGTCGGGCGAGCTGGAATTTCTGGATCTTTCCCGTGGCGGTCTTGGGGAGCGTCGCGAACTCGATCCGGTCGGGGACCTTGAACTTCGCGAGGCGATCGAGCAGGTGGGCGCGCAGCTCGCCGCTGCTGAGCTCCGCGCCCGGGCGGAGGGAGACGAACGCCGCGGGGCGCTCGCCCCAATGCTCGTGCGGAACACCGACCACCGCGGCCTCGAGGACCGCGGGATGCTCGAGGATCGCGCGCTCGATCTCGATGGAGCTGATGTTCTCCCCGCCGGAGATGATGAGGTCCTTCGCGCGATCGCGGATCTCGATATACCCGTCGGAATGCCGGACGGCCAGATCCCCGCTCCGGAACCAACCGTCGCGCACCGCCGCCGCGGTGGCCGCGGGGTCACGGTAGTACTCGGCGGTGACGTTGTTGCCCCGCAGCACGATCTCGCCGATCGTCGTCGCGTCGGCGGGCACGTCACGGCCGGCCTCGTCCACCACGCGGACACCGCCGGTGATGATGTTGCCGACGCCCTGGCGTGCGTTGCGGCGATCGCGTTCGGCCTCCGGCGCCGCGTCCCACGCACGGTCCCACTCGTTGATCACCGCGGGCCCGTAGGTCTCGGTCATGCCGTACAGGTGCGTGACGTCCAGGCCGCAGCTGCGGGCCCGCGCCAGCAGTGCGGGTGCGGGTGGGGCGCCGCCGGTGGCGACCCATACTCTGCGGGGCGAGATCGTCGTCGGCGGGGCCGAGGTGATGGTCGAGATGACGGTCGGCGCAGCGCACAGGTGAGTGACCCCGGCATCGCCGATCGCCGCCCAGATCGCGTCCGCTTCGACCTTGGGCAGGCAGATGTGGGTGGCTCCCGCTGCGGTCACCGCCCACGTGAAGCACCACCCGTTGCAGTGGAACATGGGCAGGGTCCACAGGTAGACCGAGTTGAGGTCCAGGCCCGAGTGGAAGGCCATCGCCACGGACTGCAGGTAGGCGCCGCGGTGGGTGTACACCACGCCTTTGGGCTTCCCGGTGGTCCCGGAGGTGTAGTTGATGGCGATCGGTGCGAGCTCGTCGTGGGACGAGATGTCCACCGGCGCACCGGAGGACACGATCGCCTCGTATTCCTCGGCACCGGCGATCACCGGTATCGGACCCGGGGTCAGTGCGACAGCCTCGAGCGCGAGCGAGGTCAACGGGTCGGTCGCGATCAGGACCCGCGCCCCACTGTGATCGAGGATGAAGGCGATCTCCGTCGCGCTGAGCCGGGCGTTGAGCGGCACCAGGATGCCTGCGGCATAGGGGATCCCGTAGTGGGCTTCGAGCATTTCGAGGGTGTTGTGCGAGAGCACCGCGACGCGATCGCCCGGCTGGACGCCGCGGTCGACGAGGGCGCCGGCGAGGCTGCGGCAGCGGTCGTGCAGCTCGCGGTAGGTGAGCGTGCGCGGGCCGTCGACGACGGCGGTCCGCTCGCCGTGGACCGATGCTGCGCGGTCGAGGAATCGCACCGGAGTCAGCGCGGAGAACGCATGTGTCACAGCGATCCCGCCTCGGCCAGGTGGGTGCCCTTCGACGCGATCCGCGCGACCGGGAGGTCGCCCATGGAGAGCAATCCGGGGGGAGCGTCGACGACCGCGGTCGCGACATTCACCGCTGCCGCGATCGTGCTCACGAACGACTCGAACCCGACGGGTGAGGACAGCTCGATCAGCTGGTCGGAACCCTCGATGCGGTAGCCGTCGCCCGCCCGCACCGGGTCGCTGCCGTCGAAGAAGCCGAACATGATCTCGAGGTCGATCACCGTTCGACCGCCCAGCGTGCCGCGCGCGGCGTGGGTGACGGCGGCGATCTCACCCGGCTCGATGACCACGTGGTCGCCGGTCCGGACGGTCTCGCTGATGATCGCGGGGGAGACCCGGTCGACGACGATCGCGTCGAGCGACCAGCCGAGCCCGGCGGCGAGTGCGCTGATGGCCTGCTCGAAGCCGTAGTGGCCGACCACCGCTCCGCGGGCCCGCGCACCGTCGAACCGCGCCGGCGTGAGCCCGAGGCCGAACTTCGACAGGATCGCGCCGTAGCGCGACATGTTCGTCCGGCGGCGGATGACGACCCGCTCGACACGCTGGGTCAGTGTCGTCAGCAGGAGCGGGAGTGTGTCCATCAGAACGCCGGGGTTCGCGCCCGTCCCGACAACGGTGACGCCGTTGGCCTTCGCGGTCTCGTCCAAGCGGCGTGCGATATCGGGATGGCTGGACCACGGGTAGGACAATTCCTCGCAGATGCTCATCACGTTGTAGGACCGTTCGAGCAACGGCACGAGAGTGTCCACGACCAGGCTCAGGTCCGAGGTCGTTGCCACGATGGCCAGATCGGCCGCGGGCAGGCGGGAGGGTTCGTCGATGACGGTGACCCCGCTCGCGCCGAGGCCGGCGAGGGTTCCGAGGTCGGTGCCGACGACGGCGGGATTCCGGTCGGCCGCGCCGACGATCCGCACGTCGGTGCGCCGCAGCAGGGATTCGGCCATGGCTAGCCCGGTGGCGCCGAGGCCGACCACGACGATTGTGTGAGTCAAAGGGTCTTGTCCTTCAGGGAGAATGGTTGCCGGCGTCGGAGAGGGGCTATTCCTGGGTTCCCGCAGTCGGTCGGAGTCGCCCGACGACGGGTCCGAGGGTGAGGGAGCCGAGGAGCGCGACGATGATGGCGACGGAGACGCTCTGCTCGGCCCCCGCGAGGAGGTCGAGATTGAGCAGCATCGCCGCCAGGATCACGAGCAGTCCGCCGAGGCCGAGCACGGGTGCGACCAGGGCCCGGAAGACCGAGGTGTCGTGGGACTCGCGGCGGAAGAAGGCCAGCACGGCCGAACACGTCAGCACCAGCAGGATCACGTATCCGACCGAGCCGAGCCCAGAGGTCCAGGTGTAGAGCTGACTCATCGGATCGAGGCCGATCGCGACGGCGAGCGCCACGACCACGACCACTGCCGCCGTCACGGCGAGTGAACCGCGGTGCGGTGAATTGTGTTTCGGGTGAACCGCTGCCAGGCGGCGCGGGAGCAGGTCACGCGACGACAGCGACAGGGTGTATCGGGACAGGATGTTGTGCCAGGTCAGGGCTGCGGCGAAGGTGCTGGTGACGAACAGGGGCACGATCAGGTCCGCGCCGACCCGGCCGAGGTACTGCAGCGCGACCGACGACAGCAGGCCCTCGGGATCGGCGGTGGCGGCCGCGACGACCTGACCGTCACCGATTCCGCTGATCACCGCCCACGAGCTGACCGCGTAGAACAGGCCGACGACGGTCACGGAGACGACGGTCGCCCGGCGCACGGTGCGCACGGGGTCCTTCGCCTCGTCGCGGAACACGGCGGCGGCTTCGATGCCGATGAAGCTGAGGACGGCGAAGATCAGGGCCACGCCGGGCGCGCCGCTGAAGGTGTCCGAGAGAGAGACGACGCCGTCGGACAGGCCCTCCGGGCCGCCGCCCCGCAGGAGGATCGCGGCGTTCAGCACGACGACGAGGCCTACCTCCGCGACCAGCAGGACGCCCAGCACCTTCCCCGACACCTCGACGTTGCGGTGGCCGAGGAAGGCGATGATCGCCAGCCCGGCCGCGGCCCAGACCCACCACGGCATCGAGGGTCCGCCGTACGTGGTCACCATGGCATCGGTACCGATCCCGAGCAGCACGTACAGGCCGATGTAGATGCACGTGTAGGACAGCATGGCCAGGTAGCCGGTGCCGATCCCGGCCATCCGGCCGAGCCCCGCGTGCACGTAGGAGTAGAAGGCTCCCGCGGATCGGACGAAGGGCGTCATGGTGGTGAATCCGATGACGAAGAGCAGGAGCACGGCGAGCGTCGCGAGGTACGCGGTCGGCAGGCCTGCACCGTTGCCCAGCGCGAGCCCGAGCGCCATCGGCCCGCCGACGACGCAGAGCGGGGCCGCGCCCGCGATGATGATGAGCGAGATCGCGACAACGCCGAGCTTGCCGTGCAGACGGGCCGGACGCTCGGACACCGCGCTCTCGTGGGTCCTGATGGTCATGTCATCCTTCATGCGATGATTCGCCGCGCCGCCGCGGTCAGGGGATCAGCAGCTGGCGCAGCTGGGCACCGCCGGCGAGATCCGCCAGAGCCTGCGCCGCCTCGTCGAGTGGCCTGCGGGCCGTGATCAGCTCGTCGAGGAGCAGTTCGCCACTCATGTACAGGTCGACGAGTTTCGGGATGTCGAACTGCGGCCGGATGCTGCCGTAGTTGGAACCGAGGATCCGCGCGTCCATCTCGGCGAGCGCGAGCGGCTCGAAGGAGGCCGTCGCGCCCGCGGCCGGGAGCCCGACGACGACTGCGGCACCGCCGAGGGCGAGGGCACGGATCGCGGCCTCGGTGGTGCTCACGTGCCCGATCGCGTCGAAGGCGAAGTCCACCCCGTCGGGCATCAGGTCGCGCAACGCGTCGACCGCGTCCGCGCCGTCGAGGCCGATCGCGTCGGTGGCGCCGAAGGTCTTCGCGAGCGCGGCCCGTTCGGGGGAGAGATCGACGGCGACGATCCGCTCCGCACCCTGCATGCGGGCGCCCTGGACGATGTTGAGTCCGACTCCGCCGCAGCCGATCACCGCGACGGTGGATCCGGCCGTCACCTTGGCCGTGTTGACGACAGCACCGACGCCGGTGGCGGCGGCGCACCCCACCAGCGCGATGGATTCGAGCGGTGCGTCGTCGCGGACCTTGATCGCGCCGGTCGCGGGGACGACGACCTCCTCGGCCCACGAAGACACTCCGAGGTAATGGTTGACGCGCTGCCCACTGCGGCTGAGCCGGCTGGTGCCGTCGAGCAGGCTGCCGGTGGTGTTGATGACCGTCGCGACCTGATGGCACCGGGTCTCCCGCCCGGCGCGGCATTCGCGACATTCACCGCAGTACGGGTTCCACGACAGCACGACGTGGTCGCCCACTGCCAGATGCGTGACATCTGGGCCGACCTCGGTGATCACACCCGAGCCCTCGTGACCCGGCACCAGGGGCGCGGGGACCGGCCACTCACCTCGGACGAGGTGCAGTTCCGAGTGACACACGCCCGCCGCCGCGATCTCGACGCGGACCTCGTTGCGCAAGGGCGCTGCGAGGTCGATGTCGGTGATCTCGACGGGGGTGTCCTCGTCGGTGAACAATGCGGCGCGCATGACTCGACTCCTTTTGCGGGGCACGGTGATTGGTTGGAACGCGCACAATCCGTTCCGTCATGGGCCGGCGGCTCAACTGCTGAAGCGGTGTGGCGTGGATCTCACTGTGACGGCTCGGTACGCGGATCGGCCACAGCATGTCTCAACCACTTGTGCGGCGAAGCGGTGCGAATTGCACTCCTCGCACCAGTCCTCGTCCGCCGCGGGCCGGGAGGGGTGAGATTTCCACCACCGGACCCCACAAGACGCTGAGATTCGTTGTGGTGTGCGCCACACGGAGACCGGCAATCTGAATACCTCACTACGCGCTCGGCACAGGAAGGTAGCGAGGGGATGAGCAATACAGCACCCGGCCCGGAGTACTTCGACGTCGTCATCATCGGCGGCGGAATCTCGGGTATCGGCGCCGCGACGTACATCACTCGGGAGTTCCCGAACAAGAAGGTGGTGCTCCTCGAGGGGCGAGATTCCATCGGCGGCACGTGGGATCTGTTCAAGTACCCCGGCATTCGCTCCGATTCGGACCTGCACACCTTCGCCTACGAGTTCAAGAGCTGGAAGGACGAGAATGCGATCGCCGACGCCCCGCTGATCCTCGACTACCTCACGGAGACCGTCGAGGAGTACGGCCTCGCCGATCGCATCCGCTACCGGCACAAGGTGGTCACGGCCGCGTGGTCCAGCGATGACGCGCAGTGGCTGCTCAATGTCGACGTCACGGAGGCCGACGGCACCGTGCGCCGCGAGGTCATCAAGGCGGGCTGGGTGTTCGGTGCCACCGGCTACTACGACTACGAGAAGGGCTACACCCCGGAGTTCCCGGGCCGCGAGGACTTCACCGGCGACATCATCCACCCGCAGCACTGGCCCGAAGGCTACGACTATTCAGGGAAAAAGGTCGTCGTGATCGGCAGCGGTGCCACCGCGATCACGCTGATCCCGTCGATGCTGAAGGGCGAGGGCGCGGCCGCACACGTCACGATGCTGCAGCGCACACCCACCTACATCCTGACCCTGCCGCGAGTGGACGCCCTCAGCCTGAAACTCACCCGCCTGCTCGGCGAGCGCGGCGGCTACCTGGCGACCCGGTGGAAGAACATCCTCACCGACTGGACCGTTGTCCAGCTGCTGACTCGGTTCCCGAACGCCTCCCGCCGCTTCATCCGCAGCGTCAACGTCAAGGAGCTGCCCGCCGGCTTCGACGTCGACAAGCATTTCAACCCGCCGTACAACCCGTGGGAGCAGCGCCTCTGTCTCGCACCCGACGGCGACTTCTTCCAGTCCATCCGCGACGGCGGCGCCTCGGTCGTGACCGACCGCATTCGCCGGTTCACCGCCACCGGAATCGAACTCGAGTCCGGCGAGCACCTGGACGCCGACGTCATCATCACCGCGACTGGGCTGAACCTGCGCCTGTTCGGCGGCATCGACCTCACCGTGGACGGGCGCCCCGTCGACCTGCCCAACACCGTGGTGTACCGCGGCATGATGCTCTCCGGCGTGCCGAACTGGATGAATGCGATCGGCTACACCAAGTCGTCCTGGACGCTCAAGATCGGACTGCTCGGCAAGAGTATCACCGAGTTGCTGCGCTACATGGACACCCACGGCTACGACACCGCCGTCCCGCACGCACCCGCAGGCGTCGGCACCCGCTCCATGCTCGACCTGAACTCGGGCTACATGCAGCGCGCCAAGAACGATCTGCCGCGCCAGGGCGACGCCATGCCCTGGAAGACGGAGAACGTCTTTCTCGATGACCGGAAGATGTACCGCGGCTCGGTGATCGATGAGCACCTCCGGTTCAGCTCCCGCCTCGAGCGCGAGTTCAGCGGCCGCACCGTCGTGGAAGAAGCACGGTCATGACCGTGACCACGCGGGTTCCCGCGCCCCTCCAGGCGCCCGCCGCGCTGAGCGTGGCCGAGCGGCTGCAGCGCGCCGCGTTCACCGCGCTCGGCAGCCTCCCCGGCGGTCTGCTCCGCCGGATCGCGCCGCGGGTGGTCAACGCCGACGGCGACGTGCTGGCGCCCGAGATAGCGCTGCTGCTGAAGGCGACCGCAAGCGCACCGGACTTCAGCGACGAAACTCCGGAACAGGCGCGCGCCATCGTCGCGAACGACTCGCGGGTGTTCGCCGACAAGGCACCCGCGGGCGTGCGGGTCGAGCCCGAGATCGTGCTGCCGGCCGGCCTGCGCGCGACCATGTATCGCCCGGCGGCGCCCTCGAATGCCCTGGTCCTGTTCCTGCACGGCGGCGGTTTCGTCCTGAGCAGCAGGCAGGACTACGACGTGCCCGTTCGCTTGATCGCCGACGGTGCGGGCGTCAACGTGCTCTCGGTCGAGTACGGCTTGGCGCCGGAATCACCGTTCCCCGGCCCCGTCGACGACGCGGTCACCGCCTGGCGGTTCGCCGTCGAGCACTGCGCCCAGTGGGGGATCGACCCCGCACGGATCGTGCTGCTCGGCGACAGCGCAGGCGGCAATCTGTGCGCCGTGCTGGCCAACATCGTGGCGGGCGAACAGGTCCGGCCCTTCCTGCAGGTGCTCATGTACCCGGTCGTGGACGCGGTGGGAAACTACGCCTCGCGCAAGGAGTTCGCCGACAACGCGGCACTGTCGGCCAAGCAGATCGACTGGCTGACGGACCTGTACCTGCCGGACCGGACATACGCACTCGACCCGCGGGTTTCACCGATCCTCGCCGACGACCTGTCCGGCACGCCGCCGACGCTGATCACCGTGGCCGGTTTCGATCCCCTCCGGGACGAGGCGCTCGCCTACGCCGCGCGACTCGAGGAGGCAGGCATCCCGGTTCGTGTCTTCCGGGAGAGCGGCCTGGTGCACGGCTATGTCTCGATGACCCGCATCAGCCCCACGGCCCGCGCTGCGCTCGATCGGGTCACCGACGCTGTCCGTACCGCACTCGAGGAGTTCTGATGAGCACCACCCGCATGATTCTCGTCCTGCTCGCCGACCTCGCGATGGTCGGGGCCGGGTTCTACTACGGCATCAGGTTGCTCCGCGGCTTCCGCAACTTCCTCCTCGGTCTCGAATGGGTCGTGATGGCGGTGTCCGGCGTGAACGTGCTGTACCTCGCCGCGATCAACGTGGATCACGAGAGCCTCAGCTATCACCTCATGGTCTTCTTCGACGCCTTCTCCCGCTCGTTCGGAATGACGGTGATCCTCGTCGTCGGCCTGATGGCGGTGACGCACCGATACCGCCCGAGCTGGGTGGTGGAGGCCCTCGCCATCGTGGCCGGTATCGCGGTGGGCCTCAACCGTGCCCTCGAGCCCCGGCCGGTGGAACCGAGCTGGGCGATCTTCTACCTCGTGCTGAACCTCGCCGCCGCGCTGTTCGTGTTCGTCTACCTGGTGCCGAAGCTGTGGCGCGGGGGCGATCGCGGCAACGCGACGTGGGTGGCGCTGGGTGCCGCGCTCGGCGCCTTCGTGGCCATCATCTACGACTACTTCCCCATCCCCGGCGACGACGCGGAGCACACGCTGTTCTACATCATCTCGCTGACGATCTGGGCACTGATGATCGTGACCTTCTCGCGCGGCTACCTCGCCCTCGAACGGCTCAACGCGCAGGTGGACGCGCGCACGTCGGCTTCGGAAGCGGCATCGCCCGCCGCTCGGTGATCAAGTACTGAAATCCTCGAGCCTGCCGGGCTTTTGAAGAAAGGCGCTGCTCATCCCATGGCCCTGGAATCGTCACGGACCGCATTCGAACGAGCCCGCCGCAGCGTCGGCGGCGGCGTGGGGTCCGGCCTGCGCGCCGCGATGCGTCCCCATCCGCTCTTCGTGCGAGAAGCACGGGGCGCGCACCTGTGGGACCTGGACGGCGACCGCTACGTCGACTACGTGATGGCCTGGGGCCCGCTCGTGCTCGGACACAGCGATCCGCGCATCCTGTCCGCGGTGTCCGAGGCCGCGACGAAGATGCAGGTCGTCGGCACGGGTCACGCCCTCGAATATCTCGCCGCGGAAGCGGTTCTCGATGCCGTACCGCATGGCGAGCGGCTGCTGTGGAGCAATACCGGAACCGAAGCGGTGCAGGTCGCGCTGCGGCTCGCCCGAGCCGCGACCGGGCGGCGTCGCGTCCTCAAGTTCGCCAAGAGCTACCACGGCTGGCACGACACCGTCTACGCCGGGATGTCCGAGGACGACAGCGACCGACCCGCGCGCCCGGGCAGCAAAGGCCAATCGCCCAGCGTTCTGGACGATCTGGTCGTGGCGCGCTTCAACGACGTCCACCTGGCCGAGCGTCTCCTGCGCGAGTCCAGCGAACGGGACATCGCGGCGGTGCTCATCGACCCGGTGATGAGCAACGCCGGTGTCGAGGCGCCCGCGCCGGAGTTCCTGTCCACGCTGCGAGATCTCTGTGACCGCCACGGCGTCGTCCTCGTTTTCGACGAGGTGATCGCCGGGTTCCGGATCGCACGTGGCGGCGCCGCCGAGAAATACGGTGTGCTCCCCGACCTGTCGGTCTTCGGAAAGGCGATGGCCGGCGGATTCACCCAGAGCGCCGTCGTCGGCCGAGCGGACCTGGTCGACCAGGTGACCAACGGCGTCACCCACGCCGGCACCTTCAACGCCAACCCCATCGCACTCGCAGCCGTCGAGGCGACGATGCGCGTACTGGCCGACCCCGATGTCTACGAGGAACTCGAGACGATCTCCGCCGAGTTCCACTCCGTCGTCGGCACTGTTCTCGGTTCGGTTCCCGGCAGCGGCAGCTTCAACCGCGTCGGCTCGCTCCTCCAATACGTGCCCGCGGGCGGGACCACCGGACTCCACGGCACCGGCGGGCTCTGGACAACGATCATGGAAGGGATGCTGCGGCAGGGTTTCCTGTTCATGCCTTCCGGCAAAATATTCCTCAGCACAGCGCACACCACCGCCGACGTCGAGGCAACGGCCGCGGCACTCCTCCAAGTCATTTCGCTTTCTTCCAGCCGAGACGGAACCGACCTCACTGTCGACTGAAAGCGCTGATTCGGCTGCGGAGCAGCGAGGGTCGGCTCAGACGATTCGCCTCGCGTTGGAGTTCCAATATCCTTGTTGGATATGCGACCCGAATCCTGTTGTCGTAGTTGGTCGTGAAACGACGGGGCAGAGCAGCTTTCGGTGTTCCCGTCCCCGGCGTCGACCTCGACCGGCCAGTGCCCCCGTGGGTTGTGTCCGTGCTGGGTTACGCGGCGCACGGGTCGCCTCGATCTGCTAAGAGGCGTATGTTCTCGCAACCGCGGGTTTGGTGTCTGGCTGTCCGGCGACGACAGGCTGGGCTCTCGCCGACCACTTGGCCGCCGGGTATCCGGCTGTCCGGGGCCGGATTGCCCACTCGTCGATCGACCTCAGGGGGAGCGCACGGCTGACGTCGACAACGGCGGGGTCGTACACGACAGGCGGCGGGGGTATCCGTCGACGATGAGCGAGGACAGCAGGTTTTCGGAAGCACGTTGCTGATCTGCCGGGCAGGATCGTCGGTGACTTCGACACCGAGGAGAACGATGCGACGACATTGCTGGGGCCGGCTCCTGCTGGTGTGCGCCGCGGTTGTGAACCAATCGCCGGCCACGGCTGTCTTCTCGATCGATCGTGCATGCGCCATGGACGAGCGCGAACCCGTCGCTGATGATGTCAGGCTCCTCCTGCGCCACCGCGGACTGCTGTTCGCGATCCTGAGTTATGAAAACAGGGCAGTCTACGGCGGTTTCGGACTGGCGATGGCGATGGTCCTGATCTGGTCGGCCGTCGGCGACGGGGCGATGCACGGCGGTGCGGCATTGACAGTGGGTATGGTGCTGGCCGGAATGGCGATCGGCGCGTCCGTCGTGTGCACGGCGGCGGAAGCAAGGCCGCGATCGTGACCACCACAGCAGGCGATGCCATCACACCGACGACCGCGACGGCGCGGCGCCGCGTGGTGTGGCTGTGGCCGGGCCAGGCTGCCTACTTCGGCCCGTCCTTCCACCTCGACACACATTCCGCCGCTGTCCACACTCTGGCATTCGGGATCGATGCCGCCTTCACCATCACAACGAGCCGGAGGCCGGCTCGGCGGCTTCGCAGCGTGTTGATACCAGCGCGGATGCCGCACCGGATCGAAGGCAGCGGGCGAATGCTGTTCTTCTACCTGGATGCGGACAGCGGCTGCATCGAGTTAGGCCCGGTTCTGGCGGTACGGGGCCGTGTGGGAACCCTGGGCCGAACGAGCTCTGCTGCGGGTGATTCGGGGAAGGCCCGTGTTGGTGGGGCGGTGGGATCGGCTGCATCGGTTCCATCCGTCGGCTGGGTATGGGGAATGGGTGCGCGCAGCAGACGGCTTGGGCGCTTCAGGTCTCGCTCGGTCGCGGGGGCTGCGTGATATCTGTCCAGCGTTGGCCGTCGAACCACCGCGTGGAACCGGCGGCGTCGACATACCAGCCCGGCGGCGGCGCGGTGGGCGAGACAGGCGCAGGGGGCATGACGACGACGGTGGGCTCACGCTTTTCTCCCAGGCGAAACAAGGCACGCAACACCAAGAAGACGAACAGTAGTCCCACGCCGATCATCAGGACGATGAGAGTGCCGACGGTGTTCCAGTCATTCTGTGCGCCGTACCAGACGACGAACACGATCAAGAACAGCGCCGACAAGCCTTCGGCTTGTCCCTTGCTCCACTTCGGTTTGCTGCCAGGCAGCGGGGGAGTGCCAGCAGGTTCATATGCCGGTGGGCCTGGGAGCGGCGCGCTGGCCGGCGGTGGCGGCGAATTCATTGAATGTCCCTGTTCGGGTGAAGGTTTAACGACTGAGATTACCGCGTGAAGGGCGTTGCTGGAAGCCTTGCGCTGAGTTTGCCGTTCCGGCGCCGACAGGGCCGCAGCCGATCCGCTCAGCGGTTGGCTCGTGCCGTGCCGGAGCCGACTGGGACCGCGTTTACCGCATCATCGCTGAGACGCCATCTTGCCGGGGCCCTTCCGCCAACACTGAACAGGTGGTTGCTCGTGCCGGGGGAACGACCATTGGTGGCAGGGCGCGTGTCCGTCATTCACCGGACAGACGGGGCGATTTCACCGGCGGATACTTCCGGCATGTTCATCCGTGCATATACCGCGTCGCTGGTGGCGGTCGTCGCCGCGCTGCTTGTTTCGTGTTCTGGCCTCGACTCGATTCGCGATGGGCTGGGCATCGGCGGACCTGGATGCGTCGACGCCGCGGGCGATAATTCGTCGGTCGAGGACCTGGCGGACGCGTTGATGCGCGCTTCCTTCACCGATCCCCGGACCGGGGAGCGGACCAGCCTCGAGGAGCAGGCGCGCGAGATGGTCGCTGACGGCGGTGGCGTGCTTGGGTTGTCATTGCCGATCGACACGTCGCCGGGAGGTATCCGCGCGAAGGTCATCGACAGTTTGTATACCGCGGTTCCGGACGGAGGTGATGCGCGATTCGCGGCCGCGGTGTGCGGCTATGACGCTTCGGTGCTCCGGAATCTGGGGTTGATGTGGGAAGACGCCGAGCTCGTTGCCGGCACACCGCATCTCCTGCGGGCCAGCGGGCGAATGGTGTGCGGCTCGATCGAGGGAGTGACCGCTGACGATTACCTCGCGAAACTGATGAGCAGGCTGATGCGGCTCGGGCAGATCCACAGAAGTTTGTCGATGGGGAGGTCCGAAAGATCGAGACCGCGCTGGCAGGGATGAACGACGACGCGACCCTGTCGGAGGCAGCGCGCCAGCTTCGTTCCGACTTCGAGAACTCGATCCGCATGCTGCGAGAGCAGGATCCCCAGGCGATCGCCGACGGACTGCATATGTATCGGGAGTTTCAATGGCTCGCCGTGGAGCATGTGTGCCCGCGGACGAGCGTGCTCGGCTTCGGCCAGGCGTGCGGGACGGTTCCTTCGCCGCTGGGACATGCTCCGTTGACGGTCAGGACTCATTCCGGCCCGGTGACCTGCACCGAAGCGCTCGATGTCGTGCGCCGGCAAAATGCCGGGGGATACGCGGCCACCGCACCGTGGACCTGCGAATACAACTCCGACGAAGACACCAGCGATCAGGTGATGATGCACTGCTTCAACGGGCACGCCCGCATCGTGGTACCCCGCCGACCGGCCTGACACCGGGGTCGGCCGAAGGCCCCAGTACAACCGACGGTCACGCCGTTGCCGGTCGCGGACCGGCCGCGCATCACCGAGACGAGTGTTATGTCGGCGCGGTCATGGCGCGAAAGGCGGGCCCGACCGATGTTTCGGTGGATCCGCCGGTTCAGCCGAGGACATGCGGTCAGTAACGCGGTCCGGGGAAAGACCCGTCGATGTCAGGTATCACCACGAATTCCGGGCACGTCGACAACCCGTAAACGTTGGGTTTGCCGGGATGGTGTGCGGTGCCGTCGAGTATCAGGGTGTCGAGCACGCAGTTGCTGGAGCCGACGGCGCTCGGAGCCTTGGCCACGACTGTTGCGTTGCCGATCCGCCCGACGGGCAGTACCTGCCAGCCTTTGCTGACCACGGCGCTGTCGGACACCCTGATCACCGGCGAGTCCGAGGAGTTGCGAACGTAGAGGTGTCCGTCGTAGAGGGCCACGCTGTCGGTGCGCAACCCGGACGTGCGCTCGGCATCGATCACGAGCTTCTCTTGCCAGGTTGTGCGATCGAGCACCTTGAACATGGGTTTCCCGGCTACCGAATACTTCACCACTATCAACGTGGACATGGGGTCCGGGAGCAGGCCGCGCGCGTCGTGTAGCGCGGCCGGGGCGGCATCGGGAACTGTGCCGGTGACCTCGTCGAACCACAGCATTCCCTCCGGGCGTTCGAACCCGTATCCGGAGTCGGTGACGGTCGCAAGCGTGGTGCCGACGGGGTTTCCGGTCGGCGGCGGTTGGTACCGGAGTGCACCGTCGGCCGTGGTGACGACAGCTAATTCGCCGGGCAGAGGGCGCAATTGCCCGCGCGTGTGACCAGATAGGTCGTGTTCGTCGATGCCGCGACGGTGCCGGGCATCGACAAGGCATCGTGTAGATCGGTGCCTTGATATGCCCGGATCTCAGGAGATTTCCGACCTCGGAGGTCGAAGGAGACCGCGACGCCGGCTGCCGTCCCGTGCAGGCTGATATCGACCGGGCGCTCCCGCCCCGACCACACGGTCACCCTTGCTTCGGGTTCGTCCTCACCGAGGCGGTAGGAGATCAGTGTGAGCTGGTGCGCCTCGGGTTCGAGTCCTGACGACGGTTTGAGCGATGCCACGGCGAACGCGACTCGAACATTTTGGCCGTCGCCGAAAGTCGCGCAGATACCGCTGTTTCCGGGCTCTACCTTGTCGCCAGACAAGGTGGGTAGGGCGAATTCATGCGCGCGGCTTGCATCCTGTGGCAGTCGGACGACTGCGGCAGCAGGGGAGGACGCGGAGGTGGTGAACTGGTGGTCGCAATGCCACGCCATCACGCCACGCCGCATCGTCACGGGCACGAAGTCCGGATTCCCCACAGTCACAGTTGTGGCAGTCGCACGCGTTGGTGTCGCTGTGGATGAATGAGCGGCCACGGTTGGCGTGACCCCAGACGTCCCGGGCGACTCGCCGGTGCATGCCGCGACCGTGAGCAGAGCGATTGCTGTCGAGCCGATTCGGAGGCGGGCCGAGCTTCGCATGCTGTCCTCATATTGTTGGTTCCAGTTCTTGCCGGCTGGACGGTGCGTGGCCGCTGCCTTCGCGGAACGATGGATCCCCCCAACCGCGGGTCTGTCTGCCGTTCGACCGACATCGTTGCGTGGCAGGGTCGCCGGGGGATCGCGTGCTGAGTGATTACAGATAGGCCTGCGCCGTCAGCGGTGGCCTGGGTGGCGGGGGTCTAATGAGCGCGGTCCGGCCGGTGGCTCAACGCAGGGCGGCCGGATGGGTCTTGCTATCCGCTGTTCGCTAGCGCGATCAGCGTGATGATCATCGCGACGAAAAGCAGCCACAGGTAGCCGAGTACGAGGCCGGTCAATGCCAGACCTGCGCCTTGTTCGCCGCTGGTGCGGATTTGGGCGCGTGCAGTATGGCCGATCGGTATGGCCGCGAAGGGGAATACGAAACCCAAAACGAGCGCGACGATGGCGAGCGAGTTCGTGCGAGGGTCATACGGTCGGGCAGCAGTAGTAGTGGTGGGTCGCGCGCTGGTCGATCGAGTGATGACGACACCGATTGCTCCGACGATGATCAGGAGTAACGCGATCAGAAAGTTCCACGCGCCCAAGTCGTCGGGGCTGTACCCGAACACGACTATTCCGGAGCCGAAGTAGGACGTAGCCATCCATGCTGTTCCGAGCACGAGCGGA
This sequence comes from Nocardia sp. CDC519, assembly GCF_059509835.1. Classification (NCBI taxonomy): domain Bacteria; kingdom Bacillati; phylum Actinomycetota; class Actinomycetes; order Mycobacteriales; family Nocardiaceae; genus Nocardia; species Nocardia sp. CDC519. Next base: position 6,548,736 of record NZ_CM183377.1, on the reverse strand, counting down.
ATCAAGAAGCAGAGCCATGCCGGGCTCGTGCGGTGATCATCTTGTCTGTATTCCGCTGGCGTGGGTGCGTTCATAGGTTGTGCTCTTTCCTCGGGAAATCGTCGTTCATCGACACACCCGGCACTCGACGCGGCGGACGAGACATCCGGATCACGACATGACCTTCGCGCAGTCGACATATAGCCATGGTCGGCGGCCGATCACCTCGGCGGTATCGGCCGAGTGGCCGACACCGACGGCCTATCGGTGCCGGCCGGAAGTGCCGTCGAATTGACGACGGCAAACGGTCTCGGGTGTGTTCGTTGCGTGCTGCCGCGAGTGTCTGTCTGTGCGGGGTCAGCAATGACGGAGTTCGCGGATTCGCTGGACACCCGGCGGCTGGTCTTCGACGATGAGGCGTGAGTCAAAGCAGGCCGCTCGACGCGCGGACAAAGGCCGCGACCGGGACGTGGCCGGCCCCGACGTATGCCGAGGTGACGCGCCAGGCTGCGATGGCGGGGTTGTTGCTGCGGCATGGGGTGTTCGTTGTCGTTGCGGTGCTGTATTGGGTGGCTCCGGGTTCGCCGCCGCCGGGGCTGGCGCTGACATCGCTGCTGGGGGGTTGGTCGGTGTTTCGGCTGGTCGCGCGGGGGTTCGGGTCGGGGTGGTCGGTGTTGGATCTGGTTGTGGTGTCGGCCTATTTGGTGTCGACGCCGTGGTTGGTGGTGGATTCGTCGTTCGTCTCCGATACCAGTGCGATGCTGGCGGTGGCCGGCACCGCGGTCATCTCCTTTACTGTCGCGGTGCCGCCGCGGTGGTCGGCGGTGGCGACGGTGGTGGTCGTGGCGGCGTGGGTGGTGGGGTGCGGGCTGGCGGGGATCGCGAATCCGTTCACGATCTTCAGCCTGGACTTTCTGGTCGTGGAGTGGGCGATGGCGGCGGCGTTGCGGTGGTCGCTGATGCGGTCGGCCCGGTTGGTCGACACCGCGCTGGCGGCGGTGTCGCAGGTGCGGGTGGGGCGGGAGGTCACCGAGGCGCGCCGGCGGGCCGAGCGAGCGCAGTGGGCGTCGATGCACGACACGGCGGCGTCGACGTTGTTGATAGTCGGGCAGGGGGCGGTCGGGGACCCGGAAACGTTGCGGGGCCAGACGCGGCGGGATATGGACGCGATCGGGGCTCTCGCAGTGCCGCGGGAGGCAGGGGTGGTTGATGTGGCCGCCGCGGTGCGAGCTGTCGGCGCGGGGTTGTCGACCGATTGTGTTGTCACCGGGTGTGATTCGCTGGACCTTGCCGGTGAGCTCGGTGTGGCTGTGGTGGCGGCGGTGGGGGAGTCGTTGGTCAACGTGGACCGGCATGCGCGAGCCCAGGGCGTCGTGGTCACGCTGTCAGCGGGGTGTATCGAGATCGTCGATGACGGGGTGGGATTCGACCCCGATGCACCTCGGGTGCGGCGACGTCACGGGGTGCGGAACTCGATTCAGCGGCGGCTCGCCGATGTCGGGGCGAGTGTCGAGATCGACACCGCGCCGGGCGCGGGCACGCGGATCGTGATGCGCTGGGACGAGGCGCCGGTCGAAGCCGATCCGGTTGCGCTGGAGCCGTCGAGCTCGGTCGCCGGGGTGCTGCAGCTGGCCCGGGGCTACGGCTACGGGTTGTTGGTGATCGCCGTGGTTGTTGTCCTCATGCAGTCGCCTCGGGCGGTGTTCGGGCCGGGGAGTGTCGTGCCGGAGCAAGCCGCGGTGGTTGCGGTGATGGTGGCGATGTGCGCGGTGGCCGGGGTCGGATTGCGCAGGAGGATGTCGAACCGGGCTCGGCAGCTCGCTGCGCTGGTGGTGGTCGCGGCGGTGCCGGTGCAGGGCCTGCTGTTGCCGCAGGCACAGGTGTTCACCGCCGCGTACTGGGCGCTGGGTGCCGCGGGTTGGCCGGTCGCGGCGTTGACGGCGCGACTGCCGCTGCGGCAGTCGTTGTGCTGGTTGGCGGCGGTGTGGGTCGTGGGGTCGGCGGTGGTGCTGGCGAGTTCGCCGAGCCGCACCGACCTCGTCGAGCTCGGCTACAACCTGGCCTGTATGGCCATGGTGCAGGCGACCGCGCTGGGGTTCACCGCGCCGATGCGGCGCAGTGTCCGCGCCGCCGAGCGATTGCAGACCGAGCATGGCCGGCTGCTGGCCGCCGACGAGATCAGCCGTGCCCTGCAGTCCGATTTCCGGCACCGCTACCAACGCCTCGCCGAGACGGTCGTGCCACTGCTGCAGCGCCTGCACGCCAACCCCGACACCGCCCGTGACCCCGCCATCCGAGCAGCGTGCCTGGTCGAATCAGCAAGGCTGCGCAGGCTTTTCGCGCAGGTCGATGTTCACGAGCACCCGCTGATGGCCGAGCTGACACCCGCGATCGAACTCGCCGAGAAGCGTGGTGTCACCGTCACCGCCGACTTCGCACCAGAGCTACCCGCGCTCTCGGATGAGGTCGCCGCCGCCCTGCTCGACCTACCCGCGCGCATGCTGGCGACCGCTCGCACCAAGGCCCGTATCGTCATCTCCACCGACGAGACGGGCCTGGCGGTCAGCATCATCAGCGATTGCGTTCATCCCGGATCCCCACCCCGCGAGGGGATCGGCGTCCACACGATCACCGTGCTCGGTGACATCAACTGGCTTCAGATCGACTACCCGATCGACCGTCCGGGCCCGTCGCGGAAACCGAGCTGACCATGGCCGGTCACGACGAGCCGAACGATCCGGTCGGTAGCGGAGTCCGGGTGCCGGTGCTCGGGGCCGGCCCTTGGCGCGGGACGGCGCCGGGCAACGGTTCGCCACCCACCGACACCATCCGTTTGCCCTGGTCGAAACCGCGGCATGCCCAGTCGAGGACGTAGTTGCCGGCCGGGACGTCGACGAAACTCACCGTCGCGGTGCTGCGCGCCGGCACCCGGGTCGCCGGTGTGCGGAACGAGACCGGACCGGCGGCGTATGCCTCACACGTGGTCACGTCGGCCTCGTTGTTGACGAAGGTGAAGGTGATCGTGTTCGGTCCGGTCGCCGCCTCCAGCGGCACGACCGCCTGCGCGGCGGGCGCCGCGGCCAGGGCAATACAGATCGATCCGGCGACCACCGCGCCCGCCCGGGCCGATAGTGCGCGTCCATGTGTATCCATACCGCAATCATCGCCACCACCCAGCCGCAGGCGGTATCCGCCGAACATCGGACACGAACACCCGGAGTCGACTGTGTTTTCCGATCGGTGGGTGTCTCCCGTTCGGCGGACAGTGCAACCGGCAGCATCCATCTAGGATCGGCATCTGCGGACAACGCGACCGCGCACCGATCGCGGACACCAGCCGAACCAGTTCAGGGAGCAGCGCCATGGAAGCGGACACCCACGCCGTGCCGGTCGCGTTGATCGACGACCACGCGATCATCCACGACGGAATCGCCGGCTGGTGCGCCGACGCCGAACCGCCCGTCACGATCCACGGCTACTACCTGCGCCTGGAAGAATTCCTGCACGACCGACCCGAGGTCGACGTCGTCATCCTCGACCTGCAACTCGACACCCGAGCCCCCGACCTCACCGGCGTGCGACAGCTGTCCGAACTCGGCTACCGAGTCATCGTGTTCTCCCAGCACACCGGCAGCGACCTCATCCTGGAATGCCTCGACCTCGGCGCAGTCACCTACCTGTCCAAAGCCGAAGGCCGCGAACACCTCATCGCCGCCATCCACGCCGCCCGCACCGACCACCCCTACCTCGCACCCACCATGGCCAAAGCCATGAGCGGCGACCGCACCTCCCACCGCCCCGCCCTCTCACCCCGCGAACGCGAAGTCCTCATCGCCTGGTTCCAAACCGAATCCCAAGCCCTGGTAGCCAAACGGCTCTACCTCGCCCCCGGAACCGTCAAAACACACCTCGAACGCATCCGCACCAAATACGCCGCCGCCGGCCGCACCGCGCCCACCAAAGCCGCCCTCGTCGCCCGAGCCATCCAAGACGGTCTCATCACCGCCGACGAACTCTGAACAACGGGGCAGACGCTATTCGACGCGATCGTTCGCACTGCTGCGATGGAGGTGATTCCCGGCGCGGTTCCCCCGGCCCGCGCCGGTATACCCGGCCGAAATCGTCGCCCCGGCGATGATCGATGACAATAGGAGAATCGACATTGTCCATGCGACGGTGATTCGACTTCGCCCTCCCGGGGGACCCGAGGCACGGTCGCCGCGGCGCTCTTCTGGCTTGATGACCGCTCGCTACGGTGACCAGTTCAGTGCGGGTGCTAGCCTGTCGCGGTGGCGAAACGGGTGCAGGTGACTTTGACCGATGACCTTTCCGGTGACGATATCGATCTCGATATTGTTGCCGAGCCGACGGTGAGCTTCGTACTCGACGGTGTCGAGTACGAAATCGATCTGGGGCAGAAGAATCAAGACAAGTTGCGCAAGGCGCTGGAACCGTTCATCGCAAATGCCCGGCGCGTCGGGGGACGGAAGCAGCGAGCGCACAAACCCACACGAACCGGCCGTTCGGGGCGCGCGGACGCGGCGGCGGCCCGCGCCTGGGCGTTGGAGAACGGAATGGACGTCCCTGCCCGCGGCCGGGTCTCGCAGTCGTTGATCGAAAAGTGGAGGGCTGCAACGGCATAGCGCGTCCCGCGACGCAACCATGGGCCGCGCGGTCTTCGCTGCTCGAGCCGCTGACCACGGTGTGGTTTGGCCTAATAGCCTGGACAGAACTCCAAAGCGGCCGCCTGAACAGCATATTCGGCGTGATAGCGGCGCGACGATGGTGACTCGTTGATATTGCCCGCGCTATCGCCCGCACCGAGCGGCCCTCCGTCGGTGCGCGCGATGAATTCCCGGATCGCTCGGTCGGTGATCTCGGCCGGCCACTGCTCGAAGATCTCCGCCTCGGCGAACGGCTCGGAGCGTGTCGATTTGTCCTCGGAGATGCCGGAGCAGATCTCAGGAATGGTGGCAACAACGTGCTGGCCCGCCGCGGTCAACTCGTCATCGCTGGTGTCGTTGCAGTAGGCCGGCTGGTACATCGACAACATGTACACGTAGGCCACCCGGTCGCTTGCTGCCACCAACGGGCCGCCAGCGCTCTCGACCGAGTAGTCACCTCGTCGCAGGATCCGCGATCCCGACGCACATGCGGGTGCAGACTCGCCAACCAACGTCGACGCCGGATCGTTCGTAAAGTAACGCATCGAGGTCGTCGAAGACGGACCGTTCGAGCATCCTGCACCGGGGACCGCTACGGCCAGTACGCATGAGGCAGCGATAGCTGGTACATATCGTCTGGTCAAGAGCTTGCTCCTTACACTCGGCCCGGCGGCCGCGCGCACGCGCATTGTGCATCGAGTTGTTTTTCGTATGGCCGGCTGCCCGGTGTGGGTCTGCTGATCTCTGGCCGTGCGAGCGACTCCGCCATATCTGATGCGCTGATGATGGCATCGCTTGGTGTGCCCGGCATATCGGTCGAACGGCCGACAGCGTGCCAGACGACTAGTTTGACAACCTTGCCATTACGGCGCGGTTGCGGGGATGGAGCTGCCAGCAACCAGGGCGTCACCAGTGACCTCTTCATCTCAGTAACATCTTGGCCCAGCTCGAGGTCGGTACCCTCCAGCCGTGCTCGCTCAAAGATGTTGTCGGGCATCGCGCCCAGCGGTCTCGGCCTGCATGTCACGGCCGACCGCGGAGCGCCGAAGAAAGCAATTCCGGGAAGGGCGAGCGGCTCCGGTCGGGGCGCTCGGTCAAATGCTCGGCCGGGCGCTGCGATGCGAGCTCACCGCGGACGACGCCATCACGACCACCACCTTCTTGCGACGCGGCTCGGCAGTGCACCGACCACGGTGCCTCCAACGGCTGAACCGCAGGCGTAGCCAGGAGAAGACTGGGCTCGCCGTGCCCGGAGGAACTGCTTCATCACGGTACGAGACGATCTTGCGACTTGGCCGAAGGCTTGGGGCGCATGCAGTCGAGGATCGGATTCGCTCGGAGTCCGGCGTCTACGCCCGGCATCTTTGGTGCTCTTGCCGCGTGTCGGCTGCCGTTCATCGAACGAGCATCGGTCGAGGGCCGATAGGCGAGGGCGTGCGGGTGTTGAACGTTGCCCGACCTACATCAGCGAGACGTCCCACAGCTGTACCGTGCGTCCGACAGGAACTGCGAGGAGGCGACCGTCGGGACTGAAGGCAACTGAGCCGTTCAACCCACGGGCTCCCTCTGGCGCGGCTGTGAGGTTCAGCGACTTATGAACGGTGCGATGTCGGACGTCCCAAATGTCAAGCCCATATCCATCGAAGGTGCCAGTCGCGAGGAGGTTGCCCTGTCGGGTGAACTTAACCGCCCCCCCTTTACCTTGGAGGCTCGTTATCAGACTGCGGTCTCTGACATCCCATACCTGTACTTCATCGAACAGTGGGTTTCCCATGGGGTTGCTGAGTGGATCACTGAGACTGATCGCAATCGTCGAGCCGTCCGCCGATATGTCGAAATCGTCGACGTTTCGTGCGTGTCGATTCGGATTGCCTGCCGCGATATCGGTAAACTCGGGACCCGCCGACTTCTGTGGTATATCGACGAGTCCGACGATAGGCCGGGTTCCGGCCTCTCCGTATTCGCCGAAGCGGCCGGCGTGGGCGAGAACTCGGTTACCGGCAGAAAATTTGAGCTTGTTCGGCTGATAGGGCAGGTATGTCGAGTGGAGTAATTCGGGCGGGTCGATTTCCCATATGTCCAGATAATTCCGGTAGGAGCCGATGGACACGGCGAGTAGAGCTCCGTCGTCGCTGACCGCGACGGTGGTGGACCCTTCCTTTTGCCTGCATTGAACCGAGGGTGTTGTGGAGATCGGCTTCGCCGTCCGTGATATTCCTATGCAGCGGTCATCTCGGAATGCGACGCCAGCGGGGCCGACGGCGAACGCCCCGAACCGGCCCAGTTCCAGCGTTCCTGACTTCACCCGGGTTTCCTGGTCCAGGCTCCACGTTTGCACGTCGATCCCGGTGCCGTTGACCGGCAATCGTGCCATCGTTAGTGTCGATCCGTCGTTGGAGAACGCGAGGTGTGCAGGTCTGAAGCCGTCGTCGTAGGGAAAGAGAATTGCTCGCAGCGGTTTGTCGTCGCGAGGTGACAAGGTCAGCCAGGAGCCTGTCGTTCCACCAGTCGCAGCGGACGGCGCGGGCTGTGCGGACTCATCGACCGCGTCGGTGTCGGTGATGTTAAGGCCGAGGATTCCAGCTCCAGTGACCGTCAGAGCCAGGGCAGTGCCCCCGAGGATCGCCCTACGCCGGGTGAGCATTGGCTCAGGATTCATTTCACCCACTTACCGTCGTGCACGGTATGGATCGGAAGGTTGCTCGTCAGGGTGGCCGTTTGAAATGGGGAGCCATCGTTGTCGATGATCGTGGTGTGGCGTTGCCCCATGGAGGACCACTCGACGGCGAGTTTCCAATTCACGATGCAATCGCATGCCGCCCGCGGATCGAACGCGGCCTTGATGTCGAATTGTTCTATTTCGGAATTGCTCACGGTGAAAGCAAATGCCATGCCATTGTTGTAACTAACGCGAGGCGGAGAATCGTTGAGAATGATGGTAAAGTTGCGAACATTGGTACTGCCGCCGCATGGATGGTCGAGGACAATTGTATCGGCGTCAGCCGGGGTGCGGCTGACTTCGATCACTCTCATGCTCTGGATATTGACCGCATCCGAACTCGTTCCTTGCAACGACAATTTCAAGAACGTCTCGTTGAGATCGATTCCGCCCACGCTGTGGGCCCACGTGAAATCCATCTCACCGGGGTTGGGGATGGGTATGGCGTTTGGTGGCTTTCGAAAAATCCACATGTTCCCACAGCCAGGGTCGCCGTTGTCGGCGTGGTTGTCATCGTAGGCAATTGTCACAGTGAGGCCGGGAACGGATTCCTGTGCAGCCGGGGACCCGGTCTCAGTTGTGGTGGGGTTGCCGTCTGTTCGCAGCAAGGCGTAGGCCACGATGGCAAGCGCCACAGTCGGCATGCCGACCAGGATTGCGATGTTCGTGCCGCGGGCGCGGCGCCGTGGTTGCGGGTTATGGTTGCGCTCGGGCCAGTGGTGATCGATCAGCCAGACCGCAGCGGCAACAGCCGGGTCCTGTTTCGGCAGTGTGCTCAGTAGTGCGTCGCGCAGTGCGGAACGTCCGTCCTCACCGAACTCGATGCATACGTCGACGAGCGTGGCTACGTCCAGCCCAGGTCTTCCCGAAATCAGCGTTCTGTCCCGAATGTACCCGGGCAGCAGTCCGGCGAACTGTTGACGCGCCATGGGATTCCCGAGGTCGCCGATGCTGGATATCGCGTCGATAACACGTTGTCGCGCTGCCGCGTTGGTGCGAGGGCCGGCTGCCTGCTGTTCGGAATGGCGATTGTTGCCGGGGTTCCGCGATGGATGGAAATCAGTCACGGCTCAATCCACGCGTCTTCGTCACGAGGCTGTGGCCATTCAGCTCGTATGACCTTCAGAGCCTGCTGAAGCATGGGGTCATCGGGGAAACCGAATTCCAGAGACACCAGCAACGCTTCCCTCCCAGTTCGACCGAACTCGGCGCAGACCCGGACGAGAGTCACGAGATCCAGCCGGGCGTTTCCGGATCCGACCGGAGCCCGCTCCTGGATATATGGGGGGAGTTCCATACCCAGTTGCACCCGCGCCACCGGGTTTCGCAAGGTCGGCACGTCAGCGAGGGCCGAGGCGATACGACGCGCCGATTCCGCCGAACATCCGGCAGTAGGATCGATCACGCTGTCGCGTGATGTCTCCAGTAGCGGAGGCTCGTCGCGTGCTCCTGACTCCGATGCGCCGTTCCTACTGTGGCGCTCCAATTCCGATTGAATTCGAGACTTCACGACTCGATAGACGAGATCGGTTGAAGCGGTCGGTTTGATGATCGACGAGTGGTCACCCGGAAGCATGCCGCCGAATCGGAAGACGCTCGCCGCGGACTGTCGGAGGACGATACCATCCTCCAGTCCGGCGAACGCCTCGATGTCGATCGGAACCGTGTTACTGGTCAGGTCCTGCGCGTAAACGATCTGCTGGAGAACCTTTTGTTGAGTCTCGAAAATCTTCGCGGACAGCGGGCGAAGATCTCTTTCCTGCGGGTTTCGCAGTAGCCATCTCCGGGCCGAGAGCATGAATTCGGAGCCGGAGTTTGGGGTGGCAAACATCATGATTCGACGTATCCGCTGTAGCCGTTCGGCCTGTCCTTGGTCCAACTGTTGCGCCAGGTATCGCTGGACGATCAATCCGCCTTGGCTGTGGGCGAGCACCATGATCGGCTGATTCGCATCGAACTCTTCGCGCAAGACAGTGTCGAGATACTGGGCCAGTTCGTCGAAGTCGGGTAATTTCCGCTGCACACTCATGTTGACGAGGCGGGTCGGATACTCGAAGTTCAGTATGTCCACGTGTCCGGATATCTCGGAGTCCGCGCGCACGAGCTCGGTCAGGGGATGCCACGTGCGACTGCTCGAAAGTATTCCGTGTACCGTAATCAGCCCGATGGTTGTCGGCACCGTACATCCTCCCCCGCTTGCCAGCTGAGACTTAGGTTTCTACGGATCGTACTCGTAAACGGCGGCGCCGCAGCGAAATCGGTGGTGCTGCTCTCGCTCGACGCGCTGGTACAACGAGCTATCTGTCTATCGACAGTAGCTCAGGTGCACTCCCGGACGTCGATAGCGGGCGAGATACTTTGTGGGGTCTGACGTCTCGGCGTAGTTGAGGCGGACGGCGATCAGGTCGGTCGCTAGGGCTTCGGCGGCGACCCGACGTTCTCAGGCACCGATCGCGCTTGGCTTGGGTGTCGAACAGGACGACGACGTGGATCCAAACTCGTTCCTCATCCCGCTGCGCGCCGGTTCGATGCTGCTCGGGAGCTGCGCCGCTTGCGGCGGGAGGAGCACTTGAAGGCGGCAGAGATCATCGCCATCCTCGCTACCGAACCCGATCGGTGGTTGCCTTCCGGTTATACACCTGGTGCGGCTCGTCGGCGTCATCAGGGCGATCAACGACGCGGTGATCGCAACCGCCTGAACCCGGGACGACGCTTGGTTTCCACGCAAACGTCCCCGCCACTCTTGGAACCCATCGGTCAGCCGGAAATGAACGCGGTGCGCGCGAGGTCCAGGCGAATGGAACGGTACCCTGCTGACCGCGACATGGGATGCAGCCCGAGAAAGGCTCTGGGCCTCTTCAAGAACCCATCGAACGCGCCCTCCGCGACCGCTCATCCTCCCGTAATCTGGAACATCCCCGCGAGTCATGTCCGCTGGAGCGTACGGTGCGACGTCGACAGTCTCGGCTCCCGGACCGCAACCAGAGAGGAACTCTCCCTGGTTGCGGTGCGGCATCTGTGAAATGGTCGAAACACACGAGTTCGACCTGTGTGTTGAGGCCCGCTGTCGTCGCTCTCGAATCACACCGAGTTGCACGGTAATCTGGACAAGACCCCAGGCCGGCTGCGTGAGACGCGTGGGAGCGCGACGGCTGGTCGAACGCCTGCAGCGGCTTGGAGTGGGGGTCGCGGCTCGGGATTGGTAGCTGATGGGCCGTCCCGGCAGTTGGTGCAGAGACCTTTCCGCTATCGGTTTTTGTGGGCTTTGACTGCGGCGACGGCGATCTGGCGGGTTTCGGCGCAGCCGTGGCCGGTGACGTGGATGGTTTCGAGCCATTGTTCGGTGACGCCGTCGTGGTTCATGACTGGGAAGGTGTGGTCGGCGCCGACGAAGATTTTGATTTGGCAGTACTCGTTGTCGCCGCTGGATTCAGTGGCGTCGACGCCGACGATCCGTAGTCGCCGGTCTTCGTCGGCGACGTAGCGTGCTAGTCCGGTGGAGACGTTGATGTATCTGACGGTGTATCGGTTGGCTGGGTTGTCGCTGTCGTATTCGCCGGCGTAGACGTCGCATTCGAAGGGGTTGAGGCCGAGGAAGTCGAAGGTTTGGCCGGGCGCGAAGGCGGCGGTCAGGCCGGTGCATGGGTCGAGCTTCCAGCTGGTGGTGTCGGGCATGGTGGTCGAGTCTGCGCGTTGGGGTGGGTTGTCCAGCAGTGGTGCGGAGGCGATGACGATCTGGCGTAGCTTGTGGCACAGTTGGTCTGAGTTGCCACTGATCGCGTAGAAGAATGCGCGGTTGTCGTCGTAGGTCAGGCTGATGTGGCACAGGTCGCCGCCGTCGAGGGTGTATGCGGTGCGGTCACCGACCTGGAACTTCGTGCCACCGTCGCCCACCGCGGATACCGACATCGATACACCGACGTAGTTGATTCGCGTCGAGGGGTCGAACCGGATCTCGCATTCGTCGGCGTCGATTCCCGGGCCGGTGAATCGCGGTGGGCCCACGGCCGCGGTGACAGCGGCCTGATCCAACAGCCCGCACGGGTCGATGCGCCGCACTCGATCTCTGTCGGCCAAGGCCTGCCGCGTTTCGTCGTCGATGTTGGCTCGGTAGCCCGAGCCGGCAGGGATCGCGGCCCCGTCGACGGAGATGCTGCAACCGGCCGCCAACACCGTCACGAGCCCGGCGATGAGGTTGCGCAAGTGGTTCACTGGTTGGCTCCGAACAATTCGACCGCTACCGGCGCCAGCTTCCGCACCGAGGCGCAGCTGCCGGACAGTTTCACCATCGCTTGGATACGTGCGCTGCTGCGTTCGGATTCGGTGACCTCGGCTCCGGGCAGGACGCCGTCGACAGCCTCGCCGACCGGGAACCGCAGGTAGCAGTCTTTGGGGCCCAGCGGGTTGTCTTTCTCCTCGACCAGGGCTGGGCGGCCGGCGAAGTTCTCGATCTTTTCCGCGCTCATCGGTGTCATGGGGCGTTTGCCGTAGGTGACGGTGAACGAAGCGCCCAAGATCTCGTTGCCGGACCAGAACTTGCATTCGTAGGGTGTCGTGGTGGCGTCGAACCGGTCGACGGTGAACCCGTCGGGAAGGTGTTCGAGCAGCTCGCAGGGGCGACGGTCGGTCAACGGCACCCGCACCCGCGCGGCGTCGCGTCGAGGTACTCGGTTTTCGGCGAACGCCGCCACCACCTGGGTCACAACCTCGCCGGCAACCTTGCAGTTGGCGTCGCGTTGTGGGGAAAGGCTGTCGACGACCACCGTCAGATACGGCACCGGCGGCACTTCCTCGATATCGGGCACGGCGGTGGTGGTCGTGTCGGGTGCCGAGGAGTGGAATCGCATCGGAACCTTGTAGGCGCATTGGTAGTTCGAGTTCCGAATCGAGTCCATCGCGACCGACTCACCCGCGATCACGGCTGGTGTGTCCTGCTCGGATGGCTCGTAGGCGGCCAAGTCGAGGGTGACCGTTGCCGTCAGCCGTTGCCCCGGCACCTTCACCCGCACCACGCATTCGGAAATCACTATATATGGGCCGGTAGTCACGACACGGCCGTAGCGGGCGAGGGCGTCTGGATTGATCAGCGCGCACGGATCCACCGATCGCACCTGGTCAGCTACTCGCAACTTCGCATGATCGCCCGACGGCACTTGTTTCCCGAACGTAGTGAACGTCTGCGGCGCTGCCGACGCCATGATCGGCCGGCCGTCGCCGGTGGAGGCGGCCGGCGCCTGCGAACAACCCGCGAGCACGGCAGCGGCCACCACTACCGGCGGCAGCCTCAGCACGGCATGCATGAACCGGGACCCCCCTTCCTTTACGAATCGCCGGTCAGCATACCCGTGCACTGTCCGCGGCCCAGCCTCGCGCCGAGGAAGCCACTAGCGATGCGACTTCGGCAACAGCGCACTGTCCGCGTGAAAGATCTGGTGCCAGTTGTTTGTTCTGGTCGATCCTCGCCTACGCTCCTTCGCGCTGCTGATAGCCTCGACGCCTTGAACCGGGCCACGCTGGTGCTGGCCGGGGACGGCACCGATTTGGCCATGGGGGTTGAATGAACACCAAACGCACCACTGCGGGTGTGTTCCAAGTGCTGGGCGCGGCCGTGCTGCTGGCTGGGTGTGGGTCCGTCGTGCAGGGCTCCGCCGTACCGGCAGGCCAGGTGTTGGACGGGCGTCCGATCGCCGACGAGGTGCCCAGCGGATTCAACCCGTGCACCGATATTCCTCAGTCGGTGCTGGACTCCGAAGGCCTGCACGGCACCAACGCTGGTGGCGTGCCAACCAAGGACGACAGCTGGAACCGAGGCAAGGGGGCCAGATGGATGGGCTGTCGATGGGTGGTATCCGACGGCTACGCCACCAACATCAGCGTCACCAATCTGACACTCGACCACATCCGCCACGCCAAACATCTCGAGATTGTGCGCGATACCACGGTGGCAGGCCGTGCCGCCGTGGCCACTCATCAGGCAGACAGCCAAGACACCTACAGCTGCGAACTCTACGTCGACATGGAGGGCGGCAGCCTCGAATTCGGCGTCGACAACATGCCGTCCAACCGGAAGACCGGGCACCTCTACTCCTGCGACCTAGCTGTCGGGCTCGCCGAAAAGGTCGTCCCGCTGATCCCTGATGGTGTGTAGCTCGCGGCCGCGGGCACGCGCGACTCGGCCCAGCAGTCATGACGGGGTGAGGGAACTAGCCGAAGTCGGTCAGGCGTGTCGTGTTGGCAATCTCTGTCGCTCCATTCCGTCGGCGGCGGCTGTTGGTGGAGGCGCACGCCGCTAACTGGTGTCTGCTGTTGCGGCGAACGGGGTGTGGGCGAAGAGTTGCCACGGTGGTCACGTTGTTGTCTCCCGTCGTTGCAGCCGTCACTCCGTTCGATCGCGCGGGCGGTATCGACGCCGGTGCTTTCGGCGCGTACTTGGACCTGCTGGCCGATGCTGGAGTTCGTAGTGTTCTGGTCAACGGCACCACCGGCGAATTCCCCAGCTTGACGATGGCGGAGCGATGCACGGCTGTCGAGCTGTGCCGGCGCCGGTGGAGGTCGCAGGTGATCGTGCATGCGGGTGCGACCTCTGTCGCCGACGCCATCGCGATGGTCGAGCACGCCAATGACCATGCCGATGCGGTCGCGCTGATCGCCCCGTTCTACTTCGCCGGTGTCGGCGTGGACGGTGTCGAGGCGTTCTTCGATCGGGTCCTTGCCGCGGCGCGAGTGCCGGTCGTGCTCTACAACTTTCCCCGCCATACCCAGCTCACCCTCGATCCGGACATGGTCGGCCGGTTGGCGGCGCGCTATCGACAGTTGATCGGGCTGAAGGACTCGGGGAAGGACCGTGACATCACCCGCTCCTACCAGCGCCGCGCCCCTGGGCTGGAGGTTCTGGTCGGTGACGACAGTATCGGGGCGAGCGTCGGCGACCTCGGGTTCGGCGGTGTCGTCACCGGGGCGGGTAGCCCGGTCGCCGAGCTGCCAGTAGCGATCGCCGCCGCGGTGGCGGCCGGTGATCGTGATCGCGCGGCGCGGCTTCAGGGGCGGTTCGACCGGTACAGCGATTACCGGCGCGCGATGCCGGTCTCGGACATAGCCTTCGCCAAGGCTGCGCTCGGCGCACGCCTGCCGGGTTTCCCGGCGGACGTACGGGCGCCGTTGGTGACCGCCACCGCCGCACAACAGGACGAAATCAGACGATTCATGCGCGCTGAGATGTCGCTCGATGCACGCGCAGATCCGAACAGAGGTCGGTAGGTATTGCCCGTCCCGATCAGTTGGCTATGACGAGATCTACGACGTCGTGGGCTGTCTCGCGGACTCCGCTGTCGAGGACTTCTGTTTGGTAGGTGGCCCAGTCGGCGAGTTTGGGCTTGTCGCGGTCGAGACCGCGAGCGGTGATCCGGGCACGGATGACGTGGCTGGGGGTATCCATCCAGATCGTGGTGATCGGCGCCTCGGTCGGACCGAAGTCGCTGCGGACATGGTCGGCCAGGCTGAGGCGACGTGCGGCCGCCGCGCGGATCGGCGAAAGGAACGGTGCGTCGAGCACCACCGGGCAGCGGGCAGCCACGGCCAGTCCGGTGCGAAGCAGCCCATCGTAGATGCCGGGCGCGACCACCTGTCGGTAGAGCGCGGAATCGCGGTCGAAGCGATCCCCGGTCAACCGCTCGGTCACCGATTCCTCCAGTAGCGGTGCGAACGTATCCTTGTCCAGCCGAACCCCGCCCACGTAGTCGGCGGCGAACCTCGACGCAGTGGTTTTGCCCGAACCGGGGAAGCCGCACAAGACCACCACACCACCGCCACGGTGACGCTCCAGGCTGTCACGCAGCGCCGCGCGCACATGATCACAGAGCATTGAACCAGCATCCGGCGATGTCAGTTCGGACCCGGTGACTAGGCCCGCGTCTTCCGCGCGCTCGGTTGTCAACTGTCCTCGCCTCCCCTCGTGGAGACCGTAACGCTACGGACATCCTTTGCGCTACCGGCCTTCGTCACGGCTCGCTTCGCGAGATTCGCCATCCGTCTCTGGGTGGGCCGAGTCGTTGATTTCCGGCGAGAGCTGAGGGTTACCCAGTTTCGCTACACCGCGGACGGGAAGGACGGCAGCGATCGAGGCCACCAGGATCACTGCCGCGGCCCAAGCTACTGGTTCGGGCCCTATCAGGGGAATCGTGGCGGCGGCCAGGAGCAGGCCGACCGGGCTGAGGGCAGAATTCGCTAGGGCGTCGATGGACAGCACGCGGCCCAGCAAGTCGGGGGGTGTCCCGGTCTGTAGGGCCGATATCCACAGGACACCGAATAGGGACAGTCCGATCCCCGCGACGGCGCTGGCGGGAATGATGACCCATGCGGGGGCGACCATCGCGACCGCAGCGACCTGGGGAAGCTGCGCGGAAAGCGCGAGCATTCCCCACAGGCCGGGGCGTGTGGTTTGCACTGTGCCGCCCCACGCTGAACCCGCGAACGCTCCCAGCGCTTCGGCGGCAACGATCAAGCCGACCAAGCGGCCGTCCCATTCCTCGGCGTAGAGCATGGGTATGAGCACCGAGAGCGGGCCCATAACCAACGCGATTTGTACAGCGCCCTGGATCAGGATGGCGAGCTGCCACCGCTGCGTCAGCACATATCGTGCCCCGCCGACTGCCTCTTCGAGGAATGACGATTCGTCGTCGTTCCGGGATGGTGCGGAATCTGCGACGCCGAGCAGAGTGAGGACGCTGACGGTAAAGGCGGCGACGTTGGCGACGAGGGCGAACTCGGCGCCGGCCGAGGCAACCGCGATACCGCCGATCGCGGCTCCGACGATGGCGGCCAGCCGGTTCGACATCGACCGTAGCGCATTGGCCGGACGCACATGATCAGCGGGCACCAAGGAGGGGATAAGGGCGCCGTAGGCGGGCCGGTAGATACCCCCACCGACGCCCATGCACAGAGATAACGCAGCCAGTACCACCAGCGGCGCGTCGACTCCCAAGGTCAGGATCGAGATGACCGCGACGGCTCGGATGAGGTCCGACACGATGATCACGCGGGTGCGCCGGAATCTGTCGATCAGGCCACTGCCGATAAGCAGCGAGACCACACCGCCGGTCGCGACGCACGCGAGTACGACGCCGATCGCCTGTACTCCGTCATCGCGCTTGGCCAGGAACAGCGTAATGACAACCGCGAACATGGCATCGCCGACCATGTTGACCAGTTGGCCTGCCCACACGCGCCGGAATACCGGGAACCGCAGGACCTCCAGGACGCTCACGCGCTCTCACCACCCTTATCCGAACAGTTTGCATGTCGGCGGAGGATTCGCTCGCCCAGCGATCCGGCAAGCGAATCGGCGTCAGCACCATCGACTGTGACAACCCTGTACATTTTGTCGTGAGTGATCGAGCCCCCCCCGCGTCCTCCAATCGCGACAACAGGTTCCGGCCGCCGCGAATTGCCCGCTCTTCCACATGCGGATCGTCACTGCGATGCCGCAGCCGACGAACAAGCTCGTCCACGACTGAAGCCTGCCTGTCGCTTGCTGCCGTGGCGATCACGACCGAGTCGATGCGCGCGAGCACTCGGTTCAGGCGCGTTCGGTACTGCTCGGTGTGCTGTAGGGCCAGGCCGCCACTGCAGTCTCGTAGGGCAGTACGAGCGCGGTGAGTCCGAGCAGCGCGTCGGTGATCTCGGCCGCCGGCGCCCGCACGGTCAACTCGGTCCATCCTGCTCCTACCAGTACGGCGAGGGTGAGCAACGCCGGGACGGCCCAGCAGGCGGCACCGGCTATGAACTGTTTCCACCCGCTCCGCCATTCTGTGATCCCCAGATCAGACCAGCGGAGCCGGACGGGGAACCGCAGCATCAGCGCGATCAGGGGAACCACGAACAGTGTTGCCCCCACTGCCCGGACGATATGCCCCCCACGTGTGTACTCGGTGCCGGTGACTGCGTCCACTCCATCGATGAGCAGCATCCACCAACCGGTGACAGCCGCGAATACCACGATAATTCCGGCGGATACGGCGGCGCGGGTCGGCGGGGAAGCGGTCGGCGGCACCATACGTCGACCGTATGGCACGCGCCGGCCGGTGCGCGTCCTCCGATAGGACGACTCCGCGCCTGTGGCAAGTGGTCGGGTGACTTGGGTGAGTGGTGCTATCGAAACGTGGTCGGCTTGCTGCTCCGGAATAGGGGTGGAATCAGATTTGTCGGGGAAACGCTGTTGCATACCGATCTTCGGACGGACAACTATGTGGTGCGCCCGGGCGGCGGAGTGATGGTGTTGGATTGGGCGTGGCCCTCCGTTGGTGCGGCGTGGCTGGGCTTGGTGGTCCGGGGGACCGATTCTGGCGGTGCATAGGGTCGATCCGGAATCGATCCTGGGCTCGCATCCTGTCGCCCGGGACATTGATCCTGATGCGATCTCTGCCGTGGTGTGTGCGCTGGCGGGATACTGGACCCGGGCGCTCGGTCGGGCCAGCTGCCCATCAGATCTACTGGAGCGGACTCACTTCTGCTGTGGCCATCACCGCAATGAAATGGGAGATGGACAGGGGTGCGACTGCTGTGCGGCCAACTGCATTCGTTCCGCAGCCCCTCAGTGGCCGATGCGGGGTGAGAGGCATTCCCGTGTCAGTGACCAGTTCTGGCCAGTCAGTCGTTGGAAGGCAGCGACGACATTGGCGGTCGTTACCCAGCTTTGGTGCGTCGTCTGCAAGATCCTGTTGGTCCCCGGGCCAACACCGAGATCGTTTGGGCAAGTTCGGAAGCGGCAGGAAGTGTGCGGTGCAGGTCAGCGTCGACGCGTAGTATGTGGGGCAAGATCATGGCATCGGCGTGGTCGGATTTGGCGCGGGCCAAGGTGTGGTGTTCGCGGTAGCGGGACACCACCATCGGGTTGATCGCGAATACCGGGCGGCCAGGTGCCCGGATTATGGGCGCCATCAGGCCGCAGGGTGCTTCGATCGCGACGGGAATCGGTTCCTCGACCGTGTCGCCGACGTCGATGGAGTAGTTCCGTCCGCGCGGTGGAACGTCTGCTCCGGTGAGGGGCGGTCCTCCCGGATTCTTGGGCCAGCCCGGCCTGTTTCGAATCGGGTCTACTTAACGCCTGGTCTCGTATCTGGTCAGGAGCGCACCGTCAGGAAACGTCCGGGTCTCCACCAGGGTCAGATTCACCCAGTTGTCCAGGGTCGTGAAGAATGGCGTGCCGCCTCCCACCAGGACCGGATGGGTGACGATCGCGTACTCGTCGATCAGTCCGGCCCGCATGGCCGCCGCGGCCAGTGTGGCGCCGCCGATGTCCATGGGGCCGCCGTCCTCGGCCTTGAGCCGGGTGATCTCGGTGACCGCGTCGCCGGTGGCCAGGCGAGTGTTCCAGTCGACTGTGCTACTCGTCGAGGAGAACACCACCTTCGGCATGTCCCGCCAGCGGCGGGCGTACTCGATCTGCGCCGGTGTGGCGCCAGGCTGCTGGTCGGCGGTCGGCCAGTGGGAGCTCATCGTCTTCCACAACTTGCGCCCGTATAGCGCCATGGCCGGCGCCTTCGCCCGGTCGGACCACCACTGGAACAGCTCGTCGCTCGGCACACTCCAGCCGAGGTCGTCGCCGGGCGCGGCGATGTAGCCGTCCAGGCTCACGTTCATGGCGTAGGTGAGTTTCCGCATAGTGTCGGCCTCTCGTGAGTCGGTTGCCGTGACGGTAGATCACCTGAGGCGGGACCGGTCCCGGCCGCCAGAGGCAATGCCGATTGCCCGCATCAGCTCGCCAGGCTGAATGTTTTGTGTCTCGATCCTGACCTCACGGGCGGAATCGAGATCCATTATGGATAGGTGTGTCGGGGTCGATCCCGGTTGTTCACTGGTATGTGCGCGTCCGTGACCGCAGCATGATCCGATGTCCGAGCACTGGTTTCCGTGCCTGTTCAGCTTTTCAATCGGTCGAGAACCCGCCGTACTTGATCGATGCTCGCGCGCTGGATCTCCTCCAGGCCGACAGCATCGCTGTTGGCATGCAGTGTGTATTCGACCGTGAGGTTATCGTCGAGCACAACGATCTCGTAGTCGTAGGTGGCGGATAGTCCGCGGATACCAGGCTTTGCGAGCGCGGCGGCTTGCGCTTGGGTTCCCAGCCCCGGAATGGCCTTGACGGTCTCGCCGTTGTCACTTTTGTCGTTGACCGATTTGAGAGTTAGGTACCAGGACTGCGCGTTGGCCCGGTTTCTGAAGATGTCTGCTTCCAACCGGATTCCGGCGGTACTCACCACCCGTGGGCTGTCTGCCGATTCGAAATCGAGTCGGCATTCCAGGACCAGCCGGACACCGTTGTCACGTTTCTCCGGTTTCGGTGACCCGTAGTCGGCGTTCGGAACCGGCGCCCACGGCGGCACGAAGTCCGCCAGCACACACGGGTTCTCGATATCCTCGCCACTGTAGAGGCCGCCCCCATCTGGGGCACGGTCCCTCTCCGTCATCGAACAACCCGCCAGGGTCAATGCCAGGATCGCGGTAGCCAAGAATCTTCTCCTGCGGTCTTTTCTGGACGGGGCTCGAAAGGGATCCGGCCGCGAAGATCTGTCAGTCCGTGGTGTTCCCGACTGCAGGTGAGATCGGGGTGGTCGATGATGTCGGACATCACGACTCTCCACTATCGGGGTTGTGACTCGGGTGGCATACGACCTCCATGTTTGCCTAGGTCAGGGAGCCGGGTCGGGCTTTCGGACATTTCGGG
The DNA here is from genome assembly GCF_059509835.1 of Nocardia sp. CDC519. Taxonomy (NCBI): domain Bacteria; kingdom Bacillati; phylum Actinomycetota; class Actinomycetes; order Mycobacteriales; family Nocardiaceae; genus Nocardia; species Nocardia sp. CDC519. Next base: position 6,528,653 of record NZ_CM183377.1, on the reverse strand, counting down.
ATCTCCGCGGCGTGAGGCATCAATCGGATGGTGATCGAGCCGATGCGAGCCCGGCGTTCCCCAGCTCGGTTGAACGTAGCCACTCGCTGTGGGACCCCTCCCGAATCGCGCCGCTACCTTAGAGATTCAGCCGATCAACGCCCAACTCGGCACAACACGCGCAAGTCGACAGAGGAAGTGGTAACGATGACGAGTAACGATGCCACGAAGTCGCGCAGGCGAGCGGGTCTGCAGTTGCTCGTCGGCGCCGCGGTGCTGGTACTGGTTCTGGTGGGTATTGGGATAGCGCTGATCACTGCGGGCGTCGGGCCTTTCGCTTCCGACGAGAAGAAGATCGAGGAAGCGATCCGGGACTAAATCGAAGCCTTGAATTCCGAGGGGCCGCGCGGTGCGGTGGCCACGACCTGCCAGGCCGACCGCGAACAGTATGACCGGCAACCGGTGTCTGAACGCGAAAAGCTCGACAAGGCCAGATACCGCATGCGGGTCGATGCGGTGGTCGTCACGGACATCACCGGCGATCAGGCGAGCGCCAGAGTGAGTGGGCAATTCGAGGTCGAGAACGATGGCCAGGTGACGAAATTGGGAAATGGTTCGACCACTCGTCACTACTTCGCGAAGGAGGACGGGAGATGGAAGTACTGCGCTTCGGTCGGCTTCTCGAGGTGAACCCTGCCCGCCCTTCGGCGCATACGCATCGCGGCCGTCGGCGCAAGGGCGACCAGGCATCCACGCCCAGACGTACGACATCGGACGGTCGCGGACGCTTCGTCGCTCTGCTTGGTAGAGCACGAGACGCAGTGGGCTGGGCTCGCCCATTTATGGTGCCGGAGACTGCTTCGGCGGTCCCGTCTGTTCGCCGGCCGCACGTCATGTGGTGCCGAAGTTTCACGACTCCGGACGCCACGACGACCTATAACCCGGGTGTTCGCGGAAACGTGCGGCGAGTACCCGGACCGGCGGACACGGCCACGGCTCGATCAAGCGGCTGAGATACAGACTCTCGGCGATCGAACACACCATGGGACGGGTGCAGACCACGCAGCAAACGATATCGTCAGTGGGCTTCTCCCAGGGCTTGGGCGGATTGGGCAAGTCACGACCAACCATGGATCTGGCGGGCTCATGGCCATCGAGCTCATCGATCGCTGCCGACCCGAGTCGTTTCCAAGAGGAAGTCGGCCAGCGCGTCCTTGATCACCGGACGGTAGTACCGGTCTGAGTTCTCCGGCACGCGATCAACTCTCCTCGAGTATGGCCGTTGGTCGCTGCGAATCCGCGCCGAGCCGATCTGTGTCTGAGGACCCCTGCGCCCCCGGCGCGCCCCACCGAGTGTCGTGGACTTCCCGACGCTTGCCCCTCCGGGTCGTCGGACACTCGAACCGAGTTCGAGCCCGCTCCCGCAGAACTATGGGCCTGTGACCCGGGACCCCTCCCACCCAACAGACCTAGCCTTCCGCGCGCTCGCCGACCGCTTGCGCGCGACGGCCAGCCCCTGAGGGTTCCAGTTTCGATCACGGCGGTCGCCGATCTGCAGCGACACGGAACACACGTGCCGGGACCGGTCCCGGCCACTCCGGACACACTGGGAGCGTGCCGATTTGGCTAGCACCGATATCGTTGTGGTGCTTCTGGCCACGCCTGGAGGTCCCGCATGGGGTGGAATGACGATCCCGACGTACACTCGGCTCCTCGCTGGATACAGGCAATTTTCGCGCTGACCGCCCTTGTCTGGCTGGCCGTCGGCGGCCTTGGCTGGTGGACCACCGAACAGATCTGGCCGACGATCGCCGCAGGTGCCGCAGCGTCGGCGACCGCAGCCGGGGGACTCTACTACACGGCCGGTCGAACGATGTTCCCCAGGCGGTTGAACCGTGATACCGACCTGGTCGACCAGATCTACGTCAAAGCGCCGGAACTCATCGTGATCGTGGGCGTTGCGGTGCCGGCTGCTGTCGGCGCGATCGTCTGGTCGGTATCGGGTGATTGGCGCACGGTCGTCACCGGATGCGTCGTCGGCACGGTCCTGCCCGCTGTGATCGTTTCCGCATGGCTCACGTGGCGCGATGACTCGGGCTGTCTTGGCACCATGGCGGCGATCGCGCTGGCGCCGCTGCTCGGCGTGCCCGCGGGTCTGCTCGTGGCGCTGTGGGGCGGGAGCGTCGAGCTGGCGTGGGTGTTGGGCGGCCTCGGCGTTGCGGTGCTGTTGTTGAATCTGTTCTTCGCTGTTTCGGCCTACGCAGGCGTCTTGAAATCCTGAGTTCCGGGGCACCACCGGAAAGCCATTGCAACGACCGCGGATGCGTTTGCTGGTGCGGGTCGCTTCCCCGGCGAGGTCGTCGTCGAACCCGACGAGGACACCGAGCTCGGTGCGAGTTTCATCGCCCGTGTGGACTCGACGCAGCGTGTGCGGCATGGTGCGAGCGGCGTCGGCGATGCGACGCATCGACAACCGGGCTACTTGCGCGATGTCGTGGACGCAGGCGCGGGTGACGCTCAACGGCAGTGCGCTGATGATGTTGGGTTGATCGACCACGATCAACAACTCACGGCGTGGTGTTCGCCTTTGCCGACATAGATGCACGCAGAACACGTCGTATGCCTGTGCCACTTTGTTCGGGATTTCGCGTCGCCGACCCCGCTTGATTTCGCTGTCGAACCGGAGGCGTTCGGGTTGTAGGTTACTGGGCGACGTAAGTCCGTGCGGCGGAGACTGAACTGTGCGGTTTGGGGTGCGGATCGGAGTGGGCGTGCAGGCTTGTCAGCTGATTGCCGGACGGTACCGGTTGATCGAACAAGCAGGGGCGGGCGGCCAGGCGGTGGTGTGGCGCGCCCACGACGAGGAATTAGACCGCGAGGTAGCGCTCAAGCACGCTCGAGCCGTGAACGCCGAGGTGCTGCGGCGCGAAGCGCGGTTGTTGGCGCGGGTTCGCCACCCTCATGTGGTTCAGGTTTTCGATGTCGCGAGGCAGGACGGCGAGCTGTGGTTGGTCATGGAGTACGTGTCGGGCCAGACCTTGGTCCAACTGGGCGCACTCCCGACTGAACAAGTCGCGCGCTACGGCGCCCAACTCGCCGGTGCTCTGGCGGTCCACGAGGCCGGTGTCGTCCACCGCGATCTGAGCCCCGCCAATGTCCTGATATCAGCCGACGGCCGAGCCAGACTCAGCGATTTCGGTATCTCCCGGGACGTGCACGGCGATGTCACCCTTACCGGGGCGGTGCTGGTGCCCGGCACGCCAGGCTATTTGGCGCCGGAGATCGCCAACGGTGGCCGGCCGAGTTGCGCGTCGGATGTATTCGCTTTGGGAGCGACGTTGTACGCGGCGGTCGAAGGACGCAGTCCGTTCGGCTCGACCGATGAGAATCCTATGGCGCTGTTGCGGCGCGCTATGGACGGCGACGTCGCGTCCTCACGCAGAGCTGGGCCCCTCGCGCCGGTACTGGCTCAGCTGATGCGTGTATCGCCGACACAGCGTCCCACCGCGGAGCAGGCGCAGCGAATGCTGTCCGGGGTAGCTGAGCAGTCGGCGCCCGGCCGGACTGTGTCGGTCGATTCGGTGGCGGGACGCCTTCGGTGCACGGGCGCTACGGATTTCCTTGATCCTCGCGACTGTTGGCGCACTCGCGTTAGGGGCAGGCCTCAGGTGGTGGCCCACAAGCCCGCCCGTCGAGCAGGGACACCGCCTCGACCTCGGCGACCCGCGCACGATCGACCCTTGCTCGGTGGCCGATCCCGACTCCGTAGCGCGGTTCGGACCAGTTCAGGTCGAAGCCGACCTCGGCAACTTCAATCGCTGCGACCTCATGATCCGGCCGGTCAGCGGCAAGGAGGTGAATGTGCAGATCTCATTCGAGAACCCCACACACCTCGAACCGGAGGGCAGAATCGAGCGCGTGGGCGATCTCGAAATCGTGCGGATCACCGAACGCAGCGATCAGTGCGAGCGCACCGTGCTGCTGCCGGACCGGCATCAGATTCAGGTGAAGGCTCTCACCAATGTCGGTGGAGAGGCGCTGTGCGAAGTCGCCGAAGCCGCGACCACCGGTGTCGTGCACAAGTTGACCCGCCACGGCATCGTGCGGCGCACGGGGCCGGTCTCGTCGGATTCGTTGTTCAACCTCGACGCCTGCACACTGCCCAGCCTGGAAGGTCTGTCGCAAGATCCCGGTGTCGACGCGCTGCGGCCGGAGGTGGGCCTGGGGCGTTGGCTGTGCCGGTGGAGCAGCACCACCAGCCCAGGGTCGTTGGCGGTGTTCTTCGACCGCAATCCGCCGCTGAACGCGAGTAACGGCAGGCCGTTGAATCTGGCCGGGCACCGCAGTTTCCTTTCCGTCAACGGGTTCGGATCCAACACCTGCCGCATCGACATCGTGCACCGGGAATACACCACCGAATACTCCCGTACCGCGATGGAACTCGTGCTTGTGGTGGTCGCAGGGCCGCAACCGGCGGAGCGGCGCTGTGAGATCGCTACCCGGGTGGCCGAATCGGTAGCTTCGGCGTTGCCGCCGGTGTGAGTTGATCGCGGGAGGGGTCCCACCCGGGTCTGGGAAGCTGGGACCAACACTCGAGGAGGTCGACATGCCAGATCGCCGGGCCAGCTTGGCATACGGTGTTCCCGAGGCGCCCGCGGGCACCATCCACCTGTTGTCGATCAGCGCGCAGTACTCCGCTGGCCCGATCGAGGGCAGTCGTATCGTTTTCGGCCGCGACTGGGACGTAGTCGACATTTGCGTCGGTGGATACGACCCAGGGGTGAGTAGGCGCCACGGTCTGCTGGTCCACCGCGACCGGCGATGGTGGCTGGCCAACACCGGTCGCCGACCGATACGCGTCTCCGGTTCTTTGACCTTATTTCCGCAACAGGAGCCGGTGCCGCTCGATATCGGATACACACCGGTTTTCGTGCGTGGCACCGCCTCTCGTGAGCATCTGATCGAGTTGCATGTAGCCAGCGGAGACGACGCAGCCAGCTCGGCGGGTCCGAACGCGCTCACCCATCCGCCAAGAGCGTGGCGGTTGTCGCCGAGCGAGCGGGTGGTGCTGGTAGCGCTGGCACAGCGCTATCTGCTGCACGACCACTATCCGCAACCGGTCTCCTGGAACCTGGCCGCAACACATCTGGCCGAGCTGCAACCGGACAAGGGCTGGACCGCCAAGAAGGTCGAACACTTGGTCAGCGGAGTAAGATCCCGCCTTTCGGCTGCCGGAGTGTCCGGGCTGACCCGCGAAGAGGTCGGGGAGCCGATCGGAAATATGTTGAACCACAACCTCATTCGGGAACTTCTCGACAGCACCACCCTCGTGCCCCCGGACCTGCGCCTACTCGATGATCCGGCTGAATAGACACCGCGCGAGACGTGCTCCATGTTTGCTGGCGGCGCGTTGCGGTATGCGCCGGCCCAGCAGGGTCTGGCTCTGGCAAGGTAGACCAGGCGACCGAGCACCCGGTTCCAGCGCTGATGTACCTGGTCGAAATCTCCCATCCAGGCGGTGGTTGCGGATCGCCGTGCTGGCAGGCCGGCAACACCGGTAGCCCCGAACAGGTCGCCGCGGCATTGACCGAAACCGCTACCCGAATCGAACGGGAGCTGCACCGAGCCGGACCTGGCGTAGATCGCCGCAGACGCTGGTATCGCCTCCACGTCCGCTGGCCAGATGCCATTGTGCTCGATGGTGTCGAAGGTATAGCCGCCGTCCATGGTTATCGGCGCCTGAACAGTCGATTGCTGCGGCGACACCGTCGCTGCTTCTTCGTCCCCGACGGACGCGCCGACCTGCACTTGGATGCGGTCATCTGAGGAGAACTTGCCGATCAATGGCTGCGGCGCCTCCTTCGGGTCGCTGCCGATCTCTCGCCAGGCAACCAGCAACTCTTTTCGACATGGCCGACCCGCCGCGCCGCGCCGAAGGCTGCCTCGACAAGACCGGGTGGTGATCACCGGCCGTGCGAAACCAGTGCATTCGTCGGGGCCGAGGTGGCTAAATAGGTCGAGCCTGGGGCTATTCCGAGTGGGAATATTCTGATGCGCATGTGCTTTACCGGCGGCGAGCACCCTCCGAGGCTGCCGCCCGTTGTTCGGCGGTGCCGATGATATTGCGGACCATCCCGCCGAACACGACGTCGTGAAACGGCGTGATCGCTTTCCAGTAGAGATGTCCGGCCAGTCCGCGTGGCTGAAATACGGCGCGCTGCCGGTAGCGAGCTCCACCATCGGGTTCGGGCTCCACGCCGAGTTCGAGCCAGGCCGATCCGGGGACCTGCATTTCGGCGCGCAGACGCAGCAAGCGGGGGCGCTCGATGTGCTCGACGCGCCACCAGTCCAGGGCCTCGCCAGGGTGTAGACGATGCGGGTGCTTCCGGCCTCGGCGCAGTCCGACCCCGCCGCTGAGGCGATCGATCCAGCCGCGCAGCGACCACGCCAGTGGAAAGGAGTACCAGCCGTTCTCGCCGCCGATTGATTCGATGACCGCCCACAGGGTCTCCGGATCAGCAGTCGTGTGCTGTTCACGAAGATCCTCATACAGCGATCCGCCGGACCAGTCGGGATCGGTGGGCAGCGGATCCGACGGCGCGCGGGCGGTATCGGCGTCCGACCACCGGGTCGGGACGTCGGCGTTCCGGATCCGGGCGAGCGCGAGTTCGACGGCCCGTTCATAGGTGGTCGGTCCACCTTCGGGGGCCGGTATGTAGTCGGCGATGTCGTGGTCGTGGCAAATCACTTCGTGCACTAGGGATTCGATCAGGGGGACGGCCAGGGCACGCGGAACCGGAGTGACGATGTTGACCCATTGGGCCGAAAGCCATGGGGTGAGTACCGGGACGGGGAGCATGATGCGGCGAGGCAGTCCGGCGACGGCTGCGTACTGCCGCATCATCGTCAGATACGTTATGACGTCCGGCCCACCGATATCGAAACTCCGGCTGACGTCGACGGGTAGGTCAGCCGAGCGCACCAGGTAATGGAGCACATCGCGGACGGCGATGGGCTGGATCCGGTTGTGCACCCAGCGCGGGGTGACCATGGCGGGCAGGCGTTCGGACAGGTAGCGCAGCATCTCGAAGCTGGCCGAGCCGGATCCGATGATCACTGCGGCGCGCAGTTCGGCGGTGGGCACCCCTGATTCCCGCAGGATCGCACCGACCTCGGCGCGGGATGCCAGATGCCGGGATAGCGAGGTCTGGTCCGGGACGATGCCACCGAGGTAGACGATGCGCCCGACCCCGGCTGATCGCGCGGCCGCCGCAACCGTGCGCGCTGCGCGCTGATCGACATCGGCGAAATCGCGCCGCGTCAATGAATGGACCAGATAGTAGACGATCTGCTGGCCGGCGACCGCGGCATGCACATTCGCCTCGGCGGTGACGTCGCCGCGCATCACCTCGACCCGGTCCTGCCATGGGGCCCCGTTCAGTTTCGCTGGTGTTCTGGCCACGACGCGGACCTGGTGACCCGCTCGTAGCAGTTCGGGCACCAACCGGCCGCCGATGTATCCGGTGGCTCCGAAAACTACGCACCTCATATCCTTACCGTCTTCCTGTTCTGAGACATCACCTGAGGCGGAGTTGTCGCCACCGACCGTGGTCACCGAGGCCCGGTGCGCTGCGGCCAATACCCGTCACGGATGGACGAGTGGGCCGATCGACAACTACCACGCGGCTGCCCTGGTGGCGGTGGCGATTTCTATGGCCGTGAGGCCTGTTGCCGCGAGATGGCTCTTGATCGTTCTGTTGCTGTGGGTGCGCCCGCGCCGTCGGCTCGATCTCCGTGGACGCCCGCGCGCAAATCTACGCGATGCATCGATTCTGCATCGTTATCCGGGGTAGTGTGAAGACCACGGGCGGAAGTTCCGGCGCGTCCGTGCGCAGCCCGACGCGGGAGCGACCGGCAATCGAGAACGAGGGAGATCGTCATGTTCCATCTCACAACCACACGTACGCTCGGACTGCTGGTGAGCGTGGGCGCGGCCTCGGCGTGGTCACTGGCCGCAGGGCCTACTGTCGGAGCTGCGCCACCAGCGTCGTGCCAAGCACCCGGTCAGGCGGTCGTCGTCGCAGGCGAGGCCGGCGCGTCGTGCTCGGCTGAAAGCGACGCGGGTGGTGCCGCCGCGGCATACGGCCTCGGTGGCGACGCCGCCGCGGACGCCGCGGCCACGAGCCTGTCGCTGGCCATCGCCGCGAACGGCGGAATCGCCGCGTCCACCTCCCAATTCCTGTCCGGCCCCGCCGCGATCGCCGTGGGTCCGGGCGCGCAGGTCTCGACCATGGGCGTGCGGCCGGGGTTGTCCATCGGTATCGCCGGTCCGGGAGCCACGGTGACCGTCACCGGAACCTCGACACCGACCTGCACCGGCGGCCTCGGCTTCGCCGGGGACTTCCAGACTTTGCAGGGCTGCGTCTCGATGAGGTGAGAGACGCGCCGAATCGAGGAATAGTCGCCGGGTCCGGGTCCGGCGTCTGCTTCTGGCCGGACCCGTATGGGCCAGCGCAGCCATACCAGCCGGCGCATGCTCGGTCCACGCGCTCGAAGACGCCACCCATCGCATCGTGCGCGCGGCGGTCCACGGCCGGCACTGCCTCAGGCCGCGGCCACGGGCCGCTCCCGCACCCCGACGAGAGGACGGCCCAATGAGAATATCCGACTCGGAAACGATGCAGTTTGTCGCACGCCATGACATTCAGCGGACAGGACGTTCACAACATCGCCCGCAGCCGCCATCCTCTGGCGGACCAGACGGCGCCCAGCGGGACCCATTCCAGACGTGGCACGAACAGGTAGAGAATGAGTTGCGTACCCAGATCGAGCAGTTCGTAGACGCCCGGTGTGGCGAGGAACTCGTGACCGCCGGGTTCGATGAACCGGGCCGGATAGTGTGCGATTTCGTTTCCGGCGGCAAATATTTGCGCCCGACCTTCATGTACCTCGGCTGGCTCTGCGGTGCAACGGAATCCACGCCCGCCCTCCGCGCTTCGGCGAGCCTGGAGTTGCTCCACGCGTTCGCGTTGCTACAGGACGACGTCATGGATGCCGCCGACAACCGCCGCGGCCGCCCGTGCGCGCACCGGAGCCTGACCGCCTGGCACGCCGAGCAGGGGTTGTCGGGGTCGTCGTCGCGTTTCGGTGATTCCGCAGCGGTCCTGCTCGCCGATCTGTGCCTGGTGTGGGGCGAACGAATGCTCCGCGAAAGCGGCATCGAAGGAACGGATTTGGCGCGCGTGTGGCCACGTTACGATGCGATGCGTACCGAGCTGGCCATCGGGCAACTGGCCGACCTGCTCAACGATGCACGACGGATTCCGGCACTCGGCGACGTGCTCGACATCGCGCGCCGCAAATCCGGCAACTACACCGTACGCAGACCCCTGGAGTTGGGTGCGGCGATGGCCGGATGCCCGCCTGCGGTGATGCAGGCGCTCGGCGAATATGGAGCCGTCGTCGGCGAGGCCTTCCAGATCCGTGACGATGTGCTCGGCGTCTTCGGGGACCCCGCAGTCACCGGAAAACCCACTGGGGCAGACCTGTACGAACGCAAGGCCACCACTGTCGTCGCGTTGGCAGAACACCTGACCGGCCCCTCAGGCCGGGCGCGGCTGCATGAACTGTGGGCAGGTCGCGAGGTCGACGAGAAGGCGGTCCAGGCAGCCCTGACCGTGATCGTCGACAGCGGCGCTGCGCAGCGGGCCGAGCAGATGATCACCGAACGGTTCCAGCTCGCACAAGAGATCCTCGACAACGGCGTTCTCGATCCTTCGGCCGCCACGTCATTACGGCGAATGGCCTTGTTGTGCACAGAGCGCGAGCACTGAGACGCCAGCTCCGAATCAACCCCATTCACGATCAAAGGATGCCGAGATGCGTACCGTTGCCGGAAAAACCGACCATGTCGTGGTGGTCGGTGCAGGCCTGGCCGGACTATCCGCCGCGCTGCATCTCGCCGGGCGCGGACGGACGGTCACGGTGGTCGAGCGTGACCCGGTACCCGGGGGCCGTGCCGGGCGGCGCGACGTCGACGGGTATCGGCTCGACACCGGCCCGTCGGTGCTCACCATGCCCGACATCGTGGGCGACACCCTCGCCGCGGTCGGCGAACAACTCGGCGACCGACTCGAACTGCAGCCGCTGGTGCCGGCCTATCGTGCGTGTTTCGCCGATGGCAGCATGCTGGACGTCCACCACGACGCCGAGGCGATGGAACAGGCGATTGCCGAATTCGCCGGCCCGGTCGAGGTCGCCGGATATCGCAGACTGCGGGCCTGGCTGAGCGAGATCTATCGCGTCGAGCTCGAACGGTTCATCGCTGCGAACTTCGATTCACCACTATCGCTGGTGACCCCGGCCTTGGCCCGTCTCGTCGCCCTCGGCGGATTCCGTCGCCTCGATGCGGTGATCGGCCAGTTCCTCACCGACCCGCGGCTACGACGAGTCTTCACCTTCCAATCCCTGTATGCCGGAGTCTCGCCGCAACGTGCGCTGGCGCTGTATGCGGTGATCGCCTACATGGACACCGTCGGTGGTGTGTACTTCCCGCGAGGCGGAATGCGGGCTCTGCCCGACGCCTTGGCAGCAGCTGCCCGCGATGCGGGCGTGGACCTCCGCTACAGCCACACGGTCACCGAACTGGAACAGCGCCACGGCCGCATCACCGCCATACACACCACCTGCGGACAGCGCATCACCTGCGACGCTGTCGTAATCGCCACCGAACTCGACACCGCATACGAGCTGCTGGACCGCCGGCCCAGGCGCCCGCTTCGCCTACGGCCGGCACCATCGGCGGTTGTGCTGCACGCCGGCATGCCGACCGGCGCGGCGACCGCCCACCACAGCATCCTGTTCGGTGAGGCATGGGCCGGCACCTTCGACGAGATCATCGACCGCGGCGAACTGATGAGCGATCCCTCACTGCTGATCACCCGGCCCACCTCCACCGACCCGGCACTCGCGCCGGCAGGCCGCGACTTGTACTACGTGCTCGCCCCGGTACCCAACCTCGACCTCGGGCCGCATCTGGGCTGGGATCACAGCGGGTACGGCTACGGTCGGAAACTGGCCGGAGTCGTCGACTCGCGGCTGGTGCCCGGCTTCGCCGAGCACGCCGACATCGTGCACCTGGCAACACCCGCCGACTGGGCTCGTCAGGGAATGCTGGCGGGAACACCGTTTTCGCTGGCCCACACCTTCAGCCAGACAGGGCCGTTCCGGCCAGCCAACCTCCCGCGCGGGGTTTCGAACGCGGTTCTGGCCGGGTGCGGCACCGTTCCGGGCGTCGGTGTCCCCACCGCACTGTTATCGGGCCGGTTGGCCGCAGACCGCATCACCGGGGCAGTCGCCCCGGGCACCGGCACCACCATCGCCTGGACAGGGGGCACACGTTCATGATCAGCGCCGAACTCGACGCCGCGGCTATCACCGACCCACGGCTACGCCGCGCCTACCGGCGCTGCCGCGCGCTGAACGCCACACACGGCCGCACCTTCTTTCTCGCCACGCGCCTGCTCACACCGGCACAGCGCCCGGCGATCCACGCCCTGTACGGGTTCGCGCGCTGGGCCGACGACATCGTCGACGAGCCGGACCCCACCGGCGAAACCCCGGAGATCCGCCTGGAAACCCTGTCCCGGCAGCTGTTCGACAGCCTGCGCTCCGGCGACCGCAGCGACCCGATCCTCGCTGCGGTGAGCGATACCGCCACCCGCTATGGGCTCGACCACGCGCTGTTTCGAGCCTTCCTGGACTCGATGCGCGCGGACCTGACGGTCACCGCCTATCCCGATCGCGCCGCGCTGGACCGCTACGTCTACGGCTCGGCGGAGGTGATCGGCCTGCAAGTGCTGCCCGTCCTCGGCACGATCGTGCCCGCCGACGACGCCGCACCGTACGCGGCCGCGCTCGGTAAAGCGTTCCAGCTCACCAACTTCTTGCGCGATATCGCCGAAGATCTCGACCGCGGCCGGGTGTATCTGCCCGCAGACGAACTGGCCGCTTTCGACGTGGACCGGGACCGGTTGCACTGGTGCCGCGACCACCGGCGCACCGATTCCAGGGTCCGGGCGGCGCTGGCCGCCCAGCACGCCATCACCCGGGACTGGTACCGCATCGCCCGGCCCGGTATCGCGCTGCTGCACCCGGTATCGCGGCCCTGTGTGGCCACCGCCGCCGTGCTCTACGGCGAAATCCTCGATCGCATCGAGGCCGATGATTTCGCGGTCTTCGCCCGCCGGGCGACCGTGAGCCGGGCGCGCCGTGCCCGCGTCGCCGGTCCGGCATTGGCGCGCGCCCTGTGGGCGCGCCGCACTGGCCGCGCCTCCACCCGTACCCCGGCACTGCCATGATCGGGTACCACCGCGGTGGCGGCGGTCGGAGGTCTGCGCTGCCCTGAGCGCGGTGCCATCGGATCGAAGACGGGGCGGGGCGAGCCGTTCACCGCGGCGATGGGTGGCGAATCCTTACATTCCTTTGTCATCGGCTTGAGGGTGCTTTGCGATCGTTGCCGCAGGATCGCCAGGAGCGTTCCGGGCCGATTCCGGGGCGGTGGATCGGAAAGGTGCCCCGGTATGGGTGGATTCAGGCGTTCGGCAGTGGTGGCGATGATCGCCGCTGTCGTTGCGGGCTCGGTGACGGGCTGTGGCGAAACGAATTCGGTTGCGGGGGAGCAGGGTCTGCCCTGGTGTCCGACGGTGGCCGGGCACGCGGTCGACTGCGGTGTCGTCGAACGCCCCCTGGTCGCGGAACAACCCGGCCTCGGCACCGTGGACGTGGGCTACGCCCTGGTGCGACGTGCGAAGGCCGACGAACCGGCCGCCGGGACCGTGCTGCCGAATCCGGGTGGGCCGGGTGTGCCGATGATCGCCCACGCTGCCGAGGCCGCGGCGCTGGCACAGGGTTTGCTCGACGATCACGACCTGCTGCTGATCGATGCGCGGGGCACCGGGGTGTCGAGCCCGCTGGACTGCGGCCTCGACGACGACGCCTTCGCCTTCGGCACCCGTGCACGGCAGCAGGCCGCGGTGCAGACCTGCGGGACGACGCTCGGCGCGCGCGCCGCCGACTACACCTCGGCGGCCACGGCCGACGATTTCGACGCGGTGCGCGCACACCTCGGCATCGACACAGTGGTGCTCTACGGCATCTCCTACGGCACCTACCTGATGCCGGTGTATGCGCAGCGTCATCCGGATCGGGTGCGGTCGATGGTCCTCAGCGGCGCCTATCCGGCCGATTTCGATCGGTTCCAGCGACCCAACGCGGAGGCGGTGTCGCTGGCGCTGCACCGGATCTGCGAACGCAGCCGCGTCTGTGACGGCAGCACGGCGGTGGCCGATCTGACCGCGGTGGCCGCGCGGCTGCGCGAGACACCGATTCAGGTGCACGATCCGCAGCCGATGCGGTTGGACGAAGGCAAACTGGCCAACCTCGTGTTCGAGGCCGCCACCACCAACGCCGGGGCGCGGCCCGCGGAGATCGGTGCCCTCGGGCTGCTGCCCTCGGCACTGCACGCCGCGGCGCGCGGCGACGACGGCGAGCTGCGTGAATTCGTCCGCGTCGCACTGAGCGGGGCTGGGTATGAGAACGTCGACTCCTACCTGGCGGTTGCCTGCAACGACTACCCGACCCTGTGGTCGATGGATGCCCCGCCGGCCCGACGGGAGCAGCAGTACCGCGATGCCCTGGCCACGGTGGGACCGACGCTGGGTGGATTCAGTACATCCGGCTGGCTCAGCGGGCAACGCGACGGCGGCGACGTCTGCCTGCGCTGGCCCGGCCTCGCGGACCATCAGCGGCCCGACCGGATCCGCGATCTCCGCCCGCCGGTGCCGGTGCTGGTGATCTCCGGTGATCTGGATGCCATCACCCCGGATGCGAACGGCAAGCTGGCGGCCGCGGCGTTCCCGGATGCCACCTTCGTCTCGGTGCCCAATACCGGTCATGTGCCCGAGGTCGAACCCAGCGGTTGTGTGGCGGGCGTGATCACCGAGTTCGTCCGCACGGGCGCGGTGGGTTCTACCGACTGCATCGGCGCGGTCCCGCCGATCGCGGTGCGGCCGGTCACCGACTGAGGTCGCGGTGGTTGTGGCGTCCGGCATGCCGCAAACTGGACAGATGACCATATCGACGCAGGCGCGTGAGCACCTCGCGACCGTCCTGATCGCCGAGGACGACCCGAACGTTCGCTCCACCCTCGATCAGCTGCTGCGTTTCGAGGGCTACCGCGTCCTGCTCGCCCGCGACGGGCGGGAGGCGCTCGAGCTGCTGGATCGGGAAGGCCCGGATCTGGCCGTGGTGGATGTGGTGATGCCGCAGCTGGACGGCCTGTCGCTGGCCGGCTGCTGCGGCGGCGCGGTAGCCGATTGCCCATCCTGGTGCTGACCGCGCGGCATCAGGTGGGCGACCGGGTCGCCGGACTGGACGCCGGCGCCGATGACTATCTGCCCAAACCCTTCGACACCGAGGAACTGCCGGCCAGGCTGCGCGCCCTGCTGCGGCGCAGCACCTTCGATCTGCCGGAGCAGGCGGCGGCGCTGGCGGTGGCCGACCTGACCCTCGATCCGGTCACCCGGCAGGCCCATCGCGGTGGGCGACCGCTCGACCTCACCCGCACCGAATTCGACGTGCTGGAACTGCTCATGCGCAACCAGCGGGCGGTGCTGTCGAGAAGTCAGATCTACCAGCACATCTGGGGCTACGACTTCGACACCGAATCGCGGTCGCTGGATGTCTACATCGGGTACCTGCGACGGAAAACCGAAGAGGGCGGCGAGCCGCGCCTCATCCACACCGTGCGCGCCGTCGGTTACACCATCCGGGAGCACTGATGCTGCGGGCTCGATTGACGCTGGTCGCGGTGACCGCGGCGGTGGCAGCGATCCTGGTCACCGTCGCCACCGCGTACCACAATGTGGCGCCGCTGGTGGGCGCGCAGATCGAACGCGGCCTCTCCGATCGGGCCGACACGGTGCTCGCACTCTTGGACGTGTCGGCGCCGCTACCGGCCCGGCCGGACATGACCGAACAGCTGTTGTGGCCCGACGGCACGGTGCAGCCGCTGACGCCGGGGCGCGCCGCGTTGCCGGTCAGCGCGGCCGACCGCGCCGTCGCCGCGGCCGGGCACGGTGTCAACGCCAACAGCATCGTCGTCGACGGCGTGGGCTACGACGTGCTGACCAAGGCTCGCGCGCACGGCCAGGGCGCGGTGATGGTCGGCCAGAACATCGCCGAGGTCGATCGCATCGACAGCGAATTCCTCTGGCGCACAGCATTGATCACCGCCGCCGCGGTCATCGCGGTCGCGGTGTCGAGCTGGCTGCTCATCGGCCGGATCCTGCGACCGATCCGCCAGCTCGCCGCCGCCACCGCCCGCATCTCCACCACCAGAGAACTGTCCACCGTGCTGCCGGACCCCGACCGCGGCGAGGTCGCCGAGCTGACCCGCAACTTCAACAGCATGCTCGCGGCGCTGCGCGTTTCGCGCGCCCAACAGCAGCAGCTGGTACAGGACGCGAGCCATGAACTGCGGACCCCGCTGACCTCGATCCGCGGCAGCGCCGAACTCCTACAGCGCGCCCGCGGCCGGCTGGCGCCCGAGGACGAAACTCAAGTGCTGGCAACCCTCGTCCAGGAAGCCAAAGCCCTCGACGCGCTCGTCGGCGAACTCGTCGACCTGTCCGCCGACCGCTACGCGACCGAAACGCCGACGCCGGTGGCGCTCGCCGATCTGGTGCAAGACTGCGTATCCCGGATCCGGCGCCGCACCGGACGCACCGTCACCGTGACCGCCGAGGCGCCGGCCACCGTGACGGCACGACCGAGAGCCCTGACCCGCGCCATCGACAATCTCCTCGACAACGCCACCAAATTCAGCCCCGCCGACACCACCGTCAGCGTGACCGTGCACGGCAGCCGAGTGGCCGTCCGCGATCACGGCCCCGGCATCGACCCCCGCGAGCGCCGCGCGATCTTCGCGCGCTTTTACCGCGCCGATCACACCAGGTCCACACCGGGCTCCGGGCTCGGGCTGGCCATCGTCCATGACGTCGTCACCGCACACGGCGGCGACGTCTTGGCCGCGAACCACACCGCTGGAGGGGCGGAGGTCGGATTCGTCCTTCCCCAAGCAAGACCTGACGGGAGCGAACCGCCGGAAAAGCGCTCCGTGGTCGAGCTGTAGGGACACGGCAACATCGACGGCTCGCGTTCACCGCGTGGACGACGATCTCAAATGATCGGCGGTGACCGCAGAAGTCTCCTCGGTGGCTGCCATCGCAGCTTCGCGGCTTGTCAACTGTATGGTGCGATGCGGGACAGGCCGGTCCGCCCGACTGCCGGTGATGCGGCCTCAATCGAGCCAGGATGCACGGCTATCGCGAGCCTGATCGTCCAGCATGGATCGAACCACAGCGCGATCCTGCGATTCCTTTTCTCCCCAACGACCCAGTGAGCTGCCATCGAGTGAGAAGAGAACCCCAACGCCCGATCGGTGCCGCGCGGTAACCAGGGTCAGTTCGTGGGCGGCATGAGTACCGCGTCGATCAGGTAGACCGTCGCGTTCTCGGTCTGCACGCCGCCGCAGATCACCGCGGCATCACCGACCTGAATATCCTCACCGGACCGGGTGACGGTGACCTCGGCTCCCTGAACGGTCTTATGGGTGCCCGCGACCTCGTCCGGCGAGAGCCGGCCCGGCACCGCGTGGTAGGTGAGCACCGTGGTCAGCAGTTGGGCGTCGGTCTTCAACGTCTCGATGGTGGCGGGATCGACCGCCGCGAAGGCCTCGTCGACCGGGGCGAAGATGGTGAACTCGCCGGAGTTGAGCGTGTCGACCAGGTTGACCTGCGGATTCAGTTGCCCGGATACGGCCGCGGTGAGCTGGGTCAGCAACGGATTGTTCGCCGCGGCCACGCCCACCGGTTCGGCGGCCATGCCCTGGACCGAGCCCGGTCCGCTCGGCACCTGCTCGGCGTAGGACGCGCAGCCCGGCCCCACCAATCCGGCGGCGGGATCGCCGGCGGGCATCGAGGTGCCCGGCGTCATGGTGGTTTGCATCGCCTCCGTCGTCGTCGCCGGCGATGAGGAGTCCGATTCGTCATCGGTGCATCCCGCGGCGGCCGTGACGGCGAAGGCGAGCAGAGCGGTAGCCAAGGCGGCTCTGGTAGTTCTCATGTCGTTCACCAACTTTCCTCGGGCGGCGGGGGTCCGTCGCAACTGCCGATGTTCTTCACATGCCCGCGCACTCCGCGATCGGTGCGGGATAGCGGGCGAGGTCGACGCCGTGACGCCAGGGACGGTGGATCGCGGCGCCGGGCAGCTCGGGTATCCAGCGCCGGACGTGATCGCCGTCGGGATCGAAGCGGGCGGCCTGCCGTAGCGGATCGAGGGTGCGAATGCAGATAGGGCGACAGGTGGGAGGTGGCGTCGGCGTCGAGCGCGTCGCTGAGCCGGTCGCAGTCGCGCACAGCGCCAGAGACCGACTGGTGCAGCAGCTTTCGTCCGGTGGTTGCGCCGCCGACGTGCACTTGCGGGGAGCTGGGTTCTCGACAGAGTTCGGCAACGGCCGGTAGCTGGTCGGTGGGCACGGTTGGTGTCGTGAGATGGGTGGGTGCGGGAATGCGCGGCGGTGGTCGTCGATCCAAGGCCGGGAATACGGGGTGAAGACCGCGAAATGATCGCCGCCACCGGAGGGGCGCAAGGCGGCCGGATCCACCGCGGTCACCGATTCGCCGAAACGGGTGATGATGTCGCGAATCCCGCCAGCAGGATCGCCATCCGATTCCGTCCGGCCGTGGTGAACGTCTGCATCCGCAACTCCTCGGCTTCTGTCCGGTTTCCATCAACGCTAGCACAAAACGATGCATAAACGACGCATGGAGCACATTGGCTCGCCGGGCTTAGTGGGCTGATCTCACTCGCCTGCCCGGGTGCATGGCCGCGATGGCACCGCGCGGTGCGCTCCGGGCCTCGCGCGTGCGGCTCTCGGGCGGCGAGCCGCACGCGTCGTCGGGGCAGAATGATCTGCATGCTCGCCGGCCCGCCTCCCGCTCCCGACTCGCCCGGTTATCCGGTGCGGGTGGTCGCCGAACGCCTCGGCATCCCGACGGCGACACTGCGCAGCTGGAACCAGCGGTACGGCATCGGGCCCGCCCGCGAGCCAGGGCGTCATCGTCTCTACAGCGAATCCGATATCGCCCTGCTGGAGCAGATGCTCGCGCTGATCCGCGCGGGCGCGAGCCCGTCGAGTGCGGCGGCCTCCATCGCGGGCAAACGCACCGCGCCGGAGCGCGGCGGCTGGGCCGCGTTGCTAGACGCGGCCTTCGAACTCGACACCCATGCCATGGCCGATCTGCTGGCCACACACCTGGAAACCTTCGGCGTCATCGACACCTGGGAACTGCTGTGCCGCCCCGCATTCGCCGAGATCGTGGCACGTCAGCTGGGCGGCGAGGGCTGCGTCGACGTCGAGCATCTGCTGTCGTGGTCGATCACCGCCGCATTGCACACCTACCTGCCGCCCTCCGTCGGCGCGCGGCGCCCGCAGTCGGCGGTGCTGGCCTGTACCAGCGGCGAAACCCATGTGCTGCCGCTGGAAGCGCTGCGCGCCGCGCTCGCCGAACGTGGTGTGCGGGTGCGGATGCTCGGCGCGAACGTTCCGACGGCGGCGCTCACCGATACGCTCGCCCGCACCGATCGCCCGCCCGCCGTCGTGCTGTGGTCCCAGCAGGAGTCGACCGCTTTGATCTCGGCGATTCGCGCCGCGGGCGCGACCGGTGCGCGGGTATTCGTCGGCGGTCCGGGCTGGGAGTCGGCGATTCTGCCGGAATCGGCCCAGAGCCTGTCCGGACTCGCCGACGCCGTGGACCGGATCCTCGCCGCGGACGCCTGAGCCGACCGCCCCCGGCCGTATCCGGGGAGAGCCCCGTCACTCCGCCGATGGAACGACGCGTAATCGAGGCGTGGCTAGCATCCCACCGACCAGGACAGCGACTCCTCGAGTGGTCACGCATGGCCGCGAGGACGCCTGCCAGGACGCGACGCGTGGCCCGGAGGTTGCCGGCGGAGAGTTCGGCCGTGGCTACCCTGGCGCAGGAGCGGCCAACTCGGGCCGCGCCGTTATTCGAGCTAACGGTCAGTGCGGGTCACCGGGGGCGGGTTCCAGTTGCCGTCGATGACGGCCTGGTCGGGCCAGTACAGGCGCAGCATGAGATTGAACTCACCTGAGGCAGGCGCGGGAAGCCAGTTGGATTCTCTTGGAGTACCGGGGGTTTCGCGCTGAATATGGATGTCCAGTGAACCATCGGAGTTGGCGCGCAGATGTTCCCCGCGCACGGCGTAGCGATTGATCGGGTTGTCGACGAAGAAGCCGCTGTCGTTGTACATCGTCAGGGACCAGAAACCCGTGACCGGTGGTTTCTGGTCGGCGGGAAAGTGCAGCACGTAGTTGTTGTCCGCGCTCAGCTGGGCGCCGGTGTCGTCGAGGCGGGTCGAGGGGTAGATGGCGTCCTGTGGCAGGTTCGCGCCGAGCCCGGCGTAGGCCACCACCGCCCGGTCGGCGTAGGCGGTGCCGTAGTCGCCGACGCCGGTACGGGAAACGGTCCAGCCGTTGACCGTCGTGTTACCCATATCCCTCTCGATCTGCGACAGCGCCGTCGGCCACGCTAGTTCCCAGCGCGTGCGCTCGGACTCGGGGAGGGAAGCGAGGTTGAGCGCAGTGTCGGGGCGCCAGCCTATCGAGGCCAGTTCCGCCAGCAGAACTTCGTCACCGGGGCGCGTCTGGGCGTGTGAGAGCGCCGCGTAATAGAGGTCCCAGTACTGCTGCGGGGTCAGGTCGTGAATGTATTCGGCCACCTGCACCCGCTGCCAGTCGGTGTGGATCTCGGTATTGGTCGGCGGGGTGTACGGGCTGCCGTAGGAGCCGAGTGGGACCGCGCTCATGCGGTCCTGGAGCGCGATGACGCCGGGCAGGTCCTCGGGCCCGTCGACTTGGATGCGACCGATCATCCAACCGGTGTCGGTGGGCAGGCGGTATTCGTGCACACCGGCGGGGAGGGTACCGGCGAAGTCCGGGCCGACGATGGCGAACTGATAGCCATGCTGGTCATCGAGCGTGCGCGGACCAGCGGAGGCGTCGACGTTCGACCACATGTCCATGATCGGGAACAGGTGATAACGCCCGCTCATGTCCGGCACGCTCACCACCAGCGGCTGGGTCGAGACATCGAAGAACATCGACGTGTACACGGTGTCGACGTTCGGGCGCACAACGTCGGTGAAGCCGGCGCCGGGCAGGAAATGCAGATGAGCCAGCTGGTTCATCGGCGCCGCTCCGATGCTGGGATCCGGCACTGGGTAGTTCGTCGCCTGACGCCGGCTCACTTCCACCGACACCAGCGGATAGGTGTAGACATACGCCTGCACCTCGAGATCACCGGCTGCCGAATCGATTGCGCGCGAAGACGCCGAGGACTCGGCCGTACGCGTGACGGCGGCCATCGCGGTCGCGGTAACCGAACCGATCGCGGCTGCGGCCCTGCCGCGCCGAGACTTCGAGCTGCTGACCACCGCATCCTCCTTGGTAGGAATGTCGCCGAGCACAGCAGAGCCGACCGTCGGTCTGTCAGCTTCCTACCCAGAGTAGCCAGCACCTGCGTCCTGGGGCGGAATACGCGGGCATTGCGCGAGTCTTTTTCGTCGCTGGCTGTGTTGTGGGTGGTGGTGCTGGTCGGTCCGCGCTGAGCGTCGCCGCGGAGCACTGTCGGAGCCGATCGTGCCCCGCTGGGCAGACGGTCAACGCATCGCTGGATCGGTCACCAATGCCGAGCTACCGGCGCCGGCGAGGGCGGCGTCCACGGCGTCCAGCAGCGGGTTTGCCGGGAGGATTTCGACGTTCATCCCGTCAACGCGTCTGTCGCAGTAGACCTGGATCCACACCTGCCCGGTCTCGTGCACCGGGTACACCTGGGACCGTGAGGTGTTGGCGGGTACGTCGAACCTGGGGTGTTGGATCCCGCCGTCGCGGAGATAGAGTGCGCAGTCCTCGGCGCCGGCGCCGTCGGCGTGGACGGTGATCTTGACCTTCTCCCGCCCGCCGACGGCGTCGAATCCAATCGCTGCGGCCCCGGCCGATGGGCCGGTGAGCAGCATCGGCGCGGCTGCGATGGCGACTGCGGTGGCGAGGGTTCCGAGCATTCTGGCGTTCATGATTTCTCCTGGGGAGTCCGAAATGTGCTGCAACCCAGTGTGTGGATTGACGCGTCGCTGGTCCTCCGTGCTGGCACGGGTTCCTGGCCGGGGTGGCACGTAAATGCCTGCGTGCATGCGGCGGGCTGCGAGTGCCGCTCGTGCTTCGCAAGTCTCTCGCTGCGCGGGCGGATCGAGACCGTCGCCGAGGTGCTGGTCGCACGGAGCGGGATACCCGGGCTCGCACGGAAGATTTCGGTGCCTGCACGGTGGAGCGTGGCTGCCAGGTGGGCAAGACTGGATGTCGACCGGGTGATGGTAGGACGGGCGATGAGTCGTCGGGCGCTGGTAGTGACGGTGGTTGCCACTGTGGCGGTTGGGGTCGCCGTCATTGTGGCGGTGGACTGGTCCGATCGGGCAGTCCACGATCCGGCGCGGGCTTTGCTGCTGGGGCCGCGAGAAGCGTTCGTGGCGGCGCAGGGCCCGAATCCGCCGGTGTTCGGGGTGGTCGAGCTCGGGTTGTTCCTGTGCGCCGGGTTGTCGTTCGTGGTGTCCGGGACTCTGGCATGGCGCACCCGGCCGGAGATGCTCACCGGACCGCTGATCGCGGTGGCCGGTGTGTTGTGGCTGCTGGGCGGAATCCGTCGCGCGAGTGACCCGGTGCTGTTCACGGCCGGGGTTCTGCTCACCAATCTGTATCTGCCGGTATTGATCCAGATGGTCCTCGGTTTCCCGTCCGGGCGGCTGCGTCGCCGCTGGAAGCGCTGGTTCGTGGGTGCCGCCTGGCTGCTCGCGACGGTCGGCGTCGCGGCCGAATGGTTGTTCTTCGATCCTCGGCTCGCCCCGAGTACCTACCCATCCACCTCGATCAACCTGCTGCTCATCCGCGATGTGCCGGCCCTGGCCGAGCCGATCCAGCTGGGCGCGGGCGCGCTCGCCCTTTTCATGGGTGCGGCGCTGCTCGGGGTGATCGGGTATCGCTGGTGGGCCGGTTCGGCGGCGTTTCGCGCGGGGTATACGCCACTGGCGGTCGCCTGTCTGCTGTCGGCGGCGGTCACCATCTGGCTGTTGCTCGGCGCCGCGCGGTTCCCGGGCTGGCAGGCCGGATGGGCCAATGACCTGCGGTATCCGACCACGGCGCTGCTGCCGATCGCCGTCGTCTGGGGTCTGGTCCGGTATCGGCTGGCCAAGGCCGCCATCAGTGACGCGATGGTCGAGATCGGTAACGCCCCGATCGAGGAGAGCTTCGTCGGCGCGCTGCGACGCGCCTTGCGCGACCCCACACTGGTGCTGTGGACCTTTGACTCCGAGCGCGGCACCTATGTGGACGAGCACGGGTCACCGCGCGCGCTGCCGCGCGGGAGCGGTCCGCGGGCGGCGACTGTGCTTGAACGTGACGGAGTTCCGGTCGGTGCGCTCGTCTACGACGAGACGTTGCGAGCCCAGCCGGAGCTGCTGGCCGCGGTGCGCGGAGCCACCGTGCTCGCGTTGGAACATGCCCGGCTACAACAGGAATTACGCGCGCAACTGGTCGAGGTGCGCCGGTCCCGGGAACGCATCGTCACCGCGGGCGACGCCCAGCGCCGGCGCCTCGAACGCGATCTGCACGACGGCGCGCAGCAGCGCCTGGTCGCCGCCGAACTGTTGCTGCGGCGCGCCCAGCGCGCCCCGGATGGTGAACGGTTGCGCGCACTGCTCTCCGACGGCGCCACCGAACTTGCGACGGCGCTGACCGAACTACGTGAGCTCGCCCGCGGGGTGTATCCGCCGGTGCTGGCCGAAAGTGGCATCGCCGCGGCGCTGCATTCACTGGCCGAGCGTGCCCCGTTGCCGGTCGAGATCCACGACGGCCTGCGGTCGCGGCCACCGGCCGGCGTCGAGCTCGCGGCCTATTTCATCGCCGCCGAAGCGGTGGCCAACAGCTGTAAGCATGCCGCGGCGCGGCTGATCGCCATCGAGTTGCGCTGCGACGGTGCCGCCCTGTCGCTGGTCATCGCCGACGACGGCGTCGGCGGTGCCGTCATCGCCCCTGGCGGCGGGCTCAGCGGCCTGAGCGATCGCACCGCCGCACTCGGCGGCACGCTCACTGTCGACAGCCCGGCAGGCGGGGGCACCCGGATCACCGCCGTCCTGCCCGTGGACCCCGACCCGACGTCCTGACTCCGGCCCGGCAGGCGGTTTCCCGACCTGCGCGAACGTAGTTCAATGGAGATGGGCCGCCGTGAAGGATGGTGGTTGGCGATGGAGACCGGGCAGTTGACGACCGGCAGCCTCTTCGCGGGATACCGGATCGAAGGGCTGCTCGGTACCGGCGGCATGGGGACGGTGTATCTCGCGGCGCATCCGCACCTGCCGCGCCAGGTCGCGTTGAAGGTCCTGCACACCGGCCCCGCAGTCGATGAGTCCCTGCGCGCGCGCTTCGAACTGGAAGCCGACCACGCCGCCCGGCTCGAGCATCCGAATATCGTGGCCGTCTACGACCGTGGGCACGTCGCGGACCGGTTGTGGATCGCCATGCAGTACGTGCCGGGCACGACCGCCGCCGAGTTGGTGCGCACCGGGCCGGTACGGCCGGGGCGGGCGCTGCACATCGTCAGCGAGATCGGGCGGGCACTCGACTACGCGCACCACCGCGGTGTGCTGCACCGCGATGTGAAGCCGGCGAATATCCTGCTCGGTCCGCCGCCGGGCCCGAACGAACCCGAACGCGTCCTGCTCGCCGACTTCGGCATCGCCAAAGCGCTGGACGACGCCACCGGGCTGACCCGCACCGGCATGTTCGTCGCGAGCCTGGAATACGCCGCGCCGGAACAGTTCGGCGACAGCGCCATCGATGATCGATGCGATATCTACGCGCTCGGGTGCACCTTCTACGCGCTGCTCATCGGCCGCCCGCCGTATTCCGGCCGCAGCCTCGCGCAACTGTGGCAGGCCCACAGTCGTGGCCCGATCCCCAGGCCCAGCCGGGGCCGGGACGGCATTCCCGCGCGCCTGGACCCCGTGGTGGCCCGAGCGCTCGCGAAAACACCCGGGGAGCGGTATCGGACCTGCCGAGCATTCGTGGCCGCTGCCGCCGAGGCACTCGGGATCGAACCGGCCGTCGTGCCCGACGCCGTGTCGACGGACGCCGATCCGACGCGATTCGACTCGCTGCGCGCCTCGCCCGAGCGGCGCGATACTCCGCTGCGGGTCGTGCTCGCTGACGATTCGGCCCTGCTGCGGGGCGGGGTCGTGCGGCTGTTGCGGGATGAGGGCATCGATGTGGTCGGCGAAGCCGGTGACGCGCCGACGCTGCTGCGCATGGTCGACGAGCATCGGCCAACGGTGGCGGTGGTCGACATCCGGATGCCGCCGACCCACACCACCGAAGGCATCGATGCGGCGATGGCCATCCGCAGCGATTTTCCCGGCACCGCCGTGCTGCTGTTGTCCCAGTACGTCGAGACCGAGCACGTGTCGAGCCTGATCGCGGCCGGCACCGCGGGACTGGGATACCTGCTCAAGGATCGGGTCTCCGACATCGACGAATTCGTCGGTGATCTGCGTCGGGTCGCCGACGGCGGGTGCGCCATCGACCCGAGCGTCATCAGCCGTATGGTGGCTCGCCCGCATCGGGAGCAGCGCCCGATCGACGGACTGTCCGAACGCGAACGGGAAGTGCTCGCACTGATGGCCGAAGGCCGATCGAACAAGGCGATCGGCGCGGCCCTGTTCCTCGGCGAACGCACCGTCGAGGCGCATGTGCGGGCGATCTTCGTCAAACTCGGGCTGCATCCCGAACCCGACGACCACCGGCGCGTGCTCGCGGTCCTCGAGCACCTGCGCTCGGCGAACGCGTGAACACCCGGCACGGTATGCCGGTGCGATACCGGGTGTTCAACGATCGATCAGGCCACGCTGCCGGTCAGGGGTGCGATCAGCCCCGGTAGCCCGACACACCATCCCGACACTGCTCCCGGGGCTGCCGCGGGCGGTGCCGTCACCAGCGGTGCCGGGACGCTGGTCGCGACAGTCCATCCGAACCCGGGGGCGGTGACCAGGCACGACCAGACCTCTCCCGCGGGTGCGCTGACAGTGCCGTCGAACGGCGCTAGCGGCGGCCCCGGAGTCACCGACGGCGCGGCCGCCGCCAGCGCCATACCGGACATCATCAATGGCGCAGCCAAAACCGTTGCCACTGCGACACGTTTCATGGTGGTTTTCATCGTGATCTCCTTTGTTTCCGGCGCCGATGCCGCCGGGCGAATGATCCAGCGAATGCTGGTCACGAAGAATTCTTTCCGGCTGGCCGATCAGCGGATACCGTGCTGCCACGGAGCGCGGTCCGTGCGGCCTCGGGTCGAGTACCTATGGGTCACCGCCGTCGCGGCGGGTCTATCGACCGGCGAAGGTCGAGAGGAGCATCTCGACACCGCTTTCGAACCGAGACCGCTCATCGCCTGATCGTTTCCAGTGTCTCCGCCCTGCCCTGTGACGACGCTGGACTGCTGGCGGCCGGAGGCATGAGAGGGGCAGCGACTTCGGGGCCGAGCTGGGCAAATTCCGCAACCGGGTGGGCCGATCGCGTCGACTACCTCGACGTCCGCCTCGACCCCGCGCTCACGATGAACACGTGGAAACTATCCGCATTCGGCGCGGTTCCCGTGTGCGACGCCACATTCGTCCGACCCGACGGCCACGTTGCCCGGGTCAACCCGGTCGGCATCCCCATCGACCCCGACGCACCGACCGCCGCCCTCGACTGGTGGCCGGGCGTACCCACCGACCCGGCTACCGCCTGAACCCGAAGCCCCGAATCACATAGGGGACTGCGGTACCGCGCCGGATCGTCCAGGGCCGACCCCGGTGACGCAGGTCCTTCGACCAAGCCGAGGGACAACACCACGTCGCAGTGGATTCGCACGCCCGCGATGTGACTGGGCCCCGCGCTCACACGCGGCACTCGGTCGGGGCGGCGGTCAGTCGTGGCTGGTGAAGAAGTCCTCAACGGTGGCTACGGCGGCCGGGCGTGAATCGAAGTGCTCGAAATGCCCGGCGTCGGGCGGGATTGCCCAGCGCACCTCAGAATGTACTGGTGGTAGGGGAGTACGGCTGGTGATTTCCTTGGCCGGCCTCCGGATTCGGCTGCGCGGCAGCGGGGTGACAGGGGTGCCGAGGCGGATACGGGAGGTGAGCATGCACGCGCAGGCCAGCAGGATCCAGCGATCCGCGCTGCGAGTGCTCCATCGCCGCTCGCCGACCAGTGCGTCCCAAACCAGAACGGCGTCCCACCCGGCTTGCACGGCAGTGTGAGCGCAGCGGGCGAGCAAGCGGGACTCGGCGAAATCTCCGAAGTTGGGGATCGTGAATGCGAACCGGATCTCGCTGCCCGGCCGGACACCGGTCGCCGTGGTGTGGTCGTTACGGCGATCACTGTGTGCTGCCATCGAACGCTCCCTTCCCTGCGATGACCGGCCCGCCGTATTGCCGGACGTCATGGAGCGGGCGTCAGCGGTGAGCCGGAGGGAGGGTTCTTGCGGGTTCGGGTTGAGGCAGATCGGCGTCCCTTCAGGATCGAGAACGATCTGCCAGGGCGGCTGGCCTTCCCAGTTGGGGGCGCGGCCGGGCTGGAAGTCGGGCACGGTGGCTCCGAGCTGGACGGCGCGCTCGATGGCGCTGGTCAGGTCGTCGACGGAGAGGTGGAGATGGACGCGTTTTGGGGTGCGCGGGTGGCGGGCCAGCGCGGAGGCGTGTGGCCGGTGACGGCGCCGAAGCACAGTGTGGTGTGCCCGTCGCCGACCATCGCGTACTCCTCGCTGCACTCCTAGATGGCCGGCGCAACAGCTCGGAGTAGAACTCGGCCAGCACCGGCGGCCGAGCGGCGTCGATAGCGATGCAGGTGAGGTGAATCATGTGGGGTCCCTTCTCGTCGGCTGGGGTTGGTTCGCGGCGGATCAGTGGTCGTCGGGGAGTGCTGCCATGGCTCGTTCGGCGAGTCGGCGTAGTAGTGGGGCGAGTTCGGGTGGGTCGAGCAGGGTGTAGGGAATGGGGAGGACGGCGAGTTGGGCGGCGAGGTATTCGGGGGTGTCGGGGTAGGTGGTGAGGAGACAGGTGTTGTCGTCGGCGGGTTCGAGGATGCCTTGGCGGGCGCTGAGCCGGTGTTGGGCGTGGGTGAGGGGCTCGTGCAGCAGGACGCGGGCTTGACGGACACCGGCCGTACGGCGCGGTGATCGAGTCAGCCAGGCGGCCGCGTCCATGCCGTCGGGCAGTTCGCGGGCGGGCACGCGGACGCCAGTGCGGTGCACGGTGGTGATGCGGTCGAGCCGGAAGGTTCGCCAGTCACCGCGGTCGTTGTCGAAAGCGATGAGATACCAGCGGGTTCCGGCGGCGACTAGCCGGTGTGGTTCGGCCAGTCGTTTGGTGGGCTCGGCACCGGGTTTATCCCCACAGGCGGCCAGCGCAGCGAACGCCAGAACGGATCGTGAGAGCTGGCGTGAGCGGCGACGATTTCCGCCGAGGCCTCGGGGCGCCGAAGGTCCGGTCGAGGTAGGTGGCGAACACCAAGGGCCAGCCGTGCGAGACCGGCGAGCCTGCTGGACATTTGCTCAACACTCGCTACAGTTCGGGTCTGCATCTTCCGCCGCCGTACCGGGTAAGCGGTGATGAAGGTGGTGGTGTGGGTGTTGAGGAGGTCGGGGTTGGTCGAGGGGGCGAGCTTCAGTGACCGTTTCACTGCGTTGCTCACCGCTTGGGAGCATCAAACCGGCCAGCATCTGGGTAACCAAGATATTGTCGAGCTGCTCGACGATGTGGGTTGCAAGCTATCGGCAACGTATGTTTCGCAGCTCAGAAACGGGCATCGGCAACATCCCTCTTCTCGGGTGGTGCAGACACTGGCCACGGTGTTCGGCGTCACTGCCGCCTACTTCTATCACCCGGACCGGCCCGACGAGACTCGCTCGGACACGGCCATTTGCGCAGAGCTCGCCGACCAGCGACTACGCCAACTCCTCAGGATTGCCGTCGACCTGTCGCTACGCAGCCAGCAACTGTTGGTCGACATGGCCGACCGGCTGCGCCGCGCCGAAGGCTGTCTCGACAACACTGAATGGTGACCGAGTTACCCTGTCGGGCAGGGGTACTGGACCCTTCTGTCGATCTGACTGCGGTAGGTCCGCAGCGACGAACCGCGCGGCACACTCGGTTCCGGTCGAGCCGCCGCCCATTGGGGCAACCGCCGTGGGATTGGTCGAGCCCGTACCGAGAGCCAGATGCTCTAGCAGGGCAGTACCTGCGCGGATTCGCATGCTATGCGAGCTAACGACATTCGGACACTGCGGCCTCTGTTTCAGCTCTTGGCATGCAACGCGCAAGTACGGTGCCACAGTTCGAGCGAGCCACAGCGCATTCCCGTCGAATACGAGCGCCGAGGCACCGTCTGGCAGGCACGCGGACAACAGCCCGCATCGAGATGAACGAACACCCTGCACATCTAACCGAAAACGGTTGTGAGCCCCTATGACCTGCCGTCATGAGGATGTTTGCATCTGCGCCCAGTTCTGCGCCCGGACCCGAACCATGAATTGCGGCTGCCGGCCATCGTCGTCAACCTCAACGACCAGCTCCGCGAAGCCACCGAACGCGGCTGGCTCGGCGAAGTCGACGGCCTCCGGATAAGTCTGAACACTGCCGTCCAAAACTGCTGAGGCGGGAACCGGTTTCGGCTATTCCGAGACCTGAGCCGCGCCCGGCGCGGTGGCGTCACGGATGATGCGAAGGCTCGCGGTGAGGTCGGCGAGCTGCTTCGGGGTGAGCAGTTTGGTGAACCATCTGTCCACACCCTCGAGGTAGGCGGGCAGCACCTGGGCCACACGGGCGGCGCCGGCGGCGGTGAGGACGGCGTAGGAGCTGCGGCGGTCGTGCGGGTCTGGCTCACGCCGGACGAATTTGTTGCGCTCCAACCTGTCCACCAGCCGGGTGACGCCGCTGGTGGACAGGTTGGTCTGGGTGGCCAGATCGGTCATGCGCAGCTTGCGGCCCGGTGAGCGGCTCAGGCGCATCAGGGCGTTGAGATCGAGGCCGGAGAGTCCGTTGCTCTTCCAGGTGGCCTCGAGGCGGGCGACTAGCCCGTCGTGCGCCTCGTAGAGCAGGCCGACGGCGGTCAGTCGCGGATCGTCGAAGAGTTTTTCGGTGTCCACGTGAGCAGCCTAAACCAAGAAGTTTCCGCGAGGATAGTTGACACGAGGAATACATGCGCTCTAGGTTCTTGCCTACGCAATATTCCGCGCAGCAACTAAATGGAGGTTCTCGATGTCGACGCAACACTGGGTGGCCGGATTCCGTGCGCCGCTGGTGAATCCGGCCGAGCAGATCCGGCTCGCCGAGCCGCGTGCATTCGCCGGGCAGACCCTGCGACAGGTGGTGCGCCTGGCCGGCGGCGGGCAGCAGCTGCGGGTGCGGCTGACCAATCGCTACTCGGATCGGGAATTGGTCATCGGCGCGGCTGCCGTGGCGGAACGCAAGGCCGGCAACGAGATCGTCGCCGAGACTGCTGCCGAGGTCCGGTTCGCCGGCTCCGCACGGGTGCGGGTGCCCGCCTTCGGCGACGTGGTCAGCGATCCGATCGACCTGCCGGTGGCCGCCGGGACGCACCTGGCGCTGAGCCTGTATCTGCCCGAGCCCACCGGGCCCGCCGCCTTCGCCCATATGCCGGTGGATACCGCGTGGATCGTGCCGGGTGATCAGGTCACCGCGCAGGCGCTGTCGGACGCCGAGGAAAGCACCTCGCGGTTCTTCCTCACCGGGGTGGACGTACTCGCCGAAGATGCGCCCCCGGTGCTGGTCGCCTTCGGAGATTCCTGGTTCGAGGGCGTCGGCTCCTCGCACGGCGAAAACCGGCGCTCGGTCGACCAGTTCAACGAGCGGTTACATCGCGGCTGGGCGGTGAACCAGGGCATCGGCGGAAATCGCCTGCTCACCGATCAGATCGGTGAGCGTGGCCTGACCAGGTTCGCGCGCGATGTCCTGTCGGTGCCGGGTGTCGCGGCGGTGTGGGCCAACTTCGGCATCAACGACCTGATCTTGGACGAACACACCGCGACCGCCGCGGACATGATCGCCGGCTACACCGAACTGGCCGAGCTGGCGCACGAGGCCGGATTGCCGATCTACATCAACACCATCGGCCCGTTCGGCGGCGCGATCTACCCCGGACTCAATATCGCCGATGGCATTCCGGTGCGACGGGAACTGAACGACTGGCTGCGCGGCACCGATGTCTTCGACGCCGTGTTCGATGTGGCCGCGGCGGTAGAGGACCCGGCCCGGCCGAATTTCATCCGCCCCGAATTCGACAACGACGGTATGCATCTCAACGATGCGGGGCATCGCGCCATCGCGGCCGCCTTCGATCTGTCGGTGCTGCCCGCCGGGTTCGGCAAATGATGGGCACCCCGGCGCGCTCGGCGATGCCGCGAATGCGCTTGTCACGCCTCCCGAGTTCGTGTGCGCCACGACGATCACGGACGTCGGCCGCATCGTCGCGTTCCGCGAACTTGCCGACGACTGCCACCTGCGCCGGTATATCGCCGAACGCAGCGGCGCGCTTGCCCGGCGTGTATTGCGCCGAGACCGAGATAGTCGCCCAGTGGATCGAGCGGGCGGACCGCTCGTCGCCTCCCGAGCCCGAGCACGGCTTGCTTTCGAGCGCGCTCGAAGCCCTAGCGTCGGAGTCATGACCGAGATGAGCGAGACGAAGACATGGATAATCACCGGCGCGAGTTCGGGTCTCGGCCTGGCGCTCGCCGAAACGGCACTCGCCGCCGGCGAGCAGGTGGTCGGGACCGCGCGCCGGATCGACCGCTTCGACGGGCTGCAGGCGCGATATGGGGAACGGCTGCTCGCCATCGAGCACGATGTGCGCGACACATCGGGAGCGGACGCGGTCGTGCGGCGGGCGCTGGGGGTGTTCGGGCGCGTCGATGTGCTGGTCAACAATGCCGGTGCCGGACAGGTCGGCGCGGCCGAAGAGATCACTGATGCCGCGTTACGGGCCATGCTCGAGCAGCATCTGTTCGGTCCGGCCGCCTATGTTCGTGCCGTGCTGCCCCACCTGCGGGAGCGTGGTTCGGGTGCGATCGTGCAGATGAGCAGCCAGGGCGGGCGGATGTCGTTTCCTGCCGTTGGCAGCTACTCGGCCGGCAAGTTCGCGCTCGAGGGCTGGTCGGAGGCGCTCGCGGGGGAGATCGCGCCGTTCGGCATCCGCGTTCTCATCGTCGAGCCCAGTCGCTTCCGCACCGCCTTCAACGCAGCGGACGTGCTCAACACGGCCCAGCAGAGCTCGGTCTACGAGGATGCGATCGGTGCTGTGCGCGCGAACATGGCCGAGGCCGACGGCATTCAGGAGGGCGACCCGGTACGCGCGGCCCAGGTGATCCGCGACATGCTCGACACCCCGGAGGCGCCGCTCCGGCTCCCGCTCGGTGCCGAGGCGGTTCGCAATCTCACCCGCGTGTACCGCGGCGCACTCGACGACGTCGAGAAATGGGCGTCGGTGAGCGAGTCGGCAGACTTCCCGGGCCTGCCGCCCGCGGTGCGCGCGTTCTGATCGCCGTACGTTGTCGGCCATGGCCACTGAAGCGCTGATCGAACGCATCCTCGCTGCCAGCGACGGGCCATCCTCGTCGCCGATCGCTGCGCTGCACGGGCTGCTCGACGATGCCACGATCGAGGACTCGGCGAGGCCGACGAGTGTCGCCGAGGCGGCCAGGCTCGTCGGCCTGTCGGCGCACACCCTCCGGTACTACGAGCAGGAGGGACTCGTGCGGCCGGCTCGTAATGCCTCTGGGTACCGCGAGTACTCCGCGTTCGACCTGCGCCGCCTCGTCTTCCTCACCCGGATGCGCGTGTCGGGCATGACCATGGCCGATCTCAAGCGCTACATCCTGCTCGTCGAGCAGGGCCCGAGCAGCATCCCCGAACGCCGCCGCATCATGCTCGACCAGCAACACCGAATCATGCGGCAGATCCGTGAGCTCGGCCTGGCGCTGGAGATCACCGAGTACAAAATCGGCGTCTACGACGGACACCCGGAAGGCTGACACCCGCCGCCGCTTACCCGAGAGCCCGCCGATCACAGCCCACCCAGTTGATAGATGCCGTCCTCATCGGCTCGCTGACTCACAGCGCGCCGGCGATGGATCTGAGTTCGTTTCCGACAATCACTTTCGAACACAGGAGGAACCGCGGCCAAGGGCCGCCGTCACTTCGGTGCGGGCCTCCAACTCGGATATCAGCATCGAGCCCGCTCCTCCTCCAATTCTCGACATCAGAAAGCAGTCATGAATACCTCGCTGATCTCGCCGTTCATGAGCATCCTGCTCGGGGCGACCATCCTCTCGGTGGTCACCATCGCCTTCGGCGGCGCATTCCTCCTCCGCGTCTTCACCGGCGCTCACGACACCAACGACTTGCAGAAATCGTTCTTCCGCGCCGGCCACGCGCATGCCGGGGTGCTGGTCATGCTCGGCCTGCTGCTGGCCGTCCTCGGCAACGCGACGGGTGCGAGCAGCGGCTGGGCCGATGGCGGCGCGATCGCCGTCCTGGCTGCCGCCATCCTGATGCCGCTCGGCTTCTTCCTCTCGGTGCTCGGCCGCGAACCGCAGCGGCCGAACCGGATGATCGTCAGCGTCTGGCTGGGTGCGACGCTGCTGATGGCCGGGCTGCTGGTGTCGGGAATCGCGACGCTCGTCGCCGGGATCAACCGGATCTGAAGGGCGCGAAGAGATTCGGATCCCTCCACGATCCGACGCTGACAACACGACAGGGCGGTCGGTCCTAGTAAGTTGTCAATCCATATTGTTCGCTCGTCTCGCGTACTTCCGGATGGATGCTCGGTACGCCGAGGGTGGTGCGGTGGTCGGTTGCGTCGCCGGTGGCGATCGAGAGGAACTTGACCCAGGCGTGGGCAGGGACGGCGATGATCGGCCGCAGGGCTTCGTTGCCCCGATGTTTGCTGTCGCGGATGAGTACTTCCTCGCCCTCGAACCGTACCTCGACGCACGCATTTCCGTGATCGGAGAAGCTGGCCTTTTACCAGCCGGTGGACCCGGACGCTGCTGGTTCGCAAGCGTTCGTATCCAGTACTTTACCCACGCGCGTAGTCCTTGATGAGGGCCAGCGAATCGGCTGCACTAAGGGTCTGCCGGAGAGCGGCTTCGAACGCATAGGCGAGCTTGTTGACCTCGCTCTCGTCCTCGATGATGGTTGCCCTCGTCGGGGTCTCGGACCATCCGAGCGTAAGAAGCTGTTGGTGGGGTGTCGAAGTCCAGCAGATGGAAGGTCGAGCCGCC
Organism: Nocardia sp. CDC519; assembly: GCF_059509835.1. Classification (NCBI taxonomy): domain Bacteria; kingdom Bacillati; phylum Actinomycetota; class Actinomycetes; order Mycobacteriales; family Nocardiaceae; genus Nocardia; species Nocardia sp. CDC519. The sequence continues at coordinate 6,495,150 of NZ_CM183377.1, read as the reverse complement.
AAGGGCGGTGCCTTCCGCTGCGGTGAACGGGATGATTCGGACTTGGATGGTGTCCGGCCGGCCCCCCAGTAGCTCGATGAGGTGATTCAACTGCTCTCGCAGGGCTGCAGGGCCTCTCGTTTGCTGGATCAGGGCCGCCTGACTGAATACGGCAACGGGGTGGAGCAAGTCGTCATCGGTGAGCCGACCTTGCCGCTGCATCCGCACGGCGAGATGCCGCTCGACTTCGAACGGCCGGATCATGGTGTTGGCGCCGATGATGGTCCGCGCGTATCCCTCGGATTGCAGCAGGCCGGGGATGAGGAGGCGGTTGTTGGCGCGGATGCTGTGGGCGCCGTATTCGAGTCCGTAGAGGCGTTGCATCTCGGGGCGGATCAGTGCGGGGTACTTCAGCCACCATCCGCGGTTGCTGGTCGCCAGTTCGCGGATGTTGACCCGATCGCCGCGCCGGCGCGAATAGCGGCGGCTCAGGGGCGCTGGCCACCGGGTATGCCCCCGTATGGAACCTCCGCGGAATCCGGTACGCACCATCGGCCGGTAGCGACCCAACCATCGCCCGGTCCCACGCCACCTCAGTACGTGGCTTCGTATCCGACCGAATCCGGGTCGCCAGGACGGGAGTGCAGTCGGGCGTTTCGATCCAGGCTCGAATCTGCAGACCAGGAGCGGCTTGGTCCGCACATCGTGGATATGCGCCGTCCTTCGGGACCACGAAACCGTTCTGTGGCTTCACCTCACATGAACGAATCATCGGCCAGCGGCTGCGCCGCCGCCGGCGCCCGATGGTCCAGACGTGACTGCATCGAGGGGCACCATCCGGCACGATGTTTCAGATGACACCGATCACGCCTGTGCCGGCCGCGCTGGCCTGCCGGCACAACTGACGCTCGTGGGCTCGCAGTGCGGCGCGCCAGTCGGCATCGGCTGCCTCGCAATCGTAGTAGCCGAAGCAGGAATCGACCTGGCCGCCGTCGGGCCCGGTCAGACACCAGCCGAACACTTCCCCGGCAAGCCATTGCCGATAGATGTCGACCTCGACGCGGGCGATGTCGACGTTCTCGGCCAGCGCGTACCAGACCAGCCAATCCGATTGCCAGGCTGTGGCATACCCGCTGCCGACGAACAGCCGGTACGGGCTGCCCGTGATGGCCCGCCACATCGCGTAGCCACGAACCACCGCATCGCAATCCCCGTCGTGCTGATCGAGGAGATGCGCCACCGCTCGCGCGTGTGGCGCGCTGCTCGCCGCGATCTCGTTCACGGCGGTACCCCCATCTCGGCTCATCAGCAGCGCGCGATTGCCGTCCCAACTGCGAGGGCATTCGGCGTCCGGATCGCGTAGAAAGCGCACGCGGTAGGCGCGGCCGTCGCCGACCGAAACCTCGACAGGCTCATGAACATCCATAACCACGGGTCTCCTCGATCAGATCGCAGTGAAGCCGGCGCACTCAATCGCGGCCAGCGTGCTAGCTGGCTACGCACTCGTGCTCAGGCGGCCCAGGACTCTGGCGTCGCGGGCGGGGAAGGCTCGTGTGCGCTGGCGAGGGTGGTGAAGTCGCTGGTGACGACTTCGGTGGCGACGGTCGGGTGGTGCCAGTTGTCGCGGTAGCCGCTGGTGTCGATTCCGCAGCTGGGATCGAGGGTGATGCCCGTGGCGGCGTGGAAACGCTGGCACTCCGCATCAGCGCACCCGTCGTGCATCCGAGGCTGGCCGCTGTAGCGAAACGGAGCCGAGGACTGCGGAATCAGGAAAACGCCGTGGCGAGCCACCCGTGCTGCGATCGTGATCGTGTGGTACTCGAAACGCGGCCCATGATAGCCCGGAGCATCGCTGCTGCGGGCGACCGCGCCGAAGGGCGGGTTGGCGATCGCGGTGTCGAACAACGGCATCCGCTCCAGGTGCGCGCGCAACAGATCACCGCACAACCACCGCGCCTCGGGCAGCACCTTCCGGCCCACCCGCACGAACACAGGGTTGCGTTCCACACACACCAGGTCCCGAACGGGTTCGCCGTTGGCCCGGCCCCACAGATCTCGGCACGCGAACGCCAGCTGGCCGATTCCCGCCCCCAGATCGATCAGACGACGACCCACCACCTCGATCGACATATCGCGCGCCAACCTGGCCGGAGTGAAGAACGCCCCCACCGCGGATTGACCGCTGACACTGGATTCCTGAAAGTTGGCCAGAACGAACAACTTCTCGTCCTCACACAACTCGCGCCGCAGCGCCACCAACGCGCACGCCTCACGATGCGCAGCAGCCGCGCGTTTAGACAACTTGCCCACCATCGACCTCCTGCTCGTAGATGTTTGGGATGACCGCAGATACGTCCCTCTCAGAGGGCCTCGACCGCCGACCGAACTCTGCAGCACGGGGGGTCGAACAGCGTGGTGCAACCCGGCACAGGCGTTGTGGGGATGATGAACGATCGCCCGTGCGGTGGCCGGACAGCTGGCCTACTCCCGGCCAGATCACCCCCGGGGCGCCGACGACTGTGAGTGCCAGTCGAGGCCGCTGGTGTTCAGGCGGGAACTGGAAATTCCGCGCCTGCGGGCGCGGTTTGCGCGGCCTACAGGCGGCGCCCCCAGCGAGACTGCGGGTTTCGCGCTCGCATTCAGGGCCGTTGCCTGACTTTTTGTCTCAGGCCGCCGCGGGGCGGTCGGTAGGGTGTGCGAATCGGCAGGTGACGGGTTCGTCGTGGTGACGGCCGCGGCAGGCGATGCCGGTCAGGGTCCGGTCGCGGACCGCGAGTTTCTGACGGGTCCAGTTCTCGAGATCGTCGATCTCGGAGGCGGCGATCGCCTCGTAGTGGACCTCGACAGATCCCAGCGCATCCAGCGCCGGAAACCCGGCGAGCTTCCACATGCGCACATACAGCCCGAACGCGACGGTGTTCAAAGGAGCTGAGTGACTGGCCTGCACCAGCGACAGCGCCACCTCGGCCGCGGTCGCAAGCGTGGTGTCGGAGCAAGCGGCAACCCGGTCGAGCAGTTCACGACAGTGCGATCGGTAGACGAACTCCCGGCTCATCAGGTCATGGGTCGGCGCCAAGAGCCCGAAGCTGTGATGCAGCACGTCACGGTGACGGCGATGGCGCCGCTGCGCACCGTGGATCTCGTCCTCGGCCCAGTTGAACTGGTCGAAGGTGACGTCCATGGTGCTGGCGAATTCGGCGCCGGCCGCACCGAACAAGCCAGCGAACGCTTCGATGATCGATCGTGGCGGTGTTCGCAGACCCATATCACTCCCCTCGTTGTGGCAGACTGCAGCGGGCCGTTTCGCCCGCTTCGGCTGCCGCGTCGTGCTGGTTATGCGCACCTGCCCGGTCGGCGGTGATCGCCGCGACGATGTCGCCGATCGCCTTGGGAATCGAGGACTTCGGGATCGCCCGAGCGACCCGGTCGATCTCATCGCCGGTCAAGGCAGTGCCCGCCCAGTGCGCGATCTGATCGACGGTGATCAGGGGCCAGACTCGGCCGAGATCGTCGGCGCCGACATCGTGATAGGGCCATTCGGGCAGGTCGGGCCGTCGGGTGCGCGCAGCAGCCAGGCCCCGGGCGAGGTTGACGCGTTCACCGCGGCCGAGCTCTGTCAGGTCGTCGGCGAGCCGGCCGGTGTCGTGGTCTGCGTCACTGGGCACGGCGTCATAGACGGCGCCGTCGTTGACGTAGACCCGGCAGCGCCGCGCCTGGTCGAGCGCGCTGGTGTCGACCTGGACCACGGCGGCCCCGTCGATCGTGCTGATCCAGGCATCGACGCGGAGCCACCGCTGCTCGGCCACGGTGAGTTCGAGCTGTGCCGGAATGTGACTGTAGGCGCGCCAGCGGACCAGCCCGGCACGCAGGGCAGCTGTGCGGCGGCGCAGTCGGTGCCCACCCCGGCGTCGGCCTGCGCCCCGGTCTGGTCTGATGTCGAACTTCATGACGTAACTCCTTGCGGTAGACAGCTGTTCAGACTCGCCCGGCCACGTGTCGGGGCAGGCGACGAGCTGTTCGTTAACGGGAGTGGGTCCGGCCAGGGCGTTCCGCCGGCGTGTCAGGCCGACGACTGGGGGATCTCGACGCCCAGGGCGGCTGCTATTCGTGCCGATTTGTGGGCCAACCGCAGCAGCTTCTGCGGTGGGATCGCGATCTCGATCGCTGCATCCAGGAGGACCGCGATCTCGTAGTGAGGGCCGGCCTCGAGGGCGATGCCGACGGCGATCGACGCGAGGACCGTATCGCCCCGGACAGCGGCGAAGTAGGCGAGTAGGACGGCTGCATGTGCCCGGTCGGGTCCAGTGAGCCCGCGAACGAGCATCACCCACGTCGCCTCAGCCACCGCGGCGCGGGCGGTGTTCGCTACCGCGAACAAACAATCGCGCACGCTGCTATCGGCGATCAACCCGGCCAAGCAAGCCAGTTGCACAGCACTCAACCGACGTTCGTCCTGGCAGCAGCCGAGCAGCTCGAGCGCCGCACGCAGACTCTGCCGAGCCGAATGCTCCGATACGTCATGCGCTGCTGATCGCCGGCGCCCCGGTACGCGAGAATCGGGGTCACCAGCAGAGGCGTTGTGCTTGCGGATTTGCTCGATCAGCTGGCGGTCAGGTGCCAGAGATTGCACCACTGCTTCCCGGCTGGATTGCACCTCCTGGCCGCGCTCGGTACGTTCGCGCGTGGCCGGATCATGCAACGGGTCCCCGATTAGACCGCGCTCGGGTGAACCACACAACGTGAACCATTCGGCGCTGGCGATGATGTCGCTGATACCCCAGACCGCGACCAATGATGGCGGACCGGCATCGAATCCCTCGACCAACGCATCGACGAGTTCACGATGCGCCGCCGAGCCCAGCTCGGCGGAATCGGGGCTGGCGAGCCGGTCGTCGACAATGAGCGCAGCGACAGCGGAGGCGTTCACGTTCGTGGCCAGACGCCGCGCGTCGGCCAACGCGGTGGCCGACGGCACCTCCAACGGCCAAGTGACAAATAGAGGCTGCACCCGTTGGGGCTGCTCATCCGGTGCCGGCGCTACGGTCATGAGCAACACCAGACGTCGGCGCGGCCAGTACCCCAGCGCACCCGGAACAGACGCGATCAACCGCGCGGGCACGAAGAAACAATCCAGATCGACTTGCATCAAATGTCCTTTCAGAGATGAGGCGCTGACGGCGCAAGCAGCGGCCCGACAGACCGACATGGGAGATCGGGACCATTCAGAGTCGTTCGTGGCCATATCTGTTCGTCAGCAGGCCGGGGAGCATGGGTACTATTGGTGGCGGGAGAACAGGCAGGCCGGTCACGGCGGAAGGCCATGCCCATGTCGTCGAAGCCGACACGCTCGTCGCGCACATCGCGTCCCCCCGAACTCATCCAACGACTCGAACGTTCACGTGAACGCGAGCGCCGCCGCAAAGACGAAGTACGGGAACGCGAACGCGTGATACACGCCGCGATCACGACCTATATCGCCGAATGGCACGCGATCACCGAATGCGAAGCCCAACTCGTCAGCGAAGTGGCCGCACTCCAGCAGCGGATACGAGCGGTCGAGGAACGCGCCGGCCGGGAGAAAGCCGCACACCACGCCCGGCAAGCAGCCGCAGCTGCGCGCATGCATGAGAAGGGGCTGACCGAAGCCGAGATCAGTGAACTCCTCGAGACATCCCCGAAACACGTCCGCCAGCTATTGGCGGCTGCGCGTGCGGCTCACACCAGTGACGCCGCCGCGAGCCAGGCAACCGGTCAACGGCCCATCGACCTGACCGAAGCATCGAATCAGCAGCCCGGCAGCACCGGTCCAGACATTGGAACACCTGGTAGTAGAGGTGATTCGGGAGTGGGTGGAGTCGTCTGAAGACTCCGATCGGACGAGTCTGCCCAGAAGGCGCCGTACGCCCTCCCCGAGCTGTGGCGACGGGCTGGTTCAGGTTCTGAGGTAGCCTCCGGCCCTCCAGCCCAGCGATCGGAACTTCTCCGGGAAGAATGCCTGCCGTGCAGGTATGCCAGGCGCTGGGGAGAAGGGCCAGAAGACCAGTCCGCATCGGTGGCAGTAGACCGCGCTCCGCCAGACGGCGTGCGCCTTCGCCCGGCCGCGGACTATCCGTCTGTTGGAGCGGGCGCGGGCGACGGGGATGCCGAGCGTGACCACGCCGGGTGCAGCTGCCGGGCCGATGAAGAACAGAAGCCCGACCACCCAGGTCGCCAAGGACATGCCCGGGTCTCCCATCGCCGTAGCGCCCACCAACGGCACGGTCATACAGAATGCGGGAATCAGTACGAGCAGACCGACGATCGTGAGTCGGGTGGTCGACTCCAGCGCGGGCTCGGGTGCCAGGCTGGCGGCCAGCATCGTCACGTGAGTGCGGTCGATCGAGGCCGTGCCGATAACGGGTACCAGCCCTGTGGAGGCCACGCCGATACCGGAGTGGGTGCCGGTGCCGAAACTGGAGGAGATGCCGTTGGTGTATACGGCTGGAACGCTTTGCACCAGGTCAATTTGGTGACAGTGCGGACAGCTCAAGTCGACGTCGATCGGAACTCCCTGGGCGACAGGCACACCTGCCGTGTGCGCGGATGGTGATGCTGTCACGAAGACTCCTTCGATAATCCGACACGGTGGGCGGTATGTCGAGCCGATTGATGCCACAGCCTCTTTGATTCGGCAGGCGCTGGCGCCGGTCACAACTCCCTGGCGGTCTGCGAGCTGTCCGGTGAGTCGTGCATTGCTTGTGTGGCGGCCGCGTCGGAGAGGATGCGGCTGATAGTCGAGCGGCTCTTGTTCAGTTCGTTGGCGATCTGGGTGGGACTCCAGCCATCGTTGTGGTGGCGTTTCAATGCGTGCGCGACCACACGCGGATCGCGGCGCCTGGCAGGATCGCGTGCGCACAACAGCTCTGCCAGCGCCGCGAAGTCCGCCAAGACCGGCGCAGATGAATCGAGCGGCGTGCGCACGCGTTCGAGCATCGGCTCATCCGCGGGAGCGGCCGGGACATTGGGCACGCTCGCGTGCGCACTGTTGGAGGAATGCGCGAGTGCGAGCAGCGCGACGGTGGACTGTGCCATCGAGCCTTCGATGATCAGCGGCCACAGCCACGCCTCCTTGCCAGGTACGCCGGCCGTTACCGCCAACGACCTCAACGCGGTGAACGACAACCAGAAGGCGCCCGCCGCGATCAGCGCAGTCATCGCTGTTGCGACGATGTGCGTTGCGCGGGCTCCGGTGTCGGCGCGGACCAGGACCGACACCCCGTGCACAGCGGCGAGCAACGCCAACGGTGGTATGACGGCGACGGCAGCGGCGACAACGGGAACAGCGGTGCCATGCAGGATTGCTTGCGTGGCGTTGCCGATGATGCTGACAGTCGCGGCGGTAATGAGCACGGCCCAGAAGAACGGGTGCGCACGCGGCACATCCGTCGCGACCACTACTTCCGTCGCGTCCGCACGGTTCGGTGAATCGGACGCAGAGCTGTGCATGGGAGTCCTCCCGTGATTGTGGTCAGGGTGTGAGCGATATGCGGCGGAGGCGAGCCAATGAGGGTTGCCTGTCTGTACCGACAGCGCGGCGCCATCCTTCGGGATGGGAGACTTGACGTGGTCGTGGCGCCACCCTTGCAGCGGCGGCTGGCAAGAGAAATAACTATGGCTCGGAGCGCTTCTCACGGGTCGTCGCAACTGCCCTTTGGCCGCGTTTGTGCACAAGGACTTCGGCGGTTGCGAAATCGTCGTGGTTCGGCTCTCATAGATAGAGGGAGAATCGGCGGGCTGGAGGATTCATGCCGTTCGATCTCCAAGGCCAGATATCGATAAGTGTTTCCTGTGCCGGGGCTGCTCCCGTTATCGGGCACCCAGGATTCATGGGTGCATCAGCCGCGACTGTCCACTTCAGCGCACCGATTCGTGGGCCCTCACAGGGAAATGACCACGCTCGGTCGGGCGTGCGCGGCAGCCTGTATAGGCCAAGGTTTCGGTCATCAATCAGCTGGTTCAAGTCCGCCGCTGTAGGTGAGGACGTGCGCCGTGCGACCTGACAGCATCAACGCAGACGATAGCTCTGGCCGAAATGACGCGGAGGACATCACCGTTAACGTCCCGAGCGATCCGCCGATGCTCAACGCCTCGGCCGCTAGAGTGTTGCTGGAGATCATTCTCCAACATGTCCGTGCTGCTGATGGCGAGATCGCCGGTCGCTCCGGACCGAGCCCGCCTCAGCAGCACGACCGACACCACGAGGCTCCTTTTACAACGATGGGGCAGTCCCACCACCTCACCGCCGAACATGGATGTCTTTCGCAACCAGCAGGTGGAATTGCACTAATGCTCAGATTCGCTTTCGCCGGGCGGGTCTCCACCGAAGATCAACAGGATCCGGATGCATCTCGCAACTGGCAGATCGGACGGGCGAAGGCCCTCATCGGTCAGCACGGGCACATCGTCGCGGAGTTCTTCGACATCGGGCAGTCGCGATCCATTCCGTGGAAGCGGCGGCCCGCGGCCGGGCGACTACTCGAGCTGCTCAAAGAACCTGATCGAGGGTTCGACGCGGTCGTGATCGGCGAACCGCAGCGCGCGTTCTACGGCAACCAATTCGGGCTGACGTTCCCGGTCTTCGTCCACTACGGCGTGCAGCTGTGGGTGCCGGAGGTCGGTGGTCCGATCGACCCTGACTCCGAAGCGCACGACCTGATCATGTCGGTTTTCGGTGGCATGTCCAAAGGCGAGCGCAACCGCATCAAGATTCGTGTTCGTGCTGCTATGGCCGCGCAAGTGCAAGTCGAGGGCCGCTATCTTGGGGGCCGACCGCCCTACGGGTACCGGCTCGCCGACGCCGGCCCTCATCCCAATCCGGGCAAAGCCGCCGATGGTAAGCGGCTACACCGGCTCGAACCCGACCCGGTCACGGCGCCCGTAGTGCAGCGCATTTATCACGAGTACCTGTCGGGTATAGGAGTATTCGCGATTGCGCAACGCCTCACCACTGAGGGTATTTCGTGCCCGTCGGCTTACGACAGCAAGCGCAACAACCACCGCTCGGCACTCGCGTGGTCGAAGAGTGCGGTCCGCTCGATCCTGACCAATCCGCGGTACACCGGCTACGAAGTGTGGAACAAGCAGCGCAAGCAAGAGTCCCTCATCGACGTAGACGACGTCGCTCTCGGCCATCACACCCGGCTGTCCTGGAATCCGAAAACCGAGTGGGTCTACTCCGACCGACCTGCTCACGAGGCGTTGGTCAGCAGAACTGATTTCGAACACGTCCGGTTACGACTGGCCTCCCGGGGCCCGAAATCGACCGGCCGGGTTGTGACTCGGCGACAGCATCCCTACATGTTCAAAGGGTTACTGTTTCATGAGTCCTGCGGCAGGAGGATGCAGGGTACGTGGAACCACGAGCGAGCCCACTACCGATGCCGATACCCCTCCGAATACGCTATCGCCAACCAGCTCGACCACCCGCCGTCGGTCTACCTGCGCGAAGACCAACTCACTGGTCCTCTGCACACATGGCTGGCAGATATCTTTCACCCCGATCGGCTCGCGCACTCCCTCTCTATGCTCGAAGCCACCCAACGAGATGATGCACCAGCACTGGATGCGGCACGTCGATCACTGGCCACCATCGATCAGAAACTCGCCAGACACCGTGCAGCCTTGGAAGCGGGGGCAGACCCTGGACTTGTCGCCGGGTGGATTGACGATGTCCAGCGAGAGCGGCAACTCGTCACCGCACAGATGGCGGCACTAGAAAGCCGGCACGTTTCAAACCAGCGCATGACACAGGCGGAGATCGCCAGCCTCATCGATTCGCTCGGCGGTCTGGTGAAAGTGATACGCAAGGCCGACCCAGCCCAGAAACTTGAGATCTACCGACAGCTTGGCCTGAAGCTCACCTATAACCACGCCACACGAACGGTGGTAGCCGAAACCAGCCCACAACCGCCCGTGGGCGTAGTGGTTGTGTCCGGAGGGGGACTTGAACCCCCACGCCCGATAAAGGGCACTAGCACCTCAAGCTAGCGCGTCTGCCATTCCGCCACCCGGACCGGTGTGCCCAGCAAGATTATCGGATGCTCAGGGTAAGCGCCAAATCGCGCCCTGACCTGGTGGTTTACTGAGGAGAGGGGCTTGGGGTGCGTACCGGGCGTCTGTCGGCGCCGGGGTGGCTGCGAGTGGGATTGCTCCGGCTGCGGAGTCATCGATGCCGGCGATCCGGGCGGTAGGTGGTGGGCCCTGCCGTCAGCTTGCCTTGGGGGAGCGCTCACGCGTGTGAAAGTAACCGGCGCGGGGAGCGTCCTCGCACGAGTGGCTCCGGCGACTTAGCCTGGCGGGATGACCACTCCCGTCCATCTGACGATCGGCGCAGGGCCCGGTCTCGGTGTCGCGGTCGCGCGCCGATTCGCCCGTGCGGGCTACCATGCGGCGCTCACCGCCCGCACCACCGAGGATGCCGCCGGGCTGGCGGACATGCTCACCGCCGACGGCCTTTCTGCCGAGGGTGCCGCCATCGACTTGCTCGATGCGGGCGACATCAGCCGGGTGGTGGCCGAGATCGGGTCCCGCCACGGCCGCATCGATCTGCTGCATTTCAATCCCAGCGCGTGGCGGGAGAAGGATCCGCTGCACCTGACCGTGGCCGAACTGCTCGAGGACGTCACTTTCGGTGTCGCGGCACTGCTGCCCGCGGTACAGGCGGCATACCGCTTCATGTCGCGCGGGGCGCGCATCCTGGTGACGGGCAGCGCGGCCGCCGACAAGCCGTGGCACGGCGCGGCTTCGCTCGGTGTGCAGAAGGCCGGCGTACGCAATCTCGTCACCAGTCTCGACGCCGCCCTGGCTGGTGAAGGGATCAGGGCCGTCGCCGTCCAGATCAACGGCCTGCTGGCCGAGACGGGTCCGTTCTCCCCGCCGCCCATCGCGGAAGCCATGTGGGCAGCGGTGCAGCGGCCCGATGACGACTGGACGCCCCACGTGTCGTACGACGGGTGATCGTCATCTTCCGGCTACCCGCCGCCTCCGGCATCGCAACCAGAGGCGGCGGGGCGAGCATCAGTCGACGGCGGTCGCCTCGAGTTCGACCAGCTGGCCGGGGATCGCGAGGCGGGTGACGCCGAGCATCGTGGTGGCCGGGGCTACCTGGGCGGCGCCCAATCGCGCGGCCAGCACGCCGTAATGCTGGAAGAGCAGGTCGACGTCGGTCGTATAAACGTTGAGCCGGACCAGGTTCGCCAGCGACATTCCTGCCTTGCCGAGCACGGCTTCGACATTGTCGAGACTCAGGGCCAACTGCGCCGCCATGTCGCCGTCGTGCTGGGGAGTGCCGTCCTCGCCCATCGCGGTCTGGCCGGAGCAGTACAGCGTCCGGGTGTGCCCGGAAACGAGTTCGCCCTGGTTGAACCCCATCTCCAGCGACCACGTCACCGGGTTCACTGCCGTTCGTTGCGCTACCACTTCAGCTCCATTCGCATTGTCGAGGTACCTACCGCCGCCTGTTCTAGGCGCCGTGTTGACGAGCCTTCCAACGATTCACGACATCCTGTGTCAGGTATTTCTGGGAAGATTTCCGGTGTGCGCGCTGATCGGCTGGTATCGCTGGTGCTGCTGCTGCGCCGGCGTGGCCGGCTGACGGCGGCGGAGCTGGCCGATGAGCTCGAGGTGTCGACGCGCACGGTCCTGCGCGACATCGAAGCGCTGTCGACGGCGGGCGTCCCGGTGTACGCCGAACGCGGCAGACACGGCGGTTTCGCGCTGTTACCGGGATTCCGGACCGAGCTCACCGGACTCAACCATGACGAGGCACTCGCCCTGCTGGTGGCCGGATCCCGGCGTGGCGCACAGGTATTCGGTCTCGGCTCGGCGTTGGCTTCGGCAATGCTCAAGGTGGTCGATGCGCTGCCGGACAGCTACCGGGCCACCGCCGACGAGGTGGCCGGGCGGCTGCTCGTCGATCCCGAGACCGATCTGCTCTCACGTCGGCTGGTCGAGGACGAGGTGCCCGAGGCCGTGGCCGCCGAGGTTCGCCGTGCTGTGTTCACCGGACACAAACTGCGCATCCACTACGCCGCCGTGGACCAGGCCCCGACGTGGCGAACGGTGGACCCGATCGGCCTGGTCACTGTGCGCGATCACGTCTATCTGCTGGCCACCCGAGCGGGTGCGGATCGCACCTATCGGCTGTCGCGAGTGCTGGCCGCCGAGCAACTGCCCGAACCCGCGCAGCGGGCGGGCCGGGTCGATCTGGATCGCGTCTGGCAGGAGCGCAGCACACGTTTTCGTGCCGGTGGCGACCAGGTCACCGTGCTGGCGCTGGTGGATCCGGCACGGCGCGAGGACCTGGTCGGCACCGCCCTGGCCGTGCATGCCGAGGACTCCGACACGAACGGTCGACTGCGCCTCGAGGTGAGTTTCCAAGATGCCCGGCACGCGGAATGGGCCCTGTGGCAGCTCGCCGCGGACGCGGAAGCTCTTGCGCCGCAATGGCTGCGCACCCGTCTTCACGATCGCGCAGCCGCGCTGGTCGCCTGTTATGGACAATCGTCCTGAGAAATGATCACTGCTGTGCCCGGGGGACGGTGTCGGGGGAGACGAGGAACGAGATCTTCTCCATGACCGGTTTGCGCTGGGTGTTCTGGAAGGCGGCCACGCGCCACTGTCCGTCGGTGTCACGGACCATCGTGTAGGTCTGGACCTTGCTCAGCTTGCGCGGCCGCCCGCCTTTGTAGGTATCGCCCCGGCTGGTGACCACGGCTGTATCGGTTCCGCAGAATTGGATGTCGAGAACCTCGTCGGCGAGTTTCGTGCCCGCGAGAAACTTCGCGAACAGCGCGCGATGGCTGCTCACGATATCGCGCCGGCCGCGGTAGACGGTGCCGACGAAGCTGATATAGCTCGCGTCCTCGGTGAACAGTGCGCCGTAGGCCTCGGCGTCGTGGTCGGCCCAGGCGGCGACCAGACCGTCGATGACCGCTCTCACCGCGGCGATGTCCTGCTGCATGGTGAATCACTCCCTCGCTGGTTAGAATGGCGCAGATACTGCATGCAAGAAGTATCTGCTCAGATGCAGATAAATCGAATGTACGAGGCGAGGCGACCCGATGGCAAGTACGGCGGATGGTGACCGCGAACATGTGATCTTCCGGCAGTACCTGGACGCGGTGGGCCTGCAAGGCCTCGCCAGCGCGGAGGCCGCAGGTCTGCACACCTCGGAGTGGTACGCGCTGAGCCTGATCGCATTCCACGGCGCCCTGTCCTCGGGAGAGCTCGCCACCCGGGCCGGGCTCACCACAGGTGCCACCACCCGCCTGATCGACCGGCTGGAGAAGTCCGGTTTCGCCCGCCGAACGGCGGACCCGAATGACCGCAGGCGTGTGCTCGTCGAGCCGGTGCCCGAAGCCCTCGATCGCATCCAGCAGGTCGTCGGCCCTGCCCGCCGGCACCTGGCCGAAGTCCTCGACCACTACACCCCCGAGCAGCGCGCCCTGTTGTTCGACTATTTCGCTCGGGCCGCACCTGCTTTCCGAGCGGCCACCGAAGAGATCCGGGCACACAGCGCCGGTAGCCGCCGGGGTCGGTCGAGGACGTCACCGGCGTAGCGGCCCGCATCGATGATCTTCCGCCGGGTACCCGGGTGCATTACTGTCGGACGGGGGCGTGCCACACCCAGGAGGCGACGTAATGAAGCGTCGGCGGTCGAGGTTCGGGGCTCTCGCGGCTGTTGTCGCCGCGGGACTAGTGGTGAGCGGTTGCGGGGGTGAGGAACCGGCGGAGTCGGCGAGTACGACGCCGTCGGCGACCGATTCGGTCTTGCCCAACCAGGTCGCGGGTGTCGCGATCCCGGATGGCCGAGTCGGCGAGGCGGTCGATCGGGTCGGTGGGCTGGCCGAGGAGCTGATGGCATCCTCCGGAATCCCCGGGATGGCGGTGGCCATCGTGCACGACGGCAGGGTGGTCTACAGCGAGGGTTTCGGCGTCGGCAATGTCGACAGCAAGAGCGAGGTCGGGCCCGACACGGTGTTCCAGCTGGCGTCGGTGTCGAAATCGGTTGGTGCGACGGTGGTGGCGCACCAAGTGTCGGCGGGCAAGGTCGAGTGGGATTCGCCGCTCGAGGAGCTGATGCCGTCCTTCGCTCTCGGCGACCCCTACGTGACCGACCATGTCACCGTCGGCGACCTGTATGCCCATCGGTCCGGACTACCCGATCACGCCGGTGACCTGCTCGAGGATCTCGGCTATGACCGCGAACAGGTCGTCGAGCGATTGCGTCTGCTGCCGCTCGGACCCTTCCGCGATTCGTACGAGTACACCAACTTCGGGGTCACCGCCGCCGCCATGGCCGTGGCGCGCGCCGGTGGCACCGACTGGGAAACACTGTCGGCCCGCGAGTTGTACGAGCCGCTCGGCATGACCGCCACGAGTTCGCGCTACAGCGAATTCGCCGAACGCGCGGACCGGGCCGACGGTCACACCTTCGTCGACGGCGAATACCGGGTCACCAATCCGGGACGACAGCCGGACGCGCAATCGCCGGCCGGGGGAGTGAGCTCCTCGGTGACGGACATGGCGAAATGGATGACGATGGTGCTCGCGAACGGCTCGGTGAACGGGCGCGCCTTGATCGAACCGCAGGACTTGCTGCCCGCGATCTCACCGCAGTCGGTCGCGCACCCACCGCAATCGGCCGACGCACGCGCCGGCTTCTACGGCTTCGGTTTCAATGTTTCCGAATCCGCGGCCGGACGGGTGATGCTCAGCCATTCCGGCGGATTCGAACTCGGAGCGGCGACCGCGTTCACCCTGATTCCCTCGGCCGACGTCGGCATCGTGACGCTGACCAACGCGGCACCGATCGGCGTACCCGAGACGCTCAACGCCGAATTCGCCGACCTGGTGCAATTCGGTGAGATCCGGCAGGACTGGCGAGCCCTCTACCGGGAAGCGTTCGCGCCGATGAGCGCGCCCACCGGCGAACTGGCCGACGCCACCGCGCCCGCCGACCCGGCCCCGGCCCGCCCACTGACCGACTACGCGGGCGTCTACGACAACCCGTACTACGGCCCGGCGACCATCACCGAAACCGCGGGCGCGTTGACCCTGACGCTCGGCCCGAAGAATACGGCCTTCCCGCTGACTCACTGGGATGGCGACATTTTCGTCTTCACACCCTCCGGGGAGAACGCCGCCCCCGGCTCGGTCTCCAAGGCGACCTTCGACGGTGATGAGCTCACGCTCGAGTATTACCACCAGGAGGGACTCGGATCGTTCGACCGGGGGAGCTGAGGCGTGTAGTTGTCGTTCGGCGACGGCGACATGGGGGAGGGGCGGTGGACACGCAAACTATGTGGGCCAGGGAAGTGAGGTCCGGCGTAGCTCGGCTACCGGTTTGAGCGAGTGGGGGCTGAAGTTCGGTATGAGAAGGGTCCGATAATCTCGCTGTGTTAATCTTGCCGATACGTAGATATGCGCATCTACGAATGTGCCTCACCCAATAGCCAACGTCGCCCATACACGACCCTCCGTAAAAACAGCAAAGAGGCGTGAGGGCCTGGTGGGGTTCATCAGAATCGGTCGGCCCAAGTCCTCGAGGGGCCGAGCTACAGCCGGCGGGAAAGTATGCCGCGAGAGGAGGAGAGCGTCGAGTACGGACTACCGCCTAGCCGGCGGCCCGCCGCCGGACGGTCCGAGTCTTCGCCGCATCAGAGTTCGTGTCCGCTGCCGGTTCGCCCAGCTCTGCTCGTCTCCGGTTCGGCAGCCGGTTCGGGTGTGGTGAAGCGACCCGAAACGAATTCCTGGGCGGTGATCTTCGCGCGGACCACCGGCTCCCGGTAGCGGGTTTCACGGGCTGTGGCTTTGGCGAGTTTCGATGAGCCCGGGCGGTAGCGCCACCGCGCCCAGGGCGCGGTCGGCCTGCTGAGCCGGAGGGCGCCGACGACCAGCAGTGGTGGGAAGAACAGGCCGAGGAAGCCGGTCCAGTATTTGCCTTTGAGCAGGGTGATGGCGGCGAGGCCGTATTGGATGGTGAGACCGGCGATCGAGGCGATGAGGGTGGCGACTTCGCCGTCGTCGGTGTATTCGTCGAAGTCGTCGGCGAGGCCGAGGGGGTGGATGCCGAGCAGGAACAGCACCGAGATGGCGAAGGCGACCATGACGGCGTCGATGCTGCTGCGGCCTTCCTCGCTCCAGTAGACGTCGCGTACGTGCAGCACGAGGGCGAATTCGTCGAGTACCAGCGCGGATCCGATGCCGAAGAAGGTGGCGAGCACGCAGTTGAGGACCGGTGTTTCGTGCGCGGCGAGCGCGACCAGCAGTAGGCCGGAGACCAGCATGGTGACGAGTCCGAAGATCACGTGGTGGATGTGCAGGCCGCCCGGGGTGACGTTGCCGGGCCACCAGGAGACTTCGGCGCGGATCATCCGGGTGCTCATCCGGATGAACAGGAACGTCAGCAGGAAGGCAACCATCATGAACAGCAGCGGCAGGCGGCCGTTGTCGACGATGGTGTCGGTGAACCAGCGGGTCATGGGAGGGCTCCGGGAGCTCGCCCGGGTGTGCTGATTCGGCCGCGGTGCATCGGTGCGGTCCCTTCCCGAGGGTGCCCGGCCGGTCGGGCGCGATCGGTCTCGGCCCCTTGGTTTCGTCGTTCACTGCAAACTGTAGTTTGCTCGACGATCCGGTGGCTCGATTCGGCGGTATGGGTGTGGTTTCTGCACGAGCGGATAATTGCGGCGCCCACGGCTGAGCTCGCCGGGCGTGCCGATCGGATCGCGCATTTCAAAGCAGCGGTCGATGTGGGAACGGATCTTTTCGAAATATCGCGGTATCGACTGGATCTCGATGTGGCTCAGCGGGTTTGCGGGAAAAGTAGGGCGCCCGGCGATACGCCGTTCCGCAATTGGTCGGCTTCTGTCCTTTTTATTGGGCCCTGTCCGAATGGTCGCTTGGTTGATCCAAGGGGCATGATCATCTGTATTGATCTACTCGAGTCGCGGGTGCGAGAATCGGGATGCCAATGATTTGCGCCGGCTGTAACGGGCCGGGTGAGCATCCGGATTTATTCGTTGTGGGGGGCCACAAGGCAACACTCGGAGTTGGTCTCAGTGCAAGCGGGCGAATCGCGGGGTCCTCAGGATCGGAAGCGGTATCTGTGGGTATTGGGGCTGATTGCCCCGGGGTGTGCGCTGCTGCCCTCACAGTTGGTGCTGCGCACGGGATCCGAAGTGTTCTGGTGGATCGGTCCGATCATCGTCTTGATCGTGATTCCGGTCCTCGATCTGATCGTCGGCGAGGACGGCAGCAACCCCCGCGACGAGGACTACGAGGCGCTGTCGAACAACCACTATTACCGGTGGTGCACCTACATGTTCCTGCCGATCCAATTGCTCGGACTGGTGATCGCGTCCTCGATGTGGGCGGGCGATGCGCTGAGTTTCGTCGACAAGCTCGGCTTGGCGGTCACGCTGGGATTCGTCAGCGGGATCGGGATCAACGCGGCACACGAGCTGGGGCATCGAGCCGAGCATCTGGAGCGCTGGCTGGCCAAGATCGCCTTGGCCCAATCCGGTTACGGGCATTTCTTCGTCGAACACAACCGCGGTCATCACGTGCGGGTGGCGACGCCCGAGGATCCGGCGAGCGCGCGGCTGGGGGAGTCGCTGTACGAGTTCCTGCCGCGCACCGTCTCGGGTGGGTTCCGCTCGGCCATCGCGCTCGAACGTGAGCGGTTGCAGCGGCACGGCCAGGGCTGGTGGTCACCGCACAACCACATCGTGCAGGCGTGGGCGATGACGGTGGTGTTGTTCGGTTCGCTGATCGCGGCATTCGGGCTCGAGGTGTTGCCGTGGCTGCTGTTGCAGGCGGTGATCGGCGCGGCCCTGCTGGAGACGGTCAACTATGTCGAGCACTACGGTCTGCTGCGCAGGCGCCGCCCCAACGGCCGGTTCGAGCGCTGCTCGCCGCGTGACAGCTGGAACAGCGACCGGTTGGTGACCAATATCTTCCTGTTCCATTTGCAGCGCCACAGCGACCATCACGCGAACCCGGGGCGGCGGTATCAGACGCTGCGTAGTTCCGCCGAATCCCCGCAGCTGCCCGCGGGGTACGCCACCATGATCTTGCTGGCCGCTGTCCCTCCACTGTGGCGGCGGGTGATGGATCCGCGGGTGCTCGCGCATTACGGCGGTGATGTCACCAAGGCCAATATCGCTCCGCGTAAGCGCGAACGGATTCTGGCGGAGCACGGGGTCGCGGCCGGGAATCGCTGATGGCCCGGTGTCCCCGCGGTCAGTAGGCGAGGGGGTACTCGTCGTCGGGCAGCGGGGTGATCCAGGCTTGATCGATGCGGTCGGCGGTATCGGCGTTGTCGAAGGCTTCGCGGATGCGAGTGGTGAGTGGGGGTTCCGCGGTGTCGAGTCCGGCGTCGACGTCGGTGGCGTAGGCGAGGGTGTGCTGGTCGCTGCGGTCGGCGTCGCTGCCGGTGGGGAACGGGGTCATCGCGTTACCTCCCTGCGTCCGATCGGGTGACGGGCCAGGGGCGGCCCGGAGGGTTCCGGGTCGCCCCGCGAAGAGTGACTGTGTTCGAGATGGGTTGCTGTGAGTCCGTGTCGAACAGGGGCATCACCTCACTCGTGTCGATCTCGGCCGGTTGCGGGGACACCGCGCGGTGCGGCGGGCCGCGCTGAGTCGGCTGCACGCCGGGCGGGATGCGCCGGCGTAGCGTCGCGACGAGCGCGGGGTGCGTCGGTGCGCGCGGTGGTCGCTCGGGCCGGACCCGTTGGCCGGGGTGCTGTGGTGCGGGCCAACGGGCCAGCGCTTCGGCCACAATGGCGTCCATTTCGGCGAAGAGCTGCTCGATGTCGGGGTCGAGCAGGAGCAGTTCGGTGTCGAGCAGGTCCTCGCGCGAGTCCGTTCCGATCATTGCCCTGTCTCCTCGAAGGAGTGCCGGGCCGTGCCGGATCAGGCGTCGATGGCCTGACGCCGTTCGGCCCGCTCGACCGCGATCTTGCGGGGTTTGGCCTTCTCCGCGACCGGGATGGACAGGCGCAGTACGCCGTCGGTGTAGTCGGCGCGGATGTGGTCGGTGTCGAGGCCGTCGCCGAGGAACAGCTGTCGGCTGAAGACGCCGCGGGAGCGTTCTGCGGCGATCATCTCGCGGTCGCCTTGCAGTTCTGGACGCGTGGCGCGGACTGTCACGACATTGCGTTCGACATCGAGATCCAGCGATTCGGGGTCGATGCCGGGTAGGTCGAACTCGACCAGGAATTCGTCGCCCGCACGCCAGGCGTCCATCGGCATGACGGCCGGGCGGGCCACTGTGCCGAACACCTGCTGCGTCAGTCGGTCCAGATCACGGAACGGATCGGTGCGCATCAGCATGGTCGCCACCTCCAGATCACTCCATTCTCTGTATCGATGAGCAGATAACCTATGTCATCTGACATAGATTCGTTATAGCTCGGCGGTGAGATGAACGCAAGGGCTTAGGATAGAAAATCTGAAAGGAATGGCAGGAGTGAGGAGAACGGATGACGCAGGAGAGTTTCGAGCCTCGTCTCCCCGACTCGACGCAGGCGGTCTATGCGATCTCGGTGGCCGCCGACCTGGCCGGCATCGGCGTGCAGACTCTGCGCCTGTACGAGCGGCACGGTCTGATCACCCCGGCCCGTAGCGACGGCGGAACCCGCCGCTACAGCGGCGACGATCTGGCGCGGCTGCATCGGATCGCGGCGCTGGCCGCCGATGGGGTGAACCTCGCCGGCATCGGCCGCATTCTCGAACTCGAAGACGCCAATGCCGCCCTGCACGCCGATCTGGCGCGGCTGCGTCGCCGCGGCAACGGCTGAGCGGGCGGTCAGGCCGCTCGCTCGGCCAGGGTGAGGCCGATGCGTTCGATGAAGTCGCCGATGTCCTTGGGGGAGCGTGAGGTGATCAGCGGGTAACCGTGGGTGTCGTCGAAGACGACCGATCGGTCCACCCAGTCGGCGGCGCCCGCGTTGTGGATATCGGTTTTCAGGGAGGGGAACGAGGTGAGTGTCTTGTCGCCGACGATGCCGGCTTCCACGAGCAGCCACGGTCCGTGGCAGATCGCGGCGATCGGTGTGCCCGCGGCCGCGATCCGGCGAGTGATGTCGACGGCGGCGGCGTTGAGGCGCAGCGAATCGGCGTTGACGGTGCCGCCGGGGATCAGCAGCAGGTCGTAGTCGGCCGGGTTCACCGCGTCGAGGGTGACGGTGGGTTGGACGGTGGTGCCGGGATTCTTGTCGTGCACCAGGGTCTGGATGGTGTCGCCGGATTCGGCGGCGATGTCGACCGTGGCGCCCGCGTCGCGGAGATGCTGCACGGGAACCATGAGTTCGTCCTGTTCGACGCCGTAATTGGTGACGATCGCCAGAATGCGGCGCTGGGTGAGATCGGTGCCTGCCATGCGCGGTTCCTTCCTGTCGATGCCCGCTGCGCGTGTTCGGCGCTCTGGTCGCGGATCATGCGACTCGCTTCCCGCATACCCGGGTGTGCGGCGCCGACACGTCCGTGCAGTTCGTCGCGGCGGCGAACGCGGCGTGGGCGATCACTTTTCGATTACGGGAAATTGGGTACCCCTCAGTCAGGTCGAGCCGAACGTCAGCCGATTGGGGAACCGAGGAGGCCCAATGAACCAGTCGAAGCACGCTCAGACCACCACAACCGCTCCTGCGGCCCGATCAGTCGGTGCCGGTGCGGGGAAATACGGAGATTCTTCGGACAGTTACGAGAACATCGAGCCGTGGTTCGACAAACTCGAGTCTTTGGACCCTGACGATCCGCATCGCGCGCATGTTCGCGACGAAATCATCGAGCTGTGCCTTCCGCTGGCCGAGCACATCGCGCGTCGTTTCGGTGGACGCGGTGAGTCCTTCGACGATTTGCAGCAGGTGGCCAGGGTGGGCTTGATCCAGGCCGTGGATCGTTTCGATCTCAGCCGCGGCAGTACGTTTCTCGCTTATGCGGTGCCAACCATGATGGGTGAGGTGCGCCGCCACTTCCGCGACCGCACCTGGGCGGTGCGGGTGCCGCGCACGATGAAAGACATTCAGTTGCGGATAGGTCCGGCCACCGAAGCGCTGTCGCAGCGGCTGGGACGGGTGCCGACCGCCCGTGAGGTCGCCGCCGAGCTCGGGGTGGAGCTGGCTCAGCTGACGCAGGCGATGGTCGCCGCGAATGGGCATACGAGCAATTCGCTGGAGTCGATCGCTCGTGACGACGATGACGCGGGCAGTGCGGTGCAGCGCAGGCTCGGTAGTGAGGAACCCTGCTACGGCCTGCTCGAGGATGCGATGGCGGTGCGGCCGCTGATCGCCGCGCTGCCGCGGCGGGAACGTCAGGTGCTGGTGTGGCGGTTCTATGGGTCGATGACCCAGAACCAGATCGCCGAACGGCTCGGTGTGTCCCAGATGCAGGTGTCGCGGATCTTGTCGCGCACGCTGGCGAGTCTGCGGGAGCAGGCACTGGCCGAACCGGCTGCCGCTTAGCTCGTGTCCGGCTCGGTCGAATGACCGGTCCCCCTGCCGCGTTTGAGACATCAGCACCCTTGTGACTGGTATCACACCCGATTGCGGCTGCGTAAGCGCCCCCCGGCTGGCATCTTGCTTAGGCACGCTAACGTTCAGGACGTGCTCGGCCGGCCAGGGGAGGCACCAACACCATGTCGATCGAGACGCCGGCTGCTCGGCGCAGGCAGCGCATCGCTCAGCTGTACAGCGATGATCACCAGGCCCGCGCGGCGGCGCCGGATGAGACAGTGCTCGATGCCGTGCGGACGCCCGGCACCGGTGTCGCCCAGATCGTGGCCAGTGTGCTCACCGGCTACGCCGAACGTCCCGCGCTCGGGCAGCGCGCGTTCGACATCGTGCGCGATCCGGTCACCGGGCAGCCCGAACGCCGCTGGCTCGACCGTTTCGAGACCCTCAGCTATGCCGAAGTGGCCGATCGAGTCGAGGCGATAGCCGCCGCGTGGCAGGGCACGGCCGGAGTCGAGGCGGGCACGATGATCGCGGTTCTCGGCGTGACCGGCGTCGAGTTGACCATCGTCGATCTGACCTGCGTGCGGCTCGGGGCGGTGGTGGTGCCGCTGCAGGCAGGGGCGCCGAGTCCGGCGCTGGCCCAGATCGTCGCGGAGACCGAACCGCGGGTACTGGCATCCACGCCCGAACTGCTCGACCGTGCGGTCGACTGCGCGCTGGCCGGCCCGGGGCTGCGGCGGCTGGTGGTGATCGATCACGTCGCCGAGCTCGATGCGCACCGGTCCGCGCTGGCCACGGCTCGGGAGCGACTGGCCGGCACGTCGATCACGCTCGAAACCTTGGCCGAGGTGATCGAGGCGGGCCGCGATATGCCCAGGGTCGCACCGTATTTCGCGGACCGGGATACCGACCCGCTGGCAATGCTGATCTACACCTCTGGCAGCACCGGCACGCCCAAGGGCGCGATGTACACCGATCGACTGGCCGCGGGGATCTGGTTGCAAGGGCTGGCCCGTAAGGCGGGCTCGAACCCGCCGGCCATCAGTGTGAACTACATGCCGTTGAGTCATCTCGCCGGACGGCTGGCCCTGGCCGGGGTCCTGGTGCGCGGTGGCACCGCGTATTTCACCGCCGCGGCGGACATGTCGACGTTGTTCGACGACATCGCGCTGGTGCGGCCCACCGAGATGGTGCTGGTGCCGAGGGTCAGCGAGATGATCTACCAGCGGTATCAGAGCGAGGTGGCGGGTGGCCGGTCCGAGGAGCAGGTGCGGGCGCAGCTGCGGCGCGAAGTGCTCGGCGGCAGGCTGATTTCGGCCTCGACCGGTAGCGCGCCGCTGGCGCCGGAGCTGAAGACGTTCCTGGAGTCGCTGCTCGAGATCGAGGTGCACGACGCCTATGGGTCCACCGAGGCCGGTGGTGGTCTGGTGGTCGACAACCGGGTGCGCAGGCCGCTGGTGATCGACTACAAGCTCGTCGACGTCCCCGAACTCGGCTACCGCACCACCGATACCCCCCATCCGCGTGGTGAGCTGCTGCTCAAGACCACGACCATGATCCCCGGCTATTACCGGCGCCCCGATATCACCGCGCAGGTCTTCGACGCCGACGGTTTCTACCGCACCGGCGACATCGTCGCCGAGATCGGCCCGGATCGGCTGCGGTATCTGGATCGGCGCAACAATGTGCTGAAGCTGTCCCAAGGGGAGTTCGTCGCTGTCGCGCAGTTGGAGGCGGTGTTCGCGGGCAGCCCGCTGATCCGGCAGATCTTCGTCTACGGCAGTAGTGTGCGCGCCTATCTGCTCGCGGTGGTGGTGCCGACCGAGGCCGCGATCGACGCGGCAGCGAACACCGGTGAGCTCACGGCGTCGATCGCCGCCTCGGTGCGTGCGGTGGCAGCCGAGGCCGGGCTGGAACCGTATGAGATTCCGCGCGAGTTCATCGTGGAGACCGAGCCGTTCACGATCGAGAACGGGCTGCTGTCGGGAATCGGTAAGCTGCTGCGCCCGGCGCTGGAGCGCCGGTATGGTCCGCGGCTCGAGCAGATGTACCGCGATCGCGCCGAGGGGCGTTCGGCGCAGCTGCGGGACCTGCACATCAGCGCGGGCGAGGTCGCCGTGGTGGACACGGTGCTGGGAGCCGCGCGCGCCGTGCTGGACTGCACGCCCGAACAGTCGAGCCCGCAGGCGGGTTTCGCCGACCTCGGCGGTGATTCGCTCTCGGCGCTGTCGCTGGCGAAGCTGCTGACCGAGATCTTCGGCGTCGAGGTGCCGGTCAGCGTGGTGACGAGCCCGGCCACCAGGCTGGGCGATCTCGCCGAATACATCAGCACCGCAAGGGAATCCGGTGCACAGGTGGTGTCGTTCGCGAGCGTGCACGGCGCCGGGGCCGAACAGGTGGCGGCCGCGGACCTGACGCTGGAGAAATTCATCGGCGCCGACACCGTGGCGGCGGCGCCAGGGCTACCGCTGGCTGCGACGACGTCGACGGTGTTGATCACCGGCGCCAACGGCTACCTCGGGCGGTGGCTGTGCCTGCTGTGGTTGCAGCGGATGGCGGCCGTCGGCGGGCGGGTGCTGTGTGTGGTGCGTGGCAAGGACGCCGACAGCGCGCGCCGCAGGCTCGACGCGGCGTTCGACTCCGGTGATCCCGAGTTGCTGCGCCGCTACCGGGAATCGGCCGATGCCCACCTCGAGGTGATCGCCGGCGATATCAGCGCGCCCCGGTTCGGGCTCGACGAACCGGCCTGGCAGGAGTTGGCGCGGCGCGTGGACCGTGTCGTGCACTGCGCGGCACTGGTGAACCATGTGTTGCCGTATGAGCAGTTGTTCGGCCCCAATGTGGTCGGTACGGCCGAGGTGATCCGGTTGGCGCTCACCCATCGGCTCAAGCCGGTGACCTATCTGTCGACGGTGGCGGTGGCCGCCGACGTCGATCGCACGGTGTTCACCGAGGGCGGCGATATCCGGGCCGGTAGCCCGGTGCGGCGCAACGGCGCCGGGTACGCCGCGGGCTACGGCAACAGCAAATGGGCGGGGGAAGTGCTGCTGCGCGAGGCGCACGATCTGTGCGGCCTGCCGGTGGCGGTGTTCCGCTCGGATATGGTGCTGGCCCATCCGCGCTACCGTGGGCAGCTCAATGTGCCGGACATGTTCACCCGGCTGCTGATCGGGCTGGCCGCCACCGGACTCGCGCCCGCCTCGTTCTACCGCCGCGCCGGCGACGGTGCGCGGGCACGGGCCCACTACGACGGGCTACCAGCGGATTTCACCGCCGAAGCGATCACCGTGCTCGGCGCCGCCGTCGACGCGGGCCATCACAGCTTCCATGTGGTGAACCCGCACGATGACGGGATCTCGCTCGATACGGTGGTCGACTGGCTGATCGAGGCCGGTGTCGCGATCGAACGCGTCGACGACTACGCCGAGTGGGTGACCCGTTTCGAGGCGGCGCTGCGTGGGCTGCCCGAGCCGCAGCGCAGCGCCTCGGTGCTGCCGCTGCTGCACGCCTTCGCCCGGCCCGCGCCGGCGATCGCGGGCTCGGCCATTCCGGCCGCCGAGTTCCGGGCCGCGGTGCGCGCCGCGCAACTCGGCCCGGACGCCGACATCCCGCACCTGAGTGCGGATCTGATCACCAGATACCTGGGCGACCTTCGATGGCACGGGCTGATCCCGTGAGGCATCGGCGTCTCCGGGGCGGGCTGCTCGGTCAGGGCTGGAGCACGTAGCGTCCGCGCGTCCCGCCCTCGGCCATCGCCCGGTGGGCGTCGGCGGCTCGGGACAACGGCAGGACCGCATGCACTCGGGCGGGCAGGCGACCGGACTCGGCGAGGGCGAGTAGCTGCTCCAGTCGCGTGCGATCGGACTGGGTCAGCAGCGCGTTCACCGTGATGCCGCGTTCGGGTGCGGGCGCGAGATTGGGCCGGACACCGACGAAGGCGCCGCCGTCGCGGACCGGGGTCAGGCCCCACGTCTGCTGTGAGCTGGTGTCGACGACCGCGTCCCAGCCCGGTGCGGCCTCGGTGACGAAGTCGGCGCCGAGACCGCGCACGAACGCCTCGTCGGCGGGGCGGGCCAGACCGGTCACCTTCCAGCCGCGCTCAGGGGCCAGCGCGGCCACATAGGCGCCGATCGCACCGGCCGCGCCGGTCACCAGCAGCCGGTTGCCGTCGGCGGGTGCGTCGCCGAGCAGGTCGACGATCCGCGCCGCACCCAACCCGTTGAGCGGCACTGTCGATGCCGCGACCAGGTCGAGCCCGTCGGGCACCACCGCCACCTCGGCGGCGGGCACGACGAGTTGTTCGGCATACGTGCCGAAGTCACGGTCGAATCCGAGGACCACGCCGGCGACCCGGGTGCCGGGCGTCAGGTCCACTCCTGGCCCGGCAGCGAGCACGGTGCCGGCGAAATCCCAGCCGAGACCGGTGTGGGCGGGTTGGTCGATCATGCCGAGTTCGTGGAAGAAGCCGCTGACGACGCCGAGGTCGGTGGGGTTGACCGGCGCCGCCGCGACCGCCACCCGTACTTCGCCTGGTCCGGGCTCGGTGACGGGTACGTCGATGATCTCGATCGAATCGGGCCCGCTCGGCGTGCGGACGACGGCGGCCCGGAAAGTTGCTGCGCTGCTCATGGGTGACTCCTCCATCAGTTCGGTTCTGATGGCTCGACAGTGGTCCCGGGGCTTTGGAAGGCGCTTGGAGCCGGCTTGGAACGCCGTGCCGGTGCAGGGGAGCGGATCAGCTCAGGTGCGCGTTCCACAATCCGGCGATGGCGTCGGCGCGGGCGAAGTGCGCGTCGGCTTCGGCGTCGCGGCCGAGGAATCGGGCGAGTTCGCCGAGGGTATGGGCGACCGGACGCACGGCCAGCGACAGGCTTTCCGCGCCGGCCGGGGGACCGTCGCGGTGGGGGAGCAGGTCGGTGTAGATCTGCTCGGCGGCGGCGCGGTCGCCGACGGCGAGGATGGCCATGGCGCGCAGGCTGGTCAGGAAGGTGAAGAAGAAGTCGGGGCGGATCGGGGTCGGTGCGGTGCGGGTTCGGCGCGCTTGCTCGGTGTGGCCGGCGGCGTGCAGGGCGAGGGTGTGCAGGTCGGCGACCATGGGGCCGAGTGCCGTGTGCAGGGCGCGGATGTCGTCGAGGTGGTCGCCGAGGGTGCCCGCGTTGAGCCAGGTCGCCGCAAGCGCCAGGCGCAGGAAGCCGGTGGCGTGCACTGATCCGGCTCGTTCCAGGCGTTCGGTGGCTTCGATGTAGCTGTGTTCGGCGTCGGCGAACCGGCCCTCGATGAGCAGCAGTGAGGCCAGCGCGATCTCGGCGGCGCCGATCGCCTCCGGCATCCGGTAGGTGCGGGCCAGTTCGAGTGCCTGCCCGATCAGCTCGCGCATGGTGGCCGGGTCGTTGGCCCCGGCGGCGTTGGCGGCCAGGTTGAGCAGCCCGGTCACCCGGTAGACGGGCAGATCGTGCTCGATGCCGATCCGCACCAGCTCACGGGAGTACTCCTCCTGGCCCGAGTCGCGTGCCAGGACCAGGAGCGCCCCGGCGCGCAGGCGCGGTGAGGTGGCCAGTGCCAGCGCTTCCCGCCCGGCCGCCATGACGGTCGGGTCTGCTTCGCCGACCAGTTCGTGGGTATAGGCGATGAGCAGGTGGGCGCGCACCTCTGCGGCGAGGTCGGTGCGGTCGAGCAGTCGGCGGAGGCGGTCGACGATGGGATGGTCGACCGTGCCGTAGGTGCGGGCAAGCCAGGGGGTGGGTTCGGTCCAGGCGGTGAACGCCGCGATCATCAGGTCGTCGCGGCCAAGGGATTCGGCATAGGTGACGGCGTATTCGCGGGTCTGTCTGGCCGCGGCGACGTCTCCGGCTCTGACCTGGGCGCGCAGCAGCCTGCCGCACAGGTCGATGCGTTCGTCCGGGTCGCTGGAGTTGGCGACGGCGTCGGTGAGCAGTGTGGCCGCCACGTCGTGGGCGTAGCGGGCCTCGGCCAGTTCGGCGGCGCGCACGCAGTAGCCGACGGCCTTCGGTGAGCCGGCGCGCGCATAGTGGTGGGCGAGGGCGGCGATATCGCCGGTGCCTTCCAGAGCGGCGGCGATCCTGGCGTGCATCCTGGTGATGCGCAGTCGGCTGACGTCGGTGCCCAGTGTGTCCCTGACCAATGCGTGGACG
The DNA here is from genome assembly GCF_059509835.1 of Nocardia sp. CDC519. Lineage (NCBI taxonomy): Bacteria > Bacillati > Actinomycetota > Actinomycetes > Mycobacteriales > Nocardiaceae > Nocardia > Nocardia sp. CDC519. Next base: position 6,467,525 of record NZ_CM183377.1, on the reverse strand, counting down.
AATCGGACCCGCCCTGGTCCGGGCTCGTCGAGCAGCCCGGCGATGACGCCGGCGTCCAGTGCGTCCAGCACGCCGTCCTCGTCGGTGTCGGCGGCCTGCACCAGCACGTCCACCGAACTTTCCCGGCCCGCGACCGCGGCGAGCCGCAGCACAGCAACACTGCTTTCGGGGAGCCGGGCCAGGCGGCGCCGCAGGACGTCGCGGACACCGTCGGGCACCTCCGACAACGCGATCAAGGCGCCCTCGCCGTTGAGCAGCCGCGCACTCTCCCGCACATAGAACGGGTTGCCGCCGGTGCGTTCGGCGATTCCGGTCACGGTCGCTTCATCGGCCCGGCATTCGGCGCGCACGAGCTGGGCGACGGCGGCGCGGTCGAGTCCGGCGAGATCGAGCCGCAGCGGCGCGGTGCGGGCCAGGGCGGCCAGCGTCGCGGTGAGGTGCTCGCTCTCGTCGGCGCGGTAGGCGGCGACGACGAAGATCGGGGCGCGCGTGTCGAGGCAGCCGCCGAGTAGTTCCAGCGTGGCGGCGTCGGCCCAGTGCACATCGTCGACGACGATGGCGACCGGACGCTCGGCGGCGGCCGCGGTGAGAAAGGCCCACACGGCCTGCCGCAGCCGGAACCGCCCGGCGGCCGCGTCACCGGTGACCGCTGCCGCATCCGACAGCAGCGGCGCGAGATCGTCGGCGAACTCGCCGGCCGGTACGGTCGCGGCCACTGTGCGCAGGACCTCGACCCACGCCCAGGCCGGCGGGGCGCTGTCGAGATCGGGGCAGCGTCCGGTGGCCACCAGCCACCCGTGGTGTTCGAGTCGGGCGGTGAGGTGTTCGAGCAGTGTCGATTTGCCGAGCCCGGCTTCTCCGGTGACGAGCGCGACGCGCCCTCGGGATTCGATCGCATCGGTCGCGGCCGCCAGTAGTGCGGCGAGTTCGTCGTCGCGTCCGACGAACGTCCCCGCGTCGGGTGTGCCCGGATCGGTGCCGGTTCGAATGCTGTTGTCCGGCACGGTGTTCGCGTGGGGTGCGTCGTTTCGGGGTGGTGGGCCGGCCTCGCGGAGGATGTCGGTGCGCTGGGTGAGGATCGCCTCTTCCAGCGCGAGCAGATCCGGTCCGGGGTCGAGGCCGAGTTCGTCGGCGAAGGTGGCGCGGGCGCGGCGGAGCGCGGCGAGCGCATCGGCCTGGCGGCCGCTGCTCCACAGGGCGAGCGCGTGCAGTCGCCAGCCCTCCTCGCGCAAAGGATGGTCGCGGGTGAGGATTTCGGCGTCGGGCGCCACCGTCGCGGGAAGATCGAGACGCAGGCGCGCCGCGAGGTGCAGTTCCCGGGCCACCAGGTGCAGCTCGCTGAGGCGGCCGGTCTCGGTGACAGCCCATGGTTCGTCGGCGAACTCGGCGAACGCGGGTCCTCGCCACAGGGCCAGTGCCTCGTCCAGCCTGGCGCGGACCGCGCCGGGGTCGGTGCGCGTGCGGGCCTGGTCGAGCAGTTCTTCGAAGCGCCAGGCGTCGACCGCCGACTGCGGCAGGCGCAAGGCGTAGCCGGGTGCGGCGCTCACCAGCAGGCGGGCCGGAGTGCGTGGCGGGCGGCCGGGTTCGAGCAGACGGCGCAGGTTGGAGATGTAGGCCTGCAGTGACGCCAGCGCGCGGGCGGGCGCCTCGCCGCGCCACAGGTCCTCGACCATGCGGTCGACCGGCACGACGTGGCCGCGCGCGGCGACGAGCAGGGCGAGCACGCCACGTTGGCGCGGTCCGCCGAGGGGAATGGGTTCGCCGTCGGCTTCGGCCGCGAACGACCCCAATACCCGGATGAAGACCATGACCTGGCACATCGTACGCACCACCGCTGTGACCGGTGTTCCAAGTCGGTTCCAGGTGGCCTCCAAACCCGCGCACGCAGTCTCGGAGCAGACCGAACACGGTCCCATCGGACGGAAACGATCCGCCGACCAACCGAGGAGAAACCATCATGACGAAGTATCGCTTGACCACCGTGCTGGCCGTGATCTGCGCGGCCGCGCCCCTGTACTTCGGGCTGAGCTTCCTGCTCGCTCCCGGCAGTGCCCCCGCCGGTTTCGGTATCGAGCCGTGGCCGACCGGCAACGCCGACGGCTATTTCGTCGTCAAGGGTGTGCGCGACCTCGCCATCGCGGCCGTCACCTTCCTGCTGCTCGGCCTCGGCCTGCGGCGCGTTCTCGGCTGGGTGGTGCTGATCCACGCCGCGATCCCGGTCGGTGACGCGCTCGCGGTGGTGTCGCACGGCGGCAGCGTGTCGACGGCGCTGATCGTGCACGGCTCGGCGGTGGTCGTCGTCGCGCTGACGGCGGTCCTGCTGCTGACCGAGCGGACGCGACCGGCAGGCACCGATCCGGTGGCGCGCGGCCGTGTCGCACGTTCCCTCGTCGGCGCCTAGCGCCGCAGGCGCATCGAACCGCAAGCGAACACCACCGATGTTGAAAGGCAGGAACAGATGAGCGTCGACACCCAGGACATGAAGATCGTGCACCGCGCGTTCCGGCGCGAGTCGCGGTTGCTGATGGAGCTCGTGGCGGCGGTCGCCCCTGGTGACACCGCGCGCGCAGCGGTGATCGCCGGCCATTTCCGCGACTATCGGCTGGGACTGAAGAACCATCATGAGGGCGAGGACGAGCTGCTGTGGCCGCCGCTGCTGTCCCGCGTCGATCTGGGCGCCGATGTCATCCTGCGGATGCAGCGACAGCATGAGCGCGTCGAAGCCACCTTGGCGAGCCTGGACAGCGCGGTCCCGGCGTGGGAGGCAACGGCCGGTGCCGATGAACGCGACGCGCTGGTCGCGGTCCTGGCCGATCACCGGGCGGTCTTGGTCGAGCACCTCGACGACGAAGAGACCATGCTGCTTCCGCTCGCGGCCGACCACATCACCGACAAGGAATGGGCGTCGCTGGGTGAGCATTTGGTGGCCAACACACCGAAACCGACTCTGCTCACGCTGTTCGGTCTCGTCCTCGAGGACGCCGACCCGGCCGAACGTGCGCTGCTGCTGGGTGTGCTGCCGGCACCGGTGCGCGTCATCTGGTACGTGATCGGTCGTCCTCGCTACGTCCGCCACATCCGGCGCGTCCGCGGGTTCGCTCGGACTGCGGTGCGATGACCGCGGCGCGACCACCGGCAACGACGGGTTGCCGGTGGTCGTTCGTCGCCACCCAGACCGGGAGGTGTGGCGAACGCCGGGGTGTCTCAGTCGAAGCGGCCCAGGGGTTGGGGCGAGCACCGGAACGCGCCACCGAACAGTCGCGACACCGCGAAGTCCACATACTCGACCGTGATGCCGCGAGCCTGCACGTCGCGGCCGACGCGCTCGAAATTCGGGTCGGTGATATAGGTTTCGGCGTCGATGGCCAGACCGTTGGTGGCCATCCCGGACTCGCCGACGAAAACGTGGTTGCCGTGGACGAGGACTTCGCCACCTTCGAGGAACGGGCCGGCCTCACCGTCGAGCTCCGGTGCCGGGATCGACACATACCGACCACCGCGCAGAGCGCGTCGATCGACAAAAATCGGCAACCGACCGGCAATTGTCGCTGTCCACGGACGGCCACCATGCCCGGCGGCACGATCATCCGGCGTGCTCGGCGGGCACGGCCTCGGCCTGGGCGCGAGAAAGCTGCACGGCCGCAACACACATCACCACCACCGACGCCAGCACCACCACGACGCCAACGGTCCCGGTGTTCAGTGTTTCGTCGAGGACGGTCAGCCCCAGGAACATCGCCGCGAGCGGCTCGGCCACGGTGAACGCCGGCAGCGACGCCGAGAGCGCACCGATCTGATACGCGCGCTGTTGCAGATACAACCCCAGCAGGCCCGCCCCGACCATCGTGTACGGCTCCCAGCTGCGCAACACGGTGGCGATGCCGTCGCCGAACAGTTCGACCACATGCTGGGTCACCGCCGCCGACACACCGAACAACAGCCCCGCCGCCGCCCCCAGCAGCAGCGCCCGCACCGCGGTGGCCCGCACCGCGACCGCGGCCGCCACCGCCGCGGCGACGAGCCCGAGCACCAGCATCAGCGGGCCGAACCAGTGTGACCACGGCGCGTCCCGCACCCCCGGCGACGGATCACCCACCACCAGGAAACACGCCAGCGCGACCGACAGGGCGATCGCCTGTGCCCAGGCCGTCCGCGTCACCGGTCGGTCGTTGTAGCGTGCGGCCAGCGGTAGCGCGAAGATCAACGACGTCACCAGGATCGGCTGCACGACCAGCACCGACCCCAACGCCAGCGCCACGATCTGGAAGACGAACGCGCCGCCGTCCCCGACGATCCCCGCCCACCAGCGAGGACTGCGCGCCAACCCGGCCAGGAAAGCCGCACCCTCGGGCACCTCGGCCGCGGCCCGCTGCTGCGCGACCGCGGCCACCGCGAACCCGAGCGCGGCGAGGAAGGCACACACCACCGCGGCGACGGGGACATTGCTCACCCGCACCAGTGTGCCGCGCCGGGCGTCGGGTCGGCGGGATCGACGCGGTACCGACGGCTGAGCGTTCACGGGCAGCGTCCTCGCGCGGCCCGTTCAGGAGGGGCCGCGCCGACGCGATCCGACGCGACCGGCTCGGTGACCGACGCGACGACGTTGTCGCGAACCGGTCGAGATCGCGTGGTGTGCGGTCAGTTGTCGTGTTCGACCAGCGGCTGGCCGCCGGAGATCTCGACGATCGGCAACCGCAAAGCGGCAGGGGCGGTGGCCGGCACCACCGGAGCGGCCGGTGCGATGGGCGCCAGCCGCCGATACGGTGCGCCTAGTTCGGGCCGTAGATCCGGCTCACCCTTGTTGGGCCACAGGGAGATCGCGCGTTCGGCTTGGGCGGTGATGGTCAGCGACGGGTTGACCCCGAGGTTGGCCGAGATGGTCGAGCCGTCGATGACGTGCAGGCCGGGATGGCCGTAGAGGCGGTGGTACGGGTCGACGACGCCGGTGGCGGGGGAGTCGCCGATGGCGCAGCCGCCGATGAAATGGCCGGTCGCCGGGATATTGACGATGCTGCTGGTGGCGCCGGTGGGGAAGCCGTCGATCTTGTCGGCGACGCGTTCGGCGACCTCGTGGCCGATCGGGATCCAGGTGGGATTGGGTTCGCCTTCGCCCTGTTTGGTCGTCATCTTGCGGCCGAACACGCCTCGGGTGGTGTAGGTGGTGATGGAGTTGTCCACCGACTGCATCACCAGCAGCCCGATCATCTGCTCGGACCAGCGGTGCGGATTGTGCATGTGCAGCAGGTCGCGGCGATTGCGCCGCAGCTGATGCAGGTACTGGCGCCAGCGTGGGCGCACGCCGTCGTCGCCGACCATCGCGGTGGTGATCAGCGCCAGCGCATTACTGCCTTTGCCGTAGCGCACCGGTTCGATATGGGTGTGCTCGTCGGGATGGATCGAGGAGGTGATCGCGACGCCCTTGGTGAAATCGGCGTCGCGGCGGCGGCTGCGCACCGACAGCAGCTCCTCGGAATTGGTGCGCGACAGATAGCCGAGCCGCGGCGAGATGTGGGGCAGCGAGCCGCGATCCCGCAGCCGGTGCAGCAGTTTCTGGGTGCCGAGCGCGGCCGCGGAGAACACCACCTGTTCGGCGGTGAACACGCGCGCTCCCGTGCGAGCCCAGCGTCCGGTGCGGCGGGTGTGCACCTCGTAGCCGCCGCCGGGGCGGGGCCGCACATCCACCACCGTGGTCAGCGGATGCACGCGCGCACCCGCCCGCTCGGCCAGATACAGGTAGTTCTTGACCAGGGTGTTCTTGGCGTTGTGGCGGCATCCGGTCATGCATTCGCCGCAGTGGGTGCAGGTGCGCCGCGCGGGGCCGACACCACCGAAGAACGGGTCGGGCACCTCCTGGCCGGGCCGGGCCCCGGCGCCGCCGAACAGCACACCCACCGGGGTCTGGCGGTAGGTGTCGCCGACGCCGAGTTCGTCGGCGACTTCACGCAGGATCCGGTCACTGGGGGTGGTGGCCGGGTTGGTGGTGACGCCGAGCATGCGTTTGGCCTGGTCGTAGTGCGGTGCCAGTTCGGCGCGCCAGTCGGTGATACCGGCCCACTGCTTGTCGGCGTAGAACGCCGCAGGCGGCTCGTAGAGGGTGTTGGCGTACACCAGCGAGCCGCCGCCGACACCGGCGCCGCTCATGATGAAGGTGTTCTTCAGCAACGTCAGCCGCTGGATGCCGAAGCAGCCCAGCCGTGGCGCCCACAAGAATTGCCGTGCCCGCCACGACGTCGCGGCGAATTCGTCGTCGGCGAAGCGGCGTCCGGCCTCGAGCACGCCGACCCGGTAGCCCTTCTCGGTCAGCCGGAGCGCGGACACGCTGCCGCCGAATCCCGAACCGATCACCAGCACGTCGTAGTCGAACGCCATCTGCCTGTGTCCTCCATCACCGTTGACCTGTTGTTCGAGCGTAGAGCGGTGCGCGACGCCGACAGCAACGACTGGCGGCCACAAAATCGAGATATTCGGCCAGTCGGGCGGGTTACAGGGTGCGTGGCAGCGCGTCGGTCAGCGCGACCGGGGTGATGTCGAGTGCGTCGAAGCGCCAGCCCGCCGAGGTGCGGCGAGCTCGGTAGCGGCCGATACCGGCCGCGACGGCCGCGGTGCTGTCGTCGATGACGAAGACGGCCACGTCGTGCGCGCGCACAGTCGCGGTGTCGCCGTCGATCTCGATGACGAGGTTGGACTTGTTGTGCAGGGTGCGCGTGTAGGTGTCGTGCCCTGCGCGGGCGAGAGCTTCGAGGGCGTCGATGCCCTTGGCTTGCCCGCGAATGGAGCGCACCACGACGTCGTCGGTGAAGATGCGGTCGGTGTCGGCCAAGCCCTCGTCGATCCAGAGGCTGTGACGGGCAACGAGATCGGCCAGCTCGGCGCGGTCGGCGAGGGTACGGATCAGGGATTCGGTGGGGGTCATGGGAACTCCTACAATCTGTTCGGAGCACTAACGTTAGTGCCGCGAATGAATGTAGGTCGTTAGTGGCACTAACGCAAGGGGTAGGCTCGGTGCATGGACACCGATGAGGAGATGCGCTTCGACCGCGGCGAGTCCACTCCGGCGCGGCTGAAAAAGCAGCTCTCACGCCTGACCTCGATGACGGCGGCCCAGATGACGCGCCTGTCGCGCGAGGCGTTACGGGCCACGGGGGCGCGCAAGGATCACTTCGTGGTGCTGGCCGCGCTCGCCGAATTCGGGCCGGCGAGCCAGGCGACGCTGTCGGAGCGAACCAGCGTCTACAAGAGTGACCTCGTCTCGGTACTCAACGACCTCGAAGAGGGCCGATGGGTGCGCCGCGCCCCGGACCCGGCCGATAAACGCCGCAACGTCATCACCATCACCGCAGCCGGCGAACAACGCCTCGCCGAACTCGACCGCGTCCTCGACACGGTCAACGAACAGATCATGACCCCACTCGATCACGAGGAACGCGCACAGCTGTTCGCGCTGCTGGGGCGAGTCAACGCCCACCTCGCCGCAACCGCACGCACAGCCGATGCCCTGGGCGGGCACATCACCTAGCGGGGCCCTCCCGCGCGGCGACCATGCCGGTCATCGGCCTCGGGTCGACTCGGCTGCGAGGTGGGCCCGGTAGTTCGGGCAGGTCGTGATGTCCTCGTGCGAGCAGTTCATGCCGGCTTCGAGCAGATCCAGCGCCGAACGCAGTGCCGCCATCCTGGCCTGCAGCGCACGGTGGTTGCGCTGCAGCACGTCCTTGCGGGCGGCCGGGTCCGCGGCGGCGAGGAACGCCCGGATGTCCTCGAGCGGCAGGCCGGCCCGCTTCGCGATCATGATCGACGCCACCCGGACGAGGTCGTCGTCGGTGTAGCGGCGGCGGTCGCCGGCGACGCGGGCCGGATGCAGCAGGCCGACCGACTCCCAGTGCCGCAGAACGTGTGTCGGCAGGCCGAAGCGGTCGGCGACCTGGCCGATCGTCAGCACACTTGACTTCATGTCGACATTAAGTCGAATTATGGCGGGCATGTCCACTCTTCTTGATGTCCTCGACGCCATCGATGCCCAGCCGATGTCTGTGGAACTGCGCGCACGTTCCTACGCATTGCTCGGCGATCTCACCGGCCGGACCGTGGTCGACGTCGGCTGCGGCGGTGGCCGCGCGGTCGCCGAACTGGCCGAGCGTGGGTGCCACGCCGTCGGGATCGATACCGACCCCGAGATGATCGCCGTGGCCCGCGAGCGCTGGCCGGCCGGGGAGTTCCACGTCGGCGATGCCTGCGAACTGCCGTTGGCCACCGGGTCGGTGGCCGGCTACCGCGCGGACAAGGTGTTGCACACGGTCGACGACCCGGTGCGCGCCGTCGCCGAGGCCCACCGGGTGCTCGCTCCGGGCGGGCGGGCCGTGCTGCTCGGCCAGGACTGGGACACGGTGGTCATCGACTCCGACCAGCCGGAGACCACCCGGCGGCTGGTCCACGCGAAGGCGGACTCGCTGCCGTCGCCGCGCATCGCCCGCCGCTACCGCAACCTGCTGCTCGACGCCGGTTTCAGCGACGCGGTCGTCGAGGTGCGCACCAGCGTGTTCACCGACGACACCGCACTCGCCCTGGTGCGTCGCATCACCGATGAGCAGAGCTGGCTCGCCGAGCAAGCCGAGCGCGCCCGCACGAACCGGATCTTCGTCGCGGTGCCGATGTTCGTCGTCGCGGCGCGGAAATAGCGACCTGCTGACTGCGCCGGCCCCGAGACCGCGGCGGTGACCCGTCGAAGCCGGCCACCTTCTCCCGGCGGCGTGCGCGGCGGTCACAGAGCCCCTCGTGCAGCTCGGCTCTGGCCGGCGTCGCGGGACGACGCGACGGCTCACGGTCGGCTCCGGCCGGCGCCGCGGGACGGCGCGACGGCTCACGGTCGGCTGTGGTCGTCGGTGGCCGACAGCAGGGCATCGAGGTCGGCGGGGGACATGCCGAAGCCGGTGAGCCGGTCCAGCGGGATGGAGGCGAGCATGCGCATCATGTCGACGCCGAGGGCTTGACCGTCACCGTCACCGCCGCCGGTCATCGCCGCGAACATCTGTGACAGCACCGCTGCCGCGGCCGGGTTCGCCAGCACCTCGCCGAGGGTGGACTGCCGGGTGATCGGCAGGCGCAGCTCGTCGCCGGGCACCTCGACGTCGGCGGTGGCGCGGATATCGCGGCTGGACGCACCGGCCATCACCCGGTAGGTGCCGCCTTCCACCACCCACGCCTCGGTGCGGGTCTCCCAGTAGGCCAGAGCCTCGCGCTCGATCGGAATCGAGACCCGCTGGCTCGCACCGGGTTCCAGCTCACCGGTGACCGCATGGCCCCCGAGCTCGCGCGGCGGACGGGTAACCGCCGATTCGGGCAGCGCGGTGTAGATCTGCACGACCTCACGGCCGCGCCGGTCACCGGTATTGGTGATGGTGACCTCCACGGTGAGCCCGCTCGCGCTCGACTCGACCGCCAGGTCCGAGTAGGTGAAGCTGGTGTAGGACAGGCCGTGTCCGAACGGGAAACTCACCGCCATCTCGCGCGCGTCATACCAGCGGTAGCCGACGAAAATACCTTCGCCGTACCGGATGTGGGAGTTCTCGCCGGGGAAGTTCAGATACGCGGGCACATCCTGAAGCCGCAGCGGCACCGTCTCGGTGAGCCGGCCCGAGGGATTGACCCGCCCGAACAGCACATCCGCGAGCGCGCCGCCCGCGGCCTGACCGAGCAGCGCGCCGTCGACGATGGCCGGCGCGAGCTCGACCACCGGCGCCAACCGCAGCACCCCACCGTGGGAGAGCACCACCACGGTCTTCGGCTGAACCGCCACGACCTCGGCCAGCAGGGCGAGCTGGTCGGCGGGCAGCTCGATATCCTCGCGGTCGAAGCCCTCCGATTCCTGGCCCGCGCCCAACCCGAGAAACACCACCGCCACCTCGGCCGCACGCGCCGCGGCGACGGCCTCCGCCACCAGCACCGGATCGGGTGTGCTGGTGTCGGTGCGGAACCCGCGCGCATACCGCACCTGCCCGGGCTCGGCCGCGGCAGCGATCTCCTCGAGCGGCACATCCACACGGGTCGGATTCACATGCGAACTGCCGCCACCCTGGTAGCGCGGGGTCTGCGCGAACTCGCCGATCACCGCCAGCGGCTGCCCGGCACGCAACGGCAGCAGCTCATCGTCATTGCGCAACAACACCACACAACGTGCGGCGACCTCACGAGCCAGCCGATGATGTGCGTCCGGATCCGGCGCCGCCGGGGCAGCAGCCCGCCCGGCGAGCACCTTCGCCGCCAACTCGGCCACTTTCTGCGCGGCCCGATCGACCGCGGCAACCTCGAGCGCACCGGATTCGACCGCTGCCACCACCTGCGCGTCCGGGTCGCCGCCACCGCCGGGCATCTGCAGATCCAGGCCCGCGGCGACGGAGGCGACCCGGTCCGACACCGCACCCCAGTCGCTGACAACCAGCCCGTCGAAACCCCAGGTATCGCGCAGCACGTCGGTGAGCAGCCACCGGTTCTGCGCGGCGTAGACGCCGTTGATCCGGTTGTAGGAACACATCACCGTCCACGGCTGCGCGGTGCGCACGATATGGGCGAAGGCTCGCAGATAGATCTCCCGCAACGGCCGTGCGTCCACATCCGAGCTCGATCGCATCCGATCGTGTTCGGCATTGTTGACCGCGAAATGTTTGAGCGAGGCGCCCACCCCCTGGCTCTGCACACCCCGCACCCACGCCGCACCCAGCACACCGGTGAGCAGCGGGTCCTCGGAGTAGTACTCGAACACCCGCCCGCAGCGCGGATCCCGTTTGATGTTGATCCCCGGCCCCAGCAGCACGTCCACCTCGAGGGCGCGCGCCTCCCGGCCCAGCGCTTCGCCGACCCGGCGCACCAGAGCCACATCCCAGCTCTGCCCGAGCCCGGCCGCTGGCGGGAAACAGGTGGCGGGCCTGCTCGCGGCCAGCCCCAGATGGTCGGTGGCGCCGGTCTGCCTGCGCACCCCGTGCGGGCCGTCGGTCAGCAGCATCGACGGCACCGGGCCCACCGCCTTGGTGGTCCAGAAATCCGCGCCGCTGCCGAGGGCGGCCTTCTCGGCCAAGGACAGTTCGCTGATACCCGTAGTTGCCGTCATCGTCAGCTCCGATCGGTCGCCGCGGTCAGGGAAACGCTGCACCGCCATCGAATCACGGCCGCCGCCCGCGTCGTACGGTGCTACCGGGACACGCCGTCAGCGCTGAGGAGGGTTCGTGGAGATCACCCTGGTCGTGGTCGTCGGCATCATCGCCATCGTGGTGGTCGCGGCGTTCTCCGACACGCTCGGCGTGGCCGCGCCGCTGAGCCTGGCGGTGGTCGGTATCGCGCTCAGTTTCGTGCCGGGCATTCCGCATCCGCAGGTCGAACCCGAGCTCATCTTGTCCGGTGTGCTGCCGCCGCTGCTGTATTCGGCGGCGGTGAACATGCCTGCGGTCGATTTTCGCCGCAACCTCAAACCCATCACCGGCCTTGCGGTGCTGCTGGTCGTGGTCACCACCCTCGGCACGGGCTGGTTGTTTCATCAGCTGCTGCCCGATATCGGCTGGCCGGCGGCGTTCGCGCTCGGCGCGGTGATCAGCCCGACCGATCCGATCGCGGCGACCTCGGTGGGCCGACGGCTCGGGTTGCCGTCGCGGTTGCTGACGATGCTGGAGGGGGAGGGGCTGGTCAACGACGCGACCGCACTGGTGCTGCTGCGCTCGGCGGTGGCCGCGCTGGCGGCGACGGTGTCGCTGTGGCAGGTGCTCGGCGATTTCGTCCTCGCGGTCGTGGTCGCGGTGATCGCCGGACTGCTGGTCGGTTGGCTCGGGGTGCGGGCGCGGGCCATGCTCGACGATCCGGTGGCCACCACGGCGGTGTCGTTCGTGATCCCGTTTCTGGCCTATCTGCCGGCCGAGGAATTCCATGGCTCGGGCGTGCTCGCCGTCGTCGTTGCCGGGTTGGTCAGCGGGCACCTGAGCCCACGCCGTCTCAGCGCCCAGGACCGCCTCGTCGACGCCACCAACTGGCGCACCGTCGCCTTCCTGCTGGAAAGTGCGATCTTTCTGCTCATGGGCCTGAGCCTGTCCGGCCTGATCGACGATGTGCGCGGCGAACAGCTCAGCGCCGCGCAAGCTTTCGGTATCGGGCTGCTGGCCGCGCTGGTGGTGATGGTGATCCGCGCGGTGTTCATCATGCCGCTGGTGGCCTTTCTCCGGCTGGACCAGCGCCGCGCCGCCGAAGTCAAACCGCGCCTCGAGCAGATCAGCGCGCGCATCGCCGACACCGGCCTGCCGCCGGAGAGCAAACGCCTGCAGATGATGCTGCGCCGCTTCGGCAAGGTCTCGGCCACGGTCGACTTCCGGCTCACCGAAACCGTCGGTGCCCGCGGCGGAGCGGTCCTGGCCTGGTCCGGGATGCGTGGCGCGGTCACCGTCGCGGCGGCGCAAACCCTGCCCGCGCAGACCCCGATGCGGTCGGAGCTGGTGCTGATCGCGTTCGTCGTCGCGACCACCACGCTGCTGGTGCAGGGCCTGAGCCTGCCCGCGGTGATCCGCCTCGTCCGCGTACCCGGCGACGATCCGGTGCGGTTGCGCGACGACTTCGCCGAGTTGCGGACGCTGCTGTCCGAGGCCGCCGAACACGTCCTCGACACTCCCGGTCTCGCCGACGACGACGGCAACCCATTCCCGGACGCACTGGTGGGAATGGTTCGCGACGACACCGTCCGGAAGGGCTCGGCCGCGCAGGCGGATCTGCCTGCCGACGGTCCCGACCCGCGCGAACAGTACCGGCAGCTGCGGCTGCGGGTACTGGGTGCGCAGCGGACGGCGCTGCTGCGCGCCCGTGACGGCGAACGTTTCGGCGCCAAGGCGCTGGCCCGCTGCCAGTACATGCTCGACTTCGACGAAGCCCGCCTGCAGCAGCTGGGACGTCCCGGGCGTTGACCCACCCCCGACGCAGGTGGGATACCAAATGTGGGCGAGGGGATGCGAGAATGCGGTGATGAGTGCGTCGGCTGGGTTCGCCTCCGAATCCGAACGGGTCACCCGGATCCTGCGGGATCAGATCCTCGACGGTGTGCGGGCACCAGGATCCAAGTTGGTCGAACGCGAACTCGCGGCCGAACTCGGTGTCTCCCGGCTGCCCGTGCGGGAAGCACTCAAAGCGCTGGTGACAGAGGGATTGGTGACGGCGCGCCCGCGCAGTTGGGCCGTGGTGCGCCAGTTCAGCGCCACCGATATCGCCGACTTGATCGAAGTGCGCTCGGCGTTCGAAGTGCTGGCCTTCCGGCTCGCCGCGCAACGCGCCACCCGCGCCGGGCTCGACGAACTGCGCCGCGATCTCGACGCCGAATGGGATGCCGCCCGCGCCGGTGATGCCGTCACCGCGCGCCGGGCGGCCGCCGATTTCCACGAAACCGTCATCCGGCTCACGGGCAACGAACTGCTCGGCGAACTGCAGGCCGGGCTGCGCAGCCGGATGCGCTGGCTGCTGGGCCGCCACGACGATCTGACCACCGTGGCCCGCGAACACCAGCAGCTCTTCGACGCCATCGCCAACCGTGATCTGGCCCGCGTCGAGGCGTTGGCCGCCGCCCACATCGACACCAGCCGCGCCCTCGCCGCGCAACGCGACGCCGCCGATATCCGCGACGGCGCGGACTGACACCGGCCCGCGCGACCGCGGTCAGCCGCGCAGCCGTGCGGCCATGTGCTGGTGCAGCTCCTTGATCTCGGCTTCGAGGCCGGGTTCCGGCCCCGCGACCGGCACCGTCGGCGCGACGGCGGTGATGGGGAGCGCGGCCACCGGCCCGGGTGGCAGACCCCATTCGCGCTGCCAGCGGCCGAGCTGTTCGGAGCCGACCGCGTACACGATGCGACCGAGACCGGCCCAGGCGTGCGCGGCACTGCACATCGGGCAGTGTTCGCCGGAGGTGTAGATGACGGCGCTCGCGCGCTGTTCGGGCGGCAGGTGGATCCCGGCCCAGCGGGCGATCTCGAACTCCGGATGCTGGGTCGGTTCCCCGGTGACGATGCGGTTGCGGGCTTCGAACCGGATCGCGCCCTCGGCGTCGACCAGGATCGACCCGAACGGCTCGTCACCGTCCTGGAGCGCGGTACGGGCCAGGTCGACGCATCGGCGCAGATGCTGCCGGTCCTGATCGGTGATCTGGTAGCCCTCGCCTGATTGGCTCATATCCCCACGATACCAACTCTGGTATACCAACAAGTCGCCTCCTTGGTGTCGGTAACCACAGTTCCGGTCTTCATCTGGACAAACTCCCGCAACGAGTCGACCATCGTTGGTATACCAAATCTGAGGAGTCGGCGATGACCCGCAACCATTCGAGCAGACGACGTTCGCTGCCGGCGAGCGTCACCCTCGCGGCGTCGGCGGCGATCCTGACGGCTACCGTGGCGTGCACCGCTGACCCGGCGCCCACGCAGACCTCGGTCTCGACTCCCGTGCCCGCATCCGCCGGCGCACCGGCCTCGATCGAACCGAACCCGGGCACCGCCCCGGCGACCCCGCCGCACGACCCGGCCCTCGACGACGATCTGTTCGCCGCGGCCGCCGCCGATGCCGCGGCCCGAGTGCGCGAGCTGCTGGCCCGCGGCGCCGATATCGAAGCCCGCGGACCACACGAGCGCACGCCCCTGATCGAGGCCACCAAGAACCGTGCCACCGACGCCGCCCGCGCACTCATCGAGGCCGGGGCCGACGTGAACGCCGTGGACGCCCTGCAGGATTCGGCCTACCTGTATGCCGGCGCCGAAGGAATCGACTCCATCCTCGACCTCACCCTCGCTCATGGCGCCGACCTGACCAGCGTCAACCGCTACGGCGGCACGGCGCTCATCCCGGCCGCCGAACACGGTTCGGTCACCACGGTGCGCAGGCTCATCGAGGCCGGCGTGGCGGTGAACCACGTCAACACCCCGGGCTGGACCGCGCTACAGGAAGCGATCGTCTACGGCGACGGCAGCACCCGCTACCAGCAGGTCGTCACCGATCTGCTCGCCGCGGGCGCCGATCCGAACATCCGGGACAGCGACGGCAACACCGCCCTCGACAACGCGCTCGCGCGCGGACAGGCCGAGATCGCCGCCCTGCTCCGCGCCGACAGCTGACAACTCACAGCCCGGAGGCAGGCGCGATGCGCGAATCACGCAGTGCGCCGGTAGTTTCGGCGTCATGCATCCGCTGCTCACCCGACTCGACCGATGGCTCATGCTCAACCGCCCCGCCTATCGAGCCGGGTTGCGGCCCGGCGCGTCCGCGGACGCCATCGATGCCCTCGCCGCCCGGTTCGAGGGCCGGTTCCCGCCGCTGCTGCGTGAACTCCTCGGCTGGCACGACGGTGAAGGCGCCGACCATCGCGGCGCACTGCTGGGTACGTGGTCGCTGATGTCCACCGACAGTATCGAGTCCACCCTGGCAGATATGGCGTGGTTGGTCGACAACGACGACATGGCCGAGTGGTGGGGCCCGGACTGGATCCCGTTCCTGGACAACGGCTGGGGCGATTGCGTCTGCGTCGATCTCGCCGGCGCCTTCGATGGCGTTGCCGGCCAGATCGTCGAGTTCAGCCACGACAGCGAATACCGCTCTATCACCCATCCCGGGCTGGAAGCCTGGCTGTTCACGATCGTGCGGGGATTCGAAGACGGCACTTTCGCACTCGACTGCCACGCCGGCGTCGACCGCTGGGATCCGGTCGACGCCGCCGCCTATCGAGCGTTCATCGGCGAACACTATCCGGGTTACCCCGTCACCGTGCGCGTCGGCGACGACGAACCCGAACCCGAACTCGATTCAGGCCCGGCCTCGCACGTTCCACCGCTGCCCGCGCTCGACCTGGACCGCATACGCGGAAATCTGCGTGCCGCCGGGCTCGGCGACGTCGTGGTCGACACCGCCTTCGACCTACTGCCGCGCACCGATACCGGACGCCGGCCGCCATCGAGCTGAGCACGCTCGTCGCCGCCGACCGCGCACCACGGGTGCGGTTGCTCGCCGAGCGAGTAAAGCTGCCCGATCCGCGCGCTCACCGGCGTACCCGCTGCTGTCGTCGTGCGTCCGGGCGCCGCCGCCGACAGCATGCCTGTCGCCCGACGAGACCGAGATCGCCCCGCACGGGTGAGCTGTTTGCCCGGCCGGTGTCCGGGCATCCGGCGCATATGGCTACAGAAACCGGACCAGGCGACACCTTGGGCCCCACCGAGAGCCTCGACTCCGACGAGGTGCGCAACGACGACGGTGACATCGTGGTCGACCCGCCCGAGGACTGGACCGGCGCCGACAAGTTCGGCATGACACCCGCCGAACAGCGCGCCGGCGAATCACTCGGACAACGGCTGGCCGAAGAAGAACCCGACCTGGGCGCCACCGAGCCGGGCGAACCCACCGCCGGGCAACCCGGCACCATCGACGAAGGCGACGACATCGACCAGCTGCCCGCCGACGACAGCGACGAAACCTTCGGCGAACACCGCGGACAAATCGACGGCGCCCCCGAGGACGGAGAGTCGTTCTTCCCTACCGAAGACTGACGACCCGCTGCACGCCCGACCGGGGGACGGTGCAGCCCGGCCGGGCGTCGGCGGCACCGGGACGAGACGTCGGCTGCATCTGTCGGTCGGCTGTGTCTGCGCGCGTTCAGCCCGGTCGGCCGACCACCCCGGTTGAAGCGTTGCGGTCACGCCCCGCCGACGGCAGGTGGTGCGGTCGCGGGCCGGATATCCGGTGTGCGGGTGACCTCGGCGCCCAGCGCGGCCGCCGAACGCGCGAAAACGGTTGCGTCGTAGATCGCCGCACCGCCCGGGTCGTTGTTGAAATACACCTCCACCTCAGCCGCCCGCGGCCAGGTCTCGGTGAGGCGGCGCGCCCACTCGGCCAGGGTGCCGGGGTGATAGCGCGGCCATGGCTCGGCGGTGCCGTGGTGCAGGCGCAGATAGCCCCAATCGGTGGTGCGCCACAGCGGTGTGACCGCCTGCTCGCCCGCATCCGCCCAGCACAGCGCCGCGCCCTGACGTTCGAGGACCTGCCTGGTCTCCTCGGTCCACCAGGACTCGTGGCGCGGTTCGACCGCCACCCGCGTGCCATCCGGAAAACACCGCAGACACGCCTCCAGCAGCGTGGGATCGGCGCGCAAGGTCGGCGGCAGTTGCAGCAGGATCGGTCCGAGGCGCTCACCCAGGCTCGCGGCCCGGCCCATCAGCCGCGCCACCGGTTCCTCGGGCTCGCGCAGCCGTTTGATGTGGGTGAGGAACCGGCTGGCCTTGACCGCGATCCGGAACCCCGCCGGAGTGCGTACCCGCCAGGAGGCGAAGGTCTCGGCGCTGGGTAGCCGGTAGAACGCATTGTTGAGCTCGACGGTGGCGAAGGACCGCGCGTACTGCTCGAGCCACAGCCGTTGCGGCACCCCCTGCGGATACAGCACCCCGCGCCAGTCGCGGTACTGCCACCCGGAGGTGCCCACCAACAACGTCATACCCGGGGCGTACCCGCTCACCGGCCGGTGACGCAGCCGCTCAGGCCACCGCGACCCGCGCCGCGAGGTGGTCGGCCAGCGCGCTCAGCGTCGGCGAACATCCGGCATCGACGGTGTGGGTGGCCAGTTCGTCGCCGCGGGTGCGCCCACGATTGACGATGATCACCGGCGTCCCCGATTTCGCGGCGTGGCGCACGAACCGCAGCCCCGACATCACCGTCAGCGACGAACCGGCCACCAGCAGCACCTCGGCGTCGTCGACCACGTCATAGGCCGCGCGCACCCGCTGCTTGGGCACGTTCTCCCCGAAATAGACGATGTCGGGTTTGAGGATGCCGCCGCATCGCACACAATCCACCATGCGGAACGCGGCGGTATCGGCGATCACCGCGTCGGCGTCGGGCGCCACCTCCACACCGGTGGCGTCGGCGGCGTCGGCGAACCCCGGATTGGCGGCCTCGAGCCGATCCGCCAGCGACATCCGCGACACCAGATGATCACAGCTCAGGCAGCGCACCCGCGCGTAGGTGCCGTGCAGGTCGATCACCCGGCGATGGCCGGCCTTGGTGTGCAGCAGGTCGACGTTCTGGGTGATCAACCCGCTCACCACACCGAGGCGTTCGAGCCGGGCCAGCGCGCGATGGCCGGGGTTGGGGCGCGCGGCGTCCATGCGCCGCCAGCCCACATGATTGCGCGCCCAATACCGTTGCCGGAACGCGGCGTCGCCGATGAACTGCTGGAAGGTCATCGGGGTGCGGGGCGGGGAGCCGGGGCCGCGGTAGTCCGGGATCCCGCTGTCGGTGGACATCCCGGCCCCGGTCAGCACCGCGACCCGGCGCCCGGTGATCATCTGCGCGAGCCGCTCGATCTCGGCCCGCCCGGCGGTGTGATCGGGCATGCACCCAGGGTACGGACCCACCGCCGAGCCCTTGGCGCCCGCGGCCGAGACGGCGCTCAGATCACCCCGAGCGCCAGCATCGCATCGGCGACCTGGATGAAACCGCCGATATTCGCACCGGCCACATAGTTGCCCGGCATGCCGTATTCGTCGGCGGTGGCCAGGCAGCGGTCATGGATGCCGCGCATGATCTCGGCCAACCGCTGCTCGGTGTGTTCGAAACTCCAGGAATCGCGCGAGGCGTTCTGCTGCATCTCCAGCGCACTGGTGGCCACCCCGCCCGCGTTCGCGGCTTTCCCCGGCGCGAAGGTCACCCCGGCCGCGCCGAACAGTTTCACCGCCTCCGGCGTGCACGGCATATTGGCGCCCTCGGCGACGATATGGCAGCCGTTGGCGATGAGCTTGCCCGCGGCGACACCGTCGAGTTCGTTCTGGGTGGCGCACGGCAACGCGATATCGCAGGGCACCTCCCACAGCGAGCCGCCGGCCACGAAACGCGCCGCACCCGGCCTGGCCTCGGCGTAATCGGCGATCCTGGCCCGGCGTACCTCCTTGATCTCCTTGAGCAACTCCAAGTCGATGCCGTGCTCGTCGACGACATAGCCACTCGAATCCGAGCACGCCACCACGATGCCGCCCAGTTCGTGGATCTTCTCGATGGCATAGATCGCGACATTGCCCGATCCCGACACCACCACCCGCTGCCCCTCCAGCGAACGGCCGGCCGCGGCCAGGATCTCGTTGACGAAGAACACCGCGCCGTACCCGGTGGCTTCCCGCCGGACCTGGGATCCGCCCCAGGTCAAGCCTTTTCCGGTGAGCACACCGGACTCGTAGCGGTTGGTGATGCGCTTGTATTGGCCGAACAGGTAACCGATTTCGCGACCACCAACGCCGGTGTCGCCGGCGGGGACGTCGGTGTGCTCACCGAGGTGGCGGTACAGCTCGGTCATGAACGCCTGACAGAACCGCATCACCTCGCCCTCGGAACGGCCCTTCGGGTCGAAATCCGAACCGCCCTTACCGCCGCCGATGGGCAGCCCCGTCAGCGAGTTCTTGAAGATCTGCTCGAAGCCGAGGAACTTCACGATCCCCAGATACACCGACGGATGAAACCGCAACCCGCCCTTGTAGGGGCCGAGCGCGGAGTTGAACTCGACCCGGAACCCGCGGTTGATCTGTACCGCGCCGGAATCGTCGACCCACGGCACCCGGAAGATGATCTGGCGTTCGGGTTCACACAGCCGGCGGATCACCGCGGCGTCGGCATAGTGCGGATGCTTGGCGACCACGGGGCCGAGGCTGTCGAGTACCTCGTGCACAGCCTGATGGAACTCGGTTTCGCCGGGGTTGCGGCGCAACACCTCGTCGTAGATGTCGCTCAGCTTCGCGTCCAGGACAGCCACCCGCGGACTCCTTGTCGTCGTCGTTGCCTGCTCGGCCGGACCCTCCGGTCACCGCCGGATACGACCGGCCGAACCTCACACGCTAACCGCACCGGCGGTGAGGCCCGGACCACACGTCCCGGTCAGCCGCCAACGGCCGCCGCGCGGGCCCGTCGCCCGGGGCCGGGGTCAGGCGATTTCTTCGACCGTGCGCTCGAAGGCCAGTGCGCCATTGCCCTCGGCGATCTGACGGTCGAGCAGATGCTGCATCGGCGCCAGGAAATCGGGGGCGGCGCCGGCATCGCGGGTGGCACGCACGATCGCGTCGATGGCGGACTTGTGGAATGCGATGCCCTGCACGCCATCGCGGTAATCGCCGGTGTCGATGAGTTTTCCGTAGTCGGGCAGCAGCTGCGCCATCGCCGCCACCCACGCGGCCGCGCGTTCGGCGTAGGCCTGGGCCGACACACCGACCGAGCGCGTCATCGCCACACCGTTGAAGAAGCCGCCGAACATCCCGTACATCGCCGCCAGCAGCGCGAAGTCCAGGGTCGAGGCCAGCCCGGCGTCGGTACCGAAGTATTCGGCCGAGGCCAGCAGTTCCAGCATCGCGCGGTGCTCGTCGAAGACCGTCTGTGCGCCGCTGTAGAGGATGGACGCGCCGGGCTGCCCGATCATCGGCGGGACGGCCATGATGCCGCCGTCGAGGTAGTCGATGCCGCGGGCGGCGGCCCACTCGGCCGACGCCCGCGACTCCTCGGGCGTCGTGCTGGTCAGATTGATCACCGCGCGACCGGACAGCTGTTCGGCCACCGGGTCGAGGGTGGTGTGCACCGAGGCGTGGTCGAGCAGCAGCACGATGATCACCGGACTCGCGGCAACCGCGTCGGTGAGCGCGGCGGCACTGCTCGCACCGGCGGCGACGAGCTCGCCGTCCTTGCCGGGCGTGCGGTTCCAGACCGTCACGGACCGGCCACCTTTGAGCAACGTGGCGGCGAAGGCTCGGCCCATGGCGCCGAGGCCGAGGACGGTGACCGGTGCGGGGGTGGTGTCGGGCATGGAAGACATCTCCTGGGTTCGGTAGCGCGCCGATGCGCGCCGCATGCCCCAACACTGCGGTGTACCGGAAGACCCGACAAGTACCTACTATTTGGTCGGGTACTTACCACACCGTGTGTGAACAGGTAGCGAGGTCGGCAATGGGTGCGAAGAGATCCGGACCATACTTCTGCGGCATCGACGCGGCCATGGACGTCGTCGGCGGCAAATGGAAATCGCTGATCCTGTGGGAGCTGCACAACCACGGCATGCGCCGCTTCGGCGAACTGCGCCGCGGCCTTCCCGGTATTTCGGAGAAGATGCTCATCCAGCAACTCCGCGAACTCGAAGAAGACGAGATCGTCGACCGCACCGTCTACGCCGAGGTGCCACCGCGCGTGGAATACCGGCTCACCGAACTCGGCGCCGCCCTCAACGCCGCGCTCGGCCCGCTGGGGGAGTGGGGGCGCGAGCGGATCGCGCGAATCGGGGCGGACAAGATCCACGTCGCCTCCTAGGACCGGCGACGGCGTCGCCGAGCGCCTCGATCACGCGAGCGCCTGGAGTCAGGTCATCGACCGGCGCCGCGACAGGGATCGGCGCCGCGGATAATGCCGCGCACATCGCGCTGGTGCTCGGTACCATCGCCGGTCGTGGAGTGATGACAGCGCGGCCCCCCTGATCGCGGCCCGGATACCCGGGCGCGATGGATGGTGCTGCCCGCAGGTTCTTTCATCGCTCCGATCCAGAGGACAGCCATGACCGACGAGCAGTTTCTCGCCCACCTCACCGACCGCCTCGCCGCGCTGCCCGGCGTCGAGGCGGTCACCCTCGGCGGATCCCGCGCCGAAGGCACCCACACTCCCGACAGCGACTGGGACCTTGCCGTCTACTACCGCCACGGCTTCGACCCCGCCGACCTGCGCGCCATCGGCTGGCCCGGCGAGGTGTTCGACCTCGGTGCGTGGGGCGGCGGGGTGTTCAACGGCGGCGCGTGGCTCACCGTCGACGGCCGCCGCGTCGACATCCACTACCGCGACCTGGCCGCCGTCGACCGCGAACTCACCGAGGCCGAGGCGGGCCGATTCCATTGGGAACCATTGATGTTCCATTTGGCGGGCATCCCCAGCTATCTGCTGGTCGCCGAACTCGCGATCAACAGCGTGCTGCACGGTGCGCTGCCGCGCCCGGACTACCCGCGGGCCCTGCGCGAATCCGCGCCGCCGGTGTGGCGCGAACGCGCCGCGCTCACCCTCACCTACGCCGACAACGCCTATGCCGCACGCGGACACCGCACCGAAGTGGCAGGGGCGCTGGCGACAGCGGCGGTGCAGACCGCGCACGCGGTGCTCGCGGCCCGCGGCACCTGGGTGGTCAACGAGAAGCGGATGCTGAACCGCGCCGGGCTGCGCGGTGTCGACGACATCATCGCGGAGCTGGTGCCGCAGCCGCAGCGTTTACATGCTGCCATCGAGCAGGCGCGCGAGCTGTTCGACCGCGCCCAGTAGCGCACCGGCGCGCCCACCGCCGGACAACGAAGACGGCCGGTGGGCGCGAACCAGCGCCCCGCGGCTACAGCATTCGCCCGAATCACCATGCACCCCGGCGATATCGAGAAGACTCCACGCCCCGGGGCGCAGCAGCGGCACGGCGTGTCGTCCGCCGGCACTCACCCCGAGAACGGCGGGAATTTCCCGCCGCTGGAGGTTCCCCGATATCTCGTCGAGGGCCTGCGCGAAGGCGCGGCGGCAGTGCTGGCCGCGGATCGGTGCGGCGCGGGTTGATCGCTCGGGAGGCGTGATCGGTGTGTGGGTTACCCCACGCGCACCAAGGCGGTGGCGCCGAGTTCGGATCGGGCCGCGGCCACGAGGTCGAACTCGATGGCCGCGATCGCGCGGTAGCTGGCGATGTAGTGCTCGATCAGCTTCTTGTGTTCGTCGAAGCCGATCGGCTCCCGCGCCACCGTCGCCGCGGCGGCCTTGGTCACCGAGTGCAGGGCCTGGCCGAGCCGGTCGCATTCTTCGAGCAGAGCGTCATCGGCGAGCAGGCGAATCACGTTGAACAGCACGGGAAGCCGGTCCAAGGTGTGCAGGATCTGGGCCTCGGCGTCGTCGACGGTCTCGGCGCTCCACTCCGCGCGCCGATCCAGCTGATCGGTGACCTCCTCGGAGATGGCGAGGATGTCGGAGACTGCGTCGAGCACCTTTTCCCGCCGCCACCGGTCATGATCGCGGCTCGCGGCAGCGCCGTGGGTGGCCTCGGTGGTGCGTTGCGCCGCCTCCACCGCCGCAGCCGCGCGCTCGTCGGCGGCGATGATCGCGCGCCGATGCGAGCGGTGGGTCGCCAGGATCGTCAACGACAGCGCAACGACGACAACAACCGAACTGATGAGGGGCAGCCACGCAGTCACGCCGCCATCATCGCACCACCGCCCGCCACGGCGTCCCGCGGTCGGTGATGCTCCCACTGGATGAGACGGCAGCGGCCTACAGACCGAACGCGGCGTCGAGCAACTCATCGATCGCCGCGCACTGCTGCGCGGAGGGGACCGCGCCGGCGGCGAGGACATCGGCGACCAGGGCGATGATCTCGCGGGCCGCCGCGCATTCCGGGGCGGGCAGCGGCAATCGGGCCACGTACTGCGTCATCCAGCGGCGGCGCCCGGAATAGAGCCGGTTACCGCACACTTCGTCATAGAAGCGCAGGCCCAGCCGCGAATTGGCGACGGCCAGCATCAGATAGGCCAGCTCGTCGCCCCCGATATCGGGCACCGACATCCAGTAGCAGTTGCCGTTGACGATCGCCCCGGACCGGTCGAGCGCGAAACGCGCGGTGGCACTGATATCGGGGAACACGATCTTGGGTGCCGCCCACCGCGCAGGCTGTTGCGGCACCCAGATCTCATACCATTCGCGCCCGCCCTCGGCGACGTAGCGGCGGCTGCGCAACCGGTCGGCATGCGCCTCCAGATAGGCGCGGGTATCCGGGTAGTCGGCCAGATCCACCACCGTCCGTCTGGCGTGGTCGAGCACGTACGGATACAGCACCCGGCTCGCCGGTGCGGGCGAGACCCGCCACGCGAGCACATCGTGCTGGGTGAGCAGCGGACGCAACAGCGACTGCTCCGGGCGCGGACTGCGTTCGTGCCAAGCGTCGGAGATGAACACCGGGTCCGCGGTGGTCTTGATGCCCACCCGGATGCGCGCTACCTCACCGAATCGGCGCCAGGTGCCGGCCTGCACCCGCTGCAACCACGCATCGCCTGCGGCATGCGAGCGTCGCCAGGGCAGGTGCGCGTCAACGGCCGATGCGAGATGCCCGGACCTGATGGCGATGGTGCGCCCACCGTGGTCGATGACGGTGTCAGCACCGGCGGTCAGCGCCTCGTACAAGCCGATCGCACTGTTCGGCACGGCGCGCATGTCCTGGTAGGCGGAGGTGTAGACGCACCGGGACGCCCCATCGGGTGCCCGGTTGCGGGCGATGACGATCGCGGGCAGCACCGCGGCGGTGAACAGTTTGGTGTCACCGAGGTCGTAGAGCTCGAGCGGTTGCAACGACTGCTGCAATACCGCCCGCACATTGGCGCCCGCCCGGGTGGTGAGGAACCGGTTCGAACACAGCAGCCCGACCACCCCGTCCGGGCGCAGCAGCGCGGGCAGCAACACCACGAACGGGTGGGTGAGATCGATGCGGCCACGCAGTCCGAACCGGGCGGCCAGTAGTCGGGCGGTCACCTGCCCGAGTTGCTGGACCCGCACATACGGCGGATTGGTGATCACGGCGTCGAAACCGGCGGTATCGAGTTCGGTTCGTGCGTCCAGGAAATCGCCCGCGTGCAGGTCGACCGCGATACCGAGGCGCGCCGCCCGCACCCGCGCCACCCCGAGCGCGTCGCGGTCCAGGTCGTAGCCGGTGAGCCGCACCGCGATCCCGGGCCGACGTTCGGTCACCGCACGGTAGGCCGCGAACAGTAACTCGCCATCACCGCAGGCGGGATCCAGGATCCGCAGTTCGGTACGTTCGTCGTCGAGATGGTCGACGACGCGCTCGGCCAGGAACCGTGCGAGATCGGTGGGCGTGTAGTGCTTGCCGTGCCGCTTGATCTCGGCCGGACTCTCGCTCACCCGCTCTCCGCTCCGTCGGTGCCGGCTCCGTGCGGACAGCGTACGAGGCGAACGACCTGCGGCTACCGGAATTGGCTCAGGTGTCATGCCCGGCTCGGACGCGGTCGCCGCCGACCACGTCGCACACCCGCCTCGCGCGCTCGACCGCACAAGCGACGGCACGCCGGATTCGGCTCACCGCGACTCGAACCCGCCGGACCCCGCCGAACGCCCCGACCAGCGGATCGGCGGCTGCCCGGGCGCCGCGCGACCGACCGAACCACCGGCAACCCCGCCCGCGGATGGTAGGAAAGGGTACGTGTCGGCAACTGGCGGAGTACCGGGTTCACAGCAACGTTCTCGCGCGGTGTCGGAGGTGGTGGATCTGGTCAGTGCGCTGATCCGGTTCGACACCTCCAACACCGGCGAGCTGGCCACCACCAAAGGCGAACAGGAATGCGCCGAATGGGTGGCCGAGAAACTGCGCGAGGTCGGCTACACCACCGAATACGTCGAATCCGGTGCGCCGGGTCGCGGCAACGTCTTCGCCCGCCTGCCCGGTGCCGATTCCTCCCGGGGCGCGCTGCTCATGCACGGGCACCTGGATGTGGTGCCCGCCCGCGCCGAGGATTGGAGCGTGCATCCGTTCTCCGGCGCGGTCCGCGACGGCTATGTGTGGGGCCGCGGTGCGGTCGATATGAAGGACATGGTCGGGATGATGCTGGCGGTGGCACGCCAGTTCAAGATCGAGGGCACCGTCCCGCCGCGCGATCTGGTGTTCGCCTTCCTCGCCGACGAGGAGAACGGCGGCAAATGGGGCTCGCACTGGCTGGTCGACAATCGCCCCGACCTGTTCGACGGCATCACCGAAGCGGTCGGGGAGGTGGGTGGTTTCTCGCTGACGGTGCCGCGCCCCGACGGCGGGGAGCGGCGGCTGTATCTGGTGGAGACCGCGGAAAAAGGTTTGGGGTGGATGCGGTTGCGGGCCAAGGCCCGCGCCGGGCACGGCTCGTTCCTGCACGAAGACAATGCCGTCACCATCCTCGCCGGCGCCGTCGCACGCCTGGGCACCCACACCTTCCCGCTGGTGATCTCGGATTCGGTGGCGGAGTTCCTGGCCGCGGTGTCGCAGGAATCGGGCCTCGACTTCGACCCGCACAGCCCCGACATCGAAGGCACCCTGGCCAAACTGGGCTCGATCGCGCGGATCATCGGTGCCACCCTGCGCGATACCGCCAATCCGACGATGCTCGACGCCGGCTACAAGGCCAACGTCATCCCGCAGACGGCGGAGGCGGTGGTGGACTGTCGGGTGGTGCCCGGCCGGCAGGCCGCCTTCGAACGCGAGGTCGACGAACTCATCGGCCCGGATGTGGAACGGGAGTGGATCACCAAACTCGACTCCTACGAAACCACCTTCGACGGCCACCTCGTCGACGCCATGAACGAGGCGATCCTCGCCCACGACCCGCAGGGCCGCACCGTGCCCTACATGCTGTCGGGCGGCACCGACGCGAAAGCGTTCGCCCGCTTGGGGATCCGCTGCTTCGGCTTCGCGCCGCTGCGGCTGCCGCCGGAACTGGACTTCGCGGCCCTGTTCCACGGCGTCGACGAACGGGTCCCGGTCGACGCCCTCGAATTCGGCACCCAGGTGCTGGAACACTTCCTGTTGCACAGCTGAACCGATCCGAGATGAGGAGCCAATGAGCTACAACCCCTATGACGCTCTCCCGCAGGTCCCGTCCTTCACCGTGACCTCCGACGATGTGGCCGACGGCCAGAGGTTCGGCAACGACCAGGTCAGCGGCGTGTTCGGGGCCGGAGGCAAGGATGTGTCGCCGCAGCTGTCGTGGTCGGGTTTCCCCGACGGAACCAAGAGCTTCGGCGTCACCGTCTTCGACCCCGACGCACCGACGGCCTCCGGTTTCTGGCATTGGGCCGTGGCGAACATCCCCGCCACGGTGACGTCGCTGCCGGCCGGTGCGGGCAGCCAGGGCGGTGAACTGCCAACGGGTGCGGTGCAATTGCGCAACGACGGCGGCTTCGCCGGCTTCGTCGGCGCCGCCCCACCTTCCGGGCACGGACCGCACCGCTACTTCATCGTCGTGCACGCCGTCGACGTCGACTCCCTCGACATCCCCGCCGACGCCAGCCCGGCCTTCCTCGGTTTCAACCTGTTCTCCCATACCCTCGCCCGCGCCACCCTGGTCGCCACCTACGAGCAGAACTGAGCAGGACAGGCGACGGTGTTATCGACGATCAACGGCACCCCGGCCGCGTGCGCGACCTCGGCGATACCGGGAATGTCGAAGACCACGCTGCTGGGGTTGGCGATGGTCTCACCGAAGAACGCCT
This sequence comes from Nocardia sp. CDC519, assembly GCF_059509835.1. NCBI lineage: Bacteria > Bacillati > Actinomycetota > Actinomycetes > Mycobacteriales > Nocardiaceae > Nocardia > Nocardia sp. CDC519. Next base: position 6,440,267 of record NZ_CM183377.1, on the reverse strand, counting down.
TGGTGTTCGGGCGCACCGCGGCCCGCCACTGCTCGAGATCGTCGGGATCGTCGACGAAGGAGACCTCGATCCCGAGCTTGGGCAGGCTGTAGCGGAACAGGTTGTAGGTGCCGCCGTACAGGTGCGGGCTGGACACGATGTGATCACCCGCGCCCGCGAGGTTCAAGATCGCATAGGTCTCCGCGGCCTGCCCCGACGCCACCAACAACGCCGCAACCCCACCCTCGAGCGCGGCGATCCGCTGCTCCACCACATCCTGGGTGGGATTCATGATCCGGGTATAGATATTGCCCGGCTCGGCCAACCCGAACAACGCCGCCGCATGATCGGTATCACGAAAGGCATACGACGTCGTCTGATAAATCGGCAACGCGCGGGCGCCGGTGCTGTCGTCGGGCGCTTGTCCGGCGTGGATCTGCTTGGTCTCGAAAGACCAGGTCGCGGTCGGATCGGGCGCTGTGGCGTCGGTCAAGGAAGGCTCCAAAGGTTGTTCGCCGGGATTACGGGGTTATCTGTGCGCGAGCGACAAACAACAACAACACATCTCGGTGACCTCCTACGCGCGCGCTTGCTTCCGACTCTCGGAAGCCCGGTCCTCACCCGGAGCACCCCACCGCTGCAGGAGGGTTGCCGTCCAGCTAGCCGGGGCTTTGCACTGGCTCTCATGACCTGACCGACATCGTAACCGGCGCCATGTCGCGGACCGAACCCCGGCTTCCCATGTCCGGGATCGGAGGCGAGTGACCTGCGGCGGAATCGACGGCGGAGCGTAATCCGCCTCACACCCTGCCCTACCCGCGCGGTGAGATAGCCACCAGCAGTACGCTTGTCTTGTTTGCACCAGACGTCTCGCGGACAACACGAGGCGTATACGTTGTCTGTTGAACAGCTGGGGTCCGCTCACAAGCGTGTTCGCCTGGCCGTGCAATGAGGGCACCATCCTAGGAGGACACGAAGATCCATGTCCAAGATCAAGGTTGAAGGCACCGTCGTAGAACTCGACGGCGACGAGATGACCCGGATCATCTGGCAGTTCATCAAGGACAAGCTGATCCACCCCTATCTCGATGTGAACCTCGAGTACTACGACCTCGGCATCGAGTACCGCGACAAGACCGACGACCAGGTCACGGTCGACGCGGCGAACGCCATCAAGAAGCACGGCGTCGGCGTGAAGTGTGCCACCATCACCCCCGACGAGGCCCGGGTCGAAGAGTTCGGTCTCAAGAAGATGTGGCGCTCGCCCAACGGCACCATCCGCAACATTCTCGGCGGCACGATCTTCCGCGCGCCGATCATCATCTCCAACGTTCCGCGCCTGGTGCCCGGTTGGACCAAGCCGATCATCATCGGCCGTCACGCCTTCGGCGACCAGTACCGCGCCACCGACTTCAAGGTCTTCCAGGGCGGCACCGTCACCCTGACCTTCACCCCCGACGACGGCAGTGAGCCGATCGTGCACGAGGTCGTGAAGATGCCCGAGGACGGCGGCGTCGTCATGGGTATGTACAACTTCAAGAAGTCGATCGAGGACTTCGCGCGGGCGTCGTTCAACTACGGCCTGCAGCAGAACTACCCGGTCTACATGTCGACGAAGAACACCATCCTGAAGGCCTACGACGGCATGTTCAAGGACACCTTCCAGGAGATCTTCGACGCCGAGTTCAAGAGCCAGTTCGACGCCGCGGGCCTGACCTACGAGCACCGCCTGATCGACGACATGGTCGCCTCCTCCATGAAGTGGGAGGGCGGCTACGTCTGGGCCTGCAAGAACTACGACGGCGACGTGCAGTCCGACACGGTGGCGCAGGGCTTCGGCTCACTGGGCCTGATGACCTCGGTGCTGCTGACCCCGGACGGCCAGACCTGCGAGGCCGAGGCCGCGCACGGCACCGTCACCCGGCACTACCGCCAGCACCAGCAGGGCAAGCCGACCTCGACCAACCCGATCGCGTCGATCTTCGCCTGGACTCGTGGTCTCGAGCACCGCGGCAAGCTGGACAATACCCCCGAGGTGATCGGCTTCGCGCAGACCCTCGAGGACGTCGTCATCAAGACCGTCGAGGGTGGTCAGATGACCAAGGACCTCGCGCTGCTCGTCGGCGGTGACCAGGGCTACCTGACCACCGAGGAGTTCTTGGCCGCGCTGGACGCCAACCTGGCGCGCGCCCTCCGCTGAGCCGGTTTCGGCAGACCGAACCGCTCGACAGGACCGCTGCCGGCCGTGCGGCGCCCCTACCGAGGCGCTGCGGCCGGCGACATGGTCCGGCTGAAAACGGGCACCCCGCACATCATGCGGGGTGCCCGAAGTGTTTTCCGGGGTCAGTGCACGGCGGCCGGACGCCCGGCGAGCAACCCGGTGACGGCGGCGGTGAAGCTGTCCGCGCCGCGACCCGCCTCGGTCTGGGTGTCGAACAGCCGTTGCAGCGGGTCGAGCAGTTCGGTCGACACACCCTGGTTGCGCGCGGCCGCCCGAATGTTGTCCAGCCCGATCCGATTGGCGGTGAGGTCGGAGAAGTTCACCGGGAACTCCCGCGAATCGATCTCGGCGGCCAGCGTCGGCAGCAGCTCGAGCAGTGACCGCAGCCACGGGATGAGGTAGCCGTCGGTGAATGCCGTCGCGCCGACGCCCTCGCTGCCCACCATGGCCACCGCTTGGAAGAAACCGCCGAAGAGGCCGTACATGCCGGCCAGCACCGCCATATCGTGCAGTCCGGCCAGTCCGGCGTCGGCGCCCAGGTAGTTCACCGTGCCGAGTTCGCCGAGGGTGCCCGCGTGCCGCCGCTGTGCCTCGGGCGAGCCGCTGTAGAGGAACAGCGTGTCCGGCGTGCCGAGGGTTTGCGGGACGCCGAGGATCGCGCCGTCCAAGAACCGTCCACCGAGCTCGCCGACCCGGACGCCCAGTTCGCGGGCCTGGTCGGGACGGCCGGTGGCGACGTTGAGGATGTCGCGGCCGGCCACCAGGTCGCGCCCCTGCTCGACCAGTTCGGCGGCGGTGCCGGTGTCGACTCCGGCGATCACGATCAGTTCACCGGCCGCGATGGCGGCCTCGGCCGAATCGGCTCGGTGGACCCCGAGCGCGTCGAGCTGTTCGGCTTTGCCCGGCGTCCGGTTCCACACCGTCGTCGGGTGGCCGTTGCGCAGGAACACCTCGGCCAGGGCGGCGCCGATACGGCCGAGCCCGAGCACGGTCACCGCGGTGCGATTGTCGGTCATGATGTGACTCCTGTTGCTGGTGATGTCGGTGGTGTGGGCCCGAGAAGAAGCTTGCGTCATGCCGGTGCCGGGGTGTGAGTGGCAGGACTGACAGCAGGCGAACGATTACTGCCATAGGCTGGATGTCATGTCCGGACATGTCGTGGCGCTGGCCGTCTCACCCGGCGAACTGCACCCGTGGGATCTGTACGAACTCGGCGTGGTGGCGTCGATCTTCGGCACGCCCCAGCCGGACCTCGCGGACCCCTGGTACGAGCTGCGCGTGTGCACGGTGGAAACGCGGACACGGACCCAGCCGCTCGGTTTCGGTACCTTTCTGCGCGCCGAACACGGGCGGGCGGACCTGCTCGCCGCCGACACCGTCATCGTGCCGTCCGTCGCGCACGACTACCTGCGCGACGGCGGCGCGGTTCCGGCCGAGCTGGTCGAGGTGATCGCCGCCGCCCATGCCGGGGGAGCGCGCATCGTCGCCCTCTGCGACGGGATCTTCGCGCTGGCCGAGGCGGGCATCCTCACCGGCCGCCGAGTGACCGCGCACTGGGAGCACGCGGCGGCGCTGGCCGCGCGGTATCCGCGGATCGCGGTCGACGATTCGGTGCTCTATGTCGACGACGGCGACGTGCTCACCAGCGCGGGCATGACGGCGGCCCTCGACCTGTGCCTGCATCTGGTGCGCCGCGATTTCGGCGCCCTGGTGGCCAACCGGCTGGCCCGGCGCATGGTGATCCCGCCGCATCGATCCGGCGGGCAGGCGCAGTTCGTCGAACTGTCGGTGCCGACGTCGGAGTCCGACGATCTCGGCCCCGTACTGCAATGGGCGGCGGCGAATCTGGATCGGCCACTGACCGTCGACACGCTGGCCGCCCGCGCGAATATGAGCCCGCGGACCTTTCACCGGCGGGTGCACCGGTCCACCGGCGTGACCCCGATGCGCTGGCTGCTCAACCAGCGGCTCGGTCACGCGCAATCATTGCTGGAATCAACCGATTTCGGGATGGCACGGATCGCGCGGATGACCGGGCTCGGCACCGCGACGAATCTGCGCCGCCATTTCGGCGCCGTGGTCGGGGTGACCCCGGCCGAGTACCGCAGGACCTTCCGGCGCCGCGAACCGCATATCGTCGCCGCCTCGTGAACATACCGACCTGCATGTAAAGGTAGAATCCTCCGAATGGCCAGAACCGCACTCACCAAGCCCGCGCGCCGTACCCAGGAGCAGCGCAGTAGCGAGATGCGGGTGCGACTGCTCGACGCCACCATCGACTGCCTGGTCGAATACGGCTACGCGGGCACCACGACGCCCCGGGTCGCCGAACGAGCCGGGGTCACCCGCGGCGCCCAGGTGCACCACTTCGGCTCCAAGAACGACCTGGTGGTCGCGGCCATCAGTCACCTGGCGCAACGCCGGGCCGAAACCGCGATGCGCGATATGGGCCGGGTGGAGAGCGTCGACGATCCGGTCGACGCGGCGCTGGATTTCCTCTGGGAGCTACACCAGGGGCCGCTGTTCATCGCCACCGTCGAACTCTGGGTGGCCGGGCGCACCGATCCGGTGCTCGCCGCGGCCATGGAGAAAGTCGAGCCGTTCGTCAACAACGCGGTATTGCTGGCCGTGGCCCGTTTCGTGCCGGATGAGGTGCGCCGCAAGGATGCCCGCGATTTCGTCTACACCGCCATGGATGCCCTGCGCGGCATCCTGATCTCGAACTTCATCGATCCTGATCCCGAGCGTGCGCGCCGGCGCTGGGGGCGCGCGTGCGCGCACCTGCGCACCATCGCGGCGGCCGCGCTCACATCGAACGGTCCTCGGCCGGTGTGACGGCCGAACGCATGTGCGGTTGGCTTCGGTCTGTGCAAGCGCTCGGCCGATGATCCGGCGCCTGCCCTGAGCCGGTGCGGCGTCCGGCCTGACCCTCGTACCTTGCCGCCGCACGCGCATGTTGCCGGCCCGGTGAGCTCCAGACGTTGTCGCGTACCAATTCGACGGGAATGTCGGCGCCCTGCGCTCTACCGGCCCTGACCGACGTTCTCCGGCCGATAGAGGCCCGCACTCTTGCGGCCTTACATACACACTTGTATGTTTGTTTGTGGTCGAACCGCGCGACTGGCGCGGTTACCTGCGAGCGGCTCCGAAGTCTTCGGGCGGCACAAGGTGAGGAGTTCGATGGCGAACAAGGTCTATGTCGTCGGTGTCGGGATGACGAAGTTCGAAAAGCCCGGCCGGCGCAAGAACGAAGACGGCAGCGACTGGGATTACCCGGACATGGCACGCGAATCGGGGACCAAGGCCCTCGCCGACGCCGGAATCGATTACCGCGAAGTAGAGCAGGCCTACGTCGGCTACGTCTACGGCGAGTCGACTTCGGGTCAGCGCGCGGTCTACGAACTGGGCATGACCGGTATCCCGGTGGTCAATGTCAACAACAACTGCTCCACCGGCTCCACCGCGCTCTACCTTGCGGCACAGGCGATTCGGGGCGGTCTGGCCGACTGCACGCTGGCGCTCGGATTCGAGCGGATGAAGCCCGGTTCACTGGAATCCACCTGGGACGACCGTGAACAACCCATGGGCAAACATATTTTGGCGCTCGCCGAGATCTCCGAGGTGCTGTTCCCGGTGGCTCCGTGGATGTTCGGCGCGGCCGGCCGCGAGCACATGCAGCAGTACGGCACCACGCCGGAGCATTTCGCGAAGATCGGCTACAAGAACCACAAGCACTCGGTGAACAACCCGTACTCGCAGTTCCAGGACGAGTACACGATGGACGACATCCTGGGTGCGCGGATGATCTACGACCCGCTCACCAAGCTCCAGTGCTCGCCCACCTCCGACGGCTCCGGTGCGGTGATCCTGGCCAGCGAGGCCTTCGTGGACTCGCACGATCTGGCCGGGCAGGCGGTGGAGATCGTCGGGCAGGCGATGACCACCGACTACGCCTCCACCTTCGACGGCACCGCGAAGAACATCATCGGCTACGACATGAATGTGCAGGCCGCGCGCAAGGTCTACGACCAGGCCGGCCTCGGCCCGGACGACTTCCAGGTGATCGAGCTGCACGACTGCTTCTCCGCCAATGAGCTGCTGCTCTACGAGGCGCTCGGCCTGTGCGGTGAGGGTGAGGCGGCCAAGCTGCTCGACGCCGATCAGACCACCTACGGCGGCAAGTGGGTCGTCAATCCCTCCGGCGGCCTGATCTCCAAGGGGCATCCGCTGGGTGCGACCGGTCTGGCGCAGTGCTCCGAGCTCACCTGGCAGCTGCGTGGCACCGCGGACAAGCGTCAGGTCGAGGGCGTCACCGCCGCCCTGCAGCACAACATCGGTCTCGGCGGCGCCGCCGTCGTCACCGCCTACCAGCGCGCCGTGCGCTGACCTCCATCATCCGAATTTCGCCGCGACACTGCGAAACCCGTACTCGACGAGGAGCACGACCATGGGTCATATCGACGCAACCAAGAACCTGAACGCCGCCCCGGACGCCGTCTGGGCCGTCGTCTCCGATACCTCCACCTGGGACAAGTGGTTCACCATCCACGAGCGCTGGATGGAGGAGCCGCCCGCCACCCTCACCGCCGGATCGAAGCTGGTCGCCAAGATCTTCATGCTCGGCATGGCGAACAAGATCGAATGGGTTGTCGAGAGCGTCGACGCTCCCAACAAGCTGGTGCTCAGCGGCACCGGCATGGCCGGGGTCAAGGTGAAGTTCTCCTTCGAGATCCAGCCCGAGGGTGCGGGCAGCAAGTTCTCCGTCGACGGTGACTTCGAGGGCGCCCTGATCAAGGGTGCGCTGGGCAAGGCCGTGGAGAAGGACGGCGCCAAGCAGCTGGACAAGACCCTCGAGCAGCTCGACGCGCTGGCGTCGGCCTGAGTGCGGGCGCGCACATGACGACCGAAACAGCGGGCACGAGCGTCGAGTTCGACGATTCGGGGCTGAACGTCTGGTCCGATGAGGAGCGTTTCGAGGTCACCGCGGAGCGGATCGCCGAGTACGCGGCCGCCACCAACGATCCGATTCCCGCACATCTGTCAGGTGAGGTCGCCGCACCGGTCTTCGGCATCGTCCCGGTGTTCGAGGCCATGATGATGCCGGTGATCGACGTGGTGCCGATGGACATCTTCGGCCGGGTGGTGCACGGGGAGCAGGACTTCCACTTCCATCGCCCCATCCGCCCCGGCGACACGCTGGTCTCGCGGGCCAAGGCTATCGGCTACGAGGGCCGCGAGAACGGCACGACGATCACCATCCTGATCGAATGCCGCACCGAGGACGGGGAATTGGTCAACGAGCAGTACCTGACCGCGTTCTTCCGCAATATCGATGTGGGTACCAAGGTCGGCGAGTCGGCTCCGGCGCACAAGTTCGATCCGGCGTTGGCCGAGCAGCCGCCGCTGGCGACGGTCGCCCACCACGTGGACGACGATCAGACCTACCGGTACGCGCCTGCGTCCGGCGATCCGGTTCCGCTGCACCTCGACGAGCAGGTCGCCAAGGATGCCGGTCTGCCGGGCATCATCGCGCACGGGCTGTGCACCATGGCGATGTCGTCGTGGGGTGTGCTCACCGCCGTCGCCGGCTCCGACGTGCATCGGCTGAAGCGGTTCGCGGTGCGGTTTTCCAAGATGGTGTTCCCCGGCGACGATCTGGAGACCCAGATCTGGCGGGTCGGTGCCGAAGACGGCGCCACCACCTACGCGTTCCGGACCGCGCGCGGCGCGGATCTGGTGCTCACCGACGGGCTCGCCGTCGTCACCGACTGATCTCACGCTGTGGCGGCTGCCCGGTTCGGCTGCCGCCACAGCGTTTCCCTGAGCTGTGAAGGAGTTTCGACACATGGGTGCACTCGAAGGACGGGTCGCCGTCATCACCGGCGCGGGCCGGGGGATCGGGCGGGAACACGCGCTGCTGTTCGCCGCCGAAGGCGCGGCGGTGGTCGTCAACGATCTCGGCGGCAGTAATGCCGGTGAGGGTTCCGACGCCGGCCCCGCCCAGCAGGTGGTCGACGAGATCGTCGCCGCCGGCGGGCGCGCGGTGGCCAACACCGAGAACATCGCCACCTGGGACGGCGCGAAGAAGCTGGTCGAGCAGGCCATCGACGAGTTCGGCAAGCTCGACATCGTCGTCAACAATGCGGGCATCCTGCGTGACGGCTTCATCGCAGCCCTCGAGGAGTCCCAGTGGGATGCGGTGATCGCGGTCCACCTGAAGGGACATGCGGCCGTTCTGCATCATGCGGCGGCGTACTGGAAGGAGCAGAGCAAAGCGGGCAATCAGCCCAACGCCGCGGTGATCAATACCGCCTCGGCATCCGGCGTCACCATTCCGAATCCCGGCCAGGCCAACTACGGCGCGGCCAAGGCCGGCATCGCCGCGCTCACCCTGGTCGCCGCCGACGAACTCGAGCGCTACGGCGTACGCGTCAACGCCATCGCGCCCATGGCCCGTACCCGGCTCACTCTCGCCACCCCTGGCATGGGCGCGATCTTCGCCGCCGAGGTCGAAGAAGGCGAGTTCGACGCGTTCAGCCCCGCCAACATCTCCCCGCTGGTGGCCTACCTGGCGTCGGAGAAGTGCCCGCTCACCGGCAAGGTTTTCGCGGTCCAGGGCGGCGCCATCTCCGAGCTGGCAGGCTGGCATGACGTGAAGACCATCGAGGCCGACGGGCCCTGGCTGATCGACGATATCGCCGCCCGCCTGCCCTGAGCAGCACCGAGCACAGGAGAACAACGATGTTCGAATGGTCCGAGACCGACGAGATGATCCGCGAGGCGGTGCGGACCTTCATCGATAAAGAGGTCCGCCCGAACCTCGACGCCCTCGACAGCGGTGAGATGCCGCCGTACCCGATCCTGCGGAAGTTGTTCGCCGACTTCGGGATCGAGGCGATGGGCGCCGAGGCGGTGGCCAAGATGCTGGCCGCCCAGCGCAAACGTGAGGAAGCGCTCGCGGCGGGGGAGCCGCTGCCGGAGAAGAAGAAATCCGCGGCCGGGTCGAGCCCGTTCGCCGGCCAGGAATCGCTGATGGCGGTGCTGATCGGGGAGCTGTCCGGGGTGTGCATGGGCTTGGTGACGGCGCTGGGTGTCAGCATCGGGCTCGGCGCCACCACGATCATGTCGCGCGGCACGCTGGCGCAGAAGGAGCGCTGGCTGGCCGACATCGTCACCTTGAAGAAGGTGGCGTCTTGGGCGATCACCGAGCCGGATTCCGGTTCCGACGCCTTCGGCGGCATGAAGACCTACGTCAAGCGCGACGGCGAGGACTACATCCTCAACGGCCAGAAGACCTTCATCACCAACGGCCCCTTCGCCGACGTGATGATCGTCTACGCCAAGCTCGACGAGGGGGACGCCGGCGTCGACAAGCGCGACCGCAAGGTGCTCACCTTCGTGCTCGACAAGGGCATGGAGGGCCTCACCCAGGGCAAACCCTTCAAGAAGATGGGCCTGCACTCTTCGCCCACCGGTGAACTGTTCTTCGACAACGTGCGGGTGGGCCGGGACCGGCTGCTCGGCGAGACCGAGGAGCACAAGGGCGGCGACGGCCGGGACAGCGCGCGGTCGAGCTTCACCGCCGAACGCGTCGGCGTGGCGTTCATGGCGCTCGGCATCATCAACGAATGCCATCGGCTCTGTATCGACTACGCCAAGAACCGCAAGCTGTGGGGTCAGGAGATCGGCCGGTTCCAGCTGGTGCAGCTCAAGCTGGCCAAGATGGAAGTCGCGCGGATCAACGTGCAGAACATGGTGTTCAACGTCCTCGAGCGGGGTCGGGCGGGCAAGCCGCCGACGCTGGCCGAGGCGTCGGCGATGAAGCTCTACGCCTCCGAGGCCGCCACCGAGGTGGCGATGGAGGCGGTGCAGCTGTTCGGCGGGAACGGGTACATGACCGAGTACCGGGTCGAGCAGTTGGCGCGCGATGCGAAGTCGCTGATGATCTATGCGGGCAGCAATGAGATCCAGGTGACGCATGTGGCGAAGGGGCTGCTGGCGTAGCGTCGCCGTTCGCGTGAATGCCGCCCACCGCAACCGGTGGGCGGCATTCTGCTGTCGCAGACCTACCTGGTCCTGAGGCGCTCGTTGCGCGGCGGCGAGGGTGCGGACGGTCGACGGGCCGAGCGCGATCGCCGGCTACAGCTCGACCGCCGGCGCCAACCGCAGCACCCCACCGTGGGAGAGCACTTGCCGCCGCGGCCGCCGCGCTCCGGGAACCGGGGATCAGCTCAGGGCGCCGTCGTAGTCGGGGAGTTTGAACGTCAGCTCCGCATGCCCGCCCGCGAGATCGGACGGGCTGTTGCCGATATTGGCGATGATCGTGTAGCCCGCCGATTCGATATCGATCCGCGCGCCGCTCTTGTACTGCTCGAGCCCGGCCGAACCGGCCGACAGCGTGGTGAGCGGGCTGCCGTAGAGACCGTCGACCGGGTAGCCGACGCTGCTGAGATTGTGCTGGGTATAGCCGTTCACCAACTCCGGGCGGCCGGTCACGAAGATGATCGCCGCACCCTGCCCCTTCGCCCAGCTCGCCAGCCGCAGCACCGGGTCGATGGCCGGGATGATGATGCCCGGGTGGTACTGCGTCTCCAGCGAGGTGTTGTCGATATCGAGCACGATGGCGGGACGGGTGGTGCCGGGCAGGCGCTGCGCGAGCGCGTCGCGGGCCTGATCGACCACGGTCTGCACTTCGCCGATCCATTGCTCATACGACGGGAGCGCGCCGCCGGAGCCGGAGGGTGCGCCGGAATCCGCGGAGTCCGTGGGGGTTTCGCTACCGCCGGAACGTGAGCGGGGGTTGGGCGTGCGCGCGGGCGATTCACGGTCGTCATCCGAACGGGATGACGAGCCGGTGTCGTTGTCGGAGCGTGAAGACGAGCCCGTGTCGTCATCGGACGCCGAACCGGAATCGCTCGATCCCGACGCCGAACCGGATTTCCCCGAGCCCGAGGACGACCCGGATTTTCCTGAGCCCGAGGATGATCCGGACTTCGCTGACCCGGAAGCCGAACCCGACTTCGCCGACCCGGACGCGGAACCGGATTTCGCGGACCCCGACGACGAACCGGTACCACCGGGCAGAATGGACGAACCGGTATCGGCCAGTGCAGGCAGCGGAACGATGAGGGTGACGGCGACGCCGAGAGCAACGCCTGCGATGGAGCGCTTCATGATCGGACGGTAACGCCGGACAACTATGAATCGCTGGCGTTTCACAATCCCGAGACGAGCCCGTGATCTGCCGACGCACTCCCGAATCGTCCCCGCCACGGGACCTGGCTACGCTGATACACCGAGTTCGAGTTCGAGGGGGCGCTGTGCGGGTGCGATCACCGCGTAAGTTCATGTCCGCTGCCGTTATCGGGGCAGCGACACTTGTCATCGCGGCATGTGAAGGCGACGAGGGCATTCCGCCGACACCACCGGTGAGCTCGACGACGACGGCCACCACCACGGCCATCGAACCCGCACGCCCCGATCTCGCCGGGCTGCCCACATGCGACGCCATCGCCGATCGGCTCGGACGTCCGGAGCTGACCGGCGGCACCCAGACCGACCACGACCCGGGTGGTTACAACAACCGTGGCGTCTACCGGGTCTGCGCCTGGAAGTCGGGGACCGTGGACGTGGAGGCCGGTGTCCTGCGCTATCCGACGGAGCCGCTGGTCGACGCGGGCTTCACCAACATGATGATGCTGTGCCCGGGCGAACCCGCACCGGCGATCGGGAACGCCCAGCGTGCGGCCTTCTGCCAATCCACCCGCAAGCCGGAATGTGGTGTCTTCCTGGACCAGGGCACGGCGTACATCGACCTGTCCTGGGGCCGCGATCCCGCCGCCGATCCAGCCATCTGCCAGGCCGATGTGATCGCGCTGGCCACCGCTGCCTCCGAGCTCGTCGGCTGAGCCCGGCGCCCATTCTTCGCTCGCTCTCAGCGCAGCTCAGCCGCCTATCAGGGTGGGTGGTTAGGCTCGGGCGAATGACGGCACTACCTGGCGCTCTGATCACCGTCGGCGACGATCTGGAGGCCGTGACCACGCGCGGTTACGAAGACGATCCGGCGGCCGCGAAGCTCGCGCGCGCGGACGTCGAGGCGATATGGGCCTCGGTGCAGGACTGGTACCGGATGGGCACCACCCCGGCGATTCAGGTGTGTGTGCGGCACAACGGCGCGATCGTGCTGAACCGGACCATCGGGCACGGCTGGGGCAACGCGCCGGACGACGGACCGGACGCCGAGAAGATTCTCGCCACCCCGGACACCCCGTTCTGCGGATTCTCCACCGCCAAGGGCGTATCCGCGACGCTGATGTTCATGCTCATCGAGCAGGGCGCGTTCGGCGTGAACGACCGGGTGTGCGAATACATTCCGGAATTCGCGGCCAACGGCAAGGAATCCATCACCATCGGCGACGTGCTCTCCCATTCGGCGGGCGTGCCGTTCATGACACCGCCCTACCGTGCCCTCGACGTGGTGATCGACGAGGACCTGGCCGTGCGGGCGCTCGCCGATCTGGTGCCGAGCTGGCGTCCCGGCCGCTTCCGCGTCTACCACGCGCTGACCAGTGGATTGATCCAGCGCCTGCTGGTGCGCCGGGCCACCGGACAATCGATGCGCGAACATCTCGCCGAGCAGGTCTTGGACCCACTGGGTTTCCGGTGGAACAACTTCGGCGTACGCCCCGAGGATGTCGGCAAGGTCGTGCCCAGTGTGAAGACCGGGCCGGGGCCGTCGCGGATCTCGAAGTTTCTGGCGCGCAAGGCGCTCGGCGGCGGCATGGGCAGCGCATCGAGGTCCGAGGAGGCCAATGCGGCCTTCCTCACCGCCGAACTGCCCTCCGGCAACCTGGTCACCACGGCCTACGAGCTTTCCCGCTTCTACGAAATCCTCGCCCGCGGCGGCGAACTCGACGGCGTCCGCATCATCGAACCCACCACACTGCGCGATGCCGTACAGCCCGCGCACCGCATGCCGGGAGCGGCAGGGCGGGTCTCACGGGCCGGATTCGAGCTCGGCGCCCGGCGCTCGAAATTCGGCCGCGACACGCAATCCCATTTCGGCCGCAGCGGTCTGACCACCCAATACGGCTGGGCCGACTCCGCCCGCGCCCTCTCCGGCGCCATCCTCACCAGCGGCAAGGCCACCACCGACACCACCCGCCCCTGGCACCTGGTCGCCCAGATCTCCGACCTCACCAGATAGCCGGTTACCGGGGTGCTACCGGCCTACTCGCGAAACGCCTCGCTGAGGTGACGCTCGCCGGCTTCACACCGCCCGCAGGTGGCTGCGGCTGGCGTAGATGTGCTCGGCGATGAGGGTGGCGATGCGGTCGGGGGCTTCGAGCATGGGTACGTGGCCGACACCGTTGACGATGATGCGGTCGGCGGAGGCGGGGAGCTGGCGGAGGTAGCGGCGGGCGTAGACGCGGTTGGGGATAATGCGGTCGGTTTCGGCCAGCAGCAGCCGCACCGGGGTCGTCATCGTCGAGACGTCGTCCATCGCCGAGGCGCGCAGACTGCCGAGGATCATCGGCACCATCGCCGGACAGTGCAGGGCGGCGGTGATCATGGCGGCGAGATCGGTGCGCGGCACAGCGGTGACGTTCTTGCTCAGCAGCAGGGCCACGGCCAGCTGGATGAGCCGATTGTGTGCCGGGAAATCGCCCAGCCGCTTACCGAGCTGCACCAGCGGAATCAGCGAGGCGAACTTCAACCCGACCCGAATCTGGGTGAACGAGGGGGAATCCCAGCCACCGGCAGGCGCGATCGCGGTGAGCGTACGGGCCCGGCCGCGGCGCGCCAGCTCGAAACCCACCCAGGCTCCCAGTGAGTTTCCGGCGATATGGCAGGTGCGCCAACCGAGTTCGTCCAGCTGGGCCTCGATCTGATCGGCGAAATCGCGAAATCCCAGCCTGCCGCCGGGGTATTCGGGCCCGCCCCAGTGTCCGAGGAACGCGGGCGCGAATACCTCGCAGTTCGAGGACAATCGGGCCGCGACCTGCTCCCAGCAATGCGGGGAGAGCATGAATCCGTGCAGCAGCAGCACCGGGTCGCCGGACCCGACATGCAGCGCCTTGACGGGCACGAGTGCGGAAGTGGACGTGGAGGTGCCTGACGTCATCGTCATCACCCCTTCCTGGCGCAATGGGCCTTGGGCAGGGTCGATGATGTGCATTGTACGGTCGTCGGGTGCCCCACATCATCTCGACAGTGAACGTCAACGGCGTGCGCGCCGCCGCGGGCAAAGGTCTGCTCGCCTGGCTCGCGGTCACCGAGGCCGACATCGTCTGTTTGCAGGAGACCCGCGCCACCGATGAGCAGGTCGCGGCCGCGCTGGCACCGGCCATCGAGCAGGGCTGGCAGCTCTCGCACGCCGAACCCGGAGCCAAGGGCAGGGCCGGGGTGGGCGTGCTGTCGCGGCGGGCGCCGATCGCGGTGCGCACCGCGATTACGCCGGCGAGCGAGTTCGCGGCGACCGGACGATTCATCGAGGTCGACTTCGACGAGGTCACCGTGGCCAGCGTGTATGTCCACACCGGTGAGGCGGGCACCGAGCGACAGGACGAGAAGTACCGGTTCCTGGCCGAGATCGCGGCCCATCTGCGCACCAAGACCGGCAACTACGTGATCGCGGGGGACTGGAATATCGCGCACACCGAACGCGACATCAAGAACTGGAAGGGCAACCTGAAGAACGCCGGCTTCCTGCCCGAGGAACGCGCGTGGCTCGACGCGCAATTGGCGGCGGGCTACGTCGACGTGGTGCGCGCCCTGCATCCGGAAGGCGACGGCCCCTACAGCTGGTGGTCCTACCGCGGTCGCGCCTTCGACAACGACGCAGGCTGGCGCATCGATTATCAGCTCGCCACCGCGGATCTGGCCGAACGCGCCAAACAGGCGATCGTCGAACGCGCCGACGCCTACGACCAGCGCTGGTCCGATCACGCACCGGTCACCGTCCAGTACCGCTGACGACATCACCACCTGGTATCACCGCGCACACACGATCGGTACCGACGAAAGCAGGAGTTGTGAAAGCGAAGGTCCTCCGGATCCTGTCCGTGCTGGGAACGGTGGTGGTCGCTGTCGTCGTCGCACTGCTGGCCACCCAGGGCGGCGACGACAAGAGCGCGGGCAGCTCGGTCACCTCGACCAAGGCCGCCACCACCAGCGCGCCGACCACCGACGGCATGCCGCGCGGCACCGGATCCACCGCACCGGTCGTCTCCAAGGCGCCCGGGGTCCCCGACCGCGCCTACGCCACGTTGCGGGAGATCGACGCGGGACGCTGGCCCGGCTCGGCCAACTCGCCGGGCACCAAAGGTGGGGACAGGTTCTACAACCGTGGCGGCGACCTGCCCGCGAAGGACGCCGACGGTAAGGCGATCACCTATCAGGAATGGGACGTCAACCCCAAGCAACCCGGCCGCTCCCGCGACGCCGAACGCATCGTCACCGGAAGTGACGGCTCGGCCTGGTATACCGGTGACCACTACGAGACGTTCACGAGGATGCGCTGATGACCATCGCGTTATCGCAGTTCCTGACTCCGCAGCTGTCGCCCGCGCCGGCAATGCGTGAGCCCGCGCCGGTGTTCGGCGCCCTCGATGTGGGGGCGCCGGAGTTCAGCGGGGTCCGTCATCAGGCGCCGTCCGGGTACCGGGTACGGGAGCTGCGCGGCAAGAAGATGCGGACGGTGGCCGGGGTGCTCGACGAGTTCGCGGCGGCGCTGCAATTCCCGTACTACTTCGGCGGCAACAAGGACGCCTTCGATGACTGCCTGCGCGATCTCGACGACTGTCTCGGCTCGGCCGAAGGCTACGTGGTGGTGATCCGCGACGCCGATCAGCTGCTCGCCGATACTCCGCAGGAGCGGGCGTGGCTCGCCGAGGCGCTGAGCGAGACGGCCGATTACTGGTGGCGGCGCGAGATCGTTTTCCGGGTGGTCCTCCAGGGTGAATCGGAGGGTGTGCCGACGATCGGGCTGCACCTGTGACGAGCTCGCCGGTCAGCCCAGCCGGTGCGCCAGATCCTCGCCCAGCAGCACGAACACGTCGGTGGTGTGCTCGATCAGCTCGTCGCGGCTGATCGGCAGATCGCCGCGCAGCCAGCCGGTGAGGGTTTGGACCAGGCCGCCGACCAGGTAGGTGGCGCGGAAATCGATCACCGGATCCGGCTCCGGATCGGTGATGCCGTAGAACTCGACGCCCTCGGTGGCGACCAGCCGTGCGAACACCCGCACCGTCTCGGTGGTGCGGGCCCGCAGCTCCGGGGTCGCCATACCCGCCACCAGCGCCACCTCCGCCTTGCGCGGGTCGTCGGTGAGTAGATGGATCCCGGCGGTGATCGCCGCATGCGCCTTGGACCGGGTGTCGGCGGGCGCGGCGTGCAGAGCCGCGACGATCACCGTCGCCAGTTCCTCGGCGATGCCATCGATCAGCGCGGTCAGCACCGCGTCGCGGCTGTCGAAGCTCTCGTAGTAGTAGCGCTCGTTGAGGCCGGCGCGGTTGCACAGACCGGAGACGGTGAGCTTGCCGAGGCCCTGGGTGCCGATGATCTCCAGCGCGGCCTCCAGCAGCGCCGCACGTCGCTGCGCGCGGCGCTCGTCCGCGGAGATCCCGCCGTAGGTCCGCTGCGCAGTCACGAATTCGATCATAGGGTGAGGCGGCCACGGCGGGGTCGGGGCCGCGGTCCCCGGCCGCCGGGAAACGGGTTCGATCCGGCGGAGGGCGGCATGCGAAGATCGGGGCATGTCCAGTCCTGCTTCCAGCCCCGTCGCCGCCGGTGAACGCAAACAGCGGGTCCTGTCCGGGATCCAGCCCACCAGCTCCTCGTTCCATCTCGGGAACTACCTCGGTGCGCTGCAGTACTGGGTGACGATGCAGGACGAGTACGACGCGCTGTACTTCATCCCGAACATGCACGCCATCACGGTCCCGCAGGATCCGAAGGAGCTGCGCTCGCGTACCCGCCGGGCCGTCGCCCAGCTGCTGGCCATCGGCATCGACCCGGCCCGCTCGACGCTGTTCGTGCAGAGCCAGGTGCCCGAGCACGCGGAGCTGACCTGGGTGCTGAGCTGCCTCACCGGTTTCGGTGAGGCGAGCCGGATGACCCAGTTCAAGGACAAGTCGGTCAAACAGGGCGCGGAGAACGCGACCGTCGGGCTGTTCACCTACCCGGTGTTGATGGCCGCCGACATCCTGCTCTACCGCCCGCACCAGGTGCCGGTGGGGGAGGATCAGCGCCAGCATCTGGAGCTGACCCGGAACCTGGCCCAGCGGTTCAACACTCGGTTCAAGAAGACCTTCGTGGTCCCCGAGGCGCATATCGTCAAGGGCACGGCCAAGATCTACGACCTGCAGGATCCGACCGCGAAGATGAGCAAGTCCGCCGCCTCCGACGCCGGCCTGATCAACCTGCTCGACGATCCGAAGGTGACGGCCAAGAAGATCCGCTCCGCGGTCACCGACACCGAACGCGAGATCCGCTACGACCCCGAAGCCAAGCCCGGTGTCAGCAACCTGTTGGTGATCCTGAGCTCGCTCACCGAGACCCCGATCGTCACCTTGGAAAAGGATTACGCGGGCAAGGGCTACGGCGATCTGAAGTCCGACGTCGCCGACGCGCTGGTCGAATTTGTCACGCCGTTGCAGGCGAAGGTGGAAGAGTATCTCGCGGATCAGGGCGAACTCGACCGCATCCTCGCCAAGGGTGCCGAACGGGCGCGGGAGATCGCCGGCAACACCCTCGCACAGGTTTACGAGCGAGTGGGTTTCTGACCCGCTCGACTCGTGCTCGCCGACTGCGGGGTCCGTCTGAGGGGCTGACAGGTGCAGTTGATCGACAACGTGAAAGCGGCGGTTTCCCAGCAGGTCGCGGCGCGGCCATGGCTGGACCATCTGGTTCGCGCCGGTGGGCGGTATCAGAGTCAGCGCGGTGACTACTTCGCCGCCGGCATCACCTATTTCACGGTGCTGTCGCTGTTTCCGCTGCTCATGGTGGCTTTCGCCGCGGCCGGTTTCGTGCTGGCGGGCAACCCGGAACTGCTCGACGAGATCGAGCAGCGGGTGGTCGAGAACATTCCCGGTGAGCTGGGCACACAGCTCAACGACCTGATCGACCAGGCCATCAGGTCGCGTACCGCGGTCGGCGTCCTCGGCCTGCTGACCGGTCTGTACACCGGTCTGGGCTGGATGGCGAACCTGCGCGCCGCGTTGACCGAGCAGTGGGAGCAGAAGACCGAGGACGGCAACTGGATCGTCACCAAGATCAACGACCTCGGTGCGCTGATCGGTCTGGCGCTGGCGTTCGTGGTGTCGCTCGGTCTGTCGGGCCTGGCCTCCAGTGGGCTGGGTGCGCAACTGCTCGAGCTGGTCGGGCTCCGGGACGTGCCCGGTGCGCGGTTCGTGCTGTGGCTGTTGTCGACGCTGCTCGCGCTGCTGGCGTCCTGGGCGGTGTTCGCGTGGATGATCGCGCGATTGCCGAGGGAGAAGGTCACGCTGGCCAGCGCGGCCAAGGCGGCGGCGCTGGCCGCGGTGGCGTTCGAGGTGTTCAAGATGATCGCCTCGATCTATCTGCAATCGGTGATGAGCAGCCCGGCCGGCGCGGCGTTCGGTTCGGTGATCGGTCTGATGGTGTTCAGCTACATCACCTATCGGATCGTGCTGTTCGCGACCGCGTGGGCCGCCACCGCCGCGGAGAACGAACCCGAAGCCGAGGTGCCGGTGCCGGGGCCGGCGGTGATCCGGCCGCGGATGCAGGATGCCGGGCGGTTCGGTAGCGGGGCGACGTATTTCGGGGCCGGTGCGGTTGCCGCGCTGGGGCTTTCGCTGTTGCGGCGGCGCCGGCGGTAGGGTCCGGCGTCGGCGGTCGGCGGAGGCCGCGGCGGAACGCAGTGGGGCGGGGTGGGCGAAAGGTTCAGCGCCGCCGGGTGATTCGTCGGGCGCCGACGAGCAGCACCAGCACCATGATCGAGCCGCCGACAACCAGCACCCACCGTAGATCGTCGCGGTCCGGGCCGCCCGGTGGTTGCGCCAGGTGCCCGACCTCCGAACCCTGCGGCGGCGCGGCGAGCGCGACACCCGTCGGGGCGCTTTCGGTGTCCGCACCGGGCAGGCTGCCCACCGACTCGCCGGATTCGAGCGCGAACCCGTAATCCAGCAGCCGCGCGGCCTGCTCCCACGGCCGGATCGGCAGCACGTCGGCCTTGAGCAAGGTGACGATCAGCCTGCGGCCGTCGCGCTCGGCCGCCGCGACGAAGGTCTGCCTGGCGTCATCGGTGAAGCCGGTCTTACCGCCGAGCGCGCCCTCGTAGTTGTAGAGCAGATGGTTGTCATTGCCGACCGGGAATCCGGGATGGTCCTTGTCGCCGGGGATGCGCGGGTCGGCCGGGTAACCGGGGAAATCGATCTGCTCGGTGTGGATCAGCTCGGCGAACAGCGGAATCGTCATCGCTTCGCGGAACAGCAGCGACAGATCGTAGGCCGAGGTGCTCATGCCGGGGCCGTCGAGCCCCGACGGCGTCGCGGCGCGGGTGTCGAGGGCGCGCAGTGATTTCGCCAGCTCGTTCATCTTCGCCACAGCGGCGTCGTCACCGCCGAGCTGGGCGGCGATCGCGTGCGCGGCGTCATTGCCGGAAGCCATGATCAGCGCCTGCATCAGCTGCCGGTTGGTGTAGCGGCCGCCGGGACCGATGCCGACCCGGGTGCCGTCGACGTCGGCATCGGCCTGTGTGCCGGTGACGACGGCATCCAGATCCAGTGTGCGCAACGCGACCGTCGCCAGCAGCACCTTGATCGTGCTGGCCGGGCGGTATCGTCCGTGCGGATCCTTGGCGGCCAGCACCTCGCCGGTGTCCATATCCGACACCATCCACGCCGTCGCCGAGATCTCGGCGGGCACGGGCGGTGCACCATCGGGCACCACCACTCCGCACTCGCCCATCCGCTTCCCGCCGATCGGCGGATCCGGCACCGGCAGCGGCTTCGGCGTCGGCTGCCCGGGCTCCGGTACCTCCGACAGATCGATCGGCGGCGGCGGCAGGGTGCGCTGGGCGCAATTGTCGGTGTTCGGCGTGGTGAACGGCGTCGTCGTCGGGCCCGTCGTCCCGGCGGGCTCCGCCGCCGCAGGGCCGCCCGCCGCCACCGCACCGACCGTCAGCATTGCCGCTACCGCCACCGCGGACCGGCGGCGAAGTTCCCGCATGTTCATCGCGGGTGAGCCTAGCGGGCGCGAGGGCATTCACCGTGCCTGGCGGGTGGGCCATCGGGCAGCTACCTTTTCCCGAACTTGAAGTTTCGGGTACCCGAACATTACTATTTGGTAGTGGAGAGAGTTCGTTCCTTGTGTGGTGTTCGTGGTCTGGCGGGGATCGGTGCGTTGGTCACCGCATGTGCCGTGGCGATCGGGTCCGCCGGCTGCGGTGCGATCGAGGCCGACGACGGGAAGCCGACGGTGCTGACCACCTTCACCGTGCTCGCCGACATCGCGGCGAATGTGGCGGGCGAACATCTGACGGTCGCATCGATCACCAAGCCGGGCGCCGAGATCCACGGCTACGAACCGACGCCGGGTGACATCAAGAAGGCGGCGAAGGCCGACCTGATCCTGGACAACGGGATGAACCTGGAAGCGTGGTTCGGCCAGTTCGTCGAGGATTCCGAGGCGGCGCATGTGACCGTCAGCGAGGGTGTCGCGCCGATGAGCATCACCGAGGACGCCTACCAGGGCAAACCCAATCCACACGCCTGGATGTCGCCGCTGAACGTGCGCACCTACGTCGACAACATGGTCACCGCCTTCAGCGAACTCGATCCGGACCACGCCGCCGATTTCCGAGCCAACGGCGATACGTACAAGGCCGAGTTGCAGCGGGTCAACGATGAGCTCGTCGCCGAGCTGAGTGTGCTGCCGCAGCATCAGCGGGCGCTGGTCACCTGCGAGGGCGCGTTCTCCTACCTCGCCCGCGACGCGGGCCTGACCGAGAAATACATCTGGCCGGTCAACGCCGAACAGCAGGCCACCCCGCAGCAGATCACCTCGGCGATCGAGTTCGTCCGCGCCAATCAGGTGCCCGCCGTGTTCTGCGAATCCACCGTCTCCGACGCGCCGATGCGCCGCGTCGTCGAGGCCACCGGCGCCACCTTCGGCGGGGTGCTGTACGTGGATTCGCTGTCCGCACCCGACGGCCCGGTACCGACCTACCTCGAACTCATCCGCCACGACGCCGACCTGATCGGCGCGGCACTCACCGGGAGCAAGCCATGAGCGACCGACCCGCCATCGACGTCCGGGACGTCACGGTCCATTACGGCTCGGTGCTCGCGCTCGACGCCGTCGACCTGACCGTCGAACCCGGGCGGGTGTGCGGGCTCATCGGCATGAACGGCTCCGGCAAATCGACGCTGTTCAAGACGATCATGGGCCTGATCGCCCCCGATCGCGGTACCGTCCGGATCGACGGCGGCACACCCGCGGCGGCCCGCAAAGCCGGCGTGGTGGGCTATGTCCCGCAGAGTGAGGACGTCGACTGGTCGTTCCCGCTGTCGGTGCGTGATGTGGTGGCCACCGGACGCTACGGGCGAATGGGATTCACCCGGCGGGCTCGTCGCAGTGATCGCGAGGCCGTCGACCACGCGCTCGAAAGGGTCGAACTCACCGAACTCGCCGACCGGCAGATCGGCCAGCTCTCCGGCGGCCAGCGCAAACGCGCGTTCGTCGCCCGTGGCATCGCCCAGGGCGCCACCGTGCTGCTGCTGGACGAACCGTTCGCCGGCGTCGACAAGCGCTCGGAGGCCACCATCACCGGACTGCTGCGGGAACTGGCAGCCGACGGTGCGACCGTTCTGGTGTCGACCCATGACCTGCACGCGCTGCCCGGGCTCGCCGACGAAGCGGTGCTGCTCATGCGGAAGGTGCTGATGCACGGCGATCCGGATGAGGCGCTGCGCCCGGAAAGCCTCGCTCTCGCTTTCGGTCTCGACGTCATGGGACAGCGGTGAGCACCATGGAACTGGTCGATTTCTTCGTGGACCCGCTGCGCTACGAATTCATGGTGCGCGCGCTGGCCACCAGCGTGATCGCGGCGGTGGTCTGTGCGGTGCTGTCGTGCTGGCTGGTGCTGATCGGCTGGTCGCTGATGGGCGACGCGGTCTCGCACGCGGTGCTGCCGGGCGTGGTGCTCGCCTACATCGTCGGCGCGCCGTTCGCCCTGGGCGCGGTGATCTTCGGTTTCCTCGCGGTGGCGTTGATCGGCGTGGTGCGCGATACCAGCCGGGTGAAGGAAGACGCCGCCATCGGCATCGTGTTCACCACGCTCTTCGCCTTCGGTCTGGTGCTGGTATCGGTGACGCCGAGCCAAACCGACCTCAATCACATCATTTTCGGCAACCTGCTCGGCGTGAGCCGTTCGGATCTGCTGCAGATCGCGATCCTGGCCGCGATCGTTTTCGCCGCGCTGGTGCTCAAACGACGCGACTTCACGCTCTACGCCTTCGATCCCACCCACGCCCACGCCATCGGCATGAGTCCACGACTGCTCGGTGCCGGGTTGCTCGGGCTGCTGGCGTTGACGTCGGTGGTGGCGTTGCAGGCGGTCGGCGTGATCCTGGTGGTGGCGATGTTGATCATTCCCGGGGCCACCGCGTACCTGCTGACCGACCGGTTCGGGCGCATGCTCGTCATCGCTCCGACCGTCTCGGCGGTGTGCGCGGTGATCGGGCTGTATCTGAGCTACCACCTCGATACCGCCTCGGGCGGGATGATCGTGGTCACCCAGGGCGTCGCGTTCGCGGCGGTGTACCTGTTCGCGCCGCGCCACGGGGTGATCGGTGCACGGATCGCCGCGGCACGACGGAAAGCGGCAGGGGTCGCCGTCGCTCCGTGACGGGGGCGTCTCCGATGCATGTCAGGGCTCCGGAAGCGCTGGGGCACTGCGCCATTGCTCGCCCGCGACGACCACGTGGTCGAGAAAGCGCAGGCCGACCGTGCGCGCCGCCTCGATCAGCAGGGTGCTCGCGCGCCGATCATCGATGCTCGGCGACGGATCGCCGGAAGGATGGTTGTGCGCGAGAGCGAATGCGCGGCCGTCGTGACGCAACACGGTATTCAGGATTTCCCGCACCGGGACCGCCACCTGGTCGATCGCGCCTTCGGCCACGAAGACCGGCTGGCGCAAGCGGTTACGCGCATCGCACACCAGCACCAGTAGCCGCTCCACCCTCGCGCCGACGAACATCGGCTGCGCGATCCGAGCGACATCGGCAGCGCCACGCAGGCAGGATGCGGTAGTGGTGCCGTGCCTGGCCCGGTTGGCCAGATGGAAGGCGGCGATGATCGAGGCGGCCTTCGCCGCACCGACCCCGCAGCGCATGGCGAGCTCCTCGGGGCGCGCCACGGCCAGCCCGGCGATCCCGCCGTGTTCGGCGAGCAGCTCGGCCGCCATCTCCAGCGCACTTTCGCCGTGCCTGCCGTTGCGCAGTAGCAGGGCGAGTAGTTCGCAGTCGGAGAGTGCGGCCGGGCCGAGCGCGGCCAGCCGCTCACGCGGACGCTGACCTGTGGGCAGGTGGGCGATCGGGACCGGCATCTTTCCCCCTCGGTGCGGCACCGGATGTTCGACGTCCCCGGATGATGCCAGCACCCACCGACAGATTTCGGCCCTGCGCCGCGGGTCTATCTGTCGACGACGACCAGATCCACGCTGGACCTCCCGGCACCGGAGGCGAGCTTCTCCAGGTGCCGCAGCTGCCGCTCGTGCACCACTATGCGGCGCAGCGCTTCGTTGATGGTCGCCGCACTGGTCGAGGTGCCCATGATGGCACCCGCCGCGGCGAGCAGTTTCTGGTCGAGATCGATCCGCACGGTCGGCATGCGTCCTCCTTCGTACATTCGCCATCTTGCGCCATGAACCGAGCGAATGTGCGGTGAATGGCGCCGCCGAGACGGCTCGCACGCGGTCCCCGGTGTCTGCATCTGCTGTCCGAGGACGGTAAATGTAGACAGTTTGCGCAGTTGAGCGTGTGTTCGTTGTCAGTGTGCCCTGGTGGTGCTTGCATCGAAGTATGTTCACCGAAGCACAGCTCTATTCGCCGGTCACTCGCACCGGTGACGGTGACGTGACGGTGCACCTGAGCGATGAGCACCCTGGCGTCCACGACCCCGAGTACCGGGCCCGGCGCAACGCGATCGCCGCGCTCGCGCTCGACTACCGGCCGGGCGGCGCCGTGCCGCGGGTCGAATACACCGACGACGAGCAGCAGGTCTGGCGGATCGTGTCCGCCGAACTCGCCCGCAAGCACCGCGAATACGCCTGCGCCGAGGTCCTCGAGGCGGCGTCGCGGCTGGCCCTGCCCACCGACCGTATCCCGCAGCTGGACGAAGTTTCGGCCGCACTGCGACCTTTGACCGGTTTCCGCTACGTCCCCGCGGCCGGCCTGGTGCCGCTGCGTGAGTTCTTCGGCTCCTTCGCCGACCGGATCTTCCATGCCACCCAATACATCCGCCATCATTCGGCGCCGCTCTACACCCCCGAACCCGACGCCATCCACGAGGTGATCGGCCACGCCAACCAGATCGCGAGCCCCCGCTTCGCCGCCATCTACGAAACCGTCGGCACCGCGGTCGCCCGCCTGGAAACCCAGCAGGCCCTGAAGTTCCTCGCCGACGTCTTCTGGTTCTCCATGGAGTTCGGCGTAGTGCGCGAACACGGCGAAATCCGTTGCTACGGCGCGGGCCTGCTCTCCTCCTACGGCGAGATCGAAGAGTTCCGCCACGCCGACCTCCGCCCCCTCGACATAGCCGCCATGGGCACCGCCACCTACGACATCACCCGCTACCAACCCACCCTCTACTGCGCCGAGTCGATCAGCGAGATCGAAGACGTCATCGGCGGTTTCTTCGCCGACATGGACGACGAGACCCCGCCGCGCCTGGCCACCGCCCGCTAGCCGCGATCGGGCTCCAGCGGTTCCAGAGCCTCCGGCCCGGACTGGTGGATGCGAGGGTTCGCCGCAGGGTGTATCCGAGCCGAAACCGCTGTGCCCGTGCGTGATCGACTTCCGGACGATCGGCCGGAACGTGGCGACGCGATCAGTACGATTCGCTGTATGGGCGAGGTCATGAATCACCTCAGACGCCTGCTGGGGGTTGTTGCCAACTTTTTCGACAAGGTCAGTCCGTGGGGCATGCCGTGGCCGCTGGCCTTTGCTCTGGTGTTCCCATTCGTGATGGGGGTGCTGGCGGTCGTCGTGTGGTGGTCACGTGGCACGGCCAAGCCGGTGCGCTGCGATTATCCGCTCACGACGACTGGGCATCCGTGCCGGAATCGAGTACTCGGGGAGTGGAAGCGATGCCATCACCACAGGCCCGGCCGTGAGCGCAGCAGGGGACGTGTGGTGCAGAAATTGCATCGGTGGCAGACCATGCGTCGTGGTCAGCGCATCGAGCGGGACGACATCCGTGGTCGTGGATTTCTCCGGGACCGTTCACAGGTGCGGGGGCTGCTCTACTACCGCGGTTTCGCCCGCCCACCGAGGAATGCGATCGGATCCGCGCGGACATGGTGGAACGAGCGCCGCGACGATCTCCGCAAGCTGCGTGATCAACTACGCGACACCGGATCGGTCGATATCCGTACGGTCTTCGCCGGTGCCGCCGGCCGGTCGGCCCGAATCGGTGTGTCGGACCAGGTATTGCAGGTCATCTGGGCTACCCGAACGGTCGCGGTGCTCGTGGCGACGGGGCTCACGTTGGTCGGTATTTCGGTGTGGCGCAACCATGATCCCGCGTCATGGCACAGCTACGCAGCGACTTTCACATTCGTGCTCGCTTGGTCGGTGGTGCGCTGGGGGATCTGGGGAACGGCAACCGGACAGGCGCCGGTGCACCGGACATGGGACTGGGTGTATACCTCGATCCGGCAGGCCGCCAAATTGTTCTTCTGGTTCATCGTGCTTTCGGTGGCGGCAGCCGAGCAGATCGGGAAGTTGGAGAAGGTGATGCAGGGTCCGGGCGCGATCCAGCTGGGCTTCTGATCATCGCCGGGTGGGCAAGCGAACGACGAAGGCCGCCTTCCCGTTTGGGGAAGGCGGCCTTCGATCAGCCGGTGGATCCGGTGGGATCCGGGGAGCTCAGCGGGCGAACAGCAGGGCCCGCTTGACTTCTTGGATGGCCTTGGTGACCTCGATGCCGCGGGGGCAGGCGTCGGTGCAGTTGAAGGTGGTGCGGCAGCGCCAGACGCCTTCGACGTCGTTGAGGATGTCGAGGCGTTCGCGGGCGCCTTCGTCGCGGCTGTCGAAGATGAAGCGGTGGGCGTTCACGATCGCGGCCGGGCCGAAGTAGCTGCCGTCATGCCAGTACACCGGGCAGGACGTGGTGCAGCAGGCGCACAGGATGCACTTGGTGGTGTCGTCGAACCGGGCGCGGTCGGCCTGGCTCTGGATGCGCTCGTGGGTGGGCTCGTTACCTGTGGTGATCAGGTACGGCTTCACCGCGCGGAACGCGTCGAAGAACGGCTCCATGTCGACGATGAGGTCCTTCTCCACGGGCAGGCCGCGGATCGGCTCGACGGAGACGGTGATGGACTTGCCGTTCTTGGGCAGCATGTCCTTCATCAGCACCTTGCAGGCCAGTCGGTTCACACCGTTGATCCGCATGGCGTCGGAACCGCACACACCGTGGGCGCAGGAACGCCGGAAGGTGAGGGTGCCGTCCAGGTAGGACTTGATGTAGATGAGCACGTTCAGGAAGCGGTCGGTCGGCAGGACCGGCACCTGGAACGACTCCCAGTGCGCGCCCTTGTCGTCCTCCGGGTTGAACCTGGCCACCTTCACGGTGATCATGGTCGAACCCTCGGGCACCGGAGCCGGCTTCTGCGAAGAGGGTGCTTCGGCAACAGCAGTCATCAGTACTTACGCTCCATCGGCTCGTAGCGGGTCTGCACCACCGGCTTGAAATCGAGGCGGATGTCGGACAGCAGGTCCGTGCCCTCCTTGTAGGCCATGGTGTGGCGCATGAAGTTCACGTCGTCGCGATCCGGGTAGTCCTCGCGGGCGTGGCCGCCGCGCGATTCCTTGCGGTTGAGCGCGCCGACGACGGTGACCTCTGCCAGCTCCAGCAGGAAGCCGAGTTCGACGGCCTCGAGCAGATCGCTGTTGTAGCGCTTGCCCTTGTCCTGCACCGTGATCCGCGAGTACCGCTCCTTGAGCGCGTGGATATCGGTGAGGGCCTGCTTGAGCGTGTCCTCGGTGCGGAACACCGACGCGTTGTTGTCCATCGACCGCTGCAGTTCGGTGCGGATGTCGGCCACCCGCTCGTTGCCGTGGTCGGACAGGATCAGCGCGAGCCAGTCCTGCACCATCTTGGCCGGGTTCTCCGGCATGTCGACGAACTCGGTGCGCTCGGCGTATTCGGCGGCGGCGATGCCCGCGCGACGGCCGAAGACGTTGATGTCGAGCAGCGAGTTGGTGCCGAGGCGGTTGGCGCCGTGCACCGAGACGCAGGCGCATTCGCCGGCGGCGTACAGGCCGGGCACGATGTCGGTGTTGTTGCGCAGCACCTCGCCGCGGATCCGGGTCGGGATGCCGCCCATCACGTAGTGGCAGGTCGGGAACACCGGCACCAGTTCCTTCACCGGGTCAACACCGAGGTAGGTGCGGGAGAACTCGGTGATGTCGGGCAGCTTCTCCTCGAGCACGTCCTCGCCGAGGTGGGTCACGTCGATGTAGACGTAATCCTTGTTCGGCCCGGCGCCGCGGCCTTCGAGCACCTCGAGCACCATCGAGCGGGCGACGATGTCGCGCGGCGCGAGGTCCTTGATGGTGGGGGCATAGCGTTCCATGAAGCGCTCGCCGTCGGCGTTGCGCAGGATGCCACCTTCGCCGCGGACCGCCTCGGAGATGAGGATGCCGAGGCCGGCCAGGCCTGTCGGGTGGAACTGGTGGAACTCCATGTCCTCGAGCGGCAGGCCCTTGCGGAAGACGATGGCCATGCCGTCGCCGGTCAGGGTGTGCGCGTTCGAGGTGGTCTTGTACATCCGGCCGGAGCCGCCGGTGGCGAACACGATCGACTTGGCGTGGAAGACGTGCAGGTCACCGGTGGCGAGTTCGTAGGCGACGATGCCGGTGGCCACCGGACCGCGCTCGGTCTCGGTGAGCACCAGGTCGAGGGCGTAGAACTCGTTGAAGAACTCGACGTCGTGCTTGACGCAGTTCTGGTACAGCGTCTGCAGGATCATGTGGCCGGTGCGGTCGGCGGCGTAGCAGGCCCGGCGGACCGGGGCCTTACCGTGATCGCGGGTGTGGCCACCGAAACGGCGCTGGTCGATCTTGCCCTCGGGGGTGCGGTTGAACGGCAGACCCATCTTCTCCAGGTCGAGCACCGCGTCGATGGCCTCCTTGGCCATGATCTCGGCGGCGTCCTGGTCGACGATGTAGTCGCCGCCCTTGACCGTGTCGAAGGTGTGCCACTCCCAGTTGTCCTCTTCGACGTTGGCCAGCGCCGCGCACATGCCGCCCTGCGCCGCGCCGGTGTGGCTGCGGGTGGGGTACAGCTTGGTCAGCACCGCGGTGCGCGCCCGGGGCCCGGCCTCGATCGCCGCACGCATACCCGCGCCACCGGCGCCGACGATGACGACGTCGTAGCGGTGCTCCTGAATCCGGGATTCACTCATCGGAGGTGGCCTGTTCCTAACTGATGTTGGGGTCGAAGGTGAAGATGACGTAGGTGCCGACGCCCATGACCAGGATCATCGACAGCACCAGCAGCGTGTTCAGCCAGAAGCGGGTCGAGTCCTTGCGGGAGTAGTCCGCGATCACGGTGCGCAGCCCGTTGCCGCCGTGCAGCTGAGCCAGCCACAGCATGGCCAGGTCCCAGATCTGCCAGAACGGGCTGGACCAGCGGCCGGCCACGAACGCGAAGTTCAGCCGCTTCACGCCGCCGTCGAGCAGCAGCATGATCGACATGTGGCCGAGGACGAGCACGATCAGTGCCAGGCCGGAGAAGCGCATGAACAGCCACGCGTACTTCTCGAAGTTGCTGTTGGCGCGTGCGCGCGGGGAGCGGGGCAGATCCAGGCTCGCCGGACGGTCGTACGACTTGCCGAGTACAGGTGCGCTCATGCCAGTACCTCGCTGGCGCTCGGCACCGACATGACCGCAATGGCGGCTGTGTTCATGATTCGCTCGCTTCGCTCACTCATGGGTTATCAGTGCTCCGTGAACAGTAGGTAGAACATCCGACCGATAGCGGGCACGAGTAGCACGACCAGCAGGCCGAGGATGCCCCAGAGCATCTGGCGCTGGTAGCGCGGGCCCTTGGACCAGAAGTCCACCAGGATCACTCGCACACCGTTGAGCGCGTGGAACAGCACGCAGAAGACCAGGCCCATCTCCATGAACGCGACGATCGGGTTCTTGTAGGTCTCGATCGCGTCGTCGTAGACGGCGGGGCTGACGCGCACCAGCGCGGTGTCCAGGACGTGGACGAAGAGGAAGAAAAAGACGGTGACGCCGGTGATCCGGTGCAGCGCCCAGGACCACATTCCGGGGTCGCCTCGGTACAGCGTCTTCCGCTTCGGCTGAGCCGGAGCTTCTATCGTGGTCATAGAGTGCGGTGCCTCCAACGTCGTTGATGGACCCGGTCGCAGATCCGACGCCGGCGCTTCGAGCCGGAAATCCGGTGCAAACCAGCTCGCGGCCACCAGGAGTTTTTCGCTTGTGGCTGCGCTCCGGCCCGCCGCCGGGAACCTGAACCGATCTGTTGTTGGACTCTAATCCTCTCCGAATCGCGGAACTAATTCGGAGTGCCGCGCGTTGCGTGCATTTCCGGTAGGTTAGGGTTACCTTTCCCGGTGGGTGAGGGGTTGTGCGGTGGTTCGTCCATGCCCTGGTGCGGCCCGTTCGAGGGGAGTTCGGGATGACCGAAATCGACTGGAAACTCCTGCGTGACAATGCAATTGGAGTAATGCGCAAAGCGTATGCGCCGTACTCGCGGTTTCCGGTCGGTGCGGCGGCTCTCTGTGCCGACGGCCGAATTGTGAGCGGTTGCAATGTGGAAAATGTCTCAATCGCAACACGATAAGCTACCCGAGAGTAGCTAAAGGTTGCGTCGGATTGCCACGGGTTTCATCGGATTTTCTCCGGTTTCGGACCCTGTTCCGGGGGCCGTTCGCGACCACAGCGACCACAGCGCCGCCCCGCGACAGCGCCAACGGGCAATAAACGGGCAACGCCGGGCCAGGAAACCAGCCCCTGACCCGGCGTTTCCCTCACAGGACGAACGCCCCAACGATCGTGACGACAGCCCCCAGGATCTTCACCCAGTCACCGCCGTCCAACCGCTCCAGCATCGCGCTCACTCCGAATCACCTCCCTCCCGCCGCAGCAGCAGCTCACCGAGCGCATCCACCGGCAACCGGCCCACCGGCCGCCCATCCGGCCCCGGCTTCGTCCCCAGCACATCCGGCCAACCGGGGAAGCTCTTCGCGACATCCACCTGAGTGCGCGCCGCGTCCAGGTAGTGGAGGTCCCGCGATCCAGTCAGCTGCTCCCGAATGTCCTTCACGTCGCTGATGAGCGGGTCGAGGTATCCCTTCATGAACGCCGTCAACGCGGTATACAAGCTCGTGTCGGACACGCGTGGCTCCTTCATCGCCAGGGCCCAAGTCTTCGGGCCGATCAACCCATCCGGCAGCAGACCGGCCGGGATTTGGTACTCGATGGCGCGCGCCTTCGTCGCCGCACCGTAGATGCCATCGGCGGGGATGCCGGCGGCGCGCTGCCAACGCCGCAGGCCCTCCACCCATGCCTCTGGTTCCCCGGCGCGGCCGGAGATGGATTCCTCCGGTCCTTCGTAGGGGCCGTAGTAGTAGCCCGGCGGCAGCGGGAACGCGTTCGGATCGACCGGACCCACCGGACCAGGGAAGTACCAGAAGTCGTTGAACAGCGCCGAGTTCCACGCGCGCGCCACGTTGCCGGGCGGGTTCGTCGCCCGCGAGCCGGGGGAGGACAGCAGGACACCGGGCCAGCCGCGCGACTCGAACGCGTACTCGCGGCCGTCGATGAAGAACGAGCAGGCGGTGTGTGAGTTGGGTCCGCCGCCACCGTGCTGCAACCCGACCCGCAGCGGCGCATCGGCGGGGATCGCGGCCGCCGACGACGCCGGCAGCAACCCGCACGGCGCCGGCACCCGATTCATCCGCGCCAACCGCAGCGTCTCCGTCGACCCGTAGCGGCGGTATGGGTCGCGGCCGTCGAGGATCGCCGCCGCCGAAAACACCAACCCAGAGCAGTCAGTCGAATCCCTGGTGTTCGGGGAGAACGCACCCCCGTAGGCGTACGGCAGACCGTGGCGGGCCTGCGCGAACCCCAACAGAGAGGTGAGCCGTTCCATCGTGGTCGCCATGCCGCGCACCGTAGAAAACCGGGGTGCAACCACCCCGCCGCGTCTGTGGTGAGGGCCACCCTCCACGAAACCGATACACGGAATACCGCTATATACGGGTATGGTTGTGTGTGAAGGAAGGAGGTCACCGTGGCCGTCACATACCTAGGGCTCCGGCTGTTCGCGCACCGCGTCGGCATCGAACCCGGCACCCTCAAGAACTACAAGCTCCCACCCGCCGACGCCATAATCAAGGCCGAAGGCCGAGACACCCGCGGCTGGCTCCCCGAAACCATCGACGCCTGGAACGCCCGCCGCCCCGGCAGCGGACGCCCCGCCGACGCCAAATGGAACATCCCCCCCGAATACCGGTAACCCCCGCCACCACGGCGGGGGCCACCTCTTCCTATTCGAACCCGGCGGCCATCCTCTGGAACGCCGCGAACGAATCCTGCTGGTCCTCCACATCGAAACCAGGCGGGTCCGGCCGCTCCTCCGCCACCGTCCCGCCCGGCGTGATCGCAGGGCGGGACGGCCGGTAGGCCTTACGCCACCACGATTCCAGCTCTTCCTTGCTCATGGACTCCGTCAAAAGCACCTCAGCCACATCCAGGATGGCGTGCATATCCGGCAACTGCCGCAACGGGTCAGGTATCCCCGCCAAGATCAGCCGGCCCCGGATCGTGCGCCAATTGTGGACAGCGAACGCCGCTAGTGCTTCGACGGCCCGGTAGGGCGGGCAGTGTCCTGCGTCGCGATCAGCTTGAACATTTCCTTGTAGTCGTCCATGTCGAACTCGCCGTCCAACATCAGGTCGAACATCTTCGCCTGCGACATCAACGACATATGCCGGTCCACAAACTGCCGATACATCCGCATCTGCGTCGCCGCCGGCAACGACGACGTACTCATCATCGTGAACGCATTCACCGCGGCCGGCTCGGCGCGCCTGATCTGGAACGTGTGGCCCTTGTGCTCCACGGTGTCGTGCTTCCACAACGGGTACGGGCTGCCCGCGTCATCGAGGATGAGGGCACCGTTGTCGTCGGTCTCCCACTCGCCGCGCCGGTACGGTTTTCCGTCCGGGTCGAGGATCGGGTTGCCGTCCGCGTCAACGTGATAGGTGTCGGCGTCGGCGGCCGCGGTGGCTTCGGCTTCGGCGAGGTCGCGGTCGGCGCGCGCGGCGAGGGCGGCGGCCTGCTCGGCCTGGAACTCCTCACGCTCACGCCGCAGCGCTTCTGCCTGAGCGGCGAGGTCTTCGGCACCGCTCGGCGGCTGAATCGTCATCGGGTTTCTCCCATCCTTGGCTGCCCTGATCGGATGACTGGGCGCACCGTAGGTGGGAGGGGTGAAAGCCCAGGAAGACAGCGGTAGGAGCTGGCGATGTCGGTTCCTGCTGGCACAATCCGCCGCATGACCGAAGACACCGCCGCCGGCGAACTCCCCGAAGACCATTACCCCGACCTCAGCGACACCAAGGACTGGTTCGGCGCCCCTGACCGCACGCTCCAAGAGATCGCAGACTTCGTGAACTCGTTCGGGCACGGCACATCTGTGACTCTCGTTCTGCCTGGGTCCGTCGTGTCTGGCGACGCGGCATCTGTCGACAGCTTCTACCAGGAGGCAGCCGAACAGCATCGAGAACTGATGACGCGAACCGATGACGAAAACATCCAGACGCTGATCGATGCGTTCGCGCGGATGCTGTACGAACGGCCCGCCGAGGAGTACGTCCAGCGGCGTGAGCGCGAGAACATGACACCCTCCACGATGATTCGGCACCTGCACCTGCGGGACGTCACGATACGAACGCCAGCAGGGACCATCAACACTCCCCGCCTGCGGGTCCTGCTGTCCGAGGTTTCGGCCTGGTATCCGGGACGGCCGACCACGATCTAACCCCCTCGGGGCGGTACGATCCTGTGTAGGCGGATCGTATGCCGCTCGCTTCGGGTGAGGGTCACCGGCGGAAGCGCGCACCGAAAACAGCGAGAGCAACCAGTCCGTGGGAGTAGCTATCCCGTGACGGGCCAGGAGGTGAAACGCCTCCAGCGGGGCTTGGCTGGCAGCGCAGTTTAGAGGGCCGCACTAGTGGTGCCTCGCGAATCGGGTTCGACTCCCGACACCCTCACCCCGAAGCCCGCCTACGGGATGACCGGCACGCTGAACAGGTCGATCCTGACCGGCCCGACCTTGCCGACGCGGTGAGGTACGGGGTCGCCCCAGAACGTTGTGTACCAGTCGATTCCCCACGCGGCGGTGTACCAGGACACCTGCACGCGGGCCTTCATCTGCTGGCCCGGCGGCAAGGTCACCACGTCGCCGATCGGCACGCTGTTCGTCGGCTGCCGATCCTCCAGCAGCACATAGATCGCCGCGACCGGCCCGGACGGTGTGGCGTTGGCGGAGCCGAAATCCGGGTAGCCGCGGACTCGTGACTCCTCGGTCAGGGTCGGGTCGGTGGGTGCGGCGCCGAACGAGGTGCCCCACTGGTAGCGGATGACCAGGTGTTTCAGTCCGTCGAGCACGTACCGGACCGGGCCCTGGGTCATGACCGCGTACACCTGTTGCGGCACACCGGTGTCGTTCGTCCAGACCGCTTGTGTGGTGAACAGGGTGGTGCCGGGGGAGGCGTTGTTCGCGGGCGTGAACACCGCCCCGCCACCCTGTGCGGTGGCGCGGTGCTCCCACTGCCACTGGCGTTTCGGCGATATCGCCCCGCCGGTGGTGTCGAAGAAATCGGGGTCGACGCAGGGGTAGGTCATGGTGTGGCCTCCGGTGCCGCGAACAGGCGCAGCCGCACCCAGTAGGCGCGCACCACCTGTAGCGCTTGGTTCGGTGCCCGCCAGGAGCCGGGCGTCGTATACAGGGCCGCGTAGCGGACGTGCACGGTCTCGCCGGCCGGGACGGTGCCGATCTCGTCAGTGCGCACGCTGTCGTCCCAGCCCCGGAACAGCCTGGTGTACCCGACCTGGTTACTGGAGAACGGGGTGGTTTGGCAGCGGGCGCCGACGCCGTTCTCCGCGGCGAACGGGGCGGGCGCGTTCGGGGAGACAGCAACATCCCAGGAGATGGCGTCATCGAGGGCGTAGGTGTTCGGGTTCGCCGCGATCACCACGCGCGGCGCGCGGTGGGTGCCCAACCACACCTGTTGATCGGTGCCGGTGTTGTTGGCCCAGGTCAGCTCGGCCTCGATGAACGGCACCGGGTCGGGTGCGCGCTGCACTTCGCCGTCGCGGGTGGAGGTGACGAACCGCTCCCCAACGATCCTGGGCAGCCAGCCATCCGAAAACCCGGTCCCGCGTGGCCCGCTCAGCATCCATTCACTGGAGCAAATCGGGATGCTCATGCGGCTATCCTCTCGGTATGGGCGACGACGAGCCGGTCGACTACGACGCGATACGTCAGCGGTTCCCCTGGGTCGGGCTCGCCGACACCGGCGAGGGCGACCTCTCGGCCCGGTACCGGGAAATCATGGCCAGCGCGCGCCGCGACCGCGAGATTGTCGAGGCCATCGAGGAAGCGCAGGGCCGCCGGTAGCACGGTCATCGCACCCCCTCATCAGCGGTCGGGAACGCCCACAACCGCAGCTTCACCCCACGCGCATACGCCTCATGCAGAGGGTTGTTCGCTGACGCATTGTTCGACCACGGCGGCGGTGTCCACACGTACGCCCTGTAGTGGACGTTCAGCGTCGACCCTGCCGGGAGTTCGTACCATTCCTCGGACGCCGACACCGGATAGTCCTGATGCACCCTGCCGTAGACGGGCTGAGCGACGTTGTCGGTGCCGATGTCGACGCCGAGCGTGCACAGCGAGTTGACCAGGTTGTAGCCGTCCGGCACCCGCGCGGGCCGGTCTATCGCCCAGTTCCAGGAGTCCCATATCTGCACGACGTTGGGGTTGGAGCAGATGATGGTCCGGTACGGGCGGATCACCTGCAACCGCATCATCGAATCGAGCGGGCTGTCGGATGTCCAGCTGATCTGCGCGTTCACCATCAGTCGGCCCGGCTGGGTGGTGAGGCCGGCGCCGGTGATCGCACCGTCCCCGCTGGATGTCGCGCTCACCTGGGCGACCATGCGGGGCGCGGACCATTTCGCGATCCCCAGCTCGCCGCCGACAATCGACGCGTTCCGCGAAACGCAGACTTGGGGCATCAGCGGCTCCTTTGCGACATGACCAGCGACAGCTCGGTCGGCACGGCCGGGGTGAAAAACGCTGACCCGCCGATGGTTCGCGCCGCACCCGCATACGCGAACAAGCTGACGGACTGCCCGGCGTTGAGCAGCATCCGGCCGAGCACCTCAGCGGACGGCCACGGGTTCCCGGCGTCGGAGGCGCGGCCACCGGCCATGAACACCTCATCGACCACGATGCCCGCCGCCATCAACGCCGAGCCCGTGTTGAAGTGCACGGTGCCCGAGACGGTGTAGTAGCCGGTTTCGGGGACGGTGATCGCGTCGAAGGTGGTGCGGCCGCCGGTCCAGTCGCCGCCCTGCTCGATACGCACCCCGTCGAAAATCACCGCGGCCCCCGCCGCCGGGATCGACTGTCCCGCCATCCGGGTGACGGTCACCTCCGGCAACACGTCGTCTTGGATGGAGTCGGGGTCGTTCTCCCCACCCGCCGGTGGCCGCGCCAGGACGACGCTGCCGCCTTCCACGTAGGAGGCGATGAGGCTGCCGTCATCGGCCGCCGACAGCACCCACGGCCCGATGCGCTGGGCGGTGGGGTTTTCCAGCGAGTCCAGGCGGCGCGTGGTTTCGCGCGCCCATTCGGCGTCGTTGGTGGCCTCGCGTACAGGTTCGGCTGTGCCGCTCATTCGACCACCTGCCCGCCCGCACGCTCCAACTCGTCCGGGATTTCCGGCGTCGACAGGGTTACCGATACCTCCATGCCGGTCGATGACCCGGCCACCTGCACCTTGTCCACGCGCAGCACGCTACGTATCCCCAGTGCAGTCACCGCCACATGAACACCCGGCACCAGATCGTCCAGCTCGATCGGCGCATCGGGGGTGAGCGTCGCGGGGGAGGGAACGATCAGTTCGTCGCGGATGCGCGCCGACCTCTGCACCCGGTCAACCGCCGCCCGCTGGATGTTGTTGACGCCTTCGAGGTCATCGAGGCTGACGATGCCTTGGAGGCGTAGCCCGGCCATGGGGATGTATTCGGTGTGCGCGAAATTCTTCCCCTGCAACCGCACATCGTTCTTCGTCCGGGCACCGGAACGCCGCACCTTGGCGCCGGCGGTGAGGTCGCAGTCGGCGAGCTCGGCGACGACCTGGATCGGGTGCACCCCGAACACCATGCGCCCCTTGACGTTGGTCCAGCGCAGGCCCATCTTCACCATCTCGGCCATGTCCTGCTGCACCATCCGCTGGTCGGCCGTGACCGATACGTTGTAGCGGGAGTGGTTCGGGTTCGGCGGCAACACCACCGGATCACCCGTCAATCGTTGGATGCGTTGCAGGTCGCGCCACATGTCCGCCGCGATGGGGGCGACGTCGAGGCCGTCCCAGCGGCGGGTGGTGGGGGTGCGGGTCTCCCACATGAAGCGGGCCGGGTCCCGCGCTTCGAGGGAGAGGCTGGTGCGGTCGCGTTGGGCGTCGATGATCGGGCCCACCCACTGCAACGCCTGCCCATGCCAACACGACACCCAATGCGTCCACGGGATCACCTGCTCGGCCAAATCCTGGATCGGCGCATTCAGCGACAGTCGGGAGACTTCGCAGATTTCCCGCGACCATGTGTAGTCGGTGGGGCACTCCACCACACCGAGCGCGACACCGTCCGCGCCGTGCACACCGAACGCCGCCTGCTCCAACCTCATGCCCGCCCCCGAACCTGCACCTGGACGGTGTAGTCGGCGCCCGGCTCATGCTGGGCCACCAGCTCCCAGCACTGCGTCCGATCCAGCACCGTCGCCGTCCACGGCGCACCCGAAGGCGTCGACACCACACCCACCTGCCGCACCTGCTGACCACCGATAATCCCGTACGGCCGCCCCACCACCGAATCAGCGACGACGGTCTCGCCCGGCTTCAACCCCGCCACCGACAAGAACCCGGTCCGGTCACACGCATCAGCCGACCCGCACGGCCGGAACCAGAAATTGCCGGAGAACACCTCGGTGTTGGCGGTGATGGTGAGGGTGACGGCC
The DNA here is from genome assembly GCF_059509835.1 of Nocardia sp. CDC519. NCBI lineage: Bacteria > Bacillati > Actinomycetota > Actinomycetes > Mycobacteriales > Nocardiaceae > Nocardia > Nocardia sp. CDC519. The sequence goes on along the minus strand of NZ_CM183377.1, from coordinate 6,402,523 downwards.
TGGTCGGTGCACAACATGCCGGCCGCGGCCGGGATTTGGGTGACGCGGGTTTCCACCTCACAGATCGGCGTACACCCCGAACACACCGGCGGCTGGATCGCGCGCACATCCACCGTGGCGGGGACGCATGTGGCGGAGGTCAGGACGGGGATGGTGTCGCAGGCGGCGGGATCAGAACAGTTGGGTTGGTGGGCCCACTCGATGCCCTCCACCACCGTCGAATCCCACACCACCGCCTCCACGCTGGCCGGACCGTACGTGTAGGGGTCCATGACCGCGAACTCCCAGTCCACGTTGAAGATCGAGCCCTGCCGGTTCTCCACGTTCCGGCGGTTCGAGGTCTTCGTCACTGATACCTCGCGGGTCAACACCACCCGGTTCATGGTGCGCCGCAACATCTGCGGATCAGCCGCACTGTTTTCGGGATGGGCAGCAAGGTATTCCAGCGTCGTCCCCGACAATGCCTTCGCCGGGCGCATCCGGCAGTCCAACCACTCCAGCCCATACTGGGCGCCAGCGTTCGTGCAGGCGATGATCAGGGCCTCCACCCGCACCGTCCGATGCGTATCCCGGTGCGGGCCCGCGACCCCACCCGCACAGATCGCGTCGTTCACCGCCCGATCAACCGGCGTCGCGCCGAACCCCTCGGTGGAGGTCACCCAGTAGCCCAGGAACTCCGCCGACTGCGGCATGGACGGGTCGTACCAGGGTGCGTTGGTGATCAGGTACGGGCCATCACCCAGGAACGCTGGCATCCCCGGCCACGAATCGTCATAGGAGACGAAGTCGGCCCGGCACGCGCATTGTGCGAGGGCTTCTTCCATCGACTGGGGGATGTCCGGGCGGGCGTGCGCGATCAACCGGGACGTGTTGGTCAACTCCACCCCGGCCAGGGCCAGGTATCCGCGATACACCCGTCAGTCCTCCGCATTCACGGTGATAGTGGGCGGGGTCGCGCCACCGAGCACGGCACCCCACAACACCGCCGGTTGCGTCGGACCTACCAGCGGTTCGCGGGCATCGGGGTCGGAGAACGACCGCTGCCCCAGCTCGGTGACCTGCCTGTCGATATCCACGATTGGCTCCTCCTACAGCAGGCTCAGCAGGTTCGATTGGATCGCGCGGCCCGCGCCCGGACGCTCGTACACGGTGATCGGGGCGTTGACGGTGCGGTTGCCACGCTGCCCCTCCAGCGCCGCCACCAGCCGGTCGAAGCTCTCGGTCTGCCGCGGCGACAGGACGCGTTCGGGTTCGATGGTGTTTTTCGGCATGAACCCGATCCCCGACGCCACACCACCGGAGTCGAACGAGTCGATGGCCGCACCCGCGCCCACCGCGAGGATCGACGTGAACACCGCCGCCGCGCCCGCCAGCGCCGCGCCGACGACCGCGCCGATGGCTGCGCCGATGACGGTGCCGATGCCGGGGATGATCGACCCGATAGCGGCGCCGATGGCGGTGACGGCGAGCTGGATCATCGCGCCGAGCACAGCGGTCAGGATCGGCAACAACACGCTCAGCACGAGGTACCGCATGACCGCCTTCATCAACTCGCGGTTCAAACGGTTCATCTCGTTGAGCACCAGCTCACGCGAGGACTCATTGCGCTGCATGAGTTCGGCCGTATCCGCGACGATGCGGCCGGCCGAGTCGAACGCCGACACCTGATCGCCCCGGAACTCGCGCACCTCTTCGAGGGTGTTCTGGAGGGTGTCGAGTACTTCGATTTCGACGCCGGTGAGGCGGACGATGAGGTCGACCAGCGGGCCGCCGGAGATGTCGCGGCCGAGCACACCCCGGCTGTTGTCCACCCGCGACGGCCGCTGCTCGAGGGCGGCGTTGGCGATGTCCTGGGCGACCTTGTTGAACGCCTGCGTCGCCGAGTTCGCCACGCTGACGACAGCCTCCGAGATCGCGGACGCCGCATCGAACGCGCTGCCGGGCGCACCGAACGGTGGCGGCGGTGCACCCGTCGCCGGATCGGTCCCGACGTCCAGTCCTTCGACGGCGGCGGTGGTGCGGTCAGTGCCATCGGTGACCTGCTCGAACCCCGCCCCCAACATGTTCTTCACGACACCGAGCGCGGCATCCATCGCCGACTGCACAATCGGGGTCAGCACTCCACCTGAGAGCCGGTGCGCGACATCCTGGATTTGGTCGCGCAGCTGCTCGGCCTGCTCCACGATCACCCGGTTGCGGTCGGACTCACTGCGCTGCAACAGATCGCGGGTGTCCGCGAGGATGCGGCCCTGCTCGTCAATCGTGACCTGCTGCGCCAGAAACGCCGTATCCGTGGCTTCGCGTTCGGGGCGTTCGGCCGGCGCCGGGATCAGCGCGGTGAGGGTGTCGGTGACCGCGCGCCCGATACCTGCGCCGAGGGCGTCGATGACGCTGGTGCCGAATGTGGCTCCGGCCCCGGCGATCTTCTGCAACGCCATGACCAGCGCCTCGAACAGCGCGGTCTGCTCCGGCGACAGGACGCGTTCGGGCGCGATGATGTTCTTCGGCATGAACCCTGTGCCAGTGGCGATACCACCAGAGTCGAACGGGTTCAGGGCATCCAACGCCTTGCGGGCGGTGTCGCCGATGCCTTCGATGACGGTCTGCGCGCCCTCCCACGCCCCCGGCAGCAGATCACCCAGGCCAGGCACCTTGCTCGCCAGGAACTTCACCGACTCGGTTTCCGCCCACGACAAGAACGCCCCAGGGATGCGCTTCCACTCCGGCGGCGGCGAACCGATCACCGAGGTGATCTGGTCGCGGATCGGGCCGGTGACCTGCCGGTAGATGTCGCCGATACGGCGCTCGATGAAACCGGCCTGCTCACTCGGAGACGGCCCCACCGACCCGCCACCCACACCCGGCTGGAAGAAACCGTTGGCGCCGATGGGCAGGTGGTACTGGGTCAGGAAGCTACGGGGGTCGGGGCCGCCACCGTAGTGGACGTTGCCCAGGCTGCCACCGGATTCGACGTTGACCGGCGCCGGGATACCCAGCTTCGGCAGCGCACCCAGGGTGCCGGCGGTGTGGCCGCCACCGGGCCCGCCCGGATCGTCGGTGACACCGATGGTGAAACCGGAGTCGACGCCCGCCACGAATCCCTGCGGCCCGGACGCGCGTTGGCCGCGCCCGAAGCTGCTGGTGGCCCAGTACCGTTTCCACGGGTTCTGGCCGAGGATCGCCGCCGCAATGCTGCCCATGAATCCGGAGCAGTCGAAGCTGTCGCCGACGAACCGGGGCCCGGCCCACTGGTAGTGGCGGCCGTGCTGGGACTTGGCGAACTCGTGGCCGCGCAGCAGCTGTCGCATCCACGGCAGCACCTCCACCGCGCCACCGGACTTGAATCGGGGCAGGATCGGGTCGAACAGGCCCTCTGGGGGGACGTTGCCGATGCCCTTCTCCCGCACCGCCGCCCCATACGCGGAGAGGTTGTTGCGGCCGAGTTCGGAGATGACGCGCCCGTTGTCCCACCGGAACGGGATGCCGCGCGCGATCATGTCGCGGATCGCATACCAGATGTTCTGCCCACCGGCGCGCATGACTTCGGCGGCGGTGACGACGTGCTCGCCGTTGGACAGCCACGCCGGAATCGAATCCGACGTGCCGGAGCCCGGCCCGCGCACCGCGCCACCCGTGGCGAATCCGAGGGTGACTTTCTCCATCGGCTCGATACCTGGCAAAAACCTGGCTACCGCATTCCAGGCCTTGAGTAGGCCCTCGTTCCAGACGGTGTTCACCACGAACCGCACCGGAACCGCCGCGGCTTCCTGGAGGCCGTGCCAGGCCGTCTTGATGCCGTCGACACCGGTTTGGAAGAAGCCCTTCACCTTGTCGATCGCGGTCGAGAAAGCGGGCACCAGGGTGTCGGTGAACCATGTTTTCACGCCGTCGAACTTGGTTTGCAGGTCGTCCCACCAGCCCTTGACCTCGTCAAACGCGGCTTTGAAAACGTCCTTCCAGAACACGATGGCGTCACCGATGACGGTGAAAACCGTGGACAGGGTGTCGCCCATGGTTTCCCAGTTCGAGATCACAATGGGCAGCACCTGCTGCACCAGCCAGGTCAGGGCCTCGATCAGCTTGATCGTGATCGGGGTCATCTCGACCCAGATACGCACCAGCGGCGGAAGGATCTCCGCCGCCAGCTTGGCGAACTCCGGCAGCAACGGCACCACGGCCAGGACGAGGTCAGTGAACGCTGTCACCAACTCGGGCAACACCGGGGCAACCTGTTTGATGGCGTCGGCTATCGCGGTGCCCAGGATCATCGCCGTCTCCGCCAGGATCGGAGCCAGCTGCTCCAGCACCGGCTTCATCTGCTCCGCGAACTGCGCGATCACCGGTGCCAGCGCCTGAGCGATCTGCGAGATAGCCGGTGCCAGCGCTTGAAGCACAACGGAGAACGAGTCGGCGAGTATCGGGATCAGCGGCGACACCGCGATCACCAGGTCCGAAAACGCCTGCGCCAGCGGCCCCATCGCGGGGGCGAGGGCGCGCACCGCGTCAGCGATAGCGGTACCGAGCACGACCGCCGCCTCCGACAGCGGACCGATCATCGGCCGCAGCGCATCACCCACCGCCTTCAGCAGATTCGCGATCACCGGCAGCACCGGCTGCAACCCGACCGCCAAATCGCGGATGAACGCCGACAGGGTGGGCATGATCGCGGTCAGCGAATCCGCGAAAATCCGCCCCAGATCACCGAGCGCGGGGGCGATCGCGACGAGGGCGTCACCGAGGGCCACGAACAGCGGCTGCAACGCGGGCAGCACCCGCGCACCCAGTTCAGCGAACGCGGTCATCATGTCGCCGAGCAGTGGTCCGACACCCTCCAGCGCCTTCGTCAGCCCCACCAGCACCGTCTGGAACAGCCCGCTCTCGGCCATGCCCCGGAACGCCTCACCCAGCGACGTGCCGATGCCGCCGATGGCGCGGCCCAGCCCCTCCATGAACGGCTGCGCCCCCACCGCCAACGCAGCCAGCGAGTCCAGGAAGCCCTGCGACCCTTCCCGCATCCCCTGGAGCAGCAGCCGCGTGTTGTCGAAGGTCGCCTCCAAACCTTCGAGGCCGTTGGCGGACTGGAGGAAATCAGCGAACCCGCGCGCCCCGGCGTTCAGTTCGCCGGCGACACCGACCATGCCGTCCTTCAGCGTGGGCAGCACATCCGTCGCCAGACCGCGCAGCTCGTCCGCGAGGCCCTCGAACGCGGTCTCCTGGACCGACTTGCGTACTTCCTCCCACGCCGGGCCGAGTTCTTGCGCGGTGGTCACGAACTCGCGCGCACTCGGCGCGAGGTTGGCGAGGGCCTGCTCAAGCTTCTGCGCTGATGCCGTGCCGGCGGTCTGCGCCTCCGTCAACGCCGCCTGTGCCTGCGCCACCTGCCGGTTCGCCGCCGCCACCTGCCGCTGCGCATCCAGTACACGCTGATCGGCCTGCGCGGCACGCTCACGCGCCGCCACCACCCGGTCGCTGTTCTCGATGCCCTTCTCCTGGGCCTCCGCCACCTCTTCGGCGACATCACGGCCCTCAGCAACCGATTGGTCGTAGCGCAGCTGCGCCCTCTCCAACCGCAGCAGCGCCTTCTCCCGCCGCGACGGATCGAAAAACGCCTCCGCGTACTCCCGCTGCGCGTCCTTCAGCGCGACCGCGGCCTCTTTCTGGTCCAGCACCGAACCGCGCAACTTGAATTGGAGGTCTTCGAGGTCGTCGCCGGCCTGCTTGTAGGCGTCGGCCAGGTCGTCCTGGGCGTCGCGGGCGTCCTTCTGCGCATCCGACAGCGACCGCTGCGCCGACTCCACACCCTCCAACGCGCTCGTGAGCTGGTTCTGTGCGGAGGCAACGGCTTTCGCCTGCGCTGCCGCCTCCTGCGGGGCCGCCTCGCTGGCGGCCTTCACCGCGTCGAACGCGTCCTTGACCCCCGACAGGGCGACCGCTGCTGTACCGGCAGCGGCGGCGAACGCCGGGCCGAGCGCGGCCGCGCCGATGACCAGGCCACCGACCGCGCCCGCTGCCGCACCGGCCGCGCCACCGATCCCCGCGAGGGCGGCGGTGACCAGACCGGCCTGCCCGGCCGAGCGGCCGAGACCGTCGAGCGAGCTGTGGAGGCGGTCGAGTTGGGAGTGATCGACGTCGACGTTGACGCGGACGTTGAGCGGGCTGCGGTCCAGGTCGCGCTGCACATCCCGGATTGCGGACATGACAGCGCGGCGCAGCTCTTCATCGAAATCTGAGCCGTCCGCGGTGATGGGGATGTTGATGCCCGGCGCCGTCACGCGCGCACAGTGGCAAAGTGGGGTGAAACCCCCAGGTCAGCTCAACGCATCCGTTGGCGGGCCATCTCCTCGCGCACCGCATCAGCCAGGAACGGGTTGCGTCGGGTGCCGGGATGCTGGACGCGGGCCGCGAACACCACACGCCCACCAATCTGGAACCGCAGCGCCCGAGCGGTGCGCGGTCTGATCACATGCGGGCGGGTGCCCTCGTGCACGAACCGGGCGTGCGGCGCGGTGGCGTACACGCGGAGGCGGGCGCGGGAGCCGTCGTTGCTGACCTGGTAGCCGATCGAGTTACGCAGCGCGCCGGTCCGGGACGGGACGCGGCGGCGGGCGTTGAACACGATGCGGCGGCCAAGCTGATCGAGGTCCCGCTCGGCGCGGCGCACCGCCCGCGCCTGAGTACCGGGAATTCGCTGCCAGACAGCCCGTAGCCGTGCCCGCAGGCTCATTCGTCACCCTCAGAGCGAGAGCGGGCGCGCCGCGGCTTCCGCACCGGCACGGGTTCGGGTTCGGGGTGGTGCCATTCGATGATGCGGACGATGCCGTTACGGGCCAGGCCCTGCACCAGCGGCGTCCACTCCACCCGATGCTGGGAGCCGCGCTCACACACATCGGAGTCGATAACGCCCTCGATAGTCACCTGCATGGGGTCCTCACTTCGCTATTTGTGCGGATGCCTGCTGCACCCACAAGATCGCCAGCCCCTCCGGACCGATCGGCTCACCCGCACCGATCGCGGTATTCAGCGCGACGGCTTCGCGTTCGGCCTTCGCCATCGCCAAACAGAGCGCGTTGTCGATGCGCCACGAGTCATCAAGCTGCACCAGCGCCAGCTGCTCCAGCTCGGTGGGGTCGTCGGTGATCGGGTAGCAGCGGGCGATACCCGCTTCTACGGTGATCGCGCGTCCCGTCCCGCATTTCGCGACCGGCAGCTCTTGCGGGAATTCGTTGCCGGAACGCCAGCGCCGCACCAACCTGACCCACAGGTACGGGCCGCAGTCCGAACAGCAGCTTTCCTGCTCGCCGGAAAGCCATTCCGGGATGACCGCGCTGTCGCCGGCGAGGATGCGGACGGTGTTGGTTCCGCCGCCCAATGGTTGGACGGCGGCGGTGTCGCCGAAGAACGCCCGCAGCTGCTCAGCCACCAAACCGATGATGGTGACCGCCTTATCGCCCGCCATCACGCACCACCCGGCCAATCAGGGCTGAACACGGCGGCGGGGGCCATCTGCTGGGCCGGGTTCGCGGCCACGATCCACGAATCCACCTCCGGCAACCCGGTCACCCGCTTGTCGAACAAGATCGACGGGTCCGCCATCTTCATCGTCACCCCTTGCCGGGTCAGCGATTCCACCCGTCGCGGGAGCCTGCATTTGCCGCCCTCGCACGCATTCCAGAACTCCCTCGCCAACAACGCCACCATCTGTCCGGCGCCGGGTGGTGGGGTGCGGCCGTTGGTGTATTCGACCGTCCACGTCCCCGGCGACCCGGCCGGGATCGTGAGATCCTGGTCGGGCCAACGCCCGCCACGGTGGTAGAGCACATCCCCCTCGAGCACATACTCAGTCGACGGGATGATCGCGCCGTCGACGGTGACGGTCTGCACCTCACACACCGGGCCGGGCAGGTGGACGACGCCGGGCCCGCCGATGCGGCAGGTGGGGCCGCAGCCGCAGGTGACGTTGCGCCACACACCGTTTTCCAGCTCCGGATACCAGGACCAGCCCGGCAACCAGAACAACGGGCCGTCACAGTCGCGGGGGCAGGGCCGCACGACCCTCGGGCAGCACCCGTACTGGCGGCCGGTGAACGACCACAGCACGTGGACGGCGGCGTCGACGGCGGCCTGCAACCTCACCTGATCGTCGGGGGCGGTCACCTCCGGCAGGCATTCGCGCGCGATCGGCCATGTGCAGCTCATGACCGGGAAGGTAGGCGGCAGGGGTGCAACACCGAGACCTATGCGGGCGGCGTGAGGTCCGAGTTCTTCGGGTACAGCGTCAAGTTCAGCGGCTCGCCCTCGACACCGATTGGCGCAGGCTCGCCTATCACCTGCGGGGGTCCCCACGCCGGGATGTCATACACCCACAGGAAGAACTCGTCGTTGACGAACGCTTCCGCCCCGACCAGACCAGCTTCGCGGCCACGGTACGGCGGCGGTCCACCAACAAGCACTCCCTGATACGGGAGAACGTCAGTACGAATCAGCGCCCACCCGCTGGAGGTGGTCTCGTTCGTGTCGCTCGACGCGAGCCAGAAGGTAGCGATCTTGCCGTCGTCGGCGGTCGCCCACACCAGGCGTTGACCGCCGGCCGGGATCGCAGACCACTGCTCGGACGGGATCACATCAATTCGATTCAGGACAGACAAACGATTCTCCCTATCACTTCATCCAACGGTGGCTCCGGCCACCGATGCGTAGACCTGTAGGCCACGCAACGACGCGTGGATGCCATCGGTGTACAACTCCGGGGTGTATGTGTCTTCCTGCGCAGACGAGACACGGAAGCGGTAATCGGCGTCGATGACCCCGGCAATGCCGAACGGGAACTGCTCGAACATCCAGGTGTTGTAGGAGCGGCGGCGAGTGTTTTGGGTGCCGTCGAGGCCGTTTCGCGGGATCACCGTGCACATCCACGTCGGCGCCTGGTGCCCGACACGGGCGGTGATCTTGTCGTTGATGCTGGAAATACTGGCCTGGAACTGGGCCAGCGTCTGGCTGATCACATCGTTGGCACCGAGGGCGAGGATGACGCCGTCGATCTTCATTGCAGCCCAGTCGAACCGGTCGAACATCACGTCGAAGCTGGCGGACGCATAGTTCGCCGCAGCGAATCCGTTGACAGCCAGCATGGTGACCAGCGCGTCATGTCCCTCGGCCCATTGCCGCGGCCACGCGGTCCACAATGGGACCTGCCGCCACGCGGTGTTGTTCGTTCCGCCGGATATGCCGGTGATTCCCTCGGCGATCGAGTCACCGACGAGGAAGAAGTGTTTGCGGCTGGTGTCGACCTCGTATTCGATTCCCCAGTCCAGCGGCGTACCGAGGGTGGTGGTGATTCCGCCGCTGGTGATAGCGGGGTTGAGTGCGCTGGCTGCTGTGGTCCATCGGTAGCACTGGCCGACAGCGTTTTTCACTGCGCCGCTGGTGGGGCGGGTGTAGCCGACAGCGAGCACATATTCGGTGGCGGCCTGTAGCTGCTGGTTGGCGGCGGTGAACCAGTCGGAGACGAAGAAGCTGCCATCACCGGGGATCGGGAAGTTGGTGCCGATGAGGGTTGTTCCGACGCCGCCTTCGAAGTTGTGGGTGCGGACCCCGTCGGCGCCGTACGCGCTGAGCCCGATGACGAGGCCGGTACCGGTGAGTGCTTGTTCTGCGCCGCCGGCGGGGTTGGACACGTCGAAGTTTCGGGCGACGAATCGCCAGCGGGTGGTGTTCTCGGGGACTTTCACCAGCATCCGCAGGCCGCAGGACTGCACGGTGGTGGAGCCCATGTTGCCGGTCCACTGTCCGCCGGGGTTGTAATAGACCCTTTTGGTTTGCGTGCCGGCGGCCGCGGGTTGCCAGGTGGCGTTACCGGCGGCGTCGCTGGTGAGGACATCACCGGTCGCACCGGGATCGGGGGTGATCAGCGTTCCCGCATCGGTGTCGAGCAGGACAGGGCGAGCCATCAGGCGAGCACCACCGGCTGGCTGGCCTCGAAGTTCGCGGCCGTCGCCGAGATCGCGACCCCGACCCGCTGCACGATGTTCCCGGAAGCCGATGGCGGAGTCGAGGTGCCGAGACCTGGTGTGGTGGACAGGAACACCCGCCCGGCAGTCTGCCCAGTGACCTGGGTGTTGGTGCCTTCGAAGTAGACGGTGGCGGTAGCGGCGCTGGCGACGGCGGCGAGGACGAACCCGTGGGCTTCCTTGCCTGCGGTGGTGGCGTCGGCCTTCCGGACGGCCGGGGTCCCGGCGTTGTTCCACACGTTCACGTAGTCACCAGCCGCCAGGGCTTCGGACGCGGTGATCTGCGCGGTGTCGGCACCGATGCCGACCGGCATCATCGACGGGTCGAGCCGGCCAGTCGAGTCGAGGGCGACGACCTCACCGGCGTTCGCGGCACCAGCTGAAACGTCGGTCGCTTCGGTCTCTTTGAGGGTGCCGTCGGCGTGGTCGAGGCGCAGGTAGAGGTCGGCCATGGTGTGCTCCTAGGTGAGGGTGACGGGCTGGTTCGGCCCGAAAAAGATGGTGTCGGGGCGGGTGGGGAGAGCGACGCGGCGCAGAAACACCGCCCCGGCCGGGAGGGCTTGGGTGGGGAGTCCGTTGGTGCCGAGCAGGATCGGTAGCCCAGGTGTCCACGACCAGGAAGGTTCGGTCACCAGCCCGGCGGCGGTGAGGGTCGCGGTGACCCCGGCCAGCCAGGCCGCGGTAGTGATCCAGACGGGCCGGTTCTGGTGGGCCGGGTTGGTGGCGTCCGCGTACTCCACCAACCCGGCATCAGTCGTCGTGACGAGCCGGTGGCCGCCGAGGGCGTGCGCGGTCATCGCCTGCACCACACTCCCGCCGCCGCCAGTCCCCGGCGGGCCCGGCGGGCCAGGGACAGGGACGGCGATCGCGTCCGGTCCCGCACTGGGGACGGCGACCGTGTGTCCGAATCCGCCGTCCCCGCACCCGGCGCCGACCGGGCCCCGCAGCCACGGAAACGCAGGACTATCGGGGTAGTCGAGCCAGAGTTCGGCCCACGCGTTGAGCGGCACCAACGCCACCTGCGCGGCCGGGACGTTCCAGGACATGACGGGGCCGGTGATGGTGGCGGGCCACACCACATCGAACGTGCCGCCCGGCACGTACAGGTGCAGCCACGCCACCAGCCCGGCAGGCCAGGGCACCGGGGTGCCGGGCGGCTGGTGCAATTCCAGCCGCCCGGTGAAATCCGCTGCCGGGTCCAGCCACACACGCAGTCGGCCGACAGGGTCCCCGAGTACCAGCATCAGGCGAAAACGCCTCCGGCCTGGGTTTCGGTGACGGTGACGTCCGGGTCGGTGCCGCCGGTCAAACCGGCACCGTTGGCGGTCATCAGCGGCAGGTTCGTCTCGGCCAGGGCGCCCTGGAACTCCACGGTCCACGGGCCGGTGCCGGTGACGGCGACGTTGCCTTCACCGATGGACGGCAGGGCCTCCAGCGCGGCCTCCACAGCGGTCGCGGCCGCGTTGTAGGCGATGCCGGCAGTGGAGTTGCCGCCGTAGGCGAGGGTGAAGGTGCCGCCGGTCGGCGCGCCACTGAGGGCGACCGACTGGATTTCGTTGGTGCCGACCGCATCGCAGGCAGGCTGCTCCGGCGCGACCGCGACAGCGGTAGGCCCGTAGTACGGCAGAGGCAGCACCAGCGGGCAGCAATCGGCGTTCGGCTCCGGCGGGGCGATCGTGGTCTCGAACATGCGGATGTGCTGGTCCCGCTTGATCGGCTGCAACATGCGGCCCGCCGTGTTCGCCGCGTCGGTGGCGACGACGTTGTACGGGCCCCGACCCCACCGAGTCGCCGCAGCGGTGCGCCCGGTCAGGGTGAACGTGGAGACCTGGGCGCCGATTTCGAGGTCGCCGCCGAGGCCCCATTCCTTCACCGCGCCGACGAGCAGGTACCCGTACTTGGTGATGCCGCCGGCAGCGCCGCCGGTGAGGATGTCGTCGCTGGTGGGTTCGTCGCATTCGTCATCGACGCCGACGCCCGTCCAGATTTCGATGGCGACACCGCGGTCGGACTGCACCGCCTTGCGGTCGGAGAAACCGATATCGGTGCCGTCCCAGCCGGTGACGGTCTCCCAGCCGGTGAGCATGTTGTAGAGGCAGGTGTTGACCTTGCAGAGGTTCAGGGTGATGTTCCACCACTTCCGCTCTGGGGTGGTCGAGTCGGAGACACACACGCCGCCGTCTGCGTTGGTCTGCTCCAGTTCCTCGCGCTCCCGCATCTGCGGGCTGGCGGTGAACGTCACGAAGCCTTTGGTAGTGATCCTGGAGCGGGGCCCCGCGATGGGCATACCGCACGAATCGACCAGGGTGAACCGGGCCAGCTTGCCCTTCACCACACCGAAGTCAGCCACTGAACTCTCCTCAAATGCGCATATGAGTGGTGTCCGTGGCTGCCCAGGCCCGTACGCGGCGCAGGGTAAGAAACCGGGGTGCAAACGACCGATGCCCCAACCGAGTGCGGTTGGGGCATCGGGGGAACCGCTGGGTTATCCGAACCAGTTGGCGCGCGGCTGCTCACCCGCGAGCACACGCTGAAGGTCTTCCTTCACCGCCGCCAGCTCGTTGCGCAGCTGACTGATTTCCAGGCGCGACGCCGCGATCTCCTGCCGCAACGCCTGATTGTCGATATGAGACTGCCGCAGCTCATCCCGCAGCAGCTGCCGATCCTCCTGGAGCTCGTCAACGAGCCGCTTGTACCCGTCACCCAATGTCACATCCGCCTCAGCCCGCCTGTTGCGGCGCAGGAACACCCCAGTCACCACCGCCGTCAGGAACCCACCCGCCCCGAACACAGCAACAACGATTTCCACCCACCCCGGCATCGCGATCACCCCAGCCAGGACGGCAGACCGTGCCGCGGCGGGGCCGGCGGTTTCAGCAGCGACGGCGAGTCCGCGTCACCGCGCACCACCGACGCGATGGAGGTGAGCACGGACATGCCCGCGCTGATCGCGGCCAGGCCAACCGCAGAGGCGAGGGTGTTCCAGTCGCTGGACAGCAGCGACATACCCGCGATCGTGCTGAGCAGCACCTGCACGAACGTCTTGACGGCGCGCTCGGCGGTGGCCTTCCAGAACGTCTTAGTCCACATCGGCGCTCTCCTGGTCCTGCTCGGCCTCAGCCGCATCGGCCTTGGTGGTGGTCTTGCGTGGGGCGGCCTTGCGCGCGGGTGCCTTCTTCGGCTCGGCATCCGGTTCCGGCTTCGTCTCCGGCTTCGAGACCTCGGGCTCCGGCTCGGCGGCCGGTGCAGGGTCCGCGATCAGTCCGGCGGTGCGGGCGATATCGACCGGCACCCGGAACGCCGCACCCCGACCGGTCACCGTGCGCACCTCCCGCCGCCGGTCCGGCCCGGCCGCGGCGAGCAGCCGGGTAGCGAGGTGGCCGCGCTGGTCGCGGTCGACGGCATACACGTCCGCGAATTCGCCGACGATTTCAGTGATCACACGCATGTCAGGCTCCGATCGTGACCGCGTCCGCCCAGCACTCCCAGGTCACCACGACCTCACGCTCAGCGACCGACAGCCGGTCATTGTGGGGATAGTCAGGGCCGTGGACCATCACCACCGGCTTGCGGTGCACGACCACCGGGCCGGTCGCAACGATGGTCTCGGCGAGATCCGCGTACCCGGCGCCGAACGCCCACCGATGCCCCAGCGGGGACAACAGCTGAGTTCCTTGGCGGCGCACCAGGTCCGCTGATTCGAGCGCGGCCGCCAGATGCGGGGCCGCGTGCAGCACGCCGGGGAACCCGTACGCGGCGACGGCTTCCTCGAGCGCGCCGACAGCCGCGACCAGACCGGCGACGGTCGCCGGGGTTCCGGCGGCGGCAAGGAGTTTCGGGACGAGTTGTTCTTCGACGCGCACCGGCTCCTGAAGGCGCAGCAGCTGCTGCGCCCGCTCGGCCGCCTCCAGTTCGGGGACTGCGGCGGCGCAGTTGTCGTCGGCGCCGATCACGTCACCGGCAAAGTCGAGCAGTGGGGTGCGTTCTCCGGCGCCCTTGGGGGAGGGGTCGGGGGCGGGGGCGTCGCAGTCGATGGGCCACACCCAGGAGACGCCGCAGTTGCGGGACTCCACGGTGATGCCCAGCGAAATCTTGGAATCACCGGGGTATTCGAGGACGGTCGCCGCGCCGTACAGGCCCCCTGGCGCGGGGTTTGCCAGCGGCGGCCGGTAGATCACGGTCATGGTTTCCGGGCCTCTCAATAGATGGGGTCCGGTCTGGGGGCGGGGAGCGGGGCAGCCACAGTGACAGACGGGTGCCTGTCGCGGACTACTCCCCGCCCCCAGAACCGGAGTTCAGTAGGGGCGGGAAGCCCCGGATTAGTTCGGCGCGCCCGCCGTGGTCTCGACCACGTTCACCGCCGGAGCAGTGCCACCGGTCAGACCCGAGCCGTCCGCGGTGATCAGCGCAACGTTCGTCGCACCGAGCGCACCCTGGAAGGTGATCGTGTACGGGCCACCCGCCACACCGGAGACGGCGATGTTGCCGGCGCCGATCGAGGACAGCCCGGCCAGCGCCGCCTGCACGACCGCGGCGGCCGCGTTGTAGGCGATCGGCGCGGTGGTGTCACCACCGAACGACAGGGTGAAGGTGCCGCCGGTCGGGCCACCGCTGATGGTGGCGGTCTGGACTTCGTTGACGGTGGCCGCGCACACCAGCTCCTCGCGTGCGCCCACGCTGCCGTTGACGCAGATCGGGACGGTGACCGCTTCGGAGACCTTGCAGCGGTTGTCCACGAGGTACTCGTCCTCGGTGAACAGCTCCATGTAGCGGTTCTGCTGGAGCATGGCCTTCTCGTAGAGGGTGCCGACCTCGATGATGTTGTCGAGGTGCCGGTACCAGGCGCCGGATGGGTACAGCAGCACCGTCGCGCTGGTGGGCCAGTGGGTGGCGTTGTCGGGCAGCAGCTGCCAGTGACCGACCCACTGGATGCGGATGTTGCGGGCTGCGAGCCAGCCGTCGATGGTGGCGTCGGTGACGGACTTGACGTCCACACCCTGCTGGTACGCCATATCAGCCGCAGCCGCCTTCAGCAGCCACGAGGGGGCTTTGCCCTCGATGATCGCGTTGTGGCCGATGCGTTCCTTCTGCCGAATCAGCGTCGCCCGCAAAGCGAGGCTGTTGAGGATCGCGCCGGCTGCGCCGATGGTGCTGTTCGCGGGCACGGTGATCGCGGTGGAGCCAGCGACCATGTCCTGGAGGGTCCAGACAGACACCTTGATCTGGTGGGCCTTCATGACCTCCTGCATGAACCGAGCGATCAGCTCCGGGTAACCCCGGCGCTGGAGGATGCCGGCGGTGACGCAGAGGCCGATAGCCTCGGCACGGATTTCCTCGAACTCGGTGCACGGGATTTCGATGCAGGGCTTGGTCGGGTTCGGTTCGGCCATCAGCTCGGCCTCGGTGAACCGGAACGGCAGCGTGTTGTACAGCTCCGTGAAGTCCGGGTCGACGGGGCGGCGGATGCCGCCACGGCTGATGTTCATGTCCGCCAACGTGACCAGGTCGGTTGCCGGGTCCACGTCACAGAAGTCGTAGATCAGTTCGGACGGCGAGCACCAGCCCGCCGACGCCACCAGCGCACCGTCCTTGTCGAAGGTGTTGGTGCGGTACTCGGTGGCGGAGATGATCGCGTCGATCTGCTCCTGTGCCTCGATGTCCTGGTCGGCGGTCACGATCCGATCCGGGCCGAAGTCGCGGGACAGGGTTGCCAGCGACATCGGGACCATGGCACCGCGCTCACGGTGCGGGGCCCGGTTCGGGATGATCCGCGTCGAGACGGCCATGGAGTCGAGGGCCGCGGCGAGGGTGTCGTAGCCGACCGGGCCGTTCTGGAACTTCGGGGTCTGCGGGCGCATCTCGAACCCGACCTCGGCGGCCGGGGCCGCGACCTTCGCCGGGGTCTTGCCGGTACGGGCACCCAGGCCCTTGAACGGCGAACCGGCCGGGTTGGTGGACGCGGTGAGCGCAGGCTCGGCGGCCTCCGCGGTGATGGTTTCGGCCTCCGCCACGACCTCGGCACCACCATCGCCACCGTTGTCGGCGGGCGGCTCCGGCTCCGGGGCCGGTTCGGGCGCAGCCGGTTCCGGCTCCGCCACGGGCTCGGCGGCACGAGCGGTCCGCGCCTCCAACAGCGCCTGCGCAGCGGCAGCGCGGTCGGCTTCCTCGGCGCGGATTTCGTTGATCCGCTCGGTGAGCGCCTTGGAGGCGTCGTTGAGGGCGGTCAGATCGGCCAGCGCCTCGGCGGTCGGGCTGGCACCGGGCTCCGGTGCGAGCGCATCGAATTCGGCGTCGGCCTGCGCGGCCAGGGCGGCCAGCTCCTCGACGGACAGGCCATCAAGAGTTTCGGGCAGCTTGAACTTCACGGGGATACTCCCAACTCGCAATGAATGTGCAGGTCGGGAGGCCCGCAGCCATACCCCGGTCGGTTGTTGCGCGAAAGATAGAGAGCAGGGGTGAAACCGGGGCTATGCTGCGCTGACCAGGCCAAAAGGGGAGCGTCAGAGTTCCCTACACACACCGAGGGGAAACATGACCCGCACCCGCATCACCGCGACCATCGCCGCGGCCGCTGCCGTGTTCGCGCTCGCCGGCTGCTCCGACAACGACCCGAATCCGGAGCCGCAGTCGACGCCGATCGTTCCCGGCACCTACGAAGGTGAGCCGGGCGCGCCGACCTCGCAGGCGGCGACGACCACGAAGGGGAGGGGTGGGGTGTATGCGCCCACCGAGACGGCGGTCGGGCAGTCAGGGTTGGAGGCGTCGATCCTGTCGGTGGAGGACACGCAGTCGCGGTACGGGCCGGTCGTGGTGTTCACGTTCCAGGTCGTCAACACGACCGATGAGCCGTGGGAGGGCTACAACTGGATGACGCCGACCGTCGTCTATGGAGACGCGGGTGTCCCGGCGGAGCATGTGGTTTCGGGTGCGGACAAGTTCGGTGATGGTGTGGTGGGTGTGATTCCGCCGGGGTCGCGGCAGACGGTGAAGCACGCCTACAAAGTCAGCAAGGCGGAGTTGAATCCGGCTGTGGTGACGGCTGGTTCGGTGACGTGGTCAGGGGATTTCTCGACCTTCACCCGATAACTTGACCATAGCCCCATATGGGGCTATATTGGTTGGTGTACGGCGCACCAGGCGCCACCCCTCCGGAAGGACCGGACCATGTTCACCAACCTCGACGCCCGCCACGCTGTCATCACCGCCATCGAGGCCAACGGCACCGACATCGCCAGCCGCGACGAGTTCGACATCGACGCCATCGTGGCCGGCGTCCGCGAGGCCACCGGCGACTACAACGTCGAGGCCATGGAGCACGACGCCTTCTGGGCGCTCGTCTTCGCCAACCTCATCGACTGACTCACCCCAGGCCCGCCCCGACCAACCGGGGCGGGCCCACCTCCCCACCCGTACGACGCACCAGGCGTCACCCCACCGGAAGGACCGGAACACCATGCACAACACCGCTATCGCCGCGAAGTCTGAGCTGTCCGCCCTCATCCTGCTCGGCCGCGCGCTGCGCCGCACCTACAACTACGACGTCGTCCGCGCCATCGAGGCCACCGCCGCCGCTGTCTCCGACCACGGCCGCGCCAACGGCATCAGCAACGAGGACCTGTTCCGGGCGTTCGCCGATGGTGTCATCGAACGCCCTGAAGTGGTTGCCCCGCGCGATGACCTGGCGGTCTGCTACCACCTGGCGCACGCACTGCCTCTGATCGGGCGGGACATGGACGTTCGGTCCATCGTCGCCCTCGCTGATGCGGTCGAGGCGTCAGTCGAGGCAGTGAAGGCGCGCGGCGGCACCCTCGAAGAGGTCCAGGAGGTCACCCGCCCGGTCGCCGAAACCTGGTAGCCCGGCGCAGCATCGGCCCCCGACCAGCACGCTGGTTCGGGGGCCGACGTGCGTTCGCGGTCAGGCCGTTTTGCGCACGGTGGTGATCGTGCCGCCCAACTTCTTCAACTCCAGATGCATCCGGGCCTCCGTCTGCGTCAGGAACGGACCGAACTGCTCACCCGATTCGGTGGTCACCAGATAGCCGGTCACCTGCCCCAAACGCGCCCGGCCACCGCCACAATTGCAACCTGCCATCAGCTGACCTTTCGTCGGGCATGCTCCGCGAGAACCACGTCTGCCAGAACCCGCCGCCGGTCCTGCATCGACGCCGCCAGCGTCTGCGCGGCGCGGCTGCGCTGCTCCTCGGCCTGCTGCCGCGCATACGCTTCCGCGCCACGGCGGGCGATATCGGCGAGCAGCGACTCGGGCAGCGGGGTGCGGGCCGCGCGGGGCGCGAACGACGCCACCAATGCGAGATCGCCGTCGCGGTCGCGCTGGCGGGTGAAGATCGGGAAACCGGGCGAGTTGACCGCGTGCGCGGCAATCAGTTCCGGCGCCCCGGCTACACGCTCCCAGTGCCCGGAGTGCGGAGCACCGATCGCGGCGCGGACCATCTTCTCGTCGGCTTCCGGGTTCACCACACCGGACACCCAGATACCGAGGTTGCCGTCGATGGCGCGCACGAGCGCCCACGCGGTGGCGACGTTGTCGTAATGCTCCAGCGCGGCGCGCATTCCGCGCCCGGCCGGACCGTGGCCGCCGCCCACGGTGAGCCGGCCGACGCGCAGCAGCTCCCCGTCGTCGGTGCGCACCGACGACTGATGGAACTCGGCGTACCCGCAGCGCGACTTGTACGGGGTAGGCGGGTCGTCCTTGGTCAAGTGGGCGCGATGCAGGGTGTCCCAGGTGGCGAGGTGCCCCATGACGCGGCCGTCGTCAGTGAGATGGATCGGGGTCGGCTCGTCGGCCTCCGGGATCGCGAACGCATCCGCCGGATACGTCGGAATCGTGATCGTCGCCGCTGCCACCAACGGCATCGCGGGCGGCTCGTCGGCGGCATCACCGATCACCATGTACGCGTCCCGGAACTCCGGCACCGACACCAGCGTCGCGGCCACAATCTCGGCTACGTCGATGCGGGACACCACCGCGGCGCCCTCCATCCACATCTGCTCGGCAGTCTCCGGGGTGATCGGGTTGCCGGCCACGTCGGTGAGGACTTCGGAGCGGGCGACCAGGTCGACCGATGGCCTGGTGACTTGGGCTTCGAGCTGCTGGATGGCTTCGGCGGCTTCGGGGGAGTCGAGCATGGTGCCGGTGCCCCAGACCGCGCCGTCGCGCACCTGCACCGATTCGAGCACGCCGACGGTGTAGGCGCCGTCGTGGCCGGGGTCGGCGGTTTTCTGCCACCGCAACGCCAGCGGGAGCGCGCTGTCGACCAGCTCGACGTTTGCGGCGAGCATCCATCCCTGGGAGCGGCCGGGCACGCCGGTCGGGATGATCATCGCCTCGAATGTCCTCGGCATGGTGATGCCTCCTGTGTCTGCTGCTGACGCAACCTGCGCCGGGGCGGCGAGTGCGGTGGTTGAGGGGGAGATGAAGAGGACGCACCGGCAGCCGATCACCTCTTCCGGTGGGCCATCGGGGTCGCCGGGCCGCGACAGTTGCGCGCCACCCACGGTGAACGGGGTGCCGATGGGGACGCGTTGTCCGTCCGCGTGGCGGTGGGTGGCGCGGGTTCGGTCGTCGTTCAGCGCCATCCACGTCTTATCGAGGGGGATGCCGGTGTCGCGTTCTTCGAGTTCGGCGGCGGCGAGGCGGGTGGCGTTGTAGAGGGCGACGGCTTCGTTGCGGGCGATCAACGCCGCATCATCCCGCCAACTGTTCCCATAGGTGAGAACGTCGGCGGCGGCTTGACGTATCACGCTGACGGCCTGCCCCGCGCGGTCGCGGATCGCGGCGGCTACGCGACGCACCCCTCGGGCGGGGACATCGAGGAGCCGGGTGCGGATGCTGCCGAGATAGCTGGTCTGCCAGGCCGACAGTCGTTCGGCTGCCGTGCCGAGTTGCCTGGTCAGCAGTGCCGCCATGCGTGGCAGCAGGCGTCGATCCAACTCGGCCTCCCACACGTGGGAAGTCTGGGCGATAGCGTCCGGGTCCGGCGGGATCTCACCCTGCGCGGCCGCAGTGAAGTACGGGAGGGCGGCGGTTCGGGCGGCGTCCAACCACACCTGGAGACACTCGGCCGCGACACCCTCGATCTCTTGTTCGAGGGTGAGGACATCGACCAGGGCGGCCCGCTGCTCCGGAGTCATCGCGTCCGCCACGGTGGCAGCGACCCCGTCGTCAGCACGGTCCGCGCGGTCTCCCTCACCGCCGCCGCGATCTGCGGGCGCGTGAATCCGATGCCGGCGCACAACTCGTCATCGAGCACGTCGTCCCAGCCGTCGATCAACCGGTCCACATCCGCCGCCGCGACCGGGCCCAGGTGCGCGGCCAAATGCGTGTCCCGCGCGGGGACATCGCGTAGGCGTGCGTGGTCGGCGCGGCCGCGGCGTCGTTTCCCGGCCAGCTCGAGGGCGCGGTTGACGCAGAGGCGGGTGACGGCGGACGCGGTGACGGCGGGCTGCTCGTCGCGGGTGTCGGGTGTGCCGCGCGGCGCAGCCTCAATCGCCTCCGGCTCCGCACCCTGCGCGGGTGCGGGTGTCGGGGCGGCGATTTGGAGGTCAGCCAGGGCGGGTACCAGGACACGCAGGATGGGGGCGAGGACGGGGACGAGGGTGGCGTCGCGGCGCACCTGGTCGGTCGCCCACGCCGCCCACCCGTCGCGGGTGGTGAGGTCGTATCCGGCGTCCTCGGTGGAGAGCCCGATTTCGCGGAGGTAGGCGTCGGCGTTGACCACGCCCCGGTCGAAACCGTCGCGGGTCTGCTCCAGCTGATCGGGTTTGGCTTCGACGTCGGTGGTGTCGTACCAGATCACCACATCCGCCGCCGTGTCGCCGAGGATCGGGCGCAGCAGTTCGTTGGTGAGGGCCTGGCAGATGACCTCCATCTCCGGGGCGGCGTGCCAGCGGACGGCTTCCTCTTCCACACCCCAGAGGGACCAGTGGTTGAGGTCGGCGAGGCCGAGCAGGACCTCGGGCGGCATATCGAGGGTCATGGCCAGGCGGCGGATGGCTTTCTCCTGCGCCGCCTGCGCCTTCTCGCTGACTTCGCTGTCGAACTTGATGTGTCGGATTTTGTCGACCCACTGGCCCGCCACCTGGAGCACGATCGGCACCAACGCCTCCGCGCTCGAGGGATTCTCGATGGCGGTGGACATGGCTTTCATCAGCGCCTGGTGCACTTCACCGGCGGTGACGAACCGGGATGCGGCCGGCGGCGGCAGGTTCGGCGCGTCCGGGTCGACTTTGTCGCCGGTGGGCGCGGTCTGCACCGGCATCGACGCCTCGGTGGGGATGACGAGGATGCCGTTACCGGCCTGGCGGCTCTTGCCGGCGCCTTCGATGTTCTGGTCCATGCGCACGATGCGCCGAAGGATCGGCAGCGCCGCCTTCGTCGGCGACCACGCCAGCCAGGAGCGGCGCGGGTCCGGCCGCCAAATCCGGGACAAGGTGTCGTTGGACTTGTCCATCAGGTACCTGGTGCCGTCCTGCAACAGCAGCTCGACATCGGTGCCTTTGGTTTTCACCTCATCGGTGGACAGGACATGCCACTGCTCGACCCCGGCCGGGTAGATGATCGCCAGCCACGCCTCGCCGGGAATCATCATCAGCGGGGCGAGGCGGGCGAGCAGCTGTGACTGTCCGGCGATTCCGCCGGCGATGCGCGCCACCAGCTGCTGCGCGGCGACGTTGTCAGTGGTGCCGGTGGGTTTGCCGGTGTCGGGGTCGATATCGGAGGCGACAAGCCGGAACCTGCTGAGTAGGGCTTGCTTCCACAGCAGGGCGAAGGACAGTTCGCCGACGAGGTCGAGCATGTCCCATGCCTCGCCCTGCCACTTCCCGCTCTCGCCGGAGGCGGGTTTGGTGATCTTGCCCCACCGTTCCGGTGCGATCGGTGCGGACGCCGCGGTGAGACCGGACAGCGACGACACCACCGGCTCGCCGCTGTCGGGGCCGGTAGTGCTGCGTTTGCGTTGCCAGATGAGTCCCATCGCGCGGCACGGTAGAAAACGGGGGTGCAACGCGAATCAGCCCGCAACCAGACAGGTTGCAGGCCGATAGTCAGGCTGGGTTAGGTCGCTGGGACCAGGTATTTCACCGGCGTCGGGAACGGGTAGGCGCCGGGCGCGGCATCGAACGGCTGGACGAGTACCCGCGCCGGGTCGCCCTGGTAGTCGAGTTCCACGATCTCGAACACCGATACGCCGCCTTCGACCAGATACACCCGGTCACCCTCATTCCATGACACGGCATCGATTATGGCCGGTCGCGTGCGACCTGCGGCTCATCGGATGCGGCCCCATCGGGGCCGGGCTCGACTCGATCCACCACAGAGTTCACCTCCCCCCGAACTTCGAACACCGTGGCCACGCGTGGCGCATAGGTGTCGCCGGTATCGACGGCAGTGACCTCCACCAACGCCTTGGTGAGGACGGGCGGGACATCGCCACCGAGGTGGTCGAGGGACGGCACGTAGACCGCTTCGGCCCGAACGCGGAGGACGGTGTCGTGCAGCTGCGCGACCGGGTCGCCGGACCGCCCCGATACTGCGACGGTCTTGGCGAGGTCGTAGCCGTGCCGTTTGGCCATGCTGCGCAGCTGTGTTTCGTCCCATGCCTGCCGGGTGCCGGAAAGGTCGGTGCGCAGGAACCCGACCGCGATGGGGCGGCTCATGCGTTCACCGTCATGAGTTCGCGGTACATGGGTTGCCGCATCACGGCTCGCCCGATCGCGGTGGCCCGCCATTCCATCGGGCAGGTGCCGCGCGTGCGGCGGGACTGGCGGACACCGCCCCAGTAGTGGTGTCGGGTGAGGCTGGTGCGGACCGTGGACTCCGACAGACCGGTGGCCGTCCGTAGCTCCGCCACGCTCAGCGCTTCACTGTCGGCGAGGCGGGCGAGCGCGGCCAGCACCATTGCGTCGGGCTCGGAAAGTGCCATCGATTTCCCCTGTGTGAGTGTCGTTTTGGGTGGCACCCGACGCCGCGGATTGTGTGCCATGATGAGGGGCGTATGGCCTGGTCACCCGGCGTCGGGGCTTGTGTCCCAACCCTTCCCGGCCGCCGGGTGACATCAGGTGACATCAAGGGGACAGTTGGGGGACGTTCCACTGACCGAGCAGGGGTGCAGATGGCTACCGTGGCGGCATGGACGAAGCAGGACTGCGTAGCGCTCCGCGACGCATACCGATGGAGCCAGCAGGACCTGGCGGCGCGTATCGGTGTCGTGGTCCGCACGGTGAAACGGTGGGAGGCCGGCGACAAGATCGGTCGGAAAGCTGCCGCCGATCTGGATACCGCGCTGGCGCAAGCACCGCCGGAGGTGGCCGAACGGTTCCACCAGCTCCGCGGGGGCAGCGACGTGGATAGGCGACAGCTGCTCAAAGCGGCCCCGGTCGCGGCCGGTCTGGTCACCCTCGGCCTGCAACCCGGTGACCTTTTCCCCGGCGGGCCCGGCCGCCCGGACGCGGCAGCGGTGCATGTGATCCGGTCGACGCTTCACTCGGCGATGCAGCTGGACGACATGCTCGGCTCACCTGCCGCCCAGGGCATGGTGGTGGCGCAGACCTCGGTCACCGAGGCAATGCTGCGTGACTGCACCGCTGCGATCCGGCCCCAGGTACTCGCGCTGCACGCGGAGTGGATGGGGTTCGCTGGTTGCCTGGCGTGGGATGCCGGCGAGTACGAGGCGGCTGCGCGCTTGTATATGCAGGCCCGGGACATGGCCCATGACGCGGAGGACTCCGACCTGGGCGCCTACATGCTGACTCACCTCGCGCAGCTGGCGATCTGGCAGGACCGTCCACGGGTGGCTATGGACTACGCGGTGGCCGCCCAGGCGTGGGCACGCGACAGCCGGGACCAGCCGCTGCGCGCGTATGTGGCGATGCGGATGGCGGAGGCGGCGGCGATGGCCGGACAGAAACGCGCCTGCCTGGACGCGTTGGCGGCGGCCGAGGTGGAAATCGACGGGGTGGAACCCTCGCACCCGTCCACCTCACGCGCTTACTTCGTGGGGTCGGGGATGCTGGAGTCCTACAAGGGCGGCTGCCTCACCCTCATCGGCGAACCCGCCGAAGCTGTCGCGGCGTCGCGGCGGTCGCTGACGATGATGGACCCCACCTACACCCGCGACCGCGCCATCTCGCTGCTCGAACTGGAGCGCGGGTTGATCCAGCTCGGCGAAATCGAGGAGGCTGCCGCCGCAGTCGGCGAAGCGGTGGAACTCACGGCACAGAATCGGTCGCCGCGGCTGTTGGGTGCGATCCGGGACGGGCGTCGGGACCTGTCGCCGTGGGCGGGGTCGCGGCCGGTCCGGGAGCTGGACGTCCAGCTGGCCGACCGCGATATCCTCGCGGTGTGACTTTCCCCGTCGACCCGCGTGAGCCGCTGATCATGAAGCGGATAGCGAAGGCGCGCGCCGCGTTCGACGGGTCGAAACCCACCTACATCGGTGGAGGACGGCGGTCAGACCCCACCAGGGCGTTCCGCCGCGCACAGAATGAGCTGCACGCGGCGGAACAGGCGCGGAATCGGCTGCTGGTCGAGCTGGTCGGCGATGCTGATGCGGTTCCGCTGGCTCTGGCGAAGCGATTGGGGCTGACCGGGCGCGAGGCTGTGCATGTAGTCGAGACGGCCCGGTCAGGGACGCAGCTGATGCGCGATCACGTATTCGGGTCGGCCTCGGATGATTGATCAGCAGACCGACCGTTGATCCAGTCGGCCCATATGCGGTCGGCGTCCGGGTCGGGTGGGGCCTGGTCGGCGGGGACGGTGGGTGGCTCGTAGCGGGGGATGGGGTCGAGGCGAATGGGTTCCATGTCTACTCGGACGCGCGCGGCCCGAGTTCGGTTCCATCCATGACCGCGCGGTTCAGCGACGTTCGCGGCGCCGGCCGGAGCCGACCAGGCCACGCCACCATGCCGCCCTGCGCACATCCAGCGGCCACACCAGCGCCGCCGTAATCACCAGGAACGCCAGAGTGCCGGCCGCAAGCCGCGGGTAGGTGTCTTCCAGCCGCCGCCATTCGCGCATATCGCGCACCTCCGGCAAGGCCTCCCGCATCGAGTCGATGTTGGTGGCGACGGTGAGCGCGAAACCGACCACGTAGACGATCAGCAGGTACTGCCACCAGTCGAGCGCGGTTGCCCATTCCCAGATGGCGTGCACGGTTCTCCTGTCAGGTTGGGGTGGGTTGGGTCAATACTGCCGCAGCTTCCCGAATCCGTGCCGCCAACAGCATCAGTCGGTCCGGGGTGAGGTAGGTGCGGCGTATCGCGGTGCGGTCGAGTTCGGCGGCGACGGTGTCCAGCAGGCGGGCCGCGTGGTCATGGGCAGACATAGCCGAGACTTACCAGCACCCACCGACAGAAACGTCGCCACCGCACACCGGGTGCGATGGCGACGCTCTGGCCGGAGGTCTACCAGACGCGGAAGCCGTGATGTTCGGCGGCGGCCCTCAGGAACGGGATCGTGTCACCGATCGGGCCATTGCCGAAGTCGTCCACGTCGGGACGCCCGGCCTTTTCCCAAGCGTCCAGGGCTTCCTGGCATTCCTCCTTGGTCACCCACCAGCCATCGTTGGAGTCGCACAGCTTATCGGCGGTGATTCCGCGCGTGCTGCCGCGCCGGTCCTTCAGGTAAGGGAACAGGATTGCCGTGTAGTCGGAGTGCTCGTAGTCCCAATCCTGTGCGGCTTCGGCCTTCTCGTACGCCTCCAGCGTGTGGGCGGGCTTCTCGGGGAAGGGGTCCCGCTTGTAGCCGGGCGCGCTCCACTCGGCCATGCCCAGCTCCACCAGCTTGTCGGCCTGTGTGCCGCCGCCCCAGATGTTGCGCCGCCAGTAGCAGTCGGTTTCGCGATTTCCGACGTTGTTGCCGTTTTCGTCCACGACTTGCATGTCGTATCCCATGGTTTCCGGTTCCTTCCGGGTTGTGACGCCAATGCGTCGAACGGGGCCCGGCGGCGGTTGTCGCCGGGCCGTAGGAGGGTTCACTGGTCGAGGGCTTCGCGGGCCTCGGCCGCCCGCAGCATCGCCTGCGCGTGCCGGAGCTTCGGTTCCAGCGCGACATACCGCCGCAGCCGGGCGTCTTCGCGCTGCTGGATATGGGCCGTGCGCTTCGGGCCGAGCGCGACACCGCCAGCGGCGGCCCGGTCGGTGATCAGCGGCTCGGCGAGTGCGGCCCGCTCGGCTTCGAGGCGCGCGACCTCCGTCCGCCAGTAGGAGGCGGGCCGGTAGTAGCGGGGGCGGCGTACTGGCTTCGGGGCCGGTTCGGGTGGGGCGAGGATGGCGGGGTCTACAAGGTCCTCGTCGCCGTCCTGGATGAACCAGGTCAGCAGCGGCGGGAACTTCGGCCGGACGCCCGAGCGCGAGGCCAACCACTGGTCGGCGCGCTGTTGCAGCAGCGCCATGTATTCGTCGCCGGACAGACGGCGGGCGGTGTCGGACACGGGAACCCCTTTCCGGGTCGAGAGGGCCGGGGCACGGTGCCCCGGCCGGGCCGGGTGGGGTCAGGCGGCGGCCGGGACCGCGACCAGGTGGGCCGTCCGGGCGTAGGCGGCCAGGCCCGCGCGGATGACGGGTTCGTCGGCGGTGTAGGCGGCGACCTGGCGGGGCCGGTCGTGGACGACCTTCCACACCGTTACGGGTTCGCGGCCGTCGTAGGCGTCCATGTAGGCGGCCTTGATCTTCTTGCCCGCGTGGGAGGCGTAGCGGCGGACCGTGTCGGCGTCGGCGCCGAGGTCGGCCATGACCTGGGAGACGGTGACGAACTCGCCGCGCTCCATGAGGGCGGTCATGTGGAAGCCGTTGAGTGCGCGGAGGGCAAGGGTGAGGCGGGCGGCCTGGGCGGTGGCGATGCGGGCGCGGATGACGCGGGCGGTGGCGATGCGGGCGGCGCGGGTGCGGGAGTAGGTGGTGGTGATCATGGCGGTCCGGTCCTTCCGGGGGGTGGCGCCTGGTGCGCCGTACACCACCAATCATAGCCGCATATGTGGCTATGGTCAATCCCGGCGGGACAACACACCCACCAGATACGACGCGGCCGGCCACAACCCGAACCCGAACCACCACGGCAGGCCGGCGACCAGCGCGGCCGGGAACGCGAACACCAACGCCACCCACCAACCCAAGCACCACGGGCAGTAGGCGAGATAGCTGACCATCGAGCCATCACCGAATCGTTCGGTGATGGCCACACGCACCGGTTCGCCGATCTTGTCGGTGGTGACGATGCGGGTCAGGCGCGCCACGGTGAGCACGTAGACGGTGAGGGTGAGAACCGCGGTGAAGGTGTCAGACATGGCGCGGACGGTAGGGAACGGGGGTGCAGACGACGACGGCCCCGACCAGCGAGGTCGGGGCCGGAATGGTCGGCTACTCCTCGTCGGCCTGACTTGCCACCATGCCCTGGTACATCGCCAGGAGCAGGCGGCGGTCCCTGGCCGACAGGACGGTGTCGGCGAGGATGGCGCTCCCGAGATCGCATAGGCCCGGTAGGCGAATGCCCATGCTCGCCATGGCTGCGCGGGCGATCTCGCTCGCGGGAACGTCGAGGCCCGCGGCCAGTATGCGGATGGTGGACTCGGTCAACGTGACGACCGGCGAGAGGCAGATCCGAGACAGGTTCTGTCGGGTCGTCGGATACCCGGCGCGCCCGGCCCGCTCCGCTATGTCGGCGTAGCTCCACTTATTGCGGGCGCGGACGTCCTCGATGAGCTCGGCCAGCGGATGCGCTGCGGGCATCAGTTCCGCCCCCAGCGTGCCTGTTCGATCAGGGCCACGTATTCGGCGACCGTCAGCACCACCGCGACCGGCGCGCCATCGGTACCGGTGACGACGGTTTCGCGGCCGGTGCGCAGCGCGGCGAACAGCTCGGCGGCCGTCTCGCCGGGCGTACCCGTGAGCGGGGTGTCGGTGAACCGGAACGCCGACAGCGGGACCGTGAGACGCCCGTATGGCAGTCGCGGCCGCTCCAGGGTGAAGCACCGGGTGTCCGGGTCGTATCCGGTGACGGTGTACACCGCGCCGTGCAGGTGTCGGATAGCGCCGTGGTAGGTGACCTGGTGGCCGATAGCGGCGGCGAACAGGTCGGGGTGGTCGAGTCGGCAGTGGTCGCGGCTGTCGGTGTTGTGCATAGTGATTCCGGTCCTTCCGGGAGGGTGACGCCTGGTTGCGTCGGTCAGTGAGTGGCGAGGGTCGCGGCGGCGATGGTGTGGAGGCGTTCGGCGATGCGCTGCAACACGGGCAGCGTCATCGGGTGCGCCGGGTCGGCCGGGACTGGTCCAGCGTCGCGGGCGTCGATGCGGGCGAGGGGCCGCCACACGGCCGGGTCTGTCTCGGTGGCGCGCTGGTAGACGCCGATGGTGTATTCCGATTCGGCGGGGGTGTGGGTGTCGACGTAGAGGGTGATGCGCGCGATACCGGCGGCGGTCGCGATCAGCTGGGTGGCGAGGTAGCCGTGTGGGGTGCGCATGGTGTGATCGATGCGGGGGAAGGCTCGCATGGTGTCCGGTCCAATCCGGGAGGGTGACGCCTGATGCGTCGTACAGGTGGGGAAGCCCCGCCCTGGTGGGGGCGGGGCGTGGCTGGTTATTCGGCGAGCAGGTCGATGGTGGTTTCGGCCCACTCGCGGGCAGCATCGAAGTCCGCGAACCCGGTGGCGGCGGCGACCTTCTCGTCGGCGTGCTCGGGGATCAGCACTACCGACACGCTCGCGGTGATCGCGCCATCGCGGTCGCGCTTCACCTCACCGATGTGGCCGCCGGTCAGGAAGATGTGGCGTTCGTCGCCAGCGTTCCAGCTGGAGGAAACCCACGCGTCGCGGGTGATGATGTGGGGCATGTCCGGTACCTCCCGGATCGGTGGCGCCTGCTGCGCCGTACACCCCAAATCATACCCCCATATAGGGTTATGGTCAACGGCCGGTGAGCCCGTCCGGGAACTGACCCCAACCACCGGGGTCCGGCGACACCACCGCCAACCCGCCACCAGAAAGCACGTCATACGCGATCGTCGCGGCCGCTACCCGGTCCGGTTGGTGCTGGCCTTCCTGCCAACGGATTGCGTGAGCCTCCAACGTCGCCAACCGATGCCCCACCACCCGACACCGACCCACCGAGGTCGCATTCCGTAGGCCCGTGGACCGCACCAACCCATTCCCGGTCGCCTTCCACGGCGTCACCAGAAACGGCCGATCCGCCGGCACCGCGACACCCTCCACCGTCCCGCCGGCAGCCTCCGCCACCAGGTCGGTGTAGGCGCGCTTCAACAGCGCCTCATACGTCGTCGGCGCGCTGTACGCCTCGAACACCACCTCCGACGCTCCAGTGGCGAGAGCGAGGAGGCAGGCGCGGCGCGGCCACTGCGCAGACGACAGCTGACCCGACTCGTCATCGGTCAGGACCACCGTGCCGTCACCCGCCAAACCTGCGGCCACGATGCCGGCCTCATCGCCCTTGCCGGTTTCGGCGGGGTCGATCGCGACCACCCGCCGATAGAGCGGCGGTGCGGCGGCGAGCCGGTGGTCATCGAACCAGGCTTGCGAGAACAGGCCGCCGCCTATCGGGGTGGGGGAACCCTGGAACAGGGCGTACCAGACGCGTTCGCCGTGCTCGGCGCGTTTCTCGTCCCAATCGCGGTGACCGCGCGCCGATTCCAACCACTCGCCCGGCGCCCGGCCCAACGCGTCCGGTAGGCCTTGTTCGGCGACGGCGGGGATGTTCACCAGCTGCCAGCGGCGGCGGCCGGGGGGTCGTTTGGCGTCCTGCGCGAGCAACCACCCGGTGAGGTCTTCTTCGCTCCATCGGGTGTTGATGATGATCACCGACGCGCCCGGCGCGAGACGGGTCGCGATGTTGGCTTGATACCCCTCGATCACGCGACGCCGTTCGGTCGGGGAGTCCGCGGCCTGCATACCCTTCAACGGGTCGTCAATGATCACCAGGTCGGCGGCGCGGCCGGTGATGGTGCCGCCGATACCGACACCGATCATGCCGCCGCGGTGGCCCTTGATGGACCAGGACCCGGCCGCGCTGTTGTCGGCCGCGAGGGACAGGCCCAGCCGGTCCGGTAGTGGGAGCCCGGTCAGGGGGTCGCGGGCGTCGCTGCCGTACTGGGCGATCAGGTTGCGTGCCTGACGCGATGAGCGGACCGCGAGTTCTTCGGAGTACGACACGTACAGGATGCGGGTGTCCGGGTTGCGTTGCAGCGCCCGGATACCCGCGTGGACCGCCGTATGGGTTTTGCCCTCCTGCGGGGGCATGGTCACGATCTTGCGGTCATCAGGCGTGGTGCACGCGACCTCGAACGTGTCGGCCACCACCCGGATCGCGGGGGTAATCCGGTAGGACGGGTCGAGCAACGCGGCCAGCTCGGCGGGGTTCGCGCACGCGTTGAGCGCGGCACGCCGAGTGATGGCCTGCCGTGCGTGCGCCACGAACGCCGCCCGCTGCGCCGGTGGTAGCTTCGCGGCCCGCTCCCACACATCCGTCATCGCCGTGCCACAACCTCCCGCGCCACGCTCACCCCGGACCACACCGCCACACCCAACCCCAGCAGGATGCCGATGGGCGCCGGCCCGGTCAGGCTCACCAGCGTCAGGCCCACGCCCAACACGATGAGCACCACATCGATGATCAGCCGATAGGTCTTCACGCGTCCGCTCCCATCGACCGCGGGTCGTCTTCGGGGAACACCGGCTCAATGCTCGGGTCGCGGCGCATCGCTTCCGACACCACCCGCAACGTCCACCCAGGAAACGGGTTGTCCGGCAGGGTGACACCACGCCACACGCGCACCAGGCGCCGGCCGTCCGGGCCGGGTTCGGCGGATTCGAGTACGGCTTCCACGTCCGCGTCGAATTCGGCGTACAGGTGGTCGAGTTCGGCCCAGATGCCGGGCGGGATCGGGATTTTGCCGGACTCCCAGCGGGCTTCGTTGGCGCGGTTGACGTTCAGTTTGGCGGCCATCTCTTCGCGGTCGAGTCCCAGGTATGCGCGTGCGACGCGGAGTCGTGCGGCCCGGCCGTGTTCTGCCACCATGTGTAGGTCTCCCTCGGTCTGCGTCCCCGCCCACCGGGGATGCGCGACCCCATGGTGGCACGCGGTGGTGTGCCGCCATGGGGTGAGGGAGCGCCGAAGCATGGTCACCGGTCTCGGCATCTGTCGTATCCGCACCAGTCTCGGGTGTGGGCGAACGTGTACGGGCAGCCGTCCTCGTCTGCTGGTTCGTCGGCCGATGCGGCATTTCGCTGCGCGGCTTGGATGTCGCCGCCGGGGTCGAGGGCGACCAGGATTCGGGTCGACCAGCAGGCGGGGCAATCTTCCTCGCCGAAGCAGCCGGGCCGGTGTTCGTAGTAGCTGCCGTCCTCGCGGGTCAGCAGGGTGTCTACGCGGGCGAGGCGCGCGCGGGCGGCCAGCAGCTCGGCCGCCATCGCTTGCACGACCTCCGAGGGCAGCAGCCCGACGTCGGCATCGGCATCGTGTGCCCACTCGCGGAGTTCGGCGTCGGTGATCGGGCTCTGTGGCATCGGGTGGCTCCTGAATGTCGTAGGGCCGCCCACCCGGTGCGGGGTGGGCGGCCGGGACGGGGTGGGTTAGGCGGCGACCTGGGCCGGGGTGGCGGCGTAGCGCAGCCACCAGTAGGAGACGTTCACGGTGATGCCGTGGTGGTGGTCGGTGTCGTTGTCGTCCTGGATCCCGGCCAGCTGCTCGGCGGCGATGTCGGCGGCGATGATCACGCTGGTGGGGACGTGGCCGCGCTCGTCGTGGTCCCAGGTGGCGTACTCGATCTCGAAGGCGGCGGGCTCGCCGGTGACTTCGCAGTACGCGGTGGCCCAGTGGTCGGCCTGGTTGACGTCGATGGCGACGCGGGTGTCGGCGGGCAGGCCGAGGAATTCGCGCACGTAGTCGCGGGCGGCGGCGTCGGTGGGGAAGTACATGTCCGGTTCCTTCCGGTGGTGGGCGCCTGGTGCGCCGTACACGAACCAATATACCGACATAAGCGGGTATGGTCAAGTGGTGGGCAAAAGAAGCCGGGCCGGGCGGCATCTCCTGCCACCCGGCCCGGTTGTGGTTCACGCCGCGATCAGCTCCAGCGGGAACGGCGCGACCGGCAGCCGGTACGCCGCCGTCTCGGGCAACATCTCCGGCACGTCACCCCAATCGACCCCGATCCGGTAGGCGTGATCCGCGACCTCCTTGCTGGCACCAGCGTCGAGCGCGGCCTCAAACGCGTCCTCGATGAGGCGGCCGCCGATGCCGCCGTTGCCGTCTTCGTAGGCGGCGCGGTCCTGCGCGGCCAGGGTGATCAGCTTCTCCAGCGCGCGAGCGACGCGGGCGATGTCGGCGGCGGTGGTGATGTGCATATCCGGTTCCTTCCGGAGGGGTGGCGCCTGGTGCGCCGTACAACAACCAGAATACCTACATATGTCGTGGTGGTCAAGCGGTGTGGCCCGCCCCGCCGGCGCGGCCGTCGATGGAACTTGGACTACCCCGCACCCGTCGCATACGGTCCCCGCCATGGAATCGTCAGACTGGATCGCCATCGCGGCCGCCATCATCGCGGCACTCGCCGCCGGCATCGCCTTGTGGCAAACCCGAATAGCTCGCCGCGCGCTCATGGAATCCCGGCGCTCGGCAGCCGCTGGTGAGCGCTCCGCGACCGCAGCGGAGGACTCGGCCGCCCACGCGCGGCGCAGCGCCGACGCCGCCGAGGAATCCAACCGGCTCGCCGCACGGGCCGTCGAACTCGCCGAACCGCCCAAGGTCGCCTGGGTGATCGAACACCGGCGGGGCTCACAGTTTGAGCTTCGGCATATCGGCACCGAGCGGGCGACCGGCGTCCGGATCGATTCGGAGCGAGCCGGTGAGATACACCGACAACTACCGGACGGCGTGACCATCGAGCCCGGCGAGGCGCACACGTTCGTAATCGCGCGCGTGGCGCAGCCTCAGCTGTACGTGCGTTGGGACGGCCAGGATGAATGGGTCTCGGTACCGCTGCCGCTCCGGCCGCGGACGTCCTGATGACGGTCACCGGGCCGCTGGGTGCAGGGGGGATTACGGCCCGGTGACCTATCCCCGCCGCCCGGCTGTGCAGCGGCGGGGAATCCTTCAGGGGGTTACGCGGTCGCCTGGTGGGGGAGCGCCAGGCCCCGCGCTTCCAGCTCGCGCCGCGTCAGGCACGCGATCCGATGCAACGCCATCCCGAACGGGACGGTCGCCACATGCGTCTCCCGCCAATCGGACTCGACGGTCGCGGTGATCGCCACCGACCCCCTCAGTATCTCGGCGGTCGCCGCTGAGACTGCCTGCCACGGCTGAAACCCTTCCGGGCGCTTGGGCAGGCGCGGCAGGTCCGGCAGTAGCATCCGGGTCCGCAGATGCTCCGGCACCGGCCGCCAGTCGAACAACTCCGGCCGCGTCCCCTTGTCGGTGTCGACGGCGATGGCGGTGGCCTGCTCGCGGGACGGGGCCGGGATGTAGATGTACGGGTTGGATGCGGGGATGACGGCCCAGTCCCACATGCTGTTGGTGCGGTGGTGGGCGATCTGCGCGAGCCTGTTGTTCACAGGGTCACCGCCTGCGGGTTCGACGCGATGATGCCCATGACCACGACGGCGGCCATGATCGCGGCGACGGCGACGATCCAGAACCACAGGCTCAGGCGTGCACGGATGCGCGCGCGGGCGATGGTGTAGCGGGTGATGTGGGGGACATGCACATGCATGGTGAACCGGTCCTATCCGGTGAGGGGCGCCTGGTGCGCCGTACACCACACATCATACCCCTATATGTCGCCATGGTCAACGCGAAACGTGCTGCCCCGGCGGCGATCTGCGCCCACGCGACGCTCGCATCCACCCGCGCACCGGGCGAAACGCGGCGGTCACATCGGGGAGCCAAAAGCACACGAGCGCCACCAACGAGAACAGCGCAAGCAGCTCTTCCAGCGCCGGCATTCCCACATCCATCCACTGCACGCCTGTGGCGGCGAGCGACAGCACGGCAGCCAGGTAGAGCGCGGCCACCCTCAACCGCACCTGGCGTGTCACCGCCCGCCCCCTGCCTCCGCGAGCAACCGATCCCGCGTCCGGCGCAGACTGAAAACCACCACGCTCTCCGCGATACCGAACAGGCACGCTGTCACCACGACCCGCGCCCAGTATCGACCGTTTGCCTTCCGGCTGCTATCACCCATCCGGGCCGTTCCTTCCACTCGGTGGGCCGATGTTCTCGGCCCGAAAATCTGATGCCTTCTCCCAGGTCAGCCACCGCCGGCCAACCCATGTAGCTACCTATTCGCCGGTGTCGGTATCGGGGTCGACCACCTCGGCGTCAATGGCCGGCGCCTGCCCCGTCATCAGGGCATCCAGCTCGGCTTTCAGCGCTTCCAGCTCGCCCGGCGACGAACCGATCTGCACGGTCACGTCCGGTGCGTCCAGGCCGTACAGCTTCGACAGCCGCGCGAGCGCCTTGTCGGCCGCGGTCAGGCCCTTGATCAGGTCGTCGGTGTCGCCGGTATGCCCGGCCCGCAGTACCAGCGAATACGCCTTGACCCACAGGGCTTCCGCGCGCGCGATGAGCTTCGGCCGGATCACCTCGGTGGCCTCGGTCGCGGCCCGCCGGAACACCGCGTGCACCGCCGCCCTGGCACCCGATTCGCTGGCGTAGCCCTCGTGCTCGGCGATCTCGGTATACGACAGGCCCTGGACGGCGAGGTCGGCGCAGCGTTGCTGTTTCGCGATCACCTCCGGGTCCGGGGACGCTGACCCCTTGGAGGGGCCGCGGCGTTTCTTCGCGCCTGGCTTGCGGGGGGTGGTCATTCCGCACCCTCGCTGTACGCAGCGAGTTCGGTCTGTGCTGCTGCTTGTGCGTCACGGAGGGCGCGTTGTGCGTCGCGTGCGTCGGCTTGTGCGGCGGCGACGGCTGCTTGTGCGTCGGCTACCCGCTGCTCTGGGGTCGGTGTGGGTGCGGGGACGGTCGCGGTGTCCTCGTCCTCGTCGTTGGGGGCGGGGTAGGTGTCGGGGAAGATGATGTGCGCCGCCCACCGATAGAACTCCGCGTGGCCTTCGGGGGTGTCGTCGCAGAGGCGGAGCCATTCACGCAGGTCGTAGAACTTGCCGCCGTCTTCGCGCCATCGGTCGGCGCGTTGGCGTTCGGTGTCGACGTCCAGGCGGGCTATCACCAGCTCGGATGCGAGGAGCGCGACCTGTTCCCGGTCGGAGAGGCCGGGGGCAGGTGTGACCGCTCCGGCGTCGTTGGCCTTCTGCGCTGCCGTCTTCGGTGGTCGCGCGTGGAGGGTGATGGGGTGTCGGTACGGGTGGGGGAATGCTGGCCGGCCGCATGTGGTGCATCGGCTGGTGGTGTTGTGGCTGCCCATGGGCGGGGAAGGTAGGCCGGTGGGGTGCAACCGGCTGGAGCGGTTTGACAGGGCCGCGAGAATCGATGCGCTGGGGGATCGTGATGGGAGATGTCATTGCCACTGCCAGATGACAAACACGTCGACGTCGATTTCGAGTACGACGTCACGGACGCGAGTGTGGTCGAGGAGAAGGCGCGCGAGCTATTGGGTGAAGGCATGCATGTGACCGGTGTGGATGGCTACCGGGAGTATGAGGATCGGCCCGGCGGGTACTTCCGGGTCTGGTACCGCCCCTGGTGATGCGGATACAGCTACGGCCACCCGTGGGAGCGGGTGGCCGTAGGGTCTGACCGGAGAGAGTTGCGACGCTCATGTACCGGACTCCACCACCGAGCCATGTCAGCTCATCGTTGGCGAAACCTATTCTACCCCAGGTCAGCTGGGTTATTCTGTGATGTTGGCCCCGCGACGCTACGCCTGTCGCGGGGCCAACGCTGTTGTGCGGGGAGGGCCCGTCGATGGCACATGGTCTTTGTTGGGCGGCAGGTCTAATGTCGAGTGGTGCTGCTGGCATACATTGATGAAACCTATCGCCGCGGTGAGGAATTCTGGATCTCCGCGCTGGTCTGCCCAGGGGATTCGATTCCCGCGATCAGTGCAGGTCTGGACGCTGTCGTGGCTGATGCGGTCAAGAAGTTCGGTGTACCCGAGGACGCCGAGCTGCATGGCTACGAACTCGCTGATGGGTCTGGCCACTGGGCGCCGATGAAGGAGAAGCTGCGTGCCCGGATCGGCGTGTACGAAGACACGATCGAGGTGATTCGGTCCGCGCCGGACCTGGCATGGTTCCGGGGTGCGCTGATGGAGAACCGGGTGAACTGGGGCGACCAGAATGACCCGCATGATTGGGCGTTGAAGTTCTTGCTGGAGCTGATCAATGCGCGTGCCAGCGAATCGAATCAGTACGCGCTGTGCATCTGCGATGACGTGCAGAACCGGGACGTGTACCGAAAGAAGTTGCAGCACTACCGAACCTACGGGACCGGCGGGTGGCAACCGTCGAAGCTTGAGCGGATCGCGGACACGCTGCACTTCGCGCCGTCGTGCCACAGTCGCATGGTGCAGGCCGTCGACATGGCTACGTACGTCCTGAATAAGCAGCGGTTCCCGCCGCAGAATGAGAAGAGCCGTGCTGTCTATGAGCGGTTCTGGGATTCGCTGGCGCCGATTCGCAGTCGAGGCGCGCAACGCTTCTGGCCGTTCTGACCTGGGCCTAGATGCACGACGACCCCGCTCGCTGGCGGGGTCGAAGGCCGGTGGGAATCCTCCAGTGAGGATGTCCTACGAGTAGGGTAGCCCATGTTCGGCGTGACTAGGGTCACATTTGCGTACCTGTGGTGAGCCTCGCAGCGCGGTCGTTATCGGCGGGGTTCGAGGATGGCGGCGATTCGGTCGGAGACCGTGGCCCACCACTGTTTCGGCTGCTTCGTGGGTGGGCGTTGGCCGTGCGGTGGGTAGAGGCCGCGTCGGCGGCCCTTCTCCAGCTGCCAGTCCACCAGTTCGTCTATCTCGTCGCGGGGTTCTGTCACTGCCCTGTCCCGGTGGCGAGTTCGTCGGCGAGGCTCGACAAAGCCGCTGCGGCGGCGGATACCTCGAGAAGCTTGTCAGCGGGGAGGCGTTGGAGGCTTTCGCAGGCTTTGGGCAGGTCGCCGCGCATAACCCAACCCATCGCGGCCTGGACCGTGAGCGTGTGGCCCGTGTTGATGGCAGCATTGCGCAGGTTTTCCATGGCCTGGTTGAGGCGTTCAGGATCGAACTCGGGTTGGTGGCTCATCGGTGGTCTCCGCAGTTGTGCTCGGTGCAGTTGTCGTGGTGGGCGAGCATCATTGTCCGGATGTCGTTGGGGTCCAGGGGCGGCCCGTCGTGCAGCACTTCGGCGCAGTTGTCGCAGGCGACGCGGGTTCCGGTCCTGGTCGTGACGGCGGTGAATTCGAGCTTGCCGGACTCCGGGGGTTGGGGCAGGTGGGGGATGGATAGCCCGGCGATGATCAGGACGATGAGGCCGGTGACGGCGTACCGCCATTCGCCGGTCCACAGCCAGGCGAGCAGGCCGGCGAGGAGTGCGAGGGTGGCGAAGGTGCGGAGGATGCTGGTCATTATGGGGTTCCTGGGTTGGTGGGGTGGGCGGCGGCGCGGTGGGCGGGATCGGTGCGGGCGCAGGCCCATCCACGGGCGGGCACGAGGACGCATTCATCGACAGGGATGACCACGCGTATCGGTTTGGTGGGCGGGATGATGCCGCCGTAGCTGTAGGGCTGTTCGTGCGTCGACTCGGCGAACTCGCGGAGCAGCTGGAGGCTGCGACGGTTCCGGCGGTGCGCGCCGCGGTCCTTCATGCGCGGGAAGTACCAGGGGCGGCGGGGCAGCTGGCCTCTGCTCATGATCGCGTGGTGTCCTTCGTTTCGAGGTGGGCGAACCTGATTTCGCCGCGCCCTTGGGCACCGGTCTGCTGTGCGCGGGCGAGGGAGTTGAGGAACGGGGTGCGCGTGGTTGTGTTCATGCGGTGCCTCCGGCAGTGATCGCGGCGGTGATTGCCTGCGCTTCCCACTGGGCAACGCCCTGGCTGATGCGGTCCCGCACCCACGACAGCGGCACCGGGGCCAGGTCGTGGGCATCCACACCGACGTGCAGCTGGCGACCGCGCTGCTTGATCGGTGAGTGGGTGTGCCCGTGCAGCAGCCACTGCCCGGTGTCCGGGAACCGGTATTCGGGGTATCGGGGGATGTCGGTGTGGTCGCCCTCGAACGGGAAGTGCGACAACAGGACCCGGTGGCCGTCGAGCTTGCGGACCGCCGACTGCTGCACCGACTCGAACACCTCGAGGTAGGCGCGCTGGTATTTGTGCGCCGTCGAGTGCATCGGGTGGCAAGGGTCGTGGTTGCCGGGGATCAGGTGCTTGATGCCCGGCCGGGCCGCGACCCATTCCAGCGCCGCCGGTGCGCCCTTGCGGCCGAGGGAGATATCGCCAAGGACCCACACCTGATCGCCGGGGCGGACGGCGGCGTCCCATCGGTCCGCGATGGCGCGGTCGTGGTACTCGGTGGAGGTGAATCCCCGGTGCGCGGCGATGTTGATGTGGCCGAGGTGCAGATCGGCCGTGAACCAGATATCGGTCATCGGGCACCCTGCCCCGGTTTCGGCGCCGGCGGGGTGGGCGGTGGCGGCGGGAGCTCCCCGCTGTCTGCGGTGGGTTCGTTGTTTTCAGGGATGACGGTGATGCTGTGGGCGAGCAGGGTGATGGTCACCTTTCGCAGCTTGT
Source organism: Nocardia sp. CDC519 (assembly GCF_059509835.1). Lineage (NCBI taxonomy): Bacteria > Bacillati > Actinomycetota > Actinomycetes > Mycobacteriales > Nocardiaceae > Nocardia > Nocardia sp. CDC519. The sequence goes on along the minus strand of NZ_CM183377.1, from coordinate 6,363,835 downwards.
GGCCCAGGCCGCCGATGGACGGGCCGTCGCTGGTGATCTGCCACGGGAACGGTTTCCCGTCCACGAGCAGGGTGCGTTCGGCCAGGTTGACGGTGACCTGCTGGGCGGGAACCGGGTTCACCACGTCCACACTTCGATGGGGGTTTCGTAGATGGTGGGGATGGGTTGTTCGAGGGTGCCGATGGGGTGGCACAGCAGGTACGTGATGAGGGTGCGCAGGTCCATGGATTACTTCTCCTGGTCAGGGGTGGGTTCGGGGGAGGTTGGGGCGGCGTAGGTGACGAACGGCGCGATGGTGGGGCAGGGCCACAGCATGTGGTTGTCATGCGCCACGGTGTGGTGTTCGTCGGTGTGGCATCGGCGGCAACGCAATTGCAGACCGGGGCCGCCGAGGGACTCGACAGCCATCGGCTGGTGCTCGGCGAACACCTGGCTCAGGGCACGTCGGTAGGCGTCGCGTTCCTTCAGCAGCCGCTCACGAATCTGGTCGAGTTCGGCGTTCTCGTTCTCGATGTCAACCCGCCGCCGCTTCGGCTTCTCGGTCATGTCGGTGAGCGAGTACAAGCGCCAGCCGCGCCGCCAGTTCTGGGCTTCCTTCCACACGGTGTGGGCGTCCTCCCATGTTTCGTGGACATCGCCGGACCACTCCACTAACTGGGGGCCTTCGGTGTCGTCATCGAGTTCAGCGATGTACCCGACCACGTAGCCCGGCGCGCCGGGTTCGCCTTCGGGTGGTGGGCATCCATGTGCCGGCCGCTCATGCTGCGAATCAGGCGGGTAGCTGGCGAGTTCCCAGTTCCCGGTGCCCGTGAGGTCGAATGTCCACGCGGACCCGTCGAACGCGGTCCACTGCTGGCCCTTGCCGGGGTGGTCAGGGAACCCGAACCGGTTGGTGGCAAATCGGTGGTCCATGGTTCGGTACCAGCTCAGTGGATGGCTCTGTTCGGCGCTCACCGCTGGGCCTCCTGCTCGGGCTCCCACACCACGGCAGCGGGCGCCCGCAAGACGGACCATGGGAACGGCCGGTCGTCCCCAAACACAACTCCGTGAATCCGGTCGTATCGAGCGGCGATCGTGCCGTCTTTCGCGCGCACGACGATGCCGGGCGGTGCGTCGTTCAGCTCGGCGTCGGTCTCGATGACGCGGGCGGGTGGACGCCAGCCAGCGGCGAGGATCGCGGCCGCGATGTCGTCGGGCTCGGTCTTGTCGCGGTCGAACTCCCAGAAGATCAGGTCGGCCAAGGTCTCCCGGTCACTCGCCATCGCCGACGTGGCACGGGCCGAGGCGATCGCCTGGCATGTCCCGCAGTCGCAGAGCTGGGGATCCTCCGCCGGCGCGTGCTTCGGACACGGCTCCGACTCCACCGGCACCCCGCAGGTTCCGCACACCATCCCGCCGGGCGCGACCTCGTCGGACCGCACCTCGCGGTAAGGCTGCTGCGCCTCCAGCTCGGCGATACGGGCGCGGGCGGCGTCGAGCGCTTCGAGCGCGGCATCGAACAGGTTCATGTGGTGCCCGCACTCCAAACGCCACCATTCGTTGTCGTCTGCGGCGTAGGCGCGGCGGAATTCATCGAGGGAAGGCGTCACGTCAGCCACGGCTGGCCTCCTCGCACAGGTCGAGCTTGTTGATCGCGGCGATGAGCAGCCGGATCGCTTCGGTGAGGTTGTCGCGGGAGTAGACCGGGTTGCCGTCGCGGTCCTCTATCGGCTGTTTGGCCTTGCGGATCGCCTGCTCGACGACCGCGTGTACGTTCAGCCACGGATCGACTTCGGCGGCGCCGAGGCTGACCAACTCACCCTGCTGCGCCTCCAGCTCGGCGACGCGAGCTTCAGCGGCGCGGCGCAGTTCGTGCGGCGTCTGCCCCATAGCCCGACGGACATTCAGCACGTAGGCCGGGCGCCCGGCCTTCTTGATCTCGGTTTCCACGTAGTTCGTGGCCTGGTCGTCGTCGAGCATCTTCCCGAGAGCGAGGCTCATGGCGAGCACGAGGTCCCGCGCCCCCTCGGTGGTTGGGGCGGTGGTGAGGGTGGCCACGCCGTCCTCAACCGTGAGCCCCTGGATTCCGAATTCGTCGGCGACCGCCTCAGGGTCGACGGCGTTGCGATCCCGCTCGGCCTCCAGCTCGGCGACGCGGTGCTGCCAGTGCCGGCGGGACTCCCGCAGGGTCGTGATGGTGCGGCGGGCGTTACGGGCGTAGAGCGACAGACGTGCGCGCTCCATCTCGGCGTCGGCCAGCACGGCGACCTGATCTTCCAGCTCGGTGACGCGGGCGCGCAGGGCGTCCCGCTCATCCAGGGTCGCGCTGAACCTGCGCACGGTCGATGCCACGTCCTCGACCAGACGGGCGTGGTCAGCCTCAAGCTCGGCGATGCGCTCGCGGGCTTCTCCCAGGTGGCGGCACGCTGCATCGAAGTCGCTGCGCTTGGCCGCGAGGTCGCGGCTCAGTGCGTTGATTTCAGCGTGGTCGGCCTCCAGCTCGGCTACGCGGGCGCGGAGGCCGCGGTGCTCGGTTGCTACTTGATCGGCTACCGACGGCAACATCCCGGCATCCTCGGGGTCGGCATCGATCAGCGCGCAGATGGTCCCGTAGAACTCTCCAGCCCGATTCGCCATCCGTGTGAGCGTGTCGAGGGCCTTGCGGTCGCGTTCCCGCTCGGCCTCCAGCTCGGCGATGCGGGCACGGGCCCGGTCGCGCTCATCGGTCAGCAGCTCCTCGGTGCGTTCAGCGTCCGAGATCAGGCGAACGATCTTCTCCTCGGCCCGGATTGCCCGGTCCATCAGCTCTGCATAGGTCGGGACGGCAGTCTGGTCAGGCATTGGTCTGCGCCTCCACCGGCTCGTAGGTGGCGGCGAAGATGTCGGGTTTGCACGGGTACCGTTCGCCCTTCACGCCGGTGATCACGTAATCGCCTGGACAGACGATGTGCCCGCCTTCGAGGGTGTCGATCCAACCGTGGTCGTTCATGATCCGACCGCAGTGCTGGCATGCCTTGTCGCCAGGCACATCGGGGTGGCGGTAGTAGCGCACCACCTCGCCCTCCCAACCCTGCTCGCGTCGATACTGGGCGGTGTGCAGGACCGCACTGACCGGGTCGACGATGTCGCCGGTGTAATCGGCCGGGTGGTCGCCGTTCTTGAACCACTGGGTGGCAGTGATTTCGACGGGCTTCTTGCGGTAGCGGTCAGACATCGCTGGCCCCGTCCTCGAGTGCGACCTCGACCGCGGGCAACGCCACGAAATCGCGGCCGGTGAGCCGCTCGGCGGTGGTGTAGGTGAGCCGCATCGGCTTCGTGACGACGCCCTCGTATTCCTGGCGGATCACGGTGCATTCGATGCGGTCATCGACACCGATGCCGGTGACCTGGAGGGTGCGGACGTTGGAGTTGCGGCGGTCGCGGAAGCGGTCGCCGATGCGGACGGTTTCGCCTTTGGCGGTGGTGATGCTGGTGCGGGGTTCAGGCATGGGGGCTGTCCTCCTCGGGAGTTGGGGTGTCGGTGTCGAGGCCGGCGAGGATGCGCAGCCCGTTGATGAGGCTGAGCAGCGAGGTGTTCATCCGGTCGGCCCACTGGTCGGTCTTGGTGTGGTACAAGGCGTGCTGCTCCCAGTTCCCGATCACCGCGCCGCAGACCGGGCACACGTCGGGGCTTGTGGCCGGGCTGGTCGGTGGCTGTTTCCTGGTGAGCCGGACGATCCGTGTGGGGGTCGACATCAGTGGGCTCCCGCGTGCGCGGCGTGGTCGGCGGCGGTCCACTCCCGGAACAAGCGCCGCCGCTGGCTGGGGGTGAGCAGCACGGCGCGGTCGAGGACAGCCGCGACCCGGAACGCTGGGGCGGTCCAGGTTTCGATGGTGTCCTCGGTGGAGCGCTCCAGTTCGCCGACTGGGTTGACGCGGTAGAGGTCGCCGCGGCCGTAGAGGCTGGCATAGTGCAGTGCGTAGATGCGGCTGGTGGTGGCGTACACGCGGTCGGGGTGTTGGCTGGGGCCGTCGATGCCGTGGTGGGCCTCGCCGCGGGCGCGGGCTTCGCACCAGGGGCAGCCGGGGTGCGGGTTGCGTTCGTGGCCGGGTTCGATGAGGTCGCCGGGCCGGAGGCCGGGGATACCGCCGTGGAACAGTCGCAGGCTCATGGCTGGCTGCCCTCCATGGCGAGGAGGTCGCGGAGGTCGGCGTACCGCTCGGCATCCTCCGTCGCGATCGTGATCGGTGCGTGCACGGTGCGGTCGCTGGTGGATTCGATTCGGCCGGCGGTGTATCCGAGGATGAATGCGACCAGGACGCCGAACACGACGACGGCGGCGATGCTGGCGGCCGCGGTGGGCCATGGGGTGGCGAGGACCAGGGCAGCGGAGACGACCAGGCCGGTGAGGGGGAGGGCGAGGTATTTCATGCGGTCACCGCTGGGGCGAGTTCCGGGAACGCCTGGACGAGGGAGGCGACAAGTTCGCGGAGGTCTCGCATGGCGAGTTCGCGGTCGACGGCGTCCCATGCGCGCACGGATACGGTGGCGAATCCGTTGGGGGTGGTGATGTCGAGGACGCGGCCGGGTGCCGGGGCGGCCGGTGTCGGCTTGTCGGGGAGGTAGATGGCGGCGGCGACGCCGAGCATGTCGGAGACCTCGGTGGCGAGGGCGGCGGCGTCGGTGTCGGGGTTATGGTCGATTTCGAGTCGGACGCGCTGGCTGGGTGAGTGCATCCGCATCGTGTGCTGTTCGGGCATGGCGTTCGGCTTTCTGTGGCTGGCTACTGGTCGGGGTTGGTGTGTGCGACAAGCTCGGCGAGCCGGTCGGCGATGGCGATGAGGGCGTGGACGGCGGCGACCTGGGCCAGGACACCGGCGGCGTTCCGCTCATCGAGGGGGAGGACGCGGCCGGTCGAGGCGAGGACGTGGAGCGAGCCGACGAGCCCGGCGGCCGTGTCGCGATGGCCGGTCACGAGTCGCGCTTCGGGTACTGGAGTTCGACTTTGATGCCGTACGGGTTCTCGACCGATTCGACCGCCGACCCGACGAGCTGGACCGCGAGAGCATCGACGCGGTCCCGGAGTTCGGCCCGCACGGCGCGTTCGATGGCTTCGCGTTCCTCGGCAATCGCCTGCTGCACTGCGTTCTTGGTGGCCGCGCGCAGCGCTTCATCGATGACGTTGCGCAGGAAGGTGGTCTGGCGGCGGTCCCAGCTGTTGCGACCGACTTCGATTGGCTGGTTGAGGGCGGCGGCGACGTATTTGCCGATCACCTCGTCGCCGGAGAGGGCGGCAGCGACTTCGGCTTCGATGCGGGCTTGGACGGCGGAGACGATGACCTGGTTCAGGTCAGCGGATACGGGGGTTGTCATGTCGTTTCGCTTCCTTGGTGAGGTGCCAGTAGCCGCAGCGGCACTGGTAGGTGCGGGTGGGGAGTCGGCTGCCGGGGCGGCCCTTCTGCCAGGTGCGGCCGCGTGCGCGCTCGGCGGCGGCTTGGGTTCGGAACTTCGTTTTGCCGGGGTGCGGGCAAGCCGGTGGTGGTGGCGCGGTGGCGGTTTCGATGTGGTGGTCTAGTTCGCGGCGCGCTGTTTTCTGGCTGTCGTGGTAGCGGCGGGTGTCGTAGCCGCAGCTGCAGCGGCCGATGACGGTGCCGCCGCGTACGGGGCGCCGGAACCCGGCGGGTTCGTGGCCGGTCATGGGTTCAGGGGGAACAGCGGATGGTGGGTCCTTTCGAGGTCGGATTGCCGTGTGGTGGCGGCGGTGTGGGCGTGGTGGTCGCGGTCGTAGTGCAGGTGGCATCCCTGGCACATGGCGCGCAGGTTGGCCGGGTCGCAGTTCTCCGGCGTGTGGTCGAGGTGTGCGGTGGTGAGCACGACCCTGGAACCGGTGCCGTGGGCGGGTTGGCCGTGCCGGTTGCGGCATCGGCCGTCGACGGCGAGGTGGTCGGTGGGGCGTCCGCATTCGCCGAGGCATTCGCAGCGTCCGGCGGCGCGGGCGAAGCGGATGTTGTGGGAGATGGTTTTCCAGTCGGCGGGGTAGCGGCCGCGGTTCTCGGGTCGGATTGGCATCAGCGTGTGGGCCAGTTCTCGTGTGAGTAGCCGTGGGTGTGGTCTTCGCTTGTGACGACTTCGCCGGTGTCGCCGCAGTGGCGGCAGCCTCCGCCGCCGCATAACCGGCACAGGTCCCACGGCGGCAGCGGGCGGGCCATCAGTGCGGGGGTTCGGGGCGGTGCTGTTCGACTTCGCTGGCCGGGATCGCCGTCCAGGGGGCGGCGTAGGTGCTGATCGTGCGGTGCACCACTTCCGCCTCGGCGGTGTCGTATCCGAGGTCGCGGGCTACGGCGTCCATGTTGTCGAGCCGGGACACTGCGCGGTCGGGGGCCAGGCATTCGATGATGTCGCCGTTGCGCTTCCGCACCGCCCATTCGGTCATGCTGTCGGTGACGGTGCCTTGCGGGAGTTCGCGGGCCGCGCGGAGGTCAGCGCGGAGTTCGAGGAGTCGCAGGTCGAGGTTGTGGTTGTCGGCGTGGACGGCGTACAGCTGGCTGTTGATGCAGCGGGCGATGGTGACGAGGGATTCGAGGTCGCCCGCCGGGATCGGCTCGCCGCTCTCGATGCGCCGTGCGTACGTTTCGAGCAGCGTGGGCAGGATGTCGCCGACAGGATGCTGTTCGTCGCAGTGCTTGCACTCCGGCCAGGTCCGGGCGGTCACCGGTCGGCTCCGTCCTGGTCGTGGCACACGCAGGCGTCGCCGCCGGGGCAGACGATGAGGTTGGTGACCCGATGGCGAACGTGCAGCGCGGTAATGGAGCGCCGGACGGGGACACTGGATTTGGGGTCAATCTGGGTCGCGGTGACGGTCGCGTCCTCGCTCATGTCCGCGCAGCGAGCGACGAGTTCGCGCAGTTCCCGCAGCGTGATCTCGTCGTCCTCGCGCACGCTGATCGAGGCGGTTCGAGCGAACTGAGCGTCCGATGACAGTTCCAGCTTTACGCCGGTGTCGGCATCGATATGCATGGAATGCATAGGGAGACCGGTCCTTTCCGGTGGGTGGCGCCGTGCGCGCCGTACAAGCCTTGAGAATACTCCGATATGGAATTGTTGTCAAAGAATCCGAAGTGCGCGGATGCTGCTGTTCAGCAAGCTATTTCGTCGTCTCCGCTCGCGAAGTCCTTACCGCTATATGCGGGTGATGTCTGCGCCTCGCGTCGGTCGCGGACAACCTGCCGCTGCGTGACACCCAGCCGCTCGCCGATTTCCCGCGAGCTGAGGCCGGCCTCGGTCAGCCGGGCCACTTCGGCGATGCGTTCGGCCTTGGTCTGGGCGCGTTGTTCGGCCCATGTGGCCTCGGCTGTTTCGGGGGTGACGCGGGGGTCATCGATGTCGAGGTCTTCCCAATCCAGCGGAGCCCCCCAGCCGTGCCGTTTGGCGCGGGTGCGTGCCGACTTGCTCGGTCCTGGTGTGCCCGACAGCTGTTCGTAGGTGTCGTGCATCGCTTTCCACACATCCCAGTCGGTGAGGGTTCGGCGGGCGCGGACGAGCGCGGCGACCTGTGCGGCGGTGAGGGTGGAGGCGGCGACGATCTCGGTTTGCGGCCAGCCGATCACCTGGAGTGCGCGCGCCCGCCGGGTTGCGCCGATGGCGAGGACGCGTTGCTGGCGTTCGTTCGGGGTGAACCCGACTCGCAGGAGGGCGTCGGCGTTGCGTGTGCGGATGGTGGGGTACAGGCCGTCGATGATCTGGCGGACGGCGAAGTCGCAGAGTCCACTGTCGCGGGCGATGGAGCGGGCGGGTAGGCCGTAGGAGTTGAGTTCGCGCAGGTGGGCTTGGACTCGCTCGGCGGGGAGGTAGCCGGGCAGGCCGGGGAACTTGGTGCGTAGCTCGAACTGGGATCGTTTCCGGCCGCGCGGGATTGCGCGGGATGCGACGTTGGTGCTCATTGGTCAGTTCTCTCCGAGGGTGAACAGGGGCAGGGTCGACGGCGCTTGCGGGGGTCGGCGTCGGCGGCTGGTGGGGCGGATGATGACGATCTGGTCGGGGCATGGGGTGTCGCAGCGGCGGCGCATCTCGGCGAGCTGGTCGATGAGGGTGGCGCGGGCGGCCTTGGCGTGCTCGAGCTGAGCCACCAGCTCCGACAGCGCGGCCGGGGTGACGGCGGCGGACCGGGCGCGGGACGCCGCCCGCTCGGCGGCGGCTTCGGCGTCGAGGAGTTTGGTGGTGAGGACAGCGACCGGTTCGGTGCGCACCAGCTGGATGGTGCGTTTGGAGCAGCGCAGCCAGGCGGCGATGACGTCGTTGGAGTGGCCGCGGTGGGTGAGGTGGGCGACCAGCCATGCGCGGTCGGAGGGTTCGAGGTCGGCGCCACGGACGCGGCCGGCTATGGCGGCGTCGATGAGGTGGTCGTCGGGGTTCCAGCGGGGCTGGTGCAGTGGGACCACGGACACGGTGTCACCTCCGGGCGTCGGATTCATCGAGGGTTCGGCGTAGGTGGGGTTTGCACACGAGGCAGGGGGCGGGGTGTTCGGCCCACCACGGGGTGAGCCAGCCGCGGCGGCAGTGCTGCTCGTGCTGGGCGATTTCGTCGGCCGTGAGTTCGCTCATGCCGGTGCGGGCTCCCGCTCGGGGGTCTCGGCGCGGCGGGCGGCGATGGCTTCGAGGGCGGCGCGGACGCGGGCAGCTCCACGGCGGGCGGTGTCGATCAGGGTGGGGTCGTGGACGCAGCGCAGGCCGGGGCCGGTGAAGCCGTCGTCGTCGCACATGCCGCATTCGGCGATACGGGCCGCTTCGGCGCGGTGGCGGGCAGCGAGTTCGGCGCGGCGGGCGGCGGCGCGTTCGTTGGCGCGGGCGGTTCCCCAGTCGGCGCGGGCCCGGCGCTGGGCACCGCAGGGGACGCACGGGTCGTCGGTGCCGCCGGGGTGGGTGGGGCACCACGGGTTCGGCGGTGCGGCCGGATCGGGGTCGCTGACGATTTCGGGGGAGGGGTTATCCACAGGCGGGGTCTCGCGCACGTGAGGTACCCCGGTAACGCAACCCCCCTCTAGTTCTTCTGGGTCTAGACCAACAGGGTCTAGTTCCTGCGTCACTGGTGTCCCTACCCCCGCGTCACTGGTGTCCCCACCCGTAGCGACATCTGTGTCCCTACCCCCCTCGGATGTCCCCACGGGGGTAGGGACATTGGTGTCCCTACCCTCCTTGCGGGGCGGCGGGATCGACTTCACGACATACAGCGACGGCGCGCGCACCACGTGCTCGCCGTCCGGCGCCGACCGAAACGACGAGCTGTCGATGGTGCGCCACCGTCCCCGGACCTCCACCGCGCCCGCGGCTTCCAGCTCGCGCAGACACCGGTCGATGGTCTTCACCGAGACCCGGCACAGGCGGGCGAGGGTGGCGCGGGACGGGCGAGCGACGCCGGTCTCGTTGTCGGCGTGCTTGCGGATCACCCCATACACGCGCACGCCGATGGGGCTGATTTCCTCATGCAGGAGAACCCAGTACGGGATCATCGCGAACCGCACATCGACCGAGACGTCGATATCGTCGTTGCTCAATTCCGGCTCCATCCGGGGGGTGACGCCGTATGCGTCGTACGGGTAAAGGATTACATCGGTCGGGCCAGGCAATCCAGCGGATCGCCTGGCCCGTGGTCATGCTGGCCGCTCGGTCTCACATAGACCGCCGGCGTCATCGAGTAGGACCCAGCGGCCCCACAGCCACACCGGGGAGGTGAGCGGGTGCTGGCCGTGGCGCAGCCAGAACCCGAACGCGGTGGCGCTGGTGGGGTTGGCTTCGACCCAGCCGTGGCAGCCGGTGGTGCCGGATCCACAGAGGGCGAGGAGGTTTGAGGGGTCCCAGGTGCCGCCCTGGGAGCGTTTGCGGCGGTGGTGGATCGTGTATCCGGCCTGCCCGCAGCGTTCGCAGCGGCCGCCGCACCGGCCGTCGATGATGCGGCGCGCCTCGGTCGCGGTGATCGGCATCATTGCTCACCCCTGCCCGCGACCGCGTACGCCTGCCTCACACTGGCGCCCAACGATTGCAGCGCGCGTAGTTCGTTCTCCAGGGCCTTCGCCTGCCGGTCGGCGTAGCGGTAGCTGGCATCGGCTACGTCGCGCTGTTCCCGCTCGGTGGTGGTCGCCAGCTCGGCGGCGTACTTCTTTTCGTGCTGGGGGCCTTCGTAGGCCATGTACGCGCGGGCGTAGGCGCGGTCGTAGAGCCGGTCGGCGGTGAGGAATTCGCTGTAGCGGTCGGCGCACACCCGCACCGAGTTGGCTATCCGGTTCGCGATGTCCCGGATAGCCCGCTCGATCTGCACCGGCGAGAACGCCTCGGTGCTGTCACTCACCGGCGGGCTCCTGCTCGTCGGTGTGCGCGGTGTCCTCGGCTGGGGGCGGGGCCTTCTCGACCCGATACCGCTCGGCCAACGCCCGGATCGGGCCGGGGTCGGTCGCTTCGCGGATATCCAATCCACCGTTCGCGGCAGCGAAGTCCTGCACAGCCCTGCCGAGCGCGATGTCCAGTTGTTCGCACAGCTCGGCCAGCTCGTCACGCGCTTGCTGCGCTTCGGGGTTCACCGCCACGCGCTCATGGCTGTGTGTGTCCGGGTCCGGCTCGTTCGTGGGGATCGTCAGCCCCTGCAACAGGAATACCCGGTAGGCGACGCTCTGGGCCTTCGCCACGGCCTTGTCGCCGCTGTCAGCCGCTTCGCCGTAGGTGACGCCGGAGAACGAATCCCCGGCCGGTCCGTAGACGGTGTACCGCATCCGCACGGCGGCGTTCTTCATCGCGGTGTCGCGCTTGGTGACGTACCGCTCGGTGGTGATGTCCTCGGCGGTCGGGACAACGATCACCTGGTGCTCACGCAGCACCGGCCCCACCGCATCCATCACCTTGTCGATCCCACGAAAGTGGAACCGCTGGTCCGAGTTGTAATCGCCCTTGCCGATGGCCTGGACAGCGCCCATGACCCGCGACCACGCTTCGAACACCGTGGGTTTCGTGTCGTCGCTCATCACGCCTCCAGCTCGGGCAGGCCCGGCATGGCGGCCAGCAGCTCGTCCACGACCGTGCGGGCGTGCTTGGACGGCCGGACTTGCAGCACCGAGCGCGGCAGGAACCGTTCAGTGCCGGGGATGTCCTCGGCGACGGCCCGTGTCAGCGCCTGCTCTTCCACCTCGCCGGGCACCGTCTGGTGCACGATCAGCAGGTGCGGGGCGTGCTCGGCCAGGACGGCAGCCACCTCGGCGGGATCGCCGTACTCAGCCCACTGCTCCACCTTGTCGGGGTAGTTGAGACGGCACCAGCGTTCGAACTCGGCGCGGTTGGTGATGCGGGCCTGCGCGGTCGGGTTCGTCATGCCGACCGTGCCGAGTGTGCGGGTCTCGTCACGCGGATCGAACGAGGTGATTTTCGAGCCGCGCTTGAGCCGCCCGGCCAGCTCCTTGCGGTGCTCGGTGACCTGTTCGCCGACCGCGTGTTGCAGGTCGGCGAGCACGGTGGCGCGGAGGGCGAGAGCGTCGGTGTCGATGTCGGTCAGGTCAGGCACGGGAAGCCTCCGGCACGGTGAGGCCGCATTTGGCGGCGAGGTCCAGGGCGTGGGCCTGGCGGACGTAGAGGGTGGAGCGCACCTGCCCGTTGTGGTACCGGGGTGCCTCATGCTGGGGACGCAGGTCGAACCAGGGGATGTACTTCGCGTACGCCCGGTATTCGTATTCGAGGACCTTGCGCCGCTGGCTGTTCGACCAGCGTTCGCCGATCTCGAATCGGTACACGATCTTGCGGTCCAGCAGCAGCTGGTAGGCCGACTTCTGGGTGAGCCCGAACTGGGCGCCCCACGCCTTGACGGTGGCGGCGTCACCGTTGGCGACGTAGCGCTCGTGGTAGGCGATGGCGGGGGCCGCCGATTCGAGCGCGGCGGCCATGATTGCCTTCTCTTCTTCGGATTCCAGGACCATCTTTGCCAGATCGGCCTTGGTGATCGCGGCTACGTCCGGGCGGGCACCATAGCCGCCGGTCTTCCGAATCTCCGGCAACACCGTGCCGTACACCCACGTCTGGAACCGCTCGACGGAGCCGCGGGTTTCAGGGTCGCTGATTCGTGCGGGCTGACGCTGCCCGAGCGCGCGATAGAATCCCGCCTCGGTGAGGTAGCCGACGCGCTGCTCACCGCCAGGGGTACACGCTGTCGTGTACCCCTTCTCTCCATCTGGTATCGACTCCATCAGCCGGTATGCGTCTCGGAACCCGAGCGCGCGCGCCAGTCCGGGGGCCTGGACGTGGAAGCCGTCGACGCTGTGCGGTGTGATGGCCAGCTCGAACTCGCCCGAACGGAACGGGATCAGAGGGTCGGTGTGCTCCAGCGACGGGCGCGTCATGCCACAGCCCCCGACTTCTCAGCCGCCGCCTCGGGGACCATGTTGTACTTCTTCATCCACGCATGAACATCACGCGAGTTGTAGCGGATGCGCGGACGGCGCGAATCACCGAGCCGCTGAAAGTTCGGGCCACGGCCTTCGTTTCGCCAGCGGGTGAGGGTAACGGGATGGATGCCGATAATCTCGGCGGCCTCGTTATTCGTCAGATACGACACGGTCGGTTTGTCCCTTTCGAGAAAGGGAGCAGGACACGACGAACTAACTGACTGTAGGCAGAAACCAACCAGCACTATGGCCTACCTGCGCTGCTAGCTTGCTAGCATGTAGGCACGTGAGTTAATCTGCCATCAGCCGGTGCGGTCCAATTGGTAAGGGGTCCTGCTCGGCTCTTTTTGGTAGAGGGAGACCACCGGATGCCCGTCCGGTGGTCTCCCCGCTGTAACCGACTTTAATGCATTGTAGTCGGCTCGGCAACCTATCGGCGACTCGATTTCAACCGCCGCGCTGCCGCTTCTCCTTCTCGCGACGCATCACCGTGAAAACCATGTTCTGCGAGAGGCCGGCCGACTCCGCGATCAACTCGCGCGGGATTTTCGGCTCGATCTCGGACAGCTCCATGATGATGCGGTTGCGGTTCTCGGTCAGTTTCCTGGTGGCCTCCTCGAGCTCTTCTGACGCATGGCGCAACCGCGCCAATAGCTCCGCGGCATGCTCATCGGGCTCGAAACTCGCCATTCAAGCAGGCTACGACACTTGCGACACATCATGTGTGCGTAACAGCTGTTACGCACGCTGTGTCCGTCGATGCCGTGTCGCCGCGCGCTCGTACTCGGATACAGTCTTTCGGCTGATCCTGATCTGGCGTCCGATCCGCATGTGCGTGATTTCCCCGCGCGATGCCATCCGCTGAACCTCGCGCTGGCTCACCTGCCAGTGGTCGGCCAGCTCGGCGCATGTCATCCAGTCGCTCACGACGCAGCCGACTCCGTGTCGGTTTGGTCGGGCTCGAACAGCAGCCCCGGCGGCGCGCCCAACGCAGACGCGATACGCGCCGCCGACAGGTCCGGGCAGGTGTCCCGGCGTCCCGACAGCAAATGATCGATGGCGCTGTGGTGGCTAAGTTGGGCGGCCTTCGCGAGTCTCCGAGTGGAGAGGCCGGACTGGTGCATCAACGCCCGCAACACTGCGGGGGATTTCAGCCTCACGGTGAACGTCAACCTCCCCGGTAACGAATTGCTACGACTGGTTTCCGGTTATTAGCTCACCTACCAGTCGGAATGTCAACCGGCGCTAGGGATATTCCAAACCGCGGGTAGGCGCGACATAATCGGTGATAATGCAACCGAACTGAAAAGTGCGGGTACCGCACGATTCAGACCGCACTCATCAGGTAGGCAAGCGCATGCTTGGTAACCACGGGACGGGGATGAACATGGATCTGGCTGAGCTGATACGGGTCACCCGAGCAGGCCGCACCTACGACCAACTAGAACGCGACGGCGGCGGCCAGATCGGCGCCGCCCGCTGGCAACAAATCGCGAAAGGCGGCCTCAACACCTTCCCCACACCCGCCACCGTCGTCGCAATCTCCAACGCGCTCGGCGTATCTCACGAGACCGTCCTCCTCGCCATCGGAACCAGCCTCGGACTCGACAGCCGCCGGCGCTCCCGACTGGTCGACCTCATCCCCGACACAGCCGCAGACCTACCCGACCACTGCGTGACCGCGATCCTGTCCACCGTCCGGTCGATGTGCGCGCTACAGCAGGCCGCCCGATGAGCAGAGCCACCGAGGGATGGATACAGAAACGCGTCCACGTCAACCCCAAGACCGGCAAAGAAACGGTCCGGTTCGTCGCGCGCATCAAACCGCCCGGCCAGCCCGAAGACTCCAAGAGCTTCGCCAAGAAGGGCCGCGCCAACGAGACAGGCACTGCCGCACACTGGTTGGCGCAACGCCGAGACGAAATCCACCGCAACACCTACATCAACAAGAAGGACCGGCAGTGGACCCTCGCAGAGTGGGCTGACGACTGGATCGAAGGCTATTCCGGCGTCGGCGACGACACCATCAGTCAGTACAAAACCATCATCAACATCGACATCAAGAAGTCCGAACTCGGCGACACCCTGCTGCTCGAACTCGACCGTAACCAGATCGGGAGCTGGCTCAAGGCTCTGACCACCACCAGGTCGTGGGCACCGAAACCGTTGGCGGCTACCACCGCCGAGCAACGCCGCACCGTGCTGGCGATGATCCTCAACGCCGCCGAGGAGGAGGACCTGATACCGCGCTCGCCGATGCGGCGGGTCAAGATGAAGCGCTCCGACATAGAGGTCGCCCCCATCGACCCCGAAGAACTACCCACCCGCGACGATGTTTGGCGGCTGTACGAATCCGCAAAGGAATTTCCAAAGTTCCGCGAACAGATCATCGTCACCGCCGGCACCGGGCTCCGGCCGGGTGAATTACTGGGACTTCGCCAGAATCGGATTCGTCGCGGCGAAATCCACGTTGTGGAACAGCGGCGACTCAAATCTGGCGAGGTTCGGTTCGGGCCCCCGAAATCGAAACTCGGGACTCGGCGCATACCGATCGGCAAGGAAGTCGAGCAGGCGTTGGCGCGCCACATGAAGAAGTACCCCGCCGATCCGGGCGAGGTTGTGTTCCGGTTCGACGGCGACCAGCATTGGCACCGCAACACGTGGTGGTCGCAGTGGGTCAAGATCAGAGAGCAGGCCGGGCTGCCCAAGCTCCGGTTCTATCTGCTGCGCCACTACTACGCGTCGGTGTTGATCGACGGCGGCGCGTCGGTCAGGGTGGTGATGGAACGCATGGGGCATGCGAACTCCACCTACACCCTCGAGCGGTACGCGCGGCTGTGGCCGCAAACCGACGAAGTGACCCGCGAAATCTCTGACTCCGGCCTCAAACGGGCAATAAACGGGCAAAACAGCGAACCCGACCCCGACGCGGACGCCGCAGCCGACCGCGAAGACGGCGACGAATGGGAGTGACCAACGTGCCCGAGGTAGACTGGAAAACCCTCCGTGAACAGGCATTTCAAGCGATGCAACGCGCGTACGCACCCTACTCGCGGTACCCGGTCGGGGCGGCAGCGCTCACCGATTCCGGGGTCGTCACCGGTTGCAATGTGGAAAATGTCTCATACGGCCTGGGCCTCTGTGCCGAATGTGTACTCGTCGGTAACTTTCAAAGCACCGGTGGGGGCCGCTTACTGGCGGTATCGGTGACCGATTCCCGGGGCGAAATCCTGATGCCGTGCGGACGCTGCCGTCAGGTGCTCTACGAGTTCGGCGGTGCGGAGTTGCTGGTGGATCATCGGCGGGGCCCGGTCCGGCTCGGCGCGCTGCTTCCGGACGCCTTCGGCCCGGACGATCTGGACGCCGGGCAGCGCTGATTCGGTTCGGCGGCCGAATGGGCCCTGGCCGATCAGGTGCGCTTCGCCTCGCGGCTGCCGTGCCTGCCGGAGGCCGTCGAGCGGGCCGTCCCGCGTGGTGGTAGTGGGCCTCCGGCGGCCGGTGCCGGATGGCAGCGGGTGCCCGGCGGACCGATGTGCGCGGATGGCGGCCCGCGGTCGGGCAGACGCGAGTCGGGCTGTGGTCCGGCGCTGTGGCTGCGAGACTGACGAGCATGACGGCACTGGACGCGGTTTCGATCATCACCACCAAACGCGACGGAGGGCAGCTGTCGGATGAGCAGATCGACTGGGTGATCGATGCCTTCACCCGGGGCGAGGTGGCCGATGAGCAGATGTCGGCGCTGGCGATGGCGGTGCTGTTGCGCGGGATGACGCGGCGGGAGACGGCGCGCTGGACCGCGGCGATGATCGCCTCCGGCCGGCGTATGGACTTCACCGATCTGCCCCGGCCCACCGTGGACAAGCATTCCACCGGAGGCATCGGCGACAAGATCACCTTGCCGCTGGCACCGCTGGTCGCGGCCTGTGGTGCCGCGGTGCCGCAGCTGTCCGGGCGCGGCCTCGGCCATACCGGAGGCACGCTGGACAAACTCGAATCCATCCCCGGCTGGCGGGCCGATCTCAGCGTGCCCCGGATGCACGAGATCCTCGCCGACCCGGCCGCGGGCGCGGTGGTGTGTGCGGCCGGCGCGGATCTGGCGCCCGCCGACAAGCGGCTCTACGCGCTGCGCGACGTCACCGGAACCGTCGAGTCCATTCCGCTGATCGCCAGCTCGATCATGAGCAAGAAGATCGCCGAGGGCACCGGTGGGCTGGTGCTGGATGTGAAGGTCGGTTCGGGCGCGTTCATGAAGAACGTCGAGCAGGCGCGTGAGCTGGCGACGACGATGGTGGAGCTGGGCGAGGACGCGGGTGTGCGCACCGTCGCGCTGCTGACCGGGATGGACACCCCGCTCGGCCGCACCGCGGGCAATGCGCTCGAGGTGGCCGAAGCTGTCGAAGTGCTGGCCGGCGGTGGGCCCGCCGATGTGATCGAGCTGACCCTGGCGCTGGCGCGGGAGATGCTGGCCCTTGCCGGTCTCGATGCCGACCCGGCGGACGCACTCGCCGACGGCCGGGCCATGGATCACTGGAAGGCGATGATCCGGGCCCAGGGCGGTGACCCGGACGCGCCGCTGCCGCGGGCCGGGCACACCGAGACCGTGCGGGCCGGCCGGGATGGCGTGCTCACCCGGCTCGATGCCATGGGTGTGGGTATCGCGGCCTGGCGGCTGGGTGCGGGGCGGGCCCGGCAGGGCGATCCCGTGCAGGCCGGCGCCGGGGTCGAACTGCATGTGCGCGTGGGCGAGCGGGTGCGTGCGGACAGTCCGCTGTGCACGCTGCACACCGATACGCCGGAGGCACTGCCCGGTGCAGTGTCGGCGGTGACCGGTGCCGTCACGATCGAGAAGGATGGCGAGGCCGTGGCACCGACGTTGTTCCTCGACCGGATCGGGGCATGATCGGCGACGGGATAGGCGACCGGCCGGATGGCCTGCCGCCCGCACGCAACGAGATAGTCGCCACGTGCCGACTCCGCTGCCGATTCGATCCGGTCCGGCTACCGTCAGGACATGACTGGACCGATGCCGTTGACCCTTGCCTCGATCCGCCAAGCGCCCAAGGCGTTGCTGCACGATCACCTAGACGGTGGTCTGCGCCCCGCCACGGTGCTCGAACTCGCCGCCGACTGCGGCTACGACCAGCTACCCGCCACCGACGCCGACGCCTTGGCCGCCTGGTTCCGGGAAGCCGCCGACAGCGGGTCGCTGGAACGCTATCTGGAAACCTTCAGCCACACCGTGGCCGTGATGCAGACCCCGGAGGGGTTGCGCCGAGTGGCTCGTGAATGCGTCGAGGATCTGGCGGCCGACGGCGTCGTCTATGCCGAGGTGCGTTTCGCGCCCGAACAGCATCTGGAAGCCGGCCTGACTCTCGACGAGGTGGTCGAGCACACGCTGGCCGGTTTGCGTGAGGGGATGGCGGCGGCGGAAGCGGCGGGCACGCCCATCGTGGCGATCTGCCTGCTGACGGCCATGCGGCACGCGGCCCGCTCGCGGGAGATCGCCGAACTGGCGGTGCGGTTCCGCGACCAGGGCGTCGGCGGATTCGACATCGCGGGCGCCGAGGCCGGTTACCCTCCGACCCGCCACCTCGACGCCTTCGAATACCTGCGCGCCAATCACGCCCACTTCACCATCCACGCGGGCGAAGCGTTCGGGCTGCCATCCATTCACGAGGCCCTCGCGTTCTGTGGTTGCGATCGACTCGGCCACGGCGTGCGCATCACCGACGATATCCACGTCCCCGGCGCGGTCGAGGAAGCCAGGCTGGGTGTGGTCGCGAACTATGTGCGCGATATGCGCATCCCGTTGGAGCTGTGTCCGTCGTCGAATGTGCAGACCGGGGCGGTGCCCTCACTGGACAAGCACCCCTTCGATCTGCTGGCCCGGCTGCGCTTCCGTGTCACCGTCAATACCGACAACCGGCTGATGAGCGACACCACCATGAGCGAGGAGATGCTGAAACTGGTCGATACCTTCGGGTACGGCTGGAGCGACCTGGAGCGCTTCACCATCAACGCGATGAAGTCGGCGTTCATCCCGTTCCCGGATCGGCTGCGCATCATCGACGACATCATCAAGCCGGGATACGCGGTCCTGCTGGGGTGAGCCCGGGAGGCGTGGTGCGCACGGCACCACGATGCTGATCGGCCGGGGCGACCGGATCCGCTGCTTCTGAGCGGCTGGTCGATTTCTCGAGCGGCTGTTCCATGGCCGGCCGCCGGGAGCGTCCCGGTAGCCGTGGCGGGCAGGGGTTAGTTTGAGATCGTGACGGAATTGCGGATCCCTGCCCGATTCAATGGTCCTTCCGGCTCCGGCAATGGTGGTTATGTGGCCGGCCTGGTCGCACACCACTGTGGTGCCGCTGCGCGGTCCCACGCCTCGAGCGGGCCGGACGCGACCGCCTCGGCCGCGGCAGCGCCCGTTCGGGTGACGTTGCGGGCGCCCGCGCCACTGGACGTGCCGCTGGTGCTGCGTACCGGCGGGCTGTACGACGGCGACACCGTCATCGCCGAAGCGGCGCCCGGGGGATTCGAGCGCGCGGTTCCGGACACGGTGTCCTTCGACGACGCCGACGCGGCCTCGGCGGCCTACCGGAACGACAGCGAGATGTTCCGGTACTGCTTCGTCTGCGGGACCGCCCGCCAGGACGGGCTCGGCTTGGCGCCCGGCGCGGTACGGGCGGGGATGGTCGCCGCGCCCTGGGTGCCCGGCGATTCGCTGCCGATCGACGCGACGCTGCTGTGGGCCGCGATGGATTGTCCGGGCGGCTGGGCGTTGCCGGAGATGCTGCAGCGCCCGGCGCTGCTCGGCTCGATGACGGCGAACGTCTTCGCGCTGCCCGAGGTGGGGGAGAAGTGCGTCGTGGTCGGCGCCGACCAGGGCGAACAGGGCCGCAAATCGTTCGCCTCCACCGCCGTCTACGGCACCGGCGGACGCCTGCTCGGGCGGGCCGAGCAGATCTGGATCCGGCTGAACCGGGCGTGATACCCACGCCCGGCCCGGCCGGGGCGGATCACTGCGGGTCGAGCCGCGACTCGAAGTTGCGTTCCAACTCCCGCCAGGCCTTCGCCTCGGCGGTGAACGGCGGGTTGGGCGCCATCCGGGACGGGTCGGGGTTCAGCAGGTAGGAGACGTACCAGCCGAGCGGTGTGGACTGGGCGAGGCCCTGCTCCACCGTGTCGTCGTCGGCGTAGTCGGCGGCATCGGTGAACAGCTCGACGGCCAGGTCGAGCTGTTCGATATCGACCGATTCGGGGCCGTCGCCGAGATCCTCGGCCAGCCCCGGCAGCACGTAGACGTTCTCATCGGTGACCTCGACCTCGAGCGAACCGTCCACGGCCGCGGTCTGCACGTCACCGAAGGTGCTGACCCGGGCGAGATCGTGTTCGTGATCGTCGGCGAGGTAGCGGGCCAGCGCGCGCTCGGAGTTGAACACCGTGATGGAGCCCTTGCCACCGAGGAAGATCGGCTCGTCGTCGAGGTAGCAGCGCAGCGTGAAGTAGGTGCCCTCGCCGGTGACGATCTTGATCGGGTCGATGCCGACCTCGGTCCAGAACGATTCGTCCTCTTCGTCGTCTTCGGTTTCGTCGTCGTCCTTGGTGAGGTCGACCGGTTCGTAATCGGTGTCGGCGTCGGCCGCGTCGTCGGCTTCGACGACGTTCTCCTCGGCGGCCAGCAGCTCGGCCTCGGCCACCGCGACCGCGTCCGCGTCCACATCGGGGGTCTGCACCACCGAGTCGATGGCATCGACCACGGCGTCCCAGTCCTTGGCGATGGCGGCGCCGATCTGATCCCAGAGTTCCTCACCGTCGCGGCCGACGAAGGCATTGATGCCGCTGGGCAGCGCGCCGAGCACCGGATGCGAGCCGAAGAACTTGGTCACCACCTCCAGCTCGCACACCTCGCCGATATTGCGCACCATGGCGAGGGTGTCCTCGAGTTCGGCGACGATCTCGGCGTCCGGATCGCCCGCGACCAGCTCGGGAACCCCGATCAGGTCGAAGGTGAAGTTGTCCTCCGGCTCCAGTTCCACCGCCGACAACCCGGCCACGACCTTCCAGGCCGGATGGTCCACCAGATCGTTGTCGGAATCGGTCCGGATGAACGCCGCTAGTTCCGCGACGGACTCGAAACCGTAGAGGGCGTCCTCGTGGCCGAGGAACGCCTCCCACTCGTCGTCGCCGTCACGCCAGCGCGGTGCCCACAGTGTGACGAGATCGCCGTCGGTCAGACCGAGCTCGATCGGGACGATGTCTCCAGAAGCCATGTGCCGAAGCCTATCGAGCTTCCGGCTCAGGCACTATCCGGGCTGGCCCCAACGGTGCCCGTGGCGGTCTGCGACTCGGGCGCGAACGACTCGTTCAGTGCGGCAACGACGTTCGACCGCTGCCCGCCGGCGTCCTCGGCGGCCTGCCTGCAGGCCCAGATGATGAGCTGGGCGACCTCGGCCGGCGGCAGTGATGTGACCGTTTCCGCCAGCGACAGCGCGACCAGCGCACCGTCGCTGTTCACCTCGGCGCTGACCATGCCATCTTCGGTGGTGAACCGCCCGCGCACCTGCTTGAGGCCGTAGAGCGCGGCCTCGAGCGCCTCGAGTTTCTGCGTGGCCCCGGCGACCAGGGCATCCATTTCCGCACTCATGCCGTCACCTCGCTGGCGCTCGGCGCCGCCATGACTGCCTGGGCAGCTGTGCTCATGGTTCGCTCGCTTCGCTCACTCATACCGGCCTCATCCAGCTCGTCTGTCCTGTGTCGGCATCGTCGATGCGGTCCAGCTCGTCCACCGCCTGCTGGCGGGTGGGCAGTCCGAGCCGGTCCAGGATGTCGTCGGGCATACCCGATTCGGCGAGCACCTCGCGGCGCCTCGCCTTCGCGGCCACGGTGGAGCGCTGGGTGAGCCGCAGGATCTCCGCGGCGAGAGCCTGTGCGCCGTAACGATATTCGCTGCGCTCGAACTTGATCTCCACCGGCATCCCCTGGTCGGTGGCCCGGACCGAGATGGTGCCGGATCGGTTGCTGCTGGCCGCCACCGTGACGTTGGGGATGGCGGGCGTCGGCTGTTCGCTCATTCGGTGGGCCTGTAGAAGCCGTAGAACTCCATGTCCAAGTTCTCCGTTCGGATCGCGCTGATGGAGACCGGGTCACCGGCCTCGACGAGTTGACCGTTGCCGACGACCATGGCGACGTGGCCGTCCCAGACCGCCAGGTCGCCGGGCATGAGGTCGCCGGGGGACACCTGGGTGTGTCCGATGTGCTGTTCCTGCGCCAGACGCGGCAGTTCGACGCCGGCCTCGCCGTAGGCGTATTTCGTCAGGCCGCTGCAGTCGATGCCCGCCCCCGGGGTGTTGCCGCCCCAGACGTAGGGCGTGCCGACCGCGCCGATCGCGGCCTTCACCGCCGTCGCGGCCTTCTCGTTGGGCGCCTCGACCTGGCTGCCGTCGGGCAGGGTGATCATGACGCCCTCACCGGTGGCCTTGCCGCTGCTGGTGCTGCCGGAGCCGGACTTCGACGACGAGCTGGTGCTGGTGCGGCCGGTGGAGGTGCTGCTGCGCGAGCCCGAACTGGTGGACGGCGAGCTCATCACCGTGCTGAGCATCGAGCCCGCGGTGCCCATGACTCCCGAGGCCATCGAACCAAGGCCGGAGGTGGCGGCGCTGATCGGCGCGGCCACGCTCGCGGGCGCGGTGGACGGCGGCGGGGCCAGCTGCTGCATCGAAGCGGTGTGCGTGGACAGCTCGTTCTGCACCCGGCCGACCACGCCGAGGGCTTGGCCGAGATGGTCGATGGCCGAGCCGACGAGCATGCTCAGCCCGACCGGCGTCGTCAGCGTCGGGCCCGCGGCAACGGCCGTATCGACGAAGGACTGCGCGATGGCGGTGAGGTCTTTCTGCCCGGTCTCGACCTCGGCCGCGGCTTGACCGACCACCGTCGACATCTCGTTGCCGCGGTCGGAGATGGTGGCGGCGCTGGTCTGCACGCGCAGGGCCTTCGAGGTCGCCGCGTCGGCGCCCTTGCCGTCCCACACGCTGTTCATCTGGTTGATGCTGTTGCGGCCGAGCTCGTGCACCTGGTCGATCGCTGTCGAGGTGGTGCGCAGTGCGTCGCCGGGGCCGCCGACGGGAAGCACACCGGTACCGAAACTGGCGAGCAGATCGAAGATCGGTTTCGCCAGCACGTTGATGTCGATCACCGGCTCACCCTTCGGCGGACGTGGTCCGCAGCGAGTCGGCGATATCGGTGTCGGTGCTGTCGTAATTGGCCGCCGCACCCACCGCGGCGGTGCTCATGCTCGACACCACGGCCGACAGCTGGCCGATCGCTGCGACGTGCCCCGCGTGCGTGGCGGCATAGGCGGCCATGAAATCACCGCCGATCAGACCGAAGATCGGACCCAGTAGCGCCGGGCCCGCACCGGCGGCTCCCGCTCCCGCCGCCGCGAGCTCGCCCGCCATCACCCCGGCGGTGGCACCGTATGCGGCGATGCCCTCGGTATCCGCTGAGATCCTCTTCATCAGAGCTTCCCCCATCGTCTTCGTTTCCGGGCAGAGTATGTCATCTACCTGATTCGACGCAGCGATCCGCCGATCGGTTCCAGATCGTCGGAAAAAAGTTTCGGCGACTACGGCGGCGAACCCTGATCCGACTTTATCGTTCCTTCATGCGTACGCACACTGTGGATCACCCGCTCGCCGCGGCTCTGCTGACCGTTCTGCGGGACGAGCGCACACCCAACTCGGCCTTTCGTTCGGCGTTGCGGGACTTGACGGGCCTGCTGATCTACGAGGCGTTGCGCGACGCGCCGTTGACCCGGTTCGACATCAACACGCCGATCACCGTCACCCAGGGGGCGCGGCTGGCGCAGCCGCCGCTGCTGGTGCCGGTGCTGCGGGCCGGGCTCGGAATGGTCGATGCCGCTGCGGCACTCATACCGGATGCGCGAGTCGGGTTCGTCGGCATCGCCCGCGACGAACGCACCTACCAGCCGGTGCCGTACCTGGAATCGCTACCGGCCGACTTGGCCGGGATACCGGTGTTCGTGCTGGATCCGATGCTGGCCACCGGCGGCTCCATGCGATACACCCTGGAACTGCTGGCCGGTCGCGGCGCCACCGACATCACCGCGCTGTGCGTCGTCTCCGCGCCGGAAGGGGTTGCGGTGCTGGAGGATTCCGGGCTGCCGGTGCAGCTGATCACCGCGGCCATCGACACCGGTCTCAATGCCGACGCCTATATCGTGCCGGGCCTCGGCGACGCGGGGGATCGGCAATTCGGCCCACGCTGAGGTGTGCGCGAGGTTCAGTCTCCGGACTCGGCGAACAGATCGATGTGCGCGCAGTTCGCACAGCGGTAGGCGGTGACCCGGAAACGGGGCCGCGGATTCAGCGCCGCGCGCCAGCCCGGATCGGTGGCAGTGCCGGCCCAGAGCGGGGCGTCCCACCCGGTTTCGAGCACGCCCGCACGCAGATCCGTCCCACCGCAATGGGTGCAGTGTCGATCCTTCACGCCGGCTCTTGGAGTGCGGAGCAGAACTCGCGCAGACGGGACAGTTGCTGTGCGGCAGCGTTTCTCGCGGCAGCGAGCCCTTCGGCGTCGGACACCGGGAGTGCCACCTCGAGATAACACTTGAGCTTGGGTTCGGTCCCGGACGGGCGGATGACCACCCGTGCCGAATCGCCCTCGAAGACCAACGCGTCGGTGCGCATCCGGCCACGCACGGTGCTCAAATCGGTGATCCGCACCGGCATCCCGGCGATGATCTGCGGCGGTGCCGAGCGCAGCCGGCCGAGCAGCGCGGCCGCGCCGGCGTGATCGGGCAGCCGCAACGAGACCTGATCGCCGGCGTGCACACCGAATTCGACCGCGTAGGCATCGAGCTCGTCGAGCACCGTCCGCCCGGCCGCCTTCAGTCGCGCCACCAGGTCGGCGGCGAGTACGGCCGCGGAGATGCCGTCCTTGTCACGCACCGCGGCCGGGTCGGCACAGTGGCCGATGGCCTCCTCGTAGGCGTAGACCAGGCCCTCGCCGGCGCGGGCAAGCCACTTGAAACCGGTCAGCGTCTCGGCGTAGCGCGCGCCGCGCGCCGGTGCGAGCCGCGACAGCATTCGCGAGGACACGATCGTCGTCGCGACCAGGCTGTCGGCCGGGGCGGTGCGCAGCACGTAATCGGCCAGCAGCACGCCGGTTTCGTCGCCGCGCAGCATCCGCAACTTGCCGTCGGCGTCGGGCACGCCGATGGCGCACCGGTCCGCGTCGGGGTCGAGCGCGATCGCGAGATCGGCGCCCACCCGTTCGGCCAGCGCGACGAGCAGGTCGGTGGCGCCGGGTTCCTCGGGATTCGGGAAGGCGACGGTCGGGAAGTCGGGATCGGGGGCGAACTGCTCGTCCACCACGTGCACATCGGTGAAACCGGCCGCAGCCAGCGCGGTACGCGCGGTCTCGCCACCCACACCGTGCAGCGGGGTGAGCGCGATCCGGATCTCGGTGCGCTCGCCGGGGCCACCGATCAGCGTCGGCAGCGTGCTCACCCGGTCCAGGTAGCGCTGGACGAGCTCGGCGCCGGAGGGTTCGACCGATGCGCGTGGGATCGGCTCGGTGACCGTCGCGATCCTGGCTTCGATCTCGGTATCGGCCGGCGCCAGTAACTGCGCGCCGCCGTCGAGGTAGACCTTGTAGCCGTTGTCGGTGGCCGGATTGTGCGAGGCGGTGATCTGGACTCCGGCCACCGCGCCGAGCTCGCGGACGGCGAAGGCCGTCACCGGCGTGGGCAGGGGCTCGGGCAGCAGCGTCACCGGAAAACCGGCGGCGGCGAAGATTTCGGCTGCCGCGGTGGCGAATTCGGCCGAACCGTGGCGCGCGTCGCGGCCGACGACCACCCGGCCACCGCCGAGACAACGCTCACGCAGCCAATCCGCGAGGCCTGCGGTGGCCCGGCCGACGGTGGTCACGTTCATGCCGTCGGGGCCCTCGCGCAGCGGCCCGCGCAGCCCGGCCGTCCCGAAGCGCAGCATCTACAGCTGCTCCAGCACGCCGCGCAGCAGTTTGCCCAGCCGCGGCGCCGCCGCCCGGCCCTCGGCCAGCACCTCGGCGTGCGAGAGCGCATCGCCGGTGACGCCGGCGGCCAGATTGGTGACCAGCGAGATGCCGAGCAGCCTGGCGTCGAGCGCTCGGCAGGCGATGGCCTCCAGCACGGTGGACATCCCGACCAGATCGGCGCCGACGGTGGCGAGCATCCGGATCTCGGCGGGGGTCTCGTACTGCGGTCCCGACAGGCCGGCGTAGACACCGTCGGTGAGCGAGGGATCGACCCGGCGGGCCAGCTCGCGCAGCTGCGGATCCCATGCGTCGACCATGTTCACGAACGTCGCGCCGGACAGCGGGGTCCGGCCGGTGAGGTTGATGTGATCGCTGATCAGCACCGGCTCGCCGACGTGCAGCCCCGGCCGGATACCGCCCGCGGCATTGGTGAGCAGCACGGTGTGCGCGCCGGCGGCGATGGCGGCGCGCACCGGACGCACCACGTCGTCGGGGGCGTGGCCCTCGTACAGGTGCTGACGGCCCATGAGCACCAGCACCGGCGTCTCGCCGACCGGTATGGAATGCACCATGCCCACATGCCCGAGCGCGGTGGGTACGGCGATGCCGGGCAGCTCCGACATCGGCACCGACGCGGTGGGCGTTCCGATCTCCATGGCGGCGTCCTGCCATCCCGATCCGAGCACCACCGCGACGGGATGGCGTGGCACTTCGGTCCGTTCGGCGATCGCCGCGGCGGCCTGTTCGGCAAGCATGACGGCAACTGTATCGGCCCGCGACCTCCCGGGCCGGATGTGCGAGGTGACCGAACCCACCCGAGCGCTTGCTACCCGTGAGTAGGATTTGCTCGCCGGTACCGATACGCTGCACGCATGCCGTATCTGGAACGTGATGGGGATGTGTTCGTGCTCTACCTCGGCAACGAGGGTCAGACCGACAGTGAGAACCGCTTCCACCCGGACTGGATCGCCGAGATCCATGCCCACCTCGACACGGTCGAGGCCTCCGAGGGCCCCGCCGCACTGGTCACCACCGCCTCCGGCAAGTTCTTCAGCAACGGCCTCGACACCGACTGGCTCTTCGCCAACCTGGACCAGATGCACGGCTACCTCGACCGCGTGCATTCGATCTACACCCGGCTGCTGACCTTCCCGATGGCCACCGTCGCCGCCATCAACGGTCACGCGTTCGGCGCAGGCGCCATGCTGGCCACCTCGCACGATTTCCGGTTGATGCGTGCCGACCGCGGCTTCTACAGCCTGCCCGAGGTGCACCTCGGCATGCCGTTCACCATCGGCATGAACGCCCTGCTCACCGAGCGGCTCACCAATCAGGTCGCGGTCAAGGCCATGACGACCGGGCATCGCTTCCCGGCCGACGAGGCGATCGCCGCGGGCATCGTCGACGGCAAGGCCGAGGCCGACGCGCTCGTTTCCGCCGCGGTCGCGCAGGCTGCTGCCCTGGCCGGCAACCGCAAGCCGAACCTGCCGGTGATCAAGCGCGCGCTGCACGCGAACGCGCTGGCCGGGCTCGCCGTGCCGACCACGCCGGAGAACCTGGCGTTCGCGGCCGGATAACCGGCTCCCGCCTCCGCCCGCCACGCCGCCGCCATGGTGGCCTGCGGACCGGTCGGTGCGCAGTGCGACACTGAATGCCATGTCACCCCCGCGCAGCGGCCGGTCCGACCAGCGCAGCGCCGATACCGTTCGGCGCGGCGAGGCTGCCGCGCGTCACGGCGACGGGAGATCACGTCCGGACCCGGCCCTCACGCTCCGGGCCGACGCGGCCATCGCCGCCGCCCGTGACGAGCTGATCGGCCTGTCGCACGCGATCCACGCCGAGCCGGAACTGGCCTTCGAGGAGACCCGCAGCGTCGCCAAGGTGATCGAGCCGCTGGCCGCGCGCGGGTTCGAGATCGAGACCGGCGTGGCCGAGCTGCCCACCGCCTTCCGCGCGAGCTACGGCAGCGGCGAACTGACCGTCGGGCTGTGTGCCGAGTACGACGCGCTGCCCGAGATCGGGCACGCCTGCGGGCACAACATCATCGCCGCGAGCACGACCGGCGCGGCGCTCGGGCTGGCCGAGGTGGCCGACGCGCTCGGCCTCACGGTGGTGGTGCTCGGTACACCCGCCGAGGAGAGCGGCGGCGGCAAGATCCTGATGCTCGAGCGCGGTGTTTTCGACGACATCGCGATGGCGATGATGGCCCATCCCGGCCCGTACGACATCGTCGGTGCGCGCTCGCTCGCACTCGCCGATCTGTCGGTGGTCTTCCACGGCCGCGAAGCGCACGCCAGCGCCGCCCCCGAGCAGGGCCGCAACGCCGGGGACGCGGTCACTGTGGCGCAGGTCGCCATCGGCCTGCTGCGTCAGCACCTGCGGCCGGGCCAGCAGCTGCACGGTATAGTCGGCGACGGCGGCGTAGCCCCCAACATCGTGCCCGGACGTGCGGAACTGCTGTACTACCTACGCGCAGCCGACTCCGCATCCCTCGGCGAACTGATGCGACGCGCATCCGATTGCTTCGAGGCGGGCGCCCTCGCGACCGGCTGCACCCACGACATACGGACGCTCGCGCCCACCTATACCGAGCTCACCCCCGATCCGGCACTACTGTCTGCCTATCGAGAGCAGATCGCCGGCCTGGGACGGACGCCGATCGCGCCCGAGCTCGAAGCGCAGCGCCCGCTCGGGAGCACGGACATGGGCAACGTCACCAACGTCATCCCGGGGATACACCCGGTCATCGGGATCGATGCCGATGGCGCGGTGACGCATCAGCCCGGTTTCGCCGCGGCCAGCGTCAACGCCTCGGCCGACCGAGCGGTGATCGATGCGGCGACGGCGCTCGCGCGTACCGCGATCGCGGTTGCCGGCGATGCACTACACAGGGACAGGTTGTTGCAACGGCTCGTTCAGCGACAGGAGGAAATTCGGTGAGTAGTCCGGCGGCGCGAGCGACGGGGCCGGAAGAGGCAGCGCGCGTGACCACGCAGCCACCCGTAACCACCAAGGCCACCGGGGCCGCCGCCCTATCGAAGGCAGCGCGGACCGGCCAGGACGTGGTCGACGCGTGGCTGGCCGAGCACACGGTGGACCTCGTCCAGTGGCGCCGCCACATCCACGCCAACCCGGAACTGTCCCGCACCGAGTTCGGTACCACCGAATTCGTCGCCACCTGGCTCACCAAGGCCGGCCTCACCCCGCGTGTGCTGCCCGGCGGCACCGGCCTGATCTGCGATATCGGCCCCGACACCCCGCGGATCGCGCTGCGCGCCGATATGGACGCCCTGCCGATGCAGGAGTTCACCGGCCTGAGCTTCGCCTCCACCGTCCCCGGCGTCTCGCACGCGTGCGGGCACGACGCGCACACCACCATCCTGCTCGGCACCGCGCTGGCGCTGGCCGATGCCGATCTGCCGGTGGGCGTGCGGCTGGTGTTCCAGCCGGCCGAAGAAGTGATGCCGGGTGGCGCGCTCGATGTGGTCGCCGCGGGCGCCATGGAGGGCGTGGAGCGGATCTTCGCGCTGCACTGCGATCCGCGGCTCGAAGTGGGCCGGGTCGGGGTGCGGGTGGGTGCGATCACCTCGGCCGCCGACACCGTCGAGCTGGTGCTCGACTCGCCGGGCGGGCACACCTCGCGTCCGCATCTGACCAGCGATCTGGTCTACGCCATCGGCACGGTGATCACCGGGCTGCCCGGGCTGCTGAGCCGTCGCATCGATCCGCGCACCAGCACCGTCATGGTGTGGGGTGCGGTCAGCGCGGGCAAGGCGCCGAATGCGATACCGCAGACCGGCATGCTCACCGGCACCGTCCGCACCGGCGACCACGCCACCTGGTCACTGCTGGAGCCGATGGTGCACGAGATCGTCGACGGCCTGCTGGCGCCCACCGGCGTGCGGTATCAGCTCAATTACCGGCGCGGCGTGCCGCCCGTGGTCAACGACGAACACTCCACCCGGATGTTCGAGGACGCCATCCGCGCCGTCGGTCCCGACGCCCTCGCCGACACACCACAGTCCGGCGGCGGCGAGGACTTCTCCTGGTATCTGGAGGAGGTCCCCGGTGCGATGGCGCGCCTCGGCGTCTGGTCCGGCGAAGGCGACCAACTCGACCTGCACCAGCCCACCTTCGACATCGATGAGCGCGCGCTCGCTGTGGGCGTGCGGGTACTGAGCAACATCGTGCTCCAGGCAGGCTGAATCAGGCGCTGAAATTGCCCGGGCCGACGTTGCGGCTGTTGCGGGTGCGCAGGGCGTGCACGTACTCCTCGGGCGCGCCCGCCTTCTCCGCGGCGTCGGCCATCACACCCAGGTAGCGGGCCGATGGCAGCCCGCCCTCGTAGGCGTCGAGCACATACAGCCAGGCCAGGATGGGTTCGGTGCCGCTACCGGGATTCGGGGTGACGCGTAGCCGGATCTTGCGGTGGATCCCGAAATCGGAGCCCTCCCAGCGGTCCAGCCGCTGCTCGTCCTCGGGGGAGACGTCGTAGAGCACGACGAACACCCGGGAACCGGGTTCCTCGACGACGGTGGCGAGCGGGCCTTCCCAGCCGATGTCGTCGCCACTGAAGGTGAGGCGCCAGCCCTCCAGCCACCCCGTCCCGAACATCGGGGAGTGCGGACAGCGCTCGAGCATCTGGGACGAGTCCATGTTGGACCCGTAAGCGGCGTAGATCGGCACGAGGAAAGGGTAACCGGTATCGGATTTGCCGTGCTCGCGGCGCGGCCTACCGCAACGCGGCGGCACGGCTCAGGGCGGATAACGTTGATGCCGAACCGGAGATCCCGGTGCAACTGCTCGAGCGGAGGTATCCATGACCCGCATTGCGATCATCGGTGGCGGACCGGCCGGATACGAGGCCGCACTGGTGGCGGCCCAGCACGGCGCCGAGGTCACGCTGATCGATTCCGACGGCATCGGCGGAGCGTGCGTGCTGTGGGACTGCGTGCCGTCGAAGACCTTCATCGCCTCGACCGGGGTGCGCACCGATCTGCGCCGCGCCCGCGATCTCGGCATCACTCTCGATCCGAGCCAGGCCACGGTGTCGTTGCCGGAGGTGCATTCGCGGGTGAAGGCGCTGGCGCTGGCCCAGTCCTCGGATATCCGCTCGAAGTTGCAGACCGTCGGGGTGACGGTGCTGGCCGGGCGCGGGCAGTTGATCGATTCGGGCTCCGGCCTTGCCGCCCATCGGGTGCGCGCCGCGCTCGCCGACGGCACCGAGCAGACAATCGAGGCCGAGGTGGTGCTGATCGCCACCGGTGCCAGCCCGCGGGTGCTGCCCGGCGCCGAACCCGACGGCGAGCGCATCCTCAACTGGCGCCAGCTCTACGACCTGACCGAGCTGCCGGAGACCCTGGTGGTGGTCGGTTCCGGTGTCACCGGCGCCGAATTCGTTTCCGCCTACACCGAAATGGGCGTGCGGGTGAAGCTGGTGTCCAGCCGCGACCGGGTGCTGCCCGGTGAGGACGCCGACGCGGCGCTGGTGCTGGAGGACGCGCTGGCCGAGCGCGGTGTCGAGCTGGTCAAGCACGCGCGTGCCGATGCCGTGGAGCGCACCGCCGACGGCGTCGTGGTCAAGCTGGCCGATGGGCGCACCGTCTCCGGATCGCATGCGCTGATGACCGTCGGTTCGACGCCCAATACCGATGATCTCGGCTTGGAGCGCGTCGGCATCGAACTCGACCGCGGCTACCTGCGCGTCGACCGGGTGTCGCGCACCTCGGTACCGGGCATCTACGCCGCGGGCGACTGCACCGGCCTGCTGCCGCTGGCCTCGGTGGCCGCGATGCAGGGCCGCATCGCGATGTACCACGCGCTCGGCGAGGGCGTGAATCCGATTCGGCTCAAGACCGTTGCCTCGGCCGTGTTCACCCGGCCCGAGATCGCGACCGTCGGCGTCAGCCAGACCGCCATCGACAACGGCGAGGTCCCGGCCCGCACGGTGATGCTGCCGTTGAACACCAATCCGCGCGCGAAGATGTCGGGGCTGCGGCGTGGCTTCGTCAAGATCTTCTGCCGTCCGGCCACCGGTGTGGTCATCGGCGGTGTGGTGGTGGCGCCGATCGCGTCCGAGCTGATCCTGCCGATTGCTCTTGCGGTGCAGAACAATCTGACCGTCACCGATCTGGCGCAGACCTTCTCGGTGTATCCCTCGTTGACCGGATCGGTGACCGAAGCCGCGCGCCAGCTCATGCGTCACGACGATCTGGACTGAGCCGGGCGGTTCGTCCAGCGTGTCGAGTGTTCCTGTCAGTGGGTAGGTTTCGTCACGTTGCCTGGGCCGGGCAGTTGTGGTTCACTTCCGGCAGAGATGCGATCGATGGGTGGTCGTGTGGTTTGGTGTCGGGGGGTTTCCTTTCCTGACGCGAACGGCGGGCAGCCTGGGCTGTTGGCAGTCCGAGCGTCTCACCAAAGACAGCTGAGTGCGGTCGGTGCGACCGCACCCGGGAAGGGATTGGGCGAAAAGTGAAACATCGTAAGCCGAGTCGGGCGCAGCGAGCGATGGCGAGTACTTCGTTGCCGCTGGCCACCGCGGCGGCCGTAGCCACTCTGTTCGCATCGCCGGCGGGGGCCGTTCCGAACGAGCAGCCCGAGGCCCCGGCGCCGACGCAGGACGAGTCGCCGAGCCAGCCGGGTACCACCCAGCCGGAGCAGTCGCAGTCGCCGACCCAGCCCGGCGTCACCGACCCGGCGAAGCCGGAGAACCCGCAGGGCAACGCCACGCCGAGCCAGCCGGGCGTCACCACCCCGAACACCGACAACGACCAGAAGGACCCGAAGCTGGCCGCGCCGCGCCAGCCCGGCGTCACCGCGCCGCGTGTCGCGCCGCTGCCGGTGCCCGGCCAGAGCGGTCCCGTCCAGCCGGTCGTCGTGCCGGATCAGAAGCCGGGCGAGGTCGATCCGAACCGTCCTGGCGTCGTCGACCCGCGCACCGGCCAGGCCGTCACCCCGGAAGAGGGCACCGAGGCCCAGCCGGCCATCGACCCCGAGACCGCTCAGACCATCGAGCCCGGCACCGAGTCCGAGACCCAGACGCTGGTGCAGCCGCAGTGGGAGGCCCCGCGCATCGAGGCTGCTCCCGCCGCGCCGGTCGTCGAGATGACGGGCCCGCACGCCGAGGTCGGCGCCACCATCGACGGTGGTTCGCTGGCACCCGGCTATCTGGCCAACACCCACCACTTCACCAACGAGGCCGGCTACGTCGGCACCGTCGGATACAGCACGCCCACCGGTCGCGGTGACGCGGGCATCGCGTGGGAGTTCCTGGACGAGAACCACATCAAGGTGAA
Organism: Nocardia sp. CDC519; assembly: GCF_059509835.1. Lineage (NCBI taxonomy): Bacteria > Bacillati > Actinomycetota > Actinomycetes > Mycobacteriales > Nocardiaceae > Nocardia > Nocardia sp. CDC519. Next base: position 6,331,130 of record NZ_CM183377.1, on the reverse strand, counting down.
CACCTTCACCGGCGGTGCGGGCCTGGCCGACAACAAGTTCGAGACCGTCCTCGACACCACCCAGATCAATGCCGCCAAGGCGAACGTCGAGCAGTGGATCGCCCAGCAGCCGGGCGGCGCCGCCGCGCTCGAAGCGGCCGCGCAGGTTAAACTGCCGACTATCGTGCAACCGGGTGACATGGCCCCGCAGACGATCAATGTCGCTGGCGTCACCACCCAGTGGGGTGGTTCACTCCAGTACTGAAATGTGCTGAATGGGCGTTGGGGCGGTCGTTCGCGGCCGCCCCATACGTGTGTTCCGGGGAAAGGATTGGGTGTGTCCGGCGACGGCGAAGGCAAGGACAGCGGGTCCGGAGGATCGGATTTCGGCCCACCGGTAGGAGACTTCGGACCTCCGGTATCGAACTTCGGTCCTCCGCTCGGCGATTTCGGACCACCCACCACCCCCGGGCCCGGCTGGAAGCCCGAACCCGCACCGGAAAAGCCCGGCCTGACCTGGCGACCAGCCGGTGAGCCCGCACCCGAGCCGCCGGCGAGCGTGCCCGCACCGCCGCCGCAGTTCCGGGCACCCGACAGCACCACGTTCCCGGACAATCCACCACGCCCGCCGCGCCCGGAACCCGCCGACGCCGGCGAGGATCGCACCGCCCGGATGTCGACCGAGGACGACAGCAGCTGGTGGAATCGGCCGACCACCTCCGGCGAGCCGCCGACCCCGCCGGCCGAGCCCACACCGGAGCCGGGCCTGTCCTGGGCCGACGATCCGATCGCCAAGCGCCTCACCCCGCAGTCGGTGACCGAGGCGCTGGCCCGTCCGGCCAAGAAGAAGCGTCCGCTCGGGCCGATCATCGCCGGCTCGGCCGTCGTCGTAGCCGTGCTGGTCGCGCTCACCGTGGTGATCGTCATGATGACCGGTGACGACAGTGGAGCGGAATCGGCGCAGGCGCCGACGACCACGGCCGCGCTGAGCTGTCCGGCGAGCAAGGACGGCAAAGTCACCGTGGGCAACGGTCCGGGTGATACCGCGAGCGGGGCCGGCGCCATTCTCGGATATCAGCATGCGTTCTATACGGCTCGCGACGGCGCGAAAGCTCGCAGCTTCGCCGCCTCGGACGCGAACGTGCTGCCGGCCGCCGATCTGCAAAAGGTCATCGATGAGCAGATCCCACAGGGCACCACGTACTGCCTGCGAATGACCGAACGGCAACCGAACGTCTTCGACGTCGATCTGGCGGTACATCAGCCCGACGGCACCACCAACCTCTACCCGCAGACGGTGCAGACCATCGACCAGAACGGCAAGCACCTGATCTTCGCCATCCTGGACCGCTGACCCAGCCCTCCCTGGTGCCAGCTCAGCCGGCGGCGATAGGAAATCGCTACTGCCCCAAGGCGTTTCGTTCGAACCGCCTATTGCCGCACCCGCTGCCGTCGGGTACTGTTCGAGCTGACTCTAGGGAGGGAGTATCCATGAAGAAATTGGTTGCCGGTGTCGCGCTCACGATCGGTCTGGTGGGGGTTGGCCCCGCGTTGGCACCGTCCATCGCGCTTGCCGGTCCGTGTCAGCCGGGTGTGAGCACCGACTGCAAGGACACCAAGAAGAAGCCGCCGTGCCAGCCCGGCGTCACGAAGGACTGCAAGGTCCCCTCACGACGCTGATCTGCGCAGCAGCGAACGGCCTCATCCCGCACTCGGGATGGGGCCGTTGTCGTTTCTCGTGAACGCCAGGGTGTCTCAAATCATGGGATGATTATTTCACATCATGGTCCCCGGTATGCGACAGTGGGACAGGCGCACCTCGCGTAATCCCTGGAGGTTCCATGTCGCAGCACCTACCGCCGCTGGCCGGCCGCCTGAACGGTCTGACCAGTTCGGCCATCCGTGACCTGCTCAAACTCACCGCGCGCGCGGAGATCATCAGCCTTGCCGGTGGTCTGCCCGATGCGGCGCTGATGCCGGGGGAGCGGATCGCGGTAGCCGCCGACGCCGCGCTGCGCCAGGATGCCGCCCTGCAATACACCGAATCGCCCGGCTGGAGGCCGCTGCGTACCGTCCTCGCCGAACGAGAGAGCGCGCGGTTGGGGCGCACCGTCGCGCTGGACGAGGTGTTCGTCACGCACGGATCGCAGCAGGCGTTGTCGCTGCTGTCGGAGGTGCTGCTCGACCCGGGCGCGCTGGTCGTCGTCGAAGATCCCGCCTACGTCGGCGCGCTTCAGGTGTTCCGGGCAGCCGGCGCGCGCATCGTCGCGCTGCCGTTGGATGCCGAAGGCCTGCGGATGGACCTGTTGGGCGAGCTGCTGGCCGGTGGGGAGCGGCCTGCGGTGGTGCATACGGTGAGCAACTTCCACAACCCGGGCGGGGTCACCATGAGTCCGGCGCGGCGGCAGGAGCTGGCGGCCCTGGCCGAGCGCTACGGCTTCTGGGTGATCGAGGACGATCCCTACGGCGAACTGTGGTTCGACCAGCCCGCGCCGGCTCCCGTCGCGACCTACTCATCGAATGTGATCCGCCTGTCGAGTTCCTCCAAGATCCTCGCGCCGACGTTGCGGGTGGGCTGGATGGTCGCGCCGAATCCGGTGTGCCGGGCGGTCGAGCTGCTCAAACAGGGCGCCGACCTGTGCGGTTCGGCGCTGACCCAGCAGATCGCGGCCGATCTGCTGGCCGACACCGAATGGCTCACCGCCCACATCGACACCGTGCGCGCCGCCTACGCCGAACGCGCGAAAGCGCTTGCAGGCGCGCTGCGTGCGCGCTTCGGTGATCGGCTCACCTGCTCCGACGCCGCCGGCGGCATGTTCATCTGGGCCGATTTCACCGACGGCACGGACACCGGGGCGCTGCTCACCCACGCCCTCGACGCCGGCGTCGCCTACGTCCCCGGTCAAGCGTTCTCGGTGAGCACCCCGTACCCGCATTCGCTGCGCATGTGCTTCACCACCGGCGCAGCGGACGCACTCGCCGAAGCGGTGGACCGGCTCGAGCGCGCGGTCATCGCGCAGCGCGCGGTTGCCACCGTATAGCGCCGGGTTCGGCCTGGCGCACCCGCTCAGGTGATCGCGCAGGTGCCTAGTGCACGCAGAAGCACGAGTGCGAATGACCAGAGACTCGCGGTAGTCGGTGAAAGCCTTGGGGCGCGGTCGAGGAGGGCGCGGGCCGTGCGTGGCTCGCGGCGTCGCGACCGGGGCTCAGTCAGCCCAGTTGTAGGTGCGTTCGACCGCCTTGTTCCAGGCGTCGAGCCGGGTCTGCCGGTCGGTGTCGCTCATGCTCGGCTCCCAGGTCTTGTCCGCCGCCCAGTTGTCCAGGATGTCGTCGGTGCCTGCCCAGTAGCCGACCGCGAGACCGGCCGCGTACGCGGCACCGAGCGCGGTGGTCTCGTTGACGACCGGGCGCACCACCGGGACGCCGAGGATATCGGCCTGGAATTGCATGAGCAGCTCGTTGTTCACCATCCCGCCGTCGACCTTCAACGTCGTCAATTCCAGTCGCAGCTGCTCGGATTCGGCGTCCGCGCGCATGGCGTCGGTGACCTCACGCGTCTGGAACGCGGTGGATTCGAGGACGGCCCTGGCCAAGTGGGCCTTGTTCACGAAACGCGTGAGCCCCGCGATGACCCCGCGCGCGTCCGGCCGCCAGCGCGGGGCGAACAAACCGGAGAACGCGGGCACGATATAGGCGCCGCCGTTGTCGTCGACGCTGCGCGCCAGCGGTTCGATCTCGGCGGCCGAGGAGATGATGCCGAGATTGTCGCGGAACCATTGCACGAGTGATCCGGTGACGGCGATGGAGCCTTCCAGCGCGTACACCGGCGCCTGGTCACCGAGCCGGTAGCAGACGGTGGTGAGCAGTCCGTGCTTGCTGAACACCGGTGTGGTGCCGGTATTGAGCAGCATGAAATTGCCGGTGCCGTAGGTGTTCTTGGCATCGCCGGGAGACAGGCAGGCCTGGCCGAAGGTGGCCGCCTGCTGATCGCCGAGGATGCCTGCGACCGGTACTCCGGCGAGCGGACCCGAGGTGATCTCGGCATACACCTCGGAGGAACTGCGGATCCGCGGCAGCATCGCCTCTGGCACGCCGAATTCGGCGCAGATCTGGCCGTCCCATTGCAGGGTGCGCAGATCCATCAGCATGGTGCGCGAGGCATTGGTGACGTCGGTCAGGTGCTCTCCGGTGAGATTCCACAGCACCCAGCTGTCGACGGTGCCGAAGCACAGCTCACCGGCCTCGGCGCGCTCGCGGGCGCCCTCGACATGGTCGAGGATCCAGCGCAGTTTCGGGCCGGCGAAATAGGTCGACAGCGGCAGACCGGTGCGATCCTGATACCGGGTGCGCCCGACCTCGCCGGCCAGCTCGGTGCACAGCGCCTCGGTGCGGGTGTCCTGCCAGACGATGGCGTTGTGGATGGGCTTGCCGGTGGCGCGATCCCAGACCACCGTGGTCTCCCGCTGATTGGTGATGCCGACCGCCGCGATATCGGCTGCGGTGATGCCGGTGGCGGTCAGCGCTTCGCCGAGGACGTGTTCGGTGTTGTGCCAGATCGCTTCGGCATCGTGTTCCACCCAGCCCGGGCGCGGGAAGATCTGTTCGTGCTCGCGCTGGGCGATGCCCGCGACCCGCCCCGAGCGGTCGAAAATGATGCACCGGCTCGACGTCGTCCCCTGGTCGATGGCGGCCACATAGCGTCGCATTGGAGCAGGTTACCGGAACCCGCGGCCGGTCACGGTGGCCTCGGGACAACCCGGCACCGTGGCGGTGCGCGGCCCGGATCAGCGGGTCCGCCCGCGCCCGAGGGCGTCACACGCGAGCGCGGCCGATGCGGCGATAAGGTGTCAGAGAAGCTCGATCGCCCGATCACAGACCACAACGTCGACCTCCGGCGCTTGCGTCGGTTGGAGGAGCCGAGCATGACCAAGAAGCCCGATTCGCAGTTCCTCGGGCCGCAGCAGCGGCTGGACGCCTGGGCCCGGCTGGGCAAAGACCACTTCGACGTGGTCGTCGTCGGCGGCGGTGTGGTGGGTGCGGGCATCGCCCTCGATGCCGCGACCCGTGGGTTGCGGGTGGCGCTGGTCGAGGCGCGCGATCTGGCCTCCGGGACGTCGAGTCGCTCGTCGAAGATGTTCCACGGCGGTCTGCGATATCTGGAGCAGCTGGAGTTCGGCCTGGTCCGGGAGGCGCTGGCCGAACGCGAGCTGTCCATGTCGACGCTGGCGCCGCATCTGGTGAAGCCGCTGCGCTTCCTCTACCCGCTCACCCACCGGGTGTGGGAGCGGCCGTATGTGGCGTCGGGGTTGTTGCTCTACGACACCATGGGCGGCGCTAAATCGGTTCCAGGGCAACGTCATCTGAGCAGGCACGGCGCGCTTCGGCTGGCGCCCGGGCTGCGCCGCGATTCGATGATCGGCGGCATCAGCTACTACGACACCGTCGTCGACGACGCCCGCCACACCATGACCGTGGCCCGTACCGCCGCCCACTACGGTGCCGTGATCCGCACCTCGACGCAGGTGGTCGGCTTCCTGCGGGAGGCGGACCGGGTGGTCGGGGTGAAGCTGCGCGACAGCGAGGACGGGCGCACCACCGAAACCCGCGCGCATGTGGTGATCAACGCGACCGGCGTGTGGACCGACGAGATCCAGGCCCTCTCGCATCAGCGTGGACGTTTCCATGTGCGGGCGTCCAAGGGCGTGCACATCGTGGTGCCGCGCGACCGGATCGTCAGCGATGCGGCGATCATCCTGCGCACCGCCACCTCGGTGTTGTTCGTGATCCCGTGGGGCAGCCACTGGATCATCGGCACCACCGACACCGACTGGAATCTGGACCTCGCGCACCCGGCGGCGACCAAGGCCGATATCGACTACCTGCTAGAGCATGTCAACCGGGTGCTGGTCACCCCGTTGACCCACGACGATATCGACGGCGTGTACGCCGGGCTGCGGCCGCTGCTGGCCGGGGAGAGCGACGACACCTCCAAGCTCTCGCGCGAGCACGCCGTCGCCCGGATCGCACCCGGTCTGGTCGCCATCGCCGGCGGCAAATACACCACCTACCGGGTGATGGCCTACGACGCCGTCGACGAGGCGGCGCAGGACATTCCGGCCCGGGTCTCGCCCTCGATCACCGAGAAGGTGCCGCTGCTGGGCGCCGACGGCTACTTCGCGCTGGTCAATCAGACCGTGCAGCTGGCCGAGGCCTACGGTGTGCACCCGTACCGGATCAAGCATCTGCTCGACCGCTACGGCTCGCTCATCGATGAGGTGATGGCCATGGCCGAGGGCAAACCCGAACTGCTGCAACCGCTGACCGACGCACCGTCCTACCTCCAGGTCGAGGTGGTCTACGCGGCCGCCGCGGAGGGCGCGCTGCACCTGGACGACATCCTGGCCCGGCGCACCCGCATCTCCATCGAGTACTCCCATCGCGGCGCCGACTGCGCCGAGCAGGTCGCCCGACTGGTGGCGCCGGTGCTGGGCTGGGGCGATGACGACGTCGACCGTGAGGTCGGCCTGTACCTGGCCAGGGTCGATGCCGAGATCCGTTCCCAGGCCGAGCCCGACGACGAATGCGCCGACGCGTTGCGGGTGGCCGCGCCGGAGCCGCGTCCGGAGATTCTGGAGCCGGTACCGCTGGATCGGTGATGCTCAGGGCAGGCGCGTCCGCACCCGGACGCGCCTGCCTGCGGCCGAATCAGACTGCGGCGGCCTGCAGTGCGCGCAGCTCGCCGGCGTGATGGGCGCTGAAGATCCGCACCTGATCACCCTCGGCAGCGATCAGCTCCCGCAGGCGCTGCTGATTGTTCGCCCTGGCCTCGGGCACCGTCTGGACGAACCGTTCGAAGGCGGCGATGCCGAGCGGTTGATGTGGATGGGCTTCGAGGACGCCGGGGTGGAAGTACGAGTCGCCCGCGCTGAGCAGCCATCCGTCACCGGTGTCGACCGCGACGCCCGCATGCCCGCGGGTGTGCCCGGCCAGCGGTACCAGCAGGATCTCCGGCGGCAGACCGGCCAGCTCGCGGACCGCTTCGAAGCCGAACCACGGCTCGCCGTGTTCGCCGTGCACCTGCCACTTCGGGCCGTGCGCGAACTGGATCGCGCGATAGCGGAACCGTTCTCGCGGACCATAGGTACCTTCGAGTGCCCGCATCTCCTCGGCGTAGACGTGCACGCGCGCGTGCGGGAAATCGGCGAGACCGCCCGCGTGATCGAGGTCGAGGTGGGTCAGCACGATATCGCGGACGTCCTCGCGCCGGTAGCCGAGCCGCTCGATCTGGCGGGCGACGGTCCGTTCGAGATCGAGCACCGGATGGGTCATCTGCAGGAATTGGGCGCCGAGCCATTCGGACGGGCGCCGCACCGCCTGCTCGCCGATGCCGGTCTCCACCAGTACCAGACCGGTGTCGTGCTCGATCAGCACGCAGTGGCAGACCATTTCGCCGCGATGCAGCAGACCGCCGGTGCCGCTGATCAGCCGGCCGCCGAAGGGCCGCATCGTTCCGCCGTCGAGGTGATGGATCTTCATCGGGACAACTCCTGGTCCATGAGGGTGCGAAGGTGGTCGGCGACCGTGCGCAGCGGGGCGATATCGCGGCTGGTCTTGGCGAGTAGCAGCGCGCCCTCGAGCATGGCGAGCGCCACTGTGGACAGTTGTTCGGCGCGCTCGGCATCGATGCCCTTGGCGCGCAGGTAATCCGCGATGGTCAGCCGCCAGGATTCGAAACCGCCCGCGCACGCGGCGCGGATCGGTTCGCTGTCGGCGGCATCGAGCGCGACCGAGGCCAGTGGGCAGGCGCGCGCGAAATCGGAGGCGACGAGGTTGGCGGTCAACTGGTCGACGACGCTATCGATGTCGCCGTGTTCGAGTGCGACCGCGAGCCGCTCGCGCAGCAGCTTGCCCGCCTGGTCGACGGCCTCGGCGGCGAGTTGTTCCTTGCCGCCGGGGAAATGGAAGTACAGCGAGCCCTTGGGCGCGCCCCCCGCGGTGACCAGCTGGTTGAGTCCGGTGGCGTGATAGCCCTGGGTGTGGAAGAGATCGACGGCGGCGTCGATGAATCGCTGCCGGGAGTCCGTGCGTGTAGTCACGACGGAGACGTTACGTGAATTATGACGACCGGTCTAGTGAGAGATGGAGAAGCGCTCGATCTGTGGTGTGGGCGGCGCGGGGGCGGGCGGCGCGAGGGGCGCGGCGGGACCGCCGCCATGTAGCAGCAGGTAGCTGAACAGGGCGGTGGCCAGGAGGGCGAGCACAGTGGTCACGATGCGGCCGGCGATGGCGGCCAGGCGCTGCCGCGTCGTCGGTGCCCGCATGAGTGCTCGCTTTCGATCGGTCGGCGAAATCGACTACTGCCGTCCTTGTCGTGCGAACTCGTTGAATCATTAGCAATTGAATGGCAAATCACATCGTTACCGCTGGTTGGCACCGCGGGCAGAAGTAGATGCCGCGCTCGCGCCGCGAGATCCGGTCCGCGGGTGGTGCGCTCTCGCCGAGCAGCTCTACCGCGATGGTGGTGCCGCAGCGCTGGCACGGCATCCGGTGCCGGCCGTAGACCAGCGGGCGCCACGGTGGTTGCTGTGCGGCGGTGGTGAGCACCCGGTGCGCCTCGTTGACCAGGGCGAGCAGATCCGGCACGGCGGCGACCGGCGTGGCCGGGTGCACGCGACGCAGGAAGCACACCTCGCTGCGATAGATATTGCCGATGCCGGCCAGATTGCGCTGATCGAGCAGCGCGATCCCGATGGGTTCGTCGGGCTGCCGGATCAGCCGGTCGACCGCTTCGGCCGGATCCCACTCCGGGCCGAGCAGATCGGGTCCGAGGTGTTCGATGACGCGCTGCTCCTCGGCGCGGCGCAGCACCTCGACCACGCCGAGCGAGAAGCCGACCGCCTCCACCTCGTCGGTGGCCAGCACCAGCCGGGCGGTGACCCGCGGTTTCGTCCAGCGCTGCCCGCAATGGAACACCCGCCAGCTGCCCTCCATTTTCAGGTGGGTGTGAATGCTGACGGTGTCGGTGCGGACGAACAGGTGCTTGCCGTAGCTGCCGACGCTGTCCACGGTCTGTCCGCGCAGGTCGACGGTGGCATAGCGGGGGACGCGGAAATCGCTGCGGGTCAGCACCTGCCCGGCCAGCGCCGCCCGTAGTCGTTGCGCGGTGCGGTAGACGACGTCACCCTCGGGCATCGCCCGCTCCGTCGGCCCGGGTGCTCACGGGCGTCCTCGTAGGCGCAGGCCGCGCGGAGTGGCGGCGAAACCGGCGTCGGTGAGGAAGGCGGCGAAGGTGTTGCCGTGCACCGATTCGCCGTCGACCCGGTCGATCACCAGCGAATCGACCCTGCGCTCGTGTACCAGCGCGGCCAGTGCCCGCGTCGCCCGCTGCCGGGCGGTGGGATCCTCGGTGAAGGTGAGCAGCGTCTTACCGCCGCGTTCCAGATACAGCACCAGCTCACCGCCGACCAGGACCACGAGCGCGCCCGCCTTGCGGCCTGGCCGGTGCCCGGACTCGCCGTCGCCCTTGGGCCAGGGCAGGGCGGCGCCGTACGGGTTGGCCGGATCGCAGGCGGCCAATGCCAGCGCCGCACCGTCGGGCCCGTTCGCACTGCCGCGGCCGCGGTCGCCGTCGAAGGACCGAAGCCGGTCGACCACATCGGTGGTGGAGAACTGGGCGCCGCCGAGGGAGTCGATGAAATAGCCGCGCCGGCAACGGCCACGGTCCTCGAATTCGGTGAGCACCCGGTACATCAGCGCGAAACCACCCGCCACGCCTTCGCTCTGCACCGAGCCCCTGGTGAGCACGCCGTAGCGTTCCAGGAGCAGATCGGCGGTGGCGTGCGCGCGAATCGTGTTGTCGGTCAGCCGGTCCGGGAGAAGCGACCAGCGTCCGGCGACCGTCGGCGGGCCGGAACGGGTGGGCAGCGCCTGGCGCGGGAGGTAGGCCCGGCCGCGCGGGGTGCGGCGTGGTGAGCGGTGCGCGGTCGGCGTCCGGGTAGAACCGGCCAAGCGGGCCCGCACCGGAGCGAAGGTGTCGCCTGAGACGAGTCCGGCCCAGACCAGCTCCCACAGTGCGTCCGCCACCGCGGCATCGTCGAGCAGGCCGGTGGCATCGGAGAGCTGCCGGAAGAAGTAGGCGCCACCGCCATGTAGCTGTGGCGGCACCCGCATCAGCGCCGATCGCTCGGCTGGGCGGGGCGACCCCGCGCCCTCCGATATCGCCCCGTTGGTGGGCGGCGGTGCTCCTGGCCCGTCGGCATTGTCTGCGGTAGCCGCGGCGCGCCCCGACGCAGGGGCGCCGACCTCCACCGTCCCGCTGCCATCGGAGATGTCATCGGGTGGTGAACCCTGTTGTACCGCAGTGGGATCAGGGCTGATGTCGGGCGCATCCAGGTCGACAAGTGTGGTCGATGGCGTCGGGGAACCCGGTGACCACGCCGGTAGCTGGGCGCCGAGTGCGGTGAGCAGGCGCAGGTGGGTTTCGGTGAGTTCGATGTCGTCGGCCGGGGGCAAGGTCACCGGTGCTTGGTCGGCGAGGTGCAGCGCGATCCAGCCGTCCTTGGCGTTGATGGCGCCGTGCCCGGACCAGCGCACTTCACCGGTGGCCATGAGTTCGTCCAGCATGGCGGGGGAGTAGTCGCGCACCCGGGCCGGCAGTACCAGCGATTCCAGGGCGGAGGCCGGGATCGGCACGCCGGCCAGCTGTTCCACCACCGCGGCCACACCGTCGATTCCGCGCAGCTCGCCGGTGCCGAGATGTTGCCAGGCGGGCAGGAAACGCCCGAAGGTCGCGGTGGACACCGGCTCGACCTCATGGCGGGCGGCGGCCAGGCTGCGTCGGCGCAGGCGGCGCAGCACCTGGGCGTCACACCATTCCGAACCTGTCGCAGCCGGCGTGAATTCGCCCTCGACCACTCGTTTCTCGGCTGCCAGCCGATGCAGGGCACCAGCGGCGACCGCGGTGCCGAGACCGAACCTGGCTGCCACCGCATCCACCCCGAACGGGCCGTGCGTGCGGGCATAGCGCGCCACCAGATCGCCGAGCGGGTCGGCTACCGGTTCGATGAACGCGGCCGGGGTGCCGATGGGCAGCGGAACGCCCAGCGCATCACGTAATCGGGCCGCATCCTCCACCGGCGCCCACCAGGTGCGGCCGGCGAAGGAAACCTCGAGGGCGCGCCGGGCCTGGACCAGCTCGGCGAACCACGGCGCCGGATCCTCGCGGCATCGTTCGGCCGCCTCGGCGGCGGTGAGCGGTCCGAGCAGCCGCAGCAGATCGGCCAGGCCTTCGGCGTCGCGGGCCAGGCGTTCGGGGGTGAGCCGTTGCAGCTCGCGCTCGGTCTGCTCGATGACCGACGCGTCTAGCAGCTCCCGCAGCTCCACCCGCCCCAGCAGTTCGGCCAGCAGGCTCGAATCCAGCGACAACGCCGCCGCTCGCCGTTCGGCCAGCGGGCTGTCGCCGTCGTACATGAATTGACCGATGTAATCGAACAGCAGCGCGTTCGCGAACGGTGACGGCGTCGCTGTCTCCACCTCGATCAGCCGCACCTGCCGCCGCGCCACCCGCCCGAGCAGTTCGCTCAACGCTGGCAGATCGTAGACGTCGCGCAGGCATTCGCGCACCGTCTCCAGCAGGATCGGGAAATCCGGGAACTTGCGCGCCACATCGAGCAGCTGCGCCGAGCGCTGACGTTGCTGCCACAGCGGGGCACGTTTGCCCGGATCGCGGCGCGGCAGCAGCAGGGCACGGGCCGAGCACTCGCGGAAGCGGGAGGCGAACAGGGCCGAGCCGCCGACCTGCTCGGTGACGATGTCGTCGATCTCATCGGGTTCGAAGACGAACAGTTCGGCGCCGGGCGGATCGTCGGTGGTGTCCGGCAGCCGCACCACGATGCCGTCGTCGGAGGCGTTCGGTGCGGCGTCGACCCCGAAGCGTTCCCGCAGCCGCGCGCCCACCGCGAGCGCCCACGGTGCGTGTACCGGCAGGCCGTAGGGGGAGTGCAGCACCAGCCGCCAGTCACCGAGCTCGTCACGGAAACGTTCAACGATCAGCATGCGGTCGGTGGGCAGCCGTCCGGTCGCTGCGCGCTGATCATCCAGCAACGCAAGCAGATTCGAGGCGGCGTTCTCGTCCAGCCCGGCCGCGCCGACCAACTCGGCCAGCCCGTCGTGCGCCGGGGCGGTGGGTGCCGCCGCACGGGTGCGCGAGCCCGTCGCGCCGCGGGAGCCGGCCCCGGCGGTGCCATCCGGTGACGGCACCCCATCGTGATCGGCGAGCTCGGATCGGGGGCGCCGGCTACTGCCGTCCGGCTGCGCGCGCTCGGCTACCTGACCCGCGCGCCGGATGAATTCACCCAGCGCCGCGCCCAATTCGGCCGGGCGCCCGAGCCCGTCGCCGTGCCAGAACGGCAGCCGGCCCGGCAGGCCGAATGCTGGCGTCACCAGCACCCGGTCGAAGGTGATCTCTTCGATCCGCCAGCTCGTGGCGCCGAGGGCGAAGACATCGCCCACGCGCGATTCGTAGACCATCTCCTCGTCCAGTTCACCCACCCGAGAGGCCTTTTCGCCCACCATGTACACCGCGAACATGCCGCGGTCGGGGATCGCGCCACCGGAGGTGACGGCCAATCGCTGGGCGCCGGGCCTGCCGGTCAGCGTGCCCGCGTCGCGATCCCACACCACCCGCGGGCGCAGTTCGGCGAACTCGTCGGACGGATACCGCCCGGACAGCAGATCGAGCACCGACTCATAGGCCGAACGCGGCAGCGTCGCATAGCTTCCGGTGCCGCGCACCACCTCGAACCAGGCGTCGACGTCGACCGGCTCCAGTGCGCACACCGCGACCGTCTGCTGGGCGAGGATGTCGAGTGGATGCGCCGGAATCTGGATGGCCTCGATCTGGCCGGTGGTCATGCGCTGGGCCGCGACGGCGCAGTGGATGACGTCGGTGCGGTGCTTGGGAAACAGCACCCCGCGCGAGATCTCGCCGACCTGATGCCCGGCCCGGCCGATCCGTTGCAGCCCGCTGGCCACCGACGGTGGCGCCTCCACCTGCACCACCAGATCCACCGCACCCATATCGATGCCGAGCTCGAGGCTGCTGGTGGCCACCACGCAGCGCAGCCGCCCGCTTTTCAGATCGTCTTCGATGAGCGCGCGCTGCTCTTTGCTGACCGAGCCGTGGTGCGCCCGAGCCAGCAGCGGCGCCGCACCGTGCACCACCTCGGTGGACGCGCCGAGTTGCGCGGGTGGTGCGTGCTCGGTCTCGACCGGATCGCCCGCACGCTCGGCGAAGGTCTCGTTCAGCCGGGCGGTGAGCCGTTCGGCCAGCCTGCGGGAGTTGGCGAACACGATCGACGACCGATGGGCGAGCACCAGGTCCACAATCGCCTCGTCCACATGCGGCCAGATCGAGCCGGGCTGATCCGATTCGCCGGGCTCGGTCATATCCGCGACGGGCACCCGCACCGACAGGTCGAAGGTCTTCGGCGCCGGCGGCGAGACGATGGTCAGCGGCGCGCTGCCCACCAGGAATCGGCCCACCTCTTCGGGCGGGCGCACGGTGGCCGACAGGCCGATGCGCTGCACCGGGCGCTCGGTGAGCAGGTCAAGCCGGGCCAGTGACAAGGCCAGATGGGAGCCGCGTTTGGAACCGGCGATGGCGTGCACCTCGTCCACGATCACCGTCCGCACGGTGCGCAGCGTCTCCCTGGCAGCCGAGGTGAGCATGAGGAACAGCGATTCCGGGGTGGTGATGAGGATGTCCGGTGGCGTGCGCTGCATCGAGCGGCGTTCGCTCGCGCTGGTGTCGCCGGAGCGCACACCCACGCTGATGTGCGGCGGGTCGAGCCCGAGCCGCTTCGCCGTCTGGGTGATGCCGACCAGCGGGGCCCGCAGATTGCGTTCCACGTCGACGGCGAGGGCCTTCAACGGCGACACGTACAGCACCGTGGTGCCCGGCTCGTCGGATTTCTCTCCGGAGGCCAGCCGGTCGATCGCCCACAGGAACGCCGACAGCGTCTTGCCCGAGCCGGTCGGTGCGATGACCAGGGTGTGTTCACCGGCCGCGATCGCACGCCACGCACCGAGCTGGGCGTCGGTCGGTGCCGGGAAGGCGCCGTCGAACCACTCCTGGGTCGCGGGGGAGAACTCGGCCATGAGATCAGTGTGCACCCGGGCACCGACACGTAGGCCCCGACCAGCACCGACGCCGTATCGTTGCCGCTGTGTCCGGCGTGCTGAAACTCGACCTGATCGGCCACGGTGTGACCGAGGCCATGCGTGCCGCGCGCTTCCCCGACGACGAATCGCTCACCGACGCCGGGCGCAACGCCCTCGAACCGTTCCGCCCACCCGCGGGCGCGGTGGTGCTGTTCGCCCCCGAACGCCGGGCCCGTGAGACCGGGCAGGCGCTCGGCCTGCCGGGCACGTCCGATCCGGCGCTGCGCGACCTGGACGCGGGCAGCTGGCGAGGCCGCGAACTCGCCGCGCTCGATCCCGCCGAGGCACATGCCTGGCTCACCGATCCGGGATTTCGCGGACACGGTGGTGAATCCGTCGACGACCTCATCGGCCGCGTCCGCGGCTGGCTCGACAGGGTCGCCGCCGGTGGCCGATCGACGGTCGCCGTCACCCACCCCGCGGTGATCCGCGCCGCCCTGCTGGTCGCGCTCGATGCCCCCGCCGCTTCGTTCTGGCGCCTGGACGTCCCGCCCGGATCCGCGGTCCGGCTGCACCACCGCGGGGCGTGGACGGTGCGGTTCGGCCGCTGACCGGACCGAATCGACCGAGTGGTCACCGATACGCAGGTGTGCGCCCGCGCAGGCTCAGCCGAATTCGATCCCCTGTGCCAACGGCAGATCATCGGAGTAGTTGACGGTGTTGGTGGCGCGGCGCATATAGGCCTTCCACGAATCGGACCCGGATTCGCGTCCGCCGCCGGTCTGCTTCTCGCCACCGAACGCGCCGCCGATCTCCGCGCCCGAGGTGCCGATATTGACATTGGCGATGCCGCAGTCGGAGCCGTCGGCGGCCAGGAATCGTTCGGCCTCACGCTGATCGGTGGTGAACACCGACGACGACAGGCCCTGAGGGACCGCATTGTGCAGCTCGATCGCGGTCTCGAAATCGTGGTAGGTCAGCACGTACAGGATCGGGGCGAAGGTCTCCTCCCGCACCACCGCGGTCTGGGCGGGCATCCGGATGATGGCCGGTTGTACGTAATAGGCGTCGTCGCCGAAGCCGTCCACGCGTTCACCGCCGCAGATCAATTCCCCGCCGTCGTCGAGTGCGCGCTCGATCGCCTTGATCATCGACGCATGCGCCCTGGCGTCGATCAGCGGGCCGACCAGCACACCGGGTTCGAGCGGATTGCCCACGCGCAGTTGCAGATACGCGCTCTCCAGCCGGTCGAGCAGCGGGCCGGCCACATCGGCGTGCACGATCAATCGCCGCAATGTCGTGCAGCGCTGGCCGGCGGTGCCCGCCGCCGCGAAGACGATGCCGCGCGCGGCCAGCTCCAGATCCGCCGACGCCGTCACGATGGCGGCATTGTTGCCGCCGAGCTCGAGCAGGCAGCGACCCAGGCGGGCCGCGACCCGCGGTGCGACCGTGCGGCCCATCCGCACCGATCCGGTCGCGCTCAGCAACGCCACCCGTTCGTCGTCCACGAGCCGCTCGCCGGCCTCGGCGCCGCCGAGGATCAGCTGATGGATCTGCGGATCGGCGCCGACGTCGGCGGCGGCCCGGCGCAGCAGCGTATGGCAGGCCAGCCCGGTCAACGGCGTGGTCTCCGAGGGCTTCCACACCACGGTGTCGCCGCACACCAGCGCGATCGCGGTGTTCCAGGCCCATACCGCGACCGGGAAGTTGAACGCCGAGATCACTCCGACCACGCCCAGCGGATGCCAGGTCTCCATCAGCCGGTGCCCGGGGCGCTCCGAGGGCATCGTGCGCCCGTAGAGCTGACGCGACAACCCGACCGCGAACTCGCAGACGTCGATCATCTCCTGCACCTCGCCGACCGCCTCGGCGCCGATCTTCCCGGCCTCCAGCGTGACCAGCTCGCCCAGCTCGTTCTTGTGCGCGCGCAGCAGTTCGGCGAGCCTGCGCACCACCGCACCACGCACCGGCGCGGGAACCGTGCGCCAGTTCCGAAACGCGGTGGCGGCCCGGTCGATCGCGGCCTCGACGTCGGCGGGGGCGTCCGGGCGCAGGGTCGCCAGTTGCCCGCCGGTGATCGGGGTGCGCGCGACCAGCGTGCCGGGCGGGGGAAGTTCGGCCCCGAGCGCGTCGAGCAGTGCTTCGGCGCGGCCCGGCAGCGTGCGGGTGGCGTGCTCGCCGACGATGTGGGTCATCTGGTCCTCCGCTTCGACGTCGGTGACCGGTACCTGATGCGGGTCCGGTCGCGGAATGAACGATTACAAGTTTTCTGCACGGGCCGCGTTGGCTGCGTTAGCCTTCGCTGATGGCGGAAACACCGGCAAAGCCCGTTCTCGACGACATCGATCGGCTATTGATTCGCGAACTGATGGCCGATGGCCGGGCGACCCTGTCGAATCTGGCCGAGAAAGCCAGCCTGTCGGTGTCGGCGGTGCAGTCGCGGGTGCGCAGGCTGGAAGCGCGCGGCGTGATCCGTGGCTACACCGCGAAGGTCGATCCCGAGGCGCTGGGGCATCTGCTGTCGGCATTTGTCGCGATCACTCCTCTCGACCCGTCTCAACCCGATGACGCGCCCGCATTGTTGCAGCAGATCCCCGGCATCGAGGCCTGCCACTCGGTGGCGGGCGACGAGAGTTATGTGCTGCTGGTGCGGGTGGCCTCGCCCCGGCACCTGGAGCAGCTCTTGCAGGAGATCCGCGCGACCGCAAATGTCCGTACGCGAAGCACCATCATCTTGCAGACATTCTACGACAGATAGGCTTTGACCGGAGTTTCTCCGTATTGTTGTAGAGATTTCGCTAAATCTTTCGTACCCTGCGGATGTGACCATCGAACTGGAGCGCACCCGCCCGGATGGTGACGAGGTATCGGTCACCACCGCATCCCGAGTCCATGAGATCTTGTCGGCGAGCATCCTCGCCGATGGCTTCGAGCTGGTTCTTGACCTACGACAATCGCAGGGCCGCCAGCTCGTCGACGAACGTGACGGCACCGTCTACCTGGACATGTTCGGCTTCTTCGCCTCCAACGCGCTCGGCATGAATCATCCGGCGCTCGCCGGTGACGAGGCGTTCGTCGCGGAGCTGGCCGCCGCCGCCCTCAACAAACCGAGCAACTCCGACATCTACACCGTCGCCATGGCCCGCTTCGTGGAAACCTTCGTGCGGGTGCTCGGCGATCCCCGGCTGCCGCACCTGTTCTTCATCGACGGCGGCGGTCTCGCCGTGGAGAACGCGCTCAAGGTGGCTTTCGACTGGAAGAGCAGGCATAACGAAAGCCACGGCCGCTCACCGCGTCTCGGCACCCAGGTGATGCACCTGACCGGCGCTTTCCACGGACGCACCGGCTACACGATGTCGCTGACCAATACCGACCCGAACAAGACCGCCCGCTTCCCGGCCTTCGCCTGGCCGCGCATCGATGCGCCGTACCTGGGCGAGGGACGCGATATCGCCGCGGCGGAACGGCTCGCGCTCGATCAGGCCGCGCGTGCGTTCGCCGAGAACCCGCACGACATCGCGTGTTTCATCGCCGAACCGATCCAGGGCGAGGGCGGCGATCGCCATCTGCGCCCTGAGTTCTTCCTCGCGATGCAGCAGCTGTGTCACGACAACGACGCACTGTTCGTACTCGACGAGGTGCAGACCGGTGTCGGCATGACCGGAACCACCTGGGCGTACCAGCAATTCGGATTGACACCGGATGTGGTGGCCTTCGGGAAGAAGACCCAGGTCTGCGGTGTGATGGCAGGCGGGCGCGTGGACGAGGTGCCCGACAATGTGTTCGCGGTGAGTTCCCGGCTGAACTCGACCTGGGGCGGCAACCTGACCGATATGGTGCGCACCCGCCGCATCCTCGAGGTGATCGAACGCGACGGACTCGTGGAACGCTCCCGGCTGCTCGGCGCGCACCTGCTCGACCGGCTCACCGAGCTGGTGCAGCGGCATCCGACCGTCACCGAACCGCGAGGTCGCGGGCTCATGTGCGCGATCACGCTGCCCGACACCCGCTTCCGCGACGATGTGCTCACCCAGCTGCGCGAACGCGAGCACGTACTCATCATCGGTACCGGCGAACGCGGCATCCGATTCCGTCCGCCGTTGACGGTGACCGTCGAGGAACTCGACGCGGCGGTGACGGCGCTGGACCGGGTGCTCACCGACCTGCACTGAGCGATCGACGGTTTCCCGCCCTGTACGGCGCGGACAGCTGCGCTACCGGGTGGCTATCCCTATGCTTCGCTGCCATGTCCTCCCGTCAGCACCACAATTCAGCGCCGGTGGCCGGCGTTCGCGGTCAGTGTTCGGAGGCTGCGACGCGGGTCTCCGGTGCCAGACCCCATACCTGTCGAATCGACCACGGCGTGCGGCGACGCCGGGCTTCCCTTGTCGCCTCGCTGGCCGTGGTCGCGGCCGTCGCCGGGTGTTCCAGCACGAGCGAAGCCGGTTCGGTCCAGCACACCGAGGGCGCCACCGCCACCACCACCTCGGCGCCGCCTCCGCACCTGACGAACCTGCTCCCCGGTATGCCGCCACCGCTGTCGGACACCGACGTGTACGCGGCCAACCGGGAACTGGACCCGTCGGTGGCCGACCATCGCCCGCTCGTCTACGTGCCCAACAGCGAATCCAATACCGTCACCGTGATCGACCAGGCGACCTTCCAGGTGGTCGACACCTTCCCCTCGGGCGGGCAGGAACCCCAGCATGTGGTCCCGTCCTATGACATGCAGACCCTCTACGCCACCAACGATCTGCCCATCGGCGGCGGCAGCCTGCTGCCCATCGACCCGCGAACCGGCAAGCCCGGCGCCCCGATTCCGGTGCGCGACCCGTACAACATGTACTACACGCCGGACGGCAAATTCGCGCTCGTCGTCGCCGAGGCGGACAAGTCCCTGGACTTCTACGATCCGAAGACGTGGCAGAAGCTGCACGGCGTTCCGGTGCCCGACTGCGCGGGCGTCGACCATATGGACTTCACAGCCGACGGCCGCTTCGCCCTGGCCAGCTGCGAATTCATCGGGCGGATGCTGGTTTTCGACGTCGCCGAACGCAAGCCGATCAGAACCATCGACCTGCCCGGCGGCCGCTCCGGCAAACCGCAGGATGTGAAGCTCTCACCGGACGGCACCCAGTTCTTCGTCGCCGACATGGTCGCCAACGGCATCTACGTCTTCGACGCCCTCACCTTCGAGAACACCGGCTTCGTGCCCACCGGTCATGGCGCGCACGGGCTCTACATCACCCGTGACTCCAAGCAGATGATCATCACCAATCGGCACGAGGGCAGCATCTCGGTGTGGGACTTCGCCCAGGACAAGCTGGTGCACAAGTGGCATCTGCCCGGCGGCGGCAGCCCCGATATGGGCAATATCTCCGCCGACGGCCGCATCTTCTGGGTCTCCGGCCGCCACCACGGCGAGGTCTACGCCATCGACATCATCGACTGGAAGCTACTGGCGCGCATCCCGGTCGGGAAAGGCGCGCACGGGCTGACGGTGTGGCCGCAGCCGGGGCGGTATTCCACCGGGCACACGGGCGTCATGCGTTGAGGCCGAGGTGGTGCGGATCGCTCAGCCCACTCGGCGCGGGCTCAGACCGAGTGCGCCCTCGGTGAACCGCCGCACTGCCGTCAGCCCGGCGTCGAGAGCTTCGTCGTAGCCCGGGCGGGACCAGCCGGTGATCTCGGCGGTGCCGTCGGCGCCGGGGGTGACGCCGATCTCGGCGACGAGTTCTGCGGTCGTCGGCTCGCACACCGCCCAGGAGTAGTGGGTTTCGTCGTCCCACTGGGTGGAGCGGCGGTTCACATAGCCGGGGTCGGTGATGCCGCCTTCGGCCAGCGCCGGGCGGTCGTCGATGCGGTCGTCGGCGCGCAGGGCGCGCAGGTACCAGGAGCCCGCGTTGATCTCGATCGGTTCCATCAGCTCTCTTCGTCTCACGTGCCCGGCAGCGCATCGGCGGTACTCCGCACGACCGTGGTCGGCTTCCGGTGCAAGGTTAGCCGCGAGACGATCGGCCATGCCTCGGCAGCTGCCGCGCGACTTGATCGGCTCGGCAGCCGGGCGACAGCACCGAGCGTGGGTAGGCAGCGCGCCCGAGGCGCCTACGTCAGGATGTCTCGGCGCGAACCGATCCGGACGTTCACCGAGCAGCATCCCGACGGCCCGGTCGACGTGCATTCAGCCGATCAGCCCCGATCGCGCTGCGCTACGACCGCGCCCAGCGCCGCATGCGCCGCCTGCCGCCCGATCTCGAGGGCCCGCGCCAGCAGATCGGTATCGCGGGCCGCACTGTCGACGGCGGGCGAACCCACGGGCGGGTGGATCTGCAGGACAGCGTCGCCGAGGCCGGCCAAGACCCGGTCCTCCACTGCCTGCTGGTGCGGGCGCTCCAGCCAGGCCCGGTAGGCGCCGGGCGCGCGCACCCGCAGATAGGTGCCGCCGACCACCGAATGCACGCGCGAGGCGGGCGGGCGGCGCTCGTCCACCCGACGGGTACGCAAGACCAGCGCATGGGTCGCGCCGGACCGCAGCGCGGTGCGGATCGGCACGGTTTCGGCGAGCCCGCCGTCCAAGTAGTAGGCGTCACCCAGCGCGACCGGTGGCCCGGCCAGGATCGGCAACCCCGCCGACGCCCGCAGTGCGGTCATCAAGGTGTGCTTGTCCACGATGTGCCGATTCAGGTCCACCGCCAAGCCGGTGCGCACATCGGTGGCCACCGGGTGGAAGGTGGTGGAGTTGGCCAGGATGGCCGGAAAATCCATCGGCTCGATGCCGTCGTACACCTGATGCACCAGATACCGCAGATCGAAGGCCGGACGGCCACGCAACAACCGGGCGGGATCGATCGCACGGCGCATGATCACCGGATCGGTCCACGACCGCATCCCCGGCTCGGCCCGTCCGCACAGCAGCCACGCACCATTGATCGCACCGGCCGACGTGCCGTAGACGGCATCGAACACCCCGGCCAACCCCAGCTGCTCCAGCCCGTGCACCATGCCGCTGGAATACACCCCGCGACTGCCGCCGCCCTCGACGACGAGCACCAGCCGATGCCCATCGGCGCGGCTACCGGACTCGACGCGGGCACGAATGACCTCCGCGACGGCGGGGACAGAGCTGGTCACGCGACCACGATACTGGGTTGTCCGGCCGCAGGCGCGGCGTGTTCGCGGCCCCCAATGTCTCGCGTTTCCGTTCGCGCTGCTCGCCTGCGGCGTGCGCACCGCGAACGGAAACGTGAGACGGGCCGCGGACGGGGCTCCTCGGGGTCGCCCTCCGGGGTTGGGCTCATGGGCCGCGTGTCGTGCGGGTTGCTCGCCTTCGGCCTGCGCAGCGGCAGCGGAGACGCGAGACGGGCCGCGAACGGGGGCTGATCAGCTCCTCGTTCGCGGCCCGTAGGTCTTCGGCCTGCCCGGTCCTACTTGATTTCGGCGAGGACGGTGCCCTGGGTGATGGCGGCGCCGGCTTCGACGGCGAGGCCGGTGACCACGCCGGCCTTGTGGGCGTTGACCGGGTTTTCCATCTTCATGGCTTCGAGCACGACGATCAGGTCGCCGGCTTCGACGGTCTGGCCTTCTTCGACGGCGACCTTGACGACGGTGCCCTGCATGGGTGCGGTGACCGAGTCACCAGAGGCCGCACCGGCGCCCGCGCCGCCGCGCTTGCGCGGCTTGGGCTTCTTGCGGATCACACCGGCCCCGTTGCCACCCGCACCGGCGGCGCCGGCGCCGACGGTGAAGTTGCCGGGCAGCGAGACCTCGACGCGACGGCCGCCGACCTCGACGACCACCTTCTGCCGCGGGCCTTCTTCGTCCTCATCGAGCGGGGCGCCACCGGTGTAGGGCTCGATGGTGTTGTTCCACTCGTTCTCGATCCACTTGGTGTAGACGTCGAACTTCTCGCCGTCACCGATGAACGCCGGATCCTCGACGATCGCGCGGTGGAACGGGATGACGGTGGCCAGGCCCTCGACGTGGAACTCGGCCAGCGCGCGCCGGGCCCGTTCCAGGGCCTGGGTGCGGTTCTCGCCGGTGACGATCAGCTTGGCCAGCATGGAGTCGAACTGGCCGCCGATCACGCTGCCGGCCACCACGCCGGAGTCCACGCGCACGCCGGGGCCGGTGGGCTCGGAGTAGGCGGTGACCGGGCCGGGGGCGGGCAGGAAGCCGCGGCCGGCGTCCTCACCGTTGATCCGGAACTCGATGGAGTGCCCGCGCGGAGTCGGGTCTTCCTTGATCGACAGTTCTTCGCCGTTGGCGATGCGGAACTGCTGGCGCACCAGGTCGATGCCCGAGGTTTCCTCGGTGACCGGGTGCTCGACCTGCAGGCGGGTGTTCACCTCGAGGAACGACACGGTCTCGCCCTGCACCAGGTACTCCACGGTGCCGGCGCCGTAGTAGTGGGCCTCGCGGCAGATCCGCTTGGCCGATTCGTGGATCTTGGCGCGCACCTCGTCGGACAGGAACGGCGCGGGCGCCTCCTCGACCAGCTTCTGGAACCGGCGCTGCAGCGAGCAGTCACGGGTACCGGCGACCACCACGTTGCCGTGCTTGTCGGCGATGACCTGCGCCTCGACGTGGCGGGCCTTGTCCAGGTACTGCTCGACGAAGCACTCGCCGCGACCGAACGCGGCCACGGCCTCGCGGGTGGCCGATTCGAACAGCTCGGGAATCTCTTCGATGCTGTGGGCGACCTTCATGCCGCGGCCACCACCACCGAAGGCGGCCTTGATGGCCACCGGCACGCCGTACTTCTTGGCGAACTCGACGACCTCGTCGGCATTCTTGACCGGGTCCTTGGTGCCCGCGGCCATCGGCGCGTTCGCGCGTTCGGCGATGTGGCGGGCGGTGACCTTGTCACCGAGGTCGCGGATGGACTGCGGCGACGGGCCGATCCAGATCAGCCCGGCGTCGATGACGGCCTGGGCGAAGTCGGCGTTCTCGGAAAGGAATCCGTAACCGGGGTGGATGGCATCGGCGCCGGACTTGGCGGCGGCGTCGAGGATCTTGTCGAACACCAGGTACGACTCTGCCGACGTCTGTCCACCGAGGGCGAAGGCCTCATCGGCGAGCTTGACGTGCGGGGCATCGGCATCGGGTTCGGCATACACCGCAACGCTGCCGATACCGGCATCCTTGGCCGCCCGGATCACGCGCACGGCGATCTCGCCTCGGTTAGCTACGAGTACCTTCGTGATCTGCGCGCTGGCATGGCTGGGCACTGAGCCTCCTGTGCAATCTTCTCTGTGGTCGCCCCTGGGTCGACAACTCAACGTCTGGGGCGAGTGTAGGCAGTCTGCCAACAGACGCCGAACTCGGATAGTCCTACCGAAGAGTAGGTTGTGGATCACATATATGGTCGGCCGGGGTCTGTGTTACCTGCTACGAGCCCGGCGACCGGCACCGGCCGGGGCGCTGCCGGGCTCACTTCCGCGAGCGATCGGCATGCGCACCGAGTTGCCCCATTCGGTCCAGGAGCCGTCGTAATTGCGGACCGAATCGAAGCCGAGCAGGTATTTGAGCACGAACCAGGTGTGGCTGGAACGCTCGCCGACCCTGCTGTAGACGATCAAAGCGTCTTCGGCGGTGAGTTCGCCGTAGAGGGCGTCGAGATCGGCGCGCGGCCGGAAGCGGCCGTCGGAATTCAGCGCCTCGGTCCACGGAATGTTCACCGCGGTCGGGATATGGCCTGCCCGCAGCGCCAGATCGTCCGGCGCCGCGGAGGTCTCACCGGTGTATTCCTCCGGCGAGCGCACATCGACCAGCGGTTTGCCCAGGTGATTGAGCACCTCGGAGCGGAAGGCCCGATCGGTGCCGTCGTCGCGGCGTACGACGGGATAGCTGCTCGGTGCCAGGCGAGGCGGTTCGAAGGTGGTGTCGCGCTCTTCGCCGATCCAGGCCTCGCGGCCGCCGTCGAGCAGCCGGACGTCCTCGTGGCCGAACAGGGTGAGCACCCAGAGCGTGTGCGCTGCCTGCGCATTGCCGCGATCGCCGTAGACGACGACGGTGTCCTCGCGTTCGATGCCCTTGGACCGCATGAGTTCGGTGAACCGCGCGCCGTCGATGTAATCGCGGGTGACCGGGTCGTTCAGGTCGCCACGCCAGTCGATCTTGGTGGCGCCGGGCACATGACCGATGTCATAGAGCAGGATGTCTTCGTTCGACTCGATGATCTTCAGCCCGGGAGCGCCGATGTTTGCCGACAGCCATTCCGTGGTTACTAGTCGTTGTGGGTGTGCGTAGGCACCGAAGGCGGGATTGGGGTCCGGGGCGACGGGCACGTCAGGGATCCTTCACACGAGGTAGGCGGCGGTAGGGCGGTATCGGGGTCGCACAGTGCATGGTATGTGTGACCCGAAGATGAATCTCGTTTCAGATCACAAATCGGCTGATTGGGCGAATAAATCGCACGAGCATCCGATAAAGTCTCCCGGGAGGAGGGGTGAGCTATGTCCGATTCGTGGCCGCGGCGGCGACTGCTCGCGATCCTACGTGGCGCCAGCGAGCCTCTCGACGCCCAGGAACTGGCCAAGATCACCGGACAGCACGTCACCACCGTCCGATTCCATCTCGATGTCCTCACCCGGGAATCACTGGTTCGGCAGTTTCAGCAGCCGCCGCGCGGGCGCGGACGCCCGCGCATCGGGTACCGAGCCGTTCAGCGAACGGTCGGTTATCAGGAACTGGCGCAGGTGCTCGCCGATCAGCTCGGCCCGGATCCGCGCCGTCGCGCCGAAGCCGCGGTGGCGGCCGGTCGTGCGTGGGGCGCCCGCTTGGACGTGGTGGAGCAGCCGGCCGAATCGCTCGGCGAGGCCAAAGATCTGGCCATGTCGTTGATGTCGGAGCTCGGATTCGCCCCCGAACGTGATCCGTCTGGCGATACCGACGAGAAGGTCACCATCCGGCTCACGGCCTGCCCGCTGCGCGAATTGGCCCGCACGCATTCCGAGGTGGTCTGCGGGGTGCATCAGGGGCTGCTGCAGGAGGTGCTCGACCGCAACGGCGCCCGCGACCGGGTGGCGGTCAGCCTCGATCCGTTCGTCGAGGCCGAGGTGTGCGAATTGCGGCTGGCCCTGCTGGCCGTGGGGCGCGAGCCCTACGAGGGCGCGCGTCCGGCGCCGTCAGTGGTCGGCGGGATGCCGCCACAGGTCCGCGACACCGACCCCGACATCATCGAGCAACCTGCGCAGCAGTGGTAGCCCGATCCCGATCACACTCGACGGATCACCGTCGATGCGGTCGACGAACCAGCCGCCGAGACCGTCGAGGGTGAACGCTCCCGCCACCTGCAAGGGCTCACCGGTGGCGATATAGGCCTCCAGCGCCTCGGGTTCGGGCTTGGCGAAATGAATCGTGGTGGAGCTGCAATCCACCGCTTCGGCGGTCACGGCGCCGTCCAGCAGCCGCAGCACGCAGTGCCCGGTGATGAGTTCGGCGCTGCGGCCCGCCATCGCGTTCCAGCGGGCCCGGGCCACCTCGGGGGTATGCGGTTTGCCTTGCAGCGTGCCGTCGATCAGCAGCATGGAATCGCAGCCGACCACCACACAGTCGGCGGCGAAATCGGGAACTGCCGCGGCGACCGTCGCGGCCTTGGCCCTGGCCAGTTCGACAACGACCCGTTGCGGCGGGGTATCAGCGGGCAGCGCAGCGGCCACGGCATCCTCGTCCACGTCCGAGACCCGGACGATGGGCTCGATGCCCGCGGACCGCAGCACCGTGCGCCGGGCAGGGGACGCCGACGCGAGAACCAGTTCGGTCACGGTTGTTCCCCTCCCGGCGCCGTCGGCTCAGCGCAGATGCGACAGCTGCGGGAACGCGTACGGGGAGAACGGCGAGGTGCCGCGGTGCATCATGGTGGGCCTGCCCCAGAAATCGTTCGGTCCCTGTGGGCCCGTGGGCGCCGCACTGCCGGCCGCCGCGCTCAGCACGCACACCAGCGCCGCGATCTCCTCATCGGTGGGCGCGCCCTTTTCGATGATCAGGAAGGGCTTGTCGCCCGCGACCGCAGCCAGGGCAGCGTCGACGTCGGTGCCGACTGCCGCGGCGTCATCGAGCGAGTCGACCGCGAGGTCGAGTTCGGCGGCGGTCAACACTTCTTCATCTGCCACGATTGTCACGGTGCCAGATCCTCTCTCTTGCCTTGGCCGGACGAGGGTCGTGTCCGGTCAAGAGACGCAATCATCGTCGGATTCACTCATTGCATCACTGCAACCAGTGTGCGCGGCTCAACGAGGGTATCGCTGATTCACAGCGGAATGTTGCCGTGTTTCTTCGGCGGCAGGGTCACCATCTTGCGTTCCAGCAGTCGCAGCGCGGACACGATCTGGCCGCGGGTGTGCGAGGGCGGGATGACCGCGTCGACGTATCCGCGTTCGGCGGCGACGTAGGGGTTGACCAAGGTGTCCTCGTACTCGTTTTGCAGCTCGAGCCGCAGCGCATCGACGTCGGCGCCCTCTTTGGCGGCCTCGGCCAGCTGCTTGCGGTAGACGAATCCGACGGCCCCCGAGGCACCCATCACGGCGATCTGCGCGGTGGGCCAGGCGAGGTTCACATCGGCGCCCATGTGCTTGGAACCCATGACGTCGTAGGCGCCGCCGTAGGCCTTACGCGTGATGATCGTGATTTTGCCCACAGTGGCCTCGCCGTAGGCGTAGAGCAGCTTCGCGCCGCGCCGGATGATGCCGTTGTATTCCTGTCCGGTGCCGGGCAGGAAGCCGGGAACATCGACCAGGGTGATGATCGGGATGTTGAACGCATCGCAGGTGCGCACGAACCGCGCGGCCTTCTCCGAGGCGTCGATATCGAGGCAGCCGGCGAATTGGGTGGGCTGGTTGGCGACGATGCCGACGCTGCGGCCGTCGACGCGGCCGAAGCCGACGATGATGTTCATCGCGCGCTCGGCCTGCACCTCGAGGAATTCGTCGTCGTCGAGCAGGCGACGGATCACCTCGTGCATGTCGTAGGGCTGGTTCGGCGAGTCCGGGATCAGCGTGTCCAGCTCGAGGTCTTCCTCGGTGAGGCAGTCCTCGATGGCGCCGTCGATCGGGTCGGTGGCCGGGAAACGCGGCGCCTCGGCACGGTTGTTGCTCGGCAGGTAGGACAGCAGGTCCTTGACGTAGTCGAGGGCGTCCTGCTCGCCGGAGGCGACGTAGTGCGCGACACCGGACTTGGTCATGTGGGTGTTGGCGCCACCGAGTTCTTCCATGGTGACTTCTTCACCGGTGACGGTCTTGATCACGTCGGGGCCGGTGACGAACATCTGGCTGGTCTGATCGACCATCACCACGAAGTCGGTGAGCGCGGGCGAGTACACGTGCCCACCGGCGGCCGGGCCCATGATCAGCGAGATCTGCGGGATCACGCCGGAGGCCTGGATGTTGCGGTGGAAGATCTCGCCGTAGAGGCCGAGGGAGACCACGCCCTCCTGGATGCGCGCGCCCGCGCCCTCGTTGATGCCGATCAGCGGGCGGCCGGTCTTCAGCGCCAGATCCATGACCTTGACGATCTTCTCGCCGTACACCTCGCCGAGGCTGCCGCCGAAGACGGTGACGTCCTGGCTGAAGATGCACACGTCGCGGCCGTCGATGGTGCCGTAACCGGTGACCACACCGTCGCCGAGCGGGCGGTTGTTCTCCAAGCCGAAGTTCACGCTGCGGTGGCGCGCCAAGGCGTCCAGCTCGACGAAGGAGCCCTCGTCGAGCAGGGCCAAGATGCGTTCGCGGGCGGTCATCTTGCCCTTGGCGTGCACCTTGTCGACCGCGGCCTCACCCATCGGGTGCTTGGCCTCTTCCAGCCGATTCCGCAGGTCAGCCAGCTTGCCGGCGGTGGTGTGGATATCTGGGGCACCCGCCGGTCCCGGCGTAGGCTGCTGCTGGACACTCGTCATGGGTTCGGAGTGTAACCAGTGCCAGTACCGCCTGTTAACCCAGGAAGGGCTACCGGTCAGTAGAAAAGCCCAGGTGGGCATGGGGTCGGGCCGGAAAATCGGTTTCTTTCCCAAAGGGCTTCGCAATACCCTGTGAGCATTCATTTTTCGAGCTCAGGGGAGGGAGCGAGCATGTTCGGATGGAGTAGATCGGTGGCCGAACACGCGACCGCGGCGGCGTTCACCCGGCCGGTCGCCGAGCCGGAACCGAAGTTCACCGAAGCGGAGTCGGCCGCGGAATCCGGATTCACCGCCGAGGCCGCCGAAGGGGAGACCGGAGGCGGCTCCGCGATGCGATCGGCACCGCGTCCGGCCGATTTCGATCTCGCGGGGTAGCGCCGCCGACGGCGAGTAGCCTGCGCATGTGCACAGGCCACCGTTGGATGCAGAGCAGTTGCGGCGCGATATCGCCGAGGACGACCAGTTGTCGTTCTATCGCGAGATCGAGGTGGTGGAGACGACCGGATCCACCAACGCCGATCTGATCGCCAGGGCGGCCGATCCGGCCGCCGACCGGATCGCGCTGCTGGCCGAGGCGCAGGAGCAGGGGCGCGGCAGGCACGCCAGGGTGTGGGTGAGCCCGCCGCGCGCGCAGATCGCGCTGTCGATTCTGGTGCGGTTGCCGGGGATCGATCCGACCGCACTCGGTTGGCTACCCCTGTTGACAGGAGTGGCGGTGGTGGACGCGCTGCGCACCACTGCCTCGGTGCCCGCGACGCTCAAATGGCCGAACGATGTCTTGATCGAGGGCCGGAAGGTGGCGGGCATCCTCGCCGAGGTCGCCGCGAGCGGCGCCGAGCTCGCGGTGGTGGTCGGCATCGGGCTCAACGTGAGCCTCGCCGAGGACGAGCTGCCGGTCCCGCATGCCACCTCGCTGACGCTGGCCGGTGCGGACGGCGTCGACCGCACCGCGGTGGCCCGTTCGATCCTCACCGAATTCGCCCGCCGAATCACCGCCTGGCGCGAAGAGGATTGGGCCGTCGCCCATCTGGCGCACGCCTACCGGGAGCGGTGCGCGACGCTCGGCGCCAGGGTGCGCGCCGACCTGCCCGGCGGCAAGACGCTGACCGGCGTGGCCACCGACGTCGACGACGCGGGCCGGCTGCTGATCGGTGATCGGGCGGTCTCGGCAGGCGACGTCACCCACCTGCGCCCCGAATAGAGCTGAACTCGTTGCGGTCGAGCGCGTTCCGTCGACACCACGCCGCGCGCCGGTGGTTTCGCCGTGGTGGGCGGTAGGGTTCGGCACATGGGTTATCCGGAGGACGTCCTGGCGCCCGACGAAGAGCTGATACTGCATCGCCATCCGCACTGGAAGATGCTGTTCTGGCCGGTCGTCACCTTGATCGTCGCCACCGCCGTCGCGGGCTTCGCCGGCGGGGTGGCCTACCGCAACACCGAGGCGCCGGGCCGGTCGATCCTGTTGCTGGTGATCTTCCTGATCTGGCTGCTCATCGTGATCTGGCGTTGCGTCATTCCGCTGATCAGCTGGAAGTCGACGCATTTCATCATCACTCAGCGGCGGGTCCTGGTGCGCCAGGGCGTGATCACCCACACCGGCATCGATATTCCGATGAGCCGCATCTCCAGTGTGCAGTTCCGGCACGGCCTGTTCGACCGGCTGCTCGGCACCGGCACCCTGATCATCGGATCCTCGTCGGAGGAACCGCTCGAATACGACGACATCCCGGCGGTGCAGCAGGTGCACGCGCTGCTCTACCACCAGGTGTTCGAGGTCGAGCGCGGCCATCGTGACGATTCGCACGGCTACCGGTGAGCGGCGCGCCGGTCCTGGCGTCGGTCCGTAATCTTGCTCTATGACCGCTGTACTGCTGGCCGAGGACGATGAGGCCATCGCCGCGCCGCTCTCGCGCGCCTTGGGCCGGGAAGGCTACTCGGTCACCGTCGAACGCTTCGGTCCCGCGGTGCTGCGCCGCGCGCTCGAAGGCAACCACGATCTGCTGATCCTCGATCTCGGGCTGCCCGGCATGGACGGGCTGGAGGTGTGCCGTCAGGTGCGGGCGCGTGGCGCCGATCTGGCGGTACTGATGTTGACCGCGCGCACCGACGAGGTCGATTTCGTGGTCGGGCTGGACGCGGGCGCCGACGACTACGTGGGTAAACCGTTCCGGCTGGCCGAACTGCTGGCTCGGGTGCGAGCGCTGTTGCGGCGCAGCGGAATCGGCGACGACACCGTCGAGGTGGGTGGCATCCGGCTCGAGCCCGCCGCGCGGCGGGTGCTGGTCAACGGCGTCGAGGTCGGTCTGGCCAACAAGGAGTACGAGCTGCTCAAGGTGCTCATCGACCGGGCAGGCCAGGTGGTCTCGCGCGAGACCATCCTGCGCGAGGTGTGGGGCGATGCCGAACTGCGCGGCTCCAAGACCCTCGATATGCACATGTCGTGGCTGCGCCGCAAGATCGGGGACGAGGGTCCGATGGCGGAGCGACGCATCGTCACCGTGCGCGGTGTCGGATTCCGGCTGAACACCGACTGACGTGCGGCGCCGGATTCTGCGGTCCATGCT
Organism: Nocardia sp. CDC519; assembly: GCF_059509835.1. Classification (NCBI taxonomy): domain Bacteria; kingdom Bacillati; phylum Actinomycetota; class Actinomycetes; order Mycobacteriales; family Nocardiaceae; genus Nocardia; species Nocardia sp. CDC519. The sequence continues at coordinate 6,300,536 of NZ_CM183377.1, read as the reverse complement.
GACCGTGCTCATGCTCACCACGGTGGCGCTCGGTGTGCCGCTGACCTACACCGCGTGGCTGTGGGTCGAGGACATCACCCGCAACGATCTGCAGAACCGGCTCGAACGGATCGCGGTGGAGGTGATCGCCCAGGAACGCGAGGACGGGCGGGTGCACGACGGCCTCGATCTGCGCACGGTGCGTCCGCTGGTGCCCGACGACGGCAAGCTCACCATCATCTATCCCGCACCGCACGACAACGCCTCGCAGGTGGATATCGGCCCGGAGCGGGTGCAGGATCCGCTGCTGGAATCGCTGTCGATGGGTGCGTCGGGGTCGCTGCGGCTCGAGGTGCCTTCGGCGCCGATGCATGCCAGGCAGCGCCAGGCGGTCGCCGTGGTGGGGCTGGCCGTGCTGGCCTCGCTCAGCGCCGCGGTCGCGGTGGCGGTGGTGACCGCGCGCAGGGTCGCCGATCCGCTGCGCGATGTGGCGGCGCGGGCGGCCAGGCTGGCCATGGGTGATTTCCGGCCCGATCCGCGCAGGCACGGCATCGCCGAGCTGGACCGGGTCTCCGATGTGCTCGATTCGGCGACCGTCGAGATCGCCGGCCGGCTGCAACGCGAGCACGCGCTGGTGGCCGACGTCTCCCATCAGTTGCGCAGCAGGCTCACCGCGGTGCGGCTGCGCCTGGACGAGCTGTCGGCGCACCGCGATCCGGATGTGGTGCACGAGGCCGAGGAGGCGATGGCGCAGGTCGACCGGCTCACCGAGGCGATTGATGATCTGGTGCGCGCCTCCCGTGACGAGGACGCCACCGACCGCGATCCGGTGCCGGTGATGGACGAGCTGCGCGGCATCGTCACCGAATGGACCCATCCGTTCACCGAGGCCGGGCGCACCCTGCAACTGATCGGCGACGACCAATTGCGCGCGCCGATCACCGGTTCCCGGTTGCGGGAGGCGGTCGCGGTGCTGATCGACAATGCCCTCATGCACGGCGGCGGCACCTGCACGGTGTCGGTGCGCACGGTGCGTCCCGGTGGCGATCGGGAGCCGCTGGTGTGTGTGGAGATCGCCGACGAGGGCGACGGCGTCAGCGATGAGCTGGCCCCGCACATCTTCGATCGGGGTTTCTCCGGCGCCGGTTCGACCGGGGTGGGGCTGGCGCTGGCGCGGGCGTTGATCGAGGCCGATGGCGGGCGGCTGGAATTGCAGCGGCGCAGGCCCGCGTTGTTCGCGGTGTTCCTCGGGGCGCCGACGGCGACGCGTCAGGCCAACGGGGTGGTGGGGGAGCCGCGCTAGCTTCGCGGCGATCGCTCAGCCCTGATGGCCGAGGCGGCGCTCTTCCTCGACGAGCTCTTCGAACTCTTCCATGATCTGTTCCATCTCATCGGGGAACACCCAGCGGCGCATGGCCCAGAAGCGGAACGCCATCTGCAGCAGATTGCCGATGATGAACGCGCTGATGAAATCGGCGACATTCTCCACAAGGAAGCTGACGTCGGGTTGGCGCAGGTGGAAGACGTAACTGGAAATCCATAGCGGCACGAAGCTCAGCACCACGCCGACGCCGCTGACGGCGAAGAACAGTGCGGCTTCGTGGTGGCGTTCGCGGCCGCCGCGGTTCTTGAACGACCATTCCCGGTTGAGGATGTAGGAACAGATCACCGCGATCACACCGGAGATGATCTTCGCGGTGACCGGCTTCGGCTCCAGAACCGTCCACTTCAGTAGGTAGAAGATCCCGCTGTCGATGACGAAGGTCGTCGCGCCGACGATGGCGAACTTGATCAGCTCGCGGTGGCGATACGCGATCTCCTGCGCAGGCTTGGGAAGGACGCTGACCACGTCGTCGACGAATGACACAAGGCCCGAGTGTACCGGTAGCGGTCATTCGCACCGGACATGACAGTATTGACCGACGTGAGCGCACGTTCCTTCGATCCTTCGGCAATGCCGACCGTCACCATGATCGGCGGTGGCCAGCTCGCGCGCATGACGCACCAGGCCGCCATCGCATTGGGCCAGCGCCTTCGGGTGCTCGCCGAGCAGCCCGGCGATCCGGCCGCGCAGGTCAGCCCCGACGTCGTCCTCGGAAGTCACACCGACCTGGCCGCGCTGCGCGCCGCCGCGGTGGGTTCGCACGCGCTGACCTTCGATCACGAGCATGTGCCGACCGAACACCTCGAGACGCTGGTCGCCGAGGGCGTGAACGTGCAGCCGCCGCCGTCGGCGCTGCTCTACGCCCAGGACAAGCTGGCCATGCGGACGAAACTGTCGAGCATGGGGCTGCCGGTGCCCGCGTTCGTGGAGGTGTCCGAGCCCGCCCACGCGGTGAAGTTCGGCGCCGAACAGGGCTGGCCCATCGTCATCAAGGCGGTGCGCGGCGGCTACGACGGGCGCGGAGTGTGGATGCCCGAGGACGCCGCCGAGGCCGAGCTGATCGTCACCGAGCAGTTGGCGAACGGGGTGCGGCTGCTGGCCGAGGCCAGGGTGGACCTGAAGCGGGAGCTGTCCGCGATGGTGGCGCGCTCGCCGTTCGGGCAGGCCGCGACCTGGCCGGTGGTGGAGACCGTGCAGCGCAAGGGGCAGTGCGCGGTCGTCATCGCGCCGGCGCCGGAGTTGCCGGAGCAGGTGGGTGCCGAAGCCGAGACCATGGCGCTCGCGCTGGCCAACGAACTGGGTGTGGTCGGTGCGATGGCGGTGGAGCTGTTCGAGACCCACGACGGAACCCTGCTGATCAACGAGCTGGCCATGCGCCCGCACAATTCCGGGCACTGGGGCATGGACGGCGCCCGCACCGGCCAATTCGAACAGCATCTGCGCGCGGTACTCGACTACCCGCTCGGCGACACCAGCCCGCTGGCGCCGGTCACCGTGATGGCGAACATTCTCGGCGCGCCCGAGGCGCCTGCCATGTCGATGGACGAGCGGCTGCATCATCTGTTCGCCCGGATGCCGGATGCCAAGGTGCACCTGTACGGCAAGGGTGAGCGCCCGGATCGCAAGATCGGGCATGTGAACGTGCTGGGCGATGATGTCGCGACGGTGCGCGAGAAGGCCGAGCGGGCGGCGCATTGGATGTCGCACGCCGTATGGACCGACGGATGGGATCCGCATGAGTGAGCAGCAGGGCCCGGCAGTCGGCCTGATCATGGGCAGCGACTCCGACTGGCCGACCATGGAGGCCGCCGCCGAGGCGCTGGCCGAGTTCGGGATCCGCTTCGAGGTCGGCGTGGTCTCCGCGCATCGCACCCCGCAGCGCATGCTCGACTACGCCCGTGACGCCGCCGGGCGCGGTATCAAGGTCATCATCGCCGGTGCGGGCGGGGCCGCCCATCTGCCGGGCATGGTCGCCTCGGCGACCCCGCTGCCGGTGATCGGTGTCCCGGTCCCGTTGAAGTACCTCGACGGGATGGACTCGCTGCTGTCCATCGTGCAGATGCCCGCGGGCGTCCCGGTCGCCACCGTCTCCATCGGTGGCGCCCGCAACGCAGGCCTGCTCGCCGCCCGCATCCTCGCCACCCAGGATCCGGCCCTGCTGGAGCGGATGCGCCAGTTCCAGGCCGGGCTGGAGCAGATGGTGCTGGACAAGGACGAGGCGCTGCGCCGCAAGCTGCTCGGCTGAGTACCGCGCCGGCGCTCGATACGGTGAAACGATGACGACCGACGACACAGCGCGGGTCACAGCGGGTGACGACACCGTCCGGTTCCGCTTGGCCGTGGTGGATGTGGCCTTGCGGCTGTTCGCCGAGCAGGGGTACGAGGCGACGTCGGTGGATGCGATCGCGGAGGCCGCGGGGATTTCGCGGCGCACGTTCTTCCGGCAGTTCCGTTCGAAAGAGGACGTGATCTTCGCCGATCACGAAGCCCAGCTGGCGGCGGCGGGGGAATACCTGAGCGCCAGCGAGGAGGACCCGTGGGACGCGGTGTGCTCGGCGGTGGTGCAGGTGTTCCAACGATTCACCCAGTGGCGCGATATCGCCGCGCGCCGGTACCGGGTGGTGCGGCGGGTGCCCGCACTGCGCGAACGCGAGATCGTGACGGTGTTCCGGTACGAGCGGCTGTTCACCGATTTCCTGCGCGAACGGTTGCCGGAGGCCTCTGATCTGGCCAGGGTGCAGTTCACCGCGGCGGTCACTGCGACGCACAACTATCTGCTGCGGCGCATGGTGCGCGGGGAATCCGATGCCGGTGCGGCCGATCTGCGGGTCGAACTGGCCGCGATTCCGCGCGGCGGGCAGCGGCCGCGGTCGGATGAGATGGTGCTCGCGGTGTTCCCGCGCGACCTGCCGCCGCGCCGGGTCGCCGACCTGCTCGAACACCGCCTCGGTAATCTGTGACCAGCCACACAGCTGGATTCTGACACTCAGTGCCATACGGTCTCTCCCGGTAGTGCCCGTTCGGCGCGTATACTCGGCGTCGACGTGGCACTGAGTGCCGGACCAATCTGTGTGTCCGGAAAGGACCGCAGCTTTTCACACACGATCAGGAGCGTGCCCGATGGCGGGAAACCCCGATTTCGACCTGTTCAAGCTCGAGGACTTCCACGATGAGCTGCGTGCTGCCATCCGCGGCCTGGCCGAGAAGGAGATCGCGCCCTACGCCAAGGACGTCGACGGCAACGCCCGCTTCCCGGAAGAGGCGCTGACCGCCCTCAACGCCGCGGGCTTCAACGCCGTGCACGTGCCCGAGGCCTACGGCGGCCAGGGCGCCGACTCGGTCGCCACCTGCATCGTCATCGAAGAGGTCGCCCGCGTCTGCGGTTCCTCGTCACTGATCCCCGCGGTCAACAAGCTCGGCACCATGGGCCTGATCCTGAACGGCTCCGAGGAGCTGAAGCAGAAGGTGCTCGGCGACCTGGTGAACGGCAAGATGGCCTCGTACTGTCTGTCCGAGCGTGAGGCCGGATCCGACGCCGCGTCCATGCGCACCCGCGCCAAGCAGGACGGTGACGACTGGGTGATCAACGGCTCCAAGTGCTGGATCACCAACGGCGGCAAGTCCGAGTGGTACACCGTGATGGCCGTGACCGATCCCGACAAGGGCGCCAACGGCATCTCCGCGTTCATGGTGCACAAGGATGACGAGGGCTTCGTCGTCGGCCCGCTCGAGCACAAACTCGGCATCAAGGGTTCGCCCACCGCCGAGCTGTACTTCGAGAACTGCCGGGTGCCGGGCGACCGCATCATCGGCGAGCCGGGCACCGGTTTCAAGACCGCGCTGCAGACCCTCGACCACACCCGCCCCACCATCGGCGCGCAGGCCGTCGGCCTGGCCCAGGGCGCGCTCGACGCGGCCATCGCCTACACCAAGGACCGCAAGCAGTTCGGCAAGGCCATCGCCGACTTCCAGAACACCCAGTTCATGCTGGCCGATATGGCGATGAAGGTGGAAGCTGCCCGCCTGATGGTCTACACCTCGGCCGCGCGCGCCGAGCGTGGTGAGCAGAACCTCGGCTTCATCTCCGCCGCGGCCAAGTGCTTCGCCTCCGATGTGGCCATGGAAGTCACCACCAACGCCGTCCAGCTCTTCGGCGGCGCCGGCTACACCACCGACTTCCCGGTGGAGCGGATGATGCGTGACGCCAAGATCACCCAGATCTACGAGGGCACCAACCAGATCCAGCGTCTGGTGATGAGCCGCGCCCTGCTCAAGGGCTGAGTACTCGCCGGCCGAGCGGCCGGAAGAGCTCGACGTGGCAGCCCCGGGCGATCGGACCATATCGGTTCGATCGCCCGGGGCTTCCGTTCCGTATAGCCGTGTATGCGCCCCATCGGTCGCTGCCCACCCGTCGCCCGGCTCGCATCGCGCGCCCCGGATACGATGAGCGCGGCGCTCTCGGCCGTTGTGAACGCCGGTCTCGCCGATGGAACCGATAGCGAGGACCGTTCATGAACGAGCCGGCAGCACAGCCGTCGCGCAGGCGTCGATACCTACTCCGCGCGGCTGTCGGATTGGCGGCGACGGTGGTGCTGCTGATCGCCGCCGCGTTCGGCGCCACCGCCCTCATGTCGCTGCCCTCCCCGCCGACATTGGCGCAGCTGATGTTCGCACCGCCGTCGACCCAGGGTGAGCTGTTCGCCTCGCGCACCGTGCCCGCGTCGCCGCAGCCGCGGCCGCTGCCGAAAGCCGAAGCGCCGCTACCGGATACGGTGCCATGGAAGGGTGCGCGGATCTCGGTGGCCGAGTTCCTCGACACCACGAAGACCAATTCGTTCGTGGTGCTGCGCGACGGGGTGATGATCCACGAGTGGTACCGCGACGGCGTCGGTCCGACCACGAAGCAGTCGTCCTGGTCGGTGGCCAAATCGGTGGTGTCGCTGCTGATCGGCCGGGCCATCGGCGCCGGGCAGATGAGCGAGGACGACCGGCTGGTCGATCTGCTGCCCGAACTCGCCACCGGCGCCGACTACGACAAGGTCACCATCGGTGATCTGCTCGATATGAGTTCGGGCATCGATGTTTCGGAGAACTACAACAAGTGGGCACCGTTCACCGGCACCGCCCGCATGTATCTGACCACCGATCTTGCCGAGTTCGTCGACGGGCATCGCACGCTGATCTTCCCGCCCGGCAGCAAGGGCGATTACCGCAGCGTCGACACCCAGCTGCTCGGTATGGCGCTGGCGCGCGTTACCGGTACTTCGCTGAGTGAGCTGCTGGCGCGCGATATCTGGGCGCCGATCGGCGCGGTGGACGACGCCCTGTGGAATCTCGATCGCGAGGGCGGCCAGGAGAAGGCGTTCTGCTGTCTCAATGCCACCGCCCGCGATTTCGCCAAGATCGGGCAGCTGGTCGCCGACGGCGGCCGCGTCGGCGATAACCAGCTCGTGCCGCCGGCCTGGATCGAGCGCATCAGTACGCCGTCACCGCACCGGGTCTCCGATGAGGGCTACTCGGCGCAGTGGTGGCATCCGGACGGCGGCGACGGCGCGGATCTGTCGGCGGTCGGCGTCTACGGCCAATACATCTGGGTCGATCCGCCCAGCCGCACCGTCATCGTCAAGCTCAGTGATTACGGCACCTCGCAGGACGAGACGGAGACCTTCGAGGTCTTCCGCACCATCGCCCGCGCGGGCTGACTCGCGGCCGCTCAGGCGACCAGGTCGGCGTACTCCGGGTGCGCGCCGATGTACTGATCGACATACCAGCAGGTGGGAACCACCGAATAGCCGTTGTCCTTGGAATCGGCGAGCGCGTATTCGACCACCTGGGCGGCCACGCCGCGGCCACGGAATTCCGGGAACGTCATGGTGTGGTGGAAGTCGCGGACCTTGGCGTCCTCGCGTTCGGAGTAATCGGCGTAGCCGGCGAGGGTGTCGTCGATGTAGATCTCGAATCGGGTATCGGCGACATTGTGTTCGAGCCTGGTGGTCATATCGGGGTGGAACTCCTTCTCCGGCGCGGTTGTTCCGGATGCGCTCGATTCGATCACAGGATGGCGCCCGGATTGAGGATGCCGTGCGGGTCGAGCGCGTCTTTGATGCGGGCGGTCAACGCCATCACGTCGGGGCCGAGCTGATCGGGCAGCCAGGCCTTCTTGAGCCTGCCGACGCCGTGTTCGCCGGTGATGGTGCCGCCGAGGGCGATGGCCAGGTCCATGATCTCGCCGAAGGCCCGGTGGGCGCGTTCGGTCATATCCGGATCGGTGGGGTCGTGCACGATCAGTGGGTGGGTGTTGCCGTCGCCCGCGTGCGCGATCACCGAGACGATCACATCGTTGCGTTCGGCGATCTCGGCGATGCCGTCGACCAGCTCGCCCAGGCGCGGCAGTGGCACGCCGACGTCTTCGAGCAGCAGCGGCCCGAGTCGTTCCACCGCGGGGATGGCGAATCGCCTGGCGGCGGTGAAGGCCTCACCTTCCGCGGGGTCCTCGGTGTGGAAGACCTCGGTGGCGCCGGCCTTCTCGCAGGCGGCGACCATGATCTCGGCCTCGTGCGCGGCGAACGCGCCTGGCGCGTCGGATCGGGCGACCAGCAGCGCGGCGGCCTCGCGATCCAGGCCCATGCGCATCTCGTCCTCCACCGCGTTGATCGCGACGGTGTCCATGAATTCGAGCATGGCCGGGCGCAGCGCACCGGTGATGGACAGGATCGCCTCGGTGGCCGCGGCGAGTGTGCCGAACGAGGCGACCACCGTGCTCTGCGGTGGTTGCGCGGGCAGCAGCCGCAGGGTGAGTTCGGTGATGACGCCGAGGGTGCCTTCGCTGCCGACGAACAGTTTCGTCAGCGACAGGCCAGCCGAATCCTTCAACCGCGGCCCGCCCAGCCGCACCGGGGTGCCGTCGGCGAGCACGACCTCCATGCCGAGCACGTAATCGGTGGTGACTCCGTACTTGACACAGCACAGCCCGCCCGCGTTGGTCGCGGCGTTGCCGCCGATCGAGCACATCTCGAACGACGACGGGTCCGGCGGATACCACAGCCCGTGCTCGGCGACGGCCCGCTTGACCTCGGCATTGAGCAGGCCCGGCTGCACCACCGCGGTACGGGTGATCGGGTCGACGGTGATCTCGCGCATGCGTTCGGTGCTCAGCACGATCCCGCCGTCCACCGCGGTCGCCCCGCCGGACAGCCCCGAACCCGCGCCACGGGGCACCACCGGGACCCTCCGCGCGTGCGCCCAGCGCAGCGTCGCCGCGACGTCGGCGGTGCTGCTCGCCCGGACCACCGCCAGCGGGGTGCCCGCATCGGGGTCGCGGGCCCAGTCGTGCCGGTAGCCGTCGAGCAGATCGGGGTCGGTGACCACCGCGCCGTCGGGCAGGGAGTCGATCAGATCGTGCAGGTCCACAGCGACAACGCTAGCGTCCGGGACGATCCTTGCCGCGCCCAGCCGCGCGTGGCAGGCACCGCCGGTGCCGCAGCCGGGCGCGCAAGCCGCCGAATGTGATGTCGCGCGCCGGAGTGGCCCTGCGGCAGGGCATGGGGCGACAATCAGCTGTCGGGGTTTGTGCACTGGTCGGGCGGAGGGATGGCGTTGATGCAAGTCGAACCGCAGAGTTGCCGGGAGCTGGTGGCCGCGATGTTCTCCGCCGAGTTCGTCGACGGCGGGGTCGATCCGGCGGCGTTGCGCCGCGTACACGCGGGTGAGCACGCCGAATGGGCGCTGGCCCTCGATCGGTCCGGGATGTTCGGCACCGACACCGTCGCCACGGTCACCGCGCAGTGGCGTGAGGATCCACGGGTGCTGTTGGACGCCCTGCTCACCGAGGCCGACGACGTCACCCGCCGCCGCTGCCTCACCGCATGGGCCGCACTCGGCGATGGCGGCGCGGACACCCGCGCCCGCATGGCCTGACCGGCGCGTTTCCCCGCCGATCATCTCGGCCCACCAGCTGATAACTTCGGCGCTACCTGCCGCTGGCACCCTGGCCGCCGTGCATGATCTGGCCGTCGCCGCCGACTCCCTGGCCGCGCGTTTCACTCGCCTGTGCCAGGCCGTGGTCGCGCGGCTGCCGTTCGGGCTGGACCGGATCGTCGCGCCGACGTTCCTCGGCTTCGCGCTGATCAACAGCTTCACTTTCGGCGTGGACCTGGTGCTGCTCACCACACTGCACAGCGGTCTCGGGCTGCCGCTGTGGATATCGGTGACCGTCGGCTATGTGTGCGCGTTCGGGCTGGCCTTCCTGCTCAACCGCACCTTCAACTTCCATTCGCACGCCCCGATCGGCAGGCAGGCCGTGGTGTACGCGGTGGTCATGCTGATCAACTATCTGGCCTTCATCCTCGGTGTCAGCACCGGGCTGACGGCGCTTGGCCTCGAGTACCACCTGTCCAGGCTGGCCGCGGGTGCCTGTGAAGCCGTATACATGTACAGCGCGATGCGGTGGGTGGTTTTTCGCCGGCGCGCGGAACCCGTGCCCGACACGAGGTGACGGCGGGTCGGCGGCGACGATGTGCGCCCGGCGGGGGGGGTCGCCACGACGCGGCTCGGCCATCGGGTCAGTAGAACAGTCGCACCGCGTCCCCGTCGACGACGACCACATCGTCATCGGTGAGCGCCCAGTGCTCGACTCCGGCGGCCCGATAGGCGGCGGCCAGGCGGTTGCCGTCGCCGTCGGGGTCGGTGGCGGAATCGATATGCGGGACGATCGGCCGGTCGATCAAACCCAGTCCGTCCCAGCGCGGCTCGATACCGCAGGCGGGCAGCACCTCGGCCGGGTCGTCGGCGGTTTCCAGACCGTGCAGATCGGGCGCGAGCACGCAGGCGCCCGCGCTGTATCCCGCGTACACCAGCGCGTCGGCGGCGAGCAACTCCGGGATGACGAGATCGGCCCCGCTGCGCGCGAACTGTGCCCGCAGCACGAAGGTATTGCCGCCGCGCACCCACACCATCGGGAACTCGGCCAGCCGCTGCGCCAAAGCCTTTGCGCGGCCGGCGTATTCCCGCAGATCCACTTCCTCCGGGCGATAGCCGAGCGTGCGCAACGGCACCAGATCGCTGGTCACCGCCGCGGCCCGGGCCCGTGGCCAGGCATCGCAGGCGTTGGCGATCACCGCGACCCGCCCCGGCGGCCCGGCGAGCGCGGCCAGCCGGTCGGCGTGCGCGCCGAAACGGTAGGACGCCAGGAACAGCCGCATCGGCTCAGATGGTGAAGGCGAGGGTGCGCACCAGCCGCCTGCCCAGTTCGTCGTCGCCGGAGAAGCCGATCTCGCCCATCCGCGAATCGGCGGTGACCCGGCCGCCGCCCAGCCGGACCATCAGGCCGGAATCCAGGGTGATGGTCGTGGTCGGCGGGCCGTCGAAGGCGTCGACATAGCGGGCCCGGCCCTCGACCGCGATATGCAGGGTGCGGGCCAGCGGTCCGGTCAATTCGAAAGCGATCCGCGAACCTTCGGGGGCCTTGCCCACCTTGGCGATCACCCGCGGCACGGTCTGGGCGAACTCCTGGAACGCCAGTTCGCCGCGCCGCCCGCCCTCGTCCACCCGGACGCCGAGCGCGTCGGCGATATCCAATTCGTGCATCCAGCAGTCGAACAGCCGCACCCGCATGAACCGGCCGTAGCTCACCGGCCCGATCGGCGACTGGGTCTGCGCCTGCCACTGCGCCTCGTCCATCGCCGCCAGCGCCTTGCGCCTGCGTTCGGTGACGTCGTGGAACCGTTGCAGCAGTGCGGATCCGGTGAGCGGGCGCAGCCGCTGGATCCAGATCTCGTTGAACACCGCGGTCTCGTTGCGTACATGCGGCAGCGAATGCACATCGACCTCGGGTTGCGAGCGATCGCGCGCGGGCGGCTTCTCCCCGAGCAGGAACGACTCCGTGCCGACCACATGGGCCACCACATCGAAGACGGTCCACCCCGGCAGTGGGCTCGGGCTGCGCCACACGCGCTCTTCCAGCCCGTCGACGAGGGTGGCGATGGCCTCCCACTGCTCCGGCAGCAGTGCGGTGAGCTCGGCCTGATTCGGCGTATCCGTCATCGTGGTGCGGGTCCTTCCCCCGTGCTGGTCTGGTCGTTATCGAGTTCGGTTGCGGCCGTGATGGTTCCGGCCGCGGAGTCGAGTGCTTCCAGGCCGGAGCGGATCGCGGCGGCGGTGGTGGCGGGCTCGTGCGGGCGGCGCAGCAGGAAACCGGCGGCGAAGCGGAGTTTGTCGCCGTGTCTGCGCGGTACCACGTGCAGGTGCACATGTGGCACGGTCTGGAAGGCGGCGGTGCCGTCGTTGAGAATGAGGTTGGCGCCGTCGGCGGCCAGTCCGCCGCGCCGGATCGCCAGCGCGAGTCGATGCCCGGCGCGGAACAGTTCGGCACCGGTATCGGGATCGAGGTCCTCGAGTTCGGTGGCATGGCGTTTCGGGACCACGAGGGTGTGGCCGCGAGCGATCGGGCGGATGTCGAGGAACGCGCACAGAGTGTCGTCCTCGTACACCTTGGTCGCCGGAGCAACACCTGCCACGATGCGGCAGAAGACGCAGTCGTTCACACGGCGACCATACGGCGTATGAGTGGCCTGGGACACCCTGCGTCCACTGAATGGCGTGATGCCTGTCACTGCGGCAGCCCTCCGCAGCTACCCGACCTCACGACCTACCTCGAGGTGGGTAACCCACCCGGACGTACGGTCTTGTGCCGTTTGCCCTGCTCAGTCACGATCTGAGTCCGAAAGGGCAACCTAACCCGGGGGTCCGCGTGTGACCGGACTCTCAGCTAAGCTCACCGCGGTCCGGGTACAGTTGCCAGGATTTGGTGGAACTTACTCTTCGGTAACTTCGTTCGCCGCCGCTCGGTGGCGCTGAGTCGTTCGGTAGAGCTAAGCCAGCACGAGAAGGAAGTCTGACAGGTGGAGACAACGCAAAACGTGGGCGAGGAGTCCCCGCGCGGAGCGCGTGTCGGAGTCGTTCGCGAAACCGGCGCGGGCGAACGACGTGTCGCATTGGTACCCAAGATCATTCCTGCCCTGGTGAAACAGGGCGTGCAGGTGGTCGTGGAATCCGGTGCCGGACTCGGCGCGCTCATTCCCGACGAGGCCTACATCGACGCGGGCGCGACCATCGGTGATCCGTGGTCGGCCGAGGTCGTGGTCAAGGTCGCCCCGCCGAACGACGCCGAGGTGGCCAAGCTGACGGCCGGGCAGACGCTGATCGGGTTCCTCGCTCCGCGCAACGCCGACAACCAGATCGCCGCCCTGAAATCGGCCGGCGTGCAGGCCTTCGCGGTCGAGGCGATCCCGCGCATCTCGCGCGCGCAGGTGATGGACGCGCTGTCCTCGCAGGCCAACGTGGCCGGCTACAAGGCAGTGCTGCTCGCGGCCTCGGAATCGACCCGCTTCTTCCCGATGCTCACCACCGCCGCGGGCACCGTGAAGCCCGCGACCGTGCTGGTGCTCGGTGTGGGTGTGGCCGGTCTGCAGGCGCTGGCCACGGCCAAGCGCCTCGGTGGCCGCACCACCGGTTACGACGTGCGCCCCGAGGTCGCCGATCAGGTGCGCTCGGTCGGCTCGCAGTGGCTGGATCTCGGCATCGACGCCGCCGGTGAGGGCGGCTACGCCCGCGAGCTCACCGAGGAGGAGAAGGCCAAGCAGCAGCAGGCCCTCGAAGACGCCATCAAGGGCTTCGACGTCGTCATCACCACCGCGCTGGTGCCGGGACGCCCGGCGCCGCGCCTGGTCACCGCCGCGGCCGTGGAGGGCATGAAGCCCGGCAGCGTCATCGTCGACCTGGCCGGTGAGACCGGTGGTAACTGCGAGCTGACCGAACCCGGCCAGACCGTGGTCAAGCACGGGGTCACCATCTGCTCGCCGCTGAACCTGCCCGCGACCATGCCCGAGCACGCCAGCGAGCTGTACTCGAAGAACATCGCGGCGCTGCTGGAACTGATGCTGGTCGACGGCAAGCTCGCCCCTGATTTCGACGATCAGGTGCTCGCCGATTCCTGCGTCACCCGCGAGGTGGAGAACTGATGTACACCGAACTGCTTGCCAATATCGCGATCCTGGTGCTGTCCGGCTTCGTCGGATTCGCGGTCATTTCCAAGGTCCCCAACACCCTGCATACCCCGCTGATGTCGGGCACCAACGCCATTCACGGCATCGTGGTGCTCGGCGCGCTGGTGACGCTCGGCAAGGTCGAGGACCCGTCGGTGCTGATGCAGGTGATCCTGTTCGTCGCCGTGGTGTTCGGAACCCTGAACGTCATCGGTGGTTTCGTGGTCACCGACCGCATGCTCGGCATGTTCAAGGGCAAGAAGCCGGCCGCGCAGAAGGCGAGCGAGTAAACCGATGGACAACCTGGTCAACATTCTCTACATCGTCGCGTTCGCGCTGTTCATCTACGGTCTGATGGGCCTGACCGGCCCGAAGACGGCGGTGCGCGGTAACTGGATCGCCGCGGCCGGTATGGCCATCGCGGTGATCGCGACGCTGATCGCGGTGCGTGACACCGGCAACTGGATCCTGATCATCGCCGGCCTCGTGGTCGGTGTGGTGCTCGGCGTTCCGCCGGCCAAGTTCACCAAGATGACCGAGATGCCGCAGCTGGTGGCGGCGTTCAACGGTGTCGGCGGTGGCACGGTCGCGCTGATCGCGTGGGCGGAGTTTCTCGACACCACCGGGTTCTCGAACTTCAAGCACGGCGAGGAACCGACCGTGCACATCGTGATCGGTTCGCTGTTCGCGGCCGTCATCGGTTCGATCTCGTTCTGGGGTTCGCTGATCGCGTTCGGCAAGCTGCAGGAGATCCTGCCCGGCCGCCCGATCGGTCTCGGCAAGCTGCAGCAGCCGCTGAACCTGCTGTTGCTGGTCGGCGCGATCGCGGCAGCGGTCTACATCGGTGTGCAGGCCGCCGACGGTGGCGCCTCGCAGCTGTGGATGATCGCGGTGCTGGTGCTGGCGGGCATCCTCGGCCTGATGGTCGTGCTGCCCATCGGCGGCGCCGATATGCCCGTGGTGATCTCGCTGCTGAACGCCCTCACCGGTCTGTCCGCCGCGGCGGCAGGTCTGGCGCTGAACAACACCGCCATGATCGTGGCAGGCATGATCGTCGGCGCGTCCGGCACCATCCTCACCAACCTCATGGCCAAGGCGATGAACCGGTCCATCCCGGCCATCGTGGCCGGTGGGTTCGGCGGTGGCGGCGGCGCCGCGGCCGGTGCCGGCGGCGGTGAGGCCAAGCAGGCCAAGGCCACCTCGGCCGCCGACGCCGCGATCCAGATGGCCTACGCCAACCAGGTCATCGTGGTGCCCGGCTACGGTATGGCCGTCGCGCAGGCCCAGCACGCGGTCAAGGAGATGGCCGCGCTGCTCGAGGCCAAGGGCGTCGAGGTCAAGTACGCCATCCATCCGGTCGCTGGTCGTATGCCCGGCCACATGAACGTGCTGCTGGCCGAGGCCGAGGTGTCCTACGACGCCATGAAGGAAATGGACGACATCAACGGTGAGTTCAACCGCACCGATGTCGCCCTGGTGATCGGCGCCAACGACGTCACCAACCCGGCTGCCCGCGAGGACTCCTCCAGCCCGATCTACGGCATGCCGGTGCTCAACGTCGACCAGGCCAAGTCGGTCATCGTGCTCAAGCGCTCGATGAACTCCGGCTTCGCCGGCATCGACAACCCGCTGTTCTACGCCGACCACACCTCGATGCTGTTCGGCGACGCCAAGAAGTCCGTCGGTGAGGTCACCGAGGAACTGAAGGCCCTGTAATCCAGGCGGTTTCGCGCGAACACGGCCCGTCGTCCGGCATGGACGGCGGGCCGTCGCGTTGCCGGTGTACCGATAATCGCTGGACGTTCCCCGTTCCGGCGCGAAGCATGGTGGCGATGTTCGAACACAGTGAAGCTCTGCGGCTGGTCGGAACACCGGAGGCGTCCGCGGATGCCACCGGCGGGCTCGACTGGTCGGTCCGGCTCGATTCCTACTATTCCGCGCGCGATGTGCTCGACGTGCTCGCCTTGACGCCGTTCGCGCGCGGCGCGCTGCCCTGCTACCGGAAGGTGCATCTGGAGCGAGTGCGTCCGCAGGCTCTGCTGCGTCCGGCCGGGTCGACGGTGTCGCGGATGGTCAACGAGGGCGGCAGCGTCTCGGTGCTGGTACACGGTGACGGCTGGACCTTGCGTTCGGATCGCTGGGAGGACCGCAGCGGCGTCGTCGAAGTGGTCGCGGTCGACGATGAGCTCGCCGAGCGCATCATGACCGAGGCGACCCACGAGGCAGTGGACGAAACCATCGCCGACGACGTGGTCAAGATGGGTTTCTGGCATCTGGACGAACACCAGGGCCCGCGTCGCCGGGTACTCGACATCTCGACTCCGGCCTGGGCCGATATCCGCGGCAACTACTCGGCGCCGGTCGCGGCCACGCTGGATCGGTTGATGGCCTTGGCGGCGGCCGATATTCGCGGACGGCTGTTGCTGCTGCACGGCGCGCCCGGCACCGGCAAGACCACCGCGCTGCGGGCCCTCGCGCGGGCTTGGGGACCGTGGTGTCAGGCCGATTGTGTGCTCGATCCCGAGGTCTTGTTCTCCCAGCCGGGTTACCTGATGTCGGCGGCGATGGGCGCCGATGGCGGCGAACAGGGGGCAGGGCGCTGGCGGCTGCTGGTGCTGGAGGACTGCGACGAGCTGATCCGTGCCGAGGCCAAAGAGTCCGCGGGCCAGGGCCTTTCCCGGCTGTTGAATCTGACCGACGGCATGCTCGGCCAGGGGCGGGATGTGCTGATCGCGATCACCACCAACGAGGATCTGTCCCGCCTGCATCCAGCGGTCACCCGGCCGGGACGGTGCCTGGCCCAGCTCGAAGTGGGACGGCTCAGCTATGCCGAATCGCGGGCCTGGCTCGGCGAACACGCTGAGCGAGTGGAGGTTCCGGCCAGGGGCGCGACGCTCGCGGAGCTGATCGCGCTACGGGACGGGGCCGAGCAGATCGTGACCGCCTCGCCGCA
Organism: Nocardia sp. CDC519; assembly: GCF_059509835.1. NCBI lineage: Bacteria > Bacillati > Actinomycetota > Actinomycetes > Mycobacteriales > Nocardiaceae > Nocardia > Nocardia sp. CDC519. The sequence continues at coordinate 6,284,179 of NZ_CM183377.1, read as the reverse complement.
GGCCGAATCGGGAATGTACCTGTAGGTCGATGGTTTTCGGATGGGGCTCGCAGTAGCCGTCCGGCAGGACCCGGCTTTAATGGCCGATCGGAAGCCGAATTCTGTTCGGAGTGCGGCGGTTACGGTTCGGCCGTGATCGACGCGGTGTGGCGGGAGCGAAACCAGCCGTGCGGCGGTGTGTTGGCGTGTCGGGCACCGTGGCACCGCGGCGGCGGGAGTGGCGCTGTTACCCTCGTCGGTATGCCGAGTATCGGAGCGAAGCTGTTGCGGACGCGATGGTTCGTGCGGGCGCCCATCTGGGTGTTCCGGGCGCGCCTCGGATTCCTGTTCGGCGGCCGGTTGCTGCTGCTGGAACATATCGGCCGCAAGTCCCGGCAGGTGCGCTACGTGGTGCTGGAGACGGTGGACCGCCCCGATACCGACACCGTCGTCATCGCCTCCGGCTTCGGCAAGTCCTCGCAGTGGTATCGCAATCTGCTGGCCGACCCGCACTGCCGGGTGAGCGTCGGATGGCGCTATCGCGCGGCCGCGGTGGCCCGCATGCTCGACATCGAGGAAACCGCCGCCGTGCTGGCCGGTTATCGCGTCCGGCATCCGAAGGCGTACCAGGAACTCAGCGGCGTCATCGAGGAGGCGACCGGGCAGGGCATCGACACCGTCCCGATGGTCGAGCTGTCGATGCGGGGCTGATCGCGAACTCCGCTGCTGGCCCGGGAGGTGGCTGGTTGCAGGGGCGATTCGACCGGCGTGGACCGGCGCGCGGGGCGTCCGAACCGGAGCGGGCGTCGGCGAGCACGTTGTCGGCGAACGGGTGTGGGTCGACTGGGGCGGTGCAACGCGCATCGGGGACGTGTGGGATCACTCCATGAAGGGCTTTGCCGACGCGGCCGGGGGAGCCGCGGTTGTCTCCGCCGGGGGCGCGACGATGCCCGCGAACACGCAGCACAGCACGACTATCGCCAAGGGCACCACGAAGGTGGCGGTGAGTGGGATCAAAGCTGTGAGCCAGCCGATCACGGCAGGGCCCGCGAGCAGGCCCACGTAGCCGATGCTGAACACCCGCGACATATCCGTGGCGGCATTACCGGAACCGAGATTGCCCGCGGCGGTGAAGATCTGCGGGATACCGCCGGCCAAGCCGAGGCCGCACAACGCCCAGCCGAGCAGGGTGAGCGGAACCCACGGCGATACCAGGATGAGCAGCAACCCGAGTGCGGCGAGCAGCGAACCGTAGCGCACCACCGCGACGCGGCCGAACGCGCCGCTGACCCTATCGGCGGTGAAACGGCCGAGCGTCATGGTGACCGAGAACGCGCCGAAAGCCAAAGCGGCCGTGGACTCGTCGGTCTCGAGATGCTCGCGCATCTGCAAGGTGCTCCAGTCGTTGGCGACGCCCTCGGTGAGCAGTAGACCGAACGCCAGCGCGGCCAGCGCCCATACCTTGCGGGAACTGCCGCTGATATCGGTCTCGCCGCCGTCGTGCTCCGGCGGGGCATGCGGCAGCAGCCGGGGCAGGCAGGCCGCCACGATGACGACCCCGGCGCCCGCCGCCAGCGACATCGTCAGCCACGGTGACCAGCCCAACCTCAGCGTGAGCGCGCCGACCAGCGCGCCGAGTAGACCGCCGCCGGAGAACAGCGCGTGGAAGGCCGACATGATCGGGCGCCGATACTCCCGTTCCACATGCACCGCTTGGGTATTCATCGAGACGTCGAGGGCGCCGTTGCCGAATCCGAAGGCCGCCAGCGCGATCGCCAGCGACACCGGCCCTATCGCCAGCCCGGGCCCGATCACGCAGACCGATGCCGTCACCCCGGCCACGCCGACCAGCGCCCGGCTGCCGAACCGGTCCGCGAGCGGGCCGGCCAGCCGCATTCCCACGATGCCTGCGCCGGCCATCAACAGGATGAACATGCCGAGCGTGGAGTGCGCGATCCCGGTGCGTTCGGTGATCGCCGGAATGTGCACCACCCACATGGCGAGCAGGAATCCGTTGAGCCCGAAGACGGTGAAGACCGCCGCGCGGGCGGTCCGCACCATCGGATCGATCGTCGATGCGGCCACCGCGTCGACGGTACCGCCGCTCACCGGCTCGGACGAGCCGGATCCGCACCGGCTCCGTCGACCGGACGCTCGGCGATGCGCATCGCCCAGGCCCGGAACTCGGCGAGATCGCCCAGTTCGGCGCGTATCTGCCGCGGGACGAAACGAGTGGTCGCCGCCTCGAGCAGGTCACAGAGCCCGAGATGCACCCATTCCCAGACCTTGACGTTGTACGCGTGCACGACCGGCCCGACGCGGGCCCGGATGCTCGCGACCTCGGCGGCGGGGATCCCGGCGCGTGCCAACCGGGCGATGGTGGCGCGCTGATCCGCCTCGGAGAACTCGGTGTCCAGATACGGCTCGAGCAGATCGGCCCACACATCGACGCGATGCCCGATCGGGATGGCGTTCCTCGCGCAGAACTCGGCGAGCTCATCGCGTTGGTTCGCCGACACGAACAGCGTGAGCCCCGAACACGTGCGGATCTCGGGGGGAAACGCCGCCGGGTCGGCATCGCGGATCGCGCCGGCGGGCACCTCACGCCCATCGGGTAGATCGGCGGCCGAAAGGTGCTCGCTGCCGAAGCACACCTGGTCGCCGGTGAACACGACCTCGATCCCCATCATGAGCGCCCCCTTCTCGATACGTTCCATACTCGCATCCGTCACCGACAGGTTTCGGCAATGGCGATCGGCGGGCCGATAGTCCGATTTCCTGGGATTCGCCGCAGGCCTGCCGCGTCGTACAGTGATGGCATGGACGCGCTGGCCGGCTTGCTCGAAGGTCCACGCGCACGCGGTGCCTTCCTGATGCGGTCGGTGCTGCAACCGCCGTGGTCGCTGCGTATCGAGGACGAGGCGCCGCTGACGGTGCTCGCGATGATCCGCGGTAGTGCGTGGATCACGACCGATGACGACTCCGGCGGTCGGCGCGCGAGCGCGGGCGACGTCGTGGTGTTCAGCGGCGGGCGGCCCTACACCGTGGCCGACGACCCGTCCACCGAACCGCAGATCATCATCCGACCCGGCCAGGTGACGATGACCCCCGCGGGCGACATCCTCTGTGAGACCTTGAGCCTGGGCGTGCGCGAATGGGGCACCGACCCGAACGGCGAGACCATGATGGTCACCGGCACCTATGAGTCGGCCGGCGCGGTGAGCCAGGGCCTGCTGCGCGCCCTGCCGCCCGTCATCGTGCTGCCACGCGGCGAATGCGATACCCGGCTGCTCGAACTGCTCGTCGACGAGATGTCCAAGGATCAGCCCGCGCAGGGCGCCGTGCTGGACCGCCTGCTCGACCTGCTGCTGATCGCGGCGCTGCGGGCCTGGTTCGCCCGAAACGACGCCCCCGCTTGGTATCACGCCTACGACGATCCGCTGGTCGGCAAGGCGCTGCGGCTGTTGCAGCACAATCCGGCGCACGGCTGGACAGTGGCGAGCCTGGCCGCGGCGGTCGGCGTGTCCAGGGCCGCGCTGGCCCGCCGGTTCACCGAACTGGTGGGGGAGCCGCCGATGGCATTCCTCACCGAATGGCGGCTGGCGCTGGCCGCCGACCTGCTCCAGGACTCCGACGCCACGATCGAGTCCATCGCGCGGCAGGTGGGTTACGGCAGCGCGTTCGCGCTCAGCTCGGCGTTCAAGCGCCAGTTCGGTGTGAGCCCGCGCGACCACCGCAGGGGCGCGGCACCGGCGCCGGTATCGTCGGCCGGGTGACGCAGCAGCAGTATCCGGTGCTCTGGCCGGTGCCCACCCGGTGGGCCGACAACGACCACTACGGGCACGTCAACAACGTGACCTACTACTCGTACTTCGACACCGCGGTCAACGCCTGGCTGATGCACGCCACCGGCACCGATATCCGCGAGCTGCCCGCGCTCGGTGTGGTGGCGCAGACCTCGTGCCAGTACCTCGGCTCGATCAGCTTCCCGGACCAGCTCCAGGTCGGCCTGCGGATCTCGCGGCTCGGCAACTCCAGCATCACCTACGATCTGGCGATCTTCCGCGAGGCCGACGGTGCGCTGGAGTTGGCCGCCACCGGCACCTTCGTGCACGTCTACGTGGACTCCGAGACCCGCAAGCCGGTGGAGATCCCCGAGGTCATCCGCACCGCCGCGGCCCAGCTCGTCACGGACTGAGCCCCGGACGACGCGCCCGCCGGATCAGGCCATGGAGCTCTGCAACGCCGCCTGGAACCGGCGCATACCGTCGATCCACCGGTCGTAATCGCTGCCCTTGTACCGGTACATCTTCAGCACCTCCGGGTGCGGGAGGATGAGGAAGCTCTCGGACTCGATCCCGGCGATCACCGATTCGGCGACCTGCTCCGGGGTGAGCACCGCGCCTGCCGTGGTCACCGCCTTGATCGCCAGCTCCGCGGCGTCGGCGTTCTCCGGCGGCATCATCCCGCCGTGCAGCAGCTGGGTGTCCACCCCCATCGGGCACAGGCAGCTGACGCGAATGCCCTTGTCGCCGTAGGTCACCGACAACCATTCGGCGAAGCCGACGGCGGCGTGCTTGGACACCGAGTACGGCGCCGACCCGATCTGGGTGAGCAGTCCGGCCGCCGACGCGGTCGTCACGAAGTATCCGCTGCCGCGTTCCAGCCAGCCGGGCACGAGTTGGCGTGCCGCGCGGACATGAGCGAGCACATTGACCTCGAGCGCGGCCGTCCACTGCGCGTCGGTGCTGTCGAGGCCGGGCCCGCCGCCGATGCCCGCGTTGGCGAAGAACAGGTCCACCGGACCGAATTCGGCCTCGGCTCGTGCGATGAGGGTGGCGATCACCGCGTCATCGGCGACGTCACCGCCCACCGCGATCGCCGCCGTGCCCAGCGAATCCGCGACCTGCTGCGCCGCCTCGGCGTCGAGATCCGCGACCACCACCTGCGCGCCGTCCGCCACCAGCCGTCGCGCCAGCGCCGCTCCGATTCCCGCGCCGGCTCCGGTGACGATGGCGACCTTGCCCGAAATATCCATGCCCGCACGATAGCTCTCGCTTGCCCGCCGGTGTCGGGCCATCGGACAACGGGCGGTATCTCCGAGATCGTCGACGTCCGGTCAGCTCGATTCGGCGATCCGCTGCAACAGCGGCGAGATCCGCGGCCCGACCAATTCGCGCATCACCAGAGCCATATTGGTGCGTTCCACGCCCGGGATCTTCAGGATGCGGCCGGTGATGCGGTAGAGATCATCGGCATCGCGGGCCACCACGCGCACGGTGAGGTCGGTGGCGCCGGTCATCCCGCATACCTCGGTGACCTCGGGGACTTCCGCGAGCTCGTCCACCACCGGATCGAGTTTGTGCTGGTCGACCACCACCGCGACGAACGCCGCCAGCGGATAGCCGAGCGCGCGTGCCTCCACTCGGCGCTCGAAACTGGCGAGCACTCCGTTGGCCTCCCAGCGCGCCAGCCGGGCCTGCACGGTATTGCGCGACAACCCCAGCCGAGCGGCCAGCTCCACGCCGGTCGCTCTCGGGTTGTCCACCAGCTCCAGCAGCAATCGCGCGTCGGTAGCGTCGACGGCGGGATCGGCGAGCTCTCGACCGGTCATATATCGCATGATGACACGCGCCGGGTGGCTCGGATGGATGTTCGGTGCGCACGAGCGCACCCGGGCGGTCACCGATGGCGGGCACGGGCGCAGTGCTCCGCCCGTGCCTGCCGATTCGGGGGATATGCCTAGGTGCAGGTGATCGACGAGCCGCACATGAGGCGATCGATCAGTGACAGCACCGCGCTGCCCGAGGACGCCCCGCCCGGTGCGGGTTCACCCGGCGCGACCACGGGGGTGACCATCGGAGTGACGGGCAGCGGTGCGGCGGCAGCCGGACCCGCGGTGAGAACAGTGCCGAGAGCCAGTGCCGCGACGCCTGCGCCGAGCAGCTTGGGGAACGACATGAGGAATCCTTTGTTCGGTGCGATGAGATCGGCTCGGTCGCGGATCGGACCGAGCCGTACGGCATCGCCAGAGCCGGCATCTCGACGGCGATGCTGGGCGCGAGGATGGCCGAATATGCCCGTCTGCGAACAGGTTTGGTCCGGCCGCGCGGCCCACGGAGACTATCGGGACGCCTCCGCGGCCGTTACAGCCGCATTTCTGATTGCGATCGCCATGCGCGGGCCGGTCTCGTCGGGCGGCACGCGCGAACCAGCCTGATGAATCGGCGGAGCAGTCTGCGGATCATCGAGCCCGCCCGGCCGTCCGCTGGGCGGACTTTTCTGTGCTCTAGCAGGGGCGATGGTCGACACGTCGAGTAGTTGATCTGTCACAACGTGCAATATGACCGGCGGGTAACCCCCGAAATCGCGCATTCTGCTCAGTTTCGTGTCGGTCACTTGCGCACATCGTCTGATCGTGGATGCTGTGTGATACAGGACACAATCCTGGCTCCGACTTCCCAGGAGGCGGTGAAGGAGATGCTCGGCAAACCCAGCTATCCGGTACAACTGATCCAGCCCGACGGCAGGCGCGTCCTCGACCGGGAACACGCCGCGGTGGTTGCCGACATCGGGCCCGACAGGCTGCGCGACCTCTACGAAGACCTGGTGGTGACCCGCCGTATCGACACCGAGGCGACGGCCTTGCAACGGCAGGGCCAGCTCGGGCTGTGGGCGCCGTTGCTCGGCCAGGAGGCCGCGCAGGTGGGTTCGGCGCGCGCCCTTCGCCCCGACGATTACGTGTTCTGTAGCTACCGGGAGGCCGCGGTCGCCTACTGTCGCGGCGTCGACCCGGCCCGATTGACCCGGATGTGGCGCGGCGTCGCGCATTCCTGCTGGGATCCCGACGCCATCAATATGACCAACCCGGCCATCGTGGTCGGCGCGCAGGGCTTGCACGCCACTGGTTACGCCTACGCCGCGCACCTGGAAGGCGCCGATATCGCCAGCATCGCCTACTTCGGTGATGGCGCCACCAGTCAGGGTGATATCGCCGAGGCGCTGGGTTTCGCCGCGAGTTGGAGCGCGCCGGTGGTGTTCTTCTGCCAGAACAATCACTGGGCGATCAGCGAACCGGTCCGGTTGCAGAGCGCGACGCCCATCGCCCAGCGCGCCCTCGGCTACGGCATCCCCTCGGTGCAGGTCGACGGCAACGATGTGCTGGCGGTGCTCGCCGTCACCCGGCAGGCGCTGGCCCGCGCCCATGCCGGAGGTGGCCCGTCGTTCATCGAGGCGATCACCTACCGGATGGGCCCGCACACCACCGCCGACGATCCGACCCGGTACCGTTCCGACGCCGAAACCGAGGAGTGGAAAAAGCGCGACCCGATCGACCGGGTGCGCCGGCTGCTCGAACGGGAAAACCTGCTGTACGCCCAGTTCGAGCAGCGAGTGCGCGCCAGGGCCGACGAGATCGCGGCCGTGGTACGCAGCGCGACCATCGACTTACCCGATCCCGAGCCGATGCAGCTGTTCGACCACGTCTACGCCACCGAGCATCCGCTGATCGCCGAACAACGGCGCGCCTACGCGCGGTACCTGGCCGACGCCGACGTGCACACCACGCACACGGAAGGAGTCCCGTCATGATCACCACCTTCGCCGCCGCACTCAATGCCGGTCTGCGCCGGGCGCTGGAGGACGACCCGAAGGTGCTGCTCATGGGCGAGGACATCGGCCGCCTCGGCGGGGTGTTCCGGGTGACCGACACCCTGCAGAAGGATTTCGGCAACAACCGCGTCATCGATGCGCCGCTGGCCGAATCCGGCATCATCGGCACCGCGTTCGGCATGGCGCTGCGCGGGTTCCGTCCGGTGTGCGAGATCCAATTCGACGGGTTCGTCTATCCGGCTTTCGACCAGATCGTGTCCCAGGTGGCCAAGATCCACTACCGCACCGAGGGAAAGGTGAAGGCGCCGATCACCATTCGCATTCCATTCGGCGGCGGCATCGGTTCGGTGGAGCACCATTCCGAATCGCCGGAGGCCTATTTCGCGCACACCGCGGGGCTGCGAGTGATGACGCCGAGCACCCCGGCCGACGCTTACGCGATGATCCGCCAGGCGATCGCGCTCGACGATCCGGTGATCTTCTTCGAACCCAAGCGCCGCTACTGGGATAAGGCCGACGTCGATTTCGATGCCCCCGCAGAGCTGCCGCCGGACCGGGCCCGGATCTGTCGCGAGGGCGCCGACGCCACCGTCGTCGCCTACGGTGGCACCGTCGCGACCGCGCTCGGCGCCGCGACAATCGCCGCCGAGGAAGGCCATTCGCTCGAGGTGATCGATCTGCGCAGCCTCTCGCCGATCGACTTCGACACCGTCGAAGAGTCGGTGGCCAAGACCGGCAGGCTGGTCGTGGTGCACGAGGCGCCGGTCTTCGCCGGGCTCGGTGCGGAAATCGCCGCCAGGATCACCGAACGCTGCTTCTATCACCTGGAGGCGCCGGTGCTGCGGGTCGGCGGCTTCGACATCCCCTATCCTCCGGCCAAACTCGAAAAGCACCACCTGCCCGACCCCGACCGCATTCTCGCCGCCGTGGATCGTTCGCTGGCCGCCTGACGTGATTGCGCCTCGACGGCCCGCCGCAGCACGCGGACCTCGTCGGGGCGGCACAATCGCAGACAACCGACGACCAGCTCGATCGAGACCGAGGTGCCTTTCGTGAACGAACCGCGTGCCGAAGACCCGAACCAGGTGCTGGAATTCCGGCTGCCCGATCTGGGCGAGGGCCTCGCCGACGCCGAACTGCAATCCTGGTCGGTGGCCGTCGGCGACGACGTGGACCTGAATCAGACCATCGCCGAGGTGGAGACGGCCAAGGCGGTGGTGGCGCTGCCGTCGCCGTTCGCGGGCACGGTGGTGGAACTGCTGGCCGAGCCGGGCGAGACGGTGCCGGTCGGTGCACCGTTGATCCGGGTGCGCACCACCGCGCCCGCCACGCCGGAGGCGCCCGCCGTTGCACCGGACGCCGCGCAGGGGCGGGCGGCGGACCCGGAACGTACATCGGTGCTCGTCGGGTACGGCCCGGAGGGGGAGACGGCTTCCCGGCGACGTCGGCCGGCCGAGCCCGCCAATGGTGCGCAACGGCAGCCGGACGCCGCGGACTCGACCGCGCCGAACGGGAAACAAGGGGCTGCCGCACGCGCGGCAGCGACTCCCGCGGCCAGGAAACTGGCCAAGGAGCTCGGCATCGACCTCTGGTACGTCGCGGGATCCGGTCCGCAGGGCGCGGTCACCGTCGAGGACGTCCGCTCGGCGGTTCCGGTGTCCGCGCCACGGGTCCGCGCCGCAACCCCCGCCGCGGCGCCGGTCACGGCTGCGGCGGGCGCCGAATCCGGTGTCGTGCGCCCGCCCGCCCGCGAAGAACGCACCCCGATCAGCGGGGTCCGCAAACGCACCGCCGCCGCCATGGTCGCCAGCGCCCGCACCATCCCGCAGGCCGGCGCCTCGATCACGGTGGATTGCACGGCGTCCATGGAACTGCTCGATCACCTGCGCAGCACCGCGCCGTTCGCCGGCTTGACGCTGACCCCGCTCGCGCTGGTGGCGAAATCGGTACTGGCCGCGCTGGCGGAATTCCCCGGCCTGAACGCCTATTGGGATGAGGCGAATCAGGAGATCGTCACCAAGCACTACGTCAATCTGGGGATCGCGGTGGCCACCGACCGCGGACTGCTCGTGCCCAATATCAAGGACGCGCACGCACTGAGCCTGCGCGATCTGTGCCGCGAGATCGGCTGGCTGGTCGACGTCGCCCGTGCGGGCAATGCCGCGCCCACCGACCTGCGCGGCGGCACCTTCACCATCTCCAACGTCGGCGTCTTCGGTGTCGACGCCGGGATGCCGCTGGTCAACCCGGGCGAAGCGGCGATCTTGTGCCTCGGCGCGATCACCGAGCGGCCCTGGGTGGTGCGCGGTGAGCTCGCCATCCGCTGGGTCACCACGCTGACCCTCAGTTTCGACCACCGCATGATCGACGGCGAACAAGCCGCGAAGTTCCTGGCCACCACGGCCGGCTTGCTGGAGGATCCGCTCACGTTGCTCAGCCGTTTGTAGCGTGCTCAGGCGCTTCTTCCGTTGTCGCCGGCGGTGCGGGCCTGCGGCGCAAGGTCTGCCGCACGACGAGCCCCGCGATCACCGCCCAGAACGCCGAGCCGATACCGAGGAAACCGATCCCGGACGCGGCGACCAGGAAGGTGACCACGCCCGCCTCCCGGTCCTGCTCCGCGGTCAGCGCGGCCGCCAGCGCCGCGGCGAGGGTCGGCAGCAAGGCCAGGCCCGCAACGGTTTCCAGCGTCCCCGCCGGCGCCGCGGCGATCACGGTGACCAGTGCGGCCGAGCCGAGCCCGAGCACCAGATAGCTCGCGCCCGCCGTGCAGCCGGCGATCCAGCGGCGTCGCGGATCCGGATGGGCGGACGGCGCCGCGGACAGTGCCGCGCTGATGGCGGCGAGGTTGATCGCGTGGCCACCGGCGGGCGCACCGGCAATGGTGCCGAGCCCGGTCGCCGTCATCGCGGCGCGCCAGGGCACGCGGTAGTCGAAGGAACGCAGCACCGCGGTGCCGGGAATGTTCTGCGACGCCATCGTGACGACATAGAGCGGCACCGCGATGCTGATCGTGGCCGGCCAACTCCACTGCGGCACAACCAGTTCCACCGTCGGGGCGATCGCGGCGGTGTCGAGCTCCTTGTGTCCGGCCACGATGCCGACGCCCACCCCGATGGCGGCCGCGCCGAAGGCGGCGAGCACCGCCCAGCGCGCGGCGACGCGGCGCATGACCAGCCACACCAGGATCACCGGCAGCACCACCGCCGGACTGGTCTGCACCGCCCGCACCGGTGCCAGACACAGCGATAAGAGCACGCCGGCCAGCATGGCCTGGGCGATCTCCACCGGTATCGCGGCGACCAGGTCGGCGAGCCGCCGGCTGAGTCCGGTGCACACGATCAGCACGCCGGTCGCGATGAACGCGCCGACGGCCGCGCCCCAGCCCCCTGCCACCACTCCGGTGCCGGCGAGCAGGGCCGCGCCCGGCGTGGACCAGGCCAAGGTGATCGGCATCCGGTACCGGTAGCTCAGCACCAGCATGCCGACGGCCTGGGTGAGACACAGCGCGAGCAGTCCCGACGCCGCCTGCGCGGGGGTGGCGCCGACCGCCGTCAGCCCGCTGAGCACCACGGCGAACGAACTGGTGAAGCCGACCAGTGCGGTGATCACGCCGGCACCGATCGGCTGGGTGATGTCGCGTGCGCCGGGGGAGTCCGTGGCCGGATCGGTGCTCGGCGGCGCGGCGGTGCTGGGAGATTTCTGCGACATTGTGGCGATACTGCGCTGGTCCAGGCCCCTTGTCCCGAGCCAGTCGAGCGGAACTGGCCTGAATTGCCGCCCGCGTCCGCGGCCGGGTCGGCTTTTCCGGGTCACGGTACGAAAGCACGGACCTGGCCGTACGCTGGAGGCGACGGGCTCGACGAGGCGGATCTGAACGAGGAGCTGGGGTGCGGCCGGTACTCATTTCGGCGGACGAACTGCGGGACGCGTTGTCGGACAATCGAGTACGGGTGCTCGATGTCCGCTGGGCGCTGGGCGATCCGGACGGCCCGCAACACTATCTGGAGGGGCATATCCCCGGGGCGGTCTTCGTCGACCTGGAGACCGAGCTCGCCGCACCGCCCTCGCCTGCCCGCGGCAGGCATCCGCTGCCCGATATCGGTCAGCTGGAGAAATGCGCGCGTAGCTGGGGCGTATGCAACGGCGACACCGTCGTCGTCTACGACGCGACCGGCGGTATGGCGGCCGCGCGCGCCTGGTGGTTGCTGCGCTGGGCCGGCTTGGCCGATGTGCGGATCCTCGACGGCGGCCTGCCCGCCTGGATCGCGACCGGCGCCGAGCAGGCCACCGGCGCCGAACCCGATCCCGCCGATGGCGACGTCGAATTGAGCCCCGGCCATCTGCCGGTCATCGATGCCGACGCCGCCGCGCGCTGGCCAGGGGCACTGCTCGACGCGCGTGCGGGCGAGCGCTTTCGCGGCGAACAGGAGCCGATCGACCCGCGCGCCGGCCATATCCCCGGCGCGATCAGCGCTCCGACCGCCGACAACCTCACCGCCGACGGCCACTTCCGCACCCCGGAGGAGCTGCGCAAACGCTTCGCCGACTGGGCGGGCCCGGTGGCGGTCTACTGCGGCTCCGGCGTCACCGCCGCCCACCAGATCGCGGCGCTCGCGGTCGCGGGCATCGACGCCGCCCTGTACCCGGGCTCGTGGTCGCAGTGGTCCAACGACCCGAAACGGGCGGTCGCCACCGGCGCCTGATAGTGATCCGCGCAGATCAGCCGGCCACCACGAGAATTGATCGGCGCGCGGCCCGCGCCGGCAGCCCGGCGATGCCGTACCACCAAGGGCATAGCCGAGCGCGATCTGCTTCGTGCGCAGACCTGCGAACTCGGTGGTGGGATAGCCGCAGACCCCGACGCGACGAGCCACTACGGGCAGCTGATCGCGATGGATTGCAGTGCCGTCCGGTCGTCGACGGTGATGGGCAGGTCGTAGTGGATGGCCACCGTCAGATACTTGGCCGCGTAGAAGCAGTGCCCCGGTCGCGAGGGTGGTAGCCATTCGCCGGGAGTGCTGTCGCCCTTGGCCCGATTCGCCGCGCGGGTGGTGGCCTGCAAGTTGTGGTCGATGTCGTTGGCGAACCGGACGCGGCGGTCCAACGGCCAGGCGGCGGCGCCGAAATCCCAGGCGGCGGCCAGTGGATAGACGTGGTCGATGGGGACATTCTCGGCGTCGGATTTGCTGAAGACCACCTCGGTGCCGGTGTAGGGATCGGCCAGGATGCCGGAGAGGACCACGCATTCACGGGTGCCGGGCCGGAAACTCACCTCGGTGAGCTGACGGGCCAGGACGTTGTTGCGGGTATCGCAACCATCGTGCCCGCCGGTGCCTTCGTAGTCATCGGACCAAGCGGGGCCGAAAACGCAGGCCTCGTCCGGTCCGCAGCCGCGGTCGTAGCCACCCGGATGCGGACGGCCCTCGACGACCCGGACCACCGCGAGCAGCCGTTCGACCTCGGCTCGTGGCGGACTGCCCGGCGCGGGCCCCACCGCCGGTGCACACCCGCTGAGCAGGAACAACGCGGCGAGGAGCGGGCCGATGACAGGCGCCGCGGCCTGCCGGGTCGGTGCGTTGTCGCGGCCGGTCCAGCGCCGATGTGCGATGGACCGGCCACACCAGGTCGGTGCGTGTGTTGTGTTGACGATCGTGCGCCACGCG
>NZ_CM183377.1:5445747-6270916 GCF_059509835.1 Nocardia sp. CDC519 | reverse complement strand
CTCTTGCTGTTTTGTTTTTTTTTCACTCCTCTCCCCCCCTGGCTTTTCGCGGCCCCCCCCACGCCGGGTCGGTGCGTGTGCTGTGTTGACGATCGTGCGCCGCGCGGCCACTGCCCCCGCAGGGGCGCTCTCCGCCCGTTGTGTGGCCGCTGATGCGATCGCCGTCGAATCCCGCCCTGTGCCCACCCGCATGCACAAGGTGTACCGGTACCCACCGACAGGTTCCGGTGGTTCGGGCGAACCCCGGATCTACAGCCAGGCGCGGGCCAGCAGCTCGTCGGCGGTGTCCTGGGCGCCGTGCGGTGGGAACCGGGTGGCGGCGATGGTGGCGCTGTGGGTGCCGTCGTGGCCGATCAACCAGGAGCCGCCGCGATCTTCGCATTCGGCGATCTTGGCGAAGGTGGTGAGCAGGAAGGTGATCGCATCGTGCGGGTCGGCGGTGTGCGCCAGCCGCTGCGATTCACCCGGCCGGGACAGATCCAGCCAGACGCCGGACTCGCCGTCCAGCCGCATCCCGACGATGCAGTGCGTGTTGACGAAGGTGAATTTGCGCCGTTCCCACGGTGTGGTCGGCGTGAAGCTCTGCTCGAGAACCTGGAGCAGAATCGTCATGGAGCTGCCCTCCGCTGTAGTACCGCCGTTGTGTGAGTGACCGCGTTGTCATGCTGCCGGCGTCTGGCCGACACCTGCCTGCCTGTCGAACGACTCCGCTACCGCGCCTGCCGAGCATCTGAAACTCCGCGGTGACCAGCGAATATGCCAAGTATCGTCCGCGCGGGCGGATAAATCCAGAGCTGCGCGGCGCGACCGTGCGCCGCGGTGTCGGTGCCGGGTGCTTTGATGAGGCCATGCTGCACGGTCTGTGGTCGCCGGGATCCGGGCTGCTGCTGTGGCACCCTCCCGGCCACGGCGCGGGCCCCGATGCCGACGCCGCGAAGCCCGTGCCGGGTTTGCTGGGCGATGTCGTCCGCACCGCCAAATTCCGGCATCGCGCGCAGGTGCTGCTCGCCGGTGACGGTGGCTTCCGCAGTGAACGGGTGCCCGCGCACGCCTTGGCTCCCGATGCCGCCGCGGCCGCGCTGCGGCAACGTCTGCCCGCCGCGGCAGTGGCAGGTGACCTGCGGTTTCTCGCTCATGTCGCACTCGGTATCGAGCGTTGGGTGCGGGCCGGACGGGTGGTACCGGAGCTGCGCCGCGACGACGGGCAATGGTGGGCGCGCTGGCGGCTGGTGGGCGGCGCGGGCCAGCGGGCCTGGCTGGCCGAACTCGCCTCCGCGATGCCCGCGGCGTTGCGGGTGGCCGGTGAACCGGCCGCCGTCCTCGACGATATGGTCACCGAACTCACCGATCCCATTGTCCGCGAACTGATCCCGGCTCGGGACGGCCCGCATCCGCTGGTCCAGGGGCTCACCGCCGACGCCCCGGTGGAGGCAGGCAGTCACCAGGCCGCGCAGATGCTGGAACGCTGGCGCACCAGTCTCGCCGCCGACGAACCGGAACTGGTGCTGCGGCTGCTCGAACCCGACGCCGACGATACCGACGAGGTGGCGCTGTGGCGCCTGGAGGTTTGCCTGCGCGTCGACGGCCGGGCGCCCACTTCCGTTCCACTGCACGGTGATCCGCAGCTGGTGCGGGCCGCGGTGGAGCGGCTCGGCGAAGCGCAGCGCGCCTATCCGCGGCTGCGCGACCTGCCCGGCGATCCGCGCACCATGGATCTGCTGCTGCCCACCGAGGTGGTGGTCGATCTGGTCGCGCACGGTGTGCACGCGTTGCAGGAGGCGGGCATCCGGCTGCTGCTGCCGCGCGCCTGGACGGTGACAGCGCCGACGATGCGCTTGCGGGTGAACAGCGCCGTGGCCGCTGCCGAGAGCACCGTCGGCCTGCCCGGGCTGGTGTCTCCTACCGCTGGGAGCTCGCCCTCGGCGATACCGTGCTCAGCCGCGACGAGATGCAGCGGCTGATCCACGCGAAATCCGATCTGGTGCAGTTGCGTGGGGAGTGGGTGCAGGCCGATCACAAGGTGCTCGCCGCGGCCGCGAAGTACGTCGCGCTGCATGCCGAGGACGCCGAGGTCACGCTGGCCGACATGATCGGCGAGATCGCCGCGACCCGCGTCGATCAGGTGCCGGTCACCGAGGTCAGCGCCACCGGGTGGGCGGCCGAACTGTTCGACCCGTCCGGTTCCGAGGAACCGGTGCCCGCGCCGATCGGATTGAAGGCACAGCTGCGGCCGTATCAGGAGCGCGGCCTGTCCTGGCTGGCCACCATGAGCCGGATGGGTCTCGGCGCGATCCTCGCCGACGACATGGGGCTGGGCAAGACGATCCAGGTGCTCGCCTTGCTGCTGCACGAACGCGCGGGCGATCGGCCGGTCGGCCCGACTCTGTTGGTGTGCCCGATGTCGGTGGTCGGCAACTGGCAGCGCGAGGCCGAACGATTCGCGCCCGACCTGCGCGTGCTCGTCCATCACGGCGCCGGGCGCGCCAAGGGCGAGCAGCTGTGGGCCGCCATCGCCGACGCCGACCTGGTGCTCACCACCTATGCCCTGATGGCCCGCGACGTCGCGGATCTGGCCGCCCGCGACTGGGAACGCGTGGTGCTCGACGAGGCCCAGCACATCAAGAACTCGAGCACCAGGCAGGCCAGGGCCGCCCGCGCACTTCCGGCCCGGCACCGGCTGGCACTGACCGGAACCCCGGTGGAGAACCGGCTGGAGGAACTGCGCTCGATCCTGGATTTCACCATGCCGAAACTGCTCGGCAGCGCCCAGACCTTCCGCGCCAGGTTCGCCGTGCCGATCGAACGCGAACGCGACGAGAACGCCATCACCCGGCTGCGCACCATTACCGCACCGTTCGTGCTGCGCCGGGTGAAGACCGATCCGAGCGTGATCTCCGATCTGCCCGACAAACTCGAGATGACGGTGCGCGCCAACCTGACCGTCGAACAGGCCGCGCTCTACCAGGCCGTCGTCGACGACATGCTGAACAAGCTCCGCGATGCCAAGGGCATGGCCCGTAAGGGCGCGGTCCTCGGTGCGCTGACCCGCCTCAAACAGGTCTGCAACCATCCGGCGCATTACCTCGGCGACGGATCGTCGGTGCTGCGCCGGGGTGGCCATCGCTCCGGCAAGCTCGCCCTGGTGGAAGACGTGCTCGACGCGGTGCTCGCCGATGGGGAAAAAGCGTTGCTGTTCACCCAGTTCCGCGAATTCGGCGAGCTGATCGAGCCGTATCTGGCCGAGCGGTTCGGTACCAGAATCCCGTTCCTGCACGGCGGAGTCGGCAAACGGCGTCGCGACACCATGGTGGCCGAATTCCAGTCACCGGACGGACCGCCGCTGATGTTGCTGTCGCTCAAGGCCGGTGGCACCGGCCTCAATCTGACCGCCGCCAATCATGTCGTGCACCTGGACCGCTGGTGGAACCCGGCGGTGGAGAACCAGGCCACCGATCGGGCGTACCGGATCGGCCAGCAACGCGCGGTGCAGGTGCGCAAGCTGGTGTGCGTCGACACCATCGAGGAACGCATCGACGAAATGATCAGCGGCAAACGCCAACTCGCCGATCTCGCGGTCGGTTCGGGGGAGCACTGGATCACCGAGTTGAGCACCGACGAGCTGCGTGATCTGTTCACGCTCGGCGCGGAGGCGGTGGGCGAATGAGTCCACGCGTGGATTACCGCGAATTCGGTCCGCGACGGCCGGTGTCCGGTGGCGTCGAAGCGCGCAGCAGACGGGGCGCTTTCGCGCGTACGGCGTGGGGTCGGGCGTTCATCCAGGCGGTCGAACGGATGGCCGAACCGGGGCGGCTCGCGCGTGGGCGCAGCTACGCGCGATCCGGGCAGGTCGTCAGTTACCGGATCGAACGTGGCGCGGTCGTCGGTGAAGTGCAGGGCAGCCAGCCGCGCCCGTTCACCGCCACCTGCACGGTGCGGCCGCTGCGCGCCGAGGAGATCGATCTGCTGGTCGAGGAGATTCGCTCGGCGCCAGGCATGCTGGCCCATATCGCCTCCGGCGCGCTGCCCGCCGCGCTCGCACCGCATCTGCTGCCCGAGACCGCGGCGGATCTCGATTTCGGCTGCACCTGCCCCGACCCGGGCTGGCCGTGCAAGCATGTGGCGGCGCTGTGCTACCTACTCGCCGAACGGCTCGACGAGTACCCGCGTGATCTGCTCACCCTGCGCGGGCTCTCATTGGACACGCTGATCGGGGGAGTCGAGCGTGGCGGCGGCACCGGCGGTGACAGCGACCCCTACGGCGAAGGGCTCGAGCTGCCCGCCTTGCCGACACCCGAATTCCGGCCCGCGACAGCGGATCTCGACCCGACCCTGCTGCGCCGTGCGCTGCGCATGCTCGCCGAGGACGAGACCGTCGCCGCGAGTGGCCTGCGCACCCTGACCGCCTGGTACGACGACTTGCGGCAGGCCTGACTCAGGCTTCGTCGATGCGGTACACGCGCTGTGCGTTCGCCCGGAACACCTGATCGAGGCACTCCGAATCGCCCACGTGTTCGGTGACGACCGCCGCAACGGCCTGCGCACTGCCGGCGATGGTGGTGATCGGCTTGTCCACCGGGAAATTCGAACCCCACACCAGCCGCTCGACCCCGAAGCAGTCCACCGCGTGCCGCAACATCGGGCCGATTCGTTCGATCAGCTGGGGAACCGGTGTCGCGCTGCCGCGCGGTGGAACCGGATGTCCGAGGATCGGCATCATCAGACCGCTGACCTTGGCCACCACATTCGGCTGGGCCGCTACGGCGGCGATGTCGTCGCGCCAGCGCACGAACAGCTCGCGCCGATGCCCCGGGTTGAATCCGGTGTGCTTGCCGACCGCGCCGAAGATTCCGGCGGGTGTGCCGAGATGATTCAGCACGATGGTGACCTCGGGGTACCGCGCGGCCAGCGCGGCCACATCCGGCAGCTGATGCGAATACACCCACGCCTCGAACGACAGCTGCCGCCGCGCGAGTTCGGCGAAGCCTTCGAGGAAGGCGTTCGCGGTGAGGTCACCGGGCGTGCTGGTGAACGAGCGCACGTCCGGGTCGGGATGATGCGCGACCATGGTGCGGATGCCGCGCAGCAGCGGCGACGCCGAGGCGTGTGCCTCGAGCAACTCGGCGAAGCCCGGTGCCGCCGGATCGGCACTGGCGATGATCGCGCCGAGGCGCGGGGTGTCGATACCGAACGGCAGACTCGCCACCCAGCGCGTCTCGTCCGCCTTCGCCAGCGGTCCGGCCCCGGTCCATTCGACCTCGATATGGGCGATGGTGCGGACCTTCAGCCCGGCCGTATCGTTGCGGTAGTTCGCGGGCAGATACGGATGCATATACGGCGTCGGATCGCCGACGAATTCGCGGTCACGGCGCGGCGCCACCTTCATCGCGATACCGATCGGCAGCGGCAGATACCGGAACAACCGCGCCAGACCGCTGAAATCGCGTGGCGTCGACAGCGGATCCCACTGGTGGATATGCGCGTCGATGATCGGAATGTCGGTGAGATCCATGATGTCCGTTCCGTCCGCCGTTCACCCGGTCCGGGCGATTGTCACACGCGAGCCGTGCCCGCATCCGGAGTACGGCCGAAACCGCGGGCGGGTCGGACATACTGGCGGCGTGGACCACGACAACAGTGCGGGATCGGGGTCGGCGCACGCGGCCGCCTTGCGCCCCCTGGTCGATTCCGGGGTGCTCACCGAGCAGCAACTGGACCGCGTGCTCGCCGCGCTGGCCGAACCGGTCACTCGGCCCGCCCGCACCAAGGTGCTGGCCGAGGTCGCTGCCTATGCGGGCGCGGGATTGTTGCTCGCCGGGATCGCATTGGTGTTGGCCGCCTCATGGGAAGACCTGGCGCGCACCGGCCGTGTGGCGATTCTGATGTTGATCACCGTGGTGGTCGCGGTGATCGGGGTTGCGGTCGCGGGCGGCCCGGCCGGGCTGTTCCCGTCCTTCCGTGACCGTGCCTCCACAGTCATCCGGGTGCCGGCGTCCCGCCTCCGGCTCGCCGCGGTCCTGTTCGCACTCACCGCCGCGCTGGTCGCCGGAACCGTCGGTAGCGCGATCGAGGACGGTGACACCGATTCCGCCTGGGTCTACGCCTGCATCGCGGGCCTGATCGCCGCCGCGATCGGATATCTCGCGCTGCCGTCGCCGGCCGGGATGATCGTGTGCGCGATATTCAGCGCTGCTGTCGTCTCCGGGGTGATCACCGATGTCGCCGGGCTCCGCGAGGGCTGGCCCGGGTTCGGCATCCTGCTGCTCGGTGTCGGCTGGGCCGTCCTCACCCGGTTCGGCGCCTTCGGCGAACGCTGGGCCGGCTACCTGATCGCGGTGCTCTTCGCGATCTTCGGCGCCCAGACCTGCGGCGAATACGAGTCCATGGTCCTGGCCTACTGGCTCACCGCGTTGATCGCCGTGCTCTGCTTCGCCCTCTACCTGACCGAACGTTCCTGGGTCCTCGTCCTCGGCGGCGGCGCTGCTCTCGCCCTGGCGGCGGCGGAAGCGGTCTGGGACTGGACCGATGGCTCCGTCGCCGCGGCCGGCGCGGTGCTCATCGTCGGCGCCCTGGTTCTCGGCGCCGGCGGCTACCTGCTCACCCGCGCCGGCCACGCCTCGCGATAGCGCGAACCAGCGGCTAGGAAGCCTCGGGTGCGTACGCCCGGAGGAAGGTCTCGACCGCCGCGTTCGCGATATCGCGGAGAGTCGCCTCCGGGACCTCACGGGTGCCGAGCCTGCTGTGCCGTTCGAGCGGCCCGGTGAGCAGGGCCAGTAGTTGCTCGGCCGCGCGTTCCGGATCGGCATGGCGCAGCCGCCCGTCGAGCATGTAGCGAGCCAGCCGGTCGGACAGCGCCTCGGCCAGCCGCTGCGGCACCCGCTCCAGGACCTCGGCGGCCAGCTCGGGGAAGGTGACCAGCTGTGCGTAGGTCAGCCGATGTAATGCCGTGGCTCGGGCGCCGGCGCACACCGTTGCCAGGCGATAGGCGGCCTCCCCGAGCGCGGCGCGCGGATCGGGACTCGAGCCGCGCAGTGGTTCCAGCGCGGCCGAACACTGCGCCGCGACCGAATCGGCCGCCGCGCGCATCGCCTCCCGGAGCAGGGTCGGCTTATCGGTGAGGTGGTTGTACACGGTCGGCTTGGCCACCCCGGCCTCATCCGCGATCTCCTGGACGCACGCCTGGTCATAGCCGCGGCGTGCGAAGACCTCGAATGCCACATCGAGGATCGCCTGCCGTTTGTCGATGCGTCCCCGGCCGGTCGTCGGTGAAGTCACGGGGGGAGCTTATCGGGAACGAACAGATTTTGAACTTGCGGGTTCATTCTTCTGACTGTACTAGTAGGTACGGCATTTTGAACCAGCAAGTTCAACTGGAGGCTTGATGATCGTGCACGTACTACGTTTCGGTTTCCGCGAGGAGGTCACCGAGCAGCAGAAGGAGCTGGTCTTGGCGACAATGCGCCGCACCGCCGCGGTGGAATCGGTCGAATTCGCCTGCGTCGGACAGGATCTCGGCGATCCCGCGTCGGGATACACACACTCGTACTGCGTGGGTATCGCGGATCTGGCCGCGCTGGAGCGCTATATGCACGATCCGGTGCACCTGGCCGGGGATCCGGTGATCATCCCGTATCTGGCCAAGGTGGCGATCGGCCCGGATATCTCCGATGACCCAGATCCGGAGCTCGGTGCCCGGATCATGGCGCTGCATCAGCGCAAGGTGCGGATGTATCCGGAGTGGGATCGGCTCATGTCGACGATTCCCGAGGTGCTCATCGCCTGAGTCTGGTGTGACGAAGTGGGTGGGTGTAGCATTTTGCTTGGACGTCCAACTATTGGACGACCGTAAACCTGCGCATGCGCCGCATGTTGCCACTGTTCAACCACCCTGAGGACAGGATTCGCATGGTTCGTGAACTCACCCACTTCATCGGCGGACAGCAGGTCCCCGGCACCTCCGGCCGCTTCGGTGACGTGTTCGATCCCAATGTCGGGCAGGTGCAGGCCAGGGTTCCGCTGGCCAGTACCTCCGAGGTGCAGGCGGCCATCGCGAACGCCGCCGCCGCGCAGCCGGAATGGGCCGCGTTCAATCCGCAGAAGCGGGCGCGGGTCCTGATGAAATTCCTGACCCTGGTCCAGGACGAGATGGACAGCCTGGCCGCGCTGCTGTCGAGCGAGCACGGCAAGACCCTCGCCGACGCCAAGGGCGATATCCAGCGTGGCCTCGAGGTGATCGAATTCGCGACCGGCATCCCGCACCTGCTCAAGGGCGAATACACCGAGAGCGCGGGCACCGGCATCGACGTCTACTCGATGCGTCAGCCGCTCGGCGTGGTCGCGGGCATCACCCCGTTCAACTTCCCGGCCATGATCCCGCTGTGGAAGGCCGGACCGGCCCTGGCCTGTGGTAACGCCTTCGTGCTCAAGCCCTCCGAGCGCGATCCCTCGGTGCCGCTGCGACTGGCCGAGCTGTTCCTCGAGGCCGGGCTGCCCGCCGGGGTGTTCAACGTCGTCAACGGCGACAAGGAGGCCGTCGACGCGATCCTGCACGATCCGCGCATCCAGGCGGTGGGCTTCGTCGGTTCCACTCCGATCGCTCAGTACATCTACGAGACCGCCACCGCCAACGGCAAGCGCGCCCAGTGCTTCGGCGGTGCGAAGAACCACGCCATCGTGATGCCCGACGCCGACCTCGACGACGTCGCCGATCAGCTCATCGGCGCGGGTTACGGCTCGGCGGGCGAGCGCTGCATGGCCATCTCGGTGGCCGTTCCGGTTGGTGAGGAGACCGCCGACCGGCTGGTCGCCAAGCTCACCGAGCGGGTGCACAAACTCAATGTCGGCCGCTCCGACGATCCGGGCGTCGACTTCGGCCCGCTGGTCGGCGCCGACGGCCTGGACCGGGTGAACAACTACATCCAGATCGGCATCGATGAAGGTGCCGAACTGGTCGTCGACGGTCGCGGCCTGACCGTCGACGGCGCCGAGGACGGCTACTTCGTCGGCGCGACCCTGTTCGACAAGGTCACCCCCGAGATGCGGATCTACACCGAGGAGATCTTCGGGCCGGTGCTCAGCGTGGTGCGCGCGCACGATTACGAAGAAGGCCTGCGCCTGGCCAGCGAGCACGAGTTCGGCAACGGTGTCGCGATCTTCACCCGCGACGGCGATACCGCGCGTGATTTCGCCGCCCGTGTCCAGGTGGGCATGGTCGGCATCAACGTGCCGATCCCGGTGCCCATCGCCTACCACACCTTCGGCGGCTGGAAGCGCTCCGGTTTCGGCGATCTGAACCAGCACGGCCCGGATTCGATCCGCTTCTACACCAAGACCAAGACCGTCACCCAGCGCTGGCCGAAGGGTCTGAAGGAGAACGCGGACCACTTCGTCATCCCCACGATGGACTGATGCGATGTTCACACTGAACGACGACGAACGCGCCATCCGCGAGACCGCACGCGATTTCGCCGACGAGTTCCTCGCCCCGCACGCACTCGAATGGGATGAGCACATGCACTTCCCGATCGAGGTGCTGCGCAAATCCGGATCGGTCGGCCTCGGCGGCATCTATGTCGCCGAGGACGTGGGCGGATCCGCGCTGCGCAGGCTGGACGCGGTGCGCATCTTCGAGGAGCTGGCCACCGGCTGCCCGGCGGTCGCCGCCTATATCTCGATCCACAATATGGCGGCGTGGATGATCGACGCCTACGGTGACGACGCCCAGCGTTTCCGCTGGCTGCCGGGCATGACGTCGATGGAGATCCTCGGCAGCTACGCCCTCACCGAACCGGGCGTCGGCTCGGACGCGGCGGCGTTGACCACCAAGGCGGTCCGCGACGGCGACGATTACATCCTCAACGGCGCCAAACAGTTCATCTCCGGCGCGGGCGCCAATGACGTCTACGTGATGATGGTGCGCACCGGAGACGAAGGCGCACGCGGCATTTCGGCGCTGATCGTGCCCGCCGACACGCCCGGCCTCACCGTCGGCCCGAACGAGAAGAAGATGGGCTGGAAGGCGCAGCCGACCAGGCAGGTGATCCTCACCGACGCCCGTGTCCCGGTCGCCAATCGGCTCGGCGCCGAGGGTGACGGCTTCCGCATCGCCATGAACGGGCTCAACGGCGGCAGACTCAATATCGCGGCTTGCTCGATCGGCGGCGCGCAGGCGGCACTGGACAAGACCGTGCCGTACCTGGCGCAGCGGCAGGCGTTCGGGGCGCCGCTGTTGAAGAATCAGGCCTTGCAGTTCGACCTGGCCGATATGCGCACGCAGTTGGAGGCCGCGCGCACGCTGCTGTGGCGGGCCGCCGACGCCCTCGACGCCGATGCCGACGACAAGGTCGAGTTGTGCGCGATGGCCAAGCGTTTCGCCACCGATGCCGGGTTCGAGGTCGCCAACAAGGCCCTGCAACTGCACGGCGGCTACGGTTACCTCGCCGAGTACGGTCTGGAGAAAATCGTCCGGGATCTGCGCGTGCATCAGATCCTCGAGGGCACCAACGAGATCATGCGGGTGGTCGTCGCCAGGTCGATGACCTCGGCCGCCCGTGGGGCAGGAGCAGCATGAGTGAACCCGAAGTCCTGATCGAGACCCGTGACGGGCTCGGCGTCATCACCCTGAACCGGCCAAAGGCCATCAACGCGCTCAACCACGCGATGGTGCTCACCATCACCGAGGCGCTGCGGGCCTGGGCCGAAGACCCGCAGGTGCGGACCGTGGTGCTCACCGGCGCCGGCGAGCGCGGTTTGTGCGCGGGCGGCGATATCGTCGCCATCCACAACGATGCCAAGAGCGCACAGCAGGATTCGGCGTCCCAGGCCACCGGCGCCGAATCGGCGTCCGGCCGGTTCTGGCGTGACGAGTACATCCTCAACGCGCTGATCGGCCGGTATCCGAAGCCGTATGTCGCGGTGATGGACGGCATCGTGATGGGTGGCGGCGTCGGGTTGTCCGGTCATGCCGGGCACCGCATCGTCACCGAGCGGTCCATGATCGGGATGCCCGAGGTGGGGATCGGGTTCGTTCCCGATGTGGGCGGTACCTATCTGCTTGCAAGGACTCCGGGCGAGCTCGGCACCCATGTCGCGCTCACCACCGCCCGGATGCGCGCCGGTGACGCCATCGCCGCCGGTTTCGCCGACTATTACATCCCGTCCGAGCACATCCCGGCGCTGCTGGACACGCTGCGCACCGAGACCGCCGATATCGCCATCGCCAAATTCGCCACGGCCGCACCGGAATCGGAGCTACTGGCCCAGCGTTCCTGGATCGACGCCTGCTACAGCGCCGACACGGTCGAGGAAATCGTCGAGCGGTTGCGCGCCAACGGACCCGAGGCGGAAGCGGCGGCCACCGAACTGCTCTCGAAATCGCCTGTCTCGCTGAAGGTCACGCTGCGCTCGCTGCGTTCGGCCCGGCGCGCGGAATCGCTGGAGGCGGTGCTGAACGAGGAGTATCGCGTCTCGATCGCCACGCTCGGTTCCCACGACCTGGTCGAGGGCATCCGCGCGCAGGTGATCGACAAGGACCGCAACCCGCAATGGTCTCCGTCCACCCTGGACGCGGTGACCGACGAGCAGGTCGCGGCCTATTTCACCGAATTGGGTGGCCATGAACTGGGTTTGACCGCCCCGAGCCCGGAGGGACAGCAGTGAACGAGCCTGCCCGCAAGACCATCGGTTTCCTCGGCCTCGGCCATATGGGTGCGCCGATGGCCGCCAATCTGGTGCGCGCCGGATACGACGTGCACGCCTTCGACCCGATGCCCGCCGCCCAGGAGGCCGCCCGCGAGGCCGGGATCCGGCTGGTCGAATCCGGCGTCGCCGCCGCCGTCGACCGCGACATCGTGATCACCATGCTGACCAACGGCAAACTGGTCCGCGACGTCTACGGCGAACTGGTGCCGGCCGCGCGGCCCGGCGCGCTGTTCATCGATTGTTCGACCATCGACGTCGCCGACGCCAAGGCGGCCGCCGAGATGGCGATCGCCGCAGGTCATCGCGCACTGGACGCGCCAGTGTCGGGTGGGGTCGCCGGTGCTGCCGCAGGCACGCTGACCTTCATGGTCGGCGGCGCGGAGGCCGATTTCGCCGAGGCGCTTCCAGTGCTCGAGGTCATGGGCGCCAAGGTCGTGCACTGCGGCCCGAACGGCGTCGGCCAGGTCGCCAAGATCTGCAACAACATGCTGCTCGGTATCTCGATGATCGGCCTGTCCGAGGCGCTGGTGCTGGGGGAGAAGCTGGGGCTGAGCCATCAGTCGTTCTTCGATGTGGTGTCCAAGGCCTCCGGCCAGAGCTGGGCGCTGACCAACTACTGCCCGGTCCCCGGTCCGGTGCCGACCAGCCCGGCCAATAACGATTACGAGCCCGGTTTCGCCACCGCGCTGATGAACAAGGACCTCGGCCTGGCCGCGAATGCGCTGCGTAACAACGGTGTCGATGGTCAGCTCGGCCTGCTGGCGGCGCAGATCTACGAGCGGTTCAACCAGTCGGCTGCTGGTAAAGACTTCTCCGCTATCGTCACCGACATCCGTAACCGCAGCGAGCAAGAGGGTGCACAGTGAACGAATTCGAGACCATTCTGCTGGAGCGCAAGGGCCGGGTCGGCCTGATCACGCTGAACCGGCCGAAGGCGCTGAACGCGCTGAACGCGCAGGTCCTCGATGACGTTATCGCCGCACTCGACGAACTGGAGCATGACGACGAGATCGGCGCCGTCGTCATCACCGGCTCCGAGAAGGCCTTCGCCGCGGGCGCCGACATCAAGGAAATGCAGCCCAAGTCGTACATGGACATGTTCATGAACGACTACTTCGCCCGCTGGGACCGGCTCGCGGAGTTCCGCAAGCCGACCATCGCCGCCGTCGCCGGGTACGCGCTCGGCGGTGGCTGTGAGCTGGCGATGATCTGCGATCTGCTGATCGCCGCCGATACCGCCAAGTTCGGTC
The DNA here is from genome assembly GCF_059509835.1 of Nocardia sp. CDC519. NCBI lineage: Bacteria > Bacillati > Actinomycetota > Actinomycetes > Mycobacteriales > Nocardiaceae > Nocardia > Nocardia sp. CDC519. The sequence continues at coordinate 6,257,969 of NZ_CM183377.1, read as the reverse complement.
AGCCCGAGATCAAGCTCGGCGTCATCCCCGGTATCGGCGGTTCGCAGCGGCTGACCCGCGCCATCGGCAAGGCCAAGGCCATGGACCTGGTGCTCACCGGCCGCAATATGGACGTCGAGGAGGCCGAACGCGCCGGGCTCGTCTCCCGGATCGTGCCTGCCGCCGAACTGCTCGACACCGCGCTCGAGGTGGCCGACACCATCGCCTCCATGTCGCTGCCGGTCGCGATGATCGCCAAGGAAGCGGTGAACCGGTCCTTCGAGACCACCCTGTCCGAGGGTCTGCGATTCGAGCGCCGGGTCTTCCACTCGCTGTTCGCCATCGAGGATCAGAAGGAAGGCATGGCGGCCTTCGTGGAGAAGCGGCAGGCGAAGTTCACCAACCGCTGATCGATGTGATCTCGTCCAGTGTTTGGATATGAAGGGAGTTCTGTCGACCTCCATCGGTGTCGGCGCGGTACCCCCATCGGGGTGCCGCGCCGATTCGCCGTTGACGGTGAGCAGTCCCGCGATGGTGGCGCCGAGCCCCGCGGTCACCGCGAGGGCCGCGACGAGCTTGCGGCGCCCGACCGGACCGCCACCGGCAAGGCTCGCCGACAGCCCGCGGTGGCGCAGGCGCGGCATTTTGATCTCGGCCGCGCGCCGTTCGGCCGCGAGCAGCACCGCCCCGCGCGCCGAGACGTATTCGGGCTCGGGATCGTAGACGATCGGCATCCCGACCAGCCGTTCCAGTTCGGCCCGGAGGGTCGGGTTGCGGGTACAACCACCCAGCAGCACCATCGCGTCCGCGCGCACCCCCGTCTCCTCCGCGAGCTGGCGGACGAACGAGGCCGAATGATGAATGCCTGCCGCGCACAGTTCGGCGAGATCGCTGCGGGTGACCACCGCACGCTCGTCGGTGCCGGGGTTCATCGCGGTCACCACCCGCGCACTGCTGAGCGCTTCGCGATGTTTGCGGATGGTCGGTTTGTCGGTCAGCACGCCGCCGCGGGCCAGCTGCCAGCGCAGCAGGGCGTCGTAGCCGTCACCGCCGAGCACCGTGCTGCGTCGCGAGGCCAGCACGGCGTCGGTGCGGCAGTCGATATGGGTGATGGTGAGCCCGGAACTGCCCAGGTCGTAGAGGATGACGGTGTCGGCATCGGGCAGCGCCCCGGTGAAGCGCAGGTAGCGCAGCTGGGCCAGCGGCTCGTCGACGATGGTGAGCTCGTGCCCACCGGCCGCGGCCCTGATGCTGTCGGCGTGCAGCGAGCATCGACAGGTCACCGCGATGCGGGTGATCAGTTCGTCGCGCCGCGCGGCGGCGACCCGCATCCTGCGGATCGCCTCGAACACTGCCTCTTCGATCCCCGCCCCGGCACGCCGTGGAACCTGGCATCGGTCGATGGGATCCAGATGGGGTTGGTCGGAGTGGGTGAGCACAGCGCGCGCACCACAGGCACCCGCCGACACCCCGAGGACCAGCACCATGCGCTCCATGGTGGACCACCGGCGCAGCGTTGCCAAGACGAACGGGCGCGAAATTCGCTACTTGGATGCCGGAACGTTACCCAGCGGAAGTCTCGGAGGAGTAATGGACGGTACGGTTTTCGCCGTTTGTGCTACTTGGGCGTTTCGCGCGGTTTGTCGTTGTGCTGGTTCACGAATCGGTGGCGCTCCAGCGGGCCGGTTCCTCACCGGTGTCGAAGTCGCCCGCGGTGTGCCGGAATTCCGCCAGGATCTGCAGCAGTGTGCGCAGCCGGTCGGGCTCGAGTCCCGGGTGCGCGAAGACTTCGGCATTGAGACGTTCAGTGGCCTTGGCAACCACTTCCCTTCCCGGATCCGTGATTTCGATGAGCGTGGCGCGCCGATCGCTCGGATGCGGTACCCGCACCACCAATCCGGCCGCTTCCAGGCGGTCGACGGTATTGGTGACGCTGGTCGGATGCACCTGCAACCTGGCGCTGGCCTTGGCCATCGGCAGTGCCCCGGTCTTGCTGAAACTCAGCAGCATGAGCAGTTCGTAGCGGGAGAAGGTCAGCCCGGTGGGCTTCAACGCCTCGTCCACCCGTGACATCACGATCTGCTGGGCCCGCACCAGCGAGGTCACCGCCGCCATCCCGTCGGCCACCGCGCCCCAGCCGTGGCCCACCCATTGCCGGTGGGCCTCCTGGATCGGGTCGAGCGGTAGCGGACGTGACCTGGACATGGATCCGATCATTCCATGTGCCCACCGCCGGGCCGCCGCGCCGCGACCCGTGCCTTGCGATCACGGTGATCGCAACCCTGGGCGTCCGGCGGCGGACCCGGCAGTATTCAGAGGCGAGGCGGGCGTGGCTGAGTGGTTCAGGCAACGGTCTGCAAAGCCGTTCACGCGGGTTCGATTCCCGCCGCTCGCTCCACGCATGGGTGCGCCGCCGCGGTGCCTCGCCCGGTTCCGTCACTGCCGGGCGAGGTGCCGGGTGGTCTCAGTGCAGGCCCGAGAAATCCCGTGGCACAACATGATTACGGTCGGCGAACGTGCCGAGGGTGTAATCGGGGAACAGGCCGAAGTACTCACCGCGGGTCAGTGTGCTCCAGCGGCGCGCCTGCTCGGTGCGGGTCTTGTAGAAATTCAGCATGTACCCGCCCTCGTAGATCCGCAGCAGACTGTAGCCGCCCGGATATTCCTTCACCGCCGCCACCTCGAGGAATTCGACGGCGCAGGCCGTGTCGGGGCGGGTGCGCCGGTTGCGGTGGGTATGACCGCTGTGGTGCAGGAATACCCCGGGTGCGCGCTCGTACAGGGCCTGCAGTTGGGCACTGTCGTGGCGGTTGAGCACGAACCCGGGGCCCGCGGTGTTGGTCAGGCCGGATTCGACGGTGACCGGATGATGCCCGAAGACCAGGGTGGGACGCTCGGGCTCCGCGCGCAGGAGCTCGCGGAGCCGCGCCAGCTGCGGCGCCTCGATCGTGCCGCCCGCGCCGTCCAGCTCGCTGGTGTCGAGGCCGATCAGCCGTAACCCGCCGAGATCATGCTCCACCGGCTGCTGACGCGCCCCGAATTCCGCTGCCCAGCAATCGGAATGAGAATCGTTTCCGGGGACTGCGGGGCAGTCGCGGTATTCGGCGCCGGTGTGCGGGCGGTCGTGGTTGCCGCGCACGGCCAGATAGTCGGTGCCTGCCGTACCCCAGTCGTCGAGCCGGGCGCGCACGCCACGGGTCTCGGCCGGAGTGGCCTCGCTGGTGAGATCACCGGCCAGGAGCAGGATCCCGGCGTCGCGATCCGGGCGGCGCAGGTCGTCGAGCAAGGCCGCGAGCATCACCTCCGGGTACGGCCGCAGCCCCGGTTCCTGGCGGAAACCGGGCGGCAGCTCCCCGATGACGAGTCCGCTGACCTCCTCGCCGAAATGCACGTCATTGGCCAGCGCTACCGTGCGCAGCAGCCGGCCAGGGGGCGGGACCAGCGTGGTGAACTCGCCGAGCAGTTCGGGGCTGCCGGGCAGACGCGTGGTGAGCGATACCGCGGGCGCGGCCCGCACCCCATGGGACCAGGCTTCGAAACGGTAGCGCCGACCCGGCTCCAGTCCATCGAACTGCGCGTAGTGGAAGGGGGTTCGCGCCTCCGAGGCCCAGACCTGGATCGGCGCACGCGAACTGTCCGCGGGAACCAGCCGGACTTCGCCGTCGGTGGGCACCGGCAGCAAGCGTCCGCCGGCATCCGGTGCACGTGTGGTCCAGGTGAGCACGGCCGACCGATCGGTGACGGTGACGAGCTCCAGATCGCCCGCGACGATCGGATTCGGCTGGGCCAGAACCGAACCCGGCCGCACTACGCCCATAGCGGGCAGCAGCGCGGCCAGGCCGATGGTGCCGAGGAAGCTCCGGCGCGAGGGTCCGCAGCAGGTCACCGGCGGCGGATCAGTTGTTGTCGTCGGAGTCCGAGCAGATCTTCCACTTGCCGTCTTCCTTGGCGAGCGTCTCGTCCGAGGTGTTCTCCGGGTCGGTGCTGTCCTCACCGGGCATGGAAATGCTGAACGTGCCGGTGACCTTCGCGGTGGCCTTGTCGCCGGTGATCACCACGTTGTCGACCTTGTCGATCTCGATCGAGAAGGACGCCTTGTCCATCATGTCCTTCTCGCTCTGCGAGGCCTTGTCGAACTCGGCCCGGTCGGCCGCGCACGACAGCTCGGCCGCGGCGATGATGCCCTCGTTCTCCATGGTGTCGTAGAACTCGCGGATCGAATTCTCGATCTGCTTCTCGTCCGAGGCCAGCGGCGTCTTGCCCTGCATGGTGAGCACGATGCCGGTGGTGATACCGCCCACCACCACGAGTGCGAGCACCACGAGGCCGACGATCAGGCCGGTCTTCTTCTTGGGCGGCTGCTGCGGCGGGTACCCGCCGGGCTGCGGGAACCCGCCCTGCGGCGGATACTGGCCCGGCTGCGGCCCGTACTGCGGCTGCTGCCCGTACGGCGGCGGCTGCTGCCCGTACGGCTGCTGACCATAGGGCGGCTGCTGCCCGTACGGGGGCTGCTGCCCATGCGGGGGCTGCTGCCCATGCGGGGGCTGCTGCCCGTGCGGCGGCTGTCCTGCTGGTGGGTACGTCATGTGGGTTCGTCCTCCCTATCCCCGGGGTGTGCGTGGAACATTACGACACCCGGTGCCCGCTGTCCGCGTCCGGCTCGATGACCGCAGGCACGCCACAGGGCGAGCGTCACCAGCACTGGGAAACGTGGATCCCGGTCCGGTGTCAGGCTGTTCGGGCGCCTGCGCCGGTGCCAGGCGTGCACGCCGGGAAAGCTGGAGGTAGTCATGGTCGGACGCGGAATTCACTTGTGCGGCAGCGTGCCGATGGATGGCCCCGAAGCCGTGTTCCGCCAGGTGTCCGCTCGCCTCGGTAGGCGAGTTGCCCGGATACCCGACGGTGAAACCGGCATTCGCGACAACTGGGTCGTCTGGCAGCTGGCCTGCCTTCAGGCTCATCCTGATCTGATGACGGTGCCGCCGCCGAGCCCGGAGTACGGGCCGAGCGAGCGGGTGCGACCGCGCCCTGGTGTCGATCCGCTCTCGATCGACCTCGGCCCGCTCGGCTACGCCGAGGCCGCGGTGGAGTCGTGGAAGGTCTTCGAACGGTTGCGCGCCGACGGGGTGATCGACGGCGGTATCCGGTTCCAGGTGAGCTTGCCCTCGCCGATCGCGGTGATCGGTGCTTTCACGGCCGGTCCGCAGGCGGAATTGGAGCGGCGCTACGAGGCCGCGCTGCTCGCTGAGCTGGAGATGATCGTGGCCGAGGTCCCGGCGCGCGATCTGGCGATCCAGTGGGATGCCGCGGTCGAGTTCGCTCTCTTCGAAGGGGTGTTCCCGCCCTGGTTCGGGTCCGGCTACGACCAGTTGCTGGCGGGCGTCACCGAGCGGCTGGTCCGGTTGGGCGCCGCCGTTCCCGAGGGCGTGGAGCTCGGATATCACCTGTGCTACGGCGATTTCGGCCATCGCCATTTCGTCGAACCCGCCGACACTTCGACGCTGGTGGCGGTCGCCAACGGCATCGCATCGGCTGCGAACCGGCCGGTGGAGTGGATTCATCTGCCGGTGCCGCGCGATCGTGCCGACGCCGCGTACTTCGCGCCGCTGGCCGATCTCCGCCTCGCACCCAGCACCACGCTGTACCTCGGTGTGGTGCACGCCGGTGACGGGTTCGCCGGCGGACGGCGGCGGATCGAGGCGGCCGCGGCCGTCGTCCCCGATTTCGGTATCGCCACCGAATGCGGTTTCGGTAGGCGCCCGGCCGAGCAGATCCCGCAGTTGTTGGATCTGCACGCTCGACTGGCGGATTCGCTGGGGTGACCCATCTGGGGCGGGGATCGGCCACCTGAGAGCCTGAACGAGAAAGACCCCGACCGGCGAAACACTGGTCGGGGTCTTTCGTGCTGTGCCCTCGGCAGGAATCGAACCTGCGGCCTTCTGCTCCGGAGGCAGACGCTCTATCCCCTGAGCTACGAGGGCGGGGATCGGGCCGGTCGGGGCCGGGAGGGCCGTCCGATCGGGCGGCCAAAGCGTATCGCATCCGTCGGCCGTGTGCCAAAAGCGGCTCAGTTCAGCGGCAGGGGAGCGGCGCCGCGGGCGGTGAGCATGCCGGTCATCAGCTGGGATTCGCCCTGCTGGGTCTGGTCCATGTTGCTCGCCAGGGTCCGCACCGCCGCTGTCTCGGCGTAGGTGGCGGCGTACTGGATCATCGGCAGCCCGCCCTGGTGGTGGCGCAGCATCAGTTGCAGGAACAGCACATCCAGCTCGGTGCCTTCGGCCCGGCGCAGCGCCGACAGCTCCTCGGGGCTCGCCATTCCCGGCATCTCGCGCATCGGTCCCTCGGTGGCGTGCGGCGAGGTCTGGCCGGTGCCCGTGTGGTCGTGGCCGCCGGCGTGCCCGGTCATCCAGCCCATGTAGCCGTCGACCGCGCGGGCGGGTTCGCCCCACAGTTGCAACCAGCCCTGCATCCGGCCGACCTGGTTCTGCTGGGTGGTGAGGATGTCGTATGCCAGCCGCCGCACATCCTGATCGCCGGACCGGATCAGCGCCACCCCCGCCATCTCCACCGCTTGGGCGTGATGAGCCGACATGTCCTGGCTGAACCCGACGTCGACGGCGCTGGGGGAGGGCCCGGAATCCCGGTCCAGCGGCTGACGGGCCAGCACCCCGATGGCGAAGCCGAGCACCATCGCCCCGATGACGCCGATCACCAGCAGGGCCGTGCGCTGGCGCCGGACCTGCCCGGCGAAGCCGGAGTCGTCCTCTGCCGATTCCTCGTCGTTACCGGTCTCGGGAACATCACCTCGGGCGGCGACATCGGAGTCGGCCGCGCTGTCGGTATCCGTACCGGAAGCCCGGGCCGCGGTCTCCTCGGAGTCCTTCGGCAGCTCCGTCGATCCCATCTACTGGCCCGCGCCCGGCTGGGCGCCCTGCGGAGCCTGCGGAACGGGCGCACCACCCGGCACCGGCGCACCGCCGGGCATACCGGGCAGACCACCCGGCAGACCGGGGATGCCGGGAACGCCGGGGACACCGGGCACCCCGCCCGGCATGCCGCCCAGTTCGGTCGGATCGGGCGTGATGCCGCCACCGTCCATCGGCACCGCGTCGGGGCCGGGGGGAGTGGGGTCGAACGGCGGCGGGTTCTCGGTGTCGAAGACGATTGTCGAGCAGTCCGCGCCGACCTCGGGGTAGGCATAGGAGTTCAGCCGCAGCGCGGTGATGAACTGGCCGACGCGCTTGTCGTCGGCGCTGTCGAGCTTGAGCTGATGCCCCCACGATTGCAGTGCGACGGCCGAATCCTGGCCGGGGTAGGGCGACATCATCGTGTACTGCTCGCCCTTGACCTTGCTCGCCAGCGTCTCGATCCCCGCGGCGTCGACCTTGTCCGGGTTGTAGGTGATCCACACCGCGCCGTGCTCGAGCGAGTGCACGGCGTTCTCCACCCGGATCGGCTTGTCGTAGACGATGCCGGTGCAGGTGGCCCAGGAACTGTCGTGCGGGCCGCCGAAGGGCGGGCTCTGGTCGTAGGCCACCCGCTGATTCGGCTGGATGTGCAGGCCGGCCGGGTATTCCTTCTTCACCACGCCGTCGATGGCGAGCGAGGGGTCCTGGTTGTCCTCGCTGGGGGTGAACTTCTCCAGTTCCGCCGCTTCCTGGTACTTCGGTACCAGGTTGTAGGCCAGGGCGCCGATCAGCGCGATGATCACGGCGGCGGCCCCGATGGCCAGCCAGGGAATCTGGCGCTGACGTGTACCTTTACCCTTGCCGCTGCCCTTTTTCCGGCCGGGCGCCGCCTTTCCCGCGGCCTTCACGGCCTTGGCCGACGTGGCGCTGGTCTTGCTCGGCATCGCTGATCGTGCTCTTTCGACGTGGTGGACGGTCGTGTGCGCGGTGCCCGCGTGAGGACGAACACCTGGTGCCCACTCGTGGTGCACACCTGCCCAGACCATAGGATAGAGACTCGTGACTCCAGCTGACCTTGCAGATCTCCTTCACGCGACCGCGGCGAAGGTGCTTGTCGAACGTGGACTGGACCCGGCGGTCCTGCCCGACGAGGTCACCGTGGAGCGTCCCCGTAATCCGGAACACGGCGACTATGCCACGAATCTGGCCATGCGTGTCGCCAAGAAGGCCGGAACCAATCCGCGTGAGCTGGCCACCTGGCTGGCCGAAGCGCTGGACGCCACCGACGCCGTCGCCGCGGCCGAGGTCGCCGGCCCCGGATTCCTGAACATCCGCCTGGCCGCTTCCGCGCAGGGCGCGATTCTCGAGCAGGTCCGCACGGCAGGCGCGGCCTACGGCACCGCCGACACCCTGGCCGGCACCAAGATCAACCTCGAGTTCGTCTCCGCCAACCCCACCGGTCCCGTGCACCTCGGCGGCACCCGCTGGGCCGCCGTCGGTGACGCGCTCGGCCGCATTCTCGCCGCCCAGGGCGCCGAGGTGGTGCGCGAGTACTACTTCAACGATCACGGCGCGCAGATCGACCGCTTCGCCGAATCGCTGGTCGCGGCCGCCACCGGCGCTCCGACCCCGGAGAAGGGTTACGCGGGCGCCTACATCAAGGAGATCGCGGACAAGATCGTGGCCGAGCATCCCGGTGTGCTCGATATCGAGCCCGAACTGCGCCTGGAGCGGTTCCGCGCCGAGGGCGTGGAGCTGATGTTCGCCCACATCAAGAAGACGCTGCACGATTTCGGCACCGACTTCGACGTGTACTTCAACGAGAGCTCGCTGTTCGCCTCCGGTGCGGTCGAGGAGGCGGTGAACACCCTCAAGAACTCCGGCGACCTGTACGAAAAGGATGGCGCCTGGTGGATCGCCAGCTCCGAATACGGCGACGATCAGGACCGCGTCGTCATCAAGAGCGACGGCAATGCCGCCTACATCGCCGGTGACATCGCCTATTTCCAGAACAAGCGGGCCCGCGGCTTCGACCTGTGCATCTACATGCTCGGTGCCGACCACCACGGCTACATCGGCCGGTTGAAGGCCGCCGCCGCCGCGTTCGGCGACGATCCGGCCACCGTCGAGGTGCTCATCGGTCAGATGGTGAACCTGCTGCGCGACGGTGTCGCGGTGCGGATGAGTAAGCGTGCCGGCACCGTCGTCACCCTCGACGACCTGGTCGAGGCCATCGGCGTGGACGCCGCACGCTATTCGCTGGTGCGCAGCTCGGTGAATTCGAGCCTGGACATCGACCTGGATCTGTGGACCAAACAGGACAGCGTCAACCCGGTCTACTACGTGCAGTACGCGCACGCCCGCGCCGCTTCCATCGGCCGCAATGCCGCCGAATTCCCCGAGTACGGCACCGTCGAGCCCGATTTCTCGCTGCTCACCGCCGACGAGGAGGGCGCGCTCATCCGCACCATCGGCGAATTCCCGCGGGTGGTCGCCAGCGCCGCGAGCCTGCGCGAGCCGCATCGCATCGCCCGCTACCTGGAGGAACTGGCCGGGGCCTATCACCCGTTCCAGACCAACAAGTCCCTGCGCGTGCTGCCGCTGGGCGACGAACCGGTCTCGCCGACCAACGTCGCCCGCCTCGCGCTGGTGAACGCCACCAAGCAGGTGCTGGCCAACGGCCTGGCCCTGCTCGGCGTCTCCGCACCGGAGCGCATGTGAGCACCCTGCACCAGGCATCGAACGCACCGGCAACGGAGGAGAACTAGTGAGCGCCCATCCTGCCGGACCCCGGCACGCCGAAATCCCGCACGCCCCCAACCTGCCGCAGCGCCCGGCCGACCCGAAGCAGCTCATCGAGCTGCCCGCGCACGTGTGGCCGCGCAACGCCACCCGCGGCGAGGACGGCGTGGTGCGGCTGGCCGGCATCCCGGTCACCGAACTGGCCGCCGAATTCGGCACGCCGCTGTTCGTCATCGACGAGGACGATTTCCGTTCCCGCTGCCGCGATATGGTGCGCGCGTTCGGCCCCAACGCCAAGGTGCACTACGCCTCCAAGGCGTTCCTGTGCGGTGAGGTCGCGCGCTGGATCCGCGACGAGGGCCTGTCGCTGGACGTGTGTTCCGGCGGTGAGCTCGCCGTCGCGCTCAACGGCGGCTTCCCCGCCGAGCGAATCGCCCTGCACGGCAACAACAAATCCGTCGCCGAGCTGGAGGCCGCGGTCGCGGCCGGGGTCGGGCACGTGGTGGTCGACTCGCTGATCGAGATCGAACGGCTCGAGGCGGTGGCCGGACGCGCCGGTGTGGTGCAGGACGTGCTGGTGCGCGTCACCGTCGGCGTGGAAGCCCATACCCACGAATACATTTCGACCGCCCACGAGGACCAGAAGTTCGGCTTCTCCATCGCGGGCGGCGACGCCATGCAGGCGCTGGCCCGGGTCTTCGAGGCCGACAATCTGCGTCTGGTCGGCCTGCACAGCCATATCGGCTCGCAGATCTTCGAGATCGACGGTTTCGAGATCGCCGCGCGCCGCATGCTCGGACTGCTGCGCGACGCGGTCGACACATTCGGTGCCGAGCGCACCGCGCAGATCGCGATCCTGGATCTCGGTGGCGGGCTTGGTATTTCGTACCTCGAGGCGGACGATCCGCCGCCGCTGGACGAGTTCGCCGCCAACCTGCGCAAGCTCGTCGCCCAGGAGGCCGAGCGCGCCGGGCTGCCGGAGCCGGTCATCGCGGTGGAGCCGGGACGTGCCATCGCAGGCCCCGGCACCGTCACCCTGTACGAGGTCGGCACCATCAAGGACGTCTCACTCGACGGCGGCCTGCGGCGGCGCTACGTCAGCGTGGACGGCGGGATGAGCGACAACATCCGCCCCGCGCTGTACCAGGCCGACTACGACTGCCGCCTGGTCTCGCGCGCCTCCGATGCCGAGCCGGTGGTCGCTCGCGTCGTCGGAAAGCATTGTGAGAGTGGGGATATCGTCATCAGGGACACCTGGATGCAGGCCGATGCCGGTCCGGGTGATCTGGTCGCGGTGGCCGCGACCGGTGCGTACTGCTACTCGATGTCGAGCCGGTACAACATGCTGACCCGGCCCGCGGTGGTCGCCGTCCGCGACGGACAGGCACGACTGCTGCTGCGCCGCGAGACCGTCGCGGACCTGATCGGACTCGAGGTCTGATGTACGACGTGATGAGCAAGGTGGAGGTGCAATCAACGTGACCGAGGCGAATGATGCCGGCGCGGCTGTGGCCGCGAAGAACGGCACCTGGGGAAACGAACGGCCGATCGGCGTGGCGGTGCTCGGTATGGGCAACGTCGGCACCGAGGTCGTGCGCATTCTCCGGGACCACGCCGATGATCTGCGGTCGCGGGTCGGTGCTCCGGTCGTGTTGCGCGGTGTCGCCGTGCGCGACCTGGACCGCGATCGCGGGATCCCGGCCGAACTGCTGACCACCGATGCCGAAGCACTCGTCGCGCGCGCCGATGTCGACCTGGTCGTCGAGGTCATGGGCGGCATCGACCCCGCCCGCGGCCTGATCCTGGCCGCCCTGAACGCGGGCAAGTCCGTGATCTCCGCGAACAAGGCGCTGCTGGCCGATTACACCGGTGAACTCGCGGCGGCCGCCGAACGCAGCCGGGCCGACCTCTACTTCGAGGCCGCCGTCGCCGGCGCCATCCCGGTGGTGCGTCCGCTGATCCAGTCGCTGTCCGGCGACCGGGTGAACAAGGTGGTCGGCATCGTCAACGGCACCACCAACTTCATCCTCTCCGCGATGGATGAAACCGGCGCCGATTACCACGACACCCTCGCCGAGGCGACCCGCCTCGGCTACGCGGAGGCCGACCCGACCGCCGACGTCGAGGGCTTCGACGCCGCCGCCAAGGCCGCGATCCTGGCCTCGCTGGCCTTCCACACCCGGGTCACCGCCGCCGACGTCTACCGCGAGGGCATCTCCAAGATCACCTCCGAGGACCTGGAGACCGCCTCCGCGGTCGGCTGCACGGTGAAGCTGCTCGCCATCTGTGAGCGCGTGCCCGCGGGCCCCGGCGAACCCGGACCCGACGAGGGCGGTAAGGAGCGGGTCTCGGTGCGCGTCTACCCGGCGCTCATCCCGCGCGAACACCCCCTGGCCGCCGTCAACGGCGCGTTCAACGCCGTCGTCGTGGAGGCCGAGAACGCGGGCCGCCTGATGTTCTACGGCCAGGGCGCCGGTGGCGCTCCCACCGCGTCCGCGGTGCTGGGTGATCTGGTGATGGCCGCGCGCAACAAGTTCTACGGTGGCCGCGCGCCCGGTGAATCGGTTTATGCTGAGCTGCCGATCGCGCCGATCGGCGATACACCCACCCGCTACCACGTGAACCTCCAGGTCGCCGACCGCGCCGGCGTCCTACAGGCGGTCGCCGGTGAGTTCGCCGATCACGGGGTGAGCATCTCGACCGTGCGTCAGGAAGGCCATGGCGCGGGTGCGCGCCTGGTCGTCGTCACCCACCATGCGACGGAGTCGGCGCTCGCGGATACTGTGTCCGCGCTGGCGGAACTGCCGTCCGTCACCTCCGTGACCAGCGTTTTGAGATTGGAAGGCACCGAAGAATGAGTTCGACAGCGGGAGTGGCCCACCAGACCGGAGTGCACTCCCGGTGGCCGGGTCTGATCACGGCCTACCGCGATCGGCTCGCGGTCGGTGCCGATTGGGAGCCGGTCACCCTCTTCGAGGGCGGTACTCCGCTGGTGCCCGCGACGTATCTGTCCGAGCTGACCGACTGCGAGGTCTACCTGAAGGTTGAGGGCCTCAACCCGACCGGTTCGTTCAAGGACCGCGGCATGACCATGGCCATCACCGATGCCAAGTACCGCGGCCAGAAGGCCGTGCTGTGCGCCTCCACCGGCAACACCTCCGCGTCGGCGGCGGCCTACGCCACCCGCGCTGGCATGAGCTGTGCGGTGCTGATCCCCGAGGGCAAGATCGCGATGGGCAAGCTGGCCCAGGCCGTCATGCTCGGCGCGAAGGTCATCCAGGTGCAGGGCAACTTCGACGACTGCCTCGAGCTGGCCCGCAAGGTGACCTCGGAGTTCCCCGAGGTCGGACTGGTCAACTCGGTGAACCCGGCGCGCATCGAAGGCCAGAAGACGGCGTCGTTCGAGATCTGCGATGTGCTCGGCAAGGCGCCCGATGTACATGTGCTCCCGGTCGGCAATGCCGGCAACATCACCGCCTACTGGCGCGGCTACCGCGAATACCGGGCCGACGGCATCACCGACTCGCTGCCGCGCATGCTCGGCGTGCAGGCCGCCGGTGCCGCCCCGCTGGTCAACGGCGCCCCGGTGAAGGACCCCGAGACCATCGCCACCGCCATCCGGATCGGCGCCCCGGCCTCGTGGAACAGCGCGGTCGAGGCCAAGGACGAGTCGGGTGGCGCCTTCCGCGCGGCCACCGACGAGGAGATCCTCGAGGCTTACCGGCTCGTCGCCGCGACCGAGGGCGTGTTCGTCGAGCCCGCGTCGGCGGCCAGCGTTGCGGGGCTGCTCGCGGCGCGCAAGGAGGGCTGGCTCGATTCCGGGCTGACCGTGGTGTGCACGGTGACCGGCAACGGTCTCAAGGACCCCGATACCGCGCTGCTGGGCATGCCCCAGGTCCAGGCGATCCCGGTCGACCCGGTCGCGGTCGCCGCCGAACTCGAGCTGGCCTGAGTTGACCGCGCGCGAGAGCCAGGTGATGACCAGGACGCTGCCCGCCGGATTGTCGGTGACCGCGCGGGTGCCCGCGTCCAGCGCCAACCTCGGTCCCGGATTCGATTCGCTCGGTATGGCATTGGGCATCTACGACGAGATCGAGGTGCGCACCACGAGCACCGGTCTCACCATCCGGGTGGAGGGTGAGGGCGCCGACGACGTGCCTTGGGGCCCTTCGCATCTGGTGGTCCGCGCGATCGAGCGCGGACTGGAAGCGGCCGGGGTGTGGGCCGACGGTCTCGATGTGGTGTGCCGCAACGTGATTCCGCATTCCCGTGGTCTCGGCTCGTCGGCCTCCGCGGTCGTCGGCGGTTTGGCCGCGGGCTGTGGGCTCGCGGCGAAATTCGATCCAGCGTCGACCGTCGATACCGACCGGCTGGTGCAGCTGGCCTCGGAGTTCGAGGGCCATCCCGACAACGCGGCGGCCAGCGTGCTCGGCGGCATCGTGGTGTCCTGGTCGGAAACCGATCGCGCCGCCGACGCCGGCCTGGACGGTGCCACGGTGGAACACCACAACCGCGCCTACCGCGCGGTGCGGGTGACCCCGCATCCGGCGCTGCGCCCGGTGGTGCTGATCCCGGAGGACCGGTCATCGACCGCGCACACCCGTGGCCTGCTGCCCGAGGTGGTCCCACACGGTGACGCCGCGTTCAACGTCAGCAGGGCCGCGCTGGCCGTGGTGGCGCTGACCGAGCGCCCGGATCTGCTCATGCCCGCCACCGCCGACCGCCTGCACCAGGCCCAGCGTGCGCCCGCGCTGCCGCTGACCACCGCCTGGATCGCCCGGTTGCGGGCTGCCGGAATCGCCGCGACCGTCTCCGGTGCCGGCCCGACGATCCTGGCCCTTACCACCTCGGATTTCCCCGCCGAGCTGCGCGAACAGGCCGTGGCCGACGGTCTGCGGGTGGTCGAGCCCGGACTCGCCGAGGGCGTCGGCATCCACTGACGGCGAGTCCACCTTGCCGAGGCTCACAGTTGCCAGCTATCCTGGGCAAGTCCGTACATCGTGCGCGTCAGACGCCGGTGCTTCATCAGGGCAATCGCTCCAGCAGGCTCCAGGCTCGAGCCTCCAGGCCATGGGGGTGTTGCGGAGCTGCGCAACTGGAATGATCTCTCCCACCTTTTTCATGATCGGTGGCGAAGCCTCCGACTCCGACGGAGCAGGCGATACGGCTACACATCCGAGCCCGGCACAGCGACCGGACTGCGGAACGAACCCTCGACACAGCACACGGCCCATCGAGGGAAGGAAAGGATCTCCGTGACAGATACGGACCTGCTCGCGACACCCGGGGTGGATTCCAACCCGCAGGCCTCGGGAGACCGCGATAGTGACTCCGGACAGATTTCGAAGATGAGCGAACACACCGACGTCGCACGATCGGGGCTGACTGGAATGTTGTTGCCGCAGTTGCGCGCACTCGCGGGGGAGCTCGGTATCCGAGGGACCTCCGGTATGCGCAAGGGCGATCTGATCGCCGCCATCAAGGAAAATCAGGCCGGGAAGGCGGCGGCCGCGGACAAGCCCGCGCGCGGTTCCGCCAAGTCCGCCACCAAGACCGAGGCGAAGAACGCGGCCGCGGCCCGCGCCGAGCAGCCGACGCTGGACGTCGCGCCCGCGAAGGAACCCGCCGCGCAGAACACCGCGCCCGCTCAGGACTCGCAGCCCGCCGCGGCCACGGCCACCCAGGCACCGCCCGCCGACGCGGCCAAGGACGCGCGCGCCAAGACTTCCGAGAAGAATTCCGCCGACAACGCTGCCGAGAGCGCAGCGCCCGCCGCCGAGAACTCCGACGAGTCCGGTCGTGAGCAGGGCCAGCGTGGCCGTGGCAGGCAGCGTCGCGGCCGCGACCAAGCGCGCGGCAACGCCGATCAGGCCCGCGGCAACGCCGGCGGCGGTGACACCGCCACCGAGACCCGCACCGAAGAGGCCAAACCGGAAGGCGACGGCGGCGAGCGTCGTCGCGACCGTGGCCAGCAGCAGGGCCAGTCCGGT
Organism: Nocardia sp. CDC519; assembly: GCF_059509835.1. Classification (NCBI taxonomy): domain Bacteria; kingdom Bacillati; phylum Actinomycetota; class Actinomycetes; order Mycobacteriales; family Nocardiaceae; genus Nocardia; species Nocardia sp. CDC519. The sequence goes on along the minus strand of NZ_CM183377.1, from coordinate 6,242,350 downwards.
GACCGCGGCCAGAACGCCGGTGGGCGCGACGGCCGCGGCGACAACCGTGGCGGTGACGACGAGGAAGGCGGCCGCGGCAGGCGCGGACGCCGGTTCCGCGAGCGCAGGCGCAGCCGCGACCGTGAGGGTGGCGGCGGCGAGGCTCGCGAGCTCGAGATCCGCGAGGACGACGTGCTGCAGCCGGTCGCGGGCATCCTCGACGTGCTCGACAACTACGCGTTCGTGCGCACCTCCGGCTACCTGGCCGGCCCGAACGACGTGTACGTCTCGATGAACCTGGTCCGCAAGAACGGGCTGCGCCGCGGTGACGCGATCACCGGTGCGGTGCGCGCCCCGCGCGACGGTGAGCAGTCGAATCAGCGGCAGAAGTTCGATCCGCTGGTCCGTTTGGACACCGTCAACGGTGGTGACGTCGAGGCGGCCAAGCGCAGGCCCGACTTCAACAAGCTCACCCCGCTGTACCCGAACCAGCGGCTGCGGCTCGAGACCACCCCGAACAAGCTGACCACCCGCGTCATCGACCTGATCATGCCGATCGGTAAGGGTCAGCGCGCGTTGATCGTGTCCCCGCCCAAGGCCGGTAAGACCACGATCATGCAGGACATCGCCAATGCGATCGCGGTCAACAACCCCGAGTGCTACCTGATGGTGGTGCTGGTCGACGAGCGGCCCGAAGAGGTCACCGATATGCAGCGTTCGGTCAAGGGTGAGGTCATCGCCTCCACCTTCGACCGTCCGCCCGCCGACCACACCTCGGTCGCCGAGCTCGCGATCGAGCGGGCCAAGCGTCTGGTGGAGATGGGCAAGGACGTCGTCGTGCTGCTCGACTCGATCACCCGATTGGGTCGCGCCTACAACAACTCCTCGCCTGCCTCGGGCCGAATCCTTTCCGGTGGTGTGGATTCCACGGCGCTGTACCCGCCCAAGCGGTTCCTCGGCGCGGCCCGCAACATCGAGAACGGCGGCTCGCTGACGATCATCGCCACCGCCATGGTGGAGACCGGGTCGACCGGCGACACGGTGATCTTCGAGGAGTTCAAGGGCACCGGTAACGCCGAACTCAAGCTGGACCGCAAGATCGCGGAGCGGCGGGTGTTCCCGGCGGTGGACGTCGCACCGTCCGGTACCCGTAAGGACGAACTACTGCTGAGCCCAGACGAGGCCGCGGTGCTGCACAAGTTGCGGCGCGTACTGTCCGGCCTGGACTCGCATCAGGCGATCGACCTGCTGATCGACCGTCTGAAGAAGAGCAAGAACAACCTGGAGTTCCTGATGCAGGTCTCCAAGACCGCGCCGGGCGCGCTCGACGAGTGATGCGCCGAACCGCCGCGCGGCGGTGAGCACGGCCTCGAGGGCTCCACTGCGGTGGAGCCCTCGAGCCGTTTCCGGGGCCGCGCGCGAACTGCGCGGCCCTCGGATCGCGGCGGGGGAGAAGAACACGACGCCGATCGCGGCGGCTCCCGCGATCAGAAAGGCGAGAATGAGCGCGGCGCCGTCGAACGAGGTGCGCCGCGAGGCGGCCGTCAGGGCGGTGTCGGATGCTGGTGCGTGCTGTCGTTGCTGGTCCACCGGGTGGGCCGGGGTCTGGATCTCCGCCGGGAAACCCGATGCCGAGGGCAGGCCGGAGCCCGCCGACGACGGAGAGTCCGTGCCACCCGGCGCGGCGAACCATCCCGCCGCGACAGCCACGACCAGTGCGACCAGCACCGCGAAGGCCACACGGTTGTTCATCCGGCTGTTCACAGGATCTCCTTTCCATGTCTCGGCACGCCGACGTGCATCGGATTCCAACACTATGAACGGAGCTGTTCGTATTCTTGAGTAGCCGACTACCCGACTTCAGGGTTCCTCGAGTGCTGCCGGTGCGCGTCCCCCCACTTCCTGGGGCGATAGCGAAGGGGGATTACTCGCCGGGGAACAATCGGGTCCGCGGGGGCGTTCGATAGACGTGTCGGTGAATCTGGCATACTGGATCGCCGTGCGTCCGCGCTGTTCGCGGACAATCCCGCCTAGTCGGCTCCGGTTCACGTTCGACGCCATCCGCGCGAGCGACCCGGCGCCATTTTCGAGAGGACACCCATGAAGGCAGGAATCCACCCGACCTACGTCGACACCACCGTCGTCTGCGGTTGCGGCAATACGTTCCAGACCCGTTCCACCAAGGAATCCGGTCACATCACCGTCGAGGTCTGCTCGCAGTGCCACCCGTTCTACACCGGCAAGCAGAAGATCCTGGACACCGGCGGCCGCGTGGCCCGCTTCGAGGCCCGCTACGGCAAGCGCGCCGAGAAGAAGGCCGACGCCAAGTAGCTTCCTCGCCGACGCCCGGTCCTGCCAAGCAGGTCCGGGCGTCGGTGTTTTCTCGGCCCGACCACCGATATCGAACACGCACGAGAGGAAGCCGACCGTGACCCAGCCGTCCGCGATCGACGACATCCTGGCCGAGTACGCGGGCTTGGAGACCCAGCTCGCCGATCCGGCGCTGCACAACGACGCGGGCGCGGCCCGCCGCGTCGGTAAGCGGTTCGCCGAACTCGCGCCCGTGATGTCCACCTACCGCAAGCTCAGCGCCGCCCGCGACGATCTGGCCGCCGCCCGCGAGCTCGCCGCCGACGACGCGGCCTTCGCCGCCGAGGTCCCCGAGCTGGAGCAGCAGGTGAGCGAGCTGGAGCAGGCCCTGACCGACCTGCTGGCCCCGCGCGACCCGCACGACGGCGACGATGTGGTGCTCGAGGTGAAGTCCGGTGAGGGCGGCGAGGAGTCCGCGCTGTTCGCCGCGGATCTGGCGCGGATGTACGTGCGCTATGCCGAACGGCACGGCTGGAAGGTCGAGATCCTCGACGCCACCTATTCCGATCTGGGTGGATACAAGGAAGCGACGCTGTCGATCAAGAGCCGCGACGCCGCCCGCGACGGTGTCTGGTCGCGGTTCAAGTTCGAGGGCGGGGTGCACCGGGTGCAGCGGGTGCCGGTGACCGAATCGCAGGGCCGGGTGCACACCTCCGCGGCCGGCGTGCTCATCTACCCCGAGCCCGATGAGGTCGAGCAGGTCCAGATCGACGAGACCGATCTGCGCATCGACGTCTACCGCTCCTCTGGCAAGGGTGGCCAGGGCGTCAACACCACCGACTCCGCCGTGCGCATCACCCACCTGCCCTCCGGCATCGTGGTGACCTGCCAGAACGAGCGCTCCCAGTTGCAGAACAAGGCCCGCGCCATGCAGGTGCTGGCCGCACGGCTGCAAGCGCTGGCCGAGGAACAGGCCGAACAGGAGGCCGCGGCCGGGCGGGCCAGCCAGATCCGCACCGTTGACCGCTCCGAACGCATCCGCACCTACAACTTCCCGGAGAACCGCATCGCCGATCACCGCATCGGCTTCAAGGCGCACAACCTGGACGCGGTGCTCGACGGCGATATGGACGCCCTGCTCGACGCACTCGGCAAGGCCGACCGCGAAGCCCGCATGGCCGCGGAGTGACGGCCATGTGCCGCCGGGCATGACCGGTCGGGACCGAAGAGTTCCCGCCATGCCCCGCCATCGGGCAGAGTCGAGGCCATGACCCGCACACCGTTGCGGCCCGCGCTCGTCGAGGCCGTCGAAACACTTCAGGCCGCGGGCGTCCCGAGCCCACGCGCCGACGCCGAACAGCTGGCCGCCCACGTCCTCGGTGTGCCGCGTGCCCGGCTGCTGCTCGCGCCGCTGCTCACCCCCGAGCAGCGCGCCGAACTGCACGAGCTGGTGCGTCGGCGCGCGCAGCGAATCCCGTTGCAACACTTGATCGGCCGCGCGGCCATGGGACGGATCGATCTGGCGGTCGGGCCGGGGGTGTTCATCCCGCGTCCGGAGACCGAGCTGGTGTTCGCCTGGGCGCTGGCGCACCTGGAGGCCGTGCGCCACGATCACACGCCGGTCGTGGTGGATCTGTGTACCGGCTCCGGCGCGCTCGCCCTCGCCATCGCACACGCCCGGCCGGACGCCGAGGTGCACGCGGTCGAAATCGACCCGGCGGCCCTGAAATGGGCCAGGCACAACGCTGACCTGCGGATCGCGGCCGGCGACACCCCGATCACCCTGTACGCCGACGACGCGACAGACCCCGCGCTGCTCACCGAGCTGAACGGCCGGGTCGATATCGTGGTGTCGAATCCGCCGTACATCCCCGTCGGCGCCGAACTCGACCCCGAGGTCGCCGACCACGATCCGCACCGGGCGCTGTTCGGCGGCCCGGACGGCCTCGACGTCATCCGCGGGCTGGTGCCGACCATCGCCCGTCTGCTGCGCCCCGGCGGTGGTACCGCCATCGAGCACGACGATTCCAACGGCTCCGCGCTGGCCGCCCTGCTCGCCGGGACCGGCGCGTTCACCGAGATCACCGAGCATCCCGATCTCGCGGGCAAGCCGCGCTTCGTGGCGGCGGTGCGTAGCTGAACCGGCAACCCGCCCCGAGGGCCGCGAGCAGGGGTTTGCGGTCCGCCGCCCTGGCATGGTTTGTCCGTGGCGCGTGGCGAATTCGCGTTCTACCCGGGGGCCGACGGCGCCGCGGCGCCCGCGTGACAGGATGGGTGCCGTGAGTACCGTCTACGACTGCGCGGATCCCGACTCGCGCGCCGCCGGACTGTCCGCCGCGACCAGCGCCCTGAAATCCGGGCGGCTCGTCGTCATGCCCACCGACACGCTCTACGGCATAGCCGCGGACGCGTTCGACAGCCAGGCGGTCGCCGAGCTGCTCGCCGCCAAGCGGCGCGGGCGCGATATGCCGGTGCCGGTGCTCGTCGGTTCCTGGCACACCATCGACGGGCTGGTGTTCTCGGTGCGTCCGCAGGCCAGAGACCTGATCCAGGCGTTCTGGCCGGGCGGGCTGAGTCTGGTTGTGCAGCAGGCACCTTCGCTGGCCTGGGATCTCGGCGACACCAGAGGCACGGTGATGCTGCGGATGCCGCTGCATCCGGTCGCGCTGGAATTGCTGCGCGCCGTCGGCCCGCTGGCGGTGTCGAGCGCCAACGTCTCCGGGCAGCCGCCCGCAACCACCGCCGCGGAAGCACGCGCCCAGCTGGGCGAGCACGTCGGGGTGTACCTCGACGGGGGCCCCGCCGAGCACGCGATCGCCTCGACCATCGTCGACCTGACCGCCGATCAGCCGCGCATCCTGCGCGAGGGCGCGGTCTCGGTCGCCGATATCGCCGAGGTGCTCGGTATGGCGCCAGAGGCGCTGTCCGGGCCTGCTGCCCGGTGACCGAATGGCCGATCGGATGAGCGGGCGGTATCGCGAGTGATCGCGGTGCACGCATTGGGAAGTTCCGGTGCCGTCGTCCCGCTGCGCGAGCTGCTGCTGGTGCTGCTGGTGTCCACGGTGGTGACCTTTCTCGCCACCGGCGGGATCCGGGTGCTCGCCATCGGGTTCGGCGCTGTCGCGGTGCCGCGCGAACGCGATGTGCACGTCAAGCCGATTCCGCGGATGGGCGGGGTCGGCATGTATCTGGGCGTGGTGGCGGCCGTGCTGTTCGCCCACCAGCTGCCCGCGCTGCGCCGCGGCTTCGACTACCGGCCCGATATCGCGGCGGTATTGGTCGCGGCGACGATCATCGTCGCGGTCGGCATCGTCGACGACCGCTGGGGCCTGGACGCGCTCACCAAATTCGCCGGTCAGGTCACCGCCGCGGGTGTGATGGCGGTGATGGGGCTGAGCTGGTACGTCATCTACAACCCGTTCAACAACGAGACCGTGGTGCTGGACGGCTTGCAGAGCGCCCTGGTGACGGTCGCGGTCGCGGTGACGCTGATCAACGCGATGAATTTCGTCGACGGCCTCGACGGCTTGGCCGCGGGCCTCGGCCTGATCTCCTCGATCGCGGTGTTCGCGTTCTCGGTGGGCCTGCTCACCGAACAGGGCGGTTCGGTCGACACCTACCCGCCAGCGCTGCTCGCCGCCGCGCTGGCCGGAGCGTGCCTCGGCTTCCTGCCGCACAATTTCTCGCCGGCCCGGATCTTCATGGGCGATTCCGGCTCGATGCTGATCGGGTTGGTGCTGGCCGCGGTGTCGACCAGCGCGTCAGGGCGTATCCCGCTCACCGGCTACGGTCCGCGCGACATCGTCGGCCTGCTCTCGCCGCTGCTGCTGGTCGGCGCGGTGATGTTCATTCCGGTGCTCGACCTGCTGCTGGCCATCGTGCGCCGGGTGCGGGCCGGGGTCAGCTTCTCCACCCCGGACAAGATGCACCTGCACCACCGGCTGCTGCAGATCGGCCACTCGCAGCGGCGTGTGGTGCTGCTCATCTATTTGTGGGTCGGTGTGCTGGCCTTCGGCGCGGTCGGCACCTCGCTGATGGACCGGCGCGTCGTCGTCCTGCTGATGGCGGGCGGACTGGTATTCGCCCTGGTCGCGACGGCGGTTCCGGGGTTGCGGCGAGAGCGCGCGGCCGCCGCCGAACACGCCGAGCATCCCGGTGAGCCGCAGGAGCCCGCGGGATGACGGCATCGGCGCAGGACAAACGGCACGGGTAGAGTGCGGCTCGTGAGTTCGACACCGTACACAGACCCAGGCCCCGACGCTCCGCTGCGCGCCGCGCTGCGCTACGGCCTGGTCGGGCTGGTCGTGCTGACGGTGCTCGCGGTGGCGATCGCGGGTGCGGTTTCCGGCCTCGCCGGCGTCTGGGGCGCGCTGCTGGGCGCGGCCATCGGTGGTGGCTTCATCCTGACCACCGCCGCCGTGGTGCTCTTCGGCGCGAAACTGCCGCCGACCACGGCCGGATTGGTGATGCTGGTCAGCTGGGCGGGCAAGCTGCTGGTGGCCATGGTGGTTATCGCGATCTTGAATCAATTCGATTTCTACGACCGCGTGGCGCTGTTCCTGACCGTCATCGGAGCGCTGGTCATCGTGCTCGGTGCCGAGACGTACGGCGTTCTGCGGCAAAAGGTTCCGTACGTGACGGTGCCCGATCGCGAGGCCGGTCAAGGTACCGATCGGTAACAAATCGCACCCAGCTACACGCTGTCGTAGATAACTTGGTAAAGTCTTGGTAAGCAAGCGACCATAGGGGGGATCACCACGATCCCGCCGGGTGACGCTATGCTACTGCCGTGCCGGGCTCCGTTCCGGTTCTGCATGTCGACGATGTCGCCGACACACGTACAGACGCCCGAGCGGGAATGCCGCGCAGCTGCTGACGAACTTCGAGCCGACCTGAGTCGACCCACATTGATCGTCAATGTCCGATCGAACCGCGGGAACGACCGAACCCGCGGCCCGAACACGGGAGAGAACGCTGAGCGTCACCACTTTGGCCGCGGAATTTCACGCGCCATCGCTAACCGACTTTTTCCCTCCGGCGGTGCTGTTCGAGGGAACGCCGTTCGAACTCGATCGCTTGATGCTCATTCGCATCCTGATGTCGGCGGTCCTGATCGGCCTCATGGCGCTGGCCTTCCGTTCGCCCCGCATCGTTCCGCGCGGGCTGCAGAACGTCGCCGAGATCGGCCTGGTCTTCGTCAAAGAGCAGATCTGCGAAGAGGTCCTCGGCAAGGAAACCGGGCGCAAGTATTTCCCGCTGATCGCGACGATCTTCTTCACGGTTCTTTTCCTGAATTTCTCCAGCATCGTCCCGTTCTTGAATATCTCCTCGAACGCGCGGATCGGAATGCCGCTGGTGCTGGCCGTCATCGCCTACATCGCGTTCAACTACGTCGGTATCAAGAAGTACGGCTTCTTCAAGTACATGCGTAGCAGCATCGTGGTGCCGAACGTGCCGCCCGCGCTGCACGTACTGCTGATTCCGATCGAATTCGTCTCGACCTTCATCCTGCGTCCGTTCACGCTGACCGTCCGACTCATGGCCAACATGCTGGCCGGTCACATCATGCTGGTGCTGTTCTTCAGCTCCACCTGGTTCTTCCTGTTCGACGCCGCCAACTGGATGAAGGTGTTCTCGCCGTTCTCGCTGCTGGCGGGAATCGGGTTCACGATGTTCGAGATGTTGGTCATCTTCCTGCAGGCCTACGTGTTTGCACTGCTGACCGCCGTGTACATCGGCCTGGCCGAGCACGCAGATTCCCACTGACCGCACTAACAAATCACTGGAGACCTGCTACACCACGCCGACCGGCGGGTGAGCAACAGAAAGGGAAAGAAGACTCATGAGCCTCTCGTACCTGGCCCAGGAAGCTGCCAACGAGTCGACGCTGAAGGGCCTCGGCGCCGTCGGCTACGGCCTGGCCGCCATCGGCCCGGGCATCGGCGTCGGCATCGTCGTCGGTAAGGCGATCGAGGGTATCGCCCGCCAGCCCGAGCTGCAGGGCACCATCCGTACCAACATGTTCCTCGGTATCGCGTTCACCGAGGCGCTGGCCCTGATCGGCCTCGTCGCCGGCTTCATCTTCTGATTCCGATGAACGCGATTTCTTTGCTCGCAGAGGAGAGTTCGGAGGAGATCAATCCTCTGATCCCCGAAACGTACGACATCGTCTGGTCGATCGTCTGTGTCGCGGTTATCGCGGTGCTGTTCTACAAGTTCGTCGTGCCGCGCCTGACCAAGGTGCTCGACGAGCGCAGCGAGAAGATCGAAGGCGGTATCGCCAAGGCCGAGGCCGCGCAGGCAGAGGCTCAGCAGACGCTGCAGCAGTACCAGCAGCAGCTGGCCGACGCCCGCCTCGAGGCCGCGCGCATCCGTGAGGACGCGCGCACCCAGGGCCAGCAGATCCTGGCGCAGATGCGCACGGAGGCCCAGGCCGAGAGCGACCGGATCGTGGCCGCTGGCCACGCCCAGCTGGAAGCCCAGCGCCAGCAGATCCTGACCGAACTGCGTTCCGAGGTCGGCCGTACCGCGGTCGACCTGGCCGAGAAGGTCATCGGGCAGTCGGTCTCGGACGAGGCCAAGCAGGCGGCGTCGATCGAGAAGTTCCTCAGCGAACTCGACGACACCGACGCCGGCATCGGGGTCGGAAGGTAGCGACGCGAAAGTGAGAAGCATGTACGCAGCGAGCCGCGAGGCCAGCTCCCGTTCGCGGGAAGCGCTTCGGGCCGCTCTGACCGGAAGCGACAGTGTTGCCGCGACGACGGGTTCGGAACTGTTCGCCGTCGTCGCCGTGCTGGACGACCAGCGTTCGCTGCGTGTTGCGCTCGCGGACGTGTCGGTGCCCGGTTCGGCTCGCGCCGAACTGAGCGAGCGGGTCTTCGGCGGAAAGGTCAGCGTCGCCACCCAAGCGGTGCTGACCACCGCGGTGGCCCAGGACTGGTCCCGCACCGCCGACCTGGTCGACACCCTGGAGTTGCTCGGCCAGGAAGCGCTGCTGGAGTCGGCCGCCGACAGCGGCCGGCTCGACGCGGTCGAGGACGAGCTGTTCCGGCTCGGCCGGATCATCGCCGACAACCCCGACCTGGAGCAGGCTCTGTCGGATCGCGCGAAGCCGCAAGCGGCGCGGCGTGAACTGATCACCCGCCTGCTGACCGGCAAGGCCGAGCCCATCACCGTCACGCTCGCCGAGCAGGCGGTGACCAGGCAGCAGACCGGCCTCGGCACGGCCTTCGACGAGTTGTCCGACCTGGCAGCGTCGCGACGCGACCAGATCGTCGCGCACGTGCGGGCCGCCATCGCCCTGACGGCGCAGCAGAAGGAGCGGCTGGCCGCCTCCCTGCAGCGCATCTACGGCAAGCCGGTCACGGTGCACGTGCAGGTCGACGCGAGTCTGCTGAGCGGGCTCGTCGTGCGCGTCGGTGACGACGTGATCGACGGCACCGCCGTGGGCCGACTGGAGCGGCTGCGCCGCGAACTGGCGTAACCCGCCACCCAACCCCGACATTCGAGACCAGACAGCGAGAGCAGGAAGAACATGGCGGAGCTGACGATCTCCTCCGACGAGATCCGTAGCGCGATCGAGAGCTACACCCAGAGCTACACCCCCGAGACCTCCATCGAAGAAGTCGGTGTGGTCACCGATACCAGTGACGGCATCGCGCACGTCTCCGGCCTGCCCTCGGCAATGGCCAACGAGCTGCTCGAGTTCCCGGGCGGCGTGCTCGGCGTGGCGCTGAACCTCGAGGACCGCGAGATCGGTGCGGTCATCCTCGGCGAGTTCGCCGAGATCGAAGAGGGCCAGCAGGTCCGCCGCACCGGCGACGTGCTCTCGGTCCCGGTCGGCGACAAGTTCCTCGGCCGCGTGGTCAACCCGCTCGGTCAGCCGATCGACGGCCTCGGCGAGATCGAGGCCGAAGACCGCCGTGTGCTGGAGCTGCAGGCCGCGACCGTGCTGGAGCGCCAGCCGGTCGAGGAGCCGATGGCCACCGGCATCACCGCCATCGACGCCCTGACCGCGATCGGCCGTGGCCAGCGTCAGCTGGTCATCGGTGACCGCAAGACCGGCAAGACCGCGGTCTGCATCGACGCGATCCTGAACCAGAAGGCCAACTGGGAGTCCGGCGACCCCAAGAAGCAGATGCGCTGCATCTACGTCGCCATCGGCCAGAAGGGTTCCACCATCGCCGGCGTGAAGGCCGCGCTGGAGGAGCACGGCGCGATGGAGTACACCACCATCGTCGCGGCCCCGGCCTCCGATTCCGCCGGCTTCAAGTGGCTGGCCCCCTACACCGGTTCGGCCATCGGCCAGCACTGGATGTACCAGGGCAAGCACGTCCTGATCGTGTTCGACGACCTGACCAAGCAGGCCGAGGCCTACCGCGCCATCTCGCTGCTGCTGCGTCGTCCGCCGGGCCGCGAGGCGTACCCCGGTGACGTCTTCTACCTGCACTCGCGCCTGCTGGAGCGTTGCGCCAAGCTGTCCGACGAGATGGGCGCCGGCTCGATGACCGGTCTGCCGATCATCGAGACCAAGGCCAACGACGTCTCGGCGTTCATTCCGACCAACGTCATCTCCATCACCGACGGTCAGGTCTTCCTCGAGTCCGACCTGTTCAACAAGGGTGTCCGCCCGGCGATCAACGTCGGTACCTCGGTCTCCCGTGTCGGTGGCGCCGCCCAGACCAAGGCCATGAAGAAGGTCGCCGGTTCGCTGCGTCTGGAAATGGCGCAGTACCGCGAGCTGGAGGCGTTCTCCGCCTTCGCCTCCGACCTGGACGCCGCGTCGCTGGCCCAGCTCGAGCGCGGTGCCCGCTGGGTCGAGCTGCTCAAGCAGGACCAGTACTCCCCGGTCGCCGTCGAGGACCAGATCGTCTCGATCTACCTGGTCGACGCCGGCTACTACGACTCGGTCCCGGTCGCCGACATCCGTCGCTTCAACAGCGAACTGCTCGAAGACCTGCACCGCAGCGTGCCCGAGGCCTTCGCCGCACTGGAGGGTGGCGCCAAGCCGCTCGACGGTGAGGCGGCCGATCAGATCAAGGCGGCCACCGACAAGTTCAAGCAGGGCTTCCTCGCCTCCGACGGCAGCCGTGTGGTGAACGAGGCCGCTGCCGGCGAGCTGGACCACGAAGAGGTCGAGTCGCTGTCGGTCACGCGCAAGCACGTCGAGAAGTAAGTCGGGCGACGACCAATGCGTTATTCGATTCTTCTGGCGAATGAAGGGAGTGTGAACCGTGGCAAGCTTGCGTGAATTGCGCTCCCGCATTCGTGGTGTGAATTCGATCAAGAAGATCACCAAGGCCCAAGAGCTGATCGCGACCTCGCGAATCTCCAAGGCCCAGGCCAGGGTCGCGGCCGCGAAGCCGTACGCGGAGGAGATCACCAAGGTCCTCGGCGAGCTGGCGAGCGCGTCGAAGAACCTGTCGCATCCGCTGCTGACCGAGCGGGCCGACCCGCGCCGCGCCGCCGTGCTGGTGATCACCAGTGACAGCGGTATGTGCGGTGGTTACAACTCCAACGTGCTCAAGCGCGCCGAGGAACTGATGACCACCCTGCGCGGCGAGGGCAAGGAGCCGGTGCTGTACGTGATGGGCAACAAGGGCCTCACGTACTACACCTTCCGCAACCGTCCGCTGGTCGCGTCGTGGACCGGGTTCTCGCAGCAGCCGAAGTACACCGATGCTTCGGCGGCCTGCCGCCATCTGGTCGATGCCTTCATGGCGGGCGCCGACGGCGAGGTGCCGCATCCCAACGGGACCGGCGACATCGCGGGCGTCGACGAACTGCACATCGTGTACACGCGTTTCGTGTCGATGTTGACCCAGACCCCTGAGGTGCGTCGTCTGGCGCCGATCCAGGTGAGCTTTGTCGACGAGAACTTCGACATGGGCGAGGACTCGTTCAGCGATTCGGCCACGGCCGACCCGCAGGCGCAGTACGAATTCGAGCCCGACGCCGATGTGCTGCTGGCGGCCCTGCTGCCGAAGTACGTCAATACGCGTATCTACGCGTCGTTGCTCGAGGCAGCGGCATCCGAGTCCGCGGCTCGGCGCACCGCAATGAAGGCGGCCACTGATAACGCCAACGAATTGGCCAGCGTGCTGCAGCGCGAAGCCAACTCGGTGCGTCAGGCCCAGATCACGCAGGAAATCAGCGAAATCGTCGGCGGCGTGAACGCGCTGGCGTCGAGCTCGGACCGCGACTAAAAGCGCAGGAAGAGAACTTATCCAAATGACCGCAGCTGTCACACAAGACAACTCGAGCCGGACCGGCGCTGCTGCAGGCCGCGTCATCCGGGTCATCGGCCCCGTCGTGGACGTCGAGTTCCCGCGTGGTGCCATCCCCGAGCTGTTCAACGCTCTGCACGCCGACATCACCCTGGCCTCGGTGGCCAAGACCCTCACCCTCGAGGTCGCCCAGCACCTCGGTGACAACATCGTGCGTACCATCTCGATGCAGCCCACCGACGGCCTGGTCCGTGGCGCCTCCGTCAGCGACACCGGCAAGCCGATCTCGGTGCCCGTCGGCGACGTCGTCAAGGGCCACGTCTTCAACGCCCTCGGCGACTGCCTCGACAGCCCCGGCCTCGGCCGCGACGGCGAGAACTGGGGCATCCACCGCAAGCCGCCGAGCTTCGACCAGCTCGAGGGCAAGACCGAGATCTTGGAGACCGGCGTCAAGGTCCTCGACCTGCTGACCCCGTACGTCAAGGGCGGCAAGATCGGTCTGTTCGGTGGTGCCGGTGTCGGTAAGACCGTTCTGATCCAGGAGATGATCACCCGTATCGCGCGTGAGTTCTCCGGTACGTCGGTGTTCGCCGGCGTCGGTGAGCGCACCCGTGAGGGCACCGACCTCCGCCTGGAGATGGAAGAGATGGGCGTCCTCCAGGACACCGCCCTCGTCTTCGGCCAGATGGACGAGCCGCCGGGCACCCGTATGCGCGTCGCCCTCTCGGCCCTGACCATGGCCGAGTACTTCCGCGACGTGCAGCACCAGGACGTGCTGCTGTTCATCGACAACATCTTCCGGTTCACCCAGGCCGGTTCCGAGGTCTCGACCCTGCTGGGTCGTATGCCTTCGGCCGTGGGTTACCAGCCGACGCTGGCCGACGAGATGGGTGAGCTGCAGGAGCGCATCACCTCGACCCGTGGTCGCTCGATCACCTCGCTGCAGGCGATCTACGTCCCCGCCGACGACTACACCGACCCGGCGCCTGCGACCACCTTCGCCCACCTGGACGCGACGACCGAGCTTTCCCGCCCGATCTCGCAGAAGGGCATCTACCCGGCCGTCGACCCGCTGACCTCGACCTCTCGTATCCTCGAGGCGTCGATCGTCGGCGAGCGGCACTTCGCCGTGGCCAACGAGGTCAAGCGCATCCTGCAGAAGTACAAGGAACTGCAGGACATCATCGCCATCCTCGGTATGGACGAGCTCTCCGAAGAGGACAAGGTTCTCGTCGGCCGTGCCCGCCGCCTGGAGAAGTTCCTCGGCCAGAACTTCATCGTCGCCGAGAAGTTCACCGGTCAGCCCGGTTCGGTGGTTCCGCTGGAGCAGACCATCGACGACTTCGACCGCGTGTGCAAGGGCGAGTTCGACCACTACCCGGAGCAGGCGTTCAACTCCTGCGGTGGTCTCGACGACGTCGAGGCGGCCGCCAAGAAGATCGCCGGAAAGTAGTCACCGATGGCCGATATGTCAGTTGATCTCGTCGCCGTCGAACGGCTGCTCTGGTCCGGCCGGGCGTCGTTCGTCAGCGCGCAGACCACCGAGGGCCAGATCGGCATCATGGCAGGCCATGAGCCGCTGCTCGGCCAGCTGGTCGAGGGCGGCACGGTGACCATCGTCGATACCGACGGTCAGCGCATCGTCGCGGCGGTGCACGGCGGGTTCTTCTCGGTCACCGGCGACTCGGTGCGGGTGCTGGCCGAGTCCGCCGAGTTCGCCGGCGAGGTCGATATCGAGGCGGCCCGCCGGGTGCTTGCCGAAGGGACGGCCTCCGACGAAGACAAGCGGGTGGCGCAGGGCCGGGTGCGCGCGGTCGAGCAGAACGCGAACGCCTGAGCTCGGACGCTGTCGAGCGTCCAAGCGGCACAACACAATCGAATACGACACTGCCGGTGGCGATCTCGCCGCCGGCAGTGTTGTTTCGGTCGCCGTGATCGCCGGGCGGCCGGCGCTAGCGGTATGTTCGCCGACAAGCCCGCCCCATTTGTAAACTCGAGTCCGTGGTTGAATGACCGGGTTCGGTCGACGGGGTGGGATTCGATCGATTCGGCGAACGAAGGGATGGACGGCATTGCACACCGGGATGGTTCTGCTGATCATTCTGGTATGTCTGCTGGTCGCCCTCGCCCTGGCCTCCACCTATCGTCTGGTGATGTTGCGCCGCGGCGGCACGGCCGCGATTCTGCGGGTGCTCCCGGCTCGCGGCGGGGAACGCTGGCGGCACGGACTGATCCGCTACGGCGAAGACCGGCTCGTCTTCTTCAAGCTGTCCAGCCTCAAACTCGGCCCGGATTCGGTGATCCACCGCCGCGGCATCGAGGTCGGTGAGCGGCGCGGCCCGCGGGGCGATGAATACGACATCATGACCGACGAGATCGCGGTGATCGCGGTATCGGATGCACAGGGCAGCTTCGAGTTGGCATTGGATCGCGGCTCGCTGGCTGCCTTTTTGTCATGGGTGGAGTCAAGGCCCTCCGATCGCGCCCGCCGGCTGCGCGGGCACTGACAGCGGCCGCCGGTCTCGGCGGGGCAGCGTTTAAGGTGGTCGTGTGAGTGTGCATCTGACCCGGATCTATACCCGGACCGGGGACGACGGGACCACCGGGCTGAGCGATTTCTCCCGCGTGGCCAAAACCGATCCGCGCTTGATCGCCTACGCCGACTGCGATGAGGCCAATGCCGCGATCGGCGTCGCCCTCGCGGTGGGCGCTCCCTCCCCGCGGATCGGGGAGGTCCTGCGCCAGGTGCAGAACGATCTGTTCGACGCGGGCGCGGACCTGTCGACGCCGATCGTCGAGGCGCCGAAATATCCGCCGCTGCGCATCACTCAGCCGTATATCGACCGGCTCGAATCCTGGTGCGACGAGTTCAACGAAGGGCTCGCCCCGCTCAACTCGTTCATCCTTCCCGGCGGTACTCCCTTGGCCGCCCATCTGCATGTGGCCCGCACTGTGGTCCGGCGCGCCGAGCGTTCGGCCTGGGCGGCGGTCGAAGCGCACCCCGACGACACCGGTACGCTGCCCGCTCGATACCTGAATCGGCTGTCGGACCTGTTGTTCATCCTCGGCCGGGTGGCCAATCCCGGTGGCGATGTGCTGTGGCAGCCCGGTGGGGGCGCCGAGTCCGCGGACCGCGACGACTAGTTCACTGCCTCGGTGGCCGATCGCCGGGAGCCGGTAGAGCATTATCCTTGCACTCAGTGGTGCGCCGAAGACGCGGAGAGGCGGCATGGAACGTTTTCTGGTAACTGGCGGCAATCGGCTCGTCGGTGAGGTCGCGGTCGGGGGCGCCAAGAACAGCGTCCTCAAGTTGATGGCCGCGGCCCTGCTGGCCGAAGGCACCACAACCATCACGAACTGCCCCGACATCCTCGACGTCCCGCTGATGGCGGATGTGCTGCGCGGCCTCGGCTGCGATGTGACGATCGACGGGTCGGTCGTCACCATCGACACGCCCGCCGAACCGAAGTACCACGCCGATTTCCCGGCGGTCACCCAGTTCCGCGCCTCGGTCTGTGTGCTCGGGCCGCTGATGGCCCGGTGCAAGCGCGCGGTCGTCGCGCTGCCCGGCGGTGATGCCATCGGTTCCCGTCCGCTGGATATGCACCAGGCCGGGCTGCGTCTGCTGGGCGCGACCAGCGAGATCGAGCACGGGTGCGTGGTGGCCAGGGCCGACGAGCTGCAGGGCGCCCGGATCCGGCTCGACTTCCCGTCGGTCGGTGCCACCGAGAACATCCTCATGGCTGCGGTGCTCGCGGAGGGGGAGACCGTGATCGACAACGCCGCGCGTGAGCCCGACATCGTCGACCTGTGCAACATGCTGGTGCAGATGGGTGCGCGGATCAACGGCGCGGGCACCTCGGTGCTGACCATCGAGGGCGTCGAGCGGCTCTCGCCCACCACCCACCGGGTGATCGGCGACCGCATCGTCGCGGCCACCTGGGGTATCGCCGCCGCGATGACCATGGGCGATGTGCGCGTCACCGGCGTCAACCCGAAGCATCTGTCGCTGGTGCTGGACAAGCTGCGTTCGGCGGGCGCCCGGATCTCCTTCGAGCCAGACGGTTTCCGGGTGGTGCAGCCCGAACGTCCGCGTGCGGTGAACTTCTCGACGCTGCCGTTCCCCGGTTTCCCCACCGACCTGCAGCCGATGGCGATCGGTCTCGCGGCCATCTCCGACGGCACCTCGATGATCACCGAGAACATCTTCGAAGCCCGATTCCGCTTCGTGGAGGAGATGATCCGCCTCGGTGCCGACGCGCGCACCGACGGTCATCACGCGGTGGTTCGCGGAATCCCGCGGTTGTCGAGCGCGCCGGTGTGGTCCTCCGACATTCGCGCCGGCGCCGGGCTGGTGCTGGCGGGCCTGGTCGCCGACGGCACGACCGAAGTGCACGACGTGTTCCACATCGACCGCGGCTACCCGAACTTCGTCGAGCAGTTGCAGGCGTTGGGCGGGCAGGTGCGGCGGGTCGGCGTCACCGAATGACGGCCCGGATCGCCGGTAGGGCAGCGGAAGCGCGGAAGCGATAGCCGAAACCTCGCCGAAAACCCTTCCTGACCAGGCGATTTGACATTGCAAATGTAGCCACGTAACTTTATTCGAGTCAGAGCGACACGGACACCGACCCGGGGCCCAGGAGCTGAGCGGAAACGCTGAGCGTGCGGCCAGGGAAACGAGGTAGTACGAGGAGCGCCTGACGATCACACTAGCTGGACCGGTACCCCGGATTTGCTTCGGGTCTACGGCCGAGCTAAGCTGTAAAAGTTGCCTCACGGAAGCCCCAGCAAGATTCTAGTGTGGATGTGTGTGCGTGTGTTCTTTGAGAACTCAATAGTGTGTCGATGAATGTCAGTGCCAATATTATTATTGGTTCCGGCCCCTCATACCCCCGTGTGTTGTGGGTCGGACATTTTGAATGTCAGCAAATTTTTGCTGGTGTTCGGTTTTGCTGGGTTTTCGGACTCTAGTTTAGATATTTCTGATTCGCCCTTCGGGGTGTTTCGAGAGTCTTCAACGGAGAGTTTGATCCTGGCTCAGGACGAACGCTGGCGGCGTGCTTAACACATGCAAGTCGAGCGGTAAGGCCCTTCGGGGTACACGAGCGGCGAACGGGTGAGTAACACGTGGGTGAAGTTACGGCGGCTATAGCGGTGGGGAAACGCCCGGTCCCATTCCGAACCCGGAAGCTAAGGCCACCTGCGCCGATGGTACTGCACTCGACAGGGTGTGGGAGAGTAGGACACCGCCGGAACATCCTTCACGATAGGGGACCCATACACTGGGTCCCCTATCGTCGTTTGTATGCCGAAATGCTCGGCGAACGTCGAGTAGATGTCAGGAATTCGTGGCCGAGCCACCTGTGCGCGCAACTCAGAAAGGGACCACCGTGCCGGAACAGAACGACGGTCGGAAACCCTTCCGCCGCAACGACCCCGAGCGCGGATACGGAGGCCGCGGCGATAATCGGGGCGACCGCGGTACCTCGGGGGAACGCGGCGGTCGGGGCCGAAGCGGAGACGACGAACGCAGAACGCGCCGAGGTCACGACCGCGCCGACCGAAGCAGCGGCGAACGTGGCGGCTTCCCGCGCGGTGGACGCGACAGCGGTCAACCCAGCGAAGCCGGGCCGGCTCGGCGCGGACCGCGCAATGAGAGCAGTAGCCGCCCACAGCAGCGTGGTAGTAACTGGAACCGCAGCGACGATCGCGGCGGGTACCGGGACCGGCGTGAATCCGACCGCGGCAGCTCGTCCGAAGGCCGGCCACAGTGGCGGGATCGCCGCGACGACGCACCGCGGCGCGATACGGGCGACCGGCCGTGGAACGACCGTGGCGCGGACCGTCGCGGCGGCGAGCGGAGCGAGCGCGGATCGTCATCGGACCAGAACCGCGGTGGTTACGGCCGATCCGGTGATCGAGATGATCGGCGCGGCGGAGACCGGCGCGAATGGGGCTCGTCCGGCCAGGATCGGCGCGGATACGGCCGGTCGGGCGATCGGGACGAGCGACGCGGGCCCGATGACCGGCGCCGATACGACGACACCACCGGTTCATCGGAGCGTGGCGGCAATCGGCCCGGGTTCCGTGGTGATCGGGACCGCGATTCGCGGCCCGGCGGTCGGGCGAACTTCGGCGACCGGCCCGGTGGGTTCCGGCGCTCCGGCGACCAGGGACCGCGCGAGGACCGGGCGCGCGGCGGGGACGATCGCTACCGCGGTGCGGACAAGGGCGGTTTCCGGCGCTCCTCGGACGACGCTCGCGCCCGGCGTGACGACCGCCCAGGCGGCGGAGATGACCGCTACCGTTCGGACCGGGGAGGCTTCCGGCGCTCGTCGGAAGGGCCTCGTGGCGGACGCGACGATCGAGATCGTGGCGGGAGCGACCGTTACCGGGGTGCGGACAAGGGCGGTTTCCGGCGTTCCTCGGATGACGTTCGCGGCGGCCGCGACGACCGCCGCGGATCCGACCAGGGTGGTTTCCGGCGTGGTGACAGCGGACGGCCGAGCACTTCGGGCGATCGTCCGGGCGGATTCCGACGCTCAGGAGGCGAATCCCGCGGCGGGAGCGGCGGTGGATTCCGTCGCGGCGAGTTCGAGGGCGGACGCCCCGAGCGTGGATATGCCGAGCGGGACGACTCGGGCACCCAGGGCCGGCGCAGCGGTGGTTTCCGGCGGCAGGACGACCGTTCGTCGCAGCGGTCCTTCCCGAACACCGATGCGGGCGATCGCTCCGGAACCGAGCGTGACGACATCGCGCCGATCGAGGCAGCAGCCAGCCCGGACCACGACCAGGACCTGAGCGCAGGATCCGCTGCTACCGAGCAGGCCACTGGCCACTCTTCCCGGACCGAGTCGGTGCCTGCGGCCGCAAGCGGAGAAACTGAATCTCCCGCCGAGCGGACGGGCGACCAGCCGGCTCGTGCAGGCGAGTCCCACGCCGAATCGACAAACGCTGCCCGGGCGGACGACATCGAACGTCGAAGCTCGTCGGCGGACGACGCTGCTTTGCGCCGAACCGAGGAGACGGGTGCGGATGACACCGAGCGGTCGACCTCCGACGCAGACCCGGTTTCGGCGACGGAACTGATTGCTGACGCCGCACCGTCCGGCCGGCGTGGCGATGCCGATAACGCGGATCGACCGGCAGACTGGACCGGCGGCGACGACGCGGGCACGGCTGTAACCGGGGCGCGCGCCGACGACCGCGACGATGCCGTCGAACAGCGGCCCTCGGTGGTCGCGCAGACCGGAGAGCGGGGCGATGTGACCGACAACGGCGACCGTGGCCGGCGCGAAGACAGCCGCGGCTGGAACGATCGCGGGCCGAAGCGGCGCGATGAGGGCCGTGGCGATGGACCCGGTGGCGATCGGCGTCGCGGCGGCGATGGTGGCCGGGCGCCCGGCGGCCGGATGATGGATCGCCGTCCGCCCCGGCCGGAAGAGCCGGACCTGCCCGATGACGTTCAGGCCTCCGACCTCGACACCACGATCCGGCGTGACCTGCTCAGCTTGGACAAGGGCAATGCCGAGACCGTCGCAAGGCATCTGGTGATGGCCGCGCGCCTGCTCGACGACGATCCGGGGCTGGCGCTGGCGCACGCGCGCGCCGCCCGGCAGCGGGCCGGCCGCATCGCGGTGGTGCGAGAAACCGCGGGTGTGGTGGCCTATCACGCTGGTGAATGGGCCGAAGCTCTCTCCGAGCTGCGGACCGCACGACGCATGTCCGGTGGCTCCGGTCTGCTCGCGGTGATGGCCGACTGTGAACGCGGGCTCGGTCGCCCAGAACGCGCCATCGAGCTGGGCCGCAGCGAGGAAGCGCGAGCCCTGCGCGGCGACGAAGCCAACGAACTGCGGATCGTGGTCGCAGGCGCTCGCATGGACCTCGGCCAGTACGACCAGGCCGTCGTCACGTTGCAGACCCCGGATCTGGACCCCTCACGCACAGGCTCGGCCGCCGCCCGCCTGTTCTACGCCTACGCCGACGCCCTGGTCGCCGCCGGCCGCGCCGAGGAGGGCCTGACCTGGTTCCTCAACGCCGCGGCGGCAGATCTCGACGGCGACACCGACGCGGAGGAACGAGCGGCCGAACTCACCGGCGACGCCTGAGCGCGGCTCACCGGTCAGGTGAGGCCGCCGTCGGCGCGGATGATCTGCCCGGTGACCCAGCCGCTGTCCTGGTGCGCGAGCAACGCGACCATGCCCGCGATGTCGGCGGGGCCGCCGATCCGTCCGAGCGCTGTCATGGCCGCGGTCGCGTCGAGTGCGGCCGGTGGCGCGGTCGAGCGCAGCAGATCGGTGTCGGTCGGTCCTAGGGCGAGCACATTCGCGGTGATGCCGCGGCCGCCGAGTTCTCGGGAGGCGACGCGGGTCAGCTGCTCGGCCGCTGCCTTGCTCGCGGCATAGGCGGCCTCGCCGGGGCTCGGCCAGTGCGTGCCGATGGTGGAGATGGTGATGATGCGGCCGTTGTCGCGCAGGTTGCGCGCGGCGAATTGTAAGGTCAGCAGGGTGCCGCGGGCATTGACCGCCATCGCGTGGTCCCACTCGCTCAGGTCCAGCCCGTCGAGCGGGGCACTGGTGAAAATGCCTGCGTTGGCGACGACGATGTCGAGGCCGATGCCGAAACGGTCGGCGAGAGTGACCGTCGTGGCCTCGAACGCGCCGGCGGTCTGTTCGCTATCGGCCAGATCGCAGGGCACGGCGTGTGCGCGGCCGCCCTGTTCCCGGATCTCGTCGACGAGGGCCTCGGCCGCCGCGGCCGAGGTGCGGTAGGTGAAGACCACAGCCGCGCCCGCAGCGGCCAGCCGCGTGACGATCGCACGGCCGATGCCGCGGGATCCGCCGGTGACCAAGGCGCCGCAGTCGCGCAGTGGAGCGGACTCGGAAGAAGGTGGTGATGGGGTCATCTGGCCAGGATCGCAGGTATTGCGGCCGCATCCTGTCCTCGATTCGGTTCGCGGCTCATGTCGGTGCTGTTGCCTCCACTGCTCCGCGACGGGACGGCGTTGATACGCAGGCCGTGCCGGTCGATCGCATGGGCACTGCGGGTGGGAGGATTTCGGGTGGACGCTGAATCGGTGCGAGGGAGTGATGTGATGCGGGTGCGGGACCGATACGGCGCGCTGCTGCTGGATCTGGACGGGACGCTCTATCGCGGGCAGGTCGTCATCGACGGGGCGCCTGCGGCATTGTCGGAGGGGGACCAGCGGCTGGTGTACGTGACCAACAACGCGAGCCGGGGGCCCGCTGTGGTGGCCGAGCATCTGACCGAACTCGGGTTCCAGGCCGGTACCGAGGACGTCGTGACCAGCGCACAAGCCGCCGCGCGGCTGTTGGCCGAACGGCTCGAACCGCAGGCGCAGGTGCTCGTCGTCGGCACCGACGACCTCGCCGCCGAGGTGAGCGCGGTCGGACTGCGGCCGGTGCGCCGGTTCAACGGCTCGGCGCCGGAGGCGGTCGTGCAGGGCCATTCGCCCGAGACCGGCTGGCCCGACCTCGCCGAAGCCGCCTACGCCCTGCGTGCCGATGCGCTGTGGATCGCCGCCAACACCGACAAGACCTTGCCGAACGAGCGCGGCCTCGCGCCGGGCAACGGATCGATGGTGGCGGCGTTGCGGGCCGCCTCCGACCGCGAACCCGTCGTCGCCGGGAAGCCGTATGCACCGCTGCTCGAAGACGCGCTGGTGCGGGCGGGTACGCGCAACGCGCTCGTGGTCGGGGATCGACTCGATACCGACATCGAAGGCGCGGCACGCGTCGAGCTGGATTCGTTGCTGGTGCTCACCGGCGTCAGCACCGCGGCCGATCTCGCGGAATGGCCCGAGGAGCTGTGGCCCACTTACGTCGCGACGTCCCTGGACGCGCTGAATCAGCCGCCGGTGCCCGCGGGGGACGGTGATCTCGCCGACACCCTGCGCGACAATCCTGGTCGCGCCGTGACGGTACGCGCGTCCCGTTCCGAAATCCGATAGCGTTGTCGCCACGATGAGTACTCCCACGCCCCGTCCGCCTGTGCCCGGCCCCCGTCCAGGGGCGCCGCTGCCCGGTCAGCATCTGCCTGGTGCACAGGGACGTCCGGAACCGGCCGATCCCGACCGCATCCGCACCGAGATCGATGCGCTGCTGGACGAACTCGGCGCCGGTGCGGGCGCGGGCGACGGTGATCCGGACAGCGGCACCGACCTCACCCGGCGGGCGCACATCCTGGAACAGGCCCACGAGGTCCTGGTGCAGGCGCTGGCGACGGTGGACAAGATCTGAGGTGGCCAGGCGCGCACGAGTGGACGCCGAACTGGTACGCCGCGGATTGGCCAGATCGCGAGAACACGCGGTCGAGCTGATCGGGGCGGGCCGCGTCCTCATCAATGGCGCCGTCGCGGTGAAACCGGCGACGGCCGTGGAACCCGGAACACCGCTGCTGGTGCGGGAACAGCCGGACGAGGTGTCGTGGGCGTCGCGTGGCGCGCACAAACTCCTGGGAGCGCTGGAGGCGTTCGAACCGGGCGGTTTGCGTGTCGCCGGGAAACGTTGCCTGGATGCCGGCGCGTCCACCGGGGGATTCACCGATGTGCTGCTGTCGCGGCAGGCTCGTGAAGTGGTCGCCGCCGATGTCGGCTACGGCCAGCTGGTGTGGCGATTGCAGAACGACGAACGGGTGCGCGTGCTGGACCGCACCAATGTCCGCACGTTGACCCCCGAGGTTATCGGCGGCCCGGTGGAACTGGTGGTGACCGACCTGTCGTTCATCTCGCTCGCGCTGGTGCTGCCCGCGCTGGCCGCCTGCGCGGCACCCGGTGCCGACCTACTGCCGATGGTGAAGCCGCAATTCGAGGTGGGCAAGGAAAGAGTAGGCTCCGGCGGTGTGGTGCGTGATCCGGCGCTGCGCGCCGAAGCGGTCCGCACGGTGGCCTCGGCCGCGGGCGAACTGGGTCTGCGCACCCTGGCGGCGGTGGCCAGCCCACTGCCGGGGCCGTCGGGAAATGTCGAATACTTCCTGTGGTTGCACAACGACGGACCGTTCGACTACGACCACGCGGCGGTCGCGGCCCTGGTCGAACGCGCGGTTGAGGAGGGTCCACAGTGAACGCGCTGACGGGCGAGGCCGCCGGGCGGGAGATCCTGCTGGTCTCGCATCCGGGGCGGGCCGAGATCATCGAGACCTCGCATCGGGTGGCGAAGATCCTCGCCGACGCTGGCATCGGGCTGCGGGTGCTGGCCGACGAGGCCTACAGCACCAAGTTCGAGGCGGATTCGAGCGCAGGCGGCGGCTATCCGGTGCGCGTCGTCGAACACAAGCCGGATGCCGCCCTCGGCTGTGAAATGGTGCTGGCCCTCGGCGGTGACGGCACGTTTCTGCGCGGGGCGGAACTGGCGCGGACAGCGTCGGTGCCGGTGCTGGGAATCAATCTGGGCCGCATCGGTTTCCTGACCGAAGCCGAGGCCGAACATCTGGACGAGGCGCTGGCGCAGGTGGTGCGCCGCGACTACCGGGTCGAACAGCGGATGACGATCGATGTCTCGGTCCGCGTCGACGACGAGGTGGTCGAAAGCGGTTGGGCGCTCAACGAAGCCAGCATCGAGAACGCCGCCAGGATGGGTGTGCTGGAAGTGGTGCTCGAGGTGGACGGCAGGCCGGTGTCGGCGTTCGGTTGCGACGGCATCCTGATCGCCACGCCCACCGGCTCCACGGCTTATGCGTTTTCCGCCGGCGGGCCGGTGGTGTGGCCGGAGCTGGAAGCGCTGCTGGTCATTCCCAGTAACGCGCACGCCCTGTTCGCCCGTCCGCTGGTGACCAGCCCGGATTCCCGGATCGCGGTCGAATCCGTTGCGACGGGCCACGATGCGATAGTTTTCCTGGATGGCAGGCGCACCCTCGCCCTGCCGAGGGGTGGTCGAGTGGAAGCGGTCCGCGGCGCCGAACCGGTGCAGTGGGTGCGGTTGGATTCCGCGCCGTTCGCCGACCGGATGGTGCGCAAATTCCAATTGCCCGTGACAGGCTGGCGTGGCCGACGGCGAACGGAGAGCACACGTGCTGACAGAGATCAGGATTGACGGACTCGGCGTCATCTCCACGGCGACCGCGCAATTCCATGAGGGTCTGACGGTCCTGACCGGTGAGACCGGCGCCGGAAAGACGATGGTCGTCACCAGTTTGCATCTGCTGAGTGGTGCGCGCGCGGATGCCGGGCGGGTGCGGTTGGGCGCGTCCCGTGCGGTGGTGGAGGGCCGGTTCACCATCGACGAGGTGAACGAGGCGGCGCGCGCCGAGGTAGCCGAGGTGCTGGAGGCCGCTGCCGCCGAACGTGACGACGACGGCAGCGTGATCGCCATCCGCACCGTCGGCAGCGATGGGCGTTCGCGTGCGCATCTGGGCGGGCGCGGCGTTCCGGCCTCGGTGCTGTCGGATTTCACGGCCCCGCTGCTGACGGTGCACGGGCAGAACGACCAGCTGCGGTTGCAGCGGCCGGATCAGCAGCTGAGCGCGCTGGATCAATTCGCCGCCGACACCGTCGGACCGCTGCTGCGCAAGTACCAGCAGCATCGCCGGGCTTGGCTGGATGCGCGCACCGAACTGCTCGAACGCACCGCGCGCAGCCGCGAACTCGCGTTGGAGGCCGACCGGCTCAAGCACTCGCTGGCCGAGATCGACGGCATCGCACCGGAGCCGGGCGAGGACGAACGCCTGGTCGCCGAGATCCGCAGGCTCAGCGATCTGGATTCCTTGCGCGAGGCCGCTTCCACCGCACACGATGCACTGGCCGGCCCGGCCGACAGCCCCGAGACCAACTCCGGCGCGCTGGATGCGCTGGGCACCGCCCGATCTCGGCTCGAATCGGCCGAGGATCCGGCCTTGGCGGCCTTGGCGCCCCGGCTGGGTGAGGCGATCGCGGTGGTGGTCGACCTGACCACCGAACTGAGCGGCTACCTGTCGGATCTACCGTCCGATCCGGGCGCCCTGGATTCGATGCTCACCCGCCAGGCCGAACTCAAAACGCTCACCCGCAAATACGCTCCCGATATCGACGGGGTGATCGCCTGGGCCGAGGAATCGCGGGCCCGGCTGGAATCACTGGACGTTTCCGAGGAGACCCTCGCCTCGCTGGCCAAAGAGGTCGAGGTGGCCGCGGACAAGGTGCGCGCGGCGGCCAGCAAGCTGACGGCGGCGCGGACCAAGGCGGCGGGCAAGCTCGCCGAGGCGGTGAGTGCCGAGCTGGGCGGGCTCGCGATGGGTAAGGCGCGGCTCGAGGTGGTGGTGCGGCCGGTGCCTGCGGCACCGCAGGATTCGGCCCCGTTGACCATCGGGGAGACCGAGCTGCACGCCGGGTCGACGGGTGTGGACGAGGTCGAGTTCCGGCTGTCGGCCCATTCGGGTGCGCAGTCGCTGCCGCTGAGCAAGAGCGCTTCGGGCGGTGAGCTCTCCCGGGTGATGCTGGCGCTGGAAGTGGTGCTCGCCGGCAGTGAGCACGGTGCGACGATGGTGTTCGACGAGGTCGACGCCGGCGTCGGCGGCCGGGCGGCGGTGGAGATCGGGCGCAGGCTTGCCCGTTTGGCGCGCACCCATCAGGTGATCGTGGTGACCCATCTGCCGCAGGTCGCGGCCTTCGCCGATACGCATCTGGTGGTCAACAAATCCGATGACGGTGCGGGTGCGGTGAATTCCGGCGTGCGGGCCCTGACCAACGACGAGCGGGTGATCGAATTGGCCCGCATGCTCGCAGGCCTCGACGACACCGAAACCGGGCGTGCGCACGCCGAAGAACTCTTGCAGATCGCGCGGTCCGAGCGGGCCACCGCGCGCTGAGCAGGCGCGGGAACCGAAACCCGGCCGATGCCGGTGCGTGATCGGCACGTGGAATCCGGGCCGGCCCGCCGAGCCGATCCAGACCCCATCGATGCGCAACGGCCGCGCCCGGTGCACTCCGGGCGCGGCCGTTGTCGGAAGGTCAGCTCAGCGCACGGCCTTCTTCGCTCCGTTGATGAACTGGGAGATCAGCACTTTCAGGCCGGCCTCCAGCACCTTGGCGGGCACGGGCAGCGACGGCTCGGACTCCATGGTGTAGGTGACGCGGGTGCCGCCGGGGGCGTCGGCGAAGGTGACGATGCCGACGTGCCGCTTGACCGGCGCGCCCTTGACGATCTTGTATTCCATCCGCTCGCCGGGCACCAGCGCGGTGATCTCCTCGGTGACGCCGACCGGCCCGAGCCCGACGTGATGCTGCGCGCCGACACCTTCGCGTTCGGTGGTGCCCGGCTTGACCAGCTTGAGCTGGACGGGCAGGTAGGGGCTGATGCTCTCGCGGTCGGCGAACAGCCGGTACACGGTCTCCCGCGGTGCGGCGATGACGGTATCGACGGTGGTGCTGGCCATGACGTCTCCTCTTCGGATATCTGTGACCCGGAGAATACGGGTAGTCCCGGGCACTGCGAAAGGCGCACCCCGGATAATTGCGGGCAGGTGGTGTCAGTTTCCGGGCGGCAACTGCGCGATCACCTCGGCGACCTCTTCGGCAGGCGGGCGCCCGATTTCGACGACGATGCCGTTCTCGTCGGGTTCCAGCGGTTCCAAGGTGTCGACTTGGGATTGCAGTAGCGATGCGGGCATGAAGTGGCCGGCGCGGTGGCCGATGCGATCGCGGATCTGCTCGGTGCTGCCGGTCAGGTGCACGAAGATCACGCCGTCGCGGCGCAGGACGTCTCGGTAGCTGCGTTTGAGCGCCGAACAGGTGACGATGCCGGGGCGGCGGGCGGACTGGCGGGTGTCGATCCAGTCGGCGATGCGGCGCAGCCACGGCCAGCGGTCGGCATCGGTGAGCGGGGTGCCCGAGGCCATCTTGGCGACATTGGTCTCGGGGTGCAGATCGTCGCCCTCGAGCATGTCCCAGCCCAGCTTCTCCGCCAGCAGCCGGGCCACGGTCGACTTACCGGACCCCGACACACCCATGACGACCAGGACCGGCGTCACACGACCACGCTCAACGCCAGCACTCCGGCCAGACCGCATACCGATATCAGGCATTCCATCACCGTCCACGATTTGAGGTTTTGCGCAACTGTCAGCCCGAGAAACTCTTTCACCAGCCAGAATCCGGCGTCGTTGACATGAGACAGGAACAGCGAACCGGATCCGATCGCCAGCACCATCAGCGAGACGTGGGTGTTGGACAGGTCGGCGGCCACCGGCGCCAGAATGCCGGAAGCGGTGACCGTGGCGACGGTAGCCGATCCGGTCGCGACCCGGATGAGCACCGCGACCAGCCAGGCCAGGAACAGCACCGGCAAGCTGCTGTCCTGGATGGCGTCGGCGATCAGGTCGGCGATGCCGGTATCGACGAGCACCTGCTTGAAACCACCACCGGCGCCGACGATCAGCAGGATGCCCGCGATCGGCGGTAGCGAACTGTTCATCGTCGCGGAGATGTCGTCGCGGCTCATCCGGGCGGTGGAGCCGAGCAGCACGATGCCGGCCAGCAGGCCGATGCCGAGGGCGACGACGGGTGTGCCGAGGAAGTCGAGGACGGTCTTCGCCGCGGAGGTGGATTCGGGCGCGATCACGTCGGCGAGAGTCTTGCCGAGCATGAGCAGCACCGGCAGCAGGATGGTGCCGATGGCGACCAGGAAGGGTGGCTGGGGCTTCGTGTCGTCGGCGTCGTTGTCGTCCTCGTCGGTGAACAGCTCCGGGACCGGAACATCGACCCAGCGGGCCGCCAGCGTCCCGAACAGCGGGCCGGCGACCACGACCGTCGGGATCGCGACGAGCACACCGAACGCCAGGGTGAGACCGAGGTTGGCGTCGAGAGCGTCGACGGCGACGAGCGGACCTGGATGCGGCGGCACAAGTCCGTGCATGGCCGACAGGCCCGCCAGCGTGGGGATGGCGATGCGCATCAACGGCAATCCGGAGTGGCGGGCCACCAGGATGATCACCGGCATCAACAGCACGACGCCGATTTCGAAGAACATCGGCAGTCCGATGACGGCACCGACCAGACCCATCGTCCACGGCATCAGTTTCGGGCCGGACAGTTTGAGCAACGTGTCGACCACGCGGGTGGCGCCACCGGAGTCTGCCAGCAGTTTGCCGAACATCGCGCCGAAGCCGATCAGGATGCCGACACTGCCCATCGTCGAGCCGAATCCGGAGACGAAACTGTCGACGGTGTCGGCGGCGCCGGACCCGGCACCGATGCCGACGCCGATGGCGCCGACGGTGAGTGCGATGAACGGATGAATCTTCAGCCAGGTGATCGCGGCGACGATGACGACGATGCCCGCGAGCGCGGCGATGACCAGGTGCGCGGTGCTCACCCGGGTACCCTACGTGGCCAGCGGCGTTTCGCCGGGCAGACACGTCCGGGGTTGCGGGCCGATTGCGTGGGGACTCGCCGGTGGCGGGAGGTGCGCAGTGGTATCACAGTGACGAATGTGGTAACAGGTGCGGCGCGCCTCCACCAATGGTTGAGGGTTTGCGGCCATCATCGGCGTCATGAAGATGCTGGCGCTGTTGTCGAAGAACACCGAGACGCTGCCCGGTCGCACCGGAATAGCCCGCGTGGACCGCAACACCCGGCGTCTGCTCAAACGGGTCGGTCCCGGCGACATCGTCGTGCTCGACGAAATGGACCTGGACCGGCTCACCGCCGACCGTCTCGTCGAAGCGGGCGTGGTCGCGGTGATCAACACCTCGCCGTCGATCTCGGGCCGCTACCCGAACCTCGGCCCGGAAGTGCTGGTGGCCAACGACATCCTGCTGCTGGACACGGTGAGCTCGGATGCGTTCAGCAAGATCAAGGACGGCGCCAAGATCCGCATCGACGGTGGCGTCGTCTACGCCGACCGGCTCACCAAGAAGGAGCCGGAAGTCCTCGTCGAGGCCATCGAACTCACCGAGGCCGCCATCGCGGAACGGATGATCGAGGCCCGCAACGGCCTCGCCGATCATCTGGAAGCGTTCGCAGGCAACACCATCGAATTCGTGCGCACCGAATCGGCGCTGCTCATCGATGGGATCGGCGTGCCGGATCTGGAACTGGAGATGCGCGGCAGGCATGTGGTCGTCGTCGGCGACGGGCCGGGGCACGCGGAGGATCTGAAGAAGCTCAAGCCGTTCATCAAGGAGTACGCGCCGATCATGGTCGGCGTCGGGCGCGGCGCCGACACCCTGACCAAAGGCGGCTACCGCCCGGACCTGATCGTCGGCGACCCGGACGAGATCACCACCGCGACATTGAAATCCGGTGCGGAGGTGATCCTGCCCGCCGACACCGACGGCCACGCCAAGGGACTGGAACGCATCCAGGATCTGGGCATCGGCGCGACGACGTTCCCGTCCTCCGGTGCACCGACGGATCTGGCGTTGCTGCTGGCCCACCACCACGGTGCGGCGCTGATCGTCACCGCCGGAGCCGCCGCCTCGCTCGACGAATTCTTCGACCGCGGACGCCGCGACAGCAACCCGGCGACCTTCCTGACGCGGCTCAAGATCGGTTCGACGCTGATGGACGCCACCGCGGTGGCCACCCTGTACCGCAACCGAGTGTCCGGCACCGCGATCGCGCTGGTGGTGCTGGCCGCGCTGATCGCGGTGATCGTGGTGGTGCTGGCCTCGAATTCCGGCACCGAGATGCTGGATTGGGGCGCCGACACCTGGAACCGGTTCGTGCTCTGGGCGCGTGACCTACGGGGTGGGACGGCGGCGTGATCTCGCTTCGCCAGCACGCGATTTCGATCGCGGCGATCTTCCTCGCGCTCGCCCTTGGCGTGGTGCTCGGATCACAGACCCTGGCCTCGGACCTGCTGTCGGGTCTGCGCAGCGACAAGGACGATCTACGCGCCCAGGTCGATACCCTCACCGCAGAGAATCAACGCTTGACCGGGCAGATGAACGGCGCCGATGCCTTCATCGCCCG
Organism: Nocardia sp. CDC519; assembly: GCF_059509835.1. Lineage (NCBI taxonomy): Bacteria > Bacillati > Actinomycetota > Actinomycetes > Mycobacteriales > Nocardiaceae > Nocardia > Nocardia sp. CDC519. The sequence goes on along the minus strand of NZ_CM183377.1, from coordinate 6,211,930 downwards.
TTCCGCGCCGCGGCTGCTCGGCGGCACCCTCGCCGACCGCAGCGTCGTGGTGTTCACCACCCCCGACGCCGATCCCGGCGATGTGGACGGTGTCGTGGCCGCGTTGCAGACCGCGGGCGCCGCCGTCACCGGCCGGATCGCGTTCACCGAGGCGTTCGTCGACGCCACCGAGGGTGACCGGATGCGTTCGACTCTCACCAACGTCATCCCGGCGGGCGCCGAACTGCGCACCGGTGCCGTCGACCAGGGCAGCCTGGCCGGCGATCTGCTCGGCCTGGTGCTGCTGCTCGATCCGGCGTCGGGGCAGCCGCGCAGCACGCCGCAGGAACTGGGCCTGGCCCTGGAGACGCTGCGCGGCGGCGGATTCCTGGCCTACGGCGACACCCCCGTGCAGCCGGCCCAGCTGGCCGTCGTCGTCACCGGTGACGGCTCGAAGGCCGGGGAGAACAGCCGCGGCGCCAATACCGCCCGCTTCGCCGGCGCTCTGCGTGCTCGCGGCGCGGGCGTGGTCCTGGCCGGTCGCCCGGGCTCCGCCGAAGGCGCGGGCCCGCTCGCCGTCGTCCGCGACGACGCCCCCCTCGCCGCCGCCGTCACCACCGTCGACAACCTCGACCGCGAACTCGGCCGCGTCACCACCGCCCTTGCCCTGTCCGAGCAACTGGCCGGGCGCACCGGCCGCTACGGCACCGGCCCCACCGCGACCTCCCTGACCCTCGCCGCCCTGCCGGGCTGAGCGCCACCCGGTTGACCTGCCCGAGCAGGTCACCGACTGTATCGGCGGCTACAGGTCCCGGGACTGTCCATGCTCGCCATGCCGGTCTGACTGCCCATTGACCGGACGGGCCATGGCGGGTTCGATGGCAGTGCGGAGGTCATGGCTCCTGGTGGCGTCGCCGAAGAGGCTTGCTACCTCCGGGCGAGCTTGCGGCGCCAATCGCGACCGATCTGGCTGGACCGAATCGAACAGCAGTGGCGATTTACACCATCGAAGAAGGGGTCGTCATGTTCTTCTACAGTCACTCCGGAGCTGCCGCATCAGGGAAACTGGATGCCTCGGGTAACTACGTCAACCTGAAGGACTATCCAGCCGGTCAATTCGGACAGTGGCACTTTATTGTGCCCGCCGACGGTCAGCGGCTCTTCTTCCACAACTATCAAACGACACAGTCCGCTTCGGGAGAGATCGATGCCGCGGGTAACTATGTCAACCTGAGAGACTTTCCCGCGGGACAATTCGGTCAGTGGGCGGTGGTGCCGCTGGGCGATGGCCGGCTCTTTTTCTACACAGCGGTTACCGGGGCCGGCGCGGTCGGGAAACTCGATGCCACCGGCGACTACGTCAACCTGAAGGACTTCCCACCCGGAAAATTCGGAAAGTGGACGCACATCGTTCCGGTTGGCCGGAACAGACTCTTCTTCTACAACGTTCAGACTCGGGGAGCTGTCACCGCCGAGATCGACGACTCGGGTGAGTATGTCAACCTGATGGATTTCCCGGCGGGGCACTTCGGCCCGTGGTGGATGATCGCGCCCGCCGGTGGCAACCGGCTCTTCTTCTACAACGGGTACCAGCAACCGTGGGCTGCGTCCGGTGAGATAGCTAGCTCTGGCGACTATGTCAACCTGAAGGACTTTCCTCCCGGGCAATTCGGGCATTGGACCCACGTTGTTTCCGTCGACGATGATCGGCTCTTTTTCTACAACAGCGGTCATTCCGATTCGCATCTCCAGGGGGCCGGCGCCTCCGGCGAGCTCGATACCGCCGGTGACTACGTGAACCTGAAGGACTTCCCTCCCGGACAGTTCGGAAAGTGGAGCATCATCGTGGGCTGAGAATGGTCATACCTCCCGAAGCCGAGACGATCCGAACGACGGCACGACCACCCGTGCTGTCGGCAGCATCCGGGCCATGCCGAGATGGGGCAGGGCGTGAGCTGGGTCGCAGCGGCAAGAGGGTGGTATGAGCGAGTGCGAGCGATCGGGTGGCAAACCGGGCGTGGCGTACAGAGGACCGGGGGTTTCGTGTTACCGTGAAGACCCGTGGGTCAAACACGGATTCAGGCGCGAACTGCCACCAAACACATCTTCGTCAGCGGTGGTGTCGCCTCCTCACTCGGTAAGGGTCTTACCGCCTCCAGCCTCGGTCAACTGCTGACCGCGCGGGGACTGCGGGTCACGATGCAGAAGCTCGACCCGTACTTGAACGTCGATCCGGGCACCATGAATCCGTTCCAGCACGGAGAGGTGTTCGTGACCGAGGACGGTGCCGAAACCGACCTCGACGTCGGACACTACGAACGCTTCCTGGACCGGGATCTGTCCAGGGACGCGAATGTGACGACAGGGCAGATCTATTCGTCGGTCATCGCCAAGGAGCGCCGCGGTGAATACCTCGGTGACACGGTGCAGGTGATCCCGCACATCACCGACGAGATCAAGGCGCGCATCCTGGCCATGCGCGGCCCGGACCTGCAAGGTCAGGAACCGGATGTGGTGATCACCGAGATCGGTGGCACCGTCGGCGACATCGAATCGCAGCCGTTCCTGGAAGCCGCCCGGCAGATCCGCCACGACGTCGGCCGCGACAACGTCTTCTTCCTGCACGTCTCGCTGGTGCCGTACCTGGCGCCGTCGGGGGAACTCAAGACCAAGCCCACCCAGCATTCGGTGGCCGCGCTGCGCAATATCGGCATCCAGCCCGACGCGCTGATCCTGCGCTGCGACCGCGAGGTCCCGCAGTCGCTCAAGAGCAAGATCGCGCTGATGTGCGACGTCGAGGTCGACGCCTGCATCTCCACCCCGGACGCCCCCTCGATCTACGACATCCCCAAGGTGCTGCACCGCGAGGGCCTGGACGCCTATGTGGTGCGCAAGCTCGGTCTGCCGTTCCGCGATGTGGACTGGACGGTGTGGGGCGATCTGCTCGATCGGGTGCATTCCCCGCGCGAAACCGTTGAGGTCGCGCTGGTCGGCAAGTACGTCGATCTGCCCGATGCCTACCTGTCGGTCACCGAGGCGCTGCGCGCGGGCGGATTCGCCTCGCGGGCCAAGGTGCAGATCCGCTGGGTGCAGTCCGACGACTGTGAGACCCCGGCCGGAGCGCAGGCCGCGCTGCGTGACGTGGACGCGGTCCTCATCCCCGGCGGGTTCGGTATCCGCGGAATCGAGGGCAAGGTCGGCGCCATTCGCTACGCCCGCACCCGCGGACTGCCGCTGCTCGGGTTGTGCCTCGGCTTGCAGTGCATGGTGATCGAGGCGGCGCGTTCGGTGGGGCTCACCGACGCCAACTCCGCCGAGTTCGAGCCCGACACCACCCACCCGGTCATCTCCACCATGGCCGACCAGGAGCAGGCCGTGGCCGGGGAAGCCGATCTGGGCGGCACCATGCGCCTGGGCGCCTACCCGGCGGTGCTGGCAAAGGGTTCGGTGGTGGCGCAGGCCTACGGCACCACCGAGGTCTCCGAGCGGCACCGTCATCGCTACGAGGTGAACAACGCCTACCGCGACAAGATCGCCAAGAGCGGACTGAAGTTCAGCGGCACCTCACCCGACGGGCATCTGGTCGAGTTCGTCGAGCTGCCCGCCGACAAGCACCCGTTCTTCGTCGCCACCCAGGCCCATCCCGAACTCAAGTCGCGCCCGACCCGGCCGCATCCGCTGTTCGCGGCGCTGATCGCGGCAGCCTTGAAATACAAGGCGGCCGAACGGCTTCCGGTCGACATTCCCGGTGAGGAATTGGCCAATGCGGGTGATCAGGCCTCGTAGATGAGCGACAATTCCACCGTGCCGGGTAGCCACGACTTCGAGACCGTGTCCAGCCGGACGGTGTATTCCGGCGCGATCCTGGCGTTGCGGCTGGATCAGGTGGCCATGCCGGACGGCCGGGTCGTCGAACGGGAAGTGGTCGAGCATCACGGCGCCGTCGCCGTGGCCGCGCTGGACGACGACGACAACATCGTGCTGATCCGCCAGTACCGTCATCCGCTGGGCATCCGGCTGCTCGAACTTCCCGCCGGGTTGCTCGACATCGACGGCGAGGACCCGCTCGAAGCGGCCAAACGTGAGTTGGCCGAGGAGACGGGCCTGGCCGCACGCGAGTGGTCGGTACTGGTGGATGTGGCGTTGTCGCCGGGTTTCACCGACGAGGCGCTGCGGGTGTATCTGGCCCGTGGGCTCTATGACACCGAGCGCCCCGAACCCGAGCACGAGGAAGCCGATCTGGAGTTGGTGCGGATGCCGCTGGAGCAGGCGGTGCGGGCCGCGCTGGCCGGCGAGATCGTCAACGCCACCGCCGTGGCCGGTGTGCTCGCGGTGTCGGCGGCACGGGCGCAGGGACTGGCCCCGCGTGCGGCGGACGTGCCATGGCCCGGGCAGCCGACGGCGCTGCTGGGCAGGCAAGCACGCCGGGCGCAGGACTGACGGGCCGCCACGGTGCGGGAGGTGGACGCCTACCTCGACCATCTGGCCGTCGAGCGGGGCGCCGCACGCAACACCCTGTCCGCCTATCGGCGTGATCTGGAGCGGTACCGGGCCTTCCTGGCCGGTCGCGGCATCGGCGATCTCGATGCCGTCGCGGAAGGCGATGTCGCCGAGTTCGCCATGGCGCTGCGTTCCGGCGGCGCCGGGCATCCGCCGCTGGCTGCGGGATCGGTGGCCCGGGCGCTGATCGCCGTCCGTGGCCTGCACCGGTTCGCCACCGCCGAGGGCATGACCAGCACCGACGTGGCGCATGCGGTGAAACCGCCGGCCCCTGGGCGCAGGCTGCCCAAGGCGTTGCCCTATGACGAGGTGCTGAAGCTGCTGGAAGCGGCGGGCGGTGATTGCGGCACCAGCGGTGAGGGGGTGGCGCGCGGACTGCGGGACCGGGCGCTGCTGGAACTGTTGTATTCCACCGGGGCCCGGATCTCGGAGATGGTCGGGCTCGATGTCGACGATCTCGATATGCCCGAGCGTGCGGTGGTGTTGCGCGGTAAGGGCGGTAAACAGCGCATCGTGCCGATCGGGCGTCCGGCGCTGGCGGCCGTGGATGCCTATCTGGTGCGCGGCCGCCCGGTGCTCGCGGCGCGTGGGCGCGGCAACGCGGGTGCGTTGTTCCTGAACGCACGCGGTGGACGACTGTCGCGGCAGAGCGCATGGCAGGTGTTACAGAGCGCGGCCGAACGTTCGGGGATCGGCGCCAGCGTCTCCCCGCACACGCTGCGGCATTCGTTTGCCACGCATCTGCTCGACGGCGGCGCCGACGTGCGCGTTGTCCAAGAACTACTCGGCCACGCCTCGGTCACCACCACGCAGATCTACACCCTGGTGACCGTCAAGACCCTGCGCGAGGTCTGGGCGACTGCCCATCCGCGCGCGACATGAGCGCCGCCGGATTCACCCGCTCCTGGCGGCTTCGACCAGGCGCCGAGGGCCGGTCCGGCGGGAAAGGTCACCGGTTCGACAGTGCTCCGCAATGGCAATGACAACGAACAGGTAGCGTTTTGTTATCCGTGACGCGGCGTGGCGTCGCGAACACGCCGGTCGGACTCGCGGCACTCGGGGACGAACTAGCGGTAGCGTCTACCGAGAGCTGGACCATCCGAAAGTGAGGTCGTGCACTGATCGGCCTCGCTACGCTCGGCGGGGAACGGGCAGGAACGTATAAGGAGCAGCGGATCGTGACGACAGCCGGAGCGGCAGAGCCGCCGATGGGTGCTGGGACGGAGCCGCTTACGGACGCCGGCGCGGGACTCGACGCCGACACCGGAACCCCCTCGGTGTGGGGCAACGCCGTGGAAGCGGCGCCGGTGCCCGACGATGTCGAGCTCGGCCCCACCGGACGTCCGTTGCGTCTGGTTCCCGAACCGCCCGCCGTGGCACCCGGCGGTGAGGCCCTGATCATCGCCATGTGCAATCAGAAGGGCGGGGTCGGCAAGACCACCTCCACCATCAATCTCGGTGCGGCGCTGGCCGAATACGGGCGCAAGGTGCTGCTGGTCGATCTCGATCCGCAGGGCGCGCTCTCGGCCGGGCTCGGCGTGGCCCACCACGACCTCGACCTCACCGTGCACAACCTGCTGGTCGGTTCGAAGGTCTCCATCGACGACGTGCTGATGCAGACCAGGGTCGAGAACATGGATCTGCTGCCCAGCAATATCGATCTGTCGGCGGCGGAGATCCAGCTGGTCAACGAGGTCGGCCGGGAGCAGACCCTCGGGCGGGCCCTGGAATCGGTGCGCTCGCGCTACGACTACATCCTCATCGACTGCCAGCCCTCGCTCGGACTGCTCACGGTGAACGCGCTGGCCTGCTCCGACGGTGTGATCATCCCGATGGAATGCGAGTACTTCTCGCTGCGCGGGCTCGCCCTGCTCAACGACACCGTGGAGAAGGTGCGTGACCGGCTCAATCCGCGTCTGAGCCTCTACGGCATCGTCGTCACCATGTTCGATGCGCGACTGCTCCATTCGCGGCAGGTCATGTCCCGCGTGGTGGAGGTGTTCGGTGACCTGGTGTACGACACCGCGATCTCGCGCACCGTGCGCTTCCCCGATGCCAGCGTCGCAGGCGAGCCGATCACCACGTGGGCCCCGAAATCCGGTGGCGCGGAAGCCTATCGGGCGATGGCGCGGGAAGTCATCCACCGGTCCGGCCGGTGACCGGAGCGTCCGAGCCAGCACTGTCGACCAGCACCGATAACCCAGGCTCCACCGATTCGACCGCGAGCAGCGAACCCGGCTCGGCTGTGAGCACCGAGCCCGGCTCGAGTGCGGGCACCGAACCTGGCTCGAATGCGGGCACCGAGCCCGGCTCGACCGTGGGCGCCGAGCCTGATTCGACTACGAGCGCCGAAGCCGGCTCGAATGCGGGCTCGGAGCCCGGCTCGACCGTGGGCGCCGAGCCCGGGTCGGCCACAGGCACCGAGCCCGAGCGCCCGTCCGGATTCCATCTGCGGCTGAGCAACTTCGAAGGCCCCTTCGATCTGCTGCTGACCCTGATCAGTCAGCGTCGTCTCGACGTCACCGAGGTGGCGTTGCACAAGGTGACCGACGAGTTCATCGCCTACACCAAGGCGTTGACGGCGGACCTGGCCGAGCAGTCGGGGCTGCGCGCGGACAAGATCCTCGATCAGACCACCGAGTTCCTGGTGGTGGCCGCCACCCTGCTGGATCTGAAGGCGGCGCGGCTGCTGCCGTCGGGGGAGATGACCGACGCCGAGGATCTGGAACTGCTCGAGGCGCGCGACCTGCTCTTCGCCCGGCTGCTGCAGTACCGGGCCTTCAAGCAGGTCGCCGAACTGCTCGGGGAGCTGGAGGCGGCGGCGCTGCGCCGGTACCCGCGCGCCGTGGGGCTCGAGGACCGCTTCACCGACCTGCTGCCAGAGGTGACCCTGGGTGTGGACGCCGCCGGGTTCGCCGAGATCGCGGCGGCGGCGTTCCGGCCGCGGCCCGTGCCGACGGTGGGTCTCGACCATTTGCACGCGCACGCCGTCTCGGTCGCCGAACAGGCCGCGATCGTGCTCGAACGTCTCGAGGAGCGCGGTGCGGGCGGGTGGACGACCTTCGCCGAACTGGTCGCCGACTGCGGTGCGCCGATCGAAATCGTAGCGCGCTTCCTTGCCTTGCTGGAGCTCTATCGCGGCAAGAGCATCGAGTTCGATCAGCCCGATCCGCTCGGCCCGCTGGCGGTGAGCTGGATCGGCGATCAACCCGAGGACGGGCAAGCAGATAACGTGGTGACCATCGAAGAGGACTACGGATGACCGAGGCAGTGGCAGAGTTCACCCCCGAACCCCTCGACGACGACGAATTCCGCTCGGCGCTCGAGGCGATTCTGCTCATCGTCGACACTCCCGCCCCGGTAGAACAGCTGGCAGCGGCCCTCGACGACAGTGCCGAGCGGGTCGAGCGCACCCTGCGCGAGATGTCGGCCGAGCTGTCGGCCCGGCGCTCCGGGATCGATCTGCGTTTCGCCGGTGACGGGTGGCGCTTCTATACTCGCAGCGAGTACGCACCGTATGTCGAACGGCTGCTGCTCGACGGCGCCCGGTCGAAACTGACCAGGGCCGCCTTGGAAACGCTGGCGGTGGTGGCATACCGCCAGCCGGTGACCCGGACCAGGGTCAGCGCGGTGCGCGGCGTGAACGTCGACGGCGTCATGCGCACCCTGCTGGCCAGAGGGTTGATCGCCGAAGCAGGCGTCGACCCGGAGACCAACGGGACGCTCTACCGCACGACCGAACTGTTCCTGGAACGGGTCGGGCTGGCGTCACTGAGCGATCTGCCACCACTGGCGCCCCTGCTACCGGGCGTCGACCTGATCGATGAGATCAACGAGAGCCTGGAGACGGACCCCCGCTACACCAGGCTGAAGAAACCCGCCGAGGACGATCTGGACCTCGGCACCGAGGATTGACAGGACAACGTGAATACACCCGCTCGCCGAGATGGCACACCGGACCGTAGGAAACGTAACGACCAGCACCCGAGGGGTGGCCGCCCGATCGGCTCCCGTGATGCGCGTGCGGCCCAGCGCGGGGTCACCCCGCGGGGCGCCGCGACGGGTGCGGACCCCCGGCGCGGCACCAGTGGATCGGCAGGCGCCCAGCGCGGTGGCTCCGCGGCCCCGTCGCAGCGCGGCGCGCAGGGCGCGGCCCGCAGGCCCGACCGCGCGCAGCCGCCCCGCAAGAACAAATCCGCCAAGCCGCAGCGTCAGACCGCCTCGTCGCCGCAGCTGAGCAATGCCAAGCCCGCCAAGCGCCAGCACGTCGAGCCGGCTCCGGGCGCGCACACCAAACTGCCCTGGGGTGAGGGCGAGCGTTTGCAGAAGGTGCTGGCCAAGGCCGGGGTCGCGTCCCGGCGCGCCGCCGAGGACATGATCGCGCAGGGTCGCGTCGAGGTCGACGGCATGATCGTGCGCGAGCAGGGCCTGCGCATCGACCCGCAGCACGCCGTGATCCGGGTGGACGGCACCCGGGTGGTGGTGCGCGAGGAGCTGGTGCACCTGGCGCTGAACAAGCCCAAGGGCTGGCAGTCGACGATGTCGGACGATCTGGGCAGGCCCTGTGTGGGCGATATCGTCGCCGAACGCATCGCGGCCGGGCAGCGGTTGTTCCACGTCGGACGCCTGGACGCCGACACCGAGGGCCTGCTGCTGCTCACCAACGACGGCGATCTGGCGCACCGGCTGATGCATCCCTCGTTCGAGGTGTCCAAGACCTACCTGGCCACCGTCAACGGTGAGGTGCACCGCGCGGTCGGCAAGCAGCTGCGCGACGGCGTCGAACTGGAGGACGGCCCCGCCAAGGTCGACCGCTTCCAGGTGCTCGATATCGGCGAGGGACGTTCGCTGGTCAAGATCGTGTTGCACGAAGGGCGTAAGCACATCGTGCGCCGGCTGCTGGACGCGGTCGGCCATCCGGTGACGCGGCTGGTGCGCACCGATATCGGCCCGGTGGCGCTGGGCGATCAACGACCGGGCACCCTCCGGGTGCTGGGTCGCGATGAAATCGGCAAACTCTACGAGGCGGTGTCGTTGTGAACAGTGTGGACAGCGCGGTCGAGGTGCCCGAACAGCTGTCGGGGTCCTCGTCGCTGGTGGTGGCGATGGACGGGCCGTCGGGGACCGGCAAGTCCAGCGTGTCGCGCCGGCTCGCCGCACGTCTGGGCGCCCGCTATCTCGACACCGGCGCCATGTACCGGGTGGCGACGCTGCGCGTGCTGCGCGCGGGCGTCGACCTCGGCGATCCGGCCGCCATCGCGGCCGCGGTGGTGGACCTGCCGCTGACCATCGGCACCGACCCCAGCCATGAGCTGATCCAGCTCGACGGCGCCGACGTCTCCGCTGAGATCCGCGGCGACGCGGTCACCAAGGCGGTGTCGGCGGTGTCGGCGGTGCCCGAGGTGCGCGAGGCACTGGTCGCCCTGCAGCGTGAGATCGCGGTATCGGCCGGCCGGATCGTGGTCGAGGGCCGCGATATCGGCACCGTCGTGCTGACCGACGCCGACGCCAAGATCTATCTGTCCGCTTCCGCCGAGGCGCGGGCCCAGCGGCGCAATCAGCAGAACATCGCCGAGGGCCGGGGTGACGACTACGCCGCGGTGCTGGCCGACGTGCAGCGCCGCGACACCCTCGATTCCACCCGCAAGGTGTCCCCGCTGCGTCCGGCCGCGGACGCGGTGCTGGTCGACACCAGCGAACTGAGCATGGACGAGGTCATCGACGAGCTGTACCGCGTTGTCGCGCAGCAGGTTTCGGTGCGCACGACGGGAGAGGCCAAATGACCGAGGACGTGCTCGCCGGCGACGGCGTATGGAGCGACGAATCCGAATGGGAGATCACCGATCTCGACGGTGACCTGGAGGCGGGCGAACATATCGCGATGCCGACACTCGCCGTCGTCGGACGGCCGAACGTCGGCAAGTCGACGCTGGTCAACCGGATCCTCGGCCGCCGAGAGGCCGTGGTGGAAGACATTCCCGGCGTGACCCGCGACCGCGTCTCCTACGAGGCGAATTGGGCCGGGCGCCGATTCCTGGTGCAGGACACCGGCGGCTGGGAACCCGATGCCAAGGGCCTGCAGCAGTCGGTGGCCAGGCAGGCCGAATTGGCGATGAACACCGCCGACGCGATCCTGCTCGTCGTCGACGCCACCGTCGGCGCCACCGCGACCGACGAGGCCGCGGTGAAGGTGCTGCGCCGGTCCAAGACGCCGGTCATCCTGGTCGCCAACAAGGTCGACGATCAGCGGGTGGAGGCCGATGCCGCCACGCTGTGGTCGCTCGGACTCGGTGAGCCGCGCATGGTGTCGGCCGCCCATGGCCGCGGCACCGGCGATCTGCTCGACGACGTGCTCGAGGTGCTGCCGGAAACCCCGCGTGAGGGCACCGGCGGGACCGGCCCGCGCCGCGTGGCGTTGGTCGGCAAGCCGAACGTCGGCAAGTCGAGCCTGCTGAACAAGCTGGCAGGCGATGAGCGGTCGGTGGTGCACGACGTCGCCGGAACCACCGTCGACCCGGTCGACACCCTGGTCGAATTGGGCGGCAAGATCTGGAAGTTCGTCGATACCGCGGGTTTGCGCCGCAAGGTGTCCACCGCCAGCGGTACCGAGTTCTACGCCTCGCTGCGCACCAAGTCGGCGCTGGAGGCCTCCGAGGTGGCGATCATGCTGATCGATGCCTCCCAGCCGATCACCGAACAGGACCTGCGGGTGATCAGCCTGGTCGCCGATTCCGGTCGCGCGCTGGTGCTGGCGTTCAACAAGTGGGATCTGGTCGACGAGGACCGCCGCTTGCAGTTGGAGAAGGAGATCGACCGCGAGCTGGTGCGGGTGCCGTGGGCGCAGCGGGTCAATATCTCCGCGCACACCGGCCGGGCGGTGCAGAAGCTGGTGCCCGCGATGGAGACGGCGCTGGAATCCTGGGACAAGCGGATTCCGACGGGCCGGTTGAACAACTGGCTCAAGGAAGTCGTCGCCGCGACTCCGCCGCCGATGCGCGGCGGGCGGCTGCCGCGCATCCTGTTCGCCACCCAGGCGACCACACGTCCGCCGACGTTCGTGCTGTTCACCACCGGCTTCCTGGAGGCGGGCTACCGCCGCTTCCTGGAGCGCAGGCTGCGTGAGGAGTTCGGTTTCGCCGGTTCGCCGGTGCGGATCTCGGTGCGAGTGCGCGAGAAGCGGCCACGGAAGTAGTGCTGCGGCCCGTCCGCACCGGGACGGGCCGTGCCCTTGCTCGGTCGCGGCTGCCGGCTCAGGCGTCGAGATCGCTGGCGACCATGCCGACGATCTTGTCCAGCGTCGGCTGATCATCGCTGCTGACCACGACCTCGGTGCCGCAGGTGGCGCCGAGGGTCATGATCATCAGCGACGAGCCCGCATCCACGGGCTCACCACCGGGCAGGGCCAGGGTGACCGGGACGCCTGCCGCGGCAACGGCCTCGGCGATCAACGCGGCGGGGCGGGCGTGCAGGCCGATCGAGGAACCGACGGTGACGGTGGTACTCGGCATTTCTTCTCCTTGGTGGGGTGGATACGAGTGTGCAGCGTGGACGGGGTGCGCGGTGCGGCTTTCGGGTGCTCAGGCGGCGACGAGCGCGGTATCGGTGCTCGTCGGGGCCCGGCCGAAGGACTTGGCGGCCGTGACGCAGGCCGCGGCGGTGACGGTGCCGGCCGCGATGGCGACCAGATACCAGGCGATCTGCCCGACGGCGAAGAAGACGAAGATGCCGCCATGCGGTGCGCTCAGCGTCACCCCGGTTGCCATCACCAGCGCCCCGGTGACCGCGCCGCCGGCCATCATCGACGGGATCACCCGCAGCGGGTCGGCGGCCGCGAACGGGATGGCGCCTTCGGAGATGAACGAGGCGCCCAGCAGCCAGGCGGCCTTGCCGTTCTCGCGTTCGGCGGGAGTGAACAGGCCCGGCCGCAGCACGGTCGAGGCCAGCGCCATGGCCAGCGGCGGCACCATGCCCGCCGCCATGACCGCGGCCATGATCTTCAGCGTCGCCGGATCGGTCACCGACAGGCCCGCCGCGGCGAACGAGTACGCGGCCTTGTTGACCGGGCCGCCCAGGTCGAAGCACATCATCAGGCCGAGGATGACGCCGAGCGCGACGGCCGAGGTCCCCGACAGTCCGTTGAGCCAATCGGTCAGGCTCTCGGTCACCACCGCCAGCGGTTTGCCGAGCACGGTGAGCATGAGCAGCCCGACGATGAGCGAGGCGAACAGCGGGATCATCACCACCGGCATCAACCCACGCGCCCACTGCGGCACCGGAATCCGGCTCACCCACAGTGCCGCGAACCCGGCGATCAGACCACCGACCAGGCCGCCGAGGAACCCCGCCCCGACGAAGAGGGCCACCGCGCCCGCGGTGAAACCCGGTGCCAGACCGGGCCGGTCGGCGATGGCGAAGGCGATGTAGCCGGCCAGCGCAGGCACCAGGAAGCCGAACGCGAGCGAACCAAGCTGATACAGCACCGCACCCAGATAGGTGGCCAGTCCGCCCGGCGGTAGCGAGGTGAGTGAATTGTCCAGCACGATCGAGGACGCGTTGTCGGCGATCTCGTAGCCGCCGACCAGGAAACCGAGTGCGATCAGCAGCCCGCCCGCCGCGACGAACGGAATCATGTAGCTGACGCCGGTGAGCAGGATCTGGCGTAACCGGGTACCCCAGCCCAGTGCGGCGGGCTCGGGTTCCGGTGCCGTGGTTGTCGTCGCGGCGGCCGCGGCGGGATCGCGGGCCACGCGCAGCGCATCGGCGATCATCGCGTCGGGCTCGTTGATGGCTCGCTTCACCCCGGATTCCACAATGGGCTTGCCCGCGAACCGCTCCCGGCCCTTCACCCCGACATCGGTGGCCAGGATGACGGCGTCGGCGGCGGCGATGGTGGCGGCCGAGAGCGGGGTGGTGCCGCTGGACCCCTGGGTTTCTACCTGAACCCGCACCCCGGCCCGCTCACCCGCGGCCACCAGCGCGTCGGCGGCCATGTAGGTGTGTGCGATGCCGGTGGGGCAGGCGGTGACGGCGATGATCGAGCGAGTGGCGGCGCCGACCGATCCAGCAGCCTGTTCGGCCGGAACTTCTTCGGTGGCAGTGGGTATCGCCGGTGCCGCGGTGGCATTCGTGCTGTCGGATGCGCCGTTGTCGACGCCGGCGGTCCCGCTACCCGCAGACGATCCTGGCGGAGCTACGGCGCCGACCGAAGAGGTGGCCCCTGCGCCGGCCGCCGCTCCTGCGGGGTCGGTGGCCGTGCTGCCTGTCGGCGGAGCGAGCACCGAATCCACCAGTGCGACAACAGCATCAGCGCTGTCCGCCGCGCGCAGACTGCCGACGAACTCCGGTTTCACCAGTGCTCGCGCCAGGCTCGACAACAGCTTCATATGTTCGGCACCCGCGCCCTCCGGTGCCGCGATCAGGAACACGAGATCGGCGGGGCCGTCGGGGGCGCCGAAATCGACCTTCGGTGCCAGGCGCGCGAAACCGAGGGAGGGCCGCAGGACGGTGGCGGCCCGGCAGTGCGGGATGGCGAGGCCGTTCGGCAGCCCGGTGGCCGACTGCTCCTCCCTGGCCAGCGCCGCGGAGGTGAGCGCGGCCGCGTCCTCGGCGCGTCCGGCATCGGTGATCCGCTGTGCGAGGGCGGCGATCACATCCTGTTTCGAGGCGCCGAGATCGGCGTCGAGCGTGATCGTTTCCGGGGTGATGATCGAATCGGCCATCGCGGTGCGCCCTTCAGGAATGGGGGAGGAGGTCCAGCGCCGTGACGGACACGGCGTCGGGGTCGGTGTGGTGGGGACCGGGCAGGCCGGTGCCGGGCAGTGCGGTAGCCGCGCTGCCGTAGGCGACGGCGCGGCGTAGCCGGTCGGCGGGTGCGGCGCCGGCTAGATCGGCGAGCAGGTAGCCCGCGAGGGCGGAATCGCCTGCACCGACGGTGCTGCGCGGACGGATGGCGGGTGCGGCGGCATGCCAGGCGCCGTCGGCGGTGACCAGGACCGCGCCCGCGGCGCCGAGCGTCGCCAGCACCGCGCCGAAGCCGCGGTCGAGGAGTCCGGCGGCGGCGCGCGCGGCCACCAGGGGTTCTTCCAGCGTGTCGGCGGAAGTGCCCGTCAGCTGGGCGAGTTCGTCGGTATTGGGTTTGATCAGCTGTGGCGCCACCGACGTTCCGTCCGCGAGGGCGAGCAGTGGCGCGTCGGAGGTGTCGACGGCGATCCGGGTGCCGGGCATTCGGCGGATCAGCTCGACGTACCAGTCGGCGGGTACGGCAGGCGGTAGCGAACCCGAGAGCACCACCCAATCGGCTGCTGCCGCGAGCTCACTCAGGAGCGCGGCCAGCGCCTCCAGCGCGGCGGTGCTCAGTGGGTGGCCGGGCTCGTTGATCTTGGTGGTGGTGCCGTCGGCTTCGGCGACGGTGAGGTTGATCCGCGCCGAACCGGCGGTCGGCACGCTGCGATGCTCGATCCCGGCCTCGGTGAGCGCGCGCAGCAGCGGATCGTCGGCGTTGCCGGGCAGGACGGCGACGGTGGGCACGCCAGCGGCGGCGACCACCCGGGAAACGTTGACGCCCTTGCCGCCCGGATGGGTGGCGACGCCGCGTGCCCGGTGCACCGCCCCGCGCAGCAGCGGTTCGGCCAGGGTGACGGTGCGGTCGATACTCGGATTCGCGGTGAGTGTGACGATCACGCGGCATCCTCCGGGCATGATCGGGCGCCCTCCGTGGTTACGCACGCTGCCTCCTCCGGGCGCTGACCGATCATGCCGCTACCACCTCGATGCCGCTGCCGGTGAGTTCGTTGCGCACCGAGGCCGGAATACCGGAATCGGTGACCAGCACGTCGATCTCGTCGATGCCGGCGAAGCGTACGAAATCCTCGCGGCCGATCTTGGACGAATCGGCGACCACCACCACGCGATGGGCACTGGCCACCATGGCCCGCTTGACCGCCGCCTCGTCGACGTCCGGGGTGGACAGACCGTGGGCCGGGGTGAGCGCGTTGGTGCCGATGAATGCGGTATCGACCCGCATCCCGGCCAGCACGCGCAGCGTCTCCGCGCCGACGGCGGCCTGGGTGACCCCACGCACCCGCCCGCCGAGCAGATGCAACTGCACGCAGGCATGGCCGCTGAGCCTGGTCGCCACCGGCAGCGAGTTCGTCACCCCGACCAGCTCGCGGTCGGCAGGCAGCAGCGCCGCGACTCGTGCGGTGGTGGTGCCCGCGTCGAAGAGCACACTGCCGCCGGTGGGTGGCAGGAATTCCACGGCGGCCTTGGCGATGCGTTCCTTTTCGGCGGTGTGCGTGGTCTCGCGTTCGGAGGTGCCCAGTTCGATCGCGGTGAGGGCGGCGGCAGGGACGGCTCCGCCGTGCACCCGGCGCACCAGACCCATCCGGTCCAGCACCGCGAGGTCTCGCCGCACGGTTTCACTGGTGACGCCGTACTGCTCGGACAGATCGGTCACCGAAACGCGACCGCGCTGCCCCACCAGGGTGGCGATGGCCTGCTGCCGCTCCTCTGCGTACATCCCGATCCTCCTGCGAATGTTGGTTTATGTTGTTTTACGTCTGAGTGTGTTGCTTTGTCAATGGTTTGGAGTAGTCTGGATCACATCCACTCGATGGCTGATATGAACACCACAGTCCGATTTCGGTGCGAAGGAGACCGCAAATGACCCGATTGCAGCAGGTAGAAGCCGTTGAATCGGTTCTGCGCGGAACACCGGCGGTGCCTGGCGTGGCGGCCGCGCCCGCGGTTCGCCCCCATTCGCGGGTGGCAGTGGATGCCCGATCGGACACAATCGCCGAGTCCGATCGGGCATCGGAGATCACCGCCCTGCACTCGGCCGCGGAGACGGTCGCGCAGCGGCTGCGGGCCCGGTCGAGTGCGGCGAGCGGGGCCGCGGCCGAGGTACTCTCGGCGAACGCCGCCATGGCCACCGATCGCGGTTGGCTCGGCGCGGCCGAGAAGCTGATCGCCACCGGCGTCGCCGCGCCTGCCGCGGCCGCCGCCGCCACCGAACAGTTCGCGGCGATGTTCACCAAGGTCGGTGGGGTGATGGCCGAACGAGTCACCGATCTGCGCGATGTGTGCGATCGGGTGGTGGCCGAAATACTCGGGCTGCCCGAGCCCGGCGTCCCCACACCGGATCGTCCGTCCATCCTCATCGCGCGCGACCTGGCGCCTGCCGATACCGCGGGCTTGGACCCCACCCGCATCGTCGGGCTTGCCACCTCGCTCGGCGGCGCGACCAGCCACACCGCGATCATCGCCCGTCAGCTCGGTATCCCGTGCGTGGTCGCGGTGACCGGCCTGGACGAGGTCGAAGCCGGCACCGAGCTGCTGATCGACGGCGCGGCGGGCACCGTCACCGTCGACCCGGAGCCGGCTCGCGCGCTGGCCGCTGTCGCCGACTACCGCACGACGGCCACCAGAAACGCGCGCTGGACCGGTCCCGGCGCCACCAGCGACGGCCACCGCGTGGACATTCTCGCCAACGTCCAGGACGGCGCAGGCGCGCGGGCGGCGACCGAGACACCGGCCGAGGGCATCGGCCTGTTCCGCACCGAATTGTGTTTCCTCGACCGCGATTCCGAACCATCCGTGCAGGAGCAGGCCGGAATCTACCGCGAGGTGCTCGACGCCTATCCCGCCGCGAAAGTGGTGATCCGAACCCTGGACGCAGGCTCCGATAAGCCCCTGCGTTTCGCCGATCACCCCGAGGAAGCCAACCCGGCGCTGGGTGTGCGCGGAATCCGCATCGCCGCCCGCGACAGCGGCATCCTGGACCGTCAGCTCGACGCCATCGCCGCCGCGGCCACCGGCCGCGCCACGCCACCCATGGTGATGGCCCCGATGATCGCCACCGTCGGTGAAGCGCGCGCGTTCGCGAGCAAGGTCCGCGACCGGGGGTTGATCGCCGGGGTGATGATCGAGGTGCCCGCCGCGGCGCTGCTGGCCGAGGCCATCCTGGCCGAGGTCGATTTCGTGTCGATCGGCACCAATGATCTCGCGCAGTACACGATGGCCGCCGACCGGATGTCGCCGGATCTCGCGGCGCTCACCGATCCCTGGCAGCCGGCCGTGCTGGCCCTGGTCGCCCGGACCGCCGCCGCGGGCAGCCAGGCGGGGAAACCGGTGGGCGTGTGTGGTGAAGCCGCCGCCGACCCGCTGCTGGCGTGCGTGCTGGCCGGGCTCGGTGTCACCTCGCTGTCCGCGGCCGCGCCCGCGGTCGCCGGTGTCGGGGCGCAGCTGTCGGCGGTCACGCTGGCCGAGTGCGGGGCCGCGGCCGCCGCCGTGCTCGACGCGACCGACCCGCATGACGCGCGGGAGCGTGCGCGGCGAATCCTGCACTGAACTCAGGGAATACGCTCGCCGGCGACGACCGATGCGCTGCCATCCGGCTACGCCGACACGCACCCTTCGAGCGTGGCGTCCTGTAAGACCGTGAGGACATCGGTGATCTCGCCGCGCGCGTGGAAGGCCTCGCGCTGACGGTGTGCCCCGTTCCCGCGCTCGAGCACCACCCCGATCGTCTCGTGGACGAAGTCGCCGACGCCCAGTGCCGTCAGCGCCGGGTCGATCCGATCGAGCAGCTCACCGAGCAGCGTGCGCATGGGCGCCACCCGGCAGTCGATCGGGTCGACGCCGTCGCCGTCGAGCCCCGAGCGAGCGGCCTTCCAGTACGCGGCTCGCAGCACCTCCGCCGACACCATCGGCGCGGTACGGCCGCGGTCGAGGTCGGCGCGAGCAGTCATCACGGTGGCCCGTACCAGGGTGGCGAGCATGGCCGTCTCGGTCACCGTCGCCGGCATATCGCTGACCCGAACCTCGACGGTGGGAAAGGTGATCGAGGGCCGGATATCCCAATAGACCATTTTCTTGTCCAGAATGCTGCCGCTGGACAACATCATGTCAACCATCGCGTCGTAGCCGTCGGCATCGGCGAAATACGGCGGCGGCCCGGCGCTGGGCCAGCGCCGCCACAGCACGCTGCGCCAACTGGCGTAGCCGGTATCGGAGCCGCGATAGATCGAGGAATTGGCGGTGAGCGCCAGGAAGATCGGCAGCGACGGCCGCAGGAAATTGCTGACCTGGATGGCCGTTTCCCGATCGGGAATCCCGACGTGGATATGGCAGCCGCACAGGCCCTGTTCATGGGCGAGCATCCCGAAATTGCGGGCGATCCGCTGGTAGCGCGGAGTGTCGGTGACCGGGAATGCCTCGGGGACCGTCGGCGGAATCGCGACCGCGAGCAGGCGGGTGTCGTGTTCGCGAGCACAGGCGGCCACCCCGCCGCGCAGCGTACGCAATTCGGCGAGCAATTCTCCGGTATGGGTGTGCACGCCGGTGCACGTCTCCACTTGGCAGCGGGTCAGTTCCAGTTGCAGATCGATACCGATGTCCTTCGCGGACTGGGCCACCTCGACGTTTTTCGCCGCCGGTGCGCCGCTGTCCGGATCCGCCAGGAGAAATTCCTCTTCAACGCCGACTGTCGATGAGGCCGCGTCCATTCTCGTAGGTTACTCGCCTCCCTCGCTGCCCGCGCCGACATAATTCCCGGCCGATCGGGTAGGCCAGCCAACATGGATCATGCACGAGCACCTTTGCTCGATGCGCTGGCCGAGTACCGGCGCGCGGGCAGATACGGGTACACACCACCCGGCCACCGGCAGGGGCGCGGTATCGACAAGAGGGTCGCCGAGACCATCGGTATCGACGCCTTCCGCTCCGACGTGCTCGCCGGGCCGGGCCTCGACGATCGGCTGATGCGCGGGGGATATCTGGCCGATGCCGAAGCGCTGATGGCCGACGCGGTCGGCGCCGAGACGACCTTCTTCTCCACCTGCGGCAGTTCGCTGTCGGTGAAGGCGGCGATGATGGCGGTGGCCGGCGGCAAAGACGGCGGGCTGCTGGTCGCCAGGGACAGCCACAAGTCGATCGTGGCCGGGCTGGTGTTCTCCGGGGTGCAACCACGCTGGATCACGCCCCGCTGGGATGCCGAACGGCATATGTCGCATCCGCCGTCACCGCAGCAGGTGCGTGAGGCCTGGGAACGCCATCCCGACGCGGCGGGCGCGCTCGTCGTCAGCCCGAGCCCGTACGGCACCTGCGCCGATCTGGCCGGCATCGTCGAGGTCTGTCACGAACGGGGCAAGCCGCTGATCGTGGACGAGGCGTGGGGCGCGCACCTGCCCTTCCATCCCGACCTGCCGACCTGGGCGATGGACGTGGGCGCCGACGTCTGCGTGGTGAGCGTGCACAAGATGGGCATGGGCTTCGAACAGGGCTCGGTGTTCCACGTGCAAGGCGATCTCATCGACCGTTCGCTGCTGAGTGCCTGCGCGGACCTGCTGATGACCACGAGCCCCAACGTGCTGATCTATTCGGCACTGGACGGCTGGCGCAGGCAGATGGTGCAGGAAGGCCACGAATTGCTCGGCGCCGCACTGCGAGTCGCCGAACGCGCGCGCCGCGAACTGGATCGGATCCCCGGTATCGAGGTCCTCGACGACGTGCTGCTCGGCCATCAGGCCTCCCATGATCTGGACCGGTTGCAGGTGCTGATGGACATCGAGAACACCGGCGCCACGGGGTATCAGGCCGCGGACTGGCTGCGCGAACATCGCCTGCTCGACCTCGGTCTCAGCGATCACCGCAGAATCCTGGCGACACTGTCCATGGCCGATGACGACACCAGCATCGACGCACTGGTGGAGGGGATACGGGCCTGGCGTGAGCAGCTCGATCCGGCCGACGCGGCGCCACCGATCCGGCTGCCGTCACCATCGGAGATCCAGCTCGACACGGTCATGTTGCCGCGCGATGCGTTCTTCGGCCCGCAGGAATCGGTGCCCGCCGACGAGGCGGCAGGCCGGATCGCCGCCGAGCAGCTCACCCCGTACCCACCGGGCATTCCGGTGGTGGTACCGGGCGAACTGATCGACGACGCGGTGGTGGACTATCTCCGTTCCGGGGTGGCGGCCGGAATGAACGTCCCCGATGCCGCCGACCAGTCGCTGCGCACCATCCGCGTCGTCTCACGACGCTGATCGGCCACCGGCATTACACGTGATCGACGAGCGCGTCGTGGCCGGCCCGGCGGGCGCAATGCGCACAGCAGTAGACCTGCTGGCCGGCCTCGACGCCGTGCCCGAGCACTCGGCACCCGCAGTGCGCGCAGGCGGGTGCCAGCCGGCTCGCGGCGCATTCGAAACTGTCGAACGTCCACGACTGCCCGTCACGACTGACCGTGAAGCTCTTGTCGTAGTCGTTGCCGCAGGTATCGCAGATCGCCATGGTGATCAACTCAAACGCTTGGCGAGCAGAGCCTTGGCCTGCTCGGCGCCCTTACGGCTCTCGCCCTGGGCGCGACGGAAGAATTCGGCCAGCTCGGTGTCGCCGGCGCGTTCGGCGTCCTGGCTGTAGACCTCCATCCGCAGCGCGTTGCTCATCGACGCCTCGGCGAACCAGATGAGGTTGTAGTCCTTGTCCTTGGTTCCGGTGATGTGCCCGGTTTCCTGTTCGATGGCCATTGTTTTCCGCACCTCCTGGGCGGTTGTGATCGTCATCGGTGATGACCTCGACGGCGCATTTCGCCGTCACCGAGGCGCTACCCGGCGCCCGCCAGAACAAACACCGGGGCCGTGATGGCGGACACCCTCGGATTGAGCCCGCTCATACCGGGTATGCGGCGACTGTCCAGCAGGAACCGATCACACGGAGGTGACAATCGTGTCGGAGTCCAACAGCGGTCCCCGCGAGGGCGTTGAAGGCGTCGTCGAAGGTGTCAAAGGCAAGGCCAAGGAGGCCGCAGGGACGGTACTCGGCAACGATGAGCTGCGCGATGAAGGCCGGGCGCAGCAAGAGAAGGCCGATTCTCAGCGCGAGGCCGCCAAGAAGGAGGCCGAAGCCGAAAAGCAGCGTCGTGAAGCCGATCTCGACGAGGCGCGACAGCGTTCGCATCAAGGCGAGTAAGCCGTCCGATCCGAATCGGTGGTAACGAACAGCGGTTGCCGTGGCACTGTGCCCGGCAACCGCTGTCGTCTGCGGACAGGTTTTTCGAATCGCGCGGCGGTTTAGTGCGCGTTCACGGGGGAAGCCGCCCCACGACAGGGTTTGCCTCGACCAGCCTGGAGGGCCCACCGTGGACGAACGCACCGAACAGCCGACCGAGACGTCACCGATCGAGGACGCCAAGAGCGAACAGTTGCAGCCGGTCAGACAGGACCGTGACCGCGGCTACCTGACCACCCAGCAGGGCGTGCGCGTGGACCACACCGACGACGCGCTCGCGGCCGGTGAGCGCGGCCCCACCCTGCTCGACGATTTCCACGCCAGGGAAAAGGTCACCCATTTCGATCACGAACGCATCCCCGAGCGGGTGGTGCACGCCCGCGGCGCAGGCGCCTACGGCTTCTTCCGGCCCTATGACAGCTGGCTCGCCGATTACACGGTCGCGAAATTCCTCACCGAACCTCAGGTGCGTACGCCGGTGTTCGTGCGGTTCTCCACCGTCGCAGGCTCGCGTGGCTCGGCCGACACGGTGCGCGACGTGCGTGGTTTCGCCACCAAGTTCTATACCGAGCAGGGCAACTACGACCTGGTCGGCAACAACTTCCCGGTGTTCTTCATCCAGGACGGCATCAAGTTCCCCGACTTCGTGCACGCGGTGAAACCCGAGCCGCACAACGAGATTCCGCAGGCGCAGTCCGCACACGACACCCTGTGGGATTTCGTCGCCGAACAGCCCGAGTCGTTGCACGCGATCATGTGGTTGATGTCGGACCGGGCGCTGCCGCGCAGCTACCGGATGATGCAGGGCTTCGGCGTGCACACCTTCCGTTTCGTGAACGCGGAGGGGAAGGGCACGTTCGTGAAGTTCCATTGGAAGCCGCGCCTCGGCGTGCATTCGCTGCTGTGGGATGAATGCCAGCAGGTCGCCGGCCGCGACCCCGACTTCAATCGGCGCGACCTGTGGGACGCCATCGAGGCCGGCGATTTCCCCAGCTGGGAACTGGGTGTGCAGTTGGTGCCAGAGGACAAGGAGTTCGATTTCGACTTCGATCTGCTCGACTCCACCAAGATCATCCCGGAGGAGCAGGTCCCGGTGCGCCCGGTGGGGGAGATGGTGCTCAACCGCAACCCCGACAACTTCTTCGCCGAAACCGAGCAGGTCGCCTTCCACACCGCCAATCTGGTGCCCGGCATCGATTTCACCAACGACCCGCTGTTGCAGATGCGCAACTTCTCCTACCTGGACACCCAGCTGATCCGGCTCGGCGGCCCGAACTTCGCGCAACTGCCGGTCAACCGCCCGCTGGCCGATGTGCGCAACCATCAGCAGGACGGGTACGGCCAGCACGCGGTACCGCGCGGGGAAGCGTTCTACACCAAGAACACCATCGGCGGCGGCTGCCCGGCGCTGGCCGATGCCGACGTCTTCCGGCACTACACCCGCCGGGTCGACGGTGAGACCCAGCGGATCCGTGCGGAAAGCTTCAAGGAGTACTACCGGCAGCCGCGGATGTTCTGGCGCAGCATGTCGCCGCCGGAGGCCGAGCACATCGTGGCGGCCTTCGGCTTCGAACTCGGCAAGGTCCGGCGAGTGGAGATCCGCTCCCGGGTGCTCGACCACCTGGTGCGCATCGATCCCGGTTTGGCGAGCCGGGTCGCGGTCGAACTCGGGCTGCCGATCCCCGACGGCGAAAGCGTCGACGACGTGCAGGTCTCACCTGCCCTGTCGCAGTTGAACCTCGCACCCGACACCATCGCCACCCGCAAGATCGCGATCCTGGCCGCCGACGGCGCCGACTCGACCGGCATCGACATCCTCCGATCCGCGCTGGCCGAACGGGGCGCGACGGCCGAAGTGCTGGCCCCGCACGGCGGGCGGCTGCGGGCCGACGGCTCCGGCGATCCGGTGCTGGTGGATCGCGCCCTTCCGACGATGGCCTCGGTGCTCTACGACGGTGTGATCGTCGCCGGTGGCGGCGACTCCGCGGGGACGCTCGCCGAATCCGGCCCGGCGGTGCACTTCGTGCTGGAGGCGTTCAAGCACGCCAAACCGGTCGGTGCGGTCGGCGCGGGCACGCAGGTGCTGCGGGCCGCCGGCCTGCCCGGTGAGTTGAACCCCGGTGAGACCGACTTCGCCGTGGACGGTGTGGTGGTCGCCGCGGCCGAGGGCGCGAGCATCCCGGACGGATTCGTCGCCGCCTTCGCCGAGGCGCTGGCCGGGCATCGCCTCTGGCAGCGCGTCACGGATCGAGTTCCCGCCTGATCGTGTGACAGGGGCAGGTTCGCATGCCAGAATGGGGTCCAGGTTGAGACTCCAGCCGACCCCGGTTCCACGGCCAGAATGTTCGTAGTTCGGTAGCGGTGGTTGTCTCTCCGTCGTCGAGCTCGCCATTTCGGCCGTCGCTCCGTCCCCGCTCGCGGGTACGGAGACGAATCGGAAGCCCCTGTCCAACAGGAGGATTCGATGTCGTTGGTGACCGAACATCAACACGCCGAAGAACTACACCGGCTGGCCAGGCCCCAGCACGGTCGCGATATCCGGCGGTTGACCCAGCAAGACGGTATTCGCCGCGGTTGCGCCGTCGCCCGGGTGGAAGGCGAACTCGATGCCGCACTCTACGACGACTTCTACGACCTGCTGTGCAGGTGCATGCACACCGACCGCTCGATCGTCGTTCTCGATCTACGGGCCGCCGGCTTCATGAGCATCCGGTCGGCCGCGTTGCTGGTCTGCGCGAAGTCCGATGCGGCCGCGCGTGGGCTCGACCTGCGCCTGGTGTGCGGCCGCAAGGAAGTCGAGCGAGTGCTCGAGGTGACCGGAGTCCGCCCCCTGTTCCGCTATTACCCCACCATGCAGGCAGCGCTCGGCGGCTGACCTGTGCGATCCCACCACCACCGCCGACCTGCGGCGGCATCCTCGCCCGCCGAATTGATGGCATGTGTGGACTCCACAGTCGATAATCGAGCGGTGACGGACAATGGATCGGTCTCCGCGAGCGGAATCGACACCGATGACACCGAGGCGTTCGAACATCTCGCCGAAACCAGCTGCGTCGAAGACGTCGGCGGTTTCCGGTTCTGGTTCGACGAGCAACGCTGGGAATGGTCCGACGAGGTGGCTCGGATGCACGGCTACGAGCCGGGCGCTGTGACCCCGACGACCGAGCTGCTGCTCGACCACAAACACCCCGACGACCGTGGCTACGTGGCCGACCTGCTCGACCACGCCCTCACCGACGGGGAACCGTTCTGTAGCAAGCACCGCATCATCGATATCGAGGGCCGCACCCACCATGTGATCGTCGTCGCCGACACCATGACCGACGACGGCGGCGGAGTAGTCGGCACGGCCGGCTACTACATCGACGTCACCGAGACCCTCGAGGAACAGCGCAGGGAAACACTGGACGACGCGCTGCCGGAACTGCTGTCCGCGCGCGCGATCATCGAACAGGCCAAAGGCGTGCTGATGCTGGTGTACGGCATCAGCGCCGACCAGGCGTTCCGGGTACTGACCTGGCGTTCGCAGGAAACCAACGTCAAGGTGCGGGCGCTGGCCGCGCAATTGATCGCCGAGCTGCCCACGCTGCGCAGCGCGCCGCCGCGGCTGCGTTCGGAGTTCGATCATCTGCTGCTCACCGTGCATCAACGCATCCCCGGATAGTCCGCGCCGCGCGTTTCGCGCGGATGATGCCGGGTAAGCGAGCAGATGACACCCGATCAGGGCGGACAAGGTGGTGCGCATGACCGAGCATGTTTCCCGCATAACCGCGGACCCCACGACGACGGTGGGTGTGCGTGTGCCCGCGGAACTGGGCCAGCTGCTGATGTTGCGCGCACTGACCGAAACCGTCTCGTTGATCGCGGACTTCGCCCTGGACGAGGTCACCGATATCCGCCTCGCGCTCGACGAGGTGGCGACCTCGCTGATTCTGGACGCCGTCCCCGGCTCGGAACTCACCTGCGATTTCAGCTATGGCGAAAATCGGATGACCGTCGCGGTGACGTCGGTGGCGGCCACCGAAGCGGTGGGCGAACGGCACAGCTTCGGCTGGCACATCGTGCGCACCCTGACCGAGTCGATCAGCACCGAGCAACATCCCTTCGACCAGAACGCAGGCGGATACCCCACCACGGCGCGCTTCACGTGGGTGCGCGGGGGCTCCGATGGCGGCTGAGCGGCAGCGGCCTCGTCAGGCCCGCCGCCATTCCGGCGAGGACAGCTACGACCACATCGAGCCGCTGCTGGACAAACTCGCCGCAATCCCCGGTGACGATCCTCGCCACGACCGGATGCGCGAGGAGATCGTCGACCGCTGCCTGCCGCTGGCCGAACACATCGCGCGCAAGTTCGCCGGGCGCGGCGAAATGTTCGAAGACCTGCTGCAGGTGGCGCGGGTGGGCCTGCTGCATGCGATCGACCGGTTCGATCCCGTGCGTGGATCGTCGTTCCTGTCCTTCGCGGTCCCGACGATCATGGGCGAGGTCCGCCGGTACTTCCGCGACAACACCTGGTCGGTGCGAGTTCCGCGGCGGGTCAAGGAGATTCAGCTCACCATCGGACCCGCCACCGACAAACTCTCGCAGCGATTGGGCCGGATGCCGCGGGCCAGAGAACTGGCCGAGGAACTCGGCGTCGACCTGGTCGAGGTGACGCAGGCCTTGATCGCGGGCAACGCCTACCAGAGCTCCTCGATCGACACGGTGACCGGCGGCGATGATTCCGAAAACGCGCCGCTGCCGCTCACCGAATCGCTCGGCGTGGAGGAGCCGTCCTACCAATACGTCGAGGACTATCTTGCGGTTCAGCCGTATATCGCCGAGCTACCCGAACGAGAGCAGCAGGTGCTGCGCATGCGGTTTTTCGAATCGATGACCCAGAATCAGATCGCCGAACAGCTCGGCGTCTCCCAGATGCACGTATCCCGCATCCTGTCGCGCACCCTGGACTGGGTGCGCGAGCAGGCGTTGCGCGACTGAATGTGGCCGGCTCACACCGGGGTCGGTGGCATCGGATCAGGTGACGGGCCCGGGTCCGGTGGCGGCGGGATCGGCGGCGTCGGCGGATCGCCCGGTCGCGGGGCAGGCGGCACCGGCTCGGGTTCGGGAATCGGAGCCGGTGGCGGGGCAGGGGGCACCGGATCGGGTTCGTGCGGGGGAATCGGTTGGGTCAGCTGGTCGGTTCGCACGCCGGCTCCTTCGTCTCGCGGGTCTGCCGGGAGGGGGCTGGTCGGTGATCATCGGTGATCAAGGCAGTGCCATGTCGTGGATGCGGGCCAGATCGCCGACGAACTCGGCGTAGGCGGCCTTGCGGTCGGTGGAGCGCAGCACCGCCGACGGATGCACCGTCGCCGTCACCTGATAGCCGGGACGATCGAGCACGACGCCGCGCAACTCTCCCACCGTGGTCGAGGGGCCGAGCACCGCCTTGGCGGCCACCGAGCCCAGGCACACGACCAGATCCGGTGCCACCAGGTCGAGTTCGGCGGTGAGCCACGCCGAACAGGCCACCACCTCGGTGCGGCTCGGTTGTTTGTGGATGCGGCGTTTGCCGCGTTCGACGAACTTGAAATGCTTGACCGCGTTGGTCACATACACCTCATCGCGGTCGAAACCGGCCTCGGCCAGGGCACGATCGAGCAGCCGGCCCGCCGGGCCGACGAACGGATGGCCCGCGCGGTCCTCCTGATCACCGGGTTGTTCGCCGACCATCACCACCCGTGCGGCGGACGGGCCCTCACCGAAGACGGTCTGGGTGGCCTCGCGGTACAGCTCGCAGCCGCGGCAGCCCGCCGCGGCCTCGCGTAACTGCTCGAGATCCGCGTCGGGCGGCACGAACTCGGCGGCACCGGGCGGCTTCTGCGCAGCGCGCCGCGCGGTGGTGCTCATCGGTGAGCCCTACGACCGGCCGAGGGCCTTGGCCAACTGCGCCTTGGACATCTTCGACCTGCCCTTGATGTTGCGCTGTCTGGCCTCGTTGTACAGCTGGTCGCGGGTCGGGCCCTTCGAGCCACTGTGCGAACGCTTGCCGCCACGATGCTGCGGCGAGACATCACGGGTGGAGGAGCGGCTCGCGGTCTTGGACTGACCGGATTGGGCGCGGTTCTTGTTGACCGTGCGGGCCGCGATCTCCTTGGCGCGCTTGGTGCCCGCACCACGATCCTTGGCCGAATCCTTGATGTGCTCGTACTGCCGTTCCTGTTTGTCGGTCCATTCCTTCGGCATGACACACCTCCTGTCTGCGGGACGGGTACCCGCCTCGCGCGTGAACAATCAACGGCTCAGACAACCGGTCCGGTGCGGGCCAGCGTGGCGTTGACCGCATCGATCTTGTTCTCGATTCGTTCGAGATCTTCGGCATCGACGGCGAACAGCCAATGCTTGGCGCCGAGCAGCAGAATCGCCTGGAAAATCAGCTGCAGCCACTCGCTCTGCCAGTTCTCGAAGGTGCTGGCAAAGAAATTGTGCAGGTAGCCGCCCCATTCGAAGGGCTGCCCGAGCGCTTCCTGGGTGCTGCGGTAATCGCTGAGCTGGGTGACGAACTGCGCGGCCCACGAGCCCGCGAACAACAGCACCAGCAGATACACCGCGCCCCAACGTCTGAAGTGGGTCATATCGCAGCGATACCCGGCACGGCCGCGGATACGCAGGTCACCGTACCGGCGCTGGCCGGCCGACCCGTGCCTCGAGGCTGGGAGCCGCGCTCAGGTCCGTGCGGTGAGCTCACGCATCGGTTTGTCCAGTTCTCGCTGATAGAAGTCGATGAACCCGTCCGGATCGGGGCCGGCGTTCTGCATCACCAGATGGTCGTACCCGGCATCGACGTAGTTCTGCGCCGCCGCCAGATAGCGGGCCGGATCGGGCCCGCAGGCCATCGCCTCGCGGATGTCCTCGACGCGCACGGTCGTGGTCGCCGCCGCGAAGTTCACCGGATTCGGCAACTCGCTCATCACCTTCCAGCCGGTCACCGCCCAGCGCGACGTTTCATGCGCGGCTTCGGCAGCACTCTGCTCATCGGGCGCCCACGCCATGCCGACCTCGGCGTAGCGCGGCCCCGTCCCGCCCGCCGCGCGATAGTCCTCGACGATGCGCGCCTCGGGCTCGGTGGCGAACAGGCCGTCGCCCAATTCGCCGGCGATCCGGGCGGCGTCGGGTCCTCCCGCGGCCACCGCGATGGGCGGTGGGCTCTCGGGTAGATCGAAGACCCTGGCATCGGAGATCGACAGATACCGCCCGTCATAGGACTGGTAGCCGCCACGCCACAGCAAGCGGATGATCTCCAGCGCCTCGCGCAGCATGTCCTGACGCACCGCGATCGGCGGGAACTCCCGCGCGACCACATGCTCGTTGAGCCGCTCACCGGAGCCGATGCCGAGGGTGAACCGGCCCTGCGAGATCAGCGCGAGCGTGGCCGCGGCCTGCGCCACGATCGCCGGGTGATACCGGATGATCGGGCAGGTGACGCCGGTGGCGAGACCGATCCGCTCGGTGCGGGCGGCGATGGCGCCGAGCGCGGTCCAGGCGAAGCAGGAATGGCCCTGGTTGTCCAGCCACGGATGGAAATGGTCGCTCATCTCCACGAAGTCGAAGCCCGCGGCCTCGGCCTGCACCGCTTGCCGGATCAGCTCCTCGGGGCCGAACGCTTCGGCCGCCAGTTTGTACCCGATCTGCATGGTTGCCTCCTGTCGTTGGTGCCTGGGGCGTGGGGCGAACAGGTCCTCAGCGCACCGCGCCCGGGCGGCCCACGCGCGCCGGCTCGGGCGCCGACCGCAGGTCGTAGATGGTGTACGCGGCCCGGATCACCGGCTGCGCGACATTGCGGACCCGGATCCCGCCCGGGGTGGTGCCGTGTTCACGTCCGGCGTGCGCATGCCCGTGCAGGGCCAGGTCCGCTCCCGCGTCATCGATCGCCTCGCCGAGCAGATAGGAACCGAGGAACGGATAGATCTCGGGTGGTTCGCCGTGCAGGGTATCGGTGACGGGGGAGTAGTGGGTCAACGCCACGGTGACGTCGGCGTCGCAGCCGGCCAGCGCCACCCGCAGCGAATCGGCCAGGGCCACTGCGCGTCCGGCGAAATCGCGCATCATCCGCTCACCGAACACACTGGCGCATTTGCCCGCGAAGCCGCCGCCGAAGCCGATGGTGCCCGCGACGGCGAGCGTCGAGCCGTCGATCTCCACGGTCGTGGCGGATCCTTCCAGCACCGTGATGTTGTGCCCGCCGAGCAGATCGGTGATCTCGTCCTGCGCGTCGCTGTGATAGTCGTGATTGCCGAGCACGGCGATCACCGGCACCGGCAGATCCGCGAATTCTTCGGCGACGACGCGGCCCTCGTCAACGGTCCCGTGTTTGGTGAGATCACCGGCCAGCAGCAGCACATCGGCGCGCTCGGGAAGCTGCTGTAGCGCCGGGCGCAGCAATCCGCGTGAATCGGTCCCCAGATGAATGTCTCCGACCGCCGCGATCCGCATGCCTGCCAACTCCTTCCGCTCGATGGGCCGTGCCGTCAGCGCAACTCCTCGCTCGGCCCCGGCTGGTTCGCCGTGCCCACCCGGACCTCGTTGTGGATGCGGGCCTCTGGCACGAGTTCGCGCACCGCGTCTTCGAGCCGCTGTTTTCGTTCGGCGCTGGTGACTTCGCCGTCGAGGACGACGACACCGCCGCGGATATGGATCTGCACACCCAGTTCGGCGGTGCGCGGATCCTCGGCCAGCGCGCGGCGCAACCGGGCGACCAGATACTGCGGCGGAGTGGATCCGGGATCCTGGGTCACTGGCATCAGTTGCCTCTTCCGGTGTCGGCGATCCCGAGATCGTCGATGAGCCCGAGGAACGCTTTGGCGTAGGGCGAATGTTCGGTCTGGGCGCGCACCGACGGCCAATCCACCTGTTCGCGCAGATCGCGGGCGATGCGCAGCAGCGGGCTGAGATCGAGCCGGTGCGCGCTGAAGACGAGCAGCTTGTCGACCATCAGATCGGTGCCGGAGATGACCGGCGCCCGGGTCGGGCCCACCGGCATCACCTCGGCCCGCGCCAGCATCTCGTCGGTGACGGCGCGGTCGTTGGGGCGGTGGACGACGTCGATGAGGGTGTCGCCGTCGTAGGCCTTGGTCAGCCAGTCCTCGGCCGCGTCGGCCACCCGCAGGCCCGTACGAGCCAGCACGCTGCGCACCTCGCCGATATCGGCGGGCCGGACGAACAGGTCCACATCATGGTCGGAGGCGGGCCCGCCGCGCGCGTACACCGCACAGCCGCCGGCCACCGCGAACGGTATCCCGGCCTCGGTCAGTGCGTTCGCCGCGCGGGTGAGCGCGTGCAGCAGCTGGTCGATCGTCGGTGCCATGTTCGGGGCCTACCCGGGTTCACGGTGCTCAATCGCGGGCCGCGCTCACCCGAGCGAGATCACCAGCGCCACCGCCACCACCAGGAACACGGCCACGACCAGGACCGTCACCAGAATCGCCGCGATGCCGGTGAACGGGAAATGATGGCGGGTGTCGGGTTCGGGCGCCGACAGACCGGAGGTCTGCGGCGTATCCGGCGGTGTCGCGCCCGGCGCGACCCCGCCGCCGGGTTCGAGATCGGGAGTGCGGGACGGATCGGGGTCCATAGACGTCATGACAGGCCTACTCACCGTCGTTGTCCGGGGTCAACGGCTCATTCGGATGTTTTCCGGTCGTCTTGCGGTAGATGATCACCGCCGCGACCGCGATGGGAATTGCGAGGATCACGAGTAGCTCCATGATTGCCGCGTACCCGGTGCGGTCCCGACCAATCGGCAGAGCGCGGTTGTTCGCGCCGACCGCAGGCCGACCTCACTCCTATGCGCCGAGGAGCGACCGACTCGACTGGACCGGCTGTGAGAAATACCCCGGATGGGTACCGTCGGGGATATGGGCCCCGATCACGAATCGAACCAAGACCCGACCCCACGCACCGACGAGAGCGCTGAGCTGCCGAGCAGCGGTCCGGCCCGCGGCGCGGCCGCTGGAGGCGCACCTGCCCACGGTGAGGGCCATGAGAAGCACGGGGGCTATCGGGAGGACCACGGCGGTCACCGACGGCGCGGGCACGGTGATGCCGGCGGCCAGGGCGAGCACGCAGGCGGTGGAAATGACGGGCGCGGCGATGCCGGTCATGGCCCGCATACTGGGCGTGGTGGGCACGGCCATGCGGCTCATGGAGGGCACGAGGCCGCCGGTCACGCCGGTCACAGCGACACAAGACACAGCGGGCACGGCCACGCTGGGCATGCCGGGCACGGACAAGCCGGCCACGCCGGCCACGGGGATCATGTGGCACAGTTCCGGCGGCTGTTCTGGTACATGCTGGTGCTGGCGGTGCCGGTGGTCGGTGCGAATGCGATGTTCGCGGATCTGCTGGGGTACGAGCTGCCGCACAATGGGCCGGTCACCTGGATTTCGCCGGTGCTGGGGACGGTCATGTATGTCTGGGGCGGGCGGCCGTTCCTCGCCGGCGCGGCGGGCGAGATCCGGGCGCGACAGCCGGGCATGATGCTGCTGATCGCGCTGGCCATCACGGTGGCGTTCTTCGCGTCGTGGGCCGCGGTGCTCGGCCTCGTCTCCCATGAGCTCGATTTCTGGTGGGAGCTGGCGCTGCTGATCGTGATCATGCTGCTCGGGCACTGGATCGAGATGCGGTCGCTGGGGCAGGCGTCGAGTGCGCTGGAATCGCTGGCGGCGCTGCTGCCCGACGAGGCCGAACGGGTCGACGGCGACGACATCACCACCGTCGCGGTCTCCGAGTTGTCCGAAGGCGACCTGGTGGTGGTGCGCCCGGGCGGCCGGGTGCCCGCCGACGGGGTGGTCGAATCCGGCAGCGCCGACGTCGACGAATCCATGATCACCGGCGAATCGGTCGCCGTACGGCGCGCGCCGGGCGATCGGGTCGTCGCGGGCACCGTCAGCACCGATTCCGCGTTGCGGGTCCGGATCACCGCGGTCGGTGACGATACCGCGCTGGCAGGCATCCGGCGTCTGGTCAGCGAGGCGCAGAACTCGTCGTCACGAGCACAGGTGCTCGCCGACCGGGCCGCGGGCTGGCTGTTCTGGTTCGCCGCGGGAGCCGCGGTGATCACCGCGACGGTGTGGCTTGCCCTCGGCGAACCCGACGCCGCCGTCACCCGCACCATCACGGTCCTGGTGATCGCCTGCCCGCACGCACTGGGGCTGGCCATTCCGCTGGTGGTGTCGATCGCGACCGAACGAGCGGCCAAGGCGGGGGTACTCATCACCGATCGTCGTTCGCTGGAGGCGATGCGCACCGTCGACGCCGTGCTCTTCGACAAGACGGGCACGCTCACCAAGGGCGAACCCGCGGTGGTCGATATCGCGGGCGGCGACGGATACGACGCCGATCAGGCCCTGGTACTGGCCGCTGCCGTCGAAGGCGACAGCGAACATCCGCTGGGGCGCGCGATCGTCACCGCGGCCGAACAGCGCGGCGACCGCGTTCCGGCCGCGACGGATTTCGCCGCCCGCAACGGTGTCGGCGTCACCGCGCGCGTCGACGGCGCGAAGGTCGGCGTCGGCGGGCCGGGCATGCTCGGCGAACACGGCCTGTCCGAACTGCCGGAAACCGCTGCGTGGGCGGCACAGGGCGCCACGGTGCTGCACGTCATCCGCGACGGCGCGGTGATCGGCGCGCTCGCCCTGGCCGATGAGATCCGCCCGGAATCGCGCCAGGCCGTCGCCGCTCTGCACGAGCGCGGTGTGCACGTCGCCATGATCACCGGTGACGCCGCCCCGGTCGCGCATGCGGTGGCCCGGCAGCTGGGTATCGACGAGGTCTTCGCCGGTGTGTTGCCGCAGGACAAGGGCGCCAAGGTGACGTCGCTGCAAGCGGCGGGCCGCACCGTCGCCATGGTGGGCGACGGCGTCAACGACGCACCAGCGCTGGCGCAGGCCGATGTGGGCCTGGCCATCGGCGCCGGCACCGACGTGGCCATCGCCTCGGCCGGCGTGGTGCTGGCCGGTGACGACCCGCGCTCGGTGCTGTCGGTGATGGCACTCTCGCGCGCCACCTATCGCAAGATGATCCAAAACCTCAGCTGGGCAGCGGGATACAACTTGGTCTCGGTGCCGCTGGCCGCCGGCGTGCTGGCGCCGTGGGGGTTCACCCTGCCGATGGAAGTGGGTGCGCTGCTGATGTCGGCGTCCACGGTGGTCGTCGCGATCAACGCCCAGCTGCTGCGCCGGCTGGATCTGCGCCCGGCGGCAGTGCTCGGGTCCGACGGGGCGCGCGCCGATTCCCCGGCCCCGCAGGAACTTCCGGCCGCTCGATAGGCAACAGCCGATCGTGGCCACCGCGGCCCGGCCGCAGCTCAGTCGCCGGTGTCGTAACCGAGTCGCACGTCGTGCGACACCTCACCGCCGGACACCATCACCTGCCCGGAGACCGCCGGATATCCGCGCGCGACGATCGTGTACCGGCCGACCGGAAGATCCGGCACCACGTACCGTCCGTGCTCATCGGTGCGGGTGGTGGCGGTCAGTTCGCCGGTGGCGTCGAGCACGGTGATCTGGGCGTCGGCAACGGTGCGGCCGTCCTCGGTTGCGGCCGTGCCGACCAGCACCGCCATCGGCGTGAGCTCGATATCGTGGCGCAGCACACCGGTGTCGGGCACCGCGAGGGTGCTGGCGTCCGGGCGCATATGGTCGGCTACTGCCACCAGCGTGTAGGAGCCAGCGACCACGCCTTCGCACACATAGCCGCCGTCCGCGCCGGTCACCGCCGCGGCTACCACCTCGCCCCGCTGATCGGTCAATGTCACGGTCGCACCGGTCAGCGGATCTCCGCTGCCGGCCGAACGCACCACACCGGACAGCCGCCCGGACCCGAGCAGCGTCAGATCGAGTCGCTGCGGCTGTGGCCCGACGGTCACATTGACCGCGGTGGGCTGATGCCCGCTCGCCGACGCGATCAGCACATAGCTGCCCGCGTCCGCGGTCGGGAAGGCGAATGCGCCATGCGCATCACCGGTGGCGCGCGCGGCCTGACGGCCCTTCGGATCGATCAGGGTGAGCGCCGCGTCGGGGACCGGCTGCCCGTCCTCGCGATGGACCCGACCGGCGATCGCGACGTCCTCGCCAAAGTCGCCGCGGGGCGCGAACGCGGCGGTCACGCTGGCCTCGGGCGCGCTGTGACCGTTGGACTCCGCGTGCCTGGCCGCGGCGGCGGCCAGCACCGGCTCGGGCTCCGACAGCGCCTGCGCGGCGCCTTCCCACACCTGATCCTCGTCCCAGGACGAAGCGGCTGCCTTGCCGGTCGACGCCGCATCCGGTGCGGTCGCCGGTATCGGTGCGTCCTGGAGCGGGATCTCCTTCATGAACATCAGCACCACACACGCCAGCAACGCCACCGCGGCCGCGGCATAGAACACGCCCTGCATGGAGTCGGTGAAGCCGGTCAGGATCGGCGCCCGCACCTCCGGCGGCAGCGTGGCGATCACACTGGTGTTGCTTTGCAGGTCGCCGAGGGCGGCGGCGTCGAAGCCGGGCGGCAGCGTGCCGCCGAACGCGTCGGTGATCTTGCGCGGCAGCAGATTGAACAGGATGGTCAGGAAGATCGCGACGCCGAGGGTGCCGCCCATCTGCCGGAAGAACGTCGCCGATGCCGTCGACACACCCATATCCGACCGCGGGCCCGCGTTCTGCGCGGCGATGATCAGCGTCTGCATGCAGGCGCCGAGCCCGAGCCCGATGACGCCGCCGTAGACCAGCGGCTGCCACAGTGCGCTGTCGTAATGCACCTGCGCGTACAGCACGGCGCCCACCGCGATGATGAAGGTGCCCGCCACCGGCAGGATCTTGTAGCGGCCGGTGCGTTTGGTGATCTGCCCGGCCACACCGGAACCGATCATGATGCCGAGCACCAGTGGCAGCATCAGCAGCCCCGCTTTGGTGGGCGAATACCCGCGCACCACCTGGAAGTACTGCGGCACCATGGTGATCGCGCCGAACATCGCCACACCGACGATGAATCCGCCCGCGATGGTGACGCTGAACGTCGAGTTCTTGAACAACCGCAGCGGGATCAGCGCCGCGTCCTTCATCAGGAACTCGATCAGCACGAACAGCAGCAGCCCGGCCGCGCCGATGCCGTAGCAGGTCAGCGCCTTGTGCGAATCCCAGCCCCAATGCCTGCCCTGTTCGGCCACGATCAGCAGCGGCACCACACAGATCGCCAGGGCTATCGCGCCGAGCCAGTCGATGCGGTGGTTCTGCCGTTGATGCGGAACATTGAGCACCTTCGCCACCACGATCATCGCCAGCACCCCGACCGGCACGTTCACCAGGAACACCCAGCGCCACCCCTCGATACCGCCGAGGATGTCGTAATCGGAGAAGAAGCCGCCGAGCACCGGGCCGAGCACCGTCGCGCCACCGAAGACGATCATGAAATAGCCCTGGTAGCGCACCCGTTCGCGGGCAGGCACGATGTCGCCGATGATGGTGAACGCCAGCGACATCAGCCCGCCCGCGCCGAGACCCTGGAACGCGCGGAACGCGGCGAGTTGATACATCGAGGTGGCGAAGGTGCAGGCCACCGAACCGATGACGAACAGCCCGATCGCGATGAGATAGAACGGTTTGCGACCGTAGATGTCGGCGAGCTTGCCGTACAGCGGTGTGGTGATGGTCGCGGTGATCAGATAGGCGGTGGTGGCCCACGCCTGTTCGTCGAAGCCGTGCAAGCTGTTGGCGATCTTGACGATCGCGACGCTCACGATGTTCTGGTCCAGCGCGGCCAGGAACATGCCGAGCAACAGGCCGGAGAGAATCGTCAGCACCTGCCGATGTGACAGGGTGGTGCTCTCGCCGGTCTCCGGGGGCCCCGCGTCCGCCCGGGTGGTCGATGTGGTCATGTGAGCCCTGATTCTGGTCTGGTAGCCGTGGCTGGGGAGCGCGCGCTGCGGCGCGGCCGTCGACCGGATGGGCGGCGCGTGATCAGGCTGTGCGCCCCAGCAGAATTGTTTAGCAACAGCAACTAGTTGCGTCGGCCAACTATACAGTTGCCGGATGTGTCGGCCGTCACCGGGTTCGCGCGGGCTTGTGCGCACCGTCGATGGGAATCAATGGTTTCGCCGACAACGGTGCATCGACTATGAATGTGGGGTGCCACAGCCACGTGTGATCGTCTGCCCGCCTTCCGATCCGTGCCGCAGGGAGTCGATGTGACCATCGAGCACCCCATCGCGCGGCCCGTCGAGGACGAGGTCTCACAGCTGGCGCAGCGGGTCGAGAAAGCCCGCGGCCGGCTGGCCTACCAGTTCGATCCGGCGCTCACCGACGCGCTGTCGGAAGAAGAACTGCGCGCCGAACGCGAACTCGCCGAGCGCATTCGCGTCCAGGACCGGGCACAACGCTGGAAACAGGCCCAGGCGGCGGCCGCCGCCGCCGACCGTGCCAGGCAGACCACCGAAGAAATCGAGAAGGCCGACATTCGAGATCTCTTGTTAGCCCGCAAGGCAATCGCCAACCAGCAGCGCGAATCCAGTCCGCACGCCAAACTGGCCTCGCTCTACCGTCACCGCTCGTGGTCGCTGCGCGCACTGGCCGGTGTGGTGGCGGCGGGCATGTTGTGGTCGGCGGTCAATGTGCAGCACAACATCGCCCCCGGCGGGCCCGGCGACCCGCTGTACTGGTTCAGCTATCTGATCGAGGCGATGATCAGCGTCTGCCTCATCATCATCATGATCGGCACCAACAAGGTCGCCGAATGGGGTGTGGTCGACAACCGCCAGAAGGTCGCCGCCGCCGAAATCGCCCTGCTGGCCCTGACTGTCAGCCTGAACACCTACCCGTATGTGCGTGACGCGCAGTGGTACGAGGCTGCCGTGCACGCCGTGGCTCCGGTGATGATCGGCGTCGCGTTGCTCATCCACGACGCCGTCAGCGCCCGGTACGGTCTTGCCATCGCGCGGGCGACCGAGCAGGTCAGGGAATTGCCGGATCCGGCCGAGCAGATCCGCAATCGGCTGCCCGACATCAACAGTTTCCGGTTGAGCGCGCCGGATTACGCGTTGCAGCAGCCCGCGTCGATGGATCCCGAACCCGCGGTGCGGGAGGAGGTTCCGGCCGAGGCGGCGGAGCCGGAGATCGAGGGTGAGGCCGCCGAGGCCGAGACCGAGGTGCTCGAGCAGGAGCCTGCCGCAGAGCCCGCGCCGAAGGCGGCTTTCCGTAGCTCGGGCAAGCCGGCGACGCCGAAGATCCCGGTGTCGTTCGACGACGATGTGTTCCTCGGTTCTGCCGAGAAGGCGCCGGCCTCGGCGACGCGTGCCGGCACCAATGGTGTCGCGGCCGAGAGCAAGGCTGCTGCCGGCGCGTCCGATGGTGCGCGGACGGCCGAGCAGCGTTCGGTGAAGACGAGCGAGCCGGTGAACGGCGCTGCCACCACGTCGAGCGCGAAGGTGGGCGCCTCGTCGAACGGTGCTGCCCAGCCGGTGTCGAAGCCCGCCGCGAAAGCCCCGGCGCCGGAGCCGCGCTCGACCTCGACGGCCTTCCGCTCGGCCGTGGCGCCGAAGCCGGCCGAGCCCACGGTGAACATCGACCGGCCCGAACCGGCCCCGGCGTTCAGCGCCGTCGCCTCCTCGGACAGCCCGAAGATCGGTGCGCTGCGTGGGCGCAAAGCCAAGAGCAAGGAGTCCGAGGCCGAACCCGCGCTGCACGAGGTCGTGCAGGCCACCAGCATCTACGACACCGGCCAGTTCCGCATCGCCGAAGAGCTGGAACGCGAACTCGCCGAGATGCAGGCCGCACGTCGTCGCGCCAGGACCAGCAAGCAGCGCTGACCGCCTGCCCTCGGCGTCAGGGTCGCAGGGCGAAGTTCGCCGATCGTTGCGCGCTCGGCCAGGGCGGCCACACCGTTGGCCCGTCGCCAGTTCGTGGACGGACGGCGCCCCCGGCGGATAGACGCAGGCCTCGCGCAGCGCGTCGCGTTCGCGCATGAGCGCGCCGACGATCTCGCGTGCGTGCTCATGAGCATGCGGATGTGCAGCCCGATCAGGTGGATCTGGTGGCGGAAGTCGCATGGGACGCGAAGTTTGTCCCGCACTTTTCGATGACAGGCGAAAAGAACGCGGCTACGCTGTCATTATTCGATAGGTGTCGAAGAGACGCAGCTGCGGTGCCGCTGGGGCGTTGGAAGTCCGCCGACCACCCCGCGATCGAGGAGATCGCGATCGATGATGTGCTGCACGCACTGGCCGACCCGACCCGTCGCCGGATCGTGCGCGCCCTGCTCGCCGACGGCGACAGACCGTGCGGCACCTTCGATCTCGACGTCGCCGCCTCCACCCTCAGCCACCACTTCAAGGCCCTGCGCAAAGCCGGCATCATCCGTCAGTTCGACGTCGGCCGTCAGCGCATGAACACGCTGCGGCTGGACGAACTCGGCACCCAGTTCCCGGGTCTGGTCGACTCGATCCTGTCGATGTCCGAACCCGACCGCTGAGCTGCCTCAGGAGTCCATCATGCCGACGATCATGTTCGCCCGGATCGCCGCCGTCCCGGTCAGCGCCTGGCTCATCGCCCAGTTGACCTTCGATACCGCCTATCGCACCGACAATATCTTCGCCGCACCGGATTTCGTCTTCTCGCTGGTGCTGCTGATCGCGGCCTTCCTGCCCGCTCGGATCGCGCTGCCCGCGTTGACCGCGGGATTCTTCTTCGGTTCCGGCGTCATCACCGTCGCCGCGCTCGACCGATTCCACCGTGCGCAATTCGGCGCCGGGATCCTCGACCTCGTCATCGCCGCGATCTACCTGACGTGCGCCGCATTCCTCGTGGCGCGCACAATTCGTCGGATCGAGCCCGCAGGCTAGGGGACCGGTGTGTGGACCAGGATCTCCAGCCGGACGAAGGTCTGGTCGTAGGTGCCGTCCGGGGCGCGCAATTCGTCGACGGCGTCGGCGAGTTCCTCGGCCAGGCGCGCGTGTGCGGCCGCGGGAGCCTGCCGGGTGAGTGCGACCGCCGCGGTGGTGCGCAGCATGGCGGCCAGCTCGTCGCGGGTGAACGGGCGACGCTGCGGCACCGCGCGCACGCCGTCGTCGGGGATGACGAATCCGGCCGCGGCGAGCAGTTCGGCCACGGGCGCCGGCTCCGGGAACGGTTCGGGCGGGCGCAGGTCATGGGCGCGGGCGACGCGCTCGAGCAGGCCGATCACCCCTGGCGCGTTTCCCGCCGCGGCAGACTCGGAGTGATACCAGCCATCGGGACGCAGCACCCGGTGCACCGCGGCGAAGACCCGCGGGTAGGCCGAGATCGGCAGCCAGTGCAACATCGCGCGGCTCACCACGAGATCGACCGTCCCCGGCGGGATCAGGCCATCGAAATCCGTGGCCGAAGCGGTGAGGAACTCCAGGTTGGCGCCGGCCCGACGCCGAGCGGTGGCGAGCATGGACGGGTCCTGATCGACTCCGATGACCAGTCCGTCGGGAACCGATGCGCTGATCTTCGCGGTGAATTCCCCGGTACCGCACCCGAGATCGACCACCGTGTCCCACGCCCGAGGCGGATGGCGGGCCAGAAACCAGTCGTCGACCGCGCGATGATGCTCGGCGGCTGCCGAGTACTCCTCGCCACGCCACCCCCCACCCGCCGAACCGCCGAGGTTCATATCTTCGATGCTAATCCCGCGCCGCATCCTCGAGCTCATCCGGCGAGTAGAACCGGCGCCCGCCCGGACCGCCGGAAACCGACCACACTTCGGTGATGAACCCGCCGGTGGCGCGGAGGATGTCGGTGCCGCTCACGTCGATCACAGATCCGTCGGCAGCGGTGAAGCGCGCGCCGTAGGGGCTGGCTACCAGGCCGGTGCCGGATTCGTCCATGTCGATGACGAAACTGCCTTGCGGCGCGAAGCGGAGATCCGGGCGCTGGTGCCGTAGCCGGGCGATCTGGGCGGTGAAGGCCGGCCGATCGCGAATGGAGTCGTAGTCGGCGGCGCCCGGCTGGGCGTACCGCAGGGTGAATTCCGGCGCTATGATCTCCTCGACCAGCTGGAGTTCGCCATTCCACATGTCGGTCCACTTATCGAACAGTTGGACAGCGGCTGAGCTCATCGACGGATTCTCTCATTGATACGGTCGCAACGAGAGGAACGTATAGTCTCACTGAGACGGTGTCAATCGGTGTGTGGAGGGCGACATGGCGGATCTCGGAGCGCAGGACCACATCGTGCTGGGCTTGATCGCCCGCCACGGCCCGCTCACCCCCTATGACCTGAAGGCCCGCATCGAGGAGAGCGTCGACTACTTCTGGCCGATTCCGCACGCCCAGCTCTATCGGATCCCGGTGCGTTTGGCCGAACAGGGTCTGCTGCGTGAGGAAGCCGAAGAAGGAGGGCGCAGGCGGCGGGTCTTCCACCTGACCGGCAAGGGCCGCGAGCGCCTACGCGAGTGGCTCGCCGATCCCGCGACCCCGCCCGCCGAAACCAGGGACCCGGCCCAGATCAAACTCTTCTTCGTCGACCTCGGCGATCCGGACGATGTCGTCGGCTTGGCCCGCCACCAGTCCGCGGAGCATCGCCGCTGGCTCGATCACTA
The DNA here is from genome assembly GCF_059509835.1 of Nocardia sp. CDC519. NCBI lineage: Bacteria > Bacillati > Actinomycetota > Actinomycetes > Mycobacteriales > Nocardiaceae > Nocardia > Nocardia sp. CDC519. The sequence continues at coordinate 6,170,877 of NZ_CM183377.1, read as the reverse complement.
CCGCAAGCTCTACGACGCCATCGATCACACCGGAGGCGATGTGCGCGCCGTCGCGCGAGCCCGGATCCTCCAGCTCGGTATCGGGCATGAGCAGGCGTACGTGGATTTCTGGGAGGAGCTGGCCGCCGATCCCGAAGGGCCGGCGACTCGGAACAGCAAGTAGCGCAGGGTATCGCGCGGACGTGGGGCGCTCAGACATCTGAGTGCCCCACGTCGGATGCGTAGTCGGAGGTCGGCGGCCGCCGTCCACAGGAGCATCTGCTCGGATCAGCCTTGCGGGGTGCGCACGGTGAACGCCGCGGTGCGGACCGTGTCGCCGTGCTCGAAGTCGAGGAACAGCCGGTAGGTGCCGGGGCCAGGGACCGCGGTGTGGAACGAGATGTCCGGGCCGGGGGCGGTGACGCCGTCCGCCGGTTCACCGTTCGGGTGGACGTGGACGTAGGCCAGATCGCCGGCCCGGATGATCACGAGGTGACCGAATGCGGCGAGGTAGGGCTGCAGATCGGTGACCGGGGCACCGTCCCTGCGCACGGTGAGGGTGAGCAGGCTGCCCGCGCCGGTGGTGAGATCGCCCGCGAGCTCGACCTCGTAGCCGTCCACCTGGTACTTCCGGGCCGCCTCCGGAACCGGCCGAGGCGCGTACTCGCCGGCCACCGCCAGATCCGCGCCCAGCGTGATGGTCTTTCCGAGCGCCTGTGGCGAAATGTCGGTGAACACCCGATATGCGCCCGCGTCCGGCAGGTTCAACCGCACCGACCAGGTGCCGTCCGCCGACAGTTCCGGATGCACATGCCAGAACCCGGTCAGCTCGCGCGGCACGACGATCAGATGCAGTTGCTTGTCATGGATCGGGGTGTAGTCGGTGACCGGCCGGCCGTCCGGGCCGATGATCCGGAACCGGAAATCGACCTCGCCCGGCTGGATGATCGTGTCGGCGAGTTCGAGGGTGTAGCCGTCCTGGGTGATCAGGAGACCGCCAGGGAATTCTGATGCGCCGTGAGCTGAGTGGTCTGCATGGCCGGCGTGGGCCGCATGGTCCGCATGGTCGGCGTGCGCTGCGTGGTTCCCGTGCGCTGCTCGGTTGGTGTGGGCTGCGTGATCGCCGTGCGCTCCATGACCGCCGTGGGCTGCGTGATCACCATGATCGGCGTGCCCGGTGTGGGCCGTCAGTGCGGCGGCGTCGTGGCCCGCATGGTCGGCGTGAGCCGTGGCATGACCATCCGGTCCGGGATGGGTGGTGTGTGCCGAATGGTTGGTGTGGGCAGTGGTGCTCATGATCGTCGTCCTTACCGCTCGTCGTCTGTGGCTTGTTCGTCCGTTGCCACAAACCTATACCCCCTAGGGGTATCTAGCAACGCGTGGTTCGGTGATCCCGATCACACCGAGCGGACCGGCGAAAAATTTCGGCCGGGATGTCGATTCGCGTGCCCCCGGCTCCGACGTTCCGGGTGAGGATGGACCCGGACCGGTCCGTCACCGCACCAGACCGAGGAGCATCGATGAAGTACGTGATCCTGATTCATTCGAATCCGCAGCCGTGGGGGCATCCCACCGGCGATTTCCTGCCCGAGTTCCAGGCCTTGCCCGAGCAGGAGCGGGAGCGGATCAACGCCGATTTCGAGCGGCTGCTCACCGAGATGCAGGACAGGGGCGAACTGATCGGCGGTGAGGCGCTCGGGACGCCGGAGTCCGCTCGGCTGTACCGCTGGGACGACGGCAAGCCCCTGCCGACCGACGGGCCGTATTCGGAATCGAAGGAGCATCTGGCCGGCTTCTTCCTGATCGACGTCGACAGCCACGAACGCGCCGAGCAGCTCGCCGCTCAGTTCGCGGGTCCCGGCGAAACGGTCGAGCTGCGTCCAACCATGTGGCCGGGTGGCGAGGACCAGTGAGCACGGAGGCGGTGGGGCAGGTGTGGCGTCGCGAGGCGCCGCACGTGCTCACCGCCCTGCTGCGCAGGCACGGCGATCTCGGCGATTGCGAAGACGCCGCACAGGAGGCCGCCGAGGCCGCGGCCGTGCAGTGGGCGCGCGACGGGGTGCCGGACAACCCGCGCGGCTGGTTGATCCGGGTGGCGTCGCGAAGGCTGATCGACCGTCAGCGAGCCGATCTCGCGCGCATCGAACGCGAGGAATCGGTCGCCCACGCACGCCGCGCCGATGACGACCTCGCGCCTGCGGCCGACGCCGACCCACCGGCCACCGGCGATGACACCCTGCGCCTGTTCCTGCTCTGCTGCCACCCGAGCCTGAGCCGCCCCTCCCAGGTCGCGTTGACGCTGCATGCCGTCGCCGGCCTGACCACCGCCGAGATCGCCGCCGCCTACCTGGTGCCCGAGCGCACGATGGCGCAACGCCTCTCCCGTGCACGAACCGGATTACGCGCCGCGCAAGCCACTTTCGACTTGCCCGCGGCAACCGAGCTTCCGGCTCGGATCGCGGCCGTACTCGACGTCTGCCACCTCATGTTCACCGAGGGCCACACCCGAACCGGCGGCACCGCACTGCTGGATCCGGGCCTGGCGGGCGAAGCCATCCGCCTCACCCGCCAACTGCACCGCGTGGTGCCCGACCACGACGAGGTAGCCGGCGCCCTCGCCCTCATGCTGCTCACCCACGCCCGCGCGGCTACCCGCAGCGATCACGGCGATCTCGTCCCGCTCGCCGAACAAGACCGCACCCGTTGGGATTCCGAGCTGATCGCCGAAGGCGTCCGCATCCTGGAAACGATCCTGCCCCGCGGCCACGTCGGCCGCTACCAGCTCCAGGCCGCGATCGCCGCGGTCCATGCCGAAGCGCCCACCTGGGAGTCCACCGATTGGCCCCAGATCTGCGTCCTCTACACCATGCTGGACCGCATCGCCCCCAGCCCGGCCGTCACCCTCAACCGCGCCGTCGCCGTGGCCATGGCCTTCGGCCCGGAACAGGGGCTCGCCCTGATCGATCCGCTACTGGACGACCCGGCCATGCGCCGCCACCACCGCACCCACGCGGTCCGCGCTCACCTGCTGGAAATGACCGGCGACTGCGCCGCGGCTCTGGCGAGCTACGCGGAGGCCGCGCGCCTCAGCACAAGCCTTCCGGAACAGCGTTACCTCAATGCTCGAATGCGTTCTGTGGCTGACGGTCGGCGGTTTCTGTCGGAGGGGGTGATCTAATGGCGGGATCGGAAGGAGCCGAGTGTGCCGGACTCGACGGGGGCTGAACGGACTGCCGCGCCATCGCGCGCGGTCAGCGGTTGGACGACGGCGCTGGTGTGCGTGGCGATCGTGGCCGGCGGGGTGATCGTCGGTGGGCTGCTGCACGAACCGCAGACCGAGTTGACGACGGCGCCGCCGACCACGACCAGCGTCGCACCGCAGCCGACCGAGCAGCACACCTATGTGACGCCGCCGGTGACGTATCCGACGCAGATTCCCGGCTGTGCGGTGGTCGAGCCACCCGGCGAGGGTGGGCTGTTCGGCTGGGCCGCGGTGAACGAGTTCGGTTACGACAACCCGGCGTATCCGTGGTTCTCCGGGCCCAAAGCCGTCGCGATGTCGGCCGCGTTGCAGCAGTCGCTGCCGGAGGAGATCGATCTCGGCTTCGTCCCGGTCGGCGAGTCCCTGTTCTTCCAGCCGATTCTCGGCGATCCCGACGCATCTCCCGAGGCAGCGAAGTTCGGCGGGTTCACCCACGCCCAGTCCACGATCCTGCGCGGCGACCGCACGGGATCGTTATCGGTGACGGTGCGCGGATCCGGTGATCCGGTTCCGCCGTGCGTCGCGGGTCAACTCGACGAACGGCGTGTTCTCGATGACGGCACGACGATCGACCTCGACGACACATGGTCGGAGACCGATGGCGTGCGCACGCTCTCCCGTACCGTGACGGCGTATGTCCCGGATGGCAGCAGGGTCACCGCCACCGCGACCGATGCCCCGAACGGCGGTGAACCCACCGGGTCGGTCCCGATGACCATGGACGAGTTGATCGCTGTGGCCACCACACCCGGTGTGCGTGTCTCCGCGCCGGTCCCGGCAGGGACGCCGGATCCGCCCGAAACGTGTTCGACGTCAGAGGTCCAGACGCCGGTGGTCGACGAAGCAACGGCCCGTCGGTGGGGTGCGGTGCTGGCCGGGGTCCGGCTCGATGGGCTGGTTCTCGATCGCCCGCTGGGGGATCTGCGGCCCGGCGGGTACGGGTCGGGCGGGGTGTGCCAGGAGGTCCGAGTGAGCGCGGACGGGCAGCAGTCGCGGCTGAGCGTCGTCATCACCATCGAGCAGGGCGAGCCCACCGTGCCACAGCGGCCGTCGGAGTCGGGCGATCGCGTCGTCACGCAGAGGGAGCTGCCCGATGGGACGGTCGTGGAGAGTGTGGAATCGACGACCGCGGTCGCCCGGTCGGGCGTGCCGGCCACCGAGCTGCTTCGCGGCGTGATCGTCACCCACAAGTCCGGCAACCGGATTCAGGTCACCTCGCGAGCGGAGGCCCCCGCGCAACCTTTGTCCACGACGCAACTCGAAGCCATCGCGCTGGCTCCCGGCCTGGAGGTCTCGTAATGGCGTGGGCGCCTGGCGTGCGCAACTTGGTGCTCGCGGCCGTCGCGGCTGTTCTCACCAGCGCAGGCGCGGTTGCGGTACTGATGCAGCCGGAGGACGGCACCCGCAAGATCACCGGTACGAACGACGCGGCGCCTGGCCTGGCATGGTCGGTCGACGCCGCTGCCATCTACGGGCAGGCGTTCGCGGAATTCCGCGATCCGGCCGGTGGCACCGAATTCGATTTGGGCGGCGCGGGTTTCGTCGACGCCGGTGATACCGTCGCGACGGTGATCGGCGTTGCCGGCGATTCGGGATTGCGTGATCCGATCCTGTACGGCTTCGACGCCGAGACGGGGGAGAAGCGCTGGGAGGCGCCTGCGGCCGGCCTCGGCGGTTGTGCCGACGTGCCCGTCGACGGGTCGCTGGTCTGCTACACCGGATTTTCCGCCGACGATGCCGCGCTCATCGGTATCGACACCGCCGACGGAACCGTCACCCGCACTCCGGTCGATTGGCAGATCTTCGCGATGGCCGCCGTGGACGACCGACTGTACATCGCCGAGGGCGACGTCGAATCCGATGACGTGCGCGTGCATTCGGGCACCATCGCCGACCCGGACGCCTATTGGACGCGCCAGTTCGCCACGGGGACGTCGTGGGAAGACCTCCCGTGGGATGCGCTCGATGTGACCCACGGCCAGGGCCTGTTCACCCTCGGCATCGATATCGCGGCCTTCGATCTGCGCACCGGCGAAACCACCTGGACCGCACAGCTCGGATGTTCCCGCACCATACCGACATTCGATGCTCTGGTCGTGCGCGTCAACACCGAATGCGATGGTTACCGGGTCACCGGAATCGATCTGCTGGACCGCGCTGGCCGCGTCCTTGCCAGCACCAGCACTCCCGGCGCACACGACCTGAACCCCGATCGCCCTGCCGACGACTCGATCCCCGTCCTGCTGGGCGATGCCGCTTACGACCGTCGCGACGGTGCCCTCCGCTGGACCAGCCCCGATCTGCTCTACACCCCACCCCTGGACGACGCCGCCGATGGCCGAAATCCCCACATCGCCATCTTCGACCCGGGCGCCGCGACCGCAATCCTCGGCCACACTGCCATCCTCCGCGATCCAACGACCACAACCACAACCGGCCTCGATCTCCGTACCGGACAACGCCTTTGGCGCACCGCCGATGACCGTTACGGGACGGTCCAGGCGTGGGACGGCACCGTCGCAGTCCTCACCGACTCAACCGGCCTCTGGGCAATCGACCCGCGCACCGGCGAAACCGTTTGGGAAGTACCATTTCTCGCCATCAACAGCGACGGCGACGCCCTCGTCGGCAGCGGCGAACTCATCGCCCGCGGCGCGGGCCGGTACCTCTTCGCCACACCGCGCACGATGCTCGGGCTGCGCCCACTCGATTAGCGGGCGCCGGTCTGATGGCGACGGATGCCAACGCGGGCGTCGGTGCCTTTCACATGAGTCTTTCCGCTGCTCGGGCAGGACACGGCTGGCAGTAGAGACTCGCATTCCTGCTGCTGAGGTGTTCGATGACGGTCATGACACAGCTCTCATCGGGTTCGACGAAGTCGACCATCCTCGTCTCGACACTGCTCGGCTTCATCTGCGGGGTAGCGGTGCTGGCGGTCGCCGCGGTGTGGTGGCAGCTGGGACCGAGCTCGGTCAGCTGCTATTACGCGAGCTACGACCCGGACACCGAACGAACCTTCGGTGAGACGGCGGCGAAGATGTGGCCGACTCGCTGGTTCTGGATCGGGATGATCGGGGCGCCGACGCTTGCCGGGGCGGTATTCATCGGGCTCACATCGCGAGATGCGTGAAGTTCACGCCCTCGGCGCGCAGCGTCATCAATGCCGCGCGCAGCCCCGCCGCCGTGCCCGACGCGGGGTGGTTGAGGTGGGCGAGGATGATGGCCCCGTCGGGTGCGTGACGGATGTGGGTGGCGACGGTGTCGGGGGAGGCGGTCGCGCCGTAGTCGGCGTTGACGGCGAAGCCGGCGAGGCGGACGCCGAGGAGGCCGGCGATCTCGACCGCGACATCGTCGTAGTGGGCGGTGCCGGCGCGGAACCAGGTGCTCGTCACGCCGAGTGTGTCGCGCAGGTAGCGGCGGTTGGTCTCGATCTCGTTCACCACGCCCGCCGGATCCGCGGTGCCCGGGATTCCGTAGGCGGCGGCGCCGTTCACGGACAACGGCAGATGGCCGGTGCCGTGATTCTCCAGCCGGAACAGTGGATCGGCGGCGAGAGCCGCGGCGACGGCCGGGTTAGCGGTCAGCCACCGGTGGTTGAGGAAAAGAGTTGCCGGGACACCGAATTCGCGCAGCGTATCGAGGAGCCGATGGTCGACCGACGACCCGGATGGCCCGCCGCAGCCGTCGAAGGTCAGTGCCAGGGTGCGGCGGCCGGGCACGGTCGCGACGTGCGTCTGAATGCCGTGGATATGGGTGCCCCAGTGCCGCGGAGCGCGCCCGGCGAATCGGTGCGGTTCGAACGCGTGAGCCGGGCCGGTGTCGCTGCGTGGCCGCCCCTCCGCCTGCGCCGCGCCGAGTGCGATCGGTGCGAGCGCACCCAATGCGAGAAACCGGCGTCGACCGACCGTGAACCCCGCCGATCCACCCGAAAACCGCCGCTGAACCCGCACCATTCCTCCCTGTGATGTCGAGCCACTTCCGATACACACACGCCCCGGTCGGCCTGTCGTGCACGACCTTTCCCGGCAGGCGAGTGACACCGCCCCGGCCCTCCGAGGGGTGTTCCGGGCAGTGCGAGATTACCGTGTGCCACGGGAAGAACTGAGCGGGACCAGGCACCCACATCGGGGCGGCCATCCCAGCATTGGTGATCTCGTCATTGCCGAGCATTCGACTGCGGTGCGGCCCCCATGAGGGCGGCCTACCGAGCCCGCGCGGCGAAGACCTCGCTCGCAAGCGAGTCGGCGGACTCGATGATGGCTTCGAGATTCGCGCGCAACTCGCGATGTCCGTCGGCGCCGAGGAGCCTCGCCAAGGCTTCCTCGACGGCGGGCACGGTGGATTGGGCGATGGCGATCACCTGTTTGCCCCGGTCGGTGGGGACGACGAGTTTCGCGCGGCGATCGCTGGGATCGGGCTCTCGGGTGACGTAGGCGTGGGCTTCGAGGTGGGCGACGAGTTCGGCCATCGCCTGTTTGGTCATCTGCGCTCGCTCGGCCAAGGCGCTGACCGTGGTGCCGGTGTCGTCGAGGTGCTGGAACACCACGCCATGTGCGGCGCGGATCGCCTCGTGGCCCGCCGCCGCGAGGCGGGCCAGGGCCAGATCGTTGAGCACGGTGAACGCATCGCGTAACAGCACCGCGGTATTCGAGGGCCGCGGACCGCCGTCCGTGATGGGCCGAGTCGTTGACATCGACAGGCCTCCTGTCTATCGTTGACGATATGGACATGCTACCTGTCGATCGCTCGAACGTTGAATGCTGGCAGCTCGGAACCGACCGGATCGCGGTGCTGGCGACCTGCGCCCAGACCCGGGGAGATCTCTTCGCTGTGGAGATCACGATGCCGCCCGGTGGTGGCCCGCCCGTCATGCACCGTCACGAACCCAGTGAGGTCTATTACGTCCTCGCTGGTGAGTTCACCTTCTACATCGGTGAGTCGGACGGCGTCGTCCGGCGGCGGGCCGGAGTGGGGGAGGTCGTTCCGCTCGCGGGCGGGACGCCGCACACGATTCGCAACGAGACATCTTCCGACGCAGTTGCTTTCGCTGTACACACGCCCGGAGGCGTCATGGAGCGGTTCACCCGGGCCGCCGCCGCACTCGCGGCCGGCTCGGAGCAACCGGATCTCGACCAGGTCCTCGCCCTGGCCCATGAACACGGCATCGAGATGCTGGGTCCGGTGCCTGCGGAGTGCGAGTAGGCAGCATCCGCTGTGTCACCGGGTCGTGCGGGCAACGGATCGACGGCCACCGCGGCGGCGATCGCCGGATTCGCGGTCAGCCACCGAGAGGTGGGGGCAGTGTTGCGGGTACCCCGAATTCGCGCAGCGTGTCGAGGATGGTCGACCGCCGACCCGTATGTCTTCGGCTAGCTCACCGCACTCCTGTTGCCGGCAGCGGTAAATGCGGATGCGTGATCGGCGGCCCACTCCGCGTAAGTACGCGGCGCCCGACCGAGGACCTGGCGGACATCGTCGGTGACGACGGCATTGCGGCCCTCGAGTACATAACGTTGACCGGCGAGTGCGCCATCGATGTACTCGCTGGTCATGCCGGCCTCCTGCATGTGCCGGCGGGCGGTGTGCTCCGGAATGTCGGCGACGCGGACCTCGCGGCCGAGCGCTGCACCGAGAATCGCGGCCTGGTCCGGGACGCTGAGCAGTTCGGCGCCGGTGAGGGTGTAGGTACGTCCGGAATGTCCGTCTGCCGTCAGAGCTTCGACGGCCACCGCGGCGATATCGCGTGGATCGATGATGCCCTGCGTGGCGGTACCGGTGAGGTTCGGTGCCGGCTGCCCGGCACGCAGGGCATCGGCCCAGCGCAGCGTGTTGGAAGCAAAGGAGCTGGGGCGCAAGATGGTCCACTCCAGGCCGCTGTCGCGGACCGCCTGCTCGCCGGGTAGATGCCAGGTGCCGACCCGGCCGAGCGCGGGATCGCCGGTGCCTATCGCGGAGAGCTTCACGATGCGCTGTACTCCGGCGGATACCGCGGTGGCGATGAGGGCGCGGTCGGTATCGATATCGTCGGGGCCGAGTACGCCGACGAGGAAGACGGCGTGGGTCCCGGTCATCGCCGCGGACATGGACGCGGGATCGGTGTAGTCGCCGCGCACCACCTCTATGCCGGCCGGGACGGTGGCGCGGTCGGGGTCGCGTGTCACCGCACGGGCCTTGTCGCCGCGTGCGGCCAGTTGCCGCAGGATCTCACTGCCGATGGTGCCGGTCGCGCCGGTTACGAGAATCATGCTGACCATCGTGACGGCTCGATGACCTGGAACTATAGGAATATTCGGCACACTCGCCGCGTAGGGAATCGGGCTAGTGTGGTCGGGTGACCAGAGTAGCGACACTCGCGCGGAACCTCGACCTGCTGGAGTCGAGTGTGCCGGTGCCGGAGTCATTGCGGCCGTGGCTGATCGACCTGGGGCGGATTCCGACGGTCACCGACCTGAACGGGGCGTTCGTCTATACCCCGCACGCCTTGACGTCGGTGGTGCTGCGAACCGAGACTGCGGGGCGCAGCGAGGCGTTCGTGGTGGGGCCGCAGACTCGCGCGTCGTATTCGATGCCCGACAAGCCCGGCGGCTGCCTGCGTATTCGATTGGCTCCGGGCACTACTCAGCAGTTGCTCGGTGTTCGCGCCGCGGAACTCGCCGACGGCGTATTCGCCCTCGCTGATATGCCCGGTGCGGTAGGTGTACTCGCCAACGAGTTGGCACATCGGCCGGCAGTGGACGTGCTGTCGTTTCTGGAAGAAGCTCTTCCGCAATATATTTCGGAGACGGATACGCAGCGTTCCCATCGTCGCCTGCTCCGGGACGCCGTCGAGGTGATCGGCAGCGGCGCAGCCCCGGCGATACCGGATCTCGCTGCGGAGCTCACGGTGAGCGAGCGCCAGCTACGCAATCTCTTCGCGACGGGTATCGGTGTGTCGCCCAAGCACTTCGAGCGGATCTGCCGAGTGCGCGGCGTTCTCGCACAGACTGGTGCTTCGCCATGGTCAGAGGTGGCCGTCGCCGCGGGCTACTACGACCAATCACATCTGTCCGCCGACTTCCGGTCACTGATGGGCGTACCACCGGCCACCTTCTTCCGAGGCGAGCTGCCCGCGCCGACCGCTTGCCGGAGTCCGAACCGGTAGGGGCTGGGGCGCTCCGCTCGACAGCGGTCACTCGTTCAACGCCGTACGGAACAACTCCCAGGACCGACGCAGATCCTGCTCCCAATACCCCCACGAGTGGGTCCCGGTGTCGCGGAAGTCGAAGGTGGCGGGAATCTGCAAGTCGCGCAAGCGGTCGCGGAGCTGGTGGGTGCAGATGTTGGTGACCTGTTCGAGAGGGGCTCCGAAGAGCAGTTGGTAGGCGAGGCCGAGAGGGTCGCCTGCGCTGGTGAGGTTGTCGAGGGGGCCGGGGAGTCCGGTGCCGGTGGAGACGTAGATGGCGGTGCCGCGGAGGTCGGCGGCGTGCAGGTAGGGGTCTTTGGCGGCCCACACCTCGCGGCCCGCGCCCCACATGTTGGCCGGGTTGCCGCCGTTACTGGCGACCACCGCGGTGATCAGGGCGCGGCCGGTGAGGTCGCTGGTCTGCACGCAGCCGCTGTAGGAGCCGACGGCGCGGTAGAGCTCGGGCGCGGCCAACGCCAGCTGGAAGACCGCGGTCCCCGCCATGGAAATGCCTGCGATGGCGTTCTTTCCGATGCCCTTGAACGCGCTGTCGATGATGGGTGGCAATTCCTCGGTGAGGAAGGTGGTCCATCGTTGCTTGCCCAGCACCGGGTCGACGGCGCGCCAGTCGGCGAAATAGCTGCCGCGCCCGCCCATCGGGACGACGAGGGTCACCTGTTCGTCGGCGAAGAAGTCGACGATATCGGTCGAGTTGGCCCAGTGCCGGTCGGCGCCACCGTCGGCGCCGTTGAGCAGATACAGCACCGGTGCGGGTTCGGAAGTGCGTGGCGCCGGCCGCACTTTCACGGTGATGTCGGTGTCCATCGCGGTGGAGTGCACGCGCAGGTCGAGCATCCGGTCGGCGCCCTCGGCGATGCTGACGATCCGCGAACCATCGGGGGCCTGCTGTGTTCCGTCCGGAATCGGCACGGACTCGGGTGCGCCGATCGCGATGGCCGGATCCGCGGCGGCGCAGAGGGCGGCCACGGATGCCAGCACGCTCATCACGCGCAGCCGGACGCGACCTCGCGCGCAGCCGTTGCCCACCGGACACCTCCGAAATCCAGCCTGTAGCTGGGGTCGACGGTAGGGGAGCGGGGTTGCGGCGTCCGGGGATCGGGGATTTGTTGGGAACCTCGCCAAGGGGCGCGGCCAATCGGCTGGGCCGGATCACAAGACCGGTGCGGCGCAGCGCCATCACTTCGCCCGGCAGCGGGAAACCCGGCCTTCGGCAGGCAGGCAGCCAGCGCTTCTTGACGCGCTGACGCGGCGACGTTTGCCGATCACCATGGACGCCGCGGGACTCAACGGCACATCGGCCTGCCGCTCGCCGGCCGCAGCGTGCCTACGCCACCCGCGAGCACCGGCTCCGCCGCCTCGGGAAATACCGGTCAAGGCCTCGGGCGGCTCGGCGTCCTGCGCCTCTCAGGCACGACTCTGCGCCAGCACATCGCCCAGCGTACGAGTGCCCCTGACGATCTCGGTGACCGCTTCCAGATCCAGCCGCACCTCGAGATCCGGATCCTCGGCCGCACCGTCGTGATGGGTGAGGCCGGTGTCGGTGATCACGTAGTGGAACGTCGTCTCGCCGATGTGCACGGTGACCGTCCCGGCCGGAAGATGTTCGGCGACAGCGCGTCCGAGCGGCAGCGCGAACCAGTGCGCGCGGACGGCGTCGGTGCTGCGGCGCTCACCCAACAGCGGAGTGCCCCACACCGAGAGCGCTTCCAGTACCGGCCGCAGCCGCGCCCCGGCGTCGGTGAGTTCGTACATGGCCGTGGTCGCGCGCGGTCCTACCCGGCGCCGGGTGAGAATCCCGTCGCGTTCGAGGTCTTTGAGCCGGGCGGCGAGCACATCGGTGCTGATGCCGGGCAGATCGGCGAACAGGTCGCTGTAGCGGCGCGGGCCCGCGGTGAGTTCCCGGACGACCAGCAGATTCCAGCGGTCCCCGACAACCTCGAGCGCGCGGCTCACCGCACAGTGATGGTCGTAACTTCGGCGTGGCACTCGGCCACTCTAACGCAGGACTTGGAAAATCAAAGTGCATACTTGGGATTTCCAAGTACAGTAGCGGCAGCCGTATCGAGAAGAGGATGTCCATGCAGGTCAAGCAGTCGAGCAAGTTGTCGGGAGTGTCGTACGAGATTCGTGGCCCGGTGGCCGAGCATGCCGCGCGGCTGGAAGCCGAGGGACATCACGTCGTCAAGCTCAATACCGGCAACCCGCTGCCGTTCGGCTTCGAAGCGCCCGAGGAGATCTTGCAGGACATCGTGCGGACACTGCCGAATTCGAGTGGGTACTCGAGTTCCAAGGGGCTGCTGTCGGCTCGGCGGGCGGTCGTGCAGTACTACCAGACGCTCGGACTGCCCGATGTCGGCGTCGAGGAGGTATTCCTCGGCAACGGCGTCTCCGAACTGATCATGATGGCCATGACGGCGCTGCTGGAAAACGGCGACGAAGTGCTGGTTCCCGCACCGGATTTCCCGCTGTGGACCGCCGCCACCGCGCTCAACGGCGGCAGGCCGGTGCACTACATGTGTGACGAATCCGCCGACTGGTTCCCCGACGTCGCCGATATCGAGTCCAAGATCACCGAACGGACCCGCGCGATCGTCATCATCAACCCGAACAACCCCACCGGCGCGGTGTATTCGCAGGACGTGCTGCGCGACATTCTCGAAGTGGCGCGCCGCCACAATCTGATCGTGTTCTCCGACGAGATCTACGACAAGATCTACTACGACGGCGGTACCCACACCGCGACCGCCGCCCTCGCCCCCGACCTGCTGTGCCTGACCTTCTCGGGCCTGTCCAAGGGCTACCGCTGCGCCGGTTTCCGGTCCGGCTGGATGGTGGTGTCGGGCCCCACCCAGCATGCCGCGAACTACCTGGAGGGGCTGACCATGCTCGCCGGTCTGCGCCTGTGCGCGAATGTTCCCGGCCAGCAGGTGATCCAGGCCGCGCTCGGCGGACATCAGAGCATCTACGATCTCACCCTGCCCGGCGGCCGGCTGCGGGAGCAGCGCGATCGCGCGTGGGAGGCGCTCAACGCCATCCCGGGCATTTCGTGCGTGAAGCCACAGGGCGCGCTCTACGCCTTCCCCAAAATCGACCTGGACGTCTATCCGATCGTCGACGACGAGAAGCTGGTGCTGGATCTGCTGCTGCAGGAGAAGCTGCACATCGTGCAGGGCACCGGATTCAATTGGCCGCGTCCGGATCACTTCCGCATCGTCACCCTCCCGCACGCCGACGACCTCGAGGCCATCATCGAACGCATCGGACGGTTCCTGGCGACCTACCGGCAGTAGGGCGGTAGGAGTACCTGGTCGACGAGCGCCCGCCGCGCACCGACTCGCCCGTCGCCGTGATGTTCACTGTCCACCGATCGCGACCGGCGTGCCGAGCCCGGTGCCGGCTACCTCCCGCTCATACGATCGACCCATGAGCGAACTGATCGCAGTCAGTGGGGCGACGGGGGCGATCGGGGGACGGGTGGCGCGCAGGCTGGCGTCCGCGGGCATCGAGCAGCGACTGCTCGGGCGCAATGCCGCGCGAGCGCCGCGGTTACCCGGCGCGGATTTCATCGCCGCGGATTACGCCGATCCGGCGAGCGTGCGCGCAGCGCTCGAGGGTGTGCGCACCTTCCTGTTCGTCTCGGCGAGCGAGTCGCGTGAGCGGGCCGATCAGCAGCGGGCCGTGGTGGGCGCGGCGGTCGACGCGGGCGTGCGCCGCATCGTCTACATCTCCTTCGTCGGCGCCGCACCCGAATGCACCTTCACCTTCGGCCGCGACCACTGGTGGACCGAGCAGGAAATCCGCTCCAGCGGGCTGGATTTCACCTTCCTGCGGGACAATTTCTACCAGGACATGCTTCCCCTGCTGGCCGGTACGGACGGGGTCATCCGCGGCCCAGCCGGGGACGGCCGGATCGGCGCCGTCGCGCGCGACGATGTCGCCGACGTGGCGGCGGCAGTGCTCACCGGCACCGGCCACGACGGCCACACCTACGACGTCACCGGCCCGCGCGCGATCACCCTGACCGAGGCCGCCGCCATGATCAGCGAGGCGACCGGCCGCACCGTCACCTACCAGTCCGAATCGCTCGACGAGGCGTATGCGAGCCGTGCCGGTTACGGCGCCGAGGACTGGGAGGTCGCCGGCTGGGTGAGCTCGTATCAGGCCATGGCCACCGGCGAACTGGACGTCGTCACCGATACCGTGCCACGGATCACCGGTCGTCCCGCCAAGGATTTCGCCGAACTCCTGGCCGAAACCGCGCAGCGCGCGGACTGAGCTACGCCCCGGGTTGCTCCCGGATAGCCACGCGCGGAGCGTGAACCGCGTAAGCTGGCCCCCGGTTGCCGAAGCACTGGCACAGGTGGGCGAATACCTGCGGATCGCGGTCGCCGAGAGTTTCCCACCGGGTAGGTGGGCACCGTCGGGCGCAGTGATCGCCCGCCGCCACCGCGGAGTCGTGCGGCGGACCGGAGCGCGCCGGGTACATCGCCGATTCCCTCGGGCACGAGGTACGTGCGAGCCGAAAGGAGTGTCGCGTTGCAGCAGGCGCCGGCCACGGCCCGCCGGCGCGAATGACCGCAGTCGGTAACGCCGAGATGGGATGTGACCATGACCGAGTCCTGGCCCAGTTCGATGAGTTCGTTCGACGACATCTTCCAGCGCTTCTTCGGACCCGGAATGGCGGCAAGGCCGCCGGTGCAACGCACCGACCTGGGCCGGCTGCTCAGCGATAACGCCAAACAACTCGTCGCGACGGCACAGGCCGCGGCCAAGGACTGGCGCAGTCCGGAAGTCACCCCCGAGCACCTGCTGTACGCGGCGACCCTGGTCGAGCCCACCCGCGGCATCCTCGCCGAGATCGGCCACGACCCCGACGAGCTCAGCATGAAGATGCGCGACGCCGTCGCCGGTCACCGCAGCGGCAACGGTAACGGCAACGGCGCCATCGCGCTCAGCCCCGCGGCCAAACGTGCCATGCGCAATGCCCAGCGCAGCGCCGCCGAAGCCGGCAGCAGCTACATCGGCCCCGAACACATCCTGCTCGGCATCGCCGAAACCGAGACCCCCGCCGCGCAGGCCATGGCGGGCGCGCAACTGCCTGGCACCGAGGGGCAGCGCACGACCAGCGAGACCCCGACCCTCGACGAATACGGTCGCGACCTGACCGCCGAGGCAAGGGCGGGCAAGGTGGACCCGGTGGTCGGGCGAGCCGAAGAGATCGAGCAGACCGTCGAGATCCTGTCGCGGCGGCGCAAGAACAATCCGGTGCTCATCGGCGATCCCGGGGTCGGTAAGACAGCCATCGTGGAAGGGCTGGCCCAGCGCATCGTCAACGGGGACGTACCGAGCACCCTCGCCGACCGCCGCGTCGTCGCCCTCGATGTCGGCTCACTGGTCGCGGGCAGCAAATACCGCGGTGAGTTCGAAGAACGGCTGACCAAGATCCTCGACGAAGTGCGCGCGCACTCCGACGAACTGGTGGTCTTCATCGACGAGCTGCACACCATCGTCGGCGCGGGCAGCGGCTCGGAAGGGTCGATGGACGCGGGCAACCTGCTCAAACCGGCCCTCGCGCGTGGCGAACTGCACGCCATCGGCGCCACCACCATCGACGAATACCGCCGCCACATCGAAAAGGACGCCGCACTGGAGCGCCGCTTCCAGCCGGTGATGGTGTCCGAACCGTCGGTGGCCGACACCATCGAGATCCTGCGCGGACTCGCCGACGTCTACGAAGAGCATCACCAGGTGCACTACACCGACGAATCGCTGGTCGCCGCCGCCGAACTGTCGGACCGCTATCTCACCGACCGGTTCATGCCCGACAAGGCCATCGACATGATCGATCAGGCCGGCGCGCGGGTGCGGTTGCGGACCCGCACACCCGATCCCGACGTGCGCGAACGGGAGGAGGAGGTGGCGCGGCTGCGCCGGGAGAAGGACGCCGCCGTCGCCGCCGAGGATTACGAGAAGGCCAAGGAGCTCAAATCCGAGATCGCCGTCGCCGAAGAACAACTCGCCGACGCCGGGCACACCGAGGAACCGCAGGTCACCGTCACCGATATCGCCGAGGTGATCTCCCGCCAGACCGGGATCCCGGTATCCGAACTGACCACCGAGGAACGTCAGCGACTGCTCGGACTCGAGGACGTGTTGCACAAGCGGGTGATCGGCCAGGACGAAGCCATCGTCGCGGTCGCCGAAGCGGTGCGCCGGGCGCGGGCCGGGCTCAAGGACCCCAACCGGCCGATCGGGTCGTTCCTGTTCCTCGGCCCCACCGGCGTCGGCAAGACCGAGCTGGCCAAGGCGCTGGCCGAGGCCGTCTTCGGCGACGAGGACCGGCTCATCCGCTTCGATATGAGCGAGTTCCAGGAAAAGCACACCGTCTCGCGGCTGGTCGGCGCCCCGCCCGGATACGTGGGCTACGACGACGCGGCCCAGCTCACCGACAAGGTTCGCCGTCAGCCGTACTCGGTGATCCTGTTCGACGAGATCGAGAAGGCGCATCCGGATGTGTTCAATGTGCTGCTGCAACTGCTCGACGACGGGCGGGTGACCGATTCCAAAGGCCGCACGGTGGACTTCAAGAACACCATCGTCATCATGACCAGCAATATCGGCTCCGACCTCATCCTGTCCGCACCGGACGGTGATCTGGACTCCATCACCCCGACATTGAACGAGCGGCTGCGATCCCACTTCCGGCCCGAATTCCTCAACCGGATCGACGACACCATCGTCTTCCACCGGCTCGATCAGGCCCAGATCCATCGCATCGTCGACCTGGTGCTCGATGGCACCCGCAGGCTGTTGCACGCCCAGGACATCGACCTCGACGTCACCGATCCGGCGGTCGACTGGCTGGCCGAACACGGCTACCAACCCGAATTCGGCGCGCGCCCGCTGCGCCGCACCGTGCAGAAAGAGGTGGACAACAAGCTCTCGCGTTTGCTGCTCGACGGTGATCTGAAGCCCGGCGACACCGTGCGCTTGGACGCCGACGGCGGCGGCCTGCAATTGGCCGCGGTCGAGCGCCGTGGCGCGAAAACGGTGGAGGCAGCACCGTAGTCGCGCTTCGTCGCTGGTGAGCAGGCCGCGCTCGCTCGCGGTCGCCGCCCGAGCTGGCGTCGCCGTGTGTCATCGGTAGCCTGTGCGTTGGACGTTGTGAACGACCAACGACAAGGAGCTTTCGCCTTGGAGGATGTATTACGGCCGCTCATCGTCTTCTGCGGGACCCTCGCGCTCACCGTGGTTGCCGGTCTGCTCTTCGATCGGCTGATGCGGTTCTACGCGCGCAAACGCCCGGATACCCGGCTGCCGCTGCTGCTGCGGCGGGTGCGGATGCCGTTGCAGGTCTTGCTCGGTGCGGTGGCGTTGCACGCGACCTACCCATTGGCGGAGCTGGAATTACGCCAGGACGCGGTGATCCGCAATGTGCTGGCCACCATGGCGATCATGGCCGCGGTCTGGCTCGTGATCCGGGCCGCCGACGCGGTGGCCGACAACACGTTGAGCCGTTACGCCCAGCGCACCCGTGATGTGGCGCGGGTGCGGCAATTACGCACCCAGCTCGCGCTGGTGCGCCGCATCGTGACCTCGGTGCTGGTGGTGACCACGGCCGCGGTGGCGATCCTGCTGCTCTTTCCCGGCCTGCGCACGCTCGGCACCTCGCTGCTGGCCTCGGCCGGTGTGATCGGCATCATCGCCGGTGTCGCCGCGCAGTCGACGTTGAGCAACCTGATGGCCGGCTTGCAGATCGCGTTCGGCGATTCGGTGAAGATCGGCGACACGGTCGTGGTGGAAGGCGAGATGGGCACCGTCGAGGAGATCACCCTCGCGTTCCTGACGGTGCGGATCTGGGACGATCGCAGGCTGACGATGCCGGTGTCCTATTTCAACAGCAAGCCGTACGAGAACTGGTCGCGCGGCGGTTCCGAGCTCACCGGCACGGTGTTCCTGCACCTGGATCACAGCACGCCGGTGCCGCTGCTGCGCGAACACCTGCACGAGTATCTGAAGCAGCGGCCCGATTGGGACGGCCGCTCGTGGAATCTGCTGGTCACCGACTCGACCCCGACCAATATCGTGGTGCGCGCGGCGATGTCGGCCGCCGATTCCGATGACGTGTGGACGTTGCGGTGCGCGGTGCGCGAGGAGCTGCTCGACTGGCTCGGCCGCCACCACCCGTACGCCCTGCCGAAGATCTCCACCACCATCGCCGGACCCGACGACGAGCGGATACCGGCACTGGCCGGAGCCGGGAGCGTGTGGGCGGGCACGGACAAGGACGGCTACCGCGGCTGAGCTGTCACGCGGCGCCCGAGTACATCGCGCATCGGGCCCGCCCGCTTCACGGCGGCCCGCCGTGCTCGCCGGACGGTGACGGCTCGGCGGCGCGATTCCCATCGGTCCTCGTCTGTTCCGCGCCGGCGATGCGGCGTCCGGCCGTATCGGCATCCGGCCGCCACGCCTCGACGACGCCAGGGCGGCCATCTTCCAGCACGTAGGCGGCCCGGGTGTCGATCGGCGCGCCGGGCCGCCGGACATACGGCAGCACCCGGAAGTCGCTGCGCCACAGGTGCTGATCGAGTTCGACCCGGACATATCCGCGCTGCCCGTTGTAGAACTTCATATCCGGGTTCGCGTCGAGCAGCAGACGCCCGCGGTGCGGAAGGTCGGCGCCGTCACCGCCGGTGCTGATCGAGGTGCCGGTGAATTCGGCGGCCACCACCGGCGTCGCGGGATCGGCGGGGTCGCGGCGCAGATCGGCCGCGTAGTTCTCATGCCGGTCTCCGGTGATGACGACGAGGTTGCGCACCCCCTGGTCGGCGGCGGCTCCCAGCACCGCCGCTCGCTCGGCGACGTAGCCATCCCACGCATCGGTGCCCAGATCCAGATCCGGACCCGGGTCGTAGTCGCTCTGGCTCATCGCAACCTGGTTGCCGAGGATCTGCCACCGCGCCGGCGACCGGCCGAATCCGTCGATCAGCCAATCGCGTTGCGGCTGCCCGAGAATGCTGCGGCCGGCATCGAATCGGGCGGTGCATCCGGTACTGAGGCCGCCGTCCCCGCAGACCTGCCGATCCCGGTACTGCCGGGTGTCGATCATGGTGAACTCGGCGAGATCACCGAATCCGTAGCGACGGTGCAGGCGCATATCCGGTCCCGAGGGCATCTGCGCCAGGCGCAGCGGCAGATGCTCGTAGAGCGCCTGGAACGCGGCCGCCCGGCGGCTGCGGAACAGCGCGGGGATGCGGTAGATATCGATGCCGAGCCCGGGGGAGTCGGCGGCCCAATTGTTGTCGACCTCGTGATCGTCCATGGTCACCAGCCACGGGAACGCAGCGTGCGCGGCCTGTAACGGCTGCTCGGATTTGGCTTGGGCATACAGCAATCGGTAGCCGGCCAGATCGTAGGCCTCATCGCGCAACTGCGGCGGGATGGTCGCGCCCTCGCGGCCGAGCCGCCAGGACTTCTCGTAGATGTAGTCGCCCAGATGCACCACCAGGTCGAGGTCTTCGGCGCTCATGTGGTCGTAGGCGGTGTAGTAGCCTGAGCTCCACGACTGGCACGACGCGAACGCGAACCGCATGCGCCGCACCTGCTGTCCTGGCGCGGGCGCGGTACGGGTTCGACCGACCGGGGAAATGGCCGAACCCGCGCGGAATCGGTAGAAGTACCAGCGATCCGGTGCCAAACCGCGGATCTCCGGGTGCACACTGTGCCCGAGCTCGCGCGCGGCCACCGCCGTCCCGCGGGTGACCACGCGGCGGAACTGGTCGTCCTCGGCGACTTCGTAGTCCACGCTCACCGGCGCCAGCGCCGTGCCGCCCAGTCCGTCGGGGGCGAGCGGATCCGGTGCCAGCCGGGTCCACAGCACCACGCCGTCGGGGGTCGGATCGCCGGAGGCGACACCGAGGGAGAACGGATCACCGAGCCAGCGCGGCGCGCGGAAGCGGGCGCTGCTCGCCGCCGCGGCTCCGGCCAGCACCGTCGCGGTTCCGGCGGCGCCGAGACGCAGCAGCTGCCGACGAGACAGATCCATGCCGTCCAGCATGCCCTGATCCGCCCGGCGCCGGAATGCGGCAGGCCGCCCGACGCATCGGCCGGGCGGCCGGGCCTGGTGGCACGGTGTCGTCCGCTCTCCGGGACAGGCACTGTCCGCACGCGGTGGGCCCGGCTAGGTTCACCCCACGCAGGTAGTGCGTCTCGGCCGTGGCCGAGCAGCCGACAAGGAGGACACCGATGTCCGTATCACCGTCGCCGGAAAAACTGGACGCCGATCTGGCGGCCCGCCTGGCCCGGATGGAGGCCGTCGAGTCGATCAAAGCGCTCAAGCACCGGTACTTCCGGGCCTGTGATGCCAAGGACCCGAAGGGCTTCCGCGACTGCTTCATCGCCTCCGGCTCGGCACTCGACTACGGCGAGCTCGGCGCCTTCGACGCGGACGGCATGGCCGCGGTGTTCGAATCCATCGCCCTGAAACAGGTCGACGGCAAGCACGTCATCCTCGATATGCATCACGGTCTGCACCCCGACATCACGATCATCGACGACACCACCGCCGCGGGCCGCTGGACCCTGCAATTCCGGCAGGTGAACCTGATCGACAACACCGAAACCGTCTCCACCGGCGAATACACCGACGAATACGTCATCGAGGACGCTGCCTGGAAGATCGCGACCTGCCGATTCGACCGGATCTGGTCGATCACCCGGCCGATCGACGATTCCTGCCGGATCACCCAGTAGGCCTCACCTGGCCCGCCACCGTCGCCGCGGTGCCGTGGCGACGGCCCGAGTCGTCGCCACGGCAGTCGCGGGTGGCGGTGGACGAGCCGAGTGACCGTGCCCGATGCACCCGGCGCGGTCGAGCCCTATCCGAGCGCGTCGACGACCGCCCGGGTGGCGTCGGCGAGCAGCCCGTTGTCGGGTTCGGCGTCCTGCTCGGACTTCGTCGACAGCACCGCGATGACGATCGGCGCGCGTCCGGGCGGCCAGGCTACGGCGACATCGAGCGCCGACCCGTAGGCCGGGGATCCGGTCTTGTCGCCGACGGTCCAGTCCGCGGGCAGGCCCGCGCGGATCCGGCTGCCGCCGGTGGTGTTGGCGACCAGCCACGACGTCAACTGAGCGCGCTCGGGTTCGCCGAGCACATCGCCGACGACGAGCGCGCGGTAATCGGCGGCCAGCGCCGCCGGGGTGGTGGTGTCGCGTTCATCGCCGGGAATCGCGGTGTTCAGCTCGGTCTCCCAGCGGTCCAGCCGGGAGGTCTCGTCGCCGAGGGAGCGCAGGAACGCGGTGAAACCCTGGGGTCCGCCGAGGAGCTTCAGCAGCTGATTGCCTGCCGTGTTGTCGGAGACGGTGATGGCGGCGTGGCACAGTTCGGCGACGGTCATGCCGGACTCGACGCGGGTTTCGGTCACCGGCGAGTACTCGACCAGTTCCGCGGCGGAGAAATGGATCACCTGGTCGAAATAACCGGTCGACAAGGGATGCTCGCGCAGGAGTGCGCCGCAGGCCAGGCCCTTGAAGGTGGATGCCATCGGGAAACGCTCGTCCTGCCGGTAGGCAACGGTGCGCTCGGAGCCGGTGTCGACGGCGAACACGCCCAGTCGGGCCCCCGCGGTCGTTTCCAGTGCGGCGAATCGGGGATCGGCTACCGCCGAGGTGGTCGCCGCGCCGGTGGGTGATGCGTTCGGGGAACCGGAGCCGGAGTCGCAGGCCGCGCTCATCGTCAGCGCGGAGATCGCCAGGACGGTGGCGAGCAGACGTCGGCGGCGGTGGGAGGGAGCTGGGAAAGTCACCGCTGAACAACATCATCGCTGCGCTCCTCGCGGCCAATAGCGGGTATCGGCAGTGGCCAGTCGCACTCGATATCACCGCAGTTCACCGGCCCTGTCCGGGCACAGATACGAGCCGTCGCCACGCGACGCGGCGGGGACCTGACGGCCGGCTGGTTCAATGACCGCCATGGACCTGATCCGCCACCTCCGCTTCTTCGTCGCCGTCGCGGACGAGGGGCATTTCGGGAGGGCGGCGGCCGCGTTGGAGATGACCCAGCCGCCGCTCTCGCAGGGGCTGCGGCGGCTCGAACAATTCCTCGGCGTCGAACTCGTGCACCGCACCCCACAGGGCGCGGTGCTCACCTCCGCCGGACGTCAGCTGCTGCCACGCTCCCGGCTGCTGGTCGACGACGCCGAACGGCTGCTGGCCGAATCGCAGCGCATCGCCCACGCCCGCGGCGACGTCCACTGGGGCGTGGCGGCAGCCGTACCGGATCCGCTGGTGACCGCCTGCGTGACCGCGTTGCGCGGATCGGCTGGTTCCGGCGCGACCGTTGCCACGACCGTGGGGGCGACCGCCGATCTGCTCGGCGATCTGCGGGCGGGCCTGTGCGATGTGGCGGTGATCGAGCATCCGGCCCTGGTCGACGGCGTCGAGGCCGGGCCGGTGGTCAAGCTGCCGCGATGGCTGGTGGTGCCCTCGGATCATCGCAGCGCCGCCGCCGAACGTCCCACCTTCCGTATGCTCGCCGACCTGACGTTCGTGCACCCGCCGCGCGCGGGCAATCCACCCGCATTCGACACGACGCTCGACCTGCTGCGTGAACGCGGGCTCGACGTACATCTCGGCACCGCCCGCGATGATCGCGCCGTCCTGGCCGCGGTCGCTGCCGGCACCAGTTTCGGGCTCACGGCAATGGCGCCGACACCCACTCCTGGCGTGACCTGGCTGACCATGGCCCCGCAGGCCCTTGCGCTGCGGGTGCGCGTGGTCCACCGCCCCGACGCCCAGCCGCACGCCGACGCCCTCGACCGCGTGCTGTACCGGGAGCGCTTGCGATGAGCCGCATCCGCTACGACACGCGGCAGCTCGGTGCGGACGCGGACGGCGTCACCGACCGGATCCGCGCGGTCTTCGCCGACGCGGGCTGCACCGGATGGTTGCACGCCCGCCGCTGCGGTAGCGCGGCCGAGATCTCGGTCGACGGCCGTGACCGGGTGGTCACCGCCTCGGTCTACAAACTCGTGCTGTTCGTAGCGTTCTGCCGCCGGGTCGACGCCGGGCTGATCGATCCGCGCGCGCAGCTCACCGTCGATCCCGCCGACTGCACACCCGGTCCCACCGGCCTTGCCGCACTGCACGATCCGGTAACGATGAGCAGGCGCGATCTGGCCACCTCGATGATGACGGTCTCCGACAATGCCGCCGCCGACGTCCTGCTCGGCGAGATCGGACTCGGTGCGGTGGAAGACCTGCTGGACGAACTGGGGCTCACCGAGACCCGGATCGTCGGCGGCACCGCCGATGTGCACCGCAGCCTGGTCCGCGATACCGATACCCACAGCACCGCCGAGGCCTTCGCCGCGCTCGCCGACAACGACGAGGCCTGGTCGGTCTCGGCCTACGACCCCTCGTACGCCAGTGCCACCACCCCGGAGGAGATGACCCGGTTTCTGCACCTGGTCTGGGAGGGCGGCGTACTGTCGCCGGAGCAAACCGGGTTCGTGCGTTCGGTGATGCGCAAGCAGGTGTGGCCGCACCGCATCGCCGCGGCGTTTCCGCATCGCGGGGTCAGCGTTGCGGGCAAGACCGGCACCATCGGCGTCATCCGCAACGAGGTCGCCGTCGTGGAGTTTCCCGCCGAGTATCCGGTGGCGGTGGCGGTGTTCACCCGGGCGGCGCGGGCCGATCCGCAGCTGGCCGTGGTCGACGCCGCGATCGCCGAAGCCGCCCGCATCGCCGTCACCGCGCTGCGGCACCCGCTCACGCAGGACTGACGCGCACCGGCGGGCGTCACGGAAAGTCTGATAAACAGGTATTACTAAATCCTGTTCACCGACTCCGTTCTTATGGTCTAATCGGGGTGGAACGTGTTCTACACAACGCTGTGAGGTCTGCACCGGAGCAGGCCGCAAGGAGGTACTCGTGGCCGCACCGTCCATCCCCGCCGGGTTCGATTTCACCGACCCCGACCTGTACGCCCAGCGCTTGCCGATCGAGGAATTCGCCGAGCTGCGCCGGGTGGCACCGGTGTGGTGGTGCCCGCAGGAGAAGGGCCGTAGCGGGTTCGACGACGGCGGCTACTGGGTGGTCACCAAGCTCGACGACATCAAGGAGATCTCGAAGAACCCCGAGGTGTTCTCCTCGGAGGAGAACACCGCGATCATCCGCTTCAACGGCGATATCGCCCGCGAAGAGATCGAAATGCTGCGGATGCTCATGCTCAACATGGATCCGCCGAACCACACCAAGATGCGCCGGATCGTCTCCAAGGGCTTCACCCCGCGCGCGGTCAACAGCCTGCGCGAGGCCCTCACCGAGCGCGCCGAGCGCATCGTGCACGAGGCCAAGAAGGAAGGCCGCGGCGATTTCGTCCAGCAGATCGCCTGCGAGCTGCCGCTGCAGGCCATCGCCGAGTTGATCGGCGTACCGCAGGAAGATCGCGGCAAGATCTTCGACTGGACCAACCAAATGATCTCCTACGACGACCCGGATTTCGAGGGCGATCACAAGATGGCCACCGCCGAGGTCATGGGGTACGCCTGGAACCTGGCCGAGGAGAAGCGCAAGTGTCCGATGGACGACATCGTGACCACACTGGTCAACGCCGACCTCGACGGTGAAGCGCTCGGCTCCGACGAATTCGCCTGGTTCGTCATCCTGCTCGCGGTTGCGGGCAACGAGACCACCCGCAATGCCATCACCCACGGCATGAAGGCCTTCGTCGACAACCCCGACCAGTGGGAGCTCTACAAGGAGCAGCGTCCGCGCACCGCGCCCGACGAGATCGTCCGCTGGGCCACCCCGGTCACCGCGTTCCAGCGCACCGCGACGGTCGATACCGAACTCGGCGGTCAGCAGATCAAGAAGGGCCAGCGCATCGGCATGTTCTACAGCGCGGCCAACTTCGATCCGGCGTCGTTCGAGGATCCGTTCCAGTTCAACGTCCTGCGCAACCCCAACCCGCACGTCGGCTTCGGCGGCACGGGCACCCACTTCTGCGTGGGTGCCAACCTGGCCCGGCTCGAGATCGACCTGATGTTCAACGCCATCGCCGATGTCATGCCCAACCTGCGCGAGCTGTCCGAGCCGGTGCGGCTGCGCTCGGGATGGCTCAACGGCATCAAGCGCTGGGAAGTCGCCTACGAGTGAGCACCGGGCACGCATAAGCACGACGCGCGATCGAGCACGACGCGGCACCGTTCGATGGGCGGTGCCGCGTTCGTGTGTGTGCCGAGCCGGTCGCAGCGTGCCGCCATCAGCCGGGCGGGAGGGCCGGGCCGCGTGCGCGTTACTGTCACGAGGGAGCCGGCCCGGCCCCGGACCGGAAACAGTGGAGGTGGAACCCGAATGTTGTCGACAGCGTGGTCACGCGAGATGGGCCTGCGGGTCCCGATCGTGAACGCGCCCATGGGCGGCGTGGCCGGCGGCAGGCTGGCCGCCGCGGTCACCGCGGCCGGTGGACTCGGCATGATCGGGATGGGCAGCGCGGGGTCGGCGGCACGGCTGACGGCCGAACTGGACGAGCTCGGGCCGGATCCGGGGCCGTTCGGCATCGGGATGATCGACTGGGTGCTGGCCCGCGAACCCGACCTGTTCGACACCGCCCTCGCCGCGCGTCCGGTGCTGATCTCGATCAGTTTCACCACCGACCTGTCCTGGGTCGAGCGGGTGCATGCGGCCGGGATTCGCGCCGCCACCCAGGTCTACGACCGCGAGCAGGCAGTGCGGGCCGAGGCCGCGGGCATCGACGTCATCGTGGCCAGGGGAGCCGAGGGCGGCGGCCACGGCGAGCCCACGCTGGCCACCCTGCCGCTGCTCGAGATCGTCTGCGAGGCCGTCCAGGTGCCGGTGCTGGCGGCCGGCGGCATCGCGACCGGGCATGCGCTGGCGGCGGTCCTCGGCGCGGGCGCGTCCGGAGCCTGGCTCGGCACCCGGCTGGCGGTGTGCCCGGAAGCGCTCACCACCGAACGCGCGCGAGCGGCACTGCTGCGCGCCGACGCGACCGACACCATCACCACCCGCGTCTTCGATATCGGTCAGGGTCTGCCGTGGCCGGACAGATATCCGGCGCGGGTGCTGCGCAACGACTTCACCGACCGATGGGACGGCGCCGAAGCCGCGTTGGCCGCCGACCGGCGCGCCCGTGCCGAACTGGCCGCCGCCGTCGACGCTGACGACCCACGGATCGAGCCGATCGACGCCGGCCAGGGCATCGGCCTGGTCACCAGCAGTCAGCCGGTCGCCGAGGTGTTCGACGACATCTGCACCGCGGCCGCGCGGTATCTCACCGCCCGGTCCACCATCGTCGAGTCCGACGCCACCCCGGGCTGAGGCGTCAGAACCCCATCGCGGCCAGTCGTGGTAGCTCGCCGGTGCGGCAGCCCTCGATCACGAACGCCTCGTGCTCGACCAGCGGTTCGGGCAGCTTTTCGATCGGCCACCAGCGCAGATCGGCGGCCTTGTCCGGTTCCATCAGCCGGGGCTCACCGGACCAGGTGCGGCATTCGAGGAAGAAATCGACGCGGTGATCGATGTCTGCGGCGCCGTCGCCGTAGCGGCGGTGAAGGACGGTGAGCGGCAACAGTTCCGACGGGTCGACGCCGACGCCGAGTTCTTCGGCGGCTTCGCGCGCGCCCGCGGTGAACACCGATTCGCCCAGCTCGACGTGCCCGGCGGCCGCATGCGCCCAGAATCCGTCCATGAAGCCGGTGTTGTGCCGCAATTGCAGCAGCACTTCCTCCCCGTCGGCGGTGTTCCGCCGGAACAGCACGTACACGGCGGGCACCAGCCGGAATCGCTCGGTCATCCACGCAGGGTAGCGAAATGCCGGTACGCCGTGCCCCGGCCCCGACCCGGCGTGCGCGAAGATGGGTCGGTGACATCCGAGAACGACCGGCCCGACCCACCCGTGACCAGTGCCTCCATCCTGGTGCTGACACTCGCGCGCCGGGTGGAGACCGAGCTCAACGTCGCGCTCGCGCCATGGGATCTCACCGTCGGCAGACTCGGTCTGCTCGGCCATATTTCGGGTGTGCCCGGTGCGTCGTTCAGTGAGTTGGCGCGCATGTCGGGCATCAGCGTGCAGAGCGTGCACACCGCGGTGAAGGCGCTGGTCGGTGCGGGCTTGGTGCGCGATCGCACGGCCCGCGCCGGGTCGGCGTCGACGATCGAGCTCACCGCCAAGGGCAAACGGCTGCTTGCGCAGGCGCGGACGGCGGTGGCCACCGTGGACGAGCGGATGTTCGGCCCGGAAGCCGATCCGATTCAGCGCAAGGTCGGCGCGGCCATTCTGGCGGCCTTCGCCGAGGCCATGTCGTCGTAGCCATCCGGGGTGAGCTGCGCCACCCTAGCTTCAGGCAGGTTGAAGGCTGCGGTTATGCTTCAATCAGTCTGAAGGATGGAGTCGGTCGGTGCAGCATGTGTTGTTGTCGGTGCATATTCTCGCGGGCATCGTGTTCGTCGGTGGTTCGGCCATCGCGACGAGCCTGTTCCCGCGCTACGCGCCCGTCGCCGCCGGGGCGGCGCAGAGTAGCGCGGCCTCCGCGGAGCGCAATCCGGCGGTAGCGAGCGCTTTACACCGCATCACCGGCGGCTACGCCGCCTGCGCGATCATCGTCCCGGCGGTCGGCATCGTGCTCGCGGCGGTGCAGGGACGCATGGGGGAGGGGTGGATCACCGCGGCCATGATCCTCACCGCGGTCGCCGGCGGCCTGCTCGGCGCGCAGATCTACCCGATGCAGCGCGAGGCATTGCGGGCACCCGATGACGGACGCCGCCTGCGGACGCTGTCGATGCTGGCCGGAATCTACAACCTGCTGTGGACCGTGGTGGTCGTGCTCATGATCGTGCGGCCCACCTGATCGTCGTCCTCGGGGAGAACCCGCGGCGCGGAGGCGGGGGCCGGGCCCGTTCGGTAACCACGGACGTCGCCCGCCGGGAATTGGGCAGCGAGAAGTTTTGCGCTGCGGTTCATCTCATCGGCGACGATCGGCATGATCGCGGAATAGTCGGTGTCGTGGCGCGGGGCACCGGTGTAGCGCGTTTCGAGGGTGACCACCGTCGGTGAGTTCCTGGCCTCGGCAAGGGAAATCGAATAGGTGAAATGGTTGCCGGTGAGGCCGATACCGCTGAGTTCCAGTCGTTCGGGCGGGAGGCATTCGGTGACGGTGAGATCGAGTTCGTGGATGATGCTGGTGATGGTTGCCTGCGCGCGAACCGTGACGCCGAGCGTGAATGTCGCTGGTACCTCGCCGATCCAGAAGTCGTGATTGGGCACCCATGTCTTCAGTTGGTCCGGGCGCGAGATCAACGCCCACACTTTTTCTCTTGTCGCGTTCACCGCACACGAAGCGCTACTGCGGGCCAGGGCCACGGCTATTGCCTCTCCATCGACTGGGAGTTGAAGGTTACAGCATCGTATGGGTATGGGGAGCCGGACTCGCCATATTTCATTCAGGTGGATTATGAACTGCGCGTGCCGAATTCGAAACTTCCGAATGCGATTGTGCGAATGCAAGAACATTTGTACCGTGCAGGTGCAATTGACGTTTCCGGCGGCACGCTCGTGGCGGGTCGTCCCTAATCGATCTGCTTGCGTTCGAGCGGGCGGGTAGCGGGACCCTGGACGACGGCACCGTCGACGGTGAATCGGGAACCGTGGCACGGGCATTCCCAGGTGCGCTCGGCATCGTTGAAGGCGACCAGGCAGCCGAGATGGGTGCAGGTCGCCGACACCGCATGCAGTTCGCCGTCCTCGTCGCGGTAGACCGCGCACGGCGAGCCCGCCACCCGGAGGACGGCGCCGGTGCTCGGCGCGATATCGGCGACCGAGCCGGTGCGCACGGTACGCAGCCGGTCGCCGACGAAATGCTTGGCGACCTCGGTCTGCGCGCGCACGAACGGGACGGCCTCGGTGATCGGGTGTATCCGGGTGGGTTCGTACAGGTCGGTCCAGGGCAATCGGTCACCGGTGATGCGTCCGGTCAGGACCCGGGCGGCCACCACGCCGTTGCTCATGCCCCAGGAGTTGAACCCGGTGGCCACGTAGGCGTGCGTGCTCAGCGGATGCAGCCTGCCGATGAAGGGCAGGTCGTCGGTGGTCGAATTGTCTTGCGCCGCCCAGTGATAGCGGATCTCGGCGGCGGGGAAGTGCCGGCTCGTCCAGTCGGTGAGGACGTCGAATCGGCGGCGGACTCCACCTTGTCCGGGGGTGAATTTCTCGCCGGTGACGATGAGCAGGCGCTGCCCGTCCGGCAGCGGGGCCGTGCGCACCGAGCGGGTGGTGCCCTGGGGCGTGATGTAGCACCCCTGTGGCGCCTGGTCTTCGGGGATGCTCGCGGCGACGACCAGTTCGCGATGCGGCGTCAAGCGGGGAAACAGCAGCGATCGGTCGAAGACCGGATAGTGGGTGGCGACGACGACGTCCGCGGCGGTCAGCCGGGCACCCGACTCGACCGTGAGGACCGGCGCGCGGCCTTCGTTCAGGTTCACCACCCGGCTGTTCTCGTAGATCATCCCGCCGCGTTCGGTGATCGCCCTGGCCAGCCCGAGCAGATAGCGGCGCGGATGGAACTGTGCCTGCTGCTCGACCCGGACGGCGCCCGCCACCGGGAACGGCAGGTCGGTCTCGGTGACGAACTGCGCGGGCAGGCCGGCTGCCACGGCGGCATCGACTTCGCGGCGGATCGCGGCCACGCCGTCGGCGGATTCGGCGTAGGTGTAGGCCGGGCACTGCTCGAGCTGGCAATCGATGCCGAGTTCGTCGACGATTTGCGCGATCCGGCCGAGCGCGTCCTGTTGCGAGGCGGCGTAGAGGCGAGCGGCGGGCTCGCCGAACGACTTCGTGAGGCGCTGGTAGACGAGCGTGTGCAGGGCGGTTACCTTCGCGGTGGTGTAGCCGGTGACGCCCGCGGCGATTCGGCCGGCCTCGACCACCGCGACCGAGCGACCGGTGCCGAGCAACTCCCAGGCGGTGCTCAAGCCGGCGATTCCCGCGCCGACCACGGCGACGTCGACCTCGGCATCGCGGTCCAGCGCGGGGTACGCGGTGGGTTCGCTGGTTTCCATCCAGAACGATTCGTTCACGACTCGCAGGCTCACACTCGGCGGCTTCCCCGTCCGGACGTGCTCAAACGCGCCTGCGGCGGTCATGGGGTGGTGCAGGGCTGCGAGGCAAATGTCACAGCAAGGTAACGGAACGGGTTCCGGAGCCGACAGAGGGACGACTCATGTGGCCGGTCGGTCCGGCGGTGTCGGGGGCCGCGGACCGATGGCCGCGTGGATACCCCTGTGACGTCGAGAAAGGTTCATCGATGCGGTTTCGCCGCCAAGGCCCCCGGCCCGAATCCTCCCGCTCCGGCCTCGGCCGGGCTCTGCTCGCACCGTTGGTCGCCCTGCTCATGGCGGCAGGCGCCGTCCTCGTCGGTGCGCCAAGCGCTTCGGCGGCGTTCAACCCCGCCGGATTCGACTTCTGGGTCGATTCGAGCATGGGTCCGATCAAGTCGCGGGTGTTCCGGGCCGCCGACGGCAACACCGATCGGGTGGTCTACGCCCTGGACGGCATGCGCGCGCGGGAAGATCTCAACGGCTGGGAGATCGAAACCGAGGTGGCCAGGGAGCTGACGAAGTGGAACATCAACGTCGTCATGCCGGTCGGCGGCCAGTCCAGCTTCTATATCGACTGGAATGCCCCATCGAGCTTCCTCGGCGTGCCGCCCGGTGCGGCCGGATCCTCCAGTGGATCCGGCGGCCTGAACATCTTCTCCGGTGGCCCCGGCAAGGACTACACCTACCGCTGGGAGACCTTCCTTACTCGGGAGCTGCGCTACGCCCTGCGTGACCGGCTCGGTTTCAACCCCGTCCGCAACGGCGTGTTCGGGCTGTCGATGGGCGGCAGCGCCGCGCT
The DNA here is from genome assembly GCF_059509835.1 of Nocardia sp. CDC519. Lineage (NCBI taxonomy): Bacteria > Bacillati > Actinomycetota > Actinomycetes > Mycobacteriales > Nocardiaceae > Nocardia > Nocardia sp. CDC519. The sequence goes on along the minus strand of NZ_CM183377.1, from coordinate 6,139,539 downwards.
CACCCTGGCCGCCTACCACCCCGATCAGTTCAGCTTCGCCGGTTCGTTCTCCGGCTACCTCAATATCTCCGCCCCCGGTATGCGCGAGGCGATCCGCGTCGCGATGATCGACGCCGGCGGCTACAACGTCGACTCCATGGCCGCACCGTGGGATCCGAAGTGGCTGCGCATGGACCCGTTCGTGTTCGCGCCGCGACTGATCGGCAACAACACCCGGCTCTGGGTTTCCGCCGCCAGCGGCCTGCCCACCGCCACCGACGCCCCGAGCGTCGGCACTCTCAACGGCATGGCGCTGGAGGCGCTCGCACTGGTGAACACGCGCGCCTTCCAGGTCCGCATGGCCACCCTCGGCGCACGCAACGCCACCTTCGATTTCCCCGCCTATGGCATCCATGCCTGGAACAACTGGCAGGACCAGGTCTTCCGGATGCTGCCCGCGCTGTCGTCATCCATCGGCTGAGGTAGCGCGGCCGACCTCGCGCATCCACCGGCGAAGCGATCATGGATCGCTTCGCCGGTGCTGCGTTTCGGGGCTGTGACGTGCGGGAAGACCGCCCAGGTGGCACGCGGGGAAGAAACCGCGCACGAAGGTGGTTAAAAGTTTAACCAGTTCGATCCGATACCGAGCAGCGCCGCCCACGCCCTGGTGCACACCAGGGTTGTGGCAGAGAATGGAGACGCAATGCCTGCTGTCACGGCCGATACGCTGACCCTGCCCCGGATCGCGTCCGCCGGCCCCGAGGCCACCGAACGTCCGGTGCGCTCGGTGACCACCGGCCCGCGCGGTTACGAAGGCGAAGGCTTCCCGGTGGTCCGGGCCTTCGCCGGGGTGCCGACCGCCGAGCTCGACCCGTTCATCCATATGGATCAGATGGGGGAGGTCGAATACGAGCCGGGGGAGCCCAAGGGCACCGACTGGCATCCGCATCGCGGATTCGAAACCGTCACCTACATGATCGACGGACGCTTCCAGCACCAGGATTCCCACGGTGGCGGCGGGCTGATCGAAGACGGCGCCACCCAGTGGATGACGGCCGGCTCGGGTGTCCTGCACATCGAGACCCCGCCCGCGGAACTGGTCGATTCCGGTGGCCTGTTCCACGGCCTGCAACTGTGGGTGAATCTGCCCGCGAAAGACAAGTTCCTTCCGCCGAAGTATCAGAGCCTCGAGGGCGGACAGGTGCGGTTGCTGTCCTCCGCCGACGGCGGTGCCCTGGTCCGGGTGATCGCGGGTTCCATCGACGGTCATGACGGGCCCGGCTCGACCCATACCCCCATCACCTTCGCGCACGCGACCATCGCTCCCGGCGCCCAGCTGTCGACGCCCTGGCAGCCCGACTACAACGCCCTGGTCTACGTGCTGTCGGGGCGCGGCACCGTCGGCGCCGAGGGCCGGCCGGTCGAGCAGGGCCAGCTGGTGGTGCTCGGCACAGGCGACCGAATCACCATCGCGGCGGACACCGCGCAGGATTCGAACCGTCCCGCACTCGAGGTGCTGCTGCTCGGCGGCAGGCCGATCCGGGAACCGGTCGCGCACTACGGTCCGTTCGTGATGAACACCCGCGCCGAACTGATCCAGGCCATCGAGGATTTTCAGTCCGGCAAGCTGGGCGTGGTTCCCGAGAACGCGCTGATGCCGCACCGCCCGCACTGACGCGGGCCGCGCCTCACGCGGCGCGGGCGGGCTCGCTGCGATAGCGCGAGGCGGGCCCGTCGATCCGGCACAGCTTCCACAGCGGCCGGGCCACCGGATTCATCAGGCCGAGCTCGTCGGCGAGCATGCGGACGTCGGCGAAATAGCCGCGCAGCACCTTGCGTGACTCCGGGCTGCCCCAGAAGACCTCGTGCACCACGCGTCTCGGGACACCGCATTCCTTGCGGAACTCGCGGGTCGGTACGGCGATCAGGTCGCAGGCGATCCGCATGGTCGGCGCGAACAGCAGCGAAAGCACGAACCGGCGCACCGGGCCGAGCTTCGGTACCGCATGGCGCAGATATTCATGGGCGAAGCTGATGTGGCGGGCCTCCTCGGCCACGTGGATCGACATCACCCGCTCGAGCAGCGGGTGCGGGTTCGTGTTCGCCCGGAGGATGGTCTTCTGGGCGTGGTCGATCGGCTCCTCGCCGGCCAGCACCATGGTGAAGAACCATTCCGGAAAGATCGAGGCCACCAGCGGAATCGCCGGACCGATCATCCGCACCCAGGCACGCATCCCGCCGACTTCCACGCCGATGCGGTTCACCAACTCCTGGAACATCATCGTGTGGTTGCACTCTTCGATGGCTTCGTGGGTGCAATAACGGAATTCGGGGGAGCCGTTGGGCAGGGCGAAGACGTGTTGCATGAGCCCGCGGATCAGTAGGTTCTCGAACTGGAGGCCGACCTTGGCGACATTGGCCTGACGCCACATGCCGATAGAGATCTGGCGCTCGCGGGGCAGGGCCCGGTACCAGGGATGCGCGCCGAACGGGTCGGAGGCGGGCAGAATCCACCGATCGTCGTCGGAGCGGATCGTGAATTCGGGGTCGTCCCAATCGATATCGATATACGGGTCGAAACGGCGGGTCACCGAGCCGTGCGACAGCGTTGCCAGGACGTCGGCGTACTGATCGATATCGGGATCGGTGCCAAGGGGCGTCGACTTCATCCTGCACTCCTCGTCGGATGAGTGTGACAGCGTGTCACGCTCATACTGTCGACGGTACAGCGCCTGTCGGCGACGGGCAAGAGGTGAGCGTGACGGAGTGTCACACACAGTGTCGCGCGCGCGGCAGCGGCTCGGACCGGCTGACCGGCCACGATCTCGGGTGCGGCGGCGGTGCGAATCAGGCGTCGGCGGTGGCCCGCACCAGCAGCTCGCGCAGCGGCAGATCCGGATCCACCGCCACACCACGCAGGCGCGCGTGCCCGTCGATGAGGAACCACAGCGATTGCGTGAGCAGCCGCGCCATTTCCTCGGCGTTCAAGCCGGGCGAGTCGGTCTGCAGCCACCGCGTCACCGCGCCGTCGACCATCGAGACCACCGAGTAGGCGGCCACATCGAGCCCGGGCTCCTCGATGCCCAAAATGGCCGTCGCCATCAGGAACAGGTCGGTGATGCGCTGGGAGACAGCGAGTTTGGTGCCGCCGACGACGGCCAGCCCGGCCGGATCGTGGCTGCCCGGCCCGTGCTCGACCCACAGATGCAGCCGCGGCCGCGCCGACACCAGCTGCACGTAGGTGCCGATGATCCGCTCGAGGGTGTCGTGCAGGGTGTCGTCCAGGTCCAGCGTCGGCATGACCCGGTCGATGTTGGACTCGACGATGTATTCACGGGTCTTGGCGTCGAGGTCCTTGCGATCGGTGAAATGCCGATAGATCACCGACCGGCGGATTCCGGCGCGTTCGGCGATGAGCTGCAACGGGATATCGGCGCCGGGATCGGACTCCTCGATCAGGGCGATCAATGCCTCCATGATGGCGCGCCTGCGTTCGGAATTGTGGTCACCCCACCGTCCACCACCGACGTCCGTCTGCTGCGACACCATGGTCACAGCATCCCACCTCGGCGTGCGCGGCGGGAAATACGCCGGATCAGCTGCGCAGCCCGCACCGGATGTCGACCGCGTCGAGTGCGCGGAGCGCGGCCGCCGTCGCCGCCGCGGAAGCGGGCAGCAGTGGCAGCCGGACGGTCGAGCTGGGAATGTGTCCTTGCGCGGCAAGGACGGATTTGATGACGACCGGATTCGGTTCCGCGAAAACAGCTTCGGCCACTCCGGACAGCCGATGTCCGAGTATTCTGGCCGCATCGATCGGGCCGTCGCGCCAGCCACGGACCAGTTCGGCGTAGGCCGACGTCGCGAGGTTGGCGCAGGCGAGGATCGCGCCGTGGGCGCCGAGCGCCAGCAGGGGCGCGGCGTACAGGTCGTCACCGGCCAGCACGGACACCTCGGCCGCGAGCCTGCCCATCATCGCGATGGTGGTGTCATCGATCGCGCCGACGGCGTGCTTGAACCCGGCGATGCCCGGGATATCGGCCAGTTCGAGCACGGTGTCGAGGCCGAGGGTGCGGCTGGTGCGATACGGAATGTTGTAGACGATCAGTGGCACCGGTCCTGCCGCCAGCCTTCGGAAATGCGCCAGCACCCCGGCTTCCGACGGCCGGGTGTAGTAGGGGACGACGGTCAGCGCGGCGGTGATCCGCTCGTCCAGGGCATGCAGCGCCGCGAGAGAACCGGTGGTCGAGTTCGTGCCGGCGCCGGCGATCAGCGGCGCGCCGCGTTCGCTGCACACCCGCAGGCAGACATCGAGCACTCGGCGATGTTCCTCGGCGCTCAGGGTGGCGGGTTCGGCGGTGGTGCCGAGTGCGACGATGCCGGTGGCGTCGTCGTCGAGCACCCGATGGGCGTGCCGCTCGAGGGCGTCGAGCGCGAGCTCGCCGTCGGTGGTGAAGGGCGTGATGAGCGGGACGAACAGTCCGGTCAGGGTCATGGGCCCAGCGTGCGCGCGTCCTACCTTCAGGTCCAGTTCACATTTCTATTGCCGAGCGTAAGCTGAGCTGATGCTCGATGTTCGGAAGCTTCGGCTGCTGCGGGAACTGGCCCACCGGCAGACGATCGCCGCCGTCGCCGAGGCGCTGAACTACACGCCCTCGGCGGTCTCGCAGCAGTTGAGCGCCCTCGAGCGCGAGGCGGGCGTGCCGCTCCTGGAACGGACCGGCCGCCGGGTCACCCTGACTCCGGCCGCGCTGACCCTGGTCGACCACACCGAAACCATCCTCGCCACCCTCGAGCGGGCGGCGGCCGACCTGACCAGTGCGAGCGCAGAACTCACCGGCACCCTGCGCATCGGCGCCTTCCCCACCGCTGTTCCGACGATCCTCGCGCCCGCCTTGATCGCCCTCACCGGCGCACATCCGGGGCTGGAGCTGATTGTCACAGAGCTCGATCCGGCCACCGCCCCGGCCGCGCTGCGCAGCGAATCGGTGGACCTCGCCCTGGTGCAGGAATACGACCACGTGCCCGTCGCGCCGGACGCCGCGTTGGAGACCGACCCGCTGCTCGCGGAAACGATCTACCTGGCCGCGCGCGGCGACGATCCGCTCGCCGCCCACCGCGGCTCCGCCTGGATCGCGGGCACGCCGGGCACCCTGTGCCACACGATGACGATCCGGGTGTGCGAAGCCGCTGGCTTCACGCCGCGAATCCGCCACCACATCGACGATTTCAGCGCCGTGCTCGCCCTCGTGGCCGCCGGTCGCGGGGTCAGCCTGGTCCCCGAACTCGGTGCCAGCACCCCACCCGAGGGCGTGGTACTGACTCCGCTGCCGACTCGGCGCCATACTCGATTGGCCTACCGTCGTGGTACCCGCGCCCATCCCATGGTGAGCGCGGCCCGCGCCGCCCTGCACGACTGTGCGGCAGGGGAATTCCCGCAGGCGCTGCCCTAGCCGGGGGCGTTGCGACGACCCTATGCTCGTCGGTGGCCGTGCTCCGATGGGTCACCGGCGGCGGGCGTCACCCGGTGAGCGCAGTGCCTGGCGTGCCCGGACTCATCAGCCGAGATCGGCGAGCTTGTGGTGCAGGACCGCCCGTTCCTGGTCGTTGCCACACAGCTGCATCGCCGTTTCCAGTTCGGCGCGGGCTTCCTCGCGGCGGCCGAGGCGGATGAACAGCTCGCCCCGCACACTGGGCAGCAGATGCGAATTCGTGAACGCCCCGCCCGCCGCCAGCTCGTCGACGATCGGTAACGCGGCGGCCGGACCGTCCGCCATCGACACCGCCACCGCCCGGTTCAACTCCACCACCGGTGACGGTGCCAGCCGGCCGAGCGCTTCGTACAGCAGCACGATGCGCTCCCAGTTCGTTTCCTCCACCGAGGGTGCGACGGCATGACATTCGGCGATCGCGGCCTGTAAACCGTAGGCGCCCAGGCCGCGTCCGAGTTGTTCGGTGCGGGCCAGCGCGGCCCGTCCCCGCCGGATCGCCGAACGATCCCAGCGGCGCCGGTCTTGCTGCTCCAGCAGCACCGGCCGGCCGTCGGCGTCGGTGCGGGCGGGAAAGCGCGCCGCGGTCAGTTCGAGCAGCGCCAGCAGGCTGTGCGTCTCGGGTTCTTCGGGCATGAGTCGAGCCAGCACCCGCGCCAGCCGCAGCGCTTCACCGGCCAGGTCCAGCCGCATCCACGCGGTGCCGGAACTGGCCGAAGAGCCCTCGGTGAAGATCACATAGATCACGCTCAGCACCGAACCGAGCCGGGCGCCGCGCTCGGCCGACGCCGGCACTTCGAAAGGCACCCGCGCCGCGGCGAGTGTCTTTTTGGCGCGGGTGATGCGCGCCTGCACGGTTGCGGTCGGCACCAGGAAGGCGCGGGCGATCTCGTCGCTGGTCAGACCGCCCACCACGCGCAACGTGAGTGCGATTCGCGCCTCGCGCGACAAGACCGGATGGCAGGAGACGAACATCAGCGCCAGCAGATCGTCGTCGATCTGGTCCGGGTCCCACAACACGTCATCGGCCGCACGCATCGGGTCGGTGGGCGGGCTGCCCGCGACGACGCCGCCCTCGCCCAGACCATGGGCGAGGACGGCGTATTTGTCGTCGCGCAGCGCGCGGCGGCGGAAGGCGTCGATCGCGCGCCGCTTACCGACGGTGAGCAACCAGCCGGCGGGCTGCTGCGGCACGCCCTCCCGCGGCCAGGTCACCAGCGCCTCGGCGAACGCCTCCTGGGCGAGATCTTCGGCCAGCGCGAAATCGCCGGTGTAGCGCGCCAGCGCACCGACGATCCGCGCGGACTCGATCCGCCAGACGGCGGCGACGGCCTCACGGCCGGTGTGCTCGACCATCCTCGGCGTGCTCGCTCAGAGCTGACCGGTGGCCTCGCGCCACGCCCGCTCCTTCTCGATCCACACGTTGTCCTCCGGGAATTCGTCGATAGTGGTGACCCGGCGGATCTCGCACTTGGAGCCCGGGCCCGCCATCGGCGCCCGCTTGGCCCACTCGATCGCCTCTTCCCGCGAGGCCACATTGAGAATCCAGAAGCCGCCGAACAACTCCTTGGTCTCACCGTACGGACCGTCGGTGACCACCGGGGTCTCCGACGAATAATCCACCACGACGCCCGATTCCGGGTCGGGATCGAGACCCTCGGCGGCGACCAGCACGCCGGCCCGGATCATCTCGTCGTTGAACTTGCCCATCGACTCCATGATTTCGGTGAAGTCGGCGTTCTGGAAGGCCTCGAAGGTCTCGTCGGTGGCCCGCATGATCAGCATGTATTTCATGGTCTGTCTCCTCGGTGTGGTCCGGGTCGTTGTGACCCTCTCATTCGTAGGTCGAACGGGAGGTGCAACCGATCGACACGACCGTGAAATTTTTCCGAGAATTTTTCCGGCGCTGTTCGCGCAGGTCAGTACGCGATGAAGAGGATCTCGTCGCGCGTGTAGTCGTGGCCGGGGTGCTCGGCGGCGAGGTGGGCCTGGGTCTTGGCGACGAGGTCGTCCTCGTCGGTGCCGGTGATGTGTTCGCCGCAGGGGCAGTTCAGTCTGGTCTTCACGCGAGTGCCCTTCGTCCTCATGGAACACGGTTGTGTCGAGTGAACCACGGCGACAGCCATTTGTGAACGCGTTTTAGTAATTCGGTTTCACCTCGGCGGTGCCGAGGGCGCCGCGCCGCCCCAGCCGCCCGGTCGCGAGCAGCCATTCGACGGCGTCGACCGCGAAACCCGGCATATGCCCGGCGTCGGCGCCGGTGCCGAGGAAGTCCTGGCTGCCCCATTTCGCGTCCCAGCCGGTCCAGGCGATCACCGCCGCGCCGTCGGGTATCCGCCCGTGCCGCCGCTCCCAGTCCCGCAGGTCCCCGGCCGTGATCGCATGGTCCCGGTCGCACGCGCACTCGGCGCGCACATCGATCCGGACCGCGGGCAGCAGCAGATCGTCGAGCTCCAGTTCGTCGGCGGCCGTACCCGCCGGATCGACATGCACCGGCGCGCCCCAATGCGTCCCCGTATGCTCGCCCTGCCGCACGAACCGCAGGTAATAGCCGTCCTCGGCAATGGTCGCGACGGTATCGATCTCGAATGCCGGATCGCCGGGATACACCGGTGTGGTCGCCGGATCGTGTACGTGTGACAGGCTCACCAGCCGTCCGAACGGGTTCACCGCGTCACGGTATAGCGCCACTCGCCCGGCCCTCGACGTAGACCCGGTCATCGTCGATTGCGTCGCCGGTCGCCGGTGACGATCGCCGAAGCCGTGGTCGGCGTCGAGGGCCAAGGCCTCGGTGCTCCATGGCCCGGCCGCTGGTGCGCGGACGTTGCCGCTCGAGCCGGTAACACCGAGGGGTCGGTGCCGGGACGGTTCCGCCGGCCGTCCGGGTACCGCCGAGTGGGGCGAAAACCACGATCCATCCACCGTCGGCGCGAATCACGCGTAGTGGACTACTCGTTCGGGCGGCTCAGGCGAATAATTGACATTGACGTCAAGATTAACGACGATGCGGTGTCATGGATATCGTCGTGGCGAACCGGGGCGAGATCGCCGTTCGTATCGTGCGAACCGCCCGGGAACGCGGATATCGGACGCAGGTGCTGCACACCGGCGAGGAATCGGAATCAACGGCGGTGCGGTTGGCCGATGAGGCGGTGCGGTTGCCCGGAGAGGGTGCGGCGGCTTATCTCGATGTCGACGCCATCGTCGCGGCGGCTCGCGGCGCCGGGCCGGGTGCGCTGGTGCATCCGGGATACGGGTTCCTCAGTGAAAGCGCGGAATTGGCGCAATCCTGCGCCGAGGCCGGGCTGATCTTCGCCGGCCCGGAACCCGCGGTGCTGCGGACCTTCGGCGACAAGGTGGCGGCGCGCGCGGCGGCGGAGAAGGCCGGGGTTCCGGTGCTGCCGGCGACTCGTGCGGCCGGGCCCGACGACATCGCGGCCCTGCTGGCGAGCAATCCGGCCGGGGTGATGGTGAAGGCGGCCGCCGGCGGTGGCGGGCGCGGCATGCGGATGGTGTTCGCGCCCGGCCAGATCGCGGCGGCGTATGAACGCTGCCGGGCCGAGGCGCGCAATGCCTTCGGCGACGCCACCGTCTACGCCGAAGCCCTCATCGCCGACGCCAGGCATGTGGAGGTGCAGATCGTCGCCGACGGCACCCACGCGGTGGCGCTGGGTGACCGGGATTGCAGTGTGCAGCGCCGTCATCAGAAGCTCATCGAGATCGCGCCCGCACCGGCGCTCGCGCCCGCCCTGCGGGAACGGTTGCATCGCGATGCGGTGCGAATCGCGGAATCGGTGGGATGCCGGGGTGTGATCACGGTCGAGTTCCTCGTCGCGGGCGAGGACGGATGGTTTCTCGAGGTCAATCCGCGGCTCCAGGTCGAGCACACCATCACCGAGGAGATCACCGGCACCGATCTCGTCGGCATCCAGTTCGACCTGGCGCTCGGCCGTGCGCTGACCGAACTCGACCTCGGCCATTCGGCGCGCGGCTACGCCGTGCAGGCGCGCGTGAACGCCGAACTCGTCACCGCGGACGGCGATCTACTGCCGACCAGCGGGGCCATCACCGGGTTCGGTCCGCCTACCGGCGCCGGTGTCCGCGTCGACACCGCGGTCCATACCGGCATGCGGCACGGCACCCGATTCGATTCGCTGCTGGCAAAGGTGATCGCCCGCGGACCGTCGCTGGACAGCGCCACGCGCCGCTGTCGCGACGCGCTCGCCGAGACGACCATCGCCGGCCTCGACACCAATATCGCGTTGCTGCGCGCGATACTCGACACCCTCGACGGGCCGGTATCGACCGGCTGGTTCGACCACGCCACCGCCGAACTACTCACTCGGGCAGCCGAGTACGCGGCACCGGCCGTGCCCGCCCAGCAGTCGGAGGTCCTCGATCTCGCTGCGGACGAGTGGACGGTTCGTTCCCCGATGGGCGCGACCGTGGTGTCGGTGTCGGCGCCCGGTACCGTGCTGCCCGCCGGTGCCGAGGTGGCGGTGCTGGAAGCGATGAAGATGCAGCATGTGGTGCGCGCGCCGCAGCCGCTGCGCGTGCTGCGGCCTGCCGTGGCCCCCGGCGACGTGGTCGACCCGCACGCCGTGCTGCTGATCGTCACCGACGCCGACCACGACGGCACCGGCGAGCAGGCGGCCGTCACCGACCTCGATCGGGTGCGCGACGACCTCGCCGAGGTCCGCAGGCGCCACGACGCTCTCAGCGATGAGGCCCGTCCCGACGCCGTCGCGAAACGTCATCGCCTCGGCCGCCGCACCGCTCGCGAGAACATCGAGGACCTGGTCGACGCCGACAGCTTCGTCGAATACGGCGGCTTGGCCGTCGCCGCCCAGAGCCGCAGGCGCAGCACCGAAGACCTCATCGCGAACACTCCCGCCGATGGGCTCGTCGCCGGCATCGCCACCATCAACGCCGATCGATTCGGGCATGAGCGGTCCCGCGCGGTCGTGATGTCCTACGACTACACGGTGCTCGCGGGCACCCAGGGCATGCGCAATCACGCCAAGACCGATCGCATGCTCGAACTCGCGCGGGAACGCGAACTGCCCGTGGTGTTCTTCACCGAGGGCGGTGGCGGACGTCCCGGCGACACCGACTACGTGGGTGTGTCGGGCCTGGACGTCACCACCTTCCGCGCCATGGGCGCGCTCTCGGGACGAGTTCCCTTGATCGGCATCGTGTCCGGACGCTGCTTCGCCGGAAACGCCGCGCTGCTGGGGATGTGCGATGTCGTCATCGCCACCCCGGACGCGAATATCGGCATGGGTGGTCCGGCCATGATCGAAGGCGGCGGGCTCGGCGTCTACAAGCCAGAGGACATCGGACCCATCGACGTGCAGCGCCGCAACGGCGTCGTGCACATCGTCGCGGCGAACGACGCCGAGGCAGTCGCGGTGGCGCGGAAGTACCTGGCGTACTTCCAAGGCGCGGTCCAGGAGTGGGAAGCACCCGATCCGCGCCTGGCCCGGCACATCGTGCCCGAGAACAGATTGCGCGCCTTCGACATTCGCGCGGTCATCGAGGCGATCGCCGACCTCGGTTCGGTGCTGGAACTGCGCCGCGACTGGGGCATCGGCATGGTCACTGCCCTCATGCGGGTGGAGGGCAGGCCGTTCGGCGTCATCGCCAACGACTGCCACCACCTCGGCGGTGCCATCGACGCCGCCGCGGCCGACAAGCTCAGCGCATTCCTGCGGCTCTGCGGCACCCACCGCCTGCCGATCGTGTCCCTCTGCGACACACCGGGTTTCATGGTCGGGCCGGAGATCGAGAAGGAGGGAGTGGTGACCCGGTTCGCGCGCCTGTTCATCGATGCCGCCGCCCTCACCGTCCCCTTCGGCACCGTCATCCTGCGCAAGGGATACGGGCTCGGTGCACAGGCGATGGCCGCCGGATCGTTCCGGGCGCCGCGATTCGTGGTCGCCTGGCCCACCGGCGAGATCGGCGGCATGGGCCTGGAAGGGGCGGTGCGGCTCGGCTTCGCCAAGGAACTGGCCGCGATCGAGGATCCCGAGCAGCGCCGGGAAACCTTCGACAACCTCGTCGAACTCGCCTACGCCAACGGCAAGGCGCTCAATGCCGCCACCCTGCTCGAGCTCGACGACGTCATCGATCCCGCCGACACCCGCCGCTGGATCGGCACGCTCTGAACCGCGACTTGACCCTCACGTAGCGTCAGGCTCGACGATGACGTCATGACCGACCGCTACGACGCCTTCGAGATCAGCCCCGTTCCCGTCCCCGGACCCGACGCCGAACCACCCGAGTTGTACCGCGGCATCTACGGGATGCCCATGTTCGTCATCGCGCCGACGCCCGATATGGCGGCATCGGTGGACTTCTGGGTCCGCGGCCTCGGCTTCATGGACTTCTTCACCGCGCCAGGGCGCGTCACCCACTTGCGCCGATGGGCCTTCCAGGATGTGCTGCTCGTGCCAGGCGAGCGGGCAGGCGACGCGGCAGGACCGACCGTCAGCTTCTCCTGCGTGCTCGGCCAGCTCGACGAGATCGCCGCGGCCTGCGAACAGCTCGCCCCCGGTTCGACCACCGGGCCCAGGCAGATGCCGTGGAACTCGGTGGAGGTGGAAGTCCGCACGCCGGAGAACACCCGCGTCATCATGACGGCGGCGCGGCCCTGGGACCCGGACAGCGCCGAGGCCGAGCACCTGCGCGAGATCGGCATCACCCGCGAGTGAGGCGCGGCGGCGCTGGGACACTGGGCGGTGTGGCCGATCCGGGAGCTCGCGACGTCGAGGCAGGACTCACCGTCGGTGCGGTCGCGGCGCGGGCGGGCGTCACCGTCCGCGCCCTGCACCACTGGGATGCGATCGGCTTGGTCAGCCCCTCCGCCCGCACCGACGGCGGTTACCGGCTCTATACCGGTGCGGATCTCACCCGGCTGCACCGCGTGCTGGTCTACCGGGAGCTCGGCGTGCCGCTCGCCGAGATCGCCGGACTGCTCGACGCGCCGTCGGCCGACGCGCTGGACGCGCTGCGCCGCCAACGCGACGACCTGCGCGAACGCATCGCTGAGCTGGAACGGATGGGCGCGGCGCTCGACCGCATGATCGAGGCCAGGGACTCCGGCATCCTGCTGTCGGCCCAGGAGCAGGTCGCGATGTTCGGCAGGCACTGGCGGCCCGAGTGGGTCGGCCGGGCCCGCGAACGGTGGGGTGACACCGAGCAGTGGGCGCAGTACGCCGAGCGGGCCGCCGATCGCGGGCCCGAGCACTGGCAGCAGATCGCCGACTCCGTCCACGCGCTCAACGCGGACCTGGCCGCGGCCTGCCGCCGGGGCGTACGGCCCGGCAGCGCGGAAGCCGATGCGCTGGCCGAACGTCATCGGGCCTCGATCGGGGCCTATTTCGATTGCACCCATGCGATGCAGGTCTGCCTGGGACGCAGGTATGTCGCCGAGACGGGATATACCGAGTTCTACGACGGGTTGGCGCCCGGCTTGACGGTGTGGTTGCGAGAGATCATTGATGCGAATGCGCGCCACCACGGTGTCGATCCCGCGACGGCGACCTGGGAATGAGCGGGGCCGGTCCGGTCGTCCAGCTGGACGGGCCGTGGGTGTCTGCGGGATCGCGGACGATCCGGACGGTCGCGTCATGGCGCGACGGCCTGCGCTCGGCGGCGGCGGGGTGGGGGAGTGATGCCCGTTTTGTCCCGGTTCCTGGTGTCGGTAGGGTCCTGGGTGCATTGATACGGAGGATGACATGGACGCGCAGCAGCCGGTGCCGACCCGCACGCCGTGGCTCGACCTGGAGCAGGTCGTGGACGGTGCGATGTCGCGGCGGATGGTGCTGACCTTTCTCCGGTCGGCGATCGGCCGGCCCGTCCTGGTCGCGCTCGTCATCATCTGGCTCGGGATCTGGGTGGTCGTCGCGCCGGTCGGCGGTCTGTACCTGCCGGTGTTCCTCTCGGTGCTCATGACGTTCATGGCGCTGGCCCTCCCGCTGGGCCCGGCCCTGCGCACCACGACCCTGCACGCCCGATCCGGCGCCGTGATCCGCGCCCGATACTTCGAGGACTTCTTCACCACCGGCGTCGACGGCGACGCCGACAGCCACCGATACGACGAGGTCGAGTCCGTCGACGTTCGCACGGAACAACTCGTCGTGCTCGGCTACACCGATCAGCGTCGCGAAATCCTGCCGCGCGAGCTCGTACCCGACGCGGCCCTGGCCTTGCTGCGCGCCGGTACCGCTGCCTGAGCCGCCGCCGGGCGATCATCCGGTGGCGATATCCATGACGAGGTTGATCGTCGTCGCGAGGATGACGGTGCCGAAGGCGTAGGACAGCAGATTGTGGCGCAGGGTGATGGCGCGGATCCGCGAGCTGGCGACGTCGGTGTCGGAGACCTGGTAGGTCATGCCGAGGTTGTAGCTGAAGTAGAAGAAATCGCGGTAGGCCGGTGCCTCATCGGAGTTGAAATCGATACCGCCGGTGGGTGATTCGTAGAACAGGTAGGCGTAGCGGGCCGCATACATCAGGTGCAGCGCCGCCCACGCCATGAACACCCCGCCCAAGGCGAGGGCGGCTGCCGCTTCACCCGCTCCGGAACTGCCGAGCGCCAAAATCACCACGATCCCGATCAGCCCGCTCGAGGCCGCGCCGACCACCGCCAGTTCCTCGATGGCGGGCTGGAAGTCTTCGCGGCGCGCGTTCGCCCGCGTCTGCTCGGCCGTCATCGGCCACAGCGCGAACCATCCGCCGATGACGAAAAGCGTATCCGCCGTGGCGATACCGGCGAGGACCCCGAGCGGCCATTCGGTCAGCACTCCGACGAGCGCGCCGATCACGACGCCGACCAGCGCCGAGGCGATGAGCCGACCGACAGCCGAGCGCAGAAGCCGAGCCCTCATGCTCGATCACTGTACTGATGAGGTCCGGTCGGTTCAGTCGGAACCGGGCCAGGGAATCCGCCGCAGCGCGTCCTCGATTCTCGCCGAACCCACGGTCTCGGTCAGCGCCCGGGTCAGCACCGAACTCGGTTCGTCGGCGTGGGTGACCAGTGCGATACAGCAGGTACATCGGCATGTCTAGTGCTTCTGCCCAGGTGATCGCGTCGGTGCGCCCGGCGAGCAGCTCAGCGCCCGCCACCAGAACATGCCGCTCCTGGTAGAGCGGGGTGACGGTGAGGTCACCGATGTCGATGCCGTGCGGATAGACGATCCCGGCGTCGAGTTCGAAGCGGCGAATTCGGTCGACGATGTCCGAGGACCGGAGACTGGTCTCCGAGCGCACCCGAACCAGCGGATGTCCGGTGCAGAACGGGTCGGTGAGCGGCGCGACGGTGCTCGACGCCGCCGGTATCGCGCCGATCCCCAGGCCCCGGTCAGGCCGGTGCGCAGTGCGGCGACTCCGCGCCAGCCATGGCTATCGTTTGGCAATCCATCATTAGCCACTATTTGCAGGAACTCTCCCGAATCGCGGCGTACTCAGTTACTCTTGAGCGAACGCTAGTCGATGTTGTCCTCTTGCGGCCCCTGAGGGGGACGCGCCCGGTCGGCGGAGGCGATGGGCTCCAGTATGCCATCGCTGACGGCGGCCGATCCGCTCGTGAGTTTCTCGACGACAACGCTCGGACGTGCGCTCGATGTCCGTGCGGGAGAGGCCGTTACGAACATGCCGACCTCGGCTACAGCTGATTCCGATCACACGGCCGACCTGCCGGGTGGTGATCAGTGCAGGGGGTAGAACCACCGGAGAACAATTCCGACAGCACCGCCACGCACCGCTCAGCCGACGACCCCGCATACGAACACTGCCATGAGGTGCCCATTCTGCTCACCGAGCGGCACGCGCGCGGAATCGTCGGTATCCATGAACGTCTCGGATGCGGCTTCGACACCTGTCCGCGGTTGCGCGCTGCCCGTCTGTATCTGGCGACGCTCTCATGACGGCCCCTGACGAACCCGAGCCGCAGAGCTGGGTGCAATGGTCGGACGGATCCTGGGCGCCGGTGTATGCCGACGGCTGGACCGGCGAGCCGGTCAGGTTGACCGAAATGCTCGGTGCCGCACCGTCGTCGGGGGAGCTCGTCGGCCCATACATCGACGTCGATCCACTCTCGGTCACCGATACCGAATCGACCGAATCGGAGGCCGGAGGTACAGGGTAGGGGTGAACCGCCGCGGGCCGACCGGAAACCGACCGGGTCGAAGGTCCGTCGCCGCACAGTGATCGCAACTGCGCAGGCGCCGAGGAGACGTTCCACCTCCCGCCCAGCGGGACGCGGTACCCGCCATGCCGGGCAGGCACGGTTCAGTGCATGAGACGTGGACCACATACTCGGATGTGGTTTCTCCGGCGGCGGATGGAGTCGATGGTGGGCCTGAATTCGGATCGGATCGTGGTGGTGACCGGTGCCAGTCGCGGCGCGGGTAAAGGAATCGCGTTGGCGCTGGGCGAGACCGGGGCCACGGTGTACGTCACCGGTCGCACCCGCACCGAGGGCGAGGCACCGCTGCCCGGCACCGTGTTCGCGACCGCCGAGGAGATCACCCGGCGCGGCGGCCGTGGCGTGCCCGTGGTGCTCGACCACGGTGACGACGCGCAGGTCGAGGCATTCTTCGCCGACCTGCGCGATCAGCACGGGCGGCTGGACATCCTGGTCAACAATGCCCTCACGGTGCCCGACGGCCTGACCGACAAGGGCCCGTTCTGGGAGAAACCGCTGACCCTGCTCGACCTGCTCGACGTCGGTATGCGCTCGAGCTACGTCACCAGCTATTACGCGGCGCCGCTGCTGGTCGCCAACGGCGCGGGACTGGTGGTGAACACCTCGTCGTTCGGTGGCACCTGCTACATGCACGGCCCGGCGTACGGCGCGGGCAAGGCGGCGGTGGACAAGATGGCCCACGATATGGCCGTCGATTTCCGGCCGTGGAATGTCGCGGTGGTCTCCATCTGGATGGGCTTGCTGAAGACCGAACGTACGCTTGCCGGTTTCGCCGCCGACCCGGGGGCCTACGAGGGTCTGGCCGCCACCGCCGAATCGCCGGAGTTCACCGGCCGCGTCATCGACGCGCTGGCTCGCGACCCGGAATTGATGAAGCGCAGCGGCCAGGTGCTCATCGGCGCCGAGATCGCGCAGGATCTCGGCGTCACCGACACCGAAGGGCAACGGCCACCGTCGCACCGCCCGTTCCTCGGCGATCCGCCGGTGTTCTCCGACGCGGTCATCGACTGAGCCACGATCAACCCGACCGGTAGGAGCATCATGAAGTTCGGTCTGTCGCTGTTCACCAGCGATCGCGGAATCTCGCCCGCCGACGCGGCGAAATCGGCCGAGGACCACGGTTTCGACACCTTCTACGTCCCCGAACACACCCATATTCCGGTGGCCCGCACCTCCGACCACCCCGCCACCGGCGACGAAACCCTGCCCGACGACCGCTATATGCGCACTCTCGACCCGTGGGTCGCGCTGGGCACGGCTGCCGCCGTCACCACCCGGATCGGTCTCGGCACCTCGGTGGCGCTGCCGCTCGAACACGATCCGATCGCCCTCGCCAAGACCGTCGCGACGCTGGATCACTTGTCCGGCGGCCGAGTGGTCTTCGGTGTGGGCTACGGCTGGAATCTCGAAGAACTCGCCGATCACGGTGTGCCGCCGAACAAACGGCGCACCGTGCTGCGCGAATACCTGGAGGCGATGGGCGCGCTGTGGACCGAGGACGAGGCGGCCTATGACGGCGAATACGTCGGCTTCGGGCCCAGCTGGGCCTGGCCGAAGCCGAAACAACGGCCGCGCCCGCCCATTCTGGTCGGGGCCGCGGGCACCGAGAAGACCTTCGCGTGGATCGTGCGCTCGGCCGATGGCTGGATCACCACACCTATCGAGCGCGATATCGACTCGGGTGTGCGGCAATTGGCGAAGATGTGGCGCGACGCCGGCCGCACCGGTGACCCACGCGTCGTCGTGCTCGCCGACGAACCCGACCCCGGCACGCTGAGCCACTGGCGCGATATCGGCGTTGCCGAGGTGGTGTTCTCGCTACCGGACGCGGACACCGACGAGGTGCGCGCGTTCATCGAACAGCTCGCCGGGAAACTCCAGGGGCAGCGCTAGCAGGCGTTGCGCCGTCCGACCGGGCGAGTCGTCCGGTCGGACGGCTGCGGGCTCATCGCGTCGGCACCTCCGGCTCCGTGTCGTCTCCCGGACGAGGGCACCGACGCAATGACGGGCGCTCGCGGACGATGTGTGCCGAGGGGGAGCCGGTGTCCACCTGCCGCCGACATTATGGTCTTGCGTCGCCGTCGGGTGTGATTGTGTTGTAGTCGGGAAAAACTCGGCTGCGCAAGGGAGTTCGACTATGCAGTCATCGACATCGAGAATCGGCAGACTGGTCGTGGCCGCCGCCGGAGCGATGCTCGCGGTCACCCTCACCGGTCCGCCGGCCCACGCGGCGGGTCCGGGGCCGCTGCCGCCGCCCGGGCCGTCCTGTTCCACCACGCCGACCGGTAACGAAGCCAAGGAAGTGGACCTCGCCGACTCGACCGGCGCGGTTCGCACCTACCGGTTGTTCGTTCCGGCGGGCCTCACCGGCCCCGCGCCGCTGATCATCGCCCTGCACGGGGGGCCAGAGCAATCCGGCCAAATTCGAGGGCGAGTCCGGCTGGACCGGGTTCGCCAAGACCAACAAGGTCATCGTCGCCTACCCGCGCGGCAGCAAACCCGACGGTGGTGCGGGCAAATGGGCGTGGGAGTTCGCGCGCAACGTCGGCCCGGACGTCGCCTATCTCCGCAGCGTCGCCGAACACATCGCGGGTACCTACTGCGTCGCCCCTGACCGCGTCCATGTCGTCGGCCACTCCAACGGCGGCCAGATGACCACCCGGATGGCCTGCGAGGGCGCCGCGTGGATCGCCTCGGCCGCGGTCTGGGCCGGCGCGAAAGGCGCATGGGACGCCGCCGACTGCCCGGCTTCGCGCCCGATCTCCTACGCCGTCATGGTCAACGACAACGACCCGATCATCTGGCAGTGGCTCGCCGAACAACACCGCGACCACTGGCTGATGATGAACGACTGCGGCACCGAGCACACCGAATCCGGCGCGGGCGTGCTGCGCGGCCAGCGCTTCGACTGTGCGGCGGGAACCGAAGTCGTCTACCGCCTCTACGACGGTCCGGACGACGTGAGCAAGGCCCACGACTGGCCCGCCGATCCCGCCGGAGCGTCCGTGCGCAACCGCATGTGGCAGTTGTTCGACGGGAACCGGCTTCCGTAGGGGGAGCGGCGGTCGCCGGTGCGTCGCTGTTCGCGCCGACGACCGCCACCTCGGTGTTCCGGCGCAGGGCAGTCGTCGTCGCGGTGGCGTCGGGACGTACCGTGCGCGGCGACGTGGCTGCGGCGGCCGCCAGGGGAGTCGCACCGCGGGAGGCGGGGCCGCGTTGCCTTCTCGCCTTGCCCGGCCGGGCGGTCGTCACCCGCGGCGCGGATCAACTGGAAGTGCGGATCTGGTGGAGGAATTCGGCATTCGAGTCGGTCTGCCTGAGCCCGGTGAGCAGCAGTTCCAGGGCTTGCTGGGGTTCTCGGGTGGCGAGCGTTTTGCGCAGTGAGTGGGTGGCGGTGAGTTCTTCGGGGGTGAGCAGGAGTTCTTCCTTGCGGGTGCTGGAGCGGTCGATGTCGATGGCGGGGAAGGTGCGGCGGTCGGCGAGGTGGCGGTCGAGTTTCAGTTCGGCATTGCCGGTGCCCTTGTATTCCTCGAAGATGACGGTGTCGGCGAGGGATCCGGTTTCGACAAGTGCGGTGGCGATGATGGTCAAGGATCCGCCGTTCTCGATGTTGCGGGCCGCGCCGAGGAATTTTTTCGGTGGTGCGAGCGCGCCGGCGTCGACGCCGCCGGAGAGGATTCGGCCGGAACCGGTGGCCGCCAGGTTGTAGGCCCGGGCGAGGCGGGTCAGCGAATCCAGTAGCACGACGACGTCGCGGCCCATTTCGACCAGGCGTTTGGCGTGTTCGATGGCCAGTTCGGCGAGTGCGATGTGTTCGCGGGCGGGCTGGTCGAAGGTGGCGGCGGCGACCTCGGCGGGCACTGCGCGCGAGAGGTCGGTCACCTCCTCCGGGCGTTCGCCGACCAGCACGAGCATCAGGTGGCATTCCGGATGATTCTTGGCGATACCGTGGGCGATGGATTGCAGGACAGAGGTTTTGCCTGCCTTCGGCGGGGCGACGATCATGGCGCGCTGTCCTTTGCCGATCGGCATGACGAGATCGGTGGCACGCGTGGTCATTTCGTGTGCCTCCGTCTCCAGTCGCAGCCGGTCTCGCGGGTAGATCGGGACGAGGTCGCCGAAGTGCGGCCGAGACCTGGCCTTGCCGGGCGGTAGGCCGTTGACGGCGTCGATGCGGATCAGTGGTGCGAGCTTCACACCGTCGCTGGAACCGGCGACGCCGATGACGGTATCGCCGCGGCGGAGCCCGTATTCGCGGATCAGGCGCGCAGGCACGTGGACGTCGCCCGGTCCGGGCAGGTAGCCGTCGACGCGCAGCGTGGCATGTTTATCGGTGATGTCGAGGATTCCGGAGACCGCTGCGTGTTGAGCTTCCGGTTCCTGAATATGGTTGTTCTGCATGGGTTTTCTCCTAGAGGAGTGGATCGGTGGAGGCAGGCCGGTACGAGAATCGCCTGCGCAATCGCGCTGAATGGAGCGCGCGGCCAGCCCTGTTCGGAGGGCCATGATGCCGATGGCACGGGATACGAATCCGTGGAGATGAATCGAACTCTTGTGGGAGGGACCAGTCACCTGCATCCACAAGATGGAGACGCGCCTACCGTAGCGCTGATCGTGATAACACGCAAGGCTGCCCGATTGTTCCCGGCGTCGCATTCGCCGCGCCGAGGCCCAGTAGCCCACGGATATCGCGCGCTCTTGGGCGGCCGTGGTCATGACCGGATATCACGACGGTCACCGGTCCGGCCTCGGCGACGGACGACGGCGTGGCGCGGCTGTCGGAGCCAAGCACCGAGTCATCGGCCACACCGATATCACTCGCTCCGCCATGACGGAGAGCGGTTCGCGCATGCGCTCAGGTGTAGCCGATGAGCCCGGAGGACAAGCTGTCCAGGTGGAGGGCTTCCAGCGTCTGGTCGCGCACGTCGGGGCAGTAGTGGATAGTCACGGCGTCGATGAAGGAATGGTCCCGGATGATGGCGCCCTCGAAGTTCTGGTACTCGGCGGCCCAGGTCCGGACGTGACCCTCGAAAGAGATCAGCCCGACATCCGGGTGCTCCCGCCAGGTAGCGGTGTCGACTAGCAGCATGTCGCACAGATAACCGGCGGCGACCGGGCCGACCTCCTCGACGGACGGTTGTGGTGGGGGCTGGGACGCCGGTTCGTCACCGGAATCGTCGGAACACGCACCCAGCACGGCGGCCGCGGCGATCACCGCGGCGAGCCATGTGCGTGACATCCGGCGGCCCGACGGGGAAGTGCTCATGGCGAACCTCCTTTCGACCAGGGAGTACCCGCCTCGGCGGAGTCGACTCGGTGCCGGTGACGATCGGACCGCGGCGCGCCAGGGCGGCGCGTGACTTCCCGCCTTGACCTTGACACTGTGACAAGGACTTGAGTGATTCGGCGAAGGAGGTGGTTGTCGTGAACACAACCAACCATGAGGTGGATGTCCGCCTCGTCGATGCCCTCGCCGCGCCGGATTCGTCGGTTCGACTGCGGGCGGCGCTGTCGGCCGGCACAGTCGGCGATCCACGGCTGGCCCGGATCCTCATCGATCGGTGCGCGATCGAACCGGACTTCTTCGTCCGGGACATGCTGACCTGGGCATTGTGCCGCCTGCCTGCCGAGCTCACGCTGCCGCTGCTGCTCGCCGAGCTCGATTCCGAGACCCCGCAGGCCCGCAGCCAGGCGCTGCACACCCTGTCCAAGATCGGCGATCCGAGTGCATGGCCGGTGGTGTCGGCCCTGCTGCACGACGAGCACGACGACGTGGCGGTGAGTGCCTGGCGCGCGGCCGCGGTGCTGGTTCCGTCCGGCGCGGAGAGCGAACTGGCCTACGACCTGGCAGCTGCTCTGGGCCGCGGCGACCACCAGATGTGGTTGAGTCTCAGCCGCGCTTTCGCCGCGCTCGGCGACGCCGCCGCACCCGCCTTGGCCGCGGCGATGACGCATCCCGACCCGCACGTGCGCGCCCACGCCGAGGCGAGCGAACAGTTGCGGCTCGACCCCGACAGCGGGTTCGCGTCATCGGTCGAGCTGGCCAAGCGCGCCGCCGCGCTGGGCCAGAACGCATGACAGGAGGCGACGGCATGTTGATCGGTGAGGTCTCGCGGCGCTCCGGCGTCAGCACCCGGATGTTGCGTCACTACGACGCGCTGGGGTTGGTGACGCCATCGGTGCGCACCGCGAGCGGCTACCGCGAGTACTCCGCCGACGACATCCGTCGCCTCTTCCATGTCGAATGCCTGCGCACCCTCGGGTTGTCGCTGACCGAAGCCAAACGCGCCCTCGACGATCCCGGCTTCACGCCCGGAGACATGGTGGAGCAGCTGGTCCGGCGCACCCGCGCCAGGATCGCGGCCGAGCAGGATCTGCTCAGGAAACTCGAGCGCGTGGACGCGGCCGCACCCGAGCAGTGGGAGGCGGTGCTGAGCGTCGTCACCCTGCTGCATGCCCTGGAGTCGGAATCGGGGGCCGACCGGCAACAAGCGGTGCTGGCCCAGTACGAGGGCGCGACGTTACCGGTCGACGCGCTGGTAGCGGCAGCGCTGTCGGAGGAGGACCTCAATGTCGCGGGCGCCCTGCGCTGGTCGTTGGCGCGGGCAGCCGGTGCCGGCCTCGACGACCTCGCCGCAGGGTTGGATTCGCCGAAACCCGAGGTCCGGCGCCGTGCGGTGGCCGCGATCGCGGACGTGCCGACCGCCGAGGCCACGGCCGTGCTGCGCCGCGCGCTTGGCGATCCCGATGTTGCGGTCCGGGACCGTGCCGCCGTGGTTCTCGGTTCCCGTCACGTCACCGAGGCGATGCCGCACCTGCTGGAGATGGTGACCGAAGGCCGCGCCGACGTCGAGGCGGCCGAGACGCTCGGCGTGCTGGCGGCAACCGCGGCCGACGACATCGTCGCCGCCCTGCGACACCGCCTCGACACCGACGACCGGCCGACGCGTCTGCGGATCACGCAGGCGCTGGGCGAGATCCCCGCGCCCGCCGCCCGTCAGGCGCTGACCGAGTTGAGCGGGGACGACGATGGGTGGGTCGCCGCAACGGCCGTCGCCGTCCTGCGGGGGACGTCCGGCCCGGAAGAATGAGTCGCTGGCACCGGGAGCTCGCGCCCCCGCGGCCTCCGAGGGTGTATCGCCCTGCGAAGTCCTCGTGCACACCCGCCCCGGATGACGTGCCCCGTCTGTTGTCGCCGGTGTCAGGCTGCTCGGTCGAGTCGACTGCCGAGCCACGCCTCGATATCGTCAAGCGCGGCCTGCGCCATCGGCGTCGGATGTCCGGTGAACCCGTGCGGTGCACCGGGATAGATACGCAGGTCGACCTCGGCCCCGGACGCCGACAGCCGGGCTGCCATGGCGAGATTGTCGTGCAGCAGAATGTCCTGCTCGCCGACAACCATGAGAATGGGCGGCAGACCGGCTGGTTCGGCGTAGATCGGCGAGATATCAGGATGGGTGCGGTCCGGCGCCGCCCCCGCATAGGCCTCGAGGAAGTACTCGTCCGCGATCAGACGCCCCGCCGGTGTCTGGGCGCTCAGATCGTACGTCCCGAATTGCAATACGGCACAGTCGAATGCGTCGATACCGCGCTCGCGCAGCCGCAACAGCGTCGTCATCGCCAGCGTCGATCCCGCCGAGAACCCGCCCACCGCGAGCTTCTCGGTGCCGAAGCGCCGTTCGGCGTGCTCCACCAGCCACAGCGCGGCGGTTTCGCCATCATCGGGCGCGGCCGGCCACGGATTCTCCGGGGCGAGCCGGTAATCCACGCTCACCACCGCGATCCCCAGCGCATCCGCGAGCCGCCGATTCCGCACATCGCTGCCGGCGGCCGACCCCATGTAGAACCCGCCCCCATGGAACTCCAAGAACACTCCGTTCACCGTCGCGCTCACGGGCAGATGAATCCGCACCGGCACCGAGCGCCCTTCGGCCTCCACCACCTCGTCGACCGCTGGTGGATCCACTGAAGGATGGCCACCGGCACCGGCCCGGACCTCACGAAGCTCCTCGACATTCCTCGGCCCTCGTCCCGGGGTTCGGTTTTCGTAGAACCCACGCGACTCGTCGACGAGAGGCCGCAGGCGGGGATCGATCAGATGGTCTAGTGCGAGTCGCATGAACACTCACGGTACTCGAGCCGACGCGATCCATCGGCCCCGAAGCGGCGACCCGGCCATTCGCGCGCGCGATAGCTTCGGCCACACCTCGTCCCGCCCCAGTCCGAGGCGCATGTACCGCGCGTGCATGCTCACTGTCACCCCGGACCGTCGGGATGCGCGAGATCATAGGCGCGAGAAACCTTCTGGGGGACCACCATGCGCCAAGCGTCCACGACCAGCTCGCGCGCCTCGGCTCGGTCCAGGGCGGCGAGATCGGCGTGCACCCAGTTGAACCGCATGTCCGCCGCAGACGGCAGCTGGAACTTGTGCGGTTCGCTCGCGACGAGGGCCGCCCGCTCCTCCTTCGGGAACGCGAAGCCCATCTCCGTCTCATCCAGGGAGAACGCGACATAAACGATCTGCCCGACGCGGAACTTCAACCTGCCGCGCACATACACCTCGTACGACCGCTCGAGCTCGGTGCCCAGCGGCCGAACGTCGTCGAGTAGTGCCATGCTCGGGCCTTCCTTCGGCAGTCGGGAGCGATCGCAGCAGGCCGTCTTTACTCGCGGCACACCGGGCTCTCCCTGTCTATGACCCTATCGAGAGACCCGCGGTGCGCCGTCGAGGTCAGGCCCAGCCGACGGTGGATCGGTGCGCCCGTCGGCCATGAGGTGTGTGGATCGGTGGCCACGCATCCCGCGGCCTAGTGCTCCCGGATAAGTATCCGCCTGAGTCGGCTAGCCGGCATTTGTCCGGCCAGGCCGTCGTCAACACGCAACCGAGGATGACGTGCTCGGGTTCGAGTTCCCGCAACACGGTGCGCCGCACAGCGGTGGCGTCGAACGGGTGGGGTCGGCGCGGCTTCGTTGACGGCCGGCCGGTGGCGGGGGAGTGTGGAGCGATGACGGGAGATCTGACGCGTCACGGTGTCGAACTGTCCAACCTCGATCAACCCTTGTTCGATCGGGCCGACGCGAGCAAGGGCGATCTGCTGAACTATCTGGAGTTCGCCGGTGAGCGGCTGCTCCGAGTGCTTCGCGGGCGGCCACTCTCGGTGGTGCGAGTGCGGCCGGGGCAGGAGCCGTTCATGCAGAAGAATCTCCCGAAATACACGCCGGAGTGGGTGGCGCGAACGACCGTGTGGGCGGAGAGTTCGCGGCGCGAGATCAGCTACGCGCTGTGCGACGATCTGCGGACGTTGATCTGGTTCGGCAATCAGCGTGCCGTCGAATATCACCCCACCCTGTACTACGCCGAGTCCGCGCCCGCACCCACGCACCTCGTGCTCGATCTCGATCCCGCACCGGGCCAGACCTTCGCCGACGCGGTAGCCGGTGCCCGCCTGATCCGGGAGGCGCTGGCCGCCGACGGGCTGGCGGGCGCGGTGAAGACGAGCGGTTCCAAGGGGCTGCACGTCTTCGTGCCGGTCGTGGCGGGTATCGATGTCGAGGACGCCGCCGCGGCCACGCGGGCGGTCGCTGCCCGCGCCGAACGCATCGACCCCTCGATCGCCACCACCGCCTTCATCCGCGAGGACCGCCACGGCAAGGTCTTCCTCGACGCCACCCGATCCGGCGGCGCCACCGTGGCCGCGGCGTACAGCCCGCGCATCCGCCCCGGCGTCACCGTCTCCTTCCCGCTGCCGTGGTCGGAACTGGACAACGTGACGCCGGCCGATTTCACGATCCGGACCGGACCGGAGCTGCTCGGCGACAACGACCCATGGCGTTCGGAAATGCCTGCTCCGCAAGAACTTCCGCAAGACCTGATAGACGAGGGGCACACGATCCCGGTAGCGCGAGTGCAGGCCATGCACGAGGGTAAGCGACGGGCGCGGGCCCGGCGAGCGGAATGACCGGGCGCGATCAGAGCCGGATGACCGAGAGCGCACCTGATTCGTAGTCGGCGCGCAAACGCTTCTTGTCGAACTTTCCGACGCTGGTCTTGGGCACTTCGTCGACGATCGCCCAGTTTTCCGGCAACTGCCATTTGGCGACCTTGTCCGCGAGGAACTGCCGTACCTCGCCGGCGGTAGTCGCCGGATCACGCAGCACGACGACGGCCAGCGGCCGTTCGTCCCACGTGGGGTCCGGGATGGCGACGACGGCCGCTTCGGCCACGCCCGGGTGGGCCATGACAGCGTTCTCGAGATCGACCGAAGAGATCCACTCGCCGCCGGATTTGATGATGTCCTTGGTGCGGTCGGAAAGGGTGAGGTACCCGTCCGAACTGATGGACCCGACGTCACCGGTGCGCAACCAGCCGTCGTGGAACTTGTCGGCCGCGTCGACGCCGTAGTACGAACCGGTGATCCATGGACCGCGGACTTCGAGTTCGCCGAGCCCGGCTCCGTCGTGCGGGACGAGGGTGCCGTCGGCGGCGACGAGGCGGGCTTCGACCGAGGCAGGGAATCGGCCCTGCGAGTAGCGATACCTCCAGCGCCGCTCGCCGGTGGCATCGGCAGGCGGACGCGCGACCGAGCCGAGCGGGGAGGTTTCGGTCATACCCCACGCATGCAGCACCTCGACCCCGTACTCGTCCGCGAACGCGTGCATGAGGGCAGGCGGTACGGCGGAACCGCCGATGAGCACCTCGCGTAGCGAGGAGATATCGGCCGGATTATCGCGCAGGTACAGATGCAGGCCCTGCCAGATGGTTGGCACGGCGGCCGCGAAATCGGGCTTCTCGGCGGCGATCATCGCAGCCAGCGGAGCCGGTTGCAGGAACCGGTCCGGCATCAGCAGGGAGGCGCCGATGAGGAACGCCGCATAGGGCAATCCCCAAGCCATGGCATGGAATTGGGGCACGACCACCAGTGCGCGATCACCCTGGGCGAGCCGCGTCGCATCGGTCATGCAGACCTGCATCGAGTGCAGGTAGATCGAACGATGCGAGTAGACAACGCCTTTCGGATCGCCGGTGGTACCGGAGGTGTAGCACATGGCGGCGGCGCTGCGTTCGTCGAGCGGCGGCCAGTCGAAGTCGGTGGCACGACCTGCCAGCAGCTGCTCATAGCTGTGCACCTGAACGCCGTCGGGTGCTTCGCCGGCTGCCGCAGGATCGTCGCCGGTCACGATCAGATGACGCAGGCTGGTCAGTCGCGGCAGGTGCGGACCCAGCAGCGGCAGCAGTGATGCGTCGGCGATGATCACCTGGTCTTCGGCATGTTCGGCGACGTGCACGAGCTGGTCGGGGAACAGCCGGATGTTGAGGGTGTGCAATACCGCGCCCATGGCAGGCACCGCCAGATAGGCCTCCAGATGTTCGGCGTTGTTCCACATGAAGGTCGCGACCCGCTGGTCACCGCTGATGCCGAGTTCGCGCAGTGCGTGTGCGAGTTGGGCGCAGCGCCGGCCGATCTCACCGAAGCTACGGACCCGCGGACCGAACTCGGTCCACGTGGTCACCTGCGCCCCGGCGTGCACGGTGCTGCCATAGCGCAGCAACCGGCTCACCGACAGTTCGACGTCCTGCATCGTGCTTCGCATGAGAACCTCTCC
This sequence comes from Nocardia sp. CDC519, assembly GCF_059509835.1. Taxonomy (NCBI): domain Bacteria; kingdom Bacillati; phylum Actinomycetota; class Actinomycetes; order Mycobacteriales; family Nocardiaceae; genus Nocardia; species Nocardia sp. CDC519. The sequence goes on along the minus strand of NZ_CM183377.1, from coordinate 6,112,263 downwards.
TATCGCAAGATGACTTGCGATATCTACAGTAGGTGGGCGTGGGCGTGAGCAAGTAACGCAAGTCAAGTTGCGATATTGTCCGCGCCGAACGTCGCGGTGCCGGCGGCATGCCTCGAGGCTCGTCCGTCGCCGTGGATGAAAGTGAACGGGACAGGGCTCTCGACGATGGCCGAGCCGCCGCTGACCGAGACGTGCAGCAATCCCTGTGGCGTCGGGGCCGCGCCGCGGAATTCGGCGACCGTGCCGAATGCCGGAGCGATCCGTGCCGAGGCGAAGCCGGGCTCGTCTGGTTGGATCCCGAGCAGATACTGGACGAGGTCGCGAGTCGGTGTCGCGCTCCAGCCGTGTGCCGGGGTACCCCAGCCCCAGCATTCGCCGAATGTGTCGTACCCGTCCGCCCGGAAGCCGCTCCAATCACGCAGTGCGCGAACCAGATCGGCCTTGCGCCCGCACTCGGCCAACGCATCGTGCACAAGGTAGGAGCCGAACGGCTCCGCGCGGACCGACTCGGTATGCGGGTTCCAGGTGAGGGTCTGGATGCCACGCATGTGCTCGGCGATCTTCTCGTCGTCGTAGCCGCCGTCTCCGCCGACCCACGTACGGACGACCATACGGTCTCGATCTGTGATCCAATCGGCGATGGACGTCCATCGACCGCGCGGGGCCAGACCGGAAACGATCGCGGCCGCACCGGCCAGTTGCGACGCGGGCGGCTGTGGCACGCCGTCGAGCACGTGGTCGATGTAGGTGCCGCGTTGCGCGTCCCAGAAGATTTCGAAGCCGGCTTCAGCATCTGCCAGCAGCCTTCTCGCCCAGTCGGCGTTGCCGCGGTTGCCCAGATAATCGCTCATCTGCGCGAACTCACGCAGGCCGCGAGCCCACAGCGCGGTCAGGATGGAACTCGCCCCGGTCAGGTAGATCGCCGACCAGTCGACGAGGGTCCATTCGGGCACGTCGGTGAGTACACCGCCGGCGTCGCGGTACGGCAGAAACCAGCGCAATATCTGCTCCGCAGCCGGAAGCAGCGAGCGCAGCGTCTCGGGGTCGCCACAGTACCGAAACCAGTTGTGCACGCCGTGAATCCAGTGCAGTGCCCAGTCCGGAATGGTGGCGCCGCCGTTGTACTCCATCTCGCCGACGACGCTCTTCGGCAGCATTCCGTCGGACCGGGGGGAGTTCGCCAGCTCGAGGTACCACTGTGCGAGCGACCAATCCGTCGACGTCGTCAGGTGAACCATCTGATGAACCACTCCGTCGCCCACCCAGGCGCGCTGCTCCCGGGTCGGGCAATCGGTGAAGGCATCGGCGGAATTCAGCCACACGGTGCGGCGACCGGCGGCGTAGAGCGCGTCCAGTTCGGAATCGCTGGATGAGAAGTAGGCGTCGCCGCGCAGCGGGTACAGATGCTCGCGCACCCGGATTCCGCTGAGTTGGATCTCGCCGGGGACGTCCGAGGAGACGAGCAGGCGGATATAGCGCAATCCGCTGACCTCGAGTGCGCGGAAACGGTCGTCGCTGCCGCGCGCTATATAGCGGGCGCCGGTGATATTCGCGATTGTTCGCGGCACCCCCGGGTCGATCGGACGTTCCTGGTACCACAGGTCCACCCGCGTGCCCGGTGGCGCCAGCAGATCGAATTCGACGAAACCGCACACGATTCGGCCGAAATCGACGGTGACCAGCCGCGCCGTCGCCGACTCCGCCGTAAACGAAATCGGCTGGCCGACTTCGGCATGGTCGAGTCCGGTATGGGTGGCGCAGAAGGCCTCGACCTGGGTGACCGGATGCTCGACCGGCGCATCGCATGCCACGGCGGGGGAGAGGAGATAGCTGGTGGGCCGGCAAGCCTCGCCGGTGAGGGGCCCGATAGGACGCGGCAGCAAAGCGCCGTACGGATCGGTCGGTGGCCGTGATCGCGCCAGTGCGCCGGGATGGCCTGCGCGGGCGACCGCCGCCACCGGCCAGGCGTCGTCGATGCGCCACTGTGCCCACTCCGGCGGGATGGCGCGCGCATCGACCACCTCGACCGGAACATCATGGAATCCCACGAGCGGCGCAATGGTCCAGCCCGTGAGTCGCTGCACTCGCCACTGCTCGTCGGTGACCAGCCAATGACCGTCGAGCTCGCATTCGAATACCACCACCGCGTGCGCGCCGAGCGTCGCATTGGGCGCGGCTGGTTGCCATAACGAGTTCGCCGCAGCGTAATAGGTGACCAGCACGGTGACGGCATTGGCGCCCGGCCGCAGAAAGGGGGCCAGTTCGTAGTCGTCGTAACGCATCCGCCGAGGCTGCGAGCGCACCGGGCCGCGGCCTACTTCCTTGCCGTTGACGAGCAGCACGTAGCGGGAGTCGGCGGTCAGTCGGGCGGGCGCTCGATCGGGCACCGAAGTCAGGGTGAATTCGCGGCGGAACAGGTGACGTGCCGGCCCCGAGCGCACCGAATGCGTCAGCTGGGTATATCCCTGCGGCGTCTCGACCTCGTCCGGATGCCCGATCCAGTGGCCATGCCACGCGATCGGCCACCGGACGGGTTCTGCAACGCTTGCGCGCCCCGGCTGCGTCGTCGGGTGCTGAACCATGGGAGTTCTCCTTCTCGTCTGTCAGGCGCGGCTCGGTGCGAGATCGGATGCCGTCGTGCCAGGCTCGGCGGCACGCGGCATGCGATCGATTCGGAACCCGATAGCCGCGGCGGCGGCCACCAGAACGGTGAGCGCGGCGAACAGCGCTCGTGGGCCCAGATCGAGGAGCAGCGGCGTCCACAGGGCCATGATTGCCGCGAGCACGCGGGCGAAGGCGATGGTCGCGCCTTGGGCGGTGGCCCGCAGCAAGGTCGGGAACTTCTCCTGGGTCCACACCTTGTAGATGCCCTCGAAGGCGAAAGCGGCACCGATACCGCCGATCAAGCCGCCGATCGCCAGGGACCACACGCTGACCCCGGCAAGTGCGGGCAATCCGAAATACAGCAGCAGGCCTGCCACGCCCGCGGCGTACCACCGCATGCGATGCGGGCCGTCGACCACGCGCATGAACAACAAGGCCAGCCCGATACTGACGGCCTGCATGGCGAGGCCGATCGCCGAGGCCACCTGAACTGTGCTGCCGGCGACCTTCACATACATGTAGGTGCCGAACTGGCCCTTGGTGTTGGCGGCCAGGTTGGTCATCGAATAGAACAGCGTCAAGGCCACGAATGGTGCCAGGTAGGGCGGCCGGAACAGATCACGCAGGACGGACATGGTCACGCCACCGTTGTCGACGGCGGCGAAGCGCCTGCCGACCCACTGTGCCGATTCCGGCACCCGGAGCCGGAGCAGCAGCACGATCAGTGCGACGGCGGCGATGTGCGCGTACAGGATTCGTGCGCCGGCTGCTCCCATGTCACCGACCAGCAGGCCGAGCACCTGGGTGACGACGATCCCGATGTACCACAGCACTTGCGACAGCCCGACGAGTTTGCCCTTCGCGCCGGTGGGCGCCTCCTCCGAGATCATCGCCAGGGAGACCGGCAGGTCGGCGCCGGCGGCGAACCCCACCATGATCATGCCTGCGGTGAGCATGCCCGGCCCGTTGGCCGCGGCCAGCAGTGCGGCCCCGGCCGTCAGCAATCCCATGGTTGCGAGGAACACGGTGCGGCGCCCGTAGCGGTCGCCGAGCCGCCCGCCCACCAGCGCACCTGCCGCGATGGCAAATGTGAGTGCAGAGGACAGCGCGCCGATCGTGCCACGGCTCAGGTGCAAAGGGTCCTGATAGAGGACCAGTGCAACGCCGCTGGACACGATGGCCGCGGAATCGAGGTAGGAGGCCATGCCGGCAATCCCCGAGCGGAACCAGATAGTGCCCGAGATCTCCGTCGTTGGAGGTGCCATTGTTCTTCGCTTTCCACGCTGGGAGGCCGCGCGGGTGCTGTGACCTTCGACGATCAGCGTCGATCGGGTCGCAGCGTACCCGGCGCGGGCCGATAATGAAACGATTCACTCAAAGAGGAGTGAATCGGCACACAGGTCGAGCACGGTGAACGGGTTTGCCGTTTGGGGACTTGACCTGTGTTGACTGTGTGGCGAGTGCGGTGACTCCGGAACGGCAGCGCGGCTGCCGCCATGAGATGAAACGATTCAGATCGCGTATGCTGGGCGAGACGAAAGCGCGCGGCATGAGGGCGGCCCGAATGCGAAGCACATCCGCCGCGCCTGGACGGAAGGAGTGCTGTGGCTTCTCGGCGGGTGAACGCCCGGCACGGGATTCGTGTCCGCGATGTCGCCGAAGCTGCGGGTGTGTCCCTCGGCACGGTGTCGAATGTGCTGAACCGGCCGGACACGGTGAGCCCGAGCACCAGGGCCCGGGTGCAGGCCGCGATGGATCAGCTCGGATTCGTGCGCAACGAGTTCGCCCGCCAACTGCGGGCCAGCACCAGCCGCACGCTCGCCTACGTGATGATCGATGGCGCCAATCCCTTCTTCATGGATGTCGCCCAGGGCATCGAGGAGCAGGCCCAGGCCAACGGTCTGTCGCTGTTTCTGTGTAACAGCGCAGGCCGGGCCGATCGCGAGCAGGAGTATCTGGCGCGATTGGAAGAGCAACGCGTGCAGGGCATTCTGATCACCCCCACCGACCCGGATGCCGCCGTGCTGGACCAGCTGGTCGCCCGCGGCACCCCGGTGGTGATCGTGGATCGCCACCGCGACGCCGAGACCCACTGTTCGGTTGCCGTCGACGACGTGCTCGGCGGTGAACTGGCGGTCGACCATCTCGTCGAGCTCGGCCACCGCCGGATCGCGTTCGTCGGCGGCCCCACCGAGATCGGCCAGGTGCGCGACCGGCGCGCGGGAGCGCTGCGCGGCCTCCGGCGGGCCGGGCTCGACGCGGAATGCCTCATCGATATCCCGACCGCCGGGCTGACGGTGGCCGAAGGCATCCGCGCGGGCGAACGCCTGCTCGGGCTACCGTCGGCATCCCGGCCGGCCGCGGTCTTCTGCGCGAATGATCTCCTGGCGCTCGGCTTGTTGCAGCAGTGTGTGAGCCTGGGGCTGCGGGTGCCCGACGACGTGGCGATCGTCGGATACGACGACATCGAATTCGCCGCCGCGGCGGCGGTACCGCTGACTTCGGTGCGCCAGCCCCGCACCCTGCTAGGCCGCACGGCCGCGGATCTGCTCCTGAGCGAGGTTTCCGACACCGAGCACCGGCATGAGCAAGTACTGTTCGCGCCCGAGCTGGTGGTGCGGCGCTCGACCCGCGGCGCGGGATGAGCGGTGCGGCGGCTCATTTCGCCGGAGCCGGGGCTGGAGTAGGAGCCGGCTGGTTGATCGTGGTGAAGTACTGGACGGCGGCTGCGACCACCACGGGCGCGGTCACCAGCAGTTGCCCGGCCACAGCTCCCAAGGCGCCCACAGCCATGATCCCGCCGATGCAGCCGATGGCCGCGGCGGGCAGGAACGCACCGAAGAGGCCGACGATCGCGGCGGCAGCGACGGTCGCGCCCGCGATACCGCCGAGTACGCAGCCCACGGCCGCGCCGCCGAGCGAGCCGACCAGCGTGCCCACGGCCGCGCCGACGGAAATCGTGCTGGTCAACCGGGCCCAGGCGGCCTGCTCACGTTCGTACTCGGTGCGCCAGGGCGCCTGATTCTCGAACGGCAGGGCCACCGGGCGATACGAGGCATGTTCACGCTGGAACAACGGCGTCAGTGTCGCGGTATGGCCGGAGATCGTGGCGGCGATGGGGAAGACGAAATCATCCACCCGGAAGGCCAATTCGGTGCCGCCGACGGTTGTCCCGCCCGGCGCCCGCACCAGAAGTTTCCCGTTCTCCACGACGAAGGTGCCCGCGTCGATGGTGATTTCGGTGCGGTCGCCGAGGTGCGTTGCGGTGTAGCCGATCGCTTCGTCCTGTGGTGTCGCGTCGGCGGCACCCGCCGTGACGCCGAGAGTGCCGATCAGGGCGGCAGCGGCCAGAGCAGTGGTTCGAGTCTTCATCGATATGTTTCCTTCGTGAGCGGGTCGAGCAGTTAACGGGGGAAGGTGTGCATGGCCGGGCGGCCCAGGCGGGTGAGCTGGGTGACGTGGCCGGGACCGAGATCCTCGAGGCAGCCGACTCCGAGCAGGCGCATAGTGCGTTCGAGCTCTTCGGCGAGAATGGCGATCGCGCGGTCCACACCGGCCGCACCGCCCGCCATGAGCCCGTACAGGTAAGCGCGGCCGATCAGGGTGAAGCGGGCGCCGAGCGCTATCGCCGCGGCGATATCCGCGCCATTCCTGATCCCGGTATCCAGGACGATCTCGAGGTCGCTGCCGACTTCCGCGACCACCCGTGGCAGTAGCTGAAACGGCACCGGTGCGCGGTCGAGTTGCCTGCCGCCATGATTGGACACCACGATGCCGTCGACGCCGCATCGGGCGACCCGCACCGCGTCCTCGACCGACTGAATGCCCTTGACCACCAGCTTCCCCGGCCAGCGCGCTCGGATCCAGCCGAGATCCTGCTCTGTCACCGTGGGGTCGAACATGGTGTCGAGCAGCTGGGCGACCGTGCCGGGCCAGCGATCGATGGACGCGAAGGCGAGCGGTTCCGTGGTGAGGAAATCGATCCACCAGCGCGGGTGCGGCAGCGCGTCGAGCACCGTGCGAGCGGTGAGTGCCGGCGGCACCGTGAGGCCGTTGCGGCGATCGCGCAAACGCGCACCCGCCACCGGCACATCCACGGTGACGAGCATGGTGTCGAAACCGGCCGCCGCAGCCCGATCGATCAACGCCATCGAGCGATCCCGGTCCTTCCACAGATACAGCTGGAACCAGTTGCGCCCGTGCGGGTTGGCGGCATGGACGTCCTCGATACTGGTGGTCCCCATGGTGGACAGCGCGAACGGAATGCCTGCGCGGGCGGCCGCCCGCGCACCCGCGATCTCGCCCTCGGTATGCATCATCCTGGTGAATCCCGTCGGTGCGATGCCGAAAGGCATGGCGACCGGTGCCCCGAGGACGTCCCATCCGGTGTGCACGTGAGCGACATCGCGCAATACGGACGGATGGAATTCGATATCGTTGAACGCGTCTCGTGCCCGCGCGATAGATATTTCGGCTTCGGCCGCGCCTTCGGTGTAGTCGAAGACCGCACGCGGGGTCCTGCGGCGAGCGATCACGCGCAGGTCGTCGATGGTTGCCGCGGCCGCCAAACGGCGTCTGGTGCGGTGAAAATCCGGCCGCCGCGGACGCAGCAGTGGCGCCAGTTCGCGGGGCCGTGGGAGTCGGCGCTTCACAGGCGGGTCTTTCGTATAGGCAGTGGATTCGGCAGGTATCGGCGGGCCGGAAACGCCGCGGCGACGAGGTTGCGCGCGGCGGCCGCGTCGTCGGGGATCGCGCCGTGTGCCCGCGCCTGGGTCAACGCGTTGCCGAGCGCGCTCGCCTCGACAGGGCCGGCCAGTACCGGAAGTCCTGCATGATCGGCGAGCAGTTGGCACAGCAGTTCATTGCGCGCGCCGCCACCCACCAGGTGCACGGTTCGTACACCGACACCGGACAGCTGGGCGGCGGTGTGGACCGCGTCGGCGAACGCCGCAGCCAGGCCGGTCAGCACAGCGCGCACGATCGCGGGGCGATTACCGGGGGCGGGCAGATCTCGCTCGCGATACCACTGCGCAATACGCCGTGGCATGTCACCGGGGGCGAGGAATCGCGGGTCCGCGACGTCGAGCACGGCGACCGGATCATCCGCCGCGGCCGCATGGTGTAACAGACTGTCGAGGTCGGCGGGATGGCCCTCGCGTTCCCACTGCCGCATCGATTCCTCGAGCAGCCACAGGCCCATCACGTTGTGCAGGAACGTGATCCGGCCGTCGGCTCCTTGCTCATTGGTGAACCCGGCGGCGCGGCAGGCGGGATCGAGAATCGGATGCGGCAATTCGACGCCGACCAGGCCCCAGGTGCCGCAGGAGACGAAGGACGCGGTGGCGGGATCCATCGGGATAGCGGCTACCGCGGCTGCGGTGTCGTGGGACGCCACCGCACGGACCTCGGGTCGTCCGCGCAATCGCAATCGGCGCATCACCTCCGGCAGTGGCGCGCCGAGCGCGGTGCCGGGCTCGATGACGCCGGGAAACAGCCCGGCGGGCAGGCCGGCACGATGACACAACTCCGCATCCCAGCGCCCGTCGACGCCGAGCAGCCCGGTGGTCGAGGCATTGGTGCGTTCACACACCGCGCGACCGGTGAGCCAGTACCCGATCAGGTCGGGGATGAGCAAGGCCTGATCCACATCGTCGAGCAGCCCCGCGGCGGCGTCGGCGGCCAGCTGATAGATGCTGGTGAATCGCAGGAATTGCAAACCATTGCGCCGGTACAGCTCGTCCGGGTCGATCTGCTCATGGACGAGCCGCACCCCGAGCTCGGCGCGTTCGTCACGATAGTGGTGCGGTACCCCGATCAGCCGCCCGTCGCGCAGCAGCCCGTAGTCGACAGCCCAGGCGTCCACCCCGATGCCGTCGAGCGGCCCGTCGTCGAGGTCCGCGCGCGCGAGGCCGCGGCAGAGCTCGGCGAACAGCCAGGGAAGGTCCCAGTGCATCGCCTCCCGGTTGCCGTCCCAGATGTGGACGGCGTCGTTGCGGAACCGATGCACCGGGCGGAGGCCGAGTTCGCCCGCGCCGACTGTCGCCAGCATCACCCGCCCGCTGCTCGCGCCGAGATCGACCGTCGCGAACCGTGCAGCCGGGCTCATCGCAGGAACGCCGCGGAGACGCCGGCGTCGACGGGCACGAGCAGTCCGGTCGTGCGGGCGAAATCGCCGGCGCACAACGCGAACGCGGCCGCGGCGACGTGGTCGGGAAGCACCTCGCGTTTGAGCAGCGTGCGGTCGGCGTAGAAAGCACCCAGCTCGGACTCGGCAACGCCGTAGACAGCAGCGCGTTCGGCGCCCCATCCGCCGGCGAAGATGCCCGAACCCTGCACCACTGCATCCGGATTGATGCCGTTGACCTTGATCCCGGACTCGCCGAGTTCGGCCGCCAACAGCCGCACCTGATGGGCTTGATCAGCCTTTGCCGAGGCGTAGGCGATATTGTTCGGCCCCGCGACAACGGCGTTCTTCGAACAGATGTAGACGATGTCACCGCCCATGCCCTGCTCGACGAGCACGGCAGCCGCGGCCCGGGAGACGAGAAACGACCCGCGGGCCATCACATCGTGCTGAAGGTCCCAGTCCGCTGTCGTCGTGTCGGCGAGTCGCTTGGACAGCGACAGACCCGCATTGTTCACCACGATGTCGATGCCGCCGAATGCCAGCAGGCACTGTTCGATCGCGGCCTCGATGGAACCTTCGTCGGTGACGTCGGCGGTGATACTCGTGGCGACGTCGGCGGAACCGATTCCGGCGGCGGCCTCGCGTGCCCGTTCGCCGTCTCGGTCGGCGATCGCGACGCAGGCGCCTTCGGCCGCGAAGCGCCGTGCGATGGCCAGCCCGATGCCCGACGCAGCGCCGGTGATGAGGGCGACTCGCCCCGCGAGCGGCTTCGGTGCGGGAAGACGGGCGAGCTTGGCTTGCTCGAGTTCCCAGTATTCGATGCGGAACTTCTCCGATTCGCCGATGGGTTGGTAACGCGAGATGGCCTGCGCACCGCGCATCGCCGCGATGGCGTTGCGGTAGTACTCACCGGCGATTCTCGCGGTGTGCTTGTCCGGGCCGTAGCTGAACATTCCGACTCCGGGGACGAGCACGATTGCGGGGTCGGCTCCGCGCATCGGCGGCGTGGATTCATCGGCGTATCGCTCGTAGTACGCGCGGTATTCGTCGCGGTAGGTGCGGTGCAGCTCGGTCAGCCGATCGCGGCAGGTCTGCGGGTCGGCATCGCTGGGCAGGTCGAGCACCAGGGGCCGGATTCTGGTGCGCAGGAAATGGTCCGGGCAGCTGGTGCCGAGCGCGGCGAGATCGGGATGGTCGCGTGCGGCAAGGAATTCGAGCACCTCCGGATGGTCGGTGAAATGGCCGACGCGCCGGTGATCGGTGCTGACGAGGCGGCGCAGATGCGGCGCGAGGGCTGCCGCCTTGGCCCGGCGCTGCCGCTGCGGCAGGGGCTGGTACCCGGACAAGGGCGGTCCGAACGGTTCCGGCCTGCCATTGTCGTCGATATAGCGCTGGATGGCGCGGATGATCTCCAGCGAATTGGACTCCGCGGCCGCTGAGGTCGGGCCCCACGCGGTGATGCCGTGACCGCCGAGGATTACACCGATGGCCTGCGGGTTGGCCTTCTCGATGGCGGCGATATCGAGTCCGAGCTGGAACCCGGGACGGCGCCACGGCACCCATAGCACCCGATCACCGAAGATCTCGGCGGTGATGTCGGGCCCATCGGCGGCGGTGGCGAGGGCGATGCCTGCGTCGGGATGCAGGTGGTCGACGTGGGCCGCGGTGAGCAGGCCGTGCATGGCGGTATCGATCGAAGGTGCGGCCGTCGAGCTGCCGTGACGTGCGTAGTCGAACAGCGCGACCATCCGGTCCTCTTGCGCCGGGCCCGGATAGACCCCGGTCATGGCTCGCAACCGGTCCAGGCGCAACACCGCGAGTCCGTCCTCGGTGAGGGTGCCGAGATCGCCGCCGGAACCCTTGACCCACAGCAGTTCCAGTGCACTGCCGGTGATCGGGTCGCGCGCGGTGGCCTTGGCAGAGGCGTTACCGCCGGCGAAGTTCGTGTTGCGGGGGTCGGAACCGAGGCGGTGTGCGCGCGCGAGTAATTCGGCGACGACGGTATCGGACATCGGGGATTTTCCTTCGACGGTGTGGACGGGACGGTGCGGGAACTCAGCCGACGCTCGCGGCAGCCCAGGTGGTGGCCGGTCCACCCACCCGCGCCGCGGTGAGGCTGTCCTGGTGGCCGGAGCCCGCGTAGGAGGCGAGCGGATCGGCGGGCAGCCCGCGTGCCATGCGCCACTGCGCAAGCATGGGCCGGACATCGGTGTAGAAGGCATCCATCAGCACCGCGTTGGCGCCCAGCACGTCACCGTCGCACTGTGCCGCTGCCAAGGCTTCCGCGTCGACGAGCGCGGCGCGCGCCGTCATTTCCTGCACATTGAGCACCGACCGGATCTGCGCGGGGATTTTCGGTTCGATGTAGTGGCATTGGTCGAGCATCAGATTCACCCGCGCACCGGGTTGGAGGCCGCCGCCGTGGACGAGTTCGAACAGGATGCGGAACAGCTGAAACGGATCGGCGGCGCCGACGATCAGGTCGTCGTCGGCATAGAACCGCGAATTGAGATCGAACGCGCCGAGCCTGCCGAGGCGCAGCAACTGCGCGGCGATGAATTCGATGTTGGTGCCCGGTGCGTGATGGCCGGTGTCGAGGCAGACCACCGCTCGCTCGCCGAGCGCTGTGACATGGGCGTAAGCGGTTCCCCAGTCCGGCACGTCGGTCATATAGAAGGCGGGCTCGAAGAACTTGTATTCCAGCACCAGTCGCTGATCGCTACCCAGCTGGGCGTAGATGTCGGCCAGCGATTCGGCCAGCCGGTCCTGCCTGCTGCGAATGTCGCCTTGGCCGGGATAGTTCGTTCCGTCCGCGAGCCAGATCTTGAGGTCGCGCCCGCCGACCTGGTGCAGGATATCGAGGCAGGCCAGGTGATGGTCGATGGCCTTGCGGCGAATCGTGGCGTCGGTGTGGGTCAGGCTGCCGAGGCGATACGCGTCGTCCTGGAAGGTATTGGAGTTGATCGTGCCGATCGCGACGCCCAGATCGCGGGCGTGGCGCGCCAATTCGGCATAGTCGTCGACAGTGTCCCAGGGAATGTGCAGGGCGACGGTCGGCGCGCTTCCGGTGAAACGGTGCACTGTCGCGGCATCGGCGACCTTTTCGTATGCGGTGCGCGCCGCGCCCGGCGTCGAGAAGACATGGAATCGGGTCCCTGTGTTGCCGAAGGCCCAGGACGGTAGTTCGACGGACAGGGAGTCCAGCACGGACTCAGGGCTTGTCATGAAGTAGCTCCCGGTGGAGGAAAGAGCGCATCCCCGAGGACGGGTGCGCCTGCGACCGGCCGGGCCGGTCGGCGAAATGAAACGTTTCAATACCGTAGCGCGATGTGTGATCTGCGTCAACAACTTGGTTGCCGAACTTGCGCTCAGCGCACCGGCATGCAGTGGCGATACATGATGCGCCTGTTGCAGAAAGTGCAGGTAGATTCATTTTGTTGGCAAGGTGTCAGGGCGAGAGTGGGATGTGCGGCTCCCTTTGGCTGCTTGCCTGGAGAAGGTGCTCGCGACTAGGTTTGATTGAAACGATCAAATTCACTTCGCGCCGACTGTCGGGTGATCCCGGCCGGCGAGCGCGCCGACGCCCGAGAGGGGCTGTCGGCGATCCACCCAGGAGGCGATATGGCCGATCGATCCGAAGCCGCCGCGCGAATCTCGCGGCGCGGGCTGCTGCGTTCCTCGCTGGCGATCGGCGCCGTCGCCGCCCTGCCTGCCGCGCCGAGTGCGCAGGCATCGCCGTCGGCCGGCGTGCCGGCGCAGCTCCCCGGCCCGGACGTGCTGGTGACCGATGTTCGCGAGATGGTCGCGCTGGGCGCCAGGTATCCGGGTAGTGCCGCACATCGCGCGTGGGTCGACCGGCTGGCCGCGGAGTTCGCAGCGCTGGGCATGGACGTGGCGCGCGATCGGCATCAGTTCATGCGCTGGCAGGCCAACTCCACTTCGCTGCAAATCGAGGGTGAGGCCGTGCGGGTAGCCGCCGCGTACCCGAACTCCGGTGCCACGCCACCGTCGGGCAGCACCGGCCCCGCGGTGTATCTGGGTCCGCTGTCGGCTCCCGGGGTGGGCGAGCTCCTCGGTGAAGGGGCAGCGTCGCGTGCCGTCGACCGAGCGGTCCGTGCTCTGCTCGACGCCGTACCGGGAGGAGTGGCCGGCAAGGTCGTGGTCATCGACGAGCCTGTGGCCGCCTTGCGCCTGGGGGTATTCGAGCCGCTGCTGTCCTACCGCCACGATCCGGAGGGCAATACCGGTCCCGGTACCGACTACCGGCGCACCTGGACCACCCTGCTCACCGCCGGAACTTTGACCGCCTTCCGGGAGGCCGGCGCACTGGCCGCTGTGCTCGTGCTGGATGCCGCACCCGAGAACGCATCCGGTCAGTACACCCCGTTCACGCACCCCTATCAGGATCTGCCCGCGTTGGTCGTCGACCGGGTAGCCGGGGCTCGCCTGCGGGCTGCGGCCGAACGCGGTGCGCAACTCACTGTCGAGCTGCAGGCCACCAGGACGCCGGAATCGTCGGACAGCTTGGTCGCGATCCTGCCGGGTAGTGGACGCAGCCCGGAGGCACTTGTGCTGCACACCCATTCGGACGGAATGAACGCCTTCGAAGAGAACGCCACCGTCGCTCAGGTGCATCTGGCCCGCCACTTCGCCGCCTTCGGTCGCGACAACCGCGACCGCGATCTGATCATCAGCGCGGTCACCGGGCACTTCGGGCCCGGTCTGCCGGAGAGCGAAGGGTTCCTCAACGACCATCCCGATCTGGTCGCCCGCGCGGCGGCGGCAGTGACGATCGAACATTTCGGCGCCACCGAGTGGCTCGACGATGCCGCGGGCTATCACCCCACCGGGCAGGTCGAACCAACCGTTGCGTTCCACTCGCCGACCGGCATCCGCGACATAGCCATCGACACCACCCGTGCGTGCGATCTGCGTCGATTCGAGCTGCTTCGCCCCATCGGCCAGACCTTCTTCGGTGTTGGAGCAGCCCTGCATCGCGCCGGGATTCCGAGTGTCGCCTACATCGGAGGGCCCAATTACCTGCTGTCCGACGTGCCCGGCGGTCATCTCGACAAACTGGACGGCCGGCGCATGGCCGACGAGCTGCGGTGGACCGCCGACCTGTTGCATCGACTCGATCGCGCACCGGCAACGCAGTTGCGACACTGACCGGCCACGAGCTGCAATCCGACGATGCCAACGGTGGGCTACCGGCCGAAGAGCTTGTGTGCAGAGCAGAAAATAGGTAGTGCGTTAGGTAATTCGCCGGTTCCGTCGACGCGGGCGGAATGGAATTCTTATCGGGCGTAGACATCCGGTCTACCGCTCCCGCCACCGACAACGGCGTCGGCATGGCCGCCAACGACGTCGGCCAGCAGGCGGGGATGGCGCCCGGTTGCGGCCCTGTGCTGCTCGAGCCCGGCCGCAGATTGTCTGGAGGCGTGCCGCCACTGCGATCCGGAATTCGGATCGCATTCAACAGAACCTGCTATTGGACTTCCGGAGACCGGCGCAGCAGGCTTGAAGCGGTAGGAATCACTCTCCGCCGATTCGAACCTCGGACCTGTCCGAGTTCTCGTGCAATGAAAGGAGACAGGGCCGTCGCCATGGGGCCGCGGCCCTGGATAGCCATGACCCTTTTTCACGACCTGCGCCACTACATCGACAACTTGACCGACAAGCTGGGACCGGATGAGGTTCGCCGGATCGACGGCGCGAATTGGGACCTCGAGATCGGCGGCATCACCGAACTGTCCGCCGAAAAAGAAGGCCCGGCACTGCTGTTCGACAATATTCCCGGCTATCGGCCGGGCTACCGAGTTTTCACCAACTTCATGGGGACCGCCGAACGCTGCGCGGTGGCACTCGGGCTGCCGGCCGATACACCGAAGATGGACATAATCCGTGCCTGGAAGGACATCGGCAAGAGCATCGAACCGATCCCGCCGACCACCGTCGACACCGGCCCGGTGCTGGACAACGTAATGGCGGGCGACGCCGTAGATCTCACGGCGTTCCCCACACCACGCTGGCACGACGGCGACGGCGGCCGCTACATCGGTACCGCGTGCATGGTCATCACCCGTGACCCCGACACAGGGTGGGTCAACATCGGCACCTATCGCGGCTGTGTCCAGGGCAAAGACCGGCTGTCGCTGTGGATGCTGGGAAACCGGCACGCGCGGGCGATCGCAGAGAAGTATTGGAAGCGCGGGTTGTCCTGCCCGATCGCGGTCGTGGTCGGCCAGGATCCGATCCTGTCCACAGTGGCGGCGATCGCGGCACCGGAAGGGGTCTCCGAATACGATCTGGCGGGCGGCCTGCGCGGCAAAGGTGTCGAGGTGCTCATCGCGCCGGACAGCGACCTGCCGATTCCTGCCCACGCCGAGATCGTCATCCAGGGTGAGATGCCTCCGGTCGAGGAAGAGGCAGTCCTCGAAGGGCCGTTCGGGGAATGGACGGGATATTTCACCCATGCAGGGCCCGAGACCGTCGTCCGGGTAACCCGGATCATGCACCGAGACGCGCCGATCATTCTCGGTGCACCGCCGATGATTCCCACGGTGCCGGCCGGTGACCAGGCGGTGCCCCTGTACTCGGCGTCGGTCACCTGGGACCATCTCGAGGCGTCGGGCGTGCAGAACATTCGCGGCGTATGGGCATATGCCAGGCAGTTGCTGATGGTGATCTCGATCGAGCAAACCGGTGCAGGCGATGCGATGCACGCCCTGCTGGCCGCGGCCGGCCGAAAGCGGACCGGCGGAATGGACCGTTACTTCGTGGTCGTGGACGAGGATATCGACATCACCGATATCAACCACGTGCTGTGGGCCGTGTTCACGCGCGTCGATCCCGCCGAATCGATTCACGTGCTGCGCACGCCGACAACCGCTATCGATCCGCGCTTGGCACCGACCAAACGGGAAGCCGGCGATATGTCGATGGGCATCGTGTTGATCGACGCGTGTAAACCGTTCGCCTGGAAGAACACCTATCCGAAGATGAATCGATTCGACGAGAACTACCGAGCCGAGATCCGCGAACGATGGAAAACTGTTCTTCCGCTGTAGGCCACGGCATCGCATTCGGACAGAAGAAAGTAGGCGCGCCGAGTTGAACGTGCCCGATGAGATCATGCCGCTGCTGCGCGGATGGCCGCAGATCGGTGCGGCGGAGCAGGCGTTTCCGTTTCTGTCGGTGGATGCCGACGGCTTCCCGCACAGTGCGTTGCTCTCACGTGCGGAGCTGGAACCCGGTGCCGACGGGACGGGATTGCTCGCGATCATCGCGAGCACCCGTACCCGGTCCAATCTCATGCGGTCACGCGCCGCGGGGTTGATCGCGATCGACGGCACTGTCTGTCATCGCATGAAACTCGCGCTGACGGCGTGGATCGCCGATGGCAGTGACCTGCTCGGCTGTGTTTTCACGGTCACCGGGCACACACCAGACGATATCGGCGTGCCGATGCGGCCCTTGACCTTTCGGCCGACGAGGGAGCTCGCCGAAATGGAGAACTGGCGGCGCGGTGACCGGCTGTTCACCAGGCTGCGAGAGGAGCTACCGCGATGACGTTGCCGCAGCGACGCATCATTATCGGCGTGACGGGGGCAAGCGGTGCTCCCTACGCCGTCCGGCTGTTACAGACCTTGTACGAGATGCCCGGAATAGAAACGCATCTCGTGATGAGTGCCTGGGCAAAATCGAATATCGAGACCGAGACCCCGCACACGGTCGCCGAGGTCGCCGGCCTTGCCGACGTCACCTACAAACTGGGGGAGCAGGGTGCCGCGATTTCCTCGGGGTCGTTCCGAACCGGAGGGATGATCGTAGTGCCGTGCAGCATGCGTACGCTGGCCGCGATTCGACATGGCATCGCCGACAATCTGGTGAGCCGGGCGGCCGATGTCGTCTTGAAGGAGCGCCGCCGGCTGGTGCTGGTACCCCGTGAGACACCGCTGAACGATATTCATCTGGAGAACATGCTCGCACTGAGCCGGATGGGCGCACGCATCGTTCCGCCGATGCCTGCCTTCTACAATCACCCCGAAACCATCGATGATCTGCTGGATCATGCCGTCACCCGAATACTGGACCAGTTCGATATCGATGCGCCGCAGGCGAAACGGTGGCAGGGTTTGACCAAGACGCGGCGCGCCCGAAACGGCGCCGGGGCGGACCGGATCTGAGGACTATCTGCTCGCGCCGCGGCTGACGAATTCGGTGGCGTGGTCGACGAAAGCGCGGGCGGCGGGCGCGCCGACCCCGCCATTGCGCAGGAGAATGCCGAGCCGCCCCGGGGGCAATTCCTCGACCGCCACACCGACGATCCGATCGTTTCCGCGCACCGCCGATGTCGGCACCAGCGCCATTCCCAGCCCTCGTTCCGCCAGCGCGACCAGGACATCCGGATCGCTCGCGGCGAATGCGACGTGCCCGCGAACCCCCGCGCGTGCCAATGCGCGGTCCAACTGACAGCGCACACCGGAGCCCTCCGGTAGCGCGATCAGTGGGCGTTCGCCCAGGGCGGTGAGCGGTAATGTGTGCCGCGCCGCGAACGGGTCCTCGGGCAGTACCGCCGCGATGATGGGTTCGCTGTGCAGTTCGCGCGTGCGCATGGCCGGCGCCGGATCGTCGGTCAGGCTGGTGAAAGCGATATCGAGGGCGCCGTCGTAGACGCGGCGAGCGAGCTCGTCCGCCGTGCCCTCGACCAGGGTGATATCCACGCCGGGGTGATCGCGGTGGAACGAGGCGAGGATCTCCGGCAGATCGATGCTGCGCGGCGAGATCGAGGTGATGGTTCCGACCGCGACATGCCCGGTCAGCAGCCCGGACAGCGCGTCGATCGAGGCGCGCCCGGCCGCGATGGCGTCCATCACCTCGACCGCATGCGGCAACAGGGCCGCGCCCGCCGCCGTCAGCGTCACCCCACGCGGTTTCCTGACGAACAGCCGCTGCCCCAGCTCACGCTCCAGCGCCTTGATGTGAGTGCTGATCCCCGATTGGGCGACGTGTACCCGCTCCGCGGCACGGGTGAAGTTCCCCGCCTCGGCGACGGCGATGAAGTAATGCAGCTGGCGTATGTCCATCGTCAGTGCGTATCGAAAATCCACTGGTAGGCAGCAACCGCCGCTTCGGTGGCCGCCCGTTCGGCCGGCGTGGGGTGCTCGGGATCCACGGCTACCGGCAGTGCGCCGAGTTTCAGCATGGCTGCCATGAGCAGCATTCGTGCCTTCGTGGCGGTCAGGTTGCTACCGGCGATGACCGTCGGGTCGGTGCGGTAGGCGATGCCGCCGGTATTTCCCCGCCCGACCCGGACCACCGGCATGCCGGAGTACGTCGCGATCGAGAGTGCGGCTTGGGTCGCCGGATCGGTGCCACCGAAGGGCGACATGCCTTCGCAGACGAAACCCGACAGTGGCGCACCGGCGAGATTCGCGGCCCGGCGCGCCAGCACTTCCACCGCTGTCGTGTGGTCCGGCGCGGTATCCGCTCCGACCGCGGTCTGCACGTAGCGGGTGTACTTGACGATGGTCACCACTGGCATCGCCTGGGGGTTCAATGCGCCGGCATCGTCTTTGACCGACACCTCGACGGTACGAATGCCGCCGTCGCCTTCCTCGGCGACGCCGGTCACCCGAGGCGGCAAGAGCGGTAAGCGCAGTTCTGATCGGTGCGTGTGCCGATAGTTGGGAATGTAGGTGACTCGCGGTGGACCGTATCCGCCCATATCCGCGACGACGCCGCCATGGCCGCCGGTGGCCTCATAACCGCCTGGCCTGGCATCGACTTTGGCCACTTCGCGGGCGGAGTAGACCAATTCGTCGACGATCAGCACAGCGCCGAGCCGGTTGCGCCCTCGCTCGTCCAGGGCAGCCTCCGACAGCAGGAACTTGACGCCGTCGACAATATTGCGGGCGCCGTCGGCACTGAGCGTCTGATGCCTGCGCTGCGCGGTGTGTCCGACGATCGGCACCGTGGTGTCGATCAGCAAGCCGAGCCAGTACACCGTCTCCTCGGTGGTCGGGCTGCCTTCCAGCCACTGCGCGCCGACGTAATCACCGGCCGACAGCACTCGCTGGACCATTGTCGTTGCCCGCGCCAATGCGCGCAGGTCCGGCTCGCGATGCAGGTGATACGGGTAGTAGGCGAAGAAGTCCTCGCCGAGCGACTCCGCCGCCCTGCCGTCCTGCTCGCCGGTATACCCGCCGCTGGGGGCGGGGCGGAAGAAATCGAAGGTTGCCCGAGTGCTCAACCCGATCGGATGACCGTGGTCTTCGAGCCCGAACCGCTCGATCTCCTCGTAGAGGCGTTCGGCGTCCGGATAGAAGGTTTGCCGGCTGAGCGCCGCGGGCGCAAGCGGCGAGCTGGACGCGGCTTCCCACGCCGATCCGTCGGCTTGCCTGGCCATATAGGGAAGCTGGTAGAGCCCGTCCTCCGGGTGCAACTCCACCTCGTATACCGGTTTCGCGCCGGGGGTTTCGGTGGCATGCAGTGTGCCGTCGGCGTCCAGCCAGCCGTCCGGCGGCGCGTAGAGGGCCCGTGCGTCGGATTCGAGGGGGTGTGCGGTGTAGGCCTCGACGAGGACCGTCACCGGTGCCGCGAGCCGTTGCGGACGCACTAGATCGAAACGTGGTGTCCCGCCGTCGAGCGTGGCCAGTGGCGGCAGGCCGTAACGTTGCCTGGCTTTGGCGGAAGTCACCAGATCCGGACTGTTGCCGATGGTCGCGGTCGGTCCGGAGAAGACCGCGATGCGGCCGGGGTCGATCGGTTGGGCAGTCACGAGATCAGCTCACCGCCCAGCGGAACGAGTCCGCGGCTGTGCAAGCCGCCGTCGGAATGGATCACGCATCCGGTCACCGATTTCGTCCGTTCCTTGGAGGCGAGGAAGACGTAGGCCCACGCGTGGTCTTCCGGTTCCGACGCGACCTGCAGCGGATTCGTCTGCCGAATCAGTTCGGGCAGGTCGGGCATATCGACCAACCGCTGGCCGCCGCCATCCATCGCCTCGACTCCACGCAGCTGGGTCACCGTGCCGCCGGGTGCGACAGCGTTGACCCTGATATGCGGTGCGAGCTCGAAAGACAGCTGGGACAGCAGGCCTCGGACGGCGAATTTGGAACCGGTGTACAGCGGGCCACCTCCGCCGGGAAGGTAGCCGGCATTCGAAATCGTCAGCACGACATTGCCCTGCGTCTTCGTGATCTCCGGAAGCGCAGCCTTGACCGCGAGCAACGATCCCTTGACGTTGATATCGAACATCTCGGTGAAGGCCGCATCGAGCCGGTCCTCGGGCAGGCTGTCCAATGAAGCGAAGTAGTCGAAGATTCCGGCGACCGTTACCAAGGTGTCCAGCCTGCCGAAAGCCTCGACCGCGGCCTCGACCGCTCGTTTGTGGTCGTCGAGTTCACGTACGTCGCCCTGTATCACGGTGACCGCGTCGCCACCCACTTCCCGCAACGCCTCGACAGCTTCGGGGGAGCGGTCGAGGACTGCGACCCGCGCGCCTTCGGCGACGAATCGTTCCACCACGGCGCGGCCGATACCGCTGCCCCCTCCGGTGACGAGCGCGACCTTTCCGGTCAACCAGCCTTCTGTCATTGCCATACCTTTCACGAAAATCATTACGACGCAGGTCCGATCGAGCCCTCGAGCATGCGGGTGAACACCGCTGAGGGCTGCCATGTCAATGCTTCGAGCTCCACCGGATCCAGTCGCACGCATGTGCCACGGCGCGGTGAGGTGATCTCGAGACGTTCGCCGTTGCCGACCGTCACGACCCGTACGACGACGTCGGCGAATTCGTTGCTCAGATGCTGTTCCGTCACAGGAACACCCCGAGGTTGGGGGTGACCAGCGTGGTATGCGCCAAACGGACTGTGCGCGCAGCCAGTTTCCAGCCGCTTTCGGTGTGGTGCAGGATGTCGAAGCGCTCGCCGATGATGGAATCCGATTCGACGCCGTCGCCCTGGGCGCGGAAGCACAGGAAATTGCTGCGCACGTCGTACTTGCCGGCAGCCTCGAGTGCGTCCACGCGGACGTTGGTGATCAGGCGCTGGGTCCGTGAGGGCGGATCCTCGGCGTAGGCGTGGTCGGTGTAGAGACGCGAGACGCGCATCTTCATCGACGCGAAATTGTCTTTCATGTGGAAACCCGTCGGCGAGAACTCGTGTTCACGGGCTTCAGGTCCGCGGGTGACGCGAATCGGCATGAGGTAGACGAGTTCCTCCGACAGGCAGTCGAGCCACCGCTCGAACTGCCGGCGGTCGAGGTATTCGGCCTCGCGGTAGAGGAAGTCGGCGCACGCGGCGGCGATATCGCGGGAAACGCCGGAGCCGGGAGAGGCGGTCCCGTAGTCGGTCGAGATGGTCACTGTCCGGCCTCCTGGTCGTCGCGGTCGGGTGTCGATACTTCCCGCAGCCACCGCCGATAGAAGGCGCGCTGCGGAGCCTCGCCGAGCGCGGTCGTGGTGGCCCGGCCGGGGAAAGGCCAGTGCGGATCCTCGGCGTAGTCGCTCATCCCGTCCAACCCCAGCTGGAAGTTCAAACGCATACCGCTCTTGCGCGCGAAGACCGACTTCGCGGCGACCGGTGCGCCGCCCCAGACCACGGTGTCGTCCTGCTCGAGGATCCCGGCCGGACCATGCATGCTCAGTGCCGCGACATAGGCCTCTTCGTTGAAGCTGTCGGGCGCACTGTTCCAGCCCAGCGTCCAGTTCCAGTTCACGATCGTGTCCGGTCCCGCCGGCTGCCACTGGCGTAGGTACGTGAACACCGCAGGTGGCGCGTCGGGGTGCGGTGAGGCGGGCACCCGCACCAGTCCGAGATTCGGGAAGATGAGAAACGTGGTGGCCGAATGGTTCTCGACGAACTGCCGCTGGTCGGGCGTGAGGCGGTCGAGTTGGAACGTTTCGGCGACCTCGGGCGGGAATCCGGATCGGTGCCAGGGTGCTGGGAGGAATCCGTCATTGACGATCATGCCGTGACCTTCGTCGAAGTACACATGCCGCGACACGCCCTGCGGGCCCGCGCCGCCCGCCTCGATGCCGGGGAACATGCCGACCTCTTCGGCCGACCGGTGGAGGGACGGCACGTGATAGGCGTCGGCCATGAAATTCTCGGCGCCGGACTTCCAGTTGGCCGGCACGCGCCAGCGGTGCGGCTCGCCGATGGCGGACATTCCCTGCTCGTTGAGGCCGAGGAGTGCGTCGAGGTACCACCGCATCCCGCCGAGGTACTCGTCGAGGGTGGGTGCGCCGGGATCGAGGGAGGCGAAGATCAGGCCGTGAACCGAATCGACGTGCGGCGCCGCGACGAGGCCCCACTGCTCGGCATCGAGTTTGCGGTAGGCCTTCTTGCGGTACGGAGCGCCGCTCCAATCGCCGTTGTTCTTGAATACCCAGGAATGGTATGGGCAACGGAAATGGGAGCTGTTTCCCTTCTCCACCCGGCACACCGGGCTGCCGCGGTGAGTGCATTTATTGAAGAGGACATTTATGCGACCGTCCTCGTCGCGGACGACGATGAACTGGTCCTGCCCGATGTAGCGGAGAACGTAGTCGCCCGGCGTCGGAATCTCCGATTCGTGTGCGACGAAGCACCAGCAACGGGCGAAGATGCGGTCCAGTTCGCGTGCATAGACGTCCGGATCGCCGAATATCCGAGGGGAAACAATTCCCTGCTCCAGCTCGCGATCGACCCTGCGGAACAATTCCGTCGTAGAGTCCGGAAATTCAATGGTCCTGCCAGTTTCCGGCAGGGTCGTCTGATCGAACACGTGGTATCTCCTCGCGCTGCTTTCACGGTTTCCGGTAAAATACGAGCGGCTTCGTGAATAGGCAACGAAATCGGTCCGAATGATGGAACGCGGGAGAATTCGGTGATTTCCGGCGACTCGCCCGAAGGGGGGCTAAGGTCGATAGCTGCGGATTCTCTCCAACGATCGAGGTGTTGTGATGGCCGATACCGCGCCACTGTCGAACCTGCCGGCCGAGCTGACCAGCCTGGTCGGTCGGGCGTCGGAATCGGCGGAGGTCAGGAGGCTGCTGGCGAATTCACGGCTGGTCACCCTCACCGGTACCGGCGGTGTCGGGAAGACACGACTGGCCATGCATGTCGCTCGTAAAGCCGAGCGAGGACTCGCCGGCGGCGCCGTGTTCGTCGAATTGGCGGAGGTCGCAGACCCTGCTCTGGTGGCGCTGACGGTGGCCCAGGTGCTGGGCGCGCCCACCCAGCCGCACGACGTGGTGGCGACGTTGATCGACTTCCTTCGCGGTCGCGAGCTGCTCCTCGTACTGGACAACTGTGAACATCTACTCGACGAGAGTGCGGTTCTGGTGCGCAATCTGCTCTCTGCGTGCCCGGCCCTGCGCGTGCTCGTGACCAGCCGGGAGCCGCTGCGCGTTGCGGGTGAGCATGTGTTCGAAGTACAGCCGCTCGGGGTGGGCCCGGCCGGGCATCGGGACGACGGCACGCGCCCCGATGCGGTAACGCTGTTCGTCGAACGGGCCGCCGCCGCGGCGCCGGGATTCTGTATGACAGCGGAGAACACAGCCACGATCGAGGAACTCTGCCGTCGGCTCGACGGTCTGCCGCTGGCGATCGAATTGGCCGCCGGACGGATGCGAGCCCTCTCGCCACGCGAATTGCTCGAACGGCTGGCCGACCACCACCGATTGCTTACGGTAGGCGATCGCTCGGCTGCGCCGCGGCATCAGTCGCTCTGGGCGACGCTGGACTGGAGCTATGGGTTGTGCACCGCCATGGAGCGTCGGCTATGGGAACGGTTGTCGGTGTTCACCGGCCCGGTTCACATCCAGGCCGCCGAGTGTGTGTGCAGCGATTCGAGCGTGCCGCGAGAGGCGATCGTCGATTGCCTTGCCGCGCTGGTGGACAAGTCGATTGTCGGCCTGCTCACCGATGGCGAGCACCCGACGTACCGGATGTTGGAGACGGTGCGTGAGTACGGCTTGCGCAAGCTCCGTGCCCGCGCCGACGAAGCGGCCGTGATCGGTCGATACCGCACGTACTATCAACGGTTGGCACGAGAATTCGATGCGCACTGGTTCGGCCCCGGCCAGGTGGGGCAGGTGGAACGGATGCGGCGGGAGCACGCGAATCTGCGCGCGGTGCTGGATTCGCTGCTCGCGGATCCAGCAGGTGGCCCCGCCGCGCTCGGCATGGCTGCGGCCCTGTTCTGGTATTGGCTCGGATGCGGCCAGCAGCGCGAGGGACGGTACTGGCTCGATCGCGCACTGGCGTCCGGCTCGGCGCCCAGCTCCGAACGTGCCGCCGCGCTGTGGTCGAACGGATACCTCGCCGTGGCGGAGGGCAAGGCGGTGGTCGCCCTTGATCTGCTGCGTACCAGTCAGGACCTAGCCGCTGAACTGGGCGATGATGTCAACCTGGCGCACGCGACGCACTTCCGCGGGGTCGCCGAGCACAACCTCGGCAACACGGCATTGGGCATGAAGCTGATCGAGGAAGGCTCGGCGATGGAGGAGGCGGGGGGACCGAGCCTGCTGCACATTCTCGCCCTCGAGCAGTTGGGGTGGGCCTACTGCCTGCGGCAGGAGCCCGAGCGCGCGATCGAGGTCCTGCAGGAGTGCAGGCGAGTCTTGGCCGAACACGGCGAGCGGTGGCTGCTGTCCTGGATCGATGCGTTCCTCGGCCTGGCGCAGTGGATGCTCGGCGAGTACGACGCGGCCGGAAGACATCTGCACGAAGCATTGACGGTCAAACGTTCCTTCCACGACGCGCTGGGCATCGGGGTGGTCATGGAGTTGCAGGCCTGGGTGGCCGTGGCCGAAGAGCGGCCCGAGCACGCCGCCCGATTGATGGGTGCGGTCCGGCACGTGTGGGAGCCACTCGGTGAGTATCCGGGCGGCTTCGAATTACGCAGCTGGAGCGACAGAACCGCACAGCAAGCTCGGGCTGCGCTCGGAGACGCGGCCTTCGAAGCAGCGTTCGCAGCGGGCGGCCGACTCGGTACCGAACGGGCGATCGACGTCGCTCTTGGGCAGATCTCGGTGGACGACACCCCCGAGCCCGAGCCGGCCGATGCGGTCCTCGCGCTGCTTACTCCGCGTGAGCTGGAAGTAGGCAGGCTACTCGCGAAAGGGTTGACCAACCGGCAGATCGCGCAGGCGTTGGTGGTCGCTCTGCGCACCGTCGACTCTCACGTGGAGCACATCTTCGCGAAGCTGGGCGTGAATTCCCGAACCCAGGCGGCACTGCTGCTGTCGTCACGGTGCTGAGCATCGATCGTCAGTGCCGGTGCCGCATCGACCGTCGGTGGATGGCGCGCCACCGCGCGGTCAGTGCTTTGCCGTCAGCCTGTTGCACATCGCCCGGTTCGCCAGCACACCGGTCGCCGCCCGGGCGGCCGTGGCCGTGGCCGCATCGATGGTGACGACGAGCATCCCTGGCCCGGACTCGAGTCGGTCGACGACCCGGCCGAACGGATCCGCAACCATGGAGCGGCCGATCCCGGTCGGCGCGCTCGGATTCAGTGCGAGGCCGGTGAACCGCGGGTCCGCCTGATCGCAAGCCAAGATCCACGAGCCCGAGTCGAGCGCGCGCGCCCGCACCAGCGTTTGCCACTGCTGGACCTTGCCCTTGCCCGCACCCCATGAGGTCGGCAGCATGATCGCGCTGGCACCCCGCTCGGCGAGCTGTTGGAAGAGGGCGGGGAAGCGCACGTCGTAGCAGGTGGCGACGCCGAGCACCAGCCCGTCGACCGACACCGTCACGTAATCCGTCCCGGCGGCCACGGTGTCGGATTCCCGGTAGCCGAAGGCGTCGTAGAGATGAATCTTGTGGTAGCCGAGGTGATATCCGAGGCCGGTGAGCAGCACCGTGTTGCGCACCCGCTCGCCCGCCGGGGTGAACATCCCCGCGGCGATGAGTACCCCATGGTCGTCGGCGATCTCGGCCAGAGCTCGTGCCCACTGGCCGTCCAGCGGTTCGGCCACGGCCGCCAGCGGGGTGCCGAAACACGCCATCGTGGCTTCGGGAAAGACGACGATCCGGGCGCCTTGTTCAGCGGCCCGCCCGACGGCGGCCCGTACCTGAGACAGGTTGTGCGACGGATCTGCCGTGGAGGTGATCTGGCACAGTGCCGCGCGCACTGCTGCGATGCTCATGTCCGCGCCTCCCGCCCCGCTCGGGGGATCCAGCCGGGCCGGCTCAGCAGGTAGCGGACCATCCGCGGCGGGATCGTCAGGGCGGCGGTGATTTCTCTTTCCTCGGCGGGCAGTTGTGTCCGGATCGTGTGGTGTGCACCGGATTTCACCTTGCCGATCCATTCCGGATCGATAAGTGCGGCACGGCCGACGGCGATGAGGTCCGCGCCCGCCGACATCGCGGACTCGGCGTCGTCCAGGGTTCGGATACCGCCACTGGCGACGACGGCGCTGCGTCCGGAGACAGCGGCCGCGATCACCGGAATCGGGTTGCGTGACTCGGCCGCCGAACGCGTTCTGGTCCAGTCCCGGTCTTCGGGCTGCGGTGAGTTCTTCCGAAAATCGTCCATGGAAATGTGGATGTAGTCGGCATACTCGGCCAAGCGGTCGGCCAGTTGCGCCGCATCGTCGAGCGTGTAGCCGCCGGCTTCCGATTCGAACGGTGTGATCCGGAAACCGAGCGTGACCTCATGGCCGACCGCACTGCGAACCTTGCGTGCGACGGCGATCGGAAAACGCATTCGCTCGCCGAGCCCACCGCCCCAACGATCGGTGCGCTGGTTGGCCCTCGGGGAGAAGAATTGGTGGATCAGGTAGTGGTTCGCACCGTGGATCTCGATCCCATCGAACCCCGCAGCGACGCCGAGTGCCGCCGAGCGTGCGAATGCATCGACGAGGCCGTCGATCTCCTCGGGACCTAGTTCTCTCGGCACCGGTGCGTTCGGGCGGGTCGATGGCACCGCGGATGGCCCCCGAATCCCGCTGCGCCCGACGATCTCCGGGATGGCGATACGCCCGCCGTCGTAAATTTGCAAGATGGCAAGCCCACCGTTGCCGCGCATAGCGCGTGCGACTGCGGTCAGGCTGTCGAGGTGGGTGGAACCGGTGGCGCCGATTCCTCGCCATGACCGGCCGTCCTCGTGTACATACGCGCACGAGGTGATCGCGGCTCCGAAGCCAGCCGCGCTGCGACGGGCCAGATAACGCAACTCGTCATCGGTGACCGAACCGTCGGGGTGGGAAGAGTTGGTGGTCATCGGTGCCAGGACGAATCGATTCCGTAGTATCGCCCCGGATTCGAGGCGTAGCGGTGCCCAGGGGCCTGGGTTGTCGTGCACAGTGGGAGCTCCTGTGAGTAGGGATGGGCAGGCGATCACTCGACCGGTGGCGGCAGCCGGCGGACGGCGTAGGAAAGTTCGATCGAGCGTCCCGTCCGGGGATCGCCGAGCTCCACTCGCCAACCGTCGCTGAACTGGTCGGCATCCGGACGCATGGGGATGGTGCCCGACATCAACACCGTCCCCACCTCGAGGAGCCCACGGCGACGCAGTTCCTCGACCCAGTACTGCGGCGTCAACAGTTCAGCGAGTGTGCCCTGTTGAATGACCTCGGTTTCGCGGTCGACCAGAACCGATCCGGTAAGGGTCAGCTCGTCGATGTAGCCGGCCACCTCGTCGAGCGGCCATGCCGAACGGGCGAGGACATCCGGCGCGGCCTGCTTGCTCCACGCCACTGCGTGCTGCTCGAGTTGCCGGTCGGTGTGATCGCACGCGGCGGTGAGCAGCAGCTCGCCCGGACCGTCGCCGGCGACCACCAATGCCCATTCGGCCTCCCCCGAGGTCCGCTCGTGCTGCACGGGCACCTCGTCGGTCTGCATGGCCAAGTACGGAGCGATGGGATAGACGCACGGGATTCGGGTGGGGCCGGGGACGCCGAGTTCGGCGAGCTCGGCGATGTGAGCGGCGACGTCGGCTTGGCTCCGCCCGGCGTACCCCGCGTTGAGCAGAGTCCGTACGTCCACCGTGCGGCGGCTGCCGTCGGGCAGGTCGAAGGTCAAAGGAGGCATGGGTTTTCCGGATTTCCTTACTGTGTCGATGAATCGGCCGGTCGCTATCGACGGAGGTGTCGCTGCCACCGGGCTTCCTGGGTCTGCTTGCCCACGCTCGCGGCTACCGCACGAATCGCGGGTGCGGCCTGTGCGGGACGGAATCGGTGGACCGGGCCGGAGATCGAGATCGCCGCGATCACGCCTCCCGACCAGTTGCGGATCGGCGCAGCGATACAGGTGAGCCCCGGCCTGGCTTCCTGCCTGTCGTATGCGATGCCTGTGTGCCGAATAGCGGAGAGCTCTCGTGCCAATTGTGCGGGCGAGCAGATACTGGTCGAGGTCGCGGGCCGCAGTCGGTCCGAGACCCGGGCGAGCACGTCGTCGCCACTGAACGCCAACAGGGCCTTACCCACGGCGGTGTTGGTGGCAGGCAGCCGAGCACCCACGGTGGCGGGTGAGCTGACGGCCTGGTGACCGTGGATCTGCTCGATGTAGCGTGCTTTGTCGTCGGCCAGCACGCACAGATTCACCGTCTCGTGCGTCATCTCGTAGAGGTCGAGCAGATGGGGCAGCGCGATCCGGCGCAGGTCTTGCACCTCGGGTTGTGCCGTGAGCGCGGCCAGCTCGGCCAGCCGAGCGCCAGGGGAGTACTCGGTGCCGCATTTGGTGACCATTTCCCAGTCGACGAGTACGGCGAGCAGCCGGTGTGCGGTCGACTTGGGGAGCCTGGCCCGCCGAGCGATCTCGGAGACCCCCATTACCCGGTGCCGCGGAGAGAAGCTACTCAACAGTGCCAAAGCCTTGGACGCAGAACTGGAGGACTCGGGTTCGGCCTGGTCGCGGCCCGCGTTCAAGGGGATGCACGCGCCGGCGGCGGCCGTGTGGGCCGACGCACCCATGCTGCTGATCGTCATGATGTGCCTCTCGATAACCGTGGCCGGCCAGACGGGGCCGGCGGAACAGGATGCAAACCCGGACCGCGGATGGCCGAACACATCGCCGCTCCGCCGGGGGCGCCGCCCGGCGGAGCACGGAAACCCGCGGGGCTGAACTGGGCTGACAATTCACGGGAGACCGGTGCTCAGGATGTGCGGACTACGGATTCCGACCGCGCAGCCAACGGTATTTCCGATGCGTGATGGGTCACAACGGGGGAATTACCGAGTGACTACCTATTCGCGAATGGGTCACCGCCGAGGCCCACCCGAAGCGGTCAGCAGGCGAGCCCCACCGACCCGAGATGTGTGAAATGCGCCGCGATCATGGCGCCGGGCGGTGCCGGCACCGCGTCGGTCATGGCGCCGGTCATCACGATCCAGCCGGGCTCGATCGCATGACCGCGTTCGGCCAGCGCATTCGCGGCCATGGCCAGGGCCTGGGCCGGATGCCCCTGAACGGCCACACCCAGCCCGGTCGCCGCCAGCGCTCCATCGACCTCGAGCAAGCAGGCTTCCAGCGGCAGGTTCAACTCCGCCGGGTTCGCCCCGACCGATCCGGTGCGGAAGTATGCCGCCGAGGCGTTGTCGGCGATCACCTCGGGCAGGGTGAATCGGAAATCGGGGTACCGGCTGTCGATGATCTCGACGCTGGCATAGACGCGATCGACCGCGGCCAGCGCTGCCGCCGCGGTGACGCCAGGCCCGGCCAGGCCTCGGCCCATCACAAAGGTGATCTCGGGCTCGACTCGGGGGTGGATCAGCTGATCCTGCGGCAGGGGCGTCCCGGCCGGTAGCACCATCGCATCGGTGAGCCATGCGGTCAGCGGCGCGGACACACCCATCTGCTGCTGTTTGGCGGCCGAGGTGAGTCCGAGCTTCACTCCGACGATGGTTTCGCCGCGTTCGATGCGCTGGCTCAACGCTTCGTCCTGGACGCGGTAGGCGGTCGCGGTGTCGAGGGCCGGGTACCGGCCGGTGAGTGGCGCCACCGTCGTCCGGTCGGTCTGCGCACGCAGCAACCGGGCCGCGAGCTCCTCCACCGGCACGCACGGATCGTCGATGGTGTCGGGCACTGCTGGTTCTACGGTCACGATCGGCTCCAGAGGTTGTTGTCGTGGTCTCGGACCGATTCACACTGACCTTCATCGCGCGACGGGTGAACGATCGTGGTCCGTCCCACGGAACGTCCGGCAACGCCCCGGCGGGTGCGGATCGGAGTTTGCCGGCCAGTGGAACGCGCTGATTGCTCACGGCCTGCCCAGCGTCGAGCCTGCTGTCACCACAGCGGACGACGGAAAGGGATTCCATTTCATGGCCACGTTGGCGATCGATGGTGTCGAGATCTATTACGAGCAGCACGGAACCGGGGATGAGGTGCTGCTGGTACACGGCGCCGCGGCGTCCGGACGCTGGTTCGGCGAACTGATCCCGCGACTGGCCGCGCACTATCGGGTGATCGTTCCCGATCTGCGTGGACTCGGCCGTAGCCAGCGGGTGGCGCCGCTGACTCGACCGCAGACATGGGTAGCCGACCTGTGGCGGCTGCTCGACGAGCTGGGGCTGGACCGGGTCCACGTCGCGGGGGTGTCACTCGGCTCGCGCATCGCGGGCCGTCTCGCACTGGAGAACGCTGCCCGGGTCCGGACACTGACGGTCGACGCGCCGATCGTCGGTCTCAGCGTAAGCGGCAACGCCTCGCTCAACACGGTGTTCACGACCGTCGATCCGGACAGCGCGCAGGCCGAGGAATGGCGGCAACTGCACGGAGCGGATTGGCGTGACGCCGTGGATTTCTACGCGAAGACACGCGGCACGGCCGAATTCCAGGAGTACTACACGCTGCGTCCGAATCTGACGAAGATCACCGTGCCGACGTTGGTCTGCCGCGGCGATCTGGACGACGCGATCCACCCCGTCGACGACGCGTTCATCTGGCACAAGCAGGCTCCGGACACTCAGCTGTTCATCGCGCCCGGACTCACACAGTCCTCGGTGATGCTCGAGCGTGCCGAACAGTTCGTCACCGAGTTCGTTGCTTTCCAGCAGCGGTGCGCTGCGGACCCGGACGCATGAATCGGGTTCTGCTCACCGGCTTCGGCGCCTACGCCGAGGAAACCGACAATCCGAGCGGGGTGATCGCGCGGCGATTCGACGGTGCCCGAGTCGAGGGCGCCGACGTCGTCGGCCGTGTGCTTCCGGTCGCCACAGAGGAAGTGCGCGCCGTGCTCGTCGAGGCAATAGACGAGATACGCCCTGACGTCGTCCTGGTTACCGGCGTGGCGCCGGGGCGGGCGAGCCCGGCTGTCGAACGAGTCGCGATCAACATGCGGGACTTCCCGATACCCGACATCGACGGCAACATCCCCATCGACCGCCCGATCGACGCGAGCGGACCGGACGCGTACCTGAGCACCTTGCCGATCAAGGCCATCGTCGACGGCTGGCATTCGGCGGGCATTCCGGGCTACGTCTCGAACACGGCGGGCACTTATCTGTGCAACCAAACGATGTATCTCGCGCGCCACCTCTGCTCGGCCCGCGCCGGAATGGTGCACCTCCCCGCGACGCCGGCCAGGGCGGCGGCGGAACTACCGCCACCGCCGTCGATGTCGCCATCGGATCTCGAAGAATCTGTGCGACTGGCCATTTCGGTGGCGGTAACGCATCGAGGACCGGATCTCCATCTCGGTGCCGGTGCGATCAGTTGATCCGAGGACATGCGAAATGACCGAATTCACCGAAGAATCCACCAGTCGTTACCTCGAGGTCGATGGCAGCGCCGTGCACTATCACGACGTGGGGTCCGGCCCGCCGTTGGTCTTCGGTCAGGCCTTCGGGCCCTTGCCCGGTACCACGGCGTGGCTCACCTATCATCGTGTCCTGGTCGATCTCGCGGCGGACCACCGCTGCGTGCTCGTCGACTATCCGAACTTCGGCCGCAGCGCAGCCCGCGAATTCCATGAGCCGGTGCACGATTTGTACGCTCGCAACACCCTCGCCGTGTTGGACGAGCTCGAATTGGACGCCGTGACGCTGATCGGAGTCTCGACGGGCGGCACCGTTGCTATTGATCTCGCGATGACCGCGCCCGAGCGCGTCGAACGGTTGGTCATCGGTGGCTGCAGTGCGTCCACCGGTGGCGACCCCTATCTGCTCGGTCCCGCGCCGACCGAGGTCGGCCGGCTGTTCGACGAATGCCAATCGAAGCCGCCTGACCGTGCCAACATCGCGCGCCTGCTGCGCGCGATCGTGCACGACCCCGGCACGATCGACGATGGGCTCGTCGAGCAGCTGTACCGGTGGCGGCGCCGAGAACCCGAGCATGCCGACACCTGGAACCGGTCGACGATCGTGGCACGCAGCAATATCGCCGCACTAGCCGAGGTCGCTGCGCCGACGCTGATCGTGCACGGTCGCTCCGACCGCATGGTTCCGCTCGAAGGTGCGTTGATGCTGCTGGGGCGGCTGCCCGCCGCAGACCTGGTCGTGCTGAACAACTGCGGGCACTGGTCCCCGTTCGAACGGCCGTCCGCGTTCGTCGCGGCGGTCCGCGCGTTTCTCCGGCGATGACGCGCCGCACGTTCCGGCATGCGGATCGTCGCCGTTGTCCGGCGTTGGGAGTCGGCCCAAGCTGCATACATTCACCGGAGCCAGCGGTTTCCGGTTTGATCCACCAGGAAGGCAACACCGAACATGACTGAAGTTGTCGGGCTCGGCTACGTGGGCCTCACCGCGACGGATGTGGAGGCCTGGCGCAGCTACGGCACCGAAATCCTCGGCCTGCAAGACGTTTCCGTCGCAGAAGAAGCCGGCGAGGACACTGTCCTGCTGCGGGCCGATGAGCGCGGCTGGCGATTCGCAATCCATCGTGGCGAGGCCGGCGGAGCCGCGTATGTGGGCTGGGAAGTGGCGAACCGGTCCGCACTGGAGGCAGTCAGAGCCCGCCTGGCTACCGCAGGTGTCGCCACCGAAGACGATCCGTCCTGTGCCGCCGAACGCGGCGTCGAGGAACTGTTTCGCTGCGCCGACCCCGACGGCCACCGGCTCGAGTTCTTCTACGGCGCTCGTGTGCCGAAGAAACCGTTCGTCTCGCCACGCGGTGTCCGATTCGTCACCGGCGACCTCGGCCTCGGCCATGTGTTCTTCTTCGTCACCGAGCTCGCCGCGGCCAAGCGGTTCTACCTCGACGTTCTCGGCTTCCGCCTGAGCGACACCATCGAATTCCACGGCCGCAAGGTGCACTTTCTCCATGTCAACCCGCGCCATCACAGCCTCGCGTTCGTGGAGAACGAGGACCTGGCTCCGGCACTGGGTCATTTCATGCTCGAGGTCGACGACATCGACGACGTCGGCCGTGCGCTGGACGAGGTACACGCCCACGGCGTCACCCTCACCGAGACGCTCGGCCGTCATTCCAATGACCTGGCGATCTCGTTCTTCATGAAGAACCCGTCGGGCTCGGAGGTCGAATACGGCTACGACGGCCGCCTGGTCGACGATGCCACGTGGCGGGTCTCGAATTACGACGCGACCAGCCTGTGGGGGCATCACCGTGATTGACGACCGAATTCGCACTCGCAGCCGCCATCAGCACATCGCCGGGGTGCACCGATGACCGAAACCTATGTGGTCGTGGGTGCGAGCCTGGCCGGCGCCCGTGCTGCCGAGACACTGCGCGCCGAGGGCTTCGAAGGCCGTATCGTCCTGGTCGGCGACGAATTCCATCTGCCCTATGACCGTCCACCACTGTCCAAGGAAGTGATCCTCGGGCGGAAGGAGCCCGAGCAGACGCATCTGCATCCGGCCGAGTTCTACGCGAACAACGACATCGAGTTGCTGCTGGGGGTCCGGATGACCCGATTGGCCCCGAGTGAACGCCGGGTCGAGCTCGACAGCGGCGCGGCACTGCGAGCCGATAAGGTGCTCTTGTGCACCGGCACGGCACCGCGTCGGCCGGATATCGCGGGCCTCGATGTGGAAGGCGTCCATTTCCTCCGCACTGTCGATGACGCGATCGCGATCCGCGACCGTTTGCGGGCAGGCGGATCGGTGGTCATTGTCGGCGGCGGCCTGATCGGCATGGAACTCGCGGCGTCGGCGGTCTCAATGGGCAATGCGGTCACCGTGCTCGAACGTGAGGCGGGACTGCTGCGCCGCGTCCTGGGTGCGCAGATCGGAGACCGGCTGGCCCGCTGGCACTCCGAGCGCGGGGTGTGCATCCGAACCGGCGCCGAAATCACCGGCTTATCGGGGAAAGGCCGGGTGCGACAGGTCCATACCGCCGACGGCGCAGCCATCGACGCCGACCTCGTGGTGATCGGCATCGGAGTAACGCCCGCCGTGGACGCAGTAGCAGGTGCCGGTATCGACATCGAAAACGGGATCGTCGTCGATGAATTCGGTGAAACCTCGGTGCCGGGGATCTACGCCGCGGGCGATGTCGCCTGCCGGGCCGACA
The DNA here is from genome assembly GCF_059509835.1 of Nocardia sp. CDC519. Taxonomy (NCBI): domain Bacteria; kingdom Bacillati; phylum Actinomycetota; class Actinomycetes; order Mycobacteriales; family Nocardiaceae; genus Nocardia; species Nocardia sp. CDC519. The sequence goes on along the minus strand of NZ_CM183377.1, from coordinate 6,078,126 downwards.
GACGCTCGGGGCGCAGGATTCGGCTCGAGCACTGGCAGAACGCCCAGAACCAGGGCATCGCCGCGGCCAGGGCCATGCTCGGCAGGCGCGAATCCTCCGACGAAGTGCCGTGGTTCTGGTCCGATCAGGGCGAGGTCAACATCCAGGCCGCCGGCCACATGCGCCCGACCGATGCGGTGGTGTGGCGCGGTGAGCCGGAGTCGATGGAATTCACCGCGTTCCACTTGCACCAGGGCCTACTGGCCGGCGTCGTCGGCGTGAACCGCAGGCGTGAGGTGCGCATGGCGATGAGCATGATCGGCAAACAGGCGCGACCGGATCCCGCTCTACTCGCCGATCCCGCCGTCGACCTGCGTGGCATCGGGGACAGCGCAGTACGCACGCGTGGCGCCTAGCGTCCGAAAGGAGAGACAGATGACATCGACAGAGCAGTCGGAGAGGTTGGTCCGGGTATGTGCGGTCGGCGACCTCACGCCCGGCAACGTCACACGTGTGGACACCAATCCACCGATCGCGGTCTACAACATCGACGGCGAATTCTACGCGACCGCGGATTGGTGCTCACACGACAAATCCTCACTCGCGGATGAAGGATTCATCGAAGACGGTCAGATCGAGTGTGGCTGGCATTTCGCGAAGTTCTGTATCAAGACCGGAGCCGTCACGGCGCCGCCTGCGTCGGAGCCACTCGCCAAATACGCCGTGCAGGTCGTCGACGGCGCCGTGTACGTCGACATCGGAAGCTGAATTGTCGTTCCGGCGCCCAGAACATCGGGATCGACCGTTCCCGGCTCTGGTGATTACCTGTAGGACAACGATTTCGACGTGTAACTGAAGGGAGATGATCGTGGCCGTTGCTGCCGATTATCTGCAATCGTTGGTGAATTGGAAAGAGGGCCGTATCGGGCCCGAGATCTTCGTCAGCGACGAAATTTACAAAATGGAGCAGGAGCGCATCTTCGGTCGCAGCTGGTTGTTCCTCGCCCACGACAGCATGATTCCGAACCCGCACGATTTCTTCGCGACCTATATGGGTGGTGACCCGGTGCTGGTGGTCCGTCAACCCGACGGAAGCGTGCGTGCCTTTTTGAACGTCTGCCGCCACCGAGGTATGCGTGTCTGCCGCGCCGAGGAAGGTAACACGCGGTCGTTCATGTGTACCTATCACGGCTGGACCTATGACAGCGCGGGCAAGCTGGTGGGCGTCCCGAATCTGGAGGACGCCTATTTCGACAAGCTGTCGCTGGAGGACAACGGCCTGATCCAGGTCGCGCAGGTCGACTCCTACAAGGGCTTGATCTTCGGCAACTTCGACCCGGCGGCCCCGTCACTGCACGAATACCTCGGTGCACTGAAGTTCTATATCGACGGCTGGGTCGACCACGCCGAAGGCGGTATCGAGGTGTTGCCGGGCGCGATCAAGTGGACGATCAACGCCAATTGGAAACTCGCGGCCGAGCAGTTCGCCGGCGACACCTATCACGCCACCACCAGTCACCTGTCCTCGCTGCTGTCCTTCGGTCCTGGATTCGATGCCAAGGACGGCGCTCATGTATCGCTGCGCGAAGGTCACGGCGAGAGCTTCCTCTTCGAACGCCATACTCGCTTCGCCGACGATCCGCTGGGCCAGTACAACGAGAAGAAGCGCCGAATCGCGCGGGAACGGGTAGGCGATCGTGCGGACATGGTCGCGAATTTCAACGCCTTCCCGAACTTCGCCGGACTACCGGGTTCGGCGAATCTCCGGGTCTGGCACCCCAAGGGCCCGACCAAGTTCGAGATCTGGTCGTTCACCGTGGTCGAGAAGGACGCTCCCGAAGAAGCCAAACGGGCACAACAGGTCTCGGCATCGTTCACCGAGGGCGCAGCCGGTGTCGTGGAGACCGACGACGGCGAGAACTGGGGCATGATCGGTGGAGTCCTGGAACAGGGCTACCAGGCCCGCAAGATGGCATGGAACTACGAAATGGGGCTCGGGACCGGACGTGAGCATCCGGAGTACCCGGGAGAGTACTTCGACTCGTTCTTCGGTGAAGCCGGCCAGCGCGGCTTCTATCGGCGATGGCTGGAGTTCATGACGACCGAAGCCTGGCCGCAGATTCCGCCGGAGGAACGCACCGATGCCGCACCGTTTGCCGCGGCGAGCGCGACGGAGGCAGTCCGATGACCGTCGACCAGGTTCTCGCGCCCACGACCGGCGCGGAAATCGACACTGTCGTCCGGCAGCACCGCATCGAGCAGTTTCTCTACCATGAGGCACAGCTGCTCGACCGGTGGCAGTGGAGCCGCTGGCTGGAGCTGTTCGCCGAGGATGTCCTGTACTGGATGCCGGTACGCAAGAACCGGCTGCGCCGCCAGCGTGACCAGGACGAGGTGCCCAAGGGCATCGAAATGGCCCACTTCTACGACGATTACGAATCTTTGCGCATGCGGGTGAACCAGATGCACTCCGGTACCCATTGGGCCGAGGATCCGCCGTCACGGTGCAGGCATCTGGTCACGAATGTCATCGTTGCGCCGCGTGCGGACGGCGGACAGGCCGATGGGGCCACGGAATTCGATATCACGTGCAATTTCCTGGTCTACCGGAATCGGCTCGAATCGGAGACCGATATCTGGGCAGGCGAGCGCCGCGACGTCCTGCGCGTCGACGGCTCGAGTTTCAAGATCGCCAAGCGCACGATCCTGCTGGATCAGAACGTCGTGCAGTCGAAAAACCTGAGTGTGCTGTTCTAGCGCGCCCGAAATGGAGAGGGATTGCCATGGTAGCCCCCGATATCGATCGCACTGCCGATCTGGCACTGCACGAGGTCCTGCTCGACCGCGCCCGTGAACTCGCGCCACGGATTCGGGCGCGAGCCGCCCGAACGGAGGCCGAGCGGGCGGTGCCCCGTGAGTCGATCGACGAGATCATCGCGGCAGGCCTCGGTGGCCGCATTCTGGCCCCACGTCGCTACGGCGGTGACGAGTTGTCGCTCGACACGATGTATGCCGTAGCCGTGGAACTCGGACGGGCATGTGCGTCCACGGCGTGGTGCGCCGCGTTGCTGCCCCACGATGCCCATATGGTGGGGTACTTTCCGCGGGTCGCGCAGGAGGCGGTGTGGTCCGACGGGCCCGATACGTGCATTGCCGCCTCGCTGGCTCCGGCCGCCACCGTGCACAAGGTCGACGGCGGATACCGATTGACGGGCAGGCACGGCTTCGCCAGCGGGGTCGACCACGCATCGTGGGTGATCGTGAGCGGCCTGATCAAAGATGCCGGGCGCGCGGCCAATCACCATTTCCTCGTGCGGCCGGGCGACTACACCATCGACGACGACTGGTACGCAGCCGGAATGCGCGGCACGGGGAGCAAGACGATCGTTGTCGACGATGTCTTCGTGCCGGATGGTTTCGTCGTGCCGGCCGCGGCGCTGGTCGCCGGCGAGGGGCCGGGCAGTGAGGTCAATCAAGGCCCGCTCTACAGTCAGCCGCTGGCATTGCATGCCGGCCTCACCTTCCTCGGCCCGATGATGGGCACCGCACTGGATGCTTATGACCACTTCGTGGAGTGGGCACGTGGCCGGGCGCAGACCTCGGGCTCGGAAGTCGTCCAGGAGGCGGTCGCGCGCACCTCCGCCGATCTGGAGCTGGCCGAGCTGGCGATCCAACAGGTTCTCGATGCGGCCCGTGCGCCGGGCCGACTCGAGCTCGCCGACCGCGCGCAGATACTGCGCGACTACAACCGCGCCGCCGAACTTCTGACCGGCGCCGTCGACAGGCTGTTCGATTTGAGCGGAACCTCAGGCTTCAAAGACAGCAGTCCGATGCAGCAGAAGTGGCGAGACATCCACATGATGGCCAGTCACGTCTCCTTCACCCGCGCGAACTTCCAGCACTACGGCCGGGTCGCGCTCGGGCTCGAGCGCGACCCGAAACTGGTCGTGTTCTGAGGCCGCGTCGGGTGCCGCGCCCTTCCCACTCATCCAGATCCCGGAAAGTAGTAGATCCATGGCGGCTGTCAGCCAACTCAGTTATGTCGTCGGGACGTCGAGCGATGTCCCGGCCTGGAAACAGTATGCGACGGAGGTGCTCGGCCTCGAGGTCTCCCGCGATAGCTCCGATCGCTTGCTCTACGTCCGAGCCGACGACCGTCATCACCGGATCGGGGTGCGGCCCGGTCACGAGGACGACGTCGCTTACGTCGGATGGGATGTCGCGTCGAAGGCAGCGCTCGAAGCTGCGGCCGCGCAGCTGGACGCCGCAGGTGTCGAGGTGACGGCCGGATCCGCCGAGGAAGCAGCCGACCGGCGGGTTATGGAATTCGTCTTCTTCACCTGCCCGTATTCCGGGGTACGCATGGAGTTGGTGCTCGGGCACGAGAAGCTTTTCCTGCCCAAGTTCCGGCCCACACGCGACCTCGCCGGCTTCAACACCGGCGATATGGGCATGGGACATGTGGTTCTCTACGCAGCCGACGTCGTCGCAGCGGCCGACTTCTACTGCCGAGTACTGGGTTTCGGCGTCAGCGACTTCGCCCATATTCCTGATGTCGGGCCGTTCGCCGCGTTCCTGCACTGCAACGCTCGCCACCATTCGCTGGCGTTCATGAATATCCCGGAAGCTACGCGCCGCATCCAGCACGTGATGTTCGAGACGGTCAGCATCGACGACGTCGGGCACAGTTACGACCTCTGCGTCGAACGCGGTATCACCTCGACCTCGACGGGCCGTCATCAGAACGATCACGTCTTCTCGTTCTATTTCCGCAACCCCTCGGGGTGGCATTTCGAGTACGGCTGGGGACCGCGGGTGGTCGACCCGCAGACCTGGACCACCGAGAACTACGCGCTGGGTTCGGGCTTCGCCTGGGGCCACGACGGTCTGATGAAGATGGTGTGAGGAGATGTCCGAGCCGGCTACCTCACCGTTCATCGTCGGCCTTGGCGGAACGCTACGGCCGGCGTCTTCCACCGAATCGGCCCTTCGCATTGCCCTCGACGCTGCCCGTGAGCACGGCGCCCGCACAGCACTTTTCGGTGCGTCGACGCTCGCGCGGCTGCCCATGTACGATCCCGACCATCCGCCGGTGGCCGAGGCGCGCGAGTTGATCGACGCGTTGCGCAAAGCCGACGGCGTGGTAATTGCCTCACCCGGATACCACGGCTCGGTGTCGGGCTTGGTGAAGAATGCCCTGGACTATGTCGAGGATATGCGCGACGACGAGCAGCCGTATCTGTCCGGCCGCGCCGTCGGCTGCGTCACCACGGCATACGGATGGCAGGCCGCCGTGACTACGCTGCAGACACTTCGCAGTATCGTGCACGCACTGCGCGGCTGGCCGACACCTTTGGGCGCGGCGATCAATTCCGCGGCGACGCGAGTGGCATACGGCCGGCAGCTCGACGAGCCCGTTGCGTTTCAGTTGCGTACGGTGGGCCGGGAGGTGTGTGCGATGAGCGTTGCGCCTTCGACCTCGAATTCACTCACCGTCGCCGTCTCGGCCGAATAGCGTTTGCGCCGATAATCTCGCCCCGGCATCCGGAAAATCGGATGCCGGGGCGAAGCCGTAGGGCTACGTCGCATCATCGAAGATCGAGAAGCGTTTTCCAGCGGTCAGGCCACCGTCGACCGCGAGCACCGCGCCGGTGATATAACTGGCATCGTCCGAGGCGAGAAATACTGCCGGCCGGGCGATTTCCTCGGGATCGGCGTAACGCCGCATCGGGCACATATCCTCGATCATTTTCTCGTGGCCCGGAACGCGATCCAGATAGTCGCGAATGCGTGGAGTCATCGTGCTCCCCGGACAGACCGCATTGACGCGGATCCCGTCCGCCGCGTAGTCCATTGCCATGTTCTTGGTCAACAGCAGCACCCCGCCCTTGGCCGCGCTGTAGGCAGCGCAGCGGTTCTCGGCGAGCAGGCCGGCGGTCGAGGAGATGTTGACGATGCTGCCGCCGCCGGAGCTGCGCATGTGCGGGATGACGAGCTTGGAACAACGATAGACCGAGGTCATGTTGATGTCGATCATCCGGTACCAGTCGTCGTCCGCCATCTCGTCGACCCGTCTCGGCAGGCTGGCGCCGGCCACATTGAACAGGGCGTCGACGCCACCGAACGCGTCGAGGGCGACGGTAAGCATCGACGTGACGGAGTCCGGATCGGTGACATCTGCGGTGGTGGCCACCGATCGTCCGCCGAGACCGCGCACCTGCCGTGCTGTTTGCGCTGCGTCCTCGGCCCGGAGATCGGCGGCGACTACCGCTCCGCCGCGTGCTGCCCACTCGATCGCGATCGCGCGCCCAATTCCCGCGCCCGCCGCGGTAATCAATGCCGTGCGACCGGCCGATCGCGGGCTGCTCATATGTGAGTTCACGTCAACTCTGCCTTTCCAGCGTGTGGCACAACGTTTTTCGAATAATTGAGGGGTTGACCCGGGCGGAATCAAAACATAGGATTTTCGACACCGGCAGAGAAATGTTCTGTGTGCCGGAATCGCCAGGGCAGCTTTGTATGTTGTCGCATCCGCCGACCAGCGTTGCCCGTTACGAATCGATGCGGAGGCCGGCGCATGGCGCACGCGACCGAAACGGAAATATCGAGCGACTACGAGCAGGTTCGGGCGGTGATCGCCGCAAAATTCACCAACCCGCTCGACCTTCCGAAGGAGATCTTCTCCGACGAGCTCGTATACAAGGAAGAACTGGAAAGGATCTTTTACGGGCCGTACTGGCACCCGGTGGCGCACCGCGCCGAACTGGGGGAGGTGAACAGCTTCAAGACCACGTGGCTCGGTGAGGTGCCCATCATCGTCAGCCGGGGGCCACGAGACCGGATCCGTGCTTTCATCAACACCTGTACCCACCGGGGCACGCTGCTGGAACAGCGGGCAGCCGGCGTGGCGACAGAATTTCAATGTCCGTACCACAGATGGCTGTTCAACAGCGACGGTGAGTTCTGCGGTGCGCCGGGCGAGCGCGAGTTCCGTTCCGACTTCGACCGGAAGGACTACGCGCTGCCGGAACTGCGAGTAGCCGAGCTGGCCGGGCTGATCTTCGTGACGAGGCATCCGGACACTCCACTCCTGGAGGCATTTCTCGGCGCCTGCGCCAACCCCGTGCGCGACTGTCTGCTCGATGACGGCGATCTCACCCTGCTCGGATACCAGAAGGTCGTCTACAAGGCGAACTGGAAAACATACTTCGACAACGACTTCTACCACGCGCCCCTGCTGCACACCGGTTTTCGGATACTCGGCTGGCAAGGAGGCAAGGGGGAGGTGCGCATCACCCAGCCGGTGGGACACTTCTCGGTCGGCTACCAGAGCACGCCGTACGTGGACAACGGTTACCTCGCCGATCCGAGCGTCGTCCAGTTTCGCGGTACCGATGATCGCGCCAGGGTGGTGGCCTTGCGGCCGGTCACGGTAATGACCAAACACGTCGACACCATCAACGTGCGATTCGCCCGGCCGCGCGGCGTGGACCGCACCGAAGTGGACTACGCATTCTTCGGGCATGTCGACGACAGCCAGGAGTACCGGGAGCATCGTGTCCGTCAGGCGTCGAATCTGCTGGGGCCCAGCGGCTTCATCACGATCGAAGACGCGGCGGTCTTCAACCGTCAACAGCAGACGGCTCGGGACGGAACGCTTGCGCGCTTCGTCAAAGGCGTCGACGGACGTCCCGAAGACGCCACCCAGAACGACGAGATCGGCAACACCGTCGGCTGGGCCTACTACCGGAAGGTGATGGGTTTTGATCGTTGAGACCGACCAGGAAGTCCTGGCTGTCGACGAGTTGCTCGGCAGATACAGCGATGTGGTCGACGAACAGGACTGGCAGCGCTGGCCTGATCTGTTCGCGTCCGAATGCTCCTACACCGTGCACACTCTCGACAACCTGCGCCGCGGGCTACCGCTGGCCTATATGTACGACGACAACCGCGCCCGCGTGTTGGACCGGGTCAAGTTCATCACGGAGGTGTGGGCGGGCACGGTGGAGCCGTACGGTACCCGCCACGTCACGCAGCGCACCCGAGCCACGCGCCTCGACGACGGACGCTGGCGTGTCCGGGCGCATTTCCAGGTCAGCTACACCGAGAACGATGTGCTATCGGGGTTGCTCGCCGCCGGATACTACGACGATCTGATCGACTTGTCCGCCGGTGACCCTCGCTTCGCGCAGCGTCGAGTCTGCCTGGACAGCATGCCGGCGCGATATCTCGTCTATCCGCTGTAACTCCGAGATGGAGATCGATAGGTCTCTCACGAGGGGCCGGGTCTCCCGGCGACTCAGCCACTGGAAGCGCTCGAGGGCCTCACCCTGAATCGGGTGAGGCCCTCGGACTCGGCGGCGGGGGCCGCCACCTCTGCTCACATCAGCGATGTTGAGGCTCACGTGTTCCGCCCGCAAAGGCTTCCGCACGTCCCGGAGCGAACCAGGTTCGGTAGAACACGATCGACAATGCGGTGAGCGCGCCGAGGATCGCGATACCGAAGGGGAGTGGGTGGGTCGCCATCGGCATCGCGAAGTAGCGGATGCACAGCAGCACTGCGGCGAAAGTGGCTGTTCCCATCGCCACCACCAGCACGCGCTGACGGTCCCAGCCTCGGCCGGGGTCGCGCAGGGCGGACTCGATGGTCAGGCAGAATGCGGCGCCGGCCACGAGGTCGAGGCCGTAGTGGGCGCCGAGGCCGAGGGTCGCGGTGAGGGTGCACACCAGCCAGAAGGCGCCACCCCAGCGCAACCAGACAGGTCCGCGACGTGAATGGATGAACAGGGCGAGGGCCCATGCGGTATGCAGCGACGGCATGCAGTTACGCGGTGTGATGGCGTCGAACGGCATCGATTCGACCGAGATGGGGAGCGCGGGAACGGTATTCGGCCAGACGTCGGCGAGTTCCATGCCGTTTCCCCATGGTCCGAACGCGAGCACGGGCCCGACGACCGGGAAGATCACGTAGAAGATCGGGCCGATGAGACCGATCGCCAAGAATGTCCGCACCAGGTGGTGCTGCGGCCACCTACCTGTGGTCACGCCGCGTAACTGCCAGACGGCGACGACGATGGCGGCCACCGGAAGCTCGAAGTACACCCAGCGCACCAGCCCCGTCGGCACCGGCCCGGCCAGCTCGAGCGCATGGCCGACGATCCAGGACGGATTGCCGAGCGCGCGATCGGCCACCTCCACGTACGGGTCGAGCACCTGCGGACACGCCCAGGCCGTGACGTCCAACCAGACATCGCCGACCTTGGTCGCGAGGATGAGCAGCGCGCCGAGCGCGATCATGTGCAGTGCCGTGCGTCGTCGCGCACCACTCCACCGCAGGGCGGCGATCAGCGCCAGCGCCGTCAGCACGATGGTCGGTCCGTTGCCGACGGTGAAGGGACGGCCGTCGAACGCCCGAACCGCGACGAAGACGAGGTCGATGGCGACCGCGGCCGCGAGTGCGCTCACCCGCACCCGGCTGGTGACACCGACCAGCGCCAGCAGGAAGCCCGCCCACGGCGTCGTCGCCGACTTGGGCGTTCCGATGTAATCACGAACGAGGCTGGTCAACGGGCCGAGAGCGTGGATGTGAACGGCCATGAGCTGACCCGCGACGAGTACGAGCACAGCGGCGGCGATGCCGCCCCACACCACGAACGGCGAGAATCGACGCTCCCGGAGTTGTTCGACTTCCGCCGGCTCCGGAGGTGAGGTCGAACTGCCGTGCGTGTCGTGAATAAGCATTCGGACATCGTAAATACTCGGTGAACACGGCTTGACGGGACGCTTGACGGAGACCGTCGGTGGGTGAAAACGCCTGGGCGGCAGGAGGGGACGTCGCCGCGAGCTGGTGGCGTCACCGCTGGTCAAGGCTCCGGTATCGCGGACGAGCTCGGTACGTCGTCGATGTGTACGTGGTGCGCTCCCGCGGCGTCGAGATGGTCGCCCTGGATGGACTGGCTGTGTGCCAGTAGGGCGTCGTAGTCCACGGCGGCGCCGCGCATGATCGTTTCGATGGCTCGTTCGGCGTCCTCGTCGTCGAGATGGTTGCCGAACAGGGCGCGGTAGTGCACGAAGGCGGCGATGAGGTCGAGCATTCGTTCGATGTCCACATCGTCGCGCAGGTCGCCGCGGTCGACGGCGCGAAGCAGCATCTCCCGCACCGCCTTACGTGATGGCTCGATCACGGTGTCGAGGTATCGTCGGCGCAGTTCGGGATCGGCTGCGCATTCGGAATACAGGGCGCTGTACACCTCGGGGGCGATGGTGCGGTAGGCGGCGAGGAACAGGGTGAGGCCGTCGGCGATATCGCAGAGCGTGCATCCGGTGTCGGGTGGCAGCGGGGTGTCGAGCCGGCTCTCGATGGCGGCGAGGACGAGTTCGGGCCGCCCGGACCAGCGTCGGTAGATCGCGGACCGGGTGGTGCCGGCACGGCGCGCGATCTCCCCGACACTCACGGCGAAATAGGCGCTGTTCTCCAGGAGTTCGAGGGTGGCCGCGGTGACGGCGGTCGCGATGCCCGCGTCGCGGGGGCGACCGCCCGGCCGTCCGCCACTCGTGTGCTGCGCATTCGTCATAACGGCCAGTCTACGGATTCGTTACAGACAGAATCGTAACGGATACTGCTATGCTTCGAGTTGCGTAACAACACAGCTTGTAACGAAACCGAGGAGGCGCGATGAGCGCACGCGAACAGACCCTCCCGTCGAGCCGCCCGGCCCGAGCGACCCTCCGTGAGTGGCTGGGTCTGGCGCTGCTGCTACTGCCGATGCTCGCGCTGGCGACCGATCTGACCGTGCTGTTCTTCGCCCTGCCCGCGATCAGCGCCGACCTGGAACCCAGCTCTTCGCAGCTGCTGTGGATCACCCACGTATACGGATTCCTGATCGCCGGGTTCCTGGTCACGGCCGGTCGCCTCAGTGATCGCATCGGCCCCCGCCTGCTGCTGTTGATCGGATCGGCGTTCTTCGCCGTACTCTCCCTGGCCGCCGCCTACGCACAGACCGCGGAGGGGCTGATCATCGCCCGCGCGGCCCTCGGAATCGCCGGTGCCACCCTGATGCCCGCCCTGTTCTCCTTGCTGCGCGCGATGTTCGGTGACGATACGCAACGCCGCCTGGCGATCGCCATCGCCTTCAGCGCGTTCACCGTCGGTGGGGCGATCGGTCCGGTGCTGGGCGGGCTGCTCCTGGAGTATTTCTGGTGGGGCGCGGTCTTCCTCGTGAACATCCCGCCCCTCGTTGCGCTGCTGCTGGCCGGCCCGCGGCTGCTTCCCGAACGGGCGGAACGCAATCGCACCCGCATCGATCCGATCAGTGTCGCCCTGTCTGTCACGGGAATGCTGGTGATCGTCTACGGCCTCCAGGAGCTGGCCGCAGGGCGATCCGCGGAAGGTGGGCCTGTGTGGCTCCAATTACTGTGTGTCCTGGCGGGATCCGGAATCCTGGTGTTGTTCCTGCGACGCCAGGGCCGGATACGCGAGCCGTTGTTCGACCTCGCGATCCTCGGCAGCCGGCAAGTGCGGGTAGCGCTTGTGACGCTGCTGCTGATGGGCATCGGCGTGACGGGCATGTTCTATCTCTTCACGCAGTACCTGATGCTGGTCGCCGGGCTGACGCCGCTGCGAGCCGGCCTGTGGACGTTGCCGTACATCGTGGCGAATATCGCCGGCGCGATGCTGGCGCCGGGCCTCGCGCGCCGGTGGCCGCCGGCGATGGTCGTGGCCGCCGCGCTACTCGTCGCCGCGGGCGGTGCGGTCGGATTGGCGGCGCTCGCGGGCCCGGCCGCGTCGGCGGCGCCGATCGTGGCGGCGATCTCCGTGGTCGGGTGGGGTCAGGGCGCGGCGGGCGCGTTGGTCAGCGACCTGATCATCGCCGGCGCGCCCGAAGAGAAGACCGGCTCGGCGGCCTCGGCGCAGGAGGTCGGCGGGGAGCTTGGCACGGCCCTCGGTATCGCCGCGGCCGGTGTGATCGGAATCGCCGCGTACCGGCATTATCTGACGGGCCATCTTCCCGGCACCGTGTCCGGGTCGGTCGGTCGAGCCCTGAGTTCTGGCATGCACGAAGGCGTCACTGTGGTGGGCCGGCTTTCGGTCGGCGACCCCGTGCTGCCCGCGGTCGTCGATGCGGCGGTCGGCTTCGGGATCCAGGTGTTCGCCGGGATCGGCGCGGTCGTGCTGGCACTGACGGCGGGGCTGATCCTGTACGCCCACCGAAACGAACAGCGGCGGGCACGCCCCGTCTGCGTCGGATGAGAGGAACCGAGATGGGCCCGGTACGGCAGATGCGGAGGTTTACTTCCGACGATGTGCGCGCCTGGGAACGGATCGACGGCGGCATCCAGCTCGGTGCGGCGGTGGATGCCGACTATGGCCGATTGAGCGCCGGTTTCGCCCGGATGGCCGTCGGTGCGCGTGCCCCGCTTGCCGCGCCTTACGAGGAGGTCTGGATCATCATGGCGGGGACGATGACCATCGACGGCGCGGACGATGTTGTCGCCGCCCGCCCGGGAGATCTCATTCATCTGAATCCGGCCACTCGCGGCGAATTCCGGATCGACGACGATCTGGAAATGGTCGCATTGGCCTACCCGCCCGCCTGGGATATCGACCGCGGCGCATGGGAATCGGCCGTCGCGCGATCGACCGAAGGTCCTGCGGCGACGGTGTTCTCAGGCGAACACGCTGCCGCCGGGCGGCACCACCGGGTGGGGCAGGCGTCGCTCGTGCCCGCGGTTGCGGGCAGGTCGGCGGAGCCTCGGTTAGGCATCGGCTTCAGGCGGACGCCCGCGGCAGCCTCCATCGAGTTCCGTGTCCCGCGTGATTCGGTAATCGTGGCTGTCGAAGGGCAGTTCACGATCCACGTCGATCACAGAGCCTCCGAGCACCGTGCCGCCGCAGACGGCGGATCCTACCTCGCCGTGCGCCGAGGACAATTCGTTTACTTGCCGGCGGGGACCGGCGGCACCCTGGTGACCGACCCCGGCTCGGCGATCGCGTGGGCGCACCTGCGCCACAGCACCGCCGAACCACCGGCGTGACCGCACCGGATCACGGCACTGGCGCCAGGTGGCAGATCGACATCGTGCCCGCCACAGCGTCCGCGTCGTCCGGCGTCAGGGCAGCGGGATTCCGCGGACATTTTCCCGCGGCATTCGTCGGCCGCGACGCCGAAGGTGATGAACGGCAGGATCTGTCGTACGGCGGCGGACAGTTCGCCGCCGCGGTTGAGTGGGATCCGCTGGGTGTCCAGGCAGGCCAGGATCATCAGCGCGGCGGCGTCGGGTCTTGGTCGCTGCGGAAGCTGCCAGCGGCTATGCCGCCGGCGAGGATTTCCCGGAGGCGCGCGGTCCGTCGACGTTTCCACGTCGATCACGCCTACGACGGCGTTGCCGGGCCGCCGGTCGGCTCGGCAACGCCGTGGAGGTGGCTCGGACGCCATACTCACTGTTCGCTGTGTGATGAGCGGCCTCGGGAATCCCTCATGGAGCCAACCGCCCGACCGATCCGATACGCTACAGTTGCGTATCTGAATTACGGAAGGTGGCACCGTGTCGTTCACAGCAGGCGAGCTCGGGTTTCTTCGCACCCAGCCGATCGGCAGGTTGTGCACGATCAGCGCCGCGGGAGTGCCGCAGATCCGGCCGGTCGGCGTGCATCTCACCGCCGACGGCACCGGCATCGAGATCGTCGGTCATGCGCTGGCGAGCACCCAGAAGTGGCGCAATGTACTGCACAACCCGCGGGTGGCGTTCATCGTCGACGTCGTCGAGTCGGTCACTCCGCCGGTGGCCTATGGAATCGAGGTCCGCGGTGTCGCGAGCGCGCATCCCGGTGCCGGATCGACCGAGGGCGGGCTCAGTGGCGACGTCCTCCGGATCGCCCCGCGCCGAATCCTTTCCTGGGGGATCGACGGGCCCGGCACGCACGCCCGTAACGTCTGAGGCCCGGTGCGCGCGTCGCACCTTCGAGCGAAAAGGATCACCGCCATGTCGAAACCGGGACGCCCGCGCAACGCGGACCTCGATCGCGATCTGCTCTTGGCGACCCAGTCCCTGCTGGCGGAGGTGGGTTACGACCGGCTGACCATCGATGCCGTGGCGGGCCACTGCGGTACCGCGAAAACCACGGTCTACCGGCGCTGGCCGGGAAAACCCGAACTCGTCGCCGATGCGATCGCACTGCTGCACAGCATCGATCCCGTCCCGGATACCGGGGACCTGCGCGCCGACCTGGTCGCCCTGGCCGCGGCCTGGCATGATCCGGACAGCCGCCGCGACGCCGTCGTCGGCGGATTGCTCACCGCGATGAACCGCGAGCCGGCTCTTCGGGAAGCCGTCCGCGCCGCGATCACCACGCCGCACCTCGACGCATTCGCCGCCATTGTTGCTCGCGCGGCCGATCGCGGGGAGATCGCCACCGGCCACGATCTGGGATTGATCGGTTCGCTGTTTCCGGCACTCACCTTTCATCGCATCACCGTGCAGGCCGAACCGGTCGACAGCGCGTTCATCGAACGCGTCATCGACGGTCTCGTGCTGCCTGCCCTCGCGGCGCCCCCGTTGGGCGTCACTTCCTAGTCGGCGCGATTCGATGCGAGAATGCGATGGCGTCCGAGCAGCGCGTTCACCCACGTTCGCCGGCTGTTCGCGCCTATTCTCGGGAAGCGACCTGCCAGCTGTCGAAAGTTCCGTGAGAGGAGCGCACAGTGACGGACTACGGGCGTGATCTCCAATTCGGGGTATTCGTCAATCCCGCCGTCGCGAATCTCGGCAACACGCTCGAGGTGGCCGAGCTCGCCGACGAATCCGGCTTGGATTTCATCGCGGTGCAGGACCATCCGTATCAGGCCCGGTTCCTGGACGCGTGGGCCCTGATGTCGACGCTGCTGGCTCGTACGCAGCGGGTGCGGGTCGTTCCGGACGTGGTGAATCTCCCGTTGCGTCCGCCCGCTGTGCTGGCCAAGTCGGCGGCTTCACTGGATGTGTTGTCCGGTGGACGTTTCGAGCTCGCGCTCGGGGCGGGCGCGTTCTGGGAGGCGATCGCGGCGATGGGCGGTGCGGCCAGATCGAAGGCGGAGGCCGCGACCGCGCTCGAGGAGGCGGTCGAGGTCATTCGGCTGATGTGGTCGGACCAGCGGGCGGTGCGTTTCGATGGCCACTTCTACCGACTGTCCGGCGCCCATCCGGGTCCGCGGCCCGCGCATCCGATATCGATCTGGCTCGGGGTCTCCGGGCCGCGTTTGCTGCGGCTGGTCGGCCGGCGAGCCGATGGCTGGATACCCTCGAGCACCTACATTCCGCCGAGCGCGCTTCCGGAGCGCAATGCCGTCATCGATCAGGCCGCACGGGAGGCCGGCCGGGACCCCGGGTCGATTCTGCGTGGTTACAACGTCTTCGGAGAGATCGGCAGCGCGGAATCGGCGCAATTCAGCGGTCCGGTCGATCAGTGGGTTCGGGAACTCACGAGCCTTGCCACCGAATTCGGGATGGACACATTCTTGTTCGGCCACCCCGCCGACGACGTGACCCAGATCCGGACGTTCGCCGAGAAGGTCGCCCCCGCGGTCCGATCAGCGGTCGCCGCTCGTCGAGCTGCCGGCTGATCCGCCGTCGGCCTCACCTGGAGCGCCGCCACTTCGATCCGGCCGGGGGCAGGGGAGTGGATTCGGCTCGCCGTTGACGAGCCGAATCCGCCGGTTCACCAGCCGGAGCCCGAACCGCCCGATCCGGTGTTGGCGAGGATGGTGCCGATGATCATCTGCAAGATTCCGGCGACAGAGCCGACATATTCCACGGTCTTCCTCCGCTTCTCATCGCCGATTGTCCGGCGTAGCTGGAATATAGCCAGCCAGGTTGCGAAATGTGTGAGTTTCACAAAAGTGGGCGTGCGGCGGTCGCGGTCAGGTTCTGTCGAGGCCGGCCTCGCGTAGCCGGTGGTGCAGTTCGCTGTCGTTCAATCTGGCGAGATAGGTGTTGTAGGCGGTGGTCGCGGGATCGTTCTCGATGGGGATTCCGGCGCGGTCGGGCAGCAGGCCCGGCGGCAGTTCCCGAGCTGCAGTGGCTTTCAGGCGTGCCGACGTCGATACGGCGGTGGCGAAGGCGCGTTGCGGTCGTCGGTGGGCCCAGGCTGCGACGATCAGGAACAGACCGAACAGCGGCCACAGCAGCGCATAGCCGACGTTGTGGTCGAGAGCGATCGCGCCCTCGAGCCGGAACCACTGCCACGCGCCTACCGCCGTGCATCCGACCGCCGCCACGGTCAGTAACACCGGGGTCAGCAGCGGTCGCGTAGAAGGAGGACTTGCCACACCTCATGTGTACTACAGCGCGTCGCACAACCGCCTGGATGGTTGTCGGGCGACCTCGTGCCGTGAGGCTGGATTCGGTCGGGTCGAGAGTACGGGGTGTTCTGGCCATCGAGGCCGGGCCGCCGCCTGCGAGCGCATATTGGTCGCGCGCAAATCCTCTCGTGGCAAGGGGATTCCGTCACGCCGCGAGCTCGAAACGGCTCGCGGCATGACGACTCACCGAGTCGTCTCGTCGGCCAGGCGTTGCAGGTAGCCGGCGAATCGGCGGCGGTCCTCTTCGCTCCACGTTGCGGTGAGTTGTTCGAAGGAGCGGCGCTGCCAATCGCGGGACGCGGCCAGCAGGTCGAGTCCGCTGTCGGTGAGTTGAACGACGGCTCGGCGACGGTCGCGTGCGGATTCTCGGCGCGCGAGATATCCGGCCACCACGGCGTCGCGCACCATCCGGCTGGCGCCGGAGTGATCGAGGCCGAGCTGCTCGGCGACGTCGGTGACGGCCGCCTCCGTACCGCTCTGAAGAACCGCGGCGACGGCTTCTACGACCTGGATGTGCTGCACCCGCCGCAGCTCTCCGTCCGGTTCCTGGGCGACCTGCGCGAGAGCCTGGTTGCTCCAGCGGCGCGACCAGAAACGGACCAGCCGAAACAGCGCCGGACCGCCGTCGACCGCGTCGCCGCTGCCTGTCTTGGGCGGAACGTTCCGAGGATCACGTGTACTCACCCTCGACATTGTATGCGTTCCGCACCTATATTTGTATGCGTATCGCATGCAAATGCTCATGACTCAGGAGGAAACGATGCCCATCGTTCTCAACCACACAATCGTCCCGGCGACCGATAAGCGGATCGCGGCAACGTTTTTCGCCGACCTGCTGGGACTGGCGGTATCCGCTCCGACCGGCCCGTTCATCCCCGTCCACATCAACGACGATCTGACCTTCGACTTCGACGATCGCGCCCGATTCGCCCCCGGCCACTACGCCTTCCTCGTCGACGACGAAACCTTCGACGCAGTGCTCACGAAGCTGGCAACATGGCCCGCAGTCGATTACGGCTCCGGCCCGGAACACGGCTGGGACCGCCAGATCAACCACCTGTCCGGCGGCCGCGGCGTCTACGTCCGAGACCCCGACGGTCACAGCTACGAGCTGTTCACCGCAGTTCCGTGAGTCGGCGCTCGCCAGACCACGCGCGCACTGCGGCTGATTGTCTGCCACCTTGTCGGGAGTGTGGCGGCCACACTCGGGGGCAAACCCCAGGCCGTATACGGCAACGAGAAGCCACCGCGGAAGCCAGCTCCTACGCACCGTCTCCGCGTAGTTCCAACGCAGTGATGATCAGCTCGCGGGCCGTATCACCGTGTACGGCCTGCTCGGCCAAGGCAGTGAACACCTTTTCGTAGAGGGCTACCTCGCGCGGCTGAGTGATGGTGGACTCGGCGGTGATGGTCTCCACCAGGGCCTTGCGCCGGTCGTAGAGCACGAAGTCGGTGGTTCGGCGGAAGAACGGGCTATCGGCTGGGACGATGCCGAAGACCAGGCGGGGTAGATCCATCAACGTCAGGACATGACGTAGTTGCGCGCCCATCACCTCATCAGTGCCCACGGTGGTCCGCAGGGCCTGCTCTCCGACCAGCAGATAGAACCGGTGGCGACCGTGGTGTAGAACGCGCTGGCGTTCCATCCGCGCGGCGACGGCAGCGTCCAGGTCTCGGCTGGTGCCAAGGAATTCCATGCCCGCCGCCATGAGTGCTCGGGCGTAGTCGGCGGTCTGGAGCAGACCGTGGAATACCTGCGGGTCGTAGCCGCGCAGGAGTTCGGTGCGTTCCTCCACGCCCCCGATCTGACGCTGATGGTTGGCGTAGCCGAGGCCGACGATCCGCCGCCATTCCACCCAGGCGGCGGAGATATTGCGGACGGTTGCCAGCAGGTCCGGGTATTCGTGGTCGGCTCCCGTGATCCGGCACCACGCGGCAAGGTCATCCTCCGACATCGCCTGTGCGCCGTGCTCGATGCGGGAGACTTTCGCCGGGTGCCATCCGGCCTGGTCGGCCAGCTGATACCCCCGAAGGCGCGCCGCCACCCGGAGAGCACGCAATCGGGCTCCCAGGTCGCGGCGCGCTTCCTCGACGTTGGTCACTTGGCGTAGTCGGAATGCGGGATGGCCTTCGCCCACAATGCGTCACGCCGCCGGGCGTGGTGGCCGACGATCACCGGATCGGTGGTTGCCATCCAGCCTGGCAGCGCCGCTCCGTCATCGGTGAACACGGTGTAGGCGGCGATGTCGTCATCGAACAACCACCAATCGTCATCGGGCAGATCCGGCGGTGCCTCCTGGCGCGGCAGCCATCGGATGTCTTCGCCGACCTCGATATTCGCCGCCGTGGTTCCCACTGAGAACCGGGTGTAGTCTCCGTGCGGCTCGGTGATCACCCGAACCCGCTGTACCATCCGGCCGGCTCCGGTCACCTCCCTCATCAAGGCGTGCCATTTCGCACTCGCCGACGGGTCCTGCCGTTCCCCTTTCAGGAATCGACGCACCCGGTCCGCTTCACCGGCGACGCCGCTGTAGTCGTCGCGGACCTCTAGGTGGAAGGCGCGTCTGTGGGTGCGGAAGGCGCGCGCCAGGTCATCGAATGTCAGGTGCCGCATCGCGCCGCCTCTCCTTCCCGATTCCGACTTCCACCGCTGATTCATGGCCGGGCAGTCGAATCTGGTCCAGCGCTTCGGCATCGGTAACCGGATCGCCGGTAAGCATAAACGTGCCGTGCCCGGTGTCCCGCAGCATCGAGCCCAGGCATGTGCCGGGCTGTAGGTGCCGGATAAGGCGGTGCGGTATCTCGATGGTGTCGACATCGTCGGTACTCCACCCCTGGACGACGTAAGTGTTCCGGTCGCTGCGGAACAGAGTCGGGCTCTGGCCGTCGGTGCTGTCGCCGCCCAATCTTTCGACCTTCATGGTTCCTCCCGTGATGTGCGTGAACATCCATCATCGGCTCTCGAGCGCAGCGACGCGTCGGAATCCGGCGCAATATCGCGCAATTTCCTGTTCGGCGTGAACTCCATACTCATAGCGTGCATTTCAGCCCCGCCGCCGGGTGGTTGAGCCTCGGCGGTGGGCGCCTACCAACAACAGGCAAAGGGGCGGTGCGCATGGCGGTCGGGCGAACTGCGGCGATCGGGTTGGTCCGGCGACGGATGCCGAGCGGAGGGGCCGACCTCGCCGGGCTGGCCCACAGGCACGGCTACCGGTTGGCGTTCACTGTGGTGCTGGATGTCGGTCCGTTGGTGGCCGCACTGGTGATCACGCAGCACATTTGCGAGCACGACGCTGCCGCCGTGGTGGTTCCAGGATTCGAACACGCCGACGCTGTGCGACACGTGGTGACCGATCTCGCCGCTCTGATCACCCCGATGCAGGTCTATCCGCGCGGGCACAGGTGGCCGATCGACGATGGGGTGTGGCTGTGAGCGCCGCGCTGCTCATGCTGGTGGTGGCTTTACTCGTGCTCACCGTCTGGCTCTATTGGCCGGAACGCGACGAAGGGCCGGAGCGAGACGACCGCGACCGGCTGTCGGTTGCCGATATCGAGGCCCGGTTGGCAGCCGAAGAAGACGAGCGCCCCTAGGTCCCTTGACCAAGCCGTCGGCAGTGCGCAAGGCCGGCCACCCGCCCCCGCGACGCCCCTGACCAGCGGATTAGCTCTCTAGACACCCCCTGAGGTAATCTCTTCGAGCGCCCGGAATCGCGGCGCAACGGGCTGTGGCGCAGTTTGGTAGCGCACTTGACTGGGGGTCAAGTGGTCGCAGGTTCAAATCCTGTCAGCCCGACCAGCGCGGCCTTACCTGAGCCAGTGACTGAAAAGACACTGGCAAGGGTAAGGCCGTTGTCATTTCCCGGCACTGCCGGATCATCCAAGGTGCTGTTTCCGCCGTCTGAGCTGGATGAATGCTTACGCTGCCCTGAACTCTTCGCTCTGCTTCCGAGGTGGTGGCCAGCCCGGTCGGATGCCAGCCTCATACCGTCAGCCCCAGTGGTTTCACGGTGCCGGTAGGCCCGGTGAGCGTCGTGCAGTTCGCTGAACAGCGGGTCTTGTCGTCGGTGGCTACATCGAGGTCGTCCAGGTAGAACCGCTCGAAGAACGTTTCGTTGAGCAGGCGGCGGATCGAGTCGGTGCCGTCCAGGTAGAGCTGGCTGGGGTTGGCGACCAAAGGGAGCGCGTCCCGCAGCATCTCGACACCGAGGCTCATTTCCGCCGCTGTGTTGCAGGATATGTTATGTATGGACGCACAACTAAATAAAGAGACGTTGAATATGTCAAATTTTGCGCGATCGGCTTCAGGATCAGCGATGCAGTCGAACAGCTTCGAGCGAGAAGCTATAGACGACCACTCGAACACGCCTGTTGAAGATATTAAACGGCGCGCCACCAAAGAGTGAATACCTTTCTGCGGTATTGATATATTTTGACATAAGTACCGCCGAACCTGACAGTCCGATTTGGGTTAACGCTCTCAAACTACAGCGGGAATTCGGTGAGC
This sequence comes from Nocardia sp. CDC519, assembly GCF_059509835.1. Classification (NCBI taxonomy): domain Bacteria; kingdom Bacillati; phylum Actinomycetota; class Actinomycetes; order Mycobacteriales; family Nocardiaceae; genus Nocardia; species Nocardia sp. CDC519. The sequence continues at coordinate 6,057,306 of NZ_CM183377.1, read as the reverse complement.
TTGCGTGGAACGACCCCGCTTACGCATTGCAGGTAGCCGCCGAAGCACAGACCGAACATGGACGTGCAGGTGACACGCTAGTATCCGAAATGGTGCCGGGGATAATGGCCTACGACTGGGATGCAGGTCTAAACTTAGTCAGCAAGCTCATGACGGATAATAGCGACGCGGCGAAAAACGCAACCGCAGCGATCCACCGCGAGGCAAAGAGTGGACGACTATCTCCGCATGCGGCGGACGGAATCCTGGCAAGTGTAGCCGATCGTCAATCGTAGTTTTGATGCCTCTGCGTTAGGCTACCTACATGAGTGATCAATCAGACGCGAGCCGCGATACCGACTGGCTACCAACGGAACTTGAGCCTGTGGCGTTCAGGCTAGCCCGAGCTGACCAAGCCATCGAGCAGATCGCGGCGCTTTGCGCCGCCTGGTCACAACACGGCGTGACTCCCACTCAGGTTGAACGGAATCAGGGCGTCTTCGATGTCGAGATTGAATCGATTCGGCCAATTCCACCACTGATCGCCATGCTATTCAGCGAGGCGATTAATCACATGCGATCCGCGATCGAGAACACGCTGTTCTATGTGGTTGAAAGCGCTCGCGATACGCCGCTGACGGAGAAGCAGGCCAAGCGCGTGCTCATGCCGATCAAAGATGATCAAACGGGAATGGATAAGTGGCATCGAGAAGAAGGCAAGGCTGTTGCCGAGTTCGCAGTCGGAACAGTTATTGGCGACCGAATCGCCCGCCTGCAACCGTTCAGCGATCAAGCTCGAATTCCATCGATCGGGGAAACCCTTGCTGCGCTGATGAGAGTGACGCCAGACTTCGAGCATCCGCTCAAACTGCTGCAGGAGTACTCGAATACGGACAAACACCGAAATATTCGGCTGTGCGCAACAGGACTGCTGGTCGATCGCGAAGATCAGCCGTTCGCCGGCCAAGATCACTCTATGCGACCGATAACCGCCGGAGATCTTGTTATGCAGATTCCGGTTGGCACGCCGGTTATTGCTTCATTTACCGCGAGTGTTGTCGTTGAGCGACCGAGTGGAGCTGCCTTTGTTTCGCCTGGTGCTGAGTTGAACCACCTGCTGCGACATGTGAACGACGTCGTCATTCCGATGCTCGTCAAAGGCATCGTGTTGACGAAATCGCTTCCACCGCATATCGATCTCGGTGACACGGGTCTATCTAGTCGGGAAAGGCTACAGTCCGGCAGATGGGAGTACGCGCACGCGCGGGAAGGTGTCCGGATGATGCAGGATCTGGTCGAGACCATGAGCGCGCCGCCAAGATTCGTGAAATCGGCTACAGGTGATGCGGATTAGATCGTCGGCACGCTGCGTGCCGACGATTGTTGTGATACATCAGCCTGCCATCTGCCGGCCTGCACCGGTGATGTTGATTCGCCACCGCACCATCTCGACACTGCACCCGAACTCCCACGCCGCCTCGTCCAGGCTTTTGCGCCGCTTCGCCAGCGCCCACGCAGCTCTGGCCGGCACAAGCAGGGCGCCAGCTAAGAAGTTGGCTTCATCCTCGTGATCGGCGTTCCATGTCCGGCATCCACGGCCGTCGTGAATCGGCGCAGGGGGGTGCATGCGAAGTCCGTGGCTGAGTTCGTGGGCAATATCGCTCGACTGTCGCCCTGGTGTGTGCGCCTCGTTGTGGACGATCACCCGCCGAGTTCCGCTGAAGAGCGTCAGCCCGGAGAAGCTTGACGCGTCTTCACCGTGCAGCACGCGGATGGCCTCTCCGACGCTTGGATCGCGTGCTTCAAGGTCGGAGAGTGTGAAAATCGGGATATCCAGATGATCGGCGAGCCGACGGGGGTCGAGCCGCTGGTACTCGGTAAGTCCGAGTTCTTTGCGGGTTTCGACCGCGAGCCGCTCCGCCTCGGCCTTGAAGCCCCTGTAGTACCCCATCGCGCTTATCCCTCCAGAACCTTGTATGTTGCCCGCACCACTTGCTCCAGGGCATCGGCGACCTCCGGCCTGAGACTCCTGTCGGCACGTAAATACGTTGAGAACATGGCTAGCGGCTCAGCGTGATCCGGCTTGCTGTGGACTCGTACGACGAAGTCATCGGCACTCAGGCCAGCCCAATCGACCAGCGCCGCGAGGCTGTCAACATCCGGTCGTTTGCCTTGAGCGAGGCGGGTCAGGGTGGACTGGCTGACCTTCGCTCGCTGGGCGACGTCCTTCCACATGAGATTTCGGGCATCCCGCTCGGCATTGAGTGCTGCATAGAACGCCCCTGCGTCGAATGATCCGCGATCAGACATGATTTCCTTTCGACATGTGACGTCTGGTTGCACTTCTGCAACCGGCCTGCTATCGTCCAGTTTGACTGTAGACGTTCGGTTGCAGAGGTGCAATCGAACTGGCATCGAGGAGCGTTGTGAACGTCTTGATGATCGGCTACGACTTGAACCGGCCAGGCCAGAAGTACGACGAGCTAATCGAGTACCTGAAGTCCCATGGCACCTGGTGGCACCATCTGGACTCGACCTGGCTAGTGAAGACATCCTTAACGGCGGTGCAGATGCGCGACGCGGTGAAGCGGCACGTCGATGCGAACGACGAGGTGCTGGTCGTTAACGTGACCGGCGACTTGTGGGCAACATTCGGGATTCCCGACAAGGGCACCAGTTGGCTACGGGAGCACATGGACGGCTGACAGCGCCGGTCAAGCGACTCTTCCGAACGAAAGGGCGAATCATCAGCACTAACAGGCTCCACACTCGAAATGGCCGTCCACTCCAGGTCGACGGCATCAAGATCTACTCGCGGTCGGGCAAGTACGTCGGCCGGATTGACCGCGGCAAGGTCTTCGATCCGCGCGGACGTTACGCCGGAACGATTGTTGGTGACAGCGTTGTCTTTCGCGGTAGCGACAGCGCTGTCATCGGCAGCCCTTCGGTTTCCGCTTCGCGTGCGGGCTGCGGGCTGCGGTGCACCCAATATCGGTGGCTCCGGGCTGTGGGGCGACGAACCGGCATTTCCTGACTGAGTAGCACGAAGACCTCATGGTGCGTCGGATACGAGAAGGAGGTGGAAATGGCAAAGGGCAAGGTTACGAGTCCGAAGGCTGCAAAAGCGGCGTCGAAGGTACTCAAGGATGGCCGTACAGGCAAGGCGTCGAAGACGGCCGCTGCTTCAGCGTTGGCGCAGACGCCGAGTAAAAAGAAGTAGGACCGCCGGGCCGGGCATTAAGCCCGGCCCGTTCTGCGCGCGGCAGACTTTGCCGAGAATGATTGCTCTGTCTGATGAATCGAATGATCGGAGAGATGGAATGGCACCAACAGCGAACGTGTGGATATCCCGTGGTCAGGGTCTCGATCGCGCCGTTGGTAAGGTGGCCGAGTGGTTCCGGCGCAACAGTGATAACTATCAGCGACGCGCGCTTCTCGCGCCGCAGAAGGCAGACGTAGCACACCCCGATCCGATTCTGGCTCAGTACATTTCAAACGGCAACGTAGGTAGTCTAAAGGGAACATCAGCCACGCCAGGCGGGCCAGTGCTCGCGCTGATTCCTACCCACAGGCTGCTTTCTGTAGCTGTTCATCTGGCTGACGGCCAGGCGCTTGGCGTTGTCGAGCACGCTCCAGGGGAAGTTGCCGGATGGGCGGCAGCGACGGGTGCTCTGAACCTCGCCACCGGCGAACCAACGCCCGACGTGCCGCCGCAGATTCGTGCGGCCCTTGAAGACTTGCATGCTGCGGGCTACAACGGCTACGCCCGGAGCAAGGAACTGTACTTCAAGACTCTCTATACCCCGCCGATCAAGATGCTGACCGGCGCAGGGTACCCATTCGATTTCGTTGCGTCGTATTTGGCTGCACTGAGCGACCATCCGAGGGACTGGGATGATCTCAAGAAGATATATCGGTAGACCGCGTAGCCATTCATCCTTCGGCGGTGATCTCAAGTGCCCCACAGAGGTAGAGGCAGCCTACGTGGTACGACAGGTGCCTGGCAAACCACTCAACGTACTCGCTGTACGCGACTCTGCACACGAGCCACTGGCAGAGATATTGGTTTCGGGAACTGTCGGCCAGACAATGGCTTATCATCGGCCTCCCCGGTCTGCGCCACGAATAGTTGATTGGACAATAAAACGGTGACCTTGATCCTGAGCGCTGTGACTCGCGGGTTCGTGTTCCATGCGAGTGATCGTTTATTCACGATCAAGCGGCGTGGGGTCACTGAACCTTGGGATTCTAGAGCTAACAAGACATTGGTCGTAGTTGGAGATGATTGCTGGCTAGTCTTGGCTTACACCGGACTTGCTTATCTCGATGGCAGGCCAACGGATCAGTTCTTAGCCGAGGCCATATCTGGAGTGCCAAACCTCTCTGGCGGAGGAATGTGCCTTAGCAACCGCCCTCCTGGTCTTCACTATGCCGAAATCATCCGTAGGGTTGTCGAGTCGGTATCTGCGGCATACGAACGCCTCACTCCATCTGTTAGAAAGTATTCGTTGGTTGTTGCCGGAACAGGAATGCAGCTCACTCGGCCAAGATTTCGGGAGCTTACATTTCGGCTTGGGTTTTCCGAGGCAGGTTATGATGGTGGCGCGGCGGAGACCGTTCGATACCCGTCGATATGGAGATACAGTTGCATTCCCGCAGGAGATGTGAACGACAGGATCCATGAGCGTATGCGGGCGCGGTTACGGAGCGATGAAACGCTCGATTCGCCTGAATCTTTCCGGAGGATTCTTGTTGATGGCGTACGAGAAACGGCCGCGCAATCCGAATATGTTGGTGAAGACGTGATTTCAGTTGTCTTGAACCCTAAAGCAAGGAAGATTGATGTCCACTTCGATCTAGCCGATCCGTCTCAAATAATCACTACGGGAACCGGAAGTCCCTTCGAGGCATATGTGAAGCACAAGCTTGAGCTCTACACGCCATATGCTCTATTGCCGCATGCGATCTACAGCCCATCTGTTGCAAGCGTCGGTGGCTGGCAGGGAAGCGATGGAATCTCCTTCAACTTTATTGGCCCACCGCCGGAAGTCGGCGGCGGGTTCTATGGGACTTACGCCAGGAGACCTCAGCCACGCTGAGTGTGGATCGGCCGCACGGTAGCTATCGCCGCATCGACACGTTCCGGGCATGTAGTGCCTTCCACACACTGCCCTTCGCCTTGCCGAGCTGTCGCGCCACAGCATTCAACGACCGGCCCTCGCTGTAAAGCCGTACTGCCCAGTCGATCTCCTCCTCGGTTATCGGCTGGTACCGCATCTTGACCCCATGTTCCCGCAGAATCGACAGCAGCCCGCCTTTCGAAAGTTTGTATTGCTCGCACAGCGCGTTGGTTGATGCTCCGCTTCTGTACCCCTCGACCACCTCGGCGATAGTGTTGGGCGACAGCCGCCGATCCAAGCGCCGCGGTTGCACCGCGCTGCTGTCTGCCGACGAAGACCGGCGGCGCGGCCGGGCGTCGATCTTGGCGATGATCGTCTTCAACCAGTCCGGTTCCCACTGTTCCAAGTACCGTCCGCTAACCCCGACAATCAAAACCCCTTCCCACCTGCGCGGGAAGGCGTTTTCTCGTTTTCCGACCACCCGGAGTTGGGGACCAGATGGGGACCACGCGTGCTTTCGACGGGGCGTCTACCGATGCCGGGTGTCGGCCGCATCGGTAGGAGCCTGCGCGGCTACCGATGTACGCGCGCCACCTATTCGCCCAGGCTGTGCACGTATCGCGTCCTCGGTTCGCACCGCCGGAAGGAAGGAAGCGTATGACTCGGGTACAGCAACCGGCACCGACCGAACTCGATCTGTTCCGGATCGGATCGTCTCCACCCCCGCCCCACAGGCTGCTGGCGCAGGTCGACGCGTTCATCGCCGATATGCGGCTCGAGGAACCGGACGTTCTCGGGTTTCCAGGCAATCTGGATTTCGAGTTCTCCCAGCTCGCGGGGCTCCTCGACATCTTCATCGACAACGTCGGCGACCCCACCGGACGCGACAAGTCCGCCGTCGGCGCGAAGGCCATGGAGCGGGCGGCTGGCGAATTCCTTGCCGAGCTCGCCAACGGCGATCGGGCCCAGACTTACGGGTATATCGCCGCGGGCAGCAGCGAGGCCAATCTTTTCGGGCTCGATCGCGGAGCCACGCTACTGCCCGACGCGGCCATCTATTGCGGGCGCTCCGCGCACTATTCGATCCGCAAGAACGCCCGGCTGATGCGCAAACAGCTGGTGGTCGTCGACAGCGAAAGCCAGGGGCGGATGGACCCAGTCGCCTTGGAGCGTGCCTGTCGGCGTCTACGTGGCGCCGGCGCGGTGGTTGTCGCCACCATCGGAACGACCATGACCGGCGCCATCGACGACGTCGACGCGCTCGCCACCGCCGCCTCGGCTGCGGGCACGGTCTACCTCCACGCCGATGCCGCTCTCAGCGGGCTGATCGTTCCATTCACCGAACGGGGGCCCGGCTGGGGATTCGCGCGACGCGAGGTGGGAAACGTCGCGATCAGTATGCACAAGGCGCTGGGTATGCCGGCGGCGTGTGCTGCCGCACTGTGTCGATCCGAACTCGTGGATTCGCGGGTCCACGGCGAGTACATCGGTGCTCCTGATTCCACTCTCGCGTGTTCTCGGAGTGGTCTGGCTGCGGTACTCACCTGGTACGCCTTGGCGGCGAAGGGCCGAAACGGCCTCGCCGAAGCGGCCTGGCGGTCACTCCGGAACGCCGAGTATGCCGCGGGCAAGCTCGCCGCCGCAGGACTGCGGCCGCAGCTGCACCCCGATTCGATCATCGTCGTGTTCGATCGCCCCGCCGAATGGGTGTGCCGCAAGTACCATCTCGCGACCAAAGGCGATCGCGCTCATATTGTCACCGTGCCGCATGTCACCCGCGAGATCATCGACGAGATGTGCGGCGATATCATCAGGACCGCACGATGAGCACCACGAGCGACGCCGACACGGTCACCGTTCTGCGCGAGTGGTTGACCGAATACATCGCCGCCCTCATCCCGAACTCGGCCGGCCAGGGGCGATATGCCCATTCGTCGAACCATCGCTGAAACGTGGTGGTATCGTCTGGCGCGTCGCCGACTGGCCGGCCGGTGCCGACGCTACCGCACTCGAGTGTCTGCTCGACGACGCTCTGACCACCTTCTCCGAACTCGCTGCCACGGAATCGAATCCGGCTCTGCGGGCACTCGTCCTCGCGATTCCCGGTCTGCCACCGGCCGACTAGCATCTGATCGATCTCGTGCACCGCCGGATCAAGAACCGTGCGGTCGCCGCGGGCCTGATGGTTGGCCAGTTTCACTCGGACTGTCTTGCTCCTGCGGTGCACAACACCCGATTTCCGGTGAATCGGGCTCCGGTGCCTTTGTTCGCGGTGCGCGCCATGGCCCTGCACGACATCCTCTTTCTGCAGGATGAACGCGGCTGGGTGCGGGCGTACTAGCAGCGATAAGGTCACCGCTACCGCATGGGCCGCGTTCGCGACCCGAATCTTCTCGCGGCTTACGCCGCCGCGTCTGAGTACGTCACCGGCGCGACGCCGCGCACAGCGATCTGCACGGGACCATCCCCAGAAGATATCGGCGAGTAGCAGCACACGCTGAGCATTCTCGGGGTCGTCCAGCGGGCGGCGCGCCCAGGTGGTCGACGGTGAGTTGGCTGGTAATGCTCCTGGTGTTCGACGGCGAGCAGATTCGCCGATGCGGTCACGGGCGCTCGAAGCGGATCACCGACAACGCCGCGGCCGCCACGCTCGGAGCGTCCACCGGGCCGGACGGGTCGTCCGGGTCGCAGGTGATCCAGTGCTCCAACGCCACGGTCAGAGCGCCGATCAAGGTGTGTGACAGCAACCGGGCTTCCAGGCTCCGCGGAGCCAACCCGGCACGCTCACCGATGACGGGACGCAGTTCTTCGGCGAGATCGTTGGCCGCGACCATCCACCGTGCGCGGATGCCCGGCACCGAGGTGAGCAGGACGAAAAGGTCACGGGTGGGCACGATGTGGGCGTAGCGAACGCCACCACGACCAGCGACTACCTACGTGCCCGCGGGATCTGCGTGATCGGCGCGGATCTGCGCGAGGCCGACATCACCGTCGACCTCACCACCGACGCGGGTCGCACCGATTTCGTCGCCCGCGCACGCGAGATGACCGACGGCCGCCTCGATCGCGCTCAATGCCATCGCTCCCGGCACCATCGTGACGCCGATGATCCAGCCCCTGCTCGACACCGAACAGGGCCGCCGAGCCATCGACGGCGCGGGTCCCCATGCCGCTGCACGGCCGATCCGGCAGGTGCGCGATCGTGCCCGAATCTGCCGAACAGATACCTCGATCGGCGGTCGGCGCACTGCTCGATAGGCGAGCGGGTGAGCGGCCACTCCTGCCCCATGACTTGAAATTGACGCCGGGTTCAATATAGTGGGTGCGGTGGTTCACAGGTCGTGACCGGCAGTCGTTCGACCGCCGCCGACCCCGTCTTTTTCTGTCAGGAGCCAGGATGTCCCTGTTCGACACCTCCGAACGTGCCGAGAAGTACCGGGCGGAACTGCTCGACTTCATGGATGCGCACGTCTACCCGGCCGAGGCCGTGTACGACCAGCAGATGCGTGAGTCCGGTGATCCGCACTTCCATCCGCCGATCATGGAGGAACTCAAGGCCGAGGCTCGGCGGCGTGGGCTGTGGAACCTCTTCCATCCGCATCCGGAGTGGGGCCCGGGACTGACCAACCTGGAGTACGCGCCGCTGGCCGAGATCATGGGCCGCAGCTTCATCGCTCCGGAAGCCTGCAACTGCAACGCTCCCGACACCGGCAATATGGAGGTCTTGACGCTCTTCGGCACCGACGAGCACAAGGAGAAGTACCTGAAGCCGCTGTTGGAGGGCACGATCAGGTCAGCGTTCGCGATGACCGAGCCGCGGGTGGCCAGCTCGGACGCGACCAATGTCGAGTTGTCGATGGTCCGCGACGGCGAGGACTATCTGCTCAACGGGCGGAAGTGGTTCGCCTCCAACGCGATGCACAAGAACTGCAAGGTGCTGATCGTGATGGGCAAGACCGATCCGAACGCGGCCCCGCATCGCCAGCAGTCGATGATGGTGGTGCCGATCGACGCACCCGGCATCACGGTGATGCGCAACCTTCCCGTCTTCGGCTACCAGGACCGCGAAGGCCATGCCGAAATCGATTTCGACAATGTCCGGGTGCCGGCCAAGGATGTGCTGAAGGGGGAGGGCGAGGGCTTCGCGATCAGCCAGGCCCGGCTCGGCCCCGGCCGCATCCACCACTGCATGCGGTCGATCGGGATGGCCGAACGCGCACTGGAATTGATGTGCACCCGGGCACGTTCGCGCAGCACGTTCGGCAAACCGATCAGCGACAACGCCAACATCCAGGACTGGATCGCCGAATCGCGGATCGACATCGAGATGATCCGGCTGCTCACCCTCAAGGCCGCCTACCTGATGGACACCGTTGGCAACAAGGAGGCGCGCACCGAGATCGCGGCGATCAAGGTCGCAGCACCGAATATCGCGTTGAAGGTGGTGGACCGGGCGATTCAGGTGCACGGCGGCGGCGGCGTCACCGACGATTTCCCGCTGGCCATGGCATGGGCGCATCTGCGCACCCTGCGCCTTGCCGACGGTCCGGACGAGGTGCACAAGCGTGCCATCGCCCGCCAGGAACTCGGCAAGTACCGCACCGCCGATCTCGCCGCGAACAACGGACAGCAGGTCAAGGCATGACGGGCATCGATCTGAGCGGGCGCACCGCCGTCATCACCGGCGCCTCGCGCGGCATCGGGCTCGCCGCGGCACAGGCCATCGCGGCCGCCGGCGGCAATGTCGTGCTCACCTCGCGGTCGCAGGAATCGGCGGACGCGGCGGCGGCCGAGGTCGGCGGCAACGCCCTCGGTGTCGCCGCGCACGCCGTCGACGAGGATGCCGCGCGCCGGTGCATCGACCTGACGCTCGAAAAGTTCGGCAGCCTCGACATTCTCGTCAACAACGCGGGCACCAACCCGGCCTACGGCCCGGTGATCGGTCAGGACCACGGCCGGTTCCAGAAGACCTTCGACGTGAACCTGTGGGCGCCGATCCTGTGGACGTCGCTGACCACCCGCGCCTGGATGGGCGAGCACGGCGGCGCGGTCGTCAACACCGCCTCCATCGGCGGCATGGGTTTCGAGGCCAACCTCGGTCTCTACAACGCGAGCAAGGCAGCGCTGATCCATCTCACCAAACAGATGGCGCTGGAACTGTCGCCGCGGATCCGGGTCAACGCGGTCGCGCCCGGCGTGGTGCGCACCAAGCTGGCCGCCGCGCTGTGGCAGGAACACGAGCAGCTGCTCAACGACGCGACGGCGCTGAACCGGATCGGCGAACCCGCCGACATCGGCTCGGCCATCGCCTTCCTGGCCTCCGACGCCGCGAGCTGGGTGACCGGCGAAACCATGGTGATCGACGGTGGACAGCGGCTCGGTGACGCGACCCAGTTCCGTCAGGGCCCGGTCGCGGATGGGTGAGCACCTCGCGGTGGACCCGGACGCGATCGCCGGCTGGCTCGACGCACTCGGCATCGAATCCGATGCCCCGCTACGTTTCACCCGCATCGGGCTCGGCCAATCGAACCTGACCTATCTGCTCACCGACGCCGCCGGGCGACGGTGGGTGCTGCGCCGTCCGCCGCTGGGCCATCTGCTGGCGTCCGCGCATGATGTGGTTCGCGAAGCCCGCATCATCGCGGCCCTGGAAGACACCGCGGTGCCCGCACCGCGCATCCTCGGGGTCTGCACCGATGAGTCGGTGTCGGAGGTGCCGCTGGTGCTGATGGAGTTCGTCGACGGGCTGGTGATCGACACCATGGACGTCGCGCGCTCGCTCACGCCGCAGCGGCGCGGCGAGATCGCCTCGGCATTGCCGCGCACCCTCGCGAAGATCCACGCCGTCGATATCGAGGCCGTCGGGCTCGCCGATCTGGCCTCGCACAAGCCGTACGCGCAGCGTCAGCTCAAGCGCTGGGCCGGGCAGTGGGAACACTCGAAGACCCGGGAGCTTCCCGAACTCGACGACCTCACCCGCAGACTCGTCGCCGCCGTGCCGGAACAGCACGAGATCACCCTGGTGCACGGCGATTTCCACCTGCGCAACGTCATCGCCGACCCCGGAACCGGCGCGCTGAAAGCGGCGCTGGACTGGGAGCTTTCCACGCTCGGCGAACCACTGGCCGATATGGGCAGCCTGCTGGCCTACTGGCCCGAACCCGGCGAAGAGGAACTCGGCGGCGATTTCCCGGCCTCGACCCTGCCGGGCTTCCCGACCCGCGCCGAACTGGCACGGATGTACCTGTCCGAAACCGGGCGCGACCCGGCCGCTCTGCAGTACTGGCACGTGCTCGGCCTGTGGAAGCTGGCGGTGATCGCCGAGGGCGTGATGCGTCGAGCGATGGACGAACCCCAGAACCGGGCCGCGGCGGGCACCCCGACCGTCGAGCGGATCGACGCTGTGGTGCGCAAGGCCACCGAAGTCGCCGACGCCGCCGGACTCTGACCACATCTTCAGGAGAACGATATGACTCAGGAAACCAGGACCGCCATCGTCACCGGCGCCGCGCGCGGCATCGGGGCAGCGGTGGCCGAGCGCCTCGCCGCCGATGGCATGGCGGTGGCGGTGCTCGATCTCGATGCCGCCGCGTGCGCCGGCACCGTCGACGCGATCACCGCGGCCGGTGGTCGCGCGCTCGCGGTCGGCGCGGATGTCGCCGACGAAGCGGCGGTCGCCGCGGCCATCGAGCAGATCACCGAAACGCTCGGCGCACCGACAGTGCTGGTCAACAATGCCGGGATCATCCGCGACAACCTGCTGTTCAAGATGACCGTCGACGACTGGGACGCGGTCATGAACGTGCATTTGCGTGGTGCGTTCCTGATGACGCGTGCGGTGCAGCAGCACATGGTCGAGGCCCGGTTCGGTCGCATCGTCAACCTGTCGAGCACCTCCGCACTCGGCAACCGCGGCCAGGCCAACTATTCGGCGGCCAAGGCGGGCATGCAGGGCCTGACCAAAACCCTCGCCATCGAACTCGGCAAGTTCGGGGTGACCGCCAACGCCATCGCGCCCGGTTTCATCGAAACCGAGATGACCGCCGCGACCGCCGAACGTGTCGGCGTGCCCTTCGACGAGTTCACCAAGGCCATGGCCGCGCAGATCCCGGTGCAGCGCACCGGCAAGCCCGACGACATTGCGCACACCGCGTCGTTCCTGGTCAGTGCCGGTGCAGGGTTCGTTTCCGGGCAGGTCATCTATGTCGCGGGCGGACCGACGGACTGATCCGCGGGCAGAAATCAGGACAACGTTATGACGATCGATAGCGCGATCGCCGCCGATCTCGACGCGCGCATCGCCGAGCTGCTCGCCGCCCACGATCCGGCGACAACCGATACCCGCGAATTCCTCGGCGCCCGTTTCGATGACGGCCTGGCATGGGTGCATTTCCCCGTCGGCGACGGTGGCCTCGACCTGCCGCAGATCTATCAGGCCAGGGTCGATGCCGCGCTCGCCGCCGCGGGCGCACCCGGCCCGGCGGTCGAACACAACGGAATCGGGCTCGGCATGGCCGCGCCGACGATCGCTGCCTTCGGCACACCGGAGCAGCGGCGAAAGTTCTTGCGGCCATTGTTCACCGGCGAACACATTTACTGCCAGCTGTTCAGCGAACCCGGTGCGGGTTCGGATCTGGCGGCGGTGGCCACCCGCGCGGTGCATGACGGCGCGGACTGGGTGGTGGACGGGCAAAAGGTGTGGACCTCCGGTGCGCAGAACGCCCAGATGGCGATTCTCGTCGCGCGCACCGACCCGTCGGTGCCCAAACATGCCGGGCTCACCTATTTCCTGTGCGATATGAGCGATCCCGGCATCGATATCCGGCCGTTGCGCCAGATCACCGGCGAGGCCGAGTTCAACGAGGTCTTCCTGTCCGGCGTGCGCATCCCGGACGAGAACCGGCTGGGCGGGGTGGGGCAGGGCTGGCGGGTCGCCACCACCACGCTCAACAATGAGCGGGTTGCCATCGGCTCGGGGGCGCCGCGGGAAGGCGGCCAGATCGGCAAGGTCGCCGAGGCCTGGCGTGCGCAGCCGCAGCTGCGAGATCCGGCCATGCACGATGAGCTGCTGCGGCTATGGGTGGAGGCCGAAGTGACCCGCCTGACCGGGGAACGGTTGCGCCAGCAGCTGGCCGGCGGGCAGCCGGGGCCTGAGGGTTCGGCGATGAAGCTGGCCTTCGCCCGGCTCGCCCAGCGCGTCTCCGGGTTCGGGATCGAACTACACGGCGAAGCGGGTCTGCGCTATGACGATTGGACGCTGCGCAGGCCCGATCGGGTCGAATTCACCGGCCGCGGACCGGGTTACCGCTACCTGCGCGCGAAGGGCAATTCGATCGAGGGCGGCACCTCGGAGATCCTGCGCAACGTCATCGCCGAGCGGGTGCTCGGCCTGCCACCGGAACATCGCGTCGACAAGACCGCCGCCTGGAAGGACCTGGCCCGTTGAGCACCGCGGACCTGCTGTATTCCGATACCGAGGAAGCGTTGCGCGACAGTGTGCGACGGCTCCTCGCCGATCGCTGCCCACCCGAGGCCGTGCTGGGCGTCTACGACGGCGACGCCCAGGATTTCCCCCAGGTGTGGAAGACGCTCGCCGTCGATCTCGGCGTCGCGGGCCTGCTGGTGCCCGAGGAGCTCGGCGGTGCGGGCGCGACCACCCGCGAGGCAGCGGTGGTGCTCGAAGAGATCGGTCGCGCTGTCGCTCCGGTCCCGTTCCTCACCAGCGCGGTGGTGGCGACGATCGCACTGCTGCGGGCCGGTGACACCGAGGTGGTGCGCGAGCTGGCTGCGGGCAATCGCACAGCCGCCCTTGTCGTTCCGCTGTCGATCGCTCCGGGCGACCCGGCCACCGGGGTACTGGCCGCCGACGGTGCGTTGACGGGCACCGTCACCAGCGTCGCGGGTGCGCTGGAGGCCGATCTGCTCGTCGTCGCCGCGAGTGGGCCGCACGGTCTGGAACTGCATGTGGTCGACCGGCAGGCCCGCGGTCTCACGGTGACGCCGGTGCTCGCCCTCGATATGACCCGGCCGCTGGCCGACGTCTCGTTCGGCGCCACACCGTCGACCCGGGTGAGCAGCGACGCCGCGGGCGCGGTCGCCGAAGCCCTGCGCTGTGGTACCGCGCTGCTGGCCTCCGAGCAGTACGGTGTGGCGAGCTGGTGCTTCGACACCACGCTCGCCTACGTCAAGGACCGCAAGCAATTCGGCCGCACCATCGGCTCGTACCAGGCGATCAAGCATCGCCTCGCCGAATTGTGGCTGGCACTGGGGTCGGCGGCGTCGGCGGCCCGCTATGCCGCCGACACCTACGCCCGCGGTGACGACGACGCCGAGATCGCCGCCGCGCTCGCCCAGTCCTACTGCGGCGACGTGGCCGTGCAGGCCGCAGAGGAATGCCTGCAACTACACGGCGGCATCGGCATGACCTGGGAATATCCCGCGCATCTGTATCTGAAGCGCGCCAAGAGTTCGCAATTGGCGTTCGGCACCGGCTGCCGGCATCGGGCCCGGCTCGCCGAACTCATCGATCTGCCGGTGGCGGCGGATCCGGCTACGACCACGAGGAGCTGACGGTGAAAGCATGGCGAGTGAACGAACTCGGCGAACCGCGCGAGGTGCTGCGGCTCGAGGAGATCGCCGACCCCGAACCCGGACCGGGACAGCTGTTGGTGCGCGTGCTGGCCGCGCCGGCCAATTTTCCGGATGTGCTGCTGTGCCGCGGCAAATACCAGATCACCCCACCGCTTCCATTCACCCCGGGGGTCGAGCTGTGCGGCGAGATCATGGCAGTCGGTGACGGTGTCACCCGGTTCGCGGTCGGCGATCGCGTGATCGGCAATCCGAACCTGCCCGGCGGCGCGTTCGCCGACATGACTGTTGTCGATGAAGCCAACGCCTTCGCCGCGCCCGCCGCGCTCGATGACGCGGAGGCCTCCGCTCTGAGTATCGGCTATCAGACCAGCTGGTTCGCCCTGCACCGGCGCACCACTCTTCGACCAGGGGAGACGCTGCTGGTGCACGCCGCCGCGGGCGGTGTCGGCAGCGCGGCGGTGCAACTCGGCAAAGCCGCTGGCGCCACCGTGATCGGCGTCGTCGGCGGTGCGGACAAGACCGAATACTGCCGGGCGCTGGGCGCCGACCTGGTGATCGACCGGCAGCGCGAGGACTTCTTGCCGATCGTCAAGGAGTTCACCGGCGGACGTGGCGTCGACGTCGTCTACGACCCGGTGGGCGGCGACGCCTACGCCAAATCCACCAAATGCATCGCCTTCGAAGGCCGCATCCTGGTCATCGGGTTCGCCGGCGGCACTATCCCGCAGCCGGCACTCAACCACGCGCTGATCAAGAACTATTCGATCATCGGATTGCACTGGGGCCTGTACAAGCAGTACAACAACCAGGCCATCCAGGACTGCCACGACGAGCTCACCCGGCTCGCCGCCGCCGGCGCGATCAAGCCGCTGGTCAGTGAGCGGCTGGCACTCACCGACGTCGCCGACGGGCTCGGCCGCCTCGGGGAGGGCAGCACCGCCGGGCGAATCGTGTTCCAGCCATGACCGGCACCGCGCCCGACCCCGCGAGGCGATCCTGGTCGATTTCGGCGGCGTCATGACCACAAGCGTGCTCGACGGGTTCCGCGAATTCGGCGCCTCGCTCGGGCACCCGGATCTGCCGATCACCCTGCTCAGCACGGATGACATCGCGCGTACGCTGCTGGCCGACCACGAATCCGGTCGCATCGACGCCGATGCCTTCGACGCCGGATTCGCCGAACGGCTGCGCGCGCACGGCGCCGAGGTGGAGGCGGACGGGTTGAGCGCCCGCATGCAGAGCGGTCTGCGCCGTGACGAGGACAGTATCGAACTGATCCGCGAACTTCGCGGTGCGGGTATTCCCGTCGCGCTGGTATCGAATGCGTTCGGCCGGGACTGTTACGCGGGATTCGATCTGGCCGAACTCGCCGACGTCGTTGTGATCTCCTCGGAGGTCGGGATACGGAAGCCGTCACGTCGGATCTATCAGATCGCCTGTGATCGGCTGGGTATTCAGCCGCCGCAGGCGGTGATGGTCGACGATCTGCGGCACAACCTCGACGGTGCTGCCAGGCTCGGCATTGCCGGAGTACTGCATACCGCCGCTGCCGATACCCGCCGGCTATTGGCCGAACGGCACGGCATCGGCATCTGACATCGTGCGGCGCGGGCCCTCCGAGCGGCCGTCGAGCCGTTCGGCGGGCCCGTCGCCGCTGTCGTACTCAGCGATTTGCGACGATGGTGTGGTGTCGCACTCTGTGAATACGCGAGCCGGTAAACAAGCACCGGCATTGACCCCACGGGGAGAGCGGACCCGCACGAAACTGATCGATGCCGCCGAGCTCGTTTTCGCACGCCTCGGATTCCTCGAGACCAGGGTGGCCGACATCGTCGCCGAAGCCGGAGTAGCGCACGGCACGTTCTATGTGTATTTCGACTCCAAAGAAGCGATCTTCCACGCAGTCGTGCTGAACCTGATCACCGATATGCGCGACAAGGTGCGCGCACGGATGGGCACCCAGCCCGCGACCGCGGTCGAAGCCATCGAATCGGCGGTGCGCGCTTACGTTCTGGCCTTTCGGGAGCATCAGCGCCTGATGCTGATGTGGGGTGAGGTCGCCGGCATGAACCCTGACATCGGCGAGCTGGCACAGACCGAGATCGAGCTGTTCATCGATCGCGCGGAATCCATGATCACCCGGCTGCAAGCCGATCGCCTCGCCGCCCGCGATATCGACGCCCGCTATGCCGCGACGGCCCTGTGCGGGATGGTGCGCGAATTCTGCATCCAGCAGGCGAAAGCCGGCACCGATATCGACGCCGACGCGGCCGCGGACACCCTGTCGACCCTGTGGGTGCGTGGCATCGGGGTGGTCCACGGCGCTCCGCCGGTCTGAGCCGAGGATTTACCGCCGCAGCGCGTCGCGGTCGATGGCGCGCTTGAGAATCTTGCCGGTGGCCCCTTTGGGCAGCGCGTCGGTGAAATCGATGATGCGCGGAATCTTGTAGGCCGACAGTCGTTCTCGGCTCCACCGCGATACCGCCTCGGCATCCAATGATGAATCCGGCGCGGTGACGATGACCGCAGCGACCTCCTCGCCGTAATGGTCGTCGGGCACACCGACCACAGCCGCCTCGACGATCTCGGGATGCTCGTAGAGCACCTCCTCGACCTCGCCCGGATAGACGTTGTAGCCGCCCCGGATGATCAGATCCTTGACCCGGTCGACGATGCGCAGATCGCCATCGGCGTCGAATTCACCCAGGTCGCCGGTGCGGAACCAGCCGTCGGGGGACAGCACCTCGGCCGTGGCCTCCGGCCTGCGCCAGTAGCCCTTCATGACCGTCTCGCCCTGCACGAACACCTCACCCACCTGACCGGGCGGGCACGGCCTCGAATCGTGGTCGCGGACGTCGACCCGGGTGCGGGGGACCGCGCGTCCGGTGTAGCCGATCTTGGCGCCGCGATCGAGATCGTTGAAGGTGCCGAATCCGGTGGTCTCGGTGAGCCCGTAGCCTTCGAGGATGGTGCAGCCGAACGTCTTCTGGAACTCGCGGGCGATGTCACCGGGCAGCGACGCACCGCCGGAGATGGCCACCCGCAGTTGCTCGAAATCGGCCGGATCGGCGGCATCGGCCGCCCGCAGCATGGCATTCCACATGGTGGGTACGCCCGCCATGATGGTCAGCCGGTCGCGGCGCAGCAGTTCGAGCATGGCGACGGGGTCGAAGCGGGCCAGCAGTGACAGTGATCCGCCGCTGGTGAAACACGACATCATGACCGCGGCCTGGCCGAAGACGTGGAACAGCGGCAGGCCGGTCCCGGTGCGGTCGGCGGCGGTGCCGCGGCTGCACGCCGCGCCGATCTCACCGCCTGCGAGCAGGTTGCCGACCGTCAGCTGAGCGCCCTTCGGGCGGCCGGTGGTGCCAGAGGTGTAGAGGATGGCGGCGGTGTCGGTGCGGTCGCGGTCGACGCAGGCCGCGGGTTCGGCGGCGGTTTGCGCGCCCGGCGGGAGCGACCAGAACGGTGTGCGGGTGTGCTGCGCGGCGTCGGCGACGCCGGGCCCGAGCTCGTGCCAGGCGATGGCGAGCGCGCAGCCGGCGTCGGTGAGGAAGTACTCGACCTCGGCGCGCGTCGACATGGTGTTCACCGGTACGGCCACGCAGCCCGCGGCCTGAATTCCCAAGTAGGCCACCACGAACTCGGGGACCGACGGCGCGGCCAGCAAGACCCGGTCGCCAGGAGACAGACCTGCGGCGGCGAGCGCTCCGGCATAGCGAGAGGCGAGCCGGTGCAGCTGGCGATAGGTCCATTCGCCGCGTTCGGATCGCAGCGCGACGCTGTCGGGCGCGGTCTCGGCATGGGTGCGGACGGGATCGAAGACGTTGGCCATGGAGGGTCCTTCGACGGCAACGGTGAGCGAGAGCACGCCGAGCGTAACTGAAGATGACGTCATGTTTATTCGATTGGCGAGAATCCGTCCGTCTCACCTCTGTCGGATCGGAAAATAGGCTCTGAGCTCGATGGATGTCGAAGCCGATGGCGGAGCGGTGTCGCGCCACAGGGGAGTTCTGGGTTCGTTCGCCTCGCGAAGTGTGATTGACATTACTCCGGGCCTACCCCACACTGGTGCCACCAATTTGAACTTGGTGTCAACTTCTATTCCCGTCAGGTCGATGACCGGGCGATCCGGCCCGAGGAGTACACGCATGACCGCACCCCCAGTGGAACCAGCAGGCCCGGCCGCGGATGCGGCCCACGACGATGGGCAACGCAGGCGCGCCCACCGCAAACTCCTCGCCGCCGGTCTCATCGGCAGCTCCATCGAGTGGTACGACTTCTTCCTCTACGGAACCGCTGCCGCGCTGGTCTTTCCGGCGGTGTTCTTCCCCGACAGTTCCGCGCTGATGGGCACCCTGCTCTCGTTCAGCACGTTCTGGGCGGGCTTCGTGGCCCGCCCGCTCGGTGGTGTGCTCGCCGGGCATTTCGGTGACAAATACGGCCGCAAGCCGGCGGTGGTGACCTGTCTGCTGGGCATGGGCCTGGCCACCTTCCTCATCGGCTGCCTGCCCGGAGCGCACGCGATCGGTGTCGCCGCGCCGATCCTGCTGGTCACGCTGCGGTTCCTGCAGGGCATGGCCTGCGGCGGTCAGTGGGGCGGAATCGTGCTGCTACTGACCGAATCCGCGAGCCCGAAGCGGCGCGGGTTCGCCGGCACCTTCGGTCAAATGGGTGTGCCGCTCGGAGTGATCCTCGGCAACCTGGTGTTCCTCATCGCCGCGAAGACCATCTCCGAGGATGCCTTCCTGAGCTGGGGTTGGCGGGTGCCGTTCTTCTGTAGCGCGCTGCTGTTTCCGGTCGTGCTGTATATCCAGACCAAGGTCGAGGACACCCCCGAATTCCGTGACCTGCACAAGGAAGTCGCCGACAAGCGCAGCGCCGCGGTCGCTCAGGCGCCGCTGGCGGAGGCGATCCGGCTGCACTGGCGCAAGATCCTGCTCGGCTGCGGACTACTTGCCGCCACCAACACCGCCTTCTATATTAGCATCGCGGGTGTGCTCAGCTACGGGACCCAAGAACTCGGCATGAAGCACAACGACATCCTGGCCATCTCGCTGGTGGTCTCGCTGCTCGGCGGCGGCGTCATCCTGTGGTCGGGTGCGGCCTCGGACCGGGTCGGGCGCAGGCCGCTGATCCTGATCGGCGGTATCGGGCTGGCGGTCTGGGCGTTCCCCTACTTCTGGCTGGTCGACACCGCGAAGCTGCCGATGTTCTTCATCGCCCTCGCCGTCGGCACCGTCTTCCAATCCATGACCTACGGTCCGCTGGCGGCGTTCATGGGCGAGCTGTTCGAGCCGCGACTGCGGTACTCGGGCGCCTCGCTTGCCTACCAGCTGGCCGCGATCACCGTCAGCGGCGGTACCCCGTTCATCATGACGGCACTGATCGCGAATACCGGTAGCACTGTGCTGGTTTCGGTGTATCTGGCGGCGATGGGACTGGTGACCGTCTTCAGCGCATGGGTCTTGCAGGAGACCAATAGCGCCGCCGTCCGTGCCGACCCGCAAGCCGTGCCCGGCGAACAGCTCTACCGCTGACCGGCCCGCCCCGGCGCATTCGATCGGATGAGAAAAAGAGAGGACCCCCACCGGTAATGAGACAAGCAGTGATCGTGTCGACGGCGAGAACGCCGATCGGCAAGGCCTATCGGGGCGCGTTCAGCGACACCCAGGGGCAGGAACTGGCCGCCCACGCCATCGAACACGCGGTGCACCGCGCCGGGATCGAGGGCGCGGAGATCGACGACGTGGTATTGGGTTGCGCCCTGCAGCAGGGCTCGACCGGTAACAACGTCGCCCGTCAGGCGGCACTGCGGGCGGGGCTGCCCGACAGCGTCTCCGGCATGACCATCGACCGGCAGTGCTCCTCGGGCCTGATGGCGATTGCCACCGCGGCCAAGCAGATCATCGCCGACGGCATGCGGATCACCGTCGGTGGCGGCGTGGAATCGATCTCGCTGGTGCAGAACGATCACGCCAACACCTATCGCACCACTGATCCGTGGCTGCAAGAGCAGGTGCCATCGATCTATATGCCGATGCTGCATACCGCGGAGATCGTCGCCGAACGCTACGGTGTGAGCCGCGAGCGGCAGGACGAGTTCGCCCTGCTGTCTCAGCAGCGCACCGCCGCGGCCCAGCAGGCGGGTCGTTTCGACGCCGAGATCGTCGCGCTGCCCTCGGTGCTGCGCGCCGTCGATCCGTCGACCGGCGAGGTCGTCGAACAGCACCTCACGCTCACCCACGACGAGGGCAACCGTCCCGGTACGACCCTCGACAAGCTGGCCGGTCTCGCCCCGGTGCTGCCGGACGGGCGGATCACCCGGGTCTCGACCGTCACCGCGGGCAACGCATCCCAGCTCTCCGACGGGGCGTCGGCATCGGTACTGATGGAGGCGAGGGAAGCCGAACGGCGCGGCCTGACCCCGCTCGGGATCTATCGCGGCATGGCGGTGGCGGGCTGCGCGCCCGACGAGATGGGCATCGGCCCGGTCTTCGCGATCCCGAAACTGCTCGACGCGCACGGCCTGAGCGTTGACGACATCGGATTATGGGAGCTCAACGAGGCGTTCGCCTCGCAAGCCGTCTACTGCCGCGACAAGCTCGGAATCGATCCGGAGGTGTTCAACGTCAACGGTGGCGGCATCTCCATCGGACATCCGTATGGAATGACCGGTGCGCGGCTGGTCGGGCATGCCCTGATCGAAGGTCGCCGGCGTGGGGTGCGATATGTCGTGATCACCATGTGCGTCGGCGGTGGGATGGGTGCGGCGGGGCTTTTCGACCTGGCCTGACCCCGACGTGCGCCGGAAATCCACCGAACGCGCATATCCCTGAAATTAGAACTGATGTCAATATTGAAATACCAGGAGAGACAATGGTCGACACGAACACCCTTCCGGTCCGTCCCCGGAGTTATGCCGAACTCACCGAACTCATCGGCCACGAACTCGGCCCGACCGAATGGCATGAGGTGA
The DNA here is from genome assembly GCF_059509835.1 of Nocardia sp. CDC519. NCBI lineage: Bacteria > Bacillati > Actinomycetota > Actinomycetes > Mycobacteriales > Nocardiaceae > Nocardia > Nocardia sp. CDC519. The sequence continues at coordinate 6,035,637 of NZ_CM183377.1, read as the reverse complement.
CCCAGGGCCGGGTCGATGCCTTCGCCGACGTCACCGGCGATCACCAATGGATCCACGTCGATCCCGAGCGCGCCGCGGCGAGCCCGCTCGGCGGCACCATCGCGCACGGGCTCTACAGCCTGTCGCTTGGACCCGCGCTGTCCTACACGCTGCTCGCCTTCGATGGGTTCACCCACAGCCTGAACTACGGCTACAACAAGGTGCGCTTCCCCGCCCCGGTACCGGTGGGATCGCGAATTCGTATGCGCGCCACCATCGTTTCCGCAGAAGAGGTGGCGGGCGGGATCCAGATCGTCATGCGCCAGGTGGTGGAACGCGAGGGCAGTGACAAGCCGGTGGTCGTCGCGGAATCCGTGGCCCGGGTCGTCGAGTAGCAATCCATCCGAGCAGAATTCGAACCGAAAGAAGATCTCCATGAAGGTACGTGAACTCGCGGTGTCGACGGCGGCAGGCCTGGCCGCGTTGACGATGTGCTGCGCCACCGCCACGGCCGAGCCATTGAGCGTGGACATCGCGCCGAACGTCAACTACACCGCTTATCAGGACGGCAACGCCGCGGTGATCACCGTCGACGCCGGACAATTGATCATCCACGACGGCAAGTTCCAGATCCGCGCCGATGACGGCACGGTGCTCGCCGGGGTACCGCTCGAATTCAACGTCAATAACGTGGCCTTCCCGATCGACGCCGAGATCGACGGCCACACCGCCCGTCTCACCCCCTCGCTGGATCCGGCTCGCGCCGTGGAGAAGCCGGTAGCTCTGCCGTTCCAGGAGCATGCGCCGTGGAAGACCCCGTACGACCGTGAGGTCGCCGCCTTCTCCCGGATGGCGGGCACCATCACGATGGCCGGTGTGGCAGGCGGTGTCGTCGGAGCGATCGGTGCCGGCGTCATCGGCTGCCTCGTCGGTGGTGTCACGCTGGCCGCGGCGACCAGTCCGGTGGCGATGATGTTCGGCGCCGGACCGGTCGCCGGATGCCTCATCGGCGCGGGCGCCCTCGCCCCGGTCGGCGCCATCGCCGGCGCGCTGGTCGTCGGCGCGCCGGTGATGACGGCCGCGGTGATCCAGTACTTCACCACCATCAACGAGCCGTTTCCGGCGCCGGTGAAATAGCGCCCCGGCACGCTGTTCGAGCGCCCTACGGTCGATGACCGCAGGGCGCTCGCATATGTCCGGAACGGGGAGCGCCGATGCAGGCACGGGGCATGCTGCCGGCCTGCCGCGACGACCGCATACGGTGACACGTATGTCCATTACTCCCGAGGACGTCTATCGTCGGGCCGCGCGGGCGATCGCGCACGGGCAGCGGCTCGAAGTGAATGCGCTGATCGACCAATTGCATGTCTCGCGGGCCACGCTGTTCCGTAAGGCAGGCAACCGCGAACAGATCCTCGGCGAGGCGATCTGGATGATGGCCGACCACAGCTTCGGCGCCGCGAGCGCCCGGTGGCGCCGCGCCTACGGCGGTGCGGTCCGCGATGGGGCGGGGACATTGCGCTGCGTACGCATCATCACCGATCACGGCGCCGCGATCGCGGCCGACCGCGGTGTGCGCCGGCTGCTCGACGAGGAGCCGAAGATAGCGATGCGGGTCTTGACCGACCCGTTCGGTGCGGTCCAGCCGCGGACCATCGCACGGGTCCAGCAGCTCATCGCCGACGATGTGCGCGACGCCACGCTGCGGCCGCTGGTCGAGCTCGACGATCTGTCGTATGCCGTTGTGCGCCTGGGGGAGTCGATGCTGTACGCCGATATCCTGGCCGGGCGCCGTCCGCATGTCGAGAATGCCAACACCCTGGTCGGTGCGCTGATCACCGGCGTTCTGCCCGCGCGCTGAGGCCGCGCGGCGGGCATGCCGAAGGGGCTGCCACGATGTCGTGACAGCCCCTTGCCCCCGGGCCGGATGGTCTGCTCAGCTGATCAGGAACCGCAATTGCCGTGGGCGGCTCTACCGTCCAAGCGGTCGCCGAGCCAGTTCACGGCGTCGTCGCCGCCGATCAGGACCGCGCCCGCGTGATCGGCCAACGGGTAGGAATGCCATTCGACGGTATTTCCGCTGGCGCACCAATCGCTGCGCAGTTGTTCGCCGAGACCGTAGGAAACGACCTGGTCGGTGGTTCCGTGGAACAGGTAGAGTGGGAAGCCGGTAGTGCGGCCACCCAGACGGTTCTCACCGAGCCGTTGCCGCCACTGGGGATTGTCGAGCGGATTACGTGCCAGTACCTCGTCCATGGAATGTCCTTCGCCGGCCCGGATATTGTCGAGCACGCAGCCGCCACGCAGCTGCTGCACGAGATCGCGGCCCTGCGGCGTCAGGTACGAGTCGAGGTCGAGCTCGGGGTAGGCAGTGTCGTGGCCGATCGCGACCATGAGCGAGGCCGCCGGATTACCGCCGCTGCCGTCCTTGTCGAGGGCGTCTTTGAGCACATCGGCGGGAACGCCGCCGCTCGCCGCGGCTTTCACCTGAAGCTCAGGGGCGTATTCGCCGGCAAGTTCGGCGGCCCACGCGCTGGCCTGACCACCTTGTGAATAGCCGAGGATGCCGACCGGCGAGGCCGAGCTCACACCCGCCTGCTGCACTTCCGGCAGGCGCTGGGCGGCGCGCGCGGCGTCGAGGACGGCGGTGCCTTCGGAACGGCCGACGAGATAGGGGTGATCGCCGGGCGTGCCGAGGCCTGGGTAGTCGGTGACGGCCACCGCCCAGCCGCGCGTCAGCAGCTCGCCGACCGACATTCCTTCCAGGTTCTTGCCCTGGATGAACGTGGCGGACGGCGCGCACTGATCGCCCATGCCGACGGTCCCGACCGCGTAGGTCACCAGCGGCCGGGTTCCGGTCTTGCCGTCCTCGGGCACGATGACGGTGCCGGACACCACGTTGGGCCGCCCGAGGGCGTCGGTCGAGTGGTAGAAGATCTTCCACGCCTTGGTCGGCGTCGGCAGGCCGGGCACCACCTTGAAGGAATAGGGTTCCGCGCTGACTACGTCACCGGGGGCGCCGCCGGATGTGGCGCCCCCGGGGGGAGTGCTGTCGGCAGGCTGCTCCTCGGCGCTCGCCGCGCCGATCCCCGCGAGCGTGCTCGCGGCGAGCGCGATAGCGGCGGTGAGCTTCGCCAGCCGCCCGGCAAGTGCGGACCGCGCTCGGCGGCGGGTGCGTGTCATGGATTCTCCTCGAATGTTTCTGGCTGAGAACGGGTTCGACGCGACACGGGCGAACCCGAACGATGGACCCAGACGACTGGGCTATGGTGGCGCCACAGTCATGAAACATCGCTCACAGATGATTCACAATACTTGACTTTGAGTTGATTGAGCTGTAATGGACCGCATTGCGTGGTGAAGTCTTGACCGTGAGGGGGTGAGCGGCTACTTTCTTTGAAGCTGACGTCATGTTCACACCGCTGGCGCCAGGTGATCGCGACTCGCTGTCGTCGGCACCTCGTTGCGATGCGCCCACGATCCCCGCCGGTCTGCCGGCATTCGTCTTCTCACAAAGGAACCCAAGTGAAGGTCAACGGAAAGACCGCCATCGTGACCGGCGCCGGCCGTGGCATCGGCGCCGCGATCTGCGCGCGCCTGGTGGATGCCGGCGCACACGTCGTCGCCGCGGATCTCGACGGCGACGCCGCAGGACAGGTGGCGGACGAGCTGTGCGCGATCCGGCCGGACGCCGCGGTAGCGGTGGCGGGCGACGTCGCCGACGAGAACTACCTGCGCGAACTCATCGCCGCCGCCGAGCACCGCTTCGGCCCGGTCCAGTTGTATTTCGCCAATGCGGGCATCCCCGGCCGTGCCGGCCTCGGTGATGACGAGGGCTGGCGGCTGGCCTTCGACGTCCACGTCCAGGCTCATGTCCGGGCCGCGCGGTTGCTGGTCGAGGGATGGGTCGCACGTGGCGAGGGGTACTTCGTCTCGACCGCATCCGCCGCAGGCCTGCTGACCCAGATCGGGGCCGCCGACTACTCGGTGACCAAACATGCCGCGGTCGCCTTCGCCGAATGGCTCAGTGTGACCTACGGCGACAAGGGAATCCGGGTGAGCTGTCTGTGCCCGATGGGTGTCGACACCGCGATGTTGCAGGCCGGAGTGGAATCCGGGGACCGCTGGGGAGCGGCGGCCGCGCGCGCGGTCACCGAGGCCGGCGCGGTGCTGCGGCCCGAAGACGTCGCCGCTCAGGTGCTCGACGCCATCGGCGACGAACGTTTCCTGATCCTGCCGCACCCCGAGGTCGGCGAGATGCATCGGCAGAAGGCCTCCGACTACGATCGCTGGCTCGGGGGTATGCGCCGCTACCAGGCATCACTACTCGCGGTCGGCTGATACGGCGCCTGCGCCTGCGCGCAGGCAGGAACCCCCGTGCGCGCACGCCGGAATCCGTCGAGCAGTTCGGCGCGGCCGAGCCGCGGAGATGGTGTGTGGCGAGCCCGCCGGGCGCCGAGGAAGGAACACCGATTTGTCGACAGCTCATCAGCACATGCCGAAACCGCAGCGGCGCAAGGCGATTCTCGTCGACTTCGGCGGCGTCCTCACCACCAGTGTAGCGGCCGCCTTCCGGGCCTTCGGGGCACGCATCGGCGTCGATCCGGACCTACCGATCCGGCTGATCGTCGGCGATCCGGTGGTTCGCTCGAGCTGTGCGGCATTCGAGGCGGGCGCGTGCAGCGATCAACAGTTCGAACTGGTACTGGCCGGTGCGCTGATCCGGCACGGGGGCCGAGTCGAACCCCATGGGCTGCTGCGGAGGATCCGGGCCGAACTCGCCCCCGAACATGAGATGTTCGAGCTCGTCGCGGGCCTGCGAGCCGCAGGGCATCCGGTCGCGCTGGTGTCGAATTCCCTCGGCCGCGGTTGTTTCGACGGCTACGACTTGGACGACCTCGTCGATGTGGTAGTCGTGTCCACCGAAGTCGGACTGCGCAAACCCAGTCGCGAGATCTTTCGACTGGCCTGTCGCGAACTCGGTGTCGAACCGGCCGACGCCCTGCTGATCGATGACCTGCCGCACAATATCGACGGCGCCGGGCGGGCAGGCATCGACGGGATCCTGCACGGCAACGCCGGCCGTACCGCCGAGGAACTCGCGACCCGCTACGGCGTGTTCCCGCTGCTACCGCCTTCTCCGCCCGCGGCGAACCGGGGCTGGCGGCGCCCGCGGACGAGACCATGGATGCGATGACCGCCGCGGCATGGACCCGACGATCGCGGGTAGTGCTGCGGGTAGGAGGTCTTTGCGCCCGGATGCGGCCGTGCCGGCGTCGCATGGTGGCCGCCAGCGCAGGAGGAAACGTGTTCGTCGACGAAGAGGTGCGGATTCCGATCGACGAGGTCGGGCTGGACGGACATGTCTGGCTGCCGAGACGCGATGGCGGCGTGGTGGTTTTCGCGCACGGCAGCGGCAGCGGGCGGCACAGCCCGCGCAACCGGCAGGTCGCCGCGGTACTGCGGCGGGCAGGCCTCGGCACGGTGTTGCTCGATCTGCTGACCGCGGCGGAGGACGACCTCGATCGGCGCACCCGTGCGCTGCGGTTCGATATGCCGCTGCTCGCCGGGCGCCTGGCCGGAGCCGTCGACTGGCTGACGGGGCAGCCGGCCACCTGCCGGCACCGGATCGGGCTGTTCGGTGCGAGTACCGGCGCGGCGGCCGCGCTGCTCACCGCCGCCGATCGGCCCGCCATCATCCATGCCGTCGTCTCCAGGGGTGGGCGACCGGATCTGGCCGGCGATACGCTCACCCGAGTGCGGGCACCGACGCTGCTGATCGTCGGCGGCGCCGACGATCAGGTCCTCGACCTCAACCGGCAAGCGATGCGTCACATGACGATCACACCGCGACTGGAGATCGTGGCGGGCGCCACCATCTGTTCGAAGAACCAGGAACGCTCGACCAGGCGGCCGAACTCGCCGCTGCCTGGTTCCTCCGCCATCTGGGCACCGCACCGGCCGCGCCGCCGCCGCTGTGATCGCCCGGACACCGCTGCCTCGATGCGGACCGGCGGTTTCACGCGCGCTCCACCGGGTACCGCCGCAGCATCAACCGCGGAAGTTCAGCCAGGCCGAGCAGCGAGGTGAGACCGATGGCCGAGACTCAGGTCGACGACGAACTCTGGAACGAATTCCACCGCGTGGTCAACATGTCGTCGCACGCCCTGCGCGACTGGCTACGCACCGAGGCGTCGGGTGCGCATGCCGAACGGGAACCGGACCGGTCCGGCCCCGAGATCGGCAGGCAGGTACTCGCCATCCTCGGTAAACGCCGGACCGACCTCACCGCCGACGACGTCGCGACCATGCGATACGTGGTGGATGAAGTCACCGCTGCGCGCCGCGCCGATCTGGAACCGGTCGCGGGTGACGCCCAGTTCCGGCACCGGCTGATGTCCCTGGGCCACGACCCGTTGCAGGCTCCCTGATCAGCGGCGGACGCCGGATCCGGATGTTCAGCTCGCCGTTGCGGCCAGGAGCCCGTTCTCGCGGGCGATCTTCTCGATCTGCTCGGGTGTGCCCGCCATGATCGTGCGCACGTGCTCGGTGACCAGCTCGACCGGCCAGTTCCACCAGGCCGCACGCAGCAATCGGTCGATGTCGTCGTCGGGGAAGCGCTGCTTGACGGTGCGTGCCGGGTTGCCGCCGACGATGGTGTACGGGGCGACGTCGCCGGTGACGACGGCACCCGTGGCGATGATGGCGCCGTCACCGATCCGCACGCCGGGCATCACCAGGCTGTTGTAGCCGAACCAGACGTCGTTGCCGACCACGGTGTCGCCGCGGCTGGGGATCGAGGTGATGATGTCCATGGTCTGCTCGGCCCAGGTGCCGCCGAAGATGGTGAACGGGAAGGTGGACACCCCATGGGTCGGATGGTTGGCGCCGGCCATGATGAAGCGGGTGCCGGTGGCGATGGCGCAGTAGCGGCCGATGATCAGTTTCTCCGGGCCGAACGGATAGAGCACGTTGTTCGTTTCGAACTCGGTGGCCGCGTGCGGATCGTCGAAATAGGTGTAGTCGCCGACTTCGATGCTGTCGGAGGTGATGTGCGGTGCGAGGAAGACCGTGCGGTCGGTGTGCGGCAGCGGGAAGCGGGTCGTGGGATCAGGAATAGTCGACACCGCAGCGAGCCTAGTTTGCGTGCGTGCGCCGCGGCCTGTGCCGATGCGGTCGGTCGATTCCCGGTAGCGTCGTAGCAACTCGGGGCCGGCGGACTGGCCCTTTCGTAAGTATCCAGTTGGCGGGCCAGTGGCCGAGATCTGGCTATTGGGCATAGGTCCAGTTGTGGGTCAAGCTGGACCGATGGTGCGTCGGCTGATCGCGTTGTACGCGGGTTTGTGGTTGTACGGGTTCTCCATGGCCGTGATGGTGCGGGCAGGGCTCGGCTTGGATCCCTGGGATGTGTTTCATCAGGGCGTGGCCGAGCACGTGCCGCTGAGCTTCGGGATGGTCACCGCGCTGACGGGGATCGCGGTCCTGCTGGCATGGATTCCGTTGCGGCAGCGGCCCGGGCTGGGCACGGTGAGCAATGTCGTGGTGCTCGCGGTGTCGGTCGACGCCGGGTTGTGGATGCTGCCGGAATGGGAATCACTGCCCGTGCAGGCGGGTGCCATGGTCGCGGCGGTCGTGCTCAACGCCGTCGCCACGGTGCTCTACATCGGAGCGGGTATGGGGCCGGGCCCGCGTGACGGCCTGATGACGGGCCTGGTCCGGCGCACCGGGCTGTCGGTCCGGGCGGTGCGCACCACGATCGAGGTCACGGTGCTGGTCACCGGATGGCTGCTCGGCGGCTCGGTCGGTCTCGGCACCCTGGTCTACGCCTTCGGCATCGGGCCGTTGATCCAGGTGCTGATTCCGGTGGCCGATCGGTGGCTGCCCGGGTTTCGGGACGAGCCCGCCCCGCAATCGGATCCGGTGCCCGCAACCGCGTAAAGGGTTGTGGCTGCACGAGATTTCCCGAGCGCCTACGATGTGCGCACGGGAGAGATCTCCGTTGATGGGAGAGCGTGATGAACGACAGTGCGAGCGTGGTGGATCCGAACACGCCCAGCATCGCGCGGGTGTACGACTACCTGCTGGGCGGGAAGGACAATTACCCCGTCGATCAGGAGATCGGCGACCATTTCAAGATCAATCTGCCCGGCTCGGTGTCCATCGCCTTCGGTAACCGGCAGGCCCTGGTGCGCGCGGTGCGCGATATCGCGCGCAGCGGTGTGCGGCAATTCATCGATCTGGGCAGCGGGCTCCCGACCGCCGACAATGTGCATCAGATCGCGGCCCGCTACACCGACGGCGCCAAGGTGGTCTACGTCGACAACGATCCCATCGTGCTCGCCCACGGGCGCGCCCTGCTTGCCACCGATGACAACACGACCGTGGTGCAAGCGGATGTGCGTGAGCCGGAGCGGATCCGCGACAGCGACGAGGTGGCGCGGCTGATCGATTTCGACGAACCGGTCGCGGTCGTGTTCAGCGCGATCCTGCACCACCTCAACGACGATGAGGATCCCAGCGGGGTGGTGTCGTACTGGCGCGACCAGATCCCCTCCGGTAGCCAGATTTTCATCTCGCACTTCCGGTCCGGCGGCAATGCCGAGACCGAAGCCGCTGAGCAGAAGCTGCAATCGACGTTCGGCCGCGGCCGCTGGCGCACCGACGACGAGATCGGTGCCCTGTTCGGCGATCTCGAGATCCTGGAGCCGGGCATCGTGCCCGCGGTGCTGTGGCGGCCCGATGCGCCGGGCGAATCCGACACCTCGGTCTCCACCATCGGTACGCCGGAAAGAGAACTGACGGTATGGGATCAGTTGATCGTCGCCGGTCTGGCGCGCAAACCGTAAGGGACTTTCGGCACTTCTCGAGGCGGCGCGCCGTCTCGGCACTTGTCCGAGCGGCGTGTCTGCGCTGATCATGATCACGTGTTGATATCTGATGGGGTGATCGGGCTCCGGCCGATCACGGTGGCCGATGCGCAGGCGCATCTGGCGGGGGAGGACGCGGAGTCGGCCCGATGGCGTGACGGTGGTCAGGGCACACTCGCCACCGTGACCGAACACTTCCGGCGTCGTGCGGCCGAATGGGAGGCCGACGGCCCGAACAAGACCTTCGCGATCGCGGCACTGGACGACGGTGTGCTGGTGGGGACGCTCGACATCCAGGTCGATCAGGATTTCCTGGCAGACCGACAGGCGAACGTGTCCTACGGCATCTATCCGCAGTTCCGCCGCCGCGGCATTGCCGCCCGCGCGGTGGTATTGGCCTGCCGCTATATCGCCGCGCGCGATCTGGCCGATGAGGCCGTGCTGCGGATCGACCCGGCCAACAAGGCATCGGTGGCGGTCGCGCACCGGGTCGGTTTCGCCTACCACCACACCACCGACGATCCGGATGAGGGCACGCTGGACTGGTTCTTGCAGGCGGTGTAGGGCTGGTCAGCCGGGGCCGGCGTCGGCCGCGATCAGGGTGCGAATCGTGTCCGCCCAATACCCGAGCGTGCGGGTCTCGCCATGGGCGCCGGTCCGTAGCGGACGCGCGGCAGTCACGCCGCGCAGCAGGGTGATGGTGAGGTCGCGGATGGCGGGGTAGCGGGGGTGCGCGGTGAGCTCGGGACCGAACAGAGTGTCGATGACGCGGTGCAGATCGCGCCCGGCGCGCCGTTCGGATTCACGCAGGACGGCTGCGAGGGTGGGGTCGGTACGCGCAGCCGCCCAGAGTTCTTGTTCGGCTCGAGCCGCCGGTCGAGTCATCGTCTCGAGCAGCGCGGTCAGCGTGCGTTCGATGGGGTCGGCGCTCGCGCCGGGTGCTGCGGCGGCCTGTTGCGCGGCGTGTTCATTGAGCTCGACCAGATGCTCCACCAGCGCGGCGGTGAGGGTGTCGAGGGTGGGGAAGTGGTGCAGCAGGGCGCCGCGGCTCAACCCGGCCGCGTGCTGCACCGCCAGCGTGGACCAACCCGCGTAACCGCGCTCGACCAGCAGCCGGGTCGCGGCCTCCAAAATGCGTGCGCGGGTGGCGCTGCGCTGCTGCTCGCGGGTGGGCATCGCGGTATCCCCTCGGTGCGGTGGTCGACGCAAGAATTTCACGGTCACTATTGACTGTCAACCCGGTCGTGCGTCAGGCTGCTCGGTGACGGCGAATCGCCCACACCGATGCTCGACGCTCCGTCCTCGGCGCCAGCGTTCGCACCTGTGAAAGGAAAAGCCTTGTCCGACAAGCAATCACATTCCGGCACCCGGCCGGCGGCATGGTATGAGAACTGGACCGAAGGGCCGGACTCACCCTGGCGGGATAGGCCCGAACCCGCCGATGAGCACGAGTATCCGACGCTGACCTACCAGCGCGACGGCCGCATCGCCCGGCTCACCTTCAACCGGCCCGAGAAGGGCAACACCGTCACCCCCGATACCCCACGTGATCTCGCGGACGCGGTGGAACGCGCGGATCTGGATCCCCGCGTGCACGTCATCCTGCTGTCGGGGCGCGGAAAGGGCTTTTGCGGCGGCTATGACCTCGATATGTTCGCCGAACAGGGCTTCTCACCGGCCGGCGGGCGCGATGAGGTGGCGGGCACGGTGGTGGATCCGGTGGTCAACGGAGTCAACCACAACCCGTGGGGCACCTGGGATCCGATGATCGACTACGCGATGATGAGCCGGTTCAACCGGGGCTTCGCCAGCCTCATGCAGGCGAACAAGCCGACGGTGGCGAAGCTGCACGGTTTCGCCATCGCCGGCGGCACCGATATCGCGCTGTACGCCGATCAGATCATCTGCGCCGACGACACCAAGATCGGTTATCCGCCCACCCGCACCTGGGGCATTCCGGCCGGCGGCATGTGGGCGCATCGGCTCGGTGACCAGCGGGCCAAGCGGTTGCTGTTCACCGGCGATTCCCTCAGCGGCAAGCAGGCCGAGGAATGGGGTCTCGCGGTGGAATCCTGCCCGGCCGACGAGCTCGACGAACGCACCGAGGCGCTGGTGGAGCGGATCGCCCGGATGCCGGTCAACCAGCTGATGATGGCGAAGCTGGCGTTGAACTCGGCGCTGTACGCGCAGGGTGTGGCCAACTCCGGCATGATCAGCACGGTGTTCGACGGTATCTCCCGGCACACCCGTGAGGGCTACGCCTTTCAGTTGCGTGCCGCCACCGTCGGGTTCCGGGAGGCGGTGCGCGAGCGCGACGAGCCGTTCGGCGACCACAAGCGAGCGCAGTTCGAACGCTGAGGCGTGCACGCGCGATTTCGGCTGCCGGCCCGCGATGAATTCGCCCGGTCCAGGCCGTCACTATCGGTATGACGACACGTTTTCTCGACACCGGTGACGCCGACATCGCCTATGAAGTGCACGGCCCGCTGCCCACGGCCGACGGCCGCGCGCCACTGGTCTTGATCGCTCAGCCGATGGATGCCACCGGCTTCGCAGCCTTGGTCGAACAGTTTCCCGATCGCACCGTGATCACCTACGACCCGCGCGGTCTCGGCCGCAGTACCCGCAGGGATGGCCGGATCGACCATTCGCCGACGGTGCAAGCCGAGGACGTGCACGCGCTGATCGAGAGCCTCGGCGCCGGCCCGGTCGAGCTCTTCGCCAGCAGCGGCGGGGCGATCACCGCGCTCGCGCTGGTGACCGCCCATCCCGGCGATGTGTCGACGCTGGTCGCGCACGAGCCGCCGCTGCTGGCGGTGCTGCCCGATGCCGCTGCCGCCGAACGGGCGCGAGCCCGGACGTTCGAGGCGTACCGGGCGCGGGGTTTCGGCGCGGGGATGGCCGATTTCCTCGCGATGACGTCGTGGCGGGGTGAATTCACCGAGGACTATTTCGCGCAACCCGCTGCCGATCCCGCGCAGTTCGGGCTGCCCACCGACGACGACGGTGCGCGCGAGGATCCGCTGCTGTCGGACCGGTCCTGGGCGGTGTCGAGCTACCGTCCCGACGTCGAGGCCCTCGCCGCCGCGCCGACCCGCATCGTGATAGCCGTCGGCGAGGAGTCGCTCGGAGTCATGACCGGCCGCACCGCGGTGGCGACGGCCGAACTGCTCGGCCAGCAGGCGACGGTGTTCCCGAGCCATCACGGTGGCTTCATGGGCGGTCAGTACGGCTACGCCGGGCAGCCGGAGGCGTTCGCGAAGAAGCTGCGCGAGGTACTCGACGAACGATGAAGCACGTGGCGCGCTCGATCGCGGGGTGAGCGCGCCTATTCCCCCAGCGGGTCGGGTAGCAGGCCCTCGGAGGCGCGAAAGCGACGGGCGAAACCCGCGAGCAGTTCCTGCGATTCCGGGGACAGGTCGACGGTCAGCCGCATCAGCCGCCGGAAATGCGGGTCGGAGAATTCGCCGACGAGTTGCGCCTGTGCCGCCCCTGGGCACGGACCATTGAAATAGGAATCCGACACAGCACCCACGTCAACGCTCCCGACCGTCTAGTTGCTGTAAGTAACATACCGGCAAATCCGGCATAACGACGGAGATCGGCGATTAGCCGTATCGGTGTGTTGGGCGAGAAGCCTTGCGCATAGCACGGTTTCGGGCGCGTGGTCTCCCCATCGGTGGTGACCCTCCCGAGGCCGCGAGGGGCACTGTGAGCACGAGTTCTCCGCCCGGGCCGGTCTCGGGGGTGCGCCGGGTGATCAGCACACGATCGGCAATCGCGGTGAGTCGACGGGCTCGCCCGCGTTGTCTATGGCCCTAGATCCGGTCCGCGCCCCAACTGCGATGGACATAGCCGATCACCCGGTCCAGTTCGTCGCGATCGACGGAGGCGGATTCGCCCGGTTCCAGCGGGTCGAAGTGGAAGATGTAGAGCCGCGAGGCGAATTGTTCGAACGGCAGCGATGCTTCCCCGAAACGCTCACCGTGGCCAGCGGTGCCGACGATGACGCCGTCGCCCCAGTCCTGGCCGCTGTCATTGTTGGGGTTGAAGAAATAGACCCGCATTTGTTCCTGCGGATCCAGATTCACCCGTAGCACCGTGATGGCATGCCAGCCGACGAACCGGGCCGCGCTGTCGGTCACCGCGATGCCGGCCGGTTGCGGGTGGATCAAGGGCTGGTTGCCGTTGTAGAAGGGGTGGTAGCTGGCATAGAAGTGGCGCAGGAAATCATCGAGGTCGGTCAGATTGCCGGTGGCGACGTCGACATTGATGCGGAAACCGCGTCCGGACCACCAGCCGTGGAACTCGGGATTGATCCACCGGTGCGGATCGCCGTCACGGCCAAGGCAGTGCCTGCCCATCTCGGCGTAGATGCGGTCCAGATGCGGGACCACCAGCACCGAGACCGGATCGAGGTCGATCGGCGGCCCCGCGGCGGCACCGGCACTGTCGTCGCGGGAGGAGATCGGGGTGCCCTCGAAGTGCATGACGATCTCGTCGTCGCGGGCCGCCCACGTCACCGCGTGCAGCAGATAGTCGGGATCGTTGTAGGCCCACATGGACAGTGCGCGCGCCGACTGGCAGGTGGGGTTGTCGCCCTGCCCGATGCCCAGCGGCAGGCCGAGCATCGACAGCACTCCCGCCAACAGCCACACCCGCGCGTCGGGGGTGGGCCCGAACACCCGGCTCAACCGTTGCCGGGACGTCGGTGAGAGCTGTAGGCCGATCTGGCGCCACAGCGCGGGGGCGACCGGCGGCTGATAGAGGATGCCGCGCTCGAGCAGCAGTGCCAGCCCGTAGATGCACTGCGCGGTCTCGACCTGCACCGCTTCGTCGATCAGGCTGTGCACGAGTTCGTGATAGCAGAGCAGGCAGTCGCGGCCGGTGCTGGACAATCCCATCGCCTCGGCGAGGAGATAGTCGCCCTTCTCCAGCAGATGACGCAGTAGCACGGCGTGATAGGGCGAGACGAGTCCGGTGTCGTGCATCGAGCGCGCGAACCCCGAGGCTTCGTACTGCAGAGCGCTGTCATCCATCGTTTCCAGGCGTTCGCGATAGATGTCGACGCCAGGATCTTCCCGGCACGCGTCGGTGGTTCCGTAGAGGCTGCTGATCAGCCGGTCCGCGCCGAGCGCGCCGGCGCCGAGGTCGATATCGGGGTTGGCGCGCGCGACCGCGATCTGGGTGATCATGCGTTTGACCGCGTCGACCTGAATGGGCCGTTGGCGCAGGATCCGCCAGATCTCGTCGACCAGATGCTCGAGCACCTTCTCGTAGCCGACCTCGGCCACGAGATGGTGCAGCAGTTCTCGCGTCACCTGTGCCATCCGGCCCTGTTGGGTCCGTTCGGCTTCGGTGGGCGGGGTGAACAGCAGCGACAGGTTGATCGCCAGTACCTGCGAGAGGTGGCTGTCGGCCTGTTCGGCGGTGATCAGCGGGTGTGAGTAGTCACCCTTGGCCACGGCGAGCAGGCGCAGGTTGCTCACCGTCTCCAGCACCGCGGTGTCGGCGTTCGGGCTGCGCAGCGAGCCGGTGCTCAGTGAGGGGATCAAGATCTGCGGCGAGGCCCAGTCGGTGCCGAGGAACAGGCCCGCGTTCTCCAACTCGGCTGCCCGCGCGCGCACCGCGGCGCAGCCGCCCGGCAGTGCGAGCACTCGCCGCAGCGCGTCGAAGGTCCGCGGCAACTTGACCTGCTTGCCGAAATCGCCTGCGTCGGTGAGCGATCGGATGGCATGGTCCAAGGTGGCCAGACGCCGTTCCAAGGATGCCCCGTCGCTGCTGAGCTGATTCAATCAGGATCCTCCCGTGATCCGGGCCGAGGCCGGGATCAGATATAGAAGTCGAGCTCTTCCTGTCGCTTCAGCAGGTCCCGCAGGGTGTACGGGTCGTCGCCGAAGAAATACAACAGGCCCCAATGGTTCCCGAACGCCGTGCGCTTGGTGACCTTCTCCGACAGCGGGGAGGTGAGCTCGTGTGATTCGAAGTAATCATGATCCTCGGTTTCCTCGGGCATGGACAGATGGCTCACCACGCGCCGTCGCGGATACACGCCGAAGCATCCGGCATGCCCTTTGGCATCAACCACTTCGCGGGGGAAGAAGGCCTCGATCTCTTCCTCGGTGGTCTTGGGGTCGAAGGCGAGGACCAGGGCATGGTAGGCGTTGAAGCCGTAGGTGCGTTCGAGAAGTTCGAAGACCTTGAATCCGGGCGGACGGTAGGCGACCTCACCGAAGTACATTTCGCCGTCGCTGGTGACGAAGTATTCGGGGTGCACGAAGCCGAATTCGATATCGAAGGTCTTGATCAGTTTTTCGACCTGCCGGGTGATCTCCGGCCGGTATCGCTCGAGCTCCGGCGTCGCGGGCACGAACACCGAATAGCCGAGCGTGACGTACTCGGAGATATTGAGGAAGCGGATCTTGCCGTTGTGGATCCATGCCTCCACCGCGAACTCCCACCCGTCCAGGTGCGACTCCATCAGTAGCGGGAAATCCTCGTCGGGAATCGTGTCGATCTCGTCGGGTGTCCTGATCACCCGATGGCCGAGGCAGCCTGCCTTGTCGAAGGCCTTGATGTGGATCGGGTCGTTCGGATCGCCGTCGAGCTTGAGTAGGGTCTGGTTGACGCGCTTGAGGAAGCGGACGACGTCGTCGCGCTCATGGGCCTCCTCGAAGATGCCGACCCGGATGCCGCCGAGCTGGGCGCGACGCTTCATCAGCGCCTTGTCGCGCAGCAGCATGGCCTGGCCGAACAGCCGCGGATTGTCCATCAGCACCGCGTTGATCGCGCCCGCCCATTCGACGGTTTCCTCGAAGATCGGGATCGCCACGTCCACACCCATATCGCGCAGCGTATCGGCGATCTCCATCGAACGGTCGTTGAGACGTTCGAAGTTCCACGGAATGTACGGTATTCCGTTTTCTGCGCAGTAGTCTTCGATCCATTCCGGAGCGACTACCACGTATCGCCGGTCGAAGCGGTCGACCGCCTCGACGGCGTTCAAACTCCAGCCCAGCAGGGCAACGTATCCCTTGTCGGTATTTCGGCCTTTCGGTTCCTGTGCTGCAATCGACAAATCTCGTCCCCTCTTGGCCGTGCGAGATCGGTTGATCTCTCGGCCGTTTCTCGGCTCCGGCAGCGACCTCCGGCAGACGTGTTCTGCCTGTTCAGAAGTGTGCGCGCCCTGTTCGCCTGGTTCTCTCGTCGGCCGGCATCCTCATCTGCACTGGTGAGGGGAAGGCCGCGTGCGTGATCGAAACCCGTTCTGGGGGCTGGGATTCATGGACCTACCCTCCGTATTGTCGCCATTCACACGAGTACCCGGATCGTTGCGTTCCCAAACTGTCGCCGTCCTATGGGCGCTCTTGCGAACGTCTCGATATCCGGTGGTGCGGGATGTCGCAGACCTCCGACCGCCTGCCGGTGGCCGGGGGCGCGGCGGCCTCGCGCCCCCGGCACCGATCAATCGGAGACGGCGACTTCGCGCAGCAGGCCGTCGGACAGGTGCAGCCTGCGCTGGGCCCGGATATCGGTGAGGAAGCGTTCGTCGTGACTGACCACGACGAACGCGCCGCGATAGGCGTCCAGCGCGCTGACCAGTTGGCCGACGCTCACCAGATCGAGGTTGTTGGTCGGCTCGTCCAGCAGCAGCAATTGCGGCGCCGGCTCGGCGAACAGCACGCACGCGAGGGTGGCGCGTAGCCGTTCACCGCCGGAGAGCGCACCGACCGGCAGGTGCACGCGCGAGCCGCGGAACAGGAAGCGGGCCAGCAGATTCATGCGCCGCGCGTCGGGTAGGTCCGGGGCGAACGCGGACAGGTTCTCGGCGACGCTTCGGTGCGGATCCAGCAGGTCCAACCGTTGCGACAGGTACGCGATGCGGCCATCGGCGCGGGTGATCGACCCGGCATCGGGATCCACGTCACCGCGGATCATCCGCAGCACAGTGGATTTGCCCGCTCCATTGGGGCCGGTCAAGGCGATCCGCTCCGGCCCGCGGATGAGCAGGTCGATGCCGCCGCCGGCGAAGATCTCCCGCTCGCCCAACCGCAGCCGCAGCCCTTGCCCGCTGAATACGGTGCGCCCGGCAGGAACATCGGTATCGGGCAGCTCGAGGCTGATCTTCTGTTCGGTGCGCAGGGCGCGGCCGGCTTCGTCGAGTCTGCTCTCGGCCGCCGCCACGCGCGCGCTGTGCGTGCCGTCGGCCTTGCCCGCCGACTCCTGCGCATTGCGCTTCATGGTGCCCGCGAAGATCTTGGGCAGCCCGGCGTTACCCAGATTCCTGGCGGCCGTGCTCGCCCGGCGGGCGGCGCGTTCCCTGGCCTGCTGAAATTCCCGCTTCTCCCGTTTGACCTCCTGTTCGGCGGAGCGGATGTTCTTCTCGGCGATCTCGCGCTCGGCGCGGACGGCGGCCTCGTAGTCGCTGAAAGTGCCGCCGTAGAAATGGATGTCGCCACGATGGAGTTCGGCGATGCGGTCCATCCGGTCGAGCAGGGCGCGGTCATGGCTGACCAGCAGCAGGGTTCCGCCCCAGTCGCCGAGCACGTCGTAGAGCTTGTGGCGCGCGGCGAGATCGAGGTTGTTGGTCGGCTCGTCCAGCAGCAGCACGTCGGGTCTGCGCAGCAGTTGGGCCGCGAGGCCGAGCGAGACGATCTGGCCGCCGCTGAGCGTGCCGGAGCGGCGGGTGAACGCGACGTCGCCGAGGTCGAGGCGGTCGAGCTGGGCGCGAGTGCGTTCCTCGATATCCCAGTCGGTGCCGATGGTGGTGAAGTGTTCCTCGCTGGCGTCGCCGGATTCGACGGCTTCCAGGGCCGCCAATACCGGTGCGATACCGAGGATTTCGGCGACGGTGAGATCGCCGGTCAGTGGCAGGGTCTGCGGCAGGTAGCCGAGCACGCCGTCGACGGCGATGGTGCCGCTGCTCGGGCGCAGGTCACCGGCGATGAGGCGCAGCAGCGTGCTCTTGCCCGAGCCATTGGGCGCGACCAGGCCGGTGCGGCCGCGGGGGATGCTGAACGACAGGTCGGTGAAGACGGGGGTGTCGTCGGGCCAGGTGAAGCTCAGGCCGGAGCAGACGATGAACGCATCGGACATGTACGAGTCCTCGGGTGAAGGGATGGGTAGACGAACGGCGACATGGCCACGTCAGCGGCGCCGCGCGCCTGCTGGTGGCCGTCAGAGCCGGGTAACCCCGGAGATGTCGAGTTCACCTACCATGCCGGTACTCCCTGAATGCGATGACTTCCGCTCGACGATAGCAACCGAAGCTGCCGCGTCAACCGGATTATGCCAGGGCGATGACGTCGGCGAGGGCCGCGGCGGCGTCGAGCAGGGCGCGAGAACGTGCTGTGATGCTCGCCTCGCGGGCGTCGAGCGCGGCGGCGATGGCGTCGTTGTGATGGGCGCGTGGCAGATTCGGCACCAGCGTTCGCAGGGTGTCGATGCGGTATCCGGCGTTGCGGAGCTGGTGGATGATCCGCGCGTCGCGGACCTGAGCGGGCGAGTAGCGGCGGGCGCCCCGAGCGGTGCTCCGGTCCGCACTGATGAGTCCTTCCGCCTCCCAGTGGCGCAGGGCGGACTTGCGGACGCCGAGCGCATCGGCCAGTTCCGCGACCGACATCGCATCCGACTCCGTGACCTCGGCGATCGGTTCGGCCGAGATCGCCTCGGCGGCGGCGCGGGCCAACCGGAGCTCGGTGCGTTCGCGGGCGAGCCGGGCGTGCGCGTCGTCGAGCAGGGCGAGGGCTTCCGGCAGTGGTGCGCGGTGCACCGCACGCATGATCCGTTTGGCCTCCACCGGGCCGACACCTGCGGCCAGTGCCCGATACGCGAGCGCCGAGCGGAGGTGTATCTCGTCGTAGGTGCGATACCCCGATTCCGTGCGAGCCGCCGGCGGCAGCACGCCGTGGTGCTCGAGCTTGCGCACCTGCTGAACGGAGTAGCCCGCGCGGCGCGCGACGTCGACTGTTCGCAAGGGCGAGTGCAGGGTTTCCACGATGCGTTCCTTGTCCAACAGCGCAGATGCTCGGCCAGGTCTCCACAAGCACTTTAATGAAACGCTGGAATGCATGAGCATCGACGAGATCATCGACTATGTGGCGGGCCTGGACGGTGTCCTGACGTTGCGGCCAGGGCCCGGCGACGGCTCGCCCGAGATCGCCTGGGGTGACCTGTTCTTCTACTACTCACCCAGCGGTGAAGTCCCGGCCACGACCCAGCCGTTCGCCACGATCGTCACCAAGAACTATCCGGGCGACGAGAAATCGGACCTGGACCGGCCGGGGGCGTTCCGGGTCAATATCGCGGTGAGCCGCGAGGCCTTCACCGCCTGGACCGGCGGTTCGCCGCGTGAGATCGACCCCGATACCGACTTCGCCGCCGGCGATACCGTGCTCGCGCACCCCGTCTACGCCGGCGCCGGTTGGGTGGCGGTGGTGAATCCGGGGCCGCGCACCGGCGAGACCGTACGCGAGCTGCTTCGCGACGCCTACGAGCGGGCGCGGGCGCGATATGAGCGCCGCGCGGCGGCGCCGGGCTGAGTGTCAGCGGCGCAGGCGGCCGGTGCGGGCCAGGGTGCGTTTGGTCGACGGCGACAGGCCGGGGGAGTCGGCGTCCACCTCGGGTGCGGCGGGATCGGCGCGGACGAACAGGGTGATGGTGGTCGCCGCGTCGAAACCGTTGCGCTGCATGAGTTTCGCCGAGGCCTCGTTGCTCGATTCCACATCGGTGACGATGCGGCGGGCACCCCGGGCGAACAGCGCGGTGCAGCACGCGTCGACGAGCCTGCCCGCGATGCCGTGGCCCTGCATATCCGGGGCCACGGCGATCCATTCCAGATAGCCCCAGTCGTCGCGCAGCTCGAATTCCATCGAGCCGAGCACGAAACCCACTACCCGGTCGGAGTCGACCGCCACCCAGCACGCGTTGTCCGGGCTGTCCAGATGCTCGGCCACCGAGGTCAGCGACCAGGAGGTGTAGGGCTTGACCGAGGTGTCGTAGACCTCGTGTCCGAGGTCGAGGACCTGACGGAGGTGGCCGAGGCCCATGGGGACGATCGCGATGGCGGGGTCCATGCGATCAGTTTGCCAGGAGTATGCGCGAGTCAGGCGCCTTTGCGGGTGGCGGTCTTCTTGGCCGCCGTCTTCTTGGCGGGGGCGCGTTTGCTCGCGGCCTTCTTAGCGGCGGTCTTCTTCGCCGGCGCCCGCTTCTTGCCGTCCTCGGTGCGGCGCCCGCTGGCTTCCAGGCTGCGCTGCAACGCGGCGACCAGGTCGACGACCTCGGCGTCCTGGGCGACGGGTTCGGCCTCGGGTTGTTCGGGGACCTTGCCGGTGCCGCTGGCGATGGCCTCGTCGAGCACCCGTTTGAGTTCGATCTGGTATTCGTCGGTGAATTCGCTCGGATCGAAATCCTCCGACATGGAATCGACCAGTGTCTCGGCCATCTTGATTTCCTGCGGACGCGGTTTGGTCGCGTTCTCCAGCGATTCGAACGACACCGAACGCACCTCGTCGGGCCACAGCAGCGTCTGCAGGACGAGCATGCCGTCACGGACCCGCAGCGCGGCCAGCCGGGTTTTCTGGCGCAAGGTGAAGTGCACGAGGGCGGTGCGTTCGATGCGCTCCAAGGTCGCCGCGAGCAGCACGTAGGCCTTTGGGGTGTTCGAATCGGGTTCGAGGTAGTAGGTCTTGTCGAACAGGATCGGGTCGATCTGATCGCTCGGCACGAATTGCAGGACCGGGATCTCGTGTTTCTCCGCCACCGGAAGCTTGGCGAAATCCTCGTCGGTCAGGATCACCTTGTCGCCCTCTGGCGATTCATAGGCCTTGTCGATATCGGCGTACTGCACCGATTTCCCGCACACCGTGCAGACCCGGTCGTATTTGATCCGTCCGCCGTCTTTGGCGTGGACCTGATGAAAGCGGATGTCGTGGTCCTCGGTGGCGGTATATACCTTCACCGGGACGTTCACCAGCCCGAACGCGATCGAGCCTTTCCAGATTGACCGCATCACCCCATCATGGACGAATCTCGGCGACCTCGCTCGTCAAACGGTAACCGGAGTGTCGCTGCCGCGATTCGGGTCCGCAGCCGCGCCGGTAGCCGCGCGAACAGCGTGCCCATGGCCGCGGCGGTCCCGGTCACATCGGTGCGGCCCGACAGGTACGCGCGTTGCCATTCCTCGGGCAGGTCGAAAAAGGTGTCGAAGAAAACGGGAAGATCGGCCGGTGGGAGCCGCAGCAGTGCCCGCAATCCCGCCTCGCGTAAACCGTGGACCACGCGCGCTGCCGGCGGCGCGGGTGAACCGCCCGCGACCACGGCGTCGGCCGCGGTCAGTGCCGCGGCCACGCTGTAACCGGTGGCCTGATGAATGAACCCGCCCGCGGCACCGAAGCGGAAACGGCCCGGCCTGGCACCGGTGACGGGAAACCGCACCCGCTCGACGCGCTCGCCGCCGTCGAGGCGAATGCCGCGGGCACGCAGACGCCGATGCAACCGTGCCGCCAGCTCGGTCTGGCCGAGGGCCGGGCGCCCGGCGAGGCAGGTTTCCTCCATCAGCATCGCGCCCGCGCCCAGCGGTACCGCGTAGAGGAAGGATCGGGGCGCCTCGGCCGGTGCGCCGTTGTCCGGACGCCAGTCCATGAACAGGGGCTCGACACCGGCGGCCCGCTCGGCCGCGACGACCACACCGAAGGCGGTCTGCTCGGCTCGCGACGAGGCCCGTGCCAGCCCGCGCGCATCGATGACCCGCTCGGCTCGCAGCACTGTTCCCGAGGCCAGCGTCACGGTGTGAGCGGTGAGTCGCACGGCACGATCGGCGAGCACGCGGGAGCCGGTGATATCGAGTGCCGACCGCAGCCGCTCGGAGTCGAGCACCACGTATCGGCGCTCGAGGCGGTGCTCGCGTGCGCCCCAGGCCACGGGCCGATCGACGGTCGCCGCGATCACCCCGGGATCGAGCCATTCGGGGAGTTCGTCCGCCCATGCGGCGTAGGTAGCCGTCCACTGCCGCCGGGGTGCGGGATCCACCGCCGCGACCGAGAGTCCGTGCGCCAGACAACGATGGGCGAGCGCTCGTCCTGCCGGGCCGAGTCCGCAGACGACGACGTCCGTTCGTGCCGTCATGCCACCCGATGGCCCAGTAGTCGCCGCGCTGCCCACGCCTGCAGCCTATGGAGCCGCCGGGAGCGCGACGCCGGTCAGGGTTCGAGGACGACCTTCCCTGTGGTCTCGCGATTCTCCAGCGCGCGGTGCGCGGCGGCCGCCTCCGCCAGCGGGAAGCGGGTCACCGCTGGCTTCCAGCGTCCGGCGGCGGCCTCGGCCATCGCGCGCTTTTCCAGCACCCGGATATCGCCGCCGACCCGTTCGAGCATCGGCGGGCCGACCACCGTCTCGGAGCGGATACCGCGCCGCTCGGCCTCCGCGTCACCGATCCGCGCCGGCTCGCCGCTGGACCACCCGTAGATCACGTGGTGTCCGCCGGGGCCGAGGAGGTCGAGCGCGGCGGGGGTGATCGGGCCACCGACCGAATCGAACAGCACCGTCGCCTGCCGCCCGCCGAGGCGATCTCGCACCCGATCGGGCCAGTCCGCCTGCCGGTAGTCGAGCGCGATATCGGCGCCGTTGGCGCGCACGAGCTCGGTTTTCGCCGGCCCACCGGCCAGCCCGATCACCGTCGCGCCCGCGTTCTTCGCGTACTGCACCAGCAAGGTGCCGATGCCGCCCGCCGCTGCCGTCACGATCGCGACATCGTCCGGGCCGAGATCGGTGAATTGCAGAATGCCCATGGTGGTGCGCCCGGTACCGATGATCGCCACCGCGGCCGCGGCGTCGAGATTCGCCGGAATATCGTGGAGCCGGGCGACATCGGTCACCGCGAGCTCGGCGTAGCCGCCCGGTACCGCGCCCAGATGCGCGACCACCGGCTTGCCGAGCCACGCCGGATCGACGTCGGTGCCGACGCGATCGACGGTGCCCGCCACCTCCCGGCCGGGAATCGTCGGCAGCTCGGGAATCGGGTACGGGCCGGGCTCGCCGCGGCGCAGCGCGGTGTCGACGAGATGGACTCCGGCGGCTGCCACCGCGACGCGGACCTGGCCGGGGCCCGGTACCGGATCGGGGACGGTGTTGTAGCGCAGATTCTCGGCCGGACCGAAAGCGTGCAGGCGGATGGCGTACATGGCGGCTCCTGATGATCGGGGTCGGAACCCAGCCTGCAACCTGAAGTGTTGTTCAGGTCAATCCGATGCGTGGCCGGCCCGGGCCGCTGCGCGCGCGGCGAAGCCGTCGCAGAGCGCGTCCAGACCGAGTTGGAGCAGGTCGACCTGGGCGAAGCGGCCGTCGTCGGCGCCCTCGAGCTCGGCCAGCGCGGGCGGCACCGGATGCAGCGGACGGCCCGCCAGCAGCGCGCGCAAACCGTTCTCGTCATCGGAGTCGAGGCCCTTGCTGGTCAGCAGCGCCGAGCTGATATGCGGCAGGGTCGCGCCCGAGATGTAGTTCCAGACCGCGAAAGCCATCTGGGTCGCCTCGTGGGTGCTGACGTTCAATTCGCGGAAGCCCTCGACCAGCCACGCCAGGCACCCCATGCTGCTCGGGCCGAAGCTGTAGCGCGGCACCGCGAAGGTCAGCAGCACCCACGGATGCTGCTGGTAGAGATTCCAATCGATCTCGGCGGCGATCCGGACGCGGTCACGCCAGGTCAAGTCGCGTTCGGCGGTCGACGGATACGGGTAGCGGCCGGCGACCTCGTCGGTCATCGCCGCGATCAGCTCGTCCTTGTTGGTGACGTGCCGATACAGCGACATGGCGCCGACGCCGAGACGATCGGCGATCCGGCGCATCGACAGCGCCTCGAGCCCGTCGCTGTCGGCGAGTTCGATCGCCGCGTCGACGATGGCCGCTTTTGTGAGCTTCGGCTCGGTCATCCCATGACTGCCTTTCGATGTCCGGCCAGGATGCGTACACTGTACCCGGACTTCATGCGTACGTCGTACGCGTCAGCGAGAGGAATCGGTGGATGACGAACGTGGAGGCGGTGCGGCCCGCCCCGGATTCGAGCGTGGCCCCGCGGCGGGCCTGGCTCGGCCTCGGGGTGCTGGTATTGCCGGTGCTGCTGGTGTCGATGGACGTCTCGGTGCTGTTCCTCGCGCTGCCCACGCTGACCGTCGATCTGGACCCCTCGGCCTCCGAACAACTCTGGATTCTCGACATCTACGGTTTCCTGATCGCGGGCCTGCTCATCACCATGGGCAATCTCGGCGACCGGATCGGGCGCAGGCGCATCCTGCTGGCCGGCGCGACCGTCTTCGGTATCGCCTCGGCCGTGGCGGCCTTCGCCCCGAGCGCGGGTGTGCTCATCGCCGCGCGGGCGCTCATGGGCATCGGTGGTGCCACGTTGCTGCCGTCGAGCTTGTCACTGATTTCGACGCTGTTCGCCGACGCCAAACAGCGCGCCACCGCGATCGGGGTGTGGACGGCGTTCTTCGCCGGCGGCTCGGCGGTGGGCCCGATCATCGGCGGGGTGCTGCTGCACCACTTCTGGTGGGGTTCGGTGTTCTTGATCAACGTGCCGGTGCTGCTGATCCTGCTCGCGCTCGCGCCGGTGCTGCTGCCCGAACATCGCGCCAACTCGCTCGGCCCGCTGGATCTGCCGAGTGTGGCCTTGTCCATCGGCGGCATCCTGCCGCTGGTGTACGCGGTCAAGCACGCCGCCGAACACGGTCCCGACGCCGAGGCCGCGGTGATCGGGTTGATCGGCGCGATCGTGCTGACGATGTTCGTACGCAGGCAGCGCCACCTCGACGAGCCCTTGCTGGATCTGGCGCTGTTCGGTCGCGGCCAGTTCTCGGTGGCGATCGGCTCCAGCCTGGCCGGGATGATGTCGCTGGCCGCGATGAGCTATCTGGCCAGCATCTACTTGCAGTCGGTCACCGGCAGGGATCCGCTGGTGGCGGCGCTGCTGGGGATTCCGATGGCGATCGCGGTGTTCATCTTCTCGATGACGGGCGCGACGGTGGGGCACCGCTTCGGGGTGCGGATCACCTTCGCCATGGCGTTGTTCGCCGCGGCGATCGGCAATCTGATGTTGCTCGGCGTCGGCGTGGACGGCGGATTGGCCTGGTATATCACTGGATCCGCGATCGCGGGTATCGGCTACGGCATCACCTTCACGCTGGTGTCGGAGGTGGCCGTGTCGTCGGTGCCGCCCGAGCGCGCGGGATCGGCCGTGGGGATCTCGGAGACCAGCTTCGAACTCGGCAATGCGTTGGGTCTGGCCTTGCTCGGCTCACTGGCGGCGGTGGTGTTCCGCTCGGGCGGGAGCTTCGAGTCGACGCTGGGGGAGACGCTCGCGCGCGACGGCGACCGGCCTGAGATCGTCGAGGCCGCGCGGGAATCGTTCGTGAACGGGATGCATGCCGCGACGACGGTCGGCGCCCTCATCCTGGTGGCGATGGCGATCATCGTCCTGGTGGCGACACCGAAAGGTCGCTGACGGTATCGACGATCCAGCCCCCGACCGGAGCCGGGATCAGGCAGCCGGGGCACCACAGTCGATGAGTGGTTGCTCCGGCTCGGTGAATCCGACTGTCGGGCAGGGGCTGGATGTCGCTTTCCGGCGTTGTCGCCCGGATCAGGAGGTGACGACCCCGCCCGGTGCGGGCTGGGCCTCGACCGGCTGACCGTGCGGCGGGGCCGCGAGCGCGTCGGCGGCACCGATGGCGGCGCCGGCGGCGGCACCGATCGCGGCAGCGGGCACCGCGATCACCGCGGCGCCGATGGCGGCGCCGAGCATCGGGCCCGCGACGAGTCCGGCGGGCAGGAACGGCACTCCGGCGACCAGACCGGCGACCGCGCCGACGACGGCCGAGGTGGCCGCCAGCGGAGTGCTCGCGCTCGCCCCGGCCACCGCGCCGACCGCGGCCGCGCCGATGGTCTGGCTCGCGACCCGATCCGAGCGGCTGCGTTCCATGCCGACGGAGTCGAGGAAGGTCGCCAGGCCGGCCTCGGCGTTGGCTGCGCCGTCGTTGACCTGCGCGGCCTGCTGGGGGTCGAGCCAGGCCGGCGACTCGATGGCGACGTCACCGAAACGCAGTTGGCCCGGCGGCGGTGCGATGGGCGCGACCGGCTGCACCTGCGTGGGGGCGTGCAGATCGCCGAGGGGCGCGAGGTAGGACTTGTCGGGGACCGGGCGCGACCACGCGAGCGTGGTGTGCGCGCCGGGCTCGGCCGCCGACTGCCGTGCGGTGCCCGGAGCCGCCGTCAGCGCCTCCGGGGCCGTGGCCGGCGCGTCGGAGGCCTGCTGCGGTGCGTTCGGCTCGGCGATCGGTGCCGCCGCGGTACCGCCGAGTGGTGCCGTGCTCGGCGCGTGACCGCTCATCGTCGTCGGCTGAGCCGGCGCCGTGGTGGCCGTGGCGGTGCCCGTGCCGACGAGCGCCATGACGAGTGGAACCGCGCCCGCCACAACGATCGACCCGACCTTCTGCCGCTGCGGGTGGATCATCCTGTGCTTGGCTGTGGCCATGATTGCCTTTCATCCGGAGTGAGTCCGATGTCTGTTCGACATTCGGACTCGGCGCACACCCGGATGGGTGGTTTCACGGGCCGATCGGAGCCACTGCGATTGCCCGAAGTTAGCCGGTAGCGCGAGTCCTATCGGATTCGGCGGGCGCGTGCTCCGGCTTTCCGTCGGCGGCCACCTCGGTTGTCGGTCCCGCACCGCTGGTGGCGGCCTTCCAGCTGTTCGCCGAGGGGTCGCCGAGCGCCGACATCACCACCTCGGCCTCGCCCTCGTCCTCGCCGTTCATCGCCTCCAGCGCCAACCGGGCGAACACCCACTGCTCGGTGGCCGCCATCTGCCCGCGGGTGCGGCCGAGGAAGGTGACGAACCACTGGATGACGGTGATGATCCGGCTGCGGTAACCGACCAGGTAGTACAGGTGCAGCGCCAGCCAGGCCAGCCAGGCGATGAACCCGCCGAACTCCAGCTTGCCGACCTGGCAGACGGCGCTGAACCGCGACACCGTCGCCATGCTGCCCTTGTTGAAGTACTTGAACGGCTTGCGCTCTTCGGGGGTGTGACCCTTGAGGCCCGCCTTGATCTGCTTGGCGGCGTAGGTGGAGCCCTGGATCGCGCCCTGGGCCTGACCGGGCACGTTCGGCACCGACATCAGGTCGCCGACGACGAAGACGTTCGGATGGCCCTTGATGGTGAGGTCCGGCTCGACGATGACGCGTCCGGCGCGGTCCACCTCGGTGCCGTCGGAGCGGTCGGCGAGCATCTTGCCCAGCGGGCTGGCCTGCACACCGGCGGACCACACCTTGCATGCGGATTCGATGCGGCGGATGGTGCCGTCGGGATCCTTCACCGTGACGCCGTGCGCGTCCACATCGGTGACCATGGCGTTGAGCTGGATCTCCACGCCCATCTTCTCCAGCCGCCGCTGCGCCTTACCACCCAGCTTGGGGCCCATCGGGCCGAGCACCGCGCCCGCGCCTTCGACCAGCACCACGCGCGCATCGCGCGGATCGATGTTGTGGAAGGTGCCTTCCAGGGTGCGGTCGGCCAATTCGGCGATCTGCCCGGCCAGTTCGACACCGGTCGGGCCCGCGCCGACCACGACGAAGGTCAGCAGGCGATCGCGCTCTTCCTGTGTGTTCGCCAGTTCGGCCTGCTCGAAGGCGCCGAGGATGCGCCCGCGTAGCTCGAGGGCGTCGTCGATGGTCTTCATGCCGGGGGCGAAGGTGGAGAAATGGTCGTTGCCGAAATACGACTGCTGGGCACCGGTGGCCACGATCAGGCTGTCGAAGGAGGTGACGGTGTCCTGGTTGAGCAGCCGGGAGGTGACCGTCTTGGCCTTCAGGTCGATATCGATGACCTCACCCATCAGGACCTGGGCGTTCTTCTGCTTGCGCAGCACCAGCCTGGTGGCGGGCGCGATCTCGCCGACCGACAGGATGCCGGTGGCGACCTGGTAGAGCAGGGGCTGGAACAGGTGGGTCGAGGTCTTGGAGATCAGGGTGACGTCGACATCGGCATTCTTGAGGTGCTTGGTCCCGAACAAGCCGCCGAAGCCGGAACCGATCACCACCACCTGGTGACGACGGTTCTCCACGGTTTCAGTGCTCATCGTCGCTGCTCCTCGACAGACTGGGGGTCGACCCCGCCGAACGTTTCTGACATGGCACACGGTAGTCGGCGGCCCCGGCATCGTCACGGTGAGATCCCCGTCGGCGGGGCGTGTCGGTGCGATCGCGCACCGTTGTTCACTGTACGAAGTGAGGCCGGATTCCGGCGAAGCCGCCGGAGAACACCCGAAAGCGAATACCATGGAGGTTCCTCGCCCAGGGAGGTCTGCCATGGTCACCGTCGACCGTGCCGCCGTCGAAAAAGCCCGCGTGCGTATCGAATCCGAGAATTCGGCATTGATCGAGATCCCACGCGCGCATCCGATCGATCGGGCATTGAGCCTGATCCCGGCCCGGCGCCGAGTACTCGCCAACCCACCCTCCGGCAGCACCGCGACCGCCGTCGACGGCGACGCCGGGCTGCCGTACCTCGGCCGCGCGCTGCACTACATGCGCTGGGGTCCGGCCGAGATGATGGATCGTTACCGCCGCTACGGACCGGTCACGCTCAACAGTTCGCTCGGGATGGAGCGGGTGCTGGCCGCCGGTCCGGAAGCCATCGATGAGGTGCTCGGCCGGCGTCGCCGCGATTTCGGCCAGGGCTGGGACTATTTCATCGGCCCGTTCTTCCGGCGCGGATTGCTGCTGCTGGAATTCGACGAGCACATGTTCCATCGCCGGATCATGCAGCAGGCCTTCACCAGAGAACGGCTGGAGGCGCATCTGGCCGCGCTGACGCCGGTGGTCCGCGAGGTGGTCGACCGCTGGGTGCCGCCCGGCCGCGGCGCCAGTCGCACGGTCAAACTGTTTCCCACCATCAAGGAACTGACTCTCGATATCGCCGGCGAGACGTTCATGGCCGCCGACGTCGGCCCGCAGCGGCGCCGGCTCACCGAGGCATTCGTCGACTGCACGCACGCGGGCCTGGCCATCGTGCGCCATCCCATGCCGGGCGGCCGCTGGCGGGCCGGGCTGCGCGGGCGCAAGGTGCTCGAGGAGTACTTCACGGCGATGTTGCCGCAGAAGCGGCGCAGCGAGGAGGCCGATTTCTTCTCCGGCCTGTGCCATGCCCGCGATGCCGACGGCTCGGTATTCAGCGACGCCGACGTGGTCAATCACATGATCTTCCTGATCATGGCCGCCCACGACACCACCACGACCACCGCCACCGCGGTGGCCTACTACCTCGGCAAACATCCCGATTGGCAGCAGCGGGTGCGGGAGGAGGTCAGGGCGGCCGATCGTGCCGGCGCCCCGCCGACCATCGCCGAACTCGAGCGCATGCGCGATCTGGATCTGGTGGTGAAGGAAAGCCTGCGGTTGATGCCGCCGGTGCCGGGGCTGGTGCGGCGCGCGGTGCGCGATACCGAGATCTGCGGGCACTACATTCCCGCCGGCACCCCGGTCGATCTGGCCTACCAGGTGAATCACCTGCTGCCGGAACTGTGGACCAGCCCGGAGGTCTTCGATCCGGAGCGTTTCAGCGAAGCGCGGCGCGAGGACAAATCGCATCGGCTGGCCTGGATGCCGTTCGGTGCTGGCTCGCACAAGTGCATCGGCATGCACTTCGGCACGTTCGAGGTGAAGACGGTGATCGCGGCACTGGTGCGCGACTACGAGTGGTCCATCCCCGAGCCGTACCGCATGCCGTGGGGTTTCACCACGATTCCGTTCCCCCGCGACGACGCGCCGATGCGGTTGCGGCGCATCAACTGACCGGTCCGGCTCCGAGTGACCGCACCCGGAGCCGGATCATGGCTCAGCGTCCGGCCAGCAGCATCTCGGCGATCTTGGTGTCGGTGTCGGCACCGTCGGTGTAGCCGCCCTGATCGCCCATCGACGTCATGATCGACAAGGTGTAGCGCTCACCCGGGCCGGCGAAGCCGACGGAGTTGACCACCCAGCCGCCCTGCTCGGCCGACCAGCCGTTCTTCAGGCCCGGCCGCATCGCGGCACCGGCGCCCCACACACCCCAGTGCTGGTTCATGTCGACCTTGCGCATGCGGTCGATCAGGTAGTTGCGGTCGTCGGGGTGCATCCGGTCCAGCACATGCGACATCAGCCGGTCCAGATCGGCGGCGGTGCACTTCTGGAACGACCAGTCGGGGAACAGCGCGGTGCTGGTGGGCTGCGGAACCAGGCCGGTCATGCCGTTGGCGCGGAAAGCGTTGTTGTAGGCCATCCGGTCCAGGCCCGCGTACTTGTTCCACAGCACGTCGGTGGCCTGATCGTTGGAGGTGGCCAGCATCGACTCCATCAGCGAGCGGTCCTCGGGGGAGAGCCCGATGGCGCCGACGCGCGCGCGGTTGAGCAGGTCGGCGGCGATGGCGAGCTTGATGGTGGAAGCGGTCCACACCGAATCCTCGGCGTGCTCGTTGGCGTACACGCCGCCGCTCACCCGGTCGCGCAGCACATAGCCGGTGACGCCGGGCCGGTTCTTCAGGTAGGCGTTCACACTGGCGATCCGGTTGCTCATATCGCAGTCGAAACCGGGCAGGCACGCTTGGCTGTGGGCCAGCGGCGCGGCAGCGGCGGTCGGCAGGATGGCGGGCACACCGGGAAGCGCGATGGCGGCGGCGGCAAGGACACAGGCGGATGCGGCGACGCGGGGTTTGGCCCCGGTAGCGGCCATGGGGAAACGCACGAGGGACCACATTGGCATATCCGTGCGCTCGACGCACGTCTTGAGCTCAGCGGCCACCTGTGCTACGGCAGCGGTGGTCTTGTGTGGCAAGAACTTTCGCGCGGATCAGCGGTGCTGCACCTGCCGCGCCGCGGTGGCGCCCTCGTTGAGGCGATGGCAGTGCTCGAAGGCCTCGGCGTGCTGATCGCGCGGCCACGAGTGTAGAACGACGGTGCGCCCGTAGCAGCGCGAATTGACGAGCTCCCAGCGGTCGCCGATGCGGCGGACAGTGAAGCCGCCTCTCGGTACCAGGGGAATCACCATCGCATCCATGAAACGCGAACCAGCCTTTCGGTGCAGTCTCCCGTTCCTCCCCGGGGAAGGACTGTGGCACAGCCCCCGCCGGATGCCGGGACGACACGGCCGAATATCGATCGGGTGTGTGGCCTATGTCACGTGGGGTGCGATGGGCCGCTGCGGTTGCGCGTCGGTCGCTGGGCGTATAACGAGAGCACGAAGCGCCGAGGTGCTCGACCCGGGGCCGGTGAGGATGGCCGGGTGTGCCGAGGCGGACCGCATCGGAGGAAAGGGCGCGCATGCCGCTGCACATCCATCGCGGCGAACGCGCCGACGCGCTGGCCGACGGCTTGGCCGCGCTGCTGGCGCAGCCGCTGCCCGATCCATTCGCCACCGAAGTGGTCGCGGTGCCGGCCAAGGGGGTGGAACGGTGGCTGACGCAGCGGCTTTCGGGTGTGCTCGGAGTTTCCGCGGCGGCCTCCGGCGACGGCATCGCGGCCAATATCGAATTTCCCTCTCCCGCCGCGCTGGTGGCCGAGGCGCTGGCCGCCGCGGGCGGGGTGGCGCCCGCCGATGATCCGTGGGCGCACGACCGCGTGGTGTGGACGTTGCTGCGGGTGATCGATACGTCGGTGACCGAGCCCTGGTGTGCGGTGCTGGCCCGCCACCTCGGTCTGCGCGACGGCGAATCCAGCCATCGGGCCGGGCGCCGCTACGCCACCGCCGCGCACCTGGCGGCCCTGTTCGACAGTTACGGCGCGCAACGTCCGCAGCTCATCAACGACTGGGCGGCCGGTGCCGACACCGACGGGGCGGGATCGCAGGTGCCGGAGGATCTGCGCTGGCAGCCGCAGCTGTGGCGCTGCCTGCGCGCCGAGATCGGCACGCCGAGCCCGGCCGAGCGGCTCGCGCCCGCCTGCGCGGTGCTGCGCGCCGAACCCGGCATCGTGGCGCTGCCGGAGCGGGTGTCGCTGTTCGGTCCCACCCGGTTGCCCGCCGATCAGCTCGCGGTGCTCGCGGCGCTGGCCGAGGGCCGCGAGGTGCACCTGTGGCTGACGCATCCGAGCCCGGCGATGTGGGACACGCTCGGCGGCATCGCCCCGGCACTCACCAGGGCCGAGGACCGGACCGCGGCCGCCGTGCACCACCCATTGCTCACGGGACTGGCTCGCGATGTGCGCGAATTGCAGCAGCGGTTGCCTGCCGCGGCCACCGACCGGCATGAGGGCGGTGGGGCGCCGGCGACCGACCGGCCGGGCCTGCTGCACGCGTTGCAGGACGGGATCCGCGCCGACCGCTGGCCCGTGACTCCCGCCGTCGCCGATGGCACCGTCGAGGTGCACGCCTGTCACGGCCCGGCCCGGCAGGTCGAGGTGCTGCGCGATTGCCTGCTCGCCATGTTCGCCGCCGATCCCACCCTCGAGCCGCGCGATGTGCTGATCATGTGCCCGGAGGTGGAGGCGTACGCTCCGCTGGTGCGGGCGGCATTCGGGCAGAAGATTGCGGGATCGGTTGAGCCGGTGGGGGATTCGGGTCGCCCCGGACATCCGGCGCATCGGTTGCGGGTGCGGTTGGCCGATCGTGGACGGGCGGTCACCAATCCGCTGCTCGGGGTGATCTCGGTGCTGCTCGAACTGGCCGACGGGCGCGTCACCGTCACCCAGGTGCTGGATCTGGCCGCCTCCGAAACCGTGCGCCGCCGTTGCGGTTTCGATGACGACGATATCGAGCGGCTGCGCGAATGGGCCGCCGAGACCGGCGCGCGCTGGGGCATCGGGCAGCGGCAGCGCCAGAGCTTCGGGCTGGCCGGTTTCCAGCAGAACACCCTCAACAGCGCGGTCGACCGGATCCTGCTCGGCGTCACCGCAGGCGAGAGCTCCGAGGACTGGCTCGACCTCGCGTTGCCGCTGGACGATGTGGACAGCAACGACGTCGACCTCGCGGGCCGCTTCGCCGAATTCGTCGACCGGCTCGCCGTCGCGCTCCGCGATCTGCGCGGCCCCCGACCGGCCGACGACTGGGCCGCCTCGCTGGCCCGCTCCCTGGATCTGCTGACCGACGTCCCCGAGTCCCAGGCCTGGATCCGCACCGAGGCCCGCCGCGAACTCGCCGCCGCGCTCGCCTTCGCCGGTGCGGTGCCGCTGCGGCTGGCCGACGTCGAGGTGCTGTTGGCCGGACGCCTGGCGGCGCGCCCGACCCGGGCCAACTTCCGCACCGGCGAACTGACGGTGTGCACGATGGTGCCGATGCGGTCGGTGCCGCACCGGGTGGTGGTGCTGCTCGGCCTCGACGACGATGTGTTCCCGCGTGCGGGCGGCGTGGACGGTGACGATGTACTCGCCCGCAACCCACTGCTCGGCGAGCGTGATCACCGCGCCGAGGACCGTCAACTGCTGCTGGACGCGATCATGGCCGCCGGTGAGCGGCTGGTGCTGCTGCACACCGGGTCCGATCCGGTCTCCGGTACGCATCGGCCACCGGCCATTCCGGTGGCCGAACTCCTTGACGTGTTGCGCGCGCACGTCGGGCCCGCGGGCATGGCGGAGGTGGTGACCCGCCATCCCCTGCAGTCGTTCGACCGCCGCAATTTCCATGCCGAGCGCCCGTTCAGCTTCGATACCGTGGCGTTGGCCGGTGCCAGGGCGGCGGGTGGAAAGCCGCGGCCGCGTCCGCCGTTTCTGCCCGAGCCGCTGCCGCCGGCCGAGCCGGTGGATATCGGGTTGGCCGAATTGCTGTCGTTCGCCGAACATCCGGTGCGCGCGTTCCTGTGGCAGCGCCTGGGTCTGCGGGTGCCCGACCAGGAAGACGACATCGCCGACCGGCTGCCCATCGAGCTGGACGGCCTGGCGAAATGGGATCTCGGCGAACGGATGCTGGCCGCTCGGCTCACCGGCGCCGATCCGGCCGGGCTGCGGGCTGCGGAATGGCGGCGCGGCACGCTGCCGCCGTTCGGTCTCGGCGGCGCCGTGCTGGACGAGGTGGAACACACCGTCGACACCCTGGTGCGGATCGCGCAACCGGAGTACGAGCGGCCCGCGCGGGCGGTCGACATCGCGCTCGATCTCGGCGGTGGACGCCGGTTGACCGGGACGGTGCCCGAAGTACGCGGTGACACCCTGGTGCGCACCACCTACTCCCGGCTCGCGCCCAAGCACCGGATCACGGCGTGGGTGTCGCTGCTGGCGCTGGCCGCTGGCGAGGACCGGCCCTGGCGGGCGGTGACCATCGGCCGGGGCCAATTCCGCCGTCCCGCATGGCGTTCGGAGTTGACCGCGCCGTCGGCTCCGGAAGCGCTGACCATCCTGCGCGAGCTGGTCGCCCTGCGTGATGCCGGCCTCACCGAGCCGTTGCCGATCGCCACCGCGGCCACCGCCGCCTACGCCGAGCGCCGGTTCCGCGGCGGCACGGTGGAGGAGGCGCTGGCTGCCGCCGAACGCGAATTCCTCGGCGGGCCCAACGGTCCCGGCCCCTACGGTGAGCACACCGACCGTCATCTGCGCTACATCTGGGGCTCGGCGCCGCGCCTGGAGGACCTCACGGCGGCGCCCGCTCCGCCTGGCGAACCGAGTGAGAGCACCCGCTTCGGTGCGTTGTCGCGCCGGCTGTGGGCGCCGCTGCTGCGTGCCGAGGAACAGGGGCAGCCATGACCATTCACACCCCGCCCGCTGCCGCGCCGTCGCTGGACACCGCCTTCGATCCGGTCGGCCCGCTACCCACCGGCACCACCGTGCTCGAGGCCAGCGCGGGGACCGGTAAGACCTACGCGATCGTCGGGCTCGCGGTCCGCTATGTCGCCGAGGCCGGGATCGATATCTCGCAGCTGCTGCTGGTGACCTTCAGCCGCGCCGCCACTCAGGAACTGCGCGAACGCACCAGGAATCGCTTCGTCGGGGTCGCGGCGGCCCTGGCCGACCCGGTGGCCGCGCGCGCGAGCGGGGACGAGCTGGTCGAGTACCTCGCCGCCGCCGACGAGGACGAGGTCTGGCGCCGCCGGGCCCGGCTGCTGGCGGCACTGTCGGATTTCGACGCCGGCGCCATCGCGACCACGCACAGCTTCTGTCAGCGCATGCTCGACGAGCTGGGCCTGGCGGGTGAACACGATATGCGCTCGCGGCTGGTCGAGAACGTCGACGAGCTGGCCGAGACCGTCGCCGACGATCTGTACCTGCACCGCTACGCACGCACCGCACCGCCGTTCACCATCAAAGAGGCGCATACGCTTGCCCTGGCCGCGGTCCGGGACCGGCACGCCCGGCTGGCCCCCGACACCGACGACCTGGCCGGGGAGCGCGTCGCATTCGCCCTGGCGGTGCGCGCCGAGACCGAGCGCCGCAAACGTCTCGCGGGACTGCGTGATTTCGACGACCTGCTGGTGCTGTTACACGAGGTGCTGACCGATCCCGAGCACGGCCGTCGCGCGTGCCTGCGGATCCGGGACCGGTTCCGGGTGGCCCTGGTCGACGAATTCCAGGACACCGACCCGTTGCAGTGGGACATCCTGCGCCGCGTCTTCCACGGCCACACCACGATGGTGCTGGTCGGCGACCCCAAACAAGCCATCTACGCCTTCCGCGGTGCCGAGGTACTGAGCTACCTCGACGCCGTCGGCCATGCCGAGACCCGCAGAGAACTGACGGTGAACTGGCGCAGTGATGCCGGTCTGCTCGCCGCCGTCGACCAGGTGATGGGCGGCGCGGCACTCGGCCACCACGCCATCACCGTCTATCCGGTGGCTCCGACCCGGCCGTGGTCGCGGCTGTCCGGGCCCCACCAGGACCCCACGCCCTTCCGGTTGCGGGTGCTGCCGCGCACCGGCGCCGGACCGCTGAACAAGACCGGATTCCCGACCGTTGGCCGGATGCGAGCCAAGGTCGCCACCGATCTGGCGGCCGATATCGTGCGGTTGCTGGAATCGGGGACGACGATCGACGCGGCCGGCGGGCACGCGGAGCCGCGGCCGATCGACCCGGGAGATATCGCGGTGCTGGTGCGCACCCGCTCCCAGATCGACGTCGTGCGCGAGGCCTTGGACCGGGTGGGTGTCGCCTCGGTGCTGGCGGGCGGTACCAGCGTCTTCGCGACCGAGAGCGCCACCGACTGGTTGTGGGTGATGCGTGCCCTCGAACAACCGCATCGCAGTGACAGGGTACGACTTGCGGCCTGCACGCCGTTGCTCGGCATCACCGCCGCCGAGATCGACAGTGGGGGAGCGGATCTGGTCGGGCGGGTCAGCGCGCAGTTGCGCGAAGCCGCCCGGTTGTTCACCCGAGCCGGGTTCGCGGCGGTCTTCGAGAAGCTGTCCGCGGAGTCCGAGCTGGCGCCGCGCCTGCTCGGCATCGAGAACGGCGAACGCAGGCTCACCGATCTGCGCCATATCGCCCAGCTGCTCGATCAGCTCGCCGTCTCCGAGGGCTACGGCCTGACCGCGCTGACCCGCTGGCTGGCCGACCGGGTACGCGATCCCGCTTCCGGTGCCGTCACCGATCGCAGCCGGCGGCTCGATCGGGACGCGGCCGCGGTGCAGATCGCCACCGTGCACGCCAGCAAGGGGCTCGAATTCCCGGTCGTCTATCTGCCGTTCGCCTGGGACAGCGCGCGGAATCCCAAGGCCGCGACGCTGCTGTTCCACGATGACGAGGTCCGCGTCCTCGATGTGGGCGGCCCCGACGCACCCGGCTACGCCGAGCGCAAACGCCGCGCCGAGGCCGAGGAATCGGGTGAGGAACTGCGGCTGCTCTACGTGGCGCTGACCCGCGCCATGTGTCAGGTGGTGGCGTGGTGGGCGCCCGCGTTCACCACCGACAACGCGCCGTTGCACCGGATGCTGCTCGGCCGTTCCGGCGGAGCCGAACAGGTCGCGCCGCGGGTGCCGGTTCCGTCGGATACCGCTGTCGCGGAAAGGCTTACGGCGTGGGCCGCCGCTGCCGGACCGGCGGTGGCGGTGGAGATCGTCGACGGTGAGCAGCAGGTGCAGCCGCGGCGAGTGCAGGTCGAGACGATGACCGGCGAACTCGCCGCCGCCGTCTTCGACCGCACGCTCGACCAGCAATGGCGGCGCACCTCCTACTCGGCGCTGACCGCCGCCGCGCACGCCGTCGCCCCGGACAGCGAACCCGAGGACGGCCGCGGACCCGACGACGAGCCCACCGGCGTGCCGGTGCTCGCCGCCGAACCCGAAGCGGGTGCGCCGTCGCTGATGAACGAGCTGCCCTACGGCGCCGAGTTCGGCACCCTGGTGCACGCGGTGCTGGAGCGGATCGACACCGATGCCGCCGATCTGGCGGCCGAGGTCGCGACGCGTTGCCGGGAGAGCATCGAGGAGATGATGGCCGCCGCCGATCCGGGCCTGCTGGCCACCGCGCTGCTGGCGGTGCTGCGCACGCCGACCCCCTTCGGCGCCCTCGCCGATATCGCGACCCGGGACCGGTTGTGCGAGCTGGAATTCGAGCTGCCGCTGGCCGGCGGTGACGAGGCCGGCGAGCACGCCGCGACCCTGCGTGCGATCGCCGCACTGCTACGGGCACATCTGCCCGCCGCCGACGTCTTCGCCACCTACGCCGATCACCTCGAGGCCCTCGACGACAACCCGTTGCGCGGCTACCTGACCGGCAGCATCGACGCGGTGCTGCGCATCGCGGACGGCCGTTTCGTCATCGTCGACTACAAGACCAACCGGCTCGGCACCGGCGAGCTCACCGTCGAGCACTACACCAGGGATCGGATGGCCGCGGAGATGATGCGTTCGCACTATCCGCTGCAGGCCCTGCTGTATTCGGTGGCGTTGCACCGCTATCTGCGGTGGCGGCTGCCCGGATATGAGCCGGCGCGCCATCTCGGCGGTGCGGCGTACCTGTTCGTGCGCGGCATGATCGGACCGGAGACCCCGCCCGGGCGCGGAGTGTTCGATTGGACTCCGCCGCCGGCATTGATCACCGAGCTCTCGGATCTGCTGGCAGGCGGTGCGCGGTGAGTGCGCGAGCATTCGGTGCTGCCCGAACCGGGTATGCCGCAGGGCCGATGCGGGAGGTGCCGCAGTGACCTCGATCCAGATCGCGCAGCGCGGCACCGGGCTGCTGCGGGCGTTCAACGAAGCCGGGGTGCTCTCGGCCGCCGATGTGCACGTCGCCGTGCGGTTGGGCCGGCTCGGGCGCGAGGAGTCCGAATCGGCGTTGTTCGCGGCGGCTTTGGCGGTGCGGGCAGTGCGCTCGGGTTCGGTGTGCCTCGAGCTGGCCCGGATGCGCGAGATCGGCATCGACGCCGACGAAACCTGGGACACCACCGTCGATCCGGCCTCCCTGCCGTGGCCGGAATTCGACGACGTGCTCGCGGCTTTGCGGGTCAGCCCCCTCGTGATCGGTGGCGCGGCCGGGCCGCTGCGCCCGCTGCGGCTGGTCGAGGATCGCCGTGCGGGCGGGCCGCTGCTCTACCTGGATCGCTACTACCAGCAGGAACAGACCATCCGTCGGGTGCTGACCGAACGCTCGGACCGGCATCCGGTGGTCGACCCGGCCGTGGTGCGTCGCGAACTCGACCGGCTGTTCGCCACTCCCGCAACGGAATCGGGGTCCACAGCGCCGGACCGGCAGCGGTTGGCCGCCGCGCTCGCCGCGACTCACTGGACCACCGTCGTCGCGGGCGGGCCGGGCACCGGCAAGACCCACACCATCGCCCGCATCATCGCCTTGCTCGACGCCCATCAGCGTGCGAACCCGAAGGCGCCGGCCCTGCGGGTCGCGCTCGCCGCCCCCACCGGGAAGGCGGCCGCACGGTTGCAGGAAGCGGTGCGTGATCAGGCCGCCGACCTCGGACTACCGGAGCTGAGCGCCTCCACCCTGCACCGGCTGCTCGGCTGGCAGCGCGGTCGCGGCACCCGCTTCCGGTATCACGAATTCAATCGGCTGCCCTATGACGTCATCGTGGTCGACGAGACCTCGATGGTGTCGCTGACCATGATGAGCAGGCTGATGGCGGCGCTGCGCCCGGACACCCGGCTGGTGCTGGTGGGCGACCCGGATCAGCTCGCCTCGGTCGACGCGGGCGCGGTGCTCGCCGACCTGGTGGCAGGCCCGGTGGTCGGCGCCCCGAATCCGGTGCTCGACCAGATCATCGGCCGGGCGGCCGAGCCATCGGCGGATCCGGAGGCGTTGACCGAGCTGGAGCAGGCCCGGTTGCGCGGCGGCATCGTCCGGCTCACCCGCGGGCGGCGGTTCGGCGGCCGGATCGCCGATCTGGCGGTGGCGGTGCGGGCCGGTGACTCCGAGACCGCCTTGGGATTGCTGCGCGAAGGCGGCGATGCGCTGTCGTTGTGCGAACCGGAGGACGTGGCCGCCGTCCGCGCCGACGTGATCACCGCCGCCCGTCGGGTCACCGAGGCCGCCCTGGCCGGTGACGCCGCCGCCGCGCTCACGGCGCTGGAATCACATCGGCTGCTGTGCGCCCACCGCCAGGGCCCGTTCGGCGTCGAACGCTGGGACCGAATGGCCGGCGAATGGGCCGCCGCCGCGGGGGCAGGCCCCGAATCCGGGCAGAACACCTGGTATCCGGGACAACCGCTGCTGGTCACCGCCAACGATCACGAGGCCCGCATCTACAACGGCGATACCGGCGTCGTCATCCGCCAACCCGACGGGTCGTTGCGAGTCGCCCTGCAACGCGGCAGCGAACCCTACCTCGTGCATCCCACCCAATTTCCCTCCGTGGTCACCGTTTTCGCCATGACCATCCACCGCAGCCAGGGCAGCCAGTACGACGCCGTCACCATCGTCCTGCCCGAACCCGAATCCACCCTGCTCACCCGCGAGCTGCTCTACACCGCCATCACCCGCGCCCGCGGCCACGTCCGCATCATCGGCACCGATGCCGCCATCCGCGCCGCGACCGCGCGTCGGGTGCTGCGGGCCAGCGGGTTGAGCCACCGAGTGGAGTGAACGCCGGCCGGGCCCGGCTCGACGCGTGCCATCCCCGTATCAGCGCACGGCGATGCCCGAGCAGGCGTTG
The DNA here is from genome assembly GCF_059509835.1 of Nocardia sp. CDC519. NCBI lineage: Bacteria > Bacillati > Actinomycetota > Actinomycetes > Mycobacteriales > Nocardiaceae > Nocardia > Nocardia sp. CDC519. Next base: position 5,995,749 of record NZ_CM183377.1, on the reverse strand, counting down.
TCATCCGCGCTCTCGGTTTCGGATCTCCGCAATTCATGTGACGCACGTCACTTTTCTGGATGTCACGTTCGGCGGCCCACCTTACGTCTCGGGTGCATCGACCGATTGTTCAGAAGGGATACGACGATGCGCGAGCACAACGAGACCAAGGAAACGGCGCGGCGGGACATCCTGGTCCTCGGCGCCGGATACGCGGGCATGTCGGCGGCGGTGAACCTGGGTGCCCGGGTGAAGCGGCGCGACGATGTGCGGGTGACCGTGATCAACGCGGACGAGCGTTTCGTGGAGCGGTTGCGACTGCATCAGGTGGCGACCGGGCAGCGGCTGGCCGAGTTCGACATCCCGGAACTGCTCGACGGCATCGGCGTCGGGTTCGTCCGGGGCCGGGTGGCGGCGATCGACCCCGACGCGAAGACGGTTCGCCTCGATGACCAGCGACTGCTGCGCTATGACAGCCTGGTCTACGCCCTGGGCGGCCTCGCCGACACCGGCCGGGTGCCCGGCGCCGACGAGCACGCCTTCACCCTCGACGGTGCCGCGGACGCCGCGGCCCTCGCCGCGCGCCTGGACCGGCTCGAGGCCGGGACCGTCGTGGTCGGCGGCGCCGGGCTCACCGGTATCGAGGCGGCCGCCGAAATCGCCGAACAGTATCCGCGGCTGCGGGTAATGCTGCTGGGACGTGACGAACCCGGCGCCGCCATGGCCGATAAGCCGCGCGCCTACCTGCGGGCGACGCTGGACCGGCTCGGTGTCGAGGTGCGCAGCGACGCCGAGGTGGTGAAGGTGCTCGCCGATTCGGTGGAGTTGGCCGACGGCGAGAGCATCGCCGCCGACGCGGTGCTCCTGACCAGCGGTGTCCGGGCCAACCCGGTGGCGGCCGCGGCAGGGTGTGCCGTGGACGAGCGCGGGCGCATCGTCACCGATGCCACCCTGCGCTCGATCTCGCACCCCGACATCTACGCCGTCGGCGACGCCGCCGCCATCGAACAGGGATATGGCCTCATGCACGGCACCTGCCAGAGCGGCATGCCGACCGGTGTGCACGCCGCGGTCTGCCTGGCCCGCGAGCTGAAAGGCAAGCAGCCCAAGGCGTTCCGCTTCGGCTACTACCACACGCCGGTGAGCCTCGGCCGCAACGACGCCGTCGTGCAGTTCACCAAGCCGGACAGCACGCCGCGCCGCTGGTACCTGACCGGTAAGCGTGCGACCTGGTACAAGGAGACGGTGAGTTCTTCGCCGTGGCCGACCTTCCAGCGCATGACCAAGTTCCCGCGATCGGGTGCGATCTGGCCCAGCGGTGGCCGCTACACCCGCCGCGCAGGTGCGCGATGACAGCGTCCGATGACGCTCAGCAGCTCTTCGACGAACACCGCAACCTGCTGTTCGCCGTCGCCTACCGCATCCTCGGCAGCGCCGCCGACGCCGAGGACGCGGTGCAGGATGCTTGGTTGAAGTGGTCGACGGTGGACCGTTCGCGCGTCACCGACGCCAAGGCCTATCTCGCTCGGATCGTGTCCAACCTGGCCATGGATCGCCTGCGCTCCACCCGCTATCAACGCGAAACCTATGTCGGTCCGTGGCTGCCCGAGCCGATCCTGACCACCGGTGACATCGTCGACGACGTCACCGGTGCGGAATCGGTGTCGATGGCGATGCTGGTGGTGCTGGAAACGCTCAGTCCGATCGAGCGGGCGGTGTTCGTGCTCAAGGAGGTCTTCGATTTCAGCTATGCCGAGATCGCCGAGGCCGTCGACCGCTCCGAGGAGGCGGTGCGCCAGGCCGCGCACCGCGCCCGCGGGCATGTGCAGGCGCGGCGGCCGAGGTTCAGCGCCGACCGCGGCAAGCAGCGCGACGTCACCACCCGGTTCGTCGCGGCCGCGACCGGCGGCGATATCAACACGCTGATGGACCTGCTGGCCCCGGACGTCACGCTGTGGACCGACGGCGGTGGCAAGGTCCGTCAGGCGATGCGTCCCGTGGTGGGCGCCGACCGGGTGGCCAGCTGGTTCGCGGCCATCGGCACCCGCCCCTACCAGGGTGTGGCGCCGGCCGACATGCGGGTCGAGCTGGTCGAGATCAACGGTGCCGCCGGTGTGCTGTTCCGCGGCCCCGACCGGGTGATCGCCACCCTCACCGTCACTCTCGATCCCGAGGGCCGCATCATCGCCATCCACAACGTCGCCAACCCGGACAAGCTGCAGTCGATCGCCGAGGGCGCCGTGCACGACCTCGGCGATCGCTGACCCCCGTTCGGGCTGTGGTTCGGCGCTGGTCAGCCTCCTGCTGTGGCACTCGAGATCGGTGTGCGCGCAGCGGTGTTCGACGGATCGGGGTTCGGCTCCGCGCGCCGGCGAGATCCGGGCATCCACCAGTTCACCGGCCCCATCAGCTGAACCAGCGCCGGTACCAGCAACATGCGTACCAGGGTCGCGTCGATGATCAGCGCGAGGATCATGCCGATCCCGAGGAAGCGCATCGGGGTGAGCGGGGAGAGGGTGAACGCGCCGGTGACGATGATGAGCAGCACGGCCGCCGCGGTGATGACGCGGGCGGTGCGCAGGGTTCCGGTGCGCACCGCTTCGGCGGTGCTCGCGCCCGCGTGATGGGCTTCGACCATCCGCGACAGCAGGAACACCTCGTAGTCGGTGGACAGTCCGAACACCACCGCGATGATCAGCACCACCATGCCCGCGGCGAGCGGCCCCGGTGTCACACCGAGCGCGCCTGCCAGATGTCCGTCGTGGAAGATCCAGGTCAGGATGCCGAAGGTGGCGGCGAGGCTGATGAAGGCCATGACCACCGCCTTGATCGGCAGCACGATCGAGCGGAAGGCGATCCCGAGCAGCAGCAGGGTCGCCAGCACCATGACCGCGATCATCCAGGGCAGGGCGGCGGTGATCGAATCCACGCTGTCCATGGTCGCCGCGGTATCGCCGCCGACCCGCAGGCCGGTGCCCGCGGGCGGTTCGAGCGCCCGCACCGCCTCGACGACGGCGATGGCCTCGTCGCTGCGGTCGGCGCTGTCGAGCATCGCGTGGACGACGACGAAATCCGCTGCGCGCCCGGCCTGGAACACCGGACCCACCCCGGGCACGGCACCGATCTCGCGCATCACCTGCGCGATGGCCGCGTCCTGCGGAGCCGCACCGTCGAGGCCGTGCAGCAGCGCGGTCACCCCGCTGTTGGCGGCCGGGAAACGGTCGGTGAGTTCCTCGACGGTGGTGCGCATGGGATTGTCCGTGGGCAGTGCGCGATGGTCGATATCGCCGAGCCGCGCTCCCAGCAGCGGTGTCGCCAGTACCAGCAGCACCGCCATCACCCCTAGGGCGACCGCACCCGGACGGCGCAGCACCGCATCGACCACGCGGCCCCAGAACCGCTCGGTACGGCCGCGTTCGCGCGAGGCACCGAGCCTGGCCCCGAACAGCGCGAGCATCGCGGGCAGCACGGTCAGTGAGAGTGCCGCCGCCAGCGCGACCGCTGCGATCGCACCGAACCCGAGCGATCTCAGCACCGGCTGCGGGAAGACGAACGTGCCGGCGAAGGCACAGATCAGCAGTGCGGCCGAGAACGCGACGGTGCGCCCGGCCGTCGCGCAGGTCCGTTCGATCGCGGCGGGCAGGTCGCATCCGCCGGCTCTCTCCTCCCGGAATCGGGTGACCAGGAACAGCCCGTAGTCGATCGCCATGCCGAGCCCGATCAGCGACGCGATATTGACCGCGAAGGTGGTGACCTCGGTGAATTCGGTCAAGGCCCGGATGGCCGCCAAGGAGCCGCCCACCGCCAGCGCACCGACCAGCACCGGCATCGACGCAGCCGCCAGCCCGCCGAACACCAACACCAGGATGAGCAGGGTGATCGGGAGAGAAAGGGACTCGGCGACGATCAGATCCCGCTGGGATCGGGTGGTGATCTCATCGGCCAGCGCACTGAAACCGGCCAGCCTGGTGTCGATTCCGGGGACCTGGAGGTCGGCTTCGACGGATGCGAAGGCAGTGATGCGCTGATTATCGTTGCCTGCGAGGAAGACCACCGCGAGTCCCTGGCGGCCGTCGGCCGAGCGCAGGAACTGGGTGCGCGGCGGAGTGCTGTTCCAGTAACTTTCCACCGGCCGCGCCAGCAGGGCGGGGTCGATCCGTTCGATGGCCGCGGTGATCTGCGGCCCGATCGCCTCGAGGCTCTGCCCGTCCGGCGCGGTATAGACGGCGACGACGTCGGCGCTGGTCGGCCCGACCTGCGCCCGGACCAGCGCGTCCACGCGACTGGATTCACTACCCGGATCGGTGAATCCGGCCGCGCCGACCTTCTCCGCCGCGCTCGCGCCGTAGGCCGCGCACAGCAGCATCAGCCCGATCACCACCGCGAGGACGGTGCGCGGCCGGGCGATGACCAATCGCGCCCAGGCCCTCATCGCGCGCTCTCGTCATCGGCGGGTACTCCGGCTTCCAAGCCCGCCACGATGCGGTCGAGCAGCGCATCCAGCCGCTCGGCGATACCGCGTCCATTGCGGGCCGAGACCGTCAGCTCGGATTTCCCGCCCGATTCCATCAACCCGAACAGCAGCGGCATCGCCACGCTGTGCTGCGGCAGGATCAGCACCGACACCGGCCGGAACCCGGGTGTGGCGAGTTCGTCCAGATCGAATCGGCCCATATGCGACACGGTGGCCGAGGCGAGATTGCGGCCGAACCCGGCGCCGAGCCAGTTCAGGGTGCGCAGCAGAGCACGGCCCGCGGGCTGCGGGATCTGCGCCAACCCGCTGTTGTCCATCTGATTCAGCTCGCGCCGTTGCGCCAGACCCGCGCGCTTCATGTCGTTGATCTCGGTCCACGATGTTCCCGCGGTGATGTCGAAGAACAGGGGGAGCGCGAGATTCGCGGTGGAGCGCAGCTGCGGATCGTGACGGCGCAGATCCACCGGCATCATGATCCGCGAGGTCCCCTGGGTCTGCTCGGCCAGGATCGCCGCGATCTTGGCGACTGCGCCGGGTGCGCTCGACGCGATGGTGCGGCGGCGCAACAGATGTCGTGGTTGGCCGGAGACCTGGCGACCATGTCCGACGGCGGCGCGGTATCGCGGCAGCATCAACGTCGGCTTGCCCGGGGCGCCGACGCGCCGCACCAGCTCCTGGTCGGCGACCGGATCGGGCATGGGCCGCGGTTGCTCGCCGCGCAGGGCCGCCAGCACGGCCAACGCCCACGTCACCAGGCCCATGCCGTCCATCACGCCGTGGAAGGCCCGGAAGATCAGGGTCACCGGCTGCGCGGTGAGCAGCAGCACCTCGCAGGTCGATTCGTCGGTGGGCCCGATCGGGCTGTGCACCACCGGATCATCGTCGAGCGAGTCGTAGTCGATCATCCGGTCCCGCACCACCCGCACCGCGGCGGGCACACCGCTGTCGACCCAGTCGCGGCCCCGGCGCACCAACCGCGATCCCGGGCACGCGGCCGAAGCGACCGCGACCGCCTGCCGCAACCGCTCCGGGTCGATCTCGCCCTCACCGGGGAAGACGAGCTGCATGAGGAACGGCGGCGCCAGATCACGCATCGGGAAATACATGCGTTCGGTCGGTGAGATCCGGCGGAACACGGTGCCGGTAGCCATATCTACCTCGCTGATCGGTGGGACGGGTGCGCGGGGCTAGCGCAGCGTCCGGGTGAGTTCGGTGACGCCGCCGTTGGCGGCGAGCCAGGTCAGGAAGGACGCGAGACCGGTGTCCCGGTCGATGATCGGCCGGTAGCCGAGATCCCGGGCCGCGGCAGCGGTGTCGTAGGTGGCCGAGCGGGTGAGCAACGCGACCACATACCGCGACAGCGGTGGCGACCAGCGGGTGGCCACCGGTGGCAGCCGCCAGATCGCCTCGATCACCGCGACGGCGGCGCGCACCACCCGTGGATTCGGGGTGCGGGCCGGCGGGGCGTAGCCGAGGTCGCCGGCGACGGCGGCGAGGAACCCCCACACATCGGTGCGTTCGGCATCGGCGATGAAGTACGCCTTACCGCCCACCGCGGCGCCGTCGACGGTCGCGGCTTTCACGCAGGCGTCGACGATATTGTCCACATGGCACAGCGACGCATACACCGTGCGCCCGAACGACAGATCGGGCAGCGCGCCCTCGGCGGTGCGCCCGAGCAGCCGCACGATGGGGCCGGAGCGGTCGCCCGCACCCCAGATCGCGCGCGGCCGCAGCGCGCAGGTGCGGAATCCGGGTGCGTCGGCGGCCAGCACCGCGCGCTCGGCGGCGGCCTTGGTCTCGGAGTACAGGTTCAGGTACCGGCGCGGATACGGCAGTGATTCGTCCACGTCGAGCTGGTCGCCGCCGTCGCGATCCATCAGCGCGCTCGGGCTCGAGATGAACACGAAACGCGAAGCGCCGTGGTCGCGGGCGGCGTCGAGCAGAACCTCGGTGGCGCGCACGTTCTCGGCCCAGAACTGGCGGCGGGTGCCGCGTTCGTCGACCCGGGCCGCGCTGTGGAACACCACATCGATGCCCTCGGTGGCCCGCCGCAGCGAGGCTTCGTCGGTCAGATCGCCGGTGACCACCCGGACGCCGGCGAGCTCGCCCAGATCACCGAGGCTGCTGGTGCGGCGCACCAGAATCGATACCTCGTGCCCGCCCTCGCGCACCAGTCGCCGCACCAGCGCCCCGCCGAGGAAGCCGGAGGCGCCTGTCACCAGAATCGTCATCGCGTGTCCTCCCGCTGCCCGTGGTCGATCGTGCGCCACCAGGTGAGCCCGAAAATCTGTGTCATCAGCGCTATTTCGCCCGCCGAACGGCCGCTGCCGCGGGCGGCGCGCAGCGCGAACGGAATCTGCGCCGCGTGCACGACGACGCTCAGGAACGCGTCGATCCACCACAGCGCACGCGGTAGCCGATGCGCCGGCGCCCTGCCTGCGGACGCGGCGATGAGCCCGGCGACCAGGTACAACCAGCCGATGACGGGAATCGCGCGCAAGGCGGCCGTTCTCATCGAGCCCCACTTCCGCGTAACTGCTTCGCGGCCCAGACCGCGAGTTTCTCCCGGCCGATCTTGGCGTTGTGCCTGATATCGACCGGGAACGACGGGTGGATCAGGAAGTGGTCCACCGCGGCGGTGAGTTCCGACCGCGCGGCCAGCGCCCGCAGGGCCGTCACCACCGATGCGGTGTCCGCGCCGGCTTCCGGTTCCACACACAGCACCGGGCGTTGCGCACCCGGCTCGCCCACCCCGACCAGGGCGGTCCTGGCGACGCCCGCGACGGTGTTGAAGATCTGCTCCACCTGGACGGTGAACATCGGTCCCGCGGCGGTGACGACGCGCTGAGACTTGCGTCCGCAGAACCAGATCCGGCCCTGCTCGTCGATGGTGGCCAGATCGCCGGTGCGATGCCAGATGCGGGCGCCGTCGTCGATCTTGCCCGCGGTGTTGGCCCGCTCGGGCCAGTAGTACCGGGTGCTGACGTTCGGTCCCGCCACCACGAGCTCACCGATTCCGCGCGTGCCGTTCAGTTCCGGCGCGCGTTTCTCGGCCTCGGTCCAGGTCGGTAAGGGATCGTCGGTGATGGCGACGATCCGCGCCGCGATGCCCTCGGCGGGCCGCCCGATGCAGACGCCCGCCCCGCGCTCTGTCCGCTCGACGAGCCCGTCCAGCAGTTCCCGGGATTCGATGGTGGACATCGGTAGTGCTTCCGTCGACCCGTATCCGGCGTAGACCCTGGCCTCGTCGTGCAGGACCTCGCGCAGCCCCGCGATACACCAGTGCGGTACCGGCGCGCCGCCGGAGAAGACGCTGTCGAGGGTCGGCAACGGCGTCGGCCGCCGCCGCAGTTGGCGAAGCAGCGGGATGAGCACGGCGGGGGAGGCGAACATGGTGCGCACCCCGAACCGGGTGATCGCGTCGACCACATGCGCCGGATCGGTGGACCCGACCTTGCTCGGAATCAGCGGCGGCAGCACACAGCGCGCGCCGAGCAGCAGATCGAGGATGCCGACCAGCGGCAGGGTGATCAAGGAGGTGTCCGGCGCGATGCCACCGCGCGCGGCGTGCACCTGGTCGACCATCGCGGCCAGATTGCCGTGGGTGAGCTCGACGGCCTTGGCCGGGCCGGTGCTGCCGGTGGTGAAGGCGATGAGCAGGACCTCGCCCGGATCCGCCGGTGCCCGGTCCGGTACCGCACCACTCGGCTCGCGACCCCATTCGGCCAGCGTGTCGCCGCCCCAGCACCACCGCCGCCCGACGGTGACGCTGGTGCGTACCCGCCGGAAGCTACGACGGAACAGTATCCGGACCGCATGCGCCTGCGGTATCCCGATGAACGCCTCGGCCTCGACCGCGCGCAGACAGTGCACCATCTTGCGCAGGCCCATCCCGGGATCGATGACCACGGGCACCGCGCCGATCTTCAGTAGCCCGAGCATGATCGCGTACAGCTGCGGGCTCGGCAGCACAAGCACGATCGTGCGGGTGCCCGCGGCGACCCCGGCGGCGGTGAGGCGCTCGGCGATGGTGTCGGACCAGCGATCCAACTCGCGGTAGCTCAGCGTCCGATAGGTGGGCGGCCCGGCCTCGGGCACGTGCGCGGGGAAGATGACCGCATCGCGTTCCGGGTCGGTCTGCGCCACCGCGCGGAAGCGATCGATGGCCTGCCAGTAGGTCGCCGTGCTCACGCCGCCGCTCCGGCGCTCGCCGCGCGATCGGGCAGCCGGTACAGCACCGCGGCCGCCGACGGGCCCGCACCCGCGGCGACGAACAGCACGTGGGTGTGCCGGTCGAGGCCATCGCCTGCGGCCGCCAGGTCGTAGGCGTGGGTGAGGGCCGCGGTATGCGGATCGCCGTCGGCGAGGTCGGGCAGCAGCACCGAATCAGCGGCGATGCCGAGTGATTCGGCGAGCCGCGCGGGGAAGTCCGGGCTCGGCGTGGAAGCGATGAGCGCGGTGCCGGCCAGATCGGCGTGACCGGAGTCGGCCAGTGCGGCCAGCGCCGCCTCCGTCGCCAGTGCCAGCAACCGCTGCTCGACGTCGGGTTCGCGCACCACGGTCATCAGGGTGCGGCCGACCGTGCCCATCGTCGCGGTATCGACGTACGCCTCGATTCCGGGCCCGCCGGCGCCGCTGAGGCTGTGCACGCGGCCGAATCCTTCGGGGCCGCCGGTGGATTCGAGCAGCAGCGCCGCGCCGGAGCTCGCGTACGGGAAGTCCTCGGTGGCGGCGGTGCGGGTCAGCGAGGGATGGGTGTCGCCGGAGACGATCAGCACGTGCGTCGCGCTGCCGGTCTCCAGGATCGCGGTGCCCACCCGAACCGCGTCGAGTACCCCGACCGCGCCGTTCATCAGGTCGAAGGAGAAGGTGCGCGGGTCGTCGACGCCGTACTCGAGCCCGATACCGGCGGCCTTCTGGATCAGCGCGGAGACGGCCGGCTCCACGGTGTTCGAATCGCGGAAGATGCCCGCGTTGATCAGCACCCCGATCTGCTCGGGCCGCACCCCGGCCCGTTCCAGGCAGTGCCGCGCGGCCCGGCCGCTGTTCTCGACGACGCTGCGGGTGTCCTCGGCCCGGCTGACAGCGGTGGCGGTGATACGTACGCCCATGATCACACCTTCAGGGAGGAGATGGTGGTGGACAGGAAACCGGTGACGACCCCCGAGGCCGCCGGAATCATCAGCAGCTTCGACCCGGCCGGAATGTTGTCCTCGCCGAGCTGATCGTGCAGCACGATGAAATGCGATGTGGTGGAGGTATTTCCGTACTTGTGGATGACATTGAGGTCCGGCGGCATCGGGGTGCCGAACTCCCGTTCACCGATCGCGTTCATGTACGGCACGGCGGCGGCGCCGAACTGGTGGTGGATGATGTAGTCGAATTCCTCGTCGGCGAAGCTGCGACCACGCTCGGCCAGGAAGTTGCGCTGGGTGTCGGTCCACAGCAGGAACCGGGACTCGTTGTGCATCTTGCGGTTATCGGTGTACAGGGCCACGCCCTGGGTCTTGTCGCTCGGCATGCCGAGGCACAGGTGCGAGTACTCCGAGGCCGTCATCATCTCGATGTAATGAATCTTGTCGGCATCGTCGACCGCCTGATCGAGCACCAGCGCGCAGCCGGAATCGCCGACGGTGAGCGAGGCGAATTGCAGATCGTATTTCTCCGAGATCTCGTTCACCGCGGTATCGGAAATAGGTGTGATGGCTTCACCGCTCACCACGAGACCATTGCGGACCGCGCCCGACCGAATCATTCTGTCGAGAATGTAGGTACCGGTGAGCATTCCGGCGCAGGCATTCGAGATATCGAATGTGATGGCGTTGGTTGCGCCGAGTGCGCGCCCGATCGCCGAGGCGAACGAGGGCTCCATGTACATCCGGGTCGCGTTCTTGCTGCGCGTGATCGAGGTCGAGATGATGACGTCGAGTTCTGTTGCCGCATAACGTGACCTGGACAAACAGTCGTTCGCGGCGGCCATGGCCAAGGTGAACGAATCCTCCTCGTGGCCAGGGCGGGTGTCGCGGACACGGCGCTCTTTCACGCCGGTGATTCGCTCCAGATCGAATGACGGCGGAATTGCCAACCGGGACAACACCTCATCGGTGGTGACGGTATGTGAAGGCAGATAGGCGCCGATGGATTCGAATCGAGAATGCAGCACGTGGGCTCCTGAAATCGATGACGAATGCGTTCGGGATCGTTCCTGGGTGATCGACGCCGCGGACATTACCCGACGGTAACTAGCGCCGGAATCCGACGAAGTGACGAACGATGCTGCGGCTCAGCGCTTTCTAGTTCCTGTATCGTGCGGTATCACTAATCTGGACACCCCGTGGCTATGACCCGTTGGCGATCGGCCACCCTGCTGACGGGAACGCCGCAGTTCCTCACTGGCCGTTCATCGCGCTCCGGCTAACACGTGGCTATCGTCGCGAAAGGCCGTGCGGTGCCGTCGGATTCGTGCTCCGCTGTGAGTGACTTCACTGCGCGTGCGGGTCCGGGCCTGCGCGGTAAGGCCCGCCGGTCACCGTGGCGCGGCCGGAAATATGCCGGGCAACTCCATCGCGTAGTTCAGATCGTCGGTATTGCCGAGAGTTGCCAGTACGACGCGGATCATGGTGACGCGGGCGGCGGCGACGGTCTCCGAGTCGGGCTCGGACCCGGGCTCGGCGCCGGCCGAAATGCGGTAGACCACGTACTCGCAGACGTGCAGTGCGGCGTCCAGATCCAGCGGTGACGGCACGGGGCGGCCGAGCTCGCTGAACTTCTCCCGCACGGTCGCGCGGATCTCGTCGAGGGCCCGCTCGCGGTAGCCGGATACCGGGGAGGCCGGATCGTGCAGTTCGGCGAACAGTGGGCGCAGCATGGGGCCGTGGCCGCGGGCCCAATCCAGGAACGCGTCGATGAGGCGGATGCCGAGTTCCACGCCTTCGGCGGTGACGGTGAGCGCAGTGCGGATGCCCTCGACCAAGCCCTCGTTGGAGGCGTCGAGCACCAGCAGCAGCGGCTCGGTGGCATTCGCGAAATAGCGGTAGAAGGTGGGCCGGGCGATACCGGCCTGCTCGATGATCTGGGCGACGCTCAATCCGCGCGTGCCGGTCCTGCTGAACACCTCGGCGGTGGCGAGCACGATCCGCGACCGCACCTGCTCGGCCTGCTGCTTGGTCTGCGGCGGCCTGCCGCGCCGTGCGGTGGTCTCAGACATGGCCTGCCATCATCGCGCGGATCGGTTCACGGCTGTGCTGCACATCGGAGAGCTTGACATGGAGCTCGTCACGCATATTAATCTAACACCACTGTTCAAATTAATCCACCGATCCGCAGGAGAAGGCCGCTCATGACGACTGCCCGGCACGCCGACGCCGAAGCGCTGTCCCCGGCTTTGGTGAAACCGCTGCTCGCTCGTGCCGCCGCGGGCGGTGCGCCATCGGTGGAGGTCTTCGCTCCGGCGACCGGCCGCAAGATCGCCGACCTACCGCAGTCCTCGACCGCCGATATCGACGCGGCCTTCGACCGTGCCCGGCAGGCCCAGCGCGAGTGGGCGGCGCGCCCGATCCGGGAGCGGGTCGCGGTGCTGCGCCGCTTCCACGACATCGTGCTGAAGGAACAGGACGCGATCCTCGACATCGTGCAGACCGAGACCGGCAAGTCCCGGGTACACGCCTTCGACGAGGTCGGTGACGTCGCGGTCAACTCCCGTTACTACGCCTCGGTCGCGGAGAAGCTGCTGGCCACCCGCAAGCCGCGCGGTGTGCTGCCGGTGCTGACCAAGGTCGACGTGCGGCATCGGCCCAAGGGCGTCGTCGCGGTCATCTCGCCGTGGAACTACCCGCTGGCGCTGGCCGTCTCGGATGCGCTGCCCGCCCTGGTGGCCGGCAACGCCGTCGTCGGCCGCCCGGACAACCAGACCGCCCTCACCGCCCTGTGGGCCGTCGATGCCGCCGAGCGCGCCGGCCTGCCCGCGGGCCTGTGGCAGATCGTGCTCGGTCGCGGCGCGGTGATCGGCGGTGAGGTGATCGGCCGCGCCGATTACGTCGACTACACCGGTTCCAGCGCCACCGGCCGCACCATCGCCACCCAGGCGGGCGAGCGGCTCATCGGCTACTCCCTCGAGCTCGGCGGCAAGAACCCGCTGCTGGTGCTGGCCGACGCCGACGTCTCGGCCGCCGCCAAGACCGCGGTGCGCGCCTGCTTCGCCTCGGCCGGTCAGCTGTGCGAATCGATGGAACGCATCTATGTCCACGACGCCGTCTACGACCGGTTCGTGCGCGAGTTCGTCGCCAATGTCGAGGCCGTGAAGCTCGGGGCCGATCTCGACTACCGCGCCGATATGGGTTCGCTGACCTTCCAGCGGCAGCTGGACACGGTGCGCGCGCACGTCGAGGACGCGGTCGCCAAGGGTGCGACGGTGCTTGCCGGCGGTAAGCACCGCCCCGATCTCGGCCCGTACTTCTTCGAGCCGACCGTGCTCGCCGGCGTGCGGCCGGGTATGACGGTCTACCGCGAGGAAACCTTCGGCCCGGTGGTGTCGGTGTACCGGGTCGCCAGCGATGACGAGGCCGTCGAACAGGCCAACGACACCGCCTACGGACTCAACGCCAGTGTCTGGACCAGGGACACCGCCCGTGGACGTGAGGTGGCGGCGCGGATCAATGCCGGGTCGGTCAACGTCAACGAAGGCTTCATCGCGGCCTGGGGCAGTGTCGACGCGCCCTCGGGCGGGCTCGGGATCTCCGGCACCGGCCGCCGCCACGGCCCCGAGGGCCTGCTCAAATACATCGACACCCAGACCATCGCGGTGCAGCGGATGCTGCCCGTCGCCCCGCTGCCGGGAATGTCGGAAGAGCTGTGGGCCAAGACCATGACGCTGTACTTCGGCGTCATGAAAACGCTGCGCCAGAAGTGACCGCAGACCACCATCCATCGAACAAGGGACGACAATCATGAAACTGGACACGGTCGCGGGCAAGAAGGTCCTGGTCACCGGTGCCGCCATGGGGCTGGGCAAGCTGTTCGCCGAACGCGCCGTGCGTGAGGGCGCCGCGGCGGTGGTGCTGTGGGATATCAACGAGGCCGCGCTGAAGGACACCGCCGCCGAGCTGACCGCCCTCGGCGGCACCATCCACCACTTCATCGTCGACGTCTCCGCCCCGGACCAGATCAGCGAGGCCGCACAGGCGGTGCGTGACGAGGTCGGCGATATCGACATCCTGGTCAACAACGCCGGAATCGTGCGCGGCAATACCTACTTCTGGGAGACCACCAACCGCGCCGACATCGACAAGACGATGGCGATCAACTCGCTGGCGCCGATGTATGTCACCCTCGAGTTCCTGCCCGCCATGGTGGCCGGCACCGGACAGGCCCGGGTCCTGACCATCGCGTCCTCGGCCGGTCTGGTGTCGAACCCGCGGATGAGCGTCTACGCGGCCTCCAAGTGGGCGGCGCTGGGCTGGTCGGATTCGGTGCGCATCGAACTCGAACAGGCCGGCCACGACCACGTCAAGGTGACCACCGTGTGCCCGACCTACATCGACACCGGCATGTTCGACGGCGCCAAGGGTTTCCTGCTCACCCCGATCCTGAAGCAGGAAGAGGTCGTCGATACCTCCTGGCAGGAGATGAAGAACGGTGGCGCCCTGGTGATCCTGCCGTGGACCTCGCGACTGAACAAGGCACTGTCGGGCCTGCTGCCGATCAAACTGCGCGACCTGTTCCTCGACACGGTGGGTGTGTACCGCTCGATGGAGGAGTTCACCGGGCGCAAGTGATGCGATTCCCCGGTCTGGCTCGAGCGCGCCGCATCGGGGTTCTCGCGCGCCGCGGCGCGGCGTCGACCGGGCAGTTCGCCCGCGTGGGGTCGCGATCGGCAGGTACCTTCCAGCGTGTTGTGTTGTTGTGCTGGGCAATTGCGCGGGTGTAGGGTGCTCGGCATGCAGCGCGCCTTCCGCACCACGACGCCGGACGAGGTCCCGGCGCGCTGACCGTTGTTCTGATCAAAGCCCCGGGCGGATGCCCGGGGCTTTCGCACGTGGTCATCCGCCTCCGAAAGGAAGGAAGACGCACGTGCACGACCATCGGAAACTCGGCCGGGAACTGAGCCTGTTCGATACCGACCCGCTGATCGGGGCCGGACTACCGTACTGGCTGCCCGATGGCGCGATCGTGCGCCACAGCCTCGAGGAATACATCCGCGCCGTTGAACGGAGTGCGGGTTACCAGCATGTGTACTCGCCCGTGCTCGGCAAGCGGGAACTCTACGAAATCTCTGGCCATTGGGCGCACTACCACGACGACATGTACCCGCCGATGGACATCGGTGGTGAGCAGGTGGTGCTGCGCCCCAGTTTGTGCCCGCATCACGCGCTGATGTACCGGTCCCGTTCGCGCAGCTACCGTGACCTGCCCCTGCGCATGGCCGAGCTCGGCGCGATGTACCGGTCGGAACTGTCCGGTGTGGTCAGCGGGCTGACCCGGGTGCGATGCATCCAGCTCAACGACGCACACATCTTTTGCACCCTCGACCAGGTCGCAGACGAGGCCGGTGCCGCGTTGGCGCTGATCGGTTCGGCCTACCGGGCCCTGGGAATCACCGGCGCTCGGTACCGGCTCTCCCTGCCCGGAGCGGGCGGGAAATATGTGGTGGCACCACAGATGTGGCAGCGTGCGAGCAAGATGCTGAGCGAGGTGCTCGATCGGGCGGGTGTGCCTTATGAGGCGGTGGAGGGTGAAGCCGCGTTCTACGGCCCGAAGATCGATATCCAGGTCAGCGACCATGCCGGACGCGAATCGACCCTGTCCACCGTGCAGGTCGATTTCCATCAACCCGAGCAGTTCGATCTGCACTACATCGGCGCCGACGGAGCCGAGCACCGGCCGGTGATGGTGCACCGCAGCATCATCGGCAGCGTCGAGCGTGCGGTCGCGCATCTCATCGAGCGACACGGCGGGGCCTTCCCGGCGTGGTTGGCCCCTGTTCAGGTCGTCGTGCTGCCGGTATCCGAGGGCCAGGAACTCGCGGCCGCGGAGCTCCGGGAGCACTGCCGCGAGGCGGATCTGCGTGTGCGGGTGGTGAATTCGGAGGCAGGGAGCCTGGCGGCGCGGGTGCGCGAAACCCGTTTGGTGCCCTACCAGTTCATCCTCGGCCCGGCCGAAGTCTCCGACGCGAAGGTGGCAATTCGACTGCGCGACGGGCGTCGCTTGCCGGGCTACACCGTAGGCGACGCGATCGCTCGTATTCGAGCGCTGGTCCAGGCCCACGACACTCGTTTGTGGGCGGACTGACGCTCGCCGCCGGTGGCCCCTGGCTGCGCGGGACGCCGGTCGGGGCTGAACACCGGTGGCGAGTCGCATGCTGAGCCATGTGGGGCGGGAGCGGTCCGATCGCCGGGTTCGGGACCGACGATTCGAGGGGAATCGTCGGTTAGCTCTCGGCACGGTGATGTGGCACGGTGGGCGAATGTCCACGGTGCGGCGATTCTGGATCGAATTCGATCTGGGGAGTGAACGACCTGCCTGGCCGCTGAGCCAAGGCGTGGGCGTGACCGGATTCGACGTTCGGGACTGCTTGTCGATGGTGGCGGATCTGCTTCCCGAGGGCGCAGAGCTACCTCCGGTGCGGCACATCACGGTCGATATCTCGCTCGCGGAGAAACTTTCGGTGAACCCTTGCCATCTGGGAGTTTCTGTGTGGCGCGGTGTCTGGTATCCGCCGAGCAACCTCCGGCGCGGGCCGATATGGCGTCCTCGCGGCGTCGGCCGAAACCCCGCTGCGCCCGGCTCCACCCCGGAACGCCTCACCGATTCCCCCGAACGGCCGGGGGCCTGCATGCGCCCCGACCCGCTGCCGGAGTGGTGGGACGAGATACCGCATGTCGATAGCCTACTGTGGCCGGTCGGGCGCATGCCCTACACCTACCTGGGCGATCAGATGTGGCGTTACGCACCAGAATTGCGCCGCGCCATCATCGAGGTGCCGAGCTATGGGGACATGGTGCGCGAAGCGCTCGACTACGTCATTGCCCGACGGCCGATGCCGAGCGATTGGTTCGACCCGGACACGACGGCGTTCCTTGATCACACGCAGTTCGCCGAATATCTGCGCACCTTCCGCGATTACCTGTTCGGGCACCACCCGGATCCGGTCTACCCTCCCGGCAGACGGCGTCCATTCGACGTCGACGCGACACCATCCGATGAAACGCTCGCGGACCGGGGGACCTGAGTTGCGGCGGTTCAGCGAGTACTGACGATGATCGTCGCGTACAAGTCGGGGGAGTGGGCGATCCTCGGGGTGAGTCCGGCATCGGTGGCGATCGCGGTGGCGGTGGATCGTTGTTCTTCGCTGATCTCGACCAGCAGATGGCCGCCGGGAGCGAGCCATTCGGAGGCTTCGGCGGCGACGCGGCGGAAGATGTCGAGTCCGTCCTGTCCGCCGTCGAGCGCGGTGGCGGGTTCGTGATCGCGAGCTTCGGGTGGCATGTGGGCGATCTCGTCCGAGGGCACGTACGGGGTGTTGCACAGCAGGATGTCGATGTGTCCGCGCAGAGCCGGCGGTAGCGCCGCGAACAGATCACCTTCGTGAGCGCGGCCGCCGATCGGCGCGAGGTTCTCCCGCGCGCACGCGACCGCGACCGGGTCGATATCGGCGGCGTCCAGCTCGATGCGCATCTCCGCCAGCTCGGTGACCAGCGCCAGCCCGAGCGCACCCGACCCGCAGCACAGATCGACCACCACGAGTTCGGTCCGGCCCTCGGCGCGCGCCCGGGCCGCCGCCTCGTCCACCAGGAACGCCGTGCGCTGCCGCGGCACGAACACGCCCGCCCGGATCCCGACCCTGATGCCGCGGAATTCGACCCAGCCGAGCAGGTGCTCCAGCGGAACTCCCGAAGCCCGCTGGTCGACCAGCCGGTCGAGCTCGTCCGCGGAGCTGGTCGCGTCCAGCAGGAGCCGCGCCTCGTCCTCGGCGAACACGCACCCGGCCGCGCGCAAACGGCCGACGACGGCGTCGAAGGTCAGATCGTTCACCGGTCCAGTTCTATTCGGCCGGCGATCACCTTGCACGCGAATATCCGCCGCGCAGGGCGGCTATCCGGTGGACAGCGCGACTGTCCGCCGGCGGTCGGGGCGGAATTCAGTGTGCCTGCCGGCCAGGTGATGTGACGGCCTGGAGGGTCTCGGCGGCTCGATGCGTTCCGCCCCTTTTCCAACGCCCTCAGCGGGCGGTGGCCAGCTGGAAGGTGCGGGTGGCGTCGAGGTAGATGCCGCGCTGGGCCTGGCGGTTCGGCGGCGGCAGCTGCGAGACCAGCTGTTCCAGCGACGTCATCGCGCCGACCACATGGGTTCCGGCCACGATGAAGTCGGCGACGGCGCGGCGGATGTGGTTCGGCGAGGTCACCACGACCGCGCTGGTGGCGCCGAGATCACGCAGCATCCGCGAACTGAACAGCGCGTTCTGCACCGTCGACCCGGCCCGGTTCTCCACATGGATACGCGAGGCGGGCAGGCCGCGCCCGACCAGCCAGTGGAACATGGCATCGGCCTCGGCGACCCCGTTCTGCGGGTTGCCGCCGGTCACGATCACCGGCGAGAAGGGCGAGGCGACGGCTTGGATCCAGGCGGCGGTGAGCCGGTTCACCAGCTCGGGCCGCAGCGAGCCGTCGGGCAGCAGGCCGTAGCCGAGCACCACGATGCCGGTCTGCGGGCCGACCAGCGCGGGCAGCGGATTGGGCAGCGTCGCCACCGCCGCCCCGATCGCGTTCACCACTTGATCGGTACCGGCGGCCATTCCCGCGTCGACCGCGCGCAACCGGCCCATCGCATCGGCGAACGCGGGCACATCGCCCGCGTAATGGGACCAGATGGCCTGCAATGACAACGCCTCGGCATCGTTGGGGTCGGCGCCGATGAGCCTGCGCAGATCATCGCGGCCCGCGGCGTCGTTGCCGGCGGTGAAGTGGCGCTGGGCGGAGTTGTAGAGGGCGTCGGTTTCCGGGCTCGCCTGGGCGGGCGCGGCGGCCAGCCCGGCAATGGTCGTCGCGGCGAACATCGCCGCGACCAGGTTCTTCATATGCCTCGAGATCTTCACTACAGTCGACACCTTTCCACGTGTGACACGGGTTTTCGGTACGTCAGCTGGCAGTTAGCCGGTGGCAAACACTCATCACGATACGGCCGGTGAGCCCGCGAGCGCGGGAATTGCGGCCGAAATCCGCCGCCGGTGCCCTCCGATCCGCGCGGCGCCGCCCTCCGGCGCGCAGCCGATCCCGGCTGCCCGGTTATGCTGAGGCCCCGTGGAGACCGTTTCGCTGACCGGCAAGGAACTTGCCGCCGCCATCAATGCCGATACCAAGCAGCGTGCCGCGGCACTCGCCGACAGCGGAGCCGCCGCGAAACTCGCGCTGATCGTCGCCAACGCAGACCCGGCCAGCGCCTGGTATGTCAACTCGCTCCGCAAGGCCGCCGAGCGGCTCGGAATCGCTTGCGACACTGTCGATCTCGGTGCCGAGGCGACCGCGGACGAGATCCGTGCCGAACTGTCGAACCGCAGCGCCGACGCCGCGACCGACGCCATCATGTTGCAGACCCCGCTGCCCTCGGGCGTCACCCTGGACGACGTGAGCTCGGCCATCGCGGCCACCAAAGACGTCGACGGCGTCAGCCCGCTCTCGCTCGGCCTGCTCGCCACGGGCCTGGAAGGTTTCGTGCCCGCCACCTCCGAAGCCGTGGTCGAGCTGCTGAAGCATCATCAGATCCCGCTGTCCGGTCGGCATGTCGCGGTCGTCGGCCGCTCCAACGTCGTCGGCAAACCCCTGGCCCAGCTGCTGCTGGCGGAGAATGCCACCGTCACCGTCTGCCATTCCCGCACCACCGACCTACCCGCGGTGACCTCCGCCGCCGACATCGTCGTCGCCGCCGCCGGCCGCATCGGGCTGGTCACCGGCGAGCACGTGCGTAAGGGTGCCGTCGTGATCGACGTCGGTACCAATGAAGCCGCCGACGGCAGCATCGTGGGCGACGTGGACGCCGACTCCGTGCGCGGGAAAGCCGAAGGACTCAGCCCCGTGCCCGGCGGCGTCGGCCCCGTCACCACCGCCCTGCTGATGCGCCACGTGGTCGTCGCCGCCGAGAAGGCGCGCACCGCCTGACCGACTTCCCGAGTGGCACATGAGGTAGGGCTATTTCGATGTTCGCCGTCCTCATGTGCCATTCGGTGTGCATTCCGGTCCGCTGATAGCGGGAAGCCCCCGCTGCCGCCGGTTGGCGGCCCGCGGGGGCTTTCAAGTGGTCAGGGGCGGGTGAATTCTCCTCTGCGCGCGCGGGTGAGGAAACTGTCCCATGCGGCGGGAGTGAAGGCGAGTGCCGGGCCGCTCGGGTTCTTGGAGTCGCGGACGCCGACCTGCCCACCGTCGAAGTGAGCTACTTCCACACAGTCTTGCGACGGGCTGCTGTAGCTGCTCTTAAACCAGACTCGATCAGCGCTCATGCCGGTGTTCCTCCGCTATCTGAACGATCAAGCTTCGACTAGCCTGCACGTCCAGCGAAGCTTTTCGGATGCTGCTTGCCGTCGACGAGTAAAGTTCGACCTCTGCCGGTCGCTCGAGGTACTGCGCCGAAGCATGTCCCTGAATGTACACAACGGGAGGCTCACTCAGCCACGCCGTTGGAGACGGTGGGAATTCCAGCAGGTTGAAAACCCCTGCCACTAAACCGAGATGGCATTTGGTCAGCGGAAGCAACCGTACCTGCACGTTGGGAAGGTCTGCGACCTTAGCCAGGTGACGCAGTTGCTCGGCCATAACTGCACCGCCGCCGACACGGTGCCGGATGGCTGCTTCGTTCAGCAGGATCTCGACGGCGAAATGGGGATCGGCTAAGCGAGATTGCCTGCGCGTGGCCAGCTCAATTCGACGCTCGACCTCCGCTGGAGGCATGTCCGGATTCGTAACCCAGGTCAACGCACGCCGGTACTCCTCGGTCTGCACGAGGCCCGGGAGCATTGATGGTTGATGTGTGACCAGCCTCGCGGCAGCTGACTCTAAGCCGAGATAGAGGTCGAAGTGTCGCGGCACCGCATCGCCGTACGCGTGCCACCACGATTTCCGGGCCGCGCCTTCCAACAGTTCCAACAGCACGAGCGTCGTGCTCTCCGGCGCGCCGTACAACCTGCACAGCTCCTTGATGTGCAACCGCCCGATCTTCGTCGGCTGCCCGGTCTCCATCCTCCAGATCGTCTGGGTGGAGACCCCGAGCGCCTTCTTCACCACATCGACGCTCACCCCGGACGTCTCGCGTAGGTACCGCAGCTGTTTGCCGATCTGGCGTCGGGCAAAAGTACTGTCCCCTGTCTCCATCGAGTCCCCTTCACGCGGTGTTGATTCCAGATTGGAATGCGAACGTGCACCGGATTGGAATGCGGAACCTTCCGGCCATGGAATCTTGCGAGAAAGTCCGGCGATCGGCCCTGCGAAAGCTTCCGTGACCTGGGCGGTCCCTGTCTACTGGTCCCAGCGCACGACGGCGGGAAAGCCTCGCCGCACATCCGTTGCCGAGCCTGGAGCGCTCGGGCCGCGGATGGTTCTGCCGGGTTCTCCTGCCCCTGAATCCCTGAACCTCGCCGTCGTGCGCCCCACCATCGCATATCAGCAGGGGAGAAGCAATGAAAGCCGTTGTGTATCTGAACAAGTCATGCTGCGCGAAGCGGCGGGCGGGTTTCGAGATGGAGGCGCGGGCCTTCGCGGCCCGGCGCGGGTATTCGGTCGCGCGCACCGTCATCGAATCCGAGTCCGACATCCTGCCGTGGTTGCTGGTGAAGGTGAAGCAGCTCGAGGTGTCGGCCATCGTGACTCCGAGCCTGCACCATCTCGCTCACCGCGCCCAGGACGTCCTCGACCGGTGCGATCTGCTCGTCGTCCACCCCGCCGGCTACCTGCCCCGCGGCACCCGTCTGGCCCTGCGCACCCCAGGCGGTGGTAGGTGACAGGCCCGAACGCCGACCGCGCCTTCCCCGACGATATCCCCGTCAATCATGAAGCCCCGAAACCCGGCTCCGGCTTCTTCCGCGACGAACTCGAATCCATGCTCACCTACCACACCACCTGCGCCCCCTGCCCCTTCAAAGCCGAGCTGCTACGCCTGCTGGCCACACCGCACCGGCCACGATTTCGCCCGCGTGCCGTCCCGACCGCCGGGCTGACGCCACACCGCGTTATCCGATTCGTAGCGCCGTCAACCGCCAACCATGGCGTCGCGTGTAGGTGATTCGGGCAGCCAGCGCGAGGAGTCTGGGACCCCGGCGATAGCGGGCGCACACCTCGGCATCGGGACCTTCGTCCATCGAAACGGTCACCCGCATCGGCACAGCAGGTCCCAGCTGACGACCAGGTGCCAGATCACCGGCAGCCAGCGTGTGGATGCGGGCGACGACATCGGGACTCGCCACCGCGTCGAGCTGAGTAATCGGCCGGCGCCGGTCGAGGATCTCGAGCGTCGCACGGACCACGTGATCCGCGAATCTCTGTGCGGTGGCGGGTGTTCGGTCAGGAGGCGGGGTCGCGGGGATCGGTCGTCGGGAGCGCGGCGGTCCGACGCGCCGGGTCCCGCACCCCGCAGCCCTGAGGTCCCCTAGCCCTCGCCTCCGAGCTCCCGCTCCGCCCAGCAGCGTCACCGCCCCAGGCGTCGAAACCGTCTCCCGCTCCTGACCTTGCGCCATACACCAACCCCTCGACCTATGGATATCCGATGGAATCGCCGTGTGAGACAACGGCGTAACACGGGCCGATTCTGGTGTTGCAAACCGGCATTGCCACGAGTAGTGCACTACTCGTTCCGTTTGGTGCGTCGACCGGCCGATCCAAGTGATGGCATCGAGCCGGTGCTGGTCGGCACACCGCCCACAGCAGTCGCGTCGTCACCCCGACACACCGATATCCACTGCACACGCCGTGCGCGATATGGCCGCGCGTCGCCCGGCCGATAGCGTCGCCGCATGGTCGGAGCACAGCATGAGGCAATGCACCGGATCTTCGAGAATCAACCCGGTGTCTTCACCCAAACCATCCAGATCCTGGACCTCCCGTTCGGCGAGCCCACCGTGGTTGAACTACTCCCGACCGACGTCACCGAGATCGAACCGCTCGAACGCCGCATCGACACCCTGCTGCGTATCACCACGCGGGAGGAAACCTTCCTGCTGGTGGTCGAAGCCCAGCGCAGCAAGGACCGCGGCAAGCTTGCCTCTTGGCCCTACTACCTCACGTATCTGCACAACAGATATCAGCAGGTCCCGCATCTACTCGTGATCTGCCAGGACGAGACGATCGCCCGCTGGGCCGATAACCCGATCACCGCCGCTACACATGGCCGCACGAGCTTCGCCGCGTTTCCGCTGGTCCTCGGCCCGCACAACGTCCCCATCGTCACCGACCCGGCCGAAGCCGCCGTCAACGTCCCATTGGCCGCGCTCTCCGCCATCACCCATGTGAACGACCCCGACATCGGTGCCATACTGAAAGCGCTGGCCGCAGCGCTGCAGAGCATCGACGACAACGACGCCGAAGTTTTCGCCCTGCTCACCGAAGCCGGCCTCGGAACCACACCAGCCGGAGACACCTGGAGGCACCTGATGACCCTGAGCTCATCGATGATCCGCACTGTCACCACCGAGCGCCTGCGCGATCAAGGTCGCGCGGAGGAGGCGGCCGGCAGCGTCATCCGGGTCCTGGAGCGTCGCGGTCTCCCGGTCACCGACTCGACCCGCGCCCGGATCCGGTCGTGCACGGACCTGGAAACGCTGCACCACTGGCTCGACCTCGCAACGACCGCCGCCACCGCGGAGGAGATCTTCACCTGACGCTCGCCAGGCCCGGCGTTACGCCCTTGCACGTCGGTGGATGGCCTGGATCCCGCTAGCCGAGCCTGCTGGTTCGTCGTTCCGAGACCGCCGCCCTCAGTTCGTCGGCGATGATGTCGTGCGGACGATACCGGCCGCACGCCTGTGCGATGGCGCGTGCGGCGTCACGGTGCCGAGGCTCGTCGAGGACTCGATGGACGGCTGCGCGTATCGCCTCCGCGGGAGGGCGTTCGCGGCGTAAGTCGATACCCACATCGAAGTAGCGAACGTGTGCCGCGACCTCGCGTTTGTCCTCGCCACCGGGCGCGATGACGATCGGGATGCCGTGGCAGAGCGCGTTCGTCACCGCGCCGTACCCGCCGTTGGTGACGAACGCGTCGACATGGGCGAACAACGCCGTGTGCGGGATGAACTGTTCGGCCCGCACATTGCGCGGCAGCCGGCCGAGACGCTCGACCGGTTCGCCGCCGGTCGAGACGACGACGAGAAGATCGGTTCCGGCGAGCGCGTCGATGGTCGGGCGAATCAATGCGGACGGATCGGCGTTCGCCGCGGTTCCCTGAGTGACATGGACGACGCGTCGCCCGTCGAGCTCCGGCCACCACTGCGGCAGGTCCGTCGAGGGCCGTGTGCGGTCCAGCCCGAGGGGACCGGCGAAACGGAAGCCTGCCGGCAAGTCGCCGCGCGGATATTCGAACTCCGCGGGCCCCAGCTGTAGGTAGCGGTCGTAATGCCGGGCGATCCCGAAGAGCCCGCCGTCCAGCCCCTGACCGGACACGGATCGGACGGCCTCGTCGACTGCGCGCTCCAGGCCCTTGAATGCCGCCATCATGGCCGCGTTCAGGGCGCGATTGCGGATGCGTCCGAAGGCACCGGCGACAGGAATCAGGCCCGAAGTGTACGGCGGGACCTCCGGTCCCGGCATCGACAGCGGCGACACTCCCAACGCGACGACGGGCGGTCGTTCGGGACGGTGCAGCATGGGAAGCGCCCCGAGGAACATCGAATCGACGATCACAGCGTCGGCCGCGATATCCCGGACTGCGTCGGCGACGTCCTTCGCCTGGGCCGGAATTGGATCGATGAACATTCGCCGCAGCTGGTACCGGGCCAGTCGCAGCCCGCGATATCGGCCGCGGTCGGGCAGGAAGGAATCGGGTTCGCGGTCGTTGATGTCCGCGGCTCCGGTTAAGGAGCGGAAGGCGATTCCCGCCTCTTCGACAGCGGATCGGAACCGCGATCCGGTGAGAACCGTGACATCGTGGCCCCGCTGTCGAAGGCCGCCCGCGACATCCAGAACCGGGTGTACGTGTCCACCCGCCGGAGTAGCACACAACAAGTAACGAGCCATCCCACTCCTTTTCGATATAGTCGACTATATCCAAAGTGAGGACATATGCCACGCCGCTACGACACAACCCGGCGCGTTGCCCAGGCCGCCGGTACCCGCGCACGAATTTTGGATGCCGCCCGCGATCTGTTCACAACCCGAGGATTCGTCGCCACGACCGTGGCCGACATTGCCGACCACGCCGGTGTCGCGGTAGCCACCGTCCATGCGGCCGGCACGAAAGGCACCCTCCTACTCGACGCGGTGATGCGCGAATTCACCGGCGGTGGAGCGGTTCTCGACACCGACGAGCTGTCGGCAGCATTCTCCGACCCGGATACCGGCCGCGCTCTCGATGCCACAGCCACCTTCCTCACCGCAGCGCATGCCCGGTCGGCGCGGCTATGGGCTGTTGTGCACACTGCCGCGGCGATCGACGCCACCGTGGCGAACCGGGTCGCAGAACTCGAACACCGCCGGAGCGGAGAACTACTGAAGGCGGCCGGATGGTTCAGCGCTCACGGGCTGGCGAAGCCCGGCGATGAGACCATGGTTTCCGACGTCCTTGCCTTTATCACCGATTCCGCTGCGTACCAGCACTTCGTTATCGAACGCGGCTGGTCCGACGACGACTATCGAGCCTGGCTGCGGAACCAGCTTGCGCTTGTGGGAGGTGTCGCATACTCACCGAAGCCGGCCTCGGAACCACACAAGCCGGAGACGCCTGAAGGCACCTGACCTCGAGCTCTTCGATGATCCGCACTGTCACCACCGAACGTCTGCGCGAGGAGGGCCGAGAGCAAGGCCGCGACCAGGGCCGCGCGGAAGAGGCAGCCGGCAGCATCATCCGAGTCCTGGAACGTCGCGGTCTCCCTGTCACCGATTCGACCCGAGCCCGGATCCGGTCATGCACAGATCTGGAAACGCTCCACCACTGGCTCGACCTCCGCTACCGCCCGCGCCGTGGAAGAGATCTTCACCTGACGCATGGCCGGGCGCAACGACGCGCACGCAGTTCACGTGCGCCGCAGGCATGCCGAAACGTGCCCGGCGATTCGCTCAGAACCCCCACACCACCGGCACCACCAGTACGGTGATCAGCAGGTACCACAGCATCATGGCGGAGCCGAGTTTCCAGTAGTCGCCGAAGTGGTAGCCGCCGGGGCCCATGATCATCATGTTGGCGGGGGTGGCCACGGGGGTGAAGAAGGATGCGGCGGCGGCGACGCAGACCGTCATCAGCAGTGGTAGCGGGGAGACGCCGAGGTCGGCGGCGATGACGACGGCGATCGGGGCGATGATCAGGGTGGTGGCGGTGTTGCTGATGAGCTGGCCGAGGGTAACCGTCACCAGGAACAGGGCGACGAGCACCAGGTGACGGTCGGCGTCACCGAGAACGGTCATGAAGAGCGAGGCCAGGCGGTCGGCGGCGCCGGTCTCCCGGATCGCGGTCGACAGCGGGATCATCGCGCCGACCAGGATCAGGGTGGTCCAGGAAATCGAGCGGTGCGCCTGCTCGACGGTGAGCACTCGGCACACCACCATCGCGCACGCGGCGAGCAGCGCGGCCACCGCCGCCGGAATCCATCCGGTCGCGAGCAGCAGCACCATCACCGCGAGGATCACCAGCGCCGGACGGGAACCGGGGCCCATCGGAAGCGTTTGGCGGCGAATGAGTTCCGGTTCGTGCACCACCCGCACCTGCGGGGCGGCGATGTGCTGATCGAGTGCGCTCCAGGTGCCGCGCAGCAGCAGCGTGTCACCGACCCGGAGTTGCTGCGGGCAGGAACCGAGATCGCGGCCGCCGCGCTGGGCCGCGAGCACCACCAGATCGCCACTGCTGGTGGCCATTCCGGGAAAGACCAGATGCCCGACGAATTCCGAGCGCGGTGGGATGATCACCTCGGCGACACCGTATTCGGCCCCGATCAGCTCGTCCGGGTCCGGCCCATCGAGACGTCGGCACGGGGTCACGGCGTTGTCGTCGACGAAGTCGGCGAGCTGGGCGTCCCCGGCGTCGACCACCAGTACATCACCGGCGCGTAATGGTGAATCGCCCGGATCCTGCCCGTCGCGTTCGACACCGCGCAGTTCCGCGCCCGTAGGCAGGGCATCGACCACCGCGCCGCGGGCGGCGCCGTCGAAACTCGATGCCGCGCACACCCGCAACCGGACGAGCCCGCTGTGGATGGTGTACTCCTTTGCCAGCGTGGTCGCCAGCCTGCTCAGATCCGGTGGCATCACGGCCGCGGTGCGGTCGGGCAGCAGCTTGCCGCCGAACAGCACCGCGATGGCGATGGTGCCGATCACCAAGGGCGCGCCCACCCACGCGAATTCGGCGAAGCCGATGTCGCGGGCGCCCGAGTCGGCGGCGGTTTCGGAGATGATGATGTTGACCGGGGTGCCGGTGAGCAACAGCAGCGATCCGGCGTGCGCGGCGAAGGCCAGCGGCATCAGCAGCTGTGCGGGCGAGCGGCCCAACCGCACCGCGAGCACCACGACCATCGGGATCAGCGCCGCCACCGCGCCGTTGACGGAGATCACCGCGGTCAGCACCGCGCACAGCAGCATCATCGACACCAGTAGCCGGGTGCGGCTGGTCCCGACGCGCGCCATCAACTGCTGGCCGGCCCAGGTGGTGACGCCGGTCGCGTCCAGGGCCTCGCTGACCACGAACAGTGCGGCGATGAAAACGACGGTGGGATCACCGAACCCGGACAGCGCCTGATCGACGGTCAGGATGCCGGTCGCGTACAGGCTCAGCGCGACCGCGAGCGCGACGATGCCGACGGGCAGCCGGTTCCACACGAACAGGACGACCGCGCCGCCGGTGATCACAAAGGTGATGGTCGACTCGGCCATCACGGAACCTCCGCCGTGCCGGAGCTCACCGCGGGGTGGCGGGGCGGATGTGGGCGCGGTTCACCCGCGCCGTTCATACGTCGGCAAGCTCTACCCGGGCAAGAGATACGGCCGGTAACGCAGGCCGCGCCGTCGAGGTCCGGGGAGTGAGGAGGGCGGGGGGAGTCGAACGCGATTGCGGGTTCGAAAAGGGCAGTGCGCATGACACCCCTGAGGTCGCTGGATCGGCGGTCGGCATCCGGCTGGCTACGCGCATTAGATCACAGCCACGTTTGAAGCGAGAGTGATTCACATCACATCGGCTATTTCCCGCTGTAGACCCGGCTTGCCGGCCCCGGGTGCGGCAAGATCGGCGATGACTAGTCGAAACTCGGTCCGTCACCGCATGTCGCAACAAAGGCGTGCGGTCCGACGGGCAGCGTGCGCGGCTCAACCAGGTGGGCCGCCAGCGCGTCACCACGCGAATTCGGTTCGCGGCAACGATGTTTGTGCAACTATCGAGCAAGCAGATGTAGGCCCACCTGGTACCCAGCGAGTGGCGAGGGAATGCGATGTCCGTGCCTGTGATTCGACCCGTCGGCGAAGTGGAGGACGCAGTCTCCGCCTTGCTGCCCGATTTGAAGTCTGCCCTGAACCGGTTGGTGAGCATCCCGTCGATCGCGTTGGACGGTTACCCCACCGAACCCTTGATGCGCGCCCACGACGCCGTGGTGGAGCTGTTGCGCGACAGCGGGATAACCCAGATCGACGAGCTCACCATTCCGGGCAAGACGGCGCCGGTGGTGATGGCGACCGTTCCCGGGCCGCCCGGCGCGCCGACCGTGCTGTTCTACACCCACTACGACGTCGTCCCCGCCGACGATGTCGAACTCTGGGATTCGCCGCCGTTCGAACCGCAGGAATGTGACGGCGCGATCTACGGCCGCGGTACCGCCGATTCGAAGGCCAATCTGGTCGGCATCATCGGTGCGCTACGGGTTTTCGACGCGCGTCCGCCCGTGACGGTGAAGCTGGTGTTCGAGGGGCAGGAGGAATTCGGCAGCCCGTTCGACTTCTATCCGGCCACTCATCCCGAGCCCTTCCGCGCCGATGCCATGGTGATTGCCGACGTCGGCAATGTGCGCCCGGGCGCGCCGACGCTCACCGTGGCCCTGCGTGGTTCGGCGCAGGTCACCGTCTCGGTGCAGACGCTGAAGGCGGACAAGCACAGCGGCCTCTACGGCGGCGCCGCGCCTGATGCCCGGCTTGCGCTCATCCGCGCGCTCGCCTCGCTGCACGACGATGCCGGCGACGTCGCGGTCGAGGGTCTGCGCCGCGAGGAATGGACCGGAACCTCCTACACCGACCAGGAGTTCCGGGATCTGGCCGAGGTGCTCGAGGGGAAGCCACTGATGGGGACAGGCGGTCTCGGCGAGCGCATCTGGTCCGGCCCGGCGATCACCGTCATCGGGTTCGACGCACCCGCGGTGGAGGGACCGGTCAACGCGGTCGCCGGTTCGGCCCGCGCGGTGCTGAACGTGCGGGTGCACCCGGCCCAGGACGCCGCCGAAGCGCAGGCCGCGGTGATCCGGCATCTACAGGCGCAGCGGCCGTTCGGCCTCGAGGTGACCGCCACCGCGGGCGAGGTCGGCAACGGTTTCGCCGCCGAAACCAGCGGTCCAGGCTTCGAAGCCGCCGAGGCGGCGCTGGGCGCGGCATGGGACGCCGAGGCCGGCGAGATGGCAGGCGGTGGTTCGATTCCGCTGGTCATGGCTCTGCACACCGGGATACCCGAGGCGGAGAAGCTACTGTTCGGCGCCACCGACGGCTACGCCAATATCCACGGACCGAACGAGCGGGTGCTCATCGACGAAATGCGCAGGGCCACCGTGGCCAAGGCGCTGTTCCTGCAGGAGTACGCCGCGAGATACGCGGCCGGTCGATCGGATATCTCGCGATGAGTGAAACGGCACAGACCACCACCGGGCCCGGTGGTAAGCAGCGCACGAAGTTCGAATTCCCCGGCGCCGTCACGGTGTTGGCCATCGTCATGGTGCTGGTGTGGCTGGCGGCGCTGTTCATCCCGGCCGGCGCCTACCGCACCGACCCCGACGGCGCCCCGATCCCCGGGTCCTTCGATCGGGTGGATTCCCCGCTCACCTTCTGGGAGCGAGTTCAGCAGCTGATCCTGGCTCCGGTCAACGGCCTCTACGGCATACAGGACACCGCCAGCGGATTCGTCGACACCGAGAACATGGGCCGGCTGTTCGGGTCGGTGGGTGTCGTGCTGTTCATCATGGCGCTCGGCGCGTTCATCTCCGTCAGCTTCGCCACCCGCAGCCTCGAGGTCGCCGTCGGTGGTCTCGGCGCCAAGCTGCAGGACAAGGGCTGGGTGCTGATCGCCGTCATCATGGTGCTGTTCTCGGTTCTCGGCACCGCCATGGGCTTTTCGGTGGAGACCTTCGGCTTCTACGCCCTGATCATTCCGTTGATGCTGGCGATGGGTTACGACCGCATGGTGGCGGCCGCGACCATCATCGTCGGCGCGCTCACCGGAACGATGGCCTCGACGGTCAATCCGTTCTCGATCGGTGTGGCCTCCGGCGAGGCCGGGGTGTCGATCGGTGACGGCATCGTGCTGCGGTTCGTGCTGTGGGTGGTGCTGACCGCGGTCGCGGTGGTGTTCGTGGTGCGCTACGCCCGGCGCGTGCAGCAGGACAAGTCGCGGTCGCTGGTCGGGTTCGACGGAGACGAGGACGAGGCGGGAACCGAGGCCGCCGACACTCCCCAGGGCGAGGAGCGATTGACCGGCACCCAGAAATGGGTGCTCGCCATCACCGCCTTCACCTTCGGACTGATGATCTTCTCGGTGATCCCGTGGTCGGCCATCTTCGGCGCCACCACCACCCCCGCCGAGTACGACGTCTACCACGAAACCACCACCGAGCCCTACTGGTTCGAACTCAACTGGTGGTTCCCGCAGCTGGCGATGCTGTTCATCATCGCGGCCATCGTGGTCGGTGTGGTGGCCAGGATGGGGGAGAAGGAGATCGTCTCGCTGATCAGCCGTGGCGCGGGCGATATGGTCGGCCCTGCCATCGTGATTCTGCTGGCGCGCGGCGTCTCGGTGATCATGACCAACACCCAGACCCTCGACACCGTGCTCAACGCGATGGAGGAATTGGTCAGCGGTGCGTCGGCCGGGATCTTCGCGATTCTGGTGGTGATCGTCAACATCCCGCTGGCGATCTTGATCCCGTCCTCGTCCGGCCATGCGACGCTGGCGATGCCGCTGCTGGCTCCGCTCGGCGATTTCGCGGGGGTGAGCCGGTCGCTGGTGATCACCGCCTTCCAGATGGGGCACGGTCTGACCATGCTGATCGCACCGACCAATGTGGTGGTCGTCGGCGGACTGGCGATGGCCAAGGTCGGCTATGACAAGTATCTGCGCTTCATCTGGCCGTTGATGCTGATCAACTTCGTCATCGTGTGTGTCGTGATCGCCGGAGCCGCGCTCCTGGAGTGAAACCGGGGTAGACGATGACCTGACCGCCGCCGCCGGCGCTGGTCAGGTCGTTCGTCGTCCCGGCGGCCGAGCGCGTGGGCGGGCCCGGCTCCGTAAGCATTGCGCCCGTTAGGGTTGATGGTGTGAACGTGGATGTGACCCCGCTGCCGGGAATCGGTGTGCGCAAAGATTTTCAGCTGACGGGTGTCCGTCGCCGTATCGGTGTGATCGACCACAAAGACGGCAGTATCGACCTGATCTTCACCAAGGTCGGTGATCCCGATACCACGGTGCAGATCCCGCTGAGCGAGAACGAGGCGGGGGTGCTGGCCAATCTGCTCGGTGCGCCGCAGTTGGTGGCGCAGTTGCGGGAAGAACACCGCGAAATGGTCGGCGTCAACACCCGGCAACTGCCGATCCTGGAGGGTTCGCCGTATGACGGGCGGACGTTGGGCGAGACGGGGATGCGCACCAGGACCAAGTCGTCGATCGTCGCGGTGATGCGGGCCGGTCAGGTGATCCCGTCACCAGGGCCGGATTTCGCGTTGACCGCGGGAGATCTGCTGGTAGTGGTCGGTACCGGTGAGGGGCTCGATGCCGCCGCCCGGATCCTGACCGACGGCTGACCGGTGCAGGTGAGTGCAACCGCGCTGGCTTTGATCCAGTTGGGGGCGGTGTTCTTCGGACTCGGGGTGCTCGGGCGGATCGCGGCGAAGATCGGCATGTCGCCGATTCCGCTGTATCTGATCGGTGGTCTGGTCTTCGGCGAAGGCGGGCTGGTCGAACTCCATGAGGTGGACGAGTTCATTCACCTGGCCAGCGAAATCGGTGTGGTGCTGCTGTTGTTGCTGCTCGGGCTCGAGTACAGCGCTGCGGAATTGGTCACCGGCATGCGCAAATCCTGGCCCGCCGGGCTGCTCGACATCGCGTTGAACGCGACACCGGGCGTGATCGTGGCCCTGCTGCTCGACCTCGGCGCCACCGGCGCCATCGCGATGGCGGGCGTCACCTACATTTCGTCGTCGGGGATCGTCGCCAAAGTGCTCAATGATCTCGGGCGCCTCGGTAACCGGGAAACGCCGGTCGTGCTGTCGATCCTGGTGTTCGAGGACCTGGCCATGGCCGGATACCTGCCGGTGCTGACCGCGGTGCTCGCCGGCGTCGGATTCGTCGCGGGGCTGCAAACCCTCGGTATCGCGTTGATCGCCATTACCGTCGTGCTCGTCGTCGCGCTGCGCTACGGCCGGTACGTCTCCGCGGTGGTGGCCAGCGACGATCGAGAGATCTTCCTGCTCAAGCTGCTCGGAGCCGCGCTCCTGGTGGCGGGAGTCGCCTCCGCGGTGCAGGTGTCGGCGGCGGTCGGCGCGTTCCTGCTCGGCATCGCCATCTCCGATTCCACCGCGCACAATGCCACCAAGATCCTGGAACCGCTGCGGGACCTGTTCGCGGCCATGTTCTTCGTGCTGTTCGGGCTCAGCACCGACCCGGCCAGCATCCCGCCGGTCCTGGGCTGGGCGGTCCTGCTGGCGGTGATCACCACCGCGACCAAGATCGCGACCGGCTGGTGGGCGGCGGCTCGCTCCGGCGCCACCGAACTCGGCCGGGCCCGCGCGGGCGCCGCGCTGGTCGCGCACGGTGAATTCTCCATCGTCATCGCGGGACTTGCGGTCGCCGCGGGCGCGGTGCCCGACGGCTTCGCCGCGCTGGCTACCACCTACGTGCTGCTGATGGCGGTGCTCGGCCCGGTGGCCGCGCGGGTGGTGGAACCGGTGGTCGGGCTCATTACCGGACGGCCCAAGCCGGTCCCGGATCCGGTGGAGGAGTGACGGGGCAGCGGCTACGCGGGACTGTTGCCGCGCCCGGAACCGGGCGGTAGGGTGCGCTGAAGGTCAGCTGGGGAGGTGAGCACATGGCTACCTGGCGGTTCACCGGCCTGGAGTTCGAGATCCTCTGGTCCGCGTACGGCCACGACCGGCTGCCGTACCCGCTGCGCTATCGACCGGTCGCCGACGATTTCGAGGATCTGCGGCGCCAACGCGAGGCCGCCGTCGACGTCCTGCTGGAGAAGTACTACTCCACCGAACTGGTGGATGTGCTCACCCTCCTGCGCGAGCCCGAGGTGCGCATCGAGGTCAAGGGGTACGGCGGCCGGGATATGGCCCGCACCTACCGCTTTCACGGCGCGATGCGCGGAACCGCCGGCGCGACGCTGGTGCAGTTGCCGGGCCCGTCCGCCGATATCGGCGGCGACGTGATCGTCACCAACTGCGCGGCGAACCAGGTGCCCGCGCAGGCCGTCGCCGCCTTGCCGCCCGCGAAGGCGGGCACCCGACCCGCCGTCGAGGTGCGCCGCGCGGACCTGAGCGCCGACCGCTCCCGCTACGTACGCAACGTCGGTGAACTCAGCCTCACCCAGCAATTGGATCGCGTATTCCAGCGGCAACGCCGCTCACTGGGCGAGATCATGATCTTCCCCGGCCCCGCCGTCGACGCCCGCCCGGCCTTTTGCCGCAGCTTCTGGTGGATGGACTACGAGGACGGCCGCTACTACGTGCGCACCGGCGACCCCATCGTCGCCAAACCCGCGGGCCCCACCGCCCTCACCAATGAGATCACCCGGCTGGCCGGGCTCACGCGACGTTTCTACCGCGAGGATCTCGAGCACGACGAGTATCTGCGCGCACATCGCTGATCGATGCCGACGGCGAGCACCGGTGGTCGCACTCGCCTGTGTCGTCCGTAGGTTCCGGTCGTGAGTTGTCGTTCGAGCGGCGGTGAGTACGTTCGACGATGCGGCGTCCGAATCCGTCGCTCGACGGCTCTTCGGTGTCGGATCGAGGCGTCCGTGCCCCGGCGCCGCGACTGCGGACCGGCCCGCTCCGACCATGGTGACCATGGCAAACGACATCACCGGATTCCACCACGTCGGCATCGTCAACCGCGATCTGGACGCCATGGCGGCGCGCTACCGCTCGTTCGGCTTCACCCTCAGCCCACTGTCGCGGCATATGCTCAGCGAGCGCCCCGGCGCGCCGTTGACGGCGGGTTGCACCGCGAATATGTGTGTGCTGTTCGGCGACTCGTATATCGAGCTACTCGGCATCGTCGATGAATCCGCGCCGGATCCCTGGCACACCAAGCAGATGGTGGAGCGGTTCGAAGGGCTGCGGATCCTGAGCCTGGATACCGCCGATGCTGCGGCGACGGATACCAGGCTCGATGCGGCGGGACTGCGGACCTCCGGCGTCCTGGAACTGGAACGTCCCGTCGACACGGAGAACGGTCCCGCGACGCTGCGCGCCCGGTCGGTGCACCTGGATCCGCGCTCGACCGCCGAGGGCTATATCGGTGTCGCACAACACCTCACCCGTGAATACGTTCTCCAGCCGCGCTACCTCGACCACCCCAATGGCGCCCTCGGCCTGGCGGCGGTCGTGATCGTCGCCGAGGACACGCGGCTGGACGCGATCACGCAGCGCTACCGCGACATCCTCGGCACGGAGCCCCGGACCGCCGGACCGGTGACGGTGCTGGAAGGGGGCCGCGCGCGGATCGAGATCGTGCCCGCCTCGGCGGCGGCCCGCGTGCTGCCGGGCGAAACGGCGCCGGCGCCTTCATACATGGCGGCGTTGACCATCCGCGTCGGCGACCCCGATCACGCCCGAAAGTTCTTCGAGGACAGCAGAACTCGAACCCGCACGACCAGCGTGGGGTTCTTCGTCTCCGGTCGCGACGCGTGTGGGGCCGGACTGTTCTTCACACCGGCCTGCTGATCCCGGCGTTCGCGCAGGGTGCGTGGACAGCACCCGCCGTCGCTGGCCTGACCATGCCCGCCGCGACAACGTTGCGGCGGCTCGGGCTCGAGATCGCCGACACCTTCACGATTACGGGTGGGGAACCGACATCACGGGCGATGTGGCGCACGCCCCGGCCACGGGGACGAACTGCCGCGCTTGACGATTCGCGAGACGTCGGCGGTGTCCACCCGGTCGATCCCGGGCAGCCCGCCGACCCGCTCGGCGACGTAGTCGAACAGGGCGCTCGCGTCCCGGCAGACCGCGAAGACCAGCAGGTTGTGGCTGCCGGTGATGGCGCCGATGAACGCGACTTCCGGGTCGGCGGCCAGTGCGCCGGCCACCGCGGTGAGCCGCGCGGGCGACACCGTCAGCCAGAGCAGGCATTGAAAGGTGTAGCCGAGCACGGCCGCATCGATCTCGACGTCGAACCGCACGATATCGGCGCGGCGGAGTTCGTCCACACGCCTGCGCACCGCCGATTCCGACCATCCCGAGGCACCGGCCAGCCTCGGATACGGCACCCGGCCGTCGACGGCGAGCGCTGGAAGCAGCCGCCGATCCAGCTCCGTCAGCGTGACCGGGCCCGAGCGTTCACCCGACGGTGGATCGAGGGCGGCGACCTGATCCGGTGACAGCGCCGAGGTGCGGCCGCGCCACGCCTGCGTCATGAGGTTGCGCAGCAGCCGGTGGGCCTCGACGTCGAGCACGTCGCGGTGCCGGGCCAGTGACTGGATCGGCGCCGGGTGGGCGGGGTCGGTGCGGAACACGCAGACGATCTCGGTGCCGCTGGACAGGATCGTCACCCACGCGGCATCGGGGCTGCGCACCAACATCTGGGTAACCGCCTCCGCCGCATTGGGCCGCACCCGGATCCGCACCACCCATTCGGCGTCGCCGATGCGCCGGCTGTCGACCACACCGGTGACCCGGACCGCGCCGTGCGCGCGCAGCCGGGCATAGCGGCGCGCGGCAGTGCGGTCGGAAATATCGAGGACCTCGGCGATCCGGCTGAACGGGGCCCGCCCGTCCACCTGGAGCGCGTGCACCAAGCCCAAGTCGACGGCATCGAGCGTGACCGAATCCACCACAACACCATAGGCGGATGTCGTAATCCGCCGCATCGTCCGCGCGGCGCTGACGTGGCGCCGGGCGCTCCGCAGGATCGGCAAGGTACCTGCACCAACCCATGCGAGGAAGACATGTTCGAAACCCTCCTGCTCCTGCTCGTGCCGACGCTGGTGTTCCGGCTGCTCGGCCGGTTCGGCGTCACCCGGTTCGCCGGCTGGGCCGTGTGCCTGGCGCACGGGCTGGCGGTGATGCTGCTGTTCACCGGTGTGGCGCACTTCCTGCCCGACAGCGTCGAGGCGATGCCGAGCCATGCCGACCTGACCGCGATGGTGCCGCCCTACCTGCCGTTCGCCGATTTCCTCGTGTACCTGACCGGCGTGCTGGAACTACTGGGCGCCGCGGCGCTGGTGTACCCGCCCACCCGTGCGGCCGCGGGCGTGGGGCTGGCGGTGCTGTTCGTGGTCATGCTCCCGGCGAATGTGCATGCCGCGATGGAATCGGTGCCGCTGAACGGTGATCCCGCGACGCCGCTGTGGTTCCGCATTCCCGAGCAGATCGCGTTCGTCGCCGCCGCGTTCACGGCGGTCGCCGCTGCTCCGGACGGACCGGTCCGGCGAGCGGTTACCGGTGTGGTCCGGCGCCGACAGCCCGGTGCGGCAGTGACCGGATAGCCAGCACTCAGGCGAGGTGATGGGTGAGCTGGTGGACGGCCTCGCCCGGGTGGGTGGCGTAGACGGGTTCGCCGATGGCCTGCATCTTCCAGCCGGTGGCCGCCAGGTACAGCTTGGCCATCACCATGCCGGTGTGCGGGCCGCCGCCGTGCAGGTCCAGATGGGCCAGTTCGGTGCCGGTGCCCGCGTCGACCAGGCGGCAGAAGGCGTTGCGGATGCTGTCGAAGCTGTGGCCGTGGTAGCTGGTGACCACCAGGATCACGGTCGCCACCTGCGGGTGGATCCGGGACAGGTCGACGGTGATGACCTCGTTCTCGCCGCCGCCTTCCCCGGTCATGCTGTCGCCGAGATGACGCACCGCGCCGTCGTTGGAGCTGAGCTGGGCGAAGTAGACGGCGTCGAGCAGGTGATGGTCGCGGTCGAACATCAGCGCGGCGGCGTCGAGGTCGGCGGGGGTGGCGGCACCTCCGGCCAGGGTGTGGCCGGGTACGGGATCCCAGCCGAGGCCGAGCCGCACCATATCGAGGGTGGGTCCGGTGCCGGTGCGCAGGCGCACGACCTGGCCCGGCAGGAGACCGAGCGGGCGGTCCTCGGACAGCACAGTGGCGTCGACCTGCTCACGGGTACCGGGACGGGAACCCACCTGGACGTGGCTCTCGGCCAGCACCGCGGCGAATCCGCCGGCATGACCGCGTCCGACGGCGGTGATGCCCCAGCCCGCGCCGCTGCGTTCGATGTCGATCGTCACCACCGCCGAGACCGCGCCCAATCCGTCGAAGTCGTTGCGATACAGCTCGCCACCCAGGCTGTCGGCGACCGTGACCGCGGGTGCGTCCGCCTCGGCGAAGGTGCGGTGCGGATTGTCCAATGCCAGCACGACCCGAACGGTGGTCGCCGCGTGCGGGATGGACGACAGCTCGACGTGCAGCGTCGGTGCCGGCGCCATGCCGGGACCCGCCAGCCGCAGACCCCGCGCCTCGGACTGGGTGCCGAACACGAAATCGGTCTCGTCATGGATGGCGCCATCGGGCCCGAGCAGAATCGCCGCGAGATGCGCCGGCAGCGCCGACCGCGCGGTGATCACCAGGCTCTCCGCGGCTATCGGCACGAGCTGGTGCTGTCGGAGCCCTTCTGTCACGCGTATCCCCTTCGTCGAGTGCCGGCACACAGGCAGTGCGCCAACGCATTCCGTGCGTCGCTGCACCGTGTGCCGATCGGACCGGTGCGGTCCGACGGTCCCACTGTAGGTGCCGGACTTTCCGGCGCGGCCGATTCGGCGCGAACGCCGGAACCGGCGCGCGGTGCGGTGACGCTTCCCGCGACGCCCTATCCGTGCTATCGAGTGACCCATGACATCGACGCGCTCCGACTATGACGTGGTCATCGTCGGCGGCGGCCACAACGGACTGGTCGCCGCCGCTTATCTGGCCCGAGCGGGCCGTTCGGTGCTGCTGCTCGAACAGGGCGCTCAGGTGGGCGGGGCGGCGGTGTCGGCGCGCGTCTTCCCCGGCGTCGATGTGCGGTTGTCGCGGTACTCGTATCTGGTGAGCCTGCTGCCCCGCCAGATCGTCACCGATCTGGGCCTGCGATTCGAGACCAGGCGACGCCGGATCTCCTCCTATACGCCGGTCGGCGATTCCGGACTGCTGGTCGACACCGGCTCGCAGGCACGCACCAGGGACAGTTTCGCCCGCCTGACCGGTTCGGACCGGGAATTCGAGGCGTGGCAGCGGTTCTACGCGATGACCGGCACCCTCGCGCGGCGGGTCTTCCCGACCCTGACCCGCCCGCTGCCCACCAGGGCGGAACTGCAACGCGCGGTCGATGACCCCCGCACGTGGGAAGCGATTTTCGAGCGCCCGCTCGGTGAAACGATCGAGGCGTGGTTCGCCGACGACACCGTGCGCGGTGTCGTCTTCACCGACGCGCTGATCGGCACCTTCACCCACGCCCACGATTCGAGCCTGCTCCAGAACCGCTGCTTCCTCTACCACGTGATCGGCGGCGGCACCGGCGATTGGGACGTCCCGATCGGCGGAATGGGTGCGCTCACCACGGCATTGGCCACCGCCGCCCGATCCGCGGGTGCGCAGCTACGCACTGACTGCCGAGTGACGGCCATCGACACCGACGGCAACCGTGCCGAGATCCGGTGGGACGGGGGCGCGGTCGGTGCCCGGCATGTGCTGGTGAACGCGGCTCCCGCCGAGCTGGCCCGGTTGCTGGCTGAGCCGGCCGAGCCGCCACCCGAAGGCGCGCAACTGAAGGTGAACATGGTGCTGCGCTCCCTGCCGCGGCTGCGCGATACGGCCGTCGATCCGCGCGACGCATTCGCCGGGACATTCCATGTGGCCGAGTCGTATTCGCAGCTCGAGCACGCCTACACCGAAGCCGCCGCGGGCCGCATCCCGGCGGCCCCGCCCGCCGAGATCTACTGCCACACCCTCACCGACCCCAGCATTCTCGGGTCCGGCGCCGCGGGCCTGCACACCCTCACGCTGTTCGGTGTGCATGCGCCCGCACGACTGTTCGACGACGATCCGACCGCCAAGGACGACCTGGTGGCCGCCACCCTCGCCCAGCTGGACGAGGTCTTCGCCGAACCGATCCGGGACTGCCTGGCCACCGACGCCGACGGGAAACCGTGCCTGGAAGCGAAATCGCCCCTGGACCTCGAGGCCGAGGTCGGCCTTCCCCGCGGCCACATCTTCCACCGCGACCTCGCCTTCCCGTACCTGGCCGACGGCGTCCAGCACGACTATCCGGCCGCCCGGTGGGGTGTAGCCACGGCACACCGCAACGTCCTGCTCTGCGGGGCAGGCGCGCAGCGCGGTGGGGGAGTCAGCGGTATACCCGGTCACAATGCGGCGATGGCGGTGCTGGAAGCCACCAGCGGCGGAAGATAATTCGGTGGGAAGAGGTTTCCTCCTATTATTTCGGCCCGAGTGTCGAGTCTGCGAATATAGCGGTAGGGTTGGCGCCCGTGGCGGCGCCGATGCCGTCCGTTCCGTTGATCCGGCGCCGAGGAGAACAGGTGGAGCTCGATACCGTCCGTGAGGAAAAAGCGATACGGGACTTGGAGAATCGCCTGGTCGACAGCTTGCCAGAGGCCACGCCCGAGCAGGTCGGCAGTGCGGTGCAGAATGCGCACCAACGATTCGACGGACTACCGATCAGGGATTTCGTGCCCATTCTGGTGGAGCGGATCGTGCGCCGCGAACTCGATCCCGAACCGGTCGTGGAAAAGGTCGTCACGCGAATCGAAACCGCGCCGGAGAAATCCGATAACGAAATTGTCGATTCGAATTCCGATTCTCGTCATCTGCCGGAAACCTTGCGTGCCGCGCTGTTCTCGCGTGGACGGCTGGTGCCGGTCCTCGGTGTCGTCGGCGTGCTGGTCGTCGCGGCGGTGGCGGTCGCCGCGGTCCGCGATTCCGATCCTGCTCCGGCCACCGCGGCCGCCGCACCGCTGACGGTGGTGGAAGGCGTGGTCGGTTCGGAGAAAATGGCGTTCTTCGACGACCCACGGGTGGTGGACGCGCTCGCCCAGCACGGCATCGACGTGAATGTGCGGCCCGCCGGTTCCCGGCAGATCGCGACCTCGGTGGAACTCGATAATCTGGATTTCGCCTTTCCATCGAGCCTTCCTGCGGCGGAACGTATTCAGCGTGAAACGGGCGCGAGCCGCCAGTACACGCCGTTCTCGTCTCCGATGGTGATCGCGACCTTCCGGCCCATCGTCGACCTGCTCACCCGCGCGGGTGTGGTGAAGCCCGGCCCGGTGCCGACCTTCGATATGTCGGCCTACCTGGACATGGTCGCCCGCGGCGTGCAATGGGATCAGATCGAGGGCAACACCACCTACCCGGTGCGCAAGAACGTGCTGGTCTCCACCACCGATCCGCGCAGCTCCAACTCCGCCGCCATGTACCTGGCCGTCGCCAGTTATGTCGCCAACGGCGATGCGGTGGTGCGCGGCGGTGCGGCCGAAGCGCATGTGCTGCCGCTGCTTTCGCGGCTGTTCCTGGCCCAGGGCTACACCGAGAACTCCTCCGAGGGCCCGTTCGGCGAGTACCTCGCCGCGGGCATGGGGCCCGCGCCGATGGTGTGGGCGTATGAGGCGCAGTATGTGGCGGCCGCCGTCGACAAGCGGATCACGCCGGAGATGGTGCTGGTGTACCCGTCGCCGACGGTGCTGTCCCGGCACGCGCTGGTGCCGCTGAACGACGACGGCGACCGGGTCGGGCAGCTGCTGTCCACCGACCCGCAATTGCAGGCACTGGCCGCCGAACACGGTTTCCGCACCGGCGATACCGCGAAGTTCACCGCGGTGGCCGAGGCCAACGATGTGCCGGTCGCACGCGACCTCATCGACGTGGTCGACATTCCGGCCTACGAAACGCTCGAGAACCTGCTCAACGGTGTAGCGAACTCCTACAACTGATCGGCAGGTGTTTGTCTCGCCACGTTTCTCGCGGAACCCGGCGCGGTCAGCGCGCCGGGAACCGCACGATCCGGTCGTCGTCGGTGCGGATATCGCCGCGGCCGTCGGTGTTGGAGGTGGTGAGCCACAGCGCACCGTCGGGCGCGACCACCACGGTGCGCAGGCGGCCGTAACCGTCGCGGAAATGATCGGCCGGTGCGCCGGTTCCGGTGGCGGTCACCGGAACGGTCCACAGGCGCTCGCCCCGTAAGGCGGCCGCGTACAGCGTGTTCGCGGTGATGGCGATTCCGGACGGTGAGGCGTCGGTGGTGGACCAGGTCACCAGCGGATCGGTGAATCCGCGGCCCGCGCCGCCGGTGCCTTCGACCTCGGGCCAGCCGTAGTTGCGACCGGGTTCGATCAGGTTGATCTCGTCGACGTCGTTCTGGCCGAACTCGGCGGCGAACAACCGGCCTGTCGAATCCCATGCCAGGCCCTGCACATTGCGGTGGCCGAGCGAGTACACGGGGGAGCCGGGGCGCGGATTGCCGGGTGCCGGGGTGCCGTCCGGGGTGAGGCGCAGGATCTTCCCGTTGGGGCTGCCGGGATCCTGCGATGCGGCGCGCCTGCCCGCATCACCGGTGCCCACATACAGCATGCCGTCCGGCCCGAACGCGATCCGGCCGCCATTGTGGTTGCCCGCCTTGGCGATTCCATCGAACACGACCTGCGGCGCCTCCCCGAACCGGAACCGGACGATGCGGTTGTCCGAGTCGGCGGTGAAATAGGCGTACACGTAACGATCCTCGGTGTATCGCGGCGACACCGCGATCCCGAGCAGCCCGCCCTCACCGCCCGCGACCACCCCCGGCACCTGATAGACCTGCTCGGCGGGCCGCCCCGGCACGACGCGCAGGATCCGTCCGGTGTCGCGCTCGGAGACCAGGGCGGCGCCGTCGGGCAGGAAATCCAGCCCCCACGGCGTCCGTATCCCGCGCACCACCTCTTCGCCCGCGGCCAGATCCGGAGCGCCCGCCGGTCGGCTGACGTCGGTCGTGGACGCGAGCGGCGGTGGTGGGGTGCCGGGCCGGTCGGCGTACTCGTTATCACCGCATGACGCCAGGCCGCACATCAGCAGCAGAGCCGCCGCCCCACGGGTCGCCGTGGTGCGGCACGACCGCACTGGCGGGATGAGTCCGGTCTGATGTACGCGCATGCTGACCTCCGGGTCGGTAGCGGTCCCTTTCGATCGTGCCCGTCGCCGCGCTCCCGGTCGACTACCGACGGGGTCCGCGATCGGTCACCGATGAACACCCGGGCCGCCGAGCCGTCGTCCAGGTCCGGCCGGTGACTCGCCGATCCGGCGTCAGCTGTGCACGGCCTGCCGATCCTCGCCGACCTCGCCGGCCGCGCCGACCCGGTCGCCCCGCATCCCCGGCACCATCCAGAACAGCACATACGTGCAGATCAGGCTCAGCGCACAGATCCCGACGGCGTAGACGCTGACCGCCAGTGACGAGGACCCGGCGGTCCACAACGCGGTGGCGATCATCGGAGCCAGCCCGCCACCGAGGATCACCGACACCTGGACGATCAGCGAGGTGCCGGAGTAGCGGACACCGGGCGGGAACAGCTCGGCCACGATGATGCCGCCCACGCTGTGGCTGACCGGCAGCGCCAGGCCCATGCCGAGCAGCGCCACGTACGCCACCCCGGCATTGCCGGTATTCAGCAGCGGGAAATACACCGCCGACCAGACCACCAGCGCCGCCGTCCCCGCGAGGAACACCCGCGCGGTGCCCACCCGGTCGGCCAGCGCACCCCACAGCGGCATGGTCAGACACCACAGCACCGAGGACACGATCACCCCGGACAGCAGGAAATCCCTGCTGAAGCCGAGCGACTTCGTGCCATAGGTGAGCGTGAAGACCATGAAGATGTAGACCACCGCCGACGTCGCGATCGCCGCGCCGAGGATCAGCAGCAGCCGCACCGGACCCACCCGC
Organism: Nocardia sp. CDC519; assembly: GCF_059509835.1. NCBI lineage: Bacteria > Bacillati > Actinomycetota > Actinomycetes > Mycobacteriales > Nocardiaceae > Nocardia > Nocardia sp. CDC519. The sequence goes on along the minus strand of NZ_CM183377.1, from coordinate 5,952,799 downwards.
AGCGCCTCGCGCAGCGGGAACGCCGCGATCTCCCCGCGCCGCACCAGAGCCGCGTACTGCGCCGATTCGGTGATGGTGAGCCGCACCGCGAGGCCGACCACCACCAGCGTCGCACTCAGCAGGAACGGAATCCGCCAGCCCCAGGACAGGAACGCATCCTCCGGCATCAGCGCGCTGGTACCGAGGAACACCGCGTTGGCCAGCACCAGCCCGGCCGGCGTCCCCATCTGCGGGAAGCTCGCGTAGCGATTGAGCCGCCCACCGGGAGCGTGCTCCATCGAGAACACCACCGCCCCCGCGCCCTCGCCGCCGAGGCCGACGCCCTGGATCAGCCGCAGCACCACCAGCAGCACCGGCGCCCAGAAGCCGATGCTGTCGTAGTTGGGCAGCACGCCGATCAGCGTCGAGCTCACACCCATCAGGATCAGCGAGACCACCAGCGTGGCGCGCCTGCCGATGCGGTCACCGAAGTGCCCGAACAGCAGCCCGCCGAGTGGACGCGCACCGAAACCGACCGCGAACGTGGTGAACGCGGCCAGGGTGCCGGCCGCCGGGCTCATCGACGGAAAGAACTGCTTGCCGAAGATGAGCGCCGACGCGGTGCCGTAGAGCATGAAGTCGTACCACTCGAGGGTGGTGCCCACAAGGGTCGCCGCGGCGACCTTGCGGTGAGTCGGCGCGACGGTCGAGCCGGAGGGTCTTGCGGTCACTACTATCCGTTCAGCCTGCGGCGCAGCCGCGTTCCATGACGAGCCGGGCGGCACTCAGAGCTGGGTTCCCACCTGCTGGGCGATGAGCTCGAGGTGGTCCAGATCGGCGAGGTCGAGAATCTGCAGGTAGATCCGTTCGGCGCCGATCTCGGCGTAGCGGCCGATCTTGTCGGCCACCTCGGCGGGGGAGCCCGCCAGACCATTGGCCTTCAGTTCGTCGACCTCGCGGCCGATCGCGTCGGCCCGGCGCGCGACCTCGGCGTCGCTGCTGCCGACGCACGCTACCAGCGCGCTGGAATAGACCATGTCGTCGGCGGGGCGGCAGCGCTCGGCGACCGCGGCGCGCACCCGCTCGAATTGGGTGGCGGTCTCCTCGAGCGAGGAGAACGGCACATTGAACTCGGAGGCATAGCGGGCCGCCAGGCGCGGCGTCCGCCGCGCGCCCTTGCCGCCGATCAGCACCGGCACCCTGTCCTGCGCGGGTTTGGGCAGCGCGGGGGAATCGGTGAGCTGGTAGTGCGCGCCCTCGAAGCTGAAGGTGTCACCGAGCTTGGTTTCCCAGAGCCCGGTGATGACGGCGAGCTGCTCCTCGAACCGGGCGAACTTGTCGTCGGGGAACGGAATGCCATACGCGGCATGCTCTTCGGCGAACCAGCCGGTACCGAGCCCGAACTCGACCCGGCCACCCGACATCTGGTCCACCTGTGCGACCTGAATGGCCAGCGGTCCGGGCAAACGGAACGTCGCGGCGGTGACCAGGGTGCCGAGGCGGATGCGCTCGGTCTCCCTGGCCAGCCCGGCGAGGGTGATCCAGGCGTCGGTCGGCCCGGGCAAACCGCTGGCATCACCCATCGCGAGATAGTGATCGGATCGGAAGAACGCCCCATAGCCGAGATCTTCGGCGGCCTTGGCGACCCTCAGTAGCGTGTCGTAATCGGCGCCCTGTTGTGGCTCGGTGAAGATACGCAGTTCCATATCGTCATCGTGCCGCACCGGCGGGCGGCGGGCGCGGCCGGCACCGCGCCGGGTGCTCAGCCGCGGCGTTGACCGGCGGTCATCGTGGTGGGCCGGACCCGATCGGCCCAGCCGCAGGGCAGCGAACAGGTGGCCGTCACCCAGGTCTCTTCGTCGCCGTTGTCGAAAATGTGCTTGGTGGTGGCCGCACGTGCGGGATAGCCACAGGCGCCGCATTTGCCGAAGTAGTTGAGGATCTCCTCGGTGTGGGTGATCGCCACGCGGCGATCGGGTTTCGTCATCGCTTCTCCTTTGTCGATGGTCGGCACGTCCAGTGTGCCGAAAATGTGGCTGACGTCACACCGGATTCGGTTGGGAGTTGTCATAGGGCTGGTCGGGCGGGTTTGGGGAAACGGCCAAGCGCGCGATCCGGGATCGGCGCAAAAGCCGTGGTGAACTTCGGGCAACAGGTTTCGGGGGCCCTCGTCGGCGGCTGCGGTGGCGCCGAAAGGTAGTGGTGGGAACCACAACCCCGCTGTATTGTGACTGACGTTACACAGTAGCTACCCGCCGACCCGAGTTGTTCGTTGCGGGCCGACGAGAAGATGTACGCAGTTGGTTACCGACGTCATCGATGTGGTCGCTGAATTGGCGGCAAGCCGGGCAGCCGTATGGGATCTGCTGCTCGACGCGCAAACCTATCCACGAGTGTTCGCGGGCATCGGCGCCGCCGAACGCCTGGACGTGCCCGACCGCAACCCGCTGTTGGAACTGCGAGTCGGCACCCCCGACACCGGCATTCGCATCCACCAGATCCGCGTGGCGATCGGCCGCTGGTACGAGAGCATGGAGCTGCACAGCCCGATGCAGGGCAGTTTCGCCTCGGTCCGGCTGAGCGGGGAGGGGGAGCGCACCCGCGTCTCGGTCACCTACTTCAGCCCTGGACGGATGCATCCGCAGCTGGCGAAGCTGTCCAACGGTGCGATCACCGCGTGGACCGAGGCCGGGCTGCGTCGCATCGAAGACATCGTGCGCGGCGCGCGCACCTCGGTGGTCGTCAATGGGGAGAACTCGCCGGTCCGGCGTCAGGTCGGCGTGCTGCGCCAGGTCATGACCACCGGAGTGGTGAACACCGGACGCCCGGACGTGGCCATGAAACAGCTTCGGTCGCTGAGCAAGTGGGGCTTCAATCTGGCCGGCGGCTACGCCGCGGGTGCGGTCCATTCGCCCGACCGCATCGCGGTGGCCGACGATCGCGGCAGCCGCACCTTCGCCGAGATGCACGCACGCACCAATGCCCTGGCCGGCGCCATGGGATCGCTCGGACTCACCTCCGGCGACGCCATCGGGCTGCTGTCGAACAACCACGCGGGCATGGTGGAAACCATGGTCGCCGCGGGCAAGCTCGGCGTCGATGTGGCCCTGCTCAATTCGGGACTGTCCGGGCGGCGCATCGAAGAGATCGTGCAGCGGCATCGGCTCTCGGCGCTGTTCGTCGACGGTGAACTCGAAGAACTGGTCCGCTACCTGCACACCGACGTCCCGCGCTACAACACCGACGGCAGGCCGCCGGTGCCCGATCGCACCACCATCGACGAACTGATCGCCATGGGGCAGTACGAGTTCCGTCGCCCGAGCCAACCGGGCAGGCTGATCGTGCTCACCTCCGGCACCAGCGGCCGCCCCAAGGGCGCGCGCCGCCCACATCCGAAAGGCTTCGGCACCATCGCCGCGTTGCTGTCGCGGATCCCGCTGGGTATGGACGAGGCCATGCTCATCCCCGCGCCGCTGTTCCACACCTGGGGTCTGGCCGGTCTGCAATTGAGCACCGCGCTGCGTTCCACGGTGGTGCTGCCGGAGAAGTTCGACGCCGAGGACTGTCTGCGCCGGATCGAACAACATCGCGTCGTCACCCTGATCGTGGTGCCGACGATGGTCAAACGCATCATGGATCTTCCGGTGCAGGTGCGCGCGCGATACGACACCTCGAGCCTGCGTCACGTGGTCAGCTGCGGTGCGCCACTGGCAGGGGCCACCGTGCTGCGATTCATGGATCTCTACGGCGACATCCTCTACAACGTCTACGGATCCACCGAGGTGAGCTGGGCGTCGGTGGCCACACCGGAGGATTTGCGCACCTCACCGACCACCGCGGGCAGGCCGCCGCTCGGCACCAAGGTGGCGGTGCTCGGCGAGGATCGCAAACCGGTGCCGATCGGTGCCGCCGGGCGCATCTTCGTCGGCAACCACATGCTCTTCGACGGCTACGTCAACGCCGCACCGCCCGATGAGGCCGACGGCATGCTCGACACCGGTGACCTCGGCTATTTCGATGTCTCCGGTCGGTTGTTCATCGCGGGCCGCGACGACGAGATGATCATCTCCGGCGGCGAGAACGTCTTCCCCCGTCCGGTGGAAGAGGCGCTGTCGCACCTGCCGCAGATCAGCGAGGTCGCCGTGGTCGGCGTCCCCGACGACGAATTCGGCCAGCGGCTCGCGGCCTTCGTGGTCAAACGCGAAGGCGCAGGCCTGGATCCGGACATGATCCGCACCTACATCCGGCACCGGCTCAGCCGATTCTCGGTGCCACGCGACGTCACCTTCCTGAGTGCGCTCCCGCGCGGTGAGACCGGCAAAATCCTCAAGCGCCTGCTGACCGATGCCGGTGGCCCCGGACGCCCGCCTGCGATCGGTGGGCTGGCGCTGCCGGGTTCGATGTAAGCGCGGTAGGTGCCCCTTCGAGCATGCGGCGCCATCGCGTAGGTTCTTCTACGCGAATGCCCGGCATGTTGGAAAGGCGCCAGTGATCGTCGTCTCGGTTCTCATGGGTCTGCTCGCGCTGACGGTGCTCGGTGCGCTGCACTGGTATCTGTGGCGGCGTCTGGTCCGCGATACCACCCGGCCGGGATCGGTGGGCTGGTGGCTCGGCACCGGCGTCATCGTCATCGGGGCGGTGTTGATGGTGGCGGCGCTGGTCGCGCAATTCGCCCGCGCCCCAATGAGTGTCGTGCGAATCGTGTCCTGGCCCGGCTTCCTGTGGGCCGCGCTGGTGATCTATCTGCTGATCGGTGTGCTGATCGGGGAGCTGCTGCGGCCGCTGGTGATGCGCTGGTACGACGGGGTACGCGGCGACGGCGGGGAGCCGGCGGGCGCGGCCGGGCCGGCGTCCGCGGCATCCGCGGTCCCGCAGGCCGCCGTCGAGAGCGGAACGGATGCGGCTGATCCCCTCTCCCGGCGGTTGTTCGTCTCCCGCGTCCTCGGTGGCGCGGTGGTGGCCGCGGCGGTCGGCACCGTCGGGCTCGGCACCTACAACGTGCTCAGCGGACCGGCCGTGAAACGGATGACGGTCCTGCTGCCGAAACTGCCCGCCGGCGCCGACGGATTCCGGATCACCCTGGTCAGCGATCTGCATGTGGGCCCTGCGCTCGGCCGCTCGTTCACCCGGCGGGTGGTCGAGGCCGTCAACGGCACCGACCCGGATCTGATCGCCGTCGCGGGTGACCTCGTCGACGGCAGGGTCGCCGACCTGCGCGCGACGGTCGCGCCGCTGGCCGAGCTGCGCTCGCGCCTCGGTACCTACTACGTCACCGGCAACCACGAGTACTACTCCGGCGCCGACGAATGGGTCGAGCATGTGCAGGAGCTGGGCATGCGGGTGCTGATGAACAGTCGCGTCGAGCTGCCGGGGTTCGACCTGGCCGGCGTCGACGACGTCGAAGGCGAGGCCGAGGGTCGCGGTCCCGATGTGGCGGCGGCGCTGGCGGGCCGGGATGCCACGCGCGCGTGCGTGCTGCTGGCCCACCAGCCGGTCGTCATCCACGATGCCGTCGACCACGGCGTCGACCTGCAACTATCCGGCCACACCCACGGTGGCCAGCTCTTTCCCGGCAACCTGATCGCCGATCTGGCCAATCCGACGCTGGCCGGTCTCGAACGGTACGGCGACACCCAGCTCTACGTCACCCGCGGCGCGGGCGCGTGGGGTCCGCCGGTGCGGGTGGCGGCGCCGTCGGACATCACCGTGCTCGAATTACGCACCGTGCGGGACCGGGTCAACCCGTCGCCTCGTTGAGCAGCGCGCCGATCCGCGCCAGGCGCGGCAACTGCTCTTCGCGGTACGACGGCGGGTGATGGACCTCGACGCTCAGCTGATCATCGAAGGTGCTGATGATGATGGTGCCGCCACCCGGCTGCGGTAATCGTCGCCCGGTGCGGTCGCGTTTGGCGATCATGGTGGAACGAAAATCGGTGATGCGCAGCCCGTCCGGGGCGGCCAGGGGTGGAATGCGGCCCCAGTTGGTGGCGATCACCGTGCCCTGTGGAGTCGGGGGCATCTCGGGGATCTGCAACGGCGTCTGCTGGATGAATCCCGAATCCAGTCCCGCGCGCAAGGCGGCGCCGATACCACGGGCCAACCCCACCAGACCGGGTGCGGTGCCGGGGCCGGCCCGGTAGGAGGTGTAGCCGAGCACGTTGGTCGCCTCGGTGGCCCCCACCGGGGGATTCAGCCGGCGCCGGAGATCGACCGAATACGCGTAATGCAGCTGCTCGACCGGCACGCCGCGGGTCGCGGCTTCGGTGAGCAGCAGCGCCGCCGACACCAGCCCGTGCACGGTGACCCCGGTGCGGTGGCCCAGGTCGACGAGCGCCGCGGTGGCGGTGCGGCTGAGCCGGCATCGGGTGGTGATCAGCGTGGGGTAGGGGTCGTCGGCCGCCGAGGTCGGGACCGAGAGCGCGGGCGGACGCAGCAATGCGTCCGGTACGGCACGTTTGACGATCCCGCGCGCGGTCAGCAGGCCTTCCACCGACGCCGGATACGGCCGTTCCGGCAGCACCGGCGTGCGCCCGGCGGCCGCCTCCCGGTAACAGCGCCACAGCTCGGCGAAGATCGCCAGCGAATGCACGGCGTCGGCGATGCTGTGATGGGTCAGCAGCGTGACGCTCGCGTGCTCGCCGTCGCGCACCACGCACAAAGCGCCCGCTGCCCGCCGCTGATCCGGATCCGCGCCGGTCAGCAACTGCTCGGGCACCCCGTCGGCCACCGTGAGCTCGGGGGCGTCGCCGTCCGGGGCGAGCAGGACGTGACCGAGCTCGTCGACCGGCGCCAGCCGCGCTCCGAGCATCGGATGCGCCCGCAGCACCGCTTCGAAGGCCACCGCGAGCGCACCCGGATCCAGCCGGCCGCGCACCCGCGCCGAATATCCGACGAAAACCTCCGCGAATGCGAAAATTTGCTCACTCGGCGCCAACGGACGCAAAACAGTGGCTGCGGTCATATCAACGCCTTCCCCGGTGACCTGCTGTGAGACTATCCCAAAACCCTGTGGTCGCCGGGAATTTCACGGCCGCGATACAGTCACATCGGGGTCGCTCGACGGCTCGTGTATCGTTCGGTTAGGTAAACCTAACTCGTCGAGGGAGGCTGGATGGCCAGGAAGCGCACGACCTTGACCGTGGTCGGGACCGAGCAGATCGGCCCGCATTTCGTCCGGGTCCATCTCGGCGATCCCGGCTTCGATGATTTCACCCCGATCGAATTCACCGATGCCTACGTCAAACTGCTCTTCGACCGCCCCGACGGCGACGTGGCGCGCACCTACACCGTGCGCTCGGTGGACCCGATCGCCCGCCGCATCGCGATCGATTTCGTGGTGCACGGCGACGAGGGCATCGCGGGCCCGTGGGCGGCGAATGTGACTGTGGGCGAACAGATCACGATGTTCGGTCCGAGTGGCGCGTACGCTCCGCGCGCCGATGCGGACTGGCACCTGCTCGCCGGCGACGAATCGGCGCTGCCCGCCATCTCGGCGGCTGTGGAGGCATTGCCCGACGGCGCGACCGCCAAGGTTTTCGTGGAGGTCGCCGACGCCGCCGACGAGATCGCCTTCGTTTCCAAGGCCCAGCTCGAGGTGCACTGGATCCACCGCGGTGGCGCGGCCCACGAGGTCGGTGAGGACCGGGCAGGCGATAACGCCCCGATCATCGCAGCGGTCCGTGACGCCGAGTGGCTGCCGGGCCGGGCCGGTGTGTTCATTCACGGCGAGGCGCAGGCGGTGATGCACAATCTGCGCCGCTACATCCGCAAGGAACGCAGCGTGCCCGCCGAGTTCGCCTCGATCTCCGGCTATTGGCGGCGCGGCCGCACCGAAGAGAGCTTCCGGGTCTGGAAGCGCGAACTCGCCGCCGCCGAAGCGGGTGACAACGCCTGATCAACCGGCGGGGCAGGCGCCTCCCGATGGCACCGGCAGGCAGATGCCCGCGGTGGCCGACAGCAGCAATCCCGCCCCGAGCGCGAGCGCGCCGAGGCTGATCGCCGCGAACACCAGCACCCACAGCAGCCCTGGCAGTCGGGTCAGGCGCGCGAGCTGGTCGGCGTCGGTGGTCAGCTCGGCCGACCGCCGCCCGGACCGGGTGCGCTGCAATTCGATGACGGGCCGGATGCCTGCGAGCAGCAGCAACCAGGTCGCGAGATAGGCGAACCCGGCCTGCAAGGTGTCCGAGCCGAACCAGGACACACCGAAAACCAGTGCGCCGGTGAGGAATACCGACACGACGCCGTAGACGTTGCGCACCATGATCAGCATCGCGGCCAGCGCGGCGATCGCGATCCACAACATGAGCGTGATCCGATTCGCGCCGAGCAGGGCGGCGAAGCCGAGACCGAGCAATGCCGGAGCCGGATATCCCGCCAGCGCGGTGCAGATCATGCCGAGGCCGTAGGGCTTGCCGCTCGAGACGGTGAGCCCCGAGGTATCCGAGTGCAGGGTGATGCTGGTGAGCCTGCGTCCGGTCAGCAGCGCCACCAGCGCGTGCCCGCCCTCGTGGGCGATCGTCACCACGTTGCGCGTCAGCCGCCACAGCGGCCCGTATCCCACCAGGACCAGCGCCACCGCGGCGGCGCCGAGCACCAACCACGACGGCGGCGCCGCCTGCGTCGTCGTCAGTCGATCCGCGATCGAGCTGCCACGGTCGACCAATTCGGCTGTATCCACCGCCGCACCCTAATCGACGCGACCGGAGCCCGCAGCACGCCCGCGACCGGGCAGCGATGGTTGCCGCACTGTCGCCACCACGAAGCGAGATATGTGTGAATGGGACGTTTCACAATTCCGTGGCGCGTCGATTCGGCGGATTGCCGAAGTACGAGGGATGTGGCCGGATCGGCGGATAGACCGGGATACGTTCGACGGTGTCGATGGTGATTCGGTGGAGGGAATGCGATGAGCGAGGACGTCCCGTACGACACGGCGGCGCGGGACTCCCCGGTAGCGCGGCGCGCAGCAAGCGATTTCGGTACCGCGCTCGGACTCGGTCTCGATATGGCGTTGGTATTGCTCGACGACTCGGATCCATCGTCGCGGCGGGTGATGGCCAGGCTGGAACGGGCCGCCGCGCGCTGCGCCAGGGAGCAGGTGCCGCTGGAGGCGATCCAGCACGTGATCCACGACAGCGTCAAGACCGGGCTCGGTCTCGGCGATCCGGGCCGTCGGCGGCTCGGGTTCGGGATGGGCGGCAGCGATGAATGCCTCATCGTCGACCTGCTCGATACGTTGACCTCGGCCGTCTCGCGCGCCTACGTGGCGCAGCTGCGCTCGGCGCCCGGTTCTCGCTGAGCCGGGCGCATGCGGTGTTCGACGGATATCAGGACGAACGGTAGGTGCGCGCCACCAGGGCCGAACGCAGGTACCACAGACCGGAGGGCTGGGTCGGGTCGAAGCCGGTGAGCTGTGCGATCCGCTTGAGCCGGTAGTCGATGGTGTTGGTGTGGATGTGCATGACCCGTGCGGTGCGCTGGCGGTTCAGGTTGTTGGAGATGTGGCGCTGCAACGTCTCCAGCAGTTCCGGGTGGTCGTCGAGCGGGTCGAGCAGCGAGCCGAGATACTCCCGGCCCGGCCCGGGTCTGGTGAGCTGATACTCCAGCGCCATATCGTCGAAGCGGTACAGCCCGCGCACGCAGCGCAGCCGCTGCACCATGTCCAGCAGTTCGTGCGCCTGGTCGGCGGCACCGGGGATATTCGCGGTCGGCGATTCCACCACCGCGGCGGTGATCGGTACCTGGGCGGCGCGCGACAGCTGGGTGACGAGCTCGTCGAGTTCGTCATCGGCGAAGGTCGAGCTCGGGATCAGGATGGTGCCGCCGTCCACGCTCAACAGCGACAGCGCCCGTTCCCCGCAGCGCGTGGCCAGCTCCGCCTGCACGCGGCGCAGCTTGCGCCGGGCCACCACCTTGCCGTCCAGGGTCGGGTCCGCCTCGTCGGGGTGGGCCGGTATCGCCATGGCCAGCACTGTGTAGGACTCGGCGATCTCGATCCCGCATTCGCGCGCCATGGTCGAGGTGCTGTGCCCGCCCAGCAGCGCGGAGGTGAGCGTGTGCACCGCGGTGTGGTGCTCGCTGACGACCGCGCGCAATTCCCGCACATAGGCCAGCGAGATCGCCGAGGTCATCCGGTCCAGCATCTCCACCACCAGCTTGGCGCCGTCGACCAGGTTGGAGTAGTCGGTGACCGAGGCGTTCGACACCACCAGGTCGAACCCGAGCTTGAAACCCTCGTGGATGGCGTGGTGGATGGTGTCGATCGGGACGCCCTCACGCGCCCAGCCGGCCGCGGCGTTCTCCAGGCGCCGGGTCTTCTCCGGGATATCTCGTCCGTCGAGCATGCTCACGGCCAGCTCGAGACAGACCCGGGTGATCGTGGTGACGTCGCCGTAGATGGCGTCGCCCGGCAGGGTGCCACACGGCACCACGTTCTCCACGAAATGGCCGACCATCTGCCGCGATAGGCTGCGAACGTCCTGCAGGGGCGCCGACATCGGCTGCCCGGAAACCGTGAGTGCTGCTCGCATCGCGCTGTCGACGGCCATGGTGACTCCTTCTACCCCCCGATTGCGACTGTGCGGTAACACGCTAGCCAGCCCATGACCGCAACCGGGGAGTTTTCCGAGTGGATTGGGCGGGCGCGGGTCTGTGAACGACATTGTTTGTGAGCGGTCACAGCTGAATTCTTCCTGGTGACGCCGAAGGCGCTCAGCCGGGTAGGCCGGGCGCGAGGACCGCGGTGATGTGCTCGACCCGGGTGCAGCTCGACTCGCCCGCGGGATCGGCGCTGCGGTCCACCCGGATCCGCACCACCCCGCCGGCGGCGGTGCCGAGCGCGAGCGAGCAGTTGGTGTCCTGGCCGTCGCCGTAGTGGTGGAAGCGCAGTGCGGGCCGGTTGGCGACGGTGGTGTCGGTGACGTCGGCGATGCCCGGCTCCTCGCGCAGTTGCGCGAGTTCGGTGTCGTCGGCGAACTGGATGCGCACGGCGGCGTCGGCGTTGCTCCATCCGCAGCCGGTCCAGGCGTCGCCGGTATCCGCCGCGACATCCTTGCGTTTGGACGCGGCGGCGAACCCGGCCTCGGTGATCAGCTGATCGGAGACCGTGCACGGATCCCACGACGGCGCCGCCGGCGTCTCGGCCTCGTCCGAACCACATCCCGTCACCAGGATGCCCGCGCTGATCACTACCGCCGCCAGTCGAATCATGGCGCGGATGCTAGCGAGATCGAGGTGCCGCGCACACGTCCGTTGTGCCGGTTCACAGGGCAGGGCGGCGCGAGCTCGACCCCGCAACAAAGAAGCGTCTACCCGGCGGTGACAGCTGCCGGCGGAATATTGCCGAGGTAGTTGAAATTGATACCAGTGGAGCGAGGTGAGGAGTTGCGATGACGACGCCGATGCCGGATGTACGCGTGGTGCGCTCGGGCGAGCGGGCCCATTGGTGGAACGAATGGCTCGACTCCAAGCAGTCGTTCCCGGCCACCGGCAACTTCGACCTCGAAGCCAACGCACACGGGATCCTGCTCGTCCACAACGACGACAGGGTCGACCCAGGTGCGGGTTTCGACACCCACGAGCATCGCGACATGGAGATCATCACCTGGGTACTCGAGGGATCGGTGGTGCACCAGGATTCCCTCGGCAACTCCGGTCTGATCTATCCCGGGCTGGCGCAGCGGATGAGCGCGGGGACCGGGATCAGGCACTCCGAGCGCAACGGCGCCGTCTGGCCGCAGCGCACCCCGTTGCGGGTGGTCCAGATGTGGGTGCCGCCGGATACGCCCGGTGCGACGCCGGGCTACCAGGAGATGGATATCGAGGCCGAACTCGCCGGGAACTCACTGGTCACCCTCGCCTCCGGGATGCGACGTGACCGCGACCGGACCGCGATCACCCTCGGGAACCGGTACGCCGCCCTGCACGTCGCCCGCCTGGATCCCGGCCATTCGATCACGGTCCCGGACGCACCGTTCGGGCATGTGTACGTCGCTTCGGGCAGCGTCGATGTCGAAGACCACGGGACTCTCACGCCGGGCGATGCCATGCGCCTCACCGCGACCGGCGGGCATCGGGTCACCGCCGTCGACGCGGCCGAGTTGCTGATCTGGGAGATGCACGCCGGATTCGCCTGACCGGCGCGGGGCAGCCGCGCGCCATGATGTCCCGACCGGACTCGCGCTGTCGGCCAGACCGATCGGGACACCGCGACGACGCGGCTGCGGCGACTATCGAGCTGTGCGCCAGAACCTGCGCTTGGGCGGTTCGATCTGATCCCGCGCCGATTCGGCCGCTTTGGCCCCGCTGTCGGCGAGATGGGCGCCCTGCTCGCGGGCGGCGGCGGCCAGTTCGGCGGCGCGGTGCCGGGCGATGTCGGCCCACTCCGCACCGCGGTGCTTGGCCACATCGGCGAATTCCGCGCCGCGATGCTTGGCGACGTCGGCGAATTCGGCACCGCGTGATTTGGCCAGCTCGGCCCATTCGGGTCCGTGTTGCTGGGCCGTCTCGGCGAGGTAGGTGCCCCGCTGCTTGGCGGCCTCGGCCAGCACCGGTCCGCGCTGCTGCGCGGTTTCGGCGAGGACCGCGCCGCGCTGCTGAGCGATCTCGGCCAACGCGGCCCCGCGATGCCTGGCGGCTTCGGCGAGTTCGGCGCCGCGGTGCTTGGCGGCCTCGGCCAGGACCGGGCCACGCTGCTGGGCGGTTTCGGCCAGTGCCGCGCTCTTGGTCGCCGCCACGCCCGCGACTTCGCGACCGCGTTCGGCCGCGTGCTGGAGCTGCTGACGCAGGGCCTCGCCGGTGCCGTCCTGGGAGGCCGCGCCGAACGGCAACGCGGCGCTCACGGCCGCGGCGGCGCCCTTGGCCGCGCGCCGGCCGCGCCAGCCGAGCGACGGTTTGCCCTCGGTGTCGGCGCTGGCGATCATCAGCCCGCCCAGCAGGCTGACGTCCTTGAGGAACGCGGTGCGTTTGGCGGCCCTGCGCTCGGGATCGGATTCGGCCCAGAAGTCCTGCTGGCTGAGCGTCGCGGGGACAACGGTGGCGGCCAGCGCCAGCGCGGCCAACCGCGGAGCCTTGCCGAGCGCGAGCATCGCCCCACCGGCGACCTGCGTCACCGCCGTCGCCTTGACCAGCAGGTCGGGGTTGCTCGGCAGCTTCTGGGCCACGTCCGACGGCAGCTTCTCATGACCCTGCTGCACCACTGCCGACGCCGTTTTCACCCGGGGCTCCGGATGCATGAGGGTGTCGACGCCGTCCACGACGAAAGCACTCGCCAGCAATGGTCGGGCGAGCCTGCGGATCAGCATGATGGGAACCCCTTTCCTCGGAGTCTCGATCGTCCGTGATGGTCGTGCGGTCGAACTCTGGCGAAGCCGCGGCAATGGGTCGTCGCGGACCGGTGAGGGGTCCGGCCGACATCATCGTCGGCCCGCCCACCAGGTGTTTCCGACCGTACCACCGCGTATACCCGCTATGACCGAGGTGAATCGGGGCGCGTGGAGAGTCGGGTGCCGAGCACCCGAGTCGAGCGGGCTCGCCTGCCTCGACGGCGATGGTCGGGCGCGGGTCGAGTGGTGCGTAGCCGGCTCTCTCAGCGGAAGGTGTTCGGGCCCATCACAATTTGTCTGCGGTCCGCCGCGGCATCATCGCGCACGCGATCACCGTCAGCACGGTGGTCACCAGCACCGCGATGAACACCAGATGCACCGCCGAGGCGAGCGCGTCCGGCGCGGGGCTGTCGGTATCGCCGATGCGCGCGTTGACGACGGCGCCGAACACCGCGACGCCGACGGCGCTGCCGAGCGAGCGGGCGAACATGTTCGCCGAGGTGACCACGCCACGTTCGCTCCACTCGGCGCTGGTCTGCGCGGCGATCAGCGTGGGTGTGGCCACCAGGCCCATACCGGATCCGATGACGAAACAGGAGGCCGCGACCTGCCACAGCGGGCTCTGCGCGGTGATCAGCAGCATCGATGCGGCGCCGACGGCCGCCAGTGTGCTGCCGATGAGGGCGGTATTGCGGAAGCCGAGCCGCAGATACACCCGCCCGGCCTGCGAGGCGGCCAGCGGCCACCCGAGGGTCAGCGCGCCGACGGTCAGTCCGGCCACCAGCGCCCCGGTGCCGAGCACACCTTGGGCGAAGGTGGGAACGTAGGAGGTGAGCCCGAGCAGCAGCGCGCCGACCATCAGCGATACCGCACTGCTGGCCACAACCACCCGCCGGGTGAACAGCCACAGCGGCAGGATCGGATGTTCGGCCCGGCGCTGCACCCAGATGAACAGGCCGATGATCACCACACCGCCGCCGAAGATCGCGATGCTGATCGGTGACTGCCACGCCCACGCCTGTCCGCCTTCGAGCAGCCCGAGGATCAACGCGCCCGCGCCGAGCGTGAGCAGTGTGGCGCCGAGATAATCGACCCGCTGACGCCGCCGCGGCGCGGTCTCGGTGAACTTGCGCAGTAGCATCCAGCCCGCCAGCGCCGAGATCGGGATATTGATCAGGAAGATCCACCGCCAGCCGATGTATTCGGCGAACAGCCCGCCCAGCAGCGGTCCGGCCACCGACGACATCGCCCACACGCTGGCCAGATAGCCCTGCACCTTCGCGCGTTCGGCGAGGTTGTAGAGGTCGCCTGCGATGGTCATCGTCATCGGCTGGATGGCGCCGGCGCCGATGCCCTGGATCGCGCGGAAGATGATCAGGCCGAGCATGCTGCCGGCCAGGCCGCACAGCAGCGACCCGAGCGCGAACACGCCGATCCCGAACAGGATCACCGGTTTGCGGCCGACGATGTCGGAGAGTTTGCCGTAGATCGGCACGGTCACGGCCTGGGCCAGCAGGTAGATCGAGAACAGCCACGGGAATTGGGCGAATCCGCCGAGGCTGGCGGTGATGGTGAGGACGGCGGTCGCGATGATCGTCGAATCGAGCGCGACCAGCGAGGTGGCCAGCATCAGTGAACCGAGGACGGCGCCGCGTTCCGATCGCAGGCCTACCGCCGATTCCGCTGTCTCCGTCACCATCGGCGGCCCCTGTCGTTCGTTCGAGTAAACAACTCGAACGAACGCCGCCGAACCGGGAATATTCCGCGTGCCGTCATCAGAATCGGATTTTCAGCTGGTCGCTGCGCGGTCGCGCCTGACAACCGAGGATGTAGCCGGCGTCGATGTCGTCCTGGTCGAGGATCGCGCTCGGCGGCATGTCGACCTCGCCCTCGACCACCGTGCACGCGCAGGACCCGCATTCGCCTTCGCGGCAGGAATAGGGCACATCCAGTCCCTTCGACAGCATGATGTCGACCAGGGTGCGCGAGCGCGGCCAGTCCATCTGGTGCACCTCGCCGTCGAGTTCCACCGCCACGGCGGCCGAATCCTCGTCGGCGTCGACCTCGTCGATCTCGGCGAACGGGTCACCCGACAGTGAGGTGAAGACCTCGGTGCGCACCCGCTCGCGCGGCCAGCCCGCGCCGGTCAGCGCCTCGCTCACCGCGGCCATGAACGGCGCCGGACCGCAGATGAAGGATTCGTACGCACCGAAGGGTTCGGCGAAGGCGGCCAGTTGCGGGGGAGTGGGCAGGCCCTGCAGCGTTTCCAACCGGTGCACCACCGTCAACCGGTCGGGGTGGCGCTGCACGAGTTCGCGCAGTTCGGCGGCGAAGATCACCGAATCCTGGTCACGGTTGGCGTAATACAGCACCACCCGGCCCGAACCCTCGGCCAGCGCGGAGCGCAGGATCGACATCACCGGGGTGATGCCGCTGCCCGCCGCCCAGAGCAGGAAATCGGTATCGAGCGAGGCAGGGGTGAAGGTGCCCGACGGTGGCAGCACCTCGATCGCATCGCCGACGGAGATGTTGTCGCACAACCAGTTCGAGCCATAGCCGTCGGCCGTGCGCTTGACGGTGACCTTCGGCGCATCGTCGGCGTAGGGCGAGCTGGCCAGCGAATAGCAGCGCGCCACCGACCCGGTCTGCTCGCTCGGAATGCGCAAGGTGAGGAACTGTCCCGGACGGTAGCGGAAACGGTCTGCGGCCTCGGCCGGGATCTCGAACACCAGCGAACGGGCGTCGGCGGTCTCCTCGATCACCTCGGTCACCCGCAGCGTCACCGCGCGCGAGCTGCGCGGTAGATCAACAGTCGCCGTTGTCACTTCTTCCTCCTGCGGTCACGAAACGGGGCGCCGAGGCCATGCTGGCCGATCCCGGCGGGCCGATGGGTTCGCGATCCCGATGGCCGGGAGGCCGCCCTCGACCGCCCGCTCACCGGGACGACGCACCGCGCGGCGCGCCGCTGCGTCCTACCGTCACGCCGGTGAGCAGTCGATTCCCCGGGAGCATCCCATGAACCGCATGCAGGACAAGGTCGCGTTGGTCACCGGCGCCGGGGGCGGGATGGGCCGAACCCACTGCCTGCGGCTGGCCGAAGAAGGCGCCGACATCATCGCCCTGGATCTGGCCGGCTCGGCCGATGGTCTCACCGCCACCGCGAAGGACGTGGAGGGGCTCGGGCGCCGATGCGTCACCGGCTTCGCCGATGTGCGCGATCAGGCCTCCCTCGACGCCGCCGTCGCCGACGGCGCGGACCGGCTCGGCCGCCTCGACGTGATCGTCGCCAATGCCGGCATCTACGCCGATCTCGGCCCGTCCTGGGAACTGACCGACGCCGCCTGGCAGCGCACCCTCGATATCAATCTCACCGGTGTCTGGCATACCGTGCGCGCCGGCGCGCCGTATCTGCCGAACGGCGCCTCGATCGTCATTGTCAGCTCCACCAACGGCCTCAAAGGCGGTGCGAACGCGGCGCACTATTCGGCCAGCAAGCATGCCGTGGTCGGGCTCGCGCGCACGCTCGCCAACGAGATGGGGCCGCTGGGCATCCGGGTCAATACCGTGCATCCGGGTTCGGTCGGCACGCCGATGATCCTGAACGCGAGCGTGTTCGCGAAGTTGCGCCCGGACCTGGCGAATCCGACCGAGGCGGACGCGGCCGAGGCGCTCGCGCAACGCAATCTGCTGCCCGTGCCCTGGGTCGATCCGGTCGACGTCAGCAATGCGGTGGTGTTTCTCGCATCCGACGAGTCCCGTTACGTCACGGGAACCCAGATCGTCGTGGATGCCGGACTGACTCAGAAGGTGTGATATGGGACGGGTTTCAGGCAAGGTCGCGCTGGTCACCGGTGCGGCACGGGGGATCGGCCGCGCGCAGGCGGTGCGGCTGGCCGAGGAAGGCGCCGATATCGTCGCCCTGGATATCTGCGCGCCGGTCGACACCGTGATCATTCCGCCGGCCACGCCGGAGGATCTCGCGGAGACCGCGCGGGCGGTCGAGGCGGCCGGTGCGAAGGTGATCACGGCGACGGTCGACGTGCGCGACGGTGCGGCCCTGCGCGCGGCCACCGATGCCGCCGTTGCCGAACTCGGCGGCCTCGACATCGTCTGCGCCACCGCGGGCATCACCTCCAGCGCACCGGCATTGGAGCTGAGCGAGGCGGCCTGGCAGACGATGCTCGATGTCAACCTCACCGGCGTCTGGCAGACCTGCAAGGCCGCCACCCCGCACCTCATCGAACGCGGTAGCGGTTCGATGATCCTCACCAGCTCCATCGCCGGCCTGCGCGGGCTGGTGGGGGTGGCCCACTACACCGCCGCCAAACACGGTGTGGTCGGGCTGATGCGTTCGCTCGCCAAGGAATTGGCGCCCCACCAGGTCCGCGTCAACTCGGTGCACCCCACCAACGTCGACACGCCGATGATCCAGAACGATATGGTGCGCAAGGTCTTCCGGCCCGACCGCGAGAACCCGACGCGCGAAGAATTCGCCGAGGCCGCCATGTCGATGAACATGCTGTCGATTCCGTGGGTGGAGCCGATCGATATCGCGAACGCCTCGCTGTTCCTGGCCTCCGATGAGGCGCGCTACATCACCGCGGTCACCTTGCCGGTCGATGCGGGGAGTACACAGCGTTAGAGGTTCGCCGCTGGGCCCCGGGCGCGGGGCCTCAGCATTTCCCTCCCGGACTCCATACGGAAGGTGTGACGCATCGAGCAGTTCGGCCCCGCCATCCCGGTGGGGCCGAACTGCGTCAGATCACTGTCTCCCGCGTGGGGTCACTCCTTGCGCAGCAGGAATGCCCGTACCGCCGACTCGAACGCTTCCTTCTGCTCGATCATCGCCCAATGCCCGCAATTCGGGAACACGTGCAGCTCCGCGCGCGGAATCGTGCGCATCGGAATCAACGCCATATCCAGCGGGCTCACCCGGTCGTCACGCCCCCATGTCAGCAGTGTCGGTGCCTTGACCTTGTGCAGCATCGCCCACGGCGGGGGAGCGTCGGAGGCCTCCATCGCGCGCACCATCGCCGTGAACGCGGCCTTGCTGTACATCCGGCGGGCACTGTCGAGGGTTTCCGGATCGGTGGCCTGGGTCCACCGTTCCTCGATCAGTTCCTCGGTGACCAGTGCCGGGTCGTACACCATCGAATGCAGCCATTCGATCAGCCGAGCCCGCGTCGGGTTCTCGGTGAACTCCTGGAGCAGCTTGATCCCTTCACCCGGCCCAGGGCTGAAGATGTTCTTGCCGATGCCGCCGATGGTGACCAGTTTGCCGACCTTGTCGGGCTGGGCGATCGCGTAATTCAACGCCACGCCGCCACCCATGGAATTGCCGATGATGTCGACTCGATCGAGCCCGAGCGCATCGACGAACCGCCCCACCGCCTCCAGCGCCGTCACCATCGGATGCCCGCCGAAGTCGTCGCTCACCCCGAAGCCGGGAAACTCCAGAATCAGGCAGCGGAAGTTCTCCGCGAACACCCCGAGGTTCCCGTGAAAATTCCGCCACCCGGTAACCCCAGGCCCGGACCCGTGCAGCAGCAACAGTGGCGCACCCTCGCCGGCCTCGTGGTACCGCAGCACCCCCGCCTCGGTCCGCACCTCCCGCAGCGTGCCCTCATAACTCAGGTCCGATGACATACCCAACCTCCATCTCAGTCGTTCACCCCCACGTTGCCACTCGCCCGCCCGATTCCGGCCGGTTTGTTCCGGTCAGCGGGCGCACCGGTGGCTCACGGCAGCGCGGGTCCAACGCGCGAGCGAGCCGGCCGCGCGCACGCACGGCCGGCTCGGCGCGGATCACTCAGTGCGCGAACACCAATCCTTCCTCGCCGGGATCGGTCACCGTCGCGCTCGGTGCGGACAGCTGGACGATCCGGCGCGGCAGGGCCACCGCGACGATCGCACCGATCACCGCGGTCGCGGCGCCGATGAGGAAGGCGATGGTGAATCCGCGGTCGAGGTAGAACACCGCGCCCTGGGTCATCTCCGGCGGGATCGGCGCGATGTAGGAATTGTTCATGACCGTGAACGCGATGACAGGCAGCACGGCCGGGAACACGCTCTGCGAGACGCCGACGATGCTTGCGGTGCTGGCTTGCAGCTGCGGCGGCACGGCCTCGATCAGCAGGTTCGGGATGGAGGCGTAGGCCATGCCCATACCGGTGCCGAAGATGCCCGCGAAGACGATCAGCAGCGGCTTGCTGTCGTGCACGAAGGCGGTCAGCGTGAAACCGACGGCCATCAGCAGCATGCCGCAGGTCATCAGGATGCGGGGACGCACGTCGCCGCGGCCGACCAGCAGGCCGACGAGCACGCCGCCGACCACGACCATCAGGCCGACCGGCGCCTGGAAGATCGCGAAACCTTCGGCGCTGACGCCGAATCCGTAGCCGAGCCCGAGCGCCGCCGGTGTCATGGCGAGCATCGGCAGCAGGATGGTGAACAGGCCGCTGGAGCCGTAGCAGAGTCCGGCGCCGATCGTGGTGAGCAGCACCGGCCGGCGGCCGAGCACGTCCAGGTCGATCAACGGTTCCCGGATCATCCGCGCGGTCGCCGCCCACGCCAGCAGCAGCACCACACCGCCGGCGAGGTAGGCCAGGGTGGAACTGTCACGCCAGCCCCACGTGGGCCCGAAGCTCACCGCGATCAGCACGCCGGCGATACCGCCACCGAGCAGCACCGCGCCGAGCAGATCGAGCCGCGAGCGCAGCCGCACCGGCGATTCGGCGGTGGTGAGGAAGATCAGCGCGCCGAGCACGGCGAGACCGATCACGAAGAACCAGAAGATGCTGCGGAACCCGAAAGTGTCGATCAGCCACCCGGTGAGGAAGGGCGCGGGAATCGCGATCAACCCCATGCCGCTGGTCGCGATGCTCACCGCCAGCGCGATCGTCTTGGCCGGGAACACGTCCCGGATCAGCGAGTAGCTCAGGAAAAGGCAGGGGACCAGCAGACCGGTGAGCGCGCGGCCCGCGATGAGCACCGCGTAGCTGCCGGCGACGGCCGACAGCAGCGATCCCGCCGCCGCCACGGTCACGCAGCCCAGTAGCGCTTTGCGCTTGCCGTACATGTCCGCGAGTTTGCCGATCAGCGGCGCGGTGACGGCTCCGACCAGCAGGAACGACGTCAGCAGCCAAGCGCCCTGTGTGGTCTGGTAATGCGCGGCGATCGACGGTAGCGCCGTCGAGATCATCATGTAGCTCACCGCGAGCATTTCCAGGAGGAGCACGATCGAGGCGAGGGAAAGAATCAGGCGCGGGGTCCAGCGCTGCGCGATGTCGGGTGTGGGGGTGGGAGCGACCATCTGCGGTCCTTTCGGGGGTGGTTCTCGCATTCGACGAATCGATCGGAATGCGTAACCGACATCACACTTTCCCTGGGCGTGTCGCAGTGCCCGATATCCCACCCACTGGGAGACCAATATGACTGATAGGCAGATCGGGGAGCCGAAAAACCGTGCTGAGCAGCGAATTACACGTGTATCACATCCGATGAATTCACGCTCGTGGCCGGAAACGACGAAACCCCCGCGGACACCAGGTGTCCACGGGGGCATCGATCGTGCGCGCGATTCCGGTTCGCGCGTCGGCGAAACGGAATACCGCGATATCCGGGCGTGCTCAGCTCACGCGTGCGTACCTCCATCGATCCGGATCTCGGTACCGGTGATGAACGCACCGTCTTCCGATACCAGCATGGCGATCACGCCGGCCACGGCCGTCGGATCACCCATCCCCGCACCGCCCGACTCGAGGTTGGTCGGCAATACCGGCGACAGTTTGGCGAACAACGACCAATCGGCGTCCGCGGGAACGTAACCCGGTGTCGCGTCGGTGATTCCGGATTTGATGCTGCCCGGCGCCACACATACCGCGCGCAATCCCTTGCCGCCGAATTCCAGCGCGAGCGCATGGGTGAACGACTGGATTCCGCCCTTGCTCGCGGCGTAGGCGGCCATGTACGGGTGGGCGAACGCCGCCGAGGTGGAGCTGAAATTCACCACCGAGGACCGCGGATTGGCCAGCAGTGCGGGCAGCGCTTCGCGGACCACGAGGAACGTACCGGTGAGATTGATGCCGATGATCTGATTCCACAGATCCAGACCGGTCTGCTCGGTATGCGAGGCGCGCAGGATGCCCGCGGCGTTCACCACCGAATCGAGGCCGCCGAGCGTCTCCACCGCGGTCCGCACACCGTCGACCACCGACCGCTCGGCGCCGATATCCATGGTGAGGGTGGTGAGCCGGTCCGCGGTCCCGCGCTCGTCGGCGCCGGCCTTGGTGGCGGCCAGCCCGTCGGCGGACACATCGGCCGCGACGACCGCGGCGCCTTCGTCGAGCAGGCGCAGTGCGGTGGCCTGCCCGATACCCGAGGCCGCGCCGGTCACCAGCGTGCGATGGCCTTCCAATCGCTTCATGAATTCTCCTCGTCTGAAAAGGGTGGGTCAGCCGATCCGGCCGGGAACCGGTTCGTGCCGTAGTTCATCGGTGGCCAACGCGCCCTTGACGACCGCGGCCTCGATCGAATCGCGCAGCGCCGGGCAGGTCGGAATCCATTTGCTGTGCTCGCCGAGCGCGGCCCGCCGGGCGAATTCCGGGCAGGCCGATTCGGCATCGTCGAGCCATTGCACACTGGTATGGCTCGGACTGAACTTCTCCACCAGGACGCGGTTACCGCATGTGCCGCACTGTATCGCTTGCATCTGGATGCTCCTCGTCAACGCACCCGCGGCGCGTTCGGCGTGTTCGGTTCAGCCGAGGCTGATGTCGTCGGGCGACCAGAACGCGCGCATGCTGGTGATCCGTGCGTTCTCGTCGAAGGTCATGACGTCGATGGGTTCGATGATGATGGTCTGGTCACCGGTGTCGGTGACCACCCGGAATCCGAAGGCGGCCTGATCGCCGGCGACGCGCACGTTGTGCAGTTCGGTCGTCACCCGCACCGATTCCAGTGCGCTGTAGAACTTTTCGATCGCCGCGCGCCCGATGTGCGGCGGACTGCCGACGGGGTCCTCGACGGTGGCGTCTTCGGCGTAGAGCGCCGCGATGTCCTTCGCGGAACCGTTCGCGACGGTGTCGAGGTAGCGGCGGACCGCCGCGCGGATGTCATCTGCTGAGGCCATCGAGGCTCCTCCGGAATTCTGGGGTCGGGGTTGTGGTCAGACGCCGAGCAGGTCGCGTACGGCGAGGTGGCTGAACAGCATGGAGGCGCCGATCGGGTTGCCGCCGCCGGGGTAGACGGTGCCGCTGACGGCCGCCATGGTGTTGCCCGCCGCGTACAGCCCGGGGATCGGTTCGCCATCGCGGCCGAGCACCCGCGCGGCGCTGTCGGTGCGCAGCCCGCCCTTGGTGCCGAGATCGGAGATGCCGAACGCGGCGGCGTGGAACGGTCCCTGCTCGATCGATACCAGCGGGGGTTCACCGGCGGAGAACGCGCGATCGTAGGCCTCGTCGCCGCGCCCGAAATCCGGATCGACGCCGGTCTCGACGAAGGAGTTGAACCGCTGCACGGTGGCGACCAGCGCATCGGCGGGCACGCCGATCTTCTCGGCCAGCTCGGGCAGTGTATCGGCGGTATGCCACAGGCCGGCCGCCACATACTTCTCCGATTCGACCATCGAGACGTTGGTGGCCTTGACCGGCGGCACCTCGCCCTCTTTGTCGTCGTAGATCATCCAATAGGGCAGGGTGAGCGAACCGTCGTCGAGCTTGCCGATGATGTCGCGGCCGAGCCGGTCGTAGGGCGCGGATTCGTTGACGAAGCGCTTGCCGTCCTGGCCGACGAAGATGCCGCCGGTGAACCACAGCGCGAACGCCGACCGCCCGTCCGGATGCGTCAGACCGGGCGACCACCATGCCTGATCCATCAGATCGGTGTCCGCGCCGGCGGCGATACCCGCCTTGTGCGCCTTGCCCTGGTTGCCCCACGGCCCCATGGTGTCGCGCGCCTCGCCGGGTACGCCGTAGCGCTTGCGCAGTTCGTCGTTCTGCTCGAACCCGCCCGCCGCGAGCACCACACCCTTGCGGGCCCGGATCGCGAACGGCTCGCCCTCGCGTTCGGTGATCGCGCCGACGACGGCGCCGTCCTCGATCACCAGCTCGACCAGCGGCGTGTTCAGGTACAGCCGCACGTCCGGATACGACGACAGCGCCAGCAGGAACCGCCCGATCAGCGCCTGCCCGCCGATCAGCATGTCCGGCAGCGGCGCGCCGAGCCGGTCGGTATCGAGTGGCCCGCGCAACTGCTCACGCATCTCACCCAGCGCGGACGCGGGCAGCGGGGTGGGCATGATGTGGCGCTGCCCGTCCAGTCTGGCCTTGGGCGCCTTACCGAAATAGTCCGGCCACGGCAGCATCTCGAACGCGAAATGCTCATCGGATTCCAGGTATTCGATGAGGTCACCACCGCGGCGGACGTAGGTTTCCTGGAGCTCGCGCGGGGTCCGGTCACCGACCACGGCGTGGTAGTAGGTGAGCGCGTCCTCGATGGTGTCGTCGGTGCCTGCGCGGCGCAGCACCGGATTGCACGGGAACCACATCCCGCCGCCCCCGGAATAAGCGGTCGTGCCGCCGAACTTGTCGGTCGCTTCGACCACCGCGACGGTCAGCCCTTCGCGGGCCGCGGTGTAGGCGCCGGCCAGGCCGCCGCCCGAGCCCGCGACCAGCACGTCCACCTCGTCGTTCCAGTCCACCACTGTGAGTCCTCCTGTGCGTTTGCTCACCTCGACGCTAGGCCGCGCGCCCGGGTTCGCGGCGCGGTTCTCCCGGTCACCGGGAACGTGGCGGCGGCTGCGGTGAACGTGCCGGTCAGCGGGAGAACGCCTGCTCGAAGGGCCCGCACAGTACTTAGCGTCGCAGGAGAACCGGAGATTCTTCGAAAGGTAGGCATGTGAACGCCGAGACGCCAACGTCTGTAGAGACCGTCCCGAGCAGCGTCGACGTGGTGGTCGTCGGCGCCGGCATCGCCGGGCTGTACGCGCTGCACAAATTCCGCTCGCAAGGTCTGACCGTGCGGGTCTTCGAGGCCGCCGACGGCGTGGGCGGCGTGTGGTACTGGAACCGCTATCCCGGCGCGCGTTGCGACGTCGAGAGTGTGGACTACTCGTACTCCTTCGACGAGGCCCTCCAGCAGGAATGGAACTGGAGCGAGAAATACGCCACCCAGCCCGAGATCCTCGCCTACCTGAACCACGTCGCCGACCGCTTCGACCTGCGCCGCGACATCGAGTTCGGCGCGCGCGTCACCGATACCGTGCTCGATGAGTCGAGCCTGCGCTGGGAGGTGCGCACCGACACCGGCACGGTGGTGTCGGCGCGGTTCGTGGTGCTGGCGGTCGGCCCGCTGTCGAATGCGAACACTCCCGACATCGAAGGCCTCGCCGATTTCGCCGGCCCGGTGCTGCACACCTCGCAGTGGCCGCACGACGGCGTCGATTTCACCGGGCAGCGCGTCGGCGTGATCGGCACGGGTTCCTCGGGGATCCAGGCGATTCCGTGCATCGCCGAACAGGCCGAGCGCCTGCACGTCTTCCAGCGCACGCCCAACTACAGCGTGCCGGCCGGCAATGTGCCGCTCGATGAGGAAACCCGGCGCGCCCAGAAGGCGAACTACGCCGAGCGGCGCAGGCTGTCGATGATCAGCGGAGGTGGCTCACCGCATCAACCGCATCCGAAATCCGCGCTCGACGTCTCGGAGGAGGAGCGGCGCGCGGCCTACCAGAAGCGGTGGGAGCTGGGTGGGGTGCTGTTCAGCAAGACCTTCCCCGATCAGATGGTGACCCGTGAGGCCAACGACACCGCCCGGCTGTTCTGGGAGGAGAAGGTGCGTGCGGTGATCGACGATCCCGAGGTCGCCGAGTTGCTGATCCCGAAGGATCACCCGATCGGCACCAAACGCATCTGCACCGATACGAACTACTACCAGACCTACAACCGCGACAATGTGGAGCTGGTGAACCTGCGGGCCACCCCCATCGAACGCATCGATGCCGGCGGCGTGCACACCACTGCGGATTACTATCCGCTCGACGCGTTGGTGCTTGCCACCGGTTTCGACGCGATGACCGGTTCGGTCGCCAAGCTCAACATCGTCGGACGCGACGGCCGCACCCTCAACGACGCCTGGAGCGACGGCCCGAAAACCTATCTCGGGCTCGGCGTCACGGGCTTCCCCAATCTGTTCAACCTGACCGGTCCCGGCAGCCCGTCGGTGCTGGCGAACATGGTGTTGCATTCGGAGCTGCACGTCGACTGGGTGGCCGGAGCCATCGACTACCTCGACCGCAATGGCGCAACCGCGCTGGAGGCCAGGCCCGAGGCCGTGGAGGCCTGGGTGGCCGAATGCGCCGAACGCGCCGCGCGCACCCTCATGCCCACCGCGAACTCCTGGTACCTGGGCGCCAATGTGCCGGGCAAGCCGCGGGTGTTCATGCCGTTCGTCGGCGGGTTCGGCGTCTACGGCGAGATCATCGCCGAGGTGGCGGCCGCGGAATACAAGGGGTTCGACGTCATCGCGGGCTGACAGATAAGCGAAACGGGTGGTTGTACCGGCGGAGTCGGTACAACCACCCGTTTCGTCGTCCGGGGGCGGTCGGGGTTCAGTCGGCGAAACCGCCGAAGGTGCCCTTGTAGAACAGCAGCGGCCGTCCGCTCTCGTCGGCGGCCAGCTCGGTGACCCTGGCCAGCACGATCGTGTGGTCGCCTGCCTCGTGTTCGAACTCCAGCGAGGCCTCGATGTGGGCGAGTGCGCCGGCGATGGCCGGGGCGCCGTTGGCGCCGGGGGTCCAGTCGATCCCGGCGAATTTGTCGCTGCCGCTGACGGCGAACTGGCGGCAGAGCTCGCGTTGATCGTGGGCCAGCACGTTGATGCACAGCGATCCCGCCGACCGCAGCAGCGGCCAGCTGGTGGAGGTCTTGGCCGGGCAGAACGACACGAGCGGCGGATCCAGCGACACCGACACCACCGACTGACAGGTGAAGCCCAGCGGCCGGGTGCCGTCGTGGGCGGCGATCACCGCGACACCGGTGGCGAAGTGCCCGAGCACCTTGCGTAGGGCGGCGGGCCCTGGGCAGCCCGGTTCGATGACGATGTTGTCTGCGCTCATGCGTGGGGTCCTCCCGAAGATCTGTCGAACTCCAGCATCGAGTGTGCACGGTGGAAGTCTCAATGTGCCGTCCCGGTCAGCGGTTGTTCGGCGGGTACGGGGGATTTGCCTGGTTGCTAGCATTTGCCGGTGGCATCAAGTGAACCGGAAATCGGCCTGGTCAATCTCCCGCCGACCAGTTGGGCCGTGCTCGCCATGCTCTCCTACGAGGAAGAGATCTCGGGCTACGACCTCAAGAAGTGGGCCGACTGGAGTATCCGGTACTTCTATTGGAGCCCCTCACACAGCCAGATCTACTCGGAGCTGAAAAAGCTCGAGAAGCAGGGTTACGCGACCTCACGGGTGGACAGCGACAACGCCATGCGCGGGCGCAGGCTCTACCGCATCACCGACGAAGGCCGCGCCGCGGTCACCCAGTGGTGCAATGAGGCGCCGGTCGACAAGCCGGTGCTCAAACACCACGTGATGCTGCGAATCATGTTCGGGCATCTGAGTTCGCCGGAGCGGCTCAAGGAAATCCTGCGCGATCACATCGAGGATATCGACCGGCTGCGCAAGCGGGCCGCGATCGATTCCGCCGCCGCCAAATCCGAACCCGGGTGGGCGTATTCGCAGATCGTCTTGCAGTGGGCCGAGCGCCATTACGCGGCCGAACGCGATCTCGCTCAGGAGCTGATCGAACAGATCGACGCGGCCGATTCGATCCTGGTGAAGGCCGAACACGACGACAGGTCCGAATACCCGCATCCGACGCCGGGACGCTGGCGTGAGGTCGAACAGCGGGTGCAGGAATCGGAGGGCGCGGTCGAGAACTGAACGAACCCTTCGCACTCGGGCAAGGTGCTCGAGTGCGAAGGGTTCGGTGGTGCGTCAGAGTGGCGGCGGCAGTATTCGGCCGGCCACCCCCTCGCGCACGAAATCGCCGAGTGCCGCCCTGCCACACCCGACGGTTCGGACTGAGCGACGGAGGCTAGCTCTCGTCGGACCGGGTCAGTCGCGTGAGATCGGCCCACACGTCCTTACATGCCTGACCGGCCAGTTCGAGCACCGGCATGGTCATGAATCCGTGGATGGCGCCTTCGTAGCACCGATGCACGGTCGTGACGCCGGCCTCGGCGAGGGCGTGGGCAAAAGCATCGCCCTCCGAGCGCAGCGGATCGCAGCCCGCGGTCACCACGATGGCAGGCGGCAGCCCGGCGAGATCGGCCGCCGCGGGGCTCGCGTACGGATGGCTGCGGTCGGCGAGATCGGGAACATACTGATCCCAGTACCAGCTCATCGCGGCACGGGTGTTGTAGAAACCTTCGGCGAAGCGCGTGTAGGACTCGGTGCCGAAATCGGCGGCGAGCACCGGATACAGCAGGGCCTGCGCCGTGATGACGGGCCCGCCACGATCACGGGCCATCAGGGCGACGACGGCCGCGAGATTGCCGCCCGCGCTGTCGCCGGCGACGACGAGCCGCGCCGGGTCGGCGCCGAACTCGCGCGCATGCTCGACAGCCCACAGTGTCGCCGCGTACACGTCCTCGGCCGCGGTGGGCCAGCGATGTTCCGGCGCGAGCCGGTAGTCCACCGAGACCACCACCGCGCCCACCCCGTTGGCCATCGACCGGCACAGCCCGTCGTGGGTGTCCAGATCACAGAACACGAACCCGCCGCCGTGTGCGAACACGATGATCGGCACCGGCCCCACGGACGAGGTGGCCGGACGATACACCCGAACCCCGCCGCCCGAGGCCAGCTCTCGTTCGATGATCTCGGCCACCCGCTCGGGCTCGTCCGGGAGCCGCAACCGCGCCCGGATCGCCGCCCGCGCCTGTGCCCCGGTCATGGTCTCGACCGCGGGAAATCCGGCGTCGAGCATCGGCAGCAGCGCCGCCACTTCGGGCACGAGTTCGATCCGGTCCTCAGTACTCATGGGTCACACCGTCTTTCGGTCCGGACGAGCTACACGTATTCCAGCGGCCGGCCTGCAGCGGCCGGCGTCCGCATCGCAGGTCCACCGCGCAGCGGGCGCGACTGCTGCAACGTGGGATGCACGCGGGACATACCGCCTTCGATATTGCGCCAGATGCCCAGCGCGGTGGTGCGCACCGGTGCGGTGAGGCGGTAGTCGAAGTTCATCCGATCCACCGGACCGCACACCGACACCGCGGCGATGGCCTCGCCGATATTGCCGATGGGTGCCGCTACGCAACCGAATCCCGGCAGCGACTCCTCGCGCTCGTGCGCGATGCCGTGGGCGCGGACCTTGTCCAGCTCCGCGCGCAGCTGGGCCTTGTTGGAGATGGAGTACTTGGTGCTGCGGTTGAGCACGCCGGTACCGAGCGCGGCGATGCGGTCTTCGTCGGAGTAGGCCAGGATCGCCTTGCCGACGCCGGTACAGTGCGCGGGCCTGCGTCCGCCGATGCGGGTGGGCACCGCGGCCGCCATCCGGCCGCCGATCTTCTCCAGGTACACCACGTCGGGGCCGTCGAGCACGGCCAGATGCACCACGAAGCCGGTGGCCCGGTACAGCTCGTGCAGGAACGGCATCGCGGCGCGGTGCAGCCGATCCTGGTGCACGGCGAGCGAGCCCAGTTCCACCAGCCGGATACCCAGCTCGTAGTCGCGGCCCTCGCGGCGCAGCCAGCGCAATTGCACGAGTCGTTCGAGCATGCGGTGCGCCGAGGACCGGGGTAGCCCGGTCCGGCGCACGATCTGGGCGAGGGTGAGCCTGCCCGGTCCGTCGAAGGCGTCCAGGACCAGCGAGACGCGGTCCAGGACAGCGCTCGGGGTGGCGGCGTCGGCCTGTGTGTTCATGTGGCCCTCCCTGCGGGTCTACGAGCTGATGCCCAACGGAATATTTCTATTAGGCATATGACTATTCATACCATGCTCTTGTGGGCGCTGTCACACAAATCGGACGCAGTGATGTAAATCACAACGACCCCGAGGTTTCAGCCGTGACGACTGAAACCCCGGGGTCGGGGAGGGGAGCGGTATGTGACTACATCGCGGCCAGCGGCTCGCTACCGGACCAGTCGTGGCCCCAGTAGCTGTCGGCGGTGATTTCCTCTGCGCTGTAGTACTTTTCGTCGACGCGCATGCCCTCGGTGCCGAATTCGATATCCCAGCCGCCGGGGGCGCGCACGTAGAACGACACCATCTTGTCGTTGGTGTGGCGGCCCAGCGTCGAGGAGACGGAGAAACCGTCCTTGACGACCCGATCCAGCGCCTGGCCCACCGCGTCGAGCGAATCGACCTCCACCATGATGTGCACCAGACCCGGCGCACCGCCGTGCGGTGCCGGGCACAGCGCCAGGCTGTGATGACGCTCGTTCACGCCCATGAACCGGATCCGCACCGGCCCGAACTCCGGCGGCGCCGGGATACGGAACGCGCCGCGCGGCAGGAACCCGAGCACCTCGGTGTAGAACTCGAAGGCGCCGTTGGGGTCCATGGTCGGCAGCACCACGTGACCGAGGCCCTGTGCGCCGGTCACGAACTTCGCGCCGAACGGGGTCACCACCGGGCTGTGATCGAGCACCGCGCCGTGGAACACCTCGACGGTCGCTCCGGTCGGATCGACGAAGGTGATGACCTCCTCGACCCGGCGCGCGTCGGCCTCCTCGACCGAGAGCGGCTTGACCGCGACACCGGCCGCCGACACCGCTTCCTGCACGCGCACCAGCGCGGCGTGATCGCGCACCTCCCAGCCGATGGTCACCACTTCGTCGGTGTCGCCCGGCACGATGACGATCCGGGCGGCCCGCTCGTCCATCCGCAGATAGAGGGCGTTCTCGTCCGGTCCGCTGCCTTCGGCGAAGCCGAGCACCTCGAAGGCGAACTTGCGCCAGCGGTCCATGTCGTTGGTCTGGATCTTGACGTAGCCAAGACTCTTGATGTCAGTCATTACTGTTGTCCTTCTTGGTATCGCGAGATCAGATCATCGAGCGCAGATGCTGCGGCGGCTCCACGCCGAGCGAACCGAGCGCCGCCGCGTGGAACACCGTGCTCGGCACGTGGATCGCGTGGTTGAGGCCGGCGTGGGCGTCGCGCCAGAACCGCTGCAGCGGCTTGTCCATCCGCAGGGCGTTACCGCCGGAGCGGGCGAAGATCTGGTCGACGGCCATCACCGCGCGCCACGCCGCCCGCACCTGGGTGCGTCGTCCGGCGGCGCGATCGGCGAAGGAGACCTCCTTGCCTGCGTCGACCAGATCCCACATCTTGTCGACGTTGGCCAGCAGCTCCTGCCGAGCGGCATTGATATCGGCCGCCGCCTCGCTGATCGCGAACAGCACATACGGGTCGTCCTTGATCGCGGTGCCCTGGGCGCCGACCCGGTCGCGCTGGTAATCCAGGTGCGCGGCCAGCGCGCCCTCGGCGATGCCGATCACCGCGGAGGTGATGCCGAGCGGGAACATGTTCGACCACGGCATCTTGTACAGCGTCTCGGTGACCCCGTACTCCTTCTGGGCGGTGCCGTCGATCACGTGATCGCCGTTCATTACCCGGTAGGACGGCACGAAGGCATCCTTGACGATGATGTCCTTGGAGCCGGTGCCCTTGAGCCCCACCACATTCCACGAGTCCTCGACGATCGTGTAGTCGCTGCGCGGCAGGATCATGTGCAGCATGGTCGGCGGGGTGGCGATATTGCCGTCGGTGTCGCCGAGCATCGCGCCGAGGAAGATCCAGTCACAGTGGTCGGTGCCGGAGCTGAACTGCCAGCGGCCGTTGAAGATGTAGCCGCCGTCCACCGGCCGCGCGATACCGGTGGGCGCGTACGGCGAGGCCATCCAGGTGTCGTTGTCGGCGCCCCACACCTCTTCCTGCACCTTCGGATCGGCGAAGGCCAGCTGCCACGGATGCACACCGACGATGCCGCAGATCCAGCCGGTCGCCGGGTCCAGCGACGCGGCGGCCATGACCGTTTCGGCGAATTCGCGCGGGTGCGCTTCGAAACCGCCGTACTTCTTGGGCTGAAGAAGCTTGATCGGGCCGGCGGTTTTCAGCATCTTCGCCGTCTCGTCGGGCAGCTTCCCGAGGCGCTCGGCCTCAGGGGACTGCTCGCGCAGCTGGTCGGCGATGGCCGTGATGTTGTCGAGAACCTTGTTCATCGGGGCACTAGTTCCTGTCGTATGCGCGGGGGGATTAGGTGGTGATGACGGCGCCACGGGCGATGTTGTCGGCCACTTCGGCCTCCCAGCTCGTGACGGCGCGCTCGGTATCGATCTCGAACTCGAAGCGCTTGGTCATGTCGTCGGTGATGTCTTCGACGTCGACGTAGAACTGCTTGTACCAGCGGCGCAGCTGATACACCGGCCCGTCTTCCTCCGACAGCAGCGGATTGTCGATGGGCGCCTTGTTCTTCCAGATCGCCACGTCCTGCTCGAAACCGACTTCGACGCCGTGGGCGAACTGCGCGGCCATCGCGTTGGCGTCCTCATCGGACATGCCGGTCGGCTTCTTCACCATCGCGCCGTACTGGAGCACGAAGGAGTTCTCGGTGACGGGGTAGTGGCAGTTGATCAGCACCGTCTCGATCGTCATGCCGTTGGCCTCGCTCCACAGCCAGTCGATCATGTACGACGGGCCGAAATACGAAGCGTCCGAACGCAAGGTGGAGTTCGGGTCGTCGTAGTTGGTGCCGACCTCGATGTCCTGGCGCGGCGTCGAGCGCATGTACTGGGTGGCGACGTGGCCCTCGAAGACGTTCTTGAAGTACCGCGGGAAGGCGTAGTGCACGTAGAAGAAGTGCGCCATATCCACCACGTTGTCGACGATCTCGCGGCAGTGCGAACCCTCGATCAGCATCGAATTCCAGGTCCAGTCGGTCCACTCGGAGCTGCCGTAACCCTCGATCTCGGGGATGGTCACCTCATCGGTGGGCTTGCTGCCCTGCGGGTCGTGCCAGACATAGAGCTGGCCGTTGCGTTCGAGCGTCGGCCAGGCGCGGGTCTTGGCCAGCGGCGGCACGCGGCGCGCGTACGGGATGCCGGTGCAGCGGCCGTTGCCGCCCCAGCGCCAGTCGTGGAACGGGCAGGCGATGGAATCGCCCTTGACGGTGCCGTGGGCGAGGTTGCCGCCCATGTGACGGCAGAACGCGTCGAGCACGTTCAGCTTGCCGTCGGATTCGGACTGGAAGACCACCAGCGTGGTGCCGAACGCCTTGATCTCGTGTGGTTTGCCGTCCTGGAAGGACTTCAGCAGGCCGAGGCAATGCCAGCCGCGGGCGAACCGGGTGGGCGCCGCCGCGGCCTCGATCGTCCTGAATTCGTCCGTGCTCTGGGCTGAGCCGTTCGGTGATAGACCCGGCATCGAAACCTCCATGTTCCACCGGATGACTGTGATCTGAGTCAAATGGTGGACCCGCCGGGCGGCGTACGGACGTCGTCCTCCCGGTCAGCGGACAGGTTTCGTGAAGTGTGAAACGGCTGGCTGCGGGCCTCCCGGTGAGCGGGAGCGAGTGGGGTCACGTGGCCGGTAGCACCGGCCAGGCGAGCGCGCCGAAGCTGTGGCACAGCCGCGTCACGATCTTGCTGCCGCGTTCGGGATCGAACCAGCGATCGATATGCGCCCAGTGGTACGGATGGGTCATGTAGGGCCCGGTCAGCCCGTCGAGGTCGGTGAATTCCTGTTCCCAGACATGGGTCCAGCCGCTGCCGCTGTCGACTCTGCTCAGCTGGGAGGCGCCGATGGTGTGGATGTAGTCGGGCATCGCGGCGGTTTCGGATTCGAAAGTGGCCACCTGTGCCGGGTCGGTCCGTGGGTCGACCGCGACGAGCAGGGCTCGGTAGATGCGCGCCGGCTCGGCATATCCGGCCGGTGACGGCGCCCCCTGATGTCGCGCCGGTGGCGGGGTGTGCGAGGTTGGCGGCGCTGCTCGTCCGGCCGGTGGCTTCACGCGCTGCGGGGTTGCGGTGAAAGCCGCGGTCTCGACCCGCTCGACGAACGACTCGCTCAACCACCGGTCGACGGCGTTTACGACCGGCTGCTGCTGCACGTCATCGGCGAAACGCAGTCGCACGATCAGGTCCCCGGCGTCGATCCCGCCCGGCAACGTCGTTGCGACCAGCGCTCGGTGGGTGTGTGGTGCGACCAGACGGCGTAGCTGCGCGGCCAGCTCGGCGCAGCGCTCCGGATCGCTCAGGTGGACCAAGTGCACGACCTCAGACATCGGCCAGAACCTCCACATCGTCGCAGCCGCAGGCGGTGGTCCGGCGCCGGCTGACGAGCAGCTCGTCGGCAGCCCGCCACCACTGCGCGACCTGCGGATCCCGGCTCGCGCCGAGCCGCTGCCGCCACCACTGTTGCGCGCCGCGCACCGTCCAGCTGACGGTGATGGTGTTCGATTGCTCGGCCAGCCACACCGGGGGACTGACCAGCACCCGATCCAGCTCGAGCCCACGCTCCCGCGCGCCGGGTGCGTATTCCCGCAGGTAGAGGTCGAGAAAGGCGCGACCACGCCCGGGTGGTGCGACCATCTCGTCGACGATGTAGATCACCGGCTCGCCGCGATCTGCCTGCCGTTCGATCAGGCCCGACTCGTCGGCCGCGGTTCCAGTGCCGATGCCGGCCTCGCTGCCGGAGCGGGCACCGGATGGGTGCTGTCCCTCCGTGTCCGACCCATCCGCACGCCCGTTGCGCCCCGGCGTCATCGCCGCACTGTCCATCGTTCAGCCTTTCTGGGTGAATCCTGCGTCGACGACGAGTTCGGTGCCGGTGACGTAGCGGGATTCGTCGGAGGCCAGGAACAGCACGGCATTGCTGACGTCCTCCGGTTCCACCCACGGAACGGCGATCAGATGTCGCCGTGCCAGCACGTCCTCGGCATCGGCGGCGGTCGGATGCTCGATGTCCGGGCACAGTCTCGCGATCGCGTCCGAGCTCAGCGGCCGGCCGCCGACAGCGCCCGGATGCACCGTGTTCACCCGGATCGAGCGCCGACCCCATTCCGCCGCCACCGTGCGGGCGAGCCCGGCGACGCCGTGTTTGGCGGCCGAGTAGTGGGCCCGCACCGGATCCCCGCGCACGCCGGATGTGGAACCGATGATCACCACCGCTGCGCCGTCGACCAGATGGGAACCGAAGGCCCGCAAGGTATTCCAGACGCCGGTGAGGTTGATGTCGAGGCATCGGTGCCAAGTGGCGTCCTCGATTCCGGCCGCCGGGCCCGGCGCATCGCACAGCCCGGCATTGGCGATCAGGATGTCGATGCGGCCGAACGCGCGGACCGCCGATTCGGCTGCCCGCTCGAGGGCGGCGAGGTCGCGGACATCGGCTTCCGCGGTGAGCATTCGGGCAACGGCGGGTTCGTGTTCGAACGAACTCCCCGGCAGGTCGACGGCCACCACATCCGCGCCTTCGGCACGCAACCGGCGCACGTGGGTGCGTCCGGTGCCACTGGCGGCTCCCGTCACCACCGCCACTTTGCCGCGGACTCGTCCCGTCCTATGGTTCATCGCGCTCCTCGCCATCGCCGCGGCGCACGCAGACGCCGGCGTCCTGCGATAGTCGGCGGCCGACCGGGCCGTGGCGCATACCGTTCCCGATCAGTGGAACAGGCCCGGCCGCTAGGTGTCGGCCGGCTCTACCGTTGCCGCAGGATCGAAGGAAGGGATGTGGCGATGGTGCACGTTGCGACGGCCGGTGCGGTCGGGACCCGGCTCGACATCGACCTGGAGGCGGACGGTATCCGCGAGTTCAACGCCGCCACGATGGCGCGCGCGGCCACACCCGCCACCACCGGCGAACCCGTCGTCGCGCCCACCTTCCTGCCCGCCCGGATCGCCGCGGCCGGCGAAGCGGCGATAGAGCATTGGCCCGGCATCCCGATCGAGCAGGATCACCGCTTCTTCGGCCCACCGCCGCGCGCAGGCGAACGGCTCACCGCGCAATCGCGCATCGCACGCGTCTACGAGGTGGACGACGACCACGGCACCCCGGTGACCATGATCGAGATGGTCACCCAGTACTTCGACCGCACCGGCCGCCTCGTCGCCGAATCCTGGATGACCGGCACCCGTCCCGTCTCGCAGGAGTCCGCATGACCGCGACCGCCCCCGCACCCACCACCTCCTTCGGCCCACTCACCGAGGCCGACTTCGAGAAGTACGCGAGCGCCACTCGAACGCTTGCCCCCGGTAGTGAAACTGCCGGTGACGCAGCGTCGTTCACCGCGTCCGCGGGCCCACTCGCCGCCGCGCTCCTCGCCACCTACGCCACCGATTGGCTCGGCAGCGAAACCGTGCGCCGATTCCGCACCCGCTGCTCCCGCCCGCTCTGGCCGGGCGACACGCTCACCTGCTCGGGATTCGTTGTGCAGCACTACGTTCTGGATGGTGAATCCTGCGTCGACGTCACCCTCGTCGGCACCGACCAGGACGGCCGCGTGGCCGCGCGGGCGTGGGCGACGTTCGTCTGCGCATGAACTGGGCGGGGTAGCACCTCGAAGACGGGCGGTACGCTTCCGCTCGATTGTGCTGTTTCGCCGCCGCGGCGCCCACCGGGCTCGCCACAGCCGGGGCGCACCCGCTGCCGGTCCTTCAGTCCTGGGTGAGCTTGCGAATCAACTCGAACGACCGGGCCCTGGCCTCGATGTCGTAGACGAGGGTGTTCAGCATGATCTCGTCGGCGTCGGTGTCCGCGATCAGGGAGCTGAGCTGGCGGCGCACAGTGTCGGGAGAGCCGAGCAACTGACCGGCACGGCGCTGGGCGGCGAAATGGCGCTCGCGATCGTTGGCGGGGAAGCCGGCGGCCTCCTCGGGGGTGGGCAGGCGGCGCGGGCGGCCGGACATCAGATGCAGAAAGGCCAGCTCGCGTGGGCGCGACAGGAGTTCGGCCTGCTCATCGGTGTCGGCGCAGATCGCGGCCGCCGCCACCATGGCGTACGGACGTTCCAGCTGTTCGGAGGGCCGGAAGTTCTCGCGGTACAGCTCGAGCGCGGCCACGGTGTTGTTCGGGCTGATGTGGTGAGCGAACGCGAAGCGCACGCCGAGGATCGCCGCCACCTGCGCGCTGTAGCCGCTGGAGCCGAGCAACCAGATCTCGGGTTCATCGTCCTGGCCCGGGGTCGCCGCGATGCCGTCCGGGCTGGTGCCGCGGAAATAGGCGAGCAGCGCCGCCAGCTCCTGCGGAAACGATTCCGCCGACAGCCCGTCCTTGGTGCGGCGCAGTGCCAGTGCTGTGGCCTGGTCTGTCCCGGGCGCGCGCCCGATGCCGAGATCGATCCGACCCGGATGCAATGCGTGCAGCGTGCCGAACTGTTCGGCGACCACGAGCGGCGCGTGGTTGGGCAGCATCACCCCGCCGGATCCGACCCGGATACGAGAGGTCGCCGCTGCCAGGTGCGCCAGCAGCACACTCGGCGCCGCGCTGGCGATGCCGGGCATGTTGTGATGCTCGGCCACCCAGAATCGCGCATAGCCCATCGCCTCGGTGCGCCGCGCGAGTTCGGTCGTGGCCGCGAGACCGTCACCGGCGGTGTTGCCTTCCTGCACGGGTGCAAGATCCAGCACGGAGAGCGGGACGTTGATCATGGGGCTCCTTCGCGATCGCGTTCCCCTGTGCGAACGCCCGCCCCGGTCGCGGTATTTCGCCTGGCTCACGAACGCGACCCGAGCCGAGGCTCGCCAACCAAACTTACTTCTAGGTAAATTACGCTATGGTCAATTCGCTAGGATCGTGGATGCCGACCACCGAGAGGACTCCGATGGCAACCGGACGTGCAGGAACGGCCCTACTCAACCCACCGGCGCTGGTGCGCACGCTTTCCTCGCTACTGCGTCCGGGCGGAGGGGAGAACATCGCAGGAAAGACCGTGCTGCTCACCGGCGCATCGTCGGGAGTGGGCAAGGTCGCCGCGCACAAACTCGGTGCCAGTGGTGCGAACCTCGTGCTCGTCGCACGTGGTGAACAGGCGCTGTGCGAGGTCCGCGACGCCGTCCGGGCGGCCGGTGGCAAAGCCGAGGCGATGGTCTGCGATCTGTCCGACGGGGCGGCCGTCGACACGCTCGCCGAACAGATCGGCGCCGAGGTCGGCAAGGTGGACGTACTCGTCAACAACGCGGGCCGTTCGATCCGCCGCCGCGCCGACGACGCCACCGACCGCTTCCACGACTACGAGCGCACCATGGCGCTGAACTACTTCGGCGCGACCCGGCTCACCATGGCCCTGCTGCCCTCGATGCTCGAGGCACGTGACGGGCACATCATCAATATCGCCACCTGGGGCGTCGCCGCGGGCTCGATGCCCATGTTCACCGCGTATCACGCGTCCAAGGCAGCGCTCGGCGCGTTCGGCCGCAGCCTCGGCGCCGAGACCCGCCCGCACGGCGTGCACGTCACGACCATCGGCTATCCGCTGGTCCGCACGGAGATGATCGCGCCGACCGCCAAATACGAGGCGGCGCCCGCGCTCTCCGCCGAGGCGGCCGCCGACTGGATCCTCACGGCCATCCGCACGCGTCCCATTGAGCTCTATCCGCGATACGCCCGCTTCTTGCAGGCCATCGGCGCCGTCTCACCCCGCGCCGTGGACAGCTTGATCTGGCGGTTGGGGATCTGAGCCGCAGCGACAGTCGAGGGGTCGGCCGGCTCGCCACCTGGGACTTCGGTGATCGACGGAATTGATCTTGATGGCCTGGGTCACACCGGGGTGATTCCGGATGCGAAACCGGCCCGGCTGCACCCCGCTGACCTGCGCAAATGTCAACGCGACCAGGGGATTTGACGAAGCGTTCGCCGCCGCGTAACTTATTCCAGGTCAGAGCGACACGGACACCGACCCGGAGCCCACAGGGCCTGGGAAACGAGGTAGGACGAGGAGCGCCTGACAAGCCGGTCGAAGAGCGGATTTGACTCTGAGCCACTGATCGGTAAGCTAGGAACCCTGCCTCACTGAAGCCCCTGGACGAAAAGCCGGGTCGGATGTGTGTGCGTGTGTTCTTTGAGAACTCAATAGTGTGTCGATGAATGTCAGTGCCAATAATTTATTGGTTCCGGCCCCTCATACCCCCGTGTGTTGTGGGTCGGACATTTTGAATGTCAGCAAATTTTTGCTGGTGTTCGGCTTTGCTAGGTTTTCGGACTCTAGTTTAGATATTTCTGATTCGCCCTTCGGGGTGTTTCGAGAGTCTTCAACGGAGAGTTTGATCCTGGCTCAGGACGAACGCTGGCGGCGTGCTTAACACATGCAAGTCGAGCGGTAAGGCCCTTCGGGGTACACGAGCGGCGAACGGGTGAGTAACACGTGGGTGACCGTCGTGCTGTGGTCCCAGCAGGAGTCGACCGCTTTGATCTCGGCGATTCGCGCCGCGGGCGCGACCGGTGCGCGGGTATTCGTCGGCGGTCCGGGCTGGGAGTCGGCGATTCTGCCGGAATCGGCCCAGAGCCTGTCCGGACTCGCCGACGCCGTGGACCGGATCCTCGCCGCGGACGCCTGAGCCGACCGCCCCCGGCCGTATCCGGGGAGAGCCCCGTCACTCCGCCGATGGAACGACGCGTAATCGAGGCGTGGCTAGCATCCCACCGACCAGGACAGCGACTCCTCGAGTGGTCACGCATGGCCGCGAGGACGCCTGCCAGGACGCGACGCGTGGCCCGGAGGTTGCCGGCGGAGAGTTCGGCCGTGGCTACCCTGGCGCAGGAGCGGCCAACTCGGGCCGCGCCGTTATTCGAGCTAACGGTCAGTGCGGGTCACCGGGGG
Source organism: Nocardia sp. CDC519 (assembly GCF_059509835.1). Lineage (NCBI taxonomy): Bacteria > Bacillati > Actinomycetota > Actinomycetes > Mycobacteriales > Nocardiaceae > Nocardia > Nocardia sp. CDC519. Next base: position 5,913,696 of record NZ_CM183377.1, on the reverse strand, counting down.
CGGGTTCCAGTTGCCGTCGATGACGGCCTGGTCGGGCCAGTACAGGCGCAGCATGAGATTGAACTCACCTGAGGCAGGCGCGGGAAGCCAGTTGGATTCTCTTGGAGTACCGGGGGTTTCGCGCTGAATATGGATGTCCAGTGAACCATCGGAGTTGGCGCGCAGATGTTCCCCGCGCACGGCGTAGCGATTGATCGGGTTGTCGACGAAGAAGCCGCTGTCGTTGTACATCGTCAGGGACCAGAAACCCGTGACCGGTGGTTTCTGGTCGGCGGGAAAGTGCAGCACGTAGTTGTTGTCCGCGCTCAGCTGGGCGCCGGTGTCGTCGAGGCGGGTCGAGGGGTAGATGGCGTCCTGTGGCAGGTTCGCGCCGAGCCCGGCGTAGGCCACCACCGCCCGGTCGGCGTAGGCGGTGCCGTAGTCGCCGACGCCGGTACGGGAAACGGTCCAGCCGTTGACCGTCGTGTTACCCATATCCCTCTCGATCTGCGACAGCGCCGTCGGCCACGCTAGTTCCCAGCGCGTGCGCTCGGACTCGGGGAGGGAAGCGAGGTTGAGCGCAGTGTCGGGGCGCCAGCCTATCGAGGCCAGTTCCGCCAGCAGAACTTCGTCACCGGGGCGCGTCTGGGCGTGTGAGAGCGCCGCGTAATAGAGGTCCCAGTACTGCTGCGGGGTCAGGTCGTGAATGTATTCGGCCACCTGCACCCGCTGCCAGTCGGTGTGGATCTCGGTATTGGTCGGCGGGGTGTACGGGCTGCCGTAGGAGCCGAGTGGGACCGCGCTCATGCGGTCCTGGAGCGCGATGACGCCGGGCAGGTCCTCGGGCCCGTCGACTTGGATGCGACCGATCATCCAACCGGTGTCGGTGGGCAGGCGGTATTCGTGCACACCGGCGGGGAGGGTACCGGCGAAGTCCGGGCCGACGATGGCGAACTGATAGCCATGCTGGTCATCGAGCGTGCGCGGACCAGCGGAGGCGTCGACGTTCGACCACATGTCCATGATCGGGAACAGGTGATAACGCCCGCTCATGTCCGGCACGCTCACCACCAGCGGCTGGGTCGAGACATCGAAGAACATCGACGTGTACACGGTGTCGACGTTCGGGCGCACAACGTCGGTGAAGCCGGCGCCGGGCAGGAAATGCAGATGAGCCAGCTGGTTCATCGGCGCCGCTCCGATGCTGGGATCCGGCACTGGGTAGTTCGTCGCCTGACGCCGGCTCACTTCCACCGACACCAGCGGATAGGTGTAGACATACGCCTGCACCTCGAGATCACCGGCTGCCGAATCGATTGCGCGCGAAGACGCCGAGGACTCGGCCGTACGCGTGACGGCGGCCATCGCGGTCGCGGTAACCGAACCGATCGCGGCTGCGGCCCTGCCGCGCCGAGACTTCGAGCTGCTGACCACCGCATCCTCCTTGGTAGGAATGTCGCCGAGCACAGCAGAGCCGACCGTCGGTCTGTCAGCTTCCTACCCAGAGTAGCCAGCACCTGCGTCCTGGGGCGGAATACGCGGGCATTGCGCGAGTCTTTTTCGTCGCTGGCTGTGTTGTGGGTGGTGGTGCTGGTCGGTCCGCGCTGAGCGTCGCCGCGGAGCACTGTCGGAGCCGATCGTGCCCCGCTGGGCAGACGGTCAACGCATCGCTGGATCGGTCACCAATGCCGAGCTACCGGCGCCGGCGAGGGCGGCGTCCACGGCGTCCAGCAGCGGGTTTGCCGGGAGGATTTCGACGTTCATCCCGTCAACGCGTCTGTCGCAGTAGACCTGGATCCACACCTGCCCGGTCTCGTGCACCGGGTACACCTGGGACCGTGAGGTGTTGGCGGGTACGTCGAACCTGGGGTGTTGGATCCCGCCGTCGCGGAGATAGAGTGCGCAGTCCTCGGCGCCGGCGCCGTCGGCGTGGACGGTGATCTTGACCTTCTCCCGCCCGCCGACGGCGTCGAATCCAATCGCTGCGGCCCCGGCCGATGGGCCGGTGAGCAGCATCGGCGCGGCTGCGATGGCGACTGCGGTGGCGAGGGTTCCGAGCATTCTGGCGTTCATGATTTCTCCTGGGGAGTCCGAAATGTGCTGCAACCCAGTGTGTGGATTGACGCGTCGCTGGTCCTCCGTGCTGGCACGGGTTCCTGGCCGGGGTGGCACGTAAATGCCTGCGTGCATGCGGCGGGCTGCGAGTGCCGCTCGTGCTTCGCAAGTCTCTCGCTGCGCGGGCGGATCGAGACCGTCGCCGAGGTGCTGGTCGCACGGAGCGGGATACCCGGGCTCGCACGGAAGATTTCGGTGCCTGCACGGTGGAGCGTGGCTGCCAGGTGGGCAAGACTGGATGTCGACCGGGTGATGGTAGGACGGGCGATGAGTCGTCGGGCGCTGGTAGTGACGGTGGTTGCCACTGTGGCGGTTGGGGTCGCCGTCATTGTGGCGGTGGACTGGTCCGATCGGGCAGTCCACGATCCGGCGCGGGCTTTGCTGCTGGGGCCGCGAGAAGCGTTCGTGGCGGCGCAGGGCCCGAATCCGCCGGTGTTCGGGGTGGTCGAGCTCGGGTTGTTCCTGTGCGCCGGGTTGTCGTTCGTGGTGTCCGGGACTCTGGCATGGCGCACCCGGCCGGAGATGCTCACCGGACCGCTGATCGCGGTGGCCGGTGTGTTGTGGCTGCTGGGCGGAATCCGTCGCGCGAGTGACCCGGTGCTGTTCACGGCCGGGGTTCTGCTCACCAATCTGTATCTGCCGGTATTGATCCAGATGGTCCTCGGTTTCCCGTCCGGGCGGCTGCGTCGCCGCTGGAAGCGCTGGTTCGTGGGTGCCGCCTGGCTGCTCGCGACGGTCGGCGTCGCGGCCGAATGGTTGTTCTTCGATCCTCGGCTCGCCCCGAGTACCTACCCATCCACCTCGATCAACCTGCTGCTCATCCGCGATGTGCCGGCCCTGGCCGAGCCGATCCAGCTGGGCGCGGGCGCGCTCGCCCTTTTCATGGGTGCGGCGCTGCTCGGGGTGATCGGGTATCGCTGGTGGGCCGGTTCGGCGGCGTTTCGCGCGGGGTATACGCCACTGGCGGTCGCCTGTCTGCTGTCGGCGGCGGTCACCATCTGGCTGTTGCTCGGCGCCGCGCGGTTCCCGGGCTGGCAGGCCGGATGGGCCAATGACCTGCGGTATCCGACCACGGCGCTGCTGCCGATCGCCGTCGTCTGGGGTCTGGTCCGGTATCGGCTGGCCAAGGCCGCCATCAGTGACGCGATGGTCGAGATCGGTAACGCCCCGATCGAGGAGAGCTTCGTCGGCGCGCTGCGACGCGCCTTGCGCGACCCCACACTGGTGCTGTGGACCTTTGACTCCGAGCGCGGCACCTATGTGGACGAGCACGGGTCACCGCGCGCGCTGCCGCGCGGGAGCGGTCCGCGGGCGGCGACTGTGCTTGAACGTGACGGAGTTCCGGTCGGTGCGCTCGTCTACGACGAGACGTTGCGAGCCCAGCCGGAGCTGCTGGCCGCGGTGCGCGGAGCCACCGTGCTCGCGTTGGAACATGCCCGGCTACAACAGGAATTACGCGCGCAACTGGTCGAGGTGCGCCGGTCCCGGGAACGCATCGTCACCGCGGGCGACGCCCAGCGCCGGCGCCTCGAACGCGATCTGCACGACGGCGCGCAGCAGCGCCTGGTCGCCGCCGAACTGTTGCTGCGGCGCGCCCAGCGCGCCCCGGATGGTGAACGGTTGCGCGCACTGCTCTCCGACGGCGCCACCGAACTTGCGACGGCGCTGACCGAACTACGTGAGCTCGCCCGCGGGGTGTATCCGCCGGTGCTGGCCGAAAGTGGCATCGCCGCGGCGCTGCATTCACTGGCCGAGCGTGCCCCGTTGCCGGTCGAGATCCACGACGGCCTGCGGTCGCGGCCACCGGCCGGCGTCGAGCTCGCGGCCTATTTCATCGCCGCCGAAGCGGTGGCCAACAGCTGTAAGCATGCCGCGGCGCGGCTGATCGCCATCGAGTTGCGCTGCGACGGTGCCGCCCTGTCGCTGGTCATCGCCGACGACGGCGTCGGCGGTGCCGTCATCGCCCCTGGCGGCGGGCTCAGCGGCCTGAGCGATCGCACCGCCGCACTCGGCGGCACGCTCACTGTCGACAGCCCGGCAGGCGGGGGCACCCGGATCACCGCCGTCCTGCCCGTGGACCCCGACCCGACGTCCTGACTCCGGCCCGGCAGGCGGTTTCCCGACCTGCGCGAACGTAGTTCAATGGAGATGGGCCGCCGTGAAGGATGGTGGTTGGCGATGGAGACCGGGCAGTTGACGACCGGCAGCCTCTTCGCGGGATACCGGATCGAAGGGCTGCTCGGTACCGGCGGCATGGGGACGGTGTATCTCGCGGCGCATCCGCACCTGCCGCGCCAGGTCGCGTTGAAGGTCCTGCACACCGGCCCCGCAGTCGATGAGTCCCTGCGCGCGCGCTTCGAACTGGAAGCCGACCACGCCGCCCGGCTCGAGCATCCGAATATCGTGGCCGTCTACGACCGTGGGCACGTCGCGGACCGGTTGTGGATCGCCATGCAGTACGTGCCGGGCACGACCGCCGCCGAGTTGGTGCGCACCGGGCCGGTACGGCCGGGGCGGGCGCTGCACATCGTCAGCGAGATCGGGCGGGCACTCGACTACGCGCACCACCGCGGTGTGCTGCACCGCGATGTGAAGCCGGCGAATATCCTGCTCGGTCCGCCGCCGGGCCCGAACGAACCCGAACGCGTCCTGCTCGCCGACTTCGGCATCGCCAAAGCGCTGGACGACGCCACCGGGCTGACCCGCACCGGCATGTTCGTCGCGAGCCTGGAATACGCCGCGCCGGAACAGTTCGGCGACAGCGCCATCGATGATCGATGCGATATCTACGCGCTCGGGTGCACCTTCTACGCGCTGCTCATCGGCCGCCCGCCGTATTCCGGCCGCAGCCTCGCGCAACTGTGGCAGGCCCACAGTCGTGGCCCGATCCCCAGGCCCAGCCGGGGCCGGGACGGCATTCCCGCGCGCCTGGACCCCGTGGTGGCCCGAGCGCTCGCGAAAACACCCGGGGAGCGGTATCGGACCTGCCGAGCATTCGTGGCCGCTGCCGCCGAGGCACTCGGGATCGAACCGGCCGTCGTGCCCGACGCCGTGTCGACGGACGCCGATCCGACGCGATTCGACTCGCTGCGCGCCTCGCCCGAGCGGCGCGATACTCCGCTGCGGGTCGTGCTCGCTGACGATTCGGCCCTGCTGCGGGGCGGGGTCGTGCGGCTGTTGCGGGATGAGGGCATCGATGTGGTCGGCGAAGCCGGTGACGCGCCGACGCTGCTGCGCATGGTCGACGAGCATCGGCCAACGGTGGCGGTGGTCGACATCCGGATGCCGCCGACCCACACCACCGAAGGCATCGATGCGGCGATGGCCATCCGCAGCGATTTTCCCGGCACCGCCGTGCTGCTGTTGTCCCAGTACGTCGAGACCGAGCACGTGTCGAGCCTGATCGCGGCCGGCACCGCGGGACTGGGATACCTGCTCAAGGATCGGGTCTCCGACATCGACGAATTCGTCGGTGATCTGCGTCGGGTCGCCGACGGCGGGTGCGCCATCGACCCGAGCGTCATCAGCCGTATGGTGGCTCGCCCGCATCGGGAGCAGCGCCCGATCGACGGACTGTCCGAACGCGAACGGGAAGTGCTCGCACTGATGGCCGAAGGCCGATCGAACAAGGCGATCGGCGCGGCCCTGTTCCTCGGCGAACGCACCGTCGAGGCGCATGTGCGGGCGATCTTCGTCAAACTCGGGCTGCATCCCGAACCCGACGACCACCGGCGCGTGCTCGCGGTCCTCGAGCACCTGCGCTCGGCGAACGCGTGAACACCCGGCACGGTATGCCGGTGCGATACCGGGTGTTCAACGATCGATCAGGCCACGCTGCCGGTCAGGGGTGCGATCAGCCCCGGTAGCCCGACACACCATCCCGACACTGCTCCCGGGGCTGCCGCGGGCGGTGCCGTCACCAGCGGTGCCGGGACGCTGGTCGCGACAGTCCATCCGAACCCGGGGGCGGTGACCAGGCACGACCAGACCTCTCCCGCGGGTGCGCTGACAGTGCCGTCGAACGGCGCTAGCGGCGGCCCCGGAGTCACCGACGGCGCGGCCGCCGCCAGCGCCATACCGGACATCATCAATGGCGCAGCCAAAACCGTTGCCACTGCGACACGTTTCATGGTGGTTTTCATCGTGATCTCCTTTGTTTCCGGCGCCGATGCCGCCGGGCGAATGATCCAGCGAATGCTGGTCACGAAGAATTCTTTCCGGCTGGCCGATCAGCGGATACCGTGCTGCCACGGAGCGCGGTCCGTGCGGCCTCGGGTCGAGTACCTATGGGTCACCGCCGTCGCGGCGGGTCTATCGACCGGCGAAGGTCGAGAGGAGCATCTCGACACCGCTTTCGAACCGAGACCGCTCATCGCCTGATCGTTTCCAGTGTCTCCGCCCTGCCCTGTGACGACGCTGGACTGCTGGCGGCCGGAGGCATGAGAGGGGCAGCGACTTCGGGGCCGAGCTGGGCAAATTCCGCAACCGGGTGGGCCGATCGCGTCGACTACCTCGACGTCCGCCTCGACCCCGCGCTCACGATGAACACGTGGAAACTATCCGCATTCGGCGCGGTTCCCGTGTGCGACGCCACATTCGTCCGACCCGACGGCCACGTTGCCCGGGTCAACCCGGTCGGCATCCCCATCGACCCCGACGCACCGACCGCCGCCCTCGACTGGTGGCCGGGCGTACCCACCGACCCGGCTACCGCCTGAACCCGAAGCCCCGAATCACATAGGGGACTGCGGTACCGCGCCGGATCGTCCAGGGCCGACCCCGGTGACGCAGGTCCTTCGACCAAGCCGAGGGACAACACCACGTCGCAGTGGATTCGCACGCCCGCGATGTGACTGGGCCCCGCGCTCACACGCGGCACTCGGTCGGGGCGGCGGTCAGTCGTGGCTGGTGAAGAAGTCCTCAACGGTGGCTACGGCGGCCGGGCGTGAATCGAAGTGCTCGAAATGCCCGGCGTCGGGCGGGATTGCCCAGCGCACCTCAGAATGTACTGGTGGTAGGGGAGTACGGCTGGTGATTTCCTTGGCCGGCCTCCGGATTCGGCTGCGCGGCAGCGGGGTGACAGGGGTGCCGAGGCGGATACGGGAGGTGAGCATGCACGCGCAGGCCAGCAGGATCCAGCGATCCGCGCTGCGAGTGCTCCATCGCCGCTCGCCGACCAGTGCGTCCCAAACCAGAACGGCGTCCCACCCGGCTTGCACGGCAGTGTGAGCGCAGCGGGCGAGCAAGCGGGACTCGGCGAAATCTCCGAAGTTGGGGATCGTGAATGCGAACCGGATCTCGCTGCCCGGCCGGACACCGGTCGCCGTGGTGTGGTCGTTACGGCGATCACTGTGTGCTGCCATCGAACGCTCCCTTCCCTGCGATGACCGGCCCGCCGTATTGCCGGACGTCATGGAGCGGGCGTCAGCGGTGAGCCGGAGGGAGGGTTCTTGCGGGTTCGGGTTGAGGCAGATCGGCGTCCCTTCAGGATCGAGAACGATCTGCCAGGGCGGCTGGCCTTCCCAGTTGGGGGCGCGGCCGGGCTGGAAGTCGGGCACGGTGGCTCCGAGCTGGACGGCGCGCTCGATGGCGCTGGTCAGGTCGTCGACGGAGAGGTGGAGATGGACGCGTTTTGGGGTGCGCGGGTGGCGGGCCAGCGCGGAGGCGTGTGGCCGGTGACGGCGCCGAAGCACAGTGTGGTGTGCCCGTCGCCGACCATCGCGTACTCCTCGCTGCACTCCTAGATGGCCGGCGCAACAGCTCGGAGTAGAACTCGGCCAGCACCGGCGGCCGAGCGGCGTCGATAGCGATGCAGGTGAGGTGAATCATGTGGGGTCCCTTCTCGTCGGCTGGGGTTGGTTCGCGGCGGATCAGTGGTCGTCGGGGAGTGCTGCCATGGCTCGTTCGGCGAGTCGGCGTAGTAGTGGGGCGAGTTCGGGTGGGTCGAGCAGGGTGTAGGGAATGGGGAGGACGGCGAGTTGGGCGGCGAGGTATTCGGGGGTGTCGGGGTAGGTGGTGAGGAGACAGGTGTTGTCGTCGGCGGGTTCGAGGATGCCTTGGCGGGCGCTGAGCCGGTGTTGGGCGTGGGTGAGGGGCTCGTGCAGCAGGACGCGGGCTTGACGGACACCGGCCGTACGGCGCGGTGATCGAGTCAGCCAGGCGGCCGCGTCCATGCCGTCGGGCAGTTCGCGGGCGGGCACGCGGACGCCAGTGCGGTGCACGGTGGTGATGCGGTCGAGCCGGAAGGTTCGCCAGTCACCGCGGTCGTTGTCGAAAGCGATGAGATACCAGCGGGTTCCGGCGGCGACTAGCCGGTGTGGTTCGGCCAGTCGTTTGGTGGGCTCGGCACCGGGTTTATCCCCACAGGCGGCCAGCGCAGCGAACGCCAGAACGGATCGTGAGAGCTGGCGTGAGCGGCGACGATTTCCGCCGAGGCCTCGGGGCGCCGAAGGTCCGGTCGAGGTAGGTGGCGAACACCAAGGGCCAGCCGTGCGAGACCGGCGAGCCTGCTGGACATTTGCTCAACACTCGCTACAGTTCGGGTCTGCATCTTCCGCCGCCGTACCGGGTAAGCGGTGATGAAGGTGGTGGTGTGGGTGTTGAGGAGGTCGGGGTTGGTCGAGGGGGCGAGCTTCAGTGACCGTTTCACTGCGTTGCTCACCGCTTGGGAGCATCAAACCGGCCAGCATCTGGGTAACCAAGATATTGTCGAGCTGCTCGACGATGTGGGTTGCAAGCTATCGGCAACGTATGTTTCGCAGCTCAGAAACGGGCATCGGCAACATCCCTCTTCTCGGGTGGTGCAGACACTGGCCACGGTGTTCGGCGTCACTGCCGCCTACTTCTATCACCCGGACCGGCCCGACGAGACTCGCTCGGACACGGCCATTTGCGCAGAGCTCGCCGACCAGCGACTACGCCAACTCCTCAGGATTGCCGTCGACCTGTCGCTACGCAGCCAGCAACTGTTGGTCGACATGGCCGACCGGCTGCGCCGCGCCGAAGGCTGTCTCGACAACACTGAATGGTGACCGAGTTACCCTGTCGGGCAGGGGTACTGGACCCTTCTGTCGATCTGACTGCGGTAGGTCCGCAGCGACGAACCGCGCGGCACACTCGGTTCCGGTCGAGCCGCCGCCCATTGGGGCAACCGCCGTGGGATTGGTCGAGCCCGTACCGAGAGCCAGATGCTCTAGCAGGGCAGTACCTGCGCGGATTCGCATGCTATGCGAGCTAACGACATTCGGACACTGCGGCCTCTGTTTCAGCTCTTGGCATGCAACGCGCAAGTACGGTGCCACAGTTCGAGCGAGCCACAGCGCATTCCCGTCGAATACGAGCGCCGAGGCACCGTCTGGCAGGCACGCGGACAACAGCCCGCATCGAGATGAACGAACACCCTGCACATCTAACCGAAAACGGTTGTGAGCCCCTATGACCTGCCGTCATGAGGATGTTTGCATCTGCGCCCAGTTCTGCGCCCGGACCCGAACCATGAATTGCGGCTGCCGGCCATCGTCGTCAACCTCAACGACCAGCTCCGCGAAGCCACCGAACGCGGCTGGCTCGGCGAAGTCGACGGCCTCCGGATAAGTCTGAACACTGCCGTCCAAAACTGCTGAGGCGGGAACCGGTTTCGGCTATTCCGAGACCTGAGCCGCGCCCGGCGCGGTGGCGTCACGGATGATGCGAAGGCTCGCGGTGAGGTCGGCGAGCTGCTTCGGGGTGAGCAGTTTGGTGAACCATCTGTCCACACCCTCGAGGTAGGCGGGCAGCACCTGGGCCACACGGGCGGCGCCGGCGGCGGTGAGGACGGCGTAGGAGCTGCGGCGGTCGTGCGGGTCTGGCTCACGCCGGACGAATTTGTTGCGCTCCAACCTGTCCACCAGCCGGGTGACGCCGCTGGTGGACAGGTTGGTCTGGGTGGCCAGATCGGTCATGCGCAGCTTGCGGCCCGGTGAGCGGCTCAGGCGCATCAGGGCGTTGAGATCGAGGCCGGAGAGTCCGTTGCTCTTCCAGGTGGCCTCGAGGCGGGCGACTAGCCCGTCGTGCGCCTCGTAGAGCAGGCCGACGGCGGTCAGTCGCGGATCGTCGAAGAGTTTTTCGGTGTCCACGTGAGCAGCCTAAACCAAGAAGTTTCCGCGAGGATAGTTGACACGAGGAATACATGCGCTCTAGGTTCTTGCCTACGCAATATTCCGCGCAGCAACTAAATGGAGGTTCTCGATGTCGACGCAACACTGGGTGGCCGGATTCCGTGCGCCGCTGGTGAATCCGGCCGAGCAGATCCGGCTCGCCGAGCCGCGTGCATTCGCCGGGCAGACCCTGCGACAGGTGGTGCGCCTGGCCGGCGGCGGGCAGCAGCTGCGGGTGCGGCTGACCAATCGCTACTCGGATCGGGAATTGGTCATCGGCGCGGCTGCCGTGGCGGAACGCAAGGCCGGCAACGAGATCGTCGCCGAGACTGCTGCCGAGGTCCGGTTCGCCGGCTCCGCACGGGTGCGGGTGCCCGCCTTCGGCGACGTGGTCAGCGATCCGATCGACCTGCCGGTGGCCGCCGGGACGCACCTGGCGCTGAGCCTGTATCTGCCCGAGCCCACCGGGCCCGCCGCCTTCGCCCATATGCCGGTGGATACCGCGTGGATCGTGCCGGGTGATCAGGTCACCGCGCAGGCGCTGTCGGACGCCGAGGAAAGCACCTCGCGGTTCTTCCTCACCGGGGTGGACGTACTCGCCGAAGATGCGCCCCCGGTGCTGGTCGCCTTCGGAGATTCCTGGTTCGAGGGCGTCGGCTCCTCGCACGGCGAAAACCGGCGCTCGGTCGACCAGTTCAACGAGCGGTTACATCGCGGCTGGGCGGTGAACCAGGGCATCGGCGGAAATCGCCTGCTCACCGATCAGATCGGTGAGCGTGGCCTGACCAGGTTCGCGCGCGATGTCCTGTCGGTGCCGGGTGTCGCGGCGGTGTGGGCCAACTTCGGCATCAACGACCTGATCTTGGACGAACACACCGCGACCGCCGCGGACATGATCGCCGGCTACACCGAACTGGCCGAGCTGGCGCACGAGGCCGGATTGCCGATCTACATCAACACCATCGGCCCGTTCGGCGGCGCGATCTACCCCGGACTCAATATCGCCGATGGCATTCCGGTGCGACGGGAACTGAACGACTGGCTGCGCGGCACCGATGTCTTCGACGCCGTGTTCGATGTGGCCGCGGCGGTAGAGGACCCGGCCCGGCCGAATTTCATCCGCCCCGAATTCGACAACGACGGTATGCATCTCAACGATGCGGGGCATCGCGCCATCGCGGCCGCCTTCGATCTGTCGGTGCTGCCCGCCGGGTTCGGCAAATGATGGGCACCCCGGCGCGCTCGGCGATGCCGCGAATGCGCTTGTCACGCCTCCCGAGTTCGTGTGCGCCACGACGATCACGGACGTCGGCCGCATCGTCGCGTTCCGCGAACTTGCCGACGACTGCCACCTGCGCCGGTATATCGCCGAACGCAGCGGCGCGCTTGCCCGGCGTGTATTGCGCCGAGACCGAGATAGTCGCCCAGTGGATCGAGCGGGCGGACCGCTCGTCGCCTCCCGAGCCCGAGCACGGCTTGCTTTCGAGCGCGCTCGAAGCCCTAGCGTCGGAGTCATGACCGAGATGAGCGAGACGAAGACATGGATAATCACCGGCGCGAGTTCGGGTCTCGGCCTGGCGCTCGCCGAAACGGCACTCGCCGCCGGCGAGCAGGTGGTCGGGACCGCGCGCCGGATCGACCGCTTCGACGGGCTGCAGGCGCGATATGGGGAACGGCTGCTCGCCATCGAGCACGATGTGCGCGACACATCGGGAGCGGACGCGGTCGTGCGGCGGGCGCTGGGGGTGTTCGGGCGCGTCGATGTGCTGGTCAACAATGCCGGTGCCGGACAGGTCGGCGCGGCCGAAGAGATCACTGATGCCGCGTTACGGGCCATGCTCGAGCAGCATCTGTTCGGTCCGGCCGCCTATGTTCGTGCCGTGCTGCCCCACCTGCGGGAGCGTGGTTCGGGTGCGATCGTGCAGATGAGCAGCCAGGGCGGGCGGATGTCGTTTCCTGCCGTTGGCAGCTACTCGGCCGGCAAGTTCGCGCTCGAGGGCTGGTCGGAGGCGCTCGCGGGGGAGATCGCGCCGTTCGGCATCCGCGTTCTCATCGTCGAGCCCAGTCGCTTCCGCACCGCCTTCAACGCAGCGGACGTGCTCAACACGGCCCAGCAGAGCTCGGTCTACGAGGATGCGATCGGTGCTGTGCGCGCGAACATGGCCGAGGCCGACGGCATTCAGGAGGGCGACCCGGTACGCGCGGCCCAGGTGATCCGCGACATGCTCGACACCCCGGAGGCGCCGCTCCGGCTCCCGCTCGGTGCCGAGGCGGTTCGCAATCTCACCCGCGTGTACCGCGGCGCACTCGACGACGTCGAGAAATGGGCGTCGGTGAGCGAGTCGGCAGACTTCCCGGGCCTGCCGCCCGCGGTGCGCGCGTTCTGATCGCCGTACGTTGTCGGCCATGGCCACTGAAGCGCTGATCGAACGCATCCTCGCTGCCAGCGACGGGCCATCCTCGTCGCCGATCGCTGCGCTGCACGGGCTGCTCGACGATGCCACGATCGAGGACTCGGCGAGGCCGACGAGTGTCGCCGAGGCGGCCAGGCTCGTCGGCCTGTCGGCGCACACCCTCCGGTACTACGAGCAGGAGGGACTCGTGCGGCCGGCTCGTAATGCCTCTGGGTACCGCGAGTACTCCGCGTTCGACCTGCGCCGCCTCGTCTTCCTCACCCGGATGCGCGTGTCGGGCATGACCATGGCCGATCTCAAGCGCTACATCCTGCTCGTCGAGCAGGGCCCGAGCAGCATCCCCGAACGCCGCCGCATCATGCTCGACCAGCAACACCGAATCATGCGGCAGATCCGTGAGCTCGGCCTGGCGCTGGAGATCACCGAGTACAAAATCGGCGTCTACGACGGACACCCGGAAGGCTGACACCCGCCGCCGCTTACCCGAGAGCCCGCCGATCACAGCCCACCCAGTTGATAGATGCCGTCCTCATCGGCTCGCTGACTCACAGCGCGCCGGCGATGGATCTGAGTTCGTTTCCGACAATCACTTTCGAACACAGGAGGAACCGCGGCCAAGGGCCGCCGTCACTTCGGTGCGGGCCTCCAACTCGGATATCAGCATCGAGCCCGCTCCTCCTCCAATTCTCGACATCAGAAAGCAGTCATGAATACCTCGCTGATCTCGCCGTTCATGAGCATCCTGCTCGGGGCGACCATCCTCTCGGTGGTCACCATCGCCTTCGGCGGCGCATTCCTCCTCCGCGTCTTCACCGGCGCTCACGACACCAACGACTTGCAGAAATCGTTCTTCCGCGCCGGCCACGCGCATGCCGGGGTGCTGGTCATGCTCGGCCTGCTGCTGGCCGTCCTCGGCAACGCGACGGGTGCGAGCAGCGGCTGGGCCGATGGCGGCGCGATCGCCGTCCTGGCTGCCGCCATCCTGATGCCGCTCGGCTTCTTCCTCTCGGTGCTCGGCCGCGAACCGCAGCGGCCGAACCGGATGATCGTCAGCGTCTGGCTGGGTGCGACGCTGCTGATGGCCGGGCTGCTGGTGTCGGGAATCGCGACGCTCGTCGCCGGGATCAACCGGATCTGAAGGGCGCGAAGAGATTCGGATCCCTCCACGATCCGACGCTGACAACACGACAGGGCGGTCGGTCCTAGTAAGTTGTCAATCCATATTGTTCGCTCGTCTCGCGTACTTCCGGATGGATGCTCGGTACGCCGAGGGTGGTGCGGTGGTCGGTTGCGTCGCCGGTGGCGATCGAGAGGAACTTGACCCAGGCGTGGGCAGGGACGGCGATGATCGGCCGCAGGGCTTCGTTGCCCCGATGTTTGCTGTCGCGGATGAGTACTTCCTCGCCCTCGAACCGTACCTCGACGCACGCATTTCCGTGATCGGAGAAGCTGGCCTTTTACCAGCCGGTGGACCCGGACGCTGCTGGTTCGCAAGCGTTCGTATCCAGTACTTTACCCACGCGCGTAGTCCTTGATGAGGGCCAGCGAATCGGCTGCACTAAGGGTCTGCCGGAGAGCGGCTTCGAACGCATAGGCGAGCTTGTTGACCTCGCTCTCGTCCTCGATGATGGTTGCCCTCGTCGGGGTCTCGGACCATCCGAGCGTAAGAAGCTGTTGGTGGGGTGTCGAAGTCCAGCAGATGGAAGGTCGAGCCGCCAAGGGCGGTGCCTTCCGCTGCGGTGAACGGGATGATTCGGACTTGGATGGTGTCCGGCCGGCCCCCCAGTAGCTCGATGAGGTGATTCAACTGCTCTCGCAGGGCTGCAGGGCCTCTCGTTTGCTGGATCAGGGCCGCCTGACTGAATACGGCAACGGGGTGGAGCAAGTCGTCATCGGTGAGCCGACCTTGCCGCTGCATCCGCACGGCGAGATGCCGCTCGACTTCGAACGGCCGGATCATGGTGTTGGCGCCGATGATGGTCCGCGCGTATCCCTCGGATTGCAGCAGGCCGGGGATGAGGAGGCGGTTGTTGGCGCGGATGCTGTGGGCGCCGTATTCGAGTCCGTAGAGGCGTTGCATCTCGGGGCGGATCAGTGCGGGGTACTTCAGCCACCATCCGCGGTTGCTGGTCGCCAGTTCGCGGATGTTGACCCGATCGCCGCGCCGGCGCGAATAGCGGCGGCTCAGGGGCGCTGGCCACCGGGTATGCCCCCGTATGGAACCTCCGCGGAATCCGGTACGCACCATCGGCCGGTAGCGACCCAACCATCGCCCGGTCCCACGCCACCTCAGTACGTGGCTTCGTATCCGACCGAATCCGGGTCGCCAGGACGGGAGTGCAGTCGGGCGTTTCGATCCAGGCTCGAATCTGCAGACCAGGAGCGGCTTGGTCCGCACATCGTGGATATGCGCCGTCCTTCGGGACCACGAAACCGTTCTGTGGCTTCACCTCACATGAACGAATCATCGGCCAGCGGCTGCGCCGCCGCCGGCGCCCGATGGTCCAGACGTGACTGCATCGAGGGGCACCATCCGGCACGATGTTTCAGATGACACCGATCACGCCTGTGCCGGCCGCGCTGGCCTGCCGGCACAACTGACGCTCGTGGGCTCGCAGTGCGGCGCGCCAGTCGGCATCGGCTGCCTCGCAATCGTAGTAGCCGAAGCAGGAATCGACCTGGCCGCCGTCGGGCCCGGTCAGACACCAGCCGAACACTTCCCCGGCAAGCCATTGCCGATAGATGTCGACCTCGACGCGGGCGATGTCGACGTTCTCGGCCAGCGCGTACCAGACCAGCCAATCCGATTGCCAGGCTGTGGCATACCCGCTGCCGACGAACAGCCGGTACGGGCTGCCCGTGATGGCCCGCCACATCGCGTAGCCACGAACCACCGCATCGCAATCCCCGTCGTGCTGATCGAGGAGATGCGCCACCGCTCGCGCGTGTGGCGCGCTGCTCGCCGCGATCTCGTTCACGGCGGTACCCCCATCTCGGCTCATCAGCAGCGCGCGATTGCCGTCCCAACTGCGAGGGCATTCGGCGTCCGGATCGCGTAGAAAGCGCACGCGGTAGGCGCGGCCGTCGCCGACCGAAACCTCGACAGGCTCATGAACATCCATAACCACGGGTCTCCTCGATCAGATCGCAGTGAAGCCGGCGCACTCAATCGCGGCCAGCGTGCTAGCTGGCTACGCACTCGTGCTCAGGCGGCCCAGGACTCTGGCGTCGCGGGCGGGGAAGGCTCGTGTGCGCTGGCGAGGGTGGTGAAGTCGCTGGTGACGACTTCGGTGGCGACGGTCGGGTGGTGCCAGTTGTCGCGGTAGCCGCTGGTGTCGATTCCGCAGCTGGGATCGAGGGTGATGCCCGTGGCGGCGTGGAAACGCTGGCACTCCGCATCAGCGCACCCGTCGTGCATCCGAGGCTGGCCGCTGTAGCGAAACGGAGCCGAGGACTGCGGAATCAGGAAAACGCCGTGGCGAGCCACCCGTGCTGCGATCGTGATCGTGTGGTACTCGAAACGCGGCCCATGATAGCCCGGAGCATCGCTGCTGCGGGCGACCGCGCCGAAGGGCGGGTTGGCGATCGCGGTGTCGAACAACGGCATCCGCTCCAGGTGCGCGCGCAACAGATCACCGCACAACCACCGCGCCTCGGGCAGCACCTTCCGGCCCACCCGCACGAACACAGGGTTGCGTTCCACACACACCAGGTCCCGAACGGGTTCGCCGTTGGCCCGGCCCCACAGATCTCGGCACGCGAACGCCAGCTGGCCGATTCCCGCCCCCAGATCGATCAGACGACGACCCACCACCTCGATCGACATATCGCGCGCCAACCTGGCCGGAGTGAAGAACGCCCCCACCGCGGATTGACCGCTGACACTGGATTCCTGAAAGTTGGCCAGAACGAACAACTTCTCGTCCTCACACAACTCGCGCCGCAGCGCCACCAACGCGCACGCCTCACGATGCGCAGCAGCCGCGCGTTTAGACAACTTGCCCACCATCGACCTCCTGCTCGTAGATGTTTGGGATGACCGCAGATACGTCCCTCTCAGAGGGCCTCGACCGCCGACCGAACTCTGCAGCACGGGGGGTCGAACAGCGTGGTGCAACCCGGCACAGGCGTTGTGGGGATGATGAACGATCGCCCGTGCGGTGGCCGGACAGCTGGCCTACTCCCGGCCAGATCACCCCCGGGGCGCCGACGACTGTGAGTGCCAGTCGAGGCCGCTGGTGTTCAGGCGGGAACTGGAAATTCCGCGCCTGCGGGCGCGGTTTGCGCGGCCTACAGGCGGCGCCCCCAGCGAGACTGCGGGTTTCGCGCTCGCATTCAGGGCCGTTGCCTGACTTTTTGTCTCAGGCCGCCGCGGGGCGGTCGGTAGGGTGTGCGAATCGGCAGGTGACGGGTTCGTCGTGGTGACGGCCGCGGCAGGCGATGCCGGTCAGGGTCCGGTCGCGGACCGCGAGTTTCTGACGGGTCCAGTTCTCGAGATCGTCGATCTCGGAGGCGGCGATCGCCTCGTAGTGGACCTCGACAGATCCCAGCGCATCCAGCGCCGGAAACCCGGCGAGCTTCCACATGCGCACATACAGCCCGAACGCGACGGTGTTCAAAGGAGCTGAGTGACTGGCCTGCACCAGCGACAGCGCCACCTCGGCCGCGGTCGCAAGCGTGGTGTCGGAGCAAGCGGCAACCCGGTCGAGCAGTTCACGACAGTGCGATCGGTAGACGAACTCCCGGCTCATCAGGTCATGGGTCGGCGCCAAGAGCCCGAAGCTGTGATGCAGCACGTCACGGTGACGGCGATGGCGCCGCTGCGCACCGTGGATCTCGTCCTCGGCCCAGTTGAACTGGTCGAAGGTGACGTCCATGGTGCTGGCGAATTCGGCGCCGGCCGCACCGAACAAGCCAGCGAACGCTTCGATGATCGATCGTGGCGGTGTTCGCAGACCCATATCACTCCCCTCGTTGTGGCAGACTGCAGCGGGCCGTTTCGCCCGCTTCGGCTGCCGCGTCGTGCTGGTTATGCGCACCTGCCCGGTCGGCGGTGATCGCCGCGACGATGTCGCCGATCGCCTTGGGAATCGAGGACTTCGGGATCGCCCGAGCGACCCGGTCGATCTCATCGCCGGTCAAGGCAGTGCCCGCCCAGTGCGCGATCTGATCGACGGTGATCAGGGGCCAGACTCGGCCGAGATCGTCGGCGCCGACATCGTGATAGGGCCATTCGGGCAGGTCGGGCCGTCGGGTGCGCGCAGCAGCCAGGCCCCGGGCGAGGTTGACGCGTTCACCGCGGCCGAGCTCTGTCAGGTCGTCGGCGAGCCGGCCGGTGTCGTGGTCTGCGTCACTGGGCACGGCGTCATAGACGGCGCCGTCGTTGACGTAGACCCGGCAGCGCCGCGCCTGGTCGAGCGCGCTGGTGTCGACCTGGACCACGGCGGCCCCGTCGATCGTGCTGATCCAGGCATCGACGCGGAGCCACCGCTGCTCGGCCACGGTGAGTTCGAGCTGTGCCGGAATGTGACTGTAGGCGCGCCAGCGGACCAGCCCGGCACGCAGGGCAGCTGTGCGGCGGCGCAGTCGGTGCCCACCCCGGCGTCGGCCTGCGCCCCGGTCTGGTCTGATGTCGAACTTCATGACGTAACTCCTTGCGGTAGACAGCTGTTCAGACTCGCCCGGCCACGTGTCGGGGCAGGCGACGAGCTGTTCGTTAACGGGAGTGGGTCCGGCCAGGGCGTTCCGCCGGCGTGTCAGGCCGACGACTGGGGGATCTCGACGCCCAGGGCGGCTGCTATTCGTGCCGATTTGTGGGCCAACCGCAGCAGCTTCTGCGGTGGGATCGCGATCTCGATCGCTGCATCCAGGAGGACCGCGATCTCGTAGTGAGGGCCGGCCTCGAGGGCGATGCCGACGGCGATCGACGCGAGGACCGTATCGCCCCGGACAGCGGCGAAGTAGGCGAGTAGGACGGCTGCATGTGCCCGGTCGGGTCCAGTGAGCCCGCGAACGAGCATCACCCACGTCGCCTCAGCCACCGCGGCGCGGGCGGTGTTCGCTACCGCGAACAAACAATCGCGCACGCTGCTATCGGCGATCAACCCGGCCAAGCAAGCCAGTTGCACAGCACTCAACCGACGTTCGTCCTGGCAGCAGCCGAGCAGCTCGAGCGCCGCACGCAGACTCTGCCGAGCCGAATGCTCCGATACGTCATGCGCTGCTGATCGCCGGCGCCCCGGTACGCGAGAATCGGGGTCACCAGCAGAGGCGTTGTGCTTGCGGATTTGCTCGATCAGCTGGCGGTCAGGTGCCAGAGATTGCACCACTGCTTCCCGGCTGGATTGCACCTCCTGGCCGCGCTCGGTACGTTCGCGCGTGGCCGGATCATGCAACGGGTCCCCGATTAGACCGCGCTCGGGTGAACCACACAACGTGAACCATTCGGCGCTGGCGATGATGTCGCTGATACCCCAGACCGCGACCAATGATGGCGGACCGGCATCGAATCCCTCGACCAACGCATCGACGAGTTCACGATGCGCCGCCGAGCCCAGCTCGGCGGAATCGGGGCTGGCGAGCCGGTCGTCGACAATGAGCGCAGCGACAGCGGAGGCGTTCACGTTCGTGGCCAGACGCCGCGCGTCGGCCAACGCGGTGGCCGACGGCACCTCCAACGGCCAAGTGACAAATAGAGGCTGCACCCGTTGGGGCTGCTCATCCGGTGCCGGCGCTACGGTCATGAGCAACACCAGACGTCGGCGCGGCCAGTACCCCAGCGCACCCGGAACAGACGCGATCAACCGCGCGGGCACGAAGAAACAATCCAGATCGACTTGCATCAAATGTCCTTTCAGAGATGAGGCGCTGACGGCGCAAGCAGCGGCCCGACAGACCGACATGGGAGATCGGGACCATTCAGAGTCGTTCGTGGCCATATCTGTTCGTCAGCAGGCCGGGGAGCATGGGTACTATTGGTGGCGGGAGAACAGGCAGGCCGGTCACGGCGGAAGGCCATGCCCATGTCGTCGAAGCCGACACGCTCGTCGCGCACATCGCGTCCCCCCGAACTCATCCAACGACTCGAACGTTCACGTGAACGCGAGCGCCGCCGCAAAGACGAAGTACGGGAACGCGAACGCGTGATACACGCCGCGATCACGACCTATATCGCCGAATGGCACGCGATCACCGAATGCGAAGCCCAACTCGTCAGCGAAGTGGCCGCACTCCAGCAGCGGATACGAGCGGTCGAGGAACGCGCCGGCCGGGAGAAAGCCGCACACCACGCCCGGCAAGCAGCCGCAGCTGCGCGCATGCATGAGAAGGGGCTGACCGAAGCCGAGATCAGTGAACTCCTCGAGACATCCCCGAAACACGTCCGCCAGCTATTGGCGGCTGCGCGTGCGGCTCACACCAGTGACGCCGCCGCGAGCCAGGCAACCGGTCAACGGCCCATCGACCTGACCGAAGCATCGAATCAGCAGCCCGGCAGCACCGGTCCAGACATTGGAACACCTGGTAGTAGAGGTGATTCGGGAGTGGGTGGAGTCGTCTGAAGACTCCGATCGGACGAGTCTGCCCAGAAGGCGCCGTACGCCCTCCCCGAGCTGTGGCGACGGGCTGGTTCAGGTTCTGAGGTAGCCTCCGGCCCTCCAGCCCAGCGATCGGAACTTCTCCGGGAAGAATGCCTGCCGTGCAGGTATGCCAGGCGCTGGGGAGAAGGGCCAGAAGACCAGTCCGCATCGGTGGCAGTAGACCGCGCTCCGCCAGACGGCGTGCGCCTTCGCCCGGCCGCGGACTATCCGTCTGTTGGAGCGGGCGCGGGCGACGGGGATGCCGAGCGTGACCACGCCGGGTGCAGCTGCCGGGCCGATGAAGAACAGAAGCCCGACCACCCAGGTCGCCAAGGACATGCCCGGGTCTCCCATCGCCGTAGCGCCCACCAACGGCACGGTCATACAGAATGCGGGAATCAGTACGAGCAGACCGACGATCGTGAGTCGGGTGGTCGACTCCAGCGCGGGCTCGGGTGCCAGGCTGGCGGCCAGCATCGTCACGTGAGTGCGGTCGATCGAGGCCGTGCCGATAACGGGTACCAGCCCTGTGGAGGCCACGCCGATACCGGAGTGGGTGCCGGTGCCGAAACTGGAGGAGATGCCGTTGGTGTATACGGCTGGAACGCTTTGCACCAGGTCAATTTGGTGACAGTGCGGACAGCTCAAGTCGACGTCGATCGGAACTCCCTGGGCGACAGGCACACCTGCCGTGTGCGCGGATGGTGATGCTGTCACGAAGACTCCTTCGATAATCCGACACGGTGGGCGGTATGTCGAGCCGATTGATGCCACAGCCTCTTTGATTCGGCAGGCGCTGGCGCCGGTCACAACTCCCTGGCGGTCTGCGAGCTGTCCGGTGAGTCGTGCATTGCTTGTGTGGCGGCCGCGTCGGAGAGGATGCGGCTGATAGTCGAGCGGCTCTTGTTCAGTTCGTTGGCGATCTGGGTGGGACTCCAGCCATCGTTGTGGTGGCGTTTCAATGCGTGCGCGACCACACGCGGATCGCGGCGCCTGGCAGGATCGCGTGCGCACAACAGCTCTGCCAGCGCCGCGAAGTCCGCCAAGACCGGCGCAGATGAATCGAGCGGCGTGCGCACGCGTTCGAGCATCGGCTCATCCGCGGGAGCGGCCGGGACATTGGGCACGCTCGCGTGCGCACTGTTGGAGGAATGCGCGAGTGCGAGCAGCGCGACGGTGGACTGTGCCATCGAGCCTTCGATGATCAGCGGCCACAGCCACGCCTCCTTGCCAGGTACGCCGGCCGTTACCGCCAACGACCTCAACGCGGTGAACGACAACCAGAAGGCGCCCGCCGCGATCAGCGCAGTCATCGCTGTTGCGACGATGTGCGTTGCGCGGGCTCCGGTGTCGGCGCGGACCAGGACCGACACCCCGTGCACAGCGGCGAGCAACGCCAACGGTGGTATGACGGCGACGGCAGCGGCGACAACGGGAACAGCGGTGCCATGCAGGATTGCTTGCGTGGCGTTGCCGATGATGCTGACAGTCGCGGCGGTAATGAGCACGGCCCAGAAGAACGGGTGCGCACGCGGCACATCCGTCGCGACCACTACTTCCGTCGCGTCCGCACGGTTCGGTGAATCGGACGCAGAGCTGTGCATGGGAGTCCTCCCGTGATTGTGGTCAGGGTGTGAGCGATATGCGGCGGAGGCGAGCCAATGAGGGTTGCCTGTCTGTACCGACAGCGCGGCGCCATCCTTCGGGATGGGAGACTTGACGTGGTCGTGGCGCCACCCTTGCAGCGGCGGCTGGCAAGAGAAATAACTATGGCTCGGAGCGCTTCTCACGGGTCGTCGCAACTGCCCTTTGGCCGCGTTTGTGCACAAGGACTTCGGCGGTTGCGAAATCGTCGTGGTTCGGCTCTCATAGATAGAGGGAGAATCGGCGGGCTGGAGGATTCATGCCGTTCGATCTCCAAGGCCAGATATCGATAAGTGTTTCCTGTGCCGGGGCTGCTCCCGTTATCGGGCACCCAGGATTCATGGGTGCATCAGCCGCGACTGTCCACTTCAGCGCACCGATTCGTGGGCCCTCACAGGGAAATGACCACGCTCGGTCGGGCGTGCGCGGCAGCCTGTATAGGCCAAGGTTTCGGTCATCAATCAGCTGGTTCAAGTCCGCCGCTGTAGGTGAGGACGTGCGCCGTGCGACCTGACAGCATCAACGCAGACGATAGCTCTGGCCGAAATGACGCGGAGGACATCACCGTTAACGTCCCGAGCGATCCGCCGATGCTCAACGCCTCGGCCGCTAGAGTGTTGCTGGAGATCATTCTCCAACATGTCCGTGCTGCTGATGGCGAGATCGCCGGTCGCTCCGGACCGAGCCCGCCTCAGCAGCACGACCGACACCACGAGGCTCCTTTTACAACGATGGGGCAGTCCCACCACCTCACCGCCGAACATGGATGTCTTTCGCAACCAGCAGGTGGAATTGCACTAATGCTCAGATTCGCTTTCGCCGGGCGGGTCTCCACCGAAGATCAACAGGATCCGGATGCATCTCGCAACTGGCAGATCGGACGGGCGAAGGCCCTCATCGGTCAGCACGGGCACATCGTCGCGGAGTTCTTCGACATCGGGCAGTCGCGATCCATTCCGTGGAAGCGGCGGCCCGCGGCCGGGCGACTACTCGAGCTGCTCAAAGAACCTGATCGAGGGTTCGACGCGGTCGTGATCGGCGAACCGCAGCGCGCGTTCTACGGCAACCAATTCGGGCTGACGTTCCCGGTCTTCGTCCACTACGGCGTGCAGCTGTGGGTGCCGGAGGTCGGTGGTCCGATCGACCCTGACTCCGAAGCGCACGACCTGATCATGTCGGTTTTCGGTGGCATGTCCAAAGGCGAGCGCAACCGCATCAAGATTCGTGTTCGTGCTGCTATGGCCGCGCAAGTGCAAGTCGAGGGCCGCTATCTTGGGGGCCGACCGCCCTACGGGTACCGGCTCGCCGACGCCGGCCCTCATCCCAATCCGGGCAAAGCCGCCGATGGTAAGCGGCTACACCGGCTCGAACCCGACCCGGTCACGGCGCCCGTAGTGCAGCGCATTTATCACGAGTACCTGTCGGGTATAGGAGTATTCGCGATTGCGCAACGCCTCACCACTGAGGGTATTTCGTGCCCGTCGGCTTACGACAGCAAGCGCAACAACCACCGCTCGGCACTCGCGTGGTCGAAGAGTGCGGTCCGCTCGATCCTGACCAATCCGCGGTACACCGGCTACGAAGTGTGGAACAAGCAGCGCAAGCAAGAGTCCCTCATCGACGTAGACGACGTCGCTCTCGGCCATCACACCCGGCTGTCCTGGAATCCGAAAACCGAGTGGGTCTACTCCGACCGACCTGCTCACGAGGCGTTGGTCAGCAGAACTGATTTCGAACACGTCCGGTTACGACTGGCCTCCCGGGGCCCGAAATCGACCGGCCGGGTTGTGACTCGGCGACAGCATCCCTACATGTTCAAAGGGTTACTGTTTCATGAGTCCTGCGGCAGGAGGATGCAGGGTACGTGGAACCACGAGCGAGCCCACTACCGATGCCGATACCCCTCCGAATACGCTATCGCCAACCAGCTCGACCACCCGCCGTCGGTCTACCTGCGCGAAGACCAACTCACTGGTCCTCTGCACACATGGCTGGCAGATATCTTTCACCCCGATCGGCTCGCGCACTCCCTCTCTATGCTCGAAGCCACCCAACGAGATGATGCACCAGCACTGGATGCGGCACGTCGATCACTGGCCACCATCGATCAGAAACTCGCCAGACACCGTGCAGCCTTGGAAGCGGGGGCAGACCCTGGACTTGTCGCCGGGTGGATTGACGATGTCCAGCGAGAGCGGCAACTCGTCACCGCACAGATGGCGGCACTAGAAAGCCGGCACGTTTCAAACCAGCGCATGACACAGGCGGAGATCGCCAGCCTCATCGATTCGCTCGGCGGTCTGGTGAAAGTGATACGCAAGGCCGACCCAGCCCAGAAACTTGAGATCTACCGACAGCTTGGCCTGAAGCTCACCTATAACCACGCCACACGAACGGTGGTAGCCGAAACCAGCCCACAACCGCCCGTGGGCGTAGTGGTTGTGTCCGGAGGGGGACTTGAACCCCCACGCCCGATAAAGGGCACTAGCACCTCAAGCTAGCGCGTCTGCCATTCCGCCACCCGGACCGGTGTGCCCAGCAAGATTATCGGATGCTCAGGGTAAGCGCCAAATCGCGCCCTGACCTGGTGGTTTACTGAGGAGAGGGGCTTGGGGTGCGTACCGGGCGTCTGTCGGCGCCGGGGTGGCTGCGAGTGGGATTGCTCCGGCTGCGGAGTCATCGATGCCGGCGATCCGGGCGGTAGGTGGTGGGCCCTGCCGTCAGCTTGCCTTGGGGGAGCGCTCACGCGTGTGAAAGTAACCGGCGCGGGGAGCGTCCTCGCACGAGTGGCTCCGGCGACTTAGCCTGGCGGGATGACCACTCCCGTCCATCTGACGATCGGCGCAGGGCCCGGTCTCGGTGTCGCGGTCGCGCGCCGATTCGCCCGTGCGGGCTACCATGCGGCGCTCACCGCCCGCACCACCGAGGATGCCGCCGGGCTGGCGGACATGCTCACCGCCGACGGCCTTTCTGCCGAGGGTGCCGCCATCGACTTGCTCGATGCGGGCGACATCAGCCGGGTGGTGGCCGAGATCGGGTCCCGCCACGGCCGCATCGATCTGCTGCATTTCAATCCCAGCGCGTGGCGGGAGAAGGATCCGCTGCACCTGACCGTGGCCGAACTGCTCGAGGACGTCACTTTCGGTGTCGCGGCACTGCTGCCCGCGGTACAGGCGGCATACCGCTTCATGTCGCGCGGGGCGCGCATCCTGGTGACGGGCAGCGCGGCCGCCGACAAGCCGTGGCACGGCGCGGCTTCGCTCGGTGTGCAGAAGGCCGGCGTACGCAATCTCGTCACCAGTCTCGACGCCGCCCTGGCTGGTGAAGGGATCAGGGCCGTCGCCGTCCAGATCAACGGCCTGCTGGCCGAGACGGGTCCGTTCTCCCCGCCGCCCATCGCGGAAGCCATGTGGGCAGCGGTGCAGCGGCCCGATGACGACTGGACGCCCCACGTGTCGTACGACGGGTGATCGTCATCTTCCGGCTACCCGCCGCCTCCGGCATCGCAACCAGAGGCGGCGGGGCGAGCATCAGTCGACGGCGGTCGCCTCGAGTTCGACCAGCTGGCCGGGGATCGCGAGGCGGGTGACGCCGAGCATCGTGGTGGCCGGGGCTACCTGGGCGGCGCCCAATCGCGCGGCCAGCACGCCGTAATGCTGGAAGAGCAGGTCGACGTCGGTCGTATAAACGTTGAGCCGGACCAGGTTCGCCAGCGACATTCCTGCCTTGCCGAGCACGGCTTCGACATTGTCGAGACTCAGGGCCAACTGCGCCGCCATGTCGCCGTCGTGCTGGGGAGTGCCGTCCTCGCCCATCGCGGTCTGGCCGGAGCAGTACAGCGTCCGGGTGTGCCCGGAAACGAGTTCGCCCTGGTTGAACCCCATCTCCAGCGACCACGTCACCGGGTTCACTGCCGTTCGTTGCGCTACCACTTCAGCTCCATTCGCATTGTCGAGGTACCTACCGCCGCCTGTTCTAGGCGCCGTGTTGACGAGCCTTCCAACGATTCACGACATCCTGTGTCAGGTATTTCTGGGAAGATTTCCGGTGTGCGCGCTGATCGGCTGGTATCGCTGGTGCTGCTGCTGCGCCGGCGTGGCCGGCTGACGGCGGCGGAGCTGGCCGATGAGCTCGAGGTGTCGACGCGCACGGTCCTGCGCGACATCGAAGCGCTGTCGACGGCGGGCGTCCCGGTGTACGCCGAACGCGGCAGACACGGCGGTTTCGCGCTGTTACCGGGATTCCGGACCGAGCTCACCGGACTCAACCATGACGAGGCACTCGCCCTGCTGGTGGCCGGATCCCGGCGTGGCGCACAGGTATTCGGTCTCGGCTCGGCGTTGGCTTCGGCAATGCTCAAGGTGGTCGATGCGCTGCCGGACAGCTACCGGGCCACCGCCGACGAGGTGGCCGGGCGGCTGCTCGTCGATCCCGAGACCGATCTGCTCTCACGTCGGCTGGTCGAGGACGAGGTGCCCGAGGCCGTGGCCGCCGAGGTTCGCCGTGCTGTGTTCACCGGACACAAACTGCGCATCCACTACGCCGCCGTGGACCAGGCCCCGACGTGGCGAACGGTGGACCCGATCGGCCTGGTCACTGTGCGCGATCACGTCTATCTGCTGGCCACCCGAGCGGGTGCGGATCGCACCTATCGGCTGTCGCGAGTGCTGGCCGCCGAGCAACTGCCCGAACCCGCGCAGCGGGCGGGCCGGGTCGATCTGGATCGCGTCTGGCAGGAGCGCAGCACACGTTTTCGTGCCGGTGGCGACCAGGTCACCGTGCTGGCGCTGGTGGATCCGGCACGGCGCGAGGACCTGGTCGGCACCGCCCTGGCCGTGCATGCCGAGGACTCCGACACGAACGGTCGACTGCGCCTCGAGGTGAGTTTCCAAGATGCCCGGCACGCGGAATGGGCCCTGTGGCAGCTCGCCGCGGACGCGGAAGCTCTTGCGCCGCAATGGCTGCGCACCCGTCTTCACGATCGCGCAGCCGCGCTGGTCGCCTGTTATGGACAATCGTCCTGAGAAATGATCACTGCTGTGCCCGGGGGACGGTGTCGGGGGAGACGAGGAACGAGATCTTCTCCATGACCGGTTTGCGCTGGGTGTTCTGGAAGGCGGCCACGCGCCACTGTCCGTCGGTGTCACGGACCATCGTGTAGGTCTGGACCTTGCTCAGCTTGCGCGGCCGCCCGCCTTTGTAGGTATCGCCCCGGCTGGTGACCACGGCTGTATCGGTTCCGCAGAATTGGATGTCGAGAACCTCGTCGGCGAGTTTCGTGCCCGCGAGAAACTTCGCGAACAGCGCGCGATGGCTGCTCACGATATCGCGCCGGCCGCGGTAGACGGTGCCGACGAAGCTGATATAGCTCGCGTCCTCGGTGAACAGTGCGCCGTAGGCCTCGGCGTCGTGGTCGGCCCAGGCGGCGACCAGACCGTCGATGACCGCTCTCACCGCGGCGATGTCCTGCTGCATGGTGAATCACTCCCTCGCTGGTTAGAATGGCGCAGATACTGCATGCAAGAAGTATCTGCTCAGATGCAGATAAATCGAATGTACGAGGCGAGGCGACCCGATGGCAAGTACGGCGGATGGTGACCGCGAACATGTGATCTTCCGGCAGTACCTGGACGCGGTGGGCCTGCAAGGCCTCGCCAGCGCGGAGGCCGCAGGTCTGCACACCTCGGAGTGGTACGCGCTGAGCCTGATCGCATTCCACGGCGCCCTGTCCTCGGGAGAGCTCGCCACCCGGGCCGGGCTCACCACAGGTGCCACCACCCGCCTGATCGACCGGCTGGAGAAGTCCGGTTTCGCCCGCCGAACGGCGGACCCGAATGACCGCAGGCGTGTGCTCGTCGAGCCGGTGCCCGAAGCCCTCGATCGCATCCAGCAGGTCGTCGGCCCTGCCCGCCGGCACCTGGCCGAAGTCCTCGACCACTACACCCCCGAGCAGCGCGCCCTGTTGTTCGACTATTTCGCTCGGGCCGCACCTGCTTTCCGAGCGGCCACCGAAGAGATCCGGGCACACAGCGCCGGTAGCCGCCGGGGTCGGTCGAGGACGTCACCGGCGTAGCGGCCCGCATCGATGATCTTCCGCCGGGTACCCGGGTGCATTACTGTCGGACGGGGGCGTGCCACACCCAGGAGGCGACGTAATGAAGCGTCGGCGGTCGAGGTTCGGGGCTCTCGCGGCTGTTGTCGCCGCGGGACTAGTGGTGAGCGGTTGCGGGGGTGAGGAACCGGCGGAGTCGGCGAGTACGACGCCGTCGGCGACCGATTCGGTCTTGCCCAACCAGGTCGCGGGTGTCGCGATCCCGGATGGCCGAGTCGGCGAGGCGGTCGATCGGGTCGGTGGGCTGGCCGAGGAGCTGATGGCATCCTCCGGAATCCCCGGGATGGCGGTGGCCATCGTGCACGACGGCAGGGTGGTCTACAGCGAGGGTTTCGGCGTCGGCAATGTCGACAGCAAGAGCGAGGTCGGGCCCGACACGGTGTTCCAGCTGGCGTCGGTGTCGAAATCGGTTGGTGCGACGGTGGTGGCGCACCAAGTGTCGGCGGGCAAGGTCGAGTGGGATTCGCCGCTCGAGGAGCTGATGCCGTCCTTCGCTCTCGGCGACCCCTACGTGACCGACCATGTCACCGTCGGCGACCTGTATGCCCATCGGTCCGGACTACCCGATCACGCCGGTGACCTGCTCGAGGATCTCGGCTATGACCGCGAACAGGTCGTCGAGCGATTGCGTCTGCTGCCGCTCGGACCCTTCCGCGATTCGTACGAGTACACCAACTTCGGGGTCACCGCCGCCGCCATGGCCGTGGCGCGCGCCGGTGGCACCGACTGGGAAACACTGTCGGCCCGCGAGTTGTACGAGCCGCTCGGCATGACCGCCACGAGTTCGCGCTACAGCGAATTCGCCGAACGCGCGGACCGGGCCGACGGTCACACCTTCGTCGACGGCGAATACCGGGTCACCAATCCGGGACGACAGCCGGACGCGCAATCGCCGGCCGGGGGAGTGAGCTCCTCGGTGACGGACATGGCGAAATGGATGACGATGGTGCTCGCGAACGGCTCGGTGAACGGGCGCGCCTTGATCGAACCGCAGGACTTGCTGCCCGCGATCTCACCGCAGTCGGTCGCGCACCCACCGCAATCGGCCGACGCACGCGCCGGCTTCTACGGCTTCGGTTTCAATGTTTCCGAATCCGCGGCCGGACGGGTGATGCTCAGCCATTCCGGCGGATTCGAACTCGGAGCGGCGACCGCGTTCACCCTGATTCCCTCGGCCGACGTCGGCATCGTGACGCTGACCAACGCGGCACCGATCGGCGTACCCGAGACGCTCAACGCCGAATTCGCCGACCTGGTGCAATTCGGTGAGATCCGGCAGGACTGGCGAGCCCTCTACCGGGAAGCGTTCGCGCCGATGAGCGCGCCCACCGGCGAACTGGCCGACGCCACCGCGCCCGCCGACCCGGCCCCGGCCCGCCCACTGACCGACTACGCGGGCGTCTACGACAACCCGTACTACGGCCCGGCGACCATCACCGAAACCGCGGGCGCGTTGACCCTGACGCTCGGCCCGAAGAATACGGCCTTCCCGCTGACTCACTGGGATGGCGACATTTTCGTCTTCACACCCTCCGGGGAGAACGCCGCCCCCGGCTCGGTCTCCAAGGCGACCTTCGACGGTGATGAGCTCACGCTCGAGTATTACCACCAGGAGGGACTCGGATCGTTCGACCGGGGGAGCTGAGGCGTGTAGTTGTCGTTCGGCGACGGCGACATGGGGGAGGGGCGGTGGACACGCAAACTATGTGGGCCAGGGAAGTGAGGTCCGGCGTAGCTCGGCTACCGGTTTGAGCGAGTGGGGGCTGAAGTTCGGTATGAGAAGGGTCCGATAATCTCGCTGTGTTAATCTTGCCGATACGTAGATATGCGCATCTACGAATGT
Source organism: Nocardia sp. CDC519 (assembly GCF_059509835.1). Taxonomy (NCBI): domain Bacteria; kingdom Bacillati; phylum Actinomycetota; class Actinomycetes; order Mycobacteriales; family Nocardiaceae; genus Nocardia; species Nocardia sp. CDC519. The sequence goes on along the minus strand of NZ_CM183377.1, from coordinate 5,883,877 downwards.
GCCTCACCCAATAGCCAACGTCGCCCATACACGACCCTCCGTAAAAACAGCAAAGAGGCGTGAGGGCCTGGTGGGGTTCATCAGAATCGGTCGGCCCAAGTCCTCGAGGGGCCGAGCTACAGCCGGCGGGAAAGTATGCCGCGAGAGGAGGAGAGCGTCGAGTACGGACTACCGCCTAGCCGGCGGCCCGCCGCCGGACGGTCCGAGTCTTCGCCGCATCAGAGTTCGTGTCCGCTGCCGGTTCGCCCAGCTCTGCTCGTCTCCGGTTCGGCAGCCGGTTCGGGTGTGGTGAAGCGACCCGAAACGAATTCCTGGGCGGTGATCTTCGCGCGGACCACCGGCTCCCGGTAGCGGGTTTCACGGGCTGTGGCTTTGGCGAGTTTCGATGAGCCCGGGCGGTAGCGCCACCGCGCCCAGGGCGCGGTCGGCCTGCTGAGCCGGAGGGCGCCGACGACCAGCAGTGGTGGGAAGAACAGGCCGAGGAAGCCGGTCCAGTATTTGCCTTTGAGCAGGGTGATGGCGGCGAGGCCGTATTGGATGGTGAGACCGGCGATCGAGGCGATGAGGGTGGCGACTTCGCCGTCGTCGGTGTATTCGTCGAAGTCGTCGGCGAGGCCGAGGGGGTGGATGCCGAGCAGGAACAGCACCGAGATGGCGAAGGCGACCATGACGGCGTCGATGCTGCTGCGGCCTTCCTCGCTCCAGTAGACGTCGCGTACGTGCAGCACGAGGGCGAATTCGTCGAGTACCAGCGCGGATCCGATGCCGAAGAAGGTGGCGAGCACGCAGTTGAGGACCGGTGTTTCGTGCGCGGCGAGCGCGACCAGCAGTAGGCCGGAGACCAGCATGGTGACGAGTCCGAAGATCACGTGGTGGATGTGCAGGCCGCCCGGGGTGACGTTGCCGGGCCACCAGGAGACTTCGGCGCGGATCATCCGGGTGCTCATCCGGATGAACAGGAACGTCAGCAGGAAGGCAACCATCATGAACAGCAGCGGCAGGCGGCCGTTGTCGACGATGGTGTCGGTGAACCAGCGGGTCATGGGAGGGCTCCGGGAGCTCGCCCGGGTGTGCTGATTCGGCCGCGGTGCATCGGTGCGGTCCCTTCCCGAGGGTGCCCGGCCGGTCGGGCGCGATCGGTCTCGGCCCCTTGGTTTCGTCGTTCACTGCAAACTGTAGTTTGCTCGACGATCCGGTGGCTCGATTCGGCGGTATGGGTGTGGTTTCTGCACGAGCGGATAATTGCGGCGCCCACGGCTGAGCTCGCCGGGCGTGCCGATCGGATCGCGCATTTCAAAGCAGCGGTCGATGTGGGAACGGATCTTTTCGAAATATCGCGGTATCGACTGGATCTCGATGTGGCTCAGCGGGTTTGCGGGAAAAGTAGGGCGCCCGGCGATACGCCGTTCCGCAATTGGTCGGCTTCTGTCCTTTTTATTGGGCCCTGTCCGAATGGTCGCTTGGTTGATCCAAGGGGCATGATCATCTGTATTGATCTACTCGAGTCGCGGGTGCGAGAATCGGGATGCCAATGATTTGCGCCGGCTGTAACGGGCCGGGTGAGCATCCGGATTTATTCGTTGTGGGGGGCCACAAGGCAACACTCGGAGTTGGTCTCAGTGCAAGCGGGCGAATCGCGGGGTCCTCAGGATCGGAAGCGGTATCTGTGGGTATTGGGGCTGATTGCCCCGGGGTGTGCGCTGCTGCCCTCACAGTTGGTGCTGCGCACGGGATCCGAAGTGTTCTGGTGGATCGGTCCGATCATCGTCTTGATCGTGATTCCGGTCCTCGATCTGATCGTCGGCGAGGACGGCAGCAACCCCCGCGACGAGGACTACGAGGCGCTGTCGAACAACCACTATTACCGGTGGTGCACCTACATGTTCCTGCCGATCCAATTGCTCGGACTGGTGATCGCGTCCTCGATGTGGGCGGGCGATGCGCTGAGTTTCGTCGACAAGCTCGGCTTGGCGGTCACGCTGGGATTCGTCAGCGGGATCGGGATCAACGCGGCACACGAGCTGGGGCATCGAGCCGAGCATCTGGAGCGCTGGCTGGCCAAGATCGCCTTGGCCCAATCCGGTTACGGGCATTTCTTCGTCGAACACAACCGCGGTCATCACGTGCGGGTGGCGACGCCCGAGGATCCGGCGAGCGCGCGGCTGGGGGAGTCGCTGTACGAGTTCCTGCCGCGCACCGTCTCGGGTGGGTTCCGCTCGGCCATCGCGCTCGAACGTGAGCGGTTGCAGCGGCACGGCCAGGGCTGGTGGTCACCGCACAACCACATCGTGCAGGCGTGGGCGATGACGGTGGTGTTGTTCGGTTCGCTGATCGCGGCATTCGGGCTCGAGGTGTTGCCGTGGCTGCTGTTGCAGGCGGTGATCGGCGCGGCCCTGCTGGAGACGGTCAACTATGTCGAGCACTACGGTCTGCTGCGCAGGCGCCGCCCCAACGGCCGGTTCGAGCGCTGCTCGCCGCGTGACAGCTGGAACAGCGACCGGTTGGTGACCAATATCTTCCTGTTCCATTTGCAGCGCCACAGCGACCATCACGCGAACCCGGGGCGGCGGTATCAGACGCTGCGTAGTTCCGCCGAATCCCCGCAGCTGCCCGCGGGGTACGCCACCATGATCTTGCTGGCCGCTGTCCCTCCACTGTGGCGGCGGGTGATGGATCCGCGGGTGCTCGCGCATTACGGCGGTGATGTCACCAAGGCCAATATCGCTCCGCGTAAGCGCGAACGGATTCTGGCGGAGCACGGGGTCGCGGCCGGGAATCGCTGATGGCCCGGTGTCCCCGCGGTCAGTAGGCGAGGGGGTACTCGTCGTCGGGCAGCGGGGTGATCCAGGCTTGATCGATGCGGTCGGCGGTATCGGCGTTGTCGAAGGCTTCGCGGATGCGAGTGGTGAGTGGGGGTTCCGCGGTGTCGAGTCCGGCGTCGACGTCGGTGGCGTAGGCGAGGGTGTGCTGGTCGCTGCGGTCGGCGTCGCTGCCGGTGGGGAACGGGGTCATCGCGTTACCTCCCTGCGTCCGATCGGGTGACGGGCCAGGGGCGGCCCGGAGGGTTCCGGGTCGCCCCGCGAAGAGTGACTGTGTTCGAGATGGGTTGCTGTGAGTCCGTGTCGAACAGGGGCATCACCTCACTCGTGTCGATCTCGGCCGGTTGCGGGGACACCGCGCGGTGCGGCGGGCCGCGCTGAGTCGGCTGCACGCCGGGCGGGATGCGCCGGCGTAGCGTCGCGACGAGCGCGGGGTGCGTCGGTGCGCGCGGTGGTCGCTCGGGCCGGACCCGTTGGCCGGGGTGCTGTGGTGCGGGCCAACGGGCCAGCGCTTCGGCCACAATGGCGTCCATTTCGGCGAAGAGCTGCTCGATGTCGGGGTCGAGCAGGAGCAGTTCGGTGTCGAGCAGGTCCTCGCGCGAGTCCGTTCCGATCATTGCCCTGTCTCCTCGAAGGAGTGCCGGGCCGTGCCGGATCAGGCGTCGATGGCCTGACGCCGTTCGGCCCGCTCGACCGCGATCTTGCGGGGTTTGGCCTTCTCCGCGACCGGGATGGACAGGCGCAGTACGCCGTCGGTGTAGTCGGCGCGGATGTGGTCGGTGTCGAGGCCGTCGCCGAGGAACAGCTGTCGGCTGAAGACGCCGCGGGAGCGTTCTGCGGCGATCATCTCGCGGTCGCCTTGCAGTTCTGGACGCGTGGCGCGGACTGTCACGACATTGCGTTCGACATCGAGATCCAGCGATTCGGGGTCGATGCCGGGTAGGTCGAACTCGACCAGGAATTCGTCGCCCGCACGCCAGGCGTCCATCGGCATGACGGCCGGGCGGGCCACTGTGCCGAACACCTGCTGCGTCAGTCGGTCCAGATCACGGAACGGATCGGTGCGCATCAGCATGGTCGCCACCTCCAGATCACTCCATTCTCTGTATCGATGAGCAGATAACCTATGTCATCTGACATAGATTCGTTATAGCTCGGCGGTGAGATGAACGCAAGGGCTTAGGATAGAAAATCTGAAAGGAATGGCAGGAGTGAGGAGAACGGATGACGCAGGAGAGTTTCGAGCCTCGTCTCCCCGACTCGACGCAGGCGGTCTATGCGATCTCGGTGGCCGCCGACCTGGCCGGCATCGGCGTGCAGACTCTGCGCCTGTACGAGCGGCACGGTCTGATCACCCCGGCCCGTAGCGACGGCGGAACCCGCCGCTACAGCGGCGACGATCTGGCGCGGCTGCATCGGATCGCGGCGCTGGCCGCCGATGGGGTGAACCTCGCCGGCATCGGCCGCATTCTCGAACTCGAAGACGCCAATGCCGCCCTGCACGCCGATCTGGCGCGGCTGCGTCGCCGCGGCAACGGCTGAGCGGGCGGTCAGGCCGCTCGCTCGGCCAGGGTGAGGCCGATGCGTTCGATGAAGTCGCCGATGTCCTTGGGGGAGCGTGAGGTGATCAGCGGGTAACCGTGGGTGTCGTCGAAGACGACCGATCGGTCCACCCAGTCGGCGGCGCCCGCGTTGTGGATATCGGTTTTCAGGGAGGGGAACGAGGTGAGTGTCTTGTCGCCGACGATGCCGGCTTCCACGAGCAGCCACGGTCCGTGGCAGATCGCGGCGATCGGTGTGCCCGCGGCCGCGATCCGGCGAGTGATGTCGACGGCGGCGGCGTTGAGGCGCAGCGAATCGGCGTTGACGGTGCCGCCGGGGATCAGCAGCAGGTCGTAGTCGGCCGGGTTCACCGCGTCGAGGGTGACGGTGGGTTGGACGGTGGTGCCGGGATTCTTGTCGTGCACCAGGGTCTGGATGGTGTCGCCGGATTCGGCGGCGATGTCGACCGTGGCGCCCGCGTCGCGGAGATGCTGCACGGGAACCATGAGTTCGTCCTGTTCGACGCCGTAATTGGTGACGATCGCCAGAATGCGGCGCTGGGTGAGATCGGTGCCTGCCATGCGCGGTTCCTTCCTGTCGATGCCCGCTGCGCGTGTTCGGCGCTCTGGTCGCGGATCATGCGACTCGCTTCCCGCATACCCGGGTGTGCGGCGCCGACACGTCCGTGCAGTTCGTCGCGGCGGCGAACGCGGCGTGGGCGATCACTTTTCGATTACGGGAAATTGGGTACCCCTCAGTCAGGTCGAGCCGAACGTCAGCCGATTGGGGAACCGAGGAGGCCCAATGAACCAGTCGAAGCACGCTCAGACCACCACAACCGCTCCTGCGGCCCGATCAGTCGGTGCCGGTGCGGGGAAATACGGAGATTCTTCGGACAGTTACGAGAACATCGAGCCGTGGTTCGACAAACTCGAGTCTTTGGACCCTGACGATCCGCATCGCGCGCATGTTCGCGACGAAATCATCGAGCTGTGCCTTCCGCTGGCCGAGCACATCGCGCGTCGTTTCGGTGGACGCGGTGAGTCCTTCGACGATTTGCAGCAGGTGGCCAGGGTGGGCTTGATCCAGGCCGTGGATCGTTTCGATCTCAGCCGCGGCAGTACGTTTCTCGCTTATGCGGTGCCAACCATGATGGGTGAGGTGCGCCGCCACTTCCGCGACCGCACCTGGGCGGTGCGGGTGCCGCGCACGATGAAAGACATTCAGTTGCGGATAGGTCCGGCCACCGAAGCGCTGTCGCAGCGGCTGGGACGGGTGCCGACCGCCCGTGAGGTCGCCGCCGAGCTCGGGGTGGAGCTGGCTCAGCTGACGCAGGCGATGGTCGCCGCGAATGGGCATACGAGCAATTCGCTGGAGTCGATCGCTCGTGACGACGATGACGCGGGCAGTGCGGTGCAGCGCAGGCTCGGTAGTGAGGAACCCTGCTACGGCCTGCTCGAGGATGCGATGGCGGTGCGGCCGCTGATCGCCGCGCTGCCGCGGCGGGAACGTCAGGTGCTGGTGTGGCGGTTCTATGGGTCGATGACCCAGAACCAGATCGCCGAACGGCTCGGTGTGTCCCAGATGCAGGTGTCGCGGATCTTGTCGCGCACGCTGGCGAGTCTGCGGGAGCAGGCACTGGCCGAACCGGCTGCCGCTTAGCTCGTGTCCGGCTCGGTCGAATGACCGGTCCCCCTGCCGCGTTTGAGACATCAGCACCCTTGTGACTGGTATCACACCCGATTGCGGCTGCGTAAGCGCCCCCCGGCTGGCATCTTGCTTAGGCACGCTAACGTTCAGGACGTGCTCGGCCGGCCAGGGGAGGCACCAACACCATGTCGATCGAGACGCCGGCTGCTCGGCGCAGGCAGCGCATCGCTCAGCTGTACAGCGATGATCACCAGGCCCGCGCGGCGGCGCCGGATGAGACAGTGCTCGATGCCGTGCGGACGCCCGGCACCGGTGTCGCCCAGATCGTGGCCAGTGTGCTCACCGGCTACGCCGAACGTCCCGCGCTCGGGCAGCGCGCGTTCGACATCGTGCGCGATCCGGTCACCGGGCAGCCCGAACGCCGCTGGCTCGACCGTTTCGAGACCCTCAGCTATGCCGAAGTGGCCGATCGAGTCGAGGCGATAGCCGCCGCGTGGCAGGGCACGGCCGGAGTCGAGGCGGGCACGATGATCGCGGTTCTCGGCGTGACCGGCGTCGAGTTGACCATCGTCGATCTGACCTGCGTGCGGCTCGGGGCGGTGGTGGTGCCGCTGCAGGCAGGGGCGCCGAGTCCGGCGCTGGCCCAGATCGTCGCGGAGACCGAACCGCGGGTACTGGCATCCACGCCCGAACTGCTCGACCGTGCGGTCGACTGCGCGCTGGCCGGCCCGGGGCTGCGGCGGCTGGTGGTGATCGATCACGTCGCCGAGCTCGATGCGCACCGGTCCGCGCTGGCCACGGCTCGGGAGCGACTGGCCGGCACGTCGATCACGCTCGAAACCTTGGCCGAGGTGATCGAGGCGGGCCGCGATATGCCCAGGGTCGCACCGTATTTCGCGGACCGGGATACCGACCCGCTGGCAATGCTGATCTACACCTCTGGCAGCACCGGCACGCCCAAGGGCGCGATGTACACCGATCGACTGGCCGCGGGGATCTGGTTGCAAGGGCTGGCCCGTAAGGCGGGCTCGAACCCGCCGGCCATCAGTGTGAACTACATGCCGTTGAGTCATCTCGCCGGACGGCTGGCCCTGGCCGGGGTCCTGGTGCGCGGTGGCACCGCGTATTTCACCGCCGCGGCGGACATGTCGACGTTGTTCGACGACATCGCGCTGGTGCGGCCCACCGAGATGGTGCTGGTGCCGAGGGTCAGCGAGATGATCTACCAGCGGTATCAGAGCGAGGTGGCGGGTGGCCGGTCCGAGGAGCAGGTGCGGGCGCAGCTGCGGCGCGAAGTGCTCGGCGGCAGGCTGATTTCGGCCTCGACCGGTAGCGCGCCGCTGGCGCCGGAGCTGAAGACGTTCCTGGAGTCGCTGCTCGAGATCGAGGTGCACGACGCCTATGGGTCCACCGAGGCCGGTGGTGGTCTGGTGGTCGACAACCGGGTGCGCAGGCCGCTGGTGATCGACTACAAGCTCGTCGACGTCCCCGAACTCGGCTACCGCACCACCGATACCCCCCATCCGCGTGGTGAGCTGCTGCTCAAGACCACGACCATGATCCCCGGCTATTACCGGCGCCCCGATATCACCGCGCAGGTCTTCGACGCCGACGGTTTCTACCGCACCGGCGACATCGTCGCCGAGATCGGCCCGGATCGGCTGCGGTATCTGGATCGGCGCAACAATGTGCTGAAGCTGTCCCAAGGGGAGTTCGTCGCTGTCGCGCAGTTGGAGGCGGTGTTCGCGGGCAGCCCGCTGATCCGGCAGATCTTCGTCTACGGCAGTAGTGTGCGCGCCTATCTGCTCGCGGTGGTGGTGCCGACCGAGGCCGCGATCGACGCGGCAGCGAACACCGGTGAGCTCACGGCGTCGATCGCCGCCTCGGTGCGTGCGGTGGCAGCCGAGGCCGGGCTGGAACCGTATGAGATTCCGCGCGAGTTCATCGTGGAGACCGAGCCGTTCACGATCGAGAACGGGCTGCTGTCGGGAATCGGTAAGCTGCTGCGCCCGGCGCTGGAGCGCCGGTATGGTCCGCGGCTCGAGCAGATGTACCGCGATCGCGCCGAGGGGCGTTCGGCGCAGCTGCGGGACCTGCACATCAGCGCGGGCGAGGTCGCCGTGGTGGACACGGTGCTGGGAGCCGCGCGCGCCGTGCTGGACTGCACGCCCGAACAGTCGAGCCCGCAGGCGGGTTTCGCCGACCTCGGCGGTGATTCGCTCTCGGCGCTGTCGCTGGCGAAGCTGCTGACCGAGATCTTCGGCGTCGAGGTGCCGGTCAGCGTGGTGACGAGCCCGGCCACCAGGCTGGGCGATCTCGCCGAATACATCAGCACCGCAAGGGAATCCGGTGCACAGGTGGTGTCGTTCGCGAGCGTGCACGGCGCCGGGGCCGAACAGGTGGCGGCCGCGGACCTGACGCTGGAGAAATTCATCGGCGCCGACACCGTGGCGGCGGCGCCAGGGCTACCGCTGGCTGCGACGACGTCGACGGTGTTGATCACCGGCGCCAACGGCTACCTCGGGCGGTGGCTGTGCCTGCTGTGGTTGCAGCGGATGGCGGCCGTCGGCGGGCGGGTGCTGTGTGTGGTGCGTGGCAAGGACGCCGACAGCGCGCGCCGCAGGCTCGACGCGGCGTTCGACTCCGGTGATCCCGAGTTGCTGCGCCGCTACCGGGAATCGGCCGATGCCCACCTCGAGGTGATCGCCGGCGATATCAGCGCGCCCCGGTTCGGGCTCGACGAACCGGCCTGGCAGGAGTTGGCGCGGCGCGTGGACCGTGTCGTGCACTGCGCGGCACTGGTGAACCATGTGTTGCCGTATGAGCAGTTGTTCGGCCCCAATGTGGTCGGTACGGCCGAGGTGATCCGGTTGGCGCTCACCCATCGGCTCAAGCCGGTGACCTATCTGTCGACGGTGGCGGTGGCCGCCGACGTCGATCGCACGGTGTTCACCGAGGGCGGCGATATCCGGGCCGGTAGCCCGGTGCGGCGCAACGGCGCCGGGTACGCCGCGGGCTACGGCAACAGCAAATGGGCGGGGGAAGTGCTGCTGCGCGAGGCGCACGATCTGTGCGGCCTGCCGGTGGCGGTGTTCCGCTCGGATATGGTGCTGGCCCATCCGCGCTACCGTGGGCAGCTCAATGTGCCGGACATGTTCACCCGGCTGCTGATCGGGCTGGCCGCCACCGGACTCGCGCCCGCCTCGTTCTACCGCCGCGCCGGCGACGGTGCGCGGGCACGGGCCCACTACGACGGGCTACCAGCGGATTTCACCGCCGAAGCGATCACCGTGCTCGGCGCCGCCGTCGACGCGGGCCATCACAGCTTCCATGTGGTGAACCCGCACGATGACGGGATCTCGCTCGATACGGTGGTCGACTGGCTGATCGAGGCCGGTGTCGCGATCGAACGCGTCGACGACTACGCCGAGTGGGTGACCCGTTTCGAGGCGGCGCTGCGTGGGCTGCCCGAGCCGCAGCGCAGCGCCTCGGTGCTGCCGCTGCTGCACGCCTTCGCCCGGCCCGCGCCGGCGATCGCGGGCTCGGCCATTCCGGCCGCCGAGTTCCGGGCCGCGGTGCGCGCCGCGCAACTCGGCCCGGACGCCGACATCCCGCACCTGAGTGCGGATCTGATCACCAGATACCTGGGCGACCTTCGATGGCACGGGCTGATCCCGTGAGGCATCGGCGTCTCCGGGGCGGGCTGCTCGGTCAGGGCTGGAGCACGTAGCGTCCGCGCGTCCCGCCCTCGGCCATCGCCCGGTGGGCGTCGGCGGCTCGGGACAACGGCAGGACCGCATGCACTCGGGCGGGCAGGCGACCGGACTCGGCGAGGGCGAGTAGCTGCTCCAGTCGCGTGCGATCGGACTGGGTCAGCAGCGCGTTCACCGTGATGCCGCGTTCGGGTGCGGGCGCGAGATTGGGCCGGACACCGACGAAGGCGCCGCCGTCGCGGACCGGGGTCAGGCCCCACGTCTGCTGTGAGCTGGTGTCGACGACCGCGTCCCAGCCCGGTGCGGCCTCGGTGACGAAGTCGGCGCCGAGACCGCGCACGAACGCCTCGTCGGCGGGGCGGGCCAGACCGGTCACCTTCCAGCCGCGCTCAGGGGCCAGCGCGGCCACATAGGCGCCGATCGCACCGGCCGCGCCGGTCACCAGCAGCCGGTTGCCGTCGGCGGGTGCGTCGCCGAGCAGGTCGACGATCCGCGCCGCACCCAACCCGTTGAGCGGCACTGTCGATGCCGCGACCAGGTCGAGCCCGTCGGGCACCACCGCCACCTCGGCGGCGGGCACGACGAGTTGTTCGGCATACGTGCCGAAGTCACGGTCGAATCCGAGGACCACGCCGGCGACCCGGGTGCCGGGCGTCAGGTCCACTCCTGGCCCGGCAGCGAGCACGGTGCCGGCGAAATCCCAGCCGAGACCGGTGTGGGCGGGTTGGTCGATCATGCCGAGTTCGTGGAAGAAGCCGCTGACGACGCCGAGGTCGGTGGGGTTGACCGGCGCCGCCGCGACCGCCACCCGTACTTCGCCTGGTCCGGGCTCGGTGACGGGTACGTCGATGATCTCGATCGAATCGGGCCCGCTCGGCGTGCGGACGACGGCGGCCCGGAAAGTTGCTGCGCTGCTCATGGGTGACTCCTCCATCAGTTCGGTTCTGATGGCTCGACAGTGGTCCCGGGGCTTTGGAAGGCGCTTGGAGCCGGCTTGGAACGCCGTGCCGGTGCAGGGGAGCGGATCAGCTCAGGTGCGCGTTCCACAATCCGGCGATGGCGTCGGCGCGGGCGAAGTGCGCGTCGGCTTCGGCGTCGCGGCCGAGGAATCGGGCGAGTTCGCCGAGGGTATGGGCGACCGGACGCACGGCCAGCGACAGGCTTTCCGCGCCGGCCGGGGGACCGTCGCGGTGGGGGAGCAGGTCGGTGTAGATCTGCTCGGCGGCGGCGCGGTCGCCGACGGCGAGGATGGCCATGGCGCGCAGGCTGGTCAGGAAGGTGAAGAAGAAGTCGGGGCGGATCGGGGTCGGTGCGGTGCGGGTTCGGCGCGCTTGCTCGGTGTGGCCGGCGGCGTGCAGGGCGAGGGTGTGCAGGTCGGCGACCATGGGGCCGAGTGCCGTGTGCAGGGCGCGGATGTCGTCGAGGTGGTCGCCGAGGGTGCCCGCGTTGAGCCAGGTCGCCGCAAGCGCCAGGCGCAGGAAGCCGGTGGCGTGCACTGATCCGGCTCGTTCCAGGCGTTCGGTGGCTTCGATGTAGCTGTGTTCGGCGTCGGCGAACCGGCCCTCGATGAGCAGCAGTGAGGCCAGCGCGATCTCGGCGGCGCCGATCGCCTCCGGCATCCGGTAGGTGCGGGCCAGTTCGAGTGCCTGCCCGATCAGCTCGCGCATGGTGGCCGGGTCGTTGGCCCCGGCGGCGTTGGCGGCCAGGTTGAGCAGCCCGGTCACCCGGTAGACGGGCAGATCGTGCTCGATGCCGATCCGCACCAGCTCACGGGAGTACTCCTCCTGGCCCGAGTCGCGTGCCAGGACCAGGAGCGCCCCGGCGCGCAGGCGCGGTGAGGTGGCCAGTGCCAGCGCTTCCCGCCCGGCCGCCATGACGGTCGGGTCTGCTTCGCCGACCAGTTCGTGGGTATAGGCGATGAGCAGGTGGGCGCGCACCTCTGCGGCGAGGTCGGTGCGGTCGAGCAGTCGGCGGAGGCGGTCGACGATGGGATGGTCGACCGTGCCGTAGGTGCGGGCAAGCCAGGGGGTGGGTTCGGTCCAGGCGGTGAACGCCGCGATCATCAGGTCGTCGCGGCCAAGGGATTCGGCATAGGTGACGGCGTATTCGCGGGTCTGTCTGGCCGCGGCGACGTCTCCGGCTCTGACCTGGGCGCGCAGCAGCCTGCCGCACAGGTCGATGCGTTCGTCCGGGTCGCTGGAGTTGGCGACGGCGTCGGTGAGCAGTGTGGCCGCCACGTCGTGGGCGTAGCGGGCCTCGGCCAGTTCGGCGGCGCGCACGCAGTAGCCGACGGCCTTCGGTGAGCCGGCGCGCGCATAGTGGTGGGCGAGGGCGGCGATATCGCCGGTGCCTTCCAGAGCGGCGGCGATCCTGGCGTGCATCCTGGTGATGCGCAGTCGGCTGACGTCGGTGCCCAGTGTGTCCCTGACCAATGCGTGGACGAATCGGACCCGCCCTGGTCCGGGCTCGTCGAGCAGCCCGGCGATGACGCCGGCGTCCAGTGCGTCCAGCACGCCGTCCTCGTCGGTGTCGGCGGCCTGCACCAGCACGTCCACCGAACTTTCCCGGCCCGCGACCGCGGCGAGCCGCAGCACAGCAACACTGCTTTCGGGGAGCCGGGCCAGGCGGCGCCGCAGGACGTCGCGGACACCGTCGGGCACCTCCGACAACGCGATCAAGGCGCCCTCGCCGTTGAGCAGCCGCGCACTCTCCCGCACATAGAACGGGTTGCCGCCGGTGCGTTCGGCGATTCCGGTCACGGTCGCTTCATCGGCCCGGCATTCGGCGCGCACGAGCTGGGCGACGGCGGCGCGGTCGAGTCCGGCGAGATCGAGCCGCAGCGGCGCGGTGCGGGCCAGGGCGGCCAGCGTCGCGGTGAGGTGCTCGCTCTCGTCGGCGCGGTAGGCGGCGACGACGAAGATCGGGGCGCGCGTGTCGAGGCAGCCGCCGAGTAGTTCCAGCGTGGCGGCGTCGGCCCAGTGCACATCGTCGACGACGATGGCGACCGGACGCTCGGCGGCGGCCGCGGTGAGAAAGGCCCACACGGCCTGCCGCAGCCGGAACCGCCCGGCGGCCGCGTCACCGGTGACCGCTGCCGCATCCGACAGCAGCGGCGCGAGATCGTCGGCGAACTCGCCGGCCGGTACGGTCGCGGCCACTGTGCGCAGGACCTCGACCCACGCCCAGGCCGGCGGGGCGCTGTCGAGATCGGGGCAGCGTCCGGTGGCCACCAGCCACCCGTGGTGTTCGAGTCGGGCGGTGAGGTGTTCGAGCAGTGTCGATTTGCCGAGCCCGGCTTCTCCGGTGACGAGCGCGACGCGCCCTCGGGATTCGATCGCATCGGTCGCGGCCGCCAGTAGTGCGGCGAGTTCGTCGTCGCGTCCGACGAACGTCCCCGCGTCGGGTGTGCCCGGATCGGTGCCGGTTCGAATGCTGTTGTCCGGCACGGTGTTCGCGTGGGGTGCGTCGTTTCGGGGTGGTGGGCCGGCCTCGCGGAGGATGTCGGTGCGCTGGGTGAGGATCGCCTCTTCCAGCGCGAGCAGATCCGGTCCGGGGTCGAGGCCGAGTTCGTCGGCGAAGGTGGCGCGGGCGCGGCGGAGCGCGGCGAGCGCATCGGCCTGGCGGCCGCTGCTCCACAGGGCGAGCGCGTGCAGTCGCCAGCCCTCCTCGCGCAAAGGATGGTCGCGGGTGAGGATTTCGGCGTCGGGCGCCACCGTCGCGGGAAGATCGAGACGCAGGCGCGCCGCGAGGTGCAGTTCCCGGGCCACCAGGTGCAGCTCGCTGAGGCGGCCGGTCTCGGTGACAGCCCATGGTTCGTCGGCGAACTCGGCGAACGCGGGTCCTCGCCACAGGGCCAGTGCCTCGTCCAGCCTGGCGCGGACCGCGCCGGGGTCGGTGCGCGTGCGGGCCTGGTCGAGCAGTTCTTCGAAGCGCCAGGCGTCGACCGCCGACTGCGGCAGGCGCAAGGCGTAGCCGGGTGCGGCGCTCACCAGCAGGCGGGCCGGAGTGCGTGGCGGGCGGCCGGGTTCGAGCAGACGGCGCAGGTTGGAGATGTAGGCCTGCAGTGACGCCAGCGCGCGGGCGGGCGCCTCGCCGCGCCACAGGTCCTCGACCATGCGGTCGACCGGCACGACGTGGCCGCGCGCGGCGACGAGCAGGGCGAGCACGCCACGTTGGCGCGGTCCGCCGAGGGGAATGGGTTCGCCGTCGGCTTCGGCCGCGAACGACCCCAATACCCGGATGAAGACCATGACCTGGCACATCGTACGCACCACCGCTGTGACCGGTGTTCCAAGTCGGTTCCAGGTGGCCTCCAAACCCGCGCACGCAGTCTCGGAGCAGACCGAACACGGTCCCATCGGACGGAAACGATCCGCCGACCAACCGAGGAGAAACCATCATGACGAAGTATCGCTTGACCACCGTGCTGGCCGTGATCTGCGCGGCCGCGCCCCTGTACTTCGGGCTGAGCTTCCTGCTCGCTCCCGGCAGTGCCCCCGCCGGTTTCGGTATCGAGCCGTGGCCGACCGGCAACGCCGACGGCTATTTCGTCGTCAAGGGTGTGCGCGACCTCGCCATCGCGGCCGTCACCTTCCTGCTGCTCGGCCTCGGCCTGCGGCGCGTTCTCGGCTGGGTGGTGCTGATCCACGCCGCGATCCCGGTCGGTGACGCGCTCGCGGTGGTGTCGCACGGCGGCAGCGTGTCGACGGCGCTGATCGTGCACGGCTCGGCGGTGGTCGTCGTCGCGCTGACGGCGGTCCTGCTGCTGACCGAGCGGACGCGACCGGCAGGCACCGATCCGGTGGCGCGCGGCCGTGTCGCACGTTCCCTCGTCGGCGCCTAGCGCCGCAGGCGCATCGAACCGCAAGCGAACACCACCGATGTTGAAAGGCAGGAACAGATGAGCGTCGACACCCAGGACATGAAGATCGTGCACCGCGCGTTCCGGCGCGAGTCGCGGTTGCTGATGGAGCTCGTGGCGGCGGTCGCCCCTGGTGACACCGCGCGCGCAGCGGTGATCGCCGGCCATTTCCGCGACTATCGGCTGGGACTGAAGAACCATCATGAGGGCGAGGACGAGCTGCTGTGGCCGCCGCTGCTGTCCCGCGTCGATCTGGGCGCCGATGTCATCCTGCGGATGCAGCGACAGCATGAGCGCGTCGAAGCCACCTTGGCGAGCCTGGACAGCGCGGTCCCGGCGTGGGAGGCAACGGCCGGTGCCGATGAACGCGACGCGCTGGTCGCGGTCCTGGCCGATCACCGGGCGGTCTTGGTCGAGCACCTCGACGACGAAGAGACCATGCTGCTTCCGCTCGCGGCCGACCACATCACCGACAAGGAATGGGCGTCGCTGGGTGAGCATTTGGTGGCCAACACACCGAAACCGACTCTGCTCACGCTGTTCGGTCTCGTCCTCGAGGACGCCGACCCGGCCGAACGTGCGCTGCTGCTGGGTGTGCTGCCGGCACCGGTGCGCGTCATCTGGTACGTGATCGGTCGTCCTCGCTACGTCCGCCACATCCGGCGCGTCCGCGGGTTCGCTCGGACTGCGGTGCGATGACCGCGGCGCGACCACCGGCAACGACGGGTTGCCGGTGGTCGTTCGTCGCCACCCAGACCGGGAGGTGTGGCGAACGCCGGGGTGTCTCAGTCGAAGCGGCCCAGGGGTTGGGGCGAGCACCGGAACGCGCCACCGAACAGTCGCGACACCGCGAAGTCCACATACTCGACCGTGATGCCGCGAGCCTGCACGTCGCGGCCGACGCGCTCGAAATTCGGGTCGGTGATATAGGTTTCGGCGTCGATGGCCAGACCGTTGGTGGCCATCCCGGACTCGCCGACGAAAACGTGGTTGCCGTGGACGAGGACTTCGCCACCTTCGAGGAACGGGCCGGCCTCACCGTCGAGCTCCGGTGCCGGGATCGACACATACCGACCACCGCGCAGAGCGCGTCGATCGACAAAAATCGGCAACCGACCGGCAATTGTCGCTGTCCACGGACGGCCACCATGCCCGGCGGCACGATCATCCGGCGTGCTCGGCGGGCACGGCCTCGGCCTGGGCGCGAGAAAGCTGCACGGCCGCAACACACATCACCACCACCGACGCCAGCACCACCACGACGCCAACGGTCCCGGTGTTCAGTGTTTCGTCGAGGACGGTCAGCCCCAGGAACATCGCCGCGAGCGGCTCGGCCACGGTGAACGCCGGCAGCGACGCCGAGAGCGCACCGATCTGATACGCGCGCTGTTGCAGATACAACCCCAGCAGGCCCGCCCCGACCATCGTGTACGGCTCCCAGCTGCGCAACACGGTGGCGATGCCGTCGCCGAACAGTTCGACCACATGCTGGGTCACCGCCGCCGACACACCGAACAACAGCCCCGCCGCCGCCCCCAGCAGCAGCGCCCGCACCGCGGTGGCCCGCACCGCGACCGCGGCCGCCACCGCCGCGGCGACGAGCCCGAGCACCAGCATCAGCGGGCCGAACCAGTGTGACCACGGCGCGTCCCGCACCCCCGGCGACGGATCACCCACCACCAGGAAACACGCCAGCGCGACCGACAGGGCGATCGCCTGTGCCCAGGCCGTCCGCGTCACCGGTCGGTCGTTGTAGCGTGCGGCCAGCGGTAGCGCGAAGATCAACGACGTCACCAGGATCGGCTGCACGACCAGCACCGACCCCAACGCCAGCGCCACGATCTGGAAGACGAACGCGCCGCCGTCCCCGACGATCCCCGCCCACCAGCGAGGACTGCGCGCCAACCCGGCCAGGAAAGCCGCACCCTCGGGCACCTCGGCCGCGGCCCGCTGCTGCGCGACCGCGGCCACCGCGAACCCGAGCGCGGCGAGGAAGGCACACACCACCGCGGCGACGGGGACATTGCTCACCCGCACCAGTGTGCCGCGCCGGGCGTCGGGTCGGCGGGATCGACGCGGTACCGACGGCTGAGCGTTCACGGGCAGCGTCCTCGCGCGGCCCGTTCAGGAGGGGCCGCGCCGACGCGATCCGACGCGACCGGCTCGGTGACCGACGCGACGACGTTGTCGCGAACCGGTCGAGATCGCGTGGTGTGCGGTCAGTTGTCGTGTTCGACCAGCGGCTGGCCGCCGGAGATCTCGACGATCGGCAACCGCAAAGCGGCAGGGGCGGTGGCCGGCACCACCGGAGCGGCCGGTGCGATGGGCGCCAGCCGCCGATACGGTGCGCCTAGTTCGGGCCGTAGATCCGGCTCACCCTTGTTGGGCCACAGGGAGATCGCGCGTTCGGCTTGGGCGGTGATGGTCAGCGACGGGTTGACCCCGAGGTTGGCCGAGATGGTCGAGCCGTCGATGACGTGCAGGCCGGGATGGCCGTAGAGGCGGTGGTACGGGTCGACGACGCCGGTGGCGGGGGAGTCGCCGATGGCGCAGCCGCCGATGAAATGGCCGGTCGCCGGGATATTGACGATGCTGCTGGTGGCGCCGGTGGGGAAGCCGTCGATCTTGTCGGCGACGCGTTCGGCGACCTCGTGGCCGATCGGGATCCAGGTGGGATTGGGTTCGCCTTCGCCCTGTTTGGTCGTCATCTTGCGGCCGAACACGCCTCGGGTGGTGTAGGTGGTGATGGAGTTGTCCACCGACTGCATCACCAGCAGCCCGATCATCTGCTCGGACCAGCGGTGCGGATTGTGCATGTGCAGCAGGTCGCGGCGATTGCGCCGCAGCTGATGCAGGTACTGGCGCCAGCGTGGGCGCACGCCGTCGTCGCCGACCATCGCGGTGGTGATCAGCGCCAGCGCATTACTGCCTTTGCCGTAGCGCACCGGTTCGATATGGGTGTGCTCGTCGGGATGGATCGAGGAGGTGATCGCGACGCCCTTGGTGAAATCGGCGTCGCGGCGGCGGCTGCGCACCGACAGCAGCTCCTCGGAATTGGTGCGCGACAGATAGCCGAGCCGCGGCGAGATGTGGGGCAGCGAGCCGCGATCCCGCAGCCGGTGCAGCAGTTTCTGGGTGCCGAGCGCGGCCGCGGAGAACACCACCTGTTCGGCGGTGAACACGCGCGCTCCCGTGCGAGCCCAGCGTCCGGTGCGGCGGGTGTGCACCTCGTAGCCGCCGCCGGGGCGGGGCCGCACATCCACCACCGTGGTCAGCGGATGCACGCGCGCACCCGCCCGCTCGGCCAGATACAGGTAGTTCTTGACCAGGGTGTTCTTGGCGTTGTGGCGGCATCCGGTCATGCATTCGCCGCAGTGGGTGCAGGTGCGCCGCGCGGGGCCGACACCACCGAAGAACGGGTCGGGCACCTCCTGGCCGGGCCGGGCCCCGGCGCCGCCGAACAGCACACCCACCGGGGTCTGGCGGTAGGTGTCGCCGACGCCGAGTTCGTCGGCGACTTCACGCAGGATCCGGTCACTGGGGGTGGTGGCCGGGTTGGTGGTGACGCCGAGCATGCGTTTGGCCTGGTCGTAGTGCGGTGCCAGTTCGGCGCGCCAGTCGGTGATACCGGCCCACTGCTTGTCGGCGTAGAACGCCGCAGGCGGCTCGTAGAGGGTGTTGGCGTACACCAGCGAGCCGCCGCCGACACCGGCGCCGCTCATGATGAAGGTGTTCTTCAGCAACGTCAGCCGCTGGATGCCGAAGCAGCCCAGCCGTGGCGCCCACAAGAATTGCCGTGCCCGCCACGACGTCGCGGCGAATTCGTCGTCGGCGAAGCGGCGTCCGGCCTCGAGCACGCCGACCCGGTAGCCCTTCTCGGTCAGCCGGAGCGCGGACACGCTGCCGCCGAATCCCGAACCGATCACCAGCACGTCGTAGTCGAACGCCATCTGCCTGTGTCCTCCATCACCGTTGACCTGTTGTTCGAGCGTAGAGCGGTGCGCGACGCCGACAGCAACGACTGGCGGCCACAAAATCGAGATATTCGGCCAGTCGGGCGGGTTACAGGGTGCGTGGCAGCGCGTCGGTCAGCGCGACCGGGGTGATGTCGAGTGCGTCGAAGCGCCAGCCCGCCGAGGTGCGGCGAGCTCGGTAGCGGCCGATACCGGCCGCGACGGCCGCGGTGCTGTCGTCGATGACGAAGACGGCCACGTCGTGCGCGCGCACAGTCGCGGTGTCGCCGTCGATCTCGATGACGAGGTTGGACTTGTTGTGCAGGGTGCGCGTGTAGGTGTCGTGCCCTGCGCGGGCGAGAGCTTCGAGGGCGTCGATGCCCTTGGCTTGCCCGCGAATGGAGCGCACCACGACGTCGTCGGTGAAGATGCGGTCGGTGTCGGCCAAGCCCTCGTCGATCCAGAGGCTGTGACGGGCAACGAGATCGGCCAGCTCGGCGCGGTCGGCGAGGGTACGGATCAGGGATTCGGTGGGGGTCATGGGAACTCCTACAATCTGTTCGGAGCACTAACGTTAGTGCCGCGAATGAATGTAGGTCGTTAGTGGCACTAACGCAAGGGGTAGGCTCGGTGCATGGACACCGATGAGGAGATGCGCTTCGACCGCGGCGAGTCCACTCCGGCGCGGCTGAAAAAGCAGCTCTCACGCCTGACCTCGATGACGGCGGCCCAGATGACGCGCCTGTCGCGCGAGGCGTTACGGGCCACGGGGGCGCGCAAGGATCACTTCGTGGTGCTGGCCGCGCTCGCCGAATTCGGGCCGGCGAGCCAGGCGACGCTGTCGGAGCGAACCAGCGTCTACAAGAGTGACCTCGTCTCGGTACTCAACGACCTCGAAGAGGGCCGATGGGTGCGCCGCGCCCCGGACCCGGCCGATAAACGCCGCAACGTCATCACCATCACCGCAGCCGGCGAACAACGCCTCGCCGAACTCGACCGCGTCCTCGACACGGTCAACGAACAGATCATGACCCCACTCGATCACGAGGAACGCGCACAGCTGTTCGCGCTGCTGGGGCGAGTCAACGCCCACCTCGCCGCAACCGCACGCACAGCCGATGCCCTGGGCGGGCACATCACCTAGCGGGGCCCTCCCGCGCGGCGACCATGCCGGTCATCGGCCTCGGGTCGACTCGGCTGCGAGGTGGGCCCGGTAGTTCGGGCAGGTCGTGATGTCCTCGTGCGAGCAGTTCATGCCGGCTTCGAGCAGATCCAGCGCCGAACGCAGTGCCGCCATCCTGGCCTGCAGCGCACGGTGGTTGCGCTGCAGCACGTCCTTGCGGGCGGCCGGGTCCGCGGCGGCGAGGAACGCCCGGATGTCCTCGAGCGGCAGGCCGGCCCGCTTCGCGATCATGATCGACGCCACCCGGACGAGGTCGTCGTCGGTGTAGCGGCGGCGGTCGCCGGCGACGCGGGCCGGATGCAGCAGGCCGACCGACTCCCAGTGCCGCAGAACGTGTGTCGGCAGGCCGAAGCGGTCGGCGACCTGGCCGATCGTCAGCACACTTGACTTCATGTCGACATTAAGTCGAATTATGGCGGGCATGTCCACTCTTCTTGATGTCCTCGACGCCATCGATGCCCAGCCGATGTCTGTGGAACTGCGCGCACGTTCCTACGCATTGCTCGGCGATCTCACCGGCCGGACCGTGGTCGACGTCGGCTGCGGCGGTGGCCGCGCGGTCGCCGAACTGGCCGAGCGTGGGTGCCACGCCGTCGGGATCGATACCGACCCCGAGATGATCGCCGTGGCCCGCGAGCGCTGGCCGGCCGGGGAGTTCCACGTCGGCGATGCCTGCGAACTGCCGTTGGCCACCGGGTCGGTGGCCGGCTACCGCGCGGACAAGGTGTTGCACACGGTCGACGACCCGGTGCGCGCCGTCGCCGAGGCCCACCGGGTGCTCGCTCCGGGCGGGCGGGCCGTGCTGCTCGGCCAGGACTGGGACACGGTGGTCATCGACTCCGACCAGCCGGAGACCACCCGGCGGCTGGTCCACGCGAAGGCGGACTCGCTGCCGTCGCCGCGCATCGCCCGCCGCTACCGCAACCTGCTGCTCGACGCCGGTTTCAGCGACGCGGTCGTCGAGGTGCGCACCAGCGTGTTCACCGACGACACCGCACTCGCCCTGGTGCGTCGCATCACCGATGAGCAGAGCTGGCTCGCCGAGCAAGCCGAGCGCGCCCGCACGAACCGGATCTTCGTCGCGGTGCCGATGTTCGTCGTCGCGGCGCGGAAATAGCGACCTGCTGACTGCGCCGGCCCCGAGACCGCGGCGGTGACCCGTCGAAGCCGGCCACCTTCTCCCGGCGGCGTGCGCGGCGGTCACAGAGCCCCTCGTGCAGCTCGGCTCTGGCCGGCGTCGCGGGACGACGCGACGGCTCACGGTCGGCTCCGGCCGGCGCCGCGGGACGACGCGACGGCTCACGGTCGGCTCCGGCCGGCGCCGCGGGACGGCGCGACGGCTCACGGTCGGCTGTGGTCGTCGGTGGCCGACAGCAGGGCATCGAGGTCGGCGGGGGACATGCCGAAGCCGGTGAGCCGGTCCAGCGGGATGGAGGCGAGCATGCGCATCATGTCGACGCCGAGGGCTTGACCGTCACCGTCACCGCCGCCGGTCATCGCCGCGAACATCTGTGACAGCACCGCTGCCGCGGCCGGGTTCGCCAGCACCTCGCCGAGGGTGGACTGCCGGGTGATCGGCAGGCGCAGCTCGTCGCCGGGCACCTCGACGTCGGCGGTGGCGCGGATATCGCGGCTGGACGCACCGGCCATCACCCGGTAGGTGCCGCCTTCCACCACCCACGCCTCGGTGCGGGTCTCCCAGTAGGCCAGAGCCTCGCGCTCGATCGGAATCGAGACCCGCTGGCTCGCACCGGGTTCCAGCTCACCGGTGACCGCATGGCCCCCGAGCTCGCGCGGCGGACGGGTAACCGCCGATTCGGGCAGCGCGGTGTAGATCTGCACGACCTCACGGCCGCGCCGGTCACCGGTATTGGTGATGGTGACCTCCACGGTGAGCCCGCTCGCGCTCGACTCGACCGCCAGGTCCGAGTAGGTGAAGCTGGTGTAGGACAGGCCGTGTCCGAACGGGAAACTCACCGCCATCTCGCGCGCGTCATACCAGCGGTAGCCGACGAAAATACCTTCGCCGTACCGGATGTGGGAGTTCTCGCCGGGGAAGTTCAGATACGCGGGCACATCCTGAAGCCGCAGCGGCACCGTCTCGGTGAGCCGGCCCGAGGGATTGACCCGCCCGAACAGCACATCCGCGAGCGCGCCGCCCGCGGCCTGACCGAGCAGCGCGCCGTCGACGATGGCCGGCGCGAGCTCGACCACCGGCGCCAACCGCAGCACCCCACCGTGGGAGAGCACCACCACGGTCTTCGGCTGAACCGCCACGACCTCGGCCAGCAGGGCGAGCTGGTCGGCGGGCAGCTCGATATCCTCGCGGTCGAAGCCCTCCGATTCCTGGCCCGCGCCCAACCCGAGAAACACCACCGCCACCTCGGCCGCACGCGCCGCGGCGACGGCCTCCGCCACCAGCACCGGATCGGGTGTGCTGGTGTCGGTGCGGAACCCGCGCGCATACCGCACCTGCCCGGGCTCGGCCGCGGCAGCGATCTCCTCGAGCGGCACATCCACACGGGTCGGATTCACATGCGAACTGCCGCCACCCTGGTAGCGCGGGGTCTGCGCGAACTCGCCGATCACCGCCAGCGGCTGCCCGGCACGCAACGGCAGCAGCTCATCGTCATTGCGCAACAACACCACACAACGTGCGGCGACCTCACGAGCCAGCCGATGATGTGCGTCCGGATCCGGCGCCGCCGGGGCAGCAGCCCGCCCGGCGAGCACCTTCGCCGCCAACTCGGCCACTTTCTGCGCGGCCCGATCGACCGCGGCAACCTCGAGCGCACCGGATTCGACCGCTGCCACCACCTGCGCGTCCGGGTCGCCGCCACCGCCGGGCATCTGCAGATCCAGGCCCGCGGCGACGGAGGCGACCCGGTCCGACACCGCACCCCAGTCGCTGACAACCAGCCCGTCGAAACCCCAGGTATCGCGCAGCACGTCGGTGAGCAGCCACCGGTTCTGCGCGGCGTAGACGCCGTTGATCCGGTTGTAGGAACACATCACCGTCCACGGCTGCGCGGTGCGCACGATATGGGCGAAGGCTCGCAGATAGATCTCCCGCAACGGCCGTGCGTCCACATCCGAGCTCGATCGCATCCGATCGTGTTCGGCATTGTTGACCGCGAAATGTTTGAGCGAGGCGCCCACCCCCTGGCTCTGCACACCCCGCACCCACGCCGCACCCAGCACACCGGTGAGCAGCGGGTCCTCGGAGTAGTACTCGAACACCCGCCCGCAGCGCGGATCCCGTTTGATGTTGATCCCCGGCCCCAGCAGCACGTCCACCTCGAGGGCGCGCGCCTCCCGGCCCAGCGCTTCGCCGACCCGGCGCACCAGAGCCACATCCCAGCTCTGCCCGAGCCCGGCCGCTGGCGGGAAACAGGTGGCGGGCCTGCTCGCGGCCAGCCCCAGATGGTCGGTGGCGCCGGTCTGCCTGCGCACCCCGTGCGGGCCGTCGGTCAGCAGCATCGACGGCACCGGGCCCACCGCCTTGGTGGTCCAGAAATCCGCGCCGCTGCCGAGGGCGGCCTTCTCGGCCAAGGACAGTTCGCTGATACCCGTAGTTGCCGTCATCGTCAGCTCCGATCGGTCGCCGCGGTCAGGGAAACGCTGCACCGCCATCGAATCACGGCCGCCGCCCGCGTCGTACGGTGCTACCGGGACACGCCGTCAGCGCTGAGGAGGGTTCGTGGAGATCACCCTGGTCGTGGTCGTCGGCATCATCGCCATCGTGGTGGTCGCGGCGTTCTCCGACACGCTCGGCGTGGCCGCGCCGCTGAGCCTGGCGGTGGTCGGTATCGCGCTCAGTTTCGTGCCGGGCATTCCGCATCCGCAGGTCGAACCCGAGCTCATCTTGTCCGGTGTGCTGCCGCCGCTGCTGTATTCGGCGGCGGTGAACATGCCTGCGGTCGATTTTCGCCGCAACCTCAAACCCATCACCGGCCTTGCGGTGCTGCTGGTCGTGGTCACCACCCTCGGCACGGGCTGGTTGTTTCATCAGCTGCTGCCCGATATCGGCTGGCCGGCGGCGTTCGCGCTCGGCGCGGTGATCAGCCCGACCGATCCGATCGCGGCGACCTCGGTGGGCCGACGGCTCGGGTTGCCGTCGCGGTTGCTGACGATGCTGGAGGGGGAGGGGCTGGTCAACGACGCGACCGCACTGGTGCTGCTGCGCTCGGCGGTGGCCGCGCTGGCGGCGACGGTGTCGCTGTGGCAGGTGCTCGGCGATTTCGTCCTCGCGGTCGTGGTCGCGGTGATCGCCGGACTGCTGGTCGGTTGGCTCGGGGTGCGGGCGCGGGCCATGCTCGACGATCCGGTGGCCACCACGGCGGTGTCGTTCGTGATCCCGTTTCTGGCCTATCTGCCGGCCGAGGAATTCCATGGCTCGGGCGTGCTCGCCGTCGTCGTTGCCGGGTTGGTCAGCGGGCACCTGAGCCCACGCCGTCTCAGCGCCCAGGACCGCCTCGTCGACGCCACCAACTGGC
This sequence comes from Nocardia sp. CDC519, assembly GCF_059509835.1. Lineage (NCBI taxonomy): Bacteria > Bacillati > Actinomycetota > Actinomycetes > Mycobacteriales > Nocardiaceae > Nocardia > Nocardia sp. CDC519. The sequence continues at coordinate 5,859,660 of NZ_CM183377.1, read as the reverse complement.
GCACCGTCGCCTTCCTGCTGGAAAGTGCGATCTTTCTGCTCATGGGCCTGAGCCTGTCCGGCCTGATCGACGATGTGCGCGGCGAACAGCTCAGCGCCGCGCAAGCTTTCGGTATCGGGCTGCTGGCCGCGCTGGTGGTGATGGTGATCCGCGCGGTGTTCATCATGCCGCTGGTGGCCTTTCTCCGGCTGGACCAGCGCCGCGCCGCCGAAGTCAAACCGCGCCTCGAGCAGATCAGCGCGCGCATCGCCGACACCGGCCTGCCGCCGGAGAGCAAACGCCTGCAGATGATGCTGCGCCGCTTCGGCAAGGTCTCGGCCACGGTCGACTTCCGGCTCACCGAAACCGTCGGTGCCCGCGGCGGAGCGGTCCTGGCCTGGTCCGGGATGCGTGGCGCGGTCACCGTCGCGGCGGCGCAAACCCTGCCCGCGCAGACCCCGATGCGGTCGGAGCTGGTGCTGATCGCGTTCGTCGTCGCGACCACCACGCTGCTGGTGCAGGGCCTGAGCCTGCCCGCGGTGATCCGCCTCGTCCGCGTACCCGGCGACGATCCGGTGCGGTTGCGCGACGACTTCGCCGAGTTGCGGACGCTGCTGTCCGAGGCCGCCGAACACGTCCTCGACACTCCCGGTCTCGCCGACGACGACGGCAACCCATTCCCGGACGCACTGGTGGGAATGGTTCGCGACGACACCGTCCGGAAGGGCTCGGCCGCGCAGGCGGATCTGCCTGCCGACGGTCCCGACCCGCGCGAACAGTACCGGCAGCTGCGGCTGCGGGTACTGGGTGCGCAGCGGACGGCGCTGCTGCGCGCCCGTGACGGCGAACGTTTCGGCGCCAAGGCGCTGGCCCGCTGCCAGTACATGCTCGACTTCGACGAAGCCCGCCTGCAGCAGCTGGGACGTCCCGGGCGTTGACCCACCCCCGACGCAGGTGGGATACCAAATGTGGGCGAGGGGATGCGAGAATGCGGTGATGAGTGCGTCGGCTGGGTTCGCCTCCGAATCCGAACGGGTCACCCGGATCCTGCGGGATCAGATCCTCGACGGTGTGCGGGCACCAGGATCCAAGTTGGTCGAACGCGAACTCGCGGCCGAACTCGGTGTCTCCCGGCTGCCCGTGCGGGAAGCACTCAAAGCGCTGGTGACAGAGGGATTGGTGACGGCGCGCCCGCGCAGTTGGGCCGTGGTGCGCCAGTTCAGCGCCACCGATATCGCCGACTTGATCGAAGTGCGCTCGGCGTTCGAAGTGCTGGCCTTCCGGCTCGCCGCGCAACGCGCCACCCGCGCCGGGCTCGACGAACTGCGCCGCGATCTCGACGCCGAATGGGATGCCGCCCGCGCCGGTGATGCCGTCACCGCGCGCCGGGCGGCCGCCGATTTCCACGAAACCGTCATCCGGCTCACGGGCAACGAACTGCTCGGCGAACTGCAGGCCGGGCTGCGCAGCCGGATGCGCTGGCTGCTGGGCCGCCACGACGATCTGACCACCGTGGCCCGCGAACACCAGCAGCTCTTCGACGCCATCGCCAACCGTGATCTGGCCCGCGTCGAGGCGTTGGCCGCCGCCCACATCGACACCAGCCGCGCCCTCGCCGCGCAACGCGACGCCGCCGATATCCGCGACGGCGCGGACTGACACCGGCCCGCGCGACCGCGGTCAGCCGCGCAGCCGTGCGGCCATGTGCTGGTGCAGCTCCTTGATCTCGGCTTCGAGGCCGGGTTCCGGCCCCGCGACCGGCACCGTCGGCGCGACGGCGGTGATGGGGAGCGCGGCCACCGGCCCGGGTGGCAGACCCCATTCGCGCTGCCAGCGGCCGAGCTGTTCGGAGCCGACCGCGTACACGATGCGACCGAGACCGGCCCAGGCGTGCGCGGCACTGCACATCGGGCAGTGTTCGCCGGAGGTGTAGATGACGGCGCTCGCGCGCTGTTCGGGCGGCAGGTGGATCCCGGCCCAGCGGGCGATCTCGAACTCCGGATGCTGGGTCGGTTCCCCGGTGACGATGCGGTTGCGGGCTTCGAACCGGATCGCGCCCTCGGCGTCGACCAGGATCGACCCGAACGGCTCGTCACCGTCCTGGAGCGCGGTACGGGCCAGGTCGACGCATCGGCGCAGATGCTGCCGGTCCTGATCGGTGATCTGGTAGCCCTCGCCTGATTGGCTCATATCCCCACGATACCAACTCTGGTATACCAACAAGTCGCCTCCTTGGTGTCGGTAACCACAGTTCCGGTCTTCATCTGGACAAACTCCCGCAACGAGTCGACCATCGTTGGTATACCAAATCTGAGGAGTCGGCGATGACCCGCAACCATTCGAGCAGACGACGTTCGCTGCCGGCGAGCGTCACCCTCGCGGCGTCGGCGGCGATCCTGACGGCTACCGTGGCGTGCACCGCTGACCCGGCGCCCACGCAGACCTCGGTCTCGACTCCCGTGCCCGCATCCGCCGGCGCACCGGCCTCGATCGAACCGAACCCGGGCACCGCCCCGGCGACCCCGCCGCACGACCCGGCCCTCGACGACGATCTGTTCGCCGCGGCCGCCGCCGATGCCGCGGCCCGAGTGCGCGAGCTGCTGGCCCGCGGCGCCGATATCGAAGCCCGCGGACCACACGAGCGCACGCCCCTGATCGAGGCCACCAAGAACCGTGCCACCGACGCCGCCCGCGCACTCATCGAGGCCGGGGCCGACGTGAACGCCGTGGACGCCCTGCAGGATTCGGCCTACCTGTATGCCGGCGCCGAAGGAATCGACTCCATCCTCGACCTCACCCTCGCTCATGGCGCCGACCTGACCAGCGTCAACCGCTACGGCGGCACGGCGCTCATCCCGGCCGCCGAACACGGTTCGGTCACCACGGTGCGCAGGCTCATCGAGGCCGGCGTGGCGGTGAACCACGTCAACACCCCGGGCTGGACCGCGCTACAGGAAGCGATCGTCTACGGCGACGGCAGCACCCGCTACCAGCAGGTCGTCACCGATCTGCTCGCCGCGGGCGCCGATCCGAACATCCGGGACAGCGACGGCAACACCGCCCTCGACAACGCGCTCGCGCGCGGACAGGCCGAGATCGCCGCCCTGCTCCGCGCCGACAGCTGACAACTCACAGCCCGGAGGCAGGCGCGATGCGCGAATCACGCAGTGCGCCGGTAGTTTCGGCGTCATGCATCCGCTGCTCACCCGACTCGACCGATGGCTCATGCTCAACCGCCCCGCCTATCGAGCCGGGTTGCGGCCCGGCGCGTCCGCGGACGCCATCGATGCCCTCGCCGCCCGGTTCGAGGGCCGGTTCCCGCCGCTGCTGCGTGAACTCCTCGGCTGGCACGACGGTGAAGGCGCCGACCATCGCGGCGCACTGCTGGGTACGTGGTCGCTGATGTCCACCGACAGTATCGAGTCCACCCTGGCAGATATGGCGTGGTTGGTCGACAACGACGACATGGCCGAGTGGTGGGGCCCGGACTGGATCCCGTTCCTGGACAACGGCTGGGGCGATTGCGTCTGCGTCGATCTCGCCGGCGCCTTCGATGGCGTTGCCGGCCAGATCGTCGAGTTCAGCCACGACAGCGAATACCGCTCTATCACCCATCCCGGGCTGGAAGCCTGGCTGTTCACGATCGTGCGGGGATTCGAAGACGGCACTTTCGCACTCGACTGCCACGCCGGCGTCGACCGCTGGGATCCGGTCGACGCCGCCGCCTATCGAGCGTTCATCGGCGAACACTATCCGGGTTACCCCGTCACCGTGCGCGTCGGCGACGACGAACCCGAACCCGAACTCGATTCAGGCCCGGCCTCGCACGTTCCACCGCTGCCCGCGCTCGACCTGGACCGCATACGCGGAAATCTGCGTGCCGCCGGGCTCGGCGACGTCGTGGTCGACACCGCCTTCGACCTACTGCCGCGCACCGATACCGGACGCCGGCCGCCATCGAGCTGAGCACGCTCGTCGCCGCCGACCGCGCACCACGGGTGCGGTTGCTCGCCGAGCGAGTAAAGCTGCCCGATCCGCGCGCTCACCGGCGTACCCGCTGCTGTCGTCGTGCGTCCGGGCGCCGCCGCCGACAGCATGCCTGTCGCCCGACGAGACCGAGATCGCCCCGCACGGGTGAGCTGTTTGCCCGGCCGGTGTCCGGGCATCCGGCGCATATGGCTACAGAAACCGGACCAGGCGACACCTTGGGCCCCACCGAGAGCCTCGACTCCGACGAGGTGCGCAACGACGACGGTGACATCGTGGTCGACCCGCCCGAGGACTGGACCGGCGCCGACAAGTTCGGCATGACACCCGCCGAACAGCGCGCCGGCGAATCACTCGGACAACGGCTGGCCGAAGAAGAACCCGACCTGGGCGCCACCGAGCCGGGCGAACCCACCGCCGGGCAACCCGGCACCATCGACGAAGGCGACGACATCGACCAGCTGCCCGCCGACGACAGCGACGAAACCTTCGGCGAACACCGCGGACAAATCGACGGCGCCCCCGAGGACGGAGAGTCGTTCTTCCCTACCGAAGACTGACGACCCGCTGCACGCCCGACCGGGGGACGGTGCAGCCCGGCCGGGCGTCGGCGGCACCGGGACGAGACGTCGGCTGCATCTGTCGGTCGGCTGTGTCTGCGCGCGTTCAGCCCGGTCGGCCGACCACCCCGGTTGAAGCGTTGCGGTCACGCCCCGCCGACGGCAGGTGGTGCGGTCGCGGGCCGGATATCCGGTGTGCGGGTGACCTCGGCGCCCAGCGCGGCCGCCGAACGCGCGAAAACGGTTGCGTCGTAGATCGCCGCACCGCCCGGGTCGTTGTTGAAATACACCTCCACCTCAGCCGCCCGCGGCCAGGTCTCGGTGAGGCGGCGCGCCCACTCGGCCAGGGTGCCGGGGTGATAGCGCGGCCATGGCTCGGCGGTGCCGTGGTGCAGGCGCAGATAGCCCCAATCGGTGGTGCGCCACAGCGGTGTGACCGCCTGCTCGCCCGCATCCGCCCAGCACAGCGCCGCGCCCTGACGTTCGAGGACCTGCCTGGTCTCCTCGGTCCACCAGGACTCGTGGCGCGGTTCGACCGCCACCCGCGTGCCATCCGGAAAACACCGCAGACACGCCTCCAGCAGCGTGGGATCGGCGCGCAAGGTCGGCGGCAGTTGCAGCAGGATCGGTCCGAGGCGCTCACCCAGGCTCGCGGCCCGGCCCATCAGCCGCGCCACCGGTTCCTCGGGCTCGCGCAGCCGTTTGATGTGGGTGAGGAACCGGCTGGCCTTGACCGCGATCCGGAACCCCGCCGGAGTGCGTACCCGCCAGGAGGCGAAGGTCTCGGCGCTGGGTAGCCGGTAGAACGCATTGTTGAGCTCGACGGTGGCGAAGGACCGCGCGTACTGCTCGAGCCACAGCCGTTGCGGCACCCCCTGCGGATACAGCACCCCGCGCCAGTCGCGGTACTGCCACCCGGAGGTGCCCACCAACAACGTCATACCCGGGGCGTACCCGCTCACCGGCCGGTGACGCAGCCGCTCAGGCCACCGCGACCCGCGCCGCGAGGTGGTCGGCCAGCGCGCTCAGCGTCGGCGAACATCCGGCATCGACGGTGTGGGTGGCCAGTTCGTCGCCGCGGGTGCGCCCACGATTGACGATGATCACCGGCGTCCCCGATTTCGCGGCGTGGCGCACGAACCGCAGCCCCGACATCACCGTCAGCGACGAACCGGCCACCAGCAGCACCTCGGCGTCGTCGACCACGTCATAGGCCGCGCGCACCCGCTGCTTGGGCACGTTCTCCCCGAAATAGACGATGTCGGGTTTGAGGATGCCGCCGCATCGCACACAATCCACCATGCGGAACGCGGCGGTATCGGCGATCACCGCGTCGGCGTCGGGCGCCACCTCCACACCGGTGGCGTCGGCGGCGTCGGCGAACCCCGGATTGGCGGCCTCGAGCCGATCCGCCAGCGACATCCGCGACACCAGATGATCACAGCTCAGGCAGCGCACCCGCGCGTAGGTGCCGTGCAGGTCGATCACCCGGCGATGGCCGGCCTTGGTGTGCAGCAGGTCGACGTTCTGGGTGATCAACCCGCTCACCACACCGAGGCGTTCGAGCCGGGCCAGCGCGCGATGGCCGGGGTTGGGGCGCGCGGCGTCCATGCGCCGCCAGCCCACATGATTGCGCGCCCAATACCGTTGCCGGAACGCGGCGTCGCCGATGAACTGCTGGAAGGTCATCGGGGTGCGGGGCGGGGAGCCGGGGCCGCGGTAGTCCGGGATCCCGCTGTCGGTGGACATCCCGGCCCCGGTCAGCACCGCGACCCGGCGCCCGGTGATCATCTGCGCGAGCCGCTCGATCTCGGCCCGCCCGGCGGTGTGATCGGGCATGCACCCAGGGTACGGACCCACCGCCGAGCCCTTGGCGCCCGCGGCCGAGACGGCGCTCAGATCACCCCGAGCGCCAGCATCGCATCGGCGACCTGGATGAAACCGCCGATATTCGCACCGGCCACATAGTTGCCCGGCATGCCGTATTCGTCGGCGGTGGCCAGGCAGCGGTCATGGATGCCGCGCATGATCTCGGCCAACCGCTGCTCGGTGTGTTCGAAACTCCAGGAATCGCGCGAGGCGTTCTGCTGCATCTCCAGCGCACTGGTGGCCACCCCGCCCGCGTTCGCGGCTTTCCCCGGCGCGAAGGTCACCCCGGCCGCGCCGAACAGTTTCACCGCCTCCGGCGTGCACGGCATATTGGCGCCCTCGGCGACGATATGGCAGCCGTTGGCGATGAGCTTGCCCGCGGCGACACCGTCGAGTTCGTTCTGGGTGGCGCACGGCAACGCGATATCGCAGGGCACCTCCCACAGCGAGCCGCCGGCCACGAAACGCGCCGCACCCGGCCTGGCCTCGGCGTAATCGGCGATCCTGGCCCGGCGTACCTCCTTGATCTCCTTGAGCAACTCCAAGTCGATGCCGTGCTCGTCGACGACATAGCCACTCGAATCCGAGCACGCCACCACGATGCCGCCCAGTTCGTGGATCTTCTCGATGGCATAGATCGCGACATTGCCCGATCCCGACACCACCACCCGCTGCCCCTCCAGCGAACGGCCGGCCGCGGCCAGGATCTCGTTGACGAAGAACACCGCGCCGTACCCGGTGGCTTCCCGCCGGACCTGGGATCCGCCCCAGGTCAAGCCTTTTCCGGTGAGCACACCGGACTCGTAGCGGTTGGTGATGCGCTTGTATTGGCCGAACAGGTAACCGATTTCGCGACCACCAACGCCGGTGTCGCCGGCGGGGACGTCGGTGTGCTCACCGAGGTGGCGGTACAGCTCGGTCATGAACGCCTGACAGAACCGCATCACCTCGCCCTCGGAACGGCCCTTCGGGTCGAAATCCGAACCGCCCTTACCGCCGCCGATGGGCAGCCCCGTCAGCGAGTTCTTGAAGATCTGCTCGAAGCCGAGGAACTTCACGATCCCCAGATACACCGACGGATGAAACCGCAACCCGCCCTTGTAGGGGCCGAGCGCGGAGTTGAACTCGACCCGGAACCCGCGGTTGATCTGTACCGCGCCGGAATCGTCGACCCACGGCACCCGGAAGATGATCTGGCGTTCGGGTTCACACAGCCGGCGGATCACCGCGGCGTCGGCATAGTGCGGATGCTTGGCGACCACGGGGCCGAGGCTGTCGAGTACCTCGTGCACAGCCTGATGGAACTCGGTTTCGCCGGGGTTGCGGCGCAACACCTCGTCGTAGATGTCGCTCAGCTTCGCGTCCAGGACAGCCACCCGCGGACTCCTTGTCGTCGTCGTTGCCTGCTCGGCCGGACCCTCCGGTCACCGCCGGATACGACCGGCCGAACCTCACACGCTAACCGCACCGGCGGTGAGGCCCGGACCACACGTCCCGGTCAGCCGCCAACGGCCGCCGCGCGGGCCCGTCGCCCGGGGCCGGGGTCAGGCGATTTCTTCGACCGTGCGCTCGAAGGCCAGTGCGCCATTGCCCTCGGCGATCTGACGGTCGAGCAGATGCTGCATCGGCGCCAGGAAATCGGGGGCGGCGCCGGCATCGCGGGTGGCACGCACGATCGCGTCGATGGCGGACTTGTGGAATGCGATGCCCTGCACGCCATCGCGGTAATCGCCGGTGTCGATGAGTTTTCCGTAGTCGGGCAGCAGCTGCGCCATCGCCGCCACCCACGCGGCCGCGCGTTCGGCGTAGGCCTGGGCCGACACACCGACCGAGCGCGTCATCGCCACACCGTTGAAGAAGCCGCCGAACATCCCGTACATCGCCGCCAGCAGCGCGAAGTCCAGGGTCGAGGCCAGCCCGGCGTCGGTACCGAAGTATTCGGCCGAGGCCAGCAGTTCCAGCATCGCGCGGTGCTCGTCGAAGACCGTCTGTGCGCCGCTGTAGAGGATGGACGCGCCGGGCTGCCCGATCATCGGCGGGACGGCCATGATGCCGCCGTCGAGGTAGTCGATGCCGCGGGCGGCGGCCCACTCGGCCGACGCCCGCGACTCCTCGGGCGTCGTGCTGGTCAGATTGATCACCGCGCGACCGGACAGCTGTTCGGCCACCGGGTCGAGGGTGGTGTGCACCGAGGCGTGGTCGAGCAGCAGCACGATGATCACCGGACTCGCGGCAACCGCGTCGGTGAGCGCGGCGGCACTGCTCGCACCGGCGGCGACGAGCTCGCCGTCCTTGCCGGGCGTGCGGTTCCAGACCGTCACGGACCGGCCACCTTTGAGCAACGTGGCGGCGAAGGCTCGGCCCATGGCGCCGAGGCCGAGGACGGTGACCGGTGCGGGGGTGGTGTCGGGCATGGAAGACATCTCCTGGGTTCGGTAGCGCGCCGATGCGCGCCGCATGCCCCAACACTGCGGTGTACCGGAAGACCCGACAAGTACCTACTATTTGGTCGGGTACTTACCACACCGTGTGTGAACAGGTAGCGAGGTCGGCAATGGGTGCGAAGAGATCCGGACCATACTTCTGCGGCATCGACGCGGCCATGGACGTCGTCGGCGGCAAATGGAAATCGCTGATCCTGTGGGAGCTGCACAACCACGGCATGCGCCGCTTCGGCGAACTGCGCCGCGGCCTTCCCGGTATTTCGGAGAAGATGCTCATCCAGCAACTCCGCGAACTCGAAGAAGACGAGATCGTCGACCGCACCGTCTACGCCGAGGTGCCACCGCGCGTGGAATACCGGCTCACCGAACTCGGCGCCGCCCTCAACGCCGCGCTCGGCCCGCTGGGGGAGTGGGGGCGCGAGCGGATCGCGCGAATCGGGGCGGACAAGATCCACGTCGCCTCCTAGGACCGGCGACGGCGTCGCCGAGCGCCTCGATCACGCGAGCGCCTGGAGTCAGGTCATCGACCGGCGCCGCGACAGGGATCGGCGCCGCGGATAATGCCGCGCACATCGCGCTGGTGCTCGGTACCATCGCCGGTCGTGGAGTGATGACAGCGCGGCCCCCCTGATCGCGGCCCGGATACCCGGGCGCGATGGATGGTGCTGCCCGCAGGTTCTTTCATCGCTCCGATCCAGAGGACAGCCATGACCGACGAGCAGTTTCTCGCCCACCTCACCGACCGCCTCGCCGCGCTGCCCGGCGTCGAGGCGGTCACCCTCGGCGGATCCCGCGCCGAAGGCACCCACACTCCCGACAGCGACTGGGACCTTGCCGTCTACTACCGCCACGGCTTCGACCCCGCCGACCTGCGCGCCATCGGCTGGCCCGGCGAGGTGTTCGACCTCGGTGCGTGGGGCGGCGGGGTGTTCAACGGCGGCGCGTGGCTCACCGTCGACGGCCGCCGCGTCGACATCCACTACCGCGACCTGGCCGCCGTCGACCGCGAACTCACCGAGGCCGAGGCGGGCCGATTCCATTGGGAACCATTGATGTTCCATTTGGCGGGCATCCCCAGCTATCTGCTGGTCGCCGAACTCGCGATCAACAGCGTGCTGCACGGTGCGCTGCCGCGCCCGGACTACCCGCGGGCCCTGCGCGAATCCGCGCCGCCGGTGTGGCGCGAACGCGCCGCGCTCACCCTCACCTACGCCGACAACGCCTATGCCGCACGCGGACACCGCACCGAAGTGGCAGGGGCGCTGGCGACAGCGGCGGTGCAGACCGCGCACGCGGTGCTCGCGGCCCGCGGCACCTGGGTGGTCAACGAGAAGCGGATGCTGAACCGCGCCGGGCTGCGCGGTGTCGACGACATCATCGCGGAGCTGGTGCCGCAGCCGCAGCGTTTACATGCTGCCATCGAGCAGGCGCGCGAGCTGTTCGACCGCGCCCAGTAGCGCACCGGCGCGCCCACCGCCGGACAACGAAGACGGCCGGTGGGCGCGAACCAGCGCCCCGCGGCTACAGCATTCGCCCGAATCACCATGCACCCCGGCGATATCGAGAAGACTCCACGCCCCGGGGCGCAGCAGCGGCACGGCGTGTCGTCCGCCGGCACTCACCCCGAGAACGGCGGGAATTTCCCGCCGCTGGAGGTTCCCCGATATCTCGTCGAGGGCCTGCGCGAAGGCGCGGCGGCAGTGCTGGCCGCGGATCGGTGCGGCGCGGGTTGATCGCTCGGGAGGCGTGATCGGTGTGTGGGTTACCCCACGCGCACCAAGGCGGTGGCGCCGAGTTCGGATCGGGCCGCGGCCACGAGGTCGAACTCGATGGCCGCGATCGCGCGGTAGCTGGCGATGTAGTGCTCGATCAGCTTCTTGTGTTCGTCGAAGCCGATCGGCTCCCGCGCCACCGTCGCCGCGGCGGCCTTGGTCACCGAGTGCAGGGCCTGGCCGAGCCGGTCGCATTCTTCGAGCAGAGCGTCATCGGCGAGCAGGCGAATCACGTTGAACAGCACGGGAAGCCGGTCCAAGGTGTGCAGGATCTGGGCCTCGGCGTCGTCGACGGTCTCGGCGCTCCACTCCGCGCGCCGATCCAGCTGATCGGTGACCTCCTCGGAGATGGCGAGGATGTCGGAGACTGCGTCGAGCACCTTTTCCCGCCGCCACCGGTCATGATCGCGGCTCGCGGCAGCGCCGTGGGTGGCCTCGGTGGTGCGTTGCGCCGCCTCCACCGCCGCAGCCGCGCGCTCGTCGGCGGCGATGATCGCGCGCCGATGCGAGCGGTGGGTCGCCAGGATCGTCAACGACAGCGCAACGACGACAACAACCGAACTGATGAGGGGCAGCCACGCAGTCACGCCGCCATCATCGCACCACCGCCCGCCACGGCGTCCCGCGGTCGGTGATGCTCCCACTGGATGAGACGGCAGCGGCCTACAGACCGAACGCGGCGTCGAGCAACTCATCGATCGCCGCGCACTGCTGCGCGGAGGGGACCGCGCCGGCGGCGAGGACATCGGCGACCAGGGCGATGATCTCGCGGGCCGCCGCGCATTCCGGGGCGGGCAGCGGCAATCGGGCCACGTACTGCGTCATCCAGCGGCGGCGCCCGGAATAGAGCCGGTTACCGCACACTTCGTCATAGAAGCGCAGGCCCAGCCGCGAATTGGCGACGGCCAGCATCAGATAGGCCAGCTCGTCGCCCCCGATATCGGGCACCGACATCCAGTAGCAGTTGCCGTTGACGATCGCCCCGGACCGGTCGAGCGCGAAACGCGCGGTGGCACTGATATCGGGGAACACGATCTTGGGTGCCGCCCACCGCGCAGGCTGTTGCGGCACCCAGATCTCATACCATTCGCGCCCGCCCTCGGCGACGTAGCGGCGGCTGCGCAACCGGTCGGCATGCGCCTCCAGATAGGCGCGGGTATCCGGGTAGTCGGCCAGATCCACCACCGTCCGTCTGGCGTGGTCGAGCACGTACGGATACAGCACCCGGCTCGCCGGTGCGGGCGAGACCCGCCACGCGAGCACATCGTGCTGGGTGAGCAGCGGACGCAACAGCGACTGCTCCGGGCGCGGACTGCGTTCGTGCCAAGCGTCGGAGATGAACACCGGGTCCGCGGTGGTCTTGATGCCCACCCGGATGCGCGCTACCTCACCGAATCGGCGCCAGGTGCCGGCCTGCACCCGCTGCAACCACGCATCGCCTGCGGCATGCGAGCGTCGCCAGGGCAGGTGCGCGTCAACGGCCGATGCGAGATGCCCGGACCTGATGGCGATGGTGCGCCCACCGTGGTCGATGACGGTGTCAGCACCGGCGGTCAGCGCCTCGTACAAGCCGATCGCACTGTTCGGCACGGCGCGCATGTCCTGGTAGGCGGAGGTGTAGACGCACCGGGACGCCCCATCGGGTGCCCGGTTGCGGGCGATGACGATCGCGGGCAGCACCGCGGCGGTGAACAGTTTGGTGTCACCGAGGTCGTAGAGCTCGAGCGGTTGCAACGACTGCTGCAATACCGCCCGCACATTGGCGCCCGCCCGGGTGGTGAGGAACCGGTTCGAACACAGCAGCCCGACCACCCCGTCCGGGCGCAGCAGCGCGGGCAGCAACACCACGAACGGGTGGGTGAGATCGATGCGGCCACGCAGTCCGAACCGGGCGGCCAGTAGTCGGGCGGTCACCTGCCCGAGTTGCTGGACCCGCACATACGGCGGATTGGTGATCACGGCGTCGAAACCGGCGGTATCGAGTTCGGTTCGTGCGTCCAGGAAATCGCCCGCGTGCAGGTCGACCGCGATACCGAGGCGCGCCGCCCGCACCCGCGCCACCCCGAGCGCGTCGCGGTCCAGGTCGTAGCCGGTGAGCCGCACCGCGATCCCGGGCCGACGTTCGGTCACCGCACGGTAGGCCGCGAACAGTAACTCGCCATCACCGCAGGCGGGATCCAGGATCCGCAGTTCGGTACGTTCGTCGTCGAGATGGTCGACGACGCGCTCGGCCAGGAACCGTGCGAGATCGGTGGGCGTGTAGTGCTTGCCGTGCCGCTTGATCTCGGCCGGACTCTCGCTCACCCGCTCTCCGCTCCGTCGGTGCCGGCTCCGTGCGGACAGCGTACGAGGCGAACGACCTGCGGCTACCGGAATTGGCTCAGGTGTCATGCCCGGCTCGGACGCGGTCGCCGCCGACCACGTCGCACACCCGCCTCGCGCGCTCGACCGCACAAGCGACGGCACGCCGGATTCGGCTCACCGCGACTCGAACCCGCCGGACCCCGCCGAACGCCCCGACCAGCGGATCGGCGGCTGCCCGGGCGCCGCGCGACCGACCGAACCACCGGCAACCCCGCCCGCGGATGGTAGGAAAGGGTACGTGTCGGCAACTGGCGGAGTACCGGGTTCACAGCAACGTTCTCGCGCGGTGTCGGAGGTGGTGGATCTGGTCAGTGCGCTGATCCGGTTCGACACCTCCAACACCGGCGAGCTGGCCACCACCAAAGGCGAACAGGAATGCGCCGAATGGGTGGCCGAGAAACTGCGCGAGGTCGGCTACACCACCGAATACGTCGAATCCGGTGCGCCGGGTCGCGGCAACGTCTTCGCCCGCCTGCCCGGTGCCGATTCCTCCCGGGGCGCGCTGCTCATGCACGGGCACCTGGATGTGGTGCCCGCCCGCGCCGAGGATTGGAGCGTGCATCCGTTCTCCGGCGCGGTCCGCGACGGCTATGTGTGGGGCCGCGGTGCGGTCGATATGAAGGACATGGTCGGGATGATGCTGGCGGTGGCACGCCAGTTCAAGATCGAGGGCACCGTCCCGCCGCGCGATCTGGTGTTCGCCTTCCTCGCCGACGAGGAGAACGGCGGCAAATGGGGCTCGCACTGGCTGGTCGACAATCGCCCCGACCTGTTCGACGGCATCACCGAAGCGGTCGGGGAGGTGGGTGGTTTCTCGCTGACGGTGCCGCGCCCCGACGGCGGGGAGCGGCGGCTGTATCTGGTGGAGACCGCGGAAAAAGGTTTGGGGTGGATGCGGTTGCGGGCCAAGGCCCGCGCCGGGCACGGCTCGTTCCTGCACGAAGACAATGCCGTCACCATCCTCGCCGGCGCCGTCGCACGCCTGGGCACCCACACCTTCCCGCTGGTGATCTCGGATTCGGTGGCGGAGTTCCTGGCCGCGGTGTCGCAGGAATCGGGCCTCGACTTCGACCCGCACAGCCCCGACATCGAAGGCACCCTGGCCAAACTGGGCTCGATCGCGCGGATCATCGGTGCCACCCTGCGCGATACCGCCAATCCGACGATGCTCGACGCCGGCTACAAGGCCAACGTCATCCCGCAGACGGCGGAGGCGGTGGTGGACTGTCGGGTGGTGCCCGGCCGGCAGGCCGCCTTCGAACGCGAGGTCGACGAACTCATCGGCCCGGATGTGGAACGGGAGTGGATCACCAAACTCGACTCCTACGAAACCACCTTCGACGGCCACCTCGTCGACGCCATGAACGAGGCGATCCTCGCCCACGACCCGCAGGGCCGCACCGTGCCCTACATGCTGTCGGGCGGCACCGACGCGAAAGCGTTCGCCCGCTTGGGGATCCGCTGCTTCGGCTTCGCGCCGCTGCGGCTGCCGCCGGAACTGGACTTCGCGGCCCTGTTCCACGGCGTCGACGAACGGGTCCCGGTCGACGCCCTCGAATTCGGCACCCAGGTGCTGGAACACTTCCTGTTGCACAGCTGAACCGATCCGAGATGAGGAGCCAATGAGCTACAACCCCTATGACGCTCTCCCGCAGGTCCCGTCCTTCACCGTGACCTCCGACGATGTGGCCGACGGCCAGAGGTTCGGCAACGACCAGGTCAGCGGCGTGTTCGGGGCCGGAGGCAAGGATGTGTCGCCGCAGCTGTCGTGGTCGGGTTTCCCCGACGGAACCAAGAGCTTCGGCGTCACCGTCTTCGACCCCGACGCACCGACGGCCTCCGGTTTCTGGCATTGGGCCGTGGCGAACATCCCCGCCACGGTGACGTCGCTGCCGGCCGGTGCGGGCAGCCAGGGCGGTGAACTGCCAACGGGTGCGGTGCAATTGCGCAACGACGGCGGCTTCGCCGGCTTCGTCGGCGCCGCCCCACCTTCCGGGCACGGACCGCACCGCTACTTCATCGTCGTGCACGCCGTCGACGTCGACTCCCTCGACATCCCCGCCGACGCCAGCCCGGCCTTCCTCGGTTTCAACCTGTTCTCCCATACCCTCGCCCGCGCCACCCTGGTCGCCACCTACGAGCAGAACTGAGCAGGACAAGGCTGTGGCCCTGAGCGTGCTCGCTCAGGGCCACAGCGCCATCGGCAGGTCTCGGACAGCTACTTGACGTTGATCACGCTGTCGGGGGCGGGTTCGGCGTAGAGCGAGGTGATCTGGTCGGCGTATTTCGCCGCGATCGGCTGACGTTTCAGCGACATCTTCGGGGTCAACTCGTCGCCACCGGGCTCCCACACCGTGCCGAGCACGGTGAACCGTTTGATCTGCTCCACCCGGGAGAGCTTCTTGTTGCCCGCCTGCACCGCGGCCAGCACCTCGTCGAGGATTTCGCGGCGCTGGGCCAGACCGGCGATATCGGTGCCGGTGGCATCGAGCTCCTTGGCCCGCACCGCCGCGATATCCGGGTCGAGCACGATGAGCGCCGAAATGTAGGGCTTGGCGTCGCCGATGGCCACGACCTGCCCGATCAGCGACGACACCGCCTTCACCGAGTTCTCGATATTGCTCGGCGCGATGTTCTTGCCCGCCTCGTTGATGATCAGTTCCTTCTTGCGGTCCACGATGCGCAGGTAGCCGTCGGCGTCGAGGGTGCCGACATCGCCGGTGCGCAGCCAGCCGTCGTCATCGAAGGCCTCGGCGGTCTTGTCGGGCATATTGCGGTAGCCGCGGGTGACGATGGGTCCGCGCACCAGCACCTCGCCGTCGGCGTCCAACCGCAACTCCAGGCCGTCGACCGGGCGCCCGACCGTGCCGGGGCGCGGCTTGTCGAGTTCGGTGTAGGTGCCGACACCGGTGGTTTCGGACATGCCCCACACCTCCGACACGGTGAACCCGAGCCCGAGGAAATATTCGAGGGTCTCCGCCGGAATGGGCGCCGCACCCGAGGACGCCACCTTCAGCTGATCCAAGCCCAGCGCCGCCCGCAGCTTCGACAGCACCAACGCGTCGGCGATCGGATGCTGGATGCGCAACGTCAGCGGGCGGCCGCTGCCTGCCAGATCGGCGCGCGCGGCCGCGACACCGGTACCGATGGCCCACTCGGCCAGCGATTTCTTCACCCCGGTCTCGGCGGCGAGCTTGGCTTCGATACCGGCCTTGATCTTCTGCCACACCCGCGGCACCCCGAAGAACACCGTGGGCTTGGCGTCGGGGAGGGCCGCGGCGACCTCCCGCGGGTCGGGCACGGTGGTGAGCTGGATGCCGGTGAGCAGGTTCATCGCGTGCGCGGAAATGCGGTCGGCGACATGCGCGGCGGGCAGGTACGACACGATCCGGTCATCGATGCCCACCGACAGCGGGCCGTTGACCAGCGCGATCACCTGCGCGAGCACATTGCGGTGAGTGATCTCCACACCCTTGGACGGGCCGGTGGTTCCGGAGGTGTAGATGAGGGTGGCCAGATCGTCGGGTTGCACCGCCTGCCAGGCGGCGTCGAAATCGAAATCCTCGCTCGCGGCGGCTTCGACATCGTCGATGGTGAGTGCGCCGGTGACGGGGCCGTCCACCACGATCAAATGCTCGATCGGCACATCGGAGCCGGTGATGACATCGAGGAACTTCTGTTCGGTGACGACCACCTTGTTGGCGGCGTTGGTGAACAGGTGCGTGATCTGTTCGGCGGAGCTGGTGTTGTAGACCGAGAAGGGCGTGGCGCCCAGATGCAGGGCCGCGGTGTCGATCAGGTTGAACTCGGGCCGGTTGGTGAGCATGATGCCGACGGTGTCGCCGTGCCCAACGCCCAACCCGGCCAGCCCAGCGGCCAGCGCGCGCACGCGTTCACCGTATTCACGCCAGGTGATCTCCTGGGTGCCGCCGACGGTGCGCAAGGCGATCTGATCGGGGCGCAGGGCGAGGGTCTGCTGGAAGGCTTGCGGCACCGTGTAGACGGTGGTGCCGCTGGGATGGGCGTAGCCGATGTCTGTTGTGGTCATGTTCCGTTCCCGATGTCGCTGCATGAACCGAGCGTCTCGGCGGAGCCCCTGACTGGACAGCGCGCCGGCCTGTGCGGCACACCGGCTCACCGAGGCAGCACCGAGTGACGCGGCTCACTCATGGTAGCCGGAAACCGGACATTTGTGACCTGGGTTACGAAACCGGTCCGAGCGCACGACGGCACCCGGACCGGCGCGGGCCGGCGCTAGTTACGGCCCCGATGCTGGGTCTCGGGCCGGTCCAGCACGGCCGCCTGCTGTTCCCACACGGAGGTGTCGGCGGGAATCCAGTGACCGCGCCGCTGCCGCTTGGCCTGCAAATACTGCGCCGCCCGGTCGCTGAGCGGGGTGGTGGCCAGCGGGACCGCGGTGACCTCGATCCCGGCGTCGGTGAGGGCGGCGACCTTGTCGGGGTTGTTGGTGAGCAGCCGCACCCGGGTCAAGCCCAGTTCGAGCAGGCTGGTCGCGGCGTGGGTGTAGGTGCGGGCGTCGGCGGGCAGGCCGAGGCGCTCATAGCTGGTGAAGGTGTCGGCGCCGGAACGTTCGCTCTCGCGGTAGCCGTGCGCCTTCGCGACCAGCCCGCAACCGCGGCCTTCCTGCTCCAGATACACCAGCACGCCGGCGCCTTCGTCCTGGATGTGGTCGAGCGATTTGGCGAGTTCGGGGCCGCAATCGCAATCCTGGGAACCGAGAGCTTCGCCGTAGAGGCAGCGCGAATGCACCCGGACCAGGCAGCCGTTGGCCGGCTCACCGAACACGAGCACATGCCCGTCCTCGGCGCCGCCCGCCACCTCCAGAACCCGGACCCTGATATCGCGCCCGCCGCGGGTGAACCGGTGACCGGTGTCGCCGGTCGGTACCGCAACTATGGTCAACGCGCCTCCTGTGTCGTACGGGGTGTGGCCCCGCCGGTTCGGTGCGCTGCGCGATCGCCGCCGAACCGAACCTGAAGTGGTGTGGTCACCGCTCTTCCGGGCCGAGCCGGACGAGTCGGTCGATCTCGCCTGCCAGCGGCATGGCGCCCGGGATATCGCCGAAGGACTGGGTCGCCACCATCGCAGCGGTCGCCCACACGTAGTCCTGTTCCTGCGCCGGGCGGCGCGCCGACAGGAGCCTATACGCCAATGCCCCCGCGAACGCGGCCCGGGCTCCCGGGGAATCGCTGAGCGCGGCGGGGAAGCGGCCGACGTCGAGATCGAGCTCCTCCGAGCGCACCGTGCACGCGAAATCGTCGATGACACAGACGGTTCGGACGCCGAGGGCGCGCAGATGGCGGGCGATGTGATCGCCGGAGGTGGCTTTGACCTCCGGCACCATTTCGTCCAGTTCCCAGGTCGCGCCCATCAGATAGTCGACCGCCCCCAGATGCTGATACAGATGCTGCGGTGCGTCCACCGGCGGGGCCGGATGCACCATCAGCAGCGGCCGCGGCCGCATCTGCCGCACCCGCGCCATCACCTGCTCGATCACCGCCAACGGCTGTTCGAAGGTCAGCAGGATCGCATCGGAGGCGGCGAGCGCGGCATGCAGGGCGGGGCCGGTGAGTTCGCGTTCGCCGAGCCGGATCCGGTCGTCCTTGCAGCCGATGCTGGCCGCCACACCGGTGGCGGTGATCATCACCGAGGTCACCGGGGTGGCGGCGTCGCGCACGACGGTCACCAGCTCGGTGTCGACGTTCTCCGCGCGCAGATAGTCCAGGATCTGCCGTCCCGCCTCGTCGTCGCCGACGGCCGCCACCAACCGCACCTCCACGCCGAGGCGGGCGGCGGCCACCGCGCGGTTGAGACCTTTGCCGCCGGGATGCGCTTCGAAACTGCCGCGGGTGGACGTGCCGGCGGCAGGGACGTGGTCGACGCGGTAGATGTGGTCGATGACGGCGTCGCCGATCACCGTCAGCACCCCGGGTGCCGGCTCGTGCGCGGCCCCGGTGTCCACACTGATGCCCGCGTCGACGGGAGTGCCGAACACCGGGCCGGTCGTCAGCAGTCCCGCCAGCGCGCTGAACGCGCGGCGTTCCGGAGTGGCCCGCAACGAGCGCACGGTCGGGGTGGGCGGGATCTGCTCGGCGCCGGCGATCTCGTGCAGCCGCTGCCACTGCTGGGTGAGGTATTCGCGCCGCTCGCCGAGATCCTGCGCGTAGAGGCGGTCCGGATCGATGCCCTCGGGCGTGTCGTCCCGTAACAGGCCCAGTGACAATTCGGCATCGGTGATCAGGCGGTGGGTCGGCGGGAGATGACGGGCGAGGTCGCGGACCACCGGGAGCACCGCCTCCTCCGGTGCGAGGCCACTGCGGTGGGCGTGGCGGCGCACCGCGGGCAGATCCAGGAGCGGTCCGACGTCGATTTCGGTGGTGCGCAAGCGTTCCGGGCTCAGACCGGACCGTTTGCACAGCCGCGTGAGGATGTTGCGCACGGCGACCATGCCCGAGTCCTGCTGGACCATGGCGTCCCCACCTTTCGGCATTTCCCGGTCGTGAACGAGGTTTAACCACCAGTCATTCCGGCAACTACCATATCGCAACGGCAATTGACCGCCATTCCCGGCAAATGACAGACTGGATGGTGAGAGAGCGCCGCACCAGACGGACGGGAGGCCCTGGTGATGACAACGACGCTGAGGTTCCGCAGCCGCCGCAGGCACACACAGCCCGACGGCCACCTCGGGACGGACCCGGACGCATCCGCAACTCGCGATAACGCCCGACCATCCCGCTCCGCACGACGGTAGCGACGCCGCGCCGGGAATGCCCGGCCCGGTCTCGGTGCCGGAGTTCGTCAGGAGGCAGCTGTGACCATCCACGCCACCGACTGGTCGATGACCAGCGATATCACTCCCGAAACAGCCCATCGGGTACCCGGTGAGTCCCGCACGCCCTGGCGGCTGAGCTGGCTACCGGATCGGCGGCTGAGCGCCGAGCAGGCCCGCGCCGGCATGGAACTCGACGAAATCGTCAGCGATCCGACGCTGGTCTATGACCAGGCGGCCCTCGCCCGCGGTGCACAGTGCGCGGGCATGCTCGGGCTGCTGTGGGAACACGCTGTCGTACTGCTCTGCAAGCGGCTCAGCGCCCGGCTGTGCGAGAGCGCGACGGTGCCCGCGGACCTGGACGAGGACTTCCGGTTCGCGGGCGGCCCGCCGTGCGTACTGAGCTGATCGCGCCGCGATATTCAGGCGCGCGCGGTGTGTTCGGAGCCCACGGCCTCGGCCAGGCTCGCGTAACCGTTCTCGCGCAGCTTCTGCGCCAGCCCACGATGAATGCGGCGCGTCCACAACAGACCGCCGTAGATGAATCCGGTGTAGCCCTGCAGCAGGCTGGCACCCGCCCGGATGCGTTCCCACGCCTGATCGACGGTTTCGATGCCGCCCACCGACACCAGCACCAACCGGTCACCGACGCGCGCGTACAGCCTGCGCAACACCTCGAGCGAACGATCGGCCACCGGGGGACCCGACAGCCCACCCGCCCCGATCTGCTGCACCGTCGCCGGATCGCTGGCCAGGCCGCTGCGTCCGATGGTGGTGTTGGTGGCCACGATCCCGGCCAGACCCAGCTCCACCGCCAGATCGGCGACGGCGTCGATATCGTCGTCGGACAGATCCGGGGCGATCTTCACCAGCACCGGCACCTCGACGGTGTCGAGCACCGCGCGCAGCAACGGCCGCAGCGACTCCACCGCCTGCAGATCACGCAGTCCAGGGGTGTTGGGGGAACTGACGTTGACGACGACGAAATCGGCGAGCGGGCCGAGCAGCCGGGCGCTGGTGGCGTAATCCTCGGCGGCATGCTCGGGTTCGACGATCTTGGTCTTACCGATATTCGCCCCGATCGGCACCGTCTTACGGCGCCGGGAGTGCAGTCGTGCGGCAGCGGCGGCCGCGCCCTCGTTGTTGAACCCCATCCGGTTGATCAGCGCGCGGTCGGCCGGCAGCCGGAACAGCCGCGGCGCGGGATTGCCGGGCTGGGCCTGCGCGGTAACGGTGCCGATCTCGGCGAAGCCGAACCCCATCGGACCCCAGGCGTCGGCGCCGGTGGCGTTCTTGTCGAAGCCGGCGGCCAGACCGAGCGGCGCCGGGAACTCCACGCCGAACACGGTGCTGCGCAAGATCGGATCGTGGTCGACCAGCAGCCGGTTCAGCACCGCGCGCGAGGGCGGGAAGGCGGTGGCCGCGCGCAGGGCGGCGAAGACGAGATGATGGATGCGTTCCGGGGGAACCAGGAACATCACCCGCAGCAATAATCGGTACAGCATCGAGCTCACATCCCCGGCTCGGCGGTGACCGGGCTGCTCAGCGGGGTGCGGCGGCGGCGAAGCAACACCCGTCGGCTGCCGTCGGTGTAGGCGCGCACCCGCGACAGTTCCCAGCCGCCGTATTCGGCCTGGATCGCCAGCCGCATCGACGCCGTCACCCTGGTCACATCCGGTGGCAGCCGCAGCGGCACGTATTCGTAATCGTCGGTGCTGGTTTCCCAGCCGGCCGGTAGCGCCGCGCGGCGGCTCGCTGCCATCACTGCCCTCTCTTCCGCTCGTCCGCGCGAATCCGCTGCAGACCGTCACCGGTCGCGGACCCGACGAACAGATCGCCGCTGCGCTCATCGACGGTCACCGAGTTCGGTTGCCCGACGGTGGGGTAGCGGCCCACTTCCTCCGGTATACCCGTCGACAGATCGAAACCGACGACTTCGTTGCTCTGCGTGCACGTCACCCAGACGATGTCCGACTCGTTGTCATAGGCGAGCGCGTAAGGCGACGATCTTACCGGGAAACGCTGATGCAGTACGAGCGGTCCGGTCGTGTACACCAGCAGTTCCCCGCCCGCGGTATCGGTGACGACGATGCGCCCGAACCGGTCGCCGATCATGTTGGTGGCCCCGTCGCCGGCCCGCAGTGCCAGCCCGAGGTGGTCTTCGGCGGGGTCGATCTCGGTGATCGAGGTCTGGTGGCGATCCAGCACCGCCACCCGGTCGCCGGCAACGGTCACCGCGTCGGCCGAGATCAACCCGTCCACGCTGTCGGTGACCTCGCCCTCGGCGTCGAGCCAGAGCACCCGGCCGTCGGCGGTGCCGATCACCAGCCCGCCGTCGGCACCCAGGTGCACCGACCGCGCGTCGGCATCGACGGGCACGTCGGTGACCGCACCGCTGGTGACGTCGACGCGCAGCACCCGCCCGGGCGCCGGGATCAGCACCTCACCAGGTGCGCCCTGGGCCACGGTGGCGCCGGGCGCCGCCAACGCGACGGTGCGCGCGCGTGTCTCGGCCGAGGGGTCGGCCGCGTCGATGAGATAAACCGCGGGGGTGCCGGCGCGCGCGTCCAGAGCGGCGATGCGGCCGGTCTTCGCCTCGGCGACCAGCGCCCCGATCGGCGCGGGCGCGCTCAGCACCGTGCCCGCGGGGGCGGCGCCCTGGTCCGGGGAAACGGCGGCGGTGGCCGGATCGCGGGTGGGCACCTTGTCCGGGTCGGTGTCGGACGAACAGCCCGCCAGCAACGCCAGCACCGTCACACCAGCCACTACTGCGGGGACCGAGCCGCGTGGGCGCATCCACGAACTCCTCTACCTTGTGACACAACCGCGAACCACACCATCTGACCACGTGCGCCGCGGTGAGCACGCGGGAGGGGTTTGGCGACCGCCTCCGGCGGATAATTGTGGCGGGGAGTTACGGTTGAGCCAGCACAGCGTCCAATGTCAGGAGTTCCGGTTGAAATCAGAACATCCTTCGGGATTTTCGATCGATGACTTAACAATTGGTTCGTTTGCTCATGGTTTCGGGACGACCGACGACGGCCGCCCCTTCGCCTTCCGCACGGTCCGCTCCACGCTGCGCCTCGAGATCTACCGCCCCGACCTCGACACCGAGGTACCCGCCCCCGAAGACGTCGTCGCCGTCGCCGAGGTCAAGGTCACCGATATCGACCTCGACGACGAACGCAGCGTGACCGCCCTCGTGCGTGACCTGGTGCCAGAGGCCGTCCCCACCGTCGCCGACCGCGACGTCACCACCGTCCGGGCGTTGCTCGGCCGAATCAGCTCCGTGATCGATGGTATGTAGGTAGTGATGCGTTACACACCCTTCTCCCGCGCCGTCCGACCTGTCCGCGCCGCACTGGCGGCCGCGACGCTGGTCGCGCTGGCCGCCGCCTCGGCCTGTGGTTCGGGAGTCGACGACGATGCCGTCGCCGCCGCCCGCTCCGCGGCGAACGCGGCCCTGTCGTCATCGGCGGCCGCCACCTCCTCGTCGGTCGCCGCGCGGGTGCTGCCGACCGCCGCCGAACTCGACGCCCAGATCAAACGGGCGCTGGACCCGGCGTTGCCCGATGCGGAACGCACCGCGCTCATCGAAGACGGTGAGGCGTTCCGCGACGCCATCCCGGACATGTACAAGGCGTTGCAGGACAATCCGCACGCCGTCTACGGCGTCACCGATCCGGTGTTCGACAACCACGACGGCACCCTGACCGCCACCATGCGCCTGGACAAGGACGGCACCGGCACCCAGATCCGCACCACCGTCGTGCATTTCGTCTACCTCGACGGCAAGTGGAAGATCTCGCGCACCGATCTGTGCGGCATCCTGCGCTCGGCCGACTACCGCACCCCGGCCTGCGGCTGACCCGGCGACCGCACCGATACCGATGATCTCCACTGGCTCGCAACGGTGGGGGCGGTTCGTCTACCGCCACCGCTATCTCGTCTTCGCCGTCTTCCTGCTCGCGGTCGCCCTCTCGGGTTTCTACGGTCGCGACCTATCGGGCCGGTTGACCCAGGAGG
The DNA here is from genome assembly GCF_059509835.1 of Nocardia sp. CDC519. Classification (NCBI taxonomy): domain Bacteria; kingdom Bacillati; phylum Actinomycetota; class Actinomycetes; order Mycobacteriales; family Nocardiaceae; genus Nocardia; species Nocardia sp. CDC519. The sequence continues at coordinate 5,835,866 of NZ_CM183377.1, read as the reverse complement.
GCTGGTTCGACGAATCCAGCGAATCGGTCGCCGCGTCGAAACTGGCCGACGCCACCTTCGGCCGCGACACCGACAGCGATCTGATCCTGCTCTACACCGCCCCCGACGGCCGCACCGTCGACGACCCGGACATCCGGGCCGCGGTCACCGCCCAGCTGGCCGGGCTGCAGGCCGAGCATCCCGACCGCGTCCTCAAGATCGACAGCTACTGGGACAGCGCGTTCACCAGCGGGTTCGCCGACGACTCGCGTACCCATGCCTTCGCCAGCGTCGGTCTGCGCGGCGAGGGCACCGCCACCGTCGACAACTACACCGCCATCAAATCCGATCTGCACGCCGGGGTCCCCGGCGCCGGGCCCGCGGGCACCACCGTCCAGCTCGCCGGGCTGCAACCGGTGGTGGAGGGCATCAACCACGGCATGCAGGACGACATCCATCGCGCCGAGTTGATCGCGCTGCCGATCGTGGCGATCCTGCTGTATTTCGTGTTCGGCGGCGTCATCGCCGCGTTGCTGCCGGTGCTGATCGGCGGGATGACGATCCTCGGCACCCAGGGCATCATGCGGCTGCTCACCGACCACATCGAGGTCAACGTGTTCGCCAGCGCGGTGGTGACATTGGTGAGCCTCGGCCTGGCCATCGACTACGGGCTGTTCACCGTCACCCGGTTCCGGGAGGAGCTGGCGGCCGGACGCAGTGTCGAGGACGCGGTGGCGCGCACCGTCGCCACCGCGGGACGCACGGTGCTGTTCTCGGCGGCGATCATCGCCGTCAGCCTCGGTGCGCTGCTCATCTACCCGAACGGGGTGCTGCGGTCGGTGCCCTACGGTGGCATCAGCTCGGTGCTGCTGGCCGCGGTGTTGTCGGTGACGGCGCTGCCCGCGGTGCTGGCCATCATCGGGCACCGCATCGATCTGTGGGGCTGGCATCGGTTCGCCAAATCCAAAACCGCCGAAGAGATCGACGCGGGGTTCTTCTCCCGGCTGGCGATTCTGGCGATGAAACGGCCGTGGCTGGTGATCGTGCCGATCGTGCTGGCGCTGCTGGCATTGATCGTGCCGTTCCGTCATATCGAATTCGGCGGGCTGAGCGAACGTTATCTCGCCGACGACAATCCCGCGCGCGTCGCGCAGGAACAGTTCGATGAGCTGTTCCCCGGCTTCCGCACCGAACCGCTGAAACTGGTGGTGGTGGGCGCCGACCCGCAGCAGCTCAGCGATATCCGCTTCCAGGCCAACCACACTCCCGGTTTGACCGGGCCGTTCGAACCGGCAGCGCCCACCAAAGACGGCATCAACGTCCTCAACGCCGGCCTGGTCGACGAACGCGCGGCCGACACCGCCATCGCCACGCTGCGCGGCATCGACGCACCGGACGGTGTACGGGTGATGGTGGCCGGGGTACCCGCCCTCGAACGCGACAGCATCAACGGCCTCATCGAAGGGCTTCCGTTGCTGGCGGCGCTGCTGGTGGCCGCGGCCCTGGTGTTGATGTATCTGGCGTTCCGGTCGATGGTGCTCGCGGTCAAGGCGGTGGCCATGTCGGCGCTGAGCCTCGGCGCCACCCTCGGCATCCTGACCTGGATCTTCGTCGAAGGACACGGCGCGGAGCTGTTCGATTTCACCCCGGGCCCGCTGATGTTCGCGGTGCTGGTGCTGATCGTGACGGTGGTGTTCGGCCTGTCCACCGACTACGAGGTGTTTCTGCTGTCGCGGATGTCGGAGGCGCGCGCCGAGGGCGCCGACCCACCCGAGGCGATCCGCTACGGCATCGCCCACACCGGTGGTGTGATCACCTCGGCGGCGGCGATCCTCATCGTCGTCACCGGAGCGTTCGGATTCTCCGATCTGGTGCTGATGAAATACATCGCCTACGGCATGATCGCGGCGCTGATCCTGGACGCGACGGTGGTGCGGATGCTGCTCACGCCTGCACTGCTGAAGCTCATCTGGCGTGATCGACGCCGGCCCGGCCGGGCGCAGCCGGCCGTCGCCGATGTCGAAAAGGCTTCGAACCCGGTCTGATCCGTCAGACATCGCGTCGACGATCGGTGTGCTCCGAGGCCCTCCACTGCTGAGAAACCGTCCAGTCGGGTTCAGGGCAGGATCTTGACAGATCATTGATCGGCCGGCGGTCATCCGCCGCCGTGAGGTGGTCGATCATTGGTGCCTCGGAAGGACAATCGAACGATGCGTGTCATCAAGCGCGGAGCCCGCCTGGGCTTGGCCGTCGCGGCGATTCTTACTGGATCGCTGACCATGGCCGCCCCGGCGAATGCCGCCTCATCCCCGGTCGCGGCATGCGGCGGGGGCAGCTATCACGTCATCGATAGCCACAATCTGGACGGCCTGGCGACGATCTATCTGCTCTACAACGGCAGAACCAACTGCGTCGTCACGTGGAAGACCGCCTACATCGGCACCAAGACCGGCCTGCGGGCCGGTGTCGGCATCTGGGGGGCCGATCAGCCACAGATCGACCAGGGCTTCTACGCCTACTACGCCGGACCGGTCAAGGTGGATGCTCCCGGCAAATGCATCGGGTGGGGCGGCCTCGCGCACAAGCCGGGTGCAGCACGGGCTGTCGAATGGAACGCGCCGGGGCCGAGTCACTGCGGCTGATCCTGGTGGCCTCGCATGCCGGGGCCACCACGACCGGCCGCGTGTGCGATAGGCCGGGGCGGTGAGCCGCTGGACTCTCCTGCTACCGGAGGGCTCATGATCAGAGCATGATCGTCGAGGGTGTCGAGGCGCGCGGCATGCAGCACTGCGAGACCACCGCGCTCGGAGTGCTGCTGCGGCATCAAGGGTTGGATCTGTCCGAGCCGATGCTCTTCGGTCTCGGTGCCGGGCTGTCGTTCGTCTATTGGGACAGCAAGACATTGGATTTCCCGTTCCTCGGCGGGCGGGTCAAGCCGTTCGAGTTGACCAGGAACCTGGCGGGCACGCTCGGGCTCGGGCTCGAGGTGCGGGAAACCAGGTCCGCGCGCAAGGCTTGGCAGAACGTGGCGTGCGACATCGAGGCGGGCAGGCCCGTCGGGTTGCAGCTCGACAGCTACTACCTGGACTACTTCGGGTCGAGGGTGCACTTCGGCGGGCACATCGTCGCCCTGTACGGCTACGACTCGGACACCGCCTACCTGGTGGACACCGAACAGCAAGGCGGCGCCGTCACCACCAGCCTGGACAGCCTCGGCCAAGCCAGGGCCGCGCGCGGACCGATGACGGCCCAGCATCGCTCGTTCACCCTTACCGTCCCGCGTGAGGTGACCGAGGTAGGGCTCCGGATCGTCCCCGCCATTACCGCCTGCGCCCGCGCCTTCCTGCACCCGCCGATCGCCAATCTCGGCTATCGCGGAATCGCCAAGGCAGGCACGGTGGTCCCTACCTGGTTCGACCGCACCGACAACCCGCAGCGCGACCTGCCGCAGGCCGCGCTGCTGATGGAGAGGGGCGGCACCGGCGGCGCCCTGTTCCGCAACCTGTACCGCGACTTTCTCGGCGAATGCCGCGACATCCTCGATAGCGACAACCTGCGCACCGGTCACCGGCTCTACACCGACGCCGCCGACGGGTGGACGGAGGTCGCCACCCTGATCGCGGAGGCCGGCCGATCAGGGGATCGGCACCTGCTGGACCGGGCAGGCACGCTGCTCGGCGACCTGTCTCGCCTCGAGCACGAAGCGATGGAGGTACTGAGTCGTCTCGGAGCCGATGACGTGGCTCTGAGCTGATCATTGCGAACGTCCGGGGGCCGCAGGGTGTCGGCCACCGCGATCGCGACCGTCGTTGGGTGAGCGCCGCCACGATGAGCTGTCGCCACGGCTGGGTTCGGCCGGACTGAAATCCACAGAGTTCTCTCACACGACAGGGGAGTTCGACGTCGGCCCGGGACAGTAGAGTCCGCCGAGAACGACGAGGAGATCGAACATGGTTGGTGGACGCCACGGATTCCTGTTGCCGGCCGGCATGGCCTCGGTCGCGGCGGGTGCGTTGCACCTGTTCGGGGCCGGGCTGCACACCGAGCACGCGACGCTGGCCCGGCTGATGGTGCTGCTGGCGGCCGCGCAATGCGCGGCAGGCCTGCTGGCCACGGTCACGACACGAAAAGTCGTGCCCGCCATGGTGATCGGGGTGAACCTCGTGGCCGTCGCGGTGTGGGGGTACACGCGGTTGGCCGGGCTGCCGTGGCCCGACGGGTTGTCCGCGGCGGAATCACCGCAGTTGCTCGACACAGTGTGCGCGGTGCTGGGCGCGCTGGCGATCGCCGGTGCCGTGCTCGCCCTGGTGCGGCCCGCCGCGACGTTGCCCACCACGTCGACCGCGACCGCCGCCGGCCTGGCCGGAGCCCTCGCTGTGGCGGCGATGCTCGGCGGCGCCGGACATGTGCACAGCCATGGCGCCGGCGGCCACTCCCATGCCGCCGGCGAAGAGCACACCGGCCACGACCACGACACCGGCGCCGCATGGCCGCGGCCGTGGGATCCGGCGAACCCGATCGATGTCTCGGGTGTGCCCGGCGTGACGCCCGCGCAGGAGCAGCGCGCCGCCGAACTGATCCGCACCACCCTGCACACGTTGCCCGCCTTCGCCGACGTCAGCACGATCGGCGCCCTGGGTTTCCGTTCCATCGGCGACGCGTCCACCGGCCACGAGCACTACATCAACACCGCCTACATCCGCGACGACCGGTTCCTCGATCCCGCCTACCCGGAGTCGCTGGTGTACCGGGTCGACGGCGATCGGCGCACTCTGGTCTCGGCGATGTACATCGCCAAGGACAAGAAGATCGACGATCCCGAACTGGTGGATTTCGGCGGCCCGCTGATGCAATGGCATGTGCACGACAACCTGTGCTGGAAGCGCGGCGACAACGGTCCGGTCGTCGCCGGTGTCACCGACGACCAGGGCACATGCCCGCCGGGTTCGGTCAACCCGGGCGCGGGCAACCCGATGGTGCACGTGTGGATCACCGCCCATCACTGCGGCCCCTTCGCCGCCCTCGAAGGCCACGGAGCCGGACAAGCCGTCAGCGCCGACGGCCGCCGCACCGACACCTGCGCCCACGATCACTCCGGCGGTCACCGCTGAACCACCCCTGCCGTCATACGAGAGGCGCAGGTCTCAGCCGCGAAACGATGCGCACTCCCGGGACCCTCGCATCCGTGGGAATCACGGGCCGTGTGGACGGCGGTCCGAACGAGCATTACCGCTGAAGGGGTTCGGATCGGACCGCGGGAGGTCAGGTGGCAGGGCGCTCGGCGAACCGGCAGCAGACATCCTCGTTCAGACCATCCCACTGGACATCACCGGTGTCATAGGCGGCTGAACGGCCGATCCGTGGGCAGGTCACGGCCCGCGGCCTCAGAGCGCGAAGGTGAGCAGGGCCGGGGCGATGTAGTCGGTGGGGTCGAGCAGTGCGTGCAGCTCGGGTCGCCTGTCCGCCGGTATCCGGTCCAGCTCGCTGCGCAACGGCTGATCGTAGGTGGCGGCGGGGGCGGTGAACCCGGGCAGCCAATTGTCGTGATGGGCGGGCACGAAGATCTTGGGGCGGATGGCTTCGATGTAGGTGCGTGGGTCGCGCAGGCCGTTGGTGAGCTGGTTGAAGCCTTGGATGGCGCCGATCTGCAGGTCGGTGGGAGGCAGGCCGGCGAAGACGTCGAACACGTGCGGCGCCTTCTCGGTGAGTGGGCCGGCCGAGTCGTGCCAGACCAGCGAGAAGCCGCCTGCGCGAAGCTGATACAGCAGGCAGCCGCCCTCCTCGTCGCGCAGGCGCGGCAGGCCGACGCGCAGGTCGTCGAGAGTCGGGGGATGCTCGGCGATCGCACACAGATCCGGCACCGGGAAGAACGGTGCCGAACCGTTGACCGGGTCGGGTGCGGTGGGCCCGGAATGCAGATGCCGCACCGCCGTCACCTCGATATCGCCGATGCGGAACTCGTGGATGTGCCCCGGCGGCGTGCCCGCATCACCGAGCGCGATGGTGCCGAACCCCGGATCCGGCACCTGCGCCCGGATCGTCGCGCAATGTTCGGCGGTGCCGTGCACGACCGCACCACTGGCCTGCGCGATCCGGCCCGCGTCACCCGCGTGGTCGAAATGCCCGTGCCCGATCAGGATCGCCGCAGGCCGTAGATCGGCGAGATCCTGCGCGGTCGCAGGCACATACCCAGCGCTGCTCAACCGCGGCACCCACGCGTCCAGCAACACCACGGTCCCGGCGAACGCCACCGCGTAGGTCGCACATCCCACCCACGACAGCACCACCCGGTCCGCGCGCACCGCACCGGTCACCGGGTCGACGACGTCGCCACCGAAAAACCGCTGCCGCGCCGCCACCGTCCGGGGCTCGGCCCCCGCGGCCGCCCCCGCACCGAGCGCGACCAACGCACCCGCGCCGAGCGCACCGCCCAGCATCATCCGCCTGCTCATCAACCGCCGCGCCACATCGCACACGCAGTAACAACACCACGTGCCGGGCGTCCGGACAAGGAACCGGGTTCACCGCGGCGGATCGTTGTCGTCGCTCGGCCACCAGATCACCAGCGCCACGACTGCCACCGGAATGCCGATCGCGAGCATCATGCCGATCGATGTCATGCTCACCACCGCCCTCCGAAGATCGTCCAGCGCGCGAACGATGACCGTGGCGCCGCGCATTCGACATCCGCGACGGCCATGACCCGATCCAGCGTTATGGCATCGATGTGGGCGGCCGACGGCATGATCACTATGTCGGCGCCGCCGGATCGGACCTGCTCGACTAATCCCAGCCACGGCGAATCCGCCCAGTGCAACGGGTAGCCCAGTCGCCGCGCTAGTCGGCGAATCTGTGCCGCATCCCAATCAGGCGTGGGTGAGGACGGGTCGATCCAACCGAGCGCGAACATGGATGGTCTCCCTGGTGAGTCGTGGAGTCGGACCATCCGGTAGCGAGGCTTTCGACACCGGCCTATCGCGGCCGCCGAGGCTATGCGTCGGCCGGTGGTGGTCGCCGGCGTCACCCGCTACCGGATGCGACTTCAACTCTGCCGCGGCGTGCACCCGGCGGGAACGGTGTGCCGTGGGGGTGGTGTTCGCGCAACGTCCGTATTCGCCGGTCTACGGGCTAGGGACCGGTGAGCGGTATACGCGCCATCGTGTCCCATCGGTACCCGTGACCTCGCCGTTCGAGTGCCACCATGGCGACTTCTGAGACTGTCACCTGCACCGGACCAACGCGGTGTACGTTCGCGTCGACGGCCGCTATGGCTTCGGCAGTCAACCCCTCATAGATCGGGTAGGCGATTGTGACATGCGGGGCAGTGCGGGAATCCTTGATGGGCGCATCCGCAAGTATCGACGTTGTTGCCGCACGGAGGGCGTCACGTAGTTCGCGTATCTGTTCGCCGGGTGTGGCGAGGAATCCGATGGCCGCGCGAATATGTGCCAACCGCTCCAATGTCAGGACAAAAGGTTTCCAGAGCGCGCAGGCTTCTTCGGCTGCGGCGGCTATCCGCGCGCATTGCCGGGCGTTGCTAGCTGGGCCGCGCGAGATACGGTCCAGCGTGAGATGCAGACCATCAATCGGGGTCGCCGCGAAACGGTGCGGATCCAGCGCGCGTTGGACTTCTGTCGACGCCGCGTGCAGCTGCGTTGCGTGTTCAAAGGTGAGGAACCAATAGTGGCCGAGCGGGCCGTCCTGCCCTTCGCGAAATATCAGCTCACTCACCTCGGCCACCTGGAGCTCGAGCGTCGAGCAGCATCGTCCGAATCTCACGCAGCTGTGGCGAATCGCCCCACCGGGCGGCAGCCTCGCCGACGAACTCCATACCGCGGCACCGAACCGGCGTCATGAACCCGCCCCTCGCGCAAGCGAATACCTCACCGATCATCGCCATTGCCGCATCGAAGTCTCCATCCGAACTCATCACCTGCGACCCGCGCCATATCGAGCTGCACCAGTGCCCGGCCCCACGGCGACTGCTCGGCCGGCATCACGCCCAACGCTATCCGGCCATAACGCTCGACCTCGCGCGGCATCGCCAATGACAGATAGGCGGTGGCGGGGTTACCTGCGAGCTGGGCGCTGCTGTAACCCGCGAGCGAAATGCTGGACCGCGGCGAAATCCCTGCCTCGCTGCGCGACTGAACCTCGTACGCCTGGTCGACCGCACGGCGAACGCCGTCGGCATCTCCGAGCCTCCCCTTCGCCCGCGCAACGCCGTTGACAGCCAATCGGATTCGCTGCGAATCTGCCGTCGCCTCGGCCAGGCCCGCCTCGGCGAATCGAAGCGCCTCCTCGTAACGCCCCGCGTAGTACTCACAGAAGCTCTGCATCCCACGTGCCCACGCCACCAGATTCGGATCTGCCGCGTAGCAGCCCAATTGGTAGGACTCGAGGCAGTAGGCCCGCCCTATCGGAGAGCTTCCTCGACCAGCCGCGATGTAGCCGAGCAACCCCGATGTCTGGCCGGCGATCGCGAACAGGCTGATTCGCTGGTGTGGATCGCCGCACTCATCGATCAACGACTCCAGCCATACCCGTTGCTTGCGCAGCCACGGCACGAGCTCGGTAACTGCTGGCGCGCTATGCCACGATCGACGGCAAGGTTCGCTTCTACGACCAGCACGCCCTGGTGCCGTTGGACGGCGTGGTCCCGAAAGCCTGGCGTGAAGCTGTGGTCGACGACCGCGACCGGGTCGAGCGCATACCGTACGAGCTGTGCGTGCTGGTCGCGTTGCGTGACGCGCTGCGACGGCGCGAAATCTACGTCGAGGGCGGCAACCGGTGGCGCAACCCGGAAGACGACCTGCCGGGTGATTTCGAGCAGGCCCGCGAGGTCCATTACGCCGCGCTGCGTCAGCCGCTGGATGCGACCGAGTTCATCACCGATCTGCGCGCACGGATGACGGCCGGGCTGGAAGGGTTGGACAGGGCCCTGAACGAGGGGAGTACCGGCGGGGTGCGGATCACCAAACGCCGTGGCGAGCAGTGGATCTCGGTACCGAAGCTGGACAAACTGGTCGAACCGGAGAACCTGACCGCAATCAAGGACGAGGTAGCCCGCCGCTGGGGCACGATCGACCTGCTCGACGTGTTGAAGGAAGCCGACTTCCTGACCGACTTCTCTACGGAGTTCGTGTCGGTGACCTCGCGTGAGTCGATGGACCGCGACACGCTGCGGCAGCGGTTGCTGCTGGTGCTGTTCGCCGTTGGGCACCAACATGGGCATCAAGGCGATCGTGAATACCGGCGAGCACGAGGAGACCGAAGCCACGCTGCGGCATGTGCGGCGGCACTTCGTGACCCGCGACAACATGCGCATCTCCTACGACATCTTGTCCTGGACCGACGAATGGTACGTGCGCGAGGCAGTCCAGGTAGCCGGTGCGTTTGTCCAGCCCGGCCCGGCGCATCTGTTCGGCCAAGGCGTTCTGGCGCCCCGAGGCCGGTGTCGCGGACCCGCAACGGCCGATATCCAGCCGCAGCAGGTCGTCCCAGACGGTCGCGCCGAGAGCATAGCGCAGTGTCGGCGTCCATCTCGGGCATCGGCTCCGGATCCGACTGGCGAGCCCGACATATGCAGAAGTCAGGACTTACTGCGTGCGAAAAGAATCGCTTGCTGAGCTTTCGCGTCCGGGTCGAGCAGCATCTGAGCCTCGACCACGAATCCGGCCTCGCGCAGCCAGGATGCCACCTGGTCAGGCTGACGGCGGTGGACATGGACATTCATCGGGTGACCGCCATAGCCGTCCGTCTTCAACAACGACTCGTCGCCGACGTGAAACAGCAGCTGCAGCGGTCCGCCGGGACGCAATGCTCGGCGGAAGTGCCCGAGCACGGTCGGCACCTCGGCGTCAGGGATGTGGATCAACGACTGCCAGGCGAGCAGGCCTGCCACCGAAGCGTCGGGGAGGTCCAGGTCCGTCATCGAGCCAACCTCGAACCGCAGGCCGGGGTGGTCGCGCCGGGCCACGTCGATCATCACCGGGGAGAGGTCGACACCGAAGGCGTCGACACCGAGCTCATGTAGGTGGGCGGTGACTTCGCCGGGGCCGCAGCCGACGTCCGCGACCGGCCCACCGCCAGCGACCCGCACGCTGTCGGCGAACAACGCCAGAGCCGCGCGAAGGTACTGGTGTCCGGCGAGAGCGCCGCGCACTTGGTCGGCATAGCTGACCGCGACCGTGTCATAAGAGGTTCGGGTGTCGGCCAACCAGTCATTCGTGGTCATGACCGGCACGATATTCCATGATCACGACTCGTGGACGGCCGGCGCAGAGAACCGATCATCGGCCCGCCGACCGGCCCTGAACTCCGCCGCGTTTCCGCGGACCGCAATGCAGGAGAGCACACCATGGCGCTGACCACCGAACAGCGCCGCCATAACAAGCCAGCATCCGTGCTCCGATAATGTCGTCAAATGACCCTTTGACGACACCCGCCGTGAGCGCTTTCCGGGTCGCGCGGATCGTGCGGAAACAGCACTCCCGATCCAATGCGGTCCATATTGACGACAGGGTTTGACGACAGATAGCGCGGTGAACGAAAGCGATCAGATCGGAGAGGGAACACCGCAGTCATGGCCGAACTCGTCTACACGCGGGTCTCCACCGACGAGCAGAGCACCGCGCGCCAGACCCACCTGCTCGCCGAGGCCGGTCTCGTCGACGGCGCGCACGGTGTGCGACTGTTCGCCGATCCGGCCACCTCATCCAAGATCCCCGCGCTGCACCGCGACGGCTTCCGCGAGCTCGCCCGATACGCGCGCCCCGGCGACCGGCTCACCATGTCCGAGCTCTATCGATTGTGCCGCGACCTGCAAAACGAACTCACCCGCGAGGGCCTGGCAGCCGCCCGCGCCAACGGCGCGATATCGGGGCGCCGCCCCCAGGTCGCCGCGAACGGGGACCTCGAACAAGTCCGCCGCCAATATCGAGAAGGCGCCAGCATCGCCGCCCTCGCCCGACAACACCGAGTCAGCCGCGTCGCGATCCGCACCGCACTCGCCGACCTGCTGCCCGACCGGCCCGAACAACCCGCCCCCACCGATATCGACGAACCCCGCCCGATCCGAATCGAGATGCCGGGTAAGCTCGCCCACCACCTCACCGCCCACACCGCCGACCTCGGCGAAACCGAACACCACGCCCTACGCGACGGCCGGCAGATACGGCGAGGCGAGGGCTACAGCCTGCACGTCACCGCCCCACCACACATCCACCAGGCACTGCTGGTCGCCGCCGAACCCCTCGCACACAGCACCGCGGCCGCCGACCGCAAGGCATATCGGATCTACCGCGACCGCCTCACCCAACAACCCCCGGCCTGACCGGCACCCAGCGCGCGTAACCCGCCCTCTACCAGCGGGGTACGCCATATCCGCCCGAAATTCGGCCGATACTACGGCGACCCCATATCCGTTGGTTTTTCGGCGGTTATTACCGGAACCCCTCCTAGGAAGTGGAACGGATAGCTGGCGGAATGCTTGCGTCGAGCCGGAAAGAAGTGCTTGCGCTGCATACTTCACCGATAGAACCGAACCGCTTCGCTCAGGGCACGAGCCTGGCCATCGCGGCATGCGGCAGCGACGGATTGGCTGCCGCTGCTTTCACTACCTGCCAGTCTTCGTCGTCGAGCAGTTCAACGATGATCGCCGGTGGCAGGGCACGGTGGCCGGCGGCCCATGGTCTGGCCTGGCGATCGGTGAGGCACGCGAGCAGAGCTGCGGCCGTCGCGTTGGAGTGGCGGGTGATCTCACGGATCGCCTTGTGTACCGGAGGCCGGTGTTGTGCCAGGTCCTCCAGTAGGGATGACGTGGTGTCAGGATTTGCTGCGACCTTCGCCATCACCCGGACACCGTGCGATGCGACCATCGCCCGCAACTGGGCTTCGGACAGGCCCGGGTGCGGCGCGATGGACTCGAGCACCTTCGCATCCGGGTCGCGGGCGAGCGCGTCACGCAGCCCGGTCGGCAGATCGCGTCGCTGGGCGATGAGCATCCGCAGGGTCGAGTTCGGGGACGCGGCCAGCTCCTCGGCCTCGGCCGTCGACGCTGAGCCGATACGCGGTAGCAGAGTCGAGCCGATCCGGGTGGCCTCGGCAAGGTGGGAGAGGACGTCGAGTGGCAGGCGCGGATGGTGGGCCAGTCGGCGCTGGACATCGTGGCCACGGTCGAAGGCCAGGGCACGGATCGTGCCTTCGGCGATGGCGGGGTTGTCCGCGAGATGCGCGCGAACCCATGGGACAGAATCCTCGGCGAGCCTCGCGTAGAGGTGCTGCGGCAGATCGGTGCGTGCTGCCAGTTCACAGCGAACCAGTGTCGAGGAGTGGTCGGCGAAGCCCACCGCCGCGTCGACCGGTGTGGCCGGGTTCCGCAGGGCCAACTGCTGGATCTCGTGCACGGTGGATTCGTGGGAGCCGTCACAGGAAGCGCCCGGTGGCAGAGCACAGTCGGGTCGCGGGCAGTTCGGGTCGTGAACGAAAGGAATTGGCTCGCGGTCGCAGACCAGGCAGGAGCGTGCCGGCGGCAGCCCAACACCGGTCAGCAGCGCCGCCAGCGCGGCGGGCGGCGCGGCCTCGTTGGCCGCCACCGCGCGGCGGACCGAAGCATGGGGATGCGCCGCAAGCTCGGCGGCAACATCCGTTGTCGCCCACAGTGCAAGCTCCGCGACGACCCTGACGTCGGGATCGCAGGCCAGCGTCTGCGTCACATCGCGCGGCAGACCAGGACAGGCCGCCAACTTCTCCCGGTTGTCCACTAACGGATCGGCTGCCAGTAGCCGTGCCCACTCCGGCCTGCCGGAGCCCGCCTCCAGCAGAGCGAGCGCGACACGCGGGTGAGCCAGCGGATCAACATCTTCGGCGGCGAATCGACCAGCGCGAGCGAGCCGTACCGCGGCCCCCTCGAAGCGCGCGAGCGCGGCCACCTGTGTGCCGATCAGGTCCGGGCGGCAGGCCAGAACCTCGGCGAGGTCGGTGTCCGCAGCCGCGATGAGCCGATCGACCAGCTCCGATGGCAGCGCGGGGTTCTCGGCCAGCCCGTGGAGATCATGACGCACAGCCCGATCCTGCCCCAGCAGGCGATCGAACGGCCAGCGGATACGAGCAGCATGCCATAGGAATATGACCTCGGCCGTTCCGCTTCCCTGGTAACGAGACAACGCGCGCCGGTGGCCCTGGCGGTCCGGGCTGACCGTGGCGAAGGCTGAAGCAGAGGCACAAGGCAGGAGAGCGTCAATGTCCAAGTCCCGGTGGTAAGGGCGGCGGGAAGATGACCGCCGCCGCGGCCGCTCACGTCCAGTCCGCATCAGCGAAGAATCCGAGCAGCAGTTCGGCGAAGTCAGGCTTCGCTATCCTGCCACCGGACGCCGACACATACGCCCATAAGCGGGAATCAATCACACAGGGCGAGGCGGGTGAACGCTTCGAGTGCGGTATCGATGGGATAGGGTCGGCGGAGGGAGCCGGGGGTTTTCCAGCGCTGGAGGTTCACCATCACCGACATCTGGCGGGCGCCGTCGTCGCTGATCATCGATACCGCGCCGGCACCCCAGGCCGAGCCCTCGTGGCCCCAGAAGGTGCCGTGACCGGGGATGGTCGTTTTCTGTAAGCCCAGGCCGTAGTCGATGAGCTCGCCTTCGAAGGAGATGACCGGGACGGTGCGCTGCATCTGCGTCAGCGATTCCCGGCTGATGATCTCGCCGTCCGCAAGCAGGCGGTAGAAGCGGTTGAGGTCGGCGACGGTGGAGATGAGTGATGCCGCGGGCCCGACCCACGACATGTCGTACACGCTGTAGTCGCGGGGCGGGTCGATCATGCCGAACCATGCCTCGTAGTGCAGTGAATGCGGGCCGGTGAGGTACGGGCCGTCCGGCAGTTCGGTGTCGCGCAGTCCGGCCCGCTCGATGACGTCACGGGTGATGACTTTCTCGGCCGCGTCCCCGGTGACCGACTCCAGGAGTTGGCCCAGCAGCAGGTAATTGGTGTTCGAGTACACCCCCGGCGTGGCACCGGGCTTCCCGGTCGCGGGTGCCGACACACCCATCTCGATCAGCTCGGTCGCCGCAAAGTGGGTGAACCGCTGCTCATCCAGGCTCGCCGGTGTCGTTGCGGCCAGATCGGGGAAGGCTGCCAGCGACGGGTAGGCGTGCGGGAGATATTCGGCGAGCCCGCTGGTGTGATTGATCAGCATCCGGACCGTGATCGCCGAACCTCGTTCGCCGGGTACCAGCCGCGGCAGGTAATGGCCGATGGGTGTGTCCAGTCCGATCGCGCCTGCCTCGACCTGCCGTAGGACGGCGGCGGCGGTGAAGGTCTTGGTGAGGCTGCCGACGCGGTGACGCATGTCGGCGCTGACGGGGCGGCCGGTGGCCAGATCGGCGACGCCCGCGGCGCCCTGCCAGGTGTGCTCGCCGGCACGTACCTCCGCGAAAACTCCTGGCATACCTGCGTGATGCACTGCGTCCAGGGCGGTCTGGAGTGCGGCGGGCTCGAGGGTGTCGGTCACGGCGAAGGTCCTCTCGGTGTCGATGGGTGCGGATTCGAGCCGCGGCCGGTTCACCGACCGTGCCCGAGGCCCCACCACTATCGACCGGCCCGCCCCGGCCGGTATTGGAAAAATTCTCCCCACGCCCGGTGCCGGTGCCGGGCGATCGGCGGCAGATAGTGCGTGGTCAGCGCGCCCGGTGTGCGGTCGGTGAAGATCGAGACGTCACGGCACAGATGGGCCTGATCGACGTACCCGCACTCGGCGGCGACCTCGGCGGCGGGTCGTCCGGCCAGCAGCGCGTCGACCGCGCACCGGAATCGGACCAGCATCGCCGCCCGCTTGGGGGTGAGGCCGATCTGCGACTCGAATCGCGCCCCGAACCGTTTGTGGCTCCATCCGACGGACGCGGCGAGCTCACCGACGCGGACCTGTCCACCGGAGCCGATGATGCGATGCCAACCCGCCAGGATCTCCGGATCCGGGGTGCGCGCCGAGTTGTCCCATTGCGCCAGGAACGCTTTCGTCACCGCGAAACGCTCATCCCAGCTGCGGCAGGCGGCCAGTTGCGCACGCAGTCGCCGGGCACGCGGACCCCAGAGATCCTCCAGATCGACCGCGCCGCGGCCCAATTCAGCGACGAGACCGCCCCACAGTGAGTAGGCCTGGATCGGCGACACACGGACCTCGACGCATTCGGCTCGTTCGCTGCGCACGCGCATCGCTTCGAGCGGCAGCCCGGCGAGGAAGCCGCCGACCCTGCGCCGCCCGAACGCGTCCTCGACGACGGGGTCGGCGTCCCCGAACGGAACCACCAGGGTGACCGCCGCCGCCCCGGCCACCTGGAGATCCAATCCGGTGCCACCGACATCGCGGTAGCCGATGATCGCGGCACCCGCGGGCGCGGCAGCGGCCGGGCCCGCGATATCCCAGGCCGGTGCGCCGCCGAGCTCCACAACGTCCATTCCGCCAGACTACGGAGACCACATACTCCAGGGCGCGCCGTGTGATCGATCGCCAACGGCGCCAATCACTGTCGAGGCCGGTCCGATCACTCGGCCGCGGCGTCTGCGCGCAGCTCGGGCGCGAACGCCGGCGCGGCTTCCCGGACCAGCCGCCTACCCGGCGATTCCGCCGCGCACCGGCAACACCAGCTGCGCACCCGTCACCGGGTGATCGAGCACCTCGACCGGGTACTGGTAGACCCGCGTCAGCAGTTCGGTGGTGAGGACCTCGCGGGGTGGGCCGTCGGCGGCGATGCGGCCTGCGTCGAGGACGGCGACGCGGTCGGCGTAGGCGGCGGCGACGCCGAGGTCGTGCAGGACGACGACGACGGCCGCGCCGGCCTCGGCGCGCTGGGCGGCCAGGCGCAGCACGGCCTCCTGGTGGCCGAGGTCGAGGGCGGCGGTCGGTTCGTCCAGCAGCAGGGTGGCGGTGTCCTGGGCGAGGACACGGGCCAACGCGACGCGGGCCCGTTCGCCGCCGGACAGGGTGGGGAACGCCTGCTCGGCCAGGTGGGTGACATCGGTGGCGGCCATCGCCGCGGCGATGATCTCGTCGTCGCGTTCGCGCAGTGTGGTGCGCTGCCAGGGGGCGCGGCCCATCGCCACCACCGCACCGGCGGAGAACGGGAACCCCACGGTGTGGCTCTGCGGCAGCACCGCGCGGCGGCGGGCCATATCCAGCGGCGTCCACTGGGTGACCGATCGGCCGTCGAGTTCGACAGTGCCTTCGGTGGGATCCAGTTCGCCGGCCAGCACGGCGAGCAGCGTCGATTTGCCGGCACCGTTCGGGCCGACCAACGCCACCACTTCGCCCGCGGCGACCTCGAAATCGACCTCGGCGAGCACTCGGCGCACCTTCGCGCCACCGCCGCGGCGGTCGACGCTCACCCCGCTCGCGCGCAACGTCACCGAGCCACGGTCGGGCGCGGCCGGCAGTTCATGTGCCCGGGCGAACACCGTGTCCAATCCGGCCTTGAGCCCGGTCATCCGGCGACCATCCTCGGTGTACGGCCCGCAGTGTTCTCGGGCGTTGCCACAACGGCGATGCCCGCCGCATCGGTTAACACGAGCCGGTCGCATGGACCGACCGGGCGTGGCCGGCCGGCGGGCCGGTGGATGGTCCCAGCATCATGTGCCGCCCGGCGCGCGGTGCGCGACGCGCCGGGACCCCTCGGCGCGCGAGGCCGCTCGATCATGCCCAGCCTCCCGAGCGTGCCCGGGTGCGGCGCAGCAGCCAGAAGAAGAAGGGGCCGCCGATCAGCGAGGTCAACATGCCCAGCGGGAGGTCGGCATTGTCGACCAGCGAACGGGCGGCCACGTCGGCGGCCAGCAACACCACCGCGCCGAGCACGGCGCTGAGCGGGATCAGCACCCGATGCCCCGGCCCGACCAGCATGCGCACCAGGTGGGGCACGATCAGCCCGACGAACAAGATGATGCCGCTGAACGCCACACCGGCGGTGGTCAGGATCGCCACCATCACGATGACGTTGCGCCGCAACCGCTCCACATCGACACCGAGATGCCGGGCCGCCGATTCACCCAGCGACAGCAGATCCAGTTTCGGCGCCACCACGATCGCCGCGCACACCCCGACGACGGTGAGCACGGCCACCACCCACACCGCCGACCAGGTGGCGCCGTTGAGGCTGCCCAACTGCCAGAACACGATCTGGTCGCGCGCCGCCGGCGAGGCGACGAACAGCAGGAACGCGATGAGGCCGCTGGCGAAGGCGTTGATGGCGACACCGGTGAGCACCAGCGTCACCACCTCGGTGCGGCCGTTGGCGCGGGCCAGCAGATACACCAGCGCCGTGGTCGCCAAACCGGCGACGAACGCGGCCGCGGCTACCGACCAGGCCGCCACGAACGCCCCGCCCACCACGATGACGGTGCCCGCGCCGACCGCCGCACCCGCCGACACTCCGATCACGCCCGGTTCGGCCAGCGGATTGGCGAACACACCCTGCAACAACGCACCGGCTGTCGCCAACGCGGCGCCCACCAGGATCGCCAGCATCACCCGCGGGAACCGCACCTCCCACAGCGTCACCTCGCCTGCGGGATGCGCGGGCATCGGCCCCCAGTCCAGGCCGATGCGGTGCAGTACCGATCCGGTCACTTCGGCGATGCTCGTCGGTACCTGTCCGATCGCCGCCGACGCCAGCGCCAGCACGATCAGCGCCGCGATCGCCACCGCGAACACCACGGTCGTGCGGGACCAGCGGGCTGTCGCCGGCCGTCGTTCGGCGAGCTTCACCTGCTCGCTCATGAGCCCGCCCCGCGGCGGCCCGGACGGCCATGGCGCGGTGAGATGCCGGTGATCTGCCGAGCCTTCGCGCCGACGGGCCGTTCGTTGCCGCGCCGCGCGCCGGTGAGCCCACCGCGTCCGGGGATGACGCTCATGCGCCTGCCGGACCGTAGACGGCTTCGCTGAGCGCCTCGATGACGCGACCGGTGTTGGGCCCGAAGCTCAGCAGCACCGCATCCGACATGTCCACGATGCGCTGATTGCGCCCGGCCGGGGTCTGCGCGATCCCCGGGATCTTGGCCACCCCGTCGACCCCGCCCACCGATTTCAGGCCGTCGGTCATCACCAGCAGCACATCCGGGGCGGCGGTGATCATGGCTTCGCTGGTGATCGCGGTGAACGGTTCGCTCACCCCGGCTTCGGTGCCTGCGTCGCGCCCGCCGATGGCGGCGATCAACGCATCGGCACCCGAACCCGGCCCGGCCAGCATGGTGATGGCGGTGGACCGCAGGTACAGGAACGCGATCTTCAGCGGCGGATTCTGCGCGGGCACGGCGGCGGAGGCGGCGGCGATCTCGTCGCGGGTGCGCTGGGCCAGCGCCTGACCGCGATCCGGGACACCGAGCGCGGCGGCCACGGCCTCGATCTGCGGGACGACGCCTTCCATGGTGCGCTGCGGATCGAAGTAGACGACCGTGACGCCGGTGGCGCGCAGCTGCTCGCGCACCGCCGGTGAGGCGCTGGTGGTGTCGGTGAGGAACACCGTCGGGCGCAACGCCAGGATGGATTCGACGTTCAGTGAGCCGTTGCCGCCGGTGACGTTGGGCAGATCGGCGACTTCGGGAAACACGCCGGCGGTGGAGCGTCCGACGAGGTTGTCGCCGAGCCCGAGCGCCCACACCGTTTGCATCAGGGTGCCGTAGCGGTCGGCGGCGATGATGCGGTCGGCGGAGCCGACGGTGACCTCGGTGCCGTCGAAGGAGCGCACCGTGGCGGGCAGGACCGGGGTCGGTTCCGGGCCGATCGGCACCGGCGCCGCGTCGGCCAGCTGCGCGGTGGCCGGGCCGCGGCGGCCGTCGACGGCGCCCTGACTGCCGGCATCGCACCCGGTCGCCACCACCAGCACGCCGAGAGCGAGCACCGCGAGCAGCGCTCGGACCCACCCGGATCGGACACGGTCATACCTCATGAAGGCAAGCCTAACGGCGGGTCCGCCGGCGGTGCGGCCTCGGTCCGGCAGATCACAGCCGAATCCCCTGGCGCGCGGGCAATCCACCACGGCTAGTCGGTGCGCGCGCTCACATCGTCGAGCGCGGCGGCGATGGCCCGCGGCAGCTCGAGCGTCTCGGCGGCCAGCACGCCGGTCAACTGGCCGATATCGCGGGCGCCGACGAACATGCTCGCCACTCCGGGGCGGTCCCGGATCCAGGCCAGCGCGACCGCCAGCGGTGAGGTCGCCAACCCGTCCGCGGCGGTCACGAGTGCGTCCACCACACGGGTGGCGCGGTCGTCGAGCCTGCCGCGGATCTCGGCGGCGGTGGCTTCATCGGCGCCGCGGGAATCGGCGGGAACCCCGTCGCGGTACTTGCCGGTGAGGATGCCGCCGGCCAGCGGTGCGGTGGCGATCATGCCGACGCCGTGGTGGGCCGCGGCGGGCACGGTGTCGTCCTCGGCGCTGCGCGCCAGCAGCGAATACGGCGTCTGGGTGACGGTGATCGGCGCCATCGCGGCCAGGCTCGCCATCTGCCAGGCGGTGAACCCACGCACACCCGCGTACCGCACCCGGCCCGAACGCAGCGCCAACTCCACCGTGGCGGCCACCTCCTCGAGCGGGGTGCGCGGATCCCAGGCCGCGATATGCCAGATGTCGAGATGATCGGTGCCCAGTTCGAGGAGGGTGCGATCCAGTTGCCGCAGCAGCGTCCGGCGTGAGGTGTCCACACCGATGCCCGGAACCTGCGGCAGCGGGGGTGTGCCGTCGGCGGCGGGCGGGGCGGGCCGCGGATGCAGACCCGCGCACCCGCTGAGCACCAGATCGTCGCGGGAGACCAGATCGCCGAGCAGATCGGCCAGGATCCGCTGGGCCGCGCCGCCGGCGTAGACCGGGGAGGTGTCGACCAGGGTGCCACCGGCCTCGACGAACGCCATCAACTGCACCGCCGCCTGGTCGGCATCGGTGCGGCTGCCCCAGGTGTGGGTGGCCAACCCGATCCGCGACACCCGCAGGCCGCTGCGACCGACCGTCCGCTGTTCCATCACCGTGTCCGCGCATTCGTCACGGCGCCAAGCGTAGAGCCTGATCCGCCGGTGCGGTCCCTCTCGCGCGCCGGGTCGCGCGTCGTGTGGGCCACACCGCAGGCGCCCAACCCCGTCCGGCGTCGTCGAGGTCGACACGGTACTGTCGCTGCGAGATAGCGGTCCGAACGCCGGGGTCACCCGCCGATGAACCAATCATCTTCTCGGAACGGACATTTCGGCGGCAGTACAGGAGGGTGAGTGATAGGCGAGTCGATGACCTGGCTCCAGGCGATAGTGCTCGGCCTGGTGCAGGGGCTGACCGAATTCCTGCCGATCTCTTCCTCCGGACATCTGCGGATCGTGTCGTCGGTGTTCTTCGGCGACGACGCGGGCGCCTCCTTCACCGCCGTCACCCAGCTCGGCACCGAGGCCGCGGTGCTGGTGTTCTTCGCCAAGGACATCTGGCGCATCGTGAAGGTGTGGTGTTCAACGGTGTTCGAGAAGCTGACCCAGCGTTCCCGCGAGACCGTGCCGCTCAGCGAACAGGTCACCACGAAACTGCCCGTGGTCACCGGATCGGGGCCACTCGGCTACGACCCCGACGCCGACGCGCAACGCGAACTCGACTACCGCATCGGCTGGTATGTGATCATCGCCACCATCCCGATCGGTGTGCTCGGGTTCCTGTTCAAAGACGTCATCCGCACCGGTGCCCGCAACCTGTGGCTGGTGTCGTTCATGCTGATCGCGTTCGCGCTGGTGATCGCGGCCGCCGAGTATTACGGCCGCAAGACCCGCCCGATCGAACAGCTCACCACCCGCGACGGCCTGATCATGGGCTTGGCGCAGTGCCTGGCGCTGATCCCCGGCGTGTCCCGTTCCGGCGCCACCTCCAGCGCGGGTCTGTTCCTCGGTCTCGAACGCGAGGCCGCGGTGCGGTTCTCGTTCCTGCTCGCCATCCCCGCCGTCACCGCCTCGGGCCTGTTCAGCCTGCCCGACGCGTTCGAACCCGCAGGTGAGGGCCTCAATGCCAGCGGCGCGCAGCTGCTGGTGGCGACGCTCATCGCCTTCGCCGCCGGTTACGCCTCGGTCGCCTGGTTGTTGCGTTTCGTCAGCAATCACAGCCTCTACTGGTTCGTCGGCTACCGCATCGTCCTCGGTGTGGTCGTGATGGGTCTGCTCGCGGGCGGGGTGGTGTCGGCCACGTGATCGCTAGGCTGGCGCCATGACGGTGATTCTGCTGCGCCACGGTGTGTCGACCTCCAACACCGCGCACACACTGGCCGGCCGCAGCCCCGGCGTCGAACTCACCGACCGCGGCGCCGAACAAGCCCGCTCGGTCGCCGAACGCCTGGGCGGGCTCCCGATCCAGCAGATCGTGATCTCACCGATGCTGCGCTGTCAGCGCACCGTCGCCCCGCTGGCCGAGAAAACCGGCCTGGAACCGGTGGTGGAGGCGCGGCTGGCCGAAGTCGACTACGGCGAGTGGACCGGCCGGGCGATTTCCGAACTGCTGCAGGAACCGCTGTGGAAGGTCGTGCAACGGCACGCCTCCGGCGCGGTGTTCCCCGGCGGCGAAGGCCTCGCCGACGTCCAGACCCGCGCGGTGGCCGCGGTCCGCGAACACGACCGCACCCTGGCCGAGGCGCACGGCGGCGACGTGCTGTGGGTGGCGTGCACGCACGGCGACGTCATCAAATCGGTCCTCGCCGACGCGCTCGGGCTGCACCTGGACGGCTTCCAGCGCATCGTGGTCGAACCGGCCTCCATCAGCGTGGTCCGCTACACCCCGACCGCGCCGTATGTGACCCGGATCAACGACACCGGCCCCGATCTCGACGGCCTGGCCCCCGTACCCGCTCGTGCGTCCGCCGAGTCGGGTCCGGTGCCCGGGGGTGAGATCGGTGCGGCCGGGAACACGGATAATGGGAATGCGCGGCCCAGCGATTCCTTGTCATGAGTAGTCGGCCGAACCGGGCACTCGCGGCCGCGTCGACCCCGATACGGGCGCCGCGGGCCGAACATGATCACGTATCAGGAGGTGCATGTGTCACGAGCAATCCATGTATTTCGCACCCCCGAACGTTTCGTCGCCGGAACTGTCGGTGAGCCGGGCGATCGCGCGTTCTACCTGCAGGCCGTGCAAGAACCCCGGGTGGTCAGCGTGCTGCTGGAAAAGCAGCAGGTGAAGGTGCTCGCCGACCGCATGGGTCTGCTGCTGGACGAGGTGGCGCGCCGCTTCGGCGCCGAGGTGCCCCCGCAAGCCGACGACGTCAGCGACAACGCGCCGCTGGTCACCCCGATCGACGCCGAGTTCCGGGTCGGCACCATGGGCCTGGGCTGGGACGCCGACGCCGGCGCGGTCGTGGTCGAACTGCTGGCGATCACCGAAACCGAGGTCGACGAATCGGTGGTGCTCGACGACACCGAGGAAGGCCCCGACGCGGTCCGGGTGTTCCTGACCCCGATGCAGGCCCGCGAGTTCGCGCTGCGCTCGGCGCGCGTGATCGCGGCCGGACGCCCACCGTGCCCGCTGTGCGGGGAACCGCTGTCGGCGCGCGGGCACATGTGCGTGCGCACCAACGGCTACAAACGCGGTGACATCTTCGGCGCCACCGAGCTGGAGGAGTGAACCGTGCCCGCGGCAGGTGACGAGTTCACCACCGGCGAGCTGACGGTGATCGGGCGCGTGACCACCGCGAGCAACCTCACCCTCGTCTGCGATATCGGTGACGGCGAAGCCCCGCTGCGGGTGGTGTACAAGCCGGTGCGCGGGGAACAGCCGCTGTGGGATTTCCCCGACGGCACCCTCGCCGGCCGCGAAGTGGCCTCCTACCTGATCTCCCAGGCGCTGGGCTGGTCGGTGATCCCGGAGACGATCCTGCGGGATGGCCCGTTCGGGCCTGGCATGGTGCAGCGCTGGATCACCGCCGCCGACAACCACACCGACCGCGGTCACCGTCTCGACCTGGTCGACCTGTGCCCGCCGGGCGCGGTACCGGAGGGCTTCTGCGAGGTGCTGCGCGCACTGGACCCCGAAGGCAACGAGGTCTCGCTCATCCACGCCGACGACCCGCGCCTGCACCGGATGGCGGTGCTGGATGTGCTGCTCAACAACGCCGACCGCAAGGGCGGGCACGCCCTGGAAGGCATCGACGGCCAGGTGTACGGCGTGGACCACGGCATCTGCCTGCACACCGAGCACAAACTGCGCACCGTGCTGTGGGGCTGGGCCGGCCGGCCCATCGACGACGCCCTGATCGCCGATATCGAATCCTTCACCAACGCCCTGCCGGGCGAGCTGGCCGACACCTTGTCCGCGCATATCACCGATGCCGAGATCGACGCGTTGCTCGATCGCGCCAAGCGGCTGCTCGACGAGCCGGTCATGCCTCTGCCGGTGACCGCGCGGCCCATTCCGTGGCCGGCGTTCTGAGCGTTCCCCGGGGCATCGGTTCTGCCTGAGCCAAACCCTTGACATCGCCGCGCGGCCGGTTCCGTGCAGGTCCGCGCCCGCGTATCGCATGCCGTGTCACGCGTGTGCGCCGGGGTGGGCGCCGACGGCGTCGACGCCACCTTTACCCTCGAAGAATGCAGTCCTGGTCCGATACCCCGATCCCGACGGTCCCCGGAGCAGGACCCCCGTTGCGGTTGTACGACACCGCCGACCGGCAGGTGCGCCCGGTGACTTCCGGCGCCACCGCCACCATGTACGTGTGCGGCATCACCCCCTACGACGCCACCCACCTCGGCCACGCCGCGACCTACCTCACCTTCGATCTGATCAACCGGATCTGGCGCGACCGCGGCCATGAGGTGCACTACGTGCAGAACGTCACCGACGTCGACGACCCGCTGTTCGAACGGGCCGCTCGCGACGGCGTCGACTGGCGCGAGCTGGGCACCAGCGAGATCGAGCTGTACCGCGAGGACATGACCGCGCTGCGGATCGTGCCGCCGCGTGACTACATCGGCGCCATCGAATCGGTCGACGAGGTGGTCGAGTTCGTCGGCAAACTCCTCGCCTCCGGCGCCGCCTACACCGTCGACGATGCCGAATTCCCCGATATCTACTTCCGCGCGGACGCCACCGAACAGTTCGGTTACGAATCCGGCTATGACCGGGCCACCATGGAGCGGTTGTTCGCCGAACGCGGCGGCGACCCGGACCGTCCGGGCAAACGCGACACCATCGACGCGCTGCTGTGGCGCGCGGCCCGCCCGGGTGAGCCGTCGTGGCCGTCGCCGTTCGGGCCGGGACGCCCGGGCTGGCATATCGAATGCGCTGCGATCGCGGTGAACCGGCTGGGCACCGAGTTCGACATCCAGGGCGGCGGTAGCGATCTGATCTACCCGCACCACGAGTACTCGGCCGCGCACGCCGAGGCGCTGGTCGCCGGCCGCCGCTTCGCCCGCCATTACGTCCACGCCGGGTTGATCGGTTTGGACGGGGAGAAGATGTCGAAGTCCAGGGGCAACCTGGTGCTGGTATCGAAGCTGCGCCGCGCCGGGGTGGATCCGGCCGCGATCCGGTTGGGGCTGCTGGCCGGCCATTACCGCCAGGACCGCATGTGGACCGACGCCGTGCTCGACGAGGCTGTGGCCCGGCTGGACCGCTGGCGCCGCGCTGCCGCCCTGCCCGCCGCGGGCGCAGCGACCGACACCATCGCCCGGCTGCGTCAGCATCTGGCCGACGATCTCGACACCCCCAAGGCGCTGGCCGCCATCGACAACTGGACCGATGAGGCCCTCACCTACGGCGGTACCGACACCGACGCCCCCGCCGCGATCGCGACCGCGGTGGACGCCCTGCTCGGCGTGCGCCTGTGAGCTACTGAACCGGGCTATCCCGGGCTTTCCTGCTGTCGAACACCGGTACCGCGTGCCGGGGCAGGAATGGCACGGACTGCTGATCCGGCGGCGCGAACTACGGAACCTCCTCGAACCGGCGTCAGCTCAGCGTGCGGAGGCGGCGGTGTCGATGCGCACCAGGACTTGTTCGGTGCCGTCCATCGCGAATCGGGCCGCGGCCGAACGGATGTAGCTGTTGAAGCGGGCCAGCTGCTGCGGGGTCAGCGGCTCGATGGAGGCGATCCCGCTGCGCCAGCGCAGCCCGGTGCGCAGCCGCACCCGCGGATCGGCCTCGATATTGCGCACCCAGTCCGCGCGACGCCCGTGCACCGACACCAGCAGCATCTGCTCACCGTCGGTGATGCCGCGCGCCAGCGGTTTGCGCCGCGGGAGACCGGATTGCCTGCCGGTGGTTTCCAGCACCACCCAGAACGGGACGATCGGCGCCAAGAACTTCGCCCCCGGCCCGGATAGCCGCCAAAAGCGCAGGACCCCACCAGGTCTTGTCGACTGCGTCATCGCCTCACCCTAGTCGTATGCCGTGCGCCGGCAACAGTGTTCACCGCATCAGGTGTGCCGGCACACGATGCTGGGCAGGCCCGTGAGCGTTACGGCCACGACTGAGATGAGCTGTGGCGTCTTGGTCCGGGCGCCACAGGGCTGCCGGACGGAGCGGCGGTCCAGCACCGCCGGCCGGCATATCCCGGCGCCTCCGAGGGACTAGGTGAGCGCTTCGACGGCGGTGGCGAACATCGTCTGCTTGATGGCGGCCAGGGTGCCCGGATCCTTGGCGCCGAGCGGGGCGAGCAGCTGGGTTGCGGCGGAGACGAGTTCGCCTTCGGGTGCGGTGGCGTCGACGATGCCGGCGGCCGCGGCGTCCACACCGCCCCAGCGGCGGCCGGTGGTCATGGAAGCGACCGCGGCCTGCGGGGTGAGCTTGGCCTGGATCAGGGCCGCCATGCCGGGGGTGAACGGGATCCGGATATCGACCTCGGGGAAACAGAAGTAACCACGGTCGGCGCGCATGACGCGGAAGTCGTGGGCGATGGCGAGCATCGCGCCGGCGCCGAAGGCGTGGCCCGGCATGGCCGCGGCGGTCGGCACACCGAGGGTGAGCACGCGCGCGAAGAGGCTGTGGACCTGGGCGACGTACCAGTCGGCGCGTTCGCCGTTGGCCGAAAGCCATTCCAGGTCCAGGCCGTTGGAGTAGAACTTGGCGCTCGCGGTGGTGACGAGGGCGTGGGCGCCGTCGGCGAGGACGGTGTCGAGGTGGGCGTTCAGCTCGTCGAGGAAGGTGGGGGAGAAGCGGTTCTCGCCGTCACCGAGATCGAGGACGGCGATCTTGTCGTGGTAGTCGAGGGCGGGCATCAGGGCTCCTTGTTCTTCGGGATGTGGTCGGGTGGTCCGACGTCGAGGACGGCGCGTACCGCCGCGTCCAGCTGCCGCCGGGCATGGGGTGCGTCGATCTGATGGCGGCGCAACAGGATCGCTGTGGGGAGGTCGACCAGGCAGGTGGTGATGACGGCGACGGCGCGGCCGTCGCGGCGATCCCACATCGCCTGCGCCAGCCGAATCATCAAACCCACCAAGGCTCGATCGGTGCCCGCGAGTTCGTCGGCGATGGCCTCGGGCAGTTCGTCGCCGAGCAGCTGTTCGCGGGAGATGGTCAGCAACAGCGCCGAGGAGTCCGGGTGCTCGCGCGCGAACAGTGCGGGCGTGGCCGCGGCGGCGGCGACGGCGCGTACGCAGGCGGCGGAGCCCGGCTGCGGTGCGGCCGGGAGGACGGCGTCGACCTGCGCGGTCTGCAAGTCCAGAAACCGGTGTGCCGCCCGCAGCCAGGTCCGTGCCAGCAGCTCGGCCCGCGAGCCGAAGCTGTGGTAGATCGCGCCGTTGGAGATCCCGGTGGCGGTGGCGACGGCCCGGATGGTGACCGCGGCGGGACCGGAGCGCGCGGCCAGGTGTTCGGCGGCGTCGAGGACGGCGTCGGGGTCGTGGATGCGCGGGCGGGGCATGCCGCCACTATAACAGAGCGGGTGCTCTGTTATTGGGGTGTGATCGGCGCAGCCGTCACGTAGGTAGGCGAGTGCTGGTACCGCTGCCCGGGTGCCGCGCATCGTCGGTTCCCTGCGGCGTTCGGGTGTGCGGCGTCCTGTTCCCTTCCCGCGCTTAATGTTTCATCAGGTAACTGGTACCCGGTGGCACTCTGTAATCGGCGTCGCGACTCGGCTACCCTCGGGCCAGCCGACGACACGATGGGGTACCGTTCGGTCCTTCCGCCCAGCCCATACCAGAAGAACGGCGCCGTATGTCACGAGTGGTCACCAAGGAGCAGTACTTTCACACCGGACTGGAAGTGCTGGCCGAACTCGGCTTCAAAAACCTCAATATCGGTGTGCTGTGCCGGCGCCTCGGTGTCACCAGCGGCTCCTTCTACCATCATTTCGGCAGTTGGCAGGGTTTCGTCGATGCCCTGCTCGACCATTGGGAAAACCGCCAGGTCCTGATCCTGCGCACCCTGAACTTCAATCAGGGCCATCCCGACGACGACATCCGCGCCATGTCCGATCTGGCGCTGGGCCTGCATCATGCCGCCGAAGCCGCCATCCGCGCGTGGGCGGCCAATGACGAATCGGTGAATCTGGCGGTCAAGCGGGTCGACGAATCCCGTCGGCGCACCGTGCACAAGGCGATCAAGGGTGTGGTGGGCGATGACGAGACCGCCGCCGTGGTCACCGAACTGGGGATGGCGATGCTGATCGGGTTCCAGCAGACCGCGACCGGTGAGCAGCCGATCGGACTGGACCGGCTGCTCACCGAGTACGCCCGCCTCATCTACACCCACGCCCGGCGGGTGGGCGCAGGCTCGTAGAGTGGAGTGATGGCGGGCGCGCTCGTCGTCGACCGATCACGGTGGCTGGGTCACCGCTGGCAGCGCCATGGCTTCGGCGCCGACGGCACGGATCTGGACGAGCTGCTGCTGCTCGGCATCCAGGACGGGCGACCCGATGGCGCGCTGCGATCGCTGCGAGCTCGTTCCGTGTCCGCGGTCATCGGTCCGGACGGGCCGCTGGTGGCGATGTGGTCGGTACGTGGGGCACCGCATGTGCATCGGCTGGATCGACTCGACTTCGTCACCGCGGCCAATACGCCGCTGCCCACCGACTCCGGAGGCGCGGATCTGGTCGCCGCGGTGGAGGCCGTCGCCGAGGCGTTGCGTGCGGTGGTCACCGGCCCGATCTCGAAGTCCGACGCCAGCACTCGGGTCACCGAATGCGTGCCGGACACGTTGGTGAGCTGGTGTGAACGCTGCCAGGCGCGGCATGTGCCCGACGCATTGTTCCGGACCGCGGGCTGTCGCGCGCAGATCCTGGTGGGTTCGGATGATCGGCGCGGCACCGTGTTGCGGCCCGCGCCCGCGCATCCACGTGAGCGTCCGCGGCAGGCGCGCGCTCGGCTGCTCGACACCTTCTTCGGAATCAACGGCCCGACCACCCGAGCCCTCTTCGCCGAATGGCTCGGGGTCGAACCGGCGGATGTGGCCGGCGTGTGGAAGGCCGCCGATCTGGTGCCGGTCACCGTCGACGGGCGACGCTATAGCCTGCCCGCCGCCCTCGTCGACGATCTGCGCACCGCGGCGGCGGCCGAGGGCAGCGTGCTGGTTCCGCCGCATGATCCGTATCTGCGGCACGCCGATCGTGTTCTGCTGGTGCCCGAGCCGGCCCGTCGCCGGCTGGTGTGGCGGCCGGTGTCGGCGCCCGGCGCGGTACTCGACGCCGGTGAGGTGGTGGGTATCTGGCGCTACCGGCGTGGTGAGAACCTCCTCACGGTGACCGGATTCGCCGCGCTGCCCGCGGGTCTGCGGCGCCGCGTCGAACGGGCCGCCGCCGTGGTGGCCGACGCGTCGGGTCTGCCCGATGTCGCGGTCGCCTTCGACGATCATCGCGCGGATGCGCGGTAGCAGCACCGTCGATCGCTGGTTCGCACGGCGAACCAGCGGCGGTGCGACGACAATGGATCGATCAGCCGGTCGAGGAGGCAGCGATGAGACTCACCGCAGACGACGTCCGCGCGGTCACGTTCAGCAGGCCGCGGTTCGGTGCGCGCGGCTATCGGGAGGATGAGGTGGATGGTTTTCTCGACCGGGTCGAAGCCACCTTGCGTGGTACCGATCGGTTGACCCCGGCGGAGGTTCGTGACATCGCGTTCCGGCGGCCGCGTTTCGGTCAGCGTGGATACGACGAACAGGAAGTCGATGCCTTCCTGGACCTGGTGGAAAAGACTCTCACCCGATAGCGGCGTCGTTGCGCCGCATCAGGATCCGCTGAGCAGGCCTGCGCTGATCCGCGGGTGTCGAGACAGCGGCGGAGTTATCGCCGCAGATGCCGCTCGAGGGTGTCGATCGAGTCGATGCCGGCAAGGACGGTCCGCGCCCGGACCCGCCGCCACCCTTGGGTGCGGGCGGGCAGATCGGTGCTCAGCGTGATCCGGATCAGTGGCGGCGACGGTGCACGCACCACCGTCAGCAGGCCCGGGTCGGGGTCGGGGGAAGTCGAGGCCGAGTGTCATGCATGGTTCACCTCTCGTGGTCGGTGAGGTGGGGGCGCTGCGGCGTTACCGCGGCGGCGTGCGACTGTGGTGCCGACTCCACGCCTGACCTGTGGAGCAGCGGTCAGTTCGGGGATCGGTTGGTCATCGCGGCGACGAGCCCGCCCAGTGGTGCGGCGGTGGCGTCGCGGTACTCGGTGGGGGTGATGACGCGGCGGTCGCGCAGCAGGCGCAGCGCGGTGGCGAGGTCGGCGTCGAGGCGCTGCCGGGCGGGGTCGGGGAGGGCGGCGACGGCGTCGAGGGCGCGTTGGTAGCGGTGGCTGCCCGGGGCGGGGCCGAGTGAGGTGGCGTGCAAGCCGGTGAATCCCAGCGCCAGCGCGACGAGCGTCAGGTACAACACGGGGGTGGGGGTGGTGCCGCCGGTGGCCGAGCCCCAGATCCGGCTTTCGAGCATCCCGATGCCGATAGCGGGGGCGAAGCCGACGGTGAACACCACGCCGCCCCATATCGCGTCGGCGCCGGTGCCGTAGCCGCGCCAGGCGCGCACCCAACCGGTGATCTGGAGTCCGGCGCAGACGCCCATCAGTGTGCCGGCGATCATCCAGGCGGCACGCGGGTGCGCGGAGCCGAGCCAGAACGCGACCACACCGGCGGCGGCGACGGTGACCGCGGCGGCGCAATACCAGCCACCACGCCACGGCAGGACCCGTCCGCGGACCCGGAGCAGCAGCTGAATGTGCGGATAGTCGGTGAACAGGTGCGCCTCGAGCGCCTCCCAGCTCGCTCCGAACAGGCGCCGCCGGTGCTGCGCCCATGCGGTCGCCGGCGCCGATTCCGCTGATACGACACTCATCTAGGCCTCCCACCTGCTCGCCACCAGTGTGACAGCTGGTCATTGCCTGTTCGAGCGGCACACCAGCGGGCGGGGTGGCTGGTTCTCGCCGACCAGGACGCGGGTCGCTGTGACGTCGCGGTCAGTGCAGGTGGATCGGCATGTGCACGAGCCCGTGCAGGGCCAGCCCGTCGCGGGGGACGGGGGTGGCGGCGAGGGCGAGGCCGGGGAAGCGGCGTAGCAGGGCGGGGAAGGCGATCTGGGCTTCGAGGCGGGCCAGGGGCGCGCCGAGGCAGTAGTGGATGCCGCCGCCGAAGGACAGCGGTGGTTCGCCATCGCGGTCCAGTCGCAGGTGGTGTGGGTGGTCGAAGATGTCGGGGTCGTGGTTGGCGGCGCCGAGCAGCATGACCACGCGCCGGCCGGCGTCGAGGTGGAGTCCGGCGACGTCGATGGCTTCGGGTGCGGTGCGTGAGGTGAGCAGCTGCACGGGGGAGTTGTAGCGCAGCAGTTCCTCGACCGCGGTGGTGGCCAGTTCGGGGCGTTCACGCAACTGCTGGGCTTGGCCGGGGTGGTCGAGCAGGGCGCGCAGGCCGTTGGCGAGCAGGCCGGTGGTGGTTTCGAATCCGGCGGCGAACAGCAGCGCGGCCATGGTGATCAGTTCGTCGTCGGGCAGTCCGTCGTCGGGGGCGGCGAGCGCGGAGAGCAGATCGTCGGCGGGTTCGCGGCGGCGGCGGGCGATCAGTTCGCGCAGGTAGTCGGTGATGGTGTCGGCCGCGGTGTCGGCGGCGGCGACGGTGGGTTCGTCGAGCCGGTCCAGGACCGCGGTCCAGTCCCGCACCAGTGGCTGGAAGCGCATCCGGTCGGCTGCGGGGATGCCGAGCAGTTCACCGATCACGGTGACCGGCAAGGGGAATGCGAATTCGTCGATGAAGTCGATCGGGCCGTTCATGGCGGCGGTGTGCATCCGGTCGAGCAGCCCGTCGACCAGTTTCTCGATCGCCGGCCGCAGCCCGGCGACTCGTCTGCTGGTGAACGCGGCGGACACCAGCCGCCGCAGCCGGGTGTGTTCGGGCGGGTTGGCCACCAGCATGCTGCCGAAGATCAACCGCAACCCGGGCCGCTGCTGCCAGTGCGGGAATCCGTTGGCGGCAAGCGAGGTTTCCGGCCGTTTGCGCAGCCGATGGTCGCGTGCCAGTGCCGACACCACACGGTATCCGGTGACCACGATGGTCCCGTCGGGGGCGGCAACCGCCGGTCCGCAGGCCCGTAGCTGCTCATACAGCGGGTAGGGGTCGGCGCGGCCTTCGGGTTCGGCGAGCTGCATCAACACTTTTCCCACGATGTGCGCCGTGTCCGCGCTCATGCACGCCCCCTGGTCCGTTGTGACAACGCTCCCCGACGAGGCTACCGGCTGTACGCGGCCCGCGCCGCCGCCTCCGCGCCGGGACCTGATGCGGTTGTGTCTTTCTCCAATCGGTGCCGGGCGTCGCGGTGGGAATGCTCGGATTCGCGGTCGATGCGGTCCGCGCCGGTGTCCGGAACTTCTAGCGTCGCGACGAGTTTCGAATCAGAACCGGTGAGTTCCAGTGCGATCGATGCGGTGGCTTGCCGGGGTGCGTGAGAGGACCACACATGGGTTGGACAATACGACGGGCCGCGCAGGCCGCAGCGGTGCTCGCGGGATCGGCGCTGCTGGCCGCCGGGCCGCTACCACCGGGGAACGCGGCACCCGAGCCGGCGGTGACCGAACAGCAACTGGCGGACCAGATCAACGCCACACAGCCGGGCGCAGCGCAGGCCGGTGCGGTGTCGGGTAGCGCGGGCGCGCCGGCCAGCCGGTCGATGGTCGCGGCCGGGCCGGGCCCGGAGGCGACGGCCGCGCTGGCCGCCTTCGCCTACGGTCTGCTGCATCCGAATGCGGCGCCGCCGGGCGCCAACGACTGGAATTGCCGCCCCACTCCGCAGCATCCGCGGCCGGTGGTGTTGATGCACGGGTCGTGGATGAACGCCTTTGGCAGTTTCGCGTACCTGTCGCCGCGTCTGGCGCGGGCGGGTGTCTGTGTGTTCGCCCTCAATTACGGGCAGTTGGGTGTGCTCGAGGGCGGCGGTCTCGGTCCGCTGATGCCGGGCCGGAACGCGGTGGGGCCGATGGCGCAATCGGCGCGTCAGCTCGCCGATTTCGTGGATCGGGTGCTGGGGGAGACGGGCGCGGAATCGGTCGATATCGTCGCCCATTCCCAGGGCGGTACCGTGGCCGCCCACTACCTGAAATTCGAGGGCGGCGACACCGACGTGGACCGGCTGATCACCCTCGGCGCCACCCATCACGGCACCAGCCTGCTCGGCATCGCCGCGCTCGGACGCGCGATCAATGATCTCGGCCTGGACATCCTCGGGTTCAATCAGCTGTTCGTCGGCCCCGCCAATATCGAGCAGGTCATCGGATCCCCATTTCTGCACGCGCTCAATGCCGGCGGTGACACTGTCGCCGGTGTCGACTACACCGTGATCGCCTCCCGCTGGGATGAAATCGTCAACCCCTACGATCTGACGTTCCTGCGGCCCGGCCCCGGCGCGACCGTCGCCAACCTGACGTTGCAGGACGGCTGCGAACAGGATCTGTCCGATCACCTGACGATGATGTACTCCCCGCGCGCGATGTCGATGGTGCTGCGTGCCCTCGACCCCGCCGCGCACCCGGAGCTGGTGTGCGCCTTCAATCCGTGGCTGATCGGTGGCGGCGGCGGGCTCTGACGGTGCGGGCCGGGCGACTAGGCGGATGCGGCTGCGCGGCGCAGCGCGTCGAGGGTGGTCTCGGGTGAGGTGTTGAAGCAGAACCGGATTCCCGGGGCCTCCTCGACGAGGACGTTGACCAGGCGTTCGAACAGCAGAGTGTGCTCGGGGAGGGCCCGCACCGCACCGCACCGCCGAGCATGACGAGGTCGAACGTCTGGGCGGCCAGCAGCTCGCGGACTGTGGATTCGGCCTGGGCGGGTGAGGCCTGCACCATGCAGGGCGTGACATCGAATTCGGTGTCACGGAGGGCGGCGTTGGCGGCGTCGACCCTGGCCGTGAGTTCGGCCTCGTCCAGGCCCGGGTTTCGACCGTAATCCATGGCGTGTGGATGCAATCCGATGGTCAGGGCTCGCAGGCGGGCGGGTGGTTCGGACACTCGTCGATACCTCCAGGAAGGGTGTGTGAGCGCCCGTCCGCATGAGACGATGGGCCCTGTTCACCTCGATATAGCTTTAACAACAAAGGTATTTTAGGGAGAAAGGTATGTCAACCGACGACGCTCTGTCGCTGGACGACAGTGTCCGGGCCATGGTGCTGCTCATGCCGCGCCTGGTCGGCCGCGCGAAACGCCTGCCGGTGCCCGAAGCGCTGCGATCGTTCGATCTGGCACCCCGGCACCTGTCGCTGTTGACCTACGTCCTGCTCGACGGACCGCTCACCGTCAACGAGCTGGCGAGGCGACTCGAGGTCGCGCCCACCACGGTGAGCTTGATGGTCGGCGATCTCAGCCGCCAAGGCGTCCTGGACCGCCGCACCGACGACAACGACCGCCGCCGCACCCTGGTCGCCATCGCCGACGAGCACCGCGAAGCGGTAACGGCCTGGCTCGGTGGTGCGGATCGGGGATGGCGTGCCGCGCTGGGCCCGCTGACCGCCGACCAGCGCGCCTTGGTCATCGCCACACTCCGCGCCTATGAGGAGGCCGTCGCTTCCGAGTGAGCGTGGCCGCCGGTGACGTGCCGCTACTGGTGTCCGGTCCAGTCGTAGCTCAGGGCCGCGGCGCGGCTCCACTGCCGGTAACCACGGTCGCGGTCGGCAGCCGAAACGGCAGGCTCCCAGCGCCCGGCGATATGGCGGTTACGGCGCAGCCCATCCACATCGGGCCACAACCCGACCGCCAGCCCCGCCGCGTAGGCCGCACCAAGTGAGACAGTTTCGGCGAACAGCGGCCGCTGCACCGGCACCCCGAGCGCATCGGAGATCTGTTGCATCAGCAGATTGTTCGAGGTCATGCCGCCGTCCACGCGCAGTTCGGTCAGGGGCCTTCCGGTGTCGGCGTTCAATGCCTCGACGACCTCCCTGGTCTGCCATGCCGTGGCTTCCAGCACCGCCCGCGCCACATGCCCGCGGGTGATGTAGGAGGTCAGCCCGGCGATCACCCCGCGCGCCTCGGCCTGCCAGCGGGGCGCGAACAATCCCGAAAAAGCAGGCACCACCGAGCATCCACCATTGTCGGCGACGGTGGCGGCGAGCGTTTCGACCTCGGGTGCGAAGTCGATGAGCCCGAGCCGGTCACGCAGCCACTGCACCAGCGAACCGGTCGAGGCGATCGAACCTTCCAGCGCGTAGTGGGCGGGCTCGTCACCGAGCCGGAAACCCACCGTCGTCAGCAACCCGTGCTGTGACCGCACCGGCGCGGTACCGGTATTCGACAGCAGGAAAGCCCCGGTGCCATACGTGCATTTGGTTTCCCCGGCCGCGAAACAGGTCTGCCCCACCAGCGCGGCCTGCTGATCACCCAGCGCGGCCGCTATCGGGATACCGGACGGCTCGATCACGGTACGGCCGTACACCTCGGCGCTGGAACGGATCTCGGGCAGCATCGCCCGCGGGATATCGAAGAACTCCAGCAGCCGCCGATCCCAGTCGAGGGTGTGCAGGTTCATCAGCATGGTGCGCCCGGCGTTGCTGACGTCGGTGACGTGCACGCCGCCGGTGAGGTTCCAGATCAGCCAGCTGTCCATGGTGCCGAACAGGATGTCGCCGCGTTCGGCGCCCGCGCGCAGGCGTTCGTCGCGGTCGAGTAGCCAGCGGATGCGGGGGGCGGCGAAATAGCCGAGCAGCGGTAGCCCACTGAGTTCGCTCACCTCGTCGACCCCGGGCCGGGCGGACAGGTGCGCGACGAGGTCGTCGGTTCGGGTGTCCTGCCAGACAATGGCATTGCCCACCGGGCGGCCGGTGCGCCGATCCCATAGCACCGTCGTCTCACGTTGATTGGCGATCCCGATCCCCACCACCTGCCCGGCACCGATCCCGGCCGCGATGATCGCCCGCCCGATCAACGCCTGCACCTGGCGGCGCACCTCGTTCGCATCGTGTTCGACCTGCCCGGCCGCCGGATACAGCTGACGATGCTCACGCTGCAGCACCGACACCAGCTGCCCGGCCGCGTCGTAGACGATGGCGCGACTCGACGTCGTGCCCTGATCGACGGCCAGCACATACCGGTTGCTCGCCCGCCGCGGCGCCCTCATCGCCGCACCCGCGCCCGATCGGCGGCGATATCGGCCGAGATCGCCGCCGCCGCCGACCGCACCACCTCCACCAGCCCCGCCCGCGCGGCACCGCTCACCCGGTCGACCGACCCCACCACACCGATCGCGCCGACGACACGTCCACCGGGATCGCGCACCGGCGCCGCCACCGACGCTCGTTCGGCCGCGAATTCACCGACGTCCATGGCGAACCCCTGCGCCCGCGCCCGCGCGATCTCGGCGTGCAGCGCACGCGGTGCGGTGATCGTGCGGTGGGTGTAGCCGGGCAGTTCGCCGCCACGTTCGGCGAGACCGGGTGTGTAGGCGAGCAGCACCTTGCCCAGCGCCGTCGCATGCAACGGCAGCACCACACCCACCCGCAGCCGCTGCGGCGACCGATCGGGGCGGAACACGTGATGCACGACCTGCACTCCCTCATCGTGTACCGCACCCATCCGCACCGATTCCCCCGACCGCGCCGCCAGAGTGTCGGCCCAGTTCATCGCATACGAGCGCAGCACATTGGTGTCCATACCCGCCCCGGAGGGCGCCGCACCCATCCGGTACTTCCCGGTGCGCGCATCCTGGGTCACATACCCGACGCCGTGCAGGGTGCGCAGCAGCCCGTGCACCGTGGCCTTCGGCAGCCCCAGCGCACCCGCCACCTCGCTCACCCCGATACCGAACGGCGCCTGCGCCACCAGCGCCATGATCGCGGCGGCTCGTTCGATCGACTGAATGGGTCCGGGCACCCCACCACCGTAGCGGGCGAACCGTTCGACATTGTCGAACGCACCCCGTTGTGGGCAGTGGCGAGGCTGCCTACGTTCGGCGGTGGCCGCTCCTGCGACGGGGCAGCGAGCCCCGACCGCGGAGAACAGATGACCGACTTCATCGGCGCCCTCGACCAAGGCACCACGAGCACCCGATTCCTGGTCTTCGACCACACCGGAACCGTCGTCGCCGGCCACCAGCTCGAACACCAGCAGATCCTGCCGCGCCCCGGCTGGGTCGAACACGACCCGCTCGACATCTGGGAACGCAGCTGCACCGTCATCCGGACCGCCCTGGACCGCCACGGCCTGCGCTCGAGCGACCTCGCCGCCATCGGACTGACCAACCAACGCGAAACCACCGTCATCTGGGACCGTCACACCGGCCGCCCGCACCACAACGCCATCGTCTGGCAAGACACCCGCACCGACCGCATCGCCGCCGAACTCGACGCCACCGCGGGCCCACTCATCCGCCACCGCACCGGACTGCCACCGGCCACCTACTTCTCCGGCGGCAAAATCCGCTGGCTGCTCGACGCCCAGCCGGGCCTGCGCGCCGCCGCCGAACGCGGCGACGCCCTCGCCGGCACCATCGACACCTGGCTGCTGTGGAACCTCACCGGCGGCACCCGCGGCGGCATCCACCGCACCGACGTCACCAACGCCGCCCGCACCATGCTCATGGACCTCGACACCCTCGACTGGGACGACGAACTGCTCACCCTGTTCGACATCCCCCGCGCCATGCTGCCCACCATCACCGCCTCCGCCCACCCCACCCACTACCGACACACCCACCCCGACGGCCCCCTCGCCGCCGCCGTCCCCATCACCGCCGCCCTCGGCGACCAGCAAGCCGCCATGATCGGACAGGTCTGCTTCGACCCCGGCCAAGCCAAGAACACCTACGGCACCGGCAACTTCCTGCTCCTCAACACCGGCACCACCCCCGTCCGATCGACCAACGGCCTGCTCACCACCGTCTGCTACCAACTCGGCGACCAACCCGCCGTCTACGCCCTCGAAGGCTCCATCGCCGTCACCGGATCCGCCGTCCAATGGCTCCGCGACCAACTCGGCATCATCCCCGCCGCCGCCCACAGCGAAACACTCGCCGCACAAGTCACCGACAACGGCGGCGTCTACTTCGTGCCCGCCTTCTCCGGCCTGTTCGCCCCGCACTGGCGCTCCGACGCCCGCGGCGCCATCGTCGGCCTCACCCGCTACGCCACCAGCGCCCACATCGCCCGCGCCACCCTCGAAGCCATCGGCTACCAAACCCGCGACGTCATCGACGCCATGACCAGCGACTCCGGCGTCGACCTGCACGTACTGCGCGTCGACGGCGGCGTCACCGCCAACGACCTGTGCATGCAGATCCAAGCCGACATCCTCGGCGTCCCCGTCAGCCGCCCCGTCATCACCGAAACCACCGCCCTCGGCGCCGCCTACGCCGCGGGCCTGGCCACCGGCTACTGGCGCGACACCGGCGAACTACGCCGGCACTGGCGCGAAGACACCCGCTGGCACCCCACCTGGACCGAACAGCAACGCGCCGACGGCTACTCCGGCTGGACCGAAGCCGTCGGCCGCACCCTCGACCGGTCCACCCCCCTGACCACCACCTACTAACCAGAAAGACACCCCCATGACCGGCCGCACGCTCACCACACCCCTGCCGCTCAACCCCACCACCCGCGCCCACGCCCTGCACACCATGGCCACCACCGAACTCGACGTCCTCGTCATCGGTGCGGGCGTCGTCGGCGCGGGCACCGCACTCGACGCCGTCACCCGCGGCCTGCGCGTCGGCCTCGTCGAAGCCCGCGACTACGCCTCCGGCACCTCCAGCCGCTCCTCCAAACTCATCCACGGCGGCCTGCGCTACCTCAAACAACTCGACTTCGGCCTCGTCTTCGAAGCGCTACGCGAACGCTCCCTCATCCTCGACACCCTCGCCCCGCACCTGGCCACCCCCGTCGAATTCGTCTACCCCCTGCAACGCCCACTACTGGACCGCGCCTGGGCAGGCGCAGGCATCGGCGTCTACGACATCCTCGGCGCCGGCCGCGGCGTGCCCGCCCACCACCGCCACCTCGGCCGCCGCGCCACCCTCGACCGATTCCCCGGCGCCAAACGCGACCGCATCCGCGGCGGCGTCAGCTTCTACGAAGGCCAGATCGACGACGCCCGCCACACCATGATGCTGGCCCGCACCGCCGCCACCCACGGCGCCCTCTGCGCCTCCAGCACCCGCGTCATCGACTTCCTCCGCGACGGCGACACCATCACCGGCGCCGTTGTCGAAGACCTCGAAACCGGGCACCGCTTCGACATCCGCGCCACCCGCGTCATCAACGCCGCAGGCCCATGGACCGACGACATCCAGGCCATGCTCGACGCCACCCCCCAATTCCGGATCCGCACCTCCAAAGGCGTCCACATCGTCGTCCCACGCGACCGCATCGACGCCACCACCGGGCTCATCACCGAAACCGACAAGAGCCTGCTGTTCGTCATCCCGTGCCCCTGGAGCGACCAACACTGGGTCATCGGCACCACCGACACCCCCTGGGACCACGACCTGGCCCACCCCGCCGCCACCCGCGCCGACATCGACTACATCCTCACCCAGGTCAACCGGCTACTGGAAAACCCCATCGGCCACGACGACATCGTCGGCGTCTACACCGGACTACGCCCCCTGCTCGCGGGCAACACCGACCAGACCACCGCACTCTCACGCGAACACGCCGTCGTCACCCCGGTCCCCGGGCTCGTCCTCGTCGCCGGCGGCAAATACACCACCTACCGCGTCATGGCCGCCGACGCCGTCGACGCCGCCATCGCCGACCTACCGCAACGCATCGGCCCGAGCCGCACCCACACCGTCCCACTCGTCGGCGCCCACGGCTACACCGAACTGTCACTGTCGCGCGCCCGCCTCGCCGACGAGATGCGGTTGCCCCCGGCCACCATCGACCACCTGCTCGGCCGCTACGGCAGCGCCGTCACCGAAATCCGCGACCTCATCACCGTCGACCCCACCCTCGCCCGCCCCCTCGGCACCACCCCCTACCTGCGCGCCGAGATCGTCTACACCGTCACCCACGAAGGCGCCCTGCACCTCGACGACATCCTCACCCGCCGCACCCACCTGTCCATCGAAACCCCCGACCGCGGCACCGCCGTCGCCGCCGAAGCCGCCGCCCTCGCCGCACCCCACCTCGGCTGGGACAGCACCGACATCGCCCGCGAAATCGAGCGCTACACCACCCGCGTCGCCGCCGAACTCGACGCCCAACACCAGCCCGACGACGCCACCGCCGACGCCATCCGCCGCACCGCACCCGACTCCCGCGCCACACCCGTCGACGCCTGAGCATCTGCTGTCCCGGGTAACCGGCGGCTCGTTGCGGGCCCGCGCAGCCCGCTGACACCCCGGCATCGCGCGCCCCCACCCGAGGCGTGCGGCGCCGGGGGACAGGGGAGTCACCGAATACCGAACACACAACATCGGCCCGACCCCCGAACACACTGCTGGGCAGCACCGCGAACACATGGCAGCATCAGCACCGTGAGCACACCCGCCACCGAGCAACATCTGCGCGACCTGGCCAGGCTCCGGCGCGTGCGCGACCGCATCGACCGCGAATACGCCCAACCCCTCGACGTCGAAGCACTCGCCCGCGACGCCCACATGTCCGCAGGCCACCTCAGCCGCCAGTTCAAACAGGCCTACGGCGAATCCCCCTACTCCTACCTCATGACCCGCCGCATCGAACGCGCCATGGCCCTGCTGCGCGCCGGCGAACTCAGCGTCACCGAAGTCTGCTTCGCCGTCGGCTGCCAATCCCTCGGCACCTTCAGCACCCGCTTCACCGAACTCGTCGGCATGCCACCCAGCGCCTACCGCCGCGAAGCCGCCCACACCGACGGCATGCCCTCCTGCGTCGCCAAAAAGGTCACCAGACCGATCAGGAATCGAGAAGCGCCGCTCTCACCACAGCAATTAGCGTGACCACCATGACCAACGACCTCACCATCGCCCAAACCTACCTACCGCACACCGACCCAGAAGCCGCCATCGGCTTCTACCGCGACGTCCTCGGATTCGAAGTCCGCAACGACGTCGGCTACCAAGGCATGCACTGGATCACCGTCGGCCCACCCGACCAACCGGCCACCTCGATCGTGCTCTACCCACCCGAAGCCGACCCCGGCGTCACCGACGACGAACGCCGCACCATCACCGAAATGATGGCCAAAGGCACCTACGCCAGCCTCAACCTCGCCACCAAAGACGTCGACGGCGTCTTCGACCAACTCCAAGCCAACGGCGCCGAAGTAGTCCAGGAACCCACCGACCAGCCCTACGGCATCCGCGACTGCGCCATCCGCGACCCCTCGGGCAACCTGCTGCGCATCCAGCAGATCAGCTGACCCACCGACCCCGCACCGGCAGCAACCACACAGCATCCACCGGTGCGGGGAATCGGCACGCCACCACCGGCGCACCGCATACGATCACGCACAACACCCGCTCGGCCCGCACCGGCCGCGTTCGCGAACAGATGGAGACCTCACCATGAGCCCGGCCACGACCAAGGACACCGCACCGGCCGCCCTGCCCCTGGCCGACAGCCACGACACCATCCGTGTCCAAGGCGCCCGCGAGAACAACCTCAAAGACATCAGCGTCGACATCCCCAAACGCCGCCTCACCGTCTTCACCGGCGTCTCCGGCTCCGGCAAGAGCTCACTGGTCTTCTCCACCATCGCCGCCGAATCCCAGCGGATGATCAACGAAACCTACAGCGCCTTCGTCCAAGGGTTCATGCCCAACCTCGCCCGCCCCGACGTCGACGCCCTCGACGGCCTCACCACCGCCATCATCGTCGACCAAGAACGCATGGGCGCCAACGTCCGCTCCACCGTCGGCACCGCCACCGACGCCAACGCCCTGCTTCGCATCCTGTTCAGCCGCCTCGGCACACCCCACATCGGCTCACCCCAAGCGTTCTCCTTCAACGTCGCCTCCATCAGCGGCGCAGGCGCGGTCACCATCGAAAAAGCCGGGCACACCGTCAAAGAACGCCGCAGCTTCAGCATCACCGGCGGCATGTGCCCACGCTGCGAAGGCATGGGCAAAGTCTCCGACTTCGACCTCACCCAGCTCTACGACGACAGCAAATCCCTGCGCGAAGGCGCCCTCACCATCCCCGGCTACAGCATGGACGGCTGGTACGGACGCATCTTCATGGGCTCCGGCTTCCTCGACCCCGACAAACCCATCCGCAAATACACCAAACGCGAACTCAACGACCTGCTCTACAAAGAACCCACCCGCATCAAGGTCGACAACGTCAACGTCACCTACGAAGGCCTCATCCCACGCATCCAGAAATCGTTCCTGTCCAAAGACCGCGAAGCGATGCAACCCCACATCCGCGCCTTCGTCGACCGCGCCATCACCTTCACCACCTGCCCCGAATGCGACGGCACCCGCCTCACCGAAGCCGCCCGCTCCTCCAAGATCAACGGCATCTCCATCGCCGACGCCTGCGCCATGCAGATCAGCGACCTCGCCGACTGGGTCCGCGACCTCGACGAACCCTCCGTCGCACCACTGCTCACCACCCTGCGCCACACCCTCGAAGGCTTCGTCGAAATCGGCCTCGGCTACCTGTCCCTCGACCGCCCCGCAGGCACCCTCTCCGGCGGAGAAGCCCAACGCACCAAGATGATCCGCCACCTCGGCTCCGCCCTCACCGACGTCACCTACGTCTTCGACGAACCCACCATCGGCCTGCACCCGCACGACATCCAACGCATGAACGACCTGCTGCTACGGCTGCGCGACAAAGGCAACACCGTGCTCGTCGTCGAACACAAACCCGAAGCCATCGCCATCGCCGACCACGTCATCGACCTCGGCCCCGGCGCGGGCACCGGCGGCGGAACAGTCTGCTACGAAGGCGATATCGACGGCCTGCGCGCCAGCGACACCCTCACCGGCCGCCACCTCGGCTACCGCGCCACCCTCAAAGAAACCGTGCGCACACCCGACGGCGCCCTCGAAATCCGCGGCGCGAACCAGAACAACCTCGTCGACGTCGACGTCGACATCCCCACCGGCGTACTCACCGTCGTCACCGGCGTCGCCGGCTCCGGCAAGAGCTCCCTCATCCACGGCAACCTCGCCCGCCGCGACGGCGTCGTCGTCATCGACCAAGGCGCCATCAAAGGCTCCCGCCGCTCCAACCCCGCCACCTACACCGGCCTGCTCGACCCCATCCGCAAAGCCTTCGCCAAAGCCAACGGTGTCAAACCCGCACTGTTCTCGGCCAACTCCGAAGGCGCCTGCCCCGCCTGCAACGGCGCCGGCGTCATCTACACCGACCTCGGCATGATGGCCACCATGGAAACCCCCTGCGAGGAATGCGAGGGCAAACGTTTCCTCGCCGAAGTGCTCGACTACAAACTCGGCGGCCGCGACATCAGCGAAGTCCTCGCCATGCCCGTCGCCGAAGCCGAAGAATTCTTCGGCTCCGGCGAAGCCCGCACCCCCGCCGCACACAAGATCCTGCAACGCCTCGCCGACGTCGGCCTCGGCTACCTCACCATCGGACAACCACTGACCACCCTGTCCGGCGGCGAACGCCAACGCCTCAAACTGGCCACCCACATGGGGGAGAAGGGCGGGGTCTACATCCTCGACGAACCCACCACCGGCCTGCACCTCGCCGACGTCGACAACCTGCTCGGCCTGCTCGACCGGCTCGTCGACGCCGGCAAAACCGTCATCGTCATCGAACACCACCAAGCCGTGATGGCCCACGCCGACTGGATCATCGACCTCGGCCCCGGCGCAGGCCACGACGGCGGCAAAGTCGTCTTCGAAGGCACCCCCGCCGACCTCGTCGCCGGCCGCTCCACCCTCACCGGCGAACACCTCGCCGACTACGTGGGAGCCTGACCCACCCATCGCCGTCCGCCGTCCGAACACCCGATACCCGACGGCGGGCGCCGAGGTAAGACTCGCCCGTCGAGCGACACCAATAGGGCATGGCCACTTCCACGCGCCCACACCCCGACCCGCCTCGACCACGGTGCCCATCGACCGACATCCGCGACTGGCGCAGACGATGGCTGGTGGCGTCCGGATTCCCGCCGTGGTTGGCTGACACCGTGGCCTCCGATCCCACCATCGACCTCCTCGCGCTGGCTCAACTCGTCGACCAGGGCTGCACACCGGAACTGGCGGTGCGCATCCTCGCGCCGATGCCAGGAATCGAGACCCCGCCGTGAGCACCGTCAACCCCACCACCGCCGACGCCACCCGGCCACAGACCGATCAGGAATGGCTGACCGATCTCACCGACGACGGCCCCGCCGGCCACCACGCCATCGCCAGCCTGCGCGAAGTCCTGCTACGCGCCACCCGCCACCAGATCTGGCGGCTACGCCACCTGCTGACCGGTGCAGGCGCCGACGAACTCGAAGATCTCGCCCAACAATGCGCCGACGACGCCGTGATCGCCGTACTGCGCCAACTCCCGACCTTCCAAGGCCGCAGCCGATTCACCACCTGGGCCTACAAATTCGGCGTACACCACGCCGGAGTCGCGGTACGCCGCCAGGCCTGGCGGCACCGGGAAATACTGCTGCCCGACGCCCTGACATCGATCGCCGACAGATCGCCCACGCCGGACGCCGTCTTCGACGCCACCGAACTCGGCCGCGCGGTAGAAGCCGCCA
This sequence comes from Nocardia sp. CDC519, assembly GCF_059509835.1. Taxonomy (NCBI): domain Bacteria; kingdom Bacillati; phylum Actinomycetota; class Actinomycetes; order Mycobacteriales; family Nocardiaceae; genus Nocardia; species Nocardia sp. CDC519. Next base: position 5,791,868 of record NZ_CM183377.1, on the reverse strand, counting down.
TCGTCGGCGAGCTCACCCCGCATCAACGGCGCATCCTGCTGGCCCTGGTGGTGGAGCAGGTGCCGATCGACGTGCTGGCCGAACGTCTCGGCAGCACCCGCAACGCCCTCTACAAAACCCTGCACGACGCCCGTCGCCGGCTGCGAACCGCCCTCATCGCCAGCGGACATCTCGACACCCGCACCGATCGGAGCATCCCATGACCGATCCGCACACCGGCCCCGGCGCCGACATCATCGCCGCACTGCTGGCCGATACCAGCCCCTACCTGTCCTGCGACGAATGCTTCGAGCGGATCGACGAATACGTCGAACGCCGCATCGCCGACCCGAGCTACGACGACCTCGCCATGCGCGTGCACCTGGCCGGATGCGGCGCGTGCGCCGAAGAGGCAGCGGCCCTGCACGATTTGCTCGCCGGCCATCACGAACCGCGGCAGTAGCGGCGCGAAAACTTCGCCGCTCGCAGGTAAGACCGGCCCCGCCACCGCCACTAACAGTGTGGACCGGTTGCGCTCGGCAGGAACCCGAGCGCACCCCACCGGGGCCGGTCGTCCCTCGCATCGTTGTCAGGAGAAACGAATGACTGCGCAAGCCACCAGCACCCAGCACACCGCCGGCCTCACCGAACCCGGCTATCAAGCGTTCTGGGCCTTGCGGCTCGGATTCGGCGTACTGCCCATCCTGTTCGGGCTCGACAAATTCGCAAACGTTCTCACCGATGACTGGACTCGTTACCTCGCTGGATTCGTGAACGACCTCGTTCCCGGCGATGCGGCCACTGCGATGAACATCGTCGGGGTGATCGAAATCGTCGCCGGGATCGCCGTGCTCGTGTTCCCGCGCCTGGGTGCGCCGCTCGTCGCGGCCTGGCTCGGCGGGATCATCGTCAACCTGCTGATCGTCGGCGGCTATGGCGATATCGCTCTGCGCGACTTCGGCCTGATGGCCGCGGCCCTGGTCCTGAGCCGCCTGGCGTGGGCCTATCCGAATGGACTGCCTACCCGGCAATCGTGATATCCGGCCGCAAGTAGACGGCACGGCGACGGAGAACCCCTCCCTATATTCGTCACAGTGACGAATATAGGGAGGGGTTCTGTTGCATCAGGGGAGTGGACCGAACCGAGCCCTGCCCGACAATGTGGTGCGAGCTCGGCGCGATATCGTCCGTCGAGTAGGCACTTCGCGCACATCGGCACGCGATGCCGCGCTCCAGAGGCGGTGCGCTGCTTCCGGCCTCGCACGGGGCGGCCCACAGAGATCCGAACGACCACACACCACAGCGCCGCGACCTGACATAACGCCGTCGCAGGCTGCGCGCGCCAAGAACGACAGCAACTGCATACAGACGACGAGTGCATGCAAGGTCGAGCAGTGACCCTGCGCGGGCGCGGAACCTCGGCGGGCACCTGCTCATAAACGTCATCTTCAGCGCGGCAGTCGGAGCTGATCCGCCCCTTCCGGCCGCGCCGTAGAACTACCGATAATCAACATTACGTCAACTAATCGGGATCAGGGCCATCCCCTCCGAGCCGGTCGCTATCGTCACCGTGTGTCACAGATCGACGGCCCGCGGCGTCTAGTTGAGTGACACACGGGCCGATCAGCGGACAGGAGTGACGGATGGACAGTGCACCGGGAAATGTGGGTGGCCGGGTGGATGCTGCCACCGAGACCTTTCTCGCGCACCGCAATCTGCTGTTCACCGTGGCCTACGAGTTGCTCGGTTCGGCGGCCGATGCCGAGGATGTGTTGCAGGAGACGTGGCTGCGGTGGGCCGAGGTCGATCTGCCGACGGTGCGGGACCGGCGGGCCTATCTGGTGCGCATCACCACCCGGCAGGCATTGACCCGGCTGCGCACACTCGGACGCCGCCGCGAATCCTATGTCGGCCCGTGGCTGCCCGAACCGCTGCTGACCTCCCCCGACGTTGCCGAGGACGTCGAGCTGGCCGACAGCGTGTCGATGGCGATGCTGCTGGTCCTGGAGACGCTGGCGCCGGTCGAGCGGGCAGTGTTCGTCCTGCGTGAGGTCTTCGCCCTCGGCTACGACGAGATCGCCGAGGCCGTCGACAAGAGCCAGGCCGCGGTGCGCCAGATCGCCCACCGCGCGCGTGAGCATGTGGCGGCGCGACGCCCGCGTGGGCCGGTGTCGGCGGATGAGACCCGCAGTGTGCTCGTGGCGTTCCAGCGGGCGCTGCACACCGGTGATGTGCAGGCGCTGCTGGATGTGCTGGCGCCGGAGGTGGTGCTGCTCGGCGACGGCGGCGGCATCAAGCAGGCGTTGCCGCGGCCGGTGGTGGGTGCGCTGCCGGTGGCGAAGTTGCTGATGCACGGCTGGAAACGGGTGGGTCCGGTAGCGTCGTTCGAGCTCACGCTGGTCAATGGCAGGCCCGCGGGTGTGCTGCGGCTGGACGGCGAACTGGACAGCGTGTTGTCGCTGCGGATCGACGACGGGCTGATCACCGGTATGTACGCGGTGCGCAATCCGGAGAAGTTGTCGCGAATGGAGCGTGTGGTCGCGGTGAGTCGCTGAGCGCCTGCCGCCCGGCACCGCTCCCCTGCGCCCGTCGGCTCGGACGGGAAACCCGGTATCGCAAACCCCGCACGGCGGACACTTGAATGGGTAATACTTCTGAATGTGTCCACCACCTCGGACTTCGAGCGCATGCTCCGTGGTGCTGCACTGCGTGTGACGGCGCCGCGCGTGGCGGTGCTGTCGGCCGTGCACGAACATCCCCACTCCGATACCGATTCGATTCTGCGATCGGTGCGCCAGACGTTGGGCGCGGTCTCTCATCAGGCGGTGTACGACGTGCTGCGTGCCTTGACGGCGGCGGGACTACTGCGCCGGATCCAGCCGATGGGGTCGGTCGCGCGGTATGAGACCCGGGTCGGTGACAACCATCATCATGTGGTGTGCCGCGGCTGTGGCGCGATCGCCGATGTGGAGTGCGCGGTCGGTGCGGCGCCGTGCCTGACCGCGTCCGATGACAACGGTTTCGTACTCGATGAGGCCGAGGTCATTTACTGGGGCGTGTGCCCCGAATGCTCGTCGTCCATGCCCTCACACGGGTGATCACAGCCCGGTTCACCCCTCCTCGAAAGGAACGTCGTGTCTGACAAGCCACCTACCAGTGAGAACACTGCCAGTGTCAGTGAGAGCGAGAACCCGGTAATCCCCTCGCCCACCCCGAAGGCGAGCCGGCCGCGGTCCAATCGTGACTGGTGGCCGGATCAGGTGGATCTGCAAGTGCTGCACCAGCATTCGGAGTTGTCGAATCCGTTCGGACCCGATTTCGACTACGCGCGTGAGTTCGCGTCGTTGGATGTCGAGGCGGTCAAACGCGATGTGTTCGAGGTGATGACGACCTCGCAGGACTGGTGGCCGGCCGATTACGGCCACTATGGTCCGTTGTTCATCCGGATGAGCTGGCATGCGGCGGGAACCTATCGGATCGCGGATGGTCGCGGTGGCGGTGGTGAGGGCGCCCAGCGGTTCGCTCCGCTGAACAGCTGGCCCGATAACGCGAGCTTGGACAAGGCGCGCCGGTTGTTGTGGCCGATCAAGCAGAAGTACGGCCGGAAGTTGTCGTGGGCGGATCTGCTGGTGTTCGCCGGTAACTGTGCGTTGGAGTCGATGGGTTTGCCGACCTTCGGTTTCGCGTTCGGTCGGGAGGACATCTGGGAGCCGGATCAGGTGTTCTGGGGTCCGGAGGACACCTGGCTCGGCGATGAGCGCTACAGCGGTGATCGGGAGCTGGCCAAACCGTACGCGGCGGTGCAGATGGGTTTGATCTATGTGAATCCCGAAGGCCCGAACGGTGTGCCGGATCCGGTGGCCGCGGCGCGCGATATCCGGGAGACGTTCGCCCGGATGGCGATGAACGATGTGGAGACCGCGGCGTTGATCGTGGGTGGTCACACCTTCGGCAAGACCCATGGTGCGGGTCCGGCGGACGGTGTGGGTCCGGAGCCGGAGGGGGCGCCGCTCGAGGATCAGGGTTTGGGGTGGAAGAACAGTTTCGACACTGGTGTGGGCGCGCATGCGATCACCAGTGGTCTGGAGGGTACGTGGACGCCGACGCCGACGAAGTGGGACAACACGTTCCTGGAGACGCTCTACGGTCATGAGTGGGAGATGACCAAGAGCCCGGCCGGTGCGTGGCAGTGGATTCCGAAGGATGGTGCGTCCGCGGATGCGGTGCCGGATGCGCACGATCCGTCGAAGTCGCATCCGCCGGTGATGTTGACGACCGATCTGTCGTTGCGGATGGATCCGGTGTACGAGCAGATCACGCGTCGCTGGCTGGAGCATCCGGAGGAGTTGACCGAGGAGTTCGCCAAGGCCTGGTACAAGCTGCTGCACCGCGATATGGGTCCGGTGTCGCGGTATCTGGGTCCGTGGGTGCCGGAGCCGCAGTTGTGGCAGGACCCGGTGCCGGAGGTCGATCACGAGTTGATCGATGCCGAGGATATCGCGGCGTTGAAGTCGCAGATCTTGTCGTCGGGTCTGTCGGTGGCGCAGTTGGTGTCGACGGCGTGGGCGGCGGCGTCGTCGTTCCGTGGCACCGATAAGCGTGGTGGCGCCAATGGCGGCCGGATCCGGTTGCAGCCGCAGCGTGGCTGGGAGGTCAACGAGCCCGATGAGTTGGCGCAGGTGGTGCGTGTGCTCGAGGGTGTTCAGGAGTCGTTCAATTCCGGTCAGAGCGGGAACAAGCGGGTGTCGTTCGCGGATCTGGTGGTGCTGGGCGGTTGTGCGGCGGTCGAGGCGGCGGCCAAGGATGCCGGGGTGCCGGTGTTGGTTCCGTTCACGCCGGGGCGGACCGATGCCACGCAGGAGCAGACCGATGTGGAGTCGTTCGCGGTGCTCGAGCCCAGCGCGGACGGGTTCCGCAACTATTACGGCAAGGGCAATCTGCTGTCGGCCGAGCATCTGCTGGTGGACAAGGCGAATCTGCTGGGTTTGACGGCGCCGGAGATGACGGTGCTGGTCGGTGGTTTGCGCATGTTGGGTGCGAATTATCAGCAGTCGCCGTTGGGTGTGCTGAGTTCGGCGCCGGGTGCGCTGACCAACGATTTCTTCGTGAATCTGCTCGATATGGGTACGAGGTGGGAGAAGTCGGAGGCCGACGACGGCACCTATGTCGGTAAGGATCGGGTGTCGGGTGCGCCGAAGTGGACGGCGAGCCGGGTGGATCTGGTGTTCGGTTCGAATTCGCAGTTGCGGGCGTTGGCGGAGGTGTATGCCACCGATGATGCGAAGGAGAAGTTCGTCGCCGATTTCGTGGCGGCGTGGAACAAGGTGATGAATGCGGATCGGTTCGATCTGAAGTGAGTAGGGCGGCGACCGGCTGGTGGGCCGGTCGCCTCTCCCCTGTGTTCGCGGGTGTGTCAGGGGACGATGACGGCGCGTCCGCGCAGTGTGCCGGCGGCGAGTCGCCGGTAGGCTTCGGGCGCGTCGTCGAGGGTGAAGCGTTCGACGGCGATGTCGAGGACGCCGGCGTGGGCGAGATCGATGAGTTCGATGAGTTCGCCGCGGGTGCCCCAGTACGGTGCGGTGACGGCGGTTTCGTAGGGGCTGATGCCGAAGCCGACGCGGGCGGCGGATTGCCCGTCGCCGAGGCCGACGATGGTGACGTCGGCTGCTACGCCGGCGACGGCCATGGCGGTGTCGACGGTGGGCTGGTAGCCGACGAAGTCCAGGACGAGGCTTGCGCCGCCGGGTCCGGTGATGGCGCGGACGTTGTCGGCGGCTGCGGCGTCGGAGAGTACTGCTTCGTGGGCGCCGACGGATGTGGCGAAGGCGAGTTTGTCGTCGTTGACGTCGAGGGCGATCACCCGGGCGGGTGAGAGGTGGCGCAGCAACTGGATGGCGACGTGGCCCAGTCCCCCGCTGCCGATCACGACGGCGAAGGTGCCTGGCACCAGTTTGGGCAGTGAGCGTTTGATGGCGTGGTAGGGGGTGAGTCCGGCGTCGGTGAGCGGCACGGTGGCGACGGGGTCGAGGTCGCCGATGGGTACCAGGTGCCGTGCGGAGTCGACGATCATGTATTCGGCGATGGCGCCGGGTGCGCCGAGGCCGGGTGGGTAGATGCCGAGTTCGGCGGCGCGGGAGCAGTAGTTCTCGGCGCCTCGAGAGCAGAACCAGCAGGTGCCGCAGCCCCAGGGGCCGTAGACGACGACCGCCTGGTCCAGTTCGAGACCGGTGACGCCCGCGCCGAGGGCGGCGACGGTGCCCGCACCTTCGTGGCCGAGAGTGAGTGGCAGCGGGAAGGTGAGGGCTTCGGCGGGCAGGGACATGACGAAGTCGTCGGAGTGGCAGACCCCGGCGGCGGTGATTTTCAGCAGGACCTGCCCTGGGCCCGGTTCGGGGGTGGGGATGTCGCGGACTTCCGGTTCGGCACCGACCGCCGCGTATTGCAGAGCCTTCATCGCACGTCCTCCGTTCGATGCTGGTTGCCTCCACGATCGCATGCGGGCCCGGCATCCGGGTGGCAAATCGCCGGGGTTGGTCGAGGGCTGTCGCCGCTGGCCGGCGAATTGTCGTCCGCGGGTTACCAGACGAGGGTGAGGTCGGGGATGCGGACGCGGCCGAAGAAGCGTTTGTCGATGTCGCTGCCGTCGTGGTTGTAGCCGTTCATGAGGTCGGCCAGTTCGTCGGCGAGGGTTTGCAGGGCGGGGCTGATGATGTCGATGCCGTCCTCGCGTACCCATCCCCATTCGGGTGGGACGTTGTCGATGGTGATGTCGATGCAGCTGTGGTGTGGTGTGTCGACGGTGTAGGTGATCTGGGGTGGGGCGTCGCCGATGGGGTCGCGCAGGGCGGGTTCGCCGGGGTGGGCCGGGCGTGGGGCGAAGGTGGCGCGGGCCAGGACGATGTCGGCGCGGATCATGTCGGCGATGCGTTCGAGGTCGGCGTGGCGGCCTACCCGGTGGTGGCGGTTGCCGTAGGTGCGGTCACCGACGGCCGGTCCGGTGCCGGTTTTGGTGAGGATGCGGTCGAGCATGCGCTGGGCGGTGGCGCGTTCGCTGTCGCCGGTGTTGGGGTGCTCGATGAGCGCGCGCAGGCGGGAGATCCGCAAGGTTGCACTGGTCGCCATCGTCGCAGGGTATCGGAACGCGCCTGATCAGCGGCGTAACGCTTGCCGGATGGCGAGTTCGACCGGTGCGAGGTGCTCGGTTGGTCCGTCGATGCGTAGTGCCCGGGTGGGCGCGAGTTTGGGCTGTCCGAGGATGCGTGGGGTGTTGCCGCGGTTGGGTTGTCCGGCGTGCACGAGAAAGGGATGGCACAGGTAGACGTCGCCGGCGTGGCCGGTGGCGTAGGCGGTGGGTAGGTGGGCGGTGGCGGGGTCGGCGTGGGCGGCGAGTGTGCGGGCGTCGAGGCCGGTGTCGCCTTCGGGTTCGAGGAGGCGCGCGATGTGGTGGTGGGAGCCCACGCGCAGCCGGGTGGGGGCGTCGTGTTCGCCGATATCGGTGAACAGGAACAGCATCAGCAGAGCGCGGTCGCGGGAGCGGATGTTGGCGCGCCAGGTGAGGTAGTCGCCCGGTGTGGAGTGTTCGCCGGGGTAGCTGACGTCGACGTGCCAGCCGTCGAGGACCGCGGGTTCGTCGCCGGGGAATCGGATGACGAACCCGCCCAGCGTGTCGCGTGGTTGCCAGCGGCCGCGGCCGACGAGGGTGTCGAACGCGGCGTGCAGGGTCGGGGTGTTGGCGGCGTCGAGGAATGGTTGCTGGTGGTAGTCGCCGAGGCCGAGGGCTGGTCCGGTCCGGGTGGCGGGGTCGATATCGCGCCACAGGATGTCGCGGCATTGTGCGGCGAGTTCGTGGGAGAAGGCGCCGCGGAGCCGGACGAAGCCGTTGTCGATGAAGTCAGCGACCTGTGCGTCGTCGAGCATGCGGTCAGCGTCGCCGATGCGCGGTGTGGCCGCAATCGATTTTCTCGGGATCGCCAAGGACTCGAGCCGGCGTGACCGTAAACGGGCTGCTGCACTGAATCCGCTGCGGCCACGTCGAACCCGACCGGCCGACCTTCGCGCTACCGCCAACCCACACCAGGCACGACTTCAGCAGATCACTTCAGGCATCCTTCGCCGCGCCGTCTCCGAGCAGCGCCCGCACATCGGGCAGGTTGCCGATCCGTTGTGTCGCCGGGCGGCCCGGAGCCTCGGTTTGGGTACTCCCGGTGGCGCGCAACCGTGCCCGGATCTGCTCGGGGGTGCCGCGCCCGGCCCCTGCCGCCGCGAGCGCGCCCTGGTAGCAGGCGATGGTGCCGACGACGATGGGTGAGGCACTCGAGGTGCCGCTGAAGGTGTCGGAGTACCAGAGGTCTTCGTCCCCGCCGCCTTGTAGATCGCCGTAGCCGGTGGTGGTGACCTCACGCCCCCAGCCCTGGGCGTCGACGCGGGCACCGTAGTTGGAGAAGTCCAGCCGAGAGCGGGCCGGGCCGTGATCGCGCCCGTGGGTGCCCGGCGGCGGCGCACCCGCACCCACCACGATCGCACCGGAATCGGCGACGCCACTGCGGAACGGATTACGCCACGTCGACGGGAATTCGGCAGGCTTGTTGTCGTAGAGCGCCGCGTCGAGATCCTCGCCGCCGTTGCCCGCGGCTTCGACGACCACGACGCCGCGGCCGATGGCGTAACGGATGGCGGCCCAGTCGTCGGGCCACCATTCGATGGCGATGTAGCCGCGCTGGTCGCCGCGACCGGCGTAGTTGAATCGCGGTCCCGGGCGATGCAACTCGATGAGCAGGATGTCGCCCGCGCTCAACGCGTCGGCGGCCGACCGGATCGCGGCCGCGGAACCGCCGCCACCGAACACCGATACCGCGCGAATCCCGGCTTCCGGTGCGATCCCGGTGATGCCGAAACCGTTGACGTCGCCGCTGATCTGCCCGGCCACCGCCGTTCCGTGATTGCGCCACCCCAGATCCGGTGACGGACTGCCGCCGATGATCCCGCCCTGATTGTCGAGCAGATCCTCATGGGTGAACCGCCACGCGCCCTCGACATCGATCACCCTGACTCCGGTGCCGCGGCCACCTGGCCGAGTCCACGCCCACTGCGCGTTCACCCCGTCCGGCGCCGCGCCCAGATATCCCTGGCGGGTCAGGAAATCCGGTGTCACCGCGGGTGGTTCGGTGAGGGCTCGGGCCGCGACATCGGCGACGGTGGTGCTGATCGGCGGTGCCAGCGGCGGCTCGGCGGGTGGTTTCACATAGGCGGCGGCGACGGCGTCATCGGCGCGCAGCCGTTCGGCTTCGGCCTCCAGGTCGTCCTCGACACCGGCGACGGTGAAGTAGTTCAGCAGTTCGGCGCCCGCGGGTTCGACCGGGGTGCCCGCCAGGCGGTGCTCCAGTCGCCGCGGCGGACCGAACACCCGCGACAGGGCCGCGTTCGGTAGCAGCTCCCCCAGCCGCGTTTCGGCCGAGGCGTTCTCGCGCAGGGCGGCGGGGTCGATGGCGGCGGCCGCGCCGTGGGTGACGACGACCAGCTCGGCCGGGGTGCGGGGCGGCTGGAACCCGGTCGGGCCGAGCGAATTACGACGCTGATCTGGTGTTCCCATACCGTCAAGTCAACCCGCTGGACGGCCGGGCCGCCAGCGGTTCGGCGTTTCAGCGCCCCATGGCGTGTCCGCTGCCGGGTGGCATGACGATGGTGGTATCGACGGCCGGGCGCGGCGGCGCGGGCCGAGGCGGAGCCGGTTCGGTTTCCGCCGGCTGCGACGGCGGCTCGGCGGGAGCTTTACGGGCGGTGAGGATTTCGGTGATCCCCAGAGCGATCATGCAGCAACCGGCGGTGGCGGCCAGGACGTCGGCCGAATCGAATGGCACGATCGCCACCACGATCCCGGCGATCAATGTCGCCAGCCCGATCACCTCGTGCGCACCACGCCCCGGAGTGTCGTCGTCGTCCCATACCGCGGCGATCGCATGCACCACCCCGCGTACTGCCCAACCGATACCGAGCCACATCGCCACCAGCAGCACCCAGTCCCCGCTGCGGAACGCGAGCAGCCCGAGTACCGCCGATACCGCGCCCGCGAGGAACATCAATACGCGGGGAAAACGGCCGAGTCCCGAGGCGAATGCGATGGTCAGTTGCAGTACCGCACCGACCAGCAGATACACCCCGGCCAATGCGGCGAGCGTCGCCACCGATTTCCCCGGCCACATCATGATCACGACCCCGAGCAGCACCGAGCAGATGCCGACAACCAGGACCGTCTGCCGCACACCGCGACCCAACACCGACATCGGACCCGAATCCTCGTAGGTGGGCATAGCGACATGATATGGCCAACCCGTGCCGTTTGCCGAACGATTGCCACATTCGCCCGGTCAGGGTGGCATTCACCCGCCGCACCCTGCTCGGTCGAGTGTGCTCCCGCGTCGAAGGCACCGAGGCTGCCGGTCACGGCTCACTGTGGCGGAGCAGTCTCGGGCGACTCTCTGCCGAAGCGGTTGCGCGCGCAGTAGATTGTGGGAGTGAAAGCTTCGCCCCTGTCGATCGGGGCTCTCGTCGGCGCTGTTGTCGGAGCGCTGCTGATTTCCCCGGTGGCCGCTTGCTACCTGGCTCCTGCATTGACATTGTCGGCCATTGTCGACAGTGCAGAACTGCTCACGGCAACCCTGCTCGGCGCATGTCTGCTCACCGGAGCGGTCCTCGGCGCATGCGTAGGCGCTGCTTTCGGGTGTGCGGTCGCCGCCGACCGCCGCAACGGCGGTTTCCACTGCCGCGGCCACGGGTGATCTCGGCCCTGCTCCGGAGCCACACCCGGTGGGCGCACCGAGTGACCACCACCGGCGGTCCGCACGTGATATCTGATGTCGTGCCGCCTGTTCGGGTGCTTGGGCGGATCGTGTCAGGACAGGCACCCGCACGCGGCGCCCGCCGGCCGCGGATCCGAGAGCTGCGCCGGCCCTCGGAAAACGCTTGCGGCGCCGTTCATGCGTTCTTGTGGCGCTGGTAGTGCCTGGCGACGCGGGCACGGTTGCCGCAGAGCGCTGGGGAACACCAGCGGCGGCGCGGATGGGTGGGCAGAAAGAGCATCCGGCACTGCGGTCCCTCGCAGGCACGGACCTTCACGACCGCGGGGTCGCCGAGTAGGTCCACGGCCGCCTCGGCGAGCTGGGCGAGCAGGCGAGCCAGGCTGTCGCCGTGCCGACCCGCGATGACGCCGAGATCGGGCTGGAGGATCCGGTAGGCGGGGGCGGTGCGGATCGCCCGGTTGACGGCGTCGAGAGCCTGGGTGGGCACTGGGTCGCCGCGTCGGGCCGCCTCGACGGCTGTGCGGATGTGTTCGCGGAGTTCACCGACCGCGGTCAGCGTCGCGGTCGTGACCGAGGACGGTGCGGTGATCCGGTCGGCCTGCCGCGCCAGCCAGCGCTCGAAGGCCTCGACGCTGTCGAGTGCATCGATCTCGCCGTCGCGGGTGGACGCACGAGTGTTGAGCAGGTCCAACGCGAGTGGCTCACCGATCAGCAGATCCATGGTTCTAATGATATCTCAGCGGGTTGACACATTAGAACTAGCCTGATTTGATCTAATGCGTTCTTGATAGAGAGAGGCATTAGTGATGAACGTTCCTGAGGTCAGGCACGGGTTCGTGGACGTCGACGGGGTGCAGGTCTTCTACCGGGAGGCCGGGCCGGCGGACGGCACGACACTGCTGTTGCTGCACGGCTTCCCGTCCGCGTCGCACCAATACCGGCGGCTCATGGACGCCCTCGACGGCCGCTATCGGCTGATCGCCCCGGACTACCCTGGCTTCGGGCACACCGAGACCCCGAACGGTTTCGTGTACTCCTTCGACGCCCTGGCCGATACCGTCGAAGGATTCGTGCAACGGATGGGTCTGGACCGATTCGTGCTCTACGCCTTCGACTTCGGTGGGCCCATCGGCCTGCGCCTGGCCACCAGGCACCCCGAGTGGATCGCCGGGCTGATCGTGCAGAACGCCAACGCCTACGAGGAAGGCCTGTCGGAGCTGGCCCGCAACACGATCAACGCGGCGGCCGACGAGCTCGGCGACCTGTTCACCTTGCCGGTCACCCGGAGCCAGTACGAAGGCGGCACCAGCAATCCCTCGCTCGTCTCCCCCGACGGATGGACGCTCGATCAGCACTTCCTCGACCTTCCCGGACGCAAGGACGCCCAACTCGCCCTGGCCCTGGACTATCGCAGCAACGTCGAGCTCTACCCCACCTGGCAGGCGTGGCTTCGCCGGCACCAGCCGCCGACGCTGATCATCTGGGGTCGCGGCGATGCGTTCTTCCCCGAACCCGGCGCCCACGCCTACCGGCGCGACCTGCCCGACGCCGAACTACACATCCTCGACACCGGCCACTTCGCACTGGAAGACAAACTGCCCGACATCGTCGCGCTCATCGACCGATTCCTGAGGAAGTTCACCATGAAGATCGCCGTCATCGGAGCAACCGGCAACCTGGGCGGCGCCATCGCCCGGGAGGCCACCGCCCGCGGGCACCGGGTGTCGGCGCTGTCCAGCGCCGATCTCGACGTCCGTGACCCGGACTCCATCCGCGCCGCGGTCGCAGGCCACGATGCCGTGGTCGCCTCGGTCAAAGGCTCCGACCACCTCGTTCCCAAGGCGGCCTCCGCCTTGATCGAGGCCGGCGTTCGACGTCTGTTGTTCATCGGCGGCGGCGGAAGCCTGCTCGCCCCGAACGGCCAACGGTTCGTCGACTCACCGAGTTTCCCCGCCCAATACCGGGAGACCGCGCTCGACCAGGCCGATGCCCTCGACATCCTCCGCCGCGACGGCGCCGCCGTCGACTGGACCTACCTGAGCCCACCGCCCATGCACCTCATTCCAGGCGAGCGCACCGGCGTCTACCGGACCGAAGCCGGCGACACCCCCGTCACCGACGCCAACGGCGACAGCCGTATCACCATCGGCGACCTCGCCTCCGCCGCGGTGGACACCCTGGAACGCAACGCATTCCTCCGCCAACGCATCACCGTCGGCTACTGACAACGCCGCGGTGCCGCTTCCGCGGGGAGCCACGCCACGGGCAGTGGCCGCAGGACGGCAGTCGTTTACCGCAGACGAGCACGCGGGGCCACCTCGATGATCACCACCTCACGGCACGCCTGGCCGGACGGCATATCCGCCGAGCGTGCCGGAGGTGGTGATCCCGCTGCGGGAATCGCCTCGATCGCGCCAGTATGCGAGCACCGGCCGGTCCGCTACCCGACATCGGTTGTCTTGCCGGCTGATTCCAGGAGCGCGTCGAGTTGGCGTTCGGCGCGTTCGGCGCGGGCCAAGGTTTGCGCGCGAGCGTCGTCGAGGGCCGCGATGCGGGCAGCCGCGTCGGCGTGGGCTTTGTCGATCGCGGCAGCCGCTTCCGCACGCGCCGCGGTGAGGTCGGTGGCGGCGGTTCGGCGGGTGTCGGCGAGTTCGGTGCGGACGTGGCCGAGTTCGGTGCGCGCCCGCTCGAGTTCGGCGCGTAGCTCCTGGATCGTGTGCGCGCGTTCGGCGGCCGTGCGTTCGGTGCGTTCGATGGCTCGTTCGGCGTCGGCGGCGCGCTGGACAGCGAGATCACGTTCGGCGGCGGCCGCGGTGACCTGCTGGGTGGCGGCGCGGCGAATCTGTTCGATCTCGGTGGCCGCGGTGGTGCGTACCCGTTCGATATCTTCACGGGTCTGTTCGCGCAGCCGTTCGATGTCGTCGGCGCATTCCTGACGCGCAGCGCGAATCTCGGCGTCGGCGACGCTGCGGGCGGCGAAGACATCGGCAGCGGCCTGTGTGGTCACCGCTTCGACCTCGCGCAGCGCCTCGTCGCGATCGGCGCGAGCCCGGGCGGTGTCGGCTTCGGCGGCGGCACTGCGCGCCTCGGCCGCTTCGGCGGCCGCAGCAGCGTCCTCGGCGGCTTCTTCGGCGCGCACCCGCTGCTCGTCGGCGGCGCGGCGAGCCTGTTCGGCATCGGCGGCGGCCACTTCGGCTTCGGCGATGCGGCGGGCGGCGTCGGCCTGGATCTGCTGAATCTGCGCCTCGGCCACCGACGGGTCGGCCAGCGTGGCGAGTTCGGCGACGGCCGCGTTGAGGGTGGTGCCCAACTGCTGGGCCAGGCCACGGAACTGTTCGAGCAGCTCATCGGCGCGCACCCGCGCCGCCGTCGCCGGACCAGGCTGCGTCACAGTGACGGAATCTCCCGGTGTCGTCGACTCCTGTTGCTGCCGTTGACGTTCCCGCCACGCCCGCCACCGCGTGTGCTCGGGAAGGTCGCAGTATTCCGACGGCCGGCCCGGTCCCCCGCCCTTCGTGATCGGTCGCGCACAGCCCGGGAAGTTACATACGTTCGCCACCGGAAAATCGTAGCGTTTGTTTCGTTAGCGGCGACGTAATGACACGAAACGAAATCCAGGGAATCCCAAGGGAATTGGCTCGAACCTGACCGCCGATAAGTGAACATTATCGGCGGTCAGGAAATGGCGCCCTTGTTGGCTCGAGGAGTCGGCCGACCGGGCTCGCGCCCGCGGATCCCCGCAGTCACAGGCGACGCGAAAACTGGGGTCGCTGGTACGCGCGTCCCACAATGCGGCGGGTTCGGTGCGGTGCACCCCTGTCCTATCGCAGCAGAGTTGATCCAATCTCATGCGAGGTGCACCGATTCGTGGAGAGTTCCCGTGTGAACCGCTCCGTCCACGCAACGCGTCTCACCCGGTCTGCTCTCTTTGAGCCGACACTGTTACGGCTGGTCCGATGTCTCATTCGAACTGCTACTGGGGGTCGGTAGCAGAAGGCGGCCTGCGGTCAATGAGGCTTGTCATCGAAATGTCAATGCCACAAGCGAGCACGCTGACCCGCGATGCCTTAGACAACGCGCTCGTCGTGTTTGAATACTGGCGTCACAACGACGTACTGGTCCTGGTTTGGCCGCCCGACGCGCAGCCCTCGGCTGGGTAGCGGGTACCTTCGGCGCGTGCTGCTCCCCGGAACGGTGACCTGAGCGGTGTCATCCTGCGGTTGCGCGCGGGAGTTCAGCGCACGGCGCGAACACCCGCACCATCGTGCTCCAGGCACATTCCGAGATCGCGCGCACAGTCCTCGGTATTAGTGCCCCATTCGCCGGGGCTGAGATCATGTTGAGGCTGGTCATGCCGTCGCGGACACGTTCGCGACGTCGGACTTCCGCGCCGTCGAGGTGGGTGTATGCCGGCTCGTGAGCAACAATGGCTGCTGTGGAAATCGTCGTCGTGGTCGACACCAACATGATCAGGGATTCTCCGAGGCTCCGGCGTGAGGAGTGGCTGTCTCTGATCGAGAACAAGACCGCTTGGGGTGTGGAATTCGCAATCCCTGAGGTCGTGGTCATGGAGTCGGTGAATGTCGTTCGGCGCGAGTGGGACAAGCAGCGCAGCGCACTAGCCAGGGTCAAGGTTGGCGAGTTCGGCTTGGGTAACGCGCTGGACTCGATGCTCGCCGAGATCGACAAGTGCTCCGAGGGATATGAGCAGTGGCTTCGTGACCGTCTCGGTGAGATCGGTGCGTCCATCGTGGCGCCGCCACCGACCGACCTAATGGACCTCGCCCGCCGCGCTTCCGCTCTGCGCGCTCCATATGCCAAGGACAAGGATGGCTTTCGCGACACCCTGATCTGGCTCACCGTTCTGGCCATCGCGCAGGACCGTCCTGATGCCGAGGTGTGGTTCGTCAGCGACAACCACGACGACTTCGGGCCGAAGCCCGGCAGCTGGACTGGGGACAACACCGGCGAGCGTGATGATTGCCCCATTCTGTTCCACCAGGATCTGCGTGAGGACCTCGACGAACGAGGCTTGTCGAGCCGAGTGAACTACGTGGTCAGCGTGAAGCGGTTGGAACAACACATTGCCGCCCGGTTCGCGCCGATCCCGGAGCCGGACCTCAAGGCCCTCGCCGATCAGATCGACAGGAAGCCGCTCGCGGAACGACTGATGTCAGCTACTTTCGGGTTGGAAGTTGATCCAGAGCAGGCAGCACTGCCTCTCGCGGCCGTTGCGGGTGTGATCATCGGGACTCGAGAACAGCATGATGGATGGGAGTTCAGCGAAGGCGCTCTCCGCGGGGAGTCCGGATGGACTGCGCGATTCGCAGTCGACACAGAAGTCGATGTCAGGTTCGTCCGGCATGACCTCAGCGACAGTGACATCACCAAGAAGCTCCGGGTGTTCGGCGACATCACGGTCTCATCGAAGAACGAAGTCTTGGACGTTGTTGTGACGTCGGCCGAGGCGCTGCCTGATGATCCCCGGCGTGCGAAATGGGTCGAGCGGTCTAACCGGCGTGCGTCGAATGCCAAGTTCCCGGACCCGTTTCGGGATCTGCCGTTCCAGACCGTGAGCGCGGGGTATGCAAGTGCGCAGAATCGCAGGTTCGCTGAAGAGGTGAGCAGGTCATTGCCGCCCGAGAGTTTGCGGCAGATGGCCGAGCGGGCGCAGGAGATGATGCCCCCGGAGTCCTTGCAACGCATGGCCGAGCAGGCGCAGAAGGCCCTGCCTCCCAAGGACTTGCAGCGCATGGCTGAGAATATTCGGAAGATGCTGCCCCCCGGGTTTCGCTGACCGGCAGACATGTTCAGGGGAACGGTGTTCCCGTTCCCGTTGGCGCTTGACGTTGGATCGGGGTTCGCTGTCGTGGTGGACCTGACCGCGGGCTGATCGTGAAGGCTGATCGACGGCGACGGCCCGGGATTCACCTGCCAGGCCGAGGGATGCCCCGAGGACCGTGAGGTTCTGCTTCACCTGGCCGACGATCCTTGGGGCAGCGCTGACCTCTGTCTCGCCCATGCCAGGCAGTTCGCCATCCAGACGCCACTGGTTTGGGCCTGTGAATGTCCGTTCTGCCAGCGAGCGCGTGGACTGTTGACGCTGTGCCGAAGAGTTGGTGAGGTCGGCGACCATTGAGATCCGTCGATGTGCCCGCAGGCGGGCCAACTATTGACAGAAGAGCTGAGTGACGCTTCTTTCCTGCTCGCGTTTGACGTTGGCGCGGGCGCCGTCGAGGGAGCGCCGCAGAGCGCGGTTCTCCTGGTTGGCCTCGGCGAGGGTTCCGTTTAGCGTGCTGAGACGGCTGCGGAGCTTCGCGTTTTCCTCGGCGACGTGGTTGCCCTCGGGGTCGTAGAGCTGGCCGGTGAGGTCGCTGATGCGCGCGTCTCGGTCTCTGACCGCAGCACGGAGTGACGAGACGACCGACTCGACGTTGAGGGTGCGTTCGCGCCAGGACGCGGTATTTCACCGACAACGACATTCGGACGCGAGAAGAAATCCCCGCGTCCGCCGAAAGACCCCCTGAGCGATCCTCCAGGTCGTAGGCCGCGAACTTGTCGGTGCCCTCCTGTAGCTTCGTCGCGATCCAGTCGGCTGATCCACAGCATCAATGAGATGGGGCTATTTGATGGCGATGTCGAGCGAAGACCGCCGGATCTTGTGGGTGCGCGCTGGCGGCCGCTGTACGTTGTGCAAATCCTATCTGCTGCACGGGGAGTTGACCGGCTTCGAGGTACCTGTCGGTGAAGGCGCTCATATCGTTGGCCAGGCACAAGCCGAGCGCTCCCCGCGTGGCATGAGTGAGCTGCCCCTCGATCTACGCGACACGCCGGAGAACGTTCTGCTGGCATGTGCGAACTGCCATAACGAGATCGACAAGGCGAAGGTCGCCGAAGTTGTCACTGCCCAGATGTTGCAAGAACGCAAAGCAGCTCACGAGGCCGAGATCCGGCATCAAACCGGCTTGACCGCAGACCGGCGAACGACAGTGCTGCGGATGTTCGGCGCTATCCGGGGTGCAATGATGCGAGTTGACGCGACCGACGCCGCGACCGCTGTTCTCCAGTCCAGCGATCGATTTCCCCTCTTTCCCGCCAGCTATGACCAACAGGGCCTCGAACTCGACCTGTGCCGAATACCGGGTGAGGAATCACCCACCAACGGGTACTACGCCTCCGCAGCGCGAACAATCGATATTTTCGTCGGTGGTCGGGTCGCTGACGGTGTCGAGCAGGGCCATCTCACCCATTTGAGTGTCTTCGCGATCGCTCGATTGCCGCTGCTGGTCTATCTGGGTTGGTCGCTTGATGACGGCATCGATACCGATGTCTACCAGCGCCACCGATCGACCGGAAAATGGCAGTGGCCAACCGCCGGAGACATCACCACCTTCACCGTCGACGCCACTGTCGCTGGAGCGTCCGACGCCGCGGAGGCGGTGTTGATCACCAACCTGTCCGGCACTACGACGCCACCACAACTGCCCGAAGCTGTCGTCGGGCTGCCCGCATTCACCGTGACTCCGACCGGCCAGCAGTCCCACGAAGACGTGATCGCCCACCCTGCCTCGGTCGTGGAGTTCAGAACCGCTGTGCGCCGATTCTTCTCCGAGCTCGAAGCCAGTCGGCCCGGTGTGGCGACGCTGCACGTATTCGGAGCACTTCCGGTCTCGGCGGCCGTGAGCCTTGGACAGACTCTCAAGGCCCGCGATCTGCGGCCGAAAGTTGTGCTCTACGACCTGACCCCCACCGGCTATCAGCACGCACTGGAGATTTGATGGACACCAACGCGCATTTCGAGGCATTCCTCGACAAGACGGTGAACCTCAAGGCGTGGAAGCTCACCCAACTCGATGACCGCGTCAACGCGATCGTCAACGCACTACAGCGGGATCCGACGATCGGCCCGATGTACAAGGAGCACCTCCCGCAGGGTTCGTGGGCACACCACACGATCATCAACCCGGTGGGTGAGTTCGACGAGTTCGACGCCGACTTCCTGCTACACGTCGAGGAGAACTTGGATTGGTCCGACGACCCAGGCCAGTATCTGCGCGAGGTACGTGCGGCCTTCAAACGGACAGCGACCTACAAGGACAAGGTCCGCAAGAAGAACCGATGCGTCCGTATCGGATACGCCAACGACTGCCACGTCGATGTCGTCCCGCACCTGACACTCGCCGACGGCAGGCAGGTCATCGTCAACTATCGCGACAACTGTTTCGAAGACACCAATCCCGATGGGTTCACTCAGTGGATGCGCGAACGCGACGAGCTCGCCGGTGGCAACCTTCGACGGGTCATCCGTCTGCTGAAGTACCTGCGGGACTACAAGAACACCTTCGACTGCAAGTCCGTGATCTTGACGACGTTGGTCGGTGGCCGGGTGCAGCCCTTCGACGTCGCAGACCGCTACGCTGACATCCCGACGACGTTGGTTACCTTGCTCGAAGATCTCGACAGCTACCTCGACCTCCACGAGATGATGCCGCTGCTCGACGACCCGAGTTGCCCTGGCACGTCGTTCAATCACCGCTGGGACGAGGAGAAATACTCCACCTTCAGGACCATGATCAAAAAGTACGCCGGCTGGGCCCGCGAAGCCCGCGACGCGACGACTGAAGCAGGCGCGGTCGCAGCCTGGCAGAAGCTGTTCGGGCCAGAGTTCGTCACACCTGAAGTCACCGAAGCAAAAGCTGCGATCGTGGCCGCCGCACGATCGCGCCGCCCCGTCCTGGATGTCCGTGCACCCGGCGAGGAGTTCATCGAAGAGCAGGGCTACAGATTTCAACCGCGATACACCGCCACCATCGACGGCAGGGTATTGGAACTCAACGGCGGACGTGCTCGGATCCTTCGGGATCGCAAGCCCGTACGTCGCGGCCTGCGCCTGAGGTTCACAGTCAAAACGGATGCCCCACGCCCCTACCGGGTGATCTGGAAGGTCCGAAATCGTGGGGACGCAGCGACTGCTGCGGCCGCTCTTCGCGGGGCACTCATTGCTCCCAACCAGGCAGAAGATGCCCGGTTCGAGAGCACGAAATACCCTGGGCGCCATTACATCGAGGTCTATATCGTACGAAACGAAGTCGTGGTCGCTAGCGACCACCACGAAGTCGTCATCCAGTGATGGAGTACCAAGGCCATCAACTCCCAACTTCAGGCCAAGCTCGGTCGACGCGATGTCTCTGAAACCGATCTGGTGAAACAAGCCTTCTCGGACAAGGCGCCTGAGACTGGCAAACCTCGGCTGCGGTTCACCGAGATCGGCGACGAACAAACCGCGAAGTCGATGCAAGGCGGCGTACTCGAATTCGGGTCCGGCTGTTTCCGCGCGATCCGCAACCCTGTCGGGCACCTGCCCGATGACGAGCTCGACCCGGATGAACAGACCGCGTTGGAGAGGCTGTGCGCGCTGAGTCTGTTCGCCCGCTAGATCGATGACGCCGAGCTGGTCGAAGCCAACGACTAGCGCCGTCAGTTGGCCGGGCTGACCAAAGCCGCGCTCGCGGCCGTGGTCGGAGTGTCGGGGGCGGCCGTGAGCCAGTAGGAGTCCTGGACATCGCCGCCACGTCCCGACCAGGTCGTCAAACTTGGTGAGGCATTGGATGTGCCGATCGATTTCTTCGCGGTCGGGCGACCATTCGCCCAGCTCGCGCGACGGTCCGTCACGCCCAGCGTCGGCAGTGGCCAGGTGCCGCGCGCCGCTCGGCCGCCCTGGATCGGTTTCTCTGCGGCCCTATGGTGTCCCGGCCGCGGACGAATGCCCTCGGCCTTCGTTGCGAATCCGCTCCGAGCCGTCATCTACGCCGCCCCCGCCCGTGCACACGGCACCCGTATGCCGCGCCGGTCGGGCCATGCCGAGGGCGTCTAGTTCGACTTCATCGGCCTGGACCGCCGGCCGCATCGACGCGCAGAGCGATGCCCGTGGTCATGAGGTGGCGGGCGGCGCCGATGACGGGCATGGGCTCGTGTTCGGCGAGCCGCCGACAGCCGCTTGGGGTTCACGTCAGTCCGGCAGCCAGTGCAGCTCGTGCGCCACGGTTTTGGCGACGGTACGGATGCGGCGATGCAGCGGCGACTGTTCGCGTGGGAGGACCAGGTGGATGGTCAGGCGGGGCGCGGCGCGCAGCGGTCGCCAGGTGAGACCGACCGGTGCCACTGTGGCCGCGGCTTCTCCGGCCGGGGCGAGAGTGATCCCGTCACGCAGGTCGCGTTGAGACATGTCGAAGGAGACGGCGGGGGTGTGGAATCGGGGGTGGGGCTGGGTGTCTCGGAACAGTGCGGCCAGCTGGTCGTGGATCACGGGGTTGGCCGCGCGGTCCGGGAGGCGCAGCGGATACGCGGCCGCGTCGGAGATCTCGATCTCCGGGCATCCGGCCAGCGGATGGTGCTGGGCCAGCTGGACCCCGACGCGCATCCGCCGCAGCAGGAACCGGCGCACGCCGCGGCCCGGCTGTTCACCGCGGGTGATCCCGGCATCGAGACGGCCGTCGGCGACCGCGGGCGTGATGTCGGGCGTCGCCATCGGGACCGCGGCGACCTCGAGCCCACTGTTGCCGCGAATCAGCCTGTCCACCAGGGCCGGTACCGTCTCGGCGCCAGTGGACAAGCTGTATCCGATGCGCAGCGTGCCGAGTTCACCGGCCGCGGCGCTGCGGGCGGTGCCCCAGGCCCGGTCCAGTGCCGCCAGCGCGGGCGGCGCCGACTCGGCCAGAGCCGTACCGGCCGCGGTCAAGACGACGCTGCGGGTGTTGCGCACCAGCAGAGCGGTACCGAGTTCCTTCTCCAATCGGCGGATCCGGGCGCTGAGTGCGGGCTGTGCGATGCCGATCCGGGTGGCCGCGCGGGACCCCGCCATGTCCGACCCTGCGCGGCTGGCTGCCTACGACGAGCTGGCCGGTCCCGCTGTTCAGGCCGGGGGTGGGCGTGTCCTGTCGCTGATTCCGTCCCGTGGCGGGCGAGTCGCGGCGTACGAGGCCGGCCTCGCGCAGCGTGTCGTCCTGATCGAGTTCGACAGTTTCGACCAGGCCGTCGCGGCATACGAGAGTGAGGCATATCAGAAGGCGCTGGTGGCTCTGCCCGACGGCGTCGAGCGCGACTTCCGCATCGTCGAAGGCATCGACTGACTGCGCTCCGGCCGGACCGTCACCGAGGCTCGACTTGCCTGCCGCTGCCGACTGTCGCCAGCGGCAGGCAAGCTGGTAACCGCGGCGATCGCCGCAGTGCTATCGGTTTCCGGACCGACGCCCCGGTCTCACCTCAGGTGCCGGGTGAAGAAGCGGTTCGCCTCCTCCTGGGCGTATGCCGGCACGCCGGTGTGTCCGCCCATGTTGGCGTGCAGCGTCTTCTCCGTGGAGCCGAAGGCGTCGAACAGGTCCAGCGCCATCTGCCGGTCATTGCCCTCGTCGTCCCATTGCAGCAGGACGTGCAGTGGGATGGTGACCTTCGGTGCCTCGGCGAAGGTGGCGCGCGGCACGTAACTGCCGGCGAAGAGCACGGCGGCCGTGATCCGTGGCTCGACGACAGCCAGCCGGGTGCCGAGGGAGATCACCCCGCCGGAATACCCGACCGGGCCGCCGATCTCGGGCAGCGCCAGGAGACTGTCGAGCGCGGCGCGCCATTCCGGGGTGGCCTGTTCGACCAGCGGGAGGACGAGCCGCTCGACGATGTCGTCGCTGACCGGCTCGCCGGCCTGTACTGCCTGGCGAAGGTCGGCGCGGGCCTGGTCGGCGTCCACCGATCGGGGCCGGTCACCGCTCCAGGGCAGCTCGATGGTGGCAGCGGCACAGCCGTCGGCCACGGCGTGCCGGGCCCGGGCCAGTAGCCGCGGGTACATCGCCGGCAGTCCGCCCGGATGGCCGAGCAGGATCAGCGGGGCCGACGCGGAGGTGGCCGCCGGCGTCCACAGGAGGCCGGGGATCTCATCGAGGGTGAAGGTGCGCTCGATGATGTCGTCGTCGAGACGCTGTTCGGAAAGAAATTGCACGATGGTGCCTTTCGGGAGTGCTCACGAACGGCGCTCCCGGACGACCTATCGCCCGACCGTGACCCCTGAGGGGAGCACCCATGTCGATACTGCGTTCACGGATACCACCTCCTCGTCCTTTGGCACGGTCCCTGCGACGGTAGCAGTGGAGTCGGTTGCCGGCCAACGGATTTTTCGTGGTGGTTTGGGGAGCCGACCGCGACCGCACATCCGTCCCCATCGACCGGTCTCCCCGAGGCCGGCATCTGTGGCCGGAGCACAGTTCAGCTCCGAACGCGGCGGCGAACTCCTCGGGCTTCGAGCCCTACCTGATGCTCTCACCTGCTACCGGGCACCCGCGCTGTGAGCGGCCATGGACAGCAGTGCCAGGGCGTCGTGTTCGGCTGTGCCGGCTACATACCGCGTGCATAGCGCACGGACTCGATCACCGTCTTCATGTCCAGTTCCAGGCCCGGTGCGTTGTCGACGATCTCACGGATCTCGAGCACGGCGTCGTCGACGGAGCTGCGCCGGGCCGAGGTGATCAGTTCGCTGCGCACGTAGGCACTCAGCGGCATGCCTGCTGCCGCGGCGCGCGCGTTGAATACGCTCCAAGCCTCAGCGGGCAGGTCGTAGATGTTGATCAAGGCCAGGGCGCCCGCGTCGAGCTCGGCGGCGGGGTGTCCCGGCCGCTCGTCGGCAAGGAACTGCACGACCGCGTCGATGGGTACCCGCCGGCCCGCCAGTGCCGTCAACTCTCGGCGCACATACTGGCGCACCGGTAGCCCGGCCGCGCGAGCACGCCGCCGCAAGACGTCGGACGTGGCGGTGGGCAGGTCCTCGATATCGATCAACGTCATGCAGGCACGGTACTGCTCAGTCGTTTCCGAACACCAGCGGCAGCACTGGACCACCTGGCCAGACGGCAGCCTCGCGCACCCGCCGAACAGCACCGCCCGGTTGGACGCCCACTTCATCTCCCGACAGCATCCTCCTGACGGCGCTCGGCAGAGATCAGTGGGGCGAGCTCCATGCCCAGCCCGCGATCGCCGCACGCCACGCTGCCCGCCGACACCGGCGCCACGCTCGCGCCGAGCGCCGCCGCTGACCGGCCAGATACCAGTCGAAGGCGGTGACGCTCACGCACGGGATCACCGCACCGAAACCGATTCGGTGTCGCGGACAGCGGATTCGAGCGGCCCCTGCGCGCAGGCTTCGGGGTCGAGGGAGGCGCCGCGCGCGATCAGGGTGCGGGCGGCACGGATATCGGCCGGGCAGCCGACACCCGCCGCGCCGACGAGTCTGCCTGCGCGCAAGGCCAGCACCGCGGGCGTCGCGCTGCCCGCGCCGCGAGCCACGAGTTCGTCACCGGGCCGGATACGGCCTGCGAACTGCAGGTTCACCCCGTACTGGGTGGACCAGCCCCACGGGATCTCGGCAACGCCCGGCGCCGCGCCGAGCATCGACCGCGCCGCCGCCCCTCCTTGGGCCTGGGCACTGTTCCAATGCTCGCTGCGTTCGTAGCCGCCGAGTTCGGGGGTGTAGCGGTTGGCGACGTCGCCGGCGGCGTAGATGCCCGGCACCGATGTCCGGTAGTGCTGGTCGACGCGAATCCCGTTGTCGATCTGCACTGCCGCGGTCTCGGCGAGGGTGGTGTCGGGCACCGACCCGATGGCCACCAGCACGGCCGCCGCATTCCAGCTGCGGCCGCCGGCGGTCGCGGTGACCCGGCCGTCGTGGTAGGTGAGCTCGTCGAGGGTGACGTCGTTGTGGATGGCGACGCCGTGGTCGGCGTGGATCTGCTGCATGTGCGCGCCCAGCAGCGGCGGTACGACCCGCTCGAGCGGAGCCGACGCCGCGTGCACGACGGTCACTGCGGCGCCGAGACCGCGCGCGGTCGCGGCGACTTCACAGCCGATCAGCCCGGCACCGACCACCAGCAGCGAACCGCCGTCGAACACCAGCGCCCGCAACAGCTGCGCATCGGCGATCGAACGCATCGTCAACGCCGACGGATGCTGACCGGGCAATGTGCGTGCCCTCGCCCCGGTCGCCAGCAACAGGCTGTCGTAGCTGACGATCCCGCCGTTGCCCAACCGGAGTCGCATCTGCTCGGGTTCGATCTGCTCGACCCAGGTTCCGGTGCGCATCTCGACCTCGGCCGCACGCCACGCCTCGGGCGAATCGATCAGTAGCCGTGCCTGGTCGACGGTGCCGGCGAGCGCCTCCTTCGACACCGCGGGCCGCCGATACGGCGGTATCGATTCCGCGCCGAGTACCACGATCTGGCCGGTGTAGCCTTCCCGGCGCAAGGTCCGCGCGGCGCTGGCGCCGGCGATCCCGGCGCCGACGATGACGATGCGGCCTCTCATGCGCGGCTGACCTCGACCATGTCGAAATCGGCTTTGGCGGCGCCGCAATCCGGGCACGACCAGTCGTCGGGGATGTCGTCCCAGCGGGTGCCGGGCGCGATTCCGTCTTCGGGCCAGCCCAGTGCCTCGTCGTATTCGAAACCGCATTGCACGCAACGGAACAGCTTGTAGTCGGTGGTCATGTCAGGCTCCTGTGGTGGATACGGGCTCGAAATCGGGCTTGTCGCGCACCCCGCAGTCGGGGCAGCACCAGTCGTCGGGGATCGCCGGCCATGTGGTGCCGGCCGGGAAGCCTTCGCGGGGCGCGCCGGCCGATTCGTCGTAGCGGTAGTCGCACACCGGGCAGCTGTAGACGGCCATCACGCCACCCCGTAGCGGGCCAGCACCCGGTCCCGCTTGGCGGGATGGATGTTCA
Source organism: Nocardia sp. CDC519 (assembly GCF_059509835.1). Taxonomy (NCBI): domain Bacteria; kingdom Bacillati; phylum Actinomycetota; class Actinomycetes; order Mycobacteriales; family Nocardiaceae; genus Nocardia; species Nocardia sp. CDC519. The sequence goes on along the minus strand of NZ_CM183377.1, from coordinate 5,766,338 downwards.
CGCGGGTGATGTCGCCGTCGTAGTGATCGAGCACGCGGTGGTCCATCACCGTGCGCCACAGCGGCGGGAAGTAGGCCAGTGAGATCATGCTGGCGTAACCGCTGGGCAGGTTGGGCGCACCGTCCATGCTGCGCAGGATCTGATAGCGCCGAGTCGGATTCGCGTGGTGATCGCTGTGACGCTGGAGGTGGTATAGGAAGATGTTGGTGACGATGTGGTCGGAGTTCCAGCTGTGTTCCGGCGTGCACCGCTCATACCGGCCGGCCGGGGTGCGCTGACGCAGCAGCCCGTAATGCTCGAGATAGTTCACCGTCTCCAGCAGCGAGAACCCGTAGACCGCTTGGATCACCAGGAACGGCAGCACCGCGGGCCCGAACACGATGGTCAAGCCGGTCCACAGCACCACCGTCATCAGCCATGCGTTGAGCACGTCGTTGCGAAGGGTCCACGGCCCCTTGCCCGTTCGCCGCAGCCGGGTGCGTTCCAGCTCCCACGCCGAGCGCAGGCTCCCCCACACGCTACGCGGCAGGAACGCCCAGAACGATTCGCCGAACCGGGAGCTGGCCGGATCCTCCGGCGTGGCCACGCGTACGTGGTGGCCGCGATTGTGCTCGATATAGAAGTGGCCGTAGCCGGTTTGGGCGAGGGTGATCTTCGACAGCCACCGCTCCAGTTCGTCCTTCTTGTGGCCGAGTTCGTGTGCGGTGTTGATGCCGACACCGCCCATCACGCCGATGCTCAACGCGACGCCGATCTTCGACCACAGGCCGAGTCCGCCGTCGATGCCGAGCCAGGACAGGTCCGTCGCCGTCCACAGGTAGGCCGCGAACACCAGGCTGGCCAGCTGGAACGGGATGTAGGCGTAGACGCAGTAGCGGTAGTAGCGGTCGTGTTCGAGTTGCTCGATCACCTCGTCGGGCGGATTCTGCCCGTCCGGACCGAAGAACCGATCCAGGATCGGCAGCAGCACATACAGCAGCAGCGGTCCGATCCACCACCACACCGGCGCCACCTGCTGCCAGCCGAGCCGGTTGAACACCCACACCAGCGCGGCCGCCAGCCCCAGTGCCGTCGGGGGGATCAGCCCGAACAACCACAGATAGCGCTTGCGGTCACGCCACGGCGGGGCGCTCGCTTCGGCGCGCTCCCCCAGCTGTGAGCTCGTCATCGTCGTTCTCCTCGGATCGGTGAGCCGGCCCGCACGGTCGCTGCTGCCCTCATCGGCATCGGTAGCGACCGGACCGTTTACACTTTCAGGTGATGTGTACTCATTAGAAACACATGACTGCTGATTGTCAACGAGTGAACGAAATCGTCTTTGATGTACGATGGCTGTCGTGGCTGAAGCGCCGAACTTTCACAGCGAGATGCGTCAACTGCTGCGCGCCCGCGTCATCGACACCGCCCGCCAACTCGTCTGCACCGAAGGCTGGGGCGCGGTCAACATGTCGCGCGTGGCCAAAGAAGTGGGCGTGAGCAGGCCCGTGCTCTACAAGGAAATCGGCACCAAACAAGACCTCGCCGACGCCGTCATCAGCAACGAACTCGACACCTTCCTCGCGGGCATCACCGAAACCATCGCCACCCACCCCGACGACGTCCTGGCCGCGCTCACCGCCGCTGTCGACTTCACTCTCCGCACCGCCGCCGAGAACACCCTGCTCAAAGCCGTACTGGCCGGCCGCACCAGCGCCGACACCAGCTTGCTGCCCACGCTGATGACCGAACCCGAACCCGTCCTCGGGCGCGCTGCCACCGCCCTCACCATCGTGATACGCACCCAGTACGGGTTGCCCGCATTCGCCGATGACGAACTCGGCAGCAGAGTCGAAACCGTCGTCCGCCTGGCCCTGAGCCACCTGTTCCAGCCCACCATCCCGATCGAGCGCGCTGTCGGCCAGATCGCCCTGGTCATCGATGCGATCTTCGGGCCTGCCGCCCGCGAGGCCACACCCGCTCGCTGACAGACCACCGCGCATTCCCGCCTGCGAACACCGGGCGGATGTGCGGGACATGCCCCAGAACGGAGCACCCCTACGAGCTGACCGCTCCGAAGCGTTCGCCGTACCCGTCGCCTCGACTACATGCTGCCGATTCCGACGCCCCCGGAACGGACCCCATACGGCCCGGTCAACGCAAGGTCAGCGGGGTCGCGGAATCGAGGTGGGTGAGTTTCTGCGGGTTGCGCACGTAGTAGAGGCCGGTGATGTGGCTGTCCTCCACATGGGTCACGATGACGCCGTCGAATTCGCCATCGACAAACAGTGCCAGCGCCGGCCCGGCATTCACCACCGTCGCTTCCACGCTGAGCGCCACATCGTGTTTGGTCAGGCCGCCGACGATGAACCTGGCCACCTTGTCCGCTCCGACGACCGGACGCGGCGAGGCCTGCTTGATGCCACCGCCGTCGCTGATGGCCACCACATCGGGAGCCAGCACATCCAGCAGACCTTGCAGGTCGCGTGTCTCGAGCGCCCGCTGGAACGCCTCGACCGCGGCCTGCGCCTGATCCGCAGTGACGGTGCGCCGCGGCCGCCGCGCCTCCACGTGACGGCGCGCGCGGTGCGCGATCTGATGCACCGCGGCGGGGGTCTTGTCGACCGCGGCGGCGATGTCGTCGTAGCCGAACCCGAATGCCTCACGCAACACGAACACCGCGCGTTCGGTGGGCGTCAAGGTCTCGAGCACCAGCATCAACGCCATCGACACACTGTCGGCGAGTTCGCCGTCGGCGGCGGCCTCGGGCGCCGTCAGCACCGGCTCCGGCAGCCACGAACCGACGTAGGCCTCCCTGCGCCGCTTCAGTGAACGCAGCCGGTTGAGCGCTTGCCGGGTGGTGATCCGCACCAGGTAGGCACGTTCATCGCTGACCTGCGTCAGGTCGACCTTCACCCACCGCAACCAGGTTTCCTGCAGCACGTCCTCGGCGTCGGCGGCCGAACCGAGCATCTCGTAGGCGACGGTGAACAACAGATTACGGTGCCGGACGAACGTCTGCGTCGCGTCGACGGTGGTGTGGTCGTCGGCTGTACCCGGTGTGCTCATGAGGGTTCTCTTCCTGTGTTGCCGTTGCCTTCTCGCCGACCGCCACCGGTGTGTGGCGGCACCTCACGGCCGCCTTGCCACACACCGGCGCTGCCGGATCTCAGGCAATGGCTGCCGGCGCATCGGTTGGCAAGGTCTGCAACAGCTTCGGACGATGCTTGCCGTCGCTGGGCCAGTGATGCGCGCCGGGCTTGCGGGCCTCGGTGACCAGATGTTCGACGCTGGCCTGGCAGGAGAACTCTTTGAGCGCCTTGCCCACCGGGCCCGAGAAGTACAGCCGCATCGCCGTATCGTCCTTGTGGCCGAGCTGGAAGATGCCGGCGCGGCGGCCGAAACTGATGCACATCGCGGGGAACGCCAAGTCGACCGGCTCCGGTGCCGCACCCGCGATCCGCCGCAGCACGGTGTCGGCCGCATGCGCCCCCAGGCAGCCGGCGGCGTAGGCGCTCATCCGGAACGGCAGACCCGAGGGCGCCGAAGAGTCGCCGGCCGCCACGATCCGCTCGTCGTCGACGCTGGTCAACGTCTCGTCGGTGAGCAGACGCCCGTCGCTGTCGGTGCGCAGCCCGCTGCGCTCGGCCAGATCCGGCACACCGAAGCCGACGGCCCAGATGGTGACCCGGCTCGGCACCGTCCGCCCATCGCGCAACCGCACCGCGTCGGCGTCCACCGCCGTCACCGCGGTCTCGGCACCCTCGAGCACGGCCACGCCCAGCTTCGCGAGGTATTTCCGGGCCGTGCGCCGCGCGCTCGGATGCAGGTAGGGGCCGAGCCGGCCGCCGCACACCAAGGTGACCGAGCGGCCCTGCTCGGCCAGCTCCGCGGCGGTCTCGATGCCGGTCGGGCCACCTCCGACCACGGTCACCGCCGACGTCATCGGGGTATCGAACAGCACCGACCGCAACCGCTGCGCCGCCTCCAAGGTCGCCACCGGGTAAGCGAATTCCGCCACGCCCGGCACCTGTGGTTCCGCACTGCCGCTGCCGACCGCGTAGATCAGGTAGTCGTAGCCGATCGTGGTGTCGTCGGTTAGGTGCACCCGGCGGCCGGCCACATCGATGTGCGCGACGCTGTTCACCACCAGCCGCACACCGTCGGCCAGGACCTCGGTGTAGTCCACCACCGCATCATGGGTCCCGCCCACCAACTGATGCAGCCGCAATCGCGGAACGAACACCGAACGCGGATTGATCACGGTCACCGTCACGTCCGCGCGCTGGGTCATCCGGTTGGCCGCCATCACCCCGGCGTATCCGCCGCCGATCACGACGACGTCGATGTTGTTGCTCATGATGTCTCCTTCGCTGTGTGGGACTCGAGCACAAGACACCGCGCGGACCCAGCTTTCTGACATGGTGTGAGTTAGATCACTATCGAGGGTTCGAGCTCAGCGCGGAACAGCCGCGGCTCCCCCGGCGGCGCTTCCCGACCTGCTGCTGTGCACAGACGTCGCGGTCCGCGAAGGCCGACCACCGCACCCCCGACCAGCGTGCACACCACAGATTCGCAGCGCATCACCAGGATTCGCGCACCGGAACCTCATGCGTGCGCCGTTGCCACTGCTCGGCGAGGCGGCCGATGCGCCGCGGGGCGGCGATACCGCGCACGGCGGCGATCTCGCCGTCACGAACCTCCAGCACCGCCACACCGACGACCCGGTCGCCGACAACGAACAGCATCGCCGGACTGCCATTGACCACCGCCGCATGGATCGACGGCGAACCACCGGCCAGACGCCGCTTGGCCGCGGTCGGCCGCAACCCTGCCCGCACCGCCTCGGCGACACGCTCCCGAGTGGTGTAGCGAATCAAGGTCGTGGCCATGCCGCCGGCACCGTCGGACACGGCCGTGGCATCGGCGGTCAACAGCGCCACCAGCTGATCGGTGCGCCCCGACGACGCCGCGGCGACGAACGCCTCGACCACCTGCCGCGCCGCGGCGGGATCGACAACGCCGGGCGTGCGCGCCCCGGCGATGCGGCGGCGCCCCCGATGGGCATGCTGCTGGCTCGCCGACTCCGTGATCTCCAGGATCTCGGCGATCTCGGCATGACTGTAGGAAAACGCCTCCCGCAACACATACACCGCCCGCTCGACCGGTGACAGCCGCTCCATCAGCGTCAGCACCGCCAACGACACCGATTCGCGCTGCTCCACCGTGTCGGCCGGGCCGAGCATCGGATCACCGTCGAGCAACGGTTCGGGCATCCAGGCGCCGACCGCGCGCTCATGCCTGACCTTCGCCGAACGCAGCCGATCCAGCGCGAGATTGGTGACGATCTTCGTCAACCACGCCTCGGGCACCTCCACGTAGTTGTGGTCGGCGGCCTGCCACCGCAGAAACGCATCCTGCACCGTGTCCTCGGCGTCGGCCGCGGACCCGAGCAGCCGATAGGCGAGGCAGGCCAGCCGATTCCGGCTGGCCTCGAAACGCGCCACGGCCGCAGTGTCCACGACCACGACCCTAGGCGAGGGTCGCCTCGGCCGAACGCGCACCGGCAGCGGCCACCCGGTGCCGTCGACTCGGCATCCCGAAGGTCGGCCGGCTCACCGCCCAGCCGCTGACCGCCACGATCGTCGACTTGACCAGCACCGCAGGCCACCCACACAAGGCTCCACGCTTCGCGCGGGCGTCGTCGTCGACCAGCTGGAAGATCGCGTCCCTGCGTCCGAGGCTGATGTGGTTGCCGACGTAACTCAACGCCGTCGCCGCGACCTTGCGCCCGGTCAGATCACCGACCACAGCCGCGGCCGCCTGCGACCCGGTGAACCCCGCCGACGCACACGACATCGGCAACGGATGACCGTTCTCCCCGATGACGAACACGCTGTCACCGGCGGCATACACCCCCGGATGCGACACCGACCGCATCTGCCGGTCGACGATGATCTGGCCGTTGGCCTGCACCGCGAGACCGGCCGCGGCCGCGATCGGATGTACCGCGAACCCGGCCGCCCACACCGTCTCATCCGCGGCGAAAACGCTGCCATCGGAGCCGACCACTCCCGACGGTTCGACACGCTCAACGGTTGTGTGCTCATGAAGAGCGATGCCGAGCCGGTCGAAGGCGCGCAGCAGGTGGCGGCGCGCCTTCGGGCCCAGCCAGCCGCCGACCTCACCGCTGGTAACCAATGCGACCTCGAGACCCGGATGCGCTTCGGCTATCTCGGTGACCGCCTCGATCGCCGTCAGGTTCCCGCCGACCACCAGCAACCGCCCGCGCCCGCCCAACTCCCCCAGACGGGCCCGCAACCGCAGCGCCGACGCCCGCCCGGCCACATCGAAGGCGAACTCGGCGACACCGGGCACACCGTGATCAGCAGCGGCACTCCCGAGGGTGTACAGCAAGGTGTCGTAGTGGATCCACTCCACCTCCGCACCGTCGGAAATGGTGACGCTGCGATGATCGACGTCCAGATCGGTCACCCGGGCCGTGCGAACCACAACGCCCGTGCCCGCGAACACCTCGGTCAACGGCCGATGCGGCAGGTCGTGCCCGGCCGCCAACTGGTGCAGACGCAGCCGCTCCACGAAATCGGGTTCGGCATTGACGACGGTGATCTCGACATCATCGGAGTGCAGTTTCCGAGCCAGGTATCCCGCGCAGAAGGCTCCGGCGTATCCGGCTCCGAGAACAACGATGCGGTGCTTCATGGATGGCTCCTGTCTGGTTCGTGTGCACCCTGAACGAGACAGCCCCCGATTTCCTGACAACACCCCACAGTGACGTGGGTCACCCGCTACAAACCTGGGCCGGGCCGAAGCACGTCCGGCCGGGTCAGACCGCCGCCCACGGCCGCAGCTTCTCCGGATTACGCATCACCCAGATGCGGGTGATCCGGCCATCGACGATGTCGAAGGCATACACCGAGATGACGGCGTCCCCCTGCACAGCCACCAGACCGGGCTGGCCGTTGACCGTGCGCTCCAGCAAGGTGACCGCGCCCGCGCGAACGGAGATCTCCATCCAGGCGCGCGCGATCTGCTCGCCACCGATGATCGGCTCACGAAAGGCCACGACCCGCCCGCCGCTATCGGCAGTCGCGCTCGCCTGCGGATCCAGCAACCCGATCAACGCCTCGATATCGCCCCGCTCCCAAGCACGCTTGAAATCCCTGACGACCTCCGCCCGCTCGGTGCTCGACGGACGCGGCGAGGTATCGATGCGGCGGCGAGCACTGCACGCGAGCTGACGGCACGCCGCGGGCGAACGCCCAACCACCTCCGCCACCTCGGCAAACGAATAACGAAACACATCGTGCAGCACGAACGCCACCCGCTCGGCCGGCGTCATCGAATCCAGCACGACCAGAAAAGCCATGCTGACCGACTCGTCGAGGGTGACCTGATCGGCAGGATCAGCAGCACCCGCACGATCGCGCCACTCCGACCGCCCCGGCACCGGCTCCGGAATCCACTCACCCACATACCGTTCCCGCCGCGCCCGCGCCGAACCGAGCACATCCAGGCAGATCCGGCCCGCCACCGTCGTCAACCACGCCCCCGGCGCCACCACCTCCGCCCGCTGCCGCTCCGACAGCGCATACCAGCGCGCGAACGTCTCCTGCACCACATCCTCGGCCTCGGCCAACGAACCGAGCAACCGGTACGCGAGATTGATCAGCTGACGGCGCTCGGCGAACACCTCGGGCGGTTGCGGGTCGGTCATCCTCGGCTCCTCCAGGTCTGCGGGTCCCCTCCCACACCGACGAATCAGCACCCCGGTATGTGAGGCGACCTGACATTCCGGGCCGCCGCATCGTCGGGAAGGTCGTCACCATTCCCGCACACCAGGAGATCAGGCAATGACCACCATCGGCATCATTCTCGGCAGCACCCGGCCCAACCGCAACGGCTCCCAGGTCGCGCAGTGGGCACTGGACACCGCAGCCCAACGCAACGACGCCGACTTCGACCTGATCGACCTGCGCGACCACCCACTCCCGCACCTCGACGAGCCGGCACCGCCGATGTTCGGCCCATCCCCGCACGCACACACCCGCGCCTGGGCCGAACGAATCGCCCCCTTCGACGGCTACCTGATCGTCACCCCCGAATACAACGGCGGCGCGCCGGGAGTGCTGAAAAATGCCATCGACCACCTGAGCGCGGAATGGTCGAACAAAGCGGTCGGATTCGTCTCCTACGGTGTGAGCGGCGGCGCCCGCGCAGTGGTTCAGCTGCGCACGGTCTGCGGCACACTCGGCATGGCCGACGTCGGCTACCAGGTCGCGATCTCGCTGCTCACCGATTTCGCCGACCACACCACCTTCACCCCACGCGAACACCACGCCGACGCCCTGCACAAGACCCTGGACCAGCTCATCGCCTGGAGCACTGCACTCGCGCCGCTACGGGCGTCCGCCGACACCGCCCTCATCGAGGCCTGAGGAGCCGAACATGGCCACATCCAACGAACTCCACCCCGACCACGCCCAGATCCGCCGGCAGATCGAGACGCTGATCGAAGCACTCGAGGCCAAAGACCTCGAAGCCGTGCGACAGCTCTACACCACCGACATCGTGTCCTTCGACATCGAGCCGCCGCTGCACCATGTGGGAATCGCGGCGAAACTCGACAACTGGGTACGCGCGTTCCAGGTTTTCGAAACCATCATCTACGACATCCGCGACCTCACCCTCACCGTCGGCGGCGATGTGGCCTTCGGCCACGCCTTCGCACGCCTGCGCGGCACCCTCGCCGACGGCACCAGCACGGACGGCATGTGGGTGCGAGCCACCTTCGGAATGCGCAAAATCGACGACACCTGGCTGATCGCGCACGACCAGGTCTCGGTGCCACTCGACATCGGGGGTGTCCGATCCCTCACCGATCTCACTCCTTGACACGACCGGGCGGCTGCGCGGCAGGCCATCACCGGCCGCGCAGCCGCCCGCACCAGCGATCTGCGCAGTCCCACGAACTTGTCTCCTCGGCCGCGACGGCACAGCTGACCGGCACACCACCGCGCACCGGATAGATTCGGGCAGAACACGAATACGGCGTGCGACGCACCGAACCGAAGGGCAGCGATGACCGAGGACCCGCCCGCTCACCTCCAGCGCGATATCGCCATCCCCGACGCGGTACGCGCCCAACTGCACCGCGGGGTGCGCAGCGTCCTCGTCGACACCGCCGCGCTGCGCGAAGTCCGGCAACGCTTCGCCGACGACCAGGCCGCCACCCTCGGCCGATACCTCGAGGCCTCCCAATCGGCCAACACCGTGCGCGCCTACCGCACCGACTGGATCGCCTGGTCGGCCTGGTGCGCGGCAGAAGACAGGCAAGCGCTACCCGCCGACGCCCTCGACGTCGCCGTCTACCTCGCCGCCGCGGCCGACGCACGCGACGAGCACGGCGAGCCGGTCTTCGCCCCCGCCACCCTGGAACGCAAATCCGCCGCCATCGCCGCCGTGCACGCCGCCAACGGATTACCCTCACCCACCCGCTCGGACGTCGTGCGGCTCACCCTCCGCGGCATCCGCCGCACCCGCCGCGCCCGACCGGTCCGCAAACGCCCGATCCTGCTGCACACCCTCGAACAACTCCTCGACGGACTACCCGAACGCGGCTGGCCCACCGAACCCGCACGCCGCCGCGACTCCCTCGCCCTGCTCATCGGATTCGCCGGCGCACTGCGCCGCAGCGAACTCGCCGGACTCCGCGTCCACGACGTGCACGTCACCCAGGACCACAACACCGGCGAACCCGTCCTGCTCATTCACCTGCCCAGCACCAAAACCGATCCCACCGGCATCACCGAACAACGCGTCGCCCTCCCCCGCGGCACCCGCCCGCACACCTGCCCCGTCTGCGCCTTCGCCGACTGGATCGCCCTGCTGACCCTGCACAACACCGCCCCCGACCGGCTACCCGAACACCTCACCGCCACACCGCCCCCCGACCCGAAAATCCACCGCTGCCACGGCTTCACCGGCCCGCCGGCAACCCTGCCCGCCGACCAGCCGCTGTTCCCCGCCGTCACCCGCCACGGCGGCATCGGCGCAACCCCGATCTCCGGCCGAGCCATCGCCGAACTCGTCAAACGCTACGCCGCCCGCGCAGGCCTGGACCCCGCCCTGTTCTCCGGCCACTCCCTGCGCGCGGGCTTCGCCACCCAAGCCGCCCTCGGCGGCGCCGCCGACCGCGAGATCATGCGCCAGGGTCGCTGGTCCAACCCCCGCACCGTGCACCGCTACATCCGCACCGCCAACCCCCTCGACGACAACGCCGTCACCAAACTCGGGCTGTAAAAGGTCAGCGCCCTACTCCGGCGCGACGAAACCGCCGATCCGCTGCTCGAGCAACTCGGCCAACCGCAGCGGGGTGCGATCCTCGAACATCGGGCCGATCAGCTGCACCCCCACCGGCAACCCCTCGCGCGAGCGCCCGGCGGGCACCGCGGTAGCGGGCAGACCAGGCATCGTCGCCACACCGGCCCAGACGAGTTGATCCAAGTACGGGTACCGCACCCCGTCGATCTCGATCCGGCGCGCGAACAGATCGGGGTCGTGATCGTGCGGGAACGCGGGAGTCGGCGTAATCGGGCACACCACGGCATCGAACTCGGCGAACAACTGCCGCCAGCCGTGACGGTGGCGTTCCCGGGCAGCGTTCGCCTCCATCCAGTCGCGATGGGTGCACACCGTCGCGCGAAGACGCGTCGCAGCGAGGCTGCGATCGGCTGCGTCCAGTTCGGCGGCGCGTTTCCCCAGCTCCGCGTAGGCGTCGGGCGGGTAGTGGGCGACCGCGCTCGCGAACAGCAATCGCATGTAGACCGTGGCCGATTCGGCCAAATCGGGCAGCAGCACACTGTGCCGCTCCACACGCGCGCCCGCATCGACCAGTGCGTCGGCCACCCGGCGCACACCCTCCCGTACAGCGGTACCGGTCGGAATGAGCGGATGCTCATCGAGAACCAGCACCCGGAAGTCCGACAGCCGCTCATGGCGCGCGGGCGGCAGCGTCGACTCGTACGCGACACCGGACGTCAGCGGGTCCGGTCCGGCCATCACGTCCAGCAGCAGTGTGAGGTCGCGAGCCGTGCGGGCCATCGGACCTACGACAGCCAGGTCGGCTTCGACCGGCAAGGCCGGCACCCGCGGCGGGACCATACCGCGCATCGACGCGAGCCCGAGTGTCGGCTTGTGTGCGTAGACGCCACAGAAATGGGCCGGCGTCCGCAGCGAACCGGCGATATCCGAACCGATCGACAGCGCACCGAACCCGCAGGCCAGCGCCGCCGCCGACCCACCGGAGGACCCGCCCGCCGTACGAGCGTGATCCCACGGGTTGCTGGTCGTGCCATAGATCTCGTTGAAGCTCTGCACATCTCGCAGCGCCAACGGCACATTCGTCTTACCCACCACCACCGCACCCGCCGCCTTCAGTCGCGCCACCTGCACCGCATCCTCGAACGGCACATACGTCCGTTCCAGCGGCATGCCCCAGGTCGTGGGCAGCCCCGCGACGTTGTAGGACTCCTTGACCGTCACCGGAATACCGAGCAGCGGACGATCCACTCCGCGCGCCCGTGCCCTATCGGCAGCCCGCGCTGCCGCCCGCGCACGATCGAAGTCCGGCACACAGATCGCGTTGATGGTCGTATCGTCGCGCTCGATACGGGCGATCGCCGCGTCGGTCAACTCCACCGAGGTGACGTCACCGGCATGCATCGCGGCCGAAAGCTCCTCGGCCGATCGAAAATTCCACTCCATGCCGCCGACGCTAGAAGCAGGCCGAAGAGGGCACGAAATGCCAGTTGACACAACCACAACGAATGAGCCGGCCGGTCGGCTGCCGAACTCACCCGCGTTCCGCCAGTTCACGCACGCGATCGGACGAACCCGCCCGCACAAGCCATCGCGTACCCACTCCGCGCAATAAGGCGAATGTCTCACCCTCGCCTCGGCACAGACCCATCGCGAACACGCACGGATTCCAGATGGGGCAACGATAGTCACGACCGATTGCACCAGAAGCAATTGACGCAGGTCGGGACCGACGCGCCCACAGCGAGCTCCGTATCAAACGGGCCGCAGTACACCCCGGCCGTCAGCGCGAATACCGCTCACGCAAGGCGACTCGGCACACATTCACGTCGGCACACATTCACGCCACTGATTCGGCGCGGCGACCGCCAATCGAGTCCGGCGGCAACCCGCCCGACGACCACCCCTGTCCGGAATCGCCTATCCCCCACCCTCGCTCACCGTCGACCCCCTCCTGTCTATGCGTGTTTTGGTCTTGACGGGTGATTGGGGTGAGGTAAGCGAGATGGGCCCACATGCGTAGATGCGCATATCTACGTAGCGTAATTAAATGCATCTGGGTCGAGCGCCGGGCGCCTTCGAGTTCCTTGAACCGAGAACTCCCGCCCCGCTCCCCAGCGTCGAATCCCAGCACCAAACCTCTCCCCTGCCCCACCACGAGAAATCAACGCGGACCTTCCACTTCCCCACCCCACTGCCCTATCGGTCGTTAGGCTTGTTCGCACATCACCCCGGGCCCCCTTCCCTATGAGGAGCACGAGTTGCGTCAACCGAACCGCCGCCACGTTCTCGCCGGGCTCACCGCCGTCGCCGCCACGGCCCTGGTCGGTGGCCGAGCGGCGGCCAGGCCGCAGGCCCCGCAGACGGTGGCACCGCTCGGTGACGATTTCCTCTGGGGCGTAGCGGCTTCGGGTTTCCAATCCGAGGGCAATGCGCCCGACAGCAACTGGATGCGCTATATCGCGGCAGGTAAGACCGAGGATCCGTACCTGAATTCGATCGACTTCTATGGTCGTTTCCGCTCCGACATCGCACTGGCCGCGCAGCTGGGTGTGCGGGTCTACCGCATCGGAATCGAGTGGGCCAGGCTGCAGCCACGGCCGGGCGAATGGGATCCGGCGGGATTCCGGTTCTACGACAACGTCATCGCCACGATCGAAGCGGCGGGCATGCGGCCGATGCTCACCCTGGACCACTGGGTGTATCCGGGTTGGGAGGTGGACCGCGGTGGCTGGCGAAATCCGGCGATCGTGGACGACTGGCTGGCCAACGCGCGCGTCGTCGTCGATCGCTATGCCGGACACGACCCGCTGTGGATCACGTTCAACGAGCCGGCGATGTACGTGCTGAACGAAGTGCGCCACGGCGGGATCGGCGCCGGCGATGTTCCGGCCATGCAGGAACGTATCGCGCTGGCCCACAACACCATCTACGACCACATCCACCGCGTACATCCGGGCGCGCTCGTCTCCAGCAATGTCGCCTATATTCCGACCGCCGAGGACGTGGTGAACGGACCACTGATCGACCGGATCGGCGCGAAGCTCGACTACATCGGCATCGACTACTACTACGGCTTCTCCCCCGAGACGCTGCTGGCGGGTCTGCCGGATATCAACCGGCTGTGGACGATGCCGTTGCAGGCCGAGGGTATCTATTACGCATTGCAGCATTATGCGCGCCGGTTCCCCGGCCGACCGCTCTACATCGTCGAGAACGGGATGCCCACCGAGAACGGGCGCCCGCGGGCCGACGGCTACACCCGGGCCGACCTGCTGCGCGACACCGTGTACTGGCTGCAACGCGCGAAGGCCGACGGGATGAACCTCATCGGCTACAACTATTGGAGCCTGACCGACAACTACGAATGGGGTTCCTACACCCCGCGCTTCGGTCTCTACACCGTCGACGTCCGCACCGACCCCACGCTGACCAGGCGGCCGACCGACGCCGTCCCCGCCTACGCCGACATCACCCGCGCGGGTGGCGTGCCGCCCGGCTACCGGCCCACCCGCGGCCCCGCGAACTGCTCGTTCGTGGATGCGGTGGCAAGCTGCGCCGATCCGGTGCGGGTCCCGCGCTGACCGGCGGGTTCGGCGGCGCGCACCCGCCGCGCCGACCGTCGACCGCGATGGGCGTCACCCTCGACGTGCCCGGCCGGTGCGCCGGATCCGTGTAAGACTGGCGGCGTGAACGGGCCGAACGTGGACAAGACCGCACCCGAGAAGACCGCTCGCGATCGCACGCCGAATCGGGGTGACGCCATCGGTGTCGGGGTGCTGTGGCTGGCGAAATGGGCGTTGTGCGTGGTCGCGATCGCCGCGGGCGCCTGGGTGATCGGCAATGTGGTCGCCAAGCTGTGGGTGGTGTTGCTGCCGGTGCTGCTGGCGATCGTGGTCGCCACCGTGCTGTGGCCGCCGGCCCGCTGGCTCATGGATCACAAGTTGCGTCCGGCCGCGGCCGCCTCCATCACGGTGATCGGGTTCCTCGGGGTGCTGGCGGGTGTGATCGCGCTGATCGTGCCGTCGGTGGTCGATCAGGCGCCTGCGCTGGCGGACAAGTCCACCGAGGGCATCAACAAGGTGCGTGATTGGTTGCAGGGCCCGCCGCTGAATGTGCGCGACGAGCAGTTGGATTCCGCGGTGGACGCGGTGGTCAGCCGATTGCAGTCCAGTGCCGAGCAGATCGCGACCGGCGTGTTCACCGGCGTCAGCGCGGCGACGTCGGCGCTGATCACGTTGTTCCTTGTGCTCGTGCTGTCGTTCTTCTTCATCAAGGACGGCCCGCGTTTCCTGCCGTGGCTGCACAATACGGTCGGCTCCCCTGCCGGCCGGCACCTCGAGGAGGTGCTGGCCCGGGTCTGGGCGGTGCTCGGTGGGTTCATCCGCACCCAGGCGGTGGTCAGCATGATCGACGCGGTGCTGATCGGTCTGGGGCTGGTGATCTTGGATGTGCCGCTGGCGTTGGTGCTCGCGGTGATCACCTTCCTCGGTGGGTTCATCCCGATGGTCGGCGCGTTCGTCGCCGGTGCGCTCGCGGTGCTGGTCGCGCTGGTCGCCAATGGCCTGACCACGGCGTTGATCGTGCTCGGCATCATCGTCGCGGTGCAGCAGCTGGAGGGCAATGTGCTGCAACCGGTGTTGCAGAGCCGCAGCATGAAGCTGCACGCGGTGATCGTGTTGCTGTCGGTGACGGCAGGCGGTGCCCTCTACGGGATCGTCGGGGCGTTCCTGGCGGTGCCGGTGGCGGCGGTGGCGGCGGTGGTGATCCGCTATGTGGGCGAGCAGATCGATGTGTTCACCACACCGCCGCCCGAGGAGCCGGACGCGGACGCGGAGCCGGGATCGGATCTGGCGCCCGCGACGGACTGATCGCCGCACGCCAAGGTCGAAAACGCCCTCATCGCCTGCCGCCTGCCGCTACAGTCCCGGTTCACCAGGGCCACCGGATGTTTCGGTGGGGTGTGAAAGGTGACCGTTGACAATGCGGAATACGACGGCGCGGCGCGTGCGAGATGCGGTCGCGGCGGCCGTCGCGGGGGTGTTGCTGGTGTCGGGTTGTTCGGGCTCCGGCGCGGACGCGGTGGGGCCGGGAGTCACCAGTGCGCCTTGTCCGCAGGCGGTGGACGAGAGCAAGGGTTGTCTCTATCTGGGTGTGCTGTCGGATCTGGGCGGCGGGCCGTTCGCCTCGCTCGGCACCGCATTGCAGGACGGCCAGCATGCCTTCTGGTCCGCGGTGAACAGATCCGGTGGGATCGGCGGCCGCTACGAGGTCGACGACACCACCTATGTGGAGAACACCAGCTATGACCCGACGCGCTACGCCGCCGCGTACGCGAAGGTGCAGCCGCATGTGCTGGCTTTGGCGATGAGCCTCGGCACCTCGCAGACCCAGACGATCCTGGGGCAGATGGACAGCGACGACATGCTCACCGGTGCGGGCACGCTGTGGTCGGGCTGGCAATACTCACAGACCGATCGTGGTCTGGTGCTCGAGATCGGCTACTCCTACTGCACCGAGGCGGTCCTCGGGCTGGATTGGCTCGCGCAGCGGTACGGTCGGCCCGAGCGGATCGCGGTCGTGGCCTATTCCGGTAATTACGGTGAGGACTACGCGTCGGGAGCGCGTACCTGGGCGATGACCAACAACGTGCCGGTCACCGCGAACATCACCACCGCGTCCAATCGGGAGCTCGGCAACCAGAATTCGGTGGTCCAGCAGTTGCTGGCCGATCCGCCGGACGCGATCGTGCTGGCCACCGGCCCGGTGGAGGCCGGCGAGATCGTCGGCAAGCTGGTGCAGCGCGGCTACCCCGGCCGGTTCATCGGTTCACTGCCGACGTGGAACGCGGCGCTGCTGGACTCCCCCGCCGGGCCCGCGCTGACCGCCCGCTACGCGACCACCGCGCCCTTCGACGGATGGGACGGCGCCAGTGCGGGTGCGGTGAGCGCGCGGGCCGCCGCGCCGCGGGTCCCGGAGAATTGGGGTTACAACGCCGGCTGGGCGTTGAGCTATCCGATGCGGGCGGTGCTGGAGAAGGTGGTGGCCGCGGGCACCGTCGACCGGACGGCGCTGCGTACGGCCGTGGCCGAGGGGTTGCCGGTGGATTTCGAGGGCATGCTCCCGCCGCACGACTATGCGGCGGGAGCGCCCGACCCGGCGGCGCATCGGGCGGTGGTCGGGGTGCCGGATGCGGGGGCGCCGAGCGGGTTGCGGACCGTGGCCACCGATTTCCACGGTCCGACTTCGCGCCGGCTACAGCTCACCGAACCGTGTATCCGGTTCTGACGGCGGCGGTCACCACCCCGGCGTGCCCGAGACCGGGATATTGATCCAGCTGGGCTGGTTCGGGTCCAGTCGCACGTGCTGCGGTTTGAGCTCGCTCTCGTTGAGCAGTGGGCGCAGCGGCAGCCCGCGCGGGAAGTTCATCGCGTAGACGTCCACGCGCAGCCGGTGCCCGGGCTGCAGGATGGCGTCGGTGGCGGTGAGCCCGATATCGATGACGGTGGGTTGACCGGGCACCAGCGGTTGCCTGGTGGCGAGGGTGAGGACGGGGTATGGGTCGGTGTAGTCGCCGTTGGCCGAGCGGCTCGCGCGCGTCTCGTCCACGGTCCGCAGTGAGGCGGTGAGCTGGCCGCTGGTGAGCACGGTAGAGCGTCCGTCGGGCGCGACATCGTTGACGGTCACCGACCAGTAGCCGTCGGTGGCGTCGTGGACGGCGTTGAGGTGCAGGCTGATCGGGCCGGAGATCTCGGTCGGTCCGTGCACGGGGGCGCTGGTGAAGGTCAGGGCGCTGGTTTCGCTGATCCGCGAGTCCTTGGCGCAGGCGTCGAGGATGCCGGTGATGCCCGCGGTGCCGGTGGCCGAATCACGCGAGCACAGCGTGGCCAGTCCGGGTGCGACGGTGAGCTGGGCGGGTGCGCCGGGCGCGGGGCTCAGGCTGCCGTCGTGGACGCTGCGTACGGTGCCCGACGGTGCCGCGTCGAGGTACATGCGGCGGTAGTCCATGCCGGGGCGGGGGAAGGCGGTGGTGCTGGTCCAGCCGCCGCCCTGCTGCCACAGGGTGACGTTGTCGTAGGTGTCGATGCCGTTGTCGATGCCCTTGAGCCACTTGTCGAACCAGGCGCGTTGCAGCACGTCCAGTCGCGGTGGCGCGCCGGGAAGGCCGTTTCCGCTGCCGGTGGTCAGGTGGTAGATGTCGCCCATGATGAGCTTCTTCTGCGAGTCGGGCACGTCGACGGCGTTGTAGACCCGGGGCGAGGAGTAGGTGAAGATGTCGTGCCAGCCGCCGTAGACGAAGGTCGGGATGTCGATCTTGTCGGGGTGGCCGAGCCAGGATTGCCGGATGGCGCTGTCTTCCTGGATGAGTTCGAGCAGGTGCGGCGGAATGGCGTCGACGCTGGGCACGGTGAGCGCGGCGAGCAGGTAGTTGACGAAGGTCAATGGGTCCTGGACGCGGTCGGCCAGCCATTTCCAGTCGAACCGGCCGTCGAACATCGACTTCACGTCCGGGATCAGTTTGGAGGTGTTGACGGCCAGTAGCCAGGCGGGCAGGAACCCGAATCCGACGCCGCCGCCGGTGGCCGCGATGTCGCGCAGTAGGTCGCTGCCCGGCACGATCGGGAAGATCGCTTGCAGCGCTTCGGGTTTACGTTCGGCGGTCTGCAACTGGTTGATCGCCGAGTAGGAGATGCCGGTCATGCCGACCTTGCCGGTGGACCAGGGTTGGGCGGCGGCCCAGTTCACCACTTCGACGCCGTCGAGCTGTTCGCGTTCGCCGAAGACCTGCCAGGTGCCCTGGGAGAAGCCGGTGCCGCGCACGTCGACGACGACCTGGGTGTAGCCGCTCTGAATGAGCTTGCGGTCCACGCCGAACGATCGCAGGGTGCCCGCGGGCATGGCCTTGGTGATCTCGGTGAGCCCACCCAGGCCGTAGGCGGACAGGTCGAAGCTCTTGAAGAGTTCAGTGAGGGCGTCGGCCAGCACCGGGAAGGTGAGCGCCGAATCCAGCACGTTGCCGACGAGTTTGGTGTACGGGGTGAGGTTGACGATCGTCGGCGTCTTCTCCTCGATCGGCCTGCCCGCGGCGTCGGCCGGACGGTAGACGTTGGCTTTGAGGACGGTGCCGTCGCTCATCGTGATGGGCACATCCCAGTCGATGTGCACATTCGGGTAGGCGCGTGGGCCGTCATGGGTGGCGGTCCAGTGCGCGCCGAGCGCGCCGCCGTCCGGTTGTGCCTGCCCGGTCTGGGCCGCCACCAGCGCGGTGGTGACCGCGACGATGGTCACCAGGGTGGCTACGGCACTCCGAACGAGACGTCGATGTCTGATCATGTGTCCCCTCATCCCGACAAGAGCGGAACTCCATCGTTCCTGACTCGCGGGTAACCATAGGATGGATCACATTCCGTGGCAACTATGACCCGGATCTCACCGGTGCCCGGTCGCGGCGAAGAGCTCGTGTCCGTCGAGCCCATATCCTGGTCGCATGACCGTGCTGACTGACGGGCCGCCCGATCGGCTGCCCCATGGCCCGCACCGCCTCACCCGCGAAGAAGTCGAGAACTCGCAGTACCAGCGGTTGTGCGCGGCCGCATTGGAGGCGGTGGGTGAGCTGGGCTATGCCCCGACCACGGTTACCGAGATCGTCGGGCGGGCCCGGGTGGCCCGGCGCACCTTCTACGCACTGTTCGGCGGCAAAGAGGAATGCTTCGCCGCCGCCTACGACAGCGCGGTGGCCGATTGCCTCGGACTGCTCGCCGAGACGATCACCCTCGGCGCGGATACGCCGTTCGCCGAACGGGTGCACACCTCGTTCCGGGTGTTCCTGGAGATCCTGGCCGCCCGCCCGGCCGCCACGCGCGCACTCTACATCGAGATCCTGGCCGCCGGACCGGCGTTGATCGAGCATCGCGCGCGGGTCCATCGGCTCTTCGCCGAGCACATCGTGGCGGTCGGGCGGATCGGTGTGCAGCGCGGTGAGGTTCCCGTCGATCCGGATCCGGCGCTGATCGACATGCTGCTCGGCGGGATCAGTGATCGGATCGTCGCCTGCCTGTACGAGCGCGGTGCCGAGCATTTGCCGGACCTGGCGCCACTGTTCACCAGGACCGCACTCATCCTGTGCGGTGCACAGCGGCCCGGCGCGGGTTCAGCGGAATCCGAGCAGGGTTAGCCAGCCGGTCAACTGCAGGTCGAACACCTCGGTGCGGTCGGTGAAGGTGCCCGGCCCGTACATGTCGAAGACGTCGAAGCTGACGGCGCCGAACAGCGCGCTCCACAGCACCAGTGCCCGCGCCAGCAGCCAGTCGGGGATCTCCAGGCCGAATTCGGTTCGGATGCGCGCGAAATCGCCGAGAGTGGCCGAGGAAATGGGCTTGGTCGCGGCCGGCTCGTCGAGTGCCGCGTCGCGGTGCGCGGCTTCGACCAGGCGCAGCAGTGTCGCGATGACGCGGGTGCCGGGCGCGACGGTCTGTTCGGCGGGCGCGGCGTAGCCCGGCACCGGTGTGCCGAAAAGCAGTCCGTACCAGGCGGGTTCGGCCAGACCCCAGTCGCGGACGGCGTGCGCCGCGGCGCGCAGCCGGGCGGCCGGATCGGCGGCGGCGGCCGCGACCGCGGCGTCGACGGCATCGCCGAGGGCGTCGTACCCGTCGACCACCAGCAGCGTCAGCAGCTCGTCGCGGCTGCGGACGTAGCGGTAGACCGCCGAGGAGACGACGCCGAGTTCACGGGCGACCGCGCGCAGCGACAGCGCGGCGGCCCCCTCGGTGGCCAGCTGGGTGCGCGCGATGCGTTTGATGTCTTCCATCGTCTGGGCGCGTGCGCGGGCCCTCGGTGTGGTCATGCGCTCACCCTGACCCATCGCCGAGAGCGATGTCAACAACAGTGATCACCGCTCCCCCACAGCGTGGCCGGCCGCCGGCTCAGCGCCCGGATTCGTCCAGCTCGGCGACCGCGCGTTCGATTTCGTCGGCCAGCGTGGCGCCACCGACCTCCCAGGCCGCGGCACGGAACCGGTCGCGGAATCGGCTGAGGTCGCTGCCGATGCCCTCGCCGCCGTAACTGGTCGCGGCCGCGTCGCGGAAGGTGCGCACCATTTCGTCGGCGAGCTCGGCGATGCGCGCCCGGATCAGTTTGCGCAGTGCGCCGCTGAGGGTGACGTCGGTGCCGACGTCGTAGAGGATCAGCGCCCCCTTGAGCATGGGCAGGTCCGGGATTGCCCAGTTCTCGCCGTGCCGTTCCAGGTATTGGGCGGCCAAGAGTTCCTCGACGATGTCGGGCCGGCGGTCGCCGAGCAGTTCGGTGAGTTCGTCGTCGTCGAGGACGGCGGATTGGTCGGAATGTCCCGGCTTGCGCGGGTCGAACACCGCGCGCCAATCGCTCGCGCCCGCCCCGGCGTCGCTGGCGAAGACCTCGCGGATCGCGTCCAGGCGCAGGCCGCGGGCCTGCATGGCGAGGATGTCGCGCAGCCGGTCGAGGTGTTCGGTGCGGTAGAGGGCTTCCTTGCCGACTCGCTCGGGCTTGGGCAGCAAGCCGAGCGAGTGGTAGTAGCGGATCGTTCGCGCCGGGACGCCGCTCAGTTCGGCCAGCTGGGTGCGGCTGTATCGGGACACGCGACCAGCATAGATACCAAGCGCACCCTTCGTTGACAGTTCCAACTGTCGTCATTAGCGTAACCGGCGTCACTGCCGACGCCCACCGAGGAGTTTCCCCATGTCTGAGCAAGCGACGGACTACGACGTCCTCATCGTCGGGTCCGGGTTCGGCGGCAGCGTCACGGCGCTGCGATTGGTGGAGAAGGGGTACAAGGTCGCCGTCATCGAGGCCGGCCGCCGCTTCGCCGACGACGAGCTGCCCAAGACCAGCTGGGATCTGCGCAAATTCCTGTGGGCGCCCAAGCTCGGCTGCTACGGCATTCAGCGCATCCACCCGCTGCGCGATGTGCTGATCCTCGGCGGCGCCGGCGTCGGCGGCGGCTCGCTCAACTACGCCAACACCCTGTACGTGCCGCCGGAGCCGTTCTTCCAGGACGCCCAGTGGCGCGATATCACCGACTGGCGTGATGAGCTGACCCCGTACTACGAGCAGGCGCAGAAGATGCTCGGCGTGGTCCGCAATCCGCACATGACCCCCGCCGACGAGGTGTTCAAGCAAGTCGCCGAGGACATGGGCGTCGGCGACACCTTCGTGCAGACGCCGGTCGGAGTGTTCTTCGGTGAACCCGGCAAAACGGTGGAGGATCCGTACTTCGGTGGCGTCGGCCCCGAGCGCACCGGCTGCCTGGAGTGCGGCGACTGCATGGTCGGCTGCAAGTACGGCGCCAAGAACACCCTGGTGAAGAATTACCTCTACCTCGCGGAAAAGGCGGGCGCGCAGGTCATTCCGATGACGACCGTCACCGCGTTGCGCCCGCAGCCGGACGGCAGCTGGGAAGTGGCGACCGAACGCACCGGCGCCTGGGTCCGCAAGAGCCCGGCCACCTACACCGCGGGCAAGGTGGTGCTCGCCGCAGGCACCCTCGGCACCCAGAAGCTGCTGCACGCCATGCGCGATCAGGGCGTGCTGCCCGACCTCTCGGAACGGCTCGGCGTGCTCACCCGCACCAATTCCGAGTCGATCGTCGGTGCGGCCACCAAGAAGGTGATCCCCGGCCAGGACTTCACCAAGGGCGTGGCGATCACGTCCTCGATCCACCCCACTCCCGACACCCATATCGAGCCGGTGCGGTACGGCAAGGGCTCGAACTCCATGGGCCTGCTGCAGACGCTGATGGTCG
Organism: Nocardia sp. CDC519; assembly: GCF_059509835.1. Classification (NCBI taxonomy): domain Bacteria; kingdom Bacillati; phylum Actinomycetota; class Actinomycetes; order Mycobacteriales; family Nocardiaceae; genus Nocardia; species Nocardia sp. CDC519. Next base: position 5,744,245 of record NZ_CM183377.1, on the reverse strand, counting down.
ACGGCGGTGGGCGCATCCCGCGCTGGCTGCGCTTCCTCGGCATCGCGCTGCGCCATCCGCTGACGTTGCTGAGCTTCCTGAGCGTGCGCAACTGGAGTGAGCGCACCATCATCTCGCTGGTCATGCAGCATCTGGACAACTCCATCACCACCTACACCAAACGCGGGCTCTTCGGCCGCAAGCTCACCTCCAAGCAGGGGCACGGCCAGCCGAACCCGACCTGGATTCCCGCCGGTAACGACGTCACCCGCCGGGTGGCCGAGAAGATCGACGGCGTCGCAGGCGGCACATGGGGTGAGGTGTTCAATATCCCGCTCACCGCGCACTTCCTCGGCGGCGCGGCCATCGGCGCCGACCGCGAATCCGGAGTGATCGACGCCTACCACCGCGTCTACGGCTATCCCACGCTCAGCGTCGTCGACGGCGCGGCCGTCTCGGCCAACCTCGGGGTCAACCCGTCGCTGACCATCACCGCGCAGGCCGAACGCGCCGCCGCCTACTGGCCCAACAAGGGTGAGCAGGATCTGCGTCCGGATCAGAACGCCCCATATCAGCGCATCGCGCCCATCGCGCCGCGCAACCCGGTCGTCCCGGCGCATGCCCCCACCGCGTTGAAGCTGCCGACCGTGCCGAGTCGCCGCTCCGACAACGCTCCCGCGGCAGGCTGATCCCCCGTCTCGTTGTGCCCCCGTCGGCTCCTCGCCGGCGGGGGCACGGCGTATCCGGCGACGTCGGCGGCGCGAATCGGCCCGCGATGGACGGAATCCGGCCCGGTGACCTTCACGTGCTCGTATGTTTGCCCTACACAGTGAGATCGGAGATGGACAGTGGGTACAGGTGAGGTCGCTGCGGACTATGTGATCGTCGGGGCGGGGTCGGCGGGCGCGGTGCTGGCCGCCCGGCTCAGCGACGATCCCGATACCACGGTGCTGCTGCTGGAGGCCGGGCCGCAGGACAAGAACAAGTTCATTCATATTCCGGCCGGGTTCGCCAAGCTGTTCCGCAGCGAGGTGGACTGGGACTACCTGACCGAACCGCAGCCGGAGCTCGACGGCCGCCAGATCTATTGGCCGCGCGGAAAGACCTTCGGTGGGTCGTCGTCGATGAACGCCATGATGTGGGTGCGCGGGTTCCGCGCCGACTACGACGAATGGGCGCTGCTGGCGGGCGAGGATTGGAGCTTCGCCAAGGTCGTCGAACAGTACCGTCGCATCGAAAACGTCGAAGGCGCCCAATATCCCGACGAAGGCACCGACGGTCCGCTGCACATCGCCCATCAGCGCAGCCCACGCCGATCGACCGCCGCCTATCTGGAGGCGGTGCGCGAATGCGGCTTCACCGTGGAGCCGCCCAACCGGCCCGCGCCGGAGGGCTTCTGCCAGACGATGGTGACCCAGCGCGGCGGCAGGCGCTGGAGCACCGCCGACGCCTACCTGCGTCCGGCGCTGCGCAGGCCGAACCTCATCGTGCGCACCGAAGCGCTGGCCACCCGCGTGCTCTTCGACGGAACCCGCGCCACCGGCGTGGAATTCCGGCAGGGCGACGCCACGGTCACCGCGACTGCGCGACGCGAAGTGGTGCTGTGCGGCGGCGCGATCAACACACCGCAGCTCCTCATGCTCTCCGGCATCGGCGACCGTGCGGAACTGGAGCGCCACGGCATCGAGACCGTGCACCACGCACCGGAGGTCGGCGCGAACCTGCAAGATCATCTGGTGGCGGCGGTCGGCTACGGGGTGGAATCGGATTCGCTGTTCGCCGCCGAGAAGCCACGTCAGCTGCTGGATTATCTGCTGCGCCATCGGGGCATGCTCACCTCCAATGTCGGCGAGGCCTACGGCTTCCTGCGCAGCGACCCCGATCTGGAGCTGCCCGATCTGGAGCTGATCTTCGCCCCTGCCCCGTTCTTCCATGAGGGGCTCGTCGATCCCACCGAGCACGGTGTGGTGCTGGCGACGGTCCTGCTGCGCCCGCACAGCCGGGGCCGCATCAGCCTCGCCTCCAAGGATCCGTCCGCCAAGCCGATCATCGACCCGCGCTATCTGTCCGACGCCGAGGGCGCCGACCGAGCCGCGATCATGTCCGGGCTGCGCACCTGCGTGCGGCTGGCCGAGGCGCCCGCGCTGAAATCGGTGCTCGGGCCGCTGATCTACCCGCCGCAGCCGCCCGCCGATATCGAGCAGACGCTGGAGCTGTCGCTCAACCGCTACTCCCATACCCTCTATCACCCGGCCGGGACCTGCCGGATGGGCTCCGACTCGGCCAGCGTCGTCTCCCCGCAGCTGCAAGTGCGTGGGGTACAGGGTCTGCGGGTGGCCGATGCGTCGGTGATGCCGGTGCTGGTGCGCGGGCATACGCACGCGCCGTCGGTGCTGATCGGTGAGCAGGCGGCGACGTTCATCAAGCGCGACGCGCGCGGCTGAACCGGGCGGCACGCCCTCGATCTCGGTGAGAACCGCACGAGGGCGGGCCGGGCCGGCGTCGCGCGGCAGCGTTCTCGCTGAGATCCGGTCTCCCGGTCGCGAGCGGGAAGGTGGCGCGCGGGTGGTTCAGAGGGCGGGCACCCGGGCGAATCCCAGCGGCGGCGTGGGATCGCGGTCGGGGCGCACCACCGGCCGGAAGTCGGGATGGTTGAGCAGCATGCCCGCATTGCGCGCCGCATAGCAACGCACCAGCGGCAACGCCCGCGCCACTTCCGCCCGTTCCACCGGTTCGGGATCGACGAATCCGATGGAGTCCAATCGCAGCCCGAGGGTGTGGCTGATCCGGACGATCGCCGAAGACTTACGGCCCCAGCCGATCTCGACGACGGAGAACATCTCGAGCAGTCCGTGCCTGCGCAGCATGTCCGTGGTGCGCGTCCGGTCGCCCCGGCTGGCCACCGCATGCCACATTCCGCGTTCGCTCAGCATCCGCAGCGTGCGCAGAGCGGAACGATCCAACGCGCCGGCCGTGCCGTCGTAGACGACGCCGTCCCACAGCGTGTTGTCCAGTTCCCAGACAAGACATCGCAGTGCCGGTTGCATCTCGGCGCCCCTATCGGTCTCGTATCGCTGTTGCCGCGCCGAACACGGCAGGCGGGTCCAGCACACCATCCAGCGCACGGCACGGGCCGGGCAAGACCCAGCTTTCCCGGGCCGACGCGGCCGGGACGATGCTACCCATACCCATCACCCGACGACCACTCGTGCGCGCGCCGTCATCGCGGCAACCCCAGGCCGTCGGCCAGCACCGGCCACGAGTCCTTCATCGCCTGCTGCCAATACCCCCACGAATGGGTGCCGGTGGGCTGGAAATCGAAGGTGGCCGGAATGCCCAGCTGATGCAGCCGGTCGCGCAGATTGTGGGTGCACCAGTTCACCGCCGCCTCGATCAACCCGCCCAGCACCAGCTGATTGGCGAAACCACGCGGACCCGGCTGCATGTGGGTGCCGTTGTACACGTCGAACATCCCCGGGATGCCGGTGCCGGTGGAGATGAACAACTTCAGCCCGCGCAATCCCTCGGCATTGACATACGGGTCGTTGGCGGCCCACATCGGGTCTCCGGGCGGGCCGTACATGTTGTCGGTGTCACCACCGCCCCACGACTCCACCGCCATCTTCACGAACTGCTGCCCGATCGGATCGCTGATCTGCGCGCACCCGCTGTAGGCCGCGACGGCGCGGTACAGGCCGGGTTTGGCGATGGGCAGCTGCAGCACCGAGGTACCGGAGGTCGACAGCCCGGCGATGGCGTTGACGCCGGTGGTGCCGAATTCCGCGTCGATCAGTGGCGGCAGTTCCTCGGTGAGGAACGTCTTCCACTTGTACACACCGAGTTTCGGATCACGGGCACGCCAGTCGGTGTAGTAGCTCCATCGCCCGCCGATCGGCTGCACCACGTTGACATCCTTGTCGGCCAGGAACCGCAGCACATCGGTGTTCTTCTGCCAGGTCGCGCTGTCCTGCCCACCACCACCGCCGTTGAGCAGATACAACGTCGGCCGCGGCACCGACCGATCCGCGGGCCGCTGCACGTTCACCATGATGTCGGTGTCCATCGAGGCCGAGTGCACCCGCAGCTGCACCGTGCGGTCGTCGACCTCCCAGGATCCGGTGATCGACGATGCGGGCTCGGCCGTCGCGTTCGGCGCCACCGCCGCGGCACCGGGCGCCACCGCCATCATCGCGAACGCGACCGCAAGCACGCGTCCCCGCGTACGGCGGGCCATTCCTGATCCGATCATGAGACGCGAAAGCTCCTGTCCTGGACGGCGACCGGTCGCGGCGCCGTCCAGCTGGTCGACTGCTGGTGAATCACCGACCAACCTAGAGCGCGCGGAGGCCGTCACCGGGCGAACAAGATCGCCTCTGGATACCTCACCAACAGCGGAGTTCACGCCTAGAGAGACAACACAATCCGGCGTCGTCGTCCAGGTGTGCGCGGCCACCGGCGACCACACCGCGCGGCGCGGCGCGGCGCGTAACCGACGGCGAGACAGGTGAGCTACTCCCGGGCCAGCGCGGCTTCGACAGCGGATTCGGGAGTGGTGGCGATGATGCCGGATCCGACGTGTTTCCCGTTCGCGTCGAGAATCCGCCACCCACCCAGCGTCACCACCCGGACGGCGCCGCGGTGGTTCGCGAGCGCCAGTTCCGACAATGTCCCCCATGAGCCACCGATGACGATGACGGCGTCGGCGGACCAGACCAGGATGGCGTTACGCGCCTGGCCCATATTCGTGTAGAGCACGGCGGACAAGCCGTCGCATACGCCGTCCCGGTCGGTGCCCGGGCGAACCCCGATGACCAGCCCACCGGCCTTCGAGGCCCCCTCGGCGACCGCTGCCATCACCCCGCCACCACCCCCGCACAGCACCGTCGCCCCCGCCTCGGCCAGCAACCGGCCGACCGCACGCGCGTTGGCGGCATCGGCCTCGCCGCATTCGCGCGGCCCGCACACAGCTACCTGGATCGGGGTCAACCTCACTCCTTGCGATTCGAATGTCCGGCGTCACCGCTACGCGCGGCACTGATGATGCGAATACGCCGCGCCACCATGGCCGATGATGCGCTGCGGACGATTATCGACGCAGCCTCGGAGTGCGCGGATCGTCTTCGCGATCGGCGGCGCGTTACCAGCCCCTGGTTGCCCGTACATCGATCGGGTACAGCCACGACAGGTACCCCTATCTGTGAGGAGAAGTGATGCAACGGTCCCGTGGCTATCTGATGCGATCGACGGTGGCGGCTGCCGCGTTGGCGGCGGGTGCGGTGCTGGCCGGGTGTGGTGACGACGACGGGTCCGATCCGGCGCCCCGGACGCCGGACCTGCCGACGATCACCATGACCACCCAGGGGGCGGCGACGACCTCACCCGGCGGAGACGAGGACACCGTGACCCCGCAGGCGGCGCAGCAGCTGTGCGACATGATCGAACCCGAACTCGACAATTGGCGCGACCAGGGCTCCACCGTGGCCAAGGTGAGCTTCAACGGCACGGTGCAGAACTGGGCCGCACGCAATGAAGGGCTCAACGACGAGGTGATCCGTGACAATTCGATCGTCGACACGGTGACCACCCAGACCTGCCCCGATGTGCGTCAACAGGCCATCGACATTCTGGAGGTGCCGGATCTGGCCTCGGCGTTGGCCGGTTGGGACAACTGATGACATGACGCCGGCGGCTGCCCGTCATCGCGGCGGCGGCGCCTCGGCCGAATCCGGTAGCGCGGTATCGGCGCCCAGGCCCTTGTCCTGAGCAGCGGCCCTGATCGCGTCCACCACCAGCAGCAGCGCCGCGCGCCGCGCGGTGGTGGTGCGGTAGGCCAGCGACACGGTGCGGGTGAGGATGTCGCCGAGCGCGATGATGTCGACTCCCGGCGGCCGCAAGGCGAGGCCGAGATCGGACACCAGGGTGACGCCGAGCCCGGCAGCGACCATCGCCATGGCGGTGGCCTGCTCCTCCACCTCGTGGTCGATCCGCGGCGACACCCCTGCCGATTGGAACGCCAACCGGACCGCGTGCCCGAAGTGCGAGCGGGCCGGCGCCAGAATCCACGGGTATTCGGCCAGCTCGGCCAACGTCACGCTGGTGGCGGGGACGGCACCGGCCGGTACCGCGGCGTAGAGCCGCTCCACCGCGATCACCGCACGTTCCAGGCCGCCGTCCCATGCCATCGGGTAATTGGAGTAGTCGAGCACGAACGACAGATCGAGCGCCCCGTCACGGACCGCCGCGGCGGTCGATTCCGGGGCGAGTTCACGGGTGCGCACCAGAATGCCGGGGTGGGTGCGCGCGAGGGCGTTGAGGGCGTCGGGCAGCAGACCGGAAGCCACCGAAGCCCACACCCCGGCGGTGAGTTTCGCCGTCACCGATTCGGCCGCATCCTCGAGCGCCTGGGTGGCGCGTTCGACCGAGGCCAGGATTTCTTCGGCATGCTCGGCCAGCAGCACTCCTTGGTCGGTGAGCTGGACCCGACGTCCACGCCGCTCCAGCAGCCGGGTGCCGACATCGCGCTCGAGCTGCGCCAGCTGTTGCGACACCGCCGAGGCGGTGTAGTGCAGCGCCGACGCGGCCGCGGTCACGGTGCCGCGGCGATGCAACTCGCGCAGCATCCGCAGGCGGGCCAGCGACAGATCCATGTCCCCGAGCCTAAGCGCTCCGTCCGCCCGCAGCGCTGTGCAGCAACGGTGAACACAGCCGTGAACCAACCGTAAATAGACGGGTGGACCTGTGCGAATGCACGCTGGGCAGCACAGGTCCTACCCACATCGGGTGGGATCGAAACCGGACCGGAGTGTGCGCGACGCGGCGATTCCCCGACGGCCGGAACGAGCACGAACAGGGAGGTGTCCGTCATGACGACAATGCACGAACCGGTCGGCGGTCCCGCACCGGTGAGCGATGTCGCTGGATGCGCGCCGACGCCGCCCAGCGCTGCTGTTCGCCGGACCGAACCGTATCTGCGCTTGCAATGGACCGATTCGCTCACCGGCGCCACCGGCTATCTGGTCGTGCACACCCTGCGCGCCGGGCTGGCCACCGGCGGCACCCGGATGCGCGCCGGATGCACGATGAGCGAGGTGGAGGACCTGGCGCGCGGCATGGCGGCCAAGACCGCCACCTTCGACCTACCGGTCGGCGGAGCCAAGGGCGGAATCGACTTCGACCCCAAGGATCCGCGGGCGATCGAGGTGCTGGAACGGTTCTGCGAGGCGATGCGCCCGTGGCTGGACGCGCATTGGGTCACCGCCGAGGATCTCGGTGTTCCGCAACATCTGATCGATGCGGTGTTCGACAAGCTCGGCCTCGGGCAGAGCTATCATGCCGCGATCCGTCGCGCCGACGACCCGGCCGCCACGCTGGCCCGGGTGCGCCGCGGGCTCGACGCGGCGGTCGACGGCGGTTTCCTGCTCGGCGATGTGATCGGCGGATACGGCGTCGCTCACGCCTGCTTGGCGGTCGCGGTCTGGTGGGGGCAGGCGCCGGCCCGGACGAGGGTGGCGATCCAGGGCATCGGCACCATGGGCGGAGCCGCGGCCTACTACCTGCACGAGGCCGGGATGACGGTCACCGCCGTCGCCGACGCCGCAGGCACGCTCTACCGCGCCGCCGGCCTCGACATTCCGGCGCTGCTCGAGCTGCGCGACGGCTACGGCGAGATCGACCGCAACCGGCTGCCCGCGGGCATCGAACAGCTGCCGCGTGGCGCGATCTTGTCCTGCGACGCCGACATTCTGGTGCCCGCGGCCATCTCGTACGCGATCACTCCGGACAATTCCTTCGGCGTCCGGGCCCGGGTCGTGGTCGAGGCCGCGAACGCCGCCACCACACCGGAGGCCGAGGCCATGCTCGCCGCCCGTGGCATCCCGGTGGTGCCGGATTTCGTCGCCAATGCCGGCGCGGTGGCCTGGGCGTGGTGGCTGCTGCTCGGTGAGGTCGACGACAACCCGGACACCTCGTTCGACCGGCTGCGCACCATCATGCACACCAAGGTCGCCCAGCTCTTGGCGGCCCGGGCCGAGCAGGGTCTCACCCCGCGCGAGGCCGGGCAGCGATGGGCCGACGATCCGGCACCGATCCAGGGGCCGGTCGTCATCCCCTGATCGGCGCCGGAGCGGTCCATCGGCGCCGCGGATCAATACCGTGAGGGCGAGCAGGGATTCCCGAGCCCGGAACCGGTGGCCAGATCGCAGATGCCGCTGGTGAGCATCTGGAACGGGGTGATGCCGAGCAGCACGATGATGCCGATGATGTCGCCCTGCTGCGCAAGGACTCCGGCCGATCGCGCGGCCGAGGAGCCAGCGTCGAGCATGGACGATCCGGTACCTGCCTCGGCCACCGGCGTGACCGAAGCCGCGGACCCGGCGTCGGCGTTCGCACCGGCCGCGGCGCCGACCAGGGAAGCCGCCGCGAGTGAGGCCGCGGCACAACGGAGGGAATTACGCACTGTCGCGCTCCTTTATTCGATGAATCGGGTGGTCAGCGATGCGGCTTGCTCATATCGCGGTTCATGGTCGGGATTTCGATGCTGATCGGCATCCGCAGCTCGGACAGATACGTCAGCGCGCCCTTGCGCAGGAATTCGTCGAACAGCCAGTACACCTCCGCCGTCGGCGGTGCCACGGTCAGCACGCCTTCGCGCACCGCGATGAACGGCCCCCAGCTCAACCGCAGCAGCGGATCCCAGACCGGTTCACGCGGAATGGCCAGCCCGTCGGCGATGCGGTCGCCCAGCAGGAACCGGGTGAACGAGCCGAGCACCGGCTTGCTGAGGATGGCGAAATCGACGTTGGCGCCGAGGCCGAGCAGCCGGTCGGCCAGCCGCGCCCCTTCCGGGGTCGCGGCGAGGATCGGGTCGAGAACCTGCGCCGCTTGGGAATTGGCTTCGGGCCAGGAATTGGGGATGTACTCGTCGCGGATACCGAGCATGTGCCCGGCGACCTGCCAGGAATGCAGGAACGCCTCCGACTCGTGCGGCGGGATCGGCACCTTCCAATTGGTCAGGTGCTTCATGACGGTCGTCGGCAGGCTGTGCCAGGTCACCATCATGTCGTTCTGGCTGATCGGAATGTCTTCCTCGGCCGACTGCACCCAGTGCGGAGATTGCGGAAGCAGATGCCGCACCGCCGCATGCACCAACCGCGTCTTGACGCAGGTGACGACCATTTCCCCGTCCGGGGCGTAGGCGTTGTTGCTGCCGATGTCGTAGCCGAGTTTGGCGGTCTTGGTGATGCGGTCCTTCAGGTCGTGGCCGCCCTTGGAGTAATAGACCGCGCGGGCTTCCTTCGGGATGACGGTGCTCATCATTCCGCTGGCGAAGCCGTAGAGCACGCCGAGGTAGAGCCCGCGCTTCTTGTTGAACTCGATCGCGGTGCCCAGTTTCGCCGGATCGGTCCAGTGCGGCATCTGCCGGGCGTACTCCATGAAGTCGCGCAGTTGCGGCGGCAACCCGTCGGGCAGCGGTTGACCGTTTCTGGTCCAGGTGCGCAGCAACTCGTTGACCCTGGGGACTTCGCCACGGTCGATCAGACCAGCGACCAGTTCGTCGGCCTCGGGATCCCACACCGTCATCGGATCGGCGCCGGTCCCGGATCCGGCGACCGAACCGTTCGGCGACCAGGTCCAGGGCTGCGCGCGGGCAGGCGAGACCACCGCCATGGCGCCGATCGCCCCCAGAATCCCCCCGGCCTTCAACGCATTACGCCTGTTGATTGCATCCATGACGTCCACTCCTCATCGAGTACAAGCAGATCCCGATCACGCGGAGGGCGGCCCGGACGCCACCTCCGCGACATCGCGGAATAGTCATTAACTTAACAGGGCGCCGTAACCTTGTACACGTTTTCGGAGCAACGGTGCGTCCACTCCCCTTCCGTCAGCAGTCGGTCCGCACGGACATGATCAACAACGCTGAACGGACACGCATCACCAGGGAGAACCGCGTTCCGCAGATGAAGTGCGCTGTGATGCGGAGAGGCCGCCCGGCACCGCGGCCCCAGCCGCACACGGGGCAATAGGCGCCAGCAATGCCCAGTAACTTAGTACAACCGAGAACGTCCATCGACCGTGAACCTCACCGCGTTCGGTCCATCGCGCCTACCGCCATCGCCACGTCTGGGGTCAGGGCGGCAGCGAGACTTGGCGACGAATTCCGCGTGCGCCGCCGGATCCTGTTCCGGCGCCGAAATGCGCACAACACAGGCCGTCGGCCGCCATCGGTGGTCGATGGAGGCCGACGGCCTCGCCTCGGTCCCAGTGTCGGTCCATCATGGCGTCGAGAGCCGGCCCGATCGGACCGGCTCTCGACGTACCCCGGAAACGCCGCATGCCCACCGAACGGCCGGGTGCGTTTCGGCCGTTCGGTGGGCACTTTCCGCCGCGCGCTCGATGCGGAGGACGGACAGGGGCGGGTTGAGGGGTCTCCCGTCCGCCGGCACGCTGGGCACGGCGGCCTGGCAGCCATCGGGCCGGTCGCCGGAGTCGCTAGTCGATCCGGTCCGGTGGGTGCCGGTCTAGGGGGGTGGTCAGAGTTGTCCGCCGCCGCCGATGAGCCAGGGGTTGAAGGTGCATTGCAGTTGCGGGAACTGCACCGGATCCAGGGCATTCAACGCGATCGACAGCGCGCGGGGGGAATACATCATGGTCAGGTGGTCGGAGATGTCTTGTTCGCAACCGTCCTGCAGGGTGATGTTGCGGACGGTGGCACCCGGACCCGGCTTCAAAAAGGTCAGGTCGTAGGGGTTGGTGATCTCGTCGTAGCGGGAACCCACGATCGTGTAATCCACCCCCGCCACGGTGTCACCACCTGCGTTGAGTTGGTTGACGAAGTCCGAACCGATGGTCTGCTGGATCCCGGCATGCCCGACGAAGATCTCGATGAACCCGAGGATATCGATGCCCAGGTTGTTGATCGCACGCCCCAGCGCGCCGATCCCGTCCAGGCTGGTGCCGTGATGGGTGGCGCCGTAGGTGATCAGGTTCTTCACCTTCGCCGCACCGCCTTCGAACTTGGTGTACCAGTTCGACATCGACCCACCCTGCGAGTGGGCCACGATATCGACCTCGGAGGCACCGGTGGCGGCCAGCACCCGATCGACGAACACCGCCAACTGCTTGGCCGAGTCCTGGATGTAGCCGGTGCCCATCACCCCCGGCAACACCGACCCCAGGCCACCACCCTCGAGCAGGTTCGACCGCCCGTAGTTGAAGGTGAAGGTGCAGAACCCGGCATCCTTGATCGGCTGACCCATATAGGCGTAGCCGTTGTAGGCGTTCATCCACGTGCCATGGATCAACAACACCGGCCGCGGATGCTCGGGCGTCGGCTTGCAATTCCAGTCATTGGCCCCCGGCGGCGCCGCATCACCATTGGCCAGCCCATAGGCGAATGCCGCCAGCCACGACGTCTGCGCCGGACCCCACCCCACCGTGTCGGAGGCATACCCACCCGCCGACCCCGAACTACTCCCGGACCCGCCGTAACAATCACCAGAACCATTACCCGAACCCGCACCCGACCCCGAATCACACGCCGACCCCGAACTCGACCCCGAATCAGCCACCGGCCCCGCCACCGACCGACCCGCCGCAATATAATCGGCCAAATCCTGCTCCGTCGGCGCAGCCGCAGCCCGACCACCCACCGACGTCAACGCCAGCGCCACCGCGCCCGCCACCACCACCGAACGCCACAACCGGCCAGAGGTACTACGTCTCATCACATGCCTTCCTGAACATACGATCCAGTGCCGACGTGCCGGTCGACGGCACGGAAACTGCGCCAACGCTAAGTCCGCACGCCCCTGAAACCGCCGTGCGGCAACGGTGTCTGGAAACCTCACGAACGCCGTTGCCCGCCCTTAGGGACCGGGCACAGATATCCCGCGCCCGCGGCCACGGTGAATTTCACAGCGCCGCAAAGCCGCGGCAGGTACGCCATCACAACCGCACGTGGATCGACACGAAAAGCGGCCGCGAAAATCGGTGAATCCTCCAGATAACCAACAGATCACGACATATTCACCACGCGGTGCCGAATCATGGAGCAGTACATTTCCGCCGACGGTGGCAACCACTCGGCACATTTTCTGGGAGCGCCCATGATCGACTCGATGGCATCGCCGACCCGCCCACGGCCCGCAGGCAGGCCCCGGCGCCGACGACTCGGCCTGCGGCTCACCGCCTGCACGTTGCTCGGCGCGGCCGCCGTGATCGGGTCCGGCCTGCAACCGCCTGCGGCGGCGGCCGATTCGACCGGCTCGGCCGAATTCGTCTCCGGTCCACTGGCCCAGGTGCACGGGCCGGGCACCGCGATCGTGATCCTCGGCTACGGTCTACTCCCCGACGGCAGCATGCGGCCCGAGCTGATCGCGCGCCTGCGCGCCGGATACGTCCAGGCCCTGCTGGCGCCGGGCTCACCGATCATCGTCACCGGCGGCAACCCGCGCAACGGCGTCAGCGAGGCGGTCGCGATGGCGGACTGGCTGGTACGCCACGGCATTCCGGCCGAGCGGGTGCATCTGGAGGCGGCGGCCGTCGACACCGTGCAGAACGCGCACCATTCGGCGCGGATCATGCAGGAAATCGGTGCCCGTGACGCCGTGGTGGTCACCTCTGCCGACCACATCGACCGTGCGGTCGCCAGTTTCCTCGGTGCCGGCGTCCCGGTGGCCAGCGCCGTCACCCCCGACCACAACCCCGTTCCCGCCTGGGTGTTCGGCCCCATGCGCTGAGCCCGACCTGCCCATCCCCGTTCCGAGCGCATTCTGAGGAGCACAGATGTCCGAGGCAGCCACGACAGTAGCCCCCGCCGATCAGGTACGGGCGCTGCTCGACCACCGCTACCGGTCCTCGCACCGATACACCGTGGGCCGGGAGAAGATTCGTGAATACGCCCGCGCGGTGCAGGACCGCCACCCGGCCCATCGGCACGAATCCGCCGCAGCCGCACTGGGGTATCCCGGCCTGATCGCACCGGCGACGTTCGCGTCGATCATCCTGCTCCGAGTGCACCGCGAAATCCTGGACACGGTGCTCACCGGCTACGACCCCGCCCGGATTCTGCACGCCGATCAGGTGATCGACATCGGCCGCCCGCTCATCGCCGGCGACGAGCTGACCTGCGATATCTACTTCGAATCGTTCCGCCATTTCGCCGATTACGACGTCATGGCGATCAAGAGCGTCCTCACCGATGCCAAGGGCCAGGTGGTGCAGACCGGATCGACGGCGTTGCTGGCCCGCACCGGTGAGGCCGAGCGCCTGGGTGAGGCGGTGCGCCGGGTGGCGATGACCGACGCACGCGCGGACACCGTGCCCGGCACCATCACCGAAGCCGGTTCGGAGGTCGTCACGGCCATGTCGCCGCCCCATGTCCCGCGCACCGCCATCGATCCCTCGACGCTACGAGTCGGCGCCGTCCTACCGGCCCGGGTGCAGTGGCTGTCTCGTGGTGATCTGGTGAACTACGCGGGGGTCACGGGGGATACGAACCCGGTACTGTTCGACGAACGCTCAGCCATCGAATGCGGGCTGCCCACCGTGGTGGCACCGGGCATGCTCAAGCTCGGTCTGGCCGCGGGCTATCTGAGCTCCTGGCTCGGCGACCCGGCGGCGGTGACCCGGCTGCGCGCGCAATTCGCGCACAACACCCACTATCTGCGGGTGCCGGCGCTGGCGTCGAGCCCGATCGAGTTCAGCGGACGGATCACCTCGCTCGATCCGCGTGGGCGCCGCGGCACCATCGCCATCGACGCGCGCTCGGATGGGCGCAAACTGTTCGGCTACGCCGCCGCCGAAGTGCGCTTCGCCGAATGAGTTTCAGCGCGCTGGAGTGCGCGGCACTTCCAGCGCTGTCGCCAGCGTCGGCCAGGTGCGTGGCAGCTGCGCCCGGAAATCGGGCCAGGTGTGCATGCCGGCGTCCAGCAGCTCCACGGTGGCGGGAATGCCGAGTTCGTCCAGCCGGGCGGCGAGACGTTCGGTGCACGAGCGCGCGCCCGCCTCCAGCGCCGCACCGCCGCCCATCTCCCCCAGGGCCGCGACGATATCGGGCGCCCGCGCCACCTCGGTCAGATCGACGCCGGTCGGCGCGCCGGTGGCCGCGGACAGGTAGATCGCGGTGCCGCGCAATTGCTCGGCGCCGAGCAGGCTGTCGTGGGCGGCCCACTCCGGTGACGATGGCGGCCCCCACAGGTTCTCCGGGTTCCCGCCGCGGGAGGCGACGGTGATGGTGGTGACGGCGCGGCCCAGCGGATCTGCGGTCGAATAGCATCCGCTCATCCCCGCCACCGCCCGATACATTCCCGGATGCCGTTGGGTGAGCATCATCGCCGCCTGCGCACCCATCGACACCCCGGCGATCGCCCGGACGCCGGTGCCGCCGAGATAGGTTTCCACCAGCGGCGGTAGCTCTTCGGTGAGGAAGGTTTCCCAGCGGTTCAGGCCGAGCGCCGCATCCGAGCGCACCCAGTCGCTGTACATGCTGCCGGTGCCGCCGGTGGTGAGCACGACGTCGACCGGTTTGTCGGCGAAAAATTCCGCGGCCCCGCCCTTGGTCAGCCAGCCCGAGGTCTGCTCCCCGTCGACACCGTCGAGCAGATACAGCGTCGGACGCGGCGCCGGGCCGGTGCCGATCAGGGTGTCGATGGCGATGACACGCCGCATCGCCGCGGACGCGATATGCAGCCGGATGCGCTGCTTGCCGAGCACTTCGATGCGGACCAGCGAGGTTCGGGTGACGACGGATTCGGTGCTCGGCCCAGGCGAGCGCAGGCCCGGCGCGGTCTGCGCCGGCAACGCGGCCGCGGGCGTCACGCAGACGGCGGCGACCATCGCCATCGCCGCCGCTGTCACCGGTATTCGTGTGCTCATCCGGCCGCGGCGGCCCGTTCCGCCCGGCGCGCGGCCGCGGCCTCGCGCCGTCCCTCGAACCGCAGGGCACGCCGCTCGAGATCGTCGAGGAAGGTGTGCAGTTCGTCGCGGGCGCGTTCGCCCGCGGCGCCGAGATCGCTGCGTTCGAAGATCCGCCAGGCCCGCAGCACCGGGCGCAGCACCACATCCAGGTGCTGGCGCAGGTCGTAGATTCCGTGCTTGGCCAACAGCACCGAATTGCGCCGGAAATCGGGTTGGGTGAGGCCGGGCATCTGAAACCGGGTCACCACATCGGTGATCGCGCAGAGCATGTCGTCGGGCGCGAGATCCAGTGCGGTGCCGCTGATCGTGCGATAGAAGATCATGTGCAGGTTTTCGTCGGCGGCGATGCGCTGCAGCATCCGTTCGGCAATCGGTTCCTGACAGGCGATTCCGGTATTGCGATGGCTGATCCGCGTCGCCAGCTCCTGGAAGGTGACGTAGGCGGTGGAGCGCAGGAATTGCGAGCCCTTCTCCGGTTTCGCCACACCGGTGGTCATATGCGCCATGCGGGCCTGTTCCAGCGCGACCGGGTCGACCGCCCTGGTCACCACCAGATAGTCGCGCATCACGATGGAATGCCGGTTCTCCTCCGCGGTCCACCGGCCCACCCAGGTGCCCCACACCCCGTCCTGAGTGAAGGTGTCGGCCAATTCCCGATGGTAAGACGGCAGATTGTCCTCGGTCAGCAGATTGGTGACCATCGCGACGCGCGCGACTTCCGACAGGTTCGACTGTCCCGGTTCCCAGTCGATGCCGCCGAGAGCCGCGAAATTGCGCCCGTCGTCCCAGGGCACATAGTCGTGCGGATGCCAGGCCTTGGCCTTGCGCAGATGGTCCTCGAGCTGGCGCTCGGCGATCGGCTCCAACTCGCGCAGGATATCGCGGTCGGTCAGCGCGGTGGTCACAATGTTCTCCTTGTCCCGGGGCGGATTCGGCGTCGGACGCCGCTCAAGCGGAGCGGCCGATGCGTGCGGCGGCCGCCGCGCCGCCGACCGGCAGATACCGCCATTGGCCCGCCTCGCCGCTGTCCGCGTCGTTGCCTTCGGTGATCCGGTAGAGCCCTGCCGGATGCCCCGCGCCGCGCACGTGTTCGAGCACGTCGTGGGCACGGCCGGCCAGTTCGGGGATGCGCTCGGTGGCGCCGCTGATCACCACCGCGGTGAGCGCCACTTCGGCGGCTTCGCCGACCACTTCGAGCACCTCGCCGGTCATCGCGGGCGACGGCGCGAAGGCGCTGGCGGGATCCTGCGGGATCAGCACGGTGCCGCCGTCGGCCGACAGCAACGACAGCGATCGCGACCCCAGCGGTGCCGCCAGAGCGGCCTGTACGCGGCGCAATTTGCGCCTGCCCGCCGATACCGCCCCGATCCCGGGATCGAGTTCGTCCGGATGCGGCGGGATCGCCAGGGCCACCACCTGGTAGGCCGGGGCCACCGCGATGCCCGTGCGCCTGGCCAGCGCGCTGGCCCCGTGACCGCTCAGCAGCGCCGAGACCAGGGTCTGGGCGGCGGTCTGATGTTCGCGAGCGACGAGGCGGTGCTCGTCGAGGTAGGCCGCCGAGGCGGTGACCGTGGCCAGTTCCAGCACCCGCACCATCAGCTGGGTGCCTGCCAGCAGTCGCTGCGCCGAATCGTCGGGCGCGTCGTCGGCGGTGGTGTGATCGGCCAGGAATTCCAGCCCCTGCCGAATCCCCTCGTGATAAGCGCCGAGCACCGTTTCGAGGGCGATCCCCTCCCGTGCCCAGCGTGCCGCGGACCCCGCGATCGATGCGGCGCCCGCACCAGGGCGTGCGGTGCGCGGATGCATCTGCTGCACCGCTTCGGCCAGGCACTGCCGCACCGTGGCCGCGAGGTCGCCACCGGACGTGCCGTTTCTGCGGCGCCTCAGGAATCGCACGAGTTCCGCTTCCAGGCTCGAGATATCCGCGCCGGCCTGTGTGCCCATCATGACTACCGGACGTTATCGGTGATCGGCGCCGAAATTGCCCACAGCGTCGGGGAATCGGAGAAGTCATGAGCGCGATCCTGGCCGGTTGGGCGGAATCACAATCAGATAACGGGCCACGAGTACGATGATCCGCACGAGCGGTCGTCATGGTCACGAAAATGTGTGCGACGCGGCGCCGGCCGCGCATTTCCCGGCGCCGCGTCGCGGTCACTGTACGGCCGCCCGAGAACGGTTCACAGCGCCCGGGTTCGCCTCGAGGACCGATCACCAGCCCGATCTTTTCTGTCAGGGAATACCCACAAAAACCGTCGGTGCCGCGCCACCGCACGCCGAGGTCAGCTGAGAGCCGGGCGTGCGCGGCTGTGAGGTCTCCCATCAGATCTGCTCCATCGCTGTGCTCGGCCCCGTCGCACCATTAGCATCGAGCGCTGCGCCTCCGCACGGCTCCGCCTCGCGGTCATTTTCGGCGCCGGCGAGTGAAGGGCTGGATCCACAACTGATGAGCGGTACCCGAGAAAAGCTGGAACAGCTGCAGGCCATCCTGGAGCTCGCCGAAGAACCCGCGGGCGAAGCCGGCATCACCAAACGCAAACAGAAGGGCATTCCCAGCGCCCGGGCACGGGTACGCGCCCTGGTGGACCCGGGCAGCTTCGTCGAGATCGGCGCCCTGGTGCGGCAACCCGGCTCCGGCGACGCCATGTACGGCGACGGCGTGGTGACCGGGCGCGGACGGATCGACGGCAGGCCGGTGGTGGTCATCGCCCATGACCAGACCGTTTTCGGCGGGTCGGTGGGCGAGATGTTCGGCCGCAAGGTCGCCGCAGCGCTGGACTTCGCGCTCGACAACGCCTGCCCGGTGGTGGCGATCAACGATTCCGGCGGCGCCCGCATCCAGGACGCGGTCACCTCCCTCGCCTGGTACGCGCTGATGAGCCGCAGGCAGGGCAAACTGTCCGGGTTCGTCCCGCAGGTCTCGATCATGCTGGGCAAATGCGCGGCCGGATCGGTGTATGCGCCGGTCAACACCGATGTACTGATCGCCACCGAGAAGTCCTACATGTTCGTCACCGGGCCGGAGGTCATCAAGGAGGTGACCGGCGAAGAGGTCAGCATGGAGGAGCTCGGCGGCGCGCAGGTGCAGGCCGCCAACGGCACCGTGCACCACGTCGCGGCCACCGAACACGACGCGTTCGCGTGGGCCCGCAGCTACCTGAGTTACCTGCCGTCGAGCTGCCTGGAACAACCGCCGGTGGTCAACCCGGGTCTGGAACCCGAGCGCACCGCATCCGACCTCGAACTGAACGCGATCATCCCGGATGCCGACAGCCACGGCTACGACATGCACGACATCCTGGTGCGCCTGTTCGACGACGGCGATTTCCACGAGATCAGCGCCGCCACCGCGCCGAATCTGATCACCGGCTTCACCCGGGTCGACGGCCGCAGCGTCGGCGTGGTCGCCAATCAGCCGATGGCCCTCGGCGGCGCCATCGACGCGCAATGCTCGGACAAGGCCACCCATTTCATCCGGCTCTGCAATGCCTTCGGGCTGCCGCTGATCTTCATCGTCGACACCCCCGGCGTGCTGCCGGGGGTGGAGGAGGAACGCAGCGGCGTGATCAAACGCGGTGGGCGGTTCTTCCGCGCGGTGCTGGAGGCGACGGTGCCGATCGTGACGGTGGTCGTGCGCAAGGCCTACGGCGGCGGTTACGCGGTGATGGGCTGTAAGCAGCTGGGCGCCGATATCAGCCTGGCCTGGCCGACCGCCCGGATCGCGGTCATGGGCGCGCAGAGCGCGGTGAGCATCGTCGGACGCAAACAGCTGTCGATGGTGCCCGCCGACCAGCGCGCTGCCGTGCGCGAGTTCATGATCGACCAGTACAACGCCACCACCGCGACGCCGTGGATCGCGGCCGAACGCGGCTACATCGACGCCGTCATCGAACCGGCCGACACCCGCCTCGAGATCCGGCGCGCGTTGCGGTTGCTGCGCGAGAAGGGCGCGGTCGCCGACCACGACCCGCGCCGGCACAGCCTGTTCCCGGTGTAGCCGGGCGGTTGTGTTCGCTCACAACGGTTTCCACGCCGATCCGGAGAATTCCCGAGATCGGGCCGCGCACCGTGCCGTGCCCGCCGATGTGCCCTAACGTCGGTGCCGTGCCCGGTTCTCGTTCGCCGCGTCGACCGGGTGCACGGCCTGCCCGGCGCGCTCGTTCCCTACCCTTGCGCGCCGGGCAGGCCACTGTCGCGGGCGCACCTAATCGCCGGTGGGATGCCGCAGGATCGGCGGCTGCCGATGCCGCAACGCGCGCAGCAGGCCCGGGGTGTGTTCGGGCGGGGTGGCGTGCACCGACAGCTGGTTGGCCACCGCCCGGTAGGCATCCAGATCGGCCCGTTTGTCCAGATACAGTGCGCCGGTGAGCTGCTGGATATAGACGATGTCGGGCAGATCGGGCTCGGCGAAGCGCAGCATGGTGAACGCGCCCTCGGTCAGGGCCGGGCCGCCGACGTGATCGGCGAGCAGCTGCACCGTCACATTCGGCTGCTCCACCACCGCCACCAACCGGTCGAGCTGTTCACTCCACACCGCGGTGCCGCCGATGCGGCGACGCAATGCCGCCTCCTCCACCATCAGCCACAGCCGGGGCGGGTCGGGCCGGGTGAGGATCGCCTGGCGACGCATCCGCAGCGCGACCCGGCGCTCGATGCCGTCCTCGGATTCGGTGGGATGGGCGAGCCGGATCAGGGCACGGGCGTAGTCGGCGGTCTGCAACAGTTCGGGTACCGCACGTGGCTCGTAGCCGCGAATCATCGACGCGGCCTGTTCGAGGCCCAGATACATGTCGAACCATTTCGGCAGCCAGTCGCTGTCCCGGTGCCACCAGCCCGAGCTGCCCGCTTGCTCTGCGAGCCTGCGGAATTCGTCGATCTCGTCCTCGTCGGTCACCCCGTAGAGGGCGAGCAGGTCCAGCAGATCGCGTTCGCGGATCGGGGTGCGGCCCAGTTCGATGCGGCTGATCTTGGAATGCGAGCCGCGGATATGCTCACCGGCCGCTTCCCTGGTGATATTGCCCGCTTCCCGCAGCCGCCGTAACCGGCCGCCGAGCACCATCCGTAAGACGGTCGGTCCGCCGTCGATCGCCGGGGTCCGCTCCCCCGCCGAATGCGGGATGTCGGTAGGGACAGAACGTAGCTCCGAGGCACCCATCCTTCGAGTCTCCCATGAAACGGCGCGCCCCAGCGTCCGCGAAACCCGCTCGGCCCGACCGTCATTCACGCCACGACCGGCCGTGATCAGCGCAGCAGCACCTCCGCGGTGGCCCGGCCGAACAGTTTGCGGCCGCCGCAGGTCGCGGTGATCGCCACCGTCGCGCAGCGGCGGACCGGGTCCAGCGCCTTGATCCGGCCCCGGAATTCGACCGCGCCCGCGCGGGTGGCGTCGATCGGCGCGAACCCGGCGAACCGCACCCCGTAGTAGGTGACCGCGGCCGGATCGTCGAGCCACTCGGTGACGTATCCGGCGCCGAGACCCATGGTGAGCAGACCGTGGGACACCACGTCGGGCAGACCGGCCGCGCGGGCGACCCGGTCGCTGTAGTGGATCGGATTGGAATCGCCCGACACCCCCGCGTAGTTGACCAGATCGCCGCGCGAGAGCGCCACCGTGCGCACGGGCAGGCTGTCGCCGACCGCGACGTCGTCGAAGCGGATCCGGGCCCGCGAGGGTCGGGCCGGGTCCAGCTCGACCGGGGTCAGCTCGTCGAAACACTCCAGCACCGCGGGTTCGTCGGCGTCCTCGGCCCGGCGCGCCGCCAGGGCGAGCCGGTCGGCCTTCGAATGCCCGGACATGATCACCCCGTCCACCGCGGCGGCCAGCTCATCGGTGACGACCGCGCCGGTGACCGCGACGACCGTGGTGTGGGCGACCTGGACGATCTCCTTGTGCTCATCGGAGAGCACGTTGCGGGTGACCATGAAATCCTTGTCACCGAACTGGCGAAACGATTCGACATAGGCGTCGCAGCGCAACCGGTCACCTGCCACCAGCGGCCGGTACATCCGGATCGTCTGCTCGGTCTGCAGGACCTGGCTGATGTCGTAGCCGGTGAGCACGGCCTCGAACATCGCGCGCTGCATCTGCATCCAGACCACCGACGGGAAGGTCAGCGGGGCGATCAGACCGTCGTAGCCGAGCGCGGCGGCGGCGTCTTCGCGCCGATGCGCGGGGTGCGGGTCCTGCACCGCTCGGGCGAATTCGCGGATCTTCTCCCGGCCGACCTCATAGTGGTCGACCATCCGGTAGTGCCGTCCGACGAGGGCGGCGGCCTGTGCCGATGCCGTGGTCGAGGTGGGGTTCATCTGCCTGCCTTCCGACCCGGCCACACGCCGCCGGGACCGGGTAACGGTATCGGCGCTTCGCGCACTGCGCCGGTCCGCGCGGCGAGTCTGGGGCGGGCGACAACGCGCGTGCGCCTGCGTCGTCGGCGGTCACAATCACGGCGGGCATTCGCTGACCGCGGGCGCCCCGCGCAGTCGCTCGTCGAGCCAGAGCATGGCCTCCGGATAGCCGAGGGCGGCGGCGATGATGTGTTCGCCGAAGACGCTGCGGTAGGCCGCGTTCGCGCCGAGCGCGCATTGCTCGTCGAACAGTGCCCTCGCCCCCTCGGCGGGCAGCCAGAACTCCTGTTCACCGTGGTAGATGTAGAGCGGGGTGGCCGAGCGCAGACCCGACATCCGGGTGACCCGGTAGATGTCGGCGGCCAGCGGTGAGCGCAGCGGGTCGGCCATATCGGCGGCGATGTCGATCGGCAGATGCAGGATGCCCGGCAGCGCGAAGATCGACACGCACTGGTCTTTCATCGGCGAGATCGCCACCCACTGCGCCAGATGATTCATCCGTTCCAGGATCTCCGGTCGCTCGCGGCCGATGGCGAGCACGGCGGCCATGAACACCCCCGACGCCAGATTGGCGTTCATGCTGCGGGCCAGGATCTCGTAGTCGGCGGGCACACCGCCCAGCGCGGCACCGACGATCACCGGCGCCAGCTCCGGGGCATAACCGTCGATGAGTTTGACCGCACCGTGGGTGGCGATGGCGCCGCCGGAATAGCCGGTGAGGGCGAACCGGCTGGTGCCGAGCTCGTGCGGGGCGAGCGCGCGCACCGCACGGATAGCGTCGAGCACCGCATGGCCCGCGACGTACGGTTCGGCGTAGGCCATGCGCGGACCCTCGTGATCCGGAATGAGCAGCGCGTAGCCGCGCAGCAATGCCAGTTGCGAGGTCGGCGGGATGAAGTCGGTCAGCGCGGTGTGGGGCGAGAATCCATGCGCGAGGGTGTATCCCGGTGTGCAATCGCGCCCGAGAGCGTCGATGGGCAGATTGTTCACGACCACCGGCCGCGCACCCGGTCCGGTCCACGCCGCGGCCGGGACCGCCAGCGTCGCGGTCGCGAACGACGGCCTGCCGTGCGCGTCCTCGGTGCGGTACTTCACCAGCTGTGCCCTGGCGATCGGCACGGTCAGCAGTGGTGCGGCGGTGGCGGTGACATCGCGGACCGCGAGCACCTGCCCATTGCGTTGATCGGCCAGGTCGGCGGGCCACAGGTCGAACATCGGGTCGCCCACCG
Source organism: Nocardia sp. CDC519 (assembly GCF_059509835.1). Classification (NCBI taxonomy): domain Bacteria; kingdom Bacillati; phylum Actinomycetota; class Actinomycetes; order Mycobacteriales; family Nocardiaceae; genus Nocardia; species Nocardia sp. CDC519. The sequence continues at coordinate 5,721,773 of NZ_CM183377.1, read as the reverse complement.
GCGACGGCAGCACCGCCTGATGCAGGGCCGCCACGGCAGGTGAGGTGATCGTGGGTGTGGGCACTTGCGCCGGGCCCGCGGGCAGCGCCGGAATCGGCGGCGCTGGCACCACCTGGTCGATCCACTGCTGGATTCCGGGCAGCACGGTCGCCGGATCGGGCAGTATCGGTGGCGGCGGCAACGGGATACCCAGGGCGGGCGCCGGCGGTGGCGGGGCGGGAAACGTCGGTTGCGCGGCGGCGGGACCGGTCGACACCACCCCCGCGACCAGGGTCGCGACGACGACGGCTCGGAAGGATTTCATGGCACCCGCCTCTGCAGCGACCTCGAATGCCGGCACCCGGGTGATGCGGTAGTCGACCCCCGAAAACCCCCTTGTGCGCCGGGGCCGGAAGATCAGATTACGCGGCTGCGCGCACCGGGATACCGCACCGTTCCCGAGTTGTGCGCGTGGCGAGGCCGGATCGTGACGATCGGTGCGGATACCGCCTCGCCCAGCGGAATTCGCCTACCGTGGGCTCAGCAGTTGCTCGGCGCGGGCTCCCCGCGGAATCTGGCATCGATCCAGGTGAGCGCCGCGGGAAGACCGAGCACGGCCGCCGTCAGATGGTCCGGCACAGCCACGGTCTCGGCCTGCACCTTGGTGCCCGCCGCGCACCAGCGGCGGTTGGTGTTGACGATGGCGTCGACCGGGACCAGTCCGTCGATCGGGGAATGCCATTCGAACACCGGCATCGTCGGCGCACCGTCGTAGAGCTCGAGGCTGTTTTCCTCGACGACCGCCCGCGCTCGCGGGTCGTCGACCATCGAGGTCGTCGCGGCGAAGTCCAGCACTCCGTGCCCGGCACCGGTTGCCAGCAGCCCGTTGGTGCAGCTGTTGGCCATCGCGGCCCGCGCGGCCAGGCCCTTCGCATTGAGCTGATCGCTGATCGGGAAACGCTCCGGGTACTCCCGCTCCAGGCCGATGCCTGCGGCCAACGCCAGCCCGAACACCGGATGTGAGCCGAAGCCGAGCCCCTCGAGCATCTTCACCAGATTCATCGGCACCCCGCCCATCGCGGCGCCGGCGATCGTCAGTTCCGGCGCGTAGGTCGGCTGCAAGGCCGCGGCCCAGGCGGTGGCCATACCGCCGCCGGAATAGCCGACCATCGACACCGGGCTGTGCTCGACCCCGAGCTCACCCACCCGTTTGACCGCGCGAATGCCGTCCAAGGTCACCTGGCCACCCAGTTTGGCTGCGCCGTAGGCGAATTGCGGCCCGAGGTGGTCGGGCAGCGCGATGCTCCAGCCACGCTGCAACAGCACGTTCCACGCCGGCGCCTCGCGCACCATGAGATCGGGGTCGTCGGTGTAGAGCACCCGCGAGACCGAGCATTTCGCCCCGAGCGCGTTGATGATGTGCTGCAACGACAGCAGCGGGCCGTTCTTCTGGTGCGAGCGCGGGGTCAGCACCGTGGTGGTCGCCGCGATCGGCTTGCCGGTGGAGTTGGTCGATCGGAAACGCACCACCGTCACCGTGGTGTCCGGGAACATCGGCAACGGCGGCATCTGCCGGACCGCGAGCACCTCACCGGGCTGTTTGCCGGCCAGTCCCGGCGGTTCGGCGTAGAACGGGTCGGGATCGGGAGCCGGATACAGCGGCGCCGCGCTTCCCTGTGCGGCCGTGCCGAGGATCAGCATCACCCCGGCGGCCAGTGCGCCCGCCGCACGCAGCAGCCGACGACGCGGCCGTCCCTTTCCGGTCGAAGGTTTGGCCTGCCACATCGACGTCGAGCCTCCCGATATTCGCGATCTGTTTTGTGAACATGCTCTGTCGTGGCGGCGCCGTCCGGCCCATGTCCGGTAAGACTTTTTGACAATTCACAAGTGTGAACCGACCGCCCTGTGAGCGGGTGGGGCGCGCACTGGTGAGAATCTCCGACACTGCCACGGGTGCCGCTGTGAATTGTCCAGCACGCCTGCTGGAACATGTTCTCGGTAATGGTGAGGACTTACCGTCACACCTAGCGGCGCTGATCCGGCGCCGCGGAAGGAGACGGTGACATGGACGGCACAGCACACGCATTCGCCTACCGCACCCACCCCACGGAGATGCCGACCCGGCGCGTCACCGTCTACTTCGACGGCCCGACGCCCGAGGACGCGTTGATCCTCGAATACGCGGCCACCACCACCGAGGCATGGGAGTTCACCTCCGCCGCGGTCCATGCCGGGCTCACCGTCACCGTCGACGGCATGATCCGGCCCGACCTGCGCCGCCTGCCGTGCCATTCGCTCTGGCATTGACAGCGGCCGGCCGATTCATCCACGTCCGAAGAGGCGATGCAGGAATACCAGCACGTCCGGTAACGCTTGGTCGGCGGCCTCGAGGTGATCGCCCGGATACACCCCGACCCGCATATCGGTTCCCGAGGCCCGAAGTTCGGCGATGAGTTTGGCACTCAACGGCGCAGGCACCTCCCGATCGCCGAGTCCCTGGGCCACGAACAACGGCGCCGTATAGCCGGAAGTCGGGATCCGCATCATCGCCTCGGCGGCCGCCCACAGCGCCGGATCGTCGAGCGGACGGTTCAGCATCGCACCGATGGCGATCTCGTCGACTCGCGCGGCGGCTTCTGGCACACATTCGGACTCCACGATTCGCAGCACATCGTGTCCGATCGGGGTCAGGTAGCTGTCGATATCGAGTTCGGGTGTGGTGACCCGCAGGCCGGCGAGCAGCAGACCGAAATATGTGGTGGTGCGGCGCAACGGCAATCGTGGAATCCACGGCCCGGCCAGCGGCACCGCCAACTCCAGATTCGACGGCGCCCCGGTCGCCGCGGCACCACGGAAATCGAGTTCGGGGGCGTCGGCGGCAGCGATATGCGCGGTGAACAGTGCGGTTTGCCCGCCCTGGGACTGGCCGAGTACCGCCCACCGCGCGCTGAGTTCGGGGACCGCCGACCGCGCGGCCCGCACCCCGTCGATCACACTGCGCGCCTGGGACGGACCGTCCAGATACGGATGGATTCCCGGTGTTCCCAGCCCGACATAATCGGAGATCACCACCGCGTACCCGGCCTCCAGCAGCCGGGGATACAGGGTGTCGAGGTAGTAGTCGCGGGGATTCTCGGTGAACGCGCAATGATCGGCGATCCCGACCGAGCCATGCGCATAGGCCACGATCGGCCAGCCACCCGCCGGTGCCGGTCCCGGCGGCACGTACACCGCCGCCGTGCTCTGCATCGGCGCGTGCGGGCCGCGCGACCAGTAGGTCAATCGTTGCGCCGACGCCGCCGCGGGCACCGACAAGCGTCCCGACAACACCACCGCGTCGGTGACCGCGCCCGGCGCCTGCACCGCCGAGGCGGCCACCGGATTCGCCAGCACAACTGCCACCGCCAGCACGGCGCCCGCGGTCACCGTCGAGATCCGAGTCCGTTTCACCGACCGACTATCGCCGCACCCGGCAACGCCGGGCAAGACACCACAATCGGTGGGGCGCGCGGCGGGTGGCGGCGCGATCGGGCCCTCGCCCACCGCAACCACTAAGCTCGGTCGGACCGGGCAGACGAGCGCCGGTGACGAGATCGGGAGGATCGGCAGATGGGGCGACCAAGCGCAGGGGCGGTCTGCGCTCTGCTCATCCCGGCCGCGCTCGCGCTCACCGGATGCGGATCCGACGACTCCCCCGCCGCCCGGCCCACGACCGTTGCGTCCACCACGACGGCCGCCCCCGCCACCACGACCACTCCGGCAGCTCCTGCGCCGCTCGGTGCGCCCGCCGAAACCCCGCTGGCCTCCGCGCCCACCGTCGACCCCTACGCTGGTCAGCCGCTGATCGATAACGTCGTCTGGACCGAGAACATCGACGGTCCCCGCCTACTCGTCCATCCCACGCCGGCCGGTCGCAAGACCACCTTCCCCGGATCCGAGGAACGCGCCTGGCAGGAGGTACTCGCCCAGTCGCCGCAGGCGGGCAGCCCAGGCATGCGCGATCAGTTCATCTGCCACTGGGACTGGGCCCGCATCGTCGCACCCGACAAGCCCAGCTGGAATCTGGAACCCTGGCGGCCCGACGTCGGCTATATGGCCACCGTCGAGGCGCGCTGCAACCCCGGTGGACCGGAACGGTGAGCGAAAGGACACGACCATGCGCATCGTCATGGCAGGCGGACACGGCAAGATCGCACTCCTGCTGGCCGAATTGCTCACCGGCCGCGGCCACAGCGTCGCGGCGCTGATCCGCAATCCCGGACACGCCCCCGAGGTCTATGCCGTCGGCGCCGAGCCGGTCGTCATCGATCTCGAGCGCGCCGCCGTCGCCGACCTCACCGCGACCGTCCAGGGCTCCGACGCCGTGGTTTTCGCCGCCGGCGCCGGGCCGGGCAGCAGCGCCGCACGCAAGTACAGCGTGGACCGCGACGGTTCGGTACTGCTGGCCGATGCCGCCGAGGCGGCGGGCGTGCGCCGATTCCTGCAGATCTCCACCATGGGCGCCGGATTGCCGCCCGCACCCGGCCGGGACGACGTCTGGGCCGCCTACATCGAGGCCAAGACCCAGGCCGAAGACGACCTGCGTGCCCGCGATCTCGACTGGACGATCCTGCGGCCGGGCGTGTTGACCGACAGTGCCGCCACCGGCCGCGTCACCCTCGCCGCACCGCGGATCGAGCGCGGCGATATTGCCAGGGCCGACGTCGCCGCGGTGCTCGCAGCACTGCTGCCCGCCGGTCACACCGCGGGTATGACCCTGGAGCTGGTCGGCGGCCCGACGCCGGTCGCGGACGCGGTCGCGGCCTTGCGACGCTGAGGATTTGCCCGCCAAAACCCAAGAGCGCGCGCACATTAGATCGTGCAGATGTGCTTGCATCTGAAAGGCACATGAACTTAGACTCAGCCGTACAACGCTTTACAGGGGACAACCAAGAAGGCCGCGTGAGCGCGCCGGCGGTTGAGATCACCATCGGTTCGCTGCCGCCTGACGTGAGGGGCGTTCATGCAACAACCATTACCCAGCGGCCGGTTCGCGATTGCCGATCCCGCACCGGCTGCCCGGTCGGCGAACGGTATTGATATGAGTACGATCTCGGCCCGTGGTGGCCAGCGAATCCAGCCCCCCACCAGGGAAAGCGCCGTCGAATTCGTCATCGACGCGATCGAATCCACCGGTGCGGCAACTCGTTACGATTTCGATATCGACCAGATCGTCACCACGGTGCACGCCTTGGCCGACGACTGGGATTTCACCTCGTTGCAGAGCGCGACGTTCTGGCGCGTCGCCTCCAGCTTCATCAAGGAGTAGCCCTAGCCCGGCTCGTCTCGCGATGACACCTGCCCGCTCCCGGCCGGCGTCATCGTTGTCGGATGACCGTGACGGCCGTGACCGCCTGCCCGGCAGGCGGTCACGGCCGAGGTGTTCGCGGGGCTGCGCTCACAGGCCCTTCGCGTAGTCGCTGATGATCTCGATCGAGCGTTCCGGACGAGCGGCCTGCACGCTGAGCCGGTCCATCACCGACAGGTACAGCGCCAGATCCTCGCGCCGGTCCAGGTACAGGGCGCTGGTCAGGTGCTCGAGATAGACGATGTCGGGCAGCTCCGGCTCGGCGAAGCGCAGGATGCTGAACGAGCTGCCCGCCGCGGCGTGTTCACCCGCCGAGTACGGCACCACCTGAATGGTGACGTTGGGCAGCTGGGCCAATTCGATGAGATGGTGCATCTGGGCCCGGTGCACGTCGGCGCCGCCGACCGGGCGGTGCAGCGCGGCCTCGTCGATCACCGCCCAGACGAAGGGCGGATCGGAGCGGTGCAGGATTTCCTGCCTGCGCTGGCGCACCGCGACGCGGCGATCGGTGTCGGCGTCCTCGTAGCCGAGGGTGACCACGGCGCGCGTGTATTCCGGGGTCTGCAGCAGGCCGGGCACCAGGTGCGCCTCGTAGGTGCGGATCTTGGTGGCGGCCTGTTCGAGCCCCAGATAGGTGCCGAACCAGGACGGCAGCAGATCGCTGTAGCGATGCCACCATCCTGGTTCGTTCGCTTTGCGCGCGAGTTCAAGGAAGGACTCGCGCTCCTCGGGATCATGGACGCCGTAGAGGGTCAGCAGATCCCGGATATCCCGTTCCTTGAATCCGGTGCGGCCGAGTTCGAGCCGGCTGATCTTGGCGTGTGAGCCGCGGATGGCGTCGCCCGCGGCTTCGCGAGTGATGCCCTTGCCCTCCCGGAGCTTGCGTAGCTGGCCACCGAGGGCGATCCGTAGCACTGTCGGACCACGTTCCGCGACAACGGATTGCACACGACCATCGTCATCGGGCTCTGCGATCATGGAGTCGTCTCCGATACTCGGGATTTACCCACAGTGTGTCACAACTGAGACCGTGAACACACCGCACCGACGGCCCATGCTACCTCTCAGCTAGCCAGATCGTCGAACTCTCCGGCCTTCGCGCCGCGGATGAAGGCATCGATCTCGGGCCGGGTGTAGAACAGGATGCCGCTGTCGGGCTCGCGCGAATTGCGCACGGCCACCAGGTTGTTGGTCGCCTCCGCCATTTCCACGCAGTTACCGCTCGGATTGCTGAAAGTGCTCTTGCGCCATGCTCCGGCGACGCGATTGGTGACTGACTCCGCCATTGGACCCACTCCTCGGTTACGACGTTTACCTAGACGCAGTGTTTGCAGATGCACACGCAAATGTTCTTGCATTTGCACACCCATCTGGACGATAGCACGGCGCGCGCCCGCGCGCGCCCGCAGATTCACACCCCTTCCGCGACCTCGGCGCAACCGGCCGGACCACCGGTTGCGGCGCCGGCGAAGCCGCATCCGGTAAGTCTCGCGCGCAGAGCCGCCGACCGGACCGAATTGCATGCTGCCGCAATGAAATAGCGACACGGCAGCGATTCGGCGAAGGAGGCCAACAGAGGTTCGGCTGCCCGACCGCGGCAACCTGACAGGTGCACGATCACCGGTGGCGGCGGCCGGCATGATCACCCGTCCGGTTCGCGCACCGAGGGCGGCCGCCGAGGCCAGACCCGCTGCCACCGGACCACCACCAGCGCCCCCACCAGCACGAATGCGCGCTACCGGTCGCCGCACGGCCTCATCTGGGTCACGAAACGACGACGGCCGCACAGATCGGCGACGGTGGGCTATTCCCCGTGTATGACTAGGACTCGCGCGTGTCCGGCGATCGGGAATCCGCCTGCGACACAGCATCGATCATCGGCCGCCCACCGCGTCGGCGGCGAAGTGTTCTCTTCAATGTAAGCTACAAATGTACTTGCATTTGCAAGCGACAGACACTTAAACTCGATCATGAGAGTCGGGGAGGTACGCCGGAGTTCACGCCGACGTCGCCATTCACACCTCCCCCCACGTTCTGATGCGAGGGGCGGTCGAAATGAGCCAGCCATTCCGAACTCCCCGCCGAGTCGCGATCTCCGGATCCTCCGGCGTCGAGACCCTGCGGCACCTTCCCGATGCCCTGCGCCACTACCCGGCACCGGAAACCGCCACGGCCGACTGCAATTTCGAACCACCGGGTCTCACCTACCGGCAGGCCCGCGAAATCCTGCGGGTCCATGAGGTACACGGGCCGCGATGCAGGCAGTGGCTCGCCGCCGCCGCATACCTGTCGGCAGGCCTCGACGACGAGTGATCGGCTACTCGCCGGCGAAATCTACCGCCGCGCCACCGGTTCGGCCGATCTGAGACGAACCCCTTTCACGTTGCCCGCCCGCTCGTATAGTGAGGCGAACGAACCGGATGCTGCTGGTCGGCATCCGAGGTGGCAACGGAGCAACTACATGAGCTTTTCCGCGCTCGACCTGTCGGTCAGCGACAACGACACGGTCGAGATCGGCGGCAGGCCCGCGTCGGTCCCCCTACAGAACGCCGACCGGGTCGCCTCTCGCATGGTCGACTACTTCGCCACCTGCGTCGCACCGTGCCGCACGCTGCCGGGCGAGCAGATGCGCGGCGACGTCACCGAGGCCACCCGCTACTGCCTCGCCCTGGTGGCCGAGATGTTCGATCGCAGGGCGGTGCCCGACGAATCCGCCTTCGCCGAATTCCGTTCGGTGGCCGCGCGATGGGCCAGGGAAGGCGTGCCGCTCGGCACCATTCTGCGGGCCTATCACGAGGGGATTCGCTTCGCCTTCGGACTGGTGACCGCCCCCGCCGTGGCCACCGATATTCCGGAACTGCTCGATGCGACCGACCTGATCCTGGAACTGCTCGAGGCCATCACCACCGCGGTGTCGGACGCCTATGTCGAGGAACAGCAATTGGTGGCCCGCGAACACCAGACCGCGACCCAGACGCTGGCATCCGCCCTGCTCAGCGGCCGCGCGCACGCCGCACTCGCGCTGCAATCCGGCATGCCGGTGGCCGAGCGCTATCAGGTGGCGGCGCTGTCGATTCCGCCGCATCCCGACGAGCTCGACACCAGGGTCGACCGCAGGGTGGCGGCGCGCCGCAAGCTGCGCCGAGTGCAGTCCGAACTGGCGATCGTCTTCGACGGCAAAGCCTTGGCGCTGCTCAGCCCGCAGGGCGGCACCCTGCTCATCCCCCTCGACGGCGACGCCGAATTGACCGACGACGTACTGGTGCGGCTGTCCGCCGCCGCGGAAGTGCCGGTCACCGCCGCGATGGTGGTCAGCGCGACCGCGGAGGTGCCCGAAGCCGCCGATCAGGCACATGAGCTGCTCGGACTGGTCCGGGCCGGCGAACGCGCTCCCGGGCTGTACCAGATGACCGATCTCGCGGTGGAATACCAGCTCACCCGAGGCGGGCCCGCCACCCGGCGGCTCGCAACCATCCTGGCACCGCTCGACGACCATCCCGAACTGTTCGCCACCATGCGGGCCTATCTGCGCAACGATATGAACCGCCAGCTCACCGCCCGGCAGTTGTATGTGCACCCGAACACCGTCGACTACCGGCTACGTCGCATCGCCCAGCTCACCACGATCGACCTGGCCACCTCAGCGGGCATTTCCCAGGCCTCGATCGCGCTGCTGGCCCGCGAGCTGGACCGCGGTCCGGCCGGCCGCCCGTAGGTGATGCCGATTCGTGCTGGTCACCCGCTCGTCGACGAGGGATCCTGAGAGGCGGAGTGTCCCCCTCTGGATGGTGAACCATGCGAATCGCGGAAATACTGCGCAGAAAAGGCAGTGAGGTAGCGACCGTCCGGCCCGACTCGACGGTTCGTGCCCTGCTTGCGACGCTCGCCGCGCACAATATCGGCGCGGTGGTCGTCTCCTCCGATGGTGCCGGCATCAACGGCATCGTCTCCGAACGCGATGTGGTGCGCAGTCTGCACCAGCACGGCGCCGCACTGCTCGACGCCCCGGTCTCGCAGATCATGACCACCGATGTGCGTACCTGCGACCCCGACGATCTGGTGGACGGGCTGCGGCGCACCATGACCGACCATCGCATCCGGCATCTTCCGGTGGTGCGCGACGGCCGGTTGATCGGCATCGTCAGCATCGGCGACGTGGTCAAGAGCGCGATCTCCGAACTGGCCACCGAACGCGAACAACTGGTCGGCTACGTGCAGGGCACCTACTGAGCGTTCACAGCTGCGAGGTGTCGCCCATATCCGCCGACAGCCAGTGTTCGGGGCGCATGAACACCACCACCTGCTCCCCGAACTGGGCCGACACGCGCAGATAACCCGCCACGTTCTCGGCGGGCAGGAACCGCGTGGCCATCTCGCGGCTGTGCTCCTCGGTCATCGATGCGATCCGAGTGACGGGCCCCTCCACGCTGACGTACCGAACCGTCGGTTCGAGACGCTGCGCGACGAGGCTGAACCGACCGGCGGCCCGGATATGGGTCAGCTTCTGCGACTCGGCGCCGGTGATGACCCAGAGCTCACCACCGGGACTGTACTGGTACCAGATGGGCACCGTGAGCGGCCCGCGGCCGTCGAGGCCTGCGACGGCCAGCGACGCCAGCTGCGGCTGGGCCAGAAACTGTTCGCGTTCCACGGAAGTCAGCGGCATGGCCCGCACACTACGCCGACCCACCGACACATTTCGGTGCTCGAGGCCCCCGGGTGGTGGTGAAAGCTGTTGGCTACGAGAAAAGTTCGAAGCTTTTCCGGTTTGTGCGTATCGTTGAGCGATATTCAGCGCGTCCGGCGGAGGGAGCGGCACGGTGGGGTCACCTGCGCGAGCGTCGAACCCGGCTCCGGCCCCGGAGCATGCCCATCGGCCCGCGCCCGCCCGGCGGGCGATCGACACCGCTCGCGCGTTGTTCCCGTCGTTGGGCGATACCGGCGAGGTGTATCTCGACAGCGCGGCCACCACTCAGAAGCCATGGCCGGTGATCGATGCGGTCACCGGTTATCACCGCGCGCACACCGCCAATGCCGGGCGCGGTAGTTATCGGTGGTCCACCACGCTCACCGCCCGGATCGCGCAGGTGCGCGAGCGGATGGCGGGTTTCATCGGCGCGGCGCATGCCGACGAGGTGGTGTTCACCGCCGGGGCCACGGCCGCGCTCAATGCCGTTGCGCTGTCGTGGGGTCTGGCGAACCTCGACGACGGCGACCAGATCCTGTTCAGTCCGCGCGATCACGCCGCCAACGTGCTGCCCTGGCAGCACCTGCGCGAGATCATGGCCAGGTTCGGCCGGCGAATCGAGCTGGTGCCCTATCGGACGACCGAGCTCGGCGAGGCCGACGTCGCCGATATCGCCGCCAAGATCGGCCCGCGCACACGGTTGATCACCACCAGCCACCTGCATCACGTCTACGGGGCGGTCAGCACGCTCGAGGAGGTGCGCGACCGGATTCCGGAGCGAGTGCTGCTGTGTTTCGACTGCAGCCAGAGCGGCGGGCACCTGCCGGTCGACGTCGTCGAACTCGGGGCCGACTTCGCGGTGTTCGCCGCCCACAAGATGTTCGGCGCACCCGGCGCCGGCGTCCTGTACTGCCACCGCCGGGTCCACGATCAGTTGACGACGTTCCTGCCGGGCGGTGGCTCCGGGCCCGGCGGCTCGGCGTCGGCGCGGATGCCGGGCCTGCTCGAGGGTGGAACCCCCGATATCGCAGCGCTGCTGGCGCTGGGTGCCGCGCTCGAGGTGCTCGAGTCGTTCGGGATGCAGGCGATCGCCGAGCACAATCGCGATCTCACCCTGCGGCTCGTCGACGGCCTGCGCACGGTGCCGGGTGTGCGCTTGCTGCCCGGCCCCGCGCACGCCCCCTGCGCGAACGGCTACGGGATCGCCGCGTTCACCCTCGACGCGATCTCGGCGAGTGACCTCGGTTTCGTGCTGGCCGAAGCCGGGTTCATGGTCCGCACCGGCGCCCACTGTGTGCCCGCCGATCCGGCGTATGCGCCGGGCGAGGCGGAATCGGTGCGGGTCAGCACCCAGATCTACAACACCCGCACGGAGATCGATCGTTTCACCGACTGCGTCCGCCAGATCGCCGAGGAGGTCCTATGACGGAAGCACCGACGGGGACCGGTGCCGTCCCCCCGCTCCACTACGACCGCAGGGGCGCCTCCCGGGTCCTCGCCGAACTCGCCCAGCCGGGCCTGTTCGCCGCCGCACCGCTGGCACGGCCGCGGCACATCGACTACACCAGCACAGCGCTGACCCCCGAGCCCGGCCACCAGCTCACGGTCTCGCAGCGGATGTATCTGGAGCGGTTCATGCGGCCCTGCCGCCCGGATCAGGTCACCACCGCCACCCATCGAATCACCTGGACCGACAGCCACGGCATCCCCAATACCGGCCACTACCGCGATGACGGCCTCGGCCCGATCATGCCGATCGCCGCCCGCGAGGCCGTGTTGGAGCTCTGGGATCGGCTCGCGGCCAATCATGAGCTGGCCGAACGCATCTCGCGGTTGGGTGGCGCGGCGCAGGGTCTGCTCGAGGCGACGACCACCGATCACGATCCGATCGAGATCTTCCGGGTCGGTATCGAGGCCACCGGCCGAGCGCTGGCCCAGCACGCGCTACTGGCCCGGCAGACCCCCTACCGCGACGGCGCCGAGTTCGCCCACGGCTTGCTCGGATCCGGCATTTTCGCCGCGGTCGCGACTCGCTGGTACTGGGAGCTCCAGGCCTCCACGTATCGGCGCGGCATGATCCCGGTGACGTTGCGGGCGCAACCGGATGCGACGGTGCGGTATTCGGCCGAGACGGTCGCGGTACTGCGGGCGATGAAGGACGCCACGATCGCCGACGCGCACACGGTGATGCGGCGCGCCACCGGGCCGGAGGGTCTGACCGTGACCGAGGCGATCGAGAAGTACCACGACGACCTCGATCTCATCTCCCGCCAGTACGCGCTGCTGCCCTCGGGTGCGCGACCGGCCTGTCTGGCCGCCATGCCGCACCGGATCGGCGACGAGCACTACAGCATTCTGCCGGTGGTGGCCGAGCAGTTCGTCGCCACCTTCGTCCGGATTCATTCCGATCTCACCATCGGCGAGCTGCCGCATGAGAGGGACGGGCTCGACGGTGACGGTCCGCTCGCCGCCGAAGACCAGGTCTTCTATGTGTCCGATATGACCTGCAAGCACTGTGTGCGGACCATCGGAGGCGTGCTGGAGTCCATGGGTATCCGGGTGTCGGAGATCGATCTGGTCAGCAAGCGGGTGGTGGCGGATTTCCGCAGTCCCCGCAATCGGGCGCGCGCGTTCGAGGCGCTGCGCGACGGCGGGTACAACCCGTCGGCGGTGCCCGCACAGTCCGAGTCCGGTGCGGGTGTGCCGGCCGCGGCGGCGGAATCCGGTCGATGACCGCACCCGCATTGCCCGGACTGATCGCTCCGATCGTGCGGGCGTTCCTCGCCGAACGCGCGAGCCTCGAGACCGCGCTGGCCGAGTACGGCTCCCCGCTGAACATCGTGTTTCCCCAGGTCTTCGAGCACAACCTGGGCCGACTCCGCGGCGTGCTCGACCAGCGTGGCATCGCGTACCGAATCTGCTACGCGCACAAGGTGAACCAGGCGCGGGCCTTCGTCCGAGCAGCGGCCGGAGCGGGCATCGGCATCGACGTGGCCTCGGCCGGAGAGCTGGCCAGCGCGCGACGCGGTGGGTTCGGGCCGGAGCGAATCGAGGCCACCGGACCCAAGGGCGCCGGATTTCTCCGGCAGCTGATCGAGGCGGGCGTCACGGTGAACGTGGACAACCAGTGGGAGCTGGAGACGATCGCCGAACTGGCGGAAGGGCGCGCGCCGGTTCCGGTGCTGGTGCGGGTGTCCGGGTTCGATCCGGCGCGGGTGAGCCGGTTCGGCATCGCGCTGGCGCGGATGGATCCGGCCCTGCGGACGCTGGCGGCCCATCGGGGTCGGATCGACCTGCGTGGCTTCGCGTTCCATCTCGATTCCGGTGATGTCGGCGAGCGGGTACGCGCGTTCGATGCCTGCCTGGCGCTGATCGAACGCGCCTACGAGCACGACCTCACCCCGTCGGTGCTCGATATCGGCGGCGGTCTGCGCCAGGTATTCACCGCCGACGCCACGGATTTCGACCAGTACGTGCGCGCACTGCGCGCCTCGCTCGCCGGTCTGGGCGAGCCGATGAGCTGGGGCAACACCACCTTCGGCTATCAGGTGGACGGCGGCACGGTGCGCGGGGTGCCGGTGTTCCACAAGTACGCCAATACCGTTGCCGCCGAGCACATGCTCGCCGAGTTGCTGGATGCGCCCTTGGAGCGGCACGGTGGCCGGACCGTCGCGCAGGTGGCGGCCGACAATCTGCTCGAACTGTGGCTGGAACCTGGAAAGGCGCTCGTCGACCACGCCGGTATCACGGTGGCGACGGTCGAGGTGGTGAAGGAGGCCGCGGACGGTTCGGTGCTGGTGGATCTCGATATCAGCCGGGACGCGGTGACCCCGGCCGATCAGGAGGTCATGGTCGATCCGCTGGTGCTGCCCGGTGACGCGCGCGAAACGCCGGATCCGGGCGCGGTGCGGGTGTTCTTCGCCGGGCGGCTGTGTTTGGAGCGAGATCTGATCACCAACCGGGTCGTCGCCCTCCCCTGGCTGCCTCGCCCCGGAGATCGGGTGGTCTTCCCGAATACCGCCGCCTACCACATGGATTTGTCGGCGGCGACGGCATCGATGCACCCGCCCGCCGCCAAGGTCGCCGTCATCGGTGACAGCGGCGGGTTCCGGGTATATGCCGACGCGGCGTTCGGGGCCGAGTCGACGGCCGGACTGTCGGAGGTGCGGTGATGCTCTACGACCACGTCGCCGAACTCATCGGCAACACTCCGCTGCTGCGCCTGGATCCCGCCGTGCACGGGCTCGACGGCGTGCAGCTGTACGCGAAACTGGAGTCGCACAACCCGTTCGGTTCGGTCAAGGACCGGGTCGCCTGGGCCATGATTCGCGACGAGCTCCCCGGTCTCGCCGACGAGCAGCGCACGCTCATCGAAGCGTCGAGCGGCAATACCGCCAAGGCGTTGCGGATGCTGGGCGCGGTGCACGGTGTCGGGCTACGGGCGGTGACGAACCGGATCAAGGTCGACGAGGTGCGCGATCTACTTCGCCTGCTCGGCACCGAGATCGTGGAACTGCCCGGTCTGTCCGAATGCCCGGATCCGACCACACCCAACGACGTCTACTCGGTGATCGAAGCGACGATGGCGGAGCGGCCGGGCGCATTCCATCATCCGTCGCAGTACACCAACGAGAAGAACGTGCAGGCCCACCACGACGGCACCGGACGCGAGATCCATGAGGACCTCGCCGCCGTGGGCATCGACCGCGTCGACTACCTCGTCGGCGGGCTCGGCACCACCGGTTCGACCCGCGGCACCGCCACCTACCTGCGCAAACATCATCCGGAGCTGCGCACTATCGCCGTGGTGTCGGAGCGGTCGGATTTCATCCCGGGGATTCGTTCCGAACACGAGATGTGGGATGTGGGGCTGTTCCAGCCCGATTTCTACGACCGCATCGTCACCGTGGATTCGGCCCGCGCGATCGAGGCGACGCTGACGCTGGCACACGGCTACGGCGTGCTCGCGGGCCCGACGAGCGGCGCGGCATACGCGGCGGCGGTGGACAGCCTCGCTGCCGTCGAGCGTTCGGGCACCGAACCGATCGTGGCGGTGGTCGTCGTCTGCGATCGGATCGAACCGTATCTGTCCTATATCAAGAAGCGCAGGCCCGACCTGTTCGGCGGGACGAAGCGGCGCTACACACCGACACCGCAGGAGCTGGCCGCCGTACCGGTCCTCACGCCCACCGAACTCGCCGAGCTGAACCGCACCGAGCACCCGGTGCTGGTGGACACCAGAGGCGCCATGGCCTACCGGATCGGCCACGTTCCCGGTTCGCTCAATATCCCCGACGATCACCTGGCCGATCTGCTCACCCACGCCACCCCCTTCTCCGTGACCCGCCCCGTGGTGTTCATCTGCCCCACCGGCGACCTGTCCCGTCACTTCGCCGCCACCATCCAGCGCACCGGACATCGGGCCTACAGCCTCGACGGCGGCCTGATCGCCTGGCGGGATGCGGGGCTGCCGCTGGAACGCGGCAGCTGAGGGTGGGCGCGGGCCGGTCGGCGCGCGGGCTCCGCGGGCGAGCGTGCTGCTCGGGTGCCGCCGAACCTACCGGACAGGCCGCGCGATTCAGTCGGCGATCAGGCTCGTCGGCGCGATCCGCCCGGTCAGCAGCAGCAACAGCCTCGAGGCGGGTGCGGCAATCAGGACACCGTCACCCGCCGACCAGTCGGCGTCGGTGGCGCGCAGCCGATAGCCCGCGAAGTTGCGCGCCGCATGGAAGGGCCAGCCCATCGTCCAGATCCGTTGCAGCGACCAGCGAGCCGGTTCCTCCGGTATCTCGTACCGCAGGCCCAGCGGGACGGCGATGTCCTGGCCATGGACCAGCAGATCCATCAGCCGATCGGTGGGTGTGGTGCCGATCGGGGTGATACGGCGGTCGGCGGATGCGCGCAGCCGCCGCAGCAAGCCGGCGCTGTCGAGCTGCGTGGCGAGCCGAATCGCGGTGTCGCGGTTGAGCCGGTCGAGACTGCCGTGCGCCCGCACCAGCTCCCATAGCAGTCGGCCGAGGGATGCCTCAGAGCTGATCACGACGTGCGCGACGACCTCACGGACCCGCCAGCCCGCGCACAGCGAGTCCTGATCCCAGGCATGGCCGGGCAAGCTCGCGAGCAGATCGGCCAAACGTTCGCGCTCGGCGGCGACCGCCCGCCAGATCTGCTCCTCGGATGGGGTCGATACCTGCGTCATCTGTGTTCCTCCTGGTTGCTCGACTACCGGTACCGTAGGAACTCCAGCCGGGTGGAGGTTCCAGCTAAAGTGACGCACGACACACATCCTCGTGATCTGGTGAGCATTGGTGAGCTGTCCCGCCGCACCGGTGTCGCGGTGCGCACCCTCCGGTTCTATTGCGACGAAGGACTTCTCGCACCGCGCCGCACCGCGGGCGGACACCGGGTGTTCGAACCCGCCGTCGTCGACCAGGTGCTATCGATGCGTCGGATGCGCGCGCTCGGGCTCGGGTTGGCCGAGATCGCCGGAATCCTCTCGGGTGACATGACGATCGAGGACGCGATCGCCGATGCCCGCCACGAGGTGAGCGGCCGACTCGACGCGCTGTCGTGGCGGCACGCCTCGCTGCTCGCCATCGAACGAGCCGCACCCGGCGAACGTGCCGCCCGCCTCGAACTGCTCGCGCAGGTACCGGATCGAGCCGCCGCCCGGAGCGCCATCATCTCGTTCTGGCGACGGGTACTCGCGGCCATGCCGACCGAGTTGTTCGATGACTTCGTCGAGATGGACGTGCCGCGGGTACCGGCGCATCCGACGCCGGATCACGTAATCGCCTTCGCCGAACTCGTGCGGTTGGTCGGCACACCGGAGCTGGATCGGGTCATCGCACGCCAGCTCTGGCGCACCGACACCGAACGGATCCAGGACAGGCGGGCCCTGCTGCTCGGGGTCGCCGACGCCTACGCCGCGGTAGCGCAGCGAGTACTGGACGGCCACCCACCGTGCGCGGGCCCCGAACTCGACCGTTTCGTCGCTGTGCACGCCGAGGTGCGCGGCCGCGCCGACACCACGGCCTTCCGCCGCGAGTTGGCCTTCGGCATCCCCGATACTCACCCGGCGACCAGCCGGTATTGGACGCTGACCGGCGCGATACTCGGGACCGAGCACACCACCGGCACCGCGCAACGCTGGCTGCACAGCGCGCTCAGCGCATCCGTCGCCTGAGCGAGATCGGGCTAGCGGGGAAGGCTTCGCTGCGTGCCTGCGCTGTCCGGCTCGGTGTCGGCACCGCTGTCGGATCGGACGTTTCGATGGTCGTGGGCGCGGCGGCCGGTCTCGGCAGCTCGCCGGACGGGAGCGCCCCGCTGTGTGCCGGTGCTGCGTTCGCGGCCGGCAGCCGCCGCTGAGACCGGTAGATCCTCCTGGACCGGCGGCAGGGTGCGGCGGTAGCGGGCGTAGCCGGTGAGCATGATGGTCAACCAGAGCAGGCCGATGCTCCAGCCGGCCAGGACGTCGGTGGGCCAGTGCACGCCGAGGTAGACGCGGGACAGGCCGACCAGCGCGACGAACGTCGCGGCGGCGACGGCCACGGCACGTTTGGGGCCGGGCCGGCGCAGGCCGGCGATGACCACGGCGGCGATGACGCCGACCACGACCGCCGACCCGAGGCTGTGCCCGGACGGATAGGAGTGGCTGGTGACCACGACCAGCCGGTCCGCCATCGGCGGGCGTTCGCGATCGATCACGGATTTGAGCAGCGGAATCAGCAGCGCCGAACCTGCTCCGGTCACCGCGACCAGCGTCAGTTCGGGCCACTGGCGGCGGGTGGCCAGCACCGCGCACGCGAGTATCGCCGCCGACCACATCGCGATGGTGCCGCCGGAGTGGGTGATCACCTTCACGACCGGGGTCAGCGCGTCGACCCGGTGCGCGACCACCCAGTCCATGATCGGCACATCCACCGCCGCCTCGGCGCCGCCGTGCAGGACGAACCAGGTCAGGCTCACCGCCGACACCGCGAGCACGATCGCCAACCACACCATCGAATCAGCCTAGGCGTTGCCCGCGCCGGCCCGCGAAAGCCCACCCTCGGCGTGCCGCCGACCGGCTGACGACACCGGTGACTGTCGCCGTGCGGCAGCCCACCGGGGAGCCGACACCGACGCCGGAGGCGGTCGTGCCTCGTCGGGAGTCAGCGTGGCGTGGTGCTCTCGACGGCGGCGGACCGGAAGACGCCGAGCCCGCCGGGCTCGCTGCTGATGGTGAGGTCGCTGACCCGATGGTTGACCTCGCCGTCGGTGGCGAGGGAGACATCCGAGCCGACCACCTGCACTCGCATCTGCGCCACCCGACGGTGCACGTAGGTGTGCGAATGCTCCAGGCTGCCGGTGATGGTCGACCAGATCAGCCGGGTTCGTGACAGCGGCAGATCCGCGCGCAGGTAGCGGACGTCGAGGGTGCCGCCGTGCAGGCGCGGGCGCGAAGTCGGGATCTGGTGGCCGGGCAGATAGGTGCCGTTGCCGACGAACAGCATCCAGATCTCGACCCGTTCCCCGTCGATGATCGCGTGCAACGGCTGCGCCCGCGACAGCACCCGCAGCATCGCGACCGCCGCGGCCGGCCATTTCCCGAGTCGCGATTGCAGCTTCTCGCGCAGACGCACGAAATCCGGGTAGCCGCCGAGGCTGGCGGTGTTGATGAAGGTGCGTTCACCGTCGCCACCGAAGCGCACGCGGGCGATATCGGTGCGCATCACCTCGCCCGATTCCAGCGCTGCCACCGTCGCGGCCGGGTCGTCGACGCCGAGGTCGCGCGCGAAATGGTTGAGGGTTCCGCCGGCGAAGACCGCGAGTGGCAGGTCGTGGCGGAGCGCGGCTTCGGCCACACCGGAGACGGTGCCGTCGCCGCCGAGTGCACCGAGTGCGACCACTCCTCCCGCGCGGACCTGCTCGGCGATCTGTGCGCCGAGATCGGCGCGCGGATCCAGTTCGAGGATCTGCGCCGCGGGAAGCCTGTCGCGGAGGGGGTCGAGCTGGTCGCCGTTGCCCAGCCCGGAGGACCGGTTGACCACCAGCAGCAGCCCTTTGCCGTCGGGCAACGGTGTGGTGGATTCGGTGGGCCCCATGGTGGCCGGTTCACCGGCGTGCACCGCCCACCAGCGCCGGGTGGCCAGTGCCAGCGCCGAGCCGAGCATCGCGCCCGCGACCACATCGGAGGGCCAGTGCACCCCGATGTGCACGCGGGAGTAGCCGACCGCGACCGCGACCGGTGCCACCGCGACGGCGGCGCGGCGGTCTTCGAGCGCGACGCCGGTGACGAACGCGGCCGCCGACGCCGAATGCCCGGACGGGAACGACGACGAGTAGGGCGGTTTGACCGGCCTGCGCACGAACGGCACGGAGGCGTCCGGTGGCCTGCGGCGCGGAAACATCGGCTTGGCGATACCGTTGGCGATACCGCTGGCCAGCCCGACCGACAGCACTCCGCGTACCGCGGCCCGGCGTTGCGCCCGGTCCCCCACCAGGTACATGACCGCGGCGATGGCCACCCACAGCAGGTTGCGGTCGGCCATCCGGCTCAGTTTGCGCAGCACCCGGTCCGCCGGTGTGGGTCGTAAGTCGGCACTACGCGCTATCAGCCACCGATCCACCGCACTCACTACTTACCTCGCTTCTCGCCGGGCCACCGGGCATCGGCCACGGCACTGTCGGAGTCTAGCGACCCGGCACGCGCCACGCCCGAATCCGGGCTGGACAACCGGCGGTGCAGACGTCGAGTTCCGCTGCGCGCCACTGTATTCGGCGCTGTGCATGGCCGGCTCACGCCATCGTGGACCCGCGGCGGCCGATCTCGCCCAGAGCCCGGCGACGCCGACGGGCGCTCACCCCTTGCCGATGGGTGTCGGTTGCGGTGGTTCATCGGCGAGCACGGGCTCGCCCAATCCGATGCGCCGCTGCAGCCGTGTCATCCATTCCGGCGCCCACCAGCATCTGTCGCCGAGCAGGGTCATCGTGGCCGGAACCAGCATCATGCGTAACACGGTGGCGTCGACGATCAGCGCGGCGATCATGCCGAAGGCGATGTACTGCATCATCACCAGATCGGAGAAGGCGAAGGCGCCGGTCACCACAAGCAGGATCAGCGCGGCGGCGGTGATGATGCGCCCGGTGTGCGCGGTGCCGGTGCGCACCGCCTCCTCGGTGGAGGCGCCCTTGGCGCGGGCCTCCACCATGCGCGAGAGCAGGAAGACCTCGTAATCGGTGGACAGCCCGTAGATGATGGCGATGATGAGCACCAGGATGTTGGCCTGGATGGGTTGCGGGGTGAAGTTCAGCAGGTCGGCGCCGTGCCCGTCGAGGAAGATCCAGGTCAGGATGCCGAGCGTGGAGCCGAGCCCGAGCGCGCTCATCAACGCCGCCTTGATCGGCAGCACGAGCGAACCGAAGGTCAAGAACATCAGCATCGTGGTCACCAGCAGCACCAGCGCGATCATGAACGGGATACGCACCAGCAACGCGTCGATGCTGTCTTTCTGAATCGCGGGGACCCCGCCGACCAGCATGGTCACCCCGTGGGGCCGTTCCAGATCGCGCAGGTACTCGATGGTCTCGCCCGCTTCGGCCGAGTCGACGAGGGTGGCCTTGGTGCGGTACACGTCGCCCTGCACCGTCGAGCGCGACGGAATCTCGAAATCGCCCGCCAGGCCGGGGGCGGTATTCGCCGCATCCCACAGATCACCCACCGCGGTGCTGTTGTCGGAGACGAAGATCAATTCCAGCGGATCCGATTTCCGGACCGGGAACAGCGCGTCGATCCGCTCCTGGGCGACTCGGGTCGGATCGTCCGGCGGCAGATAGCGTTCGCTGAAACCGCCGAAGACGAGGTTGCGCATGGGCAGGATCAACAGCAGCAGCCCCAGGCACAGGGCGATGCTGATCTTCCGCGGATGCCGCATCACCCAGGCGGTGCTGCGCGCCCAGAATCCGTGCTCGATCTCGTCGGCGGACCTGGTGCGACGGAACCGCTCGAAGCCGAGCAGATCCACCCGGGGCCCGAGCACCGCGAGCATCGCGGGCAGCAGGGTGATCGAGGCCAGCGCCGCCAGTGAGACGGTCGCGATGGCGCCGTAGGCCATCGATTTCAGGAAACCCTGCGGGAACAGCAGCATGCCGCCGAGGCTGGCGATGATCATCGTCGCCGAGAACACCACCGTGCGCCCGGCCGTCAGCACCGAGCGGCGCACCGCGGTCGGCGTGTCATGGCCCGCGGCCAGTTCTTCGCGGAACCGGCTCACCACGAACAGGCCGTAGTCGATCGCCAGCCCGATCCCGATCATCGAGACCACCGGGGAGACGAAGGTATTCACGTCGGTGGCCATGGTGAGCAACCGCAGAATGCCGTAGGCGCCGAACACGGTGAGCCCGCCGACGATCAACGGCAGCGCCGCCGCCACCACGCCGCCGAAGATGAAGAACAGCAGCACCGCGACCGCCGGGATGGCCAGCATCTCCAAGCGCCTGGTGTCGTGGGCGACGGTGTCGTTCAAGGTTCCCGCGACCGCTTGCAGGCCGCCGACCTGTACCTCGATCCCCGGAATCGCGAAGGCGTCCTTGACCTTGCGATAGTTCTGCACCATCTCGGTGTCGGTCTCGCCGCGAATGGCGATCGCGGCGACGGCGTGGGTGCGATCGTCGGTCGCCGCCTGCGGCCCGCTCAGTTTGCCGGTCTCGGTCGGCCAATAGGCGGCATTGATGCCGAGGATCTCGTCGGGGTGCTCGCGGGGCAGGCGGTTGAGGTTGTCCACGACGCGATCGCGGAATTGCGGGTCGTCGACGGTGCCGCCGTCGGGCGCGGTGTAGAGGACCACCACGTCGACGTCATGGTTGCGGCCGAAGGCCCGGTCGGACAAGCGTGCGGCTACGGCGGATTCCGAGGTGGGATCGTCCAAACCACCCGAGGTCAGGTGATCATCGAGGCCGGTGCCGATCGCGCCGAGGCCGAGCATCGCCGCGCCCACCACCACGATGACGGCGAACCGCCACCGGTACACCAGCTGCCCCCAGCGAGTGAACATCACCCGATCCCGGGTACGGCGGCGCACACTCCGGCGCGCCCGCGACGATCTCGTCGATCCGATCGGACCAGCACGCCGATTGCCAAGGGGCCGGGTCCTTTCCGCTCATACCAGCACTGTTGGACGTCATCCAACGTACCGGCCGGAAGCGACTGGACGTTACGGTTGTGAATTCTCCTAATGGCCAACAGGTTCCGTGCGGTTACGCCACTGCGGTCGATGAATGATCGACGACGGCTCGGATGGGCCCGCGGTAGCCGGCCGCCAGAGCGTGTACCACGGACTCGAAGCGGGCAACGAACGATTCCGCGGTCGGTGGATCGAACAGCGCGGTGGGATAGAGGAACACGCCGTCGACGCCGGCCGGGGCTCCGGCGTCGTCGTAGCGTTCGACCAGCCCGAACTCCAGATCATGTTTGGCCCGCGGGGCCCCGACCGGCACCTCGGTGACGGTGGGCGTCCGCGCGCCGGCCGACGGTGGCGCCGCGGCCGCGCGTTCGAGGATCAGGGTGGCCTGGAACAGCGGGGTCCGCGCGTCCTCGAGCAGGCAGCGCTTCAGTCGCGGGTTCGGTGTGTCCGGATGCGCGAACGCGGCCAGCGCCACCCTGCGGACCTGCTCGATGAGCTCGTCCATATCCGCGGCACGGTCGAGGCGGATTCGCAGCAACACGTCGTCGGCGAAGTTGCCGACCAGATCGTCGAGCAGCCGGTGGTCGCGTCCGCTCACCGCGGTCGCCACGGTGACGTCGTCGCTGCGGCCGAACCAGCCGACACACACCGCGAACGCCGCCTGCACGACCATGAACAGGCTGGCCCGCCCCCGCTGGGCGCGTGCGAGCAGGGCGGCGTGCACCGATGGCGCGAAAGCCACCGCGATGGTCGCGCCGTCGGCGGACGGCACCGCGGCACGGGGCCGATCGTAGGGGAACCGCAGCATCGCGGGCCGTCCGGCGAGGGTGTTGGCCCAGTAGCGCAGCTGCTGGGTGGCGCGGCTCCACTCGTCGGCGTACTCACCGAGCTTGGCGTGCTTCCACACCGTGTAATCGGCGTACTCGACCGGAAGCGGCGGCAGAA
Source organism: Nocardia sp. CDC519 (assembly GCF_059509835.1). Classification (NCBI taxonomy): domain Bacteria; kingdom Bacillati; phylum Actinomycetota; class Actinomycetes; order Mycobacteriales; family Nocardiaceae; genus Nocardia; species Nocardia sp. CDC519. The sequence continues at coordinate 5,698,651 of NZ_CM183377.1, read as the reverse complement.
CCGGCGCCCGGCCGCACGCGCGGGCGGTATAGGCGGCGCCCAGGTCGCGCATCAGTGGGGCCACCGAGCGGCCGTCGATGCTGATGTGATGGGCCACCAGCAGCAGCACCACGTCGTCCTCGCTCAGCACGTACACCCGCGCCCGCAGCGGCAGCTGCGCGGCCAGGTCGAACTCGCGGCCGGCGAATTCGGCGAGCCGGGCGGGCAGATCGGCCTCCGATACCGGGCATACCCGGATGTCCAGATCGGCCTCGGCGATCGGGACCACCACCTGCTCGGGCCCGTGTTCGGTGGCCGGGTAGCGGGTACGCAACGGCTCATGCCTGGCAACCACATCGGTGAGCGCGACGACCAGCGCGTCGACGTCGATCGAGGCACCGCGGATGCGGACCGCGCGCGCCACGTTCCAGTCCGCCGAGCGGCCCGCCCGCGCCGCATGCCACATCCGCTCCTGCGCCGGTGCCAGCGGCAGATGCGCCGGACGGGGACGGCGCATCAACACCGGCGGGCGCGCCGCCGCCGGCAGCGCGTGCCCGGATCGCAACACCGGTATCGGACCCGTACCGAGCCGGTCACCCGAACTCCTCGACCCGGCCCTCGTAGCGGAGTCCACCACCTGCACCTCACCAACACGCTCGATCTCGCGGGAAAGGTAACCGGGTCGAGTTAACCGACAGTTACCGATGCGTGAAGGCGCCGAGTCGGAGATCCGGCGGGGTGGCCGAGCGGCGCGAAGGCCGGCACTAGGGTGGAACGGTGCAGACAGGCCAGGAATCAGACCACCCGCACGCGGATCCACTCGCCGGACCCCGGATCTGGGGCGGAACCACCCTCACCGAGCGCAAGCAGGTGCGGCGGGCAGCGCTACTGGAGGCGGCGCTGGATCTGATCGGCGAATCCGGAGCAGCCGGAGTCACCATGCGGGCGGTGTGCCGCCGGGCCACTCTCACCGACCGCTACTTCTACGAGAGCTTCGCCAGCCGCGACGAACTGCTCGACGTGCTCTACCGGCAGGTCGCCGAGGAATTCCTGGAACCGATGACGGCCTTCGCCGTGGCCGACGATCCGTCGAGGGACCGCGCCCTGTCGGAAGTCCTGGTCGACAAGGTGCTGGAGGATCCGCGCAAGTCACGCCTGTTCCTGGTGGAGCCGTATTCCAGTACCGGCCTCGGGCAGACCACCATCGCGGTGATGCCCGCGTTCACCCGGCTCATCCAGGACCACCTGTTCTCCCATATCGACGACCCGGTGCGGCGGCGTCTGGCGGCGGTCACCATGGCCAGCGGCAATGCCGGCATGTTCTCGGCCTGGCTCAACGGATCCCTGCGGGCCGATCGCGATGAGATCGTCGATCATCTCGTCGCGATGATCACCGCCTACCGCGGGCTGTACCGGCACTGATCGCGGCCGCGGCACCGCTCACCATCGAGTGGCCCCGCCCGGCGTTGGCGTCGGCCGCCCAGATCGTTTCCGGCATCGGACTTCTCGGGGCCGCTGTCATCATCCATGACGGCCGGCTCGGCCGGCCCCGCGAAAAGTAGGCTCACCGCAGGAGGTTCGAACGTTGACCGATGCGGTAGTGGGTTGTACGGGTACGCTGATGTCGCCGATCCGGGGGGCCGGGATGCTGGGTGAGGTCCTGGTCGCCGTCCGAGGGGGAACCGAGCTCTACATCGCGCGCGCCACCGAGCCGATCGCGGCCGGGGCGACCGTGCTGATCATCGCTGTCGACTCCGGCCGCATCGCCGAGGTGGTGCCGTGGATCCCGCTCCCGGATCCGCCGCAATGAGGTGTTCGAAACAGCAAGGGAGACACAGTGCTGGGCTACCACGTTCCGGATCCGGACGAGGCAATGCTGGTCAGCGGCGCCAAGAGCAAGGACAACGCGCCGTTCAAGGTGATCATCGGACGCGGCGCCTGGGTGGCGCCGTTCTTCCGTAAGGTGCGGTACCTGTCGCTGGCCATGTTCGAGGCCGAGATCAAGGAGCGTTGCGAGACCAAACAGGCGATCCAGCTCGATGTGCGCGCGGTCGTCGCGTTCAAGGTCGCCAACGACACCGCCTCGATCGTCAATGCCGCGCAACGGTTCCTGTCCGAACAGGAACGCGAGATGTCGATGCTGACCGGGCGGATCTTCTCCGGCCATCTGCGTTCCATCGTCGGTTCGATGACGGTGGAGGAAATCATCCGGGAACGGCAGAAGCTGGCCGACGAGGTGCTGGTGGCGTCGAAGGTCGAGATGGGCAATATCGGCCTGTGGGTCGACTCGTTCCAGATCATGTCCATCGACGACGGCGACCTCGGCTACATCAACGCCCTCGCCGCACCGCACAATGCCGCCGTGCAGCGCGACGCGCAGATCGCGCGCTCGCAGGCCGCGCAGCGGGCGGCCGAAGCCGAACAGGAATCGCTGCGCCGGCAGGCCGAATACCAGCGCGAGACCTCGATCCTGAAGGCCCAGTACCAGCGCGATATCGACAAGGCCGAAGCCGAGGCGGCCGCGGCCGGCCCGCTGGCGCAGGCACTGGCCCAGCAAGAGGTGCTCATCGCCAAGGCCGAACAGGCACGCAAGGAAGCCGAACTGCGTGAACAGCAGTTGCAGGCCGAGGTGGTGAAACCCGCCGCTGCCGAGGCCGAGCGGGTGCGCATTCTCGCCGAGGCCGAGGCGGACCGGACCAGGATCCAGGCCGAGGCCGCGGCCTCCAACAACCGGATCGCGCTGGACCAGTTGCTCATCGAGCAATTGCCCGAGATCGTGCGCCAGGCATCGCACGGTCTGTCCAACGCCAACCTCACCGTGCTCAACGGACCCGATGGGGTCAGCGAATTGGTCAACGGGATGGTCGGTCAGGGTCTGACGGTGTTCTCATCGCTGCAAAAGGCGCTTTCCTCCAACGATGGAGAAAATGCGGGCTAAAGTGGCCCGGTAGCGTCGGCGACGAGGAGCGGGTGTGGTGGCCATCGGGAAATTGGTGTCGTTCGACAGCTCGCGCGGATTCGGTTTCATTCGCCCCGAAGACGGTGGCCCGGATGTTTTCGTGCACGTCAACGACATCGGTCTCGACGAGGACGAACTGCGCCAGGGCCGAGTGTTCGAGTTCGAGATCACCGAGGGCGACCGCGGGCCGAAGGCGATCAATCTCGCCGCCGCCGGCGGCGCGCTCGGCCCCGCTCCTCGCGTCCGCATCAAAGACCGGGCGGGGGTGGTGGTGTTGAGCCCCGCCGAGCACACCCGGCTGGTCACCGAACTGCTCCTGGATGCGAGCCCGGCCCTCACCGCCGGTGAGATCATCACCATCCGCGAACGACTCACCGCCTTCGCCGCCGAACACGGCTGGCTCGACGACTGACCCCGGCCACTCGCGCCCGGTCCGGCACGCCCGCCGTTCTGCCCGGGATCCCGCACGCTGTCGGTGCCGCCACATACGATCGCCACACCGATGAATCCATCGGCCCCACCGATGAATCATCGTCGGTCGCGACGTCGACATCGGTGAGGACCGACTCCGAGGAGGATCGCGTGGACCTACCGGTGATGCCACCCGTGCGGCCGATGCTCGCCAAATCCGCCCCAGCGGTACCGCGGGAACCCGGGCTGAGTTATGAACCCAAATGGGATGGATTCCGGTGCATCGTGTTCCGCGACGGCGCCGAGATCGAACTCGGCTCCCGCAACGATCGCCCGCTGACCAGGTATTTCCCCGAGGTCGCCGAGCTGTTGAAGGATGCGTTGCCGCCGCGCTGCGTGGTCGACGGCGAGATCGTCATCGTCACCGAGGCCGGCCTCGATTTCGACACCCTGCAGCTGCGGCTGCACCCAGCCGCCTCGCGGGTGGCCAAACTCGCCGCGGAAACCCCGGCGAGTTTCGTCGCCTTCGATCTGCTCGCGCTCGGCGACGACGACTTGACCGGCGAGCCGTTCCGGGAACGCAGGCGCCTGCTCGAGACCATCCTCGATACCGAACTCGCCCGGGTGCACCTGACGCCGATCACCTCCGATCCCGATATCGCCGAGGACTGGTTCACCCGCTTCGAGGGCGCCGGCTTCGACGGAGTGATGGTCAAGGCCGACGATCAGCGGTATCAGCAGGACAAACGGGTGATGCTCAAGGTTAAACACGAACGCACCGCCGATTGCGTGGTCGCCGGATTCCGCTGGCACAAAGACGGCGAGGGGGTCGGTTCGCTGCTGCTCGGGCTCTACGACGACGAGGGCAACCTGCATCATGTCGGGGTAGCGAGCAGCTTCACCGCGGCCAAACGCAAGCAGTTGATCGACGAGCTCGCGCCGTGGCGCGAGGGCGCACTGGACAACCATCCGTGGCGTAACTGGGCCGACGCGGCTGCCCAGGCATCGGCCGAAGGCAAGATGCCGGGCGGGATGAGCCGCTGGAGTGCGGGCAAGGATCTGTCCTGGGAGGCGCTGCGGCCCGAGCTCGTCGCCGAGGTTCGCTACGAGCATGTGCAGTCGGGGCGGTTCCGCCACGGCGGCAGGCTGGTGCGGTTCCGCACCGACCGCACGCCCGAATCGTGCACCTACGGCCAGCTCGACGAGGTCGCCCCGGCCGAACTGGCCGCCATCTTCGGTTCCGAGGTGGCGCGATGAGCAGCTCGGTCGAGATCGAGGTCGACGGCCGCAATCTCACCATCTCCAACCCCGACAAGGTGTATTTCAGCAAGCGCGGGGAGACGAAACTCGATCTGGTGCACTACTACCAGGCCGTGGCCGAACCACTGCTCGGCGTCATCGGCCACCGGCCACTGCTGCTGGAGCGCTATCCCGACGGTGCGTCGGGCAAATCCTGGTTCCAGAAGCGGGTGCCGAAATCCGCGCCCGACTGGTTGCACACGGTCGAGGTGTCCACTCCCAACGGCACCACCAGCGACGCGCTCGTCGCCCACGATCTGGCCCACATTCTGTGGGCGGTGAATCAGGGCTGTCTCGGGTTCCACGTGTGGCCCAATCACGTCGACGATCTCCGCATCGCCGACGAATTGCGCGTGGATCTCGACCCCTCCCCCGGTATCGGCTTCGACGATCTGCGCGCGGCTGCCGTGCGCACCCGGGAACTGTGCGCCGAACTCGGTATCGACGCTCGGGTCAAGACCTCCGGATCGCGCGGGCTGCACCTCTATGTGGCACTGGAGCCGCGCTGGGACGGCTACCAGGTGCGTGCGGCGGCGGTCGCGCTGGCCCGTGAGCTGGAACGTCGCCATCCCGAGGAGATCACCGCGCACTGGTGGAAGGAAGAGCGCGGCCGCCGCGTCTTCGTCGACTACAACCAGAACGCCCCGCACAAAACGGTTTTCGGGGCGTGGTGTGTGCGGCCCAAAGTCGGCGCCCAGGTGTCGACGCCGATCTCCTGGGATGATCTGGCGACGGTGGTGCCGGAGGAGCTGACCATCGCCACCGTCCCGGCCCGGCTGGCCGAACGCGGCGACCCGTGGGCCGACCGGCCGCCGCAGTCGATCGAACCGCTGCTGGAGATGTCGGAGCGGGATATGGCCTCGGGTCTGATGGACGCGCCGTGGCCGCCGCAGTATCCGAAGATGCCCAACGAGCCACCACGCGTCCAGCCCAGCCGCGCCAAGAAGGCCGACTGAGGCTCAGTCCGGCAGCGCGTCCACGGTCGGGACGACGACGCCGAACAGATCGGTGACGGTGGTCAGGGCCGCGGTGTGCAGTGCGGCCGCGGGCACGACCGCACCGTCCGGGCCGGTCAGGGCGCGGGTGGCGCTGGCTTCGGCGACGACGGTCGGGCGGTAGCCGAGGTTGAACGCGCCCTGCGCGGTGTGGCCGACGCACATGTGCGTCATGAACCCGGCCAGCACCAGATCGCCGCCCGGCTCGACACCCGAATCGCGCAGCGTCTGTTCCAGTTCGGTGCGGTGGAAGGAATCGGGGAACTGCTTGACCACCACCGGCTCACCATCGATGGGCGCGACTTCGGCGCTGATGGCGCCGATCTCGGCGCGGATGTCGTACGGAGTGCCTTCGCCGCCGTCGTTGACGATGTGCACGATGGGAATCCCCGCACCCCGTGCACGTTCCAGCAAGCGGGCACCGGCCGCCAACGCCGGCTCGGCGCCTTCCAATGCCATCACGCCGGTCCGGTAGGTGTTCTGGAAATCGATCATGATCAGGGCGCTATCGCGCAACCGTGGCGCCGAATCGTTCAGTCCGACGACGGTGCGCAGGGTATCCGAGGGCCGGGGTGTGGTCATGACAGCCTTTCGACAGTGATGTGGGCATGGCGAAGTTCCTCCCGGCGCGGTGGCCGAGGGAGGTCTGTGGGGGGCGGAGGGCTCAGGCCCTCCGGGTGCGGAAGCGGCGGCGGTAGGCCGCCGGTGTGGTACCGAGCTGACGTTTGACGGCCCGGTGCAGGGTCTCCACCGAGCCGAGTCCCGAGCTCGCGGCGATCTGGTCGAGGCTGTGGTCGGTGGTTTCGAGCAGTCGTCGGGCGACTTCGACCCTGGTCGCTTCGACGTAGGCGCTGGGCCCGACCCCCATCTCGGCGGTGAAGACCCGGACGAAATGGCGTTCGCTCAACCGCATCCGCGCGGCGAGGACCTCGGTGGACAGTTCCTCGTCGAAATGCTCGGCGATCCACAGCCGGAGCTCGTCGATATCGCGGCGGGCCGGTGCGGGACGGCTCAGCGGCACCGAGAACTGGCTCTGCCCGCCCTGTCGTTTCAGATACATCACCAGCTGACGCGCCACGGCCAGCGCCGTCTGCTCGCCGAGGTCCTCGGCGACCAGGGCCAGCGCGAGGTCCAGGCAGGCGCTGATGCCCGCGCCGGTCCACAGCCTGCCCCGGTCGGTGCGTACGAAGATCGGATCCGGATCGACGGTGACCTCGGGATGGCGGGCCGCGAGCTGGGCGGCGGTCGACCAGTGCGTGGTGGCCGTCTTGCCGTCGAGCAGCCCGGCCGCGGCGAGCAGGTGCGCGCCGACGCAGACCGAGGCCACCCGCCCGGCGCTCGGGGCGGTCGCTGCCAGCCACTCCACCACGTCGGTATCGATGCGCGCCAGCGGCCCGCCCTCGGTCATCTCGACGGCACCGGGCACCAACAGGGTGTCGACGCGGCCGTCGACTTCGTCGAAGGTCAGGTCCGGCAGTACCCGCACGCCGGCCGACGTGGTGACCGGGCCGGGCGCCGGAGCAGCGAGGCGGACCCGGTAGCCCGCGCGGCCTGCCGTCTCGCGGTTGGCCAGGGCGAAGACTTCGGCCGGGCCGGTGACGTCGAGGAGGTCGACCTCGGGGAAGACCGCGATGACGACCTGATGGGAACTGGGCACGAACCCATCCTCACCCGCGGCACCGATGACGGCAATGACGATTGTCTGTCACATTCGGACATCGCACCGTCGGCGATCCGGCGCGCTCAGGCGGTCCAGAGCACCCAGGTCGCGCTTCGGCCCTGGCCTTCGCAGACCAACGCGCGTCCGTCGGCGGTGCGCGCGGTCGCCGCGACCCCCGGATTGCAGCTGGTGCCGCCTTCGCCGACCACCTCGGAGATCGTGTAGGGCCCCTTCCACTGGAATCCGGTGGTGGAGGTGGCGGCGGTCAGGCACAGCAGCGTCGATCCGTCGGCGGCGGTGCCGATGAGTCCGGCCTCCGGGCAGGCGGTGCGCAGGACGGCCGTCGGCGCCGCGGGCCCGGCGGGCTCGGCACCGGAGGCGGGGGCGCCGGTGGTCGCCTCCGGCGCACCCGCGTGCTCCGGCGGGCCACCGGCGGCCGGTCCGGTCGCCGATGCCGCTGTCGCCCAGGCGGTCTGGGAGGTCTGGGTGGAGGCGAGGTCCTCGGTCCGGGAGACCACGTCCGAGAGCAGGTCGCCGGGCAGTACCAGCAAGGCCGCGATCACCGCGGCCTCGGCCAGCCCGAGCAGCAGCGCGAACAACGCCATCACCCGGCCGCGGGGGTGGCTGAAGGCGATGAGCCCGAACACGATCGCGACCGGGATCAACAGCAGCAGGGCCGCGACCAGCGCGATGATCGCGTAGGGGTTGACGATTCGGCGGGTGGCGGGTTCGTCGTAGCCGCGGGGCCAGTCGTAGTCGTCGTCGGGTTCGTCGACGGCGACGCCTCGGCCACGGCGGGGGGCCGCGGTGGTGTCGTCACGAACTTCCGGCCAGCGCTCATCTGCCCAGCGCTGCGAATCTGCCATCCGAGGTACCTCTCACACTCACCGTCGCGCGAAACCCCGCCAGATCCGGACCCGCCCCGACATGAGAAGGATAGAGGCCCACCGCTGAACCGTCCCGCGAACGCGGGTAGCTCAGCGGCCGCGTTCGACCTTCGGCAGCGATTCGGTGACCAGGGTGAGCAGCATGTCCACCAGCAGTCCGTGCACCTGGTCGCGGGACAGCGTGCCGCGGGTGATCCATTCCCGTCCGGCCACTTTCACCAATCCGCCGTAGGCGCGCACCATCGCGCGCATGGACGCGCTGTGTGCCGAATCGGCGAGCCCGATCATCAGCAGCAGCCGTTCCGCGGCGGCGTCATCGGCCTGATCCAGGATCTGCTGCACATCCGGATCGTCGCCGACGCCCTCATGGCTGGTGACCTTGACCCAGGTGCTGCCGTGTTCGGAGATGGTGTCGAGCAGCCAGCGCACGCTGGCCTCGACCCGTTCGCGTTCGGTGCCGGTGGGCACGATCATGTCGTCGATGCGCGGCAGGGTCACCATCCGGCGCACCACCGCGAGATACAGATCGCGCTTGTTGCCGAAGTAGTGATTGATCAGCCCGCGCGCGACGCCCGCGCGCTGCGCCAGCTCCGCCGTCGACACCGCGGCATAGGGCCGCTCGCCGAACATCTCGATCGCCTGGGCCAGGATCTGGGCCCGGCGTTCGTCGGGCTCGAGCCGCCGGCGGCGCGGTTGCCCGTCGGTGGCCGAGACTGGGGTATCAGAGAGATCGCGCAATGAGATCCTTCATCACCTCGTTGCTCCCGGCGAGGATGCGCAGCACACGAGCGCCGGTGTAGAGCTGGGAAATCGGGTACTCCGTCATGTAGCCGTAGCCGCCGAACAGTTGCAGGCAGCGGTCAACCACGATACCCAGTTGGTCGGTCAACCAGTACTTCGACATCGCAGCGGTGGGAATATCGAGTTCACCGCGCAGGTGCTTGGTGATGCAGTCGTCGAGGAAGGTGCGGCTCACCGTGGCCAGCGTCGCGCATTCGGCGAGTTCGAACTTGGTGTTCTGCATGGCGAACAGTGGTTTGCCGAACGCCGCACGGCCCTTGGTGTATTCGACGGTCAGCTCGACCGCGCGTTCCATCATCGCGACCGCCATGATCGCGGTGACGAGTCGTTCCTGGGCCAGCATCTGCATCATCTGGTAAAAGCCCTGGCCCTCGACGCCGCCGAGCAGGTTCGCCGCCGGCACCCGGAGGCCGTCGAAGAACAGCTCCGCGGTGTCCTGCCCCTTGCCGCCGATCTTGGACAAGATGCGGCCCCTGGTGAAACCCGGAGTGTCCTCGCCCACCTCGGCGAACAGCAGGGAGACGCCCGCAGCGCCCTGCTCGGGATCGGTTTTGGCGGCGATGATGATGCCGTCGCAGAGCCAGCCGTTGGTGATGAAGATCTTCGATCCGGTGATGACGTAGTCGTCGCCGTCGCGCACCGCCCGGGTCTTGATGTTCTGCAGGTCCGAGCCGGTACCGGGTTCGGTCATGCCGATCGAGAGCACCATATCGCCGCTCGCGGCCCGCGGCAGCACCCGCTGCTTGAGGTCGTCGGAACCGAATTCGGCCAGATAGGGGGCGATGATCGCGCTGTGCACCGGCATGCCCATGGCGCCGTCACCGGCGCGGACCTGCTCCTCGATGATCGCGGCCTCGTGGGCGAAGGTGCCGCCACCACCGCCGAATGCCTCGGGCAGCGCCGCGCAGAGCAGGCCGAGCTTGCCCGCGGTCCGGTAGAGCTCGCGGTCGGGGTGACCCTGCTCGACGAATTTCTCCTCGTGCGGAACGACCTCGCGCTCGAAGAAATTGCGGGCCAGATCCCGCACCGCTTCGACCTCGTCATCACTCCACATCGCGCGTGCCATCTCGTATCCTCCGCTCTCCCGCCCGGCCGCGCCGGGGCTCGTGCACTCAGATTCACCCACTATTGGCGTTCTGTCAACAAGCCGCGCGCAGCGGTGCCGCGAGTGCGCGCACGGGAACTCAGCGGTCGGGTTCGACCGCGGCGAGGGTGGTGAAGATGGGCGTGGCCGGATCGGCCTCGATCCCACGGCGACGCAGGAAGCTGTCGATGAGCCCCCACACGTATTCGGTGGTCTGATCGACGAATTCGTTCGCGTCGTCGGCCGGATCATCGCCGCCGAGCCATAGGTCGGTGATCGAGACGACCACACCGGTGATGGCCCGCGCCAGATAGTCGACGCCGCTGTCGTCGATGGGCACCGCTTCGGCCACCGCGCCGGCCCGCCGCGCCAGGCGCCCGGCGACCTGACGGCCGAGGTCCACCTGCACCACCGAGCCGTCGCGGTCGTGTCCGGTCGGGGCCTGGCCGAGGAAACGGAAGACGTTCGGGTGTTCGAGGATGCTGTCGGCGTAGGCACGCAGGACCGTCCGCAGCGCCTGCCGCGGCGGCTGCAGCACGAGGGTCAAGTCGCTGCCCGCGGCGGCGAACGCCGATTTCGCCATCCGGCCGCCGATCTCGGTGAACAGATCGGCCTTGTCCGCGAAACGCCGGTACAGGCGCGGTTTGGTGATGCCTGCCTCGCGCGCGATGTCGTCCATGCTCGGCCGCGGGCCGTCGCGATCGATCACCCTGATGGCGGCGTCGACGATCTCGTCGCGGCCGATGGATCGCGGGGCGGCGCGCACGGTGGAGCGGTTCACGCTGGTCATCTCCGGGTGCCGGCGACGTCGATGTTGGCGAGTGCGGCGGCATTCACCCCTCGAGCAACACCACCGACCCTGGTGCGAGAGCATACACGTACTCCTGGTACGCGCGAGTCGAGCTCGGCCGCTCGCCTAGTAAACCCGCGATTCACGTGATCCATCACACATCGACGTCTACCTGGGGTATCCGACTTCTCCGGCCGACGTACTGGCAGTATCGTCGACCGTACCGCCAGTACGCTCGAACGAGGTGACGTGATGACCGAACCGCGCGATCCCGGCCGCCACCCGCAGGAGGGGCCCGCACCCGACCGCCGCTGGCGCATCACGGTCGACGGCGTCGAGCTCGCCGGCTTCGAATGGGGAGACCCGGCGGCGCAGCCCCTGGTACTCGTACACGGCGCCTCCGACACCCACCGTGTCTGGGAACAGGTGGCGGTGATCCTCGCCGACGAATTCCGGGTGATCACCTATGACGTGCGCGGGCACGGCCGGTCCGGCGCGCCCCATGAGCTCGCCGCCTACCGGCTCGACCGGCTCGCCGAGGACCTCTACGCCGTCATCGACACCGCGTCCCCGCACCAGCCGGTTCATCTGGCCGGTCATGGCTGGGGTGCGGTGCAGGGCTGGGAAGCGGTGCTCGATCCGCGCGCGAACACCCGCATCGCATCGTTCACGGCCCTGTCGGCGCCCCATCTGGACCACCTCGGACTGTGGTTGCATCAGCTGCGTCGTCGCACCAGGCGCACCGCGCATCGGGTGCAATCCCGCGCAGTGCGCCGGTTCGCGGCCGTCCCGCCGCTCGAGCGCCGCACCGCGGCCGGGATCGACGGCGCCGCCCCACCACGCGACACCGCACCCGCACCCGACTCCCGGGCGCGACGCCCGCGCCGGCGCGCGCCGATGGCGTCCGCACTGGACGAGGCGCTGCTGACGCTGCACAGCTCACCGTCGATGCTGCGCCGGGCGCTCTACCAGCCGCGGGTCCACGCCGGCCTACGGCAGCTCACGCACCGCTCCGCCCATACGGTGGCGCCGATCGCGCCCACCTGGCGCGCTGATCTCCTCGCGGGCGCGCGGATCGTCCGCGCCAATCTCGGCCACCACCTCCGTCATCCCCGCGATCAGCACACCGCGGTGCCCGTGCAGCTGCTCCTCGACGCCGCCGACCCGGCCGCGCGGCCGGGCGTGCGGGCCGCCGTACAGGAACGAGTGGATCGGCTGTGGTGCTACACGCTGCCGGCGGACCATTGGCTTCCGGTGACCGAACCGCTGCTGGTCGGCGAGGCCATCGCCAATTTCGTCAGCGATCTGCGCGCCGACAGCGACCCCGTCTTCCGCACCACGCACTGAAACGACCGGCATCCACCGGCGACGAGCCATTCACCGACGAAAGGCATCATGACCACCGCAGCCGACACCTTGTCCGAGAGGCTGGGCGCTCCCCTGCCCGAGGCGTTCTCCCGTCTGTCCGAAGCACAACTCACCGAGCTCGATCATGTGCTGAGCGCGGCGTCGGAGCGCCGGGCCGCGCAGATGCACGCGGCCTTCGAATCCGGATTGCAGATGATCCCGCGACTGCTGCGTCCCGCGGTGAAGAAGGCGCTCGGCCTGTGAGCAACCATCTGCTCGCGCTCGCCGAGACGACCAAACTTGCCCGGCTGCTCGGCGTGGAGACCGAGCGGCTCGACTTCCTGGTGGACCTGCCGCCCGCGGCGATCCGTGAGTTCCGCGATCGCAGCACCGACATGCTCTTCGACCGCGACCGCGCCAAACTCGCGATGGTGGCCGCGGCGGCCAATCTCGTACCGGTGGCGATCAGTGCGAAGATCGCCACCCGCGCGTTCGGGCCCGTGCTGTGCGCCGCGGTGGCCGCCTCGGTCGAGCCGCGGCGCGCCGTGGACATCGCGGCCGCCCTGCCCGCGCCGTTCCTGGCCGAAGCGGCCATTGCCCTGGATCCGCGGCGCACCGCCGCGGTGATCGCCCAGGTTCCGCCGCGGCAGGTCGCCGCGGTCGCGACCGAACTGCTGGGCCGCGACGAGCACGTCACCATGGGCCGGTTCGTCGGCGTGGTGCCCGAGCCCTCGCTGCGCGCGGCCGCCGCCGTCACCGACGACGCCGACCTGCTGCGGATCGGCTTCCTGATGGAGGACAAGAGTTCGATCAACACCTTGATCGATATCGTGGCCGACCGGCTGCCCGCCATCATCCGCGCCGCGCACACCGAGCGGTTGTGGGCGCAGGGCCTGGATCTGCTCGCCACCGTGAACGACGCGAACAAGGCCCGGCTCGGCGATATCGTCGCCGGGCTCGGTGACGAGGTCCTCGACGGACTCGTCCGCGCTGCCTACGAACTCGATGCGCTATCGACGCTGCTTCCGGTCACCCGTGCCATGAGCGCCACGGCGCTCGCGGCGCTGGCGTCCCGGCCCGCCGTGCACGACGAGCAGTTCCTCGCCGCGTGCGTCGACGTCGCCCTGCGCGAGGAACTGTGGCTGGATCTGCTTCCGCTGACCGGCTATCTGCCCCCGCAGCCGTTGGCCTTCGTCGCCGACCGGATCGCCGCCGAACCCGAGGACCGGCTCGATGATCTGCTGCGCCGCGCCGGGGCCGCGGGCCAGTGGGAGGCCGTGATCCCCCTCGCCACCGCGCTGCCGGACGAGGATCGCCGCCGGCTGGCCGCGCTGCCGGTGATGACCGAGCCCGACGACGCAGCGAGCGCGTCCCGGCCCGCCTCCGCCGGGGACGGGTCGGCCTCCGCGCGTGACCGGCTCGCCGAGGCACTGCGAGTCGACTAGCCGACTGCCGAGTCCGGCCGCGGACACTGTCGAATGGCCGCTCACCTGGCTGCGGTGGTACGTTCCCCGCCATGACGACATCGGGGGACTCTTCGAATCAGCCGGGCGCGCAAGGTGATCAGCCGCAGACGGCAGGCGATGCCGGGCAGCAGCACGTAGCGCCTTCGGATCCGACGATTCTGCGGCAGCCGAATTCGCCGGACCCGCAGCAGGATCCCACTCAACTGCGCTCCTTCGATCAGCCTCAGGGTGGGTTCGCACCCGCCGCACCGCCGCCCGCGCAGGGTTTCGGGCAGCCGGTTTTCCCGCCGTCGCAGCAGTCGGGGCCGGGTTATGCCGTGCCCGCCGCGGCGCAGCCCGGTGGCACCTCCGATCAAGGTTTCACCGCCGACCCGAGTTTCGCCCCGGGCCAGGGCTTCGCCGCCCCGGGACAGGGCTACCCACCGCAGGATCAGAGCTTCGGACAGCAGGGCCAAGGTTTCGCGGCGCCAGGCCAGGGATTCGGGCCGCAGGGCCAGGGATTCGGGCCCCAGGGCCAGGGCCTCCCGCCACAGGGCCAGGGTTTCGCGCCACAGGGCCAGGGTTTCGCGCAGCAGGGACATGGCGTTGCCCAGGGCCAGAGCTTCGCACCCGAAGGCCACGCCTCGGCACCCCAGGGCCACGGGTTCGCACCGCAAGGCCAGAACTTCGGCCAGGGCCAGGGATTCGCGCCGCAGGGCCAGAACGTCCCCGCGGGGTTCGGGCCGGGCGGTCCCGGTTTCGCTCAGTCCGCCTCCGCTTACGGCTCGACCGGACCCGCCGCCCCCGCATCCTCGGGGCTCGCGGGCAAAGGCTGGTTGTGGGGGCTCGGGGGCATCGTCCTCGCCTCGGCCGTGTGGGGCGGCGCGGTGCTGGCATTCGGCGGCTTCGGTGGCAGCAGCGCCGCCGGTGTCCCGCCGGGCGTGCCCGACCTGCGCGGCTACACCTATTCCGCCGATTTCTGCGACCTCGCCGACACCGCGCCATTCACCGAGGCCGGCTACACGGTCTCCACGAGGTCCTCCTCCGGCAAGAACGATTACCCGAACTTCGAAGGCTCCGAACACGCCGCACGCGACTCCATGTTCTGTGCGCAACGGTTCCTTCCGCAGGGTGTCGACGACGACGATTACGAAGACGCGTACATGTATTCCGGCGTCACGATCCACAAGAAGAGCGATCCGGGTCCGGAATTCACCGCGGGCTTCGACACCTGGGAGAACTCACGGTCGGATGACAGCGGCGACGGCCGCAAGGAGAAGATCTCGGGCCTGGGTGATGAGGCGTGGGTGGCCGTCGAGCCCAGCAAGGCCGGAGATCCCTCCCCCACGGTCACCATCCGCGTCCGTGACGGGTGGGTGATCGGATACTTCACCTGGTCGCAGTATGTGTCCACCTCATCGTCGTCGACGAGTAAAGCGAAGGTACTGCCGGAATCGGAGGTCATCGACAAACTCACCGACGCCGCGCAGTCCACGATGGCCGCGCTGCGCGACTGAACCGGGCGCGCGAGACCGGTTCCGAGCAGAGGTGAGGGGCCGGTCACCGGAGGCCATTTGCGACAATGGGCGCGATACTCGCCCAGCTCATGAAGGATGATCCCAGCTCTGATGGCCGAAACCACGATCGATCCGGACGCGCTCGCCACCTGTTTGCGGGTCCTGGAGCAGGCCGGACAGCTCGACAAGGATCATCCGGATTCGGTCGCGGTGCAGCGCGCTGTCGGGCATATGTTCAAAAAGCTCAAGCAGCGCAGGCGCGCCGAGGCCAGGCAGGCGGTCTCCTCGGCCGATCGCGCGGTGGTCGCCGCCACGGCGACCGGTTCGCCGCAGCGCATCGACGACGAGACCGCAGGCATCCCGATCAGCTCCAGCGCCACCGGCGCCACCGCGGGCACTCTGATCCGGCCGCGCCCGTGCTACATCTGCAAGGAGCGCTACACCCAGGTCGACGCGTTCTACCACCAGCTGTGCCCGGACTGCGCCGCCGACAGCCACGCCCGTCGCGATGCCCGCACCGACCTCACCGGCCGGCGGGCGCTGCTCACCGGTGGACGCGCCAAGATCGGCATGTACATCGCGCTGCGACTGCTGCGCGACGGCGCGCACACCACCATCACCACCCGCTTCCCGAATGACGCGATCCGGCGTTTCGCCGCCCAGCCCGACAGCGCCGACTGGCTGCACCGGGTCCGCATCGTCGGCATCGATCTGCGTGATCCGGCGCAAGTGGTGGCGCTGGCCGACGACGTCGCCGCGCAGGGTCCGCTCGACATCCTGATCAACAACGCCGCGCAGACGGTGCGGCGCTCGGCCGGGGCCTACAGCGCACTGGTCGAGGCCGAATCCATGCCGCTGCCCGCCGGTGAACTGCCCGATGTGGTGACCTTCGGCAAGACCATGCAGGCCCACCCCAGCGCGCTGACGGCCTCGCTGACCCCGACGCTGTCGGCCGCGGATGTGGCCGAGCTGGCGCTGGTGGCGGGTTCGGCCACCCCCGAACGCATTTCCCGCGGGGTCGCCATCGATGCCGGTGGCCTGGTGCCCGACCTCGCGCACACCAACAGCTGGGTGCAAACCGTCGGCGAGGTCGATCCGACCGAGCTGCTCGAGGTGCAGCTGTGCAATTCGGTCGCGCCGTTCATCCTGGTCTCGCGGCTGCGGCCGGCCATGGCGGCGGCGCAGGCGCGGCGCAAGTACATCGTCAACGTCTCGGCGATGGAGGGGCAGTTCAGCCGGGCCTACAAGGGTGCGGGACATCCGCACACGAATATGGCCAAGGCGGCGTTGAACATGTTGACCCGCACCAGTGCCCGGGAAATGTTCGAGACCGACTCGATTCTGATGACCGCCGTCGACACCGGCTGGATCACCGACGAACGGCCGCACTACACCAAGATGCGGCTGGCCGATGAGGGCTTCCGCGCGCCGCTGGATCTGGTGGACGGTGCCGCGCGGGTCTACGACCCGATCGTGCAGGGCGAGCAGGGCAACGACCTGTTCGGCTGCTTCCTGAAGGATTACCGGCCCTCCCCCTGGTGAACCCGCCACGCGCCACCGCGGCATCGGCCCGGTGGGGGTGCTCACGTCGGAATCCGTTCGTCTCGCCGGCCATTACGCTGGGTGCGGTGAGCGTGCACGAGCGGCTGGTCCGTGATTATCAGGATGGCATCGGGATCGACGATCGGTACGTGCCACCCGCACCGGACTTCGGTGCCACGCTGGCGGCGGCGCTGCCCGTGGCGGGGCTCGCCTCGGGCGCGATCGGCGCGGTCATCGGTGCGGCGAATCGGCTGCGGCGCGCTCGCGGACTCGATCCGGTGCACCATCGCATCGAACCGCGCCGGGTGGCGGCCGCCTTCGCCAGCGAGCGGCTGCTGCGCATCGACAACGCGCCGGTGGCGATGTTCGCCGATCTGTCGGGCTTCTTCCCGACCTTCGACGGCTGGGTCCGCACCCACGCCAACTACCCCCATCACCGCGCGCGATTGCTCGCCGCGCTGCACCTGCCCGCCGACGCCCCGGTCGACCTCGCCGTCGCGCAGATCGCGATGAGCCGCGCCGCCGATATCGAGGACGCGGCCGCCGCCACCGGCGCCATCGCGGTGCGGGTGCGCACCGAACGGGAATGGGCGGCCACCCCGCAGGCGCGGGCCGCAGCGGCCGGCCCGCTGGTCGCCACGACCGCCCGCGCCGACGCGCGCGGCCTCGGCCTGCCCGACGGCGCGACGCCGTTCCAACCGCTGCGCGGCATCCGCGTCCTCGATATGACAAGGGTGATCGCCGGTCCGGTCGCCACTCGCACCCTCGCGCTACTCGGCGCCGACGTGCTGCGGATCGACCCGCCCGGTCTGCCCGAGATTGCGTGGCAGTTCCGCGACACCTGCCAGGGCAAACGCACCACCGTGCTCGATCTGCGCCACGATCGCGCGCGAGTCGACGCCCTGCTCGACACCGCCGATGTGCTGGTGACCGGTTACCGGCCCGGTGCGCTCGAACACGCCGGGCTGACGATCCGGCCGGGCCTGGTGCACGCACGGGTCAGCGCCTGGGGCGAACTCGGTCCCTGGGGCGGGCGCCGCGGATTCGACAGCATCGTGCAGGCCGCGACCGGCATCGCCATCATCGAAGGCGCGCCGTCGGTGCCGAGCGCGCTGCCGGCCCAGGCACTCGATCACGCCTCGGGGTATCTGCTCGCCGCCGGGGTGATCGACGCGCTCGTCGCCCGCGCTGACGACGGCATCGGCCGCGATGTGCGGGTCTCGTTGGCGCGCACCGCGTCCTGGCTGCTCGCCGCGCCCGAACGCACGCCCCGGCACCCCGCGGCCACCGAACCGGATCCGCACTGCGCCCTCACGCACGGCAACGTCACCACCGCCATCCCCGCCCTCGCCGAGTATCCGGATTATCCGGCGCCCGCCCGCCGCTACGGATGCGACCGGCCGACCTGGTCGCATCCGGCGCCGCTGCGGCGGGTGTGAACGGGTCCGGGCGGGCACCGGCCCGGCCCCGCTCGATAGGCTCGAACCGTGCGGCAGAAGATCATCGTTGACGTCGATACCGGGGTGGACGATTCGCTGGCGCTGCTGTATCTGCTGGCCAGTCCCGAGGCGGAGATCCTCGGCATCGTGTCCACCGCAGGCAATGTCGGCGCCGCACAGGTCGCGGTCAATAATCTGGCCTGGCTCGAGCTGTGCCGCGCGCCCGAGATCGAGGTCGCGCTGGGATCCGCCGAACCGCTGGTCATCGCCTTACGCACGACCGAGGACACGCACGGCCCGCAGGGTGTCGGCTATGCGGAGCTGCCGGCGCCGAGCCGGAAGGTCTCCGACCGCAATGCCCCCGATCTGTGGGTGGAATCGGCCCGCGAACATCCAGGGGAGATCATCGGGCTGTGCACGGGTCCGCTGACCAATCTGGCGGTGGCGCTGCGCCGTGAACCAGCGCTGCCGCGGCTGCTGCGCCGGCTGGTCGTGATGGGCGGCGCGTTCAACCATCCGGGCAACACCACGCCGACCAACGAGTGGAACATCCATGTCGATCCCGAGGCCGCCAAAGAGGTCTTCGACGCCTTCTCCGCCGCACCGCCCGACCGGCGTCCGCTGATCTGCGCCCTCGATATCACCGAAACCATCGAGATGCGGCCCGAGCATCTGACGCGGCTGGCCGAACGCGCGGGAAGTGTGCCCGCCGAACGGGTTTCACCCAGCGACCCGCCGGGCGCGCGCTCGGCCACCAGCAACCCGATTATCCGGCACCTGACCGACGCGGTGCGCTTCTACTTCGATTTCCATCACTCCTACGACCTCGGGTACCTGGCGCATATGCACGATCCGTTCGCCGCCGCCGTCGCGCTCGACCCGGCGCTGGCGCGCACCAGGCCCGCGACGGTCGACGTCGAGCTGACCGGTACCCTCACCCGCGCCACCACGGTGGCCGACTGGGCGGGCATGTGGGGGCGTGAACCCAACGCCGACATCGTCGTCGGCACCGATCCCGAGCTGTTCTTCGACCGGCTGATCAGCCGCGTCGGCGACTTCGCGGCCGCGGTGTACCCAGCGCGGACCGGTCTGATCCCCGCACATGCACAGGAGGCGCCATGACCGATGACACCGTCGGCTATCTCACCGAATTCCGCGGCAGGCTCGGGCTGCCCGGCATCGTCGACGTGCACACCCATTTCATGCCGGATCAGGTGATGCGCAAGGTGTGGGCCTATTTCGATGCGGTCGGCCCGCTCACCGGACGTGAATGGCCGATCGCCTACCGTGACGATCAGGCGGTGCGGTTGAAGACGTTGCGCGGCTTCGGTGTACGCGCGTTCACGGCGCTGGTCTATCCGCACAAGCCGCTGATGGCGGCGTGGCTCAACTCCTGGACCGCGGAGTTCGCCGCCGAGGTTCCCGACTGCCTGCATACCGCCACCTTCTACCCCGAGCCCGGCGCGGCCGACTATGTGACCACCGCGCTGGAGCAGGGGGCGCGGGTATTCAAGTCGCACATCCAGGTCGGCGCCTACTCGCCGCTCGATCCGTTGCTCGACCCGGTGTGGGGCGTGCTCGCCGAATCCGGCACCCCGATCGTCATCCACTGCGGTTCCGGCCCGGCGCCCGGCGAATTCACCGGTCCAGGGCCCATCGCGGAGTTGCTGCGCCGCCATCCCGCCCTGCGGCTGATCGTCGCGCACATGGGCATGCCCGAGTACGCCGAGTTCATGGATCTGGCCGACCGTTACCCCGGCGTCTGCCTCGATACCACCATGGCCTTCACCGACTTCACCGAGGAAGAGGTCCCGTTCCCCGCCGCCGACCGCCCCCGGTTGCGCGATCTCGGCGACCGCATCCTTTTCGGCAGCGATTTCCCGAACATTCCCTACCCGTACCACCAGGCGATCATCGCTCTGGAACGGCTCGAGCTAGGCGACGACTGGTTGCGGGCCGTCTGCCACGACAACGCGGTGCGGGTATTCGAGCTGCCGGACGTCGTGGCCGGCGGCAAGGACAGCGGCGCTGTCTAGCCCGTCGGTGATCAGCCTTCGTCGAAGGCGCGCAGCAGTTGCTCGGCGGCCAGGGCGGCGGTGAGGGCGCCTTCGCGGACCTGCTTTTCCACGTCGTCGCGGATCGCCTTCACCCGTGGGTTGTCGGCGAGGCGGCGCAACAGGTGGTCGTGCACCATGGTCCAGGTCCAGTCCACCTGCTGGCGGCGGCGCTTCTCGTCGAACTCACCGGCGTCGGTGAGCACCCGGCGGTGTTCGAGCACAGTGGACCAGAACTTCTCCAGTCCGATGCCCTCGAGCCCGCTCATGGTGAGTACGGGCGGGCGCCAGAGCGCGTCGTGCGGATGGATCAGCCGCATGGCGCCGGTCAGTTCCCTGGCGGCCTTCTTCGCCTCGATCTCGTGTTTGCCGTCGGCCTTGTTGACCGCGACCAGATCGGCCAGTTCGAGCACGCCCTTCTTGATGCCCTGCAACTGATCGCCGGTACGGGCCAGGGTGAGGAAGCAGAACACGTCGACCATGTTCGCGACCGTCACCTCGGACTGGCCGACGCCGACGGTCTCCACCAGGATCACGTCGTAGCCCGCGGCCTCGAGCAGCACGATCGTCTCCCGGGTGGCCTTGGCGACGCCGCCGAGCGTGCCCGCCGTCGGCGAAGGCCGGATGAAGGCCTCCTCCCGCACCGACAGCCGAGCCATCCTGGTCTTGTCGCCGAGGATGGAGCCGCCGGTCCGGGTCGAGGACGGGTCGACGGCCAGCACCGCGACCCGATGCCCCTGCTCGATCAGATACATGCCGAGCGTGTCGATGAAGGTCGATTTGCCGACGCCGGGCACACCGGTGATGCCGACCCGGTTCGAGGTCACCGCACCGGTCGACGGCGTCACACGCAACAGCAGCTGCTGCGCCAGTTCCCGATGATCGGCGCGGGTCGATTCGACCAGGGTGATCGCCCGTGCCAAGGCGGCCCGCTCGTTAGAGCGGACCGCCTGGGCTAGTGCATCGATATCGATGACGCGCGGATCACCCCCGCGTACGCGGGGACCACTGGTCTGAGCACGACCGCGGCCAGGCTGACCGCTCATTCGGCGCCGCCGCCCCCGATCTCGTGCCCGAGTTCGGCTGCCAGCTTCTTCAGCAGATCGATCGCGGCGTCAGCGATTACCGTACCCGGCGGGAAGATCGCCGCCGCACCCGCGGCGTAGAGCTCCTCGAAGTCACCGGGCGGGATGACACCGCCGACGATGACCATGATGTCGGGGCGACCGACATCGGCCAGTGCCTGCCGCAGGGCCGGCACCAGCGTGAGGTGGCCCGCCGCCAGCGAGGACACACCGACAACGTGCACGTCGTTGTCGGCGGCCTGGCGCGCCACCTCTTCGGGGGTCTGGAACAACGGGCCCACGTCGACGTCGAAGCCGAGGTCGGCGAAGGCGGTGGCGATCACCTTCTGGCCGCGGTCGTGGCCGTCCTGGCCCATCTTGGCCACCAGGATGCGCGGACGCCTGCCCTCGGCCTCGGCGAACTCCTCCACCAGCGCACCGGCGGTGGTGATGTTGGTGACCTTGCCTGCCTCGTCGCGGTACACACCCGACAGGGTACGGATCTCGGCCTGATGGCGGCCGTACACCTTCTCCAGCGCATCGGAGATCTCACCGACGGTGGCCTTGGCGCGGGCGGCATCGATGGCCAGCGCCAGCAGGTTGTTCTCCATCCCGCCGTCGGAAGACGCGGCGGCGCGGGTCAATTCGTCCAGCGCGCGCTCCACCTCGGCGGAATCGCGTTCGGCACGCAGCTGCCGCAGCTTCTCGATCTGCTCGGCGCGCACCCGGGAGTTCTCGACCTTGAGGACCTCGACCTCGTGGTCTTCTTCCACCTGGTACTTGTTGACACCGATCACCGGCTGCTGGCCGGTATCGATGCGCGCCTGGGTGCGTGCGGCTGCCTCCTCGATGCGCAGCTTCGGTATCCCCTCCGAAATCGCCTGCGCCATACCGCCGTGCGCCTCCACCTCGGCGATGTGGGCGCGGGCACGCTCGGCCAGCTGATGGGTCAGCCACTCCACGTAGTACGAACCGCCCCACGGGTCGATCGGACGAGTGGTGTTGGACTCCTGCTGGATCAGCAGCTGGGTGTTGCGGGCGATGCGGGCGGAGAAGTCGGTGGGCAGCGCCAGCGCCTCGTCGAGAGCGTTGGTGTGCAGCGACTGGGTGTGGCCCTGGGTGGCGGCCATCGCCTCGATGCAGGTGCGCGCGACATTGTTGTAGGCGTCCTGCGCGGTCAGCGACCAGCCCGAGGTCTGCGAATGAGTGCGCAGCGACAGCGATTTCGCGCTCTTCGGGTTGAACTTCGCCACCAGCTCGCTCCACAGCAGCCTGCCCGCGCGCAGCTTGGCGACCTCCATGAAGAAGTTCATGCCGATCGCCCAGAAGAACGACAGCCGCGGGGCGAACTTGTCGACCTCCATACCGGCGTCGATGCCCGCGCGGATGTACTCCACACCGTCGGCGAGGGTGTAGGCCAGCTCCAGATCGGCCGTCGCACCGGCCTCCTGGATGTGGTAGCCGGAGATGGAGATCGAGTTGAACTTCGGCATCTTCGCGCTGGTGTAGGCGAAGATATCGGAGATGATCCGCATCGACGGCTTCGGCGGATAGATGTAGGTATTGCGGACCATGAACTCCTTCAGAATGTCGTTCTGAATGGTTCCGGCCAGCTGTTCGGGGGTGACACCCTGCTCTTCGGCGGCGACCACGTACAGCGCCAGGATCGGCAGCACCGCACCGTTCATCGTCATCGAGACGCTGACCTGGTCCAGCGGAATGTGATCGAAGAGCTGACGCATGTCGAGAATCGAGTCGATGGCCACACCCGCCATACCGACATCGCCCTGCACGCGCGGGTGATCGGAGTCGTAGCCGCGGTGGGTGGCCAGGTCGAAGGCCACCGACAGGCCCTTCTGACCGGCCTGGAGGTTGCGGCGGTAGAAGGCGTTGGAATCGGCGGCGGTGGAAAAGCCCGCGTACTGGCGGATGGTCCACGGCTGGTTGACGTACATGGTCGGGTACGGCCCGCGCACGAACGGCGCGATACCGGGGACGCTGTCGAGCGGGAAGCCCGCCGCGGCAATCGCATCCCGATCGGCCTTGGTGAACACCGGCGGCACGTCGATGCCCTCGGGGGTGGCCCACACCAGCTGTTCGGGGGTGTAGTTGTTGGCCGCGGCGGCCGTGCGGACGAATTGCTCGACCTGCGCGGCGTCGACGGCGGCGGGCTCGGGCGCCCGCTCGGCGAGCGGTACGTCGGCGAAACTGCCGATCAGATGCTCGATACGCGATGTCATCAGGCTCCCACCTTCTCCAGCAGACCCGACAGCGCGGCGACGGCGTCGATGCGCGCGGTCAGGAATCCGTCCGGGCGCTGCGCGCCGTCCACTTCGGCGACGGCCTTGTCCGGGCCCGCCAGCAGCACTGTCTCGATACCGGCCGCCCGCAGCCGCTCGGTCGCCGGGCCCGCGTCGGTGCCGTACCGGGCGTCCGAACCACACAGCACCGCGATCGGGGCGCCGGATTCGGTGGCCGCGGCCTCGATCGCGTCGATATCGAGGGGGCCGGGGTTGATCGATGCGATCCCGCCGGAGGCCAGCAGGTTCGCGATGAAGGTGACCCGCACATTGTGTTCGGCCACCGTGCCCAGCGGCACCAGCAGCGCCGTCGGGCGCTTGCCGTGCGCGGCCAGGTACGCGTCGGAGCGATCACGCAGCGCCTCGAATGCCGCGCCGTAGCTCGTCGACTCGATGCGCCTGGCCGCCTCCGACAGCGGCTGCTCGGCCAGATTCGGGAACTCGTTGACGCCGGTGACCGCGGTCTTGCGATGGGCGATATCCGCGTCACGGGTGGCCTTGGTGGCGGCGATGCGCTCGGCCAGCAGACCCGATTCCAGAGCCGCGAGGTAACCACCCGCGGCCTCGATCTCCTGCATGAACTCCCACGCCTTGGCGGCGAGCTCCGCTGTGAGATCCTCGACGTACCAGGAGCCGGCGCCCGGATCCTGGACATGGCCCAGATGCGATTCCTCGAGCAGCAGCAGCTGGGTATTGCGCGCCATCCGATCGGCGAAGGAACGTGAGACGCCCAGCTCCCCCGGCGGCAACGCGACGTCGAACGGCAGGACCGTCACCGTATCGGCACCACCCACACCGGCACCGAACGCGGCGAGGGTGGTGCGCAGCATGTTCACCCACGGATCGCGGCGGCTCATCATCGCCGCCGAGGTCACCGCGTGCTGCGGTGCGCCACCGGCATCCGGCGCGCCGCACACGTGCGCGACGCGGGCCCAGAGCGTGCGGGCGGCACGGAATTTCGCGATGGTGGCGAACTGGTCGTCGGTGGCGGCGAAGCGGAATTCCAGCTGGCCGAGCGCGGCGACCACATCGAGTTCACCGGTCAGTGCGCGCAGATATTCCAGACCTGCGGCGACCGCGGCCCCGAGCTCCTGGGCGTCGGCGGCACCGGCGTCGTGGAAGACGCGGCCGTCGACGGTGATCGCCCGCACGGTTTCCGTCCGGCCGTTCGCCTGCCCGGCCAGCGCCACGGCCTCGGCCAGGTCCAGATCATCGGTCCCGGCGAAGCGGCTGGTCAGCGGGGCGCAACCGAGGCCGACGCGGATATCGGCGCGGGCGGAAGTGTCGTAGCCGTCGAGCACGTCGAACACCTGCTGCGCGGCCTGGGTCGCCGCGGCACCGGCGTCCAGGGTCAGCGGGGCGAGCTCGAACAGCAGTCCCGACAGCGCCGCGGGCAGCTCGGCGACCGGCACGCCGCGCTCGCCGGCGCTGAGCCAGACGGCGCTGATGCCGTTCTCCAGGCGCGCCAGGATCTCCTGGTTGACGCTCGCACCATCGGTTCCGGTGAACCGATCGCCGACGAACCAGCCGCGGTGGACATCGCGGGTAGCGTCGCGGCCGCGCACGAACGGGAACTGCCCCGGCAACGGCTGCTCGGGCAGCTCGTCGCGACGGGTATAGAGCGGGGCGATGGTGAGGCCGTCATAGGTGGTGACCTCGAGCAGCTTCTCGGGTTCGTCCGGAAGCTCCGCGGCATCGACCCTGCGGGTCTTGGCCAGCACACCCGCTACGCCCTGACGCCAGGCGGCGTACTCGGGCACCGGCTCTGAAGCTATCGGCATACGCTGCTTTCCCTCTTCCATTCGAGTACGGGCGCACCACTCCTGCACGCCCGCACCTGTGCATCCGCCCAGCTCAGCGGACACTTTGGTTAACGAGTATTCGACTCGTTTCCTCCGATGCTAGCCCGACGCCAATACGCGCTCGAGCGAGGCCACCACTACCAACCGGTAACCTTGCCCGGGTGACTCGACTGATTCGTGATCGACGCGTCGTCGCGCTGATCCTCGGAGTCGGCGCGCTTTTCGTCGTCGCGTTGCTGATCGAGCTGCCGAGTCCGGAGCAGATCCAGGACTGGGCCGAGGGCGTGGGCCCGATCTTCCCACTGCTGTTCCTCCTCGGCTACGCGCTGGTCGCTGTCGCACCGGTGCCGCGGACGGTGCTCACTGTGAGCAGCGGCGTGCTGTTCGGCGCCGGCCTCGGCAGCGCGGTGGCGCTCACGGCCACCGCGGTCGCCGCCGCGCTGGCCCTGCTGCTGGTACGCGCCCTCGACCGGGATCGAGTAGCGTCCCGGCTGACCCATCCGTCGGTGCGCGCCATCGACGAGCGGCTCGAGCGCCGCGGCTGGCTGGCGGTCGGTTCGCTGCGCTTGATCGCGTTCGCCCCGTTCTCGGTGGTCAACTACTGCTGTGGCCTGTCCTCGATCCGGTTCTGGCCGTACCTGATCGCGACCGTCCTCGGGTCGCTGCCGGGCACGGTCGCCACGGTGGTGCTCGCGGATGCGCTGACCGGAGGAAGTCATCCGGCGATGGTCGTCATCTCCGGAACCTGCCTGGCGATCGGTGTGATCGGGTTGGTCCTCGATGCCCGATGGACCCCCGCGCCGCGCGAGAACGCCGCCGAGCCGGTCCCCGTCACCGACTGACCGGCTGCTCGTGGTGTGCAGCTGACGCGGCACCGGCGATCAGTCGACGGTCAGTTCGATCGGCACCGCGATCACGTCGACCATGGCGCCGTTGCGCAACACGGTGACCGGCAGCTGCGACCCGATCGCCTCGGCGAAGAGCTGCCGCTGGATCCCTTGGGCGTCCCTGACCTCGGCGCGAGCGACACTGAGCACCAGATCGCCACGACGCAGGCCCGCGCGATCGGCGGGGCCGCCGCCGATGACTTCGACGATGCGGACGCCACCGTCCTGCCCGGTGCGTTCGGCGACGTCGTCGGGTAGCGGCGCCGGAACACCCACCAGTCCGAGATACGCGCGGCGGACCCGGCCCTCGGCGCGCAAGGTCCGCACGATCATGCGGGTGGTCGCGTTGATCGGGATCGCCAGGCCGAGGCCGATGCCGGCGACGGCGGTATTGATCCCGACCACCCGCCCGGCCGAATCGGCGAGCGCACCACCGGAATTGCCCGGATTCAGCGCCGCGTCGGTCTGGATGACGTCTTCGATGACCCGTCCGGCGCGGCGCGAGGACACCGGCACCGCCCGGCCGAGGGCGCTGACCACCCCGGCCGTCACCGAACCCGCCAACCCCAGCGGGCTGCCGACGGCGACCACCAACTGCCCGACGACGAGGGCGTCGGCGTCGCCGAGGGTGACGGCGCCGGGGGCCGCGCCCCGCGCGCGCAGCACCGCGAGATCGGACAGCGGATCGGTCCCGACCACGTCGTACCGGGTGTCGGCGCCATCGGCGAACACCAGCTCACCCCCGCGCGAGGACCCGACGACGTGCGCGTTGGTCAACAGATATCCGTCCCCGGACACCACCACCGCCGATCCGCTCCCCCGCCGCGCCCGAACACTGGCCACATGCGGTGTCACCGAGGCCGCCACCGCGATCACCGTGCGCGAGTACGCATCCATCGCCGCATCGTCCACGTTGATCACCGCCTGCTTCGCACCCCGATATCTCCAGGATGCCGAGCTGTGTGGGCGCACGCAGCGTGTTCACCAGAAGCGCAATCGTCATGTCGGCGGGCACACTCGAATTGCCGGGACCACGCTGTGCGCCGCGGAAAGCTCGCTCGGTCCCGTGTCTCGGCGCGCGGCCACTGAGCGGTCCCTCCGAGGCCGCGTCACACCGGTCCGGCACCACCGACCGACCATCCCACCTCCCGCGTCTGCTGAGGTGGGTGCCGAAGCTCCGCTCAGAGTCGGGCCAGATCGATGGCCTGCGCCATCGTGGCGTATCCGGCCGGGCTCGGATGCAGGTGATCGCCGCTGTCGAAGGCCGCAGCGATCGCGTCCGGATCGTCCGGGGCGACCACCGCGCGTTCGAAATCGATGACCGCGTCGAACTCGCCCGAGGACCGGATCCACGCGTTCACCGCATCGCGCACGGCTTCACCGCGTTCGCTGTAGTACGGCGCCCCCTTGTACGGAATCAGCGTCGCACCCACCACCCGCAGGCCGTCCGCGCGCGCCAGCGCGATCAGTTCGCGGTATCCGGCGATGAGCTGCTCGGCGCTGACCTCCGGGTTGGGGTACACCCACGGCTCGTCGAGTTCACTGGCGCCGATGTCGTTGATGCCCTCCAGCAGGATGACGGTGCTCGCCCCGTCCCGGTCGAGCACGTCGCGGCGGAACCGGGTCCTGGCGCTGTCGCCGGTGAATTCGGAGTCGGTGAGCACCCGGTTGCCGCTGATACCGGTGTTGAGCACCGCGCGGCCGGATCCGTCGGCGGCCAG
The DNA here is from genome assembly GCF_059509835.1 of Nocardia sp. CDC519. Taxonomy (NCBI): domain Bacteria; kingdom Bacillati; phylum Actinomycetota; class Actinomycetes; order Mycobacteriales; family Nocardiaceae; genus Nocardia; species Nocardia sp. CDC519. Next base: position 5,670,668 of record NZ_CM183377.1, on the reverse strand, counting down.
CCGGGTGGCCAGCACGTCCGGGTAGCGGTTGTCGGCGTCGGCGGTGGCTTCTGCGCCGTCGGTGATCGAATCGCCGAAGGTCACCACCGCACCCTCGGCGGCCGTGCTGTTCACCTCGAGATCGGCGAGGTAGTACCAGGATCGGGTGGTTTCGGTGAACGCCGTGGCGGTCGGGTCGGCAGCGTGATCACCGCCGGCCCGATAGCTGGTGGCGTTGGCGGTCTGATGGAAGGTGGCCGGCCCGGTGGCCTCGGCCAGATAGATCGTCACCGTCACCGGCCGCAGCGCGGTGATCGCGAAATCGACCGCGTCGGTGGTCGATTCCGCGCCGACCGGAATCTCGGTGGACGCCGCCCCGCCGAACAGCAGCGGACGCACGGTGTCGGCCCGGACCTGCGCACCCTGCCCCGGCTCGGCGATGGTCGCCGACGTGATGCGCAGCGGACGCTCACCGTAGAGATTGGAGAACTTGATCCGTACCTCGTCACCGCCGAGGGTCGGGCGGATCACCTGACGGACGGTGTGGTTGTCGAATCCGCCGGTGGACCAATTGGGTTCCCACAGATCGACCGCCGGCTGCTGCGCGCTCACCCAACTGTCGGACCAGGCCGCGGCTTCGGCATCCGCGTCGTCGGAGCAGCCGGCGAGTACCAGTGCCGCCGTGGCCAGCAGCGCGGCCACCACGGTGCCGCGCCGCCTGCCTGTGGTGCTCGTCTGCGCGGTCGTGCGCCGCTTTCTCCACGCGATCATCTGCGTTCCCTCACTCGCGCGATCCGCTGTCCGCGAATCTGTCGCAGCAGAGCAACCTCGCGCGGGCCCGAGGCAATTCCGCCTCGGCTGTGCACAATCCGACATCGACGCCGGGAATAACGCTGCGCCGGCGCAGCGCGTTCGGAGAGCTACTGCTGCGCCCCCGGCGGCTGCCACGGCCGGCCGTGGATGTCACCGGCGCTCGGCGGTTGCGGCGGCTCCGGCCGCGCGGGCGATTGCGGCGCCGTCGGTGCGGCTTTGTTCAGGTTCGCTGGCGAGGGGTCGACACCGGGCACCAAACCTTCGACCGGGGTGCGGGCCGTGGCCTCGGCCGCGCGCACGGCGCGTTCGATGGCCGGATCCGGTGCGGTGTCGAACCAGTCGGCGACGTCCTCGGAATCGTCTTCGGGTTTGCTCTCGCTGCCGTCGGATTCCGGCGGCTCGTAGCGGAAAACGCCGTCCTCGCCCTTGGTGGCGAAGTTCTTGGCGAAACCTTCCAGGGCCTTACCGAAATCGCTCGGCACCAGCCACACCTTGTTGGCGTCGCCGCGCGCGACCATCGGCAGCGTCTGCATGTACTGGTAGGCCAGCAGTTCCGGCGTCGGCTTACCGGATTTGATGGCGGCGAAGACCTTTTCGATCGCCTTGGCCTGGCCCTGAGCTTGCAGATAGGAGGCGGCACGTTCACCCTGTGCGCGCAGAATGCGGCTCTGACGTTCACCTTCGGCCGACAGGATGGCCGACTGCTTGGCGCCCTCGGCGGACAGGATCTGGGCCTGCTTGGCGCCCTCCGCGGTCTTGATCTGCGATTCGCGCTGGCCCTCGGCGGTGAGGATCATGGCGCGCTTCTCGCGGTCGGCCTTCATCTGCTTTTCCATCGACTCCTGGATCGACGGCGGCGGATCGATGGCCTTGAGCTCCACCCGCGCCACCCGCAGACCCCAGCGTCCGGTGGCTTCGTCGAGTACACCGCGCAGCTGGCTGTTGATCTGATCGCGGGAGGTCAGCGTGTCCTCCAGGGTCATACCGCCGACCACGTTGCGCAGCGTGGTGACGGTGAGCTGCTCGACCGCGGCGATGTAGTTGCTGATCTCGTACACCGCCGCCTGCGGGCTGGTGACCTGGAAATACACCACCGAGTCGATCTGCAGGGTGAGGTTGTCCTGGGTGATCACCGGCTGCGGCGGGAACGAGACCACCCGCTCACGCAGGTCGACCTTGGCCCGGATCCGGTCGGCGAAGGGCACGAGGAAGGTCAGCTGGCCCGACACCGTGCGCGAGTACCGGCCGAGTCGTTCGATCACCGCCGCCTCGGCCTGCGGCACCAGCGCGATCGATTTGAACACCACCACCACGACCAGCAGCACGAGGACGGCGGCCACGATCAATACAGCCATTACGGCCCTTTCCAGACGACGGCGGTCGCGCCGTCGATCTTCATCACGTACACCGTGGTTCCCTTCGGATACTCCTCGGCCGGATCGAACGGCCGCGCCGTCCACTCCTCACCACCGAGTTTCACCCGGCCGCTGTGCGCACCGACGTCATCGATCACCAGCGCCGTCTTACCGGGCAGCGCATCGACATTGGTGAGTGTCGGCGGCGGAGTCGCGAAGCGCCGCAACAACATCGGGCGCACACCGAGCATCAGCGCGACGGACACGATCGCGAAGATGATCGCGTCGGCCACGACACTGGTGTCGGCGGCGAAACTGATCCCGGCGGTGATGAGTGCCCCACCACCGAGCATCAGCAAGGTCAGCTCACCGACGAACATCTCGGCCGCCACGAGCAGGATGCCCACGACCAGCCAGATAACTGCGGCCACGTCTCCACTGTAGTGGCCGGAGCCGATTCCGGTGCCCTACAGCGCAAGATCATCCCGTTCACCCGCACGCACCCGGCGCGTCCGCTGTGCGGCCCGCCACGGCGCGGCCCCGGTGCGCCGCACCCTCGAAGCGATTCCGGTGCAGTAGCTTCGGGCAGGTGAGTTCGCGTGACATGTACGGCGGTGACATCTTTTCCGGCCACTCCCGCGCCACCAAGCGCGCGGTCCCGCGAGTGGACGCCGAGCGTGACCTCGTCGTCGAGGACGCGGCGAGCGGATTCTGCGGCGCCGTCGTCGGATTCGACCGCAGCTACGACGGCGAGTTCGTCAAACTCGAGGACGCTCGCGGCGCGGTGCGGCTGTTCGCGATGCGCGAGGCCGCGTTCCTGATCGACGGACAGCCGGTGACCCTGGTGCGGCCCGCGCGCGCCGCACCCAAGCGCGAGACACGCTCCGCATCGGGCTCCACCCGAGTCGAAGGCCTGCGCGCCCGGGTAGCGGCGGCGAGCCGGATCTGGGTCGAGGGCGTGCACGACGCCGCGCTGGTCGAGCGCGTATGGGGCCACGATCTGCGGGTCGAGGGCGTGGTGGTCGAGCATCTCGAGGGCCTGGACAATCTGGCGGCGCGACTCGCCGAATTCGGTCCGGGACCGGGCCGGAGGGTTGGGGTGCTGGTCGACCATCTCGTCACCGGCTCGAAGGAAACCCAGCTCACCACCGGTCTCGGCCCCCATGTGCTGGTCACCGGCCATCCCTTCATCGATGTCTGGCAGGCGGTGCGCCCGGCTGCGGTCGGGATCCAGGAGTGGCCGCAGGTGCCGCGCGGGGAGGACTGGAAGACGGGTGTGTGCCGCCGCCTCGGCTGGGGCACACCGCAGGAAGGGTGGCGCCGGGTCTACAACGCCGTCGATTCGTTCCGCGATCTCGAGGCGCCGCTGATCGGCGCGGTCGAGCGGCTCATCGACTTCGTCACCGAACCCGGGTAGCGTCCGGCGTTCGAGGAGTTCGCCGACCGCCGGTGCGCGGTCGGCCGGCCCGGCCGGAACGCCCGGCCGGCCCGGATTCGGAGGTGAACATGTCCGTGAAGCCGCTGTCGGCGTTTCTGGTAGCCGCCGCCCTGACTCTGCCGGCCTTGGCTGCTCCGGCCGCGAGCGCCGCGCCCGGCACCGAGCACCGCCACCCCGTCGCGACCGGTTCGGCCGATCTGGCGCCGGCGCTGCTCGACCTGATCGTCTGCCTCATCCAGCTGCCCCCGTCGGCTTCCGGCGATCCGTCGCAGGGGTGCAACACCTGATCGGTGATCACGACGGCGGCCCGATCACGGCGGCGCCGGGATCGAGCGGGCGCACCGATGTCCACGTGTCGCGGTGAACCTTTATGCTCGAAGATTATGTGCTCCCCGAGTGCCACGCTGACGGTGTGGGCCGGCTCCTGGCTGGCCGGTTCCAGTGCGCCCGACGACGTACTGGAGGCGCTACACGCGTGGGCTCCGCGGCACACCATCGCCGCCGGGGATCCGTTCAGCGGCGCACGCACCGATCTGCCGTGGTCCTCGCGTGGGACGACGGGCACCGGAGTCATGCCGCTGCTCAAGGTGATTCGGGAAGCTCTCGCCGAGCCGGGCGCGCATCTGCGGCTGGTGCTTCCGGTGCCCGGTGATGTGCGCGGGCTGCCGGTCGGTACCGCGTTCGCCGCCGACGCCATCGAGGCAGGCGAGGGGATCCTGATCGGTGTGCCCGGCGCGGACGGCACCGGTTTGATCCCGCAGTGGGAGAGCGAGGACACGCTGCAATGGACCGTGTACAGCGCCCCCATCCCGGCCACCACGGGCATCGACATGTCGCTGGGCGAAGCCGAATTCGCCATGCGCGAGGCGGTCCGCGACGCCGCCGACGCGCTCATGCGCCTGCACACGACCGGCCTCGGATCCGGTGACGCCGATCCGCGTGAGCTGATCGAAGCCGAATTGGCCGACTATTCCCGCCACGACTACCCGGAATCCATTCCGCTGCGCGCGCGCCGCATCCTCGACAGCGCCGATCACGTGGCCGCCATCCTCACCGTGGCCCAGCGTGAACCGGCCTCCTCCCCCACCTCCGCGAGCGCCGTCATCGAGCACGAATCGCTGCTGCGGCCGCTGTGGGATGCCATTCGGGCGGCGCGGCTGGTCGCCGTGCACGCCTCGGCTCGCCGAGCCTGATTCCCGCCGGCCCGGCAGGGCGGCAACCGCCTGATAGCGGCGTGCCGACCGGACCCACTGGACGCCGTGTCGATCCATCGTTCGCCGGCACCGGGTCGATCGTGGCAGCACCGCCAGGCTGCCGGCTACTACCGCACCCTTGGCATCGGCGCCCGGTCGATGTCGCGGCCTTCGCGCCGCCCGGTTGACCTGCGCCGGTTCCGGCTGCGGTCAGCGCCCGGGCCGCGCAGCCGGCTTACAGCAATCGACGGCACACGGCGCGCCATCGACGGTGCACCCGTATCCCGGCACCGACCCGAGCCGCCGCGGCGGCACATCGTCGAGGTGCTCACCGATCAGCTCGACGACCATGCGCGCGAACCGCGGATCGGCACCCGGTGTGCCGGCGCGGGCGAAGGCCATGCCGAGTTCGGCGGCCTTCTGGGCGGCCTCGTTGTCCAGGTCCCAGATCACCTCGAGGTGATCGGAGACGAAGCCGACCGGGCACACCACCACGGCGTCGACGCCCTTGCCGGACAGCTCCTCCAGGTGATCGACGATGTCGGGCTCGAGCCACGGCACCTGCGGTGGACCCGAACGCGACTGCCATACCACGTCGTAGTCTCCGAAACCCGTTGCCGCCGCGCACAAGCGGGCGGCTTCGGCGACCTGGCGGCTGTAGAGCCCGCCGCCCTCGCCCGGCGGTCCGGCGGTGCGATCGGCCGAGACCGGAATCGAGTGCGCGGTGAACACCAGCCGGATCCGGTCGCGCCGATCGGCCGGGATCTGTTGTGCCGCAGCGCGAATGGCATCGGCGAAGGATTCGATCAGCAGCGGGTGGTCGAAGTACTGACGCAACTTGATCAGCTCGGGGGCTTCCGAGCCGACGGCAGCCCGGGACCGGACGATGTCTTCCTGATACTGCAAGCACCCCGAATAGCCACCCCACGCCGAGGTGGGGAAGACCAGCGCCGAACGCACCCCGTCGGCAGCCATCCGGGCGAGGGTGTCCTCGGCCATCGGGTGCCAGTTGCGATTACCGAAATAGACCGGCAGATCTTTTCCGGCAGTGCGCAATTCGGCTTCCACATCGGCGATGATGCGGCGATTGAGTTCGTTGATCGGCGACACCCCGCCGAAGTGCATATAGTGCTCGGCGACTTCGGCGAGCCGTTCCCGCGGCACGCCCCGGCCCCGAGTGACGTTCTCCAGGAACGGCATCACGTCCTCGGGGCGTTCCGGGCCGCCGAACGACAGCAGTAGCAACGCATCGGCCGAGCGGCCCACAGTGTCTCCTCTGTCGCGGGTGCAGGGTCAGTTGACCGGCATGTTCTCCGGGAACCAGGTGTTGTGGCTGGCGCCGCCGTCGACGTAGATGATCGAGCCGGTGGTGCCGGGCAGCCAATCCGAGAGCAGCGCGACCACGGACTTGCCGACCACGGTCGGATCGTCGACGTCCCAGCCGATCGGCGAGGCGCCGTCCCAATAGGTGTTGAGCTGGTTCAGCTTGGCGGCGTCGTCGGTGGCGGTGCCCGCGATGGCCTTGGCGGCCAGGGTCTTGATCGGACCGGCGGCGACGAGGTTGGAGCGGATCTTCTTCGCCTCGCCGACCTCACGCGCGACGTAGCGGTTCACCGATTCCAGCGCCGCCTTCGCCACGCCCATCCAGTTGTAGTACGGCATCGCGGTGCGCGGATCGAAATCCATGCCGACGATGGAGCCGCCCTCGTTCATGACCGGCAGCACCGCCCGCGCCAGCGAGGCGTAGCTCCATGCCGAGATCTCGAACGCCTTGGCCGCGTCCGGACCGGGGCCCTCGAGGAACGGCTTGGCTTCCGGCCCCATCAGGGTGCGCGGCGCGAACGCGATGGAGTGCAGCACACCGTCGAGACCCTCCGGGGCCAGCTCGCCGATCTTGCCGGCCAGCGCGGCCAGGTCCTCTTCGTTGGTGACGTCGAGGCCGATCGCCGGCGGCACCTCCTTGGGCAGGCGCTTGGCGATCCGGTCGATCAGTCGCAGGCGCTCCGGGATGCCGGTGATGATCACCTTCGCGCCCTGTTCCTGCGCGATGGCCGCCGCGTGGAACGCGATGGAGGCGTCGGTGATGATGCCGGTGACCAGGATGGTCTTACCGTCGAGCAGTCCGCTCATGAGTTCTGGGTTCTCCCTGCAGTGTGGATGTGGGCCGCGGTCCGCGAGGACTGTCGGCTGCACGCCGTATTTCGTTAGCGCGGCTTTCGAATTCTCGGTGGGTGGGCGGTCGGGTCAGTGCCCCATGCCCATCCCGCCGTCGACGGGGATCACGGCGCCGGAGACGTAGCGGGAGTCCTCGGAGGCCAGGAAGCTGATCACCGCGGCGACCTCCTCGGGCGCGCCGAGGCGCTGCAACGGAATGAACTTCTTGGCGGTCTCGCGCATCTCCTCCGGCAATTCGGCGGTCATATCGGTTTCGATGAAACCGGGGGCGACCACGTTGGCGGTGATATTGCGCGAACCGAGCTCACGGGTGACCGAGCGAGCCAGGCCGATGACACCGGCTTTCGAGGAGGCATAGTTGATCTGGCCGGGCCCGCCGCCCAGGCCGACCACCGAGCCGAGGAAGATCATCCGCCCCCAGCGAGCCCGCAGCATGGCCCGGTTGGCACGCTTGGCGCAACGGAACGCGCCGGTGAGGTTGGCGTCGATGACCCGGGTGAACTGCTCCTCGGTCATCCGCATCAGCAGCGTGTCGTCGGTGATACCGGCATTGGCCACCAGCACCTCGACCGGGCCCTGATGCGCCTCCACCTCGGAGAACGCCCGATCGACCGATTCACTGTCGGTCACATCGCATTTCACACCGAACAATCCGTCCGGCACACCCGAGCCGCGGTGGGTGACGGCGACCTTGTGTCCATCGGCGAGGAGCCGCTGCGCGACCGCGAGACCGATGCCACGGTTACCACCGGTCACCAGTACCGACCGGGAGGCCCGCTCCGCATTCTGCGATTCCGACTTACGACTGTCCTCGACAGAGTTCGACATGCGGACAATCTAGCCGATGGTTCCTGCCACCGAAAAACACGTCCGGGTCGGCGGAGTCGATCACAATTGTGCTCGTGAACCGGCGGGGACGGGTGTCACAGTTCGACCGCACAGGCCACTGTCGCGTGTCACAGAATGAGCGTCGGCAGGCCGTGGAAACCCACCAATCGCAAATACCGGAAGCGGACGCGATGGGCCGTCGGCGGGGGCGACATTCCCGCCGCGACTCGACTCGGCGAAATCGCCAGCGGTAGCAGCTCACGCCACCGCGGCGTGCCGGGAACCGCACGGTCCCCGGCACAGCCTGCGACTACGGCAGCCGCTGCCGCGTCACCAGACCGGTGACCACACCGGCGGAGATGAACACCAGGCCGAACAGCAACCACGGTCTGCTGGCGTCGCCCATCGTCATCTCGTAGCCGATCTGCTCTTCGAGAGTGTCGTAAACAGCGGTCAGTTCGGCCAGGCTGGACGCCGTATAGAAATCGCCGCCGGACAATTTGGCGATTTCACGCAGCGAATCGTCGTCCACCGGCACGGGAACACGCTGCGGGCGCCCGCCGTCCTCGTCCGGAATCTCGACCACACCCCATTCGGTGCCGAAGGAAATGGTCGACACCGGGATGTTCTTGGTCTCGGCCAGCCGGGCCGCGGTGAAGGCGTGGCGCGGATTGTCGACGTCCTGATCGTCGGGCACGGTCTGTTTACCGTCCGACATCAGCACGATGCGCGCAGGCGGCGGCGTTTCGGCGCCACCGAGCACCGAGGCCAGCGTCTCGATCGACTGCAACGCCGCGAAAATGCCCTCGCCGGTGGCGGTGCGCTCACTGAGCTTGATGTTGTCGATCGCGGCCTTGACGGCTTCGCGGTTGGTCGTCGGCGACACCAGCACCGAGGCGGTGCCGGAGAAGGCCACCAGCCCCAGGTTGATGCCAGGGGTGAGACCCTCGGCGAACTTCTTGGCCGCCTTCTGCGCCACCTCGAGCCGGTTCGGTTCGACGTCGGTCGCTTCCATCGACAGCGACACATCCATGACCAGCACGACCGTGGCGCGGTTACGCGGTTCCTTCTGCGCCTTGGTGGGTCCGGCCGCGGCGATGGTCAAGAAGACCAAGCCGACCAGGATCAAGGCCACCGGCACATGCCGCAGCGGGCTCGGCCGCGAAGGCGCGACCCGCTCCAACTGCTCCATATTGCTGAACCGCAGCATGTGCCGGTGTTTGCGGCGCTGCACCAGCACATAGCCGAGGGCGATGAGCGCGACGACGGCGAGGAAACCCAGCCAGATCTGCGCGGTGAAGTTGGAAATACTCACTGACGTGGCACCCGCCCGGTCGGGGCGCCGAGGCTGTGGCGCCGGGTGGATACGAACCGGACCACGTCGGCGATCCAGTCCCGGTCGGTCTGCAAGGTGAGCACCGGCGCGCCGCAGCTGCGCAGCGCCTGCTCCACCTGCTGACGGTGGCGCAGGGCCGCGGCCGCGTAGTCGGCGCGCAGTGCGGGGGTGACGCTGAACTCGCGGGTGCGGCCGGTCTCCGGATCGTGCAGCACCACATCACCCATATCCGGCAGCGACATATCGCGCGGATCCAGCACTTGCACGGCGAGCAGGTCGTGGCGGGCGGAGATGGCGCGCAGCGAACGCTGCCAGTCGATATCGCCGAGGAAATCGCTGATGATCACGGCCAGTCCGCGTTTGCGCTGCGGACGGCGCAACGATTCGATGGCGCCGCGCAGATCCCCGCGCACACCGTCACGGGCGTGCGGGGTGGTGGCGATGCCGCGCAGCAACGACTGCGCGTGCACCCGGCCGCTGCGCGCGGGAATCCGGGTGAGGTGCTCACCGGTGGCGACGACGGCGCCGATGCGGTTACCGCCGCCACTGGTCAGGTGGGTGATGGCGGCGGCAGCGGCGATGGCGAGATCGCGCTTCTGGCAGGCCGCGGTGCCGAAATCCAGGCTGGCCGACAGGTCGACGACCATCCAGGTCTCCAGCTCGCGGTCGGCGATCATCTGCCGCACATGCGGATGGGTGGTGCGCGCGGTCACCGACCAATCCATCTGGCGCACATCGTCACCCGGCTGGTAGGCGCGGGCCTCCCCCGGTTCGGAACCGGGTCCCGGGATGAGACCGAGGTGATCACCGTGCAGTACGCCGTCGAGGCGGCGGCGCACGGTGAGTTCGAGGGTCTTGAGGGCTGCCGACAGTTTCGGGTCGGTCAGCTCGCCCGATCGGAACGACGGTGGTGCGTGCGATGACATCGGTACTCGGTCGACCGGCTCCGGCGTCGAGGTCACTTCGACGGGCTGTTGCCGGCGGCCTGCGGCACCTGGCCCGCCTGCTGCGGCACCGGCGGCTGCTGCGCCGGCTGCGGCTGCTGCGGCGCGGGGCTACCGGGATGGGCGCCGTTGGCGGGCACCGGCGCGGGCGCGGCCGGTCCACCCTGGCCGACGGCCTGGGGGGCGACCTGCGGCAGGCCGACGGTCTGCAGTACCCGCTTGATGACGTCCTCGGGGCTGATCTCGTCGGCGAGTGCGTCGTAGGACAGCACCAGCCGGTGCCGCAGCACGTCCGGGATCACCTCGACCACGTCCTGCGGCACCACATAGTCGCGGCCGCGGATCAGCGCCACCGCACGCGCCGCGGCGATGATGCCGAGGCTGGCGCGCGGGGAGGCGCCGTAGGAGATCCAACCGGCGACGTCGTTCATGCCGAATTCGGCGGGGGTGCGGGTCGCGGCGATCACCCGGACCACGTAATCGACCAGCGCGTGATGGACGAAGGTGTTGGCGGCCAGCTGCTGCAACCGGATGAGTTCGGCCGGCTCCAGGATCTGTTTGGCCTCCGGCGCGCTGACGCCCATCCGGTAGATGATCTCGCGCTCCTCCTCCACCGAGGGGTAGTCGACGACGACCTTGAACAGGAAGCGGTCGCGCTGCGCCTCGGGCAGCGGATACACACCTTCGCTCTCGATCGGGTTCTGGGTCGCCATCACCAGGAACGGATCGGGCATCGGATAGGTCTTGCCGCCGATCGAGACATGCCGTTCGGCCATCACCTCTAGCAGTGCCGACTGCACCTTCGCGGGAGCGCGGTTGATCTCGTCGGCGAGCACGAAGTTCGCCACCACCGGGCCGAGCTCGGTGTCGAATTCCTCGCGGCCCTGCCGGTAGATGCGGGTACCGATGAGGTCGGTGGGTACCAGGTCGGGGGTGAACTGGACGCGGGAGAACGAGCCGCCGACGACCTTGGCGAAGGTCTCCACGGCAAGGGTCTTCGCGATACCGGGAACACCTTCGAGCAGCACGTGGCCGCGGGCGAGCACGCCGACGAGCAGCCGCTCGACGAGCCGGTCCTGTCCGACGATGACCCGCTTGACCTCGTAGATCGCCTTCTCGAGAGTCTGGACATCACGCTCGAGGGTGCTCGACCCGGGTGCAGGCGCCTTTTTCGCCAAACTTGCCCCGCTCACACCGTCCGTCGAAGTCACCAACATCCCCGCTTTCGCCTTGGTCTTGTGCGTGTTGCCACAACTATTCCAGGTAATGACCGCATTCGCCGCAACCGGACCCGATATGCCGGGATTCGGCGCCGGAATCCGCGCTCCTGGCGACGTTACGCCGTCCACCGTACGTGCACTCGCGCCCGATCAGGCGGTGACGATGCGGACCGCGTAGGGCATGATGCCCGATTCCCGCACCGGAGAAACCTTGACCACATCGCCGGACTGTGGGGCCTCGATCATCTTGCCGTCGCCCAGATACAGCGCGACGTGCTGGCTGCCGTTGGGCCCCCAGAACAGCATGTCGCCGCGTTCGCGCTCGTCGACCGGCACGCGGGTGCCCGCGTTGTACTGGTAGCCGCTGTAATGCGGCAGCGAGACACCGATTCCGGCGAAGGCGTAGATCATCAAGCCGGAGCAGTCGAACCCGACCTTGTTGTAATCGCCGTGGCTGTCGGCGACGCCGCCGTCGCGGATGCCGAGGGTGGGGCCGTCCTCGTCGCCGCCGCCCCAGGCGTAGGTGACCCCGAGCTGGGACATGGCCCGGTCGACGACGATCTCGATGGCCTCGCTGCCGGTGACCGAGGGGACATCGCCGTCCTCTGATCCGGATTCGCTCTCGGATTCGGAGTCATCGTCGTCGGCCCCGGATCTCGGGGTCGGCTTGGTCGTGCGCGGGGAGTCGTCGAGCTGGGTGTGCGGGCGTTTCCCCGCGCCGAGCTGGGCCGCGCGGTCCTTGGCGGCCTGATCGGCGGCCGCACGCGCCGCCGCAGCGGCCGCCGCGGCCAGCACCGCCGCTTCTTCGGCCCGGCGCTGCTGATCCCAGGCCTGATAGGCATCGCGCTGGTTCTGCAACCCGGTGACGTTCATCCGCGCCGCGTCCAGCCGCGCCTGGGCATCCGCGCGCTGGCGCAGCAGGTCATCGCGCACCGCTGTCTGCTGGTTCAGCTCGGCGGTCGCGGCGCTCACGGCGGCCTCGGCGGCGGTCTTCTTCTGCTCGGCGTCGGCGGCCGCGGCGTCGGCGGCGGTCTTGGCTTGCCGGGCCGAGGCGTTCTTGTTGCCCTGATCGATCTGGGCGCGGCGCAGGCCGTCCATCACCTGCTGCTGATTCTTGGTGACCAGGCCGATGATCTGCGCACGGTCGAGGGCGGCGTCGGGGTCGGCGGCCGAGAGGTAGGTCATCATCGTGCCGGTGCCGGGCCGGGTGTAGGCCTGGGTGGCGAATGCGTCGAAGTTGGTGCGCGCCTGGTCCACTCGCGTGCCCGCGTCGGAGAGTTCGCGCTGGGTGGTGGCCACCAGGTCGGCCGCGGCGTCGGCGGCATCGCGAGCGTTCTGCAGATCGACCAGCGCCTTGTTGACCTGCTCGCGGCGCAGCGCGACCGCATCGTCGAGCTGACGCACCTGCTCGTCGACGGCGGCGACCTGATTGATCAGCACACCCACCTGGCCGATGCCTGCGTCGACGCGTGCTCCGGCGTCGGCGAGTTCACCGTCGCTCGGGTTCGGCGGGGGCGGCGGCACGGCGGTCGACGGGGCGCCGGTGACGACGATCGCCGCCGCGACCAGCAAACCGAGAGCGATCGAGAGCGGACGACGACGGCTGGGCCCTCGCATGTTGCGCATCGCACCTCCAGACGATCCGACTGCGGCGTGGCATCACGAGCACCAGCCGACCCATGGAGCACTGTGGTCGGCATATTGCCCTGTCAACACTCTTTCCCCAACAGCGATCATTCGAACCGTACGACACTTGCGTCACGCGCGGAACTACAGCGACGGAATCACAGGTGCGTAATTTGCACTTTGCTCGAAATTAGCCGAATGCGGCACAGGGTTCGGCCCCGAAAAACAAACCGAGCGTCAGGAAATGCGGCGCGGATCGAGATGCGAGCCGAGTGAAAGGCTCAGGCGGACGCCGACCCCGAATCGTCGGCGGAACCGGCCGCAGCGCTCGCCGCACGACGCCGCTTGACCCAGTAGAGCCCGCCGACGGCGGCCACGGTGCCGGCCAGCAGCACACTCGTGAATCCGGTCCACGGCACCGATTCCGGCTGCTGCAGCCGGTCGGCGAAGATCTGCACGGCCTCTTCGGACTTACCGCCCTTCCACTTGGCGGCGTCCTCGGCCCATTCCAGGTGCACCCGGCTGATCGAATCGCTGTAGGTGCCCATCCAGTCATCGCTGAAGACCGCGACGGTGCCGTGCTGGAACTTGCCGACCTCGGTAGCCAGATCGCGCAGGCTCGAGTCGTGCCACGGATTGCCCTGCACCACGACCACGCTCAGCGGAATGCCATCGGCGCGCGCCTGAGCCACGAGGGCGGCCAGCTCGGACTGATCCTTGCCCTCGGGTGCGGCAACGCCGTCGTCGGCGAGATCCGCGCGGATCTCGCCGAGGTCGGTGTTCTCCGGCAGCCCGGTGGCGACGAGAGAAAAAGCCCAGGTGTGCGAGACGGTCATCTTCCATCCGGTCTTGTCGAGCCGCATCGGCACGCGAGGCGACGGGGTCTCCTACACTGCGGATGAGCACGCCGAGAGGCCGTCCGTCCGGACCGGCCGCCCCGACAGCTCACGGTGGCACAGTACGCGACGCAGTGTCGCATCGGCGCCACTCGCCACGCCGACCGGCGCCGCAACGACGCCCCGCCGCGTTCATAGGACAAGCGTACTGTTAGAGTCGAAGGCGCGAGGAACCGGCACCGTGCGGTGCGGGCAGCCCTCCGAAGACGTAGGCCGTCGGCACAGCCCCGCCGACGGCAACCCTCACAGATGAGTGGAGCTGACGTGACGACAAGTATCGATACTTTCGGCGCCAAAGGCACCCTCGAGGTCGGAAGCAACTCCTACGAGATCTTCCGGCTCTCGGCCGTGCCCGGTACCGAAAAACTCCCCTACGCACTGAAAGTCCTCGCGGAGAACCTGCTGCGCACCGAGGACGGCGCCAACATCACCGCCGACCACATCCGCGCGATCGCCAACTGGGACCCGTCGGCCGAGCCGAACGTCGAGATCCAGTTCACCCCGGCCCGCGTGATCATGCAGGACTTCACCGGCGTGCCGTGTGTCGTCGACCTCGCCACCATGCGTGAGGCCGTCACCACCCTCGGCGGCGACCCGAACAAGGTCAACCCGCTCTCCCCCGCCGACATGGTCATCGACCACTCGGTCATCCTGGACGTCTTCGGCCGCGCCGACGCCCTCGAGCGCAACGTCGACCTCGAATACGAGCGCAACGCCGAGCGCTACCAGTTCCTGCGCTGGGGCCAGGGCGCCTTCGACGACTTCCGCGTCGTCCCGCCGGGCATGGGCATCGTGCACCAGGTCAACATCGAGTACCTGGCCCCGACCGTGATGGTCCGCAACGGCCAGGCCTACCCCGACACCTGCGTCGGCACCGACTCGCACACCACCATGGTCAACGGCCTCGGTGTGCTGGGCTGGGGCGTCGGCGGCATCGAGGCCGAGGCCGCCATGCTCGGCCAGCCGGTCTCCATGCTGATCCCGCGCGTCGTCGGCTTCAAGCTCACCGGTGAGATCCAGCCGGGCGTCACCGCCACCGACGTCGTGCTCACCGTTACCGACATGCTGCGCAAGCACGGTGTGGTCGGCAAGTTCGTCGAGTTCTACGGCAAGGGCGTGGCCGAGGTTCCGCTGGCCAACCGCGCCACCCTCGGCAACATGAGCCCCGAGTTCGGTTCCACCGCGGCGATCTTCCCGATC
Organism: Nocardia sp. CDC519; assembly: GCF_059509835.1. Classification (NCBI taxonomy): domain Bacteria; kingdom Bacillati; phylum Actinomycetota; class Actinomycetes; order Mycobacteriales; family Nocardiaceae; genus Nocardia; species Nocardia sp. CDC519. The sequence goes on along the minus strand of NZ_CM183377.1, from coordinate 5,655,665 downwards.
GACGGCGAGACCATCAACTACCTGCGCCTGACCGGCCGCAGCGACGAGCAGCTCGCGCTCGTCGAGGCGTACGCCAAGGAGCAGGGTATGTGGCACGACCCGGACCACGAGCCCGCCTACTCCGAGTACCTGGAGCTCGACCTCAACACCGTGGTCCCGTCCATCGCAGGCCCGAAGCGCCCGCAGGACCGAATCCTGCTGTCGGAGAGCAAGATCGCCTTCCGCAAGGACATCTACAACTACACCGACGATGCCGTCGCCACCCCGCACAGCAAGCTGGACGAGGCGCTCGAGGAGTCCTTCCCGGCGTCGGATCCGGCCGAGCTGTCCTTCGCCGACGACGGCGCGATCGACGTCACCTCGGCGGCCAACGGCTCCGAGGGGCGCCCCTCCAAGCCGGTGCTGGTCAAGTCCGAGGAGCGCGGGGAGTTCGTGCTCGACCACGGCGCGGTCGTGGTCGCCGGTATCACCTCCTGCACCAACACCTCCAACCCGTCGGTCATGATCGGCGCCGCGCTGCTGGCCCGCAATGCGGTCGAGAAGGGCCTGTCGTCCAAGCCGTGGGTGAAGACCAACATGGCGCCGGGCTCGCAGGTCGTCTCCGACTACTACGAGAAGGCCGGCCTGTGGCCGTACCTGGAGAAGCTGGGCTTCTACCTGGGTGGTTTCGGCTGCACCACCTGCATCGGTAACACCGGTCCGCTGCCGGAGGAGATCTCCAAGGCGGTCAACGACAACGACCTGTCGGTCACAGCGGTGCTCTCGGGTAACCGCAACTTCGAAGGCCGCATCTCCCCCGACGTGAAGATGAACTACCTGGCCTCGCCGCCGCTGGTCATCGCCTACGCGCTCGCGGGCACCATGGACTTCGACTTCGAGACCGACCCGCTGGGCCAGGACACCGACGGCAACGACGTGTTCCTGCGCGACATCTGGCCCTCCCCGCAGGAGATCGACGACACCATCAAGTCGGCGATCAGCCAGGACATGTTCCGCAAGTCCTACGCCGACGTCTTCAAGGGCGACGAGCGCTGGCAGAACCTGTCCACCCCGTCCGGCGACACCTTCGCATGGGACGAGAACTCGACCTACGTGCGCAAGGCGCCGTACTTCGACGGCATGCAGCTCGAGCCCTCGCCGGTCGAGGACATCAAGGGTGCGCGCGTGCTCGCACTGCTGGGCGACTCGGTCACCACCGACCACATCAGCCCTGCCGGTCCGATCAAGCCGGGCACCCCGGCCGCGCAGTACCTGGACGCGCACGGTGTGCAGCGCAAGGATTACAACTCCCTCGGCTCGCGTCGTGGTAACCACGAGGTGATGATCCGCGGCACCTTCGCCAACATCCGGCTGCGCAACCAGCTGCTCGACGACGTCTCCGGTGGTTACACCCGTGACTTCACCCAGGAGGGTGGCCCGCAGGCGTTCATCTACGACGCCTCGCAGAACTACCAGAAGGCCGGCATCCCGCTGGTCGTGCTCGGTGGTAAGGAGTACGGTTCGGGCTCCTCGCGTGACTGGGCCGCCAAGGGCACCCGCCTGCTGGGCGTCAAGGCCGTCATCACCGAGTCCTTCGAGCGCATCCACCGCTCGAACCTGATCGGTATGGGCGTCATCCCGCTGCAGTTCCCGGCGGGCGAGTCGGCCGCGACCCTCGGCCTGACCGGCACCGAGACCTTCGACATCGAGGGCATCACCCAGCTCAACGAGGGTGTCACTCCCCGGACGCTGAAGGTCACCGCCACCAAGGAGGACGGCGAGAAGATCGTCTTCGACGCGGTGGTCCGCATCGACACCCCCGGTGAGGCGGACTACTACCGCAACGGCGGTATCCTGCAGTACGTGCTGCGCAACATGATTCGTGGCTGATCAGGCCAGGTCTCCGCGCACGCGGGAATGACCCTCGCGACCGGTTCCGGTCGTCGCGCAGAGTGAGGTCCGCGCACCGTGCCCGCGGTGCGCGGACCTTCGCGCATTCCTTCGATTCGACATTTCTCGTTCGCACCCCACTCCCAGGGAGTTCGCACCATGCCGAAGGTCAGTGACGATCACCTCGCTGCCCGGCGCAGCCAGATACTCGACGGTGCCCGGCGCTGCTTCGCCGAATTCGGCTACGACGGCGCCACCGTGCGCCGATTGGAGGAGGCCATCGGGCTCTCGCGCGGTGCGATCTTCCATCATTTCCGCGACAAGGACGCGTTGTTTCTCGCGCTGGCCCAGGAAGACGCCGAGCGGATGGCCGATGTCGCGGCCAATCAGGGCATCGTGCAGGTCATGCGGGACATGCTGGCCAATCCCGAGCAGTTCAACTGGCTCGGCACCCGGCTCGAGATCGCGCGCAGGCTGCGCACCGATCCCGAGTTCCGGGCCGGCTGGACCCAGCGCTCGGCCGAGTTGACCGCCGCGACGCTGGCCCGGCTGGAACGCCGCAAGGCCGCGGGCGCGCTGCGCGACGATGTGCCGACCGATGTCCTGCTCGGCTATCTGGATCTGGTGCTCGACGGGCTCATCGCGCGCATCGCGTCGGGGCACACCAACGAAAACCTGTCCGCCGTATTGGATCTGGTCGAAGCGTCGGTGCGCCGCAGGGAATGACGGCCGGCGGTGTCAGAACGTCGCGTTCAGATAATTGGCGGCGTGCGTCGTCCACAGCACGCCGGTGCCCGGCATATCGTGGCCGGAGTACAGCACGTGCTGGCCATCGGGCCACGGGGTGAGGTAACCGATCACCCCGTGCACCGCTTCGGCATAGCGGGCGGCATTGGCCAGCGGGTCGGCCAGCAGGAAGCGCAGCAGTTCGGCGAAGATCAGCGGCGCCGCGTGGCCGAACCTGGCGCCCTCGACGAACGAGAACGGCGAAATCCCGACATCGATGATGCGCAGCGGTGAATCGGCGCGCACCGAGGTGATGATGTCGCCGGGGTTGGCGTATTCGCGGACCGCGAGATCGGGCCAGTCGCCGCGCTGACCGTGCAGGCCGAAGGTGTCGGGCGGGCACAGATCGCCCACCGACTCCCCCGCGCGGCGCAGCGGATTGGCGAAGTTCACCACGAAGGCGATCTCGAGCGGGCTGCCGTCGGTATTGGTGTAGGTGCCAGCCCGCACGCCCTCGAGGATCCGGCTCGCGCAGATCGATCCCAGCGAATAGCTCAGTAGCCCACAGACATTCGGGGACTGCTGGATGGCTTCGACGCCTGCGGCGGTGCCGATCCGCACCGAGGTGTCCAGCGACGGCCCCCAGACATCCGGTGAGGGACCCACCGAAGCGGGCCAGTCCGGTTCGAAACACCGGAACCGCTGCGGATCCAGCAGTTTCGTGACGTCGCGCAGCATCCCCGTCGGGGCGCCGCCGGGATCGCGTGGCTCTCCGGTCCCGCGCAGCGTGATGATGTCGATCATCGCCAGTCCCTCCTCACCGGCCCGCCGTTGCTCGGCGGGCACCCAACGGTATGGCCGGGCCACGAGCGGCGCCCGAGTAGCGAACTACCCCAATTGTGCCCGCGCCCAGCCCGTCGGCTAGGGCGAATCGCGTTCCCATCCGGCGAGCAGGGCACGGACGATGCGGTCCAGTTCACCACGGTCGGCAGCGGAAAGCACCGACAGCAGCCTGGTTTCGTTCTCCGTGTGCGCGGTGACGACGGTATCGATCAGCGCGCGCCCCGCGTCGGTCAGCGCCACCCGGATGGCGCGACGATCGGCGGCGTCGGCGATGCGGCGCACCAGACCGGCCGATTCCAGCCGGTCCAACCGCCCTGTCATGCCCGCCCGCGACAGCATGAGCGTGTCCGCGAGCACGGAGGGGTTCAGTTCGAACGGCTCGCCTGCCCGGCGCAGCGCCGCCAGCACGTCGAACTCGCCGCGTTGCAAGCCGTGCGCGGTGAACACCGTTTCGATCTCGCGGCGCGCCAGCGCTTCGAACCGGGCCAGGCGTCCGAGTACGGCCATCGCCTCCAGGTCGAGGTCAGGCCGTTCGCGGCGCCATTGCGCCGCGATCGCGTCCACCGCGTCGGCGGTCGGTTGGGTCATGGACAGCATTCTATTCGCTGCGATATAGTTCGGTACCGAATTATCAACCAACGAACAACTGGAGCTGTCATGCCGATCCCGGAACGCGCCGCCGCCATCCGTCAGCCGCACGAGACCGAACTCCTCGGCACCGAGGACACCCGGGTGCGGCTGCTCATCGACAGCGACGAAACGGGCGGCTCGGTCAGCACGGTCGAAGTCACCCTGAGCCGCGGCGCCGACGGTGCGGCACCGCACTTTCACACCCGCTCCGACGAGCTGTTCTACGTCGCCGACGGCGAATTGCAACTGCTCGCAGGCGAGGAGATCGTCACCGTGGGCGCGGGCGGGTCGATCGTGGTCCCACGGCATATGACGCACGCCTTCGGCGCGACGCCCGACAGCGGTGCCCGCATCCTGATCGCACTGATGCCCGGTGTGCAGCGGTTCGATTACTTCCGGCTGCTGGACCGGATCGCCGCGGGCGAGGCCACGCTCGCCGACCTCGCCGCCACTCAGGACGAGTTCGACAACCATTTCGTCGACGCGCCGCGGTGGTGGGATGAACGCGCCGCGGGCCGCCGCTGAATCCCGCGCTGTGACACGAATATCACCGGACCGGGGAACATCGCGGGCCGCGCCGGGGTTCGCCAAGGCATGACCTTCTCCGTCCCCGTCATCGTCCGCGGATACGAGCTCGACACGCAGGGCCACCTGAACCAGGCCGTATACCTGCAGTACGCCGAACACGCGCGCTGGGAGCTGCTGCGCGCGGCCGGTGTCAGCCAGGACAAGCTCATCGCCAGTGGCGTCGGCCCGGTGGTGCTGGAGCAGACCATCAAGTACCTGCGCGAACTGCGTGGCGGCGACGAAGTCGAGGTCACCTGCGAGTTCGACTGGCAAGACGGCAAGATCTACGGCCTGCTCCAGCAGATCCGCAAACTCGACGGCACCGTCGCGGCGGAATTCCGGGTGGTGGGCGGATTGCTCGATCTGTCCGCGCGCAAACTCGTGGCCGATCCCCGGGAACGCTTCCGCGCGCTCACCGATCGCGCCGAACTGCTCGGGCTCTGACAACCCGGCGCCGACGCTGCGCCAACCCGGACCGCATCGGGACGCAGCATCCGGCTCCGCGTCTTTGTGAAACTCGTACGGGTCTGACTGCGCCCGGAGACCGGGCGCACGCCACCTTCGGGCAATACCCGCAGGCGGGTGCGCCGCGCCCACGATAGCCATGTGATTGCGCGCCTGTTCGCCCCACCGCACCGAAAATCTTTCGGCGCTAGCGGTTCCCGCGCGCAATTCCGGTTTGCCGGAGCCGCGGTAAATCTCGCGAACCGGGCCGGGGACAACCCCGCACGCGATATGATCCAGAGCACGCTCGGGGGTCCTGGCAAATCGTGAGCAGATCGGAGTTTCCACCATGACCGATGCCATCCACTTCCCCGGCGCCGCGGCGACCGGTGACCGTGTTCCCGCACTGCAGGGCATGCTCGTGGCCCAGTCGGAACGCGATATCACCGTCCGGGTGGCCGAAGGGACGTGGACCTTCCGGCGCGCCGATGTGCTGCGGGTACTCGAATCCGACGCCACCGCTGCCGCGCCGGGGCGTCCGGTGCTGGTCGACATCCGCCCCGGCGCCACCGCCGACTTCACCCGCAGGCTGCGCATCGACGTCGTCGACCGGCCCATGACGCTGGCCGCGCCACCGTCACCGGCCTTCGGCGACGATCTACTACGTGAGCTCACCGAGTCCTGGGCCGACGAACTCCAGCTGCTCGACGCACCGGGCTCCGGCGCGACATTCACCTATTGCCAAACGAAATCGCACGCGGGCAGCGACGACGGCATCAACTGCGACAGCCTCGACTGAGCGGCGGGCAGGTGGCCGCTCCCCGGACGGGTTCGGTATTGATCGTGTCCGAATCCGACGATCTGCACGCGACCGCCATGGCGGTGACGCTGCGAGAACAGCACGGCGTCAACCCGATTCAATTGGATCTGCGTGATTTTCCGCGCGAGTCCGGTAGTTTCCGGCTCGACCGGCTCGGCACCACACGGTCGATGTCCCATCTCATCGGCCTCGACGAGGTGCGCTCGGTGTGGTGGCGGCGTCCGCATCCCGCCCAGGTGCCCGCAGGCGTGCGCGCCACCGACGACGCCTTCCGGCAGGCCGAATGCGATGGGTTCATCCAGGGCCTGCTGTGGTCGATCCCGGCGCTGTGGGTCAATGACCCCGGCAACGATCGCACCGCCAACCGCAAGATCGTCCAGCTCGAGACCGCCCACCGGGCCGGCTTCGCCATCCCGGAGACGCTGATCACCAACGATCCGGACGAGGCGCGCAGTTTCATCGAATCCCGGCCCGGCGCAGTGGTTTACAAACGCACCGGCACCAGCAGGGCCGAGTTCGCCGAGACCAGGATCGTCGGCGAATCCGATCTGGCCAGGCTCGCCGGGATCCGCAGCGCGCCGACCATCTTCCAGGATTACGTCGTCGCCCGGTGCGATCTGCGGGTGGTGTGGGTCGACGGGGTGGCGTGGACGGTGCGCATCGACTCTCAGGCCGGAGCCGGGCACGTCGATTCGCGGCTGGACACCTCGGTCGAGTTCGCCCCGGATCAGCTGCCGGCCTCGGTGAGCAAATCGCTGGCGATCCTGATGGGGGCACTCGGTCTGAGCTTCGGCGTGCTGGATCTGCGCCTCGGCGTGGACGGCGAGTACTACTTCCTCGAGGTCAATCCGCAGGGCCAGTTCGCCTACCTGGAGATCAAGACCGGGCTGCCCATCTTCACCAGCCTGGCGAACCTGCTGGTGCTCGGCGATGGTGCCGTCGCCGAGCGCTGATGCGCGCGCACCGGTAGACGCCGCGCCACCATGGGTGCGCGGCAACGCCCCAGTGTGATTACTGGGCTTTGCGCCGGTTGGCCCCGCCACGGCTGCGGAGCTGCACATGCGACTCCACCAGCACGTTGTGGATGAAGCCGTAGGAGCGGCCGGTCGCGCGCGCCAGGGAGCGGATGCTCGCGCCCGCCTCGTATTGCTTCTTCAACTGCGATTGCAGGCGGTCGCGCGACTTTCCCGTGACGCGTGTGCCCTTACCCAGGGTGGTCTTTCCCGATGTGGCTCTGTGTGCCGGCCTGTCGCTCATGGCTTCCTCCGAGTCGCCGAGCAGCGTCATTCCAGGCTAAGCACTCCGGAGGCCGCGATCAACGGATTCCCGTGATGAAAATCACGCGAGCTGAATCAATTCCAGATACTCGGCCGACCAATGGTCCTCGGTGCCGTCCGGCAGCAGGATCACCCGCTCGGGGGCCAGGGCTTCGGCCGCGCCCGGATCGTGGGTGACCAGCACGACCGCGCCCGCATAGGTGCGCAGCGCGTCGAGCACCTGCTCGCGCGAGACCGGGTCGAGGTTGTTGGTCGGCTCGTCGAGCAGCAGCACATTCGCCGCCGAGGACACCAGACCGGCCAGCGCCAACCTGGTCTTCTCACCGCCGGACAGGGTGCCAGCGGGCTGCTCGAGCTGCGGGCCGGTGAACATGAACGCGCCGAGCAGGCCGCGCAGATCCTGTTCGCCCGCGTCGGGCGCCGCGTGACGGATGTTCTCCCACACCGTGGCGTTGTCGTCGAGAGTGTCGTGTTCCTGGGCGAAGTAGCCGACCTTCAGTCCGTGCCCGGCGACCAGTCCGCCCGCGGTGGGCTTCTCCACCCCGGCGAGCAATCGCAGCAGCGTGGTCTTGCCCGCGCCGTTGAGGCCGAGCACGACGACCCGGCTGCCGCGGTCGATGGCCAGATCGACGCCGGTGAAGATCTCCAGCGAGCCGTAGACCTTGGTCAGGTTCTCCGCCATCAGCGGGGTCTTGCCGCAGGCCGCGGGTTCCGGGAACTTGATCCGCGCCACCTTGTCGGCCACGCGCACCTCGTCGAGTTCGGACATCAGTCGTTCGGCGCGTTTGACCATGTTCTGCGCGGCAACGGCTTTAGTGGCCTTCGCACCGAGCTTGGCGGCCTGCGCGCGCAGGGCCGAGGCCTTCTTCTCGGCATTGGCGCGTTCGCGGCGGCGGCGTTGTTCGTCGGTGGCGCGGGCGTCGAGGTATTTGTGCCAGCCCATGTTGTAGACGTCGGCCTCACCGCGTACCGCGTCCAGGAACCACACCTTGTTCACCACGTCGGCGAGCAGCTCGACATCGTGGCTGATCACGATCAGCCCGCCCTCGTGGTTCTGCAGGAAGCCGCGCAGCCAGGTGATGGAGTCGGCGTCGAGGTGGTTGGTCGGTTCGTCGAGCAGCAGGATGGTGTCGGAGCGGCCGCCGCTGCCGTCTGAGGCGGCGAACAGGATGCGCGCCAGTTCGATGCGGCGCCGCTGACCACCGGACAGCGTGCGCAGCGCCTGGCCGAGCACCCGATCGGGCAGGCCGAGGCTGTTGCAGATGCGCGCGGCCTCGCTCTCCGCGACGTAACCACCCAGCGCCGAGAACCGCTCCTCGAGCCGGCCGTATTTGCGGACCGCGCGATCGCGTTCGGCCTCGTCGGCCACCTCGGCCATCAGCGCCTGCTGCTTTTCCATATCGCGGATCAGCGTGTCCAGGCCACGCGCCGACAGCACCCGATCGCGGGCGAGCACATCGAGATTGCCTTCGCGCGGATCCTGCGGCAGGTAGCCGATATCGCTGGAACGCAGGATCTTGCCCGCATAGGGTTCACCCTCGCCGGCCAGGATGCGCAGCGTGGTGGTCTTGCCCGCGCCGTTGCGCCCGACCAGCCCGATCCGGTCGCCCGCCTGCACGCGCAGGGCCGGCCCTGGGGCCGACAGCAGTGTGCGGACTCCGGCCCGGACCTCCAGGTCGGTCGCGGTGATCACAGATGTCTCCTAGGCGCGTGGTGGGGATGCTGCTCGATTGTGCGACGGGATGCGCACAAGAACCACCGATTTTACCTGCCGCCCGCCCCGCCCCGGACACCCGGCGGGCGTGAGAGGCATTACCTTTCGCCCGCGACGGCCGCACAGCCAGGCACCGCGGGCACGGCGACTGAAGTAACGTGACGTCACATGACTACGGATCTGTTGGGCAAAAGCGCACTGGTGACCGGAGCCAGCCGCGGAATCGGTCACGCGGTGGCCGCCGAATTGCTGCGCCGGGGCGCGAACGTGCTGATCACCGCGCGCAAGGCGGAACCCCTCGAGCAGGCGGCCGCACAGCTGCGCGAACTCGGCCATCAGGGCGAGGTGGTGGCGCTGGCGGGCAACTCCGGTGACGCCGACGCGCGCGCAGCCGCGGTGGATCGCGCGGTGACCGAGTTCGGTTCGCTCGACATCCTGATCAACAACACCGGCATCAACCCGGTCTACGGCTCCCTCATGGACGCCGACCTCGATGCCGTGCGCAAGATCTTCGACGTCAACGTGGTGGCCGCGCTCGGCTACATCCAGCAGGCCCACCGGGCCTGGATGGGTGAGCACGGCGGCGCGGTGGTGAACGTGGCCAGCGTGGCCGGCATCCGCTCGACCGGCGTGATCGCCGCCTACGGCGCGTCCAAGGCCGCGCTGATCCGGCTCACCGAGGAACTGGCCTGGCAGCTGGGACCGAAGATCCGGGTGAACGCGGTGGCGCCCGGCGTGGTCAAGACGTCCTTCGCCGATGCGCTCTACTCGGCCGATGAAGAGGCCGCCGCGAAGGTGTATCCGTTGAAGCGGCTGGGTGCGCCCGAGGATGTGGCGCGGCTGATCGGGTTCCTGGTCTCGGCGGAATCCGGCTGGATCACCGGCGAGACCGTGCGCGTCGACGGCGGTCTGCTCTCCACCGGCGGAATCTGACAGACCCGGCGAACAACTCGGCGGTGTCCGCGTCGTCGCGGACACCGCCGTTGCTGTCAGACCCCGACCGGCTGACGCCAGTCGTCCTTGTCCACCGGGGCCGGCGGCAGCGACGGCCCCTCGTCCAGGCCGTACCGCTCGTGCAGTCGGCGCAGCGGTCCCGGCGCCCACCAATTCCAGTCGCCGAGCACCTTCATCGCCGCGGGCAGCAGGAATCCGCGCACCAGCGTCGCATCGACCAGCACCGCCAGCGGCAGTCCGATGCCGAAGGCCTTCATGAAGGTGATGTCGGAGGCGAGGAAGCCGAGGAACACCAGCGAGATGAGCACCGCGGCGGCGGTGACGATGCGGCCGATGCGTTCCAGGCCCACCGCGATCGCGACCTCGTTCTTGCCGGTCTGGTCGTATTCCTCGCGAATGCGGGCGAGCAGGAAGACCTGGTAGTCCATCGCCAGGCCGAAGGCGACGCCGAAGAGCATGACCGGCACCGTGGCCGGCAGATCCCCGGTGACGGTGAAGTCCAGCAGCCCGGACAGATGTCCGTCCTGGAAGATCCAGACCAGTGCGCCGAAGGTGGCGGTGAGGCTGAGGAAGCTGAGCACGACCGCCAGCAGCGGCAGCACCACGCTGCCGGTGAGCAGGAACAGCACCACCAGCATCACCAGGATGACGAACCCGAGCGCGATCGGCAGGGTCGAGATCACCTCGTCGATGGCGTCGGCATTGGCGGCAGCCACGCCGCCGACCAGGACCGCCGAAGGCGCCTCGACCGCGCGCACATCGTCCACGATCCGATCCAGCACCTCGGGATCGGTGGTGTCGGGGACCACCGACAGGTAGGCCGCGGAGTCGGTGGCGAACTGTTCGTGGGTGTCGGTGGCCGGGGCCAGCAGGCCACCGTGGGCGTAGCTGCCGGTCGCGGTGTCGACCCGTTGCACATCGTCGATGTCGGAGACGCGGCGGGCGTAGGCGTCGAGACCGGACTTGCCCTCGGGCAGCACGATGAACAGCCCGCTCTGTTCGGTGACGGTGAAATCGCGCTGGATCGCCTCGGTGACCTGCCTGTTGTTCATCGACTCCGGCAGCGAACGCTCGTCGGGGAAGCCCAGTTTGATGCCGAGGAACGGTGCTCCGAGCACCAGCAGCAGCGCCGCGACCGCCAGTCCGATCGGGACGGGCCTGCCCATGACCGCGGTGGCCAGGCGATGCCAGAAACCTTCGCCGGGCGCGGGCCGCGGCGCCCGGAAGAACCAGCCCAGCTGCCCTTTGTCGATGCGGGTGCCGACCAGATACAGGATCGCCGGCAGCACGGTGAGCGAGACGGTCGCCGCGATCAGCGCGACGGCGAGCCCGGCGTAGCCCATCGAGCGGACCGCGAGCAGCGGGAAGAACAGCAGCCCCGACAGCGCGACGGCGACGGTGGCGGCGGAGAAGGCCACGGTGCGACCGGCCGAGCGCATGGTGGCCGCGACCGCGGGACCCGGATCGGTGCCCGCGACCAGTTCGTCACGGAAGCGGTTGATCATCAGCAGGCTGTAGTCGATCGCCAGGCCGAGCCCGAGCAGGGTGGCGACATTGGTCGCGGTCGCGGCCAGATCGGTGGCCAGCGCGATCAGCCACAGCGTGCCCATGGTGATCATCACCGTGACCATGGCGACCACCAGCGGCAGGCTGGCCGCGACGAGGCCGCCGAAGACGAACAGCAGCGCGATGAGGGTGATCGGGAAGGCGATGGATTCGCCCATCACGACGTCCTTTTCGCTCTGCTGCACGGTTTCGCGCAGCAGCATCGCGTAGCCGCCGATGCGGACCTCGACCGGGCCGTGGCTGCCCTCGAACCGTTCGGCGATATCGCCGACCCGGCGATCGACGTCGGCCTCGTCGCCGAGGATGCTGGCCACGATCAGGCCCTTGCGGCCGTCGGCGCTGCGCAACGCGGGCGTCTTGTCGGTCCAGTAGGAGGCGACGCCGGTGACGCCTGCCTCACCCTTCAGCTGGTCGACCAGTTCGGTTGCGGCGGTGGCGACCTCATCGTCCTCGACGGGCCGGTCGGCCTCGACCAGCAGGACGAGGTTGGGCGGGGCCTGCCCGAATTCGTCGGCCAGCGCCTCGGTGGCCCTGCTGGATTCGCTGTCGGGGGCGATATATCCGCCGCCCTGCACCTTGTCGAACAGGGTCGAGCTCAGCATTCCCATGGCCAGTGCGAGCACCGCGAACACGGCCAGAATCTGCCGGCTGCGCCGCCTGGTCAGTCCGAACACAGCGTTTTCCCTCACTCCCGCGCGGCCGCGCCCAGCTGCTGGGCGCCGCCGATTCCACGTCGACGTCGGGTGACAACGGCCACCGGGCGTCGCGGCCGACGCCCGCGCGATCCTAACAATCCTCGCAGCAAAGCCGCTGAGCGAGAAGAGTTTCCATGTGCGCGGCACCGCCGCAGCCGAGGTCGCTGAAAGTTAGCCGGGTCGCTGGGTTCCGGCGCCCCGCTCCGCGCTCGACAGCGCTCGGGCGGGAAGGCCGGCCGCGAGGATCAGGACTGATGGGGCAGGTTCTGCAACCGCACCTGACCGCGCGCGACCACGCGCCCGCTCTCGTCGGTGACCACGACCTGCCACAGTTGCTGGAGCCGCCCCTGATGCAGCGGGGTGGCCTCGCCGGTGAGCGTGCCCTCGCGCACCGCGCGCAGGAAGTCGGTGCTGTTGTTCACGCCGACCACATTGCCGCGCTCGCCGTACCAGACGCCGCCACCGACGCTGGCCAGCGATTCGATGACGGTGCAGAGCACGCCGCCGTTCTGGATGCCCGCGGGCTGGTGCAGCTTGGGGGTGACCTCCCATTCGCCGCGCACCAGATCCGGGCCGACGGCGGTGTAGCGCAGGCCGATCAGATCGGTGAAGGTGCCTTCGCTGTACTTCGTCATCAGCTCGGGGGTGATATCGGCCAGCGAGGTGAGCGCGTGGGTCTGCTGTTCGGTCATGGATCCACCTTTACACCACCGGTCTCGGCCGCTCGCGGCACATCCCGTCAGGGGGTCAGGGAACAGAGCGACGGGCTCCACCGGAGTGGAGCCCGTCGCGGCAATGGATCGGGGGTCACCGCAGCCCTCGGGACTCTCGCTCGATCCGTACGCCGGGACCGAGTATAGGGCAGGCTTACCTAACTGGGCAACCCGTTGCCGGGAGCCCCGAGCAACCGAGCCTGCACGGCCAGGTACAGCAGGGCAGCCTCCGCAGGCACCGCCAGCGCGATACCGGTGAGCTTCTCCACCCGTTTGAGCCGGTGCAGGACGGTATTGCGGTGCAAGTGCATTCGCTGTCCGACCGCGGCGGTCGAACCCGCCAGTTCGAACCAGGCCGACAGCGTGCGGACGAGATCGTCGGCGTCGTCGGGCCGGAGTCCGTCGAATGCGGCCAGGGTGTCGGCCAGGACATCGGTGGCGAGAGCGGGATGGGCCGCGATCAGGGCACGCGCGGGCGAGGACGCGTACCGGTGGACGCCGAGATCGTCCGGGCCCAGGCATCGGAAAGCCAGCCGGGCCTGATCGAGCGCGCCGGGTGCGGCGGCGAGATCGTCGAACGGCTTGCTGGCGCCCGCCCGGGACCGCACCCGGCGTACGGCGTCATCGAGGACGTCGAGGGTCCGCGCGGCGACCAGCGTCACGCGATCGTCGGCCACCACGGTCCGCACCGTCGTCACGCCCGGGGCCTGGAGGCGAACATCGCCGACCAGGATGAGGAACGCGCCACGTGCGGGCAGGCCCATCCGCTCACACAGCCGCGCACGGCGTGTCGCCGGGAGCCCGGGATCGAGCAGTGCGCGCAGCAGCCGTGGCATGGGCCGCTCGTCTTCGGCGGCCACGATGTGCCGGTAGGCGTCCGCCGCGGCGACCGAGTATTCGTCCACGGTCGCCCACACGACGGTCGACAGCCGGGACAGCTCGGCGCCGTCGGCCCGGCCCGCTCGTTCGGCGATGATCTCCCAGAACGCCAGCCCGGCAAGCCGGTAGGCGTGCAACAGGCTGTCCAGCGAGACCCCGCGTTCGGCCTTGAGACGACCGGTGCGGCGGGCGGGCTCGAGGGAATACGGCACGCCCCCGATGGCGTCGAGCATGGATGCGATGTTGCCGGTCACGACGGCTGCCAGCTCGTCGTGATCCAACGCGGCGGCGCTGTAATCCTGCTCGTCGGATTCGATTCTGGTGGTGACCCTTTCGGAAATCGCGGCCAGGTCCGCCCGCAGGCCCGACAACAGCGCGGCAGGCCCGGCGGATGAGTCCCAGGTCACCCGGCGAGTCTAATTCCCGTTGTGCGGCCGCACATCGGGAATGCCCGAAGCGGGGGCGTACGCCCGTCGCCACGGCGGGCCCGCGGCGAAGACACTGGACGTCGGCGATCAGCATCGAATTCCAGCGGTGGGCACACCGATTCCCGGCGCCATCGCCGATCGCGCGCATCCGACGCACCACGACAGGAGTTCCTCGCCATGAGCACCGCAACCCGTGAGCTGTTCGACCGCTATCACGCCTGCTGGGCCGACCGCGATCCCGATCGCATTGTCGCCCTGCACACCGAGGACTCGATATTCCACCTGCATCCGGGCCAAGAGCCCGCCCGCGGCCGGGCCGCGATCCGCGACGCCGCCGCTGGAACCTTCGCCCTGGTGCCCGACCTGGTCTTCGATCTGGTCTCGTTGCGCGTCGGCGAAGACTTCTGGGTGGTGCGGTGGCAGCTGCGCGGCACCTCCGCGACCGGTAATCCGGTGGCCGTCGATCTCGCTGACTTCGTGCTGGTCGAGAACGGGGCCGTCAAGGAAAAGCATTCCTATGTGGACGGGGTCGCGATGCAGGCCGCCGTGGGTGCGGCCGTCCTCGACCGCTCGGCTCCCGCCCACTAGCGCCGCGCCGGGCAGGAACAACGCCGGACACCTCGGTCCCGCGTCATGACCCGCCCGGCACAGGCCGACGCCCGGAAACCCGGCGCGCGAGCATCGCGCCGGGTCGAGCGGCCCTACCTGACCAGTGCCCCCGTTGCCGCACGGCGCACCGGCAGCCCGCGCTCCTCCAGTGCCATGAGCACACCCTGCCCACGGCGCATGCCGACCGCAGCATCGGTGCGCGCCAGATCGGGCACGTAAGTCGCTGCGCCCGACACAGATTCACCGACCAGGCCCCAGAAACGGCGGGCACTCAGACCCGAGCACCGGGTCAGGCACTCCTGAATCAGCGTCAGCGACGGCTCGCAGCGATGGGCCAGCCAGACGAACATCGCCTCCTCGCACGGCAACCCGACCACACCCCGCTCGCCCGCATGGATGTCGTCGTCGAGCGCGCGGATGGTGGTGTCGACCAGGCCGGCCCAGTCGATGCCGCCGTCGTTGTCGGTGTGGATCCAGAGGTTCTCCAGACCCGGATCCCAGGCTCTGCCCTCGGCGACCAGTAGTGCGACCACCCGGCCGAGCACGGCGTGAATGAGTGCGGTGGCAACCACTTCCGCGGCGATGTCGGCGCTGATCATCTCGGCGGCATGGCGCCGGTACATGAGTTCGATCCTGCCTTCACGCAGCCCGTCGGCCAGCCGCCACCAGCGGCGTTTGCCCTGTTCGGCCATCGCGGCGACGGCATACACTCTCGGATGCTCCGGTTGCAATGCCCGCAGCCGGGTACAGGCGCGCCCGAAGGCCGGCTGGGTGGCACGGAATGTGCCAGTGGTCGCGAGTTCGGGCATCGAACCTCCTCGGGGTGGACTCCGTCGCGGTGTCACTCGGAAGATAGGTTAGCCTTACCAGACCTAGCAAGTATTGCGTCGAACACAGTGAGGAGTCTTTCGCCGCCGTGACCGCCCTTGCGACCATGAGGCGGCGTCGTATCACCGGTCTCCTGCTGCTCATTGCGCTGCTGGGGCTGACGCTGATCGCCAGCGTCGCGATCGGAACCCGATCGCTGGCCCCGACCACGGTCTACGACGCCCTCGACCACGCCCTGTCCTGCGCGGACGGGCCCTTCCGTTGCGCCGCGCTGTCCACCGAGGAAGAGATCGTGCGCGGGCTGCGGCTGCCGCGCACCGTCCTCGCGCTGGTCACCGGGCTCGCCCTCGGCATGGCCGGTGCGCTGATCCAGGGCTACACCCGTAACCCGCTGGCCGACGCCGGACTGCTCGGCCTCAATGCCGGTGCGGCGTTCCTCGCGGCACTGAGCATGTACCTGTTCGCGTTCACCGCCCCGGAGCAGTACATCTGGTTCGCGTTCGCGGGCACGCTCATCGCCGGGCTGATCGTGTTCGGCGCATCCTCGATCGGCGCGGGCTCGGCGAGCCCGTTGAGTCTCGTGCTGGCGGGCGCCGCGGTGACGGCGTTCCTGCAGGCGCTGACCAACGCCATCGTCACTCTGGACACCAGCGCCCTCGACAGCTACCGGTTCTGGGTGGTCGGCGAGGTCTCCGGGCGCGGCGCCGAGGTCTTCTGGCAAGTGTTGCCCTTCCTCGCGGCCGGCGCGGTGCTGGCGCTGATCGCCGCACCCGGACTCAATCTGCTCAGCCTCGGCGACGATGTGGCGCGCGGTCTCGGCGTGAACATCGGCCGCAGCCGGGCACTCGGCCTGACCGCGGTGGTGCTGCTGTGCGGTGCCGCGACGGCCGCCGTCGGGCCGATCGCGTTCATCGGCCTGGTGGTTCCGCATATCGCGCGCGTGTTCACCGGGCCCGACAACCGTTGGCTGATCCCCTATTCGGGCCTGTTCGGCGCCCTGGTGCTGCTGGTCGCCGATACGGCGGGCCGGGTGGTCGCGCGTCCGGGCGAACTCCAGGTGGGCGTGATGCTGGCCGCGGTCGGCGCGCCCTTCTTCATCGCCTTGGTCCGGCGACGGAAGCTGGTGAGCGTATGACGATCTCACTGCCCGAGTCCGAGCAGGCCACCGCGCCGCGGCTGCGTTCGGCCCTGCGGTGGGGCCCGGTTTCGCTGGTGCTGCGGCCCAGGATGGTCGTGATCATCGCGGTGCTCGCCGTCGCGCTGTTCGGCCTGTTCTGCCTCGACATCGCCATCGGGGAAACCAATCTGGGCTTCGGCAAGGTGCTCGATGTGCTTTCCGGTGGCGGCACCCGCTCGCAACGGTTCATCGTGTTCGAATCCCGGCTGCCACGCGCCCTGACGGCTGTCGTGGTCGGTGCGGCGCTCGCGATCGCCGGCGCCATCACCCAGTCGATCCTGCACAATCCACTGGCCGCGCCGGACTTCCTCGGCATCACCTCCGGGGCCGCGCTCGGCGCCGTCGCGGTGATGGTCGGCACCGGCGGCGCGACCACCGGCTGGGCGATCTCGCTCGGCACCCCCATCGCCGCCATGGTCGGCGGGCTCGGCACGGCCGCCGCCATCTATCTACTCGCCTGGGGACGCAACCCGCTCGGCGGCAGCGGGGTGACGGTGATGCGGCTGGTGCTCATCGGCGTCGGGGTGAACTCGCTGCTGCTGTCGGCGATCAGCTGGATGCTCACCAGCGCCAGCCTCGAAGACGCCGCCCGCGCGCAGCTGTGGCTGACCGGCTCGCTCAATTCGGCCGACGACTCCAAACTCGTACCCGCCGCGATCGCGCTGGCCGTGGTGCTGGTCGTCGCGGTCGGCTCGGCCAGGACGCTGGCGGCGCTGCGCCTCGGCACCGACACCACGCGCGTGCTCGGCGTGCGGATCCAGACCCAGCAGGCCGTGCTCATCGGCGCGGCGGTGATCGGCGCGTCGGTGGCGACCGCGGCGGTCGGGCCGGTGGCGTTCGTCGGGCTCGCCGCGCCGCAGATCGCCCGCCGCGTGCTGCGCACTCCCGGTGAACCGCTCATCGGTTCGGCGGTGATCGGTGCGATCCTGGTAGTCGGCGCCGATATCGTCTCGCGCACGTTGTTCTCGGTCGAACTGCCCGTCGGCATCGTGACCGCGGCCATCGGCGGCCCGTTCCTGCTGTTGTTGCTCATTCGTTTGAATCGGAAGGCCACGCTGTGAAGACCGGACAAGCCCCGCAGAACGGCTCGCATCAGCTGGCCGCCGACGGCGTGACGCTCGGCTACGGCGAACGGGTCATCGTCGACGGATTGAGTCTCGACATCGCCCCCGGCGTGATCACCACCGTCATCGGACCCAACGGCTGCGGCAAATCCACCCTGCTGCGGTCACTGGGCCGGCTGTTGAAGCCGAGCGCCGGGCAGGTCCTGCTGGACGGCAAGGCGATCTCGTCGATGAAAACCAAGGACGTCGCCCGCATCGTCGGCATGCTGCCGCAGACTCCGGTCGCCCCCGAGGGCCTGACGGTGGCCGATCTGGTCGCGCGCGGACGTCATCCACACCAGTCGTGGATCAAACAGTGGTCGGCCACCGACGAATCCGAGGTGCTCACCGCCCTGGAACAGACCGGCATCGCCGATCTGGCGCACCGATCGCTGGACGAGCTGTCCGGTGGCCAGCGCCAGCGGGCCTGGATCTCCATGGCCCTGGCCCAGGGCACCGACATCCTGCTGCTCGACGAACCGACCACCTACCTCGATCTGGCGCATTCGCTCGAGGTGCTGGATCTGGTGGACCGGTTGCACGATGAGCTCGGCCGCACCGTGGTGATGGTGCTGCACGATCTCAACCTGGCCATCCGCTACAGCGACCAGCTGATCGTCATGCGCGACGGGCGCATCATCGCCAAGGGCGCCCCGGCCGATATCATCGACGCCCCGCTGCTGCGCGAGGTGTTCGGGCTCGAGGCCACCGTGTTGGAGGATCCGATGTCGGGGCGGCCGATGATCGTGCCGATCGGCACCAGGCATGTGCTCGGTACGGCGGGCGGCCCGGTCGCCGCCGAGGCCGCCGCCGACGGAGTATGACCAATACCACACCAGCTACCAGCCAGTTACGACACCCTGTAGTACGCATCCGCGTCGTTGAGTCCGTAAAATTGTGGAATGGCAGGACTTGGTGAACTCGAGAAAGCGGTCATGGACCAACTGTGGTCGGCCGACGAACCGCAAACGGTCCGGCAGGTACACGAAGCGCTGTCGGCGCGCCGCGAGCTCGCGTACACCACGGTGATGACGGTTCTGCAGCGTCTGGCGAAGAAGAACCTGGTCGTTCAGCGGCGCGATGACCGCGCCCATCGGTACGCTCCCGTGCATACCCGCGACGAGCTGGTGGCCAGCCTCATGGTCGATGCGTTGCAGCAGGCCGAGGAAGCGGGCAGCAAGGCCGCCGCCCTGGTGCACTTCGTGGAACAGGTCGGTAAGGACGAGGCTGCGGCGCTGCGCGAGGCACTCGCTAAGCTCGAAGCAGATGAGGACACCGCACCGTCGCCGTGACCGCAGTGTCTTCGACCCCTGGCCCCACAACGCAGTGAGCTGAGTCGATGAACGCAACCGCGCCGGTCTTCGCCGGTCTCGCATTGCTTCTCGCGGGGCCTGCCCCAGCCCTGCTCGCCCGGTCGAAGTGGACATACCGCACACCCCGGGCCGCGCTGGTGCTGTGGCAGGCGATCGCGCTGGCCGCCGTGCTGAGCGCGTTCGGTTCCGGACTGGCGATCGCCAGTGAGCTGCTGGTGCCCGGTGCGGACGGGCGGCCGACCACCTCACCCACCGACGAGATCGACGCGCTCGGGCTGCCGCTGTGGCTGGCCTATGTGTTCGTCTTCGCGCTGACGCTGATGGTCGGCGCACGCCTGATCTGGGCCGCGATCCGGGTCGGCGTGCACACCCGGCGCCGGCGGGCTCGCCATCGGATGCTGGTCGACCTGCTGGACCAGAGCGGCCCCGAACGCCGCGCCGCCGATATCCGGGTGCTCGCCGCCTCCGAACCCATCGCCTACTGCCTGCCCGGCCTGCGCCAGCGGGTGGTGGTGAGCGCGGGCACGCTGGACAATCTCGACGAGCGCGAACTCACCGCGATCCTCAGCCACGAACGTTCGCATCTGCGGGCTCGCCACGACTTGGTGCTCGAGGCGTTCACCGCGGCCCATGAGGCCTTCCCCCGTTTCGTGCGCAGCAAGTCGGCGCTCGATTCGGTGAAGCTGCTGATCGAGTTGCTCGCCGACGATTCCGCGGTCAAGGTCACCGGACCCAAGCCGCTGGCGCGGGCGCTGGTGGCCTGTTCGAAGTCGACGGCGCCGCAGGGCGCGCTGGCCGTCGGCGGTCCGAGCACGCTGATCCGGATTCAGCGGTTGTCCGGGCCGCTGGGCGATGTGAAGATCGCGGCCGCCGCGTATCTGGGTTCGATCGCGATTCTGGTGGTGCCGACGCTGGCCGTCGCGATTCCGTGGCTGGTCGAGCTGACTCGGCTGTTCCGTGCCTGAACCATCCACTGCCCCGGCCACATTCGCCGCGCTCGGGCTGCCGGTCGTGCTGGTGCACGCGCTGGGCCGCGAAGGCATCCGCACGCCGTTCCCGATCCAATCGGCGACCATCCCGGACGTGCTCGCCGGACGCGATGTGCTCGGCCGGGCACCCACCGGGTCCGGGAAGACCCTGGCCTTCGGGCTACCCATGCTGGTACGTCTGGCCGGTGCGCCCTCGGCACCCCGCCGTCCGCGCGGCCTGATCCTCGCACCCACTCGCGAACTGGCGGCGCAGATCGAGGGTGCGCTGGATCCGGCGGCGCTCGCGCTGGGGCTTCGGCTCGGCACCGCCGTGGGCGGGCTGGCCATCAAACGTCAGGCCGAGCGCCTGGCGCGCGGTGTCGACCTGCTCATCGGGACACCCGGCCGGCTCGCCGATCTGATCGCCCAGCAGGCGCTGGCACTGGACGCGGTGCGCATCACCGCCATCGATGAGGCCGACCATCTCGCCGAACTCGGTTTCCTGCCGCAAGTACAGACGCTGGTCGATCAGATCCCGGTCGGCACTCAGCACTTGCTGTTCTCGGCCACCCTGGACGACGCCGTCGATGATCTCGTGCACCGGTACCTGCGGGACCCGGTCACCCATGCCTCCGAGCCGATACCCGAGACCGCGGCCGCGGCTCCCGCCGCCACGCATCACCTGCTGTTTCTGCGCAAGGCCGATAAGCGCGATGTGGTGGCCGAAGTCGCCGCCCGCGCCGGCCGCACCCTGCTGTTCGTGCGCACCCAGCACGGCGCCGACAAACTGACCGCGCGGCTGCGCGAGATCGGGGTCGACGCCCAGGCGCTGCACGGCGGCAAATCGCAGAACAACCGCAACCGGGTGCTGGCCGCGTTCGCCGACGGCTCGGTGCCGGTCCTGGTCGCCACCGATGTCGCCGCCCGCGGGATCCACGTCGACGACATCTCGCTGGTGGTGCACGTGGACCCGCCCGCCGATCCGAAGGACTACGTGCACCGCGCCGGCCGCACCGCCCGCGCGGGCGCCACCGGCACGGTCGTCACCCTGGTCACCGAGGACCAGCGCGACGAGGTCGCCGCCCTCGCCCGCCGGGCGGGCATCCAGGCCGCCGAGGCCACCGTCACGCCCGGCGATCGGTTTCTTCGCCGACTGACCGGCGCCCGCACGCCGCCGGGCGTCCCGATACCGCAGCCTGCGGCCGAACCAGCCGCGCCGACGGCTTCGGCCAAGCCGCGACGCGCCGGACGTCCCCACCACACGCCCGGGAAAACACGCCGCCACACCGGAAATTCGACACGCTCGCGACCGGGCCGCAACCGGCGCGCAAACTGATCGGCGCTGTTCCGGGCCGACGATCCGGTCAACGCATCGCCCATCCCCGAACTCGGCATCGCGCGCCATTGATGCGCGCCGCCGTCGAGGGCAACCAGGACGTGCCGCACGAGCAATCCGGCACGGCGTGTACATCGGCAACCGGTGCCCCCACTTATGCCGACTCGGCACAGCCGCCCGGTACCCGTGGTGTCCGAGGCCGGTAAGGCGGCCACGCGGGTTGCAGGGATGCCGATCAGGCCTCCACATCCGCCCGACACCCGGTTGCCCGGCCGATGATCTGGTCGAGCGCTGGATGCGGAGCGCCGACCACGGACCTGCCGAGAGGATCCGGCCACAGTGCCGGAACGCGTGGCTCAGTCCGGCCGCCGGTGCACCGCTTTCCGCGCCGGATACCAGCTCTCCCCCGCCGGCTCGCCCGCCATATTCCAACTCCACGACACGGTGGGCGTGATCGGGACGAAAACACCGGGTCCGACCATGCCCACTCGTTCGACGGGGTCGCCCGCCTCGCCGTATACCCGGACCGCGCGGGCGATGAACGGGTCCATCGACACCAGATCGTCGACCACCAGCGCCACCTTCCGCCGCCCCGCCCGGACATTGCGGAACTTGCGCGTGTCCAGCACGGACGCGCCGACGCCGCCGATCCAGAAGTGGGTGCCGTCGAATTCGTACGCCAGCGGCACCACATCGGGCTGATCGCCCGCGCCGAGGGTGGCCACCCTGGCTACCGGTTGCGACCGAAGATAGGCCAGCTCGTCCTCGGTGAACGACATGCGGCGACTTCCTTCCTCGTGGCGAAAAGCACAGCCGGCGGTGAGCCTGGATCGACGATCGTTCATGCGACCGCGCGGCGCAACCACCTGCGGGCGCGTCGCGAGCCGGGCCGGGCTGCCGCCCCGGCCGGCGCCGAGTACGGCGCACGTTCGGTGCGGCGCGATTACCATCGGTGCAGTGCAGTTTCTCCCTGGACATCAGCCGCCGTACGACCTGACCTACGACGACGTCTTCCTCGTCCCGAACCGGACGGATGTGGCGTCGCGGTTCGACGTCGATCTGTCGACGATCGACGGGTCCGGTACCACCATCCCCATCGTCGTCGCCAATATGACCGCGGTCGCGGGCAAGCGCATGGCCGAGACCGTGGCCCGGCGCGGCGGCATCGTGGTGTTGCCGCAGGATCTGCCCAACAATGCCGCCGCCGACACCATCGCCTTCGTCAAGAGCCGATCGCTGACCGCCGACACCCCGGTCACGCTCAGCCCGGAGCAGTCGGTGTCAGAGGCCGTCGCGTTGATCCACAAGCGCGCGCACGGAGCCGCGGTGGTGGTCGACGAGACCGGCCGCCCGGTCGGTGTGGTCACCGAAGCCGCCTGCGCCGACGTCGACCGTTTCGCCCGGCTGCGCGATGTGGCCGCCACCGATTTCGTCACCGCCCCCGTCACCGCCGCCCCGCGTGAGATCTTCGACCTGCTCGAGGCCGCGCATTCGAGTCTGGCCGTATTGCTCGCCGAGGACGGCACCCTGGCCGGCGTGCTCACCCGCACCGGCGCCATCCGCACCGGCATCTACACCCCCGCCGTGGATGCCGCGAACAAGCTCCGCATCGCCGCCGCCGTCGGCATCAACGGTGACGTGCCCGCCAAGGCCAAGGCCCTGGTGGACGCAGGCGCCGACCTGCTGGTGGTGGACACCGCGCACGGTCATCAGGTCAAGATGCTCGAAACCCTGCGCGCCATCAGCGATCTCGGGCTGGGAGTGCCGCTGGTCGCGGGCAATACCGTCTCGGCGCAGGGCACAAGGGACCTGGCCGAAGCTGGTGCGGACATCATCAAGGTCGGTGTCGGCCCCGGCGCCATGTGCACCACTCGAATGATGACCGGCGTCGGCCGCCCGCAGTTCTCCGCCGTCGCCGAATGTGCGAGCGCCGCCCGGGAACTCGGAGTGCACATCTGGGCCGACGGCGGCGTGCGCCACCCGCGCGACGTCGCGCTCGCGCTGGCCGCGGGCGCATCGAACGTGATGATCGGCTCCTGGTTCGCCGGCACCTACGAATCCCCCGGCGACCTGCGCATCGACCGTGACGGCAACGCCTACAAGGAGAGCTTCGGCATGGCCTCCAAGCGCGCCGTCGCCGCCCGCACCGCCGCCGACAGCGGCTTCGACCGGGCCCGCAAGGCGCTGTTCGAGGAGGGCATCTCCAGTTCGCGGATGCGACTGGACCCCGAACGTCCCGGCGTCGAGGACCTCATCGACCACATCTGCTCGGGTGTGCGCAGCGCGTGCACCTACGCGGGCGCGCGCTCACTGGCCGAATTGCACGACAAGGCCGTGCTCGGTGTGCAGTCCGCCGCCGGATTCGCCGAGGGCCGTCCGCTGCCCAGCGGTTGGTGAATCAACCACGGACCGGCCCACGCGAGACGCGCGTGGGCCGGTAGCATAAGGGTTGCCGGCACCGCCGGCCCCCATTCCCCATGCGAAAGGAACCAGTTGTCACCCGCGTCCGAGGACGCCGCACAGGAGGGCTCCTCTATCGAGCCGGGTGACCAACCCGGCGTCCTCCATCTCGCAGCCGTCCAGCTCACCGCAGTACGCACGACCGTGCCCACCGATCACCGGCCCGGGTGGTGCTGACCGTGTCCGTCGTGCTCACTGTGCTCAGCCTGATCGGTTTCATCGCACTGACCGCGGGGACAGCGCTGTTCGTGGCCGCGGAATTCTCCCTCACCGCCCTCGAACGCAGCACCGTCGAAGCGCACGCGCGCGACGGTGACGTCCGGGCCCGCATGGTCCGCAAGGCCCACCACACGCTGTCGTTTCAGCTGTCCGGCGCCCAGCTCGGCATCACCATCACGACCCTGATCACCGGCTATATCGCCGAACCGGTGCTGGCGCGGCTGCTGACGCCCGCGTTCTCGGCCGTCGGTCTCACCGACAGTGCCGCGCGCGGTGTGTCGCTCGCGCTGGCGCTGATCCTGGCCACCTCGCTGTCGATGATCTACGGCGAGCTGGTGCCCAAGAACATCGCCATCGCCGCCCCGCTGGGCACCGCCCGGATGACCGCGGGTCCGATGGTCGCGTTCTCGGTGGTGTTCAAATGGTTGATCCACTTCCTCAACGGCACCGCCAACTGGGTGGTGCGCCGCCTCGGCGTGGAGCCGGCGGAAGAACTGCGCTCGGCCCGGTCGCCGCAGGAACTGGGTTCGCTGGTGCGTACCTCCGCCCAGCGCGGCGCCCTCGATCAACGCACCGCGCAGGTGATGGACCGCTCGCTGGAATTCGGCGAACGCAGCGCGGAGGAGCTGATGACGCCGCGGGTGAAGATCGAAGCGCTCGACAAGTCCGATACGATTCCCGATCTCATCGCCGCCGCCGGCCGCACCGGCTACTCCCGGTTCCCGGTGATCGACGGCGACCTCGACAACACCCTCGGCGTGGTGCACGTCAAGCAGGCCTTCACCGTTCCCGCCGAATCCCGGCGCGGACTGGCGCTGCATCTGCTGGCCCGGCCGGTTCCGATCGTGCCCGCCAGCCTCGACGGTGACGAAGTACTCGAACGCATCCGCGCCGATGGCATGCAGGTGGCGCTGGTGGTGGACGAATACGGCGGCACCGCGGGACTGGTCACCATGGAGGACGTGATCGAGGAAATCCTCGGCGATGTGCGCGACGAGCACGACGAAGAGGAACGCGACGTGCGCCGCGTCTCCGATGGCTGGGACTGCTCCGGTCTGCTGCGCATCGACGAGGTCTCCCGCGCCACCGGATATGAAGCGCCCGAAGGGGAATACGAAACCCTCGGCGGGCTCGTGCTCATCCGGCTCGGCCGGATTCCGGAAGCCGGCGACACCGTGGTGCTGCCCGATCCGCGCTCGCAGCAGCGTCATCCGGGTGACGGTCAGGGCGGCTGGCTGGCCAGGGTGGAGCGGATGGACGGACGACGGGTGGATCGGGTGCGACTGATCCCGGTCACCGCCGACGTGCTCGACGGGCAGGAGGCCGACCATGGGCGGTGATCTGTTCGGAGTCGCGCTGACCGTCGTGCTCCTTGCCGGTAACGCCTTTTTCGTCGGCGCCGAGTTCGCACTGATCTCGGCGCGCCGCGACCGGCTGGAAGCCCTTGCCGCACAAGGCAAACGCAACGCCACCACCGTCATCCGGGCGGGTGAGAACCTGTCGATGATGCTGGCGGCGGCCCAGTTGGGCATCACGATCTGTTCGATCCTGCTGGGCCGGGTGGGCGAGCCCGCCGTCGCGCACCTGCTGGAAGGTCCGTTCCATCTGGCCGGGCTACCCGATCAGCTACTGCATCCGGTGGCGTTCACCATCGCCCTGGCGATCGTGGTGGTGCTGCACATTCTGTTCGGCGAGATGATCCCGAAGAACATCGCGCTGGCCGGGCCCGAACGCACGGCCCTGCTGCTGGTGCCGATCCACCTGCTGTGGCTGCGGCTGGCCCGTCCGCTGATCGCGGTCTACAACCTGGCGGCGAACCTGTCGCTGCGGATGCTGCGGATCGAGCCGAAGGACGAACTCGACGCGACCGTCTCCAGTGTGGAGCTGGCCGAGATGATCGGCGAGTCCCGCTCGGAGGGCTTACTCGACGAGGAGGAACACCGCAGGCTCACCCAGGCACTCGGTACCTCCGAGCGTGTCGTCGGCGACGTCATGGTGGGGCTGGACACCACCAGGACGGTGCCGTTGCACGGCGACGGCACCACCCTCGGCGATATCGAATCCGCGGTCGCCGAAACCGGGTTCTCCCGGTACCCGGTCTCCGCCGACGACGGCTCACTGGTCGGCTATCTGCACGTCAAGGACGTACTCGACCTGGTCGCCGACGAGACCGCCGGCCCGAACACCCCGATCCCGCGCACCGACATCCGCCCACTGCCGACGGTGCTGGCCGGAACCCCGCTCTACGAGGCGCTGGCCCGGTTACGCCGGACCAGCAGCCACCTCGGCCGCGTGGTCGACAACCGCGGCAACACGGTCGGCATCGTGGCGCTCGAGGATCTGGTGGAGGAGTTCGTCGGCACCGTGCGCGACGGCACCCACCGTGTGATCGAATAGCGGCGCCCTGCTCACCCGACCTTGTGCACCGGCGGTGGCGTCCAGGTGCGGTCGAGTGCGGCGGTGTGCGGTGCGTACAGGCGCAGGGTGATGCCGAGCGGCCCGATGGGAGCGGGAAGCCAGTTCGATTCGCGGTCCGGCCCCGGGTTGGTATGCGAGATGTGGACATCGAGGGAGCCATCGGGGTTGTAGCGCAGCTCGTCGCGATCGCCGATGGCGAAGCGATTCAGCTCGTTCGGTGTTTGGAATCCTTCGGCGTCGTACATCGTGATCGACCAGAAGGCGTCGACGGGCGGCAGCCGATCCGCGTCGAAATGGATGACGTAGTCGGAATCGCCCACGGGCGGCTTCCCCTCGGCATCGGTGAGCAGCAACGGGTAGATGGCATCTTCTGGCGGGTTGGCGCCGAGTCCGGCCTTGGCGATGGCCGCGCGAGTGAGGTAGTCGTTGCCGTACACACCGGTGCCGAGGGTCACCCAGCCGTCGACCGGCGGCACGACCGTTCGGGGCGCGTTGGTGATCGCCATCCGCGCGTCGGCCACACCCGCCTCGATCTCTTCGAGCTCGGCCGCGCCGAACCGCGCGACATCGAACTGGCGGCCGGGGACTATTCCGAGCGGTTCGATCCTGGCCAGTTGCGAGAAGTCGGTGAGGTGCGGCGGATCGACGGCGAGCGCGGCGCAGGCGCGCCGGAAGAAATCCGCCGCCGACAACGATTCGACCACGTGCAGCGGTTCCACACTGCTGTCGACGGTGGGGTCGGGCTCGAACGGAGCACGCTCGCCGATATCGATGATCCGGAGACCGTCCTGGAAGGCGTTGACCGCCGCGTAATCGCCGGGCCCGTTGGTCTGCGGGCGGGCGATGATCCACACATGGGGCGTCGGTGCGTGGATGACCGGGATGTCCGGCGGTAGGTCCCCGCGGTATCCGGGCCCGACCAGCAGATAGTCCTGCGGTCCTGTGCCGGTGGTGCGCTTGCCCGGGCTGGCGAACACATCGGTCCACGCATCGAGCATCGGCAGCATGTAGAAGCGATCACCGCTGTCGGGTGCGTGCACCTGTACCGGGCCTTGGTCGAGGTCGATCCAGGCGCAGGAGTACAGGGTGTCGAAGTTGGGCCGCACGACCGTCCGGAACGCCGCGTCCGGGAATTCCCGGATGTGGTGGAACTGGTTGGGCGGGCCGAAGCTGGGCTTGGACCCGGCCGCCCCGTTGATCTGCTGTCGGCGGGTTTCGTCGGTGGTTACCAGCGGATACAGATAGATGTAGGCTTCGCGACTCAGTGTGCGCAGATCGGCGGCCAAGATGCTCATGATCCCTCCATCGCAATCGACGTCGACACGGGTGTGCGTCGATCGTGTCGATGGTGTGCCGGCGTCGATCGCGTGTGCCGGCATCGCGGCCGGTCCACGCTGACCGGACGCTGACCGGTTCCGCCGCTCGATACCGGTGTGGATATCGACCGTCGACCGGAACCGGTGTGGTTCGACGCCGTAACCGACGGTATTCGCCGGCCCGGCCGCCCCTCCTCACCCGATCGGGGTGAAGTTGATGCGGGACCGCCGACCCGCACGGTCCCGCATCGATCAGCACCCGCTCGGCAAGGGGTCGCCGCGGAAGCGGGCCTCGACGAAGTTCCAGGCATCGGCGAATCCGGCGACGGCGGCGGTCATGTGCTCGGCGATGTCGTAGGTGACCAGCTCGACCGGCGCCCCCGCACGGCAGTACCGGTCCGCGACGGTGGAGATGGCGTTATACGGGGTCAGCGTGTCGTAGCGGCCGTGCCACAGATAGGTCGGTGCGCTTGGTACGCCGTCGAAATGGGTGAGGCTGTTCTCGTGGAGCACCGCGCGCGCCTCGGGGCTGTCCATCAGGCTCTTGGACGCCGCCATCTCCTCGGCGCTGCGGAAGACCCCGTGGAAGAGCAGGAAGCGACGGCACGCGTTATGGGTGAACTCGCGGAACCAGCGTCCGTGGTCGTTGAGCTGCTCGGAAATCGGCAGGCGCTCAGGGTATTCCCGTTCCAGCCCCATGGCCGCGGCGAAGGCGAGGCCGAACCCTGGATGCGGGCCGAAGCCGAGACCGAGGGCCATCTGTTCCAGATCGGCCGGGATTCCGCCGGCCACCGCCGCGCTGAGCTCCAGTTCGGGTGCGTAGCTCGGTTGCAGGGCGGCGGCCCAGGCCGTCGCCATGCCGCCGCCGGAGTAGCCGGCGATCGCGACCGGCGCATCGTGCAGGCCGAGCTCGGCGACCCGCTGAACGGCGCGGACGCTGTCGAGGGTGACCATGCCGCTCAACCGCGCCGCACCGTAGGCCACGTTGGGCCCGAGGTAGTCCGGCAGTGAGATGGCCCAACCCCGCCAGATCGGCAACATGGACCCGACCGCGTCCTGCAACTCGCCGTTGAACAGCGACCGGGACGGATTACACCGCGTACCGAGCGAATTGATCAACGCCTGATACGACACCAGCGGCGGGTTCGGCACTCCGATCGGCATCAGCACCGTGGTCATCCCCATGATCGGGTCGCCGGTGGAATCGGTGGACCGGAACGCCACCTGCCATCCTTCGGTCCCCAGATAGGGTCCGGTGTCGATCTTGCGGATGCGCACCACGTCCCCCGGATGGCGTGCGGCGAGATCGGCGGGCGGGGCGTAGAACGGATCCGGGTCGGGATCGGGGTACCTCGGTTCGGAACCGGCCGGGGCGCAGAGCAAGCCGAGGCAGACAATGCTCAGCACCAGGGTCAGTAGTCGGAAGACAGATCTGGACAAGACTTTCCTTCGGGCAGCACCGCATGGCCGGTGGTGCGCCGCAACATCTTTCGTGTCGCATCGCACCCGGCCGAGTGGATGGGGGGAGGCCGCGACCGCAAGCGGTCCTGTAGGCCGCACAGAACATAACGGCCGAAACCGTCTCCGCTCACAACGGAAAGCGTTTCCTGTCGCCGATCACAACCCGGCGTCGCGATGACGCGGGAGGGCAACAAGGTGGGCGGCGGCCGCTGTGATGGCCGCCACCGTCATCGGCCGGTTACCTTGCCGCCGCCTGGTTGCTGCGCGTGTGCGGCAGACTCACGGGCCGCCGGATCCGCCTGCGTGCTCGTGCCGGAGGTGCGCGCGAGGCGCAGCGGAACAGTCAGTGCACGAACTAATTCGAGGACTGTCCCGCACCGATTTCATCGACCAACCGGCGGGCCAGTTCTTCCGACGATTGCGGATTCTGCCCGGTATACAGATTCCGGTCGACAACCACATACGGCCGCAACGGAATCCGGCCCTTGGAGTATTCGACACCGGCTTCCTTCAGCTTGTCCTCGAGCAGCCACGGCGCTTTCTTGGCGAACCGGTTGAGCAATTCCTCACGATTGGATAATCCGGTCATCCGATAACCCGCGAAGGGTGAGTGCTCGTCGGGCCCGGCGGCGGCGAGGACAGCCGCGGGCGCGTGGCACAGCAGGGCGAGCTTCTTGCCGGATGCCAGCCGGTGCGCGAGCAGCGCGCCCGAGGTCTCGTCGTAGGCCAGGTCCTCCATCGGGCCGTGGCCTCCCGGGTAGAACACCAGGTCGTAGTCGTCGGCGTCGACGGAATCGAGCGGGACCGGCGTGTCGAGCACGCTCTCGATGCTGTCCAGATACCGTTCGACCTCGCGCCGTTTCCACGGCATCCCGCCCGCGATGCCGAGGCTGAGCCGATCCAGCGTCGGCGCCTTGCCGCCCGGGGTGGCGACGGTGATGTCCCATCCGGCTTCGGCGAAGATCCGATGCGGAACCGCCACTTCCTCGGCCCAGAAGCCCGAGGGATGCACTTCGCCGTCGTTCAACGTCCAGCGGTCGGCGGCCGAAATTACGAACAGCACCTTCGTCATTTCTGCACCCCTGCTCGTCAGTGGTATGGATATCGGATTCGGCCTGCGCAACCTTCGCTGCGTCCACGATAAGACCGGGCCGGGAGCCGGGGAGTGAAAACGATCCCGACCGTCAATGTTTCTAGTGCTTACATTAGCGGCCGGGCTGCTCGTCGTCAAGAAAAGTGATCGGTGCCGCGCCACTCGTGCGGGCCGCGGTCCGTTACCTTCCCGCGCCGAACCCGGCCAACCGCGCCAGCGGTCCCGGCAGGGCGCGCAGCCGGGCGAACAGGCCGCCCATGATCAGCTCGGTGCATCGCCACTCGAGCACGAGGACCGCCGCTCGCAACTGCCCGAAGGCGGGATTGGTGGTCTGGCCGTGGAAATAGCGGTAGTACACCTGCTGGGCGATGACCGCGAGCCGGAACAGGCCGAACACCTCATAGAACCGCCACTGTTCGGGCGTGATCGTCTGACCGGTCTGCGCGGCGTAGTACTCGACGATCTCCGCGCGGGTCATCATGCCCGCGACATCGCTCGGCTGGCGGCGAAACCTGCGGAAGATCCGATTGTCGCCCGCCTCCAGCCAGTAGGCCAGCGCGGAGCCTAGATCCATCAGCGGATCGCCGACGGTGGTCATCTCCCAGTCGAGCACCCCCACCACCCGCAGCGGGTTCTCGGGGTCGAGTACCAGATTGTCGAGGCGGTAGTCGTTGTGGATGAAGCACAGGCCGCGGTCGGCGGGCTGATTGCCTGCCAGCCAGGACATGACCTTCTCGAACGAACCGACATTCGTGGTGCGCGCCGCGCGATAACGCTTGGA
Source organism: Nocardia sp. CDC519 (assembly GCF_059509835.1). NCBI lineage: Bacteria > Bacillati > Actinomycetota > Actinomycetes > Mycobacteriales > Nocardiaceae > Nocardia > Nocardia sp. CDC519. The sequence goes on along the minus strand of NZ_CM183377.1, from coordinate 5,624,458 downwards.
CCAGCCCCCGACTTGGCGTTCGACGTAGCCGGGCCCGCGGCTGTATTCGTCCAGGCCGGTGGCCACGATATCGACCTGGTGCAGGTCGATGAGCCGGTCGACGAAGACGCGGCTGAGCTCGTGCGCCTGCGCGGGCGTGAGCGCGAGGTCCTCGGGCAGATCGCGGCGCAGGATGCGGCCGGTCAGCCGCTGCATGACGTAAGAGTCGGAACCGATCACCGCGGGATCGTCGCAGTAGGCGACCATGCCCGGGACATAGTCGTAGGCGGGCGCGAGCAGCTGCTGCACGTGGTATTCGCGGTGCATATCGTGGGCGCTCTTGGCTTTGCTCCCCGCGGGTGGACGCCGCAGGATCAGCTCACGCCCGGGGTAGCGCAGCAGATAGGTGAGGTTGGAGACGCCGCCGGTGAACTGCCGCACCTCGGGCACACCATCCAGGCCGGCCGGATCCGCGGCGTGCTCGCGCAGCCAGTGCGCGACGGCCTCGACGTCGAAGGAGTCCTCCTCGCGCACCGTGCGAGCGGGGTCGAGTTCGCCGGCGCGCGTCACGCGTCCGCCTTTCGCTGGTATTTACCGAGCTCGAGGCGGGCGACCACGCCGCGGTGCACCTCGTCGGGGCCGTCGGCGAACCTGATCGCCCGCGCCTGCAACCACGCCGCCGCCAATGGCAGATCCTCGGAGAGTGCGGCGCCGCCGTGCAGCTGCATGGCCATATCGATGACCTGCTGCGCCATGGTGGGCACGGCCACCTTGATCTCGCTGACGGCGCCGTAGGCGGCGAGATCGCCGGTGTCCAGCAGCCAGGCCGCGTGCAGCACCAGCAGGCGGGCCTGGTTGATGGCGATCCGCGCGTCGGCGATGCGTTCCCGGTTACCGCCGAGGTTGGCCAGCGGTTTACCGAACGCGGTGCGTGACAGGGCGCGCCGGCAGGCCAGCTCGAGCGCCTGCTCGGCGAGACCGATCAGCCGCATGCAGTGGTGGATCCGCCCGGGACCGAGCCTGCCCTGCGCGATCTCGAACGCCCGGCCGGGGCCCGCGATGACGTTCGACAGCGGCACCCGGACATCGGTGAGCCGGATCTCGCCGTGGCCGTGCGGTTCGTCGTACCAGCCCATGGTGGGAAGCATGCGGACGACCTCGACGCCCGGTGCGCTGCGCGGCACGATCACCATCGAATGGCGCCGGTGCCGGTGCGCGTCCGGATCGGTGAGGCCCATGAAGATCAGCAGTTCGCAGTCGGCGTGGCCGATTCCGGTGGACCACCATTTGGTGCCGTTGAGCACCATCTCGTCGCCGTCGACGATGGCGGTCGCCGCCATGTTCGTGGCGTCCGAGGACGCCACGCCCGGCTCGGTCATCAGGAAGGCGCTGCGGATCTTCGCTTCCAGCAACGGTTCCAGCCACTGCCGCTGTTGTTCGGGGCTGCCGTAGCGCAACAGCACCTCGGCGTTACCGGTGTCGGGTGCGTTGCAGTTGAACACATACGGTGCGATCAGCGACCGGCCGGTGAGTTCGGCGATGGGCGCGTAGTCGATGTTGGTCAGGCCCGCGCCACCGTCGGTGCCGAAGCGCTGCGCGTAGCCGTCGCCGTGCCCGGCGGGCAGGAAAAGATTCCACAATCCGGCCGCGCGCGCCTTCGCTTGCAGCTGCTTCATTCGTGGCAGCGGTTCCCACGCGGTGCCGGCGGCGCGGGCCTCGGCCAGCTCGGCGTGATAGGCCGCTTCGACCGGGGTGATCTCGGTGTCGATGAATTCCTTGACCCGCGCGGCCAATTCGGCCCCGCGCGGTGACGGTGAGAGCAGCATCGTGGTTCCTCAGGGTTCGGTTGATGTTGGGCGGGCGGGACGGTCAGCTCAGTCTGCGTACCAGCGACAGCGGGAGAACGCGCATCGCCACGCTGATCGGCGCCCAGGGCCAGGCCGGCACGACCGCGGTGTCGGGTTCCTTCTCGATCGCCTTCGCCAACGCCCGGCAGCCGGTTTCGGCATCGACCATGAACGGCGCGTTCGCCACCTGTTCGTTGAGTTCGGTGCGGATGTAGCCGGGGTAGATCGTGCTCACCGTGATGGGGCTGCGCCCCGACAGTTCGGCGCGCAGGCCCTCGGCCAACATCGCCAGGCCCGCCTTACTGGCCGCGTAGGTCGTCATCGCGCGGCGCATTCCGCGAAACGCGCTGACCGAGGACATCACCACCAGATGCCCGTCCTGCTGGGCGCGGAAGATCGACATCGCCGCCTCGATCTGCGCTAATCCGGCGACGAGATTCGTCTCCAGGGTGGCGAGGTTGTCCTCGAATCCACCCGTCCCCAGCGCTTTGCCCTTGCCGATGCCGGCGTTGACGATCACTCGGTCCACTCCACCCAGATCGGCGGCGAAGGCGTCGAACACTTCGTTCACCGCGGCATGGTCGTTCACATCCAGGGCCCGCACGAACACCCGGCATCCGGGGTGTGCCGAGGTCAGCTCCGTGGCCAGGGCCTCGAGGCGATCGGTGCGGCGAGCACACAACGCCAGGGTCGCGCCGCGGGCGGCGAATTCGCGCGCGAGGCCCATCCCCAATCCGGAACTGGCGCCGGTGATCAAGATCTTCGACCGCTTCATCAACGAACTCCTCGCACGTCCTTGTTGAGCATTGCTCAAAACCTACATTACTGAGCAACGCTCAACAAGGGCTATGGTGAGCTCATGACGGAGGCAACCGCACGAACAGCCGACGCGGCGGCCGGCAGCCGCAGGAAGAGCGCTAAGGACCGGCGCGCCGAGCTGGTAGGGATCGGGCTGCGCCTGCTCGTCGACACCCCGATTCATGAGCTGTCCATCGATCGGGTCGCCGAACAGGCTGGGATTTCGCGCGGACTGCTGTTCCACTATTTCGACACCAAGACCGACTATTACGTCGCGGTCGTCGTCGCCGCGGCGCGCCGGATGCTCGATCAGGCGCGCGACCCAGGCGAAGGCAGCAGCCGGGATCGACTGCGGGCCATTACCACCGGTTATGTGGCGTTCATCCGGCGCCGGACCCGCAACTATGTCTCGCTGGTGCGCGGCGGTGCCGGCGGTGACGAACGGGTGGTCGGCGCCTTCCGTGACGTGCGCTCCGAACTCACCGAACGCGTCATGAACGCCGCGGGCATCGCCGACCCCACCAGTTGGCAGACCCTGGCGGTGCGCGGCTGGCTGGCGATGGGCGAGGAGATCGCCATCGAGAGCACCCGGTGCGAGGTCACCACCGAGCAGGTCGTCGAGGCATTACTCGATCAGCTCGCCGCCACGCTGCGCCTGGTCGACCAGATGTAGCTGCCACGTCGAACCGCGGCCGCAAGCGGCTCACGACCGCGCCGTCAGCACCTCTTCGTGGCGAACGCCCGCGAGCACCGGCGCCCGCAGCTGGTCGGCCACGCGCCCGGGCGAGGCCGCCTGGAGTTTCCCGTCGAAGTAACGGAATGCCACGCCGAAACCCTTGTCGGACAACATCCTTGCTGTGGCTGCCGCACTGGAGATTCTTCATTGGCGCGGCGAGCCCGCCTCGCGCCACCGCAGCTCCGCGGGCCGGTGAGACGGATGTGATCATCGACTCCACCGTGTTGACGCCACCGCCACCACGGGTAATGTAAGCGTTGTTTACATACCCCGATCGGAAGGATCGATATGTTCGAGGTGACGCTGGACGGCTACGGAGGACCTGAGGTCATGAACTGGCGGGAGGTCGAGGATCTGCCCGCACCCGGCCCCGGCGAAGTGGCGATCGATGTGGTCGCCGCCGGGGTGAACCGCGCCGACATCATGCAGCGGTGGGGCGTCTATCCGCCGCCGCCCGGTGCCAGCGACATCCTCGGACTCGAGGTATCCGGCATCGTGGCCGCGGTCGATGATGGCGTCACCGAATGGGGCCCGGGTGATGCCGTGTGCGCGCTGCTACCCGGTGGGGGTTATGCCGAACGGGTGAATGTGCCGGCCACGCAGGTGCTGCCGGTGCCCGACGGTGTGAGCCTGACGGCTGCCGCGGCCCTGCCCGAAGCGGCTGCCACGGTATGGTCGAATGTGGTCATGGCCGGGCGCCTGCATCAGGGGCAGACGCTGCTGATCCACGGCGGCGGCAGCGGGATCGGCACGCATGCGATCCAGGTCGGTAAGGCGCTGGGCGCGCGGGTCGCGGTGACCGCTGGATCACAGTTCAAGCTCGACCGCTGCCGCGACCTCGGCGCGGACACGCTGATCAATTACCGCGAACAGGATTTCGTCTCCGCCGTCACGGAGGAATACGGCGGCGCCGACGTGATTCTCGACATCATGGGCGCCGGCTACCTGGCGCGCAATGTGGATGCGCTGGCCGAGGACGGCGACCTGACCATCATCGGGTTGCAGGACGGTGCGGTCGCCGAGGTCAACCTCGGAACCCTGCTCAGCAAACGCGGGTCGATCCACGTGACAAACCTGCGCCGACGCCCAGAACGCGGCCCCGGATCCAAGGCCGAGATCATCGCCGCGCTGCGCCGGGACCTGTGGCCGCGTATCGCCGAAGGTGCTGTCCGGCCGGTTGTTTCGGCGGAGATCCCGATTTCCGAGGTGGCCGACGCGCATCCTTTGCTGGATTCGGCGCAGTCGGTCGGCAAGGTGCTGCTGACGGTGCGCGAACCCTGATCAGGAATGTGACCGGACGGCCGACCGCGCCGTTCGCCGGGACCGGGGCCGCACCGCCGGCCCGAGCACCGAGCGCACCGCCGCGCTGACAGTGGCGGCGGGCTCCCCCGGCGCGTCGGCGTCGAACTTGCCGTGCAGGAACAGAAACGCCAACCCGTGCACGATCGACCACATGGCAGTGGCCAGTGCCTCCACGTCCGCGTCCGGAAACGCCTCACGCACGATCGACCGCACGTATTCGTGGATGGCTTCGGTGGCCGCCACGCGCTCGGGACTTGTGGGATCGCACGGCTCGGAAAACATGGCCCGGAACAGGCCAGGGCGGGCCAACGCGAACTGAACATAGGCAATCGCGATGTCGGAGAAATCCTCCGCCGTCTTCGGCGCCGGGTTCGCGGCCGCCAGTGCGGCAGCCAGCTCCCGATACCCCACCGTGGCCACCGCAGACACCAGCGCCTCCCGATCGGCGAAATGCCGATACGGCGCCGCCGTGGACACCCCGGCCCGCCGCGCCGCCGCCCGCAGCGACAGCTCGCCGTTCTCCTCCAGCAGCTCGATCGCAGCCCGAACCAGCGCGGCAGGAAGGTCGCCGTGATGGTACGGCGTATTCGACGTTGCCATGGCACCACCTAGCACTAGTTAACGGCGCTAATATTATCGCTGTCCCGATGATAGCGGTGTATGGAGGTGCCCGAATCCGGTCGAGGCGCGGGTCGAGGGCGCGTCATCCGTCACGGGCGGGTGCGGGAAAATGAACGGGTGAGTACGCCCAACGATCTCGACCACTCCCCCGACCTGCGGGTATTGCCGCAGGTCGAGTGGCGGGAGCGGGCGCGGGCGCATCGGGAACGCATCGACGAGCTGGTCGGGCCGTACCTGCGGCGCAGGGCGGCAGGCGCGGCGCATCCGGTCATCGATTTCCTGTTCACGTATTACGGGCATAAGCCGGCGCAATTGCGGAGGTGGCATCCCGGCTTCGGGGTGGGCCTAGCGGAGGCTGCCGGATACGCGGGAGCGCGCGGGTATCACCAGGTGGATATGGGTTCGGGAATGGTCGCGACGCCCGATCCGGCATTTCTGGCGAAGCGGCGTGACACCGTCGAGTTCGTGGCGCGGCTGCTGCGGGCGACGGCAGGGCGGCCGGCGCAGCTGTCGTGTTTCGGGCTGCACGAATGGGCGATGGTGTATCGCTCCGATGAGGTGCGGCACGGGGCGGTGCCGTTGCGTCTGGGCCGGGCGGAGACCGATGCTGTGGTCGAGTCGATGTCGTTGCGCTGCACGCATTTCGACGCCTACCGGTTCTTCACCGCGGACGCTGTCGGCCGCAACAACCAAGTGCTCACCCGCGATGATCAACCGCTGCGGGAACAGCCGGGCTGCCTGCACGCGAACATGGACCTGTACAAGTGGGGTTTCAAACTCGTCCCGCTCATCGACTCGGACCTGCTGGCGGATTGCTTCGAACTCGCTTGCACTGCAAGAGAACTCGATATGCGAGCCAGTCCTTACGATCTCACCGAATACGGCTACGAGCCCGTCACCATCGAAACCGCAGCCGGGCGAAGCGAATACGCGCGCGCTCAGTCCGCGCTCGCGGAGCGGGCCGCCCCGTTGCGGGCCCGGTTGTTGCGGGCGTGCGAGCGATTGCTCGAGGCAGCGGCGGCGCCCACCCACTGAGTAGCCGGCTCGACCGAGGCGCTCGTTGTGCGAGTTTCACAGACAGTGGAACCACCACATCCGAGCACCGACGTCGATCAACAGGCCCTGGCTCGGTCCCGCCGTCCAGCACCGTATCCCTCCATGCAGCACAGCGTTCCACCTGGTCAGAGCCGATGCCTTCGCGCTGAGCGCCGGTCGCGGCGGGCAATTCCGCGAAAACGCTCCCGCCCCGACGCGCCCTTATTAAACTCCGGTCAGTAACGTCGGCCCTGCTGTCTGGGACGCTAGCCAACCCGCTGCGGGGCCGACGTGAGTCGGACAACAGAAAGTTGGGGGATGCGATGAGGCGTCCGTTGAAGCTGCGCCGGGCCAGGCCGTTCGCCTTGGCCGCGGCGGCATTGATCGCCACGATGATGCTGCCCGCGGGCGCGTCGGCCGACCTGCAATCCGATATCGCCACTGGCGTGCGCGAATTCCTCGACGTCGGCCGGACCTCGGTGCCGCGCGCCGACTGCGGCCCCGGCTCGATGCCCGAACCCGGCCTCCAGGGCGATGTTCCGGCCGCCGATCGCGACAGCGGGCGCAGCACCCAGGGCTATCGCTGCAATATGTCGATGGTGGGCCAGTTCGCCGGGCGCGGTGCGGGTATCACCTCCACCAGCTTCGAGCACTGCGCGTACATGGGCTCGTTCTTCCCCGGCAATCTGCTCGGCGAGGGTCGTGGCGTGCAGGTGCTCGACGTCTCCGATCCGGCGAATCCGCGGCCGACGGCCACCCTGACCGAGCCGGCGATGCTCGCGGGCACATGGGAGAGCCTGAAGGTCAACAAGGCACGTAAACTGCTGGTCGGCACCGGTGTCCCGGTGGGCATCGGCGTCGGCTATCTGTCGGTGTACGACATCTCCGACTGCGCGCATCCTCGGCTGCTGAATCCGGGCCCCGGCACGAATCTGGCCATGCCGCTGCCGATCACCACGCATGAGGGCGGGTTCTCCCCCGACGGCCGCACCTACTGGGCCTCGGGCATCGCACCCGGGTTCGTCAGCGCCGTCGACCTGACCGATCCGTCGAATCCGCATGTGGTGTGGCAGGGCCTCACCGGCATCGAGGCGCACGGCTTCGGCATCAGCCCCGACGGCAACCGCATGTACATCTCCGCGCTCGGCGGCTTCACCGTGCTCGACATCAGCGCCGTGCAGCGGCGCGACCCGAATCCGCAGGTCCATCACATCGGCCGGGTGTTCTGGACCGACGGCTGGGCGACCCAGCACAGCGTGCCGGTCAGCTACGACGGCAAGCCGTATCTCTACACCGTCGACGAGGGCGGATCCGGCGGGGTCAAGCTGATCGACATCTCCGATGACACCGCGCCGAAGGTGGCGGCCAAACTCAAGCTCGAGATCAATCTGCCGCAGCACATCGACAGCAATATCGGCTCCTCGATGGGCGGCTCGGCCTTCGCCTACGAATCCCACTACTGCGCGGCCGACCGGCAGGAGAACCCGACCGCGCTCGCCTGCGGCTGGATTTCCTCGGGCATCCGGGTCTTCGACGTACGCGATCCGGGCAATATCCGCGAGATCGCCTACTTCAATCCCCCGGCCCGCACCGGACGCAACCTCGAGCTGTGGAATTCACCGCATGCGCTGGCGTCCATCATCGGCGTGCCGTTGATGAGCGCGCCGAACGCCGTGCGCGCGGTGCTCGAGGGCCAGTTCAACCCGATGGACGCGCTCACACCGCGTACCGGGCGGCTCGCCTTCGGCGACGTCTCCACCGACTGGTGTTTCTCCCCGCCGGAATGGCGCGGCAACAAGCTGTATGTGGCGTGTTCGGACAACGGCTTCATGGTGCTGGAGCTGAACAACGGCGTGTACACGCCGCCACCGAACCAGTCCTCGATCGTCGGATCGTGAGCATGCCGCGTGGAATGCGGATCGCCGGGTACGCGGCGGTCGCGGTGTTGCTGCTCGTCATCGGCGCGGCGCTGCGTCCGCTGTTCGTCGATGACGACCGACCGGCCGATCCGGTGCTCGACGAGGTCGAGATCGGCTTCGTCCAGGACATGACCGCCCACCATCAGCAGGCCCTGATCATGGTGCAGCGACTCGATCCGGCCGTCGACCCCGCCGTCGCGCGGCTCGCCCAGCAGATGGCCGACACCCAGCGACTGGAGATCGGCACCATGCTCGGATGGCTGCGCTTGGCGAATGCGTCTCCGCTGTCCCCACAGCCGATGGCCTGGATGCGGGCCGCTGCCGAACCGGCGCATCACACGGGCCCGGCCGGCGCGCACACCCCGGCCGGGCACCCCATGCCCGGGATGGCGACCATGGCCGAGCTCGATTCCTTGTCCGCCGCCAGGGGCCGCGCCGCCGAAATCCTGTTCCTGCAACTCATGCTGCGCCACCACCAGGGCGGCGTGGCGATGGCGCAGGCGGCCGATCAACTCATCGAATCCGGTCCGGTCAAGGAGACCGCGCGGTCGATGATCCACGCCCAGTCCCAGGAATCCGGGGTGATGGCCGCCCTGCTCGGCCAACGCGACGCCCGGCCCCTGCCGTGAGCGATGGCAGTCAGTGCTCGATCGGCTGACGCGGCCATTGCCGGCCGCTGCTCACCAGCGTCGTCGGATCGGTGGTGGCCAGCGTGGTGGCGACGGGCCGGTCGGATTCCAGGGACGCGGCCGCGGCTGCCGTACTGCGGACGTCCAACTCGGCGACCCCGACCAGCACGACCAGACCCACCACGACCAGTGCGACGGTCGTGATCAGCGGCGTCAGCAGATCCACCGGCGCCATACCCACCGGCGTCGCCTGGTGATCACCGTGGTGGGCGCTCATCGCCATCATGCCGGTGTAGTGCATGCCGCAGACCGCGAGGCCCATGATCACCGCGGCGCCGACCGTGTTGGCCCAGCCGCGCACATGCACCATGAACCAGAACGCGGCGGTGGCGGCGACGACCGCGATGGCGATGGACAGCGCGACCAGACCGGCGTCGTACTCCATGGTCGCGCCGCTGTTCATCGCGGCCATGCCCAGATAATGCATCGCCGCGACTCCGAAACCGGTGATCGCACCACCCAACGGCAGGGCCACCGCCTCCCGATGCCCGCGCACCACGATCGCCAGCCCGACCAGCACCACGACCACCGCGATGGCCGCGCTGAACAGCGTCAGCGGCACGTCGTAGCGGATGTCCACGCCATCGATGGCGAACCCGAGCATCGCCGTGAAGTGCATAACCCAGATACCCGCGCCGCCCAGCGCCACCGCCGCCGCGACCAGCCAGCCGATCGGCGACTTCGCCGTGCGCGCGTGCGCCGCGCAGCGCAGGCCGAGGACCGACCCGATGAAGGACATGAGATAAGCCAGGGCAGGGGTTACCCACCCATTGCTGAAGTGCTACTCCGATGTTGCGTTAGTCGATTTCCGATCCGCGATCGGGTGCACGAGGTGTGCGAACCACCGAAATGAGGATTTCAAGGTGAGAAGTTCACCACGAATGTGCTGGGAGTCGCCAATCGGTGTCTCTACTGCGCCACCGGATGGCGAGCCGGTCAGCCGAGCAGGTACGCGGGCGTAGCGGCGGGTACGACGCCGTAGACGAACTCCCGGCGCAGCCGGTGGTAGGGCTCGCCGTCGCCGTAGAAGTTGCGGCGCATTTCGGTCAGCTCCTCGGCGCGGTAGTCGGCGAGCGGTTTGCTGAGTTCGTCGGCTTCGCGCCGCTGCTTCTTGGCCACCAACCGGCCCTCCAGCTCCGGCGAATCGGCCAGCGCCGCGGCTTCGCGGCGCACCCAATCACGGAAGGCCGTCGTGCTGCCGGGCGCCACGCGGTCCACCAGGCCGATCTCGGCGGCCGCCGCGGCACCCACCGGCAGCGTCTCGCGAGTGAGCCGCGCGGCCTCGGGTTCACCGACGCGGCGCGGCAGCGAGTAGGTCCAGTACTCCGAGCCGTAGAGGCCCATCAGGCGATAGTGCGGGTTGAGGACCACCGATTCCCGGCACCACACCTCGTCGGCGGCCAGCGCCAGCATCACCCCGCCGGCCGCGGCATTGCCGGCCAGTGCCGAGATGACGATCTTGTCCGTGGTGGTCAGGATCGCCTCGACCACGTCATTCATCGCGTTGATATTGTGCCACGACTCCAGCGCCGGATCCGCGGCCGCCTCGATGACGTTGAGGTGGATGCCGTTGGAGAAGAAGTCGCGGGCGGGCCCGAGCACCAGCACTGCGGTCGGCCGGGCGCAGACCTGCCGGTAGGCGGCCAGCAGTCGCTCGCACTGGCTCGTGCTCATCGCACCGCCGCTGTAAGCGAATTCCAGAAAGCCGACGGCGCCCTCCTCGCGGTAGCGCAGTTCGGACCAGGTGTCGCGGACCGCCGCCTCGGCCGGCGTCACCGGCACTTCGGGCACGTCGGGCAGGTCGGCGCCCAGTGCGTCGACGGCCGGGCGTTTGAACGTCGCGGGGCCGCCGGGCAGCCGGCGTGGCCGCAGCTGCGGCAGCCAGACCGCGCCGTCCACCGTCGCCCGGCAGATCGCGCCGTCGCGGGTGGCGATCAGCTCGCCGGGGGCGCCGCGCAGTTGGTCCTCGTTGTGCCCGCCGTGGACGAAGTATTCACGGCCGAGCAGATCGTCGAGCACCCCCGGCTGAGAATCGGCGGCACGCAGTTTGCGCAGCACATCAGCGGTGGAATCGGCGGACCAGTCGATGCGGCGGTACTGCTGGGAGTGGTACGGCCGCAACTGTCCCCGCACATCCGGGCGTCCGTAGTCCAGCGGTTCGGGCTCGAACGTCCCGGCCGCGAACCTCTCTACCGCCAGCAGCACCGCAGCCACCGCGGCGTCGGACACCTCGTTGCGATACAGCTCGCTCTTGCCGCACGCTGCCATCTCGAACGGCACCGACGCCCAGATCGGCCCGGCATCCATTTCCGCGACGGCCTGCAACCGTCACACCCCACTCCTGGGCGCCGGTGGCGATGGCCCAGTCCAGCGAGGACGGGCCGCGGTCGCCCTTGGGGCCTGGATGCACGATCAGCACGGTGTGCTCGGTCCAGATGTCCTCGGGGATCGCGGTGGTGAGCATGGGCGCCACGATCAGCTCCGGCCGGAAGTGGGCCACCCGCGCGCGCAGCAGATCGTCACCGAGCGCCAGTTCCACTCCCACCTTGTGGCCGCGTGCGCGCAGTTCGGCGTGCACGCGCTGGGTGAGGCTGTTGAAGGCACTGGCAACTAGCAGGATGCGCACGTTTTCCCCTCTACCGGCGGATGAGCAGTGTCATCCCCTGAATGATCTAGATGTCGGAGACCAAGCTAGCGCTCGCGGATTTCGGACGCAGCGCGGCCCGTGGGTCGTCCTGCGTGGTGCGCTCGCCAAGGCGGGAATCCGCGCACATCCTGGACGGCATATTCGACCAGCTCGACCGGGCCGAGAGGTAGCCCGGCGAGGATCCGACGACCCATCGACAACACAGTGCGCCGACGTCGGCACCACGCTGCCGAACACCTCCGGCGACTACACTCGGGAATTCCCCACTCTGGGAACTCGACTCGGATACACCTACGATTTCGGGAACTGTTGTTCGGCACAGCGAAAGAGAGAAGCTTGGTGTCCATCCCCAGGAGAAGTTCCCGACGGCTATATATCGTGGGCGCAGCGATCTCCGCTCTCGCGGCCGCGCCGGTATCGGCAACCGTCGGCGTGGGTTTGGCTCAGGCACGACCGCCCGCCGACGCTTTCTGCACATCGGTTCCGGTCGCCAGCCGCGTCGATATCACATGCACGAACACCGATGTGGGGCCCGCGACCGTCGGAGCGCTGATAACGTGCAGCAACCTCGCCGTGCTGGTCCGGGAGGTCCGAATGCGTCCCGAATCGACAATCCAATTGAGCGAGGACTGCGGCCCCGGCGCGCACCCGGTCACGTGGAACGCGAACGCCAAGACCGACTATCAGCGCGACCGCGAACGCGACGACGAAATCGAACGCAACTCCGACCGCGATCACGCGTAAAGCCACCGCGATCATCTGAAGCGCCCACGGCAGGAAACCTTCGCACATCGAAGGCGTCGCGGGCCCGTCGCGGCCAGTGAGCGCTCCAGCGCGCATCCGGAATCCATCTGAGTGTGGTGCGGTGTCGAGAGATATCAACGGACACAATGATATCGAGACGATGCGGGTTTCGCCCCAGCAGCCGGTGTCGCGGCTCCCGTTGAGCAAGGTACAGGTGCTTGCGCGCTGGTCGCGTGGAGCGCCTGCACGTGCGACCTCGATGTCGTGCAGATCGCATCCAGGCGCTTGGTCAGGCCGAATCGGATCTTTGTAGCTGAGCGCGCTCCCGCACCTGTAGCGGGAATGTTACTCAGTGAAGAGGGCAACGATGCTCGCCAGGATTTCGGGGGCACAACAGGTGATCTCCCTGATGCGTGGGCGCCGGTTCCGCTTCTAGGTTCTTGTCTATGACCGCTACCTCCGCGCTGCGCCGGGTCGGCGCGACTGTGATCGCCCTCCTAGTGACCGCCGTACCTGCTACCGCATCCGCGGAACCGGTACGTTTCGCCTTGCCCGCCCCGACCGGTTCCTATCCCGTAGGGAGCGTCGATCTGCACCTGGTTGATCCGGACCGGCATGACCCGTGGGTTGTCGGCAGCCCGCGGGAATTGATGATCACCGTGCGGTACCCGGCACGACCGAACACCGAGCCGAAAGCTCCGTACATGCCGGCCGGGGTCGCCTCGACCACAGCCGAGCTCGACGCCGGAAAACTCGACATCGATCCTGGCTTGCTCGACTTCCGCTTTCCCACCCACGCCGGCCTGGGAGCACCCGTGGCCGAAGGCCGATGGCCCGTTCTGCTGTACTCGCCGGGAGCGACCCTGTCGCGCGCACACGGCACCGTCCAGATGGAACAACTCGCCAGCGACGGCTACATCGTCGTGGCGATCGACCACACCCACGAAGCCGAAGCCGTCGCATTCCCCGATAACCGCGTTGAACGGCGAGCATTGCCTGCACCGACCATCGAAGTGTCCAAGCGCCTCATCACCACTCGTGTGCAGGACATCCGATTCGTGTTGGACCAGCTCGAAAACGTGGCCAGCGGCGACAACCCCGGGACCCAAGGGCGTGGTCTGCCAGCCGGGTTGCACACCTCACTGGATCTCTCCAGGATGGGCATGTTCGGTCATTCCGCCGGCGGTTTCACCACAGGCGAAGTCATGACCGCCGACCATCGCATTCGTGCCGGAGCCGATCTCGACGGCAGCATGGCCTACTCCCAATCCGCCCGTGACTTCGGCCGCGTCGCCGACGACGGTCTGGACCGTCCGTTCCTGCTGATGAGCGCGGGCGATCACAGCGCCGCGAACGACGCGTCCTGGCAACAGTTCCTCGCCACCCACCGCGGTCCGCTCTGCCAGGTCCACCTCCCCGACGGTGAGCACTTCAGCTACACCGACTACCAACTCCTGCTACCCCAGCTAGGTGAGCCTGATCCGACATTCGTGGGCACCATCGACCCCACCCACAGCCTCGCTGTTCAACACCGCACGCTCGCTGCCTTCTTCAACACCTACCTCGCCGCCCATGGTGATCGGCCAGCAGCGCCCCCCTACTGCACCTGAATCCCCTATTACGACAACCGTAGCCACCGTCGGTGTGAGCAAGGCGCTCGGCGTCCGTGTCGGGGGATCTGACGGCCGAGCGATTCGAGCAGGCCCCGCCTAGGTGCGCGGCTGTTGACGCCAGCGCATGAGGAGTGCCCGGGCCTGCAGCTGGGCATACCCGATACACCACACCGGGGTGTGCGTGCACCACTGGCGATGTGGGGCCCCGGGACCGCGCCGTGTCGAGAGCAGTTGTCCAAAGCCATCGCCGACGCACCGGTCAACCGCGCCTGGGTAATCGCGCTCGCGATGGTGATCGCGACGCACGAAACCCCACTCGGCAAGAGCTTGTGGCACGACCACCCGGCCACGACTCCGGCATACCTGTATCTGCTCGCCTGCGCCGGCGCCGGCGCAGGAGGGGACTACACCCTCGACGAAGTCGAACAAGCCGCCGCCGGTGACATCGACGACCACGGCATCGATATCGGCACCGCCGCCCGACCGCCGCACACGGGGGCTGCCGATGCCGTACGCGGCTGCTACCAGCGGCCGCGGCGGCCGCCGAGTAATACCATGAACAGTGGATCTTCAGATCGCGGGGCCAGTCGAAATCGGTCAGTTCCGGGTCTGCGGTCAGCAGCAGTTGTGAGTCCACCTGCTCGGTCTGTGCGGTAGCGCACGAGCTGCTCGTGCACTGCGTCGGCGGTCCACAGGCTCGCCGTCTTCACATCGACGCCGGTTCGATGTCCGTCGTCGTGGTAGACGAGTAGTCGATGCGGCTGCCTCGCGCCGCGTGCGTGCCCACCGCGAACTCTGCCTCATGATCGATGATGACCTCGTCATAAACGCCGCCGAACTGCCACCCCTGGTCGGCTGTCCCAGTGAATTCCGACACCGTTTATCAAGGAAGTTCGGCGTCGCGCGGAGCCTGTCACGCGTGACCGTGACGGTGAAAAATGACGTCACTGCGCACGGTTGAAGCCGTACGGAGCGGATGATCCGCACACACGAGCGGCGCTACGGAGTGGTCGAATCACAACCGTCGCGGACCGCCGGGAAATCGCCGGCGCACTGGTTTCACTGGCACGATTCCGCCTGGCGTGTGTGCCATCAGGGTCAGTCTGGTGTCGAGTGGGCCGGGGAATGCTGGTCGACTTCGGTGATCCGTAGGGCCGGACGCTCCGCCGACCGTGTTCTTCAGCGTCCCCCACGTCCGACCACTCGGAAGGGTTCGTAGAGAGCGCACCCGCGCTGTCGACGCGGCGTTCAGCTCAGCCAGCCCAGGCAACCAGCGGGCTGCGACCGACCCGCCGAGTCCATCACGTGACGTTCGGCATGCGCCGCCGCGGGCTATTTCAGGAGCGGCGCAAACCTGCTGATCAGCCCTTCTTCTCGAGCACGATTGCCCACCTAGATGTGTGTGTCCTTTTTGTGTCCGTTTCGACCGTGACACGCCGGTATTCGAGCTGAACTCCAGAGATGACAAAGGCCCCGTACCGGAATGTCTCCGTTACGGGGCCTGCGCCGAAACAGCTGCGGGGAGCTACTTGTCAGTCACTGAGCATCACTTGTTCGCCAGCGCCTTCGCCTCGCGACGGCGGCGGTGCAGGATGGGCTCGGTATAGCCGTTGGGCTGCTTGGTGCCCTCCAGGATGAGCTCCTTGGCGGCCTGGAAGGCCACGCTGCCGGCGAAGTCGGGGGCCATCGGACGGTAGTTCGGGTCGCCGGCGTTCTGCCGGTCGACCACCGGGGCCATCCGCTCGAGGCTGGCGACCACGTCGTCGGCGGAGACGATGCCGTGGCGCAGCCAGTTGGCCATCAGCTGGCTGGAGATGCGCAGGGTGGCGCGGTCCTCCATGAGCGCGACATCCTTGATGTCGGGCACCTTGGAGCAGCCGACGCCCTGGTCGATCCAGCGCACCACGTAACCGAGGATGGACTGGGAGTTGTTGTCGAGCTCCTGCTGCTTCTCCTCGGCCGACCAGTTGATGTCGGCGGCCAGCGGGATCTCCAGGATCTGGTCGACGGTGGCGCGGGGGCCGCCCTTGGCCAGCTCGGCCTGCCGCTTGAACACGTCCACCAGGTGGTAGTGGGTGGCGTGCAGGGTGGCGGCGGTGGGCGAGGGCACCCAGGCGGTGTTGGCGCCGGCCTTGGGGTGGCCGATCTTCTGCACCAGCATGTCGGCCATCAGGTCCGGCATGGCCCACATGCCCTTGCCGATCTGCGCCTTGCCCGGCAGGCCGGTGGCCAGGCCGGTGTCGACGTTCCAGTCCTCGTAGGAGGCGATCCACTGCTGGGCCTTCATGTCGGCCTTGCGGACCATCGGCCCGGCCTCCATGGAGGTGTGGATCTCGTCGCCGGTGCGGTCGAGGAAGCCGGTGTTGATGAAGACCACGCGGTCCTTGGCGGCGGCGATACAGGCCTTGAGGTTGACCGTGGTGCGACGCTCCTCGTCCATGATGCCGACCTTGAGGGTGTTGCGCGGCACGCCGATGACGTCCTCGATGCGGCCGAACAGCTCATTGGTGAAGGCGACCTCGTCGGGGCCGTGCATCTTCGGCTTCACGATGTAGACCGAGCCGGTGCGGCTGTTCTTCAGCTCGGTGTCGCCGCCCAGCGAGTGCTTGGCGATCAGCGAGGTGATCAGGCCGTCCATGATGCCCTCGGGCACCTCGTTGCCCTCGGCGTCGAGGATGGCGTCGGAGGTCATCAGGTGGCCGACGTTGCGCACGAACAGCAGCGAACGGCCGTGCAGCACCAGCTCGGAGCCGTCGAGCGCGGTGTAGACGCGATCGGGGTTCATGGTGCGGGTGAAGGTCTTGCCGCCCTTGCTGACCTCTTCGGCGAGCGTGCCCTTCATCAGGCCCAGCCAGTTGTGGTAGCAGAGCACCTTGTCCTCGGCGTCCACCGCGGCGACCGAGTCCTCGAAGTCCATGATCGTGGTGACCGCGGACTCGAGCACCACGTCCTTGATGCCCGCGCTGTCGGTGCTGCCGATGGGCGATTCGGGGTCGATCTGGATCTCGATGTGCAGGCCGTTGTGCTTCAGCAGGATCGAGGACGGCGATTCCGGGTCGCCGAGGTAGCCGACCAGCTGCGAGGCGTCGGCCAGGCCGATCTCGGTGCCGTCTTCCAGGCCGACCTCGAGCTCACCGTCGACGATCTTGTAGGAGGTCGAGCCGATGTGCGAGCCGGTGATCAGGGTGACCGAATCGTCGAGGAAGTTGCGCGCCCACTCGATGACCTTGTCGCCGCGGACCTTGTTGTAGCCCTTGCCCTTCTCGGCGCCGTTGTCCTCGGGGATGGCATCGGTGCCGTAGAGGGCGTCGTAGAGCGAACCCCAGCGGGCGTTGGCGGCGTTGATCGCGAAGCGCGCGTTCATCACCGGCACCACCAGCTGCGGACCGGCGGTGGTGGCGATCTCGTCGTCGACGTTCTGGGTGGTGATCTGGAAATCGGCCGGCTCGGGACGCAGGTATCCGATCTCGGTCAGGAAGTTCTTGTAGGCGGCCTTGTCGTAGTTCGCGCCGGGGTTCTCGCCGTGCCAGGCGTCGAGCTTGCCCTGGATCTCGTCGCGCTCGGCCAGCAGGGCCCGGTTACGCGGGGCGAGATCGTTGATCACCTGTTCCGCACCGGCCCAGAACGCGGCGGAATCCACGCCGGTACCCGGAAGCGCCTCGTTCTCTACGAACTCGTGGAGAACGCGTGCCACCTGTAGCCCGCCGACCTGAATCCGCTCTGTCATCTAAGCCTCACTTGTCGAGAAACGAGTAGGAAAAGTCGCAGCCATGTTACCCGTCGGTAGTGCTACGACCGTGCGTCGGGGTCAACACCGGCACCGGCCGGTATGTTCCGACGCCACCCGACCCTACCGGGCGTTTTACCACTCGCCGACGAGGAGCCGGTGCTCCCGGCGACCCTTGCCGCGGTATGCGGCGGTGGATAGTGTGCTCTACGGAACACCCGCGATCCACGGCGATCCGCCGCGGCAGCGCAGATGCCGACGAAAGGCCGACCATGGCTTGGGATTTCGAGACCGATCCGGAGTACCAGGCGAAACTGGACTGGGCCGCGGAGTTCGTCCGCACCGAAGTCGAGCCACTGGACCTGCTCTACCCGAACCCTTACGACCGCGCCGACACCGAGGCGATGGCGTTGATGCGCCCGTTGAAGGAGAAGGTGAAGCAGCAGGGGCTGTGGGCCTGCCACCTCGACCCTGAGCTGGGCGGTCCAGGGTTCGGCCAGATGAAGCTCGCACTTCTCAACGAGGTGCTCGGCACCTCGGTCTGGGCGCCGTCGGTGTTCGGATGCCAGGCCCCCGATTCCGGCAACGCGGAGATCCTCGCCCACTACGGCACCGAGGAGCAGAAGAGGCAGTACCTCGAACCGCTGCTGGCGGGCGAGATCGGCTCCTGTTACGTGATGACCGAACCCACCGGCGGTTCTGATCCCACGTTGTTCAAGACCCGCGCGGTACGCGACGGCGACCACTGGGTGATCAACGGCGAGAAGTGGTTCAACTCCAACGCCCAATTCGCCGCGTTCCACATCGTCATGGTGGTGACGAACCCGGATGTCAGCCCGTACCAGGGCATGTCGATGTTCATCGTGCCCGCGGACACACCCGGCCTCGAGATCGTCAAGAACTTCCACGTGCACGGGTTCAGCGAGCACGAGGGCC
The DNA here is from genome assembly GCF_059509835.1 of Nocardia sp. CDC519. Classification (NCBI taxonomy): domain Bacteria; kingdom Bacillati; phylum Actinomycetota; class Actinomycetes; order Mycobacteriales; family Nocardiaceae; genus Nocardia; species Nocardia sp. CDC519. The sequence continues at coordinate 5,605,865 of NZ_CM183377.1, read as the reverse complement.
ACCTGCGGTTCACCGATGTCCGCGTACCCGCCGATCATCTGCTCGGTGCCGAGGGACAGGGTTTCATCGTGGCACAGACCAGGCTCGGCGGCGGGCGGGTGCATCACGCGATGCGCACAGTCGCCTTGGTGCGCAAGGCCTTCGACATGATGTGCGAACGCGCGGTCTCGCGTCCGATGCGCCAGGGCCGCCCGCTGGGCAGCTTGCAGATGACCCAGGAACGGATCGCCGACAGCTGGATCGAGATGGAGCAGTTTCGGCTGCTGGTGCTGCGCACCGCTTGGCGCATCGATAAGGAGCAGGACTATCTGAAGGTGCGCAAGGACATCGCCGCGATCAAGGTGGCGATGCCGAGGGTGATGCACGATATCACCCAGCGCGCGCTGCATCTGCACGGCGCGATCGGCGTCAGCCAGGATCTGCCGTTCGTCGACATGATGAACTACGCCGAGGTGATGGGCCTGGCCGACGGTCCGACCGAGGTGCACAAGATCACCCTCGCCAAAGAGGTGCTGAAGAACTACGCGCCCGGCGACCCGGTGTATCCATCGGGGTATCGGCCGGCGCTGCGTGAGCAGGCCCGCGAGCACATCGCCCGGCGGCTGGAACACATCGTCGGCAATCTCTGACCCGCCGGCGCCATCGCGCCTGGTCGGCAGGGGTTTCGCCCCGGGCGCGCGACCTGCCCGGACACCGGGCGATCGAACCAGGTGCGACGCACGCTCGTAGCTTCGACCATGACTGTCACCACAGACCTCCTCGAAACCACCGACTGGATCGCCCGAGCCCGCGAGATCGGCGAAGCTCTGCGCCCCGGCGTCGCAGAACGCGACCGCAGCGGCCTGCTGGCCACCGAGGCGTTCGATCGACTACGCGCCGCCGGTCTCACCGCGGCGCTGGTCCCGGGCGAATTCGGTGGCGGCGGCGCCGGCCACCGCGAGATGGGCGCGATCCTGCGCGAGCTCGGCCGCCACGATCCCTCGACCGCCGTCGCGTTCGCGATGCATTCGCATCTGGTGGCCGCGCAGGTGTGGCGGCACAAGCACGGGATGGACGCGAGCGCGGTGTTCGGCAAGGTGGTGTCGGGTGCGATCCTGGTGAGCACCGGGGCCTCGGACTGGGTGGGTTCCAATGGCGGCGCCGAGCGCGTCGACGGTGGTTACCTGGTCAGCGCACGGAAGGCCCCCGCCAGCGGCTGCGAGGTCGGCACGATCGCGGTGACCAGTATCCGCTGGGACAGCGCGCCCGACGGACCGCAGGTGCTGCACTGCGCGATCCCGATGAACGCGCCCGGTGTGCGGATCGAACAGACCTGGGACACCCTCGGGCTACGGGCCAGCGGCTCGCACACCCTCGTCTTCGACGAGGTGTTCGTCCCGGACGCCGCCGTGGCGATGATCCGGCCCGCCGACACCTGGCCGCCGCTCCTCGACACCGTGATCGGCGCCGCGATGCCGCTGGTCATGTCGGCCTATCTCGGCATCGCCGACGCCGCCGTCGAGCTGACGGTCGCGCAGGTGTCCGGCCGGGCCGACCCGCACACGCTGCAACTGGCCGGGGAGATGATGAACGCCCACACCACCGCCGAGGACCTCATCGAGGCGATGTTCACCGCATCGCAGAACCTGGGATTCGCCGCCACCGATCAGTACGCGGCCCGGATCCTCAGCCGTAAGACGGTGGCCGCGACCGCCTTGATCGACACGGTGCGCCTGGCCATCGAGACCGTCGGCGGGGTCGGCTACTCGCGCACCTGCGAGCTGGAGATGTACTACCGCGACATCCACGGCTGCCTGTTCCATCCGCTGCCCCGCGCCAAGCAGACCCGGTTCACCGGGCGCGTGCTGCTCGGGCACGGCCCGATGGGATGACACCCGATTCGGGCGGGTCCCCCCGCCCCGGTGGAGTTGAATGGTGGCAGAGCCCGTCCTCGCAGCGGAGCGGACAGACACCGAGGAGATGGCCGTGAAACGACTCGCCCGTTCGCCACTGACCTGGATGCTGACGCTGATCGTGGTCACCGGCATCGGCATCGGGCTCGCCTATTTCCAGCCCTGGCGGTTGTTCACCGACACCACGGTCGACGAAGCGGCTCCGACCGTCAGCGTGCCGGTCACCCCTGGTGCGCCCCCCGCCGAGCCCCGGGTGCTCGCGCGCGGCGCACTCATCTCCCATGAGCACGACACCTCAGGGACCGTGGTCGTGCTCGGCCTGCCCGATGGCAGCCGGGTACTGCGGCTGGAGAATCTGGACACCTCCGACGGCCCCGACCTGCACGTGTGGCTGTCGGACGCGCCGGTGCTGTCCGGTCGAGACGGGTGGGGCGTCTTCGACGACGGCGCCTACCGCGACCTGGGCAAATTGCGCGGCAACAAGGGCAATCAGAACTACCCCATCCCGGCCGAGGTCGATCTGACCCAGCTGACCAGCGTGTCCATCTGGTGCGACCGGTTCAACGTCTCCTTCGGCGCGGCACTGCTGCAACAGGCGTGAGGTACGGCCGCCGCGCGTGACCGGGCGGCCGAAAAATGGCCCGACAACACCACATCCGGTGTGCCACCATGATCTCCACGCTGATCGACCGCATCCGGCGGTGATCGACGAGAACTCAGGAGAGGAGGTGGCTTTGTACTCGACGCAGAAACCCGTGCGACTGTGCGCTCCGGTCGCACTCGCCCAGCCGCGGCTCATGCCCGGCATCGCGAGCTCGGAACTCGAGTCCGGCCGCCTCCAGGACGGCCGCTGACCCCGAGCCCCTGCTCCCCTCTTCGCTGTTCGACCCTCCTTCTCGCTCTGCCGAAACATGGTGATTCCCATGCCGATACGCCATGCCACCACCGTGGTGGCCCCGTCTGCCGACAACTGGATACACACCCCGGTGCTGGTGCTCAACGCCAGCTACGAGGCGATCGACGAGATCACCGCCGACCGCGCGGTGGTGCTGTTGCTCAGCGGTGCCGCCGAGTCGATCGCCGAGCGGGAGCCGCGTGTCCCGATTCGCTCCAAGCATGTGGAAATCGTTCTGCCCGAAACGATTCGGCTGTTGCGCTACGTCTACCTCGACCATGTGACCCAGGTGCGCGACGAGAGCCGGGCCACCCTGGCCGGTGTCCTGCGCCGCGACAAGCACCGCTGCGGGTACTGCGCGGGGTGGGCGCGCACCGTCGACCACATCCGTCCGCGCAGCCGGGGTGGGCCCAACACCTGGGCCAACCTCATCGCCTGCTGCGCGCCGTGCAACACCAGCAAGGCCGACCGCACCCCGGAGGAGGCGGGAATGCGGCTGCTGTGGGAGCCGAAGGCACCCGATCCGCTGGCCAAGCGGCAGCGCCACATCTGGAAGCAGCTCGCCGCCACCACCTGACGAGATCCGCAGAAAGGAGAGGATCGCGATGACCGTCACCACCTTGACCGACCTGCTCCCGCTGTCGGACAGCCGGGAGTGGCACCGCGCCGCCTGCCGTGGTGACCCCAACCATGAGGCGTGGTTCCCGTATCCGTCGCAGGATTTCGCCTACGCCCGCGAGGTCTGCGGGGGCTGCCCGATCCGCCTGGCCTGCGGCGATTTCGCCGAGCGCACCGGACAGTCCGGTGTGTGGGGTGGGCACGAATTCGATCGCGGGCGGGTGATCCGCGAATGATCCGGAGCTGTGGCCCGTCGCCGTCCACCGGCGGCGGGCCACAGCCCGGGTGTGGCGGCCCACACACGCATACACTCGTGCCCCGTGGGTACACATCGCAGCCATTCCAGGTCACGGGGCATCAGCAAAGGTCCGGTTATCGCCGTGGTGGCTGTGCTGTTACTCGTCGGCGCGGTGTTCGGCTGGTTCCAGTTACGCGACCGCTCGAGCAGCGACAGCAGTGCGGCGGCCGCGGAATGCGTGGAGGGCGATACCGTCCTCAATGTGACCGTGGACCCGTCGCTCGAGGCGCCGGTACGCGCGATCGCCGATCGGTACAACGCCACCGAGCCGATCGTCGGCGATCACTGCGTAACGGTGGCGGTGCAGGGCAGGCCGGCCTCGGCGGTGGTCGCGACGTTCACCGCAAACGCCCCGTGGGATCCCGCGCTCGGCCCGCAGCCCGCACTGTGGATCCCCGAGTCGATGCGCCAGATCGAATCCGTACGGGTGCCCGGGCTCATCCAGGGCACGCCCGCGTCTGTAGCCGTCAGTCCGATCGCCTTGGCGGTCCCCGGTGAACTCGGCGCGGCCTTGCAGCGTGCGGGCATCACCTGGGCGGATCTGCCTCGCCTGCAACGCAGTTCACTCGACGAGCTGCAATTGCCGTGGGGTGGGCTCGCAATGGCGATGCCGCCTGGTGATGCCACGCTGGCCGCCGCGACGGCCGTCGCCTCCGGGGTGTCGGGGGCGGAGCCGCTCACCGAGGAGGCCGCACGGTCGGGTCAGGTGGTCGCGGCCGTGTCCGCTCTGGCCACCAGCGCACCGGAGGTTGCCGACACCCGCACCGCGCTCGGCGCGCTCACCTCCGCTCCACCGGCGGCCGCCGCCCTGCACGCGGTCGCCGCTACCGAGCAGCAAATCAACGCGCACGGCGGGCTCACCGCCTTCGTTCCCGCCGGCGCCGCGCCCGTCGCCGACTATCCGGCGGCGTTGATGACCGGTCATTGGGTCGACACCACCCAGAACATGGCCGCGGGCGTCTTCGCCGACTATCTGCGCGCTCCGCAGCAGGCGGCCGTGTTCGCCGCCGCGGGGTTCGGCCCCGCGCCCGCCGCCACCGCTGCGGTACCCACGCGTGCCGCGCTGGACAAGATCGGTGCCACACTCGCCGATCCGGTGCTCGGCGTCTCGGCGACCGTGCTGCTCGACGTGTCCGCGTCGATGGCGGGCACCGATGGATCCTCCACTCGGCTCACCAATACCCTCGGCGCATTGCGCTCCACCATGAACGTCATGCCGCCCGACTTCGGCCTCGGTGTCTGGACTTTCGGCAAGAACCTGGACGGGAACACGCCTTATCGAGTGCAGGCGGCGACCGCACCGCTGGCCGCCGAACACCGCACCGAGGTCACCCGATCGCTGAACGCCATCCGGCCCTCCGATCTTCGGGCCGATCAGTGCTATCCCGCGCTGCTGGCCGCGTACCGTGCCGCCGTCTCCGGATACACCACCGGCCGCACCAATTCGGTGCTGCTGATCACCGATGGCCCGGAAGACGATTCGGCACTCACCGGCGCGCAGCTACTCGCCGATCTCACAGCCGCAGGCGATCCGGCCACCCCGGTGCGGGTGGATGTGATCGTCATCGGCGGCGAGGGCACCGACACCCTGCGTACGGTCACCGAGCGCACCGGCGGAACTTACACCCGCGTCCCGACGTCCAATGACATCAGCTTCGGCACGGCGATGGTGCAGGCTCTCACGACGACGTAGCGGTTCACCCTCCGGTGTCCGCCTCGGCCCGACCGATCCCGATCTACACCAGGACACCGCCCGCTGCGAACGTACGGCCGTCACTGCCGCGCAGGTCGGTTCGCAGCGGCGGCATGCCCGGACACCTTGCCAACGTCCGGGTCGCCCGTCATTCCGGAAGGCCGACCGGCAGCCGCGCCAAACCGCCCGATTCCATTGCCACCGTGATGATTCCGTCCGGTCCGGAGACCAGCCCATGCGGTTCGACGCCAGGCAGGTCCACGCTGCTGATCCTGCCGTCCGTGGTGATCCGGCCCAGCCGGCCCGAGCCCCATTCGGTGAACCACAGCGCCTTATCCGGGCCGGTGGTGATGGCGTGCGGACGCGCGGCGCGATCGGCCAGGGCGAACTCCTCGATGGCGCCGTCGGTGCTGATGCGGCCGATCTGACCCGCGCCGATCTCCACGAACCACAGCGCGTGGTCGGGGCCTGCCGTGATGCCGACCGGGTTCGCCGCCTCGGTGGGCAGCGGGTAGACCGTGATCTCGCCCGCGGTGGTGCAGCGGCCGATCGCGTTGGCCTGATTGAGAGTGAACCACAGTGCCCCATCAGGTCCCGCGACGATCATCGACGGCATGCCCTGCACCGGAAAGCGGGCGATCTCGCCGTCGGCGCCGAGTCTGGCGATATGTCCGGATTGCAGTTCGGTGAACCACAGTGCCTTGTCCGGGCCGACGCACAGACCGTACGGCGCGTCGGCGTCGATGCTGGTCCGTTCGCCGTCGGCGGTGATCCGCCCGATCCGATTGCCGCGGAATTCGGTGAACCACATCGTCGCGTCCGGGCCTTCGATGATGATGGTCGGCTGCCCGTCGGCGGGATCGAGGCCGAATGTGTCGACCACGCCGTCGCGGTAGCGGCCGATGGCACCGGTTGTCGCCATGGAGAACCAGATCGTGCCGTCGGAGGCGATCGTGACTCCGTAGGGCGCGCCGGGTACGTCGATCGTCTGGAAAGTGTCGGTCAAACTTGCGGGTTCCCTTCTCGATCGTCCTCGTCACGCCTGTCCGTAGCCGCCATGCCGATTCCAATCGCAACTTATGTAGCCTTAAGCTAGTGGGATGGAGACACTAACGCAATAGGAGTTGTCTTTGGAGGTCAAGAAGCGGCCGGGCGGGCGCAGTGCACGTGTCCGCGATGCCGTGCGCGCGGCGACCATCGCCGAACTGGCCGAGCACGGCTATCCAGGCCTGACCATGGAGAACGTCGCCAAACGGTCCGGCGTGCACAAAACCACCGTCTACCGGCGCTGGACCAACCCGGAAGGGCTCATCGCCGATGCGCTCGACCTCGCCGCCACCGAACCGTGGCCGATCCCGGACACCGGCAGCATAGAGGGCGATCTGCGCGCCATCGTCGAACTGGTACGCACCGGCTTCGCCGACCCGCAGGCGGGCCCGATCTCCACCGCGTTCATTACCGCTGCCATGCAGAACCCTTCGGCGGCAACAGCGCTGAACGCCTTCTTCACCGCACGTCATCAACAGTCCGCGCGGGTGATCGAGCGCGCTGTCGGCCGCGGCGAACTGCCTGCGACCGTCGATGCGCACGCGGTGATCCGGTTCGCTGTCGCCCCGATCTACTACCGGCTGTTCGTCTCACACGAACCGGTCGCCGCCGCCGATAGCGAAGCCGCCGCGCGTGCCGCCATCGCTGCTGCCCGCGCCGGCGCGCTCTGAGACCACCGGGCCGTACGTTCTCCGGTCGGGGGCGCTTCCCGGCTCTGCGTCGCAGCCCTGATCTCGACAATGTGGGTGCACCACAACAGGATTCCCGCGTCGCCACGGCATGACCCGTGGCGGCGGTCGCGCATTCGTCAGTCGGTGTAGGCGTCCAGCGGCGGGCAGGAGCACACCAGATTGCGGTCGCCGAAGGCGCCATCGATACGGCGCACCGGCGGCCATACCTTGGCGCGGGCGTGGCCGAGACCGCGCGGATACACCGCGATTTCACGACTGTAGGGGTGCTCCCACTCCCCGACCAGGCTCGCGGCGGTATGCGGCGCACCGCGCAGCGGGTTGTCGGTGACCGGCCAGACACCGGCGCCGACCTGATCGATCTCACGACGGATGGAGATCATCGCCTCGATGAAATCGTCGAGCTCCGCGAGATCTTCACTCTCGGTGGGCTCGACCATCAGGGTGCCCGCCACCGGGAAGCTCATCGTCGGCGCGTGGAAACCGTAGTCGGCCAACCGCTTTGCCACATCATCGACGGTGACGCCGGTCTGCTTGGTGATCTCGCGCAGATCGAGAATGCACTCGTGGGCGACCATGCCGTTCTCGCCGGTGTAGAGCACCGGGAAGTAGTCGTTCAACCGGCGGGCGATGTAGTTGGCCGACGCGATCGCCGACAACGTCGCCCGGCGCAGGCCGTCGGCGCCCATCATCCGGATGTAGGCCCAGGTGATGGGCAGAATCGAGGCCGAACCGTATTTCGCCGCCGACACCGCGTGCGAACCGGGCTCCAGCGGATCGCCGGGCAGATACTGCGCCAGATGCGAACGCACCGCCACCGGTCCGACGCCCGGACCGCCGCCGCCGTGCGGGATGCAGAAGGTCTTGTGCAGATTCAAATGGCTGACGTCGCCGCCGAACCGGCCCGGCCGCGCCAGGCCCACCAGCGCGTTCAGGTTCGCACCGTCGATGTAGACCTGCCCGCCCGCCTCGTGCACCAGCGCGCACAGTTCGGCGACCTCGTGCTCGTACACGCCGTGCGTCGACGGATAGGTGATCATGATGCAGGCCAGCCGGTCGGCGTGATCGGCGATCTTGGCGCGCAGATCGTCCAGGTCGACGTCGCCGTTGTCGCGGCAGGCCACCACCTCGACCCGCAGCCCCGCCATGGCCGCCGACGCCGCGTTCGTGCCGTGCGCGCTGGACGGGATCAGGCAGGTGTCGCGGTGAGTGTCGCCGCGATCGAGGTGATAGCGGCGAATCGCCAGCAGACCCGCGTACTCGCCCTGGCTGCCCGCGTTGGGTTGCAGGCTCACCGAATCGTAGCCGGTGATCGACGACAGCCAGCCCTCCAGATCGGCGATCAGCCGCAGCAGGCCGGGGGCGTCCTCGACCGGCGCGTACGGATGCACCCGCGCGAATCCGGGCCAGGTGATCGCCTCCATCTCGGCGGTCGCGTTCAGCTTCATGGTGCAGGAACCGAGCGGAATCATGCTGCGGTCCAAGGCGATGTCCTTGTCGGCGAGCCGGCGCAGATAGCGCAGCATCGCGGTTTCGGTGCGGTAGCTGGTGAACGCGGGATGAGTCAGGAACTCCGAGGTGCGGGTCTCGATCGACACCGGCTCGCCACCCGGCTGCTCCGAAGGCAGTGCGGTACCGAAGGATTCGAGCACCGCAGCCACGTGGGCCTCGGTGGTCGCCTCGTCGCAGGCGATGCCGACATGATCGGCGTCCACCAGCCGCAGGTTGATGCCACGCGATTTCGCCTTGCCCACAACGGCTTCCGCGCCGCCGGGCACATGCGCGAGCACGGTGTCGAAGAACCGCTCGTGCACCACGGCGCCATCGAGACCGGCGGCGATCGCGGCCGCATGTCCGTGCACACGTCGCGCGATCGCGCGCAGGCCGTCCGCACCGTGATAGCTGGCGTACATGGCGGCGACGATGGCCAGCAGCACCTGGGCGGTACAGATATTGGAGGTGGCCTTCTCCCGCCGGATGTGCTGCTCGCGCGTCTGCAGGGCCAGCCGGTAGGCGGGCGCGCCATCGGCGTCGACCGACACACCCACCAGCCGGCCGGGCAGCTGCCTGGCGTGCTTGGTGTGCACCGACAGATAGCCGGCGTGCGGGCCGCCGAAGCCCATCGGGACGCCGAAACGCTGGGTGGTGCCGAAGCAGGCATCGGCGCCCTGCTCGCCCGGCGGCGTGATCAAGGTCAGTGCCAGCAGATCCGCTCCGACGGCGACCAGTGCGCCCCGCTCGTGTGCGGCCTCGATGATCGGCGCCATGTCCACGATCCGGCCCGAGGCGCCGGGAACCTGGGTGAGCACCCCGAAGAATTCACCGTCGGGCAGCTGTCCGGAGGCCAGGTCGGCTTCCACGATCTCGATGCCCAGCGGCTCGGCGCGGGTGTAGAGGATGGTGCGGGTCTGCGGGAACAGGTCGGCGTCGATGAGCAGGCGCGGGGAGGCCGACTTGTTGGCGCGGCGCAGCAACGTCATCGCCTCGGCGGCGGCGGTGGCCTCGTCCAGCATGGACGCGTTGGCGACCTCCATGCCGGTCAGGTCCGAAACCATGGTCTGGAAGTTGAGCAGGGCCTCGAGCCTGCCCTGGCTGATCTCGGGCTGATAGGGGGTGTAGGCGGTGTACCAGGCCGGGTTCTCCAGCAGATTGCGCACCAGCACCGGCGGCGTCAGCGTGTCGTAGTAGCCGAGCCCGATCATCGAGGTCGCCACCGTGTTGGACTGCGCGAGCGCGGCCAGCTCGGCCAGCACTTCGTGCTCACTGGCGGCCGGCGGCAGCCCGGACAGGGCGGAACCATCGAGGATCCCGGCGGGAATCGCGGCGGCGGCCAGATCATCGAGCGAATCGACGCCGACGACGGGCAACATCCGGTCGAGTTCGGCGCTGTCGGGTCCGATGTGGCGGTCGGCGAAGGTGCGTCTCACGGCTAACTCCCAGGTCGGGCGGGTCGACCCAGTGGTCGACGGGTTCCAGCCCTCCCCCTCTGTCGTGGCGCCTGAGAGATTCGGTGGCGACGACCGGACGGCCGTGCCCCTTTCCCCATGGGCGGGCAGCCCGCAGCCACCGCTTTCCAGAGGCGCCGAAGCCCGTACGGTCCCTGTTGCCTGAGAGATTGACGGGGAGGTGCTGCTCCTTCGGCGCCCGGACTCGAGGCCCGGAACTCTCCCGCACGGCGGCGACGCCCTGTCATTTTAGGCCGCAGCTGCAGAACAGCCGGTTTTCGGCCCCCCGGATGGCTCGGGTGTCGGCGGCCGCGACTCGCGCCTGCGGCACGCACGCTGCGGCCACCGAAACCCGAGCCGGGCAGAAACTACGCGGTCTACCTGGCGGTTTCCGGTCACGAAGAGAGCTGCGGCCATAGCAGGGCACACGCGAGTGTGATCTTGATGTGTGCTCGAGAACACGGTGGTCCCGGCGCATCCCCGGCGTCGGGACCATCGTTTCGGCACAGTCGGCGGCCCGACCGTGCGCGGGTGTGACCGGACGGGAACTAGCCCGTCTTACGGTTCATCCGTGCTTTTCGGCGGTAGGCGAGCTCGTCTTCGGGTCGGTCGCTGGCCGCGGTGGCGCGTTCGGCCGGGAAGTTGGCGATCGCGCCGGTCAACTCACGCATGGCACCGCTGACGGCGATACCGAAGACGCCCTGCCCGCCCTGCAGTAAATCGACGACCTCCTCGGGTGAGGTGCACTCGTAGACCGAGGTGCCGTCGGAGAACAGGGTGATGCCCGCCAGATCCTGTACGCCGCGGCTGCGCAGGTGGTCGACCGCGATGCGGATGTTCTGCAGCGAGATGCCCGCGTCCAATAGTCGCTTGACGATCTTGAGGACCAGGATGTCCTTGAACGAGTACAGCCGCTGACTCCCCGAGCCGGCCGCCCCGCGGATCGACGGCACGACCAGACCCGTGCGCGCCCAGTAATCGAGCTGCCGGTAGGTGATACCGGCCACCTGGCATGCGCTCGGCACGCGGTAGCCCACCAGGTCGTCGGGCACCGAGTCGTCCGGGAACAGTCCTGGCTGTACCTCGTCCTGGTAATGCTCTGCCACTGACCACTCCCTTGTTCCGCCGACGCGTTCTCAGCCTCATCGATGACCCGGCTCCGTCACGGCCCACGAATCGAGCACCGGTACCCCGGCGCGACCCTGCCGAAACGGACGTGGCCCAACTATCGAGATTACTCTTCTCGATTGTCTCGGGAGCGGTCTCGTCCGACCAAACGCGACGCGCGGTAAGAGTCTCGACCTGTACTTAAGGTCTAAAAAATAGTTTCCGCGCTCAGCTGTCGGTGGCCTTGAAATCGTCGGGCGAGACCGACTCGAGGAACTCCTTGAACTTCTCCACCTCGTCCTCGCGCTCGTCCGGCATCACCAGACCCGCCTCGTCGAGCACCGCTTCCTCGGCAAAGATCGGGCAGCCCACGCGCAAGGCGATCGCCACCGAATCCGACGGACGTGCGGAGATGCGCAGATCGTTGTCGAAGACCAGATCCGCGTAGAAGGTGCCCTCCTGCAGATCGACGATCCTGACCTCTTTCAAGGTGTGCCCGAGATCGGTGATCAAGATCTTGATCAGGTCGTGGGTGAGCGGGCGGATAGGGGTGACGCCCTCCTGCTCCAGCACGATGGCGGTCGCCTCGGCCTGCCCGATCCAGATCGGCAGATACCGGTCACCGGATGCCTCCCGGAGCAACAGCACGGGCTGGTTCTGTGGCTGCTCGACACGGATGCCGATCACGCGCATTTCGCTCATCGCACTGCCTCCCAATACTCGCCGACAGCCCGCCGTGTCCCTACCCGAGCTCGCCGTAACACGAGTCTAAGCGAATTCCCGACGGTGCCGCGATGGCTGAGTTCACGGCGTTGCGCGGTCGTCGAGCACCGCTGCGGACCCTCTCGAACGCCGCGCGATCAGTTGCCGAGCGAGGCCCGGACCGAGGCCTTCACCAGGCTGGTGTGCAGGGTCAGCGACAACGCCGCCAGCTCACGCACGGTCTCCTCCGCACGGGCGCGCGCACCGGCGTCGCGGCTCTTGGCGATGGGGGCCGCGATCTGGGCGACCAGGGCCGCCTCACGGTCGGCGGCGAGTTTGAACGCCCGCAGATGCCGTGCCTCCAAACCGAACTCCGACATCGCGCGAGCGGTTTTGGCCAGCGTCACCGCGTCGGCGTCGAAGAAACCGGCGGCGCCGGGGGTGATCAGATTGGCCCGGATCAGGTCGTTGAGGAATTTCTCGTCGATACCGGCCTGCTCGAGCAGATCGGCGCGGGTGAGCCGGACCTCGTGGTCGAAGCGCAGCTCATCCGGGGAGATCTCGCCGGGAACCACGCCGAGCCTGCGCGGGGCCGCGGCCCGCTCCCCCGCGGCACGCTCGCCCTCGCCTGCGGCACGTTCGGGTTCGGTGCGCACGGAGTGCGCCCGGGCGCGGGCTTCCCGCACACCGAGCGTCGCCGCACCACTGTCGATCGCTTCGAGCTGTTCCTTGATCACCTTCAGCGGCAGGTACTGATCCCGCTGCGCGGTGAGCACGAAACGCAACCGCTCGCAGTCGGCCACCGAGAATCTGCGGTAGCCCGAGGGCGTGCGTTCGGGCCGGATCAGCCCCTCCGCCTCCAGGAAACGGATCTTGGAGATGGTGATGTCGGGGAAATCCGGCCGCAGCAGGTCGAGCACGGAGCCGATCGACATGCCTCCGCGAGCCCACTGCGCCGCGCCCGTCATGACATCGAGTCTTTCATGTGAGAGCGCCGATCACGTGTACCGGCGCACCGCCTGTCACAAGCTGCCCGCACCCGCCGCCGAATCGGTGGTCTGGGCGCGCGGACCGGTGAGGAATACCAGCCGGAACTTGCCGATCTGGACCTCGTCACCGTTCTGCAGCTCGGAGGAATCCACCGGCTCCCGGTTGACGTAGGTGCCGTTGAGGCTGCCCACATCGACCACCTGGAAGGAATCCTCGTCCTGACGGAACTCGGCATGACGGCGACTGACGGTCACGTCGTCGAGGAAGATGTCGCTGTCGGGGTGACGTCCGGCCGAAGTGGTCGGCTGGTCCAGCAGGAACCGCGAGCCCGCGTTCGGACCGCGCTTGACCACCAGCAGGGCCGCGCCGACGGGCAGTCCCTCGACACCCTGGACCGGCTGTTCGCCGGTCGCCTCTCCGGAGCGTGACGCGTCGACCTCGTTCAGGAAATCCGCGCGGAAGACCGACGTCGTCTCGGCCGCGGTCTCCCCGTAACCCGGGTCTTTGTTCTCGCTCACCGTTTCTCTCCTCCTCGAACCTGATAAGGCAGTTGCTGCCTCGACCGCCGCGACCTCGAGTCGCGGCCGCACAACCCACCAGCGGCCGGCAGCACATCCGTTGGCATTGACCGTACCCTGCCGGGGCGGACCCGTGCAGGGAGAACTGGGAAGGCCGGGTCAGCCCCCGATAACTCCTTGATAACCTGCGGCATCGAGCAGTTCACCGAGTGCGGTGTCCAGCGCCGCGGCATCGCTCACCTCGAGCTCGAACAGCCACCCCGAACCGTAGGGGTCGGTGTTCAAGGCCTCCGGTGCGTTCTCCAATTCCTGGTTCGCCCCAACAACTTTCGCGTTCAGGGGAGCATAGATGTCGGAGACGCTCTTGGTCGATTCGACCTCCGCGATGCTCTCACCGGCCGCGACATCGACGTCGACGGCAGGCAACTGAACGAACACGACGTCACCGAGCTGGGACTGGGCGTAGTCGGTGATGCCGACCCGGACCCTGGAGGGGCCGATCCGACGCACCCACTCGTGCTCTTCGGTGTAGCGCAGGTCCTCGGGCGTCTGGGTCACAAGGCATCCTTTCGTTGTGCACGGTGCACGCAACTCTATAGCGAGCGCCGGTCCGAGCGTGGATCAGTGGTCGGTCCTGCGCGGTATCGCCCGTGCTACGGCGATGGCCTTACCGGTGTAGAGCACGCCGGTCCAGACGTAGACCGCGGTGCCCCAGACCAGTAGTGCCCCACCGAAGGCCCGGCCGAAACCATCGCCCGGCCAGTCCATCTGCCCGGCCAGCAGCCAGGGCAGCGCCGACATCAGCGCGAAGGTGGCGGCCTTGCCCAGATAGATGACCTCGGGCGGATCCAGATCGCGGCGCCGGTACACCGACAGGGTCAGGGTCAGGATCAGGTCGCGGCCGATCAGCAGCGCCGCCACCCACCAGGGGATCAGCCCGCGGATCACGAAGGCGGCCAGGATGGTCACCAGATACAGCCGGTCGACGAACGGATCGAGCAGGGCGCCCAGCTTCGAGGACTGGTCGAGCAGCCGGGCCAGTTTGCCGTCGAGGAAGTCGGTGACGCCGCTGACGACGAGCAGCGCGAAGGCCCAGCCGTCGGCATGCTCGACCAGCATCAGCCACAGGAACACCGGTACGCCGATCAGCCGCAGCACGCTCAGCGCGTTGGGCACGGTCAGGATGCGGTCGGCGAAGACGCCGCCGAACACCTCGCGCTCGGCACCCCGGCCGGATTCGGTCGTCCCCGATTCGCTTGTCACAGCCCCGTGCATACCGCATCGGCGCTCTCACGCGCCATCCGGCCCGCACCTGGGGGCAGCGCATGGCCCCGTGCGGGGTGCGTGCGGGCTCACTCCCGTACCGGGCACCCGTACGCGGCGCCGGAGTCGGTAGCGTACGCGGTGATGAGCAGTCGAATCGACCTCCGCAGCCACGTCTCCGCCGACGACGTCCGCGCCCGCGGCGCGGCACTGCGCGAACAGGTGCCCTTCAGCGCCCGCGATCGCGAGGCCGCCGCCCCGGATCGCCCCGGCGTGCTCCCGTTCGTGGCGGCGAGCAATGCGGGCCGGTTGGCGCACCTGGTCCCGCTGCGAATCGGACGGATGACCACCTCGCCGTTCACCTTCTATCGCGGTGCGGCCGGTCTGATGGCCGCCGACCTCGCCGCCGGGCCGGTCACCGGGCTCACCGCCCAGCTGTGCGGCGACGCGCACGCCGCCAACTTCGGCCTCTACGGCACCCCGCACGGCGACATCGTCATGGATATCAACGACTTCGACGAGACCGCGGCCGGGCCATGGGAGTGGGACCTGGAGCGGCTGGCGGCGAGCCTGGTGCTGGCCGGGCGCGAGGGCGGCTCCAGCGAGGACGACTGCCGTGATGCCGCGCGAGACGCGGTACGTTCCTACCGTCGCACCATCGCCGCGCTGGCCGAGATGCCGTTCATGGAGTCCTGGACCGCCCTGCCCGACGAATCGATGATCAGCAAGGCCAAGGCCGACGATCTGCTCGACGATTTCAAGAAGGCGGCGAAGAAAGCCCGTAAGAACACCAGCGCCAAGGTGGTCGCCAAATGGACCGAGCACCTCGACGACCACGAAACCGGCATTCGTAAGCAGCGTTTCGTCAACGATCCGCCGATTCTGACCCATGTCGACGAGGCGGTGGCCGAGGCCGCCATCGACGCGCTGGAGAACTACGGGAGCACGCTGCGCGAGTCCAGGCAGGGTTTGCTGGCCCGATTCTCGGTGTCCGACATCGCGTTTCGTATCGTCGGGACGGGCAGCGTCGGCCTGCACAGCTACGTCGCACTGCTGCACGGCAACGACGGCGAAGTGCTGGTGCTGCAGTTGAAGCAGGCCAATCCGTCGGCGTTGACGCCCTTCGTCGCGCCGGCCCCGCCGCGCCACGAGGGTGAGCGAATCGTGCAGGGCGCCAGGCTGGTTCAGGCCGAGACCGACATCCTGCTCGGCTGGACGAGCATGCGGGTGCCCGCGACCGCCGAGGAACCCGAGCGGGAACTGCCGTTCGTGGTGCGCCAATTCCGCAACTTCAAGGGCGCGATCGACCCTGCCGAACTGGATTCGAAGGATCTCGACGATTACGGCAGGCTCGCGGGCGCACTGCTGGCCCGTGCGCACACCCGGTCGCTCGACCCACGCGCCACCGCCGGATATCTCGGCGAGGACGAACGTTTCGAGGAGGCGGTGGCCGAATTCGCGGTGCGCTACGCCGACCGCACCGAAGCCGATCATGCCGAGCTGGTCGCCGCGGTGCGCGCCGGAAAACTTCCCGCGGAGCCCGCGGACGGGTAGCCTTCGGACCGGCGCCACGCCCGTCCACCCCGGACACAGCGCGGAGCCGCAAATCTCGGGTCGGCGCCGACCCGCCTCGTATCCTGTCCGGTACCGGGTGTCGACGTGAAGGGCGGTCGCCAATGCTCGTGCGAGTGCAGAACAGCGCAGGCACCAATGCCGAACGGGCATTGATCGACTGGTTGCGCACCTGGAAGGACCCCGGTAGCCCACACGGGGTCGCGACCATCAATTGCAGCCTGTTCCATCAGGACACCCTGCATCAGTTCGATGCGGTCATCTGGACGCCGACCAGCTGCGTGGTAATCGAGGCCGAAGCACTGATGGCACGCCAGGAGGGCGTGCTGCAGATCCCGCTCAACGGCGCGTGGACGGTCTCCGGTGAGCCCGCCGTCTGGGAGAACAAGGATCGGCGCACCCCCCTGGAACGCTCCCGCGATCACACCTTCGCGCTCCAGAACTGGCTGGCGGCCCGCGGGCTCGGCCAGCGCGCGGTGCACGGTGTGGCGCTGATCGTGCCGATGCGCGGCGCCCGGATACAGCTCGAACAAGCATGGAGCGACCCGAGTTTCGATGCCATTCTCGGCGACGATCCGGAACGCCTGCGGCACTACTTCGACACCCTGGCCCAGGCCGAGAACCACCTCTGGACCGCCAACGACGTCGCGATCGCCTTCCGCGGGCTCGGCATCCTGCCGTACCTGCCCGCCCCACAGGAGTTGCTCAACGAAGGATTCCTCGGCCCCATCGATATCACGCTGTGGCACGGCGGTCCGGCGCAGGCGCAGGCCGAGGCCTACGCCGAGGAGCTGGCGCAGGCCGAACGCGAGGCCGCCAAGCCCAAGGTGCTGCAGGCGCCCTGGTACAGCCCGTGGAAGCTGTATCCGCCGGAGCGCGGCGACGTCGATTTCGGGCGCGCGTTCATGCGATCCACCCTCGCGGTCGGCATGGTCATCGCCTTCGCCTGGGTGCTGTGGATGGTGATCACCGCCATCCTCACCTACGGTCCGTAGGCGCTTGTCGGCGGCAATGACTATCGTCGTTGCGGTGATCGCAGCACCCGGAACGGGCGAACCCGCGGCGCGTGGACCGGATACCGCACCCGACGCGCCGATGCCCGACCGAACCGGCCCGTGGGGTGCGGCCGCGGTCGCGGGCACGGCCACCGTCGCGATTCCGCTGAGCTTCCCGCCCGACGGCGGGCCGACCGGCCTCGATCAGCGCATCGGCGAACCGATCAGCGCCGCCCTCGATCCCCGGCCGTGGGTCGCCGAGGTGCTGGCGCTGGCGAGCAACACCTGGGTGGTGATCGCGTTGATGCTGGCCGGCGCCGCCTGGTTCGGCTGGCAGCAGCGCTGGTGGCGCGCCGCGAGCATGGTGGCGGTGCCGGAAGTCGCGGCCGGGCTCAATACCTGGGCGCTCAAACCGTTCTGGGGTCGTCCACTGCACGACTATCTCGCCTATCCGAGCGGGCACACCGTGCATCTGGTGGCGGTCGCGACGACGTTTCTGGTGCTGATCGAATCCACCAGGGCGCGGCTGATCATCGCCGGCTGCGCGGTGGTGGCGTGGGTATCGGCGGCTATCGGCATGATCGCCCTCGACTATCACCATGCCACCGACATCATCGGCGGCGCCGGTGCGGCGATCGCGATGTCGGTGCTGCTGTGTTCGGGGATCGCGCAGGTGCAGCGCCGTACGGCGCAGGCCGGGTGACGACCCGCGCGCCGAGCGGGTGCGGCCCGACTCGGATCGCCCCCGAGCCCGGCGTGCAGGACCCGCGCCGAGCGCATCGTGCCACTCGGCGCGGACGAGACAGGCCCTACCCTCTCACTGCCGCTCGTAGACGCTCGCGTCGTCGAGCATGGCCGCGCGCAGCATGGATTCGGGCACGCCCATCGCCTCGATGAGCGTCAGCGCGTCCGGGCGCAACCGGTCGACGAGTTCGTTCACTCCGCGCCGCACCGCTTTGCCCCGCTCGACCGACATGAACCTGTGCATGATGAACCACGCCAGATTCTCTTCGAGGGTGGCGTAGACGAACAGATCGCACACCGTCTCCGCCAAGGCGCGGGCGTCGGGATCCTCGATTCCGCTGATGCCCTCGATGAACGCCTCGAGCACCAGCCGATCGATATGGGCCGAGCCCGCGGCCAGAATATGATCCTGCGCGTTGTTGAACGCCTCGAACGGGCTGGTCTCCTCGGCCCGCGCGCGCAGCCGGTGCGCCGCGGTGCGGACCAGATAGTCCTCGCGGTCGGCGAACAACTGCAACTGGACCGCGCGCTTGGACAGATCGCCCTCGTCGACGGATTCGTCGCCGCGATCACGCAGGGTCTGGATCAGCTGACGCACCCCCGAGCGCTTGCGCACCACATCGCCTGCCATGGTGGCGGCGAAGCGCACCCAGCCCAGCGCGTCGAGATCGCGCACCTCATCGGAGTAGGCGGTCAGCAGTTCCTTGGCGACCAGCTGGGTCAAGACGACGTTGTCGCCTTCGAAGGTGGTGAACACATCGGTATCGGCCTTGAGGGTGACCAGGCGGTTCTCGGTGAGGTAGCCGGCGCCGCCGCAGGCTTCGCGACATTCCTGGATGGCACGGGTGGCGTGCCGGGTCTGGGCGACCTTGAGGCCCGCGGCGCGCTTCTCCAGCGCGCGTTGGGCGCCCGGATCGAGGTCCTGGCCGGTCTGCACCAGATGCATGCGCCGGACCAGGTCGTTCTGCGCGAAGGCCAGCGCGTAGGACCGTGCGATCAGCGGCAGCAGTCTGCGCTGGTGATTGCGGTAGTCCAGCAGAAGGATCTCGCCGCCGTCGTCCGGGTCGCCGAATTGTCGGCGCTTCAGGGCGTAGCGGCCTGCGATGCTCAGCGCCACCCGCGCGCCCGCCGCCGCGGCGCCGCCCACGCTCACGCGGCCGCGCACCAGGGTGCCGAGGGTGGTGAAGAACCGGCGGCTCGGGTTCTCGATCTCGGAGCTGTAGGTGCCGTCCGGCGCGACGTCGGCGTAGCGGTTGAGCAGGTTCTCCCGGGGCACGCGCACGTGGTCGAAGACGATGCGGCCGTTGTCGACGCCGGGCAGCCCGCCCTTGAGCCCACAGTCAGAGGTGGTGACGCCGGGCAGGTCGTTGCCCTGCTCGTCGCGGATCGGCACCAGCAGGCAGTGCACGCCGTGATTGCCCTCGGCGGTGATCAGCTGCGCGAAAACCGCTGCCATGCGGGCGTGTTCGGCCGCGCCGCCGATGTAGTCCTTACGCGCCGACGGGGTCGGGGTGTGCACCACGAATTCCTGGGTGGCCGGATCGTAGGTCGCGGTGGTTTCGAGATTGGCGACGTCGCTGCCGTGGCCGGATTCGGTCATCGCGAAGCAGCCGAGCAGATCCAGCGAGATCAGCCGTTTGATGAAATCGCGATGCCGCTCGGTGCCGAGGTTTTCCACCGCGCCGCCGAACAGGCCCCACTGCACGCCCGATTTCACCCATAGCGACAGGTCGGTGTAGGCCAGCATTTCCAGCCCGACGACGGCCGCGCCCGGCTCACTGGTACCGCCGTTCTCCCGGCGAAAGCCGCGTTCGGCGATACCGAGCCCGGCCAGCGCCCGCATCTGCTCGAGCACCCTGGCCCGTGCGGCGCGGTGGTCGAGTTCGGGGTCGCCGGCGAACCGGTCGCCCGCCAGTTGTTCCCTTGCCTGTTCTCGGACCTCGCCCCACGGTCCGTCCAGGGCTTCACGAAGGTGATCTGCCGTCGATGCGCTGCCGGTAGCCATGACCCGACCATAGCCGCATCCGTCGGCGCCGGGCCGAAAGAACGCGGGGCGAGATCGGTCACCACAGCACGGTTCGCCCCGGCCGCCGGGACGGCGGATACCGCGTCTGCCTGCGGTTGCGGGTATCACGATGCGCGGGCCCGGTCAGGGTGACTACCTTCACGGCTATGGCTATTGGCGCGCCCTCGGGAGGAGACATCGGCGAACCACGCGTCGACGATTTCGCGGCGCGTGGTCCACGACGACGCAGATTTCTGCGGCTGCCCGTGGTGACGCAGGCCGTCGGGCGGCTGGTCGGTGACCGGCAGGCGACCGCCGACACCATCGTCGCCGCTCCGACGCCGCTGCAGCCGATCGACCTCACCGACGACGCCAAGGTCGCCGAGGTGCTCGACCTCGCCGTGCGGATGGGTGAGGTGGTGCTGGCCTCCGGCACCTCGGTCAACGACACCACCACGACCGTCCGGTTCATCGCGGCCACCTACGGTCTGGCGCGCTGCGATGTCGATGTCACCTTCGACGCCATCCGCATCTGGGCCGACCGTGGCCGCTCGCTGCCGCCGGCCAGCAGCATGCGCATCGTGCACTACCGGGGGATGGATTTCACCCGGCTGGCGGCGGTGGACCGATTGACCCGGCGCATCCGCACCCAGATCGTCGACCCCGAAGACGCGCGTGCGGCGCTCGACGCCATCACCTCGGCGCCACACCCCTATCCGCGCTGGGTGGCGACCTTCGGCTGGTCACTGCTCGCCGCCTCGATCGCGGTGCTGCTCGGTGCCGGTGCGCTGGTCGCGGTGATCAGCTTCGCCGCCACGGCGGCGATCGACCGCGTCAACCGGATTCTCAATCGATACGGACTGCCCTTCTTCTTCCAGCACATGGTCGGCGGTGCGATCGCCGCCGCACCCGCGATCGTGCTGGCGACGCTGGCCGAACCGCTCGGCATCGACGTCGACCCGACGCTCATCATCGCGGCGGGTATCACCGTGTTGCTCAGTGGTCTGCAATTGGTCGGTTCGGTGCAGGACGCCATCACCGGTAGCCCGATCACCGCGGCGGCACGCATGCTGGAGGTGGTGATGATGACCGGCGGCATCGTCGCCGGGATCGCGCTGGCGCTGCGGATGGGCCAGATCCTCGGTGCCACCTCACCCCCGCTGGATCTCACTCCGGCCCGGGTCTTCACCGATCTGCCTGCCAAACTGCTCGCCGGTGCGGTGGCGGCGCTGGCCTACGCGCTGGCCTGTTACGCCGAGCGCCGGGCATTGGCCGCCGCCGCGCTCAGCGGCGCGGTGGGCACCGTCGTCTTCCTGCTGGTTCAGCACGCCGGGTTCGGGCCGGTGGTGTCCTCCGGCGCCGCGGCCACGATCATCGGCCTCGCCGGTGGTCTGATGGCGCGGCGCGCGTTGACCCCTCCGTTGATCGTCGCGGTCGCGGGCATCACCCCGCTGCTGCCGGGCCTCAGCGTCTATCGCGGCCTGTACGGCACGCTCAACGACGAACTGCTGATCGGGGCCAATCAATTGCTGGCCGCCCTCGGTGTCGGGTGTGCGCTGGCCGCCGGTGTCACCCTCGGCGAATGGTTCGACCGGACGGTGGTGCGCCCGCCGGTGCTGCGCCGCTTCGGCAACCTGCGCCGGCCCATCGTCCGGCGCCGTCGCAGGCCCGCCGGACTGCCGCCGTACCTGCGCAAGGAGATCCCGCCCTACCTCCGCAAGCAGAAGTGAGCCCGTCGCGGGAATATCGGTGAGCCGGTATCGTCGAAGCGATCGGTCCGCCGCGGCGCGGTCCCGCCACGGCGTGCCCGGGCCCGCGGCCGGCCGCGCAGACGGTTTCAGTGAGGGTGAGGTGGTTTCGGATATGTCGCACGGTCCGAATGTGTCGGAGACCGATCACGCTACCGCGGAGCCGCTGCCGTTCTCGGTGCAGATCCGCAGCGCCACCGCCCGTCAGCACGAAGAGGCGGAGAACTCCTCGTTCATCTCCGACATGCTCGGCGGCGAGCTCGGGGTCGAGTCCTACCTGCGCTACACCGGCCAGCTCTGGTTCATCTACCGCGCGCTGGAGGGCCGCTGGGACGCTTTGGCCGATGACCCGATCGCCGGGCCGTTCATCCGCCCCGAGCTGGCTCGCACCGCCGAACTCGAGCGCGACCTCGCCCATCTGGCCGGCCCGCGGTGGCGTGACGGGCTCGAACCGCTGCCCGCCACCGCCGCCTACGCCGCGCGCATCGATGAGTGCGCGCGCGAGTGGCCGGGCGGCTATATCGCCCATCACTACACCCGCTATCTCGGCGACCTGTCCGGTGGCCAGGTCATCCGCGGGACCGCAGAGAAACTGTGGAATCTGCCCCACCGGGGTGATGGTGTGCGGTTCTACGTCTTCGACGGCGTCGGCAACCCGGCCGCGTTCAAACGCGAGTACCGGGCGCTGCTGGACCGGATCCCGCTCGACGATCTGGAGCGTCGCCGCGTCCTCGATGAGGGTCAGCGGGCCTTCGCGATGAATACCGCCGTGTTCGAGGAGCTGGCCGAGGAATTCCCTACGCGACGGCCGTCCTGATCCGGTAGGCGACATCTGGTCAAGCGACCGATTGTCCGCTCTGGACGCGCGATTCGATTATCTGTCACCCTCGGTTTCATAATCCTTATCTGAAAACTGTTGTAACACACAAAATCCCCGTCGGCGCCGTCGTGACCATTCCCACAACGACTCCGCGCCCATCCGGCTTGCTACCGACGGGTAACCCCGATTATTGTTCCGGTCAGTCAGGACGAAGGTGTTCCTACTTTCGGCCCGGCGAAATCTTTCGGGGGGTCGAAATCTTCGATTGTCCGCATTCACCGCTGCATGCCGGACAGCTCTGTGCGACAACGGCTTCGAGTGAACAGCAGGGGTAGACAGTGGTCTCTTTTATTGTGACAGGCGGTACCGGATTTTTGGGTCGTCGTGTCGTGCAAGGAATTCTGGACAATGAACCGGACGCACAGGTGCACGTGCTGGTTCGCCCCGAATCGCTGGCCAAGTTCGCCTCGCTGGCGACTCGCTGGCGCGGGAGCGAACGGCTGCACCCGCTGGTCGGCGACCTGACCGCGGACGGCCTCGGACTCACCGAGCCCGCACCCGCCGCCGATCACATCATCCATCTCGGCGCCGTCTACGATATGACCGCCGACGAGACCACCGCGCACGCGGCGAATGTGCGCGGCACGAATTCGGTTCTGGCACTGGCGAAACAACTCGACGCGGTGCTGCATCACGTTTCTTCGGTGGCGGTGGCCGGTGATCATCGCGGCCAGTTCTTCGAAGAGGATTTCGATCTCGGGCAGCGCCTGACCTCGCCCTACCATCGCACCAAGTTCGCGGCAGAGAAAATGGTGCGCGAATCCCAGGGCGTGCGCTGGCGGGTGTACCGGCCGGCGATCATCGTCGGCGATTCCCGTACCGGCGAAATGGACAAGATCGACGGCCCCTACTACTTCTTCCCCGCCATTGCCGCGCTGGGCGGGCTGCCCGCCGACTTGCCGCTGCTGCTGCCCGATCTCGGCGCGACCAACGTGGTTCCGGTCGACTACGTGGCCGCGGCCATGGTCGAGCTGGTACGCAGGCCGGGCCTGGACGGGCGCACGTTCCACCTGGTGAATCCGCGCCCGCAACCCTTCGGTGAGATCTACGGCGCGCTCGCCGCCGCGGCCGGCGCGCCCTCGGGCGTGGGTCCGCTGCCGGGCAGCCGTCGCGCGTTGAGTGGGCTGTCGCATCTGCCCGGCGTGCCCGCGGTGCGCGATTTCCTGTTGGAACGGGTGGGCATTCCGGCAGCGGTCGCGCCGCACGTGTCGTTCTCGGCGGAGTTCGTCTCCGATTCCACCCGCGCGCTGCTGCGCGGGCTGCCGGTGCCGGAGTTCGACAGCTACGCGGCCCGGCTGTGGGAGTACTGGCGCGCCAACCTCGATCCGGATCGTCACCGGCCCGCCTCCTCCGAGGAGATCTTCACCGGCCGGGTAGTGCTCATCACCGGCGCGTCGTCGGGAATCGGGCTGGCCACCGCGCATGCGGTGGCGCGGCGCGGTGCGACAGTGCTGATGGTGGCGCGTGGCCGCGCGGAGTTGGCGGCCGCGGCGGAGGCGGTGCGTGCCGATGGCGGTGACGCGCACGCCTATCCATGCGATATCACCGATGCCGAGGCCGTCGGCACCCTGGTCGCCACGATTCTCGCCGACCACGGCGGGGTCGACTACCTGGTGAACAATGCCGGCCGGTCGATCCGCCGCTCGGTGCTCAATTCCACCGACCGGATGCACGACTTCGAACGGACCATGGCGGTCAACTATTTCGGCGCGGTCCGGCTGATCCTGGCGCTGCTGCCGTCGATGCGCGAGCGCCGCTTCGGCCACATCGTCAACATCTCCTCGATCGCGGTGCAGACGAAGGTGCCGCGGTTCGCCGCCTACGTCGCCAGCAAATCGGCGCTGGACAATTTCAGTGAGATCGCCGCGGTGGAGAATCGCGATGCGGGCATCACGTTCACCTCGGTGCGGATGCCGTTGGTGCGCACGCCGATGATCGCGCCGACCGATCTCTACCGTTCACTGCCGGTCCCCGACCCTGCGCAGGCGGCGGCCATCGTGGTGCGCGCGCTGGTCGAACGCCCCGACCGGATCGACACGCCGGTCGGCACGTTCGCGCAGGCGGTGGAGCTGCTGATGCCGTCGGTCAAGCGCACGATAATGCACCAGGGGTACCGGATCTTCGGTGAATCGAAGGCCGCCGCCGGGGTAGCGCCCCGGCCGGAAGGCCCCGGTGCGGCCACCGCCGATCAGTTCGCCGAGCAGCCGCGCAACCCGTTGACCGCGCTGTCGCCGGTCCTGCTGCCGCTCATGGCCTTGCCGGGCCCGGCGGCGCGGATGGCCAGGGTGGTGCCGGGCCTGCACTGGTAATCCGGCAGCTCAGAGCAGGCGAGTCGCGAAGTCGGCTGCCGCGGCGATGGTGTCGCGGTAGCCGACGTGCGCGTCCGGGTTCATCGCGCCGAGCTCACAGATCGGATCGCCTGGCGCGCAATAACTCCTGGTCCGGGCCGCATAGATGTCGGTGACCGACCACGCGTTGAGCCGCAGCGGATCACCGAACAGCAGCACCGCGGCGATCCGTGGCGCCAGCGCGGGCGGCAGCTGCCGGATTCCCGGCATCAGGGCCATCACTCCGGTGCCCAGCGCCCCGTGCACGACGAGGGCACCCTGTGAGTACCCGGTGACGATGTAGCGCTGTCCCGGACACTGTGCGGAACGGTCGACGAGGTGGCCGACCAGATCGGTGGTGCCCTGGCCGACCGACCCCGGATCGAGCAGGTCGGCGGGATAACGCACCGGATAGGCCCCGACGCTCACCGGCACCGTCTCGGTCACCGCGGCGTACAGCGGATCGCCCACCACCGCACCGAGATATCCCGGCTCATGGGTGCCGCGGGCGACGACCAGTTCCGCCGCCGCACAGCCGTCTCCCCTGGCCGCAGCACTCCAGCACCCGGTACCGAGCGCGAGCAGAACTGCCGCGAATAATGTTGCCGCAGTACGAATAATGGTCCGACCACACTGTCCGGCCATCGTGATCACCGCCGTTCACACCCGAAAGTGCCTGCCGGGGAGACGGTGTCGGCACACCGGCCCGGCCGTATCCGCGAAGGTACGAACGGTGCCCTACCGGGTCAAGCCGGATGCGCCAACCGATATCGACTCAACGCCCAACCGTGTCCTGATCCGGCACGGAACGAGCACCGCGGCGCCGCGAATCGTCCGTGCGCGAGGTCGCCGAGGGCGCGATCGGCGGCGTCGAGCGGATCGGGGTGGGTGGCCAGGTGGATGCGCTGCCGGCCCGCGGCGGCGAGGAACTCGTGCGCGTCGTCGCGGGTATTGGCGGTGACGCAGCGGATCTCGCGTTCCCGGAACAGATGCCGCTGATAGTTCATGGCCGGGACATCGCTGAGGTGTATGCCCGCGGGCCGCTCCCCATCGGGCCCGGCGTGCGCACTCGCCAGCACCGCATCGGCGATACCTGTCGCTGACCTGCTGCTCCATCGCACTCCTCGTGCTCGACGACGAGCGGTGTGGACGGTTTCTGCGACGAAGACTACTCCGCTGTGACGACCCGGCCGTCCGATGGGCGTGGTGACGCCGCGGTCAGAAACGAGACGCCAGCACATCCGCGGCTTCCCGCGCGAGACTCATGAGCATGCGGGCCTGACTGCTGATATCGGTGGCGGACCGGTCGGCCCCTACCCGGGTGCTCAGCGACAGAGCCGCGACCGCCATCCCCCGCCTGCGCACCGGCACCGCGACACAACCTATTCCGGGCACCGATTCCTCATTGTCGACCGCGACGCCCTGCCGGTGCCGGATACGGGCCAGTTCACGGTGCAGTTCGACGCGGTCGCCGATGGTGCGAGCGGTGAGCTGCGGTAGCCGCTCCCGGAACGAAGCGTCGACCACGCTCGGCTCCAGTGCGGCCAGCATGGCCTTGCCGAGGGCGGTGCTGTGCGCTGGCATGCGCCCGCCCAGCCGGGTGGGGACGTTCGCGGTATGCCGGCCGCCCACTTTGTCCAGGTAGAGGACCTCGCGCCCGTCCAGCACGCCGAGGTGCCCGACGAGTTCGAGATCGCTGTGCCTGCACAGGTCGTGCAGCAGCGGGCTCACCGCGTCGCGGATCTCGTTGTGCCCGGCGGCCAGTCCGCCGAGTTCGAGCACGCGCAGGCCGAGCCGGTAGCCGCCGGGTGCGTGCGCGAGCCAGCGCAGCCGGATCATCTGATCGAGGATGCGGTGGACGGTGGAGCGGGGCAAGCCGGTGCGTTCGACCAGTTGGTGCAGGGTGAGTATCGGGGTGGCACCGTCGAAAGCGTCCAGGATGAGGGTCATCCGCTCGATCATCGAGACCGGCGGCTCGGGGCGTGGCACCGGATCCCGACCGGCCCGCAACGCGCCGGTCCCGGGGTGAGTCGGCACCTCGACCGTCAAGATCAACCTCCATCGTGCAGCGGGTACAGCTTAGGAGCGGTGCACCCACGGGCAGTATGGATTCGGCCGGCCGAGACCACGATCACATACCGGCCGGTCTCGGTATCACGGGTCGCCGTCAGTTGGGCAGCAGCGGGGTGATGAGCCTGCTGCACAGCCATCGGCCATCGACGAGCTCCATGCGAGCCGACATCGAGATCTGCTCGGTCTCCTCCGGTTTGCCCGGCGGCGAGTTGATCTGGGTGAGCAGCACATCGACGTCGGCGACGGTGTCGGCAGCGCTCATGGTGGCGGTGCATGCGGCGTCGGCGGCACGTGACCGGATCGGGTCGGAGGCCACGAGCATCCCGACCACCGGCAGCACCCCCTGCGCCTGGGTTTCCCATTCGCCGGTCGCACCGTCATAGACGCGTTGCTCCCATCTGTCGGGATCGTCGTAGTCGTAGGTGGCCATCAGCTTGCTGTACTCGCAGGCCGCGTGTTCGGCGGCCGCCTGTGCCCCGGCGGGCGGCGTGGGCGGTGCGGGCATCTGCGGGTCGCCGCCGCCGCGCAGCACCACCGCGGTGATGGCGGCGGCGGCGAAGAGCGCGAGGGCGGCGAGCGCCGCGGCCAGTGGTTTGCGTGCGGTGCGCCATCGCGATGCCGGCGCCCGGTTCATCGCGGAAGTGGCGACCGCGGGCCGGTCGCCGGATCCGGCTCCCGGCGCGGCGTTCGGAGACAACGCTGTCGGGCCGGTCGCGCGCGGCGCGGTCAATGCCCGGCGGGCAGCGGCCGCCAATTCACCACAGCTGCCGTATCTTTCGTCGCGATTCTTGGCCATGGCTCTCGCGATGACGTCGTCGAAGGCCGGTGGAACCGCCGGGTTGCGCGCGCTCGGACGCGGCACCGGTGCGTTGAGGTGGGCGGCGATGAGCTGACCGGTGCTGGCCCCGGGATAGGGCAGCTCCCCGGTCAGCATGTAGTAGAGGGTGCAGCCGAGGGCGTACACATCGGCGCGGTGGTCGGTGTCGGCGCGCAATTCGAACTGCTCCGGCGCCGCGTAATGGAAACTGGCGTACAGCTCCCCGGTCCTGGTCAGGCCGTCGACGCGGTCGAGGGCCTTCGCGATACCGAAATCGGTGAGGTAGACCTGCCGTTGCGGTCCCCATTCCAGCAGGATGTTGGCGGGTTTGACATCTCGGTGCAACACACCGAACCGATGCGCGTGATCGAGGGCCTTCGCCGTTTCCTCGGTGATCCGGACGGCGTCGGCGGGCCGGATCGGCCCCTCCCGCAGTGCGGTCGCCACATCGGTGCCCTCGATGTACTGGATCGACATCCACAGCCGGTCCTGCTCCTGCCCCCTGGCATACACCGCGACGATATTCGGGTGCGCGAGCCGCGCCGCGGTATCGGCTTCCCGCAGGAATCGTGCGCGCACCTCGTCGTCGTCCCCGATTACGGGGCTGAGCAGCTTCAACGCGACCATCCGAGGCAGATCCCGGTCATGCGCCAGGTACACCTGCCCCATGCCGCCCTCCCCCAGCAGCCGTTCGATCCGATAACCGGCGAACTCCTGCCCCACCGCCAGCCGTCGATCCACCCGCAATCCCTCCACGAAACTGCCGCATACCTTAGCGGATGGGCGGGGCCCGCCGACCGCCACGAATTCTCGTGGCGCGGGGGTGTGGATCGTGCGTGCGACGGGATTCGGCTCAGAGACCGGGCCACCCGTACCGGGAGGAACCGGGCGCCAAGCCCGCCAGCCGGGGCTGGGCGGCCTGCTGCGGCGCGGGCTGCGGTGGGGATGCCTGGGTGCGGGCGGCGTCGGCGATGGTGCGGCGGTAGGCGTCCATGTCCATCCAGCGGATCTGCTGGACCAGTTCTTCGAGGTGGCCGGCGGGCAGGTAGCCGGCCTGCGAGTACACCAGCAGGCCTTCACGGAAACCCATCAGCCACGGATAGCTGTCGACCTGGGCGGCGGCGACCAGGCCGGGTTCGGCCTCACCGTCGATGGTGGCGTGCACGATGTCCGGATGGGTATCGGCCGAGGATTGATAGACCGGCGCGAAACGGGTGCACCAGCCGCACCAGGATGCCCAGAACTCCACCAGCACGATGTGGTTGCTCGCGATGACCTGGTCGAAGGTCTGCTGGGTGAGCGCTCTCGTCGGCATCGGTGTTCCTCCCGGCGACCGGCTCGGACCCGAGTCGCTCCTCGCGTGCAACCGACCTCGAATCCTGGCACAGCACGCGGCCGCCCCCGCGCCGAGGTCGCCCGCGCTCACCGCGATCGCCTCGACGACCGGGCAGCTGCGCCGGGACAGGACGACGCCGACCTCATCCCGCGCTCGCCGATGAATTCCGTCCTCTCGACCGGTCCTATCCCTGAACGGCCGGTGTGCGCGGCCGGCCGATGCGCGACGAACAGGAGTCGACAATGACCGAAACCGATGTCCGAACGGTGGTCGCCGAGCAACGCCGATATCTCACCGAGGTGCTGGGCGGGCTGGACGAAACGGGCTGGGACGCGCCGACGCTGTGCGAGGGGTGGCGGGTGCGCGAAGTCGTCGCCCACATCACCATGCCGTACCGGCTCTCGCTGCCGCGGTTCGTCCTCGGCATGATCAGGGCAGGCGGCAATTTCAACCGCATGTCCGATCGCAGCGCCCGCGCCGACGCGGCGCACATGGCCTCGTCACAGCTGTTGACCTGCCTGCACGACAACGTGCACCACCCATGGAAGCCGCCCGGCGGTGGCTACGTCGGCGCCCTCAGCCACGACATCATCCACGGCCTCGATATCACCGTCGGCCTCGGCCTCGACGACGTGCTGCCCGAACATCGGCTGCGACCGGTGCTGGAATCGGTGCGGCCGAAGCAGGTGAAGTACTTCGGCGTCGACCTCGACGGCATCCAGCTGCGCGCCGACGACCTCGACTGGACCTACGGCACCGGCGCCCCGCTCACCGGCCGCGCCCAAGACCTGCTGCTGGTGTTGTGCGGACGCAGCCTCCCGGCAGGTCATCTGCGCGGTTCTGCGGCGGATCGGTTCAGCGCCGCCCGGTGAGTCCGGCGCCGCCGAAAATTCATCCCACGCTTGCGTGGCCCGCGCGGTACAGTCCCCCGGTGGCATGGATAGCCCCCGAGATCGATCGGATCGAGACGTTGTCCGTGGCCGAGGAACGGCCGATGTTGCAGTCCTGGCTGGCCTACCACCGCCAGACGCTGCTGCTGAAATGCGCGGGCCTGGACGCCGCTCAGCTCGCGCAACGGTGCGTCGCCCCGTCGAAGATGTCCCTGCACGGTCTCGTCCGGCACCTCACCGAGAACGAACGCGGCTGGTTCCGCGTCACCGCCGCCGGCGAATCCCTCGGCTACCTCTACTGCTCCGAGGACAACCCCGACGGCGATTTCGACGACGTCCCGGACGTCGACCCGGCCACCGACCTCGCCACCTACCACCGCGAGATCGAAGCGGCCGACGCCGCCGTGGCCGCCCTCCCCCTCGACCACCGCTGCCACCACCCCGTCACCGGCACCGAATACACCCTGCGCTGGATCTACCTGCACATGATCGAGGAATACGCCCGCCACAACGGCCACGCCGACTTCCTCCGCGAACGCATCGACGGACGGACGGGCGAGTAGGACATCCGCCCGGCTGCGCCGCGGCCGAGTGCGGCCGGCTGCACTCCCCCGGGGCACCGAGCTGCCCCGGAGCGAACCAGGCGGTGCGATGATCGCGAGCGACCACCGCACCGCCGACCGTCAGATCATCGAGGGCACGGCCGTGTTCGCGGCCACCATGACCGCGGCCATGGACGCGGTCAGCACGGAATCGCTACGGCCGCACGACCATCCGGTTCGGCCGTTGATCCGGTACTCGAGGTAGGTGATGGCCGGACCGGCATTGCCTGCGCCGAGCGATTGCTGATGCAGGGCCAGGACTTCCACCGGGCGGCCGATGTCCCGGAGCGCGCAGGCCAGTGCGTCGATCGGCCCGACGTCGTGATGGTCGGTGGTGTGCGTGCGCCCGTCGGCGGTCAGGGTGATGGTGGTAGTGGATTCGCCGGACTGCCAGTGGTCGAGGGTGACGGTGGCGGGACCGGTGGCCAGGTAGGTCCGGTCGAACAGTTCGCGCAGCTCGGCCGCGGTGATCTCGGCACCGGTACCGTCGGTGTGTTGTTGTACGTGCCGGGCGAAATCGATTTGCAGGCGCCGCGGCAGGTCCATGCCGAATTCACTGTTCAGCAGGTAGGCGATGCCACCTTTGCCGGATTGGGAATTCACCCGGATCACCGCGTCGTAGCTGCGGCCGAGGTCGGCGGGGTCGATCGGCAGATACGGGACCCGCCAGTCGAGCTCGCGTTCGGGGCGGCCGGTGGCGGCGGCGCGGGCACGGTGCTCGGCCAGGCCCTTGTTGATGGCGTCCTGATGGGTGCCCGAAAACGCGGTATGCACCAGATCGCCGACGTAGGGATGGCGCTCGGGGATGGGCAGCCGGGTGCAGTGTTCGACGGTGCGGCGGATCTCGTCGATATCGGAGAAGTCGATCATCGGGTCCACACCCTGGGCGTGCAGATTCAAGGCGAGGGTGGCGATGTCGACGTTGCCGGTGCGTTCACCGTTGCCGAACACGCAGCCCTCCACCCGCTGCGCCCCGGCCAGCACGGCGAGTTCGGCGCAGGCGATGCCGGTGCCGCGATCGTTGTGCGGATGCACCGACAGGATGACGCCGTCACGCCGCGCCAAGGTGCGATGCATGTACTCGATCTGATCGGCGTACACATTCGGCGTCGCCACTTCCACCGTCGCAGGCAGGTTGAGGATCACCGGCCGTTCGGGCCTGGCATCCCACAGCTCGGTCATCGCATCGCAGATATCGCGCACATAACCCGGTTCGGTCAGGTTGAACACCTCCGGGGAGAACTCGAAGCGCACATCGGGCAGATCGCCCGCGAATTCGAGCACATCGCGTCCGCCCGCCAGGATCATGTCGCGCAGTTCACGAATGTCCTTGCCGAGCACGGTGTTGCGCCATACCGGCGCGGTAGCGGTGTACATGTGGATGACGACCTCGTTGCGCAGTCCACGCACCGATGCGACGGTCCGTTCGATCAGATCCCGCCGGGCGGGCGTGAACACCACAATGGTGACGTCGGACGGCGCGATATCGGTGTCGGCCAGCAACCGCACGAAATCGAAATCGGTCTGCGAGGCCGACGGATAGCCGACCTCGATCTCCTTGTATCCCATGGCGACCAGCAGTTCGAAGAATCGCCGTTTGCGTGCGGGATCCATCGGTTCGGCCAGCGCTTGATTGCCGTCACGCAGGTCTACCGGCACCCACAGCGGCGCCTGAACGATCTGCGCCGAAGGCCAATCACGGTGCACCAGTGGCACATCCACACGTTCGTAGACGTTGCGGTAGCGGTGCGAGGGCATCTGCGAATGCCGCTGCCGGTTCCACGCGGGAGCCTGCGCGGGGATGCGGCCCGCCGGCGTGTCGATGGTGGGGAATGCACGCGATGTCATGGTTCTGCTTCCTGGCCGTGCGGCCGTCACGAAAGGAGGTGACCGGCCGACGACGAAACCCCACGGCGGGGTGGCCGATCGGTCAGGCCCCGCCGTGGCGGTCGAGGAGCAGGCGGTAGGCGAGCATGGCCTAGACTATACACAACTCCTCAGACAAGTAGAGAGGTTGGCGCATGGACAGCCAGGTACGCCGGCATCCGCTGGCCGAGCAGGCAGCCGAACTGCTGCTGGCACGCATCCGCGGCGGCGAATGGCCGCTGGGACACCGGCTCCCCGGCGAGACGACCTTGGCCGCGCAACTGGGTGTGGGCCGCTCGACGGTGCGCGAAGCGATCCGCGAGCTGGCGGGCAAGGGCGTGCTGGCCAGCAGACAGGGCGCGGGGGTGTTCGTCACGGCACTCGATGTCAGCGAGGAATGGGACATCGTGCTGCGTCGCGCCACCATCGCCTCGGTGATCGAGGCCCGCATCGCCATCGAAGCCGAGGCGGCCGCCCTGGCCGCGCACCGGCGCACCCCCACCGACCTGCGGGCGATCCGGCGCGCGCTGGCCGGCCGGAACGTGCCGGGGCAGACGGTCGCCGAGCACGTCGACGCGGACATGCAGTTCCACCGCGCGGTCCTCGTCGCCGCCCACAACGACATCCTGGTGCAGCTGTTCGACGCATTCCTGCCGCGCCTGCGACTGGCGATGATCGACATGCTCGAGATCCGCCCGGTCCCCTCCGAGCGAGCCGATCACGCCGCCCACGAACAGCTCGCGGACGCGATCGCGGCCCGAAACCCCACGGCGGCCGCAGAATTCAGCCGCACCCACCTCACCGCCCTGAAGGAGGCGTTCTCGTGACCACACCGGTGCTCGATCTGACCGAGGTGACCTTCCGGCGCGAGGGCAAACAGATCCTCGACGGCATCTCGCTGACCGTGCACGCCGGCGAACACTGGGCACTACTCGGGCCCAACGGTGCGGGCAAGAGCACCCTGCTCGGATTGTGCGGCGCTGTCACCCACCCGACCTCCGGCACGGTCCATGTGCTCGGCGAGCAGCTGGGGCGGGTGGAATTGCAGCGGCTGCGCCGATCCATCGGGCATGTCAACCCGCGCCATCCCCTGCGGTATCCGTTGACGGTGCGCGAGGTGGTGCTCACCGGGCTCACCGGCACGATCGATACCCCGATGCGCTGGAGTCCGTCGGCCGACGATCTGGCTCGCGCGCACGCCATGATCGACACCGTCGGCCTGTCCGGGAAGGCCGGCGAGATATGGCCGACGCTGTCACAGGGTGAGCGCGGCCGCACCCTGATCGCCCGCGCCCTGATCGCCGATCCGCGCCTGCTGCTGCTCGACGAACCGTCCACCGGCCTCGATGTCGCCGCTCGCGAACAGCTGCTGGAGACGATCGACGCGCTCGACCGGACCCATCCGGAAGTGGCGTCGATCCTGGTCACCCATCACCTCGAGGAGCTGCCGAGCACCACGACCCACGCCCTGCTGATCGCTGCGGGCCGTACCGTGGCGTGCGGGACCGCCGAGGAGACCATCACCACCGAAACGATCTCGGCGACCTTCGCCCACCCGGTCGAGGTGCACCGCACCCACAACCGCTGGACTGCCCGCTCCCCCATCCCCGAGCTCAACCGTTCCTGAACATTTTGTGCCACACAGCGCTGCGGGCGGGCGGCGCGGCGATATCGCGGCCCCCGGGTGCCGGACAGAGCGGCGGGTGCTGGTCGCGCCGCGCTATCGGCGGCGCAGGAGAATCCCGCGAATGAACGCCGCCTGGCCCGAGTGCTGGATGTCGTCGTCGATGACGCTGATCAGCCGAACACCGAGCGTGACCGGCGGCTCCCAGCGGGTGTCGACCACGCGCGGCAGATCGGCATCGGTGAGCCCGGCGACGTAGTCGACCGTCTGGGCGTGCACCGCGTCGTGGTAGCCGAGCAACAGCTCCGCAGGCACCTGCGCGAGCGCATCGACCTCGGCCGCGGAATGCCCGTACCCCGTGTCGGCCGCCGGGAACGGCAACCCGAACCGCCGCACCCAGCCATCGCGGGTCCACACCTGCTCGGTCCCCGCCACATCCGCGATGTGGTCGTCCTGCACCCGGGTCAGGTGCCACACCAGCCAGGCGATCGAGTTGGCCTCCGGATCGAGCCGCGCCCCCAGCTCGGCCCCCGTCAACCCCTCCACTGCCCCGCGCACGTTCTCCCGGATCCGCCCGAACCCGTCGATCAACAGCTCAGCACTGGTCATGTTCGGTGCAAGACCGGGGCCGGTGCCCGGTATTCCCCTCGGATCAATAGAGCTCACATTCCCATGACTCCAGCGCCGGCTCACCTGGCGGGAGCTCACCGGTGCAGTACCGATACAGCCACGTGGCAGCGCGCCGCTCGGCATACTTCTCGTTGATCGGCTCGCCGGATTCGTCCAGTTCGAGGACATTCACGAAGATGGCGAAACAGATCTCCATCTGGGACGGCGAGTCCTTCAGTTCATCCCAGTAGTCGATGCCTTCCAGCATCGGATGGCCGACCGATCCGCGGGCAACCCACCCGGCGAAACGTCGAAGCGCACCCGACACACCATGAGACAGCTTCTGGGACATCTGTGCACCGTACGTCGCGGGCAGATCGCGCCTCCACTCGACCGGTCCCGTTCGGTGCGATGCGGGCGACAGCGCCCGCATCGCACCGCGCCGTCACGGTGCCGAAGATTCCATCGCGAACGCGAGCGCAGGCGAATCCGACGCCGGCGCGATCCGCACGGGCAGCTCGGCCAACCCCCGGATGAGCAGGCTCTTGCGCCACACCAGGTCGTCGAACCCGGCGTTCAGCGACAGGGTGGGGATGCGGTCGAGCAGCCTGGTGAGGGCGATCGTCGCCTCGGTGCGGGCCAGGGCGGCGCCGAGGCAGTAGTGGATGCCGTGGCCGAAGGCGATATGCCGATGGTCGGTGCGGCCGGGATTCATCCGGTCCGGATCATTGAACAGGCGTGGATCACGGTTGGCGGCGGCGAGAGAGATCATGATGAATTCACCGGCCTCGATATCCTGGCCGCCCAACGTGATCGGCGCCGTGGTGTAGCGCGCGGTGGCCAGGTGCACCGGGCCCTGGCAGCGCAGCACCTCGTCGAGGAAGGCCGGGATGCCCTCCGGGTCGCGCCGCAGCCGCTCCGCGGTGGCCGGGTCGCGCAGCAGTTCGAGCACCGCGTTGCCGATGAGGTTGACGGTGGTTTCGTGACCGGCGGCCAGCAGCAGGAACAGCATCGCGATGAGTTCCTGCTGATCGAGCCGGTCGTCGTCGTCCTTGGCGATGATGAGCTCCGACAGCAGGTCCTCGCGCGGATCATCGGTGCGGGCGGCGATCAGCTCGGTGAGGTAGGTGAAGAAGCTGATCCCGGCCGTAGTGCGGTCCTCGATCGGGGCGGCATCGTTCACCAGAACAGCTGTCCAGGAACGGAAGTCGTCTTTGTCGTCGTCCGGTACGCCGAGCAGTTCGCAGATCACCGCGATCGGCAGCGGGAAGGCGTAGCTGTCGAGCAGATCCACGGTGTGGTGTCCGGCCATCTCGTCGAGCAGACCATCGGCCAGTTCGGTGATCCGCGGGCCGAGCTCGCGAATGGCACGGCCGGCGAACGCTTTCGACACCAGCTTGCGTAGCCGGGTGTGCTGCGGTGGGTCGGCGAAGAGCATGTTGTCGTTGATGGCGGCATTGAACATCTCGGCGGCACCGTGTTTGGCCAGTACCGCTTGGCCTTCCGGTGATCCGATCCGCTTGCTGATGCTCGGCTCGACGAAGGCCTGCTTGGCCACCTCGTGGTCGACGACCAGCCAGCCCACCACCCCGTCCAGCCGAATACGGTGGATCGGTCCGCGTTCGCGCAGCGTCCGGTAGACGGCGTGCGGATCCTGATAGAACTCGTCGGTCAGCTCGAGAATCTGATGTGCGGCCGTCACGAACGACCACCGTCCCGCGCTGCCGCGTCCGGCGATGAATCCAGGGAGTGCACGTGCCACAGTCCTTTCCACGTTCGAACAGTTCTGACGTGTGCCCCGCGTGGACCCGATCCAGCGCACGGCCCGCGCGAATCGCGGCGGACAGTGTGGCGCTCCGAACTTTCGATCAGGTCTGCGACGGTGCGTGGTCGAGCAGTGTCGATCGGTGTGACGCGGAAAAGCCCGGTGCTGCGACCGGTTGGGGCCGACGGCATCTCGATCACCCGCCGTGGCGGCCGCTTTTCCGGGTGACATCATTGCACGGCCGTCCGGGCCGGCCGCAGCGGATCGGCGAAAGCCGTCCCGGATCGCCCCGCCTCAGGCGCGCACGGCCTCGGCTTCGGCCAGTTCCTTCAGCGTCCGCAACTGTTTGCGCATCATGATCACGTCGCCGAGGGCGAGCACCCGGCCCACCAGGCGCGGACCGCCCATCCGGACCCGGACGACGAGCCTGGAGCCCGACCCCTCCGGTCGCACCGCGTAGGTCACGCAGATATCGTCGGCGCGCAATGTCACATGCCTGCCGAGGGCAAACGATTCCAGCACGAACTGCCCCATGAACTCCTGCCCGACCGCGAGTTCGGTCAACTGCGGATCACGCACCCGCGGACTGGATTTCCAGCGATTGCCGATGCGATAGCTGTAGGTGGCCACCCGCAGCTGGCACAGCCAGGAGAACACCGCGGCGGGCGGGGCGGCGATGCTGATGGCGCGGTCGGCGACCAGGGCATCGGGTTCGAGGTCATCGCACGGCAGCGGCGCCTCGCGTTCGGCTTCGGTGGCGCCCCACACCAGTCCGGCGTTCATGCCGCCGCCACGACGCGGGCGAGCATCCGGCGGACCACCAGCTTGTGCCCACCGGTGCCGATCACCAGCGCCCGGTAGATCGAACCCGCGAGGCCGGGGAATTCCGCACGGGTGATCGCACGCACGACGGTATGGCGTGGGCCGTCGTCGTCGAGTTCGAAGGTCAGGCTGTACCGGGAGAAGGGATGGCTGCCCGCGAGGGCGAGCCGACGCGGCGGATCGGCCTCTTCCACTGCGAACCCGCCGGGCACGGTCGACGGATCGGCCGGATCCTTACAGACAACTTTCCGCAATGCCTTCCACGTCCGGTCGCGGTTCGCGTCGACCGATCTGGCATGCTCATCGATATAGGGCAATCGCTCCATATGGAAGGAACGTACTAGTACATGGCTCCGCCCCGCAAGCACGACACCGATGTGATCCTCGACGCAGCCCGCGCTCTGGTACTGGCCGACGGACCGCGCGCGGCGAGCGTCGCCGCGATCGCCGACGCCAGCGGCGCTCCGGTCGGCACGCTGTACCACCGCTTCGGAAACCGCAACGGTGTGCTCACCGCGGCGTGGATCCGCGCGCTCGAACGGTTCCAGGACCGAGTCGAGGCCGCTGCCGAGGAGCCGGACCCACTGGAGGCCGGCGTGGCCATGGTGCGTGCGGCGCTCGGATTCGGCCGTGACCTGCCCGAGGATGCCCGGCTGCTGCTCAGCCTGCGTCCGAGCGATCTGCTCGACGGCAGCCCCGACGAGGAGTTCGGTGCCCGGCTGGCCGGCATGAACGCGCCGCTGATCGAGCAGCTACGGCGGATCGCCGCAGGGCTGTTCGGGCGCGCCGGAGAACGTGAAGTCGACGCGGTCGCCCGCGCGATCGCCGATCTGCCGTACGCCGCGCTGCGCAGACACGCCCACGCGCCCGAACTCCCGGAGTGGCTCGACGACGACGTCACCGCCGCCGCGCGCACGCTGCTCGAGTCCTACCGCCGCAGCTGAACCGGACGCCCCGGTCACCGAGCATTCCGCGGGCTACCGATAACGTGTTCTCATGACCGAAGACCTGGCCGGCAGCGCACTGCCCGACGCCGAGCATCACGAGGGCGGTTTCCGGCCGATGTCGGAGCTCATCGACGCCGCCAAGAACGCCGACATCACCCGTGGCGGTCCGCACTACGGCGCGTTCATCGAGGAAGTCCGCAAGCTGATGGACCGGGCGCGGCTGTCGTGTCCGTCCGATGAGCTCGCGCTGGAGACGATCGGGGTGCTCAAACAGCTCAACGACCGGCTCGATGCGGCCGTCGTCGACGAATGGTCGGCCCCCACCTGGACCAGGGCGGATCTGCCCGCGCGCGGCAACATCACCATCCCGCCGTATGTGATCGACAAGGCGAGCAAGGACGGCGTGGAAGCCAGGATCACCTTCCGCACCTTCCACCTCGGCGGAAACGCCGCCGCGCACGGCGGCCAGATCGTGGTCGGCTTCGACGACCTGCTGGGTATGGCAGCGGCGCTCTACGCGGGCGGTGTCACCCGCACCGCGTCACTGACCGTCGACTATCGCTCCATCACCCCGCTCAACAAGGAACTGTCGTTGCGCACGTGGGCCGACCGCCGGGAAGGCCGCAAGGTGTACGTGCGGGCGACGCTGCACGACGGTGAGCGGCTGTGCGCGGAGGCCAACGGGCTGTTCATCGTCCTGAAGCCGGGCCAGCCCTGAGCGTGCCGTAGAAGGCCCTGAACGCGACAATCCGGCCGGCCGCCGCGAGCCGAAAGCCGCGATACGACCGGCCGGAACGGTTCAGCGCGCCGGGAAATGCGCCTCCAGATACGGCCCGAAGCTCGCGTCGACGGCTTCGGCGGTGAGAGCGAAATCGGCGAGGGTGTACTTGTGCGCCGGGCGCGCCGCACCCGAGGTCGACTCCGAATGCAAGGCGGTCATCGCCGCGCGGGCCTCGTCGGTGAGGTCGAGGCCGAAGTGGCGGTAGATCCCCTCGACGGTGCCGATGGGGTCGGCCACGAAATCGTCGTAGTACACATCGCAGAACTGGGCCGCGTCATGATTCTTGCGGTCGTCGAGGAACCGCTGCGCGCCGCGTGACCACAGCTCGAGCTGCGTGCGCCCGACGACTCCACCGCGGAACTTGTCCGACCAGCCCGCCGAGGCCTGCTCGTTCAGGCTGCACACCGAGGCGATGATGGTGCTCGGCGCCCGGTGCATCTGGATGATCAGCGCGTCCGGATACACCGCGAGCAGCGCGTCCAAGGCGAACAGGTGGCTCGGATTCTTCAGCACCCACCGCCGGTCGACGTCGTCGAGTCCGATGAGTTGCAGGTTGCGGCGGTGCCTGCGGTAGGCGCCGGTCCAGTCCTGCTCGCGCAACCACTCCGAATAGGTCGGCAGATAGGCAAGGCACTCATAGGAAATCGACATCGCCGATTGACGCAGCAACTGCCAGCACTCTTCGACCTGGTCGGCCGAAATATGGTGCACGCCCATGAATTCCGGGTGTTCGACGTGATGCTTGTGGTAGGCCGCCTGCAACCGCTGGAAGATCGGGTTCTGCTCCCATGTCTCGCGCGGTGGCCGCGGCTGCGGCATCTCGGTCAGCCACATCTCCAGCCCCTGATGCCGGGGGTCGGCGGTCAACAAGCGGTGCACGGCCGTGGTGCCCGAGCGCGGCAATCCGGTGACGAAGATCGGCCGCTCGATCGGCACCTGCGCATGCTGCGGGTACTGCTGCCAGGCCGATTCACTCAGCAGCCGCGCGATGAGCGCACCGCGGAGGAAGGCACGGTTGACCTTGTTGCCGAACGGGGTCAGTTCCGCGTCCCTGGCGTAGGAATCGAGCAGGACCTGCAGCCCTTCGCGGTAGTCGTCGGTGCCGAAATCGCTCAGCCCGACGACCTTGCTCGCCGAGGCGTGCAGATCGTCGATGGTGCCGACGTCGTCCCTGCCGATCATGTTCGTCTCGCTCCTCAATTGTGGTACTCCCCGCAGTTGACATCCAGGCACGCCCCCGTGATCGCCCGCGCCAGTGGTGAGGCGAA
This sequence comes from Nocardia sp. CDC519, assembly GCF_059509835.1. NCBI lineage: Bacteria > Bacillati > Actinomycetota > Actinomycetes > Mycobacteriales > Nocardiaceae > Nocardia > Nocardia sp. CDC519. The sequence goes on along the minus strand of NZ_CM183377.1, from coordinate 5,565,537 downwards.
GAAGACCACCGCATCGGCGATCTCGTCGGGCTCCGGCAGTCTGCGCAGGTCGATGGTCGCGGCGGTTTCGGCGTACACCTCGTCGCGGGTGATGCCGCGCTGTTCGGCCAGGTAGTTGAAATACCATTTCAGGTTGTCGGCCCAGATATAACCGGGGGCAACGGAATTCACCCGGATGCCGCGCGGGCCGAGCTCGGTGGCCAGGCTCTGCGCCAAGGCCAGCAGGCTCGCCTTGGCCATCTTGTAGGGACCGAAGGTGCGCCGCGAGTGGTGCAGCACGGCGGAGTTGATCATCACCACCGATCCCTTGGCTTCGGCGAGGGCGGGCACGAACAGCCGGGTCAGGCGCAGCGCCGCCAGCACATTGGTCTCGAAGCCGGCGCGCACCGCGTCCAACTCGACGTCGGCCAGATCGACGATGGGCGGGATGGCGAACGCGTTGTTCACCAGGGTGTCCACCCGGCCGAACGCGCTGTGCGCCGTTTCCACCAGATTCGCCGCCGCCGCTTCGTCGTTGATGTCGGTGGGGACCACGACCGCACGCCTGCCCAGGTCGGTGATCTCCTTGGCCACCTCGGCCAGGCGGGATTCGGTGCGCGAGGCGAGCACCACGTCGGCACCGGCGGCCGCGGCTTGTACCGCGATGGCGCGGCCGAGGCCGGGACCGACCCCGGAGACGACGACTACCTTGTCCTGCAACAACATCAGCCGAGCATCCTTTCCGCGACCGCCGCCTGCCGGGCCGCGATGCGCTCGCGCCACTGCTGCGGCGTCACCCGAGCCTGCTCGTGATACGGCAGCCTGGCGTCGATCTCATCGAATTTCACCACCTCGACCGTCGGCCCGTCCTCGGGTTTCATCTCCCGCGACAGCCGCTGCCAGCGGAACTGCAGGTAGCCGCGGGCGTGGCCGGTGCATTCGATCCAGTTGGCCAGTCCGGGATCGCGTTCGCTGACCACCAGCCGGATCATCCCGTCCGGATCCACGTGCGCCTGATCGGCGGTGAGGCTGGTCTGGTGGTTGATGTAGTCCAGCGACAGGTACCACATGCTGCCGAGCTGGAAGCCCTGGTAGGGCGCGTCCGATTTCGGGACGGTGATGATCATCGCCTCGTCCTCGGCGAGTTCGTAGTGCCCGGCCGAGGAGAACTGCGTGGTCAGCCCGCCCGGAGTGCTGCGCGGCTCGGTCATGGTGTTGACCGGCAGGTTCAGGTAGAACCACTGCGGGAAGGCCAGGAAGGTCTGCAACCGCGATACCAGCATCTTGCCCGCCACGCCGTAGCGTTTGGTCATCAGGTCCTTGGTCAGCGGCGGTGGCGCGGCACCGGCCTTGTCCGCCCGATGGATGCGCAGAGTGCCCGGCTTCTCGGCGCCCCAGTCGCTGAACACCTCACGGACCACGAGCATGGCCGAATCGGGCGCGAGGGTGATGTAGTTCGGACCGGCTTCACCCGGACCGAAACGAACCTCGAACGATCCGTCCGGGGCGATATCAATCGCGCGATCGTCGAATGCGGTGGTGCTGTCGGGCACATCGACCGGCGAATAATCGCCGTTCAATACCTGGAAACTCAGATCGCGAGTGGAACCGCGAGTTCCGGTGACCACATATTCGGCATCCGGGCGCAGATACGAATGAAAGTAGAGGGTGTCCGGATTGTCCAGCCCCATTTTCGTGTACGGCCCCGTCGACTGGACGAAGAACGGGAAATCACGCTCATACGCCCACGCCATCTGAATGGCGGCTCGAATACTGCCCGCCAGATAGTCGTAGCCCTCGACGAGATCCTGTTCGGTCCGAATGTGCGGCGCTTCGGTGATGATCTTCTCGGCGGCGGCGATGGCGTCCGCGAACGGTTGCGTCAGCAATAGACTCTCCGGTGTTCCATATATGTACCGCTCTGGTACATTCCGATACCAGAGACATTAGAACGTGTTCTAGGAGTGGTCAATGGTCGAACGGCGATCCGCGCCGACCCAGCGCGTGGTGCAGGTGCTGGATTTCATCGTCGAGCAGCAGGGCAAGCGGGTGGGCCTGTCCGAGCTCGCCCGCACCCTCGGCCTGGCCAAACCCACCGCACTCGGCATCCTCACCGAGCTCACCGCGGGCGGCTACCTGGTCCGCGATCCGCGCACCCGCACCTATGGGCCCGGCCCCGCGCTGATCGCCGCGGGCCGGGTCGCGCAGGACAGCTTCGCCATCGCCGGCGTCGCCCACCCCGAGCTGGCCCGGCTCAGCCGGGCCTACCGCACCACCTGCACGGCATCGGCGCTGGTCGGTGAGCAGATCATCGTGCTGGAGAGCACCGGCCCCGGCATGGTCAAGGTGGGCGCTTCCTACCCTTTCGCGCCACCGGTCGGCCTGATGTACGTGCTCTGGGATACCGACGCGGCCTTCGACGCCTGGCTGGCGATGCCCGCGACGGTGCCGCTGCAGCAGGACGAGGCCCGGCTGCGGCAGATCGTCGCCGAATGCCGCGAGCGCGGCTACCTGGTGGAATCCATGACGGCGGCCGGACGGCGGTTGTATTCGCTGCTGGCCGGCGTCGCCGCCCGCGAACTACCGGACGAGCTCCGCGAAGTGGTCGCCGAGCTGGTCACGAGCCTGGGCGAGCGGGTGTATCTCGGCACCGATCTGCGGCCACGCAAACAGCATCCGGTGAGCCTGCTCGCCGCACCGACCTTCGACGCCGACGGCAGGCAGAACATGGTGCTCACGATGTATGTCGGCGCGTCGATCACCGGCGCGGAGATCGCCAGGCGCGGCGCGGACCTGGTGGCCGCCGCCGATGCCGTCACCGAAAAGTCCGGCGGACGCCAACCGTTGACCAAATCCCGAAACGTGTTCTAGTTTTGCATCGTGAGCCAGTACGCAAAGTCGGCGGCGAACACCTACGAGCTTCCCCATCTGGACGCGCTCGAGGCCGAGTCGGCACATATATTCCGTGAAGTCGCAGCGACTTTCGAACGCCCCGTGCTGTTGTTTTCCGGTGGCAAGGATTCGGTGGTGATGCTGCACCTCGCGGCCAAATCATTTTGGCCCGCGCCGCTACCGTTCCCGGTGCTGCACATCGACACCGGGCACAATTTCGACGAGGTGATCGAGTTCCGTGATCGCACGGTGGCGCGGCTGGGTCTGCGGCTGATCGTCGGCCGGGTCCAGGATGACATCGACGCCGGCCGCGTCACCGAGGACAGCGGTCCCCGCGCCACCCGCAACCGGCTGCAGACCACCACCCTGCTGCGCAGCGTGCGCGAGGGCCGCTTCGATGCCGTATTCGGCGGCGCGCGACGCGACGAGGAGAAGGCGCGCGCCAAAGAACGGGTGTTCAGCTTCCGCGACGAATACGGCCAGTGGGACCCGCGCCGACAGCGCCCCGAGCTGTGGAACCTCTACAACGGCAGCCACCGGCCCGGCGAGCACATCCGGGTGTTCCCGCTGTCGAACTGGACCGAGCTCGACATCTGGAGCTATATCGCCGCCGAGGGCATCGAGTTGCCCTCGCTGTACTACGCGCATCGCAGGCCGGTGGTGCAGCGCGACGGAATGTTGCTGGCACACACTCGTTTTCTTCACCTGCTCGACGGCGAGACGCCGTACGAGTCGACCGTGCGGTTCCGCACCGTCGGCGATGCCACCTGCACCGGCTGCGTCGAATCCAGCGCCGCCTCCCCCGCCGAGGTGGTGGCCGAAGTCGCCGCCGCCCGCGTCACCGAACGGGGCGCCACCCGCGCCGACGATCGCATCTCCGAGGCCGGGATGGAAGACCGCAAACGAGAAGGCTACTTCTGATGACCACTTTGCTGCGCCTCGCGACCGCGGGCAGCGTCGACGACGGCAAGTCGACCCTGATCGGACGGCTGCTGTTCGATTCCAAGACCTTGTTCACCGACCAGCTCGACGCGGTGGAACGCACCAGCCGCGATCGCGGCGAGGACTACCCGAACCTCGCACTGCTCACCGACGGCCTGCGCGCCGAACGTGAACAGGGCATCACCATCGACGTGGCGCACCGCTATTTCGCCACGCCGCGCCGCAAATTCATCATCGCCGACACTCCCGGCCACATCCAGTACACCCGCAACATGGTCACCGGCGCCTCCACCGCCGATCTGGCGCTGGTGCTGGTGGATGCACGCAAGGGCGTGGTGGAGCAGACCCGCAGGCACGCCTTCCTCGCCGCGCTGCTCGGCATCCCGCACCTGGTGCTGTGCGTGAACAAGATGGATCTGGTGGACTGGTCGCAGCAGCGGTTCACCGAGATCCGGGAGGAGTTCGCCGGTTTCGCGTCCAAACTCGACGTCACCGATCTGACCTTCGTGCCCGTGTCGGCGCTGCACGGCGACAATATCGTGCACCGCGGTACCTCGATGCCCTGGTATGAGGGCACCCCGCTGCTGCATCATCTCGAAGAGGTGCATATCGCCTCCGACCGCAATCTGATCGACGCCCGGCTGCCGGTGCAGTACGTGATCCGCAGTCACACACCGGAATTCCGCGGCTACGCCGGAACCATCGCCGGCGGCGTCTTCAAACCGGGTGACGAGGTGACGGTCCTGCCCTCGGGCCTGAACACCACGGTCCGGTCGATCTTCGGTCCCGGCGGAGTGCCCATCGACGAAGCGTTCCCGCCGCAGGCGGTGACGGTCCAGCTGGCCGACGAGCTCGACGTCTCCCGCGGTGACCTGATCTGCCGTCCCGCCAACCGGCCGCAGGTCGGACGCGATCTCGATGCCATGGTGTGCTGGTTCGCCGAGGACGCCGAACTCACTCCCGGCGCGTCCTACACGCTGCGCCACACCACCCGGGCCACCCCGGTGCAGGTACGGACGCTGGACTATCGTCTCGATGTCAACACCCTGCACCGCGACGAGGCCGCAACCACCTTGTCACTCAACGAGATCGGCCGGGTGCAGCTGCACACCCGGCAACCGCTGCTGTTCGATCCCTACCGGCGCAACCGCACGACCGGCAGTTTCCTGCTGGTCGACGACAGTACCGGCAATACCGTCGCCGGCGGCATGATCACCGGCCCGAGCCTGCCGTCATCGCGGGTGGTGTGGCATTCCACCGCGGTCGAGCGGGCCGAGCGCGCGACTCGTGGGATGACGGTGTGGTTGACGGGCCTGTCCGGCTCGGGCAAGTCGACGGTCGCGGTGGAGCTGGAACGGCGCCTGGTGGCGTCCGGGCGTCCGGCATTCCTGCTCGACGGCGACAATCTGCGCCACGGCCTCAACTCCGATCTCGGGTTCTCGGCCGAGGACCGGGTGGAGAATGTGCGCCGGGTCGGTGAGGTCGCGCGGCTGTTCGCCGAGGCCGGTGTCATCGCCATCGTGTCGCTGATCAGCCCGTATCGCGCCGATCGGGACCGGGCGCGGGCCGTGCACGAGGCCGCGGGCATCCCCTTCCTCGAGGTCTTCGTCGATACTCCGCTCGAGATCTGCGAATCGCGCGACCCGAAGGGCATGTACGCCAAGGCCCGTGCGGGTGAGATCCGCGATTTCACCGGCGTCGACGCCCCGTACGAACATCCGCTCACACCGGGCCTGGTGCTCCGGCCCGCCGACGGCGATCCGGCCGCGATGGCGTCGACCGTGCTCACCCTGTTGACGAGCATGGACTGACACCGGAGGCGATGGCCGCCGGGCGTACCCGCCGCCCGGCGGTCATCGGGGCCGCGAATCGCGGTGAAGCCTCCGCGCACCGGAGCGGCACCGCCTATCGTCGGGCGAGAACGCCGACTCTCCCCGGCCGTCGATGCACCACATGACGCGCCGGCAGAGCCGGACCGGACACTTCGAGCCGCACCACGTGCGGTGGGGCGGCGGGATCATCGAAAGGGAGCGCCTTGGGCACCATCGCAGTACACGAATTCATCTCCCTCGACGGGATGTACGACGACCCGAGCTTCACCTTCGCCTACGGGTTCGATCCGAAGATGGGCGACACACTGGCCGAGATCACCGGCGCCGCGACCGGGATTCTGCTCGGGCGCAACACCTTCGAGATGTTCGCACCGGCCTGGTCGACGCGCACGGTCGACGACGATCCGGGTGCGCCGTTCTTCAACGACACCATGAAGTACGTCGTCGGTGCGCAGGAACCCGCGGTAGAGTGGGCCAACAGCACCCGCCTCGGCCCGTACGACCCGGAGGTCATCCGCAAGCTCGAGGCCGAGACCGACGGCATCCTCTACATCAGCGGCAGCGGCCGGCTGGTCCGTGCCCTGCTCCGGGACGGCCTCGTCGACAATCTGCACCTGTTCGTGTATCCGATCGCCCTGGGCACGGGTGAGCGATTCTTCGACGACGCCACCACCAAGCTGACCCTGGTATCGACCGACGTCTACGACAACGGCGTGGTGCACCTGAACTACGGGCCCGCCGCGGACTGATTCGCCGCGGACGGTCGTCACGCTCCCCTGGCGACCGGGCCGGGTGCCACCGCGCACAGTATGGTACACAGGAGGCAACTTGTACCGAAGGGATGCTCGATGCGGTCTACTCTCCTGTCCCGGCGTGATCTCGACTTCCTGCTCTACGAATGGCTCGACGTCGAGCGGCTCACCGAGCGCAAGCGCTACGCCGAGCATTCCCGGGAGACCTTCGACGCCGTCCTCGATCTGAGCGAACAGCTGGCGACGAAGTACTTCGCCTCGCACAACAAGCTCGGCGATGCCAACGAACCGACGTTCGACGGTGAGCGCGTCACCCTCATTCCCGAGGTGGGCGCCGCGCTGCGGGCCTTCGCGGAGGCCGGCCTCCCCAGTGCCGCGATGGACTACGAACTCGGCGGTTCACAGCTTCCGGCCAGCGTCGCCCAGGCCAGTTTCGCCTGGTTCCAAGCCGCCAATCCAGGCACCTCCGGCTATCCGTTCCTCACCATGGCCAATGCGAACCTGCTGCTCACCCATGGCCGCGAGCACATCGACCGATTCGTTCGCCCGATGGTGGAGGGCCGATTCTTCGGCACCATGTGCCTGTCGGAACCGCAGGCCGGTTCGTCGCTGGCCGATATCGTCACCCGCGCCGAGCCGCAGCCCGACGGCACCTATCGGCTCTTCGGCACCAAGATGTGGATTTCCGGCGGCGATCACGAGCTGGGCGAGAACATCGTGCATCTGGTGCTGGCGAAGATTCCCGGTGGACCGGCCGGGACCAAGGGGATCTCACTGTTCGTGGTGCCCCGGTTCCTCGTCGGCGACGACGGCTCCCTCGGCGAACGCAACGACGTCGCGCTGGCCGGACTCAACCACAAGATGGGCTACCGCGGCACCGTGAACACGGTGCTGAACTTCGGCGAGGGCAAGTGGACCCCTGGCGGCGCACCGGGTGCGATCGGCTATCTGGTCGGCGAGCAGCACCGCGGGCTCAGCTACATGTTCACGATGATGAACGAGGCGCGCATCGGCGTCGGCCTGGTGGCCACCGCACTCGGCTACACGGGTTATCTCGAATCGCTCGAGTACGCACGCACGCGCACGCAGGGCCGGACCAAGGGTGCCGCCGATCCCAGCACGCCGCAGCGGCCCATCGTCGAGCACGCCGATGTGAAGCGAATGCTGCTCGCGCAGAAGGCCTATGCCGAAGGCGCGCTCGCGTTGGTGCTCTACTGCGCACGCCTGGTCGACGAGCACCGCACCGCCTCCTCCGATGAGGAACGCCGCGCGCTGACGTTGTTGCTGGACATCCTCACCCCCATCGCGAAGAGCTGGCCGTCGCAGTGGTGCCTGGAGGCGAACAGCCTGGCCATCCAGGTGCACGGCGGCTACGGCTACACCCGCGAGTACAACGTCGAGCAGCACTACCGGGACAACCGGCTGAATCCGATTCACGAAGGTACGCACGGCATTCAGGGCCTGGACCTGCTCGGGCGCAAGGTCACCCAGCAGGGCGGGGCGCGCCTGCGCGCGCTCGACGAACGGATCCGCGCGACCATCGGCGAGGCCCGCGCACAGGCCGGTGAGCCCGCCGAAATGGGTGCGCAGCTCGAATCGTCGTGGCAGCGACTGGTCGAGGTGACCGCAGGCCTGTTCGCCGACGGCGACATCGAAGCCGCACTCGCCAACAGTTCGATCTATCTGGAAGCGTTCGGGCACATCACCCTCGCGTGGATCTGGTTGCAGCAGACCCTGGCCGCCGCCGGACGCGAGGGCGATTTCTACGACGGCAAACGCCATGCGGCGCGGTACTTCTTCCGCTATGAACTCCCCCGCACCGCACCTCAGCTCGAGCTGCTGGCCGCCCGCGACACCACCACACTCGAGATGCGCGACGCCTGGTTCTGACACCCCCATTAGATACATATCTTACCGAATGTATCATTCTTGGGTGACCAGCGACGAACCTACCGTATCCCGCCCACCGGGGCGTCCGGCCTCCGCGACCCGAGAAGAGGTCGTGGAGTTGGCGCGGCTGGCGTTCCTGGCCGGTGAGCGGGTGGATGTGCAGGCCATCGCGGCCAAACTACGGCTCAGCCGCGCCTCGGTGTATCGCTGGTTCGGTTCACGTGACGGCGTGCTCGGCGCGGTGCTGGCCGGTGAGTTCGAGAATTTGATCGAACGGGCGGATGCCCGCCGCCGGGCCAGTGGTGCCCAGCGGATCCTCGACGTGCTCTACCGGGTCAACCGGTGGATGGCGGGCAACGAACCGTTCCGCCGCTATTTCGAGAACGAGCCGATCGCCGGTCTGCGCATCCTCACCACCGGCGACGGTCCGGTGCAGCCGCGCGTGGTCGCCGCGGTGGAGGACCTGATCGCCCGCACGGAAGAACAGGACGATTACCGGCCACCGCTGGAGCGTTCGCTGCTGGCCTACACCCTGGTCCGGCTCGCCGAGGCCTTCCTCTACAGCGACAACGTCACCGGTCTGCGCGGCGACGTCGACCGATTGCGTCAGGTGCAGGCGGCGTTGCTCGGACTCACCCCCGAGGGCGAGGACATCCGCGCGCCGCGGCGTTCATTGGAATCGGCGTGATCACAACCGTCCCGGGCCCGGCGAAGGTGGCGCAATGGCGCTCGGCGCGCGTGTTTGCCCAGGTCGCGCGACCCACCGACCCGGCGTAATCAGCACACCTGCCGCGAGCCGCACGATCAGCGGCGAAAGGGCGGCCGGAATCGCCGCTATCGTCGCTGTTCATGCAGGTCAGCGACAGAAACTCGGAGTCGCCTTCTCCGGTGCGCCGGTTACGGGCCGACGATGCGCGCCGGGTCGCCGACATCGTGCGCCAACAGATCCACACCGGCGCGTTCGCCGACACCCTGCCCGGTGAGCAGGTCCTGGCCGCCGAACATCAGGCCTCCCGCAATACCGTGCGCGAGGCGCTGGCGCTGCTCCAGGACGAGGGCCTGATCGACCGCGCGCCCAGGGTCGGCACCAAGGTGACGGGCCGCAAACTCGACCACGGCCTCGACACCCTGCTCGGGTTGCAGGAGACCTTCGAGGGTCACGGGGTGGTCCGCAATGAGGTCAGGGTCGCGACCCGGATCAGCGCACCGCCCGCCGTGGCGCGCCGGCTGGCGCTGGCACCGGGTACCCGGGTGGTCTACCTCGAGCGCCTGCGTTACCTCGGGGACCTACCGTTGAGCCTTGATCTCACCTACCTCGCGCCCGGCATCGGGGACGCGGTGCTCGAACACGACCTGGAACACACCGACATCTTCGTGCTGCTGGAGCAGATCAGCGGCCGGTCGCTCGGCTCGGCCGACCTCGCGGTGGAAGCCCTCTGCGCCGATCCGCACACCGCGGCCACCCTCGACATCCCCGCAGGCGCCGCGCTGCTGATGCTCGAGCGTCTCACCCGCCTCGAGGACGGCACCCCGGTCGATCTCGAGTACGTCCGCATGCGCGGTGACCGGATCACCATGCGCGGCAGCCTGTCTCGCAGCATCCCCGAATGGAAGGTCCTTTAGATGGCTCTGGCGAACCAGCGCACCGATATCCCCGTGACCATCGACGAATCGCTGTGCATCTCCGGCTGCACGCTGTGCGTCGAGATCTGTCCCCTCGACTCACTCGCCATCAATCCCGACAACGGCAAAGCCTTCATGCATGTCGACGAGTGCTGGTACTGCGGCCCCTGCGCCGCCCGCTGCCCCACCGGCGCCGTCACCGTCAACATGCCGTATCTCCTGAGGTAGTTCACATCATGAAACAGTGGAAACGCCTGGTCGCTGTCGCCGCCGCGGCGGCGTTCACGCTCACCGGATGCTCGCTCGAGGAGGCCACCTCCGGCGACACGGTCAAGGTGGTCATCGGCTATCAGTCCAAGACCATCAACACCGTCACCGCCGGTACGCTGCTGCGCGCCCAGGGCTATCTGGAACAGCGCCTGCAGCAGATCACCGATAGTGGCGGCGCGAAGTACGAGGTCGAATGGCAGGACTACGACACCGGTGCGCCGATCACCGCGCAGATGGTGGCGGAGAAGATCGATATCGGTTCGATGGGCGATTACCCGCTGCTGATCAACGGGTCGCGCACGCAGGCCAACGAGCGTTCGCGCACCGAGTTCATCTCCGTCACCGGATACAACCCCAAGGGTGCGTTGAACATGGTGGTGGTGGCGCCGGACTCACCTGCCGATGAGTTGAAAGACCTGGCCGGCCAGAAAGTTTCGGCCAGTGTGGGTTCGGCCGGGCACGGCACGCTGGTGCAAGCGCTGACCCGGGCGGGCATCGACCCCGTCGGCGGCGTCGAGGTTCTCAATCAGCAACCGCAGGTCGGTGCCTCGGCGCTGGAGTCGGGTCAGGTGAGCGCGCTGTCGCAGTTCGTGGCGTGGCCCGGGCTGCTGGTGTTCCAGGACAAGGCGAAGCTGCTCTACGACGGCGCCGAGCTGAATGTGCCCACCTTCCACGGCGTGGTCGCCCGCAAGGCGTACACCGCCGAGCATCCGGAGGTGGTCGACGCCTTCTTGCAGGCCCAGCTGGACGCCACCGAATTCCTGTGGCGGGAACCACTGGAGGCCGCGCGCATCGTCGCCGAGGGTTCGGGTCTGCCGCAGGAGGTCGTGTACCTGTACAACGGGCCCGGCGGCACCTCCTTCGACACCACCCTCAAACCGAGTCTGATCAGTGCGTTCAAAGACGATGTGCGGTATCTGAAGTCGATCGGCGATTTCGCCGACCTCGATATCGACGCCTTCGTCGACGACACCCGCATCCGCGCCGCCTTCGCCGCCCGGGGCGGCCGCGATTACGACAGCGCCCTGGCCGACACCACCAATCAGACCACCGGTTCGGGCACCGAAGTCTGGCTGGACGGGCAGACCGCCACCCAGCCCGCCGCCGACGCCACCGCACTGCTGCGCGCGGTGAAAACCGCACGGTCACAGGGTGCGACCATCCGCTCCGCCTACATCGTGGATACCGAACTCGGCACCCGCTGGTTCGCCGACAAGGCGGTCTGGCTGCGTGACGGTGAGACGTTCCTGCCGTTCACCACCGCGGCCGCGGCAGGCCGGTACCGCCAGGCCCACCCCGGCGCGCAGCCGGTGAGCTACGACCAGGCCGTCAGTGAGGTCAGGTCATGACACGGTCACACGCCGAGTCACCGGCGGTCGCCGAGCCTGCGGCAGAGCGTCGCGTCTCGGACGTCGCGTCCGATGCCATCCCCCGTGCAATCCGGGAGTCGGCCGGGGCCGTCGGCTCAGGCGCCCACCCGGGCGCAACCGATGGCATCGAATCGGGTTCGCCCTCGGCGCCCCCGGCCACCACGACACCGGTGACCGGACGTAGTTCGGTGGCCGGCTCGGTGTGGTCATCGCGGGCACTGCGTCCGGTTTCGGTGCTGGCCGCCGTTCTGCTGTGGCAAGTGTTGACGGCCAACGATGTTCGCCTGTGGTTGCGCTTCGACACCCTGCCGACGGTCACCGAGATCATCACCGCGTTCGGCCGCCAACTGGGCACCGAGGTTTACTACTTGGATCTGGGGCAATCGTTGATCCGCATCCTCACCGGCTTCGCCGTCGCGACGGTGCTCGGAGTGGCCAGCGGCATCGCGCTCGGCCGGTCCCGGCTGTTCGCCGATATCCTCGGCCCGCTCACCGAACTCGCCCGGCCGGTGCCCGCGATCGCGGTGGTGCCGATCGCGATTCTGCTGTTCCCCGATGACGAGGCGGGCATCGTCTTCATCACCTCGCTGGCGGCCTACTTCCCGATCATGGTCAGTACCCGCCATGCGGTGCGCGCGCTGCCGACGCTGTGGGAGGACTCGGTGCGCACCCTGGGCGGAAACCGGTGGGATGTGCTGGTGCGTGTGGTGTTTCCCGGCGCGCTGCCCGGGATTTTCGGCGGACTGTCGGTCGGTATCGGGGTGGCGTGGATCTGCCTCATCTCCGCGGAGATGATCTCGGGCCGTCTCGGTGTCGGTTACCGGACCTGGCAGGCCTACACCATCGTCGACTATCCGGGTGTGTTCGTCGGGATCATCACCATCGGCGTCCTCGGATTCGCGACGTCGGCGGCGATCGAACTGCTCGGCCGCCGCGTCACCCGCTGGCTGCCGCGCGGAGCGGAGAACGCGCGATGACCACCGCGATCACCACCGGCATGAGTCTGCGCCTGGACGAAGTGTCGCTGTCCTACACCGGCGATCCGGTGATCAGCCGGCTCAGCCTGGAGGTGCGGCCCGGCGAAATCCTGGTCCTCACCGGACCGTCCGGATGCGGGAAATCCACCGTCCTGCGCGCGTTCGCCGGACTGCTGGCGCCCGACTCCGGCCGGGTGCTCGCCGACGGCGAGCCGGTGACGACGACCTCCCGTGACCGCGCGGTCGTCTTCCAGGACAACGCGCTGCTGCCCTGGCGCAGTGTGCGCGCCAATATCGAGCTCGCGCTGAAGCTGCGCGGCGAGCCGAAACCGGGTCGCCGCGCGTCCGCCGACCGCTGGATCGAGGAGGTCGGGCTGGCCGGATTCGCCGATTTCCTGCCCAAGAGCCTGTCCGGCGGGATGCGGCAACGGGTCCAGCTCGCGCGCGGCCTGGCCGGTGCACCACGCGCGGTCATGATGGACGAACCGTTCGGGGCACTGGACACCCAAACTCGAAACACCATGCAGCGCTTACTCATCGATACCTGGCGCACGCACCCGACGACCGTCGTCTTCGTCACCCACGACGTGGACGAGGCGCTGCTGCTCGGCGATCGGGTCGCGGTGCTCGGCCGGGCCGGGCAGCCGCTGCGCGCCGTCATCGATGTTCCGAATCCGCGCACGGCCGCCGCCCGGCCGGTCGAGCGCGCCCAGATCGTGGAGGCTCTCACGTGACCGCTCCGACCTTGTTCGCGGCACCCGATCTCGCCGACGCCGTCCGTCTGGACTGCGATGTGCTCGTCATCGGCGGCGGAACGGCGGGCACGATGGCCGCCCTCACCGCCGCCGAGCAGGGCGCCAATGTGCTGCTGCTGGAGAAGGCGCATGTGCGCCATTCCGGTGCGCTGGCCATGGGAATGGACGGGGTCAACAATGCCGTCATCCCGGGAAAGGCCGAACCGGAGGATTACGTCGCCGAGATCACCCGCGCCAATGACGGCATCGTCGACCAGCGCACCGTCTATCAGACCGCGACCCGCGGTTTCGCCATGGTGCAGCGGCTGGAGAGCTACGGAGTGAAGTTCGAGAAGGACGAATACGGCGAATACGCGGTGCGGCGGGTGCATCGGTCCGGGTCGTATGTGCTGCCGATGCCCGAGGGCAAGGACGTCAAGAAGGCGCTGTACCGGGTGCTGCGCCAGCGCAAAATGCGGGAACGGATCCGGATCGAGAACCGGCTGATGCCCGTGCGTGTGCTCACCGCCGATGGCCGGGCCGTCGGCGCGGCGGCCCTGAACACCCGCACCGGGGAGTTCGTCGCGGTGGGTGCGAAGGCGGTCATCCTGGCGACCGGGCCGTGCGGGCGGCTCGGGCTGCCGGCCTCCGGCTACCTGTACGGCACCTACGAGAATCCGACCAACGCCGGCGACGGCTACTCGATGGCCTATCACGCCGGCGCCGAGCTCAGCGGCATCGAATGCTTCCAGATCAATCCGCTGATCAAGGACTACAACGGACCGGCATGTGCATACGTGGCCAACCCGTTCGGCGGGTACCAGGTCAATGCCGAGGGCGAACGCTTCGTGGATTCCGACTACTGGTCGGGGCAGATGATGTCGGAGGTCAAGCGCGAGATCGAATCCGCGCGCGGACCCATCTATCTCAAGGTGTCGCATCTGCCGGAGGAGACGCTGACGACGCTGGAGGGGATCCTGCACACCACCGAGCGGCCCACCCGCGGCACCTTCCACGCCAACCGCGGCCACGACTACCGCACCCACGATATCGAGATGCATATCTCCGAAATCGGTTTGTGCAGTGGGCATTCCGCGTCCGGCGTCTGGGTGGACGAGAACGCGCGCACCACCGTTCCCGGCTTGTACGCCGCCGGCGACCTGGCCTGCGTTCCGCACAACTACATGATCGGCGCCTTCGTCTTCGGCGATCTCGCCGGGGCACACGCCGCCTCCACGCTCACCGAGGTGGCGGCACCGCAGCAGCTTCCGCAGGAGCAGCTCGCCGAGGCGCACGAGCTGATCTACCGGCCGCTGCGCCACCCGGACGGGCCACCGCAGCCGCAGGTCGAATACAAGCTGCGCCGTTTCGTCAACGACTATGTGGCCCCACCCAAGACCGCCGCCAAACTCTCGATCGCGGTGGAAACCTTCCAACGGATGCGCGGGGAGATCGCCGAGATGGGCGCGCGCACCCCACACGAGCTGATGCGTGCGGTGGAGGTGTCGTTCATCCGCGACTGCGCGGAGATGGCGGCCCGCAGTTCGCTCACCCGCACCGAATCGCGATGGGGGCTCTATCACGAGCGCGCCGACCTGCCCGAGCGCGATGATGTGGGCTGGCGCTACCACCTGAATCTGCGCAAAACCGCCGACGGCGACATGGAGTTCCTGAAGCGTCCGGTGGCGCCGTACCTCGTGCCGGTGCCTGGGCTGGACGACCTGCCGTCGGCCGATGCCGCGATCGAAGTCGTCGAGCAGCCGGAACTGGTCGCGCGCCGCGCGCCTTCGGCAGCGACCGTGGTGACCGTCGAGAAGGAACCGGCCGCACCGCCCTCCCCGCGCCTGGTCACCCTGCTCGGGTTGGACGCACCGACGGTGGCGCAACTGGCGGAGTATCTGTCCGATGCCGACCCCGTGGTCCGGGTGGCCGCCCTATCGGTGCTCACCGAGCACACCCCGGACGGGTTCGCCGGCGTCTTGATCGACGCACTCGACGACGACGCCGCGTCCGTGCGCGCCGCGGCCGCGGCCGGATTGCGTGAACTGGTCGAGGTGCTGCCCTCGGCCGACGGTTTGGCACAGCGATTGCGCTCCGCCGATCCGGTGGTCCGCGCCACCGTCGTCGATCTGCTGCGGGCGCTGCGCGCCGGAACCGCCGCGCACTTCGGTGCCGCGCTCGCCGATCCCGATCATCGGGTGCGGATCGAGGCGGTGCGCGCGCTGGTCTCCCTCGACGACGGTCCGGCCGTGGCCGCCCTCGCCGGCGATGCGAACCGGGAGGTGCGGATCGCGGTCGCCCAGGGCCTGGCCACCATCGGCACCGGCGCCGAGGCCATCCGCGCCCTGGCCGCCGACCGTGACCCGCTGGTGCGCGCGGCGGCGCTCGCGGCGTACGCCGCACTGGGGACCGATATCGACTCGGCCACCGAACTCGTCGCCGCGCTGGGTCATTCGGCCTGGCAGGTGCGCGTCGGCGCGGCGCGCGGACTGGCGGGCGCCGACCCGGAGCTCGCCCTGCCCGCGTTGACCGAGGCGCTGTCGGATCCGCATCTGGATGTGCGCAAGGCCGCGGTCCTGGCGCTGTCGAGCTGGGCGAGCCTGGATGCGGCGCGGATCGCGTTGAAACAGGCCGTCGACGACCCCGACGCCGACGTCCGAGCCTATGCCCGCCGCGCACTCGCCGGGTGAGCCGCGACCGGGGCGCCGCCGCTTGTGCTCGGCCCGCCCCGCCTCGCTCACCAGCCGCGCCGCTGCGGCCGCGAACCCACCAGCTCCCCCGGACGGGCATGTCCACGACTGCGGTAGACGATGTAGGGCCGGAACAGGTAGGCCACGGGCGCGCTGAACGCGTGCACCAGGCGGGTGAACGGCCACAGCGCGAACAGCGTCAACGCGATGAGGACGTGGATGTGGAACGACAGCGGCGCCTGCGCCATCAGGTCGCCGCGCGGTTGCAGGATCCAGATCGACCGGAACCACGGCGAGACGGTCTCGCGGTAGTTGTGTTCCTCGCCGATCACGCCCGATCCCATCAGCGTCGTCGCGAGGCCGGCCACGATGGCCGCGATCAGCACGACGTACATCAGTTTGTCGTTCCACGTGGTCGCGGTGAAGACCGGGCCGGTGGCGCGGCGCCGGTAGACCAGCAGCGCCGCGCCGGTCAGGGTGGCGACACCGGCGATGGTTCCGAGGGTCAAGGCCTGCACGTGATAGGCGTGTTCGCTCAGGCCGAGGGCATCGGTCCACGATTGCGGGATCACCAATCCGATGATGTGCCCGACGATCACGACGAGAATGCCGAAGTGGAACAGTGGGCTGCCGATCCGCAGCAGCTTGCTCTCGTACAGCTGGGAGGACCGGGTGGTCCAGCCGAATTTGTCGTAGCGGTAGCGCCACCAGGTCCCCACGGCCAGGATCGCCAGTGTCACATAGGGAATCACGTCCCAGAAGATCTCTCCGGCGGACATGATCAGCGACCTCCTCGTTCTGGTGCGGCGCGGCGTGGTGGCACGGTCAGCGTGAACGGTTGCAGCCCGACCTGCTCGGCGGGCGGGCCCGCCGCCACCAGTTCGCGAGCCCGGCGCACGTCCTGATCAGTTGCGGCGGGCAGAGTCGCGGCCACCGCACCGAGGACACCGGCGTAGGGCGAGCGCCGTTCGGCGAGGGCGGTATGCACCGCGTCGATTGCCGGACGGTGCGCTGTGAGCAGCTCGCCGCCGGTGTGCGGGTCGACGGTGGCGGCGAATTCGAGCACGACGGCCAGGTGGTCCGGGGCCTCCCCCTTCGGCGGTGCGGCACCGGCCGCCCGATAGGCCTGCGCGAAGGCGAGCATGGCTGTGCCGCGGTTGCGGGTGTCGCCGTCGGTCCAGTAGGTCAGCAGCAAGGTCGTGCGTCGTTGCAGGTCGAAGGTGTCGACGTAGTGCCGCGCCGCCTCCGACAACGCTGTTCGCCGCAGATATCCGACGGTCGCACGCAGTGGTTCGGCGCGCTCATCACCGAGCCGATCGCACAAGGTCTCGACGGTGGCGAGCCGCGCGGACTGCGCGTCGTCCGGGTAGGCCAGTAGCAGCGAGGCCGATTGCCACACCAGTCGATGCGCGGCCCGGTTGTCATGGTGGCGCCGCCACCTCATCGGTCCGTCCCCCGGTGGCCGTTGCGCTGCGGGAACATGCCCTCGGGAACGCCATTGCCGTCCCAGTTGAGCAGATTGACCCGGGAGGGATTGCGCGCGGTCGCGCCGAAGGATTCACTGGTCTGGCGTTGGCGCAACGCGTGAAATGTCTCCACCGCGACCGGTACCGGTCCCCCGCTGGATTCCCCGAACGGCCCCTCCCCGTACATGCCCGGCCCGCCGTCGAAATCCAGCGCGCAGTCGCTGACCGCCTCCTCGAGCCGATGCCCTTCCTCGGCGTAGGCGGACGGAATCACATACCGGTCTTCGTATTTCGCCAACGCGAGCAGCCGGTACATCTCATAGATCTGCTCCTCGCTCATCCCGACCGCCGCCGGAATACTGCCCTGCGGCTCACGACCCAGGTTGATGTCGCGCATATACGAGCGCATCGCGGCCAGCTTGCGCAGCACGTTGGCGACCACCTCGGTATCGCCCGCGGTGAACAGGCCCGCCAGGTATTCCATGGGTATCCGCAGGGCTTCCAGCGCACCGAACAGGTTGCCGGCGTCTTCGCCGTCGTGGCCGTCCCGGCTGACCGCGTCCACCACCGGCGACAGCGGTGGCACGTACCAGACCATCGGCATGGTCCGGTATTCCGGATGCAAGGGCAGCGCCACCCGGTATTTCGTGATCAGGGCGTAGACGGGCGAGCGTCGCGCGGCCTCGATCCAGCTGTCCGGGATGCCTTGGGCGCGGGCGCCCGCGACGACCTCCGGATCGCTGGGATCGAGCAACGTGTCGAGCTGCGCTCGGTAGAGGTCGCGGTCATCGGCGACGGACGCGGCGGCGAGCACCTTGTCCACGTCGTAGAGCATCAGTCCGATGTAGCGCAGCCGGCCCACACAGGTTTCCGCGCACACCGTGGGGATGCCGACCTCCACGCGCGGATAACAGAAGGTGCATTTCTCGGCCTTGCCGGTCTTGTGGTTGAAATACACCTTCTTGTAGGGGCATCCGGATACACACATCCGCCAGCCCCGGCATTTGTCCTGATCCACCAGCACGATGCCGTCCTCGGTGCGCTTGTACATCGCCCCCGACGGGCACGACGCCACACAGGCCGGGTTGAGGCAGTGTTCGCAGATCCGGGGCAGATAGAACATGAAGGTCTGTTCCAGCTCGAGCCGGATCTTCTCGCTGACCTGCGCGAGGACGGGATCGCCCGGCACGATCTCCGGTGAGCCGGCGAGGTCGTCGTCCCAGTTGGCCGACCAGCCGACCTTCATCCGTTCACCGGTGAGCAAGCTGCGCGGCGGCGCGACGGGCATCTGATCACCCAGCGGTGCGTTGGTGAGGTTGTCGTAGTCGTAGGTCCACGGCTCGTAGTAGTCGTCCATGGCGGGCATCTTCGGGTTGGAGAAGATGCGCGCGAGCTTGGCGAGCCTACCGCCGTCGCGCAATCGCAGGCGGCCCTTACGGTCGATGACCCAGCCGCCGCGCCAGCGTCGCTGATCCTCGTAAGTTCGTGGATAGCCTTGTCCCGGGCGGGTTTCCACGTTGTTGAACCACACGTACTCGGTGCCCGAACGGTTCGTCCATGCCTGTTTGCAGGTCACCGAACAGGTATGGCAGCCGATGCATTTGTCGAGGTTCATCACCATCGCCAGCTGCGCCATCACCTTCATCAGTACCTCACCTCCTGGCTGCGGCGACGCACCACGGTCACCTCATCGCGTTGATTGCCGGTCGGGCCCAGATAGTTGAAAGCGAACGAGGTCTGCGCGTAGCCGCCGGCCAGGTGGGACGGTTTGATCAGCAGCCGGGTCAGTGAATTGTGGATGCCGCCGCGATTGCCGGTGGTTTCGGTGAGCGGTACGTCGATGGTGCGTTCCTGGGCGTGATGGACATAGACCACGCCCTCGGGCATCCGATGGGAGACGATGGCGCGGCACACCAGCACGCCGTTGCGGTTGACCGCCTCCACCCAGTCGTTGTCGGCGACACCGATCTTCGCCGCGTCGCCGGGGCTCATCCACATCGTCGGACCACCCCGCGACAAGGACAGCATCAGCAGGTTGTCCTGATATTCGGAGTGGATCGACCATTTGGAATGCGGTGTCAGATAGCGCACCGTCAGCCCGACACCGTCGCGGCCGGACCCCAGCCGGGGCTCCTCGAACAACAGCGCCATATCCAGTGGCGGCCGGTAGATCGGCAACTGTTCACCCAGCTCCTCGATCCAGTCGTGATCGAGATAGAAATGCATGCGGCCGGTGAGCGTGTGGAATGGTTTGAGCTGTTCGATATTCACCGTGAACGGCGCGTACCGTCGTCCGCCGGTCTCACTGCCGGACCACTCCGGGCTGGTGATCACCGGCACCGGACGGGCCTGGGTGTCGGCGAAGGTGATCCGGCGCTCCTCGCTGCCCTCGGCCAGATGGGCGAGCGGGCGCCCGGTGCGCTTTTCGAGCTCGCGAAACCCCTGTACGGCGAGCCTGCCGTTCGAGGTGCCGGAGAGCGCGAGGATCGTCTCGGCCATCTTCTCGGCACTATCCAGGGCCGGACGGCCCGCCGCCACACCGGAATTCATCACACCGTGCTTACGGGCGAGCTCGGCGACCTCCTGATCCGGGTGCACCGTCACGCCTTTGGTGGTCAGGCCCGCCGATTCGACGAGCGGACCGAGCGCCGCCCACTGCTGCGCCAGCGCCGGATAGTCGCGCTCGACCGCGACCAGCGGCCCCATCGTCGCGCCGGGCACCGGCGCCACCCGGGTGGTTCGCCAATCCTTCTCGGCACCACCGGGATAGGCCATCGCACCGGGCGTATCGTGCTGCAACGTCCCGAGCACCAGATCGGTGCGCTTGCCCAGGTGTTTCTCGGCCATGACGGAGAAGCGGCGGGCTATCGCGGCGAAGGCGTCGAAATCCGAGCGCGCCTCCCACGGCGGGTCGATGGCGGGGGTGAAGGCGTGAATGTAGGGGTGCATATCGGTGCTGGACAGGTCCGATTTCTCGTACCAGGTGGCCGCGGGCAGCACCACATCGGACAGCATCGTGGTCGAGGTCATCCGGAAGTCGATCGACATCAGCAGATCGAGCTTGCCCTCGGGGGCCTGCTCGTGCCAGGTGACGTCGGCGGGGCGCAGATGTGGTCCGGCCGGTTCGGCTTGCACATTCGACGTCGTCCCCAGCAGATGCCGCAGGAAGTACTCGTTGCCTTTGCTGGAGGATCCGAGCAGATTGGCCCGCCACACGCTCAACACCCGCGGCCAGTTCTGCGGGGCGTCCGGGTCGGCGAGCGCGAACGTCAGCTCCCCATCGGCCAATCGCTGCGTCACGTACGCCGCCGGGTCGGCGCCGGCCGCGCGGGCCTCGTCGGCCAATTCCAGGGTGGAGCGGTCGAATTGGGGATAGAACGGGGTCCAGCCCATCGCGGCGGCCGAGGCCAGCACGTCCATGGTGTGTTTACTGCGGAACCTGCCGCGGCCGGTCGGCGCGGCCAGGGCGTCGGCGCGGTAGCCGTCGTAACGCCACTGGTCGGTGTGCACGTACCAGTACGAGGTACCCGCCATCTGGCGAGGCGGCCGATGCCAGTCGGTGCCCATGGCGACGGTTGCCCAGCCCGTCACCGGCCTGCACTTCTCCTGCCCGACGTAATGGGCCCACCCGCCGCCGTTGCGGCCCATCGATCCGGTCAGCAGCAGCAGGCTCAGGATGGCGCGGTAGGTGGCGTCACCGTGGAACCACTGGCAGATGCCCGCGCCCATGATGATCATCGAGCGCCCACCGGATGCGATGGCGTTGTCGGCGAATTCGCGGGCGATGCGGATCACCTGAGCGGCGGAGACGCCGGTGATCGGCTCCTGCCAGGCCGGCGTGCAGGGTGAATCGGGGTCGTCGTAACCGCTGGGCCATCGTCCCGGCAGGCCCTGTCGTGCCACGCCGTATTGGGCCAGCATCAGGTCGAAGACCGTGCAGACCCGGTGGCCGGCCACGCTGCGCACCGGAACACCGCGCTCGATGGTGCTGCCGCGGCCGTCGAGGCTGTCGAACCGCGGCAACGTGATGACGGCGGTGTCGCCGTCGCGCGCGGCGACCGTCAGCGCGGGCACCAGATCGCCGAGGTCGAGGTTCCATTTACCGACGCCCTCGGCGCCGAATCGGAACCCGAGCGAGCCATGCGGCACCGCGGGTTCACCGGTGGCGCCGTCCAGCAGGACCGGTTTGAAGGCGGCGTTCTCGAAGCTCTCCCCCAGATCGGCGGCGGTCAGGTTCTTGCCAGGTACCAGCCGTCCGTCGCGCTCCTCCAGCTTGATCAGGAACGGCAGGTCGGTGTAGCGGCGAACGTAGTCGACGAAGAACGGTTCACGCCGTCGCACGAAGTATTCGGTGGCGATGACATGCCCCATCGCCATCGCCATCGCACCGTCGGTGCCCGCCGCGCACGGCATCCATTCGTCGGCGAACTTCGTGTTGTCGGCGTAATCGGGGCTGACGCTGACCACCTTGGTGCCGCGGTAGCGCACCTCCGCCATCCAATGCGCGTCCGGGGTGCGGGTGACGGGCACATTGGAGCCCCACATCATCAGATACGCGGCGTCCCACCAGTCCCCGGATTCCGGGACGTCGGTCTGGTCGCCGAAGACCTGCGGTGAGGCGACGGGCAGGTCGGCGTACCAGTCGTAGAAGGAGGTCATCACCCCGCCGAGCAGTTCGACGAAGCGCGAACCCGCCGCGAACGACACCATCGACATGGCGGGGATCGGCGAGAATCCGGCGATCCGGTCCGGGCCGTAGGTCTTGATGGTGTGCACGTGCGCGGCGGCGATGATCTCGGTGGCTTCCTCCCAGCTCACCCGTACCAGTCCGCCTTTGCCTCTGACCTGCTGGTAGCTGCTTCGCCGGGCGGGGTCGGTCTGGATCGCGGCCCATGCCGTCACCGGGTCGCCGTGTTCTGCTTTCGCGGCGCGGTAGAGGTCGAGCAGGACGCCGCGCACGTAGGGATAGCGCACGCGGGTGGGTGAGTAGGTGTACCAGGAGAATGCGGCGCCGCGCGGGCAGCCGCGTGGTTCGTATTCGGGGCGATCGGGTCCGACGGACGGGTAGTCGGTTTCCTGGGTTTCCCAGGTGATGATGTCGTCTTTGACGTAGATCTTCCACGAGCAGGAGCCGGTGCAGTTGACGCCGTGGGTCGAGCGGACGACCTTGTCGTGGCTCCAGCGGTCGCGGTAGAAGACGTCGCCTTCGCGGCCGCCTTCCCTGGTGACCGTGCGGCGATCCGGTGAGATGTCGCCGGGAGTGAAGAATCGTCCGCTGCGTATCAGCAGGTCTTCGATGGAACCACCGGTGTGTTCGTTCGACGCCACGTGAGTCTGCCTCTCGTCCGCTGTACGGTTTCGCCGCAAACGTCCGTTCAGCGGCAGGGGCCGCGCGGGGTGTGCGATTCAGCGGGAACTGACGTCACCGATTCAGCAGAACATGCCGGCGCGGGTTCCGCGGTTCCGAACCGGTGGATGCAGGTTACGTTTCGGCCACAATGGTCGTTCGAGTCGCCGGCGTGCCCGGCGATCCATCGGCGGCGGTATGCGGGTGTCGGCACCGTGGCGCGCCGCCACCCGCATACCGGCCCGTGATCGGCCTCAGGCGCCGATCACCGCGTTCATGATGGTGCCCGCGCTGGTGGCGACGACACCGCCGGCCATGGCGCCGGCCACCATCTTCGGCGATTGCAGCCCGCCGCCGCTCCACTTCTCCCAGGCGAATCGGCCGCCGCCGTAGGTGATCGCGGCGACGCCGGACAGCAGAACGAACCAGGTGAGGTACCGGGTCATCTGCATGATCTTGTCCGCCAACGGCGGTGCTTCCGGGGTGGGGTTGCCGATCTGTGCGACCACCGCGCCGTAGCTGTCGTGCAGCGCAACGAGAATCATGCTCACGTTCGTGCTCCTTTTCGGATGCTGAGTGATGCTGGAGATTTCCGTCTCAGGACTCCTGGCATCGCGGCATGTGCGGAAACGACCGACCGCGACGCCGCGGAATCATCTGCGGCTGACGATGCAGTCCGCCCGGTGCCCGATGTTCATCGGGGGCCGTGCCATGTCGTCTCCTAGTGCGCTCGTCGCTGGAAACACGCTGACCGGATCAATTGAACAGCACGCCTTCGCGATCCGAGGGAAGACACACGATCCAGCGGCGCGTCACGGCGTGGCGCGCGGCGCGTCGCCGTAGACGACGAGCCAGATCGCGCGTCCGAGCGAGTCGGCCAGGACGTCGTCGGAGATGCCGGTATCGGCGGAGAACGCGACCGCGATGGAGCGTTCCACCATGGACGTCAGCACCACCGCGGTCGCCGTCGGGTCGACGGCGGAGCTGATCTTCCCGGCCCGGCGGTCGCTGTCGAGGCGGGCCCGGACCATCGCGGCGAAGGTAGCGACCCGCGAACGCCAATACGCGCCGACGTCACGGTCGTAGGCGGAAACCTCGGTCAGCGCCAGGAGCAAGTAGCGATGGGTGCGGAAGCCGGCGATCATGGCCCGGATCGCTTGCACCACACCGTCGACGCCGTCGCTGTGATCGGCGGTCCACCACTGTTCGGCGGCATCGAACAGATCGGTGGTGGCCAGGTCGGCCATCCGGATCAGCAACTGACTCTTGTCCGGAAAGTACCGGTAGAACGTCGATCTCGCCGATTGCGAGGCGGCGGCGATCTTCTGCACGGCCAGTTCGGTGTACGGGGTGCCGTCGGCGAGCAGCTCTTCGACGGCTGCCAGCACGCGCCGTTCGAATTCGGCGCGGCGATCGTCGGACGGCTTGCGGCCGCCGCGCGGGACGCGCGTCAGCGACGGCATCGGCTGCTGGCTCGCTCGGAGGGCTCCATGCGGCCATTGTGCCTCGGGGCGCGGATATCCGGCCGAAGCACCATCGCCCGTTGACAGCGGGGCGGCAGACGTTCACCATCAATCGGACATAGTGTCCGAGACGCGATGACCGAGGCGTGAGAAATGGCCGATTCCTCCAGTACGGCGGTCGAATACACCGATGTCATCGTGGTGGGCGCGCGCTGCGCGGGCTCCGCCGTCGCCATGACGATCGCCCGGGCGGGGCGGCGCGTCATCGTCCTCGACAGTGCGCACTTCCCGTCCGACACGCTCTCGACCCACCTGCTCTGGCCGGGTGGACTCGCCGAGTTGCACGCGCTCGGCGTGCTCGAACAGGTCGAAGCACTCGGCGCGCCCCGCCTGACGTCGGCCTTCGCGGCGGGTGCCGGCTATCGGGTGCCCTCAGAATTCACTCCGGCCGGCGGAATCGACTACGCGATGTGCGTGCGCCGCACCGGGCTGGACGCGGTTCTGGTCGGCGCGGCACGCACGGCCGGCGCCGACGTGCGCGAGCGCTGCCGGGTGGTGGAGCTGGTGTGGGAGCACGATCGATGTGCCGGGGTGCGATATCGCGACCACGCGGACACGCTCGTCGAGCTGCGGGCCCCGCTGGTGATCGGCGCCGACGGCAGGCGTAGCACGGTGGCGCGGCTGTGCGGAGCACTCGAGCCGTTCCTGCACGCCCCGAGCGGCCGGGAATGCTATTACGCGTACTGGCGCGAGGACAGTTCATCGTGGCGTCACGTTGCCGCCCAGTGGCGTGCCGGACGCGACCTGGGCACGGCGTTTCCCTGCGACGACGGGCTGCTGCTGTCGCTGGTCCAGCCACCCGTCAGCGAGGAACCCGGCCTCGGACCCGGCCGCGCCGAACAGCGCTACCTCGAGGCGATCGCCCGGATTCCCGGCCTCGCCGAGCGGCTGCGCGAATGCGAGCGGGTGGGCCGGGTCCGGGCCGCCACCGGGATCGCCTCGTACTTCCGGCGCTCGAGTGGACCGGGCTGGGCCTTGGCCGGGGACGCGGGACATTTCAAGGATCCGGTCACCGCCCAGGGCATTCGCGATGCGCTGCGCTACGGCCGATTGCTCGCCGACACCGCTGCCCCGCTGCTCGAGCATCCGAAAGCCCTCGACCTCGCCATGTCGCACTGGGCCGATCGACGCCTTCGCGAGTGCCTGCCGATCTACCAGTGGACCAATCGGCTCGCGCGGGCAGAAGACATGCATCCCTTGGAGATCGAGCTCTATCGCACCGCTACCCGCGACCCGTCCCTGGCCGCCGCGGTGACCGGCATCTTTTCCCGCACCACCGAACCGGGCGCGGTGTTCACGCCGCGCCGGGCGGTCGGGCTGGCTGCCGGTGCGCTCCGGCACACGCCGACCGCCGCAGGCGCGGTGCTGGCCGACGTCACCCGTGAACTGCGCGAGGCGGCCGCCGACTGGCACGAGGCACGAACCGCGTTGCGCGCCAATCGTTACCGCGCCCCCGCACCTCCGCTCACACCCGCACCGATCGCTCACCCTTCCCGCGCTGGAGACGAAGATGTCTGAATCGCCATCGAATACGGCCCCGTCCTGGACCCGTCGCGATGTATTGCGCGGTGCCGTCGTCGCGGGAGCGGGAGCGGCACTATCGCTCGGTGCCGCCACCTCTGGTGCGACCCCTGTCCGCCGCTCCCCCGGTGCACGCGGCAACCGCGATGTCGCGATCCTGGGCGGCGGGGTGGCCGGGCTGTCGGCCGCACACGAGCTCATCGAACGCGGCTACACGGTGACTGTGTACGAGCCGGCCTATCTCGGCGGTAAGGCCCGCAGTCTCGGCGTTCCCGGTACCGCCACCGACGGCAGGCTCGATCTGCCCGGCGAGCACGGCTTCCGTTTCTTCCCCGGCTGCTATCAGAATCTCCCGGACACCATGCGGCGCATACCGTTTCCCGGCAATCCGGACGGCGTGGCGGGAAATCTGGTGCGGGTCGAGGGCACCGTCGCCGGATTCCGCGGCAGGCCACCGGTGTTCCTTCCGGTCGAGCCGGCCGCGATCGGGCAGCTCACGCCGGAACTGTTGCAGAACACCCTCGTCACGGCCTTCGGCTTCATCCCCGAGCTGCCGCCCGCCGAGCTGGCGTTCTTCACCAAACAGATGATGATGTGGTTCACCTCGTCCACCGAACGGCGGTTCGGGCAGTGGGAGTACCTGACCTGGGAACAGATTCTGCGCGCGGACGGAAAATCACAGGCCTACCGCGATTACCTGGTGTCGGCGCTGACCCGCATCACCGTGGCCGCCAAACCGCATATGAGCTCGGCGCGCACCATCGGCACCATCGGTGAGGCGCTGGTGCTGGCGGGCACCGGGCTGATCCCGCAATACGCGGCGGGAATCGACCGGATCCTCAATCGCCCGACCAATGAGGCGTGGATCGATCCGTGGGTCACGTACCTGCGCGGGCGGGGCGTGCGGTTCGTGATGGATCAGCGCGCGACCGCGCTCGACCTCCAGGGCGGACGCATCACCGGTGCCACCGTCATCGATTCCGGCGGCGCCGCCACGCGGGTCGAGGCGGACTGGTACATCTGCGCGATGCCGGTGGAGCGAACGGTGCCGCTGCTGAGCCCGGCGATCCTGGCCGCAGATCCGCGGCTGGCGGGGATGGCCGAACTGGTGACCGACTGGATGGTCGGCATCCAGTACTACCTGACCCGGCCCACCGAGATCCCCGAAGGCCATATCGCCGCGCTCGGCTCGCCGTGGGCGATCACCGCGCTGCGTCAGGCACCGATGTGGGTCGGCGATTTCGCGCAGCGCTACGGTGACGGGCGCGCGGTCGAATGCCTGTCGGTCGACGTCTCCGACTGGGACACCCCCGGCATCCTCTTCGGCAAAACCGCCAAACAGTGCTCGAAGGACGAGATCGCCCGCGAGGTGTGGGCCCAGCTCGAGCAGTGGCTCAATACCGGCACCGGCTGGCTGCGGGCCGAGGACATCCACTCCTGGCACCTGGATCCGGGCATCAGCTGGTCCGGTGGCACCACCTACAACGAGACTCCACTGCTGGTCAACACCGTCGGCTCCTACCAGCATCGTCCCGACGCGCGCTGCGCCATCCCGAATCTGTTCTTCGGGGGCGACCATGTGCGCACCAACATCGACCTCGCCACCATGGAAGGTGCCAACGAGGCCGGGCGCGCGGCCGCCAACGCCATCCTCGACGCCGCCGACGACCCCGCGCCGCGAGCGGTCATCCACCCACTCGTCGACCTGCCGATCTTCGCGGCCGCCAAGCAGCTGGACGCGGACCGCTTCCGGGCGGGGTTGCCGCATGTGCTCGATGTCTGAGTTCCTCGGTCCAGGCCGGCGCCGTGCAGCACGACCCCGGTTCGAGCCGATCGAAACCTCTCTATGAGCGAATTCATAGCCGAGCTGTCGATCGGTGTTCAGGGGTACCCAGAGTCATTCGGCGCCCGGCCCTTTCGCCTCCCATGGTCCGACCGCGGCGCTGTGCGCACCCTTCGGCCGACCGGGCGGCGGTCGTGCACGCGACGTCGTGAACTGGGAAAACGGCCTACCCTCGGGCGCTGACCCGATGACTACGGCCGCTCCGGGGACGCTCGCGGCCGGAAGGATACCCACCGATGCCCTGCTCGAGCCTCGATCTCCACACCGCCGATATCGCGCTGAACCTGGCGGTCCGCGCACCGTCGATCCACAACACCCAGCCGTGGCGGTGGCGGATCGGTCGCCGCGGGATCGATCTGTTCGCCGATACCAGCCGCGGACTCGGTGCCACCGACCCCCACGAGCGCGCGCTGGTCGTCAGCTGCGGCGTCGTGCTCCATCACCTGCGCGTGGCATTCGCCGCCTTGGGATGGGCGACGAGCGTCGAGCGCCGGCCGGATCCGCGGGACCCGGACCATCTGGCCCATATCGACGTCACCCGCAGGCCGCCGAGCGACTCCGATATCGAGCTCGCCGCGGCCATCCTGATGCGGCAGACCGACCGGCGCCATTACCTGCACCGCCCCGTTCCGGCCAGGCTGATCCGCGCGCTCGCCCAGCGGGCGGCCGACTGTGGCGCCGTGGTCCGGCAGATCCCCGAACCGTGGCTGCCACGGCTGGCCGGGCCCATGCGCCGCGCCGCCGCCTCGCACGCCACGGATTCCGCCTACCAGGCGGAACTCGCCCGATGGAGCAGTGGCGAGCGCAGCACCGACGGCGTACCCGGCCGTAACGCCCCACCGCCCCGCGCCGCCGGCGAGATTCCGGTCCGCACCTTCGCCGATGCCACGCTGGCCGACTCGGCCGATCAGCCCGACGCCGCCGTGTGGCTGGTCGTCGGCACCGCTCGCGACGATCGGCAATCGCAGCTACGCGCCGGTGAGGCCACCAGCGCGGTATTGCTCACCGCGACCGATCGCGGCCTGGCCACCAGCTTGCAGACCGAACCGCTCGGCATGGCGGATCCCCGCCAGGAGATCCGAGCCGGCCTGCTGCACGACTGCGCCTATCCGCAAGCGATGGTCCGGGTGGGCTGGATGGCGCACACCGCCGCGCCGCTCACCTCGACGCCGCGACGGCCGGTCGCCGACGTGCTCGAGATCTGATCACCCAACTCTCCCGCGGCATCGTGTGACAGGTGCCACACTCTTCTCATGAGTGATCACGTCTATCGCGTTATCGAGGTGGTCGGTTCCTCTCCAGACGGCGTCGACGCCGCGATCGCCAATGCGGTCACCCGGGCCGGCGAGACCGTGCGCAATCTCGAATGGTTCGAGATGGTGAGCGTGCGCGGCCACATCGTCGACGGTGCCATCGCCCATACCCAGGTCACGGTCAAGATCGGGTTCCGGATCGACCCACCGGACTGAGCCGGTCGGCTGGGATAGCGCCGCGCCGGTTCACGCGGCGAGACGACGGCCACGCTAACGGCTCCCGCCAGTGGTCCGATAGGGCTGGAGAGCATTCGGGGATGCCACACGTCCACATCTGCCGAAGGAGAACGTCCGTGCATCGCGGCGCCGCAGTCCGCGCCCTTCACCTGTGCCGACCGGCGCAGGGGCTGGTTTCGGGCCGACGGCCACCGTGCACGGGCTCGCGACAACGACCGCGCACCAGCTGACCTAGGAGGCTCACTTGGCACGCCGAAAGATCACCGCCGCCACCGCCCTTGCCGCCACCGGCCTGGCCCTCACCACCGCGTTCGCCACCACCGCCGGCGCCCGCCCGATCGGCCCCTTCGACGTCGGCGGGGCCATCGAGGTCAAATACGACCAGGCCGGCGGCTACAACACCTTCGGCAACCCCATCACCCCGGAACTCGACGCCAACGGCGGAAAGTTCCAGGCCTTCGAACGCAACAACTCCATCTACTGGTCCCTCGGCACCGCCGCCCACCAGATCGGCGGCGCCATCCGCGACAAATGGGGCACCGTCGGCTGGGAGAACAGCCCGCTCGGCTTCCCCATCACCGACGAAGCCACCGCCAAGAACAACGGCCGCTTCAACCGCTTCAACGGCGGCGACATCTACTGGTCCCCCGCCACCGGCGCCCACATCATCTGGGGCTCCATCCGCGACACCTGGCTCGCCGCCGGCGCCGAAAACGGCCGCTACGGGTACCCGACCAGCGACGAATACGACCATCAGGGCGGGAAAGCGCAGGACTTCCAGGGTGGGCGCATCACCTGGAAGCCGTGAGGCGGACCAACAGTTCGCCCGGCCGGGTATGGGCTGGTGGTAAAGTTTCCGCCCAGCCGAAACTGCGCGTGTCGGTGATCGGACAGCGTTAGAGTCGACGAAGAACCGGGTCGGGGCCGACAGAACGGGATTGATCCGATGCAGTCCGCCGCACCACCTACAACCGTCCGCTCCCGACTTGCCGGAGCCGTCTTCGGTGCCGCCCTCATCGCGGCATCCGCCGGCGCTGCGACCGCCGCTCCCTTGGTGGATAGTGGCTCCGCCGGTGGCACCGTGACCCAGCAGGTCAATCTGAACGACTACTGCCAAGATCCCGGCGCGGTCGCTCAACTTGCGGACGGCAGAACGGTCTATTGCACGCGTGTCGCACAGACCGATGCCTACGTCTGGTCACTGTCACGAAGTCTCATGCCACACGACCCCAACCTGCGCGACTACACCTGCGACGACTCGGGTTGCCATTTCCCTGACGGGTCAGACGTGCCGGGCTACAAGCGCTGCGGGCTGCTCTGCGGTGAGCCACCCACCTCCGGCGATGTCCAAAGCGGTCTCTACGACTGCGTGCAGTCCGGCGTGCCGTTCGAGGAATGCCAAGCCCGTAGGCCCCGCGGATAGTTCGAGGAGTGATCGGCTGCTTCGATGAAAGGAGCTGAGCATGGACCGGGTGGAAGGTGCGATCTCCGACCGGTTCACCGGGCTGCGGGCGCTGTTCATCAACGCCACGCTCAAACCTTCGCCCGAGATCAGTAATACCGACGGGCTGATCGAGCGTTCGGCGGGGATCATGCGGCAGCACGGTGTGCACGTCGACGTCGTTCGAGCCGTCGACCACGACATCGCGACCGGGGTGTGGCCGGATATGACCGAGCACGGGTGGGCGCGGGATGCCTGGCCGGGGTTGTTCGAGCAGGTGATGGCGGCGCACATGCTTGTGCTGTGCGGGCCGATCTGGCTCGGTGACAACAGTTCGGTGATGAAACGGGTGGTCGAACGGCTCTACGCCTGTTCGAGCCTGCTCAACGAGGCCGGGCAGTACGCCTATTACGGCCGCGTCGGCGGGTGCCTGATCACCGGCAACGAGGACGGCATCAAGCACTGCGCGATGAACCTGCTCTACAGCCTGCAGCACCTCGGATACACCATCCCGCCGCAGGCCGACGCCGGCTGGATCGGCGAAGCCGGACCCGGGCCCTCCTACCTCGACCCGGGCTCCGGCGGCCCGGACAACGACTTCACCAACCGCAACCTGACCTTTATGACCTACAACCTCATGCACCTGGCCGCGATGCTCCGCGATGCCGGCGGGTTCCCCACCGAAGGCAACCGGCGCAGCGAATGGGACGCCGGCTGCCGCCCCGACTTCGCCAACCCTGAACATCGCTGAACGATCCAACCGACACGACGAGGAAACGCATGGCCCCGACACGCCCTACTTCGGGCTTGTCAGCGCGCTGCACGGGATCGGGCCGTGCTCGGTGGAGGTGGCGGTGAACTGGCGCAACCTCGATACCGGGGCCGCCGGGACCGTCCACCAGCAGATCTACGGCACCGGCGGCACCCAGATCCGCTTCGATCCGGGGCCGGGCCGGATCGTCGGAACACTCACCACGAACGCGCTACACAAGCCGGGTTCGTTCGAATTCCAGCGAACCGCAAAGTAATTCGGCCGCGAGGGGTGAGCGGCGACATCCGGGGCGAGCTGCCGCCGCTCCGCCCGGCCGAGTTCCGCCGGCTTCCGTCCCGGCGCACACGGTGGACACCTTCGCGCCCCGCGATAACCAGCCACTCGGTTCACCACTCGCGGGCGGCGATCAGCTCCGACAGGTCCGCCTCGTGGAAACCATAGGCGCGGGCGATGAACCAGAAGTCCTCGCCTATTTCTTCACGTGCCACAGTATCTAATTCGCTTCCCGCCGAGTCGAATTCGAGCTCGAGCGCATTGAAATCCTCCGTAGCAGCGTGGGTGAGGACGTACAGCGCCGAGAGGTCGGCGGGCTGCTCGACTTCGATGCGCTCGCACAGCCCGAGCAGGATCGCTTTACCTCGCTCCACCAGTCGGCTGGGATAGTAATCGTCCTCGTCGAGGAGACGAAGAAAATGGTGTGTGGCCACCTGCTGATCGGTGATCGGCATAACGTCCCATTCTCGGATTTCGACAAGGCAGTCGGTGCAGCACGCCATCGAGCACCTCGCCGACGTGGTGGTGGTCCCCCATCTAGGCACGCTCCAGGCACGCACTCCGTGGTGGGTGGTGACCGAGCCAGCCGAACTCATCACCCGCACGCAGCGGTATCCCCGATGGTCGATAGTCGCCGTGCCAGCCGAGCCGCAACTGTGATCGCGGTGGGATATGTCATCGCAGTAGGCCTTCCATTGGCCGTGCTGGTCCTGGCCGTAGCGCTGCCCGGTCCGTGGGGCAAGCAATGAGCTCTCGGCGTCACTATGACGAGGCCGCGAAAGGCCGGTTCCGGGGAGCCGTGGAAGCCGGCATCCCCGGAACTCGGCCCGGATTTCGAGCGGACCGAAGCGGGCGCTCAGCCCGCGACGGCGGCGACCTCCTGTGCTGCTTCGAGCTGCGGGTAGGTCGGGTATTCGATGCCCGAGATGTACTGCACCGTGCGCACCACCTGGCAGGAGTAGCCGAATTCGTTGTCGTACCAGACGTACAGAATTGCGGTGTCGCCTTCGACGATGGTGGCGTTGGCGTCGATGATGGAGGCCGCGCGGGAGCCGATGAAGTCGCTGGAGACGACGTCGGTGGCGGCGGTGTAGTCGAGGTTGCGGCTCAGCGGGCCGGACAGGGATACCCGGCGCATGTACTCGTTCACCTCGGCCTTGGTGGTCTCGCGCTCGAGGTGCAGGTTCAGGATCGCCATCGAGACGTCCGGGGTGGGGACGCGGATCGAGTTGCCGGTGATCTTGGCCTTGAAGTCGGGCATGGCCTTCGCGACGGCGGAGGCGGCGCCGGTCTCGGTGAGCACCAGGTTGAACGGCGCGGAGCGGCCGCGGCGGTCGGCGTTGTGGTAATTGTCCAGCAGGTTCTGGTCGTTGGTGAACGAATGCACCGTCTCCACGTGGCCGCGCAGGATGCCGAATTCGTCGTCCATCGCCTTCAACGGCGGCACGATCGCGTTGGTGGTGCACGAGGCGCAGGAGAAGATCTGCTGCGACAGGTCCAGGCTGCGGTGGTTGACGCCGTGCACGATATTCGGGACGTCACCCTTACCGGGCGCGGTCAGCACGACCTTCGCGATGCCGGGGCGCAGGTGCTTCGACAGGCCCTCGCGGTCGCGCCACTTGCCGGTGTTATCGATCAGGATCGCGTCGTTGATGCCGTACTCGGTGTAATCGACCGACGCCGGATCGTTGCTGTAGATGAACTTGATGACGTTGCCGTTGGCGATGATGGTGTCGTTGTCGGCGTCGACCTTGATGGTGCCGTTGAACTGGCCGTGCACCGAATCCCTTCGCAGCAGCGACGCACGCTTGACCAGGTCGTCGGCTCCGCCGCGGCGCACCACCACCGCGCGCAGGTTCAGGCCGTTCCCGGAGCCCGCCTTCTCGATGAGCAGCCGGGCCACCAGCCGGCCGATGCGGCCGAAGCCGTAGAGCACGACGTCCCTCGGACCGTTCGATTGCACCTTGCCGTTGGTCACGTCGGCCAGGATGGCGGCGGTGAACTCGCGGATCGACAGGCCGCGATCGTCGGCGCGGTAGGCCATGACCAACTGGCCGAGGTCGATCTTGCACGGCCCCAGATCCAGCTCGGTGAGGGTCTGGAGGACGGGCAGCGTTTCGCCGACCGACAGCTCCTCACCTTCGATCTGACGGGCGAACCGATGCGTGCGCAGGATGCTGATCACCGACTTGTTCACCAGCGATCGACTGTGCAGCAGGATCGTCACGCCCTTGTCTCGATACAACGTACCGATGATGGGGATCATCGCCTCTGCGGCTGCTTCCTGGCTGTTCCAGCGGTCGAGTTGTTCAGTCGTCAACGCAGATCCTCGGGGCTTGATCGAAAGGTTCGCCGCATAAATGCTAGTCAGGCCCGGTGACATCACCGGAGCCGGATACCGCATTGTGAGATCCGCTGATGGCGCGCACCGAGGTACGGCCGTCAGCCGGCAGGCCAGCCTCCGTTGCGTCGGCGCATGTCGGCCTTGGCGTCGTCGTCGCCGGCGAGATGCTCGATGCCGAGCTTCTCGGCGAACAGGTGACGCTGGGTGATCCAGCCGAGCACCGACAGCCCGATCCAGGCCAGCGTGGAGGTGATCTGCTGCCAGCCGGGTTCGGGGCTGCGCAGGAATTCGAGCGAGTCGCTCATGCGGGCGACGCCGCTGAGAATCATGCTGGCGCCACCGATCGAGGTCAGCCACAGCAGGGCGCGGGCGCGGAACTTCTGCGCGAGGAACGCGCCCGCCACGCAGACCGCGAGCGCGACGATCATGCTCAGTGCCCAGTTCTTGTCGCCGGGTTGCAGCACCATCGCGAGCTTGGTGCCGATCATGGCGCCGGTGAGCCCACCGATGAAGTAGGCCGCGAACCGGAAGATCAGCGAGGTCACCACCCACGACGAGATCGCGCCGATCAGCGCGACCAGCAGCAACCACCAGAACGAGGCGTCGAACAGGTCGGCGATCATCCAGCCGAGGCCGAACCCGATCGCCAGGATCCCCAGATGGACCGAACGGATCCCGTAGAAGCACAGCAGTACGCCGACGACCGCGACCACGATGCCGTTCATCGGGCACCCCTTTCGACTGCCGGACCACCCACCTGGCGAGCAGGCGCAACGGCCGCTCACTGCACGCGATAGCGACGTTAGGAGCCGACGGCGGTGGACGGCTCACCCGCTGCGGGTGAAGTGCCGCCCGGCCCCGATGCTGCGAACCGGGCCAGACGCTGCTGACTCGAACCAGACTTTGGTAGGGACTCTTGCCAAAACCTTCATTCTGGTAGAGACTCTTGCCAGAAGCTGCGAACGCGGGCTCCAGCCGATCCCTGGGGTTCCCGCCGTGCGCGCCTACTCAAAGGAGAGTGACCATGGCTTCGACGATCCCCGGCCGGCACCCGGACGCGCCGCAGACCGTCCCCGGACTTGGGCTGGCCCCGTTCGCCCGCCTGCTCGGGCTGCGCAAGCCGACACCCGCTCAGTTCGATGAACTGGGTGCGGCGCTGACCATCGGCGACCAGCCGATGGACGAGCTGGTGGACTGGATGTACCGCGAGGGGATGGCGAACACCCGCCCACTGTTCGAGCGCGCGCTGCGGGAGGGCATCGCCGCCGTGCCGGAGGCTCCCGCGCCGCTGCGGGAGTTCTTCGAGTACGTCGAAGCCGTCCCCGATTGGGTCGACTGGCGAAAGATCCGGCACGCCGAACTCGTCTTCGGCCTCGGCGGCCGCGACGGGCTCTACGTCGCGCGCGACATGTCCTTCCTCGGCGGCTACCTCGCCTCGGGTTTCAACAAAACCCTGTTGCGCACGGGGGCTTTGGAGAAGGGACCGGCCAAGCGGTTCGCCGAGACGACGCAGTGGGCGATGGACGTCACCTCGACCGACGGCATGCGGCCGCGCGGCCTCGGCTACCGGTCGACGATGCACGTGCGGATGATCCATTCGATGGTCCGCCGCCATATCGCGGCACAACCGGATTGGCGCGGCGAGGAATGGGGTCTGCCGATCAACCAGACCGATATGGCCGCCACGATCATCGGCGCGCTCATCGCTCCGATGATCGGCGCCATCGGCATGGGCGGGCTGGTGACCCCGCGTGACGCCGACGCCGTCGCGCACTTCACCCGCTACGTCGGCTGGGTGATGGGCGTGGAAGAACGCTTCCTGCCCAAGGATTTCCGCGACAGCGTCCGCATCCTCTACCACACGATGACGGCCATCACGAACCCCGACGAGACCTCGCCCCAGCTGGCACTGCCGATGCGCGACGAACCGCTGGGCTGGCATTACGACCACCTCGCCGGACCGCGCCGGCGCATCGCCCGCTCGCAGCACCTGTCGATCGCCACCATGCTGCTGGGCCCCGACGCGATGAAGAAACTCGGCCTCCCCGCCTACACGTTGCCGTGGTACCCGATGCTGCGCGCGCCGATCAACCTCGCTCGCACAGCGTGGGCACGCGTCGTCCCCGGCCAATTCGCACGCTCGGCCGCGCGCGGGCGTGCCGCGCAGATCGCCTTCATCCGCACACTCACCGGAGCCGAGACCGCCGTCGTCGGCGACTCCGCGCAGGCAATCCACCAGGCCGCCTGACGCGGCTGCCCGCACCGGGGTAGCGCAGTCACTGTGCTCGCCACGAAGCTCGTGGCTCGTGCGTGATCGAACTCGGTGGGAGTGGGTACTGCCAAGAAAACACCGAGGAGGATTCCCATGCCCCGACAGAAGGACACCGACGACGCCGACGAGCCCGAGGGCGGACGCCCCGGTCCCACCGATCAGGGCCGCGACGGCGGCATGGCGACCCGCGAGGTGGCTCCGGAGATCGCCGAGACCGACGGTGCGCAGGAGCCGCCGGACTGATCACTCCCCCGGCACACTCTCCTCTAGTGCCAGTGGCCAATGGCCGATGCTGGTCAGCGGCACGATGCCGTACTGCCTGATCGCCAGGTCGCGGTAGTGACCGGCGGTCGAGGCGCGAGGATCGAGCCGAAGCGCGTGGGCGAGCCAGCCGGTCGCCTCCTTCACGGCCGCGCGAGGTAGGCGGGCCGAGTCGGGTCCGAGGACGTCGTCGGCGCAGCGCGGGTCCACGATCACCGCCGCGGCAAGATGCTGGAGGCAGCGGGCGACGGCACGGTCGTCGCACAGCGCGCGGTTGGCGGTGAGCGAGAGCCGCCAGCACCGCAGCGCGCGGATCCCCTCGCCGCGCGCCCACCACACATGCCCGAGGATTTCGTGCATGTGCGCGCGGCCGCCCGGGTCGCGGCCTTGACTGGTCAGGGCCTCCGCCAGTTCGAGACGATCCTGCGCGTCGTCGAGCCTGCCCTGACACAACAGGACCACCCCGAGGTTGACGAGTGCGCAGACCTCGCCGGGGATGTCTTCGCGCGGCAGCATCCACCAGACCCGTTCGAGGCGCTTGCGGGCCTGTTCGAGGTGCTCCGGGCCCGCCGCCGCCGGGTCGGGGAGGTCGGCGAGGGCCGTTGCGTGTTCGCGGCGCGCGGCCAGATCGGCGTAGCGGCCGCCCTGGCCGTTGCGGGGTGTCCGTTCGGCCCGGCCCGCGCGCAGCCGCACCTGGGCGGCGTGCGCGCCGAAGGTGTCGAGTCCGGGCAGCCGGGCCACCGCCTCGGCCAGCGGCACGTCGTAGCCGCCGGTGCGCGCGTGCCATACGTCGAGGGCGTCGGTGATCCGGATCAGTCCGGGCGTCGCGCTGCGGGGCAGCCGCACGCCGAGCTCCGCGCAGCCGAGCACCAACCGCCGCAGGAATGGTTCTTCCACCTCGAACCAGCGGCGCGCTGCGGCGGCGAAGCGCAGCGTGCCGAGGCCGATCGCCCATCGTTCGGCCTGGTCGGCGTGGTGGCGAGCCAGTGCGGTGATCGCGGCCTGCCACTGCACCTGCGCCCGTACCTCGGCCATCGCATCGGGCGGCGGCACCGCGACGACGCGATACTGCTGCACTCCGGCGTTCTCGACACATCCCTGGCGCTCGAGTTCGGCTAGCAGCAGCGGCGCGCCGGTGTAGGCGGGCTCGCCCGCGTCGGGAATGCGCGTGGGTGCGTCCAGGATCGCGGTCAGCACATCGAGCAGGGCAGCGGCGGTGTATTCGTGCACCGGCAGCGCGCCGAGCACCCTCGCCTCGACGCCCGAGCCATGGTGAACCGTCAGCGGGCGAGGTGCACACGTATGCACGCCGACCGGGGTCTCGGCATCGTCGAATTGCGCCAGTAGTTCGAGTTCTCGTGCGGTGTACGGGCTTTCGCGCAGTCTGCGCTGTTCGGCCGACAACCAGCGAATCACCAGCACCACGACGACGGTCACGCCGATCACCAGCAGCGCCACCGAGATCAGCAGTCCCACACCGCGTTCGAGGAACAGACTGGACACGATATTGATGACCAGTCCGAGCAGGATAGCGCCGGCCAGCGCGCCGCCGCCGAACCGCAGGCGGATCCCGGTGGACGGCACCGCACGCACTACCGGGGATCGCGGCCGCGGCGTCTGATCGGTCACCGCAGCACTCCTCCGGTGAGCGCCGGCACCAGGAATCGCCGCCAGGTGGCCAGCAACAGCGTGACCGGCACGATCGCGAAAACCAGTGATCCGGCCGCCAGTTGCGGCAGATTCTCCTCGAAGTGGCGGGCCTCGCCCCACAGCAGCAGCGACCACGGGCTCACCCCGGCCCCGCTGATCATCAGGCTGACGAAGAAGTCGTTCCACACCTGAACGAATTCCAGCACCGCGGCGGCGACTACCGCGCCGCCGACCCCGGCCCACAAACGCCGCGCCACCGCCCCGGGGCGAGCCAGCCCGTGGATCGCGGCCGTGCGCGGATTCTCGGCGGCGGCCCGTAACGCACCGCGCAGGATCAGCACGGTGACCGGGATACCGGCCGCGGCGTGGACCAGCATCAACGGATACTGCGTCCCCGAGAACCCGAGCGCCCCACTCACCTGGTCGATCGGCCCCAGATACATCTGGGCGGGCAGCACGGCCAGCACCACCAGCCCGGTGATGGCGATCCGGAACCGCCAGCTGCCCGGCGCGGTGGTCGACAGCCAGCGCGCCACCGGCAGCGCCGCCGAAACCGCAAGCACGGTGGCAACGGTCGCGACCAGGGTTGTCAGGCCGAGCGTCGACGGCAGACCGGCCTCCCAGACCCGGCCGAGCGCGGGCCAGCCGTGGCCACCCGGACGACGCGTCGACACCCACAGCAGCATGAGCAGCGGCGTCGCGAACACCGCGGCAACCAGCACCGCGAACACCGTGGTCGGCCACGCCGTGCGTGGCACGCCGTACGGCTCATGCGGATTCGGGCGCAATGGCAGGCGAATTTCCCTGGCGCCGCCCGCCTTCCACAGCGCGAACGCGCACATGCCGACCAGGACCGCCAACGGCACCGAATACATCGCCGCCTCGGCGGCGGTGCTCTCCCCCGTCACCAACCGCCACCAGCGCACGGTCGCGCTGTCGCGCTGGTACTGATAGGAGGCCGGAACGCCGATGAGAATCACGTCGAAAACCCGCGCCGCGGCGACCACCACGGCGATCCCGGTGACCAGCAGCACCGGTTGCATCAGCCTCAGCAGCCGCCACATCAGCACCGCGGGCCGGAACGTGGTGGTGGGACCGGTGAGGTAACCCCAGCGCACCGAGTCCGCTTCGATCGCGCGCAGCGCCGCCGAGAAGATGCCTGCGAGAAAACCGAACCAGGTCCACCAGAAGGCGAACAACGGCATCCATCGGTACCCCGTGCGGAAGGTGCCGACGTCGCCGACGGGCACCGCCTGGTCGAACATCACCCGGAATGCCAGACCCGAGACGAACGCGGCGATGCCGAACGGCACCACCAGCGGCAGCCACACCCAGCGCACTCCGCGCCCGAACCACGCCGCGGCCAGCGCCAGCGCCATCAACACCAGCCCGGCCGCCACGAACAGCAGCGTGCGCGCATACACCCCGAGCTCGTCGGCATTCGCGATGCGGCAGAACAGCAACGGACCCGGCGCGAGCACTACGGCATACACGGTCCACATGAGTGCCCGCGGCTGCGGACGCACCGCCTTCCGCAGCACGAACACCGCAGCGACCCCGCAGGCGAGCACAGCCAGCGGCACACCCACTCGCGGCCCGGCGGTCGCCACCGTCCACGCCGAGGCGACCACCAACAGCACCTGCAGCAGCACGGCGGGCACGAGCTGGGCTCGTTCCCACCCACGCCAGGGATGCCTGCCGCCGATCAGCGCGCCACGCATCCGCCGCGTCGCGAGCTCGAGCCGCACACCGTTGCTGGAGAAACCGGGGATCGTGTTCATCTCACCGCCCGGTGAGAGCGAGGACGGCCTGGTTGACCGCGCGGACGACGTGGGCGCGGTCCGCGTCGACGGCGATCAGGTACTCAGTCAGTACCCGCCACAATTCATGGCGGCCGCCGGCCGGGCCGAATCGGTCGGGCAGTTCGAAGACCACCTCGCCGCGCAGCCGCTGGGCCGACATCCGCAGGAACGGCGAATAGGCGGCATCGGTGGCCAGATTCGGGGCGAGGAACCCGTGAAACGAGTTGATCCACTGCAACGGCGCCGCGGGCGCGGCCAGCGCGACGAGCACCCGCTCGGCCCGCTCATCGGCGGCCCGGTTCAGCACGAGCGCGTCGCCGCCGAAGATCAGTGGCGCGGGACCGTCGGCCTCGACCGCGGGAAAACCCGTGACACCGACGACGTCGTACGGATTGCGACCCGAGGCCGCGACGGCCTTGCGCACCACCGGCTCGGCGAAATCCGGCGCCACCACCATCACCGCCCGGCGCCGTTCGAACACCTCCCGCACCGCATCGGAGAACTGCATGGTGAGTGCCGTGCCGATGCCGCCGGGATAGGCCGATTCGTGCACCGACCAGGTGCCGAGCCGGTGCAGAGCCGCGCGCACCGCGTCGCGTTCCCAGACCGCGTCCGGGCCTGCGTCCGCGAGCGCGATGTAGGTGTCCGGAGATTCGGCGTACAGCAGGTTTTCGAACAGGTCGGTCAATGCCCAGCCGTCTCCCGCCGATAACGCGAGCAAATGCATGTCCTTGCCGGCGAGGAACTCGATGCGGGTGAGCCAGTCCTCCAGGGTCCACCGGGCCGGATCGCCGAGCTCGTAGTCGCGCGCCGATTCCCGGTCGTACCAGACCAGCGATTTGTCCGCGGCCTTGAACGGCACACCGTAGGGGCGTCCGTCGTGGTAGAGCAGCCCCCGCCACACCGCGGGGTAGCGCGGCTCCAGCGCCTCATCCGCCCACAGGGACTCGGGCACATCCCGTAGCGCACCCCGGGCCGCCAGCTCACGCACGCGCCCGGCCAGCGGCAACATCACCAACTCCGGCGCCGAACGCCCACCGGTCAACGCCGTACCGATCTCATCACCGAGCGGAATCACATCCACCGAGCCCGACAAGCCCAGCGCCTCCAGCACCCGCCGGAACGCCGCCAGCTCCGACCCGCTCCACGCCACCGCGATCCGCACCGCCCCCGGCGTCCCAAGCACACCGTCGCCACACGCCGCCAGCGGCGCCACCAGCGCCGCATGCAACACCGTCCTACGGGTCAGCATCGCCCCCCAGTCCCAGCCGTCATCTCCGCGTGAGCACGGCCTATTATGCTAGGCGACAGGGTATTTCGCCGCGGATTGCCCGGCTTCGCCCCGATCGGCCGTTGGCATCACGCTCGGCACGGCCGTTCGGCAGCGAACCTCTCGACGCCACTGCGACCCAGGTTCACGCAACGAAATTCGGGCACCGGAGCCCGGCGTCTGGTAGCGGCTCCTTGCCGTGGACTTGCCGCACCGACGCCTACTCCCCCCATCACAGCGGGCACCTCGGTCCCCGGCCGACCGGCCACGGGACAGCAATGCGGAATGCGCGTGCCCGGCGGAACGGCAAGCGATGGCAACGCCGACGGCCTGCCACCGCGATACAACCGAGAGTTACTGCCTCGCCGTGCTGCGCTTGGGCAGCTTCCAGCCCGGACGGGGGAAGTGGCAGGTGTAGCCGTCGGGGAAGCGCTCGAGGTAGTCCTGGTGCTCCGGCTCGGCCTCCCAGAACTCGCGAGCCGGAGACACCTCGGTGACCACCTTGCCCGGCCAGAGGCCCGAGTCCTCGACGTCGGCGATGGTGTCCAGCGCGGTGCGCCGCTGGTCCTCGTCGAGGTAGAAGATCTCCGACCGGTAGCTGGTGCCGATGTCGTTGCCCTGGCGGTTCTTGGTCGTCGGGTCGTGGATCTGGAAGAAGAATTCCAGCAGGGCGCGGTAGTCGGTCCGATCCGGGTCGTAGACGATCTCCACCGCCTCGGCGTGGCCCGGGTGATTGCGGTAGGTCGGGTGGTCGTTGCTACCGCCGGTGTAGCCGACCCGCGTCGACAGCACCCCCGGCTGCTTGCGAATCAGGTCCTGCATCCCCCAGAAGCATCCGCCGGCCAGAATCGCCTTCCGTGGATTGCTCACACCGTCTCCTTCACTGCTTCCGGATAGCGCCGTCCGCGCCTCTGGTCGACCAGTAGAACGTGGTGGCGGGCGCAGGATATTCCACGATAGTCCCGGTCCTCGGCGTCGAGCGAGGTGGCCGGGGTGCCAAGACACCGCTGCGCAGTGCGCCCGATCCGCGCCGAGTATTCGGCCGCCAGCTATCTATGAGCGAATACCCTTGCAGCGCAATACCTTATCGATCACAATGAACGAAGCCTTCGGCGCAGAGGGGACGTGTCGGCCGTCGTGCCGCATCGGACTAAGTGGGGATTCAGATGAGATTCAAGCGTTTCACCGCCACCGCCTTCCTGACCATCGGGGTACTGGGCGCTTCCGCGGGTGTCGTGCACGCCCACCCGGCAGCACCGGCCCCCGACGCTATCGCGGTACACGGCACCGAACAGGGCATCGGCTACACCGCAGCACCCACCGCCGACGGCACCGGCGTGTCGGCCACCGTCGCCCAGGGCGGCTTCGCGCTGACCGCGGACGGAAAGGCCGTCACCCTCGCCGATGGCACCGGCCGAGTGGTCGCCACCCTTCCGATGGCCTTCGTCGCCGACGGCCACAAGTTCGGCCTCGCGCCGCAGATCAGCGACGCGGGCCGCACCCTCACCCTCACCCCCGTCGGCGCCCCGGCCGCCACCACCGACCGCCTCGCCTCCTTCGTCGACGACGATGCGGCCACCCTCGCCCGCAAGCAGCACAACGCGGGCGTCGGCGCACTCATCGGCGCCGGAATCGGCGCGGTCCTCGGCTTCTTCCTCGGCGGAGTCGGCGCC
The DNA here is from genome assembly GCF_059509835.1 of Nocardia sp. CDC519. NCBI lineage: Bacteria > Bacillati > Actinomycetota > Actinomycetes > Mycobacteriales > Nocardiaceae > Nocardia > Nocardia sp. CDC519. Next base: position 5,522,638 of record NZ_CM183377.1, on the reverse strand, counting down.
TTGGTCACCGTGCCGATCGGCGCTGGCATCGGCGCGCTCATCGGGTTCTCGACGCCGTAATCGAGAGATTTCCGACGACGCGGTTGCTCGTGTCGGCCCGCGGTAGGAGGTGGACGCCGCGGGCCGTCGCACTCGTGCGCCGACTGCCGCTCAAGCGGTGAAAGGCCGATGAGCGGCCGGGCATCCGGCAGCGGGAAGTTCCAGCTCGATCAGATATCGCTCCTGGGCAGCGCGCACGCACGGGCTGGTCGGATCGTGCCCGTATCCGGGAATCACCATCAGGTGTGCGTTGCCGAGCGCCTGCTGTGCGCGTTGGGCAGCAGGCAGCGGGGTGGCAGGATCGAAACGGTTGTTGATCAGCAGCGCGGGCGTTCTGGTGCGCAACGTCCACGGTCCGAGATAACGCTGCGGGTAGCCCGACTCGGGTGCGGGCCAGGCAGCGCAAGCCTGTAGCGGATACAGCCAGTAACCGCCGAAAGTGGGTGCGGTGCGGTCGAGTTCGCGCCCGAGTTCCGGCCAGCGGTCCGGATCGCGCGGCAGTGAGTTGTCGGCACAGCTGATCGCGACGTAGGACTCGAGGAAGTCGTAGTCGAACGGCGCCGACGCCAGAATCGCGCGGGCAGCGGCCGGATCACCGAGCGCTGCCCGTTCGAGCTCGGACAGTAGCCGGGCCAGTGCGGACCAGCCCTGATCGGGATCGTAGAGCAGAGCCGCGTGCACCAGCATCAGATCGTGGTAGCTGAACGGCAGCGCGTCGGCGCCCGACCCGATCACGATCGGAGCCCGTTCGAGCGACGCGAGCAGCGTGGTGTGCCGCTGACGGAGATTCCCGCCGGCGAACGCGCACGCGCCGGGCGCGGCGGTCTCGCACAATCGCAGGAATTCGGTGAGCACTTCCTCGGTGCCGGTGGCAGCGTCACCGAGGGCGGTGACGCTGTCGTTGGTATACCGCTGGGGGTCGATCATGGAACCGAGCTGCAAGGCGCGCACCCGGTCGGGGAACAGCGCGCCGTACACCTGGCCCAGGTAGCTGGCGTAGGAGTAACCGACGTAGGTCATCTGCGGCTCGCCGACCGCGCGACGCAACAGTTCCAGATCGCGCGCCGCGTCGACGGTGGTCAGGTACGGAAGCATCGCACCGCTGTGCTCGGCGCACCCGGCGGCCAGTTGCCGAGCCGCCGCCGCAGCCGCCCTGTCCTGCTCACCGTTCACCGGTGGAATGCGCAGGCCATCCCAGAACTGTTGTTGCGCGGCATCGTCGGCGAAACATCGCACCTGTCCGCTGCGCCCGATGCCCCGCTGATCGAAGGTCACGACATCGAAGCGTCGCGCGATCTCACCCGACAGAATCTCGGTGTCGCGGGCCCAGTCGTATCCCGAGCCGCCCGGCCCACCGACCGCCGCGAAAACCGTCCCGATGCGCTGCTCCGGATCGGCGGCGGGCTGCCGGACCAGCGCCAACGACACCGTTCGCCCCTGCGGCCGCGCGTAGTCCACCGGCACCCGCACCCGAGCGCACTGATGGCCGTCGAGCCCCGGCTCCGCACACGCATCCCACCTGAGCTCCGGCGTGGGCACGGCGTCGGCCTCCGCGGCCAAGCGGGCCACCATCGCCGACGCCTGATCGACGCGCTCTCCGGTGGCCGCGCATCCCGCGACGGTCACCGTGAACATCACCGCAAGAACAACTCTCGCCCACCGCATCACCCGATGATCCGCGACCTCCCTCGGCCGAGCATCCTCCTTTGGTGCGACATCCAGGGTGCGAATTTCGGGGTTGACAGCCGCGAGAACAGCCCGGTCGACGCCTGAGCGGGTTACGACACTCGGGGACCGGCACTCACTCGGTCTCCCTGCGGTCCCCGGGCTCCGGCATGGCGAGTGTCAGCAATCCGATACCCATGGCCACCACCGCGATAGCCGCCATCATCGTGATGGTGCCGGCGACGGTGTGCGAACCGAAGAACAGTGTGGTCAGCACCGCGAGACCGACGGCGTTGCCGATCTGTTCGATGGTGGGCAGCACACCGGAAGCTTCCGCCATCCGGTCGGCGTCCAAACCGGACAGCATGATCGGTTGCAGTTGCACGCCGAAAACGCCGACGCCGAACCCCGAGGCGAACACCGGCCCGGCCCAGAGCAGCGCGTTGATCTCGCCCCCGCTGAGGTGGAGGTAGATCGCACCCGCGGCCATGCAGCCGCCGAACAGGGCGATGCCTGCGGCGAGAACGCGGATCCCCCAGCGCTGCACCAGGATCAGCGAGCCGATCGCACCGGCGCCCGCGCCGAGGGCGAACAGGCTCATCACCAGGCCGGTGCGCCACGGCGAATAGCCGAGCACATCCTGCATGGTGATGGAGGCGGCGAAGACGAAGGCGGTGAACAGGCCGAAGAAGGCGCACACCAGGATCGAGCCGATGCGGAAGCCTCGGTCGTCGAAGAGCTCGAGGCGAACCAGCCTGCTCGCGCCGCGCACCGCCTGCCTGCGTTGATGGGCGAGGAATACCGCTGCGAGGGCGAGCCCGGCCGCACCCACCGCGATCAGCTCCGGGTTCCAGCCGTGCTCCTGGATCTGGGCGAGGGCGAAGATCAGCGCGAACAAGCCGGCCGTCGACAGCACCACACCGCCGAGATCGAGCCGGTCGCGGCCCTCCGGCCGGCCCATCCGCAGGTACCGCCAGCCCAGCACGAAGGCGAGAACGCCGATCGGCAGGTTGATCAGGAACACCGACCGCCACCCCCAGCCACCGATATCGAGGGTGATCAGCGCACCACCGACGATCGGGCCGAGCATTCCGGCGAAACCAGCGACGCCGCCATAGAGCGCGAAGACCAGTGGATGACGTTCGCGTGGAAAGCTCGCGGTCAGAATCGCAATGGTCTGTGCCGCCATCCCCGCGCCCGCCGCGCCCTGGATGACGCGGGCGAGCACCAACTCCGTCGCACCGGTCGCCAGCCCACACCACAGCGATGCGGCGGTGAAGGCGACCACCGAGGCCAGGAACATCACCCGCCTGCCCACCATGGCGCCGATCCGGGCGGCGGTGAGCAGCGTGCACGCGAAGGCCAGCGAATACCCCGAGATCACCAGCAGCTGTGCCGACCGGGAGGCGCCCAGATCGGCGGTCAGCTCGGGCAGCGCGGTGTTGACGATCGTCACGTCGATCATCTGCATGAACACCGCGATCAGGCAGCCGGCGAAGGCCAGCCAGGCCGGCAGTTCGCCGCTGACCTTCTCCCGCAGCGTCGCCAGATCCGGCACCATCGTCACGCGGTGAGCTCCATGATCGCGCGCTGCCCCGACAGCGCCAGCTGGGTGGGGAAGCTCATCCGCACCAGCCGATGCGGCGCCGCTTCCTCGAAATGGGCGATGAACGGCGGCAGGATGCCGCCGATCACCTTGTCCAGCAGCATGTTCACCTGCGCGAACCCGGGCCGCAGCCGTACCTGCCAGCATGGCACGCTGCCCGCGGGCACCTCGACGGTCATGCGCTTTTCGATCTTGGCGAGCAACGGCCAATGCACGGAGAAGGCCAGCCAGACGTCGATCTGCTCGATATGCCCCTCGGCGAATTCGAGACCGCGCAGCAGCGTCAACCCGCCCGCGATCGGCATGATGTTCAGCGGAAACGGCGCCGGTCCCGCACCGAATTGCAGATGCGTGGTGTGCAGGAAGTTCGCTTCTTCCCGCGAGACCACCGTGCTGCCGGACCGGGTTTCGGCTCGGTAGTGCTCGGCCCGCAACCGCTCGCCCGCGCGTTTGAACCGCTGCTCGATCGTCATCGACAGATCGCTGCCACCGCGCCCCGCCCCGCCGAGGCGGGCCTCGACCGTCGAGAGGTACCCGCCGGGCTCCCGCACGATGAGGTTGGTCATCTCGAAGCCCTGTGGCTGATCGGCGGGCCGGACCGAATACACCGATTTCTCGCCGTCGGGAATCCACGGATCCCGGAACACGGTGGGCACATATCCTCCTGGGTCAGCGGGGTTCCGCGGTCGCGGTGATGGCCACGAACACCGATTTCATGGCGGCGACGTAGCGTTCCACCGAAGCGTGCGCGACCTCGGTGCCTGGATAGATGACGCTCAACCACGTCCCCGTCGGCAGCCGGTTGATCCAGATGAGCACTTCCTCGGAGGCAGCGCGGTTGGCGTACACGCCCGCGGTGATCTCGTCGAAGAACTCGTGCCCGGTGAAATCCCGTGCGTCGATGAACGAGATCATCGGGGTGACCCAGCCCGGTTCGGCCTTGATCTCGGAATCGGCGGGCAGCAGTTCCAGCACGCGGTGAAAGGACGTGGGCGCCAGCCGGAGCCCGTTCTCGTAGGCGCGCTGGGCGATGGTCAGCGCCCGGGTGTGGGGGGTGCTCGGCCCGAGTGGGAACCGCGACGGGCACGAGGGTCACGTACCAGCCCACCGAGTTACCTTCGGCCGCCGATGTCCTGGTACTGATCGGCGTCATGCCGAAGTAGTAATCGGAATCGGTGAGTTCTCGTTCGGCCAGCGCGGCGGCCGCGAACGCGCCGCCGACGAATTCGGCGTCGTGCGCGCGGCATACCTGCTCGAACCTGGCGGCGTCGTCCTCGTCCAACAGCAGAATGCTGCGGTGCGCGCTGCGGTTGTATCCGTCGGACCGCTTGCCGAGATCCAGCGGAAACGACGGCAGCCGATTATCGTTGCCCCGCAACAGCTCCAGCCATTTGCGCACTCCCGGCGACGACAACGTCAACCGGTCGCTGTGCGCGCGCTCGGCCAGGCAGTAGTCCAGGTAGCTCGCCGCCGGCGGTAACGGCTCCGCCTCGCCCCACATCTGCGCCGCGTACAGCTGTGCGAAATCGGACGCGGACAGGTACTGCCCCAACCCGTCGGTGTGCAGGTGGTCGACGGCGAGGTACACCGTGGTCGATTCGCCGTGTTCGATCGCACCGAAGGTGAAGCAATCCCATTGGAACGGACCCGGTGTGGTCTTCTCCACGTGGGTGCGAATCGATTCCGAGTCGTCGATCATGCCGTAATCGATGGGTACGAACTCGACCGCGTCCTCGGGTACCAGATGCCGCCGCACCACCCCACCCGGTTCGATGGCGAACCAGGTGCGGAAGGTGTCGTGGCGCAACAGGAACTGATGGATCACCCGGGTCATCGCGTCCCGGTCCAGATCGCCGATCGGGATTTCCGCGGTGACCAGGCACAGCCCGGAAAACCGGAATTCGGCGTGCACGTGCCGGTCGGCCAGCCGCAGATACTGTTCCTGTTGCAGTGACGGCGGCGCCGGATGTTCCGGCGCCTGGTGCGCACGTTCGAGCGAGCGCGGCGAGGCGACCCAGGTGATGAGGCGGCCGGGCGCCGGCTCCCACTCATCGATGAGACCGAAATCGACCATGTCGGTGTCCTCGTTCCCTACCGGGCCACGGCCATGGACGATTCGTCGACGAGGTCGCTCGCCGCGGAACCGTTCCCGTTCGGGTGCGCGGCACCCGCGTCGCTGTGGCCGTTCGCCGCGGCGGCGACCACCACCGGCGCTTCCGGCACCGGCTGCGTCTGCCCGGCGTCGTGGGCGAGGATCAGTTCCGCCACCTTCGGACCGGCCTGTTCCAAGCTGAACGAGCGACCCATCTGCAACGACATCAGATCGATCCCGAGCGTCTTGGTGACGCGAGCGCCCAATTCGACCGCCATCAGCGAGTCGAGACCGAGCTCCGGCACCGGGACCGTCATGTCGATCGACTCCACCGGCACGCCCATGACCACGGCCAGTTCCTCGGCCATCTTGCGGGCGATGTAGGTGCCCCGTTTGGTCTCCTCCATGGCGGCCAGTTCCTCGCGCAGCCGCGCCAATTCCGAGGTGTCCTTGGCGGAAGCCTTGGCCAGCGCGATGGTGCGCCCGGTGCGGGTCAACTGGGGGAAGGTGCCGGTCAGTTTGGCCCAGTCGGTCGGGATGATCGCCGCACGCGACACCCCGAGCCGCAGGGTCTGCTCCATGTAGGCGGTGGCGTCGGCCATGTCGATCGGGCCGAAACCGACCAGGTCGAGGTATTTTTCGGCGGTTTCGTCGGAGGCCATGCCGCCGGTGGCGCCGGAGAGGTGGCCCCATCCGATGCACAGCGCCCGCTCACCGGCCCGCGACCACTTCTCGGCCAGCGATTCCACCGCGACGTTGGCCGCGCAGTAGTTGTACTGGCCGTAGATGCCGTACATCGAGCCGCCCGAGGAGCAGAGCACGAACATGTCGAGGGTGATCCCGGCGTCGGCGACGGCCCGGTGCACCACCTGCGCACCGTGCACCTTCGGCCGGTACACCCGGTCCAGCTGTTCGTATTCCATCTTCGAGATGCGGTTGTCGGCCACCGCGCCCGCGGCGTGGAACACCCCGCGCAACGGATGCTCGGCGCTGTGGTTGCGGGCGATCACCGCGGCGATCGCATCGGCATCGGTGACGTCGGCGAGTTCCTCGATCACCTCGATGCCGACGGTGCGCCACGCCTCGAGCTGCTGACGCGCCTCCTCGGTGGCCGGGCCGCGCCGGCCGAGCAGCACCAGTCTGCGCGCACCGCGCAGCGCCAGCCAGCGGCCGATCGCCAAGCCGAACCCACCGAAACCGCCGGTGACGAGGTAGTTCGCGGTGTCGCTGATCTCGACCTCGGGCAGGTAGGGCCGCACCGGCGGTTCGGGTGAATCCATCCGCAGGGCGATCCGGGCCGGCCGCGACGAGCGCAACGTCTCTTCGAACGCCTTGCTCACCTCTTCGGTTTCGTACAGCTGGTACGGCAGCGGAGTGTAGGTGCCGTCGGTGACCTTCTCGAACACCCGCTCCAGCAGCCGGGCCAGCCGCTGCGGCTGCACCGCCACCAGCCGGTCCAGGTCCATCGAGTAGTAGGCGAGGTTCTTGTCGAAGTTGGCCAGCTCCAGCAGCCCGCCGGTATAGATGTCGGCCTTACCGACCTCGACGATCCGGCCGAACTCCGCGGCGGCATTGAAGTTCTGCCGCAGGATCTCCCCCGGCGCACTGCTGACGATCACATCGGCACCCACGCCATTGGTCAAGGCCAGCACATCGTCGACGAAGTTGAGCGAGCGCGAATTCACCGCGTAATCGGCGCCGAGGGCGAGCACATGGGCACGGCGTTCGTCGGTGCTCGCGGTGCCGATGATGCGGGCTCCGCGTGCCTTCGCCACCTGGATGGCGGCGGTGCCGACGCCGCCGGCCGCGCCGTGGATCAGCACCGTCTCCCCCGGCTCCAGCCTCGCCAGATCCAGCAGCGCGTATTCGGCGGTGCCGAAGGCGATGGTGCTGGTGCAGTGGGCGGGATCGGTGTCGGCGGGCAGCACGACCGCGAGCTGCCGGTCCACCACGGCGTACCGGCGCATCATGCCCTTGGAGGCCACCGCCACCAGGTCACCGACCGCGACGTCATCGACGCCGTCGCCGACGCGCACCACGGTCCCGACGCCTTCCATACCCGGCACGGTGCCGAAGTAGGTCGGCGCCAGCTCGCGTTCACCGAGCAGCCCGATGATCTTGAGCGGGTCCTTGTAGTTCAAGCCGATGACCCGCATACGGACCTCGATCTGACCGGCGCCCGGTGCCGTGCGCGGGCATTCTCGCCAGGCCAGCGCCGACAGCAGCCGGTTGCGTGGGATGTCGAGTGCGAAGTTCGCCTCCGGATCGGTCAGCGGTGTCGTCGCATCGAGTTCCTCGAGCCGGTCGGGCAGCGGCTTGGTGACCACCGGCGCCCAGCGTGTGCCATCGCGCAACAGCACCTCGTCACAGTTGTCGTGCGAGAAAGCGCCCGGCACGGCCAGTTCGGCGACCAGGTCGGCAATCGCGGTCCCAGGCTCGATGTCGACGAGCCGCCACCGCAGCGGGGTCTGCTCGTTGAGCAGCACGCGCCGGGCACCGGCCAGCGCGGCCTGATGCGGATTCGGCGGAACCTGGCTGTCGGGCAGGGTGAACGCGCCCTCGGTGACCAGGGTGCAGTGGACGACGCCGTCACCGAAGACCGATTGCGGAGTATCGGCGCCCTCGACGGGTGGGTTGGCGAATTCGTCCACCGCGACCGCGAGACGCTTCAACGTCCACAGGGCGGTCATATCGTCGTCGACCGTGCCTGCGACGAGGCAGACATGCAGTCGATCGGTGCCGTCGGCCCTGGCGGCCGCCAGGTTCGCGACCAGGTCGGCGTCGAGCGAATCCGCGGCCGGATCGGCGACGTAGAGCCGTGAACCGGGCAGCGCGGCCGCGAGTTCGCCCGCACGGCTGCCCGCACCGAGTTGCACGATGACGGTGGACACCGTTCCGGCCTCGGCCAGCGCGGCCGGGTCGATCGGGTCCCGCTGTTCCATGGTGTCGCTGTAGTAGAAGTCGGCCATCCGGTGCATCGGGCTGTCACCGGGTTTGAGCGCACCGATCTGCAGGCCCGTCAGCCTGGCGACCAGCAGGTGATCGGAGTCGAGCAGATCCACGTCGGCGCGCAGCCGGGCCGACGGGTCCCGCCGGACGACGACGGTGATCTCGTCCGGCAGATCGGCCAGCAGGCGAACGGCCGCCACACCGACGGGCACCATCACGCCCTCGTTGATGCGTTCATCGGCGAACAACAGGGCGGCGCACTGCATGGCGGCGTCGACGACGGCGGGGTGGGCGAGGTGCCCGGAATCGGCGGCGATCGAGCCGTCGACGGTGGCCACCACCGCGTCGCGGCCGACCCGCACCGACGTCACCCGCTGGAACGACGGACCGTACTGCAGGCCCGCCGCGGCCAGACCGGAGTAGAACATCGCCGGGTCCACATCCACGCCGACCTCGATGGACGGCACCCGGACCACGGTCTGCTCATGGCTGCCGGTCAACGTCCGCCCGGAGGCGTGCACCGTCCATGCGGTACCGGTGGCGCTGCGCGACCGGATCAGGAAGCGGCCACTGGCCTCCTCCACACTCAACGCGACCAGCGGCACGTCCGGTGCGCCCATGATCAGCGGCGCGATGAACCGCACCCCTTCCAAGGCGACCTGTTTCGCGCCGATCCTGGACGCGGTGGCACTGAGCGCCGCGTCCAGGTAGGCCGCACCTGGCATGATCTTGATGCCGTTGACCACGTGATCCGACAGCCACGGCAGCACTTCGGTCCCCACCTGCAACAACCATTCGGGGCGGCCCTCGACGTCCGGATCGCCCAGCATGGCATAGGAATCGGGGGTGCCGAGGCGGGCCTGTTCGAACAGTGGCAGCGCCGAATGCAGCCGGGTGCGCTGCCACGGGTAGCGCGGCAGCGGCAGATGCGGAGTGGCCGGGCGATCGGGCGGGAACAGCTGGTCGCGGTCGAGCACACCGGCGGCGTGCAGGCCGATCAGGGTGCGGCGCAGGCTCACCGCATCGGGCTGCTCGCGATCGAGGGTCGCCACGGTGGTGCCGTTGACGTCGGCGCTGAGCATCGCCTCGCGAATATTGCCCGACAGCACCGGATGCGGGCCGACTTCGAGGAACACGCGGCTGCCCGCGGCGGTCAGCGCGCTGATGGCGTCGTAGAAGCGCACCGGCTGACGCACATTCGACCACCAGTACTCGGCGTTCCAGTCGCCCTCGGTGACCTGTGCGCCGGTGACCGTCGAGTACAGCGGCACCCTGGGCGCACGCGGGTCCAGCCCGGCGAGCACCTCACGCAGTTCGGCTTCGATCGGCTCCATCAGCTTGCTGTGATAGGGCACTTCGACGCGCAGGCGCCGCGCGAAAACACCCTCCTCGGTGAGCTTTTCGGCCAGCTCGTCCAACCTCTGCACCTCACCGGAGAGGGTGAGTGCGGTGGGGCTGTTGATGGCTGCGATATCGATGCGCGGATCGCCGCCGATGAGTTCGACTGCCTGCTCCTGGCTCAGACCGACCGCGAGCATGCCGCCGGTGCCCGCGGTGGTCGCCTGCAACCGGGCCCGGTGGTAGGCCACGCGCACCGCGTCCGGCAGTGACAGCATCCCGCTGATGTAGGCCGCCGACACCTCGCCGACGCTGTGGCCGACGATCGCGGCGGGCTCGATCCCGTACTGCGCCAGCTCACGCACGAGTCCGACCTGCACCAGGAAGTTGGCCGGCTGCGCCACCTCGGTGCGGGTGACCCGCGACTCGTCCTCGGGTTTGCGCAGCTCCTCGATGATCGACCAGCCCGCGACGGCCCGGAACTCGGCGTCGACCTCCGCGGCGGCCGCGGCGAACGCGCCGCCGTCGGCGAGCAGTTCCCGGCCCATCTTCCAGTGCTGCGGGCCCATGCCGGAGAACACGAACACCGGTTCGGCGGCGCGGGAAATGATGGTCTTGGAGGCGTCGCGGCCTTCGCCGCCGGCGTAGGCGCGCAGGTCGTGGATCAGCTCGTCGGTGGAGTCGCCGAGCAGCACACCGGTGCGGTACGGGTGCTGCGCCATCCGCGTCCACGCCGCTTCGGCGAGGTGCTCGGGGTCGGCGCCGGCGCTGAGCAGGTCGGCGAAACGTCCGGCCAGCGTCCGGGCGGCGGCGGTGCTGCGCGCGGAGATGGGCAGGATGCCCAGGTGGGTCCAGCTCGTCCTGGTCTCGGCAGGCTGCCGGGATGCGCCCCGGTACTCCTGCAAGATGGCGTGGGCGTTGGTCCCGCCGTAGCCGAAGCCGTTGACCGCCACCGACATCGGCGGCGCGTCGGCGGGCAGCGGTTGTGCCTCGGTCTGCACGTGCAGGCCCAGCTCGTCGAACGGGATGTCGGGGTTCTGTTTCTCCAGCCAGCCCTGCGGCGGCAGCGTGCGATGCTTGATGGCCAGTGCCGCCTTGATGACGCTGGCCACGCCCGCGGCGGCCTCGGTGTGCCCGATGGTCGCCTTCACCGAGCCGACGCCGACAGTGCCGTCACGCCCGGTCGCCGCACCGAATACCTGGCCGAGGGCCCGCAATTCGACCGGGTCGCCGACCAGCGTGCCGGTGCCGTGTGCTTCGAGGTAGGTGATGGATTCCGGGGCCAGGCCCGAACGCTCGCACACCGAACGCGCCAGCGCCTCTTGCGAATCGACATTGGGCACCGTGATCGCGGTGGTGCGCCCGTCCTGATTCGATCCGGTGGCCTTGACCACGGCATAGATCCGGTCGCCGTCGCGCTCGGCGGCGTCGAGCTTCTTCAGCACCACCATGCCCGCACCCTCGCCGCGACCGTATCCGTCGGCGGAGGCGTCGAAGGATTTGCAGCGGCCGTCGGCGGCGAGGAAGCCGCCCTTGCACATCAGGACGAACGTCTCCGGCTGCAACATGACGTTCACCCCGCCCGCCAGCGCCACTTCGCAGTCGTCGTTGTCGAGTGCCTGGCAGGCCAGATGGAACGCGACCAGCGACGACGAGCAGGCGGTGTCGACGGTGATCGCCGGGCCGACGAGATTGAGCGCGTAGGCGATCCGGTTCGACAGCATGGTGTAGGACGCGCTGGCGGGGGTGTGCATATCGGTGTGGAACAGCGCGGGACCGACCACGCCGATCACCGACTGGTCCACCACGAACCCGCCGACGTACACGCCGACCGACGAGCCGGCTGCGCGTCCGGCGTACCCGGCGTCATCGAGCGCTTCCCAGGTGACCTCGAGCATCAGTCGCTGCTGCGGGTCGAGCACCGTCGCCTCACGCGGTGAGATGCCGAAGAAGTCGGGGTCGAACTCCCACGGATCGATGGTCATGAAGGCGCCGCGCTTGGTGTAGGAGCGGCCAGGTGTGCGCGGCTCCGGGTCGTAGTAGCGGCGGTAGTCCCAGCGGTCGGCGGGCATGTCGACGACGCCGTCCCGCTTGTCGATCACGAAATCCCAGAAGGTCTCCGGTGAGTCGATTCCACCCGCGAACCGACAACCAATACCCACGATGGCAATATCGGACACACATTCCTCCGGTGTCTCGGTAGCGGCGATCACCGCAACCTTTTCTCGGCGATCACACTCGTCTCATGCGGCCCTACGCAGTCGACCGATGGGGCCCAAACTATGACCGAACGAAACGATATGGAAACGATTCGACCGAGGTTGGGGAACTCCACTGGCGCGTACCGGTGCGGCTTGTGATCGCACACCAGTCCGCCACCCGGCGCACCGGAAGGCGACCGGCTCCGACGACCGGCGAGAGTCGTGAATCCGCAGTTCACCACCGCATTCCACACCGGACAAAGCCGCAAGCGCACGCCCCTTGACGACGCACGGCGCACCGATACACATGCGTCACAAACGATTACGACTCGCTCTTGTGACGCCACGGAAATCGGCACCGTTCCACCCGGAGCGCTGCGGCGAAGTTGTATCGTCGCGTCGATCCTCATGCATACAGCCGGCATCCGCGATTATTCATCGCTACCGGTGGTGAATTCGTGAGTACATTTTCGTCCCGCCTTGTCCGATGATGCCCGGCGGAGTCGGCGCCGCGTAGCAGCAGACCGGGCCGAACCGTGCAATGAAAATGGGAGGCGGCAATTGTTCGCCGAATTGACACAGTGGGCCGATGTGGTGGTGCGGCGGCGTTTCACCGTCATCGGGGTGATGGTGGCCGGACTGCTGGCCCTCGGCTGGTACGGGCTCGGGCTGGGCGGGCAGCTCAGTTCCAGCGGCTGGGATGATCCGGGCTCGGAGTCGGTGCGCGCGGCGCAATTGCGCGATGAGGTGTTCGGCACCGACCACAGCGCCGATGTGCTGCTGCTGTTCCACGCTCCCGAGGGCACGGCCATCGATGACCCGGCGTTCGCCGACCCGATCGTGGCGTGGCTGAACGCACTGCCGCAACGGTTCCCCGAGCAGATCGAGCGCGTCAACGGCGCCTTCTGGCCGACCGACACCGGCGTGGCCATGCCCGATATCTTCGGCACCGACGACCGACGGCACGCCTTCGCGTCGGTGGCGATCAGCGGCACCGACGACACCGCGCAGATGCGCAACTTCCGCGCCGTCGCCCCTGCTCTCACCCTGCCGGGCGTCGATATGGAAGTCGCGGGTGGACAGGCCGTGGCCGGCGCGTTGAACGACACCATGGCCGATGATCAGCGGCGAATGGAGCTGTTCGCCATCCCCGCGGTGGCGGTGCTGCTGTTCTTCCTGTTCGGTGGGGTGGTGGCCGCGGCGCTGCCGCTGATCGTCGGCGGGCTCACCGTGCTGGGCGCCTGGGGTCTGCTGCGGCTGCTCACCACGGTGACCGAGGTGAATTCGTTCGTCTCCCCGGTGGTTTCGATGGTCGGGCTCGGGCTGGCCATCGACTACGGGCTGTTCGTGCTCAGCCGGTTCCGGGAAGAGCTGGCCGACGGCCGCGAGGTGGACGACGCCGTGCGCCGCTCGGTGTCGACCGCGGGTCGCACCGTGCTGTTCTCGGCCACCATCGTGGTCGTCGCGGCGGGCGCCATCCTGGTCTTCCCGCAGGGATTCCTGAAATCCTTCGCCTACGGTGCCATCATCACCATCTCACTGGCAGCGCTCACCTCGATCACGGTGTTGCCCGCCCTGCTGGCGGTGCTCGGGCGCCGGGTGGATCGGTTCGGCGTCGCCTGGTTCCGCCGCACCAGCGCCCCGAACCAGGAGCCCGACAATGTGTGGGGCCGCATCGCGGGCCGGGTCATGAAGCGGCCGCTGGCGGTGGGATTCGTGGTCTGTCTCGGGTTGCTGCTGGTGATCCTGCCGATGCGCAACCTCGCCTTCGGATCGATCAACGAGCGGTTCCTGCCGCCGGAGCATCCCACCCGGCTGGCCCAGCAGCACTTCGACGAGTTGTTCCCGCTGCGCCAGATCGACCCGATAGACCTGGTTGTCGTCACCTTCGATACCGGTGCGGGCGAGACGGTCCTGGCCCGCGCCAATCAGGCGCCCGGCCTGGCTGCGCCGTTCCCCGCGTTGATGCAGCGCCCGGCCCAGCCGAATGTGTTCGCCACGCAGACCGTGCTCGGCGCCTCCGGCGAGGCCGGGGAAACCATCGACTATCTGCGCTCCATGCCGCTACCGGCGGGCACCACGCTGCTCGTCGGCGGTCAGCCCGCGATCGAGAAGGACAGCATCGACGCGCTGGTCGCGCGCATGCCGTACATGATCGCGCTGGTCTTCCTCGCCACCACCGTCCTGATGGCGCTGACCTTCGGGTCGCTGGTGCTTCCGGTGAAGGCCGCCGCCCTGAACCTGCTCGGTCTCGGCGCCACCCTCGGGGTGCTGACCTGGGTGTTCGTTGACGGCCACGGCGCGGATCTCCTCGGTTTCACACCGCAGCCGATCATGGCGCTGGTGCTGGTGGTGATCGTGTCGGTGATCTATGGGCTGTCCACCGACTACGAGATATTCCTGCTCTCCCGCATCGTCGAAGCACGGGCGGCGGGCCTGTCCACCACGGATGCGATCCGCGCGGGCGTCGCCCATACCGGGCGGATCATCACCGCCGCTGCCCTGATCCTGCTGGTGGTCACCGGCGCGTTCGCGCTCTCGGAGCTGGTGATGATGCAGTACATCGCCTTCGGGATGGTGACAGCGCTGCTCATCGACGCCACGGTGCTGCGCGTGCTGCTGGTGCCCGCGAGCATGAAACTGCTCGGCGAGGCGTGCTGGTGGGCCCCGGCGTGGATGCGGCGGGTGCCGCGCGCGGTCGTGGTCGAAAAGGAACCGGCGGTCACGTCATCCGGTGACGCGGATCCGGCGCCGGCAGCGGGTGGACTGCGCTGAGCGACCGCCTTCCCCGCACAGGCGATCGTCGACTACAGCCATCGCGCGTACGCCGGGCAGGCCGATCTCCGAATCCGGCCGCCGACCAGCTCTCCCGCCTTCCCGGGGCCATCCCCGTCGAGCGAGGTGCCCTCACTCGGTGATCGCGGCCTCGATCATCGGCCACGAATTGTGCAGGTCCTGCTGCCAGTAGCCCCAGGAGTGGGTGCCGCTGGGCCGGAGGTCGACGGTGGCCGAGATGTTCAAGTCGCGCAGCCGGTCACGCAACTGCTCGGTGCAGGTATGGGCGACCGCGTCCAGCATGCCGCCGAGCGCGATCTGATCGGCGAGTTTCACCGGGTCGCCGTGGATTCCCGGACTGTCGAGGGCATCCAGCGGGCCCGGCCGGCCGGTGCCGGTGGCGACGTAGATGGCGGTGCCGCGCAGCTCTTCGGCGCGTAGGTAGGGATCGTTGGCCGCCCACAGCGGGTCCGACGGCGGCCCCCACATATTGGCGGGATCGCCCTGCTTGCCCAGCACGACGGCGGTGACCAGCGCCCGGCCGCGCGGGTCGCTGGTGCGGACACAGCCGCTGTAGGAGGCGATGGCGCGGAACTTCTTCGGGGCTTCGATCGCCAGCTGGAAGACCGCGGCGGCGGCCATCGACAAGCCCGCCACCGCATTGACGCCGGTGGTCGTGAACGCGGAGTCGATCACCGGCGGCAGCTCTTCGGTGAGGAAGGTCGTCCAGCGGTTGCGTCCGAGCCGGGGATCGTCGGCGCGCCAATCGGTGTAGAAGCTGGCGCTACCGCCGACCGGCATCACCACGTTGACCTGCTTGCCGGCGAAGAACTCCACGGCGTCGGTGGTGGTGAACCAATTCTTGCTCTCGGTCCACGCGCCGTTCTCGTCACCGCCGTCGACGCCATTGAGCAGATACAGCGTCGGCGCGGGCCGCGAAGCATCGGCAGCCGGAAGCACTTCGACCGTGATGGGCCTACCCATCGCAGCGGAATGGACCGTCAGATCCACGACGCGCCCTGGACCGTGCTGCGCGGTGAGCAGCCGTGAGCCGTTGTCCGCTGGCCTGGCGGCGTCCATCGCGCGCACCGGGAACGGCGGATCGGCGGGCGGGCCGGGGGCACCCGTCGCCTGGCCCTGCGATCCGCCGAGCGCCAGCGCGAGCGTCAGCACCAGCAGCGGTGAGCCGCGCAGGCGGGTGCGGCGGTCCCGGCCGCCGGTGCGGACATCCACTCGGGAACCTCACGATCGTCTCGGATGGGCCTTCGTGCGGCCGAGGCTACGACCGGCGCCCCGGGATCCGAGACAGATCGACCCAGGTTTGGGTCCACACCCAAACGGGCCGACGCGGCGCTGGTACCAGCGACAACGGGGCCCGATCCGAGTACGGGCCCGGGGCGGCGTCTCGTCGTCGACGTCGGCGCGCCGGATCGGGCCGGTCATCACCCTCGACGGGTGAAGCGGAGACGCATCGAATCGGGCACATTCGGATCACTATCCGCACCCCACGAAGGGATGAACGATGTCGCACTCCACTGAAACCGACTCTCCGGTCAAGCAGGGCTTCGCGGCGGGGACCTCCATCGGCGCATCGATTCTGCTGCTCACCGTTGGTGTGCTGTCGATCCTCCAGGGCATCTCCGCGGTCGCCGAGGACCAGCTGTTCGTCGTCGGCATCGAATATGTCTACGAATTCGATACCACCACCTGGGGCTGGATCCACATCATCCTCGGCATCGTCCTGGTGGTCAGCGCGATCGGCCTGATGTCGGGCACCACCTGGGGACGCATCGCCGCGGTCACCATCGCGGCGCTGTCGATCATCGCCAATTTCCTGTGGCTGCCCTACTACCCGCTGTGGTCGATCCTGATCATCGCGCTGAACATCGTCGTCATCTGGGCGGTGACCACCTGGAACCCCGATCGGATGTGACGTGCGGGGACCGCGATTTCACCCTCGCCGTGTGACGCGGTGGCGGCAGCAGATCCCTAGGTTGGCGGTATGGGTGCCGTAATCGGAGATCTGCTGCCGTTGGCCGTCGGTGTGGCGATCTCACCGATCCCGATCGTCGCGGCCATTCTGATGCTGTTGTCCGCCAACGCGGGCAAGACCAGTACCGGATTCGGGCTCGGCTGGGTGGTCGGCATCGTCGTGGTCACCGGCATTGTCGTCGCGCTGTCGGGCAGCCTGAGCGATTCCACCGACGACCAACCGTCAGCGGCCGCCTCCTGGATCAAGATCGTCCTGGGCGTCCTGCTGATCGGGCTCGCCGCCAAGCAATGGCTCGATCGCGCCGATACCGCCGTACCGGGTTGGATGCAGGCCATCGACGAGTTCGGATTCGGTAAAGCGGTCGGGCTCGGCGTGCTGCTGTCGGCGGTGAACCCGAAGAACCTGCTGCTGTGCCTGTCCGCTGGCGTCGTCATCGGAACGGCCGGGCTCTCGGCCGGCGGCGTTGTCCTGGCGGTCGTGATCTTCACCGTTCTCGCGGGCTCGACCGTGCTGGTGCCCGTCATCGGCTACGCGGTGGCCGCCGACAAGCTCCGTGGCGGGCTCGACACCATGAAGGCCTGGCTCCAGGCCAACAACCACATCGTGATGGCCATCGTGCTGCTGATCATGGGCGCGGTGGTGCTCGGGAAGGGCATCGGCGGATTGTGACGGCCGACCCGAGCGAGACGAGAGCACCGGCCCGCACCTGGCCGGTGTTCCTCTCGTTGCAGCACTACCAGCGCGGCTGGCTGCGCCCGGACGTACTCGCCGGGCTGACGGTCTGGGCGGTGCTGGTCCCCGAAGCCCTGGCCTACGCCTCCATCGCCGGGGTGCCGCCGGTAGTGGGGCTGTACGCCGCGGTCCCCTCGCTGGTGCTGTACGCGCTGGCGGGCAGTTCCCGGCATCTGGTGGTCGGCCCGATGTCGGCGACAGCGGCGCTGTCGGCGGCGATCATCGCGCCGCTGGCCGGCAGTGACGGCGCGCGCTTCGTCGCGTTGTCGACCGCGCTGGCCATCGCCACCGGCATCGTCGGGTTGATCGCCGGGCTCATCCGGCTGGGCTTCATCGCCTCCTTCATCTCCGAACCGGTGTTGAAGGGATTCATCGTCGGGCTCGCGCTGACGATCATCATCGGCCAGGTGCCGAACCTGTTCGGCATCGAGAAAGAACACGGCAATTTCTTCGAGCAGGCGTGGGGCGTCATCCGGCACCTCGGCGATACCCAGTGGCGCACGCTGCTGATCGGCGCATTGTCGCTCGCGGTGGTACTGGGGCTCAAACGCTGGCTGCCACTGGTGCCCGGCTCGCTGCTGGCGGTGCTGCTCGGCATCGGCGCGGTCACCGTCTTCGGGCTCGATGAGCACGGGGTGGCCATCGTCGGGCACATCGACGCCGGACTGCCGTCGGTCGGCCTGCCGGACGGGGTCGGCGCGAGTGACCTCATCGACCTGCTCGGACCCGCGGTCGGGGTGCTGCTGATCGGGTTCGCCGAAGGGCTCGGCGCAGCGAAAACCTATGCGGCCAAAGCCGGTTACGAGGTCGACGCGAACCGCGAGCTGTTCGGACTCGGCGCGGCCAATCTCGGATCCGGGCTCAGCTCGGGCATGGTGGTCAACGGCAGCCTGTCCAAGACCGCCGTCAACGGCAGCGCGGGCGCCAGGACCCAGCTCAGCGGGCTCGTCGTGGCGGCACTCGTGGTGCTGACGCTGCTGTTTCTGACCGGGCTGTTCGAGAAGCTACCGGAAGCGACGCTGGCCGGTGTGGTGATCGCCGCCGTCATCGAACTCGTCGATATCGCCGCGCTGCGCCGCCTCTACCGGGTCTGGACCGCCCGGCTCGGCAGCATCTACGGTCACGCCGCCCGCGCCGATTTCCTGGCCGCCATCGCGGCGATGGCCGGGGTGCTGCTGTTCGACACTCTCCCCGGCCTGGTCATCGGTATCGGAGTGTCGATGCTGCTGCTGCTCTATCGCACCTCACAACCGCATATCGCGACCTTGGCCAAGGACGGCTCCCGCTGGGTGGACGCCGAACGTCATCCGGAGCTCGAGCGCAGGCCCGATGTGCTGGTGGTGCGTGTGGAATCCGGGTTGTTCTTCGCCAACGCCGATTACGTCAAACAGCACATCGAGGCGCAGTGCACCGATCGCACCAAGCTCGTCGTACTCGACGCCGAGACCTCGCCCGTCATCGACGTCAGCGCCGCGCAGATGCTGGCGGAGCTGCGGACCGTGCTGGCGCGGCGACGTATCGATTTCGCGGTGGCGCGCGATGTCGGGCAGTTCCGAGATGCGCTGGCGCGCTCGATTTCCGGTTCCGAGCCGGTGCCGGTGTATCCGACGGTGCGCGCGGCAGTCGATGATCTCGAACGGCGTTAGCGGTTCGACGGCGGCTCGCCTCGCTCCGAATCCGGTGTGGGAGAAGCCGGTTCGCTCGGCGGCGCCGTGGCCGCAGGTGGCGCTTGCCCGCCGGCAGCGGATTTCACGGACTCGTCCGGGGTGGGCACCGCGTCTTCGTCGTCGCCGGAGGCACCGCCGATCAACGCATCGACCCAGCGGGTCGAGGGGTCGATGTCGAGCAGCAGCGCCTTCACCAGCAGCGTCAACGGGATCGCCAGCAGCGCACCGAGCGCACCGAGCACCCAGGACCAGAACACCAGCGATAGGAAGGTCACCGTGACGCTCAAACCCACCGCGTCACCGACGAATTTGGGCTGGATGATCGACTGGATCACGAAATTGATGACGCTGTAGACCACGATCACCCACACCATCGCCATCGGACCGCCGTCGAGCAGCGCCAGCAGCGCGGGCGGGATCAACCCGATGACGAAGCCGATATTGGGGATGTAATTGGTGATGAACGACAAGATCGCCCACAGCACCGGCAGCGGCACACCGAGCAACCACAGCGCGCCACCATCGAGGACGGCGACGATCAACCCGAACACCGTGGAGACGAGCAGGTAGGTGCGGGTGCCGTGCACGAAACGCGACAGCGCGAAGGCGATATCGGGGCGCGCTCGCCGCACCAGCCGCATCCGCTTGCCGATCGTCATGCCGTCGACGGCCATGAACAGCAGCAGGGCGAGCACGAAGAACAGGTTGGAGAACACCCCGAGCAGTCCGGCCAGCACGTCATCGATGTAGCGGACGAGTTTGCCCAGATCGACGCTGCTCGTGGCCGTGTTGATCCGATCGTGGTCCACCCCGGCGCCGGCCAGCAGATTCCGTACCCCGGCCAGCAGGTCGTCGAGGTTGTCGGTGTATTTCGGTAACTCGGTGGCCAACTGGGCCGCCGAGACGATCAGCGCTCCGATCAGCCCGACGATGATCGCGCCCACCGCCACCACCGCGGCCACCATGCCGAGCCAAGCCGGCCAGCCGCGCTTGCGCGCCCACCCCTGCACGGGCTGCACCGCTATGGTGAGCATCAGGGCGAGGAAGACGGGGCCGAGGATCCCCGCGAACACCTTGGCCCCCGCGACCGCGACCACCGCGCCGGCCACGGCCAGCAACACGATCAGCCCACGCGGAATCGACCACATCGTGGACGGCGCACCAGCCGCCACCGGCGAACCCTCGGCTCCCATGGGCGACCTCCTCGGCACGCGTTCAGTTGGCGACGACCTCGCGCAGCTCGGCCTCCTGCGCATGCGGTCCCGTTCGGGCGAATCGGCGAAGTCAACCCAGCAATTGCCGCTTCGCCGCGGCGAACTCGTCGTCGGACAGCACGCCGGAATCGTGCAGTTGACCCAGCTGCTGAAGTTTCGCCACCAGGTCCTCGCCCCCGCCGGCCGCGGGCGCGGGTGCGGGCATCGGCGGTGATGGCGGTGGTGGTGCCTGCTGTTGGGCGGCGTAGGCCTGGCTTTCGGCCGCACGCCGTTGGGCACGGCGATCCACGGCGTTGGCCGTCGCCCGTGCGGTTCCGGAGATCACCGCGGTCCGCGCGACAGTTCCCAACAACCCCGGGCGCCCGACCCGTCCGCCACGAAAAACCATTGCCGTCCTCCTCTTTCGACCGATGACCCGCTACTGGACCGACAGCGCCGCGTCGACGGCATCGCGGGGAATCTGCACATGCAGCGCGACCTCACCGCCCGCGCCGCGCACTGTGCCCGCCAGCGTGCGCGCCCACGTCTGCTCGTACACGATCACCACCGCCGAGGTGCCCGGGTCCATCGCATCCCGGACGACATCGAGATCGGCATCGCTGACCAAGCCGCGCGGATCGACGGTGAGGCCGTCGAGTCCGGTCTCGGCCAGCGATTCGTCCACCTCGATCTGGCGGACCGCCCCGCCCTCATCCATCGCGAGGTAGATGAGGTCGAGCACGGTGACGTAGCCGGCGTCGACCACCGCCGCCAGCTCGGCCCGCACGGTCGTATCCACCCTGGTACCGGGAAACGAGACCACGACCATTTCCACCGGTCCGAGTTCAGCTGCGTTCGACATGGGCTATACCGTTCCGGTGCGCCAGGTGGACACCGCCCAGATGACCACGATGTTCAAGGCGATGAGCAGCAGCGACCACCATGGGTAGTACGGGATCCACAGGAAGTTCGCGACGATGGACAAGCCCGCGAGGAACACCGCGACGACGCGGGCCCAGACGGCTCCGGTCATCAGCGCCAGTGCCGTGACGGCGATCAGCGCGCCGAGCACGATGTGGATCCAGCCCCAGGTGGTCAGGTCCCACCGGTAGGTGTATTCCGGTCCCTCGATGAACAATTCGTCGTCGGCGACCGCGGAGACGCCCTCCACGATGGACAGTACGCCGAGGACGAGCAGCAGCAGCGCGGCGGCGATCGTGGTGACCGCGGCGACGCCCTGGCGGACCGGATTGCGCGCGGGTTCGGTCATGTGTGTCATGGCCAGCCCTTTCTCGGTGATCGGCCGTAGTACAGGTATGCCGTAGCGCGGGCGGTCGGCGCGTCACCCGAAACGGATGAACCCGGGCACTACCGGATGATGCGGCCGCCGACGGTGTGCACGATGACGACGTCGGGATGCCATGGCACCAGATCGCGCACCGTCCGCTCGAGCTCCTCGACCGGAGGCAACTGTTCGCGCGCCAGCACGTGGATGGTGGCCGCGTCGTTGTGCAGGCTGACGTCGGTGACCTGGGCGCCGGGCACTCCCGCCAGCCAGGACCTGGCCGCGTCGGCGATCTGGTCGGCCCACAGCGACGACAAGGAGTTCACCACCATCGGCACCGCCACCAGGATCAGTCCCGCTGCCAGCACCGCGTACGCCCGGCCCCGGCGCACCGCCGCGGTGCCGGCTTCGCGGGCGTATCCGGTCGCGACGAGCACCAGGGTCGCGGTGATGATCATCGCGACCATGTTGGAGGCGAACAGCACGAACGCGCCGAGCGCGAGACCGGGTGCGTCGGAGCCGAGGCACACCCCGACCACGGCCAGCGGCGGCACCAGCGAGATCGCGATCGCGACGCCGGGCAGCACGTCGCCGACGTCGCGGCGGATGATGGCGATGACGCCGACCAGTCCGGTGGCCAATGCCGCGGTCAGATCCATCAGCTTCGGCGAAGTGCGGCCCACCACTTGCGAATTGGACAGCACATTCGTGGGATTCGGCAGCACCTGCGAGAACAGGAACCCGACGAAGACCACCAGCACGATGCCCGCCAGCACCAGCAGCAGGCTGCGCGCGATCAGCGGTCCGCGTCCGGCGGCGATGCCGAGTCCCACCCCGAGGATCGGCACCGACAGCGGCGCGACGATCATCGCCCCGATGACGGTCGCGGTGGAATCGCCGACCACGCCGGAGGCGGCGATGATTCCCGAGAGCGTGAGCATGATCCAGAATGCCGATCGTTTCGTCGCCGATTCGCCCACGCCGAGATCGAGCCGATCGGTGAGCTCGTCGAGCGTGCGCCGCTGACCTGCGGGGACCAGCAGATGCATGGCCGCTCCCTTCAATCGGGTAATTGCCGCATCTCGAGCAGGGTGAGCCCGAGGTTGTCGATGCGCGCGAGGATGGTGCGCATCGCGGTCGGTCCGGTCAGCGGCCCGTACAGCACGGTCGTGCCCTGTCGATGTCGCCCTGGGGTGAGTTCGGGGAAGGCGGCCAGCGCGCGTTCGGACAGCTCCCCGTCCAGGATGAACTCGTAGCGGATCGGCATCGGGGCGCGGCCTCCCTCCGTATGTGCTGTCCTCCCCTGGCGGATTCATCGACTACCGCCCCGAGTGTGGTCGGACCGGGCACAGGTGGCCTCATCCCTTGCGGGTGAACTCCGATCAGAGCAGTCCGCTGCGGCGGGCCTCGGCGAGCACGTCGGTGCGGGAATTGACGCCGAGCTTGGCGTAGATGCCGCGCAGATGCGTTTTCACGGTATTGATCGAGACCCCCAGATCGGCCGCGATCTGCTGGGTGGTGCGGCCCGACGGCAATTGTCCCAAAATGCGCTGTTGGGTCTCGGTGAGCGCGGGATGCCGGTGCGCGCGGGCGGCAGCCGGATTGTGCCGGACGAAATCCACGAAATCCTCGTCGGGGCCGAAACTTCCGGCGAATTCATCCAATTGATTCAATACACCGGGAACGTCGAGAAACGGTCGCGCGATCTGGTCGGCTGCGGCGATGCGGACCGCGGATTTCAGTGCCTCGATCGACTTGGTCGCATTACCGAGCTCGGCGTGGGCGCAGGAGTACAGCAACCATGCGGCGACCGCCTGCACCGGATGCGGCTCGCTGGTCGCGAGCAGTGGCTCGACCAGCCCGATCACGGTTTTGGGCCGATGCGCCGCGACGGCGACCGCCGCGGTGGCGACGACGGTTTCCGGGATCTCGCCGAGCACGGCCCTGGCCTGCTCGGTGAGCAGATGCGCGGTGCGCGGCTCCTGCACATGCAGCAGCACCCAGACCACATGCGGAATCAGCCCACCGCTGATCGCCGCCGACGGATGGGTACCGAGCATGTCGATGGTGGCGCTGCGGAGCAGATCGGCGGTCGGGCGGCGGTCGGCGGCGCTGTCGAAAGCGGCCAGTGTGCCGACGATCTGGGCCGGCAGCCCACCGGCAGGCGCGGTCTGCCCGTCGATGCCGGCGGATTCGGTCAGCAGGCCGATGGCGAGGCCGGACTCCGGCACCTCCCCTTGGAGGTAGGCACCGAACACCTCGAGCGCGACCGCGTGCGCGGCGTCGGGGGTGTGGGTGAGCTGGTATTCGCGGGCGAGGGCGATCGCCCGGCCGGCGCGGCGGCGCATGGCGGTAATGGCTCCCGTGCGGCCGGAGGCCGTGGCCAGCCGGGTGACGGCGCGCAGATGCAGTCGCGGATGGCCGGAGGACTGCGCGAGGGCCAGCGCGGCCCGCATGCGCTCCTCGCCCATGGCGACGTTGTCGCCCATGATCTGGACGGTGGCCGCGGCGATAGCGAGATAGCACTGCACCTCCGGCGACTGCACCGGGGTCGGTGGCGGCGGCACCAGCGCGGTGGCGGAGTCCGCGGTGGCCACCCCGATCTCCGCATCCACCGCGTCGATGAGTGCGTCCACCACCTCGGGCTCGGCCAGCGAGGCACTGGGTCCTGGTCGGCCGCCCAATGCCTCTCGGAAGGCCACCGCCGCGGCGAGATCGCCACTGAGCAGGGCATCGATGGCGCGCAACAGCAGGAGGAACGGGTCGTCGAGCACCGCCGAACCCGCGCGCCGCAGCGCATCGAACACTGCGGGCCCGCCGCCGGCGATGACCTCCGACACCCCGTGCGCGGACAGGAATTCCAGCAGATGGCGTGGTTCGGACACCTCGGTCAGCTGCGCCCATGCCCGTGTGGATTCGCCCGCGGCCAGCAGCGACTGCGCGGTGCGCACTCGCAGGTCGTCGTGGTATCCCGCGCCGAGCCGGTTCACCTCGGCCAGGAAATAGCCGCGCAGGAACGGGTGATAGGCGTACCAGACCCTGCCCTCGCGCACCTTCGCGGTGAGCGGATAACTGATCCGCTCGAGTTCGTGCAGCCAGTACGCGGCCCCGCCGCCGACCAGTTCGTCGGCCATCCGTTCGGTGAACTCCACCGGCATGCTGGTCTGGGTGAGGAACTGGCGCAGGGCGGGCGCCAACGCGTCGATCAGTTCACCCGCCAGGAGGTCGGAGATGGAATTGGGCATCCGGGCGAGCACGGCGAGCGCGGTGCGGTAATCGCCCGGATGGGCGGCCAGGTAGATCGCCGCGATCCGGATCAGCGCCGCCCAGCCGTGGGTGAGCTCCATCAGCGTGGCCAGTTCGGCGTCGGCCAGCTCGCACCCGTGCTCCAGGCATAGCCGCGCGGCATCATCGGCGGAGAGCGCGAGTTCCTCAGCGCCCCAGCGGGCCAGCCGCGACTCGAGCTCGAGCAGATGCCACCGGATCGGCGGGTCGAAACGCGCGCAGAGCACCACCGCGACCCGCGACGGAAGATGCCGTAGGAAATACTCCAGACCGGCAAGGGTCATCGGGTCGGTGATCAGATGGGCGTCGTCGATGACGACCACGGCCCGCCGGCCGGATCGCTCGAGATCGGCCACGAGTTCGGTGGCCCGGGCGACCGATGTCCGCAGCGCCGCCGCCACCGGCGGCGCCAAGCCGAGCCGGGCGCGCAGGTCGGCCCACAGTCCGTCCAGCGTGTAGCGCTGCTCGGTGATCGTCACCCAGGCCATCGTTGGCGTGCCGGGCAGGCTCCGCGCCGTCCGTGCGGTCCAGTCGGCGAGCAGGACGGTCTTACCGCTGCCGACCGGAGAGCAAATCAACAGCACACGGCCGGTCCCGGTGCTGGCGAATTCATCCAGCTGAGAAAGCAGCGCTGGCCGTGGAATAGGCGTGAACGGCAAGGAAGGAATGTCCGAGGTGGCCGCTACGGGCTCGGCATGATGGTGCGTATCGAGGTCGTTCGAACCAGCCATCAGGCCTCCGATGCGACAAGGTGCAACCCACTAGCTTCGGACCACTGCTCGCGCTGGAGTTTACCGGAACGTTGCCCTTTCAAATTTGCCGTGCCGATTTCGATTCCGCATCATCCCATGACCGTATGAACATTTCCGGCGCACAGCAGCGGGCCCACCGTCGGCGGCAGCGGCGGCGGGCCCGGTGCGGAGGCTGTTATGGCGTGACGATCGGGAACCGCGGATCCGGCGTGTCGAGCAGCCCGACCAGAGTGGACAGCACCGCATGGTCGCCGTCGAACGCGACGCCCTCGCTCTTGCCGAGCAACAGGTTCACCAGCTGCGGTTTGGTCATGGTCAGCGTCAGGTCCGCCGAACCCCGCAAGGGCGCATCGTCGGTTCCGGTGCGGTGGGTGAGCGCACCGTTGGAGAGGGTCAGCCGGACGACGCGATTCTCATCGGTCAGCTTCCAGTCCATGGTGAACCCGCTCTCGGCGGCCCGCGGGCCGTCGACGCGCACCGCCAGCGAGTCGATGAGCATGTCCACCGTGAGCGCGGACATCATCTCCGGGTCGGACGTCTGAACCGGCGTGGCTGTCACCCCCTGCCGCAATTCCTGTGCACCGACCAGGAAGAAATTGCGCCACGTTCCGTTCTCCGCACCGTATCCCAGCTTCTCGTACACCGCGGCCAGTGCCTGCTTCGCCGAATCGTTGCCGGGCTCGGCGAACACCGCGTGATCGAGCAGGGTGGCGGCGAAACGCAGATCCCCGGCCTCGGCATAGTCCCTGGCCTTGGCGAGCACGGCATCCACACCGCCGTAATCGGCGACATATCGCTTGGCGAGTTCTTCCGGCGGATGTTGCCACAGGTGCGCGGGATTGCCATCGAACCAACCCATATAGCGCTGGTAGATCGCCTTCACATTGTGGTTCAGCGAACCGTAGTAGCCCCGGTTCGCCCAGGCCCGGTCGAGCACGGGGGGCAACGAGAGCGTTTCGGCGATCTCGGTGCCGGTCAGGCCGCGATTGGTCAGCCGAAGGGTCTGATCGTGCATGTAGGCGTACATATCCCGCTGCACGGCCAGCAGCTCGATCCAGTTCTCGCTACCCCAGGTGGGCCAATGATGCGAGGCGAAGGCGACATCGGCCTTGTCGCCGAACAACGCTATGGCCTCGTCCAGATAGTGCGCCCAGACGCGACTGTCCCGCACCAGCGCGCCACGCAGCGTCAGGATGTTGTGCATATTGTGGGTGGAGTTCTCGGCCATGCACAGCGCGCGCCGATCCGGGAACAGGAAGTTCATCTCGGCCGGTGCTTCCGTGCCGGGGGTGAGCTGGAAGACCATCCGCACCCCGTCGATCTCCTCGACCTGGCCGGTACGGGTGATATCGACCGTCGGCGCGATCAGCGTGACGGTGCCGAGCGAGGTCGTCATGCCGAGGCCGCAGCCGATCTGGCCATCCGGCGCTTTGTCCAGGCCGGCGCCGTACATGTAGATCGCACGCCGGGTCATGGCGTTGCCCGCGTAGACGTTCTCGCTGACCGCGTGTTCCAGAAAACCACTGGGCGCCAACACCGGCACCGGCGCGTGCCCCTCCGGCACCACCCCGCGCGCACCACCGAAATGGTCGACGTGCGAATGGGTGTAGATCAAGCCCGTCACCGGACGATCGCCCCGGCATTTGCGGTACAGCGCCAAGGCGGCCGCGGCGGTCTCCGTCGAGATCAGCGGGTCGATGACGATGACGCCCGTACGGCCCTCGATCAACGTCATGTTGGACAGGTCGACGTTGCGGACCTGGTAGATGCCCTCGGTGACCTCGAACAGCCCCTGCTTGTTACATAGTTGGCCCTGCCGCCACAGACTCGGGTTCGCCGTCGGCGGGCATTCGCCGGACAAGAACTTGTAGGCGCCGTTGTCCCAGATCATCCGCCCGTCGGTGGCGCGCAGCTCGGTCGATTCCAGCGCCTCGATGAAACCGCGGTCGGCATTATCGAAGTCGGTGGTGTCGTCGAAGTCCAGATGTGTGGTCATGCGTAGTCACCTCGAATGTGTGAATGGATGCCCGTTCCGCAATTCGCCTGTGCCCGAAGCGTTGTCCGTACGGATCTCCGGCATTCTCAGGCGAGCGCCTTGGCTTTCAGCTGATCGAACTCGGCCTGCGAAATCGTGCCGTCCTCCAGCAGTTTGCGCGCATCGGCGATCTGCGCCGCCGGGCTGGTGCCCGCGGTTTCCCTGATGTATCGCTGCTGCGCCGCCTGAGCTTCATCGATCGCCGCCGCCTGCCGCTCCGACATCCCCTTACCCCGCACGATGAGATACACCAGCGAGGTGAGCAGCGGGAAGATGAACAGCAACACGATCCACGCCGCCTTCGCCCATCCCGAGGTCTGCCGGTCACGGAACAGGTCGCCGATGATGAAGAACAGCATCAGCAGGTACGCGATGAACGCGAAACTCACCACGATCAACCAGAGCACTTCCCACACCGACATCCTCGAACCCCGATCCTGTCGAGCTCCGGCCACGCCGGCCGGCAGCGAATGCTTCGGACGCTAGCGACAGCGAGCGGTCGCGCGGTTCACCCGTCCCGGGTGAAATGCGTCCGGTGCCGCGGTCACCGCAGGTCGACGATTCCGCGGACGGTGAACAGCGCACCGAAACCGAAGAGCACGGCCAGCGACAGCACCCTGGTGTTGCGGATCATCCAGATCTGCAGGGCGTCGAGCCACTGCTGGGCGCGCTCACCCAGCACCACGAACACACCGATCGGCACGAGGAAATCCAGCGACGCGGCGAACAGCAGCAGGAGCGTGGCCAGCAGTGCCGCGCCCGGGCTCGCGTCCGAGCTGGAGATCGCGGCCATACCCGACATCATCAGGAACAGATTGGGATTGATCACCGCCAGCGCGATGCCGATCACGAAGGCACGGCGCGGGCCGCTGGACTGCAGTTCCCGCAACATCTTCGGTGGCTCGTCACCGGCGCGCCGGGAGACCGGCTTACGCAACCAGATCCACGCGCCGGTGAGCAGGAACAGCACACCGACCACCAGTCCCGTCCCGTGCGAGACGCCCTTCGAGGTGGCACCCGGATCGGAAGCACCGCCCAGCAGCGCCGACAGCGCGATCAGCGCGTACACCGTGCAGAACGCGCCGCCGAAGGCCAGCGCATTGCGGACCGGTTGTCGCGAATGCAGCAGCAGGATGCATCCGGCGATCGCGCCCGGCGTGACGACCAGCCCGGTCATCTCCGGCAGCAGCACCAGCAGCAGCTCGCCCATTGTCGGCTCCTCCGTCCGGGACAACCGCGGGAGCTCACGCTATCGGGAAGGCGCGGGCAGTGCCGTCATTCGTTGCGGGTGAAAGCGCTAGTCGCCGGGTGTGCGGGAGCGCAGCCGGGCCTCGGCGTAGGCAGCCAGCGTCGACTCCCCGACCGTCGGTGTGGCCGGGAAGAACTCCAGCCGCACGCCCTGCCGGTCGAGCAGATCGTCGGTCCAGAAATCGCGCACGCGCGGGTCGACGCCGCTGAGATACAGTGCGCCGCCCACCTCGTCGAGACGGCGCACATAATCGGCGACGACCGCGAGGAACGTCGCGCTCACCGTGGTGCGCCCGCGCAGCCGCAGGATCACCGTCGGCGCACCCGCGCCCTTCGGGTCCGGCAGCCGCGCCTGCAATGTGCGTGCGCCGGCATAGAACAGGCTTCCGTACACATCGAGGATCACGATCTGGCGGTCGCTGAGCCGCCGCGGCGCCGGCTCTTCCACCAGGTGCCTGCCGTCGACGCGCAGCCGCACCACCTTCAGATCCATCGCTTCCCGGTTCAGCTGCAAGATCAGCGACAGCGCGACGCCGATCCCCACCGCCGTGGTGACCGGCAGCAGCAGCGTCGCAAGGAAGGTGGCCGCGAGGGCGATGCGCGAGGTGGAGCCGCTGCTCCAGATGGCCGAGAGCCGTACCGGATCCATCGCGCCGAAGGCCGCCATGATGAGGACCGCGGCCAGCGTCGGCATCGGAACCGCACCGACTAGTGGGGCGAACACCACCAGAATGCCGAGCATCCATACGCCGGACCAGATCGCGCCCCACCTGGTGCGCGCGCCGGCCGTGGCATTGAGTGCCGTCTGCCCGACCGATCCACCGACCGGCATGCCGCGAAACAGGGCCGCGGCGATATTGCCGACGCCCTGGGCGGTGAAATCGCGATCGGGTTCGGAATGCGAGCCATCCGGATTCGGCACCGACTGCGCCACCCCGGCACCCTGCACCAGCACGATCACCGTCACCGCTGCCGCGCCGGCCACCAGTGACGGCGACAGCACCGTCGGGTCCGGCAGCTGCGGCAGCGGAAATCCCGTCGGTATGGCGCCGACATCCGAGACCCTGGCCACCGAGTCCCAGTCGGCCACCAGCACCAGCAGCGTGGGCAGAATCAGCGCCACCGGCGATCCGAGCACACGCAGGCGGGTACGGGCCATGCCGGCCAGCAGCCCGAACGCCAGCAGCCCGATCACCGATGACGCGATATCGATCTGGCCGGGATGGGTGAGGACGTGTATCGCCTTGCCCACCGCGAGCTCGGCGTCCGCGCTGACACCGGTGAGCTGGGCCAGCTGCCCGAACACGATATTCGCCGAGATACCGAGCAGGAACCCGGTCATCACCGAATGCGAGACGAAGCGGGTATAGCGTCCCAGCCGCAGCACCGCCGCGACGATCATGGTGATGCCCGAGATCATCGTCAGCATGGTCAAGGCGGCGGGCCGGTCTTCCGGTGCCACGCCCACCAGCGCCGATCCAGCGGCAAGGGCCGAGGCACTCGTCGCCGTCACCACCATCAGCCGAGTACTGGTCGACAGGCTCCCGAACAGCCGCCCCGCCATACTCGCGTACAGCCCGTGCACCGGACTCACCCCCGCCAGCACTCCCGCCGCCATCCCGTCCGGAACGCTGCCGATCGCACCCGACAACCCCGCGACCACATCCGATTTCCGCATGCGCTCGCGGGGCAGCAGATCCCGCAACCGCTGCGGTAGCCCCCGCACGATTCAGTGGCTCCCGTGGCACATGGTCGGCTCCTTCCGCAGTGCCGCCGCTCGACTGTCACCCGACCCGGGGACGTCGCACATCACCCGCCGCGGGTGACCCGGACGCAACGATGACACCCGTCGTCGTGAGCGTCTCTCACCGGATCGGCGGCCCGTTGTGGGCTGCCGCGTGCTCGCGGCCACCACCGACGATTGAGACTCTCACCACTGATGACCCCACCGAGACGGACTCTACCCGTACGGGAGGGTAGGGTTCAGCCGTCGCGAGCCGCTCATGCCCGTCAACGCCGACGGTGCCGCGTTTCGGCGGCTGCGCACATCATGCGAACCTGTCCGCGAGCGCCTGCTGCCGCTGTCCGGCCGGCCGCCTCGACCCGTTTTGGAGTCCCGATGCCTACACCTGTGCCCACCGTGCGAAACACCGAGGGTTCGGTGCTCGCCGCGCTGCGCAGCCCGCGGTTGTTGCGCACCGAGGTACTCGCAGGCCTGGTGGTGGCGCTGGCGTTGATCCCGGAGGCGATCTCGTTCTCCATCATCGCCGGGGTCGATCCTCGGGTCGGGTTGTTCGCCTCGTTCACGATGGCCGTCACGATCGCCATCGTCGGTGGACGGCGGGCCATGATCTCGGCGGCCACCGGGGCGGTCGCGCTGGTGATCGCGCCGGTGGTGCGCGAGCACGGGCTCGATTACCTGATCGCGACGGTGATCTCGGCTGGCGTGTTGCAGATCGTGTTGAGCGTGGTCGGGGTGGCCAAGCTGATGCGGTTCATCCCACGCAGCGTGATGGTCGGGTTCGTCAACGCGCTGGCCATCCTGATCTTCCTGGCGCAGATACCGCATCTGCTCGGCGTGCCGTGGCTGGTGTATCCGATGGTCGCGGTGGGGCTGGTGATCATCGTGATGCTGCCGAAACTCACCACCGTCGTCCCGGCGCCGCTGGTGGCGATCGTGGCACTGACCGCGGCGACGATCGTTTTCGCGTTGGATGTGCCGAATGTCGGCGACGAGGGCGAACTGCCATCGAGCCTGCCGGCACTGCTGGTCCCGAATGTGCCGTTGACGGTAGAGACGCTGAAGATCATCGCGCCGTACGCGTTGGCGATGGCCTTGGTCGGGCTGCTCGAATCGCTGATGACCGCCAAGCTGGTCGACGACATCACCGACAGCCACTCCGACAAGACCCGCGAGGGCTGGGGCCAGGGAGTGGCCAATATCGTCACCGGCTTCTTCGGCGGTATGGGCGGATGCGCGATGATCGGCCAGACCATGATCAATGTGAAGGTCTCCGGTGCGCGCACCCGGATCTCGACCTTCCTGGCCGGCGCCTTCCTGCTGATCCTGGTGGTAGGACTGGGCGATGTCGTCGCGTTGATCCCGATGGCGGCCTTGGTCGCGGTCATGATCATGGTGTCGGTCGGCACCATGGACTGGCATTCGATCGCACCGAAGACGTTGCGCCGCATGCCGATCGCGGAGACCACCGTGATGGTGGTGACGGTCGCGGTCACCGTGGCCACCCACAACCTGGCCTACGGCGTCATCGTCGGCGTGCTCACCGCCATGGTCGCGTTCGCGCATCGGGTCGCGCATTTCACCGACGTGACCGAGGTAGGCGGCACCGACGACGACACTCGGGTGTACAAGGTGCGCGGCGAGTTGTTCTTCGCCTCCAGCAACGACCTCGTCTACCAATTCGACTATCTCGGCGATCCGCGGAATATCGTGATCGATATGTCCGAAGCCCATATCTGGGACGCCTCCACCGTCGCCACCCTCGACGCGATCACCACCAAGTACGCGAGCAAGGGCAAGAACGTCGAGATCATCGGCCTGAACGAAGCCTCCGAGCAGCGCCGTGAGCGCCTGTCCGGCCATCTCGCCGGAGCCCATTGAGATGAGCGAGACCACCGCCCGCGCGCACCTGCAGATCGGGCAGGTCGCCGAACGAACCGAATTGTCCATCAAGACCATTCGCCACTACGACGAGGTGGGCCTGGTGACCCCGTCGGCGCGCAGCGCCGGCGGGTTCCGCCTCTACACCGCCGAGGACGTCACCCGCCTGCTGGTGATCCGCCGGATGAAGCCGCTGGGCTTCACCCTGGCCGAGATGAAGGAACTGCTCGACGCGCTGGACACGCTCGCCGACCCGGAATCGGGGCGCGAGCAGCGGGCCCTGGCCACCGGGACCGTGCACGAGCTCAGGGCCAAGGCCGAAGACAGCTGCGCGAAACTACGCCGCCAGCTCGCCTACGCCGAGGAGTTCACCGAGCTGCTCAGCGCTCGCATCGAGCAGTAGGCAGCCGAGCCCCGCTCGCACCCTGTTGCCCGGAGAGGCCAGCGGGCGTCTCGCCCAGCCCGCATTGCCGGAAGCAGCGGGCAACGCCACCGCAAGCGAGGGCCAGGACCGAATCGCCGATTTTCCGTCGAACACGTGGGCGAGGTCCCCGGAATGCTGAACACTGGAGATGTTCGGACGGCGCGGCGAGAGGAACCGGAATGCGGCCGAAGGTGGCGGTCATCGGGAGTGG
Source organism: Nocardia sp. CDC519 (assembly GCF_059509835.1). NCBI lineage: Bacteria > Bacillati > Actinomycetota > Actinomycetes > Mycobacteriales > Nocardiaceae > Nocardia > Nocardia sp. CDC519. The sequence continues at coordinate 5,489,526 of NZ_CM183377.1, read as the reverse complement.
TTTCGGGGGGCTGGCCGCGGTGATCGAGTTGAAGAAGCGGGGCTTCGACGACATCGTCGTGTTCGAGAAGGGCGACGATGTGGGCGGGGTGTGGCGGGAGAACACCTATCCGGGAGCGGCCTGCGATGTGCCCTCACCGTTCTATTCGTTCTCCTTCGAGCCGAATCCGCGCTGGCCGCACCGGTTCTCCCGGCAGCCGGCGATTCTGGACTATATGCGCGACGTCGCCGACAAGTACGACGTGCGCCGCCACATCCGATTCGGGATCGAGGTGCTCGGCGCGGCGTTCGACGACGCGACCGGGCGGTGGACGGTGGGGTTGAGCACCGGCGATGCGGTCACCGCCGACGTGGTGGTGTCCGCGGTCGGGCAGCTGGCGCGGCCGTCGCTACCGGAGATCGCCGGGCGCGAGCGATTCGCGGGCGCGAGCTTCCACTCCGCGCGGTGGCGCCACGACGTCGACCTGACCGGCAAGCGGGTGGCGGTGATCGGCACCGGCGCCAGCGCCATCCAATTCGTCCCGCAGATCCAGCCGCTGGTCGAGCGGCTGACGGTCTTCCAGCGCACCGCGCCCTATATCGTTCCGCGCCCGGACCGGGAATTCTCCCCGCTGCACCACAAGGTCTTCGAGAAGGCGCCGGTGACCGAACTCGGCGAGCGGGTCACCTGGTACGCCGTGGTCGAGGGGCTCAGCGTCGCATGGGTCTACGCCAAACCGCTGGCCGCGGCGATCCGAGGGGTCGCCAAGTGGCATATGCGCAGGCAGACCAAGACGAAGCCGGGATTGTTCGAGAAGGTGTGGCCGGACTATCCGGTGGGCTGCAAGCGCATCCTGTTCTCCGACGACTACCTGCCCGCCCTGACCCAGCCCAATGCCGAGCTGTGCACCGAACGCATCAGCGAGATCACGCCATCGGGCGTGCGCACCGCCGACGGGGTCGAGCACGAGTCCGATGTGATCATCTGGGGCACCGGTTTCACGGCCACCGAGTTCCTCGCCCCGATGACCATCACCGGAGCCGGTGGCCGCGACCTGCACGAGGAGTGGAAGGACGGCGCCCGCGCCTACTACGGCATGACCGTGCCGGGCTTCCCGAATCTGTTCATCATGTACGGGCCCAACACCAATACCGGCGGCGGCTCGATCATCTACTTCCTCGAGGCGCAGGCGAAATACCTGGCCGACTACGTGGATCACCTGGGCCGAGCCGGGGCCCCGCTGGCGGTGCGCCCCGAAGTCGAGCAGGCCTTCGACGAGCGGATCCAGGGCGAGCTCTCCGGCAGCGTGTGGAGCCGCTGCTCGTCCTGGTACCGCCAGCCCGACGGCCGCATCACCACCAACTGGCCGTTGCTCGGGATCCAGTACAAGGCGCAGGCGAAGTTCGATCCCGCCGATTTCGAGGTCGTGTCCTGATCCCCGCGTCGACCGACCTGATCAGATGGTGCCGGTGAGGATCGGCGCCACGGCCGCGCGCGCCAGCCGTTCCACGGCCGCCGGATCGGTGAGGTCGACGGCGAAGCTCGGCGCGGCGAGGTAGCCGATCATCAGGTGGACCAGCGCGTCGGCCTGCGCGTCCGGATCGCGGACCGGGATCTTCCCGTCGGCCTGCGCTTTGGCGATATTGGCGCGAACGGCCTTGTAGCCGAGGGAGATCGGTGACGGGTCGCCGTGGCCGAGGGCCTGCAGCAGCTCGGCCCTGCGTACCTGGTCCGCGTCCCGGAACAGGATGTGATCGCCGAGGCCAAGACCGGCGATGAAGCCGATGACCACCTGCTCGGTGGGGTCGGTGACCACGGTGAATCGTTCGGCGAGATCGTCGAGGAAGCGGCCCATATCGCGGGCGAGGGCGCGCTCGAAGAGCTGATCCTTGCTGGCGTAGCGGCGAAACAGGGTGGTGCGGCCGACGCCGGATTCGGCGGCGATGTCGTCCATGGTGGCCTCGCGGGTGCCGCGGCGGGCCAGCACCCGCAGGGCGGCGTCGAGGACCTTGGCGTCGGTGTCGTCGCCGCCGGGCACCGCGCCGAGCACCTGGGTCATGGCACGACTGAGCAGGCTCGGCAACGGCGCACCCGGTCTGGTCACGGCATCAATATTGACACGTGGAACTACTAACCGTCTAATAGTCCCACGGAACTATTGGGCACCCAGTAGTTCCATCAACGTCAAGACAAGGTGGTGACCGACGTGGGTCGTGTTCCCCGCGTGCTGCGGCAGGCACGTAACCAGGCGCGCGCGGTGCGCCAGCTCACCGACGCCGTGCTCGGCAATCCGCGCATCCTGCGCGATCTCGCGGCCGGCGCGCTCGGCCGTGCCGGATCACCGGAGCCCACGCCGATCGACGTCGATCACGTTCCTCCCGCCGGTCTCGCGGAGTTCGACAAACGCGCGCACGCCGCCACGCACCTCGACGCCCCGGCGGAGACGGTCGCGGCCTATCTCACCGACCCCGCCCGTTTCCCCGAGTGGCTCACCATGCATGCCGCCTTCCGCGGCCAGACACCGACGGGTGCGTACGCCGGACTGGAATTCGGCCAGCAGGTGAAGTTCATGGGCCTGCCCGCCGATATCGCCTGGACGGTCGTCTCCGCCGAGCCCACCGCCATCGCCTTACGCGGTCGCGGTCCGATGGGCCTGACGCTCGGATTCTGGTTGACGGTGCATTCCGACGGCGCGGGCGCGCTCGCCTGCTTCGACGCCGGACTGTCCGGGCAGCCCGTCGAAGGCCCGCTGGGCGCGTCGCTGGTGCGCACCCTGTCCGAGGCCTTGCGCGAGTCGCTGGACCGGGTGCCGGACCGGGTGGCGGCGGCCGGGCCGCTGGCCACTCGCCGAACCGCGAAGCCCGTGGTGCACACGGCTTCCGGCCGGACACTCGCACCGAATACTCCCGTCCTCGTCGGCGCCGGCCAGTTCGTCTCGCACACCCCGGACACCGCCGCCGACCCGGCCACGCTCGCGGCGAAGGCACTGCGCATCGCCGCGGCCGATACCGGGGCGAGCGCAGGCGAGAGCCTGCTCACCCGCGCGGATGCGGTGTTCTCGGTCGCCAGCGCCTCCTGGCAGTACCGCGACATGGGGGCGCTGGTTGCCGCGGCGGTCGGCGCCCGCGAGGTCGACACCGTGCAGTCGTCGAGGTACGGCGGCGATGGCGGTCAGCTGCTGATCAATGAAGCGGCCCAAGCCATTTCCGACGGCACCTACGAGATGGTGCTGGTCACCGGCGCCGAAGCCGGCGCCACCCTGGCCGCCGCGCAACGCTCCGGTGCCGAGATCGACTGGCCGGAACAAGGTCCGGAGACGCAGCCGACCCGCACGGCGGGCATCGATCGCGAAGCCAACAACGCCGCCGAGATCGCTGCCGGGCTGGGCGCGCCGATCTATATGTACGCGCTCATGGAATCTGCCAACCGGCATCGCCTCGGCCGGGAACCGAAGCAGCATCTGCGCGCGATCGGCGAGCTGTGGTCGCGGATGTCGGCCATCGGGGCGCGCAACCCGAATGCCTGGCTGCCGCAGGAATTCACCGGCGACGAACTCACCACGCCATCGTCCGACAATCGGATGGTCTCGGCGCCCTACACCAAACTACTGTGCGCCAATCTCCAGGTGGATATGGCGGCGGGCCTGGTGCTGTGCAGCGTCGCGGCGGCCGAAGCGGCGGGCATCGCGCAGGACAGATGGATTTTCCTGCATGCGGGGGCATCGGCGCACGACGAGTGGTTCGTCTCCGAACGCGCGGAACTGGCCGCCTCTCCAGCGATTCGTACCATCGGCGCCGCCGCGCTCGAGCACGCAGGAATCGGGATCGACCAGATCGGACCGGTCGACCTGTACTCCTGTTTCCCGGTGGCGGTGCAGATCGCGGCCCGCGAACTCGGCCTGCCGGACGACGATCCGGCCCGGCCGCTGTCGGTGACCGGCGGGCTGACCTTCGGCGGCGGACCCGGCAACAACTACGGAACCCATGCCGTCGCCACCATGGTGGAGCAGCTGCGCGCGCATCCCGACACGTTCGGGCTGAGTACCTCGCTCGGCTGGTATGTCACCAAGCACGCGATCGGCGTCTACTCGGCGACGCCGCCGCGGCAGGCGTATGCGCATCTACGGCCGATCGTCGACCATCCACCGGCGCGCCCGGTCCGGCAAGGCTATGAAGGGCAGGCCGTCGTCGAGGCCTATACCCTGCCGTATGACCGGGACGGCCGCCCCGAAGCCGCCATCCTGAGCCTGCTCACCCCCGAGGGTGCTCGAGTTCTGCTGCGTAGCAAGGAATCCGGACTGCTCGATCTGCTCGCCGATACCGATGCGCTCGGACTGCCCGTCACCGTGCGCGGCGAGCAGATCACCATCGACGGCGACCGCCCCATCGAGTTGCCCGCCCCTCCCCCGCCTCCGGTGCTGGTGGAGCGGCGCGGCCCGATCATGATCCTCACTCTGAACCGGCCAGCGGTCCGCAATGCGGTCAACCACGCCATGGCCGTCGCGCTGGAACGCGCCTGCGACGCGTTCGACGCCGACCCCGCCCTGCGAGTCGCGGTACTCACCGGCGCCGACGGCTATTTCAGTTCCGGCATGGACCTCAAAGCCATGGCCGGCGGTGAAGCACCGTTGACCGAAGGCCGCGGACCCCTCGGGCTGACCGGGAAGCCGCCGCGTAAACCGCTCATCGCCGCTGTCGAGGGTCCCGCACTGGCCGGCGGCTGCGAACTCGCGCTGGCCGCGGATCTCATCGTGGCGGCCCGCGATGCGCAGTTCGGCATACCCGAACCGAAACGTGGCCTGATCGCCGCGGCGGGCGGTGTGCTGCGGTTGCGGGAGCGGTTGCCCCGCAATATCGCCATGGAACTCGCGCTCACCGGCGATCCCATGCCTGCCACCACACTGGCCGAATTCGGTCTGATCAACGCGATCACCGAACCGGGCGACGCCTTGGACGCCGCGCTGGCCCTCGCCGAACGGATCGCCGTCAACGCTCCGCTGAGCGTGCTCGGCAGCAAACAGATCATCGAGGAGGCCGGCGACTGGGACCGCGGCGAGGCCTTCGACCGGCAATCCGACATCGCCTCCACCGCCCTGTTCTCCGAGGACGCGGCCGAGGGCGTGCGCGCGTTCACCGAGAAGCGCGATCCGATCTGGAAGGGCCGCTGATCGGCGCTCAGGCCTCGAACAGCAGGTAGAGCCCGGTGAAGGTGAAACCGACCATCACCAGCATGAGGGCGAGCTGTCCGGTCAGCCGGTGCCGTGGCGGCAACAACCGCAGGCAGCGGTCGTGGGCGGCGGCAACGCCGAGGATATGGCCGGTGAGCACGGCGAGCACCTTGATGGTCGCGAGCACCGAGGGGTGGCTGGACAGGATGTAGTGCACCTCGAGGTCGGCCAGGCCGGCGAGGTTCCAGCCGCGCCCGAACGGGTCGGCACACAGGATCAGCGTCGCCTGTCCCTTCTCCACCAGGAAGGTCAGGTAGTGGGCGATGATGTAACCCGCGACGATCGGGGTCAGGCTGTGCGCGAGCAGGATCGGCAACCTCGCGCGCTGCTCGCGGGTGAGCCCGCCGGTGGCTCGGGTCGCGAGCTCGAAGACCGCCCAGACCACCAGGATGAACCCGAGCAGCCCGGCCGTGCGCAGCAGCGTGGTGATCAGGGTGGAGTCGCCGCCCACCTCGATGAGCAGAATGCGCCAGCCGGGGAACATCGAAAAGCTGTCGAACGCCGTCGATCCCAAGAGGGTGGCGGCGACGGCGACCGAGCCGAGCAGCGCCGGCGTCCCCGCCAGATTGTTCAGCGGCCACCGCAACACCGGCGCCGCGTCCGCGCCCCGCGCCAGCGGGCTCAGGCGGGCGAGCAGACTGCTGTAGACCTCGAGCGGGTCCGCGCGCTCGGCCCACACGGTGCCGAAGACCACCAGCCCCACCGTGCTCAGCACCAGATAGCCGGTGAACCAGATGGTCACCGCGAGTACCGAACCCGGCTCCGGTGACGCCAGCTCCAGCCAGACGAAACTGAACAGCAGCACCGCGGCCGGCCGGTACCCCCAGGACTCCGGATACCGGAGCAACCCCTGGCCGGGCGCCCGGCCGGTGCACCGGCACAGCAGCCGGTGCGCGGCCCGCGGCGGCGACACCACCTTCCACACCGGCCCGAACACCAGCGAGGCCACCGGCACACCCACCCAGACGAAGATGTAGACGATGCCGGGCACCGGATTGTCCGCCGGATGCTGCGAGCCGGCGAATCCGGCCGCGACGACTCCGGCGGCGCCGATCGATCCGGCCGTGGCCAGCAGCGTCCGGGCCACCGTCGAATCGAGCACGGCGCGCGCGGCCCCGGGCAGCCGGATGCCCGGCGAATCCGGGTCCAGCCGGGGTTCCCGCCATGCGAAGGCCAGCACCGCGAACGAGAACGTCAACGCCCAGGCCGCGCCGATCAGCGCGTACGACAGCGGGATCGGCAGATCGGTCGCGCCGGAGATCCCGTGCGCGAGCACATCGCTCACGGGCGGACGTCCACCGTCGCCACCGTGCGGTGCGATCCGTGCAGTTCGATCTCGACCCGGCCGGGCACCTCGACGGTGAAGGCGAAGCGCTGACCGGCTCCCGGCACCACCGCGAAGGTGTGCTCCGGGGTGGCGTGCACATGCAGCTCTTCCTCGGTGTCACTGTCGACGACCACTTCGATGGGCCGTCCCACCGTGGCATCCAATCGGGCGTTCACGGGCGTCACCGAACCGTCGGCGATGCGCACCTCGATGACGAGAGCATCCGCGGCGGCCGAATCGGTGGCCGAGGCGGCCGTCGGCGGCGCTGGGGCCGAGGTGGTCTGCTCCGGCGTGGACGAACAGGCCAGCATGGTGGCGCCTGCCATCAGCGTCAGCGCGCAATACCGCAGGGTGCGGCTCATCGAGGCTCCTCCTCATCAGGCGAATGATGTTGCGTCGGCGTGGTTTCCGGCCCGTTCTCGCGTTTCTCCGCGCGGCGATCGCGTACCGCGATGAACACGATGATGCCGACCACCACGAACGCGGGGGCGAAGGCCGGGACGGCGAGCAGCACCGAATGGTCGGCCAGCACGTCCACCCGGTCGACGGCCGCGATCATCCTCCGTGCACCGGACTCGGCTGCGGCGCCGCCGCCAGGTAGCGGTCGTTGATCCGGGCCGCACCCCACGACAGCGAGCCGATCAGGATCAGGCTGCACAGCAGCACCAGCAGCGAGGCGGCGCCGAACAACCACGCCGGATGGTCGAAGGAACGTTCGCGCTGCAGCACGGTGATCTCGGCGACGAAATCACGGGTGAACTCCGGCGGCGCCGCGACCTCGGCCGCACCGATACCCGGGTCCCCGGGCATGAAGATCGGCAGCGCGGTCTGCATCCGCCCGTCCTGCACCCGCAGCACCGTCTTCCAGGTGCCGTGCGCCGGAACGGGTTCGGTGGATTCGTAGTGACCTTCGCCGACCCGACGCAAGTGATCGACAACGAGGCCACGGCCCGGACTATCGGAGCCGACGCCACCCTGCCAGGACAGGATCTGCACCCATTCGGGATCGTCGCCGACGAGGTCGGTCGGGCTGAAGCGGATATCGGCGGTCACCATGCGCCCGCCGTCGACCGGTTCGGCCTCGCGCAACGTCACCGTGGCCTTCGCGTTCTCGGGTACCTCGATGATCAGCCCGTTCGCGGTGGCGGCGGCGACGATCAGCACCGCGGCGACCATCAACCCACGACGCACCGGCGGACGCGGCAGCACCTCACCGCGCAGCACGATGCCCAACAGCGCACCGACCACACCGCCGGCTACGCCCGTCGGTACCGCCATCGCGAGCAGCTCCGGCCACATGGACGCGGGCCACGGATCGACGAACATCGCCGACACCCACAGCGATTCCAGCCAGATGCCGATGGTCGCCACCGCGAACCCGGTCAGCGCACCCCACCACACCCGCTGCTTGAGCAACGGCAGCAAGGCCATCAGCTCCACCACGACCGCGGCGCCGAGGTACAACGGGAACACATTGCGCGGCGCATCGATGATCGGGCCGCCGACGAGGTAGGCGACCACCCCGCGCACCAGCACGGCGAAGGCGACCACGACGAACGTGCTGAACGCGCCGAGCGTGATGCGGGCCGCGACGAGGGTGATGGTGGCCGCGGCGACGAGGAGCATGGGCTGCAATACCAGCCGGAACTGCTCGACGCCGAAATCGTATTCGACCGGGAACACCGACAAACCGATGATCAAGCCGCCGAAGGCGAACGCGCGCAACAGCCAGTTCACCCGGTTGTCCGCACGTTCGGGATCGGGCCGGTTGCGCGAGCCCTCGAATTCCAGCAGCAGCACACCGACCAGGGACAGACCCGCACCGCCGATCAGCATCAGATGCGTCGGGCCCCACAGCGTGACGTCCTGGCCGAACAGCCGGTGCCAGATGTCATCGAGCGGGAACCCGATCAGCGCGTACAGACCCGCGCCGGCGATGAGGATGCCGCCGACGGGCGCGTACCAGGTGCGGGTGATGCGCACGGACGCCACGCCGGGCTTCTCGTCCAGCGGCAGCACGATGGCCAGCATGCCCGCGGTGAACAGGAAGAACAGCCCCGCGAGGATGAAGTAGTGCGCGGGGTTGGCCAGCGGACCTTCGTCCCGGCCGTTGCCGATGTGCAGGCTGACGTCCCAGATGAAGCCGAGCAGCGCGGTGAGGATGGTGGCCAGGAACATCACGATCGGCAGGGCCACCCAGCCGGGCCGGTTCACCAGGGCGCCGACGCGGTCGGCCAGTGAGCCGAGCCAGGTGATGCGGCGAGTGCGATGCAGGTATCCCACCCACAGCAGCACCAGGGCGATGACTCCGGCGGAGCCGGTCATGATCGCGACCTGGTCGAGCGCCGCGCCGCCACCTTCGGCGCCCTGTGCGGACAGTCCGCCTGCCACATCGTGCATCGCGCCGGACACGAAGACCTCCCACTGCAATGAGTCAACACTCGTCTCGAATGAATGTTACGGACAGTACTACATAACTTCCGTTGTCGGCACAGCTACGTCCTCGCGCAGTTGGCCGACGGTTTTCGACTACATCCACTGCCATACCCAGATCGCATCGCCACACACGACGCGAACGTGGTCCCACCATTTCAGAGCACAACCGTTCACCCACTGACTGTGACGCCCATCTCATTACGGCCGTCTGGATTCGCACCGTACCCCGCCGACCGGGCGGCCCGCCGGTTTCTCCGCCGCGAAACCGGACAACCCGTCAGAGACGACACGACCGCAACCCCGAAGGAGGACTCATGGTTTCTCAGGACACGATCGCGCAGCTGCGCCAGGACATCACCACCGCCGAGGACGCGGGTGACACCTCGACCGCGAACCGGCTGCGCGTCGAATTGGAGAAGGCGCTCAATGCCGAGGCCGAGGAAGGCGACGACACCCAGTAGGCAGGATCGGCCCCGCCCCCGGCGATCTCGTGTCAGCCGGTGACGATGGGCACCAGATACGTGCGCGCGAAATCGCGCATCTGCTCGTCGGTGTCGAGCGGAATCGAGCCGACCGGCTGCAGGATCAGCGAATGCACGAACCGGCAGGCGATCTCCACCCGGGTGCTCAGCTCGGGTGAATCCGGGAGCAGGCCGCGCTCGACCGCCTGCCGCACCGCCGCGACGCCCGCGGCGGTCGACACGGTGAACGCCGCGCCGCCTTCGGTGGTCAGTTGCGGCAGCAGCCGATCGGACTCCACCGTGAGCATCCGCTGCACCAGCGGATGCGCGCGCCAGCGGGTGACAACGGTGACGAAGATGTCGGCGACGAGGTCGGCCAGCGTGTCGTTACGCGCGGCGACGTCGTCGAGTTCGGTGAGCACGGCGTTCACCTCGCGCAGCGCCACCGCACGCACGACGTCGTCGCGGGAACCGATGCGGCGGTAGACGGTCACCCGATCCACGCCCGCCTTGCGGGCGATGTCCTCGATGGTCGTCTTCTTGATGCCGAGCTCACCGAATTGCGCCAGGGCGGCGTCGAGGATCCGCGATTCGATCGAATCGGTGTCGTCCCTGCTGGCAGCCGCTGTGGTCACAGCTCCCAAACTAGCAACCCGGCACGGCAGTACAACATTCTGTGGCGATTTGTTGCTGCAACATTGCAAAGCTATTTGTTGCACTGTACGGTCGGCGCATGGCGGAAATCGACGCAACGAGGCGTCCGTACCAGGAAGAAGCGCACGCGATCCACGCCCGCGACGTGCACTTCGACTTCGAGTCGGTGCCCATGCACTACATCCCCGACGAGGTACTGGCCACCCACATCGTCAACGTGATGCACCTGGTGCTGCCCGAAGGCGAACGCGCGATGGCGATGGCCTTGGCCGAGGCACTCCCCCATATCGACGACCCTCGGCTACGTGAAGAAGTGCAGGGCTTCGTCGGCCAGGAGACGATGCATGCCAGCAGCCACGAAGGCGCCCGCAAGCATCTGCAATCGCTCGGCCTCGACGCCGAGGGCTACGTGCAGGCGGTGTCCTGGCTGGTCGATCGGGTGCTCGGCGATCACGGCCTGACCGGGCGGGCCAAACGTGCCTGGCTGCGCGAACGGCTCGGATTGTTCGCCGGGATGGAGCACTTCACCGCGGTGATCGGCGAATGGCTGCTCGAAGCGCAGGTACTCGAGCAGAAGGGCATGCACCCGACGATGCTCGACCTGGTCCGCTGGCACGGCGCCGAGGAGGTCGAGCATCGCAGTGTCGTCTTCGACGCCTACATGCATCTGGACGGCGGCTATGCCCGGCGGGCGCGCACCGCGCTGCTGGCCACCGCGACCCTGCTGCCGCTGTTCATCGTGTCGACGGCGTACCTGTATCGCAAGGATCCCTCACCCGACAAGGGCCGGTTCTGGCCGCTGCAATTCGTCAGCGCGACCGCGCGTGGCGTGATACCGAGCTGGACGGTGTTCTTCACCGAGATGCCCCGGTATCTGCGGCCGAGTTTCCACCCCTCGCAGTTGGGCTCGATGGACAACGCGTTGCGCTACCTGGCCCATTCGCCGGCCGCCCGTACCGCGCACGCTCCCGAAGGCGACGAGCACCTGGTGGCGTGGTGATGGTGATCGATCGTCCCGCTCCCCCGGCGAGCCTTCGGGTGCTCGCCACAGCCGTCGACGTGTACAAACACCTGTTCGTCGCCGGGCCCGCGGCTCCCCTGCTGTCCCGGCCGAAGCCGGTGCGGCGCAGTGGCTTCGAACTGGCCATGGTCGTCGCGTCGAGCACCTCGGCGGCCGAGGACGTGCGCGTGCTCACGCTCCGTGCCACCGGCGGTGGTCCGCTCCCGAGGTGGACACCGGGCTCGCACCTGGACCTCGTCCTGCCGTCGGGCAGGCAACGCCAGTACTCCCTCTGCGGCGATCCCGCCGACCGGTACTCCTACCGGATCGCGGTGCGCCGACTCCCCGACGGCGGCGGCGGTTCGGTCGAAATCCACGACACCCTGCGCGCCGGTGACACCATCCGGGTGCGCGGGCCACGCAATGCGTTCAGCTTCGTGGACGCGCCCTCGTATCTGTTTCTCGCGGCCGGTATCGGCATCACCCCGATCCTGCCGATGGCGAAGGCGGCGGGAGCGCGCGGACAGCTCATCTATCTGGGCCGGTCGCGCTCGACGATGCCCTTCCTCGACGAGTTGCCCACGACCGCCGAGGTCCTGCCCGACGACGAATACGGCAGCCCGCGCATCGCGGAGCTGATCGCCCGCGCCGCGCCGGGTGCGGCGGTGTACGTTTGCGGCCCGCCGCCGGTCCTGGCCGAAGCCCAGCGCGTCTTCTTCGACCTGAACCCCACCGGTTCGCTGCATACCGAACGCTTTTCGGCCCTGCCGGTGCGCGACGGCAAGCCCTTCGATCTCACCCTCGCCCGCACCGGAACGACGGTGCGCGTCGACGCGGCGGAAACCGCGCTCACCGCCATCGCGCGCGCTGTCCCCGATGTCCTCTATTCCTGCCGGCAGGGCTTCTGCGGAACCTGCAAGGTGTCGGTGTTGTCCGGCGCGGTCGATCACCGTGACCGGCTGCTCACCGCCACCGAGCGCGAGGACCGGATGCTCACCTGCGTCTCCCGTGCCGCGGGCCACTCGCTCGTGATCGATCTGTGAACCCCATGGCCCCGAGTACTCGACGCACGCGCGTCTCGACCCACCCCGACGAGGAGTCCCCTGCGATGTCCAGCATCGAGCACACCCCCATCGCCATCGTCGGCGCCGGATTCGGTGGAATCGGGCTCGCCATCAAGCTGCGGGAGGCCGGTTTCCACGATCTGGTGGTGCTCGAACGCGCCGGCGATCTCGGCGGAACCTGGCAGGCCAACACCTATCCCGGCTGCGCCTGCGATGTCCCCTCGCATCTGTACAGCTACTCGTTCGCACCGAATCCGCGCTGGTCGCGCACCTACGGCAAACAGCGGGAGATCCTCGAGTACCTGCGCTCGGTGGCCACCGAACACGGTGTGGTGCGCCATATCCGATTCGACACCGAACTGACCGGAGCGCGCTGGGACGAGCAGCGTGCGCAGTGGCACATCGATACCTCGCGCGGCCCGCTCACCGCGGACTTCCTGATCTCGGCGGCGGGAGTGTTCGCCGAGGCGAAGTACCCGTCGCTGCCGGGGCTGGAATCGTTCGAGGGCACGGCCTTTCATTCCCTGCATTGGGACCATGAGCACGATCTGACCGGTGAGCGGGTCGCGGTCATCGGCACCGGCGCGTCCGCGGTGCAGTTCATCCCGGAGATCCAGCCGAAGGTCGGCAGGCTGACCGTCTTCCAGCGATCGGCGCCGTGGATCGTGCCGCGCATGGACCGGCGCACCGTCGCGCTGGAGCGGATGATCTTGGACCGGGTGCCGCTGGCGCAGAAGGCCATCCGCGGCACCTGGTACACCCTGATCGAGGGCTTCGGCTTGGTCGGATTCGTGGACAACCGTTTCCGTCATCCCTATGAGCTGCTGGGGCGGATGCAGTTGCGACGTCAGATCCGGGACCCGGAACTGCGCAAGAAGGTGACCCCCGATTACATGATCGGCTGCAAACGCGCCATCTTCTCCGACGCGTATCTGCCGGCGCTCGACCAGCCGAACGTCGATGTGGTCACCGATCCGATCGCCGAGGTCAGGCCGCGTTCCATCGTCACCTGGGCGGGTGCGGAGATCCCGGTGGACACCATCATCTACGGCACCGGATTCGACCCCATTCCCTCCGTCTTCGAGCGGTTCGTCGGGCGCAAGGGCCGATCCATCGCCGATCTGTATCACCGGCGTCCCCAGTCCTATCTCGGTACCGCCCTCGCCGAATTCCCGAACTTCTTCGCGACCCTCGCACCGTTCGGGGCGGCGGGCAATCAGTCCGCGATCTACATGATCGAATCGCAGATCACCTACATCGTGGATGCGTTGACCACGATGCGCGACAGCGGCGCACGGCGGGTGGAGGTGCGCCGACACGTCCAGGACGCGTTCGTTCGCGAGATGGCCGAGCGCAGCGCGTCGACGGTGTGGCTGACGGGTGGGTGCACCAGCTACTACACCACCCCCGACGGCGGCAATGCCGGGCTCTACCCCAACTGGAGTTTCGAATACCGCCGCCGCACCAGCAAATTCGACGCGCAGTCCTATGAGGTGACCCTGTGATCGGCCAACTGCTCAGCCCCTTCACCGGTCGCGACAGCTACCGGGTCGCCGGCCGGACCGCGCTCATCACCGGCGCCGGCCAGGGCATCGGGCTGGAGCTGGCCGAGATTCTCTACGCACGTGGCGCGTCGGTGGTGCTGGTGGATATCGACGAGGCGGCGGCACAGGCGGCGGCCCGCGCGCTCGGTCCACGGGCGCTCGCGCTCGGCGCCGATGTCGCGGACCGGGACCGGATGGCCGAGGTCGTGGATCGCGCGATCGGCCATTTCGGGGCACTCGACGTCGTCGTCGCCAACGCCGGAGTGACCCCGGCACCCGCGACCGTGCGCACGATGGATCCTCGCGAATTCGATCGCGTCATGGGGATCAACCTGACCGGGGTGTTCAATACCGTGCATCCGGCTCTCGATGCGGTGATCGCATCGAAAGGCCATGTGGTCGTGGTGTCCTCCTGTGCGGCGTTCGCGCCGGGCATGGGCGGATCGCCGTACATGATGAGCAAGGCGGCCGTCGAACAGTTCGGCCGCGCGCTGCGCGTCGAACTCGCCGGCGTCGGCGCCAGCGCGGGCATCGCCTACTTCGGGGTGGTCGAGACCGCGATGACCCACGACATGCTCGACGCCGACGAACTCGGCATCGAACTCGACGCCATGCTCCCCTGGCCCCTCAACGTCCGCATCACCGCCGAACAGGCCGCCCGCACCATCGCCGACGGCATCTCCCGCCGCGCCGCCCGCACCATCGCCCCCGCCGGCTGGGAGCCCTACGCCCTGCTCCGCGGCGCGGTGAACATCGTCCTGGACGGCCGCCTGGCCGCCGACCCGAAGGTGCACGGGCTGATCCGCCGGCTGGAACAGCGTCGATAGCGCGGCTGGAGGCGTAGCCGAGCCTCGCGCAGGTGCATACAGTGGAGCCACCATGAGCGAGGCGCGCAAGATCCCGCGGCAGCGGCGGTCCAGGGAGACGGTGGATACGCTGCTCGAGGCGGCCGCGCAGATGTTCACCCGGGAGGGGCTGGCGACGACGACCAATCGGATCGCCGAGCGCGCGGGGCTGTCGGTGGGGACGTTGTATCAGTACTTCCCGAACAAACACGCGCTGTTGCGGGCGATCGCCGAGCGACACCTGGCGGAGTCGGCCGAGCGGCTCGAGGCGGTGTTCACCGAACTACGCACCACGCGACCGGATTTCGAGGACACCCTGCGGACGATCCTCGAGGCGGTGGTCGAGCTGCACCGTGACCGGCCGGCACTGCACGCCCTGCTGCACCGGGTCGCGCCGCGGTTGCCGGGCGAAGCGGCCGCGCTGCAAGCTTTCGAGGATCATCTCGCCGCCGAGGTCGCCTTCCATCTCGAACGGTGCGGCCGTGGCGGCGCGGACCCGCGGTATCTCGCTCAGACCCTGGTGCACACCATCGACGCACACCTGCACCGCGTGCTGACCCGGCACCGGCTCGACACCGATGCGCTGATGACGCTGGCGCGGCAGCTCGTTGCCGCGCCGGCCGATCAGCCGTCAGCGTGAGTGCGAAACCTCCTCCAGCACACCGATCAGCGTGTCCCGCAGACGCCTGATACCTGGATCTTCGATCGGGAAATGCCCGCAGCCGTCCAGGAGGACGAGTCGTGTCTGCGCCGCGATCCGGTGGAGAAATCGGAGGCTCAGTTCGGGCGGGGTCCAGCGATCGGCCGCAGGATGTGCCAGGGTGAGCGGCGTCGTCGTCGAATCCGGCGGTGTGTGCGTGAAGTCGAGGAAATCGGCGAGGAACCCCAGCGGTACCCGAACGCCGCCGCCCTTCGGATCCGCAGCGCACAGCCGCGACAGCTCGGGATCCAGGCTCATGTTGCCCATATCGACCAGCCACTTGATCGGCACCCGGAGCCCGCCCGCCAGCGGCCGCACCGACCGCAGCACCGTCGGTGCGGCGCCACCGGTGAACGACCAACGCACCGCCGCCCGCCGCGCGGCCGGATCGGCCGGATCCAGGAGACAGGTCGCCACCACATGGGCAACCGCTCCGGTGCGGGCGGCGACCTCATAGGCGAGCATCCCGCCCATGCTGGCGCCGAACACGATCAACGGCCTCGGATCGGATGCGGTTTCCGCGCAAACGAACTCGCACAGCAGCTCGATCCAGTCGGTGTAGCGCACCGAGTGCGGGTCGGGCACCACGGTATCGCCATAGAGGGGCAAATCGATCGCCATTGTGTCGACCCCGGCCTGTGCGGCGAGCGCCGCGATCGGCCACACCAGCCCGGCGTGCCCGCCGGCTCCGTGCACCGCCAGCACCCGCACCGATGCCTCCGGCACCCTTGCGCGAGCGACATGCACCCGATGCCCGCGCCACGACCACCACGTCGATTCCGGGGCGGTCAGGGATTCTGCGCGGTAACCGGCGGGAAGGAACTGGGCGTATCTGCGGTAGTCCATGCACCAAGCCTGCGGCTCGCGACAGCGGCCCACAACTCGCATTCCACTCCCGGCACGGCTGCCAGAAATAGCCTTTGAGCTGCAACGATGGTTTTCGCGCACCTTATGCCGAGCGAGCTGCTCGCATTCGGGGCGGCCGAGCGCGACAGGATTCATCACCGTGATCCGGACCGGCGCACCCGCCCGTAGGACCGCTGCGCCGGTTTACCGCGCGCCTCATCGGACTGGTGAGCCGAGCGCTCACTGCCCCATGATGTATTCCACCGACGGCCCGGCCGTCCAGCCGCCGTCGACGGCGAGTTCGGCGCCGGTGGTGTAGGAGGCGGCGTCGCTGAGCAGATAGGTGACGGCGCCGACGAGTTCCTCGGCCCGGCCCACCCGCTGGAAAGGATTGTTGGGGAAGGCGCCCGGTTCGGGGCTGATGCCGGTGGGGGCGGTCATCGGGGTGTAGACCATGCCGGGATGGACGGAGTTGACGCGAATGTTCTCCCGCCCCAGCTCCACCGCCGCCACCTTGGTGAGGCCACGCACACCCCATTTCGCCGCACCGTATCCGCCGGTCAAGGCCATACCGATGAGGCCGGCCGCCGAGGAGATGTTGACGATCGAGCCGCCACCCGCCGCGCGCATGGCGGGCACCGCGGTGTGGATGCCGGTGAACACCGACACCAGGTTGATCTGAATGATGCGCTGGAAGGTGTCGAGCGGCTCGTCGGCGACGGTCTGGCCGGACGCGGAGATGCCTGCATTGTTGACCAGGCCGTTCAGCTTGCCGAACGCGGCGACGGTGGCGTCCACGGCGGCCTGCCAGTCGGCCGGATCGGTCACATCGAGGTGCACATAGCCGGCCTTGTCGCCGAGCGAGGCGGCCACCGCCGCGCCTTCCTCGTCGAGCAGGTCGCCGATCATCACCTGACCACCCGCGGCCACGACGCCGCGCGCGAACGCTGCACCGAGCCCACGCGCGCCACCGGTGACCAGGACGACTTTGTCAGCGAGATTCATGGGGATTCCTTTCGTTTCGCGGTGCGGATCCGGCACCGCTCGGGGTTTCGGTGCGCCCGAACATGGCGCGGGCGACGGCGGCGGCCGCCGCGGCCGACGACAGCCCGTCGCGCACCATGTGGGTCATGCCCGCGATGACGAACAGCACCGCCTGACCGCAGGCCACGGTGGTGGCGACGGCGGCTTCGTCGGCGCCGATCCGGCGGGCGATGCCGGGCCGGATGACCGCGGCGGTCTCGTAGCTGGCCTCGAGCCACACCCGCCGCAGGGCCGGGTCGGCGAAGACGGTCGCCATGATCGCGCGCGATCGCTCGTCGCCGGTGTCGGCGAAGGTGCGTTCGAAGGCGTGCACGAGTACGTCGGCGAAGGTGTCGGCCTCGGGCCTGGCGTCGATGGCGCGGGCGAAGGCGTGGTTGCCGTCGTCGAACATCGGGCGCAGGCTGTCTTCTTTGGTCGGGAAATAGCGGTAGAAGCTGCGTTCGGCGAGCCCGGCCGCCGCGGCCAGTTCCGCGACTGTCGGCGACGACCCGCCCGCGCGGACGAACAGGTCCGCGCACGTGCGGGAGATTTCCACCAGGACTTCTGGTTCCAGTGGCTTGCGTGCCATAAGCCCAGCCTACCCCTTAGTGGCAGAAACTGCCGTTATCCGTCTACTGAGTGGGAGAGGCCCCCAACTTCCAGATGCGCAGCGCGAGGTGGAGGTCGAGTCGGCGGGTGCTGTCGAGCCAGTCCTCGCCGAGCAGATCGGCGATGCGGGCCAGCCGCTGCCGCACCGTGTTGCGGTGGATGAACAACCGGGCGGCCGTGTCGGCCAGTGCGGCATGGGTTTCCAGGTAGGCCCAGGCGGTCTCGGTGAGCGCGGTCCCGTGGTCGCGGTCATAGGCGAGCAGCGGCGCGATTTCGCCGAGTGGCTCGTACTCGGCGCCGAGCTTGCCCGCCGCGTCGAGCAGCAGGCCGACGGCACCGAGCCGGGCCCCGTCGAGACTCTGGCCCGCGCGGCCCAGCAGGACCAGCGTCGACAGCGCGCGTTCGGCCTGCCGGTGGGTGGCGGCGACGGCGTCGAGCCCCGCGGCCGGCCCGGCGTAACCGAGGGTGGCGAGCACACCGTGCGCCGCGAACTCCCCTTCCAGAGCGGCGACGGCGTGCTGCCCGGCGGCGACGAGCACACAGAAATGCCCGCCGTGCTCGGCCACCAGCGCCGGACTCGCCCCGAGGGCACGCCGGATGTGCGCATCGACGCGCCGGTGATCGGCGCCGTGCACATCGATGACGATGCTGGTCAGCCGATCGCCCGGCCGGAGCCCGAAGCGCGCCGCACGCCGTTGCCACTGCTCGAGATCGACCACACGTCCGGAGAGGATGTCGTCGAGCACCTCGAACTGCTGGCGCTGCGCGGAATCGTGGGCAGCCTGGTCGAACAGGCGCAGCACGGTCAGGAAGATCGCCAGCCGTTCGAGTAGCCCACCCTGCCCCGCAGGAATCGATCCGGCCAGGACCAACGTCGCCAGATGGGTGCCGCCGGCCTTGGCGGGCACCAGGGTGCGGTCTCGCAGGGCCCGGGGTTTGCCGGTGGCGATCACGCCGGCGAACTCCGTGCCGTTGGCCTGCTCGGCGATCGCGTCGACCCACGCGTGGTCGCCGGGATGGGCGGCAAGCACACCGCCGGCGGGGTCGAGCACCACCGCTGGCGCCGCGAGCACCTGATGCGCGAGTTCGGCGAATCCGTCCAGTCCGCGTCCGCCGACCACGGTTTCGATCAGCCGCTCATCCAGCGCGATCACGTCCTGGAGCTGGCGCACCCGGCTGACGTGGAGGTCCTGCTCGGACGCGAGATCATCGAGCGCACTGGTGATCTCGGTGAATCGTTCGGCGTTGTCCAGCGCGACGGCGGCGTGTTTGCCGACCGTGTCGATGAGATCGATCAGGGTGCTGGCATAGCTGCGCGGCGACCGGTCCGCGATCAACAGCGCGCCGATCACGCTGCCGTGCAGATTCAGCGGCACCCCGAGGATCGCGCGCACACCTTCGGCGCGGACGATGGCGTCGATGTGCGGCAAGTGCACGATGCCGGGATCGGCGAGATAGTCGGCCGACTGATACGGCGACAGTCCGGCCGCGGCCTTGCCGAGCACACCGGTGCCGATCGGCATCCGGATGGTCCGGTAGGCCTGGGTGATCACACCGTCGGACTTGCGGATATAGGTCTCGCGGGTGCGGTAGTCGTTGAGGCTGATGTAGGCCATATCGCTGCCGGTCAGCAGCCGGGTGCGCCGCACGATGGCGGCCAATACCGCCTCCACGTCGCGGATACCGGTCAGGTCGGTCGCGGTGTCGTGCAAGACCCGGAGCAGTTCTTCGCGTTCGCGCCGCTCGGCCAGCCTGCGGTGGATGCCGCGCGCGGCCGCGGCGGTGGCCTCGGTGATCTCGTGCCGCCGCAACGCCTCGGTGAGCCTGGCGTCGAGTTCGGCCTCGGAGATGCCGGCATCGATGTCTTCCAACAACGACATATCCACAGCCGACCCCTTTCTATGTGCGCGGCGCACACCTATCTTCTGAATGAATGTACGTTCCGGTCATATACAGGTGGTGACCGCGGCCATATCGTGGAATCGCTCGCCCGCACCCGGCACCGCCGGGTCCATCACGACGTCAGGGAGCCGATGAAGATCACCGGAGCAGTCCTCGAGGAATCCGGCCGGGCCCGGCCGTTCGCACAATCGCGGCCGATCACCGTGGGAGAGGTCGAACTCAGCCCGCCCGGACCCACCGAACTGCTGGTCCGCATCGAGGCGGCGGGCGTCTGCCATTCGGATCTGAGTGTGGTCGACGGCAACCGCCTGCGTCCGACGCCGATGCTGCTCGGTCACGAGGCGGCGGGCATCGTGGAGGCCACCGGCGACGCCGTGACAGACCTGGCCCCTGGTCAGCGGGTGGTGATGTCGTTCCTGCCGCGCTGTGAACAATGCGAGGCTTGCGCCGAGGACGGGCGGCTGCCGTGTTCGGCGGGCACTCTCACCAACAATGCGGGCGAGCTGTTGCACCATACGCGGCACCTGACCCGTGACGGCGAAACCGTGCACCACCACCTCGGTGTCTCCGGTTTCGCCACCCACGCCGTGATCGACCGCGCCTCGGCGGTGCCGGTCGACGCCGATATCCCGCCCGATATCGCCGCGGTCCTCGGCTGCGCGGTACTCACCGGCGGCGGCGCGGTGTTGAATGTGGCCGACCCGGCGCCGTCGGATTCGGTGATGGTGGTCGGGCTCGGCGGGGTGGGTATGGCGGCGGTGATCACCGCGAAGGCACAGCACGTGCGGCAGATCATCGCCGTGGACACGGTGGCGGACAAGCTCGAGCAGGCCAAGGCGCTCGGCGCGACCGAGGTCTACACCCCCGAGCAGGTCGCCGAGAACGGGATCAAGGCCCGCTACGTCATCGAATGCGCCGGTCATCCGCGCGCCTTCGAAACCGCTTTCGCCGCAACCCGATCGGGCGGCACCACGATCACCGTCGGCCTGCCCGCCCCGGCGGCGCGGGCCTCGATCTCGCCGTTGACCATCACCGCCGAAGCACGCACCGTGGTGGGCAGCTATCTCGGTTCGGCTGTCCCGGCGCGCGATATCCCGCGGTATGCGCAGATGTGGCGGGAGGGCAGATTGCCGGTGGACAAGCTCATTTCGTCACGAATCGCCTTGACCGAGATCAACGAGGCGATGGACCTGCTCGCCGACGGGTTGGCGATCCGCCAGGTCATCATGTTCGACGGGACCGAGCAGGTGAAGGCATGATCGCCGCCGACCGAGTGCTGAAAGACCTACCCACCGGGCATTTCATCGACGGCCACTGGACCGATGACGCCGCCACCCTCGCCGTCGACAACCCCGCCACCGCCACCACCCTCACCCACGTCGCCGACGCCGATCCGGCCACCGGCCGCGCCGCCCTCGACGCCGCCGTGCGCGCCCAAGCCGGCTGGGCCGAGACCGACCCACGTGCTCGCGCCGACATCCTGATGGCCGCGTTCGCCCTGTTGCACGAACGGGCCGAACAGTTCGCCACCCTGATCACCCTGGAGATGGGCAAACCCCTCGCCGAAGCGCGCGGCGAAGTCGCCTACGGCGCCGAATTCCTGCGCTGGTTCGCCGA
The DNA here is from genome assembly GCF_059509835.1 of Nocardia sp. CDC519. Taxonomy (NCBI): domain Bacteria; kingdom Bacillati; phylum Actinomycetota; class Actinomycetes; order Mycobacteriales; family Nocardiaceae; genus Nocardia; species Nocardia sp. CDC519. The sequence goes on along the minus strand of NZ_CM183377.1, from coordinate 5,468,292 downwards.
ACAGGGCGTGCGCGCCGCGGGCAGCTTCCAGCGCGCTCCGTCCGGCGGCAACCGGATCATGACGCTGAAACAGCCCGTTGGCCCGGTTTTCGCCATCACGCCGTGGAATTTCCCGCTCGCCATGGGCACCCGCAAGATCGCGCCCGCGCTCGCGGCGGGGTGCACGGTGGTGATCAAACCCGCGCCGCAGACACCGTTGACCACCCTGGCCCTGATGACGGTGCTGGACGAGGCCGGGCTGCCGCCGGGTGTGGTGAACTGCGTAACGACCTCGGCCGCGCCGCAACTGTCGCATCCACTCATCACCGATCCGCGGCTGCGCAAGCTGACCTTCACCGGCTCCACCGCCGTCGGCCGCGCGCTCACCGCGCAGGCCGCCGAGCGGATGCTGCGGGTATCGATGGAATTGGGCGGCAACGCGCCGTTCGTGGTGCTCGCCTCCGCGGATCTCGATCGCGCGGTCGCCGGAGCCGTGGCCGCCAAGATGCGCAATACCGGCGAAGCCTGCACGGCCGCGAATCGGTTCCTGGTCCACGAATCGCTGGCCGAGGAATTCGGCCGGCGGCTGGCCGATGCCCTGGCGGGGCTGACGGTCGGCAACGGCCTGGATGCCGACACCGACGTCGGACCGCTCATCGACGCCGCCGCCGTCACCAAGGTGAGCGCGCTGGTCGACGATGCCGTCGACCGCGGCGCCCGCGTGCTCACCGGCGGCACGGCCCTCCCGGGCCCCGGCCACTTCGTCGAACCGACCGTGCTCACCGATCTCGATCCGGCCTCGGCCATCCTGCGCGAGGAGATCTTCGGACCCGTCGCCCCGATCCGCACCTTCGCCACCACCGACGAGGCCGTGGCCATGGCCAACGACACCGACGCCGGTCTCATCGGCTACGTCTTCGCCGAGAACATCGGCGAAGCGCTCACCGTTTCCGAGCGGCTGGAGACCGGGATGATCGGCCTCAACTCCGGTGTCGTCTCCAATCCCGCCGCGCCGTTCGGCGGTGTGAAGTCCTCGGGTCTGGGGCGGGAAGGTGGCGTCGAGGGTCTCGAGGAGTACTTGGAAACCAAGTACATCGGGATTGCGCTGTGAGCTGATTGATCACCACGGCACCGGGTAAGCGGGGAGCATGTCCCCTGTGATCGAGGACCATTTCGTGCTGCCCCGCCCCCGCGGCCCGCTGTCGGAGGCCGTCATGCGGACCTTGCGCGGGCAGCCGGGCAACCCGGTGCCGCCTGCTGGCCATGTCGATCCGTACAGCGATGACCTGCACCTGGCCCTGCATACCTGCTACGAGCTGCACTATCACGGTTTCGACGGGGTGGATCCGGACTGGGAATGGGATCCGGGGCTGCTGCGGCTGCGTGCCGAACTCGAGCGGGCCTGGTCGGAGGCGCTACACGATGACGTCCCCGGCGGCGACGACCTCGACGGAGAACTCGAGTATCTGCTCACCGCACCGGTGGACGCCCCGGGTGTGGCCAGGCATCTGCACGAACATCCCGATTGGACACACCTGCGTGAATACTTCGTGCACCGCTCGATCTACCACCACAAAGAAGCCGACCCGTACGCCTGGGTGATTCCGCGGCTGCGCGGCCAGGCCAAGGCATCGCTGGTGGCGGTGGAGTTCGACGAGTTCGGCGGCGGGCGCGGCGAGCGAGTTCATGCCCGGCTGTTCGCCGACCTCCTCGAAGGAGCCGGACTGGATTCCGGCTACCTGCACTATCTCGACGCGGTGCCAACGCCGATGATCGCGCTGGTCAACACGATGTCGCTGTTCGGGCTGCACCGGAAGTGGCGCGGGGCGCTGGTCGGGCACTTCGCCACCGTGGAGATCACCTCACCGCCGGGATCTGCGCGGCTGGTGCAGATCTTGGAACAGATGGGCGCCGATCCGGCCTGTGTGCTGTTCTACCGCGAGCATGTCGAGGCCGACGCGGTCCACGAGCAGGTCATGCGTGACGGCGTCATCGGCGATCTGGCGGCCCGCGAACCCGCCCTTGTTCCGTCCATCGTCTTCGGCATCCAGGCGACGAATCTGCTCGAGGATCGCTTCGGTGATCATGTGGTGGATAGCTGGCGCGCCGGGCGCAGTTCGCTGCTCGATCCATCGGTCCTGCCGAGCGCGCCGACGACCAGCGAGAATGACCCGGCGTAAACGGGATATCCCCCTCGCATGAGACTCATCAGCGCCCCCGGCGTCTACCGCCCCCAGGCCGACTCGTGGCTGCTCGCCCGCGCAATGACCGAGGCCGGCCTGGCACCCGGCGGGCGGGTGCTCGACCTGTGCACCGGCACCGGCGCCGTCGCGATCGCCGCCGCCAAGGCCGGCGCCGCCTCGGTGACCGCGGTCGACATCTCGCGCGCGGCCGTGCTCTCGGCCTGGCTCAACATCCGGCTACGCAGGCTGGCCGTGGAGCTGGTGCACGGTGACTTCCGCACCGTCATGCACAACCGCCGGTTCGATGTGGTGCTGGCGAACCCGCCGTATGTTCCGGTCGCCGACGGTGCCAGGTCCCGGTTGGGCGCACAGGCGTGGGACGCCGGCCATCACGGCCGGGACCTGCTCGACCCGCTGTGCGCCCGGCTGCCGAGTCTGCTGGACCTCAATGGCGTCGCCCTGCTGGTGCAGTCGGCGATCAGCGGACCGAATATCACAGTGTCGCGGTTGAAGGCCGGCGGATTGAAGGCGGCCGTGGTGGCCCGCACACACATCCCGTTCGGGCCCGTCATGCGCTCGCGGGCGCCGTGGCTGGCCGAGCAGGGACTCATCGAACCCGGTCAGCGACATGAGGAACTGGTGGTGATTCGTGCCGACCGAACCAAGCCCTGAGCCCACCCGCGTGCGGTTCACCGCAGACGGCCCCGCGCTCGTCGACGGCCCCGTCGAACTGACCACCGCCGATGGACGCACCGTGCGCTCCGACAGATTTCAAGTCGCGATCTGCCTGTGCAAACGGTCCAAGTGCTACCCGTTGTGCGACACGAGCCATCGCAGGCACCGGCGGGAGTGACCTGTCGCCCATCTTCACGGCGGTGATCTCGTGGTCGGCGCGACATCGTCGGCGCGCTGATCGCGAGCGACACCGCCTGTCCGGGCGCTCACGCGGCCGGGACATCACCGGTCGGGCCGAGCCGACGCCGTTGTCGAGCTGTCCTGCTCCGACCGGCATTCATGCGGTTCCCCCCGGGGGGCCGGTGCCGTTTTCTCGACAACCGGCCCTGCCTACAGTCGCGTAATTCCCTGTCCGACCGGCGCGAAACCGACGTTCGCGCCGGGCTTCACCCGCGTCGAGCCGCGGTCTTCCGGCGATTGGTCTTCTCGATGGCGTCGATCAATTCGGACTTGGTCATCTTCCAGCGGCCGGTGATCTCCAGCCGTCCCGCGACGTTGATCAGGTGCTTTTTGGTCGCGTTGGCGTTCACGCCCTCGGCGGTATCGCCCTTCGCGTTCGGCCCGCCGCTCGCGGCCCGTTCGTCGGAGGGCCCGCGGCGTTCCTTCGGCTCCCAATGGTCGCCGACCTTCTCATAGCTGTGCTTGAGCGCGCTGTAGGCCACCCGGTGCGCACGGGATTCGCTGCCGTACTCCTCGAGCGCGGCGTCGTGGGCCTTGGCGAAGGTTCGCTGCGCCTTCTCACTCGAGCGCGCCACCGTGCTCGGCAACTCCGAGCGCTTGGCCTCGCCACGTGCGGTTGTCTTCGGCATCGCAGAGCTCCTTCCTGAGCTTCCGGCGTCCGGCCGGGCGTCGCCGGCCGACCGCTCCGCTATCGATGACGTACCCGGTGCACCACCGCCGAATCGCCGGGCCGCGGCGTTACGGTGATCGGTGAGCCCGGTTCGAGGTCCTCGACCGCTTGCATGAGCGGGTTCGCTGCGGGTACGCCGCAACCAGGTCCCCGGACCATCGCAGGTGAACACAGAGGAACGCTATGCCGGTACGTCGCACACACTCCACGGGCAATGCCCGGCCGCGGCGTCCGGGCCATCGACGCGGCTCCACGCCCGCGGGCGCCGATCACGACACCTGGAACTGGCATGCCCGGGCCGAGACCCCCACGCAGCGGCTGGACCGCAATTGGGCGCATCTGCTGCAGGAGCTGCGGGTATTGCAGACCGGCGTGCAATTGCTGACCGGTTTCCTGATGATCCTGCCGTTCCAGTCCTCGTTCGATGCCCTCGATTCCGGTATGCGAGCGGTGTATCTGGTCACCGCGGGCGCGGCGGTGGGCGGCACCATCTTCCTGGTGGCTCCGGTCTCCTGGCATCGGCTGCTGTTCCGCAGGCACCGGTTGCAGACCATCGTCACCGCGGCGCACCGGTGCACGCTGGCCGGTCTGGCACTGCTCGGGGTGGCGATGTGCGGGGTGACGACGCTGATCGTCGATGTGGTCGTCGGGCCGGTCGCTGCCATCGTCACCGGAGTGGCGACAGCGGTGGTGTTCGTCGTGGTGTGGCTGGTGGCGCCGATGCGCAGGCGGTTGAGCGTGATGCGGGGCGACGCCGCTCCGCGCAACGGTCGCCGGGCTGCCTCGTAGACCAGCAACGGACCCGGCGCGCATACGTTCCGGAGGGGTGCGGGGCGTGGCGACGCCGGGTCCGGATCAGCCGCTAGCGGCTGCGACCGTCGGGTGGGCGGCGGTCAGTGGCCGCCATGGCTGTGCTGCCCACCGCGTGCCTTCGCTTCGGTCGGCTGAGCTTGGGCGCCCTTGCGACCGGCCTGGCTCGGATCGGCGGCGTTGCGCTCGCCGAAGCTACCCGTGCTGGCCTGACCGCCGCGGCGGGCCTGCTCCTCCGTGTCCGGACGATTGCCGAACTGCCCAGGATTCTTGGAGTCTGCCATCTCGTACTCCTTTCTGGTCTGAGACCGTCACCGGCCTCGAGGGGTGCGATTCCCGGTCCGTCACGGACTAATCGCCGATGCCCCGACTTTTTCTCGCCGATCTCCACCGGCGAACCGGTTGTCCGGCACCAGGTCTCGCGGCCGACGAATGACCTGCGCGGATACGGGTAGCCCGGCATCATGCGCGCGCTCACCGTGGATCCGGCCCGCCCAGAATCACTGCGCCTGGACGAGCTGCCCGACCCCGAACCCGGCCCGGGCGAACTTCTGGTCGATGGACTCGCGGTAGGTGTGTGCGGCACCGACCGGGACATCGCCGACGGCGCCTACGGCACGCCGCCACCGGGCAAAGACCGGCTGATCCTCGGCCATGAATCCCTCGGCCGGGTCCGCAGCGCACCGGACGGCTCGGATTTCTCCGCCGGAGATCTCGTCGTCGGAGTCGTGCGCCGCCCCGACCCGGTGCCGTGCGAGGCCTGCGCCCGCGGCGAATTCGACAACTGCCGCAACGGCCGCTACACCGAACGCGGCATCAAGGAGCTCGACGGGTACGGCGCCGAACAGTGGTGTGTGGACCCGGAATACGCGGTGACGCTGGATCCGCGGCTGGCGCGGGTCGGCGTGCTACTGGAACCGGCCAGCGTGGTCGCCAAGGCCTGGGAGCAGGTCGAACGCATCGGTGAGCGCGGCTGGTTCGCGCCGTCGCGGGTGCTGGTAACCGGTGCCGGGCCGATCGGCCTGCTCGCCGCCCTGCTCGGCAGCCGGCGCGGCCTCGACGTGCACGTGCTCGATCGGGTCGAGCACGGCGCGAAACCGCGCCTGGTCCGCGATCTCGGCGCCACCTACCACCACGGCGACGCCGCCGCGGTCGCCGAGAGCCTGCGCCCCGACATCATCATCGAGGCCACCGGCGCGAACCAGGTGGTCTTCGCCGCCATGGGCAATACCGCCCCGTTCGGGGTGGTGTGCCTGACCGGAGTGTCGCCGGTGGGCCGGTTGATCGAGGTCGACGCCGGCGCTGTGCACCGCGACATCGTGCTGGAAAACGACGTGGTGGTCGGCTCCGTCAATGCCAACCTGCGCCACTACCGTCTCGCCGCCGACGCACTCGCCGCCGCCGACCCGGCCTGGCTCGACGGCCTCATCACCCGCCGCCTGCCACTGACGAAGTTCGCCGACGCGTTCACCCCCGACCCCGATGACGTGAAGGTCGTCATCGCCCTCGATGAGCACTGACCGCTGAGAAAGGACATCACCATGGGCTTTCCCGAACAGCAGCAAAAGGTCCCCGGCATCCAGTCGCAGATGCAGCCGCGCCCGGACTGCGGGGAGGACAGCTACCGCGGCTCGGGCAAGATGACCGGTAAGGCCGCCGTCGTCACCGGCGCCGACAGCGGAATCGGCCGAGCGGTCGCCATCGCCTTCGCCCGCGAGGGCGCCGATGTGCTCATCTCCTATCTGGACGAGCACGAGGACGCGCAGGAGGTGGCGCAGCTGGTGGAGCAAGCGGGCCGTCGCGCCGAGCTGGTGCCGGGCGATCTGGCCGATCCCGATCACTGCCGCACCGTCATCGAGCACGCCGTGCGCGAATTCGGGCACATCGATGTGCTGGTCAGCAATGCCGCCTACCAGATGACCCACGAAACCCTGGAGGAGATCAGCGCCGAGGAATTCGACTACACCTTCCGCGTCAACGTCGGCGCCTACTTCCATCTGGTCAAGGCCGCGGTCCCGCATATGCCGCCGGGCTCGTCGATCATCGGCAGCTCCTCGGTCAATTCCGATATGCCCTCCCCGACGCTGGCCCCCTACGCCGCGACCAAGGCGGCCATCGCCAACTTCTCGGCCAGCCTCGCCCAACTGCTGGGCGACAAGGGAATCCGGGTCAACAGCGTGGCGCCCGGCCCGATCTGGACGCCGCTCATCCCGTCGACCATGCCGGTGGAGAAGGTCACCGCCTTCGGCGACGACGTCCCCCTCGGCCGCGCCGGCCAGCCCGCCGAACTGGCCGCCGCCTACGTCTTATTGGCCTGTGACGACGGCAGCTACATCTCCGGTGCCCGCCTCGCCGTCACCGGCGGCAGGCCCATCCTCTGACTCCTGCGGCCCACTGAGAAACGTTCGCCGCAAGGCGGATTCGGTGTGCCGCAACCAGAGCGCCTGGACCGGGGCGACCGGTGGCTGATCGATCGGGCGGACCACTGTCTGCCCGTGGTGGTAGGTGCCCGGTTCGGCGGTGACGAAGGCGAAGCAGTCGGTGCCGATCACGGCGGTCGTCGGCGCCGTGCCCTGGATGTGGTTGACGACGACGGACGGCTCGAACCCGGCGCGCCGGCAGATCGACAGCAGATAATCGGCATAGAAGGACGTACCGGGCGGGCCCCACACGATGAGCCGTTCACCGGCGAGCTGATCCATCCGCAGCGAAGTGTGCGCAGCCAGGGGATGAGCGGCGGCCACAGCCACATGCAACGGCGTGTAGGCGATGACGGCGGCTGCGACGTCCTCGGGCGTTGTGGCGCCGCGCCGCAACGCCACGTCGGCCGCCCCCTCGCGCAGCGCGGCGACCAGTTCGTCGGGGAAACACTGGCGCGCGGTGATCGACGCGTCCGGGAAGGCCGCGCGGACACCGGCGGTCAGATCGAATACTTCCTCGGATGAAATCGCGGGGGTGTGGCCGATCACCAGCTGCGCGCGCTCGCCATGCGCGGACTGTCTGGTCGACCGGGCCAGCGCGGCCGCCGCGTCGATCACCGGCCTGGCCCCCGCGTGCAGCGCCGCACCCGCCGCGGTCAGCGAGATCCGACGGCCCGAACGGTGCAGCAGCCGCACCCCGAGATCGCGTTCGAGGGTCTTGATGGTGCTGCTCACCGCCTGCTGAGTGAGATGCAGTTCGGCCGCGGCCCGGCTCATGTTCATGTGCTCGGCGACGGCAAGGAACTGGCGGAGTCGGCGGGGGTCGAGCACGTCATCAGGCATCCTGCCAGGCTAACAAGTGTTGCTTGTGAAACTACGGCGAAGATCTGTTTTTCATTTGTCACGTTCGGTCATAGCGTCGGTGTCGACACCACTTCCCGAACAAGTGAGGACACCACGATGACCGACAAACTGGCCGGCAAATCCGCCATCGTCGCCGCGGGCGCGAAGAACCTGGGCGGCCTGATCAGCACCACCCTCGCCGAACAGGGCGCCGACATTCTGGTGCACTACAACAGCGCGAGCACCGAGGCCGACGCCGAGAAGACCGTGGCCGCGGTCGAAGCTGCGGGCGCGAAAGCGATCACCTTCCAGGGCGATCTCACTGTGCCCGCGACGGTGACCGCGATGTTCGACGCGGCCGTCGCAGCTTTCGGCACGGTCGACATCGCGGTGAACACCGTCGGCAAGGTGTTGCGTAAACCGATCATCGACGTCACCGAGGCCGAGTACGACTCGATGTTCGACATCAACGCCAAGGCCGCCTATTTCTTCTTGCAGGAGGCGGGCAAGCGGCTCGCCGACGGCGGACGCATCGTCACCGTCGTCACCTCGCTGCTGGCCGCGTTCACCGATGGCTACTCCACCTACGCCGGAGCGAAAAGCCCGGTCGAGCACTTCACCCGCGCCGCTGCCAAGGAGTTCGCCGCGCGCGGCATCGCGGTCAACAATGTGGCACCGGGCCCGATGGACACCCCGTTCTTCTATCCGCAGGAAACTCCCGAGCGCGTGGAGTTCCACAAGTCGCAGGCGATGGGCGGACGGCTGACCCGCATCGAGGACATCGCGCCGCTGGTGGAATTCCTCGTCACCGACGGTGGCTGGGTCACCGGGCAGACCATCTTCGCCAACGGCGGCTACACCACCCGCTGATCCGGCGCCCCGGTAGCGGTGGGTAAGAGCCGTCGCAGCACATCGGTGATGGTGATCAGCCCGACCGGTTCGCCGGTCGGGCCGCCGGTCACCACCGCCAGATGGGTACGGGTTTCGCGCATGGTGCGCAGCGCCTCGTAAATGGGCATGGTCGCCGACAGGGTCAGCACCGGGCGCATCAGCTCGGCCGCCGTGGCCTCCGGTGTGGCGGTGAGGCTGTCGCGCACGTGCACGACCCCGCGGAAACCGTCACCGTCACGCACCAGCAGCCGCAGGTGGCCGGTAGTGCGAGACATCGCTCGGATCGCCTCCCGATGTGCGTCGGGTGCGACCGCATCGGGGTCGGCCTCCCGGCGCATGAGGTCGCCGACGGACAGTTGTTCCAGCTCGAGCGCGCTGATCAGGTTGCCGCGATAACGTTCGTCGAGGGTGCCTGCGGTAGCCGAATGTTCGACGAGATGACGCAATGCCGCCGGGTCCTGCCCGGAATCCACTTCGTCGACCGGCGTCACCCCGACGCGGCGCAGGCACCGGTTCGCCATCTGATTCAGCAGTTTCAGCAGCGGCCTGGTGACCGCCATGAAGGCGCGCATCGGAATCGCCAGCACCGTGGCCGAACGCTCGGGATGCGCGATCGCCCACGACTTGGGCGCCATCTCCCCCACCACCAGATGCAGGAAGGTGACGATCACCAGGGCCAGCACGAACCCGGCGGCATCGGCGGCCCACAACGGCGCGCCGAGACGCTCGAACAACGGCGTGAGCCAGTGGTGCACGGCAGGTTTGGTGACCGCGCCCAGCGCCAGCGTGCAGACGGTGATGCCGAGTTGCGAACCCGCGAGCAACACCGACAGTTCCGACGAACTGCGCAGTGCGGCGCGGGCGGCGGAGCTGGTCGCGGCGGCGTCTTCGAGGCGGTGCCGCCGCGCCGCGATCAGCGCGAACTCGACCGCGACGAAGAAGGCGCTGGCCGCGATCAAGGCGGTTGTGACAGCCGCGACAACCCATGGATTACTCATCCTCGGCCGCCTTCCGCTCGATCCGCAGATTCACGAACACCGACGCGGGCACATGCTTGGCCACCGCCCTGACCTCCGCCCGCACAGTGCGCTCGACCGAACCGTGCTCATCGATGTAGTCGGCGCCGCTGGGTTCGAGCGCGATCTCTGTCCGAGTGCCCGGATCCGGAAGGCCGCCGTATGCGGAAATGACGAGCCCGGCGATCGTTTCGTAGTCACCGGCGGGCAGCTCGACGTCGAGCACGCGCTCGACCTCGTCCAGGTGCACATCACCCGCGACGAGCCAGCCATCGGACTCGGCGACGATGGCGGTATCGGGGCCGATGTCGTGTTCGTCGGCGATCTCACCGACCAGTTCCTCGGCGATGTCCTCGATCGTGACGATGCCGGCGAAACCACCGTATTCGTCGACTACCAGCGCCATCTCGTCGCCGGCCGCATCCAGCTGCGCGACGACCTCGGGTAAGGCCAGTGAGCCGGGAACCACGACCGCCTCGCGCAGGTGCTGAGCGGCGGTCCCCTCGGCGGAGCCGTCGAGCAGGTCGTGCAGGTGGATGATGCCGCGCAGGTCGTCACTCGAGGTCCCGACAACGGGATACCGGGTATGGCCGGTACCCATGCGGGCCAGTACGTCGTCGACCGGGTCGTCGATGTGCACGGTGTCGACACGCGAACGCGGGATCATGGCGTGCTCGGCATCGGCGGTCGGGAAGTCCAGGATCCGGTCGAGCAGCGTCGACAATTCGCGCGGCAGTTCGCCGGCGTCCCGCGAGGTGGCGACGATGTGCTCGAGGTCGCGCGGAGTGGCCGAGTGCTCCACGTCGTGCACCGGTTCGATCCGCAGTGCGCGCAGCAACAGATTCGACGACTGGTCGAACAACCGGATCAGCCAGCCGAACAGCTTCAGATAGACCGTGGTGGACATGGCAAGCCGGCGCGCGACCGGTTCGGGCCTGGCGATGGCGAGGTTCTTCGGGAACAGCTCACCGAAGAGCATTTGCACAAGTGTGGAGAACGCGATCGCCAGCACCGCGCCGACCGCGATGCCGGCGCCCGCGGGCACCCCGATCCCGCCGAGCAATTCGCCGAGCCCGCGCCCGATCAACGGTTCGGCGACGTAACCGACGAGCAGGCCGGTGACGGTGATGCCGAGCTGGGCGCCGGAGAGCATGAACGAGGTCCGACGGGTGACGCCGAGCGCCCGTTCCGCCGATCTGTCACCGGCTTCGGCGCGCGCCTTCAACCGGGACCGATCGACGGCCATGTACGCGAATTCCTGGGCGACGAAGTAGCCGGTGAGCGCGGTGATGAGCAGGACGACGAGGATGCCGAGCGCGATGCCGGCGACGGTCAGCATTGCCGCTGCCCCGGTCTCGGGGGGTCGTCAGGGGGCGGGCCGGGTTTTCGGCCCTTGCGCGATGCGCGTTTCATGCGTGTCTCTCCGTGGCTGGAACGACATGTGGACAAGGCGCCCGGTCGGTGCCGGGCGGGCCGCCCGATCGGGTGCCCAACGATATCGGCGGTAGGACGGGAAGCGTATGACCGACGCGTTCGGGTTCGCGGAAATGCTGCGGGCCGCATGGTTTCACACGCTCGCCGAGTCCACCCCGGCCGCGACGACTTTCAGGACCGCACAGATTCCTCGGCGTCCTCGGAAGCGGCAGCGTCGGGTTCGGTGGAATTCCGGCTCGCCAGCATTCGCTTGCCCACCTCGATGACGATCGGCAGCACCGACACCGCCACGATCAGCAGGAAGATCAGGTCGATATTGTCGCGGACCACCGCGATCTGGCCGAGCAGATAACCCAGATAGGTGACGCCCGCACCCCACAGCACGCCGCCGACGACGTTGTAGAGGGCGAAGACCGGATAACGCATGCCGGAGGCACCGGCGACCACCGGTGCGAAGGTGCGCACGATGGGCACGAAGCGGGCCAGCACAATGGTGATCGGCCCGTGCTTCTCGAAGAACGCGTGCGACTCGTCGATGTACTTCTTCTTGAACAGCCGGGCATCGTCGTTCTTGAACAGCGCGGTGCCGCCGCGTGCTCCGATGAGATACCCGACCTGATCACCAGCGATGGCAGCCAGCGGAATCAGGATCAGCAACAACCAGATCGGCGCGAACGGCTCGATCTCGGTGGATTTCGAGGCGGCGATGAGTCCTGCCGTGAACAGCAGCGAATCGCCGGGAAGCAGCGGGAACAGCAGCCCGGATTCGATGAACACGACAGCCAGCAGGCCGACCAGCATCCAGGTACCGAAGGAGTTCAGCAGGTTCACCGGGTCGAGGAATCCCGGCAGCAGCGCCAGGTGGGTGATCGACTCGGCCGACAGGTAAGTGCTCATCGAGATCCCACAGTAACACGCGCAACTGTATGGTTCGGGTAACTCATGACGCTCCACACAGGCCGGGGCCCGGCACGCGCTGTATCGTGTGACCGCCGCGCGAAAGGAGGCCCATGCCCGACACTCTGGTCCGCATCGGCGAATTGGCCGCCCGCGCGGGAGTCAGCAACCGGACCATCGACTACTACACCGGACTCGGCCTGCTCACCCCCGCCGAACGTACCGGGGGCGGCTACCGCCTCTACCACCCCCGCGACGTCGACCGTATCCACCTCATCCAGCGCCTGGAGGCCCAGGGCATCCCCCTCGACGAGATCGCGGCGGCCCTTCGAGCCCGGCCCCGAGACACCGCCGAAACCCTCGCCCAGCTCGACGGCGACCTCAAGAACCTCCAGACCGCCGCCGAATCCGCCCCCGCCGAAATCCAGGGCCTGCTCAACATCATCGCCGCGCGCGTGCACTCCCTGGTCTCGGTCGCGATAGAAATCCAGCCCACCCTCCCGCTGCTGTGAGCAGCCGGCCGAACAGCGTCGCAAGTCGTCCGCGCCACGCCCGGTTTGCGCACTGATTCGATATCGGTCGATATCGCGGTGGATGCGCGCTGTCGTCGACACAAGATTGCTGCTCAGCGCTGTCCGGGAGGTTCCCGCACAGCGGGAACCGTCGAGCTACGACGATGAACCAGCCGTAGCGTGTGCTGCGTCACGCGGCGACTCCACAGCGCGGTCGAATAGCCGGCCGGCGAAGAGCCGCGGCGTGGCCGCGCCACCCGATGTGCCGCGGACCGTCCCCGGTCACCGGCGCTTCGGCGCGAGGGGTCGGCCGACGCCGCACCGAACAGAAGAGCGATTCGCGGCGGGTTCTCCGCCGGAGGGTGCCGTCCTGCGGTCCGCCGCCGAGCGCGCGTCCACAGCGCTCATACCAGAAGAAGGAGTACACCATTGCGCACCCGTTCCGCACCCGCCCCAACGGTTGGTGACACCACCGTCGACCTGCTGGTCGTCGGCGCAGGCACCGGTATGGCCGCCGCCTTGACGGCGAACGAACTGGGGCTGTCCACCCTCATCATCGAGAAGACCGAATACGTGGGCGGTTCGACGGCGCGCTCCGGTGGCGCGTTCTGGCTGCCCGACAACCCGATCCTGCGGCAAGCGGGCGCCGGTGATTCGCAGGAACGCGCCGAGACCTACCTGCGTGCCGTGGTCGGTGATTCTGCCCCGGCCGAACGCGGCAAGGCGTTCGTCGACAATTCCGCCGCGACCGTCGAGATGATGCAGCGCTTGACGCCGATGAAGTTCTTCTGGGCCGAAGGCTATTCGGATTACCATCCGGAACTTCCGGGTGGGTCCGCGATCGGACGCACCTGCGAATGCCGGCCGTTCAACGCGTCGGTGCTCCGCGCCGAACGCCGACGGCTGCGCCCCGGCCTGATGGAAGCTCCCGTGCCGATGCCCACCACCGGCGCTGACTACAAGTGGATGAACCTGGTGGCGAGGGTGCCCAGCAAGGGCGTTCCCCGCATCCTCAAGCGGCTCGCGCAGGGCGTCGGCGGTCTGGCGCTGCGCCGCGAGTACATGGCGGGCGGTCAGGCGCTGGCGGCCGGCCTGTTCGCCGGTGTGGTGCGTGCGGGGATCCCGGTCTGGACCGAGACCAGCCTGGTCCGCCTCATCACCGAAGGTGATCGCGTCACCGGCGCCGTCGTCGCCCACGATGGCCGGGAAGTCACCGTGACCGCCCGTCGTGGTGTGGTGCTCGCCGCCGGCGGCTTCGACCACGATATGGCGATGCGGCACAAGTACCAGTCCGAGCGGCTCGGCGAGCATGAGAGCCTCGGCGCCGAAGGAAACACCGGTGACGCGATCCGGGTCGCGCAGGAGACCGGCGCGACGACCGGGTTGATGGATCAGGCCTGGTGGTTCCCGGCGGTGGCGGCGCTGCCGGGCGGAGCACCGACGGTGATGCTGGCCGAGCGTTCGCTGCCCGGCTCGTTCATCGTCGACCAGACGGGGCGCCGGTTCATCAACGAGTCCATCGATTACATGTCGTACGGGCAGCGCATCCTCGAGCGTGAGCGTGCGGGCGATCCTGTGGAGTCCGCGTGGATCGTGTTCGATCAGAAGTACCGCAACAGCTACATCTTCGCGGCCGGGTTGTTTCCGCGCCAGCCGCTGCCGCAGGCGTGGTACGAGGCCGGAATCGCCCACAAGGCCGACGATCCGGCCGAGCTCGCCCGCAAGATCGGCGTACCGGAGCACACGTTCGCCGAGACGTTCCGCCGTTTCAATGAGGACGCGATGACCGGCACCGACAGCGAGTTCCAGCGTGGCCAAAGCGCATACGACCGCTACTACGGTGATCCCACCATCCAGCCGAATCCGAATTTGCGGCCGCTGACCAGCGGACCGTTCTACGCGGTGAAGACGACCTTGAGCGATCTCGGCACCTGCGGCGGGGTTCTCGCCGACGAACGCGCGCGCGTGCTGCGTGAGGACGGCTCCGCCATCGAGGGCCTGTACGCCATCGGCAACACCGCCGCCAATGTCTTCGGCCGCACCTACCCGGGAGCGGGCGCGACGATCGGCCAGGGGCTCGTATTCGGTTACATCGCAGCACGAGACGCGGCCGGCCAGTCGTAGCAGCGCCCATCTCGACGTAAAGATATTTCGCCGCCCGGTCATTACGACCTGGGCGGCGAAATGTTTTTCGGACGCATAAATCCCTGGAAACGACGAAGGCCCCCGACCGTGGTCGGGGGCCTTCGTGAAAGGATGTTCCGGCGGTGTCCTACTCTCCCACACCCTGTCGAGTGCAGTACCATCGGCGCAGGTGGCCTTAGCTTCCGGGTTCGGAATGGGACCGGGCGTTTCCCCACCGCTATAGCCGCCGTAACTCAATCGGAACGTCTCAGAGGTGCGACGCATGCGGCAATGCACCCGGATCCGAACCCGAACCACTCGCAGGAAACTCTCAACAAAGTTGTTCGTCGTCGGGTCGTACAGCGCCCCGATTAGTTGCGGAGAGTTGCGCCGCGTTTCTCGATAACACGAGGTCGGAGCCCATTTCGAGTAGTCGATCGTGGCTGACGGTTGTGCCCAGTTGTCGTGCGGCCAGATCCTCGGCAGGTTTCTGGTTCGAGTCCAGATGGGGGAGCCTAGAAAAGCCCTCTACCTGCACAAGCAGGTGGAGGGCTTTTTCGTTGTCTCCGGAATTCGACGCTACTTGTCACCGTTGTCATACGGCCAGCAGATCGCCGCGGCGATCACCAGCAACGGCAGGCCACACGCAACGGCGTATCCAACGGCTGCCCAGCCGTTCACGCCAGGCCGCCGGCGATCGACCAACGGGCGAATGACAGTCGGGGATGCACGGTCTCAACGTCGACGATATGCATGAGGCCATCGAGTGCTAGCGGGTCGACGTGATCGGGTGCGGGCAGGATGACCATCTCGGCGCGGGCGCCGCGTGCCTGATCAGCTAACGGCAGAGGTGAAAAAATTTCCGGCCACACCAGCCGATACCCCAACCGGCGCGCGAGCCGTTGAACCTGGGCAGCGCCCCAGTCCGGCGCCGTACTGCGGTCGTAGTCGATCCATCCCAGAGCTATCGGCTTCATGCACGCACCAACTCCCTCGATCGAGTGCTGAGGTGCCCCGCCGCCCGGGACTCATGATCGACCGGGCGGCGCGGCCTGGGGCTCAGCCTCTCGTTGATCATGGGGACGGCGGAACCTCCTATGTTTCCCACTTCGGGACGTCCCGACTGGTGTACAACGTCCCTATGGCGAATGAGAGGTTGCGGGCCGCGATCGCGGCCCGGGGATGGACTCACGCGAATTTGGCCGAGGCGACAGGTGTTGACCCGAAATCGGTTGAACGCTGGGTGAATCTCGGTCGCGTCCCCCGGCGGCGCACCGCAATCCGAGCTGCCGAGTGTCTGGGCGAGGACGTCAACGCCCTATGGCCGGCCCTACAACAGGCACGCACGGCGCGGGCCGTCAGCCGGGAACTCATTGCTCTCTATGACCAGCGGGCCGACGTACCTCCGTCGATGTTCATCAACCTCTTCGCGGCCGCGCGGCACCGGATCGACGTTCTGGTCTACGCGGCGGTCTTCCTGCATGAGGCGTACCCCCGGCTCAACGACCTGCTGCTCGAACGAGCCGAGGCCGGCTGTTCGATACGCATAGCCATCGGCGACGCCGACAGTACCAACGTCCGACAGCGAGGCCGGGAGGAGAAATTCGGGCACGGTATCGAATCGCGCTGCCGCCTCGCCTTGATGCACTACCGGCCATTGCACGCCGCACCGGGAATCGAGCTGCGGACCCACACCACGACGCTCTACAACAGCATCTTCTGCGCCGACGAGGAAATGCTGGTCAACGCCCACATGTGGGGAGTGAACGCTTACCGTGCGCCGGTCTGGCACCTGCGCCGTACCGGTGACGGCGGTCTATTCGACACGTACACAGACAGTTTCGACGCAGTCTGGCACACTGGCCGACCGGTGGAAGGGTAAGCCGATGGCGCGCACCGAGTTCTACGACGATCCCGCTGCCCCCGAACCGAACAGTCTCGTCGTCGCGGCTTCCGCCGTGGTGTGCGACGACAAGGGCCGCATCCTGTTGCAGCGCCGCGCCGACAACGGCCTCTGGGCGTTGCCCGGTGGTGCGATGGAAATGACCGAAAGCCTTCCTGGCTGTGCTGTGCGCGAGGTCAAGGAAGAAACGGGGCTGGACATCGAGATCACCGGCCTCGTCGGCACCTACACCGACCCCCGCCACATCATCGCCTACAGCGACGGCGAGGTTCGACGCCAGTTCAACGTGTGCTTCCTGGCGCAGGTAACCGGTGGCGATCTGGCCATATCCGACGAGTCCATCGAACTACGGTTCGTCGACCCCACCGATCTCGACAATCTCGAGATCCACCACACACAGAGGCTCAGACTGACGCACTACCTGGAGGGGCGGGGCACTCCCTACCTCGGCTGAACGGTCCGGCCGACCGGGCGAGAAGGGGGTAATCCAAGTCGGGCCGTGGAAAGCGATGGTCTTCGTCGCGGGTCCCGGCCGGCTTCACTGCCGGTGCGGGAGCTACCGGAATGGGTATCGTGCCGGGAACCGGCAACGGTGTGACGCGTTCGACCCAAGCCGATCGACCGGCTGTTACGAACTCCTCGCATGTATCGGCGATTGCTGCGACTGGGGAGTGTGTCGCCGGTTGCGGTGAACGCCGCGCCGCGCACCTGCCCTCGGGCGCCCTCGACCCACGGAGACGGACAGCAATGGCGGACCGACCTCGCTTCGGCCAGCGGGAACCGGACAGCGAACCCGATCCGCCCGCTGCCTGCCCGGCCGGCGGGACCGGCGCGGAGCAAGAACTCATGCGCCGGCTCGGGGGATACCTGGAACGCATCGCCGACCGCGATCGCACGGCGTTCACCGAACTGTACCGATCCACCCACGATCGGGTGTTCGGGCTCGCACTGCGCATCATCCGGCGACCCGCCGCGGCCGAGGAGGTCACCCAAGAGGTCTACCTCTACGTTTGGAATACCGCCGCGCAGTACGACCAGCGGCTGGCCAGTCCGATCGGCTGGTTGATGATGATCACCCACCGCCGCGCCGTAGACCGTGTCCGAGCCGAAACATCCTCGGCGACAAGGGAGCTCGCGTACGGTCAACGCAATCTCGGCCGTGATCACGATACGGTCGCCGAGACCGTCGATCAGCGCTATGAGGAGCAGGCGGTGGTCCGCTGCCTGGCCGCCCTGACCGATCGCCAACGGGAGACGGTCGCGCTGGCCTATTACGGCGGCCGGACGTACTCCGAGGTCGCGGCCTACCTCGGCATACCGTTGTCGACGGTGAAGACCCGGATTCGGGATGGCCTCAAACGTTTGCAGAGCTGTCTGGCGGGAGCGGTGAGCGATGCCTGAAGATACGCCGGCCGGTGAACTGCTCGACCTTGCCTACCCGTACGCACTCGATGCGCTCTCGGAAGCGGACAGCGACGCGATCGAACGCCTGCTCGACCAGGCCGATGAACGATCCGCGGCGCAATTCCGGGCCACGGTCCGGGCGCTGCGCGACACCCTGGCGCATATGTCCGTGGTCGACGCGGTGCCCGCACCTCCGAACGTCGAGGCGGCGATCATGCGTGCCCTCGATGACCGGCCCGCGACGGTCACGGTGCTCGCCGAGCACACCGGCCGGGCGCGGCGGCGGCGCTGGCTGGCGGCGGTGGCCGCGGCGATCGTCGCGATCGGTGTCGGGGTGGGAGTCGCCGTCTCTCTCGGCGGGGAAGATGATGCGGGGCGGGTCACCGCGCAACAGGTGCTGACCGAGTCGGACACGCGCAGTCGAGTGGTCGAGGCATCCACCGGTGGAACGATGTCCGTCTACTCCTCGCCGGGATTGGCCACCGCGGCCGTATCGTTCCAGGATCTGCCGTCGCCTCCACCCGGCACGGTGTATCAGATGTGGTTGATTCCCTCTGACGGGCAACCGCATTCGGCAGGCGTTCTGGACAGCATTCCGAATCGGGAATCGCCGCTGGTCGTCCGGTTCGATGACGGTGCGCGACTGGCGGTCACGGTCGAACCCTCCGGTGGCTCGCCCCGGCCGACGAGCGACCCGGTCGCCGCGGTACCGCTGGGGTGAACCGGCCGGGCCGTCGTCTCCGGTCAGGTCACGGTCACCGCGACCGAGTGCCATCCGGTGGCGCCGTCCGGGATCGGCGGTGTCCGCTGCTCTGGCTGCCGTTGGCCGTCGCCGTCGGTCGCGCGCACCCGCAGGGTGTGTCGTCCGGGTTGCGCGTCCCACCGCCAGGTCCACTGCCGCCAGGTGTCGGCCGAGTATTCGGCGACGAGGCGGGCCGGAGACCATGGTCCGTCGTCGACTCGGACCTCGACCAGCGCGATGCCCCGGTGTTGCGCCCACGCGACTCCCGCCACCATCACCGGACCGGCCGCCACCGTGGCGAACGCGCCGGGAGCGTCGATTCGGGAGGCCACCTTGATCGGGGCGCGTTCGGCCCAGCCGCGATCGGTCCAGTACGCCGTCGCTTCGTCGAACCGGGTGAGTTCCAGGTCGACAACCCATTTCGTCGCGGAAACGAAGCCGTACAGCCCGGGGACGACCAGGCGAGCCGGGTAGCCGTGCTCGAGTGGCAGCGGTTCGCCGTTCATGCCGACGGCGAGGAGAGCATCGCGTCCGTCGGTGATCGCGGCGACCGGTGTTCCGGCGGTGAAACCGTCCGCGCTGCGGGAGAGCAGCATGTCCGCCTCGGGGGCGATGCCTGCCGTGGCGAGCAGCTCGGCCAGCGAATATCCGGTCCATACCGCGTTGCCTGCCAGATCACCGCCGACCTCGTTGGAGACGCAGGTCAGCGTGATCATCTTCTCGATCGCGGTCAGTTCCTCCAGATCCGACATCGAGAACTGCACCGTTCGGTTGACCCGGCCGTGAATGCGCAGCCGCCAGTCGTCGCGGGTTACGGTGGGGATCCGTAGCGCGGTATCGATCCGGTAGAAGCGGTCGTTGGCGGTCACGAACGGGGTAATGCCCGGCACCGGCGGGTCGGTCCCCGCGGGCGGCGGGGGCGCGGCAACCCGTGGGGCGGGCAGCCGGAATGCCGCGCGGTCGGCGGTGATCGCGCGCAGCCGCTCGCCGAGCCACTGCCCGGTCGCCATCGCGCCGGCCGCGACGACTGCCGCACCGCCTGCCAGCAGCAAGAATCGGCGGCGCGTGAGGTCGGATCGAGCTACCTCCGGCCGGGGAGCGCGGTTGATCAACCAGCGCAGCGTGACGATTCCGGTGGCCACCCCGAGCGCTGTCGGAATCACGTCTGCCGCCTCGGTACCCGGCCGCTGCCACACGACGATGCCGACCACGATGCCGAGTACGCCGAGGACCGCGCTGCCAAGGGGCCGCGTGCGTTCGAGCAGCCCGACGGCGAGTGCCAGAGCCGCGATCACCAGCGCCATCGACACGAACAGGGCCTGCTTGTCGCGGGTGCCGAACTGCTCGATGGCGAACTCCCGCAACGGCTCCGGTGTGTGATCGACGACCGTGGCTCCGACGGCGACGAAGGGAGCTGCCGCGGGGTTCGTCACCGCGGCGACCAATTCCGCGACGCCGAGTACGACCGCGGTCGCGACGGCACCCGCGAGCGCCGCCGCGACTACCCCCGGCGGGCGCGATGTCGAGTGGTTCGGGTCGTGTGTTGTGTCCATGGCGCCTCGAGACCTGGCGGTAGATGTGCTGGCAACGATAGATCCGTGCGCCGGGGTGGAGAACCCGCGCGGCCGGTTCTCCACCCCGGTGATGGTGCTCGGTCACCGCGACCGGCGGCACCACTTATCCGGGAGTCAGGTGGTTCAGGCCGGAGGCATCAAGACGCCGTCGATCATGTAGACCGTCGCGTTGGCCGTGGACACCCCACCGCAGATCACCGATGCGTTGCCGACCTTGATGTCGTCACCGGTGCGCGTGACGTTCACCGTGCCGCCCTGCACTGTTGCTTGTTCGCCCGAGATATCGGAGGGTGCGATCCGCCCCGGCACGACGTGGTAGGTCAGGATGGTGGTGAGGGTGTCGGCGTCGGTTTTGAGCGACTCGATGGTCGCGGGATCGATCTCGGCGAAGGCGGCGTCGACCGGCGCGAACACGGTGAACTCGCCGCCGTTGAGCGTATCGACGAGGTTCACCTGCGGGTTGAGCTGCCCGGACACCGCCTTGACCAACGTCGTCAGCATCGGATTGTTCGACGCCGCCACCGTCACCGGATCCTGCGCCATGCCGCTGACCGAGCCCGCGCCGGTCGGTACCTGCGCGGCGTATTCGTCACAGCCGGGGCCGACCAGATCCGCCGCGGCGCTGCCGCCGGTGGGCTCGTTGGTCTGCATCGCGGGCGGCGACATCGTCGTCGCGGGAGCGGATTCGCTGGACGAATCGTCGCCACACGCCGACGCGCCGAGCAATGCGGCGGTCGATACGACCGCGATCGCGAGAGTACTGCGATTGATTCTCATCGGGTTCATCACTTTCGTCCACGACCTGGACGGTCGTTCAGTTCTTATGTGCCGTACGGAGTTCGTCGTGCGATCGATGCCGGACGGGTCCCCGACCCGTGGCGAGGTGGCCCACCGGCCAACGCTTCCCGATCAGTGAACATCGACCGGTCTCGGTGCATGCGAACCGTGTTAGAACGTGTTCTCGCCCGTTCGAGTGGCGGACATCAGCCTGCCGCGGCACTCGAACACTTTTCCTCCGAGGAGGGTGCAATGACACTTCTGCGATCAGACTCCGATTTCCGCGAAATCGAGGCCGACTCCGCGCCGGCCCGCTTCGCGCGCGGCTGGCACTGCCTTGGCCTGCTTCGCGATTTCGCCGACGGAAAGCCAGGTACAGGCGGCGGTCGCGCTCGGCGATTACATCCGCCTCGGATTCGAGCAGGACGTCGAGATCTGGCGGCACAAGGCTCGCATCGATAATCCGTTGCTGTGCGAGGAGGACGGGCCGGTCTACCAGCTGCGTCGCTGGTACAACCAGTTCTATCTGGACCGCGCCGACGTCACCCCGGAGATGGTGGACCGATTCGAGCACGAACTCGATCTGTCCAGGGCTCAGGCGGTCTGGCGTAAGGAGGTTGCCGACAATATGGCTGATCAGGCGGATCCGACCGGGGCACCGGCATGATCGCGGATCGCACCGACAACCGCCTCGACGACGTACCCCTGCAACCTCTGCGTTGCGACGAGTGCGCTGCTCGAGTGTTGGTTCGTAAGAGCAGCCGGGCCCAGACAAGTCTGCAGTGGAATGCCGAAGCACGTTCCGCCTGCTATGAATTGGCGTCTTCGCCGGCGCCGGGACCGGCGCTGGCCGGGTGCTCACGGATCCGGCGGACCATCGACGCGGCAGTTGCCTCCGGGGAACTGTGCATCATCGAAACGCAATCGGTGTGATTGTTCGCGGGCTCGCCCGCCGGCGGGCGAGCCCGCGAACGCCGACTGGGGCCGTTTGGTCGCCGGCGTTCGTGGTATGCCGATCGTGGGCCCCTCGGCCCGTGTCGCAGAAGGAGGATCTTCATGCTCGGAACGATTATCGGCGCGATCATCGTCGGACTCTTCGTTGGCGCGGTAGCGCGGCTGGTGATGCCGGGTAAGCAGAACATCGGTGTCATCATGACGATCCTGCTGGGTGTGATCGGCTCCTTCGCCGGCTCCTGGATCGCCTACCAGGCGGGATACTCCAACAGCAATGGTGGATTCCAGATCATTCCGCTAGTGGTCGGCATCGTGGTCGCGGTCGTCCTGATCGCGCTGTACCTGGCTGTCACAGGCCGCCGGGTGCGTTGATACGCGGCCTGGACCTAGCACCCCGGCACCGACCGCCGAGGGGGGGGGGAGGGGGGGGGGGGGGGGGGGGGGGGGGGGGGGGGGGGGGGGGGTTGGGGGGGGGGGATCAACCAAAGGGGGGGGGG
>NZ_CM183377.1:5309413-5445737 GCF_059509835.1 Nocardia sp. CDC519 | reverse complement strand
CGCGCGAAGACCAAAACACCTCAAACACACCCCCCACGCCCTCCCCGGGAGGCCCCCCGCGGCGGCGTTACAGTGCGAGCATGGCCCGCCTTCCGGCACGCGAATCAGCCAGCGGGCGCACCGCGATTCGCATCAACGCCAGGGCGTTGTCGTCGCCCGCAATGCGATTCGAGCGCACCGCACCACAGGCCAGGCAGTGGTGAATGAGCGCCCACTCGCCACTGTCGCGCACCGAGATGCTGATCGCCGTCATCCGGCCCCGGCACGGCTCGGCCCTGTCGCCGGGCCGCCTGCGGTCGACATGCCGGCTGGTCAGACATTGCGGGCAGTGATTGCGATGTGCGGTACCCGGTGCGGCGAAAGGAACATCGAACCGGCACTGCACACAGCGGAACGTACCGGCCGATGACCCGGTGTCGGTCGCGTGCAGCACATCCTTGGCGCGCTGCCGATGGCGTCGTGTGGTGTTTCTGCGCGGCATCGCCGATGTCCTCACAGCTCGCTGAAGATTTCGAGCGGAAACGGCGGCTCCGCGAGCGGACGCACGGCCAGGCGCATCAGGATCAGCTGATTGTCATCGGTGGTGATCTGATGGAGCGACAGCTCGCCGCACCGGGCGCAGCGGTGCACGATGGCCCAGTGCCCGGTCCGCAGCGCCGCGATGGACAGCGGCGCCATCCGGCCACCGCAATCGGAACGGCCGCTGTCCCGATGATCGACGGTATGCCTGGAATGCAGACAGCTCGGGCAGTGATTGCGCCTGCTGTCATCCGGCGCGAGTACGGCTACGACGAGCCCGCATCGGAGGCAGGTGAAGGTGCCGGTCCGTTGTGCCGGACTCGGGTTGTTGTGTGTGGTGGTGTCGGACACCCGGTAGCTCCTGACTGAGACGAAAGAGAAACAGCGAGAGCCGGCCGAGTGCGCCTCGATGGATGGCGGGCTACCGCGCAGGCCGGGCCTGGGCGGTAGTGGCATCGGTCATTCGGTGAGGCGCGCTCGGCGCCATCCAGGGGGTAGACATCCTCATCCTCCGAAGTCGGAACGTTGTGGTTCGACGGGTCGATGGAGCACTGTAGGCCGCGGGCGCGCGAGGGTGCCAGCGAATTTCTCAGCGGTCCTACGCCCGGAATTCGGTGCGAGGGCGGTCATCGGCGTGGTGGTTCGATGAGTAGCGGTTTTATCAGCGCTTCGAGTTGCTCGACCATGTCCTCGACGGTGATGAGCTCAGGAGCCATCGTGGCCTGGAGGTGTATGCCGATAGAGGCAGCGATCAAGATGGTGGCCAAGCCGTCGGGCCGCACGCCGTCGGGCAGGTGAACGTGCGCGTCGACCCATCGCTCGGCAATCTCACGCAGCTGTTCATGCAAACCCGCGTACTTGTCGTGGATGGGGGAGTCCGGGTTCGCGGCTTCGGCGAACAAGGCCACGAAGAGCAAAGACATCTTCGCGATCGCCGGCTGCTTGACGCCGGCCAGTAGATCGTCGGTCGGGTTCGGCGAGCCGTCGCCGGACGGTTCGCCTGGTCCGGCCAGCAGCGCGTTGCCCGCGTCGTCGAGCACCGCTGCGAGCAGTCCTTCCTTGTTGCCGAAATGCCACGGGATCGAGCCGCGGCTCACGCCGGAACGGGCCGCAACATCAGCGAAAGTGGTCTGCTGATAGCCCTTTTCGACAAAGAGGCCGGCGGCGGCCTCGATCAGCAGCCTGCGGCTCTCCCGTGTGGTCTCGGCACGTCGATCGGCCATGTCGTTCGTCCGTCCTTCCAGGGTTCCGGCGACGCAAGCCTAGCCTAGGCAGCCATTGACCGACTATTCAGCACAGGCTATGTTGGCTGACATAGAGCTCGGTCGTCGGTGCGCGAGACCACCGCCCGCCGGGCTCATCCATCCCCCACGGCGACGACGAACGCGCCTCTGACGAACCCCCAGCGGAGAGGGACAACGATGACAACTGACACGAGCCCGGGCGGGCCGAGGAGGTCCCCGCGATGAAGATCGACGGATCGGTCGTCCTGGTCGCGGGCGGCGCCTCGGGTTTGGGCCTGGCGGTGGTGGACCGAGCTGCCCGGGCGGGGGCGACGGTCGTCGTGCTCGACACCCACGCGGGCGCCGGCGGCGGCGAGAGCCGAATCCACCATGTCCCAGGCGATATCTGTGCCGACGGCGATGTCGCGTCGGCGCTGGACCGGGCGCGCGAACTCGGCCACCTGCGAGCGGTTGTGAACTGCGCGGGCGTCGATCGCGTCGGCTCGACGCTGAATGCGGACGGCCCCTTGCCCATCGAGCAGTTCGCCGAGGTGATACGGGTCAACCTGGTCGGCGCGTTCAATCTCCTGCGGCTGGCGGCTGCTCGCATGGCAGACCTCGAGCCGATCGAAGGCGAACGCGGAGTGATCATCAATACCGGTTCGATCGCCGGGACGGATGCTCCTGCCGGACTGGTCGCCTACGTCGCGGCCAAGGCAGGTCTGGCCGGAATGACCTTGACCGCCGCCAGGGATCTCGCCCCGGCACTCATTCGCGTGGTGACCATAGCGCCCGGCATTTTCGATACTCCGATGTTCGGCCGACTGCCCGATGACGCACAGCGGGCTTCGTTGTCGGCCACGCAGCATCCCGCCCGGCCCGGCGTGCCGAACGAATTCGCCGCACTGGTCGCCCACGTCATCGACAACGCCATGCTCAACGGCGAAACGATGCGGCTCGATGGTGCTGTGCGACTGGGGGTGCGGCGGTCATGAGCGCGGAACCAGCACAGCCGCGAGCCACGACTGTGTCCGTCCGCGGCCACCGGCTCGGTTCTTCCAGGCGCTTCGTGGTCATCGCGACGATCCTCTGTTCGGCGACGATGGTGGTGTTCGGCGGGTGGATGCGGGTGGACCCGGCGGGGTTCGCCGAATGGGCGAACTGGCCCAATCACGTGCACTTCCTGCACGACGCGGGCGTGTTCCAGCTGGGGATCGGGCTGATGATGCTGTGCGCGCTGCGATGGCCGGATGCCTTGGCTGTCGTGCTGTTCGGTTTCGCATTCGCCAATACCTTCCATGCGATCAACCACGCGATGGATGCCGACCTCGGCGGCAACAGTTCGGATTTCTGGACGCTGGGAGCCGTCTCCCTGATCGCGATCGCGGCGCTGGGCGTGCGCTTGCGAATCCTCGAACAGCGTAAGGAGAAGTGAGATGAGAGTTATCGTCGCCGGCGCGACCGGCACCTTGGGTATGACCTTGACCGAGCAGTTGATCGCCGCAGGGCATTCGGTGATCGGCCTATGTCGCCGGCCCGAGGGCGCGGACCGGCTGACGGCGATCGGCGCGGAACCGGTGGTGGCCGACGTGCTGGACGAGCACGGGCTGCTGACGGCGCTGACGGGCCATCGCGCCGACGCGGTGATCCACCAGGCCACCGCGCTCAGCCGGATGCCGATCACGCACAGCCGGCTCGACGAGACCAACGCATTGCGTGACATCGGCACCTCGCATCTGCTGCTCGCGGCCGCGGCGGTGGGGGCGCGGCGGTTCCTCACTCAATCTTTCTTTCTCGGCTACGGCTACCGCGATCACGGTAGCGAGCCGGTCACCGAGGAGCATTTGTTCGGCCGGCCGGACGGTTCGGCTTTCGATCGTCACCTGCGGTCGATGCGATCGAACGAGGATCAGGTCTTCGCCGCACGCGGAATCGACGGTATCGCGCTGCGCTACGGCCTGTTCTACGGACCGGAACCCACTACCCGGCGTTTCGCCGCGTCGACTCGCGCCCGCAGGCTCCCGGTACCCGCACGTGCAGGCATCACCTCGCCTATCCACATCTTCGATGCGGCCGCGGCGACCGTCGCCGCGCTCGAGCGGGGTCGCGGCGGCGAAGCGTACAACGTCGCCGACGACTGCCCCCTCGGATTCGATGACTACATTCGCGCGATCGCGCGGGCATCCGATGCTCCCGAACCGCGGCGTATTCCCGGCTGGCTGCTACGGCCCGCTCCCTATCTGTACGGACTCATGGTCGGCACCAGCATCCGATTGTCGAATGAGAAAGCGAAACGGGAGCTCGGCTGGACACCTCGATACGCCAGCTGCCACGAGGGGCTGGCCGCACTCGATGTGGATGACTACCAGATCCGATGAACGTTCGACCCGTCTGCCCGGGAAGGAACTCGCTGTGAGCTCGAATAGTAGGAAGCTGATGTCCACCCTTGTTGCTCCGGCCGGAGCGGCTTATGGTGTGGCACTGGGGTTTCGGATGTATCATCCGCCGCGCCGCCCGCACCACCGGCGACCGGAGGATGTCGAACTTGCGGCGACAGAGCGAATCGTCGACGTGTCCCCGACGGGGCGGATTCACGTGTGGCTGTGCGCGGGTGCGCGGGACCGCGTCGTCGTGCTCGGGCACGGCATAGGGCTGAGCAAATCGGCTTCCCTTGCCCATGCGAAGTTGCTCCACGAGGCGGGCTACACGGTGTGCCTGTTCGATCACCGCAACCATGGGGCGAGCAGCTATCACCGCGGTTTCCGCAGGCTCGGAGAGCATTTCACCACCGATATCGTCGAGGTCGTCGCGGCGCTGCGTGCGATGGCGGAGTTTCGTGACGCGAGGATCGCACTGTTCGGCTTCTCGTTCTCCACCTTCCCTTCGGTACACGCGTTGACCCGTCCGGACTTCGCCGTGGACGCGATCATCTGTGATAGCGGGCCGGTGGATGACGGACGCGCCCTGTTCGAACGCTTCCTGGCAGCGGGGCCGCTGCCTGTGCCGGGAGTATTCGCCCGTGGTCGGGCCGGCGCCGCCACCAGGTCGGCGATGACGGCGACAGCGCAGGCATTGCTCGGTGTCGAATGGCCGCCACGGGTGTCGCCCACGGCTGCGCAGGTACCCGCGCTCTTCATCTGCGGCGAAAACGATCAGATCACCACTCCGGAAGCCGTTCAGGCTCTGGCGGCCCGGTACACCGGTTTCCAGGTGGAGGTATTGCCCGGCGCCGGGCATCTGGAGGGATTGAAGCTCGCGCGACAGCGCTACACCGAACTCGTCCTGGATTTTCTCGGCCGCCACCTCGTCGCTTGATTCCGGGGACACGACGCCCGAAATTTCATCTCGTCCGGTGTGATTCCTTTCAGGAAGCTCGATGTATACGGCGCCGTATGTATAACCTAAGCTCAAATATACGGCACCGTATACATGAGTGAATCGGTGCGAACGCGGCGGTGTAAAGACGCGCCGTGTGTACCCGGCGGAGCCGGGGAGTTCCATATCCAGAACGAGGAGTTCACATGATCAAGTGGGCAGGTTGGCTCATAGTGCTGTTTCCCGGAATCGGCCACACAACGGGCGCTCTCATCGAGTCGGCCCCCACCCACGGGCAAGCATGGCTCGACGGGACGGGATGGACGGCGGAAGCCAATGCGATGGACTACGCCGAAGCCACGCTGTGGTACACGATATTCAGCTTCGGCGTCCCGTTCCTCATGATCGGCCTGCTGGTGCTGTGGCTGGACCGGCGCGGCATCACACCGCCGGCGTTCCTCGCCTGGCTGGTCGCCGGTTGGACCCTGATCACCGTCGCGGTCGGCGGCCCCTCGCCCTTGCTCGTCCTCCTGGTCGTCGCCGGTCTGCTCCTGGCCGGCTCCCGCCGTGCTCGTCATGACGGGCCCGGAAACGAGGCCGCACTATCCGTTCGCGCCGGCTGAACCAGAGACATTGGAGCGTCGCATGTCATCAATTTTCTCGCTATCCGGGGCAGTGCTGCACACCGACCGCCTCTGTCTACGGCAATGGCCCGCTGACGATCTCGCCGCCGTCGCCGATGGCGAACGGCGGGCGGACTGGGTGGACGACTTCCCGGCCGAGGGAGATCGCGTGATCGCCGGCGTGATCGCCCAGCAGGAGGCCGGAACGCGCGAGGGGCACCGGCAGATCGTCGAGCGGTCGTCCGGCTTGGTCGTCGGCAGTATCAGTCTGCTGTGGCCGCCGAACGACGGCGCCCTCGAATTCGGATACGGCATCGTCACGTCACGGCGCGGCCGAGGATATGCCGCCGAAGCCGCTCGGGCGATGGTCTCCTTCGCGCTGACCGCACCAGGGGTCCGCACGGTGTACGCCGATGTGGACGAGTCGAACCCGGCCTCCATCCGCGTCCTGGAAAAGGCCGGACTGCACCGTGTCGGCGGTGATGGGAGCACGGCCCGGTTCAGCACCGCGATGCCCGATCGGTAGCGGCCTGGAGCCGACTTCGCCGGCGGGTACGCCACCGGCGGAGATGGCGCGCGTGCTCACCGTGGAGCTGCGATCCAGCGCGCGGTGCAGGCGTATCTGTGCGATCAACACCGGGTTCTTCGACCAGAGTTGGACGCCCGGCGATCTCGAACCCGTCTGACCTCCGCCGGCTACGGCAGTGGCCCGACGGCGAACGCCGGCGCTTTAGGCGGTGCGGAGTAGCACGTTGTCGAGGAACTCTAGTTGATCCGCGAGGACCTCGGTTCGGGCGTCCGGGCGATAGAAGTCGAAGTGCCCGAACGGATACCGTCGCAGCGATCCGCTCGGCGCCACCTCGGCCAGCCGACTGCTGTCGGATTCGGTTGTCTCGTTGTCGAATTCGCCGACGCAGACCAGCAGCGGCATGGTGAGCCGGTGCGCACAGGTTTCCGGCTTGTAGCGCATCATGTCGAACAGGGCTCGCGGGGCCACCCGGTTTTCCCATGTGGCGCTGTGCATGGCCGCAATGGTCTGGGACGCTTGTGGCCCCGTCATCACGGCGAGTTCGCCGGTCTCACCGACCGCGGGAACGTAATACGGTGCCCGGCCGGTCCAGCCACGCACACGATCGCGCATCATGGCGCTGAACAACGCGAAGGTCGCCTTTCGAGAGCGTCCCGCGGCCTTCTTGGGAAATCCGTTGAACGGTATCTGGGCGACCACGGCCGCGATTCGTGAGTCGTCGGCCGCTGCCGTGACGACATGGCCCCCGCCGAGCGAGGTTCCCCATAGTGCGACCCGATTCGGGTCGACCTCATCGAGCCCACGTGTCAGGGCTGTGGCCGCATGGATATCGGCCACCTGCCCGGCAATGTCGACCAATTGCCGTGGCTCGCCGTGGCTCGTTCCGAAGTTCCGGTAGTCGAAGGTGACCGCGATGTAGCCGGCTGCCGCGAAGGTGCGCGCGGCCGCCTCGATCGACGGTGTGTCCTGAGTGCCACCGAACCCGGGGCACAGCACGACGCCGGGAAGCCCCGTTGCCCGCTTCATGCGATACACGGTCGCCGCGCATTCGGTGCCCCCGGAACGGAATTCGACTCGTATCACGTCCATACATCGCTCCTTGTTCAAGCCAGTTCGGTAGCAAGGATTCGTCCGAGCAGATCGAGCACATGGCGCCGGTGCCGGGCCAGGTCGAGTTCAGGCCGGCCGGCGTAGAACTCGTGTAGTCCGGTGAGCGCGCCGAGTATCGCCACCGCGGTCGATTCGGCATCGGTGACATCGAATTCGCCCGCCGCCACACCGTCTTCCAGTAGGCGCGTCATCGCCGGCAACAGTGCGGCCACAACTTCGCCGGTCACCCTCTTGTGCACGTCGTCGAACGATCGGGTGTGCAGATCGGCGAGGAACCCTGCGGACGCGGGCGCCGCGGCCAGCTCGTAGTTGTAATCGAGATAGGCCACCAGGCGTCGCCCCGGCGCGACCGTGCGGTCGCCGATGATATTCAGATAGTCGCGTTCCATCCGCCGTGCCAGCGTGGTGACGCATTCCTCCAGCACGTCGCTCTTGGATCGAAAGTGGTGGTAGAAACACCCCTTCGCGACCCCGAGCCGCCCGACGATCGCTTCCACCGTGGTCTTCTCGAATCCGAATTCGGTGAACAGGGCGAGAGCCGCGTCGACGATCTCCGCCTTGCGCACCTCGGGCTTCTTGACCTCCCGCATGTGCACCTCCATAACCGACGGTACAGACCGACCGTCGGTCGGTCAATCGCCCGAGTGCAGCCGGTGGAGGTAATCGGAGATCGTCGCGCCGGTGTGCGTGCGCACCGCGATATATCCATCAGGGCGAATGAGGATCAGGGTGCCGGAGTCGGCGCGATATATCCGCTCGGCTTCGGCGCCGATCAGCAACTGCGGGGCTGCTGATGGAGGGCGGGTCGAGGGATCGAGGATCAGGCAGGTGCGGACGCGTGCGGCGTTCACGCCGTCGATGCCATCGAAGGCCTGGATCGAGTCGGCGCCGAAACCGAGGAGGGTCCAGTGGGTTCCGCGCAGAACGTCGAACAGCCGTGTCGGTGTGCCGCCGACGTCGACACCGCGAGCGTCCGGTGCCCTGTCGCCGGGGCCTGGGCCTCGATGAGGCCTTGTGGTGGTGACGGTGAGTGGGGACTCGGGGTAGGAAATGCCGAGCTGGCTGGTCCTGGCGAGGAGCCTACCCATCACAGCGGGCCTTTTGAGCACCGGGAAGAGCACATGGTCTCGGAGCGCTCGTCGCACCCCGCGCAGAGCGAACACCGACTCGAAACCGCGGGAGCTGTCGGCAAGAACCTTGGCGGCGACCGGGATTCGTTCCAGTTCGTAGCTGTCGAGCAGGGCGCTCGGCGCGCCGTCGAGAACGGCGGCGAGTTTCCAGCCGAGGTTGTAGGCATCCTGGATGCCGGTGTTCATGCCTTGCCCGCCCGCGGGGGAGTGCACATGGGCGGCGTCGCCGGCCAGGAACACTCGCCCGTGCCGGTAGCGGTCGACCATGCGGGCGTTGAACCGATAGCGGGACAACCACGTCGGGCGGCTCAGTGAAATATCCGCACGGCCGGTTCGCGCGGCGCACAACTCGCGGAAAACGTCCAGCGTGGGCTCAGGGATCGACCCGTCCGGCCCCGGCACGACGTTGGCCTGGAACTGCCATGCCCCCTCGGCCTGCGGCAAGGGGGAAACCGCCAGGTAGCTGCCGTCCATGCCGAACCAGGCGTAGGCGGCATCGTCGTCGAGCCCCTCGATCGAGACATCGCCGACGAGGAAGTACTGGTCGTCATGCGTGCGCCCGTGCATGCCGATCCCGAGTTGTCTGCGCACCGTGGAATGCCCGCCGTCGCAACCGACCAGAAAACGCGCGCGGATCACCTCGCCGGTATCGAGTTCGGCAGTGACTCCATCGTCGTCCTGCCGGAACGAGCTCAGCGCGCGTCCGAACGACACCTCGCCGCCCACTTCGTGCAGTCGCTGCGCCAGTAACCGTTCTACCCGCCATTCGGGGATCACCAGCAGATCCGGATACGGCACACCGGGCCGCGGTCCGGAACCGGCCGTCGCCAACTCCACTGTGAGCCTGTGGTCTTGGTGCACACGCAACGGCAGTCCGATCACCCCCGCGGAGCGGATCGCGTCCACCACGCCGAGATCGTCGAGTACTTCCAGGCTTCGTGGCTGGAGTCCCTTGCCTCGTGACCCGAGGGCCGGGGTGTCATTGCGGTCGATCAGCCGGTGGTGCACCCCGCGCCTGGCCAGCTCGATGGCCGAGCACAGGCCGGTCGGCCCGGCTCCCACTATCAGGACCTCGGTCTCCTGAACGTCATTGTCCGGCATGGATTCCCACCTCATTTTCGTATTCACAACATCGTTGTACTACAACGTAATACTACGATGTAGTAATCTCAAGGGATGCCGAAGAAAAGTGAGCGCCGTGCCCTGTTGGCCGACACAGCGTTGGCGTTGATCGACGAGCACGGCCTGGCGCAGGTCACCCATCGCGCCATCGATGCCGCCGCGGACGTACCCATCGGCACCACCTCGAACTATTTCCCGACCCGGGCGGCGCTGTACGAGGCCATCGCCCGTCGCATCCTCGATCTTCAACTCGAAGCCGAGCCGGACTCCCCGCAAGACGAGGCGAGGTCCGAGGACGTCGCGGACTACTTGGCCGCAGCCGGTGATGCGGGCACGGGTGCGGCCAGGAACCGTTATCTGGCCCGGTTCGAACTGTCGCTGGAAGCGAGCCGAAATGCCGAGTTGGCCGCGACGATGCGCGAACTCCGCGCGGTCACCGTCCGCAGACGTGCCACCCGGATCCGAGCCGCCTACCCGCGCGCGACCGACCAGCAGGTCGACGCGATCGCATCCCTGCTCACCGGCATTGCCTTCGATCGCCTGACTCTCGATGTGCCCGCGATGGATACCGCCGAGGCGGCGAGCGCCGTGCTGCGCGGCTTCTTCGAATAGCGGAGGCGGTGGGGTGCGCTCGGGGTTTGCGTTCGCTACCGGTCGGGTACAAACCATTGATGATGGCGAGGCAGAGTTGTGGTTCAGCTGCCGGTCTGCGGGATCGGTTCGTTCTCCGCGAGCGCCTGGTTGCAGTGGCGTCCCCGGTCGAGTGGGGTGGCCCGCGGTGATAACGAGTGCGATCGTGGTGTTGCTGGTGCCCAGTGTTCTGCTCATCGTAGTGGCGTTGACCATGCGTCATTTCGACACGAGATAGCCCGGGTCGGGTCGGTCGGCCAGGTATTGCGCTGCCCGAACGGGACGGCCGCGAGATCGAAAGGTGCGCAGAATGGATCCTGATTCCGACAACACACCGATCGCCGCCGCGGCAGTGAGCCTCGGCTTGCCGGCGCGGCCGGACGCGGCGGCGACCTTGCAGTCGATCGCTGAAACCGTGGCTCTGACAGAGTCTTTCGAGGCCGATGACGTCGATGCCATCGGCCTCGTGGTGAACGAGATGGCCACCGAATTGGTCGGCAGCACCGATGATGCCGCGGTGGTGCACTGCGAGATCACTTCCAGCGCAAGCGTTGTGCACGTGCAGCTGGGCGCTGCCACCCATTCGGTTCCGCCCGGCGATGCGCAGGATCTCGACTGGCAGATCGTCTACGCGCTCGCCCCTTCGGCGACCGTGCGTTCCCGGCCGGGCATCAGCGGTGAGGGTTTCTGGACGGAGATGCAGTTCCGCTGGGACCGCGGCCGCTGCGGCACCCGTTGCCTGCGCGACGTCACTACTCGCATCGGTGGGGTCGGTACATCGGCGGCGTGAGCACCGCGTCGATCGGCTGGACCGTCGCTTTACATGCCCGCGCACTCCGCGATCGGCGCGGGATAGCGGGCGAGGTCGACGCCGTGGCGCCAGGGGCGGTGGATCGCGGCGCCGGGCAGCTCGGCCAGCTCGGGTATCCAGCGCCGGACGTAATCGCCGTCGGGATCGAAGCGGGCGGCCTGCCGTAGCGGGTTGAGGGTCCGATTGGGGCGGGTGTCAGTGCCCGTGCCTGCGACCCACTGCCAGTTGAGCTGGTTGTTGGCCAGATCACCGTCGACGAGCCAGTGCAGGAAATGGCGCGCGCCGATCCGCCAGTCGATGCGCAGTGTCGTGCTGAGGAAGCTCGCCGTGATCAGCCGCGCCCGCCCCGGTATCCAGCCCTGCGTGAGTAGCTGACGCATCCCGGCGTCGACGATCGGGAAGCCGGTGCGGCCCTGCTGCCAGGCGCGCACGGCTTCGGGGTCGGCGCGCCAGGTGATGGCGCGGGCCCGGTAATCGGCCCAGGCGGCATCCGGTCGCGCCGCGAGTACCTGATGGTGGAAGTCCCGCCAGGCCAGTTGCCGGGCGAAGGCATAGCCACCGTCGGTGCGCAGATCGGTCGACGACAGGATCTGGGCCGGCGACAGGCATCCGAAATGCAGGTAGGGGGACAGGTGGGAGGTGGCGTCCGCGTCGAGCGCGTCGCTGAGCCGGTCGTAGTCGCGCACAGCGCCAGAGCTCCACTGCCGCAGTAGCTTTCGGCCGGTGGTCGCGCCACCGACGTTCAGCTGCGGGGAGCCGGGTTCTCGGCAGAGCTCTGCGACGGTCGGTAGCTGGTCGGTGGGCACATCGGGTGTCGTGAGCTGGGCGGGCAAGGAGATGGGGACGCGGCGGTGGTCGTCGATCCAATGCCGGAAATACGGGGTGAAGACCGCGAAATGATCACCGCCACCGGAGGGGCGCAAGGCGGCCGGATCCACCGCGGTCACCGATTCGCCATGGGTGTGCAGGGTGCGGGCGTCCTGATCGAGCCGGTCGCGCAGGCGCTGGGCGCGGCGCGCACTGTGGGCGCTGACGTCGGCGGCGACGTGCACATGCGCGGCCCCGATCTGCTCGGCCAGCCGCACGGTCTCGGTGACCGTATCACCGCGGCGAATCACCAGATGGCTACCGACACGGTGCAATTCCGCGTCGAGTTCGGTGAGGGCGGCGAGCAGGAAACGTAACCGGTTGGCCGCGCCGAAACGGGTGATGATGTCCTCGTCGAGAACGAACAGCGGCACCACCGCGGACCCGGTGCGCTGGGCGGCCGCGAGGACGGGATTGTCCTCCACCCGTAGATCACGAGTGAACAAGGCGATCGAGGGGCTCGCCCCGGTGCGAGACGTGCCCGTAGTCTCGGCCGGCTCGTTCATCGCAGGCACAGTGGGGTGACGTCGCTGATCCCGCCGGTGGTCGGCGAGGTCAGGTAGAGGCAGGGGCTCTGCCCGGCGGCGGTGATCGCGGCACGCACCTGATCCCAGGTCGCGGCGTCGAGGCCGGCCGCGCGGGCCAGCACGAAGCCGGACAGTCGCGTCGGATCGGTCACCAGCGCCCAGGAATAGTCCGGTGCGAGGGCGGTGACGATGTAGTTGGTGGCACCGCGCTGCTGATCCTGCCCGGGTACTCCGGGAAAGCTGACATGCAGTTGCGCATTGGTCTGCGGATCGTTGACCGTTGCCGTGCCGCGGATCTCGTTCAGCTCGCCGGTCCAGGTCACGCACGAGTTGTGCACGGAGATGTCACCGCGGGCGTCGAGCGCGTACTCGGCGGTGGTGTCGCGGGCGCAGGACAGGTTGAACGGCTGCGGTACCGCGGCCAGTTGACGCCAGGTGCCGAGGTAACGCTGCACGTCGAGAGCGGGTACCGGCACCGGCCCGGCGACCTGGCTCGGTAGCGGGCCGGCCGACGCCGGTTGCGCCGGTACGGCGAGGGCCATCGCGGCCGCGAATCCGGCCAGCAGGATCGCCATCGGCGTGCGCCCGGTCGTGGTGCACGACTTCATTCGCAACTCCTCGCGTTCTGTCCTGTTCCCATCAACGTTACATGAAAAGATGCATAAACGATGCATCACGGGAACATGGCCGCGCGGCGTCGTCAGCTTGCCGTGTTCGCGGGTCCCGGTGCGCGGCTCCGGGGCCACCGCGCGGTGCGCTCCGGGCCTCGCGCGTGCGGCTCTCGGGCGGCGAGCCGCACGCGTCGTCGGGGCAGAATGATCTGCATGCTCGCCGGCCCGACTCCCGCTCCCGACTCGCCCGGTTATCCGGTGCGGGTGGTCGCCGAACGCCTCGGCATCCCGACGGCGACACTGCGCAGCTGGAACCAGCGGTACGGCATCGGGCCCGCCCGCGAGCCAGGGCGTCATCGTCTCTACAGCGAATCCGATATCGCCCTGCTGGAGCAGATGCTCGCGCTGATCCGCGCGGGCGCGAGCCCGTCGAGTGCGGCGGCCTCGATCGCGGGCAGGCGCACCGCGCCGGAGCGCGGCGGCTGGGCGGCGCTGCTAGACGCGGCCTTCGAACTCGACACCCATGCCATGGCCGATCTGCTGGCCACACACCTGGAAACCTTCGGCGTCATCGACACCTGGGAACTGCTGTGC
The DNA here is from genome assembly GCF_059509835.1 of Nocardia sp. CDC519. Classification (NCBI taxonomy): domain Bacteria; kingdom Bacillati; phylum Actinomycetota; class Actinomycetes; order Mycobacteriales; family Nocardiaceae; genus Nocardia; species Nocardia sp. CDC519. The sequence continues at coordinate 5,432,126 of NZ_CM183377.1, read as the reverse complement.
CGCCCCGCATTCGCCGAGATCGTGGCACGTCAGCTGGGCGGCGAGGGCTGCGTCGACGTCGAGCATCTGCTGTCGTGGTCGATCACCGCCGCATTGCACACCTACCTGCCGCCCTCCGTAGGCGCGCGGCGCCCGCAGTCCGCGGTGCTGGCCTGCACCAGCGGCGAAACCCATGTGCTGCCGCTGGAAGCGCTGCGCGCCGCGCTCGCCGAACGTGGTGTACGGGTGCGGATGCTCGGCGCGAACGTCCCGACGGCGGCGCTCACCGATACGCTCGCCCGCACCGATCGCCCGCCCGCCGTCGTGCTGTGGTCCCAGCAGGAGTCGACCGCTTTGATCTCGGCGATTCGCGCCGCGGGCGCGACCGGTGCGCGGGTATTCGTCGGCGGTCCGGGCTGGGAGTCGGCGATTCTGCCGGAATCGGCGCAGAGCCTGTCCGGACTCGCCGACGCGGTGGACCGGATCCTCGACGCGGACGCCTGAGCCGGCCTGGCCGGTTGTCCCGGTAGCGAGGGCTCGACTTCATCCGAGAAAACGATGCATAATCGTTGCGTACCTCCCACGGCAACGCGTGACGAATCCGGATCGAGGGACCGTGATGACAGTCGATCTCGCGCCGAACCGCACGCGGCGCCGACGATCCGGCCACGGCAGGTCGCGATGAGGCACCGGTTGACGACGGACGGCGATCGAGCGGGAACCTCACCGATCGGGTGCGGTCACTTCGTCGAGGTGGTTGCGCAGTGCCGCGATGACGCTTATCAGCACGCGATGGGTGGTTCGGAGGTCGTCGTCGGAGAATTCGGCCAGCGCCGCCCTGGTCCGCGTGCCCACCGGAATGAAGAAGTCCTCGGCTGCGGACCGGCCCTGCTCGTCGTGGCGGAGCAGGACCTTGCGTCGGTCGGTGTCGTCGGCGTCGCGACGCAGGTGCCCGGTGTCGATCATGCGCTCGACCAGATAGGTGACGGCGGCCGAGGACATGCCCATCAGTCTGCCCAGCCGCCCCGGAGTGAGCGGGACGCCCTCGAACTCGGCGGTCGCGATGTGCAGCAAGGCCCGGAAGTCGTTGGGCCGCAGATTGTTCGACCGCGCGAAGACGTGCCCGAGCTGTTCGGAGACCGCGGTGAGCGCGCGCAGGTCGGAGCCGATCTCGGTTTCGATCGCCGGCCGCTCGGGGTCGCCTCGGTGCTCGGGCGCGCGTCGCTTCTGATCCACGGGCACAGCCTAGCCGCAGAACCTCTGTTGCTTAAATATTAAGAATCTGAGAGGGTTCGCCTGTGGATATCTGGAGCCGGTACGCCGCGACGGTCAGCTCGCGCAGGTCATGGTGGTTGCTGCTGGTGCTGGCGATTGCCGCGATCGGGGTGATCGGTGCGGTCGGGGAGAACGAGTCCGCAGGTGAAGCACCGAATTCGCTGCCCGACGGTAACCAGTCCGCGCAGATCGAACAGGCGCTGGCGCAGTTTCCCGACGCCGATTCGGCCTCGGCGGTGATCGTGGTCTCCCGCGCCGACGGCGCCGCGCTGAGCGAGGCCGATCTGTCCGCCGCGCGTGCGGCGGTGGCGCGGGCGACGTCGGCCGAGCCGAGCGACGTCCGGCTGATCACCTCACCCGACGGCGCCGCCGCGATCGGCGGTGTCCCGGTATCCGCGCAGCTGAGCGGGTTCGCGCTCACCGACGAGATCGAACGTCTGCGTACGGTTTCCACGACCGGCCTGCCCGAGGCCCTGCAGCTCCAGGTGACCGGTGGGCCCGCGTTCGGCGCCGATATCGCCGATTCGTTCTCCGGCGCGAACGCCACCCTGCTGGCGGTGACCGCGATCGTGGTGGCCATCCTGCTGATCGTCACCTACCGGTCACCGGTGCTGTGGCTGATACCGCTGCTCGTGGTCGGCCTCGCCGATCGGGTGGCCACCAGCGTCGGCACGGCGCTCGCGCAACTGACCGGCCTCAGCTTCGACGGCTCCACCTCGGGCATCACCAGCGTGCTGGTGTTCGGGGCGGGCACCAACTACGCGCTGCTGCTGGTGTCGCGTTACCGCGATGAACTACGGCGGGAACCGGACCATCGGCGCGCGCTCAGGCAGGCGTGCCGCCGGGCCGGGCCCGCCATTCTCGCCAGCAACCTCACCGTCGTCTCCGCGCTGCTGATCTTGCTGCTGGCCTCGGTGCCGAGCACGCGCAGCCTCGGTGCGTCGGCAGCGGCCGGATTGCTGGTCGTCGTGCTGTTCGTCTTGTTCGGGCTGCCGGCCGCGCTGGCGCTGTGCGGACGAAAGGTGTTCTGGCCCTTTGTTCCGGAGGCCGGTGGTCCCGATCGCTCCGAAACCGGGGTGTGGCATTCGATCGCGACGCGGGTGGTCGAGCGCCGTGCTGTCGTGGCCACCGGCGCGACGGCGGCACTGGTGGTGTGTGCGGCCGGACTGTTCACCGTCGATATCGGGCTCTCGCAGACCGAGCAGTTCCGGGTGCAGGCCGAGTCGGTGGCCGGCTTCGACACCCTGGCCGCGCACTTTCCGGCAGGCACCGGCGATCCGGCGGTCGTCGTCGCGCGTTCGGCCGCGGCGGCGCGGGCGGAGCAGGTGCTGACGGAGACGCCTGGGGTGCAGCGGGTCACCCGAACCGGCACCGCCGATACCGGGCTGACCCGCTGGGCGGTGGTGATCGATGCGGCCCCGGAGTCCGAACGCGCCTTCGATCGGATCGAGTCGATGCGCGAACGCCTGGCCGGAATACCCGACGCCGACGCCCTCGTCGGGGGCAGCGACGCCCAGGCCCTCGATACCCGGAACGCCGCGAGCCGGGACCGCGCAGTGATCATGCCGCTCATCTTGGTGGCGGTGCTGATCATCCTGATCGGACTGCTGCGGGCGATCCCGGCGGCACTGGTGCTGGTCGCGGTGACGGTGCTGAGCGCGCTCGCCGCGCTCGGACTCGGCAGCTGGGCAAGCGTGCACCTGTTCGGATTTCCCGCCATCGACACCAATGTGCCGCTGTTCGCCTTCCTGTTCCTGGTGGCGCTCGGCGTGGACTACTCCATCTTCCTGGTGGTCCGCGCTCGCGAAGAGACGCCAGGGCACGGGACGACACAGGGGATCGTGCGTGCGGTCTCGACCACCGGCACGGTCATCACCAGCGCCGGGCTCGTGCTGGCGGCCGTGTTCTGTGTGCTCGGCGTGCTGCCGCTGATCACCCTCACCCAGCTCGGCATCGTGGTGGGTCTCGGCATCCTGCTCGACACCTTCATCGTGCGCACGATCATCATCCCGGCCGTCTTCGCCACAATCGGGGACCGCATCTGGTGGCCGAGCATGCCGGGAGAGGCCCGGAAAGCAAGAAACCCGCGCCGCGGCGCGGGTTCCTGGGCTGAACGCTCCTAGATGGCGCGGACGCTCTGGGCCTGCGGGCCCTTCTGGCCCTGCCCGACCTCGAACTCGACCCGCTGGCCCTCTTCGAGGGACTTGTAGCCGGAGCCGGAAATCTCGGAGTAATGGACGAAAACGTCGGGACCGCCGTCATCTTGCGCGATGAACCCGAAGCCCTTTTCGCCGTTGAACCACTTCACACTGCCTTGCGACATACTTTGTTTTTGCTTCCTGTTGCGAGCCGAGCGATCACGTGAACAACCCGTACTCGTCACCCAGCATGGCACAGCTGCCGAGGACGCCGCGCGGCGGCACGGTCGAACAGCCTCGACTGTGCCGTCGCGACATCACGCCGTGACGTGTTCGAGCTCGGTGAGCCCGGTCTCGAGATGCGCAAGTAGCCGTTGCAGATGCGGCACGCTGCGGCGGCAGCCGACGATGCCGAAGTCGAGGTTGCCGGCATTGGAGGACAGGGTGATGTTGAGTGCTTGCCCGTCCAGCACGATCGACATCGGGTAGCTGCCGTCCATCCGCGCCCCGCAGTAGTACATGGGTTGCTCGGGGCCGGGCACGTTCGAGATGACGATATTGAACGGCGGGCGCGTCATCGAGATGAAACCGGGCAGGCTCGCCAGCCCCAGCGGCGACATCATCACCGCCGACACCGCCAAGGCCTGGATTCTCGGCATCTCCGCGAACAGCCGTTTGCCTTCCCGCATCGAGGCGCTGATGATCTCCAGGCGCTCGGCCGGGTCGGCGCTGTGCGTCGCGAGATTGCACAAGATGGTTCCGACGATGTTTCCACCGCTGTCGGCTTCGCTCTCGGTCCGCAGCGACACCGGAACCATGGCGATCAGCGGGGTATCGGGGAGTGCGTTGTGTTCCAGCAGATAGGTGCGCAGCGCGGCCGAACACATCGCCAGCACAACATCATTGACGGTCGCCCCGGTCGCGGCCTTGATCGCGCGGATCCGGTCCAGCGGCCACGATTGGGCGGCGCATCGCCTGGCACCGCCGATGCGCACGTTGAAGAGGGTGTCTGGTGCGGCGAACGGGAGCGTGAGCTGCTGGTCGGTGAGCGCCGAGCGAATCAGCGACACGGTCGACGGCGCGAGCTTCCCGATCGTCCGGGCGGCGTCGGTGGCGCGGGAACGGCCGCCGGACGAGCCGGACCGCGAACGCCTCGGCAGGTTCCACGGCGTCCGGATCTCGGTGTCCGAGGAGTCCGTGGTGAGGGTACGCCGCAGCAGTCGCTGGGCCGCGACGCCGTCGATCAACGCGTGGTGCACCTTGGTGTAGACGGCGAATCTGCCGTCGTCGAGCCCTTCGATGAGATGCTGTTCCCACAGCGGCCGATGCCGGTCGAGCAGCCCACTGTGCAAACGCGAGGTCATCGCCAGCAATTCACGCACCCGGCCGGGAGAGGCGAGGGCCGCCCGCTGCACGTGATAGTCGAGGTCCACCTCGTCGTCGTGGGTCCAGGCCAGGCTCGAGATGCCGCCGAGGATCCGGCCCGGACGTTTGCGGAACGTCGGATCGGTCACCGGCGAGTCGACGAGCCGCTGATGGATCGACCGAGCGAAATCCGGCCCTGCGCCTTCCGGCGGCTCGAACAGCTGGAGCGAGCCCACGTGCATGGGGTGCTCGCGCGATTCGTTCAGCAGGAAGATCGCGTCGGTCGGTGCGATCAGGTCGATCATCGCGGCTCCTCACTACCTCCGGGCGCGGCGCGGCGGGGCGCCGATCACCCGGCTTTCGCTTGCCTGGACCTGTCTTCGGATGCCGGTGCGGCGGCCGCACGGACGATGGGGGTGAGCAGCCGGGCAAGAATCAGCTGGTCGCGTGGCAGCTTGGTGGCCTCGGGTAGCCAGTTGTGCACGAAGCCGACGGCCAGCTCATTGTCGGGATCGACCCATCCGCCGGATCCGACGAGTCCGATATGGCCGAATCCGCCCGGTGCGCCAGGAATGGGCCATGAGTGATAACCGAGACGCCAGCCCATCGGCAGCAGCAGGTTGCGGTCCGGCAGGTAGGTCTGGATCCGCGAGGCCGCGCGGACCCGTCGCCGCGACAGCAGTGCGTTGTCGGTGGCGAGCAGGTTGTAGACCGCCGCGACCGCACGCGCGGTGAACACGCCGTTGGCGGCGGGCATTTCGCTGCGCAGGATGGGCGCCTCGGGCCCGGCGGCGAGATCGGCGATGCCCGCGGCGTAGATCGATCGGATGAATCCTGTTCCCGGGCCGATGAATCGGGTGGTGGTCCGCAGGATCTGCTCGGCGTTCGGGAGGCCGAGCGGCAGCGACGAGCCGGACAGCGTCGCCACGGAGACATCACTGCTCGCGGGCGGTGCTCCCAGGTGCAACCCGTCGATGCCGAGCGGTTCGGCCAATTCGGTGCGGTACAGCTCGGCCATTCCCTTGCCGGTCACGGCGCGCGCGATGCCTGCGACCAGCCAGCCGTAGGTGATCGCGTGGTAGGCGGGCAGGCCACGGAACCGATCGGGCCGTGCGGCGGCGAGACGCTCCTCCATCGCGACGTGGTCGAGCATCTCGGTGGTGTTCCTGGCCAAGGGGCCGATGCGGGAAAGCCCGGCGCGATGGCTGAGTACTTCCGCGACGGTAATGGCTTTCTTGCCGTTGGCGGCGAATTCGGGCCAGTACTCCGCGACCGGGGCGCGATAGTCGATCAGGCCGCGCGCGGCCAAGCGGTGCACAACGGTCGCGGTGATGCCCTTGGTGGTCGACCACGAGACGGCGCCGGTATTCTTCTGCCATTCGTTGCCGTCGGCATCCGCGATTCCGGTCCAGATGTCCACCACGGGAATTCCGCGATGGTAGACCGCCAGCGCACCGCCCCCGCGGCCCCCGGCGAACAACCGCGCGAATGCGGTGACCGCTCTGCGGTATCCAGGGTCGGCCGCGCCGCGAACGGTGGAGCCGCCTGAGATGGGTCGAATGGGTTCGAGCATTGTTCGCATCCTTCGGGTCATACCGCCGCACGCAGCCGTGAGACAGCAGTACCCATCCACGATACTGGACATCGTTCAGGACACGGCGGCCTGTGTGTGTCATCGGAGCGTCGGCGCGGCGCGGCCCGGAGATCGGTCGATCGGCCGAGGCCGGGTGCCGGTGGCTGGGCGAGGCTCCATGCCGGTTGTATTACAACCGGGCCGCCGCACCACCGAATCCGTGCCCTTGCCGCGCTCGGGCTGTAGGGTCTGGTCCGCCTCAGATCGACCGCGAGGTCGATGACCGACGACCAGACAGGGGAGTCCCGGGTGATTGCCATGGACCAGAGTTTGCGGACCGAACAGCGTGGTGACGGGACCTGGCGAGCCTGGTATGTGGACTCGGAATGGATGGCGGACGGGTTCTCCAAGCAGGAAGCCGTCGCGGCGGCCCAGCGGTTGCGCCGCGGCGACAGCGGATCCTGAGCCGACGCGCACATCTTTTTTGGTCATATCGCCAGTGGTTGATCCGCTGACGCTGTGAGTGTGTCCAGACTGCGCCGCACAGCGCCGAACTCGTGTGCCTGCCCGGTTATCTTCGGCCGGACCACTGCACGGCGAGAGGCATATCCGGATGACGACTGGCACCGAAACGAAGCTGGACCGATTGCGCGAGGTGCTGGCCGTCGCGGCGGAGCCGGCGGGTGCCGCCGGGATCGCCAAACGTGCGCAGAAGGGCATCCCCAGCGTGCGGTCCAGGGTGCAGGCGCTGCTGGATCCGGGGACCTTCGCCGAGATCGGCGGGCTGGTACGTAATCCGCGTGACCCCGACGCCATGTACGGCGACGGCGTGGTGACCGGCCACGGCCGCATCGACGGCAGGCCCGTGGTGGTGATCGCACACGACCAGACCGTGTACGGCGGTTCGGTCGGTGAGATGTTCGGACGCAAGCTCACCCATATCTTGCGCTTCGCCTTCGAGAAGGCCTGCCCCGTGGTGACGATCAACGATTCCGGCGGGGCGCGGATCCAGGACGCGGTCGCCTCCCTGGCCTGGTTCGCCCATATGAGCCGCTGCCAGGAACGGCTGTCCGGTTTCGTGCCGCAGGTGTCGATCATGCTGGGCAAATGCGCGGCGGGTGCGGTGTACGGGCCGATCAATACCGATGTGCTGGTGGCGACGCCGAAGGCGCATATGTTCGTCACCGGCCCCGAGGTGATCAAGGCGGTCACCGGTGAGGATGTCACCGCCGAGGAACTGGGTGGCGCCGAGGTGCAGGCCCGCAACGGTGTGATCCATCAGGTGTGCGAGACCGAGCAGGACGCCTTCGACTGGGCGCGTAAGTATCTGAGCTATCTGCCGTCGAGCTGTGTGGAGCAGCCGCCGATCGTCAACCCCGGTCTCGAGCCCGAGATCACCATGCATGACCTCGAATTGGAGTCGATCATTCCGGACTCCGATCGCGAGGGTTACGACATGCACGAGATCCTGCTGCGGATCTTCGACGACGGTGATTTCCACGAGATCCGGGCGGCCCATGCCCCGAACCTGATCACCGGTTTCGCCCGGGTCGACGGCCGCCCGGTGGGGGTGCTGGCGAATCAACCGCTGGTGCTCGGTGGTGCGCTGGATGCGAACTGCTCGGACAAGGCCACCTACTTCATCCGGTTGTGCGATGCGTTCGGGCTGCCGCTGATCTTCGTGGTGGATACGCCGGGGATCCTGCCCGGCGTCGAGGAGGAACGCAACGGCGTCATCATCCGGGGTGGCCGGGTGCCGCGCGCGATCATCGAGGCGACCGTGCCGATCATCAATCTGGTCGTGCGCAAGGTGTACGGCGGCGCGTACGGGTTCATGGCGTGCAAGCAGCTCGGCGCCGATGTCAGCTTCGCCTGGCCGACCGCCCGCATCGCGGTGATCGGTGCCGAGGGCGCCGTCGACATCGCCGGGCGCAGGCAATTGCAACAGGTGCCGCCCGAACAGCGGGCTGCGGTGCGCGAGTTCATGATCGAGCAGTACAACGCCACCGTCGCGACGCCGTGGGTGGCCGCCGAGCGCGGCTACATCGACGCCGTCATCGAACCGTCCACCACCCGCCTGGAGTTGCGGCACGCACTGCGCCTGCTGCAGGACAAGGCCGCGGCGGCGGAGTTCAACCCGCGCAAGCACAGCTTGTATCCGATGTGAAGACACGGCCGCTCGTGCGGCCAGTTCAGGACGTACGTCATGGCCGGATTCGGGCATCGAACGGTGACGGTCGTCGCCGCCCTGCTATCCGGTGCGGCCGCGGTGGTCCCAGCGAGCGCCACGGCCGCGCCCCTCGATCCCATCGCGGTCCTGTGCACAGGCAGCGCGGATGGTTCCGGCGGGACCTGCGGGCGGTGGACCGGGTCGAGCCACTACGAGACCGGGGCGGATGCTCGTCGGCCGGTCGGTGAGGGTCTTGCCGTAGGTGGCGTCTGGCCTGACCAGTCGCGGTACCTGCTGGCTCGACCAGCGCAATCGCGTCGTGAATGCCGTTGGGCCGACAGTGGATCCTGCGATGCGCTGAAATGCCCTGGAACGTAGTGGCCTTTCCGTAGCCGGCAGATCGTGTTTGCTGGAAATCGCACCCGTGGCACCGCCCGGGGATGGCCTGCCGTCGATCGCAACGTGCCACGGATATGGGTATGCCCACCGAGCGGGCAGGGCCTGAGCCGCTCGATGGGCATCCGCCGGCCGTCGGACGGAACCGGCGCGGGTCACCGGTTTCGGGTGCGGGCGGCGGCCGGGCTCCCACCGGACCGGCCGGAGTCGGTGTCGATCCGGTCCGGTGGGTGCCGGTCTAGGGGGTGGTCAGAGTTGTCCGCCGCCGCCGATGAGCCAGGGGTTGAAGGTGCATTGCAGTTGCGGGAACTGCACCGGATCCAGGGCATTCAACGCGATCGACAGCGCGCGGGGGGAATACATCATGGTCAGGTGGTCGGAGATGTCTTGTTCGCAACCGTCCTGCAGGGTGATGTTGCGGACGGTAGCCCCCGGACCCGGCTTCAAAAAGGTCAGGTCGTAGGGATTGGTGATCTCGTCGTAGCGGGAACCCACGATCGTGTAATCCACCCCCGCCACGGTGTCCCCATTGGCGTTGAGCTGGTTGACGAAGTCCGAGCCGATGGTCTGCTGGATCCCGGCATGCCCGACGAAGATCTCGATGAACCCGAGGATGTCGATGCCCAGGTTGTTGATCGCACGCCCCAGCGCGCCGATCCCGTCCAGGCTGGTGCCGTGATGGGTGGCGCCGTAGGTGATCAGGTTCTTCACCTTCGCCGCGCCGCCTTCGAACTTGGTGTACCAGTTCGACATCGACCCACCCTGCGAGTGCGCCACGATATCGACCTCGGAGGCACCGGTGGCGGCCAGCACCCGATCCACGAACACCGCCAACTGCTTGGCCGAATCCTGGATATACCCGGTGCCCATCACCCCGGGCAGCACCGACCCCAGGCCACCGCCCTCGAGCAGGTTGGAGCGACCGTAGTTGAAGGTGAAGGTGCAAAACCCGGCATCCTTGATCGGCTGCCCCATATAGGCGTAGCCGTTGTAGGCGTTCATCCACGTGCCGTGGATCAACAACACCGGCCGCGGATGCTCGGGCGTCGGCTTGCAATTCCAGTCATTGGCCCCCGGCGGCGCCGCATCACCATTGGCCAGCCCATAGGCGAATGCCGCCAGCCACGACGTCTGCGCCGGACCCCACCCCACCGTGTCGGAGGCATACCCACCCGCCGACCCCGAACTACTCCCGGACCCGCCGTAACAATCACCAGAACCATTACCCGAACCCGCACCCGACCCCGAATCACACGCCGACCCCGAACTCGACCCCGAATCAGCCACCGGCCCCGCCACCGACCGACCCGCCGCAATATAATCGGCCAAATCCTGCTCCGTCGGCGCAGCCGCAGCCCGACCACCCACCGACGTCAACGCCAGCGCCACCGCGCCCGCCACCAGCACCGAACGCCACAACCGGCCAGAGGTACTACGTCTCATCACATGCCTTCCTGAACAACGCTGCCGCCGCGAATTCAACGGCATCGAAACTGCGCCAACGGTATTTGCGGAATCGGCGCCATCTCGGGAAGAAGCGTGGTCTCTGGAAACTTCACGAAAAACGTTCACCGGCATTCGGCACAGGGGACAGTCACAGCGGCGGGATCTTGTGTGATGTCGTCCGAGAACATCGGAGTATCAGCTGTTCCCGGCGTTGAGCAGCGGTTCTGCTGAACTGTATGAAATAGATCGTGCCTCGGGTTCGCCTGATCAATGTGTGTGGAAACAATTCTCGAAGAGCACACGCTGTGAGCTGTCCAATTGCTCATCGCTACCCGCGTTTCCGCGAATCGCACCGGATACGGTGATCATCCCGGTGAAATCGTCAGGGTGCGAACGCGTCCGCGCCGCCGCGTCGGAGCGAGGAATCGGACGCATCTCGGCGCCGAGATATCAACGGCGCGTGAGCAATGCCGTGCGCAGCACCGGGCCCGGACAGGAGGGCGAAGCCGGATGTACCTCGCAGGCATAGTGGTGACCTGGTTGACCTTCGCCGCACTCGGAACCACCTCGCTCTGGGTGGTGTGGGCGGCCCCCGGTCCCACCCGCGTGAAGATGCAGCGCTCCCTCGGCCCGGTCTGCCTGCTGAGCGTGGTGGTGATGCTGGTGTGGATGCAACTGGCGGCCGGCTGGTGAAAAGGTCACGGCCGCATCAGGATGCCAGTCCGCGCACCTGTTCCAGGAGGCCGACGATCTGCTGAATGGTGTCGAGATTCTGCAACGGCTCGGGGATGCGCCGGCGCAATCGCTCCCATCGGGTGGTGGCGGCCGGGATATCCGGTTCCGGGTCGGCGAGGTCTTGGAGAACATCGTCGACATCGGCGGCCGAATCCGGGGCCGCGGCCAGCTGGGCGCGCAGCCGGGCGAGTTCCTCGCGAAGTTCGGCGAGAGCGGTGGCGAGCTGATCGGTCTCCGCGCCTGCCGACAGATCGACCGGGCCGGTGATCTGCCCGTTGTTGCCCGAGCCGCCGATGTTTCCGGCGGCCACCCGCCCGCCGGTGATGTTGACCGAGGAATCTGACATGAGGGCCTCCTAGTTCGTCGCAGCGCCGGCGCCGGCTCCCACCGAGCCGGAATTGCCCATGCCGCCGATATTCCCGGCGATGACGTTCGAGTTGTTGATGACGGTCGAGTTGTTGATCTGCTGGACCATGTCGGCGAATCCCTTGGCGGCAATGCCTTTTTCCCGCAGGAACCGATGCACGGAATCCAGCGTGCGCTGCTCGAGGATCTTGAGGTAGCGGTCGCAGTCGGTTTCCTGGAACAGGTTGGCGAGTTCGTCGCCCGCGCCGAGTTCCCGGATGCTCGCGGCGGCTCCGAAGACCTGCTCCGCCTGATCCGGCGTGGTCCACGAGCCACCGGCGCGGCGGCGCGCCGACACGCCACGGATCACATCGGCGATCCGGCCGGGCACGGAGGTGGGCAACAACGCCAGATCGCCCGCGGCGGCCCACAGTGTGCGTAGTTCGAGCATGCTCGGCGGGGAATCGACGCGGCGGAATTCGGGCGCGATCGGGGCAAGGACGAATCCATGCCATTCGAGCACGAGCATCCGCTCCTCGCAGCCGACGTGCAGAAAGCCCGATACCGCGAGTTGCCGCGCCCAGCCGTCCAGCCGGTAGCAGCGGTAATAGCGTAACCACTCCGGTGATTCGTTGCTCAGTGCCGCCCAATCTTCGGCGTTCAACTCCGGTTCCGCGCCGGCATCGAGCCGGCCGAGCAGCGCGCGCCCGGACGGATTGTGCAACAGGTCTGCCGGCGAGAGCAGGGCCCAGCTGGTGACGCCGAGTTCGGCGAAGCGCCGGCCCGGGGTGAGGGTCGGCGATCTGCGCAGTGTTTTCAGATCTGCGGTGACGAACTCCTGGAGCTCACGGGGCTCGAACCTCGGCACCGGGTCGGTGGCGCGCGTGGGATCGGCCGACTCGGCGGTCTCCGAGCTCGCATACAGTTCCAGCGCCGACGACCAGGACCGGACCCGGACGCCCGCGCCGACGAACGGTTTGTGGCCGCGATACACCACGACCTCGCCCGAGCTGTCCTGCGCGCGCCGCAGCTGATCCTGGGAGATGCGGTGCAGCCGGTCGGCGTACGGCGCGCTCGCGGTGATGGCGGCCTCTCGCGGTGGACTGTCCGGTTGATATCGCCCGTAGCCGTACCAGGTGGTGGCGACCTGCCACGGCAGATAGTGCCGGGCGATCAGCAGGCACAGCATCGCGGTCACCAGGGCGAGGGTGATCAGCATGAACACGGTGGACAGGGCGGAATCAGGGGTGGTGAGGATCGGCTCGCCGATCGATTCCATGGCCAGCGAGGGCAGCGCGGTCGACAACGCGCTGAGCGCCGACCAGGCGAGCGCGGTGACCCACCATCGCCGGTGCCGCTCGGCGAGGAACCAGTTGGACCCGCCCCTGCCCTGCGCCAACCGGGCCACGATCGCCGCGCACAGCCGCCACGTGAGCCCGGCGATCAGCCAGACGAGCACCAGAATCGGCGAGAACACGGTGGTCAGGATGAGCGTGGCCACCAGCACGAGGTTGATGGTGCGCCGCCGCCACTGGGCTGCCGCCGCCTCGCGAAGCACGGTGACGGCGTCCACTCCCGGCGAGGGCGGAACGGCCCGTTTCGGCTCCGCCAGATATTCCTCGACCAGTGCATCGGCCAGCGCGTCGTCGAGGTGAACCGCGGCCGCCAGGAAGCGCGTCGGCTCGTCGGTGGGTGTGCTCATCGCGGCCTCGGCGACCGATCCCGATGCGTGGCCGGTGTGCTCATCCCTCGCCCCCTGACGAACGTGAATCGCTTGTGCCCCAGAGGTTATCAGCGGTCACCGACGACAGCTCGGGATTCACGGCGCGCATCTTCTCGGCTATCGGAGTGTCGTGGCCGGGAGTGTCGGCCGAGGGCGCGGACCGGAACGGATCTGCGCGCACCCCTTGCCCCGAACTAGAACGCGTTCTAACTTTGAGGGTGCATCTGTCGACGACGCGGGCCCGGAAGGCGCATGAATGAACACTGATCCGCAGATCACCGAGGTCGATCTCCTCCATCGGGAGCCGTTGGCGGTCGATATGCTCATCCGCTCGCTCGAGCTGTATGCCGACCGGACCGCGGTGCATATCGGCGACGAGCAGCTGACCTACCGGCAGGTGCGCGACCAGATCAGCAAGTTCGCCCAGGCATACACCTCGCTCGGCCTCGGGGTCGGTAGCCCGGTGGCGATCCTGTCGGCCAATCGGCCGGAGGTGCTGTTCACCCAGGGCGCCAATGCCGTCACCGGGGTCCGGTTCGCCGCACTGCACCCGATGGGTTCGCTCGACGATCACGCCTACGTGCTGGAGGACGCGGGCATCGAAACCCTCGTCTACGATCCGGACAAATACGAACAGCGCGCCGCCCAGCTCGCCGAGCGGGTCCCCGGGCTGAAGAATCTGCTGGCCTTCGGCCCCACCGAAGCGGGCACCGATCTGCTGGCCGCCGCCGACGCCTTCGCACCTGCCCCGCTGGTGGCCCCGGACGTCGCCCCCGGCGACACCGTCAGCCTCGCCTACACCGGCGGCACCACCGGCAAATCCAAGGGCGTGATGCTCAGCTTCCGCGGTGGCGCGACGCTGCTGCGCATCCAGATGACCGAATGGCAGTGGCCGCAGGAGGTGCGCTTCCTGGTCTGCACGCCGCTCAGCCACGCCGGTGGCGCGTTCTGGAACCCGACCAGCCTGCAAGGCGGTTCCATCGTGGTGCTGCCCGGTTTCGATCCGGCGACCGTGCTCGCCACCATCGAGAAGTACCGCATCACCTCGACGATGCTGGTCCCGACCATGCTCTACGCCCTGCTCGATTACCCCGATCTCGACAAATACGACCTGTCGAGCCTGGAGACGGTCTTCTACGGCGCCTCGGCCATCTCACCGACCCGGCTGGCCGAGGCGATCGAGAAGTTCGGCCCGATCTTCTTCCAGTTCTACGGCCAGGCCGAATGCCCGATGACGATCTCGGTGCTGCGCAAGGAAGATCACGATCCGGCCGTGCCCGAGCGGCTGGCCAGCTGTGGCCGCCCGGTGCCGTGGCTGCACGTCGCGTTGCTCGACGACGAGGGCAACGAGGTGCCGACGGGTGAGCCGGGCGAGATCTGTGTGCGCGGCCCGCTGGTGATGAAGGGCTATCTGAACAAGCCCGAGCAGACCGCCGAGGCCACCGAACACGACTGGCTGCACACCGGCGATATCGCCCGACGCGACGCCGACGGTTTCCTCTACATCGTCGACCGCAAGAAGGACATGATCGTCACCGGCGGCTTCAACGTCTATCCACGGGAAGTGGAGGATGTGCTGTCCGCGCATCCCGCCGTCAGTGCCGCCGCGGTGATCGGTGTGCCCGATGACAAATGGGGCGAGGCCGTGAAGGCCGTCGTGGTGCTGCGTGCGGGCCGCGAAGTGACGGTGGAGGAGTTGCAGGCGCTGGTGAAGGAACGTAAGGGCGCCGTATACACGCCCAAGTCCATCGATGTCGCCGACAGCATCCCGCTCAGCCCGCTGGGCAAGCCGGACAAGAAGGCTCTGCGCGCGCAGTATTGGAGCGACGGTGCCCGCCAGGTGAACTGAGCTCTCGCGGGCGCCGGCGGGGCGACGTGTTCCGCCGGCGCGGCCTTGTGGAGGTCAGCAGCAGGGGCCAAGTACTTTCCGCCCGCATCTGAGCGACAAACGACATTCGTTGTCGCTCAGATGCGGGCGGAATGCTCTCGAAGTAGGCACGAACGCACGCCCCCGCGAACGGATTCGATCGCGGCTGCGCGGCGAAACAGATGGCGGAATCAGCGATCCGGCGGACCGGCGAGAATCGCGGTCACCAGATCGATCAGCTCCTCGAGTACTTCCTCCGGCGTGAGCCGGGTTCCGCTCAGTGCCAGCATGTCGCGCAGTCCGTCGAGATCGCCGAGGGCCTGGAAGGTCAGGCTCATGGCCTGGGTCAGCCGGAACCGGATGGTGCGGGCCGGGACGTCGGGATAGATCGCGCCGAGCAGCGAGGTGAACCGGCGTGCCTGCGGGGCGAAACCCTCGGTGATCCGCGACAGCGCGGGATGCCTGCTGCCGATGATGCCCGCGACGATGGTGACCCACGCGGTACCGCCCGCGGCGATCTGCTCGGCCACCGGACGGACGAACGCCTCGGCCAAGGAGCGGGCCGTGGCGTCGCCGGAAGCCTCGATGTGGTCCAGCAATTCGGACCGCCGTTGCGACACCTGCCCGCCTCGCTGTTCGAGCAGGGCCTCGACCAGCGCGTCCTTGGAACCGAAGTGGTAGTGCACCGAGGCGACGTTCGCGCCGGCCGCCGACATCACCGCCCGCAGCGACACCGCGTCGATCCCGCGCTCGGCGAACAGCCGTTCGGCGGCGCGGATCAGGCGCTTGTCGGTGGGCAGGGCGGTGTCATCCGGCCCCGCCTGCGCGGGTTCCGTCGAAAGTCCTCGGCTCACGTGCGCACCCTAATCGAGCGGGCCGGGTGCACCGTAGAGCGTCACGACCACCGCGCCACCGAGCCCGAGGTTGTGTGCGAGCGCGCGGCGGGCGCCCTCGACCTGACGCGGCCCGGCCTCGCCGCGCAGCTGCCAGGTCAGCTCGGCGCACTGGGCCAGGCCGGTCGCGCCGAGCGGATGCCCCTTGGAGATCAGCCCGCCGGACGGGTTGACCACCCAGCGTCCGCCGTAGGTGGTCGCGCCGGAGTCGATCAGCGCGCCCGATTCGCCGGGCGCGCACATGCCGAGTGCCTCGTAGGTGATGAGTTCGTTGATCGAGAAGCAGTCGTGCAGCTCGATCACATCGACCTCGTCGATGGTGCTTCCGGTGGCGGTGAAGACCTCGGCGGCGGCCTTGTGCGTCATCGGAGCGCCGACGACATCGATCATGGATTCGGTGCCGAAGGAGGAGGTGTCGTCGGTGGCCAGCGCCTGCCCGAGGATCTCCACCGCGCGGTCGGCGAGACCGTGAGCCCGGACGAACGCCTCGCTGACGACGACCGCGGCCGCCGAACCATCGGACATGGGCGAGCACTGCGAGCGGGTGAGCGGATCGTGCACCGGCTTGTCACCGAGCACCTGGTCCAGGGTGTAGGCGTCCTGGAACTGCGCGTACGGGTTGCGGGTCGAATGTTCGTGGTTCTTCACCGCGACGCCGGCGAGTTGCGCACGGCTGGTGCCGTAGCGGCGCATGTGCTCGGCGGCCGCGGCGCCGAAGAACTGAGCGGTCAGCGGCGCCGTACCGAAACCGTTGGTGGACTTCAGAACCGCGATATGCCGGTCGATGGTGCTGACCGCGGGTGTGCCCGAACCGGCCATGGCCTCCTTGGTCATCTGCTCGAAGCCGACGGCCAGCGCCACGTCCACCAGCCCGGCCTGCACCCATTCGCGGGCCAGCATCAGCGCGGTGGAACCGGTGGCGCAGTTGTTGTTCACGTTCACCATCGGAATGCCGGTGAGGCCCACGTCGTAGAGGGCGCGCTGACCCGCCGTCGACGGCTGGAAGACGTAGCCGACGGCCGCCCGCTGCACCTGGCCGTACTCGATGCCCGCGTCGGCCAGCGCCGCGCCCACCGCCTCGGCGACCATATCCGGGTACTGCCAGTCCCGGCTGGCGATCTTCTCGAATTTCGTCATCCCGACGCCGATGACGAAGGCTCGCTGGTTCACGGTGTTTCTCCTCGAAAGCGCTGTGCGCGTTGATGTGTGCTGGTGATCAGTGCTCGGGTCGGTCGCTGCCGACGACCCACAGGGCATGGAATTGCGAGGCGCCGCCCATCGCGTGGCCGATGGCGAGTTTCGCGTCGGGCACCTGATGGGCGCCCGCGGTGCCGCGCACTTGGAGCGCGGCCTCGGCGAACCGCAGCAGGCCGGTAGCGCCGGTGGGGTTGCCGGACAGCACCCCGCCCGACGGGTTGATCGGCAGTTCTCCGCCGAAGGCCGTGCGACCGGAATCGACCATCTTCCAGCCCGCCCCGACCTCGGCCAGCCCGATGTTCTCCAGCCACATCGGCTCGTACCAGCTGTAGGGGATGTAGAGCTCGGCGGTGTCGATCTCCCGGGCCGGATCGGTGATGCCTGCCTGCCGATAGGCCTCGGCGGCGCATTGCCTGCCCGCTTCCGGATTCACCTCGTCGCGCCCGGCGAAATGGCCGGTCTCGGTGCGCCAGGCCATGCCGTGGATCCAGGCGGGCGGCTGCGGGTTGTGCTCGGCGTCGGCTTCGCCCGCGAGCACCACCGCGCACGAGCCGTCCGAGGACGGGCACGACTCGAGGTACCGGATCGGATCCCACAGCATCCGCGAATCCCGCACCTCCTCGACGGTGATATCCGGACGCTGGATGTGCGCGTACGGATTGCGCGTCGCGTTGAGCCGATGATTGACCGCGACCTGCCAGCCGATGTGCTCGGGTGCGCCGGACCGGCGGATGTATTCACGGATGACCGGCGCGAAATGACCGCCCGCCCCGGCGCCGAGATTGGCGCTGAAGGGCAGGCCGCGCGAGAGCGCCCAGGTGAAATCGCCTTCGGATTCCTTGGAATAGGCGACCACGAGCACCCGGCGCGCCAGCCCTGCCTGCACCAGGTGGGCCCCGTAGATCGCCGCGTGCCCGCCGACGCTGCCGCCGGTGAACACCCGGGTGACCGGCAATCCGCGTGCGCCCATCGCATCGGCCAGATACAGCTCCGGATTCATCACTCCGTCGAACAGGTCCGGGGTCTTCGACAGCACGATGGCGTCGATGTCGCGGTGTTCGAGTCCGGCGTCGGCGAGCGCGGCGTCGACCGATTCGCGGACCAGCCCGCCGATGGTGACCTCGCGTTTCTTGGCCTGCTTGCTCTGGCCGATGCCGATGACCGCGGTTCTCATCGATCTCCCTCCATCAGGCAGATCAGGTTCTGCTGGAGTGCGGGGCCGTTGGTGGCGTGGGCGAGGGTGCGGTCGGCGCGCCCGTCGAGGATGTGCGCGGCGGCCTCGCCGATCCGGATCAGGCCGGTGGCGGTCGCGGGCCGCCCGGCCAGCGGTCCGCCTCCGGGATTGATGCGAGCGCCGTCGAGGCCGAGCGTGCGCGCCAGCAGCGGTTCCTGATAGCTGTATTCGCAATGTAATTCGGCGATGTCTACCTCGGCCGGGCCGAAGCCCGCGAGCTCGGTGGCCCGTGCGGCGGCGGCATCGACGGTGTCGGCGCGGGTGAGATCGCGGGTGCCCGGATAGTGGCTGTCCATCCGGTGATCGGCGCCGCGCACCCACGCGGGCCGGGCGGCGAGCCTGCGCGCGGCATCGCCCGCGGCGAGCACCACGACCGCCGCCGCGTCCCCGGCCGGCCCCACGTCGTGGGCGCGCAGCGGCGATGCGATGTAGGGCGCTTCCAGTAGCTGATCTACCGGATACTCGCCGGATATCTGTGCGGCGGGGTTACCGGCGGCCGCCGCGAGGCTGCGCGAAACAACTTCGGCCAGTTCACGTTCGCTCACCGCGCCGGACTCGATGAGCGCCGACGCCTGCAACGCTGCGATGGCATCGCGATGCGGGCGCAAGGGTGCGAGGAAATACGGATCCAGCTGCGCGGCCATCACCTGATCCAGATCCTGCGGCAAGGACCCACGGCCGATGCCGTACACCACCGCGATATCGCCCTCACCGAGCTGCAACCAGCTCCATGCCTCGTACAAGGCCCAGGCCGCGTCCATCTCGACATGCGATTCCGAGATCGGCGGCCACGCCCCCACCGCATCGAGGGATTCGATATAGGCGAAGGTCCGGCCCTCGAAGAAGTCGTGGCTGCCGGAGGCGAAGAAATCCACGTCGTCGCGGGTGATGCCTGCGGTGTCGAGGGCGCGGCGGATCACCGGCAGCAGGATCTCGGCCATATCGTGGCGCCGGTCGGCGGCCGCGCACGGCGACTGGGCGAAGGCGACGATACCCACCTCACGCATCGGAACCTCCTGCCTCGGTGCGGATTTCGCCGGCAGTGAGGGGCCGGTAGTAACGGATGGCGTTCATCGATGTCTCGAGCGCGTCGTCGGCGCACCAGACCGGTTCGACGGCCATGCCGATGCGCACCCGGCCGGGCTCGATCTCCTGGATCAGATGCATCAGCCGGGTGTCGGCGCCGCGCACCTGGATGTGGGCCGCCACGTAGGGCGGGGTGAAGACCTGGCCGGGGAACGGGAAATTCACCACGCAGAAGGTCGAGATGATGCCGTCGCCGGGCAGTTCGAACGGCTCGGACAGCTCGGTCAGACAGCGCGAGCAGAACTCGGGCGGCGGCAGGTACACCTGGGCGCAGCTCGGGCAGCGGCGGGCCAGCAGGTGCCGTTTCGCCAGTCCGCGCAGGAACACCGATCGGCCCACCCCCGCGACGTAGGTGTAGTCCATCCGGAATGGATTGGTGAACTCGGTGACGGGTTCGGGCAGCCGGGTGCTCATGAGGCCACCGGCTCGAAGCAGACGATGTCGCGGATGCTGCCCACTCGCTCGTCGCGCCAGCGCGCGGTGACTCGCAGGCCCGGTGTCATGCGTGCGGGGTCGCCGCCGGTGTCGACGGCATGGAACAGCCCGCCCTCGGCGCCGTCGATGCTGATCAACGCCCAGGCGTAGTCGTGCGGAATGTCGTCGCCGGCGCGGCGCGGTACCCAGGTCCAGTGCCGCACCGTTCCGGTCTCGGCGAGTTCGACCAGCTCGCCGGTCGCCCGGGCGGTCTCCGGATCGAACTCGGCGGCCGGGCACAGCACGGTGCCACGATCGGTGCGGGTACCGAAGAGCCTGCCCTCGCGCAGGCCACCGAGGAAGGCCCCGATCGTCGGGCCGACCGTGCGGTTGAACGGGAATTGCAGGCTGTAGGGCGCATTCAAGCTGTCGTGGGGTGTTTCGGCTGTCATGAGGCTCCTGCCGACTGGTACCGAGAGTGGCGGCCGGGCCCGGTGGGGGGAGCGGGCGGCGAGTCGATCGTGACCCAGTGCCGTACCGCGTGTCAATCAGTCGTTTTAAACAGGTGATTGAGGGTCATGTACAGCCGGTCGGCGATGTCGTAGTCTGGCGCCGAAGTAGAACTTGTTTCAGAAGCGTTCCTCGGGTGAGGAGATTCCCATGGCCATAGTCCACTCGCTGCCCGCAACGGCCGACGGCCACCGCAGGCTCGGCCTGAGTAACCCGGCGACCCGCGACGAGGTCGGTGAGATCGTGGTGAGCACCGCGGACGAGGTCGCCGAGGCGGTACGCCGGGCCCGTGCGGCGCAGCCGGGATGGGCCGCCCGCCCGGTCGAAGAACGCGCGGACATCATCCGTCGCGCGGTCGGGGTGCTGGTCGCGCGGCGCGACGAGATCGTGGCCACCGTGCAGGCGGAAACCGGTAAGCCGCGGGTGGAGGCGCTGGCGGTGGAGATCGTGCCCTCCTGCGATTTCCTCAACTACTGGAGCGGGCGGGCGCGCAAGGACCTGGCCGACGAGAAGCGACGGCTGCACGGGTACCTCGCCCCGCTGAAGAAGCTCCGCATCAACTATCAGCCGCTGGGCGTTGTCGGTGTGATAACGCCGTGGAACGGTCCGTTCGTGCTCTCGCTCAACCCGGTCGCGCAGGCGCTGCTCGCGGGCAACTCGGTGGTGCTCAAACCCTCCGAGGTGACGCCGCATTCGGCCGAATGGGCGGTGCAGATCCTGCGTGAGGCCGGTGTTCCCGACGACGTCGTGCAGGTGCTGCACGGTGACGGCGAGACCGGGGCCGCGCTGGTGGACAGCGATATCGACAAGATCTCCTTCACCGGCAGCGTGCCCACCGGCAAGAAAATCGCCGCCGCCTGCGCGGCCCGGCTGATCCCGTGCACCATGGAGCTCGGCGGTAAGGACGCGATGATCGTGTGCGCCGACGCCGATCTGGAGCGCGCCGCGGCGGGTGCGGTGTATCTGTCGATGTTCAATACCGGGCAGGTCTGCGTCGGCGTCGAGCGGATCTACGTGGTGGACAGCGTCGCCGACGAGTTCATCGCCAAGGTCCAGGAGAAGGCCCGAGCCGTCACTTATGGTCCCGGCACCGGCAAGGATGTCGGTCCGCTGTTCTGGGATCGTCAGCTCGACATCGTCACCAGGCATGTCGACGACGCGGTGGCCAAGGGCGCCAAGGTGCTGGTCGGCGGCAAGAGCGACACCGCGGACGGGGTGTTCTTCCAGCCGACGCTGATCGTCGACGTGACCCACGACATGGACCTGATGCGCGAGGAGACCTTCGGCCCGGTCGTGGCGATCATGCGGGTCGCCGACGAGGACGAGGCGGTCCGCATGGCCAACGACTGCGCCTACGGGCTCAGCGGCAGCGTGTTCAGTAAGAACCCGGACACCGTGGTCCGGCTCGCCAAACAGCTGCGCACCGGGTCGGTGGTGCACAACGACGCCTCGGTGATCTACGGGGTGCCCGAGGCGCCGTTCGGCGGACGCAAGGACAGCGGACTGGGCCACGTCAACGGCCGGGACGCCCTGCGTGGCTTCACCCACGCCCAGCCGGTGCTACTGGATCGGTGGGGATTGAAGAAGGAGAACCTCTGGTACCCCTACACCGACAAGACCGTGCGGACGCTGGAGCGGATGATCGACCTGGCATTCGGTAGCTCCATCGCCCGCAAGCTCATGTCCTGACGGGGGGCGGGTTCAGAACGATTTGTGCGGCACGCCGACCGTCAACCCGCCGTCCACCACGAACTCCGCGCCGGTCGAATACGAGGACTCGTCGCTGGCGAGGTAGGTGACCAGCGCCGAGACCTCCTCGGGATCGGCGCCGCGGCCGAGCGGGATCTGCAGGAAGTCTTCCGGGATGCCCTCGGTCATCGGGGTGCGGATGAGGCCGGGGTGGATGGAGTTCACCCGGATGCCGTGAGGCGCCAGCTCCAGCGCGACCGACTTGGTGAGCCCGCGCACGCCGAACTTGCTGGCGGTGTAACCGTGCAGACCCGGGCTGCCGCGCAGGCCCTCCACGGAGGAGACGTTGATCATCGAGCCGCCACCGGCCGCGATCATGGCCGGGGTGGCGGCCTGCATGCCGAGGAAGGTGCCGGTCAGGTTGATATCGATGATCCGCCGCCATTCGGCGTATTCGAAGTCGGCGATGAGATTGCCGTTGACGATGCCGGCATTGTTGACCAGCACGTTCAGCGAGCCGAACCGGTCGACGGCGGCCGCGACGGCGGCGCGCCAATCCTCGGGTTCGCGCACATCGAGGTGGACGTAGGCGATATCGGGACCCAGTTCCTCGGCCAGTGCTTTGCCCTCCTCGTCGAGGACGTCACCGATCACCACCTTGGCGTCCTCGGCCAGCATCGCGCGCGCGTGCGCGGCGCCCATCCCGCGCGATCCGCCGCTGATCAATGCCACCTTGCCGGTCAACCGTGCCATTGCCGATCTCCTCTTCGGTAATCCCTGACTGCTGGTGAAACACGTTACAGAAATGCCGCGCGGTTTCGCTGCGGAAGTTTGCCATCGGGTGTGGACCGTGGGAATTGGTGGAACATTCGCGGTGGCGTGGGGTCGGCGGCCCGGCCGCGGTGTGGCATCATTGAGTAGAACGAGTTCTAGAAATTGTGCGCGGATGAGCCCATGGAGGTTCGCGATGGGAACAGGCCGATCGGTGCGGACCGGTCCGTTCGTGGTGCCCGAGATCGATGAGATCCCGGGCGGGCGCCTGCTCGAACTGCCCGGCCGCGGACGCACCTACGTCGTCGACCTTCCCGGCCCGCCGGACGCGCCGACGTTGATCCTGCTGCACGGCACGGCGTGCACCGCGATGCTCAATTGGTTTCCCGCGCTGGAGACGCTCTCGCGGCGCTACCGGATCGTGCTCTTCGATCAACGCTGGCACGGGCGCGGCATCCGCTCGCAGCGCTTCCGGCTCGATGATTGCGCCGATGACGTGGTCGCGGTGGCCGACGCGCTGGGGCTGGAACGCTTTGTCTGCGTGGGCTATTCGCTGGGCGGCGTGGTCTCGCTGCTGACCGCGCACCGTCATCCGGAGCGGGTGACCGGGCTCGTATTGTGCGCGACTCCGTATCGCTTCCAGGACAAATGGCGCGAGCGGGCCTTTCATCGCAGCTTCGCGGCCATGGCGGGTGCGCTGGGCGATTACCCGTATCGGCGGGCCGAGCGGCTGGCCGAAGCGCTACCGGAGCTGCCGGTGGCATTGATTCCCGGACAGCTGCGCCGATGGGCGATGGGGGAGTTCCGCAGTACCAGCGGGTGGGCGTTGACTCCGATATTGGCCGAGATCGGCCGGTTCGACGCGACCGAATGGCTGTCGAGCCTGCGGATGCCGACGGCGGTGGTCATCACGACCAAGGACAGGGCGATTCCGGTGTACCGGCAGATCGACATGGCGGCCGCGATACCGGGGGCGAGCATCCATCCGGTTCCTGCGGGGCATACGGCCTGCGCGTTCGCCGCGGACCGGTTCGTTCCGGTGCTCGACGAGGCCTGCGCGGCGGTGGCGGCACGTTTGTGAAGGACGACCCTGTTCGACGCCGGTGGCGAACAGGGCGGTCGGTCGGAGCGTGATCAGCCCCGAGCTCGCGCCGCGGCCAGCAGATCGGCGATCACCGCGGGTACCGCATCGGCGAGCTCGCCGACATCGGGGACCAATTCACGGCAGGCGATGAACCCGAAGTCCAGATCGCCGCAATTGGACAGCACGGTGACGGTGAGCCCCGCGCCGTGGAAGACCGGCCCGAACGGATACATGCCGTCCACCCGCACGCCGAGGAAATACAGCGGCATCGGCGGCCCGGGAACATTCGACACCACCAGGTTGTGCACCACCGGATGCGCCTGCGCCAGTTTCAGCGACGAATAGACCCGCGAGGCGAGCTGAAAGGTGTTGGGCGGTGCGTACTTCGACCAGTCCTGCAAGAAGTCGGCGCCGATCAGATCGTGCTCCTTCTTCGCTTCCTCGTTCGTGGCGGCGAGCATCTTCAGCCGTTGCTCCGGATCGGCGATATCGGTGCCGAGCCGGCAGAACAGCGTCGAGACCTTGTTGATGCCCTCGGTGTGCCGGGTGGAATCGTGCACCGAGACCGGCACCGAGGCGATCAGCGAGCGATCGGGCAGCTCGCCATGGCTGTCGAGGTAGGTGCGTAGTACTCCGCCGACGATCGTGAGCACCACATCGTTGACCTTGACGCCGAAGGCCGCCTTGATCTCCTTGATCGCGCCAAGATCGGCCTTGGTGAACGCGACGGCGCGGTGCGAGGTGATGGCCTTGTTGAACGGGGTGCGCGGTGCGGAGAACGGTAACGCCATGCCCGCCTGGTTCTTTCGTCGCCGCTGCGCGAATCCGGCGACCATCCCGAGGGTCTTGGGCACCATCCCGAGCACACCTACCTTGCCGGGGAACCGCACCAGCGCGCGGGCGGCCAGTTCGAGATCGCTCGGCTCCGGTTCGGGCTGCCATGGCTGTGGATCGGGACGCGACGCGCCCGGCTCCAGATCGCACAGGTGCATCATCATGTTGGTGCCCGTGATGCCGTCGACGGCGGCGTGATGGTATTTGCAGATCACCGCGATCTTGCCGTCCTCGAGGCCCTCCACCACCGACATCTCCCACAGCGGCCGGTCCCGGTCCATCGGGCGGCTGGCGATATCGCCGATGAGCTCGGCGAGCTCGGCGCGCCCGGCGGGCCTTGGCAGCCCGACCCGGCGGATGTGATAGTCCAGGTCGAAATTCGGGTCGTCGACCCAAACCGGATGGTCGAGATTGAACGGCACCTCGTGCACTTTCCGCCGCATATGCGGAATGAGTGGCAGCCGGCGGCCGAGTTCGGTCTTCAGTTCGTCGAAGGAGTAGGTGCCTTCGACGGGGTCGAGTATCAGCAGGGCGCAGACGTGCAGATGCTGGGTTCCGGTCTCCAGATAGAGGAAACTGGCGTCCAGGCCGGTGAGTTGTTCCATAGCAAAAGCCTACTAGAACGTGTTCTAGAAATTCGCCCGTTCGGCGCGAAGTCCATCACAGTAGCGGCCGGTATTGCCAGATCGTGACCGAGGTGTCTCGGTCCGGAATCTGTATGTAACCCATGGTTGCATCTATGTGGATGCTATTGCTACGGTCGTGAAGGAAGATCGACGATGATCGCCGCCGACGGTGCTGTGACACGCTGAGGAGTATCGATGAAGCTACTTCGCCGGGGCCGGCCGCGCCCGGATACCGATCCGGGGCCGGTGGCGCTGCATGCCCGCAATGTGCGGTTCGACTGGTCCGGCACACCGTTGCACTGGATGGCAGCCGAGCCGATCGCCTCGCATCTGATCAACTCCCTGAACCTGCTGCTTCCCGAAGGCGAGCGCATGTTCTGCGCCACCTACACCGAGGCGCTGCCGTTGGTGCGGGACGAGAAGCTGCGTGAAGCCATGCTCGGCTTCATCGGCCAGGAAGCAATGCACGCCCAGACCCACGACAAGGTGCTGCACGAGGTGCTGGCCGCGCACGGCATCGATCCGGAGCCCTTTCTGCGCCAGGCCGAGTATCTGTTCCGCATCTCGCTCGGACCGCGTGACGACACCGGCAATGCGCGCCATCAGCAGCTCGTGGAACGGCTGACCATCATCGCCTGCCTGGAACACTTCTTCGCCTACCTCGGCGACTGGGTGCTCAATGCCGATCTGGAGAAGTTCGGCGCCGATCCTCGCGTGGCCGACCTGTTCCGGTGGCACGGCGCCGAAGAGGTCGAGCATCGCCACGTCGCCCACGATGTCGCGGTGTATTTCGGTGCGGGGTACCTGCGGCGGGCGGCGATCATGACGCTGGTTTTCCCCGCCTTCATCGGGCTCGTCGCGCGCGGCACCAAGTTCCTCGTCCGCCAGGATCCGGCACTGCCCGACTACGGGTACCCGCGCTTGGTGCCGGCGATCTTCGCCGCGATGTGGCGGGGAGCGTTGCCCGGCGTGCCATCGCTGCTGCGAAGTGCGATGTCGACCTTCAAGCCTGGCTACCACCCGGAATCCGTCGGTTCCACCGCGCAGGCCATCGCGTATCTGGCCGCGTCCCCGGCGGCCCGGGCAGCCGCGTCGTGATCGCCACCCCGCCCGCCGACCTGTACGGCAAACGGTCGACTGATCGCACGATGCGGCTGCTCGACGCGGTCGTCGAGGCTCGATTGCGCTGGGCCGCATGGGTGAATCGCAGGCCGCGCGCGCCGCGTGCCGATGACGGCCGGATCCGGGTGGTGGTCGCCGAACGCCGGATCGAGGCCAGCGACACCGATGTGATCAGTCTGGTGCTGCGCGCACCCGACGGCCGCGAACTCCCGGCCTGGCGTCCGGGTGCGCATCTGGACCTGGAACTGCCGTCGGGCAGGCTGCGGCAATACTCACTGTGCGGCGATCCGGCCGACACGCGCGCCTATCGGGTCGCCGTGCGGCGCATCCCCGACGGTGGTGGCGGCTCCCTCGAAGTGCACCGCGACCTCGTCGTCGGCACGCCGATCACGGTGCGCGGACCACGTAACGCCTTCCCGTTCGCGGTGCCCGGCTACGGATCGCCCGCCACGCGACTGCATTTCGTCGCCGGCGGAATCGGCATCACCCCGATCCTGCCGATGATGCGGCTGGCCGACCGGCTCGGCGTCGACTGGTCCATGGTCTACACCGGCCGAAGCTGCGACACCATCCCGTTCCTGGACGAGGTGCAGCGCTTCGGCAGCCGGGTCACCGTGCGCACCGACGACGAGCACGGGCTGCCCGACGCGGCCGCCTTGCTGCCCGCCGTCACCAGCGGCACCGCCGTCTACTGCTGCGGGCCGGTGCCGATGACCGGGATGGTCGCCGACGCGATCCGGCACCTGCCCGGCGTGGAACTGCATTCCGAGCGGTTCTCGCCGCCGCCGATCGTCGACGGCGTGCCCTTCGAGATCGAGCTGGCCGCCACGGGTGAGGTGCTCGAGGTGCCCGCCGACCGGACGGCTCTCGACGTCATCCTGGAAACCCGGCCGGACCGGCCGTATTCGTGCCGTCAGGGCTTCTGCCGCACCTGCACGGTGCGGGTGCTGGCCGGGCAGCCCGATCACCGCGACACCGTGCTCACCGAGGCCGACCGCGCCGCGGGGGACATGCTCATCTGCGTATCCCGTTCGGCGGGTGGACGTTTGACGCTGGACCTGTAGAGGAGACCACCTGTGACCACCCGATCATCCGAACCGGAGCACCTTCGGCGCACCGTGCACAACGGCGAGTTCGCGCTCGCGGTGCACGAGTACGGCGACCCAGCCGCCGAGACCGTGGTACTGGTGCACGGCTGGCCCGACACCCATCACCTGTGGGACAAGGTGGTGCCGCTGCTGGCGCGCCGGTTCCACGTCGTCAGCTACGACACCCGCGGCCACGGTGAGTCCACCCGCACCCGGCGCACCGCCGACTTCCGGCTCGACGAGCTGGCCTCGGACTTCTTCGCCGTCGCCGACGCGGTCAGCCCTGATCGGCCGGTGCATGTACTGGCCCACGACTGGGGATCGGTGCACATCTGGGAAGCGGTCTGCGAACCGGGCGCATCCCGGCGCGTCGCCTCGTTCACCTCGGTTTCCGGGCCCAATCTGGACCATCTCGGCAAATGGGTGCGCGCGCGGCTGTCGCGGCCGACGCCGCGCAATGTGTGGCAGCCGCTCACCCAGCTGGCCTCCTCGGCCTACACCTTCTTCTTCATGACCCCGGTGCTGCCGCGCGTCGTGTTCGGTCAGGTGGCCACCGAGGGACGCTGGCGGCAGCTGGTGGGATTGATGAACGCGACCTCGGCGTCGAATGTGTCGCTCGGCAGCACCTTCCGCCAGGACATCGTCGACGGGCTGCTGATCTACCGGGCGAATATCCTGCCGCGGCTGCTGGCTCCCCGGGAACGACACACCGATGTGCCGGTGCAGTTGATCGTCGCCGGACGCGATGTCGCGGTCCGGCCCGCGGGCTACGACGACGAACGGACCTGGGCGACGCGGCTGTGGCGCCGGGATGTGCCCGCCGGGCATTGGATGCCGTTTTCCCACCCGGAGCTACTGGCGAGCGCGACGACCGAACTCATCGACACGCTCGCGGGACGGCCCACGCCGCGTGGCTTGCGTCGCGCCGAGATCGGCCGCAGCCGAGGCGAATTCGGCGATCAGCTGGTGGTGATCACCGGCGGCGGCAGTGGGATCGGACGCGAGACGGCATTGGCATTCGCGCGCCGGGGCGCCGAGATCGTGCTGTCGGATATCAACCTGGCCGCGGCCAAGGAGACGGCCGAACTGGTGGCCGCCGCCGGTGGGCTCGCCCATGCCTACCAGCTCGATGTTTCCGACGAAACCGCGGTGAACGATCATGCTCGGGCCGTGCTGGAAACCCACGGTGTGCCCGACATTCTGGTCAACAACGCGGGAGTGGGTCAGGCGGGCGATTTCTTCGATACCCCGTCGGCGGAGTTCGACCGGGTGATGCGGATCAATCTCGGCGGAGTAGTCAACGGATGCCGGGCATTCGGGCCCGCGATGGCAGAACGCGGTACGGGGCATATCGTGAACCTGTCCAGCATGGCCGCGTACTCACCACAGCAGGGGTTCAGCGCATACGCCACCAGCAAATCGGCGGTCTTCATGTTCTCCGATTGCCTGCGTGCCGAACTCGCCGGGCGCGGAATCGGGGTGCACACCATCTGCCCCGGCATCGTGCACACCAATATCGTTGCCACCACTACTTTTTCGGGTGTCGACGCTGACGAGGAAAAGCGCAAGCAGCAGCACTACGACAACCTCTACCGGATGCGTCGTTACGGCCCGGACAAGGTCGCCGAACAGATCGTGACGGCGGTCTCGCGCGGACGCAGCATCGTCCCGGTGACGCCGGAAGCTCGGGTGAACTATCACCTGAGCCGGTTGGCGCCCGCCATCGGCAGGTTCGTGGCGGCGCGGGTGAAGCTCACCTGAGTTCTGCGCGCCGCAGTTCGGCTTCGATGGCCGCCACGCGCGCGGCGTCGATACCCCACGGGGCGTCGACGCCGACGCGGGTGTCGAGGTCCCACAACACGCACGGCTCACCGGGGGCGCCCACCATCGCCCAGGCGACAACGGTGCGCCCGAGCTGGGCGCTCATCGAGCCGTGCGAGCCGGCGCGGGCAGCGACCCCTTCTGGATAGTGGTGCAGGAACCTACCGTAG
Organism: Nocardia sp. CDC519; assembly: GCF_059509835.1. NCBI lineage: Bacteria > Bacillati > Actinomycetota > Actinomycetes > Mycobacteriales > Nocardiaceae > Nocardia > Nocardia sp. CDC519. The sequence continues at coordinate 5,402,575 of NZ_CM183377.1, read as the reverse complement.
GCCTGCTCGCAGAAGCGGGCGTAGAGCTCGGTGCACAGGATCAACCCGTGCCATGCCTCGTCCACCGCGCGGGACGGCATCCCGATCACCTGCCCGTCCCGCATGGCCGCTCCGCAACACCGAAGCCACTGCCGCAGACCGGTTTCCACCAGCTCGCGCGGCTGCCACGGGCAGGTCTTGTAGATCGCGTCCGGCAGCTCGAGGTCCCGGACCGCCCGATCGACCCGAGCGAGCTCGACTTCCCGGCGGCTTCGTCTGCTGAATCCGAACACAGTTCACTGTAGGACCGGAAGCCCTACGCTGCGATGTATGGGGCTCATCATGTTCTCGCTGGTGCTGATCGTGCTGGTGACCGCGGCGGTCGGTGGGATCGTGGCGTTCGTGGTCGCCGTGCAGCGCGCGGGCCGGCCCCGGCACCGAGGTCGGCCGCCGGGACCCTACTGGGCGGCAGGCGGTTCGGAGTATCCGGATGGGGGTGGCCATCACAGTGGAAGCGGTGCGAGCTGTGGTGGGGGATCGAGTTGTGGCGGAGGCGGTTCCAGCTGCGGTGGTGGCGGCTGAGCGCATCCCTGACCGAGAACCGCCGCCGCCACCCTCGGCGGGCCCGTTGCGAATGCGGTTCCGGCCCTGCGTGATCGGGTAACCAGAGCTGATGACGGAATTTCTCATCGCGCTGGCGCTGCTGCTGGTCGCGGTCGCGGCGGCAGTGGCGATCGTCTTCCTCGTGAAGCAGCGACGTTTGGCAGAAACAGCCAGGTCCGAGCGTACCCGGGGTTCGCAGCGGACGCGCGCCGATCGCCGGACGGGTAGGCGTCGCACCAGCGGCGGATCTGCGGCCGCCGCGGGCGGTGGATGGTGGATCGCGGGATCCGGTGACTCGGGCGGTGGCGACTCCGGCGGAACCGGTGGCGGATGCGGTGGGGGAGGAGGCGGCGGGGGCGGCGGCTGTGGGGGTGGTGGCTGTGGGGGTGGTGGCTGAGCCGGACGGATCGAGTGACGGCCCCTCGGTGCTTGACCTGAACCATGCTTCAGGGTCGAGGCTCGTCGTATCCGAAGATCCGGAGACGATGGAGGTTGGTCATGCGAGCGGTGTACGTCACGAAGTTCGGCGGTCCAGAGGTTCTCGAGGTGCGTGATGTGCCCGAACCCGTCCCCGGGGCGGGAGAAGTCCTGGTCGATGTGGTCGCGGCCGACGTCATGTTCCTCGACACCCGGCTGCGCTCCGGGTGGGGGACCGACTTCTTCCCCGTCGAGCCGCCTTACGTGCCGGGCGGCGCGATCGGCGGGGTGGTCGCCGCGGTCGGCCCGGACGTCGACCCCTCCTGGGTCGGCACGCGGGTCAGTACGGCGACCGTGCGCAGCGGGATCGGCGGTGGCCTGCCGATCGGTGGATACGCGGAGAAGGCACTGGCCAGGGCTGAAACGCTCACTCCGGTACCCGACGACGTCACGCTGGAACAGGCGGTCGCGCTGACCCACGACGGCAAGACCGCGCTGGCGGTCTTCGACCGGGCCGCGATCGAATCCGGCGAGTGGGTGCTCATCACCGCGGCGGCAGGCGGGCTCGGCACCCTGCTCACCCAACGCGCGCGCACCGCCGGCGCGAAAGTGATCGCGGCGGCGCGCGGCGCGGCCAAACTCGAAGTGGCCCGTCGGCTCGGCGCCGACGTGCTGGTCGACTACTCCGAACCCGGGTGGGTGAACGAGGTTCGGGCCGCGACCGGTGGGCCCGGCGCACAGGTGGTACTCGACGGCGCCGGTGGTGAACTCGGAGGCGCGGCAGTCGAAGCACTCGCCGACGGCGGCCGGTTCATCGGGTACGGGTCCGCGGCAGGCGATTTCGCCGCGGTCGATACCGATGCCGCACAGCAGCGGGGTCTCACGGTGCTCGGTCTGTTCGACATCGCGTCCGACGCTACCGATTGGTCTGCCCTGGCCGAGCGTGCGTTGGCGGAGGTCGCCTCCGGGCGTTGGGAAGTGGTGATCGGACAGACTTTTCCGCTGGCGGAAGCCGATCGGGCGCATGCGGCGATCGATTCGCGCGGTGCCATCGGACGCACACTGTTGAGTAACACAAACCGACCGAAATGAATACCAGCGGGTAGCGAATTCTGGGGCTATGGTGCCTGCGTGCTTACCGCAGCAATAGTTGTCATGATCCTCATTCTCGTTGCGTCCGTAGTGCATATCGCCAGCCGTCCACCACGCGGCGCGGCGCTATCGGAACGCGGACGAAGTGCCGGGTCCGGCACGGAACGAGAACGGGAACGTCAGTACTGACCGTCCACCTCCGCCTAGACGGTGGTGCTCGCCCCGGTCATTCGGCCGGGGTGAGCACCACCACCGCGATGGGTCGCCGTGTGCGCGCCTGATATTCGCTGTAGCGGCCCTGATTCACCCGATCCACCAGCTCCCAACGCCGCGCGTACTCCGGGTCGTCCGGCAGCGTCGGCCGGGCCGTGACGCGCAGTGTGCGCCGCCCGATCTGGATCTCGCATTCCGGCCGCGCCTTCAGGTTCGCCAGCCAGCCCGGCGGGCGCGGCGAACCGCCATTCGACGCCGTCACCAGATATTCGCGCCCATCCTTTGCGTATGTGAGCGCCGAGGTTCGCGGTTTCCCCGTTTTACGCCCCACCGTGCGCAACAACAATGTGGGATTCCCGAACAGCAGCCGATGCCCCACCCATCCGCCACTGTGCTCGTAGATCCACTGGTGTGCCTGCAACACTTTCGTGAAAACCCCGGCCATACCAACCCCTCAGCAATAGCGCCAACGCCCCACCCTAACCACGCCCCATCCCGATTGGCCCGCGCCGCGCCCGACCCGGTACCATTCCCAGCACCTGCGGACCCACCGCATCCGGGGGCGGTAGCTCAGTCGGTTAGAGCCGTGGACTCATAATCCATTGGTCGCGGGTTCGAGCCCCGCCCGCCCCACAAACAACCTTCCACCAGCGGAAACGCCCGAAGCTCCAGCTGTCTTTGCGCAGAACAGCGCTCCGTCAGCAATGTATTCGATACTCGACTGGAAGATCTGCGCGGACGGCGTCTCGGCGATCGAGCAAAACCGCTGGCAGCCAAGATGATCGCCCGCAGCCACGCGGGGGCTGGTCGACTTCGCCGGCGGCCCCGGCGCTGTCACCGGAGTCCTGGCTCTGGCAGCCAGTGGCGGAGCTTCGGACCGATGGGGCGCAGCCGGCGGGGTGCCTTGGTCAGCGGGCGGGCAGGGACTTGCGTGCATAGGCGGAGTAGGCGCCGATCGCGGCGACCACGGAGATCAGGGTGCCTTCGATCGCGTGGACGATGTTGCCGAAGGTGTCCACCGCCATCGTGTGCAGCACATTGTCCCCGCCCGCGAGTCCAAGTGCCGCCACGAGCAGGTAGAAGGGACCGCAGGCCACGGTGTATCCGAGAGCGCGGAGGTGCTTCGGGGCGAGGACGAGGCCGGCGATTCCGGTGATCAGGTGGAATAGAGCGTGCCAGCCGTTGACCGTCACCGGGAATGAAGCCGAGGAACTGGATGGTGCAGGCGTGCATGTGGCTGCCGAAGGCCATGTCGGGGTAGATCCCGAACGCGATGATGCCATTGAGGGTGAACCACGCGCCGACGGCGAAGACGAAGAACTGCATCGGCGTGGCCAGCACGGCGTCGACGTAGCGTAGCGCGGCGGCGCGGAAGGTTTCGAAGGTCATCGTTCCTGACATCCCAGTCGTCTCATAATCTCGGGCATGCAGGTCGCATGACCATTCTCGGCCGGGGTTCCGCAGGACAGGAAGCGGTCCGTTGTCGGCGTCTGCGTAGCCGGGGACTGTTCGCGGTGCGCCTGGTCGGCCCGCCACAAGATAATACAACAATTCGGCGTGCGATAGAGAAGTGTAATGCCGCTCGATCATGACCGTCGCGGCGTCACCTCGGACCGTCCGGTGCGGGCAGATGCCGGAAACCGGTCGTTGACCGGTGGTCTGGTCCGGCCGGCATGAGCAAGCAGGAGACTGCGCGGCAGCACAGCTTCGCGCGGTGGCTACCCGGTGTCAGTTCCCCGGCCAGGTGCCCGTGACGCGCTGGTAGCCGGTGGCGCCCGCGCGGTCGACGGCGGCCTTCACCACGCCGAAGATCGCACCCTGCAGGGCCGCGGCGAGCAGGACTTCGCGCCAGCCGTAATCGCGGGAGGTGGCATCGGGGGCGTTGTCCTCGCCGCTCAATCGGCGCCACACCTGGGCGAAGACGGCGCTGGCCGCGATACCGCCGAGGACGCCGACGAGGGCGCCCAGCGGCTTGTAGAGCACCTTCATGCCCGCCTCCAGCGCACGATCAACCAGATCACGGCAAGCGCGGAGACGGCGCCGACCGCGACATAAGCGGGTCTGCGGCGCGCGCTCTCGACCACGCGTCCGGTGCGGTCGACGACCGGGGCTGGCGCGAGATGCCCGGCCTTGCTGCGAGCCCGATCGGTGGTTTCGAGCACGGCCGACTTCGCCTCGCTCACGCGATGCCGGCCGGCTTGCGCGACATCGTGCATCTTGTCCTCGGCCCGGGAGCGGACGTCGAATTTGCCGCTCAGCTCGGCGACGGTTTCACCGAGCTCACGCCGGGTCAGATCGCGGTCCATGCGCAGCAGTTCGGCTTCGTCGGGTTCGAGCTCGCCCATCATCGCCTCCATTCCTTGACCACATCGAGGTCCTCGCGCACACCCTGTACCGCTTCACGCGGAATGGGCGGGGCCGCCTCGGACACGTTCTTCTTGCCGAGCAGTCCGAGTACCGCTGCCACCACGAGCAACGCCCCACCGACGATGAGGGCCGCCGCCCACCCCGGCAGCACCAGGGCCAGCGCCATCACCGCTGCGGCGATCAAGGCGGCGCCGCCGTAGAAGGCCAGCACGCCAGCGGCGCCGGCGAGACCCAGGCCTGCGGCGAGTCCCTTGGTGCGGTCTTGCATTTCGATACGGGCCAGCCGGATCTCGTCACGAACCAGCCGCGAGAGCTGAGTGGTGGCGTCGTCGACGAGTTCGCTGATCGAGCGCGTCTGCGGCGACGGCGCGTGATAGGTCTCTGCCATGGTGAATCCCTCCTCGCCTGTTCGTCTCCCGCGCTATTCGATGATTCCCGGTTGCCGTCCCGTCAGGTGCTGACCGGTGCTGGTCTTGCGGGGCAGGATCACACCGAGCGCGATCATGGCCAGGCCGAGGCCGAAGTGCAGCCAGTTGTCGGCGGTGTCGAGGGGAACGAAGTTGGCGTCGCTGTTCTGATCGATGACGAGGCCGTAGATCCACAGCACGAGATAGATCGCGCCGCCGCCGATCAGGAAGCTGCGGGCAGCGGGCGGATTCGCGCCTGCGATCAGGCCGACGACACCGAAGGCCAGGTGCACGAGGTTGTGCAGAATCGACACGTTGAACAGGCCGAGCAACTGGGCTTCGGAATGATGGCCCGCCCATTCCAGAGTGTCGTAGTTCGTGGTGATGCCCGGAATGAATCCCAGGACTCCTACCAGGAGAAACGCCGCGCCCACGGCCATCGCCGCGAGCTGGATCGGCGTGCGCGCTGTGACTGTGGTGTTGTTCGGCACGGGTCTGGTCCTTTCGTCGCACCGGCCGCGCACGCGTTGCTTGCCGCACGGCCCCGACATCGGCCGGATGCCCGGCAACGGCCTCGGCAAACACCCGCGGTCAACTCGGCGGCAGATAGGTCCTCAGCAGCACCGCGAGCTGGTTGCGTGCGTCGTCGAACGGATGCGCCGACTTCAGGGCGCGGCTCTGCACGATGGCGCCCTCGATCACCGACAACAACAGACCGGCCACCGAGCAGGCGGTGGCGCGTTCGACGCCCGCGGCGACGAGCCCGTCGGCGAGCCGGGCGGTCCATTCCGCGAACGCCTGCCCGGCCGCTGATTGCACGGGCGGGGTCAGTTCGTCCAGTGCGGCCGCCATCATGAACGATCCGGCCCGATAGTCGCTGGTTTCGAGGGCCTCGCGCCAGAAGGCGAAGAGTTCGTCGAGCCAGCCTTCGACCGACGCTGCCGTCGGTAATGCCTCGGCCCTGGCGCTGACGTGCGAATACACCAGCCGCGAGACGATCCTGGCCGCCGTCTCCACCAGCTCGGTCTTGCCCGCGGGGAAGTGCTGGTACAGCGAGTTGCGCGAGGCGTTGCCGCGTTTGAGCAGTTCGCTCAGGCCTGCGGCGTGCACACCGTGTTCTTGCACGGTGCTGATGGTCGCGGCGATCAGTCGGGCGCGGGGTCCGGCTGCCACTGATGTCCTCCAAGCCTTGATTGAACCGATCGGTCCATGTTAGAACTTCGACGACGTGAACCGATCGGTTCACAGGGAGAGGAACCCCGTGCCCGCGCATATCGCCACCGCCACCCCCGTCGCCCATGCCGCCCTACTCGGCCTCGGGGTCTATCGCCCCCGCCGCGTCGTCCCCAACGCCGAGATCGTCGACCGCATCGATTCCTCCGACGAGTGGATCCGCACCCGGTCCGGCATCGCCGCCAGGCACTGGGCCGATGCCGACGAGACCATCGTCGGCATGAGCACCGCCGCCGCCGGTGACGCGCTGAAGGCGGCGGGCCTGGCCGCCGCCGAGATCGACACGGTCATCCTGGCCACGTCCTCGCAGATGGTGCTCGGACCGTCGGCGGGTGCGGTGGTGGCCACCGAACTCGGCATGCACGACACCGCGGCGTTCGACGTGTCGGCCGGATGCGCCGGCTTCTGCTACGCATTGGCCAATGCCGCGAATCTGGTGCGCGCGGGCCAGGCGCGGCACGTGCTGGTGATCGGGGTGGAGCGGCTGTCGGATCTGCTCGACCCGACCGACCGCAGCTGCGCGTTCATCTTCGCCGACGGTGCGGGCGCGGTCGTCGTCGGACCATCGGACACAGAGGGCGTCGGCCCCGTTGCCTGGGGTTCGGACGGCAGCCAGACCGCGGCGATCAAGCAGGACAAGGATTTCCAGCAGTATTTCGCCGAGGTCGCGGAGGCCGAGGCCACCGGAGGAACCACCGAGCGCCCCTATATCCGGATGAACGGCCAGGCGGTCTTCCGGTGGGCGGTCACCTTCTTGGAGAAGGCCTGCCGCGACGCGCTCGAACAGGCGGGCGTCACCGTCGACGAGCTGGACGCCTTCGTCCCGCACCAGGCGAACATGCGCATCACCGATGCCCTCACCCGTGCGCTGCACATTCCCGACTCGGTGGCCATCGCCCGCGACATCATCGACACCGGAAACACCAGTGCCGCCTCGATTCCGATGGCCATGCACCAGCTGCTGCGCACCGGGGCATCGCAACCGGGTGATACGGCACTGCTGGTGGGTTTCGGCGCCGGACTGGCCTACGCGGGCCAGGTGGTGCAGCTGCCCGCCTTCGCCTGAGGCCCGTCACGGCAACGGCATGACGATCGGCCCGGCGCCGCCTCCGGGCCGATCGCTACGGCACCGTCAGTCGTGGTCGACGGTGCCGAGCACCTTGCCGGTGTTGGCGTCGATGGTCACGTCGTATTCGACGCCCGCCGGTGTGCGAACATCGACCTCCCACACCGGGGTACCCAGTTCGATATCGAACTCGGCGGAGGTCGCGACGCCGTCCGGCACCTGCGCGGCGGCGGTGTTCATGGCCTCCTGGCGGTCGATGCTCGGGTTCGCCATCAGCGACCATTCGGTGATCGGCCGGTCGAGGGCGATGGTGTGCTGGGAATCGTTGCCGAGAACCAGAGCGGCGACGCCGATGCCGGCGGCCGCGAGGACCACGGCGCCGACGACGACCCAGCGAAGTCCGGCGGTGGCCCGGCGCAGGATGCTGACCATGATGAAACCTCCTGTGGGAGTGTGCGGTGCGAATGTGGTGACCACTGTGGCAGGGCAATGCTGAAGCCGACCTGAACCAACCTGAAGGACGTTTCAGCAAGAATCTGCCACTCTTGGCGCATGCGTCTGCTGATCGTGGAGGACGAGAAACGTCTCGCCCTCGCACTGGCAAAGGGTTTGTCCGCCGAGGGTTTCGCCGTCGACGTCGTGCACGACGGTGCCGAAGGGCTGCACCGGGCCATCACCGCCGACTACGACCTGATCATTCTCGACATCATGCTGCCCGGAATGAACGGTTACCAGGTGTGCGCGACGCTGCGGGCCGCGGGCCACGAGACGCCCGTGCTGATGCTCACCGCGAAAGACGGTGAGTACGACGAGGCCGAGGGGCTGGACACCGGCGCCGACGACTATCTCAGCAAACCGTTCTCGTACGTGGTGCTCGTCGCCCGCATCCGGGCCCTGCTGCGCAGACGGACCCGGGCGGGCGCCACAGTGCTGCGCGTCGGACAGCTCGTCTTGGATCCTGCCACCCGGTTGTGCCGTCGCGGCGAACAGGAGGTCTCACTCACCGCCAAGGAATTCGCGGTCCTGGAGCACCTGGCCGTCCGCGCCGGTGAGGTCGTGTCGAAAGCCGATATTCTGGAACATGTCTGGGACTTCGCCTATGACGGGGACCCGAATATCGTCGAGGTGTACATCAGCGCGCTGCGCCGCAAGATCGACGCGCCCTTCGCCTGCCGCACCATCCTGACCGTCCGCGGCGCCGGCTATCGCCTGACGGCCGACCGTGCGTGAACCGATGCGACGCCGCAGCTCGCCGTGGAGCTCGGTACGAGCGCGCACCACGACCGCCGCGACGGTCGTGGTGGCGCTGGCGCTGACGGCCACCGGCCTACTGGTGCTCGCAGCGCTCCGCAACAACCTGGTCGAGAGCGCGAGTATGCAGGCGGAGGGAACCGCGCACGATATCGTCGCCCAGCTCGACGCCGGTACCGATCTCGCCCGCCTGCGCTTCCCGGACCCCGATGACGAACCGGCACAAGTTGTTTCGATCGACGGCGCCGTGCTCGCCGCCGACGAGGAACTGACCATCACCGCGCCGCTGACCGACATCACGCCGAAGACGACCGGCGGAGACCACAGTGCTTCCGGTACAGGCGGTGGCGAAGGCGACGAAGGTGAAGAAGAAGACGACGATGACGACGATGAGGAGGACGAGGACTCCGAAGAGGGAAGCTCCGGGGACGAGCCGGCCGAAGGATCGGCCACCGGCTCGAATGGTGGCGCGGCCGCTGAGCGCGCGGGCGCGGGGACGATGGGCAGCGGAGGCCTGGCCGGCGCGGGCTCCGGGGAGGTCACCTTCAGCGACGTCGCGCTGACCCCACCCGACGCCGACACTCCCGAAAACTTCCGGGTAGCCGCACTACCGGCCACCCTTGCCAACGGCCAACCGGTCATCGTCTACGCGGCCGCCTCGCTGGAAACCGCCGACAGCGCCGTCGCCGATGCGCGACGCGCCATGCTGATCGGGCTGCCGTTGCTGCTGGCCGTGGTCGCCGCCGTGACCTGGCTGGTCACCAGGCGAGCCTTGCGGCCGGTGGAAGCGATCCGCCGTGAGCTCGCCGAGATCATGCACGGTGATCTCTCCCGCCGGGTCCCCGAACCACGCTCGCACGACGAGATCGGCAGGCTGGCCGCCACCACCAACGAGACGCTCGCCGCACTGGAGAAATCCTCGGAACGCCAGCGGCGCTTCATCGCCGACGCCGCTCATGAATTGCGCAGTCCGATCGCCAGCCTGCGCACCCAACTCGAGGTGGCGCAAGCGCATCCGGATCTGCTCGAAATGGACGGTGTGCTCGGCGATACCGTCCGGATCCAGCAGCTCGCGGCCGATCTGCTGTTGCTGGCCCGGCTCGACGCGGGTGAGCAACGGCGGACCGATCGGGTGGATCTGCGGACATTGATCGAGCAGGAGATCGCACACCGGATCGGTGACCGCATACCGGTGGCGTGCACGCTGCCCGACGAGGCGATCGAGGTGGCCGGAAGCCGCTCGCAGCTCGCCCGGGTACTCGGCAATCTCGTCGATAATGCCCAGCGGCACGCGGAAACGTCGGTGCGGGTGGGTCTCACGCGCACGGCGGGCACCGCTGTCATCGACGTCGTCGACGACGGCTCCGGCGTCCCCGAGGCCGATCGGGAACGGATCTTTCAGCGTTTCGTTCGCCTGGACGAGGCCCGCAGCCGCGACGATGGCGGTGCCGGACTCGGCCTCGCCATCGTCCGCGACGTCGTCGAACGCCATGAGGGCGTGATCCGCGTCGAAGGGACGCCGCAGGGTGGCGCCCGCTTCGTCGTCGAACTCCCGGTGGTGTGAGGTCCGGATCCGCTATCCCACGCGGGCCGCTTCGCGGGCCGCTTCCCGGGCGAGAATGCGCTCGCGCTGCTCCTCGAACTTGATCACGTCCCGGGTCAGCTTTTCCATGTACTCGCCGAGCTCTTCCCGGCTGCGCTCGCCGCGTGGCCCGAAATCGTTGCGCTTGAACACATTCCAGATGCGCAGCACGGGCAGCACGACCTCGTCGAGGTGCTGGCGCAGGTCGTAGATGCCGTGCTTGACCATCAGCACGCCGTTGCGGCGCCAGTTCGGCATGCCGGTGCCCGGCATGGAGAACGTCTTCACGATGTGGGTCACCGACTCCATCGTCTGATCCGGGGCGATGTCGAAGGCCGCCGCGGTGACGTTGCGGTAGAACATCATGTGCAGGTTCTCGTCGGCGGCGATGCGTTGCAGCATGCGATCGGCGATCGGATCCTCGCAGACCCGTCCGGTGCTGCGATGGCTGATCCGGGTGGCCAGCTCCTGAATGGTCACGTAGGCGACCTGGTCGAGCACGCCGCTGAAGCCCTCGGGTGCGTGTACACCACGGGTCATGTGCACCATCCGGTCGTTTTCCAGAGCGACGGGATCGACGGCCCTGGTGCAGATCAGATAGTCGCGCATGGCGATGGCGTGCCGGTTCTCCTCGGCTGTCCACCGGCCCACCCAGGTGCCCCAGGCGCCGTCCTGCGAGAAGTTCTCCGAGATCACCCGGTGGTAGGAGGGCAGGTTGTCCTCGGTGAGCAGATTGGTCACCATCGCGACCTTGGCGACCTCCGACAGCCGCGATTGCTCCGGATGCCAATCCTGTCCGCCCATGGCCGCGAAGTTGCGGCCCTCGTCCCACGGCACATAGTCGTGCGGATGCCAGTCCTTGGCCGTGGCCAAGTGCCGGTCGATATTGGTCGCCACCACCGGTTCCAGCTCGGTGAGCAGCTCGAGTTGCGTCAAGTCCCTTGCCATGCAGCGCCTTTCAATTCGATGGAGCACCACGAACATCCCGCTGATCACGCATTCACTGACTGTGCGGCCTAACCGCACCCACACCCTAGACGAGCTCGATCGGTGTGGTGCTCGATTCACGAGCGCCCGGCATCCCACCCTCCGGACCACCCGGCCCCAACCACGAACGGCCGTATCGAGCCGGTAGACGAGTGTAGCGAGCAGAGCCCGGCCACGACAGCGGCCGAGCGTCGCCCGGCTCTCGTGGTCGACGTCGCGCACGCATCTCGATGAACCGTTCCCACCGGCGTCCGGCAATGACTCGGGCCGGTTGTCGGATTCCTGCGGTCCCCGATCGTCTAATGGGTAGAAGGAGGTGAACCGGCATGAAATACGTGCTGATGTTCTGCGAGACCGAGCAGTGGGAGAAGAAGTGGGAGGCGATGGATCAGGAGGAACGGGATCGGGGGTTCGGGGAGGTTCAGGAGTGGTTGGCGCGGTATGCGGACAGGATTCTGCACAATCGCAAGCTGGCCGAGCCCGATACGGCGACGACGGTTCGGCTCGACACCGACGGTGAACCGTTGATCACCGATGGTCCGTTCGTCGAAGGCAAGGAGGTGGTCAGCGGGTATGTCGAGGTCGATGTGGCCGACCTGGACGAGGCGCTGGCGATGGCACGAACCTGGCCCGGATGCCCGCTGGTAGAGATCCGGCCGGTCCTGATGTGACCGAGCCGCGCGCGGCTGCCGTGCTCGCGGACGTGGTGCGCGAGCACGGCAGCAGGCTGGCATCGGCGCTGGTGTCGTTGCTCGGTGATTTCTCCGCCGCCGAAGACCTGGTGTCGGACGCGGTGGAGAAGGCGCTGCGCACCTGGCCGGTGGACGGGATTCCCGAGCAACCGCAGGCCTGGCTGTTCACCGTCGCCCGCCGGCGCGGGTTGGATGTACTGCGACGGGAGGCGAACTACCGCGACAAGCTGCGCCAATTGCAGTGGCCGGTGTACGACGAACCCGACGACCGGCTGCGGCTGATGTTCACCTGCTGCCACCCGGCCCTGTCCCGCGAAGCCCAGGTGGCGTTGACCTCGCGCATGGTGTGCGGGCTGAGTACGGCCCAGCTGGCGAAGGCGTTCCTGGTGTCGGAATCGACGGTGGCCCAACGCATCACCCGCGCCAAACGCAAAATCAGCCAGGCCGGCATTCCGTACCGCATCCCCGCCGACGACGAGCTCGGCGCCCGCGTGGGTGAGGTGCTCGCCGTCATCTACCTGCTCTTCAACGAGGGCTACCTCGCCACCGAAGACGCCGGCGGACGTGATCTGGCCGCCGACGCCGAATGGCTCGCCACCCTGACCGACCGGCTGCTCCCGGGCGAGCCGGAGGTCATGGGCCTGCTCGCGTTGATCCGGCTGCACCGCGCCAGGGCCAGTGCGCGATTCGACGCCGAAGGGCGGATCGTGCTGCTACGTGATCAGGATCGCGCGGCATGGGACCATCCGGCCATCGACCGGGCGATCCGGCTGCTCACCGAGGCAGGCCGCCAGAAACGTCCCGGCCCGTACCAGCTGCAAGCGGCGATCGTCGCCTGCCATGCCGAGGCCCCGAGCTGGGCGGACACCGATTGGCCGCAGATCGTCGTGCTCTACGACATGCTGCTGCGGCTGACGCCGTCACCGGTGATCCGCGTGCACCGCGCCATCGCACTCGCCCACACCGACGGGCCGCGCGCGGCCCTGGCCGAACTGGATGAGCTGGCCGGCCCGCTGGCGAACTATCACCTGCTGCACGCCACCCGCGCCGAACTCCTGCGCGAACTCGGCCGCGCCGAGGAAGCCGTCGCCGCCGACCAGCGCGCCCTCGCACTCACCCGCAACCCCGCCGAGCAGGCCGTGCTCGAGCAGCGCCTCGGCAGGTTCGGAGACCGGCGGCCGACTCCCGCCGCGACACGCAGCACTCGCGGTAGGTCCGCGCGGACGAAGCCACCTACGGTGGACGAAAACCCGAAGGAGCCGCAGTGAAACCTCGTCATTTCGTGGCCGGTGCCGTGCTCGCCGCGGCGGCGCTCGGCCTCGCGCCTGCCGTCGCTTCCGCGCAAGATCCGGAATTCCCGCGCAACGGAGTCATCCCGCCGGGCACCTACCACGTGATCCGCCACCCCTCGAACGTCATCGGATCTCCGCTGGAGAACTGCGATCTGCAAGTGTTCGTGGATGGCAGGACCGTCGTACTGGTCTGCCCGACCTTCAGCCGGGCGGGCCACCAGCGTCCGGTCGGTACCGACGAAACCTATGTGAGCTTCGACTTCGTGCCGATCGGGCTGGATCTGCGCGATATCGACCCACGCCAAGGGCATTGGATCGGGACCATCAATATCGCGGACACCCCGGTCGCCGCGCCGTATCCGCTGGCCGGGGTGACGTTGCAGCGACGCTGATCGGCTTCGCCGCGGGCGATCCCCAGCGCACCCGGATCGCTCGCGGCGTGTTCGCTGCATCAGCGGCCGCCCCGCATCAGCCGCGGTCGCCCGGCCTGCCCGTGGGGGCGGATTCGCGGCGCATGGTGACACCGGCCTCGATGGCGGCCTCGACCTCGTCGAGCGCGGTGCGGATCATGGCGCCGTATCCGTCCGCGCGCAGCGCATCCACATGGCGGCGGGCCGCCGCGACGTGAGCGCGGGCGGCGTCGAAGGAGGCGAGGCGGCGGTAATCGTCGGCCAGATTGAGATGCAGCGACGGGAAGAACCCGCGGACCTCGAGGGCAGCGTCGAATTGCTGTGTGCGGGTGTCGGTGAGCGCTTCGGCGGCATCCAGCGCGCGAATGTTCCAGGTCAATGCCTCGGCGGGATCGTCATGGAGGTCCGCGAGATAGTGGGCGAGGGTGCAGCGGTGCAGCGGGTCGCCGTGCGGGCCGAGGTCGGCCCACAGTTCGGTGAGCGCCGCGCGGGCGCCGTCACCGTCGCCGGCGCGGCCACGAGTGACTGCCTCGGTGATGGCGGCCATGGTCGGATCGGTCATGCGGGATTCTCCTCGGAGTCGGTGGGTAGCCGGGTCGGCATGGCGAGCGTGGTCAGATCGCCGTCGGTGGCCGAGCGGATGACGACGGGCAGGTCGGGTGCGGCGATGTCGAGCATGATGTCGGGGCCGACGGCGGCGGTGAGCGCGGGGAGCAGGGTGGAGCGAGCGAATGCCAGCGCGGTATCCGGGCCGCTCACCGTCGCCGGGAGGACGCCGGCCGCACCGACGGTCAGGGCGCTCCCACGGATCGACATGCGGAGCACGTCCCCACCGGATTCCAGGGCGTCGGTCAGCTCACCGCGTCCCACGATCACCCGGGTCCGCACCGGCGCGAGCTCCGACAGCAGCGCCTGATGGTCCGGGAACTGCTCCTCGATCGTGGCGCAGTGGTGCTCGGTTCCACCACCGGTCAGCTGCACGGCACCGGCGCGCGGGCGCAGCGCGATGTCGGTCTGTTCCATCAACCAGGGCACCGTCCGCGCCAGCTCACCCGCGTCCACCACTCGTGACCAGCTCGCACCCTTCCATGAGTGCGGTACCAGGGTGCGGGTGGTCAGCCGATAGCGATCGGTGGCGGTGAGCACGACGGCCTCGTGCCCGGCTTCGATGAAAATGCCGGTGAGCACCCGGAACTCGCCGTCGCGCGCGACCGCCGATCCGACCTGGCCGATCGCCTCGGCCAGCAGCGCACCCGGCAGCGTCACCCGGGGCAGGGCCGCGAGCTCGGATTTGATCGCGGCAGCCGTCGCCGCGGCTTCCTCGGCCCGGCGCGCCATCGCGTCCACATGCTCGTCCAGGAGCCGCGCCGCCTGGTCCGTCTCGGCGGACAGAATCGTGGCGACGGTATCGAGCCCGATGCCGATATCGCGCAGCTTGCGAATCAGTATCGCGCGTTCGCGCTGGTCGTCGGTGTAGTACCGGTAGCCGGTGGTGGCGTCGACCTCGGCGGGCACCAGCAGGCCGCAGTCGTCGTAGAAGCGCAACGCGCTCGGCGTCAGCCCGCACGCGGGCGCGCCAGCACCCCGATGGTGATCAGTTGCCTGTCCGCAGTCACCCGGCCATCATCGGGCTTCAACCAACTCGAAGGTCAAGCTCACCCGGCTACGCCGGCGGGCAGGCGAACGCGATCAGCCGATGACGGCGTTCATGATGGTGCCCGCACTGGTGGCGACCACACCACCGATCATCGCGCCGGCCACCATCTTCGGCGACTCCAGGCCGCCGCCGGTCCACTTCTCCCAGGCGAACTTGCCGCCCGCGTAGATGATGCCGCAGACCCCGGACAGCAGCACGAACCAGGTCAGGTAGCGGACGAGTTGGAGAATCTTCTCCGACATCGGCGGCGCTTCGGGAGTGGGGTTGCCGATTTGCGCGACGGTGTCGTAAACGGCGGCCAGGATCATCTCGCTGCTCACTCTGGTTCGGGGTGGGCGGGAACTCTTCGAACAAATCGTATCCGGTCATTCCGCCGATCGCAGTCACGTGGCCCTGAACTGGTGTTTCCGCGTCGCCGCCGCGGTCAAAACCGCTGTGTGCCAACACTTGCGGTATCCGATGAGGGTCCGGGATGATGGAGCGTGCGGGGGACACCACCGAACGCGTCGATTCGCTTGGTGCGGAACGTTTTACGCCCCTGAGCAGTGGATATCGGTTCGGTTGCACGGAGAGGGTAGGGACGTGAGTATCTCGACGTCACTGGTGGACACGGTCACGACGCTCGCGCAGATGAGCGACCCCACACCCGAGCCGCCGCCGCTGGCCGACAAGGCGCAGCAGTTCGTCCGGTACGCCACCTGGCTCGCCATGCTGTCGGGCATCATCAGCATCGTCTACGCGGGCGGCCGGTTCGCCTGGGAGAAGTGGAGCGGCGGTTCGTTGCAGTCGCCGAAGATGGTCGCCGGCGCGATGATCGGCGGCACGGTCGCCACCAGTGCGGGCACCATAATGAATGCCGTGCTCGGCACCTGAATCCCCGCGGTCGCGATGCCGGCCTGAGCCGGCAAATCGGTGGCTATACTTCCTCGCGTATCTCTCCACCTCCGGCGATCTCGGAAAGCAGGGAGTTCGGCGATGAGTCGCACCGCACCGAAGTACGCCGGGCCGACGGCGCCGGACTCGGCATCCGATGAGCGACCGGCGTTTTCCCGCCGCGCCGTGCTCGGGGCAATGGTCGCCGCGGCCGGTCTCGCGGCCTGCGGCGAATCCGCCGACGACGGTTCGGCCACGCCAACGGGCACCCCCGAGGATCGCATCGACGTCGCGACCGAGGCCTACGTCTTCGGCTATCCGCTGGTGCTCATGGACGCCAGCCGCGAAGCCATGACCGCAGGCATCGGGAACAACCGGTTCGTGCACGGCACCGCGCTGCCGGTGCCGAGTAGTCGGGGCGCGCGCCGGGTGGGCCTGGATTCGCTGTACTCGTCGGCGTGGCTCGATCTGCGCGCCGAGCCCATGGTGTTGCGGGTGCCCGCGATCGACCCGCGCCGCTACTGGATCATGCCGCTGCTGGATGCCTGGACCAATAGCGTGCACAACCCGAGCAGCGTGCGCCCGCAGGCCGAGAGCCCGCGGGCGCCCTACACGTATTTGATCTCCGGGCCCGAGTGGCCGGGCGAGGTGCCGGAGGGGATGCGGCACCTGCCGATGCCGACCAGGATGGTGTGGCTGCTCGGCCGGATTCAGGTGAACGGTCCCGACGATGTGCCCGCGGTCCGCGCGATCCAGGCACAGCTGAGATTGCTGCCGTTGAGCGCGTGGCCGCCCAGCGACGGCGAGCCGGCGCCGCCCGCTCCGGACGGGCCGGTGGAACTGCCGGAACCGCCGGTCGACGTGGTGGCGCGCATGCCCGCCGGCGACTTCTTCCACCGCCTGTGCCGGTTGATGGACGACAATCCGCCCGCCCCAGAGGACGCGCCCGCGCTCGACCGTTTCGCGACGATCGGCATCACCCCGGGCGGGCACCCCCGCGGCATCAGCGCCGAAGAATTGACCGCCGGGGCGGATACCGCGCAACGGCAGATCGCGGTATATCTCGACCCCGGGACCAGGACGGTCAACGGCTGGGTGATCAATACCGCCATCGGCCGCTACGGGACCAACTATTTGCTGCGGGCCTCGACCGCCGATCGCGGCCTCGGCGCGAATCTCGCCGAGGATGTGATGTATCCGACGCTGTTCGGCGACGCGGGCGACCAAGGGCTGCCGGTCCCGTTCCGGCTGCGGTTCGCGCCCGGCCAGACGCCGCCGGTGGATGCCTTCTGGTCGCTGACGGCCTACGGTCCCGAAGGGCATCTGGTCGCCAACCCGGCCGGGATCTACTCCATCGGCCATCAGATGCCGGTGGTATTCCAGCCCGACGGTTCGCTCGAACTCGCGGTCCAATACGCCGATCCCGGTACCGGAGTGCCCGCGGGTAATTGGCTGCCGATCCCGCCCGCGGGGCAGTTTTCGCTGGTGTTGCGCATGTATGCGCCGAAGGAAGCTGCCACGGGCGGTGCGTGGGTGCCGCCACCACTCGAACCGGTCACCTGACCAGGTCTGAATCGGGCATGTGGCGGCGGCGTCGACCGACCAGGGTGGGTTAACCGACATTACTAAACGGCGTTTACTCGTCGGCCGGTTGTGGTTACATCTCCTATCGGACCTACTCGAGGGTGCACGCCCGGGACCCGCAGGAGAACAGCCGTGACCACATCGCATGCCGCCGGTGTGCGCCGGGAGGTGGGCCCGGCGTGAACCTCCGGATCAGCCAACCCGTGCCGCGGGGGCGCGCGCCGGTGATCACCGACGCCGATATCCGGCGCGCCGCCCGTACTCTCCTGGTCGAGCACGGCGCGGACGCGGTCACCCTGCGCGCCATCGCCCGCTCGCTCGGCGTCACCGCCCCCGCGCTGTACCGGTACTACAAGTCGCTCGACGACCTGATGGAAGCCCTGCGCCTGGAGATCTGCGCCGACCTGGCCGCCGAACTGTCGGACCGGATCGCCGAACTGCCCGACGACGGTGCGGTCCAGTTCTTAGCCATCTGCCAGGGGTTCCGGCATTGGGCGCTGGCCCACACCAGGGAGTTCACGCTCGTGTTCGCCTCACCGGGCGCCGGACGCGGCGTGCGCGGCTTCGACGAGCCGTTCGGCCGGATCTTCCTCGCGGCGGCGGGCAGGCTGCTGGCCACCTACGACGTCATCACCCCACCCGCCGACGACATCCCGGATGAGCTGCGGGCCGACCTGCAACATTTCCAGGCCGAGCTGCTGGCCGCGCTCGCCGAGGCGGGCCAGCCCGCCGCCGCCGATCGCATCGACCTCGGCGTCACCTATCTGATGATCCAGATCTGGGCGCGCCTGTACGGGCACGTCACCCTCGAGGTATTCGGCAACTATCCGGTGCCGCTGTCGAACCCGGAGGTCCTGTTCGACACCATGCTGGCCGACCTCGGCCGCTCGGCGGGGTTCATCCCCGGCTGAGCGCTCAGATCCGCGCGCCCTTGGCGCGGTTGCAGGCCCGGCACAGGATCTGCAGGTTGGTGGCGCTGGTGGCCCCGCCTCGGCTGAGCGGAATGATGTGGTCGAACTCGAGGTAATGGCCGTCGCCGCATTCGACGCATCGCCCGCCGTCGCGCTGCCACACCTCGGCTTTCACCTCCTGCGGGATGCTGCGGGTATCGCGCTGCCCTGGGGTGAGGGCCAGGCGTTTGGCGACCCGGAGCGCACCCTCGACGGCCGCGGCGAGGTAATGCGGATCGTCGACCGCGAATCGGGCACCGCCGCGCGCCGACGTCGCGGCGATCACCACGGTGTCGGCGCCCGAGCTTTCCTCGCGTTCGATGGCGACCGAGACGATCCGTGACCACGGCAGCTCGATGCCGGAGTCGGAGCCGACGAAACGCAGCTTCTTGTTGCTGACGATCAACCGCCCGTCGGTGTACTTGGGTCCCTTGGCCAGTGCCCGGATCTGAGTGGCGCCCGCGTCGAAATGCACCCGTTCCTCGGGGTCCAGGTGCAGGCCGTGGCCGCGCACCGTCGGCAGATCGCCCGCGCGCAACCGGGTGAGGGTACGGCCGCGATGCATCCGGCGGTACAGGTCGTCGATGGCCGGCCCGCTCAGCCCGAGCTCGGCGATGGTCTCTTTGAAGCGTTCGAATTCCGGGCCCTCGATCTGGCCGTCGGCCATCGCGAAGGCCACCATCCGCTCCATATGGTCGAGGGCGAGCGGTTGCAGGGAAGCGCGCCCGGCGCGCTCGTCGATGCGCTGATACCGCAACGAGGCCCACAACTGTTCCCATTCGGGCCCCTGTGGCCCCGGACCGGACAGCACCCGCCAGACCTGGGTGTGCCAGTGGGTCAGGTACTCCTCGATCTCCTCGGCGCAGGCCCGGCACGGGTGGAAGCCGCCGAAGATCTTGCGCCGCCTGCGGTTACCGCACCGGTCGCAGCTGTGCGGAGGCACCGGCAGGCGCGGGCGGGTGTCGCCGGTCCAGTGGGAGCCGTCCCACCAGCGCAGCCGGGTGCCGTCGTGCGGGTCGACATGCCAGTCGGCGCGTTCGGGGTGCGGTGGCGGTGCCGGCTCGGCGGGTAGTTCCGCGATGACCTCGCGACGCAATGTCAGCGTCGGCGCGGTGCGCGACTCCTGGGTGAGCACGCCGCCCGGCGCACGTTGTGCGCGCTCGTGGGCCGCCGGTGGGGTGGTCTGGCCGCCGGGCTCGTCGACGGCCACACCGAACTCGGTGACCAGCCCGGCCATTCCGGACTCCCAGCCCTGCGCCACGGCCCGGAATCGCCACTGCCCCGCGCGCCGGTAGAACTCGCCGAACATCATCGCCGCCACCGGCTCCGAACCCTCGATCTCGAACACCGCCACCGCGCCGTCGGCATCGTGCACCGTCACGGTGAGGCCGGCGACGTCGGCGAAGCTGCCGTCGTCCATCGAGCCGGACAGCACGATGCGCGCGATCTCGGCTTCGGTGCGCGGCAACGACACACTCAGCCGTGCCGTGCCCGCCGGTGCCGCCTGATCGAGGGTGACAGCCTGGGAGATGTGCCTGGGCGCGTTGTAGAACACCAGATCACGATCGTTGCGCACCGTGCCCGAATCCGTGAGCAGCAGCGCGTGCGCGTCCACCGCATGCTCCGAACGCCATGAAACAACCACGGCTAGAAGCGAAGTCGGTACCGGCGCGTTCGCGCCCTTGCTGAGTTTCATCGTTGTCGAACTATGCCACGGCCCTCCGACAGGCCCGGCGGACAGCCGGGGCAGCCGATCGCCGTCCGTGAAACGGTGGCCGCGCGGCCACCGACACCCTCGGGCCCTGCGTACCCAATCCTGTCGCATCGGCGCAGGTTGGGGCACAGTAGTGCTATGACGAATCCGAAGGATGCGGGCAAGCAGCCGCCGGGGCGGGCGCCCGGATCACGGAAGGTGCCCAACCCGGGCGACGTCCTGGCCGCGGCCCAGTCGGCGGTGGAGGCGGCCCAGACCGCTGCGGGCCAGGCCTTGGATGCCGCGCGGATGACCGCCGGCTACTCCTTCGACGCCGCGGTGCGCCTGCCACCGGCCTCGGCGCAGCTCGCCGCGCAGCTGCCCGACCTACTGGACAACCTGTCCACCGCCATCGATCGGCTCAACTCCACCATCGATCGGCTCGATCGCACGCTGGCTCTGGCCGATCCGGCCTTCGCCGCCTACGACCGGCTGCTGCCGCGCCTGGAAGCGATGATCTCCCTCGGCGAGGACCTGTTCGGTGCGCTGTCGAAGCTGCCGGGAGTGAGCATCCTCGGGCGGCTGGCGGGTCGTGCCGAGGACACTCCGGCGCCGGATCCGAAGGATCAGGGGCAGGGGCGGTCCAAGCGTCGATAGGGCTGCACCACCTCGTCCGAAAAATGCCTCGCCGCTCCCGACGGGCGGACCGGGGAGTTTCACTCCACGGAAGCCGCTTCGCGGGGGACGGAGTAGTGGTTCCGGTGTCGTCCGGCGGCACCCGTAGCGCTGACGGCACGATGGGTGGCCGCCGCCTTCAGCACCATCTCCGCGTACTCGTCCTCCGGTACCGAGTCCAGCACGATGGCGCCGCCCGCGCCGATCTGCCAGCTGCCCTCGTGCAGCACGGCGGTGCGGATCACGATATTGAGGTCGGCGGTGCCGCCCAGTCCGAGGAATCCGATGGTGCCCGAATAGACCCCGCGGGCCCGGGTCTCCAGTTCGTCGATGATTTCCATGGTGCGCAGCTTGGGCGCGCCCGTCATCGAGCCGCCCGGGAAACACGCACGCACACAATCGATCACGCCGGCGCCGGGGCGCAGGATGCCGCGGACCGTCGAAACCAGCTGGTGCAGTGTCGAATACGTTTCGGTCGCCATCAACTTCGGCACGTGCACGCTGCCGATCTCGCAGACCCGGCCGAGATCGTTGCGCAGCAGATCGACGATCATCAGGTTCTCGGCCCTGGTCTTGGGACTGGAGGCCAGTTCCCGGCACAGTCGTTCGTCCTCGGCGGGAGTAGCTCCGCGCGGCGCCGTGCCCTTGATGGGCTTGCTCTCCACGGTGCGGTGCCGATCGATCTTCAGGAAACGCTCCGGGGAGGAGCAGGCGATCTCGAGGTCGCCGAAGCGCAGGTACGCCGCGTAGGGGGCGGGGTTGCAGCGGCGCAGCGTCCGGTAGACGTCGAGGCCCTCGGCCGTGGCGGGCACGGTGACGGTATCGGTCAGGCAGACCTCGTAGGATTCGCCCGCCCGCAGTGCGTCCTGGCAGATGGCGATGTCGATCAGGTAGCGCTCCCGGCCCCGCTCGAGCGCGGCGGCGACGGCACCGGGATCGGCGTCGATCGCGAGATCGGGTGGATTGGCCCAGGTGGGCAGGGATGCCAGCGCCTGTGCTGTGGTGCGCAACCAGTCGACGGCGGCGGAATCGTCGGAAGCAGTCAGGGCGAGCAGATGGGTGCGTCCCGCCTCGTGGTCGACCACCACCAGCCGGTCGGCGAAGATCCACTGCGCGTCCGGCGTCCGCGCCCGATGCGCGGCCGTGGCCCCGCACTCGGCCTTCACCTCATAGCCGAGATAGCCGACGTAGCCGCCGGTGAAATCGAAGGGCAGATCGGGCAACTCGATCCGCCGCTCCCGCAGTCGCGCATCGAGATAGTCGAGGATCCGTCCCGGTACGGTGTGCTCACCGTCGGCCCCGGTCACCGTCACGACCCCGGAGCCGACCCGGTAGCGCACGACCTCCGCCAGCGGACCGCTCGCGTCGCCGAGGAACGAGAACCGGTCCAAGCCGGGCTCGACGTGCTCACTGTCGAGCCAGAACGCCGTCGTGGAATTCGCGTACAGCCGCAGGAATATCGCTTCGGTATCCACCGCCCGCTCGATCACGAGGTGCTCGAGCCGGAGTGGATCGGCTCCGGTAGCCGAGTCGCCGTGAGCGCCGTTCGGTTCCGGGGTCGCGGCGGCGCGGCCGGCGGGCTCGGCTTCGGCCATCGGAGAGGGCGACCGACGGCCGGCAGGCGAGGTGATCGGGTTGTCGGCCGTCACCCGCGCGGATGGCGGCCCGAGTGCGCTCGGCGGCGAACTCGCCGTGCGGCTCCGGTGGCCCGCCGTCAGCTTCGCGAAGTTGGCGAGAATCGCGGCTCCGTGCTCGCTCGCGATCGACTCCGGGTGAAACTGAACGCCCCATCGCGGACGGTGGCGATGCCGCACGCCCATCACCACACCGTCCGACGATCGCGCGGTCACCTCCAGCGCATCGGGCAGCGGGTCGGCCGCGCACAGCGAGTGGTAGCGCACCGCGGTGAACCGCTGCGGCAGACCGGCGAACAATCCCGTGCCGTCGTGGTCGATCCGATCGAGATAGCCGTGCCGGGCGGCCGGCGCCGCGTCGACGATTCCGCCCTCGGCCACCACGATCGCCTGATGACCGAGGCACACGCCGAGCAGTGGCAGGTCGGTCTCGCGGATCACCGCCGCCGAGACGCCGACATCGCGCGCGACGTCGGGCCGACCCGGGCCCGGCGAGATGACGACGTTGTCGAACCGGTCGAGGCGCAGCTGCCGCACCGCCCGCGCCTCATCGTTGCGCACGACCGTCGGCTCGATCCCGTATACCTCGCTGATCAGCTGATACAGGTTGTAGGTGAACGAGTCGTAGTTGTCGATCAACAGCGTGCGCATGGTGGTCCGAACCCTACGCTTCGGTGCGATCGGGAAACTGCTGTCAGCTGCCTTCAGATTTGCGCGCGCGGTGGTGCAGAATGTGGGGCATGTCTGTTGCGCAACCGGTAGGTGTGGACCGCGAGGTCGTCGATTTCGCCGTGGTCGGGAAGTGGATGACCGAACAGGGGCTGCCCGAGGGGGAGTTCGAGGCGGTCACCGAACTCGGTGGCGGCACCCAGAACATCATGCTGCGGTTCCGGCGCGGTGGGCGCGACTATGTGCTGCGGCGCGGGCCGAAGCATCTGCGGGCCAAGAGCAACGAGGTCATCCGGCGGGAGGCCCGCCTGCTCGGCGCGCTGGGCGAGACCGAGGTGAAGGCGCCGCGGGTGATCGCCGCCTGTACCGACGAATCGGTGCTCGGCGCCGTCTTCTATCTGATGGAACCGATCACCGGCTTCAATCCGCAGAACGAACTGCCCGAACTGCACGCGGGCGATCCGGAGGTGCGGCGGCAGATGGGTCTGTCGGCCGTCGAGGCGATCGCGCGCCTCGGCTCACTCGACTACCAGGCGCTCGGGCTGGCCGACTACGGCAAACCGGAAGGCTTTCTGGAGCGGCAGGTTCCGCGCTGGATGGGCGAACTCGAGTCCTATTCGGCCAACGAGGGCTACCCGGGCCCGGAGATCCCCGGTGTCGAGCGGGTGGGGGAGTGGCTGGACCGCAACCGGCCCGCGCAGTGGACTCCTGGCATCCTGCACGGTGACTGCCATCTGGCCAACATGATGTTCTCCTACGACGGCCCTGAGGTCGCCGCCATGGTCGACTGGGAGATGTCGACCATCGGCGATCCGCTGCTGGACCTGGGCTGGCAGATCGCCACCCGGCCGGTGCCGGGTACGACCGGCGCGGCCTTGGTGGGCAAGCTGGGCGCCGTCGGCGGGCTGCCGACGCCGCAGGAGATGGTCGACCATTATGCGAAGTTCTCCGAGCGCGATCTGAGCGCCGTCACCTGGTACACCGTGCTCGCCTGCTTCAAGCTCGGCATCGTCCTCGAGGGCACGCACGCCAGGGCGTTCGCCGGTAAGGCGCCCAAACAGGTCGGCGATTTCCTGCACGCCATCACCCTCGAGCTGTTCGAACGGGCGCACGGCTTGATGGAGTAACCGTGCTGCGCCGATCGCGTGGCTTCGCTGTGCCCACTCGTGCCCGTCGACGGCCTCGCTGCTGAAAACGGGTTCCAATAATAGAACGTGTTCGCGCTGCTCGCGGGGCGCGGTAGATGAATTTCTGTCAGATACTAGAACGCGTTACAGTTTTCTCGTACTGTGGGTGCAGTCACATTGAAGCACGCGAGAGGTCGACAGGAATGAAGACGAAGGGCGCGATCCTGTGGGGGATCGATGAGCCGTGGTCGGTGGAAGAAATCGAGATCGGCGACCCGGTCGCCGGCGAGGTGCAGATCCGCATGGAGACCGCGGGCATGTGCCATTCGGACCATCACATCGTCACCGGCGCGACGCCGATGCCGAGCTTCCCCGTCATGGGCGGCCACGAAGGCGCGGGCGTGATCACCAAACTCGGCCCCGGCGTGCCGAGCGACCTCCAGGTCGGCGACCACGTCATCCTGTCGTTCATCCCGGCCTGCGGACGCTGTCCGGCCTGCGTCGCGGGCAACATGGCGCTGTGCGACCTCGGCGCGGGCCTGCTGCTCGGCCAGGCCATCAGCGACGGCACCTACCGCATCCAGGCCAGGGGCGAGAACGTCATCCCGATGTGCCTGCTCGGCACGTTCTCCCCGTACATGACGGTGCACCACACCTCGGTGGTGAAGATCGATCCGTCGATTCCGTTCGAGGTCGCCTGCCTGGTCGGCTGTGGTGTGCCCACCGGCTTCGGTTCCTCCACCCACGTCGCCAACGTCATGCCGGGTGAAACCGTGGTCATCGCGGGCATCGGCGGCGTCGGCATGAGCGCGCTGCAGGGCGCGGTGCTCTCCGGCGCCTCCAAAGTGGTTGCCATCGACCCCAACCCGTGGAAGCGGGAGCAGGCCCAGAAGTTCGGCGCCACCCACACCTACGCCAGCATGGCCGAGGCCATCATGCCGCTGATGGACGCCACCGAAGGGCGGATGGCCGAGAAGGTCATCCTCACCATGGGTGAAATGCACGGCGACTACATCGAAGAAGGCCTGATCCTCACCGCCAAGGCCGGCACGCTCGTCGTCACCTCGATGGGCCGCATGGACGCCGGCGAGGTGAAGATGAACAGCTTCCTGCTGTCCATGCTGCAGAAGACGGTCAAGGGCTGCATCTTCGGCGGCGGTAATGCCCGCCAGGACGCCCCGCGCCTGCTCTCGCTCTACAAGAGCGGCCAGCTCAACCTCGACGACATGGTGACCCGCACCTACTCCCTCGAGGAGATCAACCAGGGCTACCAGGACATGCTGGACGGCAAGAACATCCGCGGCATCATCAAGTACACCGACGCTGATCGATGACGATTACCGCTCGGCGAGCAGCGTGACGATCCGAATGATCAACTCCGCGGGATCGGCTCGCCGAGCGGTATCGGCGGTCGGATCAGCCGGCGCAACGCAGTAGTGCCTCGCGCAGATTGCGGCTGCGGACGTCGTCGAGGACGGCCATGCCGAGGCGGTTCATGACATAGCCGAAGCCGAATCCGGTGCTGGGATCGGCGAATCCGAAGGAGCCGCCGAGGCCGGTGGTGCCGTAGGCGCGTTTATCGGAGCCGAATCGGAACGCGCCGCGCGATTTCCGGAAGCCGAGGTGGTAGCGGCTCTTGGTGTGCAGCACCAGATCGTCGGCGGGGACGTCGTCGGCGGTGTCGGCGGCGGCCAGTCGATCCACTACCGCATCGTCGATGGGAAGCGTGCCGGTGCGGCCGGCGGCGGCGCCGTAGATGGCAGCGAGCGCACGGGCCGAACCGACGCCGCCGTGGCTGGCCACGCCGAGGTCGAGGAATTCCCGCCGCGCGGCACGGGCGGGGGCGCCGAAGCGCGGATTGGTCAGCGCCGCATAGGACAACCCGCGTTTGGCGTAGACCTCGGCGCCGATGCGCAGCGGGATATCGCGTTCATAGCGCAGGATGTCCAGGCCCTTGGTGGCGGACAGGACGGCGACGCGGTCGAGGCTCTGCTCGGCGGGCAGGCCGATGAAGAAGTCCAAGCCCAGCGGCGTCGCGAGTTCCTCGGCGAAGAAGCGGCCGATCGTGCGGCCCTTCGGATCCACCCGGCGCAGCAATTCGCCCTGGTACAGGCCGAGAGTCAAGGCGTGATAGCCGTGCCGGGTGCCCGGCCGCCACGCGGGTTTCTGCGCGGCCAGGATCTCGGCCAGCCCATCGAGATCGGCGACTTGGGCCGCCGTCACCGGACGATCGAGCCCGGACAGCCCGGCTTGATGATCGATCAACTGCCGCACCGTGATCGCGTCCTTGCCCTTCGCCGCGAACTCCGGCCAGTACTTCGCCACCGGCTGGTCGTAGTCGAGCAGGCCCTGCGATACCGCCGTCGCGAGCGCGAATGCCGCCATCCCCTTGGTCGAGGAGAACACCGGCACGATGGTGTCGCGTTCCCATGGCACGGCCCGTGCGCGATCACGGTGACCGGCCCACAGATCCACCACCGGCCGAGCACCGTCGTAGATCGCCACAGCGGCGCCGATCTCGCCGTGCTGGGTGAAATTGCGGCGGAAAGCGTCGGCGACGGGGCCGAAACCGGCCGCCACATCGCCGTGGATCGTGGGCTGCGCACTCATGGTTACTCGATCGTATCGGGGCTCGTCTCGTAGGCTCGGCTGCGTGCGCGCACTCGAGCAGATCAGCGAATGGCCGGTCCGGCATGCGGCGGCCGGCGTGGTGTTCGGCGACGGTGAGACCGCTGTCGCTGGCGACGCCGACCGGGTCTTCCGGTTGGCCTCGGTCACCAAACCCCTTGCCGCCTACGCCGTGCTGATCGCGATCGAGGAAGGCGCGATCGAACTCGATCAGCCCGCCGGGCCGCCCGGCTCGACCGTGCGGCATCTGCTCGCGCACACCTCGGGGCTGGCCTTCGACACCACCGAGGTGATGGCCGAGCCAGGGCAGCGGCGCATCTACTCCAGCTCGGGATTCGACGTGCTCGCCGATTTCGTCGCCGGACAGACCGGTATCGCGTTCGACGAATACCTGCGTGACGCGGTGTTCGCACCGCTGGGCATGACCGCGTCGGTGCTGGACGGATCGGCCGGTCACGCCTGCCGGTCCAGTGCCGCCGACCTGCTGCGCTTCGCCGCGGAATTGCTGCGTCCGCAGCTGATCTCGGCCGAGACCCACGCCGAGGCGACGACTGTCCAGTTCCCTGGACGCAATGGCGTTCTGCCCGGCTATGGCTCGCAACGTCCCAACGACTGGGGGCTCGGATTCGAAATCCGCGATGGGAAAACCCCGCATTGGACCGGCTCGGCGAACTCGCCGCGAACCTATGGCCATTTCGGCCAATCCGGAACTTTTTTGTGGGTCGACCCGGAAGTCGGTTTGGCGTGTCTCGCCTTGAGCGACGAGAATTTCGGCGATTGGGCACGGGCGGTGTGGCCGCCGTTCAGCGATGCGGTGATCGCGGAGGCGACACGCCGAAGCAACTCGTCGGCTAAGTAACAGGTGTAACACCGGACACTCGAGTACACTCGGGCAACGCCAGTTCGACGGACCGTTGGGGAAGACGTTCCTCGTCGAAGCTGGAGGTGTCTGTGGTGCGCGCATCGAGTCAGTTCGCGGATGCGACGGCGGGTGTGGTCTACATCCACTCGTCGCCTGCCGCGCTGTGCCCGCACATCGAGTGGGCCCTCGCCTCTGCTCTCGGAGCCCCCGCCAAACTCCGCTGGACCGCCCAGCCGGCCGCCGCCGGCCAACTGCGGGCAACCAGCGACTGGGTCGGCCCTGTCGGCACCGCCGCGCGCATCGCCCAAGCCCTCCGCTCCTGGCCGGTGTTGAGATTCGAAGTGACCGAGGACCCCAGCGAAGGCGTGGACGGCGAGCGCTACAGCTTCGTCCCGGCCCTCGGCCTCTGGCACGGATCCACCAGCGCCAACGGCGACGTCACCATCGGTGAGATGCGCCTGCGCGTGATGTTGCAAACCGCACGCGAACTCGACAAATACTCCGGTTACGACCTGGCCGCCGAACTCGACCGCGCCCTCGGTACGGCTTGGGACGAAGACCTCGAGGTCTATCGCTGCGGCAGCGAGGGCGCGGAGATCACCTGGCTGCGTCGCGACGTGGGGTAGCCGGGCCGTAGCGGGCGTGGGCGGACCGCCACAGCGATATCGCGTCGGCAGAACGCGAGCGGTCGCCGGCACCCGCAGCCGATCCGTACCCGGGATCCAGCGCGCCTGGACATGGGTGATTACGTGCAGGATCGCACCCACTCGAATGGGCAATTCGCCCGAAGCATGCGCCCGCAGCCGAACCATAGCGTCGAGAGCCTCGTAACCATCGGTTCAGGAGGCGACCATGACCACCCAGCACATCGAGACACTCATCATCGGGGCCGGACAGGCCGGACTGGCGACCGGGAGCGCGCTGCGCCGACGGCACCGGCCATTGCTGATCGTCGACCGCAATGACCGCATCGGCGACAACTGGCGGCGCCATTACGATTCGCTGCGCCTGTACTCACCCGCGAAGTACGACGGGCTGCCCGGGCTGCCGTTCCCGTCCGCGGATCCGTGGAGCTATCCGGGCAAGGACGACGTGGCCGACTACTTGGAGCGGTACGCGCTGCACTGGGATCTGCCGGTGCGTATGCGAACCGGTGTCGATCGCTTGACTGCCCGGCCAGGCGGAGGATTCGTGGCGCGGCTCGGCGGCGACACCATCACCTGCGACAACGTCGTCGTCGCGACCGGCACCTTCGGCCGCACGCCCTACATCCCGGACTTCGCCGCGGAACTGGATCCGGCGATCACCCAACTGCACTCGAGCCGGTACCGCAGGCCCGGGCAGTTGGCGCCGGGGCCGGTGCTGGTGGTTGGCGCCTCGCATTCCGGCACCGACATCGCCTACGAAGTGGCCGGCACCCACCGGACCATCCTCTGCGGCCGCGACTGCGGCCAGATCCCGGTGCGGTGGGACCGCCCTGCCATCAGGTTCGCCATGCCGGTGCTGGTCTTCCTATGGCGGCATGTACTCACCCGGCGCACCCCGATCGGCAGGAAGGCGATGCGTGAGGTGCGCTTGCACGGCGGACCCATGCTGCGGGTCAAGCGGGCCGACCTGGCCGAGCGCGGGGTGCGCCGGAATACCGCCCGGATGAGCGGAGTCCGCGATGGGCTCCCGGAACTGGACGACGGCACGGTCGTCGACGTGCAGAACGTCGTGTGGGCGACCGGGTTCCGTCAGGTGTTCGATTGGATCGATCTGCCCGTCATCGGCGAGGACGGCTGGCCGAAGGAATATCGCGGTGTGGTCGACGATATGCCCGGCCTGTACTTCTGCGGCTTGAGTTTCCAGTACGCATTTTCCTCGATGGTGTTTCCCGGAGTCGGTCGGGACGCGGAGTATGTCGCGCGACGGATCGATGCGCGGGTACGGGAGCAGACCGCTGTGCGGGCGGCGGCCTGAGGTTCATCCGGCCGGGCGGGCCGGTCCGGCGGCGCTACCGGACGATCCGGCAACGCCGCCCCGCCGGCAGGCAACGAGATGCCGGGCCGGGCCTCGCTCAGCGAGCCCACCGCGGCGCCGAACTGCGCGTATCGTCCTGTAACAGGTGATGCGCTATGAGCGTTGTCGACAGTTTGCGGCAGGCTCGTGAGGCCTACGAGCGGCGGGAATGGGTGGCGGCTTTCGAGGCGCTGTCCGCCTCGGACGCCGAGGCCTTGCGCGGCGACGATTTCGCCCGGCTGGCCACCGCCGCCTATCTCACAGGCCACACCAACGACAGCATCCAGGCGATGCAGCGGGCCTATCAGCTGCACGTGGACGACGGCAATCGGCTCGCCGCCGTCCGGTGCGCGTTCTGGTTGGCACAGACCCTGCTGATGGCCGGCGAATCGGCGGTCTCCGGCGGCTGGGTGGGCCGGGCCCGGCGCCTACTCGACGAGGTGGGCGACGATGTCGTCGAACATGGCTATGTGCTGGTTTCGGTGATGCTGCGCAACGTCTTCGCCGGTGAATACCCGGCCGCGGCCGCATGCGCCGACAAGATCATCGACTACGGTCGCCGCTACGGCGACCCCGACCTGACCGCGATGGGCCTGTCGGCGCACGGCAGGCTGGCACTGTACGGCGGGGACGTGCGGGGCGGGCTCGCGCTGATGGACGAAGCGATGGCATGTATCGCGGCAGGCGGCGTCTCGACGATGTTCGCCGGGCACATCTACTGCTCGATGATCGAGGCCTGTCAGGAGATCTCGGACCTGGGCCGGGCGGAGCAATGGACAGTGGCGTTGACGAACTGGTGCGCCGACCAACCCGGCCTGGTGTTGTTCACCGGCCAATGCGCGGTGCACCGCGGGCAGCTGATGCGCCTGCACGGCGCCTACGAGGCAGCCCTCGAGGAGTTCGCCCTGGCGGTCCGCCGCTACCTCATCGCCCAGTCACCGGCCGCGGCCGGTCTTGCGCTGGCCGAGCGCGGTGATGTCTTGCGGATCCGCGGCGCGTTCGACGAGGCCGGCGACGCTTACACCGGGGCGATCGATTACGGGCATGAGCCACAGCCCGGGCTGGCACTGCTCTGGTCGATCCGGGGCCGTACCGCCGCCGCGCTCGGAGCGGTGCGCAGATTGGTCGCCGAAGCGGCGGACCCGGTGCACCGCTGCCGGCTACTGCCCGCGGCGATAGACATCCTGCTCGCGGCAGGGGAGACGGACGAAGCGGTGGCGCTGAGCCACGAGCTGGCCGAGATCGCCGCGAACTTCGGCTGCGCGCCATTGCACGCGATGGCGGCGCGGGCCGCCGGGTGCGTCGCGATAGCGCGCGGCGACTGCGCCATGGCCGTTCCGGAGCTGCGTCGCGCGGTCCGCATCTGGACCGAGCTCGGGGCTCCGTACGAGACGGCGCGCTGCCAGGTCGATATCGGTCGAGCGCTGCGAGCGCTCGGCGATGAGGATTCGGCCCGATCGGAACTCGCCGCCGCGC
Source organism: Nocardia sp. CDC519 (assembly GCF_059509835.1). Classification (NCBI taxonomy): domain Bacteria; kingdom Bacillati; phylum Actinomycetota; class Actinomycetes; order Mycobacteriales; family Nocardiaceae; genus Nocardia; species Nocardia sp. CDC519. The sequence goes on along the minus strand of NZ_CM183377.1, from coordinate 5,371,155 downwards.
GTCGGGTCTTCGCCGAACTGGGCGCCGCGCCCGCCGAACGCGAGGTCACCGCACTGCTGACCCCGCGGGCGCCGGCCGGGCTGTCGCCCCGTGAGCTCGAGGTGCTGCGTTTGGTGGCAGCCGGACACAGCAATACCGACATTGCGTCCGCGCTCGTGCTCAGCGAGAAGACGGTAGCGCGGCATCTGTCCAATATCTTCACCAAGCTCGATGTCACCTCGCGAACCGCTGCCGCCGCCTTCGCCTACGAGCACGGGCTGACCTGACGCGGGCCGGACGCACCTCGTTCCCATCGACAGGCCACGTTTGTGTATGGTTGCCGAGGTCGTCGAGCAGTGGGGAGGTGGTCGGAATCCGAACACGCCGGGAAGCAGGATCGACCGGGAACGACGCCCAGCCGAGTCCGGGGCCACACAACACACACCCCTCCTTATGACACATAGTCTGCTCACATCGCCCACACGGTGGGTCCGGGTAGTGCCGTGGTGTATTCCGGCGCTGCTCGCGATCGTCGTCGCCTTCTGGCTGTCGGACCACATCTCCCGAGGCTTCATCGATCTCGAGGTCTACCGGATCGGCATCGACACCCTGCGCGATGGCGGCGACCTGTACGGCGATCTGCCGGAAACGTCGTTCGGCATCGGACTGCCGTTCATCTACCCGCCCTTCGCGGCGCTCGCGCTGTCACCGTTCGCGCTGCTGCCGTGGAATGTGGCCGTCGTCAGCTACTTCACGGTCTCGGTGGCCGCGCTCGCGCTGACCCTGTTCCTGGTGGCCCGCCGGATGTGGCCGCACCAGCGTGGCCTCGGCTGGTGGGCGGCCGCGACCGCGCTGCCGTTGACGTTGCTGCTCGAGCCGACGGTGTCCACGCTGGACTTCGGTCAGGTGAACCTGATCCTGATGGGCCTGGTCGCCGCCGACTGCCTGCCCGAGAAGACCAAGTGGCCGCGCGGTGTGCTGGTCGGTATCGCCGCCGCGATCAAGCTGACCCCGGCCGCGTTCGTGCTGTACTTCCTGGTGCGTCGTGACTACAAGGCCGCGATCACCGCCGCCGCCACCGGCGCGACGGTCACCGCCCTCGCCTTCGCGGTGCTGCCGCGCGAATCGTTCGAATACTGGTTCGGCGGCGGCAACATGTCCGGACTGTCCGGATCGGTGTTCCACACCAACCAGTCCATCCAGGGCGTGCTCGCCCGCTTCGGGATCTCCGGTATCGCCTTCACCGCTCTTTGGCTGGTGCTGGCCGCGCTGGCGCTGGTGCTGGTGTACACGATCATGCGCAAGGTGGCCGATGTGCCGCCGCTGGCGCTGTTCGCCAACGCGCTGCTCGCCCTGCTGGTGTCGCCGATCTCGTGGTCGCATCACTGGGTGTGGGTGGCGCCCGGTCTGCTGATCATGGCCGCGTACGCGAGCCGGCTGCCGCGCCAGGCCGCGATCGCCTGCTCGCTGGCTGTGATCGCCGCCGCCTGGGTGTTCTACATCGCCCCGCACGAGAACGTGCCGCAGGGTGAGGATCGGGAGCTCGGCTGGTCGATCGGGCAGCACGTGGTCGGCGACGCCTACGTGTGGGTGGCACTGCTGATGCTGGCCTGGATCGCATTCGCGCGGTCGGCACAGCTGCGCGGGAAGCCCGCCTCGCCTGCGGTGCAGGAAGCGCCCGCGGACGAACGGAGCCCGGCCACACGGTGAGCCGCCGCGCTCGGCCGGGCGGAGGATCGACCGAGAAGCTCGCGCCGAGGTGGTGGTGCCGTGGGGTCGGCCGCCTGCCTTGGTGAATCGGGTGTCGGCTGTCGAGAAAGGACTCGTCTCTCGGCGCGTAGGACCGGAACTCCGCAGGGGCGCAACTAGGCTCGGCGCCGTGGCGAACGAACTGGTGCTCAATGGTGACGCGCGCGCTCGGGCAGCTGGGCGTTCGTGCTGGCGGATGACGCTCTTGGGCCTGGTTGCCCTGCTGCTCGGCTGCTCCGGCCCGGTGGGCGTGGCTTCGGCGCAGGACTGGGAGGTGGTCCGGGAGATCGCGCTGCCGCCGACGTACGCGGGGACCGTGGACAACAGCGCCGACTGCCGACGGGAATATCAGACGCGCGGATTCGAGCCGGCGTCGGCGGATGGCACCCGCCATCCGCTGTTCCTGTACTTCGTCGGCACCAATTTCGGCAAGGACCCCCAGGCCGATCTGCTCGGCAATATCCCCGCCGCGAACGCGGTGACCGCGGCGATGGCGCGCCGCGGCTTCGTCGCCCTCATGGTCGATTACGACAACACCGTGCTCGCCCTGGCCGGCGATCACGGAAACCAGACCCGCTGCCTGTTCGCGCCGCACGAACCGCGCAGCCTGCTCCGCGCGGCCTGCGCGCTGGACACCGTCGACTGCGATCTCGGTATCGCCACCTGGGGACACAGCCAAGGCGGTGCGGTCGCTCACCTGGCGCCCAACCACGACCCGCGGGTGCGCGCGGTGTGGACCACCGGCTACGGCGGCGACATGCGCTCGGTTCTCCCGGTGAACCGCCTGCGGGTGCTGGCCGGTGAGAACGAGAACAACGGCAAACCCGAGGTCCTGAACAAGGCCGCCGGTTTTACCCCGCAGCAGTGTCCGGACGACGGCCGCAGCCATTGCCTGCGCGCCGACGGCAGCGGCTGGGTCATCGTCCGCAGGTCCGAGGTCCAGACCACCGCCGACCACTGCTGGTTCTACCGGCACACCTGCTGGGCCGCCGAAACCTTTCTGGAACCGAGCTGGACCGATCGTCGATCGACCAAGCCGTACGCGATCGAACCCAACGCCGATTGGGTGGCGGAGGTTGTTCGCTCGCCGTGAGCGGAGGGCGTGCGCGGAAACCGGATCAGCTGAATCTGTGGGCGTGCGTGCGGTGCGTCATTCAGCCGGCGATTATCCCGGCGAAGGTGCGCCAGCGGCGTTGGCGGTGCCGGAACAACAACGTGACGAACTGCCGTAGGCCGAATGCGCGCCAGCCGTCTTCGATCTCGATCTCGTCGGTGTAGCGGCAGCGGTTGCCGCCGAGTGGGGTGAAGGTGAGGCGATGGTTCCAGACGCGCACCGGGCCGCCGTGCTCGTTGGTGTAGATCTCGGTGGGTTCGAGCCGTACCACGGTCATGTGGTGGGTCCACGCGGGGATGACGCCGAACATCCACATCCGCGCCACCCCCGACGCGCCCGCCTCCAGCCGTTCCGGCAGGTTCAGTCCGGTCATCCGAATGATCGGCGCCAGAACGTATTCGAACATCTCCGGCTTCTGCGCCAGCCGCCAGGCCTCCTCGGCGGAAATCGGCAGCTCGGTCGACACCGACACCGTGCTCATTCCGCCATCCTTATCGCAATTGCCTCCCGGCGCAACGACTTCCGCGCTGCGGCGTCCGGTTACGGAGATCTATCGCAGGTTTTCGCGTGGGCGCGGTCAGGGGTTCGGTGCACGGCCGTGGACACAGCGGGGGCCGCGCCCGTGTGAGGGACCGTTAGCCGGCGGGCTTCGCAATTCAAGACGCCCCGGTCTGCGGGAGACCGAGGGCGTGCCGGTGGGCGCAGAGGGGTTCGAACCCCCGACCGCTGGTGTGTAAAACCAGAGCTCTACCACTGAGCTATACGCCCGGGCGCTGCCGGTGGGTAACCGGCGGCGACGGGTTATGAATCTAGCGCGGCGAGCGCTTTCTCCCAAGCTGCCTGGTCACGGGGCTCGCCGGGGGCGTTCATCTCCGCGAAACGGATGTAGCCGTCCTTGTCGACGACGAAGGTGCCGCGGTTGGGGTAGCCGGATTTCTCGTTGAACACGCCGTAGGTCTGGGCGACGGCGCCGTGCGGCCAGAAATCGGACAGCAGGGGGAAGGTGTAGCCCTGTTCGGCGGCCCAGATCTTGTGGGTGGGCGGCGGGCCGACCGAGATCGCGATGATCTCGGCGTCGTCGTTCTGGAACTTGGGCAGCTCGTCGCGCACCTTGCACAGCTCGCCCTGGCAGATGCCGGTGAACGCCAGCGGGAAGAACACCACGAGCACGTTCTTCTTGCCCCGGAAATCCGACAGGCTGACTTCCTGGTTGTTCTGATCCTTCAGCGTGAAGTCCGGCGCGAGGGTGCCTACCTCGAGTGGCATCGCTGATCCTCCATCATGTCGGGCCCGGCCGGGCGGCGCGTACACATCGCCCGGCCGCAACCTTAGGTGAAACGCCGGTCAGCGCTGTTTGGAGGGTGCCTTCGGCTGGACGAGGCGGCTGCCCGCCCAATCGCCGAGGCTGATCGCCGAGGTCTGGGTCAGGCCCGCGGTGGGGGCTGCCTCGGCGATCTCGCTGGGATCGACATGGCCGGGCTGGCCGGTCTTGGGGGTGAGCACCCAGATGAAACCGTCGTCGGCGAGCGGTCCGATCGCCTCCATCAGCTCGTCGACCAGGTCGCCGTCACCGTCGCGCCACCAGAGCAGCACGACGTCGATGACCTCGTCGGAATCCTCGTCCAGCAGTTCCGTTCCGATGGTTTCCTCGACGTCGGCCCGAAGGTCGTCGTTGGTGTCCTCGTCCCAGCCCAGCTCCTGGACGACCAAGCCGTGGGTGATGCCAAGCTTCTGAGCGAAATTCTGCGCGTCCGCCGCGGCGACCACGGTGGTGTCCTCCTCAATATGCCGACTACAGGTAGGTGCAAGCGAACATGGTTATCGGCCGCAACGCAAGCCGATCCGATGAATTGGCCACCGGATGTCGCGGGAAATCGAGTGCGATCAGCGCGCCGAGCAGTCGTCACGTACCGCGTTGCGCGCGTCGTTGACCCGGCGGCTGGCGTCGTTGAGCGGGCCCACCGGCGCGGTGTAGTGCATACCCCTGGTGGCCTGCGCCAACGCCCGCGCGGCGGTGACGTACTCGGTGAGCTTGCCCTTCAGGTCTTCGGGCAGATCGTCCTTGGCCGCGTTGACGCCCGCCTCGACCTTGTTGGCGGCGTCTTCGAGGGTGGTCGCCGCGGTATCGCGCTTGGCGTCGTAATCGGGGGCGTTCGAGTCGTGCGCGTCGACGAACTCGTTGTATTTGCTGACCCCGACGCCGGTGATGACGGGGAACTGGCCGCAGTTGTCGGCGATGGCCTTGGCCTGCGCCGCCGCCTTGCGTGAGGAGGTGGCCGCCGCCGAGGACGACGCCGCATAGGTCTTGTAGGCCGACAGGTCGGCGGCATTGGGCGCGGCGGTGCCGTCCACGCTGTTCGAGCAGCCCGCGATCGTCGCTCCCGCGATCAGCGCTGCGGCCGCGCACACCAGCCCGACCCCGCGTGGGTCCAGCAGTTTCATCGTCCTCCCCGCTCTCATTTCTCGTGTCCTGGTCGATATCCGGGCAGCCCCCGAACACCGGTCCACACCGGAAACTGCCGAGTAACCCGTCGAGGAGAAACCGTACTGGATTTGTGGCTGACATGATGACCTGGGACGCATCCTCGGCAAGGATGGAGGGTGCGCCCGGACTTTCGTAAACGGGTGGTCCGCCCACCAGAGTGGCCGCCCGGGGAAACAGACGCCATCAGCTTGTCCGCCCCATGTACGAGGAGCAGATTTGACCGACCTGATCCACTCTTCCGCTCCAGCGCAACCCGCTGTACCCGATTCCACGCCGCCCGGTGCCCGCGACGCGAACGGATCGTCCGCCGGCCGTCAGACCGGCGAACGGGTCCGGGTGATCCGCGAAGGCGTGGCGTCCTACCTGCCCGATATCGATCCGGAGGAGACCAGCGAATGGCTGGAATCCTTCGACGACATGCTCGACCGGGAGGGCCCGGGGCGTGCGCGCTATCTGATGCTGCGCCTGCTCGAGCGTGCCGGTGAGCGCCGGGTCTCCATTCCCGCGCTGACCTCCACCGATTACGTCAACACCATTCCCACCGAGAACGAGCCGTGGTTCCCCGGCGACGAAGAGGTCGAGCGCCGCTATCGCGCCTGGATTCGCTGGAATGCGGCGATCATGGTGCATCGCGCGCAGCGCCCCGGCATCGGCGTGGGCGGCCATATTTCGACCTACGCGTCGTCGGCGGCGTTGTACGAGGTCGGTTTCAATCATTTCTTCCGCGGCAAGGATCATCCCGGCGGCGGCGATTCGATTTTCATCCAGGGCCATGCCTCGCCCGGTATCTACGCCCGCGCCTTCTTGGAAGGCCGGCTGTCCACCGATCAGATGGACGGGTTCCGGCAGGAATACAGCCACGGCGGTCCCGGTAAGGGCCTGCCGTCGTATCCGCATCCGCGCCTGCTCGACAACTTCTGGGAATTCCCCACGGTGTCGATGGGCCTCGGTCCGATGAACGCGATCTATCAGGCGCGTTTCAATCATTACCTGCACGATCGCGGCATCAAGGACACCTCCGATCAGCACGTGTGGGCTTTCCTCGGTGACGGCGAGATGGACGAGCCGGAATCGCGCGGGCTCATCCAGGTCGCGGCGAACGAGGGTCTGGACAATCTGACCTTCGTCATCAATTGCAATCTGCAACGCCTGGACGGCCCGGTGCGCGGCAACGGCAAGATCATCCAGGAGCTGGAGTCGTTCTTCCGCGGTGCGGGCTGGAACGTCATCAAGGTGATCTGGGGCCGCGAGTGGGACTCGCTGCTCGGCGCCGACCGCGACGGCGCGCTGGTGAATCTGATGAACACCACTCCCGACGGCGACTATCAGACCTACAAGGCCAATGACGGCGCCTACGTGCGCGATCACTTCTTCGGCCGCGATCCGCGCACCAAGGCACTGGTGGCGGACCTGTCGGATCAGGAGATCTGGAACCTCAAGCGCGGTGGCCACGACTACCGCAAGGTCTACGCCGCCTACGCCGCGGCGATGGCGCACAAGGGCCAGCCGACGGTGATCCTGGCCAAGACCATCAAGGGCTACACCCTCGGCAAGCACTTCGAGGGCCGCAACGCCACCCATCAGATGAAGAAGCTGACGTTGCAGGACCTCAAGGACTTCCGCGACCTGCAGCGCATCCCGATCAGCGACGCCGAGCTGGAGAAGGATCCGTACCTGCCGCCGTACTACCACCCCGGTATGGAGGCCCGCGAGATCCAGTACATGCTGGATCGGCGCAAGGCGCTGGGCGGGTTCCTGCCCGAGCGGCGCACCACGGCCAAGCCGCTGAAGCTGCCGGGTGACGAGGCCTACCGCTCGGTGCGCAAGGGCTCCGGCAAGCAGAACGTCGCCACCACGATGGCGCTGGTGCGGCTGATGAAGGAGCTGTTGCGGGACAAGGAGATCGGCAAGCGGATCGTGCCGATCATTCCCGACGAGGCCCGCACCTTCGGTATGGACTCGTGGTTCCCGTCGCTGAAGATCTACAACCGCAACGGCCAGCTCTACACCTCGGTCGACGCGGAACTGATGCTGGCCTACAAGGAGAGCACGGTCGGCCAGATCCTGCACGAGGGCATCAACGAGGCCGGTTCCACCGCGTCGTTCACCGCGGCGGGCACTTCATACGCCACCCACGGTGAGCCGATGATCCCGCTCTACATCTTCTATTCGATGTTCGGGTTCCAGCGCACCGGTGACGGCCTGTGGGCGGCCGCCGACCAGCTGGCGCGTGGGTTCGTGCTCGGCGCCACCGCCGGTCGCACCACGCTCACCGGCGAGGGCCTGCAGCACAACGACGGGCATTCGCTGCTGCTGGCCTCGACCAACCCGGCCGTGGTCACCTACGATCCGGCGTTCGCGTTCGAGATCGCCCACATCGTGCGTGACGGCCTGCGCCGGATGTACGGCGGCGGTAAGCCCGACACCGGCCCGTACGCCATGCCGGGGATCGAGTCGCACACCCGCGACGAGGCCGATGTGTTCGGCGGCGAGAACGTCTTCTACTACATCACCCTGTACAACGAGCCGTACCAGCAGCCGGCCGAGCCGGACAATCTGGACGTGGCCGGGCTGCTCAAGGGTATCTACCTGTACAAGCCGGGTGCCGACGGCGATGTGCGTGCGCAGATCCTCGTCTCGGGCGTCACCGTGCCCGACGGTGTGCGCGCGCAGGAACTGCTCGCCGAATGGGGTGTGGCCGCCGATGTGTGGTCGGTGACGTCGTGGGGTGAGCTTCGCAAGGAAGCGCTGGCCAAGGAGATCGCGGCGTTGCGCGCGCCCGGCACCGACGCGGCCGTGCCGTACGTCACCGAGGCGCTGTCTCGGGTCCAGGGCCCCTATATCGCGGCCACCGACTGGATGCGCGCGGTGCCCGATCAGGTGCGTCAGTGGGTGCCGGGTGAGTTCGTCACCCTCGGCACCGACGGTTTCGGCTTCTCCGACACCCGTCCGGCCGCGCGCCGGGTGTTCAATGTCGACGCCGAATCCATCGCTGTCGCGGCGCTGGAGGCCCTGGTGCGGGCGGGCAAGGTCGAGCAGTCGGTGCTCGCCGAGGCGGCGCAGCGCTACCGCATCGACGACGTCGACGCCGCGCCGAAGCCGGTGGCGGGCGCGGACGGAGAAACCGAATAGCGCACCATTAGAGGGTGGATCGAAAACCGCCGCGGCCGCGACGGATCTCCGACGGCTCCTCCGAGCACGAGGTGTATCTGCCGACCGGCGCGCTCTCACCGAACCGGCAGACCCGCGACCCGCTCCCGGACACGCTGCTCAAACGCGTGAAGCAGTTCTCGGGGCGGCTGTCCACCGAGGCTGTCGGGTCGATGCAGGACAGGTTGCCGTTCTTCGCCGATCTGGACGCCGCGCAGCGGGCCGGCGTCCAGATGCTGGTGCAGACCGCGGTGGTGAACTTCCTGGAGTGGTTGCAGGATCCCGACAGCGATATCCGGTTCAGCCTGGACGCCTTCCAGGTGATTCCGCAGGATCTGGCGCGACGGTTGACGTTGCGCCAGACCGTGGACATGGTCCGGGTGGCCATGGAGTTCTTCGAACAGTGGCTGCCCGCGCTGGCGCGCAACGACCGGCAGCTGGTGGCGCTCACCGAGGCGGTGCTGCGATACGGGCGTGAGCTCGGTTTCGCGGCCGCCTCGGTGTATGCCAGCGCCGCCGAATCCCGTGGCGCCTGGGATACCCGGTTGGAGGCGCTGGTCGTCGACGCCGTGGTGCGTGGCGACACCGGCCCGGACATGCTGTCGCGGGCCGCCACGCTCAACTGGGACGCCACCGCGCCCGCCACCGTGCTCGTCGGGACCCCGCCACGGGATCAGGGCGTCTCGGTGGTCGGTGGGGTGCACACCATCGCCGCCAGGCACGGACGCGCCGCGCTGGCGGTGGTGCAGGGTTCACGGTTGGTGATGGTGGTCAGCGGGCATCTCGACGACACCGCCCAGGTGTCGTCGTTCCTGTCGGATCTGTTGAACGAGGTGTTCTCCGACGGTCCGGTGGTGATCGGACCGACCACGCGCACTTTGGGCGCCGCGCATGCCAGCGCACTGGAGGCACTGGCCGGTATGGAGGCGGTGATCGGCTGGCGAGGCGCCCCGCGGCCGGTGCACGCCTCGGAATTGCTACCCGAACGGGCGTTGCTGGGGGACCGAGCTGCGATCGAGGCGCTGAACGAGTATCTTGTCCTTCCGTTGGCCGCGGCCGGATCGGCGTTGGCGGACACTCTCGATGCCTACTTGGATTGCGGTGGAGCGGTCGAGACGTGTGCCCGTCAGCTGTACGTCCATCCAAATACCGTTCGCTACCGCCTCAAACGAATCGGTGAGATCACCGGGCGTGATCCGCTCAATCCGCGGGATGCGTACGTGCTCCGGATTGCCGCCACAGTAGGTCGTTTGACACGAACTCGTAACGAATCGTCCACTCCAGTATCTGAGGCCACTTACGTCTCGACCGACGGAGATGGGCTGTAACGCGATCGACGGCTGCGTCGATCCGGGCGAGCCACGTGGCGTTTTGTGGAGTTCACACAAAACGGGTCCGCAAGCTTCATTCGCGTCGACATCTCCCGAGAGCCGCCTCACAGTGTTCTCTTAGAGATGTGATCGCGTTGTTCGCCCCTGGACAGGGCTCCCAGACACCCGGCATGCTCGCGCCTTGGCTCGACCTCCCCGGCGCGCATGACCGTCTCGCGCTGTGGTCGAAGGCCTCCGGTCTGGACCTGGTTCGTCTCGGCACCACCGCGACGGCCGAAGAGATCACCGACACCGCGGTCACCCAGCCGCTGGTCGTCGCTGCCGCGCTGCTCGCTTTCGCCGAAATCGACACCGAAACGCTTCCGGCCGATACCATCGTCGCCGGACACTCGGTCGGCGAACTCGCCGCCGCCGCCGTCGCCGGAGTCATCTCCGCCGACGACGCGGTCACCCTGGCCGCCATCCGCGGTGCGGAAATGGCCAAGGCGTGCGCGCTCGAACCGACCGGAATGTCCGCCGTGCTCGGTGGCGACGAAGCCGCCGTGCTCGAACGGCTCGCGGAACTCGACCTCGTCCCGGCCAACCGCAACGCGGTCGGCCAGATCGTGGCCGCGGGCGCCCTGGACGCTCTCGCCGAGCTCGCCGCGAACCCACCGGAAAAGGCCCGGGTTCGCGCGCTGCCCGTCGCGGGCGCGTTCCACACCGCGTACATGGCTCCGGCCCAGGACGCGGTCACCGCAGCTGTGGCAAAGATCGCGCCCAACGAGCCGACCCGGACCTTGCTGTCGAACTTCGACGGTAAGCCGGTCGCCTCGGGTCAGGACGCGGTCGATAAGCTCGCCGCGCAGGTCACCCGGCCCGTCCGGTGGGACCTGTGCACCGAAACGGTCCGGCAGGCCGGCGTTTCGGCGGTGGTGGAACTGCCGCCGGCGGGCACCCTCGTCGGAATTGCCAAACGGGAACTGAAGGGCACGCCGACGCTTGCGCTGAAGACCCCCGCTGACCTCCCCACCTTGGCCGAGCTCACCGGCTCCGGCTAGCTTTCCACCCGCGATCGTGCTTCGAAGATGAGGCCCGGTCGTGACCGAGTTGGCGTAACTTTCCGCCCGCTCGATCCGAAGAAAAACAGTGAAGCCCTACACAGTAACAAGAAGGGAGCCACCAAAGTGGCCGCTCTGACCCAGGAACAAATCGTCGAGGAACTCGGCAAGATCATCGAAGAGGTGACCGGTATCGAGCCCTCCGAGGTGACGATCGAGAAGTCCTTCGTCGATGACCTGGACATCGACTCGCTGTCCATGGTCGAGATCGCGGTGCAGACCGAGGACAAGTACGGCGTGAAGATCCCGGACGAGGATCTGGCCAGCCTGAAGACGGTCGGCGACGCCGTCTCCTACATCCAGAAGCTCGAGGCGGAGAACGCTGACGCCGCCGCGGAGCTCAAGGCCAAGTTCGACAACGCCGAGTAGGGCCGACACCGTGACCACTCCTTCCACCTTGAACGGGAACTTCCCCAACGTCGTCGTAACGAGCCTGGCGGCGACCACGTCGATCGCGGGCGACGTCGATGCGACGTGGAAGGGACTCCTCAACGGCGAGAGCGGCATCGACGTTCTCGAGGATTCCTTCGTCGAGGAATACGACCTTCCGGTCCGCATCGGCGGTCACCTGAAGGTTTCGCCGGACACCCTGCTCAGCCGGGTCGAGATCCGGCGGATGGCCTACGTCGAGCGGCTCGCGACCGTGCTCGGTCGCGAGGTATGGCGCAACGCGGGCAGCCCCGAGGTCGATCCCGACCGGCTGGGTGTGGCCATCGGCACCGGGCTCGGTGGCGGTGACGCACTCATCGATTCGGTGGACAAGCTGAAGAACGGCGGCTATCGCAAGATCTCGCCGCTGGCTGTTCAGATGGTCATGCCGAATGGCCCGTCGGCCGTTGTCGGTCTCGAGCTGAAGGCCAGGGCGGGAGTGGTCACTCCGGTCTCGGCGTGCTCGTCGGGTTCGGAAGCCATCGCCAACGCGTGGCGGATGATCGCCATGGGCGATGCCGACATCGTCGTCACCGGTGGTGTCGAGGGCTACATCGACTCGGTGCCGATCGCCGCGTTCTCCATGATGCGTGCGATGAGCACCCGCAACGACGATCCGAAGGGCGCCTCGCGTCCGTTCGACAAGGATCGCGACGGGTTCGTCTTCGGTGAGGCCGGTGCGCTGATGGTCATCGAGACCGAGGAGCACGCCAAGGCACGTGGGGCCACCATCCACGCCCGCCTGCTCGGCGCAGGCATCACCTCCGACGGCTTCCACCTGGTCGCGCCCGATCCCGAGGGCACCGGCGCCGCGCGCGCCATGACCAGGGCGATGCAGACCGCGGGTCTGTCCGCCAAGGACATCACCCACATCAACGCCCACGCGACTGCCACCCCGATCGGTGACACCGCGGAGGCGAAGGCGATCAACAAGGCCGTGGGCAACCACGCCTCGGTGTACGCGCCCAAATCAGCACTCGGTCACTCGATCGGCGCCGTCGGCGCCCTCGAGTCGGTGCTCACCGTGCTCAGCATCCGGGACGGCATCGTTCCGCCGACGCTGAACCTGGAGAACCAGGATCCCGAGATCGACCTCGATGTGGTGAAGGGCGAAGCCCGCCGCCAGGAGATCGAGTACGCGATCAACAACTCCTTCGGATTCGGTGGGCACAATGTCGCGCTCGCCTTCGGCCGGGCCTGATCCGAGACCCGTCCGACTGATCGACGAACCCGGTGGGGGTTGGCCAACTGAATGGCTCGACCCCCGCCGGGCCCTCGACCTTCGCAGCTGCTAGCGCGGCCACCATCATTGAGGAGAGACGCGATGACAATCTTGGCACCCGCGTATCAGCAGGACACCGCCACAGATCCGCGTGATCCGCTGGGCAGGCTCCAGCGTTTCTTCGATCCAGGAACCATTCTTCCCCTCCATCCGCGCGACAAGTCCGGCGTGCTGGCGGCGATCGGTGAGGTCGACGGTGTGCGCACCGTCGCCTACTGCTCGGATGCCACCGTCATGGGTGGCGCGATGGGTGTCGAGGGCTGCAAGCACATCGTCGACGCGATCGACACCGCCATCGACTCCGGTATTCCGGTGGTCGGTCTGTGGCATTCCGGTGGCGCCCGGCTGGCCGAGGGTGTCGAGGCCCTGCACGCGGTCGGCCTGGTGTTCGAGGCCATGGTCCGCGCCTCCGGTCTGGTGCCGCAGATCTCGGTGGTGCTCGGTTTCGCCGCGGGCGGCGCCGCCTACGGTCCGGCGCTGACCGACATCGTGATCATGGCGCCGGAGGGCCGCGTCTTCGTAACCGGCCCGGACGTGGTGCGCAGCGTCACCGGCGAGCAGGTCGACATGGCCACCCTCGGTGGCCCGGAGACCCACGGCAAGAAATCCGGCGTCACCCATATCGTCGCCGATGACGAGGCCGATGCCATGCACCGCGCCCGCCGGCTGGTGTCGATGTTCGCCGAGCAGGGCGAATTCGATCTGGTCGCCGCCGAGCACGGCAATGTGGATCTCAAGGCGATGCTGCCGGAGTCGGCCAAGCGCGCCTACGACGTCAAGCCGCTGGTGCACGAGCTGCTCGACAATGTCGACGGCGAGTCCAGCTTCGAGGAATTGCAGGGCGGCTACGCGCGCTCGATGGTGACCGGTCTCGGTCGGCTGGGCGGGCGCACGGTCGGTGTGCTGGCCAACAACCCGTTGCGGCTGGGCGGATGCCTGAACTCCGAGAGCGCCGAGAAGGCCGCGCGGTTCGTGCGGCTGTGCGATGCGTTCGGTATCCCGCTGGTCGTCATCACCGACGTGCCCGGTTACCTGCCCGGCGTGAGCCAGGAATGGGAAGGCGTGGTGCGGCGTGGTGCGAAGCTGCTGCACGCGTTCGCCGAGGCTCGGGTCCCGCGCGTCACGCTGGTCACCCGCAAGATCTACGGCGGCGCCTACATCGCGATGAATGCCCGCTCGCTCGGCGCTACCGCGGTGTACGCCTGGCCCGGGTCCGAGGTGGCCGTGATGGGCGCCAAGGCCGCGGTCGGCATCCTGCACAAGAAAGCGCTGGCTGCCGCGCCCGAGGAAGAGCGGGAGGCGCTGCACGAACGTCTCACCGCCGAACACGAGGCCATCGCGGGCGGCGTGGAGCGCGCCATCGCCATCGGCGTGGTGGATGAGGTGATCGACCCGGCCAAGACCCGCAGCGTCATCGCGGCGGCGCTGGCGTCGGCGCCCGCGCGCAAGAGCCACCACAAGAACATTCCACTGTGATCGGCTGAGATCGATTCGGTAGGCGACGAACAGGCCTCGGGCATCCCGGGGCCTGTTCGCGTTGTGCGGGCAAAGTATTCGATGCTGCCGTTGCCGGTGCACGTTGCCGGTGTCTGTTCGATCCCGGCCGGCGCGCTAGCGGCTCGGGCGGACGCCGACCATCGGCAGCAGGGTGCGGCGGGAGAATTCGCGGGCGGCGTCCTCGTCGTCGAGGGGGATGAGCCCGTCCGGGGTCAGCGCCAGCGACTGGGCCAGCCGGGCCATGATCTCGGCGACCAGGTCGGCGTCGAAATCGGCGGCTGCCTCGGCATCGCGCAGTTCGCGCAGCTTCGCGGCCAGATAGGTGCGGCCGACCGCGAGCACCGGACCCGCGTCGGTGGTGAGCCGGGGCAGGATCAACTCCGGTTCCGTGCGCAGAAGCCTGCGCAGCAGTTCATTGCCCGCGATGGCGGCGATGAACGCGACGAAGATCTCCACCAGCTGGTTCTCGGTGCCCGCCACGGTGCGCACCCTGGCATCGATATCGGCGACGAATCGTTGTGCCTCACGCACACTCACCGCCTCGACCAGATCGTTCTTCGATTCGAAACGGCGATAGAGGGTGGCGGGACTGATCCCGGCGCGGCGGGCGATCTCGCCCATGCTGGTGCGCTTGATCCCGAAATCCAGGAACGCCGACAGCGCGCTTTCCAGCAGCGCTTCGCTGTCGGCAGCCGGCTTGTCGAGGATGCGCTGCAGGATGGGCGGGACGGTCGGCATCGAGTCTCCACGGGGACGGCGCACGGCATCACGGCCGTCGCGGCGGTGCGTTCGTTGCCCGCAATTATGCGCCGAGCTCGGCGCCGCGTAGTTCAGTGCCGCGGCAGATCGAATTCGGCCATTTCCTTTTCGATCGCGTTGGCCGCGAAATCCACCCCACTGGAACGTAATTCGTGCACGCGGCGCTGGAGCGCCTCGATACCGCCGGGTTGGGCCGCGATATCGGCCACACTGATCCGCCCCTTAGGCCGGTGCATACTGGACTGCTTGTACGCCACGGACTTACCTCCTGCTCGACAGCGCGCCGCGCCATGGGGCTTACCGGAACACCGTGGACCGAACCGATGATCGGCCGGGGCGGGTGGAGTAGCCCGATAGAGTGGGCGCACTGCCGAAAATGCTAGCAGCGGATCCTACTGGACGCTTGATCAGTGTGGCGGGTATCACAGCACTTTTGCGTTGCGATGTGTGCCGCTGTGATGCAAGTAGGCGAGCGCATTCAGGCGAATGCCATTCTGCTGATCTTCGGTGAGCTCACGGCGCACTTTGCCGGGTACGCCGGCGACCAGGGAACCCGGCGGAATCTGCGCGCCCTCGGGGATCAGCGCGTTGGCCGCGATCAGGCTGCCCGCCCCGATGACCGCGCCGTTGAGCACGGTGGCGCCCATGCCGATCAGCACATCGTCTTCGACCGTGCACCCGTGCAGGATCGCGTTGTGCCCCACCGAGACTCCGGTGCCCACCACCACCGGGAAACCGGGGTCGGTGTGCACGGCGCAGCCGTCCTGGATATTGCTGCGCGCGCCGATGGTGATCTGCTCGCCGTCACCGCGCAGCACGGCGTTGTACCAGATGCTCGCTTCGGCGGCGATGTGCACGCGGCCGATCAGCGTGGCGTTCACCGCGATGAAGGCGGTCGCGTCGACCTCAGGGGCGATCCCGTCGATTTCAATCCTCATGCCGAGCAACTTATCGGGTCGCCCGCGGAGGCCGGTGCCCGGAACAGGGCGCGGCGGGAACCCCGGGGTCATGAGGCGATCGCAGCGGGGAGTCCATGCCCGGGTGAACGGTTCCGGGTGTAGGCGCGGCGGTGCTCCGGGCTCATCATCTGGGCGCCATGATCAGAATCGGGGCCGAGCGGGGCATGGTTGCGGGCAGGTTGCGACATCAGGCCCGGGTTCATGGCACGCCGGGTCCATCTGGGCCACGATGGCGGTATGAGGATCGGTGTGCCGGGGGAGGTCAAGGAGCAGGAGTTCCGGGTGGCCCTCACGCCTGCGGGCGCCGCGGACCTCGTCGGGCGTGGGCATGAGGTAGCGGTGCAGGCCGGGGCGGGCGCGGGCTCGGGATTTCCCGATGCCGATTACGTCGCGGCCGGGGCGCGCATGGTGCCCGACGCGGATGCGGTGTGGGCGTCGGCGGAGCTGGTGCTGAAGGTGAAGGAGCCGATCGCGCAGGAATATCACCGGCTGCGTGACGGGCAGGTGCTGTTCACCTATCTGCATCTGGCGGCGTCGCGCGAGTGTACCGACGCGATCTTGCGCTCGGGGACCACCGCGATCGCCTACGAGACCGTGCGCGCACCCGACGGCACCCTGCCGCTGCTTGCGCCGATGAGTGAGGTCGCGGGCAAGCTGGCCACCCAGGTCGGCGCCTACCACCTGATGGCCCCGCTGGGCGGTGCGGGCGTGTTGCTGGGTGGTGTGCCGGGGGTCCGTCCGGCCGATGTGGTGGTGCTCGGCGGCGGGGTCGCCGGCACCAACGCGGCCACCGTCGCGGCCGGGATGGGTGCGCGGGTGAGCGTTCTCGACACCAACCTGAACCGGCTGCGGGCACTGGACGACCGGTTCGGTGGACGGCTGACGACCATCGCCTCCAATGCCGCCGAAGTCGAACGGGCCGTGCTCGCCGCCGATCTGGTGATCGGTTCGGTGCTGGTGCCGGGGGCGCGAGCGCCGAAACTGGTCTCGCGCGAGCTGGTCGCGGGCCTGCGGCCGGGCTCGGTCCTGGTCGACGTCGCCATCGACCAGGGCGGCTGCTTTGCCGGTTCACATCCGACCACGCACGCGAATCCCACCTTCCGCGTGGCGAACTCGCTCTACTACTGCGTGGCGAATATGCCGGGCGCGGTTCCGCACACCGCGACCGTCGCCCTCACCAACGCCACACTGCCCTATATCCGGGCCATCGCCGCCGACGGCTGGCAGGCCGCCTGCGCTGCCGACCCGGGGCTGGCCCACGGGCTCACCGCGGACGCCGGGCGCCTGCTGTCGCCGGAAGTGGCGGCGGCGCACGGGTATTCGACGGTCCGGCGGGTCGGGCTCGCGGGTTGAGTAACGGAGGCAGATCGGCCCGTCAGTCCGTGGCCGACCGATCACTGTCCGATTCGTTGAGGAACCACGGCTCGCCGGAGTCCGGGATGTCGTGCAGCTTGTCCGGGTTGCGGACGACGTCGATCGCGGTGATGCGGCCGGCGTCGACGGTGAAGGAGAAGACGCCGGTGTGCGTTCCGTCGAACACCACCAGCCCGGGACGGCCGTTGACCAGCACCTTGCGCCCCCACGAGCGCGCCGACGGCGAGCTGTACCAGCCGAGCAGCAATTTGGCGATGAGTTCGGCGCCGGTGACGGGCTTGCGCACGGCGGGAACCTTGCCGCCGCCGTCGGCGGTCAGGGTGACACCGGTGTCCAGCACCCCGAGCAGGGCACTCATATCGCCGGACCGCCAGGCGAGGGCGAACGCGGACACCACTTTTTCGTGTTCGTCCGGTGAGGCCGGGAATCGCGGGGTGCCGTCTTCGACGCGTTTGCGGGCGCGGGAGGCGAGCTGACGCACCGCCGCGGGGGTGCGGCCGACCACCTCGGCGACCTCGGGTCCGGACATGCCGAACACATCCTGGAGGACGAACGCGGTGCGTTCGGCCGGGGACAGCGATTCGAGCACCACCAGCAAAGCCATCGTGACGCGCTCGTCCTGGCTGATCTTGTCCGCCGGGTCGTCCCAGTCCACCACCGTCGGCTCCGGCAGCCATTCGCCGACGTACTGCTCCCGACGCACCCGTGCCGACCCCAGGTAGTCGAGTGCCAGGCGGCCGGTCACGGTGCTCAACCAGGCCCGCAGATTCTCGATCTCGCCGACGTCACCCGCTTCGTGCTGACGCTGCAACCGCAGCCACGCCTCCTGCACCACGTCCTCGGCGTCGGTGAGGCTGCCGAGCGTGCTGTAGGCGAGTCTGCGCAGATAGGGGCGATGTTCCTCGAAACGCCGGGCCAGCTCGGCCTGATCGATGCGTTCGCCACGGTCGTCGGTATGCACTGCGCTTCGCCATCCTCGTCGTGCGGCCCGGGACCGGGCGGTATCGGATCGTGTCGCCGAGATGACGACGCGGGGCGGTCGAGTGTGACATTCCAGCCGCCCCATCGACCAACAGCGTTCGGCGAGCGTCGATTCTTCCCGGACGCGATGCCGATCTACGCGTCACCGCCCCGGAGCGGGAAGCGACGGGTTACGGCGCTCGACCCCGGCGACGCAGCCGCGTCCGACGTGACCTCGGCGCGTCGGCGGCGTTCGCGCTGGATAGTGTCGCGGGGTGGGTAGGGCAACATCGAGGGCGGCGGGGCTGCTGCTCGGATTCGCGTTGGACCGGGTGTTCGGTGATCCGCGGCGCGGGCATCCGGTGGCCGGGTTCGGTTCGGCGGCGCTGGCGTTGGAATCGGTGACCTACGCGGATCGGCGGACGGCCGGGGTGATGCACGAGGCCGTGCTCGTCGGCGCGGTGACCGGGGCCGGGGTGGCGGTGGCGCGCGGGGGAGCCGTCGCGACGGCGCTGGCGACGTGGACGGTGCTCGGCGGGCACAGCCTGGCGCGCGCCGGGCGGCAGATGGCCGAACGGCTCGAGTCCGGTGATATCGAGGGCGCGCGGGCGCTGCTGCCGTCGCTGTGCGGGCGCGATCCCGAAGCGCTTGACGCCGATGGGCTTGCCCGCGCGGCCCTGGAATCGATCGCGGAGAACACCTCCGACGCGACTGTCGCGCCGTTGTTCTGGGGTGCGGTGGCCGGAGTGCCCGGACTTCTCGGTTACCGGGCTGTCAACACTCTCGATGCGATGATCGGCTACCGCAACGATCGCTACCAGCGCTTCGGTTGGGCCGCTGCCCGCACCGACGACATCGCGAATCTCGCCCCCGCCCGGCTCACCGGCCTGCTCACCGTGGTGCTCGCGCCGCTGGCCGGCGGGCGGCCCGCGCAGGCCTGGCGGGCGTGGCGCCGGGATGCGGCTGGTCACCCCAGCCCGAACGCGGGCGTGGTCGAAGCGTCCATGGCGGGCGCGCTCGGCATCCGCCTCGGCGGGATCACGCAGTACCGGCACGGCATCGAGCAGCGACCCGTCCTCGGCGACGGTGCGCCGCCCACTGTGCCCGATCTGCGTCGGGCGGTGCGGATGTCCGAGGCGGTGCAGCTCGCCGCGGTCGCCGTACTCGCTGGTGTATCGGTGATCCGCTTGCGGCGCTGAATGCGTGCCCCTGGTCGCGAATCGGGCCGGCGCCCTGGACCGTCGCCGCGGGGCCTGCCAGATGGAATGCGACCGGACGTGGCGAGTTCAGGGTGCGAAGGCGCGCAGGGTGAGGTCGACGAGGGAGTCGGCGTATTCGCGGGTCAGTGGCCCGGTGCGGAGCAGCCAGCGCTGGAACAGCGGGGCATAGAGCACCTCCAGCACCAGGTCGAGGTCGGCGTCGGCGGCGAGCTGCCCGGCATCCTGAGCGCTGCGTAAGCGCGCCTTCTTCGCTTCGTCGACGGGGCGGGCCAGCTTGTCGCGGTACAGCTCGGCCAGGCTCGGGTCGTTGATGATCTCGGAATTGAGCGCCCGGATCGGTTTCTCGAAGGCCGGGTCGGCGAATTCGGCGACGGTCGCGCGCATCACCTGGCGTAGGTCGGCGCGGAGGTCGCCGGTGTCGGGAAGGGTCATGTCGTTATCGGTTCCTTCGCTGAGCGCGAGGAAGGAATCGAAGATCACCGCGCCCTTGGACGGCCACCACCGGTAGATCGTCTGTTTGCCGACGCCCGCGCGCGCCGCGATGGCCTCGATGGACGTCTTCGCGTAGCCGACCTCGTCGATGAGCTCGCGGGTGGCGGCCAGGATCGCCTGCCGGGAGCGTTCGCTACGCCGGGAATTCTTCTCGGACTCGGGCATGCGCACAGATTAGCACCGAGACGGAACGGTCCGTCTTGACAAAACTCTGACCGTCCTCCACTCTTATCGAGACGAGACGGACCGTCTCGAACGGAAGGAGGGCGATATGACGACCGCCACAGTGTGGTTCATCACCGGTGCTTCACGAGGCCTCGGCAGGGCGTTCGCCGAGGCGGCCCTGGCCGCGGGAGACCGGGTGGTCGCCGCGGCCCGCACGATCGGGCCACTCGACGATCTGGTCGAGAAGTACCCGGGCGATCTGGTGCCGATCTCGCTCGATGTCTCCGATCGCGCCGCGGTCTTCGACGGGGTCGAGCGCGCCGTGGCGGCATTCGGCCGGCTCGACGTCGTGGTCAACAATGCGGGCGGAATGCTGTACGGGATGGTGGAGGAGGCCACTGAGGAGCAGATCCGGGACCACCTGGACGTGAACTTCTTCGGCGCCGTCTGGGTATCGCAGGCGGTGGTTCCGCATCTGCGCGCGCAGGGCGGCGGCCGGATCCTGCAGATCACCTCCATGGGCAGTGTGGGCGGCTTCGCCTCCGTCGGCTTCTATGGTGCGGGCAAGGTCGCAGTGGATGCGGTCAGCGCCGCGCTGGCGATGGAGGTCGAGCAATTCGGTATCGAGGTCACCATCGTCGAGATGGGCGGCTACTCCACCGGCCTGTTCACCGCGGGCACCACCGCCACCGAGCCGGCGCCGCAGTACGAAACCCTGCGCGCCGAACTGGCCGAGATGTGGGGCGAGGATGCGGGACCGGAGCCGAGCACGGCGGCACCGGTGATCCTGGAACTGGCGTATATGGCCGACCCGCCGCGGCGGATCATCGTGGGCGGAAAATCCTTCGACCAGGTTCTGGAGTTGGAATCGGCCAGGATGCAGGGCTATCGGGAGTGGGAGCAGCTCAGCCGGATGGCGCCCGGCTGAGCGTGCGGCCGCGAGCTGCTTGCGGGCGCGAGCTACTTGCGGGTGCGCCCGTACCGGTCGGCGAGCCGCGCCTCGTTGGACATCCGGTCCGGCGCGGACGCGGAAGTGGCGGCCGCGTCCCGGGTTGACGTCTCGCTCGCCGTGGTGGTGCCTTTGCGCGGCGTATCGCCGGATTCGCCGACCGGTGGCTCCGCCGCGACGATTTCCGCAGGCGCGTTCGCCGCGCGCTCCTTACGACGTTCCCGGATCTCGGCATACACGAAATACCCGAGGCCCAGCGGGGCCATGATGCCGAAGGCCAGCCACTGCAGCCCGTAGGACAGGTAGGGGCCCGCGTCGAGCTGGGGGAGCGGGGTTGGCGTGAAGGCGCCGGGCTGGTTCTCGGTGAGTTGCAGGTAGCCGCCGCGGTCGCCGGTGGGCAGCGCGGTGATCGGCAATTCGAGGACCTCGGCGGCCTGGCCGGTGTCGATCGAATAGACCTGACGGTAACCGTCCTGCACGGTCGGCAGCTTGTCCGCGCTCACGCCTTCCGAATGCCGGATCCGGGCCTCGATGCGCTGGGTGCCGGTCGGCGGCTGCTCGACCCGCGGCGGCCGCGAGCCCTCGATCGCGCCCACGAGGCCGCGGTCGACCAGCAGGATGCGGCCGTCGGTCAGCCGGAACGCGGCGAGCACGGAGTAACCGGGCGCGCCGTCGAGGTGGCGCAACCGCACCAGTGCCGTCGAATCCGGGAGGTAGGTGCCCTCGGCGATGACCCGACGCCATTCGGTCGCGTCACCGTCGAACACCGTCGTCACATCGACCGCCTCGGCGTCCACCGATTCGGCGATGAGCTGGTTGCGCTCGGAGGTGTCGGTGTTCTTCCCGAGCTGCCACGGCGCGAGCACGGTGAAACACAGGTAGGCGAACGCGGCGACCAGCACGGCCAGGATCAGCCAGCTGGGTCGCAGCAGAAACGCCAACCGGCGCATCAGCGTCCTCCGTCGGCAATCGGTTCCGGTGCGGCGGCGAGGGCCAGGCGCACCCAGTCGAGCAGGCCGGGGATGGCGGCTTCGATCTGATCGCGGACCAGTTCGAAGCCGGAGTCGGGGCCGTAGTACGGGTCGGGTACGTCGAGGCCGTCGGCGTCGGGATCGAAACTGCGCAGCAGCCTGCGCCGCTCGGTCGGGATACCGAGCTGGGCGAGTTCGCGGTCGTGGCCGGAGTCCATGGCGATGACCAGATCGGCGTCACGGTGTCCGTCACCGAAGACGGCGGCCACGTGGCCGGTCGGGTAGCCGTGGCGGCGCAAGGTCGCGTTGGTCCGCGGGTCGGCGTCGGCGCCGGCGTGCCAGGCGGTGGTGCCCGCGCTGCTGACCCGGACGCGGTTGGCCAGCCCCGCCCGGTACAGGTGCGAAGCGAGGATCTTCTCCGCCATCGGGGAGCGGCAGATGTTGCCCGTACACACGAAGACGAGCTCGAGCGGCATCGACATCATCGATCACCGTGGGGAGCGCACACCATGGAGAACACGCAAACCAAGGTACCGACCTGCTGGATCGGTCAAGCGACCGACTGGGCAATCTCGGCCGGGGCGGCGTCCGATCCGGCACGTAGGGTGTGATGTCGTGTCCGCCGACCGCATCGACCTCGCCGCACTGCGCCACCACGGCGACGTGGAGGCCCGCCCGGGGCTGCTCGACTTCGCGGTGAACGTGCAGGGCAGCGCCCCGCCGGACTGGTTGCGCGCCCGTCTGGCCGCCCGCCTCGACGAACTCGGCCGCTATCCGAGCGCCGACGACGAGCTCGCGGCCCGGGAAGCCGTCGCCGCCCGCCACGGACGCGCGCCCGACGAAGTGCTGCTGCTGGCCGGCGCCGCCGAGGGGTTCGCGATGCTGCCCCGATTGGCGCCACGGCTGGCGGCGGTGGTGCATCCATCGTTCACCGAACCGGAACTGGCGTTGCGTGAGGCCGGTGTGGCCGTGACTCGGGTGGTGCTGCCGCCGCCCTACGCCCTGGATCCGGAGCAGGTGCCCGAGGACGCCGACCTCGTCGTCCTCGGCAACCCCACCAACCCCACCTCCGTCCTGCACCCCGCCGACACCATCCGCGCCCTGCGTCGGCCCGGGCGCGTCATCGTCGTCGATGAGGCCTTCGCCGATGTCGTCCCCGGTGAGCCCGAGTCGCTGGCGGCCGAATCCATGCCCGACGTCCTCGTCCTGCGCAGCCTCACCAAGACGTGGGCCCTGGCGGGCTTGCGTTGCGGCTACGTTCTCGGCGCACCCGACCTGCTCGCCCGGCTCGACCGCGGACGTCCGCACTGGCCGCTGGGGACCTTGCAGCTGGAGGCGATCACGGCGACGGCCGAACCCGAGGCGATGGCGCAGACGCGAGCGCTGGCCGAGCGGATCGCGCGAGACCGCGCCGTGATGATCGAGCGACTGACAGCCATCGGGGTCACCGTCCACACCCCCGCGACCGGGCCGTTTCTGCTGCTGCGGGTCCGCGACGGCGCGCTGCTGCGTAAACATCTCGCGGACAACGGGATAGCGGTGCGCCGCGCCGACACCTTCCCCGGCCTTGACGCCGATCATCTTCGGGTAGCGGTGCGCGGAGCTGCCGAGGTGGACCGATTGATCGAGGCGATCCTGGTGGCGGAGGGACGGTGACGTTTCCGTCGCCGGGTGCAGGGAGGGTGTTCGGGCGACACGTGATATCGGGCGGCCTGGTTGTTCTCCGCGGCGGGACGTCGCTGCGGGCGGGTAGCGGCGACAGGAGATGATGGCACCGGTCGAATCGGGCGATGGAGGTGGAGCGGTGACGACGCTGGCGGAACTCATCGAGGTGCTGGATGCGGCCTACCCGCCGAAGCTGGCCGAATCCTGGGATTCGGTGGGTTTGGTGTGCGGTGATCCGGCGGAGACGGTGCGGCGGGTGGTCTTCGCCGTCGACGCCACCGCGGACGTCGTCGACGAGGCCATCGAGTGGGGTGCGCAGGCGCTGGTGGTGCATCATCCGCTGCTGCTGCGCGGGGTGGACAGTGTCGCCGCCGATACGCCCAAAGGCGCAGTGCTGCATCGGCTGATCCGTTCGGGATGCGCGTTGTTCAGCGCGCACACCAACGCCGATTCGGCCGACCCTGGCGTCTCCGACGCGCTCGCCGCAACGCTCGGACTCACCGTCACCGGGCCGCTCGATCCGAAACCTGCTGCCGCCGTGGACACGTGGGTGGTGCAGGTGCCGCGCACCGATACCGAGCGGGTGCTCGCTGCGCTGTTCGCGGCCGGTGCCGGTGCGAGCGGCAAGTATCGGGAGGCGGCCTGGAAAGTGGCGGGGATCGGCCAGTTCCGGCCGATGGAGGGCGCCGATCCGGCCATCGGCGCCATCGGCGAGATCGCATACGTCGACGAGGACCGCATCGAACTCGTCGCCCCACCCGCCGCCCGCGGCGCCGTCCTTGCCGCGCTGCGTAGCGCCCACCCCTATGAGGAACCGGCCTTCCACCTCACCGAACGTGCGCCGTTGCCCGGCAGTCTCGGCATCGGCCGCATCGGCACCCTGCCCGAGCCGGAAACCTTGCGCGCCTTCACCGCTCGTGCCGCCGCCGCGCTGCCGAAGACCACGTGGGGAGTGCGGGCAGCCGGTGATCCGGAACGACTCATCCAGACCGTCGCGGTCTGCGGTGGTGCGGGCGATTCGTATCTGGACACCGTCACCCGCCGCAAGGTCGATGCGTATCTCACCTCCGACCTGCGTCACCACCCCGCCGACGAACACCTGCGCCGCCACGGTCCCGCGTTGATCGACGCCGCGCACTGGGCCACCGAGTTCCCCTGGTGCGCACAGGCCGAATCTATTGTGCGAGCAGAGCTTCCGGACCTGGAGACGCGAGTGTCGACGTTGCGCACGGACCCGTGGACTGTGTCGGCATCGTGAGGCCGGCACTTCGATGGGGACGACCCGCCATCACGGCACGCCGTCATCGAGCAGGCTCATCGCCCGTCCGACCTGCCGCGGGTGAGCGCCGATCGTCCGGCCCGATATCGCCGTAGGAGGCGACGCCGCCCCGGGCGATGGCCAGCACGTCGTCGACGATGCGCATCGGCGTCACATCCGCCCGTGCCGGCGTTCGTACTCCTCGCGTTCGGCGGCGCCCTTCTGGCGTTCACGAGCATCGGCCAGCGCCGGGTCGAGGCCATGCTTGGCCAGCCGATGCCGCCGGTACACATACATCAACGCGACCGTGAAATAGATCAGCGGCAGGTACAACAGCGCCATCATCGCCAATCCCATCCACAGCGGACCGGGGATCAGCAGAAACAGGCACAACGGCACGATGATCGGCACCAGGATGCGCGTCAGGTACCGGCGCGCGGCCCCGGGCCCGGTGAGGTCATCGATCACCCAGTCGCGCATCGACGCGGGCAGCGTTGCGCCGCAGACATAGCGAATCCGCTGCGTGAAGCTCGGTGTTGCCGGGGCGCTGCTCACCCACCGAGCGTAACGCCGGGCCGGTGCACGGCGTCAGCGGTGCGGGGTCGGGTGGTAGATGAGTTCCTGGATGTTGCCGTCCAGGGTGCGGGATTCGATCAGCTCGAGGTCGAAGTCGTCGGCGCCGTCGAAGACGGAGTCGTCGCCGGTCCGGCCGGTGATCACGGGGAAGATCGTCACCTGGAGGCGGTCGACGAGACCGGCGGCCATCAAGGCACGGTTCATCGACAGGCTGCCGTGCGAGCGCAACGGCACATCGGATTCTTCTTTGAGCCGCGCCACGATGTCGACGGCATCGCCGGGCACGACGGTGGCATCCGGCCAATCGAGCGGTCCGGTCAATGTGCTCGACACCACCGTGGCCGGCAGGTTCCACATCCTGGTGACCCATGGGTCTCTCAGATCCTCGGCATCGTGAGGCCGGCGCTTCACCGCGGATGTGCGGCTCGCGCCCGAACCATGTCCACGCGCGCTCCGCGCATCGGGATGCCCTCGCGGACGAGCAGTTCCGGTGCGGTGCCGCCGTGGCAGGAGGCCGGTGTGCCGTCCGCATGGACGACCCGCCACCACGGCACGCCGTCGTCGAGCAGGCTCATCGCCCGCCCGACCTGCCGTGGGTGGGCACCGATCGCCCGGCCGATATCGGAGTAGGAGGCGACGGTCCCCGGGGCGATGGCGAGCACCGCCTCCCGGACGTCGTCGACGATCGGGCCGGCTGCCGCGCGAAACTCCACGCTCACACCTTGCGGGCTTCGATGAGGAATCTGGTGGAGTGCGCGATGAAGGGGCCTTCGGTGTCGATCTGCTCGTGCAGCTGCCGCAGGCGATCGCGGTATTCGTCGACGGTGAAGCCCGGCACCATCCAGATCACCTTGCGCAGGAAATAGACCACGGCGCCGATATCGAAGAACTCCATGCGAAGCCGTTCGAAGCGCAGGTCGACCACGTGCAGGCCTGCGGCTTCGGCGTCGGCGCGTTCCGCATCGGGATGACGTCTGCGCCGCACGGATTCCGGCTGCGGTCCGAGGAAGTATTCGACGAGTTCGAACACGCTCGCTGGGCCGACGTGCTGAGCGAAGTAAGTGCCGCCGGGTTCGAGCACGCGGGCGATCTCGGTCCACCACACGGTGGCGGGATGGCGGCTGGTGACCAGGTCGAAGGCGGCGTCGGCGAACGGGAGTGGCGGTTCGTCGGGATCGGCGACGACGACCACGCCGCGCGGGCGGAGCAGTGCGGTGGCTTTGGCGACATTGGGCGGCCAGGATTCGGTGGCGGCCATGACCGGCGGCAGGGTCGCGGCTCCCGCCAGCACCTCGCCGCCGCCGGTCTGGATGTCCAGCGCCGCGGCGGCCTGCGCGAGGCGCGCGCTCATCAGCCGCTGGTAGCCCCAGCTCGGGCGCTGCTCGGTCGCCCGACCATCCAGCCAGGAGAAATCCCAGCCCGCCACCGGCGCGGCCGCTGCCTCGGCCACGAGCTCCTCGAATGTTCGCCGCATGAGCGCATCATGCCTTCCGAGCCCGGCCGGAGGCCAGCGGGTTTCTCCTGATCAGGCTGGGCGCTCACCCTGCGGGCTGGGGACCCGGGGTAGCTGTCGCACCGGAGAACGAAATCCGCGCGACCGTGATCCACAGAGAGCCTTGCGTGTACGTATACATCTACGTATAGTCGACCTCAGCCGGTCGTTATACGTATACATCTACATATAACGCATCCGGGGTGAACCGACCCGAGGAGAACCCATGCCTAGCTTCCAGACTCCCGAGCCCATCGCCGTCGACATCGACGTGGCCTGCGGCGATATCACCGTCACCGCGTCGGAGCGCACCGATACCGTCGTGCAGATCCGGCCGACGGATCCGGCCGACAAAGATGACGTACGCGCAGCCGAGCAGATCCGGGTGGATGTCGTCGCCGGGAAGTTGACGGTGAAGCAGCAGTCGCGCGGCTGGCGCGACTTCACCCGGTTCCGCGGGTGCCCCTCGATCCAGGTCGCCATCGAGGTGCCCGCCGGTTCACGGCTCGCCGCCACCGCCGCGGCCGGCCGCGTGCTGGGTGCCGGTGACCTCGGTGAATGCGATGTGAAGGTGTCCGCCGGTGACATCATCGTCGAGCGCCCGCGCGGATCGGTCACGGCGGCAACCGATCTGGGCAACATCAGGATCGGTGAGGCATCGCACGGTGTGCTGCGGCTGGAAACCTCCTTGGGCAGCCTCGACATCGGCATCCGACCCGGTGTCGCCGCCCGGCTGGAGACCCGCGCACTGTGTGGCACCGTGCAGAACCTGATGGAGCCGATCGACAAGACCGTCCGGGACGAGGACGTGCTGCGGGTGTACGCGCGCAACTCCTTCGGCAACGTCACCATCCAGCACACCGTCGCAGCGTGACGATCGTGGGAGCGGTGTCAGCCGAGTAGGCGCTGTTCCTTGGCGACGGCCACCGCGGCCGCTCTCGTGTCCACGCCGAGTTTGGCGTAGATGCGGCCGAGGTGGGTCTTGACCGTCGCTTCGCTGATGTGCAGGGCCTTGGCGATTTCCCGGTTGCCGAGGCCGTGCGCGAGCTGGGCGAGGATGTCGGTTTCGCGGGTGGTGAGCCCGGGGCGCGGGTCGCGCATGCGGGCCATGACCCGGCCTGCCACCGGCGCGGACAGAGCGGTGCGCCCGGCGGCGGCGGTGTGGATGGCGGCGAAGAGTTCCTCCGGCGGCTCGGCTTTGAGCAGATAGCCGGTGGCGCCCGCGGCGATGGCTCGGGTGATGTCGGCGTCGGTGTCGAAGGTGGTGAGGACCAGCACGTGCGGGCGGGGCTCGGGCAGCGCGCTGATCCGGCGGGTGGCTTCCACGCCGTCGAACTCCCCGCCGAGCTGGAGATCCATCAACACCACGTCGGGGTGTAGCGCGCCGGCCAGCGTCACCACCTCGGCGCCGCTGCCCGCCTCCCCGATGACCTCGATATCGGGCGCGCTGTCCAGCAGTGCCCGCAGCCCGGCTCGGACGACGACGTGATCATCGCAGATCAGCAGGCGGACAGTCGGATTCGTCATGGACGCTCCAGGGGGATCGCGGCCGTCAGTACGGTGCCTTCACCGGGCGCGGACTCGATGGTCAGGGTGCCGCCGAGCTGCTGGAGGCGGGCCCGGATCGCGGGCAGTCCGTAGCCGCGATCGTGGGCGGAACCGTCCGCGGCGGCGGGGTCGAATCCGCGGCCGTCGTCGGCGATGTCGAGCAACAGCTGATCGTCGAGATAGGTGAGGGTCAGGATGGCGGTGCGGGCGGCGGCGTGCTCGCGGATATTGGCCAGCGCGCCCTGGGCGATGCGCAGCACGGTGGCTTCGATCCGGCCGGGCAGCGCCACGGGTGCGCCGTCGATGACGTAGCGCACCTCGAGATCCGCGGAGTTCTCCCGCTCGGCCAGGGCACGCAGGGCGGCATCCAGGGAACCGGTCGCGGCGAGATCGGCGGGCGCGAGATCGTGCACGAAGCGGCGGGCTTCGGCGAGATTCCGTTCGGCGACGGTCGCGGCGGTGCGCACATGGGAGCGCGCACGTGCGGGATCGCTGTCCCAGATCCGATCGGCGGCCTGCAGCAGCATGCGCTGACTCGACAGCCCCTGCGCCACGGTGTCGTGAATCTCGATGGCGAGGCGTTGCCGTTCGGCCAGGGTGCCTTCCCGGCGTTCGGTGGCCGCGAGTTCCCGCCTGGTGCGCAGCAGATCATCGATGAGGCCGGCCTGGCGCACGGTCTGGCGCCGCATCTGCACGAACAACGCCGTGGTCACCGCGGCTACCGCGGGCGGGGCCAGCAACAGATTCGGATCACCCCAGCCCGCCAACCGCACTTGGGTGAGCACCACCAGCCCGGTGAGCACCAGGACCAGGCCGACCGCGACGCGCACGGGCAGAATGCGAAACCCGGTGTACAGCAACGGCACCGCGCACCAGGCGAAGCTCGGCGCCAGCACCACCAGCACCGCCCAGCAGGCGACGAGCAGGGCGAACCACACGGTCCCGCGCCGGCCACCCGGCGCGCCGGCCACGTACAACAGCGCGAGCAGACCGGACAGCGCCAACACCCAGCCGGACTGTGGACTACCGGGATGACGGATCAGGAAACGTGCCAGCGAGGCGCCCAGCAACACGTAGAACGTCGCGTGCATGACGATGGCGAGCACGCGTTCCTCGCCCTGATCGGTCGTGGACACCGCCGGCATCGCCACCTCCTCTATCGCGTCGAACTGGGCAAACACATTCATTCTGCCGTGCGGGTCGCGGTGGCGGGGTCAACCGATCGGATGACCCGGGTATCGGCCGGACAGCGGCGCGAGACGAGCCGCGGAGCCGATGGCAAACACCTGGCCCACGCCGAGGATTGATGGTGAACCGAATGGCGACCGCCGTTCACCCGAGCCGAGGAGACCCCCATGAACTCGCGTAGCACTCTGGCCACCCGCACCCGGATCGCCATCGGTGGCGCCGCCGTAGCCGCCATCGCGGCGGGCACGATCGGCATCGTCTCCGTCGACGCCGATGCCCCGCAGCAGGCGCAGGTGGCGCCCGTCGCGGTGAATACCGCCGCGGGCAACATCACCCACAGCGCCCACCTCACCATCGACGCCGCCACCGAGGCGGCGCAGGCGGCACTCGACGCCGCCCGCAGGGAGAATCAGCGCGTCAGCGTCGCCGTGGTGGATCGCAACGGCAACACCATCGTGATGCTGCGCGGCGATGGCGCAGGCCCGCAGTCCTACGAGTCGGCCGAGAAGAAGGCCTACACCGCCGTCTCCTGGAACGCCCCGACCTCGACACTGGCCGAGCGCCTCGATTCGGCACCGCATCTGGCCGATATCCCGGGCACGTTGTTCCTGGGTGGCGGCGCCCCGGTCGCGGTTGAGGGCTCGCCGATCGCCGGCATCGGCGTCGCTGGTGCGCCCAGCGGCGATCTGGACGAGAAGTTCGCGCAGGCGGGTGTGGAGACCCTGCGCGACTGATACATCGCCAACGCGGCGCATGCTTCCGACGTCGCAGCACCGACCGCGGACATCCACCGGGCAATCCGCTCACCATCCGTCGCGTAACCGGCCCCCGCAGACCGTCGCGCACCTGCACAGTCGTAGGGCAGTGGAGAGCGGCCGGATCGCTTGCGGCGTCTACCTCGGCGTCAGCGTCACCGGCAATGCCGATGGCGACAGCACGAAATCCCGATTCGACGCTCGCACCACGTAATTCGGGTCCGGCGTGGGCTTCCACCTGGCGAAGAACGCGGCCGAGGCGAGGGTGATCTCCAGCATGGCGAAGTGGTCGCCGAGGCAGCGGCGCCGGCCGACGCCGAACGACAGGCTGGATTTCTTGTCGATCTCCTCGGCGCGGGCGGGAGACCAGCGGTCGGGGTCGAAGGCTTCGGGGTTGGGGTAGTAGCGCTTGTCGTGCTGCACCATGTACGGGCTGAACATGACGGCGGTGCCGTCCGGGATGGTGACGCCGCCGATGGTGACGTCGCCGTCGGCGGTCGCGGCGCTGATCCACGGACCCCAGAAGCGAATCGTCTCCGACACGACCTGCTTCAGGTACGGCAAGGAATGGATGTGCTCGGCGCGCACCGGCCCGGAGCCGACCACCTCGTCGAGTTCGCGGTAGAGCCGTTCGGCGACCTCGGGTCTGCGCATCACTTCATGCCACAGCCAGCCGGCCAGCGAGGCCATCGAGCCGACGCCACCGGCCAGCATGAGGATCGCCTCGTCGATGATGTGCTCGTCGGACAGCGTTGCGCCGGTTTCGTCGTCGCGGTGGCGGATCAGCGCCGAGACCACATCGTTGAAATCTTCGTCGCGGCGGCGGTATTCGGCGATCACGTCGCCGATGGCGCCGCGCAGATGCCTGGACTTGCGTTCCCACCGCCAGTTCGCGATCAGCCGCAGCCTGCGGATCTGCGGCGGCATGGCGGTGCGGATGATGACCTGGCTGAGCAGCCACGGCACATTGTCGCGGATCTCACGGCGGGCCGAATCGCTGAAACTGGCTTTGAACAGGGTGGAGGACACCGTGTCGAGCACCAGCCCGTGCGCCTCGTCCATGAGGTTCACCGTGCTGCCCGACGGCAGGCTCGACGACCACGCCTCGGCGATATCGGCTGCGGCCCTGGTGTATTCGGCCAGCCTGCTCTGCCGCAGGGCGGGCGCGATCATCCGGCGGCGCAGCTTGTGTTCGGCGCCGCGCAGCACATTCACCGATCCGCCGGCCACGTCCTTGATCGCCTCGCGCAGATCCTCGCGATTGAACTCCGCCTCACCCAACCCGACCTCACGCACCAGATCAGGGGTGGTGAGCAGGTAGCCGGTCTTCTGGCCGAAGTGCAGCCGCACGATCGGGCCGAGCTCCGACAGCGAGGTCACGAATCCGGGTGCGTCACGCAGCGCGCGCAGACTGTGCCCGACGAGCGGTAGGCCGCCGGGGGCGGTGGGGATATCGGTCAGACTGCGCGGCATCGCCTGTTCCGGGCCGGCCGCGACCTCCTCGATCGCTTGGCGATAGACCTCGGTTACCGCGCCGATCTGCCGCGATTGGCGCACACCGTCGCTGTGCTTGGACTGCACCGCGCGCATCTCGGCCAGTGCGGCGCGATCGGCCGCCAGCCGGGTCAGCGTCTCGGCGATCCCCTTCGCCGAGGGATCGCCGGTGCGCACCCCGCCGCCGACGGGCACCGATTCGGCCAGATCGGGATCGCAGTAGATGACGGGCAGCCCCACCGCGATGGCTTCCAGCAGCACCATGCCCTGGGTGTCGAAACCCGAGGACGGAAACAGCAGCGCGTCGGACTTCGCCATCGCGTTCAGGCATTCGCGCTGAGTGACCCTGCCGTGCAACCGGATTCGATCGGCGAGTCCGTATTCTGCGATGCGGGCGGCAACGGCGTCGCGTTGATCGCCCTCGCCGTAGATGTCCAGGGTGCAGCCGGGCGTGCCGCGCACCGCGTCGATCGCTTCGAGTGGCCGCTTCTCCGCCGACAGCCTGCCGCACCAGATCAGCTGCAACGGGCCGGATTCGGGATGGGAGTAGTCCGCTCCGGAGCGGCTGTCGACCAGTGCGTCGTCGACGCCGTTGGACACCACCCGCAGGGGCCGCGTCACGCCGTGATCGACGAGCAGATCGGCGAAATGCCTGGTGGGCGCGATCACCCGGTCGGCGGCCTGGGCCTGCGCGGAGATGGTCCACCAGGCATGGCGCGCCGCACGGCTTTCCGCGCGATGGGGCATGTGATGACGGTGCGGCACGAAGCGTCCGTGCAACGTGCGCAGTGCCAGTGCCGCCGGATAGGGCGCGGGGGAGGTGCGCTCGAGGAACGCGTCGTCACGGCTCTGCGCGGTGTGCACCAGCGGAAGGCGATGCCGCCGTGCGGCTTTCATGCCGGCGATGGCGACACCGTAGGTGGTGTGGGTGTGCACCACGTCGACCGGGCCGCGGGCGGCGAAGGCGTCATCGATGCGGCGGGCATTGCGCTTGCTCGGCAGCACCATCGGGAAACCGTTCACCGCGACCGGAACGGCTTCGAGCTCCACCACGTTCGCGGCGGATTCGACCCGCGCGCCCGCGAGCGGCGCGACGACCAGCGTGACGCGATGACCTGCGTTTTCCAGCCCCCGGCAGAGCGAATCGACCGCGGTCTGGACACCACCGAGCGTGGCCGGGTGGTAATCCATGAACATCGCGATGTGCACAATGTCACTGTACCGAGGCACCACGAGTGAAAAGAAGCGCGAGTGAAGATTGCCATCCCGCTCACGGGAACCCGCGGCGACGTACAGCCGATCGTCGCGCTGGCGCGCGAACTCGAAGGCCGCGGACATGATGTGCTGATCGGCGCCCCACCGAATCTGGTCGACTTCGTCACCGACGCCGGGCTCACCGCCCGTGCCTGCGGTCCCGACATTCAACAGCTCTACAGTTCGCCCGAGGGGCAGCGGGCGCTGGCGGCGGGCAGCACGTTCCGTTTGATGCAGCTGGTGGGACGCCAGATGGCCGGGTATGCGGCGCAGATGAATCAGGAAGTCATCGACGTCTGCGCGGACGCGGAACTGAT
The DNA here is from genome assembly GCF_059509835.1 of Nocardia sp. CDC519. Taxonomy (NCBI): domain Bacteria; kingdom Bacillati; phylum Actinomycetota; class Actinomycetes; order Mycobacteriales; family Nocardiaceae; genus Nocardia; species Nocardia sp. CDC519. The sequence goes on along the minus strand of NZ_CM183377.1, from coordinate 5,337,643 downwards.
CGTCGCCACCACCGTCACCGAGGACCGCGCGAGTTCGGTGGCCGAGGCGATGGATGTACCGCTGGTGAGCGTGCACTACTACCCGTGCCGCTACAGCAGCCGGTATCCGTTCCCTGGCGCGCTGCCACCGCACTGGGATCCGCCCGCTCTGGTCAATCGCGCCACCTGGGTGCTGGCCGAGAATCTGCGGCGGGTGGTCTTCGCGCGCTACCTGAACGAATTGCGCGGGCGCCTCGGCCTGCCGAAATCGTATGCGAGCACCGCCGCCGTGCTGGCCGCGGCGAAGGTGCCCGAGATCCAGATCTACGATCCCGCGCTGGTGCCAGGACTGGCACAGGAGTGGGGTGCGCGCAGGCCGTTCACCGGCTTCCTCACCCTCGACCAGCAGACCCGCGCGGCCGTGGGCGAGCTCGCCGGCGATCACGACGACATACTGGCCTGGGTCGAGGCGGGCGATCCGCCGGTGTTCTTCGGTTTCGGGAGCATGCCGATCCGCGATATGGCCTCGGTGCTGGCGATGGTGTCGCAGGTCTCGGCGCGGCTTGGGGTGCGGGCGCTGGTGAGCGTCGGGTGGAGCGATCTGGATGTCGACGCCCAGGTCGGCGCGCACGTCAAGGTCGTCGGGCCGTTCGCGCACGACGTCGTCTTCCCGCGCTGTGCGGCGGCGGTGCACCACGGCGGTGTCGGGACGCTGTTCGAAAGTCTGCGCGCCGGGCTGCCGACGCTGGTGTGCTCGGTGTCGTTCGAACAACCCATGTGGGGCGGGCAGGTCGAGCGGCTCGGGGTCGGTGGGCATCTGCGATTCACCCGGCTCACCGCGGCGGCGCTCGAGGAGAAGCTGCGGTCGGTGCTCACGCCCGGGCACACGGCCCGGGCGCGTGCGTTCGCCGAAACCCTGATCACCGAGGGTGCGAGTACGCGGGCCGCCGACGTCATCGAGGCCGCGGGCCGGTGATCGGGCACGTTCTCGCCGATACGGCCACCATGTTCCAGCGCAGCGCGCGCAAGACGCTGCGCAGCCGGGACACGCTGATCATCTCGCTGCTGATGCCGATCCTGATCATGCTGCTGTTCACCTACGTGTTCGGCGGCGCGATCAACGTCGGCGGACCGTACCTGGACTACGTGGTTCCCGGCATCATGCTGCTGTGCGCTGGGTTCGCCTCCTCCATCACCGCCACCGGCGTCTCCACCGATATGACCAACGGCAGCGTCGACCGGTTCCGGACGCTGCCGATGTTCCGGCAGGCGGTGCTGGCCGGTCACGTCGCCGAGGGCGTGGCGCGCAATATGGTCGCGATCGGGATCGCGGTGGCGGTGGCCGTGGTGCTCGGCTATCGGCCCGACGCCGGTCCGCTGGGGTGGCTGGCGGCGGCGCTGATGATCGCGCTGTTCGTCACCGCGGTGTGCTGGATCGCGGTCGCGCTCGGCCTGGTCGCCAAGAATCCGGAGGCGGCGGGCGGGCTCACCTACGCGATCATGTTCATCCCCTATATCTCCAGCGCGTTCGTGCAGACCTCCACCATGCCGGGCTGGCTGCGCGGCTTCGCCGAACACCAACCGGCGACCCCGGTGGTGGAGACGGTGCGCGGACTGCTCGACGGCACCGGCGCGGACGCCCACGCGGGTATCGCGGTGGCGTGGTGTGTCGGTCTCGGGGTCGCCGGATTCCTCGGCGCGAGCGTGCAGTTCGCGGCACTGGCCCGGCGGTGACCGCCCGCGGCGGCACCCGGTTCGTGGCCGTTCCCAACGGGTGGCGGGTATCGGCTGGTCGGCGCGGTACGGTTGAGCTTCTATCCGTCCACAGCGTTGTCAGGAGTTTGTCCGCGTTGAATGTCGAACCACCGATCCAGGCCAAGCTGCTGAAGCTCGCCGCCGTCGACGCCGAGCTGACCCGTATCGCGCACCGGCGCACGGTACTGCCCGAGCAGCAGGAGGTCGACCGGCTCGAGGCCGAGCGCAATGCGCACAAGGACGCCGCGGTGGCCGTGGAGATCGTGCTGGACGACCTGGACCGCGATATCCGCAAACTCGAAGGCGAGATCGAGGCCGTGCGCAAGCGCGAGGAACGCGACCGCGCCATGCTGACCTCCGGTTCGGTCGGCGCCAAGCAGCTCTCCGAGCTCCAGCACGAACTCGGCAGCCTGGAGCGGCGCCGCTCGGTGCTCGAAGACGATCTGCTCGAGGTGATGGAACGCCGGGAGGCCTCCGCCGCCGACCACGACCACGCCGGCGCCCGGCTGAGCAAGGCCGACGAGGATCTGGAAACCGCCAAGCGCGCCCGCGACGAGGCCGTGGCCGACCTGAACGTCGCGCAGGACCGTTGCGACCGTGATCGCGCCGAACTGGTCGGGGCGTTCCCCGACGAGCTGCTGACCATCTACGACCGGCAACGCGCCCAGCACGGCGTCGGCGCCGCGCTGCTGCAGGCCCGCCGCTGTGGAGCGTGCCGGATCGAACTCGACCGCGGCGAGATCGCCCGCATCGCCAAAACGGCTCCCGAGGTCGTGGTGCGGTGCCCGGAGTGCGGCGCGATCATGGTCCGGACCAAAGAGTCGGGGCTGTGAGTTCGGGTCGGTGAGATCGAAGCGAGGAGGTGGCGGTGGTGTCCGTGCGTGAGGTGATCGTCGAGGCCGACGGCGGCTCGCGCGGCAACCCCGGCCCCGCGGGCTACGGTGCCGTCGTCTTCGACGCCGGCCACAGCCGCATCCTCGCCGAACGGATGGAATTCCTCGGCGTCACCACCAACAATGTCGCCGAGTACCGCGGGCTGATCGCGGGCCTGGAAGCGGCCGCCGAACTCGGCGCCCGCGAGGTGACGGTGCGGATGGATTCCAAGCTGGTGGTCGAGCAGATGTCGGGCCGCTGGAAGGTCAAGCACGCGGCCATGATCCCGCTGGCCGACCGGGCCAAACGCCTGGTCGCCGGGTTCGATCGGGTGAGCTTCCACTGGATTCCACGCGCGGAGAACGCGCACGCCGACCGGCTGGCCAATGTCGCGATGGACGACGGCGGGCTGGTCGACGAGGTGCGCACCGCGCGCGAGGCCGGCCATGCGCCCACCGCGCTCGGCGGTGCCGGCGACCCGGCCGGCTCCGGCGCGGGGTCGGCGGCAGGCATCGAACGCGAACAGCCGGTCCGGACCGAAGAAGGCCGCGAAGCCTCGCCGCTCGGCGAAAGTTCGGCGACAGCATCGCAAAGCCCGCGCGAACCGCTCGTGACCGCCAAGCAACCACCGCCCGGCTGGACCGGTCTGAGTGGCCGCCCCACTCGATTCCTGCTGCTGCGCCACGGCCAAACCGAGCTCTCGGTCGAACGCCGCTACTCCGGTCGCGGTAACCCGCCGCTCACCGCACTCGGCCGGGAGCAGGCGGCGCGGGCGGCGAAGATGCTGGCCGCCAAGGGCGATATCGCCGCGGTGATCTCCTCGCCGCTCGGGCGCGCTCAGGAAACCGCCGAGGCGGCGGCGAGCGCGCTCGGGGTGCCGATGCAGGTCTGCGACGGTCTCATCGAAACCGATTTCGGCGACTGGGAAGGGCTGACCTTCGCCGAGGCCGTCGAGCGCGATCCGCAACTGCACTCGGCCTGGCTCGGCGATCCCTCGCTGCCCGCCCCGGGTGGGGAGAGCTTCGACCAGGTCCGCGAGCGGGTCGAGGCGGCGCGGCGCGATCTCGTCGCGCTCTATCCGGGCGCGAATCTTGTTGTGGTGAGCCATGTCACACCTATCAAGACGTTACTGCAACTCGCGCTCGGGGTAGGGCCGTCGCTGCTCTACCGGCTGCATCTGGACCTGGCGTCGCTGTCTATCGCCGAGTTCTACCCGGACGGCGGCTCGTCGGTGCGTCTGGTCAACGATACGAGCTATCTATAACTCGCCCCGAGGCAACTGACATAGGGTGCCCTCACGCGGCTCGGCGTGTTGTTTTGGAGGATTGGTTAATCCCCAGCGTGCGCGGCGAATCCTGCCGAACTCCAACGTAATTGCGCATGGCAATTACCTTGGTGAGCGAATACCGGTTGCATTGGTCGAATTTAGAGGATCGCGGTACGCTTCGGACCGGTCAGGCACAGGCGTCCCGTCCGGCCTGTCTGATCGGGGAAGGGTGTTGGTTTCCCGGTCAGCGCTGTCGGGGGTGACGATCGGCGAGTAATGCTGCTCACCAGCGGTTTCGAGGGATGAAATCCGCGCTGTGCTGCCTAGTGGTCTACGAGAGTGCAGGTTCGATGAGCAGTCCGATCAAGGTAGTTGTACTAGGGGCGGGGATCGGCGGACTCACCACTGCCGCCGCATTGCGACATGCCGGGTTCGGGGTCGAGCTCTACGAGGCGGGGCCCGAGCTGCGGGCGCAGGGATTCGGTCTTTCGGTACAGGCCAACGGGATCAACGCGCTGCGCAGCCTCGATCTCGGACTCGACGCCGAACTCCTCGAACGCGGTGGCCGCGTCGAGACCTTCCAGTTCCGCAAGCCGGAGGGCACCCTGATCCGGGAGCTGCCCGTCTACAAGCTCGACGCCGGGCTCGGCGCGCCCGCGGTCGCGCTGCATCGCGCCGATCTGCATGCCGCGCTGGTGCGCGCGATCGGTGACACGCCGACCTTCACCGGGGCCCAGGCCACGCGTTTCATCGATGACGGTGATCGGGTCCGGGTCGAGTTCGCCGACGGCCGCGAAGCCGAGGGTGACCTGCTGGTCGGCGCCGACGGCATCCACTCCATGGTGCGTGCCCAGCTGCACGGCCGGTCCGAGCCGCGACCGGGCAATTTCGTGTGTTGGCTGGCGTGTATCCCGTTCGAGCATCCCCGGGTTCCGCGTGGCGCCTCGGCCCATTACTGGGGCACCGGAATGCGTTTCGGCATCCACGACATCGGCCACGGCCGGGTGTACTGGTGGGGCACGATGACCATGCCGGGCGAGGAGGCCGCCGACTGGCAGGGCACCAAGGACGACCTGCTGCGCCTGTACGCGGGATGGGCGCCGGAGGTGCGCGCCTGCATCGAGCAGACCGAATGGTCGGATGTGCTGGCCGTGCCCGCGCAGGACCGGCCGCCGCTGGCCGAACTCGGCCGCGGCCGGGTCACCCTGCTCGGTGACGCCGCGCATCCGATGCTGCCCAGTCTGGGACAGGGCGCGAACTCGGCCATCGAAGACGCCGTCGTCCTCGCGCACACGCTGGCCAACTCGCTCGATCCGATCGCCGGGCTGCGCCGCTACGAGCAGTTGCGCGCCGATCGCAGCGCCATGTTCGTCAACGGCTCGGCTCAGCTGGCCAAGGTCGAGCAGACCGGCAACGACAAGGCCGTCGCGGTGCGCGACGCCTACTTCCGCCGCGCGCCGGAGGCGTTCTTCCTGAACAACCTGGCCAAGCCCATGGGCTTTCCGGAACTCGGCGGCCCGAGCGTCGACCTGCCGCGCGAGCTCTCCCCGATGGAGCGCTGGCACTGGATCGCCGATCAGCTCGCGCCGCTGCACATCCTGTCCCGGGTGCGGGTGCACGGCACCGTCACCGCCGAGCAGATCCGCGCGGGTCTGGACGAAGTGCAGCGCCGACATCCGCTGCTGCGGGTCGCGATCGCGGCGAATCCGGATGGCACCGAACCGAAGTTCGTGCCCACCGATCGTCCGCTGCCGCTGCGGGTGGTGGAATCCGCGGATCCCGACGCCTGGCTGTCCGAGACGGACGAGGTCGAGCTGCGTGAGCCGTTCGACTGGCAGCAGGGCCCGCTGGGCCGCGCGGTGCTGATCACCGACCCGGCAGGCCAGAGCGCCGACCTGGTGGTGACCCTGCATTACGCGATCGCCGACGGTGAATCGGCGATGGCGGTGGCCAAGCAGATTCTGCAGGTCGCCGCGGGTGAAGCGGGCGAGCTGCCGGTGAGCCCGGTGCGTCCGGGCCCGGAGCGGCTGTTTCCGGCGAAGTACCGGGGCGGCAGCGGGACTCGCAAGATGATCGGCGCGCAGCTGCGCGACCAGCTGGCCCAGTTGCGCAAACCGCGGCGGCTGGAACCGACCACCCTGGTGCCGCCCGCGCAGCGTCGCAGCCGCGTGGTGCACCGCAAGCTCGACGGTGACCGCCTCGACGCGCTGCTGGCCGGATGTGAGGCTCGCGGCGTGAGCTTGCAGTCGGTGCTGTCGGCGGCGCTGCTGGTGGGTGCCGCCCGTGAGGCGGGCACCACGGGTGCGGCGCCGTACACGGTGGGCAGCTCGGTGAACTTCCGTTCGCACCTCGACGGTGTGGTCTCCGACGCCGAAGTCGGTTCCTACCAGGGCATGATCGCCACCATGGCGAACTATGCGCCGTGGGTGTCGCTGTGGCAGCTGGCCGGGGAGATCGACGGCGCCTACCGTGAACGGATGGCGCGCCGCGACCACATGTCGGCGCTGAATCTGTTGCAGGCGGTCGGCCCGAAGTCGGTGGCGGCCAGCGCTTCGACGGTGAAGCTGATGGACAGCCGCGGTCCAGGCCACCTGTGCATGACCTACCTGGGACAGTACGACGTCCCGGACAAGATCGGTGCCTGGCGACTGTCGGAGGCGCAGTTCGTCTCCGGCATGTCGGTGAGCGGTTTCATCATGGCGACCGCCAATGCCACCCACGGTCAGCTGTCGTTCAACGTCGGATACGTGGAACCGGCGGTGTCGACGGAACGGGCCGAACTGCTCGCCGACGAGAGCATCCGGGCGCTGCTGTCAGCGATCTGAGACAGATCGTTCACCGTCCGACAACCGCGTGGCGGCCCGGCAGTCCCCGGGCCGTCATCGCCACAACCTTCGATCGATACGGACGACTGCTCTGGCGTCCCCGCGTGATCACAGCGCCGTGACCCGCCGACGCCGGCAGCGGGTCCGAACCTGGCCGCACGAGGAGCTACCGTGAATTCCGAGACGACACCGGCGGACGCGGAGGAGCCCGGCCTAGCCCGCTGGCCGGTCACCGCCTATCAGCGCGACGTGCTGTCCGCCGCCTTCCGGTTCGCACCGGAACCGGTGTCCCAGTTGGCCGTCAAGGGCGATGTGGACCGGCCGCTGGATGTGGCGCGGATGCGGGAGGTGCTGCATCGCGCGGTGCGCCGCAACGATGCGTTGCGCCTGCGTTTCGAACTCGTCGACGGGGAGTTCCGGCAGTGGGTTTCCGAGGTCGAACCCGTGCTCGAGCACGTCGATTTCACCGCTGAACCCGATCCGGCGCAGGCGTGCGCGGACTGGATTCGCCGGATGTCGGCCCAGCCCATCGAGGGGCCGTCCAATCTGGCGGTGGCGGTATTGGTCGACGATCCGGCCGATTTCCACATCTTCATCCGGGTGCAGCACGCCAATGCCGACGGCTGGGCGTTGAACATGCTGCTGGCGCATCTGATCCACGACTTCCTGAGCCCCGACAGCGCCGAGCCGGAGCCGCTGCCCTCCTATCGGGAGTTGCTCACCGCCGAGCAGCAGTACCGGTTCTCAGCGGACTGGAATGCCGACCGCGAGGCGCTGCTCGACCACGTCGGTGACGCTGTTCCGGCGCTGTTCACCCGCACGTCCGCGCCGACGGCCGCGCGCGGGCATCGGGTGGTGCGCTTGGACAAGGCCTATCTGGATCGGCTGCGCGGCACCGGCACCTCGCCGTTCGCCTACACCGCGGCCGCGCTGGGCGCCTACCTGTGCGCGGTGCACCGCACCGATGAGGTGATGCTCGGCGTGCCGATGCTCAACCGCGACACCCCCGTCGCGCTGGCGGCGGGCGGACATGTCACCAATATGCTGCCGGTGCGGGTGCGCGTCGGCGAGCGGCGGACGCTGGCCGAGGTGGCCGCCGATGTCGCCGCTCAGATCAAGGCGTTGAAGAAGCATCAGCGCTTCGCCTACGGCGATCTCATGCGCGCGCTCGCCGAAGACCCGTCCGCGCCACCGCTGTTCGACGTGTCGTACTCGTATATGCGGTTGCCTGCCTCGGACCATCTGGATCAGATCATGGCGCGGCTGCGGCTGCCCAATGCCGGATCCTGCCTACAGGCGCTCAATATCGTCGCCATCGAACATCAGCGTGACGGTTCGCTGAGCGTGCAGTTGATCTACGACCTGGATGTCTTCGACGACACCTACCCGATCGGCAGCGCCCTCGACAGCGTCGCCACCATGATCGAGGCCTCGCTCACCGACCCGGAGCAGCCGGTATCGGCGTTGCCGCTGCTGTCGCCGGCGACGGCGCAGCGGGTCGCGGAGTTCGAGGCCGGTCCGCGCACCGACTTCCCGTACACCACGCTGGACCGGCTCTTCGCCGAACAGGCCGCGGCGCACCCGGCGCGTACCGCGATCATCGCCGCCGACGGCGAGCGCCTCGGCTACGCCGAATTGTCCGAGCGCGCCGATGTTTTCGCCGATCAGCTGCTCGAACTGGGCGCTACCGGCAACGAATGCGTGCCGGTGATCCTGTCGCGCTCGCCGCGGATGCTGGTCGCCATGTACGGCATCCTGCGGGCCGGCTGCGCCTATGTGCCGCTGGATCCGGAGTTCCCGGCCACCCGCATCGAGACCGTGCTGGCCGATTGCGGTGCGCGGTTCGTGGTGGCCGGACCCGAACATCAGGAGGTTTTCGACCGGCTGGGTGTGGTCCGGGTCGAGCCGGGGGAGGTGCATCCGGTGAGCGTCGAAAACCGTTCGCATCCGGCCGATCTCGCCTATCTCATCTACACCTCCGGTTCGACCGGCAAGCCCAAGGGCGTGATGATCGAGCACCGCTCGGTGGTCAACCGGTTGACCTGGATGCAGCGGCGCTACCCGCTGGGCGCTGCCGACGTCATCCTGCAGAAGACGCCGGCCACCTTCGACGTGTCGGTATGGGAGCTGTTCTGGTGGTCGATCACCGGCGCGCGGGTGGCGTTGCTCGAGGCCGGCGGGGAGCGCGATCCGCGCCGCATCATCGCCGCCATCGAGAAGGACGCGGTGACGGTGCTGCATTTCGTGCCGTCGATGCTCGCGGCCTTCGTCGACGAGCTCGACAGCGATCACGCCGCCGTCGCGCGGATCGCCTCGCTGCGGCGGGTGTTCTGCAGTGGCGAGGCGCTGCCGCCCGCGCTGGTGCGCCGTTTCCAGGCGGTGTTCGCCGCCGCCGGAGTGACCGCCCCGCAGCTGGTGAATCTGTACGGGCCGACGGAGGCGACGGTCGACGTCTCCTACTTCGACTGCCCCGACGGCGAAGCGCTCGACGTGGTGCCCATCGGCCGTCCCATCGAGAACATCGACCTGCTGGTGCTCGACGAACACGGCCGCAGGTTGCCGCCCGGTGTGCCCGGTGAGCTGAATATCGCCGGTGTCGGTGTGGCGCGCGGCTACCGCGGCCGCGACGACCTTACCGCCGCGGCGTTCGTGCACGACCGCACGGTCGCGGGCCGTCGCCGCTACCGCACCGGCGACCTGGTGCGCTGGCTGCCCGACGGCCAGATCGATTACCTGGGCCGCTTCGACGACCAGGTGAAGGTGCGCGGCAACCGCGTCACCCTCGGCGAGGTGCAGAACGCGATGCTCGACTGCGCCGGGGTGCGCGCGGCGGCCGTCGTCGACGAGAAGTCACCGGCGCAGGGGGTGTACCTGGTCGGCTATTACGTCGGCGAGTCCGAGGCCGAGCCCGCGCGCGACCGATTGGCCGCCGAGCTCGGTGAGCGGCTACCCAAATACATGGTGCCGAGCCGGCTGGTGCGGGTGGATCGGATCCCGGTCACCCGCAACGGCAAACTCGATCGCCGGGCACTGGCGCAGGCCGCGGCCGAACAGCAGCCTGCCGAGGCGGCCGCAGGTTCGGGTGAGCCGCGCAACGACGTGGAGGCCGCGCTGGTGCGGGTGTGGTCGGCGGTCCTGGGCGTCGACACGATCGGCGTGCACGACAACTTCTTCACCCACGGTGGAGACTCGATCCTCGCGCTGTCGGTGCGCACGGCCGCTGAACGCGCCGGTATCCGCTTCGATGTCGACACCTTCTATCAGCGCCCCACGATCGCCGAACTGGCCGAGGTGATCGCCGACAGCGCCGAGCGGGCGCCGGAGCCGGTCACCGCACGGCTGGCGACGGTGCCGCTGGTCGATCATGCCGCACTGCACCGCGCCGAAGACGCCTTCCCGGCCACCGCCCTGCAGCTGGGCATGCTGTTCCACAGCCTGGAACGCGCTGATTCGGTGACCTACAAGGATGTGTTCCGCTATCGGCTGCGGATTCCGTGGCAGGAACGGCAATTCCGCACCGCCTTCGACCGGCTGCTGCGGCGCCAGCCCGCGCTGCGGTCGTCTTTCGAGCTGACGAAGTTCTCGGTGCCGCTGCAGATCGTGCATCCGGAGATCACCGCCGATTACGAGGTCGTGGACCTGACCGGCATCGCCGAGGCCGAAGCCGAGCGCCGGGTCGAGGACTACATCCAGCAGCGCAGGCACGCGGCCTACTCCATCGACCGGGCACCGCTGCACGCCCTGCGCGTCTTCCTGCGCGCTCCCGAAACGTCCTCCGGCACCGCGGCGGTCGATCTGGTGCTCAGCTTCCACCACGCCATCCTCGACGGCTGGAGCGTGGCGACCTCGGTGCTCGAGCTGCTGCGCGACTACCTGCACGCGCTGGGTGTGCTGGAAACCGGCATCGACGACACCGCGCACCCGGCGGCGACGCTCGCCGAGTACGCGCAGGCCGAACTCACTGCCACACAACGTGTTTCGTCGCGGGCGTACTGGCGCGAAGTACTCGCCGGTGCCGAGGCGACCGCGCTGACGGCCTTGGCGGCGCATCAGCCGCAATCCGCCGGCCCCGCGAAGGCGCGGGCGTTGGTACCGCAGCGGCTCAGTGCCCGGATCGCCGATTTCGCGGCGCGACATCAGGTCCCGGAGAAGGCGGTGTATCTGGCCGCGCATCTGCTGACGCTGCGGCTGCTGTCCGGGCGCGCCGATGTGACCACCGGCGTCATCAGCCACGGCCGCCCCGACCGTGCGGGCGCCGAAAGCCTGGCCGGGCTGTTCCTCAACACGCTGCCGATGCGGCTGGACGCCACCGTGACCACCTGGCGCGACGCCGTCGACCAGGTGGTGCGCCGCGACCGCGCCGCCTACCCGCATCGGCGCTACCCGCTGCGTTCGATCATGGCCGATCACGGCGGACCGGTGTTCGAGACGGCGTTCAACTACGTCAACTACCACCAATTCCAGGCCGTTCTCGGCGCGGACCGGGTGGAGCTCGACGACATCGACATTCGCGAGGAAACCAACTTCCAGCTGCTGGTGACCGCGGCCACCGATCCACGCGACGGCCGGATGTGGTTGCGCGTCGACGGTGACGGCGCGGTCGGCGCCGAGCAGTGCGAGATGTTCGCGCGCGCCGAGCTGCGGATGTTGACGGCTCTGGTGGACAACCCGGACGCCCCGATCGATCCGGGGGCCGAGTGGGTGTCGAGTCGTGACGTCGGTGCGCTGGTCGCCGAGGTCGCAGCCGTGCGACCGTCCGATATCGCCGTCGCCGCCGACGACTGCGCCTGGACCTATGACGAGCTGGTGACCCGCAGCGACGTCATCGCGGCCCGGCTGCTCGCGCACGGTGTGCGCACCGGGTCGAAGGTGGCCATCATCGGCCGCAGCACCCCGGAGCTGGTGGCGCTGGTGCTGGCGGTGGCCCGGATCGGCGCGGCGAGCGTCCCGCTGGACGTGCGTTATCCGAGGGCGCGGCTGAACCTGATGATCGAGCGGGCCCGCCCGCACCGCGTGGTTGTCGACGCCGGACACCTCGACCTGGTCGATGATCCGGCGCTGGTGCTCGATACCGCTGAACTCACCGCCCCGGCCGGTCCGTCGGACCCGGCGGCGCCGCGTTTCGGGCCGGTGCCTCCGGAAACCACGGCCTACGTGCTGTTCACCTCCGGCTCGACCGGCGAACCCAAGGGCGTGGCGATGCCGCATCGCGGCCTGACCGCGCTGGTCGACTGGCAGCTGCGCGCGGAGTCGGGTAGCGGACTCGCGAGCACGCTGCAAGCGGCGCCGCTGAGCTTCGACGTCGCGTTCCAGGAAATCTTCACCACCCTGGCGGCGGGTTCGACGCTGCGGGTCAGCGAACGCGACCTGCGTGCCGATATGGACGAACTGCTGAGCACGGTGGCCGACGAGCAGATCGAGCGGGTGTTCCTGCCGTATGTGGCGTTGCAGGCGTTCGCCGAGGCGGCGTCGGTGCGCCAGACCTACCCGACCGGGTTGAAGGTGCTGGCGTCCTCGGGTGAGCAGTTGCGCATCACCGACGAGATCCGCGCGCTGTGCGCGTCGGTGCCCGGTCTGCTGCTGGAAAACCAGTACGGCCCCACCGAAACCCATGTGGCGACCACCTACACCCTCACCGGCCCGGAGAGCTCGTTCCCGGTGCTGCCGCCCATCGGCCGCGCCGTCGACGGCGATACCGCCGAGATCCTGGACCGGCAGTTACGGGTGGTGCCCGACGGCGTGATCGGCGAGATCTACCTCGGCGGTCGCTCCCTGGCACGCGGCTACGAAGCCATGCCCGGTTTGACCGCGCAACGGTTCGTCGCCGCCCCGGGCGGTGAGATCCGCTACCGCACCGGCGATCTCGGCGTGCGGCTGCCCTCGGGCGATATCGTCTGCCTCGGCCGCAGCGACAGCCAGGTCAAGATCCGTGGCTACCGGGTGGAACCGGCCGAGGTCGAGCTCACCATCCTCGGCCTGGCCGAACAGTTCCCGGGCATCAGCGAGGCCGCCGTGGTGGCGCGCGGGTTCGGCGGGATCGATGGTGCGCTGGTGGCGTTCCTGGCCGGCGATGCCGGGACCACCGATCTCACCGCGCTGCGGGCCGAACTGCGGTCGGTGCTGCCCGCGCATATGGTGCCGTCGCGGTGGCAGTGGGTGGAGTCGATGCCGCGCACACCGAGCGGCAAACGTGACGACCGGGCACTGCTCGCCCTGCCGGTGACGGGCACCACCGAACAGGCGCAACAGCATCGGGAGCCGGTCGACGATATCGAGCGCTCGGCCATGGAACTGCTCGCCGAATACGCCGGCCTGCCGTCCATCGGTCCCGATGACGACTTCTACGCCATGGGTGGCACCTCCATCGGCGCCATGCGCGTGGTGATGGGGCTGTCGCGCCGTTGGGGCGTCGAGCTGCCGATGAGCGCGTTCGTGGCCGCGCCGACCGCGGCCGGGCTGGCCGAGCTGATCCGCGCGGGTGACACCCGGCCGAGCTTCGATCCGCTGGTGCCGATCCAGCCCGAAGGCACCAAACCGCCGCTGTTCCTGGTGCATCCGATTGGCGGCAACGTGCTGTGCTACCTCGCTGTCGCCAAGTATCTGGATCCGGATCGTCCGGTGTACGGGTTGCAAGCGGCCGGCGCCGATACCGGCAGCACGCCGCTGAACTCGGTCGCTGCGATGGCCGATTCCTACATCGCGGCGATCCGCCGAGTGCATCCTGAGGGTCCGTACCATCTGGCGGGCTGGTCGTTCGGCGGTTATGTCGCACTGGAAATGGGGCGCAAGCTGCCCGAGCACGAAGTGGCCAGCGTGACCCTGCTCGACACGATGGCGCTGCGGCAGCAGTCCCGCGAACCCATCCCCGAGGAGAAACTGATCCGCTGGTTCTTCCTCGAACTGCTCTGGTACGCCCGCGGCAATGAGACCGCGCTCGGCGAGTTCGAACCGGATGTGCACGATTCGGCGGAACTGTTCGACGCCATGCTCGCCGAGGCCATCCGCTCCGGGATCCTGCCCGAAGGCAGTCCGGCGCAATCGATTCGACGGTTGTACGAGGTGTTCCACGCCAACTACACCGCGCTGATCACCTACCAGCTGTCGGTCTTCGACCGCGATATCACGCTGCTACGGGCCACCGACGGCATCCCGCGCGGCTTCGACATCGCCCACCAGACCATCGGCACCATGTTCGACAGCGAGAACAACGGCTGGGAACAGTACGCCGGCCGCCGATTCGAGGTGGTGGCGGTGCCGGGCGATCACCTGCACATGATGACCGAACCGCATGTGGCCGAGGTCGGCATGCAGCTGGACGCGGCGGTGTCGTCGGCCGATCCGGACCTGGACCGGGAGTTCAGCGAGGGCATGCTCGACGTGTGACGGCGTACCGGCCGGCCATGACCTCAGAGGTTATTGAGCCCATGACCCCGCGGCCCGCACAGTGGTGCCCGGACCGAGAGAGAGGGCGATCATGAGCACTGCGCTGCGAGAGGATGCCGAACGCGTCGCGGCAGAGCCGCTGCGCTTCGCGTTACGAGCGGACGGATGGGGAACCGGAGTTTTCGGGCTGTTCTTGCTGGCAGGCGCGGTGCCGCTGCGGGATCCGCTCGGCTTGCCGACGGGCTGGTCGATCCCGTTCGGAGTGGCGATGGTCGGCGGTGGGCTCGCACTGTTGCTGATAGCCGGATATCCGGTGATCTCGGCACGGCACGCGGCGACGGTGGTGGCGGTGAACGGCGCGTCGGCGGTCGCGATGACGGGGCTCGCGTTTTCCGGGCTGATCGATCTGACTGCCGCGGGGGTGAGTTTTCTGCTCGCCGGTGCGGTGGTTGTGGCGTGCTTCGCGGGACTCGAATACCGCGGTCTGCGTCGTGTCGATCAGTATCGGCGCGCACGTTGACTGCCGTGCGCACCCGGAGCGGCCGTTTACGACTTCCTGTACAGCCCGCATCGTGGAGATGAGCCGGTAGACCGCTCAGCCGGGAAGTGGCACGAGCTCGACCAGCGAGCCTCGTCCCGAGCGGGGCGGCAGCAGGGCCAGCGCCCGCGCGGTGATGAGGCTCGCCAGATGCGGGGTGTGCACCGGGCCGGTGGCCTGCCAGACCCCGCCGGGCTGCTGGCAGACCGGGACGATGCGGGTCAGGGTGTCGTGGGTGCCGGAGGAATCGGCCATCCGCCCGCGCAGCGGTTCGGCCGGGATGCGGGCAGTGCGGGCGTCGACGATGGCGGGGCCGGTGAGCAGCAGTGCGGCGATCGCGGCGAACGGGTTGCCGGGTAGTGCGAGCAACACGCGGCCGTCGGGCAGCAGCGCGACCAGCTGGGAGCCGCCCGGACGGATCGCGAGGCCGTCGATGAGGATGTCGGCGCGCAGCTCGGTGAGCAGGGCGCGCAGATGATCGGCCGCGCCGCGGCCGGTGGCGCCGACCACCACCACCAGGTCGGCCTCCGAACGCAGCGCGAACCAGGAGCCGAGCAGCTCCCGGCAGTCGTCGAGCCGCCAGACATGAGTGGTCTCGATATCGCAGGCCCGCAGATAGGTGGGCAGCACCGGGCCGATCGAATCCCGCGTCTGACCGAGCGCCAGCGGGCCCTGCGCGCGGATCTCGGAGCCGGTGATCAGCACATCGGCCCGCAGCGGCCCACGGACGGAGAGGCTTGGCACCTCGGCGCTCGCCGCCGCCGACACCACCGCGGCGGACACGCGGGTGCCCGCCGCGGCCAACTGCGCGCCCGGATGCCAGTTCTCCCCGCGGCGGCGGGTGTCGTCGCGCACCGGCGCCTCCGGGAGACGTGCCAGCAGGGTGTCGCCGGACAACATACTGGTGGAGACGAATTCATCGCGGACGACAGCGGTGGTGCCGGTCGGCGTCGGCGCGCCCGTCGCGATGCGGACCGCCTGCCCGGGTTCGAGCGCCCGGCCGCCGTGGGCGCCCGCGACCCGGGTATCGCCGCGCAGCACCCACGGTCCCGGCCCGCAGACCGCGTAACCGTCCATGGCGGCGGTATCGACCCGCGGCAGCGCGGTCGCGGTGGTCAGCGGCTCGGCCAGCGTCGCTCCGGAGGCCTCGGACGGCGGGCGTTCGGTGCTCGCGATCGGAGCCAGCCGGGCACGCAACAGCGCCCGCGCCTCCTCGACCGTGCGGGCCGTGTCGCCGCATCCGGCCTGGCCGGTGTGCGCCACCATCGCGCGGGCGGTCGGCGCGCTCATCGCCGGTCCGCCTCGCGCGCACCGGCCGGCCTCGGACCCGAGCTCACCCACATCATGCGAGCCATCCTCGCCGCCGCCGATTTCCCGCCATTTTCGGCGCAGTTGCCCCGCAATGACGCTGTGCTCACACTCCCGGCTGTGCGGCTGTGCGGCTGTGCGGCTGTGCGGCTGTGCGGCTGTGCGGCTGTGCGGCTGTGCGGCTGTGCGGCTGTGCGGCTGTGCGGCTGTGCGGCTGTGCGGCTGTGCGGCTGTGCGGCTGTGGCGGTTCAGGTCAGCTCGGGGCTGATCGGGCGGTAGCGGAGGTTGACCTCGGCGTCGGGGTCGTCGCCGTTGGCGAGGGCCAGCGGGATGGGTGTGCCGCCGGGATGGTCGAACAGGCGAATCCCGTCCCCGAGCAGCACCGGCGCGATGTGCAGGTCGATCTCGTCGATGAGTCCGCGTTCGAGCAGCTGCGCGCCGATCGTGGGCGAGAAGACTTCGAGATTCTTGCCTGCGGCCGCCTCGAGTCCGATCCGGACCGCTTCGGCGACATCGCAGTTCAGGAAGGTGACGCCGGCGGCGGGTGTGGCGTCTTCGGGGTGGTGGGTCAGCACGAACACCGGTCCTTGCCAGGCGCCGCCGTAGATGGCGGTGGGGTCGGGGTAGGCGTCCCAGCCGGTGCGGCCGCCCAGCACGGCGCCGGTCGTCTCGACGTACTCCTCGACGAGGCCGGGTCGGGAGGTTCCGCGCATCCAGTCCATGGAATGGTTCGGTCCAGCGACGAATCCGTCCAGCGACATGCTGAAGTGCCAGAGCACCTTCCCGCCCGCGGTCTGCGGTGCGGTGTCCGGCAGCGCTCTGGCTGCTGTGTTCTCCGAGGTCATTGCGGTGTCCACGGGCCTTCCTCTCGTCGGGTTCCTGGTAGTGACGACCAGGCGGGCCGGCGAAACTCATCGCTCGGCGCGCGATCCTATGCCGGATAGGTGTGGATTTCGGTGGCCTTGAGGGCGGCCCACAGCTCGGTTCCCGGGCGCAGGCGCAGTTCGGCGACGGTGGCGGCGGTGACGTCGGCCAGGGCCGGGGGAGTGCCGTCGAGCCGGACCCGGACCGTGTGCGCATGCTGTTCGACCCCGGCGACGGTCACCGGCCAGGTATTGCGCGGACTGCCCGCAGGACGTTCCGGATGCAGGCTGACGGCGCTCGGCGGGAAGGCCAGATGTACCGCAGCTGTTGCCGGTTCGGCGATCGTCAGCTCGCCGCCGCGGTCGAGGTCGACGACCGTGCCGCGCGCGGTGCCGCGGAAGAGATTGAGACCGACCAGATTGGCGACGTAATCCGAGCGGGGGCGCCGGGCGACCTCGGCGGGCGCACCTTCCTGCACGACGGCGCCGTCCTCCATGATGACCAGCCGGTCGGCGAGCACCATCGCATCGAGCGGGTCGTGGGTGACCAGCACCGTGTGGCCCGGATAGTCGCCGAGATGGTGGGCCAGGTCGCTGCGCACCCGGATCCTGGTGCTCGCGTCCAGCGCGGCCAGCGGCTCGTCCAGCAGCAGGAGTTTCGGCTCGGTGGCCAGCGCCCGCGCCAGCGCCACCCGCTGCGCCTGACCGCCGGACAAGCTGCGCGGTTTCGTCTGCGAATACTCGCCCAGCCCCACCCGTTCCAGCCAGTGCCCGGCCCGCGCCCGCGCCGCTGCCCGCCGCATCCCCCGCGCTCGCAGCCCGAACGCGACATTGTCCAGCGCATTCAGATGCGCGAAGAGCAGGTAGTCCTGGAACACCACTCCGACCTGCCGGTGCTCGGCCGGCGTGAACGTGTGCGGCGGTGCGTCCCAGAGGCGCTCATCGAGCCGGATCGCACCGTCGGTGAGCGGTGTGAGCCCGGCCAACGCTCGCAGCGCGGTCGTTTTCCCGGCACCGTTGGGCCCGAGCAATGCCACCACCTCGCCGGCCCGCACCGTCAGCGCCAGCCCGAGTGCGAAGCCGCCGCGGGTGATCCGGATATCCGCCTGGAGCGTCATCCGATGCCCCGCGTCCACCGCTCCCGCAGCGCCGCGAGCACTCCGACCGAGACCGCCAGCAACACCAGGCTCAGCACGATGGCGGCGTCCGGGTCGGTTTGCAGCGCCAGATACACGGCCAGCGGCATGGTCGTCGTTTCGCCGGGGAAGTTGCCCGCGAAGGTGATGGTGGCGCCGAATTCGCCGAGCGCGCGCGCCCAGCAGAGCACCGCACCGGCCACCACACCGGGCAGGATCGAGGGCAGGGTCACGCGGCGGAAGCTCAACCAGGGGGAGGCGCCGAGTGTGGCGGCGGCTTCCTCGTAGCGCGGATCGGCCGCCCGCAAGGCGCCTTCGACCGAGATCACCAGAAACGGCATCGCGACAAAGGCTTCGGCGACCACCACACCGGCCGTCGTGAACGGCAATGACACCCCGAACCATTCGTGCAGGTATTGGCCGATCAGCCCGCGACGCCCGAACACCAGCAGCAGTGCCACACCGCCCACCACCGGCGGCAAGACCAGCGGCACCGTCACCAGTGCCCGCACCAGCCCGCGGCCGGGCAGGTCGGCGCGTGCGAGCAGCCAGGCCAGCGGGATGCCGAGCAGCAGGCAGATCATCGTCGCCAGGCTCGCGCACACCAGCGAAAGCCGCAGCGCTTCCGCGATTTCCGCGCTGAACAGCCGATCCGGCAGGGTCCGCCACGGTGCTCGCAGCACCAGGCCCACCAGCGGAACCACCAGGAACAGCAGCCCGATCACGGCGGGCACCAGCAAGATCGGTGGCCGCCGTCGCCGCACCCGTCGTGCGACGGTCCGGGTCACGGCGTCTCGAATCCCGCGTCGGCGAAGACCGTGCGGGCCGCGTCGGATCCGATGAAGTCGACGAATGCCGCGGCGGCCGGTGCGTTCGGCGCGTGCGCGACCGGCGCGATCGGATACTCGTTGACCGCGCTCGCCGATTCCGCGAACTCGATGCCGTCGACCTTGTCGCCGGCCGCTCGCACATCGGTGCGATACACCAGCGCGGCATCGACCTCGCCGAGCGTCACCTTGCTCAGCACGGCCTTCACGTCGGGTTCCCTGGTGTCGGGTTTCGGGGTGATCCGCGCGGACTCGAAGACCTTCGTGGCCGCCGCCCCGCACGGTACCTGTTCGGCGCACAGCGCGATGACCGGTTCCTCGCGGCCGAAATCGGACAGACCGGTGATCGCGCCGGGATTGCCTGCGGGAACCGCTATTTCGAGGCTGTTGCGGACGAACGTCACCGGCGATCCGGTGATGTCGCCGGAATCGACGACCTGCTGCATGTTCTTCGGGGCGGCCGAAGCGAAGACGTCCGCGGGCGCGCCCTGCCGGATCTGCTCGGCGAGTTCGGAGCTCGCGCCGAAGCTGAACACGACGTCCACGCCGGGATGCGCGGCCTCGAACTGCGCACCCAGCGCGGTGAATGTCTCGGTGAGCGAGGCGGCAGCGAAAACGGTTACCCTGCCGCTGATTTCACCATCACCGGGCGCGGCCGAGCCGCCATCCCCGCAACCGGTGAGTGCGAAGGTGCTCGCGACGAACAGCGCGGCGACATGACGATAGCGGTGCACGAGTTCAGCTCTCCGGGATCTCGACGACGACGTGCGTGGATTTCACCGAGGCGACGGCCACGCTGCCCACCTCGAGGCCGAGTTCATCCACCGACTCCCGGCTGACCAGCGACACCAGCCGGAACGGACCTGCCTGCATCTCCACCTGCGCCATCACGGTGTCCTTGACGATGCGCGTGACGATGCCGCGCATGCGGTTGCGGGCCGAGGCGGCGACCGTGGTGCCCGGCTCGGGCGCCTCGGCGCCGGCGCGCAGGAATTCGGCCAGGTCGCGCCCGCTGATGCCCTTGCGTCCGTTGTCGAGCTGAATCGACGGCAACCGCCCATGGTCCACCCACCGGCGTACGGTGTCATCACTGACACCGAGCAGGGCTGCTGCCTCGCTGATCCGCAAATTCGACACGATTGGGAGCATATTCCCGCATCTGCGGAAATCAAGGCGTCATGATGATCGTTATCGAACCTGCGCGTTTCCAGTGCGGACGGGTGAGGTGGCGGAAACATCGTGTTAGCGTCCGCTGGGTGGATTCACCGCCGTCGCAGCCGCACGCCTTTCCCGTGCTCGAGCCGTACGCGTCCGGCCTGCTCGATGTCGGTGACGGCAATCGGATGTATTGGGAGACCAGTGGTAATCCGCGCGGGAAGCCGGTGGTCGTCGTGCACGGTGGGCCCGGCGCGGGTGGCGGCGGCTCGCGTCGGAGCGCCTTCGATCCGGCGATCTACCGCATCGTGCGCTTCGACCAGCGCGGATGTGGGCGGAGCCTGCCCAACGCGGCCGATCCGCGAGTGCGCCTCGCGGTGAACACCACCGAACATCTGATCGCCGATATGGAGCGATTGCGCACCCACCTGGGGATCGAGCGGTGGATGCTGTTCGGCGGATCGTGGGGTTCGACGCTGAGCCTCGCCTATGCCCAGCGGTACCCGGAACGGGTGACCGAGATCGTGCTGGTCGGTGTGACGATGACGCGGCGCGCGGAGATCGACTGGCTCTACCGGGGCGTCGGGCTGCTGCTGCCGCAGGAATGGGAGCGGTTCCGCGAGGGTGTGCCCGCCAGCGACCGTGACGGCGATCTGGTCGCCGCCTACAGCCGGTTGTTCGACCACCCCGACCCGCAGGTCCGCGTGGCCGCCGCCCGCAACTGGTGCGCCTGGGAAGACGCCGTCATCGCCCACGAAACCACCGGTTCGCCCGGCCAGTACAGCGCCAAACCCGAAGCCGCCATGCTCACCTTCACCCGCATCTGCGCCCACTACTTCGCCCACGCGGCCTGGCTGCCCGACGGCCGGCTCCTCCACGACGCCCACCGCCTGACCGGCATCCCCGGCATCCTCATTCACGGAAAACTCGACCTCAGCGCTCCGCTCCGCACTGCCTGGGACCTCGCCAACGCCTGGCCCGACGCCGAACTCCAGGTGATCGACGATTCCGGGCACACCGGAAGCCCGGCCATGGGCGAAGCGGTCTTGTCGGCCGCCGCCCGATTCGCGCGGTGAACACAGCGATCCAGCGGGGCCCTGGGCATTACTCGCTAGGTGGCCAGACGAAGGACCATCTCGTTCTCCGGCCGCGGATCCTCCGGCCCGCACGGCTGCCGGCGCCCGGTGTAGTGAAAACCGTTACGCCGGTACAGGTTCTCCGCGTGGTGGTTGCCGTCGAGCACCCACAGTCGCAGCTCCGAATGGCCGCTGTCGCGAGCCCACTCGATCACCGCGTGCACCAGCCGGTCGGAGATTCCGCTGCCGCGCGCGACCGGATTCACCCACATCGACACCAGCTCGGCGGACCCGTCGGCACGAAAGCCCGCAGCCGACCCGATGGGAACACCGCCGTCTTCGGCCACGAACAACGTCCGCGGGCGGGCCCACTCACGCCAACGCTGTTCGTTCCACGCCGATGCCTCGGCGAACGTCGTACTGAACGTGCCGGGCGGCGATCCCGCGAGCGCGTCCAGGCGAACGGCCCGCGCCACTTCCCATTCCGCAGGCGGCACCCGGCGCACGATCATCGGTCGATCGTGCGCCGGATAGCGCTCGCCCGCAAGGGGATTGATCAGTCCTTGGGTCCGCCGGCAACGTAGATGACCTGGCCGGAGACGAAGCCTGCGCCCTCGCTGGCCAGGAAGGACGCGGTGTGGGCGATGTCTTCGGGGTAGCCGACGCGGGCCACGGGGATCTGCGAGGCGGCGGCGGCCTGGAAGTCCTCGAAGGAGGCGCCGACGCGGGCCGCGGTGGCGGCGGTCATATCGGTGACGATGAAGCCGGGGGCGATGGCGTTGGCGGTGACACCGAACTTGCCGAGTTCGAAGGCGAGGGTTTTGGTGAAGCCCTGCATGCCCGCCTTGGCGGCGGAGTAGTTGGCCTGGCCGCGGTTGCCGAGGGCCGAGGTGCTCGACATGTTGATGATGCGGCCGAACTTCTGCTCCACCATGTACTTCTGCACGGCCCTGGTCAGCAGGAACGCTCCACGCAGATGCACGTTCATAACCGCGTCCCAATCGTCGACGCTCATCTTGAACAGCAGGTTGTCGCGCAGGATGCCGGCGTTGTTGACCACCACCGTCGGTGCGCCCAGCACGCCTTCCAGCCGCTCGACCGCCGCCGCCACCGACGCCTCGTCGCTCACATCGGCGCCGAGCGCCACCGCCTGTCCACCGGCCTCGGTGATCGCCGAGACCGTATCGGCGCAGGCGCTCTCGTCCAGATCGAGCACGCCGACCTTCATGCCGTCGGCGGCGAATCGTCGGGCGATCGCCGCGCCGATTCCCCGCGCGGCACCGGACACTACTGCGACCCTCTCGGTCATGAACGACGTCCTTCCTCGAAGTAACTGCTTCGCAGCCATCTAACACCCGCTGGGCCACCGCGCGTCGGCACGTCGAATCCGCCCTGGTGTGACAGTGTTGGTCCCGCCGACTGGCGGTTGGCGCGCTCGCGGGTGATACCCCCTTCCGCCCGCCAAAATTTGCCGCATTGGCAAATTTTCTTGCCAGGATCGTCAACTGTTCGCATCATCGTGTGCGGAGGTGGTCACAGTGACCGATGAGCTGAAAAACAGCTATGACGTGGTGGTACTGGGCGGCGGAGCCGCGGGGCTGAGCGGTGCGGTGACGCTGGCGCGGTCGAGGCGGTCGGTCGTGGTGATCGATGCGGGCGACCCACGCAACGCACCGGCGGACGGCGTGCACGGCCTGCTCGGCCGCGAGGGAATGCCGCCCGGCGAACTGCTCGAACGAGGCCGCGCGGAGCTTCGCGGATACGGCGGCCGGATCGTCGCCGGGGAGGTGGCCACGGCCACGCGCGACGGTGACGGATTCGCCGTCACCCTGACCGACGGCCGATCGACCCGCGCCCGCCGCCTGCTGGTGGCGACCGGCCTGACCGACGTGCTGCCCGACATTCCCGGTCTACGGGAACGCTGGGGCCGCGACGTCCTGCACTGCCCGTACTGCCACGGCTGGGAGGTACGCGACCAGGCCATCGGCGTGCTGGCGAGCAGCCCGATGTCGGTGCACCAGACGATGTTGTTCCGGCAGCTGAGCGACGACGTCACCTTCTTCACCCATACCGCGCCAGAACCGGCCGGTGAGGTGGCCGAGGAACTCGCGGCACGCGGAATTCGGGTGGTGACCGGTGCGGTCGCAGGACTGGAGATCGACGCGGACCGGCTGGTGGGTGTGCGTCTCGCCGACGGCACCGTCGTCGCCCGCGACGCACTGGCCGTGGGGTCGCGCATGGTGGCGCGGGCCGGGTTCCTGGCCGATCTCGGGCTGACACCGGTGGAGCACCCGATGGGCATGGGCGAGCACATCGCCGCCGATCCGACGGGCCGCACCGACGTGCCCGGGGTGTGGGCAGCGGGCAATGTGGTCGACCTGTCGGCTCAGGTGGGCGCTGCCGGTGCCGCGGGGACCATGGCCGGCGCGCAGATCAACGCGGACCTGGTGGCGGAGGAGACCCGGCAGGCGGTCGCCGCGCTGCGCGAGAGGGCTGCGTCCGAGCCCGCAGTCGCCGAGCAGCCGGTGGGGGAGCACGCCCTCGGATAAGCGAGACCGGGCGGCGGGGCCGGCGACCCGCCGCCCGGCACCGATCGACGACCGCGACCAAAGGATCAGCATGACAGAGGAATTCGGCAAGGAATTCTGGGAGACGCGTTACCACGGCGCCCACTCCGCCGCCCGCGAACCCAACCCGCACCTCCTCGCCGAGGTGGGTGACCTACCGCCGGGCACGGCGCTCGACGCCGGCTGCGGGACGGGCGGCGAAGCACTGTGGCTGGCCGCTCAGGGCTGGCAGGTGATGGCCGTCGATATCTCCGATGCGGCCCTGCGGCACGCCCGCGAACGGGCCGACGCCGCCGGTGCCGACATCGCCGCCCGCATCAGCTGGCAGCAGGCCGACCTCACCGAATGGGTGCCTCCCGCTGCGCAATTCGACCTGGTGTGCACTCACTACGTCCATACCTCCGGCTCCCCGCAGGAGTTGTTCGAGCGCCTCGCCACGGCCGTCGCCCCCGGCGGAACCCTGCTCATCGTCGGTCACGCCCCGAGCGACCACCTGTCCAGCCATGCGCACGGCTCGTCATCGGCACACGTGCACGTCACCGCCGAAGACATCGCCGCGGGCCTGGACCCCGGCCGGTGGGAAGTCCAGGTAGCCGAAGGCCGTTCCCGGCAGACCATCGGCCCCAATGGTTCGGAGGTCACGCTCGAGGACACGGTGTTGCGCGCACGTCGTCGCTGACCGGTTCCGTCCACATCGCGACGGCCGCCCGCGCCTCGTCTCGGTCCCGGCGGCGGGGGCGTCCATCAGGCCGAAATCGCTTGTCGCGCACCCGGTTGAAGCGGTCGCCGGGTCATCGTCGTGAATTCGGTGGGCCGGTAGTGGGTCGTGCGCCGCCCGCTCATGCGGTGACGCGCGCGCGACCGGATCCGTCGAACGGCGGGTAACTGTCCCCGCCCGTCCGTTCGGCGGCCGCGATGTACTCGGCGAGGGCGTCGCGGGAGCGGGTCAGTTTGTCCAGCTGGTCGTCGAGCCGGTTCATCCGCGAGCGCATCGCGTCGAGCAGTTCGGGGCAGCCGGGCAGGTCGGGCGCTTCGCCGGTGGCGCAGGGCAGCAGGTAGGCGATGTCGTCGCTGGACAGGCCGGCGTCGAGCAGGTGCCGGATCTGGCGCACCCGAAGCACGGCGTCCTCGGGGTAGTCGCGATAGCCGTTGGGGCTGCGGTCGGCCTCGAGCAGGCCTTGCGCCTCGTAGTAGCGCAGCTGGTGGGCGTTGACGCCCGTGCGGCGGCTCAGTTCCCCGATCAGCATCGACACCTCACTTGACCTTCAGACCGGTATGAACGTTGATCATGCTGCCATGACCAACACCGAAACATCCGTGTCCATTCTCGGACTCGGCCTGATGGGCCGGGCACTCGCACGCGCCTTCCTGAAAGCCGGGCATCCGACCACCGTCTGGAACCGCACGCCCGCCACGGCCGAACCGCTGGTCGCCGAGGGCGCGCGGCAGGCTCCGACGGCCGCCGAAGCGATCGCCGCCGGATCACTGACGATCATCTGTGTGAGCGACTATCCGGCGGTCTACGAGCTGCTCGACGGGGCGGAGCTCGCGGGCACGACCCTGCTCAACCTGACCTCCGGCGACTCGGCCCAGGCCAGGGCAGCCGCCCGCTGGGCCGAGCAGCGCGGCGCCCACTACCTCGACGGCGCCATCATGGCCATCCCACAGGCGATCGGCACCGACGAGGCGGTGATCCTGCTCAGCGGCGTGCAGGCGCATGCCGAAGCGCATCGCTCGACGCTGGAAGCGCTCGGCACGCTCACCTATCTCGGCGGCGACCACGGCTTGGCGTCGCTGTACGACGTGGCGGGGCTGGCCATGATGTGGGGCGTCCTCAACGCCTGGCTCCAGGGCACGGCCCTGCTCCGCACCGCCGGCGTCGACGCCGCCACCTTCGCCCCGTTCGCCCAGCAGATGGCCGCGAGTGTCGCCGGCTGGCTGCCCGGACACGCGGAGCAGATCGATGCAGGCTCGTTCGCGACCGAGGTGGCC
This sequence comes from Nocardia sp. CDC519, assembly GCF_059509835.1. Taxonomy (NCBI): domain Bacteria; kingdom Bacillati; phylum Actinomycetota; class Actinomycetes; order Mycobacteriales; family Nocardiaceae; genus Nocardia; species Nocardia sp. CDC519. The sequence goes on along the minus strand of NZ_CM183377.1, from coordinate 5,312,099 downwards.
TCGCTCGACACCCACGTGCGGACAATGGCGCATCTGATCGAGGAATGCGAGGCGGCCGGCATCAATGCCGAGCTGCCGAGATTGATCAAGTCGATGGCCGACCGATCGGTCGCCGCCGGGCACGGTGGAGACGAATATGCCGTGCTGATCGAAGAATTCGCCGAGCCGGGCGCTGCCTGATGGACACCGCCGCACACGGGCGAGCCGCACGCTCGGTGGCGATCTCGGCGGGCGGATCCGGCGAGTCCGCGGTGCCCGCTGGAAAACCGGTGGCGGCCGGCTTCGGGCATCAGTACAAAGGTTCGTCGGGGCGCACGAGAGCAGCCGGGGGATTGAACCGTCGAAAGGGCCTGCCGTGAACGAGATGGAAGCCATCGCCGCCAACCGCGCGAACTGGGACGACCGCGCCGACGTCCACGTGCGTTCGCGGATGTACGACGTCGACGCGTTCCTGGCCGATCCCACCGATATCTCCCAGGTGGTACGCAACGATCTGTCGGTGCTGGAGCCGCACCTGCCGGACACCGGGATCCACGGGCGATCCCTCCTGCATCTGCAATGCCATATCGGCACCGACACCGTCTCGTGGGCACGGCTCGGCGCGGTCGAGGTGCACGGCCTCGACCTCTCGCCGAACTCGCTGCGCCACGCGGCGCGGATCGCGGCCGCCGACGGCCGTGACATCACCTGGGTCGAAGGCGACGCCCGCTACGCCTCCTCGGCGATCGACCGCCGCTTCGACACGATCGTCACCAGCGCCGGAACCATCGTCTGGCTCCCGGATCTCACCGATTGGGCCCGCTCCATCCATGACCTGCTCGAACCGGGCGGTGTCTTCCTCATCCGCGACGACCACCCGATCCTCGGCGCCATGGACTTCCAGCCCTGGACCATCACCGACGATTACCTCACCGGCGGCGGTGTCCTGACTTATGAAGATTCCGGCACCTACACCGAGGATTCGGAGGGCTTGATCACCCACACCACCAACCACGAATGGCGCCACGACCTCAGCGAAGTCGTCACCGCGCTGCTCGCGGCGGGCCTGAGAATCGAAGCCCTGCACGAACTCCCGTACATGGACTGGCCGGCGTTCCCGGCCCTCGAGCCCTGCGCCGAGGGCTGGACGACGGCCCCCGGCCACCCGCGGATTCCGTTGAACTTCGCCGTCGTCGCGCGCCGGGGCTGAGCTCATCTGGCGGGCGTGAGACCCCGGCCGGGTCCGGATCCGGCCTACCGCGCCGAGCCGGCCCCGCCCAGGGCATGCTCAGGGGCGCAGCACCGAGACCAGGAATTCGGTCTGGTCGTGCACGGCCTGCTCGAACACGTCATCGAAGTAGATGTCGAAATGCCCTGCGTCGTAGCGCTTCACGATGGCGTGCTTGGTGCGTTCGGCGGCGCGCAGCGCGGGTTTGACCGGTGCCACCGAATCGTTGTCGCACAGTGCGTAGAGCACCGGCATCTTCAGCGCCTTGGCGCGCCGCCCCGGTGCGTCGAACAGGGCCGAGAAGGCCACGCGCGCGGCTACTTTCGGCTGATAGCTCTCGCTTTCCTCGGCCAGCCTGCCGAAACCCTCCGGCACGTCGGGCGCCGACATCAGCGCGGCGGCACGCTTGCGCCCGGCCAGCCGCACCGGAACGGGCTTGCGCCGGATCGGTCCGATCAGCAGATCGGTGGCGGCGATGGTGGCCACCTTGGTGAGGCTGGTCGGGCCCTTCGCCATGGCCGAGGCCCAGCCGCTGGTGAACGGCACCTGCGCCACCACCGCGGCGATATAGGCGTCGTCCGGTGCCACCGACAGCACGTGCCCGCCACCGAAAGAGGTGCCCCACAACGCGATCCGGGTGGCGTCGAACCCGCGGATGGTGCGCGCGTAGGCGATCGCCGCATGCCAGTCCTCGCGCTGACGGGCGATGTGCAGCAGCTGGCGCGGTGCGCCGTCACTGGCACCGAAATGGCGATAGTCGAAGACCAGCACCCCCATCCCCGCGGCCGCGAACCTGCGCGCGTACCGATCCAAACCCATTTCCCTGTTGGCCCCCAGGCCGTGTCCCATCACCACGAGCGGGCGGGGTTTGGGCACGCCATCCGGACGGTAGAGCCAGGCGGCGCACTGCTCTCCCCCCGACGGGAAGCTGACCTCGACACGTTCCATGGTCGATTAACTTACCGAGTATCCTGTGCTGGCGGACGAGTCGGCCGGGCGGCCGCGGCGACGGGAACGGGCACTGCGGTGTCGCTGCCCGGCGCCGAGGAAAGTCCGGACTCCACAGAGCAGGGCGGTTGCTAACGGCAACCCGGGGCGACCCGCGGGACAGTGCCACAGAAAACAGACCGCCCACGACCTCTCGGGGTCGTGTGGTGAGGGTGAAACGGTGCGGTAAGAGCGCACCAGCGCCCCGGGTGACCGGGGCGGCTCGGTAAACCCCGCCCGGAGCAAGGTCGAAGGTCGCATCGCGTGCGATGCGGCTGCGCAGGTGTTCGAGGGCTGCTCGCCCGAGCCTGCGGGTGGACCGCTCGAGGCACCCGGCGACGGTGTGTCCAGATGGATGGCCGCCACCCGGTGCGAACCGGGGACAGGATCCGGCTTATACGCCGGCTCGTCCGCCCCAGACGCCGAGCGGCGGGGGCCCCCAAAGGGGGGCGGAGTTGCTGGCTTAGGTTTTTCCCAGCTTCGGGAGCATGG
>NZ_CM183377.1:4610921-5309403 GCF_059509835.1 Nocardia sp. CDC519 | reverse complement strand
CGGGGACAGGATCCGGCTTATACGCCGGCTCGTCCGCCCCAGACGCCGAGCGGCGGCGCCCCAGCAGGGGCGCCGCCGCGTCGGTATCAGTCTTCGCAGGTCTCAGAGCGCCGTGATCAGCAGAGCACCTTGATCATTTCGTAGATGGCCTTCGACTCCTCCGGCGACGCCGAGCCGCGACCGTTCTTGGTGCGGTTGGAGATTTCGGTGAGGACTTCGTCCTCGGCCTTGCCCTCGTGGATATCGTCGCAGGTCTCGGTGAAGATCTCACCGATCTCCTCGTCGCTGCGGCCCTCGGCCAGGCTCGGGAAGGCCTGCTTGTAGGCGACGACGAAGGAGCCGATCTTGACCGAATCCAGGCTCATATCGCCCTTCGGGGAGGTCGCGCCCGTCGACGGCGCCGCCGCATCGCCGGACTCGGTGGCCGAGGCGGTGGCCGAGGCGGTCGCGGAAGCGGAGGCCGTGGACTGCGCGGAACTCGAGGTCGTCTCGTCCTCACAACCGGCGATGAACAGGGCAAGGGCGCTGGCAGTTGCCGCGATGGCGGCGGAAGTTCTGATCACGTTGCCGGATGCTAGCGGCACCCGGGGCAAAGCGCCTCCCGCACGAGCAGCGGGAGGCGACTGCGCAACTACCTCAGGCGGGGCCGATCAACAGCATCCGCGCGAAGTTGGCGGCCTGTTCGGGACCGAGCAGGGGCAGCAGGTAGTCGTACACAAGAGTGGACATGAGGTGCGGAACTCCCAAGATTTCGTCTTACGGGACGGTTACGCTCGGCCACCCTAGCAGCGACCGCGCCCGCCGGCTGCCGAGTCGGCGCCGCTGAGGTGCCGGATTCATCCGGAACTGGCCGAGAACGTGATAGAGGTCATAGAGTGGTCGCCGTTGGATCGAGATGCCTCGCGGGGCCGCGATGCATCACCTCACACTGAAACTCTCGGGAAGCAGGTCTCAACTCATATGCGGGTAGTTCGTTCTCTGGTCGCCGGCGCATTGATCGCCGGGGCCGCATCGGTTTTCGCCACGCTCGGGGCCGGTAACGCCGGCGCGGTGGCGGTGACTCCGCTGCCGGGTGGGGTGCAGGTCGACCTCACCCCCGCCGACACCAAATGGGTGCACCAGAGTGGTGTCGGGCGCACCATCGCCGGGCTGCCGCACCCGTCGGCGGCGTCGTTCGGCTACGCCCTGGACTCGGCGGCGGCGTTGTCGTCGGAGTACCCCGAGGGCCGCGTCGTTTTCACCGTCTTCGGGCCGTTCGACCAGCTGAGCGGCACCATGCTGGCGCTGAAGTAGCGACCTAGAATTCTCAGCGTGGAACTCCACCAGCGGATCGTCTCGGCGCCGGTCGATTTCGGCGCCATTCGATCCGAATTCGGACTGACCTCGGCCTATCCGGCCGAGGCCACCGCGGAAGCCCGCGACGCGGTCGACGTGTTCGCGGGCGACCGCTCCGATCGCACCGACATCCCGTTCGTCACCATCGACCCGCCGGGCGCGATGGATCTCGACCAGGCGCTGCACCTGGCACGCACCGGCACCGGCTTCCTGCTGCACTACGCCATCGCCGACCTCGGCGCCGTGGTCATCCCGGACGGCGCGCTGGCCGCCGAAGCGGGCGCCCGCGGCCAGACCTTCTACCTGCCCGACACCACCGTGCCGCTGCATCCGCCGGTGCTGTCGGAGAACGCGGCCAGTCTGCTGCCGGATGAGACCCGCCCGGCCGCCCTGTGGACCATCGAACTCGATCACGACGCCGAGCCGTTGCGGTATTCGGTCGAGCGCGCCCTGGTGCGCTCCCGGGCCCGCCTCGACTATGCCGGTGTGCAGGCCGACGCCGACGCCGGCCGCCTGCACCCCTCGATCGCGGCGCTGCCGGAATTCGGCACCAAACGCATCGCGGCCGGACTGGAACGCGGCGCGATCGAACTGCGGTTGCCTGCGCAGAGCGTGATCCGCGACGAGGGCGCCGACGGGCACTGGCGCCTTGTGCTCGAACCGCGCACCGCCGCCGACGACTGGAACGAGCAGGTGTCGCTGCTGGCAGGCATGTGCGCGGCCCGCATCATGCTCGACGGCGCCGACGGCTCCGGTGAACGCATCGGCCTGCTGCGCACCATGCCACCGCCACCCGATTCGGCCATTGCCTCGATCCGCCGCACCGCCGCCGCCCTCGGCATCGACTGGCCCGCCGGTGAGCCGGTGGGCCGGATGCTGGCGGCACTCGATCCCAATTCGCCGGCGACGCTGGTGCTCATGTCCGAGGCCACCGGCCTGCTGCGCGGCGCAGCCTACACCGTCTTGGACGGCACCGACCCGTCCTCGGACAGCTTGCGCCACAGCGCGATCGGCGCGCCGTACGCGCATGTCACCGCGCCGCTGCGGCGCCTGGTCGACCGGTTCACCACCGAGATCTGCCTGGCCCACTGCGCTGGCACCCCGGTGCCGCAGTGGGTGCGCGACGGCCTGGCCGCGACCGCCGAGACGATGAAACGCAGCGACGGTGTGGCGAACAAGGTCGAACGCGCCTGTATCGACCTGACCGAGGCAACCCTGCTGTCGCAGCGCATCGGCGCCGAATTCGAGGCCGTCGTGGTACGCGAAGGCAATGGCAACCGGCCCGCCGAGATCTTCATCGCCGACCCGCCGCTGGTGGGTCCCTGTGAGGGGTCGCCGACCGAGGGTTCCAGGGTGCGGGTGCGTTTGGCATCGGCGGATCCGGTGGCGCGGAAGGTGTTGTTCACCCACGTGCGTTGAGGCCCGGTCGCCACGGTGCAGAACGCCCGGCGCGGATGGTGACGAGCGGATACGCGCCGGGCCGTTGAGCCGACGTCCGCCGAGGTAGTGGGTCGACGCCCGCCGACTTACTCGGTCGAACGCGTGGCCGGGGCTCCCGCGATACCGAGCACGCCTAACCGGGCAGCAGCGAAGCCGCAGTGACAGGGTATTTCGCCAAATGCTCACCGGCGGCCCGGTCTTCGGCGTCTGCCAGCGCTGAATACAGCGCCGTGGATTCGCCGGCTGCCCGTGCTTCTGCGGCGCGGGCGAGGATGGCTGCACGGGATTCGACCGCGTCGCGGTGATCACCGAGAACTGTCTGCAACCGCTTGGCCTGGCTGCCGAGTTCGTCCGCCTCGCCGCCGAGCGTGTCGGCCGCGGCTTCGCAGGAATACCGTAACCGCTTGGCGCCCTTGCGGATATCGTGCAGCAGCTCGATGCGATCCGCCGGGGCGACGGTGACCTCCGCGCCGACCATCCGTTGCAGGCGCGCACGGTCGCGGTGCAACACCGAGCGGAAGGCGTCGTCGGCCGGCCCGCTGACCCGTGCCTTGCGCAGCGGGGGCGCAGTCCGCCAGCTCGCGAGCTGATCCCGCAACGCGCGATAGCGTGCGCTGTCCAGCGCGCCGAGCACCTCGGTGTGCGCGGCCGAGTACCGCTCCCGCTCGGCGGCCACCAGCCGATGCGTGACGGCCCCGAGCACATCCGGATCGGCGCCTTCGGTGAGCTCGGAATCCAGTAGCGCCGCGAACCGTTCGGCCCGCACCTCCGCATCCCGGGCGACCCCGAGCAGCCCGGCCAGCCAGGCCAGCTCCGCCACCATCGCGGCGGCGGGCCTGCGTTTGAACAACCGGCGATAGGACCGCAGCACACTGCGCAATCTGCGGGTGGCCACGCGCATCTGATGCACCGAATCCCAGGCGTCGGCGCGCACCTCCGGTTCGGCGGCCAGCAGCCGGTCGATGTCCTCACCCAGCGCCGCGATGAGCGCGTCTGCGGCGGTGGCCGTCATGACCTAGCGTCCTTTCGCGAACCCGTCGGTGGCTTCGACGAGATGGTGGGTGATTCCGGGTTCGTTGGCGGCGTGCCCGGCATCGTCGACGATGTGCAGCACCGAACCGGGCCAGGCGCGGTGCAATTCCCATGCGCTGACCGCCGGGCAGACGATGTCGTGGCGGCCCTGCACGATCACCGCGGGAATGTCGGCGATCGTGTCGATATCGCGTAACAACTGTCCCTCGTCGAGGAAACCGCCGTGCCGGAAATAGTGATTCTCGATCCGCGCGAAGGCGAGCGCGAAGCGCGGCTCACCGGTTTCGGCGACCCGATCCGGTTGCGGCAGCAGCGAACTCGTCGCACCCTCCCAGGTGGACCAGGCGATGGCGGCCGCGGTGGCGATCTCCTCGTCGGGGGAGTGCAGCAACCGGTGATAGGCCTGCACCAGATCGCCGTCGCGCTCGGCTTCGGGCACCGGTGCGAGGAACTTCTCCCATTCGTCCGGGTAGACGTAGCCGGCGGCGCCGTTGTAGTACCAGTCGATTTCCTTGCGCCGCAACAGGAAGATCCCGCGCAGCACCAGTTCGGTGACCCGCCGCGGATACCGCTGCGCGTAGGCCAGCGCGAGGGTGGAACCCCACGATCCGCCGAACACCAGCCACTGCTCGACGCCGAGCGCCTCGCGCAACTGCTCGATATCGGCGATGAGATGGTCGGTGGTGTTCACCGACAGATCCGCGCCGTCGGCGATATGCGGGGTGGAGCGCCCGCAGCCGCGCTGATCGAACAGCACGATCCGGTACCGCTCCGGATCGAAGAACTGGCGATGGAATGGTGCGGTGCCGCCGCCGGGCCCGCCGTGCAGGAACACCGCGGGCTTACCGTCCGGATTGCCGCTGACCTCCCAGTACACCGACTGGCCCGCACCCACGTCGAGCATGCCCTGCTGATGCGGCTCGATCGGCGGGTAAAGGGTGCGCATCAGAATGCCAGGCCGGACGCCAGATCCGGCAGTTGCAGCGCGTCGATCGCCTCCTGTCGCACCTCGGGGCAGGCCTTGGTGGTGATCCGGTCGATCGACTGCTTATCGGCGAGCACCTGGGCGTTGATCGCGCCGTTGCGCAGCGCCCAGTCGTGCACCATGGCGTTCAAGCCGATGCGGCCGAGGGTCGGGCCCTGCACCCGCCAGTTCGACAGCTCGGGGCGGATCATCTCGCACAAGGCCGTCGCGGCGGAATCGGAGACCTCGAGCGGCGTGCCGGGGGCGGGGGACGTGGCGCCAGGTGTGGTCGCCGGAAGGCTGGTCGGCGCGGCGGTCGTCCCGGTGGTACCGCTGGAGCCGGTGCCGGATTCACCTCCGCACGCGGTCAATAGGACAGCAGCACACGCTCCCGCGACCACCAGTGTGCTCCGGGAAATCCAACGGCGTTCCGGCATCAGTACCTCTGCTCGACTCGAGATTGTCGATACGAGTCTGCCATTTTTCCGGTACGCCGGCGGTGCGGTGTTCCCGGGCCGGGGTCGGGTGTGGGGTTAGACGAGGGGGCCGCAACGGCGTCGGCCGGGCAGCGCGGGAGGGATCCGCGCGGGCCCGGCCGAGCTCGTTGTCGACGGTTCAGAAACTGTGTTCGGGCCCGGGGAAGGTGCCCGTGCGAACTTCCTCGGCGTAGGCGGCGGCCGCGGCGCGCAGATCGTCGCCGGTGTTGGCGAAACGCTTGACGAATTTGGCGGTCTTGCCGCTGGTGTAGCCGGCCATGTCCTGCCAGACCAGCACCTGGGCATCGCAATCGGCGCCGGCCCCGATCCCGACGGTGGGGATGGTGAGCTTGCGGGTGACCTGACCGGCGAGTTCGGCCGGGACCATCTCCATCACCACCGAGAACGCGCCCGCTTCCTGGACCGCGATGGCGTCGGCGATGAGCTGCTCGGCGCCGTCGCCGCGGCCCTGCACCCGGAAACCGCCAAGGGTATTGACGCTCTGCGGAGTGAAGCCGATATGGCCCATCACCGGGATACCCGCGGCGGTGATCAGTGCGATCTGCTCGGCCACCCGTTCGCCGCCCTCGAGCTTCACCGCATGCGCCTGGCCTTCCTTCAGGAACCGGGTCGCGGTGGCCAGCGCCTGCTGCGGCGAGGATTCGTAGGTGCCGAACGGCAGATCGGCGACCACCAGGGCGTGCGGCGCGCCGCGCACCACACCGCGCACCAGCGGGATGAGCTCGTCGACGGTGACCGGCACGGTCGTGTCGTAGCCGTAGACCACGTTGGCCGCCGAATCGCCGACCAGCAGCACCGGAATGCCGGCCTCCTCGAACAGCCGGGCCGTCGAGTAGTCGTAGGCGGTGAGCATGGACCAGCGTTCGCCCGTCGCCTTCATCTGCTGCAGATGATGGACGCGGGTCTTACGCCGGGGCTTCGCCTCGGCCGAGGCAGCGCCGTAGGCGGGGGTTTCCGAATCGGATACGGACATCATCGTCCCTTTCGTCGTCCTCGAGGCCCGTCGTACGGGTCCCCGGGTCTGGGTGACGCCATCCAGTGTGCCACCGGCCGCACTACGCATTTAAGGCCAGCGACCAGTGCGGTTGGTCACATGCGCCGGGCACCGTCATCGGATGCGCGGCCGTCGCTGCGCTGTTGCTCGCCGGCCCGATGCCGTGCGCCGGTTCCCTTGTCCCACGCTGCGCGGCAGCGGTCCGCGCGCCGCGCAGACCGGCCCGGCCCAGCTGGCGCGGTGCGGCGGCGACCGGAATCGCGGCTAGCATGGCGCCGTGCGGAGTGGGCGTGGTGTGCTGGTGACGGTGCTGGCGGTGACGGCGTTGGCGGCCGGTTGTGCCGAATCGAAGCAGGAACCCGCGGTCGCGGCGCCCCCGCCGCCGGACGGACTCGCCGAGTTCTACACCCAGACCCCGCAGTGGGGTAGTTGCGCCGATTTCACCGGCCCGGACGAATCGCTGCCACCTGCGACCGAATGCGCACGGATCACCGTCCCGGTCGACTACGCCGATCCCGATGGCGCGACCGCACAGATCGCGTTGTCGCGGGTCAAGGCCGAGGGCGCGAATCGCATCGGCTCGCTGCTGCTCAACCCGGGCGGACCCGGTATGTCCGGATTGTCCACCGTGACGGTCGGCGGCGGCACCGCGATCGCCGAACGTTTCGACCGAGTCGGATTCGATCCGCGTGGCGTCGGCGCCTCGACGCCCTCGGTGGCCTGCCTGACGCCGCAGGAAGCCGACGCCGAACGCGCCGAGCCGCCGGTGGTCAACACCCCGGAGGGCATCGCCGCCGAGGAGGCCGACAACCGCGAATACGCCGACGCCTGCGTCGAACGCACCGGCAAGGAGTTCCTGGCCCACGTCGGCACCCGCGAGGTGGTGCAGGACATGGACGTCATCCGGGCGGTGCTCGGTGATCCGAAGCTCAGCTACCTCGGCTACTCCTATGGCACCCGCCTCGGCACCGCGTATGCCGAGAAGTTCCCCGGCAACGTGCGCGCCCTGGTGCTCGACGGCGCCATCGATCCCACCCAGGACCCGGTGGAGGAATCGCTGCGCCAGGCCGAAGGCTTCCAACAGGCCTTCGACGCCTACGCCGCCGACTGCGTCACCCGGCCGGAATGCCCACTGGGTAACGACGCGTCCACGGCGGTGAAGCGGTTCCGGGAGCTGGTCGACCCGCTGTGGGACAAGCCCGCCGCCACCACCGACACCCGCGGCCTCAGCTACGGCGATGCGCTCACCGGCGTGCGGCAGACGCTCTACAGCGAAAGCTTCTGGCGCGTGCTGTCGCTCGGGCTGACCGAATTGAGCCAGGGTCGCGGCGACACGCTGCTCCAGCTGGCCGATCTGTACAACGGCCGCAACGAAGACGGCACGTATAACAATTTGAACGACGCTTTCAACGCCATCCGCTGCGTCGACGATCCGCGCATCACCGATCCGGCGGTGGCGGCACGGCAGGACGCCGAGTACCGCAAGGCCGCTCCGTTCATGGACGACGGCCGCGGTACCGGGGCCGCGCCGCTGGAGTTGTGTGCGAGCTGGCCGGTGCCCAATACCAGTCAGCCGCACGAGATCTCGGTGCAGGGCCTGCCGACGACGCTGGTGGTGTCCACCACCGGCGATCCGGCCACCCCGTATCAGGCCGGCGTCGACCTCGCCGAGCAGCTGGGCGCCGCGTTGATCACCTACGAAGGCGATAGCCATACCGTGGTGCTGAACGAGGGTTCGCCGTGTGTGGACAACGCGGTCGTCGCCTACCTGACCGAGCTGATCGCGCCGCAACCCGGGCTCAGGTGCTGACGCGCAGGTGAGCTCACATCGCGGGATACAAACCCCGTGTCGCCATGTAACACAGATTTAACGCCGGGTGCCTACAGTCGCGGTCATGGATCGCCAGAAGGAATTCGTGCTGCGGACGCTCGAAGAGCGGGACATCCGCTTCGTGCGGCTCTGGTTCACCGACGTCTTGGGCTATCTGAAGTCCGTGGCGATCGCCCCCGCCGAACTCGAAGGCGCCTTCGAGGAAGGCATCGGTTTCGACGGTTCGGCCATCGAGGGATTCGCCAGGATCTCCGAGGCCGATATGGTCGCCCGCCCCGACCCGTCCACCTTCCAGGTGCTGCCGTGGTCGACCAGCAAGGGCCACCAGCATTCCGCGCGCATGTTCTGCGACATCACCATGCCCGACGGCTCACCGTCCTGGGCCGATCCGCGGCATGTGCTGCGCCGTCAGCTGAACAAGGCCGGTGACGTCGGCTTCAGCTGCTACGTGCATCCGGAGATCGAGTTCTTCCTGCTCAAGAACACCCCCGACGGCGCCGATCCGGTGCCGGCCGACAGCGGCGGCTTCTTCGACCAGGCCGTGCACGATTCCGCCCCGAACTTCCGCCGCCACGCCATCGACGCGCTCGAGTCGATGGGTATCTCGGTGGAGTTCAGCCATCACGAGGGCGCGCCCGGCCAGCAGGAGATCGATCTGCGCTACGCCGACGCGCTGTCCATGGCCGACAACGTGATGACCTTCCGCTACCTGATCAAGGAAGTGGCCATCGACGAGGGCGTGCGCGCGACGTTCATGCCCAAGCCGTTCGCCCAGTACCCGGGCTCGGCCATGCACACCCACATGAGCCTGTTCGAGGGCGAGGCGAACGCCTTCCACGATCCCGACGATCCGATCAACCTCTCCGCGACCGCGCGCGCGTTCATCGCGGGCATCCTCGAGCACGCCCCCGAGATCAGCGCCATCTCCAACCAGTGGGTCAACTCTTACAAGCGACTCATCCACGGCGGTGAGGCGCCCACCGCGGCCTCGTGGGGCCGGTCGAACCGGTCCGCGCTGGTCCGGGTGCCGATGTACACGCCGAACAAGTCCTCCTCGCGCCGTGTCGAGATCCGCAGCCCTGATTCGGCCTGCAACCCGTACCTGACCTTCGCGGTACTGCTGGCCGCAGGCCTGCGCGGCATCGAGAAGGGCTACACGCTGCCGCCGGAGGCCGAGGACGACGTCTGGTCGCTCACCGCCGCCGAGCGCCGCGCGATGGGCTTCCGGGAGCTGCCGGGCACCCTCGATGAGGCGTTGCAGGCGATGGAACGCTCGGAACTGGTCGCCGAAACCCTCGGTGAGCACGTGTTCGACTTCTTCCTGCGCAACAAGCGCCGGGAGTGGGCCGATTACCGCAGCCAGGTGACGCCGTTCGAACTCAGGGAGTATCTCGGGCTGTGAGGCCGCGGTGCGGTCGTGCCCACCACGACCTGCGCGCGAGCATGTAATTTGAAAGCATGGTCCGGCCCCCGACTGCCCGCTCCGCTGTCCCCGGCGTCGGCCGTCTCGGATTGCTCGAGCCGACGGCTGCCGCCTCCCTGGCCGAACTGGCATGGGACAACATCGATGGCATCCCGCTGCTGTGGGCGCTCTCGCGCGCGCCCGACGCCGACCTGGCGCTGAATACGATCATCCGGTTGCGTGAGGCGCTCGGATACGAGTGGGCCGAGCTGGATTCGGCGTTGCGCACCGATACGGCCCTGCGCGGCCGGTTGTTCGCTCTTGTCGGCTCGTCGACGGCGTTCGGTGACCATCTGGTGGCCGATCCGTCGGCGTGGAAGTCGTTGCGCCGCACCGATCTCCCGGACCGCGACGAGTTGGTCGCCGATCTGCTCGACGCCGTCGACGCGGTACCGGAGACGGGCCCGAACGCCGCCCCGATGCTGTTCCGGGCCGGGCAGTCCGGCCCGGAAGTCGTTGCGCTGCTGCGCAAACGCTACCGCGATCAGCTGATGCTGCTGGCCGCCCAGGATCTCGCGGCCACCGTGGAGAACGAGCCGGTGCTGCCGTATCAGGTGGTCGGCCGCCATCTCACCGACCTCGCCGATGCCGCGTTGACCGCGGCGCTGGCGGTCGCCGTCGCCCGGGTCTGCCGCGACGAGCCGTGCCCGGTGCGGCTCGCGGTGATCGCCATGGGCAAATGCGGTGCGCGCGAACTCAACTACGTCTCCGACGTCGATATCGTGTTCGCCGCCGAACCGGCCGACGCCACCGCCGCCCGGCTGGCCGCGGAGATGATGAGCATCGGCAGCGCCGCCTTCTTCGAGGTCGACGCCGCGTTGCGACCCGAGGGCAAGGCCGGTGCGCTGGTGCGCACTCTCGAATCGCATATCGCCTACTACCAGCGCTGGGCGCGCACCTGGGAGTTCCAGGCGCTGCTCAAGGCGCGCCCGATGACCGGTGACCTGGCCCTCGGCGAGCAATACCGCGACGCGCTCATGCCCATGGTGTGGTCGGCTTCCGAACGCACCGACTTCGTCCCCGACGTGCAGGCCATGCGCCGCCGCGTCGAGGACCTGGTGCCCGCCGACCTGCGCGAACGTGAACTGAAGCTGGGCCACGGTAGTTTGCGCGACGTCGAATTCGCCGTGCAGCTGCTGCAATTGGTGCACGGCCGGGTCGACGACACCCTGCATGTGCAGGGCACCGTCGAAGCCTTGACCGCCTTGGCGGCCGGCGGCTACGTCGGCCGCGACGATGCCGCCAACCTCACCGCCTCCTACGAGTTCCTGCGCCTGCTCGAACACCGGCTGCAACTACAGCGGCTCAAGCGCACCCACACCCTGCCCGCCGACGACGACGCCGATGGCATGCGCTGGCTGGCCAGGGCCGCCCATATGCGTCCCGACGGGCGCCAGGACGCGGTGGGGGTGCTGCGCACGGAGATCCGCCGCAACACCGTCCGGGTGCGGCGTTTGCACGCCAAGCTGTTCTACCGGCCGCTGCTGGAGTCGGTCGCCCGGCTGGATTCGGACGCGTTGCGGTTGAGCCCCGATGCGGCCGTGCGCCAGCTCGCCGCCCTCGGCTACGCCGCCCCCGAACACGCGCTCGGCCACCTGCGCGCACTCACCGGAGGGGTGTCGCGTAAGGGTCGTATCCAGGCGCTGCTGCTGCCGACGCTGCTGGAATGGCTGGGCGATACCCCCAACCCGGACGCCGGCCTGCTGGCTTATCGGCGGGTCTCGGAGGGGCTGGCCGAGCAGACCTGGTTCCTGCGCGAACTGCGCGACGAGGGTGCGGTCGCGCAGCGGTTGATGATCGTGCTCGGCTCCTCGGCCTACCTGCCCGATCTGCTGATCAACGCGCCAGAGACCATCCGCATGTACGCCGACGGGCCCAGCGGGCCACTGCTGCTCGGCCCGCAACCCGAGGACGTCGCCCGCGGCATCCTCACCGCCGCCGCCCGCTACGACGACCCGAACCGCGCGGTCGCCGCGGCCCGATCGCTGCGCAGGCACGAACTCGCCCGGGTCGCCTCCGCCGATCTGCTCGGCCTGCTCGATGTGCCGCAGGTGTGCCGGGCCCTGTCGTCGGTGTGGGTCGCGGTGCTCGAGGCATCGCTGCGGGCGGTGATCCGGGCCAGCGAGGCCGAACGCGGCGCACCCGCGCCCGCCGACTTCGCGGTGATCGGCATGGGCAGGCTCGGCGGCATGGAACTCGGCTACGGTTCCGACGCCGATGTGCTGTTCGTCTGCGATCCGCGCCCCGGCGAGGACGAGACCAAGGCCGTGCGCTGGGCCACCGGCATCGCCGAGCGGGTGCAGCGCATGCTCGGCGCGCCGAGCACCGACCCGCCGCTGCAGGTGGATGCCGCGCTGCGACCGGAGGGACGCAACGGCGCTCTCGTGCGCACCCTCGCCTCCTACGCGGCCTACTACGAGCAGTGGGTGCAGCCGTGGGAGGTGCAGGCCTTGCTGCGCGCCCACCAGGTCGCCGGAGATCAGGAGCTCGGCGTGCGGTTCCTGCACCTCATCGACGAGGTGCGGTATCCGGCGGGCGGGGTGTCGGCCGAATCGGTGCGCGAGATCCGCCGGATCAAAGCCCGCGTCGACTCCGAACGCCTGCCGCGCGGCGCCGACCCGGCTACCCACACCAAACTCGGCCGCGGCGGGCTCGCCGATATCGAATGGACCGTGCAGCTCATGCAGCTGCGCCACGCCCACGAGGTACCGGAGCTGCACAACACCTCGACGCTGGAGACGCTGGACGTCATCGAGCGCAAGGGCCTGCTCGACCCCGAGGACGTCGACCTGCTGCGCCAGGCCTGGCTCATCGCGACCAAGGCCCGCAACGCCCTGGTCCAGGTGCGCGGCAAACCGAGCGATCAACTGCCCGCGCCCGGCCCGCAGCTGTCGGCGGTGGCGTACGCGGCGGGCTGGCGCAACGGTGACGGCGGGGAATTCCTCGACAACTACATGCGGATCACCCGGCGCGCGAAAGGCGTGGTGGAGCGGGTATTCGGGGCCTGACCGAGGCGGATGACCGGCTGGGGTTCGGTTGTCCGGCGACGCAGCGGATTCCGCAGACAGGCTCGGCGGGCGCCAGGCACCGTCATGTGGGCGAGCGGTCGGAATCGATGATGCCGTGCAGCACAAGACCGACAAGACGATCGGTGGCCTGCGCGGTGGCGTCGGACTGGTCGCTGGTCCACGCGATCGCGCCGGCGATCTTGACGATGTCGTCGGTGGTGGCTTCCGGTCGCGCGCGCCCCGCCTGTTGGGCGCGGGACAGCACGGTGCCTGCCGCGTCGAGTGCCGCGGCGCAATGCGGCGCGAGAGGGTTGTCGGGGACCTCGAGGGCACGCATGATCTCCTCGGACAGCCCGCGGACCCGGCGAATGTGCGACACCAGCGCGCCGACCCAGCGGGCAAGCGCGACAGCGGGATCGGGCTCGGCATCGAGAGTGCTCGCGAGCGTGATCACCTCGTCGAGACTGGTGCCGACCACTGCGGCGATGAGGTCTTCGCGCTGGGGGAAATGCCGGTAGAGCGTGGCAGGTCCCACCCCGGCGCGACGGGCGATCTCATTGAACGACACATCGACGCCCTCGCTGGTGAACATGGTGTGCGCGGCCTCGAGCAGTCGTGCCCGGCTGCGGCGCGCATCGGCTCGCACTCCGCCCGGCGGCGCTGACTCTCCGTGGTCCATCGGGCCTCCTGTGGCTAATTGGAATGCCATTCCGTATATTCGGAATGGCATTCCGAATTGTAATCGACAGGAGCCGAACGTGATGTTGCCGCCGAATCTGCCGCGTACCGGCATCTGGGTGAACGGGCTCGATCTGCAGCCGCCGCCGGTGGTCGGGGCAATGGCCGCGGAGCTGGAGGGCCTGGGGCTCGGCGCGATCTGGCTCAGCGAGGGGCTCGCGCACGACCCGTTCGTCACGGCCGCCGGACTGCTCGCCGCCACCCGCAGGCTGGTGGTCGGCACGGGGATCGCGGTGACCTACGGTCGCCATCCGCACTGGATGCGCGCCTCGGCCCGGGCGGTCCTGGACGCCTACCCGGGGCGATTCGTGTTCGGGGCGGGCACATCCAATCCTCGTGTCGTCGAAGGTGTGCTCGGACTCGAATACCGCAAACCGCTGGCCGCCCTGTGCGCCTACCTGGACGATCTCGACGCGCCCGACAGCTTGCGAGCCCAGCTCGGACTGCCGGACTCCGGCCGCCTACCGCGAGTACTCGCGGCGCTCGGCCCGCGCGCTCTGGAACTGGCCCGGGACAGGGCCGACGGCGCCATCACCTATCTCACGACACCCGAACACACCGCGCAGGCGCGTGCCGTTCTCGGGCCGGACCGGACGCTCGTGGTCGAACAGGCCGTGGTGGTAGGGGCCGACGACGCCGATGCCCGCGGCCGCGCTCGCGCACACGTGGGCGCCTACCTGACCAACCCTGGATACCGGGCGAGCTGGCAGCGACTCGGCTTCACCGACGCCGATCTCGCCGCACCCGGCAGTGACCGGCTCGTCGACGCGTTGGTCGCGATCGGGGAGGACCGAGTCGGCCAACGGATCGCCGCGCATTTGTCCGCCGGCGCCGACCACGTGTGCCTTCAGGCGCTCCCGGCCGAGCCGTTCACCATCCCGGCGCAGCAGTGGAGGCTTCTGGCCGGCCTCGACATCCACAGTCCGCGCTGACCTGGGCTTCGGGCTTCGGGCTTCGGCGGCAGTCGGCGGCGCGGTGCTCGACCACTATCGAGCGCCCGGCGCGGTGAGTCGGCGAAAGCTGCCGACGAAATCGCCGAGCGCACGGCGGTCTTCGAGATCGGGCGGCTGATGCCCGTTGTCGGCGGTGACGGTGACCGCGGTACCTGCCGCGATACCGAGTTCTTCCCAGCACAGCGGCAGTAGCGGCGCGTGCACCGAGTGCGCGTTGGCGGTGACGACGATGGTGGAGGAGTAGCGGCCCGCCACGTCGAGCAACGCTTCGGCGGCGTCGCGGGTGAGCGCGCCGGGGGAATCGAATTCTTCGAAGTACACGGTGCTCCTCCTGTCCGGGCGAGTCGATTCTCACAGGATCCACACAATTGATCCACGAATCCGTCACCGGCCCGTTCTAGGGTCCCAGACATGCGAACATGGGTGAACCGAGCGCTGCTCGGCACGGGGTGGGTTGCCTTGCTGGCGGGAGTCGCGGGGATCGCGCTGTACTTCAGCGGATCGCAGCGGCGGACGATGGTCCTGCTGGCTTCCGGTGCGTCGCTGCTGATGCTCGGCACGATCGTGGCGCTGGTGTTGTTCGTCATCGCTCGCGGGCGGCGCAGCATGATCGCCGCCGGCGTCGCGGTGGCCGCAGCGTTGTGGACCCAAGTACCGATCTACGTGCCGGACGGCCACGCCGCCACCGGGCCGGAACTGACCGTGATGCAGTCGAATCTGCTGTTCGGCGGGGCGGATACGGGTGCGCTGGTCGAGGCCGTGCGCGCGCAGAGCGTGGATGTGCTCACCTTGAACGAGCTCACCCCCGCCGCCGTCGCCGGACTCACCGCCGCCGGAATCGACACTCTGCTCCCGTACCACTACCTGGAAGATTCCGAGGCCGGCGGCGTCGGCACCGGCATCTACAGCCGATACCCGTTGCGCGACACCGAGAACTACGACGGATTCCTGCTCAACAACATCTCCGCGATCATGGACCACCCCGATCGCGGCGCCATCGCGGTCTACGCCTTCCATCCGGTACCGCCGCCCTTGGATTTCGACAGGTGGCAGCGCGAATTGAGCGCCATTCGCGACCTTCTCGATGTGGAGCAGCGTCCGGCCATCGTCGGCGCCGACTTCAACGCCACCCGCGACCACAGCGGCTTCCGCGACTTGCTGCGCGGCCGTTTCGAATCCGCCGCCGATCAGGCCGGGGCGGGCCCACTGCGCAGCTACCCACAGGACCGGAGCTGGGGCCCGGTCATCGGCATCGACCACGTCCTGCTCGCCGACGCCACCGCCGACGAGGTCTGGACCATGGTCGTGCCGGGCACCGACCATCGCGCCGTCCTGGCCCGCATCCACTTGCACTGATCGAGACACCGCATCGCCGCGAATTTCCGCCGCGACGATGCGTATCGGCGCCGCCGAGCGATTACGATGTGGAGCGCTCGGACGGCAGGCGCATGCGGCGCCGGTCCGGGCCCGGGTTGTATTCCGGCCCGGTCGAACTTGGGGAGGCATTCAAGTGACAAGGAACAAGCGGCTGCGCTTTGCCGCCGCCATCGCGGCGTGCGCCGCGTTGGTGCTCACCGGCTGTTCGGAATCGGCCGAGGCAGCGCAGTCGGGTCCGGGGCAGGAAAACCCGTGGCAGATCGCGGGTGCCACGTCGAGCACCGGTCCGAGCGGGCCGCGCCCCGACGCCCCGGACGCGCCGATCCAGGCCGAGAACGGTGACGGCGGGCCGATGGACCAACTCGCCCTCAACGCCGTCTACGACGTGCAGGAATTCTGGAAAAAGGAGTACAGCAAGACCTTTCCCGGCACCTTCGAGCCGGTGCAGCAGCTGATCTCCTGGTCCGCGTTGGCACCGAAATCCGAGGCGGTCGAGTTCTGCACCATCGACACCTATCAAATGGTCAATGCCGCCTACTGCGGCTCCGACCATTCGATCGGCTGGGACCGCGGCGTGCTGCTCCCTGAGCTGGTCAAAGAGTTCGGCGACATGTCGGTGGTCATGGTGCTGGCCCACGAGTACGGCCACGCCCTGCAAGGCCAGGCCAAGATCTCCGACCGGCGCACCCCCGGGCTGGTGCGCGAACAGCAGGCCGACTGCCTGGCCGGTGTGTACCTGCGCTACGTCGCCGAGGGCGATTCCCAGTACTTCACGATGAACACCACCGACGGCCTCAACGGTGTGCTCGGCGCGACCGTCGCGGTGCGCGACCGCGACCCGGACGACCCGGACAACGTGCACGGTTCGGCGTTCGAGCGGGTGACCGCGGTGCAGATGGGTTACACCAGCGGCGCCGAAGCCTGCAAGGCGATCAATGAAGACGAGATCGAACAGCGCCGTGCGGGCCTGCCGATCACCTTCGAAGACGACCACGGCGAACGTCAGCTGCCGGTCGATCAGGAATCGCTGGTCAGCGTCGCCAATGCCGCGGCCGAGGCGCTGCCGTCGGATGCCGCTCCGCAGTACGACTACTCGGGTGTGGCGTCGAGCTGCTCCGGAGTGACCGTCACCCAGCCGGTGTCCTACTGCCCGGACGCCAACTCCATCGGCACCGACATCCCGGCGCTCGCCGAACGCGCGGGCCCGCTGGAGGACGAGGACAAACCGCTCTCGGCGATCGTCAGCGGCGACTACAACGCCTACGTCGTCTTCATCTCCCGCTACACCCTCGCCGTGCAGAAGGCACGGGGCCTGTCGCTGGAGGGCGCGGACACCGCCGGCCTGCGCACCTCCTGCCTGTCCGGTGCGATCACCACCGAACTGAGCAAGCCGGGCCGTGAAGTTCAGCTCTCGGCCGGTGATCTGGACGAGGCCATTTCCGGTCTTCTCTCCGACGGTCTGGCGGCCAGCGACGTCAACGGCGAGACCGTGGAGAGCGGGTATCTGCGGCTCGAGGCGTTCCGTCTGGGTGTGCTCGAGGGCGAGGCGGCCTGCGCCAACAAGTACAACTGAGGTAGTCCGAGCAGCGAAGGCGCCGAGGTCGGGTTGTCGACCTCGGCGCCTTCTGCTGTGCGGGCCGGCCTACGTGCCGAGGTGTGCTTCCAACCAGTCCACGACGTCGGTGAGCACCTGGTCCTGCTCGGGCTCGTTGAAGATCTCGTGGTACAGGCCGTCGTAGCGGCGCACGGTGAGATCCTCGGCGCCCGCGCCCTTTTCGATGAGATCGGTGCTCGACGGCGCGGCAATGGTGTCGGCGGTGCCGTGCATCGCGAGCGTCGGTGCGGTGAGCTTCCGCAGGCGACCCTTGACGGCGATTGCGGCGTTGAGTATTTCGGTGGCGGTCCGCGCGGGGAGCTTGCCACGGAACACCAGTGGGTCGCTGTCGTAGGCGGCGACGACCTTCGGATCGCGGCTGATATCGGACGAATCCAGTTTCAGCACACCGAGATTCGGTGTGAGCTTGGTGAGCACCGGTGCCAGCAGCCGCTGAATCGGATTGCCCACCGGGATGTCGAGCGGCGGCGCCGACACCACGACACCGTCCACCTCGATCGGCGCCCGCGTCACCAGGAACAGCACGATCAGGCTGCCCATCGAATGTCCGAGCAGGAACGCGGGCACCGCGGGGAACTCCCGCCGCGCCATCGCGAGCAACGTCGCCACATTATCGGCCGCCGCATCCATCGACCCGATATTCGCCCGCGCCCCACCGGAATTCCCGTGCCCCGGATGATCCAGCGCGTACACCGCGAACCCGGCATCGGCCAGCCGACGCCCCACATGCTCATACCGCCCGGCATGCTCGGCGACACCGTGCACCAGCACGATCACCCCGCGCGCCCCGCCTTCGGGCAGCCAGGCCCGCCACTCGATCCGGGCACCGTGCCCGATGAAGGAGCCGGAATCGGCGTGGGGCTGTTCGCCGGAGGTCGAGGCGGCGCTATCTGTCGCGGACGCAGTTGAGCTCGCGCCGGCTGCGTCCGCGCTCTCCGGCGGGTTCTCTGCGCCGGTCGACTCGCTGTCGAGTGCCGTCGCGGCGCCGGATGCCGCGGTGTCGTCGGACACGGCGATGCCCGCGGCGGGTTCCGCGTCGTCGCCGTTCGCGTCACCCGAAGCTTCGCTGGTGGTCGCGGTCGAATCTGCGCTGGACACGGCCGCATCCGCGCTGGATGCGGTCGGAACCGTGCTGGTCTCGGCCGAAACTGTGCTCGACTCGCCCGAATTCGCACTGGAAGCGACCGGAACCGCGTCGGTGTCGGCCGATGCTGCACCGGTCTCGCCCGGAGCTGCATCGGTCTCGCGCGGAGCTGCGTCGGGTGCGCTCGGAGCCGTGTCGGTCTCGGCCGAAGGTGCGTCGGTGTCGGCCGATGCTGTGTTGGTCTCGCCCGGGGCTGCGCTCGTCTCGGCCGAATCTGCGTCGGGTGCGCTCGGAGCCGTGTCGGTCTCGGCCGAAGGTGCGTCGGTCTCGGCCGATACTGCGTCGGACTCGGCCGGAACTACGTCGGTCTCGCCTGAATCGACGCCGATCCTGCCCGAACCCGCGCTGGTCTCGGCTGAAGCAGCGACGGCGGAGCTGGCCTCGGAAGCGTCGTCGGTGGCCGGTCCTGCTGCGGCGGTGGCCGGTTCGGTACCGCCTGCTTCTTGCGTGTTGGTGGTGGCATCGGTGACTGCGGTGGCGGAGTCCGGTGCGGAGCTCGATGCCTTTGTATTCGCGGCAGCGCCCAGCGGTTCGGAGCTGCCTGCGTCTTGCGTGTTCGTGGGTGCGGCGTCGGTGTCCGCGGTAGCAGAGCTCGATGCGGCCGCCTTGGTAGCGGACTTCTTCGCAGCCGGGCGCGATGCCGGGCTGGTCGAAGTGGTCTTGCGGGCGCGCGTGCTCGCGGCCGTCTTCTTCGCGGGACGGTCGCCGGTGGTGCCGGTGGCGGCTTCGGGCGTCGACTCGGTGGTGGCAGCGTCGGCGGAGGCCGTGGTCGCCGGTTTCGGCGCGGCCTTCTTCGCGGGCCGCTTCTTCGCCGGGGCGGCGGTGGAATCGGCGGTGCCGGAAGCGGGCGTGCCCGCGCTTGTCACCTCGGAGTCGGCCGTGTTCTTGGTCGCGGCGGATGTGGCCGCAGCGCCCTTCGCCGCGCCGCGCGCTGTCGCCTTCGCGGCGGTCTTGGCAGCCGTGCCGGCCTTCTTCGCCGCCGTGCCGGTGTTCTTCGCCGCCGTGCCGGTGTTCTTCGCCGCCGCTGCTGTGCCGGTCTTCTCGGCCGCTGTGCCGGCCTTCTTCGCCGCCGTTCCGGCCTTCTTGGCTGCCGCGCCAGACGCGGCGCCGGAGGATGTGCTCTTGGTGGCGCGTGAGGCCCGCGTGGTGGCCTTCTTGGCCGCGGCCTTTGCCGGGGTCTTCGCGGCACCGTTTCCGGTGTCGGTCGTCGCGGAATCGGTTGTGCTGGAGGCGGAGTGCTTGTCCGGCTCGGCGGCTTGGCTCATATGTCGGTTCCTCGGGTGGGGCGTGGCGCCGGGTCGGCGAGCTGGTCGATCAGCCGCCGGTTGAATGCGATGAGGCGAGCGTAGTTGACGCGGGAGATCCGTTCATCGGTTCCATGGATGCGTTCGAGATCGGTCCGGTCGAAGACGACAGGGGCGAAGTTGCAGCGGGTGCGGGCCAGATCGTCGTAGTGGCGCGAGTCGGTGGCGCCGGGGACCAGGCCGGTGGTGACGACGATACCGGGCACCACCTCGCTGGCCAGGCGGGCGATCCGGTCGAAAGCCGGGCCGGCAGTGGCGACCCGAGACGGCTCCGATGACATGCCGACCAGCTCGATCCGCACGCCGTCATCGCCGACGACGCGGCGGCAGTGTTCCAGCACTCCGTGCACCGAGTCGCCGGGCAGGATCCGGAAGTTGATCAGCGCCTCGGCGTGCTGGGGCAGCACGTTGGCTTTCACCCCGCCGCGGATGACGGTCGGCGCCGTCGTGGTCCGCACCATCGCCTCGGTCTGCGGTCTGGCGGCCAGCACCCGGGTGATCACGGGCCCGGCGACCCCTGCCATGCCGAGCACCTTGCGCCGGGCCGGTGGCATGGCCGCGCGCAGACGGCTCAGCATGTCGGTGATGACCGGTGTCAATCGCAGCGGCATCGGCCGATCCTGCAGCCGCCCCACCGCCCGCGCGATGCGCCCGACCGCCGTCTGTTTCCCCGGCATCGACGAGTGCCCGCCGACATCGTTCACCGACAGCCGGACGGTCGCGTATCCCTTCTCGCCCACCATGATCGAGGCCACCGGCCGGGCGACGCCATCGGCGACGCCTTCGGTGATCACCCCGCCTTCATCGAGCAGCAGTTCCGCCCGCACACCCCGCTCGCGCAGCGCCTGCGCCATACGGACAGCGCCGTCGTCGCCGAAGACCTCTTCGTCGTGCCCGAACGCCAGATACACCGTCTGCGCCGGCCGCATCCCCGCGGCGAGGGCTGATTCGACGGCCTCGAGGATCGCCATCACCCGGCTCTTGTCGTCGATCGCGCCGCGCCCCCAAATGTACTGCTCATCGACGACACCCATGAACGGCGGATGCGTCCAATGCGGTTGATCATCGGCCGGAACGACATCCTGATGCGCGAGCAGGATCGCCGCCGTCCGCGACGGATCCGTCCCGGGCCAGGTGTAGAGCCTGCTGTGCCCGAACAATTCCAGTTCCAGCTCGGCATGCACTCGCGGGAACGACCGCTCCAGGTGCTCGGCCAACAGCGCGAACGCCGCATCGTCGATCTCGGCCGGATCCTCCCGCGACACGGTCGCACACCGCAGCGCCGCTGCCAGCCGCTCCGCCGTCGCGTCATCGACGCCGTCGATCGGGTGCGACCGGCCGAAGGGATCGCTGCCGGCAGCGGCCAGCGCCCGAGCCTCCGATGTGGCGGGCACGGAGGATTCGACATCCGCCCCGACCATTCGACCGCCGGTGGTCGGATCAACCGGCTCGCCCCGATCGGGCCGCTCCCCGGCTACCGTGCCGTCGGACGCCGACCCGCCCGCGCCTGGCTCACGTGGTCCAGCGGCGGGCACGGACCTATCGGCGGCACCGACCGGGGCGCCTTCGTCGGGCTCGTTGCGGGCGGCCCCGCTCATCGGGTGGGCGCAGTGGGCAGTTTCATCGGCACCACTGCATTGTTCACCACCCCGGCATCGAGGGTGCGGGTCTTCTTGCGATGCCACTTCGGGATGGCCTCGCCGATACCGCCGGGCAGATCGGCCGTGCGCGGCTGGGTCAGGACGGGCACCTCGAGTCGCGCCGCCGTGACGGTGACCTCGGCGAAGGCGGGGGAGTGCGACCAGACGTCGTCCACCACATCGGTGATGCGCGCGCCGAGCCGATGTCCGGCCGCGATGGGCCAATCCTGGGCCAGCAGCCGCACCTGCGCGGTCTGGCTCACCGGCGCGATCCCGCGGGTGATGACGACGGCGTTGTTGTCCGGCGCGATATCGAACAGCTCCACCGCCACCGTCGCGTTCGGCGGCCCGGCCAGCGACAACGTCGCCGTCGGGATTCCCGACAGATGCACCGCACGGTCGAAGGGCTCGGTCACCGACCAGATCTCTCGGTCCGGTCCCGGCAGCAATCCGCGATCGGTATAGCGCCCGGTGCGCAGCTCGACCGGGACGCGCACGGTGTCGGCGGCCGGCCATTGCGTCTCACCGCGCCACCGTCCGTCGAACTGCCCGACGGTGACCCGCGGTCCCGGAATCTGCACGTCGCGCCCGGCCACATGCTTGTCGAAGAACGCCAGCAGTTCGGTGTCAAAATGCGGGGTCGCGCACTTCTCGTGGCAGGTCTGGTGTCCCCACTGCCCGAACCATGCCTTGTGGTCGCCCGGGCCGAGGTTGTTCCACAGGTCGAGGACGCGGTAGGCGCGGGTGTTGTAGTCGAGGAACCCCTGCCCGAGGAACAGCGGAGTGGTGGTGCCGCCCAGCTTGGCGACCAGATCGCGATCGCGCCAGAACGCGGTGTCGCCGTTGTGGTCGGTGATGTCCTGGAGGTAGCGGGCGTAGCACTGCATCGGCAGTTGCAGTGCGTTGGCCTGGTACTCGGGTGAGTCGCCGGGGTGCGGCGGGGTAGAGGCGATCAGCACGTGTTCGAAACCGGCGAGGTCGGCGGGCCGCACCCCGTCCTCGGTGACGGGTTTACCGGAGAACTTCCACGACACGCCCTCCATGTACAGGTAGGTGTACGGGTCGACCACCGGCTCGAACGCCGCGACCGCCGCCAGGCCCTTCGGCTTGGTCGCCAGCCCCATCAATCCGGTCCACGCCTCGTAGGAGGCGCCCCACATGCCGACCTTGCCACTCGACCACGGCTGGCTCGCCGCCCATTCCACCGCGGTGGCCACGTCGGCTCGCTCACCCGGTCCGCCGAAATCCGGGCAGCCCGACGATCCGCCGAATCCGCGCAGGTCCACGATGACGTAGGTGTAGCCGGCGTTCAGGAACAGCTCGGGCGTCAGGTTCTCCACCGACGGCCCGCCCTCGAGCCGCGGCTCGCTCAGGTACGCCGAATGCGCGCGATACGGGCTGACGGTGAGGATCACCGGCGTGCGTTCATCGTCGGCCAGACCGGCCGGGCGCAGGATGTCGGCGTGCAGCCGGGTGCCGTCGGGTGCGTCGATATAGGCCTCACGCCATTCGTGCGGCACCTCCGGCCGCGCGCTCGCGGTCATCGGCACGGCCGCGGTCACCACCATCAGCACGCCGACGACGAGCAAGAGTGCACGCACCAGAACCGGTCGATCAGGCACCGCTCGACTACCTCCGCATCCGTTCCAGCCCACGCGCGGGCCGGCGACGGACTACGTCGGCAGCGCACCTAAGAAGTATCGGGTCGCCGGACGAACGTCCAGCCCCCGGAACCGGGGTGCCGTCGTCGTGGTTTGTCGCCGGTCGTCCCGTGGCGGGAACGCTCACCCACGGGCACTATCCTGAGAGACATGCCAGCAGGTAAGCCCACCAAGGAAGCGAAGGCCGCGGCGAAAGCGGCCCGCAAACAGCAGTCGAAGGAGCGCCGCCAGCAGCTGTGGCAGGCCTTCCAGATGCAGCGCAAGGAAGACAAGCTGCTGTTGCCGCTGATGATCGGCGCGCTGGTCGGCATCACCGTGGTGTTCTTCCTGATCGGGCTGATCTTCGGCCTGCAATGGTTCCTGCTGCCGCTGGGCATCCTGCTCGGTGTGCTCGTCGCGTTCATCATCTTCGGTCGCCGGGTGCAGCGGTCGGTGTACAGCAAAGCCGAAGGTCAGGCGGGTGCGGCGGCCTGGGTGCTGGACAACCTGCAGGGCAAATGGCGGGTCAGCAACGGCGTCGCCGCCACCACCCAGCTCGATGCGGTGCATCGCGTGGTCGGCCTACCCGGGGTGATCTTCGTCGCCGAGGGCTCGCCGCAACGGTTGAAGTCGCTGCTGGCGCAGGAGAAGAAGCGCACCGCCCGCCTCGTCGGCGACACCCCGATCTACGACGTCATCGTCGGCAACGAGGAGGGCCAGGTTCCGCTCAAGGAACTCCAGCGCTACCTCACCAAGCTGCCCCGCAATATCGACGCCAAGCGCATCGACCTCATCGAAGGCCGCCTCGCCGCCCTCAGCGCCCGCAGCGGCCCGGCCCTGCCGAAGGGCCCGATGCCGGCGGGCGCGAAGATGCGCGGCGTGCAGCGCACCATCCGGCGCCGCTGAGCCCACAATTCTCGGCAAGGGCCGGTGTCCGGATCGCGGGCACCGGCCCTTGGCGTAGCGGGGTGCTCAGCCAACGAATCCGGTCATACGCGATGACGTGATAGATCACCAGGGTCGCGGCGAACCCCAGCCCCCACTGCGGCAGGCCCACCGCCCACAACGCCGCGGCACCGCCGAACAGCACCACCGACTCCGGACGGGAGGTCAGCGCGAACGCACGACCGCCGTACCCGTCGCCCGATCGTGCATACCGCGCCCGTCGGCATCGGTGAACAGCGCGGGCACCACGAAGATGAGCAGCAGTTGCCTGCCGAGGGCGCGCACGAAGCCCACCCGCACCGGGGCGTCGACGCGGATCACGCGTAGTCGAAGGAAGTACTGGCCGGGTGTGAACCCGAACAGGGTCACCGCGAGGATGCCGACGACCACCCACACCATCCATGTGGGCGTGCTCAGCGCGCTCACCACGGCCTCGAAGTTGGTCGGCGGCTGCTTGCCGGCAGGCACGTCCGCCTCGGCGATGATCTGCTGCGGGTCCGGCCGCACGATCAGCGCCGCGATGCCCATCGCAATGACCCAGTCGACCATCAGTGCCGCGATGCGCCGGCCCATGCCCACCAGAGAGCCCGCGCCCTCGCGCGGCAATCCGATGTGTTCGCCGCGAAACTCGGGAGTTGCCGGATCGCCCGGATCCGCTGTCGGTCCGGAGAGCCAGGATCCGGTGATGCGTGCCATGGCTTCCAGGATAGGTCTATGCGGTCGGCCACCCGCGACCGCATAACCGGTGCTCACGCCGTTGGCCCAGGTCACGAATGGCAGAATGACGTCACCGTCAGAGCATGGGTGGCACATGCCACCCGTTCGGTAGCACGTGTAACACTGGCGAAACACAACCTTGACTGCCGGGAAACACCGCGTCCATACCGTCTGGTCGCGACGCCCATGCAATCGACACTGGCCTGGGAAACAATCCGTAAGGAGAACTAAGTGACGTTCAGCACGGCCGACGAGGTCATCAAATACATCGCCGATGAGGACGTCGAATACGTCGACATCCGCTTCAGCGATCTTCCCGGTGTTCAGCAGCACTTCTCCATCCCGGCGAAGGCGTTCACCGCCGACCTGGCCGAGGAAGGGCTGGCGTTCGACGGTTCCTCCGTGCGTGGTTTCCAGTCGATCGACGAGTCGGACATGCTGCTGCTGCCCGACTACAGCACCGCGCAGCTGGATCCGTTCCGCGCCGCCAAGACGCTGAACCTGAACTTCTTCGTGCACGACCCGTTCACCCGCGAGGCCTACTCCCGCGACCCGCGCAACATCGCGCGTAAGGCGGAGGAGTACCTGCGCTCGACCGGTATCGCCGACACCGCGTACTTCGGCGCCGAGGCGGAGTTCTACATCTTCGACTCCATCCGTTACGACTCGGCCATGAACGGCGCGTTCTACGAGATCGAGTCGGTCTCCGGTTCCTGGAACACCGGCGCGGAGTTCAACCCGGACGGCACCCTCAACCGCGGCTACAAGGTCCGCAACAAGGGCGGCTACTTCCCCGTCGCGCCGTACGACCACTACGTCGACCTGCGCGACAAGATCTCGACCAACCTGCAGCAGGCCGGTTTCGAGCTCGAGCGCGGCCACCACGAGGTCGGCACCGCCGGCCAGGCCGAGATCAACTACAAGTTCAACACCCTGCTCTCGGCGGCCGACGACCTGCAGCTGTTCAAGTACATCGTCAAGAACACCGCGTGGCAGGAAGGCAAGACCGTCACCTTCATGCCGAAGCCGCTCTTCGGTGACAACGGCTCGGGCATGCACGTGCACCAGTCGCTGTGGAAGGACGGCAAGCCGCTGTTCCACGACGAGTCCGGTTACGGCGGCCTGTCGGATCTGGCCCGCCACTACATCGGCGGCATCCTGCACCACGCGCCGTCGCTGCTGGCGTTCACCAACCCGACCGTGAACTCCTACCACCGCCTGGTCCCGGGTTACGAGGCCCCGATCAACCTGGTGTACTCGCAGCGCAACCGCTCCGCCGCGGTCCGCATCCCGGTCACCGGCAACAACCCGAAGGCCAAGCGCATCGAGTTCCGCGCGCCGGACTCCTCGGGTAACCCGTACCTGGCCTTCGCCGCCATGATGATGGCCGGCCTGGACGGCATCAAGCGCAAGATCGAGCCGCTGGCCCCGGTCGACAAGGACCTCTACGAGCTCCCGCCGGAGGAGGCCAAGAACATCCCGCAGGCCCCCACCAGCCTGGCCACGGTCATCGACCGGCTCGAGGCCGATCACGACTACCTCACCGAAGGCAACGTCTTCACCGAGGACCTGATCGAGACCTGGATCAACATCAAGCGCGAGCAGGAAATCGCCCCGGTGAACCTGCGCCCGCACCCCTACGAGTTCGAGCTCTACTTCGACGTGTAAATCGAAGTAACGCAAGACGTTTCGAGCCCTCCCGCCCTTCGGTGCGGGAGGGCTCGTCCCGTTGGGGGAGTGAGACCGTCCTCGATCCCGCGGCCGGATCGCCATCGCGTCGGTTGTCTCGGATGGGGTAACCGTCGGTGAGGCGATCAGGAATCGAGAAGCGGCGCGTGGGCGGCGCTGGTTAGCGTGATACCAAGTTCGCGTCGCGCACGGATCCGCGCGGCGTCCGGGGCCGAGGAATGAGAGGTCAGGCGATGGCAGGCGATCAGCAGGTGGGTGGCAAGCGCAAGCCCGGGACGCCGGGGCCGCTGTCGCGGTGGTTCCAGAAGAAGATGAACGCCCGCACCGCCGCGAAGATGCGCCGTAAGGGCAGCGGCAAGGTGATGGGCATGAATGTGCTGATTCTGCACACGGTCGGCCGCCGCAGCGGGGAGCAGCGCGAGACGCCCCTCGCCTGGTTCGGCGACGGCGACGCCAGGCTGATCGTGGCCTCCGGCGGCGGCAGCGTGAACCCCGACTGGTACGCCAACCTGACGGCGCATCCCGAGCGGGTTTCCATCGAACTCCCCGGCGAGGGCACCGTCGACGTCATCGCGCAGACGCTGGACGGCACCGACCGCGAGGAAGCCTGGAAGCGCATCGTCGCCGAGGAGCCCCGCATCGGGAAATATCAGAAGAAGTCCAAGCGGATCTACCCGGTCCTCCGGCTCACCGCACGCTGATCGCCACTCAGTCGGTGGGGCCCTCGCACCAGTCGTCGAAAGCGTCGAACGCGGGTTCGGCCTGCGGCGGCACCATATCCTCGATCCGATCCTCGATCGGCTCCCAGATGGCCGCGCACTCCGGCGGCGCCGGCGGCAACATCTCCACGTACTGCGTCAACGGCGATTCCGGCTCCGGCGCCGCCGGCTGGGCCGCCGCCACTCCTGCACCCGCCAGCGTCATGGCGGCCGCGAACCCGACGGACGCGACCACTCGACGTGCACCCATGTCAACCTCCTGAACAGCTCCGTTCCCTCCGGCGACCTTCTGCCGCCTCGCCGGTCGCATACCCGGGTTCCGGCTGCCTACGCGGGAGGTCCTGAACCGAATGCCGTGCGCGGCGGCATCGGGTGCCGCACACTACTCGGGAACAGACGCCCGATCGGCCAACCGCGTGTTGGCCTCGGCGAGCAGCGGGAAGGGATCGAAGCGATGGCGATCGGCGAGCGACTCGGCCAGGCGGCCCTCGACGGCACACCCATCTACGGTGAACCCTTCGAGACCGCCGACGGCGCCACGATCATCACCGTCGCGCACCGCTATGGCCGGTTCGGCACCGGGGTGCGCCCGGTCGGAGTTTTCACCATTCGTGACGGCGAGGCCGTCTGGGTGCGTCCCGACGGCAGGTGCCGCCGCACCATGCACCGGCGTGTGCCGTCGCACGGTGCGCGCTCCAAAACGTCACCGCAGGCTGGTTCGTCCCAAGCGGCTGCCCAGACCTGACGTGCACAGGGCTTCGAACCGCCGCCACGCGGTCGACGGCGGAGTCGGCGCCCGCGGATCGATAACCGATCCGAGCAGCCCGATCACACCCCAGGACAGGAATGCGACGGTGTCGGAGAACTCGCCGTCGTCCATGTCGAGCCGCCCCGCGAGCTGTTCGGCCAGGATGCTACGGACCGACTGCTGGTAGGCGCGCAGCACCGTCGCGCTGCTCTTCGGGCCGATCAGCGGCTGGTAGACATCCGGATAATCCGCGGCCAGCTGGAACATCACGCGCAGCGGGGCCAGCGGCGCCCCGGGCACCGCGCGCACTCGCGCGATCTCCCGGCGCAAGAACTCGGTGCAACTCACCACCAGCAGATCGTCCTTGTCCCGATAATGCGCGTAGAAGGTGGACCGGCCGACATCGGCGCGGTCGATCACGTCGGTGACCGTCACCCGCTCATACCCGCGTTCGATCATCAGCTCGATCAACGCGCGATGCAGCAGATCGCGGGTGCGGCGCACCCGGCGATCGGGGGATTCGGCCATGCTGGATTCTTTCGTCGGCGGCAGGCTACGACGATATCGGCACAGTCGTAGTGGATGCTGCGTTGCGGCGGCATCGTCCCAACGGCCGGGCCTTCCCAACGATGAAAAACCCTGCGCGAGTGTGAAAAGTTGGGGAAATACCAGTGCAGGAGGAGGCGGTGTGCGGATGGGGCTCGACGGTGTCCAGCCTGCGCAAACGATCCATAGGCCGAGCGACGTCTCCGCACGACCGGCGGCGTCACGGTCTCGCGGCGGCGTGACCGCCGATGGGCACCTGCCGCCCGGGTGGTGACAGTGTCGGAGAACTGGGATCTCGGGATGCATCCCGATACCGAGGCGGCGCTCGAAGGTGGACGAGCGGCGGTCCACGCCATGGATGCGATGCTCGAACGGATCGACGGCATCCGTGCCCGCCGCCCCTCGCCGTCCGGCCGCGTCATCCCGGAGGTCGACGGGCTCGGGCGGCTGACGGACCTGTACATAGCTCCGGGAACCATCGCGAGTACAGCCAACCCACAGGAGCTCGTGGCCGACATCATGGCCGCTATCCGCGAAAGCGCCCTGGATGCCATTCGCCAACATGGGATCGCGGTGGACGAGATGCGGCCGCCCGAGCTTCCCGGGCGAGTGCCCGGCGAATCGGACTGACCGGCAGGTGGGAAACCTGGATGACGAACGTGGATGAGCTCGGTGAGCCCGGCGCGGTACCCCTTGCGCAGAACATCCTGTACGAAGTGTTCAACCCGGACTTCTCGGTTGGTGTGGCGTGCGACCGCAGCGGCATGGTCGCCGGTGTGCACCTCGGCGACGAAGTGTGGTCGAACAGCGACTACTGGTTGTCCCGCGAGATCCTGCGGGTGGCCCGCTTGGCCTACCTGAAGTCACAGGTCGGCCGCCGCGCGGAACTACTGGAGGCCGGAGCGGCGCCCTACACCGCCGACACGTTGGGGCTCCCGACGGAGTCCGAATTCCAACGGAAATTGAGAGATGAATTCGGTTCGGACTGCTGATTGCGACGAAGTGACCCGGATGGTCGCCATGACATCGAACGGTAGCCCGGCACAACACGAGGAGAGTGTTCGTCGAGATGGCTCTGCATCACAGTTCGCCCGAGACGCGCAAACAGGCCAACATGGAGCGCGCGGCCGCTGAACCCGCCTATGCGAAGGCCGAAGGGGATCCCGACTGGGAGCGCGATTTCGAAGAGATGTTCGGGAAGGCGGCCAACCAGGCGCGCGGCCTGTGGATGCAGGCGATAAATGAACGCAGGAAGAATTATACCGGCGTCGGGGACGATCGAAATCTCTCCGGCGATTATCTCGATGTCACCGCGGTGAGTATCGATGGCCAAGATATTGATGGTGGCGCCCGGGTGCGTCGCGCCGGACCCGAGGTGTAACTGCGCCATGCCCGTGCCTGCACGGTGCGCGAAATAGATCGAATGCTCCTGACTCGAAGCGGTCTGGTGCGATAAGCAAAAAGGGGCTGTGCTGGTGGCTGGTAACAAGCCGACAAAGGACGACATCACTGCGGGTGTCCTCTCTAAAGGCGACGAGCTCGGAGGAGACAAGAATCGGTGGCTGTACTCCCAGAATGGTGAATACCGTTTCGGGGTCAAGGACGGTAATGCGGTCGTCGAAGAGGTCTCGACCGGAAAGATCGTCAACCAGTTGTCGGAGGGGAAGAACGGCACCCGGATAAAGTTTGATGAAGAAGGCGGGTGGTTCGGGCAGCAGGGCGCCACCCGGCTGAACCTGGTGGGCCAGAAGACCACCGAGCTCAACGGCATGGGGGGTAAGCAGGAAAGGACAGAAGATGTCAATGTATGGGCAACGAAAACCAGCAACTCGACATTTGACGGCCCGGCCTCAGAAGGCAAAGACTGGGAAAACGACGACGGTCATGAGCCGGACTACTTCGTGCTCACCAACGATGGTCGGATAGCTGCGATCAAGGGAGGAATCCCGAAAAGCTGGGATAAATACAATCCCGAAGCCGATACGGGCACGATCGCGGTATGGGGCAAGCCGCACCAGGGCCTGAAAGCCGGTACCAGTCCGAAGAACTACCCACTCGAGTTCAAGCTTCCCAAGGGTGGGGAAAAGCCATCGCCGGCGCTCGGCCGCTGGGTGGATTTCATGAACTTGAAGCTGAAGCACATCGGGCATCAGATGGGCTCGAAGAACCCGGAGATTCCGAAGTTCCTCGTCGAGGGCAAGAATAAAAAGGGTGGTACCACCCTGAAGGACGAATTCTTCGACACTTCCTATGTGAAGCCTCTGGAGGGGGCGGGAGAGGCCAACAAGGGCTACCAGGATGTGAACAAGAAGATCGGCAAGAAGTACGACGAATTCAAGGAATACGACAAGCATCTGAAGAAGTTGGCGGAAAAGCTGACGAACGACAATGTCGCCACTTACAAGAAGATGTACGACAATGTCGAGACCGCGAACGAGGCGATCGCCAAGCAACTGTCCAAAGGTGTCAAAGGCGAGAAGGGCAGTACTGCTGCGGGTATCCAAAGTATTTTGGAAGAGTATCCGCTGTACGGCATCATGAGTGGTTCGGTCCAGAAATGCACGGATTTGCTCGTCGCCTATGTCGACGAGTCGGCCGCAGGCCATAAAGAACCGCCCAAGGACGGTAAGGGCGACGGCGACGGTAAGGGGGACGGGAAAGGCGACGGCGACGGTAAGGGGGACGGGAAAGGCGACGGCGACGGTAAGGGGGACGGGAAAGGCGACGGCGACGGTAAGGGGGACGGAAAGGGCGACGGCGACGGTAAGGGGGACGGAAAGGGCGACGGCGACGGTAAGGGGGACGGAAAGGGCGACGGCGACGGTAAGGGGGACGGAAAGGGCGACGAGGACGGAAAGGGCGGCAACGGCGGCGGCAACAGTGGCGGCGGCAACAGTGGCGGCGGCAACAGCGGTGGCGGCAACAGCGGTGGCGGCAACGGATCGACTCCGACTCCAACCCCGACGCCGACGACTCCGGGAACTCCGACCCCCACGCCGACGACTCCGGGAACTCCGACCCCGACACCGACGACTCCGGGAACTCCGACCCCGACACCGACGACTCCGGGAACTCCGACCCCGACACCGACGACTCCGGGAACTCCGACCCCGACACCGACGACTCCGGGAACTCCGACCCCGACACCGACCACTCCGGGAACTCCAACCCCGACACCGACCACACCCACAGCTCCACCTACACCGACAACGCCACCAGCGCAGGTGACCGCGCCACCCCAGCCGACATCACCCCCGGTGCAGACGCCGCAGGTGCCTCCGAACGGGGGAAGCGTCTTGCCTCGCCCCGATCTGCCGGGGCTGGGTGAGGGAGGGCTGCCGGGTTCTGGGTTCGGCGAAGGTCTCCTGCCGGATCTCGATGGTCCGCTTCCCGGTCTGGACAGCGTTCTTCCCGGTATCGATGGGTTGCTTCCGAGTCTGGACGATCACGGTCTGCCCGGAAACCGGGGCGATATGGGGGACATGGTTTCCCAGATCACGGATACCGTCACACGAGGTATCGATGGCGCTGGTCGCTTCGATCCGGCCGACTGGCTGACCGGCCGGGATGATGCGCCTCACAATCCGGGTGCCGACCGACCCCAACCCACCCCGTGGTCCACGGGTGATGTGCCGGCTCAGCAGCAGCCCGCGCCTGGTGCGGTGACCGCGCCGGGCGGGTTCGGCGCACCACCTGTGCTACCGATAGCGAATTTCGACGGTCTTCCCACGTTCGGCGGTTCGTCTCCA
Organism: Nocardia sp. CDC519; assembly: GCF_059509835.1. Taxonomy (NCBI): domain Bacteria; kingdom Bacillati; phylum Actinomycetota; class Actinomycetes; order Mycobacteriales; family Nocardiaceae; genus Nocardia; species Nocardia sp. CDC519. The sequence continues at coordinate 5,277,316 of NZ_CM183377.1, read as the reverse complement.
GCCGATTTCGGAGCCACCAGTTCCTACTCGACCGACAGAGCCGACGATTCTCCCGGTGCCGGGGTACCAGGCGGGATCGGGCGATTCGATGACCGGAACGACGAGCGTCGCTCGTCGGCCGCCGAGGGTCATGAGCAGGACGGTGTGACACCGGCACACGAAGGCGGTCCAGAGGAGACCCCTGATACGCGGTGGCTTTGAGGTGCCACCCGTAGTCGCATTCCTCGCTGCCACGCAGTAGATGAGGTCCATCGGCGAATGAGCCCGCCCGGCTCGTTCGCCGATAGACGGATTCGGGGCTTCTGTGCGGAAACGGACAGATCCGCGCATTGTGATTCTGGTCGTGGCGGGAGGAAATTCCGACCATGGGTTCATGTCAGGAAACACACGGTCCACCGGTGCCATGTTCGTCGACGAGGCGGAGACCGGCCTCGTCATCGCCGATCTCCGCCGCTACAACATGTTCACTGCCGCGTTCTTTCTCGGTCGCCACCGAGAACTCATCCGTGAACTGGCCGCAGCCAGCGGAGCCACACCCGGCAGCCATGCGCTCGACATCGGTTGCGGTCCGGGAAAACTGGTGCGTGCGCTCGGGGAGCTCGTCGGGCCGACCGGATCGGTCACCGGCGTCGACCCCTCCCGCACGGCCATCGAGCACAACCGCACCCATGATCCGGCGCCCAACCACCACTACCGGCTCTCCGCCGCACAGCACCTGGACTTCGCGGACGCCGAATTCGACGTCATCACCTGTACTTTCGTCATGCACCACATCCCCGAGCGGCACCGTGCCACGGCCATCGACGAGATGTATCGGGTCCTGCGTCCCGGCGGCCGCCTCCTGCTCGCCGATGCCCATCCCTCGCCGTGGTTGCGCATCGTGTTCACCCGGATCATGCGCCTGACCGGCAAGGGCGGCCACACCGACCCGTTCGCCGATGTCGATATCCGCCGGTACACCGACGCCGTGCGTTCGGCCGGTTTTGATGACCCGCGTTTCCGGGTGAACCGCTATGCGACCGGGTTGCTGATCGCCACCAAGCCCGCGCGGTGATGACACTTCTCGGGCGTTGCCGTGAGTCCTGTTGCGTCACAGCAGGTGAGCTGTCGAGACATGCCGGGTCGAACGGCGAAGCATGCGCTGCGAACGCCTAGGACTGACTGCGCAGGATATGTGCGCCGGTGCCGGCCGTTTTGCCGGCACCGCGACTTACCCCCGTTCGCTCACTGCCGCGCGAAAACCTTGGCGTGCGCGGCGGCGACGAGCTCGGTGAGCTCCGCCTGCTCACCCTCGTCGAGCACCGCGAACGCGGGCGCGATGAGTTCGTCGGTCACCGCTTCGGCCCGCTGCCAGCGCGCACGAATATCGTCGGTGATCTCCTTGAACGGCTCCGGCCAGCCGTACCAGCGCGCTTGGCCGGGGCCGTCGTTGATGGGGGAGCCGGAGATCAGCACGGCCTGCAGCGGCGTGATTCCCGAGGCGCGCACGGCGATCAGGTGCAGGCCGCCGCGCAATTCCCGCAACACGTGGGTGAGCTGCTGCACGCGCGCCGGGGCGTCGGCGGGCAGCGGCATCGCCCGCCAGCCGGCGAACAGGGGGACCCCGGCCGGATCCGCGGCCGCGGCAACGGCTTCGAGCAGTTCCGCGAGCCGGCCGGCCTGCTCGAACCCGGCGAGTTTGCGCCGGCCGAAATCCTGGCAGACGCGTGCGTAACGTTCCGCGGCTTTCGCGGCGGGCATCTGCACCGATTCCCAGGCCGTGCGAATCGAATGGGCCGGGAAGAATCCGAATGCCGCGGTGACCACCTCGGCGTCCACGTCGCCGAGCACGCCGCCGCGCCCGCGGGTGTAGGGGCCGAAGAAGGTGTCGACTCCGGTTTCTGCCGCGTATTCCTTTCCCTCCCTGGAGAACATGAATCCTCCGCCGAGTTGCTGAATGTAGGGGTTCACCGCCGCGCCGACCGACATGTCGGGTTCCTTCCGCTGGACTGACATCACCTGCCACCTTATGGGTTTTGTACACCGTACGGAAGACCCTGCCTTGCGCTCTGACGCACGTGCCTCTATGGTTCATTACATGAGTAATGAACCACTCAACCGAGGAAGGTGATCGTGCTCGAAGACGGCAGGCCGCTCTTTCTGCAGATCGCGGAGATGATCGAGAACTCGATCGTAGACGGATCGCTGCCCGAGGAGTCGCAGGCGCCATCGTCGAACGAGCTCGCCGCCTTCCATCGGATCAACCCGGCGACCGCGGCCAAGGGGCTGAATCAGCTGGTGGCGGACGGGATTCTGTACAAGAAGCGAGGGATCGGAATGTTCGTCACAGCCGGCGCGCGCAATGCCTTGCGGTTGCGCCGACGGGAACGGTTCGCCGAACAGTTCATCGACCCGCTGATCGCCGAGGCGGACAAGCTCGGCATGGGCATCGACGAACTGAAAGCCATGCTCGACCATCGAGAGGGGACACGATGAGCGCCGCGACCATCGAACCGGCCGTGCTCGACACCGATGTCGTCGCATCCACGCGGGGGCTGACCAAGCGGTTCGGTGCCGTCACCGCACTCGAGGATGTCACCCTCGACCTGCGTGCGAACACCATCTACGGTTTGCTGGGCCGTAACGGCGCGGGCAAGACCACGCTCATGCAGGTGATGACCGGTCAGGCCTTCCAGACCGCGGGCGAGGTGCGGGTATTCGGCCACACCCCGCACGAGAACACCGAGGTGCTGCGCGGAATCTCCTTCATCAAGGAAAGCCAGGCCTATCCGGCCGATTACAAGGTCAAGCATGTGCTCTCGGCGGCCCGTCATCTGCTGCGGGATTGGGATGAGGATTTCGCGCGAGAATTGTTGCGCGACTTCGATCTACCGACCGACCGCAAGGTCAAGAAGCTCTCCCGCGGCATGACCTCCGCGCTCGGGGTCACCATAGGCCTCGCATCTCGCGCCCCGCTGACGTTCTTCGACGAGCCGTATCTCGGCCTCGACGCCGTCGCCCGCCAGCTGTTCTACGACCGGCTGCTCGCCGATTACGCCGAACACCCACGCACCGTGGTGCTGTCCACCCATCTCATCGACGAGGTCGCCGACCTGCTCGAGCATGTGCTGTTGATCGACAAGGGCCGACTCGTGGTCGACGCCCCCGCCGACGATCTACGCGACACCGCCATGACTGTGTCCGGCCCCCTCGCCGACGTCGACTCATTGCTTGCCGGACGCCCCGAACTGCGCCGCGAATCGCTCGGCAACCAGGCCAGGGTGATGCTGCGGACCGACCGCAGGGCCGATGACATCGCGCACGCCAAATCGCTGGGGCTGCTGGTCGAGCCGGTCTCGTTGCAGCAGCTCATCGTCGAAACCACCAACCTGCGCGGAAAGGATCAGTAATGCTGCGCCGAGCCGTCTCCGTATCGCGGATCCACACCGTCGCCTGGCCGGTGCTGATCGCGTGGCCTGCCGGGATCCTGCTGGTGGCGTTCCTGATTCCGTGGGTGATCTTCTTGCTGCTCGACGCCGAGGAAGGCAATGTCACCGGCAGCGTCTCGGCCGCCTTCGGCATCGTGCTCGCGTTCTATCTGACCGCCATGACCCAGACCTTCCCGTTCGCGCTGGGCATGAGCGTCACCCGGCGTGACTATTTCGCCGCGACCCTGCTCGTTGCCGCCGCGCAGATCCTCGGCACCGGGGTGGTGTTGTGGGGGCTCGGGCTGATCGAGGAATCCACCGACGGCTGGGGCGTGAACATGGTGATGTTCGATGTCCCAGGCCAGTTCACCGGCAATCCCGTGCTCCAGCTCGGCACCTATCTGGCGATCCTCGCGCTGATCGCCGGCGCGGGTCTGCTGATCGGCGCGCTCTATCAGCGCTGGCGAGTCTCCGGTGTGTACACCTTTCTGCTCGCGTTACTGCTGGGTCTGGGTCTGGCGGCGATCGTGATCACCTGGCAGGGCTGGTGGCCCGAGGTGGGCCATTGGTTCGCCGATACCCCACGCGTGGTCCCCATGGTGCTGCTGCCCGCGACGCTCGCGGTGGTGTGCACCGGTGGGGCGTGGGCGACGATCCGCCGCGCGACCGCGTAGCGATGGGTGCGATCGGCCTCGTCCGGGTGCACCGGACGAGGCCGATCCATGTTCTGTGACGAGCTTCTCCGCCCGGGCCCGCAGCTGTTTCGATGTGCCTGCCGACGGCGTTCTGAGCGGCGGCCGAGCCCGGGGTCAGGTTCGCCGCCTTTGCATACCGGCAACTCTCTCCTTCGGTCTGCCCGAATCTCGATCGGCCGGTGCCGGGCGCGACTCCGCGTGCTCATGCCTGCGAATTCCATTGGTGAGCGGCAAATCCCAGTGCGAGGCCGAGCGTGCCGAGGACGCCCGCGAGTGCCGTCGCCGCAGCGGGCATACCCCATTCGCTGACCGCGTATCCGGTGCCAACGGTGAGAACCGCGGCCGGAAGGTATGCGCAGATATTGAGCGCAGCGTTGGCTTCGGCGCGCCGTTGCGACTCGACGTGCTGGGCGATGAGACGCAGGCCGCCCAGTTGTCCCAGGCCCTGGCCGGTGCCGGCGAGGACGGCGGCGGCGATGAACAAGGCCGGGCTCTTCGTGAGGACGGTCAGGATGACGGCCAGCATGGCGAATACTGTGCTCGCGGCGCCGAGCGCGAACAAGCGCTCCACGGTGAACCGGGTGAGCGCGAGTTGGGACCCGGTCGCAGCGAGGAACATCAGGCTCGCCGCTCCGCCCGCCAGTAGCGGTGACGTATTGCCCACCGCGAGGATCAGCAGTGACGGCCCGAGCGACAGCACGAAAGACGTAGCGGTCAGCCCGGGGGCGAAAACGGCTGCGCCGCTCGCGATATGGATGCGGTTCCGGTTGGGGACACGGGGCAGGCGGGGCCACGGGAAACCTGCCGTGCCTGCGGATGCGGTCGCGTGCGGTTGCTGCGCGGGCTGTGCCAGCGGAAGCCGCACATAGCCGATCAGCGCCACGATCAGCAGCGCGATGTTCACCGTGAACACCGGCAGCACGGGCGAATCGGCGGTCTGATAGATCGCGCCGCCGAGCAGCGGCCCGAGTCCGGCACCGAAGACCATCGCGATCGACGCGAGCATCGACGTCTGCCCGCGCCGCTGTTCGCCACCCAGATCCACCACCGCGGCCATGCCCGCGGACACCACGATCCCGACGGCAACCCCGACCAGCAGCCTGGCCACGATCAGCTCCGTGACCGTGTGGGCGACCATGAACAGCCTCGCCGACACCAGTGCGATCAGGATCCCGGGGATGACGACACGCTTGCGGCCGAAGCTATCCGCTGCCCGCCCGGCGACGAGAAGCGCGGCCACCAGGCCCGCGATGTAGGCGGCGAACACCACCGTGAGCGTCGCCGGGGAGGACCGCATCTCGTGCTGCCAGTGCACGTAGAGCGGCGTCGGGGAGTTCGACAGCGCGAACACCGCCGTTACCGCCCAGGCCGCGTGCGCGAGGTGCCATCTCGATCCGACCGGTTCGGCCGTAGCCGCGACTGCCCCCGCTGCTGCCGGAGCCGGCGGCGGCCGAGATCCGCCTCGAACGCGTCATGGGCGCACTGTCGGAGCCGCTGCGGATGACTATCGCCCGCAAGCTCCTGCTCGAGTCCGACGACTTCGACCATCCGTGCGGCTGGTTCGGCTTCGACCGCCCCAAGTCGAGCCTCACCCACCACTTCAAGGCCCTGCGCGAGGCCGGTGTGATCCATCAACGGCAGTACGGGCTCGAACGGCGCAGCCGCCTGCGCACGGAGGATCTCAACGAGCGGTTCCCGGGGCTGCTCGATCTCATCGCCGCGACGGGCGATGAGTGAGCAGAACAGAGTGTCCGCCGTGGTCGCCGCGGGCGTGCCGCGAGGTCACGCGGGTACTTCCGACGCCATCCCGGCGATCCGCCAGCCGACGCTGGTGACCGCTGGTTCGAGGCTCAGCCGGCTCACCGCCGACTCCATTTCCCGGTCATCACGCTGATCGCCGACCAGGTCGGCCCGCACCATCACCTGACCGCTGGTTTCGCCGTTGGCGCTCGCCACCGCGACCAGGCGGAAATCGGTACGGGTCAACGACTGGACCAGTAGTGCCCGCACCTGCGGTTCATTGGCGTCGTCGGTGACAGCGGTGAACACGTACCGCACCGGGCGTTCGGCTCCGGCCTCCGGCCGGCGATCGACGGCCCGGCCGGCCGCACGCAATGCGATGTTCACCCCGACCACCGCGAGTGTTCCGGCCGCGGCGGTGAGATACATGCCCGCCCCGGCGAGCGCCCCGACGGCGGCGGCGCACCACAGGGTCGCGGCGGTGTTGAGCCCGCGCACGTTGAGCCCGTCGCGGATGATGACGCCCGCACCGAGGAACCCGATCCCGGAGACGATCTGTGCCGCGACCCGCGTCGGGTCGGCGACCTCACCGTGGAAACCATGGGCGGACAACAGCACGAACAGGGTCGCACCGCCGGCGACCAGCGCGTTGGTGCGCAGCCCGGCCATGCGGGCACGGTATTGGCGTTCGATCCCGATCAGGGCACCCAGCCCGACTCCGGTCCCGAGACGCAGCAGCATATCGAAGGTGGTCATGGCAGAACCTCTTCCGCTCGGCGCGCCACCTCGCACCGGCGGGCGGATCGGCGGAGTCAGCCGAGGACGCGGCGGTGAAGCTGGCGTGGTGACTGTGTGATGGCACGGCGTATATGACTGCCGTCGGACACGACATCCACCTCCCTTCCTGCGCCGAGGGAGTGGACCGGCGTCGATCACCGGTGGGTACCACTCCTCGTCAGACCTTTGGCACTCCACGGCGTGAACCCACCTGCGGGCGGTGGGAGCCGGTCGGGGCCACCCCTTAAGCCGGGGAAGCCTGTCCTGACCCGGGGCGTCTCTCGACGTTCGGGGTCGCCGGCCTGTTTCCGTGAAGGAGCCTCAGCGAACGATGGCACCTAGCGCCGAAAAGTAAACACCCCGGGCACCGTGTCCGCAACCCATTGGGGACCGCCATCACAGCGGTCGAATCGCTCGAGCGGTGACCCTTCGGCACGATGTGCGCCGGCACATCCTGCGGCTTGTCGGCGCGCTGGTTCATCGACCGAAACGCCGTAGCGAGTGCGGAGGCGTCAGGCCGACACCGATTCCTTCCGCACCCGCTCCGCCAGCTGCGCGGGCATCGGGTCATGACGTAGGTAGTCGCGGCTGAAGTGCGCGACGCCGTGGGTCAGCGAGCGCAGATCCACCGCATACCGGGACAGTTCGAGTTCGGGAACCTCCGCGCGGATCAGCGTGCGCCCCGTCTCGGCCGGTTCGGTGCCGAGGATGCGAGCGCGGCGCACCGAGAGGTCGGTGAGCGCGGCCCCGAGGTAGTCGTCGGGCACCTTGACCCGAACCTCCGCGATCGGTTCGAGCAGATCGATCCGGCCGCCTGCCGCCGCCTCGCGCAGCGCGAGCGCACCGGCGGTCTGGAATGCGGCATCGGAGGAATCGACCGAATGCGCCTTACCGTCGAGCAACGTCACCCGCACATCGACCAGCGGGTATCCCGTGGCGACACCACGCGCGGCCTGCGCGCGCACGCCCTTCTCCACCGAGCTGATGAACTGCCGGGGCACCGCCCCGCCGACCACCTTGTCGACGAACTCGATCCCCGATCCCTCCGGCAGCGGCTCGACCTCGATCTCACACACCGCGTACTGCCCGTGCCCGCCGGACTGCTTCACATGCCTGCCGCGCCCGGTTGCCTTGCCGCCGAAGGTTTCCCGCAGCGCGACCTTGTGTTCTTCGGTATCGACCTGCACACCGAACCGGGTGCGCAACCGTTCCAGCGCGACGTCACGATGCGCCTCACCCAGGCACCACAGCACCAGCTGGTGGGTGCGGTCGTTGTTCTCCACCCGGATCGCCGGATCCTCGGCCACCAGCCGCGACAGGCTCTGCGACAGCTTGTCCTCATCGGCCTTGCTGTGCGCGCGAATCGCGATGGGCAGCAGGGGTTCCGGCATCTGCCACGGTTCGATCAGCAGCGGCGAGCCGGTACCGGACAGGGTGTCGCCGGTTTCGGCGTGACCGAGCTTGGTGACATAGGCGATGTCACCGGCGACGGCCTCGCGCAGCGGGCGTTGCTGCTTACCGAACGGGGCGGTGATCCCGCCGACGCGTTCGTCGGCGTCGTGGTCGGTGCCCGAGCCGTGCCCGCAGATGTGCACGGTGTCGTCGGCGTGCAGGGTGCCGGAGAACACCCGCACCAGCGAGACCCGGCCGACGTATGGATCCGACGAGGTCCGGATGACCTCGGCCGCCAGCTCGCCGGACGGATCACAGTGCAGGGGAGTGGGTTTCGAGCCGTTCGCCAGATGCACCGCCGACACCTCGTGTTCGGCGGGGGTGGGGAACCCGGCGGTCATCAGCTCGAGCATTTCCAGGGTGCCGAGCCCTTGTAACCCCTCCTCGGCGGCGGGCGCCGCGAACAGAACGGGGTGGAAGCTGCCGCGCACCACCGCGCGCTCCAGGTCTCTGATCAGCGTGCTCAGCTCGATCGTCTCGCCGCCGAGGTACCGCTCCATCAGGGTTTCGTCTTCGCTTTCGGCGATGATGCCCTCGATCAGCCGGTCCCTGGCCGGTCCGATCATCGCCAGCTCCGCATCGGAGGGTTCCTTCCAGGTGCGCCGGCCGGTCGAATAGTCGGCGATCCGCTGTTCCAGCAACTCCATCAATCCGGTCGCCGGCCGATGGCCGTCGGCGGCGGCGGGTCCGTACACGGGCAGATGCAGTGGCAGCACATTCTCCGCCGATTCGCCGCCGAGCAGCGCCTGACAGGTCCTTGTCATCTCCTCGAAGTCGGCGCGAGCGGTATCCAGATGCGTCAGCACGATGGCCCGCGGCATCCCGACGCTCGCGCATTCCTCCCACAGAGCCCGGGTCGATCCGGCGACTCCTTCCACCCCTTCGGCTGCCGACACCACGAACAACGCCGCATCCGCCGCCCGCAACCCGGCGCGCAGTTCGCCGACGAAATCCGCATACCCCGGTGTATCGATCAGGTTGATCTTCACCCCCTCCCACTGCACCGGCACCACCGACAACTGCACTGAGCGGTGCTGACGTTGTTCGATCTCGTCGTAATCCGACAGCGAGGTACCGTCCTCCACCCGCCCCGCCCGGTTCACCGACCCGGTGGCCAGCGCCAACGCCTCCACCAATGTCGTTTTCCCGGACCCGCTACCCCCGACCAGCACCACATTCCGGATGGCCTCCGGCCGCCCCACCCCGTTCGCTCTGTCCACCATGACTCACCGTCCTCGGGAATCGACACGCGGTTATATCGAGCTTCCCACCGCCGAGGTACTCGCGTCCACGGTTCGACGAACAGTTCGGAAGCGGAATCGCCCGAGGTCGCGTGCACCTCTAGCCGATCGTCGTCGCACGGTTCACCCGATCCCAGCCGTGGTCGCGCCGGTCCGGCGTGCGAGCGAGGAACCCGACCCAGGCGAAGTCACGCGCCCGGGTGATGGCGACCATTGTCTGGCGGTCCCAGAGCTCGGCCCGTTGCCGATCGGCTCCCGGGGAACCGGGTGTCAACGGCCGGGGTGGTTCGGTGACGTAGAAGATTCCCCTGAACTCGAGGCCCTTCGCCCGGTGAACGGTGCCCACTTTGATCTTGTCCGTGCGCTCGCCGCGGTAGTCCTCCAGCGCGGTCGCGCCGATGCCTGCCTTCCGCAATCCGTCGACAACCGTGGCGGCTAGTTGGCGGGTCGTCGTGATGACGGCGAGTTCACCGAGCGGGGCCGAGCGTCGACGGATGGCGGCGAGCAGGGCGGCGTCGAGCTCATCGACCGAGCCCTGCCAGTCGACGGTCGCGCCGCCGGGTAGCACGAAGCGCGCCTCGTTGAGTGCGCATCCGGGCAACCCGTCGAACCGGCCGAGGGCGTTCACCGCGTTGACCGTCACGGCCCGGCGGTAGACCGCTTCTCTGTTGCGGTAGTTCACCCGGAGCACCGCCGTGCGTCCGCGCACGTCGATACCGGCATCGGCCGGTCGGCAGCCGCCCTCGTACACCTGTTGCTGGCCGTCGCCGACGAGTAGCAGTGGTGCGTCCGCACCGCCGCCGGCGATGGCGTGGGCCAGGCGGAGCCCGTTGAGGGTGATGTCCTGGATCTCGTCGACGACGACCATCCCGTAGGGCTTCTCGTACGGCTTCTCGGTCAGCATCTCGAGCGCAAGGGTGATCATGTCGTTGAAGTCGCCGAGCCGCTGTCGACGCAGGATGTCGCAGTACGGGAGATAGAGCTCGTTCCAGACGAGTTCGCGTTGGTCGCGATTCAGATCGGGGCCGCTGCGTCCGGTGCGGTCGTGTTCCCAGTAGTGCGGGAGGTCCGGGATGCCGCGACCCTTGATGACCCGATCGATTTCGGTTCGCCAGTAATCGGCGCGGGCATCGATGGCGGCGAGGGTCGTCCCGGCGTGGCGCCAGGCTTGCTGGAAGGCGTCATCGGTCCGAGTGGGCTCGATCTCGATATGGCCGCCGCGGTTGTCTATCAGCTGTCTCGCCCATGCGTGCAGTCCGGCGAATTCGGCCCGATCGCGAACCACGGGCGCGAGGCGTCGAAAATATGTGCGCTGACAAGCCGCAAGGGTGGTGACGAAGGTTGTGTACAGCACCGGCCCGCTGTTGTGCCGAAGATGGCGGGCCATCCGATGCAGCGCTACCACCGTTTTCCCGGTGCCCGCCGGACCACTGATCCGTGCCGGGCCGCCGAACGTCCGATTGATCAGATCGATCAGTTCCGGGTCGCGAAAGGTCGTCCACTCGTCGAGTGGGCGGTTGGCGGCGCGCGCCCGCTGTTGCGCCACCAGCTCCGAGCGGTCGAGCAGTGCCGATTCGGTGGGATTCGGCTCTGGTGCTTCGATGCGTATCCGCCGGTAGTTCGACGCCGCCCTTGACTCGATTTCGTCCGCGATCGCCCGCGCTCGTGCTGGGCTGAAATCCCTGTCCAGCCGCGACAAGGTCGCGGCGAAGTCGGCAGGCCGCGTCGGAATGTCGCGTCCGGAACCCGCTACCGCGACGCCGTCGGGCAACAGCAGGATCGTGCGCATGCGTTGTGCGACGAGGTAATGCCGATCATTGTGCAGCCCCGCGACGAACGGCCGTGCCGTGCGGGCGATGTCGTCGGTGCGGTGGAACCGCCGTCCTGGCTCGACGAAGATCAGCAGGTGCACGCCGCGGCTGCCGACCACGATCGCGGCAGCCTCGTTCGCCGGATGATGGGGCAAGTCTCGGTGTAGGAGCACATGCCAGGCGTCGTCGATCAACGGCACGCTCAAGAAGTTCCGATGCCGCGGGGTGAGGTCCGGAATCTGCCGAAGGGTCTGATACACCCTGGTCCGTCTCGAATCGCTGTTGGTCATCGCGACCCCCTTGCTGCTCGACTTCCAGCAATCAACGGTACGGTTGATCCCTTGCGGCCGTGCGGGTTTCGATGCCGGAGACCAGAACGTAACCAATCCACGGAGCGGCTCGACCGTACGATTCCCGCGCCGCTGCGGTGCCGGCGACGCCATGATCACCACGCCCTTCGATGCCATGCCCGCCGCCGTCCGCGGGACCGATCCGCGCCCGGCGTGGTCAGCTCAACCGCAGCGCGGTCAGGTGCCAATCTCGGGTACCCGATCGCTCGATCCGTGCCGCTAGCGCAAGCCGGCGCGAACCGCGCAGATAGCGGGCGCAGATCTCCGCCGTCTGCTCGTCGACCATCTCCACATGTAGCCCCGCCAGGACGGCGGCGCCGAGTTCCCTGCTCGGCACGAGGTCGGCCCGCACCAAGGTGCCGACCGCCGCGACCGTGCGTTCATCGGCAATGCCCGACAGTTGCGAGACGGGCCGTCGATGGTCGAGTACTTCCAGTGCCACCCGCAGCGATCGTTCGGCGGCCAGCCGTGCCTGTTCCAACGCCTCACCGCCGTGATTCGACCTCGCCACCGAGCACGCCGCCCGGCGGATTCCTGCGGGTTCTCGATGGGGGGCCTGCGCCGTCCGAGGGCGTAAGCGACTCCGGCACGGCACGGCCTCATGGCCTTCCGGTAGCGGATTCCGCGAACCGCGCGGCGTGTACGGCCGCGACGGAGGTTCGTACATGGGAATAGGCAGCAGTTCGATGCGGAACTCATCCATCGATATCCCCCTCGCAGATGATCGCCGGATCGCGATCGGCTGTGAGCAGCATGGCATTCGTGGAATTCCGTGCGCCAGGTTTCGCCCGGGATCCGTCGCACACGCCCTGTCGGAACGGCGTTTTCGGAAGTCGACGGCGTGTCGTGTCGAGCGTGCTGCCGGGTGCGGAATCGCCTTGTTGATCTGCGGCTGCGGACGGCGGGTGGCCAGCGGGCTGCCGGTGCGGTGTCGGGAGGTGCGCGGCGCCGGACCATCAGCCGGTGTGCCGACACCGGCGCAGTCGCCGACTCGCGTGGATCACGCACTGATCCGGCTGGCGAACCGTGCGAAGCAAATGCAACGACATCTGCAAGAACATTCACCAATTATGTTGGCAACGAGCAGAATTCACTGTTGAAGCAACAATGTTCCGGTAAACTTCCTCCTCGGATGCAAACATCATCCGAAAGCAGGGGATCACTCATGACCGACATTGCTCGTGAGCGCAGGCGCCGGTGGGTCGAGCGCGAACTCGCTGATCTGCCGCGGCTCACGGCGGCGCAGCGGCGGTTTCTTTCGGTTCCGTTGTCCGAACGCGATTGGCATCTATTGGTCGATCGCGCCGGCGACAACGAGGGGCGAGCATCAGGGTTCGCGATCGGCCGTACGGGTGTGTACGCCTTGGTGTTCACCGATGTCGTGCCCTCGCGCGCTTACCTGGCCCGGGTCCGCAAACATGCCGAGGAGGCCTTCGCGGGCCTGCTGTTCGGGCGTGAACAGTTCGTCCCGCACATGCTCGACATCATGCTGCTGATGACCTCGGCGGCTCGGGTGGAACCGCACGATCAGTTTCTCGCGGTCGATGAATCGACCATTCGCGAAACACTCATCGCGGGCGAGACCAAGCTGTCGAAGCGCCGTGCCCGCGACATCGCCTTGACGGTGTCGGACCGATTGACCTGGTATCAACGCATTTCCACCGAATCCGCGCCCGCTGCCGACGCGGTGGCATCCGACGGTCTGTTCGGCGAATCGTCGCTGGCAGAGGATGCGAGGGCGAACGGGTTGACCCGCCCTTTCCGCGAGTGGATGACGTTCCTCGACCCGGAACAGCTCGCCCTGGTGCACGCGAATTTCACCGGCCCGGCCCGATTCAGCGGCCCGGCGGGCACCGGGAAATCGGTCGTCGCGCTGCATCGGATGGCGCATTTCGCCAAACACAATCCTGGCCGGCTGCTGTTCACCAGCTTCGTCAAGACACTGCCCGCCTATCACGAGCAGAGCTTTGCTCATCTGGCCCCGCACGCGCGCGGCCGGGCAAAGTTCATCGGCCTGCACGCGTGGACGATCGAGTTCTTGAAACGCCGCGAAGTCCCCTACTACCTCGACTCCACCATCAGAGAAGATGCCTTCGCCCGCGCCTGGAGCCGGGCGCGCGAGGTGCTGGGCCGGATCGAGGGCACCGATTACCAGTATTGGCAAGACGAGCTGGATCGCACGATCAAAGGCCGTGGCCTGGAGACTCGCGATGCGTACAAAGCGATCAAACGCACCGGCCGCGACGGCATTCAACTCCACGGCAGCCGTCGAGACTACGTGTGGGAGCACCTGTATCGCCCGTATCAGGCACGCATGGCCAATCGTGGCGCCGACGATTTCAACGACATCATCCGCAAGGCGATCGATGAATTGCGGGCCAGGCCGTTGGACGGCACCGAAGATTACGCGATGGTCGTCGTCGACGAGGTCCAGGATTTCACCTTGATGCAGCTGCGCCTGGTCCACCAGATCGCCGGCGGTGGCCCGGACGCGAACCTGCTCATGGTCGGCGACGGGCAGCAGCAGGTCTATGCGGGTGGCTGGCGCATCTCCGATGCCGGAATTCCACTGCTGGGGCGCGGGCGCATACTGCGGCGGAACTATCGCAACCGCGAAGCGATCCTGCGCTACACCCAGCAGATCGAGGCAGGAAACAGTGTCGACGATCTGGACGGTGGTCGCGGATTCGTGCTGCGTGACAGCGACTCGGTGCTGCCCGGCGGCGATGCCAGCGAGCGTTTCGTCGGCCGCGCCGATATCGACACGGTGCTGGTCCGCGCGATCAAGGACTCGGGTCTGGCCGTCACCGATATCGCCGTCATCGTCAACACCAGAAAGGATGCGGCGCACTTCCAAGAAGTCCTGGAACAGGCCAACTTCCCGGTGCTTTCGCTCGAAGAATACGACGGCACGCAACTCGACTGCATCAAGGTCGGCACCGTCTATCGGGCCAAGGGCATGGATTTCGCCGCCGTCTTCCACATCGCGGACAAGCCATTCGATACCGCCCACCTCACCGGCGGCGCCCGCGACCGCGCGGAACTGCTCGCCCGCCAGCGATTGGTGGCGGTGAGTCGTCCACGCGACTATCTATGGGTTGCGCATCTGACAGACTGACACGGTGGATGAAGCGATCGCCTACCCGCTTCCCCGGCCGACCGAGATCGCCGGTGTCTGGGCGATCAGACACGGCCAGAGCACCGTGAACGCCGCCGCCGAACGTCCCGACGCCGACACCCGCCCTCGCGTCCCGGATCGGACCATCGAACTGTCCGCGCTGGGCCGGCAGCAGGCTGCGGCACTCGGCGTGTGGTGGTCCCGGCTCGGCGGCGACCGTCCCCGGATTGTTCTCTGCTCGCCATATCTGCGCACGCGACACACGTGGGCGGCGATGGAGCAGGCCGCGCACGGCTGCGGCGACGATCCGGTCGTAGTGGTCGACGAACGCCTGCGGGACCGCGAAATGGGCGCGCTGGAGCTGTGGTCACCCGCCGCGATTCGGCGCGACGCTCCCGAAGAAGCCGAACGCCGAGCGCGCCTGGGGGATTGGTTCTACCGGCCGCCAGGTGGCGAATCGCTCGCCGACGTCACCCTGCGGGTGCGCGATCTCATCAACGACCTCGAACGCCCCGCCGCCCGAGCCCACATCCTGATCGTCGCCCACGATGCGACCATCGCCGCGCTGCGTCGCATCTTCGCAGGTCCGGGGTCGGAGCTGCCCGAGGAACTGCCGCCGGTGCCGAATGCTTCAGTTTCCCAGTGGATTCAGGATCAAGGGCGGCTGAAGCTCGTCCGCTGGGGTGCCAGTGTGAACGAGGGCATCGCCTGATCGGACGCGGTTCGAGCCGCGACCGGCATCATCTGTGCTGGTCCATTCGGTCGCGGTCGTGCCTGGTGATCGCGCTGGCGTCGACGTGGTCTTCGTGGGCGGCCCGTGCGGGTGGGCAGCAACCAAGATCAGCGCTGCTCCACTCGGACAGCCGGAGGTGCGACCGGTCCGCGTGCGCTCAGGTAAGCCTCCAGCGCATCGAGATCCATCGGCCCAACGGTCAGATCGGTCCCGCGGGTGAACACACTGAACCCATCACCACCGGAGGCGAGGAAGTTGTTCGTCGTCACCCGATACACCGCAACCTCGTTCACCGGCTCTCCGCCGATTCGGATGCTGCTTCTATCGACCTTGTTGCCCATCGGCGCCGCATCGTCATAGGCGTAGGAGATGCCCGCCACCGACAGGACGATCGGCTTATCCGGCTTGCTCCACTGTTGTTCGAGCAGCTCGACGATCTGACGACCGGTCAGGCTGACGGTCACCACCTGATTGCCGAACGGCTGCGACTGGTAGATGCTGCCGAACGTAATCGGACCCGCCCCGATATCGGCGCGCACCCCACCCGGATTCATGAACGCCGCCACCGCCTGCGCGGGTCCGGCCGTCGTGTCGAGCATGGCATCGGCGATCACATCGCCCAACGGCGATTCCGCGCCCGGTGCAGCCGATTTCGGCAAGGGTTCGGCCGCGGTTCCCACCACCCGCTCGGCCCTCGGCGCGGCTTCGGCGGCGAGGAAGTCGATCAGCTCGACCGTGGCCGGATCCGGCGCTACGTCCCGGGTCACCACCCGGTTGACGGCCCGAACGTCCACGCCACCGTTACCGAAGCGCAGCGTGACGTCGGTGATCAGCCGACCATACGAGGCCGCCTGCGTCACGATCTTGCCGTCGAATTCGCACACATAGGACTGATGACTGTGGGCGGTGAACAGCACGCGCACCGCCGGATCGGTGCGCCGGGCCAGCTCGGGCACGTTCGGTGTGATGTTCGCGCATCCGTTGTAGTCGGCGTCGGGCACCTGCTGTTTCCCGCCGTCGTGCACCAACCCGACGATGACCTCGGCGCCCGCGCTGAGCATGTCCGGTACGTGCCGGTTGATCGCGTCTGCCGGATCGCTGAAGCTGTATCCGCGAATGCCCTCCGGGAAAACGATCTGCGCGGTTTCTGGTGTCACGACACCGATCACACCGATCTTGTGCCCACCCGCCTCGATCATCGTCCACGGCCGAAGCCCGGGCGGCAGCTTCCCCTCGCTGTTCGTCATATTCGCCGCGAGGTAGGAAAACTCCGCCCCCGTGAACGGCGCTCCGGGCGAGCACCCGTCGAGCGCGCACCCACCCTGCTGCATCCGGGCCAGCTCCAGCACACCGTCATCGAGTTCATGGTTCCCGACGGCCGACGCCGCAGGTAGCAGCGCATTCAGATACTGCACCGTCGGCTCGTCGTGGAACAGCGACGACACCAACGGACTGGCACCGAAGTTGTCACCGGCCAGCAGCACTGCGCTCTCCGGGTAGGCCGTGCGCAGCCGCGCCAGATGCGTCGCCAGGTAGGCGGCCCCACCCGCCTCGTGCCCGGCGATCTGCCCATTCGAACCTTCCGGCGGTTGCAGATGCCCGTGCAGGTCATTGAATCCGAACAGATGCACCTCGCCGGGCTTGGCCTCGGGCAGATCGTCCGTCGAGACGAGTGGGGCCGTTTCGGGCGTAGGCGGCTCGGAGGTGCATCCGGCAAGCAGGCTCACGCTGAGCAGTCCGGCGCAGAGGGCGACGATGCGATGACAGACGCTCATGCGTGCCGACGGTGCCAGATCAGGTGAGCCGGAATGCGACGGAGGGGTGAATTCTGCGGGATCCGGGCAGCCCGCCCGGATCCCGGCGACCGGAATCAGCTGTTCTCGCAGCCGATCCCATTCCCGTCGCGGTCGAGGTCGTACTCGTCCGGCCCGATCACCCGCACCCGCCCGGTGTACTCCGGCCCGTTCCCACTCCCACCGGCACAGTCCACATCGGACGTGATCGGCACACACGGATCGTAGGATTCGTGGCATCCGGACCCCGGCTGCGCCGAAGCCTGCACCGGAACCGACAGGGCCAGCCCGACAGCAACAGCGGACGTACCGAGAACAGCGGCGATTCTCATCTTGCTCCATTCACTTGTGAAACGCCGTTGATTCTCTCATGTCGGGTCGAGTGCGATCAGGCCAGCCTTGCTGCGGATGCCGCAGTCAGGCGCGCCATTGTCTCTGCGCCAGGATGGAATTCGACCTAGTAACGCCTCCGGGTAAAGGCCTGCCACCGGTTCGAGTGGGACTTCGCGTGCGAGCACGTCCCAGGGCGCCACGAACGTGCCCCCGGTGTCGACGTTGGTCAGCGACACATTGTGGGCCCGGGGGGCAGCATGGGCACGGTATCGGTCCACGGTGCGACCGTCGATGCCATGCCGTTGGGCACGCGCATATGCAACAGCTTCGCTACCAGGTCGTCGACAAGTCCGGCCTCGAGGTCGGCTTGCAGCGCCTGATGTTGCTGCCCGTAGATCTGGCCGGCCAAAGCCGCTTCGGCCGAGCGGATTCCTGCCCAGGCGGGGTGTTCACGGGTCACCGTGAACGGGATCACCGACCGTACGGAATCGAGGGTGTAGGGGTCCGGGGAGACCGGTCGCGGCGCCTCGGGGTAGAGCTGACGAGCCGCCGCCACTGACTCGGCCACCCGTTGGAGCGTCTTCGGAAGCCCCATGGGGACACCGGTCGCGCCGGGGATGACACGATCGGCATGATCCCGGCCTTCTCGCCGATGCTCGCCAACCAGGCAGGCATGAGCGGAAACGATTCGGCGTAGCGCTCGCCGTCGCATCAGCCGCCGGGCTGCAACCCGGAGGAAATCTCGACCACCACCTGGCTGTCGGTCACCTCACGCACCGTCACCGTGTTGCCCTCGGCGGACCCCGATTCACCGACCGGCACAGACACTTCCTGCCCGCCGACCGAGAGGGTGACCATGTTCCCCTCCACCGAGACCACCTTGACCTTCAGCCCGAGCACGTTCGCCTCGGCGTCGACTCCGCGCTCGAAGGTGATGACGCAGCCCTCGACCTTGCACTCGCTCTTGTATCCATCACCCTGCATGGTGCAGGCACCCGCGCCGAACGCGGTCAGAGTGGCGAACATGGACGCTGCGATCAGCCGTCGAACAAACACCCGCCCAGTGTAGGTCCGCAATCACCTGCCTGGTGGCCCAACCGCTCAGCTCTCCGGCTCCGCCAGCACCACCACCCGATCCTGTTCGGGCGAATACCCGAGCACCGGATGCCCGAAATCCCCCTCGGCCTCCATCACCACTTTCTTCCCCAACAGCCGCCCGACAGCGCCCAGGAACCCGCACAACACATCGACCCCCACCTGCCCCTGCAACTCCCGCAAGTCGACATCGAACTCCACCTGCGTCTCATCCCACGGCCGAAATATCGCCTCCAACTCCGGCGCCACCCGAACCCGCAGACTCACCACCTCGTCATCGTCGCCCCGCCCCAACACCTCGGCAGCCGAAGGCAACGCCCTGACCTCGTCCCCCTCCCGAAACTCCCACTCCCACCCACTGGACCGAACCAGATCGAACACGGCCTGCCAGTCCTCGACGGTCGTGTCGTGCACGTAGACGTCCGGCAGTGCGCCCATGACAGCGGGGTCGAAGAAGTTCTTGACGTCGTCCCATTTCAATTCCGACATGGGTTCATGATGCGGGACGAGGGGAAGGGGGAGTATGACCGGATCCGCGCGGGGGTGCGTGTGGAACGAGTGCGTGGTGTGTCGCGTGCCGTCCGCCCGGAAGCGGAAGGCTCAGCGGCACACACAACGCGGTCCGCTCGAGGACGGCACCTGGTCTCGCGATGACCGAGCGCATGGCCCGCCCACCGCACCGTTCAGGAGAAGTCGGCGGACGTTATCCCGCCGTGGTGGCCGGGCGGCCACTCCACCAGCTCGATCCGGTAGCCATCGGGGTCGGTGAGCCACGACGTCTTCGGGCCGTCAGGCCCACCCGGGTACTCGATGGGCCCTGGCTCCAGGCCGACGCGGGTCAGCCGCTCCAGAGTGCCGGCAAGTGTGTCCACCTGGATCGCGAGGTGATCGACACCGCTGCCCACGTCGACGCGTCCATCGGCGGGGCGGTGGACCAGTTCGAGCGAGGCAGCCGGCTCGCCGGGGAACTGGAGTAGCGCGAGGAGAGTCCCGCCGCCACTATCGACCCGGCCGAGCTCGACGTAGCCGAGCGCGGTGTAGAAATCGAGCGAGCGATCCAGGTCGGTGACGCGAAAGGCGACGAAGAGCGTTTTCACTCGCCCTCCTCGGATCGGCGCACCCGATAGCGGAGGTGCGTGACGTCGCGGTCCTCGAGCCGCCGGACGAGTTCGAGTTCGACGCGGTCACCTAGTTGATCGAACAGCCTCCGGCCGCCCCCGAGGAGAACCGGAACCAGATGGATCTCCATCTCGTCGATCTGCCCGGCCCGCAGCAGCGCCTGGGCCGCACCCGCCCCATGGACCATCACCGCCCGGCCCCCAGCGGCCGCGCGCGCCTGACGAGCACATTCGTCGACGTCGGTGACGAACCGCGCATGCCCGGGCGGCACGTCCCCGTCATCGACATGATGGGTGAGGACGAAGATCGGCACACCATCGTGATGATCCCCTTGCCAACGTCCCGCGAGTTCGAAGGTCCGACGCCCGGAAATCACCGCACCGGTCTCCATCGCCTCGCGATAAACCAGCCCGCTGGGCCCCTCGGACTCCCGGTCGTCGAGCCAATTGAAGAGCCGTCCCCCACCCCGCCCGAGCTCCTGGCCCGGACGATCGTCCGGACCGGCGATATAGCCGTCGAGCGACATCGTCATATACAGCCGAATCGGATTGCTCATCTGGCCTCCATCTCCTCCGAGGTGAGGATGCTCGCCTTCCGGTGCACGGGGTGTCACATAGGCAGACTCCGCGCAGCGGCCGAACTCATCGCTTCGGCGTGAATCGAGCTCGTTACGGCATCCCGGGGAGTACGGACGTGACGATCGACGGCCTCGGCAAGTATGTCTCCATGACCGCCACGAACAACGCTGACGGCGGAGAGATCACCTGCCGAATCTTGATCGGAGAAAAAGGTTATATCGGAGCAGGCATCGAGTGGTCCGTTTGCGTCGGCGAGCTGTTCAGGAGATGCAGGCGAAGAGTAAGCGGCCCGTGGGCTGCCGTCCGACAGTGCACGCACGGGGCTCCTGCGGCGCAGACACGGTGCTGCTAGTCGGTGTCGGACTCCCGGACGGCCCAGCCGAGTGGTCCAGTGAGCGAGACCACGCCCACTGGATCAGTATCGCGGCCAGGGTCGGTTTCGTGTTCCGGGACCGGAACTCTTTGCATCGGCGATATTCCGCGGCTCAACAACCTTTCCCCGCGATCCGCACCAACACGGTGTCGGAGCTTCCTCCATTTTCAGTTGTGATCCTGTTCGTCGACGCACTGCCGATGATCACCCGTCGGCACACCGGTGCGCTGCCCCAGCTCGATCATGGTGAGCGGATCGCCGAACTGGTCCGCGATCCGCAATCCATTGCCGGGAAGGGTGTGGCGGACCTCCCCTCCGGCGGGCGTGCGGTGCTTGTCTCCGCTGAAGCCGTAGCGGCCGCGGACTATTCGCTGATACCGGAGGAATACCTGATCTCCGCACCCTCGGAGGCCGAGACGTACCGGTCGCGGGCAGAAGAGCACCAGGAAGAGATCGCTGAGCGCCTGGCGAGCATCGACCTGGGGAAGTGGTCGCGACTCCGGTTCGGCAAACTTGCCCTGGAAGGCAGTGGCCTGCCGGCGGGCTGGCAGCGGCGACCACTATCCGAGGTATGCACGATCCAGCCGGGACCATCGGGAAGCTACGGTCCGCTGATGAGGATCACCGACTCGGGAACAGTCACGGTGATCAGGCCGAAAAACATCGGCACGCGGCGCTTCAAGAAATCCGACCTCGGTAAAACCGGCCCGGTGCCGGCCAAACTCGAGCCATACCGGACCGCCGAGAACGACATCGTGTGCGTCCGGACCGGGACGGTCGGCCATTACGCCCTGGTGACCGCGGAAGAGCGTGGGTGGCTGCTGAACCCGAACGTCACGCGCCTACGGCCAGACTCCGAAAAGGTAGATCCGGCATACCTCTTCGAGTACCTGGTGTGGTCCTCGGCGAGGGTGGAGAAGCAGGCGGCCGTGAGGTCGATTCCCTCGATCGGCAGCCAAGCGCTCGGCCGCATCGAGATCGCCGTCCCGCCGATCGAGGAACAACAACGCATCGCAACCCTGCTGCGGGAACTGAACGACACCATCGAAGACCTCGGCGGCATGATGTCGGCCATGAAAGGGCTGCACGCCGCGCTGTCGGATGGGCTGCTGGACGGGCGGCTGGAGGCTATGGCGACGCGGTGATCGGCGGGCTATCCCGGCGTGGACCAATGTCGACGTCCGGGATGGATCGCCGGTGGCGACGGCGAGGCGCCAGGTGTCAACCGGTGTAGTCGGTCCACGCCTTCCCGCTCCACCACGGCCAACTGGCGACGCGCTGCGGGTCGGGGTGCCAGCCGGCAGGGTAGGCCGTCGGAGCCCGTGTGCCATAGGTCTCGCGCGGGCCGGCGCCGACCCGGAGCCCCAGTTCCGTGGGTTGCGTGCGTCGTCTATTGCACCTTGCGGGCTGCTATGGCCGTATCGACAGCATCGGCCACACGGTGCGCGGCTTCCTGCCAGCGGCGTAGTTCATGAACCGCCGGTGCCAGTTCGAAATCGTTGTGGTGAGCTGTCGCCGACAGCTCCGACCACAGCAGACGGGCTTCGGCTGCGGCTTCCTCGCCGATGTATTTGGGCAGGACCAGCAGCTGTGCCCGCACGGTCACACGCTCCATCTGCGGCGACACGGCCCGCCACAACTCGAGGATGGCCTGTTCGATCGCGATCCGCAGCATCCAGGCCGCGGCTCGCGGCCACATCCCGCCGACGTCGGAACCCGCGTCGGTGATGAGTATGTCCGCGGTATGCAGACGAGAATGGACGGCAGTCAGCGATTGATCCACTTGGCGATCCTCTCCGCGCGGTTGACGAGATCACCGAGTTCGTCCCGAGTGCTGCCGTGGGCGCCGCTATTGCAGGTCCGGACAACTTCGGACGCCCAGGGTGCCAGTTCTTTGTCGAGGTGAGTGAGCACCTCGGATTCCCTGGTCCGGTCATAGAACACCGCCAGTGCCAGCTTCTGTACGGTGCGCTCGGCCCTGTCGAGCTGCTCGGTGATGTCGGATTGGCGGAATCCGTGCTCGCCGAGGACACGTCTGACCTTGGTGGTGGCTGCTGATTCGATCGCGAGCCGGCAGCACAGTGCGATCATCTCGTCGGCCTCCGCGCGGGGAAGGTTGCGGGTGAGACTCAGCGCGCGAGCGTCGTCGATGTAACGCCGAACCGGGTCGATCGACACCCGAACTTCGACAACGGATCGTTCCCGCCGCTGCACGTCGAGTACTGTCGCGGGAATCTGCAAGCGCCGCACGGCTTCTGGAAGGCGCAAGTCGTGAGTGAAGACGATGACCTGCCTTGTGCGGGCGACGTCGGCGAGCACCCGCGCCAAGCCGTCGACCTTCGCGGGGTCCATCGATTGCACGGGGTCATCGATCATGAGGAACCGGAATGGGCTTTGCTCAGCGGTGGCCCGCGGCAGGAACAACGACAGTCCGAGCGCGTGCAGTTCACCCTGGCTCATGACCCCCAGCGCCGCGCCGGCAACGCCGTCGACGGTGACGTCGAGATTGACTCGCCGAGTCTGCGCCGTCCCCTCCAGTACCACGTCGCCGAGCTCAACATTGCTCTGCTGTCGCAGTGTTGTCCAGACCCGCTGTGAGAGCTCGGTCAGCGGCCGCATGCGCTCATTGCGCAGGGTCCCGGCCGCGTTCTTGAGCCAGCTCTCCGCGGCTTTGACTGTTCTCAGCTCGTCAGGGGCGCCGGCACAGGCCGTCGCCATCTCGACCCAGGCAGCGATCTGCCGGGCCAGCGGTGCCCAGACGTCATCGAGTCTGGCCAGTTCGGTCCGCGCGCGCGCCTGTAGCGCGGCCAACTCGGCACGCGCCCGCCGATGGCGGGCGGGCATTCGGGAGGGCAGCGAGGTGGGCTCGCTGCCCTCGAGCTCGGCCCACTCCCGCCACGCGAGGACAGCGGCCGTCGAGTCTATCGGGCAGTTCGACAGGGGCGCGGGAAGCGGTCGGATCAGCTCGCGGACGTGAGCTAACGCCTCCTCGTGTTCCTTCTTCGCCTCGGCGAGCTCTATCCTGCGAGCGCGGATGTCGGAGATCGTCTGCCGTGTGGAGTCCCGCCACTGCTCGTCGAGTTCGCCCTCACCGCACACCGGGCACCGGCAGTCGGCATCCTCGGCGAATTCGGATGCGAGTATGAGGATGTCGAGCATCCGCGAGCTTGTTTCGGCATCGGCAGTCGCGACGCCGAGGAGGTGGGTGGTCGCGGCGGTGAGCCGGGTGAGAGCAGCTTCGACGGTTTCTTCCGATGGCAGCTCGACGGCGGTTACCGCTGACAGCGATGCACCCGCTCCCGACGATTCCTCGGCCCCGAGCACAACACGCGAGAGCGCCTCGAGATCGACCTGGCGCGCCTGCAGCTGTTGTTCGACCGTTCGCGCGCGCTCGTCCTCGAGGATCGAGAGTTCCGCGAGCAGAGTTTCCTTGCCGCGCTTGGTTTCCTTGATCGCTTTGTCGAGATCGAGGCGTCTGCGTTGCAAGGTCGCCAACGCGGTCGTGAGGTCGTCCAGGCCGAGCAGGCTGTGCAGCGCGTCGTACATGCTGCTCGGTGTCCCGTCGATGAGAGATCCCAGCTCACTGTAGGAAAGGAACGGGCGATACAGTTCGAGAGGTTGCGCGAGTCGCGAACGGTCCAGCGGGCCCGCATCACCCGCCTTGCGCTGGGATATCCATTGACCAGCCTCCAGGGCGGTGCCTGGGCCCCAGCTTCCGCTGATGGTCAGCGGGTTGTCCGGGCATTCGGTCTGCAACTCGACAGCGATGTACGGTGTCGTGCCTTCGTGCAGGTTGCGCCAGCCGTCTTTCCAGATCTTGGATTTATTCGCCCAGCGCTTGTTATCGCCGGTGATCGCGAACTCGGCAGCCT
The DNA here is from genome assembly GCF_059509835.1 of Nocardia sp. CDC519. Lineage (NCBI taxonomy): Bacteria > Bacillati > Actinomycetota > Actinomycetes > Mycobacteriales > Nocardiaceae > Nocardia > Nocardia sp. CDC519. The sequence goes on along the minus strand of NZ_CM183377.1, from coordinate 5,252,829 downwards.
CCGCGAAACTGGACTTGCCACACCCATTTCGGCCTACCACGAGAGTCAGGCCGAGTGAGGGCTGAATGGGGAGCCGGGCTTGTGGCCCGATCCCCCGAAAGCCGCTGACCGTGATCGATCGGACGAACATCCCGGCCAGCGTGTCACCCGTACCGCTCGTCGCGGGGCCGGCGCTCTCCGGGAAAGACGCGAGGACAGTCTCTGCGACCGTGGCGGGCACTGTGGTGTCGGCTGCCAGCGCCGCGGCGACGAGATCGGTGAGACGTCGGGTGGACGAATCGGATGTACTGGTGACAGATGACAGTTCTTGCATCAACGATCCCCCTGATCGTGTGAGAAGGCCTCGACGTGCTGGAGGCCAGAGAGGCGTCAATCGTGAGCCGCCCCGATCCTAACCGGGATCTCCCAGCCGAGTGTGTGGTCTCGGCAAACGTCGAGACAGATTCCGCTCGCGGCAACTTCGAGGGCATCCGTGGCATAGACCGGGTGATATATATGGCGAAACAGTTGAATCGTGCTGTCGACAAGATTCTGGCGACAACCCGGCAACCCGTGTGCCCGCGGCTTCAGCGACGAGCACAACCGTCTGCAGTCGGAGCTGGGCTACCCGAGGCGGGGGTGGCCTGGCAGGCCATCCGGAGTCATCGCAGTGCGACTTTCGCCCCACCCGAGAACATCGAATCGTGCAGCTCGAGCGATGCGGGCACTGTCCCGACAGGAACGTCGAAGACGATGGTGACCTCGACCGAATTGCCCGGGTTGATCGGCGTGGAGAGGTGGTCGTTGACGTTGATTTCGGCCATGGTGTCGTTCTCGTACCGGCGGCCCTGATCGTCGAACAGCTTCTGGTTGCTGCTGAAGTAGGTTTGCGGCCGGTCACCGATGTTCGTCACGGTGACGTGTACGAGGATGTATTCGCCCTGTGCGGTCTTTCGCATGTAAGGGTTGTCGCCGACGGTCGATACCGGAGGATCCACTGCGGTGACGGTGAATTCGAACTTGCCGTCGCGGACCGAGGCGCCGGCGGGTGCGGTGTCCGACTTCGCTTCGGCGGGTTTGCCCGGTTCCGGGCTCGCGGCGGTGGTGAAGGTCGCGTCGCTATCGGACGAGTTGTTCGCCGCGATGCCGACGATTCCGAAACATCCGCCGCACAGCAGGATGACGGCGCCGATCAGAATCCACGGCCAGACAGGCATCTTGCGCTTGGGCGGCTGCGGCGGCTGGAACGGGTGCGGGTAGGGCTGGGGGCCGGTCTGGTAGGTCATCGAGACTCCTGGGGAGGGTGTGCCCCGGCGGGTTTGCCGGCGCGTGGTGACGGTGGTTCAGGGAAGCGGGCGAGCTGTCAGATGCGGTGCCAGGGGCAGTACGCGTCGATCGCGGCATGCAGGAAGATGTAGGGGTATTCGACGGCGTCCCTGGAGCTTTCGGCCAGGTAGATGCGGTTGGTCGCCGAATTTCCGTACGCGTCCAGGTATCCGCACTGGCTGTGCGCGAGGCCGATGGCGGCGTCCTGGACGTTGTAGCTCTCGTCGTCGTAGTAGCTTTCGCGCAGGAACTGCCGGTCGGCCGCGCTGCGCTGCGGGCCGGAGCTGCCGGAGCCGGCGCTACCGCTGGCGGAGCCGGAGTCGATGGGCGCGGCGGTGGCAGCCTGTGCGCCGCCCGTGACGAGGGCGGCGGTGATGGTCAGGAGGGCGAAGGAATGCGCGAGTGTGCGCATGGCGAACCTCGAATCTATTCTAGTGGAAAGGGTTTCGGTCAGAAGGTTTCGCGCCCGGACCGGTGATGGTCGGCGCGCAAGGTTGCCTCATCTGGGCAGTGGTGATCGGACCGCGAACCATCCTGGGTTTGCGGTCGGCGGTCTGGCGGCGGCTTGCCGTCAGGGACGTGTCAGCGGATCATGAGAGACCGTCGAAGCTGCCGGGCGCCATCAGCGTCAGCATGTGCAGCGGAATCTCGGCATGGGGTACGACGGAGAGCCGGTACCGGCCGCCGTTGAGCCGATCGCACAACACCACAGATCCGGGGACGCTCCCCAGGGCAGCCTTATCGGCGTTGCACGCCCATTCGGCGTCGTAGCCGGAGTAGTGGCGGATATGCGTTTCGGCCTAGGCGGTGCCGGCGCCGAGACCGGCGACGAGGGCGGCTGCGGCGGAAGCGGTGAGGGCGGTGGCGGTGAGTCGAGTGAACACGGGTTCTCCTGGGTCAGTCCGCCGGCGTCGCGCCGGCGGTAGGGATATGGCTGTTGTCGAGTGGCTGGCTGGTCAGGTGCCATCCAGCGCAGTGGTGGCAGCGATAGGTGCGCCGTTCGCGCCGCCGGGGATCGCGGTGATCGATTCCGGCCAGCGCCAGCTCCGCGGTCTCGGGGTCGAAGTAGCGGATCTTGCCGGTCGTCTCGCATCGGGATCGGCGCGGTAGCGGAGGCAGATCGCGCAGGTCGTCTCCGTGCCGCAGGCGCAGGGGCCGGTGGCCGCGCGTGGTGAGCCGGCGCCGTGCGCCCCGGCCGTGTGCACGATCGGTGAGCTGATCGCGGTGATGACGCATGGCAAACCTCCTGTGACACAAGCTGATCGGGCTGAACGGTGTGACAAACCGGACTGTCCCCGCTGACGCAACGCAACAATACGCAGACTGTGAAAACATTGTCAATCATTAGTTTCGTGATTGACTTTAACGTGACGATAGGCAAAGCTATCCACACACGAGAGGAGGCGTATGTCAGAGACCGCCCCACTGGTCACCGCCGCGGAGATATCCCGGCTGGCCGGTGTCACCCGAGCGACCGTCAGCAACTGGCGCCGGCGGCACCCCGACTTCCCGCCTCCCGCGGGCGGTAGCGAATCGCGGCCGGTGTTCGACCTCGGTGATGTCCGGGATTGGTTGCGTGAGCACGGCGTGGAGTCCGCGGAGTCACCCCTTCGGGAACTGCGCACTCTGCTGCGCGCGCAGGTCGCGCCGTCGGACATCCCCTGGCTCATGGACGAGCTCGCTGCCACGGCAAGAGCCGGCGCCTCGACACGCGGGAACACCGATTCCGAGGTAGTACGGGCGATCCGTGCGGCGGTGGCCGATGCGGGTGTGGCGCAGACGGTGGAGGCGCTGGCCGAGCGCGGATTGGAGGAAGCCCCGACGACGGGTGTCTACCTCACTCCGGACGGGGTCGGCGACCTCATGGCCGAGCTCGCCCGTCCCTCGGCGGGGGCATCCATGGACCGGGTGCTGGATCCGGCCTGCGGGAGCGGCAGCCTGCTGGTCGCGGCATCCCGCGCCGGGGCCCGCGCCTGCTTCGGCCAGGACATACTGCCCGTCCAGGCGCAGCGAGCCGCGATCTTGTTGTTGGTGAACGCCCCGGACACCGAGAGCGCCGTTCGCACCGGCGACAGCCTTACCGGCGATGCGTTCCCCGGAGTCGAAGTAGACGCTGTGTTGTGCAATCCGCCCTATCAGCAGCGTGATTGGGGTGCCGATGAGCTGGCTCTGGACCCGCGCTGGAAGTACGGCGTGCCACCACGTGGGGAATCGGAGCTGGCATGGGTGCAGCACGCTTTGGCGCACCTGCGGCCAGGTGGGACCGGTGTGCTGCTGCTGCCGCCCGCCGTCGCCTCACGCCCTACGGGCCGCCGCATTCGGGGTGAGCTGCTGCGTCAGGGCGCGCTTCGCGCGGTCATCGGACTACCGGCGGGTGCTGCGCCGCCACGGCAGCTGGGGTTGCAACTGTGGGTGTTGCGTGGCCCGGACGGCTCCGGTGCCGATGACGTGCTGTTCATCGATGTGTCCGGGCGCGGTGCCGCGGTGGGGCATCCGAGCGCGTGGCGGGATCTGTCCGACACCACCCTCGAGGCGTGGCGCGCCTTCGATCGCGGTGATATCAGATCCGCCGCTGCCGCCGATGTAGCGGCTGTGGTGCGTGTGATGGACGTGCTCGACGAAGACGTCGACCTGACTCCCGGGCGGTACGTCCGTGCCGCGGTCGACGCCGGCCGGACGGTGGATGCCGTCGAATCCACCGTGCTCGAACTGTCGGGTGAGATCTCGGCGCTGCGTGGTGCGTTCGATGAGCTGCCCGAACTCTCCGCTGCCGAAGAGAAGCCGTGGCGTACCGCGACCGTTGCCGATCTCGACAAGGGCGGCGCACTGCGGGTGCTCGCCTACCGGTCGCGTGAGGACGCCGAGCCGGTGGCCGAAGCCGATCTCGGCAGGCCGGTGCTCACCGGCCGCGATCTGGCCACCGGTGCCGCCCCGTCAGCAGTGGTCGATACGGACTGGGCCGGTTCGGTGGTGGTGATCGAACCGGGCGATGTGGTGATCCCGCAATTGCGCGCCACCCGCGATGGCCGGCTCGGCGCCAGGGTCGCGGGTACCGCAGACGCGGGCGCCGTGCTCGGGCCGAGTGTCTTCCTGCTGCGCCCGGACCCGACCCGCGTCGACCCGTGGTTCCTCGCCGGATTCGCCACCGGACCCGACAACACCGCGGCCATGGTCGGCGCGACCACGATCCGCGTGATCCCCAGCCGCCTGCGCATCCCGCTGCTGCCGCTCGAGCAGCAACAGCGCTACGGTGCCGCCTTCCGTCAGCTACATCGTTTACGCACAGCCGCCCGCCGCGCCGACGACACCGCGGGCAGACTGACCGAACTCGTCACCGCCGGCCTCACCGTCGGCGCGCTCGAACCGCACGACCACTCCGCCGCCGCGGAACCGACATCTCGGAAAGGTAGGAAGTGAACACCAACAAGCACACCGAACTGGCCAATCACGCATGGTCGGTCGCTGATCTGCTGCGTGGGGATTACAAGCAGTCCGACTACGGCAAGGTGATCCTGCCGTTCACCGTGCTGCGGAGGCTGGAGTGTGTGCTGGAGCCGACGCGGGAGAAGGTGCTCGCGGTGGTGGAGGCGCGCAAGGGTAGCGACCTTGACCTGGATCCGTTCCTGAAGAAGGCGTCGGGGGTTCGCTTCTACAACGTCACGCCGCTGACTTTGAAGTCGATCCTGTCCGATCCGGGGCAGGTGGCGAAGAACATGACCAACTACGTCGGCGGGTTCTCCGACAACGCGCGGGAAGTGCTGGAGAAGTACGAGTTCGCGCAGCAGATCAAGCGTCTCGACGGTGCCGGTCTGCTGTATCAGGTGATTGGCAAGTTCGCCGATCTGGACCTGCGTCCCGCGTTGGTGTCCAACCACAATATGGGTTATGTGTTCGAGGAGCTGATCCGGCGATTCGCGGAACAGTCGAATGAAACCGCCGGTGAGCACTTCACGCCGCGCGAGGTCATCGAGCTCATGGTGAACCTGCTGATCGCACCGGATATCGATCTGGTGGGTACGCCCGGTGTCACCCGCAAGGTGCTCGACCCCGCCTGCGGTACCGGTGGCATGCTCAGCGCGGCCGAGGAACACATCAAGGAACTGAATCCGCATGCGCGGGTGGAGGTTTACGGCCAGGAGCTGAACCCCGAATCGTGGGCCATCTGCCGGTCGGATCTGATGATCAAGGATCAGGACCCCGATAACATCGTCTTCGGCAATTCGTTCAGCGACGACGGGCACAAGCATCTGCGCGCCGATTATCTGCTCGCCAATCCGCCGTTCGGGGTGGAGTGGAAGAAGGTCAAGGACGCCGTCGAATGGGAGCACAAGACCCTCGGCGATGCGGGCCGCTTCGGTGCCGGCCTGCCCCGGATCAATGACGGGTCTCTGCTGTTCCTGCAACACATGATCTCGAAGATGAAGCCCGTCGGCCCCGATGGCGGCGGCAGCCGCATCGCCATCGTCTTCAATGGTTCGCCGCTGTTCACCGGCGCCGCCGAATCCGGCGAATCCAATATCCGCCGGTGGATCATCGAAAACGACTGGCTCGAGGCGATCGTCGCGCTGCCGGATCAGCTGTTCTACAACACTGGCATCTCCACCTACTTCTGGATCCTCACCAACCGCAAATCACCCGAGCATCAAGGCAAGGTGGTGCTGCTGGATGCGCGCGATTACTGGCAGAAGATGCGGAAATCCCTGGGCGATAAGCGCAAACTCGTCGGCAAAGACCAGATCGCCGAGATCACGCGCCTCTACCGCGACGCCCTCGACGTGGCCGCCGACCCAGACCACCCCCTGCACAGCAAGGTGAAGGTCTTCGCCAACAGTGATTTCGGCTACCAGCGCATCACCGTCGAACGCCCGCTGCGCGTGCGTTTCGAACTCACCGAGGAAGCTCTCGACCAACTCGCCGCCTCGGCTCCCGTCCGCAAACAGTATGCCGACACCGCTGTCTTCAGTGATCTGCTCCGCCCCCTTGTCGGCTCCACCTGGAAAACCAAGGCGGACGCTATCACCGCCCTCAAGGACGCGGTAGCGGGCGCCGGCGAACCCTGGCCCACTGGCGCCCCATTCGCCAAGGCCTTCCGTGACGCTCTCTGCGTGCGCGATCCCGAAGGGGAGGTCCAGCTCGTCAAAGGTTCCCCCGAACCCGACACCGAACTGCGGGATTACGAGAACGTTCCGCTGGAAGAAGACGTCAACGACTACCTCGCCCGCGAAGTGCTCCCGCACGTGCCGGATGCGTGGATCGACCACAGCAAGACCAAGATCGGGTACGAGATCCCGTTCACCCGCCACTTCTACGTGTACACGCCGCCAAGGCCGTTGGAAGAGATCGACTCGGAGTTGAAGGCGTTGGAGGCGGAGATTCAGGAGTTGTTGGGGGAGGTGACCAAATGAACCGATCTTGGCAACGAAAGCCGCTATGGTCCATCGCTAACGAAGTGCGTCGCGTCGTTGAACCCTCGGACCTTGGGCCGAAGGTCGTGCACTACAGCATCCCAGCGATTGATTCGATTGGTACTGGGCAGCTGGAGAATTCGGACGGGATCCGCTCTGTCAAGCTCCTGCTTGACGGTGGAGAAGTGCTGATCAGCAAGCTCAACCCGCGGAAGAGTCGTGTTGTCCATGTGCGGAAATCAGAATACCCCATGGTATCGTCGACAGAATTTATCGGGCTGCGCGCACAAGCAGGCCTTTGCCCAGATTACCTCGCCTACTATTTGCAATCTGAAACCGTACGGCAGGAGCTCGATTCGCAAGTGCAGTCGGTAACTCGTAGTCATCAGCGGGTTGCTCCCGAAGATGTGCTGCGGCTGGCTCCCCTCATTCCAGATTTAATTGAGCAGCGCCGCATCGCCGACTTCCTCGACGCCGAAACCTCTCGCATCGACCGACTCCAGGTCGCCAGGGACCGGCAGAAGCATTGCGTACAGGAACGGATCGAGTCCGACTTGGCAAATGTAGTTGAGGCGTTGTTTGTCGAGTTTGGCCGTATTGCATTGCGAAGGGTGTCGGCATCGATTGAGCAGGGTTGGAGCCCACAGTGTGACGACGCAGAGGCTCAGATTGATGAATGGGCGGTCCTCAAGACCAGTGCAGTGAGCACCGGAAGGTTTAGGCCAGAGGAGCATAAGCGCCTACCCGCCGGGATTTCGCCATCTCTCAGATATGAAGTTAGGGACGGCGACATTCTCCTGACACGAGGCAGCGGGTCGCCTGCGCATGTTGGCGTTGCTGCCCTCGCTGCGACAGGCGGGCGGAAGCTTCTTCTCAGCGATCTGTTATACCGTTTGCGCCTCGATCATCGCTGGGATCCTCAGTTTGTGACGGCAGCCCTCGCTAGTCGGCCGGTACGCGGGCAGGTACAGCTACTTCTCCGAGGACAGTCAGGCCAGACGATCAAGCTCCGATCGGAGGACATTCTGGCGATTGAAGTTCCATTGGTGCCGAGTAACATTCAGCGGTCTGTTGCTGGCGAACTGAGCCGTAGAGCCGAGGTCGCGCACCGGACATCCCGCGCGATCGAACGATCTAACGCGCTGCTCTCCGAACGCCGCCAGGCCCTCATCACCGCCGCCGTAACCGGCCAGTTCGACGTAACAACCGCCAGCGGCCGAAACACAACCCAGGGGGTATAACCGCAATGAGCCCAGTCCATGACGAACTCACCTTCGGCGATTCCATCGTCGCAGCCATGCACGAAAACGGCTGGTACCAGGGCAATCCGCACGAGTACAAGCCCGAGCTCGGCATGGATCTGGGCGAATTGCTCGCCTTCATCGGCGCGACTCAGCAACAGGAGTGGGATGAGTTGGTCTCCTTCTACGGTGGTGACCAGCATGCCGCCGAGCTGGGGTTCGCGAAGGCGGTGGATCAGCAGATCGGGGTGAAGGGGCTGATCGAGACGCTGCGGTCGGGGGTGAAGGATCGTGGGGTGCGGATCAGGCTGGCGTATTTCAAGCCGAATCTGGTGACTTCGGCGGATGATCTGCATGACTACAGCAAGAATCGGCTCACCGTGGTGCGGGAGCTGCCGTATGCGACGAAGCAGGCCGATGCCAAGCATCGGCTCGATCTCGCCTTGTTACTCAATGGGATTCCGGTGGCTACGGCGGAGTTGAAGAATCCGCTCACCGGGCAGACGGTGGAGCATGCGAAAGAGCAGTATCGCAACGAACGCGATCCCAGTGAGCTGATCTTCACCCGGCGGGTGATCGCGAACTTCGCGGTCGATCCGCACTTGGTGTTCGTGGCGACCCAGCTGAAAGGCAAGAAGACGCGGTTTCTGCCGTTCAATACCGGTTCCGAGGGCCCGGGGAAAGCCGGCGGTGCGGGCAATCCGGCGCCGACGGTCGAGGGCAAACATGCGACCGCCTACCTGTGGGATCAGATCTGGCATCCGGACAACTGGCTCGATCTGCTGGAACGGTTCGTGCATACGCACGAGTCGAAAGGCCCGGGCGGGCGGGGCAACCGGACGATCATCTTCCCGCGCTACCACCAGTGGGATGTGGTCAAGAAGCTCACCGCGCATGCGGCCACACATGGTGCGGGGCACAACTATCTGGTGATGGCCTCGGCCGGCTCGGGTAAGTCGAACACCATCGGCTGGCTCGCGCACCGGCTCACCGATCTGCACACCGCTGCTGACCCTGCGCTGCTCGATCCGGCGGCCGGGCTGCAGCCTGGCACTCCGGTGTTCGACAAGATCATCATCATTACCGACCGGCGCAATCTGGACAGTCAGCTGCGCGAGACCGTCGGCAGTTTCGAGCGGGTGCATGGGCTGGTCGTCAAGATCGACGATAAGCAGGGGGCGAAATCCGAGCAGCTGGCCAATGCGCTCACCCAGGAATCCGGCAAGATCATCACCGTCACCCTGCACACTTTCCCGGCGCTGCTGGATTTCCTGCGCCGCAATCCCACCGAGCTGCGTGGCGGGAAGTTCGCGATCATCGTGGACGAGGCGCATTCGTCACAGTCCGGTGATGCCGCGACCGCGGTCCGCGCGGCCTTGCGCGATCTCGGCCTGGATGCCGACGACGAGGACAACGGCGCGACGGAGCTGAAGCTGGAACAGCGTCTCGACCGTAAGGCGGCCGAACGCGCGCAGGCGCCGAATCTGTCGTACTTCGCCTTCACGGCAACGCCCAAGGCCAAGACCCTCGAATCGTTCGGCACCTTGGACGGCGACCGGTATCGCCCCTTCCACACCTATTCGATGCGCCAGGCCATCGAGGAAGGCTTCATCCTCGACCCGCTGCGCAACTACGTCACCTACAAGACGTTCTACCGCCTCGTCAACGAGAACCCCTCCGACCGTGAGGTCCCCGAATCCAAGGCCAAGACGATGCTGGCCCGGTTCGCACTCACCCATCCCTCCACGGTTGTGCAGCAAGCGCAGGTGATCGTGGAGCACTTCGTCGAACACACCCGGGATCTGCTGGGCGGCCGGGCCAAGGCGATGGTTGTCACCGATTCCCGTAAGAGCGCCGTCGCGATGGCGCGGGCGATCAAACGACACCTGGCCGATATCGGTTACGACAAGAAGTATCCGGATATCGGTGTGCTGGTGGCATTCTCGGGTGCCCTCGACTACGAGGGTGAGGAGACCACCGAATCCAAGGAGAACGGCGGTTTGCCGGAATCCCAGCTGCCGAAGGCCTTCGCCTACACCCGCGCCGACGACCTCGCCACCCGTTCGGGCGGTGCCGGGCAGCAGGAGTACCGGATCCTGGTGGTCGCCGAGAAATACCAGACCGGTTTCGATCAGCCGCTGCTCACCACCATGTACGTGAACAAGAAGCTGCACGGTATCGCCGCGGTGCAGACCTTGTCGCGGCTCAACCGCACCCATGAGCTGAAAACCCAGGCCGATCTCGCCGTGCTCGATTTCGCCAATGACGGTGAGGACATCCAGGAATCGTTCCGGCCGTACTACGAGCTGGCCGAGACGATGCCGACCGACCCGAACCTGCTGTATCTGGCACAGACCAAGGTGATGGCCGCACCGATCCTGATCGAATCGGAGATGCGGTCGTTCGCGGAGGCATACCTGGTCGCCGAACAGCAGGCGGCCGGATCGCAGGCCAAGTGGCAGAAGCTGCACGCGGAGCTGTATCGGCACCTTCAGCCCGCGGTCGACCGGTTCAGCGCGCTGCTGCATAGCGATGAGGAATCGGATGTGGAGCTGGCCGAACAGTTCCGGATCGAGCTGCGCGATTACGTGCGCAAGTACGGGTTCCTCGCCCAGATCGTGCCGTATCAGGATGCCGAGCTCGAACTGCTGCATCTGTACGGCAAGCATCTGCTGAACGTGCTGCCGCGTCGCGCCGACGGCGGTGTGGATGTGGGGCAGGTGGATCTCAGCCACGTCAGGGTTCAGCACATCGGGGACCTCGATCTCGGGCTGGCACCGGAAGGTCCGGCCACACTGCCCGGGTTCGGCGAGAACGCTGCCGCGCCGAAGGAGCCGGAGAAATCGCTGCTCTCGGAGCTGATCGAGCAACTCAACGAACGGTTCGGCACCGAATTCGACGAAGGCGACCTGGCCAAGCCGTACCAGGAGGCACTGGCCGATCCCGGGGTGCAGCTGGCCGCCGTCGCCAACCGCAGCGAAGACGAATTCCAGGGCAAATTCGTCGAGGTGTTCCAGGACAAGATGATGGAACATTTCGACACCGTCGCCGACCTCGGCAACAAGTACTTCAGCAGTTCCGAGCCGGCGTTCAAGGAAACGCTCAACCGGCATGCCAGCCGCGCCGCCTGGCGGATGATCCGGCGACAGCACGGTCTGGACGGCGTAGCGTGACCGGTTGTCCGGGGCGGCGGCGCGTACTGATCGTGGTGTAGGGGAACAGGGGAACGACCTATGCGGGTGCGGCGGATCGATAACCGATACGAGCTCACCGAACAGATCTCCTCCGGCGGCATGGGCTCGGTGTGGCGTGGCTACGACATCGTGCTGGACCGGGAAGTCGCGGTGAAGACCATTCGCGTCGACCAGGTGGTGACGGCCGAGCAGGCCGAGGAGTTCACCGAACGCTTCCGCCGCGAAGCCCGCGTCACCGCCCGCATCCGCCACCACGGTGTGCCGCAGGTGTTCGATGCGGTGCTGGACGCGTCGTTCGAGACGGTTTACCTGGTGATGGAACTCATCGACGGCGTTCCGTTGCAGAACTACATCGATCCCGACCATCCGCTACCACTGTCCTGGGTGGCGTCGGTGGCCGCCCAAATCGCTACCGTGCTCTCCTACGCACATGCGCTACCCGTGGTGCATCGCGATCTCAAACCCGGGAATGTGCTGATCACCCGCGACGGTGCGGTGAAAGTCATCGACTTCGGTATCGCGGCGATCCTCGACAATTCGGCGCCGAGGCTGACTGTGACCGGGCAGCAGATCGGCACCCTGCGCTATATGGCACCCGAGCGGGTGCACGGCCGCCGGGTCACCCCGCTCAGCGACCTGTATGCGCTCGGCTGCCTGATCCACGAAATGATCAGCGGCCGACCGCTGTTCGAGGCTGATTCGGAATTCTCCATCATGCTCGCCCACACCGAACAGCCGCCGATGCCGCTGCGGGAACTCGGCCTCGATGTTCCCGCGGAGTTCGAACGGCTCGTGCTCGATCTGGTGCAGAAGGACCCGCAATCGCGCCCGGCCGATGCCTATTCGGTCTACGAACGCCTTCTGCCGTTCCTGCCCGGCCCCGGCACGCCGGTGCCCCCCACCGACCTGTACCTTCCCGGATTCCCCGACCCGACGCGGATATTCCGACGGCCGAACGCTCCGCTGGAGACCGGCCAGATCGAGCCCACCCGGCTCCGCCCACAGCCATCGGCACCCACGGCGCCGATGTCGGCGCGGCATATGCAGACCGCGATCGCCGACGCCGAGGATCGCTATTGGCAGCTGCTCGACGGCGGACGATTTGCCCAAGCCGCGGACGCGCTGAGCAGCGTGATCGACAGCGCCGCCGCCGCAGTCGGCCGGGAAAACATCAAGGTCCTCGCCCTGCGCAAACAAGTGGCCGCAGCCTGGGCGCTGGCCGGCGAGGACCGCCGCGCCTGCCGCGAATTCGACCTGCTGGCCCAGGCCTACCAGCGCGCCGAGGGACGTTTCAGCCGCTCGGCTCTGGAATGCCGCGCCGGCGCCGCCCGCGGCCGCATGGCGCTCGGCGATATCGAGGACGGCCTGGCCGAACTCGAACAGGTCCTCGCCGAGGTCACCGACGCCGACGGCAACGGCTCCGACCTCGCCCTTGACCTGCGTTTCGAAATCGGCGACCTGAAACGCGAGATCGGTGATCTGCCGGCCGCACGCTCGATGCTGCAAGCGCTGTTGGATGATCTGCGGATGATCAAAGGACCGCAGGATAGCTTCACGGTCGAGGTGGGGGAGCTGCTGGATGCGCTGTGATCGGTGGGCGGTGCTGCGTCGGCTCGTGTAGGTCCGCAATTGTGTTGGACAAGGCAAATTCAGATCCTTCACGACCAGCGCAGGAGTCTGCGACTCGACGTTTTCACACTCAGATAACTCCTAACCCGTTCGAGTGATTCGGCCGACCGAGGGGTTCATTGGCGTGAGCGCTTGATTTGCGCGTTAACCGTACGACTTCGGCGCAAACCTCACTCGCGCAAGAACTGCTCGACTTCGGCGAGCGATGTTGCCTCGAACAATCGTTCGCCGTCCTCGATGTCGACCAGCGCCCATCTACCGGGCTCCCTCGCCTCGGCGATCAGCTGGTAACCGGCGCGGTGGGCGCGGGCCATCAGGAAGCGCAGGCGGGTGGGTTCAGGGGTGAATTGGTTGTCGTCGGTCATCGTGGGCTCCGCCGATCGGAGGCAGGTCGCCATTGGCGCAGGGCGTCGGCGAAGCGAGTCAGCTCCGTGATGGTTGGCGTCGGCGCTTGCGTCAGGCGGTGCTTCGGTGGTGGGACTTCGGCTCGGCGCGGTGTCTGTGTGGCAATTTCGTCGAGCATGTATTCCTCCGGTCAGTAGCCCATGTGCGGTCGGTTGGCGGGCGCCATGCGACGTGCTTCGACGAGGCGTGCCTTGGCCTGCTGTTTGATCGGGCAGACCGAGATGGGGCAATCGATGTGCTTCTGCATGACCGCGTGGGCGAGTTCGATCGTCATGGTGGGCACGCTGCGGTGTTCGGTGATAGACAGCCCGAACATGCCAGGTGAGGTCATTGGTGGTCCTCGATGTACTGCGCGGCGAGCCGGAATCGGGCGCAGTCGTGCTTGGTGTGGTCGGCCATCAGGTGAACGGCGTGTGCCCGCCCGCGAATGGGTTCGGTGTTTCTGCAGGCCGCGGGGGCGTCGATTTTGCGCAAGCCCGCGGCGACGCGTTCGAGAAGGTCGAGATTGCAGGTGTGCCAGAGTCGTAGGGCGCCGATTGACTGGTTGTGTGCGCGCCGGGTGGGTAGCTTCGGTCGTTCTTGACGCTGTGGGGTGATCGATTCGTTTTCGGCCGAGTTGTGCTCGCTGTGCAGCAGGGCAACGGCCAGCCTCGGTCGGTAGAGGTACATTCGTACTCCTTTGCGGTCGAATGGCTCTCACCTTCACCGCCTCGACGCGGCTGCCGTATGCCCAAACGGTTATGCGGGTTGCGGATCGGGTTATATCCCCAGTTCAGGCCGGTAGGCTGGGCTGTAGTCAGCGGACGAGCAGCCCACGCATACGTTCATCGGAATTCAGGGGGAATGTTGGGAACGACATCGGGCAGCGGACGACGGCGCTGTCGCTCGTGCGGTCGACCGCTGGCCGCAGATAATTCCACGGCGCTTTGCGGTCCTTGTACGACCAAGGTCCGCGACGGCAAGTCAGAACCGCCGACGCTCTCACCGGGCTTCTGGGACCATCCACCGCTCAAACGGGCACTTGCCGAACGGCATATGGGCAAGGTCATCGCGGCTTACCGCCGCCACCCCGACCATGGGTCCGCTGTACGTCAAGCCGACGTTGCGCGCTGGGCCGGGATCAGCCAGGTACGAATCAGCCGTATAGAGAACGGTCCGCCGATCCGGCAGATGGACAGCCTCGTCCACTGGGCCGGTTTGCTCGGTATTCCACATCAACTGCTGTGGTTCCAGATGCCCGGTCGCACCCATTCGATGTCCGTGCCACCGTACGTTGCCACGGATTCTCCGACGGCAGGCTCGTTTCGGCTGCTGCGCTTGGATGCTCGTCTTCCGGCAGAGCAACGTGATATGGCCGTCGTCGACTCCTTGCGGTCAGCGGATCTCAGGATGGGCGGTGGCCATCTCTACCGCGAACTGACCCATTACCTCACGACCGATCTCGGGCCGCGCTTGTTTTTCGGCGATACCGATCCCGCGTTGTTCGTCGTCGCCGCAGGACTGATCGAGATGTCCGGGTGGATGGCGCACGACGCAGGACACGACGAACTGGCTCATCATCAGTTCATGCGAGCCCGCGAGTTCGCCAAGCTGGGTCCCGATCGACAGTTGCCGGTGCATATACGCACGAGTCTCAGCCATCTCGACCTGCATCTTGGTAATCCGAAGCGCGCGATCCAGCACGCCTACGAGGCGGAGTCCTTCCTGGCGAAAGCGCCGGCCAACCCCGAACTCAAAGCCCGGTTGTTCGCGATGCAGGCCCGCGGGTTCGCGGCCCTGGGCGAAGCCCGCCAAACCCGCGCATGCCTGCAGCGGGCGGCGGACGCGCTGGACGCCGCTGCCGCATACCCACTGTCGCCTTGGGTCAGCCGATTCGATCACGGCAGTCTCGCTGCCGAAGCTGCGCGATGCGCCAGGCAACTCGGTGATCAGGCCCGTGCTGCCGAATGCGCGCAGCGGGCGACCGACCTGAGGTCACCCGATCGGGCGCGCTCCCGCGCGCTCTCTCAACTCATGCTGGCGGCAGTACTCGCCGACCAGGGGCACCCGGAGCATGCCTGCATGATCGCGGACGGCGTTATCGCAGCAACCTCCGACCTGGCATCCCATGTCGTTGTACGTCATCTCGGCGACCTACTCGACAGCCTCCAGCCGTACCGCACCAGTCCGATGGTGTCGGCCTTTCTCGAGCATCTGCACGAGACCATCCGTTCTCGCACCTGGATACCTGCGATGGTGATCAAACAACCGGACCGGTTTGCAGGCGCGTAGTGCCGCCGAAGGCGGCACTAGCGAAATTCCGATCGCATCACTGAGCGGAGTCGCGCAAGAAGATGATGTCATGAGTGCTGTGGAGAAACCCCTGTACGAACGTGACCCCGATGCCTACGCGGCCCATATCGCCGAAGGCAACGCGATGCTGCCTCGGAAGCTGGTCAGCGCTGATGTACTCCTGTTCGACCAGCAAGGGCGAATTCTGCTCGTCGATCCGAACTACAAGCCCGGATGGGATCTGCCCGGCGGCAATGTCGAGGCCAACGAACCGCCGGACGTCGGAGCGCTACGTGAACTACGTGAGGAGCTGGGCCTCGAACTATCCTCGGACGAACTGGACTTACTGTGCATCGACTGGGTGTCGCCACATAGCAGGTGGGACGACTGGCTGAAATTTGTCTTCGGCGGCCTCCGCCTGACGGATTCGCAGATTTCCGACCTCCGTATCGAGGACGAAGAACTTACGGCGTTCGAATTCTGCTCAGAAAGTCAGGCTCGGCAGCGGCTCGGCACCGCGTTGTGGACGAGGGTTGAGGCCGCACTGCACGCGGATCGAACCGGCAAAGCTGTCTATCTGCGCGACGGCCGGCCCACTCACAGCTAGTCCTTGTCGAGACGGGGCATATCCCGCGTGCCGTACAGACCGAAGTCATCATCGGCGAGGTACGCCTGGTGCTGTGCGTCTGCACGCGAGGCGATTTCGGCATGAACCGCGGCACGTTCCTGCGCCCGCCATCGCAGCAACAAGTAACCGCAACCGGCAGCGATCGCCAAACCGAGGAGCGTTGCGCCGACGCTCGCGGTGATGTTGCCGATACCGCCGATCAGGCCGACGACGACACCTGCCCATGCACAAGGTTTCGGATATTGCTGGGCGAAACCGACGACCTGGCGGACCCAGCCCGGTCGCGTTTCGGGTCGCAACCACCACACGGCTATGAAAAACGGCCATGCGAACAGGAACAGCACGACCCACAACGCACGCTTCATGGCTTGACGACCTTGACTCTGTTGGCTTCTCCTGACCGCATGCAGCATAACGAAGATTCGCTTGCGGAACTCGAATTGCATGCTTACTGCGGGCAGGGCGGATTCGGCGCTGCGATCTGTCGATGCTCGACTGGTGCTCCAGGTGTCGGAGGTCTGCGGCACAATTCTGGTCGAGTGGACTATCAGGACCCCCGGCTGTCTGCTGTGGGCTTCGGAAAGGGTCGAGCGTGGAAGACGAGCAGGTTCCGACGACGGCAGAGGGTGCGGCCGGAGAGCAAGCGATGGACCTGGTGGTCATTGCGGACGATTTCGGTACGGCGCTGGTCGGAGACGCTGAAGCGATCGCCGAGTTCGCCCGTCTCGAGGGCGGGCAGCTACCAGTCGTGCCGGTGGAGACCGGCCCGGCGCTGTCCAAGTTGGCGCCGCGGATATTCGGGGATCGTGCCGTAGGTTCGGCCTTTCTGATCGACCGTGGTCGCGCAGCTCTGGCGGCGCGGCGCCCCTCTGGTGCCACAGTCACCTATCACCGGATGGTGCGCGACAGCGGTGGAACGATCAGGTCGAACACTCGGATCCCCGCACCTACCGGCATCGCCATGGGACCGCAGATGGCCGCCATAATGGCGCTGGAAGCAGCGATCTCCGCGCAATTCGACCAGATTCATGAACATCTCGACGTGATCGAGGACAAGGTCGACGAGGTGCTGCGGCTCGCGTCGGCCGAACGGATCGGCGATGTATTCGGCCATCACCGGTTACTGGCTCGGAAGGCTCAGGAGCTCGCCAACGGTGATGCGTTGACCGCTACCGACTGGTCGTCACTCGCTGGACTCGGACCGGATTTGGAGGTCGGGGTCGAACGGTTGCGAATGCATGCGATGAAACAAACCGAGATGCTGGAGGGTGGCGCCGGGCCCGGGAAGCGTGCCGAGCAACTCGATGCGATGATCCGCAAGAATCGCCTGGGCGAAACGTTGCAGTTGCTGGTCGTTGCGCAGAAGTCGTTGTTCTTGTGGCAGCGGTTGCGGCTCGAGCAGGTGCGGGTGGCCGAGCCCGAGCATCTCGAACAAACCATCACGAGCGCTCGCGCCATTCTGCGTGACCAGTACCGTGCTGACACCGAACTGGTAGACGGACTGCGCGAGATCCTGACCACCCACGCGGTGCTGAAAACCTCCGAAGCGCATCACAAGCTCGTCTCGCGATCGTTGACCAAGCACCGCCGGGAACTCGACGCAATGCTCGACCAGTTTGTTCAGGCGCGCAATTTGCAGGTGGCCAGGTGGGAAGGTGGCGACCACGCCACGATTGCCGATGCGTTGAACGCGGCGAAAGCTAGGACAGCGGCCCTGGTGACCGCGGGCCGTCGTCAACTTGCCCGTGGCGCCGGCGGTGTCGCCGCATGGTTGGATCCCGTCGACACTGACAAGACCGCCGACGATGCGTCCGAGAAACGCGGCGAGCTCTAAAGCGATGGCGGTCGAACGGATGGACGTGTCGCGACCGCGGTCGAGCCGCGACATCATTGGCTTCCCGGTAAATTCAGAACGGGCCAGCGGTAGTTCCGCCCCTGATTACGCGAACATCGTCGCCCGGAGATGAGCGGTGGCCTCGTCCGGTGTCGTATTCGTGTTGATGCCGTGGACGTGGATGATGCCCAGATGACGTCCGTTGCCGCCGATCTCGAGTTTTCGGTGGGTGAATGCGCTCGGGCTCGGGTGCACGATGGCTGATACGGGCGTTGGCGGGGGCGCATAGCCGGATATGTAGGTCAGCAGTTGGTGGATGTCGGCGGCGGAGATCGAATCGTGCCCGTATGTCTTGTACTTCGCGTCGACCGGGAAGTAGGTGAGTTGGCCTGCGTCGTTTGTGTGGCGGAGGAGCACGTCGGGGCGGAAGGGGGTGCGCGGAGCAGCATCGCCGCGCACTGTGATGGCGGTCGAGCCGGTGGAAGGGACGATTTCGGTGCCGGGTGGTGCGGCGTCGTGCACGACCCGGCGGACCACCGACTCCCAGAGGATCGGCATATCCAGCAGTAGGGTGTCGGCGGCGGCTCCGGTGTCGACGAGTAGGTCGGCGACACCGCCACCACGCAGAATGAGGCCGGACCAGAGATGTGCGGTGCGGTAGCGGCGGTTGAGGCGGGTGTAGGTGGTGCGGTCCAGCCTGCGAAGTGCGCTGCCTCTCGCGCTCGTGGTGGGGAATTCGGTTGCGGTGAGGGCGAGTTGGCGAGCCAGGTGGGGATCGGAGACCATCATGCGTGCGGCCCGGAGGGCCAACCCGCACAGTTGGTTCTCCCAAATGTCGACCGCGCGGTCGAAGGTGCGGCTGTGAAGCTGGTCGAGCAGGCCATAGCGCTTCGTGGCTTGGGCGACGATGTCCAGGCGGCCGCGCAGCACCGGCTCGATTACGTCGTGGCGGACGTAGTCGCGTCGGAGGCCGTCGCGGAGCAGGGTCTGGCATTCGGCGAGTAAGGCGGCGGCGACGAGGTCGGGGAGGCCGTGGCGGTCGAGTTGCCAGTTGCGCAGGGTGGTGTCGTGGGGGACCGGTGTGGCGGTGGCGTAGCTGAGCCAGCGCAGCAGGGAGTTACCGGTGAAGGCCACCTTGGGGGCGATCATCAGGCGGATTCGGTCGAGGGCGAGGACGCCGACGGTGGCGCCGGCGGTGAAGGTCCAGCCGGTGCGGTTGGGGGTGATGGTGCAGCGGCGCTGGGCAGCGAGGGCACGGAGGCGGTCGAGATCGGCATCGCTGAGCTGGTCGAGGCTCAGCGATGCGGATTCGTATTCGGCCAGCCGGATTTCGGCGCGATCAAGCATCGAGGTCACGGCTGGTGCCGGCGGTGAACTCGGTGGCCAGGGCCGCCGCCAGATCCGCGACGGCGATTTGTGCCGGTCGGCCACTGGCTTGATCCACGAGGTTGCCCAACAGCTCGTGGAGCAGCTCTACCCGGCCGACACAGTAGTCCTCGACCAGCGGGACGATGTCGTGGTAGAAGGCGGCAGCCAGTTCTTCATCGGTGGCGACGGGTTCGCTGTCGGCGAGCAGATAGGCGTGACCGATCTGGTGATCGGAGTCGAGGCCGGCGGCGATGCGGGTGTTGAGGGAGGTGAGGAAGGCTGCGAGGTCCAGCGGGCCGACGGTGCCGGACAGGGCGTCGGGATCGGGACCGACGTCAACGAAGGCGAAACGGCGGCGGATCGCGGCATCGAGATGACTGACGCTGCGGTCGGCGGTGTTCATCGTCCCGATGATGCGCAGGTTCGGTGGAACTGTGAAGGTTCGCTTGCTGATCGGCAAGCGTAGTGGGATCCCGCGCTTGTCGGTCTCGAGCAGGGTGATGAGTTCGCCGAAGATTCTGGGCAGGTCGCCGCGGTTGATCTCGTCGATGATGAGAAAGACGGGCTCATCATCGCCCGCTGCCGTGGTGCACAAGGTGTGGAACAGGCCGTCGGTCAGCTCCAGCCGCAGGCCGTACGCAGCGGGATCGTCCACCGGCTTGTATCCCTCGACGAAGTCCTCGTATCCGTATGACGGATGGAATGTCACGAGCTCGACCCGATCGGAGCCGAGCATTTCTTTGATCGCGGGTGACTCATCCGCCGTGCCGATGGCCGCCCCGCGCCCGGTGGCGGCCAGGGCGGTGTGCAAGGCGAGCCGTGTCTTCCCGGTGCCCGGTGGACCGTGCAGGATGACCTGGCCTTTCCGATCGAGCGCCGCGAGCACCTGGCTGATGTTCTCGGGGGCCTCCGCTTTGGGAGCGGAAGGTGATCGGTTCGGATCGGTCGAGCCGTCGGTAATCATCGCGAACCGTGTTTCGGGCACTTTGACCAGCGTGCGCAACCATCCGCGTTGGGGTTCGTCCAGATCGCGTGCGTACGAGGTGTCCCAATCGACGGGGACGATGTGATGTGAGTCCGGTCGTGTCGGGTCATATCGGTAGGTTCCGGACACAGTGCCGACGGCAAGGACGCGCTTCAGGCCGTGATTGGCCACGATCCGATCACCCGGTTCGAGGTCGCGGAAGGCCAGCAGTTCCCGTGCTTGCCGCAGGCTTCCACCGGCAGCCTGCGGCCGGTGGGAGTCCAATGCCTGCTTCAATTCGGTATCGCTGGTGTATTGGGCGAGATCGCCGACCTCGTCCCAGCCGACACAGATGTAGTTGCCTGCCAGGCAATCCGGCCAATGCCGGGCATTCTCACCGGGGGCGATCTTCCACACGGCCCGCTTCTGTTCGCGCGGGTCGAAGTTCGCGTACAGGAACCACATGACTTCAGCCGGTGATAGCGCACGCAGATCGGAATACTCCTCGACCAGCGCGCGCAGTTGCCGGTTGGCCCGCCAAGCGGGGGCGTGCCGATCCGGTGTGCCTCCGAGCCTGGTGATGAACGATCGGAGGTGGTTGCGTGAGTAGATGGGCAGAAAATGCTGCGGGTAGTAGGCGGTCAACGATTTGGTGACGAGGGCTTGTCCTGAGGTCAGGATCTCGAGGTCGTCGAGCTCGGCGAAGGCTTCCCGTTCAACGGCATCGAAGGCGGCGATGAACTCACCGCGCAATCGATGCCAGGCCTCGTCGACGCCCAACCCCATCAGTGGCGGAGCGAGCCGCCACTCACCGGAATTGTGCCGGTAGATGATGTGCTTCCCGGCGCTGCCTCCGCCGATGCTGCCGAACTCGGTCGCCACGAACTCGAGCATTCGGCAATACGTCGGCTCGCCATCGGTGCCGGCGCCCAGCGCATACTCATCCAGCCGCATGGCAGGCCAGTGCTCGAGCGGAAACCGCTCGACGATCTGGAGCCGCTGGCTTTCCGCTGCCGCGACGCGGTCGGCGATCGCGGCGCGGTCGAAGGTAGCGAGGGCGGTGTGCAGGTCCATGAAGTCCTCGTTCGTAACGTGTGCGAAGGGTCGGGTGCGGGCGGGCGTCGATCAACTGCTGGATGCGGAAACCCGATGAGCGGCAAGGTGACTCAGCACCGACTGATTCGCCTCCCACCCATCCGGGAACTTCACCGGCACCCCCAGATGCACCGGCTCCGCCGAGGGATGTGCATCGAGCAGTTCGGGAATCCCAGCCCGACCCACGACGATGCAGGCGTGACGATGCCGGGAGGTGAGCACGCACAAGCGGCCGGCTTCGAGGTGGAAAGCGCTGGCGTCGCGGCGGCCCGAGAGCGGGTGCAGGACGATCGTCACGTCGTATTCGCGGCCTTGCAGGCGGTTGGCTGTGTCGACGGTGATCGGTTCGCCAGGTGTCCCGCGCAATGCCGCTCGGATTGCGTCTGCCTGATCGCGATGAGCGGTACCGATGGCGATCCGTTCGGTGGTTACCGCGCGGCTGCCCTGTTCGGAGTGGGCGGTGGCGCCGCGTTCGAGGAGGCGGCAGGCCAGGGCGGCGATGGCGGTGACGGCTTCGCGGTCGGTGCGCAACGCGTGGCGGGCGGGGAGTTCGTACCAGGCCCAGCCGGTTTCGGCGGCCATGTCGAGTGCTTCGTCGAGGGGGCTGCGGAGGCCGCGGGTGGCGTATTCGAGGAGGCGTTGGTTGGGTTCGGTGCCGGCGCGGAATGGGGTGAAGGGGTAGAAGGCGGCGGAGACGACCGAGGCCGCGGAAGCGGGGAGGCGCCAGGAGACGGGGAGGCGGTGGGGTTCGGGGAGGTCGGGGTTGTTGGCGAGCATGACGCTCACCGCGCTCATGGTCGGATCCCACGACAGGCCGGCCCAGCGGTCCACCTCGACGGTAGCGAACGGATCCAGCTGGCCGGGATCGCCGACGAACAGCGCGCGATCGAAGCGGTTGGCTATGCGTAACAGCATGTCGGAGCGCATTTGGTAGGCCTCGTCGACGATGGCCCAGGACCAGGTGCCGTCGTCGATGGTGGCCCATTTGGCGGCGGTGCCGATGACGATGGCGCGGTCGGTGAGGTCGGTGTGTTTCTGGGCGATCCGGACGTTGGGGCGTTGGACGCGTTCGGATTCGGTGTAGTTGGCAGCGGAGAGGCGGCCGATGCGCAGGGCGGGGTCGGCGGTGGCGAGGCGGTCGATGAGGTCGTCGACCTGCTCGTTGGTTTGGGCGACGATCATCTTCTGGGCATCGTCTTCGGCGAGCTGGCGGGCGGCGCGGACGACGAGGGTGGATTTGCCCGCACCAGGTGGGGAGTCGACGACGAGGGCGCGGTGGGGTGGGTCGCGGAGGTCGTCGAGGATATTGGTGACGACCTGGTCAGGGGTGGTCATGGGCGCGTCTCCCTGAGATGAACCGACGGCTTGGATGTAACGGCGTACCTCACGACCAGTCCTCGGCAGGCTCGTCCGTGCTGGGTGTGTACTCCGGTGGCGGGCCGCCGTGCGTCCACGGAGTCTCCTCGCGCGCAGGGAGTTTAGCGGGAGCGTTGAAGCTCGCGGGGGAGAACCGGGCGAAGCTCACCACCTCGCCGACCTCGGGAACCGAACCGGGTGGTGCGGTGAGGGCGCGGCCCATGCCGCCTTCGAGTTCGAGCACGACGCCGTCTTCCTCGATGGCGACCACCCTCCCCTTCTGTTTCACCCGGTCGACGCTGAACAGCGTTTCGTCCAGGGCCGGACGGAAGGGGTCGTCGGTGTGGACGCGGATGTGGGGGCGGAGTTTGCGGCGGGAGCCGGTGGTGTCGATGCGGTCTGGTTCGCTATCGAGCACCTGGCCGCGGAAGGCTTCGCCGGCGAGACGGCGTTCGATCATGACGAGCGGGTCGTCGAAGGCGCGTTCGGCTTCGAAGATGTCGAGGGCGCGTTCACGGTCGAGCAGGCGGCGCACCGCGGGGACGGCGGAATCGCGGCGGGCCTGGGGCACACCGTCGGGGATGTCGGCGGCGAAGTGGGAGAAGGCGGAGCGGTCGTTGAGCCAGCGGCGGGCCACGCTCGCACCTTCGGGGAGGGCGCGCAGTAGGTCGATGCCCTGCCACATGAGCCGCCAGGTGGGGTCGAGCTGGGCGCGGAGCGCGCTTTCGAGGCGATGCGCGGCAACGGTTTTCGCTTCGTCGCCGTGGGCGTTGTCGTAGGCGGCGATGAGTGGGGCGAGCTCTTCGTTGTCGAAGCCCGGATCGGTGGCGGGGCCCGCGGGCGGGGACTGGAGCGGATCCTCGGCGCGGGCGGCAGCTTGCGGGCCGGTGAGGCCGTCGGGTGGGTCGATCCAGCCGAGCAGGGCGGCGAGATTGGCATCCTCGAGCGCGGATTGGCCGGTGGCCCAGTGCATGGCGAGCACACTGGTCAGAGGTAGCAGGGCGTTCGCGCCGGGGTGTTCGGCACGGTCGGCGAACCAGGTGAGCCAGCGGCCCAGCAGCGGCACCGACGCGGACACGGCATGGGGGCCTTCGGTGGGTTGGAAACGGACGGCGCGGCCGAGCAGCCGCAAGAACTCGACGCCACCGGGGTTGGGTACCACGATTTGGGGTGCGTCGTTGTAGCGCTTCCACTCTTCGGGTTTATCCTCGGACTCATTCGTGGAGCGCGCTTTTCGTTGCACCCATTCGAAGGTGACGGCCGTGCCGTCCGCATCGGCGTCGCCGGACTCGTCGGTGAAGGACGAGATGTACGGCAGGACACGGTCGGCCAGCTCGGCGACGAACCGCAATCGCAGGACCCGGTCGCGGGGCTGCGGGACGATGAGGAACTCGACGTCATCCGGGGCCGTGCCCGCCAGCATGGCCAGCGGCGCCGCGGCTTCACCGGCCAACCGCAGCGGGACGATGACCATGGGCCGCGCCGACAGATGATGGTGACGAACGTCGGCGATCAGCTCGGCGCGTCCCGCCTGCGCCGCCTCGATCCTCGCGAGGGCGGTGAGCACGCTCATCCGGCGATCTCCCGCCGCAGGCGGTGCGCGATGCGCAGCTTCTCGGCGATATCGGTGTGCTCTGGGCCCGGGGTGAGTGTTCCGTCGGCCAGGCCGAGCACCGTGCCCATCTGGTCGATACCGCCGACGTCATCGCAGACGCCGCGCCCGAGCACATCGACCGAACCGTTCGCTCGGGCTTCGGCGCGGCAAGCGAAGGCCAGATCGCAGGTCGACATGCACTCGGGCGCATAGCGGGCCGGGATCGCGGCGAAAGTGCTGCTCAGCTGTTCGCCGGGTTCGAAGGACGCATGGGGTGGAAGGGTGTCGGCGAGGGCGGTGATGGCGGTGAGCCGGGAGAGCTGGCGGGAGATGACGGCCAGCTGTTTGCGCAGATCCACCAGTTCGGCGGTGGGGCGGTTACTGAAATCCTTGGTGCACACCAGGATCGCGTTGTGTGCGACCAGATCCGGCGACTCACCGATCGCGGTCATCAGCTCGCGCAATGCCAGCACGTAGACCGCGGACTGCCGGGCCGCCGAGGCGACCTGGACGGGATCGGCCCTGCCGTCCACCACTGGGAACGACTTGATCTCCACGACGTGGAACTTGCCCGCGATCTGCAACGCAACAACGTCCGGCTCCAGATATGCGGGAACACCGGCGATCTCCAAGCGCAACATAGGGTGGTCGAACAGAGTGCCGGTGCCGGACCGGAGGGCGTCGGCGAGCAGTTGGCGGGTGCGCTGATAGCGGACGGCATTGCCGGCGTTGTCTCCGACGGTGCCGAGATCGTGGTAGGCGACCTCGGGGATGGTGAGTCCGAGCGTATCGCGCAGCAGGGCGAGCAGCTCGGCGCAGCCGTTCGCCTTCACCATCGCCTCGAAGGCGTTACCCCGGGTGATGGCGAACTGCGACTGACCGAACTGAGGCGGGTAGCCGAGGGCCTGTGCGATGGCGGCCTTGTCGACCGCTGCGGCATCGAGCAGGGCACGGCGGGCGCAGCCGGGGTTGGCCGTCAGCGCGGCGATGGTCCTGGCGTTGTGTCTGGTGGTGGGCGCAGAACCGCGCAACTGGTCGAGACGTGCTGTGAGAGGGTTCATCCGGCCTCGCTTCGACGGGCGGCGACACCGAGCCGGGCGCCGAACAACTGCGCGGCCGGGTCGTCGAGCTGACGGGCCGCGCGTTCGGCGGCCTGGGCACGATCGTGGGCGTCGGCCTCGGCGTGCACCGCGAGTTCGCCTCGGGCCGCCTCGATGACGGCGGCGGGATCGAGGCGGTCCGGGGGGCCGCCGATGCCGGGGATCGACGTGGATATCTGGCAGAGCACACGCTGACCGGACGGCTCGGTGTGCTGTTGTGCGGCAACATGTTCGGCCAAGCGGATCGCGGCGGTGAGGAGATCGACCCGGGGACTCAGCGGCCCGACCATCCGCTGGGCCAGCGGCCAGGTGCTCACAGCGAGCAGCCCTCGTGCGGGGGCCAGAAGGTCAGTTGTCAACGCCGAGCAGAGGTAGTACGGGCGGGCGAACGGTGCGGCGCGGAAGGAGCGCTCCTCGTCGCGGCGCAGGCTCGTCAGCCGAGCAGGCACCAGTTCGCCGGAGAAGAACCCGGTGTGCACGGCCAGGACGAGCTTCGGCGCGGCGGGCACCGATAGCAGCGTGAGGGCACGATGGACGTGCTCGCGGACCGGAACGGTCGCGGGCGCCGGTGGAGCTGTGGTCGCCTGACCGGCGCCGAGGACGAGCGCGTCCCAGGAGTCTTCCGCGCGGCGTAGCTCGGCGCGAAGCTGTCGTGCGGTTGCGCGATCGCCGGTGGCCGCCGCGCGCCGGACTTCGGCCCGCAACGTCGCGATCTGCGCCTCCAACTCCTCTGCTGAGTGAGTCACGCGGCGACCTTATCCGGGAAATCCAGTAAAAGCCAGTATTTGCCAGTATTGCCGTCCTCGTCCGGGCGCCACGGTCGTTATGTCGGCTGCCGTCGGTTTGATGTTTCGCACGGGAGGAATCAATCGGCGCCCAGTCGGAATGGACGTCCCTCGTGGACAAACTTCTCAGGCGTCGGTGAATATTCTCGTCTGAACCTTGGGCTGAGGTTCCCGGAGCGATGGCGTTCGATCTACTTCGTGGGGACCGATGCGAGCGATCCGGCCAGGGTGCGGAACGAGCTCAGGATCAGCGACCCGTAGCGTTCCGGGTCCGGCATCATCGACGCATCCGTGCTGAACGAGATGGCGATCTCCTCGCCCTGCGACGTGATCAGGTGACGCAATCCGTCCCCGTCCATCGTCGGTAGCACGCCGAAGATCCTGGCTATCGGTCTCCCGAGGAATTCGAGGTCGGTCGCGACTGGCGGGACGTTGCTGATGGTGGTGTTCATCAGGGGAACCGTTGTGGCTGTCTCGAAGGTGCGTTGGGCTCGGGCCCAGCCGGCTAGGCGGAGGAGCCAGGCGGGGGAGGTTTCTACTCGGGATTCGGTGCGGAGGACGGTGGGGGTGGTGGTGCGTTGTTTTTCTAGGGTTGCGGAGTGGTGGATGGCTTGGAGGCGGGGGAGGGGGTCGGGGATGTCGGTGTGGAGGTCGACGTACATTTGGCAGAGTTTGTTGGCGGAGGTCCATGTGGTGGTGTTGCGCATGGACATCGGGACCATGGCGGCGAGGGAATCGGTTGGGGGTTCGCCTTTTTCGGCCAGGTAGGTCGAGAGGGCCAGGGACACGGCGGTGAGCATCAGGTCGTTGATCGTGATGCGGGTGGGGGAGGCTGCTTTGGCTGCCTGGACTTCGGCTAGGGGGATGGTGACCAGGTCGAAGACGAGGGGGTGGTGGATGCTGCGGTTGAAGCGGGTGGCGGGGCGGAGGGGGAGGGGCTGGTGGAGGTCGCCGGACTCGGCTCTGGCCGCGGTTTCGGCGGCGGCGGTGCGGGTGCGCAGGATGCCGGTGGCGAAGCGGGCGGTGCCGAGGGTGAGGGCGGTGGCGGTGCGTAGGGCGGTGGTGGGGGTGGGCCAGCCGGGGTTGAGAGTGACGCGCTGGGGTGGGGGTGTGGTGCCGAAGAGTTTCAGTTCGAGTTCCCGGGTGGCGACGCCGTCGCCGACGCTGTGGTGGAACTTCAGGACGACGAAGGTGGTCGCGCCGGATAGGCCGGGGACGTCGCGGACTTGATCCAGGACATGGAGCTCCCACGGAGGGCGAGCGAGATCCATGCGGGTGGAGGTCAGGTCGGCGATGGCGCGACGGGCGTCGGCCCAGGTCTCCGGGGTGCTGAGGAAGACGTGGTCGTTCAGGTCGAGGATCGGGTCGGGAACCCAGTAGGGCAGGTCGAGATCCATGGGCAGACGTTGCAGCCGGCGGTGGAAGAGCTTCGACAGCCCGAGCCGGGCACGCATCCATTCGGTGACCTGGTCATAGGTCAGTGGCGCCGCGGCGGTGAAGGCGTAGACGGCGATGATGTTGGATAGGTGGCGGTCGGTTTCGTCATAGACGAAGACCGCATCGCGGGGCGCCAATTGCTCGGGGCCCAACCGCAATTCGGCGCTCTCCGACTGCCGCGAGCCGGTGAGCGCGTGTCGAACCAGATGCCTCATATTCCGAGCGACCCCGCGATCATCGGCCAAGAATCGTGCAGGTCGTCCTGCCAGTAACCCCAGGAGTGCGTGCCCATCGGCCGGATGTTGTAGGTGATGTTGGTGCGGCCCAGTTCGGCAGTCCGCTGGGCCAGGCGGGTGGTGCAGAAGTTGGTTGCGGCTTCGATGGTTCCGCCGACGAGGGTTTGGTTGAGGAGTTTGCGGGTGTCGTTGTCGAGGCGGGCGTTGGCGAGGGTGTCGTGGATGCCGGGGAAGCCGCTGCCGCTGGAGATGTACATGGGGATGTTCGGCAGGCGGTGGGCTTGCAGGTAGGGGTCGTGCTCGCGCCACTGGTCGCTGTCGAAGGGGCCCCACATGTTCTCGGCCTCGCCGCCGCCCATGTCGATCACGGTTTTGACGAAGGCCTGGCCGATGGGGTCGCTGGTCATCGCGCAGCCGCTGTAGGCCGCGGCGCTGCGGTAGAGGGTGGGCGATTGGATGGTGAGGTCGAGGACCGAGGTGCCTGCCATGGAGATGCCGGCGAGGGCGTTGACGCCGGTGGTGCCGAAGGTCGAATCGATCACGGGGGGAAGCTCTTCGGTGAGGAAGGTGGCCCACATGTTGCGGCCGTTGTTCTCCAGGGTTTCGGCCAGGCCCTCGTCGGGGTTCAGCCAATCGGTGTAGTAGCTGAACGCGCCTTCCATCGGGATGACGACGTTGACGTGCTTGTCGGCGAAGAATTCGACGGCGTCGGTTTGGCCGAACCAGTTCGCCGCGTCCTCGCCGCCGCCCGCGCCGTTGAGCAGGTAGAGGGTCGGTGCGGGAGTGTGAGTGTCGCGGGGGCGCAGCACTTTCAGCGCGATCGAGCGCTGCATGGACGGTGCGAAGACCTTGATCTCGACCAGCTGACCGACGCCGGCGGATTGACTCACCACCACCGCGCCCGGATCGGCGGACGCCGTCGTCGCACCGACGGTCATCGACATCAATGCGAAAGCGCAAGCGGCCGAGGTGATTCCGCGCAAACTGCCAAGATTCATCGTCAACTACCGATCACATGAAGATCGGGGGCACCCGCGTATGCGGGCGCCCCCGGATCGTTGCCTGGGGATTACTTGCCGGGGGCGGGCGTGCCACCGCTCAGGGTGATCAGCGCGTTCACGATATTGGTGCCGTGCTCGCCGAGGCTCGCGGTACCCATGCCCAGAATGTCGATGAGCGATCCCATGGTCTTCTCCTAGCGTTCGTAAAGGTCGAGTCCAATGGACCCGGGGGGTGAGATGCCCGGTTGTCAGGCGATGAAGGTCTTGAGGCCCTCGAGCGAACCGAGGAAGACGTCGAGCAGGCCGTCGCCGGCCACGGCCGAGCCGAGTGCGGGAATCAATGCGCCGAGCAGGTCGCTGAGCGAACCCATAGCGAATCTCCTTCTTTGAGACTTGGTGCGAAACCTCTCGGGCAGGACGAACGGAACCGAGAGGTAGGTCACGTAAGGGCCTCTACTGTGACGTGGGCAACATAGCAAGCGACCGTTTGTGTTGACAAGGGGTTGTTTCACACTTTGTCGGGTCATGGGATGTGAAGGCCGCTCAGCCAGCTGAAGCGCAGGTCACGCCCCTGGAATTGGGGGCGGCGAAGGGGATCAGTCCTCGACGGCGAGGGCCTGACGGAAGGTGAGGCGGCGCTGGGTCTGCATCAGGGAGCGTCGGTAGACCTTCTCGGCGACGAGCACGATGCCGTAGGTGGCGACTGCCATCAGGGCCAAAGCGACCATGGGTTCCCACCACGAGGCGGTGCCCTCGGCGAGCCGGGCGGGCATCGCGACGATCGACACGATGGGCACATAGGACGCCACGACACGCGCTGTACCAGACAGGAAAATTCCAGCAAACAACACGATCATGACGAACATGGTCATCGGCGTGGCCGTGGACTGGAGATCCTCACTGCGGGTGGCCAACGAGCCGGCCACCGCCCACAGTCCGGCCAGTGCGAGGAATCCGACGACGAAGAAGACGACGAACCAGCCCGCGGCACCGGCGATCTGCCCCACCTGACCGGCCCGGCCGGTGGCGGCCAAACCGATCAGGCCGGCGACGACGAACAGGGTGAGCTGAGCGAACGCCAGCACGGTGTTGCCCGCGACCTTGCCGATCAGTAACTGGCGGACCGGGATAGCGCTGGCGAGGATCTCGACGATGCGATTCTGCTTCTCCTCCACCACACTCTGCGCGATGGACATGCCGAACAGGATCGATGACAGATAGAACAGGAACGCGAACACGATCGCGACGATGGTGGCGAGCCCGGCATCGACGGCCGCCTCGTCGAGTAGGTCGTAGCTGACGGCGCTGCCGCGGGCGAGTTGTTCGAGCGTGACCCCGGCGGCGGTGGCGTTGTGCTCCAACGCGATCTGCTGGGCGGCGGCGGTGACGTAGGTCTTGACGTCGTCGTTTTCGGAGGTGTCGCCGATCAGTCGCCAGCCGCCGGGATCGGCCACCAGGCCCGCGTCGACAGTGCCGTCGCGCACCTGCTGTTCGAGCGCGGCCTCGTCGGCGACGCGGTGCGCGGTGAAGTCGACGTCGGCGTCGGCGTGTTCGGCGATGACATCGGCGGTGCTGATCACCTGGCCGGCAGCGGGATCGAGGATCGCCACATCGATCTTGTCGGTGCGGCTGGACAGGAAACCGCTGACGGCCAGCGATGCGACGATCGCCACGATGGTGATGACGGTGGAGATCAGGAAGTTCCGGTCGCGCAGTTTCACCGCGATCTCGCGCTGCGCGACGATCAGCCAGGCGCGTCGGGGTGCGGTACTCATGCGGTCACCTCGCGGAAGATCTCGGCAACGGACGGTCGGACCTCGGCCAGTTCGTGCACCGAGCCGCGGGTGAGGGCTTCGGTGAGCAGCGCGTCGGTGCTGATGCCGTCCAGCTCCAGCAGGGCGGTCGAGGCGTTGCTCTCCACCACTCGGACGCCGCCGAATTCGTGCAGCCAGCCGGTGTCGCCGCTGATCCGCAGCCGATGCCGGACCGGACCGGCGGCGCGCAGCTGCTCGGCCGAACCGTCGGCGACGACGCGGCCTTTCGCGAGGATGACCAGGTGGTCGCAGAGCCGCTCCACCAGGTCGAGTTGGTGTGAGGAGAACAGCACCGGCACGCCGCGTGACGCGTACTGTCCCAGCAGGTCGGCCATGGCGTCGACGGCGACCGGATCCAAACCGGAGAACGGTTCGTCGAGGATCAGCGTGGTGGGATGGGCGATGAGGGCGGCCGCGATCTGGACGCGCTGCTGGTTGCCGAGTGACAGCGATTCGAGTTTGTCGGTGCCGCGATCCTGGAGGGAGAACCGTTCCAGCAGGTCGGTGGCCTGGTGTCTGGCTTCGGAGGGGGAAAGGCCGCGCAGCCGGGCCAGGTAGACGAGTTGATCGCGCACCGGCTGTTTCGGGTAGAGGCCGCGTTCCTCCGGCATGTAGCCGAACGTACGGCGATCATCGGCGGTGACCGGGCGGCCGTTCCAGGTGATCTCGCCGCCATGCGCCGCGAGGACGCCCATGATCATCCGCATCGTGGTCGTTTTGCCCGCGCCGTTGGCGCCGACGAAGCCGGTCATCGTTCCGGGGGCGACGGCGAAAGAGACGTCGTCTACGGCGGTGTTGTCGCCGAATCTGCGCACCAGGTGTGCGACTTCCAGCATCTGGGATCCCCACTTCGTCGTCCGGTTGTGGCGCTACGAACTCCGAATTCGAGAGTACTGGGTGGATCCGGTGGACCCGGCGCTGGAAGTCTGGCCAGGCCCGTTAGGGAGCCGCGGTGCGGGCATTCGGGTCGAAGCCGCCGGGGATTTCGTAGATCACGCCGGTGAAGGTTGCGGCGAAGAGGCGGCCGGCGGAGAAGCCTTGGCTGCCGCGGCCGTAGGTGACGACGCTGGTGAGGGGGTTGCCGGTGCTCAGGAGGCAGTACTGGTTCGGGGCATCGATGCGGATGACCTGGCCCGCGGTGTTCAGCGGGACGACCGGACGGTCGGCCGAATCCAGGGTCAGCCCATCGGGAGCGGAGAGCGCGTCCGCGCCGGTGAGGTCGAGCAGGGATTGCGGGGCCGCGGGGTTGGCGACCGGGATCCGGCTGACGCCGGGGTTGGCGAAAGTGCGCCCGACGTAGAGGAATTCGTCGTTGCGGCCGAGGACTGCGCCGTTCGCGCTCGGGAAGGAGGCCCAGTCGGGTTGGACCGCGCGGTTCGGATGGACTTTGCCGATCAGCGAGCCGAAGTCGTTGGTGGCGTAGACGCTGCCGTCGCGTGCGGTGGCCATGCCGTTGGCGGCGCTGAGGCCCGCGGCGAACGGGGTGAATGCGCCGGTGTTCGGGTCCATTTCGACGATGCCTGCGTGGCGGAGGGTATCGCCGAGCGCGACTCGAGCGTCAGCGCCGTAGCCCACGAGCAGGGTGCCGCGCGGGGTCCAGGCCAAAGCGCCCGCTCCGCCGCTGGGCACGGTCGCGATCGGGACGGCCGGGGCGCCCGGAGTGTCGATCCGGTAGACGCGCCCGGTGTTGAGGTCTGTGGTGAACGCACGGCCGCGATCGTCGACCGTCAAGCCCTCCAGTGCGCCAGAGACCGAGGCCGCTATCGACGTCGGTTGCCCGGCGCCGGGACAGATCGGCGCCGCCTGCGCGCTCCCTGCCGCGAGAGTGGAGAACATCGCGGCCGAGACGATTGCCATACCCGCTGCGAGTGTCTTCATGGGGACATCCCATCACAGGGCACCCGCGCTCGACGGAGTTTTCGCAGTTCGCGGAGCTGGTCAGCTGCCGAAGCGCGCCAGCACGGAGCTGGCTTCCTGCGAGGCCGTACCTTCGTCGGCGAGATGGGCCATCGCGGGCGCGATGTCGCGTCCGTGATGCGCCATGGCCTGCGCGTACAGGCGCCCGGCCCGGTACGACGAGCGCACCAGCGGCCCCGCCATCACGCCGGCGAAACCGATCTCCTCGGCCACCTTCGAGTGCTCCACGAACTCTTCCGGCTTCACCCACCGGTCGACGGGATGGTGCCGAGGGGAGGGGCGCAGGTACTGGGTGATGGTGAGGATGTCGCAGCCGGCTTCGTGCAGGTCGCGCATGGCCTGGGTGACCTCGTCGGGGGTCTCGCCCATGCCGAGGATCAGGTTGGACTTGGTGACCAGGCCGGCCTCGCGGGCAGCGGTGAGCACTTCCAGCGAACGCTCGTAGCGGAAGGCCGGGCGGATGCGCTTGAACACGCGTGGCACGGTTTCCAGGTTGTGCGCCAGCACCTCCGGGCGCGAGGAGAAGACCTCGGCGAGCTGATCGGGCTTGGCGTTGAAATCGGGGATCAGCAGTTCGACGCCGGTGTTGGGGTTCAACGCCTTGATGGCGCGCACGGTTTCGGCGTAGAGCCAGGCGCCGCCGTCGTCGAGGTCGTCGCGGGCGACGCCGGTGATGGTGGAGTAGCGCAGACCCATGGCCTGCACGCTCTCGGCGACGCGGCGGGGCTCGTCGCGGTCCAGTGCGGCCGGCTTGCCGGTATCGATCTGGCAGAAATCGCAGCGGCGGGTGCACTGTTCACCGCCGATGAGGAAGGTGGCTTCGCGATCTTCCCAGCATTCGAAGATGTTCGGACAGCCGGCTTCTTCGCAGACGGTGTGCAGGCCTTCGCGTTTCACCAAGCCCTTGAGCTCGGAGTATTCGGGGCCCATGGTGGCGCGGGTGCGGATCCATTTGGGCTTGCGCTCGATCGGGGTCTCCGCGTTGCGCGCCTCGATGCGCAGCAGCTTTCGGCCTGCCGGTGCTTGTGCTGAGGTCACGAGTTCGACCTTACGCCGGTGGGATCGGCGGATGCGCCTGCCGTATCCCCGGGTGTGAGATGTTCGATATCGTGCGGGTGAACGGGAATTTCTCCGTTCAACGCGGCAACAATCGCCTCGGCCACCAGCGGGCGCACCTCGTCGACCGTGACGTCGCGGCCGAGCTCGCGCGAGAGGGTGGTGACGCCGGCGTCGCGGATGCCGCACGGGATGATCGCGCTGAACCCTTCCATCCCGGAATTGCAGTTGAGCGAGATGCCGTGCAGGGCCACGCCCCGCTGCACGCGCACACCGATGGCGGCGATCTTGCGTTCGGCGAGCGGGCCCGCGGCCGGCAACCAGACCCCGGAGCGGCCCTCGACGCGGCCGCAGGTGACGCCGAGACCGGTGCACACGGTGATGAGCGCTTCTTCCAGGCGACGCACGTAGTCGACGACGTCGACGGGTTCGGCGAGCCGGATGATCGGATAACCGACCAGCTGTCCGGGCCCGTGCCAGGTGATCTTGCCGCCGCGGTCCACCTCGACCACCGGGCTGCCGTCGATGGGCAGGTCCTCGGCTTCGGTGCGGCGGCCCGCGGTGAACACCGACGGGTGTTCCAGCAGCAGCAGATGATCGGCGCCGATTCCCTCGGCGCGCTGGGCGGCGATCTCGCGTTGGCGATCCCAGGCCTGGTGGTAGTCGATGAGTCCCAGGTTTTCGACGACGACGGGTGTGGTGTCGAAGCGAGCCGACCGGGTGACGGAGCGCGTGTGGTTCACGGTCACGACGTTACGCCAGTCGCTGTGGGTCGGACGCGGGCGTGTCGTCGCTGCCGGCGGGCCACGACGCGGGATCGCCGAGACCGATCGTCAGTTGCATGAGGGTGAGGTCCAGCCAGCGGCCGAACTTGATGCCGACC
Organism: Nocardia sp. CDC519; assembly: GCF_059509835.1. Taxonomy (NCBI): domain Bacteria; kingdom Bacillati; phylum Actinomycetota; class Actinomycetes; order Mycobacteriales; family Nocardiaceae; genus Nocardia; species Nocardia sp. CDC519. The sequence continues at coordinate 5,218,311 of NZ_CM183377.1, read as the reverse complement.
TGGGGCAGCACGCCGACGGTACGGAAGCCGAAACGCTCGTGCAGCGCGATCGACCCGGTGTTGCCCGCCTCGATGGCCGCCACCATGACGTGTACGTCGCCCGCGGCGCGCGCTCGCGCGATCAGCTCGGTGAGCAGCGCCGAAGCGATACCGCGGCGATGAAAACGGTCGGCGACGTACACCGAATTCTCCACGGTGTGCCGGTATCCGGACTTCGGCCGCCACGTTCCGTAACTGGCGTAACCGGCCAGTTCGCCGTCGACCTCGGCGATCAGCACCGGACGCCCGGCCTCGGTGCGCTCGCGCAGCCAGGCCCGCCGGTTGTCGAGGCCGACCAGTTCCTCGTCCCAGATCGCGGTGGTTTCGGCGATGGCGCGATTGTGGATATCGAGGATCGCCAGCAGGTCACCGTCGGTGGCGTCGCGGATGACGGTGGCAGAGCGCGTGTCCAGCGTCATCGGTGGTTACCGCCTACCGCCGCCGCGAGCGCCGCACCGATGGTGGGGTGCTGGAACTGATATCCCGCCGCCTCCAACACGGTGGGAATCGCGCGCGGGCCGTGCAGGATTCCCTCTTGCGCGAATTCGCCGAGGACCGCGCGCAGCGCGAACGCGGGGACCACCAGCGGCGTGGGCCGGTGCACCGCGCGGCCGAACGCGCGATTGAACTCGGCATTGGTTACCGGCGCGGGGCCCACGGAGTTGATCGGCCCCGAGATCGCGTCGTTGGTCAGTGCGAACAGGATCGCGCCGATCTCGTCGTCCAGCGAGATCCACGGCGTGTACTGGCGCCCGTTACCGAGCCGCCCACCCAGCCCGAGCTGGTACAGCGGTTTCAGCATGCCGAGCATGCCGCCGTTGCGGGCCAGCACCACGGCGCTGCGCAACAGCACGGTGCGGGTGCCCGCGGCGCTGGCCGGCAGCGTCGCGGCTTCCCAATCCCGGCACAGGGTGGCCAGGAAACCGGTGCCCGGCGGGGTGGATTCCTCCACCACGCGGTCGCCGGTCTCGCCACCGTAGATGTGCACGCCGCTGGCGTTGATCAGCACCGGCACCCCGGCGGAGGCGATGGCGGCGGCCAGCACGTCGGTCGGGGTGATCCGGCTGTCGCGCAGCTCCTGTTTGTAGCTGCCGGTCCAGCGGCGGGTGCCGATGCTCGCCCCGCACAGGTTCACCACGGCATCGGCGCCGCGCAACGCCTGCTCGTCCAGATCGGCGCGGGCTGGATCCCACACGTACTCGTCCGCCGCGGCGGCCGGACGGCGCACCAAGCGGACGACCTGGTGCCCGTCGCGGCGCAATGCCGCGACGAGCGCCGTCCCGATCAATCCGGACGAGCCGGCGATCACGACCTTCATGCGTGACCTTCCCGGTTACAGGCCGAGGTCAGCCTCGAACGCCGCCTCTTCGAGCCGATGCCGGATGGTGGTGAGGAATCGGCCCGCGTCGGCACCGTCGATGAGGCGGTGATCGTAGGTCAGCGGCAGGTAGCACATGGAGCGCACGCCGATCGACTCGTTGCCGGTCTCGTCGGTGACCACGACCGGACGCTTGACGATCGCACCCGTGCCGAGCATGGCCGCCTGCGGCGGAACCAGGATCGGGGTGTCGAACAGCGCGCCCTGGCTGCCGATGTTGGTGATGGTGAAGGTGCCGCCGGCCAGCTCATCGGGCTTGAGACCACCGTTGCGGGCACGATCGGCGATATCGGCGATCGCGCGCGCGAGGCCCGCCAGCGAGAGGTCGCTGGCGTTGTGGATCACCGGGGAGAGCAGGCCCTGCTCGGTGTCCACGGCGATGCCGAGGTGCACCGCGGCGTGGTAGGTGATCTCCTTGGTGCCCTCGTCATAGCTGGCGTTGACGTTCGGGTGCACACCGAGCGCCTCGACCACGGCCTTGGCGAAGAACGGCAGGAACGTCAGGTTGACGCCTTCGCGCTCCTTGAACGCGGCCTTGGCTTGCGCCCGCAGGGCCGCGATCTTGGTGACGTCGGCCTCGTGCACCTGGGTCAGCTGCGCGGTGGTCTGCAACGATTCCCGCGTCTTGGTCGCGGTGATCTGCCGGATCCGGTTGGCCTTCTGAGTGGTGCCACGCAGATGCGCCAGTTCCGGCTTCGCGGCGGCCGGCGCCTTCGCGGCCGGAGCAGCCTTGGCGGGTGCGGCGGCGGCCGGAGCCGGAGCCTTCTTCGCCTCGGCGGCGGCGAGCACGTCCTGCTTGCGGATGCGGCCACCGACACCGGAACCGGTGAGCGTGGACAGGTCCACGCCGTTCTCCTCGGCCAGCTTGCGCACCAGCGGAGTGACGTACGGCGTGGCGCCGTTGCCGGCGGGGGCGGGTGCCGTGGCGGCGGGAGCCTGGGCGGGCGCGGGCTGTGCGGCGGGTGCGGGCTGCGGAGCCGGCGCGGGCTGCGGGGCCGGTGCGGGCTTGGGTTCGGGAGCCGGAGCCGGGGCCGGTGCGGGCTGCGGGGCGGCAGCCGCCGGAGCAGGCTCGGGCTTGGGTTCGGGCTTGGGCTCAGGTGCCGGAGCCGGCGCGGCGGCGGGCGAACCGCTGCCGATGACGCCGAGCTGTCCGCCGACGGAGACGGTGTCGTCTTCCTGCGCGGTGATCTCCAGCAGCGTGCCCGCGACCGGGGACGGGATCTCGGTGTCGACCTTGTCGGTGGAGACCTCGAGCAGCGGCTCGTCGACGGCGACCTCGTCACCGACGGCCTTGAGCCAGCGGGTGACGGTGCCCTCGGTGACGGATTCGCCGAGTTCGGGCATGTTCACCGGGGTGCCGGAGGCGGCGTCGCCGGACGTCTGCGCGGCGGGAGCCTGTTCGGCGGGAGCCGGGGCCTCTTCGGCCGGAGCCTGCTCGGCCGGCGCCTGCGCGGCGGGTTCGGGGGCCGGTTCCGGGGCGGCGGCGGGTTCGGGGGCCTCGGCCGGTGCCGGAGCGGCGGCCTCGCCCGCATCGCTGATGATGCCGAGTTCGCCACCGACCTCGACGACATCATCTTCCTGGGCGACGATCTTCGACAGCACACCCGCCGTGGGGGACGGGATCTCGGTGTCGACCTTATCGGTGGAGACTTCGAGCAGCGGCTCGTCGACCTCGACCGTGTCTCCTTCCTGCTTCAGCCACCTGGTCACCGTTCCCTCGGTGACGCTCTCACCAAGAGCGGGCATCTGGACGGAGAAGGCCATGTCCGTTGACTCCTCTGACTGCTCGACGGGTCTACAACAGTTCGTACCCCGGTGGTAGCTCGCCGCGGGTCGTGGCGAAATACCGGCCGCGCGTGGCTCCGGGGGTCCGTGTGGTTCTTGTACCGGGAACCATCCTTGCACTTATGGGCTCGCGACGTCGCAGAGGGCGTCCCTCAGCCGGGAACTGGCAATATGGACTTACCGGTAACAACGACGGTTCCGGCGGGGGACGAGGAGGTCAGCGCGCGTGGGTTTGCTCGATCGTTTCCGCCGGGGTGCGCGCAAGCAGGTGAAAGCTACTCGCGGGTACGGAAATGACGCCCGCTATCTGGCCGAGTGGGTACGCACTCACACCGGCGTCGAGGGCTTCATCGAACCGAAGACGACGATCACCGACGTGACCGTGGTGCTGGTGGCCGCCGACGGCGAATGGACGCGCCGGGCCATCGGTGAGCGCGGCGCCCGGAATCTCGCCCGCGACCTGCGTATTCCCGTCTACGACGTGCACAAGACCGGTTACCCGCAGCGGATGCGTGATTACGACGCGCGGCGGCGGATCGAGCGGAAACGTCAGATCGAACGGGATCTCGAGGATCTCTAGCGGAGTGCATGGCCGACGGGCGTGGGTCACGGGACCGGCTGGTGTCCGAGGGGCCGATACGGCGTGGGATCGGCTGTTGTCCGATGGGCCGGGAGGGTGTGGGATCGGCTGTTGTCCGAGGGGCCGGGAGGGTGTGGGATCGGCTGTTGTCCGAGGGGCCGACTGGTCGCGGGGCCGGCTGTCGCCCGGGCGCCGGCAGGGCGCGGGGCCGTCGATCCACGTAGCTCCCGGGGACCGACGCAACCAGGATTCCCGTGCTGTCCCAGCATGATCACCGCATCGGCGGCCCGGGAGCTGCGCGCGGCCGGGGACAGGAAGTAGGTTTCGCCCGCATTGGAGCGACAACTCGCGCGACTGTCGCTCGAAGTCGCTGAATTGTCGCTCCAATGCGGGCGAAAGGCATACCTGCCGGGGCGGCGTGCGCGTCTGGGACGCCGCCCCGGCAGGTCGTGCCCACTACTCCGCGGCGATGTCCTCGAGCACCGCGATGAGCGTGCGGACCGGAACGCCGGTGCCGCCCTTATCGATGTAGCCGAAGGGGCCTCCGGTGTTGTAGGCCGGGCCCGCGATGTCGACGTGCGCCCACTGCACCCCCTCCGGCACGAACTCCTTCAGGTACAGCCCGGCCGCGAGCATGCCGCCCCACCGATGCGGGGTGACGTTGGCCAGATCGGCGACCTTGGAGTTGAGGTCCGAGCGCAGTTCGGCGGGCAGCGGCATGGCCCAGCCGTTCTCGCCGACCTCGCGGGAGATGCGGGCGACGCGATCGCGGAAATCGTCGGTGCCCATCACGCCGGGGGTGCGGGTTCCGAGGGCGACCATTTGCGCACCGGTGAGGGTGGCGACGTCGATGAGGTAGTCCGGCTCGTCCTCGCCGGCGCGGACGATGGCGTCGGCCAGGATGAGCCTGCCCTCGGCGTCGGTATTGATCACCTCGACCGTGGTGCCGCCGTACTGGGTGAGCACATCGCCGGGACGCTGGGCGGTGGCCGATGGCATGTTCTCGGCCATCGGCACGGTCGCGGTGACGGTGATCGGCAGGCTCAGCCGCGCCGCGAGCAGCGCGGTGGCCACGACCGCGGCCGCGCCGGCCATGTCCGAGGTCATGTTCTCCATGTTCTGCGCCGGCTTGATGGAGATACCGCCGGTGTCGAAGGTGATGCCCTTACCGACCAGCGCGACCTTCTTCGGGCCGCCCTCGTAGGTGAGCCGCACCAGGCGCGGCGGGCGCGAGGAGCCCTTGCCGACGCCGATGATGCCGCCGTAACCGCCTGCCTCCAAAGCCTTCTCGTCGAGCACCTCGACCTCGAGCCCGGCGGCTTCGGCCAGCACCTGGGCGCGCGCGGCGAACTCGGCGGGGTAGAGGTGGCTGGGCGGGGTGTTGACGAAATCGCGTGCGGTGGCGACCGCTTCGGCCACCAGCTGCGCGCGCAACAACTCGGTGATGCCGAAACCCGGGTCGGGCACCAGCAATTCGACGCGCACCACCGGACGTTCGTCGGGCTTGGGTGCCGTCTTGTCCGAGCGGAACGGGGTGAACGAGTAGGCGCCCAGGTAGAAGCCCTCCGCCGCGGCGGCGAGGTCGAGCCCGGACAGGGTGGTCGACACCAGTTCGGTGCCCGACAGCGAACGCGCGGCGACACCGGCCGAGCGGCGGATCTGCTCGGCGTCGAGCTTGTCGGGGCTGCCGAGACCGACGGCGAGCACGCTGGCGACGTTGTCGAGCGCGGCGGGCGCGGGAATGCGGGTGAGCTCCTCGGCCTTGCCCTTGGCGCCGACGGCGCCGAGCTGGTCGAGCAGTTCCGCGCGCACCTCGGGACCGAGCACGTCACTGAACAGGTCCTCGGGCACGATGGCCGGACCATCCTCGGAGGACGTCAGCCCGATGACGAGGACATCGGTGTCGGGGCCGATGGATTCGGTGCGATGCAGTTCGGGGCCCAGCGGGCGATCAGCGACAGCGGTCATGGCCTCAGGCTAGCGGCGGCGCCTCGATCGGCGAGCGCGACCTCGGGCGAATCCACGGCAGCGCCGCGGGTGATCAGGGCGCGGAGTTTCGCCGGTACCGGGCGGCGACACCATCGAGCAGCAGGTCGATGCCCGCCTCGATCACGCCGTCGAAATCGATATCGGGGGGACCCGTGTCGCCGAACAGCTTGTGCATCACCGGGCGTGCGGCCGGATCGAGCAGCTCGGCCACGTCGGCGTGCACCTGCTCAGCGGGATGGGCATCCGGGTCCAGCGCGCGTTCGACGTACTCCGCACTCCACATCAGCGCGATGCCCTGCACCACGCCGGATAGGGCGAGGTAGATCGACAGGATCTCGTGCGGCGTCATGGACGGCTGGTCCAGCGCGCTGAACGTGCGCTCCAGCATGTCGAACAGGGCGGGACCGACCGGTGGCCTGGTGCGCGCCAGTACCGGAAGCAACCATGGATGACGCTGGTAGAGCTGCCATTCCTGGTGTGCTTCATGAGCGACGAGCTCGCGCCATCCGGTCAGCTCCGGTGGCGGGGGCGGTACCTCGGCCAAGACCAGTTCGGTCATCGCGGCCAGGAGGGCCTCGCGGTCGGCGTAGTGGCGGTACAGCGCGGCGGTGGCAACGCCGAGTTCGCCGGCCAGCCGGCGAGTGGACAGGCCGTCGAGGCCGAACCGGTCGGCCAGATCGACCGCGGTCCGGGCGATGGTGACGGCGGTCAGCGGTGTGCCCGAGGCGCGGCGGCGGGTGGGTGCGGCGCGATGCGCCGGCGTGAGCGCGTCACGTCGCGCCCGGTAGGCGCGGGCTTGGCAGGCGCGCGAGCAATAGCGGCGACGGCGACCGCGGGCCGGATGGGCGAGGGCAGCTCCGCAGGTCACGCACGCGTCCGAGGGCGCACGGTCGGCGTGTTCCGTGATCGCCCCGGCAACGCCGCCCGATGCCCTCGGGAGCGGGCCGCTTGCCGTCGTCCGATCGGTTCGGCCGCGCGCGGATGGTGCGCGGCCGGGCCTGCGCGTTATGTGCGTGCCGGCGTCGGATGTCGTCGAAGCCGCCATTTCCACACAGTAGGCAGTGTGACGAAATGATGGCAAGGGCGTTGGTGTCGCTCTACTTTGGCAACCGAAGACACTGTTCACAGCGGGAGGAAGTAGTCATGAGTGACACGCTGACGGTGCGTCGGGCGACCGAGGCGGATCGGGATCCGGTGATCGAGGCGTTCGGCAAGTGCTCGGACGAGGCGGTGACCGCGTGGGTGTTGGAGGGGCATCCGATCGAACCGTTCATCGACCAGCACGTGCCGATGATCATCGACCGCGGCCTGAAAGAGGACGAGATCTGGATCGCGGGCTCCGGCGACGACATCTGGGCGGTGTCGATCTGGCAGCACGTCACCTCGCCGGAGCGGTTCCTGGCCGATGCGGAGGAGGCGCGGGCGATGCGGCAGCAGGCGCCGGACCTCAGCATCGCGCGCCGGTTGGAAACGCTGACGGCGCTGCTCGCCGAAGAACACCCGCGGGAATTCCCGCATCGGTACCTCCAGGTGATCGTCACCGTGCCCGAACATCGCGGTAAAGGTGCAGGCGCCGCGATCATCGGCGATCGGTTGACGGTGTACTCGCCCGAGCAGGTGCCAGCCTTCCTGGAGGCCAGCACCGAACGCTCGTCGCGGCTGTACAAGCGCTGCGGATTCGAGGCCACCGGCACCACCCATCCGCTGCCGGAGAACGGGCCGACGCTGATCCCGATGTGGTTCCGCCCCTGATCGCGCAGCCGGACGGCCGGGGGCTGCGGCTCGGCCGGTGCCTGCCGGTCGCTGTTCTGCCCGCTCTGCCCGCTCTGCCCGCGCGGGCGTCGGTCACGGCAGCGCCTCGATCATCACGATGGCCGCACCGAGCGTGCGGTGGGCGATCTGGCGGACTGCGGCCTGGCTCTTGTCGAACGGATGGGGGTGTCCGAACGGCCGTGCCGATGCACCGGGCGGGCGGGCATCTCGCGCGGGTTAAGCTCGCCGGGTGAGCGACGCTGACCTGTTGCAAGGGCCGATCCATGATCTCCACGTCGAACTCGGGGCGAGTTTCGCGCCGTTCGGTGGGTGGCAGATGCCGGTGTCGTATGCGGGGACGGTGGCCGAGCATCAGGCGGTGCGGACCACGGTCGGGCTGTTCGACGTCAGCCATCTGGGCAAGGCGACGGTGCGCGGGCCGGGCGCCGCGGAGTTCGTCAACGCGACCCTGACCAACGATCTGGGGCGGATCCAGCCGGGCAAGGCGCAGTACACCCTGTGCTGCACCGAGGACGGCGGCGTCATCGACGATCTGATCGCTTACTACGTCGGCGACGACGAGATCTTCCTGGTCCCCAATGCCGCCAACACCGCGACGGTGGTCGCCGAGATGCGGAAGGTGGCTCCCGACGCCATCACGGTGACCGACGAGCACCGCGACTACGCGGTGTTCGCGGTGCAGGGCCCGCGCTCCACCGAGGTGCTCACCGCGCTCGGCCTGCCGACCGACCTCGAATACATGGCCTACGCCGACGCCGAGTGGGACGGGCGGCCGGTACGGGTCTGCCGCACCGGCTACACCGGCGAACACGGCTACGAGCTGCTGCCGCGCTGGGCCGACGCCGAACCGCTGTTCCGCGTACTGGTGCGCGAGGTCCAGGCCGCCGGCGGTCAGGTCGCCGGGCTCGGCGCCCGCGACACGCTGCGCACCGAGATGGGCTACCCGCTGCACGGGCACGAGCTGTCCACCGAGATCACCCCGGTGCAGGCGCGCGTCGGCTGGGCGGTCGGCTGGAAGAAGCCGCAGTTCTGGGGCAAGGCGGCGCTGGAGCAGGAGAAGGCGGCCGGGCCGAAGCGAATCCTGTTGGGGCTGAAGGCACTCGATCGTGGGGTGCTCCGGCAGGGCCAGCAGGTGCTGCTCGGGGACGCGGTCGTGGGCGAGACCACCTCGGGAACGTTCTCGCCGTCGCTGAAGGTGGGTATCGCGCTCGCCCTGCTCGATACCGAGGCCGCGCTCGAACCGGGCGCCGAGGTCGAGGTGGACGTGCGCGGGCGCAGGCTGCGGTGCGAGGTGGTCCGACCGCCGTTCGTCGAAGTCAAGGCGAAATAGCGGGCTCCGACCGACTGCCGCAAGGCGCAAACAAACGCGCCGAAAAGCGGCGAAACCTCGACCGATAAGATCGCGGTATGACCGCTGCTGCACAGTTCACCCGTATTCCGCATCCGGCGCCGCTTCCGGAGCAGCGGGTACAGGAGATACTGACGGCACCGGGGTTCGGCCGGTACTTCACCGATCACATGGTCTCCATCGACTACACCGAGGCCGCGGGCTGGACCAACGCCCGCGTCGAGCCCTACGGCCCACTGTCGATGGATCCGGCGACCATGGTGTTCCACTACGGGCAGGCCATCTTCGAAGGGTTGAAGGCCTACCGGCAGCCCGACGGCGGCGTCTCCTGCTTCCGGATCGACGCCAACGCCGCCCGCTTCCGTCGCTCCGCGCGCCGGATGGCGATGGCGGAACTGCCGGAGGAGCTGTTCATCGAATCGGTGCGCCAGCTGCTCGAGGTCGACGAGCGCTGGGTGCCCGCGGCAGGCGGCGAGGAGTCGCTGTATCTGCGGCCGTTCATGTTCGCCACCGAGTCCGGCCTCGGCGTGAAGCCCGCCGCGGCCTACAAGTACCTGCTGCTCGGCTCGCCCGCCGGCGCCTACTTCCCGCGCGGTGTGAAGCCGGTGCGGGTGTGGCTGTCCACCGAATACGTGCGCGCCGCGCCCGGTGGCACCGGCGAGGCGAAGGTGGCGGGCAACTACGCGGCCTCGCTGCTGGCCCAGGCCGAGGCCACCGAGAAGGGCTGCGACCAGGTGGTGTGGCTGGATGCCTGCGAGCGCCGCTATGTCGAGGAGATGGGCACCAACAACCTGTTCTTCGTCTTCGGGTCCGGCTCGGAGGCTCGTCTGGTGACGCCGGAACTGTCCGGTTCGCTGCTGCCGGGCATCACCCGCGACTCGCTGCTGACCCTCGCCGCAGACTCCGGCTACCAGGTCGAAGAGCGCAAGATCTCGGTGGAGGAATGGCGTAAGGGCGCCGAATCCGGTGAAATCACCGAGGTTTTCGCCTGTGGCACGGCCGCCGTCATCACGCCGGTCGGCTGGGTGCGTTCCGGTGACGAGGAGTTCGCCATCGGCGGCGGTGAGCCGGGCGAGGTCACCATGGCGCTGCGCGAGACCCTCACCGGAATCCAGCGCGGTACCTTCGCCGATATCCACCAGTGGATGCGCCGTCTGTGACGGTGCGGCCGAATCCGGCCGGAGCGCTGCGTGCGGCACCGGCCGGAGCGCTGCTCAGCCGGGCATGAGCGCCTGCCACTCGGCCAGCGACGTCGGCCGCAGCACGTAATTGTTCGCGCGGATCGTGTCGAGTGCGGCGCTCGGGTCCTGGCTGTACCAGTGGCCGGGGTAGACCGTGGGATTGCCGTCCAGCTCGGACAGGTAGCGCAGGCTGCGGAACATCGCCTCGGAATCACCGCCCGGGAAGTCGGTGCGCCCGCACCCGTCCACGAACAGCGTGTCGCCGGCGATCAAGCGGTTGTCGAACAGGAAGCACTGGCTGCCGGGCGTGTGGCCGGGGGTGTGCAGCAACTCGATGTCGAACGCGCCGACGCTCACCTTGTCGCCGTGGTCGTGACCGGTGAGCTCGCTGGGCGCGATCCCGGTGACATTGGCGACCCACGGAAGTTCCTGGTTGTTGACATGCACTGCGACGCTGGTCTTTTCGAGTAACTCACGCACCCCGCGCAGGGTGAAGCCGAGCATGGTGCCGCCGACGTGATCGGGATGATGGTGGGTGGCGAGTACCCCGGTCAGCCGCAGTCCATCGTTCTCGGCGATATCGGCCAGCTCACCGGCGGCATACGCCGGATCGACCACCACGCACTCACCGGTCTCCCGGTCGCCGATCAGATAGGCGAAATTGCGCATCTGTGTCGCGATGGGATCACCGACGGCGAAATCCCGTCCGGACAACAGCTGACGAAAGTACAGGCGCTCGGCTGACATACCCGTCACTGTAGGGCCAAGGGTGCCGACGGTGTCGGGTCAGTGGGTCGTTTTGACGTGCCGCGACCTCAGTTGGCGCGATCGGCGCAGGTAGACGGCGGTTGAGTGACTGGGACGGTCGGGCCTCGTGGGCGGTGCGCTCGGACCGATCAGGTTCCCAGCGAGAAGCCGAGGGCGGTGAGGGCGGTGGTGGTTTCGATCGCGGTGCCGAGGACGTCGCCGGAGAGCCCGCCGAACCGGCGCAGGCAGTGACGGACGAGGAGCAGTACCGCCGGCGCGATGAGCAGCACGACGAGCGGGCCGAGCCAGCGGTGATCGGGGACGGCGAAGTAGGTGGCGAGCACCGCGACCAGCGCCCAGAGCCCCACGGTGATCGGTGATTGGGTGCCCGCGACCAGTGCACCGAACCCGGTGCCCGGCGCGGCGGTGATTCCCGTGCGGCAGGCGGCGACCACCGCGACCCGGCCGAGCGCGACGGCCAGGACCACCGCGAACCAGCGCTGCGCGTCGGCGAGCGCGGCGAAGGAGAAGGCTTGCAGGCCAATGGCGAACACGATGGCGGTGACGCCGAACGGTCCGGCACTGCCGCTCTTCATGATCTCGCGGGCCCGCTCGGGCGGGCCGTAGCTGCCGAGTCCGTCGGCGGTGTCGGCGAGCCCGTCCAGATGCATGCCCCGGGTGCTCAGCGCGAGCACTCCGACGGCGAGCAGCCCGGCAACCGGCGCGCTCGCGCCGGCGGTCGTGCCCAGCCACAGCACCGCACACGCCAGCGAACCGAGCACGACCCCGACGACCGGGGCCCAGGCGATGGCGATACCGGCGGCCTTCCGGTCGACGGTGTCGGGTCCGCGCACCGGGAGAACCGTCAGCCAGGAGAACGCCAGGCGCGGCCCGATCATGGGGTCGGCTCCGTCGAGAGCCGGGTGCTCAGGTGACTGCGGAATGGTCGGTGATCACCGGTGCCCGACAAGGTTGCCGCCGGGGGATGAGGCGAGCCCACGCGAAGAAGGTTGGCGGTGGCGGCCCATCGGCGCGGCGGCGGCCGTTTCAGCGTGTGGGGGCGCGGTCGGCTCGTCATTTATGCAGGTCGACGGTGGATGCGGCATCCGAGGTGCTTACCCCGGCCTCGTCGAAGGTGGCCATGTCGGCGAGAGCGGCCACCGCGGCGCGCAGGATCGGCAGGGCGGTGAGGGCGCCGGAACCTTCGCCGAGGCGCATCTCGAGATCGATCAGCGGCTCCAGGCGCAGGTTGGTGAGGGCGAGGGCGTGGGCGGGTTCGGTGGAGCGGTGCCCGGCCAGCCACCACTCGCGTGCGCCGGCGGCGAGGTCTTCGGCGACCAGCGCGGCGGCGGTGACGACGAGTCCGTCGAGGATGACGGGGGTGCGGCGGGCGGCGGCCCGCGCCAGGAAACCCGCCATGGCCGCGATATCGGCCCCCGCCGCGACCCGCAGCAGATCGACCGGATCCTTGGCGACCGGCCGCGCGCGGCGCATGGCATCGCGGATGGCGGCGACCTTGCGGATCCAGCCCGCGTCGTCGACGCCGGTGCCGCGCCCGACCGCCGCCACCGGCTCGGTCGTGGTGAGGGTGGCGATCAGCACGGTCGCCGGGGTGGTGTTGCCGATGCCCATATCGCCGGCGATGAGCAGGTCGGCGCCCGCATCGATCTCCTCGTCGGCGATGGCGCGCCCCGCGGCCAGGGCGGCGGTGACCTCGTCGGCGGTGAGGGCGTCCTCGCGGTCGATGCTGCCGCTGGACCGGCGCACCTTGTGCTGGGAGATGCCCGGATCGGTGTCGGCGTCCACCGCCATATCGACCACCCGCACCGTCGCGTCGGCCACCCGCGCCACCGCGTTCACCGCGGCCCCGCCGCCGAGGAAGTTGGCGACCATCTGCGCGGTCACCTCGCTCGGGTACGCCGAAACGCCGTGCCGTGCGATCCCGTGATCCCCGGCGAACACCACGACCCGCGCGCGCTCGAACTGCTTCGGCGGGCAGACGCCCTGGCATGCGGCGACCCAGTTGCCCAGGGTTTCCAACCGTCCCAGCGCCCCACCGGGTTTGGTGAGCCGGGTCTGCCGCAGCTGCGCCGCCGCCCGAACCTGTGCGTCCGGCGCCGCAACCACTCCGAATCCCTGTTCCACTGTGCCGAGCTCCTCCGGTCGCGCATCCATCACTGCGCACCATCTTGCCCGGCGGTGATCATCTGTCGCCCACCGCCCGTTGCGGTGCGGGGGTCGCGCCCAGCGGCGTCGACTACGGCCTCGTCGCAGGCCTTGCCGACTGCTGATCGAGAGCGCCGATCCCATCTGGCCGAGCCTGACCGGAGCGGCTACCGGGACGGCGCTCCCTCGCCCCAATGGCAGTGGCAGCTCCGAGACGGTGGGAACTACGTCGTCGCACACCTGAGCCACTAGCCGGTGGGTGCTGATAATCGCCGAACATGCGGCGGCACCAGGCCGGCGGCGACGAGGCGGCTCATCCCAAACGCAGCGGCAGCCCCGCGACGATGAGGACCGCTTCGTCACACACCTGGGCGAGGCGCTGGTTGAGGGTGCCGATCTCATCGCGGAACAGGCGCCCGGAACGCGTGGCCGGAATGACGCCCATGCCGACTTCCGGGCTGACTATGACGAGCCGGTCCCGGTACGCGGCGACGGCGGCGACGAGGGCGTCGGTGTCGGGGGAGACCGTACCGCGCGGCTGCTCCCAGGCGCTGCGGGCGTCGAGGCGCGCGGTGAGCCAGGTGCCGATGTCGTCGATCAGCGTGGCGCCGGGGAAGGGGTCGGCGAGAACTGTTGCGGCGTCGGCATTTTCGATGGTCAGCCAGTCGGCGGGGCGTCGCTCGCGATGCTCGGCGATGCGCTCGGCGAAGTCGGCATCCGAGGGGTCAGGGATCGCTGTCGCGATATAGCGCACCGGACCACCCCCAACCAGCGATTCCGCGTATGCCGATTTCCCCGATCGCGCGCCCCCGAGTACGAGGGTGCGCCGCGCGGGAGACGATTGCGGCGTGGGTGACACCCGTGCACGCTACCAACTCGTATGAGGGCGTGAACGCCGCGAACGCCGCTCGGAAGCCTCCTGCTCGACAGGGGCTCAGTTCAGCAACAGCGTCGATTCGGCGCGCCGATGTCGTGGTCCCGGACACTTCGGTGATCACGGGTGCGGTCCGGCGCGGCTGCCGACGCGGCGCGAACCGCAGCACTACCGCGTCCCACCACCGAACCGGCGCCGGTACTCCGTCGGCGCGATCCCGACCACGCGCTGGAAGTGGTGACGCAGCAGGGCGGCCGAACCGAATCCGGCGCGGGTGGCGATCTGCTCGAGCCCGAGGTCGGTGTCCTCGAGGAGATGTTCGGCGAGCTGGACGCGCTGCGTCGTCAGCCATTTGACCGGTGTGGTGCCGGTTTCGGCGGCGAAGCGGCGGGCGAACGTACGGGTGGACATGGTCGAGCGAGCAGCGAGGGACTCCACGGTGTGCGGGTGGTCGAGGTTGTGCTGCATCCATTCCAGCGTCTCGCGCAGGCTGTCGGAGGCGCATTCGGGGACGGGGCGTTCGATGAATTGGCGTTGGCCGCCGTCGCGCTGGGGCGGCACGACCATGCGGCGGGCGATGCCATTGGCCGCGGCGCTGCCGATTTCGCGGCGCACCAGATGCAGGCAGGCGTCGATGCCGGCGGCGGTGCCCGCGCTGGTGATGAGGTTGCCTTCGTCGACGAACAGTACGTCCGGGTCGACGGTCGCTTCCGGGAATTGCGCGGCGAGTTGGTCGACGTAGCGCCAGTGGGTGGTGCATTTGCGTCCGTCGAGCAAACCCGCGGCACCCGCCAGGAAGGCGCCGGAGCAGACGGTGAGCACGATGGCGCCGGCGTCGGCGGCCGCGCGCACGGCGTCGACGACGACGGGGTCATGGTGGGTGGTGGCGGGAAAGGCCGGAATCGCCACCAGATCGGCGGCGGCGAGTTCGCCGAGTCCGTATTCCGGCGTGACCGTGATGCCCGGCGAGGTGGCGGGCAGCGGTGTACCGGGATCCCGCCCGCACACCCGGAAGTCGAATCCGGGCAGGCCGTCGGCGGTGCGGTCGAGGCCGAAGACCTCGCAGATCACCCCGAACTCGAACATGGCCAGCCGTTCGGAGAGCACGACGGCGACCTTCGACAGCATGCCGTCAGTTTATCTGGCCGAATATTGATGAAGGATGTCAGTACTGCCACTTTCGGCCGTATATCGGCGGGCGAACAATTACTGCCATGGCTGGATTGGTGATAACCCTGGTGGCATTGGCAGCGTTCGTAGCGGCGATCGGATGGCTCGGCTTCGGGCGAGTGGGCTCGACGGACGTCATCGATCGTGATGTCCAACGGGCACGCGAGGAACTCGCGGCAATGCGATCACGAGCGCCGCACCGCTGACGGTATGGCGAATCCTCAGACCGCGTCGCCCGGACCCACCCGGGGCTTCGGTGCCCGCATCTTGCGGATCTGTGAGGCGCGCACGAACGCGTACCACCCGAGCCGGAACCCGGTGTCGGTGGAATCGGGGAACCGCTCGCGGACCCGGTTGTTGACGATACGGCCGAGCATCACGCCCTCGATGGCCATGAACAGCATCATGACCAGCATGGCCAAGGTCACGATCGATTGCAGCGCAGGTGCGGCGAACATCGACAGGATCAGCACCAGCGCCATCGGCATGAACAGGCCGACGAGGTTGCGGCGGGCGTCGACGATATCGCGGACGAACGCGCGCACCGGGCCCTGATCGCGCGGCAGCAGGTACTTGTCCTCGCCGGCCAGCATGCGGGCGCGCCGGTCCTGGGCGGCGGCGCGGCGCTCGGCGGCGGCCGACTTGCGCTCGGCCTTGTTGCCCCTGGTGGCTTTGCGCCGGGCACGGGCCTCTTTCGCGGTGAGCGGGGCGGGTGCGACCGGGCCGCGACGCCTGCCTTCGGCATCACGACGTTTCGGGGTGGGACGGCCCTTACCCGCGGTGGCGGTGGCGGCCTGCCGCGCGGAACTCGCGGCGGGATCGCCGTCCGCGGTCGTGCGGTCGGCGGGCTCGTCGGTGGTGCTGGAGTCGCCGCGGCGGAACAATTTCACAGCAACCAGGCTATTCGATATATGCCACGGCCGGAAATGCGGTCTGCCCGACACACGTGGGCGGGGTCACCCGGGTCGAGTCCAGTGCAGGCGGAGAAGGTGGCAAGATGGGAATAGCAGCCCGCCCGGTGGTGTTGACTCCCGACGAGCCGTGCGCTGTTCACGGGATGACCACAGCTGTCCTTAGGAGAGTTCATGACAGTGCAGAACGAGACCGAAGTCCACGGTGTGACGCTCACCGACGCAGCCGCCGCGAAGGCGAAGGCGCTGCTGGACCAGGAGGGTCGTGACGACCTGGCACTGCGGATCGCCGTGCAGCCGGGTGGTTGCGCGGGCCTGCGCTACCAGCTGTTCTTCGACGACCGTTCGCTCGACGGCGATCTGACCGTCGATTTCGGTGGCGTCACCCTCGCGGTCGACCGGATGAGTGCCCCGTACGTGCAGGGTGCCTCGATCGACTTCGTCGACACCATCGAGAAGCAGGGTTTCACCATCGACAACCCCAACGCCACCGGTTCCTGCGCCTGCGGCGATTCGTTCAACTGATCTCAGTTGTTCCTTCAACGGACACGTAGTTGATACGGTGAAGACCCGGACTCCGGTCCAGGTCTTCGCCTTTTGCCGCCTCCAGAGGGGTTCAGCTACGTGTCCATTGCCGTATCCGCGTCCATTGCGACCGACCATCTCATGCGCTTTCCCGGGCGGTTCGCCGACGTCCTGCTGGCCGATCAGCTCGACCATGTGTCGCTGAGCTTCCTCGTCGACGATCTGGTGATCCGTCGCGGCGGGGTCGGCGGCAACATCGCCTATGCCATGGGCCTGCTCGGCCGGAACCCGCTGCTGCTCGGCGCCGTCGGTGCCGATTTCAGCGAGTACCGGCAGTGGCTGGAATCCCACGGTGTCGACTGCTCGGCCGTGCGTATCTCCGATTCCGCGCACACCGCGCGCTTCGTCTGCACCACCGACGAGGACATGGCCCAGATCGCCTCCTTCTACCCGGGCGCGATGAGCGAGGCCCGGGACATCTCCATCGCGGGTCTGGTCGAGGACCGCACTCTCGACCTGGTGCTGGTCGGCGCGAACGACCCCGAGGCGATGCTGCGGCACACCGCCGAATGCCGTGAACTCGACATTCCTTTCGCCGCGGACCCCTCCCAGCAGCTGGCCCGCCTCGACGGCGATCAAACCGTTCAGCTCATCGACGGCGCCGCCTACCTGTTCACCAACGAATACGAGTGGGGCTTGCTGAAGCAGAAGTCCGGGCTCACCGAGGAGGAAGTGGCCGCGCGCGTCGGCATCCGGGTCACCACCCTCGGCAAGAACGGGGTGCTCGTTGTCGACCGCGACGGCACCGAGGTTCGTGTCGGTGTGGTGCCGGAGAACGCCAAGGTCGACCCGACCGGTGTCGGTGACGCCTTCCGCGCCGGCTTCCTGACCGGCCACACCGCAGGCCTGAGCCTGGAACGCGCCGCCCAGCTGGGCTCGCTGGTGGCGGTCCTGGTGCTGGAGACCGTCGGCACCCAGGAATGGAGCCTCGACCCCGATGACGCCCTCAAGCGCCTGACCCAGGCCTACGGCCCCGAATCGGCCGCCGAACTGGAACCGCTGCTGCGCTGAGAGACGGCTCCCGCCACGCCAGCTCGAGACGCCGACTCTCGCATGAGCGTGTCGTCGATGTCCGCACCAGCTCGCAATGCGGTTCGCGCGATCGCCGCGTCGGCGCGATCGAGGGATCGAAATCGCCCCGCTGTGGCGGCGGGATTCGGTCCCACCGGAACTTCTGACACACGAATGCCCCGCTCGAACAGAGCGGGGCATTCGGCGATTTCAGCGGTCGGCGACTACAACGACACCGGATACGTCGGCTCCTGGATCTCCGGCTTGATCCGATCCTCGACGAAGATCCCGTGCCACACCATGAACACCAGCAGCGTCCAGAGCCTGCGGCTGTGGTCGGAGGTACCTGCCCGGTGCGCCTCGAGCATCTTCGTGATCGCGGCCTTGTCCAGCAGGTGATCGGTCTGCGATTCGGCGATCTGCTGCCGGGCCCAGTCGTAGAGTTCGGTGCCGCGCAGCCAATGCCGCAGCGGCACAGGGAAACCCAGCTTCGCGCGGTGCAGCACATGCGGGGGCACGATGCCTTCGAGGGCCTGGCGCAGCGCGTACTTGGTGGTGTCCTTGGTGATCTTCTGCTCGAACGGGATCCGCTCGGCGACCGCGAAGACCTCCGAATCCAGGAACGGCACGCGCAGCTCCAGCGAGTTCGCCATCGTCATCTTGTCGGCCTTGACCAGGATGTCGCCGCGCAGCCAGGTGAACAGGTCCAGATGCTGCATCCGGGCCACCGGATCCCAGCCGCGCGATTTCGCGTAGATCGGCGCGGTGACGTCCTGATGGGTCCATTCGGGCCGGAAATCGCGCAGCACCGCACGCAATTGGGCGTCGTTGAAGCTGCGGGCATTGCCGTAGTAGCGCTCTTCCAACGTCAGCGATCCGCGGTGCAGCAGGCTCTTGCCGCGGGTGCCTTCCGGAATCCGGTCCGACAGCTTGCCGGCGAGCTTGCGCAGCCCGCGCGGCAGTCGCTCGAACGGCTTCAGCGACAACGGTTCCCGGTAGATGGTGTAGCCGCCGAACAGCTCGTCGGCGCCCTCGCCGGAGAGCACCACCTTGACGTGCTTGCGGGCCTCCTTGGCCACGAAATACAGCGGCACCAGTGCTGGGTCGGCCACCGGATCGTCGAGATACCAGACGATCTCGGGGATGGCGGCGGCGAACTCGGCGGGGGAGACCACCTTGACGATATGGCGGGCCCCGATCGCTGCGGCGCTCTCGGCGGCGACATCGACCTCCGAATAGCCCTCCCGCTCGAACCCGGTGGTGAAGGTGATCAGATTCGGGTTGTGCCGCATGGCCAGCGCGGCGATGGCGGTGGAGTCGATGCCGCCGGACAGGAACGAACCGACGGTCACATCGGCACGCATGTGCTTGGCGACCGAGTCCTCCAGCGCCGCGGCGATCTCCCGGTACCGCGCTTGCTCGGAGCCGGCCGCGAACGGCTTCACCCGGAACTTCGGCTCGAAGTAGCGGACCGTCTTCGGCTCCTCGCCGGGCTGGACCATCGCGTAACTACCGGACTCCAGCCTGCGGATGGCCGCGTGCAGCGTCTCCGGCTCGGGCACATATTGCAGCACCGTGTAGTGCTCGAGCGCGCGCGGATCCAGCTCATCGCCCGTGCCGATCGCAGGCAGCAACTCCAGCAAGCTCTTCTTCTCGCTGCTGAACGCGGTGCCGCCGGGGCCGGTGGCCAGGAACAGCGGCTTGATGCCGAACGGGTCGCGGGCCAGGAACAGCTGCTCGGTCTCGGTATCCCAGATCGCGAACGCGAACATGCCGCGCAGCCTGCGCACCGCGTCCGGGCCCCAATAGTGGAAGGCCGCGACGATGGATTCGCTGTCGCCCTCGGTGGCGAACATGGCGCCGTCGGGGAACTCGGCGGCGTGCTCGCGCGCCAGCTCCTCGCGCAACTCCAGGTAGTTGTAGATCTCACCGTTGAAGGTGAGGGCATAACGCTGCGGGTTGTCGGCCGGGCCCCAGCGCAGCGGCTGATGCGAATGCTCGATATCGATGATCGACAGCCGGTTGAAACCGAAGATCACGTGCTCGTCGTGCCAGGTCCCGCGCTCGTCCGGGCCGCGGTGGCGGCCGCAGTGCAGGGCGTCGTACACCTGCTCCACCGTGTCGGGCGCTGCTTTGTCAGACGTCAGAAATCCGAGCAGTCCACACACGGTGCCGGCAACCTCTTTCCTGTGGTCGGGACCGCGCCGATTCGGTTCGCGCGCGGCGGGGGATTCCCTGGCGAAAATCTAGTGACCGAGTATGCCCCACTCGGCCGCCGATCGCGTTGTTCAGGGCTCGGACGCGGACGGCGCCGACCCCGGGAATCGGCCGCCGCGCCGCGGTGCGACTCCGGCGCCGGACCGGCGGCGCGTCCGGTGATGTCGCCGGTGACGAACACGGCGATGTAGCGGGTGCGCAACGGGTCGCGGTGTCGCCGAACGCCCGCGTGCTGGGCAGATGCGCGTACGGGCGCGGATGCGCACCGCACCACGGAGTGTCGAAGCCGACCCGACGCGGAACCAAGACCAGGTTTGGTCTACGCTGCGTAGTACTCGGGCCGTCCCGTGGTGCTCCGTGCGCGAAAGCGCCGGTATCCGCGGTGAGGTTCGGACAAGCTGTTGACGTGCCGTCCCCAGCGGACGGTGCAGTGTCGGAATGTGTGGCGACCAGGAAGGCGTGAGCGTGGCGCACAAGGCGAGCGACGAGATCGGGGCACACCCCGCCCGGGGGCGGCAGGGCCGTGTCCTTCGGCGGGCCGGGCTGGCGGTGTCCTTGGGGATCACCGCGATGCTCGTCTCGGGCTGCTCGATCGACAATGTCTGGCTGCGGTTCGGCTGGCCATCGGGCATCACGCCGCAGGCCACCCGCATGCGCGAGCTGTGGACCTGGTCGGTCGTCGCCGCCCTGCTGATGGGTGTGCTGGTGTGGGGCCTGACCTTCTGGACCATCGCCTTCCACCGCAAGAAGAAGGACTCGCCGGAGTTCCCGCGCCAGACCGGCTACAACGTGCCGCTGGAGCTGACCTACACGGCGATCCCGTTCGTCATCATCGCGGTGCTGTTCTACTTCACCGTCGTCGTGCAGAACTACGTGCACGAAAAGGTCGACAACCCCGACGTCGTCGTGGACGTGACCGCCTTCCAGTGGAACTGGAAGTTCGGCTACCGCACCGTGGACCTGAAGAACGGTTTCACCTACAACGGCATCGACACCGAGCGTGAGGCCCTCAACGAGGAGCAGCTGAAGGCCTACGAGGAGCGCATCGACCCCGAGCACGGCCACCCGCAGCCGGGCCCGGTGCACGGTAAGCCCGAGAACGACATCCTGTCCTACCTGCACTACGACAAGATCGAGACCATCGGCTCCAGCAACGAGATCCCGGTGCTCGTGCTGCCGACCGGCAAGACCATCGAGTTCCAGCTCGCCGCCGCCGACGTCATCCACGCCTTCTGGGTGCCGGAGTTCCTGTTCAAGCGCGACGTGATGCCGAACCCGAAGGAAAACCACTCCGACAACGTCTTCCAGATCACCGAGATCGAGAAGGAAGGCGCGTTCGTCGGCCGCTGCGCCGAGATGTGCGGTACCTACCACTCGATGATGAACTTCGAGGTCCGCGCGGTCTCGCCGGAGAAGTTCCAGGCCTACATCGAAGCGCGCGACAAGGGCATGACCAACGCCCAGGCGCTCGAGTCCATCGGTGAATCGCCGGTGGCCACCTCCACCCGGCCGTTCAACACCGACCGCACCGTCAAGAGCGCGGCCGAGAGCAACTGAGGACTGATCTGACATGAAGATCGAAGCGCGGATTTTCGAACTGCTGACGGTGTTCTTCGTCATCGTCGGTATCGTCTACGGCTTCTTCACGGCACAGTCGCGCACCGGCGTCGAATGGGCGGGCACCACCGCCATCGTGCTGACCGCGGGTCTGTCGCTGATCATCGGCACCTACTTCCGCTTCGTCGCCCGGCGCCTCGACCTGCGCCCGGAGGACTACGAGGACGCCGAGATCGTCGACGGCGCCGGCGACCTCGGCTTCTTCTCGCCCGGCAGCTTCTGGCCCATCACCCTGGCGGCCGCGGGCTCCATCACCGCCCTCGGACTGGCCTTCTTCCAGTTCTGGCTGATCGGCATCGGCGTCGTCTGCATCCTCATCGCCGCGGGCGGGCTGGTGTTCGAGTACCACATGGGTCCCGAGAAGCACTGACACTGCCTCGTAGCGAACGCCCCACCAGGTTCCGGCCGGTGGGGCGTTCGCCATTTCCGGGGAATGTCGATCGCCGTCAGGCGCCTATCTGTTCCGGCGCCTCGGACATGGCCCGCGTCCCTCGGGGCGGGTGAGGATCAGGGTATGGAAAACAGCACAGTGCTCGTCATCGGTGGAACCGGCAAAGTGGGGCGGCGCGTCGCGGCGCGGCTGCGGGCGCGCGGAGACGACGTCCGCGTCGCCTCCCGATCCGGTGCGACCCGCTTCGACTGGACCGATCCGCAGACCTGGGAAGCCGCGCTCGACGGGGTGCGGGCGGTGTTCGTGGTGCCGCTGGATGTGTCGCCCTCGCCGACACCGTCGCTCGTGCGTGCCGCCGCCGCCGCGGGAGTCGAACGGATGGTGCTGTTGTCTGCCCGTGGCGTCGACACACCCGGATATTTCGGCGCCGACTACGCGGGTGGGCGGTCCCATCTGGAGGGGGAGCAGGCGCTGCGCGAATCCGGCCTGGCCTGGACGGTGCTGCGGCCGAGCTGGTTCATGCAGAACTTCTCCGAGGGGGCCTTCCTCGGCGGCGTGCTCTCGGGCGAGCTCGCCCTGCCCGCGGCCGACGGGAAGTCCGCCTTCGTCGATGCCGCCGATATCGCCGACGTCGCCGTGGCCGCGCTCACCGGGACCGGGCATGACGGTCAGGTCTACGACCTGACCGGGCCCGCGCCGCTGAGCATCGAGGAGGCCCTCGCCCAGATCGCGACCGCCTCGGGGCGGCGTGCGAACTATCTCCCGGTGGAGGTCGCCGATTTCGAGCGGGAATTGGCCGGGCAGGGCGTCTCCGCGGCGGAAATCGAACTCTGGTCGGGTGCGTTGAGCTCGATTCGCACCAGCTCGGACGCGGTGGTCGCCGACGGTGTACGCCGCGCGCTCGGGCGTGACCCGCGGACCTTCGCCGCGTTCGCCGCGGCGGAGGCCGACGCCTGGCGCGGGTAATCGCCTGGGGCGACCGGGATATCGGACGCGCCGCTCGTGCTGCGCCGATAGGCGCTCGGGCTGATCCCGCGCACCCGCTTGAACGCGCTGGAGAACCCGAACGCGTCCGCGTATCCCACCCGGCGGGCGATCGCGGCCACCGTCAACTCGGTGTGCGCGAGCAGGTCGGCGGCCAGCGTGAGCCGCCATTCGGTGAGGTAGGCGGCCGGGCTCTGGCCCACCGCGGCGGTGAAGCGGGAGGTGAACGTGGTGCGCGCGACGCCCGCCGTCGCCGCGAGTTCGGCGGTCGACCAGGCTCGCGCCGGGTCGGCGTGCATCGCGGCCAGCGCGGGGCCGACCACAGCGTCGCCGAGCGCCCGGTACCAGCTGGGCGGCTCGGCCTCCGGCCGGTCGAACCAGTCGCGCAAGGTGCACACCAGCAGCCAGTCCAGCAGGCGGTCGAGCACGATCTGCCTGCCCGGCCCCGACAGCGACAGCTGCGCCTGCAGGTAGTCGCGTAGTGGCCCACAGTCCTCGGCATCGGTGACGACGGCGACCCGCGGCAGCACCCGCAACAGCCGGTGCGGCACCTCGGCCCGGATGTCGTAGGAGCCGACCATCAGCACGGTCGGCTCGGAGCTGTCCGCGCCGGGTTCGGGTGCGTCGGTGAAGGTGAACGGTTCGGGCCCGCACACGATCGCCGTCTGCCCGGCCACGATTCGCCGCGGCTGCCCCGCACCGGCGTCCAGCACCCCGCTGCCACGCATCGGCGCGCACAACGTCAGGTACGCCGATTCCCCCAGCCGCAACGACCCCATCGGCGCCACCTGTGGCTGCCCGAACACCGACCCGTTACCCCGGACATTGCGCAGCAGTTCGTCGAACACATCCACCCCGCCACGATAGGCATATCCGGGGCGGGACCGTCTCGGCTGCCGCCGCGAGGTCGTCCGGGCTACTCCGCCGATTCGTAGCGCAACGCGTGTTCGGAGCGGCAGATTTCGTCGATGGTGGTGACGATGTCGCGGAGTTGTTCGGAGGGCAGGGACGCGGGGCGCAGCCGGCAGGTGAAGGTGATGAGGCCGTGGTCTTCGGGAGACAGGCCGCGAGCGGCCGATTCGGCGCGCAGGAACGCCGAGCGCACGCCGTAGGTCATGGCGGAGATGACGGTGAAGCAGCCGGTGCGTTCGCGGTGGCCGGCGAACAGGTCGTGCAGGCGGTAGAAGACCGAGGTGTAGCTCGACAGCGGGGCGAACACGCCGACCCGGTAGGCGGGGCCGCGTTCGGAGGAGCTGATGACGGTGTCGGCGAGGTATTCGGCGTCACGCAGGGTGAGCACCTTCGGGGTGAGCATGACCGCGCCTGCGGCGGCGTTGCGCACCGGCATGCCCGCGCGCCCGCCGGCGGCCGAGGCGATCACGCCGAGCGATTTGCGGGCCCTGGTGCCCACCTCGCGGCGTGCGCGCAGCGAACGAGTGGGGGCGGTGGGGTAGAGGCTCGACCACTGCCCGAACCGCACGGTGCCCAACTGCACGTGCCCGGTGCCCACCGGCCGCGACACCTTCAGCGGCGCGGTATCGACCCAGCGGCCCACCTGCAACACCGCCTCACCGGGCCGCGCGACCTGACCGTGGGCGTACTCGACGAAGGAATCAAAATCCAGGAAGCGGTGTGCGGTGGTGCTGAGCCAGCTGTGGTCCTTGTCGACCTCGACGGTGTCGAGGGTCAGCGCGGTGATGATGCCCGCGCGCCCGCCTGCGCCCAGGATGCGGTGGAAACGCTCGGTGTGATGGTCGCGCCCGCAGGTGCCGATGCGCCCGTCCGGGTCGACGTACTCGAGGTCGACGATCTGATCGATGAACATGCCGTACTTGTGCGAGGCCGTGCTCACCCCGCCGACCGAGGCGAATCCGCCCGCGGTGATATCGCGGTGGTCGCCGACGATCGGCAGGCCGAGTCCGTGCGCACCCAGGCGCCGGTCGATCTCGGACAGGCGGGCACCGGCCTGCACCCGGACCGTGCCGCGGCCGAGGTTGATATCGAGCACCGAGTTCATCCGGCGCATCGACACCACGGCACGCTGATCGGGCACCGACACGCCGTCATCGGCCAGCTCACCACCGCAAACGGTGAGCGGCTCGGCGCGCTGACGCGAATCGCGCACGGTGCGAACGACATCCGCGGTGTCACGAGGGAGATGTTCTTCGGCGGCGACAGTGTGCGGCGTGCTCATGGCACGCAAGCTAACCACAGCGCGTCCCCTCGTGCGCGCCCGATCCACCCCCTTCATCGGCCCGGCGCCGGCAGCCGCCGACTGAACAGCACCGATCCGCTCGCATCGCACAAATTCACCGTCAGTTCCCTTGACCGGCCGTCGATCAGCACCTCGCCGAAATGCTGGTAGGCGCCGTCGAGCGGGGAGGTGTCGGGCTGCGGCGGGGCGTGCACGAACACCGCTTCCGGGCCGAAGGTCGGGTCGAGGGTGTTGGGTCCGAACGCACCCGCGTTGAGGGGTCCGGAGACGAATTCCCAGAACTCGTCGAAATCGGTGAACGCCGCCCGGTCCGGCGAGTAGCGGTGGGCGGCGGTGTAGTGGACGTCGGCGGTCAGCCACACCACGCCGGTCACCCGATCGCGTTTGATCGCCGAGAGCACCTGGGCGATCTCGGATTCGCGGCCGGCGGGTGCGCCCGGTTTACCGTTGGCCGGGCCTTCGAACGCGGTCTTGCCATCGGGCACCACGACCCCGAGCGGCAGATCGTTGGCGATGATCTTCCAGGTGGCGGTGGAGGCGCGCAGGCCGTCGATGAGCCAGCGGGTCTGTTGCGGGCCGAAGATGCGGCCGTCGGGAGCGGTGTTGGCGCCGTTGGCGTCTTTGTAGGTGCGCATATCGAGCACGAACACGTCCAGCAGTGGGCCGTAGGAGATCGAGCGGTAGAGCCTGCCGTCGGCGGCCTCGTGCGGGTCGAGCGGGTTCCACTCGTGGAAGGCCTGCCAGGCGCGGGCGGCGAGGGTGTTCATATCGCGCTCGGTGTAACCCTTGTCGGCGGCGACCGTGCCGCCGGGTGACCAGTTGTTGGTGGTTTCGTGGTCGTCCCATTGGACCAGTTGGGCGACCGAGGAGTTGAAGCGGCGGACGTTGTCGTCGGAGAGGTTGTAGGCGTACTGGCCGCGGAATTGATCGAGCGTTTCCGCGACCGCGCTCTTGGCCTCGGTGACGATGTTCTTCCAGGTCCGGCCGTCGGGCAGGGCCACGGTTTCCTGCAACGGCCCGTCGGCGTAGACGACGTCGCCGGAATGCAGGAACAGGTGTGGGTCGCGGGCGGCCATGGTCGAGAAGATCCGCATGCCGCCGAGATCGGGGTTGATGCCGTAGCCCTGGCCCGCGACGTCACCGGACCAGTGCAGCCGGATATCGGCAGGTGCGAGCGGGGCGGTGCGGAAGACGCCGGCGAGTGGTTCGGAGGTGGCGCCGTCCTCGCCTTCCAGGGTGACGCGGTAGTGCACGAGTTCGCCCGCGGGCAGCCCGGAGACGCGCAGGCGGCCGGTGCCGTCGGAGTCGGGGGTGAGCAGCGGTCCGGTGAATCGTCTGGCGTCGGTGAACGATTCGGTGGCGGCCGTTTCCACGATCAGCGTCGCCGGGCGGTCCGACCGTGCCCAGATAAGGGCGCCGTCGCTGCGCGGATCACCGACGGCGACGCCATGGGTGAGCGTCGGCCGCTGCCGGACCAGCCCTGGCCCCGCGTCGTTCGAACAGGCCGCCAGCGCCGGTGCGGCGACCAGGCCGAGCGCGGAGGTGCGCAGCAGTGCGCGCCGAGGGAATCCGTTGCCAGGGCGGAGAACAACCATGGCGTCGACCATGACGCAGCCGGGGCAACGCAATGTGAACGCGCGTCGTCGGCTGGGTCAACGACTTCCGCGCAAGGCGAAGCGTATTCAGCCGGTGCCCGGCGGCCGCATGGAAGTTGCCGCGTTCATCGGCTTCGAGCACGACGTCGATGCCGTTCCTGCGGCTGGGCTGTGACCGAGCTCATTCGGCGAAAAGGCCGGGCACGTCGGCCTTTTCGGCGCTAGCACGACACCGAGGGGTAGCGGGTTGGACTCAGCTCGCGGCGGTTTCGGGGATGCGGGTGGCTTCGGGCGCCGAGCCGGACGGGACGCCCTTCTTCAGGCTGGCGGCGTAGACGTCGACGTACTCCTGGCCGCTCAGCCGCATGAGTTCGTACATGACCTCGTCGGTGACGGCGCGTTCGACGAAGCGGTTGCCGCCCATGCCTTCGTAGCGGGAGAAATCGATGGGGGCACCGAACTTGACGGTGACCTTGCGGCGGCGCCAGCGGAACGGTCCGGGCGGGCTCACCTCGTCGGTGCCGATCACCGCGACCGGGATGACGGGGACACCGGTCTCCAGCGCCAGGCGCGCCATACCGGTCTTGCCTTTGTAGAGGCGGCCGTCCGGGGAGCGGGTGCCTTCCGGGTAGAGGCCGACCAGCCGACCCTGATCGATGAGTTTGCGGGCGGCGTTGAGAGCGTCCTCGGCGGCGCTGGCCCCGCTGCGGTCGATCGGGTACTGGCCGGTGCCGCTGAAGAAGAACTTCTGCAGCCTGCCCTTGAATCCGGGGGTGTTGAAGTATTCGGCCTTGGCCAGGTAGTTGATCCGGCGCGGGCTCATCAGCGGCGCGAACAACCAGTCCGCGAAGGAGAGGTGGTTACCGGCGAGGATGGCTGCGCCGTCGGCGGGAATGTTCTCCACGCCTTCTACCGTTGGCCGGTTGTAGATGTGGATGAGCGGGCCGATCAGCACGTACTTCAGCAGCCAGTAGAACATGACGTCCTTACCCCCGGGAGCGGGATCGTAGGCGGGCACCTCTCGGTTGCCGACTTTACCGCTGGACGCAGATCACATCCAAGCGCAGAGGCGAATCTCACCACACCGCGTCGGCGCGGTGCGGCCTGGTGCAGGGTGCTGACGGGCCTTCCGTGACACCGGGCCGAGTCCGGCGGTGCGCGCGGGGAGCCACCGACGCGGTTTGCTGCGGGTGTGCCCGCCGCGGTGCTCGGCGAATGCTCAGCGGCTGATGTGCGCGACC
The DNA here is from genome assembly GCF_059509835.1 of Nocardia sp. CDC519. Lineage (NCBI taxonomy): Bacteria > Bacillati > Actinomycetota > Actinomycetes > Mycobacteriales > Nocardiaceae > Nocardia > Nocardia sp. CDC519. The sequence goes on along the minus strand of NZ_CM183377.1, from coordinate 5,190,514 downwards.
GAGGAGATGTCCCCGCCGGGTGCGGCGAGGGCGGCGCGAGCCATCTCCGCGACGCCGATCATGCCCGCGGCTTCCCCGAGCTGGGTGGTGCGGATACGGGCGAGTGGCCGGTGCCCGCGGCCGGTGAGCGCGGCGGCGTACTCCTCGCGGGCGTCGTCGAGGAACAGCGGCGCCGAACTGCTCACCCCGCCCGCGATGACGACCAGGTCCGGGTCGAAGATGTCGGCGACGAAGGCCAGGCCGAGGCCGAGCCAGCGGGCGAAATCGGTCATGGCGCGCAGTGCGAGCGGATCACCGTCCTGGGCCGCGCCCGCGACCCGACGGCCGGTGAGCGAACCCGGATCCCGCAGCACCTCTCTGGCCAGCAACGACGGGCCCGGATCGGTGGCGAGCAATTCGATCGCGGTATCGGCCAGCGCCGTCCCGCTGCAGTAGCGCTCCCAGCAGCCGCGTTTGCCGCACGCGCAGGCGCGGCCGGCCGGAACCACCTGCAGATGCCCGAGTTCGGGCGCGATGCCGTGCGTCCCGCGATAGAGCTTGCCGTCGATCAGCAGAGCGGCGCCGATGCCGGTGCCGATCGCGACAAGCACCACGTTGTGTCCGCCCGCCGCCGCACCGAACCGGTATTCGGCCCACATCGCGGCATTGGCGTCGTGTTCCAGCAGCACCGGGAGGCCGAGCCGGTCGGTGAGCCGCTGCGCGACGGGCGCGTCCTGCCAGGGCAGATGCGGCGCGAACCGGACGGTGGTGTGATCGCCGTTGACGAATCCGGCCACCGCGAGGCCCACCGCGTCGATGCGATGGCGGCCGGCGAGTTCCCGCACCGCGCGGTCGATCGCCTCCTCGAGCGCGCGCGCCGAATGCGGGGTGGGGGCCTGCACGGTGTCGAGCACCGAACCCTCGCTGTCGACCACCGAGGCACGAATATTGGTGCCGCCGACGTCGATTCCGACGGTCAGTGGGTGCGAACCCGCCGCCGGTCCGGTCATGTCTTGATCGTCACTGGGATGCCGACGTAGCGGGATCGAGTGCGCTTGCCCCCGCCCGCGTCCGCGGTGCTCGCGCGCTGATCGGCGTCGGACCCGGATACGGCAGAACTCGGACCGGTCGCGGGCTGTGGTGCGCCGGAACGGCCGCTGGTGCCGCCGGTCTCGTCGGCGCCGGCGGGTGTGCTCGGCGCACTGCCCGCGGGCGTTCCGCCGCTGCGGATGTCGTCGCGGACGGCATCGGCGTGATGACGATGCCGCACACCGGGTTCCGTGCCGTCGGGCATCACCGGCTCCACCGGCACACCCGCCAGCGCCTCCCGCAACACCGTGACGATCGCGGTGCCGTGATCGGCGATGGCCGAGAGCACATCGTGCTGTTCGCCGCGCACCAGGGCCGCCGCCGCGCACACCGGGCACCAGCTGCAGTTGTCCCATTCGGGTTTGCCGTCGGCCGCGGCCCGGCGCAGTACCGGTTCGACCCGTTCCAGGACGGCTTCGGCGAGCAGTTTGAGTTCGGCGGCGAATTCGGCGAGACCGTCGGGTTCGGCGGTGGCGGTCACAGCGGCCACACCTCCGGGTCGGGCTGGAAGCGGACGATGAGATATCCGCCGTCGAGTTCGGCGGCGGCGACCGTGCACCGCCGCAAGACCGGCGCCAGCCGCACCCGGCGCCTGACCCCGTCCGCTCCCACGATCAAATCGTCCTCCACTCGTCCCAGCCGCAACGTCGCCGGGTCGGCGACCGGCAGATGCATCCGCATCGCGTACACCGAATGCAGCCCGGCCCCCGATTCCAACCGAACCATCGGTTCGCCCGAACGTGTGCCGCCCTCCGCCGGATTGTTGCCCAGGACCGGGCCCGTGTCGAGTTCCGCGGCCTCGCCGCGCGCCGCGCCGCCGGTGGGGGCGGCGGCCGGCGCGGCCTCATCCACCGCGTACGACAGCGCCGCCAGCGAACCGACACCCACCGGTTCCGGCCCGGTGTGCGCGGCCACCAGCACCGGGACCTCGGGCATCGCCCGGCGCAGCCCGGCGATCACATCGTGCTGCTCGGCGCGCCGGTTCTGATACCAGTGCACCGCGGGATGCGCGGCGTCGGCCGGGCCGCTCGGTTCGGGCACCGCGGGCAGCACCTTGTTCACCACCACGGCATCCAGTCGCAAGCCCAGCAGCGCCGCCGCCGAACGCACCCGCGCCGATTCGGCCACCGCCACCCGCTCGGCGACGGTGATCAGGCGTGCGCCGGTGCGCTCGTGATCGGCCAGCAGATCACGCACCTCGGTCACCGCCGCGACGATGCGCTGCACGGTCGTCGCCAGCACCACCCGCCGCAGATCGGTGCCGATACTGCTCATGGCCCGCGCGTGCGGTGGCCACACCCGGTCCAGATAGCCGAGCAGGGTGTCGGGCGCGGTGACGATGCGGAGCATGTCGGCCGAGGGCGGGCAGTCCACCACGATGACGTCCCACTCGTCCTCGCCGGCGTACTCGGTGATCTCCACCAGCATCAGCAGTTCCTGCACGCCGGGCAATCCGGTGAGTTCGGCCGGATCCAGCGCACCGAGATCGATGCCGTGATCGTGGCCGGTATCGGCCGACAACAGCCGGGTGATCTCACGGAACCGGTCCTCGAGCAGAGCCAGCGAATCGATCTCGATCACTTCGAGACCGGGCACCACCGTGGTGATGCCGGCGACGGTGCCCGGATCGTGCGGGAAACGGAAACCCAGGGCGTCGCCGAGCGAATGGGCCTGATCCAGCGATGCGACCAGCACCCGCGCGCCCGCCCGCGCGTAGGACATCGCGGTCGCACAGGCCAGCGTGGTCTTGCCGACGCCGCCCTTGCCGATGAACAGCTCGACGCGAGTGCGGTGGCCTCCGCCCCGGCCGGCGCCGTGCCCGGTCAGCCTTCGACCCGTTTCTTCAGCTCCTTCAACGCGGTGTCGGTGATCACCTTCTCGGCTTTGCGTTTGAACATGCCGATCATCGGGATGTTCAGGTCCACCGTGAGCTGATAGATCACCTCGGTGCCGCCGTCGGGCAGATCGACCAATTCGTAGCTGCCGTCCTGGGCTTTCTGCAGGTCACCGCTGAGCAGGGTCCAGGTGACGGCCTTACCGTCCGGCCGCCAGGTGTAGGACAGCACGTAGGTGTCCTTGACGACGCCGGCGTCGAGCACGAAGCGCGCGGTGCGGGCGCGACCGTCGGGACCGGATTCGAGCACCTCCACCGACTTCGCCGCCGACACCCACTCCGGGTAGGAGGCCAGATCGGCGATGACGGACATCACCTGCTGCGACGGGGCCGCGATGACGATCGATCTCTGGGTCCGGTCGGCCATGACGGTGAACGGTTCCTTTCCGGCGACGATGCTGGCGGTGAAACGTCAGGACGTGAGCTGCGGGGCGACCCCGGCCGGGCGATCGGCCTCCAACCGGGACTTCACCTCGAACGACATCTTCTTACCCGCGACCCGGCGCGCATGGTTGGCCGCGGCCAGTTTGCGCGGCTCGATCGGGCGCGTCGGCTCGGCATGCAGGAAATAGTGCAGGATCACCCCGTCCAGCGAAGGTTCCAGCCACACCTCCATGCTGCCGGTCAGCGCGCCGCCGACGGTCCAGCGGATTCCCTTGTCGCCACGGTCTTCTCGCACGTCCAACGTCAGATCCGGCCACCAGCGCCGCCATCTGCCCGGCGCCGAGAGCAACTCACCGACCGCCGCGCCGGAGGCGGCGACGAACGTCTGATCTGCGACCTGGATACTGCTCACGCGCCTGAGCGTACAGCGCGCCGCGGACCGCTAGCTCAGCAGTTGGCGCAGGCGTGCGCCGAGGGTGTCCCAGCGCCATTGCTGTTCGACCCATTGGCGGCCGGCCGCACCCATGCGGGCCGCGGCCTCGGGATCGGCGAGGATCCCGACGAGGGCATCGACGATCTGGTCGATCTTGCGGCCGTCGACCACGCGGCCGGTCTTGCCCTCGATGACGGTTTCCGGTGCGCCGCCGGAACGTCCGGCCACGACGGGGACACCGGAGGCCGAAGCCTCGAGATAGACGATGCCGAGGCCCTCCACGTCCAGGCCGGCGCCGCGGGTGCGGGCGGGCATGGCGAACACATCGGCCAGGGTGTGGTGGGCGGCCAGCTCGTCCGAACGCACCCGTCCGGTGAACACGACCGAATCGGCGACGCCGAGCGCCTCGGCGAGCGCGCGCAGCTTCTCCTCGTACGGGCCACCACCCGCGATGACGAGCACCGCACCGTCCACCCGCTCCCGGATCTGGAGCATCGCCACGATCAGCGCGTCCTGGCCCTTGCGTGGCACCAGCCGCGACAGGCACAGGATCGTCGGCCGATCACCGAGCCCGTAGCGCTGCCGCAACTCGGCGCGCGCGGCCGGATCGGGACGGAACACATCCGGATCGACACCCGGCGGCAGATACTCCAGCGCCGCGTTCGGGCCGAACGCCGCCGAGAACCTGGCCCGGGTGTACTTGCTGACGTAGGTGACCACATCGGTCTGCTCACCGATCACCCGCAACGCCTGCCTGGCCGCGGGCAGCATCGACCAGCCGACCTCATGCCCGTGCGTGCTGGCCAGAATGCGTTCGGCACCCGCCTTGCGCAGCACCGGCGACATCAACGCCAGCGGCGCCGCCGCCCCGAACCAGACGGTGTCACAGTTCTCGCTGCGCAACAGTTTCGCCGCGCGCCGCATCACCAGCGGGGTGGGCAGCATCAATGTGGTCGGATGGCGCACCACCTGGAATTTCTGCTCGGCATCGAACTTCACATGACTATCGCCCCGCCACCGCGGCGCATAGACCACCAGATCATCCGGCGGCAGCTGCCCGGCCAATGCCTGCAGATACGACTGGATACCCCCGGGACGCGGCGGGAAATCATTGGTAACCAGCAGAGTTCGAGCCATACCCAACAACCTACTGTGTTTGTTCGGCGCTGCGTCCAGCAGCGCGGGCGACCACGCGTCGCCGTTGTGCAGCCGGTGACGCTGGCGGACTCCGCGACTGGCGTCGGTGCTCGGTGCAGGACCCGGCGGTGCGGGCGTGTCTCATGCCGTGCGGGCACGCAACCAGGTTTGCCAGGCGGTGATCAGTTCTGCGCGGCCGACGCCGAGGATCTCGCGCATTGCCGCGTCTTCGGTGACGGGGGTCTGCGGGCCGGTGGCGAGGCGGCGATAGAGGGCGACGAGGCGGGCGTCGTCGTGAGTGTCGGCGAGGTAGGCGCAGACCGACCAGGCCAGTTCGTAGGCGGTGGCGGCGTCGGGGCCGGTGAACTCGGGGTCGGTGGGGAGGTCGGCGGGGACGGTGCCGGTGGCCAGCCGGGTGGCGAGGGTGGGGGCGATATCGGTGAAGGAGTGGCCGAGGCCGCGGTGGGCGGCGTACTCGGCGAAACCCTCCAGCAGCCACTGTGGGGAGCCGTCGACCGTCGCGGCCCTGGTGGCGACGTGGGTGAGTTCGTGGCGCAGCAGGGTGCGCAGACCGTCGGGGTCTAGGCGGCGCCCGGCGTCTGGACCGAAGACGACGCGCTGGCCGGTCGGTTGCGAACCCGGAGCGAACGGATCCGAGACCGTGGCGGCGGCGATCTCGACGGGCAGATCGGTGGTGGCGCGGACCAGGGCGGCGAATTCGGCGGGCGTGGCGGACACGACCACCACGGGCGACCGGGACCAGTCCTGGCCCCACAGGTCGGTGACGGCGGTGCTCGCGGCCGTGAGCTCATCGGCGAGCAGGTCGACTTCGCGCTGGTGCTGCGGATGGCCGACGACCAGCGCGGGCAGGGCGCCGCCAGTGGGCACCTGCCTGCTCACCAGTGGTCCGAATGGTTCGGTGATGCGTTGGATTTCGGCCAGTCGCGCGTCACCGGTGGGGTGCTGGCCGGCGACCGGGGCGGTGGTCGTGCCCGCGCGGGCCGCGCGCAGCGGCGCCACCACCGAATCGGGGAGCAGCAGCAGCGCGGCGCAGGTGCCGGTCAGCAGCATCACCATGACGGTGGTGAGGCAGAACTCGAAGCGCCGTCGCTGCGACAGCCAATCACGGACGCGCCGCACACCGTTCATCGGTGCTCAGTATCGCCGAGCCGAGTGATAGGGCGTGGAACCCATGGGTGCGACGGCGACCGGAACGCCGAAGGTGGAGGCGTGCAGCATCAGTCCGTTGCCCGCGTAGATGCCCACATGGGAGATGTCGGGGTAGAAGAAGACGACGTCACCCGGACGTAGATCGTCCTTGGCGACCGGCGTGCCGAAGGAGGCCTGCGCCGAACTGGTGCGCGGCACATCCTTGCCGACCTGTTTGAACGCCCACTGCACCAGACCGGAGCAGTCGAACTGGTCCGGGCCGGTGGCGCCCCAGACATAGGGATCGCCCACCCGGGTGAGCCCGGCGGCCAGCGCGCTGGTGCCGCTGCCCGGCACCAGTCCGCGCAGCAGCGAATCGCGATCGAAGCCGGGTGGGAACGGCGATCCGGCCAGCGCCGATTTGTCCTGCGCCGACAGCCTGCCCCAGGCCTCGATGACCTGGGTGATCGCGCCCTGGAGGTCGGCGCGTTTGCGTTCGAGATCGCCGCGCACGGCGTCGGCCTTCTCGGCGGCGGTACGGGCATTGTCGGCGGCGGTGCGCGCGGCCGATTCGGCCGCGGTGGCCGCGTCGGTGGCCTTCTTGTAGTGCTGCAGCTGGGTCGAGGTCTGGGTGGCCACCACATCGAGGGTGGACATCTGATCGAGTAGCTGCTGCGGCGAATCGCTGACCAGGACCGAGAACAGGCGATTGGTGCGCGCGCCCTGATAGGCCGCGATGGCGGTGCGGTCGATCACCGGCTGATATTTGCGGACCTCGTCACGCGCGGCGGTGACGGCATCGGTGGCCGTGGCGAGCGCGGCTTCGGCATCGCGCTGCGCGGCGAGCTTGGCATCGAAATCGGCCTGAGCGCCGAGCGCCTGCTGATTGAGCTGCTCGGATTCGCGCGACAGGTCGATCATGCGCTGCACGGCGGCGCTCGCAGTGGTGGGCGCGGTGGCCGGATCGGCGCCCGCCGGACCGCCGCCGGGTAGCGCCACGGTGAGAAACGCTGCCGTGATCGCCGCCCCTGCCAGGCGTTTCATCCCTCGACTGCGGTGATGTGCTGCCACTGCCTGCCGTGCCCCGTTCTCGTGTGAAGCCGCGGAAAGGTCTCGATTAGGTTACGGAACGGCGACCTGCGGTGTCCAGTAGAGCACGAACCGATCACAGCCGCCGGACCGGCCGGGGCCCGCACCGTCGTGACGATGCGGGCCCCGGTCGTGCGGTCAGAAGCGGACGGCGCCCGCGACCGGCATGGAGGAGATCGGCGCGACCTGCACCGGGGTGCCCGCGGTGGAGGCGTGCACCACGTTGCCGTCGCCGGCGTAGAGGCCGGAGTGGCCGCCGCCGTAGAACGACACCACGTCGCCGGGCTGGAGCTGGTCCATCGAGACCGGGGTGCCCGAGGCGAGCTGGGCGCCGCTGGTGCGGGGCACCTCGCGGCCGGCCTGACGGTAGGACCACTGCACGAGGCCGGAGCAGTCGAAGGCGTTCGGGCCTGCGGCGCCGTAGACGTACGGCGAGCCGATCTTGCTCATCGCGGCGTCGAGCGCGGACTGGCCGAGCGTCTTGGTCGGCGCGGTGAAGGGCAGCGGCGCGGGTGCGGGGATCTCGATGCCCGGCACGGCGGGCAGGCCGCCGGGGATCTGGTTCACGATGTTGTCGGGCACGTCGAAGGTGCCGACACCGGGGACGGTGACCGGTGCCGCCGCCGCGGGAGCGGCGGGAAGCAGGAACGCGCCGATGGTGGCAGCGCCGACGGCTCCGGCCGCAACGGCACGCTTGGCCTGTCGTTTGACGGTGGTGGACGCCATGATGCGGTACTCCCAATCTGCCTCACGACGCCGCACCGGGGTGGTGGGTCGGACTCCGTGAGGTCTCGATGAGGTTACGAACCGATCACGGTGGTTTGTAAAGCCGCGAACATGCGAAACGGCGACGGTCAACAATTCGGCGCGAGCAGCCTGCGATATGCGTCACAACAATCACGAAACGATAACGACGCGTCGATTTCCGCAGGAACGCGAAGGCCGACCAGGCGTTACTAGAAGTAACAGTAAAAGTGGCCGATCACCAGGCGGGGGCCGTTCCGTGCAGTTCACGGGCTATCCGCGCGAGGTAGCGGGGTGGTCGCGGGGCGTCGGACAGCGTGTTCGAGGTGTGGGGCGGGACCGCCCGGCCTCTGGTCGCATAGCGCGAATCCGACACGCCCGGAGATTGATACCTCAGCGCTTTCGCTGTGAGCTACGCCGCTTTTGCGCATCGAAGATCGTTTCGGGGGTACCAGAACGAAAAGCTCGTCCGTGTAATTCGGAAATTCCGCGCTGCCTTCACGCGCGCGCGAAGACGGAAAATCCCGCTCCGCACCGGGGCCGAACCTGTCGGACCCCGGTCATACGCTGCACGCCGTGTCCGACTCCGTCCCGCGCCGCCGCGCCGCGCAACTGGCCTTCGACGAGCTCGACACCCCGCTCTACGACACCACCTTCGTGGTGGTCGACCTGGAGACCACCGGCACCAGCCCGGACACCGACGCCATCACCGAGATCGGCGCGGTCAAAGTGCGCGGCGGTGAGGTGCTCGGTGAATTCGCCACCCTCGTCGATCCCGGCCGCGCCATTCCGCCCGCGGTCGTCCACGTCACCGGTATCACCACCGCCATGGTGTGCGCAGCACCGCCGATCGAGGCGGTGCTGCCCGGGTTCCTCGAGTTCGCCGCGGGCGCGGTGCTCGTCGCGCACAATGCCCGATTCGATATGGCGTTCCTGCGTGCGGCCGCGGCGCGCTGCGGCACGCCGTGGCCCGCGGCGCAGGTGGTGTGCACCGTGCGCCTGGCGCGGCGGGTGCTCGCCAGGGACGAGGCGCCGTCGGTGCGATTGAGCGTGCTGGCGCGGGTGCTCGGGGCGAGCACCGAGCCGACCCACCGCGCCCTCGCCGACGCCCGCGCCACCGTCGACGTGCTGCACGCGCTGATGGCGCGGGTGGGCAATCAGGGCGTGCACAGCCTCACCGAGCTGATCGACTACCTGCCCGATGTGAGCTCGGGCCAGCGCGCCAAACGCGGGCTTGCCGCCGATCTACCCGCGCGGCCCGGCGTGTATCTGTTCCGGGGGCCGTCCGATGAAGTCCTCTATATAGGGACGGCGGTGAATCTGCGCCGCCGCGTCCGCAGCTACTTCACCGGTTCGGAGACCCGGGGCCGGATCAAGGAGATGGTCGCGCTGGCCACCCGCGTCGATCACGTCGAATGCGCGCACGGGCTGGAGGCCGGGGTGCGCGAGCTGCGGCTGCTGGTCGCGCATGCCCCGCCGTACAACCGACGCTCGAAATTCCCCAAACGCGGTTGGTGGATCACGCTCACCGAGGAGCCGTTTCCGCGCTTCGCCATCGTGCGCAATCCCACCGTCGACGCACTCGGCCCGTTCGGCGCCAGGGCCGACGCCGCCGATGTCGCCGCCACCATCGCCGAATTCAGCGGCCTGCGCACCTGCACAACTCGTTTGTCGCGCACCGCGATTCACGACTGCCCGCCCGCGGTGGTCGGCGGCTGCCCGGCGGCGGCCGACGGAATGACCCGTAATAGTAAGGAATACGCGCCCGCTTCCGATGCGGTGCGCGCGCTGTTCGCGGGCACCGACGACGCGGCTCTGCGCGCGATGCTCGAACGCATTCGAACTTGTTCCCGCGCCGAGCATTTCGAGGCCGCCGCGCGTTTGCGCGACCGTACGGTGACGGTGATCCGCGCGCTGTATCGCACCCAGCGCCTGGCCGCCGTCGCCCGGATCGCCGAACTCGTCGCCGCCCATCCCGATGGCGCGGGCGGGTGGGAGTTCGCGGTGATCCGCCACGGACGCCTGGCCGGCGCGGGCACGGCAGTCAGGGGAGTGGCACCGATGCCGGTGGTGGAGCGGATCGTGGCGGCGGCGGAAACCGTGGTCTGCGACGGCGATCTGTCGCCGTTGCGCGGTGGCTCGCCCGAGGAGGTGGGCCTGGTGGCGCGCTGGCTGGCCCGGCCGGGGGTGCGGATCGTGCGCACCAGCGAGGGCTACCGGGAACCGATGCACGGCGCGGGGCGCAGGCTGGCCTGGGCGGCGGCGGCCGAGGCGGCGGTGGCGGGGGAGTCCGCCGCCGACACCTACGAGCGCATGTCGGGCTGAGCGCGCCGCGAACCTGTGGGGGCCGCTGGGACACCCCGAGTCCGTGCCGCGGCCAACGGAGGGTCGGCCGGTCCGGCACCGCCTAGGCTGAGTCCATGATTACCGCCATCGTCATGATCAACGCCGCCAACGCCCGCATCCCGGAAACCGCGCAGGCGGTCGCCGATATCGAGGGCGTCAGCGAGGTCTATTCCTGCGCGGGCGATGTCGACCTCATCGCGGTGGTCCGGGTCCGCGACCACGAGCAGATCGCCGAGGTGGTGACCGGCCGCATCGATAAGACCGAGGGTGTCGTGCGGACCACCACGCACATCGCGTTCAAGTCCTATTCGCGCGCCGATGTCGAGGCGGGATTCTCGCTGGGGGAGTGAGCTACGGGACCTGGATCGAGGTGCCGACGACGGTGCGGATCTCGCGCGAGGTGAGCGTGGCGGTGATATCGCCGCGGCAACCGCGCCCGTAGTACACGGTCACCGGCACGTCGGTGTGGTTTTCCACCTTCAGGGTGCGCGCGCCGCCGCTGACCTCGAGACAGCCGACGGGATCGTGGTGCACGGTGCCGTCGACGACGAGCCCACCACGCGCGGCGGCAGCGGGCCCCGCGCTCAGCGCCACCACCAACGCGGCGAGCAGAGTGCCGGACACCACGGGCGCACCGTGATTCATGCCTACCTCCAGACCACGATCGACGGTTGTCAGTGAGGCGCGGGCGATGACGCTGCCCCGCCGGGGCGGGACGGCGATCGCCGGATGGGTATGCGCCGAGTCGTCGCATCAGGGCACGTCGATGTGCCTGGACGACCGCGCAACTGTATAGCGCCGATCGACGGTTTGCCGGTCCGGGCAAGACGGCGTTTCGCACCGGCCCGCCGATCATGGTCCGGGCGGGGCCGGCGGCGGTGCGGTATCAGGCGTCGCCGAGGGTGTTGGTGAGTTTCGCCCAGCGTTCCAGCAGCGCCGCGCCGCGCCCGCTGTCGATGGCCTCGGCGGCGCGTTCGACGGCGGCGCCGAGCTGATCGTCGAGATCGGCGTCCGGATCGCCCGCGCCCTGGGACAGGTCGTAGGCCACGATGGCGGCGGCGGAGTTGACCAGCACCGCATCACGCACCGGTCCCGCGGTTCCCGCCAGTACGTCGCGCGCCACCCCGGCATTGACCTGCGCGTCCCCGCCGCGCAACGCATCGAGGTCGACCCGGGGGAACCCGAGCCGGGTGGGATCGATGGTGGCCTCGCGCATGCGGCCACCAGAGACCACCCAGACGTCGGTGGTGTCGGAGGTGGTGATCTCGTCGAGTCCGTCGTTGCCGCGCACCACCAGCGCACTGCTGCCGCGCGCGGCGAACACCCCGGCGATCTTGGGCAGCAGATCGGCGAACGCGCAGCCCACCAGGCCCGCGCGCGGCTGGGCCGGGTTGGTGAGCGGTCCGAGCACGTTGAACACGGTCGGGATGCCGATCTCCTTGCGCGCGGGCCCGGCGAAACGCAGCGCGGGATGGAACAGCGGTGCGAAGCAGAACCCGATGCCCACCTCGCGTACGCAGCGCGCCACCGATTCCGGGCCGAGCGCCAGCCGCACACCGAGCGCTTCGAGCACGTCGGCGCCGCCGCTCTTGGAGGTCGCCGCGCGGTTGCCGTGCTTGATCACCGGCACACCCGCCGCCGCGACCACGATCGAGGACATGGTGGAGATGTTCACCGAGCCCGAACGGTCGCCGCCGGTGCCGACGATATCGACCGCGTCGCCGTCGATATGGACCAGCCTGGCGTGCCCGAGCATGCCCGAGGCCAGGCCGGACAGTTCCTCCGCGGTCGGCCCCTTGATCTTGATCGCCACCCCGAACGCGGCGATCTGCGCCTGCGTCGCATTGTCGGAGAAGATCTCGTTGATCACCCATTCGGTGTCGTCCGCGGTCAGGTCGCCACCGTCGGCAAGGGTGCCGAGCACCTGGGGCCAGCTGCGCACGCTCATCAACATCTCCCATCACACTGGTACGCCCAGCAGTCTCGTAGGGGACAACCCTAATGGGCTCCGGCGCGGGTGGTCTCTCGATATCTGTTCGCGCGAGCCGTTCCGGCCCGCTGAACTTGATCTTCGCGACCCGATTTTCCGGCGTTCCCGCAGGCAGTGGCACAACCGAATCCGACACGCACGGGCAAGTTTCATACCCGGGTACTGCTGTCGTACTACGACGAGTCATACTTACCCCCGTGACGACCGCAGTAGGCACCCCAGGATCGGCCATTACCCAGCGTGTGCATTCGCTGAACCGGCCCAACATGGTCAGTGTCGGCACCATCATCTGGCTGTCCAGCGAGCTGATGTTCTTCGCCGGCCTGTTCGCGATGTACTTCGTCGCGCGTGCGCAGTCCACCGAGTGGCCGCCGGAGCCGACGGAGCTGAACATGAAGCTCGCCGTTCCGGTCACCGCCGTGCTGATCGCGTCGTCGTTCACCTGCCAGCTGGGTGTCTTCGCCGCGGAGCGCGGTGACGTCTTCGGCCTGCGCCGCTGGTACGTCCTCACCCTCGCCATGGGCACCTTCTTCGTGCTCGGCCAGGGCTACGAGTACTACCACCTCGTGCACGAGGGCACCTCGATCTCGAGCAGCTCCTACGGCTCGGTGTTCTACATCACCACCGGGTTCCACGGCCTGCACGTCATCGGTGGTCTGATCGCGTTCGTGTTCCTGCTGGTGCGCACCAAGCTGAGCAAGTTCACCCCGGCGCAGGCCACCGCCGCGATCGTCGTCTCCTACTACTGGCACTTCGTCGACATCGTCTGGATCGGGCTGTTCGCCACGATCTACTTCGTCCGCTGACCCGGGCTCAGTGGAAGCTTTTGCACCAGTCGGTTCCGTCTACTCCAAAGGGACACAGATGAGTTCATCTCCCCCATCAGCGCCAGAGCCCGCCAGCCCCGGGCACGGCCAGGCCAGCAAGACGCGCAGGCAGCGCCGCGTCCGCCGCCGCATCGCGGGCGGGCTCGCGCTTCTGGTGGGTCTCGTCGGAGCCGGCTTTCTCGCCTCGGCCCTCACCCCGGACCCGCAGATCGCGACCGCCAACGAGGACACCTCGGCGCTGATCCGCGAGGGTCAGCAGCTGTACGAGACCTCCTGCATCACCTGCCACGGCGCAAACCTGCAGGGTGTGCAGGACCGTGGTCCCAGCCTGATCGGTGTCGGCGAGGCCGCGGTGTACTTCCAGGTGTCCTCCGGTCGTATGCCGATGACCCGCAACGAGGCCCAGGCCGAGCGCAAACCCGTCAAGTTCGACGCCCACCAGACCGATGCCATCGGCGCCTACGTGGCGGCCAACGGCGGCGGCCCGACCGTGGTCCGCAACGCCGACGGCACCATCGCCCAGGAGTCGCTGCGCGGTGACGACATCGCCCGCGGTAGCGAGCTGTTCCGGATGAACTGCGCCTCCTGCCACAACTTCACCGGTCGTGGTGGCGCGCTGTCGTCGGGTAAGTTCGCGCCGCCGCTCGAGCCCGCCTCCGAGCAGCAGATCTACGCCGCGATGCTCACCGGCCCGCAGAACATGCCGAAATTCTCCGACCGGCAGCTGAGCCCGGAGGAGAAGCGCGACATCATCGCCTACGTCAAGGACTCGATGGAGGCCAAGTCTCCCGGCGGTTACGGCCTCGGCGGCTTCGGCCCCGCGACCGAGGGCCTGGCCATCTGGGTGGTCGGCATCGTGCTGACCGTCGGCGCCGCGATGTGGATCGGATCGAGGTCATGACAGATAAGGAGCGAGACGACATGGGGCGCCCGGATGAGGGATCCAGTGCCGAGCCGTCGAAAGAGACGGTGAAGCCCACCGGCCACGCCGCCGCGGAGCCCACCGAGGCCGAGCTGGACGCGATGTCGCGCGACGAGCTGGTCAAGCTCGGCACCGAGATGGACGGCGTCGACGTCGCCTACCGGCGCGAGCGGTTCCCGGTCCCGGGCACCCGCGCCGAGAAGCGCGCCGAGCGTCAGGTGGCGCTGTGGTTCGCCATCTCCGGTCTGGCCGCCGCCGCACTGGTCGGTGTGTTCCTGTTCTGGCCGTGGGAGTACAAGGGCAAGGAGTCCGACGGACACGGCCTGTACTCGCTGGCCACCCCGCTGTACGGCATCACCTTCGGTGTCTCGATCCTCGCGATCGGCATCGCGGTCGTGCTGATCCGCAAGAAGTTCATCCCGGCCGAGCTGTCCATCCAGGAGCGCCACGACGGCCGCTCCAGCGAGGTCGACCGCCGCACCCTGGTGGCCGAGCTGCAGGACGCGCTCGACACCTCCACGCTGGGTCGCCGCAAGATGATCACCCGCACCGCGGGCGCCGGCCTCGGCATCGTCGGTCTGGGTTCGGCCGCGCTGTTCGTCGGCGGCATGATCAAGAACCCGTGGGCCAAGGGCGACAAGTCGCCGCTGTGGGTGTCGGGCTGGACCCCGGACTGGGAGGGCCAGACCATCTACCTGCGCCGCGACACCGGCCGTCCGGAGGACATCGTGCTGGTGCGTCCGGAGGATCTGGACGCGGGCGGCATGGAGACGGTGTTCCCGTGGAAGGAAGTCTGGCGCGGTGACGAGCACGCGACCCTGCAGTCGCTGCGCGGTATCCGCAACGCCGTCATGCTGATCCGGCTGCGCACCGAGGACGCGCAGAAGGCGATCAAGCGTAAGGGCCAGGAGAGCTTCAACTTCGGCGACTACTTCGCCTACTCGAAGATCTGCACCCACCTCGGTTGCCCGACCTCGCTCTACGAGCAGCAGACCAACCGGATTCTGTGCCCCTGCCACCAGTCGCAGTTCTCGGCGACCGAATGGGGTAAGCCGGTCTTCGGTCCGGCCGCCCGTGCGCTGCCGCAGCTGCCGATCACCGTCAACTCCGAGGGCTTCCTGGTCGCCAACGGCGACTTCATCGAGCCGCTCGGCCCGGCCTTCTGGGAGCGTCGTTCATGAGTTCTCCAACAGCAATCGGCCGGAAGGTCGGTGCCCACGCCGACGCCGTGGACGAGCGCTACCGCGCCGCCGCGTTCATGCGCCGGTCGATCAACAAGGTCTTCCCGACCCACTGGTCGTTCCTGCTGGGTGAGATCGCCCTCTACGCGTTCATCATCCTGCTGCTGTCGGGTGTGTACCTGACGCTGTACTTCGACCCGTCGATGAGCCACGTCGTCTACGACGGTGCCTACCAGCCGCTGCGTGGTGTGGGCATGTCGCGGGCGTACGAGACGGCGCTGAACATCTCCTTCGAGGTGCGCGGTGGCCTGTTCGTGCGCCAGGTGCATCACTGGGCGGCGCTGCTGTTCGCGGCCTCGATCATCGTGCACCTGCTGCGCATCTTCTTCACCGGCGCGTTCCGCAAGCCGCGCGAGGCGAACTGGGTGATCGGTTCGCTGCTGCTGATCATGGCGATGTTCGAAGGCTTCTTCGGCTACTCGCTGCCCGACGACCTGCTCTCCGGCACCGGTCTGCGCGCCGCGTTCTCCGGTATCACCATCGGTGTGCCGGTGGTGGGTACCTGGCTGCACTGGCTGATGTTCGGCGGCGACTTCCCCGGCGAGATCATCATCCCGCGCCTCTACATCGCGCACGTGCTGCTGTTCCCCGGCATCATGCTCGCGCTGATCGCCGCGCACGTGGCCATCGTCTGGTACCAGAAGCACACTCAGTTCCCCGGACCGGGCCGCACCGAGAACAACGTCGTCGGTGCCCGCATCGTGCCGGTGTTCGCCGCGGACCAGGGCGCGTTCTTCGCCTTCACCCTCGGCTTCGTCGGCATCATGGGCGGCGTGCTCCAGATCAACCCGATCTGGAACCTCGGCCCGTACAACCCCTCGCAGGTCTCGGCCGGCTCCCAGCCCGACTTCTACATGATGTGGACCGACGGTATGGCGCGTCTGATGCCACCGTGGGAGTTGTACCTGGGCCGTTACACCGTTCCGGCGGTGTTCTGGGTCGCGCTGGTGATGGGCTTGGTGTTCACCCTGCTGATCGCCTACCCGTGGATCGAGAAGCGGCTCACCAAGGACACCGCCAACCACAACCTGTTGCAGCGTCCGCGCGATGTGCCGGTGCGTACCGCGATCGGTGCCATGGCGATCACGTTCTACCTGATCCTGACCCTGGCCTGCGTCAACGACATCATCTCGTTGAAGTTCGACATCTCGCTGAACGCCACCACCTGGGTCGGTCGTATCGGCCTGCTGCTCGGTCCGCCGATCGCCTACTTCCTGACCTACCGGTTCTGCATCGGTCTGCAGCGCAGCGACCGGGCGGTGCTCGAGCACGGCATCGAGACCGGTGTGATCAAGCGGCTGCCGCATGGTGAGTACATCGAGGTGCACCAGCCGCTGGGCCCGGTGGACGAGCACGGCCACCCGATCCCGCTGGAATACCAGGGCGCCCCGGTGCCCAAGAAGATGAACCAGCTGGGTTCGGCCGGCCAGCCCGGTACCGGCAGCTTCCTTTTCCCGGATCCGTGGCAGGAGAGCGAGCAGCACTTCGCCACCGAGCTGGAGGAGGAGCACAAGCAGCTCGCCGTGCTGAAGAAGGTACAGGAGAACGCCAACGGCAATGGTGGCAAGCACAGCCACTGACCGCTGACACCGCAGCAGGCCCTGAGTCGGATTCGACTCGGGGCCTGCTGTTCGTTGGGCGGCCGATCGTGGGGACCGACCAGAACCGGCACGGCCTCAGCGGCGCCGCGCGGCCTCGATGGCCTCGTACTTGGCCAGGTTGTGCCGGGCGTCGGCGAGCGCGTCGTGGGCGTCGGCCGGGATCGGCGGCAGATCCGGGCGCCCGTGCGCGTCCCAATGCTGGCGCAGCTCGTTGGTGTAGCGGGGCAGCGCGGGCGGCAGATCCACCATCGACCCCCACAGCTGGCACAGCACCACATGGTCGTAGGCGCCCACCCACGCCCACAGCTCCGGCTGCACCGTGGGGCGCGGCACCAGGAACTTGTACAGCTCGTCGCGGATCTGCCTGCGGCTGCGCCACAGCGGCGACGCCGGCGAGGGCAGCTTGGGCAGCACGTTCTTGCGCACCCATGGCCCGGCCCGCTCGGGATCGAATTCGGTGGATACGGCGTAGTATTCGCGGCCGTCCTCGCAGACCACCGCGATCGAGACGAGGTCGATCACCTTCCCGTCCTCGATGAACTCCGCGTCATAGAAGTACTTCACAAAGCCGGTCTCCTCCCGAAACTTGTCCGCTCGAGGGTACGGCCTGGTGGTATACCCGTCGCACGACGGTCCGCCCGAACACCGCCGCGAGGGCTCGCGGAGCGGTCGCCGCACCTGGAGTTGGCCGCGCGGATGCCCGCCGCCGCGCGCGGGTCCGTATTCTGAGTGGGTGAACTGGACCGTCGACGTACCCATCGATCGTTTGCCCGAGCTGCCGCCGCTGCCCACGCAGCTGCGCCAACGGCTGGACGACGCGCTGGCCCGTCCCGCGCTGCAGCAGCCGTCCTGGGATCCCGGGCAGGCGGCGATGATGCGGACCGTGCTGGAGAGCGTCCCGCCGGTCTGTGTGCCCGCCGAGGTGGAAGAGCTGCGCGAGCGGCTCGCCGAGGTGGCGCGCGGTGAGGCCTTCCTGCTCCAGGGCGGTGACTGCGCGGAGACCTTCGCCGACAACACCGAGCCCCATATTCGCGGCAATATCCGCACCCTGCTGCAGATGGCGGTGGTGCTCACCTACGGCGCCAGCCTGCCGGTGGTGAAGGTGGCGCGGATCGCGGGCCAGTACGCGAAGCCACGCTCCTCCGACACCGACGCGCTGGGCTTGAAGTCCTACCGGGGCGACATGATCAACTCGCTTGCCCCGGACGCCGCGCTGCGCGAACACGACCCGTCACGGCTGGTGCGCGCCTACGCCAACGCCAGCGCGGCGATGAACCTGGTGCGCGCGCTCACCGGGGCGGGCATGGCCGATCTGCACCGCGTGCACGACTGGAACCGCGATTTCGTCGCCCAGTCCCCGGCCGGTGCCCGCTACGAGGCGCTGGCCGAGGAGATCGACCGCGGCCTGCGGTTCATGACCGCCTGCCGGGTCAACGATCCGAGCCTGCAATCGGCGCGCATCTACGCCAGCCACGAGGCGCTGGTGCTCGACTACGAGCGGGCCATGCTGCGGCTGGGGGAGTCCCCGGCCACCGGTGAGCCGGTGCTCTACGACCTGTCGGCGCACTTCCTGTGGATCGGTGAGCGCACCCGTCAGCTCGAGGGCGCGCACATCGCGTTCGCGGAGTTGCTGGCCAACCCGATCGGCCTCAAGATCGGCCCGACCACCACCCCGGATCAGGCCGTGGAGTACGTGGAGCGCCTGGATCCGAACAACGAGCCCGGCCGGCTGACGATCGTCTCGCGCATGGGCAACGGCAAGGTCCGCGAGGTGCTGCCGCCGATCATCGAGAAGGTGCAGGCCACCGGGCACCAGGTGATCTGGCAGTGCGATCCGATGCACGGCAACACCCACGAATCGTCCACCGGGTTCAAGACCCGCCACTTCGACCGGGTGGTCGACGAGGTGCAGGGCTTCTTCGAGGTGCACCATGCCCTCGGCACCCACCCCGGCGGCCTGCACATCGAGCTGACCGGTGAGGACGTCACCGAATGCCTCGGCGGTGCCCAGGACATCTCCGATCTGGATCTGTCCGGCCGCTACGAAACCGCTTGCGATCCGCGCCTGAACACCCAGCAGTCGCTGGAGCTGGCGTTCCTGGTCGCGGAGATGCTGCGCTGAGCTGACCGGACAGTCCGCTCACCCGGCCGACGCGAGCGTCGACCGGGTGAGTGCGGGATCTATCGGGGTCGATCAGAAGGGTTCGGCGGCGGCGCGGCGCAGCACCTCGCGGGCCAGCGGGCCGTGCAGCGCCTCGACCGGTTTACCCGGCAGCGAATCGTCGTCGGTGAAGATCCATTCCAGGATCTCCTCATCGGTGTATTTGGCATCACGCATGACGGTGATCAGGCCGGGCAGGAACCGGATGACGTTGCCGTCCTCGTCGAAGAAGATCTCCGGCACGCCGGCCACGCCGTCCCGGCGGACGGCCAGGAGTTGATGGTCGCGCAGCATCTGATGCACCCTGGTCACCACGATGCCGAGCCGTTCTGCCACTTCGGGAAGTGACAACAGGGTCACCGAGGCGGGCAGAACATCGTCACTGCAGGGAAATGCGCTCACCCGGATAACGGTAGACGTTGGCGCCGACCACGTCGTGAGACACCCGGGGACGTTCGGTGGATACCATCGTGGGGGCCGCAGGGCGCGGCTGCTCTTGTCGCGCGCAGCGAGGGGTGGAGAGGGTTTGTGAAAGCCGGAGGACATCAATTGATCGGCCACATGCTGGAAGGGCGTTACCGCATCGATGCGCCGATCGCTCGGGGTGGGATGTCCATGGTGTTCCGCGGCGAGGACACCCGTCTGGATCGCCCGGTCGCGATCAAGGTGATGGATCCCAAATTCGCCGGTGATCCGCAGTTCCTGTCCCGTTTCGAATTCGAGGCCCGTGCGGTCGCCAAGCTGAAACATCCGTCGCTGGTCGCAGTGTACGACCAGGGCGTCGACGGCGATCATCCGTTCCTGATCATGGAGCTGGTCGAGGGCGGCACGCTGCGTGAGCTGCTGCGCGAACGCGGTCCGATGCCGCCGCACGCGGTGCGCGCGGTGGCCGAGCCGGTGCTCGCGGCCATCGGGGTGGCGCATGCGGCGGGGCTGGTGCACCGCGATATCAAGCCGGAGAACGTGCTGATCTCCGATTCCGGCGAGGTGAAGATCGCCGACTTCGGCCTGGTACGCGCGGTGGCCGCGGCCAACACCACCTCCGCCAGCGTCATCCTCGGCACCGCCGCGTATCTGTCCCCGGAGCAGGTCACCTCCGGCACCGCCGACGCGCGCAGCGATGTGTATTCCTTCGGCATCCTGATCTTCGAACTGCTCACCGGGCGGGTGCCGTTCACCGGCGACACCTCCCTGTCGGTGGCCTATCAGCGCATCGAGAAGGATGTGCCGAGCCCGAGCCAGTTCATCGCCGGTGTGCCGCCGGAGTTCGACGCGCTCATCGCCCGCGCCACCGCCCGCGAACCCGCGCATCGGTTCGCCGACGCCAACGAGATGGTCGCCGAACTGCGCGCGATCAGCGCGTCGCTGGAACTGCCCGCCTATCGGGTGCCCGCGCCGCAGGAATCGGCCGAGCATCTGAGCTCGTCCTACCGGGCCGTGCCCGGTGCGGACGGTCCGCGTCCGCCCGAGCCGCGCCCGCATCCGGTGGCACAGCCCCAGCACACCAGGGTGGTCACGGCGCAGCGGCCGCGCACCGAGTTCGCCGCCGCGCCCCCGCCGCCGCAGCATGTGCGCCCACATCCGGGGCCGGCACCGGCCTTCGCCGGCGATCGCGGCAATTCCCGCCGCACCGCAGCGGTCTGGATCGCCATTGTGGCGGTGCTGACCCTGCTGGTCGGTGTCGGCGGATGGTGGCTCGGGGTGGGCCGGTTCGAGGCGGTGCCCAGCATCGCCGGGATGGACGTGGAGAAGGCCACGGCGGTGCTCAGCAGCGCCGGATTCGAGACCACGACGCGGCAGAAGGCCTCCGACACCATTCCGGTGGGGGGCGTGGTCGGCAGCGATCCCTCGGCCGGTTCCCGCGTCACGAAGGGCTCCACCGTCGCGGTGCTGATCTCCAGCGGTAAGCCGCAGGTGCCGGACGTGGCGCCCGGTGCGGACATCTCCGAGGTGAACCAGCTGATCCGCGATCAGGGCCTGCAGCCGGTGGACGCCGGTGAGGCGCCGAGTGCGGCTCCCGAGGGCACGCTCGCCAAGGTCGACCCGGCGCCGGGCACGGTGCTGCCGATGGGCGCGCACGTGAAGGTGTACAGCAGCAAGGGTTCGCAGCCGGTGACGCTGCCGGACCTGCGCGGCAAGACCACCGCGGAAGCCCAGCAGATGCTCACCGACCTGGGCATCACGGTGAGCGAGAACCGGCCCCGCTTCGATCGCAGCGTGGCCGCCGGACAGGTCGTCGGCACCGATCCCG
Organism: Nocardia sp. CDC519; assembly: GCF_059509835.1. Lineage (NCBI taxonomy): Bacteria > Bacillati > Actinomycetota > Actinomycetes > Mycobacteriales > Nocardiaceae > Nocardia > Nocardia sp. CDC519. Next base: position 5,169,277 of record NZ_CM183377.1, on the reverse strand, counting down.
GGGCCGGGACGACGGTCGAGGCCGGCTCGTCGGTGGTGCTGCTGGTCTCCGATGCGGTGAAGATGCCCGAGGTGCTGGGCAAGTCGGTCGCCGAAGCCCGTGATGTGCTCGAAGGACTCGGCCTGTCGGTGCAGGTGCGCCAGCTGGCCCCACTGGATTCCTCGGTGGTGGTCTCCCAGACTCCGGCGATGAACGCCAACGTCCAGGCGGGAGCCACCGTCACCATCGTCGCCCTGCCCTGAGTCCGTCGATCCGCGCACTCCGGCCTTGCCCGAAACGCGGTGCAGGCGCATTGTGATGTACCGAGTAGGGCCGGGGACGGTGTTCGAGGAGGAAATGGCCGATGGTGCGTGGCACCGTGCGATGGTTCGACCGGGAGAAAGGGTTCGGGTTCATCGCCCGTCCGGGTGGCGCGGATGTGTTCGTCGAGTACTCGGTGATCCTCGGCGAGGGCTTCCGGTCACTGGAGGCCGGTCAGGAAGTCGAATTCGACGTGGAGGAGGCGCGCCGAGGGCCCGAAGCGCGCGCGGTGCGGCCGGTGTAGAGCCGGTTCAGCGGGCGCTCAGGTACGCGCCGGCGGCGACGCGCAGCTTGCGGTGCATCGGCACCACGGCGCGCCGGTCGAAGACCGGGTAGTCGGCCTCCTCGATCTGCTCCAAGATCGCGCCGTACAGGGTCGCGGCGGTGCGGATCGCCGGACGTACTCGCGGTGCGAGCAGTTCGATGCCAGGTGCGGCGGTGCGGTAGAGATCCCGGTTGACGGCGATGAGGTGGGCCAGCGCCCGCCGCATCCGTCGATCGGTGCGGCCGGTGCGGCGGCATTCGGCCAGCAGGTCGTCATCCACGCCGAAGGCGGCGAGTTCGGCGGCGGGCAGATAGATCCGGCCGCGATCCAGGTCCTCGCCGATATCGCGCAGGAAATTGGTGAGCTGGAAGGCGTTGCCCAGGGCGGCCGCCGCCGGTTCGGCCTCGGCGACCGGGACGGCGGTGCCGAGCACCGGCAGCAGTTGCAGCCCGATCGCCGCCGCCGAACCGCGCATGTACTCGTTCAGTTCGGCCATATCGGCGTACCGGTTCCGGAACTGCGGTGTGCCGGGGATATCCATCCGCATGGAGTGCAGGAAGGTCCAGAAGTGTTCGGCCGCAATCCCGTAACGGCGGATGGTGTCGGTGAGCGCGAGCAGGATCGCGTCCCGGAGCTGGTCGGTGGGGACGGCGGTTGCCGGTCGTGCCGCGGCGGCGGGATCCAGTGCCGCCCTGAGCTGTTCTTCGATGAGATCGATCCGAGCGGCGAGCGCGGCGCCGGTGACGGGGAGGTGGTGCGCCGGTCGCCGCGCGCCGGTCGCAGCATCGTGCGGCGCGCAGTCGACGATATCGTCCACCATCCGCGCGAACGCGTACAGCGCGTGCACGGCGGGCCGCTGCGAGGCCGTCAGCAGCCGAGTCGCCAGGAAATAGGTGCGGCCGTGTTCGGCGGCGATGCGGCGGCACAGCCGATACGCCTCGGCGAGTTCCGTGGCGTCGGCGGGTCGCAGCCGTTCGGTCGTGCGCCCGGCAGGTCCGGCGGTGAGGTCGAGGCCGCGCTCAGCGCCGGTCATGGATGACGGGATCGGCCGGCGAGGGGATCGCCGGGCCCGTGACCGTGCGCGTGCTGCGCAGCCGAAGCGGGTCGACCGTGCGCAGTGACAGCGCCGCCACCACCGCGGCGAAGGTCGCCGCGGCCACATGCCAGAAGTTGTACAGCCCGATCGAACCGCCGGGCTGGAACACCAGCATCAACCACGTGCACAACCCCACCAGCACCATGAGCGTCCTGGTGGACAGCGCGAAGGCGGCGGCCAGCGCCAGCGGCCACGAGTAGTACCAGGGCAGCGCGGCAGGCGACAGGATGACGATGGCGACGAACGCGATGAGGATGCCGAGCACGGCCTCGCGTTCGCTGTGCCGGAACCGCCACCAGGTCCAGGCCAGGATCGCCACCAGCGCCGCGGCGCACAGCGCACGCGTGACGGTCAGCACCGGGTCGAAGGGCAGCGGGCCGATCCAGGTCATGCCGTGCGCCATGATGGTCGGCAGCGACAGCCAGTTGATGATCTTCTTCGAGCCCGACAGCGCCGTCAGCCAGCCGATGCCGACGCCGGCCGCCGCGGACGCGAGCGCGAACACCACCGCGAACACGGACAACCCGAGCCCGGCGATCTTGGCGAACAGCAGCGCCGGATGCGGCAGCGTGCCGCCGGACTCCTTGTCCTGGGCGGCGCGTCGTTCGCGTTCGTGCAACATCCAGATCCACACCAGGAACGGCAGGGCGATACCGGCGGTGGCCTTGATGGCGACCGCGACCGCGACGACGACGATGCCGAGTACATGCCTGCGCTCGAGCACCAGGGCGATACCGGCGCACATCAGGCCGACCATCAGCAGTTCGTTGTGCACGCCGCCGATGAGGTGGATCAGCACCAGCGGGTTGAGCACCGCCAGCCACAGCGCGACGGTGGGCTTGCCGCCGAGATGCTTGGTCAGGTACGGGATGGCCCACATCATCAATGCCAGGCCGGGCAGCATCACCAGCCGCAGCGCGATGGTCCCCGCCACGACGTTGTCGTCGGTGATGGTGGTGATGGCGCGCCCGAGCAGCAGGAAGATCGGGCCGTAGGGCGCGGTGGTGGTGGTCCACACGGTGCTGACGTTGTCCAGCAGCACACCGGGATTGGCGACGGGGCCGACCTTGTACGGGTCGAAGCCGTCGCGCAGCAGCGCACCCTGCGCCAGATAGGAGTAGGCGTCCTGGCTGAACATCGGCACCGCGAACAGCATGGGCGCGACCCAGATGCAGACGATCGCGCGCAGCTCGTTGAGCGTGACGCCCGCGCCGGAGTAGCTGCCGCGACCGAGCGTGGCCCGGCCGAGCCGCACCCAGGCGGTGATCATCATCAGCACGCCGATCCAGACGAAGATCGTCGAGAGCGCGTAGCCGTGCCCGAAACGCAGCCACGACAGGTGCATCGCTTCCAACAGCGGATCGCGTTTGCGCACCGCGCCCGCGCCGAAACCGCCGAAGGTGATCATGATCGCGCCGACCAGGCCGAGCAGTGCCGCATGGCCCTCGGGGCTGCGCGCGAAGTCGGCGGCGGTGCGTAGCCACGTCAGCAGCGTCTGCGGGCTGCCCGGGGCGGGTGCGGATGCTGGTTTTCGGGATCGAGCCGCGGGTGTCGGAGACACGGTGGCCTGCGCCGGGGTAGTCACGTGGGCAGTCGTTTCCGGGGGTGGCATGTGGTGTCGTTCCCCCCGGGTGTGGTCGGCGGTCGCAACCGCGAGCTGATAGGTCGGCGCTTAGTTTACGGCTTGTTCGCGCGGGGCTGTCCCGATGGTGCGCGGGGTTTCGTTTCCGAGCCGTTCCGGTGTCCCGATTATCCGGTTTGCCGCGAGTTTCCCCGACAGCAGGGCGGTCGGTACACCGACGCCCGGCGTAGTGCCGCAACCGGCGATAACCACGTTGTCGCTGCCGCGCGGCAGATTCCGTGGCCGGAACGGGCCGGTCTGGCGGAAAAGATGGGCGGCGGAGAACGGCGTGCCACCGAGCATGCCCTGCTCCAGCCAGGTCTGCGGGGTGTCGAGGTGGTCGAGCCGGAAGTGTTCGGCGATGCCGCGGTAGCCGCGCTGCTCGAGGACGCCGAGCAGCTCGCGCAGGTACGCCGGGCCCAGGCTCGCCCAGTCCAGTGCCGCCGAATCCAGGTTCGGGCAGGGCGCCAGCAGCGAGAACGGCTCGTAGCGGCCGTCGGCGCGGTCGAGATACAGGCCGGGATCCGAGAGCGCGGGCCTGGTCAGCAGTAGGGAAGGGTCGCTCATCAACCGGCCACCGCGCGGTGCGGCGATCTCGGTGAAGGTGCGTTCCCAGGCGGCGCCGAAATCAATGGTGTGATGGGCCTGGATCGGCCAGCCCGCGGCGATGTCGGCCGGAATGGTGCCGTGCGCGACCACCGCCGATGGAGAGGCCCGCAGCCCGCGCCTGCGGCGCAGCCCGAAGCGTTCGATATCGCCGAGGTCGGCGGTGACGACCACGGCGTCGCAGTCGCGCGCCGTGCCGTCCGCCAGCCGGACCCGGCGCGCCCGGCGGCGGTCGTAGTCGATGCCGGTGACCTCGGCGCCGAGTTCCAGCCGCGCACCGGCGGCGACCAGCGCCTCGGCCATGGCGTCGGCGACCGCGCGCATACCGCCCTCGGGGAAGTACACCCCGAGCGAGGTGTCCATATGCGGGATCGCCCCGTAGACGGCCAGTGCCCGGTTCGGCGGCATCCCCGCGTACAGCGCCTGGAAGGTGAACAGCCTGGTCAGCCGCGGATCGCGGAGGAAGCCGCGGACCCGTGGCCCGAGCCGCCCGAATCCGCCGAGGCGCACCAGCTCCAGCAGCGCCGCGCGTTTACGCGGCAACCGCACCATGTCCAGCGGCGAGTCGAAGTTGGTGTCCATGAACTCGCCGAATTCGGCGCGGTAGATCCGGGCCAGCCATTCGCGCAGCCGTCGATAACGCCCGGCTTCGTCGGGACCGCAGGTCCGTGCCACTTCGGCCGCCATCTCATCCGGGTCGGCGAACACCCGGATATCGGAGCCGTCGGCGAAGCGCGCGTGATACGACGGCGCGAGCCGGTGGATGCGCAGCGGCGCGGTGAGCGACTCGCGGTCGTGTCCGACCGCCGCCAGCGCGTCGTCGATCAGCTCGGGCAGCGTCAACACCGTTGCCCCCGAGTCGATCTCGTAGTCGTCGAAGCGGTAGCGGCCGACACGCCCGCCGACGTGATCGGCCCGCTCCAGCACGGTGACCCGGCGTCCGGCGCCGGTGAGGTACAGCGCGGCGGCCAGGCCCGACAACCCCGCGCCGATGACGACCACCCGGTCGGCGGGCCCCGCCACCGACCTCATCGCAGGCCCCGCAGCGGACGTGCCGTGGCTGCGCTCACGCGGTGTGGACAGGAGCGAGCGACCTCTCCGTGGTTACGCACGCTGCCTCCGCCGTGGCCGTGTTCGCTCATGCCGTGCGGCGGGTGGCGGCCAGCGCCATGGCGTGCAGCTGGTCCTTGGCGGCGGGGGTGGCCGAGCTGGTGTCGATGGCGGCCAGCGCGCGCTCGGTGAGCTCGGCGATGCGGGCTTCGACCGCGTCGACGGCGCCGAGGCGCACCAGCACCGCACGCAGCTCGTCGACGTCCGCGCCGCTGAGATCGGTGCCGACCTTGCCGCGCAGCAGCTCGGCGGCGGCCGGATCGGCCTGATCGGCACGGGCCAGCGCCTCGGCGATGAGCACCGTCCGTTTGCCCTCGCGCAGGTCGTCGCCGGAAGGTTTACCGGTGACCGAGGGATCGCCGAAGACGCCGAGCAGGTCATCGCGCAGCTGGAACGCGATACCGATGTCGGTGCCGAAATCGCGATAGGAACGCACCAGCTCGGGGCCCGCGTCGGCGAGGGCGGCGCCCAGGTGCAGCGGTCGTTCGACGGTATAGGCGGCGGTCTTGTACCGGTTGATCCGGAGCGCCGCGGCCACCGATTCGTCGCCGCTGGCCTCGCCGTGGATGTCGAGCAGCTGCCCGCCGAGCACCTCGGTGCGCATCTGCGCCCAGACGGTGGCGAAGCGGGCGACGGCCTGCGGGGCCAGCCCGGAGGCGTGCACCATGTCATCGGCCCAGGCCAGCGCCAGATCGCCGATGAGGATGGCCACGCCGGTGCCGAAGCGGGGCGCGTCGCCCGCCCAGCCGCGCTCGCGGTGGCGCTGCTCGAAGTCGACGTGCACGGTGGGGAAGCGGCGCCGGGTGCGGGAGGCGTCGATGATGTCGTCGTGGATGAGCGCGCACGCCTGCACCAGCTCCAGCGCGGCGCAGGCGGTGAGCACGGCGGGCGCGTCCGGGCCCTCGGGGTCGCCGCCCGCGCCGAGCCAGCCGGTCCAGGCGAAGCCGGGCCTGGTGCGTTTGCCGCCGCGCAGCACGAACGATTCCAGCGCTTCGGCGGCGTCGACGAAGATCGGCCCCAGCTCGCCGACGGTATCGCGGCGGGTGGCGAAGAACGAGGTCAGCGCCTGTTCCACGGCGGCGGCGAAGGCGGGCGTCCCTGGGATCGCCGAGGTCGGGCTCGGCTTGGTCGGGGTACCGGGTCCGGCGGACAGGATGACCTCCAAGGATGTCCGGGGAAGGGGTCGGCTCGGCGGATGACGCCGGGCGCGCCGCTGCCGGCGTGCACGGCGGTGCACCCGCTCATGGCTCGAACAATACGCGTCCGGTCCGACGACACTCCGGCCCGCGGGCCGCTCACCTCTACACTGAACCGGTGACTTTCGACAACGTGCGGGGACGTTCGACCCCTGGCCGGCCGTCCTCGACCCGTGGTCGGCCGCCGCAAACCCCACCGATCGTCTCGGGGACGCCGTCGGTCGTGCAGAGTTTGCGGCTGCACTCGAGCCGGGCGGTGCCCTTCTCCGTCGAGTTCAACCCGCCCCGCGACGCCGCGGGTGAGGCCAGGCTGTGGCGTGCGGTGCGCACCTTCGAACGCATGCATCCGGCGTTCGTGTCGATGACCTATGGCGCGGGCGGGTCCACCAAGGACCGCACCGTGCGCGTGACCGGCGAGCTGGCCGGCGAGACCACACTGCTGCCGGTGGCCCATCTCACCGCGGTCGGGCACAGCGTGGCGGAGCTGCGTTCGCTGGTCGGCGCCTACGCCGATTCCGGTATCCGCAACATCCTGGTGCTGCGCGGCGATCCGCCGGGCGATCCGCTCGGGGAATGGCACAGGCATCCCGAGGGCGTCGAATACGCCGAGGAGCTGGTGCGCATCGTGCGCGATCTCGGTGATTTCCATGTCGGGGTCGCCTCGTTCCCGCAGGGCCACCACCGCTCGCCCGACCTGGACCACGACACCCGGTTCCTGGCCGCGAAACTGCGTGCGGGCGCGGAGTATTCGATCACCCAGATGTTCTTCGACGTCGAGCACTATCTGCGGCTACGCGATCGCCTCGTCGCCATGGATCCGATCGAGGGCGCCAAGCCGATCATTCCCGAGCTGATGCCGATCACCTCGCTGCGCACGGTCAAGCGGGCCGAGGAACTGTGCGGCAGGCCGCTGCCGCGTTCGGTGATCGACCGGCTGGAGCGCGCGGCGGGCAGTGGCCCCGAGGAAGACGCGGCGGCGGTGCGCGCGGTGGGCATCGAGATCGCCACCGAGATGGCCCAGCGGCTCATCGACGAGGGCGCGCCCTGCCTGCATTTCATCACCCTGAACTTCGCCAAGGCGACCGGCGAGGTGCTCACCAACCTCGGCTACGGCGTCACGGCCGCACCGATCAGCGCCTGAGTCCGGCCGCCGGGTGCGGATCCGGCCGGCGCCGGGTCAGGCGGCCCGCGCCTGCCGCAGCCCCCACGCTTCGGCGAGCAACCGATGCGATTCCAGCCGGTCGCGATGATCGTGAGTGATCCCGGTGATCAGCAGTTCGTTCGCGCCGCTGACTCGTTGCAGCGCCGCCAGCCGCCGCACCACGGTCTCCGGCGCGCCGACCAGCTGGGTGGCCAGCCGGTCCTCGACCAGCCTGCGCTGATCGGGGGTGAGCGGGGTCAGCGTCGCGGGATCGGCGAAATCGGCGGCGCCCGCCCCGCTGCGGATGCTGTGCACCCAGTGCCCGTAGGGTGCGGCCAGCCGTTCGGCGGTGGCGTCGTCGGCGGCGACCACCACATCCGCCGACACCACCACATACGGTTCGGCCAGCACCTCCGAGGGCCGGAAGGCCGCGCGGTAGGCCACCACCGCGTCCAGCGCGGTGCCGGGGGAGACGTGATAGGCGGCCGCGAACGGCAACCCGAGCCTGCCCGCCAGCTCCGCACTGGCGCCGGCCGTGCTGCCGAACACCCACAGTTGCACCTGCGCGCCCTCACCCGGCACCGCGTGCAGGGCGATGCCCTCGGCGTCGACGTAGCTGCCGTCGAGCAGGGCCCTGATCTCGGCCACCTGGTCGGCGAACTCCGCCGGTCGGGCACCCTGCTGGTACAGGGCACGTTGACCGGCGAGGAAGATCGACGGGTCGGCGATGCGCAGCGGATCGAAGGGCGGCGGGATCACCACGCCGTCACGCACTTCGGTGCGGCCGCGCACAGTGTCGTCCAGCGGCCGGACATTGCGGGCCCGCACCGATTCGGCGCCGAAGTGCCGCGCGCGGTGCCCGGAGCGGCCGAGCCCGAGGTCGAGCCGGCCCGGATGCAGCGCATCGATGGTGCCGAACGCTTCGACGATGGAGATCGAGGTGTGATAGCCGATCTGAACCGCCGCCGAGCCGACCCGGATCCGCGAGGTGGCGGCCGCGACCTGCCCGATCAGGGTGATCGAGGCCGAACTGGCCACTCGCGCGAAATGATGTTCGGCCAGCCAGAACCGGTGATAGCCCCACTCCTCGGCGCGCCGGGCCAGCTCGACGGTATTGCGCAGCGCCTGCTGCGGGCTCGATCCGGCGCTGATGGGCGCCAGATCGAGGATCGATAGCGGAACCGTCATGCCCGGCGCTCCGCGGTGCCGAGCCGTGGATCCTGTTCGCCCGCCTCGATCGCCACCCGCAACCGGTTCTGCGCGGGCGCCACCGGGCACGTCGCGTAGTCGGTGAACGCGCACGGCAGGTTGATCGCGCGATTGAAGTCGAGCAGCACGGTGCCGTCGTCGTCGGCCGCGCCGACATCCAGCAGGCGGGCCGCCGGGTAGGTGGTGATGCCGCTGGTGGCGTCGGTGAACAGCACCCGCAGCGCATCCGGGGTGCCGAAGGCGACGACCCGTTCGGTCACCTCACCGACGCCGAACTCGATGACGCCGGCCCCGCGATGATGGTGTTCGAGGCCGGCCACCACCGCGCCCGTGGTGACGGTGGTCGGCTCGCCGAATGCCTCGAACCGGCCCGGCAGCACCCACCGTTCGTCGGGTGCGTAGGCAGGCACCCCGGTGAACGCGGCCAGGGTGGGTGCGGCCGGATCGTGCACGCGCACGGCGGACTGCCCGGTGCGCCGGATCACCTCGAGTACCCGGCTCTCGTGCCGGATGAGCACTCCGGGCGCCCCTTCCTCGGCGACGACGATGTGCACGCCCGCGATCCGCTCGCCGTCGTGCTCGAGCCGGTCGGCGGGTTTGGCGGTGACGAACACCCGGTCCTCGATCACCCACCAGGTGCCCGGCACGCCGGGTAGTTGTTCGGGCCGGTCGGTGAGCCAGTGCAGCGCGGTGAGGCTCAGGAAGCCGAGCGGGTCGCGCAGGGCGTCTTCGCGTTCGGCGTGCCACGCGGTCCAGTCGGTGGCGAAGGAGGTGAGGCTGGTGGTCATCGGAGGTCTCCTCGGTGTGGTGGGTGGGTCGAGCGTCGTCAGGACGGGTCGTCGGGTGGTGCGGGCAGGCGCAGCGTGACCGACGGTTTCGGGATGGCGGCGAGCAGCTCGCGGGTGTAGTCGTGCCGCGGATTGCCGAAAATCTCGTCGGTGGTGCCGGTTTCGACGATGCGCCCGTACCGCATCACCGCCACCCGGTCGCTGATGCGGCGCACGACGGCCAGGTCGTGGGAGATGAACAGGTAGCTCAGCCGCAGCCGCTGTTGCAGATCGTCGAGTAGTTCCAGGATCTGGGCCTGTACCGAGGCATCGAGCGCGGAGACCGGTTCGTCGAGCACCAGCAGCTCCGGCCGCAGCGCAAGGGCACGGGCGATCGCCACCCGCTGACGTTGCCCGCCCGAGAGTTCGGCCGGTCGCCGCCGCGCGTATCCGGCGGGCAGTGCCACCTGTTCGAGCAGCTCGGCCACCCGCTGTGCCCTGGCCTTGCGGTTGCCGATGCCGTAGGCGCGCAATGGTTCCTCGATCACCGACCCGACGCGCAGCCGCGGGTCCAGCGACGAGTACGGGTTCTGGTAGACGATCTGGAACCGCCGTCGCAGCGCCCGCAGCTGCCCGGCGCGGGCGCGGGTCAACGGCTCACCGTCGAAGACGACCTCGCCACGGTCGGGTTCGGTCAGCCGGACCGCGATGCGCGCGGTGGTCGATTTACCCGAGCCCGATTCGCCGACCAGCGCCAGTGTTTCGCCGCGACCGAGTTCGAAGCCGACCCCGGCCACCGCGGTGACGGTGCTGCCCGCCCCGGCGCGGAACACCTTGTGCACCTCGCGGACGGTGAGCAGCGGGCCGCCGTCGAGCACCGCGGCCGGGCGCGCCACCCGATCGGCGGTCAGGGCGGGCGCGGCGGCCAGCAGTTGCCGCGTGTAAGGATGGCGCGGATCGCCGAGAACCTCGGCGGTGCGGCCGGATTCGACGACGGTGCCGTTGCGCAGCACCACCAGCCGGTCCGCGCGTTCGGCGGCCATCGCGAGATCGTGGGTGATCAACAGCACCGCTGTCCCGCGCGCGGCGATGCGTTCGGCCAGCCGGTCGAGCACCCGGCGCGCGACGGTGGCGTCCAGGGCGCTGGTCGGTTCGTCGGCGATGATCAGATCCGGGCCGCAGGCCAGCGCGATGGCGATCAGCACGCGCTGGCGTTGCCCGCCGGACAGTTCGTGCGGGTACTGGGTGGCGCGCAACTGCGGCCGATCCAGCCCCACCTCGGCCAGCAGGGCCGTGGCCCGCTCCAGCGCACCGTGCCGGTCGTCGAGCCGGTGCACCCGCAACGCCTCGGCCACCTGATCGCCGATGCGGCGCACCGGATTGAGCGACAGGCCCGGATCCTGCGGCACGAACCCGACCCGGAGCCCGCGCAACCGGCGCAGGGCCTGCTCGGATCGGAAGTCCACCGGCTCTCCGGCGAAGGTGACGGAGCCGGCGGCGATATCGGCGGTCTCGCCGAGCAAGCCGATCACCGCATGCGCCAGCGTCGACTTGCCCGAACCGGATTCGCCCACGAGCGCGAGCACCTCACCCCGGCGCACCGCGAGCGAGACGCCGTCGAGGGCGGTGACCGGCCCGTCGCCGGTGCGGTAACGCACCCGCAACTGCCGGACCCGTAGGAGTTCCTCGGCGTCGGTGGGCGCCTCGTGGTCGTCGGCGGGGGACAGGACGTCGACGGCGGTGTTGTCGCTCATCGGTGTGCACTCCTCGTGACGGCGCGACCCACGCGCTGGGCGGACAGGACGACGGCGATGATCACCAGGCCGGGCAGCGTCGTCAGCCACCAGGCGGTGGCCAGGTAGTTGCGGCCCTCCGAGATCAGCGATCCCCATTCGGGGGTGGGCGGTGCGGTGCCGTACCCGAGGAAGCTCAGCGCCGACACCGCGAGCACCGCCATGCCGAACTCGACCGCGGCCAGCGCGAGCACCGGGGGATAGGAATTGGGCAGGATGTGCCGGGCCAGCACCGTGTACCAGCGCACTCCCGACGCCCGTGCCGCCTCCACATAGGCCGCCCGGCGCACCCGAAGCACCTCCGAGCGCATCACCCTGGCGAAGTTGGCGATCAGCGAAACGCCCACGGCGATGGCCACATTCCGGGTGCCGAAACCGAGCGCGGTCACCAGCGCCAGCGACAGCAGCAGCGCCGGAACCGACAGCAGCACATCCACAACCCGCATCACGACCATGTCCACCACACCGCCGAGCGCACCGGCGAGCAGGCCGAGCAGCGTGCCGGCCACCAGGGCGATGGCGACCGCCGTCAGGGTCGCGGTGAGCGACAGGCCCGCTCCGTGCACCATCCGCGTGTACAGGTCGCGGCCGAGATTGTCGGTACCGAACCAGTGCTCGGCGCTGGGCGGCTGGAATTTCTGTGCCGGAACACCTTTCAACGGGTCGCCGCCGGCGAACACCGACGGCGCCAGCGCCCAGCCGATAACCAGCACGAGCACCGCGCTCGCCGGAATCAGGGCCGCGTTGCCGCGCACCAGGTGCCACGCCCGGCGCCGGCGCGGCGGCTGCTTCCGTTCCTCGGCCGCAGCGGTCGTCGTCGCGGGCCGTTCGAGCAGCTCAAGCGACATCGGTGACCTCCCTGCGCTCGCTCGGGCGCACCGAGTGCCCGGCACGACCCCCACCTCCGGCGATTCGCGGATCCAGCACGGGATACAGCAGATCCACCGCGAGGTTGACGACGACGAAGGCAAGCGCGCTCACCAGCACGATGCCCTGCACCACCGGAATGTCCTGGGCCAGCACCGACGTCTGAGTGAGCCGGCCGAGCCCCGGCCGGGCGAACACCGTCTCCACCACCACCGAACCGGCGAGCATGGTGCCCACCAGCACACCGGCGATGGTGAACGCGGGCACGCTCGCCAATCGCGCCACATGCCTGCGCTGCACCCACCAGCGCGAGGCGCCCTTGGCCAGCGCGACTTCGGTGAACGGCTGCCGCCACGTCGATTCCAGCCCGGCGGCCAGCACCTGCGCGATCACCGCCCCGATCGGGATGGCCAGCGTCACTGCCGGCAGCACCAGCCCACCGAACGCGGGCGCCAGCTGCCAGCGAAAGGAGAACAGCTGCAACAGGATCAGCGCGGTCCAGAACGTCGGCATCGATACCCCGACCGGCGGCAGCGCGGCCAGGGCCGAACGCAGCCACGGTGTGCGGGTGTAGGTGGTGGCGAAGGCCAGCGCGGTGCCGCCGGCCGCGGCGAACAGCAGGGCAAGCCCGGTGAGGGCGAGAGTCGAGGGCAGAGCGTCGACGATCGCCTCGGTGACCGGCTGCCCGGTGGCGATGGAGCGGCCCAGATCGCCGCGCACCGCATGCGACAGCGAACTCAAGTACTGCTCCCACAGCGGTTGATCCAGGCCGTACCTGGCGCGCATCTCGGCGAGGGCGGCCGCGTCCACCGGGGTGCCGCCGCCACCACCGTCGGCCGCGATGGCCACCGGATCCGACGGCAGCAGGTACAGCACGACGAAGGAGATGGTGAACGCCGCCCACAGCACCCAGACCGCGGCCACGCACCGCAGCAGCACATACCGGGTCATGGCCGGCGTCCGCTCAGCCAGGTGTCGAAGAACTGCAACCGTGCCGAGGCGTCGAACTTCAGGTCCTGCACGGCCGGGCCCGCACCGATGGCCTGCGACAACTCGACGGTCGGGATCCACAGTCCCTGATCGAGGATCTGCTGCTGTGCCTGCCCGATCAGCGCCGCCCGTGCCTGTGGGTCCACCGCACCGAGTTGTGCGCTGAGCACGTCGTCGAGAGCCTGGATCGGCGGGCGGACATTGAAATTGCGGCCGTCCAGGCCGAATCCGGTGCGCAGGATGTCGCCGTCGGCGCGGGTGCTGTTGTAGTACAGCGCGTCGAAATCCTTGCTGTTCTGCCGTGCGGTGTACTCGGCAATGGACACCAGGTCCAGCGTGAGGTCCACGCCCACCGACCGCAGCTGCTGCTGGATCAGTTCGAGGATCGCCTGATTACCGGCGAACACCTGACTGAACGTCACCGCGAATCCCAGGCGCTGGCCATCCTTGGCCCGGATGCCGTCCGCGCCGGGCAGCCAGCCCGCCCGATCGAGGGTGGCCCGCGCGGCGTCGGGATCGAAACCCACTGTCCGGGAAAGATCCTGGTAGCCAGGCGTTCTGGAAGCGAGCACACTGGTCGCCGGACGGAACTGCGGCCCGAGCACGGTGTCGACGAGCTCGCGCCGGTCGATCGCGGTGAGCAGCGCACGGCGCACGTCGGGATCACGCAACGGTCCACGGGTCACATTCGGCTGGAATCCGAACGGGATACCCGGATTGGGGGTGCTGAGCACCCGGCCGCCGCCGGCCTCGATCTGCGGCGCGTCCTGGGGGAGCGCGTCGCTGGCCGCATCGAGCTGATCCGAGGACAGCGAACCGGTCCGCACCCCGGATTCGGGCACCACGGTGAACTCGATGCGGTCGAGGTAGGCCTCACCCCGATGGCCGAACACCGCCGAGCCCCAGCGGTAGCCGGGGCGTTTCACCAGCGTGGCGGAGACGTCCTGGCGGTAGTCGGCGTAGGTGAACGGACCCGAGCCGACCGTCGCCGTACCCGCGCAGCGGTCCTCGGCGGGCAAGGCGGTGGTGGCGTCGGCGAGGATGCCGAGCTGCGGCGTCGAGGACGCTTGCAGGAATTGCGTATTCGGCGCGCTGAACTCCACCCGCGCCGTCAACGGATCGACCACCGTGGTGCCGACATAGCCGGTGAGGTAGCTGCTGCCCAGCGGTGCCTTGACGGCGCCGAGGGTGCGCACGATCGAATCGAAGCTCTTGCGCACCGAGTCGGCGGTCAGCGGTGAGCCGTCGCTGAAACTCACCCCGTCGGCGAGGTGGAAGGTGAACGTCTTCGCGTCCGGGGCGATCTCCCAGCTGGTGGCCAGCCACGGCCGCAACTCGCCGGTCTCGGGATCTTGGTCGGTCAGCGAATCGACCACCTGCCGCGTCACATAGATCGTCTGGTTGGTGCCGGCCTGCGCGGGATCGGCGCAGGTCGGTGCCTGTGACAGGCCATAGCGCAACACCCCGCCCGGCTGCGGAGGGCCCGCGTCGGGCCCCGGCGTCGTGGTCCCGGAGCCGCAGGCGGCCAGGGTGGCGGCGGCGGTGAGCACCGCGCCGGCAAAAGCCGCCTTGACGGGTACGGCCATGTCGTCGTCCTTTCTGACACGACCGACGAGCCCGGCGCGGCGCCGCGACGTGCGGCCTGCGGACTCGACCATGTGTGCCTCCATCGGTCCCGGCAGAAGCACCCGCACCCGTTGACCGGGGGGTTGCTGCGACGTCGGCGAGCCAGGTCTCTCGGTCGCTCTGGATGGTGTCGCCGGACCGGAACCGGGTGGGCCTCCGGTCGGGCCGAATCATCATGCGTCGCAGGGAAACCGCAGCACAATGGTAGTAATCAGGGTGAGTTGAGCCCTTGTCCGGCGAGCCGGTGCGCGGTCGGGTAGGGGTGCGAAACGGTGCCGCGGGCGCCTGCTCGGAGAGTGTGAGATCACGGGTCTCGGCCTCACTGCGTGAGCGAGCGGCCCTTCCACACGAGTGTCCGGCGCCGCCGGGCGCGGCGTGAACGTGCCCAGAGATAGAGGTAGGCCGCGACCGATACCGGATGGGCGCACGCGGCGAGGATGTCGTCGCGACCGGGTGCCGCACCGCTGTCCAGGAGGCAGGTCACGAGTCGTCCCGCGACCGCGGCCACATAGCCCATCAGGCCGATCCGCCGGACCCGCCCGTGCCCGGCGATCAGGGCCAGCGGCGGCACCCAGTAGGCGAGCGCGGCAACGGCGCCCACCGCGAAACCACCTGCCGCCGAACCGCCGTAGGCCGACCAGAGCCACCGCGTATACCCGGCCTCCAGTTCGGCCGCATCACGGTACATGCGAGTGCATGCCATCGATCCGGCCGCCACCACTTCGGTGCGCAGGCCCTGACGCCGCATCACCCTGGCGATATCGAGATCCTCGGTGACGCTGCCCGCCACCGCAGCATGCCCGCCGATGGCTCGGTAGGCCGCCGCGTCGAAGGCCAGGAACTGCCCGCACGCCACCGCCATCGACGGGCGCGCACCCCGGTTCGCGAGCGCGATCGGCAGCGTCGTGGCCCACGACCAGCACAGCAGCGGCTGTACCAGTTGTTCGGCGGCCGAGTGCGCGAGTTGCCGCGGCCAGGGCGAGACCAGTGCGCAACGCCGCGCCCGCAATTCGGTCACCGCCGCGGCGATCGCCGCGGGTGCCAGCCGCACGTCGGCATCGACGAAGATCAACGCGGTGGCGCCGGTCGCGGCGGCCGCCTCGGCCAGCCCGGCGCACGCGGCGGCCTTACCGGTCCACCCCGGCTCGGGTTCGTCGTCGCAGCGCAGCACGGTGATGCGCGGGTCGTCGCCGGCCGCGTGCCGCGCCGCCGTCTCGGTGCCATCGGTCGAGCCGTCATCGAGGATCAGCACCCGCAACCCGGGCACACCCGTCTGCGCGCGCAGATCCGCGACCAGCCGCGGCAGCCGCTCGGCCTCGTCGCGCGCGGGGACACAGACGGCCACGGGCTCGGGCACCGGCGGGCCCGGGCGCAACCGGCGCATCGTCAGCAGATTCCCCACCGCGACAGCGCATCCCGCCACCGCGATCCCGGCGCCCACCCGCACCGCCCGCGCGACCAGCGGATGCGGTTCGCGCCGCGCTCGCGCATCGGAAGCGGCGCGCCGACGCCGCAACCCACCAGCCCCGCCGGTCATCGTCGCTCGACCACGCCGGGCCGGCACACCCTTACCTACTTACTGCGCACTTCGCGCCACCAACGGCCGAGGTCGAAGCTCGGTTCCGGGGCGTTCGGCGGCGCCGGATTGCGGTTGACGTAGGCCATCGCCGCCACCACGGCCGCCACGGCCAGGGTGATGCCGCCGACGATGCCTGCCCAGCCGGCGAACGAGCGGGTGTTCGGGTCGGCGTAACTCACCTCGGCGCGAATATTGGTGACGTCGCCGGGCGGCAGCTTCCACGACACCACCGAATCGCCCTCACGATTACCGTTCGTCTTAGCGATGCGGGCCGGGAACGCGATGCTGAACTGCACGTCCGAGCCGTGCGGCGGCACCGATTTCAGGTCGACGCGGCCATTGAGGCTGACCAGATCGCCGGTGCGCTGGAACTGCAACTGGAACATGCCCTGGGTCTGCTCCGACAGCTGACCGAGCTGCTGCACCTCACCGAAGTTCAGATCGTCGAAGAACACCTGACTGCCGACGTAGCCATCCTGGCTGTAGGGCTCCACCCGCATCTTGGTGGCCAGCGCGTCCGGCGCCTTCAACTGCGGGCCCTTGTCCTCGGGGTTGGCCGGGATCACCGCGGCGACGATACGGCCGGAGACCCGGTCGTTGGACGAGACACCCATCGAGGCCTGCACCCGCAGGCAGCCGGCCAGCACCGGCACCAGCAGAGCCGCCAGCAACACGGCCGCCGTCACCCGGATCCCGGGGCGGGGCGCGCGCGGCGAGGGGGCCGGAACGTCGGGTGTCGTGGTGTCGGGACTCGGCTGCACGGGTGACATCGTGCCAGGCGCGCGCCGCGCCACGCACGCGACACCGCGCATCGGCGCGATAGTCCCAGGTGGGTCTCGCTACCGGCTGCGCGCGGCCACCGCTTCGTCGTGGCGGCGATGGGCACGGTGCAGCAGCTCCATCAGTTCGTCCTCCTGCCGGATCCGTCGCCGGTACTTCTCCGGCAGGGCGCGCAGCCGCTGCTCCTCGCTGCGCAGCAGCCCGAAGATCCGGTCGCGTTCGGCCTGATCGGCGGTGTAGCCGAGGTCGAGGTAGTCGGTGGCGTGCCTGCGGGCATTGGCCACGGCCTGCTGGGCGCGCCCGCGCGGACTGATCACCGACACAACCACGGTGACCACCAGCACCAGCAGGATCACCAGCAGCGACGCACCGGTACTGATCTCGCCCACATGCACCGGATCGCCGTTGTTGATGAACGGCAGATTGTTCTCGTGCAGCGCGTGCAGAATCAGCTTGACGCCGATGAAACCGAGGATCGCCGCCAGTCCGAACGACAGGTAGATCAGCCGATCGAGCAGGCCGTCGATCAGGAAATACAGCTGCCGCAACCCCATCAGCGAGAACGCGGTCACGGTGAACACCACGTAGACGTTCTGGGTGAGCCCGAAGATCGCCGGAATCGAATCGAGCGCGAACATCACGTCGGTACCGCCGATGGCCACCATCACCAGCAGCATCGGGGTGAGCATGCGCTTGCCGCCGCGCACGGTGAACAGCTTGTCGCCGTCGTAATCGGGAGTGGTGCGAAACCATCTCTTGGCCACCCGGATCACGATGTTGTCCGCCGACCGGGTCTCGGTTTCCGCCGGAGCCAGCATATTGCCCGCGGTGACCAGCAGCAACAGGCCGAAGATGTAGAACACCCAGGCGAAGGCGTTGATCAGCGAGGCGCCGAGGAAGATGAACCCGGTCCGCGCGATCAGCGAGAACACGATCCCGACCAGCAGCACCTTCTGCTGGTACTCGCGGGGAACGCGGAAACTGCCGATGATGACGAGAAAGACGAACAGGTTGTCCACCGACAACGCCTTCTCGGTGACATAGCCGGCGAAGTACTCGGTGCCCATCTGCACGCCGCCGAAGATCAGCACCACGAACCCGAAGACCACCGCGATCCCGACATAGATCGCCGACCAGATCGCCGCCTCGCGCAAGGTGGGGGTGTGCGCCTTGCGCACGTGGAAGAAGTAGTCGAACAGCAGTAATCCGGCGATCAGGACCAGGGTCGGGATCCATACCGCGGTCGATACCTGCATCTTCCCTCCGGATCGTGGACGACGAAGCCGATCGGGCGTCGGGGGTGTGGCGCCGGGACGGCCCGCTCGCGCTACCGCGGTCCGGCCCGCCCGCTGCCACAGCCGACTGCTCCGAACCTACTCGATCCGGGTCGCGACATGGGCGAACCCGACCGGAAGCGGTCGCCGATCAGCTCGATGCGGGCGGCGCGGGCACCGCACCTCGTGCGCGCACCAGCCGCACCGCCAGCGGCACACCGAGCAGCCCCATGCCGACGGCGCCGTAGCAGGCGGAGGCGGGCAGATCCAGGAACACGGCGTGCGCCAGCGCCGAACCGAGCCAGGTCCACCCGAACGCCGCCACCGGCACCGCGTTTCCGCCGCGCCGCCACGGGGCCGTGCGTTCCCAGCCGGTGAGCAGCACCGCCATCAGCGTCGCCACCAGCAGCCAGCCCAGATAGTTGGTGAGCGGAATGTGTTCGATGCCCGGCAGTCCCGCGTCGGTGACGCACCAGCTCCAGTGACCGTCGGCGACCATCTGCGGGTCGAGAAACAGATCCCAGCCCACCGCGCCGACCGCGGTGACCGGGATCCGCCGCCACGTCCGGCCGGTCAGCAGGCCCGCGACCACCCAGATCGGGTACACCCCGCCGGTCCAGGCCAGCGGGACCACCAGCGGAACACCGGCGATGGCAGGCCCCAGCCGATCGGTGGCGTAGTCGTAGCAGCCGAACGGTATCCCGGTCGCGGTGCCGATGATCTCGGCGAGCAGGCCGCTGCCGGACACGATGATCAGGACGCCGAGCGCGTAGCGCGGGCCGCGGGTGTAGGCGGCGTGGGTCAAGGCGGTCGCGGCCGCGAGCACGACCACCGTCACCGTCACCCGGTCGCGGTCCGCGCCGCTGGTCAGGGGGTAGGCGATCTGGCTGAGCACCCACGCAACGGCGAGTGCGCCGGGAACGAGCGCACCGATCTCCGGTCGGTGGCCGCGGGACGCGACCGCCGAGAACCGGCCGAGGCCTCGGTCGGTCGCGGCGTGCCGGACGCGGCTCATCGTCGCAACAGCCGCGCGAACCGACCCTGATCGCGCAGCACCAGCCGCGCGGCGGTGCGGCCGCTGGCCCCGGACACGCCGCCGCCGGGATGGGTCGAGGCGCCGGTCAGATACAGCCCAGGTGCGCCGGGCACCCGCTGCCCCGACAACTCCGGCAGCGGCCGCCACAGCATCATCTGGTCCAGCGACATCTCCACATGCATGACGTTGCCACCCAGCAACCCGAGTTCGCGCTCCAGATCGGCAGGGGTCTGCACGAATCGGCGCAGCACCGAATCCGCGAAACCGGGTGCGTAGGAATCGACTTCGCCGATGATCCGGTCGGCCTCGGCGTCGGCGAGCGCGGCCCAGTCGGCGCCGTCGGCGAGCCGGTAGGGATGCCACTGCGACCACAGCGACAGCTGATGCTCACCCGGCGCGGCGATACTCGGATCCAGCGCACTGAAACTCATCGCCAGCACCACCGGCCGCGGCGGCAGCGCACCGGCCAGCGCCGCGCCGTGCGCCGCCCGCAGCTGCCTGCGCTCGGACACCAGGAATTGCAGCCCGCGCGCCGATTCCCGCGCCGAGCTACCGGGGTAGGCGGGCAGCGCGTCGGTCGCGGCACGCACCACCATCCCGATGCCGGGCCCGACCCGGATCCGGCGGCGCCAGTCCGCCAGCGTCGCGGCGTCGAAACCGCCCGCACCCAGCAGCTCCAGCGTGGTCAGGATGTGGGTGCCCGCGATGACGGCGCGCGCGGTGAGTTCCCGGCCGGAGGCGGTGCGCACCCGCCAGCCCTCGCCGTCGCGGCGCATCTCGGTCACCGCGTCACCGCTGGTCACCACCCCGCCGTCGGACCGCAGCCGCGCCACCAACGCCGAGGTCAGCGCGCCACTACCGCCGACAGCGCGCCCGGGCGGCAGCGTGTGCATCAGTGCCGCGAAGCCCACCATCGGCGCGGTCCCCGGCTCCGACATGGGCGGGCCGGACTGCGCGCCGAACCAGGCCAGCGATGCCTTGAGCCGCTCGTCGTCGAACAGGCCGTCCAGCAGCGCGTCACCGGATTGCAGGAATTCGTGTGACAGCGCGCTGCCGCCGGCACTCGCGTCCAGCCCCCAGAACGAGCGCAGCAGATGCCCGGGCGTCGGGCCGCCGCCGAACGCGCGCATCACCCGCGCGCTGCGCGGACCCCAGTCCCGCACGAACCGGCGATAGGCATCGGCCTCGCGTTCCCCGCAGGCCGCGGCGATGGACGCACAGGTGCGGTCGAGGTCGCGATGGAACACGATGGGCGCGCGGCCGTCCGGGCCCGCGGGCGTGAAACCCCATGGATCGCAATCGATGTAGCGCAGCCCGAAGCGCGCCAGGTCCAGCTCCTCGATGATGCCGGTGTGTCGGATCATGATGTGCGCCGAGGACCCGCGATCGACCAGATGCCCGGGGAATCGCTCGACCGTGGAGACCGCACCGCCGAGCACCTCGTCGCGCTCGAGCACCTCCACCCGCTGCCCGGCCCGCGCCAGATAGCAAGCCGCGACCAACGCGTTGTGGCCGGAACCGACGACCACGATCGTCATCGCGAGCTCACAGCGGCAGCCGCCGGCCCAGGATGGCGAACTCCCTGGTGTCCCCGGCGAAGATGAAATGCCGCACCACATCGCCGAACCCGGCGCGCCGGTACAGCCGCCAGGCCCGGTTGTCCTCGGCGTCGACCTCGGGGGTCGACAGCAGCACCGCCCGCTCGGGCCGATCCCGCAGCAGCCGCTCCAGCAGCGTCGAGCCGATGCCGCGACCCTGCGCCGACGGGTGCACATGCAGTTCGGTGAGCTCGAAATAGTCCGACAGCAGCTCCCGTGCCGAATGCTCCGGCCAGCTCGACCGCCGCATGCCCGTATAGACCTGCTGCTGCCACCACTGATGCGGTGCGCCCCGGTACCCGTAGCCGATGGCCACGATCGGCGAGGTGCGCACATCGAAGTAGCCGGAGTCGTCGGGGATCACCGCGGCCACGGCCTGCCAGCCCGCGCGGGAGGTGTGTTCGGTCCACATGGGCGCGCGGTGGTGTTCGGTGCCGCGCGGGTAGTCCATCGCCGCGACGTACACCGCGAGCGCGTCGTGCAACCGGGCACGCAGCGCCGTGACCGAGAGGTCGACGACGACGGGTGCGGGCGTGTGATGTGGCTTGACGGCGGTCATGGCTCTCGTGTCGTGGGGACGCTCGACATGCGAGCGGGAAAACGTGTCGGTGGTCGTCTCTATATTCAAGCTCAATTCAAACGTTCGAATACCTGTTCGGTTCGTGCGGTGCCGACCGTCCGGTCGGCCATCGGTCTCGGGCCGAGGTGTGCGACTGGTGGAGGGACGGCTGATGTCTGGTCGAAACGTTCATCCGGGCCGGCCCGGGCGCGCGGGCATGCTGCTGCGCCGCGCCGACGGGCTGTTGATGGAAGCGGCGGGGGAGCACGATCCACGCGAACGTTTCCGCACCGCCTATCTGGCCGCCCTGCGCGGTGCGGGCGCCGTGCTCGCGGCCACCGGCGCCGATGCCGCGCCGCGAGCGCGATCGCGCAATGCCTGGGTGATGCTGCAACGCGCGGCCCCGGAATTCGTGATGTGGGCCGACTACTTCAGTGCCCATTCCGAGACGCGGGCCGCGCTGGAGGCGGGCCTGCCGCGCGAGATCGGACACACCCAGGCCGACGAGTTCTACTCCCGGGTCGGCGCGTTCCTGCACGACGTGGAGGATTTGATCGCGCCCGCCGCCCGTTTGCGTGGCCCGGCGGAGCCCGACTTCGGGATCGGTCCGCGAGTTATCGGCGAGTAGGTGGTACGGCCCTGATCGAACTCGTATCATTGGAGACAGATAGCCGCCAAGGTCGGCTATCTGTCGCCTACCCGGAGGCGACAGCCACGTCCTAGTGCCGGGGGAGGTACCGTGCCACTCTCCGAGCACGAGCAGCGCATGCTCGAACAGATCGAGAGCGCGCTCTATGCTGAGGATCCGAAGTTCGCCTCGTCCGTCCGCGGCGGACGCCTTCGTACGACCTCGAGTAGACGCAGACTTCAGGCCGCCGCCTTGTTCGTCCTCGGCCTGTTCCTACTCGTCGCAGGTATCGCCGCACCGGTGAAGCCGGGCGGCTTCCCGATCATCAGCCTGATCGGATTCATCGTCATGTTCGGTGCCGGAGTGCTGCTGCTGCTCGGTGGCTCCAAGAAGGCCGGCGGCGGCGATCGCGGTGGCGACGCGCCGTCGAGCGGTCCGTCCGGCCCCGGCTCCGGTGGGCGCGGACGTCAGCGCCGGTCCGGCGGCTTCTCCGAGCGCATGGAAGATCGCTTCCGCAGAAGGTTCGAGCAGGAGTAACCTCCGCTCGCCCGAGCTCTACTCCGAACGGCGGTGCGGTACCGGATTCCCGGTGCCGCACCGCCGTTCGTCTGTCTGTCCACACCCCTTGGCGTCCACGGCGTGTCGAGCCGACCGGTCGGCACGGGCCGGCTCGGCCCGCTGAGCCCCACATCGCCCCACGATCGCGCCCCACCTTCCCCCACCGCTCCTCGATCCGAGGGCACACCAGGGAGTTTGCTGGTTGTTGTCGGGGTGGGTCGATGTGGACGCGCGCGGGGAGGTGAAGCGCCGGAAAAGTTCTTCCACACAGTGATAGCTGGGATGACCTGCGGAATCGCCGAAGCGGGGAGCCAGATCACCCCGTGTTTCGATTGAAAGTGGGGGAAAGTGGGGTAATGTGGAGCGCGCACTACAGGAGAGGCCGTAAGGCGCTCGGCCGGAGCGAGTTCCGGCCATGCGTGATCGAGGTGGTCCGGTAGGGAGGTGTCGAGTTGTTTCTCGGTACCTACACACCTCGATTGGACGACAAAGGGCGACTCACGTTGCCTGCGAAGTTTCGAGACGATCTGGCGGGAGGGTTGATGGTCACGAAGGGGCAGGACCACAGCCTTGCCGTGTACCCCAAAGAGGAGTTCACCGCGCTCGCGCGGCGAGCCGCGGCGGCGTCTCGGAGCAACCCGCAGGCACGGGCGTTCGTCCGGGCTCTCGCGGCAGGCACGGACGAACAGCGTCCGGACGCTCAGGGCCGGATCGTGCTGTCGGCGGATCATCGTCGCTACGCCAACCTGTCACGGGATTGCGTGGTGATCGGTTCGGTCGACTTCCTCGAAATATGGGACAAGCAGGCGTGGGAGTCCTACCTCGCCGAACACGAGGAGGACTACGCACAAGCCAGAGACGAGTCGCTGGGCGGGATCTTCTAGCCCGTACGAGTGCCACGCGGCCTCTGCCCGGATGCGGACCCTGACGTACTTCCCCGACGCCAGGTGCCGCTTCGGTCAGAGACCACGGGGCATTCGTCACCGACATCCGGTCCGAATCCCGCAGCATTCGCTGCTCCGCAATCCAGAGCAATCACTCACGACAGCACGACCCATCTACCCGCGGTGTTCGCCGAAAACACTGCGGAACAAGGCGACCCGATATCGGTGCGTGACGAAGCGAGGCAAGATCCGGGAGGTCGAGGTGAACCGTGAACAGCACGGCCCGCGCCATGTCCCGGTCCTGCTGCAGCGCGCCGACGAATTGCTCGGGCCCGCGCTCGGCGAACCCGGCGCCGTCTACCTCGATGCCACCCTCGGATTGGGCGGGCACGCAGAACATTTCCTGCGCACCTACCCGCGGATCCGGCTGGTCGGGCTCGACCGCGACACCGATGCCCTCGCGCTCGCGGGCGAGCGACTGCGGCCATACCAGGACCGAATCACCCTGGTACACACCCGTTATGACGGAATCCCCGATGCCCTCGCCGAGGCCGGGCTGTCGGCCACCGGTTCGGTCAGCGCCATCCTGATGGACCTCGGTGTCTCGTCCATGCAGCTGGACGAGACCGATCGCGGCTTCGCCTACTCGGTGGACGCCCCGCTGGACATGCGGATGGATCCGACCACCGGCCCCACCGCCGCCGACGTGCTCAACACCTACAGCCACGGCGAGCTGGCCCGGATCCTGAAAACCTATGGCGAGGAACGTTTCGCGGGCCGCATCGCGAGCGAGATCGTGCGACGCAGGCAGCAGCGGCCGTTCACCACCAGCGCGCAGCTGGTGGAACTGCTCTACGACGCGATCCCCGCCGCCACCAGGCGCACCGGCGGGCATCCGGCCAAACGCACCTTCCAGGCGCTGCGGATCGAGGTCAACGGTGAGCTGGAATCGCTGCGCGCCGCACTGCCCGCGGCGCTGAACGCACTGCGAGTGGGCGGGCGGATCGTGGTCATGTCGTATCAGTCACTCGAGGACCGCGTCGTCAAACATGAACTGGCCCAGCGTGCGGCCTCGCGCACGCCGGTCGGCCTGCCGATGGAACTGCCCGGCATGGGGCCGGAATTCCGGTTGCTCACCCGCGGCGCGGAGCAGGCCACCGAAGCAGAGATCGAGGAGAACCCGCGCGCCGCCCCGGTACGGATGCGCGCGGCAGAACGGATTCAGGAGGGTGCATGAGCAGGGCGACGACGACGCTCGGGCAGCCTTCCACGGGGAGACGGGGGGCGGTCCGCACGAGCGGGTCGGTGCCCGCGGGCAGCTCGGCTGAGCGAGCAGAGCGGCCCGGTCAGGCCAAAGGAGGGCACAGCGTGAGCGTACGGACACCGACCGTCGCCGAGCCCAGGCGGATCGCCCGCCGAGTGCAGGCCGCCGAGCGGGTGAAATCGGGTGCGGCGCAACGCGCCTACGCCCGCCGCAAGCTGCGCGCCGAAGGGGCAGGCGCCTTCGATGCGGTGCTGCCGCGCGGTTCGGTCATGGCCACCCGCATCCCGTTCGTCGCGGCGATTCTCGCCCTGCTCGGCTGCGGGCTCGCGCTGACCCTGCTGCTCACCACCCGTGCCGCGGAGGACAGCTACCTGCTCAGCGATGCCAGGAAGCTGAACCAGACCCTCGCCGACGAGCGGGCCGCACTGCAACGGGAAGTGGAGGCCGCCGATTCGGCGCCCGAACTCGCCGCGCGGGCCAGGGAACTCGGCATGATCCCGGCCAAGGACCCGGCGCGCCTGGTGGTCGGGCCCGATGGCAGCATCATCGTCATCGGTGACCCGAAGCCCGCCGAGGGCGCACCGGTGCCGCCGCTGAACCCGCCGCCCACCCGCGCCGCGGACCGCCCGGGGGCGCCGCAGAGCCACGGCGAACGAGTTGTCCCGGTCACCTCGACGCCCCGCGCTCCGGCCGCGCGTCCGGACGGCGCCCAGATCAACGCCGCCCCGCCGGTGGGAGCCGGGTTGACGCCTGCCGCGCCGAGCCCTGCGGCGCCGAGCCCCGCGCCCGCCGGCGCTCCGGCACCGGAAGGCGCAGCTGCGGGCCAGGCCGGGGCGTCGGCGCCCGCTCCGGCCGGTGCTCCCGCACCAGCGCCCATTCCCGCAGGTGCCCCACCCGCTTCGGCGGATCCGGCCGCGGGCCCGGCACCCGCTCCGGTCGACCCGGCCGCGGGCCCGGCACCGGTCCCGGCCGCCGCCCCGGTCCCGCCGGCCGACGCTGCACCGGCCCCGGCAGACGGAGCGCCCGCTGCCGCACCGGACCCTGCCACGGTTCCGGCCCCAGCAGGAGCACCGGCCGCGACACCGGCACCTGCCGCGGCGCCGATCGCGCAGTCACCGGCGGCGGCCACCGCGTCGGCGCCTGCGGCTCCGGCCCCCGCCCAGATGCCGGATCAGTCCGCGGCTTCGGCCCCGGCCGCCGGCCCGGTCGCCGGGCCTGCCGCGGATCAGCGGCAAGACACTGCCGAGGTGCCGGTCCCGGCGCCGAACGTCCCCGCTCCGCCGTCGAATCCAGGTCCCGTCGAAGGGCAGGGCATGGCTGCTGAATCAGCCCCCGCCGCACCGGCTCTCATCGAGAACGCGCCCGGGCAACCCGGCGTCGCGCCCGCCGTGCGGCCGACCGCTGGCGAGGCCGCACGATGAGGCGGCCCGGACCCGCGAAGCGTTCCCGTCGCGGGCCGGTGAACAGACGCAGGCCTGCGGCGCCGCAGCTGGACCGGCCGGTGCGGATGCGGTTGGGGGTTGGGCGGATCGCGATGTTCGGCGCGCTCGCCGTCGTCGCGATCCAATTGCTGTGGGTGCAGAGCATTTCGGCGCCGGGACTGTCCGCGCAGGCGGCCAGCCAGCGCACCGCGCACTGGGTGGACGAGGCCATGCGCGGGCCCATCACCGACCGTAACGGCAAGGCGCTCGCGTTCACCGTCACCGCCAAGGAACTGCACTTCCAGCCAGTGAAGGTGCGCAAGGATCTGGCCGAGGCCAAGGCCAAGGACGATTCCGCGCCCGATCCCGAGCAGCGGCTGCGCGATATCGCCGCCACCATCCACGAGAAACTCGGCGACAAGGGGCCCAGCGAGAAGAAGCTGCTGGAACTGCTCAACAGCGACGAGCAGTTCGTGTATCTGGCCCGCAATGTCGATCCGCGCATCGCCGCCGAGATCGTCGTCGAGTTCAAGGAGGTCGGCGCCGACTCGCAGAATCCGCGCGAGTACCCGGGCGGATCGCTGGCCGCCAATATCATCGGTGCCACCGGCTGGGACGGCCACGGCCAGATCGGGCTGGAATCGTCGATGGATTCGGTGCTCGCGGGCACCGACGGCTCGCACACCTACGACCGCGGCGCCGACGGCGCGGTGATCCCGGGCAGCTGGCGCGACCGGGTGCCCGCGGTCAACGGCTACGGCGTCGAACTCACCCTCGATTCGGACCTGCAGTACTACGTCCAGCAGCAGGTGCAGCAGGCCAAGGACCTCTCCGGCGCGCAATCGGCGTCGGCGGTGGTGCTGGACGCCAAGACCGGCCAGGTGCTGGCGATGGCCAACGACAACACCTTCAATCCGTCACTCGGGCCGGAGCATTGGAAACCGGAAGCGCTGGACAACCCGTCGGTGACCCATGCCTTCGAGCCCGGCTCGGTGAACAAGATCGTCACCGCCGCGGCCGCCATCGAATACGGACTCACCAACCCGGACGAGGTCCATCAGGTGCCCGGCCAGATCCATATGGCAGGCGTCACCGTCGGCGATGCCTGGGAACACGGCGTCGCGCCCTACACCACCACCGGTATCTTCGGGAAGTCGTCCAACGTCGGCACGCTGATGCTCGCCCAGCGCGTGGGTGAGGACCGCTTCGCCGACATGCTCACCCGGTTCGGCCTCGGCCAGCGCACCGGCGTCGGCCTGCCCGGTGAAAGCCCGGGTCTGCTGCCCGCGCGCGACCAGTGGTCCGGCGGCACCTTCGCGAACCTGCCGATCGGCCAGGGCCTTTCGATGACGACGCTGCAGATGACCGGCATGTACCAGGCCATCGCCAACGACGGCCTGCGGATCCCGCCACGCATCGTCCGCGCCAAGATCGCCCCCGACGGCACCCGCACCGAGGAACCCACCCCCGAGGGCGTGCGGGTGGTCAGCCCACAGACCGCGCAGACCCTGCGCACCATGTTCCAAGCGGTCGTGCAGCGCGATCCGATGGGCGTGCAGATGGGCACCGGCGTGCCCGCCGCGGTCGAGGGCTATCGGATCGCGGGCAAGACGGGCACCGCGCAGAAGGTCGACCCGGCCTGCGGCTGCTATTCGAGCTCGTCGTATTGGATCACCTTCGCCGGGATGGCCCCGGCCGAGGACCCGCGCTATGTCATCGGCATGATGCTCGACGCCCCGGTCCGCAGCGCCGACGGCAGCGGCGGACAGTCGGCGGCCCCGCTGTTCCACAACATCGCGTCCTGGGCGTTGCAGCGCGACCGCATCCCGCCCTCCACCGAGCCTGCCAGGCGTTTCGTGCTGCAGGCCTCGTGAGTTCATGCCACTGCTCGCCATCGCTGGACCTGCCGCGACCGGTGTCGCGGTGGGCTGGCGCGGGTGCGGCGGACCCGAATCCGTGAACCGCGTTGCCTGCCGCGAAGCAGGCGTCGGTAACCTGACTCGTCGTCGGTGTACGCACCACAAATCGCAGAGAGGAACCTTGTGCCCGCGCAGTCCAGCCAGCACGCGCTACGACCGGCCGAGCCGACGTCGTCGACGCTGCCCGACCTGCTGGATCTGACCGGCGCCGAGCTGCGCTCGGACCTGCCGTCCGGCCTGGTGATCACCGGTATCGAACAGCGTTCGGACGCGGTGCTCCCCGGCGATCTGTTCGCCGCGCTACCCGGCTCCAAGGCGCACGGCGCACGGTTCGCCCGCGCCGCCGTCGAGCGTGGCGCGGTGGCGGTGTTCACCGATGCCGAAGGCGCCGGGCTCGCCGGTGAGCTCGGGGTGCCGGTGCTGGTGCGGGAACGCCCGCGCGAGGTGCTCGGCGAGCTGTCGGCCGCGATCTACGGCCATCCCTCCGATCGGTTGCGCATCGTCGGCATCACCGGGACCTCCGGGAAGACCACCACCTCCTATCTGGTGGAGGCCGGGCTGGCCGCCGCCGGACTGTCCACCGCGCTGATCGGCACCATCGAGACCCGCATCGGCGGACGCCGGGTGCCGAGCGCGCTGACCACGCCGGAGGCGCCGCAGCTGCACGCGATGTTCGCGCTGATGGTCGAACAGGGCGTGGACGCGGTGGTGATGGAGGTGTCCAGCCATGCGCTGGCCCTCGGCCGGGTCGACGGCGTGCGGTTCGCGGTGGGCGGGTTCACCAACCTGTCCCAGGACCACCTGGATTTCCACGCCGACTTCGAGGATTACTTCGCCGCCAAGCGCAGGCTGTTCGAGCCGCAGTCGCCGGTGGCCGCGCGCACCTCGGTGATCTGCGTCGACGACGAATGGGGCAGGCGCCTGGCCGACGGGCTGGACGCACCGATCACAGTCGCCACCACCGGCCCCGCCGACTGGCAGGTCGCGGACACGGTGCGCACCCACGGCGGCGAACAGGAATTCACCGCGGCCGGCCCGCACGGCGAAACCGATGTGCGCCTGCGGCTTCCGGGCCGCTACAACGTCGCCAACGGGCTGCTCGCGCTCGCGCTGTGCGCGGCTGCGGGTGTCGAGCCCTCGGCCGCCGCGCCTGCCCTTGCCACCGTCGACGTGCCGGGGCGGATGCAGCGAGTGGAGCGCGGCCAGGATTTCCTCGCGCTGGTCGACTACGCGCACAAACCGGCGGCGGTCGAATCGGTGATCGCCACGCTGCGTGCGCATCTGGCCGAAGCGGGCGCGGGCGGCAGGCTCGCGGTGGTGGTCGGCGCGGGCGGCGACCGCGATGCGGGCAAACGGACGTTGATGGGCGCGGCCGGCGCGCGCGGCGCCGATCTACTGATCATTACCGACGACAATCCGCGCACCGAGGATCCGGCGGCCATCCGGGCCGCCCTGCGCGCAGGCGCGCTCGGTGTGCCGGAATCCGAACGCGGCGAGATCCGCGAGATCGGCGACCGGGCCGCAGCCATCGAAACGGCGGTGGCCTGGGCCCGCGCCGGTGACGTGGTACTGGTCGCGGGCAAGGGACACGAGGCAGGGCAGGAGATCCACGGGGTGAAGCACCCGTTCGACGACCGCGAGGTGCTCGCGGCCGCGATACAGCAGCGAAGTCCGCAGGGTTCGGACGCGGAGGACTTGACGGTTTCATGATCGAGATGACACTGCGGGATATCGCGGACGTCGTCGGCGGCACGCTGCACGACGTCGCGGACCCGGAGGTGACGGTGACCGGTTCGGTCGAATTCGACTCGCGCAGAATCGGTCCCGGAGATGTTTTCCTCGCCCTCCCGGGTGAGCGCGCCGACGGCCACGATTACGCGGCCGCGGCGGTCGAGGCCGGTGCGGTCGCCGTGCTGGCCGCGCGTCCGGTGGGTGTACCCGCGATCGTGGTCGCGCCCAGCCCCGGCACGTTGCCCGCGAATTCGGCGGTGGTGGCAGGCGATACCGACGGCTCCGGCGCGGCGGTGCTGTCGGCGCTGGCGAAGCTGGCGCGCGCCAGCGTCGAACGGTTGGTCGCCGCAGGCGGTTTGACCGTCGTCGGCGTCACCGGCTCCTCCGGCAAGACCTCCACCAAGGATCTGCTGGCCGCCGTACTGGCGCCGCTGGGCCCGGTGGTGGCCCCACCCGGCTCGTTCAACAACGAACTCGGCCATCCGTGGACGGCCTTGCGTGCCGACGAGACGACCCGGTTCCTGGTGCTCGAGCTGTCCGCGCGCGGTGTCGGCCATATCGCCGCGCTCACCGAGATCGCCCGGCCGAACATCGGCGTCGTGCTCAATGTCGGCACCGCCCACCTCGGCGAGTTCGGCAGTCGTGCGGCGATCGCCAAGGCCAAGGGCGAACTGGTCGAGGCACTGCCCTCGACCGGCCTCGCCGTGCTCAATGCCGACGACTCGCAGGTCGCGGCCATGACCGCACGCACCGAGGCCAGGGTGGTCATGGTGGGGCAGGCCGAACGCGCCGATATCCGGGCCACCGACGTCGTCCTCGACGATGCGGCCAGGGCGCGGTTCACCGTGCACACCCCGGCCGGGAGCGCGCAGGTGCGGCTGTCGGTGCACGGCGAACATCAGGTCGGCAACGCGTTGTCGGCGGTGGCCGTGGGCCTCGAATGCGGCGCGGACCTCGACACCATCGTCGCGGCGCTGGCCGGAGCCCGTGCGGCCTCGGCCCGCCGGATGGACGTGCGCACCACCTCCGAGGGTGTCACCGTCGTCAACGACTCCTACAACGCCAACCCGGATTCGGTGCGGGCCGCGCTCAAGGCGCTGGTCACCATGTCCAAGGCCGGTGATACCCCGCGCCGCAGCTGGGCGGTGCTCGGTGAGATGGCCGAACTCGGCGCGGAGTCGGTGATCGAACACGACGCCATCGGACGTCTCGCGGTGCGGCTGGATGTGGACCGGCTCGTCGTGGTCGGCACCGGCCGGCCCTCCCGGGCGATGCATCAGGGTGCGGTGATGGAAGGCTCATGGGGCGAGGAATCGGTCCTCGTCCCCGATATCGGCGCGGCGATCGCGCTGCTCGACGACGCGGTCGAGCCGGGTGATGTGGTGCTGGTCAAGGCGTCGCAGTCGGTCGGCCTGTGGGCCGTCGCCGAGCATTTGACCGGCGATGCTCGCCCGGATGGACGCAGGGGTAGCGCGGAGGCAGTGCGATGAGACAGATTCTGTTCGCGGCGGGGATCGCGCTGGCGGTGTCGATTCTGTTGACGCCCCTACTGATCAAGATGTTCGCCAAGCAGGGGTTCGGCCAGGAGATCCGGGTCGATGGCCCGGCCAGCCATCAGGCCAAGCGCGGCACGCCGACCATGGGTGGCGTCGCCATCATCATCGGTATGTGGGCCGGGTACCTCGGCTCGCACCTGATCGGCATCGGCTACGACGCCGAAGGTCCCTCGGCCTCGGCGCTGCTGGTGCTCGGACTGGCCACGGCGCTGGGCGCGGTCGGATTCGTCGACGATTTCATCAAGATCCGCAAGGGCCGCAATCTCGGCCTGACGGCCGCCGGTAAGTACATCGGCCAGCTCACCGCCGCGGTGGTGTTCGGTGTGCTGGCCTTGCAGTTCCGCGGCGCCAGCGGCTTGACCCCGGCCAGCAGGCATCTGTCCTACGTCCGCGACATCACCACGGTGTCGATGGGCGTGATCGTGTTCCTCGCCTTCGTCTGCCTGCTGGTGGTGGCCTGGTCGAACGCGGTGAACCTGACCGACGGTCTCGACGGCCTGGCCGCCGGATCGATGAGCCTGGTGCTCGGCGGATACGTGATCATCACGTTCTGGCAGTACTACCACGCCTGCGAGACCAAGCCGGAGACCGGCTGCTACAACGTGCGCGACCCGCTGGACCTGGCGCTGGTGTGCGCCGCGGGCGCCGCGGCGTGCATGGGTTTCCTGTGGTGGAACGCGGCCCCGGCCAAGATCTTCATGGGCGACACCGGCTCGCTGGCGCTGGGTGGCCTGCTCGCCGGCCTGTCCATCACCACCCGCACCGAACTGCTGATGGTGGTCATCGGCGCGCTGTTCGTCGCCGAGGCGGCGTCGGTGGTGTTGCAGGTCGCGGTGTTCCGCACCACGCGCAACCGGTTGTTCAAGATGGCGCCGTTCCATCACCATTTCGAATTGAGTAAATGGGCGGAGACGACGGTGATCATCCGGTTCTGGTTGCTGGCCGCGATGGCCTCCGCGGTCGGACTCGGCCTGTTCTACAGCGAATACCTCTCCGCGGTCGGGTGAGCTGACAATGGTCGAACATTCTCCGCGGGCCCTGCGGTCGCCGGGCCCCATGCTCGAATTCCTGCGTGGCCGTGAGGTGCTGGTGGCAGGCTGGGGTGTCTCCGGGCGCTCGCTGCTCGAGCCGCTGCAGGACATCGGCGCCAAACCGGTTGTCACCGACGGCGGTGCCAAGGCCCTGGCCGAGGCCGCCGAACTCGGCCTCGAGGTCGCCACCTGCGCCGAACTCGAACACGCCGACTGGAGCCGTTTCGCGCTGGTGATCACCAGCCCCGGCTGGCGCCCCGACTCACCGGTGCTGGTCTCGGCGGTGTCGGAAGGCATCCCGGTCTGGGGTGATGTGGAGTTCGCCTGGTGGGTCGATCAGGCCCGCATCTACGGCGAAGTCCGCAAATGGCTGGTCGTGACCGGAACCAACGGCAAGACCACCACCACCCAGATGGTGCATTCGATCCTGCGCGCGGCCGGCATCGCGAGCGTGGCCTGCGGCAATATCGGGCTGCCGATCCTGGACGCGCTGCGCCGCAACCCGGGCCCGCAGGTGCTCGCGGTGGAACTGTCGTCGTTCCAGCTGCATTGGGCGCCGTCGGTGCGGCCGGAGGCCGGGGTGGTGCTCAATGTCGCCGAGGATCATCTGGACTGGCACGGCGGGCTCGACGCCTACGCCGCTGCCAAGGCGCGGGCGCTGGTCGGGCGCGTGGGTGTGGTCGGCCTCGACGATCCGGTGGCCGCCTCGCTGGCCCGCAAATCCAAGGCCAAACGCACCGTCGGGTTCCGGGTCGGTGTCCCCGCCGACGGTGAACTCGGCGTGGTCGACGGCAAACTGCTGGACCGGGCCTTCACCAAGGCCGCGATCCTGGCCGAAACCAAGGAGATCAGTCCGCCCGGCCCGGCCGGCGTCGCCGACGCCCTCGCCGCCGCCGCACTGACCAGGGCCATCGACGTGGCCCCGCAGTTCGTGCGGGAAGGGCTGGTCGAGCACAAGGTCGGCCCGCACCGGGCGGCCTTCGTGCGCGAGGTGGGTGGCGTCGAGTTCATCGACGATTCCAAGGCGACCAATCCGCATGCCGCGCGGTCGTCGATCCTGGCGCATCCGCAGGTGGTGTGGGTGGCCGGTGGTCAACTCAAGGGCGCCGGCGTCGAGGACCTGATCGAAGAGGTCGCCGACCGGCTGGTGGGGGCCGTGCTGATCGGCACCGACGCGGAGGTCATCGCGTCCGCATTGGCGCGACACGCGCCCGAAGTCCCCGTAGTGGAGCTGGCCTCGGGAGACTATGCAGGCATGGGTGACGATGATGCGGGCAGAGCCGCCGCCGACGAGGTGATGGCACAGGCGGTGCGCGCGGCGGCCGGACTGGCCCGCCGCGGCGACACCGTGTTGCTGGCCCCGGCCGCGGCCTCGCTGGACATGTTCGCCGATTACACCCATCGTGGCCGTAGCTTCGCCGCCGCGGTGCACACCCTGGAGGACGGGGACATCGGGCGGCGGCTGTGACCCCGGCGCGGGCTCCACGGCCGGGCACGCGCTTCGGCGCCTGGCTGGCGCGTCCGCTGGCCTCGTTCCACCTCGTCGTCACCATCGCCACCCTGCTCACCGTGCTGGGGCTGGTGATGGTGCTGTCGGCGTCGAGCGTGGAGGCCTACGCCGACGGTGGGTCGGCGTATTCGCTGTTCGTCCAGCAGGCGGTGTACGCCGCGCTCGGTGCTGTGCTGTTCTATCTGGCGTTGCGGATTCCGTTGCGCCGGCTGCGGCAGCTGTCGTTCCCGGTGTTCGCGCTGTCGGTGCTCGCGCTGGTGCTCGTGCTGATTCCCGGCATCGGCGCGCAGGTCAACGGTGCCCGCCGCTGGATCGATCTCGGCGCGTTCTCGGTGCAGCCCTCGGAGATCGTCAAGGTGACGCTGGTGGTGTGGGGTGCGCATCTGCTGGCCTCGCGCCGCTCCGAGCACGCCGCGCTCAAAGACATCCTGGTGCCGCTGGTGCCCGCCGGACTGCTGGTGTGTCTGCTGATCGTGTTGCAGCCCAACCTGTCCACCACCATCGCCGTCGGCATCGTGCTCGCGGCACTGCTGTGGTTCGGCGGGCTGCCGGTGCGGCTGTTCGTGACGATCGCGATCTCCGGCGTGATCGCGGCGGGCGTGCTCGCGCTCTCGGCCGGATACCGCTCCGACCGCATGCGCGCCTTCTTCAACCCCGGCGACGATCCGCAGGGCATCAACTATCAGGCCATGCAGGCCAAGTTCTCCCTCGCCGACGGCGGCATCTGGGGCCGCGGGCTCGGCCAGAGCCGGGCCAAATGGAACTATCTGCCCAACTCCCACAACGACTTCATCTTCGCCATCATCGGCGAGGAACTCGGCTTCCTCGGCTGTGCGCTGGTGCTCGGCCTGTTCGCGCTGTTCGTCTATACCGGACTGCGCATCGCCGCCCGCTCGGCCGATCCGTTCCTGCGGCTGCTCACCGCGACCGCGACCACCTGGATCACCGGGCAAGCGCTGATCAATATCGGCTACGTCGTCGGATTGCTGCCGGTCACCGGCTTGCAGCTGCCGCTGGTCTCGGCCGGTGGGTCCTCGCTGGCGATCACGCTGTTCATGTTCGGCATCATCGCCAATGCCGCCAGGCACGAGCCCGAGGCGGTCGCGGCCTTGCACGCGGGCCAGGACGGCCGATTCAGTAGATTGCTCCGACTGCCCAAACCGGAGGTGTACGCACCGGCGAAGGCGGAGGCGGCCAGGGCGCGGTCGGCCGCGCGGGCCAAGCCGGGACAACGTGGCGGGCCGCCACCGGCGCGCAGGCCACGCACCGGCGGGCAACGCGACGCCGATCCACGGCGACGCTCGGCGACCAGCCGCGGCACCGGCTCCGCGCGCGCGACCCGCGCCTGGGAGCCGAACTATCCGGTCACACACGCGAGAGAACGAGGAAGATCCAGGTGAGTGCACGCCAGTCCGCGAACGAGAACACCGCGGTGAGCGGGGCGACCCGCACCTCGGACGCGCATGGGAAGGCACTCTCGGTGGTCGTCGCCGGCGGCGGCACCGCCGGCCATATCGAACCGGCCATGGCCGTGGCCGACGCCCTGCGCCGCCTCGACCCGTCGATCCGGGTGACCGCGCTCGGCACCGCCCGCGGCCTCGAGACGACGCTGGTGCCCGAGCGCGGCTATCCGCTGGAGCTGATCCCGCCGGTGCCGCTGCCCCGCAAACTCAGCGCCGATCTGCTGCGCCTGCCCGCCCGGGTGCGCGCGTCGGTGGCCGCCGCCCGCGCCGTCATCGACGCGGTCGACGCCGATGTGATCATCGGTTTCGGCGGCTACGTGGCCCTGCCCGCCTACCTGGCTGCCGGTCGCGGTGCCCTGCGGCGCAGGCGCGCGGTGCCGGTGGTGGTGCACGAGGCCAACGCCAAGGCCGGGATCGCGAACAAGGTCGGCGCGCGCGTCGCGGCCCGGGTGCTGGCCGCCGTGCCGGATTCCGGGCTGGCCGG
Organism: Nocardia sp. CDC519; assembly: GCF_059509835.1. NCBI lineage: Bacteria > Bacillati > Actinomycetota > Actinomycetes > Mycobacteriales > Nocardiaceae > Nocardia > Nocardia sp. CDC519. The sequence continues at coordinate 5,133,415 of NZ_CM183377.1, read as the reverse complement.
CGCCGAGGTCATCGGCATCCCGGTGCGCGCGGCCATCACCACACTGGACCGCGCCGCGCTGCGCGCGCAGGCCCGCGCCCATTTCGGCCTGCCCGCCGAGGGCCCGGTGCTGCTGGTGTTCGGTGGATCCCAGGGCGCGCGCACGCTCAACGAGGCGGTCTCGGGCGCGGCGAAGGAGCTGGCCGCCGCCGGTATCTCGGTGCTGCACGCGCACGGCCCGAAGAACACCCTGGAGCTGCCGCCGGGCACGCCGTCGGCGCCCTATGTGGCGGTGCCGTATCTTTCCCGGATGGATCTGGCCTACGCCGCCGCCGACGCGGTGGTCTGCCGCTCGGGCGCGATGACGGTCGCCGAGGTGTCCGCGGTCGGGCTGCCCGCGGTGTACGTGCCGCTGCCGCACGGCAACGGCGAGCAGGAGCTCAACGCCCGCCCCGTCGTCGCCGCGGGTGGTGGCACAATTGTGGCCGATTCCCAGCTGACGCCCTCCTACGTGATCGATGAGGTGATTGCCCTGCTCACGGACCCCGCACGGCTGACCGAGATGGGCCGCGCCGCCGCAGGCGCCGGACATCGCGACGCCGCGGACGAGGTTGCCCGCATCGCTGTCCGGGTGGCGGGCCGATGACCGGGGAAGCGAGCAGCCTCGACGCGCGGGCTGCCCTGCCGCCCCTGCTCGAACGGGTGCACATGGTCGGCATCGGCGGCGCGGGAATGTCCGGCATCGCCCGGATCCTGCTCTCCCGCGGTGGTGCGGTGTCCGGCTCCGATGCCAAGGAGAGCCGCGGTGTGCTCGCGCTGCGCGCCCGCGGCGCCCAGGTGCGCATCGGCCATGACGCCAGTGCGCTGGATCTGCTGCCCGGCGGCCCGACCGTGGTGGTGACCACCTATGCCGCGATCCCCAAGACCAATCCCGAACTGGTCGAGGCGAATCGGCGCGATATCCCGGTGCTGCTGCGCCCGGCCGTGCTCGCCTCGCTGATGAGCGGGCATCGCACGCTGCTGGTCTCGGGCACCCATGGCAAGACCTCCACCACCTCGATGCTGATCGTGGCGTTGCAGCACTGCGGGGTCGATCCGTCCTTCGCGGTGGGCGGCGAACTCAACGAGGCGGGCACCAACGCCCACCACGGCAGCGGTGACATCTTCGTCGCCGAGGCCGACGAGAGCGACGGTTCGCTGCTGCAATACGACCCCGACGTCGCCGTGGTCACCAATATCGAATCCGATCACCTGGATTACTTCGGCTCCGACGAGGCCTACACCCAGGTCTTCGACGATTTCGCCGACCGGCTCGCCCCCGGCGGCCTGCTGGTGGTGTGCCTGGACGATCCCGGTTCGCGCGCGCTGGCCGAGCGCGTCGGTGACCGGCTGGCCGAGAAGGGCGTGCGGGTGCTCGGCTACGGCTCCGGCGATCTCGCCGATGCCCCGGTACCGGTCGGAGTCCGGCTGCACAGCTGGGAACCGCGCGATGTGGGGGGCCTGGCGCAATTCCAGCTCGAGGGCGAGTCGACCCCGCGCACCCTGCGGCTGTCCGTGCCCGGCAGGCATATGGCGCTCAACGCGCTGGCCGCCCTGCTGGCCGCGCGTGCCACCGGCGCCGATCTCGACGAGATCATCCAGGGCCTGGAGGGCTTCGGCGGGGTGCACCGCCGGTTCCAGTTCGTCGGCCGGGAGAACGGCGTGCGGGTCTTCGACGATTACGCCCACCATCCCACCGAGGTGCGTGCGGTGCTCGGCGCCGCGGCGGCACTGGTCGAACAGGAAGCCGCCGATGGCGCGCGTTCGCGGCGCGGCCGGGTGATCGTGGTGTTCCAGCCGCATCTCTACAGCCGCACCGCGACCTTCGCCAAGGAGTTCGGCGCCGCCCTCGACCTGGCCGACGAGGTGGTGGTGCTCGATGTCTACGGCGCCCGTGAGGAGCCGCTGCCCGGTGTCAACGGCGCGCTGGTGGCCCAGTCGGTCACCACACCGGTGCACTACCAACCCGATATGTCGCGGGTCGGACGGCAGGTGGCGGGTCTGGCACTGCCCGGCGACGTGGTCATCACCATGGGCGCGGGCGATGTCACCATGCTCGGCAGCCAGATCCTCGACGGCCTACGCGCGCGTCCGCAGTTCGGGCGGTGAGCGCGGGTGCGGTCCGGAGCCGAGCTGTTCGGTGCGCGTGGATGGCGCCGGATCCGGCTGTGGGGATTGCCCGCGGTGTGCCTGCTGATCACCGTGATCGTCGTGGCCTGGTTCACGCCGCTGCTGTCGGTGCGGACGGTGCAGATCCAGGGGCTGTCGGCGGTGCCGGAGGAGCAGGTGCGGGAGTTACTCGAGATTCCGGACGGCCAGTCGATGCTGCGGATCGATACCGCCGCCATGGCCGCACGGGTGGCGAGCATTCCGAAGGTGAGCACGGTACGGGTGCAGCGTTCGTTCCCGTCGACGGTGCGGGTGACGATCACCGAGCGCGCACCGGTGCTGTTCTACACCAGCGAACGCGGTGCGCATCTGCTCGATGCCGAGAGTGTCGAGTACGCGATCGAGCCGCCGCCGATCGGAGTGCCGGAATTGACCGCCGACCATCCCGGCAGCGCCGACGCGGGTACCCGCGCCGCGGTCGCGGTGGTCACCGCGCTGCCACCGGCGCTGAGAGTGCAGGTGGGCGAGGTTGCGGTGCGGTCGATTTCGGATATTTCGCTGCGGCTGCGCGATGGCCGGACAGTATTGTGGGGCGGGGCCGACGATGCCGAACGCAAGGTGGCGGTGGTCGGCCCGCTGCTGACCCGCCCCGGCACGGTCTTCGACGTGTCGAGCCCCGATCTGGTGACGGTAAAATGATCGAAGTCCATCGAACTCGGCGTGATACCCCTTGTGTCCGGCGAGTTTTCGGTGGCGGTCCGGGAGGCGTCCCCGCAACGGGATTCCCGCCGGGGGGCAACCGACCACGATACGACGTCCGGCGTGTCCGCACGAGCGGGATCACACAAGATTCTGATTCTCGTCTCGGCGCGCCTGCGCGCGGATCGCGTCGGCTGCGAATAGCGTTCGGCACCAGTCGGATACTTGACATAACGCCAACCCTATGGTTGAGGTTTAGGGTTTGCTCGAGTCGCGGACCGCTGGGAGACACGGCCCGGCCGACGCGGATCGGTGCCGAGCATCCGGAAACGACAGGCTTTGGATCGAAGGAAGGCGAGAGCCCATGACGCCCCCGCACAACTACCTTGCAGTGATCAAGGTCGTCGGTATCGGCGGCGGCGGCGTGAACGCCGTCAACCGGATGATCGAACAGGGACTCAAGGGAGTCGAGTTCATCGCGGTCAACACCGACGCCCAGGCGCTGCTGATGAGTGATGCCGACGTCAAACTCGACGTCGGTCGCGAACTCACCCGCGGCCTCGGAGCCGGCGCCGATCCCGAAGTCGGCCGCAAGGCCGCAGAGGATCACAAGGACGAGATCGAAGAGGTGCTCAAGGGCGCCGACATGGTCTTCGTCACCGCAGGCGAGGGCGGTGGCACCGGTACCGGTGGCGCCCCCGTCGTCGCCAGCATCGCGCGCAAGCTCGGTGCGCTCACCATCGGTGTGGTCACCCGCCCGTTCTCCTTCGAGGGCAAGCGGCGCGGCAACCAGGCCGAGGTCGGCATCAATATGCTGCGCGAATCCTGCGACACGCTGATCGTCATCCCGAACGACAGGCTGCTGCAGCTCGGCGACGCGGCGGTGAGCCTGATGGACGCCTTCCGCTCCGCCGACGAGGTGCTGCTCAACGGTGTCCAGGGCATCACCGACCTGATCACCACTCCCGGCCTGATCAACGTCGACTTCGCCGACGTCAAGAGCGTCATGTCCGGTGCGGGCAGCGCGCTGATGGGCATCGGCTCCTCGCGGGGCGAGGGCAGATCGGTGAAGGCGGCCGAGGCGGCGATCAACTCGCCGCTGCTGGAGGCCTCGATGGACGGTGCGCACGGCGTGCTGCTGTCGATCGCCGGCGGCTCGGATCTGGGTCTGTTCGAGATCAACGAGGCGGCCTCGCTGGTGCAGGAGGCCGCGCACATCGAGGCCAACATCATCTTCGGTACCGTCATCGACGATTCGCTCGGCGACGAAGTGCGCGTCACCGTCATCGCGGCGGGCTTCGACGGCGGCGGACCGGCCAGACGCACCTTCGACCCGGCCACCACCCGCGGCACCATCGGCGCGGGCCGGGCCGGCGAGATCGGCCAGAGCCGCAGCACCGAGTCGAGCGCGCGTCCGGCGGAGAGCCCGGCCGCCGCCACCTCCAGCAGCGTGAGCAGGGGACCGGCGCCGAGCTACCGCGACGAGCGGCCCCGTCCGGCAACCGATCCCATCGCAGGCCACACCGGCCGTTCGCACACCCCGCCGCCGGACACCGGCGACGATGACGACGACGATGTCGACGTCCCGTCGTTCATGCGACGCTGATCACCCGCGCACCCGCGCTGACCGGCGGATAGGCGAGAGCCGACTACGCTCGTCGGCATGACATCGGTTTCGGTTCGCACAGTCCGGCGCGTGGTCACGACGCGCGCCGGAGGCTACTCCGCCGCACCGTACGACTCGTTCAATCTCGGCGACCATGTCGGTGACGATCCGCAGGCCGTGCGCCGCAACCGCGAGCGGCTCGCCGAGACCATCGGCCTGCCGCCGCAGCGGCTGGTCTGGATGGAACAGATCCACGGCCGCAACGTCGAGATCGTCGACGGGCCGCGTGCCGAACCGGTACCGGCCACCGATGCGCTGGTGACCACCGTCGGCGGCTTGGCCTTGGTGGTCGTCACCGCCGATTGTGTGCCGATCCTGCTCTCCGATGACGAAGCCGGGGTGATCGCCGCGGTGCACGCGGGCCGGATCGGCGCCCGCATCGGCATCGTGCCCCGCGTCCTGGATGCCATGGTCTCGGTCGGCGCTCGCATCGACCGCATCGGCGCCTTCCTCGGGCCCGCCGCCAGCGGGCGGCAGTACGAGGTGCCCGCCGAGATGCGCGCCGATGTGGAACGGCATCTGCCCGGCAGTGCCACCACCACCGAACGCGGCACACCCGGCCTGGATCTGCGGGCCGGGCTGCGCCGTCAGCTCACCACCGCGGGCGTCGGCGCCGTCGCCGTCGATCCGCGTTGCACGATCGAGGACAAGACGTTGTTCAGCCACCGCCGCGGCGCACCGACCGGCCGGCTCGGCGGAGTCATCTGGATGGAGGAAGGGGAGCCGCAGGCGTGAGTCCGACGAGCACCGCTCAGACCCTCGACCGCCGCACCACCGAATTGGCCGCCAATCTGGCCGCGCTGCTCGACCGCATCGACGCCGCCTGCGCGGCCGCCGGCCGCGACCCGGGCAGCGTCCGCCTGCTGCCGGTGACGAAATTCTTTCCCGCCGCGGACGTGGAAATCCTTTATAGCCTCGGCCGCAGGGAGTTCGGTGAATCACGCGAGCAGGAAGCCAGCGCGAAAGTGTCCGAACTCACCCGGCACCCGGATATCCAGTGGCACATGATCGGGCGACTGCAACGCAACAAGGCCAAATCGGTGGCCCGCTGGGCGCATACGGTGCATTCGGTGGACAGCGAACGATTGGCAACGGCCCTTGACGTCGCGGCCGCCGCGGCGCTCGAGGCGGGGGAGCGCGGCGCACCGCTGAACGTGCTCATCCAGGTGAGCCTGGACGAGGATCCTGGTCGCGGCGGTGTCGCGCCGGATGCCGTTGCGGCACTGGCGGATCGGATCGCCGAGGCGCCCGCGCTGCGGCTGTCGGGCCTGATGGCGATACCTCCGCTGGAGGTGGAGCCGGCCGCCGCCTTCGCGCGGCTGGCGGCTGTACACGCCGAGCTGACCGCCGCTCATCCCGGCGCGTCGGAATTGTCGGCCGGAATGTCGGGAGATCTGGAATCGGCGATCGAACACGGGAGCACGTGTGTGCGTGTCGGTACCGCTCTCATGGGCGCCCGACCGATAACCTCGGCGTAGCAAAGAAACCTCATCAGTCACATTCGACACATATGCTGGGACCGACGAGGGGCTGAGCAAGACTTCAACACCCGGCCGTCACCGGGGCCGAAGGAAGGTCGACCAGGATGAGCGAGCGAAGTGAGCGAGCGATACACACCGCCACCATCGTGGTCACGGCGGAGTCGGGTGTCGGCAAGGGGGAGGAAATGAGCGAGCGTGGGACCAGGGCCGTCGTGGCCATGCCCGAGGCGAGCGTTAGCGAGGTGGAACGATGAGTACCCTGCACAAATTCAAGGCCTACTTCGGCATGGTTCCGCTCGAGGATTACGAAGACGACTACGTCGACGATCGTGGCCCTCGCCCGATGGACGAACGCGGTACGCGCCGGCCTCGCGACTACGCCGACCGTCCCGGCTACGGCGCCGACCGGTACGCCGACGACCGCTACGACGACGCCGAGTTCGACGAGCCGGCCTACAAGTCGCCGTACCAGGCCGGCTACCCGCCCGCCCGGCGCGACGATTACACCGCCGAGAGCTACGGCGAGGACCGTTACGAGGCGCCGCGCCGCCCCACGCGCATCGACGCCGCGGCTTCGGGCCGGTTCCGGGCCGGCGCCGGCGCGCCGATCATGCGTGGCGCCACCCGTGGTGCGCTCGCCGTCGATCCCGAGGCCGAGGAACGGCGACTGGAAGAGCGGATGCGTCCCGATCCCGTCGTCGCCCGCCGTCCCGCGATCTTCGAGGACGGAGGTCCCTTGTCCAAGATCACGACGCTGCGCCCGCGCGATTACAGCGAGGCCCGGATCATCGGCGAGCGGTTCCGCGAGGGCAACCCGGTGATCATGGACCTGGTCGATCTCAGCAATGCCGACGCGAAACGGCTGGTCGACTTCGCCGCGGGCCTGGCCTTCGCGCTGCGCGGCTCCTTCGACAAGGTGGCCACCAAGGTGTTCCTGCTCTCACCTGCCGATGTCGACGTATCGGCCGAGGAACGCCGCCGGATCGCCGAAACAGGCTTCTACAACCAGAAATAGCATCATGAACCGGGGGGAGAGCCGGATGCGGGTCGAACTGGTCGGCGCGGCCATTTTGCGCGACGCCGATTTTGCGGCAGAGTGAGGTCGTGGCCTTGTTCGCGGTGCTGTACTTCGTGCTGTTCATCTTCTGGCTGTTGCTGATCAGCCGGGTGATCGTCGAGTTCATCCGTAGCTTCGCCCGTGACTGGCGCCCCAGTGGCATCGTGGTCGTCATCCTCGAGGTGATCTTCACGATCACCGATCCTCCGGTGAAACTCCTGAGGCGGTTGATACCACCGGTGTCATTGGGGGGAATTCGGCTCGATCTGTCGATAATGGTCCTGCTATTCATCGTCTTCATCCTGATGTCGATCGTGAGCAGGCTCGGGCAGCCGGTAGCCCCGGTGTGACAGAATGGGCCGAGGACACAGCTCGCCAGATCTGCTAGATCTCCAAAAGACGCGTGAAGGGATCCTTCCATGCCGCTGACCCCAGCCGATGTGCACAACGTCGCGTTCAGCAAACCGCCGATCGGGAAGCGCGGCTACAACGAAGACGAAGTAGACGCCTTCCTGGATCTCGTGGAGCAGGAGCTTTCGCGCCTGATCGAGGAGAACGCAGACCTGCGCCAGCGGGTTGCCGAGCTCGATTCCGAGCTGGCCGATGCGAAGAAGAACCGGGGCAATGCGGCCGTCGCCACCGCGAAACAGCCGGTCCAGCAGGCACCTCCGCCCGAACCGGTGAAACCACCGGTGCCCGCGGCGCCGCCGGCGCCGATTGCCGCGCCCGCGCCCGCCGCCAAGGATCCCGCGGGCGCCGACTCCAATCTGCAGGCCGCCAAGGTGCTCAGCCTCGCCCAGGAGATGGCCGATCGCCTCACCAGCGATGCCAAGTCCGAAGCTGAGAATTTGCTGTCGAATGCCCGGGCGAATTCCGAGCGACTCGTCGGCGATGCCCGCACCCGGTCCGAGGCGATGATCGCCGACGCCCGCCAGAAGTCGGAAGCGATGCTGTCGGACGCGCAGACCCGTTCGGACAACCAGCTGCGCCAGGCCAAGGAAAAGGCCGACGCCCTGCAGGCCGACGCCGAGCGCAAGCACACCGAGATCATGGCGACCATCACCCAGCAGCGCACGGTGCTGGAAAGCCGGATCGAGCAGCTCAAGACCTTCGAACGCGAGTACCGCGTGCGGCTGAAGTCCTACCTGGAATCGCAGCTCGAAGAGCTGGAGAACCGCGGGTCCGCGGTGCCCGTCGACGGCGGCGAGGCCTTCGACACCGGTTCGAACAACCTCGCGCCCGCGTCGTTCGCCAAGGGTGGCAAATAGTCACACCTCAGACGCAGTCGGGCCGCCTGGCATCCCCTGGGGGTCACCATGCTCGTCTTGACGCTTGTCCTCGCCGCTATCGGCTTCGCCCTACTGGTCGCAGCGCTGACCACCGGCTCGGTCGTCTGGGCGTGGGGCTGCATCGTGGTGTGCGTGATCGGAGCTGTGTTGTTGCTGGTGAGCGCGTTGTCGATGGGCAAACCCGAAGGTGACGACCGGCCCCCGCAGGGCAGGCATGCCAAGCGCTGAGCGTTTGCCGGTTCGCGTGGCCGTCGCGGCGGCGTGGCCGTCGAAATACTGGTTTGACCGAACTGGTTAGAATCAAACATGAATACGGCGTCGATCCGGCCATCACCGGGGAGCCTTCGGAAGAACGGTGTGTTCGCCCAGCTAGGGCCGCCGCACACTCATTAGAACCGAACGGGTGAGCCCGTCACAGCTCAGGACGAGAGGTCCGGCGCCGGTGGGGGCGCCTGGACAAGCGGGGTGGTACCGCGGTTTCGGCGCACCGGGCGCCGGAGTCGTCCCCGTGCCGAGGAGAGTGCGCTACGGCGCACGGGCACGAGGAGACGCACCGCGATGGCGGACGAGAATTCCAGTAGCAGCGCATATCCCCGCGTCGACCTCGGCGCCGGGCCGGGCGCGTCGTTCCCCGACCTGGAACGCGCCGTACTCGACGCCTGGGCCGCCGACGACACCTTCCGCGCCAGCATCGAAAACCGCTCGCAGGCAGGCACTTCGGGCGAAGGCGAGTTCGTCTTCTACGATGGCCCGCCGTTTGCCAACGGTCTGCCACATTACGGTCATTTGCTCACCGGATATGTGAAGGATCTGATCCCGCGTTTCCAGACGATGCGCGGTAAGCGCGTCGATCGGCGATTCGGCTGGGACTGTCATGGACTTCCCGCGGAAATCGAGGCGGAAAAGCAGCTCGGTATCACGGACAAATCACAGATCGATGCGATGGGGCTCGCGGAATTCAATGCCGCGTGTAAAACGTCGGTCCTTCGGTATACCGGGGAATGGCGCGACTATGTCACCCGGCAGGCGCGCTGGGTCGACTTCGACAACGACTACAAGACCCTCGATCTCGACTTCATGGAGTCGGTCATGTGGGCGTTCAAGTCGCTCTACGACAAGGGCCTGATCTATCAGGGTTTCCGGGTGCTGCCCTACAGCTGGTACGAGCAGACCCCGCTGTCGAATCAGGAGACCCGCCTCGACGACGCCTACAAGATGCGTCAGGACCCGGCGGTCACCGTGGACATGGTGCTGACGGTGCCCGCCGAGCATCCGCTGCATGAACTCGACGGCGCCAATGCCCTGATCTGGACCACCACCCCGTGGACGCTGCCGTCCAACCTCGCGATCGCGGTGCATCCCGATGTGCGCTACGTGCATCTGCGTGGCGCCGACGGCAAGCGCTACGTGCTCGCCGCCGAACGGGTGTCGCACTACGCGCGTGAGTTCGGCGAGGAGCCCGAGGTGCTCGCCGAATACGACGGCGCCGCACTGGTCGGGCTGACGTATCGGCCGCCGTTCGACTTCTTCCTCGGCCACCCCAACGCCCACCGGGTGCTGTCGGCCGACTACGTCACCACCGACTCCGGTACCGGCGTCGTGCACCTGGCGCCCGCGTTCGGTGAAGAGGACATGGATGTCGCCACGGCCAACGGCATCACGATCGTGCAGCCGCTGGACCCTGGCGGCAAGTTCACCTCGATGGTGCCGCCGTACGAGGGCCTGATGGTCTTCGACGCCAACCCGGTGATCATCAAGGACCTCAAGGCCGCCGGAAAGCTGCTGCGGCACGAGACCATCGAGCACTCCTACCCGCACAGCTGGCGCTCGGGCCAGCCGCTGATCTACATGGCGGTGCCGTCGTGGTTCGTGGCGGTGACCCGGTTCCGTGACCGGATGGTCGAGCTGAACAAGCAGATCACCTGGGTGCCCGAGCACATCCGCGACGGCCAGTTCGGCAAGTGGCTCGAGGGCGCGCGGGACTGGAATATCAGCCGTAACCGCTACTGGGGCAGCCCGATCCCGGTGTGGGTCTCCGATGATCCGGCCTACCCGCGGGTGGACGTCTACGGCTCGCTCGATGAGCTCGAACGTGATTTCGGTGTGCGCCCGACCGATCTGCACCGTCCGATGATCGACGAGCTCACCCGCCCGAACCCGGACGATCCGACCGGAAAGTCCACCATGCGCCGGGTGCCGGAGGTGCTCGACTGCTGGTTCGAGTCGGGTTCGATGCCCTATGCCCAGGTGCACTACCCGTTCGAGAACAAGGACTGGTTCGACAGCCACTTCCCGGGCGATTTCATCGTCGAGTACAACGGCCAGACCCGCGGCTGGTTCTACACCCTGCACGTGCTGGCCACCGCGCTGTTCGACAGCCCGGCGTTCAAAACCGTTGCCGCGCACGGCATCGTGCTGGGCGACGACGGGCTGAAGATGAGCAAGTCCAAGGGCAACTACCCGGACGTGAAGGAGGTGTTCGACCGCGACGGCTCCGATGCGATGCGCTGGTTCCTGATGAGCTCGCCGATCCTGCGCGGCGGCAACCTCATCGTCACCGAGCGCGGCATCCGCGAGGGCGTGAGCCACGCACTGCGCCCGCTGTGGAACGCGTGGACCTTCTTGCAGCTCTACGCCTCGAAACCGGGTGTGTGGCGCACGGATTCGGCGCATGTGCTCGACCGCTACATCCTGGCCAAGCTCGCGGTGACCAGGGACGCGATCACCGGGGCGCTCGAGGTCTACGACATCGCCGGCGCCTGCGATGAACTGCGCACCTTCGCCGACGCGCTGACCAACTGGTATGTGCGCCGGTCGCGTTCGCGATTCTGGGAAGAGGAGCGCGACGCCGTCGACACCCTGCACACCGTGCTGGAGGTGACCACCCGGCTGGCCGCTCCGCTGCTGCCGCTGATCACCGAGGTGATCTGGCGCGGGCTCACCGGCGGGCGTTCGGTGCATCTGACCGATTGGCCGGCCGCCGAGGAGCTGCCGCACGATCCCGAGCTGGTCGCCGCGATGGACGAGGCGCGCACGGTGTGCTCGACGGTGCTGAGCCTGCGCAAGGCGCAGAACCTGCGGGTGCGGCTGCCGCTTGCCGAGGTGACCATCGCCGCGGCCGACGCCGAGCGGCTGGTGCCCTACGCCGACATCATCGCCGACGAGGTGAACGTCAAGAAGGTGGATCTCACCACCGATGTCGCCTCGCACGGCCGGTTCGAGCTGGTCGTCAATGCCCGTGCGGCCGGCCCGCGCCTCGGCAAGGACGTGCAGACGGTGATCAAGGCGGTCAAGGCCGGCGAGTGGTCGGAGAGTGCCGACGGCGTAGTGAGCGCGGCCGGTATCGAGCTGCTGCCCGAGGAGTACACCCAGCGGCTGGTGGCGGCCGAGCCGGAGTCCACCGCGGCCCTGCCGGGCAATGCCGGTCTGGTCGTGCTGAACTCGGTGGTCACCGAGGAGTTGGAGGCCGAGGGCTGGGCTCGCGACCTCATCCGCGATCTCCAGGAGACCCGAAAGTCACTCGGCCTCGACGTCTCCGACCGGATCACCGTGGTGCTCGAGGTGCCCGAGGACCGGCAGGCGTGGGCGCAAACCCATCGGGATCTGATCGCCGGCGAAATCCTGGCTACCGAGCTGACGTTCGGTGCGGCGGGTGCCGAGGCGGCCGAGTTGGTCGGCGGTGCCCGCGCCGCGGTGGCGAAGGCATGAGTGCGGCCGGTGTGGGCGGCGGGATCGGATCGCCGCCCACACCGGTTCGTTCGGGGGCCGGTCCGTGCTGCGGGCCGTCGTCCGCGCTGGCCAGAGGCGCAGGGGCGAGTGTGCTCGGCCGGTAGCTCGGCGCCGTCGAATCTCGGTCGTGCCGGATGCGGGTCGGTTCCTCCGGTCCTGCCGGGCGGTGTGGCCCCTCGTCCTCTCCGCGTTCGCGCGCTTCGTCACGATCTGCATGGTGATGTAAATCACACACCGAGGATTAGCTGAATCCGCGGTGCTCGCATTTCCGGCGCGGCACAATCGGGCTGTTGCTGCTGGGGCTGAAGTTCCTGCCGGTGCCGCAGTGACTATCGGTACGGATTGTTCTACCTGATACGCGTCCCGGTGGACGGCTCGTCGGCCGGGCCGACCGAAGGGCGAGCACGTGACGAGAACCCCACTGCGCCGGACCATCACCGGCTTCTGCTTCGCCGCCCTCGCGGCAATCACTCTGGCCACCCCCGCCGTCGCCGCACCCGACACCGGCAGCTCGTCCGGTAGCGGAGACTCGGGATCGTCCTCGGGTTCCGGATCCGGTTCCGGCTCGGGAAGTTCCAGCGGTTCGGCCGCGCTGCCGCTGCCGAGCCCCGCCGGGCTCGGCGCGCTGGCCGCCGCCATCACCCAGGCCGGCAAACCCTACGAATGGGGCAGTGAGGGGCCGCATTCGTGGGACTGCTCGGCGCTGGTCCAGTGGGCCTACGCGCAGGTCGGGGTGCGGCTGCCGCGCACGACCTGGGAACAGGCCGAGGTGGGTGCCGAGGTCCCGCGCTATGCCCTTTCGCCCGGCGATGTGGTGATCCTCAACGCCGACGCCTCACACGTCGGCATCTACGCCGGGTTCGGGCAGATCTTCAACGCCTACGGCCGCGGCGTCCCGGTCGGGCTCGCGCCGTTGAACCAGTTCGAGATCTACTCGATCCGGCGGTTCTGACTCAGTCGATCAGCTGGCGCAGCCGCGGGCCGTAATCCGGGTGGGCCAGCGCCGTGGCGAACTGGGCGACCAGGTAGTCGGCCGGATTACCGGTGTCGTACCAGCGGCCCTTGATGACCTGGCCGTACACCGCGTGCCCGGAGGCGAAGGCATTGATGGCATCGGTGAGATAGACCTCGCCGGTGCGGTGGGTGTACCAGCGTTCGGTCTGCTTGCGCAGCTCCTCGATGATGCCGGGCGTCACCACGTAGCCACCGATCGCCGCGTACGCCGACGGGGCGTCCTCGGGCTTCGGCTTCTCCATCAGCCCCGAGATGCGCAGCAACCCGTTGTCGAGATCCTCGTGCACCATCGGCACGCCGTAGCGCTGCGACTCGTTCGGATCCATCGGCATCAGCGCCAGCACCGGGCAGCCGGTGGTCTCGTAGGCGGTGATCAGCTGCTGGGCGCGCGGGGTCTCGGCGACGAAGACGTCATCGGGCCACAGCACCAGCATCGGCTCGTCGCCCAGGGCGCGGGCGGCATTGAGCACCGGGGTGCCGTTGCCGTAGGGGCCGTGCTGGTCCAGGTAGGTGATGTGGCCTGCCCGCGACAGCTCGCCGACCTCTTCGACGGCATCGGCGTAGGCGGTCTTCCCGTCCGCGCGCAGCTGCGCCACCAGCGCCGGATTGGGGCGGAAGTGGTCCTGGATCAGCGATTTACCGCCGCTGACCACGATGGTGATATCGGTGATGCCGGAGGCGACCAGTTCGCGCACGGTGTGCTCGATCACCGGCTTGTCGCCGACCGGAAGCATCTCCTTGGGGATCGCCTTGGTCAGCGGCAGCAGGCGGGAACCGATACCGGCGGCGGGAATCACAGCCTTGCGGATCATCATGGACCGATCATCACATATCCGGCGCCGCGCCGAGTCCGATCCCCGGGCCGGATCGGCGGTTCACCGGTGCCGGGGCCCGGTTGATCATGGCAGGTCAGCGCCGTTGCGGCGGTAGCTGGGCCGGGGAGGAATCCGCAGGCAAACCGGCAGCGACGAGCAGGCATCCGGGCCGCGCCGGGACCGGTGATGCGCGACTGCGCCGAACCTGTCGGTGCGCACGCGTAAATTCCTGCCCATGTGCGCCAGTCCTGGGACCGTCACCGCGTATGGCGTTCTTCTTCGAGCGGGGAGCGGCGCAGCAGCCCGGTGTCGGCCGCTGGATTCCGGGGCGGTGCACGCAGACCGTGGTGCGTCCGAAACCCGCGCCGGTGCCGATGACCGGTCGACCCGGGCGCGCTCATGATCGGAATGCCCGGGACAGCTGCCGGACCGTCCCAGCCAACGCCCGGCGACCCGATGGTGAGCCGGCAGCATCCGGCCCCCGCTGCCGATCCGGCCGCCGTCACTTCCCGCCGCTGGGTACTGCACATCGACATGGACGCCTTCTTCGCCTCCTGTGAACAACTGACCAGGCCGACCCTGCGCGGCAGGCCGGTGCTCGTCGGCGGCACCGGCGGTCGCGGCGTGGTCGCCGGCGCCAGCTATGAGGCCAGGGTGTACGGGGCGCGCTCGGCGATGCCGATGCATCAGGCGCGGCGGCTGGTCGGGGTGACGGCGGTGGTCGTGCCGCCGCGCGGCGCCGTCTACGGCGTGATGAGCGGGCGGGTGTTCGACGCGCTGCGCAGCCGCATCCCGGTGCTCGAGACGTTGTCGTTCGACGAAGCGTTCGGCGAACCCGCCGAACTGGCCGGCGCATCCGTTGCTCAGGTGCACGAATTCTGCGCCGAGCTGCGGGCGCTGGTGCGCGAACGCACCGGGCTGGTCGCCTCGGTGGGCGCCGGTACCGGCAAACAGCTCGCCAAGATCGCCTCCGGCCTGGCCAAACCCGATGGCATCCGGGTGGTTTCGCCCGCCGAACAACAGCAGCTGCTCGCCGCCCTGCCGGTGCGCAAACTCTGGGGGATCGGCCCGGTGGCCGATGCGAAATTGCGCTCGCTCGGCATCGAGACCGTCGGCGCGTTCGCGGCGCTACCGGAGGCGGAGGCGGTGTCGATCCTCGGCAGCAGTGTCGGCGCGGCGCTGCACCGGTTGGCGCGCGGCATCGACGACCGGCCGGTCACCGAGCGCGCCGAGGCCAAACAGATCAGCGCCGAGACCACGTTCGAACACGACATCGTCACCCTGGATCGATTGCGTCCGGCCATCGACGACATGGCCGCATCCGCGCATCGCCGCCTGGCCCGCGACGGCCGCGCCGCCCGCACGGTGGTGCTCAAGCTCAAGAAGTCCGATATGAGCATCGTCACCCGATCGTTCACCCTGCCCTACGCCACCGAGGACCTCGCCACCCTCACCGCCGCCGCCCAGCGCTCGGCCATCGACCCGCAGGAACTCGGCCCCATCCGCCTGGTCGGCGTCGGCTACGGGGGGTTGTCGGATGTGCGCCAGGAATCGCTGTTCCCGGAGCTGGACCGGATGCCGGAGCTCGCCGCGATCGTCCGCGACGACGAGCTGGAGGTCGACGAGCCGGTCCTCACCTCCGCCGGGCGTAGCGCCCGCCTCGGTCCCGAGTCGTCAGCCGACCAGGCGCCGCGTGGTGACGCAAAGCCGGACCGTGATGCAGGGCCGCGGGGTGACGCGGTGCCGGGCCATGACGCGGTGCCGGGCCATGACGCGGGGCCGGGCGGTGACGCAGGGCTGGGCGAAGACGCGGTGCCGGACCGTGACGCAGGGCCGGGCCATGACGCGGGGCCGGGCGGTGCTGCGGGGCCGGGCGGTGGCGCGGTGCCGGGCGGTGATGCGGGGCCGCGCCGTGACGCGGAGCCGAGCGGTGACGCGGAGCCGAGCGGTGACGCGGAGCCGGGCCGTGACGCGGAGCCGAGCGGTGACGCTGAGCCGAGCGGTGACGCAGGCCTGGGCCAAGACGCGGTGTCAGACCGTGACGCGGGGCCGGGCGGTGGCGCGGTGCCGGGCGGTGATGCGGGGGCGCGCCGTGATGCGGGGCCGGGCGGTGGCGCGGGGCCGGGCGGTGGCGCGGGGCCGGGCGGTGGCGCGGTGCCGGGCGGTGATGCGGGGCCGCGCCGTGACGCGGGGGCGAGCGGTGACGCGGTGCCGGGCGGTGCTGCGGGGCCGGACCGTGCTGCGGGACCGAGCCGTGATACAGGACCGAGCCGTGATGCGGGGCCGGGCCGTGCTGCGGGGCCGAGCGGTGAGGCGGGGCCGGACCGTGCTGCGGGGCCGGGCGGTGCTGCGGTACGCCGTGATACGGGGCCGAGCCGTGATACGGGGCCGAGCCGTGACGCGGTGCCGGACCGCGGCGCGGGGCCGAGCGGTGATGCCGGGTCGGGCGGTGGTCCGGCGAGTGGCGGTTCCGCGGTGACCAGTGCGATCCGCCATGCTCCGGCCGAGGCGGCGGCACCGCTCTGGCATCGCGGCACCGACGTCCGCCACCCGGATTTCGGTCATGGCTGGGTGCAGGGCGCCGGGCACGGCCGGGTGACGGTGCGGTTCGAGACCCGCTCGACGGGACCGGGCTCGGCGCGTACCTTCGCGGCAGACGATCCCGCGCTGTCGCGGGCCGACCCGCTGGGCAGTCTGGACTGACGGGTACGCGCCCGACCGACCGGCGGGTAGCCTTGGTAACTCGTGCAGCGTCGCCGGTCGGGCGGGGCTGCCATAGTGCCAACGACACAACCCCACTCGAACGCAAAGGACGAGCAGTTGAAGCTTCGTAAGACCGGACGCATCGCCATCGCGGGCCTGGCCGTGGCCGCCGCGCTGACCATGACCGCGTGTGGTAGCGACGACAAGGAATCGGACAAGCCGGCCAAGTCGACCACCACCAGCCAGTCGACGACCGCCGACGCCGCCGACCCCAACCTGCCGCCGGTCCCCACCGTCGAGGAGCTCAACCAGCAGCTGCAGCGCGCGCTCGACCCGAACGTGCCGAACGAAGAGAAGCTGCAGTGGATCCAGGGCGCCGAGGCGGATCCGAACCTGCCGAACACGCTGACCCAGGCCTACCAGCAGTCCGGTGCCTCCATCGAGGTGGTCCGGGTGACCGCCCTCGGTGACACGGTCAGCGCTGACGCGAACTTCGTGATCAACGGCCAGACCAACCCGGTCACGGTCCCGTTCGTCGCCGAGGACGGCAAGTGGAAGGTCCAGCAGCAGTGGGCCTGCGACATGCTCAAGGCGGCCAGCATGCAGTCGCCGGCCTGCCCGGCCTGATCGGCTCGCACACCTGAACAACGCGTAACGGTCGATGCCCACCGGGGCATCGGCCGTTACGCGTAGGTGCGCCGCCGCCACCCCGATCGGCGGCGAACCGACCACACAGCCCTACCCGCTAGTATCGAGCTCCGTGGCTGACACGATGGTGTGGGCGGGCGAACGGCCCGGCGAGACAACCGAACCCCGTCCGGCACCCGTTGATCGTGGTGGCCGGGCGCGGCCGGTCGCCATCGTCGCCGCACTCATCGGCGCGCTGTGCGCGCTCGCGGTGCCGTTCCTCCCGGTGCGCATGGACGCCGCCGCGATCAGCTGGCCGCAGGACGACGCGGCCCGTAGCGTCGCGGCCCCGCTGGTGTCGTATGCGCCGATCGGGTTGACCGCCGAGGTGCCGTGCGCGGCGATCTCCCAGCTGGCCGATTCCGGCGGCGTGGTGTTCTCCACCGTCCCGCGCCAGTCGGCCGATATGGAACGCTACGGCTTCGTCGTCAAGGTCGTCGCCGACACCCCGGAACGTCCCGGCCGCGTGGACGCGGTCTCGCGCAACACCCTGCTGTGGTCGGCGCCGCTGGATCAGGTGCGTGGTCAGGACTGTGCGCTGTCGATCGACGTCTCCACCGCGCGGGCGGCGGTGTCGGTGACCGGCGCGGGCCCCGCGGGCGCCGCCACCGAACGCGATCTGCGTCCGCAGGTGGTCGGCGTGTTCAGCGATCTGGCCGGTGCCGTGCCGGCCGGGATGCGTGTCGATATCGAGGTCGATTCGCGCTACTCCACCTCGCCGACGCCGATCAAGCTCGTCGTCATCGTGCTCGCCGTGCTGGCCACGCTGGTTTCGCTGGTGGCGCTGTATCGGCTGGACCGCCTCGACGGCCGCCGCGCCCGCCGGTTCCTGCCCGCGCGCTGGTGGCGGTTGACCCCGGTCGACTTGGTGGTGTTCGCGACGCTGCTGGTGTGGCATTTCATCGGCGCCAACACCTCCGACGACGGCTACATCCTCGGCATGGCGCGCGGGGCGCAGAGCTCGGGCTACATGTCGAACTACTACCGCTGGTTCTCCGTCGACGAGGCGCCGTTCTACACGCCCTACACCGACGTCATCGGCTGGATGACGCATGTGTCGGTGGCGAGCACCTGGGTGCGGTTGCCGGTGCTGCTCTCGGCACTGGTCTGCTGGTGGGTGATCAGCCGCGAGGTGATTCCGCGCCTCGGTGCCGGTGTGCGCGACAGCAAGATCGCGGTGTGGACCTCGGCGCTGGTGTTCCTGGCGTTCTGGCTGCCCTACAACAACGGCCTGCGCGCGGAGTTCGTCGTGGCCACCGGCGTGATCCTGACCTGGGTGTCGGTCGAGCGCGCCATCGCCACCCGGCGGCTGCTGCCCGCGGCGCTGGCGATTCTGATCGCCGCGATGACGTTGACCGCCGCGCCGTCGGGTGTGATCTGTGTGGCCGCGCTGATCGCCGGGGCGCGCACGGTGACCGCGGTGATCGTGCACCGCGCCAAGACTGTCGGTTATCCGGCACAGCTGCTGCCGTTGTTCGCGGTGGGCGTGCTGGTGCTGACGGTGATCTTCGCCGACCGCAGCTTCAGCGCGTTCACCGAGATGCTGTACGTGCACGACCGGATCGGTCCCGGTGAATCCTGGTTCTTCGAATACCTGCGCTACCAGTACCTGATCCAGCCCAGCGGCGACGGCTGGCTGACCCGCCGCTTCGGTGTGTTCCTGATGTTCGTGTGCCTGCTGGTGTGCGTGGTCACCATGTTGCGCCGCGGCGGCCACATCCCCGGTACGGCGGCCGGGCCGTCGCGGCGCATCATCGGCATCACCTTCGGCGCCATGGTGCTGATGATGTTCGCGCCGACCAAGTGGAACCATCAGTTCGGTGTCTTCGCCGGGCTGGCCGCCTGCGCGGCGGCGCTCGCCGCTGTCGCGGTGAGCGCGAAGGTGATGCGCCCGGTGCGCAACCGGGCGCTGTTCGCGGCCGCGGTCTTCTTCACCCTTGCGATGAGTTTCGTTGCCGCCAACGGCTATTGGTATGTGTCGTCGTGGGGTATCCCGTGGTGGGACAAGCCGCCGTCGTTCGCCGGTTTCGGGTTCTCGACGTTCATGATGGGCCTGACGGTGCTCGCGCTGGCGGTGGCCGCGTGGTTCCACATCCGCCCGGGCGCCGAGCCCGCACCCGGGTCGGCGGCGGGGCGGCTCGCGCGCACACCGGTGCTGATGATCGTGGCGGCCGCCATGGTGGTGTTCGAGGTGGCGTCCTTCGCCAAGGCCGCGGTCGCCCAGTACCCGGCCTACTCGCTGGCGAAATCCAATATCGCCGCGACCTTCTCGGATGGTTGCGGCCTTGCCGACGACGTTCTGGTCGAGCCGGATCCGAACGCCTCGATGCTGCGGCCGCTGTCCGGTGACAGCGCCGCCGCGCTGGCCGGGACCGAATCCACCGGCTTCACACCCAATGGTGTGGCCCCGGTCCTGGTGTCCGAGGAGCTCGAAACCAGTACCGGCCGAGCCAATACGGTGTCCTCGGACCCGGACGAGATCCGCGATGCGGCGGCCTCGGCCGGCTCCACCTCGGACACCTCGACCGGTCGCGGCGTGAACGGCAGCAACGTGCCGTTGCCCTTCGGCCTGGATCCGGCCACCACGCCGGTGCTCGGCACCTACAGCGCCGACGATCAGGTTCCGGCCGCCCTGACCACCGACTGGTATCGGCTGCCCGACGTGGTCGACGGCAGCCGCGGCGACATCATCGCCATCGCGGTCGCGGGCCGGATCCGTTCCGTCGACGCCGACGGGATCGAACGGCCCGGCCAGCGGCTCGAACTCGAATACGGCAGCACCCGGCCCGACGGCAGCGTCGCCCCGCGCGGCACGATCCTGCCGCTGGATATCGGCCCCGCACCGGTGTGGCGGAACCTGCGCGTCCCGCTGGACCAGCTGCCCGGCGACGCCGACGTGGTGCGCGTGGTCGCCGAGGACAAGGATCTCGGCGCCGACCAGTGGCTGGCCGTCACCCCGCCGCGGGTGCCGCAGACGACAACGGTGACGCAGTTGCTGGGCTCGCAGACCCCGGTGCTGCTGGATTGGGCTGTGGGACTGAACTTCCCGTGCCAGAACCATCTGCCCACCCGCTACGGCGTCTCCGAGCTGCCGCAGTACCGGATCCTGCCCGACCGTGGTGGCGCTTCGATCACCACGATGTGGCAGGCCCACGATGGTGGTGGCCCGCTCGGCTGGACCCAGCTGCTGTTCACCGCCCGCACCCTGCCGGCGTATCTGGATCAGGACTGGGACAAGGACTGGGGTTCCATCGAGCAGTTCATTCCGGTGGATCCGGAGGCCGAGGCCGCCAGGGTCTCGGTCGAGCAGGTCCGGCGTTCGGGCACGTGGACGCCCGGCCACATCATCACCTCGTACTGAGCCTGTGGCTGCGCTGGGCGACGCTCGCGCCCATCGCAGCCACGGCCGGGCGCCCGCGCACTCGGATCGGCTATCCCGCGTTCTTCACCACGATTCGGTGCGCCAGCGCGACCAGGTCGTTCCCCGTGAGTCCGGGGTAGCCGTGCAGCAGCTCGCGCCAGCGCGCCGGCACCGCCGACGCACCCCACCGGGCGCCGAGCAGCGCGCCCGCGATGGCGGCGGTGGTGTCGGTGTCGTTGCCCGCGCGCACGCACTGCTCCAGCGCGCGCGGCAGGTGGTCGGGGCCGGATTGATCGGTGGTGGTGATGGCCCACCATGCGGTCTGCAGGGCGTGCACCACCCAGCCGTTCTTCGGGAAGTCCTGCGGGGTCCCCGTTTCGGCCTGATCGAGCAGCGGGTTCCAGTAGTCGGCGGCGGGGCAGGCGGCGACGTAGTCGCGCACGCCGTCGAAGTTCGCCTCGAGGATCGCGTGCCGGATGGCGTGGCTCCAGATCTTGCAGGCCTCGACGGCCTGCTGATCGTGATGGGTGAGCAGCCCGATCGCGCCGGCCGCCCTTGCGCATTCGACCGGATCGCCGAGGTAGGCGAGGGCGACCGGCCCGGTGCGCATGAGCGAGCCGTTGCCGCCGGTGAGCCCTGGCAGTGACATGGCGACCGCCTGCATGCCGCGCGCCGAACTGGGCCGCGCACTGAGCACCTTCGAGGTCTGCACCCCGACATCCGGCGGCTGGGAATCCCACCACGCCATGAACCCGGCGGCCACCTCGTCCAGATCGATGCCCTTGTCCGACGTGTCCGCGGCCAGCGCGATCGCCACGGCCATGGAGGTGTCGTCGGTCCACTGGCCGGGCGCCCAGCCGAACATGCCGCCGCCGACCATATCGATCACCTGGTCGGCGCTCGGATAGGTGAACTCGTAGCCGGCGCCCAGCGCGTCTCCGGCCGCACTACCGAGCAGCGCGCCCGCGGCCCGATCCAGTTGCGCGTCATCCAATGTCACTGATACCCCTTGTCACATAAAACCCCTTGTCGTAGGGCATCTTGAGATCGATTCGACGGCAGAATGTAACCGACGCGAGCCCCCCGCGCCCATCGTCTGTGGGTCCTCACAGCCGCGGTGACCGATAGCTGGGCGGTATGAGTGTCGTATCGGCCCGGCGAATCAGCGAGCCGCGGTGCCTTCCGAGCCCGAGCCACGGGCAGCGGAGTCCGGTTCTGTCGTCTCCACCCGCCGGCGGGAGCGGACGAGCGCGTGCACGGTGAACACCGCCAGTGCCGCCCAGATGAGCGCGAAACCGGCCCAGCGCGAGGCGGGCATCGGCTCTCCTGCCACCGCGACGCCCCATGCCAACTGCAGGGCGGGTGTCAGATATTGCAGAATTCCCATGGTCGACAGCGGGACTCGCTGGGCGGCCACCGCGAACAGCAACAGCGGCACCAGCGTCACCGGGCCGGTCGACATGAGCAGCGCGCTCTCGGAGAACCCGCCGCCGAAGCTGCCCTGCCCGGTGACGGCGAGCACGATCACGAACACCAGCGCGAACGGTGCCGCGATCAAGCCCTCGGCCGCCACCCCGCGCAACGCGTCCAGCGGGATCACCTTCTTCACCAGTCCATAGACGGCGAACGAGCACGCCAGCGTCAGCGCGATCATCGGCGGGCGCCCGTAATCGACGGTGAGCACCGCGACCGCCGACGCGCCGAGCCCGAGCGCCACCCACTGCGCGCCGGCCAGGCGTTCCCGGAAGATGAGCACCCCGAACGCCACGGTGACCAGCGGGTTGATGAAGTAGCCGAGCGCGCACTGCACCACCTGCTCGGAGATCACCCCGTAGACGTAGACACCCCAGTTCAGCGAGATCGCCGCCGAGGCCGCGGCCGCGTAGCGCCAGGTGCTCGCCGAGATCCGGCGCAGCTCGCCCAGCCTGCCCACCGCGCCGAGCACGATGAGCACGACCACCAGGGTCCAGAGGATGCGTTGCGCGAGCACCTCCGTGGCCGAGGCGAAGGCCAGTAGCCCGAAGAAGGCCGGGAACGCGCCCCAGGACGCGTACGCGCCGACCCCGAACGCAACCCCAGGAATCGATTCGGTCCGCCGCACTCGTCCGAACCTACCGTCGCGGCGCCACACGGCTGCTCACCACCGGTGGCCGGTGACGGCCCGCGCCCGGCGCCGTCGCTTAGGCTGGCAGCCATGTCGATATCCGTGCAGGCGCCGCGTTCGACCGGGTTGACCGCCGCCGAGGTGGACGAACGTCGTCGTGACGGCCGCACCAACGATGTGCCCGACCGGGCCAGCCGTTCGGTGCGCGATATCGTCCGCGCCAATGTGTTCACCAGGATCAACGCGATCCTCGGTGTGCTTTTCGTGCTGGTGATGGCAACCGGTTCGGTGATCGACGGCATGTTCGGGCTGCTGATCGTGGCCAACAGCGCGGTCGGCATCATTCAGGAGATCCGCGCCAAACGCACCCTCGATCAGCTGGCCATCGTCAGCCAGGCCAAGCCGACGGTGCGCCGCGACGGCCGCTCGGAGCAGATCGCACCCAAGGATGTGGTGCTCGACGAGTTGATCGAACTCGGTCCCGGCGATCAGATCGTGGTCGACGGCGAGGTGGTCGAATCCGAACTGCTCGAGGTCGACGAGTCGCTGCTCACCGGCGAAGCCGATCCGGTGCACAAGGAGCTGGGCGCGCAGGTGCTCTCGGGCAGCTATGTGGTGTCCGGCTCCGGTGCCTACCGGGCCACCAAGGTCGGTCGCGACGCGTATGCGGCCAAGCTGGCCGAGGAAGCCAGCAAGTTCACCCTGGTCAATTCCGAACTGCGCAACGGCATCAACACCATCCTGAAGGTCATCACCTACCTGCTGATCCCGGCCGGTGCGCTGATCATCTACAACCAGCTGTTCTCCAGCGGTCAGTCGTGGCGGCCCGCGGTCACCGGCATGGTGGCGGCGCTGGTGCCGATGGTGCCCGAGGGGCTGGTGCTGATGACCTCGATCGCGTTCGCGGTCGGGGTGGTGCGGCTGGGCCGGCGCAAATGCCTGGTGCAGGAACTGCCCGCGATCGAGGGCCTGGCCCGCGTCGACGTGGTGTGCGCGGACAAGACCGGCACGCTCACCGAGAACGGGATGCGGTTGGCCGATCTCGAGGTGCTCGGTGCCGGCGACGAGGCCGAAATCCGCCGCGCGCTCGCCGCCATGGCCGGCGACGATCCGCGCCCCAATGCCAGCGTGCAGGCCATCGCCGAGGCGGTTCCCGACCGGCCGGACTGGTCCTACACCGCGGTCGCGCCGTTCTCCTCGGCCAAGAAGTGGAGCGGCTTCTCCTACGGTGAGCACGGGAACTGGCTGCTCGGCGCCCCCGATGTGCTGCTCGATGCCGGTTCCGAGGATGCCCGCAGGGCCGAGGAACTCGGGTCCTCCGGCCTGCGGATCCTGTTGCTGGCCACCAGCGATCGCGCCGTCGACGCGCCCGACGCGCCGGGCGTCGTCACCCCGGCCGCGCTGGTGGTGCTGGAGCAGAAGGTGCGTCCGGACGCCCGCGACACCCTCGATTACTTCGCGAGTCAGGACGTGGCGATCAAGGTCATCTCCGGTGACAACGCGGTATCGGTGGGCGCGGTGGCCGCCTCGCTCGAGCTGCCGGGCGGCGACCATGCCGTCGACGCGCGCGGGCTGCCCGAGGACCGCGACGCGCTCGCCGATGTGCTGGACCGGGAGACCACCTTCGGCCGGGTGCGCCCGGATCAGAAGCGCGCCATGGTGGGTGCGTTGCAGTCGCGCGGGCACACCGTCGCCATGACCGGTGACGGCGTCAACGATGTGCTGGCGCTCAAGGACGCCGATATCGGTGTCGCCATGGGCTCGGGCAGTCCGGCCACGCGCGCGGTGGCCCAGATCGTGCTGCTGGACAACAAGTTCGCGACCCTGCCGTATGTGGTGGGGGAGGGTCGCCGGGTGATCGGCAATATCGAACGCGTCTCGAATCTGTTCCTCACCAAGACGGTGTATTCGGTGCTGCTGGCGTTCCTGGTCGGTCTGGCCGGTGCCGGGTCGCAGATCTTCGACTACGAGCCGATCGGGTATCCGTTCCTGCCGCGACATGTCACCATCGCGGCCTGGTTCACCATCGGCATCCCGGCGTTCATCCTGTCGCTGGCGCCCAACAACGAGCGGGCTCGCCCCGGTTTCGTCGGCCGGGTGATGCGGTTGGCGATTCCCTCCGGTGTGGTGATCGGCGTGGCCACCTTCGTCGCGTATCTGATCGCCTATGCGGGGCCGGAGGCGACCGAGCAGCAGACGGTGCAGGCGGGCACCACCGCGCTCATCACGCTGATCATGATCGCGGTGTGGGTGCTGGCCATCGTGGCCCGGCCCTATGTGTGGTGGAAGGTGGTGCTGCTCGGCGCCTCGGTGCTGGCCTATCTGCTGCTGTTCACCATCCCGTTCACCAGGGAGTTCTTCAAACTCGACCCGTCCAACGTCGGGCTCACCACGGCCGCGGTGGTCTGCGGTGTGGTCGGCATCGTGCTGGTCGAGGCGGCCTGGTGGATCACCGCGTCGCTGCGCGATGAGGAGCACAAACTCATCCCGGCGTCCCCGGGTGGGGCCGCCTGAGCGACGCGTCGGCGCTGGCTGCGGGCGCTACCCGCAGCCGGCATCACCGCGCCGTCAGGATGCGCCGGTGAACTCGGCCATCCGCCGCTCCATCTCGTCGGGGGTGACATCCTCGACGTGCGTGGCAACGGTCCACTGGTGGCCCCACGGATCGGTGAAACTGCCCGTGCGGTCGCCGTAGAACTGGTTTTCCATCGGCATGAGCTCGGTCGCGCCCGCCGCGATGGCCGCGTTGAAGGCGGCATCGGAATCGGGGACGTAGATGTTGAAATTGACCGGGGTGCCGCCGACGCTCTTGGGGTCGAGGAACTTCATTTCCGGCGCCGGATCACCGAGCATGATCACCGAATCGCCGACCAGCAGCTCGCAGTGGGCGACCTTGCCGTCCGGGCGCGGCATGCGCATGCGCTCGGTGGCGCCGAAGACCTTCTTGTAGAACTCGATCGCTTCGGCCGCGCCGTCCACGGCGAGGCCGGGGGACAGGCGCGGGTAGCCCTCGGGAATCGGGGAGACATCGGACATCGCAAGACCTCCAGGTCTCGATCGGTTGTCGGACGGGTTCGAGCCTATGCCCGGGCACCGACAGACATCCGCCGATCGCGAGATCCCGCGGTGCTATCCACCCCAGGACACCCGCGTGCTGATGGTCTGGCGCAGCAGCGTGTCGGTGCGCGGGTCGCGGTAGGACTGGTGCCCGCCGATATCGATGGCGCCCGATACCGGCAGCGGCAGGCCGAGATCGACGATGATGGTGCCCGAGCCGGTCATCGCGTAATCCTCGATGTGCAGGGTGCCTGCCTCGTTGGGCAGGTTCCAGGTCCGCGATTTCGGCGTCTGGGCCACGGTCAGGTCGATGGTGAGGCGGTTGCCCTCGCGTTCGGTCAACGTCGCCGTGGTCACCTGGTCGAGGGCCACCCCACCGGTGACCTCCTGACGCACCGTCCACACCGCGCCCACGCCCACCGGATCGTCCGGGAAGGTGATCGACTGGTACACCGCTTGATAGAACGCCTGCTCGATGGCCGCGCGCGCGGAGTTCGAGGTTTCCGGTGAGGGGGCAAGCCGCAGCGCGGTGATCGCGCCGAGCTCGCTCATGTCCAGGCCCGCGTGCGAGCCGTCGGCGGCGGTCAGCGCCTGCGACAACGACGGGTCGGGGGTGGTGACGGCACCGAGGGTGAGGTCGACGTCGGAGTCGTCCGTGCGGGCGGTCAACGGGATGGTCAGCGCCGGATGCGAGAAATCGCGCGGCGGCTGATCATCGATCTGCTGCTGGATGCGGTGATCGGTACGCAGCGTCACCTCCTGCACGGTGCCGTCCGGGAAACCGGCCCGCAGCGCGCCGCGCGGTTCTTCGCCGGGCGACTCGACGGTGGCCACCGCCGCGGCGATCGGCACCGTCACTTCACGCCCGATGCCGAGCGGCTCGGTGCCCTCGGCGTCCGAGGACGGCTCCGCGCCGTCGCTGCACCCGACACCGAACGCCGACAACCCGACCGCGAGCACCATGATCAGCACGCCGGAACGGCCGATCCGGGGTGCGTGGGGAGAAGACAACACCGTCACGAGCAACAGAGTACGACCGGTTCCTGAGTGTCAGCTGGGACATGTGGGCAGCGCGGGCTGAGGATCGGCTGGGACAGCCGACGGCCGCGGTGCCGGGACATGCGGTGCCCGCAGCACAGGCCCGTTCGCGCCTCGAGCGATGATGGTCGGCGTGAGTGACGACCGGCCACCCGAGCCAAGCACCGCCGAGCAGCCCTCCGAGGGCCCGGCGCGCCCACCGCAGCGACTGCGGCTGTTGCTGGTGATCGCGGCGGTGTTGTTCGCCCTCGACCTGCTCACCAAGGTCATCGTGGTTGCCACGCTGACCCCCGGCGATCCGGTGTACCTCATCGGCGATTGGGCCCGGCTGAGCCTGGTGCGCAACCCGGGCGCGGCCTTCTCCATGGCCACCGGCATGACCTGGCTGCTGACCTTGGTCGCGGCCGCGGTGGTGATCGGGGTGATCCGCATCGGCCGCACCCTGCGCTCGCTGTGGTGGGCCGTCGGGCTCGGCATGGTGCTCGGTGGTGCGCTGGGCAACCTGGTGGACCGGCTGTTCCGCTCGCCGGGGCCGTTGCAGGGGCATGTGGTCGATTTCGTCGCCGTCGGCTGGTGGCCGGTGTTCAACGTCGCCGATTCGGCCATCGTCTGCGGTGCGATCCTGCTGGTGGTGCTGACGGTGTTCGGATTCGAGCCGAACGGCACCAGGGCCGGCCGGGCCGAGAAGACCACCGAAGAGTCCGAGAACACAGTGAACAGCGCGCGATCCGAGAACACAGAGAACACGAAGAACACCGGGGCCGGCGAGGGGAGCGCGGCATGAGGGAAACCAGGACCATGCCGGTGCCCGACGGGCTGGACGGCATGCGGGTCGACGCGGGCCTGTCGCGGCTGCTCGGCCTGTCCCGGACGGCGGTGGCGGCGCTGGCCGAAGAGGGTTCGGTGCAGCTCGACGGTGTCGCTGCCGGCAAATCGGATCGGCTCACCGCGGGCGCCTGGCTCGAGGTGGTGTTCCCCGAGCCCAAACGTGAGCTCACCATCGAGGCCGAACCGGTCGAGGGGATGAAGATCCTCTACGCCGACGACGACATCGTCGCGGTCGACAAACCCGTCGGGGTGGCCGCGCACACCGGTGTCGGCTGGTCCGGGCCGACGGTGGTGGGTGGGCTGGCCGCGGCCGGCTACCGCATCTCCACCTCCGGCGCACACGAACGCCAGGGCATCGTGCACCGCCTCGATGTCGGCACCTCGGGGGTGATGGTGGTCGCCCAGTCCGAACACGCCTACACCGTGCTCAAGCGCGCGTTCAAACAGCGCACCGTGGACAAGCGCTATCACGCACTGGTGCAGGGGCATCCGGATCCCAGCAGCGGCACCATCGACGCCCCGATCGGCCGGGCCCGCGGCAACGACTGGAAGTTCGCGGTCACCGCCGACGGCCGCCCCAGCGTCACCCACTACGACACCGTCGAGGCATTCCAGGCGGCGAGCCTGCTCGACATCCATCTGGAAACCGGGCGCACCCATCAGATCCGGGTGCATTTCTCCGCGATCCGCCACCCCTGCTGCGGTGACCTCACCTACGGCGCCGATCCGCGCCTGGCCGAGCGCCTCGGTTTGCAGCGGCAGTGGCTGCACGCGCGTTCGCTCGGATTCCAGCATCCCGCCGACGGCAGATATCTGGAGATCACCAGCGAGTACCCGGCCGATCTGAGGCACGCCCTCGACGTGCTGCGCAATGCCTGAGCGGTGCTGCCGATCCAACCTCCGGTCGACCCGACTGCTGCGAGCGGTGTTCGCGGCGGTCGCCGGGGTGGTCGTGGTCGTCCTGGTCGCCGTCGGCGCCATGCAGCCGCCGCGTTCGGAGGGCGTGTCCACCGACCGCCTCGGCCCGCAACAGGGCGAATCGGTCGCGGAATACCTGGCGCGAGCGCGGGATTCGCTGTCGGGCACCGATGCCGCCGAGCGCTGGGCGCTGGTGTCGTTCACCGAATACCAGACCCCGCAACGCCTTCCGGCTCTCGCGGCCGGTCTGCGGATCGGCCGGGTGCTGTACCAGGTGCCGTTACCGCGGGTGCAGACGCAGCTGGTGACCGTGCAGGTCCCGGCGACCGAGGTCGTGGTGCTGCGATCGGCCGAGGACGCCGCCTGGCAGCTGCTGGATAACCTGCGCAGCTCGCGATCCGTCGACGAACGCACCGAGAAGATCGTCACCGTGTCGGTCGCCCGGCTGCGCGCCGGCTGCGCCTGCGCGGTGGGCCTGGTCGTGCGCGGCACGCCGGAGCAACTGCGAAACCTCGCCACGCACAACGGTATCCGCGCGGTGGAGGCGCTACCCGCCGACGCGGTGGCCGGCGCCTTCGCGATCGTGCCGCTGCTGCCCGACGCCACCGGCGTCATCGGCCCGGCGCCCGACGACGGCCCCGTCCCCGACCGGTAACAGGTCGGCTCCGGGCGATGTGTGCGCCCGCGCCGCGGCGGCCAGATAGTCACCGAGTTCGCGCTCCAGTGCCCGGTCGAGCGCCTGATCGAGCCCGGAATGCACCATGCCGGTGCCGAGTTCGCGCCAATGCCGCAACATCTGGGTGGTGTCGGCGATCGCGTCGTCGGTGTCGGGCAGCCAGCCGAGGCCGTGCTCGGACACGATGTGGTCCTTGGCGGCGGCCACCATCCGCCGGGCGATATCGTCGAGTCGGCCCATCACCTCCGCGTACAGGTCGATGAGGATGGGCACCTCGATGCCGTAGGCCTTCAGCTGGAACACGGCTTCCAGCAGCTGCGGGCGCAGCAGTTCGATGGTGCTGCCGCCGTCGTGCACCCGCACCAGCCCCAGCCGCACCAGGCGATCCAGGTGCGCGTCGTCGGCGTGGCCGGGTTCCGGATCGCCCAGGATGGCGTCGACCATGTCGCGGGTGAATTCGACCGGTGCTCGGGACTGTCCCCACGCCGCGGTCACGGCGTGCTGGAGGCCGAGGATCTCGGTGAGGTCTTTGCCGGTCTCCCAGCTGGTGATGAAATCGGCGATGTGGGCGGTGGTGAATCCGCGTGCGAGCAGCCCATCGATGATGCGCAGCCGCGCCAGATGCGCATCGCCGTAGATATTGGCCCGTCCCGCCCGCCGGACGGGCGCGGGCAGCAGGCCTTTCTCCTGGTACAGGCGCACATTGCGGCTGGTCGTTCCGGCCGCTCGCGCGAGCTCGTCGATGCGGTATTCGCCCACCTCGGTCACGTCCGTACCTTCCCGCTCCGGGCGCTCACGCGCGCGCCCGTGTCCCGGTAACCGGTACCGGGACACGGGCGCGAATCTGGCTGGGGCATCAGCCGAGCCGGGCTCCGCTGCCGGCCAGCGGGCGATGTGCCGAACGGGCGGTGAGGACGTAGTCGTCGAGGTTCACCCGCGACAGCTCACGCACGTACTGCGTACCGAAACCGGGATACATGGTGGCGTTGAAGCCGTCCTCGGTGAGGTACCAGCTGCGGCAGCCGGAGTTCCAGGTCGTCGCGGCCAGGCGCCGTTGCAGCCGGGCGTTGTAGCGGTCCTGGCGGTTCCGGTCGACTTCGAGCATCCGCAGGTCGCGGCGTAACAGGATCTGGATCGCCTCGGTGAGGTATTCGATCTGCGCCTCCATGTACACCAGTGCCGAATTGTGGCCGGGGCCGGAATTCGGCCCGAAGGTCAGGAACATGTTGGGATAGCCCGCGACCGCGACGCTCTTGAAGGCGTAGGCCCCGCGGCTCCACTCCTCGTTGAGCGAGCGGCCGCCGCGCCCGGTGACCGGGATCGGTGCCCCGGCCTTGGACACATCGAATCCGGTGGCGAAGACGATGCAGTCGGCGCCGTGCACCACCCCTTCCGCGGTCTGGATGCCTTCGGGCACGATGCGCACGATCGGCCAGGTGATGAGCTGACAGTTGTCGGCTTGCAGGGCCGGGTAGTAGTCGTTGCTCATCAGCAGTCGTTTGCAGCCTGCCTTGAATTCCGGGGTGAGCTGGCGGCGCAACCACGGGTCGCGCACCTGGGTGCGCAGATGCAGCAGCGAGACCTGCTCGACCACCCGGGTCAGCGGGCTGGTCCACACCACACCGAGGGCCACCGACTCGTGCCCCCAGAACCAGGCGTCGCGGGCCAGCGCCTGGGTGCGCGGGAACCGCCGGTAGATCGATTTGGTCATGTCGGTGGTGGAGCGGTTGACCCGTGGCAACACCCAGCCCGGCGTGCGCTGGAACACCTTCACCGATCCGGCCCGCCGCACCAGCTCCGGCACGATCTGCACGGCGCTGGCGCCGGTGCCGACCACGGCCACCTTCATGCCCGTGAGGTCGTAGTCGTGATCCCAGCGGGCACTGTGGATCTTGTGCCCGGCGAAGCTGTCGATACCGTCGATGTCCGGGAAGCTCGCGTTCGACAGCGGGCCCGAGGCGATCACCACCGCACGCGCACGCAGCCGGCCCCTGCGGCCGGCGACGGCGATCGACCACAGTCCCGCTTCTTCGTCGAAATCCAATCCGGTGACATTCTGGCCGAACTGGATGAAGGGCCGGATCGCGAACTGGTCGACCATGGACTCGATGTAGTCCAGGATCTCCGCGCTGCCCGAATAGGTCTGCGACCAGTTCGGATTCGGCGCGAAGCTGTAGGAGTACAGCCGCGACGGGATATCGCAGGCGGCACCGGGATAGGTGTTGTCGCGCCAGGTGCCGCCCACTCGGGTATCGCGCTCGAGGATCGTGAAGTCGGTGATCCCGCGCTGTCGCAGCCGGATCGCCGCGCCGATGCCCGCGAAACCCGCGCCGATGATCGCCACGTCCAGTGGCTTCGCCGCCGCGCTCATGCGACCGGCTCGTGGGTCAGCGCCTTCGACCACGACGGCTGCTCGGCGAAATAGCGTTCGGGAATCCGGCCGGTCACCTTGACCAGGGCGTCGGCGAACAGGTGGTAGGGGTGATCGCGGTTGATCACCCAGCCGCTGTGCATCTTCACCAGCCGGTACATGGGCAGCCGGTTCACGATCGGCGCACGTTCACCGACGGCCTTGAACCGCGCCATCGCCGAGTACAGGCGTTCCTCGGACACACCCATCTCCACGATGTTGTCGCGCATCTTGTTCAGCAGCGGGAAATAGCTGAGCGCGCCGACGATCAGCGACGGCTTGGCCCAGCCGCCGACGAAATCGATGGCCAGCTTGCGCGCGGTCGCGTGGCCGAGCAGTTCCATCACCGCGTAATCGGTGGCCAGATGCCGAGCCTCGTCGGCGTTGATCTTCTTGAACACCTCCTGCGCCACCGGATCCTTGATCTCGTCGGTGACGAACTTGATCAGTGCGCCGTCGAGGGCCACCTCGAGCATCGGGATCACGGTGCCGAGGAACGACATCGACATCCCGTCGGCGTGCTTGTCCAGGAAGTCGATGACCAGCTTGACGTTGATATTCGGCTCCGGCAGCTCGTCGCCGTCGAGCATGCCCCAGCGCCGCATCAGCGCGAGCTCGGCATTGGCGTGGCGCTGCTCCTCGGCGTGGAAGTACCGGTAGATCTCCTTGAGGGTGTCGGTGGGCGCCTTCTTGGCCATGGCGGCGAAACCGCGTGCGCCGACGTTCTCGATCCACATCAGATCGGAGATGAACGGCTTGAGTTTGGTCCACAGCTCCGGGTCGATCTCCTCGGCGCCGGGGGCGTCCCAGTCGATATCGGCCAGGGCCCACTGGCGGGCCTTGATCTTGGCGAGCATATCGTCGAAGTTGAAGGACATGTCAGGCTCCAGTCGTGGGGGAGGATGCGGCCGTGGTGGCCGGATCCTCAAGTGGCAGTAGGCGATTGAGCAGGCCGAGGGCGCCGGCGTAGGTGGCGGGGAAGGTGCGTTTGAGCTGCCACACCAGCCGGGCATCCAGCTGCGGCACCACATAGAGGCGGCCGCGGTCGAGTGCGTCGAGGGCGCCGGCGGCGACCCGTTCTGGTGAGAATCCGGTCCAGCGCATGAGCTGATCGGCCAGGCGCGAGGGCCCCGCGGTGATCCGTCCGTCGGCGACCACATTGGTCTTGACGAAGGTGGGGCACAGCGCGGTCACCGCCACGCCGCTGCCCGCGAGTTCGGCATGCATGGTCTCCGACAGCGACAGCACGGCCGCCTTGGACGTGTTGTACACCGCCATTCCAGGGGCCGCGGCGAACGCGGCCGCGGAGGCGACGTTCACGATGCCGCCGCGGCCCGCGGCGCGCAGCCGCGGTGCGAAGATCTCGCAGCCGTGCACCACGCCCCACAGGTTGATGCCGAGCGCCCATTCCCAGTCGTCGAAACCGATCTCACCGACCGGCTTACCGCCGATGCCGACTCCGGCGTTGTTCACCACCACCGTCGGCGGGCCCGCGAAGACCTCCTCGGCGAAATCGGCGAGCCGCTGCACATCCGCGCGCATCGCGACATCGCAGAAGAACGGGTAGGCCGTGCGCCCGTGCCGTTGCTCGATCAGCCGCACGGTCTCGTCGGCGCGGTCCTTGTCGATATCGGCGCAGATCACCTCGCCGCCGCGCGCGGCGATCTCGAGCGCGAAGGCGCGCCCGATGCCGCTGCCGGCGCCGGTGACGACGGCCCGCGCGTCATAGCTGCGCCTGGTGGAAAACGGCCACATCTCAGCTCACCTTCTCTACTACCGAGGCATTCGCCTGCGCCAGCGCGTCGGAGACGAACGCGGCGGCCCGGCGCAGCGCGGGAGCCGCCTCGGGCACGATCAGTG
Source organism: Nocardia sp. CDC519 (assembly GCF_059509835.1). Taxonomy (NCBI): domain Bacteria; kingdom Bacillati; phylum Actinomycetota; class Actinomycetes; order Mycobacteriales; family Nocardiaceae; genus Nocardia; species Nocardia sp. CDC519. The sequence continues at coordinate 5,099,896 of NZ_CM183377.1, read as the reverse complement.
GCAGCGCCTGGAAGACGTGGATGCGGCCGGGCCACAGCTCCAGCCGGCACGAGGTCCCGGCCGCGGTGGCCATCTCCCAGAGATGGCGGGCATCGGCGGCGAGCATCTCCTCGGCCGCGGCCTGTACGTACAGCGGCGGCAAGGTGGTGCCCGGCGGGATGGTCAAGCGCAGCCGCGGGGAGTCCGCGGGCTCGTCGCGGGTGTAGAGCTGGATCATCCGGCGTCCCACCGGGGCCGGTGCCATCGGGTCCGGCTTGCGCCGGTCGAGCTGTTCGGCCGCGGTCAAGCTCAGATCCATCAGTGGGGAGAACATGAACGCGCCCGCGGGCTGGGCCGCTCCGGTTCTGGCGTTGTCCAGCAGCAGATCGAGGGTGAGGTGGCATCCGGCCGAATCGCCGCCCATGACGATGTTTTCGGCCTGGTAGCCGTTGGCCAGCAGCCACCGATACCCGGCCGCCACATCGTCGGCGGCCGCGGGGAAGGGGTGCTCGGGTGCCAGCCGGTAGTCGACGACGAAGACCGGCAGCCGGGTCTGTGCGGACAGCCGCGAAGCCAGCCCGCGATGTGTGCGCGCCGAGCAGATCACATAGCCGCTGCCGTGCACGTAGTAGATCACCCGATTGCCGAGCCCGACGCCGGGTGCGCGCACCATTTCTGCGCGCACCCCGGCCGCACGCACGGGCATGACCGTGGTCCCGGGCAGGGTGGGTCCGCCTACCGCCATCACGCTCGCGATCAGGCCGCGTCCTGCCCCGATGCCCCAGCGGGTGGGTGGCAGGAGGCCGTTCAGTTGCCGGATGCTCAGGACCGACCCGGTCGCCGCGATGCGGGTCCGCAGGGACGCGGAACGAGGGACCGGGCGTCGCAAAGTCGCCGTTGACTCTGTTATCACCATACTCTTAGCATCATCACGCAATGAGCCAGTTGTCAATGGCACATTCATGAACTGTAATCGTCGGGCGGCGTCGCCGAGCCGCTGACCTGCGTGAAGGAGCACTGCGATGACGCTGACCCCGGATCTCGCCCCGCCGTCGGCACCGACGGTGCGGGTCACCGTGCAGGAGGTCGTGCGGGAGACGGCGGACGCGGTGACGTTGGTCCTGGACCCACCGCCGGGCTCGGCCTTGAGCTACCGGGCGGGCCAGTTCCTCACCCTGCGCATTCCGGGACCGGACGGGCCGCTGGCACGGTGTTATTCCCTGTCCAGCTCGCCGGTGATCGACGCCCGGCCCGCCGTCACCGTCAAGCGGGTCCCCGGTGGCCGCGCGTCGAACTGGATCTGCGACAACGTCACCGCCGGGACGGAGCTGGAAACGCTGCCACCGGCCGGGACATTCGTGCCCAAGGACTGGGCCGTGCCGTTCGTGCTGCTCGCGGCGGGCAGCGGTATCACGCCGATCATGTCGATCCTGCGGACCGCTCTTGCCGCGCATCGGAATTCGATCACGTTGATCTTCGCCAACGTCGATCGCGCGTCGGTGATCTTCGCGCGCGAACTCACCGAGCTCGCCCAGCGTCACTGCGACCGGCTCACCGTCACCCACCTGTTCGATGCCGATCACGGTGTGCCGACCACCGCTTCCATCGCGGCGGCATTGCCCACGCTCGACGACGCCCAGGTCTATCTCTGCGGCCCGGCTCCGTTCATGGACGCCGCCCGCGCCGCGGCGCTGACGCGCGGAATCGGCGAATCACGGGTTCACGCCGAGGTTTTCGTCTCGCTGGACTCCGATGCCTTCGCGGTCCAGCCGGTTTCCGCCGGCGCGGTATCGGGCGGTGCATGCGTCACCGCGACCGTGGAACTCGACGGCGAGCAGCACGAGATCGAGTGGCCGAAGCAGTCCGTCCTGCTCGACGTGCTACTCGAGCGTGGCCTCGACGCTCCGTATGTCTGCCGCGAAGGCACCTGCGGCGGCTGCGCCTACACGCTGCGCGCCGGTGCGGTGGAGCTGCTCGACAATCAAACCCTCGACGATCACGATCTGGCCCGCGGCACCCGCCTGGCCTGCCAGTCCGTGCCGCGCAGCGACCATCTCGAGATCGTCTTCGACCTGTGACCGCTGCCGGTGCTCAGTCGTCGGGCAGGGTGACCACACCGTCGAGGTAGCGGCGGCAGCGTCCGATCAGCAGTACCCGGTCGCCGACGAGTTCGGTGCGCAGCCGCCCGCCGCGGCGGGAGAGCTGACGCGCCGTCATGGCGGTGCGACCGAGTTCGCGGCTCCACAGCGGAACCAGTTGCGCGTGCGCCGAGCCGGTCACCGGATCCTCGGGTACGCCGACGCCGGGGCCGAAGAACCGGGAGACGAAGTCGACGTCGTCGCCGCGAGCGGTGACGATGGCGCCGCGCGGCAGCGGCGGAAACCGGTCGAGGGCCGGGCGCAGCGTGCGCACCTGCTGCTCGCTGCCGACCACGATGACGGCGTCCGCACCGGTGTAGGCGCGCACCGGCCGTACACCGAGCGCGGCCACCAGCACCGGATCGGGCTCGGTTTCGATGGAGGGCACCACGGGCAGGTCGAGCACGTATTCGTCGTCATCGGTACGGTCGACGTGCAGCCAGCCGCTGCGGGTGTAGAAGCTGACCCGGTCGGCGCCGGGCGCGATATCGGTGAGGATCTGGGCCGCGCTCGCCAGCGTCGCGTGCCCGCACATGTCCACCTCCACCCGCGGGGTGAACCAGCGCAGGTGAAAGGCGGGCCATTCGCCCGGCGGCGGCCCCGCCTCGGCCGGTAACCCGGGGGTGTAGAAGGCCGTTTCGGCGAGGTTGTTCTCCTCGGCCAGGTGTTGCAACAGCGCATCGGGCAGCCAGGTCGGCAACGGCATGACCGCGGCCGGGTTGCCCGAGAACGGTGCGTCGGCGAACGCGTCGATCTGATGCAGCAGAACCTCCATGCGCAAGAAGGTACTCCAACTCTGAATAACCGCTTCGCGCAAGGTATCTCGCAGCGTCGCCAGGTCATGCGTCCACTTGGGCGTAGCCGGCGGACGACGCCGATTCCGGGCCACCGATGATTCCGGCGGCCCCGCGCCGTCGATATCGGTGACGCCCCTGCGATCCGGGAGAACCCGACGATGGACCCTGACCTGATCTCGACCTGGTTGCGTGCCGAACGGCTGGCCTTCGCCGATTTCTTCGACGAATTGAGCGACGACGAATGGCAGCGCGAATCGCTGTGCGCGGGCTGGACCATCCACGACGTTCTCGCCCACATCACCTCGGTCGACAGCCTCGGCTCCACCCTCATGGGCTTGATCCGGGCCAGGGGCAACTGGGATCGGATGAACGCCGACGCCGCACGCCGGGTGTCGGCGCGCTACGCACCCGCCGAGCTGATCGCACAGCTGCGGGCCGCGGCGGGATCATCGCGGCGCTCGCCCGGCGCCGCGCCCGCCGACCCGCTGGTGGACATCATCGTGCACGAACAAGATGTGGCCCGCCCGCTCGGACGCACCCTGCACACCCCGCCGCCCCGGGTCGTCGCCGCCCTGGATCATGTGCTGGCCAGCCGGTTCTACGGTGCCCGCAAGCGGCTGCGTGGCCTGCGGCTGACCGCGACCGACGCGGACTGGTCTTACGGTGACGGGCCGGAGCAGGTGCGCGCTCCCGCGATCGATCTGCTCTTGCTGGCCACCGGCCGCGACGTCGCCCGGAGCTGACGACGGACCCGATCCCCCTCACGGAGCGGGTCCGCCGCCTGTCCCCGGGATTACCCGCGGGCGATGGACTCGAAAACGGTCGGGTCGACCAGGGTCGAGGTGTCGCCGAGTTCGCGGCCCTCGGCGACATCGCGCAGCAGCCTGCGCATGATCTTGCCGCTGCGGGTCTTCGGCAGCTCCGGCACGATATGAATATCGCGCGGGCGGGCGATCGGGCTGATCTGCTGGGACACTTCGGCTTTCAGCTGTGTGATCAGTGCCTCTCGATCCTGCTCGCCGGCCCCGGCCTCGGCGGTGAGGATGGCGAAGGCGACGATGGCCTGCCCGGTGGTGGCGTCACTGGCACCGACCACGGCGGCCTCGGCCACGGCGCGATGGGAGACCAGCGCCGATTCCACCTCGGCGGTGGAGATGCGGTGGCCGGAGACGTTCATGACGTCGTCGACGCGGCCGAGCACCCACAGGTCACCGTCGGCGTCCAGCCGCGCGCCGTCGCCGGCGAAGTACCAACCGGATTCGCGGAACCGGTCCCAGTAGGTCTCCTGGAACCGTTGCGGATCGTTCCAGATACCGCGCAGCATCGACGGCCACGGCTGGTCGAGGACCAGCAGGCCCGAGCGGTCGCGGCCGAGCCCGGTGCCGTCATCGTCGACGACGCGCGCGGAGATGCCGGGCAGCGGGGTCATCGCCGCGCCGGGCTTGGCCGCGGTGACGCCGGGCAGCGGGGAGATCATGATCGACCCGGTCTCGGTCTGCCACCAGGTGTCCACGATCGGCGCCGTGCCCGCACCGATCACGTCGCGATACCACCGCCACGCCTCCGGGTTGATCGGTTCGCCGACCGAGCCGAGCACCCGGATCGAGGACAGATCGTGGGCGTCCGGGATCTGCCTGCCCCACTTCATGAACGTCCTGATCAAGGTGGGAGCGGTGTAATAGATGCTCACCCCGTACTTTTCGATGATCTCGAAATGCCGGTGCTCGTTCGGAGAGTTCGGTGTGCCTTCGTAGACGACCTGGGTGGCGCGGTTGGCGAGGGGGCCGTAGACGATGTAGCTGTGGCCGGTGACCCAGCCGATGTCGGCGGTGCACCAGTAGACGTCGGCGCCGGGTTTGTGGTCGAAGACGTAGTGGTGGGTGTAGGCGGTCTGGGTGAGGTAGCCGCCGGAGGTGTGCAGGATGCCCTTGGGTTTTCCGGTGGTGCCGGAGGTGTAGAGGATGAACAGCGGGTGTTCGGCGTCGAAGGCCTCGGCTTCGTGTTCGGGGGAGGCGTTCGCGACGGTTTCGTGCCACCACAGATCGCGGCCCTCGGTCCACGGCACCTCGATCTCGGTGCGCCGCACCACGAGCACATGTTCGACGGTGGTCTCGCCCGGCACACCCAGCGCCTCGTCCACCGCCGCCTTGAGCGGCGCGGGCTTGCCGCGCCGCCACTGCCCGTCGGTGGTGACCACCAAGCGCGCGCCGGCGTCGTCGACGCGCTGCCGCAGCGCCGCCGGCGAAAAGCCCGCGAACACCACCGAATGCGTCAGCCCCAGCCGCGCACACGCCAGCATCGACACGATGGCCTCCGGCACCATCGGCATATAGATGGCGACCCGATCTCCGGCGACCAATCCCAGCTCGGTGAAGTAGTTCGCCGCCCGGCTCACCTCGGCCAGCAGGTCACGGTAGGTGATCGAACGGGAGTCGCCCGGCTCGCCCTCCCAGTGGATGGCGACCTGATCGCCGTGACCGTCGAGCACATGCCGGTCGACGCAGTTGTAGGCCACATTGAGGGTGCCGCCGGCGAACCACTCCGCGTACGGCGCGTTGCTCCAGTCCAGCACCTGGTTCCACGGCCGTTCCCAGTGCAACCGGCGGGCCTGCTCGGCCCAGAATTCGAGCCGGTCCGCGGCCGCCCGGTCGTACAGGGCGGCACCGGCATTGGCGTTCGCGGCGAATTCGGCGGGCGGCGGGTATGCGGCGGGGTTGTCGAGATGGTCGACGGTGACGGTGGTCAACGCGTGCACTCCTATCGAATGAGCAAGGGGGACAACGGGGATCGGGAAGTGCTCAGTGCACCACCGCCTTCTCCGCGCCCACCCCGGTCAGCGAGCGCACCTCCATCTCGGCGGCCTTGGCCGGATCCTCGCCGCCGCGGCGTCCGCCGTAGAAGGTGCCCGCGACGCCGAGCGCGAAGGCCAGCGGGATGGACACGATGCCGGGATTGGACAGCGGGAACCAGGAGAAGTCCGAGCCGGGGATCATCGCCGACTTCGACCCGGAGACGGCGGGGGAGAACACGATCAGCACGATGGTCGAGACCAGGCCGCCGTACATGCTCCACAGCGCGCCGGTGGTGTTGAACCGCCGCCAGAACAGCGAGTACAGGATCGTCGGCAGATTCGCCGCGGCCGCCACCGCGAAGGCCAGCGCCACCAGGAAGGCGATGTTCTGGCCGTTGGCCAGGATGCCGAGGCCGATGGCCAGCACACCGATCACCACCGCCGTGATCCGCGAGACCCGCACCTGGGCGGACTCATCGGCCTTACCGCGCTTGAGTACGCTGGCGTAGATGTCGTGGGCGAAGGAAGCCGACGCGGTGATCGTCAGCCCGGCCACCACCGCGAGGATGGTGGCGAAGGCGACGGCGGAGATCACGCCGAGCAGCAGCACACCGCCGAGTTCGAACGCCAGCAGCGGGGCAGCGGAGTTCTGTCCGCCGGCCGCGGCCAGGATCTCGTCCGGGCCGACCAGCGCCGCGGCGCCATACCCGAGTACCAGGGTAAACAGGTAGAACGCGCCGATCAGGGCGATCGCCCACACCACCGAGCGGCGGGCTTCCTTGGCGGTGGGCACGGTGTAGAAGCGCATCAGCACATGCGGCAGACCGGCGGTGCCGAGCACCAGGGCCAGACCGAGGGACAGGAAATTCAGCTTCGACATCTCGCTGCCGCCGTACTGGGCGCCGGGGGCGAGCACATCGCGGGCGGCGACGGCGTCGTTGGCCGAACCGCTCACCGCGGCCTGCGCGGAACCGAGGATCTCCGACAGGTTGAACCCGAACTTCGCGAACACCACCAGCGTCATCACCGCGGCACCGGTGATGAGCAGCACCGCCTTGATGATCTGCACCCAGGTGGTGCCCTTCATCCCGCCGACGAGGACGTAGACGATCATCAGCACACCGACCACGGCGATCACCACGGCCTGCCCGGATTTACTGGAGATATCGAGCAGCAGCGCCACCAGACCGCCGGCCCCTGCCATCTGGGCCAGCAGATAGAACAACGAGACCGTCAGCGTGGTCAATGCCGCCGCCGTGCGCACCGGGCCCTGCTTCAACCGGAAGCTGAGCACGTCGGCCATGGTGAATTTGCCGGTGTTGCGCAGCATTTCGGCCACCAGCAGCAGTGCGACCAGCCAGGCGACCAGGAAGCCGATCGAGTAGAGGAACCCGTCGTAGCCGTAGACCGCGATGGCGCCAGCGATGCCGAGGAAGCTGGCCGCCGACAGGTAGTCGCCCGCGATGGCGATGCCGTTCTGCGGACCGGAGAAGCCGCGTCCGCCGGTGAAATAGTCGGCGGCGGTGGTGTTCTTGCGGCTGGCCCGGATGACCACGACCATGGTGACGGCCACGAACAGCGCGAAAATGCTGATATTGGCGATCGGATTGCCGACGGTGGCGTCGGCGGCCAGATACTGCGCGTTCATGCCTTGACCCCTTCGAGTTCCTCGCGGATGGCCGCGGCCCGCGGGTCGAGTTCCCGGTTGGCGAACCGGACATAGAGCCCGGTGATGACGAAGGTGGACACGAACTGCCCGAGGCCGAGCACCAGCCCGACATTGATGTTGCCGAACAGCGTGGTGGCCATGAAGTCGTGCGCGTAGGCGCCGAGCAACACGTACACCAGGTACCAGGTGAGGAACAGTGCGGTCATCGGGAAGACGAAGCGCCGCAATCGGCTTCGCAGTTCCTGGAACTCCGGGCCGGCCTGCATCCGGAGGAACTCCTCCGGTGTCGGCGTACGCGGCGGCGGTGCGGCGTCGGTATCGGTTGTGGTCATCACCCGGTCCTACCTGTGACGTGGCTTACGGTGTGTACCGAAGTTACGACCACCCGCGCTCGGTGAGAATGCTGTGTCCTGGGTCACTCGGCAGGCGTAGCCGACCGTGCGGTGAACGGTCGGATGTGTGCGACGAACGGTCAGCCCGCCGACAGCCCGCCTTCGCGGTCGGCGCCCATACCGAGCCGTTCGGGGGCATGCATGCGGACGAAGATGCGCGCGACGGTGAGCTCGTCCTGCCGCCGCGTCAGCAGGCTGACCACGATCATCGTCAGGAACGCCAGCGGCACGCTGAGCGCCGCCGGATACCCGAGCAGCGCGGCGGGCCAGCCGTCGCCGAGTTCCTCGGAGATTCCGCCGAGCACCGACACCACGGTCGCGCCGCCGGAGGCCAGGCCGCCGGCGAGCAACCCGGCCACCGCGCCCGCCGCGGTGAGCCCGCGCCACCAGATGCCGAGCACCAGCAGCGGGCACAAGGTCGAGGCCGCCACCGCGAACGCCAGGCCCACCGTCCGCGACAGGTCCAGCGACACCACCGTCAGCGAGAGTCCGAGCGGTACCGCCCCGGCCACCAGCGCCGCCGCCCGGAAGTCGCGGATGCGCCCGCGCAGCACATCGGTGCTGAGCACGCCCGCGATGCTGACCAGCAGCCCGGAGGAGGTGGCGAGGAAGGCCGCGATCGCGCCGGCCGCCGCCAGCGCGGCCAGCAGCTGACCCGGCAGGCCGTCGAGCACCGAACCGGGCAGCAACAGCACCGCCGCATCGGAGGTGCCGGTGATCAGCAGTTGCGGCACATACAGCCGCGCGAACACCCCGAGCAGAATCGGGAACAGGTAGAACCCGCCGACCAGTCCGATCACCGCCAGCGCGGTGGCGCGGGCGGCGCGGCCGTCGGGGTTGGTGTAGAAGCGCACCAGCACATGCGGCAGGCCCATGGTGCCGAGGAAGGTGGCGATGATCAGCGAATACACCTGATAGAGCGGATGCGGGTCACCGAATCCGCCGCCGGGTCGCAGCCAGGCCGTGCCGTCGGCGGGTGCGCCCGCGACCACCGGGACCGTGGCCCCCGCCTCCAGCACGAGCCGGGTGTCGGCGGCCAGTTCGTGTGTGCCGGGGCCGAGGTCGACCGGACCGTCGACCGGGCGCCCGTCGAGGGTGCCCGAGATCAGCACCCGCTGCGGCGCGTCGACTTGCACGATCACCGGTGTGGTGACCTCGACGGTCGTACTCTGCGCGACCGTCGGCGGGGCGGGGGCGCCGACGGGTTGCTGCGCACCGAGGAAATGCCCGAGCAGTACCAGCGCGGGCAAGGCCACCGCGGTGAGCTTGAGCCAGTATTGGAAGGCCTGCACCAGCGTGATCGAGCGCATGCCACCGCCAACGACGTTGGCGATCACGATCGCGCCGACCGCCACCGCACCGACCCAGCCGGGCACCCCGAGCAGAATGCGCAGCGTCAGGCCCGCGCCCTGGAACTGCGGAATCAGATACACCCCGCAGATCAGCACCACCACCAGTGCCGCGAGCCGCCGCAACCGCAGGGAGCCGAGCCGGAACTCGGCGAAATCGGGCACCGTGTAGGCACCCGAGCGCCGCAGCGGGGCCGCGACGAACATCAGCAGACCCACATAGCCTGCGGTGAAGCCGACCGGATACCACAGCGCATCCGCACCGTACTTCGCGATCAGGCCCGCGACACCGAGAAATGAGGCCGCCGACAGGTATTCACCCGACACCGCCGCCGCATTCCAGCGCGGACCGACGCTGCGGGAGGCCACCAGGAAGTCGGAGGTGGTGCGCGCCAGCCGGACCCCATAGCCGCCGATGATCACCGTCGCGGCCGCCGCCAGCAGCAGCGCCGCCACCGTCAGCCAGGTCCCGGCCGTCGACGCCTGCGTCATCGTCAATCCTCGGCCAGCTCGAGGAAATCGTGCTCATTGCGTTCGGCCAGCCGCAGATAGAGCCGGCCGATCCCGTACAGCGCCGGATAGGCCGCCGCGCCGAGCAGCAGCCACGGCAACCGGATCCCGAGCACCTCGGCCTCGGCGACCGATTCGACGCCGAACAGCAGCGGCAGCGCACCCAGCACGGCCACCGTCACCAGGGCCAGGCGCAGCGCGAGGCCGAGCTGGGCGCGGATGAGCCCGCCGATCATGGCGGCACCGATCTCGGTCTGCTCGGCCACCTCCATCCTGGTGTGCACCCGGCGGGCGCCGCGCCGCTCGGCCAGCACCACCCGTTCCCGGGGCGGGCGCGGCTGCGGGCCCGTCATCGGCCGGTCCAGGTCTGGCGCGGGCCGCGGACCAGTCGCTGTTTGAGTTCGCGCACCTGACGCCGGCTGACCGGCAGCTCGACCGCGGCCGCCTCGCCCTCGCCGCGCAGGCACACCACCGTGCCGCTGCCGACCGTGCGCAGGCCCGTCACCTGCCGCAGCGCCACCAGATAGGACCGGTGCACCCGCAGGAACCCGGCGTCCTGCCAGCGCGCCTCCAGCGCCGAGAGCGGGATCCGCACCAGATGCGAGCCCGCACTGGTGTGCAGCCGCGCGTAATCACCGTCGGCCTCCACCCAGCTCACGCTGGAGCGGTGCACGAGCGTGGTGACTCCGGCGAGTTCCACCGGGATCACCTCATTGGTGTCGGGTGTTTCCGATGCGGCTTCGGCCTCGGTCGTCGCGGCAGTGCCGCGCGCGGCGGCGATGCGGCGCACGGCCTCGGCCAAGCGGGCCTCGCGCAACGGTTTGAGCAGGTAGTCCACCGCCCCGAGGTCGAAGGCGGCCACCGCCTTGTCATCGTGGGCGGTCACGAACACCACCGCGGGCGGGCTGGCGAATTCGGACAGGATTCCGGCCAGTTCCATGCCGTCCAGGCCGGGCATATTGATGTCGAGGAACACCGCGTCGACCGGGTTGGCCCGCAGCAGCCGCAGCGCACTGGTGGCATCGCCGGCGGCATGGATCTCGTCCACCGCCGGTTGCGCGCGCAGCAGGTAGACGAGTTCGTCCAGGGCCGGCTTTTCATCGTCGACGGCCAGCACCCGCAGCATCGCCAGCCCCTTCCAGTGTCCTACATCACAGCCCACCCATCGTAGACAGTGCGGTGGGGTGGGCGCGGGCAGGTCTTGCGGCGCGATCCGGCGGTCAGGCTTGGATTCCCGCGCGGAATTTCGGCACTCGCATGCTGACCTTCGTCCCCGCGCCGGGCGCGGTTTCCACCACCAGCCCGTAGTCGTTGCCGAACGCGGCCCGCAGGCGATCGTCCACATTCGCCAGCCCCACGTGCGCCGATTCGCTGGAAGCGGTGGCGCCGGAACCGGATTCGACCGCGTCGAGGGCACCCGAGCGCAGCAGCTCCGGGTCCATGCCGGCGCCGTCGTCCTCGACGCTGATCACACAGTCGGTGCCGGCGTCGGCGGCCACGATGCTGACCGTGCCGCCGGTGGGGGAACCGGCCAGCCCGTGCCGCACCGCGTTCTCCACCAGCGGTTGCAGCGCGAGGAAGGGCAGCACCACACCGAGCACTTCCGGGGCGATCTGCAATTTCACCTGGAGAGCATCGCCGAATCGGGCCCGCTCCAGCGCCAGATACCGCTCGATATTGCGCAATTCGTCGGCCAGCACGGTGTATTCGCCGGCGGCCCGGAACGAGTAGCGGGTGAAATCGGCGAATTCCAGGATCAGCTCGCGGGCCCTCGCCGGGTCGGTGCGCACGAACGAGGCGATGGTGTTGAGCGCGTTGTAGATGAAATGCGGGCTGATCTGCGCCCGCAGCGCCCGCACCTCGGCCCGGTCCAGCCGCGCCCGCGAGGCGTCGAGTTCGGCCAGTTCCAGTTGCCCGCAGGCATACCGCGCCACTTCGGCGACCGCGCCGAGCGTGCCGGGCCCGGGTGTGCCGGTGCCGACGACGCCGAGCGCGCCCACCACACCGGTGCCCTCGATGATCAGCGGCTGCGCGATGAGCGTGCGTCCCGCGTGATCGCCGCCGCGCCCGCGCGGCTGCCCGCCGGGCCCGCCGACCAGCACCGGTCGTTCCCCCGCCATGGCGCGTCGCGCCGCCTCGGTGAACTGCTCGCTCAGGTCGGTATGGGGCCCGTCCCAGGCCAGCAGCGTGGCCTCCGCATCGGCCACGCCGAGCGCGTCGGCTCCGGTCAGTGCCCGCAGATGCGGTGCGGCCTCGGCAGCCGATCTGGTGTCGAGCCCGCGCCGCAGCGGACGCGCCGCCAGCGACGCGGTGTGCAGCGCCGAATGTACGGCCCGCTCGGCCGGTGTCGTGACCACCCGGCGGGTCCGCGACCAGATCAGCAGCGCCACCGCGAGCACCGCCGCGGCGACCGCGATCGCGACGAGGGTGGTGATCATGCGCTGTGGTGGTCGTCGCCGGGCAGGCCAGCGCGCGTCTGCCTCGGGTCGTGCCCGGGCCTGCGCCGGTCGAACGCCGGGCATCGCCCGCGCACGGTCCGTCGTCTGCCGAGGTGGAGTGAGCCGAGGCGCCGACCGGGCCGGCCGGATGCGACCCGGGGGACGCGCTGCGCCGCCTGCCGATGACAGTTCATGCCCTGATTGTGCCGCCGATCATCGTTGTCGCGGCCGGTGCTGCGCGGTATGCGCTCGTCAGCCCTGGTAGTCGGCGACGGTGAACTCGATGGTCCCCGGCTCGGGCACATGCGCCGCACCGATGGTGATGGTCGCCGAGAATTTCCCGATGCCCGGTGCGAACAGGGCGGCCTTGCCGTCGTTCATCCAGTAGCCGGGCCCGTGCGGAGTCTGGGTCTTGCTGCCCGTCGCACCGGTCTCCAGGTTGCGCCAGTTCAGCGTGACCGGCAGCTGGCAGTCGCCGACGCCCCACATGGTCGAGGCCACCGTGAACGCCGCGTGCTCGGGATAGGCGTCGCCATTGACCGACGCCTCGATCTGCGCCACACACAGGCCTTGGGTCAGCGAATAGACCGTCTGGAACTGGCCGCCGTTCACGGCGGCCGCGGGCGCCGCGGTCACCGCCAGCGCGGCTGCGGCCAGGGCGGAGGCCGCCGGAACGGCGAAAGCGAGCTTGCTTGTCATCTTCGACCACCTCGAGGGGCTCGTCATGGATGGGATCACGCTTGCTGCCCGGCGACGCTACCAGCGGACGGGGCGCTGCCATGGCGGATTCGCGACGGTCGCAGTCGCCTTGTCCCGAGGCCGTCCCTCCCGCAATGGGTGCGGGCGTCGATGCCGCGGTGGACACCAGCGGTTGACGAGGCGCCGTCGGCCGAGCAGTTCCACCTCGGCCATCGTCTCCGTTCTCGAGGTGACCGCCGCGACAGACTGTGCCGAACCGGCATGACGGTGGTCGCCTCGCCGGCACCGAGGTTCGGGCCGGGGCACTGGGTAGCATGCGTCGACAGCGCGGCAGATGGACCACGCCGGAAGACCGGGCATGGTGCGCGGGGGACGCGGTCGACCGGCCAGGGGAGAAGTCGATGATGTTGGGCGAGAACCCCGGAGGGGCGGTGGAGGTCGCGGGGAAGCTGGGCGAGGGCGCCGTGCCGTCGAGTGAGAATGCCGTAGCCCTGGGTGCGGAGGGCGTGACCGTCCCCGTGGAGGCCGTCGTGTCGTCGGCTGATGCCGACCGGTCGGAGCGCAGGCCCGAGCTGATCGCGGTGCTGACCGAGATCGCCCGCCGGACAGGGGCTTCCGGACCTTCCGCGGTAGTGGCCGACCGGGTGGACGCGCTGGTGATCCGCGTGGGCGACGTCGTCGTCAAGGCGCATCCCGCCGAATCCGATCTCGCCGCCCTGCGCGCTCGGCTGCGCACAGCCGATTCGCCTCACCTGCAATCGGTGACACTGTCCCCGATTCCGGTCGACGGTGAGGTGCTGCTGACATACGCGGGCAGGCCGATCACGGTGTGGCCGTACGGCACCCCGGTAGACCCGGACGACCCCGGTGCCGCGCCATGGGAATCGGCCGCCCAGCTGCTGGCGACCCTGCATGCGGTACCCGTCGACGCCTGCCGCGGCCTGCCCGCCGCCGGTGGCCCGGCCCGGGTGCGCCGGGCGATGCGCCGACTGCACGGCGCAGGCCATGGCGTCGACGCGACGGCGGCGGCGGCGGTGTCGCGGGCTTTCGGCAGCCTCCCCGAATTCGATTGCGCGCCGGTCGCACTCACGCACGGCGATTTCCACCTCGGCCAGCTGGTCCGTCCCGCCGACGGCGACTGGCGGCTGATCGACCTCGACGATCTCGGCCTCGGCGACCCCTCCTGGGATCTCGCCCGCCCCGCCGCCTTCTTCGCCGCGGGCATCCTCGAACCGGACGCCTGGACGCGCTTCCTGTCCGCCTACCGCGCGGCGGGCGGACGCGCTGTCCCACCCGACGGCGACATCTGGCCGGCGCTGGATCTCCCGGCCCGCGCCGTCGTCGTCCAGGCAGCGGCCCTGGCGGTGGCGTCGGGCCGGCCCTTGGACGAGCTGGACACTGCACTCGTCGACACCTGCCTGCGCCTCACCGAAACCCCTGTCCCTGAGCCGATCTCAGCGCCATCGACCACCTGATCGCCCCGCGCACCACGATCCTCGGGAACCGGCCGCGGCCACGCCCCGACGACAGATTGCCGTGTCTGCATGGAATCGGTGAAACCGGTAACGTGACCGGCATGCAGTGTCCGAAATGTCGTGGAATGATGCAGACGTACAACCGCAGCGGGGTGCATATCGAGCAGTGCGGTCACTGCCGGGGGATCTTCCTGGACTATGGCGAGCTCGAGAACCTGACCCGCCTCGAAGCGGGCTACGCTGCCCCGCCGCCGCCTCCGCCCGCCGCCCCGGCCCCCGCGTGGGGCGCGCCCGCACCGCACTACCGCCACGGACACCACTACCAGCACCGCGGCTTCGGCAAAATGCTGTTCTCCTCCTGAGATCCCCGCGAGCAGCGCCTCATCCGCTGCTCGCGCAGCACAATTCATCGCCCGGATCGCGATCACCGTCAGGTCCCGCGGTCCGGGCGACAGGTCCTAACTCGTCAAGCACCCCGGGCCGAGCAGCGCCTTCAGATCGCCCATCAATGCCGAGGACGGCGAAACCCGCAGGCTGTCATCCAGTTTCAACAGCGTCGTCTTGTCGCGGGCGCCGACGTGCCGCAGGTGTACGTCGGAGGTGCCCGGGTGGCTGGACAGCACACGCTTGAGCGCCGAGACCTTTTCCGGGGTGCACATGCGGGTCGGGATGGTGACGGCGAGCGGTTTGGCGACGCCGATGGCGGACAGGTCCGGCACGGCAAGATCGTTGGCGATCAACGAGATCCGGTCGTCGCGCACCGACACCCGCGCCTTCACCAGCACCACCGCGTCCTCGACGACGTCCATGCCGTACACCGAGTACGCCTGCGGGAAGAACAGCACCTCCACACCACCGGTGAGGTCTTCGAGCTGCGCCGACGCCCAGGCCAGGCCGTTCTTGTTGATGCGGCGGTTCACCGAGGCCAGGATGCCGCCGATGGTGACCTGCTGGCCGTCCTTGACCTCACCTTCCAGGATGGTCGGGATCGGGGTATCCACTTGGGCGGCGAGCACATGCTCCACGCCGTTGAGCGGATGCCCGGAGACGTACAGGCCGAGCATCTCGCGCTCCAGGGCGAGCTTGTGCTTGGTCTCCCATTCCTCGTCGGGCACCTTCACGTTGAACACCGACGACACCGAATCGTCGTCGTCCATGCCGCCGAACAGGTCGAACTGACCCATCGCCTCGGCCTTCTTGGTCGACATCACCGCGTCGATGGCGTCGGAATGGATCAGCATCAGGCCCTTGCGCGGATGCCCGAGTGAATCGAAGGCGCCTGCCTTGATGAGGGATTCGGTGACCTTCTTGGTGCAGGCGATGGCGTCGATCTTGTTCAGGTAGTCGGAGAAATCGGTGAACTTCGATTTTTCCTTACGGGCGGCGATGATCGAGGACACCACGTTCGCGCCGACATTGCGCACCGCGCCGAGCCCGAAGCGGATGTCGGTACCCACCGAGGCGAAGTTCTGTTCGGATTCGTTGACGTCGGGCGGCAGCACGGTGATGCCGAGCTTGCGGCAATCCGACAGGTAGATCGCGGCCTTGTCCTTGTCGTCGCCGACGGAGGTGAGCAGGCCCGCCATGTATTCGGCCGGATAGTTGGCCTTGAGGTAGGCGGTCCAGAACGAGACCAGGCCGTAGCCGGCGGCATGGGATTTGTTGAACGCGTATCCGGCGAACGGCAGAATCGTGTCCCACAGCGCCTTGATGGCGGGCTTGGAGAAACCGTTGTCCAGCATGCCCTTTTCGAAGCCCTCGAATTCGGCTTCCAGGACCTCGGCCTTCTTCTTACCCATGGCGCGGCGCAGAATATCGGCTCGGCCGAGGGAATACCCGGCCACCTTCTGCGCGATCTGCATGATCTGTTCCTGATAGACGATCAGGCCGTAGGTGTCGGCCAGGATCTCCTTCAGCGGCTCCTCGAGCTCCGGATGGATCGGCTTGACCTCTTGGCGCCCGTTCTTGCGGTCGGCGTAATCGTTGTGCGCGTTCATGCCCATCGGGCCGGGGCGATACAACGCGAGCACGGCCACGATGTCTTCGAAGCCGGTGGGCTGCATCCGGCGCAGCAGATCGCGCATGGCGCTGCCGTCGAGCTGGAACACGCCGAGGGTGTCGCCGCGCGCCAGCAGCTCGTAGGTGGGCGGATCGTCGAGCGGCAGATGATCCATATCCAGATCGATGCCGCGGTTGGCCTTGATGTTGTCGAGCGCGTCACCGATGACGGTGAGGTTGCGCAGGCCGAGGAAGTCCATCTTCAGCAGGCCGATGGCCTCACACGACGGATAGTCCCAGCCGGTGATGATGGCGCCGTCCTGGGCCCGCTTCCACACCGGGATGGCGTCGGTGAGCGGTTCGGAGGACATGATGACCGCGCAGGCGTGCACACCGGCGTTGCGGATCAGGCCTTCCAGTCCGCGCGCGGTCTCGTAGATCTTGGCGATGTCGGGGTTGCTGTTGATGAGTTCACGGACCTCGGCGGCTTCCTTGTAGCGCTCGTGGTCCGGGTCGGTGATGCCGGACACCGAGATGTCCTTGGCCATGATCGGCGGCGGCAGCGCCTTGGTGATCTGGTCGGCGATGGCGAAGCCGGGCTGGCCGAACAGCACCCGCGCGGAGTCCTTGATCGCGGCCT
Organism: Nocardia sp. CDC519; assembly: GCF_059509835.1. Lineage (NCBI taxonomy): Bacteria > Bacillati > Actinomycetota > Actinomycetes > Mycobacteriales > Nocardiaceae > Nocardia > Nocardia sp. CDC519. Next base: position 5,083,021 of record NZ_CM183377.1, on the reverse strand, counting down.
TGGTCTTGATGGTGCCGAAGGTGATGACCTGCGCGACCCGATCGCTGCCCCATTTCTCGGTGGCGTAGCGGACCATCTCACCGCGGCGGCGATCGTCGAAGTCGATATCGATATCGGGCATCGAGACGCGCTCGGGGTTGAGGAATCGCTCGAACAGCAGTCCGTGCGGGATGGGGTCGATATTGGTGATGCCCATGGCGTAGGCCACCAGCGAACCGGCGGCCGAACCACGGCCGGGGCCGACCCGGATGCCGACCTCGAGCGCGTGGTTGATCAGGTCGCCGACGACGAGGAAGTAGGCCGGGAAGCCCATCTCGCAGATGACGCTGAGCTCGTATTCGGCGCGGCTGATGTATTCGGGCGGCACCCCGTCGGGGAAGCGGCGCTCGAGGCCACGCATGACCTCTTTGTGCAGCCAGCTGGCCTGCGTCTCGCCCTCGGGCACCGGGAAGACCGGCATCCGGTCACGGTGTTGCCACACGTCGTCGTAGGACTGCACGCGCTCACCGATGAGCACGGTGTTGTCGCAGGCGCCGGGTACCTCGGCGTCCCAGATGGCGCGCATCTCGGCGGCGGATTTGAGGTAGTAGCCATCACCGTCGAATTTGAACCGGGTGGGGTCCGACAGCGTCTTGCCGGTCTGAATGCACAGCAGCGCTTCGTGATTGGTGGACTGGTCTTTGGTGACGTAGTGGCAGTCGTTGGTGGCCAGCGGCGGGATGCCGAGCTTCTTGCTGATGTCGAGCAGGCCCTCGCGCACCCGGCGTTCGATGGACAGGCCGTGGTCCATCACCTCCAGGAAGAAGTTCTCCGGCCCGAAGATCTCCTGCCACTTGGCGGCGGCTTCCAGCGCTTCGCGCTCGTGGCCGAGGCGCAGCCTGGTCTGCACCTCGCCGGACGGGCAGCCGGTGGTGGCGATGATGCCCTCGGCGTACTGGGCGATGAGTTCTTCGTCCATGCGCGCCCACTTGCCGAGCTGGCCCTCGATGGAGGCCAGCGACGACAGTTTGAACAGGTTGCGCAGGCCGGTCGCGTTCTCGGCGACCATCGTCATATGGGTGTAGGCGCCGGAGCCGGAGACGTCGTCGCCCTTCTGGCTCGGATCGCCCCACTGCACGCGCTTGGTGTCGAACCGGGAGCCGGGCGCGATATAGGCCTCGATGCCGATGATCGGCTTGATGCCCGCCTTCTTGGCGGAGTTGTAGAACTCCGAGGCGCCGTACATGTTGCCGTGGTCGGTCATCCCGACCGCCGTCATGCCCAACCGGTTGGCCTCGGCGAACAGCGGCGAGATCTTGGCCGCGCCGTCCAGCATCGAGTACTCGGTGTGGTTGTGCAGGTGAACGAACGATCCGGACGAGTCGGCCAAGACGGTCCTTCCTCCCAAGGTCTCGACGGGGGTTGGCGGATCAGATTCTAGGCCGGGGGGCCGACAGTATTTCCGAGGCTCTCCGGCGGGGAGACCGACGTCGCACCCCGCTCGGCGTGTCGCCGGAGGCGGGGCCGTCGGCGCGTCGCGAACGGGACACGGCGCGCCTGAGACACCCCCGCGGCGCCTACCGATGCCGCCGGTCTACCTATCGGCGCATCCTCGGTCCGTCCGACCGTGCAGTGTGGCCCGGTCATGGCTTCGACGCCGGTCTATCAGGGGAGCTCCACCGTTGCACATCCCACCCGAATCCCTTCGTGCCGGACAGTGCCCGGTGCCCCATCACAGCTCACCGGTGCATACCGATCACGACCGGGTCCGGCTCTACACGCCCGAGTTCGCCACCGATCCACACCGGGCCTACCGGGAGATGCGCGACCGATACGGGTCGATCGTGCCGGTGGAGCTGGCGCCGGGGGTGCCGGCGACGCTGGTGGTCGGCTATCGGGTCGCGGTGCGGATCCTGCACGACCCGGACCATTTCCCGGCCGATCCGCGCGCCTGGCAGCGGCGTATCGATCCCGGCTGCCCGGTGTTGCCGATCCTGGCCTGGCGGCCCAACGCCCTGCGCAGCGCGGGCGTCGAGCACGAGCGCTACCGGCGCGCGGCCACCGCGGGCATCGACGGTGTCGATCTGCACCGGCTGCACGACACGGTGGAACGGATCGCGATCGCGCTGATCGATACGTTCCGCGGCACCGGCGCCGCCGATCTGCTGCGCGACTACGCCGCGCCGCTGGCGTTCCAGGCGATCAACGCGCTGCTGGGGTGCCCGCCGGAGATCGGCAACGAGATCGCGACGGCCACCGCGGCCATCTTCGAGGGCGTCGACACCGCACAGGCCGATCTGCGGCTGGCCGCGGCGATGCTGCGGCTGATCGAAGACAAGCGCGCCGAACCCGGCGACGACATCACCTCCCGGCTGATCGCGCATCCGGCGGCGTTCACCGACGAGGAGCTCATCCATCAGCTCGGCATCCTCTATGGTGCGGGCACCGAGCCGACGCTGAACCTGATCACCAACTCGCTGCTGCTGATGCTCACCGACGACCGCTTCGCCGGCAGCATGCTCGACGGCAGCCTCTCCACCCGCGACGCCCTCGACGAGGTGCTGTTCCACGATCCGCCGATGGCCAACTTCAGCGTCACCTATCCGCGCCAGCCCGTCCTGATCGACAACACCTGGCTGCCCGCCGACCAGCCGGTGGTGATCGGGCTCGCCGCGTGCAACAACGATCCCGAGATCGGCGCGGGTCCGGTCACCGGCAACCGGTCGCATCTGGCATGGGGCGCGGGCCCGCATGCCTGTCCGGCCAGGGATGTGGCGTCCCTGATCGCGCAGGATGCCGTCGACCAGTTGCTCGACGCGCTGCCCGAGCTGCGGCTGGCCGTACCGGTGCCGGAATTGTCCTGGCGGCCAGGGCCTTTCCATCGGGCCCTGGCCGCGCTGCCGGTCGTCTTTCCCGCATCCCCTTCGTGACAGCCGACCGGCCGAGGGCTCAGGACAGGGCCGCGGCCAGCTGCGACATATTCGCCGGGACGATGAAGGTCTCGGCGAACAGGTCGGCCAGCCTGGAGTCGTACTGGGCGGCGTCCATGAGCTTTTGCAATGCGGCGGGCGGGTCCAGCAGGGTCATCGTCCACAGCGCGGCCGGCCGGGCGATATCGGTGAGCCAGGGCTTGGCCGCCGCGGCCATCCACGTCGCGTCGAAGCCGTCGCCGGGGCTGTCGAGCACCGCCGCGGCGTAATAGGCGGCGCACTGGGCGGCGCTGTTGGCGCCTTGGGCGCCACCGGGATCCATCCGGCAGACGACATCGCCGCCGCCGAGCACCGGCTGCCCGGAGGGCAGCGTGCCGACCGGGTGACGCAGCGCCGGGATCACCGCGCCGGCGATCGTCGCGCCGGCGTCGGTCAGTTCGGCGTCACGGAAACGCGCGGCCAGAGCTGCCGGGAAGTGCCGGTCGAGCAGGTCGAGCGCGGTGCGCAGCCGCTCGGCCGGGGTGCCTGCCGCATCGAATACGTCCAGGCCGCCGCCCGGATGCGCCTCGAACATCAGGGTGTGGCAGCGCCGTTCCCGGCCCGGCGCGCCGGTCAGTGCGGCCGTGGAGACCACTTCACCGAGTCCGGGCAGCGCGACGTACATGCCGAGGCCCTCGGGGTCGGGCTCGACGCCGTCCAGATACAGCGCGGCCAGCCTGCGCACGGGCTGGTTCGGCAGGGTGAGCGTGGTGTCGGCGGGGAAGCACGCGGCCAGTTCCCGCGAGGCGCGGGCGACCACGGTGAGGTCCTGAGCCCCGGCTCGGCGGTCGAGTTCGGTCAGTGGCAGATCGGCGATCTCGACCCGTCCGCCCTCGGCCTCGACATCGCCGAGCCAGCGTGCGAAGACGGTGCGCTGGTCGACGCTGCGGGCCGGTCCGGTGGTGAACCGCCCGGCCCAGCCGGCGACCGCCGTGCGATCGACGGCCATGGTGAACCGGATGCCCGCGATGGCGGGGGCGGTCGAGGCCCAGTGGTCGAGCCCGGCCGCCGATTCGAGCGCAACGGTCCGCGCGAACTTGACCTGGGTGCTGGTCACGGTGCCCGCCAGCACCGCATCGGCGTCGCGGTCGGTGACCAGGGTGAGCTCATGCCCGCCGCGCAGCAGCCGTAGCGCCAACGGCAGGCCGCACTCGCCGGCGCCGATCACCTGAATCTGTGCCATCTGCGGATCCTTCCGGAATCGAATCGTGGTTACCGGGCAAATGCTCGGCGGATAGGTAGGCGTGCGGCATCGGTAGCCGATGCGTCACCGTTCGTCTGCCCGGCCGTCGTCGCGTCGCGGCGGATGCGTGGCCGCCCACCGGATCGCCGCGGGCACCGCACCCGCGGCGCCCGAGGCCAACGCCGTGCAGTAGGCCGCCGGGCGCCACCGGTCATCCGGGCGCGGCCGGTCCCGGCCCGGGTCGCTGGTCGTCATGTCCACAACCGCCGGCACGGCAGCGCGGGCAGGCCGTACTGCAGGTGATGGTCGATCGTCACCACCACCCCGGCGGCCGCGGCCGCGGCGGCGAAGCGCTGGGCGACGCCGCGATCGTCCTGATAGTTCAATTCGATGGGCGGATCGGCGAAGCGCACGCGAATCCGGCACGGGTCCTGGCATGGGGCGCCCTGATCCGCCGCGTGGTCATGGTTGTCCCGCAGAGGCGTCATCTGACACTGTCCTGACACTGTCGTATTCGTGCCGTTCGTCCCGGGCACCGCCGGATGCCTTGGGCGGCAAGTAGACCCACGAGCCTGCGCCTATAGGTAGGTTTCGCGCATCCGTGGTCGCTATCGGGCGTGCGTGCCGGGCGCGGCCGCTATGCTGCACCACTGTGACGGCCAGATCTCCGCGCACCGGTGCTCCGCCAGCGACCACCAGCGATTTCATCGGCCGCGAGCGGGAACTGGAGCGGATCGGCACCCTGCTGCTGGGCTCGGCCCGGCTCATCACCTTGATCGGCGCGGGTGGTATCGGCAAGACCAGGCTGGCCACCGAGGCGGTACACCGATTCCACAAGGCCAAGCGGGTGCCGGTGCACTGGGTCCGGCTGGCCCGGTTGTCCCGCGACGCCGACGCCGACGCGGTCGAGGAGGAACTGGCCCAGGCGCTGGTGCACGACGATTTCTCCGGGCGTCCGGCCTGGGACGCGCTCGTCGACACCCTCGCGCGCACCGATGCCGTCGGGCGCACACTGCAAACGATTCTGGTGATGGACAACTGCGAGCACGTCCTCGACGGTGCGGGCAGCGTCATCGCGGATCTGATCGGCGCGGTGCCCGGCCTCACCGTCGTATCGACCAGCCGTGAGGCCATCGGATGGGTCGACGAGCACCTGGTGCCGGTGGGCTCGCTGACCCCGGAGCAGGCGTTGACGCTGTTCTGCGGCCGGGCCGAGCTCACCGGGCACACCGTCGCGAGCGACGCGGATCGCCGAGCGGCCGAGGAGATCTGCCGCCGGGTGCACAACCATCCGCTGTCGATCCAGCTGGCCGCGGCCCGGCTGCGCAAACAACCGCTGTCGATGATCCTGCGCGACCTCACCGGTGAGGCCTCCGACCGTAGGTTGGGTTGGTCGCCGGGGCACCGGGTGGGCACCGACGGCAGGCATCAGGGCATTCGCGATGTCATCGCCTGGTCCTATGACCTGTGCCACGACAAGGAGCGGCTGCTGTTCGAGCGGCTGTCGGTATTCGCCGCTGGCTACGACGCCGACCCCGGCGATACCGGCGCACGCGATATCGGCGCCGACCTCGAGGCCATCGAAGCGGTCTGCTCCGACGACGACTCCGACGCGAGCCCCGACGGTATCGCCCGCGCGGAGGTCGAGGGCCTGCTGGAGCGCCTGGTCGACCAATCACTGGTCTCGGTGCACCTGACCGCCGACGCGGTGCGGTATTCGCTGCTGGAGAGTTTCCGGGTGTTCGCCCAGCAGCGGCTGCGCGAACGCGATGGTGAGCAGGCGGCTCGGTTCAGCGCCCGCCACCGCCGCTACTACCGCGACAAGGTCGTGCAGGCGCGCGAGCAGTGGCTCGGGCCCGGCGAGCAGCAGGTACTGGATTGGGCCCGCGCCGGCTGGGACAACCTGCTGTGCGCGATCGACACCGCGCTCGCCACCCCCGGTGAGGCCGCGATCGGCCTGGAGATCGTGGTCGGGCTGATCGCTGTCCGGGTGCCGTTCTTCAAGGGTTCGCTGCGCGAGTCGCGGCATCTGGCCGAGCGGGCGCTGGCCGCCACCCGCGACCTCGACCCGCAGCCGGTCGAATTGCAGGTGACGGCGCTGGCCATGATCGGCTGGATCAGCCTGTGCCAGGGCATTCCCGCCGACGCGCAGCGTCTGCTCGACGAATGCATCGCGTCCTGCCTGGGTCCCGATGCCGTGGCGCGCGCGCACCGCGACCCCGGCCGCGATCTCGGATTGCCCGCACCGGTCGAATTCACCTGGGGCAACCAGCTGATGCTCGTACACAACGACGCCAGTGCGATCGAGGTGCTCGAGCGGGCCCGCCGCAAGTTCCTCGCCGCCGGCGACCCTGGTGCGGCGTCGATGAGCGAAATGTTCGAGATCCTCGCCACCGGGTTCACCGGCGAGCCCGCGCAGGCCCATGCATCCGCTCGCCGCCACCTCGACGCGGCCCGCCGGTCCGGGGCCGGCTGGGAGATCTCCTGGGCCGAACTCGCCTGGGCGCTCGCCCTGATCAAGAACAGCGAGACGGAGACGGCGCTGACCACCGTGCGCACCACCCTCGCCAACCAGCTCGCCATGCGCGACCGATGGGGCGTGGTGTGGGCGGTGCACATGTACTCGTGGGTGCTGGCGCGCAAGATCACCGACGCGCAGACATCCTCAACCGCGGCATCGCGGGGATCGGCTGCGCCACAGCGAGACTGGGCGTTGGAGATCGCGCGGATTCTCGGTGGTGCTGCCACCCTGCGGCGGCGGCTCGGCGTCGAGCTGCGCGACCTCGGCCCCTTCCGGCTGGAGACCGAGCAGGCCGCGCGGGCCGCGCGCGCGGTGCTCGGTGAGGCCGCGTTCACCGCCGCCGAACGCGAGGGCGCGATGCTGCGCCCGGAACTCGACGAGGTGGCCCAGCTGGCCCTCGGCACGCTGTCGCTGGACGCGCTGCCGGTGCGGCATCCGGTCCGGCGGCACCGGCCGACCCGCTGGCAGGAGTTGTCGGCGGCCGAACAGGATGTGGCGACGCTGGCCGCGGCGGGCTGGACCAATACCGCGATCGCCGCCCGCCGCGGGAGCTCGTTCAAGACCGTCGACGCGCAGATGGCCGCGATCTTCCAGAAGCTCACCATCGGCTCCCGCGACGACATCATCGCCCTGGTGCCCGCCGAGCACCGCGCCACCGTCGCCGAGGAGGCGGCGCGGCGCCCCGGCACCCCACGGAAACGGGAGCCGCGGCCGCCGGGCACCTGAGCCGCGCCCGGACGGTTACCCGGGCGCGGCGTCATGCGGCGCGTATCAGACGCGGACCGGTGCCTGTTCCATAGCGGGCGTGCGCACCTGCTCGCCGAGCCGGGCGGTGACCTCGCGCCGCTGCACCGCCGCCACGCAGCCCACCAACCCCAATGCCAGCACACCCAGCGCCGCGCCGATCCACGCCGTCGCCGGATAACCGAACCCGGCGGTGAGCGCCAGCCCGCCCAGCCACGGTCCCGCGGTGATCCCGACATTGAACGCCGATGTGTTCACCGCCGCCGCCATCGTCGGCGCCTCGGGGGCGAGGGCGAACACCCGGGAGTTCAGCACCGGGTTGGTGCCGAACCCGAACGCGCCCAACGCTAGTGCGAGCACCACCATCGGCGCGATATGGGCGGCGGCCACTGCGATCAGCGCCGAGGTGACGATCAACCCGGTGACGCCGACGGCGAGCGTGCGCATCGGGTACCGGTCGGCCACCCGGCCGCCGACGACGATGCCGAGCAACGCGCCGGCACCGTATCCGGCCAGGACCGCAGGCACCCAGGACTCGTCCAGCCGGGTGGTCTCGGTGAGCATGGCGCCCAGATAGGAGAAGGTCACCAGCAGCGCACCGGTCGCCACGGCCGTCATGGCGTAGGACAACCACAGCCGGGGCCGGACCATGGCGGCGAGTTCGCTGCGCACCCGCGGGGTCCGGGCGGGACGCCCGCCGGGGACCTTCGCCAGTACCCCGATCATGGCCGGCGCGGACAGGATCGCGACCGCCCAGAAGGCGGCCCGCCAGCCGAAATGCTGCCCGATGACGGTGCCGAGGGGCAGTCCGACCACCGTGGCCACGGTCAAGCCGCCCGCTACCACGCTCATCGCCCGCCCGCGCATGTTCTCCGGCACCAGTCCGATGGCGGTGGCGGCCGCGACCGCCCAGAACCCGGCGTAGACGAAGGCCGCGACGACGCGGGTGCCGAACACCACCCAGTAGTCGGTGGCCAGCGCGCCGACGATATGCGCGGCGATGAAGACCGCGAGGAACACCAGCAGGGCGGTGCGCCGCGACCAGCGCAGGGTCAGCACGGCCAGAACCGGCGCACCCGCGAGCATGCCGAGGGCGAAGGCCGAGATCAGCAGTCCCGCACGGGGAACCGAGACACCGAGGTCGGCCGACATCTCGGTGAGCAATCCGGCGAGCATGAGCTCTGAGGTGCCCTGGGCGAAGATCGAGAGACCCAGGATGTAGATGGCTACGGGCACGGGAAACCTTCCATTGTTTTGAATTGATCGGTCCAAAATGTGGGCAGCGCAAAGGTCGGCTCGAAAGCCGCTGGGATGTGGTTACAGGGCGTCGAGCGCGGTGGTGGCGATGGCCGCGCGTTCGGCTCGATCGGCCCCGCCGCGCGCCGCCACCTGAAGCCCGCCGATGGTGGCGATCACGAACAGGGCGAGGGTGCGGGCGTCCTTGTCGCGTCCGATCTCACCGTCGCGTTGCCCGCGCTCGATGACGGCGGTGAGCAGCTCGAGCCGATACCGTTGATCGGCGCGAAGTTTCGCGGCCACCTCCGCGTCGCGGGGGCCGAGCTCGACGGTCGAATTCACCACCAGACAGCCGATCGGATCGTCGTCGGGGGCGTCGACGACGATCCACAGCAGGGTTCGCAGCTTCTCCAGCGCCGGGGTGTCGGCGTCGAGTACCTGCTCGGTGGCGGCGTTCTTGACTGCCATATAGCGGTCGAGCGCGCGCTCGAACAGGTCGTGCTTGCTGGTGAAGGTGTTGTAGATGCTGCTGCGGCCCAGCCCGGTCGCCGCGCAGAGATCCTGGGTGGAGGTGGCCTCGTACCCCGCGGACCAGAACGCGCGCATCGCCGCGTCGACCGCCGCGTCCTCGTCGAAGCCTCGTGGTCGCGCCATGGGACAACCGTAGCAGTTTTGGACCGATCAATACAAATGTTGCGGGCGGCAGCGGTACAGACGGTGCCCGGCGCGCTAGGGCGAGACCGCGACCCCGATCGTCTGCGCCACCATGAACTTCGGCCACCCGCCGTAGAAGACGTCGACATCGCGGATCTCGAACCCGGCGCGCTCGATCAGCCCGCGGATATCGCGGTTCAGATTGCAACCACCGGCGACCGCGTTCTGGATCGGATTGAGCCGGTGCTGCCAGGCCTGCACCTTCGCGTCCGGTGCGAGCCCGTGCTCGACGAAATGCAGCGTGCCGCCGGGCGCCAGCACCCGGCGCACTTCTGCCAGCGCGGCGTCGATATCGGGGATGGTGCACATGGTCCAGGTGGAGACCGCCGCGTCGAAACTGTTGTCGGCGAAGGGCAGTGACTGGCCGTCCAACCCGGCGCGTTCGATCGGCACCGTCGCCGCGGCCACGCGTTTCCCGGCGAGTTTCCAGCCGAGGTCGGCCGGTTCCACCGCGCTCACCGACCGCACCGCCTGCGGATAGAACGGCACGTTCAGACCCGATCCGAACCCGATCTCGACCACCCGGCCGGACAGCCCGCCACACACCTGCGCGCGCAGCTTGTCATTGGCCTTGATGCCGCACGCGACCTCGACGAGCCGGGGGACGACCTGATCGTTGTAGATACCCACGGCCTCCACTGTGTCAGCAACCACACCGGCACACCAGTGCCGCGCCGGGCTGCCCGGGGCGGCGGGTGCGTGCGATGCTGGCGCGGTGACCGTGTTCGAGGTGTGGGCGCCGACGCCGGAGCTGGTGCGCCTGGACGTCGACGGCGTCGTCCATCCGATGACGCGCGCGCCCGGCGGCTGGTGGCGCGCGGATGTGGCCGCCGCACCGGCCGCCCGCTACGGCTACCTGCTCGACGACGACCCGGTCGTGCTGCCCGATCCGCGCTCACCGCGTCAGCCCGAGGGTGTCCACGCCCGCTCGGCACTGCACCGCATGGACCCTGAGGCCCGAGACACCGACTGGACCGGCAGGCCGCTCGCCGGCGCGGTGTTCTACGAACTGCACATCGGCACCTTCACGGCCGCGGGCACCTTCGATGCCGCGATCGAACGTCTCGATCATCTGGTGCGCCTCGGGGTGACCGTGGTGGAGCTGATGCCGGTCAATGCCTTCGACGGTCCGCGCAACTGGGGCTACGACGGAGTGCTCTGGTACGCGGTGCACGAGCCGTACGGCGGGCCGGACGGGCTGCGCCGCTTCGTGCGGGCCTGCCACGCGCGCGGTCTGGCCGTGGCACTGGATGTGGTCTACAACCATCTCGGCCCGGTGGGCAATTACCTGCCGCGCTTCGGCCCCTATCTGACCGAGCAGCGCAACACCTGGGGGCAGCGGCTGAATCTGGACGGCCAGGGATCGGACGAGGTGCGTCGCTACCTCATCGACAACGCGTTGCGCTGGTTCCGCGACTTCCACATCGACGCCCTGCGGCTGGACGCGGTGCACGCGCTGGCCGACACCACCGCCACCCACCTGCTCACCCAACTGGCCGCCGAAACCGAGCGCCTGGCCGCATACCTGGGCCGTCCGCTGACCTTGATCGCCGAGAGCGACCTCAACGATCCACGACTGATCACCCCGCGCGCGGCGGGCGGTCACGGCCTGGCCGGGCAGTGGAACGACGACCTGCACCACGCCATCCACGCCGCCGTCTCGGGTGAACGGCAGGGCTACTACGTCGATTTCGGTTCCCTGGCGTGCCTGGCGCGGACCTGGGCGCACGGGTTCTTCCATGCCGCAACGTATTCCACCTTCCGCGGCCGCACCCACGGCCGCCCGCTGGACCGTGCCGCGCTGCCCGCCTCGGCGCTACTGGCCTACACCTGCACCCACGATCAGATCGGCAACCGCGCGCTCGGCGACCGTCCCGGCGCCTACCTGTCCGACGGTCAGCTCGCGGTGAAGGCGGCGCTGGTGCTGTTCTCGCCGTACACGCCGATGCTGTTCATGGGGGAGGAGTGGGGTGCGAGCACGCCGTTCCAGTTCTTCACCTCGCACACCGATCCCGAGGTCGGCGCGGCCACCGCCGCCGGGCGGCTGGCCGAGTTCGCCGAACACGGCTGGTCCACCGACGACGTCCCGGATCCGCAGGATCCGGCGACCTTCGCACGCTCGACGCTGGACTGGACCGAACTCGGCATGCCCACCCACGCCCGGCTGCTCGACTGCTATCGCGCGCTGATCGCCCTGCGCCGCAGCCGTCCGGAGATCACCGACGGGTGGGCGTGCGACGGCGCTATCGACTACGACGAGGACGCCCGCTGGATCGTCATCCGCCGCGGCGCGCTGGCCCTGGCGTGCAATCTGTCCGCCGACCAGGTGACGGTGCCCGCGGCCGGAGCCGTACTGCTCAGCTGGGGCACACCGGCCCGGCGTGCGGGCATGACGGGACTGAGCGGCCATTCCTTCGTGGTCCTCGACACGAGCCGCAGTGCTCCGGATCGCTGAACCAGCGCATGATCCGGCGGCGCTCGGATCGCGCGCGGCAGCTCAGGTCAGGTACCGGTAGGCCGGTGAGTCCGGCTCCAGCCGCTCGCACTGAATCGGCGAGGCCTCGATCCGCGCCAGCAACGATTCCAGCTCCTCCGGCGCGCCGAGTTCGATACCCACCAGCGCCGCCCCGGTCTCGCGGTTGTTGCGTTTGACGTATTCGAACAGGGTGATGTCGTCGTCGGGTCCGAGAACCTCGTCGAGGAAGCGGCGCAGCGCGCCCGGCTCCTGCGGGAAGTCCACCAGGAAGTAATGCTTGAGCCCCTGATGCACCAGGGACCGTTCGATCACCTCGCCGTAGCGGGAGACGTCGTTGTTGCCGCCGGACACCAGGCACACCACAGTCGACCCCGGTGCGATCTCGAGCCCGGCCAGCGCGGTCACCGCGAGCGCGCCCGCGGGTTCGGCGATGATGCCCTCGTTCTGGTACAGGTCCAGCATGGCGGTGCAGATGGCGCCCTCGTCGACCTGCATCATCCGGAACGATCCCGCCCCCGACGGTGACTCGGTCGCCACCAGCAACGGCAGCGAACCGTGCGTGACCACCCGGCCGCCGAAGCCGGACACCGCCGCGTACGGCACATCGCCGATCCGGCGCACCGCCGCGCCGTCGACGAACGGGTCGATCTCGGGCAGCGTCACCGGGCCACCGGCCACCAGCGCCGCCGTCATCGAGGCCGCGCCCGCCGGTTCGACGCCGAGGATCGCGGTCTGCGGAGACCGCTCACGCAGGTAGGTGCCGATGCCGGCGAGGCAGCCGCCGCCACCCACCGGAACGACCACCAGGTCCGGGGTGCGGCCGAGCTGTTCCAGGATCTCCGCGGCGATGGTGCCCTGCCCGGCGGCGGTGCGCGTGTCGTCGAACGGCGGCACCATCGTCGCGCCGGTGCGCGCCACATCGGCGGCGGCGGCCGCCGCGGCGGCATCGTAGGTCTCGCCGACCGCGATCAATTCCACGAACTCACCGCCGTGGGTGCGGATGCGGTCGCGCTTCTGCTTCGGCGTGGTGGTCGGCACGTAGATGCGGCCGACGATGCCCATGGCCTTACAGGCGAAGGCCACGCCCTGCGCATGGTTGCCCGCGCTGGCGGTGACCACGCCCGCGGCGCGTTCGCTCGCGCTGAGCTGGACCACCAGGTTGTAGGCGCCGCGCAGTTTGTAGGAGCGCACCACGGTGAGGTCTTCGCGCTTGAGGTACACCTGCGCGCCGGTGAGCTGGGACAACCGCGGGCACAGTTGCAGCGGGGTCGGCTCGATGATGTCGGCGATTCGCTTCGCGGCCGCGTCGATCTCGTCCGCGTTCAACGGCGGACGGGTGGGCAGTTCTGCGAGGACATCGACCGGATCCGACACCCGAATATCGTGCCACCCGCCGCGGGCGGCTGGTGCGGCGGGTGGTCGGCGAGTGTGCGAAACGATCAGCGCGGGGTCAGGACGAAGACCGGGATCTCGCGGGTGGTTTTCTTCTGGTATTCGGCGTAGTCGGGCCAGACCGCGACCGCGCGCTCCCACCACAGCGCCTTCTCCGCGCCGACGACCTCGCGGGCGGTGTAATCCTTGGTCACCGTCCCGTCGCGCAGTTCGACGTGCGGATCGGCCTTGATGTTGTAGTACCAGACCGGATGTTTGGGCGCCCCGCCCAGCGAGGCGACGACCGCGTACTCGCCGTCGTGCTCGACCCGCATCAACGGCGTCTTGCGCAGCTTGCCGGTTTTCGCGCCGCGGGTGGTGAGCAGCACGACGGGCACGCCGTTGAGCGTGGTGCCCTTCTCGCCGCCGGAGTTCTCGTAGGTCTCGGCCTGCTTGCGGGCCCAGTCGGAGGTGCTCGGTGCGTATTCCCCTGTAAGTGGCATGACTGCGGAAACAGTTCGGGACCGTGCCGTTGTTCCCGCGCCCTCGAAAGGCCCCGGCAACCGGCGGCTGTGGCGCCCGCGACAAAAAGTTCGCTGGCCCTAACTTTGCTGTCCGGTATACCCTGAAGACATGACCGCGTCCTACCCCGAACTTCGCGCCGCGAGCCGTCCCCTACCGGCCCGCCCGGCCGCGATCGACCTCGCGGGTAGCGCTTGGCCGGTCTACAAGCTGGAAGCGCTCGCCGCGGGTCTGGCGACGCTGCTGGCGCTCGCCCTGATCGTCGGCTCCGCGCAGGTCGCGGTACTCGCCGCCGCCGCGGTGGGCAGCCTGGTGTGGATCGCCGGGCTGATCCGAGCGCGCTAGCCGCTCGGTTCACTCCGGCCCCAGCGGCAGTCCGGCCAACTGCCCGCGTGACACCACCCCGAGCTTCGGATACGCCTTGTAGAGGTGATGGCCGACGGTGCGCGGGCTGAGCACCAGCTGCGCGGCGATCTCCCGATTCGACATGCCCTGCGCGGCCAACCGCACGATCTGCAGTTCCTGCGGTGTCAAACTCGCCGCGAGCCCGTGTGCGGGCCGGCTCGACGCACCGACGCCGAGCGCGGCGAGTTCGGTGTGTGCCCGCTGCGCCCATGGCGCGAACCCGAGCCGATCGAAGGTCTCGGCGGCGGATTCGAGCAGGGTGCGCGCCTCGGTCTTGCGTTTGTCGCGGCGCAGCCACTCGCCGAACAGCAGTTGCGTGCGTGCGGTGTCGAAGGGGTGGCCGACGGGTGCGAGCGCGGCGCGGAAGTGGTGTTCGGCGGTCGCATCCGGTGTGGTGAGTGCGCGGGCCCGGTGGTCGAGTGCGCCGATCCAGCCGGCGCCGGTGGCCTGCGCCCACGCCGTCAGCCTGTCGCGGGCGTCGGCCGCCTGCTGTGCCGCATCGGCGCGCACCGCCGCCTCCACCAGATCCGCCAGCACCCGCAGCCCGATCACCTGATGACGCGCCGGTTCGACGGTGAGCGCCGTCAGCCGCGACAACGCACCGTCCACCCGGCCGAAACCCAGATCGAGCAGGCCGAGCGCGGCGTGCGTCCAGGTCGCGCCCGCCGCCTCCGGGCCGCCCAGCTCGTCGGCCAGGGCTGTGCCGACCAGTTCGGCACATTCGCGCTCGGCACCTTCGAGTGCGCCGAGGTAGGCGAGAAACCCGCACAGCTGGCTGACCCAGTGGCCATTGCCGATGTCCTCGGCGATCCGCAGCCCTTCGGCCGCCGCGATCCGTGATTCCCGTGGCCTGCCGAGGAACAGTTCGGCTTCGGCGCGGAAGAACAGCAGCGGTGGCAGCAGCGCGATCCGGCCTTGTTCGCGGCACTGTGCCAGCAGCGTCCTGGCGAGTTCACCCACTTGCTCATCCGCGCCGACGACCAGGCCTGCGCCGCACATCTGCACCAGATCGCGCGGGCTGTCGGCGCCATTGCGTACCGCGGCCGCCGCCGCGGTACGCAGATCGGTTCGCGGGGTCGTCGAGGGCAGGGCCGATCCCCGCGGGGCGTCGAGGAGGGCGGCGAGCAGATAGTCGATGATCGGCGCCATCGGGTCGGCCGCGGGCAACCTCAGGGCGCGCACTCGCCCGGCGACCTCGGCGAGTTCCTCGGCCCCGACGTACCAGGCGGCGTGCACGGCCTGAGCCAGAATGCGTGCGGCCCGTGACGGATCGGCGGTGGCGTCGGCGGCCCGCGACAGCAACTCGTGTGCGGTCCGTGGGCGACCGGCACCGAATTCGGCGGCGCCGCGCACCGAGTCGAGTCGCGCGGTCACCGATTCGTCGCAGCCATGTGCCGCGGCGCGTTCGGCCAGTAGCCGGGCCCGGTCGAAGTGCCCGGCCTCCACGGCGGTTTCGGAGGCGAGCAGCAGCCTGCGTACTCGCGCTTCGGCGTCGGTACTCAGATCCGCGGCGCGCTCGTAGGCCGCGACCGCGCCGTGGTGGCCGCTGCGTACGCGGGCCCGTTCGGCGGTCGCCTCCAATGCGGCCGCTGTGGATTCCTCCGGTCCGGTCGTGGCGGCGGCCAGATGCCAGGCGCGCAGGTCGGCATCCTGCGGCGCGGTCGACACGTCGGCGAGCGCGCGATGGGCTTCCAGTCGCCGGCTCAGTCCCGCGCCCTGGTACACCGCCGAGCGCAGCAGCGGATGCCGGAACACGAGAGTGCTCCCGTCGCTGTGCACGAGCCCGGCATCCTCGGCCGGCCGCAGATCACCGACCCGGGCGCCAAGTGTTTCGGCCGCCCGCAGCACCATCGCCAGCTCCGCCGTGTGCGCGGCGGCCGCCACCAGCAGTAACGTCGACGTGGCCGGCGGCAGCCCGCTGATCTGGCCGTGAAACGCCATCCGCAGCCGGTCGGTGATCGGCAGTGGATTCGGGCCTGCCCCTGGCGCTTCGGCCGCCAGCAGTGCGGGCAATTCCAGCAATGCCAGCGGATTTCCCGCGGCCTCGGTGAGCAGCCGGTAGCGCAGCACCGGCGCGAGGTCGGGTGCGGTGCTGTCGATCAGGGCGGCGGCGTCCTCCTGCCGCAAACCGGTCAACCGGAGTTCTGGAAGGCCCGGCGCCGGAAAGTCGGAAGCGCCTGCGCGGGTGGCGAACAGCATCACCACACCCTCGGCGTCGAGCCTGCGCGCGGCGAACAACAGCGCCTCGGCGGTGGCACGGTCGAGCCAGTGCGCGTCATCGATCAGGCACAGCAGCGGTCCGTCCGCGGATTCCTCGGCCAGCAGCGTCAGCACGGCCAGACCGATCAGCATCCGATCGCCCGGGTCGCGCGGCGCTAGCCCGAACGCACCGCGCAGTGCGTCGCGCTGCTGCTCGGGCAGCCGGTCCACCAACGCCATACCCGGCCGCACCAGCATGTGCAGTCCCGCGAACGGCAGCTCCGCCTCGGACTCGATGCCCGCGCTGCGCGCCGCCGGAATACCTTGCGCCGCCGCATAATCCAGCAGCGCTGTCTTCCCGATACCGGCCTCCCCGCGCAACACGAGTGCCCCGCTGCGCCCGGCCCGCGCCGCATCGAGCAGCCGGTCGATCTCGGCTTGTTCGGCTTCGCGTCCATGCAGCATGGGGCAACGGTAGCGTCTCTCGTCGCGCCGGTGCCCGCAGTCGGGTTCACCGTTCGGCGGCGCGGCGCACGTGCCCGTCGCCGTCCCGCGCTGGACCTCAGCGCCGCAAGCTCACTTCTTGCTGCACCCGTGACAGCTTCTCCGGATTACGCACCGAGTACAGCCCGGTGATCAGCCCGTCGTCGATGCGCACCGCGATGACGGTGTCGATCTCGCCGTCCAGCCGCAGGATCAGCGCCGGATACCCGTTGATCCGCGCCGCCTCCATCGACCGCGCGGCGAGATTGCCCAGCCCGGCCGCCAGCAGTCCGGCCACCGCCTCGGCTCCCACGATGGGCGCCGATGCGGCACGCGCGATCCCGCCGCCGTCGCCGAGGAACACCACCTCCGGCGCGAGAATGTCGAGCAGGCCCTGTAATTCGCCGGTCTCGACCGCGTGCTGAAACGCCGCCAGCGCCCCGCGGGTCTCGGTGTCGGACACTGCTCCGCGCGGCCGGCGAGCCGCGACATGCGCCCGCGCCCGATAGGCGAGCTGGCGCACGGCCGTGGGGCTGCGGTCCACGGCCTCGCCGATCTCCTCGTAACTCAGATCGAACACCTCGCGCAGCACGAACACCGCCCGTTCGATCGGTGCCAGGGTCTCCAGCACCAGCAGCATCGCCATGGAGACACTCTCGGCCAGCGCCACGTCCTCGGCCACGTCCGGTGTGGTCAACAGCGGCTCCGGTAGCCACGGGCCGACGTAGGACTCCTTGCGCCGTCCGAGCGTGCGCAGCCGGTCCAGCGATTGCCGGGTGGTGATGCGCACCAGGTAGGCCCGCTGATCGCGCACCGCGCCGAGGTCGACGCCCGCCCACCGCAGCCAGGTCTCCTGGAGGACGTCTTCGGCGTCGGCGGCCGAGCCCAGCATTTCGTAGGCGACGGTGAACAGCAGATCGCGATGCGCGAGGAAGGCGGCGGTGGCCGGGTCCGCGTCCTGGTGGGCGTCCGGTGTGCTCGCTGCGGCCATGGCTGCGCTCCTGTTCTCCTCGGATGTCACCAACAAGACGCCGGACGCGGCCCTCGCGTAACACCGTGCGGCAGTGGCGCACGTCACTCGGTCGTGTCGTTACGCGGGCCAGGGGTCGTTCGTCTCATGGTTGTTCCGATCCAGTGACAACCAGTGAGGACCACATCATGGAACCCCGTTTCGACCTGAACGCCAACGAACTCGGCGCCAAGATCGGCAAGCGTTTCGCCAACACCAGCATGGCGATCATGGGCTCGACGCTGCCGAAATCCCTGATCGAACTGGTGGAGTTGCGAGCCAGCCAGATCAACGGCTGCGGCTACTGCGTCGACGCGCACGCCAAGGAGCTCGCCGCCGCCGGAGAACCCGCGGTCCGGATCAACCTGGTCGCCGCCTGGCGCGAATCCACCGTGTTCACCGACGCCGAACGCGCCGCGCTGGCCTTCGCCGAGGAGGGCACCCGCCTCGCCGACGCGAATCACGGCGTGTCCGACCAGACCTGGGCCCAGGTGCGCGAGCACTTCGACGACGATCAGATCGCCGCCATGGTGTATCTGGTCGCCATGATCAACGCCGCCAACCGATTGCTGGTCATCACCCGCACCAAGGGCGGTTCCTACGAGGCGGGCGCATTCGCCGCCGCGAGCTGAGGGCGCGACGAGCCGGGCCGTCGGGCGCGGTCGGCCCGGTTGAGCCCCGGGATAGGCGCGCGCCGATGGCCCCAGGCGCCGACCGCTCGCCTCGAGCCCCGTCGACACCTCGCACGACGAGGCAGCCGAGCACTGTACTGCGACCGGACGCGAAGTGCAGCGCGCAACAGGAGGTCAGGGCCGGATCGACCTATCGTCGCCGGCACGGCCGCTCGCCCCTGGCGCGACGAAAGCCCCGGCCGCCGCCGCGCGCGCCGCACTGTCCGCGACCCGCTCGGCCAGCCCCGGATCGGCCGGTGTCCGCATCAGCACCAACCGGTGGTACAGCGGCGCCGTCGCCGCGATCAACAGCTCCTGCGCATCGGTCCCGGCGGGAATCTCCCCGCGCGCCACCGCCCGTTCGACGACGATCTCCGACTGCCCGTAGCGCTGCTCCCACAGTTGTCGCAGCGCGCGGGCCGCTTCCTCCGACCGAAACGACACCGCGATCAGCGCGCCGGCGATCGAGGGCTGTTCGGTCAGTGACGCCTGGATCTCCTCGTTGAGCGCGGCGAGATCCCCGCGTAGCGAGCCGGTGTCGCGGGGCTGCCAGTCGATATCGGCCGCGGCGGCGAACACATCGGCGATCAAGCCGCCCACATCGCGCCAGCGCCGGTACACCGTCGCGCGATGGACCCCGGCGCGGGCGGCGACGGTGTCGATGGTGATCGCGTCATAGCCGTGTTCGGTCAGCTCGGCGTGCACGGCCTCGAGGACCTGGGTGCGGATACGGGCGGTCCGGCCGCCGGGCCGGGGCCGGGGAGTGCTGGTGGGCGGATCGTTGTCCGGTGCGGAATTCATCGTCGGTCATCCGATGCTTGACGGAACGGGTCTGGGCTGTCATCCTATTACGACAGTTGTCGCACTAGTGAGGTACTTGCCGATGCTCATTCGAAGTGTTCACCCGTCCCAGCGGTCCGTCACGGCCGCCTCGACCTCGAATGCTTCGGAGTGTGTGCATGCCAACTCAGATCACCGCGCTGGCGGTCACCAAGTCCTTCCACGGGCGCGTCGTTCTCGACGAGATCAGCTGCTCGCTCGGCGCGGGTGAGCGCACCGGCATCATCGGCGAGAACGGGTCGGGCAAATCCACCCTGCTGCGCCTGTTCGCCGGGGTCGAGCGCCCCGACCGGGGTGAGATCGTCGTCCACTCCGACGGTGACGTCGGCTATCTCGCCCAAGATGAGCAGCTGCCACCACACCTGACGGTCCAGCAGGTCGTCGACCGTGCCATGAGCGAACTGCGTGCCATCGAGCACCGCATGCGCGGGCTCGAATCCGCCATGGCCACCGGCGACGACGCCGCGATGACCGAATACGGCGAGCTGATGACCGTCTTCGAACTGCGCGGCGGCTACGACGCCGACGCCCGCCTCGAACAGGCGTTGCACGGTCTCGGTCTCGGGCTGGTGTCGCGCTCGCGTGCCGTCGGCGGCCTCTCCGGCGGCGAACAGGTGCGTCTGCGCCTGGCCGCCCTGCTGGCCGCGGCACCGGAGGTGCTGCTGCTCGACGAGCCGACCAACCATCTCGACGACGATGCCCTCACCTGGCTCGAGGATCACCTGCGCACCCGCCGCGGCACCACCGTGGCGGTCTCCCATGACCGGGTTTTCCTGGATCGGGTCGCGACCGGCTTGCTCGAGGTCGACGCCGACCGCCGCCGGGTGGTGCGCCACGGCAACGGCTACCGCGGTTTCCTCGCCGCGAAGACGGCGGCCCGGCAGCGCTGGGAGCAGTCCTACGCGCAATGGCAGAGCGACGTCGCCCGGCAGCGGGAGGCCGCCGCGACCACCGCGCGTCGGGTCGCGCCGGGACGGGTGATGCGCGACAACAACAAGATGGCCTACGACCGGGCGGGCGGCCGCGTCCAGCAGTCGCTGGCGAGCCGCGTCCGCAATGCCGAGGAGCGGCTGCGGCGTCTGCTCGACGACCCGGTGCCGCCGCCCCCGCAACCGCTGCGCTTCACGCCGAGCGTGCGGGGCGGTGCGGTCCGCGGCGCGGTGCTCGCGGCCACCGACGTCCTGGTCGAGGGCCGCCTCGGCCGGACCGGCCTGACCCTCGCCGCCGGTGACCGGCTACTGATCACCGGCCCCAACGGCGCGGGCAAATCCACTCTGCTGCGGGTACTCGCCGGTGAACGCGCCCCGGATGCGGGCACGGTCGTGCGGCGCGGCCGCATCGGCTACCTCGCCCAGCAACCACCGGCGCCGAGGCCGGGGGAGACCCTGCTCGCGGCGTTCGCCCGCGGCCGCGGCGCACCGGATCGGCAGGCGGAACGGTTGCTCTCGCTCGGCCTGTTCGACCGTGCCCAGCTCACCGCCCGCGTCGCCGAACTGTCCACCGGGCAACGCCAACGCCTCGCGCTGGCCCGCCTGGTGAGCGAGCCGACCGACGCGCTGCTGCTCGACGAGCCCACCAACCACCTCTCACCCGGGCTCGTCGAGGAATTGGAGGCGGCGCTCGCCGACTATCCCGGCGCGCTGGTGATCGTCAGCCATGACCGGCGGCTGCGTCAGCGCTGGCGCGGCGCACACCTCGAGCTGGGTGCCGTGCCTGCGGTCGTATGAGCACGGCCGAGCGCCGGGCAATGGCGGCGCGAGCACGGCTGCGCTTCGCCGACCTCGGAGGTCGCAGCCTGCTAAGCGGACGTCCTCGGAGAGCGGGTTTCCCCGGAGCGGGGTTGTGCACGCGAACTCACTGCGGCCGCTGGAACCAGTCCGCCGCGCTGCGCTGCGACAGCAGGATCACAATCGCCAGGCACATGCCGACGCCGAGGAGACCGGGCGGAAGTCCCTGTGTCACCGCGCCGAGGCCGAGCAACATGCCGAGGCAGGCGGCGACGATCGCGGATACCCGCACGCCGTTCCCGTTCACCCCGAAACCGAACGCCAGGATCACGAGAAAGACGGCGGGCAGGTAACCCCCGATGAGCGCGCCGACCAGCTCCCAGTTGTCGGCGGCCACCGCCACCGCAATCAGCCCGGCGCCCACCGCACCGAACACCCAGGAGATGATCTGAGCCGCTCGCACCGGCGCGGGCATGGCGACCGGACATTGCTGCGGCGCAGCGTCATGCGGCGCCTGCCAGGCGCCCGGCGCGCTGTTCGCGCCCGTGGGGTACGGCTCGTACTCGGTCGCCGAGTCGTCGTTCGTGCCGAAATCCACTGGGATCCCCCTCTTTCAGCCAGCGGTCCACGCGCCGGTCTCGGCAGCGAACACTACCGTGCCCGGGGCACCGCGACTCACCGGCTCGTCGGTGGCGGGTCACCGGCCTGCCGACGTCGTGGAGCCGGGTGGGTCGCCCCGCGGTGACGCCGGGTGGAGAGTGTCGTGCCGACGCACGAGCGGTTGACCACGCCCATAGGTAATGCCGTCGGAAAAGTACTTATAGGTGACTGATTCGGCGACCCCCTGCCCGCCCATAACGTAGTTCTCAGCACCGGATCGAGCGGAGAAACCGCAGATCAGAACGTTATGGAGGACTCGATGAACACTCTCGTCGCGCAGTACCTGGAAGCCTGGAACACCACCGACGAGCAGGCCCGCGTGGCCGCCGTCGAGCGCGTCTTCACCCCCGACGCCACCTACGTCGACCCGCTGGTGTCGGTCGCCGGCCATGCGCAGCTGTGCGCCGCCATCGCCGGCGTGCAGGCACAGTTCCCCGGCTGGGTGTTCCGCCCGGCCGGCCCCGTCGACGGCCACCACGATCAGGTGCGCTTCACCTGGGAACTCGGCCCCGTCGACGGGCCCGTCGTCATCGTCGGGTTCGACGTCGCGATCATCGCCGACGGCCGCATCGCCGGCGTCTACGGCTTCCTCGACAAGGTCCCCACCGCCGCCTGACCTCGACCACCTTCCGAAACCTCCAGGAGTCATCATGACCACCACCGCCCCCGGCTACGTGTCCACCCTGCTCGCCCCCGGCCCCGCCCTGCTGCGGTTCTCGCTGCGCCTCGACGCGGTGGTGACCGCCGCCAACGGCCTGGCCTACCTCGCGCTGTCCGGCCCGATCGAATCCTTGCTCGGCCTGGACACCGCTGTCGGCATCCCCATCGGCATCTTCCTCACCCTCTACGGCATCGGCGTCGCCCTCGTGGGCCTCCCGGCGAACATCAACCCCGTCGCCGTGCGCGCGGTGATCACCGGTAACGCCGCCTGGGTGGTGGTGAGCCTGGCGGCCCTGATCGCCGGCGTACTCGACGTGAACGCGATCGGCACCGTATGGGCCGTCCTCCAGGCCATCGTCGTCGGCGCCTTCGCGGCCATGCAATACCTGGGCCTGCGCCGCGCGCGCTGATTTCGGAAAGCTGCTCGGCACAAGAACATCGACGAATCCGGTCGGGATCTCCCGACCGGATTCGTCGTAGTTCGATAACGGGACCGGCACCGCACGGGTGCTACCGGGACACGGCGCGGTCTCGTCCTCGTTCAGTAACCGGCTTCGGTGTAGATCGTGCGCCACTGCGCCGACAGTTGCTGCTCGGTGGCGTTTCCGAACTCGTATGCGGGCGAATTGATCGGCGCTATCTCCTCGACCCGGACGAAGATGACGCGATGCGCGGGGTAGCCGGGCCCGTTTCGGTCCAGCAGCCAGGACTGGAGCCACAGGTACTCGGGGGTGCCGGGATCGCGAAATTCCGCGAGGCCGGTGAATCGGTATCCCCGGCGGGCGATGAAGTCCACCACGGCGATCTCGATACCCGGGTTCTGCGCCAGATTCGCCACGGTGCCGGGTGAGGCGATGTCCATGAACACCAGGTGCTGGTCGTCGTAGACGCGCACCGACCCCTTCGGCGAGATGTTCGGCGAATGATCGGGCCGCACGGTCGCGACGAAGGCCAGCTTGGCCCGGTCGACAACGCGGCGCATGTCCTCGTCGATGTATGTCATCGCTCGGCTCCTGCGCGAGCGGAAGGGCCGCGGCGGCGATGATCGACGCTGAGTACGTGCGCGCGTTCCGGCGACAGCGCCAGCAGCGCCGCGGCGGCGGCCGCGCTGAACACCGAGGCGTTCAACGGTGATTCGGGGCCCGAGAAGAAGAACATGGATCCGCCGAACGCGAGCAGGGTCACCAGCGTCGCCGCGGCCGTCCACCGCATCGCGATTCCGAGCAGCAGTGCGACGCCGAGCACCGCTTCGGCGGCAGTCGAGGTCCAGGCGGTGATGTCGACCAGCAGTTCGGGCATATACGGCGCCAGATCGTCGACGTAGGCGGTGAACGCCTCGAATTCGCCCCAGGCGACATTGCCGGTACCCGGTTCACCCCACAGTCCGAACCGGTCGCCGACCGCGGACAGGAAGCCCACGCCGAGCGCGAGTCTCGCGAAAATTGTTGCCGCTGACCAATATTTGAGTCGGACGACGTCCTCCGACGACGCCTCGGTGGTGTGTGTGGGTGTCATCTGAATTCCTCACTGCTCGATGTGTCGATGATTCGATTCGTCAGGCCGCCGCGACGCGACCCGCCGTGGCCCGCACGCACATCACCACGGTGACCGCGACCGCCAGCGCGATCGGTGCGAACGCCGGGATCAGGTCTGTGGGGCGAGCGGCCATGAGGTAGGCGCCGGCCAGGGTGAATGCCGGTGTGCCCCACTGCGATGCGGCGATCGTCACCGCGGCAGCGGCGCCGATGGCGACCGAGGCCGTCTTCCGCCGCCCCAGCACTCGCAGTGCGTTCAGGGAGGTGAGGAAGATGAGTGTGCTGGAGACCATGCCGGCGGCGGCCCACGCGCCGACGTGTGATCCCGAATTCAACAGCCGGCCACCGGTTCCCGCGACGAACACGGTGACCGGCAGGATCGCGCCGATCGAGATCAGCACTCGCCTCGGTGCCCGAGTCGTCGACGCGCGCCGCAGCCGGCCCAGCTCGCCGCACTGCACACCGAGCAGCACCGCCAGCAGTAGCGCTGCGGTCACATGCGTCGCCAGAAGCGTTGTGCTCATGAGATGTCATACCTCCTGCGCCGGGCGGCCGAGTCCACAGACGCTCTATTCGGAAGCGGATTCACATTCCGATACGGTACAGGAGGAGATATCGCGCTTGTCAAGGAAACTTCTGGATGCGATCGCCGCCCTGGTGGGCGTCGATGGTGGCCTGGGGGCTCGTCTCGGGGCATGGCACGCCGACGGCGGCCATGCCCCGGGGTGCCCGTCAGCAGGTGGAGCCGTGTGTGACGTTGTAGATCGCGTTACCCGGTAGGCATTCCGGTGCCCCCGGGCGGCTCTGGTCGACCGGATGGCTGAGCCACCACGCCATACCCGCGGCCGCGATGACGGCACCCGTGCCGATGGCCGACGCGGTGACCGTGCGCGGAGCTCGAAGGATCAGTGCGGTGGCCAGGCCCAGTGTGCGGCGATGTCGGCTATGACCGAGTTGGCGACCGGCGTTGCGGCGCGCACGGAGGAAGTCCTCGGCGATGTCGGCCGATACCTCATCGAATCCCTCGCCGGGTGAGCGGAATGTGTGGCCGACGCGACGCCCGTGTGCTGGAATGCCGAAAGTCTCAGGGCTTCAGGCCATCGAGGACGATGTCGATGAACCGATGCCAGTCGCCGAGATCGGCGCGCACCACGGTGGCGAGCGAACCGACGATCATGTAGAGGTCGTCGGAGGTGACATCAGGGCGCAGGGATCCGTCGGATCTGCCCTGCTCGAGAATCGATGAAGCGAACTCGAAGAGTTCGGCTTCGACGGGGCCCTGTGGGGCGATGCTGCCGAGCGTCGACTCGATCATCCTCGAGAGGGTGCGCCCCCCTTCGTGTACCTGGCCGACATGTGACAGCAGCCATCGCACCGCCTCGATGCCGGTGGCGAATTCCGGCCGTTTGGTCCGGGCGGAGTCCAGAATCTGGATGAAGCGCTGTTCGGCGATGGCCTCCATGAGCGCCTGCCGCGTGGGGAAGTGGCGATAGATCGTTCCGACGCCCACGCCCGCGGCGCCGGCGACCTCCGACATCTGGACCTCGTCCCCGCGCTCGGCGAAGAGCGCGGTCGCGGCCTCGAGCACGCGAGCTCGATTACGTCCGGCATCAGCGCGCAGGCGGCGGGGTGGATTCGACATGAGGTGGAGGCTTTCGGTCGACGGAAGTGGATTCCGATTCGGCAGCGTACTCCATGGTCGCGATCCGGTTACCTGATCGACACCCGGCGGGCGGCCGGGGGGGCGTGCCCCGGGGATTGACAGCGGCCGCGGGCTCTGCGATGGTCGGTAATCGGAACCGGAATCCGAATCCGGTTCGGGAGAGGATTGTGATGTCCAAGGATCGCTTCTATCTGCTCGAGGCCGGCGCCTCACGGCCCACCCGAGTCCCGCTGCCGCCGTGGACGACCGTCAAGGCGGGCACCGACGACACCGAGGGCCGGTTCACCCTGATGGAGAACCGCGGCAACGGCGACATTCCCGCCCATGTGCACGACAACTTCGACGAGTTCGTCTATGTCATCGACGGCGAGCTCGGGCTGGACTACCGCGGTAACACCCACCGCTTCACCAGCGGAATGTGCTTCCTGGTTCCGCGCGGCATCACCCACGCGATGCGCAACCTCGGCGGAGCGGACACTCCGGTACACGCGTTGCAGCTGTCCGCGCCGTCCGGTTGGGAGCGCTACCTGGAGGCGGTGGCCGAGGCGCGGCAGAGTGGTGACTGGACCGCCGATCGTGACTGGGTCGAGGCCAACGAGATCGGCAAGCCCTTCGGCATGCGCTACCACCTGGGCCACGACGACCCGAAGGAGTGGGGCGACCCCGATCGTTTCTACCTGCTCGGCAAGGGGGAAGCCCGGCCCGGCCGTATCCCGATTCCCCCGGCCTTCAGTGTGAAGGCACGTACCGAGGACACCGACGGACTGTTCTCGGCACTGGAAGTCACGGTTGCCCAACCGATTCCGCGGCACACGCACCACGTCGCCGATGAGTGCATCTATGTGCTGGACGGTCTCCTCGAAGTCGAATTCGACGACCGTATCCAGGTCGCGGGTCCAGGCCAGGTGGTCCTGTTGCCGCATGGTGTGCCGCACGCGCTTCGTCCTGGCTCGAACCCGCCCCCGCGCGTCGTCCAGATCTCCTCACCCGGCGGTTGGGAGTGCGTGGTCGAGGCGATCATCGAACATCGCACCGAGGTCACCTCGGGCGGCCGTTTCGATCCGGCGGCGCTCAACCGCTACACCCGCCGCTATCACGTCGTCTACGACGAGAACTGACGACGCGTCGAGGTCTGGCGCGGCGAACCCGCGGGTCGTTACGGTGGCACGAGTAATCGCTCATTAACGGCCCCGGGGGCGGGAACGAATATTCGGGTAGTCGAGTACGCGGGTCCCGGAGCGGGCGCGGCGGGAGGATCTGGATATGAAACGACTTGTGGTGTGCTGCGACGGCACCTGGAAGGCCGAGTCGAGCACGACGGTATCCAACATCATCAAGATCGCGCAGACCATCCGGATCGAGGCGCCCGACGAGCAGGGGCGGCCGGTCGCCCAGTGGGTCACCTACGTACCGGGGCCCGGCACCCAGGGCTTCCTGGCCGACCGCCTGATGGGCGGGGCGTTCGGCCTCGGACTGGAGGCGAATCTATCGGCGGCCTACTGGCATCTGGCGTTGAACTGGGAGCCAGGGGATCAGATCTTCATCTTCGGTTTCAGCCGCGGCGCCTTCACCGCGCGCAGTTTGGCGGGTCTCATCGGGCGGATCGGGATCATGACGCCGGAAGCGATGATCGACGGCATGTACCCGGAGGCGTTGAAGATCCACAAGCAGCCGGTACCGGCGGACGGTGAGACACCCGCCGAGTGGGAGAAGTTCCGGAGCGAGAACTGCCACCCCGGTCCGGCCAAGATCGATTTCCTCGGCGTCTTCGACACTGTCGGCGCGCTGGGGGTGCCGGGGCTGACGTCGCTGCGGCACAAATTCCACGACGTGCGCCTCGGTCCCGCGGTGCACTGCGCGCGCCAGGCCCTGGCCATCGACGAGCGGCGCCGCAACTTCGAGCCCTGCCTGTGGGAGGTCCCGGTGGAGCCGAATGTGAAGTACCGCAGGGGTTTCCAGCGGGTGAAGCAGGTGTGGTTCGAGGGCGTGCACAGCGATATCGGTGGCGGTTACGCCGAATGCGGGCTGTCGGATATCACGTTGCGGTGGATGGTGGCCGAAGCCGAATCGGTGGGGCTGGTGTTCGACCGCGAGCGCCTCGACGCGCTGTCCGAGCGTTGCACCGCGGGCGCCGACCACATGCGCAGGCACGACTCGCTCGGCATCGGTTACCGGGTCCTGAATCTGGCGCGGGCGCTGCGGAATCCGCGCAGTCCGCGGTTCCACTGGGATTCCTGGCGCAAACTCGGCGTCGCCGAGGACATCGGCATCCGTTTGGCCTCCTGCACCCAGAACGACGAGTACCGCCCCGCCAACCTGCGCCGCTGGCGCGAGGAGCTGGGCGGAATGTTCCCCGAGGAACTCATCGAGAAGACCGTCCCGGTGACGGCGAAACTGGGCGCCTGAGCGTTCAGCGCACCAGCAGCGCCACCGGGAGCCGGGCGAACAGCTTCTCCAGCCGCGCCCGGCCCTGGAAGGTGTGCCCGGTGAGCCGGTCGGTCCAGGTGCCCTGCGGTAGATCCAGCACCGTGTCACCCCAGCCGGTCTCGGCCAGCGATACGCTGTGCCGGGTCGCGGCCACGATCACCTCCGGCGCGTCGCCGGCGCGGCCGCGGGCGTAGGACACCAGCTTGCCCGCCTGCTCGCCGGTCGCGAACAACGGCAGATAGGTGCCGCCGACGAAGCAGTCCGGCCGCTCCCGGCGTAACCACAGCGCATAGGCGACGATCCACATCTTCGCCGCCCCGGTGGTGTCCAAACCCGGTGTGCCCGTCAGTGATTGCAGCATGCCGGCGCGGGTGGCGAAATCCACCGGACGCCGGTTGTCCGGGTCGACCAGCGAGTCCTCCCACAGCTCGCAGCCCTGATAGACGTCCGGAATCCCGGGCCCGCACAGTTGCAGCAGTTTCTGCGACAGCGCATCCGACCAGGCATGCGGGGCCAGTTCGTGCACCAGATCGCCGAGCCCGGAACCGACCGGGCCGTCGATCACCGCATCGATCCAGGTGTGCACGGCGGTCTCGAATTCGGGGTCGGGTTCCTCCCAGGAGGTGTGCTCGCCTGCCTCGCGAATCGCCTTCTCCGCGAACCGGTGCAGCCGATCGCGTAGCCCGGGCACCGAGGCGGCGGGACGGCCGTCGGCGGGCCACACCCCGAACATGTTCTGCAACAGGAACAGTGCCGTCGCGCCGTCGGGGCCGGGGGTGAGCTCGAGCCAGGTCGCCACCGACCGCGCCCACCGCGTCGCCACCTGTGACAGCACCCCGATGCGGGCGCGCACATCCTCACCGCGTTTGGTGTCGTGGGTCGACAGCGCGGTCATGGTCGCGGGCCAGCGTTGTGCGCGTTCGCTGTTGGCGAGGTGGAACTCGTTGAGCGAATGCCCGAATCGGGCCGGGTTGCCGCCCACCTCCTGCAGCGACACCAGCCGTGCGGCCCGGTAGAACATGGTGTCCTCGACGGCTTTGGCCGTGATCGCGCCGCCCACCTGGCTGAACCGCACCGCCGCCTCGCCGCCGGCGGCCAGCGCCGCCACCAGTACCGACAGCGGCGCGGTGAGTTCGCTGTTGCGTTTTTCCACATCGGCGACCACGGCGCCGGTCATCCCGGCCAGCGGCGTGTAATCGACCCGGTACACCGGAAGGAACGCCAGCACCTCGATGGTGGCGTTGGTCAGCGCCATATCGCTGATCCCGGAGGCGTCGAAGCCGTTCACGCCCGCGTCGCGTTTGACCGCCGCCACCAGCCGCCGGATCTCCGGTGCCAGAATGCTTTCGGCCACCGCGCGCTTGATGCGGTGCTGCTTCTCGCCGATCCAGGCGCGGTCGCTGCCGTGGCCGGCGAAATGCTGGGACAACTCCGTCAGCGTCTGCTCACCGCCGGGGTCGATCAGCACCCCGCCGATATCGGCGAGCGCGTCGTAACCGGTGGTGCCGTCGATGGGCAGGGTCGCGTCCAGCGGTTCCCGGTTGGCGAGGATCTTCTCCACCAGCAGCAGCCGGTGGGGGCCGATGAGGCTGCGCAGCCGGGCGAGATAGGCCGCCGGATAGGACAGCCCGTCGGGGTGGTCGACGCGCACACCGTCGATCAGATCGTGTTCACACCAGGCCGCTAGCTCACGATGGGTGGCTTCGAACACCTCCGGATCTTCCTGACGCAGCGCCGCCAGCCCGCTCACCGCGAAGAACCGGCGGTAGCTGCACAGGCCCGCCTTCCAGCTCACCAGCCGGTAATGCTGTTTGTCGTGGATGCGCAGCGCGTTGTCGCCGTCGGTGTCGGGCGCGATCGGAAACCGCAGATCGTGCAGCGCGAGCATCGGCTCTGGACCGGACCGGTCCACCGTCAAGGCCGCCGGATCGTTCTCGCTCTGCAAGACCGGCAGCGCCAGCCGTCCGCCGGCGCCGTTGAGCGGGCTCCAGTCGATATCGAAGTAATGCGCGTACTGCGATTCCGGTCCGTGCCGCAGCACATCCCACCACCACGGGTTCTGCCGCGGATCGCCGACACCCACATGGTTGGGCACCAGATCGACGATCAACCCCATGCCGCGGCTGCGCACCTCGTCCGAGAGCGCCTTGAGCCCGGCCGGGCCGCCCAGCGCCGCCGACACCGTGGTCGGATCGGTGACGTCGTAGCCGTGCGTCGAACCGTGCGCGGCGGTCATCACCGGCGACAGATACAGATGCGAGATGCCCAGCTGCTGCAGGTATTCGGCGATGGCGGCGGCGTCGGCGAAGGTGAGCAGGTCCGGGCGCAGTTGCAGCCGGTAGGTGCTGCGCACCGGCGTCGACCGGGCCGGGCGGCGCATGGACTGTGGATCGGTGAGATGCGTGGCGGTCAGGTTCTTCTCGGTCATGTTCGTATCGGTCAGGCGGTGCGGCGGAGGACGAGCAGACAACGGGCGGTGACGGTGACGGTGCTCGCCGCGGCATAGCTGGCCTCGGCACGTCCGTCGGGTGCGGAACAATCCAGGGCGACCGACCACTCGGCGCCGAAATCGGGGGTGGGCAGGGTGAAATCCAGGGCGCTGTCGTGGGCGTTGAAGCACAGCAGGAACGAATCGTCGGTGATGCGTTCACCGCGCGGGCCCGGCTCCGGGATCCCTTCGCCGTTCAGGAACACCGCCAGCGCCCGGCCGAAGCCGCTGTCCCAGTCCGCGACCGTCATCTCCGCGCCGTCGGGGGTCAGCCAGGCGATATCGCGGGGATGCCCGCCCTCGCGCACGGCGCCGCCGGCCAGGAACCGACGGCGGCGGAACACCGGATGCGCGGTGCGCAAGGCGATCGCCGCGCGGGTGAACGCGAGCAGATCGGCGTTCTTGTGCGCCAGCGACCAATCCATCCAGGACAATGCCGAATCCTGGCAGTAGACATTGTTGTTGCCGAGCTGGGTGCGGCCCATCTCGTCGCCGTGCGCGAGCATCGGGGTGCCCTGGCTCAGGATCAGCGTGGCCAGCAGGTTGCGCGACTGGCGATCACGCAACGCGAGCACTTCCGGGTCGTCGGTGGGTCCTTCCACCCCGCAGTTCCAGGACCGGTTGTGGTTTTCACCGTCGCGGTTGCCTTCGCCGTTGGCCTCGTTGTGTTTGTCGTTGTAGGACACCAGGTCCCGGAGGGTGAAGCCGTCGTGGGCGGTGACGAAGTTGATCGAGGCGCTGGGTCTGCGCCCGGTGGCCTCGTACAGATCCGAGGACCCGGTGAACCGGGACGCGAACTCGCCGAGGGTGGCGTGCTCACCGCGCCAGTAGTCGCGCACCGTATCGCGGTATTTGCCGTTCCATTCGGTCCACAGGCTCGGGAAGTTGCCCACCTGATAGCCGCCCTCGCCGACGTCCCACGGTTCGGCGATGAGCTTGACCTGGCTGACCACCGGATCCTGCTGCACTAGATCGAAGAACGTGGACAACCGGTCCACATCGTGCAGTTCGCGGGCCAGCGTGGCGGCCAGATCGAACCGGAAACCGTCGACGTGCATCTCCAGCACCCAGTACCGCAGCGAATCCATGATCAGCTGCAAGGTGTGCGGATGGCGCACGTTGAGGCTGTTGCCGGTGCCGGTGTAATCCATGTAGTGCGCGGGGTCGTCGTCCATCAGCCGGTAGTAGGCGGCATTGTCGATGCCGCGGAAACCGATGGTCGGCCCCAGGTGATTGCCCTCGGCGGTGTGGTTGTAGACCACGTCCAGGATCACTTCGATGCCCTCGGCGTGCAGTGCCCGCACCATCGCCTTGAATTCGGTCACCGCCGCGCCGGCCCGCGCGCCCGCCGCGTACTCGTGATGCGGGGCGAGGTAGCCGAAGCTGTTGTAGCCCCAATAGTTGCGCAGGCCCTGGTCGAGCAGGATGCGGTCGTGCAGGAACTGGTGCACCGGCATCAGCTCGATCGCGGTGACGCCCAGGCCGCGCAGATGGTCGATGATCGCCGGATGCGCCAGCCCCGCGTAGGTGCCGCGCAGTTCCTCGGGAACGTCGGGGTGGGTGATGGTCATGCCCTTGACGTGGGCCTCGTAGATCACCGTCTCGTGGTAGGGCCGCTTCGGCGATCGGTCGGTGCCCCAGTCGAAGAACGGGTTGATCACCACACCGGTCATGGTGTGGCCGAGCGAATCCTCGCCGTAGGTAGAGAGCGAGCGGTGATCGGTGAACGTGCCGTCGAAGGCCTTGCCGTACGGGTCGAGCAGGAATTTGCTCGGATCGCAGCGCAGGCCGCGGTCGGGATCGAACGGGCCGTGCACCCGGAACCCGTAGCGCTGTCCCGGACCGACCCCCGGCAGGAAGGCATGCCAGACGTGCCCGTCGACCTCCTCCAGCCCGATCCGGGTCTCGGTGCCCTGCTTGTCGACCAGGCACAACTCCACCGCGTCGGCGACCTCGGTGAACAGCGAGAAATTGGTGCCGGTCCCGTCGTAGGTGGCGCCCAGCGGATACGCGCTACCCGGCCAGACACCCAGCGGTGCCGCGGCGGACGCGGGATCGGGCGAAACCATGGCAACGACACTAACGGTCGCTCGGTCGCCGCCGCTGCGGCCCTGCGCGTTAAGCGGGCGGACCGGCGGTGGCCGAGGTCGCGGGCAGCCAGCGGCGGTGGTATCCGGTGCGGCGGGCGAGGCGGGCGAGGGTGCCGAGGACCGCGCGCTGGACGGGGGCCGGGATGCCGGCGAGGTAGCCGTCCTGGAGCTCCCAGAGCATGGCGAGCGCGACGGGATTGCGCGGGACGCCCGCGCCGGTGGTTTTGCCCGCGTTGTCGAGGGCGGACCACAGCTGGAACATCTGCCAATGCCGAAGTGGCGGCCGGATCTCGTGGTCGACGACGGTATCGGGCAGCTCGCTCCAGAATTCGTGCACCGCGCGAGGTGCGGCGGTGACGGTACTGCCCGGGTCGGCGATGACCTCGCGCCCGTCGATGCGGAAGCGCAGCCGTCCGCTGCGGATGGTCCAGCTCTCGGCGATTTCGGGGTGCCAGTGTCGGCCGGCCTGCCGTTTCGGTACCGGCAGCAGATGCTGTAGCCGCAGGTAGGGGCCGTCGTCGTCGACGCCACGAGCCATCAGGGTGACGCGATGGCCGTCGCGGAAGGTGAGGGTTTCGTGCATGAAACCAGATATAAAGGTAACCTTCCTATTGTGTCAATGGGCGAAACCTCCATCTTGAAACTGCTCACCTTGGCGACCAGGTCCGTGGAACGGGAACTGAACCGCGAACTGGGCGCGATGCTCGGTGATGGCCTGCGGCCCGCGCACTACGCGGTCTTCCGGTACCTGGACCCGGCGGGCTCGCGCGTCACCGCCCTGGCCGACGCGGCGGGGATGACTCAGCAGTCCATGGGTGAACTGGTCACCCATCTCGAGCGGCACGGGCTGGTTGAACGCCGGGTCGATCCGGCCGACCGCCGGGCGCGGGTGGTGCTGCTGACCAATTCCGGGCGCCAGGCGCTCGCCCTGGCCGCTGATCGCATCGCGAGCATCGAGCGCGAACTGCGCGCTCACCTCGGGGTGGACGAGTTCGAGGCGCTGCGTGCGGGTCTCGCGGCCGTGCCGGGGGTGCTCGAGGCGCCGGAGCGGTAAGCGCAGGGTGGATGCCGCGCCGCTGGTGTTTCGCGGCGGGGGCCGACGGTCTCGCCCTGCTCGGTCCCGCCGTGGCATCAGCACCTGCTCAGATGTTAACTTGAACAGCGTTCAAGGCCGCCTGCTCGTGGCGGCACGTCCACTGTGCGAAGGATTGCTGTGGTGCTGACGCCCGACGAGATCACCGCCATCGACGCGAAACACGTGTGGCACCCCTACGGCGGGTTTCCGGCCACCACCGAGCCGCTGGTGGTGGCCTCCGCGTCCGGGACCAGGCTGCGCTTGGCCGACGGCCGCGAACTCGTCGACGGCATGAGCTCATGGTGGGCGGCGGTGCACGGATACCGGCACCCGGTGCTGGACTCCGCGCTGCTGGTGCAGTCGCAGCGGATGAGTCACGTGATGTTCGGCGGGCTCACTCATGAGCCGGCGGCGCGGCTGTCCGAGCTGCTGGTGCGGCTGACCCCGCCCGGGCTGGACAAGGTGTTCCTCTGCGATTCCGGTTCGGTGTCGGTGGAGGTGGCAGCCAAGATGTGTCTGCAATATCAGCGCGCGCTCGGCCACCCCGGGAAACGCCGCCTGCTCACCTGGCGCGGCGGCTACCACGGCGACACCTTCACCCCGATGAGCGTGTGTGATCCAGAGGGCGGCATGCACTCGCTGTGGACCGACATCCTCGCCGAGCAGGTCTTCGTGCCCGCTCCGCCGACAGACTTCGATCCCGGCTATGTCGCCGAACTCGAGCGGGCGGTGCGCGAGCACGCCGACGAGCTGGCCGCCGTCATCGTGGAACCGGTGGTGCAGGGCGCGGGCGGGATGCGCTGGCACGATCCGCGCTATCTCGGTGAACTGCGCCGGCTCTGCGACGCCAACGGCGTGCTGCTGATCTTCGATGAGATCGCCACCGGATTCGGCCGGACCGGAACGTTTTTCGCCGCCGAACACGCGGGAGTGAGCCCGGATGTGATGTGTGTCGGCAAGGCATTGACCGGTGGTTATCTGACGCTGGCCGCCGCCTTGAGTACCGAGCAGATCGCCGAAACCCTCAGCGCCGCACACGGTGGGCTCATGCACGGGCCGACCTTCATGGGTAACCCGCTGGCGTGCGCGATCGCGGTGGCATCGACCGAACTGCTGCTCTCCCGCGACTGGCAGGGCGAGGTGACCCGCATCGAAGCCGAGCTGGGTACCGGCCTGGCTCCGGCGCGGGAGTTGCCCGGCGTCACCGACGTCCGGGTGCTCGGCGCGATCGGGGTGATCGAGCTCGATCACCCCGTCGACATGCGCGCGGCCACCGATGCGGCCGTTGCGGCAGGCGCCTGGTTGCGGCCCTTCCGGAATCTCATTTATACGATGCCGCCGTTCATCAGCACTACCGGCGATGTCCAGGCGATCACCTCGGCGATGGTCGCGGCGGCCCGGGTCGCATGAGCGCTGAGGCGAGCTGATTCGGCTGTGCGGGTCGTGCCCGGCCGCTATGCGATCCAGGGCGGCACGATGGTGCCGTCCCGGTCCGGGGCGCCGGCTCGGGCGCCTGCGGGAGCGGTGACGATGGCGGTGAAACCTTCTGCACCACCGCTGATCTGGCGCAACACATCGGGCGGCAGGATGATCGTGTCGCCTGCGGCGATGACGTGATCGGCGCCGTCGACGGTGACCTCGGCGCTTCCGCTGAGGACGGTCCACACCTGTTCGGCATCGATGAAATGCAGCGGGCCGGACTGGCCGGGCGCGAGCTCGACACGCCACAGCGGGAGCGAGGCGCCGCCCTGGGTGGGGGAGGCGAGGGTGGTCATGATGCCGCCGGGGGTTTCCGTGCGGCGGGTTTCGGAGTGTCGGATGACGGTCACGGAGTTACGTCCTTAAGATAGACAACGATGTTGTCCATATAGTTAACGAGGTTGTCCATCATGTCAAGGGATGCCGGTGGCTTCGAGCTGCCACTGCGGATGCTGGCTGCCTTCCGTGCGGTCATCGACGAAGTGCACGCCGGCCTGGCCGAGCGCGGCCACCCCGATCTGCGGCCGATGCACGGCTTCGTGTTCCAGGCGATCGCGCGCAGCGGGCCGCAGGGGTGCACTGCGGCCGACCTCGGGCGGGCCCTCGGCATCTCCAAACAGGCCGCGGGCAAGCACATCGACAACCTCGAACACCTCGGCTACCTGCGTCGTGGCCATGATCCGGCCGACGCCCGGCGCAAGGTCTACACGCTCAGCGATCGCGGCATCGAGGTGCTGGACCGCTCTGCCGAGACCTTCGACCGCATCCACGCGCGCTGGTCGGCCCTGCTCGGCGCCGACCGGATGGCCGCACTCGACGCCGATCTCCGGGTGCTGGCGCCGGGTGAGCTCTTCCGGATGGATACGCCGAGCTGGTTCGGCTCGTGAGGCCGTCGCCGGTGCGTATCCGGTGGCCCCGGTCACCCTCCTGAACGCCGTTCAAGTATGGTGTTCAGCTGTGAGTACCGATCCATTGAGCTGGCTGGACGCGCGTGCTGCCGAGCGGGTGGGGGCGGGGCTGCGGCGGCAGCTGCGGGCACGGGAACCGCAGTCACCGTCCATCGATCTGGCATCGAACGACTATCTGGGGCTTGCGCGCCACCCCGAGGTGATCGAGGGCGCGGTCGCGGCCGTGCGACGGTGGGGCGCCGGTTCCACCGGATCGCGGCTGGTCACCGGGACGACCACCGAACACGAACTGCTCGAGGCCGAGCTCGCCGAATTCATGGGTGCCGAAGCCGGGCTGGTGTTCGCCTCCGGGTATGCCGCCAATCTCGGCGTGGTGACGGCGCTGGCCGGTCGTGGCTCGCTGATCGTCTCCGACGCGGGCAGTCATGCCTCGCTCGTCGACGCCTGCCGGCTGTCGCGGGCGCGGGTGGAGATCGCGCCGCACTGTGATGTCGCGGCGGTGGACCGGCTGCTGGCGAATCGCACCGAGGAACGCGCACTGGTGCTCACCGATTCGGTGTTCAGCGCCGACGGCGACCTGGCTCCGCTGGCCGAACTGCACCGGGTGACGCGCGCCAACGGTGCGGTGCTCGTCGTCGACGAGGCGCACGGGCTCGGTGTCCGTGGCACCGGTGGCCGTGGGCTGGTGCAGGAAGTGGGGCTGGCCGGGGAACCGGATCTGGTGATCACCGCGACCCTGTCGAAAGCCCTTGCCGCCCAAGGGGGAGCGGTGCTGGCCAGTGGCCGGGTGCGCGCCCACCTCATCGACGCGGCGCGCACGTTCATCTTCGATACCGGGCTGGCGCCCGCCGCTGTCGGCGCGGCCCGCGCGGCGCTGGGGATCCTGCGCGGCGATCCGGGTATCGCGCAGCGGGTGCTGGATCGGGCCGCCGATATCGCGCGGATCGCCGGTGTGCCGCAACCGGATTCGGCGGTGGTCTCGGTGGTGCTCGGTGAGGCGCAGGTGGCCTTCGAGGCCGCGCAGCAATGCCGGGCGCGCGGCCTCGACGTCGGCTGTTTCCGTCCGCCGTCGGTGCCGGAAGGGACGTCCCGGCTGCGGCTCACGGCGCGCGCGAACCTGACCCCGGCGGAGATCGAGGTCATTGCCACGGTTCTCGGCGAGGTGCTGGCCGCGGCACGGCAGGCAGCGGGCAGTCCGACGTATCCGGTCGGCGGCTGGCCCGCGACGGCGGCGCTCTCGGCGGGGCTCGTGTCGACGGTGCGGGGGTAGCGATGACGCTGATGTTCGTTACCGGAACGTCGACCGATGTCGGCAAGACCATTGTCACCGCCGCATTGGCGGCCACGGCCACGGCGGCCGGGCGCTCGGTCGCGGTGTGCAAACCCGCCCAGACCGGTGTCGCCGAGGACGAGCCCGGCGATCTGGCGACCATCACGCAACTCTCCGGCGTCACCAGCACGCTCGAACTGGCCCGCTATCCGGAACCGCTGGCCCCCGACACGGCGGCCCGCCGTTGCGGCGCACCACTGCTCACCATCGACGAAACACTGTCGGCCATCACCGAACTCACCGCCGACCTCGTCCTCGTCGAGGGTGCGGGCGGCGTGCTGGTCCGTATCGGTGAGTTCACCCTGCTCGATCTGGCGGCAAAGCTCGGCGCGCCGGTCGTGGTCGTCACCGCCCCCGGTCTCGGCACCCTCAACCACACCGAACTCACCACCCGCGCGCTGGCGGCGGCCGGTGTGGAATGCGCTGGTCTGGTCATCGGGTCCTGGCCGGACGTTCCCGATCTGGCCATGGAAACCAACCGCACCGACCTGCCGCGCGTGACCGGCGCCGAGCTGATCGGCTCGATCCCCACCGGGGCGGGCGCGTGGCCGGCGGCCGCGTTCCGGGCCGAGGCCCCCGGCTGGTTCGATCCGGACTGGGCACGGCGCCACCTGCTCGGCTGAATTGATCCGCCCGGCGGCGCTCGAGACCGGCGGGGCTACACCGACGGGCAGATCGTGTGTCTTCGGCGGGCTCGACGACATCATGCCCCGCGGTGGATGCCGGCGTGGCAGACGATGCATGGCGACGAATCAGGATCGAGTTCTTCGATTTCTCGAGCACGAGGCACTCCGGTGCAGTAACGTCGTTACTCGGTAACCGAGTTACCGGCGTGGAGAGGTCGCGCCGGGATCCTCGGTGACCGACGCACGGCGCATCCGGACCATCACGTGACCAGCGCTGGCCACCCGATGGCAGGACTCGCCAGTGCTGCCGAGCGATGCGCCGTGCACCCGCACTCGGCTCGTCGTAAGGATCTTTCATGTCACTGCTCTCCCGCCGCTCGCTGCTGACCGGGGCGGTGGCCACCGCGGCCGTGCTCGCCGGAGCCAGGATGTCCGACCCGAAGCCGGCCATCGCCGCGCGGGTCAACGGAGTTCGGCTCACCAGGGAAGAGCACCGCGTCGTGGTGATCGGTTCCGGTTTCGGCGGCGGAGTGACGGCGCTGCGGCTGGCCGAGGCGGGAGTGCCGGTACTGCTGCTCGAGCGCGGCATGCGCTGGCCGACGGGGCCGAACGCGGAGACCTTCCCGCGTGCCTCCGCACCGGACAAGCGCATGCTCTGGCATCGGTCCAGCCCGAACCTGTTCGGGCAGCCACTGGCCTTCGAGCCCTACACCGGCTTGGTCGAAGCGGTACCGGGGCAGAACATGACGGCGCTGTGCGCGGCGGGGCTCGGCGGCGGATCGCTGATCTACCAGGGCATGTCGCTGCAGCCGGACGAAGCGGTGTTCAACACGCATTTCCCGGCCGAACTCGACTGGGCCACCATGGATCGCGTGCACTACCCGCGGGTCGCGCGGATGCTCGGGCTCGCGGTCGCGCCCGAGGAGCTGATCGCTCACCCGAATTACGCCGCCGCCCGCGTCTTCGCCGACCACGTGCGCCGCGCCGGGTTGCCGCTGTCGAAGATTCCCATGCCCATCGACTGGAACTTCGCGCTGGCCGAGCTGCGCGGGGAGATGAAACCGTCCTACACCAACGGTGATGGCGCGATGGGGGTGAACAACGGCGGCAAGCACTCCGTCGACGTCACCTATGTCGCCGCGGCCGAAGCCACCGGGCGGGTGCAGGTCCGCACCCTGCACGAGGTCACCGATATCGAACGCGGCGCCGACGGACGCTGGATCGTGCACGTCGACCGCATCGACAGCACCGGCACGGTCCAGGAGAACATCGTCATCACCGCCGGGGCGCTCGTGCTTGCGGCGGGCAGCCTCAACACGACGAAGCTGCTGGTGCGCGCCGGAGCCAGGGGACTGATCCCCGATCTGCCCGATGCGCTGGGCCAGAACTGGGGCACGAATGCCGACCGCATCTACGTCTGGACCAACCCGGCCGCGGATTTCGGTCCCGCACAGGGCGGTCCGGTCGTGTACGGCAGCCTGAACTGGGCGGACCCGAACTCCGCGTGCACGCTCATCCAGGCCTCGATCCCGCCCATGCCTGTCGATCCGAAGTCGACCATGATGGTCGGCTACGGCGTCAGCGCCGGCCGCGGCGCGTTCCACTACGACGCGGCGGCCGAACAGGCGGTGCTGCACTGGCCGGTCGATGGCGATTCCTTCATCCAGGACAACCACATCGGGCCCACCGCGCACCGCATCGCCGGACCGGGCACCGCCCTGCTCGACACCAATGCCGCGTTCCCGTCCACCTGGCATCCGCTCGGCGGGGCGAGCATGGGCAGCGTCTGCGACCTGGAGGGCCGGGTGCTCGGTCAGCGCGGGCTCTACGTGCTCGATGGGGCGCTGATGCCGGGCACTACCGCCGCGTGCAATCCGTCGATGACGATCGCCGCCGTCGCCGAACGCGCGCTCGATCATCTCGTCGCCACCGATGTCGGCGCGGTGATCTGAGGCCGATCCCGCGGTGGCCTTCTCGCCGGAGGGAATATCGCGGCTCGTGCGTGCGGGCGGAATCTGCTACTTCTTGCCGTGGTCACCTGCGCCTGTGGCAGACAGGGCAGGGAGCGCATGCTGCGGCATCGTGTGGTGGAGGTGGACGGTGGCTCCGGAACCGGT
The DNA here is from genome assembly GCF_059509835.1 of Nocardia sp. CDC519. Classification (NCBI taxonomy): domain Bacteria; kingdom Bacillati; phylum Actinomycetota; class Actinomycetes; order Mycobacteriales; family Nocardiaceae; genus Nocardia; species Nocardia sp. CDC519. Next base: position 5,042,914 of record NZ_CM183377.1, on the reverse strand, counting down.
GAAGTTTCGGCGATTTACTGACGCCCCCATTCTGAATCCCTATATCGCGCGGGCGGAAGCAACGCTGGAAGCGTTGAAGAAGGGTCTCGGCAACAAGAACGCCACCCGGATCACCGCGAAATACCTCGACGGTCTCGGCGGGGCCGAGATGCCGGGCACCGGAGAGATGAAGCAGCAATACAAACTCCGGGCCGCCGACGTCAAGGACTATCAGGACCAGTGGAACTCCCTCGACGACCAGATCGCCGAGATGGCCGCCGCCTCCGCCGACGTGGCCAACGAGGTCACCAAGCAGGTCGATCTGCTCGAGGACGCGATCAAGGAAGCCCTGGGCACGGTGGTCGACGATCCGCCGGACCGCCCGACTCCCGCCGAACAGGTCGGCGCGGTACACGCGATCGACAAGCTCATCGCCAAGGCCGTCGACGCCGTGTGGGACGCGTTCAACGAGCTGGACCGGCAGGCGTGGAATTCGCCTCCGGGCGGTGCGAATACCGGTGGCGGTGGTGGTGGATACGGCGGCGGTGGCGCGCCGCCGTGGACGCCGACCTTCGGCAGCAACCTGCCCGGTGATGTCTACACCGGCGGCGATGTCCCGACGACGGCGGACGCGGCACCGCTGGACGGTGGTGAGCGGACCACGGCGGAGAAGATCTACCGGCGGCTCATCGACGTCTACGGTCTCACGCCTGCCCAGGCGGCCGGGATCGTGGGCAATATGCAGGTCGAGGCCCCCGGATTGAACACCGGTGCCTATAACCCGAACGAGGGTGCCTACGGGCTGTGCCAGTGGCTCGGCGGGCGGCGCGAGAACCTGGAAGCCTTTGCCGCATCCCGGGGTAAACCGGTCGGCGACTGGGAAACCCAGGTCGATTTCATGATGCACGAGTTGCAGGGCAGCGAGTCGGCGGCGTATGCCAGGCTGCGCGCCACCGACACGCCTGCCGCCGCGGCGGCGGTGTTCGACCAGTACTACGAACGCAGCTCGGGCGAGGCGCGCGGTCAGCGGATCGCCAACGCGAACAATGTCGCGGCCACCATGGCTGCGGTGTCGGCCTGAGCCGGTTCCGATACGCGAACAGCCGATCCCCGTGCGCATTCGCTCGCACGGGGATCGGCTGTTGTCGGTTGTCGCGGGTCAGTGCATCATGACCGGCGCCTTGGGCTGCTCGCCCTCGGCGGGAGCCTCGATCTTCTTGCGCGGCAGGAAGAACGACGCGATCAGGGTGACCAGGCACAGGAACGCGGCCACCAGGTAGCTGGTGGAAAACGCCGAAGCCATGTCGTCGAGCACGATCGACTCGAACTTCGCACCCAGCGACTGGATGTATTCCAGGATCGACGGATCCGGCGGCGTGCCGGTGCGTTCGGCCTCACCGACGGCCTGGGCCGCCGACACCGGCTCCGACGCCTTGAACTGGTTGGTCAGCACCACCGAGATGATGGCGACACCGACCGAGCTCGCGATCTGCTGTGCGATGTTGAGCAGCGTGGAACCACGGGCCACCTCGTGCTCGGTGAGGGTGCGCAGCGCGGCCGTCATCAGCGGCATCATGGTGCCACCCATGCCCAGACCCAGCACGAACAGCAGACCCAGCAGCACCGGGTAGGAGGTGTGCGCATCGGTCTGCGACAGACCGAACATCGCGACGGTGATGGTCAGCATGCCGACCGGCACGATCCGGCCCACCGGGAGCTTGTCGGCCAGCGCACCCGCCAGCGGCATGGTGAGCATGGTGCCCAGACCCTGCGGCGCCACCAGCAGACCCGCCATCAGCGGGCTCTCCCCGCGCACCTGCTGGAAGTAGGTGGGCACCAGCAGCAGGCCACCGAAGAACGAGGCCGCGAACAGGAACATGGTGATCGTGGAGATCGACAGGTCGAAGTTCTTGAACAGCCGCAGGTCCAGCAGCGGATGCTTGGGCTTGAACGAGTAGAACACGAACGCGATCACCAGCAGCGCGCCGAGCAGCATCGTCGCCCACACCTTCGGCGCGGTGACGGTGCCCTCCTCCGGAATCGTGGACACACCGAACAGGAACAGCGCCAGACCCGGCGAGAGCATCAGCATGCCGATGAAGTCGAAGCTCTCACTCGGCTGCGGATCATCCTTGGGTAGCACCACGTAGGCGTAGACCAGCGAGATGGCGCCGATGGGCAGGTTGATCAGGAAGATCCAGTGCCAGGAGGCGTTGTCGATCAGCCAGCCACCCAGGATCGGGCCCAGGATCGGGCCCAGCAGCATCGGGATGCCGAGGATGGCCATCAGCCGGCCGATCCGCTCCGGTCCGGCGGCCTTGGTCATGATCGTCATGCCCAGCGGCATCAGCATGCCGCCGCCGAGGCCCTGGATCACCCGGAAGGCGATCAGCGCCTCGATGTTCCATGCCGCCGCGCACAGCACCGAACCGCCGGTGAACAGCACCAGCGCGGCCAGATACAGGCGTTTGGTGCCGAATCGGTCGGCGGCCCAACCGGTCAGCGGGATGACCGTCGCCAGGGCGAGGGTGTAGGCGGTGACCGTCCAGGCCACCGTGGAGTAGTTGGCGACGTCGAACTCGGTCTGGAACGTCGGCAGCGCGACGTTGACCACGGTGATGTCGAGAATCGACATGATGGCGCCGAGGACGACGACACCGGCGACCTTGAGGACGGCGCCGTCTATCTTGTCGGGTACCGCTGCGGCGGTATTGCCGGCGGACTTGCTCACGAGGGGTCTCCCGTCGATACGGCTGGGATGGATTGCACCGAGGCGAGTGCCCCGGAGTCGAGCACGCCGATGAGGGCGGCGTGCAGATCGTCACGCACGGTGTCGGGCAGGCGTTCGACCAGGCGGTCGATCGCGTCGCGATGGCACATCATCTGATCGCGGATGACCTCGCGGCCATGTTCGCTGAGGCCGACCAGTTTGACCCGCCGGTCCTCCGGGCTTTCGTCCCTGGTCAGCAACCCGAGACGAACGAGCCGATCCACATTGCGCCCCGCCGCGGTCACCGACAACGAGAGTCGTTCGGCAATGGTGTGGATGGGCAGCTGCTGACGATCGTCGTGGCCGAGGACGAACAGGGTGCGTGCCTGCGAGAGCGACAGATCCAGGTCGACCAAACGATCGGCACCCCCGGAGCGGCTCGCGCTGAACAGGCCCGTCAGGAAACGCTCCAGCGTCTCGCTGATTCCCAATTCACTCGTCACCGCGCGATCATAATGCGCACGCAATAGTCGCGTACAAGCGAATATTGCGCGTTTGTGTCTAACGTCACGCCTGCTGGGTGGGACGTCATGATGGTGGCCGTGCGACGTATGCGTCACGGAGCCGACGCTAGACCCGGGGTCCGACACGATCGGTGTGATATTCGCCGGAAACGCCGCTCTACCTGTGTCGATGTGGTGAGTGTCACGTTCGGCCCGCGCCGATCCAGCGGTGCTGGAACGTGCCGGGCACCGGGTTCAGCGAATCGCGTCGTCGGATCGCGGCGCGATGTCCGAGGGCGGCACCAGCCCCCACTGCTCGAGGTGCTTGCGAATCTGTTCGGCCGCGTCGATATTGAGCGGCCCACTCGTCCACATCGCGTACGGCAGGTTCAGGAAGCGGCCCTCGGTCACGGCGCGCAGTTGGTTGATGCCCGGCTTGGCGCGCAGCATCTCGACCTTCTGCGCGTAGCTCTGCATCGGATAGTCGACGAACATGATGGCGTCCGGGTCGGCGCCGGCCAGCCGCTCCCAGGACACCGCGGTCCAGGTGTCGGGGACATCGGAGAGCACATTGCGCCCACCGGCCGCGTCCAGGATCGCCTGCGGCGCACCGAAACTGCCGCTGGAGAAGATGGTGTCGCTGCCGCTGTCGAACAGGAAGATCTGCGGGGTGCGTGCGGGTTTCGGCGCGGCCGCGAGCGCGGCGAGGCGGCGATCGAGATCATCGACGAGCGCGGCGGCGCGTTCGGTGCGGCCGGTGATGGCGCCGAGATTGGTGAGGTCTTCGCGCAGCGCCGTCCACGGTTCGACCACGCCGCGCGGGCGTTCACCGGCGCGCTGGCGGCAGCTCTCGGTGAGGATGTAGGCGGCGATGCCCGCCGCCCGCAGCGAGTCGGGGGTGAGATTCTTGGATTCGTCGTAGCCGTAATTCCAGCCGGCGACGACGACGTCCGGTCCCTGCGCGAGAACCGTTTCCCGCGAGGGGGATTCGTCGGCCACGGAACGGAGCCGGTCCACGGCGTCGCCGTAGTGCTCGCGCAGCACGGTGATGTCCTGCTGCATGCTCGACACCGCGGCTACCTGATCCTGCGCGCCGAGCGCCAGCACCATCGAGATCATATTGCTGTCGTTGACGAACATGCGCTGCGCGGGAGCCGGAAAGCTGGACTCCACACCGCAATTGCGCACGGTCAGATCGCCGGTGGCCGCCTGGGGGTTGCCGCAGGCGGCCAGCGTCACCGCCAGCGCCGCCGCGCAGAGCATTCGGATCGGGTGTTTCATGGCGCCGCCTCTCGCGGAGTGATCAACAGATGGTTCTCGCCCGTCTCGGGATGCGGCACGCGGGTGGCCCGCACCCCGAACACGGCGTCGATGACGTCGGCGTGCAGCGCGATCTCGGGTGGCTCCAGCGGCTGGGCGCGCCCCTCGTGCACCACCAGCACCCGGTCGCAGTAGCGATCGGCCAGCGCCAGGTCGTGCAGCGCGGCGATCACGGTGCGGCCCAGGCGCCTGGCGTGGGCGAGCAGCTCGAGCCGGTGGGTGATGTCGAGATGATTGGTCGGCTCGTCCAGCAGCAGCACCGGAGTGTCCTGCACGAGTGCGCGCGCCAGCAACACACGCTGACGTTCGCCACCGGAGAGCCGATGCACCGGGCGGTCGCCGAATCCCGCGAGATCGACCGCGGCCAGCGCGTCGTCGACGACCGTGCGTTCGCGCGCCGAACCCGCACCCCACGGCGGCAGATACGGCGTCAGGCCGAGCGCGACCACCTCGCAGGCCAGCAGATCATCGGGCGGGCGTTCGTCCTGCGCCACCAGGGCGACAGTGCGCGCGCGGCGGCGGGGCGAGAGGGCGTGCAGGTCGTCCGGGCCCACCAGCACCCGCCCACGCCGCGGCTTCGTGAGCCCGGCGAGCGTGCGCAGCAGCGTGGTCTTGCCCGCGCCGTTCGGCCCGACGATGCCGATCATCTCGCCGGCACGGACCTCGAAGCCGACGCCGGTCAGGACCTCGCGCCGCCCGGCCCCGCAGGCCAGATCGTGCACGGCGACGACCGCCCCGCCGGTGGGGGCGCTCGCGGTCATCGAAGGCTGCGGCCGTCCAGCGGTCTCGCCGCCGCTCCGGTCGCCGGCCTCGGCCGCGGTGAACGCGCTGCTCACGACGCACCGAACCGGTAATGACGCCGGCCCATCAGGATCAGGAACGCCGGCGCGCCGATCAGCCCGGTCAACACCCCGACCGGTATCTCGGTGGGGCGCACCAGGACTCGGGTCGCGGCATCGGCGATCACCAGGAACAGCGCGCCCAGCAGCGCGCAGGCGGGCAGCAGCGTGCGATGGCGTGGCCCGACCACCAGGCGCGCCGCGTGCGGCACCACCAGGCCGACGAAGCCGATCCCGCCCGACACCGCCACCAGCACACCCACCAGCACCGCGAGCAGCACGAACAGCGCGATCCGCAGCTCACGCACCGGAACCCCGAGGGAACCGGCGGAATCGGCGCCCAGATGCAGCGCGTCCAGCCAGCCCGACGCCGCGATCAGCGCCACCGCGGAGGCCGCGACCACCGCCAGCGGCACCGCGATCTTGGTCCAGTCCGCCCCCGCCAGGCTGCCCAGCAGCCAGAACAGCACCGACTGCGCGGCCGCCGGATCGGTGCTGCGAAAGATCAGATAGCTGGTGAGCGCCGAGAATGCCGAGGCCAGCACGGTGCCGGTCAACACCAGCCGCAGCGGGGTCAGCCCGCCCTGGGTCACCGCGATCATGAACACCAGCGCCGCCGCCGCGAACGCGCCCATCAGCGCGCCACCGGACAATGCCCAGATCCCCGCCCCCGCGAACACACCCGAGGTGATCACCGCCGCGGCACCGACCCCGGCGCCGGAGGACACGCCGAGCAGAAACGGGTCGGCCAAGGGGTTGCGTACCAGCGTCTGCATGGCCGCACCGGCCAGCGCCAGCCCGGCACCGACGATCGCGGCCAGCACGGTGCGCGGCACCCGCAACTGCCAGACGATGGTGTCCAGGCCGGGATCCGGCGGAATCCGGCCTCTCAGGCGGTGGGTCAGGACCTCGACCACGCCCGATACCGGAAGCGATTCCGCGCCGAATCCGGTGGCCAGCACCATGACCGCGGCCAGCGCGGCCAGCAGCAACGGGACGACGACAGCGGTGCTGACACGAGTCATCGCGCACGCACCATCGATGAACAGCGCTCCACAGGCAAGTCGCGGCCTCTCCAGAGTTCGTCCGGTGGGGGAGGTCTGACTCGCGCCCGCAGTGGGCGCTCACAGTGGCGCGACCGTCCCGGATTTGCACCGGATTCCCGCACCCACCGAGGGTGAGGCCGAACTCTACCGATCGGTCCGGTTCGCCGTGGCGCCGGGTCGCGGCGATGGCAGAGGTTCGCGCGCCGTGCCTACAGTGAAAATATGTCGCCGCTGGACGATCCACACCCGTCCACTGTCACCGACTGGGACGACGCGCGACGGCGGGCCCGATTGGCCGAGACCCGGCTCGGGCACAACTGGACGACGTTGCGCCGCACCCGGTTGGTGTTGTCGCGGGTCGGTGCGCTGGTGCTGATCGTGCTGATCGGCATGGTCCAGTACTGGGTACACGATGTCGCGCCGGAGCGGGCGCGGCTGGCGGGCACCGAGCCGTCGCTGCTGCCGATCTCCGCGCCCGCCGATCCGGGGGACTGGGATACCGCCGTCGTCGACATGGTCGGTCTGGGCGGTCTCAACGCCTCCGACACCGCCGAGGCGCTGCCCGCACTGGCCACGATGGGCGTGGTGTGGGCGATCCGCTACGACAATCGCGGTATCGACACCAAGGTGATCGCCGATCTGATCATCCGGGCCGCGGTGATGTCCGGGATCCGCAATATCGTGCTCACCGGCCACAGCATGGGTGGGGTGATCGCGCTCGAGGTGGGCCAGCACATCCACACCGGCAGCGAGCTGCGCCTGGTCGCGGTGCTGCTCGACTGCACCCCGCTCGACCTCGACGCGGTACGACCCGACAAACGCGGCCGCGGCCAGGACATGGTGCGCTGGATGGGCTGGCTGCCCGGTGCCAGGGAGAGCCGCACGCTGCGCCTGACCGTCGAAACCTATGCGCGCCGGGAACGTTTCGTCGACCGCGAGGGCGTCCCCGGTATCCGCGTCGCCGAGTTGGGTGACGTGGTGGCCGAAGTGCTGCGCGACAAGATCTTCAACCCCGACGCCGCCAGCAACGGCCTGATCGAATCCCAATTCCTGGCCATCGTGGCCGGTGGTTCGGCCGACAACCTGCGCGCGCTGTCCGAGCCCGCCGACGGCAAGCCGCGTCCGGCGATCGTGTTCATCCGCCCGCACGACGCCCACCGTGACGACGTGGTCGACGTCGAACGCACCCATCAGGTGCTCATCGACGAGGTCGGCGGCGTGGACGGCGCGCTGCTGGTGGTGCTGCCGCACGGCACCGGCCACGCCAATCCACGGCAGCGCCCGCACGAGTACAACACCGTGCTCGCCCAGCAGGTGCAGCCGTTCGTGGAACGGTTCGAACAGCAGAGCGCCGACCGCGTCGACGCCGGACGGTGAGCCCGAGTTCGGATCACGGTGCCGTTAACGGTGTTCGGCGGCGGGCCCGGATTGTTGAATTCCGGCATGGCTCGACCTCGTATCTCCCGCACCGGCCCGCGCGGCCGCACCGCCGCCCTCCTGCTCGCCGCGGTATCGTTCGCGACGTTCGCGCTGACCGGATGTGCCTCCGACACGACGGAGGCGGGGTCTGTCGTCGACGGGCCGCTGCCCACCGAGGTGCCGCCGGGCACCAAGCTCGTCCTCGCCGACCAATCCGAACTGCTGCGCCATCAACTGCTGCTCTCGGGTGAGCTGGACAAGCTGCCGTTCGAGGTCGAGTTCGCCAACTTCGTCGGCGGGCCGGCCATCCTGGAATCGTTCCGCGCCGGGGCCGCCGACGCCGCCTGGGTCGGCGACGTCCCGCCCATCCACGCCCTCGCCGCGAAACAGGACGTGCCGATCGTCGCGGCGGCGCAGATCGATCCCAGCGCTTTGCGATTCGCGGTGGCGCCCGGTGTCTCGGTACGCACCGGCCAGGTCGATCTCGCGCCGCTCAATGAACCCAACACCACCCGGTTCCTGCGCACTCCGGGCACCTCGCTGATCCCGGCCGAGGAAACCGAGGGCACCTACCCGGGGCTCACCTATCTGTACGCGCGCCGCGAGGTGGTGCGTGATCCGGCCAAGGCCGCCGCGGTGCGGGCGCTGGTGGCCGCGTACGTGCGGTCGTGGCAGTGGGTGAACGAGCACCGCGGCGAATGGGGGCAGAAGTACTACGTGGACAACCAGAAGGTGAGCCTCGACGACGCCACCCGCATCGTGGAATCGCGTGGCACCATCACCTTCCCGCATCTGGACCAGCAGCTGATCGATCGCCAGCAGGCCACCATCGACGTCATCGACGCCGCCGGCGAACTGCCGCGCAAGGTCGACGCCGCCGACGGCATCGACCTGCGATTCGACGCCGTCATCACCGAAACCGTCGGCCAGGTCGGCGCCGGCTTCGCACCCGGGAGCAACTGATGGCGGTCCATACCGCACGCGCGGGCGTCGTCGGACGGGTACCGCGCACCGCATCCACCCCCGCGCTCGCCGCACGCAAGCGCACCCGCCGCACGCTCGGTCCGGGCCGGGCGATCCCGTTCGGCGCGGCGCTCGGACCCGCGCTGCTGATCGCCGCGTGGATCGCCGGGTCCGCCTCCGGTGCGCTCGACCCGGAGACGTTGCCCGCGCCGTGGACGGTCGCGCAGACCGCGGGCGAGCTCATCGCCGACGGCCGCCTGCAATCCAACCTGCTCACCTCGCTGCAACGGGCCGGGATCAGTCTGGTGCTCGGCGTGGTCATCGGGGTGGTGCTCGCCTTGATCGCCGGGCTCAGCCGCCTCGGTGAGGCACTGGTGGACGGGCCGATCCAGATCAAACGCTCCATCCCGACGCTGGCATTGATCCCGCTGTTCATCGTGTGGTTCGGCATCGGCGAGCAGATGAAGCTCATCGTCATCACCACCAGCGTGCTCATCCCGGTCTACATCAACACCCACGCGCATCTGCGCAGCGTCGACGCACGCTATGTCGAACTCGCCGAGACGGTGGGCCTGTCGCGGACGGCGTTCATCCGCACCATCGCCCTGCCCGGTTCGCTGCCCGGGTTCTTCACCGGGCTGCGGCTGGCCGTCACCATCTCCTGGCTGGCGCTGGTGGTGGTCGAACAGGTCAACGCGACCAGCGGCATCGGCTATCTGATGACCCAGGCCCGCACCTACGGCCAGATCGACGTCATCGTGGTGGGCCTGGTCATCTACGGCCTGCTCGGGCTGCTCGGCGATCTCGCGGTACGCACCGTGGAAAGGAAGGCGCTGTCATGGCGGCAGACTCTCGGCGACTGAACCTCGTCCGGGCCCGCGCGCTCACTCGCGGCTTCGGTGAGCGGGTGGTTCTCGACGGCCTCGATCTCGATATCGCGCGCGGCGAATTCGTGGCGCTGCTGGGCCGCAGTGGCTCCGGGAAGAGCACCTTGCTGCGGGCGCTGGCCGAACTCGACGACGGTGTGCCCGGCTCGGGGAGTTGTCGGTGCCCGCGGAAAAGGCGGTGGTGTTCCAGGATTCGCGGCTGCTGCCGTGGACACGGGTGCTCGCCAACGTCACCCTCGGGCTGCCCGGGCCCGGTGCCGCCGACCGCGGCCGGGACGCCCTCGCCGAAGTCGGCCTGGCCGGCCGGGAGAAGGCGTGGCCGCGCGAGCTGTCCGGTGGTGAACAGCAGCGGGTGGCGCTGGCCCGTTCACTGGTGCGCGCACCGGCCCTGCTGCTGGCCGACGAGCCCTTCGGCGCGCTCGACGCGCTCACCCGGATCCGGATGCATGCGCTGTTGCGTGAGCTGTGCGCCAAGCACACTCCGGCCGTGCTGCTGGTGACCCATGATGTGGACGAGGCGGTGTCGCTGGCCGATCGCGTACTCGTCCTGGAGGCGGGGCGCATCGTGCTGGACCGCCGCATAGATTTGGAACACCCACGCCGGCACAGCGATCCGGCCTTCGCGCAGTATCGAGAGGAGCTGCTCGGCGGGCTCGGTGTCGAGCCGCAGGCAGCGCAGGTGAAGCAGGCGTCATGACCGAGCAGCGACAGTTGAGTCTCAACGCGTTCATCTACCCGGCCGGCCATCACGAGGCGGCCTGGCGGCATCCCGACAGCGGCGCCGACCGGATCTACGACGTGTCCTATTACCAGCAGATCGCCCGCACCGCCGAGGCCGCGACCTTCGACGCGGTGTTCTTCGCCGACGGGCCCGCCCTGCGCACCAACGTGGAGTTCAATGCCGCGCCGGGGCTGGAGCCGATCACGCTGCTCACCGCGATCGCCGCGGCGACAACGCATCTCGGGTTGATCGCGACGGCCTCGACCACCTACTACGAGCCCTACAACCTGGCGCGGCTGTTCTCCTCGCTCGACCACATCTCCGGCGGCCGCGCGGGCTGGAACATCGTCACCACCGGAACCGAGGCGGCGGCGGCCAACTTCGGTCTCGACCGGCACCCCGATCATCGCGAACGCTATGCCAGGGCACGGGAATTCGTCGACGCGGTGGTCGCGCTGTGGGACAGCTGGGAAGACGACGCGATCGTGTTCGACCGCGCGGCCGGACGCTACGCCGACCCGGACAAGATCCACCGGATCGACTTCGACGGCGAATACCTGCGCGTGCGTGGCCCGTTCAGCTCCGCGCGCACGCCGCAGGGCTATCCGGTGCTGGTGCAGGCCGGTGCGTCCAATGACGGCCGCGCCTTCGCGGGCCGCTACGCCGAGGCCATCTTCACCGCGCACCAGCGGCTCGAGGACGCGCAGCGGTTCTACCGCGACATCAAGGAGCGGGCGCGCGGCTTCGGCCGCGATCCCGAGCACGTCAAGATCCTGCCCGGCATCAGCCCGTTCATCGCCGACACCGAAGCGGCGGCGCGGCGGCTGGAACGGGAGTTCAACGAGCTCACCGTGCCGGAATACGGTCTGACGCAGCTGGAGAGCATCGCGGGCAAGAGCCTGCGGCATCTGGCGCTGGACGAGCCGGTGCCGTACGAATTGTTCGCCGATGCCGGCGACGTCACCGATAACGCCCAGAGCCGCCTGCAAGTGGTGGCGGGAATCGTGGAGCGGGAACGTCCCACGGTGCGTGGACTGCTGTATCGACTGGCCGGTGCGCGCGGGCATCGGGTCGTCGCCGGAACACCGGAACAGGTGGCCGACACCATCGAAGAATGGTTCCGCCACGGTGCGGCTGACGGATTCAATGTGATGCCGCCGTATTACCCGGGCGGGCTCGAGGTGTTCACCGAGACCGTGGTGCCGATCCTGCGTGAGCGCGGGCTGTTCCGCACCGAATACCGCGGGACCACGTTGCGCGATCACTTCGGGTTGCCGCGTCCGGAGAGCCGGTTCGCGCGACGGCCCGCACTGGCCCGGTGAGCGCCCGATAGCCATCCGGCTCCGAGCGGGCCGGCGCGCGAGCACTGCGCCGGCCCGCTCAGCGCACGCGTGAGCCGAGCAGGTGCCGGATACCGCCGACGAACAACTGCAGTCCGAAATCGAAACGGGCTGTGGGGTCGATGGATTCGGTCTGCTCGAGCGGTGACGCCGCGTCGGCGAGTGCGCCCGCCGAATCCATCTGCATCCGCGACTGCTCGTCGACGGTGTGCCCGAGCACGTAATACAGCAGCGTGAACGCCGCCAGTTCGGCCTCGGCGCGCGGCATGCCCGCCCGGATGGCGGCGCCGGCGAAACGCTCGCGGCCCTTGCTGGTGGTCAGCCGCGAGGCGTAGGTGGCCGAGACGAGTTCGGCGCCGTCACGGTAGGCCAGCAGGCAGTTGCGCAGCCGGTGCGCGAGTTCGGCGAGCTGGCCCGGCCAGTCGGTGGCCGTCAGCGGATCCTCCATGGGCGCGAGGATGCGGTCGGCCACCGCGCCGAGCAGGGCCTGCTTGTTCGGGAAGTGCCAGTACAGGGCGCCCGGCTGTACACGCAACGATCCGGCCAGGCGACGCATCGTGAGGTCGGCGAGACCGTATTGGTCGAGGATGGCGATGGCGCCGTCGACCACATCGGACCGGTGCAGTTGCACGCTGGAACCCTCCCGTCGTGTTGTGTCTCACTCTCGAGCTAGCCTATCCTGAACACCGTTCAAGTTGCCGGGTCGGTTCAGTGTGCACACTCCTTCCAGTGTGAACGCCCTCTCGATCGGCCGTCGACGGCCGCGCCCCGGCCGGATGAAAGGGATTCGTGCAGTGACCCAGGCACCCGTGACCACCGACATTCTGGCCATCGCCCGCGAGCAGGTGCTCGAGCGCGGCGTCGGGCTCACCCAGGAGCAAACTCTCGAGGTACTGAAGCTCGGTGACGACCGGCTCGAGGACCTGCTGGCATTGGCCCACGACGTGCGGATGAAGTGGTGCGGACCGGAGGTCGAGGTCGAGGGCATCATCAGCCTCAAGACCGGCGGCTGCCCGGAGGACTGCCACTTCTGCTCCCAGTCGGGCCTGTTCCAGTCGCCGGTGCGCGCCGCCTGGCTCGACATCCCGAGCCTGGTGGAGGCCGCCAAGCAAACCGCCAAGACCGGCGCCACCGAATTCTGCATCGTCGCGGCCGTGCGTGGCCCGGACGAGCGGCTGATGGCCCAGGTCGCCGCCGGTGTCGAAGCCATCCGCAATGAAGTCGACATCCAGGTCGCGTGCTCGCTCGGCATGCTCACCCAGGAACAGGTCGACCAGCTCGCCGCCATGGGCGTGCACCGCTACAACCACAACCTGGAGACCTCGCGCTCGCATTTCCCCAACGTCGTCACCACCCACACCTGGGAGGAGCGCTGGGACACCCTGCGCATGGTGCGTGCGGCCGGCATGGAGGTCTGCTGCGGCGGCATCCTCGGCATGGGCGAAAGCCTGGAACAGCGCGCCGAATTCGCCGCCAACCTGGCCGAACTGGAGCCCGACGAGGTCCCGCTGAACTTCCTCAACCCGCGCCCGGGCACCCCCTTCGGTGACCTCGAGGTGCTGCCTGCCGCCGATGCGCTGCGTGCGGTGGCCGCGTTCCGGCTGGCGCTGCCGCGCACCATCCTGCGCTTCGCCGGCGGCCGCGAGATCACCCTCGGCGATCTCGGCGCCAAGCAGGGCATCCTCGGCGGCATCAACGCCGTCATCGTCGGCAACTACCTGACCACGCTCGGCCGCCCCGCCGAGAGCGACCTCGACTTGCTCGGCGAGCTGAAGATGCCGATCAAGGCGCTCAACGACACCATCTGACGGTCGGCGGTCATGGAGATGGACGAGCGCTACAACCCGTTCACCGGCAAACGGATCGTGCCGGGCCTCGACGACCCGATCCCGAAGGCCGCCGAGCTGGGTCTGGAGCCGCCGCGGTTCTGCGAGCACTGCGGGCGCAGGATGATCGTGCAGGTCAACCCCGACGGCTGGTGGGCCAAATGCTCCCGGCACGGGGTGACCGATTCGAGCAGCCTGGAGCGCCGCTAGGGCCGCAGCCGGGGCGGTCGGTCATAATCGCGCACATGGTCGAAGCGTCTACGCAAGCCCACCCCGTGACGGCGGAACCGGGCGCTGCCGTGCGCCGCGAGGTGGGCGCGGCGGGCGTCATCGCGGCCGCGGTCATCGTCGCCAACCTGATCGGGGCGGTGGTGTGGGCGCTGCTCGCGCCGGCCGAACAGCTGCTCGTGGTGCAGCCGGGACGAGGCGCGGCGCTCACCGGGGAGAGCGCGCACCGGTTCGACGCGGTGGCGATCTTCGTCTGCGTGGGCGCGGTGATCGGGCTGGTCTCGGCGGTGGGCGCATGGCGGTGGCGGCGGGTGCGCGGGCCCATCGCGTTCGCGGGCCTGCTGTTCGGATCGCTGGCGGGCGGCTGGCTGATGGCACTGCTCGGCCAGTACATCGCCGATGCGAACCATCCGCGCCCCACCGATCCGCCGGTGGGTCAGATCGTGGCCCTGCCGCCGGAGGTCGGCACCTGGCTCGCCCTGGTGCCGCAGCCGTTGATCGCGGCGCTGGTGGTGTTGTTCCTGGCCGCGCTGAGTTCGTCGGAGGATCTGGGGACCGGGTACGCGGGACCGGTGGGGGCGTCGCGACCGGTGCCGGATTACGCCGACGACCCCGCGGCGGTGTACGACCCGTACCGGGTGCCCGCGAACCCCGGGGTCTACGGTGCGCCGCTTCAGCCCGGTGCGCAGCGGCCGGAGACGCTGCCGGAACGGGATTCGTCGAACTGACGCCCGCGGTGCGCGGGCCTGCCCGGTCGAATCGGTTGTTGGCCCAACCGTTGCCGTGTGTTCGGCCGAGTAGCTACCTGCCGACCCTAGAATTGGTGCATACGCTGGACTTTCAGGGGAGGCGAGCCATGCCGTTCTCCGATGGCGGGATCGTCGTCGAGGAACTCGACGAACGGTTCTGGCAGGTGGCCGAACCGTTGGAGTACCACGGCGCCACCGAGCGATTCGTGGTGCCCGCGGGTTTCCGCACCGATTTCGCCTCGGTGCCGCGCCCGGTCGTGTGGTTGATCCCGCGCTACGGCGCGTACACGAAAGCCGCCATCCTGCACGACTATCTGCTGAGTTCCGGCGTGGTGAGCGCCGCCGATGCCGACGGCATCTTCCGCCGCACCCTGGGTGAGCTCGGGGTGTCGGTGCCGCGCCGCTGGATGATGTGGGCGGCCGTGCGTTTCGCCAGCCGGTTGCGCGGCGCCACCGCAGGCGATATTGCGCGGTTCCTGCTCGTCGCGGTGCTGTCGGTGCTGTTCCTGGCCGTCCCGGTGACGGTGGTGACGGTGTATCTGATCCTGTTCTGGTTCATCGAGTTGATCGCCTGGGCGATCCACCGATCGACCCACCGTCCACCCGAACCGGCTCCTACGCCGGATATGAAATCGGCCTGACCCCGCAACGGTCCGCGTCGCGAATCGCACGGGGCGGTCGGCCCGCCGCGACAAACCGCTGGCCCGGCCCGACCGCACCCGCCTACGGTGGCACGGCATTCATCCGGGGCGACAGCGTTACACGAGTGCGTCGCCACGCGTGAGTAGCCGCGCATCGCCGAGAGGAGGTGAACCCATGCGCAGCACCACCCCAGCGGCTGCCGGCGACTCGGCGTCGCGCGCCGGCGGACAGGCATGGGAGCGACCCGACCTGACCGCCTGGCGCAGGCGCCACGCCCTCCGCAGTTCCAACGCCGCCCGGCCACTGCCGAACAAGCGGCGCTACCGGCGCGAACGCAAACACGCGAAAGCCGATCACCAGTAGGGGAATTCGGCCGGTGCGCGGCTGCTCCTAGCCTTCGGGATAGAACAGGAACAGCGTGCAGCCGGTCGTTGTCGCGGGCACATGCCAGGTGCCCGCCGGTGCGTGCAGGAAGGTGCCCGCCGGATAGTCGCGGGCCCCGTCGTTGAACGTACCCGCCACGACGAACACTTCCTCCGGGCCGGGTTCGTGCACGTCGCGCCGCGGCCAGGAGGCGCCGGGATCCATCTCCAGCACGTTCGCGTGTGCCCCGTCCGGCCCGCGCCACAGCGGCCGGAGCCGGATGCCGGGAAAGAGTTCACGCACAGGCGCGTCGTCGACGGATACGGACGTGTAGCCCTGCTGGGCCAGGATTTCCGAATGCATGCCACCCACCCTGCCGGGCCATCGGGCCGGCACACCAGTGGCGGTAAAGACACCATAGGGTATTTTCCTGCCATGCATCGCGTCGTCGCTCTGGTGCGGCCGGTCCAGTCCACATTCGAGCTCGGTTGCGCGGCCGAGGTCTTCGGCACCGCGCGGGCCGGGATTCCGCAGCGCTACGAATTCCTGGTCTGCGCGGAGAAACCCGGGTCGGTGCCCACCTCGGCCGGATACTCGATGTCGGTCGCGCACGGGCTGTCGGCGCTGCGGTCGGCGGATACGGTCATCATTCCGGGATGGGCGCCCGTCGAGGCGCCGTTACCGGAGCGGGTGCGCCGGGCACTGCTGGCCGCGCACCGCAGGGGTGCGCGGCTGGTGACGATCTGTTCGGGGGTGTTCGCTCTGGCCCGCACCGGGCTGCTGGACGGTCGCGAGGCCACCACGCACTGGGCGCGGGCCGCCCAGCTGGCGCGGGAGTTCCCGGCCGTGCGGGTGCAGCCCGACGTGCTCTATGTCGACCACGGTGACGTCGCCACCAGCGCGGGCGCGGGCGCGGGCATCGACCTGTGCCTGCACCTGGTCCGCAAGGATCACGGCGCCGCGCACGCGGCCCTGGTGGCCCGCCATATGGTGATGCCGCCGCACCGCGACGGCGGCCAACTCCAGTACGCGCCCGCCCCGCCGCCGGAGGACGCCCTCGACGGACTGCTGGAATGGGCGGCCGCGCACCTGGACACCCCGCTGTCGGTCGCGGATCTGGCCGCGCACCTGAATGTTTCGCCGCGCACCCTGGCCCGGCGATTCACCGAACAGCTCGGCACCGGCCCGGGTGCCTGGTTACTGGCACGGCGCGTGGCCGAAGCTCGTACCCTGCTCGAACAGACTGATCTGCCGGTAGAGGCGATCGCGGCCCGCGTCGGCCTGTCCTCGGCGGTGAACCTGCGCCGCCACTTCCGCACCCACGTCGGTACGACGCCGGGCGCCTACCGCCGGGCCTTCCGCACCGGGTGAACCGCCGCCGACTGGTCGGGCAGGCCCCGTCCGGAGTCGGCTGCCGGTCCACGCCGAAACACGGCTGTGTGCCGCTCAGGTCGGTGGGCGCAGCGCGGCGAACTCGTCGGTGACGCGGAGTTCGGAGTCGGTGAAGCGGTAGACGGCGGCGGGGCGCCCACCGGCGCGGCCGGGAGCGGCGGTCTCGCCGGTGGGGGTGATCACCTTGCGGCGGCTGAGGACTCGTTGCAGGTTCGTCGTGTCGACGTCGTATCCGAGTGCCACGCAATAGATTTCGCGCAACGTCGACATGGTGAAGGTATCCGGGGCGAGCGCGAAGGCGATATTGGTGTAGGAAAGCTTGGCGGCCAACCGAGTTCGCGCATGGTCGACGACGATGCCGTGATCGAAGGACATGTTCGGCAGTGCCGTCACCGGATGCCAGGCGGTGTCGGAGGGCAGTTGCGGATCGGCGGTCAACGGCACCAGGCCCAGGTAGGCCGAGGCGATGCGGCGCGGCGGCGGCACCCGGTCGGGGGCGCTGAACACCGACAGCTGCTCGAGATGGGTCAGCTCGCGCACATCGACCTTCTCGGCCAGCTGCCTGCGGGCCGAGAAATCCAGGTCCTCGTCGTCGCGCAACCGGCCACCGGGTAGCGACCAGGTGCCCGCCTGCGGGTCGAGCGCCCGCTGCCACAGCAACACCGCCAATTCGGTCCGTTGACCAGGAGTGCGCCGCCCGCTACGCCCGCCAGAACCCGAGTCACCGCTCTGACCTGTGGAGATGTCGGCAGGGAAGCGGCGAACCTGGAACACCGCGGTGAGCGATTCATGGATGGTGCTACTATGGGCCATGTTTTCGATCATAAGTCGAAAACATGGTGTGGTGCGAATCGGCGGCGATGCCGGCTCGCACGAAGGAAGGAGCCGTCATGGCGACGATGGGAGCTGAACTCGCCCCCGCACTGTTGGAGCGGGTCACCGACACCCCGTCGGGATTCGCCGGGGTCGACGCGACACCCGAGTGGGCGAGCGAGGTCAAACGCCTCGCCAGGATGCGCAACGCGACCATCCTCGCGCACAACTACCAGCTGCCCGAGATCCAGGACGTGGCCGACCACGTCGGTGACTCGCTGGCGCTGTCCCGGATCGCGGCCGAAGCACCCGAGGACACCATCGTGTTCTGCGGCGTGCACTTCATGGCCGAGACCGCCAAGATCCTCAGCCCTGACAAGACCGTCCTGATCCCGGATCAGCGCGCGGGCTGCTCGCTGGCCGATTCGATCACCGCCGACGAGCTGCGCGAGTGGAAGGCCGAGCACCCGGGTGCGGTCGTGGTGTCGTATGTGAACACCACCGCCGCGGTGAAGGCCCTCACCGACATCTGCTGCACCTCCTCCAACGCCGTCGACGTGGTTGCCTCCATCGACCCCGGCCGCGAGGTGCTGTTCCTGCCGGACCAGTTCCTCGGCGCGCACGTCAAGCGCGTCACCGGCCGGGAGAACATGCACATCTGGGCGGGCGAATGCCACGTGCACGCCGGCATCAACGGCGACGAACTCCAGGAACAGGCGCGCACCCACCCGGACGCCGAGCTGTTCGTGCACCCCGAATGCGGGTGCGCCACCTCGGCGCTGTACCTGGCGGGCGAGGGCTCGTTCCCGGCCGACCGGGTGCACATCCTGTCCACCGGCGGCATGATCGACGCGGCCAAGGCGGCCAAGTCGAATCAGGTGCTGGTGGCCACCGAGGTCGGCATGCTGCACCAGCTGCGCAAGGCCGCGCCCGGCATCGACTTCCAGGCCGTCAACGACCGCGCGGCCTGTAAGTACATGAAGATGATCACCCCGGCAGCCCTGCTGCGCAGCCTCGCCGAGAACACCGACGAGGTGCACGTCGATCCGGAAACCGCGGCTCTGGCCCGCAATTCGGTGCAGCGCATGATCGAGATCGGTAATCCCGGCGGCGGGGAGTAAGCCCGGCATCGCGGCCGCGTGCCGATATCGCCGCCACGGCGCGCGATGCGGCGCCGGCCGCGGGAACCGCGAATGCGGGAAGAAGGTAGGAACGGGATGGGCTTCGACTGGACCGCGGACGCGGATTTCGTCGTCATCGGAGGTGGGGTCGCGGGGCTGACCGCGGCCCGCGCGGCGTCCCAGCGTGGGCTGCGGGTGCTGGTGCTCAGCAAGGGCGGGCCGACCGACACCTCCACCCAGTACGCGCAGGGCGGCATCGCCGTGGTTGCGCCGTACGGGGATTCGGTCGAATCGCATGTGCGTGACACGATCGACGCGGGCGGCGGTCTCTGTGATGTCGCGGCGGTCGAGTCGATCGTTGCCGGCGGTCAGGACGCTGTCGCCGCGCTGACGGATCTGGGCGCCGTCTTCGACCTCGGCCGCGACGGGCAGATATCGCGCACCCGCGAGGGCGGGCACAGCACCCGCCGGATCATCCACGCCGGCGGTGACGCCACCGGCGCGGAGGTGCAGCGGGCGTTGAACGCGGCGGGGCTGCCGGTGCTGTTCCGCACCGCCGCCCTGCGGATCGTCACCGGAGATCGCGGCGTGCGCGGGGTGATCGCGGTGTCGGAGCGCGGGATCGGCGCGGTGCACGCGCCCGCCGTGCTGCTGGCCACCGGCGGGCTCGGTCAGCTCTACGCGCTGAGCACCAATCCGCCGGGTGCCACCGCCGACGGCATCGCGCTCGCCCTGTGGGCCGGCGCCGAGGTGGCGGACCTGGAGTTCGTGCAGTTCCATCCCACGGTGCTGCACACGCCGGGCGGGCTCGGCCGCAGGCCGCTCATCAGTGAAGCGGTGCGCGGCGAGGGTGCGGTGCTGGTCGATGCGCGAGGCGAGTCGGTCACCGCCGGTGTGCATCCGCTCGGTGATCTCGCGCCCCGCGATGTGGTCTCGCGCGCCATCGCCGACCGCATGCGACAGCTGGGGGAGGATCACGTCTATCTCGACGCGCGCGCCGTCGAGGGTTTCACCCGGCGCTTCCCGACGATCACCGCCTCCTGCCTGGCGGCCGGGATCGACCCGCGTACCGAGCTGATCCCGGTGGCACCGGCGGCTCACTACCAGTGTGGTGGCGTCGTCACCGACGTGTGCGGCCGCACCTCGGTGCCGGGGCTGTACGCGGCGGGGGAGGTGGCGCGCACCGGTCTGCACGGGGCGAACCGTCTGGCCTCCAACAGCTTGCTGGAGGGCCTGGTGGTGGGCGAACGCGCGGGAGCCGCCGCAGTGGCGCGCCTGGGCGAACCGACCGGCTTCACCTTCGGTGCGAGAGTCGAGGCCCCCGCGGCACCACGGGAACTCGTGCAGCGGATGATGACCACGCACGCGGGCGTCGTGCGCGACGCCGCAGGCCTCACAGCGGCACTCGATGCCCTGGGAAGGGCTGCGCGCGGTACGGAAGATTCGCCGCTCACTCCTGACTCGACGGTGATGGATGCGTTTGCGCCGGAGCAGCTTGCGGCAGGCGCCGACGCGGATGCGGCCGGTCGCTCCGAACTGCTGGCCCGGCGCATCGCCGCGTTCGAGGACGCGGCCCTCACCGTCACCGCGCGCGCTCTGCTGCTCGCGGCGGCGGCGCGGGAGGAGAGCCGGGGCTGCCACACCCGTTCCGATCACCCGGTGCCGGTCGATGCCGCCCGCGCCAGCACAGCGATCCGGCTGGGGCCGGACGGCAACCCGTCTTCGACGCCACTGACCGTGCCGGTCACCACCGGATAGCGCCCGCCGGTGACACAAGGCGGCCGAACCCGTGCCGCCGTGGGCCATTCGGCCGCCACAGACATGAGAGTAGGAGTTCGTAATGGGTTTGGATGCGGGGTTGGACCGCGAGGAAGTGCGCACGCTGATCCGCACCGCGCTGGACGAGGACCTGTGCTACGGCCCGGACGTGACGACCGTCGCGACGGTCCCCGAGGACGCGGTGGTGAAGGCCTCGGTGGTCTCGCGGCAGCCGGGGACGGTGGCCGGGATCGATGTCGGGTTGCTGGTACTCGACGAGGTCATCGGCGCGGGCAACTACGAGGTCGCCGAGCGGGTGGCCGATGGCACCCGCGTCACGCCGGGCGACGCCGTGCTGAGCATCGTCGCACCGACTCGCGGGCTGCTCACCGCTGAACGCACCATGCTGAACCTGCTGTGCCACCTGTCCGGCATCGCCACCGCCACCGCCGCCTGGGTGGACGCCGTCTCCGGCACCGAATGCCGTATCCGCGACAGCCGCAAGACCCTGCCCGGTCTGCGGGCTCTGCAGAAGTACGCGGTGCGGGTGGGTGGCGGCGTCAATCATCGGATGGGCCTCGGGGACGCCGCCCTCATCAAGGACAACCACGTCGTCGCCGCCGGTTCGGTGGTCGAGGCGCTGCGCGCGGTCCGCGAACTCGCCCCCGATATCGCCTGCGAGGTGGAGGTCGACAGCCTCGAACAGCTCGACGCGGTGCTCGCCGAGGACGTGGAGCTGGTGCTGCTGGACAACTTCCCGCTCTGGCAGACCCAGGCCGCGGTTCAGCGCCGCAACGCCACCGCACCCCGCACGAAACTGGAGTCCTCCGGCGGCCTCACCCTCGATGTGGCCGCCGAGTACGCCCGCACCGGTGTCGACTTCCTCGCCGTCGGTGCGCTCACCCACTCGGTGACGGTGCTGGATCTCGGCCTGGATATGTAGGCCCGGCGCCCGGTCAGTGCACCGCGGGCGCCGACTCGCTCCAGAACTCTTTGCGCAGTTCGCGTTTGAGGATCTTGCCCGCCCCCGAAACGGGCAGGGAGTCCACGAACGCGACACTGCGGGGGATCTTGTAGTTCGCGATCAGGCTCTTGCAGTGCTCACGCACGGTGTCGGAGTCCAGTTCGGCGCCCGGCTGCCGGACGATGACCGCGTGCACCCGTTCGCCCCACTGGTCGTCGGGTACCCCGATCACGGCGCAGGCGGCGACGGACGGGTGGGCCGCCACCGCGTTTTCGACCTCCACCGAATACACGTTCTCGCCGCCGGTGATGATCATGTCCTTGATCCGGTCGACGATGAACACATAGCCCTGCTCGTCCATCCGGCCGCCGTCACCGGTGTGCATCCAGCCGTCGCGGATCGCCTCGGCGGTCGCTTCGGGCTTGTTCCAATAGCCGAGCATCACGTTGTCACCACGCGCGACCACCTCACCGACCGCACCGCGCGGCACCTCCGCGCCGGTCTCGTCGACGACCTTGACCTCCACGTGCGGCGCCGCCCGGCCGGCCGAGCGACGCAGTTCCGGGCGCAGATGGTCGGCCGGGGAGAGCAGTGTGGCGATCGGCGAGAGTTCGGTCATGCCGTAGGCCTGGGTGAAACCGGCGTCCGGGAACATCGCCATCGCCCGTTCCAGCACGGCCTCCGCAATCGGTGAGGCGCCGTAGATCAGATGCCGCACACTGCTGAGATCATGCGAGGCGGCGGCCGGATCGTCGACCAGCATCTGGATCATGGTCGGCACCAGTAGTGCGTCGGTGATCCGTTGCCCGGCCATGGTTTCCAGTACGCCGGCGGGCGTGAAGGCCGGGACGAACACGTGCGTCGCGTCGGCCAGGTTGCCGCAGGTCCACAGGGCGAAATCGGCCAGATGGAACATCGGCGCGGCGTGCAGCAGGCGTCCGGCGCGAGAGAGTACGTGGCCGGTGGACAGCGAGCCCAGCGCCGAGGTGACCAGATTGTCGTGGCTGAGCATGACGCCCTTGGGGTGACCGGTGGTGCCGCCGGTGTAGAAGATGCCGAGCAGGGTGTCGCCGCCGGTGCGGGTGTCGGGCACGGGTTCGTGGCCCGCGATCAGTTCTTCGTAGTCGACGGTGTCCGGCGGTGCGTCGCCGTCACCGATGAAGATCACCGTGCGCAGCCGGTCGAAGGCCTCGCGGATCGGCGCGATCATCGGCGCGAACGCATCGTCGACCAGTAGCACGGTGGTGTCCGAATCCTGCAGCGAGTAGACGATTTCCGCGACGCTCCAGCGGATGTTCACCGGATTGGCGACCGCGCCGAGCCACGGCACCGCCAGGTAGTACTCGTGGTAGCGATCGCTGTTCAACGCCAGGATCCCCACGCGCTCGCCCTGTCGCACCCCGAGCGCATTCAGCGCGCCGGCCAACCGCGCGACCCGATCCGCCGACTCGGCGACGGTGCGCACCCGGTCGCCGCAGATCGTGGCTATCTCGCCGGGCCGCTGCTGTAGCGCGCGATGCAGGGATTGCGTGAGGTACATCGTGTCCTCCTGGAGCAGGTGATCAGAGTGCGACCTAGGTCACACCAGGCAGTGTAAGTAAACGACTGATAGGTGTAAAGATCCGTCACGTGGGCTGGGTGGAGCACTTTTTCAGTATTGACACCGGTACTCCTGCTGGTGCAACCATGTAAGTGAATTGCTGATAGCTGATTGGAGAAAGGCTATGGGAGTCACGACCCTCGTCGCCGGTGTCGGGATGATCCCGTTCACCACCCCGCGCACGAGCCAGACCTACGACGTGATGGGTGAACGCGCGGTGCGCGCCGCACTGATCGACGCCGGCATCGACTACACCGCCGTCCAGCAGGCCTATGCGGGCTACGTCTACGGCGATTCCACCTCCGGTCAGGCCGCGCTGTACCGGGTCGGCGTCACCGGTATCCCGGTGGTCAACGTCAACAACAACTGCTCGACCGGCTCGTCGGCGCTGTTCCTGGCCAGGCAGGCCATCGAGCACGGCGTCGCCGATGTGGTGCTCGCGGTGGGGTTCGAACAGATGCAGCGCGGTGCGCTCACCATGTCCTACACCGATCGGCCGAGCCCGTTCGACAGTTTCGGCGCCGTCGTCGACCGCCTCCAGGGTGGCAGCGACGCACCGTTCGCGGCGCAGTACTTCGGCGGCGCCGGCCGCGAGTACGCCGACAGATACGGCATGGATCCGGCGGTGTTCGCCCAGATCGCGGTCAAGGCGCGCAAGCACGCGGCCCATAACCCGTTCGCGGTGTTCCGCGACCCGTTGACCGTCGAGCAGGTGCTGGCCGCACCGCGGATCTACGGACCGCTCACCCGATTGCAGTGCTGCCCGCCCACCTGCGGAGCGGCCGCGGCAGTGCTGGTGAGCGCGGAGTACGCACGCAAGCACGGGCTGCGCCGCGACGTCGCGATCGCCGCGCAGGCCATGACCACCGACGGTCCCGCGACCTTCGACAGCGATTCGATGATCGATATCGTCGGCGCCGATATGGCCCGCTCGGCCGCGCAGCAGGTGTACGAGCGCGCGGGCATCGGGCCCGAGGACATCCGCGTGGTCGAGCTGCACGACTGCTTCACCACCAACGAACTTCTCACCTACGAGGCACTCGGACTCACCCCGGAGGGGACGGCCGAGAAGTTCATCGCCGACGGGGACAACACCTACGGCGGCCGGGTCGTCACCAACCCGTCGGGTGGGCTGCTGTCGAAGGGGCATCCGCTGGGCGCGACCGGTCTGGCCCAATGCGCCGAACTGGTGTGGCAGCTGCGGGGCGAGGCCGAGCAGCGTCAGGTGGACGATGCGCGGGTCGCCTTGCAACACAACATCGGCCTCGGCGGCGCCGCCGTCGTCACCCTGTACCAGAAGGTGGGCTGACCCATGCCGCTCGACCCCGCCGTCATCGCCCTCTGACCTTCGCACGTAAGGAGATTCACCATGGGAAATCTGGACAACAAGGTCGCCATCGTCTCCGGCTCCGGCCGCGGCATCGGCCGCGAGATCGCGCTGAAGTTCGCCGCGCAGGGAGCGCGCGTGGTCGTCAACGATCTCGATGCCGAACCGGCGAAGGAGACCGTCGCCGCCATCGAGGCCGCGGGCGGCCAGGCGGTGGCGGTGCCCGGCAGCGTCACCGATGAGGACTTCGCGCAGCGCTTCGTCGCCACCGCCGTCGACACCTACGGCGGCCTCGACATCATCGTCAACAATGCCGGCTACACCTGGGATTCGGTGATCCAGAAGATGACCGACGAGCAGTGGGACGCCATCCTGGACGTGCACCTCAAGGCGCCGTTCCGGATCTTGCGGGCCGCCCAGCCGGTGATCGCCGGTCTGGTGAAGCGAGCCAAGGAGGCGGGCGAGCCGGTGCCGTGCCGGAAGGTGGTCAACATTTCGTCGATGGCGGGCACCGGAGGCAATGCCGGACAGTCCAATTACTCCGCCGCCAAGGCGGGTGTGCTCGGCCTGACCAAGACCCTGGCGAAGGAATGGGGTCGCTACAACGTCACCGTCAACGCGGTCGCGTTCGGGCTCATCAAGACCCGGCTCACCGAAGCGCCTGCCGACGGCAGCAGCACCATCGACGTGCAGGGCCGGGAGCTGAAAGTCGGCGTCAACCCCGATCTGCTGGCGGCGATGGAACACTCGATCCCGCTGGGCCGGGCGGGCACCCCGGTCGAAGCGGCCGGTGCGGTGTACTTGCTGTGCACCCCGGAATCCGATTACATCAGCGGCCAGACACTCGTCTGCGGTGGCGGGTTCAACGTCTGACGATGCGGGAGGAGCGGGCAGTGATCGCGAGCCGAGCCGAGCCGACGCAGGTGGCCCGGCCGGCTCGCGGCACTCGCCCGGCCAACCGGCGCGACCTGATCCTCGCCGCGGCCGCCGACCTGTACTTCCGGCGCGGCTACGCAGGTGTGTCGATGCGCGATGTCGCCGACGCGGTCGCCATCGGGCCGTCGGCACTGTATCGCCACTTCACCGGCAAACAGGACCTGCTGTATGCCGTCGTGGCCGGCGCGCTGACCACGGTGGAAGCCGCCCTCGACGGCCTCGCCGCCGATCCGAGCGCCGATCCGGCCGTCATCCTGGCCGAGACCATGCTGGAGCATCGCGGTGCCGGGGTGCTCTGGCACGCCGAGGCCAGGCATCTGAGCGGTGCGGCGCGCACCGAGCTACGCCATCGGTTGCGCGGCATCGGTGCCCGGCTGGCCGAGATCCTGCGACGCGCCCGGCCCGAACTCGGGCACGCCGAGGCCGATTACCTGTCGTGGTGTGTCCTCGGTGTCACCACCAGCGCGTCCTGTTACCACCTCGAGCTGCCGAAGGAGCGCTTCGTCGCCTTGATCGCCGGTCTCAGCAGGGCGGTCGCGGAGATGCCGATCGCGCCGCTGCCGAGCCCGAGCCGAGCCGATGAGCCCGCGCCGCGGTGGGCGCCGAATCGGCGCGAAGCGATCCTGCGCACCGCCACCACGCTGTTCGCCAGGCACGGATTCGCCGGCGTCGGCAACGACGATATCGGCGCCGCCGTCGGCATCGCGGGCCCGAGCATCTACAACCATTTCGACAGCAAGGCCGACATCCTGGCCACGGCCATGCGCCGCGGGAACGAACTGCTGCGCGCCGATATGATCCGCCAGCTCGGCCGCGCCCGCAGCGCCATCGATGCCGTGCGCCTGCTCATCACGAGCTACTGCGAGTTCGTCTTCGAGTACAACGATCTGATGCGCCTGCTGATCTCGGAGGCCGATCGGCTGCCCGCCGACGATCGCCGCCGCACCCGCCAGGTGCAACGCGAGTACATCGCCGAATGGGCGCAACTGCTGCGGCAGATCCATCCGCACTGGGACGCCGATGAGACCCGCATCCGGATCCACGCGGCGTTCACCGTGGTCAACGACCTCGCGGCGACGCCGCATCTGCGTGCCATCGACACGGTCGCCGAGCCGACGGCCGCCGTCTGCCGCCGAATACTCGACGTCGGTCGATAGGGTCAGAACTCCCGCACCATGGTCTGCTGACGCACCCGCTTGCCCTGGTATCGCACGCCGGGGACGAGTGGCCGGGGGCCGTGCGGCCGAAAACCCATGCGGTCGAAGAACTTCACCGCCCGGGCGTTCTGGACCAACGTCTGTAGATGGCAGCCGGGGGAGTCGACCGAACGCAGGCGGGTGAACCACAACCGCATCATCGCGTCGGCGGCGCCGGTGCCGCGGCCTTCCGGGGCGACATTGATGTGCTCGGAATCGGCGTGCCCCCAGAGGCGTTCGGTGGGCGAACCCGCACCCGCGCGGCCGAACAGCTCGCGGAGTTCGGCGCGGTCGGTTTCCCGGTACGGGCGAGCATCCATGCACCCGACAGTAGTGAACTCCCGGCACGGGTGTGTTCGCCGCGACCGGCCATCGGCTCAGGCGGTCAGTTCCTTTTCGAGCGGGGTGCGGAAGCGGGGAACCGGGCGGACATCGCCGAACCAGGCGCCGATCCGTTCGGCTTCCGCCTCGATCATCGCGATGGCGTCGGACCCGACGTCCTCCAGCAGCCGCAGCGCGATCTCCCCGTTCTTGCGTTGCGCCCAGCCGCCGACGATGCGGCCGTCGCACCAGATGGTCGGTCCGATATTGCCGTTGCGGTCGAACAGGGCGGCGGCGTGGTCGCCGAGGTACCAGGAGCGCGACTGCCAGCCCATCGGCGTGGGATCGAGCGCGGGCAGCAGCGCCACCCATGGTTCGGGTTCGGCCACCGGATCGAGGTCGTCGGTGAGGATCACGCCGGTGCCTTCGTCGAGTTCCACCTCGGTGATGTCGAGGCGCGCCAGTGTCTTTCGCACCTCACCGAGCGTCCACCCGGTCCACCATTTGATATCGCTCACCGGTGCCGGGCCGAACGCGCGCAACCACTGCCGGACCAGTGCGTCGCGGGCGTCGTCGGCGGGCAGGACGGGCACGCCGCCGGGCAGCCACGATTCGATCGGCGACCAGGTGTACTGGCTGCTCGACCAGCTGCCGTTGGGTCGCCCACGCACGATGCGCCCCTCCGCGCCGAGCGTCACCAGCACCCAGGTGGTGATATTCGTCGGACGCGAATACGCCTTCTCCGGTGCGGTATTCACCTGGGTGCGCAGCAGCGGCACATCCTTGCTCAGCTGCGCACCGGTGGCGGCGCCGCGTGCGAGCAGCGCCCGATGCGTGTGCTCCTCGACCGCCGTCCACCAGGACCGCACGTCACCATCACCGATTCCGGCCTGCTCGAGGAATTTTCCGTAGGTGCGGCGCTGCTTATCGGCCAGTGCATCCGCGCACGAGGCCTGCAGGACGGGCACCAGCTCCACCGGCGCCACGAACATGGTGCGCCGCATCGCCAGCATCCGCAGCAACGAACGATCCTCGTACAGCGCCTGTTCGATATCGGCGGGCATGATCCCGTCGCCACGCGCGGCCACCGACAGGAACACCGTCGCCGGATCGGTCGCGTGCAGCACCACCATCGACCGCGCGATATCCGCGACGTCGGCACTGCGCTGTCGGTAGGCCAGCCGATGCCGGACCCCGAGCCGTGCGCGCCGCTGTGCGGTGGTGATCGAACGCATATGCGAATACTAGCGGGCGCCCGGGCCGCCATGCCCGCCCGAAATCGGTGGGCGCGGGCTCGGCGAGGTGGCAGGATCGGCCCGGTGTCCGATTTCATGAGCCCCTCAGCCCTCGCCGATCGCACCGCCGCCGCCGTCGACG
Organism: Nocardia sp. CDC519; assembly: GCF_059509835.1. Taxonomy (NCBI): domain Bacteria; kingdom Bacillati; phylum Actinomycetota; class Actinomycetes; order Mycobacteriales; family Nocardiaceae; genus Nocardia; species Nocardia sp. CDC519. The sequence continues at coordinate 5,014,574 of NZ_CM183377.1, read as the reverse complement.
CTGCCGTCGGAGCGGGGCGCGACCTCGGTCTCACCGTCACCGAGGCGCGGGTGCTGCACGATCTGTTCTCCGTCGTCGTCCACCTCGCGCCCGCGCCGGTCGTCGCGCGGATACCGACCGTGCTGCCGGCCGGCGGCGGCCTCGACGCGCTGGCCCGGCGGCAACGTTCGGAACTCGACGTGACGCGGTGGCTGGCCGATCAGGGCACGCCCGTCATCGCCCCCAGTTCGCTCGTCCCGGCCGAACCCGTTCGCCGCGACGGGTTCTCGATGACCTTCTGGGAGTACGTCGACGAGCAACCGGACGCCGAACCCGACTACGCGGCGAACTGCGAACGCGTCGCCGACCTGCACGCGGCCCTGCGCGCCTACCCCGGGCAGTTGTCGTTCCTGTCCGCGGCCGAACCGGGGTTCGTCACCGAAGCTCTGGCCGCGCTCGGTACCCGCCCCGACCTTCTCGATGCCACTGATCTGGACCGCGCGCGCCGCGAGTGGTCGATCCTGGAGCCGCTGGTGCGTTCCCGCCCGGCCTTCGAGGAGGCATTTCCCGGGGTCGACCTGCAACCCATCCACGGCGATTCGCCACCGGCGAACATTTTCCCCGGTGTGCGCGGCGACCTGTTCTCCGATTTCGAGCTGGTGACGCTCGGCCCGGTCGAATGGGATCTGGCGGCGCTCGGACCGGAGCTGGAAGCCGCCTACGACCGTGGGGCGCGCCGGCGTGGTCTGCGGCCGTTGAATCCCGAGGCGATGAAGTTCGTCAACGCGGTCGGCATGCTGCGGGTTGTCGCTTACCTCTCGCTGGCACCGCAACTTCCGGTGCTGGTCGACTTCATGAAGCCGGCCATCGACCAGTGGCGGGAGATGCCGTTCGCCGGTGGACTGCGCCGCTGACGATACGGATGCGCGTCGGCCGTCGCGGATGCGGGGATAGCGGCGGCCGTAGGGGCAGGTTCGCGCGCGACGAGCAGGCCTTGACCTGGAGTGCACTCCAGCTCATAACCTGTGCCGTACAGCCTGCCGATCTGAGGAGATCATCGTATGGACCTCGGCTTTCACATTCCGAACTTCGACATCGACGGTGGCCCCGGCGCGATCGCCGGTGAATTGACCAGGGTGGGCGCGGCGGCCGAAGAAGCCGGCGCGACCTGGCTGTCGTTCATGGACCACTACTTCCAGATCCCGCCGACCGGTCTGCCCGCCGAGGCGCACATGCTCGAGGGGTACACCACGCTGGGCTTTCTGGCCGCGCACACCTCGAGTGTGGAACTCGGCCTGCTGGTCACCGGCGTCACCTATCGCCATCCCGGCCTGCTCGCCAAGATCGTCACCACCCTCGACGTGCTCTCCGGCGGCCGCGCCGCCCTCGGCCTCGGCGCCGCCTGGTTCGACCGCGAACACCACGGCCTCGGCGTGCCCTACCCGCCGATCTCCGAACGCTTCGAACGGCTCGAGGAAGCTCTGCGCATCTGCGCGCAGATGTGGGACCCCGACAACAACGGCCCCTTCGACGGCAAGCACTACCAGCTGGCCGAAACCCTGTGCTCCCCACAGCCTCTGCACCGGCCCACCGTCCTCATCGGTGGCGGCGGCGAACGCAAGACCCTGCGCCTGGTCGCGCAGTACGGCGATGCCTGCAACCTCTTCGCCACCTCACCCGCCGAGGTGGAACACAAGCTCGACGTCCTGCGCCGCCATTGCGACGACGTGGGCCGTGACTACAGCACGATCCGCACAACCATCATGGCCGACCGCTCTTACGCCACCCCCGACACCCGCGACGAATTCGTCCGCGCCATGGCCGATTACGCGAAACTCGGCGTCGATGCCGTGATGGCCATTCCGCTCACCGGCTCCCCGGCCAAGTGGATCGACGGGCTGGCCCCGATCGTCCCGCAACTCGCCGACCTCGGGTGAGGGGGCGGTCCGCACAGTCGGACTGAATGCGATTGGGCAGCACGATCCGCCCGTGCGCTCGCCCTGGCCGGGCGGCGCGGGCGGATCGTGCTGAATCGGGCCGCGTGAAGAGCGCGGTCGAGCAGCGTTCGGCACGCGGTCCGGCAGGCAGGTGCGGCGGACTACGCGAGCGCGTGTTCGCTGATCTCGGTGCTGAATCCGGATCCGTTGAGTTCCAGGTAGAGCTGGCGTTCGGTGATCGAAACGGTGGCGGTGGTGCGGCGGTCGAGGGCGGGGGTGGCGGCGTCGATGAAGGGGCGGGCGAAGCTGTAGAGGGGGATGGCGTCGGCGTGGTGGATGCGTTTGCCGGTGAGGGCGGCCAGGACTTTGGCGGGGTCGCGGTGGGTGTAGATGGCGACGCGGTCGGCGAGTTTGGCGGCGCGGTGGATGCGGTCGGCGTCAGGGGCGCCGACGTCGATCCAGGTGGTGAGGCGGCCGGTGAGGTCGCGGATGAGGACGGGCGGTTCGTCGGTGGCGGAGACGCCGCCGTCGCTGAAGGTGATGCCGTCGGCGTATTCCAGGCAGTAGGCGAGGACGCGGGTGAGCATGTATTCGGCGGTTTCGGAGGGGTGGCGCGCGACCCGCAGCTCCAGGTCCTGGTAGACGCCGCGATCGACGTCGGCCAGCTGGATGGTGAAGGTGTACAGGGTTGCGCTGAGAGCCATGGAAGAAGCCTACGGCGGGGTCGGCGAGCAGCGGCCGCCCGGCCGGGACGGGTGGTCGATGCGCCGCTGCGCCCGGTGGGTTCGGCCGAGCTACGGCGGGCCGGGTCGGGTCGGCGCGAAACCGCCCCGCCGCGGCCATCCCGCTCGGCGGCGCGGACCCACCCCCTCAGCCGAGGTGATACGCCAGGGTCACTGCGAAATTCCCAGCCATGAGCGCGAGCGCGCCGCCCGCCTTACCGAGGTCGAGGTCGTGCACGCGGAGATGGGCGATGATCGCGCCGACGAAATGGAAGACGAGCCCGGCGGCCGCGGCGACGCCGACGACCGGCAGCGCGAATCCCGCGAGCACACCCACTCCGCCGGCCGCGAACACCAGGCCGATCGGCCGCGTCCACGACAGCGGGACCTGCACCTGCTCGGCCGCCGCCACCGTGACCGGATGACGGGTGAAGTTCATCCACGCCCCGCCGGCGCACAGCAGCGCGGTGAGACAGGTCGAGATCACGTACAGGGCGAACATCGGTGGCCTTTCTTGCGTGGACGGGGGCTGCTTCCACCCTCGCGCCCGGCCCTGTTGCCCGTCCAATACCCGCATCCATAACCTGATGGCATGGATGTCGACACCCGGCTGCTGCGGTATTTCGCGGCGGTCGCCGAGGAGGGCAACCTCTCCCGCGCGGCCGAACGGCTGTACGTGTCGCAGCCGTCGCTGACCAAGCAGATCCACCGCCTGGAGGAACTGCTCGGAGTGACGCTGTTCGTGCGTTCACGCGCGGGCATGGCGCTCACCGAGCCGGGCAAGGCGCTGGCCCGCTCGGTACCGGCCCTGTTGACGGATTGGCAGCGGGCGGTGGCCGAGGTGAAAACCGCTGCGGCCGAACAAGACCGCGTGTTGCGCGTGGGCTTTCTCGCCAGCGCGGCGAACGAGGCCACGCCGGACATCATCGCCGCGTTCGGTGAGCTGCGCCCCGGCTGGCGGGTGGAGATGCGGCAGAGTTCCTGGTGGGATCCCACCGCGGGGCTCGCCGACGGCGAGGTCGACGCCGCGCTGCTGCGGGTGCCGTTTCCCGGCCAGCAGTCGTGGGGCGTCGAAGTGCTGCTGAGCGAACCGCGCGGGGTGATGCTGCCGAGCACGCATCCGCTCGCCGCGGCCGAGGTCATCGACTTCCCGCAACTGTGGGACGAGCCGTTCATCTCCGCCCCGGACGCGACCGGCGAATGGCGCGACTACTGGCTCGCCATCGCCGAGCGCCGTGGCCATCCGGTGCGGATCGGTGCCGTCACCGAGCACACCGACGAATGGCTCAGCGCGATCGCCAACGGTTACGGCGTCGCGCTCGCGCCGGAATCGGCCGGGCGCTATTTCCAGCGTCCTGGCGTGGTGTATCGCCCGGTGAACGGCATCGCGCCCACCCAGGTGGCCGTCGCCTGGGACCCGGCGATCGCCGCCGACTCGGCCGTGCATGATTTCGTCGCCAGCTGCCTGCGATTTCGCCAGTAGGGGCTCCGGGTCACTTGCTCGAAGCGGGAAAGTGCCCACGCTCGGCGATCCGTCTCGCTACGATGCCATCAATTGAGACGGCCCAGTCTCAAAGGTGGCGTCCGCGCGCAGGGCACGCCACCATCGCTCGACACCTAGGACATCCGATGGCCCTCCGTCGCACTCGACTCTTCACCGCGCTCGCGCTATCGATGCTGGCGCTGTCGCCGGCAGCGGCGGTGCATGCCGCGCCGGGTGCGGCCGGCGGTGCCGAGTATGTGGCGCTCGGTGATTCCGGGGCGGCGACGGCGGGTGTGGTGGATATCGATCCGACGGCGCCGTTGGCGTGCATCCGGTCCAACTCCAACGCGCCGACCCTGGTGGCGCGGCAACTGGGCCTCGAACTGGACGACCGGACGTGTAGCAGCGCCAAGATCCCCGATCTGACGCGCTCGCAATCTCCCGGTGTCGCACCGCAAGTGGAGGCGCTCGGCCCGGACACCCGGATCGTGACCCTGCACATCGGAGCCAACGACGCGAACATGACCAGATACATTCTCGGCGGCTGCCACGCCGGTCTGGCGACGGGCGGCTGCGCGGCGGCCGCGGATCCGCAGTGGGACGCCGATATCGATGCGATCGCCCCGGCCTACGCCGCTGCCTTGGACGAGATCTCGCGTCGCGCGCCGCAGGCGACGATCTTCGTCGACGGCTGGCCCACCTACCTGGGTGAATCCAGCTGCGCGGCGATGCTCGGCCTGCGTGACGCCGACGCGCGCTACATCCAGTCGAAGTTCGCCCGCCTCAACACCGTCGTCGCCCGCGAGGCCGCCGCGCACGGTGCGATCTACCTCGACACCATCGCCGCCTCCCCGCCCGCGGGCATGTGCGCCGATCCGGCGGTGCGCTGGTTCGATCCGATCCTCGCCGACCAGACCTTGCTCCCGTATCACCCGACGCCGGAAAGCCATCGCGGCGTCGCCGACCTGGTCGCCGGCGCGATCACCCGCTCCGGTGCCCTGAACCGCTGACCGCTCCCGCACAACCGAAGGACCCTCGACGATGAGGCTGATCATCCGCCGCGTTTTCCCGGCCGTAGCGACCCTCTGCCTGCTGGCTTCCGGCACCGGCGTGTCCGCCGCGGCCCCCGCACTTGAGCCGCGACCGTCGGTGCAGACCGTCGAAGAGGCGCTGACCTGCACCGGCGATCCGCGCACCGGACCCACTCCATTGCTGCTGTTGCACGGCACCACCTCGACCGCCGTCGCCAATTGGTCCTGGAACTGGGACCGCTATCTGGACGCGCGGGGCTGGGCGCACTGCGATCTGCAATCGCCGGACAACGCCAACGGCGATATCCAGCTCAGCGGCGAGTACGTCGCCCGCGCGATCACGATCATGTTCGAGCGCGCGGGCCGCCCCATCTCGATCCTCGGGCACAGCCAGGGCGGGATGGTGGCGCGCTGGGCGTTCGCGTTCTGGCCCGAAACCCGCGCCATGGTCGACGATTACGTGGGGCTGGCCTCGTCGAATCACGGCTCCCGTAACCCGGTACAGGATTGTCACCGCACCAGGGAATGTTCGGCGGCCCGCTGGCAGCAGACCGCGGGATCGGCGTTCCTCAGCGCACTCAACCGGCAGCCGGAAACGTTCCCGCAGATCGACTACACCGTGATCACCACCCAGCTCGACGAAATCGTCGTGCCCTACACCTCCTCCTACCTGCCGACGGGCCCGAACGTGACCAACGTGTCCGTTCAGAACCTGTGCCCGGGCCGGCTCGTCGAACATTTCGGCATGGCCTACGACAACACCGCCTTCGAGCTCGCCCTCGACGCACTCACCCACAACGGGACCGCGCGACCGGAGCGGGTCGGCGCAGCGGGCTGCGGTGCGATGCTGATGCCCGGCGTCGACCCGGCCGGGTTCGTGCAGAATTCGGCGATGGCGTTGAACGTGTCGGTCCAGTCGACGTTGTCGGCGCCGCGGCTGAGCGAGGAACCGCCGGTGATGCCGTACGCGCGCTGAGACGCGGCGGTACCGGGCGTCCTACATATGCGGCCAGTCGGCCGGAACCATCCTTTTCGCCTCCACCAGACGGATTTTCGCCTGATGCCGGATCGGGCAGTTGGTGGTGAGGCAGCGCCGGTGCTTCTGCATCACCAGATGGGCGGTGGTCACGTCCATGACGGGCAGGCGGGCGTGCCCGAGCAGCGGTTCCAGCATGGCTTCGGTGATCATTCGAAGGGCTCCAGATTCTTCAGCGGCCAGCGGGCGTAGACGTGGAACGGATCGAGGGTGATGACGTCGACCTGTTGTTCCAACGCCCGGAAGGCGTGGTCGAGGTGGATGAGTGAGGGCACGAACAGCGCCTCCGCGCGGTATCGGCCGATCGCGTCGGTGATATCGGATTCCCAGAACGAGGCCTCCGGCCCGAAGACGAAGAGCGGGTGCCCCAGCGTGTAGCCGAGCCGCGTGGCGAGCTTGTATATGCGCGCCTCGTCCCAGCACGTCGAGGTGTGCGGCGCGCTGCGAAAACGGATGAGCGCCAGTGCTACCGGTGTATCGTCGTCCACGTCATCCTCACGATTGGTTGGGAGCCGCCAGGGCCGGGGCGAGGGGCAATCGCCATCCGCAACCCGCGCTCCAGGCATCGTGCGAATGTCCGTTCCGGGGGTCGGTAAGGGGTCCCATCCTCCCGGTTCGGCTGTCCCGGCCCTGGTGGCCGGCGACAGGAGAACATGGCTCTGCCAGCGGTTTCCAGTTCTCACGGGCGGCTCGGAGGAGTTCGTCGAGTTCCCCCTGAGAACCCTCCGTGGCGGTGCCGAATCCCATCCACGAATCGACCGCACATCCATCCACGAGGGGGAAGGCGAACGATGACCACCAAGCCGGTGCCGACCAACATCCCACGCAGGCAGCTCGGTCGGCAGCTACGGGAAATCCGCCAGGGAGCCGGACTTTCCATCGAACACCTCGCCCGCTTGCTCGGACGGGGAGCCACGACGGTGCAGCGATTGGAGACCGGGACGGCGAACACGATCCGGATCAGCGATCTGGAAGGGATCTGCGAGCTGTGTAATGCGGAAGAGAAGCTCGCGGGGCTGGTGAAGCTGGCGGAGGAGGCGGGGGAACCCGACCAAGGGTGGTGGCATCAGTACTCGGATGCACTCAACGAGATCTTCACCTCGTATCTAAGTTTGGAAGCCAGCGCTTCGAAGATAACTCAGTACCAGCCCTATCTGTGCCCGGGATTGCTGCAAACGCCGGATTACACCAGGGCGCTCGGACGGTTGGCGGACTGGCCTCCCGAAGAGGTTGAAGATCAGGTGCGCATCCGCGCCAAACGCCAGCGGTTGATCGCCCGCACGCGAAGCCCACTGGAGTACGACGTACTCATCGAGGAATCTGTGCTGCGGCGCATGGTTGGTAACTCGACGGTCATGTCCGAACAGGCCATACGCATGGCTGATGTGCCGAAGAATGTCGAGCTGCGGGTGATCCCCATAGGAGCGCCCTTCCCCATCGGATACCAGCCGGGTTCCTTTCTCGTCCTGGATATGCCGAACGAGCCGTCAGTGGTGCATCTCGAACACCTTCGGTCGAGCATCTACTACGACCGTCCGCGGACGGTCCACGAATATCGGCGAGCTCACGAGGCATTGAAGCGGGTAGCGTTGACGTCGGCGGACAGTAAGCGGCTACTCAGGCAAATAGCAAGGGAGTACAAGCGATGAAAGTCGATCTTGCGGGCGCACGGTGGTTCAAGTCCACCCGTAGCGGAACTGGCGACGATTGCGTCGAAATTGCCTACCTGCCTGCCGATCACGTTGCCGTCCGCGACTCGAAGAACCCCACCGGCCCGGCCCTGATCTTCGCGCCGGGCGCGTGGGATGCCTTCCTCACCGGCGCTCGCTCTGGCCGCTTCGACCGCCCTTGACGCCCACCCCTTCCACCTCGACTAACCGACGAGGGAGATATGAGGCAGGTCGCATCGGCATGTCGCCAGTCTCATGTCTCCCTCGTGGGCTCGAGTGGCGGGCGGAGCCCGGGGGCGGGCTCGGTGGGGGGAGTGGGGGTCGGTTCGGGTGGGCGGCGTAGTCGGTGTACGCGGTCGCGGATTCGGGCGGCGGTTTGGCGGGGCATGTGGCCTCGGCCGTAGAGGCCGCGACCCCTGCGGATGATTCGTCCGCGCCGCCCTTCCCAGCGCAGTGCGTCCGATACCGTCTTCGATGGTCGCCCGCGTACTCCTAGGCCGGCGAATTCGAGTGCGTCCACGAGTTCGGCGACGGTGAGCGGGCCTTCGGCCTCGAATACCGTTGCTGTCAGCGCGTATCGCAGTTCGATCCCCGAAACAATACGCAATCCCTCCCCGTCCATGCCGTGCAGTATGCACGCGGGGTACGACAACATTCGGCGGGCTGCCACCTACAAAGTACTGTTCGCCCGCATATGAGCGACACCTGATCGCGTTGTCGCTTGTTTGTCGCTCATATGCGGGCGAAAGGTGCTTCGGGAGGAGCGGAGCTGCCCGCAGTTCCGGCAACGATGGAGCCACGCTCATCCGCATTCGGCAGGCGGCGGCTACCTACAAGGTACTGTTCGCCCGCGTATGAGCGACAACTGATCGCGTTGTCGCTTGTTTGTCGCTCATATGCGGGCGAAAGGTGCTTCGGGAGGAGCGGAGCTGCCCGCAGTTCCGGCAACGATGAAGCGACGCTCATCCGCATTCGGCAGGCGGCGGCTACCTACAAGGTACTGTTCGCCCGCGTATGAGCGACAACTGATCGCGTTGTCGCTCGATTGTCGCTCATATGCGGGCGAACAGGTACCTGGAGAGAAGGGAACTGCCCGCAGATTCGGCAATGATGGAGCCACGCTCATCCACCCGGCGGGAGCGCTCGACGGTCCGCAATACTCGGTGGTCGTCGCGCGGATACCGTGTCTGGGCGCTCGCCACAGCTCCACGGGGGCAGAACTCGATCGGGTGATTACGCCGCCGGTCGGCCGCGCGTTCGTCGGCTGCGTCCGGCTCTGGCGACCTGGAGGCGACAGCGCAGTCCCATCTGCTGAGGCCGGATGATCACTTCTCGATCCGGCTCTGCTCACCGTGGGCGAGGGCGCTGGGGGTGAGGCGGCCGACGATGGCGGGGGCCTGGTGGATGAGGGAGTCGTCGGTGAGGGCTTCGACCATGAAGAGAGCGAAGTCGGTGCGGCGGGTGCGGTTGCTGGCGAGGATGGGGTCGCCGACATGGGGGCTCCATACGGGCAGGCCTTGGCTGTCGCCTTCTTCGAGATCGCTGCCGCGCACCAGGGTCCAGCGGCGCTCGCTGGCGTAGATGCGGTGGGCCGCCTCCACCTGATCGTCGATTTCGACGGCGCGGACCAGCCGGGCCAGCCAGGTGGTGACCCGGACGATGGCCTTGAAATGCCAGGTGTAGCGGTCGTTGTCGTCGCGGGGCACATGCCAGCCGCAGGAGAAGATCAGGCGCGCATGAGGTTCGGCGTAATCGAGCACCGCCTGGGCCGTCCCTGAGGAGTACTGCTGGATGCCCCAGGGCGCCAGCACCGTCAGCACGCCGTCGCATCCGGCGACCGCCCGCCGGATCACCTCGCGGTCGTTGGTGGGGCCGGCGACGATGGTGATCCGGTCGGCGACCTCGGCCAGTTTCGGCACGCTGCGTTCGCGGCACACGCCGACGACCTCGTATCCGCGGTCCAGGGCGTGCCGGACCATGTACTGCCCGAGCTTGCCCGAGGCTCCGACGATGCACACCTTGCGTATCTGGTCTGTGCTCATGTTCCCGCGCTCCTGATCATGTGAACTTACGTTGTAAGTCACGGTAGACTTACGGCGTAAGTGCGTCAAGGGTGGAAGGAGTCGGATGGGCGAGCAGGGCACGCGCCGGCGCGGGAGAACGGACCGGGCGCCGCTGAGCCGGGATCGGGTGATCGCCGCCGCGGTGCGGCTGGCCGATGAGAAGGGGGCGGCCGGTGTGACGATGCGGGCGGTCGCGGCCGGGCTGGGGGTGGAAGCGATGTCGCTGTACAACCACGTGGCCGGGCGCGAGGACATCCTCGACGGGATGGTCGACGCGGTGTTCGCCGAAATCGACTTGCCCGCTACAGATTCCGACTGGAAGACGGCGATGCGCGAGCGTGCGCACTCAACGCGTACGGCGCTGCGGCGGCACCGCTGGGCCGTCGGGCTGATGGATTCACGCAGTCATCCGGGGCCGGCCACGCTGCGCCACCATGACGCCGTGCTCGGCGTGCTGCGCGCGGGTGGCTTCTCGACGGCCATGGCGGCGCATGCCTTTTCGGTGATCGACAGCTACCTCTACGGGTTCGTGCTCCAGGAGCTGAGCCTGCCGTTCGGTGACCGCGCCGAACTCGACGAGGTCGCCACCGGCATTCTGTCCGGTGCACCGGCCGACGAGTACCCGCACCTGGCCGAACTCATCGCCGACCACGCCCTGCGCCCGGACTACGCGTATGCCGACGAATTCGAGTTCGGGTTGACGCTGATCTTGGATGCGCTGCACCCGGACGAGGACATCTGAGCCGGGTGCGCGCTCGAGCGGTGCGAAACCTCAGCGGTCGGCCGGCGGCTGCGGCGGATGACCGTCGGGCCCGACCGGGGGCGGGCACGGCCTGCCGTCGGCGCCGATCGGAGGTGGCAGCGGCTTGCCGTCAGGGCCGAACGGAGGCGGGAGCGGGCGGCCGTCCGGGCCGAGCGGCGGGGGTGGGCAGCCGTCGCCAGGGGCACCTGCCAGCGTCACGGACACGGTCTCGACGGGCGCGGCCATGGCCGATCCGGCGCCGATGACGCCGAATCCGGCGATCGCTGCGGCGACCAGGACGCTCGCGGTCCGAAGCTTCATCATGTGATCCTCACTCGAATGTGGTTGTCCTACAACGGCTTGGACGCAGGAGCGCACGCCCGGTTCCCACCGGTTCGGCATTGTGACGGCAATCACTCCGGGCTGCCGCGGCTGCGGACCGCCTGGGGCCTGGAACATGCGCGGGCCCGGTGCGGTTGTCCGAGACGACACGGCGACGAATCGAGGACATCAATGAGCAAGCCCGCGGACCCGGCCTACCACTGGAACGGCGCCGAGATCGATCTGGACGCGTACCTGACCAAAATCGGCTATGACGGCGAGCGCGCTCCCACCGTCGCCGCGTTGCGGGCGCTGGTGTCCGCACACACCACCTCCATCCCCTTCGAGAATCTCGAGGCGGTGCTCGGCAGGCCGGTGCCGCTGGACGTGGCGTCGTTGCAGGACAAGCTGGTGCGGCGGCGGCGCGGCGGGTACTGCTACGAGAACGTGGGGCTGTTCGCGGCGGCGTTGGAGCGGTTCGGATTCGGGGTCACCGGGCTCAGCGGGCGAGTGACGATGGGCTCGGGCGGGTTGCGTCCGGCGACGCACGCGCTGCTGCGCGTCACCACCGATGACGACGACCGGGTCTGGATCGTCGACGTCGGTTTCGGCGCCGGGCCGGCCGCGCCGTACGAACTCGTGGATTCCGGCGGCGAATTCGGGCTGGGCGAATGGAAGTTCCGCCTCGAACAGGGCACAGGTGAGCTCGACAGCGAGCTGTGGACGCTGCACCAGTTCGCCCGCGACGGCTGGGTGGATCGCTACACCTTCACCCTGAACCCGCAGTACCGCATCGATTTCGAAGTCGGCAACCATTTCGTCTCGACCTCGCCGCGGTCCCCGTTCACCCAGCGGCCCTTCGTGCAACGCTTCCACCCCGCCGCACACCACATTCTCGACGGTGCCACCTGGACCACCGAATACCCGGACGGCACCAGCGAAACCCGTGCGGTGAAGCTCGATGAACTGCCCGAGGTGCTGAGCGAGGTCTTCGATATCGATCTCACCGAGGAGGACGCGAAGGCGGTGATCTCCGCCCCCTGGACCGAGCGCGAATGAGACGAGCCGGTGTCGACCGGTCCGAGCAGCGTTCGGCGCGCCGGTCGGCCGCGCGACGGGTCGGATCGAGCGCACATGGCTACCCTCGGGCGAGTGCGCACCGATCGGAAAGTCTTCGTGGTACTGGCCGCCGTCGCATTGTTCGCTGCGGGATGCTCTTCGGGGCCGGAGCAGCCCGACACCGTGGCCGGCGAGTTCGTCGAGGCCCTGAACAGGGATGATCTGCCCGCGGCGGCCGCACTGACCGACAATCCGGCGCAGGCAGGGGAGGCGCTGCGCGGGCTGTACGAGGGGCTGGGATCGGAGGTCGTCTTCCGGGTCGACGACGCCGGCGACGACCGCTTCACCCTTACCGCGACCTGGAAGCTCGGCAAGGACGGCACGCACGAATGGACCTACACCACCACCGGAACGGCCGCCGAATCCGGTGACGACTGGACGATCCACTGGAACCCGGCGACCGTCGCGCCCGGCCTGGACAAGGGCCCACTGACCTACGCGCCGGTGTATCCGGAACCCGCGCGGGTGCTGGACGCGAGCGGCGGTGAACTCATGACCGAGCAGATCGTCACCCTGGTCAACGTCGCGCCAGGCGCCGACACCGCCGCGCTGGCCGCCGTGCTCGCCCCGGTGGCGCCCACCATCACCGCCGCCTCGCTGGACGCTGAGCTCGCCGCCGCCGCGGGCAAACCCATTACGCCGATCAGCTTGCGCGCCACCGATATCGCCCCGATCCAGCAGGCGCTGGCCGCTGTCCCCGGCGTCACCCTCGCACCGCAGACCCGGCTGCTGACCACCGATAAAGCGCTGGCCGCGCCGACACTGTCGGGGCTGAACGAACTGTGGCAGCAGCGTGCCGACGAGGCCGCGGGCTGGGCCGTGCGCGCCCAGACCCCGCAGGGCACCGAACGCATCGCCGGCCAGGATCCCCAACCGACCGCTGACCTCACCACCACTCTCGACATCGACCTGCAACATGCCGCCGAGGACGCGCTGACACCGCTGACCCAACCGGCGGCGATCGTGGCGCTGCAACCCTCGACCGGCAAGGTGGTGGCCGTCGCCCAGAACGAGGCCGCCGACGGGGAAGGCCCGATCGCGCTGACCGGGCTCTATCCACCCGGCTCGACCTTCAAGACGATCACCGTCTCGGCGGCGCTCGCGGACGGCGCCGTCACCCCGGACACCGTGCTGATGTGCCCGGGCGAGGCGAATATCGAGGGCCGCCGCATCCCCAACGACGACAGCTTCGACCTGGGCGACGTCCCGCTGCACACCGCCTTCGCCCGCTCCTGCAACACCACCATGGCTCGGCTCGCGGTGAATCTGCCGCCGACCGCGCTCACCGACACCGCCGCACAGCTGGGCCTCGGCATCGACTACGTCACGCCCGGGCTCACCACCGTCACCGGGTCGGTCCCGCCCGCCGACACGCCCGCCGAACGGGTCGAATCGAGTATCGGCCAGGGTGCCGTCACCGCGTCGCCGTTCGGGATGGCGCTGGTCGCGGCCTCGCTCGCGCACGGAAGCACACCGGCGCCGATGCTGGTCGCGGGTGCGCCAGGCGTCGCAGATCGGACACCGCAGCCGCTGCCGGCCGGTGTCGCCGAGCAGGTGCGCACGATGATGCGCGAAACGATCACCGCGGGCACCGCCACCCAGCTCGCCGACATCCCCGGACTGCTCGGCAAGACCGGCACCGCCGAATACGGCGACAACTCCCACGCGCACGGCTGGTTCATCGGCATCGACGGTGATCTGGCGTTCGCGGTGTTCGTGGCGGACGCGGGAAGTTCGGCTCCCGCCGTCGAGGCCGCGGGACGGATGCTGCGCGCCAGCCGCTGAACAGACGTTCGACCGGACCGGCCGGACCAGACGGCGCATGGGTGTCCGGAGCGCAGGTGGGTACCCGGCGCTCTCGGCGAGTCGCACGGCGTGTCGGGCCGAGTTCGGACCCGTCCGACCAGCCGCGCGCCGCGTGCCCGCAGGTGGCGGGGTAAGGGCGGGCCCCGAAGGCGGGTGGAGGGGTGTATCAGTGGCCGGTGCGGCCCGCACGCCCGCTACACTCGTCCCGAACGCGCGAGCGGTCAGTTACGCGATTTGTCACATTTCGAGAAGGTTCGGAGTAGGCGCCATCGATACCGGTCAGTTGATCGCGGAGCATTACCGCCTGGTCGAGCGGATTGGTAGCGGCGGCACAGGCGTAGTTTGGCGTGCCATCGACGAGCGCCTGCAGCGATCGGTCGCGGTCAAGCAGATCCACATCAAACCCAGTCTGCCCGAGGCGGAACGCGATGTGCTGCGCCAACGCGCCATCCGGGAAGCCCGCAACGCCGCCAGGTTCCAGCATCCGAACGCGATCGTCGTCTTCGACATCACCGAACACAACGGCGACCCGTGCCTGGTGATGGAATACCTGAAATCGCGCAGTCTCGCGCAGGTGCTCTCGGCGCAGGGCGCGGTGCCGCTGAACCAGGTCGCGCGGATCGGTGAACAGGTCGCCTCGGCGCTGATCGCGGCGCATCAGGCCGGAATCGTGCACCGCGACGTCAAACCCGGCAATGTGCTGCTCGACGACCACGGCACCGTGAAGATCACCGACTTCGGCATCTCCCGCGCCGCAGGCGATGTGACACTCACCGAAACCGGCCTGATCTGCGGTACCGCCGCCTATCTCGCGCCGGAGGTGGCGCGCGGCGCCGATCCGACCCCCGCCGCCGACGTTTTCGCCCTGGGCGCCACCCTCTTTCACGCACTCGAAGGCGAACCGCCTTACGGCGCAAGCTCGAACCCGCTGGCGGTGCTGTACGCGGCGGCCAACGGTCAGGTCAGCGAGCCGCGTAATGCCGGTCCCGCAACCGATTTCCTGCTCCAGCTGCTGAGCCCGCAGCCCGAGGACCGCCCGACCATGCGGATGGCGCGCGATCAGCTGGCGGCCTTCGCCGACGCCGGTGAGGACGCGGTGCCCGCCGGATTCGTCCCGGCCAGTGAGGCGTTCGGGCGCCGCAACGGCGACGGCGCCACCGAAGTGGTGGCCACCCGCGCGCTGCGTTCGCGCGCCGCGGCCGCCGGACCGGCCACCGAACGTCAGCCCGCGCCGCGGCGCAGTTCGGTCGCGGTGGACACCGCCGCGCATCGTCCGGTGGCGCCAGCGCGCGATCATCCCGACACCGCGGCCCATCCCCGCACCACCACCCAGCCGCGCACCACCTCACCGGCCGCGGGCAAACGGCGCGCCGTGCTGATCGGCGCGCTCGTCGGTGCGGTCGTGGCGGTGTCGGCGCTGCTGGTGAGCGCGTTCAACACGGCCGACGACAACTCCTCGCCGCAGGCCTCGGCCTCGTCGGTGGTCACCGCGCCCTCGGGTGATGCGAGCACCTCGGCAGCGGTGCCGCTGCTCGGGCAGACCCCGAGCGTCGGCGGCAAGGTCACCGATATCGGCGCCGCCGGGCAGCTGGTGGAGCGGTTCTACAGCGATCCGGAGAGCTCGTGGTCGCTGCTGACGCCCGCCGCGCAGAAGGTCTACACCGACCAGCAGGGCTTCCGGCAGTACTGGAGCGCCGACAACCGCACCATCCAGAGCTTCGGCCGCATCTACGCCCCCAACGGCGTCAACGCCGACGGCTCGGTCGACATGCGCGTCACCGGCCTCACCTACGGCGGCCAGAGCAAGAACCCCGACCTGCGCATCATCGACGCCGGCGGCGGACGACTGCTCATCGACAGCGACACCCGCTAGCAGATACCCTCGCCCGCATGGGTATTCGGGGGATGGTCGCTGCCGAACGAGCGCAGCTGATCGAGCTGCTGCGCGATCTGTCCGCGGCGGAATGGGAAACGCCGTCGCTGTGCGCGGGGTGGCGGGTGCGTGATGTCGCCGGGCATCTGATGTACGACACCTACTCTCCGCTCGCCTACGCGGTGCTGACGGCGCGGGTCCTCGGGTCGGTGGACAAGACCAACGCCGCCATCGTCACCGCGTCGGCGCGGCTGTCCACCGGCGAACTCGTGGACGCGCTCGAACACCGGGCCGGACGGCTGTCGAGGCTGGCGCCCCAGCTGCTGCTGGCCGACCTGATGGTGCACCAGCAGGACATCCGCCGCCCGCTCGGCCGCACCCGTGCCATCCCCGAGGACCAGCTCATCACCCTCCTCGACCATCCCGACCCGTTCGCCCGGCCCCGCCGCCGCACCAAGGGATTGCGTTTCGTCGCCACCGACGTGCCCTGGTCCTCGGGTGCGGGGCCGGAAGTGCGCGGCCCGGGCGAAGCACTCGCCCTGGCGATGGTCGGGCGCACCGCCGCGCTCGACGACCTCACCGGCGACGGCGTCGCCGAACTGCGCCGCCGCTGCGCCTGAGCATCGGTATCGGGGCGTGCGCGCCACCTCGCGTAGCGCGGGCAGTGTGACGTGCCGATTCGGACGAAGGCGGGGTGCCCGTCACACACTGGGCAGCCCGCGAGGATAACCGGTGGCGTCGGCCCATTAGGCTGGTAGAGGCAACTTTCCCGTTGCGGACCCGCTGCAGACAAGGATCGACACCGATATGACATCCCGCATCGAGCTCGCCCGCGTCGATTTGCGCGGTCGTACTCCCTCCGCTGCCGAGCTGCGCACCGCGCTGCCGCGCGGGGGAGTCGACGTCGACTCGGTGTTGCATCAGGTGCGGCCGGTGGTCGAGGCGATCCGCGACCGTGGTGTGGCCGCGGCACAGGAATTCAGCGAGAAGTTCGACGGCGTCGCCCCGGCTGCCGTGCGCGTGCCCGAAGCCGAACTGGCCGCCGCGCTCGACCAGCTCGACCCGGCGGTGCGGGCCGCGCTCGAGGTCGCCATCGAACGCACCAGGACCGTGCACGCCGATCAGCGGCGCACCGACACCGTCACCGAGGTGGTGCCCGGCGGCACCGTCACCGAGCGGTGGGTTCCGGTGGAACGGGTGGGGCTGTATGTGCCCGGCGGCAACGCCGTCTACCCGTCCAGCGTCGTGATGAACGTGGTCCCGGCGCAGGCCGCGGGCGTGGAATCGCTGGTGGTGGCCTCGCCGCCGCAGGCGCAGTTCGGCGGGCTGCCGCATCCGACCATCCTGGCCGCGGCCCGGCTGCTCGGCGTGGACGAGGTGTGGGCGGTCGGCGGCGCGCAGGCGGTGGCCCTGCTCACCTACGGCGGCACCGACACCACCGGCGAGCAGCTCGCACCGGTGGACATGATCACCGGCCCCGGCAACATCTTCGTCACCGCCGCCAAGCGGCTGTGCCGCGGCCTGGTCGGCATCGACGCCGAAGCCGGCCCCACCGAGATCGCCATCCTCGCCGACGCCACCGCCGACCCGGTGCACGTGGCCGCCGACCTGATCAGCCAGGCCGAACACGATGTGCTCGCGGCCAGCGTGCTGGTCACCGACAGCGTCGCCCTCGCCGACGCCGTGGACGCCGCGCTCACCGCGCAGATGACAGTGGTGAAACACGCGCACCGGGTCACCGAGGCGCTCACCGGCGCCCAGTCCGGCACCGTGCTGGTCGACGACATCGAGCAGGGCCTGCGCGTTGTCAACGCCTACGCCGCCGAACACCTCGAGATCCAGACCGCCGACGCCGCGGCCGTGGCCGCGCGGGTGCGCAGCGCGGGCGCGGTGTTCGTCGGCGCCTACGCCCCGGTCAGCCTGGGCGATTACTGCGCCGGCTCCAACCACGTGCTGCCCACCGCTGGCTGCGCGCGGCACTCCTCGGGCCTGAGCGTGCAGACCTTCCTGCGCGGCATCCACGTCGTGGAGTACACCGAGGCGGCGTTGAAGGATGTCGCCGGTCACGTGGTGGCGCTGGCGAACGCCGAGGATCTGCCCGCGCACGGCCAGGCAGTGCAGGCGCGGTTCGAGGCGCTGTCGTGAGCGCCGTGCCCGGTGCGCGCATCGGACTCGCGGATCTGCCGCTGCGGGAGAACCTGCGCGGCAAGAGCCCCTACGGCGCCCCGCAGCTGACGGTGCCGGTGCAGCTCAACACCAACGAGAACCCGCATCCGCCCAGCCGCGCCCTCATCGACGACGTCGCCGAGGCCATCCGCGCCGCCGCCGCGGACCTGCACCGCTACCCCGACCGCGACGCCGTCGCCCTGCGCACCGACCTGGCCGCCTACCTGACCAGGCAGACCGGTGTCGCGGTGGACGCGAGCAATGTGTGGGCGGCCAACGGTTCCAACGAGATCCTGCAACAGCTCTTGCAGGCCTTCGGCGGCCCGGGCCGCAGCGCGCTCGGTTTCGTGCCGTCGTATTCGATGCACCCGATCATTTCCGAGGGCATCGACACCGAATGGATCGAAGCCAGGCGATCGGCGGACTTCTCCCTCGACATCGACGCCGCCCTCGCCGCCATCGCCGAGCGCGGGCCCGATGTGGTGTTCGTGACCAGCCCCAACAACCCGACGGGGCACAGCGTGCCGTCGGCCGAGCTGGCGCGGATCCTGGACGCGGCGCCGGGCATCGTCATCGTCGACGAGGCCTACGGCGAGTTCTCCGCCCAGCCCAGCGCCATCGGCCTGATCGACCGGTACCCCGCCAAGCTGGTGGTGAGCCGCACCATGAGCAAGGCCTTCGCCTTCGCCGGCGGGCGCCTCGGCTACCTGGTGGCCGCGCCCGCGGTGATCGACGCGCTGCTGCTGGTGCGGTTGCCCTATCACCTGTCGGTGGTCACCCAGGCCGCCGCTCGCGCGGCCCTGCGTCACGCCGACGAAACCCTCGGCAGCGTCGCGGAATTGGCCGCCCAGCGCGACCGGGTGGCCGCCGAACTGGCTGCCCTCGGCTTCGAGGTGGTGCCGAGCGATGCCAACTTCCTGCTGTTCGGGCGGTTCGCCGACGCGCCACGCGCCTGGCAGCACTACCTGGACGAAGGTGTGCTCATCCGCGATGTCGGGATCCCCGGCTTCCTGCGCACCACCATCGGCCTCGCCGCCGAGAACGACGAATTCCTGCGGGTCAGTGCGAAACTGGCCGGCACCGAACTGACCGCCGGGTCCGCCCGATGAGCACGGAAGCGAGCATGAACCGAACCGCGCGGGTGGAGCGCACCACCAAGGAGTCGAGCATCGTCGTCGAGCTGAACCTCGACGGCACCGGCCGCACCGACATCTCCACCGGTGTCCCGTTCTACGACCACATGCTGACCGCCCTCGGCGCGCACGCCAGCTTCGACCTGACCGTGCGCGCGGACGGCGATATCGAGATCGAGGCCCACCACACCGTGGAGGACACCGCGATCGTGTTCGGCCAGGCACTCGGCCAGGCGCTCGGCGACAAGAAGGGCATCCGCCGCTTCGGCGACGCCTACATCCCGATGGACGAAACCCTCGCCCACGCCGCCGTCGACGTCTCCGGGCGGCCCTACTGCGTGCATGTCGGCGAACCGGACCACCTGCTGCACGCGGTGATCCCGGGTTCGCCGGTGCGCGGGCGCGGTGAGCCGGGCGCGCCGTATTCGACGGTGCTCAACCGGCACGTCTTCGAATCGATCGCGCTCAACGCGCGCATCGCGTTGCATGTGCGGGTGCTGTACGGGCGCGACCAGCACCACGTCACCGAGGCCGAGTTCAAGGCGGTGGCGCGGGCACTGCGCGCGGCCGTCGAACCCGACCCGCGGGTCAGCGGCGTCCCGTCGACGAAGGGGGCGCTGTGAGTACCTCGGTGGTGTTGCTGGATTACGGTTCCGGCAATCTGCATTCGGCCGAACGCGCGCTCGTGCGGGCCGGCGCCCAGGTGGAGGTGACCGCCGACCCGAAGGCCGCGCTGGCCGCCGACGGATTGGTGGTGCCCGGCGTCGGCGCGTTCGCGGCCTGCATGGCCGGGCTGCGCGCGGTGCGCGGGGAACGCATCATCGGCCAGCGCCTGGCCGGCGGCCGCCCGGTGCTCGGCATCTGCGTCGGCATGCAGATCATGTTCGACCGCGGCGTCGAGTTCGATGTGGAGACCGAGGGCTGCGGCGAATGGCCCGGCACCGTCGCCCGCCTCGACGCCCCGGTGCTCCCGCACATGGGCTGGAACACCGTCGACGCCCCCGCCGACAGCGTGCTGTTCGCAGGCATGGACGCCGACACCCGCTTCTACTTCGTGCACTCCTACGCCGCCCAGCAGTGGGACCTGCCCACCAGCGAGCACATCGCCGCACCGAAGCTCACCTGGGCCGAACACGGCACCAAGTTCCTGGCCGCGGTGGAGAACGGCGCGCTGTCGGCGACGCAGTTCCACCCGGAGAAATCCGGGGATGCGGGGGCGCAGCTGCTGCGCAACTGGGTGCGGTCGCTGTAGGTCGGCGTCGGGCCGAGCGCAGCTCGCGGTGGTCGGCGATCACGCGGTCCATGTCTCGAGCACTCCTCGGCCGTCCGCTGTGGCGGACGGGCAGCGGTGCGCCGTGACCTCGGTCGAGCTCGCACGGGGTTCCGGCACCAGGTCTTCGGTCCTCGGGCAGGTCGGCGATGGTCCCACGCGCCGGAGGTGGGCGTAGTACGTGCGGGCCTCGGCGCCGAGTCGGGGAGAACCCTGACCCGGAGGATGCGAAATCCCCGGGGCGCTCCCGGATTCGGGTGCCCGCCCACGGATCTAGCGTGGTCGGCAGGAGGTCGCCATGAGATCCGTCACCGTAGCGTCGGCCGTGATCGGGGTGTACGCGGTCGTCGCGAGTTTCGCCTTCGCCACCACGGCCGTCGAGACGATGCTGTTGTACCCGAACATCTTTCGTGAGGTGCCGGACTCGCTGGCGCAGACCGAGGAGTTCATGTCCGTGGTCGCCGTCGGCGACGTGATGCGGCCGATGGGCGGGGTGCTGACGCTGACCGCGCTCATCGCCTGCGCCGTCGCGGTGCGCTACCGCATGGGCCGGGCCTGGATGACGGCGTCGCTGATCTCGCTGATCAGCGGGCAGTTCCTGCTCTCGGTGCTGTACCAGTGGCCGCGTGCGTCCATTCTGTTCGACGACCGCGACGAGCACACCCTGGCCGAGATCGAGCAGGCCGCCTCGGAGTTCCTGCTCGGGCAGGGCGTGCGCATCGCGGCCGCCGGGGTGACCGCGGTCTGCGCGGTGGTCGCGGCGCTGGTCTGTTATCGCGTGAGGGTGCTGGAGACCGCGGCCGACGAGTTCGCCGCGGCACTCTGACGGCGGCACGTACCGAACCGGTGCTCGAAGGCGCGGCGCGGCTGCCTCGGCGATCGGTGAATCCGCAGGCCCGGGGCCGGGTTGCCGAAGGTGAGCTACTAGGCTGTTCGGAGTGAGTCTTGTGCTGCTGCCCGCCGTCGATGTCGCCAATGGAGAGGCCGTCCGCCTGGTACAGGGGGAGGCCGGGAGCGAGACCAGCTACGGTTCGCCCCGTGAGGCCGCGCTCGCCTGGCAGGAAGCCGGCGCCGAATGGGTGCATCTGGTGGATCTGGACGCGGCCTTCGGGCGCGGATCCAATCGGGAACTGCTGGCCGAGGTGGTCGGCGAACTCGATGTGAAGGTGGAGCTGTCCGGCGGCATCCGCGACGACGAATCGCTGAAGGCCGCGATGGCCACCGGCTGCGCGCGGGTCAACCTCGGCACCGCCGCGCTGGAGGACCCGGTGTGGTGCGCCCGCGCGATCGCCGAATACGGCGAACGGGTCGCCGTCGGCCTGGATGTGCGGATCATCGACGGCGAGTACCGGCTGCGCGGGCGCGGCTGGGTCAGCGACGGCGGCGACCTGTGGGAGGTGCTCGAGCGCCTGGAACGCGACGGGTGCTCGCGCTACGTGGTCACCGACGTCACCAAGGACGGCACGCTGACCGGCCCGAACCTGGATCTGCTGCGCGAGGTGTGCGCCGCCACCGACGCCCCGGTCATCGCCTCCGGCGGGGTGTCGACCATCGACGATCTGATCGCCATCGCCGAGCTGGTGCCCGACGGGGTGGAGGGCTCGATCGTCGGCAAGGCGCTCTACGCGGGCCGGTTCACGCTGCCCGAGGCGCTCGCCGCGGTGCGCTGACCCACCGATATGAACGTCCCGAACCCCGATCCCGCCACACTGCTGCCCATCGCCGCCGAGGTACTCGACGCGGCCGCGGTGCGCTTCGTCGACGGCCTCGGCGCGCCGAGCGCGGTCGACAAGGGCCACAACGATTTCGCCACCGAACTCGATCTGGAACTGGAACGCACCATCTCCGCGCGGCTGCACCAGCTCACCGGAATCGAGGTGCACGGCGAGGAATTCGGCGGCCCGCAGCTGACCAGCGGCACCGCGTGGGTGCTCGACCCCATCGACGGCACCTTCAACTACTCGTCCGGGCATCCACTCTCGGGCATGCTGCTGGCGCTGGTGCGGGACGGGGAACCGGTGCTCGGCCTGACCTGGCTGCCGGTGCTCGGCCGCCGCTACGCCGCCGTCGCCGGTGGTCCGGTGCTGCTCGACGGTGTGCCGCTGCCGCCGCTGCCCACCGGAACGCTGGCCGAGGCGATGATCGGCTTCGGCGCGTTCAACCTCGATTCGCGCGGGCGCATCCCCGGCCGCTTCCGGTTCGATCTGCTCGGTGCGCTGAGCAGGCTGTCCTCGCGGGTGCGGATGCACGGCTCCACCGGCATCGACCTGGCCTTCACCGCCTCGGGCGCGCTGGGCGGAGCCATCGTGTTCGGCCATCACCCGTGGGACAACGCGGCCGGTGTGGCGCTGGTGCGCGCGGCCGGGGGCGTGGTGACCGACCTGGCCGGCGCGCCGTGGCATATCGAATCGGGCTCGGTGCTGGCCGCCGCGCCGGGGGTGCACGCCGAGCTGCTGGAGATGATCGGTTCGGTGTCGGCGGAAACAGAACCCACCGCCGCGCGCGGTGGCCGGGAAGGATGAGGCGATGACGGTCGCGGTACGCGTGATTCCGTGCCTGGACGTGGACGCGGGCCGGGTGGTCAAGGGCGTCAAGTTCCAGAACTTGCGCGATGCGGGCGATCCGGTGGAACTGGCGGCCCTCTACGACGCCCAGGGCGCCGATGAGCTGACCTTCCTCGACGTCAGCGCGTCCTCCGCCGACCGGGGCACCATGATCGACGTGGTCACCCGCACCGCGGAACAGATCTTCATCCCGCTCACCGTCGGCGGCGGCGTGCGCACCGTCGACGATGTGGACCGGTTGCTGCGCGCCGGTGCGGACAAGGTGTCGGTGAACACCGCGGCCATCGCCAGGCCCGAGGTGCTGCGGGAGATGTCGGAGCGGTTCGGTTCGCAGTGCATCGTGCTGTCGGTCGATGCCCGCACGGTGCCGGACGGCCAACCCGATACGCCGTCGGGGTGGGAGGTCACCACGCACGGCGGTAAGCGCGGCACCGGCATCGATGCGGTCGAGTGGGCGGTGCGCGGCGCCGAACTCGGCGTGGGCGAGATCCTGCTCAACTCGATGGACGCCGACGGCACCAAGGCGGGTTTCGACCTGCCGATGATCCGCGCCGTGCGCGCGGCGGTCTCGATCCCGGTGATCGCCAGCGGCGGCGCGGGCAAGGTCGAGCACTTCGTGCCCGCGGTGGAAGCCGGGGCCGACGCGGTGCTGGCGGCGAGCGTGTTCCACTTCGGCGACCTGAGCATCCCGCAGGTCAAGGACGCGATGCGGGCCGCGGACATCGTCGTCCGGTAGCGGCGCCGGCTCGGCGTTCGCACACCAAGGGTGAGGCCGGACGCACCCTGCGGGTGCGCGGGCCGGTCCCTGAGGGTGCTGTTTCGGCAGCGGTGAATCGGTGAGAGTGAGAACTCCCACCACCCACCGCGAAGGAATCCGCCCGTGCACGACAGTTTTGTGCAGCACGTCAGGCAACAGGTCGCCGTATACGGCAATACCAGGTCCTTCACCTATCTCCGTGAGCGCGGCCGCGAGCTCGACGAGGAGGTCGTCGGCTATCGCGATCTCGACCGCGACGCCAGGGCCCTCGCGGTCTGGCTGGCCGGGCAGCAGGCGTCGACGCGGCCGGTGGTGCTGCTCTACGCCGACCCGATGGCGTTCCTGCGCGCGTTCCTCGGTTGCCTGTACGCCGGTGTGATCGCCGTTCCGGCGCCGGTTCCGCATGATGAACGCAGCACCCGGCGCGTCGCCGGGGTGATCGCCGACTGCGGTGCCGGGCTGGTGCTCACCACCGCCGACCTCGCGCCGCTGATCGCGGCCGCCGCCCCCACGGTGACGGTTTCCGCCACCGACGCCGCGCTGGGCGACCCCGACGCCTGGCAGATGCCGGAGATCGACCGGGACACGGTGGCGTTTCTGCAGTACACCTCGGGGTCCACCGGCAACCCGAAGGGCGTCGTCGTCACGCACGGCAATCTGCTGCACAACGAGGCGGCGATCGCGGAACTGGGCATCGACGACACCACGACCGCCGTCAGCTGGATCCCGCACTTCCACGATATGGGTCTGATCGGCATGCTGCTCGGCGCGGTCCACGCCGGGGCGAACCTGGTGTTCATGGCGCCGATGACGTTCCTCAAGCGCCCGGTGCGCTGGCTGCAGGCCATCGACCGATACCGGGCGACCGCCACGGCCGCACCGAATTTCGCCTACGAACTGATCAGCCGCCGGGTCACCGACGAACAGCTGGCCGAACTGGATCTGTCCAGTCTGGAGATCGCGCTGTGCGGTGCGGAGCCGGTGCGCGCACGCACCATGGCGGCCGTGCGGGAACGGTTCGCGCCCGCGGGCTTGCGGGCGACGGCGTTGCGTCCGGCCTACGGATTGGCCGAGGTGACCTTGCTGGCCAGCGCCGCACGCACGCCGTCGCTGCCGGCTTCCTTCCACACCGCCGACGCGCCCCTGGTCGGCTGTGGGCAGCCCGCGCGTGGGCTCGACATCCGCATCGTCGACCCCGATACCCGCCGGCCGCTGCCCGACACCGTCGTCGGCGAGATCTGGATCCGCGGCGCCAGCGTCGCCGCCGGTTACTGGAATCGCCCGGCCGAGACCAGCGACGATTTCGGCGCCCACCTCGGCGCGGAAGGGCCGTTCCTGCGCACCGGTGATCTCGGGCTCATGGCCGACGGCGAGCTGTTCGTCGCCGGGCGCCGCAAGGATCTGCTGATCGTCAACGGCCGCAACATCTATCCGCAGGACATCGAGGAGTTGGTGCGCGGGCTGCATCCGGCGCTGGCGGGCGCAGGCGTCGCGGTCTCGGTCGACGCCGGCGACCGGGAACGCCTGGTCGTGGTGCACAGCGTGAAGACCGCGCGGCAAGAGGGCGTCAGCCTCGCCGAACTCACCTCCGTGATCAAGACCGCCGTCGCGCGCGAATTCGCGGTGCCCGCACCGAATGTCGTGCTCGTCGAACCGCGCTCGGTGCACCGCACCACCAGCGGCAAAGTGCAGCGCAACTCGATGCGCACCGCACTGCTGCACCGCCGCGTCGACGGCGTGCTGCACCACGACCTCGAACCGGCGCCGAGCCAGTGACCACCCACCCCTATTCCACCCGGGAGACGACCGTGTTCGCCACCGCAACCACCCCTCCGACATCGATCACCGGCTGGCTCGCCGAGCGCGTCGCCGACTACACCGGACGCGCCGCGCACCAGGTGGATCCGGCTGTCCCGCTCGCCGAACTCGGCCTCGACTCCGTCTCGGCGGTGGCGCTGTGCGGGGAGATCGAGGACCGCTGGTCGATCGAGGTGGATCCGACCCTGGTGTTCGACTATCCGACCATCGCGGATATCGCCGCGTTCCTCGCCATCGACACCCCCTGCGCGGCGTGATGAGTTCGCCTACCGGATCCGAGAGTTCGCGCGAGCACGCCGATATCGCCGTCGTCGGTATCGACTGCCGATTCCCCGGCGCCGCCGACCCGGCCGCACTGTGGCGGCTGCTGATCGAAGGCGACGAAGCCATCTCCGAGGTTCCGGTGAACCGCTGGGCGGCCGAGGACGTCCACGATCCGGCCGGCGGTCCCGGCACCATCAACAACCGCGGCGGTGGATTCCTCACCGACGCCGACGTTTTCGACCACGCATTCTTCGGCATCACCCCGCGCGAGGCGGCCGCGATGGACCCGCAGCAGCGGCTGCTGCTGCACACCGCGTGGCGCGCCCTGGAAGATGCCACCCTCGATCCGCGAGCTCAGGCCGGGTCCCGCACCGGCGTGTACGTCGGCGTGATGGCCAACGAGTGGGCGAACGTGCAGATGAGCGACTATTCCGCGATCACCGCGCAGCACGGGTCGGGCAACGGGTACTTCATGACCGCCAACCGGCTGTCCTACCAGCTGGATCTGCGGGGTCCCAGCATGGCTGTCGACACCGCGTGCTCGTCGTCGCTGAGCGCCGTCCACCTCGCCTGCACCGCCTTGGCCTCGGGGGAATGCGATCAGGCGCTGGCCGGTGGAGTGAACCTCGTGCTGACGCCCGCGGTCGGCATCTTCTACACCCAGGCCGGCCTGTCGGCGCCCGACGCGCGATGCAAACCGTTCAGCGGCTCGGCCGACGGCATCGTCCGCGGCGAGGGCGCGGCCGTGCTGGTGCTGCGCAGGCTGGCCGACGCGCAAGCCGCCGGACTGCCGATCTACGCGGTGATCCAGGGCAGTGCCGTCAACTCCGACGGCCGCAGCAACGGCATCACCGCGCCGAACCGGTGGGCGCAGCAGCAGGTCGTCGAGCAGGCCTACCAGCGCGCCGGGGTGCGGGCCCAGGAGGTGGATTTCATCGAGGCGCACGGCACCGGCACGGTGCTCGGCGACATGATCGAGGTCAAGGCGCTGGGCGCACTGCACGCAGGCCGCGCCCGGCCCTGCGGCATCGGTTCGGTCAAAGGCAATCTCGGGCACACCGAGGGCGCGGCCGGCATCGCGGGGCTGATCAAGGTCGCGCTCGGCCTGCACCATCGACTGGTGCCGCCGACCCGGTTCGCCGATACCGAGAATCCGAAACTGCGGCTCGCACGGCACGGCTTGCGTCTGCTGGGAGAGGCCATGCCGCTCGGTGAGCAAGCGGTGGGCGGGGTGAGCAGCTTCGGTGTCGGCGGGACGAATGCGCATATCGTGCTGGGCAGTGCGCCGCTGTCATCGCCACCCGCTGCCGTCGGCCGCGCGCCGGGATCTGGCTCGCAGGCTGCCGGCGGTTCGGCTGGTGCGGTCGGCGGTCCGTCGGTGTCTGCGGACACGGTTGACCGGCCGGGCCGAGATGCGCTGCCGGACCATCCGGTCGACGGTGGTGTGCCATCGGCGGACACCGATGACGGTGTGGGCCTGGGTGGGCACGGCGACCCGGTGGCCGGCGCTGGTGTGCTGACACTGTCGGCGGACACCACCGACGGGTTGCGCCGTAACGCGGCACGGATCGCCGACGCGGTGGCCGCCCTGCCTCGCGATCGGTTCGCGCAGCTGTGCTGGACGAGCAATCAGGTCAAGGCCTCCGGTCGGCAGCGGCTCGCCGTCGTCGCCGCCGATCGGGACGAGGCGATCGAGCAGCTGCGGCGGGCACCGGACAGCGGTGTCGCCCAGCCGGTGTCCGCCGGGTGGATGTTCAGCGGGCAGGGCTCCCAGTTCGCCGGAATGGCGCGCGCGCTCGACGCGGCGAGCCGAGGCTTTCGCCGGGCGCTGCGCACGGTCGACGACGCCATGCGCGCTCACCTCGGGCGGTCCGTGCGCGCACTGCTGCTCGACGACACCGCCCACATCGACAGCACCGATCTGGCGCAGCCGGCGATCTTCGCGATGGAGTACGCGCTCGCGAGTGCCCTGGCCGAGACGGGGCTGCGCCCGGCCTGGTTGCTCGGGCACAGCATCGGCGAATACGCGGCCGCGGTCGTCGCGGGCGTGCTCGACCTGGACGACGCCTGCCGGCTGGTGGTGCTGCGCGGCGCGCTGATGCGGCGGCTGCCCGGCGGCGGCGCGATGCTCGCGGTGCGCGCCGGCGAATCCGCGGTGGCCGACCTGCTCGCCGAGGAACCCGAGGTCGCGATCGCCGCCGTCAACGCACCGGCCGACCTCGTGCTCTCCGGCGACGCCGCCGCGCTCGCACGCATCGAGGAGATCCTGGCCGAGCGTGCGGTGAGCACCAAGACGCTCACCGTCTCCCACGCGTTCCACAGCCCTCGCATGGAACCCATGCTGGCCGAGTTCGAGTCCGCCGCGCACGCCTGCACCTACCGCGCGCCGAACCTGCCGATCTACTCGACCGTGCGCGGGCGTCTGCTCGCGCCCGGCGAAACGATGGACGCCGCCTACTGGACCGAACACATCCGCGCCACCGTCCGGTTCGGTCAGGCCGTCGACGTCGCACTCGGCACCGAACCGACCCACCTGATCGAGGTGGGACCGCGTCGCGTGCTGACACCGATGATCAACCGCATCCGACCCGAGTTCGCCGGCCGCTGCCTGGTTCCCAGCCCCGGCCCAGGCGCCACCGGCCACGAATTCGCCGGCACCATCGCCGCCCTGTACCGCGACGGCTTCGACCCGGACTGGGACCGGCTCTACGAACCCGCGCACCGAGTGCGTCACCGGCTGCCGGTGTACGAGTTCAGCACCGAACACCGTTTCTGGTTCGACCCGCCCGGCCCGCACAGCGCACAGCAGCGACCACAACTCGGCGCGGCAGCACCGGCACCCCGCGAACAGCAGAACACCGATCATCCGGCACAACCGGAAGTACGAACCCGCACGGCCACATCCGAACACTCCGAGGACATCACCACCATGGACCAGATGATCGCGCTCTTCCGCGAACAGAACGCGCTACTGGCGAAGCTCGCGCACGGGGCCGCCGGTCCCGCCGCAGCGGCTACCGACGGCGCGCGGACGTCCGGTCAGCAGGCCATCGGCGTTGTCTACGCGGAAGCGGCCAGGGTGAGCGGCTACCCGGCCGACCGGCTGCGCAACGCCCAAACTCTCAGCGGCGACCTGGGATTCGATTCGATCATGACCGCCGACCTGTTCACCGGAATCGTCCGCCGGATGCCCGGGCTGGTCATCGATCCGGCTCGCTTCGGGGAGCAGGCGACGCTCGGCGAGGTGGTCGAGTACGTCGCGGCGGGTGGTGCCGCGACAGCGCCCACTGCTGCGGCCCCTGAACCGCACGTCGTACCCGAGTTCCGCATCAGCGAGTTCGCCGAGGTGAAGGCGATCGAGGGCAGGCTCGCCGGGGCGCAGGCGCTCGGCCTGGCCAATCCGTACTTCCTGGTCAACGACGGCGTCACCCGCGACACCTCGGTGATCGACGGTGTGCCGGTGCTGAATTTCTCCAGCTACAACTATCTCGGCCTGTCGGGGCATCCGGCGGTCGTCTCGGCCGTGCAGGACGCCGTCGCCCGGTACGGCAGCTCGTGCTCGGCCAGCCGGGTGCTCTCCGGGGAGAAGCCGGTGCATCGGGAGCTGGAAGCCGAACTCGCCGCGCTGCTCGGCACCGAGGACGCGATGGCGCTGGTGGGCGGGCATTCCACGAACGTCACCATCATCGGGCATATCGTCGGGCCGCAGGATCTGGTGATCCACGACAGCCTGGCCCACGACAGCATCCTGCAGGGCTGCAAGCTCTCCGGCGCCACCCGCAGACCGTTCCCGCACAACGACCACGCCGCCCTCGACCGGATGCTGAGCGAACTGCGGCACCGGTATCGCCGGGTGCTGATCCTCATCGAAGGCGTGTACAGCCAGGACGGCGACATCCCCGACCTGCCCGCCATCATCGAGATCAAGAACAAGCACCGGGCGCTGCTGATGATCGACGAAGCGCACAGCGTCGGCGTGCTCGGCGCGGGCGGCGGCGGCATCGGCGAGTACTACGGGGTGGATCGCGGCGAGGTCGAGCTGTGGTCGGGCACGATGTCGAAGGCGCTGGCCGGGTGCGGTGGGTATGTCGCGGGCAGCGCGGAGCTGATCCGGTTCCTGAAATACACCACGCCCGGCTTCGTCTACAGCGTCGGCATGACCCCGATGAACGCGGCGGCCTCGGCGGCGGCGATCCGCCTGCTGCGCACCGATCCGGAACCGCTGGCGCGGCTGCGTCGCAACGCCGAACTGTTCCTGAAGCTGGCGAAGGACGCCGGGATCGACACCGGTGACAGCCACGACACCCCGATCATCCCGTGCATCGTCGGCGATTCGCTGAAGACACTGACGCTGTCGAACGCGCTACTGCGACGCGGGATCAACGTCAACCCGATCCTGTATCCAGCTGTCCCAGAAGATCTGGCGCGACTGCGGTTCTTCGTCACCGCCTGCCACAGCGAGCAGCAGATCCGCGAGGCCGTCGCGATCCTCGCCGAAGAGCTGGCACTGCTATAACGGTGGCATGACTCTGGATCCAGCCATCGCCGCTCGCCTCAAGCGCAACGAGGCCGGCCTGTTCTCCGCCGTCGCGCAGGAACGGGGCACCGGCGATGTGCTGATGGTCGCGTGGATGGACGACGAGGCGCTGGCCCGCACCCTCGCCACCCGCAAGGCCACCTACTACTCGCGCTCACGCGGCCAGTACTGGGTGAAGGGGGAGACCTCCGGTCACACCCAGCACGTGCACGAGGTGCGCCTGGATTGCGATGGCGACACCGTGCTGCTCACCGTCGACCAGGTGGGCGCGGCCTGCCACACCGGCACCCACACCTGCTTCGATGCGGATGTGCTGCTCGCCGCCGGTTCCGAGGGCTGATCAGAAACCGGAGGGTTCGCCCTTGGTGCGGGGGACACCGAGCCGGTCGGCCAGTTGGGTGGCCATCGCCTCGCCCAGATCGGCGAGGGTGGAGATCTGACCGGCGTCGAGACCGTCGAAAACCAGCGAGCGGATCGCGTCGAGGTATCCGGGCGCGGCCTCGACGACCTTCGTGTACCCGTCATCGGTGAGGACGGCCTGGACACCACGCCGCCCGGCGGTGACGGTGCGCTCGGCCCAGCCCATCCGCTCCAGCTTGGACACCACATGAGACAGTCGCGATAGCGATGCGTTTGCCCTGTGGGCAAGCTCACTCATCTGAAGCCGGTGTCCCGGCTCCTCCGACAGCAGCGACAGCACCCAGAATTCGAAGTGCGTGAGTCCGGCCTCGCGTTGCAGCTGGGTGTCCAAAGTGCCCGGCAGGCGTGTCATCAACGCGACAATCGCCCGCCAAGCTCGCTGTTCTACTGGGTTTAGCCACTTCGTCACTGTGCGCCTTCTCTCGAGCCAAGTGACGTGGTCGTGCCCTGACAGTCACCCGCGCCCATGAGTTTGCCACGACTTCGCTCGACCGTCTGCGAGACACGAAACGACGTGAGGTCACTCACAGGTGGTCGGGGCGGCGTCCCTCCG
Organism: Nocardia sp. CDC519; assembly: GCF_059509835.1. NCBI lineage: Bacteria > Bacillati > Actinomycetota > Actinomycetes > Mycobacteriales > Nocardiaceae > Nocardia > Nocardia sp. CDC519. Next base: position 4,983,310 of record NZ_CM183377.1, on the reverse strand, counting down.
CGCGGGGTGCGGTGCCGGGTTCGCGGACCGGCCGGCCGGTGTCGATCGGCGCCGAACCGCCCGACTGCACGAGCGCCTTGGCTTCCGCGCGCCGCCGCCACCCGCGCCGCACCACCAGGAACAGCACGAGCAGGAAGATCAGCGCGGCGATGATCGCGCCGGTGAGCGAGGCGCCGCGGAAGGCGGGCGCGTCGACGTCCATGATGCGTTCGCCGGCGTGCGCGGCATTGTTGCCGCCGAGCACCACCGTCAGCGTCATCAGGTTGGGAATCGCGAAGACCAGGGCCAGCACCACGGCCCCGCCCGCGATGACCTTGCCGCCGCGTCGCCGCCACACCAGCGCCGCGACGAGCAACAGCAACAACGGGATGGCGGTACACAGTCCGCCGTAGACCAGGCCCCAGCCGATGCCCTTGGAGAAGCTGCCGTTGACCATCTCGCCCACCCGCTGGGCCCACCAGCGGGGAATGAACGCGGCGAGAATCAGATAGGCGACGATCAGTACTACGACCAGGACCGCACCCGCGATGATCCGGGTGCGCCAGGAGATCGTGGAGGTCCGCGTGTCCGGCGTGCGCTCGGGCGTGGTCATGACTCCAGCGTAGGTTGCCCGGGGACGACGGTGCGGGTGCTCGGACGGTGTTTCGGCAGGAAAAGTGCCGGTCCGGGGGGCACCCGGACCGGCGATGGATCATTTGGCGCGTTCGCGCAGGAATTGCAGCGCCTCGTCGGCGTGCACGTTGGCGCGCAGTTCACCGGTGATGACGGTGAGCACGGTGCGGTCGGTATCGATGACGAAGGTCTGGCGCTTGACCGGAGCCAGCTTGCCGAGCAAGCCACGCTTGACGCCGAACTGCTGAGCCACCGCGCCATCGGCATCCGACAGCAGCGGATAACCGAGGCGCTGCTTGTCGGCGAATCCGGCCTGGGTGTCGACCGCGTCGGTGCTGATACCGGCACAGCTCGCGCCGAGCGCGGCGAACTCCTCGGCCAGATCACGGAAATGGCAGGCCTCGGCCGTGCACACCGGGGTATTGGCGGCGGGGTAGAAGAAGAGCACGAGCGGCCCGTCGGCGAGCAGCTCGTCGAGGGAACGTTTGGTGCCTGATTGATCGGGGAGCTCGAACTGCGGAGCGAGCTGGCCAGTCTTCATGGACCGACCCTACCGGCGGGTGCGCCCATCGGCCTGTCGTAGCCGCCTGGGATGATGGACCGATGCAGGGCGCATCCCACCGCCAGGACACCACGGCCACCACGACCCGCGAACAGTTCCATCAGCTGGCCGCCGAGCATCGGGTGGTGCCGGTGACCCGAAAGGTGCTGGCGGACTCCGAGACTCCGCTGTCGGCCTACCGCAAGCTCGCCGGTGACCGGGCAGGCACCTTCCTGTTCGAATCGGCGGAGAACGGGCGGTCCTGGTCGCGCTGGTCGTTCATCGGCGCGGGCAGCCCGTCGGCGCTGACCGTGGTCGACGGCGAGGCCGCCTGGCTCGGCGCCACCCCCGCCGACGCGCCCTCGGGCGGCGATCCGCTGGACGCGCTGCACCAGACCCTGGAACTGCTGCGCACCGAACGCATGCCGGGGCTGCCGCCGCTGACCGGCGGCATGGTCGGCTACCTCGGCTACGACGCCGTGCGCCGGATGGAGCGGCTGCCGAACCTGGCCGCCGACGATCTGCGGCTGCCCGATCTGGTGCTGCTGCTGGCCACCGACCTCGCCGCCTTCGACCACCACGAGGGCGCCATCACCCTCATCGCGAACGCGGTGAACTGGAACGGCACCGCCGAGCGAGTCGACGAGGCCTACGACGACGCCGTGGCCAGGCTGGACCGGATGACCGCCGCACTCGCCGCGCCCGCCGCATCGACGGTCTCGGTGTTCGACCAGCCCGAACCGCAGTACCGCCGCCAGCGCACCAGCGAGGAATTCGGCGCCGGAGTGCGCAGGCTGGTCAAGGAGATCGAGGCGGGCGAGGCCTTCCAGGTGGTGTTGTCGCAGCGCTTCGAGATGGACTACGACGGCGCCCCGATCGACCTCTACCGGATGCTGCGCGCCTCCAACCCGAGCCCGTACATGTACATGCTGCACGTGCCCGATGGCTCCGGCGGGACCGCGTTCTCCATCGTCGGCTCCAGCCCGGAATCGCTGGTGACGGTGAAGGAGGGCGTGGCCACCACCCACCCGATCGCCGGAACACGGTGGCGCGGCGCCACCGAGGAAGACGATCTGCTGCTGGAGAAGGGCCTGCTCGCCGACGAGAAGGAGAACGCCGAGCATCTGATGCTCGTCGACCTCGGCCGCAACGATCTGGGCCGGGTCTGCCAGCCGGGCACGGTGCGGGTCACCGAGTACCGGCATGTCGAGCGCTACAGCCACGTCATGCATCTGGTGTCGACGGTGTCCGGGCGGCTGGCGCCGGGCAAGATCGCGCTCGACGCGGTCCGCGCCTGCTTCCCGGCGGGCACGCTCTCGGGTGCGCCGAAGGTGCGGGCGATGGAGTTGATCGAGGAACTCGAACCCAGCCGCCGCGGCGTCTACGGCGGCGTGGTCGGTTATCTGGACTTCGCCGGCGACGCCGACACCGCGATCGCCATCCGCACCGCGCTGCTCAAGGACGGCACCGCCTACGTCCAGGCCGGTGCGGGTGTGGTCGCCGATTCCGAACCCGAATACGAAGACGCCGAATCGCGCAACAAGGCCATGGCGGTGCTGCGGGCGGTGGCCGCGGCGAAGACCGTGCGGGCCTATCGGGCGGACCCCGAGACCGTCGCGGACACCGACGCCGGTACCGGCACCGGGCCGGCGACGAGCACCACCGGAATCGGCGAGGCGCCCGCATGAGCGACGAGAACACCCCGGAACCCGGGACGTCAGCGCAGAGTGCGGGCACGTCCGGCACGCCGGCCGGACGGCGCTATCCCGTCGCTCCGGTGGTGCTGCTCGCCGTCTCCGCGGCCGCCCTGTGGGGCGCCTCACGGATGACCTGGGTGAGCGTGCGCTCCTCGGACGGGCTCACCGAACCACGCACCGACGACCTCGACGGCGGCACCTGGTTCGGCGCGCTCACCCCGCTGGCCTTGGTGCTGCTGGCCGCCATCGCCGCGGTGCTGGCCACCAAGGGCTGGCTGCGCCGGGTCGTCGGCGTGCTGGTGGCGCTGGTCGGCGCGGTCGTCGCGGTGCCCGCGCTGGCACTGCTCACCGGCTCCGGCGCGACCTCGCAACGCGCCGCCACCCTCGCCGAACTCCCGGCACGCGCCCAGGTCGAGCAGGTGAGCACTTCCGCCGCGCCCGCCGTGCTGACCATGGCAGGCGCGCTGGCCGCCTTCGCCGCGGGCGTGCTGCTGGCCAGAATGCCCAAAGACAGCGCACAGCTGTCGGGCAAGTACGACACGCCGGTCGCCCGCCGCGCCGCCGCCACCGACCTGGTCGCCGGGCGCGGCGAGGCGAGCGACCCCACCGCGCCGCCGGTGACCGAACGGGTCCTCTGGGACGCGCTCGACGCGGGGACCGACCCCACCGAAGATCACCCGCGGAGCGGCTCCGATGACGGCCCGGCCGAGCCCGGCACCAGGTGATCCGATGATCCGGCGACCTCGCGCAGCACAAGTAGCCGACGCCCGCAACCCGGGGGACAACCCCGGCGAACGCGCGTCACACCCGCCCCTTTACTCTTGATCAGCACCGGTGAGACAGCGCCTGGGGGGATTTCTCAGGCAGTGAGTCCGTCTCCCCAGAAAGGATTCGAGCCAGATGACGGTACTCGACTCGATTCTCGACGGGGTCCGCGCGGATGTGGCCGCACGGGAATCCCTGCTGGACTTCCAAGCCATCAAAGCCGCAGCGGCCGCCGCGCCGCCGCCCAAGGACGCGCTCGCGGCACTGCATGAAGACGGCATCGGCGTCATCGCCGAAGTGAAGCGGGCCAGCCCCTCCAAGGGGCCGCTCGCCGAGATCGCCGACCCCGCCAGCCTGGCCAAGGCCTACGAAGACGGCGGCGCCCGCATCATCAGCGTGCTCACCGAGGGCCGTCGCTTCCACGGCTCGCTCGACGACCTCGATGCCGTCCGCGCCGCCGTGAACATCCCGGTGCTGCGCAAGGACTTCGTCGTGGGCCCGTACCAGATCCACGAGGCGCGCGCGCACGGCGCCGACGTCATCCTGCTGATCGTCGCCGCGCTCGAACAGGACACGCTGAGCTCGCTCATCGACCGCACCGAGTCGCTGGGAATGACCGCGCTGGTCGAGGTGCACACCGAAGAAGAGGCCGACCGGGCCCTCAATGCCGGCGCCTCGGTCGTCGGCATCAACGCCCGCAACCTCAAGACCCTCGAGGTCGACCGCGACTGCTTCGCGCGGATCGCGCCGGGGCTGCCCACCGAGGTCATCCGCGTCGCCGAATCCGGGGTGCGCGGCACCGCTGACCTGATGGCCTACGCGGGTGCGGGCGCGGACGCCGTGCTCGTCGGCGAAGGCCTGGTGACCAGCGGCGACCCGCGGGCAGCGGTATCGCAGCTGGTGACCGCGGGCACCCACCCGTCCTGCCCGAAGCCCGCCCGGCGGGCGCGCTGATGGCCGCGACCGGGCTGCCCGCGGCCAGCGAGGGCGTCGCCCACCGCAGCGGACACGAACCCGACGACGGCGGCCACTTCGGCGTCTACGGCGGCAGGCATGTGCCCGAGGCGCTGATGGCCGTCATCGACGAAGTCACCGCCGAATACGACAAGGTGCGCAGCGACCGCGAATTTCTCGGTGAGCTGGACCGGCTGCAACGCGACTACACCGGCCGTCCCTCGCCGGTGTTCGAATGCACCCGCCTGGCCGAGCACGCCGGCGGCGCCCGCATCCTGCTCAAGCGCGAAGACCTCAACCACACCGGCTCGCACAAGATCAACAATGTGCTCGGGCAGGCGCTGCTGGCCAAGCGAATGGGCAAGACCCGCGTCATCGCCGAGACCGGCGCCGGCCAGCACGGCGTGGCCACCGCGACGGCCTGCGCGCTGCTCGGCCTCGACTGCATCGTCTACATGGGTGCGGTCGACACGGCCAGGCAGGCACTCAACGTGGCCAGGATGCGGTTGCTCGGCGCCGAGGTGGTGTCGGTGAGCACCGGCTCGGCCACCCTCAAGGACGCCATCAACGAGGCCCTGCGCGACTGGGTCTCCAACGCCGATGACACCTACTACTGCTTCGGCACCGCCGCGGGCCCGCATCCCTTCCCGCTGATGGTGCGCGATTTCCAGCGCGTGGTCGGGCTGGAGGCGCGTGAGCAGGTGCAGGAGCTCACCGGCAGGCTGCCCGACGCCGTCGCCGCCTGTGTGGGCGGCGGTTCCAATGCCATCGGTATCTTCCACGCCTTCATCGACGATCCGGGCGTGCGCCTGGTGGGCTATGAGGCCGCGGGCGATGGTGTCGAGACCGGCCGCCACGCCGCCACCTTCACCGGTGGCTCGCCCGGTGCGTTCCAGGGCGCCTACTCGTACCTGCTGCAGGACGAGGACGGCCAGACCATCGAATCGCATTCCATCTCCGCCGGACTGGACTATCCGGGTGTCGGCCCGGAGCACGCCTACCTCAAGGACATCGGCCGCGCCGAATACCTGCCGGTCACCGATACCGCGGCGATGGACGCGCTGCTGCTGCTCAGCCGCAGCGAGGGCATCATCCCGGCGATCGAGTCCGCGCACGCGGTGGCCGGTGCGCTCGAACTCGGCAAGCAGCTCGGCCCCGGCGCCATCATCCTGGTGAATCTGTCCGGTCGCGGTGACAAGGACATGGACACCGCCGCGCGCTGGTTCGGACTGTTCGACGACGCAGAGGGCAAGGGGAACGCGCAGTGAGCCAGCAGTCCAGACTCGCCGACACCTTCGCGGCCTGCCGCAGCGAACATCGTGCCGCCCTGATCGGCTACCTGCCCGCGGGCTACCCCGATCTGGACGGCTCCATCGCCACCGTGCGCGCGATGGTCGAGGCCGGTTGCGACATCGTCGAGGTCGGCGTGGCCTACTCCGATCCGGTGATGGACGGGCCGACCATCCAGCGGGCCGCCGAGCAGGCGCTGCGCGGCGGGGTGCGGGTGCGGGATGTGTTCTCCGTGGTCGAGGCCGTCACCGCCGCCGGTGCCCAGGCCGTGGTCATGAGCTACTGGAACCCGGTGCTGAAGTACGGCGTCGACCGGTTCGCCCGCGACCTGGCGGCCGCGGGTGGCGCAGGCATCATCACCCCGAACCTCATCCCGGACGAGGCCGGCGAGTGGTTCGCCGCCTCGGCCGCGCACGACCTGGACCGGATCTTCCTGGTGGCGCCGTCGTCCACCGAGGAACGCCTGGTCAAGACGCTTGAGGCGTCGCGCGGGTTCGTCTACGCCGCCTCCACCATGGGCGTCACCGGTGCCCGTGACGCGGTGTCCTCGGCCGCGCCCGCACTGTGCGCCCGCATCCGCGCGCATTCCGACATCCCGATCGGCGTCGGTCTCGGGGTGCGTTCGGGTGCGCAGGCCGCCGAGATCGCCGCCTACGCCGACGGCGTGATCGTCGGCTCGGCGTTGGTGAGCGCGGCCGCCGACGGCCTGGACGGGGTGCGGAAGCTGACGGCCGAACTGGCCGACGGCGTGCGCTCGGCCACCGTCGCGTCCTGACCCGAAGGCGCACCGTCGCGCTCCTCGACTACGGTGGCCCCCGTGACCTTACGAGTCCTGGCAGACAGTGTTTCCAGCATCGGCACGCCGGGTGACGGTGTCCTGAGCGCCGCCACCGCCGACGTGCTCGCCTATCTCCCCAGCCCGCCGCAGGGCGTGTGGCAGGTCGGGCCCTTCCCGCTGCGGGCCTACGCGCTGTGCATCATCGCCGGCATCATCGTCGCCATCTGGTGGGGTGAGCGGCGCTGGCGCGAGCGCGGCGGACAGCAGGGCGCGGTGCTGGACGTGGCGATGTTCGCGGTTCCGTTCGGTCTCATCGGCGGCAGGCTCTACCACGTCGCCACCGACTGGCAGAAGTACTTCGGCGCCGACGGCAACCCGATGGACGCGCTGAAGATCTATCAGGGCGGCCTCGGCATCTGGGGCGCGGTCTTCCTCGGCGGTGTCGGCGCCTGGATCGGCTGCCGCGTCTACAAGATCCCGCTGCCGGCCCTCGGTGACGCCATCGCTCCGCCGATCCTGCTGGCGCAGGCCATCGGCCGCCTCGGCAACTACTTCAACCAGGAACTCTACGGTCGCGAGACCGAGGTGCCCTGGGGCCTCGAGATCTACCAGCGCTTCGACGACCAGGGCCGCCTCGACATGATGAACGGCGTCTCCACCGGCGTGGTGGAGAAGGTCGTGCACCCGACGTTCCTGTACGAATTGCTGTGGAACGTGCTGGTGGTGCTGCTGCTGGTGTACGTCGACAAACGTTTCCGCATCGGCCACGGCCGCCTGTTCGCGCTCTACGTCGCCGGCTACAGCTTCGGCCGGTTCTTCGTCGAACTCATGCGCGACGACGAGGCCACCCATATCGCGGGCATCCGCATCAACTCCTTCACCTCGGCCCTGGTCTTCCTCGCTGCCATCGCTTACTTCGTCTTCGCGACGAAGGGCCGCGAGACGCCGGCACAACTGCAGCCCGGCGCCGAACCGCGCCCGTGGCCGTGGCAGATCGGCGCCCTGCGCCGTGCCCCTGCGGCCGAGGATGCGGGAGCCGACGAGAGCGACAAGGAAACGAAGTCGCCGGAGGGCGGCTCTTCCGGTGCCGACGCGGACGAGTCGGAAGCGCCGGCCGACGCCGCGACCCGGACAGCCGAGTCCGACGCCGGCGCCGAGACGAGCACCGATGGCGACGCCGAGCCGACGCAGTCCACGGTGAAGAAGGGCGGTTAGTCCGCGCGAAGGGTCCTTTCGCCCACCTTTGATCGACATTGTCGGGCGTTGTCGCTCAGAGGCCGGCGACAGTCATGTCCGGCGGCCCGGGCTCACCGCCGATCCTTCGCGGCCGGCGGAGGACAGCGCTGGGAGCCCATGATCGGGTTCGAGCGACAACCGCGCTCCGTCCCGACAGAATGGGGGCGGTGGGGTCCGGCGCGGGCCCGCATGGTTGGGCGAAGAGGTTGAGCTGACCGGGGGGCGGCGCGAGCGCCCGGGAGACAGGAGGACGCGAGTGGCCGACAATGATCCGAACGCGCCGGGAACCGGTGGCCCGCGGTACGGCCCGCCCGGCACCGGGCCGAGTCTGCGCAAGGCCACCGATCCACCACCATCACATCCGGGCGATCAGGCCTACCCCGCCGACGGCGGTCCCGCCCGGCCGGTGACCGGCGCACAGCGACCCGCCGGGCCGCAACACACCGCAGTTTTCCCACCCATGGCGGGTGTGATGTATCCGTCGATGCCGCCGGGCACGGCCGGTCCGATGCCGTTCGGCGTGCCGGGCGGGTTCGTGATGTCCATCGGCGATATCGGCGTCTCCGAGGATTCGGTGACCACTCCGGCGGGCACGATGCCGTTGCGCGGTGCGGTCTGGACGATCACCGATATGTCGCAGACCTCGGAGAAGATTCCCACCTACGCGGTGGTGCTGGCGATCCTGCTGTTCCCGGCGTGCTTCCTCGGCCTGCTGTTTCTGCTGGTCAAGGAGAAGACCACGGTCGGCTACGTCCAGGTGACGGTCACCAGCGAGGGCCGCTACCACTCCACGATGATCCCGGCGCAGAATCAGCAGACCTTCCCGATGCTGCTGCATCAGGTGAACTACGCGCGTTCACTCAGCGCCCGGTGAGCCGGCCCGGCCCGGCGATTCCGTGCACCCACCCGGCGGCCCCGCACTGCCACGCGGCGCCTCGGCAACTGTCACGCGGCGACTCGGCGCATCCACGACGCGACCCACACCGCGGTCGGGACTAGGCTCTACTCGTGATGCGACGGACGAAGATTGTGTGCACCCTCGGACCGGCCACTGCCACCGAGGACCGTATTCGAGAACTCGTCGAGAGCGGTATGGACGTGGCGCGGCTGAACTTCAGCCACGGTGAGCACTCCGACCATGCCGACAACTACAAGAAGGTGCGGCAGGCCGCCGACCACGTCGGCCGCGCCGTCGGCATTCTCGCCGATCTACAGGGCCCCAAGATCCGCCTCGGCCGCTTCATCGAAGGCCGGACGGTGTGGGCGACGGGCGAAGAGGTGCGCATCACCGTCGAGGACTGTGACGGCACCCACGACCGCGTCTCCACCACCTACAAAGAACTCGCCGCCGACGCCAAGCCCGGCGACCGCCTGCTCGTCGACGATGGCAAGGTCGGCCTGACGGTCACCGCCGTCGACGGTAACGACGTCGTGTGCCGGGTCACCGAGGGCGGCCCGGTCAGCAACAACAAGGGCGTGTCGCTGCCCGGCATGGACGTGTCGGTGCCCGCCCTGTCCGACAAGGACATCGAAGACCTGGAATTCGCCCTGAAACTGGGCGTCGACTTCATCGCGCTGTCATTCGTGCGTTCGCCGTCGGATGTCGAGCTGGTGCACGACGTGATGGATCGCGTCGGCCGGCGGGTGCCGGTGATCGGCAAACTGGAAAAGCCCGAGGCGATCGACAACCTCGAGGCCGTCGTGCTCGCCTTCGACGCGGTCATGGTCGCGCGCGGTGACCTCGGTGTGGAGCTGCCGCTCGAGCAGGTGCCGATCGTGCAGAAGCGCGCCATCCAAATGGCAAGGGAGAACGCCAAACCCGTCATCGTGGCGACCCAGATGCTGGAGTCGATGATCGAGAACTCCCGGCCCACCCGGGCCGAGGCCTCCGATGTCGCCAACGCGGTGCTCGACGGCGCCGACGCGGTGATGCTGTCCGGTGAGACCTCGGTCGGCGCCTACCCGATCGAGACGGTGCGCACCATGGCGCGCATCGTGCACGCGGTGGAGACCGAATCCACCCGGGTGCCGCCGCTGACGCATGTGCCGCGCACCAAGCGCGGCGTCATCTCCTACGCCGCCCGCGATATCGGTGAGCGGCTCAACGCCAAGGCGCTGGTGGCCTTCACCCAGTCCGGCGATACGGTGCGCAGGCTGGCCCGCCTGCACACCCCGCTGCCGCTGCTCGCGTTCACCCCGCTGCCGGAGGTGCGCAGCCAGCTGGCCTTGACGTGGGGCACCGAAACGTTCATCGTGCCTACGGTGGACAGCACCGACGCCATGATCAAACAGGTCGATCAGGCGCTGCTGAGCATGAACCGGTACCAGAAGGGCGACCTGGTCGTCATCGTGGCCGGCTCCCCGCCCGGTACCGTCGGTTCCACCAACCTGATCCACGTGCACCGTATCGGTGAGGAGGACCATTAGAGTGAGCGTTTCGCTTGACGACTCCGTCGGCGTCGATGTGACGCGGGCGCAGCGTACCGATCTGGACGTACTGCTGGATCTGCTGGATCTGGAACAGGTCGACGAGGACGTGTTCGTCGGTCAGCACCCGGAGAAGGTGTGGAGCCGCACGTTCGGCGGGCAGCTGGTGTCGCAGGCGATCATGGCCGCGGGCCGGACGGTCGGCGACCGTCCGGTGCACGCTGTCAACGCGCATTTCGTGCGCGGCGGCGATGTGAAGAAGCCGATCGAATACCGGGTGGACCGCCACCGCGACGGTCGCTCGTTCGCCAACCGGACCGTCACCGCCAGCCAGGACGGGCAGGAACTGTTCGTCATGCTCGCCGCCTTCCAGGACTGGGGCAAGGGCCTCGAGCATGCCCACGAGCAGCCGAAGGTCCCGGATCCGGAGACGTTGCCGCGGGTGGAGGAGAGCTTCGAAGGCTTGGAGGACAAGCTGGAGATGTTCGTCAACGCCCCGCATCCGATCGATATGCGCTACACCAACGATCCGGCCTGGATCCTCAAGGGCACCGGTGAGCGGCTCAACCACAACCGGGTCTGGATGCGCGCCGACGGCATCCTGCCCGACGATCCGCTGATCCACGTCGCGACCCTCGGCTACTCCTCCGACACCACGGTGCTCGATTCGATCATCACCACCCATGGTCTGTCCTGGGGCCTGGATCGCATCGTCGCGGCGACGGTGAACCATTCCATCTGGTTCCACCGCCCGTTCCGCTTCGACGACTGGGCGCTCTACGCGACCGAATCCCCGGTGGCGGCGGGCTCGCGCGGCCTGGCCACCGGCCGCTTCTACTCCCGCAGCGGCGAACTGCTCGCGACCACGGTGCAGGAAGGGCTGATCCGCCACTTCCCGGCCCGCCGCTGATCGTGCCGGCAGGCGCCCGGGTGCCGGGCGCCTGCGCGGCTCAGATCCGTTCGATGGTGGGGTAGAGGTCGACGTCGGTGCGCTGGTGGGCGCGGATCGTCAGCGGGGTATCGGCGGTGGTGACGCTGTCGAGGCCGGCGCGCAGACGGTTCTGGAGCGCCACCATGTCGGCATCGGTCAATTCGGTGGGATCGCCCACCAGGCTCAGTGCGATTTCGTAGGTGCCGTGCCCTTCCGGCGCGGCACCGGAATGGGCTGTGCGCCAGCTGTTTTCGAATTCCCGATGCAAGGGATCGTCGGGCGCGGCGGGCAGGGTGAACCGCCAGGCGAACACATCGCGGTCTTGTAGGTGGTCGTCGAGGGCCGTTCGCACGGCATCGACGATGCGTTCGAGGTTTTCCGGTGTCACATAAACATGGAGCGAAACATCCGAAATGCGTTTCGGCATGTCTGATTCCTGTCGTGTGTGCGGAGGGCGCCACCGGGTCTAAACGTCGACGGCGGAGGTCTTTTCGCGGGAGTGTAGTCCGTAACCGCGCGGGCGTCAGGCATACCAGCCCGTGCGCTGAGCGGCCAGAAACGTTGCCAGCGGAGCGGGGCCGTGCGCCGGTTGCAGAACAAGCCCCGGATGCTCGGCATCTTCGGGCTGCGGTGCGCCGGTGTCGAGGGCCAGCAGCAGCGGCAGCAGGGCTTCGGCGATGCGGTCGCCGACGGCGCAGTAGGCGGGTTCGGACAGGCCGACCGGGTCGGCGATATTCTCCCGGCCGACCAGCGACAGATCATTGCGGGCCCGGTGCAATTCGGCGACGGTGCGCGCGCCGGTGACCTTGGCGATGCGGTGCGCCTCGAGCAGGGTGAAGGTGCGCGCCGCGGCCCCGAAAGCCATGGCGGCGGCCTGATCTCGGATCTGTTCGGTCATGGCCAGCACCAGATCCGCGCGGTCGATGTGCTCGGGTTTGAGTTTGCGGGCCCGGAAGTTGTCCGGGTCGGCGCCCAGGCCCGCGATGGTCTGCGCGGCCAGCGGCTCGACCGGGAAACCGACCAGCGCGCGGGTTCCGGCGCTTTCCGCGGTGAGCCCGGTGAGGCCGTGTTCGATCGCGATGGCGCGGGCGAGCCGTTCGGCGATGACCGAACGGCACACATTGCCATTGCAGACGAACAGGACGTGCATGCGGATACGGTAAATCGCCCGATTACCGACCAGAAGTACGAAAAGTGCAAAATCACACTCGCTCGGCCACATATTCATCTGCGCTTAGCGTCCCGTACACAATCGCCGCGCGATGTCCATTCGAGTTCGGGTGTGTCGCGAGTATTGCGCGATGCCGGCGAATCCGTTCCTATCCTACGGAATCGCCCGGATAGTAATCGGTTTCGGTCACCACCGGTGGATATGCCGCGGGTTCGCCGTGTACGCGGCCGCGGGTGGAGAACATGCGGCCGCGGCTGGCCCGGACCGGGGCGAATCGGCTGAGTCCGGTGGTGGTGCTCATGTCGTCGTACATGGCGTCGATGCCGCCGCGCAGGAAGTAGGCCTCGTGCCAGAAGCCGGTGCCGCCGGAATCCCGCAGGAATTGCTGCCACCAGTCGCGGTGCGGCGCCGATCGGGTCCATCGCTCCAGGCTGTCGAGATCACGCCAGTACTGGCGCGCACCCCAGTGCGGCGGGAACAGTGACCAGATGACGTCTTCGTGGGACAGCAGCCCGTCGGGCCGATCCCGATGAGATCGATACAGCTTCGGGCCCACCCCGAGCAGCCGCAGCATTCCGCGCGGCCTGCGTACCCGCATCCCCAGGTAGATCACCACGAGGTCCGGATACCCCGACAGATCCACCGTCGCCCTGTTCACCCGCATGCGTAACCTCCACGACGTCGTAGTGGCATACGCAGCGGAGCCGGTCGTGGTTCGAACCGCCGGGTGTGCGCTCGGATGGCCGGCATCGGCGGAATCGTCGTGTGCTCGTTGCCCGGCCCCTCGAAATGACATACCGTTCCGTTCATGACGCACGGTTCCGTTCACGACATTTCATTCCGCGGCGGCGGTCGATGACCCGCCGCGGACTCGCACTCGGGTGCGGCGGGACACTGGGATTCGCCTGGTCGGCGGCCGCACTGGCGGCCGTCGAACGAGCCATGGACTGGGATGCGCGCGAGGCCGTCGCTATCGTCGGTGCCTCGGCCGGCGCCGAAATGGGGGCGATCCTCGGCGCGGGGATCAGCGTCCGCGAGATCAACGACGCCCTGGACGGCCGCGCCACCGATGCCCGGCTGCGCGAGCACCTCGCCTACCACCCGGGAATGCTGCCGCCGCTGCCGGCTCCCCGCTGGCCCGGCTTCGGCATGACAGCCCGGCTCGTCACCGGGGACGCGCCACCACTGGTGGCCGCGGCGGGCCTGCTGCCCCGTGGCCGCGGCGACGCCTCGTGGCTGCGCACGCTCGGCGCCGCCCTGAGCAACGACGCGGGCTGGGTGGACCATCCGGCGCTGTGGATCGGCACCACCGACGTACGCACCGGCGAGCGCGTCACCCTCGGCGCACCGGGCGCACCGTCGGCGTCACTCGGCGAGGCGATCGCCGCCTCGTGGGCCATCCCCGGATGGTTTCCACCGGTCCGGATCGGCGGCCGCGACCTGATCGACGGCGGCGCGTGCTCCACCGCGTCCGCGGATCTGCTGCTCGACGCCGACGTCGACGAGGTCGTCGTGATCGCCCCGATGACCTCACACGGCGGCGCACCCGCCCGCGGTTTGTCGCGGTTGGAACGGCTCATGCGGCATGCGATGACCCAGCGGCTGAACCGGGAGGTCGAACTCCTCCGCCGCGCCGGTGTCGCCGTCGTCCGCGTCGAGCCCGGCCACGCCGAACTCGATGTCATGGGCCCCAACTTCATGGATGTCCGCAGGCGCACGGCGACCCTGGCGGCCGCACGCGCCGCCGTCCCGGCCACCATGCACCGCCCTCGCCGAACGGCGCGGAACCGCCGCGTGAGCAGTCAGGAGATCGCAAGATGAGCCGCTATCCCACGATCGACCTCGCGGGCGCTCTCGTCCTCATCACCGGCGGCGCCCGCGGCATCGGGCTGGCGACCGCGCAGGCGTTCCTGGCCCGGCGCGCACGGGTGGCGATCGGTGATATCGACGCCGGCCTCGCTCAGGAGGCGGCCGCGCAGCTCGGTGCCGGCGTGAGCGCGCACCACCTCGACGTCACCGACCCGGATTCGTTCGCCGAGTTCGTCACCGCCGCCGAGCGGACACACGACCGGCCCGTCGACGTCCTGGTGAACAACGCCGGGATCATGCCGAACGGGGCCTTCCTGGAGGGGACCGAGCGGATCGACCGGAGGATGATGGACGTCAACGTCCACGGCGTCATCACCGGCATGCGCCTGGTGCTCCCCGCCATGGTGGAGCGCGGCCGGGGCCACGTCGTCAACGTCGCGTCGCTGGCCGGAAAATTTCCGCTCAAGGGCCTTGCGGTCTACAACGCCAGTAAGTTCGCCGCGGTCGGCCTGACCGCCGCGGTGCGACTGGAAATGGCCGATACCGGCGTCAGTGTGACGGCAGTGCTACCCAGCGCGGTGCGTACCGAGTTGAGCTCGGGCATCGACCTCGGCGTACTGCCCGCCGTCGACCCCGAGGACATCGCCGCCGCGATCGTCGGGTCCGTGAAAACCCGCGCGGCGGAAATCGCCGTCCCCTCCTACGTCGGCTTCGCGACGAAAACCGTCCCCTTCATCCCCGAGCGTGTCTTCCTGACCGCCCGCAAGCTGTTCCACGACGACGCGGCCATCAACGGCGTCGACGACGACGTCCGGCGGCGCTACCTCGACCGGATCGACCGCCAGGCCGAGTAGGGGCGCCAGACCGTCCAGGAAGGACAGAGCATCACCGAGGATCGATCTCGCGCGCCACACGGTGACCGGATTCGGCGGCGCCGTCGATGTAACCCGCCCAGCGGGTGGCTGTTTCGGTGCCCGCCCAGTGCAGTGGGCCGATCGCGGGTCGCAGGGCGTGCCCGAAGCGGGTGAGGGTGCCGGGCGCGGTGAACGCGCCGTAGCAGCCGCGGCTGTATTCCTCTTCGGCCCAATCCTTTTCGATATAGTCGATCGGTGTGCGGGCCCGCGGGCCGAAGTAGCCGACCAGGTCGTCGACGACGAGCGCGCGACGGTCGGCAGGATCCAATCGTGAGCCCGCGTCGGCGTGGCGGCCCTCCAGGAAACCGACGATCACCCCGGGTGATCCGTCCGGCGGGGTGTTGTCGAACACCGTCCCGAGTGGCCGCCGGTCGCTGACGGCCTGGCCGCTCAATCCGTCAGCGCGCCAGAACGGTTCGTCGTAGACGACGTTGACTTTGATGACGCGGCCCATCGGCATCCGCTGGACGAGCTGGTCGCGGTCGCCCGGCAGGGCGGGGGAGAAGCGGATGCGCGCGGCCAGTGGCGGCGGCACCGCGATCACCGCGCGCCGCGCTCGCACCACGGCACCGCCGGCCCGGACCCGCACACCGGCCTCGTCCCAGTCGATCTCGGTCACCGGACTGTTCAGCACTACCCGGTCGCCCAGCCGGCCGGCCAGCGTCAGCGCGATCATCTGGGTCCCACCGACCACCCGATCCTGCTGGGCGCCGCCTGCGACGCCGATCATCGCATCGACCCCGCCGCCCGCGCCGAGATAGAAGCTCGCCCACAGTGCCGACATGTCCGCCGGTTCGGTGGCGAACACCGCCTCGGTGATCACCCGGAAGAATGCCCGGCCTGTCGCGGTGTGGGTGGCGCGGCGCAACCAGGTGTCGAAGGTCTGCGCATCCAGCGCCTCGGCTCGTCGCGCCCGCCAGGGTTCGATGCGCGACACCTGGCGCCCGATGCGGTCCAGTCGCCACTGTGTCTGCGCGATGTCGGCCAGGGCCAGGGGGTTCAGCGCGGGAATCCGGCCGGTGTATTCGGAGCGGACCGTGTCCAGTTCGGCGATGTGGCGGCCGGCGGTGTGCGTCGGATGCGTCTGCAAGCCCAGTTCGGTGATCAATGCCATCGCCGCATGCTGCGTCGGGCCGACCCACTGGCCGCCGACTTCGATGGGCGCGCCACCGGGCAACTCGGCGTTGAGCAGCCGCCCGCCCACCCGGTCCCGCGCCTCCAGTACCAGCACCTCGTGGCCCGCGCGCACCAGATCGCGGGCGGCGACGAGGCCGGCGATGCCCGCGCCGATGACGACGACATCCACTGACTTGTCCATCTCGATCCTCCAGAATCATGCACCGCGCATCTGACATACAGTGTGTATGTGGTAAACGTACTGTATGGCGTCGCTGCGTGACAAGCACATCGAGGACACTCGCCGGGCACTACTCGATACCGCCGCGCGATTGTTCGCGGTGCGGGAATACACCGATCTGTCCGCCGAGGAGCTCGTGCGTACCGCCGGATTGACCCGAGGCGCGCTGTATCACCACTTCGACGGCAAGAAGGGGTTGTTCGAGGCAGTCGTCGACGAACTGGAAGTCCGTGCAGCGCAACGCATCAGAGCTGCCATCGACTCCGCGACGGACCCGGCCGAACGTGTCGATCGCGGTCTGGAGGCATTCCTCGACGTCTGTGTGGAACCCGATTACCGCCATATCGTGCTGCTGCAAGCTCCGATCGCACTGGGCTGGCGGCGCTGGCGGGAAGTGGACCGGCGTCACCTGAACAGCCTGGTACTCGAGGGCGCGCGCACCCTGCTCGACGCCGGCGTGATCCAGCCGCATCCGCCGGAATTGGTGGCGAGCGCGCTGTACGGCGCGCTGACCGAGATGTCACTGACCATCGCCGAATCCGACGACGTCGAGAAGGGTCGGGCCGAAGCCGCCGCCGTGGCACGCGCTCTGTTGAGTGGCCTCGCCGCCGGGCAGTCACGGGGATGATGCTGCTCGGACTCGGTGGGGTCCGAACGCATCGCGCTCATGCGCGTCGATATCGAGGCTCGGTCGACATGAGCCGGCTCGGGCGGCTGCGCTGTGTGCCGCGCCTGCGGAAATGACGGCGTCCGTCATCGGTGCCGACATCACCGATGAATTCCTCGCGTGTCTGCCATCGATACCTCTGGATGCACCGCTTGCGGTGTGTCGGAACCAATCGATCCGGACGATGATCCGGCGGGGCAGGTGGGAGGCGCGGTGAGCGGTATCAGAGTGTTGGTGGCGGGAGCGAGCATAGCGGGGCCCGCGCTGGCCCACTGGCTGCACCGGCGTGGTGCCGCGGTGACCGTGGTGGAACGAGCCGCCGAACTGCGCCCCGGTGGCCAGGCCGTGGACGCGCGTGGTGTGACCAAGGACGTCATCCGGCGGATGGGGCTGGACTCCGCGGTTCGCGCGGCCTGCACCCAGACCGTCGGCGCACACACTGTGGACGCGGACGGGAACGTGCTGGAGACCTTCCGCGTGGACGACGACGGCGGCGACGGCTTCATCGCGGAGATCGAGATCCTGCGCGGTGACTTGTCGCAGGTGCTCTACGAGGACAGCAGTTCGTCCGCCACCTCGGCCATGTGCTGGCCTTCTTCAGCGTCCCCAATGAGTTCGGGCTCGGTACCTGGCTGCTCGAGTATCAGGAGGCCGGGCGCTCGGCCGGGCTGCGGCCGATCCGGGACGCCACCCGGGCGATGGCGATGTTCTCCTTTCCCGCGGCCGACGTCGACGTCGATTACCGCGATATCGATGCGCAGAAGCGGCTGCTGCGTGAGCGGATGGACGGCTTCGGCTGGTTGACCCCGCGCATCCTCGCGCACCTGGACGATGCCCCGGACTTCTATCTCGACCAGGTCGCCCAAGTGGTCATGGATCGCTGGTCGCGTGGGCGGGTGGGGCTGCTCGGCGACGCCGCGTTCAGTTCCTCGCCGATGTCGGGCCAGGGCACCGGGCTGGCGCTGGTCGGCGCCTACGTGCTGGCCGGCGAGTTGGCTGCTGCCGGATGGGATCCGGAAATCGGTTTCGCCCGCTACGAGGCGCGGATGCGCTCGTTCGTCGAGGCCGATCAGGAGATCGCCCGATTGAACGCTCGCAGCCGCGACGTCACCGGGACCGATGGTGAGCCGGGCCCCGATTTCACCGGGGAGTGGTTCGCCGAGTTGGTCGAGCGCGCCATCAATGGAGTCGAGCTACCCGATTACGCGGGGCTGCCGGATTCCGGAGTCCCGGCCGTTGCTGCCACCGCGCCGGCCGAGCCGTAACTCACCGGTCAGTGGCGGCCACTCGGTTGAGGAACGATCGTTCTTGACTGATCGTTCCTCAACTGGCATGCTGTGGTCATGGGAAGGCCGCGGGGTTTCGACGAGGATGAGGTGATCGCCGTGGCGGCGAGGTTGTTCGCCGAGCGGGCCTATGACGGTGTGTCGGTGGACGATCTGGTGAACCGGCTCGGCGTCCATCGCAACAGCCTGTACAAGGTGTTCGGAAGCAAGCGAGGCCTGTATCTGGCCGCGCTGCGGTGGTACGTCGAGCACCGGCTGCGTCCAGTGCTCGCACGGGTCGGCGACGAGCCGAACCTGCGCGAAACTTTGCCGGCGGCAGCCGATCTGGACTTTCTGTTGCTGGCGGCGGTCGAGCGTGCACCGGTCGATCCGGACGTCGCTCGCGAGATCGCCGCCGCCCTGGATGCGCTCGACGCGGCTGTGTCGGACGGTGCCACCCCCACCGGTGACACCGCCGCGCTGTCGGCGACGGTCCTCGGTCTGCGCCTGCGGGCCAGGGCGAGCGGAAGCCTCCTATCCCATCCGTCCGAGCGTGATCGAGAGGAATGACGTTGGCCAAGATAGCGATTCGCGAGAGAACTCTGGTCGTCGAGATGGAGGGCCTGAGCAAACTCTGGGCCCTGAAGAGCCGCCTGGAGATTCCGCTGGCCAACGTCCGCGGCGCGACCGTCGACCCCGGAGTGGTGAAGGAGTCCAAGGGCATTCGCGCCCCCGGCACCTACCTGCCCGGCGTCATCACCGCAGGCACCTTCTACACCGGGGGTGAGCGGGTGTTCTGGGACGTCCGCGACGCGAGCCGCGCCGTCGTCATCGAACTGCGCGACGAACGCTACGCCCGCCTGATCATCCAGGTCGACGACCCCCGCGCCACCGTCGACCTCATCGACCAGGCGATCCCGCCGAGCCGCCCCGACCGCTGACCCCGCCCGGGTCAGCGCGGCACGAACCCCGCGGCCGCGCTCCGCCCGGGAAGCGGATATCCCCGCGGGCGGTTGCGACGAGTGCACCGGCGTCATGGCCTGAACCGGTGCACTCTCGATCACCGATTTGCCCGGGCAGATCGCTGACCTGCTGTAGCGGTACCCGCCATCGCGGTCACCACACCCCGTCACGGACACGCCTCACGTGGTGATCCGGCCGTGTCTCGAGGCGGACGTGCGATCGACCGCGATACGCGATACTTGCGCCTCACGGCGTCTTGCGAGTCGCGCGGCCGCCCTTCGACAGCTGCACCGGCAGTTTGACGTGGCGGCTGAGCTTGGCGGCGAGCGGCGGGGTGCTGCTGACCTGCTCCTTGTAGATGACCGCCGCTCTGCCTGTGAGGTACCACCGGTTCGGCGTGTCGTCGGCATTGGTGAACTGGATGACCGCGTCCTTGCGGCCGAGGCTGACCGGCTGGTGGAAATAGCCGAAGCGTAACGGCTTCACCGGCTTGCCGCGCAGCAGCTGGTCGATGACCGAAGCGGTGTAATCGGCGGTGACAACCCCGCTTTGGCACGTGCCGTGCAACTGCCCCCACGCTTGACGGACCAGCGCGGCGTCACCGATGGCGTGAATGTCGGGGTGCGATATCGAGCGCAGGGTCGCATCGGTGACGATCAGCCCGCGCGCGTCGGTCGCGATTCCGGCCCGCGCGGCGAGCGGAGCCACCTTTACTCCGGTGGTCCACAGGATGAGGTCCGAGGCAATGGTGTCGCCGTTGTCGAGGTGCGATCCCGGTGAGGCCGCCGCCGCAAACGGTGACCGTGCCGCCGGCGGCCGCGGTCTCGGCCAGCCGCTTCGAGAAGTCGCGGGCCAAGCGGGGGTCGTCGAGCGTCCAGGCGTGCTCGGCCGCGCCGGGGACGACGCCGGTGTCGGTGGTGCTGCCGAGGGCGTAGACGAGCGTGTCGTAGTGCAGGGTGACCCCACTGTCGAGAGTGACGGTCCGCGCGGCGGTGTCGATAGCGGTAGCGGCGGCCTGGCTATTACGCCATGGCGGTGACGCGGCGGCGGCGCGACGGCATCATGGAGGTCGGGTGTGAGGTGCTCCAGACAGCGCTCTTGCAGATGAACTCCTTGAGTCGCGCGGCCGATCGGCCGGTCACCGCGGAGGATTTGGGCCGGTCGTCCGGGGTGACCCACTGCACGATGCCGTCACGCCTGCCGAGGCTGATGCACTGGGCGGAGTAACCGATCTCGTTGCGCGGCACCGCGCGGCCGGCCAAGCGGGCAGCGATGACGTCGGCGGCGTACTGAGCCGACGGGACTCCCGACGCACAGGACATGCGCAGCGGCACACCGTTTTTACCGGGTGCGAGCGCGGCGTCCCCGACGGCGTAGACATCCGGGTGCGATATCGACCGCATCGTGTCGTCGACAACGATCTGCCCGCTGCCGGACACCTCGAGGGTCGAGGCCGCGGCGATCGGGTGCGCGGCGAATCCGGCTGTCCAGACCGTGAGCTGCGATCGGATCGTTCGCCCGTCGACGGCGACCACGCCGTCACGCTCGACCCGCGTGATGTCGGTGTGCTCGTGCACGGTGATACCGAGTCTGGCGAACGCCGTGTGCAGGTGTTGCCGTGCCTTCTCGCTCAGCCACTCGCCGAGGCGGCCACGCACAGCGATGGCGACCTCGAGATCCGGTCGGGCGTCGGCGATTTCGGAGGCGGCTTCGATGCCGGTGAGCCCGCCACCGGCGATCAGCACGGTCGCTCCCGCGTCGAGGCCTGCCAGCCGATCGCGCACCCGCAGCGCCGATTGCTTACCGGCGATATCGAGCGCGTATTCGGCTACTCCGGGCACGCCGCCGTGTGCTGCGGCGCTGCCGAGGGCGTAGACGAGGGTGTCGTAGGTCATGGCGCGATCGCCGTCGGCATCGGCGAGGGTGACGGTCTTGCGGTCGGCGTCGACCGCCTGGACCCGCGCCACCAGCACGCGCACACCGGTACCGGCGAACACATCGGTCAGCGAACGGCGGCGAAGCCGCTGACCGGTCGCGACCTGATGCATGCGAATCCGCTCGACGAACTCGGAGTCGGCGTTGACGAGGGTGATGTCGACGTCGGCGGGGTGCAGCCGCCGGGCGAGGCGGCCGGCGGCGTTGGCTCCGGCGTAGCCGGCGCCGAGGACGACGATGCGGTGCTTCATGGTCTTGCTCCTGTCTGGCGGTGGTGTTCGGTCCCTGAACCGGACAGCAGCGCGAAATCTGACAGGAAGCAGACTGTGAGCTACATCACCAACCCTGGGTGAGGGGTTCGGCGTGCCCAGCTGCCGCCCAATGCCGGGTCGCGCGTTCGAGCTTGGTGGGATTGCCCTGGGTGTGGACGGAAGCGATACCGTCGGTGGTCAGCTCCAGGCTGATGATGCCGACGATGCGCTCGCCGACGGTGATCACCAGCGCGGGCATGCCGTTGGCCATCCCGGCGAAGATGTCGGCGCGGCCTCCGATCATGGCCCATTTGCCCTCGCTGGGTTCGAAGAGACGGCGCAAGAACCGCGCCACCCGCAACGCACCGGTCACCGGCTCCGGCAGCGAGAAGACGATGCCGCCACCATCGCCGATGCTGATCGCGTCGTCGGCGAGCATCCGCACCAGCGCGTCGATATCGCCGCTGAGCGAAGCGGTGAGAAACTCCTCGACAACCTTCCGCGCGGCGGTCTCGTCGACCTCCCGGCGCGTCTTGCCGTTGACCAGGTGCTGTTTGGCACGCCGGTAGATCTGTGTGCAGTTGGCCTCGGTGATCTCCAGGATCTCGGCGATCTCGCTGTGCGGGTAACCGAATGCCTCACGCAGCACGTAGACGACGCGCTCTCTGGCCGAGAGCTTTTCCATGAGCGTGAGCATGGCGATCGACACCGATTCGCGCTGCTCGACCGTATCGGCCGGACCCGCCATCCGGTCGCCTGCCAAGACCGGCTCGGGCAGCCACTGGCCGACATAGGCTTCACGGCGCGCCCGCGCCGAGGTGAGCTGGTTGAGGCAGATGTTGGTGAGCACCTTGGTCAGCCACGCCTGTGGTGTTTCCACCGCGTCATGATCGGCGGCGTGCCAGCGCACGAACGTGTCCTGCACCGCGTCCTCGGCGTCGCCGGCCGACCCGAGTAGCCGGTACGCGATCGCCTCCAAGCGAGGCCGGAAATCCTCGAATACGGCTACTTCCCGCACGCCAACTGCCATGGATCGACGATAACCGCAGGGGCGTTCCCGGCATCGGATTCGGTTCTCCCGGTGGAATCCAGCGGGGGCGTATCGGCCCGCAATGGCATCCGGCCGGGCTACCATCCGGCTGGTGATCAAAGCGGCGGCCCTGACGGCAGGCCACTGCCCTCGATCTACGCCAACAAGTCGCTCGAATCGGTGACGATGTGGTTTCTGCGCGGGCCGCTGGGCAGGCGCATGCTCGCCGGCCGGACCCGACGCAATATCGCGACCCAGCTGAACAGCGGTGTCACCACGCTGCGCAGCGTCGGCGACGTGGCCTACGAGGTGGTGGCCGAACGCGACGCGATCGAGCGGGGCGAACGCATCGGTTCAAGGTATCGGCCACCGCCGGCGTCACCGATGTGGTGCGGGTCGGTTCCGCCGGGAAGCCCGAAATGACCGAAGCCCAGATCGCGGCCGTGTGCGAAGAAGCCCACGGCGCGGGGATGACCCAGGAAATGATCGAGCTCTACACCGATAAGCCGCGCTCGCTGCGCGGTTTCTCGGCGGTGATCCCGACCCTGCTGGCGGGTGTGCCGCTGGTGAAGCTGGACCGCTCGGTCACCAAGATCGACGATGTGGTGCACGCTGATGCCGAAGGCGTCGAGTCGTTGGTGGAGTAGGGGTGTCGCCGTTCCGGCGAGACCGAGCTTGCTGGCCGTACCTGTCTCGTTCCCGACGGATGTCGCCACCGTTGCTGCGGACTCGGTCCAAGTCGGGACTGAATGTGATCAGCGCCGGGTCGACATCGGGATCGCAGGTTCCGGGTATGTGCAGAACGGTGCCGGTTCGGATACCTCGATGGTGCGCAGGGAGGTCGAGCTGCCTCGGCAGTCAGGCGCGGGCGGGCAGCAGTTCGGCGATGAGTGCCTCCACGCGTGACTTGATCTCGTCGCGGATCGGGCGCACCGATTCCACGCCCTTGCCTGCTGGGTCTTCGAGAACCCAGTCGCGGTAGCTTGTGCCGGGAAACACCGGGCAGGTGTCGCCGCAGCCCATGGTGATGACGACATCGGAGGCTTCGACGGCGTCGTAGGTCAGGATCTTCGGTGTCTGCGCGGAGATGTCGATCCCGAGTTCGGCCATCGCCTCGACCGCGGCGGGATTGATCGAATCGGCCGGGGCGCTGCCGGCCGAGCGGACCTCGATGTCGTCTCCCGCCAGCGCGGTGAGGAATCCGGCGGCCATCTGGGAGCGGCCTGCGTTGTGCACGCAGACGAACAGGACGCTGGGCTTTTTCGCCATGGGGGAGTGTGCCTTTCGGGTCAGCGAGGGTGTTCGGTTTGTCAGGGTGCGGCTGGCGGGTGCGCCGCAATCGACGTGGGCCTGCCGGCCGAGCGGAACCGTGTGCGCAATGCCAGCGACACATACACGAGCCCGACCAGGACGGGGACCTCGATGAGCGGTCCGACGACGCCGGCGAGCGCTTGGCCGGAGGCGGCGCCGTAGGTGGCGATGGCGACCGCGATGGCGAGTTCGAAGTTGTTGCCCGCGGCGGTGAAAGCGAGGGTGGTGGTGCGTTCGTAACCGAGGCCCATGACGGCGCCGAGGAGGTAGCCGCCGCCCCACATGATCGCGAAGTAGGCCAGCAGCGGGACGGCGATGCGAACCACGTCCAACGGGCGGGAGGTGATCTGCTCGCCCTGGAGCGCGAACAAGATGACGATCGTGAACAGCAGCCCGTACAGTGCCCACGGACCGATGCGGGGGATCAGGGTGGATTCGTACCAGTCGCGGCCCTTGGCCTTCTCGCCGAAATGGCGGGTGAGGAATCCGGCCAGCAGCGGGATGCCGAGGAAGATCAGCACGGATTTCGCGATCTGCCATGGCGACGCGTCGATGGTGGCCTGTTCGAGGCCGAGCCAGCCGGGCAGGATCGACAGATAGAACCAGCCGAGCCCGGCGAACATGATCACCTGGAAGATCGAGTTCAGCGCGACGAGGACCGCGGCGGCCTCCCGGTCACCGCAGGCGAGGTCGTTCCAGATGATGACCATAGCGATACAGCGGGCAAGCCCGACGATGATCAACCCGGTCCGGTATTCCGGCAGATCCGGCAGCAGCAGCCAGGCCAGCGCGAACATCAGCGCCGGACCGAGCACCCAGTTCAGGATCAGGGATCCGAGCAGCAGTTTGCGATCTCCGGTGACGGTGTCGAGCCGGTCGTAGCGGACCTTCGCCAGCACCGGGTACATCATGATCAGCAGCCCGAGCGCGATCGGCAGCGAGATCCCGTCGATCTCCACTGCGCTCAGCGCATCGCCGAGGCCGGGAATCATCCGGCCGAGCAACAGCCCGGCGACCATGGCCGCGCCGATCCACAGGGGTAGGAAGCGGTCGAGGGTGGACAGCTTGCCGACCACCGGGGTCGGTGTCTCGGTGGTGACGCTCACGCGCGTACCTCCGCGGCGCCGCTTTCCACGAGCAGCACATCCGACAGTCGCTGCAAGGCTTGCGGAACCACGCGGTAATACACCCAGGACGCCCGGCGTTCGCTGGTGATCAGACCGGCCTCACGCAGCACCTTCAGGTGATGCGAGATCGTCGGCTGGCTCAGATCGATCCCTTCGGACAGGTCGCACACGCAGGCCTCACCGTCGCGCCGGGAGGCGATCGTGCTCAGCAGCCGCAGCCGCATCGGGTCCGACAGCGCCTTGAACACCACCGCCAACTCGGCAGCGGTCTCGGCATCCACTGGTTCACGCACAATCGGCGCGCACACGCAGTCCGCCGCGAGCAACCCTGGTTTAGACATGCATCGATATTGACAGTTATCGAAATGGTCGGCAAGCGAACTTCCGGTGAACGGTTGCGCGGATCGCAGGACCGGACTGTGCGGGCGGTTGACCGCCCGATCCGGATCGCCGAGTTCGACCGGTTCTTCGTCGGCGATGTGCGCGCCGGTCACCGGCCGGGCCCGGAGCTGACCGCTGTGCGTGACACCCTGCGTGCGGCGCTGGCGGCCGGCTGCGATGACCTGCTCGGATGTAGCGAAAGCCCTGATTGCCCGGTGCCGTTCACAGACCGGAGGGAAGGGCCCGCGGTCGTGCCGAGTAGGGGACAATGTCCTACCTCCGTCGGCAAGGGCCTCTCGTTCGGGCATGGGGGCGGCAGTGTCGATGACTATCCGGCACGTCCATGGCGCTCGGCCCGCCGCCTAGGCTGACCGGCTGTGACTGTTGCGCGTTCGGTGCTGTTGTTCGTCTTGGCGGCTGTCGCTGAAATCGGCGGAGCCTGGTTGGTCTGGCAGGGCGTGCGCGAGCACCGCGGCTGGGCCTGGATCGGTGCGGGCGTCATCGCGCTTGGCGTCTACGGTTTCGTCGCCACGTTGCAGCCCGATGCGAATTTCGGACGCATCCTCGCCGCCTACGGAGGGGTATTCGTCGCCGGATCGCTCGCTTGGGGTATGGCCTTCGACGGCTTCCGCCCCGACCGCTGGGACATGATCGGTGCCGGCATCTGCCTGATCGGGGTCGCGGTCATCATGTACGCACCACGCCCGGCCTGACTCGGCCCGTCGCTTCTGCGGTCGACACAGGTTGTCCTACTGGCGTCTTTCGGCATCCGGGCGGAATCGGGCAGCCCACCGCCTTCCCCGACGACATCACCGTCGGGCGTATGACCGAGAGCGATTGGAAGCCGTGCGCGAGATCCACACTGACGGCATCGCGACGGGCGAGGCCGGCTTCCACACCGAAACTCCCAGCGGCGCACCCGTCGCCAAGGCGTGGCTACCCGACCGCCGATGGATCGCCGAAATCGACGGCACCATCGCCGGATTCGCGGCCGCAGCCCCGATCTCGACGCATACCGCGGCTTGGCCGAGACGATCGTCTACGTCGCTGACGGCCAACGGGGACGAGGTGTGGGAACGCCTTCGCTGGCGACCATCCGGAGGCATCGCAGCGGTATGGGTGAACGCTCGGCACCATCCTCGCCCGCGCCCGAGCATCGCTGAATGCCGCGGCGACGGCGATCGACTACATCGCATGGCCGACGCGACGACTGATTTCGGAAGTATCCGGGTAACTCACCGGGTGCGCCCAGAACTCGCGGGAGCCCAGGTTCACCGTGGTGGGGCCCTCACTGCCGGGAAGGGCCACTAAGAGGGGGTCCGGGGCGGAGCCCGCCGGGCGGGGTCTGGGGGGGGGTGCACCCCCGGAAAACACGACGAACATCCCCGTTGGTGAGCGCTTTCCGCGAACAGGGGTGGGCGAAGGGATGTGAGTGCCGAGTGTGGGACTCGAACCCACACGTCCGTGAGGACAACGGTTTTTGAGACCGTCGCTTTCGACGTTTGCAGTGATGGGGGAGTGTTGGCCCCGACGGTGATATCGCGCTGACCAGCGAATGTGTTCGTTGGTGTCGTTGGGTGTCATGGACGCGCTCAGGCACTGCTGCGGACTGATTGCGGACCGAACCGCGTACGGAACGGTTTCGGCCACGGTCGAATCCGTGGGCGAGGCGCCTCGGGAGGATGCGATTGTGCACTGCCCAGATATCAAGCCCATACCCATCGAAGGTGCCGGTGCGAGTAGGGCGCCTCCGGGGGTGAATTCGACAGACCATCACCGGTTTCGATCCACGGCCTGGGCGGCGTTGATGTCGCAGCAGAACAGCTTGGTCGCCGCCATGCGTAGCGCGGTGGCGCAGGAAAGCATAGACGCGATCGGTCCGGACATGGTCACCTCTTCGCGGGTCTTGGGATGCAGGGCTTCTGCACGTTCATGCTCACGAACTGGTGCCGCTCGTCGACCGCTGGCATGAACAGTACGCTGCGGACCATCCTGCCTCAGGCTGATACGGCATAAGCCAGATCTTCACTGGCAGCGGCTGCAACGGGTGGGCGCTGCTCGGAGGGGTTGCGCGGGGCTGTGTTTGCTATTTCAGCGGGTATGCGGCATCTTTTACGGCCAGGAGAGCCGGGAAGTCTGGTCGGCGTGCCTGGCCCCATCCGGGGTCGGGACCGACGTCGACGAAAGATGACTTGCACTGATGAGCTCACCTCCTTCCCGGCAACGGCCCGCGCTGTTGGCATCGAGGACCCTGGCCGGAAGCACGACAGATCACCGCGATCCTGCTCATCGACGCCCGTTGCCGCGCGCTTCTGCTGATTGCCGCGGTCATCAGATTGATCTGGGCCGGGTGAGCCGATGAGGTCGGCTTACCTCAACGCACCCAGTCGTGAACTGATCCGTCTGTGGTGCAACACCCAGTTGCAGGACTCGGGCATCTCTCACCGGCAGTGGAGCATTACGACCTCGGCCGGGCTGACTAGTGTCGTGGAACTCGGCCACGCACGCGAGCCGGAGCCCGCAATCGTGGTCGTCCCAGGAACGAATATGAACACCGCGGCCTCACTGCCATTCCTGGCGGAATTGGCCTCGCGGCGCCGAATCATCGCCCTGGACATGCCAGGCCAACCTGGACTCAGCGCGTCGCAGCGGCCGAGCAGGGACCGGATGACCTGGTACGGCCGGTGGCTCGGCGAGACGCTGGAGCAAACCGTGCCCGATAGGGCCGTGCTACTCGGCCACTCGCTGGGCGGCGCGATAGCGCTGGCCTGCTCGTCGCAGCGGATCGCTGGGCGCGTACTGGTCGCGCCCGCCGGGCTCGTGCGTCTGGCGGTGCCGCCCCGCCTGTTAACGGCCACCCTCCGCTGGCTCGCCGCCCCGTCCTACACCAGCACGGGTCGACTTCTGCAGCTGATGACGAGCCCGACACGCGGTGCCACACCGGACCTGGTCGTATGGATGACCTTGGTCGCCCGGTACTGCCGGACCACCCTGGCGCCAGCGCCTTTGAGCCCGCAACTACTCGCCGGCTGTCGGTCGGTTCCGACCGTGGTCGCCACTGGCTCCCACGACATCTTCTTGCCGCCGCAGCGCCTTCGCCCTGCCGTCAGCGAACATCTGGGTACCGAGCTACGGGTGATCGCAGACTGTGGACACTTGGCCCTCGACGACCATCCGACCCGCGTCGCCGATCTCGTTGATGAACTTGCCGCAAGCATCTGACGCCATGGTCGGGTCATGCTACGGCAAAATCGTCGTCGGTGCCGCGATCGCGTTACTGAATCAGCTGCGGGATCTGGCCGACCGGCTGGAGATCGTCATCGTCGATATGCTCCGGAGAGCCCTCCGTATGCTCGACGAAGCGTTGCTTCGGAGGGGCCGGGTGCTGTGGGTTGGAATCACACCAAGGCGGTCATCGAGGTCCATTTTCGGGGCAGAATCGGCGGATGCGGCGGGGTCGGTGTTGGTGAACCGATCAGGGTGTGAGTAGGTGGGCGGCCACCGCGTTGGCCAGCCAATTTCGGTATTTGGTTGCCGGCCAGCCGCTTTCGCGGCGCAGTAGTCGGAACAGGTGTGGTGAAGCGAGAGCGAAAAGGCTGTCTGCGGCGGTGTCGGGGTCGATGTCGGGCCGCAAGCTGCCGTGTTCGACGAGGCTTCGCACGAAGGCGGCCCAGAATGCGCGCGTTGCCGCGGCTCCTGCGTCGGCGCCGGATTTCAAGTCTGGATCGGCCGATGCGGCGTCGACCCCGGCCATGATGAGATCGCCGGCGCGCTCGAGCAGGCCAGCGGTGTAGTCCACGATCATGCCGACGGCCGCGATCGGGTCGGATTCGGACATGGCGGCCTGTACTTCTGGTCGCTCGGCCACGGCGACCGGTTCCTCGTCGCCAACCGTGGCTACGTCGAGCGCGTGCCGGAACAGGGCGAGCTTGCTCGGGAATGCGTCATAGAGGGTGCGCTCCCCGATCTCTGCCCGGCGTGCGACCTCCCGCATCGTCGTGGCTACGTATCCGCGTTCGACGAATAGTTCGGTGGCGGCCTGCCGAATCGCGGATCGGGTGGCGGCAGCGGCCTCGGCTCGTTTGGTGGCCCGGTAGGGCCTCTTGACGGGTCGGCTCACGAGGAGGATTCTATCAATATTCACCGCAGTGTCACTGCGGCTAAATGTAGGAGGTGGATCCGATGCCTGACCTCGCAGGTATTCATCACGTCAAGATCCCGGTCTCCGACCTGCCGCGTTCGGTGCGCTGGTATCGCGAAGTCTTCGGGATGCGCCCGACCCTGCAGTTCGCTGACAGCAGCGACGGCGTGGTGCGTGGAGCGGCCGGCGACATGCCCGGTCTCGGCCGGGTCATGGTCGCTCTGCGCGAGAATCCCGCGGCGGCGACCGGTTGCAAGGGCTTCGATCCGGTGGGCTTCGCGGTGAACGACCGCGCCGATCTGGAGCAGTGGGCGACCCATCTCGACGGGCTGGGTATCCCGCATTCGCCGGTCATTGATGCTTCGATCGGCTGGCTGTTGGTCTTCAACGATCCCGATGGCCTGGAGATCCACCTGTACACATGGGAGGCCCACGGCATCGATCAATCGGGACGCCCTGGGTACGGCATGCCGGTCGCAGATCCGGAAAACTGGGAACCCGACCCACTGCGCCCGCTCTGACATTCGGGGCTCACCGGGCGAGTGCGACCGGTTCATCCAGCCGCGCCAGCTTCTGCGGGTTGGCGATCGCGTAGATCTGGGTGATCCGGCCGTTCTCCACGACGAGGCTCAGCGCCGCGGTCTCGCTGTTGATCTCGATTCGGCCCCCGAGCACGCCGTTGAGCCACACGGTCGTGGTCGCGAACGTGGCTGCCACCCGGTTCAGGCGCGCGAGCGATTTCGCGACCCGTTCCGCCCCGCGCAGAGGAGTCCTTGTGGCGGTGACAAGTCCGCCACCGTCTGCGATCAGGACCACCTCCGGCGCCATGACCTCCATGAGGTCTCGCAAGTGCCCAGTTCGCAGTGCCAGCAGGAACCGCTCCACCACGGCCTGTCGCTCCGATCTACTGACCCGCATCCGCGTGTGCCGAGCCGCCACATGATCGCGTGCTCGCCGCGCGATCTGTCGAACTGTCGCCGCGGACTTACCGATGGTCGCGGCGATGTCGCCGTACGACAGCTCGAAGACCTCGCGGAGCACGAATACCGCGCGTTCGGTCGGTGTGAGCGTCTCGAGCACCAGGAGCATCGCTGTCGAGATGTTGTCGGCCAGCTCGACGTCCTCGGCCACGTCGGGCGTGGTCTGCAGCGGTTCGGGCAACCAGGGGCCGATGTAGGACTCCCTGCGCCGAGTGAGCGTACGCAGCCGGGTGAGTGACTGCCGGGTGGCGATCCGGACCAGGTAGGCACGCTGATGCCGCACCGTGTCGAGATCGACGTGCGCCCACTGTAGCCAGGTCTCCTGCACGACGTCCTCGGCGTCGGCAACCGAGCCGAGCATCTCGTAGGCCACCGTGAAGAGCAGGTTGCGGTGGGCGAGGAAAACCTCGGTGGCAGGGTCCTGGCGCTTGTTCTCGGTCACGGCCTGGGCGCCGGGGAATAGGTATTGGCAAGCGCGGCAACCCGGTCGGTGCCGGCTGTTTCGACGGAATCGCCCTGGAGGTCGATGCCGCCGGCCAGCCAGCCACCATCGATGGTGAACACGGCGCCGGTGATGAACGACGCGCTGTCGCTGGCCAGGAAGGCGACCAGGTCGGCGACCTCCTCGCTGCGTCCGGGCCTGCCCAGTGGGAATCGGCTGCCGACGTGGAGATCCTCGCCGATCTTCCGGGTGAGGTCGTTGCTGGCGATGTAGCCCGGGCAGACGGTGTTGACCCGGATACCAACGGGCCCCAGCTCCAGGGCGGCCGACTTGGCCAAACCGATGACACCGTGCTTGGACGCCGAGTACGCCGACGACATTCGCACACCGGTGAGCCCGGCCGCCGACGCGGTAACCACCACTGAGCCGCCACCCACCTCCCGCATGGCCCGGCCCGACGCCTGCAGGCCGAGCAGTACACCGCGCAGGTTCACTGCCATCGTGCGGTCCCATTCCTCCAACGGGTAGTCCAGAACACTGGCCCAATGCCCTGTCGCGGCGTTGAGATGCGCGATATGGACGGCACCGTAACGGGCAACCGTCTCGCGGATCATCGCCTCATTGTCATCAGGTGATGCCACGTCGACCCGCAGCCCGAATGCCTCGCCGCCGGCGGCCGTGATCTGCTCGGCCGTTCGCTCGACCTTCTCGAGCGTGCGTCCGGCGCAGCACACTCGCGCGCCTCGCGCCGCCAGCGTTACCGCGGTCGCCGCCCCGATGCCGGACCCCGCCCCGGTCACGACCGCCACCTTTCCGGCCAGCGATACCGTTGCTTGTTCCGTCATAGTCATCTCTTGATTCCTGTCTGATCTGAGATCGAGTCCTGAGGTCCGGCATGAGACGTCACCGGCACGGGCCTCTGTGACAGCACCGGCACGTGACGTGTGCCACATTTCGGGGATCGGCATCGGGCCGAGCTGTCGACGCCCTGCGGTGAGAAGGAGTCGGTCCGGGCGGCGAAGCGCATGCTGGCGGTATATCGGCGCGGACCAGAAGTCAAGATGTCGTCACGATCTGTCGGTGGCCCTGCGGTCGGACTGTGCCATTCGATCCAACTGGGGCCGTGGGAAATCGTTGCTCGCGTTGTCACTGACCCGCGGTGTCATAGTCGGCTCAGCCGGTGAACGATTCGGGGCCGAAGCGGCCCCAAGCAACGAACGCGGCTATGGCGAGGTAGGCGAAGTTCAACGCGACGTACTTGTACTGACCGTAGCGACCGTGGGTGATCATCGCCCCGATCATCAGCAGGATCCAGCAGACTGCGGTAATCGGCACCAGTACCGGCGCGATGTCGAGTATTGCGGGCAGGACGAAGCCCGCAGCGGCGCAGATCTCCACTGCACCGAGGGTCCGGACGAACCAAGCGCTGGCGTGTTCGGTCCATCCGCGACCGGACTTCCTGCCCAGTTCGTCGAGTTTGTCCTTGGGCATAAAGGCTTTGGTGAGGCCTCCGAACAGGGCGAGCGTGGCCAGTAGCCCGGCGGCGATCCAGAGTGTGAGGTCCATCAGCTTCTCCTGCAGGTACAGGCGACGCGACCCGGTCGAGTCTTTCGTCGCCAGCGGGGTTGCTCACCGGATGCCATCGACATCGCTACAGCTTCCCCGGCGGTATTCGGTCGAGCACCAGACACCAACGGACCCGCACATGTGACAGTGCTGTGCTCGTGATGTGTGCCACAGCGTCCTGAACGCTGTGGGCTGCCGAGCCCGTGGCTTCTGGTTTGGACTGTGATCCGTCTCTCAGAACTGTCACAGCGGCTCAGTGCGCGGTGTCTTATGCCCGACCCGACAGCGAAGGAGACACCATGGCTGGGTACATCGACGTCATCGTGATCGGTGGCGGATACGCCGGAGTGATGGCGGCCAATCGGCTCACGCAGCGTGACGACGTGACCGTGACCCTGATCAACCCGCGCCCCGACTTCGTCGAACGGATCCGGCTGCATCAACTGGTGGCGGGAAACCATGAGGCGGTTCTGGACTACCGAGAGGTGCTGAGCGAGCGGGTGCGACTGGTCGTCGATACCGTGAGCCGGATCGACCCGGACACCCGCAGAGTCGAGTTGACCGACGGAGGCAGCATCGGCTACGACTACCTGATCTACGCGGTGGGCAGCGTCAGCGGGGACCGGCAGGTGCCGGGTGCGGCCGAGTTCGCCCACTCGATCACCACGCTGGAGGAGGCGCAGCGGCTGCGTCCGATCATCGAGGCTATGCCCGCGACAGCTCCGATAACGGTGGTCGGTGCCGGGCCAACCGGAATCGAAATCGCCGCCGAGCTGGCCGAGCAGGGCCGATCGGTCACCTTGGCCTGCGGCGCTGTGGTCGGCCCATACTTGCACCCTCGGGGCCGGCGCGCGGTGTCGAAGCGAATGGCCACGCTCGGCGTGGCCGTGCTCGAAGGTGCTGAAGCGACGGTGACCGCGGTGACATCCGATGCCGTACACCTCACCGGGGGCCAGACGGTGCCGAGCGCGGTCACGATCTGGACAGCAGGGTTCGGAGTACCGGACCTGGCCGCACAGAGTGGGCTGATGACCGACACCGCAGGGCGTCTACTCACGGACGAGACACTGACGAGCGTCGACGATCCACGCATCATCGCTGCCGGGGACGCGGCGGCGCCATCGGGAGTGCCATTCCGGATGAGCTGCCAGTCCGCCACGCGGATCGGTGCCCACGCCGCCGACACGGTGCTGGCGCGGATCGCGGGCGGGCAACCCGAGCCCATCAATCTGGGATTCTTCGGTCAGTGCATCAGCCTGGGACGCCGCGGAGGCATCTTCCAGTTCGCCGACAAGCACGACACCGCCAACAGGTTCTACATCGCCGGACGCGCTGGAGCCAAGCTGAAGGAATTCGTGTGCAAGCACACGATCACCCATCTGAGCAGCGAGGCACACAAGCCCGGCTCTCTCACCTGGGTTGCCGATGACAAGCGGCGGCAACTGCTGCACGCGACGCCCGACGACCAGACGTTGCCGACCTTCTGAATGACCTTTCGGCCACGCAGATCGTCTCCACCCGTAAAGGGCCGACACCTCGATCACGGAAGCGGCCGCTCGGCTCTCGTCATCATCAAGGAGGACAGCGCAGTGAAGACTCCACGCGAAGATCAGCGCTCAACCGAACGGCCGGCGAAGCCGAGCGGCGAGCTGGCCAGCGGCCACGGCACCGACCCGTCGACGGAGGCTTTCATCGCCCACCGCAACCTGCTGTTCACCGTCGCCTACGAAATGCTCGGATCGGCCGCCGACGCCGAAGATGTGCTGCAGGAAACGTGGCTGCGCTGGATCAAGGTGGACCCGCGCCAGGTGCGCGACGAGCGAGCCTACCTGGTGCGCATCACTACCCGACAGGCACTGAATCGGCTCCGTACCATGAACCGCCGCAAGGAATCCTACGTCGGACCCTGGCTGCCCGAACCACTGCTCACCACACCGGATCTGACCGCCGATGTCGAGTTCGCCGAGAGCATGTCGATGGCGGTGATGCTCGTTCTCGAGACGCTGTCGCCGACCGAACGGGCAGTATTCGTCCTGCACGAGGTATTCGACATCGGCTACGACGATATCGCCGCTGCCGTCGAGAAGAGCCCAGCGGCCGTCCGTCAAATCGCGCACCGTGCCCGCCGTCACGTCGATGCCCGCCGACCCCGGTCGGTGGTCTCGGTGCGCGAGGCCCGGGCGGCGCTCGAGTCGTTTCGGCGAGCCGTCGAAACCGGCGATCCGCAAGTGCTGCTCGATGTGCTCG
This sequence comes from Nocardia sp. CDC519, assembly GCF_059509835.1. Classification (NCBI taxonomy): domain Bacteria; kingdom Bacillati; phylum Actinomycetota; class Actinomycetes; order Mycobacteriales; family Nocardiaceae; genus Nocardia; species Nocardia sp. CDC519. The sequence goes on along the minus strand of NZ_CM183377.1, from coordinate 4,948,522 downwards.
CCCCCGAGGTCGTTCTAGTCAGCGATGGCGGCGGCATCAAGCAGGCAGCGTTGCGCCCGGTCTCGGGGGCCGACAGGGTGGTTCGCTACATCCTCGGCGGCATCGGCAGAACCGAAGCCACGGTCACTGTCGAGCCGACGGTGCTCAATGCCGGGCCGGCGCTGGTATTCCGATTGGACGACGAGATCGACGGGGTCATGGCGTTCCGGTTCGAAGAGGGCAGCATCACCGGCCTGTACTTCGTCCGCAACCCCCAGAAGCTGACCCGCATCGAAACCGAGACAACCCTGACCGTGCGCTGAATACCGGCACAGTCGGTCGCGCCGGGAGTGGAATGCGCCGGCGCGCATGCGAAAGCAATCGAAAGTGATGTGCGTCACAACATGTCAGGAACGAGGGTTCTGCGACGTCTTGTGTGTAGCCGCCATCGAGGTTTGGGAGGTCGTGGATTCATGAGCACTGTGGTCCGGAGCGCGGACGCCGCGGACGAGCGTTACCGTGGCGCGGCGTTCGTCCGGCGTTCGATCAACAAGGTGTTCCCGACGCACTGGTCGTTCCTGCTCGGTGAGATCGCTCTGTACAGCTTCATCATCCTGCTGCTGAGCGGCGTGTACCTGACACTGTTCTTCGACCCGTCGATGAGCGAGGTCGTCTACGACGGCGCGTATCAGCCGTTGCGCGGGACGACCATGTCACGTGCGTACGAGTCCACCCTGAACATCAGTTTCGAAGTGCGTGGGGGACTGTTCGTGCGGCAAGTGCACCATTGGACCGCACTTCTTTTCGTGGCCTCGATGATCGTGCACATGGGCCGAATCTTCTTCACCGGCGCGTTCCGCAAACCGCGTGAAGTCACCTGGGTCATCGGCTGCCTGCTGCTGATACTCGCCCTGTTCGAAGGGTTCTTCGGCTACTCCTTGCCCGACGACCTGCTCTCGGGCACCGGCCTGCGTGCCGCGTTCTCCGGCATCACGATCTCTGTTCCGGTTGTGGGAACCTGGCTGCACTGGATGCTCTTCGGCGGTGACTTCCCCGGCGACATCATCATTCCGCGCCTCTACATCACCCACGTCCTGCTGTTCCCGGCGCTCATGCTGGCGCTGATCATCGCCCACATCGGCATCGTCTGGTACCAGAAACACACCCAGTTCCCCGGCCCGGCGCGGACCGAGAACAACGTCGTCGGTACCCGCATCGTCCCGGTGTTCTCGCTCGATCAGAGCGCGTTCTTCATGTTCACCCTCGCGACCGCGGCACTGATGGGTGGCCTGCTCCAGATCAACCCGGTCTGGAATCTCGGTCCCTACAACCCGGCTCACGTCTCGGCAGGGTCACAGCCGGACTTCTACATGATGTGGACCGACGGGATCGCGCGCCTCATGCCCCCATGGGAGCTGTACATCGGCCGCTACACGATCCCCGCGGCGTTCTGGGTCGCGGTGGTGATGGGTCTGGTTCTGGCAGTGCTAGTTGTGTATCCGTGGATCGAGAAGCGGCTGTCGAAAGACCGAGCACACCACAACCTGCTGCAACGGCCCCGAGACGTGCCGGTGCGCACCTCGATAGGCGCCATGGCCGTGACCTTCTACCTCGTATTGACCCTGGCGTGCGTCAACGACATCATCGCCCTGACGTTCAACCTCTCATTGAACGCCACCACGTGGTTCTTCCGGATCGCGGTCCTGCTCGCACCCCCTGCCGCCTACTACCTGACCTACCGGATGTGCCTTGGCTTGCAGCGCAGCGATCGCAGCGTGCTCGCCCACGGCATCGAAACCGGCGTGATCACACAGCTGCCCCATGGCGAATACATCGAGATGCATCAGCCGCTGGGGCCGGTCGATGAGCACGGGCATCCGGTTCCGTTGGGATACCAGGGCGCGCGGGTTCCGAAGAAGATGAACGCACTCGGCGCGGCCGGTGCACCGGGGCAAGGGTCGTTCCTGCGCCCCGACCCGGAATCCGAGGCCGCTCGAGCTGTGGCGATCGAGCGCTCCGAGGAACACCGGCAGTTGGCAGTTCTGCGCGAATACCAGCGACGTGCCATCGGCACGGGAGGCGATCGGTGATCCTGCGCAGACTCGGGCGAGGCAGGCAGGTCGGCGAGGAAGATTACGGCCTGCTGTTCCCGATTGCCACCGCTGCCAGCGCCGAGGCCGTGCGGTGTGTGCGAGCAACTCTTCGCGCCAACGGCATTCGGTCGACTACCACCGGATATCCCGCTCCCGGCCGGCCCCCACGCATCCGGGTACTCGTCTTCCCGGAAGACGCGCCGCGCGCCTACCGCGTGCTCTGTGCCGACACCACGTAGGGCAATCTCAACCGATCATGTGCTCGGAGGCGGCCCGGCCTGTCACCCCGAGCCGCTCGGCGGTGCGTCGTGCGCGCGGGGCGGCGTCGGCGCCTCCGCCGAGGCGGGCCGCTGCGATACCACCGTCGGGGAGCTGGACGAGGATCGCTGCCAGTTCCGGATCGCGGCGCTCGCCGAGAATCTTCGGGAAGAGGCCGTTGATCCACCGCGGTGATACGGCATCGTCTCGCGGATTCCATCGTGGTGGGTACTCGGCGGGCGGGGTTGCCGATCGGGCAGCGCGGTAGCCGGAGGCGTGGAGCGTCATCGTCGAACAGATCGAAGGCGCTCGACCGGGGGCGGGTTGCGCTCGGCAGGTATGCCTGCACCAGGTCTTCCTTCGTTCGGAAGCGTACGCACATGGTCGATTTCGCACACCGCTCGCAGCGATGACCCGGTCGATGGCGACAGCGCGGGCTCCCTTAGCGGTTTCACCGGGTGGTGCGCCCCAGCGGCTAGGCCGCGACCCGGCCCAACCGAACAACCTTGTAAGCGGCATGAGCGCGTGTTCACCCCGAGCGGGGTTACTGTCGGCCCCGTGGATATGCAGCCCGTCATCGATTCGGCCGAGCGGTTAACGGATAGGGGAGAGTGGTTCGTTTCGACGCAGTGTGTGCGTGTCGAATCGCCCAGGTTCGACGAGTTGGGGGACCGGTGGCTCCAGTTCGGCATTCCCGCTACGCAGGTCGACCGCATGCTGGACTTTCAACGGCGCTGGGGTGGACTGGTCTTGCCGCCGTACGGGGCGTACGAAGGCGGGCCGAAAATGCTGTGCTGCGAGATGCCCGCGGAGCAGCCAGAACGGGTCGGGTGGTTCTACGCGGGTCTGCAGCGTGCCTCTATGGCCTACTCGTTCATGATCGGTCCCGCAGGTGAATTCGCCATCGACGGAGGCCCTTGGGTGTCCTTGCACGCGAGCATCGAAGGCTGGATCGAATCGGTCGCGCTGGCTCACCACGCAACCCTCTCGGCTCGACAGATCACAACAATTCGCGGAGAGGCGATCGATGAGCTGCCGCCCCGCGACTTCGAACCCGTGCCCGAGGTTCGCGGCCTCGCCGATACGTGGTGGCGAGGGCCGGATTCGCTGATCGCGATCCATACCGGAGAGGCCGTAGGCTTCGACCAGCCAAGACTGCGGCTCGCTCGCATCTACGACGGTGATTTCGTCCGCAGACTTTGACGGCGGTGTCGACGAATTGGGCACTACGCGGCGACTGACGGTGAGCGTGCCACGCGAGCGGCATCACCGGCGTCTGCACATCGGCGTGAGGGGTGCACTCGCACACGCCGACGGCACCGGACACGCTCGCCGATGACGTCAGAGTTCGCCGATTACCGCCGTCCGAGTTCACCGGCGTAGCCACCATTCCGCGAGACCTCCACCGATCTGTCGAAACTGCTCGAGCCGGCAGGTCTCGGTGAAGGGATTGGTCCCGGCAAGCCCCCCCGGGTCCACGCAGCACGCGGGCAGAGAGCCACCGACCCGGTGACGGCCATGGAGCGGGCCGGCCACGTTTGCAGGCGGACTCAGGACCGGATCTACAACAGCTGTTCCGCCGTTGCCGTGTCTGTTGATAGATGCCAGGGGATGCCGTAAGTATCACAACGTTGCCTGCGGGCGTCCGCGCCTCCTCGGAGGGTTTTCAGCCTCATAGAGTGAGTAGTCCGATACTCGGGGCAGACGGGGCGTCTAGTGAGATCATTCTGCTATGACAGCCCGACTGGTATGTGAAGGCGGCGGCACTAACGAGCACCGTAGGTTCGTCGCCCGCATCTTCGCCGTGGACCCGGACGGCGACCTGAGATTTTATCGCTACACCGGTGACGGCACCGCCGACCCGGGTGGGGCGGCCGGGTGGCGCACGAATTCCGGAAACACGATCGGCACCGGCTGGTCGGACGTCCAGCTCCTGCTCGGCCAAGGGGACGGGGTGATCTTGGCGGTCCGCACTGACGGCGACCTGGTGTGGTTCCGCTACACCGGAGACGGCGAGCAGGACCCGAGCGGCTCGATCGGCTGGCATCCGAATTCGGGCAACGTGATCGGCAATGGCTGGCACGACGCGCGGCATGTCGTGGCTCGCGGAAGGATCAGCTCGCCCTTCGCCCACCCCGCGCTCTACACCGTCGATGCCGAAGGGCTCCTGCACTGGTACTCGTATCGAGGCTCGGGCGAGCACGATCCGAGCGGCTCGACCGGTTGGCATCCGAACTCGGGGAATGTCATCGGCGACGGCTGGCGGGATTTTGAACACGTTGTCGGGTCGGTCGGGCCGTGGATCTTCGCGGCACATGAGAACGGCAACCTGCACTGGTTGCACTATCGCGGCGAGGGCGAGCACGATCCCATTGGTTCGAGCGAGGCCTGGCATCCGAACTCGGGCAACGTGATCGGCAACGGCTGGAACGGCCTGCGTCACCTGTTCTGCGGTCAAGCCGTCGTCGAACCGCCGTTCGGAGATGAGTTCTCGGCAATGCCCTGTATGCCGTCGCGGACGACGGCCTCCTGCGCTGGTACAACTACTCCGGCAATGGGCAGCAGGACCCCGACGCGTTGCACGGCTGGCACCCCAACTCGGGCAACCCGATCGGCAACGGCTGGTGACGCGCGCCGTCACCTCAGGCGATACGCACGACAGGGCGCCTCGGAGGGAGCGAGATCTGCGGCGAGCCTGAGGGACTGGCGCTGGCGGCATTCCGCCGGAGGCAAGCCAGGACGGTATTGCCGACGGTCACCGCGAGTCGGTCTCGTGATGACTACACGTTCGATTGGATGCTGGACGAGTCTCAGAAGGTGGCGTTAGAGCCGAGAGGCTGATTCGAGCATTGCTCTGACTCCGTTGATCTGGTCCAGGAAGAGGCGGATCCAGTCGTCGTCGGGTCGTCGGTCGGCGTGTGGCGCGGCTGTACCGGTAATTAGCCGTTTCGTGCGGGTGTAGAGCGTATGCACGGTGGAGCGTTCCTGGGCGATCCAGTCGTCGATGTTGTCGGTCATGCCGTGGCCTCCCGTTCGTCGCCAGGTGAGCGGTTGGCTACGTTCGAGGGCTCCGGTGTCCTTGATCCATGTCAGGCCGGTTCGAGCCTGGCTGAGGGTCAGGCCGGTCACGGCGGCAAGTTGTTCGGTGGTCAATCGTTCTGGCCTGGCTTCGATCAGGGCAGCCAGCACTCGCTCGCCGGTGATGTGTCTCGGCAGTCGTGTCGACATGGTTCACTCCTCCGACAGAAGGCGAGCTAGCCCTTCGTCCAGGGACACATCGCCGGTATCGACTGCGGTTTCGATCCAGTCCGCGGTGGTTCGCACGCGTGTGGTGTTCATGTGGATGGTTTCGCGTTCGGAGTCGGTGAACTCGCGGCCGCGCAATGTCGGAACGAGTCGTCCGGCCGCGGCGACGAACTGGGCGCACATGCCGACGAGTTCTATGTACTCGGCGCCGTGTTCGACTTTCCTGATGACGGGGTGGCGTCGTCGGGCGCGTTCGTTGGTCTGGCGTGCATGGTCGACTTGCGCGGTGTTGACGGCGTGGCGAGCAGTGTGGTCGGCCATTGCCTCGAACGCGACATTCGGCCGGTTGAGGAAGTTTCGGGTCACCGTGGTGGCGACCGCATCGTCCCTCGCCAACTCGTGGATGCGATCGACCTTCTCCTGGGCGGTTCTGGGTACGGGGGCCTTCCAGCCGACATAACGGCAGGCGCTCTCGTAGCTCCAGCGGTCTTCGCCGTCGGGAGGGTGCTTGATCACCTCGAAGCGTTCGTCCTCGTCCAGTCCAGCAAAGGTTTTGTGAATGTAGTGAGAGACCCCTTTGCGTCGTTTGCCCTTCGGCCATCGGGACGACACCCATCGATAGGTGTTTAGTGTCGCCGCGGGTATGCCGATGTCGTTGGCGAACCTTTCGATGCTGTAGGTCACCGTCATCAACGGCTCGCTGGCGTGTGCCCCGCCGACCTGCTGCATCGGAGCAATCTTCAATGCGTCGTCGCCGATTCCGAATTGTGCGTGCGACTCCTGTTCGACAAGCCCGCGCGAATGGTCGACCAGTCGCTGGTACTGCCGCTCGGTGACGTTTCCGATCTTAGTGGGCATTGCAACCATCTCCTTGGTCCTGCCCGCCGTTCGACGATCGCCATCCTGCGCGCTCTGTCGCGGCAGCGGACGGTATGCGTTCGCGAACGGATGTCGAATGTTGCGGATCGATTATGCGCGCGGTCCGATGCAGGGACAAGCGTCGACCGGAGATATTTGTGCAGGTAGATGGCGTTTCGCAAACTATGTCGGAATCGTTCGCGATAGAGTCACTGTGACGCTAACTGCAAACGCTTACGCCGCCAGGCGCGTGTGCGGCAGCGGTGCGAGCAGTAGATCGCCGAGGAGCGATGGTCCACTCCGATCACCCATGTCCGTCGACATTCTGGGCACGTAGCTCGGGGCGCTGCACGATTGTGGATCGCCTTGACGCGGGTGCGCGTCTGTTGAAACCACCGCCAGTGGCGCGCTCGGCAAGACGAAGAGCAATACAAGGCGTCGGCACGAGCCGCCGAGGACAGCAGCCGACCGCAGGCGTGGCAGAACCGCCCACGCGTTGGCGTGGTTTTCGAGTCTCGATTGGCCACGGGCCCATTCTCCCGTGTCATGCGCTCGCGGTATGCGTCTTCGTGATGATGGTGGAGGGGTTCGGCTAGGAGGTCGGGCAGCCGGGTGTTGATGGTCATGAAGTCAGCCCACCATCTCCGCAGGTCCTATAGGCTCATGGCTCTGGGTTCGTTCCCACTGAAAGGCCGTCGCTTCCGAGTGCGCATGGCCGGTGTCGGCGTGCCACTACCGGGCCGCGGCCATGAGCTACGACTGGACCGGGGTCGTGGCCTATCTCGCCGGAACTTCGTTGAAAAGTCGTAAGGCGACTGACCGATGAGCGCGGGCTGGGTTCCCCCGGGCATGGTGTAAAGGGTAGGTAGTACGTGGGCTAGAGCAGGGCCTGCACCAGAGGCGCTGCGCGCTTCCTGCTCGTAGTGGTGTTGGGTGTCGTGGTGCAGCGGCCGCCCGCGAACTCCCGGCACTGTCCCCTGGGCCTGTCCCCTGGGCCTGGGCCTGGTCCTGCATCTCTGGAGTGCGGTGGCCGGACTGTGACGGGCCGGGCTGCGGCGCTATAGTGCTGCTCGGATCGCCGACTCGGCGTTTCGTGGTTCAGCATCGACGATCGGCTACGCGCCCACATATGCGGGGGCGCAAGGGATTTGTGGTAGGAGATTTCGTGGTGCCAACGTCACCGTCCATATGTTTTCGGCGCGGTGTCGGGCTCCTGTTCTCGCAGCGGTGAGCGGCGCCATCGTGGTGTCGAGCGTGGCGGCTGCCCCGTCGACGTCGAAATCCGATACTTATCGCCGGGATCTGGATGGTCTGCGTGGGGTCGCGATCGCGCTGGTCGTGGTGTTCCATATCTGGTTCGGGCGAGTGTCCGGGGGTGTGGATGTCTTCCTGGTGCTGTCGGGGTTCTTCTTCACAGGCTTACTTTTGCGCCGCGTCGAGTCGACCGGCACGGTAGGCATCGGATACACGTTCCGGCGGACCGCGCGCCGGTTGCTGCCGGCGCTGATCGTTGTTCTCGCGGCTGTAGCCGCCGGGACTGTGCTGATCCGGCCTTTTACTCAGTGGTCGGATATCGCGAGGCAGATATTGGCGTCGCTGCTGTACTTGCAGAACTGGCAGTTGGCCGTGTCCTGGTCGGACTATCTGGCGGCAGATCCTTCGGTCAGTCCGCTGCAGCACCTGTGGTCGATGGCGATTCAGGGTCAGTACTACGTTGCGGCGGTGCTGGTCGTGGCGGTGATCGCCTGGCTGTCTCCCGTGTCGAATCGCTGGGTGGCCTTGCGTCGAAATGTTGGCGTGGTCCTGGTTTCTCTCGGCGCGCTGTCGTTCGTCTACGCGGCGGTGGGCGTTGCGACGAGGCAGGGCTGGAACTATTACGACAGCTTCGCTCGGGTCTGGGAGCTACTGGCCGGTGCGGGCTTGGCGCTGCTGGCGGGGGTGGTTGTGCCGTCGCGGCTCGCTCGGTCGGTGCTGGCGATAGCGGGAATTGCTGCGATTTTGGCCTGCGGGTGGCTGATCGACGGCGCTGATCGGTTCCCCGGCCCGGCGGCTTTGTTGCCGGTCAGCGCGACGATCGCGTTGATTCTCGCGGGAAACAACATCGCTGCCGATGAACGGCCGTGGGTCAGCAAGGTACTCGCGTCGCGGCCGCTGGTCTTGCTCGGTGATCTGTCGTACGGGCTGTATCTGTGGCATTGGCCGTTGCTGATCTTCTACCTCGCCGAGGAGGGAGAGGCCGACGCCGGTCTTCGCGGTGGAGCGCTGGTCCTCGCTGTTTCGTTGCTGTTGGCGTACGTGACGTACCGGTTCGTCGAGCAGCCACTGCGACTGCGCGCTGGCCATCGAGCTCCAGCAGATCCTCCTGCAGTGCGCTCTCGGCGCTTCACCGGCGCGCTGGTTGCGGCGACGGCCGTCGTGGTGTTCGCGACCACGGCGGGTTGGCAGTTGTATCTGACCGCGAATCCGCCCCGGCCGGTGGGCGCCTTGAACCCGCTGGACTATCCGGGTGCCGAGGCGCTTGCCAGCGGGGTCGAGGTGCCGGCACGGCGAATGCGGCCGACGGTCTTCGAAGCACCTGCCGAACTTCCACCACCGACCGTGGATGGCTGTATCGCCGACTGGGATACCCGTGACGTGGTGACCTGCACGTATGGTGCCGCCGACGCGGAGCGGACACTGGCCGTGGTCGGCAGTTCCCATGCCGAGCACTGGGTGCCTGCGTTGCAGGTGATCGCCGAGCAGGAGCGCTTCCGCATTCTGGTCCACCTGAAAATGGGTTGCCCGCTGACATTGTCGGATGACCTCAGCTACAAAGGCGAACCCAATCCGGATTGCCGTGACTGGTCACGTGAGGTCATCGATCTGTTGGGCGAGGAGCGTCCGGACTGGGTGTTTACTGTCGGCACCCGCCCGGTTGACCGCGGTGGAGACGAGACGCCGCCGGAGTATCTCGATGTGTGGACCGCGTTGTCCGACCGCGGCCTGAATGTGGTCGCTTTGCGCGATACTCCGTGGCTGCGCCGCGACGGCGTCCGGTACCGGGCCATCGATTGCTTGGCCCGCCGCGGCACCCCGACCAGCTGCGGGATGCACCGGTCGGATGCGCTCGGGCCGAACAATCCCGCGGCTGAACCCGCGGCCGCCTTTCCGAACGTCTTCCCGATCGACCTCAATGACGCGGTGTGCGGCCCGGATATCTGTTCGGTCGTGGAGGGCAACATCTTGATCTACCACGACGAACATCATCTGACCGCCAGCTACTCGCGCTCTCTGGCCGCCGAACTGAAGCGCCAACTGGGGCCTGTCCTCGGCTGGTGGTGACACCTCGAGCGGTGCTCAGGTCCGTTGCTGGTAGATGTCCGGGATGCCGTCGTTGTCGTCGTCGCGTTGCTCTTGTTCGTATATGCGGCGATAGGTCCGGTTGCGCAGGGTCAACAGCGTGGCGGCGAGTAGGGCGGCGGTGAGGGTGCCGACGAGGACGCCGATCCGGACGTCGTCGATGCGGGCCGGGTCGTCGGTGAAGGCGAGCTCGCCGATCAGCAGTGACACGGTGAATCCGATGCCGCCGAGCAGTGCGACGCCGATGACGTCGATCCAGCTGAGGTCGGAGTCGAGCTCGGCGCGGGTGAGTTTGGCGGTGGCGAAGGTGGTGGCGGTGATCCCGATGGCTTTGCCGCAGACGAGCCCGACGATGACGCCGAGGGTGAGGCGTTCGGTGAGTGATTCGGTGAGGCCGGTGAATCCGCCGATCGTGACGCCTGCGGCGAAGAACGCGAAGACCGGTACTGCGAAGGCTGCCGAGATCGGGCGCAGCCGGTGTTCGAAGCGTTCGGCGAGGCCGGGGTCACCGGGCTGGTCGGTGGCGGCCGGTTTGGTGAGCACCGGGACGGCGAAGCCGAGCAGCACGCCCGCGACGGTGGCGTGTACCCCGGACTGGTGGACCAGCCACCAGGTGAGCACGGCCAGCGGCACGAGGATCCACACCGAACGGACCTTCCGCTGCACCGCGAAGCCGAAAGCGGCGAGGGGGAGTGCGGCGAGGGCGAGGTATCCGAGGTGGAGTTCTTCGGTGTAGAAGACGGCGATCACGGTGACGGCGAGCAGGTCGTCGACGACAGCCAGGGTGAGCAGGAAGGTGCGTAGAGCGGTCGGCAGGTGGGAGCTGACCACCGCGAGGACGGCGAGGGCGAAGGCGATATCGGTCGCGGTGGGCACGGCCCATCCGTTGAGGGCGGCGCTGCCGAGGTTGAAGGCGACGAAGATCAGTGCCGGGCCGACCATGCCGCCGACCGCGGCGACGACCGGCAGCGCGGCCCGTCGCGGGTCACGCAGATCCCCGGCGACGAATTCGCGTTTGAGTTCGAGTCCGACGACGACGAAGAAGATCGCGAGCAGTCCGTCGGCCGCCCAGGTTTCCAGCGACAGGTGCAGGTGCAGGGCGTGTGGCCCGATTTCGAACTGACGCAGGCTCTCGTAGGCTTCCGACCAGGGGGTATTCGCCCAGATCAGACCAATGGCGGCGGCAATGATCAGGAGGATTCCGCCCGCGGTTTCGGTTCGCAGGATCGAGGCGATGCGGGTGGCCTCGGGCCAGGACCCGGGGGCGAACAGGCGTTGGCGGGAATCGGGCGTGCTCATCGGATGCGCCTTTCGAATCGTCGGCAGCGGTCAGGTCAAACCGCCGCGTCGGCGAGCCCGTTCACGGGTGGTCATATCGGGGCCTCGGCGCGACGCGGCTGGATAGGCGTGGCATTGATCAGCAACGTGCCCCGCCACGACCACCACTCGGTCATCACTCCGCCGAGCAGATTTCCCGCCGTACCGCCGGCCATCCCGAGTGCGGTCCATACCGCCAGAGCCCGGGTGCGGCCCGGGCCTTCGGGGAAGGTCGTGGTCAAGATCGCCAACGTCACCGGCGCCAACGCCGCCGCACCCAACCCCTGCACCGCTCGCGCGCCGATCAGCCAGGCCCCGGTCTCGGCCAGCCCACCGGCCAGGCTCGCCGTGGTGAAGGCATATGGGGTCCAGCGACGAGAAAAGTCGCGGTAAGCGGCCGAAGATCCGGCAGGTTCGTCAGAATTGCTGTGCGGCAATAGATTTCGTGTCGGTCGGCGCGGGCGTTCTGCCCGGATCCGTGAAAAGTCGCGGTAAGGAGTTACCGCAGACAAGGGCTCATTATCTGCGGTAACCTGCGGTGGCGAACTGGCGCAATACCCCTCTCAGAACGGGTCCGCAAGTTATCTGCGGTAGCGCCGATCGGGGTCCGGTGAGCGGGCGGAAGGACTGATCGTGGGACTGGTGCGGGCGCTGTCGAGCCGGGGCGTGCGATTGAAGGACGCGGCCGATCAGTTCTTGTCGACGATTCCGAGCGCCAACACCCGGCGGGGGTATGCGGTCGCGCTGGGGCAGCTCGTGCGCGACTTCGGCGCGGATTCGGATGTGGGTCTGCTGGAGGCCGAGCGGGTCGGGGGCTGGTTCACCTTCAAGTGGGGCGGCAGCTCCGCGCAGACGTTCAATGTCCGCCTCGCCTCCCTGCGTGCGGCGTGCGAGTACTGGCGTGCACAGGAGTGGCTGGTCGGTGACCCGCTCGTGCGGCTGGTGCCGCGGAAGGTGGCGCCGGATCACTCGCGGGCGATGCTGCGCGAGGAGGTCGCCGCGCTGTTGGCGAAGGAGGTGTCGCTGCGGGAGAAAGTGCTGTGGACGATGTTGTACGAGACCGCCGCCCGCGCCGAGGAGCTCCTGGGACTGGATGTCGGCGACTTGGACACGGCGAACCGGTGTGGCACGGTGACCCGTAAGGGCGGGGCGCGGGATGTGGTCGCCTGGCAGACCGGGACCGCGCGGCTGCTGCCGCGGTTGCTGGCCGGCCGCAGGCGGGGGCCGGTGTTTTTGACCGACCGTAGGGCAAAACCTGGTGTGGCCGTGGATGATATCGACCCGTCGACCCTGCGGGGGCGTTTGTCGTATCGACGGGCATTGGAATTGTTCGAGCACCACACCGCCGACTTCGCCCGCGGGCCATTCACGCTGCATCAGCTCCGGCACAGTCGGTTGACGCACGCGGCGGAAGACGGCGCGTCCACGCCGATGCTGATGCGGATGAGCGGGCACACCTCGGTGCGGTCGCTCGGTAAATATGCGCGCCCGTCCGCCGAGGCCCTGATCCGGTGGCAGGCTCGGACCGACCCGGCCGCCCGGCGCCGACAGTCGTAGGTCGATCGGCGTCGCGGCGCGAACCGCTCCCGGGTGCAGCGATGATGGTGGGGTGTGGATAAGTCGGGTGTGCGCGGTTGTCGGCGTAGTGGCGCTGGCCGGTATGTCAGTGTCGTATCTGGGTGGCAGTGCGACGCTCGCGCGGTGGTGCGCGCTGGTTGCGGTAGTCGGCTTCTCGGTCGCAATAGCGGTATTGCCTCCTCGGCGCCGCTGGTGGCGGGATGGTGATGGAGCCGGCCGCGGTCGGCGGTCGTGAATGGTCGCGGGTGGGGTCCAGACGGTGCGGATACCTGCCCGACCTCCTCTTTCGACAGGCCGACCAGTCGTTGCGCCCAGTGGCTCACCCGGGTTGGCCGCGCGGCGGGTGGTGGTCTTTCGGTGGTGGTTGTTCACCGCGCGCCCAGGCGGTGATTCGTTTGCTGGCGGAGGTGTTGTAGGCCGGTTTGGTTTCAGAAGTATCGGAGCCAGATGTAGAGCCAGGCGAGGATGGTTGACCCGGCGGTGACGATGATGCCGTATTTGGTGAATTGCCAGAAGGTGATCTGGTGTCCGGCTCGGCGGGCGATGGCGAGGGCGACGATGTTGGCGCTGGCGGCAACGGCGGTGCCGTTGCCGGAGAAGTCGGCGCCGAAGGCGAAGGACCACCATAGTGCTTGGCCGGTGTTGTGGTCGGGGGTTTGTTCGACGAGCCCTTCCACGACCGGGGCCATGGTCGTGGTGTAGGGGATGTTGTCGATGAAGGCGGCCACGACAGCGGAACCGAAAACCAGCACGCCCGAGGCCAGCAAGGGCTGGTCACCGAAGGCGTTCACCGCGGCGGCACCGATGCGGTCGATGACACCGGTGTGGACGAGCCCGGCGACCATGACGAACAGGCCCATGAAGAATACGAGTGTGCCCCATTCGACTTCGCGCAGGACATCACCGATGTCGAGGTCGGCGACGAGGACCATGGCGCCGGCGCCGAGGAGCGCGACGATGGAGGGCGCGAGGTGTAGCACTGTGTGCAACCCGAAACCGACGATGACCGCGGTGAGCACGAGCAGAGATCGGGTGAGTAGCCGGGGGTCGGTGATGGCGCGGCGCTCCTGCAACGCCATGACGGTGTCGATATGGGCGTGGTTGTCGCGCAGGTGGTTTCGGAACAGCAGTTTGGTGGAGGCGACGAACAGCACGAAGATGACAGCCACGGCGGGGGCCATGTGGATGAGGAAGTCGTTGAAGCTCAGGCCGGCGCGGCTGCCGATGATGATGTTGGGTGGGTCCCCGATAAGGGTGGCGGCGCCGCCGATGTTGGAGGCGAGGACTTCGGCGATGAGGAACGGTTGCGGGGCCATCCGCAGCCGATCGCAGACAACGATGGTGACCGGGGCGACGAGCAGGATGATGGTGACGTTGTCGAGGATGGGTGAGGCGACGGCGGTGATGGTCATGAGCATGACCATCAGCCGGAACGGGTGGCCCTTGGAGCGTTTGGCCGCCCAGATGGCCAGGTAGTCGAACAGCCCGGTCTGTTTGATGACACCGACGATGATCATCATGCCCAGCAGCAGGAAGATCACGTTCCAGTCGATGCCCGCGTGGGCGTCATAGAAGACCTGTTCGCCGGGGATCAGCCCCAGCATGGTCATGAAGGCCGCGGCGATCAGGACGATTTTGACCTTGTTGGCGCGTTCGGTGGCGATGAACCAGAACGCGCCGATGAAGATTGTCAGCGCCAGTACTTGGCTCATCATCAGCTCGTCCGGGGCTGCTCGTCGGAGGTCAGTCGTCGGGGCCGGCGACGGCCAGGCTGGTGAGCAGACGTTCGAGGGTGACCGCGCCGAGCAGGCGGCGGGTGTTGTCGACGACAGCGACCAGGGGGCTGTGTTTTTGCGCCATGAGGGTGGCGATTTCGAGAAGGGTGGCGCCGGGGCGGATGGTGGCGGGTTTGGTGGCGGCCTCGGGCAGGCAGTCACCGACGGTCCAGCGGCCGGGTTCGTGCCAGAACAGCTCAGCGTGGACTTCGTCGATCGTCCGCACCAACGCCGGGTCGTCCTGATAGGAGCTGGGAATGGCCAGGCGCAGCACCTGGGTGCCGGGTAGCACCGCGACCGGGCGATCGTCGGCGTCGACGACGATCATTCCGGGCAGCCGGTTGACCACCATCAGCCGCATAGCCTTGGCGACCGGGTCATCGACACGGACGGTCGGGAGCTGGATCGCGATATCGCGTGCTTGCATGACGGGATCCGGTTGGGTGTCCAGGGAGGTGGCGGTCATCGTCGGCCTCGTTCGTCGATGAGCTGGTCGAGGCACCGCTCCAGCCGGGCCACCCGGTCCGGCAACGGCGCACTGTGCAGCAGCTCGGCGAGGCAGTCGGCTTCGTCGTATTCCAGCACGATCGCGCGCAGCGGTTCGTCGCGCGGCGGGTCGCCGTAGACGAGCAGCTGCTTGTCACCGTTACCGGTGGCCAGCAGTGCGAACCGTGCACCCGCGCGGGTCCGGAAGTGGTGCACCACGCCCTTGCCCGGAACTGTCGCGCGGTCGATGTCCATACCTGTGAACTCCTCCGCTGACCGAACCGAACTGTTGTGTTGACAGTCTGGGGTGCGGCAGGCACGGTCGCTATCGGTGCGAACACCCATTTCGGAGGGGGTCCGGTATGTAGCTGCCGGGTCGCTGGAATGGGTGCTGTGGCGCATGGACACCATCGCCAGGCACGCGCCACACTGGCAGGATGGAACGTCCTGCCAGCGGTATCGGCCTGTTCCGACGCCATACCCGCACTCCGGCGGACACGTTGTTCCGGCGGATCTTCCTGATCAACGGGCTGGTGTTCGCGTTGGGGACTCTGGTGCTGGCGGTGTCACCGGCGACGGTGTCCGCGCGGGTGCGGGTGACCGAGATCCCGGTGCTGGTGATCGGGTTGGCGGTCATCCTGGCCGCGAACGGGCTGCTGCTGCGGTCGAGTTTGGCTCCGTTGGACGGGTTGATCGCCTCGATGCGGCGGGTGGATCCGCTTCGTCGTAGCGGGCGCCTGGACCCTCCCGCCAACGGTGACCTGGCACAGTTGATCGACGCCTTCAACGCGATGGTCGACCGGCTCGAGTCCGAACGCAGCGCGGCCAGCGCCTCGGCATTGGCGGCTCAGGAAGGCGAACGCCAGCGCATCGCGCGTGAACTGCACGACGAGATCGGCCAAAGCCTCACCGTGGCCCTGTTGTCGATGAAACGCGCCGTCGACAAGGCTCCCGCCGCGGTCGCCGAGGAGTTGCGCAACGCCCGGGAAACGGTGCGGGGCTGCCTGGACGAGGTGCGCGGCATCGCCCGCCGGCTGCGTCCCGACGTTCTCGACGACCTCGGCCTGAACAGCGCGCTCAGCGCCCTGTGTAACGAGTTCAGCGATACCGCCGGAATCGAGGTCACCCGCGACATCGACCGGGCCCTGCCCCGGCTGGCGCCCGAGATTGAACTGGTCTGCTATCGCATCGCGCAGGAGGCGTTGACCAATGTGGTCCGCCACGCCCACGCCGGCCACGCTCAGCTCAGTCTGCACGCCCACGGCGACCATCTGGTGTTGCGGGTGCGTGACGACGGACGCGGCGGTGTCACCGTCGACGGTGCCGGGATCCGCGGGATGCGCGAACGAGCGCTGCTCATCGACGCCTCGCTGGCCATCACCTCACCCGCAGGGGATGGCACCGACATCGAAGTGACGATCCCGCGATATGAGCAACGGAGCCGACCATGACAAGCCCACCTGCTGCCGCGCGGATTCTGCTGGCCGATGACCACGCGCTGGTGCGTACCGGGCTGCGGTTGATCATCGACGCCGAACCCGACCTCACCGTGGTCGCCGAAGCCGCCAACGGCCACGAGGCCATCGAGCAGGTGGCCGACACCCCGGTCGATCTGGTGATCCTCGATATCGCGATGCCCCGGATGACCGGCATCCAGGCCGCCCGCGAAATCCACCGGGCACACCCCGATGTCCGGATGTTGATGCTGTCGATGTATGACAACGAACAGTACTTCTTCGAAGCCCTCAAAGCCGGCGCGTCGGGCTACGTCCTGAAATCGGTCGCCGACCGCGACCTGCTCGAAGCCTGCCGCGCCACCCTGCGCGGCGAACCGTTCCTCTACCCGGGGGCGGTCACCTCCCTGATCCGGGAGTGGCTTCAGCGCACCCGGGAAGGCACACCAGCACCAGCGAACATCCTCACCCCGCGGGAGGAGGAGATCCTCAAGCTCATCGCCGAGGGCCACTCCTCCCGCGAGATCGCCGACACCCTCTACATCAGCGTCAAAACCGTCGACCGGCACCGCGCCAACATCCTGGCGAAACTCGGGCTGCGCGACCGCCTAGCGTTGGCCCGCTACGCCATCCGCGCTGGACTGATCGAACCCTGACGCTTTCTCCGACGCACCGGTATCAGGCGGCGCACCCCCATCCGCTGCACTGGTGTCGGGCTCTGGGGCGGGTTTGCTGGCGCGCCAGGCCATGATCGGTTCGACCACTCGTGCCGCGATCGGCCCCAGCACCGCCATCAGCAGCACGTAGGTGGTCGCCATCGCCGCGAACTCGGCCGGGACCGCGCCCGCGGTGACCGCCAACCCAGCGATGACGATGGAGAATTCGCCATGGGCGACCAGCGCGGTGCCCGCCCGCGCACGCCCATGGCGTGAAGCCCCGGCGCGTTTGGCGGCCCACCAGCCGGTGGCCACCTTCGTCGCTGTGGTCACCACCGCCAGCAGACACGCCCACCCCAGCACCGGGGGGATGCTGGCCGGGTCGGTGCTCAGCCCGAACAGCACGAAGAACATCGCCGCGAACAGATCCCGCAACGGCTCGAGCAGCTTGGTGGCATTGTGCGCAGTCGAGTCCGAGATCGCGATACCGAGCAGGAACGCGCCCACCGCTGCCGATACCTGCACCGCCGACGCGACACCGGCCACCAGCAGCGCCGACCCCAGCAGCTTCAGCAGAAAGATCTCCCGATCCTCGCTGTCGACGATCATCGACACATACCGGCCATAGCGCAGCGCCACGACCAAGACCACGGTGACCGCCGCCAACGCGATCCCCAACGTCGTCAGCCCGGCCACGAACCCGACACCGGCCAGCACCGCGGTCAGCACCGGCAGATACCCGGCCATGACCAGATCCTCGAACACCAGGATCGACAGAATCGTCGGCGTCTCCCGGTTACCGAGCCGCCCGAGATCGTTGAGAACCTTGGCCACAATGCCGGAAGAGGAGATATAGGTGACTCCGGCCATCGCGATCGCACCGGTGGGACCCCACCCCAGCGCGAGTGCGACCAGCACCCCGGGGGTGGCGTTGAGGACGATGTCGAGCACACCCGCTGCCCAGGACTTCCGCATCCCGGTCACCAGCTCGCTGGCGCTGTATTCCAGACCGAGCAGCAGCAACAACAGAACCACACCGATCTCGCTGGCCAGGTGGATGAACTCGTCCACATGATCAAGCTCGACCAGCCCGCCGGTGCCGAACACCAGGCCACCGATCAGATACAACGGGATCGGTGACAACCCGATCCGCGCCGCCACCCGCCCCAACAGACCCAGACCGAAGAAGACCGCGCCCAGCTGAATCAGCGCGAGCGCGGTTTCGTGCGCCACCATCGCCTCAGCCGTCCACGAGGACTCTGCCGGCGGCCGATAGGCCCTCCGCGGTACCGACAACCACCAGCACATCACCGGCCGCGAACAAGAAATCCGGTCCCGGCGAGGCGATCGCGTGCCCGGCGCGCACTACCGCGACGATGGATGTCATCGTGCGAGTCCGCATCCGCGTCTCACCCAACAGGCGCCCGTCGTACACCGAGCCGCCGCGCAACGTCAGCTGTTTGGTGGTGACCCCCTCGAATTCGCTGTGCTCTTCGTTCAATTGCGCCACCAACTGAGGGGCGCCGAGCAAGTTCGCCAGCATCGCCGCCTCACGCGCCGACAACGAGATCTGGTCGGTCACATCAGGGTTATCGGGCTTGCTGACGATCAGATCGATCGTGCCGTCTCGATGATCGACGACCCCCACTCGCCGACCAGAACTCTTCAACGGAAAATCTTTACGCACGCCGATACCCGGCAGGGGCGTCACCTCAACATTCACGCGACCACCATAACGGGACAATCCGGGCAGGCATCCAGGGCAGACACCCACCCGCTACGCCATCCGCGCTGGCCTCACCCAGGCCCTGACCCCGCCACACCGCGATCAGTCCGCACCGTCGGGCTCGGCCAGTCTGCGCGACCCGATATCGCACTCGCGCCGGCAGGCGGTGTAGTACTCAGTTGTCATCGTCGGGTGCGTCGGGATCGCGCAGCGGGCGGTGGCTACCGCCGAGGTCGGGCAGGTGAAAACTGTAGTGCCCCTCCAGGCGAAGATGTTTGCGGACGAACGCCGAGAGCCGGGCGGCGTCGGCGTCGCGCACCGGGTAGTCCTGGGCGCGCAATTCGTCGAGCGCCCGGTCCAGATACACCGAATTCCACAGCACGACACAGTTCAAGATCAGCCCGAGCGCGGAGAGCTGGTCCTCCATGCCGTCGAGGTAGGTGCGGGTGATCTCGCCCTTCTTTCCGTGAAAGATGGTGCGTCCCAGGTCGTGACGACCCTCTTGGAGGTTCGCCTGCGCCTTGGCTTCGCGCCGGTAGGGTTCGTCGTCGGCCAGGCGCAGGATGTGCAGGGTCTTGAAGATGCGCCCGTAGTGCGCGATCGCCAGCCCCAGCGAGGTGGGGTTGCCGTCGCGGGAGATCATGCGGGTGACCTCGTGCCCGGACACCTCACCGCGATGCATCGACACCGCGACCCGGCACATGTCCTCCCAGTGCTCACTGATCTTGTCCAGATCGATCCGGCCGCGCGCTGCCTTGTCGAGGGGCCCGTAGTCGGCGGCCGGGTCGATGCGCCACAGGCGCTGATCGGGCAGGTTCGCCAGCTGTGGCCGGTACTTGTAGTCCAGCAGATGCAGGAGCCCAAAGACGATGTCGGAATACGAGCCGGAATCGGTGATGATGTCCTCGGGCACCGTGCTTCCCGCGGGTTGGCGCAGCACCACGTCGAGGGCGTTGAGCGAATCACGCGGAGTGCCCGACACCACCATCCCGTTCAGGCCCGCGGCCTGGTCGTTGAGCATATTCAGCCAGGTCGCGCCCTTCTTCGGCCCGAAGTACTTCCGGTTCCGCGGGCGTGGATCGTGCGGACGGGGACCACGAACCGCATTTCGTCCACGCTGGCGACCAGGCCGCCGCCCCACAGCTGCGCCAACGGCACCCGCGCTTGAGCGTTGACCAGCACCGTGTTCGCCGCGGCCATGGTGTCGGAGCGGATGTAGTGCTGGTCGACGTGGCGCAGCCGGTCCCGCGTCAACGCTTCGGTTCCCGGCGTCGTCACCGGTGCGAGACCGACGTTCATCGCCTGCGAACACAGCACCGCGGCCACCGAGACACCCAGGTCGGCGACGCGGGCGCTGGTGCCGGCGACGTGGGTGAATGATTCGGCGAACTCCGGGCACCACGACATCAGCTCGAGGACGAGTTCGGGCAGGTCCACCCGCGGCATCATGGCCGCGACCCGCCGCCGCAGATCGATGAGGCTGGGTGGATCGGGGACTGCGGTCAACGCGGCAACGTGCAGCTTTCCCTCCTCGTCCACGCTCGCCGGGGTGTCGTCACCGAGCCTCGCGGCCAGCTCCCGATAGGCGGCATCGACGCTGTCGGCGAGATCGGCGAGCAGCGGGCGCGGGTTGTCCGGCAACCCTAGCGCGTTCATGCCGGTGTCGCGGACCGATTCCCACGCCATGCCCGACAGCAAGTGTGCTCTCGGGTCGCGCCACTTCGAGGAGTGCTCGGCGAAGATGTTGCGGTAGCGCAGATGCCGGTGGAACTGCTCCAACACGCACAGCGTGTACGCGGCCCGGTCCACCGTCTCCTCCGGCCGCTCCGCCGGATACACCAGCCGCTGCCAGCCGCCGCCCACCAGGTCGTGATCCACGCGGCGAGCGTCCAGCCAGAGGGCGGGAAGTCCCCGGCGGCCGCGCTGCGGACAGATCAAGTCGGCCAGGTCGTGCATGGCCTTCAAGACCGGTTTGGCGTCGCCGGTGGCACCGAAGTCGATGTTGCGCATCATCCCGGGCAGGAACGAGCGGACCGTGGCGAACCGGCCCGCCAGCTCTTCGAGGCGATGTTCGTCGAACTCCGGATCCGCCTGCGGCACCAGCTCATCGATCGCGGCCAGCGCGACACGCAACTCGGATTTGGAGACGCTGTTCTCGATCAGATCCCACACCAACTCCAGCGACAGCCCCGGGTCGGCCTCGCTCATCTCCAGCAGCACCCGCACCGCACGGGCGAGCTTGCCGGCATTGCGCGTCACCCGCGGATAGCGGCGCAGCTTCTCGTCCTTGGACTGACGTTCGGCCTTCGCCATCAAGTCGGTGACCATGAGCAGATCGAACAACTCGAGAACATCATCGACCGCTTTCGCCCGCAACGTGAACGCCGTCGCCGCCAGCAACGCCAGCAGACGTTCGCGCTGGCTGCGCAGGCGCCGCAGATGCGAGTCTTTCCGGTGATCCCATGCGCGGCCAAGGCGATCAACCGGCGCGGCGGAACCTCGGTGACGTCCACCGACATCGGGACCACTCCGTTGAGGTCCCGCACCCGCGCCAGCGCGTGCTTCATGCCCGTCGACGACGGCGCGAACGCGCCCTTGCGCAGCCGTTCCAGCTCGACCACCTTGCGGCGGCCCTCGTCCCGGGTTTCCAGCAGCCCCGACAAGATTCCCGCCTCCCGGCCGGACAACTGGGACGCCAGATGCGTCCACAACCGCTGATCAGCGGCCTGCTTGCCCTCCGTAACGAGCCGTTCCAGCGTCGTCACACCCGGCAGCAGGGCCGCGCGTTCGCGTAACCAGCGCACCGCGCCCGCCTTCAGCGCCTTCGGGCCGTCGCCGGTCATCCACGCCTGATCGGCGACCCACGCCACCAACTCGGCCTCAACCTGCGAAAACTCGGTCAACCCGTCACAGCGGACGATCTCGTCCTGATGGTCGTAACGCGTCTGCTTGCGCTCGGTATAGGACTTCACACACGCCGGATCGGCGATACCGAGCTGTTCGGCGACGTATTCGACGACATCGGCGGGAACATCCAGCGGATCCGGCAGGAACATGCCCAGGTACCGCACAGTGACCAACTGGAGCGCGAAGCCGAGACGGTTACTGTCGCGGCGCCGATCGGTGATCAGCTTGCGATCCTCATCATCGAGGTGAAAGAACCGCTCCAAATCCATCCGCGTCAGCACACCGAACCCGCCGTACTCCACGCCACCCTCATCACGCACAGCCGCACATGAAACCACCAGCGGTACAACTGCGCTCGCCGTTCGGCCGAATCAACCCCGATCAGAAAGGATCTCGGCCGGATCCACCAGGCCAGCGGGCGGCGCGCTCACAACCGATGACGCCGACTTGACCGCTTACGCCCGCCGAACACCGACACGGCCAGATCAATCACCGCTTACCGCGACTTTTCTCGTCACTGGACCCCATATGCCGGTTCCTCTTGGCCGCGATCGGATCTGCTGTCGGGCTCGGCAATATCTGGCGCTTCCCCTACGTCGCGTACGAGAACGGCGGCGGTGCGTTTCTCGTCCCCTACTTGATCGCGCTGCTGACCGCGGGTATTCCGGTGCTGGTGTTCGAATACGCCATCGGGCACAAGTTCCGTGGCTCACCGCCGCGGGCCTTCCTGCGCCTGTCACGTCCTGCGGCCGCGATCGGCTGGTGGCAGGTGGCGATCTGCTTCGTGATCGCCACTTACTACGCGGTCATCATCGCCTGGGCCGTCCGCTATGTCGGTTTCTCGGTCGGTCAGCAGTGGGGTGATGATCCGGACGCCTTTTTCGCGGGTTTCGTCAAGCAAGCCGATGAGCCGGGCTTCGGCACCTCCTACGTCGCAGGTGTCGCGGTGCCGCTGATCGCGGTGTGGGTGGTGACGCTGGGTGTGCTCGCCTTCGGCGTGCGGCGCGGTATCGAGACCGCCAGCAAGATCTTCATCCCGCTGCTGGTGGTGCTGTTCGCCATCTTGGTCGTACGAGCGCTGTTCCTGCCCGGCGCGACGGAAGGACTCGACGCGTTCTTCTCGCCCGACTGGTCGGCGATCACCGACGGCAGCGTCTGGGTTGCCGCCTATGGGCAGATCTTCTTCTCGCTCTCGGTCGGGTTCGGCATCATGATCACCTATTCGTCCTATCTGCGCAGGCGCGCCGACCTCACCGGATCTGCCCTGGTGGCCGGATTCGCCAACAGCTCGTTCGAGATCCTGGCAGGCATCGGCGTCTTCGCCGCCCTCGGGTTTATGGCCACCCAGTCGGGAGTGGCGGTGAACGAGGTCGCGACGAGCGGAACTGGGCTGGCCTTCGTGGCGTTCCCGGAGATCATCTCCCAGCTCACCGTCGGCTCGGGCTGGTTCGGCCTGCTGTTCTTCGGATCGCTCGTGCTGGCGGGTCTGACGTCGCTGATCAGCATCGTCCAGGTCATCATCGCCGCGGTGCAGGATCGCACCGGAATGCGGCGTGTGCCCGCGGTGCTCATCGTCGGTGGTGCTACGGCGGCGGTCTCGATCGCGTTGTTCCCCACCGAGGGCGGACTGTTCCTCCTCGATGTGGCCGATCACTTCATCAACGCCTACGGGATCGCGCTCGCCGGCCTGATAGCGCTTATCGCGGTGGTGTGGTTGCTGCGCAAGCTGCCGATGCTCCAAGAGCACGTCGACGATATCTCGGCGATCCGCCTCGGACGCGTTTGGACGGTCACGCTGGGGGTGATCACGCCGGTCGTCCTCGGCTGGATGATGATCGACACGCTGCGCGCGGAGTTCGCGGAGAACTACGGCGGCTATTCCAACAGCTTCTTGCTCATCGCCGGTTGGGGAGTCGCTATCGGTGCCGTGGTCGTCGGTGTCTTGCTGGCGATGATTCCCTGGCGAGTGGTGGCCACCGATGAGTCGGCCGCAGGGACGGGAACGGTAGCGGGGCGGATACAGACGGGGAAGGCGGAAGATTGATGTCGGCTGGTGCGATCGTCATGATGATCGTCGCGATCACTGTGGTGTGGGGCGGGCTGGCGGCGTCTGTTCTGCTGCTCCGGCGGTTCCCGGAACCGCCCGAGGACGACTGACCCCGTCAGCGCGCGTGTCTTGAAAGTGGTTCGAGTACTCCAGTCAGATGTTCCGCGTGTGTCGAATCGTGCCATGTCCCGTTCGTCTCAGAAGTAGGCGTCCCGGTAGGGATGGCACTCGCACTCAGGTCACTGTGAAGGAGAAGTCGTCATGACCCCTGACGAAGAACTCACATCGGTCCCCGTTCCGCGCAGCCTGGCCGAGCGACAGGCGGATGCGCGCAGGCGGCTCGAATTCGGCTACCAGATGTGGCTGGCGACCGGTAGTGACGGTCATGGCGCGCATCTGATTCCGGTCGCTTGTGTATGGGACGGCTCAAGGTTGTACACCGCGACCTTCGCCGGCAGCAGGACGGTGATGAACACGAAGGCGTGCCCGCGGGCACGGGTCGCTCTCGGCGATACAGCCGACGTCGTCATGGTCGACGCCAGCGCATCGACAATCGAGGTCACCGACATCGGCGACGACATTGCCGAGCGCTACGCCACGGTGTCCACGGACCCGCGTACCCACCCCGAAGGCATGTTCGTTTACCTGCGCCTGCAGCCCCGGCGCATCCAGGTCTGGAACGGCATCCACGAGTTCGTCGGACGTACGGTCATGGTGGATGGCCGTTGGCTGGAGAGTTCGATCGACTAGGTCGGTGACCTGGTTGCGGACGGCGAGATTCTCGAATCTGATTGTCACAGAACGGTTTTCTATCAACCGGCGAATACCGTGTTCCACAGCGTGACGCACCTTGTATTCCTCGGCATCGACGACCGGCGGCCGTCCACCACAAGAGCCTTCTTCTTGCGATGGCCGGGCTGGTCGGTCTTGATCGGCTCGTCTCCTTGATTCCGCGTTGGCGCAGGTGCGCGCGGGGTTGGCACTCGAAACGCTTGGACCGCGTCGTGCTGGTGGCTTGCGAGTTCGGTACGGGCAAATCATGTGCGTTATGGTCGAGGAACTCGAAGAACGGACGGGGGCCTTGTGACCGAAACGCTGAAAGTGGAGCCCGACCATCTGGATGGGGCGGCTGCGAAGCTGGTCGCGCTGGCTGAAGGCAACGCGCAGACCGCAACGTATTTGAAGGAATGGCTCGATCTTCCGAGCTCAGAAGGCGGGCTGGTCCTTCGGGGCGTGATAGACGTCATCCAGGACGCGCTGACCGAGCTGCAATCGAATTACGCGCGGCTCGGACGCGTAACCAGTGAATCGGCCACCGAACTGGCCAGTGCGGCAACGATGTACCGGACCACGGATCGTGGATTCGCCGAAGCGTTGGACCGAACCTACGACAAGGACGGTGAGAAATGAGCTCGCCGACGGACAACCTGACCACGCCGGAGCCGGATGACCCGGTCCCGGACATGGTCGAGTTGGCCACCAACGCAAACGCCGTGTCACCGGCGTACTGGCTCAACAGCATCGTCAAGACCATCACCGGCTTCGATGCGTTGACGATCATCACCGACTATGTCGCGGGCGACTGGGCGGCAATGCAGAAAGCCGGTACCGCGATCGAGAACCTCGCCAAATACAACGCCGACTATGCCGTCAGCATTGATTCTGCGGTCGAAGAGTTCGAGGCCTCCTGGCGTGGCAACGCTGCCGACAACTCCCGCGCGTACTTCACCAAGCTCACCGATGGATTGAACAAGCAAGTAGATCCTCTGCAGCAGATCGCCGATGAAATCAAGGCCTTCGCGCTCTCGTCGTACGGGCTGGCGCAGACCGTGTCCGGTCTGGTGCAGACGCTGTTCGACCTCGCCGCGATGTATGCGATCAAGCAGGCAGCGGTCGCAGCGTTGAGCGCCACGGTTGCCGGGGCACCTGCGGCGGCGGCCATGCAAGCAGCCGCAGCCTTGGATGCTGCGAGGATGATCAAGACCTGGATCGACATCTGGGGCAAGCTGGGGCTGATGTTCGCCGGATCCGAAGGAACGATCGGCCTGATCTCAGCCGGAATCAATGGGGCGGTCGATTCCGCCGAGCTGCCTGCGATCAACGCCAGCGGCTATGACCATCCCGGGGTCTACGTATGAATTCTCCAGAGCCATTGCTGGACGTGGCCGGAGGCGACCCCGCCGTGTCACGTCAGCTGAAGGAGGCCCTTCGCCTCCTTGCGACGAATAGTCCCGATCCAGCTCTGAGAGAACAGATCGGTGCGGTCCTCGACGGCAAACTCGCAGTTCGTGATTTCGTCCGAGCCGAGGCATTCAATCAGACGCTCGACCGGGTCATGCCCGCCGCGCTGGCCGACTATGAGGCCATGTCCGAGGAGCAGCGCCAGCGGCTGGCCGAACAGGGCGAGGCGGAACTCGATCGCTACAAACAAGAGCCGGCCCAATCAGCTCCACCGGCGAAGACAACGGATCCGGCACTGGACGGTCAGCGGCAAACCGAGCAGCCGCAGCAGCCATCGGCTACCCCGGAGAAGGCATCGACCGGCCGTCTGATTCCCGGCACCCGCAAACCCAACCGCGACCTTATCGTCACACCGGACGAGCCAGACGATGACGACCTGTACTTCCGAGACCGTCGGCAGCGTGGATGGCTCGAATAGAGCGGGACGTCACGATTGCCGTTCGGGCCGACGTCGAACCAACCCACGTGTCGATGCAGTTACGCAGGCCGCTGCCGCCCGTGTGCAGCAAGCACGGCGAAGCAGCGGTTGAGCGTCGGGCTGCGGTGGTGAAGTTCCACTGGGACAACAACATTCGCGTCCAAACCACCCTCGGTTCAACACTGGCATGGGGATGGCGCAGGCTTCGGCGCGTTCCGCCCTCGACCGCAGCCGAACTCTACGGTGAGTGGCCTCTGTGCGCACGATGTGTGCGGCACCGACGATGGTCGCGAGTGGTGAGCATCGCCCTGATATCGGTCGGCCTGATTCCGATGATCGGGTTGATGATCGGGGGTTATCTCGGGTTCGTGCGCGGGCCGCTGTCACCGTTGTTGGCACTCGCGTTCCTGCCCGGCTGGTTCCCCGGGCTCCTGACCATCGCCTACGCGATCCACGAACGATCAACCAGATACATCGAAGCGCAGCCGATCCAGAGCGACACCGACATCGTCGTCCGAGCACACCCCGCCTTCGCCGCTGCGGTTGAGGCCATATCGAAGCAGTGATGCGCCGACGGAATACTGGGCGGGCGGTCGCCAGGGCCGAGTCAGGCGAAGGGCTCGAGCCCGAAACGGCCCACGGCCACGAAGACAGCCATGCCCAGGTAGAACACCTCGGCGACGGCTGTCGCCCACAACCCGCGCCGGATCCGCACGATGATCGCCCCGGCGAACAGTAGGGCCGTGCCTGTCGCGGCCACTGGCACCAGGATCGGCGCGATGTCGAGCACCGCGGGCAGAATCAGGCCAGCGGCGCCCAGGAGATCCACTACGCCAAGTGCTTTCAGGGCGGCCGGGCTGAAATCCTCGGCCCACGCGGCGTACTTACCGGCAGCGATGATCTTCTCTTTGGGGATCACGAGCTTGGCGCTGCTGGCCAGGAGCACGGCCGCGAGCACGCCGGCGACGATCCACAGTGCGACGTTCATGATTGACTACCTCCACATGTTCATGTCAGAAAACGGAATTCCTGTTTCTCTGACGGATCACGGCGAGGAAACCAGACACATGAACGGCAACGAACTGCTCGCGAAGCACTTCGAGGAGCATCGCAGCCATTTACGGGCAGTGGCCTACCGGATGCTGGGATCGCTCAGTGAGGCCGACGACGCAGTCCAGGTGGCATGGATCAAAGCGTCCGGCGCCGACATCAGCGGCGTCGCGAACCCGGCAGGCTGGCTGACGACCGTGGTGAGCCGGGTGTGCCTGGACATGCTCCGGTCCCGAGAGTCGCGCAACGAGGACTCCCTCGACGAACACGGTGCCGGGCTCGCTGCGCGGGTTCGGGCCGATCCCGAGGAGGAGGCGGTGCTCGCGGACTCTGTCGGCTCGGCGCTGCTGGTGGTCTTGGACAAACTCTCGCCGACCGAACGTATCGCCTTCGTCCTGCACGACCTGTTCGCCGTACCGTTCGCCGACATCGCACCGATCGTCGACCGCAGCCCGGAGACGACGCAACGGATCGCCAGCCGGGCGCGGCGACGGGTGCGAGGCCAGTCGGAGTTGGGCGGCGACCGGGCGCGGCGATACCGCGCTGTGGAAGCGTTTCTGGGGGCCGCGCAGAACGGCGAATTCGAGGCGCTGCTGGCAATGCTCGACCCGGAGGTCACCTACCGCCCTGATGAGGCCGCTCGTCTACTGGGTGCGGGGACAGATCTCGACGGGCGCCAGGCGCTGGCCGAGGCGTTCTGCGGAAAGGCGCAGCCGGCCCGTGCGATCATGCTCGATGGCGAGCCGGGCCTGGTGCTTGCGCAGTACGGCACACTGAAGCTGGTCATGACTATCCGATTCACCGGCGAGCGCATCGCGGCGATCAACGCGGTCGCCGACGATGACCGTTTGGCGACAATGGAACTCACAGTGCCCTAGTCGGAGCCGGACCGGTCTGTGTCCGGTCTCCGTCCGATACCGGAAGCTCTCACTGGCAGGCCACTGTTCCATCCGCAGTCGGGCCATGCCCTCGGTCCGGCATTGCCGTGGTTCGGCGAGAACAGGGTGGCAGCCGTTGCCGGAAGGGGAATTCGTCGTCACCAGGTGCGGCTGGCTGCCGGTCAGGTCGTGCGGATATCGAAGATCTGATCGAGGTGGTAGCAGAACACGGCTGCGGCGGCTTCGGCGGTGTGCTGGCCGATCAGGACCGCTGTGCCCAGTCCGTGGCTGAGCATGACCAGCCGTGTGGCTTCGGTAGCGGCGTCGATTCCGGCGGCGAGTTCGCCCGCGGCCGCGGCTCGGGAAAGGGCTTCGGTGAGTTCCTGTTCGAGGCGGTCGATTCCGGCGATGAACGGATGCTGGGCAAGTTCGGGGTCGGTCATGGCCAATAAGGGGCCGGGCGCGGACACGGGTTTTGGCGCTGTGGACCGCGATAGGGATAGCCCGGGGGTACGGCGGGCAATGTGCTGGGTGGTGCTCTCACCGAGTGGGGTTCGTGACGGGCGACGTTGCTGATCAACGTGCCGATCGGCGTCGGCGTTGCGGTGGCCGCGTTCGGTGTGATCGCCCCCGATGTTCGCGCGCAGTCTCGTCCACGCCCGGACATCCCGGGTGCGGTCCTGGTCACCGCCGGGCTCATGTCCACGGCGTACGGGATGGGGGAGGCTGCGGTGCGCGGCTGGACGGCACCGGTCACCATCGCCGCGCTGACGGCCGGGATCTTGTTGTTGGGCGGATTCGTTCTGGTCGAAACGTTGTGGGCAGACAACCCGCTGATCCCGGTGCGGTTGTGGCGGATCCGATCGGTGGTGGTGGGAAATGCGATGATGCTGCTGGCCGGGGCGTGCTTGAATCCGATGTGGTTCTTTCTGACGCTGTCGATGCAGAACGGCCTGGGTTACGGTCCGCTGCAGACGGGCCTGGCTTTCCTGCCCCACACCCTCCTCGCCGTAGCCGTGGGTGCACGGCTCACCCCATGGTTGATGGACCGAGGAGTTCCGGTGGGTGTTCGACCAGGCCGCCGCCGCGGCCGGGTTGAGCAGTATCGCTCCGCATGGCCTGCGCCATACGGCGGCGTCGCTGGCGATCAGTGCCGGGGCGAATATCAAGGTGGTTCAGCGGATGCTCGGCCACAAGACGGCCACGCTGACTCTGGACCTGTACGGGCACCTGTTCCCGGACGATCTCGACGCCGTAGCGGTCGGGATGGACGCCGGCGCCAGAACTGCTGCGGACCAATTGCGGACTGCATGAGATGACGACGTCGGAAGCGACGGCAAAAATACCGTCTGACCTGGTGCCGAGTGTGGGACTCGAACCCACACGTCCGTGAGGACAACGGTTTTTGAGACCGTCGCGTCTGCCAGTTCCGCCAACTCGGCGCACCGGGTGGAAATGATAGCGGGTGAGTGGGTTAATCGCCCAACCGGTCGCCTCACGGTTGTGACGTAGGGGGTGTGCGCTGGGTATATGCGTTCGATGCCGAGGTGAAAGGTACTCTTTACATCACTCGATTGCGTGACGGTGGGTCGTCGGCCGGTTCGTCCGGCTCTGGCCGCGGTCGATCGTGTCGGGGCTCGAGCATCGAACCAGAGGGGTCTTCTATGAGCACTACTGCGGGCGCGGACGCGAAGGCAGGCGCCGGGGCCAAGCGTGTCGTCGTCGCCGAGGACGAGGCCTTGATTCGCATGGATCTGGTCGAGATGCTCACCGAAGAGGGCTATCAGGTGGTCGGCGAGGCGGGCGACGGCCAGCAGGCGGTGGATCTGGCGGTGGAGCACCGGCCCGATCTGGTGATCATGGACGTGAAGATGCCGCGCCGCGATGGAATCGACGCGGCCGCCGAGATCGCCTCCAAACGTGTTGCGCCGGTGGTGATCCTGACCGCGTTCAGTCAGCGCGATCTGGTCGAGCGGGCACGCGACGCCGGGGCGATGGCCTATCTGGTGAAGCCGTTCACCAAGTCGGATCTGGTGCCCGCGATCGAGTTGGCCGCGAGCCGGTTCCATGAGATCACCGCGCTCGAGGGTGAGGTCGCGAGCCTGTCGGAGCGGCTGGAGACCCGCAAGCTGGTCGAGCGGGCCAAGGGCGTGCTGATGCAGACCCAGGGGCTGTCGGAGCCGCAGGCCTTCAAATGGATTCAGCGCACCGCGATGGATCGCCGTACCACCATGAAGGCGGTCGCGGAAGTGGTTCTGGAGAATCTGACCCCGCAGTGACCGCCGCTCGGGCCTTATACCCGACGCGATTTACATCGCGGAAACATGATCGCGAAAAAGAATTCGACACGATGTCATCTGCATGATCCGAATGTGATGCGGATCTAACCTGCCGACGCTATGTTTCTGCGCAGGCTGAGTGGTCGGCCTCCTCGGTTGCCCGGGGGAAGCACAGGAACGCAGAGGTGAATCGTGCTTAGTTCGACGTGGCGAAACCGTACGGTGCGAGTGCTGGGGGCCGGTGCGGCCGTAGCCCTGGTGTTGACCGGATGCAGCGATAAATCGACGGGGGATTCGGAGGCCACCGGCGCCGACACCGGGGGCCTGTCCATTCAGCCGGTGATGCAGATCGACGCCCAGGGCAAGGAAGTTCCGTCCACCGACACCGCCGCGGCCGCCGATCCCACCGGTGACGGTTCGGCGACCTGCCCGGAGAACACCTCGATCGCCATGGCGGGCGCACTGACCGGACCGAATGCCGCGCTCGGCATCAATATCCTCAACGGCGCGAAGCTGGCGATCGACCAGCACAACAAGGCCAATCCGGGTTGCCAGATCGAGTTGAAGGACTTCGACACCGAGGGCAACCCGCAAAAGGCCACGCAGATCATCCCGCAGATCGTCAACGATCCCACCGTCATCGGCTTGGTCGGCCCGGCCTTCTCGGGCGAGACCAAGGCCACCGGCCAGATCCTCAGCGACGCGGGCCTGGTGGCGGTGTCGTCCTCGGCCACCAACGCCTCGCTCACCCAGAACGGCTGGCGCAGCTTCTTCCGCGGCCTGGCCAACGACGACGTGCAGGGCCCGTCCGTGGCCAATTACATGATCAATACCGCCGGCTACAAGAAGGTGTGCGTCGTCCAGGACAACACCGATTACGGCACCGGCCTCGCCGCCAGCGTCACCGCCGCGCTCGGCCCGGTGGCCGATCCGGCGTGCGCGGCCAGTATCAAAGAGGGTGACAAGGACTTCTCCGCCACCGTCACCAAGATCGCCAGCGCGAACCCGGACGCGATCTTCTACTCCGGCTACTACGCCGAGGCCGCACCGCTGGCCAAGCAGTTGAAGTCCGGCGGCGTGGACGCCACCTTCGTTTCCGCCGACGGCAGCAACGACCCGCAGTTCGTCTCTCAGGCCGGTAGCTCGGCCAAGGGTGCGGTGCTGTCGTGCCCCTGCGGTCCGGCCCCGAAGGAATTCACCTCCGAATACGAGGCGCTCAACGGCCAGGCCCCCGGCGTCTACTCGGTGGAGGCCTATGACCTGGCCACCATCCTGGCCAAGGGCATCGACTCGGGCAAGCTCACCCGGCCCGACCTGCTCGAATTCGTCCGCTCCTATGACGGCGCCGGCCTGGCCCGGCAGTACAAGTGGAACCCCGACGGCGAACTGTCCAACGCGCTGATCTGGGTGTACGAGGTCAAGTAGCGGGAGTGGTACCGGCGCGTACCCCACGACCCTGCCGGAGGGTCGGGGTACGCGCCGATCCGTCAGGGGCGACAGCGATGAGGGCAAGGCACGGATGACTCCTACCGTTTACGTCGGCGCGTTACCGCTTGCCGACGGTTCGATCGACTTCAACTACGAGGGGGTGATCGATCAATTCTGGCGACTGACCGTCGACGGACTGTCCTACGGCGCGATCTACGCCCTGGTGGCGGTGGGCTACACGCTGGTGTACGGCGTGCTGCGGTTGATCAACTTCGCGCATTCGGAAGTGTTCATGCTCGGCATGTTCGGGCAGTACGTGGGGTTGATGCTGCTGGGATTCTCGCCCAGCGGTGATGTGTATTCCCAAGGTGTCATCCTCACCGTCACCTATCTGGGTTTGGCGATGCTGTTCGGGATGGCGGTCTCGGGTGCGGCGGCGGTGGGATTGGAGCGGGTCGCCTATCGGCCGTTGCGCCGTCGCGGCGCCAAACCATTGATCTTTTTGATCACCGCGATCGGAATGTCGTTCGTACTCCAGGAATTCGTGCATTTCATCCTGCCGAAACTGTGGCCGGATCTGGGTGGCACCAATGCCCAGCAACCGATCATCCTGGTCGAGCCGACGGTGCAGTTCAGTGTCGGCGGCGCCGACGTCACCAATGTGACGATCGTGATCGTGGTGGCCGCGGTGGTGCTCGCCGCGGCAGCCGAGATGCTGATCAACCGCACCAAGTTCGGGCGCGGCATCCGCGCGGTGGCTCAGGACCCGGATACCGCCACGCTGATGGGGGTGTCGCGGGAACGGGTCATCATGCTGACGTTCCTCATCGGTGGTGTGCTGGCCGGTGCGGCGGCGCTGTTGTACGCGCTGAAGATTCCCAACGGCATCATCTATTCCGGCGGTTTCGTGCTCGGTATCAAGGCCTTCAGCGCGGCGGTCCTCGGCGGCATCGGCAATCTTCGCGGCGCCTTGCTCGGCGGGCTGCTGCTCGGGCTGGCCGAGAACTACGGGCAGATCCTGTTCGGCACCGAATGGCGCGACGTGGTGGCGTTCGTGGTGCTGGTGCTGGTGCTGATGTTCCGGCCGACGGGCATCCTCGGTGAGAGTCTCGGGAGGGCCCGCGCATGAGTGAGAAGTCCACGCCGATCGAGGCTCCGAAGCCGCCGCCGCGGCCGATGCACGGTGTCGGCGACGCGTTACGCGGCTGGTGGGAGGGGCTGAGCCGGCCCGCGCAGTGGGCGGTCGGCGTTCCGGCGATCATCGCGCTCGCCCTGCTTCCGCTGTTCCCGCCGCCGCTGCTGGACACCCCCGGCACCAGTTTCGGCGGCGTGATGGCCCAGTTCGCGATGTACGCGCTGATCGCGATCGGGTTGAACGTGGTGGTCGGGCAGGCGGGCCTGCTCGACCTCGGATATGTCGGCTTCTACGCCGTCGGCGCCTACACCGTCGGCCTGTTGACCAGCCCGAACAGCCCGTGGAATCAGACCGACGGCGGCTGGCTCGACTCCGACTGGGCGTGGCTGGCGTGTGTGCCGCTGGCCATCGCGGTGACCGCGGTGTCCGGGTTGATCCTCGGCTCGCCGACCCTGCGGCTGCGCGGTGACTACCTGGCCATCGTCACCCTCGGGTTCGGTGAGATCGTGCGACTGCTCGCCGACAATCTCGGCGATCTGACCAACGGCAGCCTCGGCCTGTCCGGCATCGCCTACCCGCGTGTCGGCGAATCCGAGGAGCGCCCGACCGGGGTGTTCTCGGCGGGCAATGTCGGTGCGGGCGACAGCGCGAACCTGCTCGACCGCGCCAACTCCGGCACCTGGTGGTACTGGCTCGGCATGATCTGCGTGATCGTGGTGCTGCTCATCGTCGGCAACCTGGAACGCAGCCGGGTGGGCCGCGCCTGGGTCGCGATCCGCGAAGACGAGGACGCGGCCGAGATCATGGGCGTGCCGGCGTTCAAATTCAAGCTGTGGGCGTTCATGATCGGCGCCGCCGTCGGCGGATTGTCCGGCGCCTTGTACGCGGGCCAGGTGCAGTTCATCAATCCGACCGGGTTCAACATCATCAACTCGATGCTGTTCCTGTGCGCGGTGGTGATCGGCGGTCAGGGCAACAAGCTCGGCGTCATCGTCGGGGCGTTCCTGATCGTGTACCTGCCCAACCGGTTGATGTCGGTGCAGCTGGTCACCGATGAAACCGCGGGCTATATCCAGCTCGGCGTGCTGGCGGTGGTGTTCGCCGGACTCGCGCTGGCGTGGAAGCGGTGGATGCACGAGCGCGGCGTGTGGGCGCGCAGGCTGTTCGTCACCGTCACGGTGGTGCTCGGGGTGTACTGGCTGGTCCTGCTCGGCAGCGTGCTGCTGTTCCGGCCGCAGGGCGCGCAGACCCTCGGCGACCTGAAGTATCTGTATTTCGGCATCGCGCTGGTGGTGATGATGATCCTGCGGCCCCAAGGCCTGTTCCCGATGCGGCAGAAACTGCTGGCCTACGGCAGGCAGATCTATCTCGCGGTGCGCAGACCGATGACGGCCGAACCGGTGGGAGCGAAGCGATGACCGGGCCGGGCGCGGGCGACGCACTGTTCGACAACGAAGATATGGCCGCGGGGTATGCCCCGGAACCGGAGGTGGAGTCAGCGGGCACCGTCGACGTCGAGGCCGTCGACCCGGCGCTGGCCGATGCGGCCGCGGTCGCCGAGGCGGTCGCTCCGCGCCGCGAGATCGAGACCGAGGTCGGCGCGCCACTGCTGCGCACCGAGGGGTTGACCGTGAAGTTCGGCGGCCTGACCGCACTCGATGCCGTCAGCTTCGAGATCCGCCGCGGTGAGATCCTCGGCCTGATCGGCCCCAACGGTGCCGGCAAGACCACCTGCTTCAATGCCATCACCGGCGTGTACCGGCCCTCGGCGGGCACGGTGTATTTCGACGGCAAGCCGCTCACCAAGACCAAACGCAATGCCATCACCCGCCTCGGCATCGCCCGCACCTTCCAGAACGTGCGGCTGTTCGGGGAGATGACGGCCCTGGAGAACGTCGTGGTCGGCACCGATGCCAGGCACAAGACCTCGGTGCCAGGCGCGATCTTCCGCACGGCCAGGCATCGGCGCGAGGAACGCGACGCCATCGAACGCGGCATGGCGTTGCTCGAATTCGTCGGTATCGCGCCGCGCGCGGTGGAGAAGGCGCGCAACCTGTCCTACGGCGATCAGCGTCGCCTCGAGATCGCCCGTGCGCTGGCCACCGAACCGAAGCTGCTGTGCCTGGACGAACCGGCGGCGGGGTTCAATCCGAGCGAGAAGTCGGCGTTGATGGACCTGATCCGCAAGATCCGCGACGACGGGTTCACCGTGCTGCTGATCGAGCACGACATGCGGCTGGTGATGGGGGTGACCGACCGGATCGTCGTCCTGGAATTCGGCCGCAAGATCGCCGATGGCCTGCCCGCCGACATCCGGGCCGATCCGGCGGTGATCGCCGCCTATCTCGGTGTGCCCGACGACGAGGACGGACAGGACGCATGAGCACAGCCACATCGATGCTGGAAGTCGACGAGATCTACGTCAACTACGGCAGAATCCGAGCGCTGCACGGCATCTCGCTGCGCGTGGCCGAAGGCGAACTGGTCACCCTGCTCGGCGCCAACGGTGCGGGCAAGACCACGACGATGCGCGCGCTGTCGGGCCTGCTGCCGCTGACCAAGGGGCGCATCGTCTTCGAAGGTCGCGACATCAGCCGGATGAAAGCCCACGAACGGGTCGTGGCCGGGTTGATCCAGGCACCGGAGGGCCGCGGCATCTTTCCCGGTATGTCCGTGCAGGAAAATCTGGACATGGGTTGTTACGCACGGCCTTTCAAACAGAAGGCCGACTACGCCGCGACCCTGGAGCGGGTGTTCGAGCTGTTTCCGCGGCTGCAAGAGCGGCGCAAACAGGTCGGCGGCACGCTCTCCGGCGGCGAGCAGCAGATGCTGGCGATCGGCCGGTCGCTGATGGCGCGCCCGCGCCTGCTGCTGCTCGACGAACCCTCGATGGGGTTGGCGCCCATGGTGATCCAGCAGATCTTCCGCATCATCAGCGAGATCAACCAGCAGGGCACCACGGTGCTGCTGGTCGAGCAGAACGCCAGGCAGGCGCTCAAACGCAGCGACCGCGGCTACATCCTGGAGACCGGTGCGGTGACCAAGTCCGGTACCGGTGCGGACCTGCTGGTCGACCCGGCGGTGAAGTCGGCGTACCTGGGTGTCGGGTGAGTGGCGCGCGCCCGGGTGTCGGCGGTTCGACTTGTCGGTGGCTGTCCCTACACTCTGGGGGGTGAGTTCACCGACGACAGCCCCGCGTTCTGCCTCTTCCGGATCCGGCACGGCACCGAGCACCGCGTCGAGTGCCGCCGCGACGGCCACGGGGGAGCGGCCGACGCTATTGCTGATCGACGGCCACTCGGTGGCCTATCGCGCCTTCTACGCGCTACCGGCGGAGAACTTCAAAACCGTCACCGGCCAGACCACCAACGCGGTGTACGGGTTCACCGCCATGCTGATCAACCTGCTGCGCGATGAGAAGCCCACCCATATCGCGGCGGCCTTCGACGTCTCGCGCCAGACCTTCCGCACCGAGGCCTACCCCGAATACAAGGCCAACCGCACCACCACGCCGGACGAGTTCCGCGGCCAGGTCGAGCTCACCAAGGAGGTGCTGGGCGCGCTCGGCATCCCCGTGATGGCCATCGACGGCTACGAGGCCGACGACGTCATCGCCACGCTCACCACCCAGGCGGCGCCGCAGGGTTACCGGGTGCTCATCGTCACCGGCGACCGTGATTCCATCCAGCTGGTCAACGACGACGTCACCGTGCTGTACCCGCGCAAGGGCGTCTCCGATCTCACCCGCTTCACCCCCGAGGAAGTGCAGGCCAAATACGGTCTCAGCCCGGCGCAGTACCCGGACTACGCAGCGCTGCGCGGCGACCCGAGCGACAACCTGCCCGGCATTCCCGGCGTGGGGGAGAAGACCGCCGCCAAGTGGATCCGCGAATACGGTGATCTGGCCACCCTGGTCGACAAGGTCGACGAGGTGCGCGGCAAGGTCGGCGACGCGCTGCGCGCCAACCTGAGCAGCGTGGTGCTCAATCGTCAGCTCACCGAGATGGTGCGCGATGTGCCGCTGCCCTACACCCCCGATCAGCTCGCTCAGGGGCCGTGGGACCGTGAACGCATCCACCGGCTCTTCGACGACCTGGAATTCCGGGTGCTGCGCGACCGGCTGTTCGAAACGCTGGCACCGCCCAGTCCGGAGGCGGAGTCCGGTTTCGAGATCAGCGGTTCGTCGCTGGCGCCGGGCAGCGTCGGCGATTGGCTCACCGATCACGCGCCGGCCGGGGTGCGCCACGGGGTGTCGGTGGTCGGTTCCGGTGCGCCGGCGCACGGCGACGTCAAGGCGATCGCCATCGCCGCGGCCGACGGTGAGGGCGCCTATATCGACGTCACCGGAATGACGCCCGAGGACGAAGCCCGCCTCGGCGCCTGGCTGGCCGATCCGGCGCGTCCCAAAGCCTTGCACGAGGCGAAGTCCGCGATCCACGCCCTGCGCGGGCGCGGGTGGACGCTGGCCGGGCTCACCAGCGATACCGCGCTGGCCGCCTACCTGGTGCGGCCGGGGCAGCGCAGCTTCAACCTCGACGATCTGTCGCTGCGCTACCTGCACCGGGAGCTGCGCGCCGAAACCGACGAGACCCCGCAGCTGTCGCTGCTCGACGACGAAGACGCCGTCGACACCGAACTCGCCAAGGCCGAGATGCTGCGCGCCCGCGCCGTCGCCGATCTCGCCGAAGCCCTCGACGGCGAGCTGGCGAACATCGAATCCACCGCACTGCTCGGCGAGATGGAGTTGCCGCTGCTGGAGGTGCTGGCCACGCTCGAAGACGCGGGCATCGCCGTCGACGTCGACCAGCTGGAAACGCTGCAACGCCAGTTCGCCGACAAGGTGAACGAGGCCGCCGAGGCGGCCTACGGCGTGATCGGCAAGCAGATCAACCTCGGCTCGCCCAAACAGTTGCAGGTGGTGCTGTTCGACGAGCTCGACATGCCCAAGACCAAGCGCACCAAGACCGGCTACACCACCGACGCCGACGCGCTCGAATCGCTCTACGAGAAGACCGAGCATCCGTTCCTTGCGCATCTGCTGGCCCACCGCGATGCCACCCGGCTCAAGGTCACCGTGGACGGCCTGCTCAAGTCCGTCGCCGACGACGGCCGCATCCACACCACCTTCAACCAGACCATCGCCGCCACCGGCCGGTTGTCCTCCACCGAGCCGAACCTGCAGAACATCCCCATCCGCACCGACACCGGCCGCCAGATCCGCGACACCTTCGTCGTCGGCCCCGGTTACGAATCGCTGATGACGGCCGACTACAGCCAGATCGAGATGCGGATCATGGCGCATCTGTCCGGCGACGCCGGCTTGATCGAGGCCTTCAACTCCGGGGAGGATCTGCACACCTTCGTCGCGTCCAAGGCCTTCGACATCCCGATCTCGGAGGTGAATCCGGAGATGCGGCGCCGGATCAAGGCCATGTCGTACGGCCTGGCCTACGGTCTGAGTTCCTACGGCCTG
The DNA here is from genome assembly GCF_059509835.1 of Nocardia sp. CDC519. Classification (NCBI taxonomy): domain Bacteria; kingdom Bacillati; phylum Actinomycetota; class Actinomycetes; order Mycobacteriales; family Nocardiaceae; genus Nocardia; species Nocardia sp. CDC519. Next base: position 4,909,901 of record NZ_CM183377.1, on the reverse strand, counting down.
TCCGCGCAGCTGAAGATCAGCACGCAGGAGGCCAAGGACCAGATGGAGGTCTACTTCGCCCGGTTCGGCGGTATCCGCGACTACCTGCACGAGGTGGTGGAACAGGCCCGCAAGGTCGGCTACACCCAGACCCTGTTCGGCCGCCGCCGCTATCTGCCCGACCTGGATTCCAGTAACCGTCAGCGCCGCGAGGCCGCCGAACGGATGGCGCTGAACGCGCCGATCCAGGGCACCGCCGCCGACATCATCAAGGTCGCGATGATCAACGTGCACAAGGCCATTCAGGACGCGGGCCTGAAGTCGCGGATGCTGCTGCAGATCCACGACGAACTGCTCTTCGAGGTCGCCACCGGTGAACGGGAAGCCCTGGAGGAACTGGCCAGGCGGGAGATGGCAGCGGCCATCGACCTGTCGGTGCCGCTGGATGTGTCCGTCGGCACCGGCCGCAGCTGGGACGCCGCCGCGCACTGATAGCCGTACCGGTCTCGGCCGGTGCGTCGGTCGCGGATTCAGCGCTCGGTCGTATTCGCCATCACTCGTCCGGAAACGGCGTCGATGGTGACCTCATGCTTGGTGCCGGAGGGGTCGATCACGTCCGACTCCCACACGGTGGTCCCGTTGTCGCTGTCGAGATTCAGTTCGGTGATGGTGCCGCCCGGGACTTCCCGCAGTACGTTGTCGGCCGCTGCCCGGTAGTCCACGCGAGCGGTTTGTATGCGGTCGCGATGCTTGGCTTTGTCGGCGTCGTCCTCGTTCTTCGCGACGGGCCCCATGGTCACGGTCGCGCCGTCGCCGGACACCTCCATCTCGTGCTCGATGCCGTCGGCGGTGACGACCTGGACCTCCCAGCCGTGGTCGCGTTCGGTCTCGATGGAGATGAGCGTGCTACCGGCCACGGCGGCCGTCGCGGTGCTGCCCGCCTTGTGCAAGGCGTCGGTGTCGAGGGCTGCCGCTGCCGAGCCCGTCACGGATGCCGACACCGTCGTCGCCGGCGGCGCCGTGGTCGCCACCGCATCGTTGTCGCTGCCGTCGGCGCACCCGCTCACCGCGAGGAGTGCGGCACCGGCCAGCACCACCGGCGCGCCGTACCGGCTCTTCGGACCCGAACCACCTGGGACTCGCATCTGTTCCTCCGTTCGCCGCTGTTTGCACGGGCGTGCCCCGCCGACGTGCGCTGAAACCTGTTCCGCGCACGCCGGGACCGAGCGAAACGACCTGGTGCGCGAGCACGATGTCCCAAGAGACCGGGGTAGGTGATTCCGGCTACCCGCCTGCTACTCGCGCGTAACCCGGTCGCGCCCGATGACCTGGGCGAACAGCATCCGGCACGAAAGGAAACGACAAGCAAATGTGGTTGCCTTCGCCGCATCGACTCTCTATCCTCGGACGCGTGCCGAATCCCTCCGACCGCCACAGCGCGCCGCTGCATGTCGCCGACCGCGACAGCGTTGCGCTAGTTCCGCACACCGCGATGGTGGCGCGTCGGCTACCGCTCGTAGTAACCCGCCGCAGCGGGGTCTGATTCGGACCGGCCCCCTCGCTGCGGGCCGTTTGACGTTTGTTGCTGGTCCCCTCTGCCGCCTCACGCATTCTCGGGAAGACCTACGTGACCATGCTCACCCTCGATAGCCATGACCTGATCGCCGCCGCCCCACGGAGCCTTCGCTCCGAAAGCGCCGGCCTGACCCCCGACCAGTTCCGCGACCGCTACGGCGAAAGCACCGGGCCGATCCGCCTCGGTGACTGGTCGCCGGCCGGGAACCGGAACGCCACCTTCACCGCGACCCTCGAATTCGCCGGTCACCTGCGCACCGTGGTGGCCACCGGCAACCCGGTCGCGGCCATGACCTCGGCCCTCTACGACGAGGGCTACCCGGTCGAGATCCTGCAATTCCATCAGCGCCGCACCGGCTCGGCCACCGCCACCTTCGTCCAGTGCGAATTCAACGGCCGCCGCGGCTGGGGCGCCGCCCTGGCCGGCGACGGTGCCGAATCCACCGTGCGCGCCATGATCGCCGGGCTCAACCGCCTCGGCGCCTGACACGACAGACGGGTCCGGCCCTCCCGATCGGGAGGGCCGGACCCGTCGTCACGGTTGCGGGTATTACTCCGTGGAAGCCTGCTGTTCGGCCAGCTGCTTGCGCACCTCGTCCATGTCGAGGGCCTTCACCTGGGTGACCAGGTCCTCGAGTGCGGCCGGGGGCAGCGCGCCGGGCTGGGCGAACACCAGCACGCCCTCGCGGAAGGCCATGATCGTCGGGATGGACCGGATGTTGGCCGCGGCCGCGAGACCTTGCTCGGCCTCGGTGTCGACCTTGCCGTGCACCACGTCGGGGTGCTGCTCCGAGGACTTCTCGAAGGTCGGGGCGAAGCTCTTGCACGGACCGCACCACTCGGCCCAGAAATCGACGAGTACCACGTCGTTTCCGGTGACGACCTCATCGAAATTCTTGTCGGTCAGCGTCTGCGTTGCCATGGGCGTCCTCTCGTGTGGGTGTGCCGGGTCCAACGCCGGGCGCCGGTATTATCTTCCACCGGCGACCGGCCAGGCCCGCCGTTCGTCGCCGTCCCACCTCCGGATACCCACCGCGGTCGCGGTGAAATCACGATCCGACGCGACAGCGAGAATCGCCGCGCCGAGCTGCGGTGGTGGCACGCGTCTGGCCAGTGTGACATGCGGGGTCCACTGATCGGGATGCATATTGCCCGGAACTCCAGGGCACGGCGCAACCAGTGCGTGGACGCGGCGCTGCCAGGCCAGCAACTGCTCGGACGGCACCACCAGCCGCACCAGAATGGGCCGGCGCGCCCCGAACACCAGTACGCCACCCAGCCGCACCGGGAACGGATGAAACGGCAATTTCTCCAGGTCGTGGTCGATGCGCGGCCAGATCTGGCCGGCCACCGCCAGGGTGATGTGCGGGCGTTTGGGCGGATCGCCCGCGGCAGGCTTGCGGATGACGCCCGTCAGGCCCGCCGCGGCCAGCGCGGACCACTGCTGACGGATGTACTCCTCGCCCGTGTCGTCGAGCACCAGTTCCACCGACTGCACCATGATCTGCAGAAACTAGCCGCCGCGGACCCGGGCGCGGGCCGGTTCGACGGCGACGGCAGGATGTCGGGGTGCACGAGTCGAAGCAAACAGGTGGTGAACCGCTGCGATTGGGGCTGATCGACGGCGACGGCATCGGCCCCGAGGTGGTGGGCGCGGCGCGCGCCGTGGTCGACGAGGCCCTGGTGGCCTCGGGCGCGGCCGCCGTGGACTGGGTGCGGCTACCGATCGGCCACCGCGCCATCGCCGAGTACGGCAGCGCGTTGCCGCAGCACACCCTCGACGCGCTCGCCGAGCTGGACGGCTGGATCCTCGGCCCGCACGACAACGCCTCTTATCCGCCCGAACACCGGGCGGCTCCGGGCGGCGCGATCCGCAAACATTTCGGCCTGTACGCCAATATCCGTCCGGCCAGGGCGTTCCCCGGTGTGCGCGCGGCCGCCCCCGATATCGACCTGGTGATCGTGCGGGAGAACAGTGAGGGCTTCTACGCCGACCGCAATATGTTCGCCGGAACCGGTGAGTTCCGGCCGACCGAAGACGTCGCCATGTCCGTCGGCGTGGTCACCCGTCGAGCCTGCGAACTGATCGCGCACGAGGCCATGCGGCTGGCGAGCACCCGGCGCAAACGGGTGACGATCGTGCACAAGGCCAATGTGCTGCCGATGACGATGGGCCTGTTCCGCGACGTCTGCTACGAGGTGGCGCACCAGTATCCGGGTGTGCGCGTCGACGACGAACACGTCGACGCCACCGCCGCGCACCTGGTCCGCGCGCCCGGCGACTTCGATGTCCTGGTCACCGAGAACCTCTTCGGCGACATCCTCTCGGATCTGGCCGCGGAGCTGAGCGGTTCGCTCGGTCTTGCGGCGTCGCTGAACTGTTCGGCCGATCGCGCCATGGCGCAGGCCGTGCACGGCGCGGCGCCGACGCTGGCCGGACGCAACCGCGCCAACCCTGCCGCCCTGCAATTGTCATCGGCAATGTTGTTGCATTGGATGGGAATTCGCCGTGCCGACCCGGTGCTGACCCAGGCCGCCGAGCGCATCGAGCGTGCCGTCGCGACGACGCTGGAAGCCGGGATCGCGACCGCCGACCTCGGTGGACTGGCCTCGACGAGTGAGTTCACCGAGCAGGTGAGCGCGCGGGTGCATCGCCGATGAGCGCGCACCGGAGGCGGGCGAGCGCGCATTACGGCTCGGTGTGTATTGGACCGCAGGGGCCGGATTCTCCGCTACTGTCCGGTACGCGGGTGCTCGGTCGCCTGGATCGCGAGAAGGGTGGGGTCGGGTACTCCGGACCGGAAGGTGGAGGCTGCGGTGGCTGATCGAACCGAACCCGGCAGGCGTGGACGCTGGGCGATACTGGGGGCCGCCGTGCTCGGTGCCATCGTGCTCGCGGTCACCGGCTGCACGCACAACACCGAGGATCTACCCGACGTCGCGAAGGTGCCGGTGAGCGAGGTGCCCGAGCTCGCGGCGCTGGTGCCGCCGGAGATCCGGCAGTCCGGGGTGCTGAAGGTGGGGGTGAACGTGCCGTATCAGCCCAATGAGTACCGCGACAGCGACGGCAATATCGCCGGCTTCGACGTCGACCTGATGGACGCGGTGACCACAGTGCTCGGCTTGCGCGCCGAATACATCGAGTCGGCGTTCGAGAAGATCATTCCCGCCGTGCAGGCCGGCACCTACCACGTGGGCATGTCCTCGATCACCGACTCGCTCGAACGGGAAAAGCAGGTCGATTTCGTCACCTACTTCAGCGCGGGCGTGCAATGGGCCCAGCGCGCCGACCGGCCGGTCGACCCGGACAATGCCTGCGGTAAGCGGGTGGCGGTGCAGGCCACCACCTTCGAGCATCTGGAAGAGCTGCCCGCCAAGAGCCGGGCCTGCGAAGCGGCGGGCAAGGACCCGATCATCATCCAGAGTTTCGATGAGCAGAGCGCGGCGACGAATGCGCTGGTGCTCGGCCAGGTGGACGCCATGTCGGCCGATTCGCCGGTCACCGCGTATGCCATCAAGCTCACCGAGGGCAAGATCGAACCGGCGGGCCCGGTCGTCGACGCCGCGCCCTACGGCTGGGCGGTGGCGAAGGGGTCGCCGTTGGCCCCGGTGCTGCAGCAGGCGCTGCAACATCTGATCGACAACGGCAAGTACCGCCAGATCACCGAGAACTGGGGTGTGCAGGAGGGCGCGATCACCGAGTCCGTCATCAACGGCGCGCCGAAGGGATGAAATGAGCGAATCACAGACCGAGCCGGAGCCGATCAAGGCCGTCCCGCTGCGCAGGCCGGGGCGTTGGCTCGCCGCGACCGCCATCCTGGTGCTGGTCGGGCTGTTCATCTATGGCGCCGCGACGAATCCGGCCTACCGCTGGGACGTCTACTGGCGGTACCTGCGCGATAGTCGCATCGCCGAGGGCGCCGTCGTCACGCTCGAGCTGACGGTGCTGTCCATGGCGATCGCGGTGGTGCTCGGCGCGCTGCTCGCGGTGATGCGCCTGTCACCGAATCCGGTGCTGCGGTCGACCGCGTGGGTGTATCTGTGGATCTTCCGCGGCACACCGGTGTTCGTGCAGTTGGTGTTCTGGGGACTGGTGCCCTCGCTGTACAAGCAGATCACCCTCGGGGTGCCGTTCGGGCCGCAGCTGGTGGAGCTGGATGTGCAGGGCTTGCAGGCCGCGTTCGCCTTCGCGGTGATCGGCCTCGGCCTCAATGAGGCCGCGTATATGGCCGAAATCGTGCGCGCCGGCATCAATTCGGTCGGTGAGGGGCAGCGCGAGGCGTCGGTCGCGCTCGGCATGACGTGGTCGCAGACCATGCGCCGGACGGTGCTGCCGCAGGCGATGCGGGTGATCATCCCGCCCACCGGCAACGAACTGATCGGCATGCTCAAAACCACCTCGCTGGTGACCGCGATCCCGCTCAGTACCGACCTGTTCGGCCGCGCCCGCGATATCTACGGCGTCAACTTCCTGCCGATCCCGCTGCTGCTGGTCATCGCCACCTGGTACCTGGCCATCACCAGCGTGCTGATGGTCGGGCAGTACTACCTGGAGCGCTACTTCTCGCGTGGGGTCTCGCGGCAGCTGACCGCCAAACAGTTGCAGGAACTGGCCGATGCGCAGAATGTGGTGAAGGCGAAATGAGCGATGCGATGAAGGGTGGCGCCGATTCCGCGGCCGAGCCGATGATCGTCGCCGATCGGGTGTGCAAATCCTTCGGGGCGCTCCAGGTGCTCAAGGGGATCTCGCTGGAGGTGCAGCGTGGGCAGGTGCTGTGCCTGGTCGGGCCCTCAGGTTCGGGCAAGTCGACGTTCCTGCGCTGCATCAACCATCTCGAGCAGGTCAATGCCGGACGGCTCTACGTCGACGGCGAGCTGGTCGGTTACCGGGAGAAGGGCGACAAGCTCTACGAGCTGCATCCGCGGGAAGCGGCCAGGCAGCGCCGCGATATCGGCATGGTCTTCCAGCATTTCAACCTGTTCCCGCACCGCACCGCGCTCGCGAACATCATCGAGGCGCCGACTCAGGTCAAGAGGATGCGCAAGTCGGAGGCGGTGGGCCGGGCCAAGGAATTGCTGGATCGGGTGGGGTTGGCGGACAAGGCCAATGCGTATCCGGCGCAGCTGTCCGGCGGGCAGCAGCAGCGGGTGGCGATCGCCCGGGCACTGGCGATGGACCCGAAGCTGATGCTGTTCGACGAGCCGACCTCCGCGCTGGACCCCGAGCTGGTGGGCGAGGTGCTCACCGTGATGCGCGAGCTCGCCGACGACGGCATGACGATGGTCGTGGTCACCCACGAAATGGGTTTCGCCCGCGAGGTCGCCGACCAGCTGGTGTTCATGGACGGGGGAGTGGTGGTCGAGGCCGGCGCGCCGCGTGCGGTGCTGGCGGAGCCGAAACACGAACGCACCAAGGCGTTCTTGTCGCGGCTGCTCTGATCGCGAGATTCCCGGACGCGGCGTTCGGACGATCCGGTGCGGTGTCAGCGCGCCGGACCCGGGGCCGCCGGCGTCGCGCCCGTCGGCCGTGCCAGGGCGATGCGTAGCTGGCCGAGCAGCACTTTCGCCGCCGGAGGCATGGGGCGGGCGGTGCGCCAGGCGATGGCCAACTGCCCGCGCAGTTCGGGTTGCACGATGGGCAGCGCTCGGACGCCGAACGCGGCGGCCTCGGCCTCGGTGAGTTCGGGTACCACCGCGACACCGAGCCCATGCGCCGCCAGCCGCAGCAACAGTGGCGGCGCCGCGGCTTCGAACGCGATATTCGGGGTGAAACCCGCTGCCGCGCACGCACGTTGGAGTACGCCGTGAATGCCGGTGCCTGCGGGCAGGCAGATCAGCGGGCGGTCGCGAAGATCGCGCAGCGGCATCAGCGCGCCCTCGGTGCCGTCGTCGGCGGCGACGGCGGCCACCACCGCGGTGTCGAGGATGACGTCGACGGCGATACCCGGATCGAGTTCCGCCCCGGTCAACCCGACCACCGCGATATCCAGCTCGCCGCTGCCCACCGCGTCCAGCATGCGCTGCGAAGTGTCCTCGGTGAGCACGATGCCGACCTGCGGATGATCGTCGTGGAAGGCGGCCAGCGCGGCGGGCACATCGAAGGCCTCCATCGCGGCGCCGGAGATGAGCCCGACCCGCACCTGCCCGCGCAGCAGCCCGGTGAACTCGTCGACGGTCTGCGCGATCCGTTCGGCGGCGGCGAGCGCGGCGCGGGCATCGGCCAGTACCGCGGCGCCGACCTCGGTCGGTGTGACCCGGCGCGTACCACGCTCGAGCAGCGGTTGGCCCAGCTCGCGTTCCAGCTGCCGGATCTGTGCGCTCAGCCCGGGCTGGGTCAGATGCAGCCGTTGCGCGGCGCGGGTGAAACCGCCTTCGTCGACCACGGTGACGAAGTAGCGCAGTTGCCGCAATTCCATAACTGATGATTATGGCAGCAAGACAAACTAGCTGTTTCCCTTATCGCCCTGGCCGGGGCACTGTCGAAGGCATGGGAAACATCGCAGCCGAATACCTCGCTCTCACTCCAGCCGCCGAGGCGGAATTGCCGTCCTTCCCCGCGCCGGTGCTCCGGCCGGCGGACGCGAAGTACGCCACCGAGATCTCCGGATTCCAGACCGCCTACCAGCACCGTCCGGCCGTGGTCGTGGCCGCCCGGCACACCGAAGACGTCCGGGCCGCCGTCGAATTCGCCGCCAGGCACCGGCTGCCGGTGGCGGTGCAGGCCACCGGACACGGCTTGTCGGTCGCCGCCGAGGGCGGCGTGCTCATCAGCACACGGCGCATGACCGGCATCCACATCGATGCCGACGCCGCGACCGCGCGTATCGGCGCGGGTGTACAGGCCGGCGCGTTGATCGACGCCGCGGCCGGGCACGGACTTGCGCCGCTGAACGGGTCGTCGCCCTCGGTCGGTGTGGTCGGCTACGTCCTCGGCGGCGGGCTCGGCCTGCTCGGGCGCACCTACGGCTACGCCGCCGACCACGTCCGCGCGATCGAGCTGGTCACCGCCGACGGCCGGGTGCGCACGCTGCGCCCCGGTGACGAACTGTTCGGTGCGGTGCTCGGCAGCGGCGGCAATTTCGGCGTCGTGACGGCGCTGGAAGTGGGCCTGGTGCCGGTGACCACCGTCTACGGCGGTCAACTCATGTTCGACACCGCCCAGGTGCCGCGCGCGCTCGAGGCGTGGCGGGAATGGACCACGACCGTGCCCGACACGGTGACCTCCACCGTCGCCATGCTCGCCTTCCCGGATATCCCGCCGGTGCCGCAGCCGCTGCGTGGCCGGTTCGTCGCCTCCATCCGGATCGCGATCGCCGGCGACGCCGAGGCAGGCGAGCGCCTGGTCGCGCCGCTCCGGGCGATCGGCACACCGTTGAAGGACGATCTGCGCCGCATGCCCTACACCGAATCGCACACCATCCACTCCGATCCGGCCGACCCGCACGCCTACGCCGCCACCAACGCCCTGCTCGACGACCTCACGCCGGAGGCATTGCAGGCCTTGCTGTCGGTGGCCGGACCCGATTCCGGGCTCGGCGCCGTCATCGATATCCGGCATCTCGGTGGCGCGCTGCGTACGGCCCGCGAGGATCTGGCCCTCGACCACCGCGAGGCCCGCTACGTGGTGCGGGCGATCACCATGCCGGAGCCGGGGGCCGGCCCCGTCGAGCCCGGCGCTCCGGTGCGCGCCGCACTGGCGCCGTGGACGATCGGCCACAGTCTCAACTTCCTCTACGGCGCCGGCGATGTGGCCGACGAGGCGCAGACCCGGGGCGGGTACCGGGAGGAGACCTACCGGCGGCTGGCCGCGCTGAAGGCGGTCTACGACCCGCACAACATGTTCCGTTTCAACCGCAATATCCGCCCGGCGAGCTGATCCGCCCGCAGATCGGAACGAACCAGGTCTACGACGGCGGCACCATGCTATTGTCGTGATATCACTTTGATACCGGGAGGATGTCATGAAGCTTCGTGCCGCTGTCCACGTCAACGGGTTCGTGGTGCTACTGACGTGGCTGGTGCTGACGCTCGCCGTCGGCGGCGCCACCGCGCTCGCCTTCGTCGTCGGCACCAAGGACGGCAACGCCGCCGCGATCGGGGCCGGCATCGCCGGATCGGTCGTGCTGGTCGCGCTGCTGCTCGCGATCACCGGGCTGATCGTGGTGAACCCGAACGAGGCGAAAGTGGTGCAGTTCTTCGGCCGCTACATCGGCTCGGTGAGCGAACCGGGCTTCTTCTCGGTGCTGCCGCTGACCGACCGGCGCAGCATCTCGCTGCGGGTGCGTAACTTCGAGACCCAGAAGCTGAAGGTCAACGACGCCGACGGCAATCCGGTCGAGATCGCCGCGGTGGTCGTCTACCGGGTGGTCGACAGTTACAAGGCCGCGTTCGCCGTCGACGATTACGAGGAATACGTGGAGACCCAGTCCGAGGCCGCGGTCCGGCATCTGGCCACCACCCATCCCTATGATGCCCACGACGACGAGCGCACCAGCCTGCGTGACGGCAGCGAGGTCGCCGAGGAACTCACCGTCGAACTGCGGGAACGCACCGAACTGGCCGGTATCGAGGTGCTGGAGGCCCGCATCACCCACCTCGCCTACGCCCCCGAGATCGCCCAGGCCATGCTGGTGCGCCAGCAGGCGTCGCAGGTGGTCGCGGCCCGCACCCACATCGTGGAAGGCGCGGTCGGCATGGTCGGTCTCGCGCTCGAGCGGCTGGCCGCCCAGGGCATGGTGGAACTCGACGAGGAGCGCAAGGCCGGCATGGTGTCGAACCTGCTGGTGGTGCTGTGCGGTGATCGACCGACCCAGCCCGTGGTCAACGCCGGATCGCTCTACTCCTGACCGGCGAGCGCGATGGCCGACCGTAAGAAGATCCTGCTCCGGCTCGATCCGGCGGTGTACGAGGCGGTGGCCCGCTGGGCCTCCGACGACCTGCGCAGCGTCAACGCGCAGATCGAATACGCACTGCGCCTTGCCCTGGACAATGCCGGGCGCAAACCCCGGCCGGGCCGGTCATCGGCCGACGAGGGCGAATGACACCGGACCGCACGCTCGGGAACGACGTGCGGTCCGGTCGTTCATGTCGTGGCGCCGGGTTTGCGGGCCACGAAGATCGCGGTGCCGGGGAACAGCGCGCCGCGCAGCGGGCTCCACTGGCCCCATTCCCGGTCCAGCCATTCCGGCCAGTCCGGTTCGATGATGTCCTCCAGGATCAGGCCGGCGGCGACGATCTCGCGGACCCGATCGCCGATGGTGCGGTGGTGTTCGACGTAGGTGGGCTCGCCGTCGGCATCGACCTCTATATAAGGGGTGCGGTCGAAGTACGGGGTGGTGGCCACCAGCCCCGCCGGCCCGGGATCGTCGGGGAAGATCCAGCGCATGGGATGGTTCACCGAGAACACCCAGCGCCCGCCGGGCCGCAGCACCCGCTCGACCTCGCGCATCACCCGGGCCGAATCGGCGACGAAGGGGATCGCGCCGAACGCCGAGCAGGCGGCGTCGAAGGATTCCCCGGCGAAGGGCAGCGCCTCGGCGGTGGCCTGCACCAGCGGCACCCGTGGACCGCCGCGTGCCATCGCGGTCAGCCCGTGCGCGAGCATGCCCGCCGACAGATCCAGGCCGACCGGGAACGCGCCATTGCTCGCCAGCCAGCGCGAACACGGCGCCGAACCGCAACCGATCTCCAGAATGCCCTGTCCCGCAATATCGCCGAGCAGATGCCAATCGCCCTCGTGCAGTCCCTCGGGACACCAGACGAATTCACCGCCGGGGGAGTCGACACCGAGGAATTCGGCATGGGTATCGTGGTATTGGCCGGCGTCGGCATCCCACCAGCGCCGGCTGGCACGTTCGGAGTCCGTGGAATCGATTCGGGCACGTGCCGGACCAACGGTTCCGAGCAGTTCGTTTGCTTGCGCATGGCGATCGTCCGACACGCCGTAAGAGTATCGGCGTGGCGACGGGACCGGTTTGCCCGGCCCGATGCAGGTCGCGTACGCTGAACGCGCGAGTGATCACACCGCGCCCAATTTCGGTGTGTCGCACAGTACCGAAAGATCCAATGTCCGCAACCGACCACAATCCGTCCGGAGCAAATCCACATATGCCCACCACCGTCACCTCGCCGCAGGTAGCCGTCAACGACATCGGCTCCGCCGAGGATTTCCTCGCCGCCATCGACGCCACGATCAAGTACTTCAACGATGGCGACATCGTCGAGGGAACCATCGTCAAGGTCGATCGTGACGAGGTCCTGCTCGACATCGGTTACAAGACCGAAGGCGTCATCCCCTCCCGTGAGCTCTCCATCAAACACGATGTCGACCCCAACGAGGTCGTTTCCGTGGGTGATGAGGTCGAGGCCCTGGTTCTCACCAAGGAGGACAAGGAAGGCCGCCTGATCCTGTCGAAGAAGCGGGCGCAGTACGAGCGCGCGTGGGGCACGATCGAGGAGCTCAAGGAGAAGGACGAGGCCGTCAAGGGCACCGTCATCGAGGTCGTCAAGGGTGGCCTGATCCTCGACATCGGGCTGCGCGGCTTCCTGCCCGCCTCGCTGGTCGAGATGCGTCGGGTCCGCGATCTGCAGCCGTACGTCGGCAAGGAGATCGAGGCCAAGATCATCGAGCTCGACAAGAACCGCAACAACGTGGTTCTCTCGCGTCGCGCCTGGCTGGAGCAGACCCAGTCCGAGGTCCGCAGCGAGTTCCTGCACCAGCTGCAGAAGGGCCAGGTCCGCAAGGGTGTGGTCTCCTCGATCGTCAACTTCGGTGCCTTCGTGGACCTGGGCGGCGTCGACGGTCTGGTGCACGTCTCCGAGCTGTCCTGGAAGCACATCGACCACCCGTCCGAGGTCGTCGAGGTGGGCACCGAGGTCACCGTCGAGGTGCTCGACGTCGACCTGGACCGCGAGCGCGTCTCGCTGTCGCTGAAGGCCACCCAGGAAGATCCGTGGCGTCAGTTCGCCCGCACCCACGCGATCGGTCAGATCGTGCCGGGCAAGGTCACCAAGCTGGTTCCGTTCGGTGCGTTCGTGCGCGTCGAAGAGGGCATCGAGGGCCTGGTGCACATCTCCGAGCTGGCCGAGCGCCACGTCGAGGTGCCGGACCAGGTCGTTGCCGTCGGCGACGACGCGATGGTCAAGGTCATCGACATCGACCTGGAGCGTCGCCGGATCTCGCTGTCGCTGAAGCAGGCGAACGAGGATTACCACGCCGAGTTCGACCCGTCGAAGTACGGCATGGCCGACAGCTACGACGAGCAGGGCAACTACATCTTCCCCGAGGGCTTCGATCCCGAGACCAACGAATGGCTCGAGGGCTTCGACAAGCAGCGCGAGGAGTGGGAAGGCCGCTACGCCGAGGCGGAGCGTCGCCACAAGATGCACACCGCGCAGATGGAGAAGATGGCGGCCGACGCCGCGGCCGAGGCCGCGAACGGTGGCGGCTCGTCGAACTACTCCTCCGAGAGCGGTTCGCAGTCCACCTCCAGCCAGCCCGAGTCCGCCGGCGGCTCGCTCGCCAGCGACGCCCAGCTCGCGGCTCTGCGGGAGAAGCTCTCCGGCAACGCCTGATACGGCTAGAGCAACACCGAAGGCCCCGGTCCGCAATGGACCGGGGCCTTCGGGCTTGTCCGGGCCGATCACCGGTGCGGGGCCCGGTGATCTCGGCCGCCCGCCCGGATCGCCGCAGGCAGGACCTGCGGCGAGGGGGCGATCAGGCGGCGGCGACAGTGAACCGGCGTTGCACGAACCGGGAATTCTCGGCCTCGTCGATGAGCGCGACCGCGAGATCCTCGGCCGAGATATCGGTATCGGCCGCCAGGAGCTGATCGCCGCCGAGGCGGTAGCGGCCGGTGCGCACACCCGGATCGATCCGCCCCGAGGACGGGCTCAGATACGTCCACTGCCGGTCGGAGAGCCGGTACACGTTCAACGCCTCGCGCAGCGCCGAGATCACCCGGTGATACTCGGCCGGGACCCCGAGATTCTCCGGCAGCCCCTCGGCGAACCCCGGCTGATCCACCAGCTGCATCCCGGGCGCGACCTCCAAACTTCCGCCACCGCCCACTGCGATCAGCCGAAGCGCCGGATGACGGGTCATCGCCCGCACCATCGCCCGCGCACCGACCACGAAATCGTCGGCCTTGGCAATGGTGTCCTCGATTCCATGTCCCGCATTCACCGCGCTGACCACCACATCCAGGCCGCCGATAGCCTCCGCGACACTATCGGCATCGCGCCAGTCCGCCACCTGCCAGCTGACGCCCTCGCGCGCCGCGGGAAACCGTGCCGCATCACTGGCGAACGCCCGCACCGTATGCCCGCGCCGCCGCGCCTCCTCGACCACCCGCGAACCGATGACCCCGCTCGCGCCGAACACCCCGATATCCATCCAGACTCCTCTGCTGTACATGCCGTGCAATTACTACACGGCGTTCAGTGACTGCACGGCGGATAGTACTCGCACGCTGTAGAGTGTCAACCGTGGTGGAGGCGATGACGAGTCGGCGAGAGCGGCTGCGTGCTCAGACGGCGCAGGAGATCAAGACGGTCGCGCTGCGATTGCTCGACGAGGGCGGTCCCGATGCTGTGACACTGCGGGCCATCGCCCGCGAGATGGGCATGACGGCGGGCGCCATCTACGGCTACTACGCCACTCGCGACGAACTCATCTCGACGCTGATCACCGAGGTCTACACGGCGCTGCTGGACCGCGTCGAAGCGGCCCGCGACGCCATCGCCGCCGATGATCCGGGTGCTCGCATCATCGCGTGGGGCGAGGCGGTGCGGGACTGGGCGGTGGCGCGACCCGCCGAATTCCGGCTGATCTACGGTGACCCGGTCCCCGGCTACCAACCCCCGCCCGGCGGCCCCGCCGCCGGGGCGCGGCTACGGGCCTGCACCGGCCTGGTCGGGCTGGCCGCCGCGGCCTGGCCGCACGGCGCCGACGGCCGCGCGGACACCTCTCCGGAATTCGCGTGGACGGATTTCGACGCCGATCTGGTCGACCATGTGCGCACCGATTTCCCCGATCTCCCGCCCGCGGGGCTGGCTCTCGCGCTGCGCATGTGGGGCCGGATGCACGGGCTGGTCGCGCTCGAGGTGTACGGCCATCTGCGCCCGCTGGCGCAGGATCCGGCGCGGCTGTTCCGGGCCGAGATGCTCGACCTGGTGCATTCGCTGGGACTGTCGCCGCAGCTGCCGCGGCGATAGTCGTCGACGCGCACGACAGTGGCCCGGTCGCGAGGACCGGGCCACTGTCGTGGAAGTGGGCGTCAGCCCGCGGTGGCGGGAACCCAGCGCACCGAGGGCGTCGCGGAACGCCGGCGCATGGCGGCGAAACTATGCCGAGCCGGACTGATCAACGAGGTGAACCATGTGCGGCGATGCTCGGCGAGCGCAGCCGCGACGGCGGGGATTTCGATGCAGTGCACGCCTCCCGCCATTCCCAGGCGGTGGCGACCCGTCTGGTTGTTACTGGTGCCCAATGGTCTTCCTTTGCTTGATGGTTCTGGCCTGGATCGCCACGGCGAAGATTAGCGGACCCGAAGTCGTCGGCAGTGTATTTTGCCGAAGTAATTGCCCGGCGTGTCGGAAAGTTATCGCTTGGAAACCGACTTCGACAGGAAATGTTGCGAGATGGTCTCGGCCGCGTCACGGAACGGGCAATTGCGGTGCAGGGTGGTGAAAAGGGATGCGGGAGTGGGTATCCAACATGGTCGGCATATTGCTCGCGAAAGCGAAGGCCGATTCCATGCGGTGCCGCGGATTTCCGGCCCCGATTCACGCGGGGCGTCGTCGGCCCGCATCCACTGTTCGTGGCGGCACCGCCCGTGGATGGGTACCGAATGGGAGCTCGGCCGCCCGGATGCGAAACTGGTCGGATGTTACGAATCGGCCTCACCGGAGGCATGGGTGCCGGCAAGTCGACCGTGGCGCGGATCCTCGCCGAACGGGGCGCGGTGGTGATCGACTCGGATGCGATCGCGCGCGAGGTCGTCGCGCCGGGCACCGAGGGGCTCGCCGCTCTGGTCGAGGCCTTCGGCCCCGATATTCTGGCCGCCGACGGTAGTTTGGACCGGCCCGCGCTGGCGGCCAGAGCCTTCGCCGACGACGACGCGCGCGCCCGGTTGAACGCGATCACGCACCCGCTGGTCGGCCGCCGCACCACTGAACTGCTGGCCGCTGCCGCGCCGGATGCCATTGTCGTGCAAGATATTCCGCTGCTGGTGGAGAACGGCTTGGCGCCGCTGATGAATCTGGTGATCGTGGTGGACGTGGCCGCCGAGACCCGCATCCAGCGGCTCGTGCACTCGCGCGGCGTGCCCGAAGCCGATGCGCGCGCCCGCATTTCGGCCCAGGCCACCGATGAGCAGCGACGGGCCGTCGCCGACGTCCTGCTCGACAACAACGGGCCGGCCGAAGCCATCGAATCCGCTGTACACCAGCTGTGGGACGAACGACTTGTGCCCTTCGAGCACAACATGCGCACCGCCCGGGTGGCCGAGACCGAACTGCGGCTGGTCGCACCCGCTCCGCAGTGGGCGGCGCAGGCGCAGCGGTTGATCGCCCGGCTGTGGGTGGTCGCGGGGGCGGCGGCCTCGCGCATCGATCACGTCGGATCGACCGCGGTGCCGGGACTGCTCGCCAAGGACGTCATCGATATCCAGATCACCGTGGCCGATCTCGCCGCCGCCGACGGCCTGCGTGACGCACTGGGCGCGGCCGGATTCCCGGTGGTCTCCCGGATCGCGCACGACAACCCGAAGCCGACCGAGGCCGATCCCGAGGGCGTCGACACCGAGCTGTGGGCCAAGCGGTTCCACGGCAGCGCCGACCCGGGCCGTCCGGCCAATGTGCACCTGCGTGTCGACGGCTCGCCCGGTCAGCAGTTCGCGCTGGCCTTCCGGGACTGGCTGCGCGCGGATGCCGGCGCCCGCGAGGAGTACGCGCGGGTCAAGCGCGAGGGGGAGTCGAAGGCCGCGGGCTTGTCCGGTGACGAGGCGATGGTGGCCTACCTGGCGGTGAAGGAACCGTGGTTCGACCAGGCGTACCCGAAGATCATGCGGTGGCGCGCGGAGCAGGCCTGATCGCCGCTCACAGCCAGCTGAGCGGCATACCCCGCGAAGCGGTCCAGGCCAGCAGGTCGTGGCCGTGCGCGGCGATACCGTCGATGGCCGCGGTGGCGGTGGCGATCGCCTTTTCCGCGGTGGCCGCGTCCACCAGACCGGCCTGCAGCGCCGCCAGCAGTTCGTCCACGTCGAGCAGACGGGTATCGCGTCCGGTGCGCACCAGCAGATCCAGATAGTGGTCCACCGACCGCCACTTCTTGGGTTCGACCTCGGTGAACTCGCCGATGTCGATGTAGTAGTCCTGGTTACGCAGATGCGCGGCGGTGTAGTGGAACACCGTCGCGCGGATCGACAGCTCGGGCAGCAGCCATGACTCCATGTAGTGGAACGACGGATGATCGGCGGTGCGCGCCATGTACAGGCCCCACGGCTCGACGCGGTAGTTCTGCACCGGCCGGACGAACCCCTTGGGATCGGTGTTGGTGAGCTCGGCGACGTTGAAGTACTCCACCTTCGGCCGGTGCACGTGCACGGATGGTGCCTGAGTCATGTCCCGAGAATCTACCGTCAGCGATGCCGTTGTCCAGGCCGGTCGTGGCGCGGCTCTCCTCGGCCGAAATCTGTCGGTGGCTGCGCCTACCCTGGTGACCATGGCATTCGCAACCGAGATCCCGGCCGACGAACAGGGCGGCACCCCGCTGGCCCATTCGGAGTTCCGTCCGGTGGGCGAGATCGAACGCGCCGGTGGCCGGTTCGAGGTCGTCAGCCCGCATCAGCCCGCAGGTGATCAGCCCGCCGCCATCGATGAGCTCGAACGCCGCATCAAGGCGGGGGAGCGCGATGTGGTGCTGCTCGGCGCCACCGGTACCGGTAAATCGGCCACCACCGCGTGGCTGATCGAGCGGCTGCAGCGGCCGACGCTGGTGATGGCGCCGAACAAGACGCTCGCCGCGCAGCTGGCCAACGAACTGCGCGAGATGCTCCCGCACAACGCGGTCGAGTATTTCGTCTCGTACTACGACTACTACCAGCCCGAGGCCTATATCGCGCAGACCGATACCTATATCGAGAAGGACAGCTCGATCAACGACGATGTCGAGCGGCTGCGCCATTCGGCGACGTCGAGCCTGCTGTCGCGCCGCGATGTGGTGGTGGTCGCGTCGGTGTCGTGCATCTACGGCCTCGGTACCCCGCAGTCCTATCTCGACCGCTCGGTGCAGCTGCAGGTGGGCACCGAGGTCGATCGGGACGCGCTGCTGCGGCTGCTGGTCGATGTGCAGTACACCCGCAACGACATGGCCTTCACGCGCGGCTCGTTCCGGGTGCGCGGCGATACCGTCGAGATCATCCCCTCCTATGAGGAGCTCGCGGTCCGTATCGAATTCTTCGGCGACGAGATCGACGCGCTGTATTACCTGCATCCGCTCACCGGTGATGTGGTGCGCCAGGTGGATACGCTGCGGATCTTCCCGGCCACCCACTATGTGGCCGGCCCCGATCGGATGGAGCGCGCGGTTCACGATATCGAGGCCGAGCTCGAGCAGCGGCTCGCCGAATTCGAACGGCAGGGCAAATTGCTCGAGGCGCAGCGATTGCGCATGCGCACCCAGTACGACCTGGAGATGATCCGTCAGGTCGGGTTCTGCTCCGGTATCGAGAACTATTCGCGCCATATCGACGGCCGCCCGGCCGGGTCGGCGCCCGCGACGCTGCTCGACTATTTCCCCGAGGATTTCCTGCTGGTCATCGACGAGTCGCACGTCACGGTGCCGCAGATCGGCGGCATGTACGAAGGCGATATGTCGCGCAAGCGCAACCTCGTCGAATACGGGTTCCGGCTGCCGTCGGCCATCGACAACCGGCCGCTCACCTGGGAAGAGTTCGCCGAGCGGATCGGGCAGACGGTCTACCTGTCGGCCACCCCCGGCAACTACGAGCTGGGGCAATCCGGTGGTGAGGTGGTCGAGCAGGTCATCCGCCCGACCGGTCTGGTGGATCCGAAGGTGATCGTCAAACCGACCAAGGGCCAGATCGACGATCTGGTGCACGAGATCCGTCAACGCACCGACCGCGACGAACGCGTCCTGGTCACCACCCTCACCAAGAAGATGGCCGAGGACCTCACCGACTATCTGCTCGGTCTCGGGGTACGGGTGCGGTATCTGCATTCGGAGATCGACACCCTGCGCCGGGTGGAACTGCTGCGGCAGCTGCGCCTCGGCGAATACGACGTGCTGGTCGGCATCAACCTGCTGCGTGAGGGCCTCGACCTGCCCGAGGTGTCGCTGGTGGCGATCCTCGACGCGGACAAGGAAGGGTTCCTGCGCAGCAGCACCAGCCTGATCCAGACCATCGGCCGCGCGGCGCGCAACGTGTCCGGCGAGGTGCACATGTACGCGGACAAGATCACCGATTCGATGCGGCACGCCATCGACGAGACCGAACGTCGCCGCGCCAAGCAGATCGCCTACAACGAGGAAATGGGCATCGACCCGCAGCCGCTGCGCAAGAAGATCGCCGACATCCTCGACCAGGTGTATCAGGAGGCCGACGACGAGGTCGCCGTCGGCGGCTCGGGCCGCAACGCCAGCCGCGGCAGGCGCGCCCAGGGCGAGCCGGGGCGGGCGGTGAGCGCAGGCGTCATCGAGGGCCGCGATGTGAAGTCCATGCCACGCGCCGAACTGGCCGACCTGGTGAAGGAACTGACCGACCAGATGATGAACGCCGCGCGCGAATTGCAATTCGAGCTCGCCGGTCGGCTGCGCGACGAGATCGCCGACCTGAAAAAGGAGCTACGCGGAATGGATGCGGCCGGGTTGAGCTGAGTGGTGTCGTCGGCCATCGGGTCTCGTCGTCCGGAGCGCTGCGGGGCCGCCGCTCGCCGGCCGGCCCCGCGGCGGCTCCCGGGCCGGGTGCCGCCGCAGCCGACGGCGCCCGGCCGCCCGGCCCGGAATGAACAGTGCTCAGCCCTGGGTTGCCATCCATTCGTTCACGCGGCGCTCGGCCTCTTCCCGCGAGACATCCTCGACCTTGGTCATCACCGCCCACCGGTGGCCGAACGGGTCGATGATCACGCCGAAACGATCGCCGGTGACGAAGGTCTGCGGTTCTTCGACACAGCGGGCCCCACGCTCGACCGCACGGGCGACGGCCGCGTCGGTGTCGGGGCAGTAATGCACGAGGGAGGTGTGCACCCACTCGCCGTTCGGTGCGAGCACTCCGTTGTCCGGAATCGGCATGCCCAGCTGGAGCGTGGAATCGCCGATCTTCAGCTCCGCGTGGGCGGGCTGACCGTCGGGCAGATCGTTGCGGGTGATCACCTCGGCGCCGAAGACCTCGGTGTAGAAGTCGATCGCCTTGTTGGCGTCGGCGACGGCCAGGAAACAGGTGATGGAGTGGTAGCCGTCGGGAATCGGATTCACTGTGCTTGTCATGTCTTTCATCCTCGGCGCTACGGCCGCGGTGATCTTGTAAGAAAGCGACACCATGGCCGAGCGGGGTGATCGCGGCGCCCTCACCGGGCGCAAAGGGATCCTGCATCCGGACGAGCAGGCCAGGTATCGCACCCTGAACCGGCTGCCGGTGGGCTCGGCGGTGGCCGAGTTCATCGACTGGTATTGGTCGGTGCGCTGGGATCTACGCGGCCGGCCGCCGTATATCGCCGAGGTGCTGCCGTTTCCGTGCGTGAACGTCACCTTCGAGCGGTCCGACGTCAAGACCGGCGGCTTCGTCAACGGCGTCTGCACCACCAAGTTCGTCCGCGAATTGTCCGGCGCCGGTGAAACGTTCGGGATCCGGTTCCGCGCGGGCGGATTCGGCGCGTTCACCGGACTCGACGTCGGCGAATTCCGCGACCGCACCGTCGCCCTTGCCGAGGTGCTGCCCGACGCGGATCGGCTCACCGCCGCGGTACTGGTCGAGCCCGGCGATGCGGGCCGCCGCGACATCGTCGAATCGTTCTTCGGCCGCGGACTGTCCGCGCCCGACCCGAACTACGACCTGGTGCGGCGCATCGTCGCGGCGATGGCAGGCGACCAGGAACTGACCCGTGTCGATCAGGTCACCGAGCGCTACGCGGTGTCGATCCGCACCCTGCAACGGCTGTTCCGGCGCTATGTCGGCGCCGGTCCGAAATGGGTGCTGCGCCGCTACCGGCTCCAAGACGCGGCCGACCTGCTCGCCCGGGGCCGGGCCGAGGATCTGGCGGCACTGGCGGCCGAGCTCGGCTATTACGATCAGGCGCATTTCACCCGCGAATTCACCGCGGAAGTCGGAATGGCGCCGGCGGAATATGCCAAACACACCCTTCGCGCCCGCAACGAGGTCACCGCGAAAATGCTCCCGCGCGGCGCGGAGATACCGGAGCAGTTCCGATAGATCATTTCCGGCCGAACACCGGCCGGTCGAGTGGTTGAATTACGCATCATCTACCCACCGGCGAAACAAGGAGCTGGACATGGATGTCGTGGTGTTGATCGGCCGGGTGTTGTTCGTTGTGCTCTTTTTCGGCTCGGCCATCGGTCACTTCACTCAGACCGAGGCGATGACCGGTTACGCGCAGAGCAGGGGTGTGCCCGCGGCCAAGGCCGGAGTGCTCGTTTCGGGATTGCTGATGGCGCTCGGCGGTCTGAGTGTGCTGCTCGGCATCTGGGCCGATCTCGGTGCGCTGCTGCTGTTCATCATGCTGCTGCCGACAGCGGTGCTCATGCACGGGTTCTGGTCCGAAACCGATGCGGAGGCCAAGCAAATGGAGATGATCCAGTTCAACAAGGATCTGGCGCTGGCGGGAGCGTCGCTGATGCTGTTCGCCTTCTTCGCCCACACCGACGAACTGGGATTGACCATCACCGGACCGCTTTTCAGCCTGTGACGGAGCGCACGCGCTAATATTGCGGTCCGCATCCGCAGTGAAAGGGAACGCATGGACATCATCGGCGCGATTCTGGGTATTTTCTGGGCCGACTACCGGCAGTGGCCCTGAGCCCAGTACCTGCCGGCCGCCGGCCCGTTCGTGATCGCGGACGGGCCGGAGCTGTTTCCGGTACCGGTCATGTGATGAATGTCCCAGAGCGGCAACGTCGTTCACCGATGTTGTGGCAGATCACAGCCCAGCCCGGGCCGGTTTGGGTCCGCCCAGGTAGAGCAGGCCATGCGGTATTCGCCCAGGCCGGGCCGCTGCCACCGCGGGTGAACACTCCGAATGTGATGTGTTGCGAATTCTGATAATTCCGGGCGTATTGCCGCTATGGTCGACCCAGTCGCCGCGCCGAAGCCCCGACACGCCGGGACGAAAAACCTGACGCAGGCGTCCGACCCGCACAGTTGGAGGAGAGATGACCGCCTACCGGACCATTGTCGTCGGTACCGATGGCTCGGACTCGTCGTATGTCGCCGTCGACAAGGCCGCCGCACTGGCCGGGGCCGCAGGCTCGACCCTGATCGTGGCCTGCGCCTACTACCCGACCGACGACCGTGAGGTCGCCGCGGCCGCCGATGTGCTCAAGGACGAGGCCTACCAGGTGCGCGGTTCCGCGCCGACCAACGAGATCCTGCGCACCGCCCGCGACCGGGCCACCGCCGCGGGCGCCAAGGAGATCGTCGAGCGCGCCATCGTCGGCGAGCCGGTCGAATCGCTGCTCGACCTGGTCAAGGAGACCCAGGCCGATCTGCTCGTCGTCGGTAACCGCGGCCTCAACACCCTGACCGGGCGCCTGCTCGGCTCGGTGCCCTCGGACGTCGCGCGCAAATCGCGCTCGGACGTCCTCATCGTGCACACCGTTCGCTGACACCAGCAGCGTCGTCGCCGCCGCACCGGCGGCGACCACGCCTGCGTGTGGCCCTATGCCATGGCCGGGCGCGCCTGGAGCGAGCTCAGCACCTCGGGCAGATCGGTGCTGTGCAGCACCGTCAGCCGCTGGGTCGCGCGGGTCAGCGCGACGTACAGATCGTTGAGCCCGCGCGGCGACTCACCGATGATCCGCTCCGGCGCCACCAGATACACCGCGTCGAATTCCAGGCCCTTCACCTCGTGCACCGTCAGCACGCGCACCGATTCCGCCGCAAGTCCGGCCAGTTCGCCGGCCAGCGCGTGCGGCACGATCACCGCCGTGGTGCCCGGCCCCTGCTCGGCCGCGAGCAGCCGCGCCAATTCGGTGCCGAAGGCAGGCTCGTCGCACCGATGCGCCTGCGGCGGATGCCCGGACTCGCGGACCGAGCGTGGTGCGCGGGCCTTCGCATCGATGGCGGTCAGCACCTGCGCGGCCACGTCCATGATCTCGGCGGGCGTGCGGTAGTTGACGGTGAGTTCGGTGAGCTTCCACCGTGTGGCCACATACGGTTCCAGCACCGTCTGCCAGGTGGAGGCGCCCGCCGGGTCACCGGTCTGGGCGACATCGCCGACCACGGTCATCCAGCGGTTCGGGATGCGGCGCATCACCATCCGCCACGCCATCTCCGACAGCTCCTGTGCTTCGTCGACGATGACGTGGCCGTAGGTCCAGGTGCGGTCGCCCGCCGCGCGTTCGGCGGTGGTCTGGCGGGTGCGCACCTGCTGGCGTTCGGCCAGCTGCCCGGCATCGATCAGGTCGTAGGCCATGAGGATCTCGGGATCGAGTTCGTCCTCGAGATCCTGCGGTGCGGAACCGGTGAGGATGTCGAGCGCGTCCTGGGCCTCGGCCAGCTGGGCGCGCCAGCGGCGGCGGGCGCGTTCGCGTTCCTCGGCGTCATCGATGCCGAGCAGTTCGGCCAGCTCGTCCAGCAGCGGAGCGTCGGCGGCGCTGAATGCGCCGGTGTCCTGGCGCAACAGTTCGGCGCGGTCGGCCGGGTCCAGCGAACTCGCGGCCCGGTCCAGGCGGGCCGGATCGGCCAGCAGATCGGCCAGCACCTGCTGCGGGGTCAGGATCGGCCACAGTGCGCCGATGGCACGCTGGATCTGCGGATCCGAGCGCATCTCGTCGGCGATCTCGGCCAGATCGGTGCTGCTGAGCAGGCTGCGCGCACTGTCGACGGGGTCGGCGCCCATGGTCGCGGCCAGCTGTTCGGTGAGCGCGTCGATCACCGAGGACGCGAAGATCGGGCGGGCCAGATTGTGCGGCCGCCGCGAGGAGCGGGCCCGGCCCCTGGCCTTGGTGACGATCTTGCGGTTGAGCGTCAGCGGATAGCCGTCGAAGCTCAGCGCGATCGGCTCCTGCGGCACCTCCTGCCGGTCCCGCACCGCCTGCTTGAGCACCTCCAGAATGCTCAGCGAACCCTTGATCTCACCGGCCCGCAAGGAATCCTCCCGGGTGGCCTTCACGCCGGGATACAGGTCGCCGATGGTCGACAGCAGCACGCCGGTCTCACCGAGCGAGGGCAACACCTGGCCGATGTAATCGAGGAAGGTCGCGTTCGGCCCGATGATCAGCACACCGGCCTTGGCCAGCTGCTGCCGGTAGGTGTAGAGCAGGTAGGCGGCGCGATGCAGCGCGACCGCGGTCTTGCCGGTGCCCGGCCCGCCCTGCACCACCAGCACGCTCTTGTGCTCGGCGCGGATGATCGCGTCCTGCTCGCTCTGGATCGTCTCGACGATGTCGTTCATATGGCCCGTGCGGGCGGCGTTCAACGCCGACAGCAGGGCGCTCTCACTGCCGACGCCGCCGTCGTCCTCGGTGACGCCGGCGCGTTCGGCCGCCTCCAGATCCAGGTATTCGTCGTTGATCGCGGTGACCCTGCGATTGCGGGAACGGATGTGACGCCGGCGCAGCACGCCGTCCGGCGCGGCGGTGGTGGCCAGGTAGAACGGCCGGGCCAGCGGGGCGCGCCAGTCCAGCAGCAGGGTCTCGTAGTCGTTGTGCTCGTCGAGGATGCCGAGGCGGCCGATGTAGCGGCGCTCGGCCTCGGGCTCACCGTCCTCGGTGCCGTCGCCGTCGAGATCGATGCGGCCGAAGCACAGGCCGTGTTCGGCGGCATCGTATTTGGCCAAGTCCTCGGTGTAGAGCTGGGTGAACGATTCGCGTTCGCTGCGTGCCTGTGGGGTGCCGCCGGTCTCCAGCAGGACGGTGCGCAGCCGTTCGGTGGCGTACTTGCGCATGCCGTCGAGGCGGTCGTAGAGGACGTTCAGATGGGCCTGTTCCCGATCGATATCGGTGCCGGTGCTCGATGCGGTGGTGGTCTCGGTGTCCGGGATCGGGGAGCGGTGATCCTGAGTGAGGCGGTCGGGCAAAACGAACTCCTTGTCACCCGGTGACTGGCACCAGTGGGGCAGGCAGACGACAGCGGTGGTGGAAGGCGCGGACGATCGGAAAACGGAATCGTCCAGTCTACTGCGCGTTCGGCGTGGTCGCCGCCGCGCTCAGGATGCGTGGGTGTTGTTCGGCCTGCGGGCGGGCCCGATCAGGCCCTCGCGATGCCCGGCCGGCTTGGCGCGGTACATCGCCACGTCCGCGTCGTGCAGCACCGCTTCGGGGGTGCGCCGGTCGCCCGGGCGCAGCGCGGTGACCCCGATCGAGGCGTTGACCTCGATGCGATGCCCACGCGCGACGATCGGTTCGGCCATCGTCCGCTGCAACCGCAGGATCAGCGCGTCCAGATCGGCCTGCCGGGTGCGCCCGGACAGCAGCACCAGGAATTCGTCGCCGCCGAGCCTGCCGACGATGTCGTCGGCGCGCAGCGCCCGCTGCAAACGCTGCGCCACGATCTGCAGCACCGTGTCACCGATGGCGTGGCCGAGGGAGTCGTTGATCGCCTTGAATCCGTCCAGGTCGATGAACATCACCACCGACACCGGCAGATCTTCGCTGGCGGCCAGCGCGCCCGCGAGTTGCGACAGGATCAGCGACCGGTTGGCCAGCCCGGTCAGCGAATCGTGGGTGGCCTGATATTCCAGGTGCCGCCTGCTGGCCCGGTATTCGGTGATATCGGCGAACGAGGACACCGCCGAGGAATCCGGATCGCCGGGATTGAGCAGCCTGCTCGACCCCGACAGCCAGCGCCGTTGCCCGTCGGAGCGGTCGACGCCGAAGACATAGCCGGTGATGGTCTCGCCGGTGGCAAGGGTGCGCGCGACCGGATGCCGGGCGGTGGACATCGGCTGGGCGTTGGTGTCCAGCAGCGTCAGCGGCAGCTCGGCGATGCTCACCCCGGCCAGGTCACCGGCGTCCTCGATGCCGAAGATGCGTCGCGCGGCCGGATTGACCGATTCGATCCGGCCGTCCCGGTCGATGACCGCCACGCCCTCCTCGAGCTGGGACACCACCGTGGTGAAGTGCTGTTCGGCGCGGCGCTGGGCGGCCTCGGCGGCGCGCTGGGCGCTCAGATCGTGGATGACGACCTGGTAGGCGGCCTGGTCGTGCCAGACGGTGAGCACCGAGACGGTCTCCACCGGCACCTGCGTGCCGTCCAGCCGTAGCAATGTCATCTCGGCGGGGGTGGAGGCCGCGCCCGCCCGGGTGAGCCGGGAGATGCGGTCGAGCATGCCGGGCACCGAATCCGGGTGCACGAACTGCACCAGCGGGCGTCCGACCAGATCTTCCGGGCCCGACGCGGCCAGCATGCGCACCGTAGCCGGGTTGACGTAGACGATGATGCCGCGTTCGTGCACGCAGATACCGTCCGGAGTGTGTTCGACCAGAGACCGGTACCGCTGCGCCAGCTGCTCGGCGGCGCTGAGCCTGTCCTCTCCCACCTCGAACCCCCGATCGTCCACCGATAGCTGGTCATTGGAGCACGGGATTATTCTGGATCCGACATGTGCGCCGTTCACATGATCGACGCGATTGCCGTGTGTCGGGTACTGCGCCCGGGCTCGATCCGGTGATCATGACAGAACCGGTTCTTCACGACGGCGGGCCGGCGCGAGTGGCCGGAGGAGATCGGGCCGAGGAGCGATGCCATGTCCGAACCTGATCATCATATGTCCATTGCCGGTGTCGGCGCTGTCACCGGGTACGGATGGGGGCGCGAGGCGCTGTGGCGCGGACTGCTGAGCGGCAAGTCGGCGGCCGGCGTGCAGCCCGGTTACGGCGTGGGACGCGATGAGCCGGCATGGGTGTCGCTGGTCCCGTCGGGCGGCGATCCGCGGGTGAGCGGCAGCCGATATGGGCGCGCCGTGCACGCGGCGGCGCGCGAGGCCATCGAGGACGCGCGCGCCCGTGGCTGGCGGCCGGGCCGCACGGTGGGCCTGCTGCACGCGATCGTGCTCGGCGACGTGGCCAACTGGCGTGACTTCTACACCGTCGACGACGGCCACCGGCGTTCCCGCGGGTATCTTCCGCTGCTGCCCTCCACGCCGATCTCGGTGGTGATGCAGGAGTTCGGTTTCCACGGTCCGGCGATGAACGTGTCCGCGGCGTGCAGTTCCGGCAATGCCGGATTGCTCACCGCGAAGCTGTGGCTCGACAGCGGCCAGGCCGACGACGTGGTGTGCGTGGTGAGCGACCTGTCGGCGACACCGGAGATGGTGGAGCATTTCGTTCGGCTCGGCGCCGCCGTCACCGATGCCGAACCGCTGCAGGCCTGCCGCCCGTTCCAAGAGGGGAGCCGTGGTTTCAGCATGGGGGAGGCGTCGGTGGGTTTCGTGCTCAGCCGCTCGGCGTCGCGCCCGTATGCCCGGGTGCTCGGCGGTGCGATGACCAACGACGGCTATCACGTGGTGTCGGTGGATCCGGGGCACGGCCAGATCATCGAATGCGCGCGCCGGGCGCTCCGCGCGGCAGGCGTATCGGCGGATCAGGTGGCCTATTTCAATGCCCACGGCACCGGCACCCGCCAGTGCGACGACGCCGAACGGGCGCTGCTGGCCGAGGTCTTCGACGACCGGCCCGCCATCTACGCCCTCAAGCCGCTGACCGGCCACTGCCAGGGTGCGGCGGCCGCGGTGGAGATCGCCGCCGCGGCCATGGGCTTCGAACGCTCGCTCGTGCCCGCCGCGCCGATCGTCGCGTCACCCCATCCGCGGTTGCTGGACGGGCCGGTGGCGAGCGCGGGCGCGATCACGGCGAAACTGTCGCTGGGGATGGGCGGCAACAACGCGGTGGTGGTGCTGGCACCGCCGGAGTGAGCCGCCGCGACGGATCGGCGGTCACGGCAGGGGAGCCGTCCAGCAGAGCCGGGTCCCCGGCAGTGCGTCCGCGCTCTCGGCGCGCGAGTGCCTGGCCACCGCGGCGGTGACGGTGAACCGGCCCGCGGCCTCCTCGGCGCGCTGCTCGAGGTTGCGCAGCCCGCTGCGGATGACGTGATTCGGCACGCCCCAACCGTTGTCGGTGACCACGATGGTCAGATCGTCGGACACCCCGATGTCGACGGTGACGGTGTCGCCGCCGGAATGGCGCACCGCATTGCTCACCGCCTCCCGCACCACCGCCTCGGCATGATCGGCCAGCTCGGGTTCGAGCACCGACAGCGGTCCGGAGAACTGCACGGTGGCGCGGATCTCGGTATCGGCGGTCTGCTGCCGGATGGCGTGTTCGATGCGTTGCTGCAGCCGCGCGCTGTCGGCGCCACCGTGCAGATCGAAGATCGAGGTGCGGATCTCCTGCACGACCTCCTGTAGATCGTTGATCACTCGTGAGAGCCGGTCGCGGACCTCGGGCACCGTCGCCCGCGGCACCGCACCCTGCAAGGTCAGCCCGATCGCGAACAGCCGCTGGATCACATGATCGTGCAGGTCGCGGGCGATGCGATCGCGGTCGGCCAGGATGTCGACCTCACGCATCCGTCGTTGCGCGTCGGCCAGTTGCATCGCCAGTGCCGCCTGATCGGTGAACGCGGCGGTGAGCTCGACCAGCTCGTCGGAATACGGCGCCGAGCCGGCGCGGCGCACGGTGACCAGCGTGCCGTGAGTGGCGTCCGGGGTGCACAGCGGCAGGATCAGCGCGGGCCCGGGGGAGGGCAGGGTGATGCCGAGCGTCACCTGCCCGGCGTCGTCGAAGCGCAGCGGGGTGCGGCGGTCGAACGCCTCACCGACGGCAGTGCCGGTCAGCGGAATCGGATGCCCGGCCCGGCGCGCGTCGGGGCCGGACCAGTGGGTGATCAGCAACTCGCTGACGTCGCCCGGACCGGCCGCGGCCAGGAAACACAGCTGCGAGCCGGTCAGCGCCCGCGCATGATCGACGACCCGTTCCAAAGCCTTGCCCGGTGTGCCCACGGCCAGGAATTCGGTGGCGACATCACGGGTGGCTTCGATCCATTCCTGCCGGGTGCGTGCCGACTCGTATAGGCGCGCATTGTCGATCGCGATGCCTGCCGCCGCGGCCAGCGCCTGCACCAGGACCTCGTCCTCGGCCGTGAACGGTTGTCCGCCGGACTTCTCGCACAGGTAGAGGCTGCCGAAGACCTCGTCGCGGATCCGGACGGGCACGCCGAGGAAGCTGCGCATCGGCGGGTGGTGCGCCGGGAATCCGACCGAGGCCGGATGGCCGGTCAGATCGTCGAGCCGCAGCGGCGTGGGCTGGGCGAAGACCGCCCCGAGCACGCCGTGGCCCGCGGGGAGGGCGCCGATCCTGGCCCTGGTCGCGTCGTCGATGCCCTCGGCGACGAACTGGAAGAGCTTGCCGCTGTGCTCGCGCACCCCCAGCGCGCCGTAGCGGGCGTCGATGAGGGTGGTCGCGGTCCGCACGATCGCACTCAGCGTGTCGTCGAGATCCAGCCCGGAGGTGACCGTCAGCATGGCTTCGATCAGCCCGTCCATCCGGCCGCGGGAATCGGCCGACACCTCGACCCGATCGCTGACCTCGGCCAGCAGTTCACGCAACCGCTGCTGGTAGAGGGCGCCGCGCACGGCGGGCGGGCCGATGCGTTCCTTCGGGGCCCGGTGAGTCGGTGCGGCGGTCGGTTCCGCCCCGGCAGCGGTGTGGCGAGCCGGCCGGGAGTCGGCGGCCGAGGACCCGCGGCGGTGGGCTCCGGTCTGCTCGGCCATCGGCTTCCTTGTCGTCTGCGCGCGAGGCGGCCCGTCCCCCAGCGGCGGTCCGATGCGGCGTCGTAACCAATGCTATGGCGCGATCGGGGACTTTCGGCCCTGTTCGTGATCTCCGCGTGATGGTGGCATATCCGCACGGCGAGAATAGAAAGCAGGGGTTTCCTATGAATTCGCTGGAGCTGTGGGACACCGCGACCGAGCCGGACCTCGCGGTCACCACCCGTGGCGCGGTACCGCCGGCCGACGTGACCCGTGCGGTGCGGGCGATCGGGCGGGTACTGCGCCGTCATCATCTCGACGCGGCCGCGCACGTGCGCGTCACCGCACCGGCCGACGCCGATCAGCCGACGGTCGTGCAGGCCAATATCCATTCCCGCGATACCCGCACCCGGGTGCAGGTGCCCGGCCCACGCGGTTTCGCGGTCACCTTCGCCGCCGAACGGCTGGACCGCCAGATCGCCCGGCTCGGCGCCGATCCGGTCCCGCGGGTCTGGCCGGATCCGGCCCGGCCGCCGCTGGCCCGGGTCACCGAGCAGCGGCCGATCACCCGGCGCAAGGACTACGCCCTGCTCACGGGCACCCCGGCGCAGGCGATCGAGGTGCTCGACGCCATGGATTACGACGCGCACCTGTTCACCGACGCCGCGACCGGCGAGGAAGCCGTGGTGCACTGGATCGACCCGGACGGGGTGCACATGATCCGCCAGCACAGCATCGCGCCCACCGACGCCGCACCCGCGCCGATGGCGTTGACCGTGGACGCCGCACCCGCCCCGCGGCTGGACGAGGGCGATGCCGCCACCCAGCTGTGCTGGCGTGGCCTGCCGTTCCTGTTCTATACCGATGCCCGCACCGGCCGCGGTCATCTGCTCTACCGCCGCTACGACGGCGACCTGGCCCTGGTGCGCCCGGCCCGCTAGCGCCTACCGCTCGCCGAGCTTGGTGGCGAGCACCGCGGCCTGGGTGCGCCGCTCCACGCCGAGCTTGGCGAGCAGCCGGGAGACGTAGTTCTTCACTGTCTTCTCGGCGAGGAACATGCGCGCGGCGATCTGCCGGTTCGTGAGCCCCTCACCGAGCAGGGTCAGCAGTTTGCGTTCCTGCTCGGTGAGCCCGGCCAGCGGGCCGTCGTCCTCGGTGCTGCGCCGCAGCCGCGTCTTCAGCGCCGCCGCGGCGCGCGTATCGAGCAGCGAACGGCCCGCGCCGACCTCTTTGACGGCGTCGGCGAGCTCCATGCCCTTGATGTTCTTCACCACATATCCCGAGGCTCCGGCGAGGATCGCATCGAGCATGGCCTGGTCGTCGGTGTAGGAGGTGAGGATCAGGCAGCGCAGATCGTCGAACTCGGCCAGCAGATCGCGGCACAGCTCGATGCCGTTGCCGTCGGGTAATCGCACGTCCAGCACCGCGACTCGGGGGCGAAGGGCGCGGATGCCGATCATCGCCGACGCGACGTCACCGGCCTGGCCGACGACGGTGAGATCCGGATCGCTCTCCAGCAGGTCGATCAGACCGCGGCGGACGATCTCGTGATCGTCGACCAGGAACACCTCGAGCACAGCCGACTCCTGTTCGTTTGTCTACCCTGGTCAAGGTAGCTCGCCGAACGGCCGTGGGGGATGGCCGAAAGTCATCTGGCGGGCCTCGCCCCTCGCCCGGGAAAACTTGTCGGTGGTCCGGCCTAGCATGGCCGCCGGGGACATATCGGCATGCCAGAACCCGGTACGCGGGACATCGAAGAGAGAAGGGACCCACCTGGTGGCGGAACGCCTCACCGTGCGCGGAGCTCGGGAGCACAACCTCAAAGGGGTCGATCTCGACCTGCCCCGCGACAGCCTGATCGTCTTCACCGGGTTGTCCGGGTCGGGCAAGTCGAGCCTGGCCTTCGACACCATCTTCGCCGAAGGTCAGCGGCGCTACGTGGAGTCGCTGTCGGCGTACGCGCGCCAGTTCCTCGGGCAGATGGACAAGCCCGATGTCGACTTCATCGAGGGGCTGTCGCCCGCGGTGTCGATCGACCAGAAATCGACCAACCGCAATCCGCGCTCCACCGTCGGCACCATCACCGAGGTCTACGACTACCTGCGTCTGCTCTATGCCCGCGCGGGCACCCCGCACTGCCCGGTGTGCGGTGAACTCATCGAGAAGCAGACCCCGCAGCAGATCGTCGATCAGGTGCTCGCGATGGAGCCTGGCATCAAGTTCCAGGTGCTCGCCCCGGTGGTGCGCACCCGCAAGGGCGAGTTCGTCGACCTGTTCGACCAGCTCAACACCCAGGGCTACGCGCGAGTGCGGGTCGACGGCGTGGTGTATCCGCTCACCGATCCGCCGAAGCTGAAGAAGCAGGAAAAGCACGATGTCGAGGTGGTCGTCGACCGCCTGGCCGTCAAGCCCGGTTCCAAGCAGCGGCTCACCGATTCCATCGAGACGGCGCTGCGGCTGGCCGACGGCATCGTGGTGCTCGATTTCGTCGACCGCGACGAACACGCTCACGACCGCGAGCGCCGTTTCTCCGAGCGGCTGGCCTGCCCCAACGGCCACCCCCTCGATATCGAGGATCTCGAGCCGCGCTCGTTCTCGTTCAACTCGCCCTACGGCGCCTGCCCGGACTGCACCGGCCTCGGCATCCGCAAAGAGGTCGATCCGGAACTGGTCGTGCCCGATCCCGATCTGAGTCTGGCCGATGGCGCGATCGCGCCCTGGTCGCGCGGGCAAACGGCCGAGTACTTCACCCGGCTGCTCTCGGGTCTGGCCGAGGCCATCGGTTTCTCCATGGACACGCCCTGGCGGGAGCTGCCGGCGAAGGCCCGCAAGGCGGTGCTGGAGGGCAGCTCCGATCAGGTGCACGTCTCCTACACCAATCGGTACGGGCGCAAACGCTCCTATTACGCCGATTTCGAAGGCGTGATGCCGTTCTTGCAGCGGCGCATGGAGAACACCGAGTCCGAGCAGATGAAGGAGCACTACGACGGGTACATGCGCGATGTGCCGTGCCCGGTCTGCAACGGTGCCCGGCTGCGTCCGGAGATTCTCGCCGTCACCCTCGCCGCCGAGGGCGAGCGCAAGTCCATCGCCGAGGTGTGCGATCTGTCCATCGGTGACTGCTCGGCGTTCCTGAACGCGCTCACCCTCGGCGAGCGCGAGGCCGCCATCGCCGGGCAGGTGCTCAAGGAGGTGCAGGCCCGGCTCGGCTTCCTGCTCGACGTCGGCCTGGAATACCTGACGCTCTCCCGCGCCGCGGCCACCCTCTCCGGTGGTGAGGCGCAGCGCATCCGGCTGGCCACCCAGATCGGCTCCGGCCTGGTGGGTGTGCTGTACGTGCTCGACGAGCCGTCCATCGGCCTGCATCAGCGCGACAACCGCAGGCTCATCGAAACGCTGACCAGGCTCAAGAGGCTCGGCAACACCCTGATCGTGGTCGAACACGACGAGGACACCATCCGCGCCTCGGACTGGGTGGTCGATATCGGCCCGCTGGCCGGTGAACACGGCGGCCGGGTGGTGCACAGCGGCCCGTACCAGGAGCTGCTCACCGACCCGAACTCGCTGACCGGCGCCTACCTGTCCGGTCGTGAGCGGATCGAGGTGCCGCTGGTGCGGCGTCCGGTGAACAAGAAGCGCCAGGTCACCGTGGTGGGTGCGAACGAGCACAACCTGAAGGGCCTCGACGTCGCGTTCCCGCTCGGCGTGCTCACCGCCGTCACCGGGGTGTCCGGCTCGGGTAAGTC
Organism: Nocardia sp. CDC519; assembly: GCF_059509835.1. Classification (NCBI taxonomy): domain Bacteria; kingdom Bacillati; phylum Actinomycetota; class Actinomycetes; order Mycobacteriales; family Nocardiaceae; genus Nocardia; species Nocardia sp. CDC519. The sequence continues at coordinate 4,876,656 of NZ_CM183377.1, read as the reverse complement.
CACCCTGGTCAACGACATCCTCGCGACCGTGCTGGCCAACCGGCTCAACGGGGCGCGCCAGGTGCCGGGCCGGCACACCCGGGTCAACGGCCTCGACCATCTGGACAAGCTGGTCCAGGTGGACCAGTCGCCCATCGGTCGCACCCCGCGCTCCAACCCCGCCACCTACACCGGTGTGTTCGACAAGATCCGCACCCTGTTCGCCGCCACCACCGAGGCCAAGGTGCGCGGATATCAGCCGGGCCGGTTCTCGTTCAACGTCAAGGGCGGTCGCTGCGAGGCCTGCTCCGGCGACGGCACCCTCAAGATCGAGATGAACTTCCTGCCGGACGTCTATGTCCCGTGCGAGGTGTGCCACGGCGCCAGGTACAACCGGGAGACCCTCGAGGTGCACTACAAGGGCAAGACCATCGCCGAGGTGCTGGACATGCCGATCGAGGAGGCCGCGGAGTTCTTCGAGCCGGTCACCTCGATCCACCGCTATCTCAAGACCCTCGTCGACGTGGGTCTCGGATACGTGCGGCTCGGCCAGCCGGCGCCCACGCTCTCCGGCGGTGAGGCCCAGCGCGTGAAGCTGGCCGCCGAACTACAGAAACGCTCCACCGGGCGCACGGTTTACATCCTCGACGAGCCGACCACCGGGCTGCATTTCGAGGACATCCGCAAATTGCTCGGCGTCATCAACGGGCTGGTCGACAAGGGCAACACGGTGATCGTCATCGAGCACAACCTCGACGTCATCAAGACCTCGGACTGGGTGATCGACATGGGTCCCGAGGGCGGTTCCGGCGGCGGCACCGTCGTCGCCCAGGGCACACCGGAAGACATCGCAGCGGTGCCCGACAGCTACACCGGGCAATTCCTGCGTGAGGTGCTCGACAAGCCCGCCACGCCGACAGCGGCGAAACCCAAGCGCGCGACCAAGCGGGTGGCGAAGAAAGCGGCTGCGGTCGGCTGACCGCTGCGGGGTGGCGGTGCGCCGCCGCCCCGCGCGCGTCACCGCTGGGCGATGGTGTGGATCAGCTCGGCGAGCTCGTGCGGTTTCGACCACATGGGCCAGTGGCCGGTGGGCAGGTCGACGTATTCGGCGTCCATCCGGGCCAGCTCGGCGAACATCGGCATCTCGCCCTCGTCGCGTAGCTTCCCGACCACCTCGGCGGTGAAGGTATTGCAGATCACCGTGGTCGGGATCCGCCGGCCCGCGGGCTGCTCGCTGAGCCGCAGCGGCGCCGTGGCCACCGCGATCGGCTCGGAGACCGCGCGGGCCCGGAAGGTCGCCAGGGCTTCCTCGTCGAGACCGGCGAGGTTGTCCCCGTCGGCGGTCAGCTCGTCCCAGTGCGGCAGTGGGTATTCGCGGGCGGCGAGGTCGAGCTCGGAGTTGAGCACGAAACCGTTCGGCAGGGGCGCGCTGTCGACATAGATCGCCCGGGAGAATCGCTCAGGGGCCAGGTCGCAGGCCAGGTAGGCGGCCGCGCCGCCGCCGGAGTGGGCGACGAGGACGGCGGGCCGGCCGTCGGTGGCCTCGACGATGGCCTCGGCCTGGCGCTCCAGGGTGGCGTCGAGTCGGTCCGCGTCGTGCGGGTCGAGGCCGGGCAGGGTCAGGGCAAGCACCTCGTCACCGTGGCGGCGCAGATCGTCCGCGACCTCGTCCCACGCCCATGCGCCCAACCAGAAACCGGGAACCAGAAGTATCCGTGCCATTCGGAGAGCATCCCATGCCGGGCCCGCCGGAGAACGCGCGGTTCCGCAGATTTCAATGAAATGTGGTGTGCGACACGATGTTTCGCAATCTCTAGGGTCGACGCCCCTGGCTTCGTCCGGTCGTGGCCACACCCGGTGACGACGGGTGGGCGCTTGTGCCGGAAAACCGCCCTAAAAGTGAAACATGCGTGTGTAGGATCGGCCGCAACCGCGTCCCAGCGGCCTGGGGCGCGGCGATGGACAGCCGGCGCGGCCGGTGCGAACGAAAGGAATGCCCGCCATGGAAGGCGTCGACATCGGGGCCCTGATCACTCAGATCCTCGGATTTCTGAGCAGTGGCTCGTCTCTCAACTACACCCCGGGCACGCCTGCCTGAGCGCGGATCCACCGAAAGGAACCACCCATCATGAACTCAGGAAGCGCGGGCCTCGGCGACATCTTCACCGCCATCGCGAACATGCTGAGCACCGGCTCGGCCATCTCGGTGACGCCAGGGATGTGATCGACGCACGAAGGCCGGGTCCCTCGGGACCCGGCCTTCGTGGTGTCCGGCGTGCCGACGCCGCGTCAGTACACCGGACCGGTGTACTTCTCGCCCGGCCCCTTACCCGGCTCGTCGGGATGCGCCGACGATTCCCGGAAGGCCTTCTGCAACGACTGCAAGCCCTCGCGGATCGGCCCCGCGTGCGGGCCCAGATACTCCACCGACGCCGTCACCAGGCCGGCCAGTGCCGTGATCACCCGCCGTGCCTCGTCCAGATCGCGGCGGCTGCTGGTCTCCGGATCCTCATCGGCCAGCCCCAGTTTCTCCGCCGCCGAACTCATCAACATCACCGCGGCCCGGCTGATCACCTCCACCGCGGGGATATCGGCCAGTTCACGCACAGAGCTGTCGGGCTGTTCAGTCATGGCTATCAGGCTAGAACCCCCGGGCCGGGCCCGCTCACACCGCCGCCCGGATCATTCGCAGCTGGCCGATCTCGGCGATGTTCTTCATGAGTTCGGCGTTGACCCACGCCACCAGGTGGGCCACCGTCAGGCCCGCCTCCGAGGGCCATGGATACGCGACGGGCGCGTCGAGATCGGCGTCGGTGAGCGCGTTCAATGCCGCCAGCCAGTCGGTGTGCAGTTGCCGGATCCGCGCGACGGCCGCCGCGCCCGTCCCCTGCCAGTGCACGCTCGCACGCGAGCGCAGCGCGCGGCCGCGCACCTGATCGAGGGCGGTGCTCCACCACCAGTCGATATGCCAGGTCAGCCACCCGATGGTCGGTACCGGGACCGGATCGGGTTCGGTCTCGGCCCAGTCCGGGCGCCAGACCCCGTCGGCGTCGGGATGGACGGTCCAGTGCGATGGGGCGAGCGTGGCGAGCACGTCGTCCTCGCTCAGGGCGTCGAGGTGATAATCGGCCAGGGCCCAGGTGAGCTCGAATTGCCAGGCCAGCAGCTCGCGGCGAGAATAAGGCACCGGGGGACGGTCGCACGCGGCCGATGCGCGGGCAAGCGATTTTCGCCGCTGCCTGTGTGCGCGCGACCCGATTGGGTTCCGGGCGGCGCAGCTGCTACGCTGTTCTGCGACGACCGCCCTGGGTGGTTCGTGCGTGTGGCCGGTGACGGTGTGCGCACGACGATGCCGGGGCAGATAAGTGGAGCCCGACTCCCACCGTTGCCGGCGAGCATTCGTACGGTACAACGGTCCGGTCGCTCGCCCTTCGCGGCGGGTTCCCGCATTGCTCTCGATGCGGGATCGCAGGTGTGATCACCTGCGATGATCGGTCGACCTCGGGCCTCGTAGCGGGAAATACCGCAACGGGGCCTTTGTGTTGAACAAGGGGTTGCAGTTATTGCCTGCGGTCGTCCGACGACACCGCTTGACCTAGGAGGCCCCATCAGCACTGAGACCCGCATCAACGATCGCATCCGCGTTCCCGAAGTCCGCCTCATCGGACCCGGCGGTGAACAGGTTGGGATCGTGCGTGTTGAAGATGCACTACGCGTCGCGCTCGAAGCCGACCTCGACCTGGTCGAGGTGGCCCCGGATGCCAGACCACCGGTCTGCAAGATCATGGACTACGGCAAGTTCAAATACGAGACCGCGCAGAAGGCGCGCGAGTCCCGGAAGAACCAGGTCCAGACCGTCATCAAGGAGCAGAAGCTCCGCCCCAAGATCGACGACCACGACTACGAGACCAAGAAGCGCAACGTGGTTCGCTTCCTCGAGGCCGGGTCCAAGGTCAAGGTCACGATCATGTTCCGGGGTCGTGAACAGTCCAGGCCCGAGCTCGGTTTCCGGTTGCTGCAGCGGCTGGCCTCCGACGTCGCGGAGTTGGGTTTCGTCGAAACCTCGGCCAAGCAGGACGGCCGGAACATGACCATGGTGCTCGCGCCACACAAGGGCGCGAAGACGCGCGCCAAGGCGCAGCAGGACTCGGCCGCCCGCCCGCAGCCGAGCACCGCGGGGCAGGCGGAGCAGGCCGAGCAGGCCGGCCCGCAGTAATACCGATCAGAACGCCGGCGGTCCATGCGCGACCGCGGGCACGAGACAGATTGAGGAATCCATGCCGAAGATGAAGAGCCACAGCGGCGCCTCGAAGCGATTCAAGGTGTCCGGCAAGGGCAAGCTCCTGCGTCAGCAGGCGAACCGTCGCCACTTGCTCGAGCACAAGCCCACGCGCCGTACTCGTCGTCTGGACGGCAAGGAGGTCGTCGCGTCCGCCGACGTCGCTCGCGTGAAGAAGCTGCTCGGTATCTGATACCGCCGCACAGGCACGCTCGCGCGCTCCGATCACGGACGCCGACCAATCCGACAACACCCGGGCGCCCGCTCGCGCCCCCCGATCGAACAGGACTGACCAGTGGCACGCGTCAAAAGGGCCGTCAACGCTCAGAAGAAGCGCCGTTCCATCCTCGAGGCCTCCAAGGGCTACCGCGGCCAGCGCTCGCGGCTGTACCGCAAGGCCAAGGAACAGCAGCTGCACTCGCTCACCTACGCCTACCGGGACCGCCGGGCGCGCAAGGGTGACTTCCGCAAGCTGTGGATCGCCCGCATCAACGCCGCGGCGCGGCTCAACGACATCACCTACAACCGCTTCATCCAGGGCCTGAAGGCCGCCGGTGTCGAGGTCGACCGCAAGAACCTCGCCGAGCTGGCCGTCTCCGACGCCGAAGCCTTCGCCGGCCTGGTCGCCATCGCCAAGGCCGCGCTGCCGCAGGACGTCAACGCCCCGGCCGCCTGAGCCGGGTGCCGTGATTCGCGGACATCTTTCGGAACGACCCGTGGACGCGCTCGACGAGCGCAACCCACGGGTCGTTCTGCGCTGTCTGATCCCGGCGGATGATCGTGGCTGCTGAGGCGATCGAGCTGCGCAATCCGCGGATCGTGGCCGCGGTCAAGCTCCATCGCGCCGCGCAGCGCCGCAAGTCCGGCCTGTTCCTGGCCGAAGGCGCCAATTCGGTGATCGCGGCCCTGGAGACCGGACGGGTACGCGAGCTGTTCTACTCGGCCGCCGCCGCGACCCGTGAGCACGAACTCGTCGCCGGCGCCGCCGCCCAAGGGGTGCGGACCACGCTGGTGAGCGATCGGGCCGCGCAGGCGCTGGGGGAGACGGTGACGCCGCCGGGACTGGTGGCCGTTTGCGAGACGCTCGACGTCGAGCCGGGTGCGGTCCTGGCCGCCGAGCCGCGCATGCTGGCGGTGCCCGTGGAGATGGCCGACCCGGGCAACGCGGGCACACTGATCCGTGTCGTCGACGCCGTCGGCGGCGACGGGGTGATCCTCGCGGGCGATTCCGTCGACCCGCACAACGGCAAATGCGTGCGCGCCGCGGCCGGCAGCCTGTTCCATGTGCCGATCGCCCGCAGTCGAGACGTCGGTGCGATCCTCGAGGACATCGCGGCCGCAGGCATCACGATCTTGGCCACCGCGGCAGGCGGCGAAGTCGATCTCGACGACGCCGACGAATTGTTCACCCGGCCCGTTGCCTGGCTGTTCGGCAACGAAGCGCACGGCCTCGATCCGGCTGTCGCCGCCCGCGCCGACCATCGGGTGCGCATCCCGATCCGGGGCCGTGCCGAAAGCCTGAATCTGGCCACCGCGGCCTCGATCTGTCTCTACGCGAACTCGCGGGTGCGCTACCGGCAGCCGTGAACGCGCCGACCGCAAGGTACCCGGCCGGCCTCAGTCGCCGGACTTTCCCAGGTCCTCCAGGATCTCGGCCGCCCATGGCGCAGGCACCGCGTTCGGCCCCGCCACCTGCATCGACGTCATCACCGTCAGCAGCATGCCGGTGGCCATGAACCTGCGCACCTCGGTGACCGACGCGCCGGTCAGCGCACCCGCCAGATCATAGATCTGCCCGAAGCGGGCGCGGGTCTGCTCGCCGATCACCGGGTCCGCACTGGCGGCGAAGCCGTGCAGGAGCAGCTGGAGCAGTTCGCGTTCGGCGAGAAACGTGCTGTAGCCGTGGCCCAGCGTCGCCGCGGTGGGGTTCGGATCGGTCGCCGCCGCTTCCCGGAACACCGTCTCGATCCGGTCGCACACCCGGTTCAGCGCGGCGAGGAACAGCTGCTGTTTGGTGCCGAACAGCCGGATCACATACGGCTGGGACACCCCGGCCAGTCGGGCGATGTCATCGGTTTTCGTTGCCGCATAACCGGTTTCGGCGAAGGCCTGGATCGCCGCCGTCAGCACCTGCTCGCCGCGTTCGGTCGCGCTCATCCGGGTCCTTGTCGTCAAAGGTGCTCCTGATCGTCTCGTGCGGGCCATGCATTGACATGTTATCAGTCGATGCATACTCTTCTCGATATTAGTTATCAGTCGATTACAACAAGGGCTGGACATGACCGAGATACTCACCACCGCGGCGTCTGCCGCGCCACCGTCCACCGAGCGCCGCACGCCGGGCAGCCGTCCGCTGGCGGCGGTGCTGGCTGCGGTCGGCATCCCGACCTTCATGGTCACGCTGGACAACCTCGTGGTCACCAATGCGCTGCCGGTGATCCGGGCCGAACTCGGCGCCTCGCTGGCCGACCTGCAGTGGTTCGTCAACGCCTACACGCTGGCATTCGCGTCCCTGTTGCTCACCGCCTCCGCGGTCGGTGACCGGCTCGGGCGCAGGCGCATCTTCCTGGCCGGCATCGCGGTGTTCACGCTCGCGTCCGCGGCCTGCGCCGTGGCCTCCGAGCCCTGGCAGCTGATCGCCGCCCGCGCGGTGCAGGGCTTCGGGGCGGCGGCGGTCATGCCGCTGTCGTTGACGTTGCTGTCGGCGGCGGTGCCGGAGAAGATGCGCAGCGCCGCGATCGGCATCTGGGGCGGGATCACCGGCCTCGGGGTCGCGCTGGGCCCGGTGGTCGGCGGCGCCGTCGTCGACGGATTGAGCTGGCAGTGGATCTTCTGGATCAACGTGCCGATCGGTGTGCTGGCGTTGCCGTTCGCGGCCAGGATCCTGGACGAATCGCGCGGCGGTGCGCGCCGCCTGGATCCGGTCGGCCTGGTGCTGGCCTCCGCGGGCGTGCTCGCGGTGGTGTGGGGCGTGATCCATGGTGCCGAGGACGGCTGGACCTCGTCCGGTGTGCTGAGCGCGTTGATCGGCGGCGCGATCCTGCTGGCCTCCCTGGTTGCCTGGGAGTTGCGGACGCCGGATCCGATGCTTCCGCTGCGGCTGTTCCGCTCGCGCGCCTTCCGGGTGAGCAATACGACCGGCTTCACCTTCTCCGTCGGCGTCTTCGGATCGATCTTCCTGCTTGCGCAGTATTTCCAGGTGGTGCAGGGGCTGGACCCGCTGGCGGCGGGCATCCGCACGTTGCCGTGGACGTTGGCCCCGATGGTCGTCGCTCCGATCGCCGGGCTGATCGTCGATCGGGTCGGCGCACGGCAGCTGCTGGCGGCCGGGCAGGTCGCGCTGACGGTGGCGCTGGCCTGGATGGCCACCGTCATCACCGTCGACACGAGCTACAGCGCCTTCGTCGGTCCGTTCCTGCTGGGCGGGCTCGGCATGGGCCTGACCTTCGCCCCCGGCGCCACCGTGGTGATGGCCGCCGCCGACCCGGAGGACCGCGCGATCGCCTCCGGCACCAACAACACCGTCCGCGAGGTCGGCGTCGCGATGGGGGTCGCGGTACTGGCGTCGGTGTTCGCCTCGCACGGTTCCTACCTCGACCCGCAGCGCTATGTCGACGGCCTGGTCCCCGCGGTGTGGGTGGGCGCCGCGATCGTCGCGGTCGGCGCGTTCGTCGCGCTGCTGCTGCCCAGCCGGATCGAACCGGCGGGTTCCGCCGAAGCGCCCGGCCGGAAGGCCGGAACCAGCGACGCGGAGTCGCTCGACGCTCGGTTCCATCCGGCCGAGGACGGCGAGGTACCGGTCGGCACCGCCTGACCGCCCGTCCCGGTACGCCCGGTGGTCCACGGCGGCCACCGGGCCGCCGGTATGGGGCCGACACACCGCGCACGCTGCCGAGTCGACACGCCGACCAGCGCGAGGGCGGCGCTAGCACAACACCCGCGCCCGGCCCGAGGTAATCCGGATGAATCGCCCGATCCGCATCGCATACGATTCGACCAGCAGCAATGTGGGTAAGGAATGGTCCGCACCCGGAGAACCGATCCCCAGGGGAGAGACGAACGATCGTGGGCGACGACAAGAGCGCAGTCGAGCAGAACGCCTCGCTGACCGAGGAGGCATTGGCCGCGGCCGCGGCGGCGGCCGAGAAGGCGTTCGCGGCGGCCGCCGACCTGGATGCGCTCGCGGTCGCCAAGACCGAGCACATCGGCGGCAAGTCGCCCATCGCGCTGGCCCAGCGTGCCATCGGCACGCTGCCCAAGACGGAGAAGGCCGACGCGGGCAAGCGGGTCAACGTGGCGCGCACCCGGGTCTCGGAGGCCTTCGAGGCCCGGCGCGCGGCGCTGCTGGCCGAACGCGACGCCGCGGTGCTGGTCGCCGAGAGCATCGACGTCACCCTGCCCGCGCGCAGGCAGCCGGTGGGCGCCCGGCATCCGATCACCGTCATCTCCGAGCAGATCGCCGACGTGTTCGTCGCGATGGGCTGGGAGGTCGCCGAGGGCCCCGAGGTGGAGACCGAGCACTTCAACTTCGATGCGCTCAACTTCCTGCCCGACCACCCCGCGCGCACCATGCAGGACACCTTCCACATCGCGCCCGAAGGGTCGCGGCAGGTGCTGCGCACCCACACCTCGCCGGTGCAGGTGCGCTCGATGCTGGAACGCGAACTGCCGATCTATGTCGTGTGCCCGGGCCGCACCTTCCGCACCGATGAGCTCGACGCCACCCACACCCCGGTCTTCTCGCAGGTCGAGGGTCTTGCGGTGGACAAGGGCCTGACCATGGCGCATCTGCGCGGCACGCTGGACGCGTTCGCGCGCGCACTGTTCGGTCCCGAGACGCGGACCCGCATGCGTCCCAACTACTTCCCCTTCACCGAGCCCTCCGCCGAGGTCGACGTGTGGTTCCCGGACAAGAAGGGTGGCGCGGGCTGGGTCGAATGGGGCGGCTGCGGCATGGTGAACCCGAAGGTGCTCATCGCCAGCGGGATCGACCCCGAGGAGTACAGCGGTTTCGCGTTCGGCATGGGCCTGGAGCGGACCCTGCAGTTCCGCAACGGCATTCCGGATATGCGCGACATCGTCGAGGGCGACGTGCGGTTCACGCTGCCCTTCGGTATCCGGTCCTGACCACCTTCGATCGAGAGAGCGAAACGTCAAGTGCGAGTAGCGCAGTCCTGGCTGACCGACATCATCGCGCGCACCGCCCCCGAGTGGTCGGTGACGCCCGAGGAACTCGACGCCGGATTCGTCCGCGTCGGCCTCGAGGTCGAGGAAGTCGACACCCTGCAGCGGGTGGGCGGTGAGATCGAGAAGCCGCTGGTGGTCGGCCGCGTCCTGGAGATCACCGAGCTCACCGAGTTCAAGAAGCCGATCCGCTTCTGCAAGGTCGACGTCGGCAATCCCGAGCCGCAGGAAATCGTCTGCGGTGCCCGTAATTTCGCCGTCGGCGATCTGGTGGTCGTGGTGCTGCCCGGTGGCGTGCTGCCGGGTGGTTTCGCCATCTCCTCGCGCAAGACCTACGGCCATGTCTCCAACGGCATGATCTGTTCGGTCGCCGAACTCGGTATCGGCAAGGATCATTCGGGCATTCTGGTGCTCGAGCCCGGTACCGCCGAGCCCGGCGCCGACGCCAACGAGCTGCTCGGTCTCGACGACACCGTCATCGAACTCAACATCACCCCCGACCGCGGCTACTGCTTCTCGGTGCGCGGTCTGGCGCGCGAGCTGGCCTGCGGTTTCGACCTGGAATACGCCGATCCCGCGGTGCGCACGCTGCCCGACGACGAGGCCGATGCCTGGCCGGTGCGGCTGGAGCCGGAATCCCAGTGCACCCGGTTCGCGGTGCGCCGGGTCACCGGGATCGATCCGAACGCGGTGAGCCCGTGGTGGTTGCAGCGGCGGCTGCTGCTGTCAGGGGTGCGGCCGATCTCGCCCGCGGTCGACGTCACCAACTATGTGATGCTCGAACTGGGCCAGCCGCTGCACGCCTTCGACGCCGCCAAGCTGAGCGGTGGCCTGGTGGTGCGCCCGGCGAACGCGGGGGAGACCCTGCGCACCCTCGATGACACAGAGCGCACCCTGGACGCCGAGGACATCGTGATCGCCGACGATTCCGGGGTCATCTCGCTGGCCGGTGTGATGGGCGGTGCCAGCACCGAGGTGTCGGCGGAATCCACCGATATCGTGCTCGAGGCCGCGACCTGGAATCCGCTGCTGGTCTACCGCACCGCGCGCAGGCACAAGCTGGTCTCCGAGGCGAGCAAGCGCTACGAGCGGGTGGTCGATCCGGAGATCAACGTCGCCGCGCTCGACCGCGCCGCCACGCTGCTGGCCGAGATCGCCGGCGGCACCATCGAATCCGCGCTCACCGACATCCGGGTGCCGCTGCCCGCGCCCGAGCCGATCCACATGGACATCGACCTCGCCGACCGGGTGGCCGGCGTGACCTACCCGACCGGCACGTCCGCGCGGCGGCTGGCGCAGATCGGCTGCACCGTCGAGGTCGATGTGCCCGAGTCCGGTCACGGCCAGCTCGTGGTCACCGCGCCGAGCTGGCGTCCGGACCTGACCCAGCCCGCCGACCTGGTGGAGGAGGTGCTGCGGCTGGAGGGTCTCGAGCAGATCCCGTCGGTGCTGCCCGCAGCCCCCGCAGGCCGTGGCCTGACCCCCACCCAGCGGCGCCGTCGCGCGGTGAGCCGCGCGCTGGCCTTCGCCGGGGCCGTCGAGGTGCCGCCGCCGGTGTTCCTGCCTGCCGGGGTGTTCGACACCTGGGGCCTGGACGCCGACGATCCGCGCCGCACCACCACCTCGGTGCTCAACCCGCTCGATGTCGAGCGCCCCGAACTGGCCACCACGCTGCTGCCCGGCCTGCTCGAGGTCGCCGGACGCAATATCTCGCGCGGCGCGAAGGACCTGGCCATCTACGGCATCGCGCAGGTCGTGCTGCCGGGCCCGGACACCCGCCCGGTCGACCCGCTGCCGGTGGATCGGCGTCCGACCGATGACGAGATCGCCGAACTGCTGGCCTCGCTGCCCGACCAGCCGGTGCACGTCGCCGCCGTGCTGAGCGGACGCCGGGAACCGCGCGGCCCGTGGGGTGAGGGTCGCCCGGCCGAGGCCGCCGACGCCTTCGCCTTGGCCGATGCCGTCGCCGACGCCGCCGGAGTGGTCATCGAACGCCGGGCCGGGGCGTACCTGCCGTGGCATCCGGGCCGCTGCGCCGAACTGGTGGTCGACGGTGTGGTCGTCGGGCATGCCGGTGAGCTGCATCCGGCGGTGCTGGAGCGTTCCGGGTTGCCGCCGCGCACCTGTGCCTTCGAGTTGAACCTGGACGCGCTGCCGTTGCGCGAGGCGCGTCCGGTGCCGGTGGTCTCGCCGTTCCCCGCAGTGCTGCAAGACGTTTCGGTGAGCGTGGACAAGGCCGTACCGGCAGCCCGGGTGGAGTCCGCGCTGCGCGGTGGCGGCGGCGAGCTGCTCGAGGACATCGCGCTGTTCGACGTCTACGAGGGCGCGCAGGCCGGTGAGGGCCGCAAATCGCTCACCTACGCGCTGCGTTTCCGTGCCCCGGATCGCACCCTGACCGAAGACGAGGCCAGCGCCGCGCGCGATGCGGCGGTGGCGGCGGCCTCGGAGGCGGTCGGCGCGGTGCTGCGCGGATAACTACCTGGTGTCCACGGCCCGGCCCGCCTTCGATCGGCGGCCGGGCCGCGGCATGTGTCGGACTCGCCAGGTACCGATGCCGGTGCCGGGTATCCGGCGGGATGAAGGCCGGCCCCGGATGCGGTAGGACTAGAGCATGCGTCACCCGGCAACTCCCGTCCTGAACGCGCTGGTTTTCCAACCACAACCGCGGCGGATCGAGCAGACCCCGGCGCGGCTCGGCCTGGACTACGCCGAACTGTCCATCCCGACCGCCGATGGTGAGACACTGCACGGCTGGTGGGTGCGGGCGCCGCGGTCGATCGGCCATGTGCTGTACGCGCACGGCAACGGCGGCAATATCGGCGACCGGGTGCCGATCTATGCGCTGCTGGCCGAGGCCGGGTTCGATGTGCTCGCCTTCGACTATCGCGGCTACGGCCGCAGCACCGGACGGCCCAGCGAACGCGGCACCGCACTGGATGCCCGAGCGGCCCGCACGATCCTGCTCGACCAGCCCGGCGTCGATCCGGGGCGGGTGCTGTACCTGGGCGAATCACTCGGCGGGGCGGTGATGCTCGAGCTCGCACTCGCGCATCCCCCCGCGGGCCTGATCCTGATGTCCACCTTCACCGGGATGCGCGAGGCCGCCCGCGCGGTATATCCCTTCCTTCCCGCGCCGCTCGTTCCGGACGCGTACCCGAGCCTGCGGCGCATCCCGCAATTGCGCGCACCGCTGCTGCTCATGCACGGTGACCAGGACGAACTATTGCCGTTGCGGCATGCGCGGATGCTGTACGAGGCCGCGCCCGAGCCCAAGAAACTGGTCATCTATCCGGGAGCGGGCCACAACGACATCGTCGTCTTGGCGGCCGGGCACTGGATCGACACCATCGAAAGCTGGGCTCGCACGGTCTGCCCGACCTGACCGCTGGCCGGCGCCCGCGATCAGGTGCGGCAGCGCGCGGCGCATGCGTAGCCTGACGGTATGAGCGAGTTCACCGAGATCACCGAGCGGTTGGCGCAGCTGCCGGATGCCGACCTGCTCGCCGTCATCCGCATCGCGACCGCGGGCCGGGCGGCGCTCGCACCGGTGCACGAAGCCGCGGCCGACATGCCCGCCGAAACCGGTCATGTGCATCCGCACCCGGATGTGTCTCCTATCACTCGCATCGACGCTACGCATGATCCGGCCGCGTCCGGAACCGCATCGGGGCAGGTCGGAGCGGTATCGCCGGTACCGCCGGTACCGGGTTCGCCGGGACTGTCCGGGACGGCCGGATATTCCTCCGGCGGCGTACCTACTTTCGAGTCAGTTCGGGATAAAGTCGAGCAGCGCTACGGCACCGCGCAGGGGATGGGTGAACTCGATCGGCAGACCCCGGCGGGCCGCAGCGCCGACGAACAGTGGCAGGCGCGCGAAGAGGCCGCGCGTGAGCGCCTGGAGCAGATCCGGAAATCGTTGCGCGACAACGACGAGTAATCCGTCCGTGGTCTGGCCGGCGCCGGACGACGAATGGGTGGACCAGATGACCGAGCCGCGTGACATCGCCGAACGGCTGCTCGACGCTCAGGTGGAATTCCTGCTGGCCGAGGTGAGTGGCGACCGCTTCACCGAGGTCGTCGCCCGGGACGTGGCGGCGGTGCTCGAGGTCGCCGACACCATCGTCTTCCGTGACGTGGTGTCGATCGAACAGACCGAGGCCACCGTCGCCACCGTCATCGACCTCATCGGCGGCAGCCCGGTGATCGCCGATATGGTCGGCGTCTTCGCCGACGCCATCTACGACAACATCTCCGGCAGCCACGACTACACCCTCGGCCAGGTCGTCGAGCGTGAGCCGGTGGAGGCGCTGCTGGAGAAGATCTTCGCCATGCATCAGGCCCACGAGCGCATCCTGGACCGGCTCACCGAGAGCCCGCTGGTGGCCACCGTCGCCTCGAAGTTCGTCGATAAGCTGATCAACGATTTCATGCAGGCCAACCGGGAACGCGCGGAGAAGATCCCCGGCGTTTCCTCGCTGATGTCGCTGGGGCAGTCGGCGGCCAACCGGGCCAAGAAGGTCGCCGCCGACAACACCTTCATCGGCGATATGGCGGGCAAGGGCGCGCTGTTCGCGCTGCGCCGCACCAACAACGCCATCCGCGAGATGCTGCGCGATGCCCCGGTGCACGGCGCGGCGATGGAATTCTGGGATCTGCACGCCGACGAGCCGGTCAGCGGCCTGCGTGATTACCTCACTCAGAAGGACCTGCGCGAACTCGTGCTCATCTGCTACGAGATCGCGGTCACCACGCGGGAAAAGGAGTACTTCGGTCTGCTCGTCGACGAATGCGTGCAGGTTTTCTTCAGCAAGTACGGCGATTACACCCTCGGCGCGATGCTGCCCGAACTCGGTCTCACCGCCGAGGACATCAGCACCGAAATCCTGCGCTACGGGCCCGCGGTGATCGAGGCGGCCAAGAAGAACGGGGTGCTCGCCGGATTGATCCGGGAGCGGCTGGAACCGTTCTATCTGTCCGATCAGGTGCTGGGCATCCTGGGCGGCGCCGAGCGCTGATCGCCTACTCCGACAGCTGCGTCGGGCAGGAGTCGATCGGGACGGCGACGGTGACCGTGCCGGACCGATCGAAGGTGAAGGTCATCTCGACGTGCTTACCGGGCCGCACCGAATCGGCCGGATCCATCAGCGTGACCCGGATCGGCTGGTCCGGTGCCGAGGGTTGCCGCACCTGCTCGACCGGCTGCCCCGCGGTCAGCATCGTTTCCGGGCGCAGCGTCAGCTGCTGCTGGGTGGCCTGGATGCGTACCGATTCGGCCGCCGGGGTGTCGATGGAGACCAGGCGATCGGAGTCGGTCGGGCTGTTGTTCACCGCCGCGAACGCCAGCATCGCCGGCGCGTCGGCCTGGATGACGCACTGGCCGGGCACCACCGCGGGCACGATGTGCACGTTGCGCAGGGTGATGTCGCCGGTGCGTGCCTCGCTACCGGCCGCGTGCGAACTCGATTCGCCCGGTGCGTCGTCGGTGCCGCACCCCGCTACCAGTAGCAGGGCTGCGAGGGTCGCAAGGGTTGCTCCGCGTCTCATACCGGCGGAATAGCCGGATCGGCCGCGCTCAACCAACAGCACCTCGCCCGGCGGCGGCTCGGTCGTCGCGAGCAGGGTGGCCGGGCGGCACGGGCAGGCCGTGGCGCACCCGCGAGAACGCGTCCACGCCGCCGGCGATCTGGCGGACGGTATTGCGCAGCGCCCGTCCGGCCCGGCGGCCGCGATCTCGTGCCCGGCGCGGCGGCGTGGCGGTTTCCCTCGATGGCGTGCGAGTGGTCATGACTCGACGATCGCACTGCCCGCCCGACGTCGCGAGTGGCAGAATCGACATAAAGTGATGGGATTTTGCCACCATGAACGATCCGACCGACACCTTGCGCAAGCCCTCCATCGCGGTACCACTCGTCGACGGAATGACGTTGTTCGAGATCGGCATGCCACTGGAAGCCCTTGGATACGACTGGGATCCGGGCGCGCCGCCGCTGTATGACGTGACGCTGTGCGGCGATACGCGCGGCGTCCGCACCCACACCGGCGCGCGCCTGCACCCACAGCGACCGCTGAGCGCGCTGTCGGCCGCCGCCACCGTGCTGGTTCCCGCCGTGCCGCCGGGCCGCTCGGTCGGTGCGCCGCTGGTGCGGCAGCTGCGCGCGGCAGCCCGGCGGGGTGCCCGCATCGCCGCACTGTGCACCGGGACCTTCGCGCTCGCCGAGGCCGGGCTGCTCGATGGCCGCCGGGCCACCACGCACTGGCGGCACGCACCGCTGCTGCAACGGATGTACCCGGCCGTCGAGGTCGACGCACGCGCCATCTACCTCGAAGACGACGGCATATTCACCAGCGCCGGTTCTGCCGCCGGACTGGATCTGTGCCTGCACCTGATCCGCCAGGACCACGGCGAGCGCGCGGCCAACACCATCGCCCGCAACCTCGTCATCGCCGCGCACCGCGACGGCGATCAGGCCCAATACGTGCACGCCGAACCCCTCGACGCGGCCGCCACCTGGCTCGACGAGCTGCGCACCTGGCTGCGCGGGCAGCTGCGGCACCCGATCAGCCTCGCCGAGCTGAGCCGCGCCGCGAATATGTCACCGCGCACGCTCGCGCGGCACTTCGACCGCGATATCGGCACCACCCCGATGCGCTGGGTCGCGGCCGAACGCCTGGCTGCGGCCAGGGAACTGCTCGAAACCACCGATTTCACGGTCGACCGGATCGCCTCGGAGGCGGGCTTCGGCTCGCCGGTCACCTTCCGCGCGGTCTTCACCCACGATGTCGGCATCTCGCCGAGCCGCTATCGGGCGAAGTTCGCGGCCGCCGCCCAGCGCACCCGGTCGTAGACCCTCGCCGGCTCGCCCCGCCTCCTGGGGCGCGGGGCTGTGGTCCCGATGGCGTACACCCGGCGCGGCGGTCGGCGTCCTTAGAGTCGAGGAGTGATCGCGATCCCGGAGGACTTCGTGCGTGAGACCGTCGGCAGGGAAGGGGAATCCGGGCAGCGGTGGATCGCCGCGCTGCCCGCCCTCGTCGACGAACTGCTGCACCGGTGGTCGTGCGTGCCGGATGGGCCGGTGCTGCACGGGCGGGTGGGGCTGGTGGTGCCGGTCCGGCGGGCGGATCTGCCGCCCGCGGTGCTGAAGGTGTCGTTCCCGCATCCGGGCAACGTGTTCGAACCGCACGCGTTCGCCGCCTGGGCCGGGCGCGGCGCGGTCCGGTTGTTCGAACGCGACGACGATCGGTTCGCGATGCTGCTCGAACGTGCCTGCGGCACCCTGGCCGAGATCGAGGATTTCGATACCGCGGTGTCGGCCATCGGGCAGGTGTCGCGCCGGCTCGCGGTCGAAGCCCCGCCCGGGCTTCCGCTGCTGGCCGATCTCACCGCCGAGTGGGCCACCGAAATAACCGAGCTCTCCATGGAATTCGGCGATCCGCTGCCGCCGCGTGTGCGTGACGCCGCCCTGGAAACCCTGCGCGATCTCGGCCCGGATCAGCCGGGCACGCTCGTCCACGGCGACCTGCACGATGCGAATGTGTTGCTCGGGGACCGCGAGCCGTTCCTGGCGATCGACCCGAAGGGCTACGTCGGCGACCCCGCGTACGACACGTTCACCGTTATCCGCAGCCTGCGTTTCGCGCATCTGCTGTTCGCGCCCGACGCGGTGCCGCAGCTGCTGCGCGGGCTCGAAATATTTTGCGAGGCGGCCGAACTCGACCGCGAGCGGGCCCGCAGGTGGGCGCAGGTGCGGGCGGTCGAGTCCACGCTGTGGGGCCGGCGGCACGGGGACGAGGCGTGGTTGATCGACGTCACCGATCGGTTGGCCGCCGCCCTCGGGTAGCCGCGGCCATCAGCGGCTGATCACCTGCACCGACGGACCGTCGGCCACGTAGACGGTGTGCGAGGTGGGATCGACCGCGATGTCCTCGGCGCTCTGCCCGGCCACGAGCTCGATCGAGCCGATCTGGGTCCGCGTCTGCGTGTCGATCAGCTGAACGTCGGTGTAGTTGGCGATATACACGGTGTGTTCGCTCGGGTCGATGGCGATATCGAGGGCATTGCCGTCGGCTGTGGGGGCGGCCAGCAGTGCACCACTCTTCGGGTCGATGATCGACAGTGACCGGTCTTCGGAGTCGTTCCCGCCGTACGCGGTCACATAGACGGTGTGCGTGGCTGGATCCACCGTGACATCGAGCGGGCTCGTGTAGTCGTCGTAAGTGGGGATGTCCAGGCTGCCGGTGACAGTGTTGCTCCTGGTGTCGATCATCATCAGGCCCTGGTCCGCGACGACGTAGAGGGTGTCGGCGCCGGGATCGAGGGCAGCTTTGCGAGTGCTGCTGTCGACCGGAATGGTCGCGGTCACCGTCCGAGTGCCGGTATCGATGATCGACACCTGGCTGCCACCGATGACGTAGATCGTCGCCGAATCGGGATCGACGATCACCGACTGCGGGTCGTAGCCGACGGGAATCGTGGCGACGTCTCGGTGCGTTCCGGTGTCGATCAGCGTCACTGTGCGCTCGCCGCGGTCGGTCACGTAGAGCGTGCCGCGGCCCGGGTCGACCGCCACACCACCGGTTTCGGGACCGACGGGAATGGTCGCGACGACCGTGTTCGTCCCGGTATCGATCACCGACACCGGTCCGCCGAGATTGCCCCTGACGTAGGCCTTCCGGCCGGCCGGATCGAGCGCGATGTCGTGTGCTCCCGCCGGCACCTCGATGGCGGAGGTGATCGCGGGCATGCGCTCCCGGCCGGATCTCGACTCGGCCTGGGTGACGGCCACGGCGACACCGACAACCGCCACCACGGCCAGGGCCGCCGCACCGATCATGACCTCGGTGCTCGTCCGGCTCGTGGGCCCGAGGTCGGAATCGGTTGCGGTCGTCCGGGCCTCGGCTCTCGGAGGAACCGCCGAACCAGGGTCGGGCCAGGGGCCGGCCACCCGTGCACCGGCGTCGGCGGGCGCCGCATGCGGGGCCACCTCCGTGACCGCGTGGCGTGAGTCGGCGGCAGAAGACGGAGCCGAGCGGGTGGTGTCCATGCGTGGGTCCAGCTGGGCGGCACCCGCATGCGGGACGGGGTTGATGGCCGGATGCGGGGCGTCGACAGCGTGATTCGACGGTGTGTGCGAGATATCGATGCCGCCCGCGCCCGGTGGCAGCATCGTCTCTGCGATCGCCCCCCGCACGACCACCGAGCCGATCATCTTGTCGGCGAGGGTCTGCGCCTTGGCATCCCAGAGCGGGAACAGGAATCCGAGGTAGCACGGCAGGGCATCCACGATGTGCGCGAGTTGCCGCCCGACGGATGTGCCGACGCCGAGCGGGCGGCCCGTCTGCGCGCCGACCACCGAGATACCGACGACCTGCTTGCCCCAGGTCTGCCCGGACCTGCCCTGCCGGAATCCGACGTTCCAGAGCAGATACGCCAGCAGCGCCGCATAGCAGAGCATCATCACCGCGACGCCACCGCCGGTGCTCTCGCCGGGAGAGGGGCTCGATGCCCGCATGAGCCCCATACCCGAGCCCGTGAGCAGGCCCGCGGGCAGACCGTCCAGCAGCGCGGCGCCCACCCGCTGCGTCCAGGAGGCGTACGCCATCGCGGTGCCACCGCCACCGGAACCAGCGCCGCCCGGTCCTGGCACCACCGCGCGGCGCGGCGCGCCGGCGGCCACGCCGACGCCCATCAGCACGGCCGCCGCAGCGAACACGATCAGCAACACCAGCGCACGACTCACCCCCAGCATGGTCAGCACATCGGCGGTGACATCGGCGGGCCAATCGCCGAGCGCCATCGGAAAAGCCGCGACGAACAGCACGCAGGCGAACACGATGACGGTGGAGCGCCTGCGCACGATCAGGGCGCGGACCGCAAGCGCCGCCACCGCCGCCAGCACCAACACCGGGAGCCAGTAATCGGGAAAGCTTCGCGAGTGCGGCTCACCGTAGCTCGCCAACGCCGCGATCAGCCGCGCCGACGACAGTCCGCAGACCACCACGAGGCAGGCCACCGCAAGCCCGCCGATCCCCGGTTCGCGGGTGGCGACCGGTTCGTGCGTCGCGTGCGAAGCCCGCACGGTGGGCGCCACCGACCCACCGGACACCGCCTCCTGCCGCCCCGAGCTCGCATCCACCGGTCCGACCGGATCGAGCGCACGCCGGGCGGCCACCGCGAACTCGCCGGCACTGCGATAGCGCTGATCCGCCGACTTGGCCATCCCGCGCGCGATCACCGCGTCGAGGGCGGCGGGAACCTCGTCCCGGGCGCGGCTGGGACGCGGCGGTTCGGCGGTGAGATGGGCGGCGATCTGCTCGGCTACCACGGTGCCGGGGAAAGGCCGAGCGCCGGTGAGGCATTCGTAGAGCACGCAGGCAAGGGAGTAGAGGTCGGCGCGGGCGTCGGTCTGCTGTCCTGGCGTGAAGCGTTCCGGTGCCATGTAGGCGAAGGTGCCGAGGGTGGTGCCGACGCTGGTCATCGCGGTCGCGGAATCGTCGCGGGCGATGCCGAAATCGATCAGATAGGCGAAATCGCGATCGCCGAGCACGATGTTGGACGGTTTGACATCGCGGTGCACCAGCCCGGCGGCGTGCGCGGCGTCGAGCGCGGCGGCCACCTGTTCGATGACGTGCACCGCCCGCTCGGGCCTCAGCGGACCGCGCTCGGCGAGCACGGTGGCCAGATCCACGCCGTCGATCAGGCGCATATCGAGGAACAGCCGTCCGCCGATCTCGCCGTAGTCGTGGATCGGCACGATATGCGGTTCGCTGAGCCGGGCCGCGGCATGGGCTTCCCGCCGGAATCGTTCGCGGAATTCCCGATTGCCCGCCAGTGCCTCGGGCAGGACCTTCAGCGCGACCGTGCGCTCTGTCGCCGTATCGAACGCCTCGTATACCCGCCCCATGCCGCCCTCGCCGATGATCCGGCCCAAGCGGTATCGACCGAACGGCTCCCCGTCCACCATCTCGCCCTCCCGTTGCGTGCCGGGCCATGGGATCTGGCGCCGACGCGCAGAACGATACCGAACAGGGTGTGCCGAAGCCGGTGTCCGCGCGCGACGGCAGCTGATCGTCGAGCGCCGCTAACCTGGCCGCATGGGTGAACAGAAGGCGCGAATGCTGGCCGGCGAGCTGTACCGGGACAACGATCCGGAGCTGGTCGCCGAGCGGCGGCGGGCACAAGCACTCTGCGACGAGTTCAACCGCACCGGCCCCGAGGAGACCGAACGGCGCGAGACCGTGCTGCGGCAGCTGCTCGGCAAGCTGGGGGAGGGTTCCTGGATCATGCCCCGCTTCCAGTGCGACTACGGCTACCTGATCGAGATCGGCGCGAACAGTTTCCTCAATTACGATGCGATCCTGCTGGATTGCGCGCCCATCACCATCGGCGACGACGTCTCGATCGGCCCGCGCTGCCAGCTGCTGACGGCCCTGCACCCGATGGACGACCATGAGCGGCGCAGGCAGCGGTGGGAGTCGGCGGCGCCCATCGTCATCGGGAACAACGTCTGGTTCGGCGGCGGGGTGATCGTCTGTCCCGGGGTCACCATCGGCGACGACACGGTGGTCGGCGCGGGCAGCGTGGTCACCCGCGATCTGCCGGACCGGGTGTTCGCGGCGGGCAACCCGGCGCGGATCATCCGGGAACTGTGAGGTTGCGCCCTCGCCGGTGACGGGTGCGCGAGCATCCGCCGCACCGTCTCCTCCCGCCCGGCGCACCGCCCGACCGAGCAGATGTTCGGCAATCTCCGGCAGTACTGTCGGAACATGACCGAACCGCGGATCGAGACCGAGCAGGACGCGACCCGGCCGCTGCGCGAGGACATCCGATTCCTCGGCGGCGTACTCGGCGACACCATCCGGGACCACGAAGGTCCCGAGGTGTTCGACCTCATCGAACGGGTCAGGGTCGAGGCGTTCCGGGTACGCCGGGAGGAGGTCGGGCGCAGCGCCGTCGCCGACATGCTCGACGGGGTCGACATCGATGTGGCCCTGCCGCTGATCCGGGCCTTCAGCTATTTCGTCCTGCTGGCCAATCTCGCCGAGGATCTGCAACGCGACCGGCGCCGAGCCGCACACGAGGCGGCCGGGGAG
Source organism: Nocardia sp. CDC519 (assembly GCF_059509835.1). Taxonomy (NCBI): domain Bacteria; kingdom Bacillati; phylum Actinomycetota; class Actinomycetes; order Mycobacteriales; family Nocardiaceae; genus Nocardia; species Nocardia sp. CDC519. The sequence continues at coordinate 4,855,124 of NZ_CM183377.1, read as the reverse complement.
CCGCCGCAGGATTCGTCGCTGGCGGCCACCTACCGCAAGCTCGACGCGGCCGCGCTGCCGGCTGCGAAGGTCGCCGATCTGCTCACCGACGCACTGGTGTCGCCGGTGATCACCGCACACCCCACCGAGACCAGGCGCCGCACGGTGTTCGACGTGCAGAGCCGGATCACCGAACTGATGCGCAGGCGTCAGCACTACCCGGAACGTGACCGCGCGGGCCTCGAAGTGGAAATCCGCCGTCAGGTCCTGACCCTGTGGCGCACGGCGTTGATCCGGCTGGCGCGGCTGCGGATCCAGGACGAGATCGCGGTGGGGCTGCGCTATTACGAGCTCACACTGTTCGATGTCATCCCGGCGATCAACGCCGAGGTCCGGGCGGCGCTGCGCTCCCGCTGGCCCGACGCCGAGCTGCTGCCGAAGCCGATCCTGCGGCCTGGTTCCTGGATCGGTGGTGACCGCGACGGCAACCCGTACGTCACCGCCGAGGTGGTGCGCACCGCGGCCGGGCAGGCGGCCGGCCTGGCGTTCGGCCGCTATCTGCGGGAACTTGTGGAGCTGGAGAAGACGCTGTCGCAGTCCGGGCGGCTGGTGCGGGTGAGCGAGGCGGTGGCGGAACTGGCCGCCGCGGGCTACGCCGACCCCTCGATCCACGCCGACGAGCCGTATCGCCGTGCGCTGCACCGTATCCGGGAAAGGTTGACCACCACAGCGGAGGCCGCGCTCGGCGTTCCGTTGCGTTCGACCGGTGTCGTCGCGCTCGGAGTGGGAGCGGGCATCGGCGTTGGCCAGGTCACCGCCGGCACACCCGACGCGACGGGCACCGGCGCCCCCGCCTACTCCGATCCGCAATCGCTGCTCGACGATCTCGACGCCATCGACGCCTCCCTGCGCGCCTCCGGTGACGGCCTGCTCGCCGATGACCGCCTCGCCGCGCTGCGCCATGCCGTGGAAACGTTCGGTTTCCACCTCCAGGGCCTGGATATGCGGCAGAACTCGGAGGTGCACGAGCAGGTCGTGGCCGAACTGCTGGCCTGGGCAGGCGTGCACCAGGACTACGCGAGCCTGCCGGAACCGGAGCGGGTGCGCATCCTGGCGGCGGAGCTGAGCACCCGCCGCCCGCTGCTCGGCCCGCACGCGCGGTTGAGCGAACTCGCGGCCAAGGAACTCGATATCGTGCGCGCCGCGGCCGAGGTGGTCGCGACCTTCGGTGAGCCCGCCATCCCGAACTACATCATCAGCATGTGCACCTCGGTGAGCGACATGCTCGAGGCCGCGCTGCTGCTGAAGGAGGGCGGGCTGCTGGATCCGGGTGCGCCCGGCGGTTCGCCGAGTTGCGCGGCCGGCATCGTGCCGTTGTTCGAGACCATCGAGGATCTCGGGGCGGGTGCGGCGACCTTGGCGGCGGCGCTGGAAGTGCCGGTGTACCGGGATCTGGTGGCAGCCAAGGGGATGCGCCAGGAAGTGATGCTCGGCTACTCCGATTCCAACAAGGACGGCGGCTATCTGGCCGCGAACTGGGCGCTGTACCGGGCCGAACTGGATCTGGTGGAGGTGGCGCGCAAGACCGGGATCCGATTGCGGCTGTTCCACGGCCGCGGCGGCACGGTCGGCCGCGGTGGTGGCCGCAGCTATGACGCCATCCTGGCCCAGCCCGCCGGTGCGGTGTACGGGTCGCTGCGGCTCACCGAACAGGGCGAGGTGATCGCGGCCAAGTACGCCGAATCCGGTTCGGCGCACCGGAATCTGGAGTCGCTGATCGCGGGCACCCTGGAATCGACACTGCTGGACGTGGAGGGCCTCGGCGCCGACGCCGAACCGTCCTACCAGCTGATGGACGAGCTGGCCGCCAGGGCGCGCGCCGCGTATGCCCGGCTGGTGCACCACACACCGGGTTTCGTCGAGTACTTCCGCCAGTCCACCCCGGTCGCCGAGGTCGGTGACCTGAACATCGGCAGCAGGCCCGCCTCACGCAAGCCCACCAATTCGGTCGCCGATCTGCGGGCCATTCCGTGGGTCATGTCGTGGAGTCAGGCGCGGGTGATGCTGCCCGGCTGGTACGGCACCGGCACCGCGCTCGAGGACTGGGTCGGTGACGATCCGCGACGGCTGGCGACCCTGGCCGATCTGTATCGGCGCTGGCCGTTCTTCCGTACCGTGCTGTCCAATCTGGCGCAGGTGATGGCGAAAAGCGATCTCGCCATCGCGCAGCGCTACGCCGAACTGGTCGAGGATCGGGCGCTGCGCGAGCAGATCTTCGGCATGATCAGCGAGGAGCATGCCCGCACCACCCGCATGCACGCCGCCATCACCGGCAACGATCACCTGCTCTCGGACAACCCGTCACTGGCCGAATCCATTCACAACCGTTTCCCCTACCTGGAACCGCTGAACCAGATGCAGGTGGAATTGCTGCGACGATTGCGGGCGGGCGATGACTCCGAACTGGTGAAGCGCGGGATCCTGCTCACCATGAACGGACTGGCCACGGCGCTGCGCAACTCCGGTTAGCACGCGAAATCCTGCTGCGGGCAGGTGTTTCCGGCCCGGTCGGCGATTCAACCGCTGCTGTCGTCCGATGCGCTGAGCAGCGCGCGCAACATCAGGTGCAGTTGCGGCGCCGGATCGCTGGCCGCCTCGTCCGAGATCAGGCGATGCATGATGAGGCCCTCGAGATAGTCCACCATCGGCGTCGTCGTCCATTCGCCCGCACCGACGGCCCGCAGCATCGCGCCTGCCCATGCGGACAGCCGGGAGTGCCCGCGCTGCAAGGACGCCAGCACCGCCGGCGCGGACTGCGCCTCCAGGAACAGCGCGTATCTGGCGAGGGTGCGGGTGCGGTCGGCGGTGACGGCGTGCCCGACGAACCGCGCCATTCCGGCCGCGAGCTGCTCGACCGTGTCCGGCAGCGGGGCGGTGGTCAGCGCCGACCAGTCCGCGTAGTCGCGTTGCTCCAAGCGTTCGGTGATCCCGGTGAGCAGCGCCTCGCGGGTGCGGAAGTAGTTGGAGGTGGTGCCGACGGGTACGGCGGCGGCTTCATCGACCGCGCGGTGGGTCAGTGCGCGGGGGCCGCGGGCGCCGAGCAGATCGATCGCGGCGTCGAGCACGCGTTCGCGCCTGGTCGGTTCCGCGCCCTGACCGGGCGGGTGCGGGCTCGCGGGTGTGTTCTGGCCCACCGAGTGTTTCTGTTCCACGGAATCCATACTACATTTGTAGTAATTGTTACTACGGATGTAGTGGAGGCTGGGATGGCGGCGACGCGGCACACGGAACAGCGCGCGATCATCGTGGGCGCGGGGATCGGCGGTCTCGCGACCGCCGTCGCCCTGGCCCGGCGGGGCTGGCGGATCGAGATCCTCGAACGCGCCGCGGCGGTCGGTGAGGCGGGCTCGGGATTGACCCTGTGGGCCAACGGATTACGCGCACTTGACCGGATCGGCCTCGGCGACCCGGTGCGCGAGCGAGCGATGGCCGACACCGACGCGGGCATCCGCAGGCCCGATGGCCGCTGGCTCACCCGCACCGACACCGCCGAGCTGGAACGTCGCTTCGGCGAAGTGGTGATGATCCCCCGGGCGGACCTGTTCGAGATCCTGAGCAGTGCGGTACCGGCCGAAACCGTGCGGCTCGGCTGCACTGTCACCGGCGTCGAACACGCCGATGATCAGGTCGAGGTAGTGCACAGCGGTGGCGTGTCCAGCGCCGACCTCGTCATCGGTGCCGACGGAATCCACAGCGCGGTACGGCAAACGGTGTTCCCCGGCGCGCCCGCGCCCCGCTACGCCGGCTACACCGCCTGGCGGATGATCACCGCGCATCCGGTTCCCGCGCTGCACGACGGCGGCCAGAGCTGGGGTCGCGGTGAGCGTTTCGGCGTCATCGCCCTGCCTGACGATCGCGTCTACATGTTCGGTGTCGCCAACTCGGCGCCGGGACTTCGCGCATCCGACGGCGAATACGCCGAGGTGCGGCGGCGTTTCGGCGCCTGGCACGATCCGATCCCGGCGCTGCTCGATGCCGTGGCGCCCGGCTCGGTGCTGCGGCACGACATCTACGAACTGCCTCCGCTGTCGAGCTACGTCCTCGGGCGAGTCGCACTACTCGGTGACGCCGCGCACGCCATGACCCCGAATATGGGCCAGGGCGCCAATCAGGGCCTCGAAGACGCCGTCACCCTCGCGTCGCTGCTCGACCGCAGCGATGCGGTGCCTGCCGCGCTGGCCGAATACGACCGGATCCGCCGGCCCCGCACCCAGGACATCGCCCGCCGCTCGCGCCGCATCGGCATCGCCGCACATCTGTCATCGGCCCCCGCGGTGCTGGTGCGCGATACGCTCCTGCGGCTGACGCCCGGGCGCGCGATGCTCGGCTCGTTCGCGCCCGCGCTCACCTGGCAACCACCCGAGTGAGGACGCCGGTGAGCAGGCCACCGGGCGGCTAGCGATACAGCGCGTGCATGCCGGCGGCGGTGGCAGCGAAGCGGGCTCGCAGTTCGGGCGGTTCGATCACCTCGGCGAATTCGCCCAGCGGGAGGAGGCCGGTCATCAGCACATCCCAGGATTCGGAGGGCACCGTCAGCTCTACCCAGCCGTCGTCATCCGGTGGGCCGGCCGAGGCCAACGCCTCGCTGACGGCCGCGGGATCGTTCATCAATCGGAGCAGGCCCAGATGCGTCCCGGCGATCCGGCATCGTGCGCGCACCCGCAGCATCGACCGCGCGAATTCCCCCGCCGACGCCGTCCAATGCGCGGACAGGTCGAAATCGTCCGGGCGGTCGAAGGTTTCGCCGCTCGGTGTAGCCGATTCGATGCGGCCGACGCGATAGGACCGCACCGCCGTGCCCTCGCGCGCGACCAGGTACCAGGTGCCGGCCTTCAAGACGAGCCCGAGTGGGTCGAGGGTGCGCTCGACCGTGCGGTCCTTGCGGGCGTAGCGGATCACCAGCCTGCGGTCGTGCCAGAGCGCATCGGCGACGGTCGCCAGCGTCGGAGTCTGTTCGGGCCGGTGGAACCAGCCGGGTGCGTCGATGTGCACGCGCTCGGCGATCCGGGTGGCACGGCCACGCAGTTCCGGCGGGAGCGCGGCGAGCACCTTGAGCTGCGCGGTCGCCAGCACCGTGCCCAACCCCAGATCGGCGGCGGCGCCCGGCAGGCCGGCCAGCAGCACCGCATCGGCTTCGTCGCTGGTCAGCCCGGTGAGACGGGTCCGGTAGCCGTCGACCAGCTCGACCCCGCCTGCCCGTCCCGGTTCGGTGTACACCGGCACCCCCGCCGCCGACAGCGCGTCGATATCGCGGTAGACCGTGCGCACCGAGACCTCCAGTTCGCGCGCCAGCTGCGCCGCCGTGGACCGGCCGCGCGTCTGGAGCAACAACAGCAACTGCACCAATCGGCTCGCCCGCACACCCGCAGACTAGCCGTAAACCTTGACAGAAGATGTCAGCAATGGCTCGTACCGTCGGGTTATGACCACTTGGAGCCAGTTCACCGAAGAAGCGCCCCGGATCTCCACCGTCTTCCTGCGCCGCCACAAGGCCACCGGCAACCTCTGCATGCTCGGCACGCTCCGCTCCGACGGCTTCCCGCGGATCAGTCCGGTCGAGCCGATGATCTTCGAGGACCAGCTGGTGATCGTCGGCATGCCGAACACCACGAAGTTCAAGGATCTGGCCCGCGATCCCCGGTTCTGCCTGCACACCGCCACCGTCGACACCCATGTCTCCGATGGTGACGCCAAACTCTTCGGGCGCGTCACCGATATCGCCGACCGCGCGGTGCATGCGCGATTCGCGCAGAAGCTGTTCGACGACAGCGGTTTCGACATTCGTGACCAGGAGTTCGATCACTTCTTCGTCGCCGATCTCACCACCGCCTCATCGGTGGAGGTGGTCGACGATCGCCTCGAGATCACCATCTGGAAGCCGGGCGCGGGGGAGCGGGTCGTCGAGAAGCGCTGAACGCGCCCGCGGCCGGGCGGGCAATCGGTCGAAGCCGGGCCCGCCGGCCTCCGGTGGCGGTAGGCTTCGCGGCACAGCCAGTGGCATCGGAGCTGGCGGGGGCGACGATCAAGGATGCTGCGACTTGTCTGACACCATTTCGGAACTCGAGCTCACCCAGCACACGGTCGACGGTGTGCGCTGCGCCGTCTACGACAGTGATCCCGGCGGGAGCGCGGAAGCGGTCGTGTTCGTGCACGGCAATCCCGGTCCCATGGACGATTGGGCCGAGCTGGCTCCGGTCATCGCCGGGTTCGCCCGGGTGATCGCCATGGACATGCCGGGCTTCGGACGCTCCGAACGTCCGCGGACGTTCGACCACAGCGTGATCGGGCACGCGCGGTTCCTCGGCGTGCTGCTCGACCAGCTGGGTGTGCATCGGGTGCACCTGGTGCTGCACGATTTCGGCGGGCCGTGGGGCATGCGGTGGATGCTCGACCACCCCGACGAACTCGCGAGCCTCACGGTGATCAACTGCGGTGTCCTCGACGGTTACCGCTGGCATCGCTACGCCAAGATCTGGCAGACGCCCCTCCTGGGCGAGCTGTTCCAGCTGATGAGCAACCGGCGCGCCATGCGGATCGCGCTCAGCCGCGACAACCCACGCCCGATCCCGCGCAGCTACGTCGAGCGGGTGGCCCGCTACGCGGACTGGTCCCACAAGCGGGCCGTGCTGCGGCTCTACCGGAATTCGCGCGATCCGAGCAGTGCGTTCCCGGAGAAGGACTCCGGCCTCGCGGCGGATGGTCTGCCGGTCTGCGTGATCTGGGGTGACGGCGACCCTTACATCCCGGTGCGCTTCGCCGACCAGCAGCGAACCTTCTTCCCCGACGCCGAGATCCACATCCTGGAAGGGCTCGGGCACTGGCCGTTCGTCGACGACCCGCAGGCCGTGCTCACTCCACTGGAGGCCTTCCTACGCAAGCAGGTCGGCACCCGAGCCGAGGACGACTCACCGCCCGCCGTCCTGCCGCCGGGCTAGCTCCTCGCGCCGGCGGAGCAGGTAGCGACGTTCGGCCTCGTTGGTGGTCCGGCGAATGGCTTCGTCGTAGGCGGTGCGGGCTTCCTCGGCTCGGCCGAGGCGACGCAGCAAGTCCGCGCGCACGGCATGGAAGAGATGGTGGTCCGCGAGCGGAAGATCCTCGACCAGGGGCAACGCGGTGGCCAGGCCCTCGGTTTCGGCGACCGCCACCGCGCGATTGAGCGCGACGACAGGGCTCGGCGCGACCGCCGTCAACTGGTCGTAGAGCTGCACGATCTGCGCCCAATCGGTGTCGGCGGCGGTCGCGGCGTCGGTGTGCACGGCATTGATCGCGGCCTGAATCTGGTAGGGCCCCGGCGTATTGCGGCGCAGGCACTCCCGGACGAGTGCGTGCCCCTCGGCGATGAGCGCCCGGTCCCACCGGCGGCGATCCTGTTCGGACACCGCGATCGGGGTGCCGTCGTCGTCGGTGCGGGCCGGGCGCCGGGCGTCGGTGAGCAGCATCAACGCCAGCAGCCCGAGCACTTCCGGGTCGTCCGGCAGCAATTCCCGCAGCACCCGGCCCAGCCGAATCGCTTCGGCGCACAGGTCCGCGCGCAGCAATTCCGCGCTGCCGGTGGCCGTGTGGCCCTCGGTGAAGATCAGGTAGATCACCGCGAGTACCGATGGCACCCGCTGCGGCAGCTCATCGGCGCCGGGCACCCGATACGGGATGTGGGCGTCACGAATCTTGTTCTTGGCGCGCACGAGTCGCTGCGCCATGGTCGGTTCCGGCACCAGGAACGCTCGTGCGATCTGGGCGGTGCTCAACCCGCCGAGCAGCCGCAAGGTCAACGCCACCCGCGCGTTCATCGCCAGCGCCGGATGACAGCAGGTGAAGATCAGCCGCAACCGATCATCGGGCACCGCCTCCCGTGGCGCCGGTTCGTCGCGGGCATACAGCAGCGCGGCCTCGGCATGCCGGTCGGCGCGGGAAGCGTCGCGGCGCAGCCGATCGATCGCCCGGTTCCGGGCGGTGGTGATGATCCAGCCGGGCGGGCTCGGCGGCAGCCCGTCCGCCGGCCAGCGCACGACCGCCGCGGTGAACGCGTCCTGGACCGCGTCTTCGGCGAGGCCGATATCGCCGAAGACGCGGATCAGCGAGGCCACCGCGCGACCGTAGTTGTCGCGGAACACCTCCCGGATGTGCGCCTCGGTCACCGGCGGCGCCGCACGGTCGTCCCGATCGTGCTCGCCGGAGCGCACCGCTAGCCCCCGGCCAGTGGCCGCACCTCGATCGGCAAGGTCACCACCGCGGCCAGCCTGCTCGCCCACCGCAGCGCCTCGTCCAGATCGGCCACCTCGATGATGGTGAATCCGCCGATATGTTCCTTCGCCTCGATGTAGGGCCCGTCGGTGATCAGCGTGTCGGGCCCGTTCGCCCGCACCACCGTCGAGGCGCTCGGCGCGTGCAGCCCGGCGGCGAACACCCACGCGCCCGCGGCCTGGATCTCGTCGTTGAGAGCCTCGAGATCGCGCATGATCTCGTCGAGATCGTCGGGCACCTTCTCGGTATCGGGTTGGTAGATCCCCAGCAGGTATTGCGGCATCGTCAGCTCCTCTCGGCGGTGCGATAGGTCGCGATCAGCACCCCGGTCGTGGTGCGGACACAGTCGACCAGGTGGAGATCGCCGACCGTGGTCCGTCCGTCGAACAGTCGCCGCCCGCTCCCGAGCACCAGTGGATGGATCTGCAGCAGATACTCGTCGACCAGACCGTGCGCCATCAGCGATCGGAGCAGATTCCCGCTGCCGAGCACCACGAGATCCAGCTCGGGCCGCCGCTGCTGTAGCCGGGGGACCGCTTGGACCGCGTCTCCGTCCAGCAGGATCGAATTCTGCCACGGCAGCGGTTCGATCAACGTCGTCGATGCGACGTATTTGTCGGTCTTGTTCAGTACTTCGGTGAACGGATTGCCGGACCGGTGTGGCCAATATCCGGCGAAATCCAGGTAGGTGCGGCGTCCGAGCAGCAGGGCGCCCTGGTGCTCGGCCATGTGCTCGGCCATCACCCTGGCCTGCACCTCGTCGCCGAATCGGTATGCCCAGCCGCCGTGGGCGAATCCGTCGCGTGGATCCTCCTGCGCGCGCCCCGGTGCCTGCATGACGCCGTCCAGTGTCACGCTCACCACGGCAATGATTCTGCTCATTGTTCCGGCTCCTTTCCGGACCGGCCGATGCACGGTCTCATCCCCTACACGAACGGCGCACACCCGGATCGACACCGTCGAGCGGAAAATTTCTGCTCCGAAGACGACGGCCGGCCACCATCGCCGGTGTCGTACCCGTGACCGGTCGTCGCGCCGTGCCACCATGACCGGATGGTGAACCTGGCCGAGGCGGCCGGCAGCGCGAGCGTGGCGCCGATCGTGTCGCTGTTCTGGATCGGCACCGCCGCCGTCGCGGCACCGCTGATCGCGCGCCTGCTGCGCGGCTATGTGCCGGACGTGGTGATCCTGCTGCTGTTCGGGGTGGTGCTGGGCCCGCACGCGCTCGGCCTGGCCGATACCGGTGGCGGCGTCGATCTGCTCAGCGAACTCGGGCTCGGCATGCTGTTCCTGCTGGCCGGCTACGAACTCGACCCACAACTGCTCCGCGGTAGGCGCGGGCGCACCGCCTGGTTCACCTGGCTCGCCTGCCTGCTGATGGCGATGCTGTTCGTCGCGGTGGTCGCCAACGACGCGACGTTCACCGCGGTCGCGGCGGTGGCCATCGCGATGACCTCGACCGCCCTCGGCACGCTGCTGCCGATCATCAAGGCGCGCGGCATCCGCGACTCCGGTCTCGGCCGAGCGGTGCTCGCGCACGGCGCCGTCGGCGAGCTCGGCCCCGTTGTGGCCATGTCGATCCTGTTGACCAGCCGCAATATCGGTGCCGCGATCGTGGTGCTGGTGTTGTTCGCGATCGCGGCCGCCCTGATCGGCCTGATGCATCAGCACATCCTGGACCGGGTGCCCGCCTTCGGGCGGTTGCTCACCGAACTGTCGGCCGGGACCGCGCAGCTGCCGGTGCGGGTGGTGTTCCTGCTGCTGCTGGTGCTGATGACGCTGGCCGAGGAGTTCGGGCTCGATGTGGTGCTCGGCGCGTTCGCCGCCGGCATCATCCTGCGCAAACTGCTCGGCGGGGAACGCCAGGAGATCGGTGCCTCGCTCGAGACCATTGGTTACGGGGTGCTCATTCCGATCTTCTTCGTCGTCTCCGGGATGGGCATCGACGTGGCCGCGGTGGCCGACGAGCCGGTCACCTGGGCGTTGTTCGTGGTGTCGATCGCGGTGGCCCGCGGGGTGCCGGTGTGGTTCAGCGAGCGGTTCGTTCCGCACGGCGCCAATCTCGGCGACCCGCGCGAACGGTTGCAGCTGGCGTTGTACGCCGCGACCGGGCTGCCGATCATCGTCGCCGTCACCCAGGTGGCGACCAGCACCGGTCTGATGGAACAGGGGCTGGCGTCCACGATGGTGGCGGCCGGTGCGACGACGGTGCTGCTGTTCCCGCTACTGGCCCGGTGGGTGGGTGCGCGCGGCGACCAGGGGTCGCGTGGCGATACGGCCGGGTCCGACGGGGCGACTAGACGGGACGGGGTGACCGGACGGGACAGGGTGACCGGGGCCGACGAGGCGGCCGGGCGGGACGAGGCGGCCGGGCGGGACGAGGCGGCCGGGCGCGAGTGAACCCGCCGGGCCGGTCTTGCCCGGCCGCAACGGCGACGCCGGTCTCGCGCTGCGCCTATTCCTCGCGATCGCCCGGTCGGCGACGGTGCGCCACCACCCGGACGACGAAGCCCGCCAGATGCCGTGTCCGCGATTCCACCCGGCGCTGGAGCTCGTCGAGGTCGGCGTCGGTGGCCTGGGTGAGGTCGAGCGCGAGCAGACCATCGGTGGCCTTGTCCAGGGCCTTCAACCGATCGTCGAACACGCGATTCGAACGCATGTTCTAAGCCTAGCGCATCCGGCGGTAGTGTGGATAAGGGAAATTCCCGCACCGCCGGTGAATGAGCTTGCATGGTCGTGCATAATCATCACATGGTTGATTCCTCGGACGGACCCGTCGTGCGGGTCGCGGTTGCTGGTGCCAGCGGATACGCGGGCGGCGAGGTCTTGCGCCTGCTGCTCGGTCATCCGGAGTACCGAACCGGGCGCCTCGTCATCGGGGCGCTGACCGCGGGATCCAACGCCGGCACCCGGCTCGGTGCGCTCCAGCCGCATCTACTGCCGCTCGCCGACCGTGTGCTCGCGCCCACCACCGTCGAGGAACTGGCCGGTCACGACGTGGTCTTCCTCGGTCTGCCGCACGGGCAGTCCGCGGCGCTCGCCGAGCAGCTGCCGCACTCGACGGTCATCATCGACTGCGGCGCCGACTTCCGGCTCACCGACGCTGCCGCGTGGGAGAAGTACTACGGCAGCCCGCACGCGGGCAGCTGGCCCTACGGTCTGCCGGAACTGCCCGGCGGCCGGGACAAGCTGCGCGGCGCCACCAGGATCGCGGTCCCCGGCTGCTACCCGACCGTCGCCAGCTTGGCGCTGGCCCCCGCCATCGCCGCCGGAATCATCGAGCCGAAGGTGAACGTGGTCGCGGTCAGCGGCACCTCCGGCGCGGGCCGCAAACTCGACGTCGGCCTGCTCGGCTCGGAGGTCATGGGTTCGGTGCGCGCCTACAACATCGCCGGCGCCCACCGGCACACCCCGGAGATCGCGCAGAATCTCAGCGCCGCCGGCGGCACCGACGTCAGCGTCTCGTTCACCCCGGTGCTCGCGCCGATGCCGCGCGGCATCCTGGCCACCTGCACCGCGCCGGTGAAGGTCGACGCCGCCGAGGCTCGCGCGGTCTACGAGAAGGCCTACGCCGACGAGCCTTTCGTCCATCTGCTGCCCGAAGGTGTGCTGCCGCAGACCGGTGCGGTGCTCGGTTCCAACGCCGTCGCCCTGCAGGTCGCCATCGATGAGGCCGCGGGCCTGCTCGTGGTGATCGGCGCGGTCGACAACTTGACCAAGGGCACCGCGGGCGCCGCGGTGCAATCGATGAATCTGGCCCTCGGGATCGAGGAGACCGCAGGACTTTCCACCGTAGGAGTGGCACCGTGACGACAACCGACACCGCCGACGGCAAGCTGATCCGCACTCAGGGTGTGACGGCGCCGCTCGGTTTCCGCGCCGCGGGTATCGCCGCCGGGATCAAGGCCAACGGCAATCCCGATCTGGCGCTGGTGTTCAACGAGGGACCCGAGTACGCCGCGGCCGGGGTGTTCACCCGCAACAAGGTGAAGGCCGCGCCGGTGCTGTGGTCGCAGCAGGTGCTGAAATCCGGTGCGCTGCGCGCGGTCATCCTCAATTCCGGTGGCGCCAATGCCTGCACCGGGCCCGGCGGTTTCCAGGACGCGCACCGCACCGCCGAGGAATTGGCCACCGCACTGAGCAATTGGGGTACCGAGACCGGCGCGGGCGAGATCGCGGTGTGTTCCACCGGCCTGATCGGTGACCGGCTGCCGATGGACAAGCTCATTCCGGCCGTGACCGAGATCGTGCACGAGATGGGCGGCGGCATGTCGGGGGGCACCGACGCCGCCTACGCCATCATGACCACCGACACCGTGCCGAAAGAGGCGTCGTTCCACCATAAGAACAAGTGGAACGTCGGCGGCATGGCCAAGGGTGCGGGCATGCTCGCGCCGTCGCTGGCCACCATGCTGGTCGTGCTCACCACCGACGCGCAGGCCAGTGCCGAGCAACTGGATCAGGCGCTGCGCAAGGCCACCCGGCTCACCTTCGACCGGCTCGATGTGGACGGCTCCTGCTCCACCAACGACACCGTGCTGCTGCTGGCCAACGGCGCCAGCGAGGTCACCCCGACGCAGGATGAACTCGACGCCGCCGTGCTCGCGGTCTGCGATGATCTGGCCGCCCAGCTGATGGCCGATGCCGAGGGTGTCACCAAGCGCGTGGTCGTCACCGTCGCCGGTGCCGTCGACGAGGACGAGGCTCTGATCGCTGCCCGCGCCGTGGCGCGCGACAGTCTGGTCAAGACCGCTCTGTTCGGCTCGGATCCGAACTGGGGGCGTGTGCTCGCCGCCGTCGGCATCGCACCGATCACCCTCGACCCGAACCTGATCTCGGTGTCGTTCAACGGGCAGCCGGTGTGCGTCGACGGCATGGGCGCACCGGGCGCACGCGAGGTGGACCTGTCGGGCACCGATATCGAGGTCCACATCGATCTGCGGCTCGGCGACGGCACCGCGAGCATCCGCACCACCGACCTCTCGCACGGCTACGTCGAAGAGAATTCGGCCTACAGCTCATGACCGGCGATATCCTGCACAGCCTCTCGGCCCTGGACAAGGCGCACGTCCTCGCCGACGCGCTGCCGTGGCTGCAGAAGTTCCACGACAAGATCGTCGTCGTCAAATACGGCGGCAATGCCATGATCGACGACCGGCTCAAGCGCGATTTCGCCGCCGATATGGCGTTCCTGCGCACCGTCGGCGTGCACCCGGTCGTCGTGCACGGCGGCGGCCCACAGATCAACGCGATGCTGAAGCGGCTCGGGCTCACCGGCGAGTTCCGCGGCGGCTTCCGGGTCACCACACCGGAGATCATGGATGTGGTGCGGATGGTGCTGTTCGGCCAGGTCGGGCGCGAGCTCGTCGGGCTGATCAACGCGCACGGACCGTACGCGGTCGGCATCTCCGGTGAGGACGCGCATCTGTTCACCGCCACCCGCCGCACCGTCGACGTCGACGGCGAGGCCACCGATATCGGCCTGGTCGGCGACGTCACCGAGGTGAACCCCGCCGCCGTGCTCGACCTCATCGGTGCCGGCCGCATCCCGGTGGTGTCCACCATCGCCCCCGACGCCGACGGCGTCGTGCACAACATCAACGCCGACACCGCCGCGGCCGCACTGGCCGAGGGCATCGGCGCGGAGAAACTGGTGGTCCTCACCGATGTCGAGGGCCTCTACACCGACTGGCCGGACCGCTCGTCGCTGACCTCGTCCATCGACGCCGACGCCCTGGCGGAGTTGCTCCCGCGCCTGGATGCGGGCATGGTGCCCAAGATGGAAGCCTGCCTGCGCGCGGTGCGTGGCGGGGTGCCGAGCGCGCACGTCATCGACGGACGCGTCCCGCATTCGGTGCTGCTGGAACTGTTCACCGGAGAGGGCATCGGGACCATGGTCACCCCGGCACCGTCCGGGCGGACGAACGAAAACGGAGCCGGAGCATGAGCACAGAGGACCTGCGGCAGCGGTGGTCGGCCGCCCTGATGCACAACTACAAGACCCCCGACATCGTGCTGGTGCGCGGTGCGGGCGCGGTGGTCTACGACGCCGACGGCAATCGCTATGTCGACTTCCTCGGCGGGATCGCCGTCAACAGTCTCGGCCACGCCCATCCGGCGATCCTGGAGGCGGTCACCCAGCAGCTCGGCACGCTCGGGCACGTGTCCAACATCTATGGCAACGAGCCGGTGATCGAACTGGCCGAACGGCTGCTCGACCACTTCGGTGACGGCCGCACCGGTGACAGCAAAGCGTTCTTCTGCAACTCCGGCACCGAGGCCAACGAGGCCGCGTTCAAGATCGCGCGGCTCACCGGCCGGCGCAAGATCGTCGCCTGCGACGAGGCCTTCCACGGCCGCACCATGGGTGCGCTCGCGCTCACCGGGCAGCCGTCCAAGCGGGCGCCGTTCGAGCCGATGCCGCCCGGTGTGGTGCACGTGCCCTACGGTGACGCCGCCGCGCTGGAGAAGGTGGTCGATTCCGATACCGCCGCGGTCTTCCTCGAACCGATGATGGGGGAGAGCGGTGTCGTGGTCCCGCCGCTGGACTACCTGGTGCGGGCCCGCGAGATCACCGCGAAGCACGGTGCGCTGCTGATCCTGGACGAGGTGCAGACCGGTATCGGGCGCACCGGCAAGTTCTACGCCCACCAGGCCGTCGGCATCGTCCCCGATGTCATCACCCTGGCCAAGGGCCTCGGCGGCGGGCTGCCGATCGGGGCGGTGCTGGCCACCGGCAAGGCCGCCGACCTGCTCACTCCCGGCCTGCACGGCACCACCTTCGGCGGTAACCCGGTCTGCGCGGCGGCCGCCCTCGCGGTGCTGCGCACCATCGACGAACAGGGTCTGCTCGCGCACGTGGAATCGCTGGGCAAGCGGCTCAGCGACGGCATCGCGCTGCTCGAACACCCGCTGATCGATCACGTGCGCGGCGCGGGACTGCTGATCGGCATCGTCCTCACCGAGGACGTGGCCGCGCAGGTCGAGGCGCGGGCGCGGGACGCAGGCTATCTGGTGAATCCGGCCAAGCCGAACGTCATCCGGTTGGCGCCGCCGCTGGTGCTCACCGAAACC
Organism: Nocardia sp. CDC519; assembly: GCF_059509835.1. NCBI lineage: Bacteria > Bacillati > Actinomycetota > Actinomycetes > Mycobacteriales > Nocardiaceae > Nocardia > Nocardia sp. CDC519. Next base: position 4,839,770 of record NZ_CM183377.1, on the reverse strand, counting down.
CAATCCGACAACTTCGTCGCCGATCTGCCCGAGATCCTCGATCTCGCCGCGGCCGACGCGAAGGGAGCCTCCGCATGACGCTGTCCGATTCCACCCCCGTGAACGGCTCGATCCCGGCCACGGCGGTACGGCATTTCCTGCGTGACGACGACCTGACACCCTCCGAGCAGGCCGAGGTGCTGGCCCTGGCCGCCGAACTCAAGGGCGCGCCGTTCGCGCGTCGTCCGCTGGAGGGCCCGCGCGGGGTCGGGGTGATCTTCGAGAAGAACTCCACCCGCACCCGGTTCTCCTTCGAGCTCGGCATCGCCCAGCTCGGCGGGCACGCCGTCGTCGTCGACGGCCGCGACACCCAGCTGGGCCGTGAGGAAACCCTCGGCGACACCGGACGGGTGCTCTCGCGCTACGTCGACGCCATCGTCTGGCGCACCTTCGAACAGTCCAGGCTCGACGAGATGGCCGCCACCGCAACGGTTCCCGTGGTGAACGCGCTGTCGAACGAATTCCATCCGTGCCAGGTGCTGGCCGATCTGCTCACCCTCACCGAGCAGCTCGGCCCGCTGCCCGGACGCAAGCTCGCCTACTTCGGCGACGGCGCCAACAATATGGCCCATTCGCTGCTGCTCGGCGGCGTCACCGCGGGCCTGCACGTCACCATTGCCGCGCCCGAGGGTTTCGCGCCGCTGCCGTGGGTCGTGGAGGCCGCGCGGGCCCGTGCGGCCGACACCGGCGGCAGCGTCACCCTTACCGACGATCCGCGCATCGCCGCCGAGGGCGCGGACGCACTGGTCACCGATACCTGGACCTCGATGGGCCAGGAGAACGACGGCCTCGACCGCGTCGGCCCGTTCCGCCGCTTCCAGATCAACGCCGGCCTGCTCGCCAAGGCGCAGCCGAAAGCCGTTGTGCTGCACTGCCTGCCCGCTCATCGCGGCGAGGAGATCACCGACGAGGTGCTCGACGGCCCGCAGAGCGTGGTCTGGGACGAGGCCGAGAACCGCCTGCACGCCCAGAAGGCGCTGCTGGTGTGGCTGCTCGACAGACAGAACGGCCGACGATGAGCGTGCCCACCTCCGACACCGGCGCCCCGGGTCCGGCCACCGCCGCGACCCGGGCCGGCCGCCAGTCCCGCATCGTGGCGCTGCTGTCAGCGCATTCGGTGCGCAGCCAAACCGAACTCGCCGCCCTGCTCGCCGCCGAAGGCATCGAAACCACCCAGGCCACCCTGTCTCGTGACCTCGACGAACTCGGCGCGGTGAAGTTGCGCGCCGCCGACGGCGGTGCGGGCGTCTACGTCGTCCCCGAGGACGGCAGCCCCGTCCGCGGCGTCACCGGCGGCACCGGCCGCCTCTCCAAACTCCTCGGCGACCTGCTGGTCTCCACCGACGCCAGCGGCAACATCGCCGTCCTGCGCACCCCACCCGGCGCCGCCCACTTCCTCGCCAGCGCGTTGGACCGGGCCTCGCTGCCATACGTCGTCGGGACCATCGCCGGCGACGACACGATCGCCGTCATCGCTCGGGAGCCGATGACAGGAGCGGAACTGGCGGCGGAGATCGAACGCTTGGCGTAAATTGCCCGCAACTCTTCGGGCCGACTGCGGGACGGCAATGACATACGTGATGCGCCGGTACGGCGCCGATGTCGAGCAGATCGACCGCATCGCCTCCCTTGCGGGTCGCATTGATCAAGGCACCTGGTGGGCACCGTTCAGTGAGGTCCTGCCGAACTGGTTCAAAGCTTTCGTCGGTCTGGAAGGTCTGGCGAAGAGTCAGTTCACCTATCAGGCAATGACGTTGACTGGGCACTCCAAACGGAGGGGTATGCGACGGCGTTGTTGGGTGGCGGCTTCAGATCGCACCATTGGATCTGCCTCAGGTGATTCGGGCTCGGATGGCCAGGCAGCGTCTCGTCGGGTCTGACCCGCTCTGGTTGCAAGCGGTGATCGAAGAGCAAACCCTCGACCGTCTGGTCGGGGGTGTAGGTGTCATGGCCGAACAGCTCCGCCACCTGCGTGACCTGATGGATCGGGACAACGTGGACCTGAGGATCATGCCAACCAGCACCGCCGTCCATGCCGGTCCGGACGGCGACGATCCCGCGAACGACCCTGCCGCCCAACCAGTTATCGCGCTGCCCGCCTCCGTCCGGCCGGCCTTCCTCGCCGCCGCATGCGCCAACGCCCCGCACGCGATTGCCGATGCCCCGGCGATCATTCACCACCTCGACGGCTCGGTCACTCTCGCCGGGTCCGGCGTCACCCTGCTCTTCACCGCCGCCGAATGGGGCGCCTTCGTCGCAGGCGTGCGTGACGGCGAGTTCTTCGATGTCCGAGCGGCCGTATCTCGGCGTTGTCCGGGCTGGCGGAGATGTGAATATTCGTGCCCGCCACGGTGATCCGCTGCGGCACCGTGTCTCGGGAAGGGGACGACAGCCTCGTGGCTACCTCAGGTGTCGCATCGGGCGATGCAATCTGCTGTCAGCCGGATGACATCGCGGTCTCCGATGTGGCAATGAGTCCACACGTCGACATAGTTCGTATGCGGCCGGGGTGTGTCGGTGGCTATTCGTGACCGATACTCGCGCAGGTCGGTCTCGGTCGGGCGTTGCGTGGCCCGATCTTGGTCTTCATACCGGGCAGTTAGTCGGCAAGTCGAGCTGTTGTTCCGATGGGCCGGTGTAGATTTGGCGGGTCGGGTGGATCGGCGCTCAGGCTGCACTGCCCGCCCGAACTGGGGCACAGGCAAACGTTGGTGGGGTTGGTGCGGCGTCGTTTCGGCGCGGCTCGATCGAAATCTCGGAGGGTCTCGTGGGCGAGAGTCGTGAGAAATCGCAGGGTGCAACGCTCGGCTATCGGCGGTGGCACCGCTACGTCGGGGCATTTGATCGAGTGCAGCACTGTATCGAACGGGGGTACTACCTGGAAGCCGTGGCGATTCTCGACTCGCTGATCACCGACCGGTTGACCAGTCGGGTCGGGTACCTCAGCGGTGCGGAACCCAGGATCGAGCCGATCGGGCCGCTCTGCCGAGCCCTGATCGGTCGTTCGGATGCGAGGGACGGCGCGGGGCTCGAGCACGACGACGAGTTTCGTGAAGTGGTCGAGGAGATCAGGACATGGGCCGTGGAACGCAATCACGCGATCCACGCGACCGCCAAGATCCTCCGCAGCGACGATCCTGTCGTTTCGTTCGACGATGCACTTCGTGTGCACCACCGCACGGCGCTGCGCGGGGTCGCACTCCTCCAACGCTTCGATCGTCTCGATACTTCGGCGCGACAGCGAAACGGCACTATCCCCGCCTCGGCGCCCAACGCGTTCTTCCCGGAGCGGCGCAGGATACCGTCCGGAGAGTTCACTGCGTGAGTAGCTCGGCGACGGCTCTACTGAGGCTGCGATGGTTGGAACATGAACGCGGGTATCGCCACTGTCACGGTGCCGCATCAGTGGGGTGACGGCCTCGCCGCAAGACCGCGCGGCGATCTCCGCGAACCTAGGGTCGGGACTGGCCGGGATCGTCCTGCGAGAAGGAGGCGTCGCGTTATGCCGAAGTACTTGTGGCGGGTCAGTTACACCCAGGAGGGGGCATCCGGGTTGCTCGCGCAGGGCGGCAGTGTCCGCCGGGCGGCGATCACGGAGATGGTGGAAAGTGTGGGCGGGCATGTGGAGGCCTGCTATTTCGCGTTCGGTGAGGACGATTTGTTCGTCATCGGTGACGCGCCGGACGAGGTGTCGGCCGCCGCGCTCGCCATCCGCACCGCCGCGTCCGGCGCCGCGATATCGCACACCGTGCCGCTGCTCACGCCCGAACAGGTCGACGACGCGGTCGCCCGACAGGTCACCTACACACCACCGACCACCTAGCCGTCCGGGTGCGGTAATCCGCACCCCGAGGCATCGGAAACCGGTGGAAAACCGCAGCGACCAGCGGGTTCGTCGTTCGTACCGTGCGATGTATGAACTTCGTACATGCCATGTCGCACACCGAGACCGGTGACCTGGACGGAATCGCGGGCGCCGCCGTGCGGCTGATGGAGCAGCTCGGGTCCCCCGGGGCCGGGCTGGCGGTCGCCGCGGAGAATCTGTTCCCGCCGATTCCGAGTGAGGTGATCCTGCCGCTGGCCGGATTCGCGGCCTCGCGCGGCGAGATCTCGCTGGCCGCCGCCATCGTGTGGACCACCATCGGGTCGGTCGCCGGCGCCCTGCTGCTGTATCTGATCGGGCAGGCCTTCGGGCGCCGTCGGATGTACGCGATATTCGACCGGTTGCCGCTGGTGAACACCGCCGACCTGGCGCGCAGCGAAGAATGGTTCGCCCGGCACGGCAACACCGCGGTGTTTCTCGGCCGGATGGTGCCACTGGTGCGGAGCCTGGTGTCGGTGCCCGCCGGTGTCGAGGCGATGCCGCTCGGGCGTTTCCTGGTGCTGACCGCCGCCGGAAGCGCACTGTGGAACTCGGCGTTCGTGCTTTCCGGATTTGCCCTCGGCGAGAACTGGACTCGTATCGAACCGTACGCGGACATCCTGCAGAAGCTGGTGATCGTCGCGGTGATCGCAGCCGCGGGGCTGTTCGTCGTGCGTCGCGTCCGGTCCGTGCGCGCCCGTTAGGGTCGGAGCGTGATCGCGCACCTTCGGCATTCGTTCGAGCGTTCGTGCCGTGCTGTGGCCGGGGTGGTCGCGGGGGCAGTGGCCGCCGTCGCGGGGGCCGCGGTACTGGCCGGTGGCGGGCGGGACGCGTTGGCTCGCGCGGCGCGGCGGGATCGTGATCGGCTCGTGCGCTGGTTCGGCGCCGATGTCGTCCGCGATCTGCCGGACCGTGACCCGTCGGGGTATCTGCTCGTCCGCCTCGCCTACGGTCCGGCGGCCGGCCTCGTGGTGGCGGCGGTGCTGATCGCCAGCACCGGGTACGCGGGGTGGGGGCTGGTGCTGCTGGTTCGTGGCAGTATCCCGGCCGCCGATGGCATCGCCGCGCTCATCGTCGCCGCGATCGCGTTCTATCTGGCAATTCGGGTGGCGATGATCGTCGGGCAGTGGGATATCCGGCTGGCGCTGCGCACCCTCGGCAGCGATGCGACCCAGTTCCGGTTGCACGAGCTCCAGCGCACCAGGGCGGACGTGGTGACCGCGATCGACGACGAGCGACGTCGCATCGAACGCGCCCTGCACGACGGCATCCAGCAGCGCGCCGTCGCGCTCGCCCTTGACATCGGCCGGGCCCGGCGCACCGCCGAACGTGGCGACCAGCGGCTCACGGCCCAACTCGACCGCGCGGTCGATCAGGCGCAGACACTGCTCACCGAATTGCGCGAGGTGGCGTGGCGCATCTACCCGGCGGTGCTCGACGAGCATGGTCTCGTCGCGGCCTTGGAGGGGCTGTCGGCGCACACCTTCCTTCCGGTGGACCTCGAGCTACAGCCGGATGTCCGGCCACCGCACGATGTGGCGGCCGCACTGTATTACGTTGCCGCCGAAGCCGTCACGAACGCGACCAAACATTCCGGGGCCGACCGGGTGACGGTCCGGGTGACCGCCGACGATTACTCCGTCACCCTCACCGCCACCGACGACGGCTGCGGCGAAGCCGACCCGTCGGGATCGGGCTTGACCGGCCTGCGGCGCCGGGTCGCCGCGCTCGACGGCACATTATCGGTGCGCAGCCCCGCGGGTGGACCGACCGTCGTGGAAGCGAGGATTCCGTGCGCATCGTGATCGCCGAGGATTCGACCCTGCTCCGCGAGGGGCTGTCCCGGTTGCTGGCCGACGAGGGGCATGAGGTGCTGGCCTCGGTGGGCACTGCGGTGGAACTCGACTACGCCGTGGCGGCCGAGGTGCCCGATCTCGTGCTCCTGGATGTGCGGATGCCGCCGACCTTCTCCACCGAGGGGATCGACGCGGCCCGCAGGCTGAAGCAGCAGCATCCGGATCTGGCCGTGCTGGTGTTGTCGCAGTACGTCGAGCACCGCAATGCCACCAGCCTGCTCACCAGCGGGCTGGGCGGCATCGGGTATCTGCTCAAGGATCGCGTATCGGATGTCGACGCCTTCCTCGCCGATCTCGAGCGGGTCGCGGCGGGCGGCACCGCATTCGATCCGGAAGTGGTGCGGCAGTTGTTCACCACGATGCGGCGGGCCGACCCGCTCGCCGCCCTCACCGACCGCGAACGCGAGGTACTCGAGGCCCTGGCCCAGGGGTTGACGAATACCGGGATCGCCGACCGCCTGCACATGTCGGTGAGTGCGGTGGAAAAGCATGTGAACTCGATCTTCGGCAAACTCGAGCTGCCCAAGGACACCGACCGCAGCCGACGGGTGGGCGCGGTGCTGCTGTATCTCGAGAGTATGAACGACTCGGGGCGATCCGACCGCGGCTGAGCGCGGACACGGCCCTGGTTGTGCCCACCTTCGCCGGCGCGAGGGTGGGCTTTCGTCATTGCTGCGCGCGCCGGGTCGCCTCCCGGCTCGACAGCGATCATGTGGAAAACCACATCCCATCGGGAGGCCGACCGCAGTGTGCGGGAGTGGCCGCATTTCTAGCGTTTTCCACTGTGAACACAGTTCTTCGACCCACACGGTGGCTCACCGTTGCCGCGCTCATCACGGTCTCGGCCCTGCTGTCCATCGTCACCTCCGGCATGGCCTTCGCCCGCGACGAGACGCTGCAGATCCTCGTCGATGCACCGACCGACGCAACCGCGACCGTGCTGACGGTGGACGGCACGGCCAGGACCGCCGGAACGCGCACCCCCGGCACGGAAGAGCCGGTCAGCGGATCCGAACATTTCCGGATCGGCAGCATCACCAAAACCTTCGTCGCGACCGTCGTCCTGCAATTGGTCGATGAGGGCCGGGTTGCGCTGGACGCGCCGATCGCGAAATACCTTCCCGGGACGGTGCGGGACGGCGATCGGATCACGGTGCGCCAGATCCTTCAGCACACCAGCGGAATTCCGGACTACATGAAATCGCCGGGATGGTCGACCAACCGCTGGCGTGGCGAGGACCGGTTCCGCGATTACCGCCCGGATCAACTCCTCCAGCAGGCCTTCACCCGGCCGCCGGACTTCGCTCCAGGAGCGAAGTTCCGGTACTCCAACAGCAATTACATCGTCGCGGGCCTGCTGATCGAGGCCGTCACCGGGCGGCCGTACGGCACCGAGATCGACCGGCGCATCCTGGGACCGCTGCATCTGGCCGGCACCTCGCTACCCGGTTCGAATCCGCGTCTGCCCGAACCCGCGCTCCGCGCCGTCGCGGAACTCGACGGACGCCGCGTCGACGTCACCGAGCAGAACGAGTCCCTCGACTGGGCCGCGGGCGAGATGATCTCGACCCAGCCCGACCTGGCGACCTTCTTCGACGCGCTGCTCGGCGGCCGGCTGCTCTCCGAGCAGACCCTCGCCGAGATGCGGCGGACCGTCCCGATGGGATCCGGCTTCCACTACGGGCTCGGCCTCGAACGGTTCGACCTGCCCTGTGGCGGCCAGGTGTGGGGCCACGGCGGACAGCTGCTCGGCTACGTCACCTACGCCTACCGGCGCGACGACGGACGCACCTTCGGCCTGCTCGAGGTGTCGGGCTCCGACGACGGGTTCCTGCGATTCGCGGCGATGGCGACCGCGGTCTATTGCCCGCGCTGACAGCCGGCACCAGGTGTCGGCAGCGCGGACTGCGCGGTAGCGGCGGTGTGCGATCCGGCGCGGTGGCCTTCGGGCGCCGCGCCGCAGCACCGTCAGTAGTTGCGGCCCGGCGGATACTCGGAGAAGAACTGCTGCAACAGCGGCGTCGCGACATCGAGCCCGTGCTTGGCGAGGCCGAGGGCGGCGTTGCCGAGGTTGATGACGACGAAACCGATGAGGTCGCGGTTCTGTTCGGCCAGGTCGCGGAGTGGTTCGATGATGTTGGTGAACATGGTGTCGGTCCTTCGGCATGGATGCGCATGGACACGGCCTACATTTCCACAGCGGCGAGGCGGGGCCAAGGCTCTTCGGGCAGAATCTGCGCAGGCAGCGGCCATCGCAACCCCGGTTGTGAATGAGATTGCATCATCATGCATAATCATTTGAGGCGCGAGCCGAACCGGCGACCAGCATGCTGCCCCGAGCAGCCGCGCAGACCCACACAGACTTAGGAGCACCAGATCATGTCCGATCGCGTCGTACTCGCCTACTCCGGTGGGCTGGACACCTCCGTGGCCATCAGCTGGATCGGCAAGGAGACCGGCGCCGAGGTCGTGGCCGTGGCCATCGACCTGGGGCAGGGCGGCGAGGACATGAACGTGGTGCGCCAGCGCGCCCTCGACTGCGGCGCCGTCGAGGCCATCGTGGTCGACGCCCGCGACGAGTTCGCCGACGACTACTGCCTGCCCACCATCCAGGCCAACGCGCTCTACATGGGCCGCTACCCGCTGGTGTCGGCGATCAGCCGCCCGCTCATCGTCAAGCATCTGGTGGAGGCGGCCAAGTTCCACGGCGCGAGCACCGTCGCGCACGGCTGCACCGGTAAGGGCAACGACCAGGTGCGTTTCGAGGTCGGCATCGGCGCGCTGGCGCCGGACCTGAACGTCATCGCGCCGGTCCGCGACTACGCCTGGACCCGGGAGAAGGCGATCGCGTTCGCCGAGGAGAACGCGCTGCCGATCAACGTCACCAAGAAGTCGCCGTTCTCCATCGACCAGAACGTGTGGGGTCGTGCCGTCGAGACCGGCTTCCTCGAGGATCTGTGGAACGCGCCGACCAAGGACGTCTACGACTACACCTCCGACCCGACGGTCAACTTCGAGGCCCCCGACGAGCTGATCGTCACCTTCGAACGCGGTGTGCCGGTCGCCATCGACGGCCGCCAGGTCAGCGTGCTCGAGGCCATCGTGGAGCTGAACAAGCGGGCGGGCCGCCAGGGTGTCGGCCGCCTCGACATGGTCGAGGACCGGCTCGTCGGCATCAAGAGCCGCGAGATCTACGAGGCGCCGGGCGCCATCGCCCTGATCGCCGCGCACCAGGAGCTGGAAGCGGTCACCATCGAGCGCGAGCTTGGCCGCTACAAGCGGCAGGTCGAGCAGCGCTGGGGCGAGCTGGTCTACGACGGCCTGTGGTTCTCCCCGCTCAAGCGCGCGCTCGACGCCTTCGTCGGCGAGACCCAGGAGCACGTCTCCGGTGATATCCGGATGGTGCTGCACGGCGGCAACGTCGTCGTCAACGGCCGCCGCAGCGAGCAGTCGCTCTACGATTTCAACCTGGCCACCTACGACGAGGGCGATACCTTCGATCAGTCGCTGGCCAAGGGCTTCGTGCAGATCCACGGCCTGTCGTCCAAGGTGGCCGCGCGCCGCGATCTCAACCAGAAGTAGTCCTGTGACCGTGTGATGCCGGGCCCGCCGTCGGAGGACGGGGCCCGGCATCGCCGTGTCGGTCGCCGGATGCCCGGGCCCGCGCCCAGCGCGGGCGGGCGGTATCCGGCCGATTACCGTAGTGCTCGATGCGCCCGGGCGCCGGGCCGAACAGCGCCGTACACCCGAAACCAGATCCGAGGAGACACCCACACCATGACGCAGAGCGGTGCAACCAACGAAGGTGCGCTCTGGGGCGGCCGATTCGCGTCCGGGCCGGCCGAGGCGATGGCGGCGCTGAGCAAATCGACCCATTTCGACTGGGCGCTGGCTCCCTACGACATCCGCGCCTCCAAGGCACACGCCAAGGTGCTGCACAAGGCCGGGCTGCTCTCCGACGGCGATCTCGACGGCATGCTGGCCGCACTCGATCAGCTCGCCGCCGACGTGGCCTCGGGTGCGTTCGGCCCCGCCGAATCCGATGAGGACGTGCACGGCGCGCTCGAACGTGGACTCATCGAACGCGCGGGCACCGAGCTGGGTGGCCGTCTGCGGGCCGGACGTTCCCGCAACGACCAGGTGGCGACGCTGTTCCGGATGTGGCTGCGCGATGCGGTGCGCCGGATCGCGGCCGGGCTGCTCGAGGTGGTCGACGCCCTCGTCGCGCAGGCCGCCGCGCATCCGGACGCGGTGATGCCGGGCAAGACCCACCTGCAGGCCGCGCAGCCGGTGCTGCTGGCCCACCACCTGCTGGCGCACGCCCATCCGTTGCTGCGTGACATCGATCGGCTGCGTGATTTCGACAAGCGGGCCGCGGTCTCGCCGTACGGATCCGGGGCCCTCGCGGGTTCCTCGCTCGGCCTCGATCCCGAGCAGATCGCCGCCGACCTCGATTTCGATGCCGCGGCCGCGAACTCCATCGACGCCACCTCCGCCCGCGATTTCGCCGCCGAGGCCGCGTTCGTGCTCGCCATGATCGGGGTGGATCTGAGCCGGCTGGCCGAAGAGGTGATCATCTGGAGCACACCGGAATTCGGCTACATCACCCTCGCCGACGCGTGGTCCACCGGGTCGTCGATCATGCCGCAGAAGAAGAACCCGGACGTCTCCGAACTCACCCGCGGCAAGGCGGGCCGCCTGATCGGCAACCTGACCGGGCTGCTGGCCACCCTCAAGGCGCAGCCGCTGGCCTACAACCGCGATCTCCAGGAAGACAAGGAGCCGCTGTTCGACTCGGTGGCGCAGCTCGAACTGCTGCTTCCCGCCATCGCGGGCCTGGTCGCTACGCTGACCTTCCACACCGAGCGGATGGCCGAACTCGCGCCCGCCGGCTTCACCCTCGCCACCGATATCGCGGAATGGCTGGTACGCCAAGGGGTTCCGTTCCGCGTGGCGCATGAAGCCGCCGGTGCGTGCGTGCGTGCGGCCGAGGCTCGCGGCGTCGGTCTGGACGAATTGACCGACGAGGAGTTCGCCGCTGTCGATCCGGCGCTCACCCCGCAGGTGCGTGCGGTGCTGACGGTCGGCGGTTCGATCGCCTCACGTAATTCCCGCGGTGGTACGGCGGGCGTGCGTGTCGCCGAACAGCTGGACGAGGTGCGTGCCGCCGCGGCCGAAGCTCGCGCCTGGGTGTCCTGAATCCCGTTCGACAGCACTGCTCGCGGTGCGCGCGGCGGCTCATTGCTCGCCTGGCCGACAGCCGCTGTGCCCGAACGGTTTCGTGGCCCGGGGGAGGGGAGCGGGCCGTTCGCTAGTCTGCGGCCATGACCTTCCTCTTCCTTGCGCTGGCGATCGTGTCCGAGATCTCGGCGACGGTCTCGCTCAAACTGTCCGAGGGCTTCACCAAGCTGGTTCCGTCCGTGGTGGTCGTCATCGGGTACGGCGCGGCCTTCGCATTCCTGTCGCAAGCCCTGAAGCGGGGGATGGCGGTCGGTGTGGCCTACGGGATCTGGTCGGCTGTCGGGGTGGCGGCGGTAGCCGTTATCGGGGCGCTGTTCCTGGACGAGCGGCTGAGTCTGGTGCAGGTCGGCGGGATCGTGCTGGTGATCCTCGGCGTTGTGGCGCTGGAATTGGGTGGGGCGCACTGAGTTTCGGTTTCCGCGAGGCTTCGGTTTCCGCGAGCCGAATCAGGGCACCCAGCATTGCAAAAAATCTTCCTACGTAGATATGCGCATCACACTATGTCGGACGCAGTTGGCCGGAATGAACCCGCCAGCTAGCCCCCGAAGCGTGCAAGGACGGGGAAGGGTCCCGGCCGTCCACCGCGACCGGCACCGATACGCTCCGCAGCACCACGCCCACTCGTAGCATGGGCGCCCGGACCGACCCCGCGACGCAGCGAAGGAGTGCGCGATGCAGCCACACATCTCCGGTACCGCGCTGGCGATGCTGCACGATCGGGCGATCGCGGTGGTGGACCGGTTCGCCGCCGAGCTGCCGCTCTACGAGGGACTGCCGCAATCGTTGATCGAAGGCGATTTCCTGCACGGTTCACGCTTGAACGTGGAGCTGTTCTTCGCCTACCTGCGCACCGGGCGGCTGCCCGACGAATCCGACACCGAGGAGATCGTGAATCTGGCGGTCGCGCGGGTGCGGGATGGGGCGCCGCTTGCGGAGGTGCTGAACAATTACCGGATCGGCGCGTCCGTGCTGCGTTCGCAGCTGGCGGAGTCGGGCTCGGCCGAGGATGTCGAGATCCTGCGGGAGGTCACCGAACCGCTGATTCAGTATCTGCTGACGGTGACCGGCCGGATCGCGGTGGCCGCCGCCGACGGTGCCCACGATCCCGGGTGGGAGCAGCGGGAACGCTCGCGCGTGGTGGCGGACGCGTTGCTCGCCGGCACCGATCCGGGGGAGTGGTTGCCCGGTTCGCCGACGCCGATCGGCACGGCATTTCACGTCGTGGTGTTCCGGGTCGGTGACGGTGATCCGGCCGCGTTGATCGAGCTGCGCAATGCCATCGACGCGGCCGCGGGTTCATTCGTGCGGATGGACCGTCGCGGATGGACGGCGTTGCTGCCGTGGGACCCCGCCGTCGATGTGGAGGTGCCGTCGTCGCTGTCGGAGCTCGTGCCGAAGTTCGCCGCACGCACCGATTGCGGATGGTGGGCCGGTGTCGCTCGGGCGGGCACCAGAGCCGAGATCCCGGCGGCGTTCGCGCAGGCTCGGGTGCTCGCCGAGGTCGGCCGCTGCCTGGAGCGACCGCAGCGGGTGTGCCTGCTGCGGGAGTTGCCCTTGGAATACACGGTGGCGCGCAGCGGTGCGGCGCGCGCCGACCTCGCCGCGGTGCTGAACCCGCTCGACGGCCAGCCGCAACTGGCCCAGACCCTCGAGCTCTACCTCGACACCGATTTCAATCAACTCGCCACCGCGCGAGCGCTCTACGTGCACCGCAATACGGTCACCTACCGGCTCTCCCGCATCCACGAACTCACCGGGTTCGACCCGGCCTCGACCGCAGGCGCGGTGCAGCTCGCCGCCGCACGGATGGCCCGTCGCATCCACAGCGGCCACTTCACCGGATGACCCCACCGCATCCGATTGGTCGTATGCCCAATCGGATGCGGCGGTTTTCGAGTGATTGTCAATTGTCGCCGCACCCCGCGCTGCGTTGTGCTGAGTGGGTTCCCCGACCGGCGAGACGAGAGACCCCTGCGATGAAACGTATGACCAGCGCCGTGCGGGCCGCTGCGGTGGCAGGCCGTCAGGTGGCGGTGCTCCAGCGGGCCGGGATCATCGATGTGCGCCATCCGCTGCGGATGGCGCGCACCGCCAAGGCCGTGCGCGAACTCGGCCCGATCGCCGGAGGGGTGCGATCGGCGGCGCGGACGACGCCGGACCGGGTGGCCCTGGTGGATGCGGCCGGTGCGATCGGTTACGGCGAACTCGACCGCTGGACCGACGCGATCGCCGCTCATTGGCTCGCCCGCGGTATCAGCACCGACAGCGTCGTCGCCGCACTCGGTCGCGATGATCGCGATCTGGTCGCCACCATGATCGCCGTCGCCAAGATCGGTGCGCGGCTGGTGTTGATGAATACCGGGTTCAGCGGCGCCCAGCTGGCGGAGGTCGCCGAACGGGAAGCGGTCACCGCCGTCGTCGGCTCCGGCGAGTTCGCCGATGTGATGGCGGCGCTCCCGGATTCGGTGACCAGCCTCGACCTCGCGGCGCCGCCGGCCGGGGACGAGACGGTGACCGCACCGCCGGTCCCAGCTCGCTCCGGTGAATTCGTGCTGCTCACCGGCGGCACCACCGGGACGCCGAAGGGTGCGCCGCGCACCGTCAGGTCACCGCTGGCCGCAGCGCAATTCCTGGACCGGGTGCCGTGGCGCCGGGGTGCGACGATGCTGCTGTGCGCCCCGCTGTTCCACGGCACCGCGCTCTCGCAATTCATTCTCGCGCTCAATCTCGGCTGCACGATCGTGCTGCATGGCCGATTCGATGCGCGGCGGGCGGTCGAGCAGATCGAACGGCACCGGTGCGACGGCGTGGTGCTGGTGCCGACCATGCTGCGGCGCATCCTCGACCTGGGCCCCGGCGAGCTGGCGAGGTTCGACACCGGTTCGGTGCGCGTCATCTTCACCGCAGGTGCCGCGCTGGCGCCTGCGCTCGGAAATCAGGCCATCGCGGCCTTCGGGCCGGTGATCTACAACTTCTACGGGTGCACCGAGACCGGCACCGCGACGATCGCCACGCCCGAGGATTGGCTCGCCGCCCCCGGCACGGTGGGCAAACCTCCGGTCGGCATCAGGGTCGCCCTCTACGACGAGCACGGGACCCGCATCGAGGGGCCAGGGCGGGTCGGCACCGTGTATGTCGGCAACGCCATCGCCTTCGCCGGGTACTCCGGCGGCGGGTCGAAGAAGACGATCGACGGCCTGATGAGTACCGGTGACCTGGGTCATTTCGACAGCGAGGGCAGGCTGTTCATCGACGGCCGCGACGACGACATGATCGTCTCCGGCGGCGAGAACGTCTTCCCCGGTGAGATCGAAGACCTGCTGTACGCGCATCCGGCGATCGGGGAGGCCGCGGTGATCGGGGTCGAGGACGCGGAGTTCGGTCAGCGGCTCGCGGCGTTCATCGTACGGACCGGCGAGCTCGACGAGGCCGGCGTGCGTGCGTATGTGAAGGCGAACTCCGCGCGGTTCAAGGTGCCGCGGGACGTCGTCTTCGTGGACGAGATCCCACGGACCACCACCGGTAAGACCGACCGGCGCGCGTTGGCCGGGATCGACAGGGCCCAACCCCCGGCCGCGACCGACGCATGATGACGCCCGCCGCGAAAGCCGATCAGCCGGCGGTACCCGAGCCTGTCGCGATCTCGAGGACCCCACCCAGCCACGGGCTGTAGTTGTCCGGGTCCGCCGCGAGCGCGGTCCTGAGTTCCTCGGGGTCGACCCAGGCGTAATCGGCGACCTCGGCGGGATGCGGATGCGGTGTGCTGTCGAGGTGGCCGACCAGCACGTGATCCCATTCGTGCTCGACCCGCCCGGTGGCCGGGTCCTCGGCCTGGTAGCGGAACACGCCGGTCTCGCGGAGTTCGGCGCGCACCCCCATCTCCTCGATCAGCCGCACGCTCGCCGCCTCGGTGACCGAGCCACCCGGTGCGGGATGCCCGCAGCAGGTATTGGACCAGCGGCCGGGGAACCGGGTCTTGATGTGCGCGCGCTGTTGCAGCAGCACGCGTCCGGAGCGATCGAACAGCAGGACCGAGAACGCACGGTGCAACATGCCCGGCGCCCGGTGCGCCTGCGCCACCTGGCACGCGCCGACCGCGCGCCCGGCATCGTCGACCAGCTCGACGTCCATGGTCTCGCGGTCGATCCGCTGAGCGAGGGTTTCGGTCACCAACCCACCATATCGTCGGCATTTGCGCCGTCCCTGCGCACGGCGGTCCATCATGGAACACGTCACAGCGGACACATGATCGAGGCGCGGTATGGGAAGCTCGTTCGAACACATCGGGGTGTGTGATGGGCGTCACGTTTCAGGGTAGGGCTGGGAGCGGATCGTGAAGTTGAGTGTGCAAGAGATGGCCGGATCGGTGCAGCGGCTGATGGCGACCGCGCAGAACGGTCTGGAGGTGATCCGTTTCGGCGGGCTGAGTCATGATGTGGAGTCCTCGCCGTTCGAGGTGGTCGAGCGACGCCGCATGTACCGGCTGCGCCATTACTTCCCCGACGACACCACGCCGGGGCGTCCGGTGGCGGTACTGGTGCCGCCGCTGATGGTCAATGCCGACATCTGGGACGTGAACGCGGAAGGCGGCGCCGTCGGCATTCTGCACAACGCCGGAATCGATTGCTGGGTGGTCGATTTCGGTTCGCCGGCGATCGAGGAGGGCGGCTGGGAACGTGATCTCGCCGATCACGTTCTCGCGGTGGACAGCGCCATCGACACCGTCTGCGAGGCCACCGGATCCGGCGTGCACCTGATGGGTTATTCGCAGGGTGGCATGTTCGCCTACCAGACCACCGCCTTCCGCTACGGCAAGGGCGTGTCCAGCATCGTGACCTTCGGCAGCCCGGTCGATATCGTCGCGGGCATGCCGTTCGGCCTGCCCTACGGCCTGGCCTCCGATGTGGCCGATTTCCTGGCCGACCACGTGGTGACCCGGCTGCCGATCACCGATTCGATGGTGCGCATCGGCTTCCAGATGCTCGATCCGGTGAAGACCGCGAAATCGCGGATCGACTTCCTGCGCCAGCTGCACGACCGGGAGGCGCTGCTGCCCAAGGAACGTCAGCGCCGGTTCCTCAACAGCGACGGCTGGGTCGGCTACGCGGGCCCGGCGGCGGCGGATCTGCTCAAGCAGTTCGTCGCGCACAATCGGATGATGCTGGGCGGATTCGTCATCCGCGATCAGCCGATCTCGCTCGCGGAACTGAAATGCCCGATCCTGGCCTTCGTCGGCGAGGTCGACGATATCGGCCAGCCCGCCGCCGTGCGCGGCATCGTCCGGGCCGCACCGAACGCCGAGGTGTACGAGGCGACGCTGCTGGCCGGGCATTTCGGGCTGGTCGCGGGCAGCGTCGCCACCAACCACACCTGGCCGATGGTCAAGGACTGGATCGGCTGGGTGGAGGGCAGCTCGGCGCTGCCCGAACAGATCACCCGGATGTCGGAGCACGTGGACAGCAAACGCCCACGCACCGCCGCCACCCGCGTGGTGCACACCGCGGCCGCGCTCGCCGAGGCGGGCACCGGGATGGGGCGCGCTCTCGAGGGCATCGCGGGCAATACCGTGCGTGGTTCGCTCGAGTTGGCCGGCGAAGCCGCGCGCGCCCTGCCCCGGCTCACCCGGCTCGGCATGATCCAGCCGCACACCCGCATCTCGCTCGGCAAACTCATGGCCGAACAGTGCAAGCGGGCGCCACTGCGCGAATGCTTCCTGTTCGACGATCGCGTCCACACCAACGCCGCGGTCGACGTGCGCATCGACAATGTGGTGCGCGGCCTGATCTCGGTGGGCATCCGGCCCGCCACCCGCGTCGGCGTGGTGATGGAGACCCGGCCCAGCGCGCTGGTCACGGTGGCCGCGCTGTCGCGGCTCGGCGCCGTCGCGGTGTTGCTCGCGCCCGGCAGTGAGTTGCGCGGTGCGCTCGAGCAGACCGGCACCAAGATCCTCATCTCCGATCCGGAGAATCTGCGGCACGCGGCCGCGACCGGGCATCGGGTGCTGGTCCTCGGCGGCGGTGACGCGCGCGGGCTCGATATCCCACTCGGCGATGACGTCATCGATCTGGAGCAGGTGGATCCGGCGAAGGTGCGGTTGCCCGCGTGGTACCGCCCGAACCCGGGGCTGGCACGGGAGCTGGCGTTCGTCCTGGTCACCGGCACGGGAGACCGGCTCGACATCAAATACATCACCAACCACCGGTGGGCGCTGTCGGCGTTCGGCACGGCGTCGGCGGCCGACCTCGACCGCCGCGACACCGTCTACTGCCTGGCGCCGCTGCATCATTCGTCGGGGCTGCTGGTGAGCCTGGGCGGTGCGATCGCAGGCGGTAGCCGGATCGCGCTGGCGCGGTCGCTGGACCCGGCGCGCTTCGCCGAGGAGGTGCACCGCTACGGCGTCACCGTGGTCACCTACACCTGGACGATGTTGCGCGACATCCTCGACGCGCAGGTCTTCCCGGCCGGACACCGGCATCCGATCCGGTTGTTCATCGGCTCGGGCATGCCCGCCGGACTGTGGCGGCGCACCACCGAGCAGTTCGCGCCCGCCCGGGTGCTGGAGTTCTACGCCTCCATCGAAGGCGATGTCGTGCTGGCGCATGTGTCGGGCAGCAAGCCCGGCTGCAAGGGTAGGCCGGTGCCGGGCACCGCGCGCGTGGAACTGGTGGCCTACGACCCGGTGACCGAGCAGATCGAGGTCGACGAATCCGGTTTCGCCCGGCGGTGCGCCGATAACGAGGTAGGTCTGCTCATCGGTTCGGCCTCCGAGGGCGTCGATCTCTCGCGCGGCGGCCTGCGCGGGGTGTTCACCGCTGGTGATTCATGGATGCCGACCGAGAATCTGTTCCGCCGCGACTCCGACGGCGATTACTGGTTGGTCGACCGGACCGATACGGTCATGCTCACTCCGCGCGGGCCGGTGTTCACCCAGCCGATCGTCGATGTGCTCAACGACATCACCGCCGTCGATATGGAGGTCGCCTACGGGCTGCCGGTGCGGGATCGCACGCTCGCGGTGGCTGCGGTCAGTGTGCGCGACGGATTCCGGTTGGAGCCCAAGGACGTCACCGAGGCGTTGCGCGCGCTCGATCCGCGGCAGCGCCCCGATCTGGTGTACGTGGTGGACGACATCCCGCGCAGCGCCTCCTACCGGCCGTCCACCCGTGCGGTGCAGGCGGCGGGGCGGCCGCAGCCGGGGCCGGGTACCTGGTGGTACGACGCGGGCACCGAGTCCTACGAGGTGCTGACGGAAACGGCCGCGCGCGAACTACTCGGCTGAGCTCGGCGAGCCCGGGGCCGGGGGCGGTCCCGGGCGTTCAGGCGGTGAAGGCGGTGACCGCGTCGACCACCCGCTCGATCTGGGAATCCGCGAGCATCGGCCACAGCGGCAAACGCACTATGGTGGCGGAGAATTCGGCGCTGCGCGTGCACGGCACCGGCGTGCGGCCGTACTTCAGGCCCGCGGGGCTGGAATCCAGCGGCACGTAGTGGAACGGTGCGACGATGCCGCGCTCGGCCAGCTGCCCGATCATCGCGTCGCGGGCATCTTCGGTGGGCAGCCGCAGGTAGAACAGGTGCGCGGTGTGCTCGCGGTCGCCGGGTACCCGCATCAACCGGACGTCGTTGCGGCGCGCCCAGTCCGGCAGTGCCGCCGCGTAGGCATTCCACACGCGGTGGCGCCCGGCCTGGATGCGATCGAACTCGGCCAGCTGCGCATCCAGCACGGCGGCGTTGAGTTCGCTGGGCAGATAACTCGATCCGATGTCCTGCCAGGAGTATTTGTCCACCTGCCCGCGCAGGAACCTGGCCCGGTCGGTGCCCTTCTCCCGGATGATTTCCGCGCGGCCCATGAGGATCTCGTCCGAGAGCAGCAGCGCCCCGCCTTCGCCGCAGTGCACGTTCTTGGTGTCGTGGAAACTCTGCGTGCCGAGGGTGCCGATGGTGCCGAGCGCCCGGCCATGCCAGGTACCGCCGAGACCGTGTGCGTTGTCTTCGATGATTTCGAGCCCGTGCTGGGCGGCGATATCGAGCAGCGGCGCCATCTCCGCGGCGACTCCGCCGTAATGCATCACCAGCACCGCCTTGGTGCGGGCGGTGACGGCCGCGGCGACCGCCACCGGATCGATATTGCCGGTCTCCGGGTCGATATCGACGAACACACAGGTCGCCCCGCGCAAGGCGATGGAGGTGGCGGCGGAGGTGAAGGCGAAGCTGGGGACGATCACCTCGTCGTCGGGGCCCAGTTCCAGCAGCAGCGCAGCCAATTCGAGCGCGTGCGTGCACGAGGTGGTCAGCAGTGCGTGCGGGCTGCCGGTGATGGCCTTGATCTTGGCGGTGGCGGCCTTGGTGAACCGGCCGTCGCCGTGGCTGTGGTCGGAGTCGAGGACAGCGCGCAGATTCTCCAGTTCGGCGCCGGCACGGTAGGGCCTGCTGAAGATGATGCGGTCGGCGTTCACGATGCGGCCCCCTCGCGGGCGTCGGCGGTGACCTCGTCGCGGCGCGGCGGCGGGGAGGCGACGGTCAGATATAACGGCTTGCCCACCAGGATATGGAGTGCGACACCGAGATATTCGGCGATCAAACCGAGCGAGAACAGCACCGCACCCGAGCACAACAGCAGCACGACGATGATCGAGGCCCAGCCTTCTGGATCATTGTTGTCGCTGGTCAGGGCGGTGTAGATGATGACGGCGGCGAGAATTCCGCCGGCCAGCGCGAGCGTGATCCCGAGCAGGCTCACCAACCGCAGTCCGCGGGTGCCGGTGCACAGCACCATCTTCCAGAACAGCGAGAACAGCCGCCGATAGTTGTAGCCGGATTCTTCGCGGCCTTCCGCGCGCAACGTCACCGGCACCGTGACCGTGGTGCCGACCACCCAGGTCAGCGCGACATCGAGGTAGACGCCGTTGGCGGCGACGTCGGCGAGCTGTCTGCCGATATCGCCGCGGATCAGCCGGAAGCTTTCGAACCGGGTCGAATCGGGGAAAGCGAACACCGTCGCCAGCACGATCTTCGCGCCACGCGAGGTGAGATTGCGCAGGAAGCCGTGCGGGCGGGTGTTGGTGGGCTTGGAGTAGACCAGGTCGGCGCGGCCGGCCAGGGCGGCGTCGAGGAACGCGGCGATGCAGGCCGGATCGTGCTGGCCGTCCTCGTCCATGGTGACGATCCATTCGCCGCGCGCGGCCGACATGCCGGCGATGGTCGCCGCGTCCTGGCCGAAGTTGCGGCTCAACCACACCACCCGCACCTGCGGGTACTCGCGGCGCAACTGTTCGAGGACCACGTCGGAGCGGTCGGGACCGTGGTCGTGCACCAGCACGATGTCGTCGACGACGAACGCGATGCCGTCGGGAGTGAGCGTCGGCCGCGACAACTGGTCGAGTTCACGCACCAGCGCGGCGATGGTGTGTTCGCCCCGGTACACCGGGACCACGACCGACACCGAACGCACGGCGGCGGAACCATTGGCCGAATCCGACTCCCGAGCCGACGCGGCGGTATCCGGAGCTGACGCCGGCGGCTGCGAAGGAACCGGCTGGGAAGGAATCGGCATTGGCGAGATCGACTTTCGATGACGGTGCACGTGCCGGTACTCGTCACGGATGGGTGAGCCCGAGCCGCCGTGAACAATAACACGGGGTCGCGGCCGCGCCGCCGACCCGATTCGCCGGTGCGTCATCGGGTCCGCGACCGGCCGATGCGGGGCATGTATGGTCTGGAACTCGTGGTGGAAAGTCGAGCCGGTACCCGGTCGGACGTGTTCAGGTGGGGCATCATCACCGCGACCGGGGTGGTCGTGGCGTATCTGGCGGTGCTCGCCGCCAACGTCCGGCATTTCTACACCGACGACACCGAATCCCAGTACGCCCCGCTGTGGGTGATGACCGGCCGCTACCTGCGCGAAGGCCGTTTCCCGGCGATGGTGCCCGAACACTGGCTGGCCGGCAACTACACCATCGAGGAAGCGGGGCTGCTCAATCCGCCGCAGCTGCTGATCGATCTGATCGCGCCCTCGGTACCCGATATCGGGCTCTACGCCACGATCGTCAAGCTGATCTTCGCGGTGATCCTCGGTCTCGGCGTGTACCGCGTCGCCCTGGCCTACGGCGCCGGCCCGGCTTGGTCCGCGGTGGCGGGCGTGTCGTTTCCGTTCACCGGTTTCCTCCTGTTCTTCGATGCCGCCAGCTGGATGACCGCGTTCACCGGCACGGCGTGGCTGGTGCACGCCTGGGCGTCGGGGGTGCGGTACGCGCGCGGGCGCGGCGGCCCGATCCCGGTATTCGTGTTCTTGTACCTGGCGATCTCGGTGCAGTACATCTTCCCGGCGGTGGAGGCGGGGGTGGTGATCGCCGCGGTGGTCGTCGGCGAGGTGATCTACCAGCGGCGCTGGGGCCCGTCGCTGCGGCTCGCGGTGGTCGCGGGCTGTGCGGCGCTGGCCGGTCTGGCGACCTATCTGCCGAGCCTGTTGACCGCCGACGTCACCTGGCGCGGCGCCGACGAGATCAAGAACGACCCGTTCCTGACGGTGCCGTGGTCGGAATCGCTGAACGCCAGCCTGCCGAGCACCCTGCCCGCGTTCACCTCGTGGTGGGGTTTCGTGCAGCCGCTGCCGATGGTTTACATCGCCTGGTTCCTGATTCCGGCGCTGGCGTTCATCGATTGGCGTCGCGCGGCCGGTGCGGCAAGGGAACTGAGTGCCGTCGGCGTTGTCACCGTGGCCGCGCTGCTGTGGACCGCGGGTCCGGGCACGATGGGTCCGCTGCGCTGGCCGGCGCGGGTGCTGCCGATGGTGGCGCTCGGCCTGCTGCTGCTGGTGTGCGTGCTGCTGGGCCGCTACGGCACCACCGCGGGATGGCGTCGACGCGGGATCGGCGCCGGGCTGCTGATCGGCGTGCTGTTGCTGCGCTCGCTGGCGGCGGCGCCGTCGGAGGCGGTGTGGCATATCGTCTCGGCGCTCGGGGTCGTGATCCTCGGCGCTGCCGTGGTCTGGCTCGGCCGCACCCGCGGCACCGCCCTGGCCTGCGCGCTCAGCATCATCGCGGTCGCGCCCATCGCCTATCTCCAGGTGCGGGCCGCGCAGCCCACACCGATGAGCTGGAACCTGCCGGCCGACCGGGACGAGGCGAAAGCGGCCTTCCCCGACTTCGCTGGCACCACACTGCAACTGGGTGAGCGCGGGCTGATCCAGCCCGGCCAGAACACCCTCGACGGCGCCTACGGTTCGCTCGTCTTCGGCAATTACGCCAAGGATCTGGAACTGACCTACGTCGGCGGCTACACCCCGAACGGGCACTTCTACTTCGGTGAACTGCTGTGCATGCGCTGGGACACCAGCGTCTGCCCGGATGCCTACCGCCGCGCCTTCGCCACCGAACCCGACACCGGCCGCACCTTCGTCGACCTGATGAAGATCGATCGAGTCGTGTTGCAGCGCGCCCTGTTCCCCGACGCGCGCTCGCAGCCCGCGCCCACCGGCTGGAAGTGGGTCGACTACCCGGGCCACGAGGATTACATCTGGGTGCTCGAACGCGAGAACGGGCCCGTCTCCACCGTCAACGGCCGCATCGCCCACACCGACGGCGTCACCGCCACCTCGCTCGGTGAAACCGATCTGACCAGCCGGGTCCGGGTCGACTCCGCTGACGGCGGCAAGGTCGTGTTCGCGCGGCTCGGCTGGCCCGGCTATCGCGCGAGCCTCGACGGTCGCGATGTGCCGATCAGCGTCGTCGCGAAAACGTTCGTCGCGGTGCAGATCCCGCCGGGCACTCAGGGCGCGGAACTGGTGCTGAGCTGGCGTCCGCCGGGCTGGAAGATCGGCGGCGCGGCCATTGTCGCCGGGCTGCTCGGGCTCGCCGTCATGGAGTGGGCCTACCTGCGTGGACGCCGCCGTGACAACGAAGAACCGGCCGAGGGCCTTCCGGCAGAACCAGAAGCACCCGAACCCGACCGACCCGACCTCGTGGAAGCCCGCCCGTGAGTGGCGTCCCGACCCGGCCGGATCCGCATCAGCCGGGCCGGGTGCACAACGGCGGGATACCGGGGTTCGGCACCGCGGAGCCGGCGCCGGCCGCGCCGCAGCCCTCAGCGCCCAGGAGACAACTGGCCGCCGACACCGCCGACGGACGCGCCCGGGATGCGGGCGCCGTCGAGCCCGGCTCTGGCGCGTCGAGTGATCGGGCACCGGACCACTTGCCGGGCACCGCGAACACCGGTCGAACGCCGGAGGCAGACGGCATCGTGCCGGCCGATCAGGGCCCGCTGCTGCGCCTGGTACGCCGTCAGGAGCTGGCCTTCGCCGTGGTCGGCGCGTTCAATACGCTGCTCGGCATCGTGCTCACCGTCGCCTGGCTGGCGATTCTCGGCGATGGGGTGCCGCCCTCGGTGGCCGTTGTCGCGGCCTATTGCCTCAGCGTCGTCGTCGCCTTCGTGCTGCACCGGACGCTGGTCTTCCGGGTGCGCGGACGGCTGCTGCGCGATTTCCTCGCCTTCGTCGCGGTCAATTCCGGTGGGCTGCTGATGAACGTTGTGCTGCTCGAACTGGCCGTGACGGTGCTCGGATTCCCGGAGAAACCGGCCGCGGTGGTGGTGATGGGATTCGTTGCGGTGGTGAGCTTCTTCGGCCACCGTCATATCTCGTTCCGGCGGCGGGTAGGTTAGCCCTCATGCCGGAGGAAACCACCGTCGACCCGACTCTGCTCAGCCTGCTCGCCTGCCCGCAGGACAAGGGTCCGCTGCATCTGGTGCGCACGGGTGAGGGCGCGAGCGTGCTCTACAACCCGCGCCTGCGCCGCGCCTACCCGATCGACAACGGCATCCCGGTGCTGCTCATCGACGAGGCCCGCGACGTCGATGACGCCGAGCACGAGAAGTTCAGCGCTCAGTTCGCCGAATCCTGAATCCCGGGCGCGCCGGCGGCCGGACGATCGGCGCCGAGCTCCCCGGTGAGATAGCGCTGCACCGTCGGCCCCACCAGGGCAACCAACTCGGGCAGCGGCATCGTCGCTATCGGTTCCAGCATCGCGATCTTGCGTGCGACCAGAATCCCGACCATCTGTGACGCGGCGAGATTCGCCCGTACCCTGCCGTCGTCGTCGGGAGTCGCGATCCGGGCACGGATGCGCTCGAGGATGACCTCCATGAGGAAGGTGCGGGTGAGCTCCGGCCCGCTGCCACCGAGGAAGCTGCGCACCACCGCGATGACGCCGGCCCCGGCCGGGGAATCCCAGATCCCCACCGCGGTCCGCACCAGGGTGTCGCCGAGCTGATCCAGCGGCGTGTCGTCCATGGCACGGAGAATGATCTCGGGATCGACCGGGAACTGCACCACCGCGGCGAACAATTGCTGTTTGGTGCCGAAATAGTGATGGACCAGCGCCGGATCGACGCCGGCGTCGGCGGCGATCGCCCGGATCGAGGTCTTGTCGAATCCGGTGTCGGCAAAGCGCGCGCGGGCCGCCTCGAGGATGGCCTGCTTCGCGCCGGATCGGCCCGGCCTGCGTCCGGTCCGCGTCGTGTTGGCTGTCTCGCGCGTATCGGCGGGACGCTCGCGGCGCGTTCGCGCGGCACCACGTCCTGGTGTCGCCGCGCTCACGGGGTACGCCGCCGCAGTGTCGCCGCTCCGAGAAT
Source organism: Nocardia sp. CDC519 (assembly GCF_059509835.1). Lineage (NCBI taxonomy): Bacteria > Bacillati > Actinomycetota > Actinomycetes > Mycobacteriales > Nocardiaceae > Nocardia > Nocardia sp. CDC519. The sequence goes on along the minus strand of NZ_CM183377.1, from coordinate 4,815,146 downwards.
CAATGCCACCACCGCGAATCCGGCCACGATCGCCAGATCCCGCCACATCGCGCCGGTGGGTTCGGGGTGGACCGACACCTGCTGCAACGCGTCGACCGCATAGCTGAGCGGCATCACATTGCTGATCGCCTCCAGCCAGCCCGGCAGCTGATCGCGCGGCACCAGCAGCCCGCACAGGAAGATCTGCGGCGCCACCACCACCGGCATGAACTGCACCGCCTGGAATTCCGTGCGAGCGAACGCGCTGGCCAGCAGCCCGAGCGCGACCCCGAGCACCGCGTCGAGCACCGCGATCAGCACCACCCAGCCGGGGCTGCCCGCCGCGTCGAGCCCGAGCAACCCGAACGACACCAGGCAGGCCGTCACCGCTTGCGCCGCGGCCGCCGAGGAGAACGCGGTGCCGTAGCCGCCGAGTAGATCGAGTTTCGACAGCGGGGTGGTGAGCAGCCGCTCCAGCGTGCCCGAGGTGCGTTCGCGCTGCATGGCGATCGCGGTGATCAGGAACATCACGATGAACGGCAGGATGCCGAGCATGCTGATGCCGACCCGGTCGAACAGCGTGGTGGCTTGGTTCGGCGCCTTCGGGGTGTCTTTGTAGATGAAGTACAGCAACGTCATCAGCAGGGCGGGTACGACGAGGATCATCGCCACCGTGCGGTGGTCATTGCGCAGTTGCCGCAGAATGCGGGTGGTGGTCGCCAGGTACGGGCGCAGCGTCATCCGGCGGGCCGGGACGCGGTCGACGACGGTGCTCATGCTGTCTTTCCCATCGTGATCAGGCTCAGGAAGGCCTGTTCGAGATTCTGTTCGCCGGTGTCGGCCCGCAGTTCGTCCGGACTGAGCTGGGCCAGCAGGTTGCCCTCGCGCATGAGCAACAGCCGATCGCAATGCTCGGCCTCGTCCATGACGTGGCTGGACACCAGCAGGGTGGTGCCGCCCGCGGCCAGCTCACGGAACTGCTTCCACAGGTCGACCCGCAACACCGGATCCAGCCCGACGGTCGGTTCGTCGAGCACGAGCAGTTCCGGCGCGGCCACCAATGCGCAGGCCAGCGAAGCGCGGGTGCGTTGCCCACCGGACAGTTCGTCGCCGCGTTGATGCTGGTGGTCCAGCAGGCCAACCGCCCCGAGCGCTTCGTCGATATCGCCGCGATCGGCGCCGTACAGCGCGGCGAAGTAGGCGACGTTATCGCGCACGCTGATATCGGAATAGATGCTCGGCGATTGGGTGACGTACCCGATGCGCTTGCGCAACGCCGCCGATCCGGCGGGCAGGCCGAGCGCCTTGATGTCACCGGCGGCGACGATCTGGGTGCCGACGATGCTGCGCATCAGCGTGGTCTTCCCGCATCCCGACGGCCCGAGCAGCCCGGTGATCGACCCGCGCGGAATGGTGAGTGACACGTTGTGCAGCACATCGCGTCCGCCGCGGCGAACGGTGAGGCCGTCTACTTCGACGGCAGGCGATGACGGGATCTGCGACATGGCCGCCTCAATTCATCGAGTGTTGAATTCACTATGTGATGAATTCTGCGCCGCTGCTCGCGGAAGCGCAATGGGCACTGGTCAATGCCCGTGCACCGGCGGCGTGCCGGCCACACCACCCGGCTCCACGACGACGAACTGGCCCATCATTCCGGTGTCCTCATGCCAGAGCAGATGGCAGTGATACATGTACGGCGTCTCCGGGTCGGCCGGTCCGTCGAAGCGCAAGGCCAGCCGCACCGAACCACCCGGCGGCAGGAACACGGTGTCCTTGGGACCCGACAGGTCCACCGGCGGCGGCGCCCCGTCGCGTTCGAGCACCCGGAACTGCACATCGTGGACGTGAAAGTTGTGCGGCATCCCGTCGATATTGCGGATCGTCCAGATCTCGGTGCTGCCGCGCGTCACCGCGAAGTCGACGCGGTCCATCGCCATCGCCTGTCCGTTGATGGAACCGAAACTGAGGTCGAACGCACGCTCGGTTGCACCCGCCACGTCGATTCGGCCGGGCGGCATGAGGGTGGCCGGCAGTGGGGGTGAGGGCCGCAAGGTGGCGGCAGCCCGGAATTCCATGAGGTCGAACGTGTCGTCGCCGCCGCTGAAGCGCTGGGTCCAGAAACTCAGGCCGGCATCGAGCGGATAGCTGCGCAGGACGGCGGACGCGCCCGGCTCGAATCGGACGACGATCTCGGCCCGCTCACCCGGCGACAGCCGGATCCGGTTCAGCTCGGCCGGCCGTTCCAGCAGCCCGCCGTCGGTACCGATGAGCGCGAATGGGCGATCGTCGGAGAAACCGAAAGTGTAGGTGCGCGCGGTGGAGGCGTTGAGCAGGCGAAGCCGCACCAGCTCGTCGCCGACCACGCGGTACGGCGTGAGCGAGCCGTTGACCATGGTCTGATCTCCCAGAAACCCCACGTCACGGAACATCGCGTGGCTGCCGTCGAACTCGTCGCCGCGGAATTTCACGTCCTGGACGATGATCGGCAGGTCGTCCACCCCATAGGTGCGCGGCAGCGTCGCGGTGGCGGCCGCCGGATCGTCGAGGATGAACATGCCTGCCAGTCCGCGCCGCACATGCGATTCTGTTTCGCCGTGCGGATGCGGGTGGTACCACAGGGTCGCCGCTGGTTGATCGATCGTCCACTGCGGCGTCCATTCGGCGCCGGACGCGACCATCTGATGCGGGCCGCCGTCCATCGCCGCGGGCAGATGCATGCCGTGCCAGTGCACTGTCGACGCATCCGGCAGCGCATTGCGCACCCGGACCCGCACTGTCTCACCGCGCGCCGCACGCAACGTGGGGCCGAGGTAGTCGCCGTTGAATCCCCAGGTCTCGGTGAAGCGGCCCGGCCGGAACTCCGTGCGACCGGCCTGCATCTGCAGGTCGAACACACGGGCGCCGTCGGCCGCGATCCGGGAATCGGCCAACGGCGGGATCGGCAACTCGTCGGTGAAGTCCACGCTGCCGACCGTCGAGACATCGGCCCGCTGATACACGAGCGTGACGCCGCCTCCTATGGCGAGCGCCGCGACCGAGAGTGCCGAAACGACGGTGATGATCAGACGGCGCACCGCCCGCGACCTGCGAAACATAATCTGACGCTAGGGATTACCCGCCGGTCGGCACATCCGGGAACGTCCCTGACAGCGGCCCCGTTTCCACCCTGACGCGACCCCGACATCGGGTCTGTGCGCGAGCCGATTCCACTCGGCTGGGAGAATCCGAGGGGTGAGTGCCGAGGAACTTGCCGTCGAACCGCTGGCGGCCGCGCGTCGAGTGCTCGGCGCGACGCTGTGGTCGGGCCCGGTGGGCGTGCGCATTGTCGAGGTCGAAGCGTACGGGGGTGATCCGGCGGGGCCGTGGCACGATCCGGCAGCGCACTCCGGGCGGGGCCGCACCCCGCGCAATGCCGTGATGTTCGGCCCGCCGGGCGTGCTGTATGTCTATCTCAGCTACGGCATGCACACCTGCGTCAACGTCACCAGCGGCCCCGACGGTGTGGCCAGCGCCGTGCTGATCCGCTCCGGTGAGGTGGTCGCCGGCGAGGACGTGGCCCGCACCCGCCGCGCCGCCGCCCGCAACGGGCACGACCTCGCGCGTGGGCCAGGGAATCTCGGCAGCGCACTCGGAATCACCTTGGACGACTACGGAACCCGGTTGTTCGACCCGGAATCGCCGATCCGGCTCGAGCTCGGCCCGGCGCTGGATCCGTCCGCGATCGCCGTCGGCCCGAGAGTCGGTGTGAGCCTGGCCGCCGACCGCCCGTGGCGATTGTGGCTACCCGATTCCCCTGCGGTTTCGGCCTATCGGCGCAGTCCGCGCGCTCCCCGCGCGGAACGCAGCGCCTGACCTCGGTCGACACACGGCGAGAGGGCCGGAAAAAAATTTCTCGGCCGATGCGATGAATTCCGCGAGAGGTCCCCGTCTTCTCTGGTGAACGCGCTACCAACCCGGCGCGCACGACCAGAAGGAAACGACATGACCGCCAACATCGCCACCACCGCCCCCGCCGTCGCCCACCGCCCCGGCACCATCCGCAACCGCGTCCTGTGGACCTTGCAGATCGTGCTCGGCCTGTTCTTCATCATCGCCTCCGGCGGCCCGAAGCTCGTGATGCCGCAGTCGCTGGTGGACAACGCCCCGGAGAACCTGACCATCCCGATCGGACTGCTGATCTTCATCGGCGTGGTCGAGGTCGCCGGTGGTATCGGGCTGATGGTGCCGAAGCTGAGCGCCCTGGCCGCCGCGGGCCTGTCCGTGCTCACCGTGCTGGCCGCCGCCACCCAGGCCTTCATCGCCGACGCTCCCGAGATGTCGATCTTCCCGCTGGTGCTGGCCGCGATCTTCGCCTGGATCGCCTATGAGCGCCGCGCCACCATCGCCGACCTGCGCACCGCAGTCTCGCGATGACCCGACCCTGAGCACGACCGGCGATCGGTAACCACCGATCGCCGTGTCGTGCTTTCGGCGATCGATCATGTGTCGGGTTGGCGCTGATCGGTCCGACGGCCATCTGGTCGCGATGCCCTCGGGCGTCGTACCAGGTGGCCGTCGCCGTCCCGGTCGGTTCGCCGAGTGACGCGCAGGTCACGGATTCGCCCCGGGACCTGCGCATCGGTGCTGGACCGCCGTACGGAAAGATGAGACGGCGTGAGCGGCCACATCATCGACGAACTGACCTGGCGCGGCTTGATCGCGCAGTCCACCGACCTCGACGCCCTGCGCGCCGCGCTGGCCGAGGGCCCGCAGAGCCTGTACGCGGGGTTCGACCCCACCGCGGCCAGCCTGCACGCCGGTCATCTGGTGCCGCTGCTGGCGTTGAAGCGTTTCCAGCGGGCCGGTCATCGGCCGATCGTGCTGGCTGGCGGCGCCACCGGGCTCATCGGTGATCCGCGTGACGTGGGCGAACGCACCATGAACTCCGCCGACACCGTCGCCGAATGGGCCGGGCGCATCCGCTCGCAGCTCGAACGTTTCGTCGACATCGACGATTCGCCGACCGGCGCGATGATCGTCAACAACATGGACTGGACCGGTCAGCTTTCGGCCGTGAACTTCCTGCGCGATATCGGCAAGCACTTCTCGGTCAACGTCATGCTCGCCCGCGACACCGTCAAACGCAGGCTCGACGGTGAGGGCATCTCCTACACCGAGTTCAGCTACATGCTGTTGCAGGCCAACGACTACCTACAGCTGCGCCGCAACCATGGCTGTGTGCTGCAAGTCGGCGGCTCGGACCAGTGGGGCAACATCATCGCGGGTGTCGAGCTCAACCGCCGCGTCGACGGCGCGCACGTGCACGCCCTCACCGTCCCGCTGGTGACCTCGGCCGACGGTAAGAAGTTCGGCAAGTCCACCGGCGGCGGCAGCCTGTGGCTCGACCCGGAGATGACCAGCCCCTACGCCTGGTACCAGTACTTCGTGAACACCGCCGACGCCGACGTCATCCGCTACCTGCGCTGGTTCACCTTCCTCGACCGCGAGGAACTGGCCGAGCTGGAACAGGCCACCGCCGAACGTCCGCATGCCAGGGAAGCGCAGCGCCAGCTGGCCGCCGAGATGACCGACCTGGTGCACGGCCCCGAGCACACCCGCTCGGTGCAGTTGGCCAGCCAGGCCCTGTTCGGTCGTGCCGACCTGCGCGAACTCGACGAACCGACCCTCGCGGCGGCGCTGCGCGAGGCCGCCGTCGACGGCACCGTCGCCGAGGTCGTCCCCGGCCAACCGAACACGATCGTCGACCTGCTGGTGGCCTCCGGACTGTGCGAAAGCCGCGGCGCGGCCCGTCGCGCGGTGAACGAGGGCGGCGCCTCGGTGAACAACGAGCGCGTCACCGATATCGAGTGGACCCCCGAAGCGGGGGACTACCTGCACGAACGGTGGCTGGTGTTGCGTCGTGGCAAGCGCAACTTCGCCGGCGTACTGCGGGCGGCCGGAAATTGATCTTGGTGGCCTGAGTCACATCCATGTGATTCAGGCCGTTTCCTGGCCCATTCGCACGCCCCTGACCTGCATGAACAGCCCGCTGACGTGGCGATTTGACGTGGTGTTCTCCGCCGCGTAACTTATTCAACGTCAGAGCGACACGGACACCGACCCGGAGCCCACAGGGCCTGGGAAACGAGGTAGGACGAGGAGCGCCTGACGAAGCAGGTCCAGCCGGTGTTTGACTCCGAGTCATGGACTGGCTAGGATAGAAAAGTTGCCTCACAGAAGCCCCAGCTAGAACCTGGAGTGGATGTGTGTGCGCCTGTTCTTTGAGAACTCAATAGTGTGTCGATGAATGTCAGTGCCAATAATTTATTGGTTCCGGCCTCGCATACCCCCGTGTGTTGGGGTCGGACATTTAGTCAGCAAATCTTTTTGCTGGCGTTTTGTTTTGCCAAGGTTTTCGGACTCTGGTTAATTCTTCTGATTACACCCTTTGGGTGTGATTGTGAGTCTTCAACGGAGAGTTTGATCCTGGCTCAGGACGAACGCTGGCGGCGTGCTTAACACATGCAAGTCGAGCGGTAAGGCCCTTCGGGGTACACGAGCGGCGAACGGGTGAGTAACACGTGGGTGAAGTTACGGCGGCTATAGCGGTGGGGAAACGCCCGGTCCCATTCCGAACCCGGAAGCTAAGGCCACCTGCGCCGATGGTACTGCACTCGACAGGGTGTGGGAGAGTAGGACACCGCCGGAACATCCTTTCACGAAGGCCCCCGACCACGGTCGGGGGCCTTCGTCGTTTCTAGGGTTCATCAATGGGGTGGCTGGCCGACGTAACCGAGTTGGCTTGGAAGCGAGGGGGATTCGTGACGAACCCGTATGAGGGCAGCAGGTGTTGGACTGTGCCGATCCGGCTGCGACGAAGAAGAGCGTAGCTTCGGAGATCGTCACCGACGCCGATCGGGAGGTCGAGTGCGCCGATGCCGGCCGCCGGATGGACATGATCCTGCTCGGCAAATTCCACTTCGTGAACAGAGAAGAGACGCGACCTACTGTTTCGCCCTGCCGAACTGACCGCTGTCGGCTGAGCCCGCTCGAGCCGGGGTAAGCCCGCCCCCTACACTCGTCCCGGTGCGCCTCGTGATTGCTCGCTGTCAGGTCGACTACGTCGGTCGGCTCACCGCTCATCTGCCGATGGCCAAGAGGCTGTTGCTGATGAAGGCGGACGGGTCGGTGCTGGTGCATTCCGACGGTGGGTCGTACAAGCCGCTGAACTGGATGAGTCCGCCCTGCTGGATGGAGGAGCGCGACGGCGACGGCGCGGGGGCGCTGTGGGTGGTCACCAACAAGGCGGGCGAGGAACTGCGGATCACCGTCGAGGAGATCGAGCACGATTCCAAGCATGAGCTCGGGGTGGATCCGGGGCTGGTGAAAGACGGTGTGGAGGCTCATCTTCAGGAGCTGCTGGCCGAGCACGTGCAAACGCTCGGGCCCGGCTACACGCTGATCCGGCGTGAGTACATGACGGCGATCGGCCCGGTGGACCTGCTGTGCCGCGACGCCGACGGGGCGACGGTCGCGGTGGAGATCAAGCGGCGCGGTGAGATCGATGGCGTCGAACAGCTCACCCGCTACCTCGAACTGCTCAACCGTGACCCGCTGCTGGCACCGGTGGCGGGAGTGTTCGCGGCCCAGCAGATCAAGCCGCAAGCCCGCACGCTCGCCGAGGACCGTGGAATACGGTGCCTGACGCTGGATTACGACGCCCTGCGCGGCACGGAGAGCAACGAGTTCCGGCTCTTCTAAGCTTGGACCCATGCCCCGCCGTAAACCGCGCCCAGCGCGCCGGACGGATGCGCCGTCCGAGCGCCCGCTCGGCGATGTGTTCGGACGCACCGAGCCGGGCCCCGGCGACGAGATGTATGTGGTGCGCACGATCCCCGGCACTCGGGCGGTGAAGACCTACCGGTGCCCCGGCTGCGATCACGAGATCATGCCCGGCGTCGCGCATATCGTCGCCTGGCCGGCCTACGGCGGCGAGGACGATCGCAGGCACTGGCACCGCGGCTGCTGGAACGGCAGGCGCACGCGAGGCATCACCCGACGCTGGTCCTGAGGCCGCCGACGGCCGCGCTCAGCGCCGTGACGCGCGCAGGCGCAGGACGCGAGCGGTCTGCTCGTCGGCGGGCAGGAATGCCTCGAGATGGAGTTCGGCAACGGTGACGTCGGTGGCGGTGGCGAACGAGGTGAGTGTGGTGATCAGCCGCAGGTCGCCGTCGTCGGTGCGCAGGTGCAAGGGCACGGCGAAGCCGAGATGGTCGGGGCCGGGAGTGACGGTGGGCAAGTAGCCCGACAGTTCCGTGATGAGGGCGTCCACGGCGGGGTCCAGGGTGAGGGCCGCGCGGCTGCGCAAGGAGTCGATGATGTGCCTGCCCCATTCCGGCAGGTTGATCACACGGGGCGCCACACCGTCGGGGTGCAGGGCCAACCGCAGGACGTTGATCGGTGCGCGCAGTAGATGGTCGGCGACACCCTCGGTGAACAGATCGAACGCGGCATTGGCCGTCACCAGTTCGCCGCGCGGGCGCGCTACCAGGGCGGGGTAGGGCAGGTGTCCGTCGAGCACGGCGGCGAGCGCTTCACGGATCGGCGCCAACTCCGGGGCGGCCAGATCGCTTTCCGGGAACACCGGCGCGAAACCGGCGGACAACAGCAGGTTGTTGCGATCACGCAGGGGCAGTTCGAGGGATTCGGCCAGGCGGACGACCATGGTGCGTCCCGGCTGGGACCGGCCCTGTTCGAGGAAACTCACATAGCGCTGACTCGTCTCCGCGCGAATGGCCAAGTCGAGCTGACTGACCCGGCGCAGCGTGCGCCAGCGGCGCAGTTGGGGGCCGAATGCGGTGGTCTGCGCGGTCGTCATGGTGCGAGTCAACCGTGTGGGGGCACCGCGCGCCATTCCCGCCAGGGTATGGGCCATCGTGCGTGGACACCGGCCGAGTCATTCCCTGCGGGGAATCGCGGGTCGACGTTCGCCCCGGCAGAGTTTCCGCCATGAGCAACAACGACATCGCCACCCGCTATGTAGCACTCTGGAACGAAGCAGACCCCACTGCCCGCCGCGCCCGGATCGAGGAACTGTTCACCGTCGACGGCATGCAGCTGCTGGTCGACCCGCCGGCCGAGGCCCGCAAGGCCGCCGCCGACCTGTCCATTCCGGCGCCGCCGCTCAGCGTGCACGGCTACGACGCTCTCGAACGCCGGGTCACCCGCGCCTATGAAATGTTCCTCGCCAGTGGCGAATACGTCTTCGCCGCGGCCGGACCAGCCGTCGCACTGCCCGCGAACACGGTCGGTGTCGCCTGGACGATGAACCGCCGCAACGACGGCGAGCCGCAGGGCGGCGGTTTCGATCTGCTCGCTCTCGATGCCGACGGCCGGATCGTGTTCGACCACCAGTTCATCGAGGGATCACGGTGAATGCCCTGGCCTATCGGGCGGATCGGCGGCACGACCTCATCGTCGGCGCCCAGCGGCGGCCCGAACCCGGTCCACACCAGGTAGTCATCCGGGTCCGCGCGGCCTCGGTGAACCGGCGTGACCTGATGCTGCTCGACGGAACCTATCCGCTGCCGCTCACACCGGGCACCGTGCCGTTGTGCGACGGCGTCGGCGAGGTGATCGCGCTGGGCGAAGGTGTCACCCGCGCCGCGCTCGGTGATCGGATCACCGCGAGCTATTTCGTGCATTGGGTCGACGGTCCGCAGACCTCGGCGCTGGCCGCCGAACAGTACGGTGCCAACCGCCATGGCTTCCTGGCCACCTACGCAGTGGTGGAGGAGGATTCGATCGTGCACGTGCCCGCGCAGCTGACCGATGCCGAGGCCGCCACGCTGACCTGCGCCGGTGTGGTGGCGTGGTCGGCGCTCACCACCCCGGCACCGGTGCGTCCGGGCGAGCGGGTGCTGACCGTCGGCAGCGGCGCGGTCGCGCTGTTCACGATCCAGTTCGCGAAGATTCTCGGCGCGGAGATCATCGCGATCACCTCTAGTGCGGCCAAGGCGCGGCGACTGCGCGCACTCGGGGCGGACACGGTGATCGATCGGAACGAGACGCCGGAGTGGGGCATGGCCGTCTTCGAACTGACCGGCGGCCACGGGGTGGAGCACGTCGTCGACGCCGTGGGTCTGCCGACTCTCGAGCAGTCGGTTCGAGCCGGCGCCTACAACTCGATGGTGACGATGATCGGCGCGATGATGCCGGCGCCGGGAACGACCCTGCCGGATAATCCCTTCGGCTCGTCGTATCTGTCGATCCGGCGGATCGCGGTGGGCAGCCGCGCCGGCTTCGAGGCGATGAATCGTGTGATCACCGAGCATCGGCTGCGCCCGGTGATCGACCGCGAATTCGGCTTCGACGAGGCTGCGGCGGCCTACGACTACCTGCGCTCGGGTGAGTCGTTCGGCAAGGTGGTGGTCGCGGGGAGTTGACCGGCCATCGCGGGTGGCTGGTTCGGAGCCCGAGCCGGCTCCGAACACGAGGAAGGCCGCCCCCGTAGGGGCGGCCTTCGGTGCTGATGGTGTTCTGTCGCCGCGCAGGCCCGAAATCAGTTAGTTGCTGATCTCGGCGTTCTCACGCTCTTCGTCGACCACGTCGTCTTCTTCGGGCGTGACCTCGGGGATGGCCTTGGTGCGCGAACCCGTGACGGACTTGGTGCCGCTGCCGCTGATCGACTTGCGCTGCTGGTCGGGCACACCGTCGAGCAGCTCGCTCTCCCGGTTGACCGCCGCAAGCATCGCCGGAACCGAATCCAGCTGGCCGCGGATGCCGAGCAGCTGGGCCAGGACGCGCCCGCGCAGCACGCGCATCTCTTCGGCCAGTTCCTTGGCGTGCGCGATCTTGCGCTCGCTGGTCTGGGTGGCCGAGGTGATGAGGCGGTTGGCCTCGTCGGTGGCGTCCTTGATCCGCTGCGCGGCCTCGGCGCGGCTGGTGGCCTCCAGCTCTTCCATGGCACGGGTGAGCTTGGTGCGACGCTCGGCCATGGTGACTTCGAAGTCCTGCTGGGCGGCCTTGCGCTTGGCTTCGGCCTCCTTGCCGATGCGGTCGGCCTCGGCCTGGGCGGCTTCGATGATCTTGGCTGCTTCGGTGCGCGCGTTCGCCAGTGTTTGCTCGAACTCGATTTCGAGCGCTTCGCGCTTTTCCTTGGTCTCGGCGAGCAGCGACTCGTACTTGCCACGCATCTCGGTGGCCTGCTGCTCGGCGATCGACACCATTTCCGCGGCCTCGGCCTGCGCCAGGGCGCGGACCTCGGACGCCTCGTCGGAGGCCAGTCGCAGCATGCGAGAAATACGGTCGCTCATGCCTTCCGCGGTGGTCGGCGGCACGGACAGCCGGTCGACCTCCTTGCGGAGCTCATCGATCTCGTCGCGCGCGTCCTCGAGCTGGCTCGCAAGGTTACGAGCCTGCGCGGCGGCCGCATCACGATCGGTAGCGGTGACCCTCAGTTCGGCATCGAAGCGGTCGAAATAGTTACGCACCTCGTCTTGCGCATAACCCTTGCGCACAACGGTGAAGGGCAGTGCAACGAAGCGATTGCGATCGGACTCAGGTGACGACATGGCCAACAAACTACAGCCTGTGTGGGGTAGATGGTGAGTCGACTGCGAATGTCATCGAGACGAGATCTTCCGCCCCGATCTTGGTACTAGTGCGTAACATTCGGGTTCGGCTCGACCAACTCCACCAGCACACCACCAGCATCCTTCGGATGCACGAAATTGATGCTGGACCCGGCGGTTCCGGCGCGCGGGGCGTCGTAGAGCAAACGCAGGCCGCGGCTGCGCAGATGTGCGGAAACCGCCTCGATGTCGGTGACGCGGTAGGCCAGCTGCTGAAGACCGGGGCCGCTGCGTTCGATGAATTTTGCGATGGTGGAGGTCTCGTCGAGCGGGGCCAGCAACTGCAAGGCAGTCGCGTCGTCGGCGGCTGCCGGGCACGACAGCATGGCCTCTTGCACGCCCTGCGCCTCGTTCACCTCGCGATGGGTTTCCACCATGCCGAGATTGGTGGCGTACCAGGCGACGGCGGCGTCGAGGTCGGGCACCGCGATACCGACGTGGTCGACGGCGACCACGTAGTCCGCGGGGATGAATTCGTTCGAGTCGGTTGTAGTGCTCACGCTTCGAACGTAGCGCGTACCTGCGCGGGGTCGTCGCGGCCGGACCCGCTACCGTTGAGTACGAGGCTGTCGTCGCGCCGCGGTGCGGGCAGCGCTGATCCACCGATGCTGTGAACTGCAGAAGGCGAGGCTCGTCGTGACCAACTCCGTGATCGTGTCCGGTGCGCGTACCCCGGTCGGCCGCCTGCTCGGCGGGTTGAAGGATTTCAGCGGGTCGGATCTGGGTGGTTTCGCGATCAAGGCGGCGCTGGAGAAGGCCGGTGTGCGCGGCGACCAGGTCGATTACGTGATCATGGGCCAGGTGCTCACCGCGGGCGCGGGTCAGATCCCGGCCCGGCAGGCGGCCGTCGCCGGCGGTATCCCGATGGATGTGCCTGCGCTGACGCTGAACAAGGTGTGCCTGTCCGGCATCAACGCCATCGCGCTGGCCGATCAGCTGATCCGGGCCGGCGAGTACGAGATCGTCGTCGCCGGTGGCCAGGAGTCGATGAGCCAGGCACCGCATCTGCTGGAGAAGAGCCGCGAGGGCTTCAAGTACGGCGATGTGAACCTGCGCGACCACATGGCCTACGACGGGCTCTACGACATCTTCACCGATCAGGCGATGGGCGCGCTCACCGAGACCCGCAACGATGCCGAGCCGATCAGCCGCGAGGAGCAGGACGCGTTCGCGGCGGCCTCGCATCAGCGTGCGGCCGCGGCGTGGAAGAACGGCGTGTTCGACGACGAGGTCGTCCCGGTGGCGGTGCCGCAGCGTAAGGGTGATCCGGTCATGATCGCCGAGGACGAGGGCATCCGCGCCGACACCACCGTCGAGTCGCTGGCCAAGCTGCGCCCGGCGTTCCGCAAGGACGGCACCATCACCGCCGGTTCGGCCTCGCAGATCTCCGACGGCGCCGCCGCGGTCGTGGTGATGAGCAAGGCCAAGGCCGAAGAGCTGGGGCTGAGCTGGATCGCCGAGATCGGCGCCGCCGGCATGGTGGCCGGTCCGGATTCGACGCTGCAGGATCAGCCCGCCAACGCCATCGCCAAGGCGTGCGCGAAGGAAGGCATCGAGCCGTCGGAGCTGGATCTGGTGGAGATCAATGAGGCGTTCGCCGCGGTCGGCATCGCGTCCACCCGCAAGCTGGGCATCGATCCGGAGAAGGTGAACGTCAACGGTGGCGCCATCGCCATCGGTCACCCGCTCGGTATGTCGGGTGCGCGCATCCTGCTGCACCTGGCGCTGGAGCTGAAGCGCCGCGGCGGTGGCATCGGTGCGGCCGCGCTGTGCGGCGGTGGCGGTCAGGGTGACGCGCTGATCATCAAGGTGTAGTGCTGGACGCGCCGGCGTGCCGAGGTACGCCGGCGCGGTCGTTCTCCCTGTGTCCGCCGGCTGCGCGCGGGTCGGTGTCCGTTCTGTCCAGTGTGACCGGTTCAACTACGACTCGTCGTAGTGCATGCGGCACAATGGGGGCCATGGGTTCTTACGATCTGCGTACCGTCACGGGCAGGTTCCGGTTCTTCGCCATCCTCGAGGCGGTGTCGTGGGCAGGCCTGCTGATCGGCATGGCGTTCAAGTACATCCCCGATCCGGGCAACGAGATCGGTGTGAAGATCTTCGGCCCCGTCCACGGCGGCATTTTCATCCTGTTCGTGCTGAGCGCCCTGCTGGCCTCGCGTGAGCTGAACTGGAACTGGAAGACCACAGTGCTCGCATTGGCCTCCAGCATCCCGCCGTTCTGCACCGTGATCTTCGAAATCTGGGCGGCGCGCACCGGCAAGCTGGCGCAGCCGAGCGCCGTGAGCGAAGCCCCGGCCACCGCACCCGTCTCTTCGTGACAAACTGGACGGCGTGACTCGACCATCCGCTCGTCGTCCTTCGCCAGCCGTCGCCGCCGCCATGTCCGGTGCGGTGGATCTGTCCGCCCTGAAGCAGCCGCCCGCGGGTGCGGGCCCCGAAGGCGGATACACGGTGACCGAGGCCGACTTCGAAACCAAGGTGCTTCGGCGTTCGACCCAGGTGCCGGTGGTGGTGGCGCTGTATTCGCAGCGCAGCCCCGGCAGCGTCGAACTGGTGCAGCTGCTGGAGCGGCTGGCCGGTGCAGGCGACGGCAGCTGGGACCTGGCGACCGTCGAGGCCGAAAGCAATATGCGGATCGCGCAGGCCTTCGGGGTGCAGGGCATTCCGACGGTGATCGCCGTCGCGGGCGGTCAGCCATTGGCCGATTTCCAGGGCGTGCAGCCGGAGCCGCAGGTGCGTCAGTGGCTGGCCGCCGTCGTGGACGCGGTCGCGGGCAAGCTGGAAGGCGGCCAGGCCGGGCAACCGCAGCCGGCCGAGGATCCGCGGTTCGCCACCGCCGAGGCGCTGCTGGAGCAGGGCGATCTGGCCGGTGCGGAATCGGCGTACGAGTCGATTCTCGAAGCCGAGCCGAACAACGCCGAGGCCAAGGCCGCGGTCCGGCAGGTGCGTTTCCTGGCCCGTGCTCAGCAGCTGCCGGATTCGGCGATCGCCACGGCGGACGCCGACCCCGGCAATGTCGACGCCCAGCTCGACGCCGCCGATATCGAGCTGTTCCACCAGCGCCCCGAAGCGGCGTTCGATCGGCTGATCGGCGTCGTCAAGCGCACCGCCGGTGATGACCGCACCAAGGTCCGCACCCGGCTGCTGGAGCTGTTCGAGCTGTTCGATCAGGCGGAGCCGTTCGTGGTGGCGGCGCGCCGCAAGCTGGCGGCCGCGCTGTACTGAATGTGCGTCACCTGGGGCGCCGCGTGTTCGCGGCGCCCTGGTGCCTCGCGTTCTCGGAGCCGCTGCCCGCCTTCGGCTTGCGCAGCGGCAACGGAAACGCGCGACGGGCCGCGAACTCTCTGCTCGGTCTCGCTTCGCTCGAAAATTGAGGCATACCTGCCGATGCCTCTGTTGCGTACCGTGTCGTGCCGGTCGTTCATCAGTGTTCGGCGGCGAGCCACACCGCGCTCGACGGCGCCAGCGCGATTACCGCCGACGCCGGCCGCCCATGCCACGGCTGCTCCTCGGCGACGACCACACCGAGATTGCCCATTCCCGATCCGCCGTATTCGACGGCGTCGGTATTGAGGATCTCGGTCCAGCGGCCGGCCGTCGGGAGACCGATGCGGTACTTGTCGTAGGCCGAGCCGGAGAAGTTGTAGACGCAGGCGATGACGGAGCCGTCGCTGCCGTAGCGCAGGAAGGCCAGCACGTTGTGTTCGCGGTCGTCGGCTTCGATCCAGGAGTGGCCGCCGGGGGTGGTGTCCTGGGTCCACAGCGCCGGATGGGCGCGGTAGACGGCGTTGAGATCGCGGACGACGCGCTGCACGCCCCGGTGCAGCGGGTTGTCCAGCTCGTGCCAGTCCAGCCCGCGGTCGTGTGACCATTCCCGGAACTGGCCGAACTCCTGGCCCATGAACAGCAGTTGTTTGCCCGGGTGGGCCCACATGTAGGCGAGCAGGGCGCGCACGCCACTGGCTTTCGTGTAGTCGTCGCCCGGCATCCGCGTCCAGAGTGTGCCCTTGCCGTGCACCACTTCGTCGTGGCTGATGGGCAGCACATAGTTCTCGCTCCACGCGTACATCAGCGAGAAGGTGATCTCGTTGTGGTGCCAGGACCGGTGGATCGGGTCGCGCCCCAGGTAGCCGAGGGTGTCGTGCATCCAGCCCATGTTCCATTTCATGGAGAAACCGAGCCCGCCGACCTCGATGGCCCGGGTGACGCCTGGCCAGGTGGTGGATTCCTCGGCGATGGTGAGCACACCCGGATGGTCGGCGTGGATGCGGTCGTTGAGTTCGGTGAGGAAGTCGACGGCCTCGAGGTTCTCCCGGCCGCCGTGCATATTGGGTTCCCATTCGCCCTCGCGGCGGGAGTAGTCGAGATAGAGCATCGAGGCGACGGCGTCGACCCGCAGGCCGTCGATGTGGAATTCCTCGATCCAGTAGCGGGCGTTGGCGATGAGGAAGTTGCGCACCTCGTTGCGGCCGAAGTCGAAGACGTAGGTGCCCCAGTCGGGTTGTTCGCCGCGGCGCGGGTCGGGGTGCTCGTAGAGCGGGGTGCCGTCGAAGCGGGCCAGGGCCCATTCGTCGCGTGGGAAGTGCGCGGGCACCCAGTCGAGCAGCACGCCGATGCCCTGGCCGTGCAGGTGGTCGACGAAGGCGCGGAAGTCGTCGGGTGTGCCGAAACGGGCGGTGGGCGCGTAGTACGAGGTGACCTGGTAGCCCCAGGAGCCGCCGAAGGGATGCTCGGCGACGGGCAGCAGTTCGATATGGGTGAAGCCGGCCTCGCGCACGTATTCGGCCAGCTGGACGGCGAGTTCGCGGTAGCTGAGGCCGGGCCGCCAGGAGCCGAGGTGCACTTCGTAGACGCTCAGTGGCGCTCGGCCGGGTTCGGTGACGGTGCGGGCGGCGAGCCAGGCGTCGTCGGTCCACACATGCCGCGATTCGGTGACCACCGACGCCGTGGCGGGCGGGACCTCGGTCGCGAAGGCGAACGGATCGGCATGGTCGACGATGCGCCCGTCCGCGCCGTGCACCCGGTACTTGTATCGGGTGCCGGGTTCGACTCCTGGCACGAACAGCTCCCAGATCCCCGAGCTGCCCAGCGACCGCATGGGTGTGCCCGCCCCGCTCCAGCCGTCGAAATCGCCCATCACGCTGACACCGCGCGCGTTGGGCGCCCACACCGCGAACGAGGTGCCGTGCACCTCGCCGTCGAGGGTGGTGTAGCGGCGTGGGTGCGCGCCCAGCACCTCCCACAGCCGCTGATGGTTGCCTTCGCCGATCAGGTGCAGGTCGAGTTCGCCGAGCGTGGGCAGGAAGCGGTAGCCGTCGGCCCCGACGACGGTCTGGCCGCCCGGATAGGTGGTGACGATCCGGTAGTCCAGCAGCTCCGGATACGGCAGCACCCCGGCGAAGACGCCGTGCCCGAGCGAATCGAGCCGGTGTTCGTCGCCGCCGATGCGGGCGGTCACCGTGTTGGCATGCGGGCGCAGCACCCGCACTACCGTGCCGTCCGGATGCGGATGAGCACCGAGGACGGTGTGCGGGTCGGGGTGGGTGCCCGCGGCGAGCAGCATCAGGTCGCGGCGTTTCACGGCCGGGCCCCGCTCATCAGAAGTTCCTGCGGAAGGCCAGTTCGGTGCGCGCGGCCTGTGGGATCGGTGGTAGCGCGAGGATGTGCGCGACGGCTCTGGTGGGGTCGAGGCGCACGTAGTTGGTCTGCGCCCAGTGGTATTCCTCGCCGCTGACCTCGTCGTACACCACGGGATGATCGTGCCATTCGCGGCCGATGGCCGGCAGATCCAGCGAGAGCATGCCCTGTTCGGCGGCGAACGGATTGAGGTTCACCACCACCAGGACGGCGTCGCCGGTGGCCGGATCGAATTTCGAGTAGGCCAGCAGGGCGTCGTTGTCGATGTGGTGGAAGTGCAGGCAGCGCAGCTGACGCAGCGCCGGATGGGCACGCCGGATCTCGTTGAGCCTGGTCAGCCAGGGTTCCAGCGATTCACCGCGGGCCAGCGCCTCGGCGAACGGCCGTGGACGCAGCTCGTACTTCTCCGAGTCGAGGTATTCCTCGCTACCCGGGCGCACGGCCTGATGCTCGAACAGCTCGAAACCGGAGTACACGCCCCAGGTGGGGGCGAGGGTGGCGGCGAGCGCGGCGCGGATGGCGAACATGCCTGGGCCGCCGTGTTGCAAGCTCTCGTGCAGGATGTCGGGGGTGTTGACGAAGAGGTTCGGGCGGGCTTCGTCGGCCTTGGCGGCCAGTTCACGGCCGAATTCGGTGAGTTCCCATTTGTGCACGCGCCAGGTGAAATAGGTGTAGGACTGGCTGAATCCGCGGCGCGCCAGCCCGTACAGCCGCGCCGGACGGGTGAACGCCTCGGAAAGGAACACCACGTCGGGGTCGGTACGCCGCACCGTGGCGATCAGCCATTCCCAGAAATCGGCCGGTTTGGTGTGCGGGTTGTCGACGCGGAAGATCTTGACGCCCAACCCGATCCAATGCCGGACCACGCGCAGTACCTCGGCGTAGAGGCCGTCGGGGTCGTTGTCGAAGTCGACGGGGTAGATGTCCTGGTATTTCTTCGGCGGGTTCTCCGCATAGGCGATGGTGCCGTCGGGCAGCGTGGTGAACCATTCCGGATGGTCGCGCACCCACGGGTGGTCGGGGGCGCATTGCAGGGCCAGGTCGAGCGCCACCTCGAGGCCGAGCCGTTCGGCGGCGGCGACGAAATCGGCGAAATCGTCTTCGGTGCCCAGTTCCGGGTGGATGGCGTCGTGCCCGCCTTCGGCCGAGCCGATGGCCCATGGTGAACCGACGTCGCCCGGTTCGGCGGTGAGCGAATTGTTGCGGCCCTTGCGGTTCACCGTGCCGATGGGATGGATGGGCGGCAGGTAGACCACGTCGAAGCCCATGCCCGCGATGCGCGGCAGCTCCTTGGCGGCGGTGGCGAAGGTGCCGTGCACCGGTGCGCCCTCGGCGTCGCGGCCGCCGGTGGAGCGCGGGAAGAATTCGTACCAGGCGCCGCAGAGCGCGCGCTGCCGCTCGACCAGCACGGTGTGCTGGGGGCCGCGGGTCACCAGGTCGCGTAGCGGCGCCGCCCGCAGGATCTCGGCGACCTCGTCGGTGAACGCCGGTGCCACCCGGGCCGGCAGCTGCTCATCGCCGCGCAAGGCGTCCGCGACCGCGCGCAACCGTTCGAACTGCTTCTTCGGCACCGCTTGCGCGGCGCGATCGAACAACCGGGCGCCCAGCTCCAGATCATTGGCCAGGTCGGCGGCACTCTGGCCGACGGCCAGCTTCGCCTCCACCGCGGCCCGCCAGGTGGCGATCGGATCGCGCCAGCCCTCGATGCGGAAGGTCCAGGTGCCAGGGGCGTTCGGGGTGAAGGTGGCGTTGAAGACGTCGGGTTCGTAGTCGGGAGTCATCCGGATGCGCGTGGTGCGCGAGGAGCTCGGCCCGCGCACCGCCAGGGTGGCGGCGACGGCCGCGTGCCCTTCGCTCCACACCACGGCGCGCACCGGGAACACCTCGCCGACGACGGCCTTGGCGGGCCGGCCTCCGGGGATGAACGGGGCAGTGTCATCGATAGCGATGCGGCCGGTCACGTTCCCAACCGTACCGGTCGCCGCCGGGATCCATGTGATGAGCGCCCGGGCGGGGATCGTGCTGGTCTACCCGGGCTGACAATGTTGGGTAGGGTTCGGCTGGTGAAGGCACTGCGTCGGTTCACAGTCCGCGCCCATCTGCCCGAGCGCCTGTCGGCGCTTGGCGAATTGTCGACGAATCTGCGCTGGTCATGGCATGGGCCGACGCAGGATCTGTTCGCCGAACTCGACCCGGCGCGCTGGCTCGAGGTGGGCCACGATCCGGTGCGGATGCTGGGGGAGGTGCCGCCCGAACGGCTCGACGAGCTGGCCGCCGACCCCGATTACACCGCCCGGGTGGACGCCGCTGCGGCGGATCTGCGCGAGTACCTGGAGACCCCCGGCTGGTTCCAGCGGCGCGGCACCGAGGTGCGCGGGGTGGCCTATTTCTCGATGGAGTTCGGCGTCACCGAGGTGCTGCCGAACTACTCCGGCGGGCTCGGCATCCTGGCGGGCGATCATCTCAAGGCCGCCTCCGATCTCGGGTTGCCGCTGATCGGAGTCGGGCTGCTGTATCGCTCGGGCTATTTCCGGCAGTCGCTCACCGCCGACGGCTGGCAGGCCGAGCACTATCCGGCGCTGGACCCGCAGGGCTTGCCGCTGCGGTTGCTGACCGCCGACGGTTCGCCGGTGCTGATCCATGTGGGCATGCCCGATCGCCGGGTGCTGCGCGCCCGGGTGTGGATCGCGCAGGTCGGGCGGGTGCCGCTGCTGCTGCTGGATTCCGATATCGCCGACAACGATCCGGAACTGCGCGCCGTCACCGACCGGCTCTACGGCGGCGATCAGGATCACCGGATCAAACAGGAGATCCTGGCCGGCATCGGCGGTGTGCGCGCGGTGCGCGCCTACACCCACGCCGAGGGGCTGCCCGATCCGGACGTGTTCCATATGAACGAGGGCCACGCCGGTTTCCTCGGACTCGAGCGGATCCGCGAGTATGTGGCCGCCGGACTCGATTTCGATGCCGCGCTGGCCGCGGTGCGAGCCGGGACCGTGTTCACCACGCATACGCCGGTGCCCGCCGGTATCGACCGGTTCCCGATGCCGATGGTGCGCAGGTATTTCGGTGGCCCGCACGGGGAGGCCGAATCGTCACTGCTGCCGGGTCTGTCGGTGGATCGCATCGTCGGGCTCGGACGTGAGTCGGATCCGTCGGTGTTCAACATGGCGCATATGGGGCTGCGGCTGGCGCAGCGCGCGAACGGGGTGTCGAAGCTGCACGGCGAGGTCAGCCGGGAGATGTTCGCCTCGCTGTGGCCCGGATTCGATGCCGCGGAGGTGCCGATCGGCTCGATCACCAACGGCGTGCACGCCCCCACCTGGGCGGCGCGGGAGTGGATCGACAAGGCGCGCGAGCGGATCGGCGCCGAACTCGTCGAGGAGGCGCGTGGCTGGGAGAAGCTCCGCGATATCGACGCCGCCGAACTATGGGCGACGCGCAATACGCTGCGCGCCACCCTGGTCGACGAGGTGCGCCGCAGGCTACGGGTGTCCTGGTTGCAGCGCGGCGCCGCCGAAGCCGAATTGGGCTGGATCGACGGCGTGTTCGATCCCGAGGTGCTGACCGTCGGTTTCGCCCGCCGGGTGCCCACCTACAAACGGCTGACGCTGATGCTGCGCGATCCCGAGCGGCTGCGGTCGCTGCTGCTGGATCCGGACCGCCCGATGCAGCTGGTGGTGGCCGGTAAGAGCCATCCCGCCGACGACGGCGGCAAGGCGCTCATCCAGCAGGTGGTCCGTTTCGCCGACGATCCCGAGGTGCGCCACCGCATCGTCTTCCTGCCCGATTACGACATGTCCATGGCCCGCTATCTGTACTGGGGCTGCGATGTGTGGCTGAACAATCCGCTGCGCCCGCTCGAGGCCTGCGGCACCTCCGGCATGAAGTCGGCGCTCAACGGCGGGCTCAACCTGTCCATCAGGGATGGCTGGTGGGACGAGATGTACGACGGTGAGAACGGCTGGTCCATCCCCACCGCCGACGGTATCCGCGACGAACACTGCCGCGACGATCTGGAGGCCGCAGCGCTCTACGAGCTGTTCGAGCGTTCGGTGGCCCCGCGCTTCTACGACCGCGACGCCACCGGGATGCCGGTGCGCTGGGTGGAGATGGTGCGCCACACCCTCCAGACGCTGGGACCGAAGGTGCTGGCCTCGCGGATGGTGCGCGATTACGCGCTCGACTACTACGCGCCCGCCGCGGCCGCCTGCCGCCGCGCGGTCGCCGATGATTTCGCCGGCGCCCGAGCGGTGGCCGAATATCGCCGCCGGGTGGAGTCGGCCTGGCCGTCGGTGCGGGTGGTGCAGGTCGACAGCGCCGGTCTGCCGGATACGCCGATCATCGGGGCGCCGCTGTCGCTGACGGCGCGGATCGACCTCGGCGGGCTGATGCCCGACGACGTCACGGTGCAGGCGGTGCTCGGGCGGGTTTCGCCCACCGACGACCTGTCCGATGTCACGGCCATGCCGATGAAGCACACCGGCTCGGATTCGGGTCTCGAGCTGTTCGAGATCGAGGCACCGGTGTCGCTGTCGGGGGCGGTGGGCTACACGGTGCGGGTGTTGCCGCACAGCGAGCTGCTGGCCTCCGATGCCGAACTCGGGTTGGTCGCCGCGCCGAGTGCGTGAATCACGGCGGCGCAGTGGGCCGTCGGTGCGAACGCGCCGGACGCCGGTGGGGTCGAGCGGTGCGCTCCCGACGTCGCGCACATCACTCCTCGAGGTGGCTGACCAGGCTTGTTGTCGCGGGATCGGATAACGTCTCGAGCACCCCGCTCATTCGTTCCCGACTGGAGTACCCCCATGGCCATCGACGTGCTGACCCGAACCCGGGGTCATATCGATAACTATTTCGGTGTCAGCTCGAACGGCTCGACCGTCAAACGGGAGCTGATGGCCGGCACCGTCACGTTCCTGGCCATGTCGTACGTGCTTGCGGTGAACCCGTCGGTGCTCGGTGACCACGGCGTCCTCGGTGAGCTGGGCATTCCCACCCAGGCGGTCTTCACCGCCACCGCGGTCGCGGCGGTGTTCGGCACGCTGGTGATGGGGTTGTGGGCCAAGTATCCGGTCGCGCTGGCCCCGGGGATGGGTCTCAACGCGTTCTTCGCCTATTCGGTGGTGCTCGGGATGGGGATCCCGTGGCAGGTCGCGTTGTCGGGGACGTTCCTGTCGGGTGTCATCTTCTTCGTTCTCGCGGTGACCAAGGTGCGTGAACGCATCCTCAACGCGATCCCCATGCAGATGAAGCTCGCGGTCGGGGCGGGCATCGGCATGTTCGTGGCGTTCCTCGGGTTGAAGAACGCCGGCATCGTCGTCGCCAACGAGGCCACCTTCGTCTCGCTCGGCGATTTCACCGAGGGCACCACGCTGCTCGCGCTGTTCGGCCTGGTGGTGACGGTGGTGTTCGTGGTGCTCGGCTGGCACGGCGCCGTGCTCTACGGCATCGTGCTCACCACGATCGTCGGCATGATCAGCGGGCTGGTCGACCTGCCGAACGGCATCGCGGCGCTGCCGCGCGGGCTGGACGAGACCTTCGGTCAGGCCATCATCCATCTGCCCGACGCCTTCACCGGCCAGATGATCGTCGTGGTGCTGACCATGCTGTTCGTCGATTTCTTCGACGCCTCCGGCACTCTGATCGGAGTCGCGAATCAGGCCGGGCTGCTCGACAAGGACGGCAAACTGCCGCGCGCGGCCAGTGCGCTGGCCGCCGATTCGGTGGGCACCACGGCAGGCGCGATCATCGGCACCTCCACCACCACGGCCTATGTGGAGTCGACGGCGGGTGTATCGGCGGGCGGGCGCACGGGGTTGACGGCGGTGGCGACGGCGGGCTGGTTCGCGGTGGCGATGTTCTGCTTCCCGGTGTTCGAGGTGGTCGCCAAATCCGGGGCGGTGTCGTCGGCGGCGCTGATCGTCGTCGGTGTGCTGATGGCACGTTCGCTCGGTGAGATCGATTGGCAGCGGCTCGAGTTCGCGGTGCCCGCGTTCATCACCATCATCATGATGCCGCTGACCTATTCGATCGCGAACGGCCTGGCCATGGGCATGTTGTTCTACCCGGTGGTGATGGTCGCGAAGGGCAAGATCAAAGAGGTCCATCCGGCGATGTGGGCGCTGATGGTGATTTTCCTCGGATATTTCTTCTTCCTCGCGGAATAGCTTCTCCGGTCGCGTGGTTGGTGTCCGACGTGAAATAATCGGACCGTAGTCCGCTTCCTTTCCGAAGCTAACGGTTTCGATCAGACCGCACGATGATGAGGACAGACCTATGACCACCAACTCGACGCTCGAGCGTCTGAACGTCACCACTCGCTACGACAACGTCTCTTCCGACATCGGACTGCTGGTGCTGCGCGTCGTCTTCGGCGGCCTGCTCGCCGCGCACGGCTCACAGAAGCTGTTCGGCTGGTTCGACGGACTCGGTCTGACGGCCAACAACGCGAGCTTCGAGGCCATGGGCTACAACCCGGGCGATCTCTTCGGCACCCTCGCCGGCCTGAGCGAATTCGTCGGCGGTCTGCTGTTGCTGCTCGGCCTGTTCACCCCGCTGGCCGCGGCGATCGTGCTCGGCACCATGATCAACGTCATCCACGTGATGTGGGGCGGCGGGATGCTCGACGCGGCGGCCGGGTACGAGATGGGCCTGCTGTTCGCGACGGTCGCGGTGGCCGTGGCCTTCACCGGTCCGGGCCGGTTCTCGTTGGATCACGGGCGGCCCTGGTACCGCTCCGGTTTCGCGTGGGGCGTCGGTGCGGTTGCGCTCGCGGTGGTGACCGGTGTGCTGACGCTGATCCTCAAGGGTCTGCTGTAACTCTCGCATGCGGATGCGGCGCGGTGATGCGATCACCGCGCCGCATCGGTGTTTTCGGGAGCACGCGCAGGCGGGCGGGGCAGGGCGGGGCCCGCCCGATAGGATCGGCGTGCTCGACAGATCGGACTAGGAGGGCCGCAGGTGCAACCGGGTTCGGTCTTCGCCGGATATCAGATCGAACGCCGACTCGGCCGCGGCGGGATGGGCTCGGTCTACCTCGCGAAACATCCGCGACTGCCCCGGCGCACTGCGCTCAAACTGCTGAATCCGGACCTGTTCGACGACAAGGAGACCCGGGCGCGGTTCGAACGCGAGGCCGATCTGGCCGCCCAGCTCGACCATCCGAACATCGTCACCGTCTACGACCGCGGCGCCGAGGACGGCCAGCTGTGGATTTCCATGCAGTACATCGACGGTGTCGACGCCGCGTCGCTGGATCCGAACACGCTGCCGGTGCTGCGGGCGGTGCAGATCATCGCCGAGACCGCGCAGGCGCTGGACTTCGCGCACAGCATGGGCGTGCTGCACCGCGATGTGAAACCGGCCAACATCCTGCTGTCCAACGCGCACACCGGGCCCGAACGGGTCTACCTCACCGATTTCGGCATCGCCCGCCTGCGCGACGACGGCGGCCACCTCACCCAGACCGGCTCCTTCACCGCCACCATCGCCTACGCCTCGCCCGAACAACTCACCGGGGCACCGCTCGATCACCGCACCGATCAGTATTCGCTGGCATGCAGCCTGTTCTGGATGCTGACCGGTACCGCCCCGTTCTCGTCACCGCATCCGGTGGCCGTGATCCAGGGCCACCTCCAGCATCAGCCGCCGGCCATGAGCAGCGTCCGACACGGACTACCCGTTGCGCTCGACGCGGTGATGGCGCGGGCGCTGGCGAAGCGGCCGGATGAAAGGTTCGGCAGCTGCGCCGAATTCGCGGACGCGGTGCGGGCGGCGGTGTCGGGTGGGGCGCATCCGTCGGGGCCACATGCGCGGGTGGGCGGGGCGTACCCGTCGGGGCCGCATGCGTATCCGTCGGGTCCGTATGTGCGGGCGGCGGGGGCCATGCAGGCACCGATGGCGACCGGACACGGGCAGCCGATCGCGGCACAACCACATACACCGGCGCAGCCGTACACGCAGGCTCGGCCCGTCGGTGCGGGCATGCGGCATACGGGTGGACCGACCAGCGCGCCCGGGCCGCAAGCAGGGGGCCGGAGTACGACGGGACCTGCCGCGGCCGCGCCGGGCCGGGCCTCGGCGACGACGGGCGCGGCATCGCCGAGGCCGTCGGTCGACGCGGTGCGTTCACGTAAATGGCTCGTCATCGGGTTGTCGGCGGCGGCGGCCCTCGCGATCGTCGCCGTGCTGGTCGCCGTTGTCGTCGCGAACCTCCCCGAGAAGGGCGGGCCGACGGCGATCCAGGCGATCAGCGAAGAATTCCCGGAGATGGTGCCCGACAGTGATCTCGCCCTCGGGTTCGACGGCCACACCTGCATATCGCAGGACCCCTCCCGAGGACGCGAACTGTGGAAGGGGCAGAGCGCCGACGGGCCCGATTTCGGCGAATGGTCCGGGGCCTGGCACTGCTACGACGGCCGCACCGACTACTACCTGATGAAATACGAAGACGGACACGACGTTCAGCAGGTGCTCGACGGGCTGAAACCGATGGATATCACCAGCGACGTCAACGGCTCGGTGATCTACGAGAACTACCACCTCGCGGGCAAAGACCCGAAGGAACATTCCATGGTCAGCGGCTTCCCGATCGCCGACCGTGCACCGTACCTGCTCTACACCACCGGGAAGTTCAAGACCCCGGAGGAATTCATGGACTGGTGGAAGTCGCTGCCGCTGTCCTGAACCCGGCCGCGCAGACGATGTCACACCCGCAGGCGCCGCGTCGTCATCTCCACGTCGACCCGACAATGACGAAGGAGACGATGGTGAGCATCGAGATCAGCAACCCCGACGGCCTGCACGACCCGACCGGATTCGGCTACAGCCACGTCGCGCGCGTACGCGGCGAACTGGTCTTCATCGCAGGCCAATACGATTCCGACGCCGAAGGCCACACCACGAGCGAAGATTTCGGCGCGCAGGTCGACCGGGCGTTCACCAACCTCGGCATCGCGTTGCGCTCGGTGGGACTGGACTACGCTGACGTCGCCCAACTGCGCACCCACATCGTCGACCACGACCTGCCCAAGCTGGCGGTGCTCGGCGAGAAGATCGCCGAGATCTGGGGCAAGCAACCGCCCACGCAGACGCTGACCGGCGTCGCGGCGCTCGCGCTGCCGGGGATGCTGTTCGAGGTGGACGCGGTGGCGGTGCGGGAGTAGGGAATTCGGCGTGGCCGTAGTTCTGCGGTGGTCACCGGCGTGGCCCGGGAGGGCGCCTTGGCCCGGATCCCACGGCCCGCCGCCGGGCCGCCGCGCTGGTCCGCCGCGCCGCCGGGCTCCCGCGCTGCCTGGTTGCCGCGCTGCCTGGTTGCCGGGCCGACGAGGCTGCGCGTCGCCGCGCCTGCGACGCGCCGGGCCGCCGCGCCGCCGGGCTGCCGCGCCGCCGGGCTGCCGCGCTGCCTGGTTGCCGGGCCGACGAGGCTGCGCGTCGCCGCGCCTGCGACGCGCTGGGCTGCCACGCCGCCGGGCTGCGGGATCGACGGGCCGCGGTTCGCGGAACCGCCACGGCGCCACCCGGTTACCGGGCCGATCAGGCTGCGCGTCGGCCCCGCGCCGGGCTGCCACGGCGCCACGCCCGCTGCCAGGCCGCCCCGCTGCCGGGTCAGCGTCGCGCTACTGGCCCGCCCACCGCGCTACTGGCCCGCCCCGCCGTCGGGCTGCCACGCTGGCTAGCCACGACGGCTTCCAGGGCCGCTCCGCTGCGTGGCCGCCGCGCCCGTTGCCAGGCTGTCCGGCTGCCGGGTAGTTGGTCGTCGCGCTACGTAGCCGCCCGCCGCGCTGCCGGGCGACCGCCGGGACATCGCGATGCTGCTGGGTCAGTCTGGGACGGCCGCCCATGTCGGTGCCAAACAGCGCTGGGGGCCGGGGCGGTGCCCGTCAGTCTGGGCGCTTTCGCGGTGCCGGGCCGGTGTTGTCGGCTGCGGTGCGGGCCTCGTCGTTTGCGCCGGGTTGCGCGGCGGTGTGGTCCGCGCCCAACCCGGCGAGCAGCCGCAGGCCGTCTTCGGTCGGGCTGTTCGGTTCGGCGGTCAGTACCAGGAGTTCCATGCCCGATTCGTCGGGGAGTGCGAAGTTTTCCTGGTGTAGTTCGAGCAGCCCGACCAGCGGGTGGCGGTAGGCCTTGCGGCCGTGGGTGCGGGCGCGCACGTCGGCGCGGGCCCAGAGCTTGCGGAAGCGTTCGCTGCCCATCGCCAGCTCGCCGATGAGCGAGGCCAGGCGCGGGTCGTCGGGGTATTTGCCTACGGCCAGGCGCAGGTGACCGACGGCGTCGAGGGTGCAGGTCTCCCAGTCCGCGTACAGACCGCGGTGGTCTTCCTCGAGGAAGATGTGCCGTGCGGTGTTCATGCCCTTCAGCGGCCGGCCGTAGAGCAGTTCGGCGAGACGGTTTCCCGCGAGCACGTCCAGGCGGTGGTCCATGATCAGCGCGGGTGCGCCGGCGACCAGGTCGAGCACCCCAGCAGCTCCGGGCGCACCCGGGCCGCGGGGACCTTCGCGCGGCGGCGGCGTTGGCGGGCGAGGCGGTAGAGATGCTCGCGTTCGGTCTCGTCCAGGCCGAGCACCCGGGCGAGGGCGTCGAGGATCTGCTCGGAGGGCTGGGTGGCGCGGCCCTGTTCGAGGCGGACGTAGTAGTCGACGCTCACTCCCGACAGATGCGCGACCTCTTCGCGGCGCAACCCTTCGACCCGGCGGCGGCGGTCGGCGGGGATGCCGACGTCGGCCGGATCCACCCGGGAGCGCCTGGTCCGCAGGAAGCCGGCGAGATCGTCCATGGCCCCCAGTATGGCCGCGGCCGCGCCCGCGAACGTGGTCCTGTCGATACCAGGAAGTCCCGTCCGACGGTCGCGGCGCCCCTGAATGCGGAGCTTCCCAGCGCTCAGGATCGAACTCATCCGATCCGATAGGAGCTCCCATGAAGACGCTGATCGTCCACGCCCACCCCGAAC
Organism: Nocardia sp. CDC519; assembly: GCF_059509835.1. Lineage (NCBI taxonomy): Bacteria > Bacillati > Actinomycetota > Actinomycetes > Mycobacteriales > Nocardiaceae > Nocardia > Nocardia sp. CDC519. The sequence goes on along the minus strand of NZ_CM183377.1, from coordinate 4,786,967 downwards.
CGAACTCGCTCAACAGCGCGCTGAAGGATCTCGCGGTGGACACGCTGGAGACCGCCGGGCACGAGGTGCGGGTGAGCGACCTGTACGCGATGAACTGGAAAGCCAACGTTGACGCCGCCGATTACGGCCCCGCCGCCTCGTCGCCGCTGCGGGTGGCCGGGGACTCGGGGCGGGCTTTCGGATCCGGCCTGCTCACCCCCGATGTGCGCGCCGAGCAGGACAAACTGCTGTGGGCCGACACGATCATCTTCCAGTTCCCGCTGTGGTGGTATTCGATGCCGGCCATCCTCAAGGGCTGGTTCGACCGAGTGTTCACCTATCGCTTCGCCTACGGCGTCGGCGAGCACAGCGACACCAAGTACGGCGAGCGCTACGGCGAGGGCACGCTGGCGGGGCGCAGGGCATTGCTGTCGGTGACCATCGGCGGCCTCGAATCGCATTACGGCCCAAGGGGAATCAACGGCCCCATCGACGACCTGCTGTTCCCGATCCACCACGGCATCCTCTTCTATCCGGGCATCGAGGTATTGCCGCCGTTCGCGGTGTACGGCGCCGACCGGTTACCCAGCGAAGACTTTCCCGATATCGCCAAGGCATGGGAGCAGCGGCTGCTGACGTTGGCCTCGACCGAGCCGATCCCCTTCCGGCGGCAGAACTTCGGTGACTACGAACTACCCGCCCTGCAACTGAAACCCGGCCTGGAACCCGCCGGCCGCACGGGATTCGGCCTGCACGTGCGCTGATACGGAACCCGCGATCCGAATGCCCGTGAGCGCAGTCTGGGGTTTCGACGACGCCGGGCGGCGCGACCGGCGGCGGGCGAACCTCAAACCTTGGCCGCAGCGGTGAGTCGTTGCAGTGCCTTGGTGACCACCTCGGGGTCGCTGGTTTCCCAGTACGGCGGCAGCGATGCCCGCAGGTAGCCGCCGTAGCGGGCGGTGGCCAGACGGGGGTCGAGGATCGCGACCACGCCGCGATCGTCGACGCTGCGCAGCAACCGTCCGGTGCCCTGGGCCAGCAGCAGTGCGGCATGGCTGGCGGCGACGGACATGAAGCCGTTGCCGCCGCGCGATTCGACCGCCCGCTGCCGCGCGGTGAGCAGCGGATCGTCGGGCCGGGGGAACGGGATCCGGTCCAGGATCACCAGGCTCAGCGACGGGCCGGGCACGTCGACGCCCTGCCACAGCGAGAGCGTGCCGAACAAGGAGGTCTCGGGATCGTCGGCGAACTTGCGCACCAGCGCACCGGTCGAATCCTCGCCTTGGCACAGCACCGGGGTGTCCAAGCGGCTGCGCAGCGCCTCGGTGGCGGCTTTGGCGGCGCGCATGGAGGAGAACAGCCCGAGCGTGCGCCCGCCGGCGGCGGTGATGAGGCGTTCGATCTCGTCGAGGTAGGCGGGGGACAGGCCATCTCGGCCGGGCGCGGGCAGATGTTTGGCGACGTAGAGGATCCCGGATTTCGCGTGGTCGAACGGGGAACCGACATCGAGGGAGCTCCAGCGGACCGTCTCGTTGTCCGAGGGGGCTTCGGCGCCGTTGGCGGTGGCGGTATCGGTGCGGCCCGCGGACTGGGCTGGCAGGCCCCAGGTGATGGCCAGCCCGTCGAACGAGCCGCCGATCTGCAAAGTCGCCGAGGTCAGCACCACCGTGGCCGCGCCGAACAGCCTGCTGCGCAGCAGCCCGCCCACCGATAGCGGCGCCATCCGCAAGGTGCGGCGAGTGACGCCGCGCAGTTCGTCGGCGGCGAGCCACACCACATCCCGGCGGGCCGCCGGATCGGGTTCGTCGAAGGCGGCGAGCGCGCGCACCGCCGCGTCGTGCACCTCTTCGACGGCGGCGACCGCGCGAGTGCGGGCGGCGGCGGTATCGGCATCGCCCTGTGGGGTGCTGCTGCCCTGCGGGGCGAGCGCGGTGTGGGCGTTCCAGGCGGCATCGCGGACCAGCGCGAGCACCGGGGCGATCCCCTCGGGGATGGCGTCCCAGCGGCTGGCGGGCAGCTCGTCGAGGGCGGCGTGCAGGGCCTCGCCCGCGGCTTCGAGCCGGTCCACCTCTTGTTCATCGATGAGTTTGGCGCAGCGGCGGGCCGCGGCGGTGATCGCGACGGCCGACAGTTCGGCGGTCGCCACGCCGGTGACGCGGTCGACCAGTTCGTGCGCCTCGTCGACCACGACCACATCGTGTTCGGGCAGTACCTGGATGCCGCTGATGGCGTCGATGGCCAGCAGGGCGTGGTTGGTGACGACGATGTCGGCCTGCGCCGATTCGGCCCTGGCCTTCTCGGCGAAGCAATCTTGGCCGAACGGGCAGCGCGTTTTGCCGAGGCATTCCCGCGAGGACACGCTGACCTGCCGCCACGCCCGATCGGAGACGCCGGGGGCGAGCTCGTCGCGGTCGCCGGTCTCGGTATCGGAGGCCCATTCGTTGAGTCGCTGCACCTCACGGCCCAGCCGTGAGACCGCGAAGGCGTCGAACAGTTCGGCCTCGGCCGGCTCGTCCGGAATCGCGCTGTTGATCTTGTTCAGGCACAGATAGTTGTTGCGGCCCTTGAGGATCGCGAATTGCGGGGTGCGGCCCAGTGGTTTCGACAGCGCTTCGGCGAGACGGGGCAGATCGCGATCGACCAGCTGACGTTGCAGCGCGATCGTCGCCGTGGACACCACCACCGTGCGCCCGGTGCGCACCGCGTGCCGCAGGCTCGGCACCAGGTAGGCCAGCGACTTGCCGGTGCCGGTGCCGGCCTGTACCGCCAGATGTTCCTTGGTGTCGATGGCGTGATCGACCGCGGCGGCCATCGCCACCTGACCGGGCCGTTCCTTGCCGCCGAGCGCGGAGACGGCAGCGGACAACAGGGCCGGTACGGGCGGAAGTTCGGGCACCCCGGCAGCCTACTGCGCCGCACCGACAAGCCGCCGACGGTCGCGCGGGCTCGTGCCGGGGATGGCGATAACCCGCCGATAGCGTCGGCTCAGCTGTCGAGTGCGCCCTCGAGCTCCACTCCGGCTCCTCGCAACTGCTCCAGCGCCTTTTCCGTGGTCTCCGGCGCGACCGCCGCGGTGAGTCCGAGCAGTACGCGGGTATCGAATCCGGCGGCCGCCGCGTCCAGCGCGGTGGCGCGCACACAGTGGTCGGTGGCGATCCCGACGACGTCCACCGCGTCGATATCGCGCGTCTTCAGCCAGTCGGCCAGCGGCGTGCCGTCATCGGCGGCGCCCTCGAACCCCGAGTACGCGGCGGCATAGGCGCCCTTGGCGAACACCTCCTGCACCGGCGTGGTGTCGAAGTTCGGATGGAAGTCCGCGCCCGGCGTGCCGACCCGGCAGTGCGGCGGCCAGCTGTCCACGAAATCGGGAGTGTCGGAGAAATGCGCGCCGGGATCGATGTGGAAATCGCGGGTCGCCACCACCGCCGCGTACTCGTCGGCGTGCGCCCGCGCGTGCGCGCTGATCCGCTCGGCCACCCGAGCACCGCCCGCGACGGCCAGCGAACCGCCCTCGCAGAAATCGTTCTGCACGTCCACGATCACCAGAGCTCGTCCCATACCCCAATTCTGCCCTCGCGCAGATCACCGGGCACGTCCACGGCGTCATGGTTCGGCGGGCGCTGGGGGCCGGTCACGCGCGCACTACCGAACAATCGGTGTCGCTTGTGTGCCTCCGGCTGGATCCATCGAGCGGCAGTTGCCCTGTACCTCAGGGGTGCAGGTGCGGTGGCCGAGGACCGCTCGTCCGCCGCCGCGCAGGTCAGGTAAGGAACGTCGTCGGGATGGCGGGATCGCCGGCGGAGAGTTTGAGGCCTTCCCACGGCAGTGAGACCAACCCTCGCGCGACGAAGTCGCGGCTTTCCGCCAGTGTCGGCTGATCGAGGATCTGGCCCTTGCGGACCAGCGGGACCAGCAGGTCGCGCATTTCGAAACCGTTCGCCGAGGGCCGTTCGCCGGACGCCGGGTAGATGATCTCCTCGACGATGGTGCCGGTGCGCCGGGCCAGCCGGACCGCCCGCTTGGTGCCGCCGCGCGACTCCTTGTGACTGCTGCGTTTGGCGACCGGCACGCCGTCCACCTCGACCAGTTTGTAGACCATTCCGGCCGTCGGCGCGCCGGAACCGGTGACCAGCGAGGTGCCGACGCCGTAGACGTCGACCGGCTCGGCGCGCAGTGCGGCGATCGCGTACTCGTCCAGATCGCCGGAGACCACGATGCGGGTCTTGGTGGCGCCGAGTTCGTCGAGCTGATCGCGCACCTGCCGGGCCAGCACGCCGAGGTCGCCGGAATCGATGCGCACGCCGCCGAGTTCCGGTCCGGCGATCTCGATGGCGGTGGCTACGCCTTTGGTGATGTCGAAGGTGTCGACCAGCAGCGTGGTGCCGACGCCGAGCGCGTCGATCTGGCTGCGGAACGCGGCGGCTTCGTGCGCGCCGTCGGCGCCGCTGTGCAGCAGGGTGAACGCGTGCGCGCTGGTGCCCGCGCCGGGCACGCCGAAGCGGCGCACCGCTTCCAGGTTCGAGGTGGCGTCGAATCCGGCCAGGTAGGCGGCGCGGGCGCTGGCGGGTGCGGCCAATTCGTGGGTGCGCCGCGATCCCATTTCGATCATCCGCCGCCGTGCCGCGGCGCTGACCATGCGCGCGGCCGCCGAGGCGATGGCGCTGTCGTGATTGAGGATCGAGAGGGCGAGGGTCTCCAGCAGCACGCATTCGGCGAAGGTGCCGCGCACCGAGAGGATGGGCGAGCCGGGGAAATACAGGTCGCCTTCGGCGTAGCCGTCGATATCGCCGGTGAAGCGGAAATCGCGCAACCAGTCGACGGTGTTCTTGTCGAGGAACCGGGAGACGATCTCCAGCTCGTGTTCCCCGAAGCGGAACTCGTCCAGCGCCTCGAGCAGCCGTCCGGTACCCGCGACGACGCCGTAACGCCGTCCGTGTGGCAACCGCCGGGCGAACACTTCGAAGGTGCACTGCCGGTGCGCGGAACCATCGGTCAGCGCGGCGGCGAGCATGGTCAGTTCGTACTGATCGGTCAGCAGTGCGGTGCTGGTGACCTCGTCGCGGCGATCCACGCTGTCACTGTAATGCGGGCTGCGCGCCCGCCCAGCGTCGCGGAGCCGGGCGCAGGGGGCGGTGGGGCGGGCCGACGATGCCGCGAATCCCTCGCCCGACCTGGGTGAACCGCGGCGGCATGATAAGGCAGTCAAGCCGGATATCACGGCCGAAACGGCGGAATTGATCATGCTCGGGTGTTGTGTATCCGGGTGCTCGTCGTACCCTTGACGGTATGGCCCTGTGCAATACAGCACCCCGCTATCGGACGGACGCGGCCCGTGTCGGCGCCGTCGCGGTCGCCGCGAACGCGACGCTGTCGGCACAGGCGACGCCCGAGGCGGTGGAATACACCGAGATCCTGGAGGCGGAAGATCGGCCGTGGGTCACGGTCGTCTGGGACGACCCGGTCAACCTCATGCACTACGTGACCTACATCTTCCAGAAGCTGTTCGGCTACAGCAAAGCCAAGGCGACCGAGTTGATGCTCAAGGTGCACAACGAGGGCAAGGCGGTCGTATCGTCCGGCTCCCGGGACAAAATGGAACAGGATGTGCGTCGGCTACACGCCGCGGGACTGTGGGCGACCATGCAGCGAGACGACTGACTCGGACGGCTACCGTAGCGACGTGCGTAAGTGGAGCCGGAAGAATTCGCTGAGCGGTCTCAAACTGCGATCCGAAATGGACGCCCGGGAAGCCGGCGTGCTGCGGTCGCTGGTCGGTGCGGTCTCCGGACTGCTCACCGATCGAGCCTCCTCGGCCCCCGACGACGATCTCGCCGCGCTCACCGGTCTGCGCACCGGTAACGCCACCCCACCCGACGATCCGCGCCTGCTGCGCCTGCTGCCGGATTTCCATCGCAGCGAACCGGGTTCCCCCGACGCCGACCGCGCCGACCTCAACAGTGCCCTGCGCAGCCTGCACGAACCCGAGATCATCGACGCCAAACTGGCCGCAGGAGCCGTCGTGCTGGACACCTGCCCCTCCGACGGCGGCCGCATCATCATCACCCCCGAACAGGCCGACGCCTGGCTCACCGCCCTCACCGATGTCCGCCTCGCCCTGGGCGCAGTCCTCGGTATCGATGCCGACACGCCCGAACAGTTCGACCCCGACGATCCGCGCGCCCCGCATCTGGACGTCTATCACTGGTTGACCTGGATGCAGGATTCGCTGCTGCAAGCGCTCGCGCCGTAGACCTGTCCCGCAGCGCTCGCGGACGGTGGCCGGCGCGTCCACTCGATCCGGTGGAACGAAAGCCGTGCACACGCTGTTGCCGCAGGCGTCCTGAATGAAGACGCGAACCTCGAACCCGCTGATCAAGAGTCAACTGCCGCAGTCCAGGCGGTGCGGCGATGCGAAGCGTTCCCCGGGTCTCCGCCGACCGGTCGCCGGATCTCGAAGGTGCGTGATCGTGGTTGCGTGGCCGCTCGGCGACGCACCTGCCGCACGCGCGGTAGCGTCGGCGGCGGGACCGGCGACAAGGAGTTCTCGTGAATGCGGTGGCGGGCGCGCGTAATTCGTTGACCGATGTGCCTGGTGTGCTGGTTGGGCATCACCACGTGCTCGATGACGAGGCGACCGTGGGGTCCGGTGCGGCGACGGGGTGCACGGTGATCCGGGTACCGGGCGCAGCGGTGGCCGCGGTGGATGTGCGCGGCGGCGGGCCGGGCACCAGGGAAACCGATGTGCTGGATCCGCTGAACACGGTGCGCCGGGCGGATGCGGTGCTGCTCACCGGAGGGAGCGCGTACGGGCTCGCGGCCGCCGACGGGGTGATGCGGTGGCTGGAGGAGAACGGCGCCGGGATTCCGATGGACCCGGCCGATCCGAGTCGCGTGGTGCCGATCGTGCCGGGTGCGGTGATCTTCGATCTTCCGGTGGGGGACTGGAACATTCGGCCGACGGCCGAATTCGGCTATCGTGCCGCCGCCGAGGCGGCCGTCGAATTCGAACGCGGCACGGTGGGCGCGGGGGTCGGGGCGCGCGCGGGCGCGATCAAGGGCGGTATCGGCAGTGCGAGCATCGTGCTCGGTGACGGTCCGGCGGCCGGGATGACGGTCGCCGCGTTGATGGTGGCCAACCCGGTCGGCTCGGTCTTCGACCCGCGCACGGGTCTGCTCTGGGGCGCGGGCACCGACGGCCCCGATCACTTCGGCCTGACTCCCGCCACCCCCGAACAACTCGCCGTCGCCAATGCCCTCCCGGTCAAGGGCACGATCCTCAACACCACCATCGGCGTCGTCGCCACCGACGCCCCGCTGGACACCCTCGCCGCCCGCCGCCTGGCCACCACCGCGCACGACGGCCTCGCCCGAGCCATCCGCCCCGCGCATTCCCCGCTCGACGGCGACACCATCTTCGTCCTCGCCACGGGAACGGCCACCGCACCGGAACCTCCGCCGCTGCCTCCGGCGTTCCCGACCGACCTGCTGGTTCTGGACCAGCTCTGCACCGCGGCCGCCGTGTGCGTAGAGCGCGCGATCGTCGACGCCATCCTCTCCGCCCGGTCATTGGCCGGGATCCCGTCGTACACCGAGCTGTTTCCGCGCTGACCCCGCCGGTGTGGAAGCGGTCGGGAGCCCGATCGGCACGTCGCATACTTCGTCACCGCCGGCACCACGCCCGAAGCCGCTCGCCGCGAGCTGGGACGCCGGAGCGCGCCCCGACGCGGGTGCATCGGTCTTGCGCCGGCGTTCCGGTCGACGCCTTCGCGCGTCCTGCCGTCACCGATGCCGGCTGCCGGCCGCGGTTCGGCCCGTAATCTCGGCGTCCCCGCTCGGCCTGGGCTGGTCCATGCGTCTCCGCCGCTGGTGCCCCGCCCCTGAGCGGATCAGGCCACCGATCCCCGCTGGTCGCCGCGCTGGAAGGAGCCAGATTCAGCCCGCCCGGAATACCCGAATATCCTCACTCGTTGACGGCTGTGTCAGATCGGTGACGGCTGTGCGGATAGGCGGAAGGGTTCGATTGTGCTCGTGATCAGGGCCGACCTCGTCGACGAGATGGTGGCGCATGCGCGCGCCGACCACCCCGACGAGGCATGCGGCATCATTGCCGGGCCGGAGGGCTCCGATCGCCCGGAACGTTTCGTGGCCATGATCAACGCCGAGCGCTCGCCCACCTTCTACCGCTTCGATTCGGCCGAGCAGCTGAAGGTGTGGCGCGCCATGGACGACGCCGACGAGGTGCCGGTGGTGATCTATCACTCCCATACCGCCACCGAGGCCTACCCGAGCCGCACCGACATCTCCTACGCCTCCGAACCGGACGCCCACTACGTGCTGATCTCCACCCGCGATCCCGAGCGGCACGAGCTGCGCAGCTACCGGATCCTGGACGGCGAGGTCACCGAGGAGCCGGTGAAGATCGTCGACAGCTACGAAACCAACTGACCGCCAACGATATTCGTTTGTCACCCGAGGAGTTCTCCGATGCCGGTAACCGTGTCCATCCCGACCATCATGCGCCCGTTGACCGGAGGTGAGAAGCGGGTCGAGGCCGAGGGCTCCACGCTGGCGGCGCTGATCGAGAACCTGGACGCCAACTTCACCGGGCTCAAGGAGCGGCTGCTCAAGGACGGCAAGCTCAACCGGTACGTCAACATCTACGTCGACGACGAGGACGTGCGGTTCGCCGGCGGCCTCGAGGCCGAGGTGCCCGAGGGCGCGAGCGTCACCATCCTGCCCGCCGTCGCCGGAGGCTAGGCCCACGTGGCGCGGTACGAATCGCTGATCGCGACCCTCGGCAACACGCCGCTGGTCGGTTTGCGCAACCTGTCCCCGCAGTGGGAGGGCGAGCATCCGGTGCGGTTGTGGGCCAAGCTGGAGGATCGCAACCCCACCGGCTCGATCAAGGATCGCCCGGCCCTGCGCATGATCGAACAGGCCGAGGCCGACGGCCGGTTGACGCCCGGCTGCACGATTCTGGAGCCGACCAGCGGCAATACCGGGATCTCACTCGCCATGGCGGCCAAGCTCAAGGGCTATCAGCTGGTGTGTGTGATGCCGGAGAACACCTCGGTGGAGCGGCGGCAGCTGCTCACCATGTTCGGTGCGCGGATCATCGATTCACCGGCGGCGGGCGGCTCCAACCAGGCCGTCGCCATGGCCAAGCAGATCGCCGCGGACAACCCGGACTGGGTGATGCTCTACCAGTACGGCAACCCGGCCAACGCGCTCGCCCACTACGAGACCACCGGCCCCGAAATTCTGGCCGATCTGCCCGAGATCACCCATTTCGTGGCGGGTCTCGGCACCACCGGCACCCTGATGGGTACCGGCCGATTCCTGCGGGAGAAGGTGCCGGGCATCGAGATCGTCGCGGCCGAGCCGCGCTACGGCGAGCTGGTGTACGGGCTGCGCAATATCGACGAGGGTTTCATCCCGGAGCTCTACGACGAGTCGGTGCTCACCACCCGCTTCTCCGTCGGCCCCTATGACGCGGTGCGCCGCACCAGGGAACTGGTGCTGGAAGAGGGCATTTTCGCCGGCATTTCCACCGGCGCGATCCTGCATGCCGCGCTCGGTGTCGCTCGGAAGGCCGTCAAGGCCGGCACCAGGGCCGATATCGCGTTCGTGGTCGCCGACGGCGGCTGGAAATACCTGTCCACCGGTGCCTACGACGGCACGCTGGAAGAGGCCGAGGAACGCCTCGACGGCCAGCTCTGGGCCTGAGGTCGCCGGTACCCTCGAAGGTGCGTTCGGCGGTGTCAGCGCCGCCGGCGATCGGCGTTGCCGGTGCCGGACCCGGGTCCGGCGCCGCGAGGAGGTGATGGCGGTGACCGGTGGTACCGGAATCGGGGCCTCGTTCGATCCCGAGCGGATCGCGGCGCTGCGGGCTCAGCAGTCACGTCCACCTGCGCCCGGCTCAGCACCGCCGACCAGGCCCTCGGGATCGCCCGGCCGGTTCGGCGCGGTGTGGGCACAGGCCGCTGCGATCATCCTCGGCTTCACCGCCTCGCTCTACGTGATCGAAGGTGTCGATGCCGTCTCCAGCGTCGATCTGGATCAGGCCGGCATCGAACCACGTCAGCTCGACGGGCTCTCCGGCATCCTGTACGCCCCGGTCCTGCACGGTGGCTGGGCGCATCTGATCGGCAATACCCTGCCGGTCCTGGTGCTCGGGTTCCTCGCCCTGGTCTCCGGCATCGGCCGCGGCCTCGCGGCGACGGCGATCATCTGGGTGGTCGCGGGGGTGGGCACCTGGCTCACCGGCGGATCGGGCACCGTGCATCTGGGCGCGTCGGCGCTGGTCTTCGGCTGGTTGACGTTCATCATCCTGCGCGGCTGGTTCGGCAGGCACGTCGGTCAGATCGTCATCGGATTGATCGTGTTCGCCGTCTACGGCTCGCTGCTGTGGGGTGTACTGCCGGGGCCGTCGGGGATCTCCTGGCAGGGACATCTGTTCGGCGCGGTCGGCGGTGTGCTCGCGGCCTGGATGCTGTCGGGGGATGAGCGCAAGCGGCAGCGCGCGATACCCGGAGCCCAGCCGCGGTCGCGCTGAAGTAGTTCCTGCACCGCGGATGATGCACCCGGCCAGGCCTCCCGGCCCATTTTCCTCGGCAGCTCGGGTCCAGCTCCCGGCCATCGTGTCTGCCCACGGCAGTTCGGGGTCAGCTCCTGGCATCGCCTCTGCCCTCGGCGGCTCGGTCCGGCCGGCTCCAGGCCGTCGACGGGACGCCCGACAGTGCCGGAGCGCGGCTTGTTCAGCTCGGTGTAGGTGCCGACACCGGTCGTTTCGGCCGTCGAGCCGGGTCTATCGGAGGCTCACGTAATCCGAGCGATGCCGCCCGTCGGCTGCGGAACCTTGTGGCGCCCCCGCCTTTTCGTTCGAATGGGGTGGAGCGGGGGCCGGCTGGGTACTCTCTGGTGATGAACGTCCACACCGTCGTGCGGCGCAGACCGGTCTCGTCGCGAGTTTCCGGTCCCAGCGGCTGCGGCCCGGCTTTTTGGGGGATCGGCTCTTGAGCGAGAATTCGTCGTGGCAGCATGGTGGGATGCGCCTTACCGTCCTCGGGTGCTCGGGCAGTGTGTCCGGCCCGGACTCCCCAGCGTCGGGGTACCTGCTCACCGGCCCGGATATGCAGCCGGTCGTCATCGATTTCGGACCGGGAGTGCTCGGCGCGTTGCAGCGCTACGCCAACCCGGGGGACGTATCGATCTTCCTCACCCACTTGCACGCCGACCACTGCCTAGACCTTCCGGGTCTGCTGGTCTGGCGGCGCTATCACCCGACGCCGCCGGTCGGCAGGGCGATCGTGCGCGGCCCGTCGGATACCTCGCTGCGCATCGGCAACGCCTCGGCCGAGGTCGGCGGCGAATGCGACGACTGGTCCGACGTGATCGACATGCGTCCGTGGAACGAGGGTGAGGCGGTCGAGTTCGGCCCCGGCCACACCGTCACCGCGCGCCGGATGTTCCACCCGCCGGAGTCCTACGGCCTCCGTATCGTCACCGCCGCCGGGCGCACCTTCGTCTACACCGGCGACACCGCCATGTGTGATCAGGTGCAGGAGCTCGCGCAGGGCGCCGATGTTCTGATGGCGGAAGCCTCCTGGACCCACGATCCCGCCAATCGCCCTCCTGGCATTCATCTTTCGGGCACCGAGGCGGGCCGGATCGCGGCCGAGGCGGGCGTCAAGGAGCTGCTGCTCACCCACATCCCGCCGTGGACCTCGCGCGAAGACGTCATCGCCGAAGCCAAGGCGGAGTTCACCGGACCCGTGCACGCGGTGGCGCCGGGGGAGACTTTCGACCTCTGACCCATCTGCGTGACCACTGAGTGGGACGCGCTCGAGCCCCCGCCGTCCCCTGGTCGCCCTGTCCCACTACGCTGACCCTCGTGTCGAGACGAGCCGATGGACGGGCGGACGATGAGCTCCGCGAGGTACGGATCACCCGTGGATTCACTACGCATCCAGCCGGTTCGGTGCTGGTGGAGTTCGGTCAGACGCGGGTGATGTGCACCGCGAGCGTCACCGAGGGCGTGCCGGCGTGGCGGCGCGATACCGGGCTCGGCTGGCTCACCGCCGAATACGCCATGCTGCCCGCGGCGACCCACACCCGCAGCGGCCGGGAATCGGTGAAGGGCAAGATCGGCGGCCGCACCCAGGAGATCAGCCGCCTGATCGGGCGTTCGCTGCGCGCCTGCATCGACCTGGCCGCCATCGGCGAGAACACCATCGCCATCGACTGCGATGTGCTGCAAGCCGACGGCGGTACCCGCACCGCCGCGATCACCGGCGCGTATGTGGCCCTCGCCGACGCGGTCACCTATCTGGCGGCCGCGGGCAAGCTGGCCGACCCGCAGCCGATCTCCTGCGCCATCGCCGCGGTGAGCGTCGGCGTGGTGGACGGCCGGGTGCGCCTTGACCTGCCCTACGAGGAGGATTCGCGCGCCGAGGTGGACATGAACGTCGTCGCCACCGATACCGGCACCCTCGTCGAGGTGCAGGGCACCGGTGAGGGCGCCACCTTCCCGCGCTCCACCCTGGACAAACTGCTCGATTCCGCGCTCGCCGGCTGCGAGCAGCTGTTCGCCGTCCAGAAAGAAGCGCTGGCGCTGCCGTACCCGGGTGTGCTGCCCGAGCCGGCCGAACCGAAGAAGAAGTGATGGCTCGCCGGGTACTCGTCGCCAGCCGCAATGCCAAGAAACTGAACGAGCTGCGCCGCATCCTCGACGACGCCGGGGTGGCGGGGCTCGAGATCGTCGGCCTCGATGACGTCCCCGCCTACGACGAAGCGCCCGAAACCGGCGCGACGTTCGAGGAGAACGCCCTCGCCAAGGCCCGCGACGGCGCCGCGGCCACCGGCCTGCCCTGCGTCGCCGACGATTCCGGCCTCGAAGTCGACGCCCTCAACGGCATGCCCGGCGTGCTGTCGGCGCGCTGGTCGGGCCGTCACGGCGACGACGCCGCCAACAACGCGTTGCTGCTCGCCCAGCTCGGCGACGTCCCCGATGAGCGCCGCGGCGCCCGCTTCGTCTCCACCTGCGCACTCGTGGTGCCCGGCGGCGAGGAGATCGTGGTGCGCGGCGAATGGCCCGGCTCGATCGGCCGCGAGCCGGCGGGCGACGGCGGCTTCGGCTACGACCCGCTGTTCATCCCCGACGGCGGGACGACCACCGCCGCCCAGCTGACGCCCGCCGAGAAGGACGCCGTCTCGCATCGCGGTCGCGCGTTGCAGCAGCTGCTGCCCGCCCTCACCGCGCTGGCCGGCTGAACGTTCGCGCGGTACCGGCTCGGTTCGGTGCGTCGGTCGTTCCGCGCGGTCCGGTTGTTGCTCGCGCTGCTGGTTGTTGTTCGGGCTGCTGGTCGTCGCCGCGCGCGGTCGGCCGCTGCTGCCTGCCTCACCGCCGTGGCCGGCTGAACGTTCGCGCGGTACCGGCTCGGTTCGGTGCGTCGGTCGCTGCTCGCCCTCCCGGCCGTTGCTGCCCGCGGTGACCGTCGTGGTCGCCCGAGCTCTGCGCTGTGGCCGCGCGTGAGAGCGCCCACCTGCTCCTACGGTCGCTGTAGTAGACGGGTACCGTGGTAAGCGTGTCCGCTCCTTCCGACCGTTCGGCGCAGCATCGCCCCCGGCATAATCGGCCCGCGCTGATCGCGCTGGTGGTCGTGGCCGCGGTGGCGTGCCTGGCGCTGGGGTGGTGGCAGTGGGAGCGGTTCGAGTCGTCCAGCGGCACCGGCCAGAACCTCGGGTATGCGCTGCAGTGGCCGCTGTTCGCGGCGTTCGCGGTATTCGCGTACTTCCGGTTCGTCCGCTTGGAGAGCGAAGCCGAAGAGGAGCAGACCGCGGCCGCGGAAGCCGCGCCGAAACCGGCGAAGGTGAAGAAGGCCGCGCCGCGTGAGATCCCGGCCGGCATCCTGCCCGAGCGGCCGAAGGCCAGGGCCGATCAGCCGAAGGCCGGGCCCGAGCGGGGCAGCGATTCCGCGCTGGCCGAATACAACAAGTACCTGGCGCAATTGCACGCCGACGAGATCGGTGAACGGGTCCGCGCCGCGGGCCTCGACACCAGCGACACCGAGAGGAGCGCCGGTTGAGCGCCAGCGACAACTCCACCGACACCACGCTGACCGACGACGCCACCCCCGCCACCCCTGCCAAGGCCCCCGCGAACACCGGCAAGATCAAGAGCGCCCTGTTGCGCTACCGCGTGCTGGCCTGGACCACCGGTCTGTGGCTGCTGCTGCTCACCGCCGAGATGATCGCCCAGTACGGGTTCGACGTCGACACCCCGCGCTGGATCGCCGTCGTGCATGGCTGGGTGTACTTCATCTACCTGATCTTCACCGCCGACCTCGCGGTCAAGGTGCGCTGGCCCGCCGGCCGCACCGTCGGCACCCTGCTCGCCGGCACCATCCCGCTGCTGTCGTTCTTCGTCGAGCACCGCAACGCCCAGCAGGTCAAGCGCGATTTCGGCGTCTGACGCCTTTCTGCAAGATTCATCCCCGCTCGCGGCCTACGGTCGAAGTATCGAGCGAGAGGAGTTGAGGGCGATGACCGGCTTCACCGCCACCGTCGAGATCGACATCGATGCCTCGCCGCAGCAGGTGTGGGCGACGTTGACCGACCCGGAGCAGATCCGCGATTTCATGTTCGGCGCCGAGGTGCGCACCGACTGGCAGGTCGGCAGCCCGATCGTCTGGCAGGGCGAATACCAGAACCGCGCCTATACCGACAAGGGCGAGATCCTGGCCGCCGAACCCGGCCGCTTACTGAAGCTGACCCACTACAGCCCACTATCCGGCCAGCCGGACACCCCGGCGAACTACCACACCCTCACCTACGAACTGACCGGCGACGACACCACCCACCTGACTCTCACCCAGGACAACAACGCCGACGAGCAGGAAGCCGACCACTCCCGCAGCATGTGGGAGTCGCACATCAAACGCATCAAGCAGGCACTAGAACACACCAGTTAGCCCCCCGGGCAGCCAGCACATAGCTTGTCGACCGAATTGGGCCCCATACGTTATGTGACAGGGAGACTGCTTGTGTGATCACTCCGCGGCCACCGGGGTGGGCGCGGGGCGGTTATTCACAGGCGGGGGGTTGTCCACAGTGGTGGGGGAGGTGGTTGTTGTGGGGGATCGGGGGCGCCAGGATCGTAGCGGTGGGGACGTTGGAACCGATCTCTCGACGGGATGCCTTGGCGCAGGGGGTTGCCGACCGTGAGCTCTACGGACGTGCCTGGCAGCGGGTCTGTCGGGGTCAGTACGTGCCGGCCGGGCAGGCCACGGCTATGAGCGAGGTGGCGCGTCATCTGGTGCTGACGAGGGCGGTGACGCGCGAGCTGAGCGACGAGGCAGTGGTCAGCCATATCTCGGCGGCGGTCGTTCACGGCTTGCCGATCTGGTGCCTACCGCTGAACCGGGTCCACGTCACCCGCAACCGGCGGACCGGCGCCCGGACCGGCCCCAAGGTGAGGGTGCATACGGCCGCTCTCGACGCCGACGAAGTCGTAGAGGTCGAAGGACTGCGGGTGACGTCCGTCGAGCGGACGGTCGTCGACCTGGCACGGAAGCTCCCTCTCGCCCGTGCCGTCGTCCTGGGCGACGCCGCGCTTCGCGACCGTACTACCGCCGACCGCCTGGCCGTCCAGTTGGAGCGGGCGAAGGGCAGTCGCGGCTGCCCGGCCGCCCGCCGCGCGGTCGCGCAGTTCGACGGCCGGGCCGAGAGCCCGGGTGAGTCGCTGAGCCGACTCGTCATGCGGGAGGCACGACTGCCACCGCCGCAGCTGCAAGCGACCATCCTCGACGGCTGGGGAGAGTTCGTCGGTCGGGTCGATTTCCTGTTCCCGGAACGGGGCGTCATCGGTGAGTTCGACGGCCTGGTCAAGTACCGAGGCGGGTCGCCTGAGACGACGGTGATCAAGGAGAAGGTACGCGAGGACGCGCTGCGCGCTCTCGGCTGGCTGGTCGTGCGCTGGACCTGGTCCGAACTCGACCACCCCACCCGATGGCTGGCCGCCCTCAACCGCCCCAACCCCGTGCCCCGCTCCGGCTCCTGGGCGGCGGCGTCCAGCTGTCACACACCGTATCGGCCCGTCACATAACCTGTGAGGGCCGTGAGCGCGGACAGCCTGTGTGCCAGCGCTTTCAGAACTTGTAGTGGATGCCGGTTAGGCGTTCGGATTCTTCCCAGAGGCGGCGTTGGAGGTCGCGGTTTTTGGAGAGTTTGGTGGAGGGGGAGGGTTCGACCGGGCCCTGGGATTGGAAGAGGCGGGTGGGGCCCCAGTAGGTGTTGGGGTCGGCGTCGGGGTCGGTGGCGGCGAACAGGGTGGAGTGGGCCGCCTTGGCGGGCGCGTGGCCGATGAGCCGGATGAAGGGCTTGCTGATGCGGTCGAGCGGGGTCTCGGTACGGGCGAACAGGTCGGTGGCCGACACGCCGGGATGCACTGCGTAGGAGCGCTTGGTCGAGCCGGCCGCCTCCAGGCGGTGCTGGAGTTCGCGGGCGAACATCAGATTGGCCAGCTTGGACTGCGCGTAGGCGAGATTGCGCTGGTAGCGGCGGTTCTCGTAGTTCAGATCGTCGATCCAGAGCTTGGGGGTCTGCTTGTGCGCGATGCTGGCCAGCGACACCACCCGATCCCGGATGCGGTCGAGCACCAGGCCGGTGAGGGCGAAGTGACCCAGGTGGTTGACGCCGAACTGGGTTTCGAAACCGTCCTTGGTGCGCGAGAACGGCACGTTCATCAGGCCCGCGTTATTGACGAGCACATCGAATTCGCCGCAGTTGTCGGCGAATTCGCGCACCGACGACAGATCGGCCAGATCGAGCGGCGCGACCTTCACATCGCCGTCGATGCGGTCGGCGATCTCTTGTGCCTTCGCCGTATTACGGCAGGCCATGACCACCGTCGCGCCCTTGCTGGCCAGCACCTTCGTGGTCTCGACACCGAGGCCCCCATTGGCTCCGGTGACGACGAAAGTGCGCCCGGTCTGATCGGATATCTGCTCAGGTTTCCACGCCATGCACCGACCTTACTCCTGGGTAAGTTCCCTGTGAAGTGTGTCTCGGACGCTGATATCTCCCAGTGTGCCTCCTCGCCGGTATGGAGCATCGGAGGCCGGGGCGATATGGATCGCCACCCAGCGCGGCCGCCATGGCCGGTGCCGGATGCGCCGCCACGGCAGGGGCGTGGTGACGGCGGGCCCGGACTCCGATGCCGGAAGCGAGAAAACCAGTCCGCGATGGTGTTCCACCTGCGGTGATAGGCAGATCGCACCGATCTGCACGTTTTCCCTGTGCCGCGTCCAGGATTGGGCCACAATGGGTCCTCGGCAGGGGTGCCATTCGCAGGAGGGGATCACTATGCCCACATCGGGCAACACGGTGCCGCGACGTCAACTGGGCAGGCACCTGCGCGAAATGCGCCAGGCGGCAGGCCTGAGCATCGCCGAAGCCGCACGGCAGATCGGGCGCGGAGCCGGGACGGTGCAGCGGTTGGAGACCGGGCATCCCGGGAGAATCCACATCCCGGACATCGTGGGGTTGTGCGAGCTGTATGACGAGGTGGAGCAGCAGGAGGCGCTGCTGGGACTCGCCAAGGAGGCTGAAGGAGAGTCGAAGAACGGAGGATGGTGGCATGAGTACGGAGAGCTGATCCCGGAGGACTTTGAACTGTATGTGGGGTTGGAGGCCGCCGCGACGGCGTTGACCATCTTCCGTCCGGACATGATCAGCGGCCTATTCCAAACTGCTGGGTACGCAAGGGCTCTCGATGTGGCGTACTTCCCTGACGGCGGAGCAGACGAGCTGGATCGACGCATGAAAGTGCGGATGGGTCGACAGCGGATCATCACCAGGAAGCGCAACCCAGTGAGAGTGTCGCTGATCCTGGACGAGGCAGTGCTGAATCGAGTTGTGGGTGGGCGCAAGACGATGGCCAGTCAACTCCGGCACCTTGCGGACCTGCCACCAAACGTCGCTGTGCGGATACTTCCGTTTGCGGTTGGCGTACCGACAGGTATGGCGACTGGACCGTTTACCGTTCTCGACTTCAATCCGTCATCACGCGAACCGGCAACCGTGTACGTGGAGTCCTACACGGGCAACCTCTACTACGACCGGCCAGATTCGGTCGAGCGCTATCGAAAGGCGTTCAGGGCCATGCAAGATGTAGCGGTAGACACCGTTGGCAGCAAGCACCTGCTGCGGGCGAAAGCAAAGGAGTTCGAACGTGAGCGTTGACCTAAGTGATGCACGCTGGTTCAAATCGAGCCGCAGCGCAGGTGGGAACGACTGCGTCGAAGTCGCTCACCTCCGTCGTGGCCAGGTAGGTGTCCGCGATTCCAAGAATCCCACCGGTCCGGCCCTGGTCTTCACGCCTGCTGAGTGGGATGCTTTCCTGTCGCGTGCACGCCGCGGGCATTTCGAACGCGACTGACAGAGTGCGAGCGTGAAAGATGAACTAGGCGCGGCCAACTGGTTCAAATCCACGAAGAGCGCTGGGGGCCAAGACTGTGTCGAGGTTGCACACCTCGAACGTGGCAGGGTCGGGGTCCGCGATTCCAAGAATCCCACCGGTCCGGCCCTGGTATTCACGCCGTCTGAGTGGGATACCTTTCTGAACCGCACCCGGTCCGGGGGCCTCGACCATAGCTGAGCCGCCTACCGTGGTCGGCGGCAGCCCCCATCGAAACGGCCCGTCTCCCAGCCTGTTACGGCTGAGCGACGGGCCGTCTCATTGACGGATTTTGGTGCGCCCCCCGTCCTGATGGCGGGGGTGTCCGTCGTGATCCCGGCCTACGGGATCAGCCGCAGTGGCTCGGGCCGGGGGAGCGCCAGCCGGCCTGCCCTGTTGCGTCGGGCCGGCTCGCGAAACCGCCCCACCCGATGCATGTGCCGGGAGCATCCACCTTCACGGGACCGGCGTAGTACGCGAACCAGCCAGAATCCTTCTGCACCAAGTCGGGCTTCCCCCAGATCCCGAGTTCGACCCCGACGGGGGTTTTGGTGCCGATGTAGGCGGTTTTCCAGGTGACGGCGCAGTTGGTTCGGCCGTTGTAGAGCAGGTAGATGGTGGCCAGACTGCCCAGGTCGTGGGTGTCGATGACGCGGTAGCCGCTACCGCAGACCGAAGCCGGAGTCGCGGCGTTTGCAGGCGCGGCCATGCTCAGCGATCCGGTGAGGATCGCTGCGATGGCCAAGCCCAGCCGGGCTCCGTTCTTGATCACACGCATTGCTCATATTCTTTCTGAAGAAGATCAACCGCCGAACATGGGCGGGCGATCGTTTGCCGATGGATCTTCCGGCGGTCCCAGGAGTAGTTCGCGCTCGTCGTCGACGAACGCGCTTTCTATGCGTTCGAGGGACCGGGAGTGCGGAATCAACCGCAGTGGCTCGGCGACGGCGAGTCCCAATGGATTCCGCCTCCTGATGTGATGTCGCCGGGCCGGAGTGCGCTACCGCCCCACGCGATGCATTTGCCGGGGGCATCCACCTTCACCGGGCCGGCGTAATACGCGTAGTGGTCGTAGTCCTGCCGGTGGCTGCTGGGCTGTCCCCAGATCGCGACCATGGCCCTCGTGGGGGTCTTGGTTCCGACATAGGCGTTCTTCCAGGTGACGACGCAATTGGTCCGGCCGTTGTAGAGCAGGTAGATGGTGGCGAGACTGCCCAGGTCGTGGGTGTCGATGACTCGGTAGCTTCCGCCTCCGCATACGGAGGCCGGCGTCGCGGCGTTCGCGGGAGCGGCCAGGCTGAGCGATCCAGTGAGAATTGCCGCTACGGCAAGGCCCAACCTGGCTCCATAGTGGAACACGCGCATCTTTGTAGTTTTCCTTCCGAGAAACAATCCAGCGACCACGTAGCGGCGGTAATGGAATGCCGATACATGATCCGTCAAGATCCTGCACCGCGCCCGGGCGCAAAGATTCCCCACAGTGGGAAATCGCTGGATATCCGAGGCGTGGGCGGCTGCCGGGTTTGCCGTCGATCACCGGCGATCGGGCGCCTGCCGTCGTAGCCTGAAGCTCTCAGATGCCGGACAGGAGGTTTCGCCGTGGCCGAGACGATGTCGACCGAGACGACGGTGTCGCAGGTGCTGGCCGAGCTGGCCGCGCTGGACGACCCGAAGATGCGGGCGGTGAACGAGAAGCACGGTGACGGCCACGGCGTCAACCTCACCAAGCTGCGCGCGATTGCCAAACGGCTGAAGACCCAGCACGATCTCGCCCGCGAACTCTGGAACACCGGCGACACCGCGGCGCGACTGCTGTCTCTGCTGATCTGCCGCCCGAAGGCCTTCGTCCGCGACGAGCTCGACGCCATGATGCGCCAGGCCACCGCACCCAAGGTCCAGGACTGGCTGATCAACTACGTGGTGAAGAAGAACCCGCACGCCGAAGAGCTGCGCCGCACCTGGTTCGCCGACCCCGACCCGCTGGTCGCGAGCGCGGGCTGGGCGCTCACCGCCGACCGCGTGGTAAAGAACCCCGAGGGCCTCGACCTCACCGAACTGCTCGACCTCATCGAAGCGCACATGAAAGCGGCCCCCGACCGCCTCCAATGGTCGATGAACACCTGTCTCGCCCACATCGGCATCACCAACCCCGACCACCGCCCCCGAGCACTCGCCATCGGCGAACGCCTCGAGGTTCTGAAGGACTACCCGACCTCCCCCGGCTGCACCTCGCCCTACGCACCCATCTGGATCAACGAAATGGTCCGCCGCCAGCAGGACAAGTAACCGTGCGATTCACGGGATGACCCGCCCCGAACCGCCGGAGGTCATTCGAGCCCCACCGCTCGCACCCAGCGCAGTGCGCGGACGCCTCCGTGCCGACGCCCGCGAACGGAGTCGGCGGACGTCGGCGATGAGCTTGGGCGCGGGTGGCACCGTCGAGTTCGTCCTGTGCGGCGCCGCGATAATCGCAGGCGTCCCACAACGTTGCGGTGCCGCCTGTCCTTGCGCGGGGAAGGGGACATGGGCCGGACGATTGCGGCAGGTCGCCGGCCTCATGCCCCCTCGTCGAGGGACTCACCACGCAGGGGCGGTGGCGCGGCGGGTGGTGTCGATGGTGTGCTGGAGGGCGCGG
Organism: Nocardia sp. CDC519; assembly: GCF_059509835.1. Classification (NCBI taxonomy): domain Bacteria; kingdom Bacillati; phylum Actinomycetota; class Actinomycetes; order Mycobacteriales; family Nocardiaceae; genus Nocardia; species Nocardia sp. CDC519. Next base: position 4,765,896 of record NZ_CM183377.1, on the reverse strand, counting down.
ACGATCTCGTCGGGTGGGGCGGGGGCGAGGGTGAATTCGTCGTGTGGGTGGTGTTGCAGGAGGTAGCGGCCGTCGTTGGGCTGGTAGTCCATCCAGGTGAAGCCGCGGACGTCCGGGGTGGGGCGTCCATCGATCGCGCCGCCGGCGTAGACGCCGATCTCGCCGAGGCCCGAGCGCGGGCGGCGCACGATGCGGTTGATCTTCTCGGTGAGCGACAGACGGGTCGGGTGCTTGGCGTACTCGACGCGACTCACATCCGAGCCACGCGCCCGCAGCCCTTCGTACTTACCGCCCGCGCACTTGGGTAGATGCGCAACAACCTGGCCGGCGAGGGCAGGCGCGGGCAGCATCGACAGGATCACATCGCGGCCGTAAGCCTGTGTAGCGCCGGGCAATTGGACCGCCATCGCGGCCGCCTGGCCGACGATGCCGGCGTGGATGCGCACGACCTGCCGGAAATCCTGGCCGAAGAAGCCGTGCACCTCCACCCGCACCTCCGGTTCGAGCAGCGTGGAAATCGCCCGGTGCAAGCGCTGATCGGCGATGGCGGCGAGCCGCTGCCCGGCCTCCTTGCGCATCCGCTGATAGTCGTCATAGGGGACCGGTTCGTCCGGGACGCGGCGCTCCGGCTCCCATTTGATCGGATACGGCAATCGGTCACGGCCGAACGCGTTCACCGCCAGGGTGAACATCAAACCGTCCATCCGCCAACGTGATTCGCTCATCCGCCGATCACTCCACCCGGTGGCAACGCAGGCGGTTGACTGCCGAGCAATTCATCGCCGTGGTCGTAGATCAAATAGTCGGGTGTCTTGTGTTCGTCGTCGTCCTCGCCCTTGCCGCCGCCGCGTCCGGCAGGCATGCCCATGCCCGGCATCCCCATCCGGCCATTGCGCCCCGAGCCCGCACCCGCGCCGGTCGACGCCGCCGCCTTACCCTGCGTATTCGCCCCGCCACCGGGCACACTGCGCCCCATCCCGGGTGTCGACGGCACACCGCCGCCACCAGGACCGCCGCCCGACCCCATCCCACCGGTGCCGACGCCGCCGGGCAGCCCGGACGTACCGCGCGGAAGATCCGAGTTCGGGAGCTGGGTGCTCGCCGGAGTGGTGGACGCAGGCGTGGTGGAGGCGGGAGTGGTCGACTGCGGAGTCGTATCGTCCGTGGTGTCGTCGGACGAGTTCGACTCTTCGCCGTTGCCGTTGTTCTCGCCACCCCCGTTCTCGATCTCCTCGCCCGGGTTCTTCCCGCCCCCACCCGGCGGCCAGCCGGAGGTGCCGGGCGGGTTGACCGGAGGTTTCCAGCCTTCGTCCTTGTCATCGACGGGGTTCTTGGGCTGGGGGAGGACCGGTGTATGGCCGTCGACGTCCTCGGCGCCCGGCCGGTAGTACGTGGTCATCACGAACCGGGCGTTTTCTTGCGCCTCGGTCGCCCGGTACTCGGGGCCTTTGATGACGCTCTGGAACGGAATCGCGTTGATGATCTTGTCGCCGACCGTGGTGTTGTCGGGTTTGCCGACGGAGTTCTTCGCCTGCGCGAGGTGGCCTTCCATCAGGTCCAGGCCGTGGGCAACCATTTGGAAACACGCGGCGATCTGTGTGAAAGATGTTGCGAAAGCGCGGGTTCCTTCGATGGCGGCCGTGCCGGACTGGCCGTTCCAGTAGGCGGTGATGTCCTCCTCGACGCCTTTGGAGAATATTTCGACTGCATCGCGTGCCTTCTTGGTAAGGCTGCGCCAACCATCCGCTTTGGAGTTGATAACACCGGGGTCGACATCCTTGACGGCGTTATAAATCTCCTCGTGGCTCATGGTTTCGAATGGGTCGAGCACCTTGATCGCGCGTTCGTCGAACTGGTCGCTGCCGTACTCGCCGAGCAGCCCTGACCATTCGTTGTTGACTATTGCGCGATCAGCGTCCCACTTGGCCTTTTCATCATTCATGCGCTGTTGGTCATCGCGCTTGTTTTGATCGGCTTCGCCGAGGCCGAGGGCTTGACCTGCGGCGTGTCCGAGTTGGTCTACCCACTGGGGGAAGTCGAGTCCCATCGCTATGCTCCCGTCGTACCGAGCACACCAGCGGTGGACTGATCTGTTTCCTCGATTCGGCGGATCGCGAGGGCATAGGTCTCGCTCATCAATGTGACGATGTTGATGCTCTCTTTGATTCGATTCTGAGCGGAATCGTCTGCGGTAACGGCCTTGGCTGCGAATTTTCCTTGGAGGGCCTGAGCGGAGGGCAGGCTGCCGAAACCTGAGACATACTGGAGTTCTGTGGTTGCGTTCAGCATGTCGTCCAGTGCCGTAAGCATGGTATCTGCGCGGCTTTTCAGCGCACTGCCTATCTGTGGGTCCATACGAAGCTCGCCGTTCTCGGCCTGCGTTTTCAGCGTCTTCCAGTGGTCGAGCATCCCGGTCAGTTCGCCGCTGGTCCCATCTGGTGATTCCGTCATCGTTCCCTCCCGAGGTTTACGTGTATTATCGATCCATCGCACGTGCTGGGTTCATTTGGGCAGGTAGGGATCGAGTTCGATGGCGTGTTCGACAGCTAGGTCACATGGCGGCGATTGTGGGATCGACGTCCGCTTGCTGTAGGACCAGCCCACGGACACATAGACCATCCCTTTGGCCCATGGGAGGTTCACCCAGCAATGGAGTTTGTCTTCGTCTGATTTCTGTTGGTTGATCAGACCCGTGCGGGTACCGACTTCGACCTCTCGAAACCCCGTGAGATCTGGGTTGTTGCGGACATCGTCCAGCGAATACGTCGAAGATCCGACATTTATCTTGTACGGCCCTTCGGTTGAGTCCCAGCTACAGATTCGGAACGCCGCCGGTCCACTCGAAGCGTCGGTCACTGTCGACTTCGATGCCGGGTTTGCGCGAGTCGCTTCCACCGCCTCATCAGCCAAGTCGGTGCACGGATTCCACTGCACCGTCTGTTCCCGCGTCGTCTCACTCTGCCCCTGCGCCGCCGGCTCCCCATCCACCGACGTCGAGCACCCGGCGACCAGCCCGACGGCGGCGATTGCGCCGAGCATCGCGCGGACCGCGACCCCTCTGTGTGCACTACTCGCGGTACCCATACCCCTCCTGCTTTCGGTGCGAAAAGACCGACACTGAATAGGACGCACCTTACCGCGATCCGGTTCCACTCGATCTATCGTCCAGGATCGGTCCGGCAACCATCCGCGCTCGCTCACGGGCCGATCTCGCCACGGCGGGCGCTGAGCGTGCTCGCGATGGCTCGCGTTCGGGCACTCGCCGATCCGTCCTCGGCCTTGCAGTCCTTGCCACTACCGCGGCCGCGATCGGACTCCTGCCCGCGACTGCCGCCCCCGCCGATGCCGCCACCGGCACCTTCATCTGGAGGGTGAACGGTCAAACCACCGAGCTGAAAGATCCGAAGGACGGCAGCTGTCATCGCATGCCAGGCGGCGCCTCGACGCAGGTCGTCGAATTCACCAACAAAACCAATAGGAGAGCCAGCGTCTTCCAAGGCACGACATCCTGTGACAGCCGGGGCCCGGGCACCGTTCACCGAGTCGACCCGGGCGGTACGGGCTACTTCACGGCCCGCAGCGATATGTCCGTGCGCATCTGGACCAGCTGAGCGCACCCTTCCTCGAATTGCACCGAGGTGAGCCCGCCCGTCGAGCAGCTGTTCGACGGGCGGGCTTCTTCGCGGCAGCGGTTCACTGCGATACGCGTGGCCCGAGTGTGGGAAGGCCGGAACTACGCGTCCGGACCGAAGTCGGCGAGGCGCTGGGCGGTGAGTTCGACGTGGGTGATGCGGCGCAGGGCGGCGAGGATGGGTTCGTAGAGGACGGTGCCGAGTACGGAGTATTCGATGGCGGCGGCGGGGGAGTCCAGCGGCATGCGGTCGATTTCGTAGGCGGCGATGGCGGTGATGTGGGGGGCGTAGGCGCGCAGGCGGTCCTCGGTCATGGGCAGGCCTGCGGCTTCGGCGTCGGCGAGGGCTTGTTCGAGTTGGGCGGCGGCGGGGAGGTCGGCGGGTAGCGGACGGCCGAGGATGGCGAATGCGGCTCGGGCGCGCGGCAATTCGGTGTCGGTACCGGATTCGGGTGATGGCGGGAGTGCGGAGGTGGCGGCGCCGAGGGCGGTGAGCAGGGATTCCTCCGGGGCATCGATCAGGCCGACGATCGTCTTGATCTTCGCCAGCGCTAAGCCGTGCCCGGACAGTGCCTTCACCAACGCGATCCGTTTGACGTGCGGTTCTCCGTACTCGGCACGGGTGGCGCTGGTGGCGCGGCCCGGCATGAGCACACCCTCGCGCAGGTAGTACTTGATCGTCGGCACCGGCACTCCGGTGCGGGCCGCAAGCTCCGACATCAGCATCGCGTCTGTCCTCCTCCGAGTCACCCTTGACATTGGATAGTGTAGCTATCCATTATTGGGTAGCTACACTATCCAATCGGATCTACGACGCCAGGAAGCAGTCATGGATACCTCGCTGATCTCGCCGTTCATGAGCATCGTGCTCGGGGCGACCATCCTCTCGGTGGTCACCATCGCCTTCGGCGGCACGTTCCTACTGCGCGTCTTCACCGGCGCCCACCCCACCAACGATCTGCAGAAATCCTTCTTCCGCGCCGGCCACGCGCATGCCGGGGTGCTGGTCGTGCTCGGCCTGCTGCTCGCCGTCCTCGGCAACGCGACGGGTGCGAGCCGCAGCTGGGCCGATGGCGGCGCGATCGCCGTGCTGGTCGCCGCGATCCTGATGCCGCTCGGCTTCTTCCTCTCGGTGCTCGGCCGCGAACCGCAGCGGCCGAACCGGATGATCGTCAGCGTCTGGCTGGGTGCGACGCTGCTGATGGCCGGGCTGCTGGTGTCGGGAATCGCGACGCTCGTCGCCGGGATCGACCGGTTCTGAGGGGTCCGGCGCGGCCTGCTCGGCCGGCGATCGGCGACCGGTAACAAAACAGGCCGGTCAGTCTTAATACGTTGTCAGTCCATATTTTTCGTTCGTCTCGCGTACTGTCGTCTGGGCCAGTGCATTCGAAGCAGGCCGCTCGTACCAGTTCGTCATGATTCGGAAATCGAGGCAAGCGAATGAACCACAAGCTATGGCTGCTCGGGCGATCGGTCGCGGTGGGCGGACATATCTTGGGGGAGAAGGTGGTCCGGCCGAAGGCGCGAACCATCGACGACGTTCCGGTATCCGGGGAAACGATCACACCGGCCTGGCTGACGGCGGTGCTGTGCCGTGATGTCCCCGGCGCCGAAGTCATCTCCTGTGCGACCTCCAACGGCAGCCGGGGCACCTCGACCCGAGTCGCGATCGCGGTCGAATACAACGAAGCGGGCGAGCAGGCCGGGCTGCCGACGGCACTGTTCGCCAAGACGACCACGGCTTTCAGCCAGCGCATTCTGCTCGGCGGCGGCAAGATGATCACCGGCGAGACCCGCTTCTTCCGCGACTTCCGGCCCGAGGTCGAGATGGAGGCGCCGGTCGGATACTGGGGCGCCGCCGACGAATCGTCGTGGCGTTCCATCGCGCTGATGGAAGACATCGCCACCACCCGCGGTGCCGTGTTCGTGGAACCGACCACCTCGGTGAGCAAGACCCAGATGGAAGATCTGGTGCGTAATCTCGCGCGCCTGCACGGCACGTTCTGGGAGCATCCGTCGATCGCGGTCCTCAACAACCCGAGCTATATGCTCCAGGCCTATCTCGCCGCGATCGATATGAAGAAGCGCTGCGCGATCGGGCTGGAACGGGCCGGGGAAGTGATCCCCGAATCCCTGCGCGGCCAGAGCGAACGGCTGTGGGCGGGCGTCGAGCGGGCGATCGAGCTGGCCACCGACGAGCTTCCCCCGACGCTGCTGCACGGTGATCCGCATATCGGGCAGACCTACGTCACCGGCGACGGGCGAATGGGATTCGTGGACTGGCAGGTCGTGATGCGCGGCGGCTGGGCACACGATTTCGCCTACACCGTGAACTCGGGCTGCGAGCCCGAGGACCGGCGGACATGGGATCGCGATCTGCTGGCGGCCTATCTGGATGAACTCGCCCGGGTCCGTGGATCGGCGCCCTCGTTCGACGAGGCGTGGCTCGCCTATCGGCAGCAGTCCATGTTCGCTTACGCGGCATGGGCTTTCACCATCGGCCGCGCCGCCTACCAGCCCAAGATGCAGTCCGTCGAAACCTGCTTGACCCTGCTCGAACGCATCACCACCGCATTGGACGATCACGACTCATTGGATGCCCTCGGCGTCTGACCGAATCCGAACAGTCTGGAGTTCCCGCGTGACTACCTCCACCCCTTGGGCGCAGGTCACCTCGTGCCCGGTGGCCCACGGATCGCCGACGCTCACCCTCGGCCCCCGCGTGCCGCTGCACTCGGCCGAGTTCGCCGCCGACCCGCATCGGCACTACCGCGAAATGCGCGGCCGCTACGGATCTTTGGCGCCGGTCGAACTGGCGCCCGAGGTTCCCGCCACCTTGGTGATCGGATACAGCACCGCGGTGCGCATCCTCAACGATCCCGAGCATTTTCCCGCCGATCCGCGGGCGTGGCAGAAGAACGTCCCGGCCGACTGCCCGATTCTTCCGCTGCTGGAATGGCGGCCGATGGCAAGCCGCAGTTCGGGGGCCGATTTCGTGCGCTATCGCCAGGCCATCACCGCCGGCATCGACAATGTCGATCTGTATGCGCTCAACGGCGTCGTGGAGAACATCGCTGTTCCGCTGATCAACACGTTCTGCGCCGACGGGCAGGCGGATCTGATCCGCCAATATGTGTTCCCGCTGGTCTTCGAAGTGGTGAACTTCCTGCTCGGCTGCCCAGCCGAGATCGGCCAGCAGGTCGCGGCGGGCACGGCGGCGTTGCTCGAAGGAGTCGACGCCGAGAAGGGCAATCAGCTGCTCGGTGAGGCGCTGATGAAGTTGGTGACCTACAAACGCGCCGAGCCCGGCAACGACATCACCTCCGCGCTGCTGCAACACGAATCCGCGCTCGACGACGTGGAGGTGTCGCACCACGTCTCGCAGGTCTACGGCACCGGAATCGAATTCCAGCTCAACCTGATCGCCAACACCCTGCTGCTGGTGCTCAGTGATGAACGTTTCGGCGGCAGCGTGCTCGGCGGCAACCTGTCCTCGCGCGACGCCTTGGACGAAGTGCTGTTCAACGACCCGCCGCTGGCGAACCTGCTGATCACCTACCCGCGTCAGCCGATCCTGATCGACGACGTCTGGCTACCCGCCCACCAGCCCGTCGTGATCAGCATGGCCGCCTGCAACAACGACCCCGCCGTGCGCAACGGCGAACTCCTCGGCAACCGCGCCCACCTGGCCTGGGGCGTCGGCCCGCACGCCTGCCCCGCTCAGTCCCTGGCGTACCTGATCGCCCAGGACGCCATCGACCAACTCCTCGACGCCCTCCCCGACCTGCGCCTCGACCTCCCCGACGACACCCCCACCTGGCGCCCCGGACCGTTCCACCGAGCCCTGGCGGAACTCCCGGTCACCTTCCCGCCCGCCGCTCCGCTCACGATCTAGTGGTCGGCGGCGAGGAATTCCAGTCGGTTGCCCACGCCGTCGATCGTGTGGAACCTGCGGCGGCCGGGGATCTCGGCGGGGTCGGGCCAGTTCACGGGGTGGCCCGCGGCGGTCACTGCGGCTGCGGTGGCGTCGATGTCGACGATGAAGGCGGGGTGCGCCTTCGTAGCGGGCCGGAAGTCCTGTTCGACGCCGACGTGCAGCTCACCGTCCGGGCCCGTCACTCCGGGTACTCGGAACCAGCATCCGCCGCGGGCCGCGAGTAGCGGTGGCTTGGGTAGTAGGTCGGCGGGAGATGTTCTTGGGCAGTGGAACTCGGTGGTAGTGGCTGGGCGCAGCTGGCGTTGGGTCCTCGCGGTTGCCCTTGCATGTCACAGTGCGCGCACGACCAGGGCAGCGCCCATGGTGAGCATGGTGATGGCGACGAGGGTGTCGAGGAAACGCCAGGCGGTGGGGCGGGACAGGATGGGGGCGAGGAGGCGGGCGCCGTAGCCGAGGGTGATGAACCAGGTGAAGCTGGCGAGCATGGCGCCGAGGCCGAAAATCCAGCGCAGCGAACCGCGTTGGGTGGCGACGGTGCCGAGCAGCAGCACGGTGTCGATGTAGGCGTGCGGGTTGAGCCAGGTCATGGCCAGGCAGGTGAGCACCACGTTGCGTAGGGTGCCCGCGGCGCCGGACGCGCTGATCAGGGCCTGGCCGGCGGGCGGTCGCAGCGCGCGGCGGGCGGCCATGGCGCCGTAGCAGATCAGGAAGGCTCCGCCCGCCAGGCCGGCGATGGTCAGCGCGGCGGGCCAGGCGGTGATCACCGAGCCGAACCCGGCCACACCGAGGGCGATGAGCAGCGCATCGGAGATCGCGGCGATCGCCACGACAACCGGAACCGCGTGCCCGCGCGCACCCTGGCGCAGGACGAAGGCGTTCTGCGCGCCGATGGCCACGATCAGAGACAACCCCGCACCGAATCCGGCGAGCGCCGCCGGGAAGATTCCGCTGTTCACGTCACCCGACGCTAGGGAGATCCACGGAATCAGTACAGCTAAAGTTTCTTAACTATCATTAGCTGCTGTGATGACAGAGTTGCCGTTCGATCAGGTGCGCACGCTGCTGGCGGTGGTCGACGAGGGGACCTTCGACGCCGCCGCGGCCGCACTGCACGTCACGCCGTCGGCGGTGAGTCAGCGCATCAAGGCGCTCGAACAACGCACCGGCCGGGTGCTGCTCACCCGCACCAAGCCCGCGCAACCGACCGAATCCGGGCAGGTGATCGTCAAATTCGCGCGCCAGATCGCCGCGCTGCAACGAGACACGCAGCGCGAGCTGGGCATCGGTGACGAATCCGATCCGGCGCGACTGTCCATCGCGGTGAACGGTGACTCACTGGCCACCTGGTTCCTGCCCGCCCTGACCCGCGTCCCACAGGACCCGCCGATCTGCTTCGAGCTGCACCGCGAGGACGAATCGCATTCCGCGACCCTGCTGCGTGAGGGGCAGGTGATGGCGGCGGTGACGTCGTCGGCCGAGCCGGGGACCGGCTGTACCTCGCGGCTGCTCGGCCTGGCCAGGTATCTGCCGGTCGCGAACCCGGATTTCGTCGCCCGGCATTTCGGTTCGGGAACGCTGCGGCGTCGCCTGCCCGAGGCGCCCGTCATCGTCTACGACCGGCGCGACGAACTGCAGGACCGCTATGTCCGCACCATCACCGCCGGTCAGGCAGCGGCCGGCGACCTGCGCCACTACATACCCACCTCGCAGGGCTTCTGCGAAGCCATCGTCGCGGGCCTCGGCTGGGGCCTGGTCCCCGAACAGCAAGCCGTGCCGCTGCTGCGATCGGGTGCGCTGGTCGCGCTCGGCCGCCGCAAGTGGGTGGATGTGCCGCTGTACTGGCAGCAGTGGAAGCTCGACGTGCCCGCGCTCGCGCTCGTCGCGGAAACCGTTGCCCGAGCGGCCGCGCAGGCTCTGCACCAGCGCCGCTGAGCTAGCCGGGCCGGCGGGCACCGCTTCGGTCGCAAGGGTGGCCGAGCGTTCTCGCCAGCGCCCGTGATTACGGAAACCGCTCGGCGATAGCCGTGGCGATCGCGTCCGGTTCGTGTTCCTGAATGAAATGCCGTGCGTTCGGCAGCTCGACGACCTCGAGGTCGGTGAACATGGCCCGCATCCGCGGGATGCACGCCTTCGGGCGGAACACCACATCCTTCATTCCCCACACCAGCAGGGCCGGCTTATCGCCCAGCGTGGCGGGCACGTCGCGTTCGAGTTCGGCCAGCAGCGGGCGGGCCCGGCGGATCTCCCTCGGCGTCTCGGCGAGGGCCTGCCTGGCTCGAGCGGTGGGTTGCACCAGGCGGTAGTGGTCGGCCTCAGTGGCGCTGAGTGTGCGTCCCAGTTCGCCGAGCAGAACCCGTTCGATCAGGAAATTCCGTTCGAGGATTCGCTTGCGCATCGGTCGGCTGCTCATGATCGTGCTGAACGCCCGATTGGCCGGTGCGTCGATGGGCCAGAGCGCCGTATTGCCCAGCACGATCCCGCGCACGCGATCCGCGCGGGTGGTGACCGCGCCGAGCCCGATCGGCCCGCCCCAGTCCTGCCCCATCACAACGAGATCGTCGAGCCGCAGATGATCGATCAACTCGCCGAGAACGGCGGTGTGCTCGGCGATGGTGTAGCCGAAACCCTCGGGGCGCTCGGACAATCCGAAGCCCAGGTAATCAAGGGCGATACACCGGTACCGGTCGCGCAGGGCCTGCACCATGTGCCGGTAGAGGAAACTCCACGCCGGTGCGCCGTGACAGAACAGGATCGTCGGCCCTGCCCCCTCGTCGATGTAGTGCACCCGTCCGGCGGATGAGTCGAACCACCTGGATTCGAATGGGTACACATCCCTGTCGGGAACGAAATCGATGAACATGGTGCCCTCCCTCCGACGCCAGATTACTGGCAGCAACCGCCTCGTGCCCCCTGGGAAGCCGGAGCGGCCCCGGGCGGCGCGAATGAGAAGTGCGGTGGAGCGCTATCCCAGCATCCCCGCCAGCACCTTCGCCCGGCCCGGCGTGCGTAGCTTCGTCAAGCCCTTGGCTTCGATCTGGCGCACGCGTTCACGCGAAACACCCAGCGCGGCACCGATTTCAGCGAGTGAGCGGGGTGCGTCGTGATCGAGGCCGTAACGGAGGGTGAGTACTTCGGCCTCGCGGTCGGACAGGGCGGCGAGCATGGCGCGCAGTTGGGTGCCGATGGTGGCGGCGGTGGCGAGTTCGTCGGGGCCGGGGGCCGTGTCGGGGATCAGACTGCCGTATTCGGTGGCGTCTTCGCCGATCGGCGTGTGCAGCGAGATCGGGTCACGCGCCAGCTGAAGCAGTTGCGTCACCTGGGTTTCCGTCATCGCCAGGTCGGCGGCGATCTCGGCGGCGGTGGCGTCGCGGCCGAGCCGCTGGGACAGGGTGTGCTGGGTGCGGATCACCCGATTGAGCACGTCCACCACGTGCACCGGGATGCGGATGGTGCGGCCCTGATCGGCCAGCGCGCGGCCGATGGCCTGGCGGATCCACCAGGTGGCGTAGGTGGACAGTTTCGATCCGCGCCGGTGATCGAACTTCTCGATCGCCCGGATCAGGCCGAAGGTGCCCTCCTGCACCAGATCCAGTAGCGACATGCCGGTGTTGGTCGGGTAGCGCTTGGCGATGGAGACGACCAGGCGCAGGTTCGCCTGGATCATGTGTTCCTTCGCGCGCGCTCCGTCGGCGACCGTGCGGCGCAGGGCCCGCAGTTCGGCGGGCGGGAGCTCGCCGGATCGGTCGAGCCGCTGTTGGGCGCGGACGCCGGCCTCGATTCGCTCGGCCAGCGCGACTTCCTCCGCCGCGCTCAGCAGTGGTGTGCGGCCGATGGCGCGCAGGTAATCGCGGATCGGGTCATCGCTGACGGAGCCGAGGGTGGGCGAGGCGGTACGGCGGGAGGGGAGGCATCGGGTGGTCAAAGGATTCCTCTCGGAAGTCGGGGAGTGCGGGGCGAATCCGCGGTGGTGGCCTGCGGTCAGCGACGAGGCGGCGTTGTGCGGAATCTCCTGCGGCGCTGTTCGGTGAATCGCATCTCATCCGGGATTTCGGTGGGGCTACCGGCGCAGTGCAGCGGGTGGGCCGTCGGTGGCCCCGCTGGTTGGCCCGCCGCGACGATTCGGCGTGCGGACGGCAGCCATGGATGGCGCCTGCATCGCGTGATGGGATGCAGGCGCCCCCGGTGTCAGCGCCGGAATTCGCAGTGGGCGGGGCATCGTCGGCACCGCTGGCCCGCCTCGAAGACTCGGCGTGCGCGCGCAGGCCTGGATGACACCTCCGCTACGGAGGTACCCAGGCGCCGCCGATTTCAGCGCCCCGGAATGCGCAGCGGCCGGTGTGGCGCGGAGCGGAACTGCTGGCTGCGGGGGAGGCTGCGCTCGTCGCGAGCCTTCCGGCGCCGCCCGACGACCGGGAAACCGGCTTCGGTGCGCCGGGTGCGCGGGGCGGCCGCGGGGGCCGGTGGCTGGGTGCCTGCGCTGAGCATCTGCTCGATCGCGGCATCGAACGCGGACTGCGGGGTGGACTTCTCGGCCAAGGTGACTGCTCCGTTTCGGTGGGTGCTGGCGGGGCGGGTGGTGCTGTCGGGGCCGTGAGTCATGCGCGTTCTCCTTCGACTGTTCCGCGCCGCCGTGGCAGCGCGAAGACAAACTTAGAGTGGACCTAAAAATATGTCAAGCATAAATTTATGACGAGTTCAGGTAGTCTGGTCCGCATGACCACCGAGACCGCCGAAACGCAGGGCCTTCGCGCCAGGAAAAAGCTGCAGACCAGGGAAAACATCTCCCACCAGGCCACCATGCTGTTCCTCGAGCGCGGGTTCGACAAGGTGACGATCGCCGACGTCGCCGCGGCCGCGCAGGTCGCCAAGATGACGGTGACCAACTACTTCCCCCGCAAGGAAGATCTCGCGCTGGATTTGGGCGAGGTGTTCGTCGATCAGCTCGCCCGTACCGTCCGTGAGCGCGAACCGGGTGAATCCGCGCTGGCGGCATTGCGCCGCGCCTACCTCACCGCTGCCGCCGAACAGGACCCCGTCGTCGGCTTCTCCGGCCCCGCATTCGCCGCGATGATCACGGCAAGCCCGGCCCTGGTCGCCCGGTTACGCGAGTTCCACGACGACCGCGAAGCCGCCCTGGCCCGCATCCTCGCCGAGGAAACCGGCGCCGCCCCCGACGACATCACCCCGCGCGTCGCCGCCGCCCAACTCGGCGGCGTGCACCGAGTGCTGTTCGACGAAACCATGCGCCGCACCCTCGCCGGCCGATCCAACGACGAGATCGCCGCCGCCCTCACCGGTTACATCGCGACGGCCTTCGACGCACTCGAACCATCCCTGGGGACCTACGCGGTGCGCTGATCGGCGACATCGCCGGCGCGGTGTAGCCGATCGCCCGCGCTGCCGACGCCCGGCCGGCCGACTTCACCTCGGGATTCGCTGCCGTGTCGCTGCCTTCCTGGGGATGGGGACGCGGCCCATACTTGGCCGATGAGCGATGCGGTGGCAGTCGCTGAACGGGCACCTGAGCCGATGAGCCGGGCGAAGACCAATGTGGTGTTCGGGACCATTGTGCTGGGGATGCTGATGGCCGCGCTGGATCAGACGATCGTGTCCACCGCGCTGCCGACGATCGTGGCCGATCTGGGTGGGGCCGGGCATATGGCGTGGGTGGTCACCTCGTACCTGCTGGCCGAGGCGGTGGCGACGGTGCTGGCGGGCAAGCTCGGTGATCTGTTCGGGCGCAAACTGATCTTCCAGCTCAGTGCGCTGATCTTCATCGTCGGTTCGATGGTCGCGGGCCTGGCCAACGGGATGCTGCTGTTGATCGTCGCGCGTGCGATCCAGGGGGTCGGCGCGGGCGGGCTGATGGTCACCTCCATGGCGTTGATCGCCGACATCATTCCGCTGCGCGAACGCGGCAAGTATCAGGGCGCGCTCGGGGCGGTCTTCGGCGTCACCACCGTCATCGGGCCCACGCTGGGCGGGCTGTTCACCGACCATGCGAGCTGGCGCTGGTGCTTCTACGTCAATGTCCCGTTGGCGATCCTGATGATCGCGTTGGCCGCGCGCACCATCCCGCATGTCAAAGCGATGGCCAAGCCGATCATCGACTACGCGGGCATCGGCCTGGTGGCGCTCGGTGTGTCGAGCCTGATTCTCGGCCTGGAATGGGGCGGAACCGAATACGCGTGGGGTTCGGTGCAGATCATCGGGCTGTTCGTGGCGGCGGTCGTGCTGTTGTCGGCGTTCGTCTGGGTGGAATTGCGCGCGCGGGAACCGATGCTGCCGATGGGGCTGTTCCGCAGCCAGGTGTACACGGTGTGCTCGATCCTGAGCTTCATCGTCGGGTTCGCGATGCTCGGCTCGATGACGTATCTGCCCGCCTACCTGCAATACGTCGACGGTGTCTCGGCCACCGCTTCGGGGGTGCGCACCCTGCCACTGGTGTTCGGCCTGTTCGTCACCTCGATCCTGTCCGGCCAGGTGGTCGGCAAGACCGGACGCTATCGCTGGTTCCCTATCGCGGGCACCGGCGTGATGGCGGTCGGGCTGTTGCTGATGTCGACGATGGGCCGCGACACCAGCGTCTGGCTGGAATCGCTGTACATGCTGATCCTCGGTCTCGGCATCGGTCTGGCCATGCAGGTGCTGACGATCGTCGTGCAGAACACCGTCCCGTACGCACAATTGGGCACCGCCACCTCGGGCGTCACCTTCTTCCGGACGCTCGGCAGCGCGTTCGGCACCGCCGTCTTCGGCACCCTCTACACCAACAAGCTCGATCCCGAACTCGCCGGCGCGCTGACCGAGGTGCGGGTGGTTCCGCCCGAAGTGGCGGCGAATCCGGAGGCGCTGCGGGCGCTGCCGCCGGAGCAGGCCGATCCGATCATCGATGCCTACGCCGCGGCGATCGACCACGTGTTCCTCTGGGTGGTTCCGGTCGCGCTGGCCGGTTTCGCGGTCGCCTGGTTCCTGAGGGAAGTGCCTTTGCGTGACAGTGCCCGCGCGGATGCGCGCGACGTGGGTGAGGGTTTCTCGGTGCCGGACTCGGCCGATCGGGTGGTGCTGCTGGAACGCGCGATCGCCACCACCCTGCGATCCGCGCGCGCCGAAGGCCCGATCGGCCCGGTGGTTCTCGCCGACGCCGGCACCGACCTCACCCGAGGTCAGGCCTGGGCGCTCGGACAGGTATATCTGCACAACCGGATTCGCGGGGAGGCCACCCTCGACGCGATCGCGCGCGTGCACCGGCTGCCCGACGAGGTGATCGCTCCCGTCTTCGGCGAAGTGCGCGCCGCCGGATACCTCGCCCTGGACGGCCCACTGCTCACCCTCACCCCGGCCGGGCAGGCGCAGGTCGACCGGATCAGGGCGGCCTGGCGGCGCTGGCTGGATGTGCGGCTCGACGACTGGGACCGCACCGATCCCACCGATCGGATGCTGCTCGACCAGGCACTGGAGAGCATTGCCATCAAACTGCTCGACCAGGACGTGCACGAACTCGTCCCCGCACACTGACCGCCACCGCGACGGGGCACCCCGGATGGGTCGAGGCTCGGATCCTCCTGCGTCTCCAGCCCCGAAAAGCGGACACACCTCTTGCGGCGCTAATACTCGCGCACGTATATTCGTAGACGAGTAAGGAGGTGTGCATGGCGACCAAACGCAAGGTCGGCAATCTGCTGGCGTTGGCGGTGCTCTCGGTGATCATCGAACGGCCCATGCACCGCTACGAGATCGCGTCCACGCTGCGCGATCGCGGCAAAGACCGCGATATGGACATCAAATGGGGATCGCTGTACACCGTCGTGCAGAACATGGCGAAGGCCGGATTCCTCGAGGTCGTCGGCAGTGAACGGGAAGGTGCGCGGCCCGAGCGCGTGATCTACCGGATCACCGACGCCGGCCGCGCCGAACTGATCGACTGGACCAGGGAGCTCATCGCCGAACCACAGCCCGAACAGCGGCAATACGTGGCCGGACTGTCGATTCTCGCGGCACTGCCGCCGGACGAGGTGATCGACCTGCTCGGACGCCGGGTCGACGCCCTGGACGAACAGATCACCACCGTGCGTGCGGAATTCGACGCGGCCGCGGGCTCCCTGCCGCGATTGTTCATGGTCGAGACCGAATACGGGCTGGCCATGCTCGAAGCCGAACGCGCGTGGACCGCCGCATTCCGCGACGAGCTGGTGTCCGGGAAGTTCCCCGGGCTGGAAGGCTGGCGCACCTGGCACAGCGAAGGCATGGATCTGGCCAAGGCCGGCGACCTCATGGAAGGGGGGAAGCCACACCCATAGCAAACACCGAGACCGAGTCCGGCGGAGGTGCGGCAACACCGCCGCCGAACTCGGGGAACCGTCTCGGACCGTGCCCGCATTCGCACACCCGGCCAGAGTTTGGCAACCACAGGATAACCGGGTGGGTGATTCGCGGTGCGGTTCGCCGTACACACACGACCCCACCAGGAGTTATTCATGTCCACAGTTCGTTCCGCGCTGGTCATCGGCGGCGGCATCGCAGGCCCGGTCGCCGCCACCGCGCTGCGCAAGGCGGGAATCGAGGCCCGCGTCTACGAGGCCTATTCCGGGCCGTCGATCACCATCGGCAGCGGGCTCGCGCTCGCACCCAATGGCCTTGCCGCCCTGGATGTGATCGGCGCCGGTGATCGCGTCCGGGCGATCGCGGTGCCGATCCCGAAGATGAACCTGTCCGTCGGCGGCAAGCGCATCGAGGTGCCGACGCTGCCCGATGTGGAGCCGATGCAGGTCGTCGACCGCGGCGAATTGCATCGCGTGCTGCACGATCACGCGATCGCGGCGGGTGTGCCGATCGAATACGACAAGCGGCTGACCGCCGTCGACGAGCATGCCGACGGCATCACCGCCCAGTTCACCGACGGCAGTACCGCGACCGCCGACGTTCTCATCGGCACCGACGGAATCCGCTCCACCGTGCGCGGATTGATCGATCCGGACGCGCCCGGCCCGGAATACACCGGCATGCTCGGATTCGGCGCGCTGACCGAATGCGAGATCGACACCCCACCCGAGACCATGGTCTTCGCGTTCGGCAAACGCGCGTACTACCTGTACTGGCCGGAGGGTGCGGGCACGATCGCGTGGGGCGCCAACCTGCCGCACAAGCAGTACCTGTCGCTCACCGATGCCCGCGCGATACCGGCCGAGCATTGGCTGACGCTCCTGCGCGAGACCTATGCCGAGGACACCCCCGGCGGCCAGTTGGCGCGTGCCACTACGGCCGACCAGTTGCAGATCACGGGCGCGCTGCACATCATGCCGCCGGTCCCGCGGTGGTATCGCGGGCGGATGGTGCTGGCCGGCGATTCGGTGCATGCGCCGTCCAACAGTTCGGGGCAGGGCGCGTCGCTGGCGGTGGAGAGTGCCGTCCAATTGGCGCGTTGCCTGCGCGATCTGGCCGGTCCCGAGGAGGCTTTCGCCGCGTATGAGGCGTTGCGCCGTCCGCGGGTGGAGGGGATCGCGGCCCGCGCGGCCAAGATCAACCGATCCAAGACGCCGGGCCCGATCGCGGGCCGGATCATGCGGGCGGTGATGCCGGTGATGATGAAAATGATGAAGGGTCAGCAGAAGACGATGGGTGCCGAGCAGCGGTACGTGATCGATTGGGACGCCCCGGTCGGTACGGAACTGGGTGCGGTGCCGGTGTCGGCTCGCTGATCGCGGACCCGCAGGGGTGGGCCGGCGGGATCCGGTCCACCCGGCGCGAACCCGCCTATGCCTCGAAGGGAATGGTGTTACCCGCAGCGTCACGCTCACCGATGCCCGCTTCGATCGCGGCGACCAGTTCGGTGACGGAGGTCCAGGTCCGTGGGGGTTCGGCGTCGAGGTTGCCGATGGTGTACCAGGTTTCGGTGTCGCGGTAGCGCACCAAGCCCTTGCCGGATTCGTCGACGGTGACATCGAGGGCGCCGGATACCGTGCCTTCCTCTTCGGTCATGACGGCAGCCGCGGCGGTGAGCTCGATGATGTCGCTTATCGGAATTCTCCTCGCTTGACGCAATCATCGACGGCGGTACGGAGGGCCTTCTGCTCGTCGGGGTCGACGGTGAGGCCGTACTTTACCTTGATCTTGACGTAGTGATCGATATAGCCACACCGGAAATTGCCCGGTGGGAGGTAGTGCGCGGCATCCTGGTCACCCTTGGACCGGTTGGCCGACGGGTCGGAGGCGATGAGGTTGCCCGCGTCGTTGGCGATGCGGCGGCGGGTGTCCTCGTCGAGTTTGTCGGCACCCGACCGCCACGCCTCCGCGAGCGGGACGATGTGCTCGGCGTCGACGGAGGCCGGATCGGTCATCCACTTGTAGGGCTTCAGCTGCCCGGTCTTACGGTCGGTGAAGCCGTACTGGTCGCGCCAGCCGCCGTCGGTGCCGATGGTCAGTTCGCAGGTCTTCGCGTCGAGGGTGACCTTGCCGGTGGCGTCGCGCAGCATCATCACTTCGCGGGTGGTGCATTTGGCGTACTGGGCGAATTCGGGACCGAAGCCGTGTTCGGGCTTGTTGGTGTCCCAGTGCGGGAACTTCTCCCGGCTGTAGCCGCTCATCGAGCCCTCGGCCGAGACGGCCAGGCGGCCGAGCAGCTCGCTGACGTCGCGCCCGGTGGTCGTTGCCGCGCCGGCGGAACCCGCGCCACGCTTGGCGAACAGGTCGTCGACATAGCCGTAGCCGACGATGGCGAGCGCGATGAGGCAGACGGCAGCCGCGATGATCGTGCGGGTGCGGCCGGAGGTGCGTGCGAGCAGATCGTTCACCGGGCGACCTCACCGTGGACGAAGGAACCGATCTGGAGTGCGGTGAAACTCAACTGACTTCCTTGTCCTGCGCCCGAAAATTACCGGGCGTCAAGCTACCCGGTGCCAGCTGCACTCGAAGGCACTGACGGCTATGAGATTACGCACAGGCCGATGACACGGCCGCGTGGACCATCCCCGGACCGGCGTGCCGGCGCCGGGCCGGGGATGGCGTGCCACGGGCGAATTCGATCACCGCCCGCGCGACTGAGGGCGGCCGGTTGTCCAGACCGGGCCGCGGCCACGACACCTCGAGGCTGATGAGGGGGTAGTCCCGGGGTGTCGTGTCGCACGAGCGCGAACTCGTCGTGACGCTCGCGGTCCGGGAGCTACCCAGACCAAGCTTTCATCTACGTATTTGGATAGTAGATGTCTGATTTCTTCTCTGCAAACACCCTACCCACTTCCCAGGATTGGGAGTTTTGTCCTGGTCATGGCGGTCAGATCTACGGTTGGAGTACGGAAATGCCGAACAGGCTGGGGGTTCGTCGGCTCACGCATCGGTCAGGTATGCGGTGAGCTGCGGGTTTCGGTGGGCACGATCACACCGGGGCCGGAGCGGCCGGACGCAGCAACGAACCGTCGCGCACGCCGAGCGCGGTGCGCGATGCGACCGTGCACCAGGCGACGGCAAGCAATGCGTACAACGCGCCAGCCGCGACGGCGAACAGCTCGGCGCCGGTGTGCGCGAACAACGCGGTGCTCCCGGTGACGCAGGTGCCGAGCGGGAAGGTGAAACCCCACCAGGTGAGCGAGAAGCCGAGCCCGCCCGCCCGGAAGGTGCGCACGGTGACCGCGAGCGCCAACGTCAACCACAGCATGGCGAAACCCCAGGTGGCGATCCCGAACACGGTGGCGGCCAAGGCCACACCGGCGGCCTGCGCGGGCGCGGCGACGGCCGGGGCGGCATCGGCCATCGCGCCGGCGGCGGTCACCGATTGGCCGAGCGGGCCGAGCACGATCCACACCGTCGGCACCAGCGCGGCCGCGGGCGCGCCGAAATGCATCAGCTTCGACCAGATCATGGTGGTGGTGATCAGTGCGGCGATCAGGCTCAGTCCGAACATCGCGCCGCAGCAGGCCAGCAACGTCACCCTGGCCTGGCCGGGCGGAGTGTGCGGCAGTAGCAGGACGCCGGTGGCTGCGGACACCATCGGCGGCACCACGGGCATGAGCCAGCCGCCGAACGCCGCATCGGGTGCACCGGCCGGGGTGCGGGTGATCATCCGATAGGGCACGGCGACGGCGGTGGCCAGGCCGAGCGCGGTGCCCAGCGGCCACAGCACCCAATCCATGGCTACCGCCGCCGATTCGCCGATGACGTCCTTGCCGAGCAGCATCGCGCCGGCGCCGACCGTCAGCAGGGCCATCGGCGGCGCGCCGGAGAAGTGGGCGAGCACCGGATGATCGCGTTCGGCTCGCACGTGACCGCGATGGCGGATCATCCGCACCGCCCAGACGAGGCCGAGTGCGGCGAGCAGCAGCGTGGCCAGCACCCAGACGCCGGTGGCGGCGGCGCGCTGCCCGGGGAGCTGCAGCGGCAGGGTGGCGGCGGCATTGGCGAGGATGCCGGTGCCCATGACGATCGCGAACCAGTTCAGCCCGACCTGCGCCAGCGCGCCGGTGCGCGCGGACACGGTGCGGCGGGTGACGGTGACGGGCCGGTGGGTCGCGGTGAGGGTCATGGATCCAGGCTCGCGGGCCTGCCGCGTGGCTGGTAGGCGTCATCGGTCTATGGGTACATAGAATGGTTCTATGCCTTTGTCGCCGCGGGTGCCCGATCTCGCCGCGCTCGACCTGCTGCTTTCAGTGGTCGAGCTCGGCAGCCTCGGGCGCGCCGCGCAGGCACACGGCATCAGCCAGCCCTCGGCGTCCTCGCGGATCCGCACCCTGGAGAAACTGGTCGGCGTGCCGGTGCTGGAACGCACCACGCTCGGCTCGCGACCCACTCGCGCCGGCGCGCTCATCGTGGAATGGGCCCGCGCCGTCATCGACGCCGCCGGACAGCTGGAGGCCGGGATCGACACGCTGCGCTCCGAACGCGATTCCCGCCTGCGCGTCGCCGCCAGCCAGACCGTCGCGGAATACCTGTTCCCCGGCTGGCTCACCGCCCTGCGGGCCGCGGCCGCCGATCTGACCATCGCGTTGGAATCCGGCAACTCGGTGGAAGTCGCGCAGGCGGTGCTCGACGGGCGCGCAGCCATCGGATTCATCGAGAGCAGGCAGAGTTTCGCGGGGCTGGAGAGCCGGGTGGTGGGTAAGGACCGCCTGGTCGTGGTGGTGGCGCCGGGGCATCGCTGGGCACGCAGGGGTTCGGTGAGCGTCGACGAGCTGACCGAAACACCCTTGCTGCAACGCGAAACCGGATCCGGGACGCGGAACTGGTTCGAGCACGCGCTGGCTCGCACCCGTCCAGGGGTGCGGCCCGCTGTGGCGCTGGAACTGTCCTCGACCACGGCGATCAAGACGGCCGTCGCCGCGGGCGTCGGCCCGGCCGTGCTCAGCTCACTCGCGGTGGCTGCCGAAGTCGCGGCGGGCACGCTGGTCGCGCCGACGGTGACCGGGCTCGACCTCGACCGAGTGCTGCGGGCGGTCTGGCCTGCGGGGACGCGACCGACAGGGCCTGCGCGCGACCTCTACGCGATCGCCCGCAGGGCAGGGTCGTCCGCTCGATAGGGCGTTCGGCGGTGTGTGCGGGTAACCAGCTTCGGGCCGCCCACGTTCAGTCCCTTTCTTCCTCGATGGGCTGTGCGGTGGGCGGGATGCCGGTGTCCAGGAAGCGGATGAGCCGTTCGATGCGGGCGGTGTGATCGACGCAGCGCTCCAAATGGTGGCCGAGCAGGGCCAGTTCGATTGCGGTATCGGTGCTTCCGGTCCAGGCGGGGGCGCTGAGTGCCGCGTGGAGTCGGTGGTTGAGCTCTTCCATGGTCTCGGCAGGCGGATCGGGAGCCTCTTCGGGCGGCTGTTGACCCGCGGCGACCGAGCGCAGCGCGTGCGCGGTCGCGCGGGCCGCGCGCCTGCCCATCTCGGCGAGCAAGGCCACGATCGGCTCCGGCGCCACCGGATCGGGGCTGCTCTTGTAGACCTGATCGGCCACCCGGCTGGTGAGCCAGCCGATGCGGGACAGCTCACCGGCGATCTGGATGGCGGTCACCACATGCCGTAGATCGCGGGCGACCGGCGCCTGTAGCGCCAGCAGCACCACCGTGCGCTCCTCGCAGGCCGCGTACATGGCCTGTAGGCGCTCGTCGAGCGCGAAAACCTCGTAGGCCGCCGTGAGATCGGCCTCGACGAGCGCATCGGTGACGCGCTCGGCGGCGTCTTGGGTGAGCCGGCACATCTGCGTCAACTCATCGGTCAACGCGACGAGCTCATTGGTGAACTGGGTCCGCACGCGCCAAATTGTCGCCTATGTCCACCCCGCCGGTCGATTGATCGCGTGATCTTCGTTGCCGCGACCCCGCTGGACGCACCGCCGCGCCCGTCCGCGATGCGCCCATTCGACCCGGTCAACCAGTATTCCCACCAGTGCAGGCACCATAAACTGCGGTAATGGCGGGCCCAAACCCCTGGCAGGCCAAGGCTGCCCGAGACACCGGAGAATCCGCGAGCAGACACAGCTCCGATCAGCAGAACAGCCCGGAATCCGGCGGGCTCTTCGGAGCGGGTTCCGCCGGTGGTGTCGCGGTCTCGGGTGAGTTCGTCGGCGGGGGAGCGGTCGAATCGGGCGCGGCGCGCTCGGGTGCGGCAGGCGCGCCGAAGTATGCCGGAGCGGGTGCCGGTGAGGGCGCGGCCGCCAGATCAGCTGATGCGGGCCAAGGGGATGAACCAGAGCACACACGCGCTGAGTCGGTGGCGGTGAATTCGCCGGAAGGCGTAGCGGGCAGTGGTGGCGCGGCCGTCGCCGGGGGCGCCGCGACGGAAGGCGCCGGCGAATCGCGCAGGCGGCGGGCCGACGCGGTCCGGGCCAGGGCAGCGGCGGTGCGCGGCGCGAGCACTCCGTTGCGCGGGCATTGGGGTTATCTGGTGGCCGCAGTGGGGGCGTTCATCACGCTCGTGCTGATGACGCGACCGTGGCTGGTGGCGACGGGCGCCAATGGTTCGGTGGAGTCCACGGCCTTCGGGCGCATCGATGTGTCCACCAAATACCTGACGGTGTGGTCGAAGTCGGCGCCGAAAACCCCGCAGATCAGCGGACTGTGGGCGTTCGCGACGGCAGCCGTGATCGTGCTGACGATCTGTCTGGTCGTGCTCTATTTCCGGATGCGCTCGGAGTATTTCGCCCGGCTGGTGGCCTTGTCGTCGGTGGGCGTCGCGGTGCTGGTGCTGTTCACCATGCTGTACCTCGACAGCAAGGGCGCCGAACTCAAGGCTCTCACCGCGCGCAAATACGACCTCGGCGGTCAGGTCGGCCAGTTCTTGAGCTGGGTCAAGGGAAACGGCAAGTTCATCCTGCCGGGCGCGGGCCAGGGACAGTACGTCGCGACGTCCCGGTTCACCCCCTCGGCCGTGGCCGCCGCCGCCGTCGCGGTGGTCTCCGCCTTGGCGGCGGTGACCCAGTGGATGGTGGGACGCGGTATCGAACCGGGCAGCCTGATGGCGAAAGTGTCCGCCCTGCGGGAGAAATGGGACGCCGCCGGGCGTGCAGCCGCCGCGTCGTCCGTGGCCGCCGCGCCCGCGACGGCGCGTGCGGTTTCCGTAGACAAACCCGCCGCCGCCGAACCCGCCGGAGCGCCAGCGGATTCGGCCGGCCCATCGCCCACCGGCGAGCGCGCCGCCGACGCCGGCCGTTAGACCCCGGCCGGGCGCTCCTCCGGACCCGCCGCGGACCGGGCGACGGGCGCGAGCATCGCGCCGACGAGCGGATCGTGGCGGCCGGCGGCTCCTCGTCGTTCTCGGGTCTGAACACCCCTGAGATGGCCCACGAATCAGTGGTTCGCGGGCCGTTTGCCGGGTTCGCGGCAACGTCGTCGTCGACCGGCACATGCCCCACCGATGTCACCGCACCGGCGATATCGGTCGGTGCGCGGGGAGACTCACGGTAATCGGTCAGGCGTGCTTGTTGTGGGAGCCGACGATGCGGTCCAACCGTGCGGGCACATCGTCCTGACGTGCGCAAACAGTCTGCGAGCGTCGGGTGCTCGATGCGCGTGGGTGCATGTCGAGCCGACCGCTCCACACCCGATGGTGACCTATAACACCGAGCCTCTCGCGTGATGTCATATTCGGTTTCTTTGTGTTCAGGGTCACCCACCTGTCAATTTGTATGTCACCTCTCGTAACGATTAGCTTCCTGAGGGTTGGCATCGACGCCGAAAGCAGAGAGTGCGCCATGAACCCCGAAACACGCCGCCGCCCGCGCGGGTGCTCGAGCATCGCGAGCGCGGCGCGAGGACTTCGCCGATGACGCTGGATACCCGGAAGCCGCCGAGCGATTCCGCCGTCGCGATCGTGCGCAAGAATTTCTCCGGCACGGTGGTGTCGTCGCTGCGGACCTTCGGTCGCGCGGTCGGGATGGCGCAGGAGTCGGTGACGGGCGCGGTCGGTGATATCGCGCGTGGCAAGTTCCAGTGGCAAGAAACGCTGGTGCAGGCGTGGCGGTTGATCACCGTCACCGCGATCCCGGCGATCCTGATGGCGATCCCGTTCGGTGTGATCGTGTCGGTGCAGGTCGGCAACCTGATCCACACCCTCGGCGCGGACACCTTGCTCGGCGCCACCGGCGGGCTCGGTGTGATCAAACAGGGCGCCCCGATGGCGACCGGGTTCCTGCTCGGTGGTGCGGGTGCCGCGGCGATCGCGGCCGATCTCGGTGCGCGCACCATCCGGGAAGAGATCGACGCGCTCAACACCATGGGCATCAGCCCGATTCACCGGCTGGTCATTCCGCGCATGGTCGCGATGCTGATCGTCGCGCCGCTGCTGAACGTGCTGATCATCTTCGTCGGCGTGCTCGCCGGATACCTGGTCGCCGTCGGCGGCCAAGGCGTCACGCCCGGTTCGTACTGGGCGACGTTCGGCTCGTTCACCACCGTCGCCGACGTGTGGGTCTCCTTGTTGAAGGCGTTGATCTTCGGCTTCCTCGTGGTCGTCATCGCCTGCCAGCGCGGGCTGGAAGCCAAGGGCGGCCCGCGCGGTGTGGCCGACGCGGTGAATGCCGCCGTGGTGCTGTCGGTGGTGTCGATCGTGATCGTGAACCTGGCGATGTCGCAGATCAGCGCCATGTTCATGCCGACGAGGCTGGTCTGATGTCGACCTCGTCCTATGTCCCGAAGGGGCTCGGCTGGGCCGCGCGCTACTTCCGTCGCGGCAGCCGGGTGCTGCGCGGTGTCGAATCGCTGGGTTTCGTCGCGGTATTCGTCTGGCAGGTGCTGTCATCGGTGCCGTTGACGATGCGTCGCTACCGCCAGGAGACGATGCGCGCGATCACCGATATGACCTGGGGCCGCGGCTCGGTCATCGTCGGCGGCGGCACGGTGCCGATGATGATCGTGCTCGGCCTGGTGATGGGCGCCTCGGTGGGCGTGGAATCGTTCGCGATCCTGGACATGCTCGGCATGGGGCCGGTCACCGGCATCGTGTCGGCCTTCGCCTCCACCCGTGAACTGGCGCCCATCGCGGCGGCCATCGGGTTCGCCGCCCAAGCCGGGTGCCGGATGACCGCCGAGATCGGATCCATGCGCATCTCGGAGGAGATCGACGCCATCGAGGCGCTGGGCCTGCGGTCGGTGCCGTTCGTGGTCACCACCCGCGTCATCGCGGGCGCCATCGCGATCGTGCCGACCTTCCTGATCGCGCTGATCCTGAGCTACCTGGCCTGCCGCGGCCTGCTGACGCTGGTGCACAGCCAGTCCGCGGGCGTCTACGACCACTACTTCTTCCAGTTCGTGTCCGGGTTCGACGTGATCGCCGCGGTGATCAAGGTCGCGATCTTCGGCACGGTGGTGATCCTGGTGCACTCCTACTACGGGTTCTTCGCCACCGGCGGCCCGGAAGGCGTCGGCATCGCCTCCGGTCGCGCGGTGCGCGCCAGCTTCGTGGCGATCATCGCGATCGACATGCTGCTGTCCATCGCCCTGTGGGGCTTCAACGCGCCGATCAGTTTCACGGGATAGGGACAGATGCCGAAATACGGAATGCCAGGAGTGGCAGCGGATCGGACGCGCGCGATGACCGTGGGGGCGGCCATCGTCGGCGTGGTCGTCGCGGTGCTGCTCGCCACCGTCTGCTATCGCACGCTGCGCTCCGAGGACGGGCTGCGCATCGCCCTGCAGACCGAGCAGATCGGTGACGGCATCATCGCGGGCACCCCGGTGCGCGTGGACGGGGTGCTGGTCGGCGAGGTCGCCGAGATCGCCCCCGAGGCGCGCGGCACCCAGCGCATCACCCTCGACCTCGACGAGTCCCGGCTGTCCGGGCTGGACGACAGCCTGAGGGTCGATTACGCGCCGTCGAATCTGTTCGGCGTGAGCGAACTCGAACTGCTGCCCGGCTCCGGCGGTTCCCCGCTGCGCGCGGACATGGTGATCGACCTGACCGGTGACCGCGCGGCCGACGTCTACGACGCCACCATGGGCAGCTTGCTGCGCGGTATGTCGCAGGTGGGCGCGACGGTGTTCACCCCGCAGATGGCGACCGTCATCGCGCAGGCCGCCGCCGACGTGGAGGCGTTCACGCCGCTCGCGCAGGCCCTGATCGCGGCCGCGCGCACCGTCGCCGACAACCAGTCCATGCCGTCCTCGGACCTGGTCGGCCGGCTCGGCGGCGCCTTCGACGGCGGCGGCAAGTTCGCCGGCGCCACCATCGAGGTGATCGATCAGTTCGTCGAGATCGATGTGCTCAACACCGATCGCGAGCGTCTCGACGCGGGCGTGGCCGCACTGACCGGGCAGATCCTGCCCGCGCTTGCCACCACCCTCACCGAAGCCGGCCAGCTCTCCGGCTACACCGACATGCTCGCGCCGATGCTCACGGTGCTGGCACGCACGGTGTCGACCCCGCAGCAGTCGGCGGCCGATCTGCGTGCCCTGCTGACCCGGCTCGGCGCCGCCATGAAGGACACCCCGGACGGTCCGGTCCTCGATCTCGAATTGGAACTGCGTGGCGTGCCGGGTATCGCGGTGCCGCTGCTCGGGCTGCCGGTGAAGGGAGGCGCCCGATGACGGTGCGTGGTGCGGCCTGGCGGCTGGCGGTGTTCGCCGCGGCCATGGTGGTGATCCTGCTGGTGGTGATCACCGCGATCAAGCGGCCGGTCGACGGTGACACCGAGGCGCACAGCGCGCTGTTCACCGACGCCAACGGCCTCAAGGTCGGCGATGACGTGCGCATGTACGGCGTGCAGGTCGGCAAGGTCGAGGGCATCGAGCTCGACGGCTATCAGGCCGAGGTGCGGCTGACGGTCGAGACCTCGACCCCGATCTACGACAACAGTGTCCTGGCCATCCGGTACCAGAACCTCACCGGCCAGCGCTATATCGATCTGCAGCAGCAGCCGAACCCCGGTGCCCGGCTGCCCGACGGCGCCCGCATCGGTACCGATATGACGCTGCCGTCGTTCGATGTGACCAGCCTGTTCAACGGTTTGAAGCCGGTGCTGGCCACCATGTCTCCGGAGGCGATCAACCAGTTCACCGAGAGCATGCTCGCGGTGATCGAGGGTGACGGCGCGGGGCTGGGTCCGGCGCTGGACGCCATCGGCAAGCTCAGCGAGCATGTCGGCAACCGGCAGGAAGTGATCGCCACCCTGGTCGGCAACATGTCCGATCTGGCCGACCGGGTCGGCGGGCGAGTGCATCATCTGGTGCCGCTGCTGGCACGGCTGTCCGACATCTTCGAGGCGCTGCGCACCAATGTCGGCGGACTGGCCGAATTCGCCATGACCGCGCCCTCGGTGCTCGGCCCCATCGACCGGCTGCTGGACGCGCTCGGCCTGGCCACCGACGGCAGCACCGATGTGGACGCGATGATCCGCGGGCTGTTCCCGGACCCGCAGGAAGCGGTCGAGGTGTTCGGCAGGCTGCCCGGTCTGCTCGCCGCGGTGGACAACGCCCTGCCGCGCACAGTCGCGGGCTGGAAGCCCGAGTGCAGTAAAGGACAAGCCGAACTGCCCGAGCCGGTGCAGGTGCTCATCGGCGGACAGAAGGTCGCGATATGCAACGCGTGAAACTGCCCGGCCTCGACCGGATCCGCCGCATGGTCAACGGCGACACCCCGATCATGGACGAGCCCACCCGGCTGCGTAAGGAGCTGCGGCTGGGCATCATCGGCGCCGTCGCGCTGGTGATCGCCGCCGTCGCCGCGGGCGTGGTGTACGTGGTGCCGTTCGGCAAGACCACCTATACCGCCGAACTCAGCGAAGCGCAGTCGGTGAAGGCGGGCGATGATGTGCGGCTGGCCGGCATCTCGGTGGGCACGGTGGAATCGCTCGAGCTGAAACCGGATCGGGTGATCATGCGGTTCACCGTCGATTCCGACGTGTTCGTCGGCGATCAGAGCTCGCTCGACATCCGCATGCTCACCATCGTCGGCGGCCACTACGTCGCGCTGTTCCCGGCCGGTGATCAGCCGTTGGGGGACACGCCGATTCCGGCAGAGCGGGTTCGCCTGCCCTACAGCCTGATCGAAACCTTCCAGGACGCCACCGCGCCCCTGCAGGCCACCGACGGCGACACCCTGCGCCGCAACCTGGCCTCCATCCAGACCTCGATCGACGGCGCCCCCGACACGCTGCGCACCACTCTCGACACCCTCGGCCAGTACCTGGACGCCATCGAACGTCAGCGCACCCAGGTGTCCAACGCGATCGCGGTGGCCGACGAGTACGTCACCATGTACGACGGCGCGAAAACCGATCTCGGCCGGCTGATGGACAACGTCAACCTGATGGAGACCGTGCTGCTGGACAAGCGCGCCGAGCTGAAAGCGGCGGTCGGGCTGTTGTCCTCGGTGGTGCAGCGGCTGGCGACGCTGGCACCCGCCTGGGACGACACGCTGAAACCGAAGGCGCAGCAACTGGCGGACGCGCTGCCGCGGCTGCAGGAGTTCGGCACCCAGCTCGAACCGCTCATCACCGCCGTGCAGGGGCTCGGCGACCGGCTGGGTGGGCTGGTGATCCCGGACGGTCCGGTGACGATCGACCGCTCGGGGGAAACCGTCACCGCGCCACCGGGGCTGGATCCGGGTGCGGCGCTCGGGCCGATCTGTGTTCCGGTGCCGGGGAAGGTGTGCTGATGGTGAAGCGGATTCTCGGCTCACAGGCGTTCATGTCGATCGCGGGCGCGCTGGTCATCGCGTTGCTCGCCGTGGTCGGCTATGTCGTCGCGTTCGATCCGATCAAGGAAACCCGGTCCTACTGCGCGATCATGCCCGACAGCGTCGGCCTGTACGAGGGCAACAAGGTCTCGATGCGTGGCATCGACGTCGGCACCGTGACCGGCATCCGGCCCGAAGGCGCCGCCGTGCGTGTCGATTTCGAGGTCGACGCCGAGCACCCGGTCTACGCCGACGCCTCCGCGACCACCCTGTCCGACAGCGTGGTCGCCGACCGCGAACTCGCGGTGCTGGCCAGCGGCAAGACCGCCGACGAGTGGGATGCCGGGCAGTGCATCACCAAAACGCTGACGCCCAAGAGCCTCACCGAAACCATCACCGCGCTCGCGGCCCTGTCCGAGGAGATCGGCGGCACCCCGCAGACCCAGCCGGATGCGCTGGCCGGCGGTCTGCGCGCCTTGGATTCGGCCACCGCTGGTACCGGCGCGCAGATCAACAACCTGGTCATGAAGCTGGGTTCGACGCTGAAATCCCCGGATGCCGATATCGGCCACCTCGCGGGCATCTTCGACGCGTTCTCCTCGGTGTCGCAGAAGGTCAGCACACACTGGGGTGACCTGAAGACCATGCTCACCCGGCTGGCGCCGGTGCTCAACCAGGCCAGCAACGATCTGCTGGTGCCCGGTGCGGCCCTGTTCGATGGGCTGCGCGAGGTGCTGCCCATGCTCAACGACCTGACCACCATCCTGGCCGACCCGCTCATGGGCACCCTGGACGGGCTGGTCCCGCTGGTGAAGATGTTGCGCGCCAACGTCGGATCGCTGCGCGACATCGTCCTCATGGCGCCGGCGCTGACCTCGGCCTTCCGTTCGGTGACCGATCCGGCGACGGGCGCACCCGGCCTGGTCTACGCACCGCCGAAGGTGGCCATCGCCCAGCGCGACGCCGAGCAGGTCTGCGCCGCGATCAACGCGGTCGCGCCCGGCCGTTGCGCGGGCGCGGGCAACGGCATGGTCGACGTCCAACTCGTTCAGCTGGTGCTGGGATTGGCAGGTGCGCGATGACCGCGCTGCTCGGTAAGCGGATGCGTTCGGCCGCGATCGCCGTCGCGTTGTCCGCAGCGCTGTTCGCCGGTGGCTGTGCGTTCGATCCGGCCCAGGTGCCGGTGCCAGGTACCTCGGTGTCCGGCTCGACCTACCAGGTCAGCATCGAGTTCGCGAATGTGCTCAATCTGCCCGCGCGCGCCAAGGTCATCGCCAACGGCGCCCAGGTCGGGACCGTGGATTCGGTGCGGGTGGTGCCGGCGGACGAGGCTCCCGAGGGGCGCGGCGGCTACGTGGTGGTCGACATCGACGTCTCCGATGACGTGCGCCTGCCCGCCACCACCATCGCCGAACTGCGGCAGAACACCGTGCTCGGCGATATCCACATCGCACTGACCACCCCGCCCGACGGATTCGACTCGCTGCTGGCGCCCGGCGGCACCATTACCCTCGAGCAGACCAAACCGCCGGTGCAGCTCGAGGACACGATGGCCGCCATGGCGGTGTTCGTGCAGGGCGGTGCGGTCGGTCAGTTGCAGGACATCATCAACCGGTTCAACTCGGTGCTGCCGCAGGATCCGAGGGAAACCCAGCGCATCACGCAGGTGATCGCGGGTGACGTCGTCGATCTGGCGGCCAATCTCGATCAGGTGGACCGGCTGCTCTACGGCCTGGAAACCAATTCCAGTGTGTTGCACCAGATCCAGCCCGAACTCGACAACATCCTGCGGCCGGAATCGGTGCGGCAGATGACCGACGCCACCGACTCCATCGGCGGCGTCACCGATATCTTCGGCGCACTCGCGCCCGTCGGTGCGTCGATGACCTGGCTGACGCCGCTGGTGCAGGCCGGCGACGCGGCCGCGCTGGCCTTCGCACCGCTGATCACCGGCGCACCGCTGAACACCGCCTCGCCATCGAATCTGGCGCTGCTCACCGCATTGTTGCGGGACAAGATCATTCCGTTCGTCGAGCGTGGTGCCAAGGTGAACATCGCCGACGTCCAGGTGACGCCGGCCGGCGGCGCACCGATCTCCGCCGACGACCAGATCGACCGCATCATCGAGACCCTGCGCATGATCGGAGCCATCCGATGAAGATCGGCCCGCTGGCTTCCCTCGGCGGAATCGCCGCCATCACCGTGCTCGGCGCGAGCTACCTGACCTTCGGTGTGGTGCAGGTCGATCCGTTCGCCGACTACACCGAGGCGTCGATGGTGCTGAAGAATTCCGGTGGGCTCGGCGTCGGTTCGCCGATTCTGCTGACCGGTATCGAGGTCGGCCGGGTGACCTCGGTGGACCGCACCGCCGCCGGTGTGGAGGTGGGGCTGCGCGTCGACAGCGAGCACAAGGTGCCCACCGACAGCGTCGTCACCATCGAGCATCTGTCCGCGCTCGGTGAGCCGTATGTGCAGTTCCGGCCGAAAACCGGTGCGGGACCGTACCTCGAGGACGGGCAGCGGTTGCAGTCGCAGGACGTGCGCACCCCGCTGTCGATTCCCGAGGCGGCCAGGATGGTCACCGACACGATGAACCAGCTCGACCCCGAGGTGGTCGGTTCACTGGCCGAAACCATGAGCGTGGCGCTGCACGGCACCGACGCGGTGATGCCCGAACTCACCCGCGCCGCCGACCTGCTGGCCTCGACCATCGTCTCCAGGGAACCGCAGATCGCGCAGCTGCTCAACGATTTCGAAGCCGTCTCCCAGGACATCGACTGGGCCGGTCCGGCCACCGCGGCCGCCGCTCCGGCCTTCACCCAGTTCGCCCAGCGCCTCGACGAACTGGTCGAATCGGTGGGCAGGCTGATCCAGACCGGCGATGCCCCGCAGATGTACCTCGAGGGCAACGGCCTGGTGCCGTTCCTGCAAAGGCTCACCGAATGGGTGCACCAGGTGGGCCCGGAGCTGGCCTCGCTGCTGCCCGGACTGCAACCGCTGGCCGACGCCGTCACCGCCACCGGCCCGCGCCTGGATCTCTCGGCGCTCATCGCGCAGGCGCTCGAGTCCACCGACGACGACGCCGTCAAGGTCCGCGTCACCGTCAAGTAGTTCGTCGAGCGTGTCAGCGGCGCTGTTCGCGAAACGCGGCGCTCAGTGCGGATGTTGTGCGGCGTACCTGGCGCGTTCGCGTGCGCGGCGGTCGGCGCGCTCGGGGTTCTCCAGGTCGGCGGGCAGGCCGTGTTTCGCCAGCCGGTGCGCGCGGTTCATCGGCATGAACGCCACCGTGTAGAACAGCGCCAGCAGCAGCGCCAGCAGCACCATCGAACCGCGCAACCACAGCTCACCGGGGAAGAACAGGAACACCGCGAACAGCGGGACGAACGGCACCAGGCCGCGCAGCACGTGCCGGGGGAAGGCGTACTTGCCGGTGAGATCGTTGCGGACCCAGTCGCGCATGGAATCGGGCAGCTTGCGCCCGCAGGCGTAGCCGAGCCATTGGATCGGGTTCGGGCGGCGGCGTTCGCGGGTCATGAGCGGGCTCCTTCGGTGCGCGTGTGGTGGGTGTTCGCTTCGGTCGCCTCGGGCTCGGCGAGCACCCATCGGCGCGCGGCCTGGTTCACCCGGGTCAGCACGGTGTGCAATTCCTCCAGGTCGGCCAGGCTGACCCCGAGCCGCTGCACCACCGCCGGCGGGATGGCCTCGGCCTGCCGGCGGAGCGCGCGGCCCTGTTCGGTCAGATCGATCACCAGGTTGCGTTCGTCGCGCGGATCGCGTTCCCGTGTGATCAGCCCGGCGCTGTGCAACCGCTTGAGCAGCGGCGACAGAGTGGGGGAGTCGAGCTGGATGGCCTCGGCGATCTCCTTGACCGACATCGGCGCCGAACCCCACAGCGCCAGCATCACCAGATACTGCGGGTGGGTCAGGCCCATCGGTTCCAGCAGCGGCCGGTAGACCGCGAGCACCGCGCGGTTGGCCACCGCGAGCGCGAAGCACACCTGGCGGTCCAGGCGCAGCGGATCGTCGAGCTCGAGATCCGTCGGCTGTCCGTTCATGCCCACCACGTTAGCGCATTAATAGTTCGTGCGTTAAGTAATGTGACCGGCATCCTTGGCTGCCTGTGGTCTGATAGATGAATGGGCACGGCAGGTACGAAGGGTGTCCCGCGGGCGGAGCGGGAACGGCAGATCCTGGACGCCGCGACCGAGGAGTTCGGCGGGCACGGATACGCGGGTACCTCGCTGGCGGCTGTGGCAGCTCGGTCCGGCGTCTCCAAACCGATGGTGCTGGCGTACTTCTCCTCCAAGGACGGGCTGTACGCGGCCTGCGTACGCCGCGCGGGCGACAACCTGACCGCCCATATCGAGCGCGCGATGGCCGACGGCGCAGCGGGTCTGCGGCTGCCCGCGCTGGTGCTCACCGCCATCTTCGCCGCCCTGGAACCACGGCCCAACGACTGGCACGTCATCTGGGATCGCGGTTTGCCCGAGGACGGAGACGCATTGGCAGAGGCGATGCGGGTGCGTCGGCGGCTGGTCGAACAGGCCTCGCGCGGCGTCGCGGTCGTCGGCGAAGCGGTGCCGCGGACGATCGACGCCGACGATCTGGCCGTGCTCACCGAGGTGTGGACGGGCATGGTCGGCTCGGTGGTGCGGTGGTGGCTGCGGCATCCGGAGCAGTCGGCGCCGGAGATGGCCGCGCGCTGCCTGCGCATCGTCGACCTGATCGCCGAGGCGGGCATGCACGATCGGCAGGCGACCCCTTGACCTGTGTTTGACCGATCGGTAAATTACCGTGAGGTCACGCAACGGCGCGTGCACCGGACGACTGCTGCGGTGGACGTCCACGCTGGTCGAGAGGACGTTCTCGTATGTCGGCAACCTGTATCACCGATCGGTCCCGGCCCGGACAGCGCAGCCTGCCGGTGCGGCTCGCGGCGAAGGCGTTGCTCGCCGGGCTGGCGCCACGGGTGGATCGACGGGTCATCGAATCCAGTCGCCCGTTCGGGCGGCCGGAGATGCTTCGGCCGCACCAGGATTCGTCGCTGTGGGCGTGGACGCACTACGGGGTCTTCCTGCCCCGTCTGCCGGGGCGCCACCGTTACCTGAACACGATGACGCTCATCGGCGCCACCGGCTCGGTCTGCTTCGACAACGACTATCTGGCCGTCGCCGACGCCAGGCACACCAGCACCGTGTTCTCCTCGACCGCGCACGCCGCGCAGCGTCACTACCGAGCCTACGACACCCGCACCGAATGCGAGTTCGCGGCCGACGGTTCGGCCCTGCGCTGGGGCGAGGACCTCGAGATCACCGGCAGCTACCCGCATTTCACCCTCACCGGGCGCTATCCCGGTTTCCGGGTCGACGCCGAGATCACCGCGACACCGCAGGTGTCGTGGTTCATCCGCACCCCCGTCTACGATCATTTCAGCCTGCTGGCCACCTGCCGCGGCACTCTCACCGACGCCGAGGGCAGCACCGATTTCGACACCCTCGGCACTGTCGAATACGCCCGCTGCCTCTCGCCACAGGCCTTGACCGCGCGTCCGGTGCCCGAGGCGCTCAAAGTGCCGGTCGACTTCTTCACCTACCAGATCATCAACCTCGACCGGCGCACCCAACTGCTGCTCACCGACGTCCGCGCCGCGGGCGCCACGGCCTGCCGGATGGCGCATCTGCGTTCACTGGACGGCGACGCCCGCGCCTTCACCGACGTGCGCATGGAGGTGCTTGCCGACCGCAACGCCGTCGACGAACTCGGCCGCGTCATGCGCGTACCGCGCGAACTGCGCTGGTCGGTGCGCGACGGCAACCGCGAGGTCTTCGCGCTGACCGTCACGGTCGACGCCCCGCTGCGCTACGGCCACGGCCGCGGATACGCCGGCGCCATGACCTACGCGGGCAGCTGGCGGGGGCGGCCGGTCGACGGGAGCGGGTACATGGAGTGGGTCGACTGCGAGAGTCGGTGAGCGGCCGAGGGATTCAGCGGCGCTGAACTCGACCGCCGGGTGCGCCGGGTCCCCGGCGGCGGGCGCGGGCCAGGAGCCAGAGGCCGACGCCTGCCGCGGCTGCCGCGACGAGCAGCAGTGCGCAGCCCTCGATCAGGAGGGCAGCCCAGCGCGGCACCCACAGGTCGAGCACTTCGACACCGGCGGCGAGCAGCAGGTAGCCCGCACACCCCAGCGCGACGGCGGCGGCACCGAGCGCGACAGCGCCGAGGAGGGCGGTCTGGAGGCGGTCGAGCAGATCGGCGCGCACCGCGAGAGCCTTGCGGCGCAACCACCTCCACACCGTACGCAATGTTCGATAGCTGCTGGTGAGCAGGCTGTCCGTGGGCGCGTCGGTGGTGTCGGGTCCCGGTTCGGTGATGGTTTCGGTCATGCCGCCTGCTCCGAGACCCGCGTCGAGAGCCGACCGAGAGCGAATCGGGCGAATGGGCGGACGAACGGGGCGGCCCAGCTCGCCGGAAGGAACGCGAAGATGGCCGGGCGGCCGCCGACGGTCCAGGAGACCTCGGTGCCACCGTCCGCGGTGGGTTCCAGGCGGAAGTCCTGCTGGTAGGTGAGCACCACCAGCGGCACCGACGTGCGGACGCCGACCACTGTCAGGCGGCGGCCCGGCTCGGCCCTGACGACCTGTTCTGCCGCCGCGAACAGCAGCGCGTCCAGGGTTCGCACGGCGCCGACGCCGCGCTCACGGCCCTGATAGCGGACGCCGCCGATCAGCGGGAACCAGGAGAACGCACCCTCGCCGAGGGCGTCGTAGACCCGCTCCGTCGGGGCCTCGAACCGGCGGACCACGGTCATCTCGAAGGTGGGTCGCCGCGATCGCAAGGTGCGCAGCAGCGTCTCCGATTCCGGTTCGATCTCGGCGGACAGCAGTTTCCGTGCTCTGGCACGGAGGACGATCAGGGCGATGAGCCCGGCGCTCGCGCCGACGGCGACGAGCACCGCGGCGATGATGACGAGTTGTTTCATGGGCCGTATCCCTCGATAGGTGGTGGTCACTGCGGCAGCAGCGGCGAGCTGACCTCGTTCACCAGCCACGATCCGTCCACGTGCTGCATGGACAAGGTGACCGCGAGCTGCCCTTCGCGCGGTTGTCCCTGAGTGCCGACGCTGCTGATCGACTGCCCGATGACGACGACCGCGCGGGCGGTGTGCTCATCGCCGGATTCGATGGCGCACTGCACCTCACCCGGCCTCGACACCACCTGGCCCTTCGTCAAGACCTCGCGCAAAACCTTGCTGGTGGCGTCGAATTCCTGCTTCCACGCGCCGGTCGCACCGTCGAGCACGGCGGCGAAATAGGTGTCCAGGTTCTGCGCGTTGTAGTCGGCCAGCACCGGCGCGTATTCGCACGCCGCCAGCCGAGCGGCCTCCTTGGCGTCCTCGCGGGACCTGACCTGCTCGGCACGCACGGCGAAGTATCCGGCGGCGCCCACCGCACCGATCACCAGGGCGACACCGGCGGCCATGGCAATCCGACTGCCGCGCAACCTGTCGCGAGCCCCCGTCCGCCGCGGGGTTGGTGCGGCGGCTGCGGTGTCCTCCGCCGTCGGTGCGTCGTCGGCGTCGGCCACGGTCGCATCCGGCTGCGCGTCCGCGTGCCCGTCGGCCTGATCGGCCGGTTCCGCGGCCGTATCGCTGTTCGAGCGGTTCGGGTCGGGATCGGTGGTGCTCATGGACACTCCTGTGGTTCGTGGCAGTTCACTTCGCGGGCAACGGGACCGAGAGTTCGTCGCCGCTGACACCGGGCGGCGGGCCGGCACCGCTGTCGGGCACCTGCGGGCGTGGCGCGTTGGCGGAGCCGCGGATCTGGATTTCCGGGCGGGTGGTGACGCAGTAGTTGTACAGGCGGACCCGGCCGTCGGAGACCTGTGCGGGGGAGACCGGAATGGTGTCGTATTCGCAGGTCGGGCGCGGCCATATATCGGTGAGGGTGTGGAAGGCATTGTCGTGGGCGGGGATTCCCATGGCGGCCGATCCGAGCCGGATCGCCGGGAACAGCGCTCGCATGGCCGGGGTGCGCAGGCGGGCGGCGCGGGTGATGGCGACGAAGTTGGTCACCAGATCGGTGATCGGATCGGTGGTCTCGCCGATCACGCCGCCGAGCGTGGCCAGCTGGCCGGGGCCGAGGTCGAGCAGGCGCCGCACCTCCTGATCGGCGGCGGTCATCTGATCGAACAGGACGCCGGAACCGCGCACCAGCGTGCCGAGATCGGGTTGGGCGTGTGTGGTGGTCTCGGCGATGACGCTCAGGTTCCGGATGAGCTGGGTGGTGTGCGGCAGCATCCCGGTGAGCCCGGCCATGGCCTGGCTGATACCCGCGATGACGCTGCGCAGCTGGTCGGGTCCGGCCGCCAGGGCCTTGTCCAGTTCGTCCACGATGACGGTGAGGCGCTGCGGATTCAACCCGGAGATCAGCGCGCTGGTGTTGGACAGGAACGATTCGATCGTCACGGGCGTGGACACCCGGGCCGCGTCGATCACCGAACCGTCGGCCAGATAGGGGCCGTCGCCGGTGCTCGGCCGCAGATCCAAATACTGCTCACCGGCCGCCGACAGCCGCTGCACGGCGGCGGTGGTGTGCTGTGAGATCCGCGTACCGGACTCGATTTCCGCGATCGCCGTGACCCCGGAATCGGACAACTCAACCGACCGCACCCGGCCCACCCGGACTCCGCGCAGGGTGACGTCGTTGTCGGCCAGCAGCCCACCGGACACCGGCAGCATCACCGTCACCCGGTAGGTCTCCCGCAACGGGTTGAACCGCACGATGTCGACCGCGATATAGCCGGAACCGAGCAGCAACATCGCGATCAGGCCGATCGAGGCGACCACCGTCACCCGGTCCGAGAGCCAGCTCGCGACCCGCACGAGCACACTCGCCCCGCGATCGAGCCAGCGATCCGCCAACCGCAGCCCGGCATCGAGCAGCCGCAGCAGCGGATAGATCAGGTGCCGCTTCATCGGTGCCCGCCCTGCAATCGTTCCTGGACCCGGGCCAGCACCTGCGCGAGACTGCCGACGAAGGCGGCCGGATCGCTGCCGTCGGGCAGTCGGCTGCCGCTCGGATCGGTCAGTGCACCCAGACTCAGATACGAGATCCGCGCCCCCACCGCGAGACTGGTGCCCTCGGCGGTCGCTTGCAGCGACGGATACAGGATGTGCAGGCCGTCGAGGGTGCCCGCCAGATTGTCGCCCATCCGGGTGAACCCGCCCATCAGCCGCTGCACGCTGTCGAACAAGCTACGGAACTGTTCGCCGGTGGTCGTGGTGAAATCGCCGAGCGCGGCCATGGTCACCGACACCTTCGCGGTGAGGTCGACGATGGCCTGGTTGTTCTCCGCGATCACCCCGATCAGCGGCGGGAACTGCTCGGCGGCAGAGCCTAATTCGGCCTTGCGGGCGTTCAGCACGGTGGTGAGCCCGGTCAGTCCGTGCAGCACGCTATCGATCTGACCGGTGCGCTGGTTCAACGCGTCCAGCGTCGCGGTCAGCTCGGTGAGCAGATGCGCAAGCTGCGGGCCGCGACCACCGATCATCGAGTTCATCTCGCTGGTGATCCGCGCGACCTGATTGAGCGCGCCGCCGTCGAGCAGCATCGACATCGACATCATCAGCTGCTCGACCGATGCGCCGGCCGAGGTGTGCTCGCGGTCGATGGTGTCGCCGTCGGCGAGCAGCGGGGAGCCGGGGCGCTTCGCGGGCAGGGTGAGGCCGATGAAGATATCGCCGAGCGGCGTCGCCTGGCGCAGCTCGGCGCGGGTGCCTTCGGGTAGCTGGATACCGCTGCTGATCGATAGCCGCACCTCGGCGCGGAAATCCATGGTGTCGATCTCGGTGACCACGCCGACGTCGGTGCCGCCGATCTTGACCCGCGCGCGTTCGGGCAGGTTGAGCGCGTCGTCGAAGACCGCGTGCAGGGTGTAGGTCGGGCCGTCCACTCCTGGTTGCGGCAGCGGCAGGTTGTCGACGGTGACCGCGCAGCCGCCGACGGCGAGCACGGCGAGCGCGGCCCCGGTCATATGGGCGAGCCGGCCGTTCATGCCGTCAGCCCCAGCAAGGCGGCGGTCAGTCCGAAGTCGGGTCCGAAGTCCGCGAGCCGCCCCGTGCGGCACCCGTCCGACCGCAGTTGCACCCGCTCGCAGAACAGCGCCAGGGTCTCGTTGTCCAGCAGGGATTTATCGGTGAGCAGATGTAGTCGCAGGGCCCGATGCTCCGGGCTCATGGCGGCCGCGAAGTTCTGGAAGAACAGCGGGCCCACATCCACGATCTCGGTCAACCCGCGGGCGTGGGCGCGCATCTGCGCGGTGATGGTGGTGAGCCGGTTCAGTGCCGCCGTCAGCGGTGCGCGATTCTCTGCGACGACGGCACTGGTGTTGGCGACGAAGTCGTTGAGCTGGGTGAGCACCGCCTGCAAGCCGGGCGCTTGATCGCTCAGCAACGTCACCAGTTCGGTGAGCCGTGCACTGAAATCACGGACGGTCCGATCGTTCTCGGCGACGACCTGGGTGATGTCGTTGAGTTTCACGATGGTGTTGGAGATCTGGTCCTTATTGGCCAGCGTCACCTCGAACGCCGACGACAGCGCGTCCAGGGTTTCGCGGATCTTGTCGCCATTGCCGTCCAGCATCGGGAACAGCACCCGGCTCGCCATCGGGCCCTCGGTGGAACTGCCCTTCAACGCGTCGCCGAGCTGTTCGAAGGTGCGCAGGATGCGGTCGAGCTCGACCGGAGTCCTGGTGCGGGCCAGGGGAATATGGGCACCATCGGCGAGCATCGCGCCGTCCTCGGTGGTGGCGGGGGTGAGTTCGATATGCCGATTGGTGATCAGCTGCGGCGAGATGAGCGCCGCCTTGGTGTCGGCGGGTAGCCCGACATCCTCGATGGTCATGCGCACTTCCACGAACGCGCCCTTGGCCTCGATCGCGTCCACCCGGCCGATCGGCAGCCCGAGCACCGACACCTCGTTACCGGCGTACAGTCCGGCGACGTTCTCGAAATCCGCGCTGATCCGCAGCAGATTTCCGCGCAGGCGATCCGGCAGCGAGGTCAGGCTGTGCGGTAGCGCCGAACAGCCGGCCGCGAACACCGCGACCAGGGCGAGCACGGCGAAACGAACAACGTTGCCGATCATCGGCACTCCTCCACGGCGTGCGCCAGGCACAGCCAGTTGTCGGGGAAAACCCACGGCAGATAGACCTCGCCGTAGGGGCCGTTGCCGAAGGCATTGTTGAACTGCCGCAACGCCACCGGCATCACCTGATAGAGGGCGTCGAGATTGTCGCGGTTCTTCTGCAAGCCCTCGGACATGGTGTTCAGGTTCTGGATGAGCGGACCCAACTGGCCGTTGTTCTGCACACCCATGGTCTGCAATGTCTTCGATACCGCTCCGATATCGTCGAGCAGGTTTCGAATCCAATCCTGTCTGCGGGCCACCGCATCGCCGATGGCCTGCCCGTGGGTGAGCAGCATGAGCACGCCGTTCTGGTTGTCGGCCACCAGCTGCGCGACGGCATCCATGTTCTTCAGCAGACTGTCCACCTCGGCACGGCGATCGCCGATGACCCCGGCCAGCACGCCGACGCTGTCGAGCGCCTGCGAGGTCAGCTCGGGCGAATCACCCATCTGCTGGTGCACCGCCTCGAGCGCGGCCCGTAGCTTGTCCGGGTCGAGGCGCTCGATGTGCTCGAAGGAGTTCTGATAGACCGGATCGTCGATGACCTTGGACAGGTTGTACGGAACGGTGGTGCGTTCGAGCGGGATGAGCTCGCCGGGCAGATCGCTGCCGGTGCCGGGATTCAGCTCGACGTGCATTTTGCCGAGGATCGTCGACATCTCGATCGCCGCACCGGCGTCCGCGCCGAGGGTGAGATCGTCGCGGATGGACAACTCGACCACGATCCGGTCCCGCCGCAGCTGTGCCGCCCGTACCGTCCCCACCTCGATACCGGCGACGTCCACGCTGTCACCCGGACGCAGGCCCGCGGCCTGCGCGAACTCCGCCCGCACCGTCCGGTGGCCGATTCCCGCCCGGGTGAGCAGACCGGATCCGGCCAGCAGTGCCAGCACCACCGCACCGGCCGTCAGCCCCAGCCACCAGTGCCGATTCTGCGAATAGCTGGGGATGGCCGCCCACATCTCGGGCATCGTGGGCAGCCCGAACCGCACCAGAATGCGGTTGATCAATCGGAACCGTGCGAGGAACCTCCGCATCACCGGCACACCTCCGAATGTGAGTTCCCGCCGACCTGCGAGAACAGCCCCTGTGGGAACAGCACGCCCCAGAGCGACACATCGAGTCCGCAGACATAGGAATTGATGTAGGTGCCGTTGCCGCTGATCCGGGCCAGCCCGGCCAGCACATCCGGCAGCTCGACGGCCGCGCGGTCGAGCCGGGCTCCATTGGACAGCAGCAGATTCACCCCGGCGGTGGCATCCAGCTGCGCCTGCGCCATCCCCGGCGCCACCTGTCCGATCAGCTCGGTGAGCGTGTCCGTCGAATCCGCGACCTGGGTGACCGCGCCCTTCAATGTCTCGCCCTGCTCATACAAGCCGGTGACCAGCGCACGCGATTGGGTGATGAGGGTTTCCAATTCCTGGCTGCGGTTCGCCAGCCCCGCGATGACGCCGCTGAGGTTGGTGATCACCGCGCCGAGAATCTCGTCGCGCTCACGGAACGTACCCGCCAGACTCGCCGCCCGGGTGATCAGCGCCGATAGTGACACCCCATCGCCCTGTAAGGCCTGCA
Organism: Nocardia sp. CDC519; assembly: GCF_059509835.1. Lineage (NCBI taxonomy): Bacteria > Bacillati > Actinomycetota > Actinomycetes > Mycobacteriales > Nocardiaceae > Nocardia > Nocardia sp. CDC519. The sequence continues at coordinate 4,724,490 of NZ_CM183377.1, read as the reverse complement.
CCATCGTCTCCGACAGCGAATTCACCTCATCCGGCTGCAACATGCTGAACAGCGGCTCGAACCCGGCCAGCAGCGTGGAGACATCGAAGGAGGATTCGGTGCGCTCCAACGGAATCGACGCGCCCGCCGTCAGCCGCCGGCCCGCACCCTCGCCCGGCGCCAGCGCGATATAGCGCTGTCCGATCAGATTCTGATACCTGATCAGGGCCTTGGTGGTGGTGTAGAGCTGCTGGCGCGACTGCACCGAGAACTCCACGCGGGCCTTACGCTGCGGATCGAGTTCGATCGCATCGACACGGCCCACCCGCACCCCGGCCATCCGCACGTCGTCACCGACCCGCAGGCCGAGCACATCGGTGAATGTGGCGGAGTAGCCGGTGGTGTCGCCCGGCACCGAGCGTTGCAGGGTCGACCAGATCGTGTACGTGGCGCCGAGAGCGAGCGCCACGAAGATGGCGAGCCCGGCTATTGCGCTGCGGGAATTCATCGTCGGTCCCCCTGGTCGGTTGGTGGTGGTTCGCAGGCGAATCCGGCGCCTGCCGGGGCGCGCCCGAATCGCGGGGTGAAACGTGGGACGCCGTGGTGCGGCGGGGAAATACGGTGCACGTCAACGGCCCCCGTCCTGCACGCCCGTCGTGTCGCGGACGGTGAGCGAACCGCCCGCGAGGACCGGGCCGAGCAGCAGCAGCTGCGCGGCGTTGGGTTCACCGCCGACGAGGGCGGCGACGGCGGCGCGCCCACGGAGCGGCCTGGCGGACGCCGACTGCCCGGCTTCGGCGGCTCCGGCGCCGGCCCGTCGAGATCCGGGTACGGCTGTCCGATCCGGGTGGGCGGCGGGGGAGCTGTCGGGCGATGAACTACCTGGAAGTCCCGATCGCGGTGTTCCTGGCCCAGCGGGTGCCGGAGGCGCAGATTCTGGCGAAGTTGCGGGAGCCGGCGGAATCGGTCCGCCGGGGACGAGGAAGGGCAGCGGGGGTAAACCCGGGATGAGCGGGAATCCGGGCAGGCCCGGCGCCAGCGGCGTCGCGGGCACTCCGGTAGTACCGGGCGCCCCCGGGGCTCCCGGAGCACCGGGCAGCCCGAACGCTCCGGGAACGACCGGTGCGGGCCCGGCCGAATCCAGATGACGCGGGATCAGTGTCGGTGGGAACCGCTGTGCCGGTGCGGTGTTCGGCACCGAACCATCGGAGCAGCGCGGACCTGCCACATCCCCGTATCGCGGACAGTCCTGCGCCGTGTACTGCTGGAACGGTGTGAAGGTGACGTCGATGGCCCAGCTCATCTGCTTGCTCGGACCCCAGTTGAATACCGTGGCGAGCTCGCCGAGCGCGGCGTTGAGGTTGGCGACCGACACCGGGAGGGCGTCGGGGTCGGCGGCGAGGGCGCCGAAGGTCTCGTCGAGGCCGGCGACCAATTCCTTTCCGGCGTCCGGGTTGCGGGCGAACAGCGCGTTGGTGGCGTCGATGGTGCTGCTCGCACCGGTGAGCAGGGCGAGGACGCCGGCGCGGCGTTCGGTGATGGTGCGCGCCGAGGTCACCGACGCGGCCAGTACGTCGATCAGCTCGGGGGCCGACGCGCTGATGGCTGTTGTCGCCGCGCCCAGATCGCCGAGCAGGTCGCCGATTTCGGGGATCGCGCGGACCTGCGTGGTCCAGGTGTCCAGGCGTTCGATGGTCGAGCCCGGCACCCGGGCGGCGGGATCGAGGGCGTCGGCCAGGGTACCGAGCACCCGGCCGAGCTTCTCCGGCTGGATATGGTCGAGCACGGTCCGCAGGGTGGTGAGGGTGGTCTGTAGTTCGGTGGTCGCCCGGCTGGTGTCCTGTTCGATGGTCATGCCCGCGCGTAGCCCGCGTGCGGCAGGCCCGTTGTCGACGAGTTCGACGGCCGTGACGCCGAAGATATTGGCCGGCACCACCCGCGCGGTGACAGTGCCGGGAATGTCGCCGGCAGCCTCGGGCAACAGATCGATCTCGACCCGCTGCCGCTCACCCTTCGCGACGATGTCGACGCCCGCGACGGAACCGACGAGCATCCCGCGAAACTTCACGTCCGCGCGCTCGGGCAGCCCGTCGCCGCTGCTGGTCAGCATCGCGACGACGGCCACCCGATCGTCGAACGCGCCGGTATAGCGCAGACCCAGCAGCGCGACCACCGCGGCGATCACGGCCAGCATGGCCGTTCCCGCCAGGCCCAACGTGCGGTGTGACGGCCCGCGCCCACTCGGATCGATGATCATCGCCCGCCCCTATCCGGAGATCCGCAGACCCGGGTCGATACCCCAGATCGCCAGTGTGAGCAGCAGATTCGCGAAGACGGCCACGATGATGGTGGCCTTGATCGCCTTACCGGCCGCCACGCCGACGCCCTCTGGTCCACCCGAGGCGACGAACCCGTAGTAGCACTGGATGAACGTCGCCAGCAGCACGAAGACCACGACCTTGAGCACCGAGTACGCGATGTCCACCGGGTTGAGGAACTGATGGAAGTAGTGGTCGAAGGTGCCGAGGGTGGTGCCGCCGAGGAACAGGATCGACAGTTCGGTGGTGAGGTATGCGATCGCCAAGCCGATGCTGTAGAGCGGCACGATCGCCACCATCGCCGCCAGCATCCGGGTGCTGATCAGATACGGCAGCGGCCGGATCGCGATGGATTCCAGGGCGTCGACCTCCTCCGAGATCCGCATCGAGCCGAGCTGCGCGGTGAACCGGCAGCCGGCCTGCGCGGCGAAGGCCAACGTCGCCAGCAGCGGAGCCAGCTCCCGTGTGGTGGCGAACCCGGAGACCGCGCCGGTCAACGGGGCCATGGTGAGCAGCTCGAGTGCGGTGTGCGATTCCATGCCGACGGTGATGCCGCCGAAGCCGCACAGGATCAGCACAACGCCCGCCGTGCCGCCGCCGACGACGAGCGATCCGTTTCCCCAGGTCACATCGGTGATCAGGCGCAGAAGTTCCTTGCGGTAGTGGCGCAGCACGAACGGCATGGCGGCCATCGACTGCACCAGGACCAGACCGATATGCCCGAGCCGGACACTGGCCCGTGCCGGTCCGGCGACAGCGACAGCGAGTGCCCGGGCGGGGCGCAGCAACGGCGGTGTGTAGGAGCTCATCTCAGAGCACCTTCGCCGGGAACAGCGTGTTGTAGATCTGGGTGATGACGATATTGGTGGCGAACAGCACGATCGCCGAGGTGACCACCGCGGAGTTGACCGCGTTCGCCACCCCGGCCGGACCGCCCTTGGCATTGAGCCCGGTATCGCAGGCGATGACGGCGGTGAGCGCCCCGAAGATCGCCGCCTTCACGATCGCGACGACGAGGTCGGCGGCCACCGCGAACGAGGCGAAGGTACTGACGTAGGAACCGGGCGTCCCGGACTGGATGTAGACGTTGAACACGTAGCCGGTGGCGAAGCCGACGAAGACGACGAACCCGCACAGCAGCATGCTGATCAGCACCGCCGCCAGCAGCCGCGGCGCCACCAACCGGCGAACCGGGTCGACCCCCATCACCCGCATCGCATCGATTTCCTCGCGAATGGTGCGTGAACCCAGATCCGCGCACATCGCCGAGCCGACCGCACCCGCGATCATCAGCGACGCCACCAGCGGCGCCCCCTGCCGAATGATGCCGAGACCATTGACCGCCCCGATGAAGGTGGTCGCGCCGACCTGGCTGACCAGCGAGCCGACCTGAATCGACACCACCACCGCGATGGGAATCGCGATGAGCAGCGTCGGCGCCGCCGACACATTGGCCATGAAGGCGGCCTGCTGCACGAATTCCCGCCCTGGAAAGCGCCGTCGCGCAAGCGAAGTGAACAGCTCGGCGAAGGCCCGGCCGGTCATGGTGACCTGACGCCCGGCCGTCTCCACCGAACGCTGCGGATGGTCGCGCCAGTAATCGAGCCCGAACCTGATTACTCGTTCCCGGTCCGTCGGATCGGCAAGTTCCCCGGTACTGATCATGCAGCCGCCTTTGGCTAGGTAGAGCGCCTCGACCCCCGTGCCCCGCCACCATTCCTACGGCGGCGAAGCGAATTGTCTGAGACAGTAGCAAGCGTACGTGTTGACCGCTACCTTTTCGCGGGACTTTCCGGCATGTGCTGGAAAGAGCCGGGCGACGGCATTCGGCCCAGACCCGAATAACGGTCCGGCAAGACCTGCGGCGTCGATCGAGTCGACGATCCGGCCGTCAGTCGTCGAACGTCGGGATCTCGATATCGAGGACGGATCGGGTCAATTCATCCAACTGATGCATGGCCGCACCGGCATCGAGTGCCTCCAGGTCGTCGACCTCGGCGCGCAGCACGTCGAGCTCGGCCAGCAGGGCGGCGGCATCGTCGGTGACGGGCATCTGGTCGTTCGATGGCTCGCAGGGCTGCCAGGAGATGGCTTCCTGCCACCAGCCGTCCCGGCGGGCCCACGACCAGGTGACCTTGCGCGCGAGCGGCGCGTCGTCGGTGAGCAGCCGGAAGTGCAGACCGCCGGTGCGGTGGGTCAGTTCGAGGATGCCGTCGGGCAACTGTCTGATACGGAGCTGGACATCGTGGTTGCGGGCCAGCGTCAGCGCTGGATGGTCCAGGCTGCGGCGCTCCGGGATCAGCAGGTCTACCAGCGGTTCTGTCACGGTCGGGAACGCATGCGGTCCGGCTTTGACGGGCACCCGCGCCGCGGCGCGCGGATGGTGCAGGCGCCGGGCATCGACCTCGAAGACGGCCAGGTCACGGGTGGCGGTCAGGCGCAGCGCGGCGCACAGATCGGTGAGCAGATCGCCGGATCCGGCACGCAGCAGCAGCCCACGCCCGTCGGGCGGTTGCACGATCGTCAGTGGCGCCGGCCGACGCCGCAGCTGCGCGGCCACGATGCCGACCACCGGCAACGGTGCGGTGGATTCCGGCCGGTCCAGGATCGCCCGGTACTGCCCGAAAGCCTGTTCCGGCGAATCTGTTCCGGCGGCGGGCAATACGGCGAACACTGAACTCACCCGCCAAGTACAGCACCAACCGCCCCGGCATGCCCGGGCACTGCGCCGAAATCAACCCCTCAGATGCCGGAGACGTCCGCGAGCTGGCCGACTCCGTAGGTGATCGCCATGGCCAAGGCCCCACCGAGCACCACCCGCAGCACCGCCCGGCCGCGGTGGCTGCCACCGAGCCGGGCGCTGATCGACCCGGTGAGGGCGAGCGCGACGAGCACCGCCGCGAACGTCACCGGGATGCGTAGATGCGTGGGCGGCAACAGTATTGCCAGCAGTGGCAGTAGCGCGCCGACGGTGAAGGCGACGGCCGAGGAGAACGCCGCATGCCACGGGTTGGTGAGTTCTTCGGGGTTCAAACCCAATTCGGCTTCGGCGTGCGCGGTGAAGGCATCGTGTGCGGTGAGTTCCTCGGCGACTCGGCGGGCGGTCTCCGGTGACAATCCCTTGGCCCGGTAGATCGCGGTCAACTCGGCGAGCTCGGATTCCGGTTCCTCGCGCAACTCCCGGCGCTCCTTGGCCAGTAGCGCCTTCTCGGAATCGCGTTGGGTGCTCACCGAGACGTACTCGCCGACCGCCATCGAAATCGCTCCCGCACTCAATCCGGCGATGCCAGCGGTGAAAATGGTGCTGGTGGCGGTGTTCGCGGCGGCAACACCGACCACGAGCCCGGCCGTCGAGACGATGCCGTCGTTCGCGCCGAGCACGCCGGCGCGCAACCAGTTCAACCGCGTCGCCAAGGTCGCGGTGTGCGGTTCACCGCGGTGCTGCGCCGCGCCGTCGATCTCGCTCGATGGGTCCATAGCCGCAGCCTATGCCCGGGCGGCCGGCGCCGGGGCGCCCTGTTCACGGGCCAGGCCGGGATCGTTGCGGATCGCCGTCGGCGGCCTGCCCCACCAGCGGCGGCAGCAGCGGGTGAGCGTGGCCTGTTCGGTGAGGCCGACGAGGGAGGCGATCTGACTCATGGAGATATCGGTGGTGGTGAGGTAGCGGCGGGTTTCGCTGCGGCGCACATCGTCGAGCACGGCGGCGAAGGTGGTGCCCTCGGCACTGAGCCTGCGTTGCAGAGTGCGCGGATGCATCGTCAGCAGCCCGGCCACCACGGCGATTTCCGGTGGTGTGGTGCCGAGCAGCTGTTTGACGGCGGCGCGCACCGTCGGCACCACCGAGCTGCCGGTGGCGGCGTTCTGCTGGGCCAGGAACTCCATGGCCAGCCGGTGCAGGTTCTCGTCACCACCGCTGAGCTGGCGTGCGGCAAGGCTGCTCGGCACGCGCAGCAGCGCATCGCGGCGCCCGGCCCGCACCGGCGCGCCGAAGAAGGCCTCGTACACCGACAGCGGTGCGGGTGGCCGATACGGCAATTCCACCGAGCGCAGGCCGTAGCGATCGCCGGTCAACCGCTGGATCGTGCGGTGCATGAAGGCGAGGCCGAGATCGGTGCCCTGAACCGGTGTCGCCGTGGCGGCTCGCACGCCATAGCGCAACGCCATCACGCCGCGTTCCCCGTACGGGTCGGGGTCGAGCGACAGGCTCAGCGACCGCGCGTGCACGAACAGGTACCGGGAACCGCATTCGAGGACGTCGGCCAGGGTGGGCGAACTGCGGATGGCCAGCGCCAGCGGACCGAGCATGGCCAGATCCTGGCGCGCCGACATGCGTAAGCCCAGGTCGGGGCAGTCGAGCCGGTGCGCGGCCAGTTCCAGCACCGCCGCCACCGCCTGATCGGAGACCAGTAGGTCGTCGGTGTCCAGGGCGGCGACCGGCAGCCCGCACGCGGTGGCCAGCTCCTCGGCGTCGCCGCCGAGCTCGGCGACCGTGGCCCGGAAGCCGCGCAGACCGGCGGAACGAATCACCGACATGTCGCTCAGAATCAAATACTTGTCGCGTGAAGTCAAGTGGAGCGGACCCGAGCCCCGCACACTGGAGTCCATGACCGAGACCGTTGTTGCTCCGGAACACCTGGATGTGGTGATCGTCGGCGCCGGCCTGTCCGGCATCGGCGCCGCCTACCGGTTGCAGACCGAATGCCCCGGCAAGTCCTACGCCGTGCTCGAGGCCCGCGACGCCATGGGCGGCACCTGGGACCTGTTCCGTTACCCGGGTATCCGCTCCGACTCGGACATGTTCACGCTCGGCTATCCGTTCAAGCCATGGCGCGATGCCAAGTCCATCGCCGACGGCCCCTCGATCCTGCGCTACATCACCGAGACCGCCGCCGAGAACGGCATCGACCGCAATATCCGCTACCGGACCAAGGTCGTCGGCGCCGAATGGTCCAGCGATACCGCGCGCTGGACCCTCACCCTGGAACAGCGCGACGAGCACGGCGCGGTCGAACAGCGCGAGCTGACCTGCGAATTCCTCTACGCCTGCGCCGGCTACTACAACTACGACCAGCCCCACGCGCCGGAATTCCCCGGCATCGAGAGTTTCGCCGGCACCGTGGTGCATCCGCAGTTCTGGCCGGAGGAACTGGATTACACGGGCAAGCGGGTGGTCGTCATCGGCAGCGGCGCCACCGCCGTCACGCTGGTGCCGTCGATGGCCGAGCAGGCCGAACTGGTCACCATGCTGCAACGCTCACCCACCTGGATCAGCCCGGTGCCCGGCCGCGACAAGGTGGCCGACCGGATCAGGGCCACGCTGCCGCCGAATCTCGCGCACCGGCTCATCCGGACCAAGAACATCCTGTTCAACGTCGGTTTCTATCAGTACTGCCGTCGGCGTCCGGAGGCCGCGCGCAAGCTGCTCACCGGCCTGACCGCCCGGATTCTGAAGGACGAGCAGGCCGTCGCCGAACACTTCACGCCGAGCTACGACCCGTGGGATCAGCGGCTGTGTGCGGCGCCGGACGCCGATTTCTTCAAGGCCATCCGCAAGGGTAAGGCCGAGGTCGTCACCGACCGGATCGACACCTTCGTCCCGGAGGGGATCCGGCTGACGTCCGGGCGCGTCCTGCCTGCGGACGTGGTGATCACCGCGACCGGCCTGCAACTGCTGGCCTTCGGCGGCATCACACCCGTGGTGGACGGACGCCGGGTGCAACTGTCGCAGCAGTTCGTATGGCAGGGCGCGATGCTCACCGGCGTACCGAATTTCGCCGTCTGCATCGGCTACACCAACGCCTCCTGGACCCTGCGCGCCGACCTGACCTCGCGGCTGATCTGCAAGGTCATCAATTACATGGACCGCAATGGTTACGCGGCCGTGGTGCCGCGCCCGGATGGCCGGCTCGACGAGCGTCCGCTGCTGGATCTGGCCTCGGGCTACATCCAGCGCTCCATCGGCGAGTTCCCGCGCCAGGGCGATCGGCATCCGTGGAAGGTGCGGCAGAACTATCTGCTCGACTCCGCCACCACGATGCGCACCGACCTCGGCAAGACGCTCGCGCCGACGCCGCGTTCGGCGGTGCGGACCCCGGTCGACGTCCCGGCCCGCTGACCCGGGCGCTGCCGCGACACGCCCGCCGGCATGAAAAGTCAACCAGCGCACAATGATTGAATCCGAAACGACCTCGGCCTCGCGGCCCGGTCCGCGGAGGGTTGTCGGTGGGGCGGGCTATCATGCGCTTGGTTCGTTCGGGTTGAACGGGCACACAGGTCGTGCCGCGCTCGGCGCGGGGCGAGCCGCGATCGTCGAGGCAGAGGGGTATCGATGGACAGGCCGGCGTGGGCGCCCGAGGGCGTGGATATGCAGCAGGCGAGCCCGGCACGGATGTACGACGCCCTACTCGGCGGCTCGCACAACTTCGAGGTCGACCGGCGCGCGGCGGAGATGGGCACCAAGCTGGTGCCCGACCTACCACGGTTGGCCTTGAGCAACCGGGCCTTCCTGCGCCGGGCCGTGCGCTATCTGGTGCAGGCCGGGGTCACGCAATTTCTCGATATCGGCTCCGGCATCCCGACGGCCGGCAATGTGCACGAGATCGCCACGGAGCTCGACCCGAGCAGCCGGGTGCTCTACGTCGATATCGACCCGGTCGCCGTGGCTCACTCCCGGGCCATCCTCGGCGATGCCGAGCAGGCGGCGGCCATCGAAGGTGATCTGCGCAAGCCCGCCGATCTGCTGGCGGCGGTCCACGACACCGGGCTCATCGATGTCGACCGCCCGGTTGCGGTCCTGCTGGTGGCGGTGTTGCACCTGGTCGCCGATGCCGACGACCCGGCGGGCAAGGTCGCCGAACTCCGCGCCGCAGTCCCGGCCGGCAGCTACGTCGCGATCTCGCATCTGACCTCGGCGCTGCGCCCCGACGACGCCGCCCAGCTCGGCGCCTCGGCCGCCAACGACAACCGGGTGGGCATCCACTTCCGCTCCCGCGACGCCATCGAGGCTATGTTCGAAGGATGGGACCTGGTCGAGCCGGGTGTGGTGGAGCTGCCTGCCTGGCGGCCCGAATCCGAGCGCGATCAGCACGAAGCACCCGGCCGCTCGCTCGGCTTGGCGGGGCTCGCGCGCAAGGCCTGAACCAGGGCGGCAGGGGATGTGGCAGGGGGTGTGAGCGTGGGTGCCGGTGAGCTCGCGGTGGTGTGGGCCGATGCGCTCGACGGTGCGGTGGCGCCGGCGCTCACCCGCGACCGGATCGAGGAACTGCTGGCCGAGTTGGCCGGGCAACTCGTCGCGGCGCTGCGGGCGCAGACCGAACCGCACGCGGTGCGGGAGACGGCAGCGGCCCTCGTCGCCGCGAACTATCGCGACCCGCAGGTGGTGGGGCGAACCATCCCGGTGATCTTCGGTGCGATGGCCGAGCACGTCGGCCGAGCCGATGGCGCTGCGGAAGCGGTGCGTGAACGTGCCGTGCTGGTCGCGGCCGAATTCGCCACCGGATTCACCGCCGCCTTGCGCTCGGTGGCGCTGACCGAGCAGGAAGCCACGCTGGCCGCGGCGCTCGGGGCGGCGCGCACGGCCGAATCCCGGCGCGAGTTGTCGGAGGCCCGCTTCGCCGCGGTGTTCGCCGGTGCGTCGGTCGGCATCGGCACCGTCGACGTCAACGGGCGAGTCCTCGATGTGAACGCGGCACTGGCCGAGATGCTCGGCCTGTCGGCGGAATCCATGCCGGGGCGTCCGGTGGCCGAGCTGGTGGGCGAGGCGAATATCGGGCAGGCCTACGCCCAGATGAAACAACTGCTCGAGGGCACCATCGACCGGTTCCGGCTGGAAACCGATCACCTGCGCAGCGATGGCACCATCGCGTGCCTCGATCTGTCGATGTCCGCGGTGCGCGACCATACCGGCCGGGTGCGGTTCCTGATCGGCGTCGCGGTCGACGTCACCGATCGTAAAATGCTGGCCGACCAGCTCTGGTACGACGCCAACCACGACGGTCTCACCGGACTGCCCAATCGCGGTCTGTTCTTCGACCGGCTCGCCTGCGCCACCCCACCCGTCGGCGTCTGCTATCTGGATCTGGACGGGTTCAAGGAAGTCAACGATGAGTGGGGGCACACCATCGGCGACAAGGTGCTGCGCGTGGTCGGCGAACGTCTCCAGGAGGGGGTGGCCGCGGTCGGTGGGCTCGCGGCGCGCATCGGCGGCGACGAATTCATCGTCATGGTCGAACAGTGCACCGGCGAAGACCAGCTCACCGCGTTGCGTACGGACCTGCTCGCCGCGCTGACGCGCCCGATGATGATCGGGCACCGGCCCATCACCATCGGCGCCAGCATCGGCACCGTGTACCTCGAGGAACCGCCCGCGGCCGTGGACGAAACCATGCACGCGGCCGATACCGCGATGTACCGGAACAAGCCGTCACGATCGCGGGCACAGTAGTCGTCGCGCGCGGTTACGGCACGGTGTGCAGGTAGAGCAGGGCGACGGTGGCCAGCGTCATCGCCGGCGTGAGCAGCCAGGTCTCGATCTTGTTGCCGGTGCGCGAGATCAGCGGGACGCCGATGCGCGTGCCCACCGGCCACAACAGCGGACAGCCCTTATCGGTGAGGCAGTCGCCGATGATGTGGATCAGCACACCGAGCCCGATGGCGAACGGTAACCAGGGCGGCACGTCGGGCAGCCAGCGCGCCATGAGCAGCGTGCCGCCGCCGGCCAGGAGAACGCACGGGCCATAGGCCTTCAGCGAATCACCGGACGGGCACAGATGCAGGGCGCGCGCGCCGAGCGCCAGCATGAAGAAGATCAGCCCGAAGGTGAAGTACTTGCCCCACACATGCTGCCCTGCCCAGGTGGCCCAGCCCGCCAGTAGCACGAACAGCAGACTGTGCGTGCCATGCCGATGCCCGCCGGACACCGCGGAAACCCCTTGGGACACCAGGTGACTCACCGGACCGAGCGAATGCGAGATGGTGCCCTTCGGATGGTCGATATCGGGCAGCAGCGCCGCGCCCGCGGTGATGATGGTGCCGAGCACCAGCTCCATCGCGCTCACCCGCACCGGGCCCTGCACCAATTCCAGGACGGCGACCGGCGCCATGGTCGCCGTGGCTGCGAAGGCCAGCGCCCCGCTGGTGGCATGCGAGTGCCCGAGCATGCTGTGCTGTTCCCCCCAACCGGTGGACCGTCATGTGCCCGAACAACTTAGCAACACGCACCGACAAGTCGGTTTCCGCGCGACTACCTGCGGATCCTTGCCCGAGCGGGAAGGCATTCGATGTGTGCCATCGCGGGAAACGCCCGGCCGCACCGAACTCGCCGTCATGACGGTGCGGGCGAATCCGGAACTGTCCGAAGCCGATACCGAGGCGCACCGTTGCCGTCATGATGGGGCAGTCGGTCGCCGGTGCGATCCGAGAGCAGGGGGAGATGGGGATGGAAGAACGACGTCCATGGCTCACGCCGATTCCGCGGTACGAGCCGCCGGCCTACCCGTACGTGCCGGATCGGTCACGCCCCATGGCGCGCCGTGGCTCCGATCCGGCCGTGCCGAGCGCGCGGACCGCGGCACCGGGTGCGCGGTCGAGCGGCGATCACGGCCGCGCTTTCGCGGCTCGGCCATATCCGATACATTCCTGTATCGAACGATGCGTAGGCGCGAGATCGCCGGTGCCACCGGCGGTCGAGGATCGGGGCGAGCATGACGAAAACCGCGGTGGTGACCGGCGCGTCGTCGGGTATCGGGCGCGCGACCGCGCGACTGCTGGCCGAGCGCGGCTATCGGGTGATCGGCACCAGCCGCAACCCCGACACGATCGCCGAACATGATCGGATCGCGGGCGTGGAGTACCGCGCGCTCGACCTGACCGATCCCGCGTCGATCGAGGCGTTCGGCGCCGGCCTCGGCCCCGTCGACGTGCTGGTGAACAATGCGGGGGAGAGCCAATCCGGGCCGATCGAAGAGCTGCCCCTGGACGCGATCGAGCGGGTCTTCCAGGTCAATGTCTTCGGTCAGGTCCGGCTGGCGCAGCTGGTGTTGCCCGGTATGCGGGCGCGCGGTTACGGGCGCATCATCATGGTCGGCTCGATGCTGGCGAGTTTCCCGCTGGCCTACCGGTCCTCGTATGTGGCGGCCAAGGCGGCGCTCAAGGGTTTCGCCGACGCGGCCCGGTTGGAGACCTCGCCGTTCGGGGTGTGGATCAGCACGGTAGAGCCCGGCTCGATCAGCACCGGCATCGGCGAGCGCCGCACCAAATACATCGGCGAGGATTCGCCCTACCTGGCCGATTTCCACACCATGATCGACCGGCTCGACCGCAACGAACGTGCCGGCATTCCACCCGAACAGGTCGCGGCCCTGATCTTGCGCGCCATCGAAGCGGGCACACCGAAGCCGTTGTACGCCACCGGGAGCCGAGCGCCGCTGGTCTTCCTGTTGCGCAGACTGCTTCCAGGGACGGTGATCGAGAAGGTCGTGGCCCGCTCACACGGCTTACGCCGCTGATGTTTCGGTTGGTGCGTGACGGTCCACGTTCACCACGTACCGGCTCTTACCGGCGATTCCGAGGAGCGCCGCTGACCAGCAGAAAAATCAACGCCGACACGGCAATCGACGCGCCGAGACCGAAGATGAGGCCGCGCTGCGCCGTCACCGCCGCGCCGCCGAGCACGGTGCCGAGACCGATCCCGGTATAGATCGCCGAGGCGTTCAGCGACACCACCAGCGGCGCTTCCGCGGGAGCCGCGTCGATCAGGCGATGTTGCTGGGCGGGCGTCTGACACCAGGTGCCCGCGCCCCACACCAGCACCAGCAGTCCGACCAGTGCGGGCACACGCAGATCGGACATCGCGACCCCCATCAGCGCCGCCAGGGCGAGGGCCATGCTCGTGTACCCGATCGCCAGTACCCGAGTCGCGCCCCAGCGATCGGTCGCGTAGCCCGAAGCCAGATTGCCCGCCACCGCACCTGCGCCGTACAGGAACAGCATCAGCGCATGGCCCGAGACACCGACGCTCGCCAGCGCGGGCACGGTGTACGCGTAGGCCACGTAACCGGCCGCCATTCCGATCACCGTCAATGGCAGGATCGCCGCGACCGCCGGTTTCGCCAGCACCGCCAGCCGCGCCCGCACCGGAACCCGCGGATTCCCCGGCAGCGGTGGGAGCAGCCGCAACAGGCAGAGCGCCACCAGCGCACACAGCGCCGCGACGATCCCCAGCGCGGCCCGCCAATCGAGCCACTGCACCGCCACATTGCCCAGCGGCACACCGAGGGCAGTGGCGACCGTCAACCCACCGACGACGATGGCCAGTGCCCGCGCCCGCAGTCGCGGCGACACCAGCGCCGCACTCACCGCGCCCGCATTCGGGGTGTAGACCGCGGCCCCGAGCGCCGCGAGCACCCGGGCGCCCAGCAGGAACGCGATCCCCGGCGCCATCGCCGAGCCGAGATTGGCCACCGCGAGCACGATCAGCGCCGCCACCAGTAGCGCTCTGCGCGGAATCCGCGCGGTCAGTGTCGCCAGCAGCGGCGCGGTCAGCGCGTACGCGACCGCGAACACCGTGATCGACAGCCCCGCCGTCGCCGTGGACACCGCGAGGGATGCGGCCATATCCGGCAGAAACCCGGCCACCACGAACGCATCGGTACCGACGGCGAAGGTCCCGAGCCCGAGCATCCACACCGCCCCGAGCCCACCCGAGCTGCGTTCGCTCGTGCCGGTTTCGCTCGTATCGCGTCCGCTCATGCTGCGCTCGTCGCCGAGCTCATGCGGGCCGGCGCCACCCGCGTCGGTCCCGCTCGCGACGGCACCACCCGCCCCGGTCCCACCCGCCCGGTCCCACCCGCGCCAGCATCACTCGCGCCGGTCCGGCTCGCGCCCGGCCAACTCGCGACGGATCCGTTCGAGCCGAGTCTGCCCGGGGCGCTACCGGGAACAGCATCCGTGCTTCCATGGTGCGTTATCGGGATATCTGACATCCCCATTCTCCTCACGTGTGCACCCGCTGCCTGGGCGGCTGCGTGCTAGTTCATCTGCGCATATGTGCGCCGGGTCCATTCGGCGGTGCTCGCGGGCGTCTGTGCCATCAGATCGGCGATGGTCGTCGCGGCGAGTTCGCGCCGCCAGGCCAGTTCGGCCCTGCGCATGGCGGTGGCAACGCCGCAGGGGCGGGCGAAACGCGACGCGGGTGCCGTGCTACCCGCGCCGTGCCGGCGGATCTCGGTGCACCGGAAGGCCTCGTCCGGCCCTTCGATCGCGCTCACCACATCCATCAGGGTGATCCGCTCGGGGCGGCGCGCGAGTTCGAAACCGCCGCGCGCGCCGGGGATCGATGTCAGGATCTGTGCGCGCACCAGATCTTGGAGCCGCTTCTTCAGATACTGCTGCGGCAGGTCGAACCATTGCGCGAGCCGGGTGGTGGGGATCGGTCCCTGATCCTCGAGCCACGCAATGGTGAGGCAGCAGTGGATGCCCCATTCGACGCCCTCGCCCATCCGCATGAAGGGGATACTACATGTACCGATTAAGTCCTGTCGGGCGGGTGCGCTAGCGTCGGGGCATGCGGCTTCATGTGGGATGTGCGATGTGGCAGCATCCGCACTGGCAGCAGCGGCAGCTGCCCGCCGGGCAGCGGTTGGAGTGGTACGCGGCCCGGTGCAACGCGGTCGAGGGCAACACCACCTTCTACGCCACCCCGTCACCGCAGACCGTGCGGACCTGGGCCGCGCAGACCGCGCCGGATTTCCGTTTCGTCGCCAAGTTGCCGCGCACCATCACCCACGACCGCAGGCTCAACGGCGCCGACGCCGAACTGCGCGCCTTCCTCGACGCGATCGAACCGCTCGGCCCGCGCACGCATGCCCTGTGGGTCCAACTGCCCGGCTCCTTCGGCCCCACCGACCTCGGCGTGCTCGCCGGTTTCCTGCGCGGACTGCCCGGCGGCTATCGCGTCGCGGTGGAGGTCCGCCACAGCGCGTTTTTCACCGACGAGGGCACCGCGCGGCAGTTGGAACGCGTGCTGGCACGGGTCGACGCGGAGTGGATACCGTTCGACACCACAACGCTGTTCGCCGCTCCCGCGGCCAGCGACGGTGAACGCGAGGCATGGGGGAAGAAGCCGCGCCTGCCGCGCCGAATGCGGGCCCTGACCGAGTTCCCGATCGTGCGCTATCACGGTCGCGACGCGACCGAGCCCACTGTGGCGGGCTGGCAGCCGTGGGTCGTGACGGTCGCGCAATGGCTACGGGAAGGCCGCTCGCCCACGGTGTTCCTGCACACCCCCGACAATGCCGCCGCACCGGAGCTGGCCCGCCGCTTCCACGACGAAGTGCGCGCCCAGGTGCCGCGACTGGAGCCGCTGCCGGAGCCGGCCTCGGCCGAACCGATGACCTTGTTCTGACCGTCGGCCCCGGCCGTGCGGCGCTACCCGAACCGGGCTAGCTCGACCGCCCACCCCGGAACGACAGCACGTGCTCGCCGTAGTCGGTGAGCGGCCGCGACTCCACCGCCTGCCGAATGCCGCTGGCGGGCAGTTGCGTCAGCTTGGCGAACATCGGCGTATTGCCGAACGCCGCCCGCACCTGCGTCTCCGAGGCGTAATCGGCGCCGTAATCGGCCAGCACCCCGAAGTTCAACGGCGCCAGCGGCGTATCCAGCGGCGTCGGTTCGGCGGGGCGGCCGAGCGCGGCGTACTGGGTCGGTACGCCCTGCTCGTACCAGCACAATTCGTAGGACAGCTGCTCAACGGTGGTCACGCTGACCACCGGCCAGCGCTGCGACAGCCGCAGCGCGAGCGGATGTCTGCCGACGGGTGTGATCTCCCAATTCAGGCTCTGCACCGCTACCCAGCTACCCGACAATCGTTCGATCAGCACCAGATCGTCACCGAGGGCGGTCGCGGTGTTCAGTTCGGGATCCGGTGTGCTCCAATGCGTCCGGTCCACGCCCTGAAATGCGGAGATGGCGACCTGCTCGGCGCCGTCGGCCGCGTAGGCGGCGATGACGGCGGCGCGGATCTGCGCCACCGCGTCGGCCGACGAGCACCGCACCGCCAGCGCACCGAACGAGGTGGCGATATCCACCGGTTTGGACGGTGGATCCGGCAGCGCGCCCGCGGCCAGCGGCTTCAAGCCGACCAGCGCCAGATTCCAGTTGATCTCCTCGATGGTGGAGAGATCGCCGGCGCTCTGGTACAGGATCTGCTGCTGGGTCAACCGTCCGGCGCGTTCCAGGGTGGGGCAGTCCAGCTTCTTCAGCGCACCGAGAGTCTTACTGGTGAAGCCGATCTCGCCGATCTTGGTTTCGCGCATGGTCGCCGTCATCGCGGGCGAGGTGAGCGCGGCATAGCGCTCGCGGTACATGGCGACGGCCTGTTTGCGCTGCCTGCCGACCATCAGGGTCCGCAGCAGTGTGTTCAGACTGGCGAGGTACTTGCTCGCCTGATCGGGGTCGGCGGCGAACAACCGGGCCCGGATGCGCACCGCCTCCTCGGTGGCCGCTACCGCGGCGCCGGGATCCAGACGGCACAGCCACACACCGCATTTCGACAAACCGTCGGCGCACACGCCAGCGGCATTCGGATGGGTGGCGGCGACCTGACGGTAGGCGTTGCAGGCATCGCGGATGGTGGCCGTGGCCAGTTCCCGATGGCCGATCGCGCGGGCGGCCTGTTCCAGGATGCGCAGCGCGTCCTGGACCTGGCCGGCGAATTGAGCCGAGACATGGCCGTTGGTGAGCCAGCGCAACCGGATCAGTACCGCTTCCTGAGCGGGCTCGAGGGCGGCGGCGGAGCGGTCGCGCGCGGTGGGATCGTTCTTGGTGGCGGCCAGTGCCGTGGCCAGCTCGCACAGCGAGTTCGCCAATTGCAGTTCGGATTCGGCCGAACGGTCCATGGCAGCACGTCGATCCGTGGCCACCCGGCGCTCGACGGCGCTCAGATCCATCGCGATCCCAACTCCCGCATCACCTTCCGTATCCGGTCGCCTATCGGCCGGCTCGGGTGATCGGGCCGAGTCTGCCACACATCAGAGGTGGGCAGCACCCAGATGTGCCGACCGCGATCAGGAACGTGAAACCTGTTGAACGTGCCGTTGTTTAACGGTACATTAATTGGCGATCAGCAAAGCGCCGCCCGCCATCAGCGGACCGCGACCAGGCATCGCCGAAGACCGCGGCGGTGCGATCCGAACCAGGAGTTCCGATGAATCGAACCACCGTCCTCGCCCGTACCCGGCGCGGTCTCGCGCGCGCGGCCGCCGTCGCCGCGATCGCCCTCGCGCCGGCCGCTGTGATGGTCGCGCCCGCCGTCGCCGAGCCGCTCATCCTCGAACCGATCGAATCCGCCGAGCACGCGGCACCGGACGCGTCGGCCGACGCGGTGTACTACGGCTACGGCTACGGGGGATACGGCGGTTACGGGTACGGCGGCTACGGCTACCCGGGGTATGGCGGGTACGGCGGCTACGGCTACGGCGGATACAGCTACCCCAATTACGGCGGCTACTACCTGTGGCCGGTGATCGTGCTCCCGCCGACCGGAAGCGCCTACTGAATTCGCGCCATGCCCGGCGATCGGCGTGGGTGACTGCCGTAATCGGGGCGGGGCGAGGATGATGGCGGTCGTGGCCGACCGAACCGAGACACCCGATATCAAACCCCGTAGCCGCGACGTCACCGACGGCCTGGAGAAAACCGCCGCGCGCGGCATGCTGCGCGCGGTCGGCATGGACGACGACGATTTCGCCAAACCGCAGATCGGCGTGGCCTCCTCGTGGAACGAGATCACCCCGTGCAACCTCTCCCTGGACCGGCTGGCCCAGGGCTGCAAGGACGGCGTGTTCGCCGCGGGCGGCTTTCCGATGCAGTTCGGCACCATCTCGGTGTCGGACGGCATTTCCATGGGACACGAGGGCATGCACTTCTCGCTGGTCTCGCGGGAGGTGATCGCCGACAGCGTCGAGACGGTCATGCAGGCCGAGCGACTCGACGGGTCGGTCCTGCTCGCCGGCTGTGACAAGTCACTGCCCGGCATGATGATGGCGGCGGCCCGGCTGAACCTGGCCAGCGTCTTCCTCTACGCCGGCTCGATCCTGCCCGGCATCGCGAAGCTGTCCGACGGCAGCGAACGCGAGGTGACGATCATCGATGCGTTCGAGGCCGTCGGCGCGTGTTCGCGCGGGCTGATGAGCCGCGAAGACGTCGACGCCATCGAGCGGGCGATCTGCCCCGGCGAAGGTGCGTGCGGCGGCATGTACACCGCGAACACGATGGCCAGCGCCGCCGAAGCGCTCGGTATGTCGTTGCCTGGCAGCGCCGCACCGCCCGCGACCGACCGCAGGCGCGACGGTTATGCCCGGCGCAGCGGCCAGGCCGTGATCGAGTTGATCCGGCGCGGCATCACCACCTCCGACATCCTCACCAAGGAAGCCTTCGAGAACGCGATCGCGGTCGTGATGGCCTTCGGCGGTTCGACCAACGCGGTGCTGCATCTGCTGGCCATCGCGCACGAGGCGAACGTCGATCTGACCCTGGACGATTTCGCCAGGGTCGGCCGCCGGGTGCCGCATCTGGCCGACGTCAAACCGTTCGGCAGGCATGTGATGACCGATGTGGACCGCATCGGAGGCGTGCCGGTGATGATGAAGGCCCTGCTCGATGCCGGTCTGCTGCACGGCGACTGCCTGACGGTCACCGGCCGCACCGTCGCCGAGAATTTGGCCGCCATTGCCCCGCCCGACCCGGACGGCAAGGTGGTGCGCGCGCTGGCCGAGCCGATCCATCCGACCGGTGGGATCACCATCCTGCGCGGTTCGCTGGCTCCCGGTGGGGCCGTGGTCAAGTCGGCGGGCTTCGATTCCGATGTATTCCTCGGCACCGCCAGGGTGTTCGACCGCGAGCGGGCGGCCATGGACGCGCTCGAAGACGGCACCATCACCGCGGGCGATGTGGTCGTCATCCGGTACGAGGGGCCGAAGGGCGGCCCAGGTATGCGGGAGATGCTGGCGATCACCGCCGCGATCAAGGGCGCGAGGCTGGGCAAGGACGTGCTGCTGCTGACCGACGGCCGGTTCTCCGGTGGCACCACCGGACTCTGCGTCGGACATGTGGCGCCGGAGGCCGTCGACGGCGGGCCGATCGCGTTCGTCCGCGACGGCGACCGGATCCGGCTGGATGTCGCCGCGGGCACCCTGGATCTGCTCGTCGACGAGGAGGAACTCGCCGACAGGCGCGAGGGGTGGGCTCCGCTGCCGCCCCGCTACACCCGCGGGGTGCTGGCGAAGTATTCCAAGCTCGTGGGTTCGGCCTCGTCCGGCGCGGTCTGCGATTGAGCCACGGGCGCTCGCGGGACCACCTCGAGCGCCCGCTGTCTCAGGCCGGCTGGCCGGTGGGCGGTGCGCCGACCGTGCGAGTCGGGTCGATGACGGCGAACGTCTCGCCCTGCGGCGCGCGCACGATGCCTTGCCGTCCGAACGGGCTGTCCTCGGGACCGCTGATCACCGTCGCGCCGAGCTCGGTCGCCCGGGTGAGCGCGGCGTCGGTGTCCTGGACCTGGAACCAGGCCAGCCAATAGGACTGGTCATCGCCGGGCATCTTCGTCACGTCGTTGATTCCGCCGAGCGGGTGGTCGTCGCCGCCCTGGCCGAAGGTCGAGTAGACGAAGTTCGTTCCGTCGCCGATCTCGGTGTATGTCCAGCCGAAGACCTCGGCGTAGAACTGTTGCGCCCGGCGGTAATCACCGGTGTGCAGCTCGTTCCAGCAGTAGGCGCCGTGCTCGTTGTAGATCCCGGCGCCGCGGTGCGCTTTGGCCTGCCACACCCCGAACACTCCGCCGGTCGGATCGGCCGCGACGAACATGCGGCCCACGTCGAGCACATCGAACGGCGGCATCATCACGGTGCCGCCCGCGGCGCCGACCCGCGCGGCGACCGCGTCGGCATCGTCGGCGGCGAGGTAGGTGGTCCACA
Source organism: Nocardia sp. CDC519 (assembly GCF_059509835.1). Classification (NCBI taxonomy): domain Bacteria; kingdom Bacillati; phylum Actinomycetota; class Actinomycetes; order Mycobacteriales; family Nocardiaceae; genus Nocardia; species Nocardia sp. CDC519. The sequence continues at coordinate 4,704,227 of NZ_CM183377.1, read as the reverse complement.
CCGAGGGCATCGGCATACCGGCGGGTTTGGGTCCGATCCCCGCCGCCGGTTGCCCGTTGCGCAGCGCGATCAGATAGCCGCCCGCCTCGTGCGGGCTGTCGATGATCTCCCAGCCGAACAGGTCGGCGTAGAACGTGCGCGCCTTGGTCACATCATCGACCTGGCAGTCCACCCAGCAGGGTGTTCCTTCCGGCCAGGCGTTGTCGCGAGTCGGCATCAGCTGAACCTCCCTGGCATTCGAGTCGGATGACCGACCGTCCGAACCCGGTCGGCACTCGTCTCAGTCAAGCACTCGGGTGCGCTGCGGGATAGGGGTCCGGCGAGGTTCGCCCGATTCGGGACAGACGCTCGCCGTCACCGTGGCAGTGATCGAGCACAGACTTCGGCAGAGTGGTCGACAAGATCGTCCAGGGCGCGAGAGGATCGTGACGCCCGTCATACGGTGCGCGGGCCGAGGAGGTGGGAGATCGTGGCCGGTCGCGTGCCGAAGAGCCGTTTCGCGCGGGGGAGCAGGCTCGGCCGGCTGGCCGCGGGGCAGGCGGTGCGCGGGGTGGGCACCCGGCTGTCGATGGTCGGGCGCACCGAGCAGGCCAGGCAGGTGCTCGCCGAACGCTCGGCCTTGCAGACCGCGCAGCAGATCGTCACCGTGCTCGGCGGGATGAAGGGCGCGGCGATGAAGCTGGGCCAGATGCTGTCGGTGCTCGATATCGACATGGTCCCGGAATCGCATCGGGAACTGTTCCGGGTCAAGCTCGCCGAGCTGCGCGATCAGGCGCCGGCGGTGTCGTTCGCTCAGATGCGCAAGGTCATCGAGGACGATCTCGGCCCGCTGTCGAGGGCGTTCGCCGATTTCGACGAGACGCCGATTGCCGCTGCCTCCATCGGCCAGGTGTATCGGGCTCGCCTGCACGATGGCCGCGCGGTGGCGGTCAAGGTCCAATATCCGGGCGTCGACGAGGCCATCGCCGCCGACATGCGCAACCTGGAGTTCTTCAGCAGGCTGTGGAAATCCATTCTGCCCAGTGCCGCCGACGCCGCGGTGCTCGAGGAGATCACCCGCAATCTGGAACGCGAACTGGACTATCCGCGTGAGGCCCGCACCCAGCATCGGGTGGCCGCACGCTATCGCGATCATCCGTTCATCGTGGTGCCCGACAGCGTCGAAGAGCTGTGCGCGCGTCACGTGCTGGTGACCGAACTGGTGGAAGGCAGGCAGTTCCAGCAGATCCGGGAGTTGCCAGAGGCCGATCGCGATCGGATCGGCGAGTTGATCTATCGGTTCTACGTGAGCTCGCTGTTCGTCGACTACGAATTCTGCGGCGATCCGCATCCGGGGAACATCCTGCTCGCCGACGACGGCCGGGTCGGTTTCGTCGATTTCGGGGTCTACAACCGCATGGACCCGGTGGATGCCGACTTCGAGCGTGACTGCCTGCGATTCGCCGGCGAACAGCGGGCCAAGGAGCTCTACGACGCCTGGGTGGGGCGCGGCATCATCGACCCGGCCGCCGGGGTGAGTCCACAGGAATGCTTGGAATACGTGTGGGCGGCGGCGGGCTGGCATCTGCTCGACGAGCGGATCACCATCACCCCCGAGCTGGCGACCGGGGCCGTTGTGCTCGCCGTCGACCCGCGGGCCTCGGAGTTCCGCGGTATGCGTCATCAGCTGCTGCCGCCGGAGCATGTGTTCTCCCGCCGCGCCGACCTGTTCACCTATGCCGCGCTCGGCCAGCTGGGCTCGACCAACAACTGGCATCGCATCGCGCGCGAGTGGCTCTACGGCGAACCTCCCGTCACCGAGATCGGACTTACCACGGCGCGGTGGCGTAGTCGCTAAGGTGAGCGCGAACTCATTTTCAGCGAGAACGGCAGGGGAGCGCCATGCCCTCGAAGACAGTCGGACAGCGTCGACGTCCCAGCCAGGAGCGCGCGAAGGCGACCAGGGAGCACATTCTCGATACCGCGGCCCGCTTGTTCGGTGAGCGCGGCATCGCCAACACCTCGACCAACCGGATCGCCACGGAAGCCGGGCTGAGCATCGGCACGGTCTACCGCTACTTCTCCGACCGCACCGTCATCGTGGAGGAATTGCTCGGCCGGTTGCTCGAGGACATCGAAAGACGCTTCACCCAGCAGGTTTTCGATCTGTCGGAGAACTCGGTCGAGGACCTGACCATCAATGTGCTCGAGGTGATCACCGAGGAACTGGTGGCCAACGCCGCACTGGTGCGCGCGCTCGTCGCCGGAGTTCAATTCTACAACAGTGGGATTCCGGAGTTCGAACCACGGCTGCGGCTGCTGGTGAAGGTGATGCTCATCCAAGTGCTCGGCCCCGGTGACGATCACGAATACGACCTGATGACGTTCGTGGTGCTCAACACCGGTTTCGCCGCCGTACTGCGCGCCTCTGCCCTGGAGGTCGGGATCGAGGAACGGCAGGAGGCCATCGCGATGACCGCGCGCATGCTCGGTGCCTGGTTCGAGGCCGAAGCCGCAGCTCGCGGGCTGCGCGAGTCCCGCTTCACCGGGCTGGGCAAACGCAACGGGAAGCAGCCGGCCCGGGTAGGTCGCAAAAAGTGAGCGGTTCCCCAGGTTCCGTCGCGCTCGGTTGCCGTATTTGCTCGGCGTTTTCGGCATAATGCCTGGTAGACCTGGTTCGTTGGGGTGGTGGACAACTCGAGCAAAGCGGAGTGGAAGGTGAGCGCGAGCTCGCATTAATGTTCGTTGCGTAGTACAGGTGACGAGGAGGTCACACGTGACGATCGAGAACGCGATTCGCCCCGGATGCCAGACCCCTGGACGGTCCATCTCACCGCCCGTGCGTGATGTCCGCCGGTTGACGGGCCGGCTGGTCGACCATCTGGCCGCCTCGGTGCCGCCGTTCACCACCATGGGGACCGAGGTGATGGCCGGAGACGTGGCGGCCCTGGTCCGGGTCTGCGTGGAGTGGTCCATCCAGCGGATGAACGGCGACGACCAGCCCGTGCCCACCGAACGCATCAATGCCGCCGCGACCAAGTGGGCCAAAGACGGCGTCCCCATCGACACCGTATTGCACGCCGTGCACGCCGGATTCAAAGCCGGCCTCGACCTGTTGTTCGCGCGCACCGAGCCGAACGGAAGCGGCGACATCGTCGAGGGCACCACCGCCGCACTGGAATTGCTGAACCTCATCACCTCGACGGTGAGCAAGGCCTACGTGCGCGAACATCGCGCCGGTGTCGCCGAACACCACACCGCGGTGCATACGCTGACCTCGGCCCTGCTCGGCGGCCATGCCACCTCGAAGATGGCGCGCGAGTGCGGTATCCAGATCGCGGCCGAGTACTACGTGCTCGCGGTATCGCTGCCCGCCCATCCGGACGAGAGCCATCCGCGGCTGGACCCGCACGTCGTCGCGCGGCGCAAGCTGCGCCGGGTGCAGGCCGCGCTGGCCGATCAGTTCGGCGATACCGCGCTGTCGTTGCTGTCGGTGGACGGCGGCACCATCCTGGTGCCTGCGAGCGCCTGCGCCGAATCCGACCTCGACGAGATGGTGCGCAAGCTCTCCGCGGCCGCGCTGGTGCCGATCCGCGCCACTGTGCTCACCGCCGCCGCCGCTGACGTCGCCTCGGCCGCCGACCGCGCCCATGATCTCCTCGACACCGTGCATCAGCTCGGGCGCGCCCCCGGCCTGTACCGATTCGCCGAGCTGGCGCTGCACTATCAGCTCACCCGTCCCGGCATCGGCCGCGACATCCTGCACGCCCGGCTGGCGCCGCTGGACGATCACCCCGAACTGATGGAGACCCTGCGGGTGTTCTTCGCCATGGACCTCAACCGGCAGCGCACCGCGCGCATCCTGCACGTGCATCCCAATACCGTCGACTATCGGCTGCGCCGGATCGGGCAGCTCACCGGCCTGGATCTGTCGCCCACCGAAGGCCTCTGGTATCTGCGCTCGGCCCTGATCGCCCGCGTGAACGGGCCGGGGAATCCCGGAGTCGAGGCTCGCCAGCCGGCCTGAGCCGCCTCGCCACGGCCCACCGTCGGGTAGTCGGCTCGGCCACACGTGGACGGACCGGTCCCGAGCTCCGGCGACCTCGGGCCGCGCCCGCGAGCATTTTCGCCCGGCGGTGGTACCGGCCGGCAGGCCACGGGTCTATCCTCGGTACCCGATCCTCGATGCTGTATCCATCTCGATGCTGTATTCGCTTTCTCGATGTCCTGGGCTTTTCCCAATCGTCGGAAGGATCGAATCGTGAGGAGCCGAGCACGTAGCTTCACCGCGGCGGTGGCGTGTGCCCTCGCTGTCGGGGCCGGTGCGATCAGTGCCCCGCAGGCCTGGACCCAGCCGGTCACGGAGGTCGCCGGCGCCGAATTCTATGTACCCCCGGCCCCATTACCCGGTGGCCCCGGCGCCATCGTGCGCGCCGAGCCATCCCACTTGGCGCTGTCGATGGGCGCGATGCCGGCGTCGGCGACGCGGGTGATGTACACCAGCAGCGACACCCACGGCGCTCCGGCCGCGGCGGTGGGTACCTTTCTGATGCCCGCGATGCCATGGACCGGCCCGGGACCGCGGCCGTTGGTCGCCTACGCGGGCGGAACGAAGGGCCAGGGTGATCAGTGCGCGCCCTCGAAACTGCTCGCCCAGTTCATCCATTTCGAGCCGCCGGTCAACCTGATCTTCGAATATGACGTGGTGGCGCTGTATTCGCTGCTGTCGCGCGGCATGGCGGTGGTGATGACCGACTATCAGGGTCTCGGCACGCCGGCCGTGCACGGATTCCTCAACCGTAAAGAGCAGGCCCACGCCGTGCTCGATTCCGCTCGCGCGGCGCTGCGGCTGCCGGGCACTGGCCTGGCCCCGGATTCCCCGGTGATCCTCTACGGCTACTCCCAGGGCGGTATGGCCTCCGCCGGTGCGGCCGAACTGCATCCGAGCTACGCCCCCGATCTCAATGTGCGCGGCGCCTACGTCGGCGGACCGGTCGTCGACGACCAGTACTTCGTCGGCTACAACGATGGTCGCGCCGCCGCCGCGCCCACCCACGCCTGGATCCTCAACGGCATGGCCGCCGCCTATCCGCAGGTGCGGCCGGTGCTCGACGCCGAACTCAACGACACCGGCAAGGCGATCCTGCGGGATTCGGAAAGCAAGTGCGCTATGCCCGTCGGCATGGCACAGAACCATCCACACACCGCGCAGTGGACCAGCAGCGGCCAGCCGCTGACCGCGGTGATCGACCGGAATCCGGCGCTGCGGGCGGTCTTCGCCGAACAGCGCGTCGGCTCGCTCACCCCCTCGGCCCCGGTGCTCATCGCCTCGGCGAAGAACGATGAGGGCGCGCCGTTCCCGCCGATCCATGCCACCGCGGCCGACTGGTGCGGCGGCGGCGCGACGGTGCAATTGGAGGCGAACTCCTCGATTCCGCCGATGACCGGCTTGGCCGGCACGCATGTGCTGGCGTTCTTCCCGGCGCTGGATGCCTCCCAGCAGTGGATCACCGACCGGCTCGCGGGCAGGCCCGCGCCGTCGAATTGCGCCGCGCTGCCCTGACCCCGCACCCGTGAGGTCCCGGCTTCGGGGTGGGTCGGCTCCGATCCGCCCCGAAGCCATCGCCGTGTACCCCGAGGATCAACCGAAGGAGCCTGCGATCAGCCAGAACCGGAAATCCGGACAGCGCGTACGTGCACGGTCGGCGCGCTCGCGGCCGCATATCGTCGTCGACCGGGTCGAGATCGTCACCGTGCACGGAACGCTCGCACTGCGCTTCTCCGACACGGTGGGCCTGCCGTTCTCGGTCGTCTTCCCAGCGGAATTCGCGGTGAACGCACTCGGGCCCCTGCGCTCGGCGATCCTCGAGGCCGAGGAAGCCTATTGGAGCCTGGTGCCCTCGCTGGTGCGTTCCTTCGGTACCGCCGAGCCGAACGTCGTGGCCGAGCGCATGGCGGCCTGGCATCGCGAACAGGGCTGGGATCGCGTCATCGAGTTCGCGACCGCCGACGGCCCCGCATCGGTCATGCTGCTGACCCATGCCGGGCACGTCGGCATCTGCGCCGATCCGCCCTACAGCGGTGAACCGCTGCTGGCCATCTTCGACCCGCTGCAATTGCGCCGCATCGAACCCGGCTTGGTCTCGGCCCTCGGCCAGGCCCTGCGTGAACAGGGCGGCAGGCATTGGAGCCAGCGTCTTCGCGCCGCGCGCCGTCACATCGACAGCCGCCAGTGGATCATCCCCGGCGATTATTGCGATCCCGCCCCCGAAGCCGCCGCGGCGCATATGCGGGAGCGCTACGTCGAATACCTGCGACGTTCGCCGGTCAATCCGGGGAAGTGAGCCTGCCGGTGCGGCCCTACTGTTCGCGGGTGTAGGACATGACCACCCGCAGCATCAGATCCACCCGCAGTTCCCGCGCCTCGTCGCTGCCGGGCTCCATCAGGCATTGCACCGCGGTGCCGTCGTGCACCGCGACCAGCGCGCGTCCCAATGCCTTCGGGTCGGTGACGGTGCGGCCGATCCGGTTCAGCAGTGTCTGCACCACCGGCAGCAGTGCGGAGCTGATCGACTCCTCCCTGGCGACCATCAGGTCGCGCAGTCCGGGGTTGCGCAGGGCGTGTGCGGTCACCTCGAGGCTGATGCGCTGCCACTTGTCGTCCATTGGCACCGCGTGCAGCACGTGCTCGACGACCTCACGCACGTTGCGGACATCGGTGACCGGGTCCTCCCGCAGCACCGCCGTCACGTTGGCGAGCAGCTGCGCCGACTGCTGCTCCCACATCGCCAGGAACAGCTCGTCCATGCTGGTGAACTGCGAATAGAACGCGCCGCGGGTGTAGCCGGCGCGTTCGCAGATGTGGTCGGGTTTGGTGCGGCCGAAACCCTGTTCGGCGAAGACCTCGTAGGCCGCGCCGAGCAGGCGCTGGCGAGTTTCGGCGCGCCGCTTGGTCACTCGGCGGCCGGTCGAGGGCTTCCCGGTCGTCGCGGCTGCGGCGACGTCGTCGGAGGGTGCCACGTCGTGTCCTTATCTTCCGGCGGTATGGGCGACCGAATGCATTATTGCATCTGATTCGATAGTGTATCGCCTGTGAATCGGTCGGATGCTGTGATGCCGATCGGTCCGAGTCGGTGAGGGCCGGGTCGGGCGCCGCGTTGCGTCGGCGGGGGCGAGGTCGGTTCGCTCCGGTCATATCGACTCGGCGAATGTGCCGACTCGGGCACTCGCCGATGCTTAGGTTGGAACGCAGGCGATGGGACGGTCCGGGTGGCCGCCGGCTGTCGATGCGACTATTCGAAGGAACAACATGACACACAACAGTCCTGATTCCGCGTTCGACGCCGAAGTGATCGTGGTCGGTGCGGGGCTGGCCGGGCTGGTCGCGACCTATGAGCTGGTCAAGGCCGGCCGACGGGTGCTGGTGCTGGATCAGGAGAACCGCAACAACCTGGGCGGGCAGGCCTTCTGGTCGCTGGGCGGGCTGTTCTTCGTCGGCAGTCCCGAACAGCGTCGCCTCGGCATCAAGGATTCCTACGAACTGGCGCTGCAGGACTGGATGGGGTCGGCCGGCTTCGACCGCGAGGACGAAGACCACTGGGCGCGGCAGTGGGCCCGCGAATACGTGCGATTCGCCGCCACCGAGAAGCGGGACTATCTGCACGCGCTCGGGCTGCGGGTCACGCCGCTGGTCGGCTGGGCCGAACGGGGCGGGGCGTCCGCCGACGGGCACGGCAACTCCGTGCCCCGATTCCACCTCACCTGGGGCACCGGGCCCGAGGTCGTGCGCGTGTTCGCCGAACCTGTGCTCGAGGGCGAGCGAAAGGGTTTGGTGCGGTTCGCGTTCCGGCATCGGGTGGATGAACTCGTGGTCGAGGCAGACACGGTCACCGGCGTACGCGGCAGCGTGCTCGAACCGACCGACCTCGAGCGCGGCAAGGCTTCCTCGCGAACCGCTGTGGGCGACTTCGATTTCCGTGCGAAGGCGGTGGTCGTGACCTCCGGCGGTATCGGCCACAACCATGATCTGATCCGCAAGAACTGGCCCGCCGACCGGCTCGGACCGTGCCCGAAGACGATGATCTCCGGAGTGCCCGCGCATGTGGACGGCCGCATGCTCGGCATCAGCGAGGCCGCGGGCGGCGCCATCGTCAACCGCGACCGGATGTGGCATTACACCGAGGGCATCATCAACTGGGATCCCATCTGGCCCGATCACGCCATCCGGATCATCCCCGGCCCGTCCTCGCTGTGGTTCGATGCCAATGGAAAACGCCTGCCCGCACCGTGTTTCCCCGGTTTCGACACCAACACCACCATGAAGGCGATCCTGGCCACCGGACACGACTACTCCTGGTTCGTGCTCACCCAGTCGATCATCGAAAAGGAGTTCGCGCTCTCCGGTTCGGAGCAGAATCCCGATATCACCGGCAAGGACATGAAGCTCACGCTCAAGAGCCGGGTCGCGAAGGGCGCGCCCGGCCCGGTGGAGGCCTTCAAGCAGCATGGGGTCGATTTCGTCGTCGCGGATACCCTCCGCGAACTCGTCGATGGCATGAACAAGATCGCGCGTGGCCCGCAACTCGACCACGACGATCTCGAACGCCAGATCGTGGCCCGCGACCGCGAAGTCGCCAACAAATACTCCAAAGACGCTCAGATGATGGCGATCACCAACGCCCGCCAGTACTTCGGTGACAAGGCGGGCCGGGTCGCCAAACCGCATCGCATCCTCGACCCGGCGGCGGGTCCGCTCATCGCGGTCCGCCTGAACATCCTCACCCGCAAGACCCTCGGCGGCTTGCAGACCGACCTGAAATCGCGGGTCATGCGGCCCGACGGCAACCCGCTACCCGGCCTCTACGCCGCCGGTGAGGTCGCCGGGTTCGGCGGCGGCGGGGTGCACGGCTACAACGCGCTCGAAGGCACATTCCTGGGCGGCTGCATCTTCTCCGGGCGAGCGGCGGGGCGGGCGATCGCTTCGGCGCTGGGCTGATCGACGCTGGGCCGCCGAGCGGTACGCATCAGCTGATGATCGATGGGGCGGGCGATCGCTTACACGTTGGGCTGATCGATGCTGGGCAGCCGACGGTTCGCATCAGCTGATGATCGGCGGGGCACCGGGATGCGGCGTTCCGACGGGTGCTGCCGTGGTTTGCCGGTGCGCACCTAGTCGCTACTGCCTGCGAGCGGGATCGTCAGCGGCTACGCCCGAGGACGTGGCGCAACGCCGATTCGAGATCGGGTGTCCGGAAGGGATGCTCGGCGTGCAGCAAGCGCTGCGGCGCGACACGCTGGCTCGCCGTGGCCAGTTCGTGTGCGCCCTCGCGGCCGAGCAATAGGGCAGGCCCGAACTCGGGGGCCGGTATCGGCGTGGGCCTGCGCGTTACCCGGCCCAGTGTGCGAGTGAACTCCGCATTGCGCACCGGATGCGGGGCGACCGCGTTCACGGGTCCGCGCAGTTCACCATCCCAGAGCGCGCGGTGATAGATGTCGAGGAGATCGTCGATGCCGATCCACGACATCCATTGGCGCCCATCGCCGATCCGCCCGCCGAGGCCGGTGGCGAATAGCGGCCGCAGCAACCGGAGGGTGCCGCCGCGCGGGGACAGCACGATGCCGGTGCGCACGTGCACGACGCGCGTTGTCGCGGTGGCAGCCGCGGCGGCGGCCGCTTCCCAGTCGGTGACGACGTCGGCCAGGAAACCGTCGCCGCGCGAGCTGTTTTCGGTCAGGTCCTCGTCGCCGCGGTCATTGCCGTAGTAGCCGATCGCGGAGGCGCAGATGAACGCGGGCACGCCGCTGTCGGCGCTGAGTTCGGCCAGCGCGCGGGTGGGCCCGATTCGGCTGTCCCGGATCGAGCGTTTGTGCTCCTCAGTGAATCGCCCCGCAATCGATGCACCCGCCAGATGGATGACGGCGTCCACTCCGGTGAGCAGGTCCTTGTCCGGGCGATCCGGGTCCCACCGGCGTTCACCAGGGTGGCGCGGTTCGCGGCGCACCAGCCGGACGACCGTGTGCCCGCCCGAGCTGAGAAAAGCCGTCAGCGCGGAACCGATCAGCCCCGAGGAACCGGTCACCGCGATCGTCGACGGACCGAGCCCGTTGGCCTCCGCCCGTTCGTGCGCGGCCAGATCATGGGTCAGCTGGCGGTATCTGTAGGCGAACATGGGCCGCAGCGCAGCGGCGGGCAGCCGGGTGTCGACGCGGTCGATCACGCGGGTGTGGGTGGCATCGACTTCCTCGAATTCATGGACATGCCGCCAGGTCAACGCCGTGGCCAGGGGAACCGAGGCCAGTCCGGCGCGCGAGAGCCGGTCGGCGAACCGACACGGCGGATCGTAGGCCTCGGGTTCGTGCTCGGCCACCCATCGAAGCCCGCCCGGCAGGGCGAGCACCGCGCGTCCGTCGGCGAGCGAGCCCGCTTCCTGAACCAGGGTCACCGGCTGCCACGGCGGAGCCAGCCGGGCAAACGCGCCCGGCCGCCCGAACCAGGCGAAAACGTCGGATCGAGGGACCGCGACCACAGCCGAACACTCGATGCTCATACCTCGAATCTACGCACCCGATCCGAGTAATGCATCGTTCATGCATCGAATCGGTGTGTCCTGCGCTTGGCGCCGATCAAACCCATGTCGATCACCTCGGCATCAGTGCACACCGAATCATTCGATTCCGGTGGTGCGAAGCAGGCCCAAGTGCCGAGGCAGACGTGGCAGGGAAGGTGGAGTAGACGACAGCGGTCTGGTCGGCCTCAGGCGCTAGCAGGGCATCGCAGTCGAGTTCCAGGGCGCCGAGGTCGGGGTGCGCGAGCGTGACGGTGCGGCTGCGCAGTTGCCCGGCGCGTGCGGCCCGCCACAGTTCATCGAAGCGCGAACTGCCCGTGCGCGGTTCGGTGAGCAGCCGGGCCAGACCGGGATCGTCCGGGTATGTCGCGTGCACAGTGCGCAGGCAACCCACGCAGTCGACCGCATCGGCGGCCTCGGCGTCGGCTCGTCTCCTGCCAGCTGCCCGCCGACCCCGACGTGGCTATGACGACACTGCGAGAGTGCTTGTCGCAGGGGTTATTCCGGGTCGCGATGATCGGTGCGAGGGTGCGCATGTCGCCTGAACACACTCTGCTGTTCGAGCGCCTGGGAACGCGCTCATCGAGAGCTCGCCCGACATCCGGTTGTGTTTCGACACCTCTCCAGAGACCACTGTCGATGCTCTGCGCCGCTAATTCCAACCGCGCTGAGCGCACCCGGCAGTGTCGCCGAAAGCTGGGGGGTCGGACGGCTGTGCCGATCTACTCCGCATCGATCGGTTCGGTCACGAGTCTGGTGAGCCTGCGTAGCAGGTCGACGAGCTGGACCCGCTCGTCCGATGTGAATGTCTCGTAGGCGCGGGCCTGACGCTCCCGCAGCCGTTTTCGCAGTGATGCCACGCGCTCGGCCCCCGCGTCGGTCAGCGAGATCAGGACGCGCCGCTCGTCCTCGGCGGACCGGCGGCGTACCACGATCCCCTTGGCCTCCAGTTGTTGCAGCATTCGGGTCGCGGTGGGAACGCTGACATCCGCGCTGGTCGCGAGTTGCCCGACCGGGAGATCGGCCTCGTCCATCAGCGGCTCGAGCAGCGCCACCTGCGGTAAGGAGAGGCCACCGAACTGTTGGGCACCCGCCGACCGTGCGCGGCGTATCGCGACGAACAGAGCGTCGACCGTCTGCGCGATCTGCTCCGCATCCACTTCGCCGACGGTTGGCGTCGGCGGGGTATTGCGTCCTTGTGCCATGCGGATTAGCCTAACAGCACAATATTTAGCAACCTAAATGTTAGTAGGCTCAAGGATGACAGTCCCCGCTCGGATCGATGTCCACCAGCACCTCATCCCGCCGTCGTACCGGGAGGTGATGGACCGGCGCGGGGCGTCCGCCGGCGGCTGGCCCACACCGGCCTGGAACGCGGACCGCGCGATCGCGATGATGGACCGCCGGTCCATCGCGACAGGGATGCTGTCGGTCAGTTCTCCCGGCACTCACTTCGGCGATGACGCCGAAGCCCGTGGCGTCGCCCGCAGCGTCAACGAGTTCGCAGCGGAGCTGACGAAGGACCGGCCCGACCGCTTCGGCCATTTCGCGAGCCTTCCGCTCCCCGATGTCGACGGCGCGATCGCCGAGGCCGCATACGCGCTCGACGAGTTGCATGCCGACGGGGTGGTGCTGATGTCGAATGCCCATGGCCGCTACCTCGGCGACAAGCAGTTCGAGCCACTCTGGGCCGAACTCGACGCGCGTGCCGCTGTGGTTTTCATCCATCCGACCACGCCCCCGATTCCCTTGCTGGACGGTATGCCCGGACCGCTGCTCGACTTCCCGTTCGACACCACCCGCACCGCGGTGCATATGACGCTCAACGGCGTGATGAGCCGGCATACCCGGATCAAGGTGATCCTGTCCCACGCGGGCGGCTTCCTGCCGTTCGCCGCATGGCGCTTCACCGGTGGCGCGCAGTTCAACGCCGGAACCACGCCCGCGGGTATCCTCGCCGATCTGCAGCGTTTCTACTTCGACACCGCGTTGTCCACCACGCCGACGGCCCTGCCGTCACTGCTGGCCTTCGCGGCTCCAGGACACATCCTGTATGGCAGCGATTTCCCCTTCGCCCCAGAGGAATCCGGCGGAATGCTCGACGCGATGCTCGACAGCTATGCCGGCTTCGGTCCCGGACAGCTCGGCGCGATCAATCGCGGCAGCGCCGAAGTCCTCTTTTCACGCCTGGCGGGATCGTGACCACCTGGCCGGACCGCCTTCTGAAGCGTCACCGGCGGCGGTCACCGATGCGCTGAGCCTCAGGCGCCGAGCTCGAGGGTGATGGCGGTGAAACCGGTGTCCTCTTCGGGATGCCGGCCGATCTCGCGGAAGCCGAGATGGGCGTAGAAGGCGCGGGCGGAGGAATTGAGCTCGAAGACGTCGAGGGTGACCTTGCCGTGCAGGTGTAGCGCGTGCTCGACCAGGCGCCTTCCGATGCCCAGTTTCTGGACCTCTGGGTCGACGAAGAGGCCGCCGATCTCGGAGCCGAGCATGCCGAGCAGTCCGACGACGCCGTGGGGCGGGACTTCGGCGACCCAGTTATCGGCGTGGACGAGATAGATCTCCCGAAGCTTGCGCTCGCGCTCGCCGGTTCCTTCGCCCTCGATGAAGGGGTGAGCGATTCGGCTGGCTCGGCTCCAGAGACTCACCACGGTGTCCTCGTCTTCGGGACGGTAGGGGCGGATCGTCACCGGAGTCGGTGCGGAAGGGCGAGCGGCGGGATCGGTATCGGGAGTCGTCACGAGTGTCAACCGTGCGTCACGGGCTGCTGTCTTGGCAATCGATTTTCGCCACCGCGCGGACGGTGGCCGGGCAGGTGCCGCGCTCCTTCGGGGGTCGGCTGGGTGTGGACGGGCCATCGATGTCGCCGCATGCTGCGAGCGGAGCACTTGCGTGTCACCGTGAGTATCACCTACCGTAGTGGCGTCAGGGGTTCATGAAAACACGAGCACATGGGGGCAATAGCCGAATGGTCGTGAACAGCCTTTCGGGGCAGAGACCTTCGCTCGGCGGGCTGGGGTTATCGGCGGCGTGTCGGCGCGAATGCCACCACTCCGAACGACATCGGCCGTCGACGGCAGCATTCAGCCGGTACTGAGCGGCGACCAACTCACACACCATCCACCAGCATCCGATTCGGTGGCCATCCCGCGCGAACGCGTATCCGTTGCGTTCGCGGCAGCCGGCCCGACGGCTCGCGGCCGATGCGCGCAATGGCTCGAGGGCGTTTCATCGACGTCCGAGTAAAACGTCACTCTCGTAGACAGGGGCACCCATAGGTCGGCCGAATGTCAACCGCTCTCGCCCATGGGCGCCGCTCTTCGCGTACCGATCGGCAGTGATGCAGCGCATATCGACTCGGACGGACGACCAGTTCGAGCATCCGTGCGGCCATCGTTCGGGTGTTCCGTAATACGTTGAACAGCAAGGTAACTCGAGCTATTACCAAGGGGTCCAGGGCGCCGGTCGGCGCCGGATAATAATGCGCATCCGCTATCGCAGTGGGTCCGATTACATCGCGATCCCGAGCCTGGGAATTGTCTCGGCTCCTATGCAGCTCTGGTACGGCAGTACCAATAATTCGCTGCGGGTGCTTCGGGCCGACGACGATTCGAATGCGCTGCGTGCGTGATGCTTTCGGGAGGAAATTCGTGGTTGAGTTGTCCGTGAAGCGCGGTGCGGTACGCGAAGTGGGGCGCCTCGCCCGATGGTTGCCGTACTACGGGACCCGTGGTTACCGGGACTTCCGCCGTACCGGGTCGAAGCAGCAGGTCGCGGTTAATCTGCGGGATTTCCTGCTTCGCATGGGGCCCATGTACACCAAGGCGGGCCAGATCCTGGGGACCCAGACCGGGCTCTTCGACGCCGACGCCATCGCCGAGTTCCGGGACCTGTTCGCCGATATGCCCGCGATGCCGGCCTGGGAATCGGAACAGGTGCTGCACGACAAGGCGCACCCCGATCTGCTGACCCGCCTGACGTCGTTCGAGCCGGTCGCCCTCGCGGCCGGCACAGTGGCGCAGGTTCATCAGGGCCGACTCGACACCGGCGAGAAGGTCGCCCTCAAGATCGTGAAAACCGGTGTGCGGGAGCGTCTTGCCGCGAGCACCGCGGCGACCTCGGCGATGCTCACGACATTGCAGAAGCTGGTTCCGGCCGCACGCTCCTACGATGCGCTGAGTCACTTCGCCGAACTGCGCCCGTTCCTGGTCGATCAGTGCGATATGCGCCTGGAAGCGCAGCGACAGGAGCAGGTGGGGCAGAACTTCGCCGCGCATCCGTTCGTCCGGGTGCCCCGGGTGTACCCGCAGCTGTGCTCGGAAGACGTTCTGGTGATGGAGTTCATCGACGCCGTACCCGGCACCGAGTTCGCCACCTGCGAATTCCCCAAGGGTGAGCTCGCCCGCCGGATGCAGGACACCTTCTACACCATGGCCTTCTTCCACGGCCTGTTCCACGTCGACCCGCATCCGGGCAACATGATGCTCACCCACGACGGCGAGATCATCATGCTCGACTACGGGTTGGTCGGAACGCTGTCCGAGGATGGTAAGTGGGCGCTGGCCTCCTTCTACTACGGCTGCATCCAGAAGCAATGGGATCGCGCCGTCGACCGGTTCATCGAAGCGTTCACGGTGGCACCGGAATCCGGCTCCACCTTCCCCGCCCGCAAGCGGCAGGACCTGATCGGGGTGCTGAGGTACCACTTCGAGGAGAAGGCCGAAGCCTGGTCGACGATGGGCTTCTTCGACGACGCCACCAAGGTACTTCGTGCCGCGGGCTGGCGTCTGACCACTGATTTCACTCTGCTCGGGCTGGCGTTCCTCACCGGAGAAGGATTGGTCAGCGCCGTCGATCCGGAGATCGACATCTGGTCCAATGCCCGCCGGTTCACCGACCGCTTCTCCCCGTTCATGAGCGAGGACCTCAAGGAGCTGTTCGATACCCGGATCGCGGGGCATATGCCCAAGTCGATGGCGATCAAGAACGATGCCGACCGCGCGTTGATCGCGCAGACGCATATGGACCGCTACGTACTGCCCAGCGAGTACCCGCTGATCGTGGAATCCGCCGAGGGCGCCACGATCACCGACATCGACGGCAACACCTACATCGACCTGGCCAGCGGCTTCGGCCCGCACATCCTCGGATACCGGCCGAAGGTGGTCGTCGAGGCCGTCACCGCCGCGATGGAGAAGGGCGCCGTCAACGCGATCGGCAACACCGCCGAAGTGGATCTCGCCCAATTGATCAGCGCGGCGTTCGGCGGCGACAAGGGGGTGGTGTTCACCAACTCCGGTACCGAATCGGTGCTGACCGCGTCCCGGATCGCCCGCGCCGCCACCCGCAAGGACCGGATCGCCAAGTTCGAGGGCCACTACCACGGCTGGTCCGACCAGGGCATGGTGTCGTCGTGGTTCCGCTACAGCGGCACCGCGACCGAACCACAGCCGATCAGCAATTCGGCAGGCGCGCAACGTCAGGTCGTGGAGAACACCCTGGTCTTGCAGTACGGCTCGCCGATCTCGATCGAGCGGATCCGCCGCAACGCCGATTCCCTTGCCGCCGTGCTGATCGAACCGATGCCGTCGATGGCCGTCGACTACGACATCGAATTCCTCCAGGCTCTGCGACAGGTGTGCGACGAGTGCGGCGTCATGTTGATCTTCGATGAAGTGGTCAGCGGATTCCGGGTGACCTATGGCGGCGTGCAGACGCTGACCGGCGTCGAACCGGACCTCACCTGCCTCGGCAAGATCGTCGGCGGTGGTTTGCCCGGCGGCGCCGTCGTCGGGCATCCGCGGGCGATATGGTCGGCCCGGACCACGAATGATCCGTTCGAGGACTGGGCGACGCGCGCCTTCTGCGGCGGCACCACCAGCGGCAACTCGGTCTCCTCGGCGGCCGGTGCCGCGGTGCTGCGGCACCTGCGGGACAACCCGGCCATCTACACCGAGCTCGACGCCCGCACCGACTACCTGCGCAACGGACTCCAGGAGGTCGCCGAGCGCGAAGGCGTTCCTGCCCGGGTGAGCGGAAAGCACACCCTGTTCAGCATCGGCTTCGACTATTCCAAGCCCGCGCTACCGCGCGACCAGACGGCGGGCAGCCATGTGAAGGCCACGCTGGCGCTGGCGTACTACATGCGGTTGAACAACGTGTACCTACCGGAGTTGCACACGATCCTGCTCAACAACGCGCACACCTACAGCGATCTCGACACCGTCGTTGACGCCTTCGGCACCAGCATCGGTGAGATGAAGCGACACAACTTCTTCGTGTACTGACGATCGCCAGATCCCGCCGTGGTGCGGGCCGGGCAGACATGACCTCCGCTGCTCGGGCCCGCACCACGACGCATCCCCGCACCAGACAGACGAAGGCGATACAACGATGAGAACCGGTCTCGACGATCAGGCCGCCGCCACGGTCGATCCAGGCGCTCACCAGCGCGGCACAGCGGCCGCATGGGCACGGATGTGCTATCGATTCCGATGGCCGCTGGCGGCCGTGTGGTTGTTGATCGCCGTGGTGGGCGGGATCCAGTTCGATCGCATGGACGAACATCTCCGGTTACCCGACTATTCGATCACCGGTTCGGAATCCTCCCGCACCGCGGAGGTGCTCGGCGAACGATTCCCGCGCCTCGGCGCCGAACAGGCCGCGATCGTCGTCACCGCTGCCGACGCAGGTTCAACGGTCACGGCGGTGCGCGCGATCACCACCGCCTTACAGGACATCGACGGCCTCGGCGAAATCGTCGATCCCACAACACCACAGGCCGGCCAGGAGCTCATCGCCGACGACCGGCGGACCGCGATGATCCTGATCCCGTTGCACGGCACGGTGGCCGCGCGCGATGACACCACCGACCGGATCGAAGCCGCGCTGCAACACATCGAGATGAGCGAGGGGACCTCCGCCGAGCTGACCGGCGAGACTCCGCTGAACAAGGCACTCGCCGATGTGGAACGGCGTGACCAAGTCCGCGCCGAGATCGTCGGAATGACGCTGGCCCTGATACTTCTGCTGTGGGGGCTGAAATCGGTCCTCGGCACTGTGGTGGCGATCGCCTCGGCGGCGCTCGGGGTGGCCGCGAGCAGTATCGGTATCGCGGGAATCTCGGGGATAGCTGAAACCTCCCAATTCGCGCTCGTCGTGGCCACCATCATCGGCCTGGCGGTGGGGGTGGACTACGCGCTGTTCATGATCAGCCGTTTCCGCGAACACCTTCCCGGGCCGGGGGACGGCAAACCGAGCCGGGAGCAGGTGATCGCCGCGTTGAGCGTCTGCATGAAGACCTCGGGGCATACGGTGATCGTCTCCGGCGTCATCGTCATGGTGTCGTTGTGTTCGATCCTGATCATCGACGGCCCGGTGTTCCGCGATATCGCCGTCGCCGCGGCGCTGGTGGTGCTGTGCTCGCTGCTCGCCGCGATCACGGGATTGCCTGCTCTGCTGGCGCTGTCGGCGTCGCGGCTGCGGATCGCCACCCCGCGCGATGGTGGTGAACGCGACGGCCGGTGGTACCGGTGGGTGGCTTTCGTCCAGCGACGGCCGGTGCTGCTCGGCATCCCGGCGGCGATCCTGCTCGTCGTATCGGCGATCCCGGCCGCGGGCATGCGGCTCGGGCTCGACCTCGGCATCCCGACCCTGGCCGATACCCCCGCCGGCGCGGGCTATGCCGCGGCAGCGCAGGCCTTCGGCGGCTCCGCGGTGGCTCCGATCTACGTCACGGCCTGTGCCGATGGCGGCCGTCCGCTGCACGCCGATCAGGTGGCCGCGATTCGCACCCACTTCGCGGATGTGCGGCACACCGCCGGGGTGTCTTCTGCCGCATCGGTATTCGATGCTCCCATCGGCTCGGCGGCCGACGCCGGGCTCGGGGGCCTGGCGGGTACTCCGGTGGGCGCTGCCGTCAACGGGGTGCTCGTCGACAACGTGGCATCGCCGAACTGCCTGCTCGGTGTGGTGCAGTCCGCGCATGCGGTGGATGCACCGGAGACGATCGAACTCGTCGAGACCCTGCGCACGGACGGCGGCCGGCTGTCGCGGCTCGGCGTCACGGTGGGTGTCGGTGGGATGGCTGCCCTGTACCACGACATCGCCGCCGAAACGGGCCGGATGTTTCCCGCCGTCGTCCTGCTGGTGCTCGCCGTCTCCCTGATCTATCTGGTCGTGACGCTGCGCAGCGTGGTGATCCCGATCAAGGCGATCATCCTGAACGCCCTGGCTACGGCGGCCTCGCTCGGTGCCACGGTCGCGGTGTTCCAGTACGGGTACGGAGAAACCCTGCTCGGATTCGACAGCGTCGGCACGATCCAGGCGTTCCTGCCCGTGGCCATGTTCGCGGTGCTGTTCGGGTTGTCCATGGATTACGAGGTCTTCATGGTGCAGCGGGTCCGCGAGGAGTATCTGAGCTGCGGTGACAACCGGGAAGCCGTCCGGCGCGCGATGGCGGCCACCGCACCCCAGATCACCGCCGCCGGCCTGATCATGATCGCCGTCTTCGGCTCGCTCACCGTGGCGGATGTGCTGGAGCTCAAACAGATCGGCTTCGGCCTGGCCATCGCCATCGCCATCGACATCACCGTCATGCGGCTGATCCTCGTGCCCGTTCTGATGTCGGTCGCCGATTCGTGGAACTGGTGGCTGCCGTTCCAGAAACGATCTGCCGAGAATTCCGAAAACCCCCAGCCGTTACCGAAAGTCACAGATAGTGTTGCGGTGTAACCAGTCGATGTGAGGGGAGCTTCCGGTGCGGGTCATGGTGTTGGGCGGGGCGGGCGAAGTCGGGCGGGCGGCGGCACGAGTCCTCGCCTCCGAGCCGGAGGTCGAACAGCTGGTGGTGGCGGACCTGTCGGAGGAGCGGGCCCGCCTGGTGGCCGCCGAACTGGGTGACCGCTGTGCCGCGCGATCCATCGACGTCACCGACCACCCTGGTCTGGTCGCCGCGATCCGCGACTGCGACATCGTGGTGAACACGGTCGGGCCCTACTTCCGGTTCGGTCCCGGCGTGCTGCGCGCCGCCATCGAAGCGCGGCGCGACTACATCGACGTCTGCGACGACCCCGCGCCGACCATGACCATGCTGGAGATGAACGCCGAGGCCGAGGCCGCCGGAATCACCGCGGTTCTCGGCGTGGGCGCCAGCCCCGGGCTGGCGAATCTGCTTGCCGTGCAGAGTATCCACGGCCTGGATCGGGCCGAATCGGTGGTGACCGGCTGGAATCTGGCCATGGCGCAGCCGCAGACGCGGTCCTGGCGGCCCAGCGCCGCGATCACCCACGGGATCGAACAGATCAGCAACACCATCCCGGTGATCCGTGCGGGCCGGCAGGTGTGGGAGAAGCCGCTGCACAAGACCGTCATCGATTACCCGGGTCTCGGAGCGGCAGCGGGATGGACCTTCGGGCATCCGGAGCCGGTGACGCTCGCCCGCACCTACCCCGATCTGCGCGAGAGCGTCAACGTCGCGCTTGCGCCCCGTCACGTGGTCGCTGTGCTGCATCTGCTGGGCAGGGGAGTGACCCGAAAGGTCCTGCAACGGTCCCACGCGGCCGCCATCGCGGCCGTCGCCGAGAATCTGATGCCTTCGGGCTCGGTCGGCGCGCTCGCCGATTCCGATCTGCCGCCCTTGTTCGCCCTTGCCCGCGGCTACAAGAACGGCGAACCGGCGACGGTCTCCTGCGCGCTGGGGCAGGTACCCGGGCTGACGATGGCCGAAGTGACCGGAATCCCGCTGGCCGTTGGCGCCTTGATGCGCCCGCACCGGCCCGGCGTCCATCCGCCGGAAGCGGTGTTCACCCCCGGCGAGTTCTTCACCCGGCTCGCCCCGCACTGCCTCGGCCGGCCCAACCCGGACTCGCTCACCGTCACCACCGCCAGCTACGCCTCCGACGAAGCCAACTCTGTTGCACTGCACCGCGGATCGCTGATCACAGCGTTACTCGCCGCGGGTCGCTAGCCGGTCGCTTGCGGTCGCCCAGGCCCTGCCGACCGGCCACGCTCATCGGCCGAGTGCGGCCGCAGCAGCCCACCCCGGCCGCTCGCCTGGGAGACGAGGTATCCGCCGGGAGCCCGCACGCTGCGGGCGCACCAGGCGCGGCGGATGGCTTCGAGCGGCACGGCTGGGTCGGCCGGGAAGTCCTGCCGCCTATACCTCGCGGCGCGGTCGCGGATCCGGCGACGGTGGGGGTGCATCGCTCCCAGCGCTCGACGGCTGGATTCACCGAGGTGTCGCCACGCGGGCCGCTCGAAGAGCGGTAGCCAGATGTGTACCGGTCGACTGGCGCACCCATGATTCCCAACGCTGAGAACGTGTCATCGCTGGTCGTTGCGGGATCTGCGTAGCCTGAAACGAGTGCGGACCGCCCGATGGGTGCGGCCCGGATTCCTGTGGTGCGCGAGGGGGGACTTGAACCCCCACGTCCGTGGACACCAGAACCTAAATCTGGCGCGTCTGCCAATTTCGCCACTCGCGCTGATGGTACGACCGTGCAAACTCTACCGGTCTCGGGGCGGATCGCGAAGCGTTGGATGGGTGTGGCGTACTCGTGAGTAACCCGACCAGCGATTATAACGATTGGATAACGAGCAATATGAGGGGGACTCATGTTTCGTCAACGGAAACAGTGGGGGGACCTGCGGGTTCAAACATGAGGAGGGGTCATGTTTCTGAAGGTTCTGGTACTTCCGTGCCGAAATACTGAACGGTAGCCGGGTGGCGGCGGAGCAAACGTGAGGGTTCCCTCATGATTTTGTGCGATCCTCGCCTTATCAGGGCCAGTTGGGTGAGGAGTGCGCGCACGAGGACGTGCGGCATCCCCGGACGGCACGTCGCCACGAGAAGGAAGTCGAAGCGTCTTGACGATCAACGAGAGCACCACGGCCGGGACCGGATTTCGCGCACACACGAGTAGGGGCGAAGCCGACGGAACGCGATCGCCCTTGCTGGATCGTCTGCTGAACGGGGCGCCGTACGCGCTGGCGTTCGGCGGTCAGGGGGCCCGGTGGCTGGGCGAGCTCGAGGAGATCGGCCGCGACGCGGCGCTGGAACCGGAGCTCACCGCGCTGGTGAACGAGGCCGCGGCGCTGCTAGAGCCCGTTGCCGCGCAGTTGCTGGTGGTCCGGCCGATGGGCTTCGACCCGATCGGCTGGATGCTGGAAGACGAGCTGGTCGACGCCGATCAGGGCGAGACCTCCGCGGCGCCGTCGGAGCGGGTACTGCGTTCGGCGACGGTGTCGATGCCGGGTGTGATGCTGAGCCAGCTGGCCGCGCTGCGCGCGCTCCGGTTGCAGGGGCTCGACCCGGCCGAGCACGCGCCGGTCGCGATCGTCGGGCATTCGCAGGGCAGGCTGGCGGCCTCGGCGGTGGAAGCCGGCGGCGCCCGCGACGCCGAACTGCTCGCCATCGCCCAATTGATCGGCGCCGCAGCCGGTCTGGTGGCCCGTCGGCGCGGCTTGATGCCGGTGGGGCAGCGTTCGCCGATGGTGGCGGTGTCGAATGTCGATCCCGATGAGCTGCGCGCGGTCGTGGCCGAGGTGTCCGAGGGCGTGGATCCCGCGGCCGCCGCGGTGGTCTCGATCCGCAACGGTCGCAGGCGCGCGGTGCTGTCGGGCACGCCGGCGCAGCTGGAGCGGGTACGGCTGCGGTGCGAGCAGATCCACGCCGAGCAGACCCGCGAGCGCGAGGCGAAGGTGCGTGGCGGTGCGGTGTTCGCGCCGGTCTTCGAGGACGTCGACGTCGACGTCGCGTTCCACCACCCGGCGCTGGCCGACACCGTCGACCTGGTCGCCGGCTGGGCGGGTCAGTGCGGTCTCGACACCGAACTGGCCGGCTCGCTGGCCAAGGAGATCCTCGTCGACCCGATCGACTGGGTCGCGACCGTGGACGCCGTGGTCGCCGATGGCGCGGAATGGATTCTGGACCTCGGCCCCGGCGATCTGCTGTCCCGGGTGACCGGCGGTTCGTTGAAGGGCACCGGCGTCGGCATCGTCGCCGTCGCGACTCGCGCGGGCCAGCGCAGCCTGCTGACTCCGGGCGCGGCTCCCGAGGTGGCGCAGCCGTGGTCGGCGTACGCGCCGAAGCCGGTGCGGCTGCCCAATGGCCGGATCGTGGTCGAGACCGCGTTCACCCGGTTGACCGGCCGTTCGCCGATCCTGCTCGCGGGCATGACGCCGACCACGGTGGACGCCAAGATCGTCGCCGCCGCCGCCAATGCCGGACACTGGGCCGAGCTGGCCGGTGGTGGTCAGGTCACCGAGCAGATCTTCACCGACCGGGTCGCCGAGCTGAAGACGCTGCTGCACCCGGGCCGCTCGGTGCAGTTCAACTCGCTGTTCCTGGATCCGTACCTGTGGAAGCTCCAGCTCGGTGGAAAGCGGCTGGTGCAGAAGGCTCGCGCGGCGGGCGCTCCGTTCGACGGCGTGGTGGTCACCGCCGGCATCCCGGAGCTCGAGGAAGCCGTCGCGCTGGTCGAGGAACTGACCGAAGCCGGGATCACCCACGTGGCGTTCAAGCCGGGCACCGTGGCGCAGATCCGCGCGGTGCTCCGGATCGCCGACGAGATCCCCGGCTACCCGGTGATCATGCACATCGAGGGCGGTCGCGCGGGCGGGCACCACTCCTGGGAAGACCTGGACGACCTGCTGCTCGAGACCTACGCCGAACTGCGTGCCCGGGACAACGTGGTGGTCTGCGTCGGCGGCGGCATCGGCACCCCGGAGCGGGCCACCGAATACCTCACCGGCACCTGGTCGCACCCGCACGGCTACCCGGTGATGCCGCTGGACGGCGTGCTCGTCGGCACCGCGGCCATGGCGACCCTGGAGGCCACCACGGCCCCCGAGGTCAAGCAGATGCTGGTCGACACCCCCGGCACCCCGGACTGGGTGGGCGCGGGCACCGCCAGCGGCGGCATGGCCTCCGGCCGCAGCCAGCTCGGCGCCGACATCCATGAGATCGACAATGCCGCCTCACGCACCGGCCGCCTGCTCGACGAGGTCGCCGGTGACGCCGAGGCCGTGGCCGCACGCCGCGAGGAGATCATCGCCGCGCTCGACGCCACCGCCAAGCCGTACTTCGGCGACCTGGCCACCATGACCTACGCCGAATGGCTGGAGCGCTACGTCGAACTCGCCGTCGGCCTGGACCGGCGCAAGGACTTCGACTGCGGCAGCGACCTCGGCGAGGCCATCCTCGACGCCACCCGCTCGGTCTGGCTGGACATCACCTGGCGCGACCGTTTCGCGGAAATGCTGCGCCGCACCGAATCCCGGCTCAACCCCGCCGACCGCGGCGAGATCCCGACGCTGTTCACCGACGAGGATCTGGAGCGCCCGGTCGCGGCCCTGTGCGAGCTGCGCAAGCAGTACCCGGCCGTCGCCGAGACCCTGCTGCACCCGGCCGACGTGCCGTTCTTCATCTCGCTGTGCAAGACCCCCGGCAAGCCGGTGAACTTCGTGCCCGTCGTCGACGCCGACGTGCGGCGCTGGTGGCGGTCGGATTCGCTGTGGCAGGCCCATGATCCGCGCTACTCCGCCGATCAGGTGTGCATCATCCCCGGCACGGTGGCCGTCGCGGGCATCACCCGGGTCGACGAGCCGGTGGGCGAACTGCTCGACCGCTTCGAACAGGACACCGCGTATTCGCTGGTCCGCGCCGGCGTCGTCCCGGCCCCGGTGGACGCGCGCCGCACCGCGTCGGTGACCTCCGGCCCGATCGACGTGGTGCTGGCCGCCCCGGACGTCGAATGGTCCGGGCGCAGCACCGTCAACCCGGTACACCGGCTCGGCGATCTCGGTGACTGGACCGTCGACGGACAAGGCGCGGTGCACCCGCCGACCGGCGCCACGCTGGTCGAGACCACCGGTCCGGTGGCCGAGAACAGCTACGTCGAGCTCACCGTCCCGCTGTACGCGGGCAATGTGGTGCGCATCCGGATCACCGTGCCGGTCTCGGTGTACAACGGCGGCGCGCCGGTCGTCACCGCCGATGACGCCGACGCCGCCATGTCCGCGCTGCTCGCGGTCGCCGCGGGCCAGGCGCTGCCCGAGGTGAAGGGCCGCGTCGCCCACGTCAACCTGGCCTGGACCCCCGATCTCATCGCCGACCACGCCGGCGTCACCGGATCCGGGCTGCCGGCCGATCTCAGCACGCTCGGCCGCACCGTGCCCGATGTCCTGGTCGGCGCCTGCTGGCCCGCGGTCTTCGCGGTGCTCGGCGCGACCCGCACCGATACCGCGGACTCGGTGATCGAGGGCATGCTCGACCTGGTGCACCTCGATCACCAGATCGAGCTGCTGCGCGAACTGCCAGGCGACACCAGCATTCTGGTGGTGCGCGCGGAATCGGCGTCGGTGCTCGACACCGATATGGGTCGCGTGGTCGAGGTGCGGGTCACCGTCGGCGAGATGCGCGATCAGGGCCTCGACGTGGTGCCGCTGGCCGAGCTGACCGAGCGGTTCGCCATCCGCGGCCGCAACGGCTCCGGCGAGCTGTCGGATCCGCCGCGCGCGGCGGGCACGCTGTCCGAACAAGCCACCGACACCCCACGGCGCCGCCGCCGTGACGTCACCATCGTCGCGCCGCGCACCATGGCCGCGTTCGCCGCCGTCTCCGGCGATCACAACCCCATCCACACCAGCGACGCCGCCGCCAAACTGGCCGGACTCGGCAGCCCGATCGTGCACGGGATGTGGCTGTCGGCCGCCGCCCAGCACGCGGTGTCGGCAGTCGATCCGCAGAGTTCGGTGCCCGCACGCACGCTGACCGCCTGGACCACCCGGTTCCTGGGCATGGTTCGCCCCGGCGCGGAGATCGACGTGCGCGTCGAACGCGTCGCGGTGGATCAGGGCAGCGAGATCGTCGAGGTGTCCTGCCGCACCGGCGGCGACCTGGTGATGACGGCGACCGGCCGCACCGCCGCCCCCAAGACCGTCTACGCCTTCCCGGGTCAGGGCATCCAGCGCAAGGGCATGGGCCTGGACGCGCGCTCGCGGTCCAAGGCCGCCAAGGAGATCTGGGATCGGGCCGACAAGCACACCCGCGCCGCGCTCGGCTTCTCCATCCTGGCCGTGGTGCGGGACAACCCGACCTACCTGAAGGCACGCGGCGTCGAGCACCGGCACCCCGACGGCGTGCTGCACCTGACCCAGTTCACCCAGGTCGCGATGGCCACCCTCGGGGTGGCGCAGGTGGCCGAGCTGCGTGAGGCCGGCGCCTTCGTCGAGGGCGCCTACCTGGCCGGGCATTCGGTCGGTGAGTACAACGCGCTCGCCGCGGTGGCCGGAGTGCTGCCGCTGGAGGCCGTGCTCGAGGTGGTGTTCCAGCGCGGTTCGGCCATGCACGAGCTGGTGCCGCGTGATGCCAAGGGCCGCAGCGATTACCGGATGGCCGCGATCCGGCCCTCGCAGTTCGGGCTGCCGGACGACGAGGTCGTCGGGTTCGTCTCGGGTATGTCCGAGCAGACGGGTGAGTTCCTCGAGGTCGTCAACCTGAACCTGCGTGGCTCGCAGTACGCGATCGCGGGCACGGTGGCCGGGCTCGAGCACCTCGAGGCCGAAATCGACCGTCGCCGCGCCGAATTCGGCGGCAAGCGCGCGTTCATCCTGGTGCCTGGCATCGACGTCCCGTTCCACTCCACGGTGCTGCGCGAGGGTGTGCCCGAGTTCCGGCACAAGCTCGAACAGCTGCTGCCGGAGAACCTGCATCCGGAGGTGCTGGTCGGGCGCTACATCCCGAACCTGGTGCCCAAGCCGTTCTCGCTGGAGCGCGAATTCATCGCCGAGATCGCCGATCTGGTGCCCTCGGAGCCGCTGGCCGCGGTGCTGGCCGACTTCGACTCCTGGTCGCAGCGGCCGACCGAACTGTGCCGCGTGGTGCTGATCGAGCTGCTGGCCTGGCAGTTCGCCAGCCCGGTGCGCTGGATCGAGACCCAGGACCTGCTGTTCACCGATACCGCGCACGGCGGACTCGGAGTGGAGCGGTTCGTGGAGATCGGCCTCGGCGCGACGCCGACGGTGGCGAACCTGGCGAGCCAGACCCTGAAGCTGCCGGCCTTCGGTACCACCACCGTCGAGGTGCTCAATATCGAGCGCGAGGCCGGCATCGTGTACTCCACCGACACCGATCCCGCACCGGTCGACGAGCCCGAAGAGGCACCGGCCGAAACCGCCTCCGCCGCACCGGCACCCGCTGCGGCTCCGGCTCCGGCCGCCGCACCGGCCGCCTCGGGCGGACCGCGCCCGGACGACATCGCCTTCACCGCCGCCGACGCCACCCGCGTGCTGATCGCACTGTGGACCAAGCTGCGCATCGACCAGATCGGTCCGGTCGACACCATCGAAGGCCTGTGCGACGGCGTGTCCTCCCGGCGCAACCAGCTGCTGGTCGACCTCGGCGCTGAGCTCTCGCTCGGTGCCATCGACGGTGCCGCGGACGCCGATATGGGCGCACTGTCGGCCACCGTCGACCGGCTCGCCCGCACCTACAAGCCGTTCGGCTCGGTGCTGTCGGACGCCATCGGCGATCACCTGCGCAAGGTGTTCGGCCCCTCCGGTAAGCGGCCGGCGGCCATCGCCGAGCGGGTCAAGAAGGTCTGGGAACTCGGTGACGGCTGGGCCAGCCACGTCACCGCCGAGGTCTCGCTCGGCACCCGCGAGGGCGCCAGCGTGCGCGGCGGCGATCTCGGCGGATTGGTCTCCGGTGCGCTGTCCGACGCCGCCTCGGTGGACGCCGCCATCGACGCCGCCGTGCAGGCCGTCGCCGCGCGCCGCGGCATCTCGGTGGCGCTTCCCGCGACCGGCGGTGGCGGCGGCGCGACGGTGGACGCCGCCGCGCTCGGCGAGTTCACCGAGCAGATCACCGGCCGCGACGGCGTGCTGGCCTCGGCCGCGCGCCTGGTGCTCGAGCAGCTCGGCCTCAGCGAGGAGATCTCCGCGCCGGAGGCCACCGAGGACGGCCTTGTCGATCTGGTGTCGGCCGAGCTGGGTTCGGATTGGCCGCGCCTGGTCGCCCCCGCGTTCGATGCCCGCAAGGCGGTGCTGATCGACGACCGCTGGGCCACCGCGCGCGAGGATCTGGCCCGGCTGTGGCTGGCCGAGGACTCCGAGACCGCCAAGCAGCCGGTGGACGGTTTCGCCGGCGCCGGGGAAGCCGTTGCCGCCCAGGCGAAGTGGTGGCGTCAGCGCGCCATGCACGAAGCGCGTTCGGTGCTGGCCGGCCACTACGAGCGGATCGCGACGGCCGCGCTGAGCACGGAGGAGCCGGGCCTGTGGTCGGCCGACGTCGCCGTGGTCACCGGTGCGAGCAAGGGCTCCATCGCCGCCGCGGTCACCGGGCGCCTGCTCGGTGGCGGCGCGACGGTCGTGGTCACCACCTCCGGCCTGGACGACAACCGGCTCGCCTTCTACCGCGAGCTCTACCGCGCCAACGCCCGCAACGGCGCCGCCCTGTGGGTGGTGCCTGCGAACATGGCCTCCTACACCGATATCGACGCGCTGATCGAATGGGTCGGCACCGAGCAGGTGCAGACCGCGGGCGGCGCCAAGATCAAGGTGAAGGACGCGCTCACCCCGACGCTGCTGTTCCCGTTCGCGGCCCCGCGCGTGGCGGGCGATCTCTCCGATGCCGGCGCCCGCGCCGAAATGGAGATGCGGGTGCTGCTGTGGTCGGTGGAGCGGTTGATCGGCGGGCTGTCCAAGCTCGGCGCCGACCACGATGTGGACGCGAAACTGCATGTGGTGCTTCCGGGTTCGCCCAACCGCGGTCTGTTCGGCGGCGACGGCGCCTATGGCGAGGCCAAGGCCGCGCTGGACGCGGTGGTCGCCAAGTGGCGGGCGGAGAAGTCGTGGTCGAGCCGGGTCACCCTGGTGCACGCGCTGATCGGCTGGGTCCGCGGCACCGGCCTGATGGGCCACAACGACCCGATGGTCGAGGCGGTCGAGAAGGCGGGCGTGCAGACCTGGTCTACCGCCGAGATGGCCGACGAGCTGCTCAAATGGGCCACGTCCCGGGCGCGCGCGGTCACCGCGGACGGTCCGCAGCAGATCGACCTGACCGGCGGTCTCGCCCGCGCCAAGCTCGACCTGCCCGCGCTGGCCAAGCAGGCCGCGGAAGCCGAGCAGGCCGTCGCGGACGACGCGGAAGCCGAGCAGGCGCAGCTGATTCCGGCGCTGCCCGCACCGCCGACGCTGACCTCCGCGCTTCCGGTGCCCGAATGGGGACAGGTGACGGCTGATCTCACCGATATGGTCGTGATCGTCGGCGCCGGTGAGCTCGGACCGTACGGTTCCGCGCGCACCCGCTTCGAGATGGAGGTCTCCGACGAGCTGTCGGCGGCGGGCGTGCTGGAGCTGGCCTGGACCACCGGCATGGTGACCTGGGAGAACGAGCCCAAGCCCGGCTGGTACGACACCGAAACCGGTGACTACGTGCCCGAATCCGAGCTGGCCGAGAAGTATCACGACGCCGTGGTCGAGCGCTGCGGCATCCGCCGCTACGAAGACGACGGCGCCATGATCGACAACACCAGCCCGCTGATGACCTCGGTGTTCCTCGATCAGGACCTGTCGTTCACCGTCGGCAGCGAGGCCGAGGCCCGAGCCTTCCACGCCGCCGACCCCGAGCACACGGTGATCACCCCCGTCGCCGAATCGGGCGACTGGACGGTGACCCGCAAGGCGGGCACCGAGATCCGGGTGCCGCGCAAGGCCAAGCTCTCGCGCACCGTCGGCGGCCAGATCCCCACCGGCTGGGATCCGACCGTCTGGGGCATCTCCGCCGATATGGCGTCCTCGGTGGACCGGGTGGCGCTGTGGAACATCGCCTGCACCGTCGATGCGTTCGTCGGCTCCGGGTTCAGCCCGGCCGAGCTGATGAGCTGGGTGCACCCGAGCCTGGTGGCCAACACCCAGGGCACCGGCATGGGTGGCATGTCCTCGATGCGCTCGCTCTACGTCGACAACCTGCTCGGCGAGCCGCGCCCGAACGACATCCTGCAAGAGGCGCTGCCGAACGTGGCGCTGGCACATGTGGTGCAGTCCTACGTCGGCAGCTATGGCGCGATGGTGCACCCGGTGGCGGCGTGCGCGACCGCGGCGGTGTCGGTGGAGGAAGGCGTCGACAAGATCAAGCTCGGTAAGGCCGAGGTGGTCGTGGCCGGCGGCTTCGACGATCTCGGTATCGAGGGCATCGTCGGCTTCGGCGACATGTCGGCCACCGCGGATTCGGCGGCCATGAGCGCCAAGGGCATCAGCGACCGCTACTTCTCCCGCGCCAACGACCGCCGCCGCGGCGGCTTCGTGGAATCGCAGGGCGGTGGCACGGTGCTGCTGGCGCGCGGCGACATCGCGGTCGAACTCGGCCTTCCGGTGCTCGGCGTGGTGGCCTACGCGCAGTCCTTCGCCGACGGCGTGCACACCTCCATCCCGGCGCCGGGACTCGGTGCGCTCGGCGCGGGCCGGGGCGGGCGGGAATCCCGGTTCGCCGCCGAACTGCGCAAGCTCGGCGTCGGCGCGGACGACATCGCGGTGATCTCCAAGCACGACACCTCCACCGCGGCCAACGATCCGAACGAATCGGAACTGCACGAACGCCTCGCCGAGGCGATCGGCCGCTCCGACGGCGCACCGCTGTTCGTCATCTCGCAGAAGAGCCTGACCGGGCACGCCAAGGGCGGCGCGGCCGCGTTCCAGCTGATCGGCCTGTGCCAGGTGCTGGAAAACGGTGTGGTGCCGCCGAACCGGAGCCTGGACTGCGTCGACGAGAAGATGCGCGAATACCCGCACCTGGTGTGGGTGCGCGAGGCGCTGCGCTTCGGCGAGCGTTTCCCGCTGAAGGCGGGTCTGGTGACCTCGCTCGGCTTCGGGCACGTGTCCGGGCTGCTCGCGGTGGTGCATCCGGAGGCGTTCATCCAGGCGATCGACCCGGACCAGCGCGAGGACTACCAGCGCCGGGCACAGCAGCGTCAGCTCGCCGGACGTCAGCGCTTCGTGGAGGCCATGTGCGGTGGCGCCCCGCTCTACGAGCGGCCGGCCGACCGTCGGCTCGGCGGCGACGGCACTCCCGCGACGCAGGTGCGCGGGCTCGAAGCGGGCGTGCTGCTCTCGGGTGAGGCCAGGCTCGGCGCGGACGGTGTGTACCGGATCGGTGGACGTGGTTGTGAGACCGGGCAACTCGTCGACGGTTCCGGCACCGCGGGGCGCGCCACGCCGTAGGCTGCGCCACTGTGACCATCCTCGGAATCGGCTTGGACCTGGTAACCATCTCCGAGTTCGCCGAACAGCTGCAACGGTCCGGGACGACCATGCTCAGGGAGAGCTTCACCGCCGGTGAGCGGCGCTACTGCCAGAGCAAAGGCACCGACCCGGCCCGCAGCTACGCGGCGCGATGGGCGGCGAAGGAGGCGGTGCTCAAAGCCTGGGCATCGTCTCGCTTCGCGCGCCGCCCGCAGATCGGGGACAACCCGTATCCGCTGATCGAGGTGGTCAACGACGCCTGGGGCAGGCCGAGCATCAAGCTGCACGGCCTGGCCGCGGAATTCCTGCCCCGGGCGCGGGTGCACCTGTCGCTGACCCATGACGGCGATACCGCCGCGGCGATGGTGGTGCTGGAGGATCCGGGTGAACTGGCCGACCTGATCGAGGGCCGGGTGCCCGAGAGCTGATCGCTACGAGGCGATCGACGACGCTGGTGCGCGGTCGCCGGGCTCAGGTCTTGCTGGCCGTGCGCGATTCCTTCTCGGCGACCAGCAGATAGGCCACCATCAGCCGCTTGAGTTCGGCGA
The DNA here is from genome assembly GCF_059509835.1 of Nocardia sp. CDC519. NCBI lineage: Bacteria > Bacillati > Actinomycetota > Actinomycetes > Mycobacteriales > Nocardiaceae > Nocardia > Nocardia sp. CDC519. The sequence continues at coordinate 4,672,891 of NZ_CM183377.1, read as the reverse complement.
CGGCGTCGGCGTGGCTCTGCTCGTCCTGCACCGAGAAATTCAGCATCGAATACACCACGTGCACCAGGACCTCGGCCATCATCGTGCGCCGGGCTCGCGGCGTGCGCGGGGTCAGCGGGCGCAGCATCTGCGAGACGACCTCGGCGAACTCCTTCTCGTGGATCGCGCCGGTGGCCCGGGTGGACGGCGTGGACTGCATCGCCAGCCACACCTCGCGCCGCGACGGGTCGGTCATCCACAGCCTGGCCATGTGATCGACGAACTGGTTCATATGGCGCAACCAGTCCAGTGACGGCACCTCGCCGTGGAAGTCGGCCAGCTCCTGGGAAACCGCGACCAGGTCTTGCCGATTCAACTCGCAGACGATGACGTACTTGTTGGCGAAGAACTGATACAGCGTGCCGATCGGCACCTCGGCCCGCGCCGCCACCTCTTCGCAGGTGAACGATTCGAACCCGACCTCGACCAGCAGTTCGCGCGAGGCCTGCAACAGCGCGTCGAACTTGCGTTTGCTGCGTTCCTGGGTGGGCCGCTTGCGCGGCATCAGCTCCTGCGGATCGTCCTGGAGATCCAACGCAGGGTCCAGGCGTCGTTTCGACCTGGTCTCCGTGCGCGTTTCCACACGTCCAGGCTAGCGGTAGCGCGCGGTCCGCGGCACACGGCCGCTACTCCCGGTACCTGAAACTGTCATTTATCACCACCCATCCGCATCGGCCGTGGTATCGAACACATACCAAGGGCACGTGCCTTCGGCGGGCGTTCAGGGCAGGGATCCAGGGGAAATGCAGGGAAATCTCTCCAGGCTCATGGGTTTCGATGCGTCCGTGAGCCGGTAGCGGCACAGGGAAGGCGTGAACTGTGGTAGCTTGGTCCGAACAGGCTCGATCCGTGATCACTCTCGGCGTGTCCACCGAACGTGGTGCGGTACACGCGGTGGCCCTCGGCGCGGAGGGTGCGAAATTGTCCGAACGGGTGCTGCTGCACCGGGTGGCCACCACCGAGGGTGACGGGAAGGCCGAGCTGGCCGAGACGGTGGCACGCGCGCTGGACCGGATCGCGGCCGAGATCGGCGCCACCGGTGAGATCGACGGGGTGGCGGTGGCCTACCGGGACGCCGCCGAGCGTCGCGCGATCGTCACCAGGCTGGCCTCGGGGCCGTGGCGCAGCGCCTCGCTGGTATCCACCAAGTCGGCGCATCTTAGCGTCGCGGGGGCGATGACCTGGCTCAACGAATTCGACAACGTGCTGATCTGCGAGGTGGTGCCCGGCTATCAGGCCTTCACCCTTGTCGATCCCGGCCGCAGCCGGGTACTGGCGGCCACCGGCCATTCGGGTGCCGCGGTCACCATGGAGACCATGCGGTCGGCGGTTACGGTGGCCCGCGATCAGCTCGATGCCGCCGAGGTCCGCCCCGACGCGGTGGTGCTGATCGGTTCGAGCGCCGACCAGCCCGCCGTCACCGGTGCCGTCGCCGGATTCGGTGCGCCCGTGCTCCCGTCCATGATCGCCGCTTCCGCGCCCGCCATCGGCGCCGCGCTGTTCGCCATGGACGATCTGATCGACACGGTGGTTCCGATCGAACAGGTGCGCCGCCAGCGCGGTGGCGGGGTCGCGCTGGTGGCCGCCGCCGGTGTGCTGGCCAGTGGCCTCGCCGGCGGCGGGGTGTATCTGCTGGCCCAGCAGAGCCGGCACTCCGGGCCCTCCGCCACCGACGCGATGTCAGCGGCGAACTCGCATACCGTCGACGCCGACAGCAGCGAATCCGGCCGCCCCGGCACCGGGGCGCACCCGCCGCACGCACCGGCCCGTGCGCCGGAACCCATGGGATTCCAGCCGGGTTCGGCGACGTCGGTCCCGGAAACCGAGAGTCTGCACACCACTCCGCGCCCGCAGTACGCTGCCGGCCACCGGAATTCGTGGCCCGGCGTCGATCGGGGCATCCCGCTGGTGCCAGCGGAACCGGAAACCGCGCCCGCCGCGTGGGATCCGAGCCGCAATTCGGTGGTGCCGGCGCCGCAGGTGAAGGTCGGCGAACCGCACGGTTTCCTGTTTCCCGGCGAGTCGCCGCCACCGCCTGCCTTCACCGCCGAGTCCTACGCCTGGTGGACCGAGCATGTGCGCATGCTGGCCCAGTGGGCCGCCGAGCAGGTGCTGCCGAGCTGATCGGCGGCCGGGTGGATCAGTTCATGGTGCGGCGCCGCAACAGCACGCGCGCCGCGAGATAGCCGGCCAGCGCGATCGCCGCGCACCAGCCGATCGCCAGCACCGCGCTATCGCCGATCGGGGTGCCCATGAGCAGCCCACGCATCGTCTCGATCACCGGCGTCACCGGCTGATGTTCGGCGAACGGATGCAGCCAGGTCGGCATCGACTCGGTCGGCACGAAAGCGCTGCTCACGTACGGCAGGAACATGAACACGAAGGTGAAACCATTGGCGGCCTCGGGGTTGCGGGCCAGCAAGCCGAGCGCCGCCGCGACCCAGGACAGGGCGAGGACGAACATCGCGATCACCGCGATGGCGCCCAGCCAGCGCAGCGGATCGGTGGTGGGCCGGAAGCCCAGCGCCACCGCGACACCGATAACGATGCCCGTGGTGATCAGATTGCGGATCACGCTCTCGGCGACATGCCCGGTGAGCACCGCCGACCGGGCGATGTCCATCGTGCGGAACCGGTCGATGATGCCGTTGTGCATATCGGTGGCCAGCGCCGGCGCCGTCATCGCGGCGCCGAAACCGGCGCACAGCAAGATGATCCCGGGGACCACGTAGTCGATGTAGGCGCCCGGACCCACATCCATCGCGCCACCGAAGACGTAGACGAACATCAGCAGGATCATCACCGGCAGCGCGATCGTCATGATCATGGTGTCGGGACTGCGCAGGGTGTGGCGGATATTGCGGTCCAGCATGGTGCCGGAATCGACGGCGGCGCGCGCGGTGCGCGCGGCGGGGGACAGGGTGGTCATCGTCATCTCGTTTCGGGGTGCGGTGTCAGGCTGCGGTGTCGGCGGAGGTGGGGTGGCCGGTCAGGGCGAAGAACACGTCGTCGAGATCCGGCAGGTGCACGGTCAGCTGGTCGACGGCGATATCGAGCTCGTCGAAGCGGTTCAACAGCCGCTTCACATCGCCGGCATTGCCGTCGGAGGGCACCTGCAAGGTGAGTTGCTCGGTATCGGCGAGGACGCGATCGCCCGCGGGCACCACTCGTGTATCGATCGCCCGGGCGGCGGCCGACAGCAGAGCACTGTCGGCGAAGCGCAGCCTGATGTGGCCGCCGGGGGCCAGCTGCTTGAGTTCCTCGGGCGTCCCGTCGGCGACCAGCTTGCCACCGTCGAGCACGGCCACCCGGTCGGCGAGCTGGTTGGCTTCCTCTAGGTATTGCGTGGTCAGGAAGACCGTGGTGCCGTCGTTGGCCAGCTCCTGGATCACCTGCCACAGATCGCGCCGGCTGCGCGGGTCGAGACCGGTGGTCGGTTCATCGAGGAACAGGATGCGTGGTCTGCTCATCAGGCTCATGGCCAGATCGAGGCGGCGGCGCATACCGCCGGAGTAGGTGCCCGCCCGACGGCTCGCGGCCTCGGTCAGATCGAACCGCTCGAGCAATTCGGCGGTGCGGCGGCGTGTTTCGGCACGGCCCAGGTGCAGCAGTTTGCCGGTGAGGTGCAGGTTCTCCACCCCGGTCAGCACCTCGTCCACGGCCGAGTACTGGCCGGTGACGCCGATGAGCCTGCGCACGATCGCGGGCTCGTCGACGACGTCGTGGCCGAACACCAGGGCCCGGCCCTGGTCCGGCGTGCTCAGCGTGGCGAGGATGCGCACCATCGTCGTCTTGCCCGCACCGTTGGGTCCGAGCAGCGAGAAAACTGTTCCGGCAGCGATGTTCAGGTCGATGCCGTCGAGCACCACGCGCTCTCCGAATGACTTGCCCAAGTGGGCGAGGGTGAGCGCGGGTGGGCGAGAGGAACTCATCAGGATCTCCGATCCAAAACTGTTTATAACCTATACTGCGTTTATAGAGTAAACAGTTTATGGGCGCAAGGGAAGGCGGTCGCGGACACGGATAGAGTCGACGCGAGCAAAGGAGGATGGCAGACGATGACGTCCGGTACCGGCGAGCTACCGAAGGCGGTAGCGCTGATGTGGGGGCTCGAACAGCCGGGCGGTCGCGGCCCCAAACGCGGGCTCAGCCTCGAGCAGATCATCGAGGCCGCCATCGCGATCGGTGATGCCGAGGGATTCGCGGCGCTGTCGATGAACCGCGTCGCCCGCGAACTCGGGTTCACGGCGATGTCGCTGTACCGCTATGTGGACAGCAAGGCGACCCTGATGGAGATGATGCTCGATCACGTCATCGGGCTGCCGCCGGAGATCGAGCCCGGCACCTCCTGGCGCGCCGGCCTGGCGCAGTGGGCGCGCAGCGAATACGAGGTGCTGGGCAGGCATCCCTGGGCGCTGGACATTTCGTTCGGCGGCTCACCGCCGCTCGGCCCGAACAATATGGCCTGGCTCGAGGCCGGACTCGGCACCTTGCGCGAGGTGCCGGTGCCCGACGCGGTCAAGCTCCAGCTCGTGATGAACCTGTCGCTGTATGTGATCGGGCGCCGCCGCGCGGCCCGCGATATCGCCCCGAGCCTCGAGTCCGAGGCCGACTTCACCGAACCGCTGCGGCAGCTACTCGATCCGCAGCAGTTCCCGGCGCTGCTGTCCGCGCTGAGCAACCGCGCCTTCGACGACGACGACATCGATTGGGAGCAAGGCGATTTCGAGTTCGGCATGGAGCGGCTGCTCGACGGCTACGAATGCTTCGTCAACGCCTACGGCAGCTGATCACACCGACAGCTCACCTCACACCGACAGATCGCGGCGCAGCTTCGCCACATGGCCGGTGGCGCGCACGTTGTACTGGGCCACCTCGATCTTGCCTTCCTCGTCGACGAGGAAGGTCGAGCGGATCACGCCGGTGACCTTCTTGCCGTACATCGTCTTCTCGCCGAAGGCGCCCCATGCGGTGAGCACACTGCGTTCGGGATCCGACAGCAGCGGGAAGTTCAGGCCCTCGTTGTCGCGGAACTTCGCCAGCTTGGCCGGCTTGTCGGGGGAGATGCCGATGACATCGATGCCGGCACCGGACAGCTCGCCGAGGTTGTCGCGGAAATCGCAGGCCTGCTTGGTGCAGCCGGGGGTGCTCGCGGCCGGGTAGAAGTACACGATCACCTTGCGGCCGCGGTAGTCGGCGAGGGAGACGTCCTTGCCGTCGGCGTCGGGCAGGGTGAAATCGGGGGCGGGATCGCCGGGGGAGAGACGGTTGTCGGTCATCACCGAACCGTAACCGAAGGCGCCGACAGCGAGCGCGGATACACTCGTCGGCGAGCCCTGGACCGGCCCGCGCACGACGGCCGGGCCCGGGAGCCCGCGAACCCGGCAATTGTCTACAGGAGGCGCCAAGTGGCAAGGGATACCGAGCGGATCGAGCAGGAGATCGAGGCCGCGCGGACGCGACTGGCCAGCACGCTGGACGAGATCGCGGTGCGGGCCGATCCGCAGCGGATCGCCGACGACACCAAGCAGCTGGTGGTGGCCAAGGTCAACGAGCCCAAGGTGAAGTACACCCTCATCGGTGCCGGGGTGCTGCTCGCCGGACTGGTGCTGGTCAAGATCTTCCGCTGAGCGCGGGGCCCGCGAACAGACGAACACCCGGTCGGCAGCAGCCGCACCGGGTGTTCGTCTGTGTGGAGAGTGTCAGACCGTCGGGCACGCGAATCCGTCACCATCCGGATCCAGGTGCGGGCCGAAACCGGGTTCGCCACGGAAGATCGGCGCCCGGCCCGCGGCCTTGACGTCCTCGCAGTTGGCGAAGGCGCCACCGGCCGAGCCGGTCTGCGAGGTTCCGGCCGAGCCGGTGGCTGCCGAACCGGTGTCGACGGCGGACGAACCGGTGCCTGCGGAACCGGAGGGGGCGGGGACGGCCAGCGCGGTGGGGGCCGCGAGGAGGGTCAGTCCCGCGGCGGCGACGCTGACGGTGAGCCGGCGAACGTTCATGTATTCCTCTATGTTCTGCTGCGGTGGAATTGGCGCTCTGAGTCCGAACGCCGCATCCACTGTTGTGACGACCCACGCACTTGTCAACCGGATGACTCCCGGATGCCGGTGGCGAGCGGGGGATCCGCGGCGCGGACCAGGGGCGGGACACGCGCGCGGGGGTGTTCGGTGAATTCCGGTGAAACGGCCGGTTGTGATAGGGATTCAGCTGTGTCCGTTGTATGCCTACCGCCGCGCGCGATCATCGCGCGCCCGGTGTGCGGGCGATTGAGCTAAACCGGGAGAGAGCAGTTGGTGCGGATCAGCGAGGGCTCGGCGGTCGCTACGGCGGCCGCCGATTCGGTGCCGGAGGCCGCGAAACCGGCCGACTACCGCCTGGATCTGGACGGCCTGCGCGGGGTGGCGATCGCTCTGGTGGTCGCGTTCCACGTCTGGTTCGGCAAGGTCTCCGGCGGCGTCGACGTCTTCCTGGTGCTGTCGGGCTTCTTCTTCACCGGCATGCTGCTGCGCCGCGCCGAGGCCGACGGCGGGATCGGCCTGTGGCAGACCTTCCGCCGGACCGCCCGCCGCCTGCTGCCCGCGCTGTTCGTGGTGCTCGCGCTGGTCGTGGTAATGACGGTGGCCGAGCATCCCTACACCCAGTGGGCGGATATGTCGGGCCAGACGGTGGCCTCGGCGCTGTATTACCAGAACTGGTACCTGGCCAATGCCGCCGCCGACTATCTGGCGGCCGATCCGTCGGTGAGCCCGCTGCAGCATCTGTGGTCGATGGCGGTGCAGGGGCAGTTCTATATCGCGATCACCCTGTTGCTGGCCGCGGTGGCGTGGGGGTGCCGTCGGGCCGGGCGCCGCGAAGCGATCCGTCCGGCGGTAGCGGCGCTTGCGGTGGTGCTCGGTATCGCCTCGTTCATCTATGCGGCGCTGCGTTCGACCACGTATCAGGAATGGATCTACTACGACAGCGGCGCCCGGGCCTGGGAGCTGCTGGTCGGCGCCCTGCTCGCGGTGGTCGTGCCGTTTCTGCGGATGCCGGCGCGGTGGGGGGCGAAGGCGGGGTTGTCGGTGCTCGCGGCGGCGGGCCTGCTGGCAGTGCTGACCTGCGGAATCCTCTTCGACGGTGCGCGCCAGTTCCCCGGGCCCGCTGCCCTGTTCCCGGTGGGTGCGGCGGTCGCGTTGATCCTCGCGGGTGTGCGCACCGAAGCGGGCTGGACGCCAGCGGTGTCCCGGTTGCTGGCCACCCGCCCGATGGTCGAGCTCGGAGCCGTGGCCTATGCCCTGTACCTGTGGCACTGGCCGCTGCTCATCTACTACTTGATCCGCGCCGACACCACCGAGGTCACCCTGGGAGCCGGGGTGCTGATCATCGGTTTGTCGCTGGTGCTCGCGGTGCTGACGAATCGGTTGATCGAGGAACCGCTGCGGCTGCGTTCGGGCGCTGCGATCACCTCGCCGGTGTGGTTGCGCCGCGGTGCCGCGGTCGCGGTCACCGTCGTCGCCGCGCTGGTGCTCGGGGTCTCGGGGTTCTGGCAGGGCGTGCTGATCACCAATCCGGCACGGCCGATCGGCGCGCTCGATCCGGTGGTGTATCCGGGTGCTGAGGCCCTGCTGGCCGGCGCCACGGTCCCGCCCGCCCGGGTGCGGCCCTCGGTCCTGGAAGCGCCGGGCGATGTGCCCGCCTCCACCATCGACGGCTGTATCTCGGACTGGTTCACCACCGAGATCACCACCTGCACCTACGGTGATCCGGCCGGAACGCGCACCATGGCCGTCGTCGGCAACTCCCATGCCGAACATTGGCTGCCCGCGCTGGACGCGCTGGGGCACGCGCACGGGGTGAAGGTGGTCGTGCTGCTCAAGATGGGCTGCCCGCTCAATATCCGCGAGGACGCCAAGTATCGGGGCCTCGATATCCCGGACTGCCGCGATTGGTCGCGCGCGGTGATCGACCGGCTCGGCGCCGAGCGCCCGGATTGGGTGTTCACCACCGCGACCGAACCGCAGTGGCCGATCGGCGGGGATCGCACGCCGGACGAGTTCGTCGAGGTGTGGTCGGCGATGGCCGAGCGACAGTTGAATGTGCTCGCCATCCGTGACACGCCGTGGTTGCGTAATGAGAAGGGCACCCGGTACCGCGCGGTCGATTGCCTTGCCGCCGGCGGTAACGCCGAGAGCTGCGGTATCGCGCGCAGTGAGGCGCTCTCACCGGTGAACCCCGCCGTCGAGCCCGCCGCCGCGTTCCCGAACGTCCACCTGCTCGATCTGAGCGATGCGGTGTGCGGTCCCGAGGTGTGCCGGGTGGTCATCGGGAATGTGCTCGTCTATCACGACGAGCACCACATGACGGCCAGCTACGTCCGCACCATCGCCCCGGAGCTGGAACGCCAGATCGGCGCGACCACCGGCTGGTGGTGAGCCCCTCGCGGCCGCGGTTGGTGTCTATGTCAACCATCTGTGGCTAGCATCGTGGGGTGGTGCGATGGCTGAGCGACGAGGAACAGGCCACCTGGCAGGCCTACATCCTGCTGCGTCAGCGGATGGACGCGGCGATCACCGCGGGCTTGGCGGCCGACGGGCTCTCGATGCCCGATTACGAGCTGCTGGTCCCGCTCTCGGCGGCGCCGGACGGCTGTCTGCGCGCCAAGGAGCTGGCGGCACGCGTGTGCTGGGAGAAGAGCAGGCTGTCCAAGCATCTGGCGCGCATGGCCGCGCGTGGGCTGGTCGATCGTGAGCCGGTGGCCGGGGACGCCCGTGGTGTGCTGATCCGGTTGACGCCGCAGGGGCGTGCGTTGCTCGAGCGCGCCGCGCCGCGCCATGTGGCGCTCGTGCGGGAGATGTTCATCGACGGCATCACCGAGGCGGAGGCGCGCGCGCTGCGGACGTTGTCGGAACGGGTCGTCGAGCGATCCGAACGAGGGGGCGCGGAACCTGCGGTGGACGGCGAGGCCGAAGCCGTCTGAGCTCACGACCAGGGCGTGATCGGCGGTTTGACCCAGAGCAGTTTCTCGTCCAGATGTGCGCGGGCGGCGGCCGGATGGTCCGGATTGCGCGCGGCCCAGGCGTCTTTCTCGTCGAGCAACCGCGCTACCGATTCCCAGGTCTCGCCGGTGCTGGGCGGATTGGTCTGTGCGGCGCGGGCCAGTTTGCGCCGGAGCGCTGCGGGCATCGCCAGTAATTCGGTGCCGGTGATACCGCGTTCCCAGATGAATCCGGCCAGGCGCCGCGCCTTCTCGGCGCGGCTCCTGGCCGCTGCGTCGGAGTGGGCGTAATCGGCCATGGCGCAGTGTACGTCGGGCCGGTAGACGCCGGATTCGGGTCAGTACGCGCTGTTGACGTTGTCCATCGAGCCGTAGCGGTGCGCCGCGTAGTTGCAGGCGGCCACGATGTTGGACACCGGGTTCCAGATGTCGAACGGGGTGCCTTCGACGTGGTAGGCGGCGAAGGTGGGGTCGATCACCTGGAGCAGGCCCTTGGACGGGATGCCCGCAGCGGCGTTGGAGTCCCACAGGTTGATCGCCTGCGGGTTACCGGTGGATTCGCGCATGATGTTGCGCATGATGCCGTCGTAGGAGCCGGGGATGCCCTTGGCCGCCATGATGTCGAGCGCCTGGCGGATCCAGCCGTCGAGGTTGTCCGGGTAGACCGGCGGCGCGGGGGCGGGAGCGGGAGCGGGAATCGGCTCAGGGGCGGGCGCAGGCGCGGGGGCGGGAGCCGGGGCGGGAATGGCCTCGGCGACGGGCTGATCGGCAGGCTTGTCGGCGACCGGCTCGGCCTGTGCCGGCTGCTGCTCGGAGACCATCGCGATGCGCTCCGGAACGCTGTCATCGGCGACCGAGACCGCGGAGGATGCGGCGACGGCGACGATTCCGGCCGCGGCTACGGCGAAGGCGAAACCCTCGCGCAGCGAGCGGCGGGGAATGGTGGAAAGGCGTCGGTCAGGCATGCGAAATCGGTTCCTTGATCGTGTCAGGTGTCGATCCGGCCGCGTCTGGGCAGCACGGATCCACGGCGGCGGCTCTCTGCGCGCACGCCGGAACAGGGCTGTGTGCTGTTGTGGGGTTTGGTTGTGTGACGAGAACACTCAGCGGTTCCCGATCACCGACGCGTGGCTCTCATGCGGTTACCGGGACCTCGTGTCCCGATCCGCCGCGTCGCGCGGAACTCCACTCGGGTGGAGCGTCGGCCCTTGCTTCGACCTGATTGCAGAATGGTCACGGAAGGTTAACGGAAGGTGAACGAATCGCTAATCGGAGGCGATGTTGACCTTGAAACCCTCGAGTGAACTGCCTCGATCCCTGAGCTGTGCAGGGGGTTTGCTGTTAAACCTCTTGTGCTTCAGTTCACAGAAGTTTTCAACTTCTGGTCTGTTTTTCGGCCCGGAAAGTGACATTTCCGTGACCTTCCCGGTGTATTCGCGCGTGAGCGCGGACACTTCCCGGAAACGAGAAAGGCCCCGGCGTCGTGTGCCGCCGGGGCCTTCTTGTTACTGTGCGCCATCAGGGACTCGAACCCCGAACCCGCTGATTAAGAGTCAGCTGCTCTGCCAATTGAGCTAATGGCGCGTGCTCCGTGTTTCGGTGCGGGACAGACATTAACAGGCCATGGCGCAGAAAGTGAAATCGATACCTCGCGTGCGGGTGTGGCCTTCGTCGCGTCGCCCGTAACGGCCGCGCGTTCGAGGCGTATCTAACCCTGGAGACTCGCCGCGACGAGCCGGTCGTCACGTTGGGAACCGCCTGCCAGACTGGCAGAATGGCAGAACGTGGTCTCGACCGGTCCCGCCCGGCGCGGTGGGTTGAGCTCGGTGGGTAGTCGGTGGGATCCGAAGCCGTCGGTGCGGGCTGTTGCACCGGGACTTGAAACGGGGTTGAGATGCGCATTGGTCGAGGTCGACATCGGTCGACGTGGAAACTCGCAGGACCGCTGGTCCTGCTCGCTGTCGTGGCGTTGGCATTGCCGTCGTGCTCGTCGTCGAAGGCGACGGACGCGTCGGTCCCGATCGATCGCAACCCCATCACCGAGTTGATCAAGCCGAAACTACTGGCGCCGGTCAAGGATGGCGATGTGGGTGTGTCGCCGGCCGCGCCGATGACGTTCCAGGTCGAGGACGGCAAGTTCACCAACGTGTCGTTGCTCACGCCAGAGCGGGAGCCGGTCAGCGGCACGCTCGCCGCCGACGGCCGTTCGTGGGCCACCACCGAGCCGCTCGGTTACGGGCGGACCTACCGGCTCGTCGCGGAGGCGGTCGGGCTCGGTGGCGCGACCACCAGCACGATGAGCTTCACCACCACCTCGCCCGATAACAAGACCAAGCCCTACCTCATCCCGGGCGAGGGTGAGGTCGTCGGCATCGGCCAGCCGGTGGCGATCCAGTTCGACGAGAACATCCCGAACCGCAAGGCCGCCCAGGAGGCCATCAAGATCACCACCGAGCCCGCGGTCGAGGGCGCGTTCTACTGGGTGAACAATCGCGAAGTCCGTTGGCGGCCGGAGCATTTCTGGGCGCCGGGCACCAAGGTCACCATCGACGTCAACGTCTACGGCAAGGATCTCGGCGACGGTCTCTACGGCGCCGATGACATCCACTCCTACTTCACCATCGGCGATGCGGTGATCTTCACCGCCGACGACGCCACCAAGCAGGTGACGGTCGAGAAGAACGGTGAGGTGATCCGGACCATGCCGACGTCGATGGGTAAGGACAGCACGCCCACCGATAACGGCATCTACATCGTGGCCGACAAGCATCGCGAGATCATCATGGACTCCTCGACCTACGGTGTGTCGGTGAACTCGCCCGACGGGTACCGCACCCCGGTCGATTTCGCGACCCGGATCTCCTACAGCGGCATCTTCTTCCATTCGGCGCCGTGGTCGGTGGGGCAGCAGGGCTATTCGAACACCAGCCACGGCTGCCTGAATCTGAGCCCGGAGAATGCCCGCTGGGTGTTCGAGAACGCCAAGCGCGGCGATATCACCATCGTCAAGAACACCGTCGGCGGCACGCTGTCGGGGGTGGACGGCCTCGGTGACTGGAACATCCCGTGGTCGGAGTGGAAGGCGGGCAACGCCGACGTCGGCTGATCCGACCAGAGAACGCACGAGCGGGCGCCGGTGATCCGGCGCCCGCTCGTTTCGTTTGAGGGTGCGATCAGGGCAGCATGTCGCAGCCGAGGTGGGCGTTGCCCGCCATCGCGGCGGCGCTGCCGGTGGCCGCGCACAGCAGTTTCTCGCCGCCGAGCAGCAGCCGGTCGAGGTTGGGCAGCCCGGCCGAGCCGGTGCCAGAGGATCCGGTGGTGGCCAGGCCACCCGCCGAGCCGCTGCTGGCCGAACCGGAATCGGGCATGTCCGGCAGGCCGACCGCCGCCGCGGCGGTTCCGGCGGATCCGGTGACGAGGGTGGCGCCGATGAAGGCTGCGATTACCGCGGAACGCATCAGGAGAGGTTGTCTTTCTCGTCGAACGGGCGCGCCACGGTGGCTGCCCTCAGCGCAGTCTACGGACCGGCAACGAGATCCACCACACATTCGGATCATGATCGTTTCACACGTCACATCCGCAGGTCGGCGCATGCGTCGGCCCCCGGCTCGCGGGCGAACCGGGGGCCTGCGAGGCCGGTTAGGACACCGGCGTCAGGGTCTTCTCCTCGGCCACGGATTGCCGGCCCAGCAACGAGTGGGAGCGGCTGTAGGCGAAGTAGACGACCGTGCCGAGGCCCATCCAGATCACGAACCGGAGCCAGGTCTCGATGGACAGATTCAGCATCAGCCACAGGCAGGCGAGCGCCGCCAGGATCGGCAGCACCGGCACGAACGGCACCCGGAACCCGCGCGGCAGATCCGGTCGGGTGCGCCGCAGGATCAGCACACCCACCGACACCAGCACGAACGCGACGAGGGTGCCGATATTGACCATTTCCTCGAGGGTGCCGAAGTCGACGAACCCGGCCAGCAGCGCGCAGACCACGCCGACGAGGACGGTCAGCCGCACCGGGGTGCCCTTGCTGCCGGTCTGGGCGAGGCCGCGCGGGAGCAGGCCGTCGCGCGACATCGCGAACAACACCCTGGTCTGGCCCAGATACATCACCATGACCACCGTCGAGAGCCCGGCGAGCGCGCCGATGGCGATGATGTTCTTCACCCAGGTGGCGCCATTGAGGGCGAAAGCCGTTGCCAGGGTGGCGTTCCCGTCGGCGAGCTGGGTGTAGGAGACCATGCCGGTGAGTACCAGCGACACCGCGACGTAGAGCACGGTCACGATGGCCAGCGAGCCGAAGATGCCACGGGGGACGTCGCGTTGCGGGTTGCGGGTTTCCTCGGCGGTGGTGGCGACGACGTCGAACCCGATGAAGGCGAAGAACACCAGGCTCGCCGCGGCCAGGAGGCCGTACCAGCCGTAGCTGGTGCCGCCGGAACCGGTGAGGAAGGCGAACAGCGACTGGCGCACACCCTCGGCCTTCTCCGAGGGCTCCGACGGCGGCACGTAGGGCGTCAGGTTGGACGGCTTGAAGTAGGTCGCGCCGACCACCAGGACCAGGGCGATCACGCCGAGCTTGATCGCGACGGCGATCGCCGAGACCCGCGACGACAATTTCGTGCCGGTGGCCAGCAATACGCCGACGATCGCGATGATCACCACCGCGCCCCAGTCGAAGTTCACCGATCCGATCTGGACGACCGGTGCGCTGGAACCGAGCACTTCGCCGAGATACTGCGACCAGCCCTTCGCCACCACCGATACCGCAAGGGCGAATTCCAGGATCAGATCCCAGCCGATGATCCACGCGATGACCTCGCCGAAGGTCGCGTAGGCGTAGGTGTAGGCGCTGCCTGCCACCGGCACCGTCGAGGCGAATTCGGCGTAGCACAGTGCGGTCAGCCCGCACGCGATCGCCGCGAAGACGAACGCCAGCGAGACCGAGGGCCCGGCCACCGTGCCCGCCGTGCGTGCGGTGAGGGTGAAGATGCCCGCCCCGATGACGACCGCGACACCGAAGATGGTGAGGTCCTTGGCCGTCAGGTCCTTGCGCAGTTTCGAATCCGGTTCATCGGTATCCCGGATCGACTGTTCCACCGATTTGGTGCGGAACATTCCGCTCGCGATCGCCATTGCAGGTCTCCTCTCTGAAACTCCGCCGGCGCCGTCAGAGCGACCGCGGGATGGCGTCGAGGCGGCGTTCGGCGAACCGATTGGCGGCCTCGCCGGTACCGATGCCGTCGGATTTCGCGGCGGCGATGATGTCGCGGCAGCGGTCGAAGATGCCCGCCACCTCGAATTCGACTTCGGCCGCGGCGGCGGCCCGCAGCTCGCCCGCCACCTGGATGAGCCCGCCGGCGTTGGCGACGAAATCGGGCACCCAGGTGATGCCGCGTTCGGTGAGCAGCCGTTCCACGCCTGGATCGGCCAGCTGGTTGTTGGCGGCGCCGCAGATGAGCTTCGCCTCGATATCGGCGGCGCTGGAGCTGGTCAGGGTGGCGCCGAGGGCGCAGGGCGCGTAGACGTCGACGGGTGCGGTCGATACCGCCCCGAGCAATCGCACCGAGGGGTGCTGTTCGGCCACCCGCTGCATTGCCGCCTCGTTCACGTCCGCCACGCAGACCTCCGCGCCGTCGGCGAGCAGCAGCGCGATGAGTTCGCGCCCGACCTTGCCCGCGCCCTCGACGCCGACCGTGCGGCCGGCGAGGGTCGGTGCGCCCCAGACCGATTCGGCGCCGGCGCGCATCGAGTGGAAGACGCCGAGGGCGGTCAGCCGGGCGCTGTCGCCGGAGCCGCCCGCGGCGACGCTGCGGCCGGTGACGTGCCGGGTGTGTCTGCCGATGACATCGAGATCATCGGTATCGGTGCCGACATCGCCGGCGGTGATATAGCGCCCGCCGAGGGTGTCGACGAACCGGGCGTAGGCGGCGAGCAGCTGCTCGCTCTTGTCGGTCGCCGGATCACCGATGATGACGGCTTTGCCGCCGCCCAGATGCACTCCGGCGGCCGCCGCTTTGTAGGTCATGCCCCAGGACAGCCGCAGCACGTCCTGCAATGCCGCGGATTCGTCGGCGTACGGGTAGAAGCGGGTGCCGCCGAGGGCGGGGCCGAGCGCGGTCGAATGGATCGCGATGATGGCTTTCAGGCCCGTCTTGTCGTCCTCGCAGAACACCACCTGTTCATGCCGCCGGGCGCTGAGCTCGTGCGAGCGGCCGAAGACTCCTGCCTCGGTGTGCAGAACTGTCACTGTCGATTCCTTTCCTGGGCGCCGAGCAGCCGTGCCGGTGGGCGGGCGGCTGCCGCGGCTGGGTTGTTCGCCGCTGGTGTGCGGCGGATTTCTGTTGTCGCTCTGCGATGTGCGGTGTCGGATGCCGCACACGGCGTGTGTGCCCGAGTCGATGCGTCGGCGCCGCCGCGCCGTCCGGATGGGTGGCGGGTCCGCGTTGTGTGGCAGGCCGGCTCGCGATCAGTGCTCGATGCCGAGTTCGCGCAATCCGGCCCAATACAGCTCGACATTGCCGAGCTTCACGTCCTCGTAGCCCCGCACCACATCGGGCAGTTCGGCGGCTTTCGTGGCGATGTCGTACGACTCGCTGGTGAGCTCGTCGGCCAGGCGGCGCACCATGTCGGTGTAGTGGGCGAGCAGTTCGCGTTCGATCTTGCGGACGTGGGCGTAGCCGAACGGATCGAACCTGGTGCCGCGCAGCACCTTGCCCTTGGCCAGAACCTTCAGCACCCCATGCGATTTCGGGGCGAAGCCGACCTTCTTGCGCCGGCCCATGGCACGCAGCACTGGTGGATGCAGCTGGTAGGTGAGTTTCTCCCCGCCCGGCACCTGCGCCCGCACCTCGGCCAGGAACGCCGGATCCACCAGCAGCCGCGCCACTTCGTACTCGTCCTTGTAAGCGGTGAACTTGTACAGCCCGCGTGCGACGGCCGCGCTGAAATCGGTGCGGTCGGTGACCGCCCGCTCGGCCGACCACACCCGCTGCACGGTGTCGACGTAACGCCGAGCCACCGTGGCGTTCTGATAGCCGATCAGTTCGGCCGCGCGCCGCTCGACCAGCCGCCGCACCTCACCCTCGAAGTCGGTGTGCGCCAGCAGATGCGCAGGCACCGGCGGCGGGGTGCGCCGCGGCTGCCCCTCATCGACAGCCGCGGCGAAGGCCGCCGGATCGGCGATGGCGGCGCGTCCCCAGCGAAAGGCGGCGATGGTGCTGTCCACCGCGACGCCGTTGATCCCGATGGCCTCCTCGATCGCCGCGGCGGGCAACCGCAGCCCACCGCTTTGCACGGCCGCGCCGACGATCAGGAAGTTGGCGGCCGCGGTGTTGCCGAACAGTGTCTGCGCGGCAGCCAGCGCGTCGAAATGCCGCACCGAGCTCGTTGCCGCGGTGAGCCGGTCCAGCAGGAGGCCGGTGTCGGGGTAGGCGACCGACTTGTCGTAGACCATGTCGCCGGTCGGGGTCTGGCTGGTCGAGGCGACCGCCACGGTGCTCGTCGCGTTGCCGTACTGGAGGTAGCGCGGGTCGGTGGCGGTGAGCAGGTCGATCGCCATGAGGCAATCGGCGCTGCCCGGGGTGATCCGGTTGGACGGTTCGAGGGCGGTCGCGGAGAAGCGCAGGTGCGAGACGACCGGACCAGCCTTCTGGCTCAAACCGATCTGATCGAGGCTTTCCACCTCGTAGCCGGCGCGCAGCGCGGCGGTCGCCAGCACCTGGTTCACAGTGACGATGCCGGTGCCGCCGATACCGGCGATGAGCACATTCTGCGTGCCTTCGGGAGCACCGAGGCCGGGATCCGGCACGACGGGCGGCTGCGCGCCCTTCTTCGGGGTGCGGCCCTTCTTGCGCGGGGTGAGCTCGACGGTCACGAACGACGGGCAGTCGCCGTCCAGGCAGCTGTAGTCGGTGTTGCACGAGGTCTGATCGATGCGGGTCTTGCGACCGAATTCGGTCTCCACCGGCTGCACCGACAGGCAGTTGGACTTGGTGCCGCAGTCGCCGCAGCCCTCGCAGACCGCCTCGTTGATCACCACGCGGGTAGTGCGCGCCGGCAGCGTGCCGCGTTTGCGCTGCCTGCGGGCATCGGCCGCGCAGTGCTGGTCGTAGATCAGCACCGTGACGCCCTTGATCTCGCGCAGCATTCGCTGCGCTTCGTCGAGGCGGTCGCGATGCCACAGCAGCGTGCCCTTGGCCAGGTCCTTTTTCCTGTGCCGCTGCGGCTCGTCGGCGCAGATGATGATCTTCTTGACGCCCTCGATGGTCAGCTTGTGGGTCAGCTGGGCGACGGTCAGGATGCCTTCGACATCCTGGGCGCCGGTCATGGCCACGACCTCGTTGTAGAGCAGTTTGTAGGTGATGTTCACCCCGGCCGCCACGCAGGCCTGCACGGCGAGCTGCCCGGAGTGGAAGAAGGTGCCGTCGCCGATGTTCTGGAACAGGTGCGGCACATCGGTGAACGGCGCCTGCCCGATCCACTGGCTGCCCTCGCCGCCCATCTGGGTCAGTCCGGTGACGGCGCTGTCGCTGCGGCCGGACATGGTCACCAGGGTGTGGCAGCCGATTCCGCCGCCGCCGAGGGAGCCCTCGGGCAGCGCGGTGGAGCGGTTGTGCGGGCAGCCGCTACAGAAGTAGGGCGTGCGCTTGGCGGAGAGCACCTCCAGCGAGAGGGGTGGCGGCGCGGTCCTTTTCAGTTCGACCCGCTCACGCAGCACCCGGCGCAGCGGTGCGAGCAACCGGCCGGCGGTCAGTTCGCCGTCCACCGGCATGAGCCGGGCCCCGCGCTCGTCCTGCTTGCCGAGGATGCGCGGAGCGTCCGCGGTGCCGTAGAGGATCTCGCGGATCTGCGTTTCGATGAACGCCGTCTTGTCCTCGACCACCACCAGTTGTTCGAGCCCGCGGGCGAATTCGGTGACGGTGTCCGCGCCGACGGGGTAGGGCATCCCGATCCGCAGCAGCCGGATACCGGCGCGGTGCATGGCGGCCTCATCGACGCCGAGGTCGAGCAGCGCCTGGCGGACCGCGTCGAAGGTGGTGCCGGTGGCGGCGATCCCGATCCTGGCCTCGGCCGGATCGACCTCGATGACGTCGAGATCGTTGGCCGCGCCGTACGCGCGGACCATCGCCAAGCGCGGGCCGTACAGATCGGCCTCGGCGAGCACACTGTCGGTCGGGGCCGCCATCGGACGCTGCCGGTAGACGAAAGGCTTTCCCTCCCAGTGCAGCTCGGGCACCACGATCGGCCGGTCGGCGACCGAGGCGTCGACGGTCCACGCGCCGTCGGCGACGTCGGCGACGATCTTCATCGCCACCACGCAGCCGGAGGCGCGCGAGAGCGCAACGCCCTGCATGCCCATGGTGATGATCTCTTCAGCGTTGCGCGGGAACAGCACCGGCACGCCCAGCGCGGCCAGCGACCGCTCGCTCACCGCGGGCACCGTCGAGGATTTCGAGGCCGGATCGTCCCCGACCAGCAACAGCACGCCACCGCGCGGATTGACCCCGTACATGTTGGCGTGCCGGATGGCATCGGTGGCGCGGTCCACACCCGGCCCCTTGCCGTACCAGACCCCGACGACGCCGTCGTGGGTCGCACGGCCGGCGGGCAGGTCCGCCTGGCTGCCCCACACCGAGGTCGCGGCCAGCTCTTCGTTGAGCCCGGGCACGAAGGTGATGTCGTGTTCGGCGAGCACCTCCGGCATGCCGAACAGCATCTTGTCCACCCCGCCCAGCGGGCTGCCCTGATAGCCGGAGATGAACGTCGCGACCCGGCGGCCTGCCCGGATATCACGCACATGCTGCTCGACGAGCAGTCGTGCGATGGCCTGGACACCGGTGAGCAGGACCGGGCCCGCCCCGGAGCGGTAACGGTCGGCGAGGTCGTACGGCGTGGTCGGCTCGGCCTGGGGCACACAGGTCGGACAGGCAACGGTCGTCATGACACCTCACCACTCTTTCCACAACCCAGATCGTGAGCTGCAAACGAAGGGACTTGCGTTCGGTGCAGCGAAATGTGCCGTGGATGGGTGATCTGTGTCAACAGTCGGCCGAAAGGTTGATCAATCTGCTCAAAAGTGATCTGGAGCACTTCGCGACGTGCGTCAGTTTGCTCGAGCCGGGAGAGATCTGGGTCACATCACGACGTGGGCGGCGCCTTCGTCAGATGCTCGACGATGGGCAGGCAGCGATATTGGATCGGAGTGGCCAGCGCGAGCATGGTCTCGGTGTGCTTGACCCCTGGGATGGCGTGCACGCGCTGAATGATCTCGAGCAGGTCCTGCTGGGTGCGGGCCGCGATGCGCACGAGCAGATCGGCGCGGCCGGTCGTCGCGTGCACCTCGAGCACATGCGGGAAGGTGCGCAACGCTTCGACGATGGCGTCCATCTTGTTCTGATCGAGTTCGATGCCGAGGAAGGCGTGCACGGCGAACCCCACGGCCTGCAGGTCCACATCGGGCGGGTATCCGCGCACCGCGCCCGAGGATTCGAGCCGCTTCATCCTGGCCTGGACGGTGTTGCGGGCGATACCGAGACGCTGAGCGAGTTCGAGGATCGGCGCGCGCGGATCGGCGGCCAGCTCGGCCAGCAGTGCGGCGTCGAGAGCGTCGATCTTGATGGTCATGACGCATTCTCGCACGGTGAAAAAGTTCGGGCCCGGGAGAAAGATCTCCCGGGCCCGAACTCCCTTGGGTGAGTGACGGGACTCGAACCCGCGACAGCCAGGATCACAACCTGGTGCTCTACCAACTGAACTACACTCACCATCGCCGGTGCGACACCGGCGCGGTCGATAGTAGCGCGTCAACCCCCTTCGGAGCTAATCGGTTACCGGCGAGTCGTTGACCTGCGGGTTTTCCGCTTCGCCCATGACCTCGGCGGCCACCGCCGCGATCTCCGCGGTCGACGGGCCCGGTGCGGGCACGAACGCGGTGCGCCGGTAGTACTCCAACTCGCGGATGGATTCCTTGATATCGGCCAGCGCGCGGTGCGTGAGGCCCTTCTCCGGCTGGCCGAAGTAGATCCGCGGATACCAGCGGCGGCACAGCTCCTTGATCGAGCTGACGTCGATCATCCGGTAGTGCAGGTGGCTGTCGAGCGCGGACATATCGCGCGCGATGAAGGCGCGGTCGGTGGCGATCGAATTACCTGCCAGTGGCACCGTGCCCGGAGTCGGGGCGAACTGGCGGATGTAGTCGAGCACCTGCTGCTCGGCCTCTTCCAGGGTCACCGTGGAGCGGCGGACCTCGTCGGTGAGGCCGGAGCGGGCGTGCATGTCGGCGACCACGGGCGGCATGGCGGCCAGCGCCTCGTCATCGGCGTGGATGACGATGTCGACGCCGTCGCCGAGAATATTGAGGTCGCTGTCGGTCACGAGTGCGGCCACCTCGATCAGCTTGTCGCTGTCCAGGCGCAGCCCGGTCATCTCGCAATCCATCCACACCACTAATTTGTCGGACACTCGCCATACCCTAGTCAGCGCGGAACCGGGCGTGTCCGATTACCTCACTTCACCTGTGCGCGTCCGATCCGGCGATACGCTGTTGGCCAGGTACATCGCCGGTGGTGAGGTACCGCTCGGTAGTCCGGTTAGGCGTTCGGCACTGCGGGAAAGCCGCAGGCGAAGTACCCGCCCATTCGGAGCTCCTGGAGCAGCGGCCGTGCGTGTCTCGGCCCTCCGGGTGGCGGGTGTTCGGCTCGACACAGGAGGAGCTGCGATGACCACCCCACAGGAGAAGGCCGCGGCCGCGCGCAAGGCAGCCGAGGAAGCCGCACGCGTCGCCGCCGAGGCGGCGGCTGCGGCCGAAGCCGCCGAAGCGGAGGCGGCTGCGGCCGATTCCGGCGGGGGCGCCGCATCCGGTGGCGGTGCCGAGGCCGGTGGAGGTGCCGCGGCCGGCGGTGGCGGTTCGGAGGCAGCGCAGCAGATCGCGGCCGGGTACGCGGTCGAGGGGGCAGCGCTCGAACTGGGCACCGTTGTCGTCGACGGCACGGTCGATCCCACTGCGCGGGTGCGGATTCCGCTGCGGACGATGAACCGGCACGGTCTGGTCGCAGGCGCCACCGGTACCGGTAAGACGAAAACGTTGCAGGGCATCGCCGAACAGCTCTCCCGGGCCGGAGTGCCGGTGGTGCTGGCCGATGTGAAGGGCGATCTGTCCGGGCTGTCGCGGCCGGGGGAGCAGAACGAGAAGCTGGCGCAGCGAGCGGTGGAGACCGCGGCCACCGACTGGGCGCCCACCGGGTTCCCCACCGAATTCGTCTCGCTGGGAACCGGCGGTCTCGGGGTGCCGATCCGCGCGACCATCACCTCGTTCGGACCGATCCTGCTCAGTAAGGTGCTCGGGCTCAACGAAACCCAGGAGTCCACGCTCGGGCTGATCTTCCACTGGGCCGACAAACAGGGCCTCGGCCTGCTCGATCTGAAGGATCTGCGCGCGGTGATCCAGCATCTCACCAGCCCGGAAGGGAAGGCGGATCTGCAAGGCATCGGCGGGGTTTCGGCATCGACGGCCGGGGTGATCCTGCGCGCGCTGGTGAACCTGGAGGCCGACGGCGGCGATACCTTCTTCGGTGAACCCGAACTCGATCCGGCCGATCTGCTGCGCACCGAGGGTGGGCAGGGCGTGATCACCCTGTTCGAGCTCGGCGCGCAGGCGGCGCGGCCGGCGATGTTCTCCACCTTCCTGATGTGGGTGCTGGCCGATCTGTTCCAGACCCTGCCCGAAGTAGGAGATGTGGACAAGCCCGAGCTGGTCTTCATCTTCGACGAGGCGCATCTGCTGTTCGCCGACGCGTCGAAGGCGTTTCTCGATCAGGTGGAGCAGACCGTCAAGCTGATCCGCTCCAAGGGTGTCGGCGTGTTCTTCTGCACCCAGTTGCCAACCGATATCCCGAACGCGGTGCTCTCGCAGCTCGGCGCGCGGATCCAGCACGCGTTACGCGCGTTCACCCCCGACGATCAGAAGGCACTGTCGAAGACGGTGCGCACCTACCCGAAGACCGACACCTACGATCTGGAACAGGCGCTCACCTCCCTCGGCATCGGCGAGGCGGTCGTCACGGTGCTCTCCGAACGCGGCGCCCCGACGCCGGTGGCGTGGACCAGAATTCAGCCGCCGCGTTCGCTCATGGACACCATCGGCGGCGACGCCATCAAGTCCCGAGCACTGGCCAGTGCGCTGCACGGCAAATACGGGCAGACCGTGGACCGGGAATCGGCCTACGAGATGCTCGCCGCCAACGTCGCGGCGGCCGAACCCGAGGCCGAGCGGGAACCCGTGCCCGGCCGGTCACCGAGCGCGCAGGAGGATTCGGCCGCCGAACGCATCATGAAGAACCCGGCGGTGAAGAGCTTCCTGCGCTCGGCCGCCACGGTCGCGGGCCGCGAGATCACCCGCACCCTCTTCGGGACCCGCAAGCGCCGCTGACGTCGGGCGGAGCGTCGATCCGACCTTCCGTTGACGCCCGCGCCGGACCCGCCGACCTATTTGCGCGCCGATAGCTCCTGCGGCAGACTCGACAGCCCGGCACCGATTCGGGAGGACGGCCGTGAGGATGTTCCGCGCGCTCGCGCTCAGTGCCTTGGCGTTCATTTCCGTGATCGGCTGCGGGGCCGATCCGAGCGAGCCGGCCGATCCGGCGGCCCCAGCACCATTCCCGGCGCCGGTGATCCCGGCGCCGCCGCCGGAATTCTGGTCGACGCCGGCGGGTACCCCGCAGCAGCACGCCACCGTCGCGCAGGCGACCAGGCAGATCGACGTGTGCTCGCTGATTCCGCGCGATGTCCTCGACGACCTCGGCGGGGTCGAGAGCGTCACCGTCGGTCTCGACTCGTGCCGGGCGACCCTCGGCACCCAGGGCGCGGACAGCACCCTGACCTGGCATGCCACCCTGCTGCCCGAGCTGCGGCCGGGGCACGGCGTCGGCAAACAGCTCGGCGATGTGAGCGTGCTGCTGGTGCCCGACCGCCCCGACGGGCCGCCCGGCTCCTGTGGCGCGACCGCCCGGTTCACGGCCGGCGCCGCGTTCTATCTCGGCGCGACCACGCCGGGGCAGGACCCGTGCGCGGTCGCCGACCGGCTGCTGCCCGGCATGATCGAGCGCTGGCGGCAGTCACCGCCGCAGGGCACCTCGCCCGACACCGTGGCGACGGTGCTGCTCGGCGCCGACCCGTGCGCGGTGCGTGCGAAGCTGGCCGGCACCACCGACACCGATCAGCGCAGGCTCACCCAATGCCTGTTCGGCTATCGCAACGAGACCGTCACCGTGAGCTACGAGTACCGCGATCCGGCCCATGTCGCGGCAGGCAGCACCGTGGAGAAGATCGGCGACCGCGACGTGCACCGCTGGGTTTCGCTCTACGACAGCCGCATTCCCATCCTCACCGCGGTGGTCGGCCCCGCACTGCCCTCCGGCAGTACCGAAACCGGCGCGCGCGTGCCGATCGTCGAGGTCTCCGCCGCTACTTACGAGGTGACCAGGGAGGTCATGGAGCAGGTGCTCGCGCTGTTCCCGGCGCGGTGAGACCACGGTGGACCGGTTGCGCGGGGCAGTGCCGGAGATCGGGCGCCCGACCGTATCGCCGCAGGTCATCGGGCTGCGCTGATCAGCCGCCGAGCTTCCGGTAGAACGCTCCGGCGACCGGCGCGGTGACCGCGCGCGGCCCGTACTGCCCGGCCACACTCATCCCCTTCGAGATCAGCCCGGGCACGATCCGCATCTTGTTGCGGGCCAGGGCGTCGATGGAGACCCTTGCGGTGTACTCGGAGGAGACCCACATGAAATCGGGCACCATCCGGTCGACGATGGAGGCTTCGGCCGGATCCGGCGTCTCGGTGCGGACCGGGCCTGGGGCCAGCAGCGTGACGTGCACGCCGGTGCCCTTCAGCTCGCCGCGCAGCGATTCGGAGAAGGTATTGGCGAAGGCCTTGCTCGCGGCGTAGGTGGCATTGTTCGGGATGGGCATATTGCCCGCTGCCGAGCCGCTGATCAGGATGCCGCCCGCGCGGCGCTCGATCATGCCCGGCAGCACCGCAAGGCTGAGGTCGTGTACGGCGACGGCGTTGAGTTCGAGCTGGTCGCGTTCGTAGGCGGGGTCGAGCTCGGCGACCGGGCCGAAGGTGGCGATGCCGGCGTTGTTGCACAGGATCGCGATATCGCGTGCCGACAGCTCCTCCACCAGCGGCGCCCGCTGCTCCCGGTCGGCCAGGTCGACCGCGCGCACCTCGGCGGTGATGCCGTGCGCGAGGGTCAGTCGCTGCGCCAGTTCCTCGAGGACGTCACCGCGGCGGGCCACCAGGATCAGCGAGTAGCCGCGCATGGCCAGCTCGGCTGCCAGCGCGGTTCCGATCCCGGACGACGCTCCGGTGACGACGGCACGGTTATCGGCGGTGGGGGAAGGCAAGCTCACGCCATGAGCGTAAGCGACTCGCGCCCGTGCGGCTGTGTCAGCTCACCTCCCCCACGCGGGCTCAGAGCCGAGCGGCCAGGCGGGTGCCCTGGTCGATCGCGCGCTTCGCGTCGAGCTCGGCGGCGAGTTCGGCGCCACCGATCAGGTGCGGGTTCACCCCGGCCGCGCGCAACTCGTTTTCCAGATCGCGCACCGATTCCTGGCCTGCGCAGATGACCACGTTGTCGACCGGGATCAACTGCGGACGTTCCCGCTTCTCCCCGAAGCTGATGTGCAGTCCGTTGTCGTCGATGCGTTCGTAGTTGACGCCGCCGATCTGCTCGACGCCCTTGGCCTTCAGCGCCGCCCGATGCACCCAGCCGGTGGTCTTGCCCAGGCTCTTGCCGAACGCGCCGGACTTGCGTTGCAGTAGCACCACATCGCGGGCCGCGGGGGAGGGGACGGGGGTGGCGAGCTGGCCGCGCACCTGCTCATCGGCCGAATCGACGCCCCACTCCTGCTTCCATTCGTCCAGTTTCAGCGTGGGATGGCCCTCGACGGTGAGGAATTCGCTGACGTCGTAGCCGATGCCGCCCGCGCCGATCACCGCCACTCGCTTGCCGACCGGTTTCTCCTCCCGCACCAGTTCGGCGTAGGTGAGCACCATCGGATGGTCGATGCCGGGGATGTCGGGGATGCGTGGACGCACGCCGGTGGCCAGCACCACCTCGTCGTAGCGGCCTTCGATGAGTTCGGCGGCGGTGGCGCGTTTTCCGAGGTGCACGGTGACGCCGGTGAGTTCGAGTTTGCGGGTGAAGTACCGGATGGACTCGTCGAATTCTTCCTTGCCCGGGATGCGGCGGGCGATGTCGAACTGGCCACCGATCTTGTCATCGGCCTCGAACAGCTCCACTCGATGTCCGCGCTCGGCCAGGTTCACCGCGGCCGAGAGCCCGGCGGGCCCGGCGCCGACCACCGCGATGCGCTTGCTGCGCCGCGTGGGCAGCAGCTTCAGCTCGGTTTCGTGCCCGGCGCGCGGGTTGAGCAGGCAGGACACCGTTTTGTGCTGGAAGGCGTGGTCGAGGCAGGCCTGGTTGCAGGCGATACAGGTGTTGATCTCGTCGACCCGGTTCTGCGCGGCCTTGTTGACCCACTCCGGGTCCGACAGGAACGGGCGCGCCAGCGACACCAGCTGGGCATCGCCGCGGGTGAGGATCTCCTCGGCGATCTCGGGCATATTGATCCGGTTCGACGCGCAGACCGGGATGTTCACCTGCGCGGTGATCTTGGCGGTGAACTCGACGAACGCCGCGCGCGGCACCGAGGTCACGATCGTCGGAACGCGCGCCTCGTGCCAGCCGATATCGGTATTGAGGATGCTGACGCCCGCGGCCTCGAGTTCCTGTGCCAGCGCGACGATCTCGTCGAAGGTCTGGCCCTGCTCCACCAGCTCGGCCATCGACAGCCGGAACACGATGATGAAATCCTCGCCCACCGCGGCCCGGGTGCGGCGCACGATCTCGACGGCCAGCCTGCGCCGGTTCTCCGGCGTTCCGCCCCATTTGTCGGTGCGCTTGTTGGTGCGCGGTGCGAGGAACTGGTTGATGAAATACCCTTCACCACCCATGATTTCGACGCCGTCGTAGCCGGCGAACTTCGCCAGCCGGGCGCAGCGGGCGTAATCGTCGATGGTCTGCTCGATGCCCTTGGCCGAGAGCTTGCGCGGCCGGAACGGGTTGATCGGCGCCTTGATCGAGGAGGCCGACACGCTTCCGGGCATATAGGAGTACCGGCCGGCGTGCAGGATCTGGATGGCGATCTTGGCGCCCTCGGCGTGCACCGCGCGGGTGATGACGCGATGCCGGTAGGCCTCGGTCTTGTTGGTGAGTTTGGCGCCGAAGGGCAGCAGCCAGCCGGTGCGGTTGGGTGCGTAGCCGCCGGTGATGATGAGCCCGACACCGCCGCGTGCGCGTTCGGCGAAGTAGGCCGCGAGCCGGTTGGTGTCCCAGGCCCGATCTTCGAGGCCGGTATGCATCGACCCCATGATCACGCGATTGCGCAAGGTGGTGTGGCCGAGATCGAGGGGCTCGAACAGGTGGGGGTAGCTGGTCGATCGCACGAGCGGGCTCGCTTTCTTACCTCAGTTCGCGCCCGGGGCTGTCGGACGCGAGGGCGGAGTGTCGGGTCGCAGGGCTTGCAGGACCTCGTCGCACCATTCGGCGGACCCGAGCTCCTTGCGGATGCCCGCGCGGAGCACCAGGTACTGGTGCAGCCCGGTTCCGGTGAGCTGATCCGGCGCCGGGAAGTCTCGTTTCTCGATGAGCCGGTACAGCTCGAGTTGCCGCAGGTGTTCATCGCGACGCCGGGCGACCTCGGTGAGCAGGGCGTCCAGATCGCCGTAGGCGGCGGCGCGCACCTTGACGAA
This sequence comes from Nocardia sp. CDC519, assembly GCF_059509835.1. Lineage (NCBI taxonomy): Bacteria > Bacillati > Actinomycetota > Actinomycetes > Mycobacteriales > Nocardiaceae > Nocardia > Nocardia sp. CDC519. The sequence goes on along the minus strand of NZ_CM183377.1, from coordinate 4,646,066 downwards.
GAATTCGCTGCGCTCGCGTTCGGGTTCGGTGGGTTCGGCGATCCAGCGCGCCAATTCCGCGCGACCGGCCTCGCTCACCGAGTAGACCTTCTTGTCCGGCCTGCCCTCCTGGGCCACCGATTCGCTGTGCAGCCAGCCGGATTCCTCCATGCGGCGCAGCACGCGATAGATCTGCTGATGGGTGGCGCTCCAGAAATAGCCGATCGACTTGTCGAACCGCCGCGCCAGCTCGTATCCGGACCCGGCGCGTTCGGTCAGCGATACCAGCAGCGCATGCTCGAGTGCCATGCCACACAGAGTATCCGAGACCGCAAGTACTATGCAACTGGGTGCATATAAATCCTTCAGGTGTGTAGGACCAGCGTAGGCCGGACGCCCCGCGGCTCGGTAGGGGCTGCGCCCGCGCCTGCTCGGCGACTGCGCGATTCGCCCTGACCAGGCGCGCTGCCGAGAACCCGGCTGGGTGGCCCGGTGTCGATTAGGGTGCGCGTATGAGTGAGGTCGACGTGCGCGGTGCGGCCGGGACCGGGCGCGGGCAGGTGGTGGCGTGGGGGCTGTGGGACTGGGGTTCGGCCGCCTTCAATGCCGTCATCTTGACCTTCGTCTTCTCGGTGTATCTGACCGACAGCGTCGGCGATGATCTGCCCGGCGATATCTCGGCGGGCGCCTGGTTGGGCTGGGCGCTCGGCATCGCCGGGCTGGTGGTCGCGCTGACCGCGCCGGTCAGCGGACAGCGCTTCGACGCCACCGCCAACCGTAAACGGTCGCTCGGTGCGCTGACCGCGTTGACTATCGCCGCGATGGCCGCGATGTTCTTCGTGCACGACGATTACCGCGATCTGTGGCTCGGACTGGTCCTGCTCGGTGTCGGCTCGGCCTGCTTCGAACTGGCCAACGTGCCCTACAACGCCATGCTGCGCCAGGTGTCGACCCCGGCCACCGTGGGCCGGGTGTCCGGATTCGGCTGGGCCATGGGCTATTTCGGCGGCATCTTCCTGCTGCTGATCTGCTATCTCGGCTTCATCGCCGGTGACGGCGACCGGCGCGGGCTGTTCGGCATCCCCACCGACGACGGCCTCAATATCCGATTGGTCGCCGTGCTGGCCGCGGTCTGGTTCGCGGCGTTCGCTCTGCCGGTGCTGTTCGCGGTGCCCGAAGTCGTGCGCACCGGAGCCGACCCGGGTGCGGCCAGTGCCGGATTCCTCGGCTCCTACCGGGTGCTGTGGCGCGACCTGCGTGAGCTGTGGATCACCGACCGGCGCACGGTCGGATTCCTGTTGGCCAGCGCCATCTTCCGTGACGGCCTGGCGGGTGTGTTCACCTTTGGTGCGGTGCTCGCGGTCGGTGTGTACGGCATCGCCGACGCCGATGTGCTGCTGTTCGGCATCGCCGCCAATGTGGTCGCGGCACTCGGTGCGATCATCGCGGGCCGCTTCGACGACCGCATCGGCCCGAAGCGGGTGATCGTGGTGTCGCTGGTGTCGATGATCATCTGCGGCACGGTGCTGCTCGTGGTGTCCGGCCCGCTCATGTTCTGGGTGTTCGGCCTGATGCTGACGGTGTTCGTCGGGCCTGCCCAGTCCTCGGCCCGTTCTTTCCTGGCGCGGCTCGCGCCGGCGGGCCGGGAGGGGCAGCTGTTCGGCCTCTACACCACCACCGGGCGGGCGGTCTCGTTCCTGGCTCCGATGCTGTTCGGTTTCTTCGCGTGGGCGTTCGCCACCGATCGCGCGGGCATCGTCGGCCTGCTCGTGGTGCTCGGCCTCGGGCTGCTCGCCCTGCTCACGGTGCCCGGACCGGACCCGGTGCCGGAGCCGGCGTCGTCGGAATGAGCGGTGGCTACGGCTTCCAGACGCCCATGCCCAGCGCGATGAGCCGAACCTGGTACACCGTGCGGTCGATGGTGCTCTGCTGGTCGCGCGGCGCGGCGGCGACATAATCGGCGATGCCGTCGGCCACCGTGGACACGATCAGATCCGCGGCCAGCTCGAGATCGTCCGATGACCAGGAGTCCAGCGCGCTGATCCGGGAGAAATCGACCACCAGCTCGCGCACGATCAACTGCATCTCCATGGCGATCGCCTGACGCAGTGCCGCCGAGCCGCCGCGGCGCTCACGGGTGAGGAATCCGAACAGCTCGCGCTTGTCGGCCACCTGATCGAAGACGAAACGCACGGTCTCCGACAGTTGCGCATCCGGCCTGCGGCGCAATTGCCGCAGCGCCAGCCGGAGGGCCTTGACGCCTTCGTCGACGAGGGTGGCGCCCAGATCGTCCAGTGAGGCGAAATGCCGGTAGAACGCGGTGGGCACGATGCCCGCCGAACGGGCGATCTCGCGCAGGCTGAGCGCGGCGAACCCGCGATCCGCGGCGAGCGCGAGGGTCCCGTCCAGCAGCGCCCGCCGCGTGCGCTCTTTGCGCACGACCCGAGTTTCCGCCTGCTCGCTCATCCCGGTGAGCATACATCCGTTCACCATGCGCTCTTTCTCCAGATGTAGTTCGCGTCACACCAGCTGCTGGTTGACATCCGTCCCCGGTCATCAGTCACACTATTGAGTGTACAGACGTACACTGAAATTTGTCTCGGGCTCGACTGCCGAGTGTGACCAACGACAGCACGGAGAAACCGCATGGTGGATCTCATCAACTTGGTGCAGACCCTGACCACACCGCATCCGCTCGACCGCTATCTGGAGCTGGTGCGCCCGATGCTCACCGCCAGGGAAATGCGGGCGGAAGTGGTGCGGGTGGACCGTTCGGTGCCCGGCACGGTCTCGCTGTCGCTGCGGCCGACGCGCCAGTGGTCCGGCTTGCTCGCCGGCCAGTTCGTGCAGATCGGCGTCGTCATCGATGGCGTGCGCCACACCCGCTGCTACTCACCGGTGAATTCGCAGCACCAGCGCGACCGTCGCATCGACCTGACCATCCGAGTGCATCCGGAAGGCCTGGTCTCGCGGTACCTGCACCGCGCCGCCGAACCGGGCCTCGTCGTCGATCTGGCACCCGCCTCGGGTGTCTTCCATCTACCCGAGCAGCGGCCGGACCGGGTACTGCTGATCAGCGGCGGCAGCGGCATCACGCCGGTACTGTCGATGCTGCGCACCCTCACCGACGAGGGGTACACCGGCCCGGTGGTGTTCCTGCACTACGCCCGCTCGCCGGAATACGTTCCGCACCGCGCGGAACTGGCCGCCATCGCCGCCGCCCATCCCAACGTGTCACTGCAGATGCGTTATCCGGAACTGGATGGCAGCGCCTTCGACTACGACGAACTCGAGCGGACCGCACCGTGGTTCGCCGACGCGCACACCTACCTGTGCGGGCCGGGCCCGCTGATGGATTCGGTGCGCAGAGTGTTCGAGGCCGAACAGCTCGGCGACCGCCTGCACACCGAGGAGTTCACGGTGTCGGTGGCGCCGGTCGACGCCGCCGACGCGCACGGCACGGTGACCTTCTCCGCCAGTGGCGTCAGCGCTGACAACACCGGCGAAAGCCTGCTCGAACAAGCCGAAGCCGCCGGGCTGAACCCGGAATACGGCTGCCGGATGGGTATCTGCTTCTCCTGCACCGCCGTCCGGCGCACCGGCTGTACGCGCAACCTGCGCAACGGTGAGACCGACGCCGATCCCGATCAGCCCATCCAACTCTGTGTCAGCGCCGCCGTCGGCGACGTCGACATCGACATCTGACAACTGAAGGGGAGCAACCGATGACCATTCTGACCGAGACGAAGGACGGCCCACTCGTCCTCACGCCGGAGCAGGTCGAGGAGATCGGCCGCGCGCTCGACGAGCTCCGCGACCGCATCGTCGCCGACCTCGGCGAACGCGACCGTGAATACATCTACTCGATCATCAAGGCGCAGCGCGGTTTCGAAATCGCCGGTCGCGGCCTGATGTACCTGGGGTTCCTGCCGCCGTTCTGGCTGGCCGGCGTCGCCGCGCTCGGGGTGTCCAAGATCCTGGACAACATGGAGATCGGCCACAACGTCATGCACGGCCAGTACGACTGGATGCGTGAACAGGGCCTCAATTCCCGGGTGTTCGAATGGGATACGGTCTGCCCGGCCGACCAGTGGAAGCATTCGCACAACTACATGCACCACACCTACACCAACATCCACGGCCGCGACCGCGACATCGGCTACGGCGTCCTGCGCATCGACGAGGATCAGAAGTGGAATCCGTACTACCTGGGCAATCCGGTGTACGCCTTCCTGCTGATGGTCTTCTTCGAGTGGGGCGTGATGCTGCACGACCTGGAGGCCGACAACATCATCCAGGGCAAGCGCAAGTGGTCGGATCTGAAGCCGCTGATCAAGGGGCAGCTGCGGAAGTCCGGGCGCCAGGTGCTCAAGGACTACCTCATCTTCCCCGCGCTGACCGGGCCGCTGTTCGTCAGCACGCTGGCGGGCAACTTCACCGCGAACCTGGTCCGCAACCTGTGGGCGTACTCGATCATCTTCTGCGGACACTTCCCCTCGGGCGTACAGACGTTCACCGAAGAGGAGACCGAATTCGAGACCCGCGGTGAGTGGTATGTCCGGCAGATGCTCGGCTCGGCCAACATCACCGGCAGCAAACTGTTCCACATCATGTCGGGCAACCTGTCGCATCAGATCGAGCACCATCTGTTCCCCGACCTGCCCGCCAACCGCTACCCGGAGATGGCACCCGAGGTCGAGGCGCTGTGCCGGAAATACGGTCTCCCGTACAACACCGGGCCGTTCAGCAAGCAGATCGCTTCGGTGTGGGTGAAGATTTTCCAGCTGGCGCTGCCGCCGAGTCTGCTCGAATCCCGTTTCGCCGGCCTGCTGCCCGCTGCACTACGGAAGCGAAAGGCCCCCGGTGTTATCGTGATGCGACAGCGGAAGGCTACCGAAGTGGGCGTGTAAATGATCGGGAAATTCGAAGCCAACAAAGATCTGATCCAGGAATTGACGTCCTCCGGCGCCCGGCATGTCGGCAATATCGCCACCATCATCACCGGCACCGTCCAGGAGGTCACCCGGGAGATCGGTGAGTGGATCACCGACGCGATCGAAATGAACGAAGCGGCGGCCGCGGCCAAACGCGACGCCGCCGCGGGCCCGATCGAGGCCGACGCCGACGACCAAGGGCTCGACGCCGAACCCCGGCTCGCCGATCCGGCCGACGATCCTCGATTCGACGCCGCCGCCCCGCCGGCGAGCTATGTCGAGGCCGAGATCGTCGAACCCGAGTCCGACGGCCCGCGGTAGCCGCGGGTCCGCCGACCACCATCGCGGCGAACCCCGTGGATGGCAGCGCCGGCGCCGAGAGGTCCGACTGGGACGGGCAACTCTCGGCGCCGGTGCGATCCGCGCTGTGCCGCTTGCCCGCCCGCACCGCCTGCGGATCGCGTCGATCCGCCCCGGCGCATCCCCGGCAACTGCCAGCGCGTAGTGCCTGCGCACCGCACCTCGATGGGCTAGCCTCGGAGTTTGTGCCCGCCTACGTGTCCTCGCCCGAGTTGACATTCGGCTTCATGTTCGCGCTGGAAGACCCCGAGCGAATCGCCGAGGTCATCCGCGATCTCATGCTGCGCCAGACGGTATCGGTGTTCCGGCTGGCCCGGCTGTCCGACGACGAGGGCCCGCCGCAACGCTACGTCGTGAATTGGTCGTCGATTCCGCAGATCACCATCACCACCAGCGCACCCGAACCCGATGTGCTGCGCGAGGATCGCATCATGCTGGTCAACGCGTTCCTCGGCGAGGACGGCGATATCAGTCTGTACTCCGCGCACGGCGAAGCGCCACACTGAGGCGAATTCCGTTCCGGAAAGCCCGCGACACCAACTTTGTTCGCCCGGCGAATGATTTGTTGGCGTGTCGGTACCGCAACGTTGTCGAAGTCGAAGCTGTTGTGGGACACAATCGCCACATACGGCCATCGTGCCGCCCTGCTCCCCGAGCATCGGTGAAGGAGTGTCGAAACATGCAACCCGACAATCCCGAGAATATCGGCGCCCCCGCGACATCCGGCTATCCCGTCTACGTCCGCGGCGATCTCGATCCCACGCTGTCGCGGTGGATGTGGCTGGTGAAGTGGATTCTCGCTATTCCGCACTACATCGTGTTGTTCTTCTTGCACATCGCCTACGCGATCGTCACGATCATCGCATTCTTCGCGATTCTGTTCACCGGCCGGTACCCGCGGGCGCTGTTCGAATTCAATGTCGGGGTGATGCGCTGGTCGTGGCGGGTCAGCTTCTATGCGTGGGGGGTGCTCGGCACCGACAAATACCCGCCGTTCTCGCTCGATTCGAAGCCGGACTATCCGGCCGACGTCGTCGTCGACTATCCCGAACGCCTGCATCGCGGCCTGGTGCTGGTGAAGTGGTGGTTGCTGGCGATCCCGCACTATCTGCTGGTCGGGGCCATGGTCAGCGGTACCTGGGCGGCGACGGGCTGGGATGAGGAGTGGTCGGGCGCCTATGCGCCGCCGGTGCTCGGCCTGCTGGTGTTGTTCGCGGTCATCGCGTTGCTGTTCACCGCGCGCTACCCCGGAGGCCTGTTCGATTTCGTCCTCGGCATTCAGCGCTGGGCGTTGCGTGTACAGGCGTACGCCTCGCTCATGCGCGACGAGTACCCGCCGTTCCGGCTCGACCAGGGCGCTCGCGAACCCGGCATGCCGGACGGCCCAAGTGCCATGAAGTAAACGCTCGGCGCGGCCGTGGGTGGTGTGCCCGGAATCCCGGTGCACACCACCCACCGGTGTGTCAGCCGACGGGAACCGGCGCGTCCAACCGTCCGGCTCGGGCGAGCAGGGCCAGCCCGCCCGCCGAGACCACGCCGATCGCGATCAAGCCGGCCCACGCCAGCGAACTGACTCCGGCCGCGCGCGCCGCGTCCAGGATGGTGCCCGTGCCCAGATTGCCGAGCAGGATGCCGACGCCGACGATGGTGTTGTACAGCCCGTAATGGGTGGCCACCAGCCGATCACCGCACAGCGCGACCACGGTATCCATCTCGAACGGGAACACCGCCGCCGCACCGACACCGAGCACCGCCGCCGTCGACAGCATGGCCCCGATCGCGACCGGGGTGCCGAGCCCGGTGCCGGGTACCAGCAACAACGGCACGAACGCGGCCGCCAGGATGCCCATGCCGAGAACCAGGCTCTGCGGCCGCCCCCAGCGTGCGGCGAACCAGCGGGTGATCCGCAGCTGGCCCGCGATGGCGATCAGCCCCGACACCACGAACACCGCCGTCATCAGCGTGGCGGCGGCCTCGGCTCCCACGACCCTGGTCGCCTGCATCGGCAGGGCCAGATACACCTGGAACGACAGCACGTAACAGCCGATCATGGCCGCGGAGAACAGCAGGAACGGCCGATTGGCCAGGACGACCCGCCAATCGTCGAGCACCGAGGCCGTCTTCTGCTCCGCCTCATGCTGTGGCAGCGCGCGCAACTGGGCGACGGTCAGTAACGCGAAAACGATCGCGGACCCGGCGGCGGTGGCCCGGAAATCGAAGGCCATCAAGGCAAGCCCGACCACCGGTCCGAACAGGATCCCCGCCTGGTAGAAGATATTGAACATGGCGAAGGCCTCGACGCGGCGATCGGCGGAGTCCACCGCGAGATAGGCCCGTACCGCCGGATTGAACAGGGCGCCCGCGAATCCCGTTGCGGCCGAGGCGATGATCAGGGCAGGCAGCGAATCGGCGAAGGCCAGTAGCGCGAAGCCGCCCGTGCGCAGCAGACATCCCGCGACGATCAACGGTTTGTATCCGAGCCGGTCGGCCAGCGTGCCACCCACCAGGAACATGCCTTGCTGGCTGAAATTGCGGATGCCGAGCACCAGCCCGACCGCCCAGGCCGCCAGACCCAACGGGCCTGCCATGTACCCGGCCAGATACGGCATCAGCATGAAGAAGCCGGTGTTGATGGCGAACTGATTGATCATCAGCATCCGGCTCGGCTTGCTGAAACTGCGATAGGTGGCGAGGAACTCGGTCACCGGCTGCTCTCCTGAGTGATGTCGTGGCGCGGGTCGATACTCGACGCGATGGCACCATGCGGGGTGGACGTCTGGTCGGCGCGGCCGCGACCCCGCGGATCGATCACAGTGGTGCACCGGGTCCAGCTGGTGACGACGGCATCGTCCGGGTGGCCGATGGTGGCGGGCTCGTCCGGAATCGCGGCGTCGAGCAAGCCGTGCGCGCGGCAGTAGTCGTCGTTGTAGACGGTGTCGAAGTATCGCAGCGGACCGTCCGGGAACACGGCGGCGATGCGCACGTGGGGTTCGGTGGTACGGGCCAGCCATCCGGCCACCAGCGCGACGGCGCCGACACTCCAGCCGCCGCTGGCATGGTGGGTCGCGGTCAGCGCCCGGCAGGCCCACACCGCTTCCTCCGGTGCGACCCAATGGATTTCGTCGAAGGCGTCGTAGTCGACGTTCTCGGGATGGATGCTGGAGCCGAGCCCGCGCATCAGTCGCGGGCCCGCAGGCTGGCCGAAGATGGTGGAGGCCACCGTGTCGACCCCGACGAGCCGCAGATCCGGGAAGTACTCGCGCAGTACCCGGGCCACCCCGGAGGAGTGGCCGCCGGTGCCCACCGAACAGACCAGCACGTCGATCCGGCCCAGCTGCGCCACCAGCTCCAGCGCCAGTGAACGGTAGGCCTCCCGGTTGTCGGGATTGCGGTACTGATCCGGGCACCAGGCCTTCGGGTCCTCGGCCATTAGCTGCGCGACCCGATCGCGGCGGGCCTGCTGCCAGCCGCCGACCGGATGCGATTCCTCGACGAGCTCTACGCGGGCGCCGTAGGCGGCGAGCATGTGGCGCATCAACGGTTCCAGGCCGGGATCGGTGACGAGGGTGACGGGGTGGCCGTGCACCATCCCGGCCAGCGCGAGACCGAGGCCGAGCGTGCCGCTGGTCGATTCGATGATCTGGGCGCCAGGAGCCAGCGCGCCACGTGCGGTGGCACGTTCGACCATGTGCAAGGCGGTGCGGTCTTTCATACCGCCCGGATTGGCGCCCTCGAGTTTCGCCCAGAACCCGCGGCCGGCCGGCGCGAGCGGTTCGGTGATCCACAGCACAGGGGTGTTGCCGACCATCGTGGCTGGTCGGGGGCACCGATTCGCCGTGGTCAGCAGGGCGGCGGGACTGACGGTATCGGTACGGGGAGCGGTGGGGTGCGAGGCCACCGCGCCGGCGAGCGCGGTCGGGGAGAGGGCAGCACTGTGCAGTGCAGAAGACATGGTGAACAGTCGATTCTGTGCGGTCGCTGATCGCAGCGAACAGGTGTGAGTGCGGAATGCACGAACACCGGCCGGCCCGGCAGCATCGGCCTGACGCTGCCCGATCAGTTCCTGGCGATACAGAATCGAGTCAGCAATTCCCGGCCGCTGACGGCCGGTGCGCCGCTGGACGGTGGCGCCCGCACGCCGTGGGCGAGCGTTGCCGTCAGCGCGAGCGCGACGATCAGCAGCGCGGCGAGGACCAGCAGGTCGAACAGGCTGGCGCCGCTGCGCGGCAGCGTCGCGAGCACCGCTTCGGTGGGCAGATGCCGATCCGGTTCACCGGCGTGCGGATGCGGGATCGCCAGCGCACGTACCGCCTCCGGGGTCGCGATGCCGGGGTCGGTCGATTCGATATGGGGATGCACGACGGCCGAGGGGTGCGCCGGGAACACGTGGCATTCCGGCAGCGACATCGCGATCGACCACACCGCGAACAGGAACGCGACAACGACCCGCATACCCGGGGTACGTATCGCGCGGATGGTCACGTCTGCCGATAGTACAACCGTCGTCGGCGCTGGGGAGTCGGGCTCGTCAGCGCCGGCTGGAACCGGAGCGGCTGCCCGACCCGGAACGTCCCGAGCCGGTGCCCGAGCGGTTGCGGCTGTCGGAATCCCCACTGGAGGTGTGTTCGGGCGCCCGGGTGGTGCCGGGGGAGGCGGAACCGCCCGGATCCGGCTTCGGCGCCGGTGCGCCCGTCGGCGTCGGCGGGCTCTGCGTGGCCGCTCCCGGTATCACGCGTTTGGTGGTCGACGTGGCGGCCGGACGGTCGGCGCAGGCGAGGCCGTCGTTCTTACTGTCGAGCTGATCGAGCTGGGTCGTGTAGCCGGCACTGCCGCGCCGCAGCGGAGCCTTCCCGGCATCCCACACCTGCTTGCAGTTCTGGAATGCCTGCGTGCTGGTGGCCGCCGCGCCGTGTGAGGAACTCGACGAGCGGCGTTTCTTACTCGAACCGCACCCGGTCATCGACAGCACCAGGACGGCGGCGAGCAACGCGCCGAGTATGACGAGCACAGGCCGGGACTTGACCATGATCGGCTCCCCCCAAAGGTTTTCGGATCAGGCGAACGTCAGCCAGTATCGACGACGCGATCGTCTACGGCAATATCTGCCCCGCAGGCTTCCGGCCCGATGTTCATCGCGGGCGGTGTGGATCCCGAGTGCTGTGCCGATCAGCAACGCGAGCATCATCGCCGCGAGCAGCGCTATCGTCGTCATCGTTCACCTTCATGACCGGACGGGCTCGACCATCCGGCGCCGAGTCGCTCCGGATTACGTCGGACAGGTCCGAGCTGCGGCGCGGTGGGTGCCGCGCCGGTAGACTTTCCTCGCGCGAGAGGTGCTCGCGTTCACCCCTTCATCCACCCGGCTACCTGTGGTGTTACGTGTCCGCCCGCGTGTCGCGCACCTGCGTGTGGCGCCGTGCGAGCGCGCCGGTTGGTCAGCGGGCGGACTGGTAGATCCGGCGCACGATGTCCTCGATCTCCGGCTCCTCGATGGACAGATCACGTACCTCTGCTCGCTCCGAGACCGCCGCCAGAAGCGAAGCAGCGGTGGTGTTTTCGGCATCGAAGGCCAGCCGTTGCCGCACCCCGCCGCCTTCGCTGGACACCAAGGTCGCACCCGGCAGATCGTTCAGATCCGGTGTCGCTTCGGCCAGATCCACCACCAGGACCCGCCGTGCGCCGACGGTCGCGCCGAGCCCGGCCAGCGTTCCGTCGTAGACCAAGCGGCCGTGATCGACCACCAGCACGCGATCGCAGAGCCGCTCGATATCGCCCATATCGTGGGTGGTCAGCAGCAAGGTGGTGCCGCGCTGGGTGCGCTCATCGCGCAGGAATTCGCGCAATCGCTGCTTGGACAGCACATCGAGTCCGATGGTCGGCTCGTCCAGGATGACGAGGTCGGGGGAGTGCAGCAACGCCGCCGCCACCTCGGCGCGCATGCGCTGGCCCAGCGATAGCTGGCGCACCGGGGTATCGAGGGTGTCGCTCATCTCCAGCTGCTCGACCAGCTCGTGCGTGCGTTTGCGGGCGATCTCCGGGTCCAGCCGATGGATCGCGGAGAGAATCGAAAACGATTCGCGCAGCGGCAGATCCCACCACAGCTGGGACCGCTGACCGAAGACCACACCGATGCGGCTCGCCAGCTGCCTGCGCTGACGCACCGGCTCGAGGCCACAGGTCCGCACCTGCCCGGAGGTCGGCACCAGAATGCCGGTCAGCATCTTGATGGTGGTGGATTTGCCCGCACCGTTGGCGCCGATATAGCCCACCGCCGCGCCGCGTTCGATCCGGAAGCTCATCCGGTCGACGGCGGTGAGCACTTCCCGACGCTTGCGCCAGCGGTCGCCGTGCTTGCGACGCAGAACGAATTGCCTGGTCAGATTCTCGATCTCGATGATCGGCCCGTCGTTCATCTATCCGCCGCCTCCCTGGTAGTGCCTGGTGCCGAGCCGCCATGCGCCGAGCGCGATCAGCCATACCCACAGCGCGGCCAGCGGCGTCAGCCAGGCAAGCCAGGCCGGCAGAAACGCCGGCCCCGGCACGCCGAGCAGGGCGATGGCGGGCAGGTAGGCAGTGAACGCGACCGGGATGGCGAAGCCGAACAGCAGCCGCAACGGTGGTGGGAACACCGAGGCGGGCTGGGTGGCGGCGAAGACGCCGCCGTAGGTGAAGCTGTTGGTGAGTTCGGAGCCGTCGATCAGATAGAACTGGCAGCCGGCGGCGCAGACGAACAAACCGCCGAACAGCGCGATACCACTCGCCAGCGCCATGACCAGCAGGGCGACCGAGGCGAGCGACCAATCGATATCGTTGCGAGCCAACCCGACGATCAGCACCGTGATCGAGACGATCGCGCGGGCGAATCGGCGCAGCGCGATATCGCCGGTGATCAATTGCAGCAGTAGTGGTTGCGGGCGCAGGTGGTAGATGTCGAGGGTGCCGAGCCGGATCAGCGTCGGCAGCTGGTCGAGGTGCCCGAACAGCACCTGGGCCAGCGCGAACGCGGTATTGCTCAATCCGAACAGCAACAACGCGCCATCCAGATCGAGTCCACCGAGCACCCGCCCGCTGCCGAAGATCACCCATACTTCGCCGAACTCGGCCAGCCCCAGCAACAGCGAGCCGAACAGATCGCTGGCGAAGGAGAGCCGGTAGCTGCGCTGAGCGTCGAGGCGCGAACGCAATACCGCACGATAGGGGGTGAGCCAGGTGCCGGCCGCGGTTCGATCAACCACCCTGCACCTCGAGTTTGCGCCGACCCGCCCGCAGGAGCACCTGACCGAGCGCACCGATCGTCACCACCCAGAACAACTGGACGCCGACGACCTGGAGCGCGTCGACCCCGAGCACCCGGCCCGAGAGCACATCGACCGGCGCCTGCAGGATGGACGGGAACGGCGTGGCGTTCGCGACGGTGCGCAACCAGTCGGGAAACGCGTGGATCGGCACGGCCAGCCCGGCCAGGAACACTCCGCAGGTGCGGTGCAGGATTTCGATTCCGCGTGTCTCCACCACCCAGAAACCGGCGGTGGCCACCGCGAACAGGCACAGAAACGACACCGCGACCGCCAGCGCCACGCTGATCAAGCCGACGACATAGGGCCCCGGCGTCGTGGGCATGGTCAATCCGAACGTGAGTGTCCCGACCAGGATGCTCGGCACACCGCGCGGTAGCAAGGTGCAGGTGGCGCGGCCCAGATCCGCTGCCAGATAGCCGAATTGCACGTCCACCGGGCGCAGGAAGTCGATCGCGATGTCCCCGGTGCGGACCCGTTCACGCAATTCCGAACTCGGCCCCATGAATTGGACCGCGCCGAGCAGACCCTGCGATATCCACACATAGGCGCCGATGCTCGCGGCGTCGTAGTCGCCGAAACTGCCCGCGGCCCCGACCGCGGCCACCATGACCGCCGCGCGGACGAGCCCGAAGACACAGTTGGTGAACAGTCCCGCGAACATGGCCAGTTTGTATTGCCATTGCCGCCGGAAACCGGCCACCGCCAGATACCAATACACCGCAGACGACCTGCGCAGATCCTGCGCAACGGTGAGCATGCCGAACCCCCTCCCGACGCCGAGGCGCAAGGATACGACTCTACATGCCCCGTGGGCGCGCCGGAAGCGAACGGCGGGCCGGGACGGTCAGCCGGGACGTCCGCGCAGCTCGTGCGACCGCGACTCGACCTCACTGCGCAGGGCGGCGAGCACCGCGCGTACCGCGTTGCTGCGCAACGATTCCTCGCGTGCCACCGACCAGTACGAGATCTCTGGATTGAACTCCTCACGCAGCAGGCGGCGAAGTTCCGGTCGCTCGTCGGCCAGATACACCGGGAGGATGCCGATTCCGGCACCCGCGACCGTGGCCTCCACATGCGCGAACACACTGGTCGAACGCAAGCTGGTGGCTGGCTGCGGCAGCAGCTTGGCGGCCAGATCCAATTCGTCGACCTGCAAGGCGGATTCGATGTAGTAGATCAATCGGTGGTCGGCGAGATCGGCCAGCGTCGCGGGGCTCCCATGACGGGACAGGTAGGTCTCGCCGGCATAGAGGCCCAGATAGTAGTTGGTCAGATAGCGGGCGATGGCGCGATGCACGTCCGGCCGACCCGCCACGATTTCCAGATCCACACCCGACCGGTTCTGGCGTACCCGCCGGGTGGCGCTGATCAGCTCGACCGACAGCCGTGGATGGCTTTCCTGCAGCCGGGCAAGGGCCGGCACGGCGAACCGGACCGCGAAGCCGTCCGAGGCCGCGATCCGCACCAGGCCACTCACCCCGTCGCGGGCGGCCTGAGCGGGCGTGGCCAGCTGCTGCAGGGATCGCTCGATCTCCTCGGCCACGACCAGTGCGCCACGACCCAATTCGGTGAGTTCCCACCCGCCCGATCCGCGCACCAGGACGCGTCCGCCCATGGCCTTCTCGAGTGCGGCGATGCGCCGTGACGCCGTGGTCGAGTTCACCCCGAGCGCATCGGCGGCCGCGGAGAATTTGCCGAGCCGCGCTACGGCAAGCATGACCAGCAGATCATCGGGGTTGGGCTGGCCCGCGGCCATGTGTCGTCGCTCTGCGGTCATACCGCGATCTCACCATGGTGGCTGCAAATTTGCAGCACCTTGCTGCAAAAGTAGGTCGCAAACTGCATTGATCTCAATGCGTCGGGTCCCATAGCGTGGCCTGCATCACTCATCTCATGCCAATCGACATCAGGATGGAGCTCGACGATGGCAACAATCGCGTGGATCGGCCTCGGCCATATGGGCCACCCCATGACGACGAATCTGGTGGCCAAAGGGCACACCGTCCACGGCTTCGACCTGAACGCCGACGCGCTCGCCGCGGCGGCCGCGAAAGGTGTGAAGCCCTGTGCGTCGATCGCGGAGGCAGTGCAGGGCGTCGATGCCGTGTTCACCATGCTGCCCAAGGGCGAGAATGTCCGCGCGGTGTACGAGGGCCCCGATGGGGTACTCGCCCGGGCGGATTCGTCGGCGCTGCTGGTGGACAGCTCCACCATCGATATCGACACCGCGGCCGCCCTGCACGAGATGGCCCGCGCCCAAGGATTCCGCTTCGTCGACGCGCCCGTCTCCGGCGGCATCAGCGGCGCCGCCGCCGCGACGCTGACCTTCATGCTCGGCGGCGAACCCGATGCCGTGGACGCCGCGGCCGAACTCGTCGAGCCGATGAGCCGCAACATCATTCGCACCGGCGGCGCCACCTCCGGTCAGGCCGCCAAGATCTGTAACAACATGATGCTGCTGATCAATCTGGCCGGCTGCGCCGAAGGTGCGGTGCTGGCCCAGCGGCTCGGGCTCGACCCGCAGGTGTTCTGGAATGTGGCCTCGGTGTCGTCGGCGGATTCGTGGGCGCTGCGCACCTGGTATCCGGTACCGGGAATCGTCGAAACCTCCGCCGCCAACAACGGTTTCGATCCGACCTTCGCCGCGAGCCTGGCCAACAAGGACATCGGCCTGGCGCTGCAGGCCGGCGAATCCACCGGCACCCCGCTGCCGACGGCGAGCATCGTCGCGGGCCAGCTGCGCGACCTTGTCGACAGCGGCCTCGGCGACCGCGACTGCACGCTGATCATCAAGCACATCGACGACACCATCGCCTGACCTTCCGACCCGAAAGACGCAGACCATGAACCGCATTCCGCATTACCTCAACGGCAAACGCATCGACGCCGGGGTACGCACCGGCCCGGTCTTCGACCCCGCCACCGGCGCACAGACCGCCGAGGTGGTCTTCGCCTCCGCCCCGGAAGTCGCCGACGCCGTCCAGATCGCCAAGAACGCCCTGCCGGGCTGGCGCGCCACCAGCCTCATCAAGCGCTCCGATGTGTTCTTCCGGCTGCGCCACCTGATCGGCGAACGACGCGAGGAACTGGCGCGGATCATCTCCGCCGAGCACGGCAAGACCGTCGCCGACGCGGTGGGGGAGATCGCTCGTGGCGTGGAGAACGTCGAATTCGTGGCCGGGCTCACGCATCTGCTCAAGGGCGACTACTCCGAACAGGTCGCCGGCGGGGTCGACGTCCATCAGGTGAAGCAGCCGGTCGGTGTGGTCGCCTGCATCACCCCGTTCAACTTCCCCGCGATGGTGCCGCTGTGGATGGTGTCCTCGGCCATTGCCTGCGGCAACACCGTCATCCTCAAGCCGAGTGAAAAGGATCCCTCCGCGGCTGTGTTCATCGCCGAACTCTTCAGTGAGGCGGGTCTGCCGGATGGCGTGCTGAATGTGGTGCACGGCGACAAGGAGGCCGTCGACGCACTCATCGACGACAGCGACGTCGCCGCGGTGAGTTTCGTCGGGTCCACACCCATCGCGGAGGCCATCTACCGCCGCGCCTCCGACCAGGGCAAGCGCGTGCAGGCCCTCGGTGGGGCGAAGAACCACATGGTGGTCATGCCCGACGCCGACCTCGACGCCGCGGCCGACGCGGCGGTCTCGGCCGCGTACGGTTCCGCAGGCGAGCGATGCATGGCGGTGTCGGTGCTGGTCGCCGTCGGCGAGGTCGCCGACCCGCTGATCGACAAGATCACCGATCGGGTGCGGGCCCTGCGGATCGGGCCCGGTTCGGATCCGGACTCGGAGATGGGGCCGCTGATCACCCGCGAAGCCAGGGATCGGGTCGCCGGTTATGTGGCAGGCGCGGCCGCCGAGGGTGCGAAGGTCGTGGTCGACGGCCGTCAGCAGGTGTTCGACTCCGATGGATTCTTCATCGGCGTCAGCCTGATCGACGAGGTCCGTCCCGGTATGAAGGTCTACGACGACGAGATCTTCGGGCCGGTCCTCGCCGTCGTCCGCGTCGGCAGCTACCAGGAAGCCGTCGATCTGGTCAATGCCAACTACTACGGCAACGGCGTCGCCATCTTCACCCGCGACGGCAAGTCCGCCCGCCAGTTCGAGTTCGATGTGGAGGTCGGCATGGTCGGCGTCAACGTCCCGATCCCGGTGCCCATCGGCGCCTACTCGTTCGGCGGCTGGAAGAAATCGCTGTTCGGCGACACCCACATCTACGGCCCGGAGAGCATCCACTTCTACACCCGCAGCAAAGTGGTGACCACCCGCTGGCCGGAGCCTTCGGAAAGCCAGGTGAACCTGGGCTTCCCGACGAACTCTTGATCCGGTTGCCTGCCCCGCCGGAGCGTGTTCCCGGGGCAGGCGGCTCGGCCGGACGCATCGGCCGGCCGGCCGTTCGAGCGCGAGTCAGCCCGGCGCCCTGGTCACTCATCCGATTCGAGGGCCAGGTCAGCGGAAGGCGTCGGCGTGGTCCGCCGCCCATTGCCGGAACGTGCGCGGCGCGCGGCCGAGGATCTGTTTCACCGTCGGGCGAACGATGGATTCATCGATGGCCCCGTCGACGTAGAAGTCGAAGAAGGCGTCCACGTATTCGACGGGAGTGGTCTCCAGCATCTGGGCGCGCGCCTCATCGTCGGTGAGTTCGAGGCAGGTGAGATCGCGGCCGGTGGCCTCGGCCAAGATCGCCACCTGCTCGTTCGGGGTGAGCGGTTCCGGCCCGGTGGGCCAGAGGATCTCGCCGTGATGGGAATCGGCTCGCAAGACGGTGGCGGCCACCGTGCCGAGGTCCTGCGGATCCAGCGCAGCCGTGCGCACCCGTGGGAACGACACCTGGATCACATCACCGTCGCGCAGCTGCGGCAGCCAGCGCAGGGCATTCGATGCGAACGCGCAGGGCCGCAGAATGGTCCACGCCATCCCGCTCTCGGTGGTCTCCTGCTCGGCGGCCATCATGTAGCGGGTGATCGCGTTGGCGGTGTCACCGGTGGCCGCGGAAACGCCGGAGAGCTGCACGATGTGTTCGACACCGGCCTGCGCGGCCGTCTTCGCCACACCCGGGTAGCCGGGCAGCAGGAACATCGCGCGCACCCCATCGAAGCTCAGTGTCTCGGGCGCGGTGAGATCGCCGGCCACCACCTCCACGCCATCGGGCGCGTCGGTGCCCGAGGCATCGCGCACCAGCGCTCGCACGGGCTCCCCGGCTGCCGTCAGCGCCTTGACGACTTCCGCGCCGACATTGCCGGTCGCTCCTGTCACGAGAATCATCAGCTTCCTATCGTTTTCTTGTCGGTGGGTTCACAGAGTTCGCTGGAAATGGGCGGCGACGGCGTCGACGGCAATGGTGACGTGCGGTTCCTGGTCGTAGAAATCGAACTGGGTGCCCTCGGTCCAGACGATGTCCTCGGACTCGGCCAGACCGGCGTGGAAGCCGCGCGCCGTCGGGGATGGCGGCGTCCTCGTTGTGGCGGCCACCGCCTCGCTGCCGCCGTAGACCTGCGCACAGATCGTGGCGTCGTGCAGCCACGGCGCTACCAGCGCAAGGGATTTCACGGCGGGGTCGTCGGCGGCGTTGTCGGACATGTACATCGCGGTCGCGCAGATGCCGAGCAGGCGCCGGGCGTAGTGGTCGGCCATCAGCTCCTTGACGCTGGTCCATGTCCCGGCCACCACCCCCGGTGCCGGCCCGCCGTGCGCGGGGAGGAACAGTCTGCCGATGAGTTCGACACCGTCGCTGTCGAATTCGACTTTCACGAACCTTACTCCTTATCGCAAATGTCGAGAGGGGTTTCATGGCAGAAGGCCGCGATTGCCGTCGCCCCAGGACGCTGTCATCACCACGCCGCTGATCTTCCAGGCGCCGATGCGTGCCAGGTCGAAGCGGTAGCTGCCGCCGAGGGTCCACAGCGAAGCGCCGAATGCGTCGGAGCTGCGGTGGGTGGCCTGGAAGGACGCGGTGCACACCGCACTGTCGCCGTCCACGGTCACCAGGTGATTGCCGAGCAGGTGCTGAGTGGCGTCGAAACCACCCAGGGTTTCGCGCCAGGCGGCGACGATCTGCGCCGGCGACATCGTGACAGGTTCGCCGCCGTTGAGGCTCGTGTAGTCCAGTCGCACGCTGTCGTGGAAAACGGCTGCGAGCTGGTCCCATTCACGATGGTCGGTGTGCCAGACCATGCGGGTGCAGGTGTCGATGACGTCGAGGCGATCCATATCCCTCATGGTCGCGCCTACGAACCGGCGGGGAAACGGAGATCGCCGCTCGTCGCGAGGCGGCAACCCGCACCCCGCGACATCACTGCCACGGAGATAACCCGGGTCAACGGATGACCTCGGCACGCACGCGCTCGTTCGGGGTTGCGATGTCCCAGAAACGAACGGTGCCTCGCGCACTGCGATACTCGCCGGTGCCGCCCGTGATGGCCATGTCGAGCGGACTCGCACCCCTGGTCCAGGTGGACTGCATGGTCACCGATCCGCGCTCGAGCTCCATCGTGATCACGCACTGCATGAGGACGTGATCGCCGTCGACCCGCAATGTCTGGCACGAGCCGCCGCCCTGTCCTACGGTGCGTCCGTCCTGTATCGCGTTGCCGGAGAAGACATCCATATCGCCGAGACTCGGCCCCGACGGACCGAGATCGAGAGCTTCGTATCCGATGTTCTGTACCTGGAGTTCGATGACGTCGACCTGCTCCCTGGCTGGTCGCTCCGGGTCGTCTGTCGTGCTACAGCCGCCCACGGCGGCGACGATGAGCGCCGCGGCGGCGAGGCGCGTGAGTACCGTTGTGGCGCGAGTGTGCTTGACGCGCATGCGTTTTCTCCATAGTTCTGCTCGTGACAGGTTGGTCATGTTCTTCATCGCTGTTGCTCGTCGACCCAGCCGCGCTCGACGGCCCAATCGCTGGTTATGTCGGCCGTGACGGGCAGCGTCAGCAGCGAGATGGCGGACAAGGCGGCGACGAGCCCGATCGACGCGACCCATTCGCGGGTCCGCGGCCGATGCGCCGGGTCAGGGCCTGCGGCTCGCCGGTCGGCCGGCCGCAGCGCCCACGACGCGAACGCGAACGCGAGGAACATCAGCGGTGGCGCCCACGACACCGGTCCGTCGCCGAGCGCCAGATACGACACCGCGGCGCCCGCCCACAGGAAACAGACACCCGCGTACGCCCACTCCTTGAGCAGCCCGAAACCGGGAACCGCGATCGTGACGGCGGCGGCGAGGTGACACACGCCGAGGATGTAGGCGAAGTAGTCCGGGTATCCGAGGTGGTCCAGCTGGTCTTCCATCCAGTCGATGGTCAATAGGTCCCACGCCGCTCCGGCGAACAGCTCGCAGAGGATGACGAAGGTGGTGGCCCAGTAGGCGATGAGTCGGCGCCGACTACTGCCGGTCGGTACGACGGCGGCCGCCGGCCGGTCGGCCGCGTGTTGTCGGGTTTCGGTGGGAGTGTGCATCGCGGTTTACCTGTCACATCGATTCGTGGTGTGGAGTGGTGAGCCCGGTGCGTGTGTCATCGGCTGCCTGCCCTGCGGTAAGGCCGGGTTCCCGCTGCCGGCTGAGCCGGCGCGGCACGGTCACCGAGAGCAGCTTGTCCGGATTGCGGATGGCATAGATGTTGGTGATCTCGTCGTCGGTGATCTCGAACAGGAACACCCCCTCCAGCCGGTCGCCGCGGTAGGCGACCAGCGCGGGCGCGCCATTGCAATGGGCCGTCTCGATCCGCAGGCTCGGCAGCGCCCGCCCCCTGTGGAAGAGATTCACCAGGCGGGCGGCCACCGTCTGCCCGCCGACCACCGGATGGCGTGCCGCGGCGGCCTTGCCACCGCCGTCGGCGATGAGGGTGGCGTCCTTCGCCAGTAGCGCGAGCAGTCCGTCCATATCGCCGGTCATGGCCGCCGCCATGAACTGCTGGGTGATCCGGGCCGCGGTAGCGGTGTCGGCGGGTTCGAAACGCCTGCGCCTGGCCTGTACGTGCTTGCGGGCACGGTGCACGGCCTGCCGCACCGTCGGCACCGATTTGCCTACCGCCGAGGCGATGTCGTGGTGCGAGAAGCCGAATACCTCACGCAGTACGAACACCACGCGTTCGTCGGGTGTGAGCGTTTCGAGGATCACGAGCATCGCCATGGACACCGATTCGGCGAGTACCACGTCGGCCGCCGCGTCGTTCTCGTCGAGCAGCACGGGCTCGGGCAGCCAGGGGCCGACGTAGTCCTCGCGCCGTCGCACACTGGCCCGCAAGGCGTTGAGCGATTGACGGGTCACCAGCCGCGCGAGGTAGGACTTGGTGTCTCGTACCGTCGCCAGGTCGACGTCGGCCCATCGCAGATAGCTGTCCTGTAGTACGTCGTCGGCCTCGATCGCCGAGCCGAGCACCTCGTAGGCGATCGTGAACAGCAGCGGCCGCAGCAGGGTGAACCGCTCGGCGTGCTCGTCGGCGGTCACGGCGACGTGACTTCCTGTGCCGCGACCGGACGCTCGGGCCTGGCACCGCCCTTCGGCCACCTCAGCGAACCGGGCTTGCGGGCCTCGCGGCGAACCTTCGACACCCCGAGCCCGGCGGTCAGCTCCTTGATCGCCGCTCCGGGGCGGCCGCCGATGTAAGCCTTCACCGGGGTGTCGTCCTTGCGGGCGAGTTGGCGCACGCCGCTGCGCCGACCCAGACTGACGCATGCCCCGGAAAACGCCACGCTGACCACCTCGGGTTCGGTTCCGGCGAGGCGGCTCAGCACAGTGTCGGCCGCCTGCGCGCCCAGTGGCCCGGCGGCATAGGAACTCATGCGCAGCGGCACTCCCGACGGCGCCGCGGCATCGCCCGCCGCAACCACTCTGTCGTCGTCGAGGCTGGTCAGCGTCTCATCGGTGAGCAGTCGGCCGAGCGAGTCGGTGCGCAGCCCGCTGGCTCGGGCCAGCTCGGGCACGCCGAAGCCGGCTGCCCAGATGGTGATCGCGCTCGACCGCACGGCACCGCTGCCGAGCCCGACCGCGTCCGGTCGGACCTCGGCCACCTCCTCGTTGTCGAGTACACCGACACCGCGCCGGGACAGCCATGCGGCGATGGACCTGCGCCCCGGCGCACCGAACGTCGGTGCCAGGGCCCCGCCGCACACCAGGGTGACCGTGCGGCCGCGTTCGGCCAGTTCGGCAGCGGTCTCGATGCCGGTCAACCCGCCGCCCACCACGGTGATCGGAGCGTCGAGCGGCACCTCGTCGAGCCTCGCGCGCAGCCGCTGGGCGGGCTCGAACTCGGCCAGGGAGAAGGCGAATTCGGCCGCGCCCGGCACGGACGGCATCGTCGCGGTGCTTCCGACCGCGTAGACGAGGTAGTCGTAGTCCAGCGTGCTCCCGGACTCCAGTTCGACCTGGTGGGCAGCGGTATCGATGCGGGTGGCTCGGTCGACGACCAAGCGAACCTCGTCGGCCAGCAGCGTGCCGTAGTCGACCTCGGCCTCGCCGGTACCGGCCACGAACTGGTGGAGCCGGACCCGGTCGACGAATCTCGCGCGCGGGTTGACCTGGGTGATGTCCAGGCCGGGGCGCACCCGCAGCCGGTTGGCGGCCAGCGCCCCGGCGTAGCCACCGCCGACTACGACGACCTTGTTCGATGTGCTGTGTTCAGACATGCCTCCAAGACACCGTGGCCGGTCGAAACGTGACACGTCGAGATGTGACGTGCCGCACATCGCTGCGGTGTTCCACGAGGGGATCGGCATCGCCGGGGACGTCCGCGTCGAAGCTTTCGCCGTTCGGACTGTCCCTTGGTGTTTGCGCCGGAGGAGGTCTGGGTACTACCGCGGTGACCCGCAATCGGCAGGCCACCGCGGACTGGCGCCCCCGGCAGGAATCGAACCTGCGACCTAGGGATTAGAAGTTCCTGATCACTTAACACTGTGCTGACCTGCGTAGATGCAGGTCCAGTGGGTCCAAAACGGAAAAGTCCCTATCTGCTGAACATCGGTCATTCGAAGACCAGCGAGCCAAGTCCGCGGAGCATCTCTCGGGAGACCTCGACCGACGTGTGGCTGACCCCTTTGAGCGAGTCCCTGGCCGAGCGCCACTGCGGCGATGCTGTCGACTGGCCGAATAGGCCAGGGGCGCCTGGGATCGGAGCGACGTTCAACTTTGCTTGCCAGTGGTTAGCCAGCCGCTTCGCGTCCTCCAATAGCGTCTCCGGGTTCTTGTAGAGCGGGGATGGATACAGGGCGACAAGGCCCTGCTGCTCGCTGGGCAGCAGCATGTCGATGGCCCGTGATACCAACCAGGCACCCAGCCCGTAACCGGGTAGCAAGACTTCGGCACTGATGACGAGAACAAGCGGGTCTTCGTGGCTTCCTCGGAGCTCAGCCGAAGCTGGCATTTCCTCCCGTGTCCGGTCGAAGAGAGGATCGAACATGGCGCCTGCGCCGTGCTCCCGGAGCAAGCTGACGTCAATTCCACCTATCGCGGGCTGCGCCACCAGAAAGTGAGAGTGGCCGAGACAGACCCTTGCCTCGAACTTCGGCGCGATCATCACGAGCTTGGCTTGACGGTCGGCAAGCACGGCATCGCCGATCGCGGGAGCCCGGTTAAAGAGCAAGTCCGGAGACTGCAGTAGCACCCGTTCATCGCCGGCGTTGAGCATGTGCGTTGCGAGGTCATGCGGACTGATCGGCATGTCAAGAAGTGTGGCGTATCCCCGCCTGTAGCACGACACCAGCGCTCCAGGCAATGTCGATCGCGTACCGCTCAGGGTTGTCGTCCGTTCGACCCCCATCCGAAACCCGGACAGGCAAAATGAAATTCATGACCGGATTCGTGCTGACATCAGAACGCCGCGACCAGCTGGCCACACTCCTGGACGACGAACCGAGGTTCCGGGCCGAGTTCCCGAAGGTGGCCGACTATCTCGCCACGGCTCCTGGTCTCGTCGGGACCGGTGACGACGAGGTTGACCGAGCGTTTGACCTCAGGCTCCTGCACTTCATGACCGGAGGCGCGAGCGCCAATCCTTACTGGGACATCGTCGCGCCGATCGTCCAGAAGGGCCCGGCTGAGCGCGGCGGCCGGCTCGAAGCGAACGGCGGCAGGCCGAACGGATCCGCCCGGTTGGGCTACGCGCAGATGCTGCTCCAGGCCTCGTACGCGTACGCGATACCTTCACCAGAGACGTTGACGTGGATTGCTCGGCACTGCGGCTCGGCTGGCCTGATCGAGCTGGGCGCGGGTCGAGGGTATTGGGCGCAGCAACTCAACGCCTGCGGCGTTGACGTGCTGGCGTTCGATGTGGAACCGCCTGATGCAGCGGACAACGTGTCGTTTCCCAATGTGCCTGGTCAACGGAGGGTCTGGCACCCGGTCGGGGACCTCGGCGACTTTGATCGCGTAGCGGAGTCCGGAGAGCTGTCACGCAGAACGCTGTTCCTGTGCTGGCCGCCTGGCTGGGGTGACTCGATGTCGGAGGATGCGCTTGACAGGTTCTCGGCGGCGGGTGGCAAGCGCCTGATCTACATCGGGGAGCCGAAGGGTGGGAAGACCGGAACGGATGGTTTCTTCGACCTTCTGGCCGAACAGTGGCACCTGGTCGATAGCGATGATTCGTTTGTCTCATGGTGGAACCTCGGTGACGTCGCTCAGCTATGGATCCCACGCGAGCGAGCCTGACGAGCTTCGTTACCCGACTGCGGCCCTGATGGCACGAAACGGCCGGTACATTGCGTATACGCAGATTTCGACCTTACATTTGCGACATTGAAAGGGGTCCGTTTCAATATGGCCGAGCCAAGGTATGTGCAGATTGCGAACAAGTACGCCAGGGACATTCGTCGAGGCGCTCTTCCGGCCAATAGCTGGCTGCCGAGCTACGCGGAGATAGCGCGCGAGAATGATGTCTCGGAGATCGTCATTCGGAAGGCGGTCGGGCAGCTAAACCGCTGGGGCCTGGTGAAGACGGTCGAGCGCCGGGGTACCTACGTGGTCGAGCAGCCCACGCTCACCCGACTGGCACCTGAACGCCAAATGGAGAGTCCCGAAACGACTTTCGCCAACGAGTCGGGTGACTCTGTGAAGGTGGAACGCGAGATAGAACGCATCCGTGCTACCGACGAACTCGCTGGCGACTTCGGCATAGAGGTTGGCGACGAGCTGGTGCACGTCGTAACTCGTGCTTCCGAGTCCGACCAGCCAGTCTCGGTCTCGGACACCTTTCACCTGCCGGATCAGGAGACTCCCAATGCGGCGTTCTTGGAGGAGATCCTGTCCGACCGGGTGCCGCCCACGCATCATGCAGACTGGCTTGGTGTCCCGGGGGGCGATCCTGTGACAACCGTTCGCCAGCGGTTCCTGGACGCTGACGACCGCGTGTTGATGATCTCGGACGTGTCCTACCCGCCCGGGCGCTACCAGGCGTTCTCCTTCCGGATGGCTTTGGAGCCAACCCGAAAGGAGGCACCGGCCTGACCCGCCGGGGGAGTCCCCCTGCCTAAAGCAAGGGCCTGATCAGCATCGCTGATCAGGCCCTTTTCTATGTCTAGCTCCTGCGTATACGCAAACCTTGTGCGTATACGCAACTGCGTATACGCTGCTTGTGTATACACAAGCACGATGCGCTGAAGGAGCTGCATTCATGACCACAGAGCAAGGTTCGACGCACAGCCGGCAGACGCTGATCAGCCTCCGCGACGCCGCGCAACTGGCCGGGGGAGTGCATCCGACCACCGTTCGTCGGTGGGTCGACTCCGGTCTTCTCGATGGGTTCCAGGTCGGTCCGAGGCTGATCAAGGTCGACCGCGGCCAGGTGCTGGCGCTCGTGCGTCCGCTCGGGCAGGGCGGTGCCGCATGAGCACACCGACCGAGAGGACGCTGCAGGCGCGTATCGCTGCGCACGAGTCGTGGGCGAAGACCTCCGATCGAGCCGCGCGTACCGCGAAGGCGCGAGCTGCAATGACGAGCAAGTTCGATCAGCTTGTCGATCCAGACGGATTGCTGAGCCCGGAGGAGCGGGCATATCGAGCCGAGCAAGCGCGCAAAGCCCACTACACCCGGATGGCCCTGCGTTCGGCTCAGGCTCGCCGGCGTCGCTCTGGAAAGAAGTGCCGGAAGTCGGGTGAGTTCTGATGCGCGCCCGGACTTTCGTCATCGCCGTGTCGGCTGTGTCGGTTGGGTTTCTGGTGCTGGTTGCGCCGCACGTCGTCGGGTTCACCGTCATGGTGCTCGGCGCGGTCGCGTTCTACCGGGCGTCTCGTCGTTGGGGGGTGCGGCGATGAGCCAGCAGGCACCGTCTCAGGGGTTTCGGGTCACGCATTTCGATCGCGGCCGCGGTGCGGGTCATCACGCGCTGAACAGCATGGCTGGCCCAGAGTTCATGGGTACGGGCCAGGTGTTCACGCCGTTGGGGATGCTGCCGCCGGCGCTGCGACTCGGAGCGATCGCGGTGCTGCTGCTGATCGGCATGGGCGGTTGCACGGCAGCGTGGATCGACCACCAGGGCACGCAGCCGTCGCCGAACATCTGCCGCCCGGTCGATTCCGGCATTCCGCCCGAACGGCCGGGGACCTGCATCCCTGCGGCTGAGGTGGGAGCGGTCCGATGAGCACCGCAAACGATGACGCCGAGAAGTTGCGGGCGGATTACGAGCGGCTTCTGACGGTCGAGGATCTGCTGGCCGATATCACCGAGTCGGCGTGGACGTCGATCGAGCGCAAGGAGTTCGCCAATTCGACCGCGGAGTTCGCCAAGCTCGACCAGGTCAGGCCGGCGTTGCAGACGGTTCGCGCCGAGGCGCAGGAGACGTGGAACCGCTACTTCGACGCGGCTCTCGGCAAGGAGCGCGCTGACAAGATCCGCGCTCAGGCTGCCGCGCAGGTCAATGCCAAGCGGGCGTCGCGGATCGAGCGGTCGCGATGAGCAGGTTCCTGGATCCGGAGGGCCGTCGCCATGGCGGTGTGCCCACCTATCCGTGGGGTCTGGCCCCGCAGCATCTGCGGACCTTCCGGCAGTTGCGGGAGCAGGGCAAGCGGCCCGGCGGTGCGTGGGAAGCGCAGATGCTGCGCGGCCGGCGCGGTGGCCGAGAGCCGCTGCGGGCCTACCTCTATGACCCCGAGCAGGCCAAGCCGGTGCGAGCGCCGAGCCAGGCGCAGTTGGAGGCGCTGCGGATTGCCCGTTGGACGCGGTCGGCGGATGCGGCCGAGCGGCGCGGGATCGACGCCACCGACATGCGCGAAGTGATCGAACAAGCACGCCGTGATCTCGCGGCCCGCCGTGCTGGTCGCGGCCGGTCGGGGAGGTCGCGGGGAACGGAGCGAACGCGGTGAACCACAACACGAAAGGGCAGCGGTACCAGTCGCTGGAGCGGCGGCACCGGGTGCAGATCGTTGGGGGTCTGCGCGATCAGGGCATGGGTTACGGCGAGATCGCCCGCACGCTGGGGATCACGCTGGCCCAGGTCGAGAAGTGCCTCGGTGAGGCGGCGGCGCTGCGTGAGCAGGGCATGACCAAGCAGGAAGTCGCCGACGAGATCGGCGTGCCGTATGGGTCGCTGCGCCGGGTGCTGGTGGTGACCCGCCGCGGTGTGACGGCGCGGCAGAGCGCGGCGCTGGCCGCGGCGTCGGACATGCACGGCATGCAGGTCGACGTGCTGGCCGAGTTCTTCAACATCAGCCTCAGCAGCGCCTATGACCTGGCTAAGGCGCTGCGCGAGCGCGGTCTGATCCATCCGTTGGAGACGGTGCAGCCGGGTCGGGCGTGGCTGTATCCGAAGCGGGAGGTCGCCGAACGGTATCTGGGGTGGCGGCCCAAGGAGTGGCGCCCGCCGCTGATGTTCGCCAACCACTACCGTGCGGTGGCCCAGGCCCGGATCATGCTCGTCGGTTCCGACCCGCAGCTGTGGGTGTCCGAGCGCACCCTGCGCCGGCGCGCGGAAGTCGCTGCGAGCGAGACGAAGTCGGGCCAGCTGATGTTCTCCACGGGCCGGTCCCCGCAGGCCGGGCGCCCGCACGTGCACGACGGCCGGTTCCTCGGCGCGGTCGACGGCCAGCACGGGTGGTGGGCGCTGGAGGTCGAGCTGACCCGCAAGCGGGAGCCCAAAAAGATGGATCTCGCTCTTCAGGGCGCGATCCGCGCGGCCCGCGACAGCGAGGAAGAGCAGATCATCGGCCTGCTCTACCTGTGCGGGTCCGAGCCGGTGATCAACACCGTCAACGCCGCCTACCAGCGGCTTCCCCGGGAACTGGCCGAGCTGAAGCTGCTGTTCGCCATCGGCGACTTCAACGACGAGTGGACCAAGTTCCTCACCAACCGCCGCAGGACCCGCGCCGCCAAGCGCGGTCCTGTTCTTCACCTGTCCCAGGAAGCGTCATGAGCGACCCGAACTGCACCCCTGTCCTCACACCGACCGATTGCGGCCCGACCGAGACACCGGAACCGGCGCAGATGCCGACGTTTTCGCCGGAACCGCCGCCGGGATTCCCGGAGATTCCGGCGCCCCCGCCGATCGACCAGTGGCACCTGCCGGACGCGTCGAGCCTGGGCGAGATCGCCGGGAACTCGGCGGTGGTCGGGTTCGTGGTCATCGCGATCCTGATCATGGCTGTCGCGGTCGCCTACCTGTGGCCGCTGGAGCCGCACCGGCTGCGCAACTTCGCCGTCGCCGCGCTGGCGTTGCCGGTGGCGTCGGTAGTGGCCGGCGGTTCGTGGACCACCCCGCTGTCGGTGTTGTGGTCCGGCGCCGAGACGCTGGCCGGCGGGGACTGGGCGGGGCTGGCTCCGATGCTTGTGGTCGCCCTGCCCGCGGGAATGCTGGCGGCGACGTACTTCTGGGCGAACTTCCTGCTCAAGACCAACACCGTCGGGTTGAAGTCCCTCGGCCGCACCGAGCGGGTCCAGGATGCGATGGCCGCGCGGCGAGCCCGCGCCGCGGCGCGTGCGGCACGGCTGGGCGCCCCGCACAGCGCGGGTGCGGCGATCGTGCTGGGCACGCTGGCCGACCGCACCAGCTCCAAGCCGGTCGGGTTGTGGCGGGAGCTGGCCGGGCGTCATCAGCACTGGCTGACAGTGCCGCACGCCGACACCAAACGCCACCAGGCACTGTTCGGAACCACCGGCAGCGGCAAGACCGAGCTGATCAAGCGGTACGCGGTCGGGCTGTTCGACTACGAGTACCGGGCCTGGTATCGCTGGAAGGACGTGCCCGCAGCCGGCGGCAAGCACCCGCGGCCGCTGCTGGTGATGATCACCTGCAAGGGCGGTGAGGACGACCGTGTCCTGGGCTTGCAGATGCGGGATGCGTTGACCCGCATGGGTGTCAGGGCCGATCGGTTCGGGCTGGTGGTTCCGGGCTTTGACCGGATGGATATCTGGACCAAGCTGCCCGCCCGGGACATGCGCGCGATCCTGGAAGACCTGCTAATGGCGGGGGAGTCCTCCACCAGCGAGGGCCAGCACTTCGACGAGATGCGCAAACGCATCGTCTCCCTGGTCGTCGACGCCCCGATCGGGCCGCCCCGTAGCAGCGAAGAGTTCCTGGCCCGGCTCAACGAGCACAAGCTCAAAGACATCTGGAGCAACGCCCCCGATGTCGTGCGGCAGGTCGACGCCTTGCAGGCGGAGAAGGTGCCGCAGATCGACGACGCGCTGATCAAGTGCAGCAACCTGTTCGACCTGCTCAAAGACCACGACGGTCTCGGAGTGTTCGACGGCGGCAAGGACCTCGAAGACCTCGACGTGCTGTACATGACCGTCCCGGCCCTGGACAAGGACGCCGCCCGCGCCCAGGTCGCGGCCACGCTGCGGCTGGTGATGCAGCGCGCCGGCCGCACCGCCAAGGACCAGCGCCGCTCGGTGACGGTGTTCCTCGACGAAGCCTCCGCATTGACCACAAAGAAGGGATCCATCGGGCTGGAGGACATCGCCGAACGCGGCCGCTCTCAGGGTGTGGCGCTGGTGTTCTCCGGACAGGCACCCGAAAGCCTCGCCGCCGATCCGTGGTCGCTGAACCGGCTGCTCAAGGCCTGCGCCGGCGGCGTGCTGATCGGCTACTGCGAAAACGTCGGCGACCTGTGCAAACACGTCGGCTCGGTCCGGACGATGCTGCCGTCGCGGCACCTGATCAAGGGCCAGCGCACCGGCGACGAAGGCCAGGTCTCGGTCGGCGAGAAGTGGCTGGTCGACCCCGATCGCGTCCGCCAGTTCGACACCGGCGACTTCGTCTTCGCCAAGAAGGGCCGCGCCTGGTTCGGCCGTGTCGTGCCCATCGACCTCACCAACCTGAGCCGCCTGCCCGGCGCCGAACCCGCCGACGCGAAACCCGCGAAGACCGCCGCGGCTGCCGCCGCCTGATCACCCCGAACTCCCGAAAGGCCCGCTCATGCGCATCATCCGCAACTTCGACAACCACGACGACGACCACGACGCACACGACCACGGCCACGGCGGCGGCGAGCCGGCGCAGGATCCGGCCCGGCTGGCCGAGATCCTCGCCGACGAGACTGAAGCTTGGCTCGCCGACCTCGCCGCTGAAAACCCCTACACGCCCGGCCAAACCTCCGCACCGACGGAGCCTCAGCGCGACAAGCCGGTGCTGCGGCTGATCAAGCAGGCCACCGGCAACACCGAACCGCCGGTGCCGGTCGAGGACGAGCATCTGATCCCGGCGATGCGCCCGGCCACACCGACGCCGGAGCCGGCCCGGTCGACGGTCCCGGCGTGGGTGCGCGGCGCTGTGCCCGGCTCCGCCGTTGTGGTCATCACCGCTCTCGTCCTCACCGAAGGCCAGCCCGCCACCGTCGCCGCCCCGATCGGCGTCTACACGACCGGCTGGGTCGCCTACCTGGCCTGGAACGCCGGACACCGGCCCCCGATCGGCCAAGTCGCCACCACCACCTACGCCGCCATCGTCCGGCTGATCGCCGCGATCACCGGCGGAGCTGCCCGCACGATGCGCGCCGCCGGCACCCGCATCGTCGAGGCCCGTCACCGCAGCGAGACCGCCCGCACCGCCACCAACTGACCACAAGGACAGGAGAACAGCGCATGCCGAACGCCAACACAAGCCACATGGCGAAGGTTCTGCCGTTGCCGATGGTCACCGCATCCCGGTTGCGGGGCATCGAAACCCAGATCCACGCCCTGATCCACGAACTCGACACCATCCGCGCGGCCTACACAGACCTGCACCGCAACCCGGCGGCCGTCGCGGTCGACCAAGTCGGCGACGACCTGGCGCCGTCGATGGCGACGTTCGAGGTCTGCTGCCAGCTCGACGCAGCCGACCGCACCTTGCGCCGCGCGGTCGCCGACATCACCCGCGCCTACCCCTACAGCTCGCGGCTCAAGCTCACCGATTCCGCTGCCCGCCGTCGCGAGCTGGCGCTTACCGCCCGCCGCCGCACCCGCACCATCAGCGCCCACTGACCCATCCACCACAAGGAAAGGAACCGAACACCCATGAATCCCAACACCATCCGAGCCATCGGGATCGGCGCCGCCGCCGGCGTCCTCGCCGGAGCAGGTGTCGTCGGCGCTGTCGCCGCCTACGACGAGGTCCTGCTGCCGTTGCATGAGCGGTGGAGCCGCCGCCGCTACCTAACCGCCGCCGAGCGTCAGGAGCTGGAGCAGGCGCTTGCCCGGCGTCGTGCCCGCACCGACGAGTACAACGAGCGCCGTCTGCGCGAGCAGGCCGAAAAGGTCGCCAAGATCCAGCCGGGGCTGCTGAGCCAGGCATACCCGAACACCAGCGTGGCGGAGTTGACCGGCCAGCAGTTGCTGGCCGAATTCCGCCACGCCCGCCGCCAGCTGCGCCGTGTCCGCGCCGAGCAGGGCCTCGGTGCCGACATCGAGATCGAGCCGATGCCGGTGTGGCCCTACCGCGACCACCTCGAAGGACTGCGCGCCGAGTACAAGCGCCGCGTCGACGGCGGACGCGCCATCTTGGCCCGTCCCGAGCGCCGCCGGCTCGACAACGCCTGGTGGGAGGTCTGCGACCACAGCGCCGACCTGCTGCCCCTCCCCGCCTGATCACCACAACCCACGAAGGAGAACCCCACATGTCCGATCGAAGCCCCGAAGACGAAATCGCCGCCGAGGCACGCAAGTTCTGGGCGGCGCTGTCGCAGCTGAGTCAGCGCCACGCCCAAGCACGCAACTGGCTGGAGCGGCGCCAGGTCCGCAAGGAGATCTCGCGCACCCTGCGCGAGGAGCGACGCCAGGCCGACCACATGCGCAAACACCACCTGACCTGGACCACGCAGATGGTCGACCGCTACCAGGCCCACGCGCTGGCGATCGAGGCCCGCCGGCACGACCCGACCGTGGACCACGACCGCCGCGCCCGCGACGCGAAAGCCCTGGCCGAACACGCCAACGACCTGCGCGCCCGCATCGTCACCAACACCCGGTTGACCGAGGTCGAGCGCGGAATCGCCCTCGACGGACTGGACGCAGCGACCGCTTTCCCGCACTACAAGGTCGGCAACCTGTTCGACAAAGCCCACCGGGTCAAAGGCCTCGATGCCCTGCGATATCGGGCCGCGGTCGCCCGCACCCAGAACGAACTAGGCATCGCCCGGCAGGCGCCTCGCCAGCAGCTCGGCCTCGACCGGGGCCAGGTGCAGGCGCAGTTGGTCAACCGTGAGCAGCAGGTGCAGCCGCCGGCGCGTCCGACCGGGCAGTTGACCGCTGCGCAGGCCGAAGCGATCCAGGGACTGCGGACCGCTCAGTTGGCATGGAACTTCGAGGCTCCCAACGCCTCCGCGATCAAGCGCGACCACCTGACCAACCAGTGGCGTCACGCCGCGCGGGAGGCCGAGCGGGCCGGGCTGAGCGAACAGCGCATCGACTGGGAATTCCGCAACACCGAACGGAATTCGGTCTACACCGCGCAGGTGTACGCGACTCGCGGACCCGGACACGAAGTCCACACCATGCACGGATTCCACCCGAGCGAAGCCGAGGCCGTGCAGTGGGTGCACCAGCAAACGGCCGAGACACCGTGGGCACCGGGCGTGGCGCTGAAAGCCACGATCCACCAGCGCGGCAACAAAGCCCCGATCCGGATGGTCGACGGCAACCTCGAACACGTCACCGCCGGCACCGCGGCGTGGAAGGCCGAGATCGACCGCAACCAGCACGGCCGCACCGCAGCCAAGGCCGACGCTCCTGTCGACGGTGCCCCGGACAAGCGGCTGGCGGAGATGGAGCGCCGCATGCAGGTCATGCAGCGCGGCCTGGACGCCGTGACCGCCGACCGCGACGAAACCCGCTCGCTGCTCGCGCAGGCCGAGGGCCGCATCGAGGAGCTGAAGAACCGCAACATCCGCCTGGCCGCCGAGATCGGCGAGGTGCGCCGCACCGCCGGCGAGCGCGTCGAGACGCTCACCGCCGAGCGGGACAAGTACCAGACCGAGCGCGACGAGGCGGTGCAGAAGATCGCGAAATCCACCCCACGCGAGCAGCGCTACGGCAGCGCCGAGCGCGTCGCCACCTCGATGAGCGAGGACACCCAAGCCATGCCCAAACCCAACCGCAACGGATACGAAAGGACCCGCTGACATGCAGAAAGAACACGAAGAAGCCATGCGCCGCGACTTCACCGAGTACGCCAAACTCATCGACGTCGTCGAGCACTCCGATCAGGTGCCCGAGCGCCGCACGGCGATCAAACGGCGCAACGAACTCGAAGCGCAGTGGGAGTCCGGGCCACACGCCTACTTCTGGGTCGACCTGGTGCGGGCCGACGAGGGATACCGCAGGTCGCCCAGCGATTCGCTGTGGATTCGAGACACGGTCCGGCACCAGTACCCGGACTATCCGGCCTCTATCGAGGAACGCAACCTTGAGCAGGCGACCGAGCTGGCGTTCGAGCGCGACCCAGGGCTGCGCCGGATCTCGGCCGGCTACGTGTCGCGGTACGGGAAGGTGCTGTCCGACGGCAGAAAGACCGGCCGGGAGTACCCGGAGTCGATGCGCCCGAACGGCGTCGAGGCGCTGAAGCCGCGGCCGCAGGTGAGCCGGGAGCGCTGACATGGACCCGCACTCGCAGCAGCCGGGTATTTCCTGGCAGCGGATCACCGAAGCGCTCGAACGCGGCGGTTACGGTCCCGGCAAAGGATCCGGTGTCCCGGAGTCGTGGAATCGGTACCTGTGCCCGGTCCACGAGGGCGACGGACGCCACCACACGCCGAGTCTGGGCATCCGCTACGACCCGCGTCAATCCAAGACCATCGTGCGCTGTTTCGCCGGCACCCGCTGCGACGACGCCGACGTTCTGGCGCGGGTCGGGCTGCGGGTGCGGGACATGTGGGACCGCCTGCCCGACCGTAACCCGAACTGGCGCAACAACACCGGGCGCCGCACGCCGGCACCGTCGCAGCGGCAGCAGCAGCTCAGCCGGGTCGAGCAGGCGATCCGGGCTGGGCGGTTCCCGTTCCCCGCCCGCCATTTCCTCGGCGAGCAGACCGGACCGACCCGCAACGTCGAAAGCTACGTCTACCGGTGGCCGAACGGGCGGGTCGAGGGCGCGGTGATCCGGCGGGAGACCCCGCACAAACATGGGGTGAAAAAGTCGTTCACCCAGCGCCGCTGGAACGGAACGGAATGGGAGCGCACCGGTTTCGCTCCGATTCCGTTCCACCTTCCGCAACTGCTCGACGGCGTCGCCGGCGGACGTGAGATCTACATCTGCGAAGGCGAGAAGGACGTGCTTCGCGCGGAGCGGGCCGGGCAGATCGCCACCTGCAACGCCATGGGCGCCGGTAGCTGGAAACCCGAGCACGCGAAGTGGTTGCGTGGCGCGGCCCGCGTCTTTGTGGTCGCCGACCGTGACCGGCCTGGCTACCAGCATGCCGATCGCGTCGCCGAATCTATCGACCGCCTGGTGGGTGAGGTGCGGGTGGTGCAGGCCCGCGGGGGCAAGGACCTGTCCGACCACTTCGACGCCG
Source organism: Nocardia sp. CDC519 (assembly GCF_059509835.1). Lineage (NCBI taxonomy): Bacteria > Bacillati > Actinomycetota > Actinomycetes > Mycobacteriales > Nocardiaceae > Nocardia > Nocardia sp. CDC519. The sequence goes on along the minus strand of NZ_CM183377.1, from coordinate 4,611,581 downwards.
GATATCAGATCGACGAACTCGACGCCGTCCCTTACCTGGACCGCCCCCGCCAGGCCACTCAACACCCTCAGCCGCGGGGCCGGGATGACCGTCAAGCCCGCGCTTGGTCCCGGTCCCGCTAAACCACAACGAAAGGAATCACCATCATGACCACCACCTTCGGCCAGCGCTTCCGCAACGCCGCCCGCCCCATGAGCGCGTTCGGCCGCAACAGCAAGCCCGGCACCACCGTCACCGGCTACATCGCCACCATCACCGAGGAACCGAAGCTGAAGTTCGGCGGCGCGCCCGGCGAGGTCGAACTCGACGACGACGGCCAGCCGGTCATGCAGCCGGTCATCACTCTCAACACCGCCGGGGGGCCGCGGCTGCTGTATGTGTCGTGGCGTATGGAGCAGGCCATCGGTCACGCCCTGGAGCAGTGCGGCGACGGCGTCGAGTTCGAGACCGGTGCACAGCTGTCGGTCACCTACACCGGGCCCGACCCCGACTACCCGAAGGCCCGGATGTTCACCGCCACCTACACCCCGTCGGCCCCGGCCGGCCCGGGTGCGCAGTGGGAGAAGCAGTGACCGGCGACTACGCCGGTGCGGACGTGGGGGGGGGGGGGAAAACAAGGGAACACCCCACACCAAGCAAAGGGAAGGAAAAAGGCAAAAA
>NZ_CM183377.1:2990676-4610911 GCF_059509835.1 Nocardia sp. CDC519 | reverse complement strand
TCCTGGGTGCGGGGTGGGAGAAGCGGGGACTGGCGACTACGCCGGTGCGGACGTGGTGCGCAGCGACCCCGCTGCGCACCACCACGCACCGAGCGGTGCACAGGCCAGTGCACGGACCGACGAGGAGCGCTCGGCGATCCGTTTCTTCTGGGGCGAGCTGCTGTTGGTCGCGGCGATGTCGATCGCAGGCAACATCGTCCACGCATGGATCAACGCACCCGAAGACAAGCGGTGGATCGCGGCGTTCGTGGCATGTTTCCCGCCAGTAGCGTTGCTAGCAGCAACCCACGGCGTCGGTCTGCTCGTCCGCGCCCAGGACAAAGCCCGCTTCGCCTACTGGGTAGTCGTGCTGCTCACCGCGTCGATCGCGGGTATCGCGTTCGCGCTGTCGTTCGACGCCCTGCGAGAGCTGGCCATCCAGGTCGGGATGAGCAAATCCCTGGCAGGGCTTTTCCCGATCATCATCGACGGCGCCATCGGACAGGCCACCATCGCGCTGCTGGTGCTCGCCCGACCGCCGAGCACCGCCAACGCACCGGCGATGCGCACGACCGGCGAGCCGGTGCACAAGCCCGAACCCGTACGCACCGTCTCGGTGCGCGAGGTCCACACCGAAACCCGGTCCACATCCACCGAACTGACCGCGGAACGGTCCCCAGCGGAGCTGCACACCGTCGAACCAGCCGCGATCGAAGCACCGGTGCACACGGTGCGCACCGACCGATGGGCTGCGATCGCCGAACAGATCTGCCGCGCAGACCCCGCCGGCCGACGCGACCCGGACAAGGTCGCCGAGATCCTGCGACTGCGCCACGACGCCGGGCTGTCGCACGCGCGCATCGCCGAACGGGTCGAACTGTCGGCCTCGACTGTCACCCGCACCATCAACGCCGCCGCCGAGTACACCGAAGGAGCCACGCTGTGACCGCGATCGTCAAGATGCGCCTGTCCGGGGAGCAGGACGCGATCACCATCCTTGCCGAGATGCTCACCGCCGCCGGATTCGACATCCGGCTCAGCGACCGCACCTACCCCAACCGCGGCGGATTCGGTGTCCGCGCCTACGGAGAGATCGCCGTCGGTGTCCACCAGAACCGGAGCAACCCATGCTGACCGTGACTGATCTGTTCTGCGGCGCCGGCGGATCCAGCTCAGGCGCCGTGCAGGTCCCCGGCGTTGTGGTCCAGCTCGCCGCCAACCACTGGCCCCTGGCCGTCGACACCCACAACGCCAACCACCCGAACACCGACCATGATTGTGCGGATCTGTCCCAGGTCGACCCGCGGCGCTACCCGCGCACCGACCTGCTCTGGGCATCGCCGGAATGCACCAACCACTCCGTCGCTCGCGGCCGGCGCCGCAACATCGACGCCACACCGGACCTGTTCGGCGACATCCTGCCCAACGAGGCAGCCGAGCGGTCTCGCGCCACCATGTGGGACGTGGTGCGTTTCGCCGAACACCACCGATACCGGGGCATCATCGTCGAAAACGTCGTCGACGCCGCCAAATGGGTGCTGTTCACCCCGTGGCTCACCGCGATGGACGCCCTCGGCTACGCACACCGCATCGTGTACCTCAACTCGATGCACGCCCAGGCCGCGGGCGCACCTGCACCGCAATCCCGCGACCGCATGTACGTGGTGTTCTGGCGCGCCGGGCAACCAGCACCCGATCTCGACCGGTGGACCCGGCCGACCGCATGGTGCCCAGGCTGCGACCGCGCCGTGTCGGCAGTGCAGGCGTGGAAGAACCCCGCCCGCCCGTGGGGTCGATACCGCGCCCAGTACGTGTGGCGGTGTCCATCGACCGGCTGCCGCAACAGCCTCGTCGAACCTGACTGGGTCCCAGCATCGTCGATCATCGACTGGAGCCTGCGCGGCCAGCGCATCGGCGACCGAACAAAACCGCTGGCAGCCAAGACAATCGCCAGGATTCAGGCCGGCCTCGACAAGTTCGCCAACGGTCCCACCGCGCCGCCGCTGCTGGTGCCAGTCGAAGGCCGCGACGGCAAGGTAGCGCAGCCAGCTACCGCGCCCATCCGGACGATGACCACCAGATCTGAAACCGGGGTCCTCATTCCAGCCGTCGATGGCGCGGCCCGAGGGCAGTGGGGCGTCGTCGTACCACTCCGGAACCACAACACAGCGAAGTCCACCAGCGACCCGCTCGACACGATCGCCGCCGCCGGCACCCACCACGGGCTGACCATCCCGGCACCCACGGTCGAGGACTGCGAGTTCCGGATGCTCGAACCCTACGAAATCAAGCAGGCCATGGCCTTCGACCGCGACTACCTCATGCACGGCAACCGCCGCGAGCAAGTCCGGCTCGCCGGCAACGCAGTCACGCCGCCCGCCGCACGCGACCTCATCACGGCCGTCGCCGAAGCCCTCGGCCACGAAACAACCGCCGCCGCGTAGCGTCCTACCCCGACCCGAAGGCCCGCCAGGCAGACCGCCTGGCGGGCCTTTTCCTGTGCTCGAAGTGGCTCTCGCCCAGCGATTTTGATCCGGTCCTGATCCGGATTTGATTCGGATTTGATCCGATTTTGATCCGACTCCGAGTCGTATCAAAATCGGATCAAAAGACGACCCGCACACGTCTGACCTGGTGTGTTTGGCGTCGTCTCCCTCCCTCCCCGGCCGCCACTCTCTATGGCTTCGCTGATCATAGAGAGTGGCGGCCGGGGAGGGAGGGAGCCAACACCAAACAAAGAAGAAGGAGGAGAGAAGAAGAGAAGAGAGGGAGAGGAGGGGAAAGAGAAGACCACAAGAGAAGCCCCAGTTGGCAGGGTGGTTGTGTTGAGGAGCGCCCGTTGCGTTCGCGACGCACTTGGCAAGGTGGTCCAGTCAGCTGGGGCGGCGGCGGTTACGTACGCGAGTTGGGAGCTGCACTAGTCGATCAGTGCGTCTACGGCTGCTTACGCGGCCTAACAGTCTGGCTCGCAGCGCGGCTCAGCCGTGGCCGGCGGCGCGTAGGACCACAAACTGGCGGTCGGGCTAGTCGGCCGATGACCGCGGCCGACAAGTTCGCCGCCCGCGCAATCTGTAGGCGTACCTCCGAGCACGCCTGTGCCGTGCCGACGCCGACTATCGTTGGGCTGCATGCCAGCTGAAATCGGAGCCCGCGTCTTCCTTACCCGCGCTGCACTCGAATCGCTGCCGCCGGCCCTCGGAGGTGTCACGTTGGCTAACCCCGATGGGATCCCAACCATGGGCGGTAACCATCGAGTTGTCACCGAGGACGGTGGCTGGGTCCGGATCGACGCCTTGCCCGACAGCGTCGATACGCCAGACGGCAAGACGCGATACGTCCAACTCCGGTTTCCTGCGACCTCGGTCGCGGGAGTCCACCTGTTTCCTGATCGGTGACGTCCACGCGACGGTGGACGGAACCGTCCGTCGAGCATCTCGTGTCGAACTACGGGTATGGATCCGGTGAAGCGAGTGAGTGATGCCAAGGCAATCGAGCGATGGCGGCCTGTCCGTCTCCGAGTTGCCTTGATGGTGGCCTACGGTCGACCCCAGGGGCGCCGCCGCTGTCGGAGAATCCATCGCCTCTAAGCCAGCGAGCCGAGACAGTACCCCTTCAGCAAGTGTCAGCAAGTGTCAGCCGGTCGCGCGTGAGGCTGTGATAGCGATACCACCCGCCTCCTCGTCGGTGACTGCTGGCCATCCGTCTTACCTGCAACTGTCCCGCGGCGCGATCGCAGCGTGCTAAGTCTTCGCTATGGATCAGACAAGAGTGCCGCTCAAGGTGAAGCAGCCTGCTGGTGTCTTCCCCTGCAGATGGGAGTTATCCGATGATGCAGGTCGCAGCTACCGCCCCCATGGCCAACTAGATCTGTTGGCTGGGCGGCACCCCTCTGGGAAGGTCGCCGGCGAAGTCCCTTCAGACGGCTCGGGAGGGTTTCCGGAGCGATTCCGATACGACCGACTCGCCGGCGAGCTACTCAGCGGCGCCGGATTCATGTTGATAGACGCAGTCTTAGAAGTCTGGAGTCCGCCGGGAATCCCTCTTATCTCCTTCCCTGAAGGAAATGCAAGCGTCGTTGCGCAAATGGGGCTGGTTGGACATGGTGTGCAGAATCTGCGCAGCACGAAGGTGACGTCAGTGCGGACCCAAGTCACCGGTCTCGACAGGGTTATTGAGGCGGCGCCTATCACTCAGGTGTCATTCCCGTCAGATCTCTCGTCCGGGTCGGAGATGACCTACTCGGTTAAAACAGGAAGCGACCTCGGCCCCCGGTGGCATAATGAGCGAATCGGTGAATTGAAGGTGATATTTGCCGGGTCTGCAACAGTATTTGCCAATTATCAGTTCGGCGTTAGATTTACGCCGCTTGTCCAAATTGATCTAGCGCAACCGATGGAAGTCCTAGATGTAATGAGCAAATTGGTAATGCCGCTCGTCCGGGTAGTATCGGTAGTAACTGGAAGGCATGAGGAGGTCACCTTTCTGGAAGTTACTCCCGAATCTTCGAATGGGGACGAATTCGGTTATCGCCAGGTATTTTCGCGACAAGTGAGCCAGCAACCCTACGAGCCTGAACCGGGGAAGCTGCCGACTGCCGAACGCGCTGCCCTTCGGTGTGCTCAGGGTGGCGTGTCGCTGCTCGACCTCGTTGACGGATGGAGACAATTGGCCGAGGACCAAAACCCGTTGGTGCATACGTATGACCCCAACGCCCTTGGTTCGGACCAGCATCCGCGGGCTAGATTCCTTCTGCTGGTTCAAGCTCTTGAAGGGCTATCGAACTGGGAGAAGCGACTGGAGAACCAAAACATTGCATATCGCAAGAAAAAAGACCGAGTAGTCGCAGCATGCATGGATTTTCTCACAGGCGCGAACAGGCGGTTTGTCAAGAAGAACTTCAAAGATTCGGGGGTACATCTCGCGGATCGGCTGAGGGATATGTTTGAAACCCTCCCCATCGATCCGTCTCCGTATCTGGATGGTCTTGCCATTATCCATAGAGTGAAGTCCGAGAACGAGTCGATCGACACGGTAGTCGCCGCGATTGCAAAGATCAGAAATGATCTTGCTCACGGCAATAGGACTTATCCCGTGACGGAATTGCTTGATCTTGCAAACGCTCTTGAAGTCGTGGTTCGAATGCATGCGCTTCGCGTGCTGGGAGTCGACGAGGAGGTGCAAAGGAACGCGCTGAAGACGCTACTGCGCGATAGGTGCTAGAGGGCGAAGCGCTTCTAGAGCTGGTCGCCTAGGCGAGCGCGTCTGTGTGCGTCGCGCGCGCGTTCGTCGGCGACGGATGCGCCGTAGCGGCCGAGCATCTGCCGTGACCGCCAGCCGGCGAGCATCATCAGATCCTGCTCCTGGCCGCCGTTGGCGAGCCAGTTGTGCGCGAAGAAGTGCCGGAACTGATGCGGGTGGATATGCCCGATGCCAGCTGCCTCGGCGCGCCGATCGATCATCTGCTGGATGCCGGAGGCGGTCATACGGCCACTTCGGCCGAGCCACAAGGCTGGATTGTCGTTCGCGGCATGTGGATGTCGGGCGCGGACGCGGAGGTAGCGGCGCAGCGCGGTCCGCGTCTTGTCGCCGTAGGGGAGCGTTCGCGGCCGGCGACCCTTGCCCAGCACGAGAACAGTATTTTCCGCGAAGTCGAGCGAGTCGAGGTCGAGCGGTGCGATCTCGCCGATCCGCGGCCCCGCGTCGGCCATCAGCCGAATGATTGCAGTGTCTCGACGGTCCTCGAATGAGCTGCCTTCGCATCCGGCGAGCAGCTGGCGGAGAGCATCGGCCGGTGGAACTGGAATCGGCTTCTCGGGCACGGTTGGTGGTGCCATCTTGGCGAAGGGGTCCGCTGACAGTAGTTCCTCGCGCAGGAGGTACTTGCAGAACTGCTGAAGGCTCCGGTACTGGCGGTGCGCGAACTCGGGTGTGACCGGCTTGCCGGTCCGCTTGTTCTTCCGGGTCAGTGTGTGCTCGATGTATGCGCCGATGGTTTGCCGCGTCAGCGAGGCAGGAGTCGTCGGAAGCTGCTCGGTGACCAAGTAGTCCCGGAAGTAGCGGATGTCACGGCTGTACGTGTCGATGGTCCCCTTCGACTTATTCGTCTGCCGAAGGTCGCTGGCGAAGTCTTCCAGCAGCTCGTCCAGGTCGTCCAGGTCCTGCCCCATGCACGGAGTCTACCTGAAAAGTTCCTAGCTGCTGGAGCGTTGTGCTCAGAGTTGAGAGCCCCTCCGACCGGCTATTTCTGCTGGTCAGAGGGGGTAAAGTGCCCCCGGCAGGAATCGAACCTGCGACCTAGGGATTAGAAGGCCCTTGCTCTATCCAACTGAGCTACGGAGGCAGTGGGTTCCACCATGGCCGACTTCGGTCGTGGTGTCCAGCGGAAAAGTATAGCGACCGTCCAGCTCTGGTGAGGGGGTGCGCGGGAGGGGAGTGAGGCGCCGGGCCGGGCACGCCGGGTCGGCGCTGCCGACTACCCTCAGTCGTATGTCGTCACCGCAAGGCCCGTCCACCGACACCGCTGCCGAGGTCTCTCGGCCGGGCACGGGGACGACCTTCGCGGCGCTGGGTGTGCTGGCCGGTGCGATCACCGCGGTCGTCGCCGCGCTGGTGGTCGGGCTGTCGGCGGCCGAGGCGCTGACCTTGCTCGGCATCCCCGACCCCGGGCCCATGACCACCTACGGAATGCCCGCGGTCCGCGCGCTGTCGGACCTGTTCGCGGCGCTGACCGTCGGTTCGCTGCTGTTCGCCGCGTTTCTCATCCCTCCGCAATCGAGCGGCCTGCTCGATGTGGGCGGCTATCGCGCGGTGCGCAGGGCCTCGAATATGGCCGTGGCCTGGGCCTGTTGCGCCGCACTGCTGGTGCCGCTGACGGTGTCCGACACCACCGGCCGCCCCGTCGGTGAGGTACTCGCGCCGACGGAACTGTGGGGCGCGATCGATCAGGTCGCGCTGGCCGGTGCGTGGCGGACGACGGTGATCTTCGCGTTGATCGTCGCGGTTGGCTGCCGCCTGGCGCTGCGCTGGGGCTGGACCCCGGTGCTGTTCGGCGCGGCGATCGCCACCATGATGCCGCTGGCCTTCACCGGCCACTCCTCCTCGGGCGGGTCGCACGACGTCGCCACCAACAGCCTGATCCTGCATCTGATCTCGGCCGCTGTCTGGGTGGGCGGACTCTTCGCGGTGCTGGCGCACGCGCTGCGTGATGGCACCCACACCGAGATCGCCGCGCGCCGATTCTCCGGGATCGCGACGGTGGCGTTCATCGTCATCGCGGCTAGCGGTGTGATCAATTCCTGGGTGCGGGTGCCGCTGGATGAGTTGTTCACCAGCACGTACGGCCGGCTGGTGCTGGCCAAGGCCGCCGCGCTCGTCGTGCTCGGCGTGTTCGGCTTCTTCCAGCGCCGGGCGGCGCTACCCGCCCTGGCCGCCGATCCGAAGGACCGTTCCGCGCTGATCCGCTTCGCGGCGGTCGAGGTGCTGATCTTCGCCGCGACGATCGGCCTGGCCGCCGGACTCGGCCGCACTCCGCCACCACCGCCGCGCAGCGTGCCGACCCCGGTCGAGGTGGAACTGGGCTACGAACTGGCCGGACCGCCTACCGTGACGCGGCTGCTGTTCGATTGGCGCTTCGACCTGATCTTCGGAACCGCGGCGATCGTGCTCGCCGTGCTGTATCTGCTCGGGGTGCGGCGGCTGCGCGCGCGTGGCGACGCGTGGCCGATCGGGCGAACCATTGCCTGGCTGTCGGGATGTGTGATCTTGCTGTTCACGACCTCCTCGGGGGTCGGCAGGTACATGCCCGCCATGTTCAGCGTGCACATGGGTGCGCATATGGCGTTGTCGATGCTGGTGCCGATCCTGCTGGCGCTCGGCGGCGCGGTGACCCTGGCGCTGCGCGCGCTGCCGCCGGCCGGGCGCGGCGGTGTGCCGGGTCCGCGCGAATGGATCCTGGCGGCGGTGCACAACCCGGTGTCGCGGGCGCTGACCCAGCCGGTGGTGGCCTCGGTGATCTTCGTCGGCGGCTTCTACGCCCTCTACCTGGGCGGCATCTTCGACAACTTCGTCGACTCGCACGCCGCGCACCTCTTGATGAACCTGCACTTCCTGCTCAGCGGCTACCTCTTCTACTGGGTCGTGATCGGCATCGATCCCAAGCCACGGCAGGTGCAGCCGCTGACCAAACTGGGCATGGTGTTCGGTTCGCTGCCGTTCCATGCCTTCTTCGGCGTCGCCCTGATGAGCACCACCACGGTGCTCGGCGGCTGGTTCTATCGCAGCCTCGGGCTGGACTGGAATACCGACCTGCTCGGCGATCAGCGCACCGGCGGCAGCCTGGCCTGGGCCAGCGGTGAAGTGCCGCTGGTGGTGGTGATGCTGGCGCTGCTGATCCAGTGGTCGCGCAGTGATCAGCGACTGGCCCAGCGCACCGACCGGGCCGCCGAACGCGATCACGACGCGGACCTCGCGGCGCACAATGCCATGTTCGCCGAACTCGCCCAACGCGACCGGGCGGTACGCAAATGACCGATCAGAAGACGTCCTCGCCACGGCAACGGCCGTTCGCCCGGGTATATCGCTCGGATGTGCGCGCGGCCCGCAGGCGGCTGGCCGGGCGGATCCGCCGCACACCGGTCTTCCACACCACGGTGACCGGCCCGGCCGGACCGGTGCCGGTCACGCTCAAGCTCGAGCACCTGCAGCACGGCGGCACCTTCAAGGCCCGCGGCAGCTTCAACGCGCTGCTGGAATCGGGCGAAGATATCGAGCACGTCGTCATCGCCTCCGGTGGCAACGCGGGGATCGCCGCGGCACTCGCGGCCGCGGCCCTCGGCAAGACGTGCACGGTGGTGGTTCCCGAGTCGGCGCCGCACACGAAGGTGGCTGCCATGTGGTCCTACGGGGCCGAGGTGCTCTGGCACGGCACCACCTACGCCGAGGCGTACGGCTACGCGAGCGAACTGGCGGTCGAACGCGGTGCGTTGCAACTACATGCCTATGACCTGCCTGCCGTGGTCTCGGGCGCCGGCGTGGTCGGGCTCGAAATCGAGGAACAGGTCCGTGGCCGTCCGCCGGTGCTGGTGGCCGTTGGCGGCGGCGGCCTGGTCGCCGGTATCGCCGCCGCGCTCGGACGCAGGCAGCGGGTGATCGGCGTGGAGCCGGAAGGGGTGCCGACGCTGCACGCGGCGGTGGCCGCGGGACGCCCGGTCGAGGTCGAGGTGTCCAGCATCGCGGCCGATGCGCTCGGAGCCTCACGGATCGGCGATATCGCCTTCGATATCGCCCGCCGCTACGACGTGGGATCGGTGCTGGTCACCGACGATGCCATCGCGGACGCGCGGGAATACCTGTGGCGGGAGTTCCGCCTGGTGGTGGAGCTGGCCGGGGCGACGGCGCTGGCCGCGATCCGCAGCGGGGTGTATGTGCCGGCGGCGGGGGAGCGGCCGGTGGTGGTGCTGTGCGGGGCCAACACCGATCTGACCACGTTCTAGGCGCATCGCCAGCGCCGAGCTCGTTGTCGCGAGATTCGGCATCGGGCGGCTGTGCGCGATACGCGCGGCCATGCGGAGCTGCCATCGTGCGGAACACCGGCTGTTCACAGCGGTCCGAGTTATCCACAAGCGGGGATTTCGCTCTGTCGTCGGTGCCGGTTCGGGCGCATGCTGGGGACGTTGCTCGCGCAGCTCATCCGCCATCGGGGCGGAGGGCCATCGGGTCTCCCGTCAGGCGAGCGCCACGCGACCGGCACAGCGTCGGGCGCCCGGGGAGTCGACGAAGGGGTGGACACATGTACGAGGCGATATCGACGGTGGTGGGGACCGTGGTCACGCAGCCGGTCACCAGGGAACTGCCGGGCGGAGAGCAGGTGCTGACCTTCCGGATGGCGAGCACCTCCCGCAGGCTCGACCGCGGCTCCGGCGAATGGGTGGACAACGGGACGTTGTTCCTGACCGTGAGCTGCTGGCGCAAGCTGGTCGCGGGCGTGGACGCGTCCATCGGCCGCGGCGATCCGATCATCGCCTACGGCCAGCTGCGGACCAACGAATACCGCACCCGAGACGGCGTCGACCGGCGCGATCTGGAGATGCGGGCCAGCGCCGTCGGTCCGGATCTGTCCAGGTGCACGGCGGTGGTGCACCGCTGGCGGCATGCCGCGAATGCCGAGGAGGCCGGGATGGGGAATACTGCTGGGCACTCAGGCGCTGATGGTCGAGAGCACGGGGGCGACGGGCAGCAGGTGGACGCGGAGATCTCCGCGCAGGCACCGCCCCGGACTCCCGACCACGAACCCGTCGACGCCTGACGCACCCGCGCGCCGAGCGTGGGCGCTGGCTCTGCTTCGATCCATCATTCCTCGCACCGATAGGCTTTGCTCATGGCTGAGTTCATTTACCAGATGAAGAAGGTTCGTAAGGCGCACGGCGACAAGGTCGTGCTCGACGATGTCACCTTGAACTTCCTTCCCGGCGCCAAGATCGGTGTCGTCGGCCCCAACGGCGCCGGTAAATCCAGCGTGCTGAAGATCATGGCCGGACTGGACCAGCCGAACAACGGCGATGCGTTCCTCGCCCCCGGCGCGACCGTCGGCATCCTGCAGCAGGAGCCGCCGCTCAACGAGGAGAAGACGGTGCGCGGCAACGTCGAGGAGGGCCTCGGCGAGGTCAAGGTCAAGCTCGACCGTTTCAACGAGATCGCCGAACTCATGGCCACCGACTACTCCGACGAGCTCATGGAAGAGATGGGCAAGCTGCAGGAGTACCTCGACCACGCCGACGCCTGGGATATCGACTCCCAGCTGGAACAGGCCATGGACGCGCTGCGCTGCCCGCCGCCGGACGAGCCGGTCACCAACCTCTCCGGTGGCGAGCGTCGTCGTGTCGCGCTGTGCAAGCTGCTGCTGAGCAAGCCCGATCTGCTGCTGCTCGACGAGCCGACCAACCACCTCGACGCCGAGAGCGTGCTCTGGCTCGAACAGCACCTGGCCTCCTACCAGGGCGCCGTGCTGGCCGTCACCCACGATCGGTACTTCCTCGACAACGTCGCGCAGTGGATCCTCGAGCTCGACCGTGGCCGCGCCTACCCGTACGAGGGCAACTACTCCACCTATCTGGAGAAGAAGGCCCAGCGTCTCGAGGTGCAGGGTAAGAAGGACCAGAAGCTGCAGAAGCGCCTCAAGGACGAACTCGCCTGGGTGCGTTCCGGGGCCAAGGCCCGCCAGGCCAAGAACAAGGCACGTCTGGGTCGCTACGAGGAAATGGCCGCCGAGGCCGAGAAGCACAGGAAGTTGGACTTCGAGGAGATCCAGATTCCGGCCGGCCCGCGTCTGGGCAACGTGGTGGTCGAGGTGGAGCACCTGGACAAGGGCTTCGGCGATCGTCAGCTGATCAAGGATCTGTCGTTCACGCTGCCGCGCAACGGCATCGTCGGCGTCATCGGTCCCAACGGTGTCGGTAAGACCACGCTGTTCAAGACGATCGTGGGGCTCGAGCAGCCCGACAGCGGCGAGGTGAAGGTCGGCGAGACCGTCAAGCTGAGCTACGTCGACCAGAACCGCGCAGGCATCGACCCGAAGAAGAACGTCTGGCAGGTCGTCTCCGACGGGCTCGACTTCATCGAGGTCGGCAATCAGGAGATGCCCTCGCGCGCCTATGTCAGCGCGTTCGGCTTCAAGGGCCCGGACCAGCAGAAGCCGGCGGGTGTGCTCTCCGGTGGTGAGCGCAACCGACTGAACCTGGCGCTCACCCTGAAGCAGGGCGGCAACCTGATCCTGCTCGACGAGCCGACCAACGACCTCGACGTCGAGACGCTGAGCTCGCTGGAGAACGCGCTCGAGCAGTTCCCCGGCTGCGCCGTTGTCATCTCCCACGACCGGTGGTTCCTCGACCGCACCTGCACCCACATCCTGGCCTGGGAAGGCGACGCTGACAACGACGCCAAGTGGTTCTGGTTCGAGGGCAACTTCGAAGCGTACGAGGCGAACAAGATCGAGCGCCTCGGCCCGGAAGCCGCACGGCCGCATCGCGTCACCCACCGGAAGCTGACTCGCGGGTAACCGCAAAGCTTTTGCCCTACCTTCCGGGTGCGGGACTAGTGTCGAGACCGGCGTCACTTTGTTACGGAACCGAATCCGAGGGAGTTGGCGAAAACATGACGGTCTCGTCGGAATTGTCCGGTGCGGCGTGGGTCGCGGGGGTGCCGCAACCGTTGCGCGGCGATCTCGCGGCGCTGGAAGAGGCATACTTCCGTCACGTCGACGCGGGCGATGTGGACTGCGCGATCACCGGGATCACCCAGATCTTCCGCAGGCATCTGGAGCTGGCGATGACGCGCAGTCCGGGCCGGGCCCTCGTCCGGGTGTATCACCCCGACGACGGGTCCGGTCTCGGCGCCGCGGTCCAGGTGGTCACCGATGACATGCCGCTGCTGGTGGAGTCGATCACCTCGTCGCTGAGCCGGATGGGAGTCAGCGTCAGCGAGGTGATCCATCCGATCTTCGAGGCCGAACGCGACACCGACGGCCGCCTGATCGACGCCAAACCGCATGAGGTGGACGCCAACGGCGAACCCGGTCTGCGGGAGAGCTGGATGCATCTGCAACTGCATCCGTCCACCAGCCGGGCGGTCCTCGACCGGGTCGAGGCGTCGATGCCGGTGGTCGTGGACGACGTGCGTCAGGTCATCGGCGATACCGCCGCGATCCGGACGGCGCAGAGCACACTGGCCGACGAGCTCGATCGGGCGGCGACCGCCGCAAAGGCGCCGTTTCCGGCGGTCGACCTGACCGACTGCGCGAATCTGTTGCGCTGGTTGGCCAGTGGTCATTTCACGGTGCTCGGTTACGCCAGGTACCGCGAGGCCGCCGACGATGACGCGCGCCCCGAGGTGGTGCCGGATTCGTGCCTCGGCGTGCTGCGTCCTGGCGTCGGCACCGATTTCGACGTCCCGGCCATCACCGGGGAGCAGCCACTGCTCATGCTCACCCAAGGACTCGTGCCCGCCACCGTGCACCGATCGGTATATCCGTACTTCGTCGGCGTCGCCGATCTCGACGAGAGCGGCGAGGTCGTCGGGCAGCATTTGTTCATCGGGGTCTTCACGGTGACCGCCGTGCACGAGAACGTGCTCGACATCCCGGTGATCTCGCGGCGGGTGCGGTCGGCGATCGAGGACAGCGGCTTCGATCTGGATTCGTTCTCCGGGCAGGGGATGCTCGAGGTCATCCAATCGTTCCCGCGCACCGAACTGTTCTCCTCCGATACCGAGACACTGCGACGCACCGCGACCGCGGTATTGAACGTCAGGCTGCGCAGGCAGGTGCGGTTGTTCATGCGCGCGGACGGCTTCGGCCGATTCGTCGCGTGCATGGTGTACCTGCCGCGCGACCGCTACACCACCGCGGTGCGGCTGGAGATGCAGGAAATCCTGGTCCGCGAATTGGGCGGGGTGTCGATCGACTACTCCGCGCGGGTGAGCGAAAGTGAGCTCGCCAGCGTGTATTTCACCGTGCGCATGCCCGAGGCCGAGGCCGGCGCGCAGGGGCAGCTGCCCGCGTCGGCGGATACCTCCGAGGAGAACAGGCTGCGCATCCAGCGGTTGCTCGATGCCGCCAGCCACACCTGGGACGATCACCTCGACGATGCGGTCAGCACGTCGACCGTGCTCGACCCTGGCGTGGTCGACCGCTACGCCGACGCCTTCCCCGAGGGCTACAAGCAGGATTTCGCACCCGCCCGGGCACTGGCCGACATCGCGCGTCTGGAGCACCTCACCGAGGGCGATATCGACCAGCATCTGTATCGCCAGCCCGACGCGGCGCCGGGCTCGTGGCGATTCAGCCTGTACATCGGTGGCACCGGCGTCTCATTGAGCCAGGTGCTGCCCGTGCTGCAAAGCCTCGGTGTGGAGGTGGTGGACGAACGCCCGTACCAGATCCAGCTCGACACGGCGACCGGCGAGACCGGCGGCGAACGCTGGATCTACGATTTCGGCCTGCTGGCCCGGGCGGAACTGCTGCGCAGCGCGCTCGATGCGGATCTCGACGCCGAACTCATGGAATCGGCCGCTCGCTCCGACGCGCTCGATGCCGAGGCCGGCGGCTTGCGCGCGCGTTTCGTGGAAGCCTTCGCCGCGGTGTGGTACGGCCGTGCCGAAGCGGATGGGTTGAACGAGCTCGTGCTGCGCGCCCGGATGCCGTGGCGCGAGGTGGCCATTCTGCGTACCTACGCCAGGTACCTGCAGCAGGCCGGTTTCCCGTACAGCCAGACCAACATCGCCCGCGTGCTGCTCAACTACCCGGAGGCGGCGCGGCTGTTCACCGATCTGTTCGCGGCGAAATTCGACCCCGACGCCCACTCCACGGAGCGGGCCGCTGAACTGGAGACGCAGGTCCGCACCCAGATCGACCAGGTGGTGAGCCTGGATGCCGACCGCATCCTGCGCGCCATCCTCGGCCTGATCTCGGCGACACTGCGCACCAATTACTACGTCACCGACGACGACGGCCGGGCGCGCGACTACATCTCGATGAAGGTCGAACCGCGGGAAATCGCCGAATTGCCCAAGCCGCGGCCACAATTCGAGATTTTCGTGTATTCGCCGCGGGTGGAGGGTGTGCATCTGCGGTTCGGTGCGGTGGCGCGTGGTGGTTTGCGGTGGTCGGATCGGTTGGAGGATTTCCGGACCGAGATTTTGGGTTTGGTGAAGGCGCAGGCGGTGAAGAATGCGGTGATCGTGCCGGTGGGTGCCAAGGGTGGTTTCGTGGTGAAGCAGCCGCCTGCGGCCACCGGGGATGCGGGCGCGGATCGTCAGGCGATGATGGCCGAGGGTGTGTCGTGCTATCGCACGTTCATCTCCGGCCTGCTCGACGTCACCGACAATGTCGACCTGGCGACCGGTGCGGTGTTGCCGCCCGCGCGGGTGGTGCGCCGCGACGGCGACGACACCTACCTCGTCGTCGCGGCCGACAAGGGCACGGCCACCTTCTCCGACGTGGCCAACGAGGTGGCCAAGAGCTACGGCTTCTGGCTGGGTGACGCCTTCGCCTCGGGTGGGTCGGCGGGTTACGACCACAAGGCGATGGGGATTACCGCTCGGGGTGCGTGGGAGAGTGTGAAGCGGCATTTCCAGGAGATGGGGATCGATACGCAGGCCGAGGATTTCACGGTGGTGGGTATCGGTGATATGTCCGGTGATGTGTTCGGTAACGGGATGTTGTTGTCGGAGCACATTCGCCTGGTGGCGGCGTTCGATCATCGGCATATTTTCTTGGATCCGAATCCGGATGCGGCGTCGTCGTTTGCCGAGCGGCGGCGGATGTTCGAATTGCCGCGGTCGTCGTGGGCCGATTACGACACGTCGCTGATCAGCGAAGGCGGCGGCGTCTGGGACCGCACGGTGAAATCGGTGCCGATCAGCCCACAGGCCAGGCAAGCGCTCGGCCTGGCCGACGAGGTGACGGCACTGTCGCCGCCCGAGCTGGTCCGCGCCATCCTGCTCGCACCCGTGCAGCTGCTGTGGAACGGTGGCATCGGCACCTACATCAAGGCCAGTACCGAATCCAATGCCGACGTGGGCGACAAGTCCAACGATGCGGTCCGCGTCGACGGAAACCAGCTGCGGGTCAACGTCATCGGTGAAGGTGGCAACCTCGGCGCCACCGCGCTCGGGCGCATCGAGTTCTGCCGCAACGGCGGCAAGATGAACACCGACGCGCTCGACAATTCCGCGGGTGTGGACTGCTCCGACCATGAGGTCAATATCAAGGTGCTGCTCGATGGCGTGGTGAGCGCCGGGCTGCTGCCGGACTCCGAGCGCAATCCGCTGCTGGCTTCGATGACCGACGAGGTCGCGCAGATGGTGCTGCGCGACAACGTCTCGCAGAACTTCCTGATGGGCCTGTCGCGCTCGGACGCGCCGCGCATGCTGAATGTGCATCGCCGGGTGATCGACGATCTGGAGCAGCGCCGCGGCCTCGACCGTGAGCTCGAGGCACTGCCCTCGGAACCGGAGATGAAGCGCAGGCATGAGGAAGGCACCGGCCTGACCTCCCCGGAGCTGGCCAACCTGCTGGCGCACGTGAAGCTCGCGCTCAAGGGCGATCTGCTCGAGTCGGATCTGCCCGACATGGCCTACT
This sequence comes from Nocardia sp. CDC519, assembly GCF_059509835.1. Taxonomy (NCBI): domain Bacteria; kingdom Bacillati; phylum Actinomycetota; class Actinomycetes; order Mycobacteriales; family Nocardiaceae; genus Nocardia; species Nocardia sp. CDC519. The sequence continues at coordinate 4,594,800 of NZ_CM183377.1, read as the reverse complement.
TCGCCACCCGGCTGCCCGAATACTTCCCGTCCCCGTTGCGCGGACGCTTCGGCACGGCGATCAAGAAGCATCGGCTGCGCCGGGAAATCCTCACCACCATGATCGTCAACGAGGTGGTCGACTACGGCGGAATCACCTACGCCCATCGGCTGAACGAAGAGGTCGGCGCCACCGCGAGCGATTCGGTGCGTGCGTTCACCGCCGTTACCGAGATCTTCGGGCTGCACGATATCTGGGCCAGGATCCGCACCGCCGACACCTCTGTCGCGATCCGGGACGAACTCGAGCTGGAAACCAAACGCACGCTGGACCGGGCCTCGCGCTGGCTGCTCACCAACCGGCCGCAGCCGATCGCGGTCGGCGCCGAGGTCAACCGCTACAGCCGCGGTGTTCGCGAGCTCGCCCCCAAGGTCCCCGGCTGGCTGCGCGGCCACCACGTGACGTCGCTGACCGATCGGAGCGCCGAACTGATCGCCCACGGGGCACCCACCGACCTCGCGACCGAGGTCTACGGGCTGCTGAATCTGTTCCCGTTGCTCGATGTGATCGATATCGCCGATATCACCGATCGCACCGGCGATGAGGTGGGTTCGCTCTACTACGCGCTCAACGAGCACCTGAAGATCGATTGGCTGCTCGAGGCCGTCAGCCACCTGGAACGCGGCGATCGCTGGCACGCTCTTGCCCGGCTGGCGTTGCGCGACGACATGTACAGCTCGCTGCGCTCACTCACCCTCGATGTGCTCTCCGGCGGCGACCCGGAAGAGACCGCGGACGAAAAGATTGCATACTGGGAGTCGAAGAACCAGTCTCGGCTCGGGCGTGCCCGGGCCGCGCTGTCGGAGTTGTTCGAGTCCGGCACCCACGACCTGGCCACGCTGTCGGTCGCCGCGCGGCAGGTGCGCAGCATGGTCAGTGGGGCGGGAACCCAGTCGGAGGTATCACGGTGACGAGTGTCGGATCGCTGAACGGCAATCCGCAGGCGAGGGACACGGTCGTCCTACCCAAGCGCTTTCATGCCAAGGTCGATATCCGGTGGTCGGATATGGATGCGTTCCAGCACGTCAACCACGCGCGGATGGTGACGCTGCTGGAAGAGGCGCGCATCCCGTGGCTGTTCGAAGACGATCGCCCCACCGCGGCCCTGCGGCAGGGCTGCGTCCTGGCCGACCTGCATGTCCGCTATCGCGGGCAGCTCCGGCACGAGGACACTCCGCTCGATATCGCGATGTGGATCGAGCAGCTGCGCGCGGTCGACTTCACGGTGGCCTATGAGGTGCGCGCCGCGGGTGCCGCTCCCGACTCGCCGCCCGCGGTGGTCGCATCGACCCAGCTCGCCGCTTTCGATATGGACACCCAGCGGTTGCGCAGGCTGACCACCGATGAGCGCGACTATCTCGCGCAGTGGATGAGTGAGTGACCGGCGCACGGTGATCGTCGGTCTGTGATGTCCGAACAACGGGTCTTGTACGTCGGCGATCCGGCCGAACGGGAGAACCTCGCGACCTTCCTCGGCCGTGCCCTCCGGCTGGATCCGGCCGTTGTCGTGCGGCTGCGTCGCCGGGGGGAGCGGTGGGTGTCGGCATGGGTGGCGACGGGCTTCGAGGCGCTCGCGGTGCGGACGGTGGTGGCCGAACTGGGCGTCGACGATGTCACCGTCGGTGCCGATGCGGTGCTGGCCGGGCTTTCTTCCGGTAGCCCGATCGACCTCGGCTACTCGATGGATTCGGCCTGGCGTGGCGCCCTCCCGCCGGCCAGCGGCTTCGCCCATGTCGACGATGTGCCCGCCCGCACCCTCGTCGAACTCGCCGAACAGGGCGCCGACCTCGCCAAGGAGCACGGCTCCGGGCACGGACCGCCCGCTGCCCTGCTGGACCAGACGGTGCTCACGGTGTCGGGCGGCGCGGTGCAGGTGCAGGTGCCGATGCGCGTCGTCTTCGCCCTCACCGCCATGGACTTCATCCCGCATTCGGGTGATCGCGCCGAGTCGCGCCGGATCCCGCCCGACGAGATCGTGCGGGTGCGCTCCAGCACGACGTGGCTGCGCCTGGACGCCCGCTATGGCTCGGTCGCCCGCCGCCTCGGTGGCGGTCTGCCACTCACCCCGCGCTAGCCGGGCCGCCGCGGCTGTCCGCACGCGATGGCCGGCGGGTGGGACAAGTGCCGGCCACCCGCGAGATCACCGAACTCGGGGTGGGGTTCGGCCGGGCGGCGATAGGCACAGCGCACTCGACCGCCGCGGCTTGGATGGTCGGATCGGCGCCGCATCGAGAGGCGCCCCCGCTCAGGCGATGCCGACCGCCCGCAACACCGCCGTGGTCCCCGCGGCGGCGGCGATGACCACCAGCAAGGGGCAGCGCCGCCAGGCGAGTATCCCTCCCACCAGCACGCCCGCCGGTAAGGCCCACCCGAATTCGCTCCCGAACGGCAGCGCCGTGGTAGCCACCAACGCCGCCAGCAGGATCACGGCACCGATCTCGAGCAGCCGGGCCGCTCGCGGCGGAAAGCGGATCCGGTTGCGCAGCGCGGGCCCCGCCCAGCGGAGCAGATAGGTGCCGACGGCCATGGTGAGCATGGCGGGAACCAGGAGCGGCGAACCCATCACAACGCTCCCACCGCGACGATCAGCCCGGCCAGCGCGATCAGCACCGGCAGGCCGGCCGGGACGAACGGCGTTGTGAGAACGGCCAATCCGGCGCCGACGCCGGCCGCCCGCAGGGTCACCCGATCGCGCAGGGCGGGCAGGATCAGGGCGAGCAGGACCGCCGGAAAGACCGCATCCAGGCCGAACGCCGCGGTGTCGGGCACGATGCTGCCGATGACTGCTCCGGCCAGCGCACCGAGCGGCCAGCACACCGCGATGCCGAGGCCGCACAGCCAGTAGGCCGACCGCCGCCGTTCCAGATCGCCCGGAGCCAGCGCGAACGCGACGCTCTCATCGACCATCAGATGCACGCCGAGCAGCCGTCGTGCGCCGGAGCCGAAGACGTCCGGCATCGATAACCCGTACGGTAGGTGCCTCGCGTTCACCAGCAGACCGGCCGACGCCGCAGCGAGCGGGCCCGCCCCCGCGGTGAGAATCCCGAAGAACAGGAACTCCGAGCCGCCTGCCAGCACCGTCGAGGCGAGAACCACCGGCATCCACATCGGGAATCCGGCGCCGACCACGGCCGCACCGTAGGAAATGCCGATCATCGCGGCGGCCACGGAGGTCGCCGCGATACTGGTCCGGAGATCCCGGTCCAGTGTTCGCCATATCGAACGCATGTCGTTTATATTGAACGCCGCGGACCGGATCCGTCAACGGGCGGACGAGTACCGACAACGGGAGCATTGGATGGCGGCAGAAGATCCGGCGGTGGCGCCGAAAGCGGTGATCGCCGCGTCGCTACGCAGGGAGCGCACCCGTGCGGGGTTGTCGCTCACCGAGGTCGCCAACCGGGCGGGCATCGCGAAATCGACGCTGTCGCAACTGGAGTCGGGGACCGGGAACCCCAGTCTGGAAACGTTGTGGGCCTTGTGTGTCGCCCTCGATATGCCGTTCTCGCGGCTGCTCGACCCGCCCCGACCGAGTGTGCGGGTGATCCGGGCAGGCGAGGGGCCCGTGGTCGCCGCCGCGGAGTCGGAGTATCGGGCCACTCTGCTCTGGGCCGGCCCGGCCGACACGCGCAGCGATCTGTACCGGATCACCGCCGAACCCGGCGAGCCGCGCCGGTCGGAAGCGCACATGCGGGAATCGGTCGAGCACATCCTGCTCGGTGCCGGACGCGCTCTCGTCGGACCGGCGGATGCGCCCGCGGAACTCCGGCCCGGCGATTACATCAGTTATCCGGGCGACGTTCCGCATCTGTTCGAGGCGCTGGAACCGGGCACCTGGGCGACCCTGGTGGTCGAATACCACTGACCGTTACGCGGCGCCTTCGCCCAGATACTGCAACCACACCGGATCCAGCTCGGTGACGGTCGACAGCAGCCGCCAGTGCGGCCCCTTCGGCGACACCAGCGGGGCGCGCAAGGTCCACCCCAGCTCGCTGAGCAGTTTGTCGGCTTTGCGGTGATTGCAGGGCGCGCAGCTGGCCACGCAGTTCTCCCAGCTGTGCTCGCCGCCGCGGCTGCGGGGGACGACGTGGTCGATGGTCTCGGCTTTACCGCCGCAGTAGCCGCAGCGGTAACGGTCGCGCTGCATGAGAGCGGCGCGGGTCATCGGGACGCGGGCCCGGTAGGGGACGCGGACGTAGGTGCGCAGGCGGATCACCGACGGAATGGTGAGCGAGGATCCGGCCGAATGCACGATCGGGCCCTCGGGGTCGTGGTGAACGGTGTCGGCCTTATCGCAGATGAGCAGCACCACGGCGCGACGCGCGGACAGCGCGGTCAGCGGCTCGTAGGTGGCGTTGAGGAGCAGGACGCGGCGTTTGAGCCAGTTGTTGGTGGGTGTGGGCAGTGGGGTCGGCGCGGTGTCGGCGCGATGATGATCGCGGTGCGCCCCGGAATGATGATCGGACAACAAGTGCAGCGGAGTAGCCCCCGACCCACGGTTGTGGACGTCGGCGGGCTGGAGTTGTCGGTGCGCCCTCGCCTCCTGTGATCGGGCGTGTCGCTGCTTCATGTCGACCCCAATTTCTGCGTTCCAAGATCATGTGGTATCTCGCCGGAGACTGCCACCAAGTTGACCACGGAATGCGGGCCGGTGCACGGTGATTTAACACAATGTCGGGTTAACTGTGGCTGAAGAGCCATCGGGCCGCGATGTGCGCGAGCAGGCCGGTGCGCGGGCACAATGGAGCGCGGCGCATCCAGCGAATCGAGAGGGTCTATGACTTCGGGCGAGCACACAGCGACGTCGTTCTACGAGGCGGTCGGCGGCGAGGAGACCTTCCGCCGGATCGTGGCCGCGTTCTACCGCGAGGTAGCCGCCGACGAGGTGCTGCGCCCGCTGTACCCCGAGGAGGACCTCGGGCCCGCCGAGCGGCGGTTGCGGATGTTTCTGGAGCAGTACTGGGGCGGGCCGCGCACCTACAGCGACGAGCGCGGGCATCCCCGGCTGCGGATGCGGCACATGCCGTTCACGATCGGTCCGGTGGAGCGCGACGCCTGGTTGCGCTGCATGCGGATCGGGGTGGCCGAGATCGAGCCGGAGGTGCTCGACGACGAACACCGCAAGGCGCTGCTCGACTACCTGGAGATGGCCGCGAACTCGCTGATGAACGCGACCTGGTGAGCGCGGCGGGGTGGACATGAGCACTGCGTCGGGCCCGTGGTGGGAGGCCGCGGTCTTCTACCAGGTCTATCCGCGTTCTTTCGCCGATTCCGATGGCGACGGTGTCGGTGATCTCGGCGGGGTGCGGGCCCGGCTGGATTATCTGGAACGCCTCGGCGTGGACGCGCTGTGGATCTGCCCGGTGATGCGTTCGCCGATGGCAGACGGCGGTTACGACGTGTCCGACCCGCGCGATATCGACCCGCTCTTCGGCGGTATGCCTGCCCTCGATGCGCTGATCGCGGCCGCGCACGCCCGCGATATCAAGGTCACGATGGATCTGGTGCCCAATCACACCAGCGACGCGCATCCCTGGTTCCGCGCCGCCCTCGCCGCCGCGCCCGGTAGCCGGGAGCGCGCCCGCTACATCTTCCGCGACGGTCGCGGCCCGGACGGCGAGCTGCCGCCCAACAACTGGCCGAGCATCTTCGGCGGCCCGGCCTGGACCAGGGTCGTCGAGGCCGACGGCAGGCCAGGCCAGTGGTATCTGCATCTGTTCGCCGCCGAACAACCCGACCTGAACTGGGACAACCCCGAGGTGATCGCCGATTTCGAGCAGACCCTGCGGTTCTGGCTCGACCGCGGCGTCGACGGTTTCCGCATCGACGTGGCACATGGCATGGCCAAACCGGACGGCCTGCCCGATATGGAACGCGTCGATACCAGGATGTTGATCCACGACGACTCCGATCCGCGATTCAACAACCCCGGCGTGCACGACATCCACCGCCGCATCCGCCGCGTACTCGACGACTATCCGCACGCGGTGTCCATCGGCGAGGTGTGGGTCGACGACAACGTGCGCTTCGGCGAATACGTGCGCCCCGACGAACTGCACCTCGCCTTCAACTTCCGGCTGGCCGAGACCCCGTTCGACGCCGACGCCATCCGCCACGCCGTCGAGAACTCCCTGCTCGCCGTGGTCCCGGTCGGGGCAACGCCCACCTGGACGTTGTCCAACCACGACATCGAGCGTGAGGTCACCCGCTACGGCGGCGGCCAACTCGGGGTCGCCAGGGCACGGGCGATGATCCTGCTCGAACTCGCGCTGCCGGGCGCGGTGTTCATCTACAACGGCGCCGAACTGGGCCTGCCCAATGTCGATGATCTGCCCGACGAGGTGCTGCAGGATCCGGTCTGGGAACGCACCGGGCACACCGAGCGCGGGCGGGACGGGTGCCGGGTGCCGATTCCCTGGGAAGGGTCCGCCCCGCCGTTCGGGTTCACCGCGGCGGCGCGATCATGGCTGCCGATACCGGCCGACTGGGCCGAGCTGACCGTGGCCGCCCAGCTCGATCGCAGCGGGTCGACCGTCGAGCTGTACCGCGACGCCATCGAGCTGCGGCACAAGCGTCCGGAGTTCGACGGCGCCGGACTGGAGTGGATGCCCGCCGCACCCGGAGTGCTGATGTTCCGTCGCCCGGGCGGACTCGTCTGCGTGCTCAACAGTTCCGCAGCCGCGATCGAGCTGCCCGACCGAGAGGCGATCCTGCTCAGCGCACCCCTCGTCGACGGGTTGCTCGCCCCGAACTCCGCCGCCTGGCTGATCTGAGTCCTGGCCACCGGACAACCAGGCAACAGTGCAGCTCAGTGCCGGTCGTCGGGCGCTGAGCCGGCGCCGGCCGACGTCGCCGCGAATGCCGCGGAAATGCCTGGTCGAGGCGCAAAAGGCTGACCGATCGATAAACTACTACAGAGCATCGTCTACCTTTGAGCTGTGAGCATTCTCGAGACAGTGCTGATCTTCGTCGGCATCCCGCTGGTGATCTACGGCGTGATCGCCGGATTGTCGTTTCTCGGTAAGCCGCTGCCCGGCGAGAAGCCGGTCCACTACGACCTGAGCAAGAAGTGGACCTCCGAGCCGGTGCTGTGGAGTGCGACCGACGAGGTGACCGTGTACGGGCACCACATTGCTGATTCGCATGGTCACCATGCGGCTATCGAAACCGCGGACGCGGAGCTGATCGGAGGCAGGGCAAGTGGCAGGTTCTAAGTGGCCCGCGGTGGTCGAATCCGAACTACCGCACGGATACGCCCTGATGAGCAGTGGCCGGGTCTCCGGCGTGCACGAGGCGGGCGACGTCTTCAAGGAAGCTCCCTTCAGCAATGAAGAGCGCCTGCTCATGGACAACGTGCTGACCGAGGCGACGCGCGCCACCAAGGTGCGGTTCAACGTCTTCATCGGTGATCTGGGCGCCGACCCGACCGCCGGCGCCGACGCGATCTTCCCGGTGACGCCGGAGGCGAACCGGTCGGTGCTCATCGCCGTCTCGCCCAACGATCGCGCCGTCGAGGTGCGTTCGGGCAAGGACGTCGCCGACCGCGCCAACGACCGCGTCTGCCAGCTCGGCGTCACCGCCGCATTGAGCTCGATGCGTCAGGGCCAGCTCATCGACGGCCTGGTCTCGGCCGTTCGGGTGATGGCCGCCGCCATCGGCCGCTGACTCGACACCTCCCGCACCCCTGCCTTCCTGGCGCGTTTTTGCGCCGGGATCGGCAGGGGTGCGGTGCGTCGAGGGCCGGGAGTTGTCCGCCCAGAGCGTAATTCGTCGGCCCGGCGCGCGGGCGGCGGTACGCTCCGGCTATGAGCGAGCATCCGAGGCTGCATGCCATTCCCGGAGGACGCGACCAGCGCCACGCCCCGCCGCCGGAGCGATCCGAGGGTGAACCGCTGTGGCGTGAGGTGCTCGGCACCCGGTTGCGCGCGCTGCGGCAGGAACAGCAGGAGACCCTGGCCGAGACCGCGGGCCGCGCGGGTGTCTCGCCGCAATATCTGTCCGAAATCGAACGCGGCCGCAAGGAGCCATCGAGCGAGATGATCGCCGCCCTGGCCGGAGCGCTCGGCACCTCGCTGGCCGAGTTGGCCGGTGAGGTCGCGGAGACGCTGGGCCGTCGCCGGATACTGCGCCCGGCCGGGGAGCTCGGTCGCCGCCAGGTCGGGCACGAGCCCGCCGCCCCGACCGCGATGGTTTCCACTACGCCCCGGGTCCTGCTGCTCGCCGCCTGAGCGCGCAGCCGATAGACGTCTCTCACGCCGTCCGAGCGCGCCCGCGGCCGGCTCGAGTGTTTCGGCCGGAGGCCCGCACACTCGGCTGAATGCCGGTCGCCCCGACGTGCCGGCCGTGCCTCGTCGGCGGCATCGAACAGCACCGCGGCCACCACCGGCACTCGCCGCTGCCGGCGTCCCGGCGAGCGCAGGCTGGTAGCCGGGGCACCGTCGCAGCGAGCCCGCTCGGCCCACCGACTCACCTGGCCCGCAGCACCTGATCCACCAGCCCGTAGTCCACCGCGGCCGCCGCCGTGAACACTCGGTCGCGATCGGTATCGCGACGCAACGTCTCGGCCGGCCTGCCGGTGTGGTCGGACAGGATCGACTCGATCTCGGCGCGCATGCGCACCAGCTCATCGGCTTGCAGGATCAGATCGGGGATCGCGCCCTGGCCCCGGGCGGCCGGCTGATGCAGCACCACCCGCGCGTGCGGCAGCATCGAACGCCTGCCCGCCTCGCCCGCGGCCAGCAGCACCGCCCCGACCGCGATGGCCTGCCCGACGCACGTGGTCGCGACCGGCGCCTTGATGAACCGCATGGTGTCGTAGACCGCGAGCATCGCGGGCAGCTCGCCGCCCTCGCAATTGATGTAGAGGTTGATCTCCTGTTCCGGGTTCTCCGACTCGAGGTGCAGCAACTGCGCGATGAGCGCGTTGGCCACCCCCGAATCGATCGGCGTGCCGAGGTAGACGATGCGTTCGGCCAGCAGATGCGAGTAGACGTCCATGATCCGCTCGCCCCCCGGCTGGCGGGCGATCACATTGGGAATGGTGTAGGTGGTCATGAGATTCCGATCTTCTGGCGCTGCGGAACCACCTGGCCGAACGAGTCGACGATGTGGTCGATGAACCCGTACTCCTTGGCCTGCGCGGCGGTGAACCAGCGGTCGTGCAATGAGTCCTCGTAGATCCGCTCATAGGGCTGGCCGGTGTCGGCGGCGATGAGCCCGAGCACGGTCTCCACGGTGTGGCGCAGGTCGTCGGCCTGCACTTCGACCTCGACGGCGCTGCCGCCGATCCCGGCCGAACCCTGATGCATCAGGATCCGGGCATGCGGGAGCGCGAACCGCCGTCCCGGATCGCCGGCCGAGAGCAGGAACTGCCCGGCGCTGCACGCCAGCCCGAGGGCGAGGGTGGAGATCTCGCAGGGCACCAGCCGCATGACGTCGCGGATGGCGAGCATCGCGGGCACCGAGCCGCCGGGGGAGTGGATCCACAGCGAGATCCCGGCGTCCGGATCCTCGGCCGCGAGGGTGAGCATCTGCGTCATCAGCAGCGTGCCGTTGTCGTCGTCGAGGCCACCGTCGAGAACGAGGATGCGCCTGCCGAAAAGTTGTTCGCGGGCCCGCCAGCTGAACAGCGGAGCCTTCTCATCGTGTGCCATGGCTCCACGGTGCCGCGCGGCGGGCCGGAAATCTCGCGACGCTGCTGTAGGCAGATCTGCTCACAGCAGCGAGCGCAGGTGAACGCGGAAAAGGCCCGGACCCAACGGGATCCGGGCCTGGCCCAGCGCTGCGTCGGCCGGCGGGTGGCAGCGAGCCGACCATGCGTCGGCCCCTCGCGACCCGACCGGGTACGCGGAGTGTTTACTGCGCGTCGAACGCGCGGGCACGCAGTGAACGTTCGATGCCCGCCTTGCCCTCACTCACCAACCGCGCCAGCGCGGGCGGACGGTTCTCGGCGAGGAACTTGTCGGCCCTGGCCACCGCGGCCTCGCTGATCTCCCAGGACGGATAGAGCCCGATGACGACGGTCTGCGCGACCTCGCTGGAGCGGCGTTCCCAGACATCGGGGATCTCGGCGAAGTAGCGTTCGACGAAGTCCGACAGCAGCTCACCCTGGCCTGCGGGGGCGAACCCGTTGACGATCGAGCGTGCGGTGATGTTGGGCACCGAATCGTCGCCCATCACCGTCTCCCACGCCTGCTGCTTCACCTCGGCGATGGGCCGGGCGGTCGCGGCGGCGGCGGCCTGGCGCTTGCCCGCCGCGGTCTGGTCGTTGGCCAGTTCCGCGTCGATGGTCGGGGTCTCCACGCCGTCGGCGTCGATCTCGCCGGACGCTGCCAGCGCCGTCACGATGCGCCAGCGCAGATCGGTGTCGACGACCAGCCCGGACAGCCCGACCGAGGCCGGGTCGCCGTCGAGCAGCTCACGCAGCACCTCGGTGTGCCAAGCCGACAGTTTCGCGCCGGTCAGCGCGTTGACGAAGGCCAGCTGATGATCCGAACCCGGCTCGGCCTCGCGGGCCAGCTCCAGCAGCCGGTTGGCGAAGTCGGGCCAGCCGGTCTCGGCCGCCCAGGTGGGGTCGGCGTAGCTGCTGAGGGTGGTGTTGGCCTGCATGAGCAGCCGCTGCACCACGCCGATCTCCGATTCCGCACCCACACCACGCTGCACGAGGGCAACGAAATCGCGGGCCCGCAGCTCGGCCTGGCGGGTCATCTCCCAGGCCGCCGACCAGGCCAGCGTGCGCGGCAGCGGTTCGGCGATATCGGCGATGCGGTTGATCAGCACATCGAGCGAATCGGAGTCCAAGCGGATCGAGCAGTAGGTGAGGTCGTCATCGTTGACCAGTACGAACTTGCCACGCGGCACACCGACCAGCTCGGGCACCTCGGTGCGTTCGGTGGCGTCGAGGTCCAGCTCGACGCGGTGGGTGCGTACCAGTTTGCCGTCGGCGTCGTCGTCGTAGATACCGACCGCGAGCCGATGCACCCGCTGTTCACCGGCGCCCGGGGCGGCACCTTCCTGGATGACGGTGAAGGAGCTGAACTTTCCGTCGGCGTCGACCTCGAAGTCGGGCCGCAGGATGTTCAGGCCGGTGGTCTTGAGCCACTGCGCGCCCCAGGTGGACAGATCGCGCCCCGAGGATTTCTCCAGCGCGGCCAGCAGATCGTCGAAGGTCGCGTTGCCGTAGGCGTGCTCGGCGAAGTAATCGCGCAGACCGGCCAGGAACGGCTCGAGGCCGACGTAGGCCACCAGCTGCTTGAGCACGCTCGCGCCCTTGGCGTAGGTGATGCCGTCGAAGTTCACCTCCACCGCGGCCAGATCCGGGATGTCGGCGGCGATGGGATGGGTGGAGGGCAGCTGGTCCTGACGGTAGGCCCAGGACTTCTCCACATTCGCGAAAGTGGTCCAGGCACTGGTGTATTCGGTGGCCTCGGCCTGGCACAGCACCGAGGCGAAGGTGGCGAACGATTCGTTGAGCCACAGATCGTCCCACCACTTCATGGTGACCAGATCGCCGAACCACATGTGCGCCATCTCGTGCAGCACGGTCTCGGCGCGACGCTCATAGGAGGCGCGGGTGACCTTGGACCGGAAGACGTAGTCCTCGAGGAACGTCACCGCGCCCGCGTTCTCCATCGCGCCGGCGTTGAACTCGGGTACGAACAGCTGGTCGTACTTGCCGAAGGCGTAGGGCACGCCGAAGTTGCGGTGATAGAAGCCGAAGCCCTGCTTGGTTTCGGTGAACAGCCGGTCGGCGTCCATGTGTTCGGCCAGTGAAGCCCGGCAGTAGATGCCCAGCGGGATGCTGCCGTGCTCGTCGGTGTAGACGTCGGTCCACTGCGCGTACGGGCCAGCGATCAGCGCCACCAGGTACGTGCTCATCTTCGGGGTGGTGCGGAACAGGTGGTGGGCCGGATCGGCGGCGATGGTGTCGACCGGCTCACCGTTGGAGATGACCTTCCAGCCGGTCGGGGCCGTCACGCTGAGGGTGAAGGTGGCCTTGAGGTCGGGCTGGTCGAAGCAGGCGAACATACGCTTGGCGTCGGCGGTCTCGAACTGCGAGTAGAGGTACACCGCGTCGTCGGCCGGGTCCACGAACCGGTGCAGGCCCTCGCCGGTATGCGAATACTCGCAGTCGGCCTCCACCACGAGCTCATTGGTGGCCGCGAGATCGGTCAGCGTGATGCCGGTGGACTCGTCGTAGCCGGAGACGTCGATCGGGTTGCCGTTCAGAACCGCCGAGCGGACACCGCGCGCCACGATATCGATGAAGGTGGACGCTCCCGGCGTCGCGGTGAAAGCGACCGTGCTGCGGGAGAAGAACGTCTGCTCGCCCGGGTTACCCGACCCGTCGGTGAGATCGAGTTCGATGCGGTAGTTCTCGACCGAGACGGTCGCGGCGCGCTCGATCGCCTGTTCGCGGGTGAGGTTCGGTGCGGACATCGGACTCCTTCATGGTCGAAGAACTACATATGGGCACGGCGTTCCCCACAATGCCACGTCGGTAAGGTTGCCCGCGCGGTAGTAATTCCGCATCGACAACCATCGACCACGATCGGAGCTACGTCGTGAAGCATGTGCACGCCGGGAAGGTGCGCGACCTGTACGAGGACGGCGACACTCTGCTGCTCGTCGCCTCCGACCGGGTGTCGGTCTACGACGTGGTGCTTCCGACGCCGATCCCGGACAAGGGTGCGCTGCTGACCCAGCTGTCGAACTGGTGGTTCGAGTTCTTCGCCGACGTGCCCAACCATGTGCTGTCCACCAGCGACGTGCCCGCCGAGTTCGGCGCCCGTGCGATCCGGGTGAAGCCGCTGCGGATGATCCAGGTCGAATGCATCGCCCGCGGCTACCTCACCGGATCCGGATTGAAGGAGTACCAGCAGAGCGGGACGGTGTCCGGCATCGCCCTGCCGCCGGGCCTGCGAGACGGTGACCGGCTGCCCGAACCGATTTTCACTCCGTCCACCAAGGCCGCCGAGGGCCACGACATGGCGATCTCCTTCGCCGACGTGGTCGACAAGGAAGGTCGCGAGGTTGCCGAAAAGCTGCGCGATCTGACCCTCGGCATCTACGCGCGCGGGGCCGCGCATGCCGCCGAACGCGGTGTGATCGTGGCCGACACCAAGCTCGAGTTCGGCTGGGACGGTGCCACCCTCACCCTCGGCGACGAGGTCCTCACCTCCGACTCCTCGCGCTTCTGGCCCGCCGACGAATGGGAGCCCGGCCGACCGCAACGCTCCTTCGACAAGCAGTTCGTCCGCGACTGGTCCACCTCCACCGGCTGGGACAAGGAACCGCCGGGGCCGGAGATCCCCGCCGACATCGTCGAGGCGACCCGTAAGAAATACATGGAGGCCTACGAGCTCATCACCGGCAAGACCTGGACGGGATCACCCGCCTGAGCGGGACTCGATCAGTTCCGGTATCGAGCTCGAGCTACGCACCGGGGGTGTGCCTCGCCCTGTTGATCACTGACCGGTGCCGGGCGCACCTGATGGGGTGCGCGTGGCCTCCGTGCGTAGGCGCGCGGCACGGATCGTCAGGTAATCGCGTTCGGCGGTATTCGTGGTGCATCGCGCGGCAGCCGTGTAGTAGGTGATCGCGGCGCCGATATCGCCCGCCATCTCGTGCAGGTGTCCGCGCACAGCGGCCAGCCGGTGGTTGTCGGCGAGCGCGCCGGCGACGGTGTCGGTGACCTCGAGGCCGACGGCGGGGCCGTCCACCATGGCGGTGGCGACCGCACGATTCAACGTCACCATCGGGTTCGGCGCGACACGCTCGAGCAGCCGATACAGCGCCAGCACCCGCTGCCAGTCGGTGGTCTCGGTGGAATCGGCCTGCGCGTGCAGCACCGCGATCGCCGCCTGGATCTGATACGGGCCGCGCAGCCCGTGGTCCAGAGTTGCCGTCGTCAGCCGGACCCCTTCGGCGATCGCCGCGCGGTCCCAGCGGCGGCGATCCTGTTCGGGTAGCGGAATCAGCTCGCCGTGCGGGCCGGTCCTCGCGTCGCGGCGGGCATCGGTGAGCAGCATCAGGGCGAGCAGCCCGCCGACCTCGGGATCGTCGGGCAGGATCCGGTACACCGCGCGGGTCAGCCGGATCGCCTCGGTGGCCAGGTCCGCGCGGCGCAGCCGGTCGCCGGTCATGGCGGTGTGACCCTCGGTGAAGATCAGGTACAGCACATGCAGCACCGCATCGAGGCGTTCGCGCCATTCGTCGTCCGCGGGTGGGGCGAACGGGCGGTCCAGGGCGGCCAGCCGCTTCTTGGCGCGGGTGATCCGCTGCGCCATCGTCGCCTCCGGCAGCAGGAAGGCCCGCGCGATCTCGGCGGTGGTGAGGCCGCCGACGGCCCGCAAGGTCAGCGCGATCGCGCTCGCCGGCGGCAGCGCCGGATGGCAGCACAGGAACAACAGCATCAAGGAGTCGTCCTGAGCGGGAACGGTCTCGGCGGGTTCGGGTTCGCGCAGGGCGACCGTGGTCTCCCGGTTGCGCCGGGCGACCTCCGCGCGCACGGCGTCGGCCATCCGCCGCTGCGCCACCTGGATCAGCCAGCCCCGCGGATTGTCCGGCCTGCCCTCGACCGGCCACTGGGTAGCGGCGGCCAGCAGTGCCTCCTGTAAGGCATCCTCGGCAGTCGGGAAATCGCCGAATCGGCGCACCAGTGCGGCGAGGACCTGCGGCGCCAGCTCACGCAGCAGGTCCTCGGTCGCGCGATCGGAAGCGATCACCGATCGGCAGCAGGTGCGCTCATCACCGCGCGCACCTCGATGTACTCGCCGATGGGCACACCACCGGGGCCGGGTGCGGCCGAGGCTTCGGCGGCGATTTCCAGCGCGCGTTCCGCACTGTCGACGTCGACGAGCCAGTACCCGGCCAGGAACTCCTTGGTCTCCGGGAACGGGCCGTCGGTGACCACCGGCGCTGTGCGGCCGTCATAGCTGACGACCCGTGCCTCATCGGGCCCGGCCAGGCCCTTGGCATCCACCAGCTCGCCGGCCGCGGCCAGCTTCTCGCCGAGCTTGCGCTGGAAATCGATATGCGCCGCGATGTCCTCCGGCGCCCACTCGTTGATCGGAATATCGCAGTTGGCTGCGCGACCGTACGTCTTGACCAGCATGTATTTCATATCGGGCTCCTCATTCTCGATGCGTCCGGCGACGTTGTCGTGAACAGGTCGGAGCCGGGCCGGCGGATTCGACACAATGCGACGCGCAGTCGCCCGAGCGCGGCAGCACAGCCCTCAGAAGGGGATCGAGGCATCGGCCAGCCGGTCGGGATCCGCCGGTTCACCGCCGAGGATCAACTGCTTGATGCGGTCGGTGACATCCCAGACGTTCACGTTCATCCCCGCGAGCACCCGGTTGCCCCCATCGAGCCAGAACGCGACGAACTCCCTGGCCGCCAGGTCCCCGCGCACCACGACCCGCTCGTACTCGCCCGGTGCCGTATAGCCGGTGTACTCCATGCCGAGGTCGTATTGATCGGTGAAGAAGTACGGCAGCCGGTCATAGACCGCGTCCTTGCCGAGCATGGTCGCCGCGGCGACCGCGGGCTGATTCAGCGCATTGGCCCAGTGCTCCACCCGGATCCGGCGGCCGAGCAGCGGATGATCCTGTTCGGCGATATCGCCCACCGCGACGATATCGGGGTCGCTGGTCGCCAGATGCGCGTCCACGAGGACACCGGAGTCGACCGCGAGGCCCGCCTCGGCGGCGAGTTCGACGTTCGGCCGGGCACCCACCGCGATCAGGACCGCGTCCGCATCGACGACAGAGCCGTCACCGAGCCGCACCCCAGTGGCCACCGCGTCACGGGTGACGATCTCGGCCACCTGCGCACCCAACCGCAGGTCCACGCCGTGCGCCCGATGCAGATCGGCGAACACCGCACCCATCTCCGCACCAAGCGCGTTGAGCAGCGGCGCCTCGGCGGCTTCGATGATCGTCACCTCGACCTCGGCCTCGCGCGCGGCGGCGGCCACCTCGAGCCCGATCCAGCCCGCACCGATGATGGCCAGGCGCCGCGCGCTGCGCAGCAACTCGATCAGGGTGTTCGAATCGTCGAGGGTGCGCAGGGTGTACACCTTCTCGGCGTCCGCACCGGGTATGGGCAGGCGGCGCGGGGTGGCGCCGGTGGCAAGGGCCAGCTTGTCGTAGGGCAGGGTGGAACCATCCGGCAGCGCGATCGTCTTGGCGGCCCGGTCGATCGCGGTGACTGCGGTGCCGAGACGCAGATCCACGTTGTGGTCGCGATACCAGGGCTTGTCCTCGACGGTGAATTCGTCGAACGCCTTCTTGCCCGCCAGGTACTCCTTCGACAACGGCGGCCGCTCGTAGGGTAGATGCTCCTCATCGGTCAGCACGGTGATCGTTCCGTCGAAATCGTTGTCGCGCAACGCCTGTGCGACCTTGGCGCCGGCGAGACCGCCACCGACGACGACGAAATGCTGCGCAGAGGTCATACGTGGACTCCTAAACGCCGGGCGAATCGAGCTCCTCGACCTCAGCTTAGGTGCGCGCGGCGCGCCGAAACGCCGAATGCGGGAACGAATCGGGCCGGCCGTTGGTTGTCGGTACGAGAGCGGCCCGGCCGCCGGACAAGTCTGCGATCGAGAGGAATCGACGTGAGCAACACCGCCGTAGATCACCAGGGCAAGGATGTCGCCGACTTCTGGTTCGACCCGCTGTGTCCCTGGTGCTGGATCACCTCACGGTGGATCCTCGAGGTGGAGAAGGTGCGCGATATCGAGACCCGCTTCCACGTCATGAGCCTGGCCGTACTCAACGAAGGCCGCGACCTCCCGCCGGAGTACCAAGAGCTGATGAACAGCGGCTGGGGCCCGGTCCGGGTGGCCATCGCGGCCGCGCGCGAACACGGCGACAAGGTACTCGCCCCGCTCTACACCGCCATGGGAACCAGGATTCACGACCGCAGGGCCGAATACGAGCGCGCCACCACCGCGGAGACACTGGCCGCGGTCATCGCCGACGCGCTCGCCGAAACCGGCCTGCCCGCCGAGCTGGCCGAGGCCGCGCACAGCACCGACTACGACGCGGAGCTGCGCGAAAGCCACCACGCCGGAATGGACAAGGTCGGCAAGGACGTCGGCACCCCGACCATCCACGTCAACGGCGTGGCCTTCTTCGGCCCCGTGCTCTCCCGCATCCCGCGCGGCGAGGACGCGGGCAAGGTCTGGGACGGCGTCGTCGCCCTGGCGTCCTACCCGCACTTCTTCGAGCTGAAGCGCACCCGCACGGAAGACCCTGTGTTCGACTGATCAGGCGACGGGCTTCGGGGGCAGGCTCGGAACCTCTCCGTACGGGCCGTACGGATGCCGGCCTGGCGGGAATTGTGGGGGAGGGCTCGGGCGCCAGAAGAGGCGGCCGTGCCTACTGCGGTCGCGCAGCGCCCACATCCGCCAGGTCAGCACCGGGTGCGTGGACAGCGCGTTGACGATCCAGACGAAGAAGCCCTTCTCCTGCGCGGCGCGGTCGGCCATCTCGTCGAAACCGACCATGGTGTTCATGTACTTGCCCGCGGCGAGGGTGCCCATGGCCGCGCGGGCGCCCTCGTGCCGGTTGCAGAACCCGTGATTGTCGGCGGTGTATTCCTGCGAGCGGATCAGTGAGCTGCCGATGATCGGCAGGAACGGCACCAGGAACATGCCGAGCTGACGCCAATACGAGGTATGCCCGGCCGCGATATGCCCGACCTCGTGGCCGATGATGAACGCCAGCGCGTCCGGTTCGCGAGCGGCGCCGCCGATTTCGAACAGGTCGCTGTAGACCACCACGAACCGGCGGAATCCGTGGCCGGAGGCGAAGGCGTTGATCTGGCCGTTGCCGAGCACCACATAGGCATCGGGTGCCTTGGCCATGCCGAAACGCGCCGCCGCCTCCTGCACCAACCGGTAGCCCTCCGGGAACTGGGTCGGCGACATCTTCACCCCGTTGACCCGCTGGGTCGCGTAGTTCACGCCACGGCCGAACCAGATCAGGATCGGCGCGAACACCAGGGCGAGGATGTATTCGTTCACGTTGCCGAACACCAGCAGCAGCGCCGCGAACAGGTACGCCAGCGCCGTCAATGCCACCACCACGATGAGCAGCGGGATCTCCCACAGATGCCGCGCGGGCATACCGAACGGCGAGAGCCCCCGCGGCAGGCTGCCCGGCGGCACGGCGGGCGGCACCGGCGCGGACCCGTAGGCCGGATACCCGGCGCTGGGATAGCCGGGTGGCATCCCCGGGTAGGGCGCCGACGGATACGCCGTCGGTGGGGCGGTCTGCGGAGGCTGCGGCACCTCGCTCGATTCGGACCCGGACGAGGAACCCTGCGGCGCGTTCTTGCGCAACCACTCTGGCTGCCCCCCGGATTGATCGGCCTGCGGACGCTGCGGCGGCTGAGGATCGATCGGTTGCATGGACGCCCACTCTATTCAGATCGAGCCCGTCGAGTCGGGTCGCCGGCGCCCTCGAAGCCCGGTGTGGCCACCGCCACAGCCCATCCTCGCCGCACTGGATGGCGGGCAGGCACAACCCCGCCAACACCCTCGACGGAGCCGCATCGCAGCGCGGATAGGATTCCACCCATGCGCGTATACCTTGGTGCCGACCATGCCGGTTTCGAACTGAAGAATCACGTCAAGGCCCATCTCGAGCAGGCGGGCCACGAGGTCGTCGACTGCGGCGCCCTCGAATACGACGCGCTCGACGACTACCCGGCCTTCTGCATCGAAGCCGCGCGGCGCACCGTCGCCGACCCCGGCAGCCTCGGGCTGGTCTTCGGTGGCAGCGGCAACGGCGAGCAGATCGCCGCCAACAAGGTGCCCGGTGCGCGCTGTGCGCTGGCCTGGAGCGTCGAGACCGCCAAGCTCGCCCGCGAGCACAACAACGCTCAGCTGATCGGTATCGGCGGCCGCATGCACTCCACCGAGGAAGCTCTGGCCATCGTCGACGCGTTCATCAGCACCCCGTGGTCGGAGGAAGCGCGCCACCAGCGCCGCATCGACATCCTCGCCGAATACGAGAAGACCGGCGTCGCGCCCGCGCTGCCCGGCCAGTAGACCGAACGTATTCGACAGTGCCCGAGGGTCATACGCTGCACCGCCTGGCGAAGCTGCATCAGCGGCGGCTGGCAGGCGGTGTGGTGCGGGTGTCGAGCCCGCAGGGCAAGTTCGCCGACGGCGCCGCGCGGGTGGACCGGCAGGTCATGGTCCGGTCCGAGGCCTGGGGTAAACATCTGCTGCACCACTATGAATCCGGGCTGGTCGTGCACGTGCACCTCGGTTTGTACGGCAGCTTCACCGAATCGGCGATGCCGATGGGGGAGCCGGTCGGGCAGGTCCGGATGCGGCTGGCCGGCGCCGATTTCGGCACCGACCTGCGCGGGCCCACCGCCTGCGAGGTGCTGACCGCCCCCGAGGCCGGCGCGCTCGTCGACCGGCTCGGTCCCGACCCGCTGCGCCGCGGCGCCGATCCGGAGCGGGCCTGGCGCCGGATTCATCGCTCCCGCAGGCCGATCGGCTCGCTGCTGATGGACCAGCAGGTCATCGCGGGCGTTGGCAACGTCTACCGTGCCGAGGTCCTCTACCGGCACGGCATCGCACCGCAGCGGCCGGGCACCGCGCTGTCCCGCGATGAATGGGACGCGATGTGGGCGGATCTGGTGCAGCTGATGCGGGTGGGGGTGCGCCGCGGGAAGATGCATGTGGTGCGGCCGGAACACGATCACGGTGAACCGTCCTACGCGCCGGATCGGCCGCGCACCTACGTCTATCGCCGCGCCGGTGCACCCTGCCGGATCTGCGGTACGCCGGTAGCTCATTCGGTGCTGGAGGGGCGAAACCTCTTCTGGTGCCCGGCATGTCAGCCCAGCTGAGCGGCCGGTAGCCTAGTCGCCCGACTGCCGTCGGCTCCACCGATTCGCTCCGCGTGTCGCATGATCCGCGGGTGTCGTGTCGGCTTTTCAACCGGCGACGGCCGCTCCCATCTCCGCTTCGTCGGCATCGGCCAGCGCGAAACGACGCCCGCCCGCCGTCTTGGCCGAATACATCGCCCGGTCGGCGCGCCGCAGCAGATCGGTGAAATCGCATGGGCTGCCGGGCGGTGAGTACGCCGTGCCGACGCTCGCCGACACCGGCACCGGACCCGCGGACGACCACACCGGATCGCGCAGTGCGGCCACGATGCGATGTGCGAGATCGCCGAGGTTGTTGCGCGGCGGATTGGTGGCGAGCACGAATTCGTCACCGCCGTAGCGGCAGATGACGGTATCGGGCGGGCACACCTCACGCAGCCGGTTCGCCAGGTCGACCAGCACCTCGTCGCCCACGGCGTGTCCGTAACCGTCGTTGATCTGTTTGAAGCGGTCCAGATCGATCAGCAGCAGCCCGATTCCGCGCGTGGGATCCGCGGCCATCAATCGCACCCGATCTTGCAGCAGCGTGCGATTGGCGAGGTCGGTCAGCGCATCGTGGGTCGCCTCGTGGCGCAGCCGGTGCTGCAGGGCGGCGATCTCCTGCACCCGCACCGAGACCGCCGCCGAGATGTGCTGTTCCTGCTGGGCCAGCGCACGCTCCTGCAAGGCCTGGGCATAGCTGTCGATGGCCTGGCTGGCCACGAAGGGCCACCTGGTCGCCGTCAGCGAGCCGGGCGGGCCCGCGCGGAAGCCGAGCAGCGTGCGAGTCGCCTGGGCGAGCATGCGAATTCGTTCCAACGGCGCCTCGGCCAGCCGCGCACCGAGCATTCGGGCTTCGAGCACCGGAAACGGTTCGGATCCGGCCAGTTCGAGCAGGCGCTCGATGATCTCGATCAGAACAGGTTCCAGCTGTTGTGGGGCCGCCTCGACTCCGGGCTCGGCGCAGACCGTGCGCGCCCATGCCCGTGCGGTCGCGGCGACCGGTGGTCGGTCCTCAGCCGGCATGGCGCTCACCGGACACAGGTGACGACTCCGCGCGGGCTCCCCGATCCGAGCCCGACACCGGCGTCGCACCGGTCGTTCTCACTGCTACGCGGATGGTCCACCTCGTCGGGTGCACGCTCACCGCCCCCTTTCCAGATACCCCCGTCCGGCAAAAAGGATCCTAGCAAGCCGATCGGCCTCGAAAAACGGCGTTCTGCAACGAGTTCTCGGTGCGTAGCCACGGGCGATCGGGTATGTGATCGCTGTGCGGCCGCGAGTGTTACACAACACTTCCGGTTAGCTCGAAAATCGCCGGAAGGCAGTCGCGGCGGGACCCGTGTGCCGGAGCGGGGGGCTGATTGGCGTTACCGGAGGCGGGTTCGGTACAGTCGCTCATGCACACGACATCGTGGCGATCCCATCGATGTCGTATGCCTGCGGGTGTAGTTCAATGGTAGAACCTCAGCCTTCCAAGCTGATGGTGCGGGTTCGATTCCCGTCACCCGCTCACACGCAATATGCTCGCCCCTGGCGAGGCCTCGGGGTGTAGCGCAGCTTGGTAGCGCATCCGCTTTGGGAGCGGAGGGTCGCAGGTTCAAATCCTGTCACCCCGACCATCGAAATAAGCCCCTGACCAGTGTGGCCAGGGGCTTTCTGCGGTCGAGGTCAGACGCCGTCGGTGGCCATCGGCGCCGGCAGTTCCGCATGCCGGGCAAACGCCTGATCGATCAGCTCGGAGGCGGCTCGGGTGGCGATCAGGCGGGCGATGGCGAGATCGGTTTCGAGCTTGGTCCGGTCCTTGGGGGTGCGGTCCGACTGTTCGTAGCTCTGGCCTGCCAGCAGGTAGAAGACCTCCGAGGCGTACCGGTCGGCGATGCGGTCGCAATCGGCGCGCAGCCTCTCGACGAACTGGAAGGTCGCGTCCACCGCGAGCCCGGCGTCGCTGAGCCGGGTCGCCAGATCGCAGCAACGTGGATTGGTCACCCGGTAGGCGTCGAGTGGGTCGTCGCTGGCGGCCAGCGCCTGTTTCACGTAATCCGGTAGCTCGGGTTGCGGCTCGCGTTCCTTCGGCTCGTCGGCCGGTCGGGGGCCGGGCGCCGGCTCGGCGGCCGGCTGATCGGCGACCCCGAGTACGTCGGCGAGTCCGTCGCCGCGATCCCAGGCATCGAGCAGTTCGCGGATGCCGTTGAGCTTCATGCCGCGCCCGAGTAGGCGGCTGATCGTTTGCAGCCGGTTCAAGTGGTCGGACCCGTAGTAGCCGATCCGTCCCCGAACATCGGGCGACGGCAAGAGCCCCCGTTCGTGGTACACGCGCACGCTGCGCACGGTGGTATCGGCTACCCGCGCCAGTTCGTCGATCGTGTACTCCGCCTCTGCTGCCATGCCTACTAGGAAACCACAATCGTGCCCGTAGAAAAACGGACCGTGGCGAAATGTGCCGTTACATGCCGGTACGGAAGGTAACTAGTTGATCAATGTCCCGTTACCTGACGGCAGATTCGCTTGCCCCGAGACGAACCGTCGGTTAACGTGCGTTGACCGGCTCTCGAGCTGGTTTCCGGAGACTGTCGAGCAGCTCCGATGACTCCCCAGCGCTCTCGCGCGACCACGGACACGCGGATATCGGCGTGCCCTCGGCTTCCCGGAGATTTCCATGACAACTGCTCGGACGAATCTGCTCGACCGCGATGATCTCGCGGCACCGCGGATCACCACCATTCCCGCCAGGTCCACCACTCGCCCACCATGCGCGGACACTCCCGACAACTGGGATCTGGACGCGGGCACGCCCGAAGCGTGGCGGACCGCGGTGAGCACCTGTAGTGGGTGCCCGGTGCTGGCGCAATGCCGGCAATTGGCGGAAATGCTCATCGCCCGTGGCGATTACCCGCGTTCGATGATCTGGGCCGGAACCGCGTACGACGCTTCCGG
Organism: Nocardia sp. CDC519; assembly: GCF_059509835.1. NCBI lineage: Bacteria > Bacillati > Actinomycetota > Actinomycetes > Mycobacteriales > Nocardiaceae > Nocardia > Nocardia sp. CDC519. Next base: position 4,571,928 of record NZ_CM183377.1, on the reverse strand, counting down.
TCATGTGGTAGACGACTTGGACAAACACCGTGTCGCGGCGCTGGACAACAAGCGTCCGATGCGGATCATCCGAAATGGTCCACGTCCGAGCCGGATCGAATCAGCGACCGGCGCGCCGCGTCGGCACCTGGTTCTCGGGCGACCACTTCGGCCGACCGGGACCGGCGCACACTGATCATCCGGCCTCGTTGTCAGGGCCGGACATGTTGTAGGAGAACGTAGTTCATGACCTTTGTGGCATTGGAAATCGGCACGTCCAGGTTCGCGGCCACCCGCGTGGATCCGGACGAGGGACTGATGGAGATCCATGAGATCCCGGTGCCTGCTCGTGCCGCATGGGATCGTTGCGCTGAACTACTCGCCGAGGTCGTCGCCGGTGGCGACGTTGTCGGCGTCGGCATCGCCTCCACCGGGCCGATCGATATGGCCGCGGGTGTCGTTGCGCCGAGCGACGTTTCGGACTGGCAGTCGGGGTTCGGCATCCTCGGCGCGGTGGAGGAGATGTTTCCCGGAGCGGGAATTCAGCTCGCTCTGGACGGGGTTTGCCTGGCGTTGGCCGAACGGTACCTCGGCGCCACCGCCGAGGTACCGGACGCGCTCTCGATCTCGGTCTCGGATCGGATCGCGGGTGGCGTGCAGGTCGGCGGTTTGACCGTGGTCGGACGTACCGGCAACGGCGGGCACATCGGTCACGTTCTCGTGCCCGGCTTCGACGACGTCTGCGACTGCGGCGGCAGGGGCTGCCTCGAGGCTGTCGCCGGTGGTAAATCGGCTGCTCGCTGGGCGCGGGCGAACGGCTGGAGCGGTGAGGGTACCGCGCAGTTGGTCGCGGACGCCGCCGCGGGTCAGGAGGTCGCGGTGGCTGCTCTCAACCGTGCCGGAACCGCGCTGGGCCAGGCCATTTCCTCGGTGACGGCACTGCTGGACATCGATCTCGTGGTGTTGAGCGGGAGCCTCGCCGAACCCGGCTCGGCGCTGTGGAAACCCATGAACGCCGCCGTGGCGACGCATGCCCGGCTCAGCTTCCTGCCCGGCTTGCGGGTGGTGGCCTCGGACCTGGGGGACAACGCCATTCTGTGCGGTGCCGGGGTCCTGGCGCTGTCGGCGCAGGGCTGATCCCCGAGAGGTCGTAACTCTCCGTCACGTGACACGGAATTCGCATGGCGTAGTTCGCTGTTGACTTCGCCATGGCCGGCAGTCGAACACGCGGTTCCCTCGAAGTGAATCACTCGTTTGGCAACGCTCACGTCCAGTTGTGCGGCACACTGGGTGAACAGGCTTGCGAAAGCCCATTGAACGGCCCGCTATATAACGGTACATTGTGCAGTGTGACAACGGTGCGTTCGGGAAGTCCATCCGAGGTGCGCACGTGGTACTGGCGAGTCGGATGAGGGAAGTAGCGCAGTGATCCCGTGGGTGACGGTCGAAACATTGGCGCCGGACGTTCAGACGGTGGCATCGGTGGGGGACGAAGCTCGGGGGTTCGCGGGGTGGAGACGCGTCTTGCAGCGCATTCTGTCGAAAACGCCTGCGCTCTATGACAGTCTGTCCACCCGTGGCATCGGTGAGGCGCTCGACGCGGCACAGAAGCTGGCCGAGGACGTCGACCTGACGATCCCCACTGCCTCCGGGCCGCATCGGCTGTTGATCCGGCCGGTCTTCGGTCCGGCCCGGCAGGTGCACGCGCTGCGGATCTGGCTCGGCCCCGGTGCCGAAAAGGTGCCGGAGCTGCGCCGGGCGGTCGGCGTGACCTGGGATCTGGACGCGCAGATGATCTGCCAGCCCAACAGCATCTCGGGCCTACCGGGAATGGTGGCCGAAGAGTACGTCCCGCGGATCTCGCTGGCCGAGGTGTTTCATCGTTTCACCGGCTTCGACCTGCACGCTGAGGTGCTCTCGCTGCTCTACGGGCCGCGAGCGGGTGACAAACTCCAATTCGAGACCGCCGTCCGGACCGGTACCGGTGCTCCGGCGAAACTGCTGATCACCATCCGTGCCAGGGACGATGCGCAGGCCCGTGGCGCGTGGTTGCTGATCGAGGACATCACCTCCGAGACCACGACGGTGAGCGCGCCGACGCTAGAGCATGTCGGTTTGCGGGAGGCGCACCGCCGGGCGGGCACGCATCTGGCGGTCATCCAGATCTCGCACGCCAGCATCGCGCATTGGCTCACCGATCCGGCGCCATGGATCCGATGGGACTACCTGTTCCGGCCGGTCGATGTGTTCCACCCGGACGATCGCGCCCGGTTGCCGATGATCGCCGACCGGCTGCTCGCGGGCGAATCCGCCGGCTTGACGATGCGCACACTCGACTACGGCGGCGAGTATCAGTCGACCTCGCTGCTGCTGCACCCGTATCCGGGTACCAAACACCGTGATCTTGCCATCGGACAGCTCGTGCGGGCCGCCGGTGAGCGGCCCATGCTCGACGATTCTCGCTACGGTCTGCCGATGCACCGGGTGCGGACCCCGATCGGCTATGACCATCAACTGCGGCACTGGCTGGCGGGTCGGCAGAATCACAGTCCTGCATTCTGACCGACTCCCCAAGCGTGGGAATGGGTGGCCGGTCGGAATCGGCGATGCTCTCTACGATTTCGACTGTGCGCACACTGGCCGGTAGCTCGGTGGATTCGGGCGAAGCGTTGCTTCGCCGGATGGCCGCGCGCCGCCGCCGCGACAATGCGGTCATCGCCGTGCTCGCCGTCTTGGCGGTGCTCGGCGGTGGTCATGCGATCTTCAGTTTCCTGTTCAGCAAACCCGTTCCGGACACCAGCGGTCAGGAAGCGGTCACCATTGTCGGCCGGGCGCAGCTCGCCGGCACCTTCGCCCAAGAATTCGTGGTCACCTACTTGAGTTCGAACGACAGCCAGAAGGAGCGGCTGGCCGAGTTCGTCGCAGACAGCTCACGGCTGCGACTACCGAAAACCGGTCGCCAGGTGACCGATTCATCGGTCGTGTTCGTCCGGCGCACCGATGTGCAGGGTGGCCTCGATATCTGGACCGTCACGGTGTCGGTGCGCCTCGGTGGTTCCGGGAACACCGCGGGCGCCAGGCAGTTCTATCGCGTCGCGGTCTCGCTGACCGACGGCAGGCTGCGGGCGCTCGGATTGCCTGCGGCGGTGACCCCGCCGGGACGCGGCCTCGATCTGGCCACCACCTACAAGACCACCTGCCCGGTCGATGCGCCGGTCTCCACGGTGGCCTCCGGTTTCCTCGGTGCGTTCCTCACCGGTTCGGGCGACATCACCCGATACATCGCGCAGGGTTCTGGCATCACCGCGCTGGCCCCGCCGCCGTACACGAAGGCCGATCTGGTCTCCGTCGATGCCGACGATTCGAGTTGCGGTAAAAGCGGTTCGAAGATCCGGGTGCTGGCTTCGGTGGCCCCCTCGGCCTCGGGAGCAGAGGTGGCCGTCCTGGAATATCCGCTGACCATGATCAACAACGGCGGCCAATGGCAGGTCCAGACGATGGACCAGGTCCCCGCGCTCGCCACGCCCTTTGCCGTGATCGCCGAAGGCTCGAAGGAGCAGGCGGCCGGCCCCACCACGTCAGCGCCGCCCTCCACGGCGGCCATCCCACCAGCGACGCACAAGTGATCGGCGAAATGAGTGCACAATGGGTAGCAATCTGACCGGCGTTTTGCTGGTAATCCTGCAGTTCGTCCGCGCCGCCGGACTCATCCTGATCGCCATCATCGGCATCGGCACCCTCATCAGCGAGGGCGCCAAATCCAAACTGTCACCCGCCAAAGTGCTGACGGTGGCAGGCTCGGCCATCCTGGCCGGCGTGCTGATCTGGCTGCTCCCCACCCTGATCAATCACGCGCGCTGGGAAGTGAACACGGTGGTCCCCGATTCCCCGGTGGGCGCGTACTGATGGCTCAGGTCATCAAGGTATTCACGCCGATCAAGCGTGTGCCGGTGGTGGTCGGCAAGGCCCAGAACGGACAGAAGCTGCCCTTCGGCCCGTACACGTTGCCGCAGGTCGGGGCTGGTGTGGTGGTGATGACGGTGACGGGAACGTTCGCCATGAGTCTGCCGGTCAATCCGGCGGTGACCTTCTTCGCGGGCACGGCTGTCGCGATTCTCGCGGTGTTCTTGTTCGGGTTGATCCCCTACACCGGCGTCCGACTGACATCGCGGGCCCTGTGGTTCGCCCGGCTCATCTTCATACGCAAGCCGGTATCGGCGTCGGGGATGCCGGTGACGGAGGAGTCGTCACGGAATACGGTGTTCGTTTCGGAGACGGTGGTGGTGGTGTTTCCCGATCGACCCGCGCGTGAGATGCGGCCGCAACCAGCGCTCCCGTCCGGCGGCTGGCTGCGTGAACTGGTGGATGGCAATCGGAAGCTGGTCTCGGGCAATGGTGCAGGAGCGGTCTGATGGGGCTGGGACAAGATCTACAGCCGACCGCAGCGATCCGGGGGAACCTACAGTTCACCACCATGGGTTTGGTCACGGCGACCTACTTCATCAGCCCACTGGGATACGGCTTACGCAAAGCCAGTGACAAGCACGACGTCAAGATGGCCCATCATGCGTTGATCAACAACCTCCCTGATGGTTCGTTGCTGCTGGGTATCCAGGCGCAACTCAACACTCGCGATGTGCTGAGCAAGATGGTCGAGGGTGTGGACCTCGATGAATGCGAGGACTACGCGATCGAATCCGTCGCGGCCTATGAGCGCATCCGCGCCATCCGGCCCCGGACCCGGATTCATATGCTCTCGATACCGGTGGGCACGGTCGGCACACCGATGTCGGCGCTCTCACGGATGTGGAGCAGCGGTGCGACGGTGGATCCGTCCGCGATCTCGCGGGCCGACATGGACTCCTACGATTCCACCGCGTCCGACATCCTGTCCCGCATCGGCGACGATTTCGACCCGGTCCCGGTCCCGGCGGCGTTGTTCCAATGGCTGTGGGAGCACTATCTTTCGCGCGGAGCGCTGAGCGAACCGGTCGCACCCACCAGGATCGGGGCACTCGAAGACGCGACCGCCGCTGTGTTCCGTTCGGCAGCTCTCGACGAGGGTGCACAGGCCGACAGCAGCCGTCGGCTGCGCCCATCGTTCAGTCCGGTGATCAAGGTCGTCCAACCCGACGAAGCGGCATGGCCGTCGTATCAGACGATCTTGACGCCGCTGTCGTTTCCCTACGGCGGCATGACCTTTCCCGGTGGCAGCGAATTCCTGAACCTGCTCGAAGGAATCGACGAGGTCACCGTCGACTGGGCCATTCGGGTATCGACCAGGCCCGCGGATCAGGTGTTGAAGAGCAATGAACTGAATCTGCGCCGTCTCGGTGAGCAGATGGACCAGCGGGATCAGGAGGTCTCGTTCGCGCAGAACACGCTGATGGCCAAGGCGCAGTTGCTCAGCGAGTACAACAATCATTTCGAGGTCAACGGCGGCGAATCGGAGGTCTCGTTCACCACGGTGATCGCGGTGGGCAGCGGTTCGCGCGACACCACGCTCAATGCCGTCAATCAGATCAAGCGTCGCTACAAGCGGTTTCAGGTAGACCTGACCGCGCCGGTCGGCGCGCAGGTCGATCTCTGGTCGATGATGATCCCCGGCAGCCCGGCCCGGCGGGCCTACGACGATTTCGCCCACATCGTCCCCTCGGATATGTGGGCCGGTTTCGTGCCGTTCACCACGAACCAGATCGGTGACGACAGCGGTCCGGTCATCGGTGTCAACCTGCTGTCCGGCAATTTCGAACCGATCCATTTCGGGATCATGGAAGCAGCGCTGCACGACCTCTCGGCCTCGTTCGCGGTGACCGGCGAATTGGGCTCGGGCAAATCGTACTTCCTGAAGCTCATGGCGGTCCTGGTGCACGATATGGGCGGGCAGTTCCTGGCTCTGGATCGCAGCCAGGTCGGGGAGTGGGAGTACTTCGCGTCGACGATCGACGATGCGGTGATCGTCGACCTGACCAGTCCCACGGTGTCGCTGGATCCGCTGCGCTTGTTCGAACCCTCGGTGGCGGGCGAGCGGACGCTGGATTCGATCCTGCCGCTCCTGGATCTCTCGCCGACCAGCGGCGCCGGTGCCGCGGTGAGCAGCCTGCTCACCCCGAAAGGCATTGTCGAGCACAATATCCGCAGTCTGCTCGACCTGTTCATGGTCGCTCGACGGCTGCGCGAGGATCCCGGCCTCGGCGACGAGTACGCGGATCTGGCCGCCCGGCTTGCGACGATCGTCGATCGCGTGCCGGTCCTGTTCGATCCCGATCTGCCGCCGCTGCGCCTGGACGCCGCTGCAACCGTGGTGCGCAGCCATAAACTGGCACTGCCGACCGCGGAAGAGCTCACCACACCGCATCTGTACAACCGATTGCCGTTGACCAAGCGTCTGGGCACGGCGCTCTACGAACTCGTCGGCGTCGCGGCTCGGGAGGCGTTCCTTTCCGACAACGGCCGCTTCGGGCTGCTCGTCGGAGACGAAGCCCACCACTTCACCCAAACCCAGGTCGGTGCGGCGGTGACCTCGGACTTCAGCCGCGACGGACGTAAGCACCTCGCAGCGATCGGTCTCGCTTCCCATGATCCGGCGACCGACTTCCAAGGTGCGGCACATAATCTCATCCCGAACCGATTCGTCTTCCGGCAGCGCGACGAAACCTTGGCACGCAACAGCCTGGAGTGGGTCGGGGTCGATCTGAAGGAAGCGCCGTTCATGCTTCAGGTGCTGCGTGAAGATACTTCACCTCCGGTCGGACAGGGACGACAGGTTCCCGAGGAACGGCGCGGTGAGATGTTCATGCGTGATGCGCTGAACCGGATCGGACGCGGGAAGGTCCTCGGGCCCGCGCGGCCGGATCGCGCTGCGGCGATTACCAGCACGCCGACGGCGGCGAGCTCGAAGCAGATGGCCGCGCTGGAACGTCAGGTCGTGCCATGATCGGATGGGACCTTGTGGCCTGGGATGCCGGCCGCTGGCGTCCCAGCACTGTCGCTGCCAGGGGCCGGAAATGGGTCGTCGCTACGCGGCGTAGACGGTGGACGGTCTCGCTGCTGGGTTCGCTGTTCCTGCTGTTCGTGTTTCCCGGGCTGGTCGGCGCCGTGGCCACGGCGGGAACCAGCAACCTGGCCGCCAGCTCGTCTGCCAACAGCGCGCTGAGTTCGTTGGGTGTGCGCGATTCTTCGGGCGTCGAACTGGCCGACTACATGTTCGTCGTCAATATCGGCAACAGCCTGTTCAACCCAGCGAAGGCCGCGATCGGTCTGGTGATCGGCCTGATCTTCGCCGGGTGGCTCGTCATCGTCGGCGCTGTGCTGTGGCTGATCGGCTGGGTGTTGAGCTTCGTCTGGCTGGACCTGATCGGCAACGTGATGAAGGGTGTCGCCAACAGTTTCACCAATCAGATCGCGACATCGATCATGCTGGTCACGGCGGTCACGATCGGTGCGGTCATCGTGGGTGTGTTCCTGGCCCGTGGATTGCACGCCAAGGCCACCTCCCAGGTCGTGACAATGGTCGGCGTTGCGATGCTGGGTCCGATCTTCTTGGCTGATCCGCTTGCCGACATCCTGTCCTCGCACGGAGTGCTGATACAGGGGCGGGATCTCGGACTATCGATAGCTGCCGGCCTGCACGGCAACGCGACAAACGATCCGGACCAGCTGCTCGCGAGTATGAACGCCGACGCAGTCGACAATTTCGCCAGGAAACCGTTGCAGGTGTGGAACTTCAGCTATGTGCTCGACACGATTCCCGGCTGCAAGCAGGCATGGTCCGACGGGATCAGGTCGGGCAGTGGCAACACCACGCGCGATCTGCTGGAGAACTGCGGTGACGGCGGCTACGCCTACGCGATGTCGTCCGAGCCGACCGTCGGGCAGGTGGGAGCGGGAATCCTCATCTTGCTGTCCGCACTCATCATGATGTATTTCGCGGCGTACATGGCGGTCCGCATCATCTGGGCCGCCCTCGATGCGATCTATCACGGATTCATGATGATCTTCGGACTTGCGGCCGGTGGGTTCATCTATGGTCCGACCCAAACCTTCATGGCGCGCAACGCCGCCGACGCGCTGATAGCGGGCGCGCGAATGGCGATCAACACGGTGTTCCTGAGCCTGTACCTGCTGATCATCGGGAAAGTGTTCGAGCAGGCAGGGGGCCAGGTGGTCACCGTCCTGGTCGTTGGATCAATCGTTATGATCGTCGGCGTCGCGCAACTGGGCAGGTTGAACAACAGCCTGTCTCGCGGCAACGAATGGATCGCCGAGCGTTTCTCGGGGGTCATGCAGGGCGGGCGCGGCGGCGCCGGTGCAGGCGGTGGCGGCGGCTCCGGCGGATCGGGAATGGGGGTCGCCGGTGCCACCAACTCGATGAGCCCCGGCGCTGCCATGCTTGCGGGCATGGGCGCAATATCCACGATCAACAGCTCACCGGTCTCCGCCTGGCTGCTCGGGGCTGTCGGTCCGCTGAACCCGGCGGCCCGCCGAGCGGAGCGCATGCGAAGGACACAGATCGCCGGGTGGACCGAATCTCACATGGCCGGAGCGTATCCCGCCAGCTTCCTCAACCGGGTTCAGTTCGCCGAAGCGGCTCGGGAAGGCTTGGAGCGGCATGAGGCCGAACGAATCCGCGGCTGGAACACGACGGCGAATACTCGGACGCCGGATCGGTACAACATCCCCAGCGGAGTCGACACCGCTCGCGGTGCCGCCATCGCAGTCCAATGGGCGGTAGAGAAGGGGGGTGCCGGAGAGGGCGATCTGCTCGCGGCCCTCCAGATGGCAGGATTTACCGATCGACAAATAATGATGGATGCCATCGGCGCCCATACCTACGGCGAACGACGCACCGTGGATGAGCCGGCGAAGGCGAAGCCGCTCGCCAAGGTGGAAGCCTTGAGCCGCCAATTCGAGAGCAATCCGACAGAGGCCAACCTGTACGCACTCGAAATGGCCGCCGTGAACCTGCGAACCCAGCGCAGCGGCGGCGTCGCCCTGACAGATAGCGAAAGAACAATCGCCGAGCAATATTTGGCGGATCCCGTCAGGTGGCGGATCCAGGAATTGCAGCGCAGGAGAGACGGCCTGATGTTGAACAACAATGGTGAGGTCGAAGACAATCCGCACAGCACGCCAGAAGGTCGTATCAGTGCAGGCCGAATATTGTCCTGGATCGAAAATGGTTACGCGATGAATATCTTGGACTCGGTGGACCGGATCAACGAGACCCCTCTCGCGGATATTCAACACGGAGCCGCCCGACGGCAGGCGCACGACAGCGTCCGTGAGCTTCGCCGGCAGGTCAGTAGTGCCAGGCATCTCGAGCGCCAAACCCATGGTGAAGGGGCGACCGGCGCGGACATCGCACCGCCGCGTGCATGAGTGCCGTAGCCAAGACCAGGCCGAACTGTTCTCCGAGCGCACAATGAGACAGGATCGAGCGATCATATGAAAGTTCTGTTGTCAGCCGTCGCGGCAGTGATCGCGGTTTTCGGGGGGTTTCTGTTCGTCGTGGTCGCCTCCTTCACCGGGATCAGCACCTCGTCCGGCGAACAGTTCTTCAATTGCCAATGTGACAGCGCGATCGGGCCTGATCCTTCGGCGACGCAGACCTCGTCTCAGAGCCCGACCCCCGGTGCCACTCCCTGTGACTCCGAGGGTGAGTGGGAGAGCTCCGGCGTACCGACGACGAATCCGTACGCCGAAATGACAGTGGCACCCGGCGACACCGAGGTTTCGGATTGGCACCGTGACTGCCTCTCGGCGATGTCGTCGGCTCCGTTGCAGACCCCCGCCACCGACAAGACCAATTCCGGCTTCGCTGTCGAGTGTGCTCGGGAGCTGGCGCTTGCGCGGACCGGCGAACCCGCGAGCGCAGTGAGTTCCGCTGCGGCGGAGATGGTTCGAGAGGTGATCTACGAGGCATCGGTCGCGTTGACCACGGGCCGCTGCGCGGTCGCTGCCGAAGGGGGCGGCATAGCAGTCCCGACAGCACAATCCGGACACCCACAACCCGGCGGCTCCTGCGTACAGACCAGCGACACGTCAGTGATCGACCTACCCGGCACGATTGCCGGGCAGGGACTGTGCGGCCAACGCGTCAAGCTCGACGCCGTCTCGGCGGGTGATCTGATCTTCTGGGATTACCGCGATCACGCGCCGACCCGAGTCGGCATTGCAGTGGACCGAACGCGCGTGGTCACCGCAGATCCGGCCACTGGGCAGTTCGGGTTGATGGAGATCAACTCCGACAGTGACGTACGCGTGAAACGGGTGCTGCCCGGTACCGAGAGCTGACGGCGGGTGCGGGCTCAGTAGCCCATGTACGCCCCACCTTCGCGCATACTCGCGATCCCCGGCACATTGCTGACCGAGCCGTATCGATCGATGGAGTAGCGCACGCCGGCGATGATGTTGTCGACCGGATTCCAGATATCGCGGTGCCCCGGCAGCGAATAGGCGTTGAACGTCGGGTCGATGGTCTGCATCAGCCCCTTCGACGGGATGCCGGCAGCGGCGTTGCTGTCCCACAGGTTGATCGCGTGCGGATTGCCACTGGATTCGTGCTGGATTATCGCCGCGATGGCCGAGCGGTCGATCTGGCTTGTGTCGTAGCCGTTCTCGGCCAGTACGCGCATGGCCTGATCGATCCATTGACTCTGCTGCCCGGTGGGCATCGTCCGGGGCGGTCCGGTCCCAGCGCCGCCGCGGCCCGGCCCGGTTCCGCGGCGCCGGCGCGGTGCGGGTGCCTGGGGCCGCGATTCCCGGACGTAGCGACCTGCGAGCGCGGCTACCCGATCCGCCGACACCGCGGCGTTGGTCTGCCCCTGGCCCAGCACGGTACCGGCCCGTTGTAGCGCCCTGCCCAACGTGGCGATCACCATCTGCTGGCCCTCGGGTGTGTCCGCCACCGGCCCCAAAGCGGTGAGCGCCGTGTTGACTTCGGCGATGAGTGTGCTTATCGCCGCCCTGCCGTGCGCGGTGGAATTCGCCGCGTCACCGAGGATCCGCTCGAGCTCGACGTTCAAGTTCCCGAGGGCCTCGACGCGACGAGACGTATTGCCCTCGTGGAGACCGTATTGCGCGCCCATTTCACCGCCCAAACGTAAGGGGCCGGTCGGAGCGCCGGTACTGACGACAGGCGGCGCGTAGCCCTGACCGGTGACCGCGGAGGGCGAGCCATCGCCGTAGCGTCCCGCGATGGCGGCAAGCGCGGCCATCGCCGGCGCGGCCACCCCGACGAGCGCAGCGGGCAAAGCACCGAAATCCGCTCCGGCCGCCGCGGCGGCACCGCCGGGCCGCGCGTCGCCGACCGGTGGTACCACTCCCGGCGCGGTGGCAGGCGATGTCGGAGCAGGCGTGCCACCCGATTGTGCGCCCGGCTTGGCGGTCGCCGCCGCCGCTCCCGCCCCTGGTGCCGCGGGACCGGAGGAGCCAGTGGGCGGACGAAGCTGTGCCGGGCCCTTGTTGCCGACGCGTTGGCGTCGTTCTCTGCGCCCGGGCGCCGGGTCGACGGGGCCGGTATCGACGGTGGGCCCAGCCATGGTCAGTACCCCACGTGGGCGCCGCCGGCGCGTACCGCCTTCACACCGGGCACGTTGCCCAACGAGCCGTATCGGTCGAGTGCGTAGCGCACGCCGGCGATGATGTTGTGGACCGGATTCCAGATGTCGTTGTAGCCGGGAAGGGCATACTGCCGGAACGTCGGATCGATGGTCTGGAGCAGGCCCTTCGAGGGAGTTCCCCGTTTGGCGTTGTCGTCCCACAGGTTGATCGCCTGTGGATTGTTGCTGGATTCGTGCTGGGCCATGATCGCGATGGCCGCGGGATCGACCTTGCTCATATCGGTGCCGGACCGGCGCAGGATATCCATGGCCTGCTGGATCCATTGGCCGACCGACCCGCCCTGTCCGACGCGGTACGGGCTGTACCCGGTCCCGGTCGTCGCGTTCCCGGAGGGCTGCTGCTGCCCGTTGATATTCCACAGGTACTGGGCGGTGAGGCGTTGGACGTGGGCGGCCATGTCCTTGGTGGTCGATTGCCCGGCCGAGACAATGGTGTGAGCCTTCTGCAGAGCGCGCGCGAGGATTTGGTGTACCTTCGCGTGACCTTCGCGGGTATACGCATGCGGGCCGAGCTCGGCCAGTGCGACATTGACTTCCCGGATGAGCTCGGTGAGCTTCTTCCGGTCCACCTTGTGGTTGCCTGCCAGACCCGAGACGTACTGGGCGAGCTGGTTGTCGAGATTGTTGAATGCGGTCGCGGCTGTGCGCTGGAACAGTTGCCGAGCACGGCTCCCACTGGCAGCGCCGCCACTGCCGGGGGTGAGTCCCAGCATCTTTCGTAGCTCGATGACCTCGGGATCGGTCGGATTGCCATCCCCATAGGCCGCCGCCAAGAGACGCAAAGCCTTGATCGCACGCTGAGCCTCGGGCGACAGGCCCCCCGCGACAGCGTCGGCGGCGGTGTCTGTCATGCCGGCGCCCGCGGTGCCGGTGGTGGCGTCGGGTTCGCCCAGCTTCTCGCGAGCGCTCGTAGCCGGTGCGGCAGCCGCGTTCGCGGTCGTCGGCGCGGACGCTGTCGCTGCCGTTTTCCCCGCGGCATCGCCGTTGTTGCCGGTCAAACCCGACAGCGCCGAAGCGAGCATCGGCAGCATCTGTGAGCCGGCGGACAGGGCAGGCTCGAGCTGAGCGAGCAGGTCCGCGCCGTCTTGCGCCGCGGGCTCTTGCTCGGCGGTCGGCCCTCCGGAGGCGGTGGAGCGGGCCGTCTCTATCGAGGTATCCGCCGGTACACCCGCCGGCGAGGCCGGCGCTATTGTGGCTGCCGGGGAGGACGCCGATCCGGCGGATTGGGCGTTCGCCGAGGGTGCGTGCTCGCGCTGGGTGGTCGCGGCGGGCGTATCGCGGCCGTTCCCCGTGCTCGGGCCGGTGGTATTCGCGGGCGCGCCGTCGGTGCCGGTCGATACCGGTCGTGTGCTGGACCCCGCGCGTGCCCGACCAGATGGCGGCGACCAGGGACTCGGTGTGGTGAGCCCGTCGTCGGTGTCGTGTTCTGCGACCGTGGCCGGCGTTTCGGCGGTCGGCCACACCTCGGCGCTGGTCATGGTTGGGCACCTGTAGTCGAGCGGGCACGCCAGCGGAGCTTCCTGGACTCGGTTCCGGTCTGTGGTCGTTGGTGGTGGAGGTCCATTCCGGCTGTCCTCCCATGTCCGTCGGTGACCGGCGAGGCCCGGCCGGCCGCATCGCTCCGCCTACCCCATGGTGCGGTCTCCGAACCATCCTCACCCGTGCGCGCACCATAAGGGTTCCCAGCATTGGGGATCTTCGACAATGAGTGGGTTCGGAAGGGTATGTGGCGCGTGGACTATCACTGGAGCGTGGAACCGGCGGCTGTGGCCACCACGGTTCTGCCGAACGCGCCCCTGTTCCTGTTCGACGTCCTTGGTACGCGAGCACCATGGCTGCCGACTGATAGTGGAGGCCTCTGATGTTTGGGTGGTTGAAGAAGGCGGCGGTCGCTACGGCTGGAGTGGCCCTGCCGTTGGTCGGCGGAGCGGTCGGTGCGTACGTCGGTGGGCCGATCGGTGCCAGGATCGGGGCCGCCGTCGGCGGTAGTTTCGCGAACTGGGCGCAGACCGGAAAACTCGATGGGTCGACGATCGTTGCCGGCATTGCTTCGAGCGTCGGTATGAGGGCGGGCGGCGGACTCGCAGGGGGGAGGCTGGGTTTCCTCGGAGGCGCTCAGGGCCGCACTGCAGCACGAGCCGGGCAGGCCGCCAGACGCAACTACAATCTTCCCGCCAACGCCCCTACGCCGTTACTGAGGGGTGGCCGCGTGGGGGCAACCCTGCGTGGACAGGCGCAGCATGCTCGGCGTGCGGAAAGAGCGAACCTGGCCCGAAACCGACCCGATTCGTGGCGTAACCATTTCAACCCGGGCGCGGACGGACTCCGGTGGCGTCTCCCGAACAGAAACCTCAGGCGATCGGGCCTCGGGTACGCGGGGGCATCCGGCACAGGTGCGGTAGCCGGCTACTACGCGTCCAAGCCGCTGAACAATTACCTCTTCGGCGACCCTCCGGTAAAGCCGGGTCAGGCTCCCGGAGGTAAGGGGCCAGGTAATGGAGCACCAGGGTACGCTGGAAAATTCGTAGGCGGATACGTCGAGTCGGCGAGGAACGGTAGTTTTACCCAGTACGCGAACCCCGACAACACCAAAGGATTCATCTGGCAGCCCGATGGCTTGTCCCCCGGAATGAAGCAACTGTATTCCAAGGACACCGGAGCCGCGGCCGCAGTGACCATTTGATGTTCTCGCGAGTTGGGAGGTCGACGTAGTGGCGGAACCGGCAGAGACTTCGACGTCCTCGGAACCATCGACCCCTTCGAGCCCATCGTTCGTCGAGTATCTCGATATCACCTATCGGATGTTCGGCGTGGACGAGCCTGCCGACATGGAGTTGCCCAAGCTTCCGAAGATGCATTTGGCGAGGCCCGGAATCGACGAGTACACGACTGCGTCCGAAGGCCTCATCCTGGTCGCCGATTCCTATGAATCGGTTCAGCAAAAGGCCTGGGAGAAGGTTGTCGAGACAAAAGAAATGACGAAAACCGGACGCACGAACATTCTCGATTTGATCGACGGCATCAATGACTACGCCATGCGGGCAAATAACGACGCATCATTCTTTGATATTCTGGAGTCCGGATTCAGGGGTGTCGACGGCGTCCGAGAGATGTCGACGGAAAAGTCTCAGGAACTCGGCGACGGCCTCCGGAACGATGTCCAGAAATGGATAAAAGACTCGGCCGCGCAAGGTCAGAAAGATCGAGAAGCCTGGCAGAAGCAGATGGAAGGCATTCTGGGCGCGCAGAAGCCGTCAGGGCCGTCGGCGCCGGGAACACCGGGCGCGCCGGGGGCTCCCGGGGCGAACAACCCGGGACAAAATCCGCCGCCCTGGGTCAACGACAACGGCCCCAAGCAACCCGGCACAACACCGGATCCGACACGTCCCGGCACGATCACTCCGCCGGGGACGACGAAACCCATCACCCCGCCGGAGACGAAACCGCCGGCGTCCGGCGTGAAACCGCCGTCTTCGGATATCAAACCGCCGACGACGACTCCGCCGATTTCCACTCCGCCGCGGGTGAATCCGCCGATCTCGTCGCCGAGTTCGCCTGGCTTGGGCGGTATGCCGGGGATGGGCATGCCCGGAATGGGTATGGGCATGCCGGGGATGGGAATGCCTGGTATGGGCATGGGTCTGCCCGGGATGAACGATCAGTTGGCGCGGCGTAACGAGTTGGATCGGGATCTGGCGCGTCGGCGTGAGGAGCTCGAAGATCGGCGGGACAAGCCGCGTGATGTGGCGCAGCCGAAGCCCGCGGCGCAGCCCGCGGTGGCGCAGCAGGGTCAGGGGGCGCCCGGAGCCCCGAATGGGCAGCAGGTGAACGCGAATTCGGGTGCCACGGCCGCTCCCGGGGCGGGTACCCCGCCACCGCCGGGGCAGGCGGCGGGACCGGTGCCGAACGAGAAGGGGTTGGTGCCGTTCGACTTTCCCGGACGGCCCACACTGTGGGTATCACCGGTGGTGCACAGCGCGTTGGGAGCCGCCGTCGCCAACAAGAAGGGCATCGATGCCAAGGCCGCGTACGCGAATACGCCGGCGAAGTGGAACGACGACAAGACGATCGGAATGCGGATCGATCCGAGCCAGTTGATCACCGGCGATGTGGCGAGCTGGAAGGATGGCACCGCGATCGCTGTCGTCTGGAAGAACGAGGGCGGTGCCGACGCTGTGCCGGTCGCCGACGGTGCAGGCCCTCCGGCCGGCGGTGCCGAGGGCACGCTGGAGATCGTCGCCAACGGCGAGCTCCAGGCGGTGACCGGCGACATCATGAAGGAGGACGGGCCGTACGGGACGTTCAACGGCTTCTTCCATCCGAACGGGATCGATGCGGTGCCGCCCACCGACGCCGGTGCGGCGGCGCCCGCGCCCGCCACGGCGGATCAGCAGCCGACGGTGGTGGCGTAATGGGTGCAGGTTGGTCTGAGGGGAGACGATTATGGCTCTCGATGTCGATCTGAGCGCATTGGTGAAGGCGGCGTCGGGCTTGACCGACGCCGCACGTGACACCGGACTGGCGCTGCCCAGCGGCTGGGTGGTGCCCGCGGGCGCCGACCCGATCTCCGGTGCGAAGGTGCCGCAGTTGAATGCTCAGACTGCCGCTGTCGTGAACGGCATGATCGATGTGCTCAACGCGGTCGCGATGGACGCATACAAGATCGGGAAATCCGCCCAGGCCTATAGCACTCAGGACGATGCAGGGGCCCGCGCGATCGGCGGCCGCGGCGGGGAGATCATCGCGAACCCGATCGCCGAACCGGTTCCGATGCCGCATCGCAAGCCACCCGTGTACTCGGCGCCGAGCAGTGCGGCCATCGACCCGCTGACCTTCGCGAAGCAGTTGCAGGCGGGCCCGGGGCCGGGGCCGGCGAAGGAATTCGCCGAGAAGGTACGAGGATTCGCCCGTGACATCTCCCCGATCGCGAACCAGGCCGTAGCCGATTCGGCCGCCGCCATGGCGCAGTGGACGCCGGTCGGGGAGAAGGTCGCCGGCAATCTCACCCGGTACAGCGGCTGGCTCGGCCATCTGGTCACCGGAATGCGGTTGCTCGCCGATTCGATCGACTCCTACAGCGAGGCGTTCCGGATCGCGAAGTCGACGCATCCGACGCCGGAGGAGATCATCGCCGCCCGCAAGGAACTGCTCGCCGCCATGCGCTCCAAGGACGAGGCGCGCACTGCCCTGGCGCTGGCGAAATTCGAGGAGCAGAACGCCCGCTCGGCGGAAACGGTCACCGGATACAGCGCTGCCACCAACACGCCGCTTCCGGGTGAAGCCGCTGCCGCGGAATCCGCCGCGGGTCAGGCCGCAGGCGGTCAGGGCTCGGGCGGCCAGGGCGGCGGCGAACAGGGCTCGGGTGAGCAGGCCATGGACCCAGGCATGCTCGCCAATCTGCTGCCCGCCATGATGAACGCGATGTCGAGCATGGGCGGCCTGCCGCTGGACCAGTCGTCGCAGGAATACCTCGACGACTATGCCCTGGGTGACGAACTGTACGACGACAGCTACGGCTTCGGTTCCCCCGGTGGCTACGGAGGCTTCGGCGGCGGTGGAGGTGGCGGCGGAGGCTTCGGCGGTTCCGTCGGCGATTTCGACGCGGCCGCCGTCGCCGCACCCACACCCCTGACCACGTCGGCTTCGGTGCCCGCGGGCCTGACGCAGGGGTTGCCGCGCGCGCCGGTGATCGAACCGCTGTCCGCGTCGTCGTCCGGCGGGTCGGGCAGCGCGATGCGGGGTGCGGGCATGCCGATGATGCCGTACATGCCGATGGCTCCAGGGGCCGGTGGGCCCGGCGGCGGTGGTGAGGATCGCAACCGGGTCGTCGCCTGGCACCCCGATCGCCTCATGTACGTCGACGACACGCCGCACACCGAGATGGTGATCGGCGAACGTCCGACCATCGCACCCAGCGTCACCCCGCCGACACCGAATTCGGCTGGAGGCAACCAGCATTCGAGTCACTCCGGAGGTTCTGCATGACCAAGATCCATCCCGATGTGCAGGCCGCCCTCGATATGGCGCGCGACCTGCGTCACCGCATCGCCGATATGCGGGAGAAGATCGATGCGATCCGGGCGCGGCGTCCCTCGCCGAGCGGTGCGGTCATTCCCGAGGTCGACGCGATGGGCAGGTTGACCGGCCTGTATCTCGCACCCGGCACGGTGGACCGATTCACCAGCCCGGAACTGGTCGACGAGATCATGGCCGCGATCCGCGACAGCGCCGCCGACGCCGGACGCCAGTATCGCTTGGTCATGGACGGCCCCCTCGAGTCGGCCGAGCCGGAAGCGACCGCCGGTGCGTCCGGGGCGTCGTCATGACGCAGGCCGATACGGTCAGTCCTGGCGAGGCGATCCGCTGGCTGCACGAGGAAGGGCTGAGCAGGCTGGCGGGCACAGCGGCCAATGCGGCCGCTCCGTTCGGCGCCTTCACGGTGGACGTCGCCACCGGCGCGGTGACCGCATATCCGGTCACGAATACCGGTGCCGGCGCCCAACTGCTGACGTTGTCCGCCGACGAGCTGCCCCCGCCGGTGGAGTCCGCCCGGCGGTTGGTGGTGGCCGGAATCACCATGGGGGACGCGATTCTCGTCATCGATCTGGCCGCGTTCCTCCAGGTCGCGATCAGCGCCGATCATGCGGTGGCCGTGGCGCGTTCGTGGGTGATGCAGTTGCTGCTCGATCCCGAAGTCACCATCACCACCAACAGTGAGGCGGTGACGGTCGGCGACAGCCCGAGGTGTCGCCGCGGATTTTTCCCCGGTGGGGGAGCGTCGATCATTCACGTCGACGACAAACGCCCGCCCGTCACCACCCTCGTCCTCGACGCGGCCGACGACGGCGTCGACCGCATCGAGGTGGCGCCGGACGGCACCGGAGAGGTGTACCTCGGTGCGCGGTTCTGGCCGCTGAGATTCGTGATGACCATCGACGACACGATGTGGTCGGGCCTGGTAGCCGGACTCTCCGGAACCTCGGACGCGCCGGGCCCGGCCCCCAGACCCACCGCGGTGGCGGCTGCCGACGCCACCGAACGACCCCCGGAGATGAACCGATGACGCATCCGAATGCCACCGAGCCGGTCGATTTCGACGATTTCGACGAGGACGGCTATCACGGTGACGCCCCCGCCGCCCCGGACTGGCAGAGCATGATCTACGAAGTGGTCAACCTCGATCACAGCGTCGGCGTCGCCTGCAACCGTGACGGTGAGGTGGTCGGTCTGCACCTGACCGACGAAGCCAGGGAGAACGGCGATGCCTGGCTGTCGGCCGAGATCCTGCGGATCGCGCGGCTGGCCCATCTGAAATCCAGGGTGGGCTTGCGCGCCGAGATGGAATACAACGGCGCCCGCCCCTACACCGTCGACGCCTTCGATCTGCCGACCGAGGCCGCCTACCGAGCCATGGAGAACGCCGAGCTGGGCCGCACGCCCTGATACCGGCCGGATCCGAGACAGGACCCTGACATGTTGGACCGCGACAGCACGCCCGAAGTTCTGCGCCCGGTGCAGGCCTATGTGTATGCCATGACTTCCGGGGCCGGCCAGGTGGGCGCGGCGGTTGGCGATTTCACGCTCACGTGCCGCCCGTCGTCGTCGCTGGACCATGCGCTGGTCGGCGAACTCGACTGGATCACCGAAACTTTCGGCAATGCTGTGCGTAGCTGCCTCGGGCGCGCCGATATCGCACTCCGGGAAGCGGTCGACGGCGCCAATGCCCACGACATCGCCGACATCCTCGGCGCGGCCGCGGTGCGCGGTCACCGCCCGGTCTGATCGCCGGAACAGCCGAACGTCATGGAGCCGGAGCGTACGAGCCCCTACTGGGACGCCATCGTCGGCGACGATTGGCCCGAGGTCTCTCCGGCGCACTGGAATGCGCTGGAGACCCGGGCGCGGGCCGCGGCCTCCGCGCTGAACACCGGTGACGCACCACAGGCGCGGCTGGCCTTCGATCAAGCGGTGCGGGCCAGTGAACGCCTGCAACCGATCAAGGACGAAATGCTGGCGCAGCAGGGGATGCCGCAGGCGTTCGCCGACGCGCTGCTGGCCGCGAGCGAGGTCTTCCGCGGGTTCGGTGACCTGGTCTATCGGACCCGCAACCGGATTCTCGACATCGTCGACGACGCCACGGCTCGGATCACGGCAGTGCGCCGCAGGGCCCAAAGCGATGACAGTGCCGAAAGTACCGAAGGCGAGGCGAACCGGCCCACGCCGGAAGAGGCCGAAGCGACGATTGCCGCCATCCTCGCGACCGCGCGCGATGACGTGCGCGATGTGGTCGCCGCGGCGCTGGCCACGCTGAGCCCGTCCGGTGTACCCGCGCTCGCCAGAATCGCGGAACTGCTGAGGCAGCCCGGTCCGTGGACGCAGCGCCGTTCGGGAGCGCCTGATCCACCATCGGGTCGTGCTCCGACGGAGCCGGTGCACGACCGGTTTCGGCAACCGCCCACGGCGCCCGCTGCGCCGAATCCTCGCGGCGTGCCTGTTCCCACGCCGCTGCCGAATCCAGACGGACCGCACACGCTTCCGCCTCCGGTGCATGAGACGCCCGATGGGATCGGGCAATCGCCGGAGGCCAGGGGGCCGGCCGATATCGTCACCGGACCGGGGCCTGCGGCTGGGCCCGGCGAGCCGACGGGGCAAGGCGAGTCGGTCGGCCAGGGCGAGTCGACCGGGCAGGGCGCGGCGATCGACCGCACGCCCCGGGGCGAGGGTAATTCGACCGGCGGCAGCGTCCCCGTATCCGATCCTGCGGGCGGCCCGGTCCATGCCGGCCCGGTGGGTCGTGGTTCCGCTGGTCAGGTGCCGACACCGTGGGGCGCGGTCATCCCCGATACGGCCAGGGGCGCGGCGGGTTCCGATCCCGGCATCGACCGGTCGAGCAGCCCGGGCGATCGACCCTCCGGCGACGCCTCGGATCGCCTGGCCGGCGCGAGTGCCTATCGTGCCGGTTCGGACGAGCAGCGTTCCGATGGTGAGTCCACTCGCGCGAAATCATCCGGCTCCGAGACGGACCCGGGCGCGGATCCGGCCGACCCCGTGGCCGATGCCGCTATTCGCGCCGCTGGGCAGAAGAATCCGGGGGCCGACTTCGCGGCGGACAGCGATCCAGGGCCGGACCAGGCCGCCGCGGCCGCCATGGGTGCGATGCCGCCTCCGATCTTGCCGGCCGGCCCGCCACCGTCGGCGGTCACGGCCGCAGCGCCCGCTGCTCCGCCACCGCCGGTGACCGGCAAAACCGCCGTTCCATCGAGCGCGGCGGCGCAGCCATCGTCGCCGGCTGCGCCACCCGCGCCGCCGGTGGCGCCGGCGAAGGCTCCCGTCGTCGGGGCGCAACCTGCTGCGGGCGCCCCGGCGCCGACCGGACCGGCAGTCGCGTCCAACAGCCAGCCGGCTCCCCGGCCCGGGATGCCACCACACGAGCAACCCGCGGACCCGGACGATTCCGGCGACATGGTGCGCAATGTCGTCGGCGCGGCCATGGCGGCGGCAGCAGGACCGTCATTCGTCCTCGGCGACAAGGTCGACGGCGATCTGGTCCTCGCCCGCACGCTGCTGGCCGGCGTGCTCGCCGCCGCACCCCCTGTCGTCGGGCATGCCACGGCGGTCGCGGTCATGCGCCATTCCGGCGGGGTGAGTGCGTTCCTCACCACCAACGAGGGCAGAGGCTGGTTGCCCACCGGAGTGTTCGTGCCGCCGGAAATGTCGACGCCGTGGATGTGGTCGGTCTCCGATGGCTCGGCCTGGGAGGGCCTGTCGGATCCGGCGCGGGTGCTGGCCGAGTTCGGCGTGGCGTGGGGACGCAAATCCGGTGCTCGGCTGACGGCTCTGGCCTCCTCGCTCCCGATCCACGCCGTGCTCGCCGCCCAACTCGGCGAGGTGGCGACGATCGGCGAGGTGCCTGCCTCACCCGAGATGGATCTCAGCGCGCGCACCGGCAAGCTGGTCGACCGGCTCGAACTGACGGCCTCACCACGCATGCTGGCCAGGGTCGCGGCGATACCCGACGACGAAATCCTCGCCCGCTGCGTCGATCTGGCTGTCGACGCCCATCAGCGAGTCACGCGGGCGCTCGGCGAGAACGCGCACGCCCTCGGCGCGCCCACCCAGCGCGAACGCGTACTCCGCGCGATTCGGCAAGACCGCGAGGTGCCCGAGCAGTGGTTCGACGAGCTGCGCGATCTGGACGATCTGCTCGCCGCGTCGATGGTGTCACGGCGGTTCGACGCGTCACGGGTGACGCTTGGCGAGTTGCGCGCCGAGCACACCGGCACCGAGGGTGCGGCGTTGCGGGCCATGGTGTTCGAGCGCCGCTGCGATGAGCTCGTGCTGCTGCTGGCCGGCGAGCCGACCCGGCAGTTGCTCCGCGACGCGATGTACGCGCACGCTCAGGTGACCGGGCATCCCGCGCTGCCCGAACCTGCCGCGCCCCGGCCCGGTGCGAACCGGCCATCGGCGGTGTCCGCGCCGACCGTCCGCTGACCAGGCGCGGATTCCCAATGGCGGGAAGCGCCGAAAATGGACGGGTCAGTGGTGTGGAAGGAGTGATCAGGCGTGCCGGAAGGTCTGAGTCTCGACCCCGCGGTGTTGCGGCAGCTGGCTGAACAGCACCGGCGCGTCGCCCGAGACACCCGGGAATGGGCGAAGCCTCCCCTGGATTGGCTCAACGACTTCCCACGGACCTACGGGGCGATCGCTGATCCCGTCTACGAAGCGCTGGTCGAGTACTACAACGAACGGCAAAAGGCAGGCAATGCCCTGGCCGACGATCACGACAGGACCGCGGACTATCTCATCAAGTCTGCCAACGACTACGAGTGGTCCGATCAGCAGGGCGCGCAGGCCGTGCGCGGCGGCGGCCAGGGCCTCGATACTCCGACCGGAGGGGGTGCGGGCACTCAGCCGGTTCCGGCGCCGACGCCCGTCGGACAGACACCCGACGCTCCGTCGACGGGCGGCCCCGGCACGGGCACCACACCACCGGACAGTTCGGCTCCGGACCGCCCGGCCCCCGGTCCGGTGCTCCCGGGCGGTACCGCGCCGGATCAGACCGATCCCTCCGGCCCGACAGCCGACCAGCCGGCGCCGAACGTCACCACGCCGCCACCGGTCACACCCGGCATCGGCGCCCCCGGTGCGTCGGAAACCGCTGCGCAGCAACCCGCTGCCGCTTCCGGTGTGACCCCGCAGGTTCCCACCGCGGCGGCGGCAGCGGGCACCGACACCGGGACGAATACCGGTTCGTCCGCGCCTGCCCAGCCCACCGGAGCGTCGGCGCCCACCGCGACGCCACCGCCGTCCACCGGGATGCCCGGCGTCGCGCCGATGGCGCCGGTCGCCGGCCCGATGGACGATCGGGCCGCCACCGCCCCGCCGTCGCAGACGAGCGGCCGCTCCGACGCCACGCCGATGATGGCGCCGGTGCCGACCCCGTTCGCCGCGGCCGTGGCCGCCGCGAAGGACAAGGCGGCCGAGCCCTCGCATGTGGTCGGCGACGAGGTCGACGAAGATCTGGTGATCGCGCGGACGCTGCTGCGTTCGGTGCTCGCCGCGGTCGACTCCTCGGTCATCGGCCTGACCTGGGCGGTATCGGTGATGCGCGGACCGGCCGGCGCCGGCGTGTTCATCACCACGAACGAGGGCCGCGGCTGGATGCCCGCCGGGCTGTTCCTGCCGCGTGAGGTGTCGTCGCCATGGATCTGGGACGAGCTGCTCGGCACCGACTCCGGCGAAGGCTCACCGTGGGAAGGCGTCACCGACCCGGCCCGGGTGCTCGCCGAATTCGGCCTGGCCTGGGGCGCCAAGGCCAACGCCAAGCTGTCCGCGCTGGTGTCATCGGGGCCGATCGACCCCGGCCTGCGCGCACAACTGCGCGACGTGTCGACCGAAGGCAACGTCCGCCCGGCCGAGGAAGTGGATCTGCGCGTATTCACCCCGGACACCGCCGATCGTCTCGGCCTGTTCGGCACGATGAGCGCCTTGGAGCACGTGTCCGCGCTGACCGACGAGCAGGTCCCCGGCCGCTGCATCGAGCTCGCGGTCGACGCACACGTCCGGGTCGGTCGCGCCGGGCCGGTGCCGGCCGAAGCCGCTGAGGCGCGGTCGGTGCGCGAACGCATCCTGGCGATGGTTCAGGCCGGCCAACCCGTTCCGGCCCCGTGGTGGGACGACCTGCGCGATGCCGACGACCTGCTCGCGGCCTCTATGCTCTCGCGTCGCGTCGATCCCGGCCGCGTCGGCATCGGCGACCTCAGGGTGGACAGCTCGGATTCCTCCCTGCGGGACATGGTGTTCGAACGCCGCTGCAACGAACTGGTGATGCTGCTCGAGGGCGAGCCGACCCGCCAGGGCTTGCGCGACGCCGTCTACGCCCACGAGCAGATCATCGAACACCCCCTGTTCGTGGAGGCGCCGTCCGCGGTGTCCGCCGCCGACACCGGCCGCGTGGACCGTCCTGTTACCACGACCGGAACCGTGTCCGCGCCAGGAACTTCGGTCGCCCCGCCGAGCGGAGTCGGTGGCCCGCCCACGGGTGCTTCGGTTCCCCCGGCGGTCTCCCCACCGCCGACGACGCCGAGGAGCGCACAAGATGGCTCCTGAGTGGCAGCGCGACTCTCTGCTCGACAGGAGCCGAGATATCCCAACGGTGGCCATGGATCGCAGCGTCGATGACGCCGCCATGCACGATCGGACACCCTGATGGCCGACGGTGACAAGCCGAAGACCTATCCACTGGAGCAATACCGGCTCGATCAGGCGTACAAGGAAAGCGGCCTGCTTCGACCGGAGGACAGGCCGCCGCCCCTGGCCGAGACGTTGAAAAACTCCGAGCAGGACAAGCCTGCCGACACGGGTGGCGGTGGCGGGAGTTCCGGTGGTAAGCCCGACAGCGGTGAGACGTATGTCCAGAACCCCAACGGCTCGTACCCTGCTGCGGTCAAAGTAAAAGATGAGGGCGACGGCGGTGGCGTCACCGGCGGAAAGTCCGACGACCCGCCGCCGCCGAAGGAGGAGGAGAAGAAGCTCGACGGCACCGCACCCATCAAGGGGGCAGTCGAACCGGAATTCGACGCACCGTCGACCAAGGACATCAAGCTCGATGCCGCCACCGGCAGCAACACCATCAAAGTCGGCGATACCCTCGGGCCGAATGATGAACTGGTCTCGGACAACGGTCGATACGCCATACGATTCCAGGACGGCAACCTGGTTTTCGTCGACAAGGAGCTCGGCCAGAAAGCTCTGCAATCCGGCACGGACAATGGCACCAGCTCGGTTACCGGTGCCCGGTTCGACAACGACTCCATCGACATCCTCGGCGGCCAGCATCTCGCCAAGGGTGACAAAGGCCGGGCGCTGTGGTCGCAGGGATTCGAGTTCGACAAGTCGATCCTCGACAAGATCAAGGCCTACCGGATCAATGACGATGGCACGATCGTCGCGCTCGGCGGCAAAGACAACACAGAGGTCCTGGGTGTCGCCTACTACATGGGCGACCAGAAGAAACACTTCATCCCCGTCGACTTCCCGGTGCCGCCGGGCGGTAGCGAGTTCTTCTATGACACCGTCGCGACGATGCGGCGGATCATGCAGCTCCAGGTCGACCAGCTCGGAGCCGGTAAGCCATCCGCCGCGCCTGATCCGCTCGAGGAACTGAAAAACGCGGGGCTGCCGAGCGGGAAATTCACCTCGGAAATGGTGAAGATCTACCGCGACAATCACGAGAAGATCGAAAGCCTCAACCTGGCTCTCGACAAGCGGCTCAAAGACGTCAAGGTGTTGACCAAGGATCTCGCCAGCGAGGTGAGTGACGCGAAGAACGACATCGTCCGCAGGTTGGAGGACCTCGGTCAAGTGATGCGTTCGCCCATGTATGCGAGCGCGCGACCGCGGGGCCAGAGCCTGGAAGAGCTGGAAGCGGAGAAGAAGACCAAGGTCCAGCGCACCTACGACAAGGACGGCAACGTCACATCGTTCGAGCTGAGCAAGGAGCTCGAGCAGAAGCTGCTGGATGCTCTGCGCAGCACCTCGCTGGACATCTCCAAGAGAATCGAACGCGTCAAAGACTTCGTCGAGGGGAAGAAGCCTCCCAAGGACCCGGGCGGGAAGCAGAAAGACGGTTCTTCCGGCAATACGGGTGACGGCGACGGCAAGCGTAATGGCGGTGGGCAGCAGACGCCGCAGGGTCCAGGCCAGCAGCAGGGGCCCGGCCCCACCCCAACCGGCCCTGGCGCCAACCAGGATTGGAGCGGCACCTACAACGATCTTCCGGTCGGCGCCGACAACCCCGGCGGCGGAACCGGCCAGGGCACAACCGATCCGAAGTTGGCCAAGTTCTTCAACGATCTCGCCGACGATATCGAGAAGATCGGGGCCGGCGGTGGCGGCGGTACGGGCGGCGGTTCCGGTGGTGAGGGGGGCGGGGGCTCCTCGGGTGGGGGCACGTCGGGCGGCGGAACGTCGGGTGGGCAGACTCCTGGCGGCCAGGACAAGCCCGGTGACCAGACCAACCCCGGGTCCGGTTCCGGTGGCGCGGGGCAGCCGCAGCAGCCGCAGCAACAGGGTGGCGGCGGCATGAATCTCGCGATGCCGTTGATGATGATGATGTCGATGTTGCCGCAGGTCGTCGGCCAGGCCGCGCAGATGATGATGGCGCAGAAGGCCGAGCAGCAGGAGCGCGAACGGGTCGAGGAGGAGCGCAGGCTCGAACGGGAGGAGCGTCAGCTCGAGCGAGAGGAGCGTAAAGCCGACGAGGAAGCCGCCACCGCGCAGGCGTCGGCGCAGGCCGGTGGCGCGCCGGCCTCCGGCGAGGGTGCGCCGCCGGTTGCGGCCGCATCGTACGGTCCGGGTGCGCCGCCGCCGGTGGTCATGCCCGGCGGAATGACAGATGCGCCGCTGCCGGATGGGACTACGCAGAAGGTGCCGCCGGCTGTCGCGCAGGCGTTGAACAAGGAGATCTACAACACCAACGGCAGTGACGCGCACGCCGCGTACGCAGGCACGACCGGGCAGCAGACCCCGAGCAACCCGTGGACCGCGGTCGACCCGAACACCACCGACCCCGACAAACGTCTGCGCACCGGTGATGTGATCCAGTGGGAGAACCGGACCGCGCTGGTCGTGATGAACGATTCCGGTTTGAACGTCCTGCTCAATGGCCAGCTCGTGCAGATGGATCCGCACAATCCACCGGACGACGGTCACGGGCCGTTCGGACGGTTCCAGGGCTTCTTCCACCCCAGCGGAATCGACAAGGCCGCAGGCGATCTCACCGCGGGCGCGCAACCGACCGTGGATGTCGCGCCGGGCGGCGGTGCGCCGCCGCAGCCGAAACCGGTTCGGCCGCAGGTCTATACCTGATTCGCCGGCGCGGCGGACGTTGCGCCTCGCCTGCTCGGACCGGGCACTTCGCCATTCGCGGCCGGCCACGAGACACCCCGGCCGGCGACGAGATGGGATCGCGCCGACCGATCGTTCCCGACTGCCCGGCACCCTGTCGCACCAGAGGCAACCGTGCTACCAGGTCGCCTGGGGCGTATCACGGTGGCATGACGCAGGTTGGTCCAGGCCGCCCCTCGTGTTACCTGGTCACGTGGCCGCATCGCACCCACGGAGTATCCGCCGATGACGGCATACGGACGTGGCGTGCCCTGCCGAACTCAGGCCGGGGCAGCCTTCGGTTCCTCGCCCTTCGCCGGCTCACCCGCCGGCGTGTTCGGATCATTCGGCTTCTGATCGCCCGGCGCCGCAGCGCCTTCCGCGGGCTTGCCGGAATCGCCCGGTGGCGGCGCCTGACCCTCGGGCGGCTTGCCGTCACCCGGCGGCGGTGGCGGCGGAGCGCCCTCGCCCTTCTTCTCTTCGGCGTTCTTGGGTTCCTCAGGGGCGAACGCCTCGTGCAGCATCGGCAGCATGGGGATCAGGGACATGGGGATCATGCCGAGCATGGGCAGCATGCTGAGCAGGCCACCCAGACCGCCATCACCACCACCGGCCTGGCCGCCGCCCGGCTGCTGCGCACCGCCGCCCGGGATGCCACCGCCGCCGCCGGCGCCACCGCCGCTACCGTTACCACCACCACCACCGTGCGCGATGTCCCAGTTGTAATCAGCAGCGGCCACGATCTTCTCGCAGATCTTGCGCAGGGCACGCGCGACGATCTTCATCACCGCGTAGTCCTGTGCGGCGGTGAGCTTGGCTGCGGAATACGGTTTCAGCGCGGCCTTGAGTTCGGTGACGATCGTCTTGATGGCCGCCAGATTCTTGGACTTCTCGTCGGCCATCACCGTCGAGGTCTTCGCGACCTTGTCGTCCATGGACAGCAGCGCCGTCTTGGTCTGGCGGGATTGGCCGAGAGCCTTGTTGTACGCCTCCACCATCTGGCCGTTTCCGACATTGTCGGCGGCGACAGTCTTGAGCAGCTCGCTCACCTGCGGCGGCGGTGTGACGGTGTGTTCGCGGCCCAACAGGTCGACGGCGAACCGAATCGCCTTCTCGGCCTGCGCGATCAACAGCTTCGTCTGCGGTGAGGCGCCGGGCGGTGGATCGAGGTTCATCCAGTCGCCGTTGGCGGGCGGCGGGGTGCGGACCGGGTCCTTGGCGGAGATCGGCCGCACCGAATCGGGATCGCCCGACCCCTTTGCTCCGTCGGCAGGCAGGGCCGGGCGCGCCGGCGGTGTCGTCGTCGCGTCCTTGGCGCCCGACGGGTCGGCGGAGCCGGCTCGTCGCGCTTCTTCGACGGGCTGCGCGACAACTCGGCCGACCTCGGGTTCGGCGGGAGTGGCGCTCTGCGCGCGTGGAGCAGCGGCTACCGCCGCGACCTCTGCGGGCTTTGTGCTCTGTGCCTGTTGAACTTCGGTGTCCGCCACACCTGCCACCATTCTGTCGACACCGCCTCCCGCTGTTATCGCCCCTCATTGTCTTGCCTTCCCCGCGCTGGGAAGTGCTGTGCCCGAGCGCAACGTCCCATTGCTGGGAAGATGCTCGATTCGGCTGCCGGGACAATGACGTGGAATCGGAAAGGCGGTCGGTGATGCGCGACGGTAGGTCGGTCGGATGGCGCCGGGGCTGACGACGGACGCCGAGGGCGTGCTGCGTTCGCTGGCCGGCCTCTACGGCGAAGGGCAACCGACGGCGGGCACGAACACGGCCCTCGCCAAGGCCGATCTGGCGGCGAGCGCGTTGCGCGGCGGTCATATGCAGGCCGGCTATACCGAAGCACGCACCAGGCATGAGTCCGCCGTCGAGGCCCATGCGGGCAGGGCGGGAGTGGTCGACAAGGCGGTCGCCGGCTCCGGTGACGGCACCGTGCTCGGTCGGCGCGCTCTCGACCGCGAGATCGCCGAATTCCATTCCCGGGTCAAGGCGCTGAGCACCCTTGGCGACCTGCGGTTCAGCGGTCCGGCCCTGCTCGATTCCGCGCAGAAGGCGGTCACCAACGCCACCAAGCAGGTCAACGGTGATCTCGACGCGGCCAGGCGCCAGGCCGCGCAGATCGTCCCACCCGAGGTGCCGAAATCGCGTGTCCGCGGTCAACCGCCGATCCAGCGGCGCAGACGCCGTCGGCCATCGAGAGGGCGAGCCTCCGGCGGTATCCGACGCAGCAGTGCCGACCGGCGCCGGGTTCCCTCGGACGGCACCCGCGGCGGACTCGCCGTGAGCGCGGCCAGCGCCTGGCTCGGTGCGCCGTATATCTGGGGCGGGGGCGGCCCCGGTGGCCCCACCGGAGGCGGCTTCGACTGTTCCGGGCTCACGCAGTACGCGATCGCGCAGGCCACCAACGGTGAAGTGATCCTGCCGCGCACCACCTACGATCAGATCCACAGCGGCGTCCGGGTGCATCCATCCGACGTGCAGCCGGGTGATCTGGTTTTCCCCGGCAGATCGTTCAGTGCCCCTGGTGTTCCCGAGCATGTACAGCTCGCCGCGGGCAACGGCATGGTGATCGAGGCGCCGACCTTCGGGCAGACGGTGACGTGGTCGCGGATGGACAGCGACTCGGTCGTCATCCGGGTGCTGTAGAACGAATCACCCCGCCTCTTCCCAATTTTGGGGACTGTGGTCGATTCAACTGATCGCCCCCGTGGCTAACCTGCACTCAGGCGGAGATCGGCGGAAGGGAAGTCCGAGTGTCAGCGGCCGAGGACGCGTTCTACACGGGTGTACAGAGTTTGGGGCTTGTCGCCGGAGGGGTGCGCAACGAGCAACACGCGGCCGCCGCCTTCAGGACGGCGACCGACCTCGATCCGGACATGTGCGATGCCTGGCTGGGCCGCGCCATGGCCGGTGAAGTGACCTCCGAAGTCATCTACGGGGCCTACCGCTCCGTGCACAACCTGTACCGCGATCAGCAGCGCGCCGGCCTCGCCGATCGCGCGCTGTGGTGTCAGGTCGAGGTCGGCATGTACGGGCTGCGGGTGGCAATGGCCGACCGGGCCCAGATCGCCATCGCACAGGCGTGCTTCTACGCCGACGGTGGCGAGTGGGCCGAAGCCGCGGCGATTCTGGATGAGGTCCCCGGCGACGACGTGGCCGGTTTCGTTCGGATGTCGCTGTATTACCGCACCGAACGGTGGACCGATGTGCTCGCCGCGCGCACCGCGCAGCCCTCGCTCGACGACGGCCTGCTGGATATCGCGGCCGAATTGATGGCCACCTCGGCGCTGGCGCATCTGGGCCGGTTCGGTGAGGCGATGCCGCGCGCGCAGCGGATCGTCGAGGACAGTTCGTCGGGCAACCTGTCCTACATCTGGGCCGACGCGCACTTCCTGCTCGGCATGCTGTTGCGGCACAACGGCGATACCGAAGCAGCGGACAAGGTGCTAGCGGGCCTGCAAGGGTCGGGCCTGTGGGGTGAGCGCGAGGAATGGCAGCGCGCCGTCCGGGACAAGAGCTACCGGTTCGCGATCACCACACCGGAGCTGATCGCCTCCCGCGCCGACATCTGGGATCCGCGGTCCGGCGACGATCCGGTGCAGGTCGCCGCCAGCGCCGCCAAGGCCGAACGCGAAACCCTGCTGACCGAGGCGTCTGAGCTGCTCAATGCCCAGATCGGCATGGCCTCGGTGAAGGAGCAGGTGGACCGGCTGAAATCCGGTGTGCTGATGGATCAGGTGCGCGCCAAGCGTGGGCTCGCCGTCGAATCGAAGTCGCAGCATCTGATCTTCTCCGGGCCGCCGGGAACCGGTAAGACCACCATCGCCAGGGTGATCGCGAAGATCTTCGCTGGGCTCGGGGTTGTGCAGAACGCCGAGGTAATCGAGGTCTCGCGCAACGACATGGTCGGCACCCACCTCGGTCACACCGCGCCGAAGACCAATGCGCTGATCGACTCCGCGCTGGGCGGAGTGCTGTTCATCGATGAGGCCTACACCCTGATCCAGGAAGGGCTGTCCGGCGGTGACGCCTTCGGTAAGGAAGCCGTCGACACGCTGCTGGCCCGGATGGAGAACGACCGGGACAAGCTGGTCGTGATCATCGCGGGCTACGAAGACGAGATCGATCGCTTCCTGGCCTCCAACGACGGCCTTGCCTCCCGCTTCACCAAGCGGATCCGGTTCTCCAGCTACGACGCCGACGAACTGGTGCAGATCGCCGAACACATTGCCAAGAAGAAGGATTCGATCCTGTCCGAACAGGCGATGGAGGTGCTGCGCGAGCGCTGCGAGCAGCTGGCGGTGCAGAACCGCGACGGCAGGCGGCTGATCGACCTGGCGGGCAACGGCCGCTTCATCCGCAATGTGGTGGAAGCGGCCGAGGCCGAACGGGATTACCGCTTCACGCGCGACAACCTCGATGTGTCGACGATGACCGACGAAGAGCTGATGACCGTCGACGCGTTCGACATCACCTCCGCGCTAGCGGGTCTGGCACCCACCAGGTGATGTGATGGCACGTTTCCGGGTGGTGACCAAACACCAGATATCGGGCTGGCGTTTTCTCCTGCACCGGATCGAGCACGCCCTGGTGCGTCGCGATGCCTCCATGATCGACGATCCGCAGCGCGGCCGGTCGACCGCGCTGATGATCGGTGTCGCCCTCGCGTGTGTCTGTGTCGCCGGCGCTGCGGTGATGGCCTTCTTCAAACCGGCCAAAAACGTCGGTGATTCGAAGATCGTTGCCGACAAGGACACCGGTGCGCTGTACGTTCGCATCGGCGACCGGCTGCATCCGGCGTTGAACCTGACCTCGGCGCGGCTGGTGGTCGGTTCGGCCGACAATCCGGTCCGTGTCTCCAATGGTGAACTCTCGAAGTATCCACGCGGACCGTGGGTCGGTATTCCCGGAGCACCAGGCAATATCGTCGATTCCGGATCGAAGGACTCATCCTGGGCGGTCTGCGATACCACTCGCTCCGGAGCCGCAGCGCCGGTCGATTCTCGCACCGGCCTTCCCACGGCTACCCTCACCGCACCACGAACCACCGCCATCGGCGGGCCGCTGAACATCGACGGCGAGACCACCCGCGCGCTGGCCGGCGCCGAGGCGCGCCTGCTGCGTGACGACTCCACCACCTGGCTGGTCTACGCCGATCAGGAGCAGGGCTTCGTGCGCGCGGCGATCGATCTCGCCGACTCGGCTGTGGTGCTGGCACTCGGCATCGACCCGACGGCGACGGTGGTCGCCGCCTCCAAAGGTTTGATCAACGCGATCCCCGAGGCACCACCCATCCGGGTGCCCGCCGTTCCCGGTGCGGGGGAGATGACGACCCTGTCCACCGGACTGACCGTTCCGGTGGGCTCGGTGCTGACGGTGTCGGGACGCGACACCGAGGGCGCGACGTATGTGGTGTCGCAGTCCGGCGTCGTTCAGGTGAACGCGGTGCTGGCGGACATGATCCGCAATGCCGACTCCCAAGGCGCCATTTCGGTGCGGACCGTCGGACCCGATGTGATCGCGGCGAATCTGCGCCCCGGCGCCTGGCCGGGGACGGCGACCTATCCCGCGACCCAGGTCGACATCGTCGAGCCGGAGCGGTTCGGCGTCACCTGCTACCACTGGTCGCGTGCCGCGGGTGACGCCGCCGCCACCACACAACTGGTGGCGGGGGATCGGTTGCCGCTGCCCGCCGAGGAACAGTCGCGCACGGTGCCACTGGTGACCGCGCCGAACTCGCAGGGCAAGACCGCCGACGCCGCGTACATGCCCCGGACGACCGGGCGATTCGTGCAGGTCAGCGGTTCGGATCCGGCCTCACCGCTGCGGGAGGGCCTGTACTGGATCTCCGACAGCGGCGTGCGCTACGGCATCGACGTCGACGCGGCCAACGAATCCGATGCCCGCCAGACCCTGTCCGCCCTGGCGCTGCGCGCGCCCGTACCCGCACCCTGGAGCATCGTGTCGTTGTTCGCTGTCGGGCCTACCCTGTCCCAGGCCGATGCCAAGGTCGTGCACGACGGCATCCCGGTCGACAAAGCCGGACTGGGCTTCGGCGGACCGTCGTGACCGCCACCCGCCGATTCGTCCGGCCGGCCCGGATGATCCGTGGGCCCAAAGCTCCCGCGGTGACCGAACTCCGGTTGCAGCCGCCGACCGAACTGCCCAAGCCGGTCCCGCCGTCCAAGCTCAAGATGATCCTGCCCGTCGTCATGGTCGCGGCCATGGTCGGCATGATGGTGATGATGTTCCGCAGTGGGATGCCGACATCGCCGATGATGCTGTTCTTCCCGCTGATGATGATGGTGTCGATGTTCGGCATGGTCGGCGGGCAGTTCTCCGGCGGTGGCGGGACATCGGCGGCGAGCCTCAACGAGGAACGCAAGGACTACCTGCGCAGCATCACCGACAACCGCAAGACCGTGCACGAGGCCGAAAAGGATCTGCACACCTTCCTGCGCTACACCCACCCCGGGCCTGCCGAGATCGCCCGGTTGGTCGGCGGCAAGCGCATGTGGGAAGTGCAGGTGGCCAGCCCGCAGTTCCTGCGGGTGCGGATCGGGCGGGGGCGCATCGCCAACCAGGTGCGGGTGATCGTGCCCGAAGCGGCGCCGACCTCCGATCTCGATCCGGTCGGCGTCGTCGAACTCACCAGGTTCGCCAAGGCGTACTCCACCGTCGGTGGTATGCCGGTCGCGATCAATCTGCTGTCCGCGCCGCAGGTCGGGTTCGACGGTGATCCGGCCGCGGTGGCCGGATTGATCCGCGCGATGATCGCCGAGGCCGTCGTCCTGCACGGGCCGGACCAGGTGGCCGTCGCGGCGGCGCTGACGGATCCGGACGCGCCCGAGTGGGCGTGGCTGAAATGGCTGCCGCATACCCAGCATCCCACCGCCACCGACGCGGTCGGCCCCGCCAGGATGGTGTATCGCAGCGTCGGCGAATTGCGCGCCAAGGTGCTGGCCGATCTCAATCGAGGCCCGTTCTCCGCCAACAGCGAGCCCGCGCTCGACCGCAAGCATCACCTGCTGATCGTCGATGTCGGCGGCCAGGCCAACGAGCGCGATATCTCCGGCATCGACGGCTGCACCTGGTTGCGCCTCGGTCCCGCCGAGCAGTCGCTGCCGCGAGCGCTGAAATTCACTGTCGGCGAGGATCGTTCGCTCAGCGAGGTGACCGCGCGCGGCCTGCGCCGAGTCGGTGTCGCGGATTCCCTGTCGCTGCCCGCGATGATGGCGCTGGCCCGGCGCGTGGCCCCGTACCGGCTGTCCACGGTGGTGGAGGCGGTCGCGGCCGAACAGGCCAGCACCGGCACCTCCTGGGAGGAGATGGTCGGTCTCACCGATCCCGGCGATATCCGCATCGACCAGCAGTGGCCGATGCGCCGTGACAGCGATCGGGCCCGGCTGAACATCCCGTTCGGGCACGATCCGGCGGGCGCGATCGTGCACCTGGATATCAAGGAATCGGCCGAAGATGGCATGGGCCCGCACGGCATGTGTATCGGCGCCACCGGTTCGGGTAAATCGGAATTCCTGCGGACCCTCGTGCTCTCCGCCGTCGCCACCCACTCTCCGGACCAGCTGAACCTGCTGCTGGTCGACTTCAAGGGTGGTGCCACCTTCCTCGGCTTCGACCGGCTCTCACACGTGACCGCCGTGGTGACCAACATGGAGGAAGAGTCCGACCTGGTCACCCGTATGGAGGACGTGATCAACGGCGAAATGGTGCGCCGCCAGCGCATTCTGCGCGACGCGGGCAATTTCGCCAACGTCGCCGACTACGAGCGGGCCAGGGAACAGGGCGCGGACCTGGCCCCGCTGCCGACGCTGTTCATCATCCTGGACGAGTTCGCCGAACTGCT
Source organism: Nocardia sp. CDC519 (assembly GCF_059509835.1). Classification (NCBI taxonomy): domain Bacteria; kingdom Bacillati; phylum Actinomycetota; class Actinomycetes; order Mycobacteriales; family Nocardiaceae; genus Nocardia; species Nocardia sp. CDC519. The sequence goes on along the minus strand of NZ_CM183377.1, from coordinate 4,537,080 downwards.
CGAGCACTACCCGGACTTCTCGAAACTGTTCGTCGCGATCGGCCGGCTCGGGCGGTCGCTGCGCATCCACCTGCTGCTGTCCTCGCAGAAGGTGCCGGCGAACCGGATGGGTGAGCTGGAGGCGCACCTGTCCTATCGAGTGGCCCTGCGCACCAACCAGACCAGCGACTCCCGTGACGCCATCGGCACCGCGGATGCCTACCACCTGCCGAAGAAGCCGGGCTCGGGCTATCTGCGGGTCGGTTCCGGTGATCTGCAACGGTTCCAAGCCACCTACGTCGGCGAGGCGTACACGCCGCGCGCGACCGTCTCGGCGCCGAACGCGTCGAACCGGGCCCGGCGCGCCGGGGGCGGATACCGTCCGCCGCAACGATTCACCACCGGCCCGGTCGCCGATATCCGGCCGACTGTGGTCGAGCAGGCGCCCACCCGGTCCCAGCAGCCCGAGGCGGTCGAGGGCGAGCAGATCACCGTGATGGAGACGGTGCTGCAGCAATTGGCAGGACACGGCAGGCCGGCACACAAGATGTGGCTGCCGCCGCTGAACACCCCGCCCACGCTGGACCGCCTGCTGGGCGGGACCGAGCCGGGTTCGCTGAGCATTCCGGTCGCCTTGATCGATAAGCCGCGCCAGCAGCGCCAGGATAGCTGGACGGCCGATCTCTCGGCGGCCGGCGGGCATATGGCGATCGTGGGTGGCCCGCAGTCCGGTAAGTCGACGGCACTGCAGACGTTCATGCTGTCGGCCGCGCTCACCCACACCCCGGAACAGGTGCAGTTCTACTGCGTGGACTTCTCCGGCGGCTCGTTGTCGGCGATCCGATCGTTGCCGCACGTCGGCTCGGTGGCCGGGCCGCGCGATCAGGACCGCATCCGGCGCACCATCGCGCTGATCACGAATCTGCTCGAAACCAGGCAGAACCTGTTCGCGGAGTTCGGCATCGACACCATCCGGAAGTTCCGTGCGATGCGCAACGAGTCCGGTGGGCGCCCACCCTGGGCCGATCGCGACCCGTACGGTGATGTCTTCCTGGTCGTGGACGGCTGGGACATCGGATTGTCCACCAACGGACCCTACTTCGACGAGTACTCCGCGACCATGGAGCAGATCGCGCTGCAAGGCTTGAACTTCGGCATCCACCTGGTGCTGACGAGTTCGCGCTGGATGGCGGTGCGGCCCGCGGTCAAGGACATGATCCAGACCCGGATCGAGATGCGGCTCGGCGACCTCACCGATACCACCTTCAATACCCACCGCAATGTGATCGCCGCGATCCCCACCGATCGCCCCGGCCGCTGTGTGTCGGCCGAGGCATTGCACATGTTCGTGGCGCTGCCCCGGATCGATGGGATCGCCGACTCCGAATCGGTGGCGACCGGCCTGGAAGCGGCGATCGCCGAGGTACACCGCCGGTACCCCGATCGTGCGGCGCCGCCGGTGCGGCTGCTGCCCGCCCTGCTGGAATTCGACGAGATCCCCGCGACCCCCGCGCCCACGAATCTGGCGCAGCGGCTGGTGGTCCCGTTCGGTGTGCGCGAATCCGATCTGGGGCCTGCGACGATCGACTTCGGCATGTCGACGCACTTCACCGTGCTCGGCTCCTCGGGCTCCGGCAAATCGTCGGTCATCGCGTCGCTGCTGGAATCGATCACCCGCCGGTTCACCGCCGATGAGGCGCGGATCCTGCTGGTGGACTACCGCCGCCGCCATCTCGGAGCCGTTCCGGAGAACATGCTGATCGCGCATGTCACGAACGAGCGCGATGTGGTGGGCATCATGCCGGATCTGCTGGCGAAGATGGACAGCCGCAGGCCGCCCGACACGGTGACCACCCGGCAGCTGGCCGAGCGCTCCTGGTGGAGCGGCCCCGAGGTCTTCGTCTTCGTCGACGACTACCACATGGTGGTGCCGCGAGGTGCGATGAATCCGCTGGATCCGCTCAAGCAGATCCTGGTCGACGGCCGCGATACCGGCCTGCACGTCGTCGTCGCCCGCAATATCGCCGGCGCCGATACGGCCATGTACGACAACGTCATCGGCGGTATCCGCAACCTGAACTCGTCCGGCCTGATCATGGACGGCACCCGGCAGGACGGTGCCCTCATCGGTGATGTGCGCGCCACGAAGCAGCCGCCGGGACGCGGAATTCTGGTGGAGCCGATGCTGACCCGGCGCGAGCTCGTGCAGTCGGCGTGGATACCTCCACGGCTGTGAAACTGTGAGCCTTCCCACTGTTGGACATAACTTACCGTTCTACTCAGGCAGCTCGCTCCGAGCTGTTCATGGTGTTGATTGGAGTAATGCGATGACACTCCCTCTCCAAGTCTCGTCGTCGGCAATGCGGTCGACCGGTGCCTCGTACGAAGTGGATCAGGCCGCGTTCGAGGCTGCGCTCTCGATCGCGGCGCCGGCGACCATCGCCATGCCCGCCGCCCTCGACCCGGTCAGCAAGATGGTTTCGGCAAGGTTCAACACCTACGCCGGGTCTTTGCTGAAGGAGGTGGGCGACGGGTCGCTCAAGCGGCGTGACGGCGGTGAAGTGCTGGCGCCTGTCGCAACGGCGTACACGGACTCCGATATCGCCGGTGGCGGAACGGTTTCCGCGTACGGGTCGGTATCCGCGCTGCGCTGATAGCGCGTCTCATCGCAAAGGTGGAGGCCGACAGTGCCGATTTTTGCTGCGTTGTCGCCATTGGCGATGTCCATCGCGCTCAATACCGGGCCAGGTCCCTGGCCGATGGAGCAGACAGCGCGGGCCTACCGTGGTATCGCCGAAACGATGAGTATCGCGGCCACCTGTTCGGAAGCGCATACCGCTGCCCTGGCCGCGCATTGGAAGGGAGATACCTCCAACGGCGCGCTGGCCGCCTATCGCCGGCATTCGGCTTGGCTGCGGCAGCAGGCCGACCTCGCCGCTCAGGTGGCGGTTCGATGTGACGCCCAGGCGGGGGCCTACACGGTCGCTCGCGAGGTGATGCCGCGCCCCGAGGCGATCATCGCCAATCGCGCCAGAGCCGTGTCACTGGCCGCGGGCTCGACGATGGCCGGAGCGAGCGCGGCGGCTTTCGCGCTCAACGAAGCCGAGTACATGGTGATGCGGGCGATGGCGGCGGCTGCGATGGCATATTACGAAACCGAGTCGCTGGCGAACGCGGCTTCACTGCCGCCACCGATCCCGCCGCCGGCCATCACCTCCGCGGCAGGCGGAGGCATGGTGCCGCCGCTCACGAGCCTGTTGCCCGACACCGGCCCGAACTCGACGGGTTGGGGGCAGGGCGGCCAGGGCGGTGAATTCGGCAACGGCGGCTCGCAGTTCGACAGATCCGGTGGCCAGGACGGTCTTTCGTCCTCCGGCGGTGGCGACGGCGGCAGTAACGGCGGTGGCGACGGCGGCGGTGGCGGATCCTCCGATTCCGGTGGTGGTGGCTCCTCCGACGCCGGCGGCGGATCCAACGGCGGCGACACCCTTCCGACCGATGGTGGCGCCGGGCCCAATGACGCGATGCCGGGAGACCCCGGGTTGAGCGATCCGGTCAGCGCGCCGGAAACGCTGACGGATATGGGCACACCCGGGCCGGACACGTTCGGTCAGGGCGCGATGGAAGGCGATCCGGGCTTCTTCGGTACCACACCGGGATCGACGACCCTGGCCGGCCTGCAAGGTGGTGTCGGCTCGGCCGTCGCTCTCGGCATGGTCCGTGGCGGTATCGGCGCGATGTCGGGGGCCGCCACCGGATTCCGAATGCCGCCGAGCTGGTCGCTGCGCGCGCCGGGCGCGACCTTCGGTGCGCCGGTCGCTCCCCCCTCGGGCCCACCCGCGGCCAGGAACGCCCCACCGCGCGGGGCCATCGCCCCGAACACTCGTCGCCGTCGCCGCGACAACGAGGAACTTCGGAAAACGGCCGCGGTGTACACCCCCGGCGAACCCCAGGAGGTGCCAGTACTGGAGAGACCCCCGGCCATCGGCGTCATCGAATACTCCGATGACGTCGAGACACGAGACCAAGAACTACTCGGCGAATCCGCCCGAGTGTGAAACACGGACTGTCTGAAAGGAATGTCATTATGGCGATGGGATATAACGGCTCACAGGGGGAGCTGCAAGGGTTCGCCGACAAGTTCTTCACTCATGTGGAGACGATGGGCGCGCACATGTCGGTGCTGCGCGATCTGAAGGTTCAGTTCCAGGCTCCGCTGACCGGTGCGACCGGTAAGGCTACTCAGGACGAGTTCGAGAACGCGATCAACAAGGGCACGCAGTTGCAGAAGTTCCTGAACGAAGCGGTCGACGCCCTGAAGACCTCCGGCGCGCGCGTCGGCAACCAGGACCTCGATGGTTCCGTTGCCGTCGGCAAGAGCACGAACTTCAACTTCTGAGAAATCGTCTCATACAAAACTATTCGTATTAGAAGGGATGGAATATCATGGCCGCAGGCGAATTGACCGATGACTATTACCGGGTAGACGAGCTCGTTCAGGCGACCACCAATCTGCTTTCGCAGATGGAACTGAACGACACCGAGAAGCGCACCTTGAGCAATCTGGTCGCCGAGAACTTCCGTGGTGAGGGTGGTGAATCGCAGTCTCAGTTCCAGGCCCGGTTCGACACTCTCGTCAACGAATACAACACGGCGCTGAAGGGCCTCAAGGGCGCGGTCGGCAACGTGGGCGGCAGCGGCGGTGAAATGCACATCACCGACAAGGGCCTGCGCGGGTTGTTCGACGGGATCCTCGGATAAGGAGTGGTTGTCCACCAGTGGTGATTTCTTCGTCAGGTTCGTATATCGCCGGATCGGATGACGCCGATCAGGACCCGACCGTCGTCGATCTCAATGTCGACGCGGCGCTGGCGCTGCAGGATCTGACCGGGATCGACGACTATCCGCCGGTCCTGGCCCTGCTTCCGAACATCTACGACGAAGACGATCACGCACGGGTACGCGCGGTCGTCCTCGACGAGCTCGAGACCGCGGGCATCGTCGAGGACGGTCGCGTGCATCCCGTGGTCCGGCAGTGGTTGCACTGCCTGGACCGTCCCGACGCCGAACTCGTCGTCCGGGTCATCGACCGCGGGCAGGGCGACGACGACATGGCGATGCTGCGCATGTCCCTGGTACGTCAGGGCGAGCAGCATGTGCTGGCGGTGCGCTGCGACGACCATGTCGTCATCCAGCCGGTGTTCGTCGAAGGCCGGAGTCTGGAGACGCTCGCCGCCGCGGTCGTCGCAGCGGTGGGTCCCTGTCCGCCACTGGAATTCGAGCCGCTGTCCGCCACCGAGGAACAGTTCGGTGAGGTACCGTCCGAACAGACCGAGCGACGGCAGGCGCTGCTGGAGCTCGGTGCGCACCGGCAGACCGCCGGTGTGCTCAGCAGGGTGATGGACGAGGTGGTCCGCCGCGCGGAGATTGTGATGTTCGAACATCACGACGGCGTCCAGGCGGTACCGAAGGTGAGTTCGGCAGTGCTCGACACGGTGTCGGGCCGGATCGTTGTGACGCCGAGCGTCGCGATGGATGGGCAGCTGTGGACCACATACCTGCCGGGTGACGATTCCGCGATCGCGACCGCTGTGGCGGCGCTGGTCGAATTGTTGCCCGGCCGGAGCTGGTTCGACACCACCCGCATCAGTTGACCGTCCCCAGAGCGGTTTCGGAGAGGACGAACAGATGAATCGCGCACCGACCACGAACGGTCATTCCGCGGAGCCCGTGCGGGCTCGCGGTGGCTACGACGCCTACTTCGCCCAGCAGGTGGACCTGCCGCCGGGGTCGGTCACCGGGGTGGGCGGGGCCGGTGTGCATCCGTCGACTACCGAAGCGGCGGACGCATCGAGGCCCGCGGGCGACCAGCGGGGACCCACCGCTGCGCCGGCCCAGGGCAACAGCTCGGCACCGCAGCAGGTTTCGGCGCCAGGTGCGCCCAGTTCATTGTCGTTGCCGAACAGCGATGCGCCGCCGCCCGCGGCAGCTGTCGCGGCGCCGGGTGCCGAGCAGAACGCCGCCGGCCAGGCCCGGCCTGCGCAAGACCAGCACCAACAACAGCAACACCAGCAACAACCACAGCACCAGCAACAACAACAGCAGCAACAGCAGCAACAGACGCAGTCCGGGTACCCGCCCGCGCAGCCGAATCAGTTGCAGAACCCGGCGTCCGGTGCTGCCGCGCCACCGCCCAACAACTGGGTGCCCGACCGCGTCGAGGTCACCACTGTGGACCAGTCGCGCGTCGAAGTACTTCCGGTCGCGCTCACTTCCATCGAGTTGCTGGCGAACATCTCCGCGGCCAATCAGGCTCAGCTGCGCTCCAACAGCGGTGTGCGCGGTGCGCTGAACAAGGTGGGTTTCCGGCTCGGGCTCTCGCCGGCCGAACAGCGCACCGAAGATCGCCGCAGCCGAATCCGCCGACAGCTCAACAACACCTACCAGATCGCGATGATCAGCGTGAAGGGCGGCGTCGGCCGGACCACCACCACCGCGACTCTCGGCTCCACGTTCGCCTCGCTGCGTCCCGATCGCGTCGTCGCGATCGACGCCAATCCGGACTTCGGCGATCTGTCCACCCGGACGGTGCGCCACCCCTATGGGCTCACGCTGCGCGAACTGGCGCGCGATCCCAATCTCGGCGCCTTCTCGGCGGTGCAGTCCTACACCTCGGTCAATGCGTCGAATCTGGCTGTTCTCGCCTCACCGTGGACCACCGAGGCGAACGAGGCGCTCTCCGGCCAGGAATACGGCACCGGGGTGGAGATCCTGCGCCGCCACTACAACCTGCTGCTCGTCGACTGCGGTACCGGCGTGCTGGATTCGGCCACCCGGACGGTGTTGCAGACCAGCGACGCGGTCGTGGTCGTGACCCCGGCGACCGTGGGTGGCGTGACCGGTGCGGTGGCGACGCTGAACTGGCTGAGCACCCACGGACTGGATCGGTTGATCGCGAAGTCGATGGTGGCCATCGTGCATCATCAGCCGCTCAAGCCGACCGTGGACGTCGAAGCGATCGAGAATCTGTTCGCCACCGCCCATCGGCCCACGTTCACCCTCCCGTACGACGCGCATCTGGCCGAGGGCGGCGAGATCGATCTGCGGCTGGTCACCAAGGAGACCAAGCTCGCGTTCGAAGAACTCGCGGCCGCGCTCGCCGACGACTTCCCGACTCATCTCGCCGGTGATCCCGGCCATCACGGAGGGTGGCGATGACCACTGTTGTTGCGCCGCCGGCGAATTCGTCTCCGGCCACTGCGGCGCAGCCGCCCGCCGAGGTCGCACGGGCCAGGATCGCGGTGCTCGTGGGGACATACCAGGTCGATGTCGTGGTCCCGACGAAGTTCAGCATCGAGACCTTCATCGACGATCTGCTCGTCGTCCTCGCCGATGCGATAGACGACGAGAGCGTGGACTTCACCCCGCCCGCCGGGCAGTGGAGTCTCGGGCGGCCGGGGGAGCCGCCGATGCCGCGTTGGCGCACGCTGGCCGATCACGATGTCGTCGACGGCACGGTGCTGATGCTGTCGGTGGTGGAATCGGCGGAGGTGTTCACACCCGTCGTCGAGGACATCACCGACGCACTGGCGATGATCAACGAGCGCGAGTTCGCCGAGTTCGACCCCCGCGCGTCCAGCATCGTCGGACTCGCGGCGCTGGGGGCGGGGTCGACCGTCGTCGCGGCGCTGCTGTCGTGGTCATGGACCGAGACCGGGTCGCTGTGGTGGTGTGCGCTGCCCGCGCTGTTGCTCGGGCTGATCTGCTGGGGCGCGGCCGTGCGGTCGCGTGCGCGCGAATCCGCGCCACACATCTGTCTCGGTCTGTCCCTGGCCGCGCTTCCGCTGCTGTTCGCGGGTGCGGCCATGCTGGTGCCGCCCGAGTACGGCGAGCCGGGGCCGTTCGCCGCGGCCAATCTCGCGGCAGGCGCGGTGGTCGTCGCGGTGGCCGCGGCGACCATGATCCGGCTGACCGGGCTCGGGATCGCCACCCTGATGGCGGTGACCGTGACCGGCCTGACGCTCACCGCGGCCGCACTGCCGCTGACCTATTCGGATCTGGCGGTCCGTCAGGTGTCCAGTGGCGCGGTGTTCGTCGGCCTGATCCTGTTGACGCTGGCGCCCCGCATCGCCGTGGTGATCGCGCGCATCCGTCCACCGGACCTGCCCGACCCGGGCAACGAGGTCGCGCCGTCGACCCTGACCGGGATCTTCGACGCCGAATCCGGCGGCGACGGTGAGCAGGACCGGGCGGCCGAGGATTCCGACCGGCGCGATGCCTCCACCGGCATCGAGAGCCGGGCCAGGCTCGCGGTGACGAGCCTGCGCGGCCTGATCGTCGCGATCTCCACCCTGCTGGCCGTCTCCTCGGTGATCACCGCGGCGGTCAGTCCGGGCGGGATCCGTGAAATCGTGCTCGCCGGTGCGGTAGCCGTGGTGCTGGTGCTGCGCTCACGCTGGTATCCGGATCTGGTGCAGGCGATCGCGCTGGTCTGTGCGGCCGCGGTGACGGTCGCCGGGGTCGGCTGGGTTCTGGTCGGCGCCTACGAGACGGCGCCGGCGCGACTGGTCGTCGTCGCGGTCGTCGCGGTACTGGCCACCCTCGCCTGCGTGGCGGCGGTGCGGATGCCGGGCAAGCGGCTGTCACCGCCGACGCGTCGCGTCATCGATCTCATCGAATACGCCCACATTCTGGTCGTGCCGATCATCGCGTTCTGGATCATGGGTATCTACACCGCTATGCGGGAGCTCTGATGGGTGGCGGACGCGTCGCGGTGGCGGCGCTCGCCGGGCTGATGCTGGCCATCGCCACCGGGCCGGCCGCGGCGGTGGCGCCGCCGCAGGTGGTCGTCGGCCCACCGCCACCGGACGATCCGCCCGGACCGGAGTTCCCGACCAAGCAGGACAAGGCGTGCCTGGCCACCGGTGTGCTGCCCGACAGCGATCTGACGCAGGTGCCGCCGCCGGATCTGGCGCTGGACCTCGAGCGGGCGCGATCGTTGAGCCGGGGCGCGGGGGTGACCGTCGCCGTCATCGATACGGGCGTGCAACCGAATCCGCGGCTGCCCAACCTGGTCGGTGGCGGAGACTATGTCACCGCGGGCGGCGACGGCCTGTCCGACTGTGACGCCCACGGCACGCTGGTCGCCGGAATCATCGGCGCCACAGCCGATCCGGCGGACGCTTTCGCCGGCGTGGCGCCGGATGCGCGGATCATCTCGATTCGCTACCGGTCCGGTGCGTTCCGGGCCGAACGGCCCGCAGGCGATCAGACCGCACAGAAGACCACCGATATGCGCGCGCTGGCCCGAGCCATCATCAGGGCGGCCAACCTCGGTGCCGGGGTGATCACGGTGTCGCTGCCGGTCTGCGTGCCCGTCGACGAGCCCGCCGACCACGACATGGTCGCCGCGGCCGTCGGCTACGCGACCCACGTGAAGGGCTCGCTCATCGTGGCCGGCGCCGGCAACACCGGTGCCGATGGCTGCCGGCAGAACCCGAAGATCGATCCGGGACGGCCCACCGACGAACGGAACTGGCGCGACGTCGGGACCATCTCGACACCCGGCTGGTACGCACCGACCGTGCTGACGGTCGGCTTCACCACCGCCAACGGCACACCGATGCCGGACTCGCTGAACGGTCCCTGGGTGTCGGTGGCGGCACCGGGTACCGGCATCGAATCACTCGGTCCGGGCGGCATCGGGCTCATCAACGGCGTCGGCGCTCCCGGCAAATTGGTGCCGGTGGCGGGTGCCTCGTTCGCCGCCGCGTACGTCAGCGGTGTCGCGGCGTTGCTGCGCTCCCGCTTTCCCAACGAGACTCCGGCCGAGATCGCGGCTCGCTTGCAGGCCAGTGCCCACAAACCGGCGCGCGGGATCGACAATGCGGTCGGCGCGGGCGTGATCGACCCCGCCGCCGCCCTTGCCTACCGCACACCACCGCAACCGCCGCAGGGGCTGTTCGCCTCGGCGGCCTTGGACATCCCGCCGCCACCACGAGCCGACGACGCACGCCCGGCGGTCACCGCGACGATCGTCATCGTCGCCGCGGCGATCCTCGGCGCGGGCGCGACCTACGCGGGCAATGCCATCCGGAGGCGGCGGTGAGGTTTCCGAGTGTGCGCGTCGGCGGTGCCGAACGCGTCCCGTTCGCTGTGCTGGCGGTCGGCGGCAGTCCCTTCCTGGTGACGCTGTCGGCGCACACACCGTGGTGGGCCGGTGCGGCCGTGGTCACGGTGTTGCTGGTGACGGTCACCGTCCGGGTCAACGGCCGGACCACCGTGCGCTGGTTGCTCGACTGGGTGGAATACCGCTCCGGTCGCTCCGCGCGGGCGCGGCTGCTGGCCGAGCCGCCGGACATCCAGGACGTGGAGACCAAGAGCGGGGCCTGCGGTGTCCGGAGGTCGGGTAACACCCTGGTCGCGATGATCCAGCTGGCCCCCGATCTGGACCTGCCCACCGTCATCGCCGACACCTCGATCTACACCGAGGACACGGTGCCGGTCGATGCTCTGGTGCCGTTGCTGGACCAGTACGGCATCCAGGTCGGCATCGACATCGTCACCACCGGCCAGCGGGTGCGCCCGACCGGCAGCTACAGCATGCTCTACGACCAGCTGATCGGTTCGCATCCGGTGGTCGGCGACCGGCTGACCTGGCTGGTGGTGCGGTTGGATCAGGAACGCAATCTGCGGGTGCTGAACCGGCGTGGACCGTGCGAGGTCGTGGCTCCCAAGGCGCTGGCCGCCGCGGCCCACCGGATCGCGGGCCGGTTGCGTGAACGTGGCATCCAAGCCCACGCCCTGCCCGCCGCCGCGCTGCGTGAGGCCACCCGGCTGCTGCACGCGGGCGTGGAACTACCGGATCTGCGGGAGACGTGGAACCGGCTGGAATCCTCCGCACCCGGTCGTTGCGTCACCAGCTTCGTCATCGACTGGAATCGGCTCGACGGCGCGGGGCTGGACGATTGCTGGTCCTGGAACAGTGGCCGCACCACGCTGGTGGTGAGCTTGACCACCGAGCGCGGGCCCCGCGCCCTGGTGCGTTTCATCGGGCCCGCGGTCGAGGCCAAGGACCTTCCCGACTACCTGAACCTGGTCTCGGGTCGCCAGGCGGATGCGCTGCTGGCCACGCTGCCTGCCGAACTGTCCGTCGACGCACTGCCGCCCGACGAAACCGGCAGCGACACCGCGACCCTGCCCCAGCTGTGGGAGCTGCCGATCGCCATCGGCCCCAATGGTCAGATCCTCGGTGCGGTCAGCGGTCAGCCGCGACACACGCTGGCGCTGCCGTTGTTCGACCCGGCGCGCTACAACCCGCGCCGGCGCTCGATCGATGTGCGGGCACAACTGTCGGTGGCGCAGCAGATCCTGTTGCGCGCGACGGTGGTCGGGGCGGAGGTCGAGATCCACACCAGCAGACCGCAGCGCTGGCGCCAGCTGGTGTCGGCCGTCGGTGACCCGTCGACGCTGCGGCTGGCCGATGCCACCCACGACAACGGTGCCGGCGCGGCCTCTTCGGCGACGATCGCGGTCTTCGACCAGGTACCCGCGCACGCCTCCGCCGCGCAGACCACCGTGACGATCTCCGAGCCGGGTGCGCCGCGCAGACGGGCCGCCGATCTGGCCATCGATCAGGTCAGCGCGACGGCGGTGGATGTGAGTATTCCGATGCGCCGAGTACGGGTGGACCTGATCGAACCGAGGGGCGAAACCCGGTACCTGGATGCCGCCGACCGGCCCGCCCCGCCCGGTGCGCCGGCGGGTTCGGAGGTGGCGTTGCTCGCACCACCAGGTGGCCGTCGTGTCAGTTGAGTCATGGAGACGGTAGGGTCGCAGATCGTGGCAGCGGACTCCCGGTCGGATGTCGAATCCTCCCCTCAACCCGACGACGCGGACGAACTCACTCCGAGACAGTCCGCGGCGGCGATATTTTCCAGCAAACTCTCGGAGCTGATCGCCGAGTCGGTGGTTTCCACCGACGACGGCTCCACGCGATCGCTGACGTTGTACTCGCTCGCGCAGCACCTCGAACTCGCCTACCCGGATGTGCCGGTGTCCCAGTCGGGGCTGTACCGGCTCATCCACGGCCAGGCGATTCCGCGGCTCGATCTGATCATCGCGCTGGCCCGCGTATTCGACGTTCCGCCTGAATATTTCGTCACCGCCGACAAGTAGCGCGGTCCGGCCACGCTGTTCTCGGTGCCGGGAATAGCGTCGGCTCGCCGGGCGCGAACCCGGGATACCATCCGAGCATGCCCGCCGAGGACCCGGGAGATGTCTTCCTTCGTAACCGCGGCGCGGTGCTGGATGCCCTGCTGTCCGATCCCGCGCTCGGATCATCCGGCGGCGGTGCGGTCGCCGACCGTCCGGCATCGGCCGCGGCACCCAGCAGCAACACCCCCGACCCAGAACTCATGGCCGCGATCGCCGCGTCCGCGGCGGCAGCCGGTTCGGCGGGGGCCGCGCCACGTAGGCGCGAGACCAGTGCGAGTGAGCGCATCAATGCGCTGCTGAGCGGTCAGTCGCCGGATTCCGGGTCGCATTCGTCGCTGGGGTCGGAATTCGCGGGTGTGCCCGCCTCCCGGCTCCGGGAGGCCGCCGCCGACGAGCCGCCGCGTACCGAGACCTCCGCTCCCGCGCAGCGACCGCCCGATACGGCAGGTCGTCGCGGCGGCGCGGATCAGTACGCCCGCGATCTGGTGACGCAGCTGCGGAAACCGAAGGTTGCGCTCGGGGTGGCCGCCGCCCTCGCGGTGCTGCTGGTCTTCATCCTGGTCGTCACCGGTGGTGAGGAGACCAAGTCCGAGCAACTGCAGGTGCTCACCGAGGCGCCGACCAGCGCCCCCGCGGCCCCGCCGCCCGGTCCGGCGCCGGGCAGCGTCATCGTGCCCGAGTCGGCGAAGTCGCAGTGCCCGCCGGGTGGCACCGATGCCATGGACGCCTTCTCCGGTGAGCCGGGCAAGGCGTGGTCGTGTGCGCGCGCCTATCAGGTCGATGGGCAGATCATCCGCATCGACCTCGGCAAGACCTACGAGATCGAATCGATCGCGATCGTGCCCGGGTGGGACCACGTGGGCACCGACGGTGTGGATCAGTGGGCGAAATTCCGCACCGTGAGCCGCGTTTCGTATCAATTCGACGACAAGGACGACACCGTCTACACCCAGGAAACCCTCGATCAGCGCACGCTGGTGGAGACCAGGATCGAACCTCCGGTGCAGGCCTCGGAGATCGTGCTGACCGTCCTCGAATCCAGTGGTGCGTCATCGGTGAACACCACCGCGATCTCCTCCATCGTCATCACCGGGCGGTGAGAGTGCCACCGTGTCCGCAGTGATCTGTCAGTACTGCTCGCACCGCGACAGCGGCGGGCACGCCACCTGCACCAACTGCGGTGCACCGTTGGCCGCGCCCGGCGTGCCCACCGCGTCAGCCCCGCCGCAGCCGTCGACGGCACCGGAGCCGAGCACACGGGCGTTGATCGGAACCACGCTGCGCAGGGTCGGCGAGATCGTCCGCGACGACGCGGCAGCGGTGCGCAAAGATGCCGAGGCGGTGGAACACGCGGTGGCCCATGCGCCGCATCCGCGCTGGCAGTGGCAGGCGGTGGGCGCCGCGATCGTGGTGTTGCTCGTGCTCGGATTCCTGCTCGCCCGATCATGTTCGGTGTCGATCCCGCCGCCGGAGGGCACGGCGATGGGGTCCGCGGTCATGGTGCTGCCCGCTCCGCTGCGCGCGGCCGCGTCATGTCAGCCGATGGCGGAATCGGGTGTGCCGGTGGAGCGGTGTGTGATCGGCGCACGGCATCCGATGTTGTCCGGGTCGATCACCTCCGGGCGGGATCTGATCTTTCACGCTCGGCTGGTGCCTCGGACGCGGTTGAACGACACTGTGGGTCAATGGCGTTCGGCCGGATCGACGGTGTTGGCCGACGGTGCGGTGTTCGCGGCGCTGAGCGCTTCGGCTGCCGTGCAGTACGCGAACCCGAGCACCGGATTGCTGCTCGACACCGGCACGTTCGCCGGTTCGGCCGGCGCGCGGGAGTTCCTGTCGCGCGCGGGTTTGCTGCAGTGATCGCGATTCGCGCAAACCACGAGCTATAAACCCTCAGTTAATGTACCGTTAGATAGCGGTACGTTGAACAACGTATTACTCTTGTTCGGTAACCCCACCCGACGATGGCGGAAGGCGCAGGTCAACGGTGACAACCACACAGAACGCGATGGATGCGACACAGTTCAGGGGTGATCCGACCGAGCTGGAACCGGCCTACTTCCGCTGGATCCGCCCGGATTCGACCGCCCTGACCATCACCGACCGAGCCGGGCACATCTTGCGCCACCACCTCGAGCTGGCCGCGCGGCGCGCGCCGGGGACCGTCTCCACCCGGGTCTACCGCGCCGACGACGAGTGCGGGCTCGGCCTGGCCATTCAGATCGTCAACGACGATATGCCGCTGCTGGTCGAGTCGGTCACCTCGGCGCTGCACCGGCTCGGCGCCACCGTCGCCGAGGTCGTGCACCCGGTCTTCGATGTCACCCGTGACGCAGCCGGCGAGCTGCGCGCGATCGCCCCGCGCGACGGCGACGGCGCCCGCCGCGACTACGCCGACGCCCACAGCTATCCCGAATCGTGGATCCACGTCCAGCTCGATCCCGCGGTGAGCGCGGAAACCCTCGACCGCATCGAACAGGCGCTGCCGCAGGTCCTCAGCGATCTGCGTTCGGTCACCGACGACACACCGGCCATGGTCGCCTCGATGACCACGCTGGCCGATCGGCTCGATCGCACCGCCGAATGGTCCGACGACGCCGAGATCTCCGAATGCGCGCGGCTGCTGCGCTGGCTGGCCGACGGCCATTTCACCGTTCTCGGCTACAGCGATTACCGGATGCGCCGCACCAGCCCCACCCCCGACGCCGAATTCGGCATGTGGCCGGTGCCGGGGACCGGGCTCGGTGTGCTGCGCGACGGCTCCGGCGCCGAGATCCCGGTGCCGGTGCTCGGCGCCAAGCGCCCGGTGCTGCGGCTGACCAATGGCACGGTCGACTCGTTGATCCCGGGTTCGCCGGATCTGTACTTCATCAGCGTCGCCGAATACGCCACCACCGATCCGGGTGGTGCGGGTGCCTCCGGCGACACGGTCGCGGCGGTCAAGGGCGAGCACGTGTTCGTCGGCACCTTCACCGTGACCGGGCTGCACGAGAACATCCTCGATATCCCGGTGATCTCGCGGCGGGTGCATCAGGTCATCGAATGGGCCGGGTTCGAACTGAATTCGTTCTCTGGTCAGGCCATGCTCGAGGTGATGCAGACCTTCCCGCGGGTCGAGTTGTTCTCCACCGACGCGCGCAGGCTCTTCGACACCGTTTCGGCGGTCATGAATCTGGGTCTGCGCCGCCAGATCCGGCTGTTCCTGCGCCAGGACGGGCGCAGCGGCGCGATCTACTGCCTGGTCTACATGCCGCGTGACCGGTACTCCACCGAGGTCCGGCTACGGATGCAGGACATCCTGCTTGCGGAGTTCGCCGGCGACCAGATCAGTTATTCGGCGCGCGTCACCGAGTCCGAGCTGGCGGTCGTCTACTTCACGGTGCACCGGGCGCCGGGTATGGCAGCGGATCTGTCGGAGGCCAATCGCGAACGCGTGCAGGACATTCTGTTCGCCACCACGCGCACCTGGTCGGACCGCGTGGTCGCGGCCGCCGCAGGCGTCGCGGGCATTTCCCGTGCGGTCGCCACCGACTACGCCACCGCGTTCCCGGCGAGCTATCAGCAGGAATTCGGCGCCGATCGCGCGCTGACGGATCTGCGCAGGCTGGAGCGCCTCGGTGAGGGCGAGATCGATACCGCGCTGTACCGGCTCGCCGACGCGCCGGCGGGGGAGTGGCGGTTCACCCTCTACGTCGCCGGTGCGGGTGTGTCGCTGAGCCGGGTGCTGCCGGTGCTGCACAGCCTCGGCGTCGAAGTGGTCGACGAGCGGCCCTACCGGATCGCGCGCCAGGACGGCCCCCTGCGCTGGATCTACGATTTCGCGCTCCGGGTGCCCGCGGCGCTGCTGCGCGATTCGCTCGACCCCGATATGGAAGCCGATCTGCTCGATCCCGCCGCCGAGCAGGCCGCCGGTATCCGGCAGCGGTTCCCGGCCGCCTTCGCCGCGATGTGGTTCGGCGACGCCGAGGTCGACGGTCTCAATGAGCTGGTGCTTCGTGCCGGAATGCATTGGCGCCAGATCGCAGTGCTGCGCGCCTACGCCAAGTACTTGCAGCAGGCCGGATTCGCCTACACCTTCGGCAATATCACCAGGGTGCTGCTGGCCCATCCGGCCCTGGCGGCGGCGTTCATCGAACTGTTCGACGCCTATTTCGATCCCGATGCGGCCGGCGAGGAGTCCGCGAGCCGGGTCGAGGCGATCGCACAGCGGTTGCGCACGGAGATCGATGCGGTGGTGAGCCTGGATACCGACCGCATTCTGCGCGCCGTGCTCGAGCTGATCACCGCGACCCTGCGCACCAACTACTTCCGCCGCGACGAGCACGGTGAGCCGGCCGGCTACCTGTCGTTCAAGTTCGATCCGCAGGCCATCGCCGAATTGCCGCAGCCGCGGCCGCGTTTCGAGATTTTCGTGTATTCGCCGCGGGTGGAGGGTGTGCATCTGCGGTTTGGTGCGGTGGCGCGTGGTGGTTTGCGGTGGTCGGATCGGTTGGAGGATTTCCGGACCGAGATTTTGGGTTTGGTGAAGGCCCAGGCGGTGAAGAATGCGGTGATCGTGCCGGTGGGTGCCAAGGGTGGTTTCGTGGTGAAGCAGCCGCCTGCGGCCACCGGGGATGCGGGTGCCGATCGTCAGGCGATGATGGCCGAGGGTGTGGCCTGCTACCGCACCTTCATCTCCGGTTTGCTCGATCTCACCGACAACGTCGATCACACCAGCGGTGACGTGCTGCCGCCCGCCCGCGTGGTGCGGCGCGACGCCGATGACACCTATCTGGTGGTGGCCGCGGACAAGGGCACCGCGACCTTCTCCGATATCGCCAACGACGTCGCCAAGAGCTACGGCTTCTGGCTGGGCGACGCCTTCGCCTCCGGCGGCTCCGTCGGCTACGACCACAAGGCCATGGGTATTACCGCTCGGGGTGCGTGGGAGAGTGTGAAGCGGCATTTCCAGGAGATGGGGATCGATACGCAGGCCGAGGATTTCACGGTGGTCGGTATCGGTGATATGTCCGGTGATGTGTTCGGTAACGGGATGTTGTTGTCGGAGCATATTCGCCTGGTGGCGGCGTTCGATCATCGGCATATTTTCTTGGATCCGAATCCGGATGCGGGGTCGTCGTTTGCCGAGCGGCGGCGGATGTTCGAATTGCCGCGCTCGTCGTGGGCCGATTACGACACATCGCTGATCAGCGAAGGCGGCGGAGTGTACGACCGCTCCGCCAAGGCCGTTCCGGTCTCGGCGCAGGTGCGTGCGGCCCTCGGCCTGCCCGCCGAGGTGACCACGATGTCACCACCGGAGATGATCCGGGCGATCCTGCAAGCGCCGGTGGATCTGCTGTGGAACGGCGGCATCGGCACCTACATCAAAGCCAGCACCGAATCCCACGCCGACGCGGGCGACAAATCCAATGACGCCGTCCGAGTGGACGCGAATCAGCTGCGCACCAAGGTGATCGGTGAGGGCGGCAATCTCGGAGCGACCGCGCTCGGACGGATCGAGTTCTGCCGCAACGGCGGCCGGATGAACACCGACGCGCTCGACAATTCCGCGGGCGTGGACTGCTCCGACCACGAGGTCAACATCAAGGTCCTGCTCGACGCGGTGGTCTCCGGCGGCGACCTGGAGGCGAGTGAGCGCAACGAACTGCTGGCCGCGATGACCGACGAAGTCGCCGAACTGGTGCTGCGCGACAATATCTCGCAGAACTTCCGGATGGGCCTGTGCCGGGCCGAGGCCGCGGCCCGCAATGCGGTGCACCGCCGGTTGCTCACCGAACTCGAGACCCGCCGCGGCGTCGACCGCAGGCTCGAAGCACTGCCCAGCGACGCCGAGCTGGCCCGCCGGGCCGACGAGGGCGCCGGTCTCACCTCACCGGAACTGGCGAATGTGGTGGCCCATGTGAAGCTCTCGCTGAAGGCGGATGTGCTGGCAGGCGACCTGCCCGACAGTGCGGCGTTCGCGGCGATGCTGCCCGACTACTTCCCGACCCCGCTGCGGACCCGCTTCGACGCGGCCATCCGCAAACATCCGCTGCGCCGCGAGATCGTGGCCACCATGGTCGTCAACGATCTGGTCGATTACGGCGGCATCACCTACGCCTTCCGCCTGGCCGAGGAGGTGGGCGCCACCACCGACGACGCCGTGCGCGCCTTCTCCGCCGCGGTCGAGATCTTCGGCCTGCGGCAGGTCTGGCAGCGCATCCGCACCGCGCCCATCCCGTCCGCCGCGCGCGACGCGCTGGAATTGGAAACCGGCCGCACCCTGGAACGGGCTTCGCGCTGGCTGCTGCTGAACCGGCCGCAACCCATCGCCATCGGCGCCGACATCGCCCGCTACCGCGACGGCGTGACCGCGCTGGCCGGCCGGGTCTCGGACTGGCTGCCCGGCTACCTCGCCGACGACCTGACCGCTCGTTCGCAGCGCGCGGTCGCCCTCGGCGCCCCTCCGGAGCTGGCCACCGAGGTGTTCCGCCTGATCCACCTGTTCCCGCTGCTGGACGTGCTCGATATCGCCGATATCGCCGAACGCGACGCCGACGAGGTCGCGGTGCTCTACTTCGCCCTCAACGAGCATCTCGACATCGAGCGCCTCCTCACCGCCGTCGGCAACCTCGAACACGGCGACCGCTGGCCCACCCTGGCCCGCCTGGCCGTGCGCGACGACCTCTACGAATCGCTGCGGCTGCTCACCCTCGACGTATCCACCGCGACCGAACCCGACGACACCGTCGCCGAGAAGATCGAATACTGGGAGTCCACCAACCGCTCCCGCCTCGCCCGCGCAGCAGCGGCCCTCGGCGAGATCTTCGACTCCGGGACGTACGACCTGGCGACCCTGTCCGTCGCCGCGCGTCAAGTGCGCGGAATGGTCAGTGCCGGTGGGGAGTCGAGTGTGGTGACGGCGGGTGCCGCGAGCTGAGCTCGGGTCTATGCGATTGTGGGGCCGGTGACTGGTTGTCACCGGCCCCACAGCCGTTGGTGGTTCGGGTGGACGTACCGCCGCCACTTGCTCTGTGAGAGTTGCAGCGGCCGTATTGTTTTCGAAAACATTGGGCCTCTGACGTCAGCCCGCCCGCACGGCGGCGGCAAAATCCGGGTGGGCGCGGATCGCGACGGTGGTGTTGTCGACGGTGGGCTCGCAGCGAACGTAGGTTCTCGACTCGATGAACGCCAGCCCAGCGGCAGCGAGGCCGATCGGGAACCAGCCGGGGACAATGCAGAGGAACAGTGGGATCAGCTGATCCGGATCCGGCACGATCATTCGAGTGATGGTGTATGTGCAGATCAAGGCGATTCCCGCCAGCATGATCATGCGGCTCGCCCACTGGAAGCGGCGGGACCGCTGGACGCATGCCGCACACAGTGGCCAGTCGCCGAAGAGGAAGGCGTTGTAGTCGGCCAGGCCTCGGCCGAAAGACCAGGGGCGGAACCGCCTCAGCATCGTTGCAAACGAACGTATCTGCGCACCAACGGTCATCTGCATTCGGCCACGGCTCGTGTGAATGAACCGCAGTGTGTGCTTCCGCCGTTCAACCTCGGGTAGCCCATGTCTAGTGCACAGGGGCGGCAGCGGAGTGAGCAACTCGAGCGCCCAGAATTTGACGCCCGGTGTCGGATTCATCCGGAGCTTTTCATAGCGGGCGACTTCTTCGGGCGGTCGGCTCCGGACTGGCAACGAAACCGAATCGGATTCCCTTGGATAGTTCGCCATCCTGCTAAACCAGCCATCTCGCAAGTCCAGCGTTCGGCAAGGTGTAAGTCATCATCCTAGGGTTCATCCCGTCAACGTTCTGTCGAAGCAGAGTTTTGTCTGGAGGAAAAGTGCTCATTAAGTCTTGCAATGGCAGAATTTATTGCGTCCTCGTCAGGAGTTGTCGCAGTATAGCCGCACCGAATGATATGTTCTAGGAAATCCTTCTCGGGCGCGATCCCATGGTTGGACACGTAATAGGCTGCGGCGCGCGACCAAATCCATGTGCCGTCCGTGGCGTAAGAGATCGGAACAACTTTCCTGTTCTCTGACGAAAGCACATCCGGCGCGCGCCCGGATGTCCGGAGGATGAGGGTGCCGCCTGTCAGGAACTGCCTTATCCTCGCGCGCTCATCATTGCTGTCGATGAGTTGGCGCGAAGAATAGTTGGGAGCGCCTGTGCTATCTGATTCGTCGAAGAGGCGCGCGATTCTCAGCATGGTGGATCATCTCTTTCAGTTCTCGGTTGGACGGAATCGGACCCACATTCCGTCTGGTGGCCACTTCGGTTGGTCACATTCGTCGCTGTCGCAGTGCGCGGAGGAGACGATGCTCGTTCCATCCGCGTAACCCCAGGCAAGCTCCGTGGGTGCATGAATCGTAACCCCTAATTCATCGGCGAGTTGTTGTGCGAATGGGCTTTCTCCTTGCCCGGTTTCGCATGAGAACAATCGGATGGGTTCGCCGTTCCAGTTGGGATCGGCGCGAACCAGCGCTGCAAGTTCTGCGGCCGTTAGCTCATCTTCACCGATATACACTGCATCAGGGCTACCATGCAGGTCTAGAGTGTAGTATCCGGGAATTGCCTGAAGTGCCAGTGCGGAGTCCCTCATATCCTGATCGTCGGGCTCGTAATAGGCCCTTCCTGCCGGGGTGTCCAGGCCGGTGTCGAATAATCCTTGTAGTTCCTCGGGGAGGGGCTCGACGCGCCTGAGAGGAATCGTTGGCATTTCGGCGATGTTGTCGGCGACAATAGGAATGGGAACGGTCGGGTGTTCCGAAGGCGGAACCCACGGGTGAGTCCTTGGGGTTGCGACATCTGAAATCGCAGGTGCATCGTGTGATGCAGTCAGTTGTCCGCGCTGATGAGTCTGGTCACGGGTGCCGGTGTTGCCATCCAGGGGCGAGCTACGCCGCAACTCGGTACGACGAGGTTTTTCATCGTTGAAAGAGCCGACGGCCGATCCCATGCGGTTGAGGCGGTCCAGCCATTCCTGTGCGCTGCGCTTCTGGGTTTCGAAGGCAGGGGTGTAGTTGGAGGGCGGGTTGCCGTGCTGGTTGTGGGGGTTTGGCGGGGTGTGGCCGGCGTTGGGTCGGCCGATGGGTGGGCGCTGGCCGGGGTGGTGGTTCGGGGAGTGCGGGTTCGGGCGGCCGTGGGCGGGTTGGGCCGGGTTGGGGTAGTTGGTGTTGCCGGGGTGCTGGGTGGGGGTGCCGCGGTGCGGAGTGTTGGCCGGTGGGTCTGATATCGGGGCGGGGCTGTCGGGGAAGTTGGCGCGTGGGTCCGACATTGGGGCGCGGCTGTCGGGGAAGTTGGTGGGGTTGAAGCTGGTGGGCGTGCTCGGGGGCCGGTTGTATGGGTTGGGAGACGGGCTCTGGTTGGGGTAGCTGGTGGTGCCCGGGTGTGCCTGCGGGGTGGTGTGTGGGTGCGCGGGTGTGGGGGCGGGGTTGTTGGCGAGTTGGGCGCGTTCGGTTTGGAACTCGGCTTCGGTGGGCTGGTAGCGGCCGATGTGGGGGTTGTATTGGCCTGCGTAGAAGGGGTCGCGGGGGATGGGGCGGCCGTCGTTGAAGTGGGCGACGTATTTGTGGATGGCCGGGTTGTGGCCGGGGCGGTTGGGTGGGGGTGAAGTCGGGGTGCGCGCTGGGGGATTCGCGGGGTTGGTCGCGCGGGGGTCGCCGGTATTTGTCGGGTTCGACGGGTTCGCCGGCCCTTGCTGGTACCGGTTCGCGGGCGGGGTGTTGTCCGGGCGTGTGGGGTTCGCCGCGGGGTTCGGTTGCGTTGTCGGACGCTGGGTTTGGGCCTGGTGGTTCGGCTGGGTCGATTGTGCCGGTGCGGCTGAGGGGTCGGTGGGCGGGGTGGTGCGTGGGGTGTCCGTGGGTTGTGTCGGTTGCGTGAAGGTCGTCGGTGGTGGGGCGGTGGCTGTGGACGCCGCCGTGGTGGAAGCCGGGGTGGGGTCGGCCGGGTTGCCGTTCGGGGGCGTGGACTGGTCGGACTGGGTCGACGTGGTGTCGCGCGGGGGTGTCGATGTGGTGGGCGTGTTGTCCGGCGAGTTCGAGGTGTGCGGCGTCGTCGGTGCGGTGGGTGAAGTGGGGATGCCTGCCGCGCTGGGTGCCGAAGCGGTGCCTGACGCGCTTGGTGCCGAAGGGATGCCGGAGGTGGGCGGGGCTCCGGTGGTGGGTTGGCTGGTGGATCCGCTGTCTTGCGCTGGGGAGCTGGGGTTTTGGGTGCCGGTGTCTTGTGTGGGGAGGTCTAGGGGGTTGGTGGTCGGGTTGGTCGGGGTGTTGGTTTGGGTGGGTAGGTCCAGGGCGGGGTTCTGGCCGGGGGAGTCCTGCGGGGTTTGGGTGTCCTGGTTGGGGAGGTCGAGTGGGGTGGTGGCGGTGGGCTGGTCCGGGAGATCCAGTGGGGAGGGGGACTGGGGGGCGGTGCCGGTGTTGTCCTGGGTGGGGAGGTCGAGGGAGCTCGGGGAGTGGGTTGGTTGGGACGGGGCGTCCTGGGTGGGGAGGTTCAGGGAGCTCGGTTGCTGGGTTTGGTTGGTGGGCGCGTTGTTACCGGACTGGGTTGGGGAGTTCTCGCCGCGATCGTCGCTGCCGGGGGCGGAGGGCTGGTTGGGCGGGGTGTTGTTGCTGGTGTCGGTCGCGCGGGTGCCGTCGTTGTTGTCGCCGGTGTTGGGGTCGCCGGTGAATGCCGGTTGGGTGTTGGCGGGAGGCTCGTTGCCGTTGCCGTTGCCGTTGCCGTTGCCGTTGCCGTTGCCGGTGTCGGTGTCGGTGTTGTTGGGGGTGTTGTAGCCGGTGCGAGTGTTGTTGCCGTTGGGGTTGTCCGAGCCGCGGTCGCCGTCGTCGTTGCCCGCGTTGTTGTTGCCGGAGTTCTGGTTCCCGCCGCGATCGCCGTCGTCGTTGCTGCCGCGGTCGGGGTTGTTCTCGCCGTCGCGGTCGTTGTTGCCGCCGTTGTTGTTGTTGTCGTTCTCGGAGCCTTCGGGTCCGTCACCGTCGGGGCCGTCGCCGCCGCGGTCGTCTCCGCCGCCGTCTGCGCTGTCGCTTCCGCCGCTGTCGAATTGATTCTGGGCGGCGCCGGCGGCGGCGCTGGTGAAGGTATCGGCCGACAGTTGGAACTCTTCGCCGGTGATGGCGGCCATCGCGGCTTGGGAGCCGATATCGGAGGCGACCTCGGTGGTGTAGTCGGTGGCGAACTGCTTGGCCCGATTCCCCAACGCATTGCCGGCGCCCTCACCGACACCGTTGGTGAGCCCGCCCTCGCGGCCCAACCCGCCGGAAATCGCGCCCCCGATCGCCCCACCAGCGGCGGACTGCCACACCGCGGTGAAATCATCACGGGACAGTTCCCGATCACCCTTGGCGGCCTGGATCAACCGGATACCCAGATCCAGTCCACCCTCTTCCAACGCGCCGAGGGCGGCCTCTTTGACCACCCGGGTCAGGATCCGCTGCAACAACTGCTTCATCAGCATGCGGATCGTGATCTGGGTCGCCACCCGGGCAGCGGCGCCAGCGGCCGCACCGGCCGGGGCACCGACACCGGTCGCCATGGCGGCCAGCGCTGCGGCCATTTCGACGGCGAAGATCACCAGTTGGGCGATGATCATCAACTTGGTGTGTTCGATATCGTTGGCGCCGTCATCGACCAGGTCGGCCTGGTCTTTCAACAGCCCGGTCAGTGCGGCGAGGGCGCCGTCGTCGTTGCCGAGTTTCTTCCAGAACGCCTCGATCGCATCCGCGGTCTGCCCATCCAGCGCGGACAGCAGTTGGTTGACCTGGCGTTGAGCATCATCACCGAGATCATCGAGGGTGGTGGCGGCACCGTTGTAGGCGTCGGCCATGCGCCGCATCGCGGTCTCATCGCCCTCGGGCCAATCACCGGCCCCCACGACATACTTCGCGGCCCACTGCAACGCCTCGGGAATCTCGATGCCCACCCCAGAACCCTCCACTCCGCCCGGCCGGGCCACAACATACCTACGACCTCTTGGACGCGGCGAACCGGGCTTCGGTTCCATCCGGGGGAACCGAATTCGGGGCCGAACCCGTCGCACGCCCTGTCCGCAGGGTGTCACACATGCTGTCGACGTCAGCGGGGCCGACTACCTATGTGAAGCGTCGGCAACGTATGTGATCAGTCCGCACTCGCTCAGCGGTAGGTGGGGTCGTGGTCTTCGCGGTGGTCTTGGAGGGTGCGGTCCAGGAGGGATTGGAGGTGGGTGGTGAGGTCGGTGGGGGTGGTGGGGGTGGATTGGATGGAGGCGGTGGTGCGGATGCGGTAGCGGCCTTCGGGGTAGTCGATGATGTGGAAGTCGCGGGTGGGGGTGGGGCGGTGGTCGTAGGCGGGGCCGGGGTAGACGGCGACGTGGGTGACTGTGGTGCGGGGGCGTTCGAAGAAGCGGTGGATGCTGTCGTGCTGGGAGCGGGGGGAGTCGTCGCGGAAGGCGGTGAAGGGGGCGTCGTCGTCGGATTCGAGGTCGGCGCGGTTGGCGTGGAAGGGTGCGGCGGTGCCGGGCGGGGCGTCGGGTAGGGCGGCGATGATGCGGCGAGAGGCGGTGCGGGCGTTGACGTATTCCATGCGGACATCGGCGCCGGTGTTGTGTTTCGCGGTCGGGCGTTGGGTGAGGATGACGGCGCCGCTGCCTGCGATGGCGGCGTGGATGCGGACCATGGCGGTGGGGTCGGCATCGGCGCCTGGCATGACTGCTGTTGTGACACCGGCGAATCCGGCTACTTCGATCCGAGCCTCGGGTTCGACCACGATGCGCAGGGGGCCGTACATGTCTTCGTCGAAGACCGATTGGATGCGGGCGGCCGCGGTTTTGTAGGCGCGGTCGTAGGCATCGGCGGTGTCTTCGGCGGGGCGATATTGCAAGGGGTAGGGCAGGATGTCGCGGCCGATGGCGTGCCAGAGCACCGTCAATTCCAGACCAGACATCGTCCAGGTCTGCTGGGTCATTCGACTCTGCCCTGCGTCAGGTGGGCAGCCGACTGTTCGCGCGGCCCCCGGACCGGCCGGTCCATCCGGCCGAGCAGACGGCGTTGGCCTTGGCGCGTCAGCCCAGCCCGAGCTGCCTGCTTCGAATTCGCTCGCCGGCCACCGTCATGCGCTGCGAACGGGCAGATTCGACGCGTACCGCGGCTGTGCGCGTATTCGGCGTCCATGGAGCGGACGGAGCCGCCACGCGCGCTATTCGCCGAGCAGCGGCATCGGCTTGCGTCGTTCATTCGCCGAGTACCGGAGGCACGGTCTTGGGCCGATGCTCGGGATCGAGGCCGGTGAGTTCCTCGCCGTTCTGCCGAGTGACCAGCGCCTCTGCGATCGCCGATTTGCCCTTCTCCTTCTCGTCGTCACCGTTGGCGCCGCGCGCGCCGGGCGGCATCATCGGGCCCATCGCCATCGGGCGCGCACCCCGGTTCGCGGCGCCCGCGCCGGTAGCAGCGGCGCCCACCCCGGCGGTTGGAGCGCCGCCGGATAGTGACCGTCCGGGGCCACCGGCGGAGCCGCCTCGGCCGCCAGAACCACCCGAACCCGAGCCCGAGCCGCCCGAACCCGGACTACCGGAACCGCTGCCGCCGGAACCCGATCCGCCGGAACCGCCGGTGCCGATACCGCCTGGGTAACCGGATCCGGGTAGGCCGGCGCCGGGACCGGCAGTCGATGCGGGGGAGGTCGCGGAGGACGGTGTGGTGCCGAGCCCCGATGTGTATGAGCTGGTCTGGCTCGCGGGCGTTGTCGACGGCTGTGGTGATTCGACACCCGCGGTCGTGGTCTCACCGGGTTCCTGGCCGGGGCCGGAACCGTCCCCCTCGCCGCCTCCCTCGGTGCCCGGCGGGTTCACCCCGCCTGGGCCGACGGGACCGACCGGGGGCCAGGAGCGCGGTGGATTCACCGGCGGGACCGGACCGGGCTGCTGGATCGGGTTGTAGGCCAGCGGGATTCTTGGCTGCCCGGTGTCGCCTTCGCGGATGCCGGGCTGATAGACGCGCTCGAGGATGTAATGGGTGGCGAGTTCGGCGGCGTTGGTGCGGTCCTCGTTCATTTTCCAGGTGGGGCCCGGGGTCCAGCTGGCGACCTTGCTACCCCAGCCGCTGGTGTCGGGGCTGGGCTGGACGTTGGCCTTGGTCACCTCGACCGCCGATTTCACCAGCTCGACTTTGCCTGCCACGATTTTCGTGCCCGACACCAGGCTCTTGGCCTTCTCGACGTAGTCGATGATGCCGCGCGCCGCGGCCTGCTTCGACTCGCCCTCCCACGTGTCCTCCATGGCCGCAAGGATTTTCGGGCCGAAGGCAGCGAGCCCGGTCTCGAGCTTCTCGGCCCGCGACTGCCACGCTTGATGCAGTGTGTTCATGGCGGCGACATCGACCGCTTGGGCCTTCCGGTACAGCTCGTCGAGATCCTCGGACCGGACATTGCCGAACATGTGCTCAGGAATACGCGGATCATGAAATTCGCCATCGAAATGATTATCGGCGAGATCCTTGATCCGGTTACGCGCGGCAATGGCTTCCGGGCTCTGATCGCCCAAGGCGACATCCAACGCATTGGCGGCGGAATCCATTTGATGGCCCGCGGTGATCACCGCGCCGATCGGCCCGGACAAAACCAACTTGCCGACATTCGAAACGATCGTTTCGAATGATGGAAGACCGAGCACCGTGCACCCCCTGCCGATCAGACGCCGTTGTAGCCTTGCGAATTCGTGGAATCCTGCTCTTGCAAGCGGTCCAGAGTGACTTGGATGGTATCACCCATAAGTTTCAGGACCCGGATGTGGTCGGCAAGCGCGGAATCAAGGTCGCCGTCGCCCGTTGCATCGACAGCCTTGAGCCCCAATAGTCTGGCGAGCTCTTTGCCGCACTCGAAGTCGCCGAGACCGCTGACGTTCGCCATTTGGCTGATGCCTTGCCGTGCATCTTCGTAAACTTCGATCTGGTCATCTATTGCTGTGCGGCAAGATTTAGCAACGGAATCATCGAGATAGAGCCTCCCGGTCTTGGCCTCATCTGACAGGCGTTGCCACAAGGTGATGTCTTCTTGGATGCCCACGTCGTGTCCAGTCTCTCGTTAACTCGGGAACAAGGGAACTAGTGATTCCGCTGCGACTGTGGCTATTTCACACGAATCTCGACTGTCCTCCGACAGCGTAGATTTGTACGCCGATATTTCTTGCGTTTGCCCTTCCGCCGGGAAGGCGAGGTAGCATTCGCTCTTGTCGTCGTCATGGGCTTTACGGAACTGGATTCCGGAGCGCCCTGCCACCGTTACGTCCTGGTAGGCGGTGTTGTTCCTATCGTCCTTGATTTCTTCGATGCTATGGGTCGTTGACCAGACTCCGATGGTGTAGTTAGACCTCTTGGGCTTGTCCTTCCACGAGCACAGCTCCCACCCTTCCACCTTCTCCACGCCGGAGATCGTGGTGTCTTTTGTGGAGGCATCGACGCCAATCTGCGTGAGCACATCGGTGCTGATCTGGCAGGGATCCCAGAGTGCCTCGGTGGTCGCGGCCTTGTCCGTGGTCGACACCGGCGTGGCGGTGCCCTCGTTCGTCGCATCGCACGCGGATGCTGCCAGCAGAGCGCCTGTCAGCATGACTACCGCCGTTGTCCGTCGTCTCACTGCCGCTCCCGTTCAGGCCGCCGATTTGTCCGCTCAAAGTGTAGGACGCATCGACTGCTCGATCGGTTCCACCGATTCTGGGGCATGGGTCAGCGGTGTTGGCCGGTCGTGGGAGGGATGAGGACGCACCCTCCTTCGTCCAGGTCAGCGTCTGGTCTCTGAACCGGACGTTTCTCGGGCAGGGTTGCGCTCGGCGGGCGGTGCTGGTTGGCGTGAGGGTTCGGGGACGGCCGAGTGCTTGTCGCTCGAAGGTGGGCGAAAGGTGGTCTAGGGGAGCCGGCCTGGGCGGACCGAACCGGACCTGGCTGCCGTGGGCAAGCCGTGGCGGGCGGCCAGGTCCGTGGCGATGGCTCAGCGGTTGAAGTCGCCCGCTCGCACTGCATCTGCGAAGGCGTCCCATTGGGTCAGCCGGAAGACGAGCACCGGGCCGGACGGAGCTTTCGAGTCACGGACCGCGACAGCGCAATCGAGCCAGGCTACCTCGACGCAGTCGGTCTGGCCGCCGCTATGGGTGCTCTTGAACCACGAGGCACCCGAAGGGTCTGTGCTGTTCACGGTCAACTCCTTCCGTCCCCTGCGCGTCAGTTCAGGGCGGGTGGGTGCGGTCTAGCGGTCGAACTGGCCCGATCGCACGGCGCTCATGAAGCCATCCCACTGGCTGGGCGCAAAGACCAGCGCAGGTCCGGATGGATTCTTTGAGTCGCGGACGCCGACGCCGACGGGACCAAGCCAGGCAACCTCGACGCACGCGCTTTGACTGCCGCTGTAGCTGCTCTTGAACCAGGGTGCTTCCGACAGGTCAGTGGTGCTCACGGTCAAAACTCCTTGCTTACCCGGCGTATCAACTCGCGGGTCTGCCGTTCGTCGAGCGACGTGCTGCGAATGGCGTCCGCAAGTTCACTATAGAGGCGTACCTCTTCGGGCTTTTCGAGATAGACATCCTGGGTGGGACCACCTTCCAGGAAGACGACAGTTGGCTCGACGGGTTGACCTTTCAAGTTTGTATCGAACTCCAGGATGGTGAATAACCCGTATGGCATCCCCCAGGCGAGGCCTGCATCGTACGGATGAACCCTCACGTTGACATTGGGCAACTTGGAGATTTCAGCCAGGTGGCGGAGTTGGGCCACCATGATCTTCCGGCTGCCGACCATTCGGTGAAGTGCTGATTCGTGCAGAAGAACGTCGAGAGCGACAGGGTGCGCCTTGCGAGTGACGATTGCCTGCCGCTTGAGGCGGTGTTCCACCCGTCGATCAATGTCTTCCTGGCTGCTGAAACCGGGGTATGCCCCGATGATCGCGCGGGCGTAGTCGGCCGTCTGTAGCAGCCCGGGTATGTGTTCGTGGTAAGTGATCTGTCGGCATGCAGCAGCCTCGAGTCCGACATACATGTTGTATGTGTCCGAGTACAGGCCGCCGTAGGCGTGGTACCAGCTCTGCACCCGCGCCAGTGCGGCGAGGTCGACCGCTGCGCGCAGGTCTTCGGCGCTGACGTCGTACAGCTCGCATAGTGCGCGCACGTCCTGCTTCCGGACCTTCTGAGTCTGGCCGGCCTCGATACGCTGCAAGGCAGATGAGGACAGGTCCACGAGTTTCGCGGCCGCCGCGATGGTGAGTCCGTTGGCGTCACGGGAATCTCGCAGGAACCGGCCGAGCTGGCGCCGAGGCAGTGTCGAGCTGGGTGTGTCGTCGGAGTCGTCTCCGGTCGTCGTCATTGTTTACCCCCTTGCATTGCGGAATCGGGTCGGATCGGTCGCGCAATCGGTTCTGTTGTACAGCACAATTGGGTCGGGTGGTGGGCTTTTGGGTGACTTGGTATCGGGTACCCGATTTTGCTTCCCTGGCGAGGCGATTGGTGATGTTCTGAGTCCGGCGTTCGAGCAACATCGCAGGTCGAAAATTTCCACGAATCCCACTGAACCGCAACATCATCGGCGGAACGCTGCCATGCGCCGAGTGCCGATGGATTCCGCGCCTGACAGGTGATTCGTAGCCGACCCCTGCTCGGACGCCCCCAGATCTCGTCCGTCGATCAGGTTCCTGGAGGGCCTATGTCCTATCCGCACACCGTCGCGCCCGCGCCGAACGCGAGCAGTCCGAGCGCAATCGGGTTCGTACGCGCCGATATCTCTGTGACGCACGCCGACCACCACGTGGCCGAAATGCAGCGGCACGCTGTCGGTTCGGGCCACCGCTACCTGTACACCGTCCGCCCTTCGGCCGACGCTCCCGATCCGGTCGCCTACCTCCTCGGCATCGCCGACGCCCTGGCCATCGACACCATCATCACCTTCTCCCCACCGACCACCTGGACCCCCACCGCACCTGGCCCAGGTGCGCGAGGGGTACATCAGGCTGGCGACACGCCGCATCCACCAGCCTCATGTACCACTCGTGCGGCTGCTCGGGTGGGTGTGGCTGTCGAAGGGGTGCGTGATGGGGGTCGATGATGTGTTCGCGCCACCGGTGGTGTGTGGGGTGGCGGATGTGGAGTTGGCGCATCGGTTGATGCGGCGGCATCGGGAGTGCCGGGTCGAGAGGTGTGCGTGGAAGTGGGTCGCCTATTGCACGCTGGTGCAGTTCGGGCGGCTGGCGCCGCAGACGGCGAGCCCGCGTGAGCGCGCATACCTGCGGGGCATCGACTATCCCGTGGCCGGACCCGGCAATGACTCGGACGCGACCAAGGATCGGAAGGCTGGGCTTGGCTGCCCTGATGATCCTTGCCGCCCCGGCGATTCTGGCCTCCCTGGTGATTCGGTCTGCCCCGGTGATCCTGGGCGCCCTCGTGATTCGGGCTGCCATGAAGATTCGGAGCCCTCCGAGTCGCAGGTCGTGGCCGTGCGTGGGTTCGAGGCGATGAATTCCGGGCCCATGACCGATATCGCGACATTGCGGCAAGTTCTCGACGGGCTCACCCGAATAGCAGACGACGACAGGCACGAGGGGTGAAGTCGTGGTCTCTTTGCACGTAATGTCCAGTGTCGCTTTGGTACTCACCGGTGCGGGATCGCGGTTATCATCATCGGGTGCCTGTGGCCCGCTGATCCGCCGCGACGTGCCCCGGCGCACCGCCGCGACCAGACCCGACAGCAAGCACATCCGTTCAGCTGGCCGACTGCCTGGACCTGCGATCTCCCGCTGGCACCGTTGACGCTCGACGACGCCCATCAGGCGATGCGCCACCACCGTGAGCACGATTGCGCTCGCAAGCGAGCCGCGTTTGCGACGCTGGTGGAGGCCGGGCTCATCACACCCGATTCGTCGCGTCGATACCGGCGAGAAGAGGGTGCGTGGTGAACCATGTCGTCGTCACCGGGGGAGCGGGATTCCTCGGGGCGCACCTGTGCCGGATGCTCGTGGCGCGGGGCGACCAGGTCACCGCCATCGACAATCTCAGCACCGGATGCGCGAGCGCGCTCGCCGACCTGCACGCGTATCCGCGTTTCACGCTGCGCACCGCCGATGTGACCGCACTCGGCGCGTTCGCCGAGCTCGATTCGGTGACGCATGTGGTGCACCTCGCCGGTGCGGGCGGCGACCCCATCCGCCGGGCAGCCGACACGATTCGGGTGGCCTCGACCGGAACCTTGGCCGCGCTCGATCTGGCCGCGGCGCGTGGGGCCCGGATCGTCGTAGTGTCGGGGCACCGGAGCTATGACGAGCCCGACGGACGCGCCTGGTCGCGCACGGGCACTTTCGGGCCGACCGATCATGCCTGCATCCGGCAGGCGGCCGAGCTGATCACCGAGGCCGCGGCGCGTCGATATCGCGGCGTGAACGCCGGGACAGCCCGGCTGTTCGAGGTGTACGGTCCGGGCCTCCGACCATCCGGCGGAGTAGGAGCCATGATCTGCGCGGCGGCGCTGCGCGATCAGACCCTCTACATTGCCCATGACAAGGCGCGGTCGTTCGTCTACGTCACCGATGCCGCAGCCGCACTGGTGGCAATGCTCGACAGCGATATCGCCGGGCCGGTCGATATCGGTGGGCCAGCAATCACTTTGGCCGAATTCGCGCGTATCGCCATCGAGCTCGCGGGCAGCGGATGGCTGGAATATCCGTGTGGGCCGCGCAGTATGAAAGCCGGTGGCCGCGGCATAGCGTCGACTTCTAGCTGCACGGCACCACCGCTGCCAGACTACGCCGCGTCCGAGGACGGGTCCGCGCTTGCCTCGCGGCCGGATCTCACCCGAACCCACGCCCTACTGGGATGGCAGCCTGCGACCGGTCTGCATCGTGGGGTGCACTTGACGCTCGACTGGATGCGGACCGCCCTGTCGTCGCGGTAGCTCCATGTCGCAATGCTTCCGCCGCCCGTCTGAACGGCACGACGGCGAGCCCACAGCGCACGAGGAAAACCACGACAGGTGCGGCACGCGCCGACGCAGTTTCTACGCGGTCGTTACCTGCGGGTGCCGCCCACTGCCACGGGTGCTCGTCCGATCGACAACAGCAGGA
Organism: Nocardia sp. CDC519; assembly: GCF_059509835.1. Lineage (NCBI taxonomy): Bacteria > Bacillati > Actinomycetota > Actinomycetes > Mycobacteriales > Nocardiaceae > Nocardia > Nocardia sp. CDC519. The sequence continues at coordinate 4,504,843 of NZ_CM183377.1, read as the reverse complement.
CAAACCCGTGCGTTGGTAGTCGACACCGCGGCAGACAGTGCTGGACGGCGCGTGGGTTCGGCCGGCGGCCCGGTGCTGTCGCTCAGAGGTGGGCGAAAGGGCCTCTACCGCTCCCGGCCAAGGCGAACGAGCGTGTGCCACGTAAAGATCAGGGGCTCGCCGGTGACCCACAGTCGCCGCAGAATCTGGCAGCGGCACCCAGTTCTGCCCCGCAGCTCGCGCAATGTCGCGCCGGGGTCGCCAGCCGATGCCCGCAGTGCATACAGAACCGGGCGGCCGCCGGATTGTCGGTGGCGCAGTCCGGGCAGGTCTGGTGGGCTGCTGCGGCGGGGGCGGGCAACGCGGCTGGTTCGGCGGGTGGGGGAGCGGGCTGCGAAACCGGTGCAGGAGGTGGTGGCGCGCTCGCCTGCTGGCTGATCGCGTTCAACCCGAGCGCCGCGCCGAGGAAACCCGAGTCGGAGCCGGTCCCGCCGTGCGCGAACCCCTGGCTCGCGCCCAATGCCAGCTCACCGGCTGCGTACTGGCGGAAATCGCCGGCCAGCTTGATGTAGGTGACGTCCTTGGCCAGCCGCTTGAGACGGTCGGCGTCCTCGGGGGCGAGGGTGATGTCGAAGTTGCCCATCCGCACGATGCGCAGGCCGTATTCGTAGAGGGTGATGTTGGTCTGCCGCAGCACCGCGGTCTCGATCGGCAGCAGGTGCGCCGACAGGCCGAGCACCGGCCATTCGCCGCGCGAAACGCCCTGCGTCACCGCGATCTTCATCGATTTCAGCAGCAGATCCGCACACCAGGAGTTCAGTGCGACCGGATCGGCGAGATCGGCGGTGCCGGCGAGGCCGGTGATCAACTGCCCGGGATCGCGCACGGCCAGCGCGAATTCACCGAAGACGCGCAGTGTCACCACCTGCTCGCTGATCGGATCGACGATATCGGCGAGCCGGCCGCCGAACTTGAGGCCGGGGAACTCGCGAGTGGAGACGAAATACAGCTCCGCCCGGTAGAAGTTCCCGCCGGACAGGGTGTCGACCAGTGCACCGAGCACGGGCAATTCGTCGGCGTCGACGCGATGGCGGCCCGGCCCCATGCTGGCGACCACCTGACCGGACTTGACGAACAGCGCGGTCTGATCGGCGTTGACGATGGCGCGGCTGTAACGGCGGATATTGACATCGGGCCACTTGTAGACGAGTTGACCCGCCGCGGTGTCCGGCACCGCGATGAACTCCCGATCGAACCAAGCCATGGACGCTCCATCCGCGAGTGACAACAAATAACGTACCGCTCGGTATCGGCACGATCGTTCGGCTATGACCAGGGATTATGTGGCCCGGCGCGGGGATTTCTGAAAGTTCTTGGTTTCCAGCGTGTTACGGCGGGTAGATACCTATTGAACGTGCCGCTGCCTGACGGTACATTACCCATAGATATGATCGCCGCCACAGGAAAGGCCATCACCATGACCACTGTTCGACCTACCTCGGCGCCGGCTGCGGCCGCACTGCCCGAGCCGGGCGCGCCGGCGACGTCGGTCGACGCGCTGCACGCCGAGGACGCCGGCTACCACAAGTCGCTGCGCCCACGTCAGCTGCAGATGATCGCCATCGGTGGCGCCATCGGCACCGGGCTGTTCCTCGGTGCGGGCAGCCGGCTGGCCAGCGCCGGACCCGGCCTGTTCATCGTCTACGCCATCTGTGGCGTGTTCGTGTTCTTCATCCTGCGGGCCCTTGGTGAGCTGGTCCTGCATCGCCCGTCCTCCGGGTCGTTCGTCTCGTATGCCCGCGAGTTCTACGGCGAGAAGCTCGCCTTCGCGGTCGGGTGGATGTACTTCTTCCACTGGTGCATGACCGGGATCGTAGACATCACCGCCATCGCCACCTATGTCCATTACTGGGGAGCGTTCGAGGCGATACCACAATGGACGATCGCGCTGATCGCCCTGGTCCTGGTGGTCGCGATCAATATGGTGTCGGTGAAGTGGTTCGGTGAATTGGAGTTCTGGGCCGCGCTGATCAAGGTGGTCGCACTCGTCACCTTCCTGATCGTCGGCACGGTGTTCCTCGCAGGCCGGTTCGACATCAAGGGTCAGACCACGGGCCCGAGCCTGATCACCGACAACGGCGGGCTGTTCCCGACGGGTGTGTTGTCGCTGGTGCTGGTCACCACGGGTGTCGTGTTCGCCTACGCCGCGGTGGAACTGGTCGGCACGGCCGCCGGTGAAACGGAGAACCCGGAGAAGGTGATGCCGCGCGCCATCAACTCCGTCATCGCCCGGATCGCGCTGTTCTACGTCGGTTCGCTGGTGCTGCTCGCGCTGCTGCTGCCCTACACCGCCTACAAGTCCGGTGAGAGCCCGTTCGTCACCTTCTTCGCCAAGCTCGGCATCGACGGTGCCGGTTCGGTGATGAACCTGGTCGTGCTCACCGCGGCGTTCTCCAGCCTCAATGCCGGGCTGTACTCCACCGGCCGCATCCTGCGCTCGATGTCGATGAACGGCAGCGCGCCCACCATCGCCGCCCGGATGTCGAAGTCCGGCGTGCCGTATGTCGGCATCCTGGCCACCGGCGCGATCGCGCTGTTCGGCGTCGGCCTGAATGCGATGGTGCCCGAGAAGGCCTTCGAGATCGTGATCAACGTGTCGGCACTCGGCACCATCTTCGCCTGGGCCGCGATCGTGCTGTGCCAGCTGCAGCTGTGGCGCTGGTCGAAGCAGGGCAAGGTGGAGCGTCCGTCCTTCCGCCTCATCGGCGCGCCCTACACCAGCATCGCGACCCTGATGTTCCTGGTCGGCGTGGTCGTGCTGATGGCCTTCAGCGACGACGAGGTACAGCGCGGCGCGGTGATCGCGATGGGCGCCATCATGATTCCGGCGCTGGTCGGCGGCTGGTTCCTGGCCCGCGGAAAGGTACTGCAGATCGCTCAGATCCGCGGCGGGCACACCGGCCAGTTCCCGGTGGTGGCCGAGCGTCCGCCGCGCAAGGATGCCCGGGAAGCGGTGGTCATCCTGGAAAAGCCCGACGAACACTGAGTATCGCCGCTGCCCCGGACGCATAATCCGGGGCAGCGGTGTTCCCAGATCCGGGAATAGTGCCGACGCGCGATGGTCGTGCGGGGCACCAGAATAAGGCCTCGGTTCAACGGGTTCGAGGGGTTCATATGCCGGAACAGCCCAGCACATCCGACCAGCAACGCCTGCCCGCATGGGCCGATCGGCGCATGCGCGGAATGGAGGTGCCGCACCGCCTCGCTCCGCACTGGTCCACCCGAAGGCTCAGTAAAGCCGAACTATCCCAGCGGGTTTCGCCGCCGCTGTCGGGCACCGGCGCCGCTGCCGGCGACAGCACCGAGCCGGCCGGACTCGACGATTTCGATCTGGCCGAACTCGACGAGCTGGAGTCGGGTTCGGGTCGCAACACACCGTCGCGGCCGAGCGTGCGCCGCCTCGGCGCCGGCCTGGTCGTGGTACCGCGGGTCACCGAGACCGACCCGCTCTCCGCGGTGCTGGAGAACCCGGAAGTTCCCGAGCACAAACGCTTCTGCTGGAACTGCCAGGATCCGGTCGGGCGCGCGACCACCGACGGGCCCGGCCCGGTCTCGGGCGAATGCCGTCGATGTCGTTCCCCATTCAATTTCCGGCCCGCGCTGAGTCCCGGCGAACTCGTTGCCGATCAGTACGAGGTGCAAGGCTGTCTCGCGCACGGCGGACTCGGCTGGATCTACCTGGCCATCGACCGCAATGTCAGCGATCGCTGGGTAGTGCTCAAGGGGCTGCAGAATCCACTCGACTTCGAAGCGCACGTCGTCGCGCTCGCCGAACGGCAGTTCCTGTCCGAGGTGGCGTACCCGGGCGTGGTGAAGATCTTCAACTTCGTCAAGCACAAGTCCGCGCGCGAGGTGGCCGACGGCTACATCGTGATGGAGTACGTGGGCGGGCATTCGCTCAAGTCGATGCTCGACCGGGGCGCGCCCGAACGGATTCCGGTCGCCGAAGCCATCGCCTACCTGATGGAAGTATTGCCCGCGCTGGACTATCTGCATTCCATCGGCCTGGCCTACAACGACCTCAAGCCCGACAACATCATGGTCGGCGACGACGAGGTCAAGCTCATCGACCTCGGTGCGGTGGCCGCGATGGAGTCCTACGGCAGTATCTACGGCACACCCGGCTATCAGGCCCCGGAGATCCTGCAGACCGGGCCGACGGTGGAATCCGACATCTACGCGGTGGGCCGGACGCTGGCGGCACTGCTGTTCGATCTGCCCACCGACTCCGAAGGCCACTATCTGCCCGGCATGCCCGCACCAGAGCAGCAGCCGATCCTGCGTCGCTATCCGTTCCTGCACCGGTTGCTGCTGCGCGCGACCGACCCGGACCCGCTGCGCCGTTTCCCGTCCGCCTACACCATGTATTGCCAGCTCGCGGGCGTGCTGCGGATGGTGCTGGCCGCCGACACCGGTCTGGAGCATCCGCAGGCCTCCACCGAATTCGGTTCGATGCGCGGTGATTTCGGAATCGACACGCTCATCGGCCAGACCGACGGCATGGTCGACGGCATGCACCGGATGCCCGCGGTGGACGCGGCGAGCGTCGTCGCGGCGCTGCCCATTCCGCTCATCGACAGCGAAGATCCCAGCGCCGAGCTGCTGGCCACGCTGCTGCACGGCGATCCGCGCCACATCCTCGACGTGCTCGAACGCACCACCGAACGGATCAGCGCAGGCACGATCGAGGCGCCCGAATCGTTCGACCTGGAGGGCCCGCTGACGGCGGTGCGCGCCCACCTGGATCTGGGGGAGGTGGGTCCGGCTCGCTCCCGGCTCGCCGAACTGCGACCGCGCTTCGGCAGGGATTGGCGCATCCAGTGGTATTCCGGCATCGCCGATCTGCTCGACGGCAGGTACGAGCAGGCCTACGCCTGCTTCGACGAGGTGCATACCGAGTTGCCGGGGGAGATCGCGCCCGCGCTGGCGTTGGCCGCCGCCGCCGAGTTGGTGTTGCAGCATCTCGAGGAGCCCGAGCACGCCGATCGCTGGCACAGCGCCGCCACCGAGTATCACCGGATGGTGTGGCGCACCAACCACGGCGTGGTGAGTGCCGCGTTCGGGTTGGCTCGCCGGCTGGCCGCCGATGGTGAACTGCTCGAAGCCGTCGGCGTGCTCGACCAGGTGCCTGTCGCATCGCGGCACCACGCTGTGGCGCGGATGACCGGATGCCTGCTGCTGGTGTCACGCCCGGTGGGCGAGATCATCGCCGAGGATCTGCGCGAGGCCGCCGAGCGGCTCGAGGCCCTGCCCGAAGAGCCGCGCACCCTGCAATTGCAGGTCATCGTGGTGGGCGCGGCGCTGGAATGGTTGCGCGCCGGCCATGCGGCGCCGACCCAGGGGCCGACACTGCTGGGATTCCCGTTCACCGAACCGGGTTTGGCGCGCGGGCTGGAAACCTGTCTGCGTGCTCTGGCGCGGACCGCACCCGATCGGTTGCACCGATACCGGCTGGTCGATCTCGCCAATCAGGTGCGGCCGCACAGCCGGTGGTGAACGGTGGCGGTCAGCCCTTCGCGCGCGGTAGACGTCGCAGGATCACCGCCGCGGCGGCGGCCGCCGCGATCGGCAGCAGCAACCACCACCAGCTGCCGAATACCAGCGCTAGCACCACACCGAGCACGACGACCGTGCCCGCGCCGACCGCGGGTAGCGGGCTCGGCGGCGGGCCGAGCGGAGTGGAATCCGGCACGGCGCCGGGCAGATCGGTGAACAGCTCGGCCAACTGTTCGGGCCGATCGGCCGCGGCCACGGCGGCGCTGCGGATCTCGAACTCGTCCAGGCTCAGCCTGCCGGTTCCCAGATGATGGGTGAGCTCACGCAGGGCGCGTTCGCGCTCGGCGACACTGATCCGAAGCCCCGGCGAATCGGTCATATCCGAAGAATAGGCGCGCGTTATCGCACGCCCGGCCACTCGAATTGCCATGGGCGGGAAGGCCACCGGGCCGCATTCGAGTGACGGTTCCCACATCTGGGGAGAATTTAGGCTGACACCGGCACGAACTCGCACCATGAGGAGTCCAGGTATGTCCACCGTGATCGAGCGCACCATCCCGGCCGCATACGCCTGGGAGTGGCAACTGCGCGGATCCTGCCGCGGGGTGGAATCGGCGGTGTTCTTCCACCCGGACGGTGAACGGGGCCGGGCCCGCGCCGCCCGGGTACGGCGGGCCAAACAGATCTGCGACAGCTGCCCGGTCCTGGCCCAATGCCGCAACTACGCGCTCGCCGTCAGCGAGCCGTACGGCATCTGGGGCGGCATGTCCGAAGACGAGCGCAGGGCGGCGTCGCGCCGCAGGCCCTGGGGTCATCAGGGCGCCTGAGCGGACGCGCCGCGCCCGCGCACGCCCGCTGCGACACGCCCGGATGTGGTTTCCTTGAAGTATGGCTGGGCGTGTGGAGTACACGATCGACGAGCTTGCTCGCGAGGCCGGCACCACGGTGCGCAGCCTGCGGGTCTACCACGAGCGCGGGGTGCTGCCACCGCCTCGGGTCAAGGGCCGCACCGGGTTCTACGGCGCCGAGCACCTGAACCGGGTCCGCACCATCAGCCGGCTGCTCGATCGTGGCATCAAACTCAACGGCATCAAGGAGCTGCTCGCGGCGTGGGATCGCGGTGACGATCTCGGCGACGTGCTCGGCGTGAGCGAAAGCTCGGCCGAACCCGCGGCGAGCGCCGCGACCGAGGGCACCATCGCGGCGACCGAACTGGCCCAGCGCTACAGCGCGGTGCCCAACGGCCTGGCCCGTGTCGTCGCGGCCGGCCTGTACGAACCCGTCGACGCCAGCACCTATCGTCCGGCCGACCGCACACTCATCCGCGTCCTCGAACAGATGGAGGCGGCCGGGATTCCGGTCGACGACATGCTGGCCGAGCTGGAGAAACTGCGTACCGACGCCGATCGTGTCGCGCGCCGCTTCGTCGAACTGTTCCACCGCACGGTCTGGCAGGAGTACCAGCGGTCCGAGCAGTCCGCCGCGGATCGGGCGGAACTCACCGAGAGCCTCGACGTCGCCAAGGTGGTCCCCGGGCAAGTGACGGGGGAGCTGGTGAACCGGTTCGTCGCACGCTATTTCGACGAGGACACCGAATTCGCCGAGCTGTAGTGCCGCCCGGCGGTGCTGACCCCTGCTTCCACCTGCTGATTTCCCACCCCTGATAATTCCCCGCAATCTAATGCGCCGCTAACTAACGGTACATTGAGTGGCGACAACGATGGGGCTGTCCGTCAGGCCAGATCCCGATCAGCGAGGAACGGAGTGATGGCGATGCGAGCGTTCACAGGAACCCGGCGGACGCCGACATGGCGGGCGGGCGCCGCCATCGCGGCGGCACTCGCACTCACCCCCGCGGCCGTCGCGAGCTTGGCCGCGGCACCCGCCTCCGCGGTGGCGCCGGCATCCGCAGTGGGCTCGGGGCCGGCGGGGGTAGCCGGTGCGGGGGTCGAATTCGTCAGTGACACCGGGTTCGCCGGTGAGATCACCGATAGCGGTACCACGGCCGATAGTGGGACCACGGCCGACAGCGGGACCACGACCGATAGCGGGACCACGACCGATAGCGGGACCACGACTGACAGCGGGATCAGCACCGACAGCGGTACCGGCGGTGGCCTCGGTGATGGAGGTATCGGCGGTGGACTCGGTGACGGCGGCGTCACCAGCGACAGCGGAGCCGGAAGCGGCTTCGGTGACGGCGGCATCGGCGGTGATGGTGGCTTCGGTGGCGGTCTGGGCGACGGAGGTGCCGGCGGCGGATTCGGCGGCAGTACACCCGATCCGGGCCTGCCCGGTCTTCCCGACCTGGGCGGGGACTCCGGGATCGGCACCCTCCCCGGCGGTGAGGCTCCGCAACTGCCCTCGCCCCCCGACCGCCCGGACACGCCTGACCTCGGTCAACCGGCGCCCGCCGATCCCATCCACCCGCACGACCCTAACGACGGCTGGCACAACGACCGCTGGCCGTTCCCCGACCCGGGCTATCCGCTCAGCCCCTTCTTCCCGAACACACCCACACCGCAATCGCACGACGACGCCGATCCGCCCTGCGCACCGTGGCAGCAGGGCGCGCACTGCGATACGGACCTGTTCGACGGCGGACCCGCACAGCCGGCGCCACACATTCCCGGCCTGCCGTTCGGGCTGTCGCTGCCCAGCGGCAGTGCCGGCCTGCGGTAGTCCGCGTAGGCATAGCGCGCGCACGGCCGGCACCGTTTCTACCTAGGTAGATAGTCGCGCGCCTACCGATGCGCGCCGCCGCGGCCCGGAGCAACAATGCGCACTGTCGCACAGCTAGGGACAGTGAGGGTTGCCTGGAATGGGAAGCGTGACGTTATGGATGCAGATTTCGCTCGACGGCTTCGCCGAAGGACCGGATGACGAGGTCCACTGGCCGGTCGTGGACGAGGAGCTGTGCGAATCGTCTCTGGACCAGTTGCGCCGCGCCGACCTGTTCCTCTACGGCCGCAAAACCTACGAGATCATGGCCTCGTTCTGGCCGACCGCCGATGCGGCGCCGGGGATCTCGCCGTTCTACCTGGATTTCGCCCGCTGCTGGAAGCAGAAGCCGAAGATCGTCTTCTCCCGCACCCTGCGCACCGCGCCGTGGAACACCAGCGTGATCGGCGACGACATGGTCGAGCAGGTGGCGGCACTGCGCGACCGGCCGGACTGCGACATGGTGCTGTTCGGCGGCGCGGAGACCGCATCCACCTTCATCCGGCACGATCTGGTCGACGAATACCGGTTGTTCGTCCATCCGATGTTGCTCGGCGGCGGAGTTCGGTTGTTCCACACCGGTCCCGAAGCCGCCGGGCTGCAACTGGTCGACGTGATGACCTTCGACAGCGCCGTGGTCGGCATGCACTATCAGCATGCGAGCCGCGCGACGAGCTGAACACGGTAGACGGTCGGCGTGACAGTGGCCCCGTAGCGGCCTCCTCCGGCGAAATTTTCTTCCGGCGCACGGTCCATCGGCTAATTTACGTCCATATGGTCGTGTTACCGGTGTCCGACGGAGTGCTCTCCGAATCCGCTCACGAGTACCTCGGGGTGAGCGAATTCGTCGGGCGGACGGCCGAGTTGGCCCGGCTGGATGCCCTGCTGGCCGGTGACGCGCGGTTGATCACCCTGGTCGGGCCCGGCGGAATCGGCAAGACCCGGCTCGCGGCCGAAGCCCTGCGTCGCATACCGCACGATCAGCGTCAACCGGTGTATTGGGCCAGGCTGGCCGAGGTCGAACGCGACGACCGGTTCGCCGACGAAGACGTGGTGCGCTCGGTGATGCGCAGCGACGGCGCCGATCCGTCGGAGTGGGATCTGCTGATGAGCACCTTCACCGACGCCACGGCCTCCGACGAGCGGCGAATCCTGGTGCTGGACAACTGCGAGCACGTGCTCCGCAGCGTCGGCCGGGTGATCACGAAACTGCTGGCCACCGCGCCCGCGCTGACTATTCTCGCCACCAGCCGGGAACCGATCGGCTGGATCGACGAATACATCCTCACCGTGCCGCCGCTGGCCCCCGGCCAGTCGCTTGCCCTGTTGCGGCAGCGCGCCGAACGCACCGGACGCCCGATTCCCGACGATCCGGAGCAGATCGAGATCGCCGAACAGATCTGCCGCCACGTCGATCACAGCCCGCTGTTCGTCCGGCTGGCCGCGGCCCGGCTACGTCATCAGCCGCCGGCAATGGTGCTGGCCGAACTCACCGGCGATCTCGACGACAAGCGCATGCGCTGGTCACATGGTGTGCGGGTGGGCAACGAGCACCGCCATCGCGGCGTGTACGACGTCATCGCGTGGTCCTACGACCTGTGCGGGCCAGAGGAAAAGCTGCTGCTGGAACGACTGTCGGTGTTCGCGGCCGGATACGAGACCGACGGCGCGGACGCGGTGCGCAACGGTATCGAGCTCGCCGACGCCGTCGCGGTGTGCGCCGATCATCTGCTCTCGCCCGGCACCGTCGAGTATCTGCTGGAACGGCTGGCGGAACGCTCCCTGCTATCGACCCACCAGACCGCCGAATCGGTGCGGTGGTACCTGGTGGAGAGCGTGCGGGTGTTCGCACGGGATCGCCTGCAGCGCCGGGATCCGGCCGAGGCGATCCGCATGGCGGATCGGCACCGCTGCTACTACCGCGATCGAGTGGTGGTCGGGGCCGATGACTGGTTCGGGCCGCGCGAGTGGGCTTGGGTGCAGTGGGTGCGCACGGCCTGGGACAACATCCTGCTGGCCATCGACACCGGACTCGATGATCCGGAGACCGCCGTCGTCGCCTTGGAGACGGCCGCCGTCCTGCTCGCCACCTGGATCCCGTCGATCCGATGCGGGGGATGGGCGGTCACCCGGCTGACCGAGCGGGCGCTCGAGGCGGCGCAGACGTCCTCGCCGGCGGGTGTCAGGCATCGCATTCGCGCGTCGGCGATGCTGGCGTGGAATGCCATCTGGCAGGGCCGCAACGAATACGCGGCCCGGCTGCTCGACGAATGCGTGACGTTGTGCCGCACCGATGCGGTGACCGGCGTGACGTGGCGCGAGACCATCGGCATCGATACCGGCCTGCCCGCTCCCGTCGAATGGACGTGGGGTCTCGAGCTGATGCTCGTCCGTCGCGACCCGCGAGCCGTCAGCGTGCTGGACCGGGCCCGCCGCAAATACGCGGAGGCCGGCGATCACGCAGGCGAGGAGGGCAGCGATATGTTCCTGGCCCTGTGCCGCGCTGCGCTCGGTTCCCGGGCCGCGGCGTTGCACAGTTCCGCGCGCTATCTGGAGCGTTCGATGAGCTCCGGCTCGAATCTGACCAAGGCGTGGGCGCAGATCACGCGATCGGTCGCGCTGGCGAAACACGGTCGCGCGCGGGAAGCGCTGGAACTGATCGACGCGCTGCCCGCGGATCTGCGACGCACCAGCGACAGCTGGACCGCCACCTGGGCGGTCGCCGCGCGCATCATCGCCAAGACCCGGCTGCTGCAGGCCGAACGCGAGCGGCGCGCAGCGGTCGCGATGGCCACCGAGATCGCCCGCATGGTGGGAAGTTTCGAGGAATTCGACCGGACGATGGGCGTGGCGGTCGCGGCGCTGCCCCTGGTCGCTGCCGAATTGCGGCTGGCCATGGAGGCGTCGGCGGCCGCATTCGGCGAAGGCCAGTGGCGCGAGGACGGACCGGGGGAGCACCCGGCCCCGCCGCGCTCGCGCCTGTGGGACGCCCTGTCGCGGGCCGAACGTGATGTCGCCATCCTCGCCGCGGCCGGCTGGCCCAACAGCGCGATCGCCGGCCGGCGGCGCAGTTCGGTCCGCACCGTCGACGCGCAGGTGGCGGGTATTCGGCAGAAGCTGATGATCTCCTCCCGCAACGATATTGCCGCCCACGTGCCGCCCGAGCTGGCCGAACGGGTGCGTGCGGAGGCCGAACAACGACCGCAGCGCCCGAGGCGGACGCGCGGGCGCTGATTCGATCATCGTGGTCGGCGGTGCCTGCGGGATTTAGTCCGGGCCGCACTCGCCGTGGCAACGGCTGCTGTAGCCGGGCTTGTTGTCGGACTCGGTGTGGCTGGAGGAGTTGCGCAGTCCGCCGTGGTTGTGCGAGCCGTAACCGCGTCCCTGGCCGTATCCGCGGCTTTGACCGTAACCACGCCCGTGGCCGTGCCCGTGGCTGTCGCTGCCACGGCTGCTGTGGCTGTCGCCGCGCTGGCTGGAAGCCTTGGCGTCCGCGCCCGCGGGCATCGCGGCCGCGATCTGCGGCGCCACCGCGGCGGGTACGAGGGCCAGCGCGCCGGCGAGGGCGGTGGTGGCCAGGATCTTGCGGACCGTGCCCCGGTGGAAAGTGCTGCTCATGGTCTGCTCCGTTCGTTGTGCCAGTGCCCGCATCGGGTCGGCGGCTGGGCCTCGGCGCTGCCTGACCCAATCAATGTGTCGTTATATAACGGTACGATAGTCGATGTGACGCTGATTGCAGTACCGCTATTCCCGGGGCTGGGAAGTGCTGACCGGACTGTGCTGTGCGTGGTGTGATCGAGAGGTGACCTACCGAGTCGATCCGCGCGTGGATGACTACATCGACGCGCTGCCCGCCTGGCAGCAGCAGATCTGCCGGGAGGTGCGCGATCTCGTGCACGCGGCCGACCCGCAGGTGCAGGAGACGATCAAGCGGACCGTCCAGCCGTATTTCGTGCTCGACGGCAATATCTGCGCGCTTCTAGCGGCGCGATCGCATGTGAATGTTTTCCTCTACGACGGCGCGATCGTCCCCGACCCGGAGGGCATCATCACCGGCGGGCACGACAACAAGACCGCCCGCACCGTCGCGATCCATGAGGGCGAAACGCTGAACGCGCCCGCGCTGCTGGCCATGTTCCGGCAGATCATCGCCAACAACCGCGCCGGCGGCTGGCGCAAGCTCAAAGGCGAGCGCTGAGGCCGTTCGCTCTCGCGCTGAGGCCGTTCGCTCCGGCGGGCCGTCGGCTCAGCTCGCGGCAGCAGTCAGTTCCGCCGGGCCGCCACCATGCGCCGAACGCGCGGACCGCGCGGACCGCACCGCCGCGGCCGCGAGCATCGGCAGCCGTCCATCACCCAGCGACATGGCGTGATTGCCCAGTTGGTTGGTGACGAAGGCGATCGACAGCCCCAGACCGGGCATCGCCATCGCGCCGGAGCCGCCGATGCCGTAATGGCCGAGGGCGTGCCTGGTCAGGGTGGCCCCGACGATGCCGCGGTGATAGCCGAGCGCATGGTGCGGCGGGGCGCCGAGCACATAGTCGAAGCGGCTGTTGGCGGGCATCCTCGCGATCATCCTGGTGGTTTCGGGCTTCAGCAGCCGCCGATGGCCGACGCGTCCGTCATTGGCGATCGCGCCGTACATCGCGGCCAGTGCGCGCGCGGTGAACACGCCGTTCCAGCCGGGCATCATCGCCGTGTAGGGGCGCTCGGTCTGGCTCATCTCGGCCCAGCCGTCGTAGATCACTTCGCGCAGCGAGGTCAGCGGCCGCAGCGATCCGGTCAGGCCGGTCAGCCGATCGAGTGGAACGCGGGCGATGTGCAGGCGCGGCGACAGCGGTGCGATGCGCGCCCGATGGTGGTCGGGTACGCCGAACCAGAGGTCGTCCTGCCCCAGCGGCTCGGCCAGTTCGGTGCGCACCAGCTGGGGGAACGGCAAGCCGGTCGCACGCTGGGCGATCTCGGCCACGAGCGTGCCGAACGTCAGCCCGTGATAGCCGGAGGCGCGCAGCCGCAGCGGATCGGGTGCCGCGGCGGCGAGCGCGGCGGCCAGGGTGTCGTGGTCGAGCATGCCGTCGGGATCGTCGAGGAGCCCGCGGGTGCGTTGCAGGCCGGCGCGATGGTTGAGCACCTCGCGGACGGTGATGGTGCCCTTGCCGTTGGCGGCGAACTCGGGCCAGTAGCTGGCGACCGGTTCGTCCAGCGCGAGCAGGCCGCGTTCGATCAGCCGGTGCGCCACCGTCGCGGCGACGCCCTTGCCGGTGGAGTAGGCCAGCGCCATGGTGTCGCCGCGCCAGCGCCGGCCCGGTGCGGCCCAGCCGCTCCAGATGTCGAGCACCGGCTCGCCGTCCAGGTAGACCGCGAGCGCCGCGCCACCGTGGCGGCGACGAGGGACCATCGCGAAGAACTTCATGGCCACCGGCACGAAGCGGTCGTCGATGAGCATCTGCGAGAGGGGTGGGACGGACTCCTCGGCCCACACGCCATCGGTCCCGGTAGCCGGCATGATCAGACTCCTTTGTCTGCGAAACGCCCCGGCCGCTTGCTGCTTGCTAGCAGTTGCAAGCGACCTTGCTACCGAATGTAACTCGTTTCATTACGTCGGGCAATGATCTGAGCCGTCGGGCCACGTCCACTGTGCCACCGCGGGGATGTCCTCCCCGTGCTCTCGGGTCCAGGCCCGGGCTCGCAGCCGTGCGTCCTGCAGCTGCTGGCGCAGGCCGCCGGCCTTCTCGCGCAGCCCCGGCACCCGGTCGATCACGTCGATGACCAGGTGATAGCGATCCATATCGTTGAGCATCACCATGTCGAACGGGGTGGTGGTGGTTCCGCGCTCCTTGTATCCGCGCACGTGCAGGCCCGAGTGGTTCGTGCGCCGGTAGGTGAGCCGATGGATGAGCCACGGGTAGCCGTGGAAGGCGAAGATCACCGGGCGATCGCGGGTGAACAGGGTGTCGAATTCGGAATCGGGGAGCCCGTGCGGGTGTTCGGTGCTCGGCAACAGCCGCATCAGATCCACCACATTGATCACCCGCACCCGCAGATGCGGCAGGTGCTCGCGCAGGATGGCCGCGGCGGCCAGCGTCTCGAGGGTCGGCACGTCACCGGCACAGGCCAGCACCACATCCGGGGCGGCGCCGAGTTCGTCGTTGTTACCCGCCCACTCCCAGATACCGATCCCGCGCGCGCAATGCAGCGCCGCTGCCTCGACCGAAAGCCAATCGGCCTGTGGCTGTTTGCCCGCCACCACCACGTTCACGTAGTGGCGCGAACGCAGGCAATGGTCGAACGTGGACAGCAGTGTGTTGGCGTCCGGCGGCAGGTACACCCGCACGATCTCGGGCTTCTTGTTCAGCACCACATCGAGAAAACCCGGGTCCTGATGGGTGAAGCCGTTGTGGTCCTGCCGCCAGACATGCGACGACAGCAGATAATTCAGGCTCGGGATCGGGCGCCGCCACGGCACCGCCGCGCTCGCGTCGAGCCATTTGGCGTGCTGATTGAACATGGCGTCGACGATGTGCACGAAGGCCTCGTAGCAGGTGAACACGCCGTGCCTGCCGGTGAGCAGATAGCCTTCGAGCAGCCCCTGGCACATGTGCTCGGACAGCACCTCGATCACCCTGCCCCGCCGGTCGAGCCCGACGTCGAACTCGTCGATCTCGGCCTGCCAGTTGCGTCCGGTGACCTCGAGGATGTCCTGTAAACGGTTGCTGGCCAGCTCATCCGGCGCGAAGGTCAGGAAGTTGTCCGGGTTGTGTGCGGTCACCTCGCGCAGCCAGCCGCCGAGTACCCGGGTGGCCTCGTGCTGGGTCGCGCCGGGCGCGGGCACCTCGACGCCGAAATCGCGCCAATCCGGCAACCGCAGATCGCGCACCTGCGCGCCGCCATTGCTCACCGGGTTCGCACTCATCCGCCGATCACCGGCGGGGACGAGATCCATCAACTCCGAGACGGGAGCCCCGGACTCGTCGAACAGCTCCGAGGGCCGATACGACCGCAACCACTCTTCGAGCACCCGCCGGTGGGCGTCGTCGGTGCGGGCCGCGGGCAGCGGGACCTGATGTGCGCGGAACGTGCCCTCCACGGGTTCGCCGTCCACCACCGGGGGACAGGTCCAGCCCTTGGGGGTGCGCAATACGATCATCGGCCAATGCGGGCGGGAACCGTCACCGTCGCCGCGCGCGGCCCGCTGGATCTGCGCGATCCGCTCCAGTGCGGTGTCCATCGCCTGCGCCATGGCCTGATGCACCCGTGCGGGATCGCGGCCGGACACCAGCAGCGGCTCGTAGCCGTACCCACGCATCAGCGAGATCAACTCGGGCTCGGGGACCCGGGCCAGAATCGTCGGATTGGCGATCTTGTATTCGTTGAGCGCCAGAATCGGCAGCACCGCGCCGTCGCGGGCGGGGTTGAGGAACTTGTCGGCATGCCAGCTGCCCGCCAACGGCCCCGTCTCGGCCTCGCCGTCGCCGACCACGCAGAACACGGTGAGGTCCGGGTGATCCAGCGCGGCGCCGAAGGCGTGCAGCAGTGAGTATCCGAGCTCACCACCCTCGTGGAAGGAACCGGGCGTCTCCGGCGCGCAGTGGCTCGGCACCCCGCCGGGGAAGGAGAACTGCGCGAACAGCGCGCGCATGCCATCGACATCGCGCGGGACGTGGCTGTACAGCTCGGAATAGGTGCCCTCCAGCCACGCACAGGCGTTCGGCCCCGGGCCGCCGTGACCGGGACCGGCGACGAACACCGCGTCGAGATCGCGGGCCAGGATGGCCCGATTGGCATGCACCCACACCAGATTCAGTCCGGGCACCGTGCCGAAATGGCCGAGCAGCCGGGGTTTGATGTGCTCGGCGCGCAGCGGTTCGCGCAGCAGCGGGTTGGCCATCAGATAGATCTGGCCCACCGACAGATAGTTCGCCGCCCGCCACCAGGCGTCCACGGCCGCGAGTTCGTCGGCGTCGAGTGGGCCGGGGGCGTCGGTGAGTCGATACGGGCTCGGCGCCACCGACCGGCCGCCGCTACCACCGACATTGTCGGCCGAGGTGTCCTCGGCGGCGGGATTGCCTTGTGAGCCAGGCTGTGCCATGGGCGATTCTCCTCACGTTCGTGCCACGCACCGGATGGAGATTCCCCGTCAGGCTACCGGCCGGACCCGTGCTGGGCCCAGGACTCGATCGGGGACCGGCAGGCGCGGGCTCGATCGGTCGCTGCCCGGCCGCGTCGATTAGGGTGCGCGGCATGCCTACCTCCGCCAGGACCATCGGTATCGCCACCCTCGCCGTGGCCGCCTTCGCGCTGTCGGCCTGCGGCTCCGACGACAGCTCCGACAGCGAGGCCGCGGCCACCGCCACGGCCGCGACGAGCGCGTACGCCGCGACCGGTGCGCCCACTCCGAAGCCGTCCACCGGCCGTGAATGCACCGCCGACGACATCGGCGTCACCGGCGGCTTCGGTGAGGCCCCCACCATCACCATCCCCGACGACTGCGATCCGCCGAAGCAGCTGATCGTCAAGGATCTCGTCGCGGGCTCCGGCCCGGGCGCGCAGCCCGGCCAGGAACTGAAGATGAACTACACGCTGGTCACCTGGTCGGACAAGCAGAAGCTCGACAGCTCCTTCGACCGTGGCGAACCGTTCGAACTGACCCTCGGCGCCGGTATGGTCATCCCCGGCTGGGATCAGGGCCTCGAAGGCGTCAACGAGGGCACCCGCAGGCTGCTGATCATTCCGCCCGACCTCGGCTACGGCATGGGTGGCAACGGCATCAAGCCGAACGAGACCCTGGTCTTCGTCACCGACGCGGTAGACGTACCGGACAACTGACCCCCGAGGTCCTCGCCCTGCCCGCGCCGCCGCTGCGGTAGCGCCGGGGGCGTTCGCGTGCCCGGATTGCAGGGCGTGCGCACCGGTCGACTAACCTTGCCTGGATGCGATCGGGGGGACACACCGACGTCAACGACCGATGAACTACGAACAAGGAGCATGTCCGTGAAGAGCACCGTCGAGCAGCTGAGCCCGACACGGGTCCGGATCAATGTCGAGGTGCCCTTCGAGGAGCTGAAGCCGGACTTCGACAAGGCCTACAAGGCGCTGGCCAAGCAGGTCCGTATCCCCGGCTTCCGCCCGGGCAAGGCGCCGGCCAAGCTGCTCGAGGCGCGCCTGGGCCGCGGCGCGATCCTGGAGCAGGTCGTCAACGACGTGCTCCCGGCCCGCTACAGCGAGGCCGTCACCACCTCCGAGGTGAAGGTCATCGGCCAGCCCGAAATCGAGATCACCAAGATCGAAGACGGCCAGGAGCTGGCGTTCACCGCCGAGGTCGACGTCCGCCCGGAGATCACCCTGCCCGACTACAGCACCATCGAGGTCACCGTCGACGCCATCACCGTCGACGATTCCGACATCGACGAGCAGCTGCAGTCGCTGCGTCAGCGCTTCGGCACCCTCACCGGCGTCGAGCGCCCGGTGCAGGAGGGCGACTTCATCTCCATCGACCTGTCGGCCACCGTCGACGGCGAGGACGTGCCGGAGGCCTCGACCACCGGCCTGTCCCACGAGGTCGGCTCCGGCCAGCTCATCGAGGGCCTGGACGAGGCCGTGATCGGCCTGTCCGCCGGTGAGTCCAAGGAGTTCACCTCCACCCTGGTGGCGGGCGAGCACGCGGGCAAGGAAGCCGTCATCACCGTCACCGTCGGTTCGGTCAAGGAGCGCGAGCTGCCCGAGGCCGACGACGAGTTCGCCCAGCTGGCCAGCGAATTCGACACCCTCGACGAGCTGAAGGCCGATCTGCGCGGCCGCGTGGAGCGGGTCAAGAAGGTCCAGCAGGCCGGCGACATCCGCGACAAGGTGCTCGAGCAGCTGCTCGACAAGGTCGAGGTGCCGCTGCCCGAGGCCGTGGTGAAGGCCGAGATCGACGCCGTCGAGCACGATGCCGTGCACGGCTTCGACCACGACGAGGCCAAGTTCGCCGAGGCGCTCGAGGCCCAGGGCTCCAGCCGCGAGGAGTTCGACAAGGACACCAAGGAGGCCGCCGAGAAGTCGGTGAAGACCCAGCTGCTGCTGGACGCCATCGCCGAGGCCGAGGGCACCCAGGTCGGCCAGGAGGAGCTCACCGAGCGCATCCTGTTCCAGGCCCAGCGCTACGGCATGTCGCCGGAGCAGTTCATCCAGCAGGTGCAGCAGGCCGGTCAGCTCGGCGCGGTGTTCGCCGACGTCCGCCGGGGCAAGGCGCTGGCCGGTGTGGTCGGTAAGGCCACCGTCACCGACTCCGCGGGCAACACCGTCGACACCACCGAAATGTTCGGTGCTCCGGAAGATTCGGCCGAGGAGAACACCGAGGCGGCCGCCGAGACCACCGAGGCCTCGGCCGACGCCGAGAAGTAAGCCGAATAGATATTGCGCTGTAAGCGAGCGAAGCGAGTGAACCGAAAACACAGCGCGCGGTCGCGCACAGTGCAATCGAGCGCCAGCGAGATTGCGCTGTGAGCGAAGAAGGGCGGTACCGGGAGTTCGGTGCCGCCCTGCTTCGTTAATGTTTGTGTCAGCAACGAGCCGGCGAGAGAAGGCAGGTATCCGTGACAATCAACCAGGCAGGGGTCATGACATCCGCGACTGCTGGTCTCAACCTCAGTGATTCGGTGTACGAGCGCTTGCTCCGCGACCGCATCATCTTCCTGGGTACCCAGGTCGACGACGACATCGCCAACAAGCTGTGCGCGCAGATCCTGCTGCTGGCCGCCGAGGACCCGACCCGCGACATCTCGCTCTACATCAACTCGCCGGGCGGCTCGGTCAGCGCCGGTATGGCCATCTACGACACCATGCAGTACGCCGAGTGCGATATCGCGACCATCGCCTTCGGCCTGGCCGCATCGATGGGGCAGTTCCTGCTCACCGCGGGCACCAAGGGCAAGCGCTACGCGCTGCCGCACACCCGGATCATGATGCACCAGCCCTCGGCGGGCATCGGTGGTAGCGCCGCCGACATCTCGATCTACGCCGAGCAGCTCGCGCACACCAAGCGCGAACTCAACGAACTGCAGGCGCTGCACACCGGCCAGACGGTGGAGCAGGTTACCGCCGACGCCGACCGCGACCGCTGGTTCACCGCGAACCAGGCGCTCGAGTACGGCTTCATCGATCGCGTGATCAACAGCGCTCGCCAGGCGAACGGCGCCGGTAACTGAGCCGCGAATCAGCTCACCTCCCACCGACTTTGGAGACGAAGATGGCCAACCTGATCGACCCCCGCGCAGGCCTGTCCGGTATCGCGCCGGCCAGCCCGCAGGCCCGCTACATCCTGCCGTCGTTCATCGAGCACTCGAGCTTCGGCGTCAAGGAGTCCAACCCGTACAACAAGCTGTTCGAGGAGCGCATCATCTTCCTCGGCGTGCAGGTCGACGACGCCTCGGCGAACGACATCATGGCCCAGCTGCTGGTGCTCGAGTCGCTCGATCCCGACCGCGACATCACCATGTACATCAACTCGCCGGGTGGCTCGTTCACCTCGCTGATGGCCATCTACGACACCATGCAGTACGTGCGTGCCGATGTGGCCACCGTCTGCCTGGGCCAGGCCGCCTCCGCGGCCGCGGTGCTGCTGGCCGCCGGTACCCCCGGTAAGCGGGCCTGCCTGCCCAACGCCCGCGTGCTCATCCACCAGCCGTCGCTGGAGGGTGGCATCCAGGGTCAGGTGTCGGACCTGGAGATCCAGGCCGCCGAGATCGAGCGCATGCGTCGTCTGATGGAGACCACGCTGGCCCGCCACACCGGCAAGGACCCCGACACCATCCGCAAGGACACCGACCGCGACAAGATCCTCACCGCCGAAGATGCCAAGGATTACGGCATCATCGACACGGTGTTCGACTACCGCAAGCTGAGCGCGCAGAAGTAGTGCGGTGACCCGCGGCGCCCCGTGCGCCGCGGGTCCAGCCGACACGCGGGGATTGCTGAAAAGTTGCGCGTGTGGCGGACGGCTCGGCGACCGGGCGAATCGGGTGAATCATGGTGAGAACCCGCACAACCCCGGCGAGAAACATGCGCGAGTTGTCGACCAGTTTCGCGCACACCGGGTACGGTCGACCTAGGGACCTTTGCTCCCGGTTGACAGCAGTGCACCACCACCCGGATACGGTCGACGGATTCAACGACACCTTCCACAGGTGGCGGAAAGCTGGCAACTGGATGGACGGTTGCACGCGAACAAGGAAGTAGGACCCACGAGATGGCGCGCATCGGTGATGGCGGCGATCTGCTGAAGTGCTCGTTCTGCGGAAAGAGTCAAAAGCAGGTCAAGAAGCTCATTGCGGGACCCGGGGTGTACATCTGCGACGAGTGCATCGACCTGTGCAACGAGATCATCGAAGAGGAGCTGGCCGAGTCCAGCGAAGTCAAACTCGATGAGTTGCCCAAACCCGCCGAGATCCGGGATTTCCTGGAGAACTACGTGATCGGCCAGGACACGGCCAAGCGCACGCTCGCCGTGGCGGTCTACAACCACTACAAGCGGATCCAGGCCGGCGACAAGGGGCGCGACAGCCGCGGCGAGAGCGTCGAGCTGGCCAAGTCCAACATTTTGATGCTCGGCCCCACCGGCTGCGGTAAGACCTATCTGGCGCAGACGCTGGCCAAGATGCTCAATGTGCCGTTCGCCATCGCCGACGCCACCGCGCTCACCGAGGCAGGCTACGTCGGTGAGGACGTCGAGAACATCCTGCTCAAGCTGATCCAGGCCGCCGACTACGACGTCAAGCGCGCCGAGACGGGCATCATCTACATCGACGAGGTCGACAAGATCGCCCGCAAGAGCGAGAACCCCTCGATCACCCGTGACGTCTCCGGTGAGGGTGTGCAGCAGGCGCTGCTGAAGATCCTGGAGGGCACCCAGGCCAGCGTGCCGCCGCAGGGCGGGCGCAAGCATCCGCATCAGGAATTCATCCAGATCGACACCACCAACGTGCTGTTCATCGTGGCGGGCGCGTTCGCCGGGCTGGAGAAGATCATCTCCGACCGCACCGGTCATCGCGGTATCGGCTTCGGCGCCGAGGTGCGCTCCAAGGCCGAGGTCGACACCATCGACCACTTCGCCGATGTGATGCCGGAGGATCTGATCAAGTTCGGCCTGATCCCCGAGTTCATCGGCCGCCTCCCGGTGGTCGCCTCGGTGACGAACCTGGACAAGGATTCGCTGGTCAAGATCCTCTCCGAGCCGAAGAACGCGCTGGTCAAGCAGTACATCCGGCTGTTCGAGATGGATGGGGTGGATCTCGAGTTCACCCGCGACGCGCTCGAAGCGGTGGCCGATCAGGCCATCCTGCGCGGCACCGGTGCCCGCGGCCTGCGCGCCATCATGGAGGAGGTGTTGCAGCAGGTGATGTTCGACATCCCCAGCCGCGACGATGTCGCGAAGGTGGTCGTGGACGCCGACACCGTCAACGACAACGTGCTGCCCACCATCGTCCCGCGCAAGCGCGAACGCGCCGAGCGCCGCGAGAAGTCGGCCTGACACAGTCGCAAGGACGGCCCGCCCACACTGTGGGCGGGCCGTTCATCGTTTCGGCGCCGAGTTGGCGATGACGGCCTCTCGGCCGGTGTGATCGTTGTAGGGTCGGTGCACCTGCAGGCGTCGCACAACGAGGAGCGGCCGATGTCGAAGCGTTTCCGAGCCCGCATCCCGGCGCTGGCGGCCGCAGCCGCCGCCGCGGCCACCTTCGGCCTCGCGGTCACCGCACCTTCGGCCGAAGCCACCGTCACGCAGGTGAGCGTGATGCCGGACTTCTCGTTCGGGCCGATCACCAACTACGGCACCACTTGCCAATACACCGTACGGGCCCGGCTCACCGAGGGGTTGACGCCGGTGACCTTCTACGACAACGGAGTGCCGTTTGCCACCGTTGCGCCCACCGACGGCGTCGCACTGGTCACCTGGACGCCGACGACGCGCGGCCACCACACGCTCCAAGCGGTGCAGCCGACCACGGCGCAGGAGATCGCCCCGTGGGTCCAGGTGGAGGTGGGGGTGGGCATGCACATCGGGTACGCCTGCCTGGTGATCTGAGTGCTACCCGCGGCCGGCCGCGATCGGTCCTGTGCGATCGATCGAGGACATCCGGGCCGAGTAGATGCCGACGATCGCGGGCGGCGGCAAAAGAAAGGTGACCGGCGCCCGCCGCATCACCGGGCTGCACGGCTGTGGATGGGCGCGGTCACCCTGCGCTGGATCAGGCGGGTTCGATGCTCATGTCGTCCTGGCTCCAGTAGGCGCGCATATGGGTGATCCGGCCCTCGTCGTCGAACTCCATCACATCGATCGGGCGCAGCGTCACACGCTGGTCGCCTGCCTTGGTGACGAGGGTGAACATGAATGCCGCCTGGTTGCCGCCGATGCGGACGGTGTCGGCATGCAGGGTGGATTCGCGCTCCAGGTTCGCCAGGACGTTGTAGAACTCGCGGATCGCGTCGTGCCCGTGCTTCGGCGGGGTGCCGATCGGGTCCTCGACGGTCGCGTCCGGTGCGTACAGCGCGACCACGTCCTCGGACGTGCCGCTGCCGACCAGCTTGACGTACTCCTCGACCACATCGCGGATCTGCCGTGCCATGGGAACTCCTACCGAATTGAAACGTGTTCTAGTTCGGCACGATAGCAGTCCGGCGGTCCCGCCGAGGTGGGAACGGACTGTCCCTTCAGTTGTCACCCGCTGGGATACGGTGACGGCCGGTGGAATTCCGGTCCGCGCCCGGTGCTGGAGAGCGTCTTTGATCTCCCTGGTTCGCCGTTGAACCTTGATCCGTGCGGGTGCTCCTGCTGATGTGTCGGTGCGCGCGTCCTCGTTGTTACGCGCGTCACTCGCCCACCAATCCGTACTCCGGGGTGCCTGCCGCGCGGTAGGTGGACATGATCAGTCCCGCCGAGCTCGCACGCGACTCGGTGAGCCGGAACCCGGTGGGGCGCATGCCATCAGCGAACAGCCGCTTGCCCTGGCCGAGCACCACGGGTGCGGTGACCAGCTTCAGGGTGTCCACCATCCCGGCGGCGAGCAAGCTCTGCCCGAGGGCGCCGCTGCCGTGCACCTGTACCTCGCCGCCCGGCCGTTGTTTGATCGCGGTGATCTCGGTGAGCAGGTCGCCGCGCAGGATCTCGGTACCGGCCCAGTCGGCGTGATCGAGGTGGCTGCTCACGACGAACTTGGGCAGCGCGTTCAGTTTCACCGGCACCACATCGTCACTGTCGGTGATCTTGGGCCAGTAGCTCGCGAAGATGTCGTAGGTGTGGCGTCCGAGCAGGAAGGCCTCGGCCCGGCCGAATATGGCATCGATGAAGGCGCCGAATTCGTCGTCGACAAAGGGGGCCAGCCACCCGCCCTGGGTGAAGCCGCCGCTCGGATCTTCCTCCGGACCGCCGGGCGCCTGGTAGACGCCGTCGAGGGTGACGAACAGGGTCAGGGACAGCTCCATGGGTCCGATCCTTTCCTTCTTCACCCGGTCGATTCGGGCTCGTTATCGGTTCCGACGGGCCGCGGCGCGGAAAATCATCGCGTTATCCAGTGTGTTTTTCCCCGGTGTGTCGGGCGTACCTTGTCGGTACGGTGATGTTGAATCGGTCCGGTCAACCAGATGTTCGAGTCAGATGTTCGAGTGACGAGTGAAAGCGGAGGAGACATGGCACTGCCTACCATGACCGCGGAACAGCGCTCTGAAGCGTTGGCCAAAGCGGCGGCGGTCCGCAAGGCGCGCTCCGAACTGATCGGCAAGGTGAAGTCGGGCAAGGTCTCAGTGGCTGATCTGCTGAAAAAGGCCGACTCCGACGACCTGGTCAAGAAGACGAAGGTCGCGGCCGTCATCAAGGCCCTTCCCGGTGTGGGCCCGGTCAAGGCGGCGAAGCTGCTCGACCAGGCCGAGATCCCCGAGGACCGCCGCATCGGCGGCCTGGGCGCACGCCAGCGCGCCGCCCTGCTCGAGGCCCTCGCCGACTGAGAACCCGGCGCTGAGCGTCCGCGCGATGAGCTCTCCGCGACGGACGCTCAGGTCGGCGCGAGCGTTTTCGGGCTCGCGCTTCGAGAAATTTCCGAGACGTCCCCGCATCGATCACGCGGGGCGCGAGCTCGCCGCTTCGGTG
Organism: Nocardia sp. CDC519; assembly: GCF_059509835.1. Lineage (NCBI taxonomy): Bacteria > Bacillati > Actinomycetota > Actinomycetes > Mycobacteriales > Nocardiaceae > Nocardia > Nocardia sp. CDC519. Next base: position 4,480,473 of record NZ_CM183377.1, on the reverse strand, counting down.
ACGATCCGGTCCGGGTGGGTGTAGATGTTCATCGTCTCCCCACGGACGAAGCCGGCCAGGGTGAGTCCGGATTCAGCGGCCAGATCGACGGCCAGTGAGCTGGGTGCCGAGACGGCCGCGAGCAGCGGAATCCCGGCCATGACGGCCTTCTGCACCAATTCGAAGGACGCCCGGCCACTCACGACCAGCACCAGTTCGGTGGCCGGAATCCGGTGCTCGCGCACCGCCCAGCCGACCACCTTGTCCACCGCGTTGTGGCGGCCGATGTCCTCGCGGACCGCGAGCACCGCACCGTCCGCGGTGAACAGCCCGGCCGCGTGCAGGCCGCCGGTGGCATCGAAGACCGACTGCTCGCCGCGCAGCGTGTCCGGCATGGCGGCCAGCGCGTCGACGCCGATCATCGGCGCCGCGGCGGGCAGGGCGAAGCGGGTCCGGGTGCGGACCTCGTCGAGCGCGGACTTGCCGCACAGCCCGCAGGCGCTGGTGGTCAGGAAGTTCCTGGCCTTGACCGGGGCAGGTGTGCGCAGGGTGACGTCGAGGACGTTGTAGGTGTTGCGGCCCTCGTCGTCGGTGCCCGCGCAGTAGCGGGCGGCGAGGATGTCCTCGGCCGAGTCGATCACGCCCTCGGCGAACAGGAACCCGTGCACCAGATCGATATCGTTGCCGGGGGTGCGCATGGTGACCGTCAGCGACGCCCCGTTCACCCGAACCTCCAGCGGCTCCTCCACCGCCAAGGTGTCGGGCCGCTGTACCAGCCCCGCGGGCGAGACGCGCTGCATCCGGCGGCGAGCGGTGACCCGGCTCATGAGCGCGCCCGCTCCAGCCGGACGGTGACGGCCTTGGCCACCGGCGTATTCGATCGCGCCGCCACATGATCGAGCGGGATCAGCGGATTGGTCTCCGGGTAGTAGGCGGCGGCATTGCCGCGCGGGGTCGAATAGGCGACGATGCGGAAGCCCTCGACCCGGCGCTGCACACCGTCGCTCCACTCCGAGACCAGATCGACCAGCTCACCATCGGTGAAACCGAGGTCGGCGATGTCGTCGGCGTTGACGAGCACGACCTTGCGCCCACCGTGGATTCCGCGATAGCGATCCTCCAACCCGTAGATGGTGGTGTTGTACTGGTCGTGGCTGCGCAAGGTCTGCAGGATCAGCCGGCCCGGCGGCACCGGTAACCAGGTGAGGTCGTTGACGGCGAAGTTGGCGCGGCCGGTGGCGGTGCGGAATTCGCGGGCATCGCGCGGCGGATGCGGCAGCACGAAACCATTGCGCCTGCGGACCTTCCGGTTGTAGTCGGCGCAGCCGGGCACCACGCGAGCGATGGCGTCACGGATGCGGTCGTAATCACGGCGGAAATCGGCCCACGGCACCGGATGGTCCGGGCCGAACAGGTGCTGCGCCAGCTCGCAGACGATGGCGACCTCGCTGCGCAGGTGTTCGCTCACCGGGTGCAGCCGACCGGTGGACAGATGCACCATCGACATCGAATCCTCCACCGACACCTGCTGTTTCACGCCGTCTTGGACATCGAGATCGGTGCGGCCCAGGGTGGGCAGGATCAGGGCGGTGGCGCCGTGCACGACGTGGCTGCGGTTGAGTTTGGTGGAGACCTGCACGGTGAGATCGCAGGCCCGCAACGCCGCCTCGGTGACCTCGGTATCGGGGGTGGCGGCGACGAAGTTGCCGCCCATGCCGAAGAAGACCCGGGCCTTGCCGTCGCGCATGGCGCGAATGGCGTTCACCGTGTCCAGGCCGTGCGCGCGGGGTGCGGTGATGCCGAATTCGCGGTCGAGAGCGGCAAGGAACGATTCGGGCATCTTCTCCCAGATGCCCATGGTGCGATCGCCCTGGACATTCGAATGCCCGCGCACCGGGCACACACCGGCACCCGGTTTGCCGATCATGCCGCGCATCAGCAGCAGGTTGGTGGCTTCTTCGATGGTGGCGACACCGTGCGACTGCTGGGTGAGGCCCATGGCCCAGCAGACGATGACGCGCTCGGAGCCGGCGAACCGGCGCGCGGTGGACTCGAGTTGTGCGCGGGTGAGGCCGGTCGCCTGCTCGACCACATCGAGATCGACCGCGCGGACCTGCTTTTCGTACTCGGTGAACCCGGCGGTGTGCGCGTCGACGAAGGCCCGGTCGACGACGGTGCCCGGCGCGCGGTCCTCGGCCTCGAACAGCAGCTTGCCCAGGCCCTGGAACAGGGCCATATCGCCGCCGAGGCGGATCTGCAGGAAATCGTCGGCGATGGGGACGCCGGTGGTGAGACCCCGGACGGTCTGCGGATCGCGGAACCCGATCAGCCCGGTTTCGGGGAGCGGATTGACCGCGATGATGTGTGCTCCCGCGGCCTTGGCGTCGGCGAGAGCGCTGAGCATCCGCGGATGGTTGGTGCCCGGGTTCTGACCCGCGACGATGATCAGATCGGCAGCGGCGAAATCATCGATGGTCACCGAACCCTTGCCGATGCCGATCGAGCTGGTCAGCGCGGTGCCCGAGGATTCGTGACACATATTCGAGCAGTCGGGCAGGTTGTTGGTGCCGAAACTGCGCACCAGCAGCTGGTACAGGAACGCGGTCTCGTTGGCGGTGCGGCCGGAGGTGTAGAACACCGCTTCGTCGGGGGTGTCGAGGGCGCGCAGCCGGTCGGCGATCAGCTGATAGGCCTCGTCCCAGTCGATCGGGGTGTAGTGGTCCTGGCCGGGGCGCAGCACCATCGGGTGGGTCAGCCTGCCCTGCCTGCCGAGCCAGTATCCGGACTTACCGGACAGCTCGGCGATCGAATGGGCGGCGAAGAACTCCGGGGTGACGGTGCGCAGCGTGGCTTCCTCGCCCACCGCCTTGGCGCCGTTCTCACAGAACTCGGCGGGCCTGCGATGACCGGTGGGTTCGGGCCAGGCACATCCGGGACAGTCGAAACCGTCGACCTGATTGAGCCGAACCAGGGTGCGGGCCGTGCGGACCACACCCATGTCCTCGACCGCTCGCTTCACTGCGACGGCCACCGCGGTGACGCCTGCCGCCTGCTGTTTCGGCGGGGTCACCGACAGTGCGGACTCATCGATATCCTCGGTCGGCCCTTTACGGTGCATGGGGCCATTGTGCTCTCCGCGTCGGGGCCGCGTGCGGGATGGCCGGATCGCGGCGGGTGGACCGGCCGCGGCAGCCCGGCTCAGGCCGGCGCGTTGCCGTCGCCGGCGCGGTAGGTGAGCACATGTTCGCTGATGCGAACCCGCCCGCCCGGTGGCAACTCGGTGGGCGACCGGCCGACGCGAGTCCATTCGGGGGAGTCGGGCGTGGCGAGGAAGGTGCCCGAGGCGGTGCCCGCATCGCGGACGAAGACCTTGCCGCGATCCAGCGAGACGTAGGCGTGCACCCGGGAGATGTGGCGGTCGCGTTGCAACACGATCGGGGCCGCGGTGGCGCGGCGCACGGATTCGTCGGCCGACGGGCCGCGGCCGATGACATACGGGCGGTCCAGTGGGTAGGTGGCGCCGTCCTCGGCCACCAGCACGCCGGGGACCTGCGCGTTCGATGCGCGGCCGACGGCGAGGCGGGGCCTGCGGCGGACGGTGTCCGGTGCGCCCGGTTTGTGCAGCGCCACCGGTTCCGGCAGGTCGGGGCGCGGCGTCGCCGGAGCTTGCGACCAGGCCAGCGACATGGCCTGTGAGGCGTCGGAGGCCGGGGCACGATGCCGCGGTGCCGCCGGCGGTGTGCTCGGCGCCTGCGGGGCGGCGCGGGTGGCCGGATGCCGATCGGGTTCGGGATCGGCGTCGGCGGCGGCGAAGCCGGCGGGCGCGGTGGCGGGCGGCTCACCCGGTGGCGGGGCCGGCGTCGCCGCACGCGCGGCGGGCTTGCGCCCACTGCGGCGGACACCGGCGCGCAGCACGAAGCCGCCACCGGGAACGACGCCAGAACGCAGATCGGTGCGCGGATGTTCGGTGATCGGGGTCCCATTGTCCGGGCCGATGGTGATGGTGCGGATCGGCACGCTCACGATCTCGTCGACCCAGGTGAAGGCGCGCGACCCGGTGAGGCGCCGAGCCCCTTCGGCACCGTCGATCAGGGCAGCGACGGCGCCGCGCAACAGCACGAGCGTCCCGTCATCGGTGGGGGCGAGCACACCGAACGGTGGCGGCGCGGAACCCGCGCCGAACACCACCGCTGCCAGCCGCTGGGCAATGGCCGCACCCGGATGCTCGATCGCCGCCACGGCCTCCACCGCGCCGAGGATCCGCTCGGTAGAGGCGGTTTCGGCGCCGATGTAGATGATGACGTCGTCGAAGCGCGCCACCAGGCCTTCGCCCGGCGCGACGCCGACTGTGGATGATCTGCCGCGCACTCACGCCTCCTTCCTGGCGCACCCATCGGGTACCAGACTAGAGGCCATCTACCGGGGCCAGGCGGCTGTTGTCATTCGAAGAGTTCGTCCGTGGAGGTCGCGGTCACGGCCTGGCGCACCCATGCTTCGAGTTGGTCCAGGTCGCGGCAGGCGGCGACGCGTGCGCGCTGATCGGCAGACAGCTCCAACCCGCGCGCGGTGAGTACCGTCAGCACCAAGCGAGCCGCTTCTTCGGCCCGGCCTTCAGCCACGTACTTGCGCGCGATCCTGCCTTGGTACTCGGGTGCCATCGCCACCAGTTCCTCCAGACGTCGGCTGGCCGCGATCGACAATGCGTCGTCGACCAGGTCGTGATACATCTTCGCACGTTCGTCGTCGGTCTTCATCAAGCCGCTGAGGAACGCGTTCAGGACTTCGTCCATGTGCGGTCCGGACCCGTGCGCGATCGCGGACAGCGTTGCACGTTCAGGGCAACGTTGGGCGTCATCGCTGTCGGTCACTATCGGGATCCGCTCGGGTCCGAGGACGAGTGGTCGGATCACCGAACCCGCGGGATCGAGTTCGATCGGCTCGGCTGCCCAGCGTGCTACGGACGGAACCGGCGTGACCACCAGCAGCACCGCGGCACAGCGGAGCCGGGAACGCAGGGTAGTCAGGTAGACGGGCCATTTCCATCGACGATCCGCCTTTCTGCTCAGCTGTACTTCGACGCACACCCCCAGGAACGGTTTGTTCCGGTCGTCGCAGAGCGCGAGCGCCAGGTCGCCTCGGTACTCCTTGGGACCGACATCGGTGAAATCGCATGGTTCGGCGTGGATTCCGGAATTAATCGGCACCTCTAGGCCGAACTCGTCGGCCAGTAGCGTGGCCACCAGATTGGCGTCTGCGCGGAATAGATCAAGCAGACCTTCATGGAGGTAGCTCGGCATGGTTGCGGACGCTATACCAGGAGACCGGTAGATAACGAATCGGCAACGGTGTGGCGACGCGACTCGCGGTGCTGATCGGAAATCGGCTTGTCGGTGGCGATTTCGCGGATCACTGGTTGGCGCGAGCCATTGCCGCTTCGGCGGCGGGCAGTGCGGCCGCCCGGTCGGTGTCGACCAACCCGATGCGGGTGCGTCGGTCGAGGATGTCTGCCGTATCCAGGGCTCCCTCGTGGGAGATCGCCCAGGCGAATTCGGCTCGGGTGACGTCGATTCCGGGGGCCACCGGCTCCAGCAGGGCGGGGCCGGTTCCGGCTCGGGCGAGCACGGCGGGTGCTTCGGAGCCGTAGCGGTCGACCAGGACCGGGGGTGCGGCGATCTTGTCGCGGGCGGCGCCGGATGCCGCGCCGACCAGAGGCAGTCGTTTGGTGCGGCAGGGCGCTGCGTTCAGCCCCGCGTGGGCGACGGCGGCGTCGACGGTGTCCTCGGCCATCTTGCGGTAGGTGGTGAGTTTGCCGCCGACGATGGTGATCAGGCCGTCGGGGGAGCGCAGGACGGCATGTTCGCGGGAGATGTCGGCGGTGCTGTCGGTGCCGGTTTTCAGCAGTGGGCGCAGTCCGGCGTAGCTGCCGCGGATGTCGGCGCGGGTCAGTGGTTCGCGCAGGGCGGGGTTGATGGTGTCGAGCAGGAAATCGATCTCGGTGTCGGTGGGTTGCGGTTCGTCGGGCACCGGGCCGGGGGCGTCCTCATCGGTGAGACCCAGGTAGACCCGGCCGTGGGCGGCGGGGAAGGCGAAGACGAATCGGCTGGTGCTGCCCGGCACCGGCACCGTCAGCGAGGCGCTGAGCCCGCCGAAGGCCGCCGCGTCGAAGACCAGGTGGGTGCCGCGGCTCGGCCGCAGCTCGATGCTCGGGTCGACCTGATCGGCCCACACACCGGTCGCGTTGACGACGGCGCGGGCCCGCACGGTCAGCGTCTCGCCGGTGCGGGTATCGCGCAGGGTCGCGCGGTCGCCGGTGGCGGCGGTGACCTCGACCCGCGTCAGCACCGACGCCCCGGCCGCGGCCGCGGTCCGCGCCAGTGCCACGACCAGGCGCGCGTCGTCCACCAGTTGCCCGTCCCACGCCGTCAGGCCGCCGCGCAAACCCTCCCGCCGCACGGTCGGAGCCAGCCGAAGCGCCTCGGCGGCTGCCACGCGTCGTGATCGCGGCAGCAGACTCGCCGGTGTGCCCGCGCCGCGGCGCAGCAGATCACCGGCCAGGAATCCGGCGCGGACCAGCGAGCTCTGCGCCTTGCCGAGGGTGGGCAGCAGCGGCACCAGCTGCGGAATCGGGCGCACCAGATGAGGCGCGGTGGTGCGGATCAGGATGCCGCGCTCCACCGCACTCTCGTGCGCGATGCCGATATGACCGCCCGCCAGATACCGCAGCCCGCCGTGCACCAGTTTGGAACTCCACCGGCTGGTGCCGAAGGCCAGGTCGTGCCGTTCCACCAGCACCGTGCGCAGCCCGCGGGAGGCGGCGTCGAGCGCGACGCCAGTGCCGGTCACCCCGCCGCCGATCACCAGCAGGTCGATCTCGGCCGTATCGCCCAGCTCGGCCAGTTCGCGGTCGCGTCGCGCGGCATTGAGGGCGGAGTCACCGGTGGATGCCGGATGCTGAGTCATCGCAGTCCTTGTCGTCGGTCGTGTGCGGAATGAGATAGCCGTCGATGACGCGGCCCAGTTCGGCGTCCAGTGCGGCGCCGTCGAGCAGCCCGGAGACCGTCTCCGCCGACTGCACCACCGATTGCGCGATGAGCAGCAGCATGGTGGCCATCTGCTCGGGGTCGCCGTCGCGGACCGAGCCGTCGGTGTGGCCTTCCCTGATCCCTTCGGCGAACAGTTCGATCAGATGGCGCTGGTTGCGCCCGAGCCTGCCGAAGACGTAGGTGAGCATCAGATCGGTGTCGGCGCGGAAGATCTTGCGGAACAACGGGTTCGTGCGCACCGCCGCCGCCCCGGCGACGATGCCATCGACCATGCGCTGCCGCACCACGCCGTCGGTGGGCATCGCGGTGGTGAGGATGTCGCCCAGCTCGCGGACCAGCAGTTCGGCCACCAGCGAGCCGGTGTCGGGCCAGCGCCGGTAGACGGTCGGCCTGCTCACTCCGGCACGGCGCGCGACCTCGGTGAGTGTGGTGCGCCGTACCCCGAACTCCGCGACGCACGCGCGTGCGGCCTCCAGGATCGCGAGGTCGATGGGGTCGGTCGCCGATGGTTCGGCATGGGGTTCGTCGGAGACGGTCATGGGCTCACCACCGGGGGTCCTGGCATGGCGATCGGGGTGCCGGTCGTCACGCGGTACTGCGCGTTCAATCGGTTACTGCTTGACAGTCTATGTCAAACTGTAACGCATGGTCGATACGCAGCAGCCTGCCGGCGCCGAACCGGATCCCTTCGCGAATCCGGACGACGCGGCGCTCCCGACGAGTATGGTGTGGGACGCCTGGGGCGCTCCCGCTGGACACAAGCCGCTCTCGCCCCAGATCCGGGGCCTGCTGAAGCAGGTGTTCGGGGTGTCCGGCGAGACCGTGGCACGCCGCGATGAGGGCGACGTGCCGCTGCGCGATTCGGCGTTGACCCCGGCCGCGCGCGCCGGGCTGGCCGCGGTGGTCGGTGCCGGGCACGTCTCCACCGACCACCACGACCGGCTGCTGCACGCCGGCGGCAAGAGCACCCCCGACCTGCTGCGCCGCCGCGCCGAAGGCCCACAGGACGCGCCGGACGCGGTAGTTTTCCCCGCCGATCACGAACAGGTGGTCGCGGTACTCGGCTATTGCGCCGAGGCCGGGATCGCGGTCGTTCCATTCGGTGGCGGTACCAGCGTCGTCGGCGGACTCGATCCGATCCGCGGTGCGTTCGCCGCGGTGATCTCACTGGATCTGCGCAGGCTGAACGCGCTGATCGCGGTCGACCCGGTGAGCGCCACCGCGACGTTCGGTGCGGGCGTCACCGGTCCGCGTGCCGAGGAACTGCTCGGTGCGCACGGGCTATCGCTCGGGCACTTCCCGCAGAGTTTCGAATTCGCCAGTATCGGCGGGTTCGCGGCCACCCGCTCGTCCGGGCAGGCCTCGGCGGGCTACGGCCGCTTCGACGACATGGTGCAGGCCCTCACGATCGCCACGCCCACCGGCACACTCGATCTCGGTCGCGCGCCCGCCTCGGCGGCCGGACCCGATCTGCGCGAGCTGTTCGTCGGCTCGGAGGGCACGCTCGGGATCATCACCGCGGTGACGGTGCGCGTGCATCCGGTGCCGGAAACCATTGCCTACCAGGCGTGGTCGTTCCCGGACTTCGAGACCGGCGCGGCCGCGCTGCGGGCGGTCGTGCAGGCCGGTGCGGCGCCGACGGTGCTGCGGTTGTCCGATGAGATGGAGACCGGCGTCAACCTCGCCCGCACCGCCGATATCGGCGGGGAAGCGGTGCGCGGCTGCCTGGCCGTCACCACCTTCGAGGGCACCGACATGCACGTCGCCGCGCGCGGGCTGGAGGCAGGCGCGTTGCTGTCGGCCGCCGGCGGCACAGTGCTGGGCGAAATGCCGGCCCGCGAGTGGGAGAGCGGGCGGTTCTCCGCGCCGTATCTGCGGGATTCGCTGCTGGATGCCGGCGTGCTCTGCGAGACCCTGGAAACCGCGACCACCTGGTCGAACCTGTCGAACCTGAAGGCGAAGGTCACCGCCGCGCTCACCGAATCGCTCACCGGTCAAGGCACTCCGGCGCTGGTGATGTGCCATATCTCGCACACCTACCCGACCGGCGCCTCGCTGTACTTCACCGTCATCGCCAAACTGCTCGACGATCCGCTGGCCCAATGGCAGGCCGCCAAACGAGCCGCCGGCGACGCCATCGTCGCGGCGGGCGGAACCATCACCCACCACCACGCCGTCGGCGCCGACCACCGCGCCTGGATTCCGGACGAGATCGGCGACCTCGGCGTGCGGGTGCTGCGCGCGGTGAAACGCGAAATCGACCCCGCCGGCATCCTCAACCCGGGCAAGCTGGTCCCATGACGACGCAGTCGCGGCGCGAGATCCGCAAGGTCACGGTGGTGACCAACGCGCTGTCGGGGATGGGCAAAGGCAACGATGTCGCGGCTGCCGCCACCGCCCGGCTGGCCGAATGCGGCGTGCAGGTCACCGAGATCCGCGCGCCCTCGGCCGCCGAATCGGTGCGACTGGTACGGGCCGACGTGGCCGGGCCACAGCGCCCGGACGCGGTGGTCTGCGCGGGCGGCGACGGCTTGGTGTCGGTGATGCTCGAGGCGCTGGCGGAAACCGGCACACCGATCGGGCTGATCCCCGGCGGCACCGGTAACGACCTCGCGCGCGAGTTCGGCATACCCAACGACGATCCGGTGGCCGCGGCCGACGTGGTGCTCGGCGGGCTGACGCGCAGCATCGACCTCGGCCTGATCGACCGCACCGACGCCGGGCCCATGTGGTTCGCCACCATCACCGGCACCGGTTTCGACGCGCGAGTCACCTTGCGCGCCAACCGATTGCGGTGGCCGAAAGGTCCGCTGCGCTACACCGTCGCCGCGCTGGCCGAACTCGCCAGCCGAGCCGCCACCCCGTACCGCATCGAACTGTCGGACGGGCCCGGGCAGCCCGGCGCCGTCGTCGAGACGGACGCGATGATGGTCGCGGTCGGCAACACCCGGACCTACGGCGGCGGCATGCTGGTCTGCCCGGACGCCGTGGTCGACGACGGACTGCTCGATGTCACCGTGGTGCGCGCGGTCTCCCGGCTGAACATGCTGCGGTTGCTGCCCGCACTGGCCTCCGGCAAGCGGATCGACCATCCGGCGGTATCGCACTACCGCGGGCAGCGGATCACGCTGACCGCCCCGGGCGCACCTGCCACCGCCGACGGCGAGCCGGTGGGCACCTTGCCCATCACGCTGCGCGCGGTTCCCGGCGCGCTGTCGATCCTGGTGCCGGAGTAGGGCTGTGGGTCACGCCGGGTCGCCGTGGTGATCCGCGGTCGCGGCGACGCGGCGGCGAAGCCGGTGAGCTCGCCCGCGCGGCGATCCCTCGCATGGACGCGTTCGTGACGCGGCGGTCGGCGCACCGCCGCGTCCTCAGGCGGCGAAGCTGACGCGGCGCATCCCGCCGACGGTGTCGCGATCGGCGATGACGATCGAGGCCGGTGCCGGATCGGTGATCGGCCCGGCCTCCACCGCGCGCAGCAGCTGCTGCCAGCGCGCGCAGTGCAGCCGGAAAAAGAACCCGTTGACCCGCCGCCCGCGCGTGTACTGGCCCGCGCGGGCGATGGTCGCCGGGACGTCGATGAGGATCAGGTGCAGTTCCCGTCCGCGCGCCGCTGCCCAGCGGGCCAGCATCCGCCGCGCCCAGCCGAAGGTGGCGCAATCGTGCACGACGACCGGTCCGGCATTGTCGCGCAAGGCGTTCCGGATCCGCGTGTAATGCGCGATATGGACCACCGGCCGCCACAGCGGATACGGCAGCCTGCCCAGCCGGTGCCGCCACGCGTTGCGCGAATGCTGCGAATCGAGCACCATCGACCCGGCCGGCCCGGCGGGCGGCTGCTCGGCCTCGGCCGTCGACCCGAACAAGGCCCGTAGCGCCGTGCTCTTACCCGCGCCGGGGACGCCGGCGAACACCAGCACCGCCGTCGGCGGATACCGCAGCTCGTCGACCGCGCGGCCGCGTAGATCGTGTACCCGATGCGGTAGCAGCACGGAATCCGCAGCGGGCACAGGGGATTCGAAGGGAAGAGCAAGGGACGGTTCGAGCCGGGGGTTCACTCTTCCAGAGTTGTCAGTAATGTCCGATTCGGCAACCGGGTGTGACCAATCCGGGCGAAAACCGAAGCTGAGAATTGCCTATGGATCCGCTATCGCCCCCGCGATCGGCGGTAGTCTGTCAGGTGTAGGCGGAGTCTTCGGTGTCCCTCATCCACCGAAGACTCCGCCGGTGTTTTTCCGGCCCCGGGCCGATGAGTTCGCGAGCCCGCCGTGGGCGGCGTCGCCCCTGCGTCGAGTGGTCCGCGCCGACCACTAGAATCGCGGGGTGACCAGCGCAGCCCCAGACAACACGCGTAATCGTGCCGATGCCCTCCCCAAGAGCTGGAACCCCGGCGAGGTGGAGGCCGAGATGTACGAGCGCTGGGTAGCGGCCGGTTACTTCACGGCCGACCCGGCCAGCGCCAAGCCCGGCTACTCGATCGTGCTGCCGCCGCCCAACGTCACCGGCAACCTGCACATGGGCCACGCCCTCGACCACACGCTGATGGACCTGCTGGCCCGCCGCAAGCGCATGCAGGGCTACGAGGTGCTGTGGCTGCCCGGCATGGACCACGCGGGCATCGCCACCCAGACCGTGGTGGAGAAGCAGCTCGCCGTCGACGGCAAGACCAAAGAGGATTTCGGCCGCGAACTGTTCATCCAGAAGGTCTGGGACTGGAAGCGCGAATCCGGCGGCGCCATCCAATGGCAGATGCGCGCCCTCGGCGACAGCGTCGACTGGAGCCGCGACCGCTTCACCATGGACGAGGGTCTCTCCCGCGCCGTCCAGACCATGTTCAAGCGCCTGTTCGACGCCGGGCTCATCTACCGCGCGGAACGCCTGGTCAACTGGTCGCCGGAGCTGCGAACCGCCATCTCCGACATCGAGGTCAAATACGAAGACGTCGACGGCGAGCTGGTGTCGCTGCGCTACGGCTCGCTGCGTGACGATGAACCGCATGTGATCGTCGCCACCACCCGAGTGGAGACGATGCTCGGCGACACCGCCGTCGCGGTCCACCCCGACGACCCGCGCTACCAGGCGCTGATCGGCACGACCCTGGAACACCCCATCACCGGCCGTCGGATCCCGGTGATCGCCGACGACTACGTCGACCCGGAGTTCGGGTCCGGCGCGGTCAAGATCACTCCCGCGCACGACCCGAACGACTTCGAGATGGGCCTGCGGCACAACCTGCCGATGCCGACCATCATGGACGAGCGTGGCCGAATCGCCGGTACCGGAACCGAATTCGACGGCATGGACCGCTTCGAGGCCAGGGTGAAGGTGCGTGAGCGCCTGGCCGCCGAGGGCCGGGTCGTCGCCGAGAAGCGCCCCTACCAGCACAGCGTCGGCCATTCCGAACGCAGCGGCGAGCCGATCGAGCCGCGACTGTCGATGCAGTGGTGGGTCAAGGTGGAGTCGCTGGCCAAGGCCGCCGGCGATGCGGTGCGCAGCGGCGATACCGTCATCCACCCGGCCAGCCAGGAACCGCGCTGGTTCGACTGGGTCGACGACATGCACGACTGGTGCATCTCGCGCCAGCTGTGGTGGGGCCACCGCATCCCGATCTGGTACGGCCCCGAGGGCGAGATCGTCTGCGTCGGACCGGACGAGACCCCGCCCGAGGGCTGGGTGCAGGACCCCGACGTGCTCGACACCTGGTTCTCCTCCGGGCTGTGGCCGTTCTCGACCATGGGATGGCCCGACCCCAGCCCCGAGATCGAAAAGTTCTATCCCACAAGCGTTCTGGTCACCGGCTACGACATCCTGTTCTTCTGGGTGGCCCGGATGATGATGTTCGGCACCTATGTGGCCGACGACCACGTCATCACCGCAGGCAAAGGCAGCGCCACGCAGGTGCCGTTCAAGGACGTCTTCCTGCACGGGCTCATTCGCGACCAGCACGGCAAGAAGATGTCGAAATCGCGCGGCAACGGCATCGATCCGCTGGAGTGGATCAACTCCTACGGTGCCGACGCCTTGCGCTTCACCCTGGCCCGCGGCGCCCAGCCAGGCGGCGACCTGTCGGTCGGCGAACCGCATGCGCTGGCCTCGCGCAGCTTCGTCACCAAGCTGTTCAACGCCACCAAGTTCGCCCTGATGAACGGCGCCCGCCCCGGTGAGCTGCCCGACCGCGCCACCCTCACCGACGCCGATCTGTGGATCATCGACCGGCTCGACGCCGTGCGCGCCGAGGTCGACGCGGCCTTCGACGCCTACGAATTCGGCAAGGCCTGCGAGGCGCTCTACCACTTCGCCTGGGACGAGCTGTGCGACTGGTACCTCGAACTGACCAAGGTGCAGTTCGCCGCCGACGACGCGCGCGCCGAATCCACTCGCATCGTGCTCGGGTCGGTGCTCGACGCGGTGCTGCGGCTGCTGCATCCGGTGATCCCGTTCGTCACCGAATCGCTGTGGCGGGCGCTCACCGGCGGTGAGTCGATCGTGATCGCCGACTGGCCGCAGCCCACCGGCCGAGCCGCCGATGCAGGTGCGGCACAGCGCATCGCCGACACCCAGCGGCTGATCACCGAGATCCGGCGCTTCCGCAGCGACCAGGGCCTGGCCGATAAGCAGAAGGTCGCGGCGAAGCTGATCGGGGTGGACGCCGCGGGGCTCGCCGAGCTCGAACGCTCCATCACCGATCTGGCCCGGCTCACCGCGCCCGGTGACGATTTCGCCGCCACCGCCTCGGTGGAGGTCCGGCTCAGCGGCGCCACCGTCACCGTCGAAGTCGACACCTCCGGGGCGGTCGACCTCGACGCCGAACGTCGTCGCCTGGAAAAGGACCTGGCCGCCGCGCAGAAGGAATTGGCGGGCACCACCGCCAAGCTCGGCAACGAGGCCTTCCTCGCCAAGGCCCCGGAGCAGGTCGTCGACAAGATCCGCACCCGCCGCGATGTGGCCGCCGCCGAGGTGGAGCGCATCAGTGCCCGGCTCGCCGAACTGAGCGGCAAGTGACCGGCCCGGAGGAGACCGACGGCCCCGACTTCGCCCACGAGGCCGGCAACGCCGAACCGGAACCCCAGCACGGCATCGGGGCGCCGCTGGGCTCCGGGCCGTCGCCGGTGGAGCTGGCGGAAATGGCGCTGGTCGAGGCCGAACTCGACCGGCGCTGGCCGGAAACCAAGATCGAGCCGTCGCTCACCCGCATCTCCACCCTGATGGATCTGCTCGGCTCGCCGCAGCAGAGCTATCCGGCGATCCACATCGCGGGCACCAACGGCAAGACCTCGGTGACCCGCATGATCGACGCACTGCTCACCGCGCTGCACCGGCGCACCGGCCGGATCACCAGCCCGCATCTACAGCTGGCCACCGAGCGGATCAGCATCGACAACGCGCCCATCACGCCGGGCCGCTACGTCGAGGTCTATCGCGAGCTCGCGCCCTACATCGAGATGATCGATAAGCAGTCCGCGGCCGCCGGCGGGCCCGCTATGAGCAAGTTCGAGGTGCTCACCGGGATGGCCTACGCGGCCTTCGCGGAGGCGCCGGTGGACGTCGCCGTGGTGGAAACCGGCATGGGCGGCACCTGGGACGCGACCAACGTCATCGACGGGCAGGTCGCGGTGATCACCCCGATCGGGCTCGACCACACCGAATACCTCGGCCCCGATCTGACCGCCATCGCGGGCGAGAAGGCCGGGATCATCAAGCGCGCGCCGGAGAGCCTGATCCCGCGTGACAATGTGGCCGTCATCGCCGAACAGGACCCCGAGGCGATGGAGGTGCTGCTACGCCGCGCCGTCGAGGTGGACGCGGCCGTGGCGCGTGAGGGCGCGGAGTTCCGGGTGCTGGCCCGCAAGATCGCCGTCGGTGGCCAGCAGTTGGAACTGCAGGGCCTCGGCGGGGTGTACGACGAGATCTTCCTGCCGCTGCACGGTGAACACCAGGCACGCAACGCGGTGCTGGCGCTGGCGGCGGTGGAGGCGTTCTTCGGCGCGGGCGCGCAACGTCAGCTCGACGTCGACGCCGTGCGTGCCGGGTTCGCGAGCGTCACCAGCCCCGGCCGGCTCGAACGGATGCGCAGCGCGCCGACCATCTTCATCGACGCCGCCCACAACCCGGCCGGCGCCAAGGCCCTGGCAGCGACCCTGACCAGCGAGTTCGACTTCCGCAAGCTGGTCGGCGTGGTCGCGGTGCTCGGCGACAAGGACGCCGCGGGCATCCTCGAGGCGCTGGAGCCGGTGTTCGACGAGATCGTCGTGACCACCAACGGCTCGCCGCGCGCCCTCGACGTCGACACCCTCACCGATCTCGCGGTGCAGCGCTTCGGCGACGAACGCGTCGTCCCCGCGTACTCCCTGCCCGACGCTTTGGAGACCGCGATCGCGATCGCCGAAGACGTCGCCGACAGCGGGGAGATGGTCTCCGGTGCGGGTGTCATCGTCACCGGGTCGGTGGTCACGGCGGGCGCCGCGCGCGCCTTGTTCGGTAAGGACCCGGCGTGATCGGACGGCGCCCACAGGCAGCAGCGCGCGTCGCCATGGCCGGCGGTGGAGCGCGCCGAGGCCGACCGGGCGTGATCGGTCGGCCGGAATCCGCGGCGGCCGGCAGCACAGACGGCCGCATGATCGGCCGATCGGGCCGAGGAGGCAGAGCATGAGCGAATCCGATCCACGCCCCGACGGTGACGAGCAGCCAGGCACCGAGTCCGCCCCCGCACCACCCGACCCGTGGAAGGGGCTGCGCGGGGTGATGGCGGGCGCGCTGGTCCTCGAGGCCATCGTGGTGCTGCTCGCGCTCCCCGTCGTCGCCGACGTCGGCGGCGGCATAACCTGGTTCTCGGGCACCTACCTGGTGGCCCTGGCCGTGGTGATGATCCTCGGCGCGGGCCTGCAGCGGCGCCCCTGGGCCGTACCCTTCAACCTCGCCCTCCAGGTCCTGGTGATCGCCGGCGCTGTCATCCACATCTCCATCGGCGTCATCGGCATTCTGTTCGCCATCGTCTGGGCCTTCATCCTCATCCTCCGCAACGACGTCAAACGCCGCATGGACCTCGGTGTCCTGCCCAGCCAGCGCGTCCAGCGCCCCGACTGACCCGCCGCCCGGCTACCGGCGGGTACCCCGGCCATCGGTGTCGGCGCATGCGGAATGACCGCTGGTTGGGAGGGTGGGGGCGCCGACCGTTACGCTGTCGCCCGTGACTGAGCAGACATTGATCCTCATCAAGCCGGACGGTGTGGCCCGCGGCCTCGTCGGTGAGGTGCTGAACCGGATCGAGCGCAAGGGGCTGAAGATCGCCGCGCTCGAGCTGAAGCAGGTGTCCGATGAACTTGCCGGCGAACACTACGCCGAACACGCGGGCAAGCCGTTCTACGGCTCGCTGATCGAATTCATCACCTCGGGGCCGGTCGTCGCGGCCGTGCTCGAGGGTCCGCGCGCGATCGCGGCGTTTCGGCAGATCGCCGGCGGCACCGACCCGGTGGAAAAGGCCGCCACCGGCAGCATCCGGGGCGATTTCGCCCTGGAGACCCAGGAGAACCTGGTGCACGGATCCGACTCGCCGGAGTCCGCCAAGCGGGAAATCGCGCTCTGGTTTCCCGAGTTCCCGGCCTGAATCGGTCTCCATTCCGTCGCTTCCGACGTCACGCTGTTGCGCCGATGGCGAACCCTCGGCGCACGGTGTGGGATACTGGCAACTGGTTGCAACCGATAACGGTCGTAACCGGATGACACCCCGAGGTTCGATGCCGATCATCGCTGCCGCGGCGCGGTAACTCGTTCGCGTCGGCACGCTGGATGAACGCTCACGCCACGGAGTTCAGCCATACAGCCAGGCGCCGCGTGACCAGTTAGCCCGAACGACGATCGATATGGAGATAACCGGGCACGCGGGGCGAGACCATTGACCTCGTGCCAACCGCGCGAGGCGTACGGAAACAGCGCCCCCGCGTCGGCCGCGTCACTCCCTGAGGGGAGGAACGCGCCCGGGGGCCCGAGGAGACTTCGTGGCCGATCAAGAGCCGCTGGACACAACATCACAGGATGCCGATCAATTGCCGGAGCGAATCCGAGTTCATGCGCTGGCCAAACGTCTGGGAGTAACGAGCAAGCGCATCCTGGCCAAGCTGGGTGAGCTCGGCTCCGAGGCGCGCAGCCCCCAATCGAACGTGGAGCGCGCGGTCGCGGAGTCGGTGCGCGACGCGCTCGCCGCGCCGGACACCGAGCCGGCCGCCGCCGCACCCCCGGTGGCGGACACCCAGCAGGCCGCCGCAGCGTCGCCGGTCGAGCAGGCGGTCAGCGCCGCCGTGCCGGACGAGCCCGTCCCGACCGAGGCCGAGGCGACCACCGCGCCGCCCGAGACCCCGGGCGCCGATCTATTCGCCACCGCGCCCGCCTTCAGTCCGCCCGGCGGGCTGTTCGCCAGCCCGGTCAAGGAAGAACCACCGGTCGTGGAGCCGGTCGTGTTCGAATCCGCAGTCGTGGCCGCGCCGCTGTTCCTGTCCCCGGATGCCGCCGCCGCCGAAGAGCTACGCAAGAAGCGGCGCCGGGTCGAACCCGAGGCCCCGAGCGCCGACGAGGACGCTGCCAAGGCCGAGGACGTCGAGGACGAGACCGCCGACGAGCAGGACGGCGCCGAGCAGTCCGAGTCCGACGATCAGCCCCGCCGCCGCCGGCGCGGCCGTCGCGGCCGTGGTCGTGGCCGCGGCGAACAGCACGCCGACTCCGATGACGAGCAGGATGCCGACGAGCGCGGCGCCCGCGACAAGGACGCCGCCCGCGACAAGGACGAGGCGCCCGCCCAGGACGCGAGCACCGCGGACGAGTCCGAGGCCGAGGAAACCAAGCAGACCGAGGCCGAATCCACCGACGACGGTGAGGACGGTGCGGAGGGCTCGACCCGCCGGCGGCGCAGGCGCAGGCGGCGCAAGGTCGCGGGCGAGGGCGGCGGCGAGAACGAACCCGCCGACGACGACCCGCCCAACACGGTCGTGCACGAGCGTGAACCCCGCAATAAGAGCCGGGCCCGCGCCGTCGACGAGGTGCAGGGCATCACCGGGTCCACCCGGCTCGAGGCCAAGCGTCAGCGTCGCCGCGACGGGCGCGAGGCGGGCAGGCGTCGTCCGCCGATCCTGACCGAGTCGGAGTTCCTGGCCCGCCGCGAATCCGTCGACCGGGTCATGGTGGTGCGGGAGAAGGAATTCCCCGGCCATCCCACCGCCACCCAGGTCGCCGTGCTCGAGGACAACATCCTGGTCGAGCATTTCGTCACCAGCACCGGCCAGGCGTCCATGGTCGGCAACGTCTACCTCGGCAAGGTGCAGAACGTGCTGCCCAGCATGGAGGCGGCGTTCGTCGACATCGGGCGCGGCCGCAACGGCGTGCTCTACGCCGGTGAGGTGAACTGGGAGGCCGCCGGGCTCGGCGGCAAGGAACGCAAGATCGAGCAGGCCCTCAAGCCGGGCGATCAGGTGCTGGTGCAGGTCAGCAAGGATCCGGTCGGGCACAAGGGCGCTCGCCTGACCACTCAGATCAGTCTGGCCGGACGCTTCCTGGTGTACGTGCCGGGCGGCACCTCCACCGGCATCAGCCGCAAGCTGCCCGACACCGAGCGCAAGCGGCTCAAGGAGATCCTGCGCGAGATCGTGCCCGCCGACGCGGGCGTGATCATCCGCACCGCCTCCGAGGGCGTCAGCGAAGCCGAACTCGCTCGCGACGTGGAGCGGTTGCAGGCCACCTGGCGCACCATCGAGAAGGCCGCCGAACAGGATTCGGGCGCACCGAAGACGCTCTACGAAGAGCCGGACCTGCTGGTCAAGGTGATCCGCGACCTGTTCAACGAGGATTTCTCCAAGCTGGTCATCGAGGGTGAGCGGTCCTGGAGCACGGTGGAGACCTACATCCGCACCGTCGCGCCGGATCTGCTGGCCCGGGTGTCGCGGCACGAGAACAACGGCGTCGATGTGTTCGAGGCCTATCGGATCGACGAACAGCTCGCCAAGGCGCTCGACCGCAAGGTGTGGCTGCCCTCGGGCGGCACGCTGGTCATCGACCGCACCGAGGCGATGACCGTCATCGACGTCAACACCGGCAAGTTCACCGGCTCGGGTAACAGCAACCTGGAAGAGACGGTCACCCGCAACAACCTGGAAGCCGCCGAGGAGATCGTGCGGCAGATGCGGTTGCGCGATATCGGCGGCATGATCGTCGTCGACTTCATCGACATGGTGCTCGAGTCCAACCGTGATCTGGTGTTGCGCCGGCTCACCGAGGCACTCGGGCGCGACCGCACCCGGCATCAGGTCTCCGAGGTGACCTCGCTCGGCCTGGTCCAGATGACCCGTAAGAAGCTGGGCACCGGCCTGGTCGAGGCGTTCTCCACCACCTGCGAGCACTGCCACGGTCGCGGCATCCTGGTGCACAGCTACCCGGTGGAGCCGGGCGCGGCCGAGGATGGTGCCGGGCGCGGACGCGAATCCGGGTCCCGTCGTCGTCGCGGCCGTGACAAGGCCGCCGCTCCCGCCGCCCCGCAGGCGCAGCCCGCGGTGGCGGAGTTGAGCGAGGAGGAGGCCGCGGTCAAGCGCGCGCATCCGGTCGCGCTGGCCATGGCCGCCCATCAGGCCGAGGAGTCCGGTGCCGCGCAGCCCGAGCCCCAGCCGTCGGAGACGGCCGCCGAACCCGCGGCCGCCGAGCAGGCGCGGGAAGCGACCGGCGAGCCGGCCGCCGAGGCTGTCGCCGCCGCGCAGAACGGGACCACTCGTACCCGGTCGACGCGGCGTCGGCGGGTGGCGCGTTCGGCCGCGGCGCCGGATGCTGATGCGGTCGTCGCCGTCAGTGAGGTCGTCACCGAGGTGGGTGCGCCGGCCGAACAGGCCGCTGCCTCGGCAGTCGAGCCGGCTGCCGTTGCCGACCAGGATGTGCCCGCTGAGCAGGATGTGCCCGCTGAGCAGGCGGCAGTCGCCGAACCGGTGCAGGCCACGGACGCCGACCATGCGGAACCGGTCGCAGCCGTCGAACCGGCCCCTGCGGCTGACCAGGCGCCGACCGCCGCGGTGACGGCAGAGGGCAAGCAGGTTTCGGTAGTGGAGCCAGGGGCTGCCGAAGCGGCTCCGGCCGCGGTGACCACCGAACCGGTCGCGGCCGAGCCCGTCGAAGCGGTTGCGGCAGAGCCTGCCGCCACGGCGGAGCCGGCCGAGCCCGAGCCCGCCGCGCCGCCCGCCGCCCCCGCGGAGAACGGCACCACGGCACGCTCGACCCGACGCCGTCGGGTGGCCCGATCCGCCGCCGCCCCGGCCTCGGACAGCACCGGCGCGGTGTTCGTCCTCAGCAGCGCGGAGGAGCCCGCGGCCCCGGTCGTCGACTTCGCCGAGCCGGTACCGGTCCCGGTGCCCGAACGCAGGCCGCGCAGGCGCAGCGCAGGCAGGCCCGCGGGCCCGCCGCCCGCCGAATCGGCCGACGAATGACCTGGTGGTCCCCGCCCTTGTGGCGGGGACCACTGTCGTTCGGTGGCCGGTTTGGTCGCGCACCTATGCGTCCTGTAATCTTGGACAGTCGCTGCCCGGCGACAGCGTTTTATCACGCTGTGCCCGCGAAGCTGTATCGGGAACTGCCATTCGCAGACCCTGAGCAATCGCCAGTGCTGAGGCGGCGGTGACTACCAGACCAGATGTGTAGTGGATGCCCGGTGGAATTCTCCGGCCGGGTGCCACTCCAGCCGCGCTAGCAAGCGTCGCACACCTAGAGGAAGAAGGGCAGCCGACCGATGGCAACGTACGCGATCGTCAAGACCGGCGGAAAGCAGTACAAGGTCGCGGTCGGTGACCTGGTGAAGGTCGAGAAGATCGAGGGTGCGCCGGGCACCGCTGTGGATCTGTCGCCGGTGCTCGTGGTCGACGGCGCCGAGCTGACCGCCGACGCGGACAAGCTGGCCAAGGTGTCGGTGTCCGCCGAGGTCGTCGAGCAGACCAAGGGCCCGAAGATCCGCATCCACAAGTTCAAGAACAAGACCGGCTACCACAAGCGCCAGGGTCACCGTCAGCCGCTGACGGTCCTGAAGGTCACCGGCATCAAGTAATCGGCCCGGGGGTTCACCGAGCCCTCACCTGGAGGAGTTACAGCAATGGCACATAAGAAGGGTGCATCCAGCTCCCGGAACGGTCGCGATTCCAACAGCAAGCGCCTCGGCGTCAAGCGGTTCGGCGGTCAGTCCGTCAAGGCCGGCGAGATCCTGGTGCGTCAGCGCGGCACGCACTTCCACCCCGGCGTGAACGTCGGCCGTGGCGGTGACGACACCCTGTTCGCCCTCGAGGCGGGCGCGGTCGAGTTCGGCACCAAGCGTGGACGCAAGACCGTCAACATCGTGGTTCCGGAGCCGGTCGAGGCCTGACCGGCTGACGACTCCAACACAGACGAGCGGGTCAGGGTGATATACCCCTGGCCCGCTTTTCGTTGTTTCTCTCAGCAGTGACCTGCGGCGACGTTCGCCGTCCCGACCAGACCGAAGGAGGATGATTCGGCGTATGTCCAAATTCATCGACCGTGTCGTACTTCATGTGCGTGCTGGCAAGGGCGGCCACGGCTGCGCGTCGGTGCACCGGGAGAAGTTCAAGCCGCTCGGCGGCCCCGACGGCGGTAACGGCGGTAACGGCGGCGATGTGATCCTCGAGGTCGATCCCAATGTGCACACGCTGCTGGACTTCCACTTCCATCCGCATGCCAAGGCGAGCAACGGCAAGCCGGGCGAAGGCGGTAACCGGGACGGCAAACAGGGCACCGACCTGCTGTTGAAGGTGCCCGACGGCACCGTGGTGCTCGGCCCCGACGGTGAAGTGCTGATGGATCTCGTCGGTGCGGGCAACCGGTTCATCGCCGCGCGCGGCGGACGCGGCGGGCTCGGCAATGCCGCGCTGGCCTCCAAGGCGCGTAAGGCGCCCGGTTTCGCGCTGCTCGGTGAGGAGGGCGAAGAGCGCGATATCGTGCTCGAGCTGAAGTCCGTTGCCGATGTGGGGCTCGTCGGGTTCCCGTCGGCCGGAAAGTCGTCGCTGGTCTCGGTGCTGTCGGCGGCCAAACCCAAGATCGCCGACTACCCGTTCACCACGCTGGTGCCCAATCTCGGTGTGGTCGCCAGCGGCGATACCACCTTCACCGTCGCCGACGTGCCAGGGCTGATCCCTGGTGCGAGCCAGGGCCGCGGGCTCGGACTCGACTTCCTGCGTCATCTGGAGCGCTGCGCCGTGCTCGCGCACGTGGTGGACTGCGCGACGCTGGAGCCGGGCCGCGATCCCGTCTCCGATGTCGACGCCCTCGAGGCGGAACTGGCGGCCTACAAACCCGCGCTGAGCGCCGACGCCGGCCTCGGTGATCTGGCCGACCGCCCGCGGGTGGTGATCCTCAACAAGACCGATGTGCCCGATGCCGCGGAACTGGCCGAGATGGTCACCGACGAGTTCACCGCACGCGGCTGGCCGGTCTTCCAGATCTCGGCGGTGAGCCGGGCCGGGCTGCGTCCGTTGACGTTCGCGCTGGCCGACATGGTGCGCAAGTATCGCGAGGATCATCCGAAGGCCGCGCCGAAACGTCCGGTGATCCGCCCGATCGCGGTGGACGAGACCGGTTTCAGCGTGATCGCCGATCCGGAGGAGCCGGGCGGCTTCATCGTCCGCGGCACCCGGCCCGAGCGCTGGGTGCGGCAAACCCAGTTCGACAACGACGAAGCCGTCGGCTACCTGGCCGACCGGCTGGCCCGTCTGGGCGTCGAGGACGAGCTGGTGCGTCTCGGCGCGGAACCGGGCGCGCCCGTCACCATCGGTGACGTCACCTTCGAATGGGAGCCGCAGATCTCCGCGGGCGTCGACATGGTGCCCACCGGCCGCGGCACCGATATCAGGCTCGAGCAGACCGACCGGGTCAGCGCGGCCGAACGCAAACACGCCTCCCGGGTGCGCCGCGGTCTGGTGCGCGACGACGAGGACCAAGCGTAGGCACGGCCTCGGTCGTGCCGCGCGCGAGAACAGTGGTGGAGATCAGCCGTGACGGAAACGCAGGTGCACTTCGGCGCCGAACTCAGTGCGGCGCGCCAGGCCATCGCCGGGGCGCGCAGTGTGGTGGTGAAGATCGGGTCTTCGGCCCTCACCAGTATGAAGGCAGGTCTGGACATCGCCAGGCTGGATCGGCTGGCCGATGCCATCGAGGCGCGGATGCGGGCCGGATCGGATGTGGTGGTGGTGTCCTCGGGCGCGATCGGCGCCGGTATGGCCCCGCTCGGCTTGACTGCTCGTCCGCGTGATCTGGCCACCAAACAGGCCGCGGCGAGTGTCGGCCAGCTCGCGCTCGCCCACGCGTGGGGCACCTCGTTCGCCCGTTACGGCCGCACCGTCGGCCAGGTCCTGCTCAGCGCCGACGACTTCTCCCGCCGCGAACATCACCGCAACGCTCAGCGCACCCTGGACCGGCTGCGTTCGCTCGGCGCGGTGGCGGTGGTGAACGAAAACGACACCGTCGCAACCGAAGAGATCCGCTTCGGCGACAACGACCGGCTCGCGGCGCTGGTCGCGCACCTTGTGGGTGCCGATGCGCTGGTGCTGCTGTCGGATGTCGAGGGCCTTTATGACGGTGACCCGCGCAAGGGCGGCGCCACCTTCATCCCCGAGGTGCGCTCCAGCGCCGATCTGGACGGGGTGATCGCGGGCACCGGCGGCGCGCTCGGCACCGGCGGCATGGCCTCGAAGCTGTCCGCGGCCCGGCTCGCCGCCGACGCCGGCGTGCCCGTGCTGCTGGCCGCGGCCTCGGAAGCGGCCACCGCGTTGAGCAGCGGTACCGTCGGCACCGCGTTCGCTGCTCGTCCGGTGCGGCTGTCCGCCCGCAAGTTCTGGGTCCGCCACGCCGCCGACAGTCGCGGCGCCATCCACATCGATGAGGGCGCCGTCGCCGCCGTTGCCCACCGCCGCCACTCCCTGCTGGCCGCGGGCATCACCGGCGTGCGCGGCCGCTTCCACGGCGGCGACGTCGTCGACCTCATCGCTCCCGACAACAGCCTGGTAGCTCGCGGCGTCGTCGAATACGACGCCGCCGAACTCGCCACCATGCTCGGCCGCTCCACCACCGAACTTCCGGACACCATGCAGCGCCCGGTGATTCACGCCGACGACCTGGTGAAGGTGTAGGGGTCAGTACTCGAGCTCCGACCAGGGGATGCTGATCGGGAACGGGAAGCCGATCTCGATGCCGTTGGTATCGGCAGTGGGCTTCAGGCCGGCCCACCACCCATATTCCGATGGTGTCGGCTACCCCTGCGGCGGAATGACACCCGGCTGATCGGTGGCGGGCGGTGTGCCCTCGGGTATCGGCCCGGTGATGCCGGGTTGGCCGCCCGGGTCCGGCAGGGGGAGCGGTGGGGTTTCCGGTGACGGGATCGGGGGCGGGGGTGGTGCTTCCGGTAGCGGGGGAGGCTCGACCGGGGCCGGGGGCGCCGGGGGTGGTGCGGGCTCGGCCGGTGGGGGCGCAGGTGGTTCGGCCGGGGTCGGGGCGGAAGGTGGTGGTGGAACGGGGGCGGGCGGTTCGGCAGGGGCCGGTGTGGCGTCCGCTGAGGGTGGGGCCGGGACCGGTGGTTCGGTCGGGGTAGGGGTGTCGTCCGAGGGTGGTGCGGGCGTCGGGGTTTCGGTCGGGGCCGGGGCCTCGGCGGATGGTGGTGCCGGAGCCGGGGTTTCGGTCGGGGCCGGGGCCTCGGCGGACGGTGGTGCCGGAGCCGGGGGTTCGGTCGGAGCCGGGGCATCGGACGACGGTGGTGCCGGGGCGGGCGTGTTCGGGACCGGCGCAGGTTCGGGCGGGACGGGCGGTGGGGAAGCCTGCGGCCCGGGCCGCGTGTCGTCCTGCGGATTCTCGGCAGGGGGTGGTGTGTCCTCGCCACGAGACTGCGGTGGGGGAGTTCCGTCGTCCGGCGGGCCGGGTGTCGTGGAGTCCGGATCCTGCTGGGCCCGTGGGGGATTCGAGGGCGCCGCACCATTCGGTGGCGTATCCCGGTCGCCGGGCACCTGTTGCTGCGGGGCCGGCGCCAGTGGAGCCGGCTGTCCCGGAGCCGCCGGCGGGTCGGGCAACGCCGGAACACCGGTGCCTGCCAGCTGGTACGCCGGTTTGTAGATCATGTTCATCGCCAGCACGGCTTCCTGGCGCAAGGCCTCTTGCGCCATCTGCGCGTCGATGACGTTCGCGGCTTCGAGCAGCCGGGCGATGGCGCCGATGGGCCCCGATCCGCCGGGCGGCACGACCGCGAGTTTCACCGCTTCCGCCGCGGCGGCGACCGCACCGATCCGGGCGCCGACCTGCCCGAGGACCGCGCAGAGTTCGTCGACCGAGGCGGCGAAGCTGTGGGCGCCGGCACGCGCGGCGTCGGCGGCTGCGCCCTCCCATTCCATCGCGTCCATCACCCGGTCGACGCTGTCGCGGGTGAGCGGGAACGAGGTGGACAGGCCCGCCGCGGCTTCCAGCCAGGCGGCGGAGGTCTGCAGGATCGCCGCCGCGTCGATTTCCTGGGTCTTCGCGTAGATCTCTTCGTGCCGCATGGACTCGAAGTGCTCCATCGCGCTGATGTACTCGGGGTCGGTGCCGCTCATCGTGG
This sequence comes from Nocardia sp. CDC519, assembly GCF_059509835.1. Taxonomy (NCBI): domain Bacteria; kingdom Bacillati; phylum Actinomycetota; class Actinomycetes; order Mycobacteriales; family Nocardiaceae; genus Nocardia; species Nocardia sp. CDC519. Next base: position 4,454,850 of record NZ_CM183377.1, on the reverse strand, counting down.
CAGCCTCGCGGCGACGGCCCGCACGGCGGCGGCATTGGCGGCGTCGGCTTCCTCGTAGAGCCCGCCGCTGATCAGGAACGCCTCTTTCATCCGGTAGGCGGCTTCGATGTAGTGGTCGAGCAGAGCGGCGGCGTCGCGCGCCTTGTGCCCGAATCCGGCCTGCAACTGCTGTGCCGAGATGAACCCGCCGAAACCGTGCGGTTCGGCTACCGATTCCAGCCGCTGTTGCAGGTGTAGGAGGCGATCGACCTGGTGGTCGTAGAGTTCGGCGCAGCGCCGCGCCGCGGCCGGATCGAACTTGACAGTGCCCGCGTGTGCCGCTTGCCGAAACCGGGCGATTTCGGCTCGGCTGCTCTCGATCGTCATCGCTGTCCCCTCCTCGGTCCGATTCAGCGTAGCCGCAATCGAGGCCGCCGGTCAGTGGGTGAACGGATCAGGCAGGCACCCGCCTTTGCAGTTGCGCGGCCAGCTGTTCGCTGCTCGCGGGCACGATGTGCACGGTGTCACCGGCTTTGATGAGATAGCGGCCGTCGCCCTCGACATCGATCCAGGTGTAGTGCACCGGCGCGGGCGGTGTCGGCCGGTCCAGGCGTGCCTCGATGCGGATATGGCCTTCGGCGGTGTGCGGTCGTAGCAGCAGGCGCCGGATCGGTAGCGCCGCGCGTTCGGTGGCGACGACCACCTCGTCATCGCGGATCGCCTCGATCGCGGCGGCACGGGCCGGTTCGCGCCCCGCGGGTGTCCTGGGGAGCAGCGCGGCGATGCGGGCGCCGAGCTTGGCGCTGTGGCCGATGGAGACGCGGACCTGCCCACCGAAATCCGGCGTGCGTCCGGGTTCCTGGACGGCGAGCACTCCGCGATCGAAGACGGCCGCGGCCAGCAGCCGGATCTCGCTACCCGCGGTGTGGCCGCCGCCGACGGCGACGATCCTGGTGTGCGGGGCGGCGAGTATGCGCAGGCAGGCCGACAGATCGGGGTCGGCGCCCAGCGGCAGCCGGGTGGCCAGTTCGGCACGCAGCGCGTCGGCCTCGCGTTCGGTGCGTGGGGTTTCCAGGATGCGCAAGGGGTATGGATGCCGGTCGTGGTCGGTTTCGCGCCAGATATGGGCGAACTCGTCCGGGGTGAACGTCCAACTCACGACCCGATCACATCCTCACCGCACCCACCGACGCTGTCCGACAGCTTAGTGGTCGCCACCGGTGTGTCGGCCGCCGATGCCGTACCGAATGGTGTGGTGCTGCCGGGGACCCGAGGATTGTGAGCTAACACCATGGTCAATTCTCGGATATACAGACAATGCTCGGATTTACTCGGTCGCGGGCCCCTCGTGTTCACGGTGGGCCCGAGAATATGAGCTGCCCGGTATCGACCGGGAGCGATGGGAGGAAGCGTGCAGCTGCTCGGACCGTGGACCGACTCGGAGGCCATCTCGGCCTCGGCAGGCGGTAAGGCCCGCGGATTGCACATCCTGCACAACAGCGGTTTCGCGGTACCGGAGTGGGCGGTGCTCGGCACCGACGTCTTCGACGCGTTCGCCGCAGGTGCGGGTCTGGACGAGCAGATCGCGGCGTTCGCCGCGGCCGACACGCCCGAGGCGGCCTCCGCTGCCGGCGTGGCGTTGCGGTCGGCGATCGAATCCGGCGATCTGCCCGCAGACGTCGCCGAGCTGATCGGGGAGGGTTATCGCCGACTCGGCGGCGGGGCCGTCGCGGTACGTTCCTCGGTCGCCGCCGAGGACGGGCCTGCGCATTCCTATGCCGGTCAATTCGATTCGTTTCTCAATGTCGACGGTGAGGACGCGGTGCGGCGCCAGGTGCGCGCCTGCTGGGCCTCGGCCTTCTCGCAGCGATCGATCGACTACGCGTTCGCCCACGATCAGCCGAGGGTCGCGGCCGTCGCGGTGGTGTTGCAGCGGCTGGTGCCCGCCCGGGTCAGCGGGGTGATGTTCACCGCGAATCCGGCGAGTGGCTCGCCCGACGAGCTGGTGATCAGCGCCGTCTACGGACTGGGAGAGGGCCTGGTTTCGGGCGCGGTCGATGCCGATTCGGTGGTCGTGGACCGTGCGGGCACGGTGCTGGACACCGTCATCGGTGACAAGGACCGCGCCGTCCTGCCCGGCGAGTCGGGTGGCTCGACGACCCGTGCGGTCGATCCCGAGCGCCGCGAACGCTTGGCGCTGTCACAGGCCGAGATCGCCGCCCTCGCGGAGCTGGGCCGCAAGCTCGAGGCCGAGCTGGGCGCCGCACAGGACATCGAATGGGCCATCGACGACGACGGTATCTGGTTCCTGCAGGCCCGCCCCATCACCACGGCGCTCGCGTCCGTGGCGGACCGGGCGGTGGCCGAGGCCGCGCTGATCCGCGGCGCAGGCGAGGCCGTGCCCGACGGCGAGACTCGGATCTGGGACAACTCCAACATCATCGAAAGTTTCAGCGGCCTCACCTCGCCGCTGACCTACACCACCGCCGCCGATATCTACGGTCGCGTCTACCGCGGTTACGCCGAATCGCTGAAGGTGCCCGCCGAGCAGCTGCGCCAGACCGACGCGTGGACGCCGGTGCTGCTCGGCTATTTCCACGGCCGGGTCTACTACAACCTGCTGCACTGGTATCGCATGGTCGGTATCGCCCCCGGCTATCCGCTCAACCGTAAGGTGCTGGAGGCGGCGCTCGGGGTGGACGAACCGCTGCCCGATGAGATCGCGAAAACCTTGCGGCCCTACACCTTCGGCTCGACGGCCGAGCGAATCCGCTCGCGCGCGGTCACCACGGTGACCTACCTCCGCAGGCTGTTCGGCATCGACGCGATGGTCGAGCAGTTCCTCACCGAGTTCTACCGGGTCTACGACGAATACGAGGCACTCGACTACACCACCCTCACCGGAGAGCAGGCCTACGCCGCATACCGCAGGGTCGACGCCGACCTGGTGCGCCGCTGGGGGCCGCTGATGGTGCTCGACGCCATCCTGCTCACCTGCACCGGCGCGATGTTCCTGCTCACCAAGCTGTTCCTGCCCAAGGCGCCGGAATGGTTCCTGTACGCGGTCGTCGGGCCGGGCGCGGATGTGGAATCGGCGGAACCGGCCCGTGCGCTGACCGCGATGGCCGAGACGGTGCACGCCGACCCGGAACTGACCGCACTCATCAATTCGACCGAACCGCAACAGGTCTACCGTCAGCTGCACGCGAGCGAAACCCATGCGGCATTCCGTGCCGAGGTCGACGCCTATATCGACCGCTATGGCTACCGCAGCCTGGACGAGCTGAAATTGGAGACCCCGGATCTGCGCGAGGATCCGGCGAGCCTGTTCGTGATGCTGCGTAGCGCGCTCGGCCGGGTGGGGCAGGCCGGGCAGCAGCCCGATCGGGCCGCCGAAGCCGACGCCTACCTCGACGCGCATCTGACCGGTGTGCGCCGCCGGATCTATGAACGGCTGCGCGCCAAGGTATCCCGGTGTGCGGCGCACCGTGAGCGGTTGCGGTTCTGCCGCACCAGGGCGTTCGGCATGGTGAAGCGGATGATCCGGGTGATGGGCCGGGATCTGGCGGCGCGCGGGGTCATCGACGAGTTCTCCGATGTCTTCTACCTCACCGTGCAGGAGCTGCGCGGTAGCTATGAGAACGCTGACACCAGCACCTACCGTGATCTGGTGGCGGCGCGAAAGGTCCAGCGCGCCAAGGATGCCGAGCTGGTGGCGCCCGCGCGGTTCAGCACGGTCGGTGCCACGTTCGGCCGGCCGGAGCTGGCTTCCCAGGGCTGGGTTCCCGTCACCGATACCCCGCCCGCGACCCCGGGTACCGTCCTGGCAGGCACGCCGTCATCATCCGGTGTGGTCGAGGGCGGCGCGGTTGTGGTAGACGAGCCCCGTGACGTCGCCGGAGGCATCCTGATCGCCTACCGCACCGACCCCGGATGGGTGGCGGCGCTGCCGTCCGCGTCGGCGTTGGTGATCGAGCGGGGCAGCCCCCTCACCCACGTCGCGATCGTGGCGCGCGAACTCGGCGTGCCGACGGTTGTGCAGGTCAAGGACATCACCAAGCGGATACGGACGGGAATGCGGATACGGGTGGACGGAACCACGGGGACTGTGACGGTGCTGTCCGGAGCGGAGCCCGGCGATGAGTGAGATCGATCAGGTGGCGACGGTGCGGCAGTGGCTCGTCGAGCCGGACGCCGCCACCGGCATCCATTTCGCGGACGAGGCCGACGGCTGGGATTACCGCAGTTACGCCGAACTGGCCGACCTCACCTGGTCGATCGCGCAGGTGATGCGCGAGCACGGTATGGGCAGCGGCGACGGCGCCTGTGTGGTCATGCCGACCGGGTTTCCTTGTACGGCAGCGTTCTACGCGGTGTGGGCCTGTGGCGGGGTGTTCACGCCCGTGGCGCCGCCGATGTTCGGCGATCTCGACCAGTACATCAGTCATGTGGCCGCGATCCTGGCGCAGGCGCAGCCGCGGGTGGTGGTGACCTCGGTCGAGTTCGAGCAGCTGGCCCGGCGCGCGATGGTGGAGGCGGGGCGTACCGATGAGCCGGTCGTCGTCGACCCGGCGACCTTGCCGCCGGCCCCGGCGGAGCGCGTTTTCGGCGCGCCGGATCCGTGCGCGCTGCTCCAGTTCACCTCCGGGTCCACCGGCACGCCGCGCGGGGTGCGGGTGAGCTGGCACAACCTGGCCAACAACATCGACATGATCTCGCGGCTGATCGACTGGCGCCCGGGTGAGGCGATGGTGTCGTGGCTGCCGCTGTATCACGATATGGGGCTGGTCGGCGCGTTCCTGACCACCGTCACCAATCAGGGTGAGCTGTATCTGATGCGGCCGGACCAGTTCGTGCGCGACCCGGTCCGCTGGCTGCGGGCGATGACAAGGGCTCAGCATTCGCCCTCGCCGTCGTTCGCGCTCGGCTATGTGGCGCACCGGGTGCGGCCCGAGGACATCGCCGAGCTGGACCTGTCCGGATGGCGAACCCTCGCCGTCGGCTCTGAGCCGGTCGAGGTGGCCGATCTGCAATCGTTCGCGGAACTTGCTGGCCGCCAGGGATTTTCGATGAACGCCTACACCCTCGCCTACGGGCTGGCCGAGGCGACGCTGATGGTGACGTCCTCGGCGCGCGGCCGCCCGGTGACGGCACTGCGGCTGGACAACGCCGCCCTGCGGTTCGGCGCCCCGGTCGCGGTGCTCGAGGAACAACCCCTCGATGACAACCACCGGGTGGACGGCGCTGGTTGGATCACCGGCCTCGGCTATTCCACCCCTGAATCGACGGTGCGGGTGGTCGACGAGGAGGGCAACGACCTGCCCGACGGCACCCTCGGCGAAATGGTGGTGGTCGGCGATTCGGTCGCCCTCGGCTACTCAGGGCCGCCGAGTCCGGGGTCGTCGACCCGCATCGAGGACGGCGTGCTCTACACCGGTGACGCCGGTTTCCTGCACCGCGGTGAGGTTTTCGTGCTCGGCCGGATGGGTTCGAGCCTGAAGGTGCGTGGTCGTTCGGTGTTCATGGAGGACATCGAATCGCGGGTCGCCCAGGAAACCGGCATCACCAAGGGCAAACTGGCCGCGGTGGCGATCACCGAGGCCGGTGCGCAGGGCATCGCCCTGTTCGCCGAGTCGGCGCCGGGGGAGTGGATCACCGAGGCACGCAAGATCATTCGCGGTGAGCTCGGCCCCGCGCAGACGGCCACCATCGTCACCGGGCCGCGTGGGCTGATCCGGCGCACCTCCAGCGGTAAGCCGCGCCGCAGGTATATGTGGCAGTTGTTCGCCGACGGTGCGCTGGACGGTGCCGTGGTGCACGAGGCCGACGGCACCGCGTCCTCCGCGGCCACCGGCGCGGCACCGGCCGATGCCGGCACGCCGACGCCGACCCTGTCCGCCGACCGCACCAGGGAACTGCTCGACGCCGCGCTCGCTCAGGTGGCCATTCCGGCGGATTCGGCGGTGCTGTTCGAGGGCTCGCTGGCCGAGGGCTTCGGCAACGAGGGCTCCGATGTGGACTTCCTGGTCGTCGCACCCGGCGCCGAGGAGCTGCCGACCCTGCCGACGGTGCTGTTCATCGATGGTCGCCGCGTCGAAGTGCGCACGCGTTCGGAAGCCCAGTTGCGCAGGCAACTGGACACGGTCGCTCAGGCCGCCGATCCCACGGTCCTGGACGAGGACCTGCTCAATCGCTGCCAGCGGTTCCTGCGCGCCACCGTGGTGCGCTCGGGCACACCCGCGATCGACGATCTGCGCGCCGCCCTGCCGCACGGCGAGTTCGCGGCCGCGCTGGCCGACTGGTGGGCCGCGCGCGCACGTCAGGCGCTGCGGTACGCGGTGGCGCTGCGCACCCTCGGCGCGGACGCCGAAGCTCGCGAGTGGGCGCAGGACGGGCTGCGGCAGGCGATGAAGGCCTGGGCGGCCGGAGTGAACGAGACCTACCTCGAAACCAAATGGCTGCCCCAGCAGTTGACGCGCATCGGCGCGGACGAGCGGATCACTCGATTCCACGATCTGCTCACCGGCGGTCATGCGGCGATCGCCTGCGCCACCGGCGAGCAAGTCGGCGCTGGTGGCGCTGGAGAAGCGGATTCCGTTCGTCCGCAAGGCATCCTGGGTGCGGGCACCGAGCGGGCCCTCGAACAGCGCCTGTGGTGGGAGCAGCTGCTCGCGTTCGCCGCCGACCTCGGCGTGACCGGTGTCGCCGACGACGCGGACCAGATCCTGTTCGCCCGGGTTCCCGGCGTGACCACCTGGAAGATCGGCGAGCGTATCCACGTCATCCGCGAAGACCGTGACGTCTACGTGCTGTCCGAACGCGGCGGCCGCGCCTGGCGTTCGGTGGTCTTCCGGCATTCGCTGGCCGCGGTGCTCGGTCGCGCGAGCACAGATCTGCGGGCCGAACTCGCCGAGTTCCTGCGGCTGGGCTTGGTCGGCCTGCACTGGCGCGGTGACCGGCCCATCGAACCCGCGCTGGCCATGTGCAAACCGCTGCGGCCCTATACCCCGGTCCCCTCGTGGGCGGCGCCGACGCTCGGCGTCACGGGGGCGGTGAGCACCGATCCGATCGCCACCCTCTCGCCGTTGCCCGCCCCCAGGTTCACCGAATGCGCGATGAACCTGGTGTGGTCGAACATCGTGCTGGAGAACGCCCGCGAGGATCTGGCCGGGGCGGTGAAGAACGCGCAGGGCGCGGTCGCCGATATCGCCGCGCACCGGATGATCGCGATGGCGGTGCGGGTGCTGCTGTCCGCCTTCGGGATTCATCCGCTGCCCGCCGACGTCGCGCCCGTCGAGACGGTGCGCCGATTGCTGCCGCCGCACGCCGGGCGCCGCGGTGAACTGCTGGACGCGCTGGAAACGGCGCAGGCGGTGCGCTTCTCGACGGCCATCGCCTCGGGCGCGGACATGATGGCAGGGTTCGCCGCGATCGACGATTTCGTGGTCCTGGTGCGCGCGGTCGCCGGTGGTGCCGACTTCCCGGCCTCCTTCGATTCGCGCGAACAGTGGCGGCGCACCCTCGCCATCGGCTACGACTGGCTGCGCATCGCCGGCTATCTCGACACCGACCTGCCGCTGGACGAGGCCCGCGATCTCCTGAGTACCGGCGGCCGGCAACCCCATCTACGCGAAAGCGAGACCTCATGAGCGCCATCGACACCGCCGTCGCCGACCGGGTCCGCGCCCTCATCCGCGCCATGGCACCGGACCAGGACGCGGCCATGGCCGACGATCAGCGGCTCATGGAGGACCTCGGGTTCGATTCGCTGCGGCTGATGGAACTGACCGTGGTGCTCGAGCGCGCCTTCGAGCTGCCGAGATACAAGCCGGAAGAGCTGGCCGGGGTGCGCCGGGTCGGTGAGGTCGTCACCCTGATCACCGGCAGTCTGGACGGCCGGTCATGAGCGATCGCGATACCGCCCTCGTCACCGGCGCGACCGGCCTGGTCGGCGCCGAAGTGGTGGCCAGGCTGGCCGCGGCAGGTCGCCCGGTCGCCGCGGTGCTGCACAGCAAGGGTGAGATCACCCGCAACGACGGCACTCTGCTGGAACCGGGAAGCGCGGTCACCGGCGACATCCGGGCTGCGGGTTTCGGGCTGAACGATCGCGACGCCGACGGTCTCGCCGAGCGGGTCGGGGTGATCGTGCACTGCGCGGCCACCACCGCCTTCGACGCTTCCGACACCGAGTACGAGCAGCTCAATATCGCGGGCACCGCCAACGCCATCGACCTCGCGCAACGCTGGCAGGTGCCGCTGGTGCACGTGAGCACCGCGTACGTGTGCGGGATGCGCGGCGGCACCGTCCGAGAGGACGAACTCGACACCGGCCACGAATTCGGCAACGGCTACGAGGCCAGTAAGTTCCGGGCCGAACAGCTGGTCCACGCCGCGGGTGAGCGCGGTCTGCGCTGGGCGATCGTGCGGCCCGGCATCGTCACCGGTGCGAGCGGCACCGGCATCATCCGCGAGTACAAGAACCTCTACACCGTGGTGAAACTGATGGTCGAGGGCAAACTGCGCTCGCTGCCGGGCCGCTACGACGCGACGCTGTCGTTGGCCCCGGTCGACCATGTGGCCGATGTGGTGGCCGCGGCGGTGCTCGACTTCGATTCGGCCTCGGGACGCACCATGCACGCGCTCGGCCGGGACACGCTGTCATTGCGCGAGGTCTCCGACGTGCTGGCCGAATATCCGTCCTTCGAGGTGGCGACGTTCGTCCCGGAGAGCAGCTTCGCCGAATCGGACCTCGCGCCTATCGAACGCGAGTACTACCGCCGCATCGGCTCGCTCTACACCAGCTACTTCCGGCGCAGGCTGGTCTTCGACACCGAGCACGCCGACGCGCTGCTCGGCAGGCCCTCGCCGGCCACCGGCAAGGACTATTTGCGCACACTGCTCGACTACTGCCTGGAATCCGGGTATCTCGGTGTGCCGCTGCCCTCGATCGAGGACGTCCTGGCGGGCGTCGGCGGGGTGCGCCGATGAGCCACGCGCTGCGCGAGCTGTTGGGCGCGTTGACCACGCAGCCGGAGAAGGTGCACGCCTATGCGGGTGACACCTACGTACAGGAGAGCGTCGATCAGCTCGACCGTGCCGGGGTGGACGCGGCGACATTCGCCAGAGCACATTCGCTGCTGCTGCTCAAACCCGATGCCATCGTGGGCCGTGCGGTCGAGCCGACGTTGGAGTGGCTGGCGGACAACGGTTTCCGGGTGGTGGACGCCGACCGCGTCACCGGTGACCGGCTGCTGGCGCGCGCCCTGTGGTACTACTCGTGGAACATCGCCTCCACCGAGCGCCGCCGCCTGGCCGATCTGCTGGTCGGCATCTGCGATGTGCTGGTGCTCGTGGTGGCCGGAGCCGATGCCGAACTGCCCGTCCCGGTCCGGCTGACCGAGGCCAAGGGCCCCACCGATCCCCGGAAACGCCGCGAGGGCGAACTGCGCCATCGGCTCGGGCAGCACAGCTACCTGCTGAATCTGGTGCATTCGCCCGATGATCCCGCCGACGTGCTCCGCGAGCTGGCCATTCTGTTCGATGAGCCGCGCCGCGCCGAGCTGATCACCCGCGCCGCCGCGGGCGCCGACCGATCCGCTGACGCCGGGCAGCTGGCCGCCGAGCTCTACGCGAGCACACCGGCCCGCGATTTCGACCGGGCCGCAGCCGCCCACCGCCTGATCGCCGAAGCCGAAGACGCGGGAATCAGGCTGCCCGGTGGCATCGATCCCGAATCCGATCCCGATTGTGCACGGCTGCTGACCACGGCCTGGGATCAGGGCGTCGAGCTCGATCCGTGGTCGGTGATCGTGCTCGGGTCCTACGTACTGCCCATGCGGGTGGGGACGCAACCGCAGACGTTGCGCCCGGTGACCGCATCCGACTGGTTGGAGGCCCGGCCGTGAGCGTCGAGACAGTGAATGCCGACAACACCGCATCGCATACCCGCACCATCTCCCGCGAGTTGGCGCACCGCTGCGCGGTTTCCGAGGTGTTCGTCACCTCCCTCGACAGCCTCGGCGAGGACCAGTTCGTCGCCGGCGCGCAGCTACCGCGCATGCACTCCTACTACGGCGATCACGCGGGCACCCTGGCCCTGCGTCACGATCCGCTGGTGGTGATGGAGGCTGCCAGGCAGGCCGCGATCGCGTTGACCCACGAGTTCTACGCCGTCCCCACCGACCGGGCATTCCTGGTGCGCACCTTCAACGGTGCCGGCTCGGACACCGCGGCCTGGGACGTCGGATTCGCGCCGGCGGATCTGGTGCTGGCGGTGCGGGTGCCGCGCAAACACCATGACGGCACCGATATGCACGGCGTCGATATGGTGCTCGACATCTCCTGCGGCGGCGTTCCCATGATGACCGTGGACGGGTCGTTCTCCTGGACCACCGGCCGCCGCTGGGAGCGGATGCGCAGCGGCTTCCGCGACAGCCTCGGCCTCGGCCCGTTCGTCGGCGCCTCCGCGTTGACCGAGCGCGCCGAACCGGCGGCGGTGGGCCGGGAGAACTGGCGCAACGTGGTGGTCGGCCCCGTCCGGCGCGAAGCCAGCACCGCGATCGCGACGCTGGTGCCCGATATCGGGCATCCATTCCTGTTCGACCATCCGCTCGACCACGTCCCCGGCAGCCTGCTGATCGAGGCGTGCAGGCAGACCGCGCTGGCCATGGTGCTCGAGCAGGCACCGAGGCTGCTCGGCGTCTCGAGCACCTTCGACCGGTTCGTCGAGCTGGACAGCCCCGCCGAATGCCGCGCCGAGATCATCGGGCGCACCGGTGACCGCACGGTGGTGCGCTGCGAGATCCATCAGGCCGGCGCCGTCGCGGCCCGGGTGGATGCCGAGTTCATCGACGACACCGTCGTCGCCGAACCGGGCGACGAGGCGGGCCGGTGATGGGCGGCGCCGAACTGCTCACCACCACCAGGGCGTTCCGGCGCAGGCTGGACCTGACCCGTCCGGTCGAACGCCGCGAGCTACTCGAATGCCTCGATATCGCGGTGCAGGCGCCGAGCGGCACCAACCGGCAGCCGTGGCGATTCCTCGTCGTCGAGGACCCCGATACCAAACAGCAGATCGCCGAGTACTACCGCAAGGGCTTCGCGGCCTATCTCTCCGCGCGCACGCCGCGGCCGGATCAGCTGGGCGACCTGGCCTCCGGGCAATACCTGGCCGCGCATCTGCACGAGGTGCCCGCGCTGGTGGTGGTGTGCTCGCTGGGCCGCCCACCGGCGGAGGCGTCCTCGCGGCTGCTGGCCAGCTTCTACGGATCCATCTATCCGGCGGTGTGGAATCTTCAACTGGCCCTGCACGATCGAGGCCTGGGTTCCTGCCTCACCACCGCGCATCTCGCTTATGAACGCGAGATCGCCGACCTGCTCGGCATCCCGTTCGCGGAGGTGACGCAGGTGGCGCTGCTGCCGGTCGGCCATCTGCTACCCGGCGAGGCGCGCCGGGCCAGCCGAGCCCCCGCCGCCGAGGTGACCATGTGGGACCGCTGGGGTGCGCGGTGAGCGAGGGCGGCAGCGTGCGCACCGGCGAACAGGTCTCCGGCCGGGCCGACCGGGCACCGGGCGGCGCGGGGCCCGTCGCCTCGTTCGTGCGCATCGCCCGCTTCACCGCGGTGATGTACAAGCCGCACTATCTGCTCTACGGCATCCTGTGGGTGCTGGCGCTCGAAGGCACCGCCGCGCTGGTCACCGATCCGGAGGCGAGCTGGCGGCCGAGCTGGGCGACGGCACTGCGCATTGTCGTGGTGGCCGTCGTCCTGCTGTATCTGCGGATGGTCGACGAGCAGAAGGATCTCGACTACGACCGGGTGCACAACCCGGACCGGCCGTTGGTGACTGGCGCGGTCACCGCGTGGGATCTGCGGGCCGCGATGGCCGTCATCGCGGTCGGCGCGATCGCCGCGAGTCTGCTGCTGTCGATCGGTTCGGCCGTGGCCATCGCCGCGGTGCTCGGCTACGGGCTCGGGCTGTGGGGACTGGAGCGGATCTCCGAACCGATTCGCCGCAATATCCTGCTGAATCTGGTGGTCACCTATCCGGTGCAGTTGCTGGTCACCGCTTATGTCGTGGTGTCGGCCATCGACACCGGCGACGTCGCATCCGGCTGGCAGGCGGCTGCCGCCGCGGTGATCTTCGCCGGGGCGTTCCTGCAATTCGAATTCGCGCGCAAGACCTCGCGGATCCCGCGGCCGGGGGAGATGTACTACTCGAACGCGCTCGGCACGGCGGGGTCGGTGTTCGCGGCGCTGGGCTGCGCGGTGGTGGCCGTCGCGGCCGATCTGGCATTGGTGCGGCCCTGGGAGCACCAGGGTGCCCGCGCGGTGCTCGGTTGGATTCCGCTGGTATTGCTGGTGATTCCGCTCCTCGGCGGGCTGCGGTTCATGCGCTCCGCGGACGAGGAATATCCGGTGATTCCGGCGGTGCTGTTCATCCTCACGCTGTACCTGGCGCTCATCGTGCAGGCGGTGGCGGGGTAGGAGCGCTGGAAGGTCGAAAGGTGCGGCGTCCACAGGGATCAGCGGGGCCTGGACATCCGGTCACGCTCAGCCCGCCGGGACGGCTTCGAGCACATTCTCCGGGGACAGGGTCGGTGTCACCGAGGTGAGCGTGAAGCCGCATTCGGCCAGCAGCGCACGGTATTCGGCCTCGGTGCGTTCGCGCCCGCCGGTGTTGACCAGCATCTCCAGATCGATGTACTTGCCCGGATGCGGGCGATCGTCGTCGGGCAGGACGAGTTCGATCAGCAACAGCCGTGCCTGCGGTGACATGGCATTGCGTACGGTGCGCAGAATTCGGGTGACGTGATCGTGCGGCCAATCGTGGATGACGTGTTTGAGTAGATAGGCATCGCCGCCCTCGGGCACGGTGTCGAAGAACGAGCCTGCCACCACCGCGCAGCGATCGGCCACACCCAGCTCGGTCAGCCGTTCACGAGCCTCGCCCACCACCTCCGGCAGGTCGAACAGGATGCCGCGCGACCGCGGTGCCCGCTGCAAGATCTCGGCCAGCAAGGCGCCCTGCCCGCCGCCCACATCCACGAGCGTGCGATAACGGCCGAAATCGTAGGCCGACAGCAGCGGCTCCCGGCCGAGAGTATCGATGCTCGACATCGCGCGATCGAACATCACGCCGAACTCGCGGTCGGTGCGCAGATAGTCGAACAGCGGGACGCCGTCGACGGTATTGCCCACCGCGTCGCCGGTGCGCACCACCTGCACCAGCTGTGTCCAATTGTCCCGGTGGATCTTCGAACCGAAGAACAGGGTGGCGTCGCGCAACGAGACGTCGGCGTCGGCGCGCAGCGCCTGCGCCATCGGTGTCAGCGCGTAGCGGCCGTCGCGGCGGCGGGTGAAGATGCCGTGGCTGATCAGCAGCCGCATCAACCGGCGCAATGCGTCCTCGTCGGCGCCGACCGCCTGCGCCAGATCCGCGCTGTCGCGGGGCCCGTCGGCCAGCGCGTCGGCGACCCCGAGTGCCGCCGCGGCGTGAATGGCCTGGGTCAACCAGCCGGCCGCGACCATCTCCAGCAGCGCGATATGGCCCGGCACCATCCGCCGGTGCGCGCTCGCCATGACATTGCGCACCCGCTCCACCACCCGCACCAGGCCCTGCGGCGGCAGCTTCGCTCGATCGGAGGTCATGACGACTCCATTCGTCGGCAAACGCTTGCCAAGCAGATTACGGCCCGAACCGTCTCCCGGGCGTGAATCGCGTGTCGTTGCCGTCGCTAGCGGGTCGATTCGCCGGTGGCGGTGGCGCGATTGCGTTCACGTTGGGCCGCGGTTTCCAGGTATTCACCGAGTTCGCGGCGCAGATTGGTGTCCAGCGAGCGGGCCAGCGTGCTGTGCACCGACGCCACTCCGAGTTCGCGCATCTTGTTGAGCATGGCCGTGGTCTCGGCGATCTCTTCACTGGTTTCCGGCAACCAGCCGGGGCCGTGCTCGTCGACGATGTGCTGCTTCGCGGCGGTGATCATGATCTTGGTGATGTCGTCGATGTGCGCGGCGAGCTGGGCGTGCACGCTGATCAGGGCGCGTAGGTCGAAGCCGTACTCGTCGAGTTCGGCGAAGGTGCTCAGCAGCTGGCTGTCGGTGAAGACCACGGTGTCGTGCTCGACACGGACCAGGCCGAGATCGCGCAGTTGGCCGACCAGCTCGTCGGCGTCGGCGCCGAGGATGGATTCGATCAGCTCCCGCGAAACCTCGAACGGCTCCTCCTTGGACCAGGTCGCCGTCACCGCGTGCTGGAGGCCGAGCACCTCGGTCAGGTCTTTGCCGGTTTCCCAGCTGGTGATGAAATCCGCGATGTGCGCGGTGGTGAAACCGCGCTGCAGCAGCGCGTCGATCAGCCGCAACCGTTCCAGATGAGAGTCGTCGTAGATGCTGGCGCGGCCCTCTTTACCGACCGGTGGCGGCAGCAGCCCGCGCTCCTGATAGGCGCGGACATTACGACTGGTGGTCCCGGCGGCACGTGCGAGGTCATCGATCCGGTAGTTCGGCATCGCTGCACCTCCTCGAGTCCCCACCTGCGCCGGACCGGCGGGCGCCCGGCCGTCGACCGCCCGAGTCTAACGCTCGCCGCTTCCGCCCCACCTCAATACCCACGGTCCGGTTCGATCGGTGCCAGCAACGGCTGCCCATCGGCGAAACGGATGACGTTGGCCCGCACGTGCTCGGCGAATGCCGCCATGCGCAGCTGGGGCGGATTCGAATCATGCGGTGTGACAATGGCATTGGGAAGCGACCAGAGCGGATGCCCATCGGGCAGCGGTTCCGGATCGGTCACGTCCAGCCCCGCGCCGCCGATCGTGCCGGTGCGCAGGGCCTCGACCAGGGCGTCGGTGTCGACGAGACTGCCGCGAGCCACATTGATCACCCACGACGCAGGCCGCAGCTGCGCCAGCTCCTTCGCGCCCACCAGATGCCTGGTCTCGGCCGTGGCCGGCGCCGCGATCACCACATGGTCGGTGCGCGACCAGACCCCGGCGAGTTCGCCTGCGGGCACCGTTTCCATGTCCTCCGGGATACCGGGCCCGGTCACCGGCCGGCCCGACCGATTGACCGCGATGATCCGCGCCCCCAGCGGCGTCAACATCGGAATCAGCGCCCGGCCGATCCCACCCGCGCCCACGATCGCGACCGTCGCCCCGCGCAACGACCCGACATGCGGAAAGAACTCGCGCTGCCGCCAGCTCTCGGCCCGCACATGTTCGGGCAGATACCGCACCCCGGCCAACAGCAGCATCAGCGTGTGCTCGGCCACGCTCGCGGCGTAAGCGCCTGCGGCAGAAGTGAATCGGAGGCCGGGAAAGCGTTCGAACACGCCGGCGTCGAACCAGTCCTCGACACCGGCCGCATTCAACTGCACCCACGCGAGGCCCTCCGGAAGCCGATCCGGGAACTGCGCCGGCTGACCATTCCAGATGAGCGCGCGCGCCTCGTCGAGCCCGGTCGGCTCCGCACCCGCCTCCCGCACCGCCTGCTCGAGCAGCGGCTGTTCCCCCGGACCGACCGCAACCGTCGTCCGGCTCATCCTCGGACCTCCTTCACTCAGCGCACCGGCCTTCCCGGGCCAGGCCCTCCTCGCACCGAACGTACCGCCCGATCGGGGAGAGCTGGTTCTCGATCACCTCTGGCCGATACGCAGGAGCGGCCCGCCAGATCGGGTAAAGGGCGTACGCGACTGCTCCGGTGGCCGGTCCCGGTGGGGCGGTGTGCACTCAGCGACGCTTCAACGTCGCGACGACACCCGCGCCGAACAGCAGCGTCCCGACGATCAGCACCATCCCGCTGACCAGCCAGGCATGTAGCGCGACGTGCAGCTCGGCGGCCAGACCGGGAATGTCGCCGATCAGGCGGAAGGTGTCCTCCGGAAAGAAGATCTGGATGATGCCGGGCAGGATCCCCCAGATCAGGCCCGCGATCATGGTCGCGGCCGGCGAATACGCGGCCAGCACCGCCACCAACAGCAGCAGGACCGCACCGAGCACCGACTGTCCGGGTGCGCTCCAACGGTCCACCGAATCCCACCACCGGCTGGTGGCGAGCGAACCATGCGCGGCGATCCCGATTCCGATCGGCGTCACCACGAGCGCGACGACGGTACCGATCAGGGTGCGGCCGAGCGCGCCACGATTCTGGAACTGCGCTCCGGGCGGCGACCACCCCGCGGGCGACTGAAATCTGTCCGGCATTACGTCCTCCTACCAGGTCATGGCGCCCGGCGCCCCCACTGCCGCCGCACCGCGATTCTCGGCCGGACGCGGGTGGGTAGACAGTAGCGTCGGCGGCCGGCGGTGACGGGTCGGACAGGTAGCCCGTACCCGACGAGTTACCCACAACACGGCGAAATCAGTCGTCACCGTCGGATTCGGTGCGGGGATCGATGATGTGTCGGTGGTGTAGGGCACCATGGCCCCCATGGACACAGCTGAGGGGACGACAACGGCGGGTATCGACGTTGGCGGGCTGCGGGAGCGGGCCGAGAGCCTGTTGCGGGAGCTGGCCGGGGGCGCGGCGCGGTTACGCGAGGACCAGTGGACCGCCATCGAGGCGCTGGTGGTGCACCGGCGTCGCGCCCTGGTGGTGCAGCGCACCGGGTGGGGTAAATCCGCGGTGTACTTCATCGCGGCGAAACTGCTCCGGGCGCAAGGGCGCGGGCCGACGGTGATCGTGTCGCCGCTGCTGGCGCTGATGCGCAACCAGGTGGCGGCCGCCGAACGCGCCGGCGTGATCGCCGCGACCATCAACTCCGGCAACGTCACCGAATGGGACGACATCCACGTCAAGGTCGCGGCCGGTGAGGTCGATGTGCTGCTGGTGAGCCCGGAGCGGCTGAACAACCCGGATTTCCGCGACCAGGTCCTTCCCAAGCTGGCCGCCGACGCGGGCCTGGTGGTGATCGACGAGGCGCATTGCGTGTCCGACTGGGGTCACGACTTCAGGCCGGACTACCGGCGCATCCGCACCCTGATCGCCGACCTCGGTTCGGATGTACCGGTACTGGCCACCACCGCCACCGCGAACGACCGCGTGGTCACCGACGTCGCCACCCAGATCGGCACCGACACGCTGGTGCTGCGCGGCACCCTCGACCGCGAATCGCTGCACCTGTCGGTGGTGCGATTCGACGATGCCGTCGAGCGCACGGCATGGCTCAGCCGCCATCTGGGTGAGCTGCCCGGCTCCGGCATCATCTACACCCTGACCGTGGCCGCGGCACAGGACCTGGCCGACGTCCTGAACTCGCACGGCCACACGGTCGCCGCCTACACGGGCCAGACCGATCCCGCCGAACGCGAGATGCTCGAGGCCGCGCTGCTGAACAACGAGGTCAAGGCACTGATCGCCACGTCGGCGCTCGGCATGGGGTTCGACAAACCGGATCTCGGCTTCGTGGTGCACGTCGGTGCGCCCTCCTCGCCGATCTCCTACTACCAGCAGGTCGGTCGCGCCGGGCGTGGAACCGAACGCGCCGAAGTGGTGCTGCTGCCCGGCCCGGAGGACGCACGCATCTGGAGCTATTTCGCCTCCGTCGCCTTCCCGCGTGAGCACATCGTGCGCTCGGTGCTGGCGGCGCTGGACACCGAGCGTCCACAGTCGACGGCGGCGTTGGAGCCGCTGGTGGAGCTGAACCGGTCGCGCCTGGAAATGGTGCTGAAGGTGCTCGACGTCGACGGCGCGGTGCGCCGGGTGCGCGGCGGCTGGTTGTCCACCGGCCAGGACTGGGTCTACGACAGCGAGCGCTACGAGCGGCTGGAGGCGGCCAGATCCGCAGAACAGCAGGCCATGATCGACTATCAGACGACCACCGGTTGCCGCATGGTGTTCCTGCGCGGCCAGCTCGACGATCCGGGCCTGCACGGGGCCGGCCCCGGCAGCGCCGACTGCGGCCGCTGTGACAACTGCACCGGCGTCCGGCCGGACACCGCGCTCGATGCCGAGGCGGTCGCCGCCACGCGTGCCCGCCTGGACCGTCCCGGAATCGACCTGGCGCCACGCAAGATGTGGCCGACGGGAATGGCGAAGCTCGGTATTCCGTTGTCGGGCAAGATCTCCGAGGGTGCGGAGACCGGCCGGGTGCTCGGCAGGCTCAGTGCCCTCGGCTGGGGGCAGCGGTTGCGGTCCCTGCTCGACGGCCCGGATCAGCCGGTCCCCGACGCGGTGATCCAGGCCTGCATCGCGGTGCTGCGCGACTGGGATTGGGCGACCCGTCCTACCGCGGTGCTGGCCCTGGAATCTCCGACGCATCCGGTGCTGACGGCGAGCGTCGCCGCGCGGCTGGCCGAGATCGGCAAGCTCCGCGATCTCGGCACGATGCGCGTGCGCCCGGACCGGCCGCCGGTATCGGCGGTGAACTCCGCGCACCGGGTGGCCGCGCTGCACGACCTATGGGAACTGCCCGATCTCGGCCCGCTGGACGGGCCGATCCTGCTGGTCGATGCTCTCACCGATACGGGCTGGACCTTCACCGCCGCCGCGCATCAACTCCGCAGGGCCGGCGCTCCGGCGGTCCTGCCGTTCGCGCTGGCCACTCCGACCTGAGTCGGCGGCGTGGTTCGGCCGGAGGATCTGCCCGGCGCGGGTTATGGTCGGGACGTGGCCAGTGGCAAGGGGTCGGCGATCGAGCTCGAGGTCGGGGACCGGCTGGTTCGTGTCTCCAATCCGGATCGGGTCTACTTCCCTGAATCCGGTGCCACCAAGCTCGATCTGGTGCAGTACTACCTGAGCGTCGGCGACGGCATCGTCAACGCGCTGCGGGATCGGCCGTGCATGCTGCACCGCTTCCCGAAGGGGCTCGCCGGGGACAAGGTGCACCAGAAGCGGTTGCCCGCGGGCGCGCCGGACTGGGTGCCGACGGTGCGGGTGTTCTTCCCTCGCTACGGCAGGCATGCCGACGAACTGTGCGTGTCTCAGCTGGCGGATGTGATCTGGGCGGTCCAGATGTCGACGGTGGAGTTCCATCCGTGGAACTCGCGCCGCTTCGATACCGAGCGCCCCGACGAATGGCGCATCGACCTGGATCCGATGCCCGACTGTCCGTGGACGCGTGTGCAGCGGGTGGCCGGGGTGGTGCAGGAAGTGCTCGACGAGATCGGTGCGGTGGGCTGGCCGAAGACCTCCGGCGGGCAGGGGCTGCACGTGTATGTGCGGATCGCGCCGGAGTGGGGCTTCAAGGATGTGCGTCGCGCCGCGCTGGCCTTCGCTCGCGAGGTCGAGCGGCGCGCGCCGGAGGACGTCACCACCACCTGGTGGCGCAAGGACCGCGACCCGCGGATGCTGTTCGTCGACTACAACCAGAACGCCCGCGACCACACCATCGCCGCCGCCTACTCGGTGCGGGGCGTCCCCGAGGCCGCCGTATCCACCCCGGTGGCATGGGACGAGATCCCCGATATCGACCCGCGTGACTTCACCATCGCCACAGTGCCCGCCCGCTTTCAGAAGCTCGGTGACCTGCACGCAGGCATCGACGACGCCGTCTTCGAACTCGATCGCCTGATCGAGTGGGCCGACCGGGACAAGGTCGAGCTGGACGACGAGGACTGACCGCGGCCGACATTCTGTCGCATGGCCGCGAAGGCTCTTCGAATCACATCTCGCTGCCCTCCCTTCCGCCGAAATTCAGGTGCGTCGCGGCGGCGCCGTGCCTACCGTTGATTGTGTAAGGCGAAGCGAATTCGCAAGGAGTGAAAGGACCGAGACAATGTTTCCCGTCGAGCTGCCCGGCACCCGGGCGCGGACGTTGATGTGGGCCTCCGAGCACGATATCGAGCCGGCCGCGCTGCGCCAGCTGCGGAATATCGCGCAACTGGAATGGGTCCACGGCGTGCGCGTCATGCCGGATGTGCACCTCGGGAAGGGCGCGACAGTCGGTTCGGTTATCGCTATGAAAGACGCGGTCGCACCCGCCGCCGTCGGTGTGGATATCGGCTGCGGCATGGAAAGCGTCAAGACCAGCCTTGCCGCCGCCGATCTGCCCGCCAACCTGCATTCGCTGCGCAGTCGCATCGAGGCCGCGGTACCGGTGGGATTCCACGCCCACGACGACCCGGTGGATGTGCGCCGAATCGGCGCCGAGGTTTCGAGGCTCGGCGCGAGTACTGCGACGTTGCGTTCGGGTTGGGATCGGTTCTGGGGATCGTTCGGCGACCTCGACAGGAGTGTTCGGGACCGCGAGTCCAAGGCCCATAAGCAGATGGGGACGCTGGGATCTGGCAATCATTTCATCGAGATATGCCTGGACCAGGACGACGCGGTGTGGATTCTGCTGCATTCCGGAAGCCGGAATATCGGCAAAGAACTTGCAGAACGTCATATGGCTGTCGCTCGTAAACTTCCGCATAACGTGGACTTGCCGGATCGGGATCTGGCCGTGTTCCTTTCCGGCACTCCGGAAATGGAAGCCTATCGTCGGGATCTGACCTGGGCGCAGGAATACGCTGCCCGCAACCGAGCCGTCATGCTTGCGCTCGTATGCCGTGCGGTCCGCGACGAATTCGCCGGTCGGCCCGTTCATTTCGATGCACCCATTTCATGCCACCACAACTATGTGGCCGAGGAGATCATCGACGGCATGCCGATGCTGGTGACCCGAAAGGGCGCGGTACGTGCGGGTAAGGGCGACCTGGCCCTGATTCCTGGTTCGATGGGAACTCGCTCATATGTCGTGCGCGGCAAGGGAAATCCCGACTCCTTCCAGTCCGCCTCCCATGGCGCGGGTAGGCGGATGAGCCGTACCGCCGCGAAGAAGCGCTACAGCGTCGCCGACCTGATCGCTCAGACCGAGGGCGTTGAGTCGCGCAAGGACGCAGGCGTGGTGGACGAGATCCCGGCCGCGTACAAGGACATCGACGAGGTCGTCGCCGCCCAGCGAGACCTCGTCGAGGTCGTGGCGACACTGCGTCAGGTGCTGTGCGTGAAGGGATGAGCGACACTCCGGCCGTACCGCCATGGTTCGGCCGGAGTTCCGCCCGGCCCGCCACCTTCTCAGCGGTCGCCCGCTTGACGTGCCCAGACGGCGTTCGGCTCAGCCGTCACCGAGGGCGGCGTCGATCTCGGCGCGGCCGGGTATCGAGGCGCTGGCGCCCAGCCTGGTGGTGGCGAGGGCGCCCGCCGTGCAGGCGAAGCGCAGGGCCTCGGCCGGTCCGCGCTGCCATGCGACGGCGAGGGCGCCGGTGAAGGTGTCGCCGGCGGCGGTGGTGTCGACGACGTCGACCACCGAGCCGGGCACGGCGAGTTCGGTGCCGTCGGGGCCGCGGTAGCGGGCTCCGTCCGCGCCCAGCGTCACCACCAGGTGCGGGACCGGTTCGAGGGCCGATCCGAGGTCGGTGAATTCGCCGGAGTTGACCACCGCGACGTCGACGGCGGCCCACAGTTCCGGTGGAAGCTGCCGGGCCGGCGACGGGTTGAGCACCACCACGGTTCCGTTCGCCTGCGCGTGCGCGGCCGCGGCGGCCACGGTCGGCACCGGAATCTCCAACTGGCACAGCAGGATATCCGCGGCGGCGATGACGTCCAGATCCTCGCCGGCCAGTTCGGTCACCGTGGCATTGGCCCCACCCACCACGATGATGCTGTTCTCCCCGCTGGCGTCCACGACGATGGCAGCGATACCGCTCGGCCCGTCGACGGTCCGCAACCGCGCGGTCCCGACGCCGGATTCCCGCAGCACCGCGCGCAGCCCGTCGGCGAACACATCGTCACCGACCGCGCCGATGAACTCCACCCGCCCACCGGCCCGCCCCGCCGCGACCGCCTGATTCGCGCCCTTTCCGCCCGGCACCATCGTGAACCCGGTGCCGAGCACCGTCTCGCCCGGCTCCGGCCGTCGCTCGGTCGTGGTGACCAGATCCATATTGATGCTGCCGAGCACCGCGATCACGGGCTCACGTCCGTCGGTCATACCGGCACGGTAGCGGCAGGCCGGCTGCCGTCGCCGCACATCGCCACCGTCACCGGCCCGGCGACCGCATCGGTCCACTGCTGCGCGGGAAACAGGTGGAACGCCTTCACCACATGGGCGCCGGGGGCCAGCGCGGCGATCCGCTCCGCCTGAGATTCGCCAGCGCCGGTGAGCAGTATCCCGATGCCGTGGTCGACGGCATTCGTCGGGTCGATCAGCGTTGCGCCGCACAGTGAGCCCTTCTCGGCCCCTGCCTCGCGCAAGATGTCGGTGACACCGTGCCAGCTCACCGCGAGCAGCAGGGCCTCCCGCCCCTCGACTGCCGCACGCGGAACGGCCGCACGCGTACCGTTACCGATGCGCGCCGCCAAGGCCCGCGCCTTGTCCATAGAACGGCCACCGATCACCAGGTCGTGACCCGCCCTTGCCCACACCGCGCCCAGGGATTCCGCCAGTAGGCCCGTTCCCAAGATGGTGATCCGCATCGTGTTCTCCTCTGTTCGATCCGATGGCCGACCGGCGCGAGAGTAGGCATTCCGGCGCGCACCGATCGGTGCGAATCGGCCGGTCATACTGGGGCGATGACGCAGCAGTTCGACCGGATCGTGGATTGCAGGCTCCGGGCGGCGACCGAGCTGTTCACCCATGGCTGGGATCCACTGGTGCTGGCCGCGCTGCGTGCGGGCCCGCGCCGACGCCGGGAGTTGCGGTTGGCGATCGGCGGGATCAGCGACGAGGTCCTCACCGAGTCCCTGCATCGGCTGACCGGAACCGGTCTGGTGCGGCGGCGGACGTTTCGAGAGGCGCCGCCACGAGTGGACTATGGCCTGACGGCCCTGGGTTCGAGCCTGGTCGAGGGCCCGTTGGTGGCGCTGGCCGAGTGGATCACCGAGCACGGAGACGCGCTGCTGGAGTCGAGTGAACGCGCCGATCCGATCACCGGTTGATTCACCACTGCACGATGATCCCGGCGTCGCGCGCCAGGCTGGCGGCGAGGCCGAGCAGGTCGCCGCCGTCGACGGTGGCGCCGCGCAGGCCGGCTACCCCGTCGATGTCGGCGAGGGTGCAGTCGGTGAAGCGCAGATTGTGGCGGGGTGCGGTGCCGGTGAAGCGGGCGCCGGTGAGGTTGCAGTGTTCGAAGACGACGTTGCGGAATTCGACGCCCTCGAAATCGGCTTGGCGTAGATCGCAGTCGCGGAAGACGACGGTGCGCAGCTTGGAGTAGCGGAACGAGGTGAGATCGGCGCGGGTGCCTTCGAGCAGGACGTCGCGCCAGCTGCCCGCGGCCCACGACATGCCGGTGAGCCTGCTGGTGCTGATCGCGCATTCGGCCATCGAGCATTCGTCGGCCAGCAGGTTGGCCAGATCGCAGACCGACAGTTCGGACTCGTAGATCGTGACACCGCGCATGACTCCGCCGAACCGGCAGTTGTCGAACCGGCAGCCCTCCAGGCCGAGGGCGTGGGTTTCGGCGCGGGTGAGGTCGGCACCGGAGTATTCGACCTCGTCGATCGTGGTGTCGTCGTCGAAATCGTCGCGCGGTGACTCGGCCGGGCGGCGTGGCCGCGACCGGGGTGTACTCGGCACCACTGGGACATTGCTGTGACGAGAGGCTGCCACCGTTGCTCCGCTCTGTATCGAGGACGAGCCGTCTCCGGCAAGCTACGCGACAGCACCGACAGCCCGCCGTGACCAGTGCGTCCGCGGCGCGCAACGCGATGATTCGGTGTCATAGCGGGTGCGTAGTCTGTAACCCATGACGGTAGGAACGACAGCCGAGCTCGATACCCGCGAGGCCGTGCACGACGCCGCGCGTAAGGCACGGGTCGCCGCGCGTGCGCTCGCCCAGTTGACCACCGCCCAGAAGAACGAGGCGCTGCACGCCGCCGCCGATGCGCTGCTCGCCGCCGCCGACCGGGTGCTGGCCGCCAATGCCGAGGACATCGCCGCCGCGCAGGCCGCGGGCACCGAGGAATCGTTGCTCGACCGGCTGCGGCTGACGAAGGCCCGCATCGACGGCATCGCCTCGGGGCTGCGTCAGGTGGCGGGCCTGCCGGATCCGGTGGGTGTGGTGGAGCGCGGTTCGACCTTGCCCAACGGGCTCGAGATCCGCCAGGTGCGGGTGCCGCTCGGCGTGGTCGGGATGGTGTACGAGGCCCGGCCTAATGTCACCGTCGATGCCTTCGGCCTGGCCTTGAAGTCCGGCAACGCGGCGTTGCTGCGCGGCTCGTCGTCGGCGGCGCGGTCCAACGCCGCGCTGGTCGAGGTGCTGCGGGAAGCGCTTGTCGCGCAGGATATTCCGGCCGACGCCGTGCAGCTGCTGCCCAGCGAGGACCGTTCCAGCGTCACCCATCTGATCCAGGCCCGCGGTCTGGTCGACGTCGTCATCCCGCGTGGCGGCGCCGGCCTGATCAACGCGGTCGTGCGCGACGCGCAGGTGCCCACCATCGAGACCGGCACCGGCAACTGCCACGTCTACGTGCACGCGGGCGCCGATCTGGAGATGGCCGAACAGATCCTGATCAACGCCAAGACCCGCAGGCCGAGTGTCTGCAATGCCGCCGAGACGGTGCTCATCGACGCCGCCATCGCCGAGACGGCCGTACCGCGGCTCACCAAGGCGCTCGAAGACAGCGGCGTCACCATTCACGGCGATCTACCCGGCCAGGTCCCGGCCACCGAGGCCGACTGGGGCGAGGAGTACCTGACCCTCGACATCGCGATGAAGGTGGTCGACGGCCTGGACGCCGCGGTCGAGCACATCAACACCTGGGGCACCGGCCACACCGAGGCCATCGTCACCTCGGAGCTGGCCGCCGCTCGCGAATTCACCAGCCGGGTCGACGCCGCGGCGGTGATGGTGAACGCCTCCACCGCCTTCACCGACGGCGAGCAGTTCGGCTTCGGTGCCGAGATCGGTATCTCCACCCAGAAGCTGCACGCCCGCGGCCCGATGGCGCTGCCGGAACTCACCTCCACCAAGTGGATCGTGTGGGGCGAGGGGCAGGTGCGCCCGGTCTGAGCCGGAGCGCGGTTCCGCCGTCCCGTAGCGTGGGGCTGGTAAGTCGCAGGGAAGGGACGCGTGGTGGATCGCTCGAATTCGGATCAGGTCGCGGTTCAGGAGCCGATCTTCGCGTCGGTGGACGAGGTGATCGATCGGCTCGCCGAGACCGGTTATCTGGCCGATAAGGCCACCGCCACCTCGGTGTTCCTGGCCGATCGGCTGGGTAAGCCGCTGCTGATCGAGGGCCCGGCCGGTGTCGGCAAGACCGAGCTCTCGCGTGCGGTCGCGCAGACCGCGGGCGCCGAGCTGGTGCGGTTGCAGTGCTACGAGGGCGTCGACGAGGCCCGCGCCCTCTACGAGTGGAACCACGCCAAGCAGATCCTGCGCATCCAGGCCTCCAGCGAGAACGACTGGGAAGAGACCAAGGCCGACGTCTTCACCGAGGAGTTCCTGCTGGCGCGGCCGCTGCTGACCGCGATCCGGCGCACCGAACCCACGGTGCTGCTCATCGACGAGACCGACAAGGCCGACGTCGAGATCGAGGGCCTGCTGCTCGAGGTGCTCAGTGATTTCGCGGTGACGGTGCCGGAACTGGGCACCATCACCGCACAGCACAAGCCGTTCGTGGTGCTCACCTCGAATGCCACCAGGGAACTGTCGGAGGCGCTCAAGCGCCGCTGCCTGTATCTGCATCTGGATTTCCCCGATGCCGAGCTGGAACGTCGCATTCTGGCCAGCCGGGTCCCGGACCTGCCGGAGGCGGTCGCGGCGCAGCTGGTGCGGATCGTGCACGTGCTGCGCGGGATGCCGTTGAAGAAGTTGCCGTCGGTGGCCGAATCCATCGACTGGGGGCGCACCCTGCTGGCCCTCGGCATGCAGGATCTGGACGACACGACCGTGCGCGCCACCCTCGGCGTGGTGCTCAAGCATCGCAGCGACCACGAGCGGGCGCTGGCCGAGCTGAAACTGGCCTGAGCCGATGTCCGCGCGTTCGGTCCCCGCGCAAGCGCCGGATTTCCGTGCGCCACACGGGTTCGCGGGTCATCTCGTCGATTTCGTGGAGGCGTTGCGGGCGCGTGGCGTTCCGGTCGGTCCGTCGGAGACGGTGGACGCGGGCCGGGTGCTGACCGTGCTCGACCTGCTGGACCGGGAAGCGGTGCGCGAAGGTCTGGCTTGCGCATTGTTGCGGCGCACCACCCACCGCGCCACCTATGACGGCCTGTTCGATCTGTGGTTCCCGGTCGCCATCGGCGCCCGCACCGATTCGGTCGATGATGTGGAGATTCCGCGCACGCCTGCGGGCGACGTCGATATCGACGCGCTGCGTGAACTGCTCGCCGAACTGTTGACCGACGAGGGCTCGGCCGCCCAGCTGGAGTCGCTGGCGGGGCAGATGGTCGAAGAGCTGGGGCAGTATCAGTCCGCGCGCGGACCATCGTTTTCGACATATCAGGCACTCAAAGAGGTGCAGCCGCAGACCTTGCTTGCCAAGATCCTGGCCGGACTGGCCAGTCCGAATGCGAGCGCCTTCGAGTCGGAGGTCGCGCGCCGCGCCGCCCGTCAGCGGATCGATGCCTTCCGTGCCACCGTCGATGCCGAAACCCGCAGGCGCGTCGCCGAGCGGATCGGGCGCGAACGGGTGGCAAGTTACGGTGTCTCCCGGCAGGCCGAGGAAGTCGATTTCCTGCGTGCCTCGGAATCGGAGCTGGCCGAGTTGCGCCGCAGCAGCCAGCGGCTGGCCCGGATTCTGGCCTCCCGGCTCGCGGTGCGGCGCAGGCATTCCCGGCGCGGTGAGATCGATCTGCGGCGCACGCTGCGCAAATCCATGTCCACCGGCGGGGTGCCGATCGATCTGGTCAGCCGCAAACCGCGGCCGGGCAGGCCGGAACTGGTACTGCTGTGTGATGTGTCGGGCTCGGTCGCCGGATTCAGCAACTTCACCCTGCTACTGGTCAGTGCCCTGCGTGAGCAGTTCTCACGGGTGCGGATCTTCGCGTTCGTCGACCAGACCGATGAGGTGACCCGGTTCTTCGACGCGCGAACCCAATTGGACGAGGCGATGAAGCGGGTGTTCACCGAGGCCGAGGTGGCCGGGTTCGACGGGCATTCCGATTACGGCAGCGCGCTGTCCGGATTCGCCGCGAAGTGGCCCGACGCCGTCACCAGCCGCAGTTCGCTGTTGATCCTCGGCGATGCGCGCACCAACTATCGCGACCCCGATCTGGAAACATTGCGTGAGCTGGTGCAGGTGGCCAAGCACGCGCACTGGCTCAACCCGGAACCGAGAACCCAATGGGGGTCGGGGGATTCGGCCGCCGACAAGTACCAGCAGGTGATCGAGATGCACGAGTGCCGGTCGGCGGCGCAGTTGACCGCGGTGGTGTCGCGACTGCTGCCGGTGTGACGATCAGCGCTTGTTAAGCGAACCTTATGGTGCTGCCGCGACAATGCGCGAATGGTCAACACAGCTCCGGTGGACAACAATTTTCAGTTCCAGGTCGATCTGCGCGGCATCGTGGATCTGCTGTCGCACCACCTGTACTCGAGTCCGCGGGTCTACCTCCGGGAGCTGTTGCAGAACGCCGTCGACGCCGTCACCGCCCGCACGGCCCTCGACCCCACCGCCCCGACCACCATCCGGCTACACCTGGACGGTCACGGGCTGCGCATCACCGACCCCGGCATCGGGCTCACCGAGGCCGACGTGCACCGCTTCCTCGCCACCATCGGCCGCTCCTCCAAACGGGACGACATCGAAGGGGCCCGGCGCGAATTCCTCGGCCAATTCGGCATCGGCCTGCTGGCCTGCTTCACCGTCGCCGAATCCCTTCGCGTGCGGACCAGGTCGGCCGTCGACCCGGACGCGCCACCGGTGGAATGGATCGCCGAGGCCGACGGCACCTACTCGCTGCGCGTGCTGGAGCCGGGGGAGTTCCCCGACCCCGGTACCACGGTCGAGCTGACCCCGCGGCCGGGTGCGCAGACCTGGTTCACCGCCGAACGCGTGCTGGAACTGGTCACCGATTACGGTTCGCTGCTGCCGTACGAGGTCACTGTCGAGTCCGAAGGCGGCGTGGTGCGGGTGACCGATCCGCCGCCGGTCTGGCGGCGCCGGTTCGACTCGCCCGCGTTGCGTCGTGCCGCGCTGTTCGATTACGGCGAACGAGTGCTCGGCTTCGCGCCGCTGGACGTGATCGACCTCAACGCGGAACCGGCCGGCGTCAGCGGTGTCGCGTACGTGCTGTCGCAACCGGGCAATCCGGCCGAATCCAGTGCTCACCGCGTGTATCTGAAGGGCATGTTGCTCGGCGATGCCGTGCGCGGTGTGCTGCCCGATTGGGCGTTCTTCGTCCGCTGCGTCATCGACACCGATACGCTGCGGCCCACTGCCTCGCGCGAGGGACTGTACGAAGACGAACGGCTGGCCATCATCCGTGAGGCGCTCGGTGACCGGGTGCGGGAATGGCTGACCGAGATCGCCGCCGAGCAGCCCGATCGGCTGGCCGCCTTCCTGTCGGTGCATGCGCTCGGGGTGAAGGCGGCGATGGCCAGGCATTCGACCGAGTTGCTGCGGATCATGGTGCCGCATCTGCTGTTCGAGACCACCGAAGGCCGCATCCCGCTGACCGAGTTCGTCCGCAAGCATCCAGTGGTCCGGGTCAGTGCGACGGTGGAGGAGTTCCGTCAGGTCGCCCAGACGGCGTCGGCGCAGGGAATCGGCATCGTCAACGGTGGCTACACCTATGACGCCGAACTGGTCGCGCTGCTGCCGCAGATCATGCCAGGCGTCGAGGTGGCCGAACTCGACGGCGCCGCCCTGACCGCCGCCCTCGACCCGGTGGACGCGGCCGAGGAGCTGGCCTTGGCGCCGGTGCTGGCGATCGCGCGCAGCACGCTCGATCCGTTGTCCTGCGATGTGCTGCTGCGTGCCTTTCATCCGGTGTCGGTGCCCGCGCTCTACCTCGACAGCCGCGGCGCCCGCAACGAGCGCGTCAGGGCCGACACCGTCGCCGAGTCCGACGGTCTGTGGTCCGACATTCTCGGCGCGCTCGAATCCGCCACGCCACGGGCACAACTGGTGCTCAACTTCCACAGCCCGGTGATCCGCAGACTGGCCCGCATCGCTGATCCGGCCTTCCTGAAGACGGCCGTGGAATCGCTGTACGGGCAGGCGCTGCTGATGACCCACCGGCCCCTGCGGCCCGCCGATACCGCCCTGCTCAATCGTGCGTTCGGGGAGTTCCTGAGCTGGGCGACCGAACGTGCCGCCGGCGGCGACCAGGGGGAGAACTGAGATGGAACACCTCGATATCGACGGCGAACTGCGCCGCTGCCGATCCCTGCCACACGGCCGTTCCCGCACCCAGCGCCTGGAAACACTTGCCGCCGCCGCCCGCTCCGGCACCGACCGCGCGCTCGAGGGCAGCGTGCTGCTCGAACTGGCTCGCTCCTACATGTACGCGGGCGAACGCGACCTCTCACCGATGGCGTACGGCCGCCTGCTGAGCATCTACGACGCGCATTCGGCCGAGCTCGGGCATCTGAGCTACTCGGTGCACTGGCAGCTGAAGTGGATGACGTGGGATCTGATCGGCAATCCGGCCGTGCCGCTGCCGACGGTTCATCGCTGGCTCGACGAGATGGACAACCGCTACCGTCAGCGCGCTTACAGCGCCCGTCCCGTGCTGAGCCTGCGCGCCGACCTGGCCAGCGCGATCGGTGACCACGACACTGCGATCGCGCTACGCGACTCCGCACTGGCCGCGCAGCGCGATCAGATGGCCGACTGCGACGCCTGCGAACGCAACGGCTGGGGTGTGATCAGCGCGGCCGCGGGCGACGACGAGGCGGCGCTGGAACAGTGGCGTCCGGTGATCGACGGGGAACGCAGCTGCGCTGAGGAACCGCACCGGACGCTGGCCAAGGCGCTGGTGCCGATGCTGCGGACCGGCCGCACCGCCGCGGCCCGCAGCGCCCACCTGACCGGATATCCGCTGGTCCGGCACAATATCGAGCTGCGCGCGTCGGTGGGCGAGCACATCGAGTTCTGTGCGCTGACCGGAAATGAGGCCCGTGGGCTGGAGATCCTGGCCGAACACAGCGGCTGGATCACCGAACAGGCGGCCGATATCGGCAGCCGGCTGTCGTTCATCACCGGTGTGAGCGTGCTGTTGCGGCGGCTGGTCGCGCTGGGTATGGCGGATCTGCCGGTGGGCGATGCGCCGGCATCGTCGGTGCTGGCCGGCCTGGAGAACGAAATCGACGAGATCGTGCGCCGCTACGACGCCAGAAACGGCACCGGCGAGTACCGCAAGCGGGTGGATGAGCGGCTGACCAGGCAGCCGCTGGCCGAACTGCTGCCGTTGGGACTACGTTCACGCTCACTCACTGGGCACGTGCCGTCCACCGCTGTCGGCCAGAGAGCGGCGCCCGCGGTATCCACCGTCGCTGCCTCGGTATCCACCGTGACCGGCTCGGGAGCTTCCGGCCCGGGACCTGCCGTTGCGGGCTCGGAACTTACCGCCGACTCCGGAGCTGCCGCCGACTCAGAGGCCGCCGCTGGCACAGGGGCTTCCGTTGCTGGCCCGGCGGTCGCGGTGGGCTCGGAGGGTGCCGCCGTGGGTGCGGGGGCTGTCGTTGTCGAGTCGGGGGCTGCCGCTGGCACGGGTGCTTCCGTTGCTGGCCCGGCGGTCGCGGTGGGCTCGGAGGGTGCTGCCGTGGGTGCGGGGGCTGTCGTTGTCGAGTCGGGGGCTGCCGCTGGCACGGGTGCTTCCGTTGCTGGCCCGGCGGTCGCGGTGGGCTCGGAGGGTGCTGCCGCGGGTGCGGGGGCTGTCGTTGTCGAGTCGGGGGCTGCCGCTGGCACGGGTGCTTCCGTTGCCGGCTCGGCGGTCGCGGTGGGCTCGGAGGATGCCGCCGCTGGCTCGATAGCTGCCGTTGTCGACTCGGGGGCTGCCGCTGGCACGGGTGCTTCCGTTGCCGGCTCGGCGGCCGCGGTGGGCTCGGAGGGTACCGCCGCAGGTTCGACTGTCGCCGTGGGCGGGGCTGCCGCGGTGCCGCCGGGTACCGGCACGGCCGTTGGGGGCACGGCCGACCTGTCCCGGACGACGGTATCGGCAAGTGCCGAACCGGCCGACGATGCGGCCGTCGACCGAGCGGCCGAGACCGCCCGGCTGATCGAAGCGGCCACCGCGCGCCTGCACACCGACCCGGCCGCGGCCGAGACCCAGCTCCGACGCGCCTTGGCGCTCGCCTCCGGTGTGCTGCCCCGCGAGGACCTCGCACGGCTGAACTCGCTGCTCGTCTCGGCCCTTGCCGGGCAGCCGGGCCGGGAGGCCGATCTGGCCGACGCGGCCCTGTACGCCTCCGCCCGCTGGTCGGGGTTGTCGGAGGCCGACGCCGCCCACCACAGCTGTGTCGCGGCACGCGCCTTCCATCGCGCAGGCCAGCACGGCCCGGCCGCCGCGCTGTTCGAGCAGGTCGTCGGCGATCCGGACCTCGGGTACCCGGCCTCGGAACTCGCGGTGATCGGGGCGCAGTACGGGGCCTCGCTGTCGGCGCTCGGCAAACCGGCCGAGGCCGCACGCCAGTTCGCATCGGCGGCGCGACTGATCGAGCAGCTACCCGGCCACGACCGGCTTCGTGCCGAACTCGCCGAGGCGGCAGCCGAGGCCCTGTCGCGCGCGGGTCGCAGCGCCGAGGCGCTGGCCGCCTTTCTGCGGGCCGCACAGCTGTGGGGCGATCTGGGCCGGATCGGCGCGCGCGGCGAATGCCTGCGCCGCGTCGCCTGGATGCAGACCTGGGACGCCGACGCCGACTCCGCGTCACCGGCTTGGCTGGCCACCATCGACGGCCTGATCGCGGAACTGAGCGCCGCGCTCGCTCGAGATCCGGCACCCGAGCCCGCCGCTGCACTGGCTGCGGAGCTGGCGATCACCCGCGAGCAGCGGGCGCGGATGCGCGCGGAGATCGACGGTGAGGATGGCGACGACCGATAGTCGCCATCACGCCCACGGTGCGGCGGCACCCACCCGTTAAGCTCGGCACTCATGCACACGACAGGCCGGCCTCGACGCAAGCTCGGGGTGATGGGCGGAACGTTCGATCCCATCCACCACGGCCACCTGGTCGCCGCCAGCGAGGTCGCCAACCGCTTCGACCTCGACGAAGTCGTCTTCGTGCCCACCGGGCAGCCGTGGCAGAAGGCAGGCAAGCAGGTCAGCCCGGCCGAGGATCGCTACCTGATGACCGTCATCGCGACGGCGTCCAACCCGCGCTTTTCGGTCAGCCGGGCCGACATCGACCGCGGCGGGGTCACCTACACCGTCGACACCCTGCGCGACCTGCGTGCCCAGCATCCGGACGCGGAGCTGTACTTCATCACCGGAGCGGACGCGCTGGCCAATATCCTCACGTGGCAGGATTGGGCGGAACTGTTCGAACTGGCGAGGTTCGTCGGGGTGAGCCGTCCGGGTTACGAACTGCACACCGATCATCTGGAGGAGCACCTGCGTGATCTTCCGGCCGATGCGGTGACCATGATCGAGATCCCGGCGTTGGCGATCTCGTCGAGCGAATGCCGTCGCCGTGCCGCCGAGAACCGGCCGGTCTGGTACCTCGTGCCCGACGGTGTCGTGCAGTACATATCGAAGCGGCACCTGTATGTGCCGGCAGGAGCGGAAGGTAGCTGAGCGTGAGCGAGCGCAGCGAGGTGCGGGCATGACGGCCTCTGTCGAAGCGGTGGAGATGGCGCAGGTCGCCGCACGGGCAGCCGATGAGAAGCTGGCTTCCGATGTGGTCGTGCTCGACGTATCCGAGCAGTTGGTGATCACCGACTGCTTCGTGATCGCGTCCGCGCCGAACGAACGTCAGGTCAACGCGATCGTCGACAATGTCGAGGAGAAACTGCGCGCCGCCGGGCACAAGCCGGTCCGTCGCGAGGGCACTCGCGAGGGCCGGTGGGCGTTGCTGGACTACGTCGACGTGGTGGTGCACATCCAGCACAACGACGAGCGCAACTTCTATGCGCTGGAACGCTTGTGGAAGGACTGCCCGGTAGTACCGGTCGACGGCCTCGCCGGCCCGGCCGCCACCGAAGCGGCGACTTCCGAGGACGGCGAGTGACCTCGAAGTACAGCCATGTGCGCAAGCTGATCCTGTTGCGCCACGGGCAGACCGAATGGAATGCCATCGACCGCATGCAGGGCCAGATCGACACCGATCTCACCGAACTCGGCCGCCGCCAGGCCAAAGAGGCCGCCCGAGAGCTGGTGACCCACAACGCGATCGCCATCATCTCCTCCGACCTCAAACGGGCCTACGAGACCGCGGTCGCACTGGCCGACCACACCGGGATCGAAGTGGTTCGCGACCCGCGACTGCGCGAAACCAACCTCGGTGACTGGGAAGGCCTCACCCATATCGAGGTCGACGCGGGATACCCAGGGGCCAGGGTGGCGTGGCGGCTGGACGCCGGTTTCACCCCGCCCAACGGCGAGAGCAAGCTCGAGGTCGGCGCGCGAGCGCTGCCGGTGGTACAGGAACTGTTCGCCGAACGGCAGGATTGGCCCGGCGG
The DNA here is from genome assembly GCF_059509835.1 of Nocardia sp. CDC519. NCBI lineage: Bacteria > Bacillati > Actinomycetota > Actinomycetes > Mycobacteriales > Nocardiaceae > Nocardia > Nocardia sp. CDC519. The sequence continues at coordinate 4,421,383 of NZ_CM183377.1, read as the reverse complement.
GACTATCATCCTGGTGGCGCACGGCGGGCTGATCGCCGCCCTCACGGCCGCGCTGCTCGACCTGCCACCTCGCAGCTGGCCCGCCCTCGGTGGTTTGGCCAACACCAGCTGGGTGCAGTTGAGCAGCCACGGCCCGAGCATCGACCAGCCCGGCTGGCGCCTCGATGTGTGGAACGCAGCGGCGAAGGTAGCACCCGATGTCCTCTGAAGAGCCCCTCCGGCAGGTGCCGGACGAACTGTTCCGGAAGGTGTCCGCCCGACCGGAACGCGCCCTCCCTGATGCCCTGTTCGGCCCGCCACCGACCCCGCGCACGCCGGAAACCGTTCCGGCCGGCGACCGGCCCGGCGCGACCGATGACGTCGTGCCCGAACCGCCCACCGAACCTCCGGATGCTGCTGACGACAGCGTGAAAGCCGCAGCCTCGGAGGGTGTTCCGGAGCAAGCTGCGCTCGCGGCCGCCGGACCCGCGGAGGGGATCGCTGAAACGTCGGCTGTGCCGGCCAGCTCTTCGGACGAGTCGACGGAGTCTTCGGCTGTTCCGGTCGAGGCTGTTGGCACGTCGGGTGCGGTCGAGCCCGCGGCAACCGTGGGATCGGCGGTCGAGTCCGCGGCTGCGGCGGATGAAGCTTCGGCTGAACCGAAAGGTGCCCCGGTCGAGTCGGTCGAACTGCCCGATGACGCGGGCCGAGCACACTCGGCACCGAACGAATCCGGGATGACCGCAACGAGTTCGGCTGTCGCGGAAACCGATCGGAGCGCATCCGTTGAATCCGGCGAGCTCGGCTCGGCGCTGGAATCGGTCGCTTCTGGGGTAGAACCCGCGGACGGTGGGGATCGCGCTGCCGCCGAGCCCGGAATCCCCGCCGGGACCCCGGTCGCGGCCGTGTCGAAGGAAGTCGCTCCACCTGCCCCGGAGCAGCGGCCGGTCCTGCTGGTGATCGCGGACTCGCTGGCCTACTTCGGGCCCGAAGGCGGCCTGCCCGCCGACCATCCCCGCATCTGGCCGAACCTCGTCGGCGCGGAATTGGATTGGGATGTGGAGCTGGTTGCCCGGATCGGCTGGACCTGCCGTGACGGTTACTGGGCGCTGATCGGTGATCCGCGCGTTTGGGCCGCGGTTCCGCGTGCGGGCGCGGTGGTGTTCGCCGTTGGCGGCATGGACAGTTTGCCCTCGCCGTTGCCGACCGCGCTGCGCGAGCTGATCCGCTACGTGCGTCCGCCCGCCGTACGGCGCGGAGTACGGGCCACCTATCAGTGGCTGCAGCCGAAACTGTCGAAACTCGGTCGGCCCGTGGCGCTTCCGCCGAAGGTCAGCGTCGGCTACCTCGAGCAATCGCGTGAGGCGCTGGCGCAGCTGCGTCCGGATCTGCCCGTGGTGGCGGTGCTGCCCTCGGTGCACAACTGTGCCGCCTACGGACGGGTCCACCGTGGCCGTGAGCGTGCCGTGCGAGCGCTGCGCGCCTGGTCGGAACGGACCTCGGTGCCACTGGTCGACCTCGGTGAAGCGGTGCGCGAGAACATCTTCTCCGATGCCGCCAACCCGGACGGCATCCACTGGGGCTGGGATGGGCACACCGCCGTCGCGAACGCGATGGTGAAGATCTTGCAGGAGGTTCGGTAGTCCGTGTCCGTCGTGGTCGTCACCGATTCGTCGGCGAGTCTGCCCGCTGATCTCGTCGGCGAACTGGGCATCGGTGTTGTGCCGCTGCATGTCCTGATCGGTGACCGGGCAGTGCGCGAGGGCGTCGACGACCTCGACATCGACTACACCAGCGACACCGTGACCACCTCGGCGCCGTCGCCGGGTGAGCTGCGTGCCGTCTACGAATCGGCGCTCGACCGCAGTGACGGCGACGGCGTGGTGGCCGTACACCTGTCGCGTCAGCTCTCGGGTACCTGGGAGGCGGGCAGACAGGCCGTGCGCGATATGGGCGCCGATGACACGGTGCGCCTGGTCGATTCGCTCGGTGCCGGATTGGCGACCGGTTTGCCGGTGTTGGCGGCGGCGCGGCGCGCGTGTGCCGGTGCGGCGCTGGATGTGGTCTATGAGGCGGCCGTCGCCGCAGCGGCCAGAGCCAGAACGTTCATCCTGGTCAACCGCACCGAACAGTTGCGCCGCGGTGGCCGGCTCAGCTCCGCCGCCTCGTTCTTCGGCAGCGAGCTGGTCACCAAACCGCTGCTGCAGATCGTCGGTGGCAGGCTGGAGCTGCGGGAGAAAGTGCGTACTCGCTCCAAGGCCTACGCGAAGCTGGTCGCCGCCGCGGTGGACGCCGCTGGCGAAGACGGTGCGGCGGTGGCGGTGCAGCATTTGGGCGCTCCCGATGCCGCCGACAGCCTCGCCGCCCAACTGCGGGAACGAGTCCCGGGGGTGGACGAGGTCATCACCGCCGAGTTCGGTCCGGCGCTGGCCGTCCATCTCGGCGTCGGGGCGGTGGGTGTGCTGGTCTTGCCCGGTGGCTGCTGACACCGTCGAATAGTCGCATCCGGCCATCGGTCCGAGACCTGGTTCGGGCTCGCCACCGCGGCGTGTCCGCGTGAGTTGTCCACAGGCCCGCAGTTATCCACAGGTTTGTCGAAGTCCCTGGTCGGCGTCGGCGGCGAGACGGCCGGCGGCCCTAGCGTTGCCGCCATGTCACGACACGAGGAGCGCGAACGGATCCGGGAACGACTCGGCGTGCTGACCGCACGGGTCGGCGCGACGCGGGCAGTCGCCGGGTCGGCCACAACGAAGAGACCGGGGATCGTCGCGCGATCGGCCGCGACATCCCGGCCGGGAACGGAGGGGAATCCCGGGCGGGCCGAACAATTGCCGATCCGGCAGCCGCAAGACGCAGCGGAGCTGACCGGGCGGCCACCTTCGGTCGGTCGAGGTCCGGAAGACGCAGGGGGCCTTCCGGACTCGAACACAGCACGTGAATCCGGGCGATGGCATCTGACGGAGTTGCCGCCCGATGACCCACCGCGACGTCTCGATCAGCCCGACGACGCCGGTGAGGTTGGTGCTCCCGGCTGGTTGGACGAACCGGACCGTGCCGGGAGTCGATGGCGAGACCGGCTGGTGCCGCCACGTTTTCGTCGGGCGCGGATGGACCCCGGTCGGCGCGGTGTGATGACGATGGCCGGAGTCGGTCTGGTCGCCGTCTTGGTCGCGGTCGGTGTGGTGCTGTGGGAACGTCCCACCGCACAACAGGTTCCGCCGGTGGCGGCGGTCTACACCGCGGCTCCGGCGCAGCACACTCCTCCCGCCGTGGTCGGCCCGGCTGCTACACCCGGCGGTGCCGTCCCCGCACCCGACAGTACCGGCGCCGAGCTGGTGGTGAGCGTGGTCGGCTTGGTGCACGAATCCGGACTGGTGCGCCTGCCACCCGGATCCAGGGTTGCCGACGCGGTGGCCGCGGCCGGCGGTGCTCGTGACGGCGCCGATCTGACCGGTATCAATCTCGCTCAACGGCTCTCCGATGGCGACCAGGTGATCGTCGGCACGGCAGGCGGCGAACCCGGCGTACCCCGGCTCGGTAGCACCACCATCGGTGCGTCCGGACGACCCTCCGGCACGGCTGGACCTACCGCACCGGGATCGAGCGCCGAGCCGGGGACTCGGGTGAACCTGAACTCCGCCACCGAATCCGACCTGGATGCGCTTCCGGGAATCGGGCCGGTCACCGCTCGGGCCATCATTGCCTGGCGCACCACCAACGGCCGATTCACCGACGTCGAACAACTCGGTGATGTGGAGGGCATCGGCCCCGCCCGCCTCGCGCGGCTGCGGGACCTGGTGACGGTATGAGCCGAGAATCGGCTGCCGCCACCGAGCCCGGCATCGGGCGCGCGGAGAGCGAGGACGGTGCGCCGGACGCCCGGCTCGATGGGCGGCTGCTGCCTGCGGCGGTGTGCTGCTGGGTGGCGACCGTGCTGGTGCTCGGTGCCGGGTGGCGGGTCGGGGTGATGATCGCCGGGGGCGCGACGGTGGCGGCGATCGGGTTGTGGATGGCACTGATGTGGGCGGTGGCGCATCGGCGGGAACGGTGGCGGGCCGTCGCGGTGGTCGCGTTGGGCGCGATCGTGTTGGGTACCGGTTTCGCCGTGGCGGGGGCCTGGCGAGAACATCGGGTGCAGACCCATCCGCTGCGGGCGGTCCCGGCGGGGATGTCCGTGCGGGTGGTGGTGACACCGGTCGATGATCCGAAACCGGTGCGCGGTGCGGCGTTCGGCGGCGAACGGACCTGGCTGGTGCGGGCGGGCCTGCGGGAGTATCAGCACGGTTCGACCATCGTGCGGAGCGGGGGAGCGGTCGTCATTCTGGCCACGGGCTCGGCATGGGCGACGCTGCCGCCCGGGCAGCCCGTCGAGTTTCGCGCTCGTGTGGCACCGCCGCGCCTGCGCGATCTCACCGTGGCGACCTTGCGGCCCCTCGGTGCCCCGGCGCCCGCGGGGCCCCTGCCGTGGTGGCAGCGGCTCGCGGGTTCGGTGCGCGCGGACCTGGTCACCGCTTCAGCCGCGGCGCTACCGGATGCGGCCGCCGGATCGCTGCCGGCGCTCGTCGTGGGGGACACCTCGGCGCTGTCCGACGATGTTCGCCGCGACTTCGAAACAGCCGGACTTACTCACTTGACTGTCGTCAGCGGGGCGAATTTCACGATTCTGCTCACCGTCGCACTGTTTCTCACCCGATTGCTCACTCTCGGTCCGCGAATGACCGCGGGGGTCGCGGCCGGGGCGCTGGTGATGTTCGTCGTCATCGCCAGGCCGGATCCGAGTGTGCTACGGGCGGCGGCGATGGGGGCGGTGACGTTGCTGGCGCTGCTGACCGGCCGCCGTCGGCAAGCTCTGCCCGCCCTGTGTGCCGCGGTGATCGGGCTGCTCGCGCTGTGGCCCGAGCTGGCGATGTCGGCGGGCTTCGCCCTCTCGGTACTGGCGACCGGCGCGTTGATCCTGCTGGCGCCCAGTTGGACGGACTGGCTACGGGCGAAGGGGATGTGGCGATTGCCTGCGGAGGTCCTCGCGGTCTCGGCGGCGGCGTTCGTTGTGACCACGCCGATCGTGGTGGCCTTGACAGGCAAGATCAGCCTGGTGGCCGTTGTCGCGAATGTTCTTGTCGCGCCGGTCATCGCGCCGATCACCGTGGTCGGCGCCGCCGGTGCGGTATCGGCGACGGTGTGGATGCCATTGGCGGAGCTCGTGTTACGTTGCGCGACGCCGCCGATGTGGTGGTTGCTGTCGGTGGCCGAGTACTTCGCCGCCATGCCCGGCGCGATGGTGGCGGTGCCCGGCGGTTCGAGCGGTGGGCTGATCGTCTGTGCGGTGGTCGCAGCGGGGATCTGGCTATTGCGCTCGGCCCTCGTGCGCCGACTGGCGGCGGCCGTGCTGATCGCCGCGGCGGCCGTGCTGATTCCGGTCCGGCTGTGGTTCTCCGGCTGGCCGCCCGACGGCTGGGCCCTCGCCGCCTGTGATGTCGGGCAGGGAGACGGCTTGGCGCTGGCCGCCGGCGCCGGGAGTGCCGTCGTCATCGATGTCGGTCCCGATTCCCGCGCCATGCGGGCGTGTCTGGACCGCCTCGACATCACCCGCATACCGTTGTTGATCCTCAGCCACCCGCACGCCGACCACATCGCCGGACTCGATGGAGCATTGCACGGGCGCGACGTCGGTGCGGTTGCCGTCGGCCCCGGCGAATTGCCCACGCACCGCAGCGATCCGGCATCCGGCCGGGCAAGCCGGGTTCCTGGTGATCAACACCGGCCGGCGCCCACGCGATGCGGCCCGACGCCCGGCACTACGGCCCATTTCGGCGCTGCCGACGCGCAGCCATCGGGCGCTATCGGAGACATGTCGGCGCCGTCGCCGGGTCCCGGCATCGGGGTGGCATTCGGCCGGCCCGCTGGTTTTCGCAGTCTCACTGGTGGGGACGATCTGGGGCGAAGCGGGTTCGACGGGGCCGACGCGGATCGTGGAGCGCGCGACGACGGGGTCGATGATCGCGATGACGGTGCCCTGGCCGAGGGCCACGGAAGTCACCGTGACCGCAGCAGAGCTGGTCCGGCCGAGGTCGCGCAAACTCTTCACGACACCGGCATCCCGGTGGTGGAGCTCGTCGCGGGCTGTCGGCTGACCGTCGGCGACCTCGTGCTCGACGTGCTCGCACCAGCCGCGCCGCGCTCACCCCGCGGAGCTCCGCTCGATCTCGATACCGCCAACGACCGCTCGATCGTGCTCGCCGCACACACAGCGGTCGGCAGCATCCTGTTCACCGGCGATATCGAAGCCGCGACTCAGCGGTCGCTGCTGGCCTCCCGCGCGCCGATCCACGCCGACATCCTCAAAGTCCCGCACCACGGCTCCCGCACCACCACGCCCGAATTCCTGCGCGCGGTACACCCACGCCTGGCCATCATCAGCGCGGGCGCCACCAACACCTTCGGCCACCCGCACCCGGGCATCCTGTCCGACCTGGAATCCATGGGAACCGTCATCGCCCGCACCGACCGTGACGGCAGCATCACCCTCCGCGCCGTTGACGGCAACCTGGAAATCCGCACCACCGGTGCCACGCCCACGCACAGATCGCGCAGACCGCCGCAGCGTCGGCGGGGAGTGCGGCGCGGGCTCGATCCGGGAGGAGGGAGCAGCCCTCGGCGAGCCGGGGTGCCCACCGCCGGCCGAACCCTGTCGGGCCTCGACCGTAGGATCGGGGGCGTGAGCGAACGGCCTGCGGCGGTCCACCTGGTGCTCGGGGACGAGGAGTTGTTGATCGAGCGTGCCATCGCGAGCGTGGTCGCGCAGGTCAGGGCGGGGGCGCCGGATCCGGAGGGCGTGCCGGTGGACCGGCTGCGGGCAGGGGAGGCGAGTACCGCCGAGTTGGCCGAGCTGCTGAGTCCGTCCCTGTTCGCCGAGGATCGAGTGATCATCCTGGAGTCCGCCGCCGAGGCAGGTAAGGATGCGGTCGCGGTGATCACCGAGGCGGCGGCCGAACCACCCGACGGCGTGGTGCTCATGGTGGTGCACTCCGGCGGTGGCCGCGCCAAGGCGCTCGCGCCCGCGCTGCAGAAGGCGGGGGCGGTGGTGCACAACTGCGCCAAACTCACCAAGGCCTCCGAGCGCGCCGAGTTCGTCCGCGCCGAGTTCCGGGCCGCGGGTGCACGAGTCTCGGGTGAGGTCGTGCAGGCCGTGATCGAAGCCGTGGGTTCGGACCTGCGCGAGCTGGCCGCCGCCAGCTCCCAGCTGGCCGCCGACACCGGCGGAAAGATCGACGTCGCGGCGGTGCGCCGCTACTACTCCGGCAAGGCCGAGGTGACCGGATTCGACGTCGCCGAGCTGGCAGTCACCGGTGACCGTCCCGGCGCCATGGAGGCCCTGCGGTGGGCCAACGACCGCGGCGTGCCGCACGTCCTGCTGGCGGACGCGCTGGCCGATTCGGTGCACACCATCGCCAAGGTCGGCTCGGCGGGCCGCGGCGATCCGTTCAAACTGGCCGGTCCGCTCGGTATGCCGCCGTGGAAGGTGAAGAAGGCCCAGGCCCAATCACGTGGCTGGACCCCCGCCACCATCGGCTCCGCCCTGCAAGTCGTCGCGACGCTGAACGCGGACGTGAAGGGCGGTGCGGCCGATTCGGCCTTCGCGCTCGAGCATGCGCTGATGCAGATTCTCGACCTGCACGGCCGCTGATCATCATCCGAAGGACCCGCTCGCCGAGCCGATGGCCGTCACCTCATCGGCGTCGATCCCCTGCCCGCCCGCGCCACCGAATGCGCCGGCGGCAGCCGGAACCGCCCGCGCACCAAGGCTTTACGCCGCCCGCACCACCAGCGTCGTGATCCGTCGCACGATCGGCAGCACCAGCAGCAGCGTCGGATAAGCGATCGGCCAGGACACCGCCCACGACCGCAGCCACAGCCCGACGTCGAGGCCGTCACTCATCAGGGTGCTGATCAACGAGACGATGCAGGTCATCAATAGCGACAACAGCAGAGGCAACACGAAGGACGCGGCGCGGGCGGGCAGTTTGCAACGCTCGACGCTGACGCGAGGCGTGGGATTCGCGGAATTCATCGGTACTCCATAAACATTCGCGGGCAACGACCACGCCGGATGGCGAGGCCGGTGCGTTGATTCACGTGAACGCTTACGGCGAACGGATGTCGCGGGCCGAGCCTAACCAGACCCAGCGCCGCGACGCAACCGCGTACCTCAGGCGGCGCCCTCGATCTTCAGGTCGCCGAAGGTGACCTCGCGGGTCATGGGGCGGGCCAGAAAGTCGTGCGGGAAGCCGAGTTCGATGGCGCTCGCCTGTTCCAGCCGGGCCAGCTGCGCGGCGTCGAACTCGATGTCCAGCGCGCCCAGATTGTCCTCCAGCTGCGCGGCGGTACGGGCCCCGACGATGGGCGAGGCCACGCCCGGATTCCGCAGCGTCCACGCGATGGCCACCTGCGCAGGCGACCGGCCGAGCTCATCGGCTACCGCGCCCACCACGTCGGCGATCGCCAGCCCACGCTCGGTCAGCGCACCGCTGGCCACGGCGACGTTCTTCCGCGTGCCGCTCGGCGAGGCCGAGGCCGCGTCGGCCAGATCGGCGCGCGAGTATTTGCCGGTGAGGACTCCGCTGCCGAGCGGCGACCACGGAATGACGCCGAGCCCCAGTTCGCGGGCCATCGGAATCAGGTCGCGCTCCACGGTGCGCTCAATGAGGCTGTACTCGATCTGCAACGCGATCAGCGGCGACCAACCGCGCAGGTCGGCCATGGTCTGCATGCGCGAAACCTGCCAGGCCGGAGCGTCGGAGATGCCGACGTAGAGCACCTTGCCCGCCCGCACCAGATCATCCATGGCGCGCAAGATTTCCTCCACCGGGGTGAGGAAATCCCAGGCGTGCAGGTAGAGCAGGTCGATGTAGTCGGTGTTCAAACGCCGCAGGCTGGCTTCGACCGAGGCGAACATGCTCTTGCGATGGTTGCCGCCGGAGTTCGGATCGCCTGCGCGGCGCAGCATCGTGTACTTCGTTGCCAGCACCAGCGGTTCACGGTTGGCGGCGGTGAATTCACCGAGCAGCTGTTCGGAGCTGCCGTCGGTGTACTGGCTGGCGGTGTCGATGAAGTTGCCGCCGCGGTCGGTATAGGTGTCGAAGATCTTGCGCGCTTCGTCCTTGTCGGCGCCCCAGCCCCAGTCCGCGCCGAAGGTCATGGTGCCCAGCGACAGTGGCGAGACCCGCAGGCCCGAACGGCCGAGGGTCCGGTAGGTGTCGAGGGTTGTGCTCATGGAAACTCCTGTCGTCGTGCGTCGACAGCAAGTCTGTGGCGCTGGCGCCTGGTTGGTAAGGGAAGGTTCTTCCTGGGAAAACCGGTCCCACCCTGGCCGCGCCGTAAGATCGGTGCCGATGACCGGGACGATCGACGCGACGCGGGAACTGGGCGCCTTCCTCCGCGCCCGCCGGGAACGGCTGCGACCCGCCGACCTGGGGTTGGCCATCCGCAAACAGTCGCGCCGCACGCCCGGGCTGCGCCGCGAGGAAGTCGCGGAACTGGCCGGGGTGAGCACCGACTACATCGTTCGGCTCGAACAGGGCCGCGGACTGCGGCCGTCAGTGGAGGTGCTGGAGGCGCTGGCGCGGGCGCTGCGATTGACTCTCGACGAGACGGCCTACCTCTTCGATCTGGCGCAGCAGCGGCTGCCCTACTGCGACACGGCGAGCACCGTCCCGTCCGCGACGCTGGTCATGCTGGTCGAGGACTTGGCGCCACTGCCGGCGATGCTGGTCGATCACCGCTACGACATCCTGGCCTGGAACCGGGAGATGTCGCGGCTGCTGCTCGATATCGATGGGCTGCCGCCGACGCACCGCAACACCATGTGGTTGTGCCTGATGCATCCCGGTATGCGCGATTTCTACCTCGATCGAGAGCAGATCATCCGGGAGGGCGTCGCCGATCTGCGGGCGGCGTGGGCGGCGCATCCCGATGATCGGGCCCTGGCCGATATGGTGGCCGACTTCAGCGCGCGCAGCCCCGAGTTCGCCATGGCCTGGGCCGAACACGACGTGCGGGTGCGCGGTCGCGGTCGTAAGCGGATGAAGCACCCGGTGGCCGGCCTGGTGACGGTTGATTTCGAGGTGCTGATGCCGTTACAGGAGACCGATCAGCGGTTGATCATCTACCGTGCCGCCGACGCCGCGTCCCAGCAGGCTCTCGACCGCCTCGCCGCCCGCGACCGCACGCCAACGGGCTCCGGGCGTACCGCACCGACGGACGCACCGCCGGACCGGGCGCACAGCGTGAACGGAGGCGGCCCCGGAAAGAGCCGCGCCGCCGTCGGCGCAGCCGCTGATGGATCCAGCTCCTGAAGTGGACGCAGGTGTCTCGAGCGCGGCGGTCCAACCGGTGCTCCGGGTGGTTGGCCGGCGTTCTCGGCGGCGCTGATGATCGGCCCGCTGCGCGAGGCAGCGGGCCGGGGGATGGTCTGGCGGGTTCGCGCTAGTCGACGGCGGTGAGCTCGGCCGGTTCTTCGTCGTCGGATTCCTCGTAGCGGCCGTCCCACTCCTCGTAGGCGGGCGCTTCCTCCTCGCGGGTGACGATCCATTCCATCGAGTAGGTGTCGTCACCGAGCGGGACGGCCACGTTCTCGATCTTCACCCCGATATTGAGCACCTCGGCGGCGCGGATCACCTCCGGGAGATCCTCGGCACGCACCACGGTCTGATTCGCATACAGGGTCACCATGGGGCGAATCGTACGGCAGCCGGCCGACAGCAGCGCGACCGCTGGGGGCGCGCCGGGCAGACAGCGAAAGCCGCCGCGGTCGTCGTGGCCGCGGCGGCTGGAGCGTCGAGACGGTACCGAGCGGTACCGGGTGGATCAGAGCTTGTTGAAGGCCAGCGAGAGGGCCGACTTCTTGTTGGCGGCCTGGTTGGCGTGGATGACGCCCTTCGAGGCGGCCTTGTCGAGCTTGCGGCTCACGAAGCGCAGACGCTCGGCGGCGGCATCCTTGTCGCCGGCGGCAGCGGCTTCGCGGAAGCTACGGATGGCGGTGCGCAGCGCGGACTTCACCGACTGGTTGCGCTGACGCGCTTCCTCGTTGGTCCGGATCCGCTTCATCTGGGACTTGATGTTGGCCACGCCTGTATCCTCTGGTTTCCTTGTCGCTGATGGATGTCTCTGAAGTCTGGTAGCGCGCATCGCGCCCTGCGATTACGCCGGGCATCGGTAACGCTGCGCCGAAGATCGAGGGTACCAGCACGCTCGCGGCACACGAAATCGGTCCCCGAGCCGAGGCCGGGTACGCGGGCGCGGGCAACGCGGTTCGCGGGTACCGGCAACGCGGCGGGCGCGGGCTCAGCGCGGCCGACCCGCATCGACACCGCACCGAACCATCCGCGAAATCATTGTGCAGGTCGATTACCTCGCGTAACGTTCCGTTTCACTTCGGCCGTACCAGTTTTTCCAGCAGGACCCAGGACTACCCGGTGTGTTCTCCGCCGTGGCGGGGACGATCCTCTCGGAAGGCGGATGCCATGTCACCTACTGCGCAGGAAGTCGTCGAGGAAGCCGCCGAGCTGAAGCCGATACCCGAGCCCAAGAAATGGGCCGCGGAGGCGCTCGGCACCTTCATTCTGGTCATGGGCGGTGTCGGTACCGCGGTTCTGGCCGGCGATAAAGTCGGTGCGCTCGGGGTGGCGCTGGCCTTCGGTCTCACCCTGATGTTCCTCGTCTACGCCATCGGCCCGATCTCCGGGTGCCACGTGAACCCGGCGGTGACGATCGGTCAGCTGCTGATGGGCCGGTTGTCCACGGTGAGCGCGGTCGGCTACGTCATCGCCCAGCTGATCGGCGCGTTCCTGTCCGGCCTTGTGCTGTTCGCCATCGCGAAGAATCTGCCGTCCTACGACCGCTCGGTCGACGGGCTCGGTGCCAACGGCTGGGGTGAGCACAGTCCGTCCGCGCAGACCGGCCCGCTCGGGCAGGTGGTGATCCAGGACGGTTACGGCATGGCGGCCATGATCATCGTCGAGGTGATGTTGACGGCGCTGCTGGTGTTCGTGGTGCTGGCCTCCACCGACCAGATCTCCGACGTCCCGCTGGCCGGATTGTCGATCGGTGTGACGCTGGCGGTCATCCATCTGATCTCCATCCCGGTCGACAACACCTCCGTCAATCCGGCCCGCAGCCTCGGTGTCGCGCCCTATCAGGATGGCGCGATGGCCCAGTCCTGGGCCTTCGTGGTCTTCCCGCTGATCGGCGGCTGCCTCGGCGCCCTGATCTACGGCATGCTGTTCGGCCGGTCCCGCGAGATGATCAGCTGATCCCCGCAATCGGCAGCCCCCGCGACCGGATCGGCGCGGGGGCTGTCGCCGTTCAGCTCCAGTTGTATTCGATGACCAGCCGGTGCGCGATCACGTCGAAGGTCTTGCGCGGCAGGATGGCGCCCTCGCGGCGGATGCCAGCTTCCGGAACATCGAGCACGCGGTCGAGGCGGACCCAGCTCGGACGGCCGTCGTGGTCCCAGCTGCCGCTGCCGATCCCGACCCAGTTGCGATCGTGGGCGCGCACCGGATTCGACGACAGCATCAGCCCGAGCAGGGTGCGGCGGTCGCGGCCGACCACGAGCACCGGCCGGTCCTTGCCATTGGCCGGGTCTTCCTCGAACGGCACCCAGGTCCACACGATCTCGCCCGGGTCGGCCCGCCCGTCCAGGTGCGGGGCGTAGACGATGTGGCGGGCGCGCTCGGCGGTGGGCACGGGGGTGGAGGCGGCCGGGCGAACCGGCACGGCGGCGGCTTTGCGCGGTGGCGCCAGCGATCCGACTGCCCGCTCCAGCAGGCTGGAGCGCTGCAATTTGCCGACCAGCTTCGGCGCCTGCGACTTGACGATCTTGGGACCCTGCTCCTTCGCGATGAGGCCGAGCTGCTTGCCGAGAGAGTTCCAACTGCGGGCCATCACTGGAATATAACGGCGAGCCGCCGCGATCACATCCGCACCGAAGCGGTCCGCGGGCCCCCGATCATCGTGTGGCCGCCGGTAATTGCGGCAATGCACGGGCCAGCGGAGGGTGCCTGCCCCTACCCATGGGACGATGGAGCGCAGTTCGCCGATACCCGAATGAGGAGTGGAGTGCCCGCCAGCTTCGCCGACACGACGTTCACCGATCCGTCGCGGATCCGGAACTTCTGCATCATCGCGCACATCGACCACGGCAAGTCGACGCTGGCCGACCGGATGCTGCAACTGACCGGAGTGGTCGAGGAGCGGCAGATGCGCGCTCAGTATCTGGACCGGATGGACATCGAGCGCGAACGCGGCATCACCATCAAGGCCCAGAACGTCCGGCTGCCGTGGACCCCGCGCAGCGGCGAACACGAGGGCACCGACTTCGTGCTGCACCTCATCGACACCCCTGGCCACGTCGACTTCACCTACGAGGTCTCGCGCGCGCTGGAGGCCTGTGAGGGCGCGATCCTGCTGGTGGACGCCGCGCAGGGGATCGAGGCGCAGACCCTGGCCAACCTGTACCTGGCGCTGGACAAGGATCTGACGATCATCCCGGTGCTCAACAAGATCGATCTGCCCGCCGCCGATCCCGACCGCTATGCGGCCGAGCTGGCGCACATCGTCGGCTGCGAGCCTTCGGACGTGCTGCGCGTCTCCGGTAAGACCGGCGTCGGGGTGGCCGAGCTGCTCGACGAGGTGATCGCGCAGGTCCCGCCGCCGCAGGGCGAGGCCGACGCACCGGCGCGCGCGATGATCTTCGACTCGGTCTACGACACCTATCGCGGTGTGGTGACCTACATCCGCGTGGTGGACGGCAAGCTCACCCCGCGCGAGAAGATCAAGATGATGTCCACCGGCGCGACCCACGAGTTGCTCGAGATCGGCATCGTCTCGCCCGAGCCCAAACCGACGCAGGGCCTCGGCGTCGGCGAGGTGGGTTATCTGATCACCGGCGTGAAGGATGTGCGCCAGTCGAAGGTCGGCGATACCGTCACCGCGGCTCGCGGCGGCGCCACCGAACCGCTCACGGGATACCGCGAACCGCGCCCCATGGTGTACTCCGGCCTGTATCCCGTCGACGGCTCCGACTACCCGGATCTGCGCGATGCCCTGGAGAAATTGCAGCTCAACGATGCCGCGCTGACCTACACCCCGGAAACGTCGGTGGCGCTGGGCTTCGGATTCCGTTGCGGCTTCCTCGGTCTGCTGCACATGGAGATCACCCGCGAGCGGTTGCAGCGCGAATTCGACCTGGACCTGATCTCCACCGCGCCCAACGTGGTCTACCGGGTGGAGATGGAGGACGGCAGCGAGCAGGTCGTCACCAACCCGTCGTACTGGCCGGAAGGCAAGGTGCGCCGCGTCTTCGAGCCGGTCGTGAAGTGCACCATCATCTCTCCGAGCGAGTTCATCGGCTCGATCATGGAGCTGTGCCAGTCGCGTCGCGGCGAACTCGGCGGCATGGACTACCTGTCGGAGACCCGGGTGGAGCTGCGCTACACGCTGCCGATGGCCGAGATCATCTTCGACTTCTTCGATTCGCTGAAATCGCGCACCCGCGGCTATGCCAGCCTCGACTACGAAGAGGCGGGCGAGCAGGAATCGCAGCTGGTCAAGGTGGATATCCTGTTGCAGGGTGAGGCCGTCGACGCGTTCAGTGCCATCGTGCACCGCGATGCGGCGCAGGCCTACGGCCACAAGATGACCACCAAGCTGCGCGAGCTGATCCCGCGCCAGCAGTTCGAGGTGCCGATCCAGGCCGCCATCGGCTCGAAAATCATTGCCCGGGAGAACATCCGCGCCATCCGCAAGGACGTGCTCGCCAAGTGCTACGGCGGTGACATCAGCCGTAAGCGCAAGCTGCTGGAGAAGCAGAAGGAAGGCAAGAAGCGGATGAAGACCATCGGCCGGGTGGACGTCCCGCAGGAGGCCTTCGTCGCGGCACTGTCCTCGGACGCGCAGTCGGATAAACCGAAAGATAAGAAATAGCGCGCGATCTCGGGTCTGTTCAGGGATAATGGCGCGTCGGCCGGTGCCGGCGTCGCCACCCGGTAACTGGGGGCTGGAGCAATTCGCGTGGCGTTGTTAACTTTTTCAGCGTCCCGGAGGATGTGACAGCTGGGTTCTGCACAAATATGGTGGTACCTGATCTTCACTCTCGGTCGTTCCGGCGTGGTGAGGATGCTGGAAGACCCGAGAGTGGAGTTGTCGTATGACGCGTGACCTGCCCTTCGACGGCGATTTCGATGCCGACGAGCGTGGCGGCGACACTGCCTACCGTGTAGCGAGTGGTGTCGCGCGGGTAGCAAGGGGCGGCGCATACGTCACCGGCGGCGCACTGGTGGCCGCCAACGGCGGTGGAGTTCCGGCTCAGCCGGGCAACGAACACCACCTGGACAGCTGGAATGCCGGCTGGGCCCGCAACAGTGATCCCGATCCCGATGTTCCGAGCCCGGTGCTCACCTTCCCGGATCCCGCTCCCGGCGATTACACCCAGACTCCGGTCGCCGATCAGGGGCCCGCGGTCGACGATCCCGGGGCCGACCCGTGGGTCACCATGCCGCTGCCCCGGCTGGACGGCGGTGTCGGCAGCGGCGGCGCGGGCGGCGGTACCGACGCGGGTTTGGGACTGCCGTCGTTGCCCGGCAACGGTTCCGACGGTATGCGCGTGCCCGGTTCGAGCGGTGAGGGCGTTCCTGGGCTCGGTGGCATCCCCGGCGCCGGCGGTGACGGCGTGCCCGGGCTCGGTGGCATTCCCGGCGCCTCCGGCGAGGGCGTCCCCGGTCTCGGTGGTCTGCCCGGTTCGACGTCCGAGGGCGTGCCAGGTCTCGGTGGAATCCCGGGGACCGGTGGGCCATCGAACGGATTCGGGCTGCCTGGCACCGGCGGGGAGGAGCTCGCGGAGCCCGGTGGGCAGGGCTTCGGCCTGCCAGGGCACGGGCTCGGCCAGGCCGGGCACGGCTTCGGGCTGCCCGGCACCAATGGCTTCGTCGCCCCCGGCTCCAACCCCTTCGGGCTGCCGGGCGCCTCGCCCGTGGCCCAGCCGGACGCCGCCGCTCCCGGGGCGCCCAGCGCGGGCGACCCGTTCGACGGTATCGGCAACGGCGACAATCTCGGGGTGTTCCTCGGCACCGAGCTGAGCGTCGACTTCGGCATCGGTGCGGATGGCATCTACCTGAACACCGCGATGAAGGTCGACTTCGGCATCGGCAATGTCGGCGATGAGCTCGACCAGTACACCGACTGGCTGGCCGACGGTATCCGGGTACCGGACGGTTCGCGTTCCGCTGCCGAGGCAGGGGAGCCGGGCGGCGCGCATCAGGGCCTGGTCGGCGGTGTCACCATGCCGCACGCCGGCGGTGCGGGTTCGGCCGCGACCGGCGCTTCGGCCGCGCAGTCGGCGTCGCACGGAGCCACGCATTCGGCGACGGCCGCCCCGCATTCGGCTCCTGCGGCCGCGGCCCCGGTCTCTCCCGTGGCGCCCGCTCCCGCGCCCGCGCCGGTCGCACCCGCCGCCTCCGTCGCGCCGGCCGCGATCGCCCCGGTTCCGGCGCCCGCCCCCGCGGCCGTCGCCCCGGCAGCGGTAGCCCAGCCGGTGGTGGCGACGCCACTGCAAACGACCATCCAGCCCGACGCCGCGACGTCGCCGATCGCGAATGTGATCGCGCCGCCGCCGGGCCCGTCCCCGCTCACCGCCCCCGCAGCGGCGGTCCCGGCGATCTTCGAACGCTCGGTGCCTGCCGAGCGGCCGACGCCGCCGGGCACCGGAATCGACGATCCGACCCAGATGACACCCGGCACCACCCCTGGCGGGACGACCACGGTCACCTCGACGCTGCCGACCCCGACCACGCCTGGCAAGACCACCTCGCCGGACCCGAGCACCTCCACGTCCGATGTGAGCGTGACCAAGCTGCCTGGCGCGAGCGTCACCACCCGGCCAGGTAGCTCGACCTCCGACGATCCGATCACCAAGACCCCGGGCGCGAGCGGCAGCCAGCCGAGCACCCGCCCGTCCACGTCGGATCCGGACGACGACGTCACCACGCCCGGAAGCACCGGCGGCGCCACCACCCGCCCGCAGACCACCGACGCTCCGGAGCCGAGCACTCGGCCGCAGCCGACGGTCGACGCCCCCACCACGGCGGATCTGCCCTCGGCGGTGGACCGGCCCACCGCCGACGTGCCCACCGCCGATGTCCCCACCGCGGACGTGCCCACCGCCGATGTTCCGACGGTGAGCGCCCCTCGGCCCACGGCACCGACCTACGATCCGCCCACCCAGGCGCCGACCGTGGACATCCAGCCGAACAACCCGGCTCCGACGATGAAACCGCAGGTCGGCGTCAAGCCGATCGCCGACTACGACTCCGGTTCGCATGATCCGGCATTGCTCGCGGTGGCCTCGTTCGCCGATCACAGCCCCTACGGTCTGGCCGGTGGTGAGCTCAGCGGCGCCCTGCTGCCGGAGTCCGCCATGGCGCAGACCCACCATGTGGTCGCGCACGTGGACCCCGCGATGATGTGACCGGGCGAAGCGGGACGGGTTGACGGCGCTCGCGGGCGCCATGATCGAATGAGAGCCGACAGCGTGCGAGAGATTCGACGACAGCGACGATAGTAAGGAGCAGGGTTGTCTGCCGCAGCCGGACTCGAGGCCGCGACCGTGAAACATCCGGACGCCATGGCCCCGCTCATCCGGATCATCGACGAACTGCGGGAGCTGACCCGGTCCGCCGGCCGTGACGATCTCGGCGGCCGGCTGAGCATGGTCCGGGGCAGGGTGAGCGATCCACGGGTGCGGCTCGTGGTGGTCGGTGACCCGAAGAGCGGGATGAGCAGCCTGGTCAACGCCCTCGTCGGGGCGAAGATCAGCGCCACCGACAGCCCGATCAGCGTTCCCGTCATCATCGAGCACGGCCCGGAGCCGACGGCCACCCTGGTGCGGTCGCTGGGTGGCGGCCGGATCGAACGTCAGCCGGTCGACCCGCTCGATCCGGCGCCCGCACTCAATGCCAAGGGCGTCATCCGGGCCGAGTTCACCCAGCCGAGCCCGCTGCTGGCCGAGGGCGTGGTGCTGATGGACGCGCCGGGCGCGGCCCGCGAGGACAACACCACCTGGTCGATGATCGCCGCCGCCGACGCCGTGCTCTACGTCGGTGACGCCGCCGCCGAGCTGACACCCGACCAGATCAGCCATCTGCAGCGCATCCAGCAGATCTGCCCGACCGTGGTCTGCGTGCTGAACAAGATCGACGTGCACTCGCATTGGGCACATACTCAGCAGCGCAACCGGGATCTGCTCGACGCCGCCGGCCTCGGATTCGCGGTCGCCCCGGTATCGGCGGAGATGCATCGGCAGGCCGGATTGGTGGGCAACTACCAGCGCGATATCGAATCCGGTGTGCCGCAGCTGGTCGATCATCTGCGCGATTTCATCGTCAACCGCGCCGACGAGGTGGCCACCGAAGCGGCGGCGGGCGATATCCGGCTGGTCTGCGACCATCTGGCCGCTTCGCTGCGCACCGAAGCGGAAACCCTGCGTGATCCACGTCGGCGCTCGGAGATCACCGCACAGCTGGCGGCCGCCCGCGACGAGGCCGATCAGCTGCGTCAACGGACCGCCAACTGGCAGGTCACCCTGGCCGACGGCAGTACCGAGCTGATGGCCGATATCGAACACGATCTACGTCACCGCCTGCGCAGCCTGGTCCGCGACGCCGAGGCCGAGATCGCCCAGACCGACCCGGCCCGGCGCTGGAACGAATTCGGCGCCGACCTCGACGCTCGCATCTGCGAGGCCGTCGAGGAAAACTTCGCGATGGCGCACTACCGTTCGGTGGAGCTGTCGGAGCAGGTGGCGGCGAAATTCCCGGCCGATCATCGTGCCCCGCAGCTACCGGAGGTGCGGTTGGAGCAGCCTGGTGAGGTGCTCGAACAGGTGGCGCCGCTGGAGCCGTTGGAAAGTGCGAAGACCAGCCTCACCCAGCAGTTCCTTTCAGCGCTGCGCGGTTCCTACGGCGGCATCCTGATGGTCGGTCTTGCCACCAGCCTGCTCGGAATGTCGCTGGTGAACTGGTATTCGGCCGGCGCCGGTGTGCTGCTGGGTATCAACGCGCTGTGGGACGACCGCCGGGCCCGTAAGCAGCGGCGGCAGGCCGAGGCCAAGGTGGCGGTGGCCCGCCTGATGGACGATGTCGTGTTCCAGGTGAGCAAGGAATCCCGTAATCGCCTGCGTGCCACTCAGCGCGCGCTGCGCGACCATTTCACCGAGATCGCCACCGACGTGCTGCGCAGCGCCGACGAAGCGTTGCGGGTCGCCGAGGAGGCGGGCGCCAAGTACGGCGAGGGCGGGCGTGACCGGCTGGACCGGATCGACGCCGATATGGCGACATTGCGCGCGGTGCGCGAACGCGCCGACGCCTTGGTCACCGCCTGAGCCGGTCGGGCCCGGCGAAGCATCCCACCTGGCATCCCGGCCGGTGCGACGACCAAGCCGGAGGACGCGCTACCCGTGCTGGGTGGCCGGGGTATGCGCGGGCCGGAACCGTCCGGCCTCACCCGCCTCCTCGGCGCGGATGATGTGGGTGACCGCGTTGATCAACGCCAGATGGGTGAAGGCCTGCGGAAAATTGCCGAGATGGCGGCCGCTGTGCGGTTCGATCTCCTCGGCGTAGAGCCGCAGCGGGCTGGCGTAGCCGAGCAGCCGTTCGCACAGCTGCCTGGCCCGCGGTAGTTCACCGATCTCCACCAGCGCAGACACCAGCCAGAACGAGCAGATGGTGAAGGTGCCCTCGGTGCCGGAGAGTCCGTCGTCGGTGGTTTCGGTGCGGTAGCGCAGCACCAGGCCGTTCTCGGTGAGCCGGTCGGCGATGGCGAGGACGGTGGCGCGGATGCGGTGATCATCGGGTGGCAGGAAACGGGTCAGCACCGCCAGCAGCAGGGAAGCGTCGAGAGTGCTGCCGCCGTAGGTCTGGGTGAGCACGCCGTCGGCGTCGACGCCGTGGGTGAGCACATCGTCTTTGATCTCCTCGGCGATGGCGTACCAGCGGGCCGAGATCTCCAGCTCGCCGTGCAGCTCGGCCAGTTTCGCACCGCGGTCCAGCGCCACCCAGCACATGATCTTCGAGGAGGTGAAATGCTGCGGCTCGCCGCGCACCTCCCAGATGCCGCGATCGGGTTCGCGCCAGTGCCGGATCGCCGCTCCCACTTGACGTTCCAGCAGCGGCCACAATGTCTCCGGCACATGCTGGCGCGATTTGACGTGCAAATACACCGAATCGAGCATGGTGCCCCAGATATCGTGCTGATCCTGGGCATAGGCGCCGTTGCCGATGCGCACCGGTCGCGCCGAGTCGTACCCGGACAGGTGGTCGAGGGTGGTCTCGGTGAGTGTGCGTTCGCCGCCGATCCCGTAGAGCACCTGCAGCGGAACGGGTTCACCGTCCGGGCCGGTGGTCGCGTCGTTGAGGAAGGCGAAGAAGTCGTCGGCCTCGCGGTCGAGGCCGAGGGTGTACAGGCCCCACAGGGCGAAGGTCGAATCCCGCACCCAGCTGTAGCGGTAGTCCCAATTGCGTTCCCCGCCCGGCGTTTCCGGCAGTGACGTGGTCGGCGCCGCCATCAGCGCACCGGTGGGCGCGTAGGTCAGGCCTTTGAGCGTGAGCGCGCTGCGCTGCAAGTAGCTACGCCAGGGATGGTCGGGGAATTTGCCGAGCGTGATCCATTGCCGCCAGCATTCGGTGGTCGTCCACATCTTCTGCGCCGCTTCGTCGAAGGTCTGCGGCGCCGGTAGTTCCGACCAGGTCAAGGCCACATACACCTGATCGCCCTCTTCCATCCGGGTGCGGGCGCGCGCCTCCCGGCCCTCGATGCCCAGGCGCAGATCCGTGGTGAGCACCAGCGTCGGGCCCGCGCTCGGGTCGGCGGCGCATTGCGCGGTGGCCTCCTCGTACACCTTGCCGGTGTACTCCCAGTGCGCCGTCTCCCGGTGGTAGTCGAAGGAGGGCTCGCAGCTCATCTCCAGTTCGACGATGCCGCTGACGCATTTCACGGTGCGCAGCAGCATATGCTCGGCGTCCCAGTCCATCGGCGTGCGCCGGTGGGTCTTGCTGCGCTGAAAGTTGTTGTGCCACGGCCCGAGTATCAGCGCGTCGCGCACGATCAGCCAGCCGGTCGCGGTCTGCCACGTGGTTTCCAGGATGATGCCGCCCGGCAGATAGCGCCGCGCTGCCGGCACATTGCGTCCGTACGGGCCGATCCGGAAATGGCCTGCGTTGCGATCGAGCATCGCACCGAACACACTCGGCGAATCCGGGCGTGGCACACACATCCACTCGACCGAGCCGTTGCTGGCGATCAGGCAGGTGGTTTCGCAGTCCGACAGGAAGGCGTAGTCGTCGATCGGCGGGAAATTCGAGCGGTGCCGGGATTCGATGAGCGAATGCGCCGTCTGCTGGACCTGCTCCTCGGAGATCGCCATAACCTCATGATCGCGTCCGAGCCGGGGTGCGTCCACCGCACCGCGCCGGTGACCGAACCCGCCACCGGCGCGGTCGGCTCTCACACTCGGCGGATGCGGGCCAGCCAGGCCGCGGTATCGATCGGGCCGTCCTGCGGCAGCCCGAGCCGGGCGACCTCATCGGCCACGACCTCGGTATTGGGCCGCGGTACCTGGCCGGACGCAGCTCCTCGACCTCCCAGCCGTCGGTGAAGGCGTCCCGGATGATCGCATCGCTGATCCGCGGACCGAATCCGGGTTCGGCATCGGAGAGCGCCAGGATGTGTACCGTCCCGCCCGGCGCGCAGATCGCCTGCAAACCACGCACGTAGGTGGCCCTGGCCTCGGGGTCCTCGCCGAAGACGTGGAACAGTGCGCTGTCGACGATGGTGTCGAAGGGGCCGAAATCATCCGGCCGGTGCTCGGCGATGGCCAGTACATCGACCACCTCGAACCGCGCGTTCGGCGCGCCCTTGGCGGCGGCGTTGCGGCGGGCGTAGTCGACCGCACTCGGCGACAGGTCGATGCCGAGCACGTCGTACCCGAGTGTGGTGAGCAGAATCGTGTGCTCACCGGCGCCGCTGCCGGGATCGAGCACCCGGCCCCGGATCGCCCCGGTGCGTTCGAGCTCGACGATCGCGGGCTGCGGTTCGCCGATCACCCAGGGGGCGGTGTCGTTGTCGT
This sequence comes from Nocardia sp. CDC519, assembly GCF_059509835.1. Taxonomy (NCBI): domain Bacteria; kingdom Bacillati; phylum Actinomycetota; class Actinomycetes; order Mycobacteriales; family Nocardiaceae; genus Nocardia; species Nocardia sp. CDC519. The sequence goes on along the minus strand of NZ_CM183377.1, from coordinate 4,399,230 downwards.
AGACGGTGTTCCAGAATTCCGCTGCTCGTGTCATGCCTTCCAGGTTGCACTCTCAACCACGGTTGAGGTCAACGCTCGGGCCGTGCCGAGGACGGAGGCCGCTGCCCGGCGTCGATTAGGCTGGTGATCGTGGATCGCATAGCGGGTTGGTGGGACGGCTTCGAACTGTGGGTGGCGGGACTTCCGTTCATCCCGCAGTTCCTGGTGGTGCTGGTGGGCATGGTGCCGATCAGCTTCGCCATCGCCTACGTGCTCGACCGCTCGTTGAAGGTGGTCCAGCATCGGGTCGCGCTGGCTCAGCATCGGGTCCGGGCGGGCCGCTATCGTTCGGCTCGGCTGGCGCAGGCGGCTCCGGTGGAACCGCTGGTCGAGACCCGCGAGCACGCGCAGAGCGGAGCCCGCTGATGCCACGCTCGCGGGTTCAGCTGGCCCTGGTCGCCCTGCTGGTGCTGGTGCTGGTGGCCTGGTTCTTCACTCGCTGACCGAGTCCGAACCCCGTCGCCATTCGGTGAACCGTTTGCCGAGATCGGCCACCGCGCCGCCGACCTCCTGGCCGACGGTGTTCACCGCGGCGCCCACATCGCGCCCCAGCGTGCGCACCGTCCGGATCAACGGATCCTCGGACTGATCGAAGGTGTCGCGATAGCTGCGCGCCGCCTCTTTGATCTCATCGCTGATCTTGGCGTCCTTATCGTGCGCCCGCCGCGGATAATTACCGCCGAGGATGCGCTCGTAGTCACCGCTCTGGATCCAGCGGCGCAGCTCGGCGGCCCGCAGCACCGAGAACGGGTGGCTCTGCAGCTCCAGGTTCAGCAGCTTGAGCACGCCGTCGCGCAGATCACCGGAACGCTCGTAGTCCTCGGCCTGGGCCAGGAACGCGCCGAGATTCATCTCACCGACCCGCGCACCGCCCGCCAGTTTCATATGCACGCGCACCGAGGCCTCCACATCCTGCCCGCACAGCAGGCCGGCCCGGTCGCCGGAGAGTTCGGATTTACGGCTCCATTCCATCAGCGCGGCGACAATGGCGCGCAGGGCCCAGCCGCCGATCGGCATCCAGCCCATGCCATCGGCCATCCGCAGCAGATGCATCAGCATCGTGCGGTAGACCGCGTGCCCGGACAACGCGTGGCCGAGCTCATGGCCGATGGTGAAGCGCATCTCCTCGTGGTCGAGCAGATCGACCAGCCCGGTGGTCAGCACGATGAACGGCTTGTCCATGCCGATGGTGAAAGCGTTCACCTCCGGGCTCTGCACGACGAACAGTTCGGGTGTGGTGGGCGCGTCGAGAATCTCGACGCAGTCCTGCCGCAGCTGGTGCAGGGAACGGAACTGGCGTTCATCGACGCGTACCGCCGTCGCCAGATACATCAGCCGGTACTGGCGTTCGCGTAGCAGCCCCGACAGGGTGCGCAGGACCAGGTCGAAGCCGCCGAGCGAGCGCAACGCCACCAGAGCGGTGCGATCGGCCGGATGTTCCCAGGCGCGCGTGCTGATTTCGGGCAGCCGGGTGCGCAGCCGGTCCGGGCTGGTGGTCATGGTGGTTCCCCCGTCGATCTGGGATTCGTCGATTCGAATCGGCTCGAGTGCTCTGCTACAGTCTGCCGGGTGTCGACGAGTGTTGTGCCGCAGGTCCGCCATGAATTGGCGTTGATCGCGGTGGGCTGCCTCGTTGTCGCGGATATTCACTGTCGGTGATCGGATCCGGGCAGTTCTGCGCGTCTCCTCCTAGACTGGTGCGCACCTTTTTCGCAGCGTTGCCCGAACCCAGCGGCCCTTCCGGCCGGTAAGTCGCGCCACTGCCGTCAGGGCAGGTCTGTTGTCGATCCCGATGTTCTCCGCCAGACACCCCGAGTTCATGGCGGCCCCGAGAAAGGTCCAACCCATGTCACGCACCAGCCGGCTCACCGCACGCCGACGCCGCGCCGCCATCGCTTTCACCGCGATCGCGGCGTTCGCGCTCAGTGCGTGCAGCGGCGGCGCCAGCGATTCGGTCGACGGCCAGGTCGCCGACGGCAGTGGCGGCACCATCAACCTGTACGCCTACGCGGTGCCCAAGCCCGGTTTCGACAAGGTGATCCCGGCGTTCAACGCGACCGAAGCGGGCAAGGGCGTGGCGGTCCAGCAGTCCTACGGTGCCTCCGGAGACCAGTCCCGCAAGGTCAAGGACGGCGCTCAGGCCGATGTGGTGAACTTCTCCGTGGAGCCCGATGTCACCAGGCTGGTGGACGCCGGACTGGTCGACGAGAGCTGGAATGCCGATGCCACCAAGGGCATTCCGTTCGGCTCGGTGGTCACCATCGTCGTCCGCGAGGGCAATCCGAAGGGCATCAAGACCTGGGACGATCTGCTGAAGCCCGGCGTCGAGGTGGTGACCCCGAATCCGTTCAGCTCCGGCTCGGCCAAGTGGAACCTGCTGGCCCCGTACGCGGCCAAGAGCGAGGGCGGCAAGAACCCGCAGGCCGGCCTGGACTATCTGTCGAAGCTGATCTCGCCCGAGCACATGCGGGTACAGCCCAAGTCCGGCCGCGACGCCACCGAGACGTTCCTGCAAGGCACCGGCGACGTGCTGCTGAGCTATGAGAACGAGGCGATCTTCATCGAACGCAACGGCGACCCGGTCGAGCACATCGTCCCGGCCGACACCTTCAAGATCGAGAACCCGGTCGCGGTGCTCAACAACAGCAAGAACAAGGAGAAGGCCACCGCCTTCCGCGACTTCCTGTTCACCACCGAGGGCCAGCGCGCCTGGGCCGAGGCCGGGTTCCGTCCGGTCGATCCCGGTGTCGCCGCCGAATTCGCCGCCGACTTCCCGCAACCGGAGAAGCTGTACACGATCGCCGACCTCGGTGGCTGGAAAACGGTCGACGCCGAACTGTTCGCGCAGGGTACCGGCAAGATCGCCATCATCTACGACAACGCCACCAAGTAGACGGGTGAGCCGGCACACACGCGATACTCGACACCGTGACAGACAGTAGTAACAGCGCCGGAACCGAACCCGCGCCCGGTTCCGGCGCCACCACAGAGCTGAGCAAACCCGCCGCCGCGGGCTCGCGGGGACCGAACTGGTCGTGGCTGCGGGTGACGGGCTCGGTGGGCCCGCTCGGCATCGCCACGGCGGTGCTGTGGCTCAGCATCATCGTGCTGCTGCCACTGGCCGCGCTCACCGTCAGCGCCTTCGACGAGGGCTGGTCCGGCTTCTGGGAGGCGGTCACCTCGCCGGTCGCGCTGGCCTCGCTGCGGGTCACCGTGTTCGTCTCGGTGATCGTCGCGCTGATCAACGTGGTGATGGGCACCCTGATCGCCTGGGTGCTGGTGCGCGACGATTTCCCGGGTAAGGGCATCGTCAACGCGCTGATCGATCTGCCGTTCGCGCTGCCGACCATCGTGGCCAGCATCGTGCTGCTGTCGCTGTACGGGCCGGAGAGCCCGATCAACATCCACCTCAACGCCACCCAGCCGGGTCTGGTGGTGGCGCTGGCGTTCGTCACGCTGCCGTTCGTGGTGCGCTCGGTGCAGCCGGTGCTGATCGAGGTGGACAAGGAAGTGGAGCAGGCCGCGCTGTCGCTGGGTGCGGACAACTGGACCACCTTCCGGCGGATCGTGCTGCCCACCCTGACGCCCGCGATCATCAGCGGTGGCGGCCTGGCCTTCGCCCGCGCTATCGGCGAATACGGCTCGGTGGTGCTGATCGGCGGCAATATCCCGCGCGAGACCCAGATGGCCTCGCAGTACATCCAGCAGCAGATCGAGATCGACCGGCCGGTCGCGGCCGCCGCGGTCTCGGTGGCGCTGCTTGCCATCGCTTTCGTCTCGCTGCTGGTGCTGCGGTTGTTCGCCGAGCGGACGGCCAGGAAGGAGCAGGAGGCGCGATGAAGCTCTCGACACCGGTGCGGCTCTCGCTGCGCGTCGTCGCGCTCGGGTACCTGTTCATCTTGCTCGTACTGCCGCTCGGGGTGATCCTCTACCGCACCTTCGGCGACGGGATCGGTCCGTTCCTCGATTCCATCAGCACGCCTGCCGCGATCTCGGCGTTCAACCTGTCGATGATCATCGTGGCGATCGTGGTCCCGGTGAATGTCGTCTTCGGCGTGATCACCGCGATCGCGCTGGTGCGCGGCCGGTTCCCCGGCCGCAGTCTGGTACAGGGCATCGTCGACCTGCCATTCGCGGTGTCGCCGGTGGTGGTCGGCGTCGCGCTGATCATGCTGTGGGGCGCGGGCGGCTGGTTCGGCGGCCTCGACTCGGCCGGCTTCCGGGTGATCTTCGGACTGCCCGGCATGATCATCGCGACGATCTTCGTGACGCTGCCGTTCGTGGTGCGCGAGGTCGAGCCGGTGCTGCACGAGATCGGCGACGATCAGGAGCAGGCCGCGGCGACCCTCGGCGCCTCCCGCTGGCAGACGTTCTGGCGGATCACGCTGCCCGCGATCCGCTGGGGCCTGACCTACGGCATCGTGCTCACCGTGGCTCGCTCGCTCGGCGAGTTCGGCGCGGTGATCATGGTGTCCTCCGGTTTCGCCGGCGTCTCCCAGACCCTGACGCTGCTGGTGCACGCCAGGTACATGGACGACCACAACACCTTCGGCGCCTACAGCGCCGCCACCCTGCTCATGGGCATTGCCCTGGTCACCCTGCTGCTGATGACCCTGCTCGAACGCAAGCGGGGCAACAAATGATCGGCACTGCCGCGCGCAGGGCACCGATGTCGACTGCCGGAGGCAACCAATGATCACCGTGACCAACGCGCGCAAGAATTACGGATCGTTCGCCGCGCTGGACGACGTCAGCATCGACATCCCCTCCGGGGAGCTCACCGCGCTGCTCGGCCCGTCCGGTTCCGGCAAGTCGACGCTGCTGCGCTCGATCGCCGGTCTGGAGACGCTGGATTCGGGCGTGGTGGTGATCTCCGATCGCGACGTCACCCGGGTGCCCCCGCAGAAGCGCGATATCGGCTTCGTTTTCCAGCACTACGCCGCGTTCAAGCACATGACCGTGCGCGACAACGTCGCGTTCGGGCTCAAGATCCGTAAGCGGCCGAAGGCCGAGATCGCCAAGCGGGTCGACGAGTTGCTCGGCATCGTCGGGCTGGACGGTTTCCAGCACCGGTATCCGGCGCAGCTGTCGGGCGGTCAGCGTCAGCGCATGGCGCTGGCGCGGGCACTGGCCGTCGACCCGCAGGTGCTGCTGCTGGACGAACCGTTCGGTGCGCTCGACGCCAAGGTGCGCGCCGATCTGCGCACCTGGCTGCGCCGGCTGCACGACGAGGTACACGTGACCACCGTGCTGGTCACCCACGATCAGGAAGAGGCCCTGGACGTGGCCGACCGGATCGCGGTGATGAACGCCGGGCGCATCGAACAGGTCGGTACCCCCGAAGACGTCTACGACCGGCCCGCCAACGAATTCGTCATGTCCTTCCTCGGCGCGGTGGCCCGGCTCAACGGCCATCTGGTGCGCCCGCACGACATTCGCGTGGGCCGCGATCCCAGCATGGCGCTGGCCGAGCACGAGGGCACCGCGGAATCGGCCGGGGTCACCCGCGCCACCGTCGAGCGGGTGGTGCACCTCGGCTTCGAGGTGCGAGTGGAGATGCGCAACGCCGCCACCGGCGATCTGTTCGCGGCGCAGGTGACCCGCGGCGACGCCGAGGCGCTGCGACTGTCCGAGGGCGAGACCGTCTACGCGCGGGCCACCCGGATCCCGGAATTGCCCACCAGCTGAGCGCATCTCGGCCTCCGATGCGGTGGCGGCAGTGTCCGCTCGGCAAACCGGATCAGGTCATCCGGCGTGTCCGGTCCGCTTCCGTGCGCGCGCTGGCGTGCCCGCGCGGTGTCAGCGACGGCGCTGGTGAGAGCGCCGGCGGTGCGCGGATCGGCCGGTGCGGGGGAGAGGCGATAGAGGACAACCTGGTGTCCGGTGGTTGGCAGGCCGATCGCGGAATGATTGCCTGATGGGCGTTCGAAGCATGTCCGCTCGGCGATCAGGTGGATTTCGATGGCGTTTGGTCTCGGATTGAGCATCGGCACGGTGAACACGGTTTCGGCAGTAGCACAGCAGGATTCGGTGAAGGCGCCGCCCGGCCGCCGTCGCCGGGCCGCCCGGCCACCGGCCCGCACCCACCGCACCACCCTCGCCTTCGACAGCACGGGCACGGCCCGGCTCGGCATCATTCCCCGGCACGGCCGCGTGGTCACCGAATTCGCGGATCTGACCCAGCGCGGCGCGAGCGCGGCCCGGATCGGCAATCGCACCTTGACCCCCGCCGATCTGGTGGCGGTCGTCGCCGACTGCCTGATCGCGGACGCCCGCGACGACCTGCACGACGACCCCGCGGGTATCACGCTGACCCACCCGGTGGGGTACAGCGACCAACAGGTCGGCGAACTACGCGCCGCGCTCGACGCCGCAGGCCTGCAACGGGTGACGCTGGTGGCCGAACCGGTCGCCGCCGCCGCATGGCTGGAGGCCGAACACGGTCCGCTCATGCCCGGACTGGCCCTGGTCTACGACCTGGGTGGCGCGAGCCTGGATGTGACGCTGGTGCGGGTCGGGGCCGGATGCCCGGACAACCCGGTGATGGGCACGCTGCGGTCCCGGGATTTCGGTGGGCGCGCGTTCGGGGCCTTGATGACCGCGCGAGCGGTCCATGGCCGGTCGGGTGAGGATCCGGGCGGTTCGCCGGCGCGGGATCTGGCGGGCGAGCTGCGCGGCGAGCATGTCCGCGAGTCGCTGGAGTTGGTCTACCGGTGCCTGCGGCTGGCCGATGTGACGATGGCCGACGTCGACCGGGTGCTGGTGGTCGGCGGCGCGGCCCGCCCGGCCGAGGTGGCGCGGGTGCTGGGGGATGAGCTGGCCCGCCCGATCGTCATCGCCGCGGATCCGGAGCGCACCATCGCCACCGGCGCCGCGCTCATGGCCAGGCGGGCGGCCGCGTCGGCGGCGCCGGCCGAGCCGGTTTCCGCCGCTCGACCGTGGGTTTTCTCCCGGCGCGGTGCCCGCAGGAGTGCGCGCGTCGCGGCCGCGGCCGCGGTATCCGCCGGGGCCATCGGGCTGACCTTGGCCGTGCCGGGTGACGCGGTGTTCGCGGCGTTGTCGCAGCTCGGCGTGGGCTAGGGCGGTAAGCGGGACCTCTGGGCGACCGACCGGGTCCGAAGAATGCGTCACCGGATCCGACCCGCCGCCCGGACCAGCCCATGTTGACGTGACTCTCGGTTGATGTAACTATTGGGAACAGTAATAGGTATTCCCGACCGAGAGGCAGTGACGACGATGTCCGCAGCCACCACGACACCCGACACCGACCCGGTGGTCGCGCAGGCCCAGGAGTACGCCCAGAAGCTGCTGCTGCTGTCGGAGGGCTCGGTGAACCGGCACTTCGATCCCTTCGAAGACATCGACTGGGAGAACCCGGACTTCGATGCGGATACCAAGCCCGAGCGCTGGATCCTGCCCCAGTCCGCCGATCCGCTCGGCCGCCATCCGTGGTACCTGGCGCTCTCGGATGAGCAGAAGATCGCGGTCGGCAAGTACCGCCAGTCGAACGTGGCCAAGGTCGGCCTCCAGTTCGAGGCCATCCTCATCAGCGGCATGATGCAGCACGTCTTCGGCCTGCCCAACGGTTCGCCGGAGTTCCGCTACTGCTCCCACGAGATGATCGAGGAGCACAACCACACCCTGATGTTCCAGGAGATGGTCAACCGCATCGGCATCGACGTGCCCGGCATGGGCCCGCTGGTTCGCCAGCTGCGCCACCTGGCCGTCCCGGTCGCCGTGCTGGCCCCGAACCTGTTCTTCATGGCCGTGCTCGCCGGCGAGGAGCCGATCGACCACATCCAGAAGGACATCCTGCGCTCCGGCGAGGACGTGCACCCCATCATGCGTGGTGTCATGGCCATCCACGTCGCCGAGGAAGCTCGCCACATCTCCTTCGCGCACGAATTCCTCAAGCAGCACGTGCCCGAGGGCAACGCGGCCAACCGCTTCGTTCTCTCGATCGCGATGCCGATCATCATGTGGATCCTCGGCCGCGCCATCGCGACCCCGCCGCGCAGCTTCTTCGACGAGTTCGACATCCCGGAATCGGTGCGCAAGGAGCTGTTCTACGGTTCCAAGGAGGCCAAGCAGGTCTTCAGCGACTACTTCGCCGACGTCCGTTCGCTGGCCAAGGAGATCGGCCTGATGAACCCGATCTCCAAGCGTGTGTGGAAGCTGCTCGGTATCGACGGTCACTCGACCCGTTACCGTTCCGAGCCGCTGCGCGTGGTCGGCAAGGCGGCCTGAGGTACCCATGCCCTACGTTGTCACGCAGTCCTGCTGTAGCGACGCGTCCTGCGTCTACGCCTGCCCGGTCAACTGCATCCACCCCACGCCCGACGAGCCCGATTTCCTGAGCGCGGAAATGCTCTACGTCGACCCGCAGGCGTGCGTGGACTGCGGTGCCTGCGCCTCGGCCTGCCCGGTGGACGCGATCACCTCGTCGAAGAAACTGACCGAAGAGCAGAAGCCCTTCATCGAGATCAACGCGCAGTTCTATCGGCAGTCGCGGCCGCGGCCCATCCTGGCCAAGCCGGTGCCGGCTCCCGAGATCCGCACCGAACGCGAACCGCTGCGGGTCGCCATCGTCGGCTCCGGCCCCTCGGCCATGTACGCCGCCGACGAGCTGCTCACCCAGCCCGACGTCACGGTGACGATGTTCGACCGGCTGCCGGTGCCCTACGGTCTGGCCCGCCACGGCGTCGCCCCCGACCACGGCAAGACCCGCCAGGTCAGCAAGCTCTTCGACGTCATGTCCGCCCAGCCCGGCTTCGGTTCGTACCTGAATGTCGAGGTGGGCAAGCACATCTCGCACGAGGAGCTGCTGGCCTACCACCATGCGGTGATCTACGCCGTCGGTGCCTCCTCGGACCGTAAGCTCGGCATTCCGGGCGAGGGCCTGGCCGGCAATGTGTCGGCCACCGATTTCGTCGCCTGGTACAACGGCCATCCCGATCACGTCAACCGCGGCTTCGATCTGTCCAGCACGTGTGCGGTGATCGTCGGCAACGGCAATGTGGCGCTGGACGTGGCGCGCATCCTCACCATCGACCCGGAATCGCTGGTCGGCACCGACATCTCGGATATCGCGCTGGACGCCTTGCGCGACAGCCGGATCGAAGAGGTCGTCATCCTCGGCCGGCGTGGTCCGGCGGAGTCGGCGTTCACGGTGCCGGAGTTCGTCGGCCTGCTCGGATCCGATGTCGACATCGTCATCGAGGGCGAGCTGCCGGAGATCACCGGCGATCTGCCGTACCAGGTCGAGCAGAAGCTGCGCCTGCTGCATTCGGTGCGCAACCGACCGGTCGGGCAGCGACGCCGGATCGTCTTCCGCTACCTGTCCTCGCCGACCGAGATCCTCGGCCCGGACCAGGTCAGCGGTATCGAGGTGGTCCGCAATGAGCTGGTCACCGACGCCGAGGGCAACGTCCGCGCGGTGGCCACCGAGCAGACCGAGCGGCTCGATGCCGGGCTGGTGCTCACCTCGGTGGGTTACCGTGGCGTGCCGCTGCCTGGTCTGCCGTTCGACGAGCGGGCGGGTGTGATCCCGAACCTGGACGGCCGGGTGCTCGATCAGCCGGGTGGTTCGGTGCTGCCGGGCACCTACGTCACCGGCTGGATCAAGCGTGGACCCACCGGATTCATCGGCACCAACAAGTCCTGCGCCCAGCAGACGGTGCAGCAGCTGGCCGACGACTTCAACGCCGGGCGGCTGCGCGCGCCGTCGGGCGGTGCGGACGGATTCGACCGCCTGGTTCGCAGCAGGCAGCCCGATCTCCGGCCCGGGGGCGCGGTTTTGCGCCCGGCCGGACCGGTGCGGCGCCTGCTCAACCGGATCTGACGCGATCCGAACCGATACCGACGAGCGTGCCGGAGCCGTGTGCTCCGGCGCGCTCGTTGTCGATCTCGGGAGTGCCGGAACACGCGGCCCGTGGTGCGGTGCCGTACCTTTCACGTTCCTGAGGTCCGAGGCCCGCATCGCACGCATCGGCCGATGAGGGGCCGGTGCGTGCGATGCGGTCGCTGATCACCGCGCCGTGAATCCGCCGTCGATGGTGAGGGCGGCGCCGGTGACGAAGCTCGATTCCGGGCTCAGCAGGTACGCGCACAGCGACGCGATCTCCTCCGGCCGGCTGATCCGGCCCAGCGGATGCAGCGCCGCGATCGCCGCCTCCCCTTCCGGGGTGGCGCCCATCGAGTTGCGGAAAGCCGGGGTATCCACGGCCCCGGAAACCAGCGCGTTCACCCGTACACCCTGATCGGCCGCCTCCAGCGCGACCGCGCGGGACAATCCGACGACGCCGTGCTTGGCGGCGACGTACGGCGCCACCGACGCCATCCCCACCACGCCCAGGTTGGACGCGTTGTTCAGGATCGCGCCGCCGCCCGAGGCCGCCATGGCCGGAACTTGATGGCGCAGACCGTAGAAGACGCTGGTCAGGTTGAGTTCGAGCTCATCGCGCCAGGCCGCGCCATCGATGTCGGCGACCGGCCCGTACGCGGTGACGGCTCCGACATTGTTGAATGCGGCGTCGAGCCGGCCGAACTCGTCGGCGGCCGCCCGCGTCAGCGCGGCGACTTCCTCCTCATTCCGGACATCGGTGGGTACGAAGACCGCGCGCCCACCGTCGGTGCGGATCTGCTCGGCCACCCGCATGCCCGCTTCTTTTCCGCGCGCTCCGAGGACCACCGCGGCACCCTCCGCGGCCACCCGCCGGGCCACTGCCTCGCCCACGCCCGAGGTCGCTCCGGTGATCAGGACGACCCGGTCGGCGAATCGTTGTGCCATGGAATTCGGTTTCCCTTCTGGTACTTGCCTTTTGATGTGCGCTACGACGTCGTGATGACCAGTCAACCCGCTGCCCGCGGCCTCTGCTGGCGGGAATCGGCCGTTGCGTTGACGTGTCACCCAACACGGCGGAAGCGACCGCTCGGTCGAATTTCGATGCCCGGGCAACGCGGTGGTTACCGACTGGTAGGTGTGTACCGAACGACCGACCCGTGCACCCGGTCCCCTTGTGCGCGTTCAGGTGTCGAGATCGCCGAATGATTGCGGAATGCGACACGAGATCTCCGAATCGCATCGATCCAGGGGTCTGAACTCCTCGAGCGCGATGCTGTGACCAGCAATTTTGTCGAAAGGTCGCGATCGGTTGAATCTTTCATATCAAACAGGCATCCGAATGGAGTCGAAACAGCTAACCTGTGGGAGCTGTTTGGAAGACGACCGCGGCCCATGGTTCTTCACATGAGGGACGTGGTCTCGGTGCGTTGACGGGATAGCGAATGACTACAGGGCTGGGCTTCAGCATCGGCACAGTGAACTCCGTATCGGCGGTGGCGACCGCCGAGCAACCACGACCATCGGCGCGTACCAGGCGCACCACCGCCGCCTTCGACGGCAGCGGTGTCCGGCTCGGCGCGATCCCCGAATTCGCCGGAGCGGTCACCGATTTCGCCGACCTGGCCCGCGACCCAGACTCGGTGACCATCGGCGGCCGGATCTGGTCGCCGGCGAACATGATCGCGGCCGTGGTGCACAGCCTGCTCGCCGCCGCGGAGCCCTCGGCCGGTGTGGTCGCCACCTATCCGGCGGCGTATTCGAACAAGCAGGTCGCCCTGCTGCGGCAGGCGCTGGAGCTGTCCGGCATCGGCCACGTCGAGCTGGTGCCCGAACCGGTGGCTGCCGCCGAATGGCTCGAACGCGAACACGGCCCGCTGCCATCGGAATTCGTACTGGTCTACGACCTCGGCGGCAACAGCCTCGATATCACCGTCGTGCGCGTGGGCCCCGACTGGCCGGATCATCCGATGGTCGGGAAACCGGTGCGCTGCTATGACTTCGGCGGCCGCCCGCTCGGCGCGATGATCGCCCGCTACGCCGGAAGTAGAACCAAGGCGGCGGGCACGGTCGCGATGACCTCCATCGTCGACACCGACGGCCTGCGGGTCGAGCAGATCCGTGATTCGCTGGAAGTGGTACGGGCCGCGGTGAGCGCCGCGGGAATCGGCATGTCCGACATCGGTCGCATCCTGGTCGTCGGCGGTGCGGCGCGGCCACCGGAAGTGGCGCGCACGCTCGCCGAACTCGGCAAGCCGGTGATCATGTCGGCCGACCCTGGGCAGACCGTGGCGGCGGGCGCCGCCTATCTCGCCGCACGCACCGCGACGCCGGCAGCGCCGGGCGCGAGCTTCCATCCGCCGGTGTTCTCCGGCGCCGCAATCGTTTCGGCGATCGCCATGTCGGCGGCCACCATGTTCGGCAGCGGCACCGTCGACACTCAGCTCTCCCCGGTGCTCGACCGGTTCCCCCGCCTGGACATCCCGCGCGACGCACTGCTCGTGGAACTCGACGGCAGCGCCCTCACCGACCACGGCCTCGCCCGGCATCTGCATGCCGTCGGCTACGCGGCGTCCGGCCTCGCCAGGGCCGTCTCGGGTTCGCCCGCCCGGTCGACCGGCTACGCCGCGATGGTCTCGCCCTCGGCGTACTCCCGTCCGCACGGCCCGACCAGGGCCGAGAGCCACGGTGGCAGCCGCGGCGATTCCCACTCCGACACCCGAGAATGGCGTCATCGGACCGACGAGTCGCCCGGCACCTACGCCGACCCCGCACGGTTCCGCAATCCACTGCCGTTCGCCCAGCCCGACCGCACGGTGCGGCCGCCGAGCGATCCGGCCGACGGCACCCCAACGATTCCGGGAGTTCCCGGCGTCGGCGACGGGTCGAGTCCTGTTCCCGGAACGCCTGGTACGACACCCGGCGGGGCCACCGATCCCGGCGCTACAGTGCCGGGAACGCCTGCGGGCACCACACCAGGTGCGCCGGACGATTCGACGGTGCCCGGCGGCACCGCGCCCGGCGGTTCGACCGGTACTCCGGCGAGCGATCCCGCCGCCGGCGGGGCGGGTGTTCCGGGTGGCTCGGCCGGCACCGGGAGCGGAGCGGGCGATGCTTCCGGCGGCATCGGATCGGGCGGCGGTGCGTCCACCGATGGCGGTTCGGGCACGTCAGGTGGTGCGGCCGACGGTGATTCGGCCGCGGGCGGCGCGGCGTCGGGTGGTTCGACCGGCGCAGCGTCGGGTGCGGGCGCCGGTGGCTCGACGTCCGGGGGATCGGGTTCGGACGGTTCGAGCTCCGGCGGTTCGACCTCGGGTGGTTCTGCTTCCGGCGGGTCCGCGTCGGGTGGTTCGGCCACCGGCGGATCTGCCTCCGGGGGTGCGGCTTCCGGTGGCGCAGCGGGTGGCTCGGGCTCGGGCGGCGGTGCCTCGGGAGGCGGCTCGACCGGCGGAAGTTCGACTGGCGGTAGCTCTTCCGGCGGCGGTTCTGGCCGGTCGAGCAGCGGCGGCGCGCGCGGTGGCTCGAGTGATTCGGACGGCGGCAGCTCGTCGGGTGGATCGCGCAGCGGAGGGTCGCGGAGCTCGGGCGGCGATTCGGACGGCAGCAGCTCATCGGGCGGTTCGCGCGGCGGTGGGTCCAAGGGCGGCTCCGGCGGTTCACGCGGCGGCTCGGGTGGTTCGGGTGGCTCCGGTGGCTCCGGTGGGTCGGGTGGTTCCGGCGGCTCGGGCGGTGGTTCGGGCGGCCGCTGAGTCCTGAACACCCGCAGCAGGCGCCGACGGTGCCGCACCGGTTCCGGTAGCGCACCGTCGGCCGCTGGCTCCGGCTCCAGCGTCGAGGGGTTCTGGTTGTGGCAGCCGGGTTGTCGCCACAACGGGGAAGCAGGACCCTTCTCAGGTCCCGGTAGGTACCCGCCGCGCGGCATCGACCCCGTCGACGGTGATGTAGCCCTGTTCGGCGCGCCTGCGCTGCCGCTGAGGCGTCAGCGCAGGGGCGCGCCCCACCGAACCTGTTCGCGCAGTTGCGCCTTGAGTAATTTGCCGCCCGCGTTGCGGGGGAGGGGCTGGTCGACCACGGTGACGTATTGCGGGACTTTGAAGTCGGCCAGCTGCTTCCGGCAATGCGCGATCACGGTGTCGATATCGATCGCCGCGCCGTCGGCGAAGAGCACCGCACCCACCTTCTCACCCATGACGTCATCGGGTACGGCGAGTACGGCCGCGTCCGCGACCCGCGGTGCCGCCAGCAGGGCGGCCTCGACCTCGACGCTGGAGACGTTTTCTCCGCCGCGATTGATGATGTCCTTGATCCGGTCGACGATGTGCACGCGCCCGGCATCGTCGACCCGCACGACGTCACCGGTGCGTAGCCAGCCCCGCAGCAGAGCCGCGTCGGTGGCTTCCGGTCGATTCCAGTACCCGCCGGTGACATTCGCGCCGCGCGCCAGCAGCTCACCGACCGCGGGATCACCATCGATCGGTGCCACCGCGAGCCGCACCGACGGCACCGCGTAGCCGACCGAATCGGCGTGGGCGACGGCGTCGTCATCGGGCAGTAGCGTCATCAGTGAGGCGGTCTCGGTCATGCCGTAACCGTTGAAGACGGTCGCGGCCGGGAACGCCGCCTGCACGTCCCGGACCAGTGCCGGTGCGATCGGCGCACCGCCGTAACCGACCCAGCGCACCGCGGACATATCGGTGGTGGCGAAATCCGCGTGCCGCAGCATGAGTGCGTACATGGCGGGCACCGTCACGATGAACGAGATACGTTCGGCGGGTACGGCGGCGATCATCCCTGGCACGTCCCGTCCGGGCATGATCACCGAGGTGCCGCCGAGATACGCGGCGACCAGCAGTTGGGAATTGCAGCCGGTGACGTGGAACAGCGGCACCGAGATCAGTGTCCGCAACTGTGCGCCGATATCGCGGGGCAGGCCCAGGCAGCGAACCATGTTCTCGGCATTGGTCAGGAACGCCTCATGGGTGGTCGGCACACCCTTCGGCTTTCCGGTGGTGCCGGAGGTGTAGAACAGCGCGGCGAGATCGTCGTGGCGAAGTCCTTCGGCGACATAGGGCTCGCCATCGGGTAGCGGGGTGCCGGGTGACAGGTCCTCCCGCACGCCCGCGTCGGCGAGGACGAATTCGATTTCGGGCTCGGCCGAGCGGGTGTTCACCGCGACGGCGATCCCGCCGGCCAGCACCACGCCCCAGAAGGCGAGCACCCAGTCCGCGCCGGCCGGGTAGCGGATGGCCACCCGGTCGCCGCGGGTGAGCCCGCCCGCGTGTAAGCCGCCGGCGATGCGGGTGGCCCGGTCCCACAACTGGCGGTAGGTCAAGCGTTGCGCGCCCGTTTCCACGACCGCCTCGGTGCCAGGGCTGGTCTCGGCTCGATGGCGCAACAGGTCGAGCAGGGTCGCGGGTAGGTCGGTGTAGTGCGGCACGCCGTCGGCGTCGAGGGTGACGCCTGTGGTGTCGAACGGGTTGTGGGCGCGCGGGATCTCGATCACGGTGGTCTCAGTGGTCATGGTGTCTGCCGGAATTCGTCGGTGACCGGTCGGCGGCCTCACGCGGTGAAGTAGCGGCGCGGGTTGTCGACCAGCATGGTGGTGATCTGCTCCTCGGTGACGCCGCGTGCCCGCAGGGCGGGCAGCACGTCATCGCTGATGTGGGTGAAATTCCAGTTCGGCACCGCGGCGGCCTTGCCTTCCTCGCTGAACCAGTCGATGAAGCAGGCCGCGTCGTGGGCGAGCACCATCTTCTCGGCGTAACCCCGTTCGGCCAGCGCGGCCACCGTGGCGACCCGTTCCTCGAACGGCAGCAGCACGTCGAGTCCGAAACGGTCCATTCCGAGATAGGAGCCCGCGTCGGCGATTTCGCACAGGTAGTCCAGGTCGGTGCTGTCACCGGAATGCCCGATGACGACCTTGGTCAGATCGGCGCCTTCGGCGGCGAGGACCTTCTGTGCCACCAGCCCGGAGCGGGTGTGCGGATTGGTGTGCACGGTGATCGGCGCACCGGTTTCGACATGGGCGCGGGCCACCGCGCGCATGACGCGCTCCACGCCCGGCGTCAAACCCTGCTCCTCGATCGCGCATTTGAGGAAAGCCGCCTTCACGCCGGTGTCCGCGATGCCTTCGCGGATGTCCTTGACGAACAGCTCCACCATCGGTTCGGGCACATCGAAGAGCAGCCCCGGGCCGGTGTAGTGGAACTGGAACGGCACCTCGTTGTAGGTGTAGATGCCGGTCGCCGCGACGATATTGATGTCGACCTGCTCGTTGATGCGCTGGATCCGGGGCAGGTAGCGGCCGAGGCCGATCACGGTCGGGTCGACGATCGTATCGATGCCGCGCGCCTTGCACTGCCGCAACTTCTCCACGGCATCCGCGACCCGCGCGTCCTCATCCCAGTGGTTTGGGTAGTCCGGATAGTTCTGCTGGATTTCGCTGCCGAGAACGAAGACGTGCTCGTGCATCAACACCTGACCGAGGGCTTCGGTGTCGACGGGGCCGCGGACGGTTTCAACTGTGGGCATCGGGATTCCTCTGCGCTATCGCCGGTCGAAGGGGTGCTGGTGTGATGCGCACCACGCTTCGTGAGACACTGAAGGAGTGTGTCTCACCTGGCGGGATCCGTCAACCCCCACTCGGGGCGTTGGTTCGCGGTCTGTCCCCGGATATGAGGAGATGGACGGGTGATCGCTACTTCCGAAGGGCGTCGTGCGATCGATGCCGCCACGAAGCTGTATCTGGCGGGCGAACCGCTGGACATGTCGGTGCTGGCCCGCACCCTCGGGATCGGCCGGGCGACGCTGTACCGGCATGTCGGCAATCGCGACGAGCTGATCGCGACGGTGCTGGCCGAGGCCACGGAGCGCACCTACCGCAAGGCGATTGCGGCCGGCTCCGGCACCGGGGCCGAACTCATCCTCGATGTGCTGGAACGGCTGATGCGGGCGGTGTCCGGTTCGGAACCACTGCTCGCGCTGACCCGCCGGGAACCGCAGGTGTTCATCCGGCTGGCGCTGCTGCCCGGCGTCATCGAATCCACCTCGGCCCGGTTGATCGCGGAGATGCTCGACGAACAGCAGCAGCTGGGGCATCTGCGGTTGCGCATGTCGAGCCGGGTGCTGGCCGATGCCATCGTCCGCATCTGCGATGTGCACCTCTACGCGCCGTTGCTGGGTGGGGACGTGCCGCAGATCGACACCGCTCTCGACATCGTCGCCCTGCTCCTCGGGTACGAACGTCTGCCCCGCGAAGGGTCTGCCGACTGAAGGGCCGATTGTGCTGCTGGGTCACGAGTTTCGGTACTGCCGTGCGATTTCGGATGTCAAATGCGTACTCGGACGGCACAATAGGTAAGTGGAAGCCAATGGGGGAGCGCCGGAACTGATCGCGCTGGATGTGGACGGCACGCTCATGCCCACCGGCGAGCCGATCAGCGAACGGGTCGTCGCCGCGGTTCGGGCAGCGGTCGACGCGGGCGCGCACGTCGTCATCAGCACCGGCCGCACCGTGCTCAAGACCCGGCCGGTACTGGCCGAACTCGGCCTGACCGAGGGCCACGCCCTGTGCTCCAACGGCGCCGTGCATGTCGACGTCGCCGCCGGCGATCCGGTGGCCGTGCACGCCTTCGATCCCCGGCCCGCGGTCCGGGCGCTGCGCGATCTGTTCCCCGAGATGATCCTGGCTGTGGAACGGGTCGGGATCGGTACCTGGGCCACCGGATTCAGCCCCGGCGAATACGACGTCGGCGGCGAATACCTGGTCGTCGACGAGCACACCCTGTGCAGCGAACCGACCCCGCGGCTCAACGGCTGGTGGCCGGAAGGCTCCACCGAGGAGCTGCGCCGGCTGTTGACCTTCCTGCGCGTGCCCGACGCCGGCTGGGTGTACGGCGAATACGGCCCCTGGCTGACGGTCTCGCGGCTCGGGGTGTCCAAAGGCTGGGCGCTGGAACGGCTGCGCACCGCACTCGGCGTGCCCGCCTGCGCCACGCTGGCCATCGGCGATGGCTACAACGATCGGGAAATGCTGAGCTGGGCAGCGCATTCGGTGGCCATGGCCAACGGACCCGCCGAAATCCGGGATATGGCCGATGAAGTCACCGCCGACGTCACCGCCGACGGTGTCGCGAAGATTCTCGAACGCTGGTTCCGTCCCTAGACCGCTGCGGCCCGGCCCGCACCCATCAGTAGCGCGAGCCGGCGCCGCGTAGGGAGACCCCCGGCGTCAGGCCGGCGCCGTCGCCGGCCCGGTCTCGGCCAGCACCTCGAGGTAGTGCGGGTTGGACATGATGCCGAGCACATTGCCGAAGGGGTCGACCACCGACGCGGTGATGAATCCGCTGCCGTCGCCGTGCTCGGTGATCGGGTCGTAGACGGTGGCGCCGAGGTCGAGCAGCCGGTCGAAAGCGGCCTGTAGATCGTCGACGTGCCAGTGCAAGATCGCGCCGCCGGGGGCCTGCTTGCCGCCGGGTGCGTAGGCCCCGGCGATGAGGCCGAACTCCTGCTGGTAATCGCCGATCCGGAACTCGTAGTAGCCGCCGGGAACGTGGAAATACGGTGGGATGCCGAACACCTCGGTGTACCAGTCCTTCGCGGCCTCCAGATCGTCGGCGTAGAAATTCACCGTCGCCATGCCTCGCAACATCGTCTTCTCCTTCGGTTCGGTGTCGATGAATCCATCCTCGCGGTCAAAGTGCGCACCAAATGAGCACTTTTAGCGGCAGAATGAGATTCATGCGAGCCGATCGACTGGTGGCGACCCTGCTGCTGATGCAGAGCCGGGGGCGGGTCACCGCCGCCGAGATCGCCACCGAACTCGAGGTATCGGTGGCCACCGCCCGCCGGGATCTCGAAGCTCTGTCCGCGGCCGGTATCCCGGTGTATCCGCAACCGGGGCGTGGTGGCGGATGGCAATTGATCGGAGGTGCGCGTACCGACCTGAGCGGGCTGACCGCAGGGGAGGCCCGAGCCTTGTTCCTGCTCGCGGGACCGTCGGCGGGGGCGCAGCCCGAGGCGAAGGCCGCGCTGCGCAAGCTCGTGCGTGCCCTGCCGCAGACCTTCCGTGGCGAGGCCGAAGCCGCCGCCGACGCCGTCGTCATCGACCCCTCGCGCTGGGGCGCCACCGAACGGACGTTGCCCGCCGAGGTCCGCACGTTGCAGCGAGCGGTGGTGCAGCGCACCAAGGTTCGCCTGGATTACCGCACCCGCACCGGTGAACAGTTCGAGCGCTCGGTCGATCCGCTGGGTCTCGTCGACAAGGACGGCATCTGGTACCTCGTCGCGGGCACCGAACGCGGCAGGCGCACCTTCCGGGTCGACCGGATCGGCGCGATGGTGGTGACCGCGGAGCCGGCCGAGCGGCCGGCGGACTTCGACCTTGCCGAGGCCTGGGAACAGGTGGTCGAGGAGGTGGAGCGGCAGCGTTCGACCGTCGCCGCGACCGTGCTCATCAGCGAGCGGCTGCTCCCGATCCTGCAGGACCAGCAGGGGCGGCACTGCGTGGTCGACGGCCCGATCGAGGACGGGCGCGTTCGGGCCAGGGTCACCGCGCCGACGGCGTGGATGGTCGCTCAGCAGCTGGCCGGATGGGGCGATTCGATCGAGGTGATCGGGCCTGCGGACGTCCGCGCCGAGCTGGCCCGGATCGGCGCGCAACTGGTCGGCCGCTACGCCGGGGGCGGTGCCGGCGCCCTGCCGTGAGAGCTACTCGAGGCGGCTATCCGTGACACCACCGAAGCGCCGTTCTGCCGCACGAACTGCCGGGCGGTTCAGGCTGTGCGCAGAACGGACGCATCGGCCGCCGCGTGGTAGCGGTCGAGCACGATGTCGATCAGCGCCGAATGTGGTCCGAGGACCTGCGCGTGCACAAGGTCGGGCGCCTGCTTCATCAGTCGATCGGTGAGCAGGCCCGGTGCGAGGAACCACGGAGCCACAAGTAGGTGTTCCGCGCCGCGTGCACGCAACCGGGCCGCCGCCTCGGTGACCGAGGGCCCGGTGGTGGCGAAGCAGATCTCGGTCGACCAGCCGGTCATCGCCGCCAGCGATCGAGCGACCTCGGCGGTTCGGACATTCGCCGCGGCCGAGGACGAACCCACGGCGGCGACGGCGATGCCGAGCCGGGAATCGGGCAGGGCGCCGGCGTGACTGGTGCCCTCGCCACTGCCGCGCGGGCCGCGCATGGGCACAGCGCTGGTCCGAGCTGCGCCGACAACCGCGTGATCCGCGGCGATGACCCGGTCCCGCAAGGCCGAGACGAGCCGTGCGTCGGCTCCGAGGACGTCGGCCTGGATCAGCTCGAGCCGCGGATGCCGTGCGGCCGCGACCGCGAGCAACCCGGGCAGATCCACCCGGGCGTGAAAGGCGTTGCCGAGCAACAACGGCACGATGATCGCGCGCGTATGCCCCTGCGCCGCCACGGCATCGATCACCTGATCCACCGACGGTGCGTTCAGATCCAGAAAGGCAAGTCGCACATCCAGATCCGGGCGGGCTGCCGCGATCTGCTCGGTGACCGCCGTCATGGTGGCGGCCGAGCGCGGGTCGCGGCTACCGTGCGCGACCGCGATCAGTGCGGGCGCTCGGAAGCCCGCACCGTGCCCGATCCTCGCGTGGGTAGCCGCAGGCATCGTCAGGCCCCGGTTCCGACCTCGACCGCGGTGAGCGCGTCGCCCACCAGCCCCGCGGCCAGGGTGTTGCCGCCGGCCGGATCGATCAGCAGGAAGCTGCCGGTGTGCCGGTTGACCCGGTAGTCGTCGGCCGCGATCGGCTCGGCGACTCGCACGGAAATGCGCCCGATGTCGTTGAGCTCCAGCGATTCCGGGCTCGGCGCAGCCGACAGCCGCTGCTCGTCGAAGCGCTCGATCAGCTCACCGACGATCGCCTGGGTGGTTTTGGTGCCGTGCTTGAGCAGCAGCCGGGCGCCGGGGCGCAGCGGCTTGTCACCCAGCCAGCAGACGGTGGCGTCGAAGGTATCGATCGGCTCCGGCGCGTCGGCGGGGGAGGCGATGAGATCGCCGCGCGAGATATCCACCTCGTCGGCCAGGATCAGCGTGACGCTGCGACCGGGCTGTGCGACGGCCAGTTCACCGTCGGGGGTGTCGATGCGTTCGACGCTGGTGCGGATGCCGGAGGGCAGCACCACCACCTCGTCGCCGGGCGCGACCGAACCGGCCGCGATCTGGCCCGCGTAGCCGCGGTAATCGGGGTACTCGGCGGTGCGCGGCCGGATGACGTACTGCACCGGGAACCGCAGGCCCAGCGAATGCGTGCCCGAGCTGTCGGCGTCGACCGGCACCGATTCCAGGTGCTCGATCAGCGAGGGCCCGTCGTAGTACGGGGTGTTGTCCGACCGAGTGGCGATATTGTCGCCGTGCAACGCCGAGACCGGGATCTCCAGCACGTCCTCGCTCGACCAGCCGAGCGTGCTGGTGAGCTTGTTGAACTCGGCGGAGATCTCGGCGAACACCGTTGCCGCGTCGTCGACCAGGTCGATCTTGTTCACCGCGAGCACCAGCTTCGGCACACCGAGCAGCGCGAGCACCGCGGCGTGGCGGCGAGTCTGCTCGATGACGCCCTTACGCGCGTCCACCAGCAGGATCACCAGCTGCGCGGTCGACGCACCGGACACGGTGTTGCGGGTGTACTGCACGTGGCCGGGGGTGTCGGCCAGCACGAACGAACGCTTCGGCGTCGCGAAGTACCGGTAGGCGACGTCGATGGTGATGCCCTGTTCGCGCTCGGCGCGCAGACCGTCCACCAGCAGCGAGAGGTCCGGCGTGGACAGACCCTTGTCCACCGACGCGCGAGTGACGGCGTCGATCTGGTCGGCCAGCACGGATTTGGTGTCGTAGAGCAGACGTCCGACCAGGGTGGACTTACCGTCGTCGACAGAACCGGCGGTGGCCAGCCTCAATAGGTCGGACATGTCAGAAATATCCCTCTCGCTTGCGGTCTTCCATGGCGGCCTCGGAGACGCGGTCGTCACCGCGAGTAGCCCCACGTTCGGTGAGTCGTGATGCGGCGACCTCGGCGAGGATCGCCTCGTTGTCGGCGGCGTCGGACAGGATGGCGCCGGTGGTGGAGCCGTCGCCGACGGTGCGGTAGCGCACCGAGCGGGTCTCGAGCACCTCACCCTCGGCCGGGCCGCCCCACACGCCCGGCGTCATCCACATGCCGTCGCGCTGGTAGACCGGGCGCTCGTGGGCGTAGTAGATGCTGGCCAGGTCGACGTTCTCGCGGGCGATGTAGCGCCAGATGTCGAGCTCGGTCCAGTTGCTCAGCGGGAAAACCCGCACGTGCTCACCCGGTGCGTGGCGGCCGTTGTAGAGGTTCCACAGTTCCGGGCGCTGCCGCTTCGGGTCCCACTGGCCGAAGGCATTGCGCAGCGAGAAGATCCGCTCCTTGGCGCGCGAGCGTTCCTCGTCGCGGCGGCCGCCGCCGAAGACGGCGTCGAAACGGTTCTCGCTG
This sequence comes from Nocardia sp. CDC519, assembly GCF_059509835.1. Taxonomy (NCBI): domain Bacteria; kingdom Bacillati; phylum Actinomycetota; class Actinomycetes; order Mycobacteriales; family Nocardiaceae; genus Nocardia; species Nocardia sp. CDC519. The sequence goes on along the minus strand of NZ_CM183377.1, from coordinate 4,376,879 downwards.
ATCGCGTCCAGCAGCGGAACGGTCTGCAGCGGGTTGCGGATGCCGTCGGGACGCTCGGTGAGCCTGCCGTCGGCCAGGTAGTCCTCCACCTTCGCCACATGCAGGCGCAGGCCGTAGCGCTCGACCACCTTGTCGCGGAACTCCAGCACCTCGGGCAGATTGTGCCCGGTGTCCACGTGCAGCAGCGCGAACGGCAGCGGCGCGGGCCAGAAGGCCTTGAGCGCCAGATGCAGCAGGACCGTGGAGTCCTTACCGCCGGAGAACAGGATGACCGGACGCTCGAATTCGCCCGCCACCTCGCGGAAGATATGGATCGATTCCGATTCCAGCGCCGCGAGGGTGTCGAAATCGGTGAGGCCGAGGGAACGTTCGCTGATTGTTTCGGTCATGAGCTGTGCAACCCGCATTCGGTCTTGGCGAGGCCGGCCCAACGGCCGCTTCGCGGATCGGATCCCGGCTCCGGCTTCCGCGTGCACGGAGCGCAGCCGATGGACGGATATCCCTCTTCCACCAGAGGATTGACGAGGATCGAGTGCTTTTCGATGTAGTCCTGCATCTCGTCGTCGGACCACGGCGCGATCGGGTTGATCTTCACCAGGCCGAACGCCTCGTCGAAGGAGATGAGCGGTGCGTTGGCCCTGGTCGGCGCCTCCACCCGGCGGATGCCGGTCACCCAGGCGTTGTAGCCGGCCAGCGACTTCTTCAGCGGCACCACCTTGCGCAACCGGCAGCATTCGCCCGGATCGCGCGCGAACAGGTCCTTGCCGAGCAGCTGATCCTGTTCGGTGACCGAATGCTCGGGGCGCACGTTGATCACGTTCACCCCGTACACCGCCTCCACCGCGTCACGGGTGCCGATGGTCTCGGCGAAGTGGTACCCGGTGTCGAGGAACAGCACGTCCACGCCGGAACGCACCTGCGCGGCCAGATGGACCAGCACACCGTCCTGCATGTTCGAGGCCACGATGTAGCCGGTGCCGAAGGTCTCCTCGGTCCAGCGCAGCAGGTCGAGCGCCGACGCGTCCTGGCCGAGCTCGGCGGCACCGCGTTCGGCGATGGCGCGCAGCTCGTCCTCGGACAGCTTGTTCGCGAGTTGTGTTGTCACTGTTGATCTCCCGTCACCTGATCAGGCGTGCTCATCGCAGGTCGGCCTCGTCGGCGCGCACTGCCCACTGTGCGAAACGCTCGCCCGCGTCGCGGTTCTTGACGAAATTGCGCACCACACGCTCGATGTAGTCGCCGAGTTCGGCGCTGGTCACCTTGTGCTGGCGCAGTTTCCGGCCGAAACCGCTGTCGAGCCCGAGGCTGCCACCCAGATGAACCTGGTAGCCCTCGACCTGATTCCCCTCGCCGTCGTCGACCAGCTGGCCCTTGAAGCCGATATCGGCGATCTGGGACCGGCCGCAGGAGTTGGGGCAGCCGTTGATGTTGATGGTGATCGGCACGTCGAGTTCGGCGTTGATGTCGGCCATCCGCTGCTCCAGCTCGGGAGCGAGCACCTGGGAGCGCTTACGGGTCTCGACGAACGACAGCTTGCAGAACTCGATGCCGCTGCACGCCAGCAGGTTCTTGCGCCAGATCGACGGACGCGCCTGCAGCCCGAGCGGTTCCAGCTCGGCGATCAGTTCCTCGACCTTGTCGTCGGCGACGTCGAGGATGATCAGCTTCTGGTACGGGGTGAAGCGGATGCGGTCGGAGCCGATGCGCTCGGCGGCCTCGGCGACCTTGGTGAGGATCGTGCCGGACACGCGACCGGCGATGGGGGAGAAGCCGACGGCATTGAGTCCGTTACGCAGCCGCTGTACGCCCACATGATCGATGGGCTTGTCCGGCTGGGCGGGCGCAGGTCCGTCGATCAGCTTGCGCTTCAGGTATTCGTCCTCGAGCACCTGACGGAATTTCTCGATGCCCCAGTCCTTGATCAGGAACTTCAGCCGGGCCTTGGTGCGCAGGCGGCGGTAGCCGTAATCGCGGAACACCGCGACGACCGCCTCCCACACCTCGGGCACCTCGTCCAGCGGGACCCACGCGCCGACGCGCTGGGCCAGCATCGGGTTGGTCGACAGACCGCCGCCGACCCACAGATCCAGGCCGGGCCCGTGCTCGGGATGTTCGACGCCGACGAAGGCGACGTCGTTGATCTCGTGCACCACGTCCTGCTGGCCGGAGATCGCGGTCTTGAACTTGCGCGGAAGGTTGGAGTACTCCTTCTTCCCGATGTAGCGGCGCACGATCTCCTCGATCGCCGGTGTCGGGTCGATGATCTCGTCCAGCGATTCACCCGCCAGCGGCGAGCCGAGGATCACGCGCGGGCAGTCGCCGCAGGCCTCGGTGGTGTGCAGGCCCACCTGCTCGAGCCGCCGCCAGATCTCCGGGACATTCTCCACCTCGATCCAGTGGTACTGGACGTTCTCCCGGTCGGAGAGATCGGCGGTGTCGCGGGCGAACTCGGTGGAGATCTCACCGATGGTGCGCACCTGCGCGGCATTGAGCGCGCCGCCGTCGCAGCGCACCCGCATCATGAAGTACTTGGCCTCGAGCAGGTCGATGTTCTCGTCACCTGTGTAGGTGCCGTCGTAGCCCTGCTCGCGCTGGGTGTAGAGGCCCCACCAGCGGAACCGGCCGCGCAGATCACCCTTGTCGATGCCGTCGAAGCCGGTCTTGGAGTAGATGTTCTCGATACGTGCCCGCACATTGAGCGGGTTGTCGTCCTTCTTGGACTGTTCGTTGGGGTTCAGCGGCTCGCGGTACCCGAGCGCCCACTGACCCTCGGCGCGCCGCTTCACCGGCTTACCGGTGCGGGCGCGCGGGGCGGCCGCCGCGTCGGCGCGCGGGCGGTCCGGGCGGACCCGGCGCTCACGAGCGGGCGTGGCGGTTTCGGGCTGATCGGCGGGGCCGGCGTCGGTGCTCGACGTCATGGGGGCTGCTCCTGCTGGGTGTGTCGTACGTCCGTGCTGAAGGCGTGAGATGGGCTGTGCTCACGCCCGCGGTGTCAGCGGGCCGAAGTCCTCGATATCGGAATGGCCGGGAGAATGGGGATGGCCGGGGGTCCGGGAACGGGCGCAGCTGAGCTACCGGGAAGAACCGGGCAGACAACAGGCGCTGCAGACGCGCTTGAAGTCGACGTGGCGACGTGCCACCAGTCGTACTCCGATTTCGCGCATGGGCTTCATTGTGCCATGTCAGAACCTACGTTCCGACCGTCCTGCCAGTATTTTCCGCTCACAAGGGGGAAATTCCCTGGATCCGAGGGTCAATTGTGACCGCTCTCATAGTTCCGATCCGGGCCGGATGGGGGAAGTGTCCGATGTCGGCTGTGACTCGGCCCACAACGGTATTGACCTCGACCTTGCTCGAGGTCGCAGGCTCATCGGCATGAGCATCGAGACAACGCAGACCCACTACCGTCCTGCCGATACCGACACCGAACTCGCCGCGATCCGCGCCGTGGTCGACACCGTCGCCCACGCACAGGCAAACGAACTCGTCGACGAATTCGTCGGCCTGTTCCGCGAAGACGCCATCTGGACCACCGGCCACGGCAAGCGCCTGTTCGGGCGCGCGGCGATCGCCGAGTTCACCGCGAAAGTGCTGCCCGGCGCCACCGCGCACGGCTCCGCGAGCTACGAGGTGGAGCACATCATGTTCATCCGACCGGATGTTGCGGCGGTCAAGATCCGGCAGCGCTACTTCACCCTCGATGGCGAACTCGATAGCGAGGGCAGCCCGATGTACGTGATGAGCAAGGAGGACGGGCGTTGGATGCTCACCGCGAACCAGAACACGTCGGTCGTCGCCGAGTGATCGGGACGTAGCCGCGTGGGCGGCCGGTCATGACCGACTCCACCGCGCCGTCAAGGCCCCCAGTGCTCCGAGGGCGACAGCGGCTGCGGTGGAGGTCCGCAATACGGTCGGCCCCAGCAGCACCACCTCGGCGCCGGCCTCGGCCAATGCCGACAACTCCGCGTCGTCGAGTCCACCTTCCGGCCCGACGATCAACATGATCGCGGGCGCGTCGCTCAGCGGTAGCGCGGTGAACCGGGACTCGCCGGACTCGTGCAGAGCCGCCACCACGGCGCCGTCCGCCTTGGCCGCGCGCACCGCCGTCAGCAGATCGGCGGTCCGGTGCAGGCCGGTGACCTCGGGAATATAGGGCCGCCGGGACTGCCGGGCCGCCGATTTGGCGGCGGCCCGCCATTTGCCGATGCCCTTGTCCGCCTTGGCCTCCCAGTTGGCGACGCAGCGGGCGGCCTGCCACGGCACGATGACGTCCGCGCCGGCCTCGGTCATCAGCTCGACGGCCAATTCGGACCGGTCGGATTTCGGCAGCGCCTGCACCACGGTGACCGGCGGCTGCGCCGGTGCCGCGACCGTGGTGGACCGGACCGCGAGCTCGAGTCGATCGCGCTGTGCGGCAACAACTTCGGATTCGGCGAGCAAACCACGTCCGTCGGACAGGGTGATCTGCTCGCCCACCCGGATGCGGCGCACCGTGGCGGCATGCCTGCCCTCGGGTCCGTCGAGCACGGCGATACCCCCTGGTGCGGGGATCTCGTCGAGATAGAAGACGGTCGCGGCCACTCAGCGTCCGCTGAAGGAGGCGCGCAGCCGGGCGAACAGGCCGCTGTTGTGCTCGGACTGCGCCGACATCACCTCGGCCCGCTCCCGGTCGCGCATGCCCTTGTACTTGCGCAGCAGATCGGTCTGCTTGCTGTCCAGCTTGGTCGGGATGACGATGTCGAGATGGGCGAGCAGGTCACCGCGCGCGCCCGACCGCAGCCGCGGCATACCGTGCCCGCGCAGTACCGACACCTCGCCGGGCTGGGTGCCCGGGGCGATGGTGAGCTCGGTGGGCCCGTCGAGGATGGTGTCGATGACGACCGTCGTGCCGAGGGCCGCGTCGACCATCGGGACCCGCACCGTGCAGTGCAGATCGTCACCGTCGCGGACGAACACATCGTGCGGTTGCTCGACGACCTCGACGTACAGATCGCCCGCATGACCACCACCGGGACCGACCTCACCCTGGGCCGCCAACCGCACCCGCATGCCGTTCGCGACGCCGGCCGGGATCGGCGCGGCGATCTCCCGGCGGGCGCGCACCCGGCCGTCACCGCCGCATTTGTGGCACGGATCGGGGATGGTCTCACCGGCGCCGCGGCAGGTGGGGCAGGGCCGGGAGGTCATCACCTGGCCGAGGAACGAACGCTGCACCGACTGGACTTCACCGGCGCCGCCACAGGTCTCACAGCGCACCGGCTTGGAATTGCCGTTGGTGCCCGCACCGTGGCAGCTGTCGCAGAGGATGGCCGTGTCGACGGTCAGGTGCTTGGTGACGCCGACAGCGCATTCGGCGAGGCTGAGCCGGGTGCGCACCAGCGAATCGGCGCCGGGCTGCACCCGCCCGCGCGGCTTACGAGCACCGCCCGTACCGCTCATGCCGCCGAAGAAGGCCTCGAACACATCGCCGAGGCCGCCGAACCCGGCGCCGGTGAAGCCGGCACCGCCGCCGCCCGACTCGAGCGGATCGCCGCCCATGTCGACGATGCGCCGCTTCTCCGGATCGGTCAGCACCTCGTAGGCCGCCGAGACCTCTTTGAAGCGTGCCTGGGCCGCCTCGTCGGGGTTGACGTCGGGATGCAGTTCGCGAGCCAGCTTGCGGTATGCGCGTTTGAGCTCCTGGTCGGTCGCGTTCTTCGCGACGCCGAGCAGTCCGTAGTAGTCCCGTGCCACTTGAGTTCTCTAGTCCTTGATCGCTGTCCACAGTTCCGACTGCGTACCGCCGGAGGCTGTTGGGCTCGTCCCTGGCCCGTACTGCTCCAACCGCACAGCATTAGTCGGGTTCACTCAACTTTATCCGGCCGGAGATTCGAGCGTATCAGCGGAGGCGAGGACCGGGCTCGGTCGTCAGCGTTCGGCCAGGACCTCACCGATGTACTTGGCCACCGCGGCCACCGAAGCGATCGTGCCCGGGTAGTCCATCCGGGTGGGGCCGAGCACACCCATACCGCCCAGGACCGCCCCGGACGCACCGTAACCGGTGGATACCACCGAGGTTCCGCGCATCTGCTCGACCTGGGTCTCCTCGCCGATGCGCACTGTCACCGTGCCGGGCTGCTGCGCGGCCGCGAGCAGTTTGAGCACCACCACCTGCTCCTCGAGTGCCTCCAGCACCGCGCGCAGCGAGCCGGGGAATCCGAAGTCGGCGGCATTGCGGGTGAGGTTGGCGGTACCGCCGAGCACCAGCCGTTCCTCCGGGTGTTCCACCAAGGTCTCGACCAGCACCGTCGCGACCCGCACCAGCACGTCACGCAGCCGCGGCGGCGCCTGCTCGGGCAGCTGCGCGACCGCGGCGGAGGCGTTGGCGAGCCGCTTGCCGTCCATGGCGCCACCGAGCATGCCGCGCAAGGCGGCCAGATCTTCGTCGTCGACGAGTGCGCCGAGTTCCACGATGCGCTGATCGACGCGACCGGTGTCGGTGATCACCACCAGCAGCAGTCGGGCCGGGTTGAGCGCGACCACCTCGATATGGCGCACCGTCGACGCCGACACCGTCGGGTACTGGACGACAGCGACCTGACGGGTCAGCTGGGCCAGCAGACGCACGCCGCGGCGCAGCACATCGTCCAGGTCGACGCCGGACTCCAGGAACTCCAGGATGGCGCGGCGCTCGGCGGCCGAGAGCGGCTTCACATCGGCGATCCGGTCCACGAACTGCCGGTAGCCCTTGTCGGTGGGCACCCGCCCGGAACTGGTGTGCGGCTGGGTGATGTAGCCCTCGGCCTCCAGCACGGCCATATCGTTGCGCACGGTGGCGCTGGACACGCCCAGGTTGTGCCGTTCGACAAGGGTTTTCGAGCCGATCGGCTCCTTGGTCGCGACGTAATCGGCAACGATCGCCCGCAGGACCTCGAACCGTCTGTCCTCGGTGCTCGACATCGGCCCCACCTCCTCGCTCGCGTGGGCACGCAGTCGCGGCCTTTCAGCGCGCCACCATACTGGGCCCGGCCGGCTTCCGCCGGACCTCACCCATCCATTTTAGTGGCCGCCCGCGCGTTGTCCCTGGCTGCGCATCGGCGCGGCGCTCGTCCGGTGCGGCCAGTGCGTCCCGCGCGCCCGTCGACGCCCCGGTCCGGGTGGTAACTTCCTGGGCGGCTTCGAATCCATGACGACACGGAACGAGGGGGATCCGGATGTTCGACGACGCTGCCGGGGCTGCCGGCGATCTCGACCGGTGGGCGCAGAATCTCGAGCGCAAGGCGCAGCAGTACCAGGCGCTGCACGGCCGGATGGCGGCGATGTCGGTCACCGAGACCTCGCCGGGCGGGCGCGTCACCGTGACCGTCGACGGTAACGGCCTGCCGACCGATATCCGTTTCTCCGACGGCATCCGCGGCCTCGGCCCCGCCGCACTGTCGGCCGAGCTGATGTCCTGCCTGCACCAGGCCCAGGCCAAGCTGCGCCGCGACGTCACCGCGACCGTGCAGGAAGTGGTCGGCGAGGACGAAGCCGGGGCACGCATCATCGAGCAGTACACGCAGCGGTTCGCCGACGAGGAGAGCGAACCCGAGCCGCCCGCGCCGTCGGGACCGCCGGGGGAACTCCGTGGCCCGGACTCCGATGATCCGGACGATCAGTTCTACCGCGGCCGGTCCTGGTTGGTGTGAGGATGACGGGTCCGCTCTCACCGTCGAGCCCGATGATTGTGCGACGGCACGCGCGGACCGCGGCCGGCCTGTCCGAAACGCACCGAGCCGGCGTTGCACGCCGCGAGCTACATCGCGACCGCCGATGACGGGTTCCGGCGCGTTTCCGCGCCCGTTCGAATGCCATGGGAACCTCGATCGGTGGATCGGGTGCACCGATCACCGAGGCCGCAGACTCCGCGCACCGACGAGCGCCCGTGGCGATCAGTCCACGGTGAGGACAAGTTTGCCGACCGTGCGGCCCGTCTCACCGAGGGTGTGAGCTTTCGCAGCATCGGTCAGCGGGAAGGTACCGGCGATCGTAGGGCGAAGCGCTCCGGATTCGGCCAGGTCTCGGATGGCGTTCATGCCTTCGTGATCGGCCTCGACGAGCATGGAGACAGCTCGGACACCCAGTTTTTCGGCCTCCGCGTACAGCTTCTCGTTGCTGCCGGCGCGAATCGAGACCACGATGCCGCCCGGGCGAAGCGTGCGCAGCGAGCGGATGGCGTGGTCGGCGCCGATCGGGTCGAGAACCATATCGATATCGCGGACAGTTTCGGCGAAATCGGTTGTGCGGTAGTCGAGCACGTCGTCGGCACCGATCCCGCGCAGGAAATCGTGGTTGGCGGCGCTGGCGGTGCCGATCACGTGTGCGCCGCGGGCCTTGGCGATCTGGACGGCGAAGTGACCGACGCCGCCGGAGGCGGCATGAATCAGAACACGGTGCCCCGCTTGTACATCAGCTGTGTCGACCAGGGCTTGGTAGGCGGTCAGAGCGGCCAGCGGGACGGCGGCAGATCGGATGTGGTCGAGGGTTGTCGGTTTGCGGGCGAAGGCCCGGGCCGGCCCGGTGACGTACTCGGCGGCGGCGCCGTGGCCGTGAGGGTAGGGAAGCATGCCGAAGACCTCGTCACCCGGCTTGAACACGGTGACACCGAATCCGATGGCAACCACCTCGCCGGAGACGTCCCAGCCGAGTGTGAAGGGCGGGTCCGGGAGGAACAGCCCCTTGATCGCGCGGTGTTTCCAATCCGTCGGATTGAGTGCCGTGGCACGTACCCGCACCAGGATCTCGCTCGGACCCGGCTGCGGCACGGGCATCTCCACCTCATGCAGTACTTCGGGTCCTCCGAGCACATCCTGCCGAATGGCCCGCATAGTGGTGGGGATGCTGATGTCATCGCTCATGGCTGTCAGCTTGCCGCCGATCGCCCGGCCGCAAAATGGCAGAATTGCCATCATTCGATACGATCATGCCATGCGGTCCGAGTCGAAGCAGCGACACCGAGTTGTCGTTCTGGTGCTCGATGGCGCCTATCCCTTCGAGCTGGGCATCCCGAACCGGGTCTTCGGGACCGCGGATGGGCGATACGACGTGATCACCTGCTCACTCGACGGGCAGCCGGTTCGCAGCAACTCCGATTTCGACATCGCGGTCGCACACGGCGCAGATATGTTGAAAACCGCTGATACCGTGGTGATTCCACCGTGTGACGTTGCTCCGATCCTCGACAGTGGGCTGCCGGACGCTACCTCGGACGCGCTGGCACTGATCCGCCCGAGAGCTCGCCTGGTCTCCATCTGTACGGGCGCATTCGTGGTCGCAGCGGCTGGACTCCTCGACAACCGTCCCGCGACCACTCACTGGAACTATGCCGACCGCTTTCGCAGGGCGTTTCCGAAGGTGCAGCTCGATCCGAATGTTCTCTACGTCGACGACGGGGACATCCTCACGTCGGCGGGCGCGACTGCCGGCGTCGACCTGTGCCTGCACCTGATCCGCAATGACCATGGCAGTGAGGTCGCCAATATGGTCGCGCGCCGTTGCGTGGTCCCGCCATGGCGTGAGGGCGGGCAGGCGCAGTTCATCGAAAGGCCGGTGCCTCCGGTCGCGATGGCGGGCACCGTTTCCGCCCGCCAATGGGCGCTGGAAAATCTGCACCACCCGATCACTATGTCGGACTTGGCCGAACGTGCTCACATGAGTGGCCGGACCTTCGCCCGCCGATTCCAGGAGGAGGTGGGGATGAGTCCTGGCCGCTGGCTCACGCAACAACGGATTTTCCGCGCCCGTGAACTCCTCGAAACCACGCAGCTTTCCGTGGATCGCATCGCCGGCGAGGTGGGCTTCGCGACAGGAGCATCCCTGCGCCGACACCTGCACGACGCCATCGGCGTCTACCCGCTGGCTTACCGCCGAACCTTCCGTACTGCCACCTCGACCGCCCCGGCATGAGGTGTCGGTCCCCGTTGGTACTCGGTTCCGACCAGCCGAGTTGGGCAGGCGCACGGCTGTCGACCATGGGTCGGAGATCAGACGAGGATTTGTGATCAGCGTCGATTCCGGCCGTACGCGGCTCCGGCCGTAGCGAGGTTACGCGGCGGGCTGGAACCTGGTGCGCACCGGCGAGCACCGAGGTTCTGGTTCGCCTGTCCGATTCGGCTCGCGACCAGCGGAGCAACCGGATTCACCCGAGGAGATCTCGCACCACACCATCGGCCAGGAGCCGGCCCTGATCGGTGAGCACCAGACGATCGCCGTGCCGTTCGGCCCGCCCGTCGGCGAGAATCCGTTCGGCCGCGGCGATTCCGGTCTCGTTCAGATCCTCCATCGACAGTCCGGTGCGCAACCGTGTCACGAGCATGATCCGCTCGAGGTAGCGCTCATCGTCGGTGAGCGATTCCCAGCCCGCCGCGGGCAGTCCGCCGTCGGCCACCCGATCGGCGTACCGCGCCGGATGTTTGACGTTCCACCAGCGCACTCCGCCGAGATGACTGTGCGCGCCGGGGCCCGCGCCCAGCCAGTCACCGCCGTCCCAATAGCCGAGGTTGTGGCGGCAGCGGGCGGCGTCCGAGGACGCCCAGTTGGAGACCTCGTACCAGGTGAGCCCGGCGCCGCACAGGCGGGCGTCGATGCGTTCGTAGCGGGCGGCGAGGACGTCGTCGTCGGGTGCGGGTAGTTCGCCGCGGCGGACGCGCCGGGCCAGGGCAGTGCCGTCCTCGACGATGAGTGAGTACGCCGAGACGTGGTCGACGCCGGCCTCGAGCACCGCGTCCAGGCTGGCGTCCAGGTCGCTGTCGCGTTCGCCGGGGGTGCCGTAGATCAGGTCGAGGTTGACGTGCTCGAATCCGGCCGCGCGGGCCTCCTTCGCGGCGGCGACTGCCCGGCCGGGCGTGTGGGTGCGGTCCAGGACGGCCAGCACGTGCTCGGCGGCCGACTGCATGCCGAGCGATACCCGGGTGTACCCGGCGGAGCGGATCTGCTCGAAGAACGCCGGCGAGGTCGACTCCGGGTTCGATTCGGTGGTGACCTCCGCGTCGGCGGCCAGCGCGAACTCGGCTCGGATCGCGTCGAGCACCTCGGCGAGGCCGTCGCCGCCGAGCAGCGAGGGCGTGCCGCCGCCGACGAACACCGTCGATACTTCCGGCGTCGCGCTCGGCAGTGCCGCGAACTGCCGGGCCGCCGTGGCCAGCTCGCCGCGCAGCGCCGTCATCCAGGACTGCGGCGAGGACGAACTGCCCAGCTCACCGGCGGTGTAGGTATTGAAGTCGCAATACCCGCAGCGGGTCGCGCAGAACGGTACGTGCACGTAGATGCCGAACGGTCCGCCGCCGAAATCGCGCAGCACCGGGGTGGCGGCATCGGTGTGCTTGGCGGTGGCGGCGGGCGAACTCACTGCTCCAGTGTGCCCGTCCCGGTCCGTGCCATCGCACGGGACCTGGGTGTTTACCGCCACTTCCCCACCTATCGGGCCCGGCGGGGAATCAGTGCGGGCGGTCAGGATGCGGCCGCGCCGCCCGATCGTGCGCTGCGCTCGTGCAGGCCGTCCTGCGCTGCCGACGCTGGGCTGCTTATGCGGCTGAGCCGGGCCGCGCCGGCGATCTCGGCTTCCGGCGATTCCGCGATGTGGACGGGTCCCACGGTGCGCCGCCGGTCCTGGCGATGCCCGTGCGACCCCTGCCCAACCGCGGGGAGCATCCCCATAGCTGCTGGTAGGCCGCCTGAGGGTAACCGGGGCCCGCTTAATCGGTGGGCGGGTGTCGGTGCCGCGCGTTAAACTTTGGTCATCCACAGCGCATCATCTCCACCGCGCCGGAGCAGCGCCGATGCCGCCGAACGGGCGGTGGTCGGCACGGGTGTGGGGCGGGTGATGCGGCGGCTCCGAGACCGGAAAGCAGGCTAAGGCCACTACGTGAGAACCCAAGGTGAGATCGGCGACCCGGCGACCCCCGCGGCCGGCAATGGTGCAGACGTCAGCAGCACGGGTCCCGCGGCACGCACCGTACGTTCCAGTATCGAACTCGCACCGGAGTCCGTTTTCCCATTCCTCGGATCGGCCGACCAGAACCTGCGCGAACTCGAAGACCTGCTCGACGCCGACATCCACGTGCGCGGCAATTCCGTCACCCTCACCGGTAAGGCCGCCGATGTGGCGCTGGCCGAGCGTGTCGTCGAACAGCTCGTCGCGCTGACCGGCCGCAACCGCGTGGTCACCCCCGAGGCCGTGCGTCACACCGTGTCCATGCTCACCGAGGGCACCGCCGAATCGCCCGCCGAGGTGCTCAGCCTCGACATCCTGTCCCGGCGCGGCAAGACCATCCGCCCCAAAACGCTCAACCAGAAGCGCTACGTCGATGCCATCGACGCCAACACCATCGTGTTCGGTATCGGCCCGGCAGGCACCGGCAAGACCTACCTCGCCATGGCCAAGGCCGTGCAGGCGTTGCAGTCCAAGCAGGTCAACCGCATCATCCTCACCCGGCCGGCGGTCGAGGCGGGTGAACGCCTCGGCTTCCTGCCGGGCACCCTCAACGAGAAGATCGACCCGTACCTGCGCCCGCTCTACGACGCCCTGCACGACATGATGGACCCCGAAGCCATCCCGAAGCTGATGGCGGCCGGAGTCATCGAGGTCGCGCCGCTGGCATACATGCGTGGTCGCACGCTGAACGATTCGTTCATCATCTTGGACGAGGCGCAGAACACCACGGCCGAGCAGATGAAGATGTTCCTGACCAGGCTCGGATTCGGTTCGAAGATCGTGGTCACCGGTGACGTCACCCAGGTCGATCTGCCCAACGGCTCACGTTCCGGGCTGCGGGCGGCCAGTGAGATCCTCACCGAGATCGAGGACATCCACTTCGCCGAGCTCACCAGCAGCGACGTCGTCCGGCATCGCCTGGTCTCCGACATCGTCGACGCCTACGACCGGTTCGAGGCCGAAACCCGCCCGGTCGGCCCGCACATGCCGGGCAACCGGGCCCAGCGCCGGGCCGCCAACCGCACCGGACGCCGCTGAACCTCTCGCGCACCTCGCGGGGTTGCGGTCGGACGGTGACCGGCCGCACCCATTAGGCTGACCTGGTGAGTATCGAGATCGCCAACGAGTCGGGCATGGACGTGCCCGAGGAAGATCTGGTCGGTGTCGCACGGTTCGTGATCGCGCGAATGGATGTGCACCCGGCCGCGGAGCTGTCCATGGTGCTCGTCGATCTCGACACCATGGCCGACCTGCACATGCGCTGGATGGATCTGCCCGGTCCGACCGACGTGATGTCGTTCCCGATGGACGAGCTCGAGCCGGGTGGGCGGCCCGACAGTCCCGAACCCGGCCCCTCCATGCTCGGCGATATCGTGCTGTGCCCCGAGTTCGCGCTCGGTCAGGCACGCAAGGCCGGCCATTCCCTCGATCATGAACTCGCGCTGCTCACCGTGCACGGTGTGCTGCATCTGCTCGGCTACGACCACGCCGAGCCGGAGGAGGAGAAGGAGATGTTCGCGTTGCAGGCCCGGCTGCTCGAGGAGTGGTACGAAAGCCTGCGCGAGGCCGCGCGCCGCGCCGAACTCGCCGAACGCGATGCCCGCCTGCTGGGGAAAGCGGGCTTCACGACGCCGGGTGATGCTCAGGCGTGAACGCGCTGACTCTGATCGTCCTGGCGGTCCTGCTGGTTCCCGTCGGTGGTGTGTTCGCTGCCGTCGATTCCGCGCTGAACACGATTTCCCCTGCTCGCCTCGACGATATGGTGCGCGCCGAACGGGCGGGCGCGGCACGGTTGAGCCGCATCGTCGACGACCGGCCGCGCTATGTGAATCTCATGGTGCTGCTGCGCATCCTGTGCGAGATCACCGCGACGGTGCTGCTCGCGGCCGCGCTGGCCACGATGCTGTCCGACGCGATGGCACTGCTGCTGACGGCGGTCATCATGGTGCTGGTCGATTACGTGGTGATCGGGGTCGGGCCGCGCACCCTCGGCCGCCAGCACGCCTATTCGATCGCGCTGGCCGCCGCCTTGCCGTTGCAGTTCATCGGCGCGCTGCTCGGGCCGGTCAGCAGGCTGCTGATCCTCATCGGTAATGCGATCACCCCGGGTAAAGGTTTCCGCAACGGCCCGTTCGCCTCGGAAATCGAACTGCGCGAGGTGGTCGATATGGCGCGTGAGCGCGGTGTCGTCGCCGATGACGAGCGCCGGATGATCCAGTCGGTGTTCGAGCTCGGCGACACCGCCGCCAGGGCGGTGATGGTGCCGCGCACCGAGATGGTGTGGATCGAGCAGGACAAGACCGCGGCGCAGGCCACCTCTCTCGCGGTGCGCAGTGGGCACTCCCGGATCCCGGTGATCGGCGCCAACGTCGACGACATTCTCGGCGTCGTCTACCTGAAAGATCTTGTGCAGTACGGCGATCGCGGCCGCAGCGTGCAGGTGCGCGAGGTGATGCGGCCCGCGGTCTTCATGCCCGATTCCAAACCGCTGGACGCCCTGCTGGACGAGATGCAGCGCCGCCGCAACCATATGGCGCTGCTGGTCGACGAGTACGGCGGTATCGCCGGGCTGGTCACCATCGAGGACGTACTCGAGGAGATCGTCGGCGAAATCGCCGACGAGTACGACACCGACGAGACCCCGCCCATCGAGAAGCTCGACGACGACCGCTACCGGGTATCGGCACGGTTGTCGATCGAGGACCTCGGCGAACTGTACGGCCTCGAGATCGACGAAGAGGATGTCGACACCGTCGGCGGGCTGCTCGCTCATGAGCTCGGCCGGGTCCCGCTGCCCGGTTCGGAGATCACCGCCCACGGTCTGCAATTGCGTGGCGAAGGCGGACCCGATACCCGCGGCCGGGTGCGCGTGCACACGGTGGTGGTCAGCCGGGCGGTCGACGGCGAGACGGCATCGAACGGTAACGGCGCGGCCGGGGTGATCCCGGGTGGCCGAGACGAACAGGAGACACCGAATGACTGAACTGGATGCCGAGGACAACAAGCTGCTGGTGCTGGCGCGTGGCGCCATGGCACGCACCGAGGGCTCCAGCGGCGCCGCCGTCCGCGACAGCGAGGGGCGCACCTACGCCGCGGGCGAGGTGGGTCTGGACGCGTTGCGGCTCACCGCATTGCAGGCCGCGGTCGCCGCCGCGCTCTCCAGCGGCGCGGAGGGTTTCGAAGCGGCCGTGGTGGTCGGCGGCAAGTTCTCCGATCCGGGGGTGACCGCGGTGCGCGAGGTGTCGGCGCAGGCGCGGATCGTGTTCACCGATCGGGCGGGCGCGGTGTTCGATATCGCCGAGGGTTTCGAGGTGCAGGGTGGCTGACCGATCCGGTTCCGGCAAGGACGAATTCCGTTCCGGGTTCGTCTGTTTCGTCGGCAGGCCGAACACCGGTAAATCGACGCTGACCAATGCGCTGGTCGGCGCCAAGATCGCGATCACCTCCTCGCGCCCGCAGACCACCCGCCACACTATTCGCGGGATCGTGCACCGTGAGCACACCCAGCTGATCCTGGTCGATACGCCAGGGCTGCATCGTCCGCGTACCCTGCTCGGCCAGCGGCTCAACGATCTGGTGCGCGACACCTATTCCGAGGTCGACGTGATCGCGCTGTGTATCCCGGCCGACGAGAAGATCGGCCCCGGTGACCGCTGGATCGTGCAGCAGGTCAAGCAGATGGCGCCGAAGACGACGGTGCTCGGCGTGGTCACCAAGATCGACAAGGTGAGCCGCGATCAGGTCGCCGCGCAGCTGCTCGCGGTGTCGCAGCTGCTGGGACCCGATGCCGATGTGGTGCCGGTGTCGGCGGTCAAGGGCGAGCAGGTCGAGGTGCTGGTGGACGTCATCGCCTCGAAGATGCCGGAGGGTCCGGCGTTCTATCCGGACGGTGAGCTGACCGACGAGCCCGAGGAAACCCTGATGGCCGAGCTCATCCGCGAGGCGGCCCTCGAGGGTGTGCGCGATGAGCTGCCGCATTCGCTGGCCGTCGTGATCGAGGAGGTCCTGCCGTACGAGGGCCGTGAGGACATGCTGGACGTGCACGCGCTGCTGTACGTGGAGCGGCCGAGCCAGAAGGCGATCGTCATCGGCAAGGGTGGTGCCCGGCTCAAGGAGGTCGGCACCAATGCCCGCAAACAGATCGAGCACATCCTCGGTACCCGCATCTACTTGAACCTGCACGTGAAGGTGGCCAAGGACTGGCAGCGCGATCCGAAGCAGCTGGGCAAGCTCGGTTTCTGAGCCGTCGCCGTCGGTGCGGGCTGCTATATTCCCGGGCGTGTTCGTTGTCGTCGACGGGGCTGGTCGCGGGCCTGCACCCAGATGACGCACGCGGCGCCGGAAGGGTCCCGGCGTCGACGCGGGTGTGGGAGGACGGTGCCGGGTGGAGATCGCCGAAGGCATGGATGTCGCCGGTTACCGGATCGAGCGCCGCCTCGGTGCCGGCGGTATGGGGGCCGTCTATCTCGTCCAGCATCCGAGGCTGCCACGCAAGGACGCGCTGAAGGTACTCTCCGACAGCCATCACGACGACGCCGAATTCCGCGCGCGTTTCCTGCGCGAGGCCGACATCGCCGCCCGGCTACAGCATCCCAATCTGGTCGCGGTCCGCGATCGCGGTGAGTTCGACGGCCGGCTGTGGCTGACGATGCAGTACGTCGACGGCGTCGACGGCGCGCAGTTGATCCGGCGTGGTCCGGCGGCGTTGCCGCCGCAGCGCGCGGTGTACATCATCGGGGAGGCCGCGCGCGGTCTCGACGAGATCCACCGTGCGGGCTTGTTGCACCGGGATGTGAAGCCGGCCAACATACTCATCGCCGAGCAGCCGGGGGAGCCGGATCGCGTACTGGTCACCGATTTCGGTATCGCTCGCCCCGCCGATGATTCGACCACTCTCGGCGATCCGGGTGGGCTCACCGCGAGCCTGGCGTACGCTGCGCCCGAGCAGATCCGTGGCGAGGTGCTCGATCAGCGCGCGGACGTATACGCGCTGGGCTGCACGCTTTTTCACCTGTTGACGGGGTCGGTGCCGTTTCAACGTGACACTCCCGGCGCGGTCATGTTCGCCCATCTCAACGATCCGCCGCCGCGGCCGTCTCGAGTCGATACCCGGTTGCCCGCGGCATTCGACGAGGTGATCGCGACCGCGCTGGCCAAGGATCCGGCGCACCGGTATCCCAGCTGCGGTGCGCTGGCCGAGGCGGCGCACCGCGCACTGACCGACGCGGAGGCCGAAACCATCCGGCTCACCGCGCCCACTGCCGCCGCGACCGGACCCGGTGGGGCAGGCTCGGCCCGCACGGCGGGCACGCGGGCGCTGTTGTGGGCGGGGGCAGCGGGGGTCGTCGTGCTCGCGGTCGTGCTCGCCATCGTCGCCTGGCCCGATCGGGTCGAATCCGCCGCGGCCGTGCGGCTGCCGACTCCCTCCGGTGCGGCGCCGCGGGTTTCGCCGGACTGGGCCGCGTATTCGTTCATGGTCGAACCGTTCGCCGAGCTGTTGCCCTATTCGCCGGATGGCTACGGCTACCGCGAACTCTCCGTCTGCCAGGCCATCGACGATAAGCGCGATCTGGTGCCGATGGATACCGCCTTGCCGCTGAGCGTGATTCGCTGCACCGGCGATCAGGACCCGGTCGCGATGATGTTCCTGCACTGCACCGCCGACCGCGGCCGGCTCGGGCCGCTGCCCTGGCCCGGGATGGAAGGCGAAGAGCACTGGAAACGGGAGTCCGGGTCGGGCTATCTGCGCTGGGGCAGCTACACCACGGTGCACGGCGAGAAGTTCGGCCGTCTCGAGGTGTTCTTCGACGCTCCCGACCGCAATTTCTGCGCCATCCAGGTCAACGGCGAGGTCGCGGCCGCCGAGCTGCGGGCTCGCTGGTGGTTCGATGCGCCGCTGTGACAGGGGATTACGAATGATGCTGCGCACCGCGATCTTCCGCACGCTTGGTGCTCTCGCCGTCATCGTGGCGACCGCGACGACCGGTTGTGCGGTAGCCGGACATCCACAGCCGGAACAGCCCGATCTCAGCGGGCTCGACGTCGGCACCCACGGCGTCGATATCCTGGCCGAGCCGGCCGAGGGCAGCGAGCGTTACGGCCGGGTGATCGAATCGGTGCGGATGGGCGAGGCCGTGATCGACCCGGCCGAGGTGGATCCCGACCTGAGTTACGCGCTCGGCACGGTGCGTGCCTCACCCCTGCCGACGCCGGTGAAGACCAACGGTCTGCTGGCCGCGCCTGCCCGCGCGGTGCTCCAGCGCTACGGCATGGTGGCCGGCTTCGTCGTCGGCGGGGCCGATCGCGACGTCAGCTCGATTCCGGTCGTCGGCTCCGGCCGCATGATGACGCTGCTGCTGCTGCGTCTACCGGACGCCGACGCGGCGCGGCAGGCCGCGCAGGAGATCGATGCGATCGACGCCGCGGTGAGCCCGGACAACGTCGGCGTGGACATCGACCGGCACCCGTCGGCCCACGCGCACTGGCGCCCCGCGGTGCCAACCCTTGCCGCCACCATGGCAGACGGGCCCTTCGTCATCAGCCTGCTCATCGGGCACACCTCGCCCGACCGAGACGCCATGGTCGCGCTGGTCGCCGACACCTTCGACGCACAGCTGGCGCGGCTGCGTGATTTTCAGCCGACACCGCGCGACGAGATCGCGCGTCTGCCACTGGACCGGGACGGCATGCTGGCGCGTATGGTGCCCGAAAAGCCCGGGCAGTGGCAGTATCCGGCGGCGATCTCGGTCAGCACGGTCGAGACCGCGGGCTGGAACAGTGCGGTCATCCCGAAGGGCGTGGTCTTCGGGCCACGCGCCGCGTACCTTCGGATCGGGCGCGCCAGCGAGCACGGACCGGCCGGGGAGCCGCTGGAGTTGCTCGGCTTCAACGGCGGCAACGACTCGCTCGGCCGGTTCGCCGACGCGGCCACGGCCCGACGGGATTTCGACGCCTTCGCCGGCGAGGCCGAGATACCGGGTTACGGCCCGATCGCCACGCCGGAGGGCATTCCCGATGTCCGCTGCGTGCAATACCTTTCGGCCGGACCGCAGTGGCCCCGCTACTCCTGCCGACTCCTCCACGGCCGCTACCAGGCCTTCCTCCGGGGGCGCACGGTCGAAAGCACCCACCAGCGGGTGGCCGCACAGTACGCCCTGCTGGTGAGCGCCGAATGAGCGGACGACTCACTCCCGGCGTCGTTTTCGCGGGATACCTCATCGAAGGTGTGCTCGGCAGCGGCGGGATGGGGACGGTCTACCTGGCCCGGCATCCACGGCTGCCGCGCCGGGAGGCGGTGAAAGTGCTCTCACCGCACCACAGCTCCGACGACGAGTTCCGCGCCAGGTTCGTGCGGGAGGCCGAGCTCGCTGCCCGCCTCGACCATCCCAACGTCATCGCCGTGCACGATCGCGGGATGGCCGAGGATCTGCTGTGGATCGCGATGCAGTACGTCGACGGGACCGATGCGGCCGAACTCATCCGGCGGCACCCGGCCGGACTCGCCCCATCGCGCGTCGCGCGGATCGTGACGCAGGCGGCACGCGGACTGGATGCCGCCCATCGGGCCGGGATGCTGCACCGCGACGTCAAACCGGCGAACCTGCTCATCGAGGCCCGCCCCGGCGGCGACGAGCGGGTGTACGTCACCGATTTCGGCATCGCGAGGGCGGCCGGATCGGCGACGGCGCTCACCGAGTCCGGGGTGGTGGTGGCGACCTTGGCGTATGCCGCGCCGGAGCAACTCGCCGCGCGGCCGGTGGATCAGCGCGCCGACGTCTACGCGCTGGGCTGCACCCTGTTCGAACTGCTGACCGGCGCCAAACCGTTCCCCCGGCCGACCGCCGCCGCGGTGCTGCACGCCCACCTCCAGGATCCACCGCCGCGAGCAACGGTGGTGAATCCGGCCCTGCCCGCCGCGATCGACGCGGTGGTCGCGCGGGCGTTGGCGAAAGATCCCGGGCAGCGGTTCCCGACCTGCGGTGCGCTGGCGGCGGCGGTCTCGCTGCTTTGCTCGAACCGGGATCGAGGTCCACGGCAGGGGCTGTGGACGTATCGGGCGCTCCGCCTGCCCGGCCCGGCGCAACCGTGCCCGCCCAGCGACGACGGCGAATCGGCCGAGCCGGCATGGTCGCCGCGGCGCTGGGTTCGGTGCTGGCCCTGGCCGTCATCGCGGGCACGATCTGGGCGGTCGGTTCGCAGGGCGATGAAACGTCCTCGGCCGCCGCGGTTTCCCCGTCCACGAACACGGTGCGCGCGTCCGCCACGGCGGCTGCCGGCGCGGCAACGTGGGGTAGCCATGATTTCGTGGTGCGCAGCTTCCCGCAGTTGCTGCCGGCCACCCCTGACGCGCAGGGATATCAGGGACTGCGCTGTACCGCCGTCGACCAGGACATGCGGCCGGTGGATGTGGCCGCGCCGGTCGGCCGGGTGGCGCGGTTGAGCTGTAGCGGAAACGGCGCGCCCGTGCGCAGACTCACGGTGGATTGCCTGGGCAACCGCTCGCCGAATCCGGTGGCGCCGTTCTCGGATATGACCGTCACCGGCGATCAGCCGTGGAGTCGCGTTTCCGGCAGCGGCCGGGTGATCTGGGGTGATGTCGTCAGCGACGGCCGTACCGCGGGAACCTTGCTGATCGGGTTCGACCTGGCGGGCCCTGGTCGCGAGCACTGTCAGATATTGGTCCTCGGTGGGTCGAACGGACAAGAGCTGTACGACACCTGGTGGCCGTCGGTCCCGGTCTGAGCGCAGTCCCTGGCTGGGGCGCGGCGGCTTCGTCTGCCTGTCCCGAGAATTCGGGGCGGATCGGATGTCGGTGCCGCGCGGTACAGTTCAGGTCCGCGGGCAGAGCGTGCGTGGCGCTGCCGGACCAGGGGAGGGTCGATGGCGAACCAGGACGAGGTCGTCGCGTTTCTCCGGTTGCTGCGTGGGCTGATGGTGCCCGACGAGCGGCCACGGATCCTGCGCACACTGCTGCGCCGGCGTCGTCCGCTGCCGCCGCCGATGGTCTGCCTCGTCTCCGCCGAATCCGGTGCGCTGCTCGAACAGACCTATGAATGGCTGGGCCGCTCCCCACGCCGGGCCGCGCCGCGCGCCTATGTCGACGTGGCGGCTCTGCCCGCCCCCGCGCTCACCCCGGACACCGCGTCGGCGACCCGCTTCGACGGTGAGGAATCGGCCGCGAACTGCCTGCCCGTGCTCGAAGCGCTGAGCCGCCGGTTCATCTCCGACAACACGGCCATGGGCCCCATCGAATTTCCGCGCTACCACGCCGCGGACTGGCTCACCCGCCAGCGTGCCGCGGGCGCTCCGATCGACGCGGCCGAATTGCGTGGCAGGTTGCCCCGGCTGCTGCGGATCAGCCGTCGCGATCCGGAAAGCGATCCGCCGCCCTTCGGCGCGCTCGGCGCCACCATCGAACGGATCGCGCTGGCGATCTGGGCGATCGTGCCGATCGTTCGGCTGTGGTTGTGGGTCAGCGGCATCGTCCCCGGCGTCTCGCGGGAGCCGCGGTGGTTCATGCGTCAGCGTTATCTGGCGCCGGAACTGTCCGACAGCTTCTTGGGTTTCGCGCTCCGCCTCACCGAACAAGGCCGCGAACGGGAAAACCACGAGCAGATCGCCAAACTCCTGGTGCACGCCTTCTTGTCGGATCTCGGTGATGCCTATCGCCGCAGGTTGCTGCGGCCGTCGAGCTGGCGGCGCACCGCGTATCCGGTGGCGCTGCTCGATGGTGTCGCCCATGGTCAAGGCGCGGATCTGCTGCGTTGGATCAACGACATCCGCAACGAGACCGGCAGATTCGACCCGCTCGTGGTGGTCGCCTCGGTCGACCGGGCGCCGTCGGACGAGGAACCCGCGAGCCTCGCCGATCTCGGCCGCACCGCCGGTCCGGCTCGTGACCCGTTGCGACGCTGGCGCGACACGATCGAAGTCCGGCGCCGCAACCGTGAGGCCACCGCCTGGTATCTCCCGCTGCGGATGCCGGACCGGGGCGTCGATGACGACGCCGCTGGACTGGGCGAGAATCATCTCGCTCGGCCGCCCGCCCCGCCCTGGGCGGCCCGCCGCTCGGTGGTGGCGGCATTCGCCCTGGTCCCCGTGGTCGCGTTGGTGGCCGCGGCCGCGGTGTACGTGCACCCGCGCGCGGCGGTCGGCTGTACTGCCTGGCCGTTCTGGTCCGGGGTCGGTGTGGCGGTGCGCGACGGCGAATGCGTCGGCTACAGCGACAACGCCCGCCAGGTCTTCGCCGACGACCCCGAACTATCGGAGATGCAGCGAGAGGTGTTCCGGCAGAACGCGATCGCCGACCGCATCCGGCGCGGCAACCCGAAGCGCCCGGTGGTGGCGCTCGTCTACTTCGCCGGCCTCACCTACGCGGACCGCAACATGCGTTATCCGCATGCCCAGGTGGAAGAACTGGCCGGGCTGGTGCTGCGCCAACGCAATGCGAACGCGCAGAGCAGCGAGGCCGAGCCACTGCTGCGCATCATCATCGCCAACGGCGGATCCGGGATGCGGCAGGCACCCTGGGTGGTGGACAACCTGCTCAGCGCGCTGATCCGCGAGGATTCCGACGTGCTGGGCGTCATCGGGCTCGACCGCAGCAACGCCGAGACGCGGCGCGCCATCGCGCGGCTGGGTGATCTCGGCGTGCCCACATTCGCCACCACGCTGTCGGCGGACGGGCTGGACGAGGTATCGCCCACATATTTCCAAGCGGCGCCGAGCAACCGGGTGCAAGCCAGGCTCGTCGCCGACTACGTGGCCGGAGCCAGGTTTCCGGAAGGCACGCCGCGCGCGGGTCGGCCCCGCTACGACAAGGTCACCGTGTTCCACCCGGACAATCCCGACGACATCTACGTCCACACCCTGGTGGCCGATGCGCTCGAGGAGTTGCGCGCCCGCGGCATTCCCGCCGCCACCTTCAGCTGGTCGCGGCAGCAGGAGCTCTACGGCTTCCCGCCGCCGTGCGCGCGCAGCGAACCCGACGAGGGCGAACTACTGTTCTTCGCCGGGCGCAACAACGACTTCGGTGCGTTCGTCAACGCCGTCACTCGGGAGTGTCACGCCACCGAATCGCCCCCGATTCTCGGCAACGACGCGGTCACCCGGTTCATCGCCGATCCGGTGGGCAGGCAGGCGATCCCGGCCGGGCTCTCCATTCGCTATGTGGCCAAGGGCGTTCCGGTGATGCTCGCCGGCCCAGGCTGCGTCCGAGGGCGCGGAGTGCTCGGAGAGGAGCGCGTCGGGCTCGAATTCCAAGACCTCTGCGCCTCCCTCGCGGAGCTGATCGAGGATCTGGACCTGTATCGCACGCCCTGGCCGGGCGACCGGACCGGACTGTCCTACGACGTGGCCGGCGCGTTCCTGCAAGCGGTGCGGGCCAACCGGGCCCGGCCGGAGCAATCCTCGGGCAAGATCGTCCTGAGTCGCACCGCCATCGCGCTCGAGCTACGCGGCGCCGACTACACCGGCATCACTGGTGTACTGCGCCTGACCGATTCCCGGGTCGCCGAGGACGCCACCATCGGCGTGCTGCTGGCCGAGGATCTCAGCAGTGACGAGGTGGCGCCGCAGTGCCTGCTCATTTTCGGCACCCCGATCGGCGATATCTCCGGCCGCGGACCGGATGGGTGCCCGGCCGGAACGCACAGTCCGGTCGAGGCCTGGCAACCGCGATGAACCGTTCACCACCAGGGCTCGGGACGATGCCGCTCCCAGTGCAGTTCCGACTCCAGTTGCGCGGCAAGCGACACCAGCATCGGTTCGGTGTCGGCGGTACCCATCAACTGTGCTCCGACCGGCAGCCCGGAGCCGGTGAACCCGGCGGGCACGTTGACACTCGGCCAGCCGAGCACATTCCACGGCCAGGTGTACGGGCAGGCCGCGGTGATGAGGTTGTTGGTGGCGATCACGCCGATGCCGTCGATCTCTTCGGCCCGGGGCGGGGGAGTGGCCGTGGTCGGGGCCAGCACCACATCGAATTCGTCGAAGAATCCGCCGATCCGCCGGTGCAGCAAGGCCTCCGCTTGCCTGGCCGCGAACAACGCGGGCCCGCTCAGCAGCATCCCAGTGCGCACATTGGCCATGGTCCGTGGATCGACCCGGGCGCCGGGCATCCGATCGTGTACCGCGCGGATACCGGCCATCGAGCGCGGAAGGAACGACGCACCCATCAGTAGTCCGTAGTGCAGGTTGCGCACGGTGACCGAATGGCCCAGTCCGCGCAGGGTTTTCGCGATCCGGTGCACGCCCGCCTCGACCTCGGGATGCAGTGCGGTTCTGGTCGCGGTGAACGGGATGTTCAGCGACAGTGCGATGCGCAGCCGCCCCGGATCGCGGCCCACCGCGTCAGTGAGGGTGAGCGGCCGCGGTGTGTGCAGATCGCCCGGGTGCGGGCCTGCCGCCGCGTCGAGCAGCAGTGCCGCGTCTCCGACCGTGCGCGCCAGCGGGCCGTTCACGGTGAGTCCGTTGAACGCCTCCGGGAGCGGCCAGGTGGAGATCCGGCCGCGCTGCGGTTTGATGCCGACCAGGTTCGTCCACGCGGCCGGGATACGCACCGAGCCCGCACCATCGGAGCCCAGCGCGGCCGGAACCAGCCCGGCCGCCACCGCGGCCGCCGACCCGCCCGAGGATCCGCCCGGCGTATACGGCCGGCCCCACGGATTGCGGGTGTGTCCGAACGCGGCGCCGCTGGTGAAGGGCAGTTGGCCGTACTCGCAGGTATTGGTCTTGCCGACGATCACCGCGCCCGCGGCCCGCAGCCGGCGCACCGACTCGGCGTCCACTTCCTTTGGCTCGAAATCACCCCTGACGCCGAATGCCGTCGGTTCGCCCGCGATATCGGTGTCGTCCTTGATCGCGATCGGCACGCCGAGCAGCGGCAACCGCTCACCGGCCGCGATCCGCCGGTCCGCCGCCGCGGCCTCGGCCAAGGCCCGCTGACGGCGCACGATCCGGAACGCGTTGAGCGAGGGCTGGGCGGCTTCGATGCGGTCGAGCGCCTCGGTGGTGGCAGTCACCGAGCTGATCGTCGTATTCGCGATGGCCTCGGCCAGCTCGGCTAAGCCGAGGTCGCGCACAGGCGAGCCCGCGCGGTTGATCGTGTCGTCCGGCACCGCCATGTGAGCTCCGTCTCCTCGTTCCTCTGTTGTGCACGGTAGCGCGGATCTGGTCAGTCGTCCAGATTGCTTGCGGGAGCTAATTGCTTCGAGCCGTGGACATACATACGGCATGTATGTAACAGTGGCGGTATCCGTACACCAGGGGAGAAATCATGGGAATCAGCCCTTCGCTCGGCCCGGTCCACGACATCGATCTGCCCGCCGGGCGCATTCGCTACCACGAGACGGGCGACGGGCCGCCCGTCGTCTTCGTGCACGGTCTGCTGGTCAACGCCGATCTGTGGCGCAAGGTCGTGCCCGCGGTCGCCGCGGCCGGTCACCGCTGCCTGACCCCGGATTGGCCGCTCGGTTCGCACACCATCGCGTTGCCCGGCGCCGACCTCACGCCGACGGGCGTGGCGGCCGTCATCGCCTCGTTCCTGGACCGCCTCGACCTCACCGACGTCACCATCGTCGCCAACGACACCGGCGGCGCCATCACCCAGATCCTGATGACCCGCCACCCCGAGCGCATCGGCCGCGTGGTGCTGGCCTCCGTCGATTGCTACGACAAGTTCCTGCCGCAGCCGTTCACCCTGCTCGCCACCCTTGCCCATCTGCCCGGTTCGATCCGCGCCGCCACCGAACTCCTGCGGATCCGCGCCCTGCACCGGCTGCCGATCGCTTTCGGCTGGGTGGCCAAACATCCCGTTGCCGCCGACATCGTCGACTCCTATCTGCTTCCGAGCCGCACATCGAAGGCAGTTCGCGCCGACGTCCGCCGGTTCTTGAAATCCGCCACCTCGCGCCACACCCTGGAAGCCGCGAGCAGATTCCCGTCCGTGCGCCTTCCGGTTCTGCTGGTCTGGGCGCGCGAGGACAAGCTGTTCCCGGTGCCGCTCGCCGAACGCATGGCCCGCGAACTTCCGAATGCGACATTGCGGCTCGTCGACGATGCCTACACGTTCCTTCCCGAGGACCAGCCGGAAGCCTTGACCGGGCACATCCTCGCGTTCCTCCGCGAGCATGTGGTGCGGTGAGGACGCGTACCCCGGCAGCTACCAGTGGTATTCCACCTGCTGATCGTCGACCGCAACCCCCTGCCGCCGCAGGCTGTCGACCACCTGCGCGGTGATGTGGCGCGGCGGCCGGTAATGGGTGCTGTGATCGGAGATCACCCGGATGACGCCGAATGACGCGGCCAGCTCACCGGCCCCGGCGCACGGTGCGCCGGCCAGGAAGCTGGAGTGGTGGAAGCGTCCGAGGATGTGGTGCGCGGACGAGTAGATGGTGCCGTCGGCGTCCATGACGAAGATCGCCCGCCCACCCTGCGGGGTCCACAGGGTGCGCGCGGCCGCGGTGTCGAAGAGTTGACCGCGGCTGTCGTAGAGGCGGCCGTCCCGGACGTGCAGCCGGTACGGCTGACGCTCCTGCTCGTCGAGGTAGCTGACGTGAGTCCCGTTCCAGCGCCGATTCCCCGGCAGATGTTCACCGACGAACTCCGGTTGGATGGGAGTGGTGCGGTACCGCCCGTGCTCGTCCACCCGCGCCAACAGGGGCGTCACCTGCCGCTGCTCGAGATCGGTGCATTCGATCAGCTCACCCAGCACCTGCGCCGCACCCCGCTCACCGCTCGGAACGAGAATGGCAATGCCTTCGGACTGCGGCCAATACGACGCGACCAACCCGACCTCTGCCCCCGACCGCAACCGCAGCAGCAGAAACGCCTGCCGAGAATCATCGCGCCGCTGAAACTTCCGCCCGAGCACCTGCTCGAGCCGCCACACCGGACGATGCGAAACCCCGATGGCGAGCCCGTTCGCGAACTCCTCGAACCGATCCTCCGGCAGCCATCGGACCGCCGGTTCCGGCCGGGCCCCATCTCCGCGCGCGCCTTCCGGACCACCCCGCCCGTTGTCCCAGTTCTGCATATCCACCCCAGTTCCCTCCACCCGATACCGGACCAGAATCTACCTACCTGGAAATCTGGGCACCGCATCTGGTTCCGTCGGGTTTGTTGGGATCCATCGCGCTACCGAGCAATCGGCCGAATTCAGGACCCGGGGACTGCTTCCGGCCACGTTGTCCTTTCAAGACAAACCCCATCCGAGGCTGCTCCTAGCTTCGATTCGGCCCCGCCGCGGGGTCGATGCCGGATCCCTCCACGGCACACCGGACGACAGTGAGCTGCCGCTGGTGACGTGAGTTCCCCTGCGGCGGGCGCCGCGACCGATTTGCGCAAGGAGGAAGCGGAATGCTCATCGTGCCGTCCGATGCCGAGCCACCCGATGTGCACCTGTCCGTGCATCTGCACGGCATCCGCATGGATTTCGCCGCCCGCCCCGCCGCCGCGGCGGAATTCCTGCGCGACTGGCGGCGCCACCACCACCCCGACACCGCAACAATCGTTCCCGGCAGTGCCGCGGGCCTGCCGCGCCTGCCCAACGAAATTCTGTACACGGAGCCGTGATCGAATGCCTACTCCCCGGACGCGGGGCGATCCGGCGCGTATCGTCGCAGGTAGTCGCCGTCCGGAGGGAGTACGGTCGTGAACGAGATGCCACCCAATGAAGTCGGCCGCAGGTTGCGGGAAATCCGCGTCTGGCGGGGTTTGAGCCTCGAGGTCACGGCAGGTCTGGCCGGGATCAGCTTCGGGTACCTCGGGCGGCTCGAACGCGGGGAACAGGCGCTGTCGAATCGGGGGACGCTGGAGGCGCTGGCGCGGGCTTTGCGGGTAGCGCCGTCGGAATTCACGGGGCGGCCGTGGGAGAGCGGGGACGGGCGCGGCTCGGATGCCTATGCCGGGCTGATGGCGGTCGAATCCGCGCTCGATGCCTACGAAATCGGTGACGATCCAGGCGGAGTCGCACGTGATTGGCCGTTGGTGGCTGCCGACTTGGATCGTCTGCACGATCTGATTCAGGCAGGTGACTACGCGCAACAAGCAGCGTTGGTGCCAAAGCTATTGGCGGAGTTGCACATCACCTATTGCCGTGGCACGGCTCCGCGCGAAGATGTCCTGCGGGGAATGATCACCAGCTACAGCTCCGCCATGTGGGTGACGAAGCGTACCGGCGGCCGTGGTCTGCCACTGCTGGCCGCGAAGGCGGCACAGCAGTGCGCCGAACTCTTGGAATCCCCGGCCTGGTGTGGATTCGCGACCTGGCTGCGCGGCGATGCGACCGGTGCGCTCGCACGGCCCGAGCAGTACCGCCGGGCAGTCAATATGGCCGACCGGTTGACCGGCGATCTCGACGACCACAACGTGATCCAGGCCTACGGAATGCTGCATTTGTCTGCCGCCCTTGCGGCAGCGGTTCAGGCAGACCGAGACACCGCATACACCCATCTCGACGAGGCGAGCGAAGTCGCTGCCCGGATGGACGACGAGGTCGGCACCTTCGGCCGAATGTGGTTCGGCCGAGCGAACGTCGGTATCTGGCGTGCGACGATCGGCCTGGAGTTCGGCGAAGGCGCCCGGGTCGCCGAACAGTCGAAAGATGTCCACGTCGATGCCATACCGAGCACCGTCCGCCGCGCCGAGTACTACGGCGAAATCGGGCGCGCGCTGCTGTCGGAACCGAAGACTCGTGAGCAAGGGTTGGCGACGTTGCTCAGGGCCGAAGAGCTTGCGCCGCAGCGGGTTCGCGCCGACGTCTTCGTCCGCGAAGCTGTCGCCGACCATCTACGCACTGCGCGGCGTGACGCCGGCGGGCGAAATCTGCGGGGGCTGGCGTGGAGGTTGGGGATCGCGCCGGAGGTCGCTGCTCAGCACTGATCGATTGAATCCGTCACCGATCAGTAGGTCGCTGGTTCGGCCGGCTGGTCCGGTGCTGATCCCTCATGGCCGGGCATGATGGTGCCGCGCCCGGGAGCCGGCGTATTCGATACGGCCGAACACGCCGGTCAGTATTCCTCGGCGACCTTCCGCAG
Organism: Nocardia sp. CDC519; assembly: GCF_059509835.1. Taxonomy (NCBI): domain Bacteria; kingdom Bacillati; phylum Actinomycetota; class Actinomycetes; order Mycobacteriales; family Nocardiaceae; genus Nocardia; species Nocardia sp. CDC519. Next base: position 4,347,893 of record NZ_CM183377.1, on the reverse strand, counting down.
CTCTCCGAGTGAGGGAGCCACCCCTTCCGGCGCGTCCGGTTCGATCCAGCCGGAGTACTCGTCGTGGGAATCTGCGGCAGTAGCGGATGGCGTCGACGGGGTGGCGGCCTGCGGCGTAGCACTCGCTGAGCCGGATGACCCAGCGTCCGCGGCCGACGATGCCCTGATTTCCGGCGTATCGAAGCGGCAGGTATCCGGCGGCCCGTTCAGTCGTCGATGCCCAGAGGAAGGCGACGACTTCGCCATTCTTGGTGACCGGAATGAAGTGAACAGGCGTAGATGTCTCCCCAGCGTATGTGGGAGGGTTCGCGATGTATGGCGTGCTCCATCCTTTGGATCGGTCGACTGGTGTGCCGCTAGGGAATTCGCCGTCCTGAACCCACGGTCCTTCGCCGATGGGCGGGCCTTCCGGATTGAGCTGGTCCCATAGTTCTTGCTTGCTGTTGGATCGCTTTACAACGGCATCCGCTGGAATTCCACCGCATCGCGGATCTTCCGGCCATCCGATCCAATGTTGAATTGCCTGCTCGGCCCTGAGCTTGTTCCGGTAGTTCTCGATGAGACGCTTTTCCCAGAACGATGCACAGGTGAGATTGTCGGGGTCGGCGGATATTTTGCGCATGTAGCCAGCGGCCTCGACGCCAATGCCCGCCCACAGGTGGCCCATCAATGTCCCTCTCCGGAGAATAGGGAGATAGATGATCGGCCGCCGAGTCCATGCCGCGTAAGCATTCTCGAAATGTGGAGAATGTGGAAACGGCGGGCCGTCTTGACGATCGTCGGGCCCGTAGGTGATTTGGGGTCCTGAGTTCATTGCCGATTCTTGCCGTTCCGATTCATCTGTTCGCGAGGGCCTTCAGGTCATCGAGCGTCGGCGCGATGAGTTCGCGGGCGTCGTTGGGGATTTCGCCGGAGAGGAAGTCGGGTGGGTAGTTGCGGCATTGGCGGAGTGCGTCCAGTGGGGGGTCCGGCGGCGTAGAAGTCGGACAGGCGTAGGTGCCAGAGGCCTGCACCAGCTCGTGCCTGTTGACCGGCGCCGGCGACCGGCAGGTAGTCGGCGGCGTTCTCGGTCGGCGACGCCCAGAGGTAGGCAATGAGGGCGCCGTCCTTGATCACCGGCAGATATTGGACAGACGACGTTGCTCGTTTCGCATAGGTCGGTGGGGTCGCCATGGCGGGTATGCTCCACCCCTTTGAACGGTCTACCGGTGTGCCGCTGGGCAATTCGCCGTCTTGTATCAATGGTCCGTCGCCTATCGGTTCCGCGTCTGGATTGAGCTCCGCCCACATGTGTTGTAGTGAGGGTGTCTTCCGCTCGACGGCCGATGCCGCGATGCCGCGGCACCGCGGGTGCTCAGGCGCACCGATCCACTGTCGTATCGCGACCAATGGGTCGAGCCCTTGTCGGTAGCTCTTCGACAACCGGTCGAACCAGAAGCTGAGGCATGTCAGATTGTCGGAATCGGCGGCGAGGCAGCACTCGTAACCGGCAGCATTGCTTCCGATGGCGGCCCAAAGGTAGCCGATCAATCGGCCCCCGCAGGTGACGGGTAGATACCGTACTGGTTTCCGGGTCCAGCTCTCGTAGCTGACTTCGTTCCAGGGTTGCATCACACCTTCAGCTGTACCTGTGGATGTTGAGCACATGGCTCATTCATTGGCAGCCTCACGAAGTTCAGCCAGCGACGGTGCGACGCCTTCGGGTGCGTCTGGTTCGATCCAGCCGGAGTATTCGTCGTAGGGGAATCTGCGGCAGTAGCGGATGGCGTCGACGGGGTGGCGGCCTGCTGCGAAGCAGTCGCTGAGTCGGGCGAGCCACAGACCGCGCCCATTGATGCCTTCCAGACCGGCGTACCGGAGGGGTAGATAGTCCGCTGCCTGCTCAGTCGGAGACGCCCACAAGAACCCTACGACCTCCCCGTTCTTGGTTACCTCGAGAAAGTGAACGGGTGTCGATGTCTCGCCTGCATAGGTAGGAGGGTTGGCGACATGTGGTGCACTCCAAATTCTGTCCGGACCTGTTGAAGTACCGTCAGGAAATAGGTTGTCCTGAATCAATGGGCCTTCTCCCAAGGGTGGTCCCTCAGGATTAAGCTGACCCCAGAGGGTCTGCATGGAACTCGCCTGCAGGACTGTTGTGCCCGCGGGTACGCCGCCGCATCGCGGATCTTCGGGATGCCCTACCCAGTGCTGTATTGCCTGTTCAGCGGTGAGTCTGTTCCGGCAGTTTTCGTTCAGGCGCGCTTCCCAGAACGTCTCGCAAGTGAAATTGTCGGGATCGGCGGAAATTTTCCGCATATGGCCTGCGGCGTCGACTCCCTTACCCGCCCACAGGTATCCGATCAATGTACCTCTCCGGAGGATAGGGACATAGACGACTGGCTGCCGGGTCCATCCCGCGTATGAGTTCGAGAATTGTGGAGAAGGTGGAAAGGGTGTGGGGTCTTGGTGGTGGTCGCCCATTCGATGCTCCTAACCGGATTCTGAGTGAGTGTCGACGTCGTCCGATCGGTAACGCTACTGCCCTGGTGGTATCACCCGTGCCCTGATCAAGTAGCGCACTCCCGTGTATCGATCGCCGGATGGGTTCTCGATGACCTCGGTGATCTCATACTGGATGCCGCGTTGCAGAATCAACTCCCGCTGATCGGGGTACCGACTTCGCGCGCCCATCCATCCGGCGTGTGTGCCGGCCGGGACATCGAGTTCCATGCGGATAGGGCCATCGAAGTGAGCGGGAGGTCTAGCTCCGAGACTGGACGACATGAATCCGGTCTCCGTTTGTCTGGTCCCGATGAGGAGGCGAGCATCGCCGCTACCCAGTTCGGTGCCGAGGTTATCGATCGTCATGAAACTGATGTCTCGTAGTCCGCGTACTACCTCCACGCGCTCGGGTAGCGGCCGAGTCAGCGCGCGGTCGAGTCCCGCACAATGTGCATTCAAAAGGTCGGGTGTGATGGGTCGACCGAAGTCGTGAGTCATCTGCCTGATCGCTTTGGAATTATCCCATATCTCTTTCGCCCGCCGGCTCGGGCTTGGAGACGCCAGGATGGATTCAATAATCCTCCGCTGTTCCGGTTGCAAATCATGACGATTCGCCAGGGCATGGAGCTGGTCGTTGGACGGTGGATTGTTCGGATCGGTCAGTGCGGACAGATTCTGGAAGTAGTGCTGGTCTCGGTGCAAATCGTTCAGCCATTGCCAGGGATTCGGGTGCCGCAGGAAATTATTGATCCAAGAATTAACCGTGTATTGGTACAACTCGCGGAATTCCGGCGCAGGCATCCCGTCGCGGGTTCGTCCGAGGACCTGCTCGCCATACCAGTGTCCCTCAGCATCCGAGCTGAAGCGGCGCGCGGGCGGGGTGGGATGTGACCAGGCCACCGCAGGGCTGTGGCTCGGAGAAGGCGTTGCGGAATTTCTCCAACCGCCGAACCATCGCTTCCACCGGCTCGGGCGCGGCGGCGGTGTAACACTCGGCGGTCGTGTGCCAGCGGGGTTTACGGGAATTGGGGCGTGGGCTGCGGCGGGTGGTGTCGGCCGCGGGGCTGGGCTCGGGGATCGGGGTGGGGTGGAGTGCGCCGCCGGATTCGTATGCGGACGCGCGGGGCTGCGCGGTGGGGGTGCCGATGGCCTGGCGGGGTTCGGCCGTATCGGCGCGTGGCCAGCCGGACGGGGATTCGGATTGGATTCCGGTGCTCGGGTGATGTGTTCATCGCCGCGCGGTGGCATCGGATTGGTCAGGGGCGGTGTCGGCGCCGGTGCCGGGTTGTGTGCCGGTGCAGTGTTGTGCGTCGGTCCCAAGTTGTGAACCGGTGTTGTCGACGGCGTCGTCGGATTGTTGCGTGGCCACCACTCCGGCAGTTGGGACCTGCGGCGGTGGAAGTCGGGGTCTTGGTGGGCGTAGAGGGGTGGGGTAGTCGCCGGGGTGCGGGTGTTGTCGGGGGAGGAGGGGGAATGGGCTGGGGAGGTGCCTACGACGCGATCATCCCGTGTGGGGGCCACTCCTTCTCGCGGCGGGCTCGGTGGATGATTCGGCCTGCTGTGGTCCGGAAGATCGCGTCCTCCGGTTGGGGCGGGCGGGGGGTTTCGGTCGTCTTGTCGATTGTCAGGGTTTGGTTGAGGTTGTCCCTCGTCGCTCCGAACCGGTACTCCACCTCGGTCGGATCGTCCCTGATCCTGTTGTAGTACACCAGAAGTGCCATTGGTCTCTCGGTTCGTCGAGGGAGCTTCGGGAGGGTGGGGAGCAACCGGGCGCGTCGGCGAGGTCGTGTGTGCCGGTGGGGGCGACTGGGTGGGGGTGGTGGCGGGGCGAGAGCGGCTCGGCGATGGATCGGATGGTGCGGTAGGACCGCTGTGGCTGGGCGAGGCGTGATTGCCTGGGGTAGTCGCTGTCGGGTTCGGCGCGGTGGGCGTGGTGTTGTCGCGGGGGTCGGCGGGGTTTCCGGAGGGTGTCGTGTCCGGGCGATGCGTCGACGGATTGGACTGCGTCGGACGCTGGGTTCGGCCCTGAGGGATGGGCTGGGCGGATTGCGCGGGGCCGGTCGTCGGGTCCGCGGGTGTGGTTGCGCGGGGTGAGTCCGTTGCCGACGGCGAAGCGGTGAACGCCGTGGGAGGTGGGGCGGTGGCTGTGGCCGCCGCCGCTGTGGTGGAAGTGTCCGTAGGGTCCGAAGTGTCGGTTTGTGCGTCACCAGGTTCGGCATGGTTGGGGTTGTGCGCCGCCGGGGGCGTGGTGTTCGGCGCTGTCGACTGGGAGGCGCTGGTGGCGCTCGGTGCCGAAGGCAGACCGGAGGACGCAGCGTTGCTGGTCTGGCCGGTCAAGGTGCTGTCCTGGGAGGAGGGGTTAGGGCTGCCCGGGGAGGGATCCTGTGCAGGGAGATCCAGCGGGGCGGTCGATGAGCCGGCCGGGTTGTCGCTCTGGGCGGGCAGATCGAGCGACGGTTCCTGGCCCGGCTGTGCCGACGGCGGGTCCTCCTGGTTCGGGAGATCGAGCGGGGTGGTTCCGTGGGCAGCAGAGGAAGGCTGCTGCTCCGGGAGATCGAGGGAGCTCGGGGGCTGGGTGTTGTCTGTGCCGGGGGCGTTGTGCTGATCGGGAAGATCGAGCGGGGCCGGCGACTGGGAGGCCTGGGACGACGGAACGTCCTGGGCGGGGAGGTCGAGGGAGTTGGTCGCCTGGGCCTGCTGGGACAGTGGGGAGTCCTGGCTGGGGCGGTCCAGGGAGCCCGGGTTCTGGTTCGTGGGTGCGTTGGTGTCCGGCTGGTTGTTGCCGGGCTCGTTCGGGCGCTCGTTTCCACTGCCGTCGCCGTCGCCGTCGTCAGCTCCGGTGGAAGAGGAGTGGGTGGGTGGATCGTTCGGGGGTGGGGTGTTGGCGCCCGGGTCGGTGCTGTTGTCGGGATCGCGTGCGCCGTCGTTCAGGTTGTTGTTGGAGTTGTTGTCCCCGTTGCCGCTTTCTGCGGCCCGCGTGCCGTCGTTGTGCCCGCTGCTGGCGTCGCTGTTGGTGGGCTGCGTTTGTTCCCGAGCGGGTGGATCGTTGCCTTCGTCGGGCGTTGGCTGGCTGTTGTCGTTGCCCGCGGGGGTCGTGGGTAAGGTTTGTTGGCTCGGGTCGTCGGCGCCGGTGTTGTTGGGGTCGCCGGTGGATGCCGGTTGGGTGTTGGCGGACTCGTTGCCGTTGCCGTCGTTGGTATTTGCGTTGGCTGGCGAGGTTTGGCCGGGCTGGTCGCCAGTGTTGGCTGGGGAGTTCTCGCCCTCGGGGTTGTTATTGCCGCTGGGGTTGTTCCCGCCGTGATTGCCCGCATTGTTGGCCGGGTTCTGGTTGCCGCCGCGATCGCCGTCGTTGCTGCCACGGTCGCCACCGTCGTTTCCGCCGCGGTCGAACTGATTCTGGGCGGCGCCGGCGGCGGCGCTGGTGAAGGTGTCGGCGGATAGTTCGAATTCTTCGCCGGTGATGGCGGCCATGGCGGCTTGGGAGCCGATGTCGGAGGCGACTTCGGTGGTGTAGTCGGTGGCGAATTGTTTGGCGCGGTTGCCGACGGTGTTGGCGAGGCCTTCGCCGGCGGTTTCGCCGACGCCGTTGGTGAGCCCGCCCTCGCGGCCCAGCCCGCCGGAGATCGCGCCGCCGATCGCGCCGCCGGCGGCGGATTGCCAGACGGCGGTGAAGTCGTCGCGGGACAGTTCGCGGTCGCCTTTGGCGGCTTGGATCAGGCGGATACCGAGGTCGAGTCCGCCTTCTTCGAGGGCGCCGAGGGCGGCTTCTTTGACCACGCGGGTCAGGATGCGTTGCAGCAGTTGCCGCATGGTGAGCCGGATCGCGGCTTGGGTGGCGACGCGGGCGGCGGCGCCGGCGGCGGCTCCGGCGGGGGCGCCGACACCGGTGGCCATGGCGGCCAGCGCTGCGGCCATTTCGACGGCGAAGATCACCAGTTGAGCGATGATCATCAGTTTGGTGTGTTCGATGTCGTTGGCGCCGTCATCGACCAGGTCGGCCTGGTCTTCCAACAGCCCGGTCAGGGCGGCGAGGGCGCCATTGTCATTGCCGAGTTTTTTCCAGAACGCCTCGATCGCGTCCGCGGTCTGCCCGTCCAGCGCGGACAGCAGTTGGTTGACCTGGCGTTGAGCATCGTCACCGAGATCATCGAGGGTGGTGGCGGCGCTGTTGTAGGCGTCGGCCATGCGCCGCATCGCGGTCTCATCGCCCTCGGGCCAATCACCGGCCCCCACGACATACTTCGCGGCCCACTGCAACGCCTCGGGAATCTCGATTCCCACCCCGGCGCCCTCCCGTCTCGTTTTCGGCCAAGAACCTATCGACACAGACATAGACGTGGCGAATCAGGTTTCGGTTCCATCCGATCGCGGGCGAGTTGCCGATCGCGGTTGATCTGGAGTTCACTCGGCAGCATGCCGCGACGCAGTCAGGAGGATCGGTCCAGGGCCACCAGGATGGCTCTGGAGGAGGCCGGACTGCGGCTGTTCACCGAGCGGGGGTTCGCGGGCACGTCGGCGGAGGAACTGGTGAACGCCGCGGGAGTGACGCGCGGGGCGCTGCATCATCACTACGGTGACAAGCGCGGGCTGTTCCTCGCGGTGCTCGAGCAGCTGGAAACCGACGCGACGGCCGAGATCACGCGGGCGATCGCGGCGGTCGACCCGGACGATCTGCTGATGGCCATGGCCACCGGCCTGGGCACGTTCCTGGAGATCTGCCGCCGTCCGGCCATGGCGCGCATCGCCCTCTCCGACGCTCCCGCGGTGCTCGGCTGGCAGGCATGGCGGGAATTCGAGAGCAAACACGGTCTCGGAGTGATCATCGACCAGCTCGAGCGGGCGCGGGCCGCCGGCCTGATTCCCGAGGTCCCGGTGCGGGTGCTGGCGCAGCTGATCCTGAGCGCGGTGGCCGAGTCGGGTCTGATCGTCGCGCACGCCGAGGATCCGGACGCCGCGCGGACCGAGGCCCAGCAATCGCTGATGCTGCTGGTCGCAGGCATCCTTCGTACCGGATGACACAGTGGCCGCACCGTTGCCCCGATCGTCCGGCCCGGCGCGACCCGCATGCCTGACACCGCCTGTCACCCATTCGTGAAAGACTGAGCACGTGCGTTTGTACCGTGACCATGCCGTCGTGCTCCGCCAGCACAAGCTGGGCGAGGCCGATCGCATCGTCACATTGCTGACCAGGCAGAACGGTCTGGTCCGTGCGGTCGCCAAGGGGGTGCGGCGCACGAAATCGCGCTTCGGTGCCCGGCTGGAACCGTTCGCCTACATCGACGTGCAGCTGCATCCGGGCCGCAACCTCGACACCATCACCCAGGTGCACACGGTGGAGGCCAACGCGGCGGGCATCATCGATGATTACGGCCGCTACACCACCGCCTGCGCGGTCCTGGAAACCGCCGAACGGCTGGCCGGCGAGGAACGTGCCCCCGCGGCCCGCCTGCACATTCTCACCGCGGGTGCGCTACGTGCGATCGCCGCCGGGCAGCGCCCGCACGAACTGGTCCTCGACGCTTTCCTGTTGCGCGCCATGGGTTTCGCCGGATGGGCGCCCGCACTGGACGAATGCGCCCGATGCGCGACTCCCGGCCCGCACCGCGCCTTCCATGTGGCGGCGGGCGGCGCGGTGTGCGTGCACTGCCGTCCGCCCGGCGCCGCGACGCCCGGCCCCGGGGCGCTGGACCTGATGGTCGCCCTGCACCGCGGCGAATGGGACTTCGTCGACACCGTCCCCGATGCCACTCGCCGCCAGGCCAGCGGCCTGATCGCCGCGCACCTGCAATGGCATCTGGAACGACAGTTGCGGACGCTGCCGCTGATCGAGCGGTCCCGCCCGACGAGTGGTGCCGCATTCGCCGCCTCTGGAGACCGGGTCGGCTGAGGCCACCGCCGTCGTTCTCCCCGGCCCGAGCGGCGGCAGCTCGGCTCGGGAGGTCCCTGATCCGCGGCGGAAAGGCAGCGCCCGGACGGTTCACCCGGCTCGGCCCGACGGCTTCGAGCCCGGCGGTGGTTGCCGCGACCGCCGAGGTAGCGGCGCCCCTCAGGCAGACGCCGAACGCGATGACACCGCGATCCGGGCATCGGGCAGGATAGAGCCGTGATCCTCCGCCGAGACCCCTCCGCCGGTTCGGGCAACGCCGACCGGCCGGGGGCGACCCGCACCGTTCGCCCGCCGTCGCCGCATCCGTCCGGTGCGCGTCCGCCGCAGCTGCCGCCGGAGCTGGTGCCCAACCACGTCGCGCTGGTCATGGACGGTAACGGCCGCTGGGCGCAGGAACGTGGGCTGCCGCGCACGGCCGGCCACGAACGCGGCGAGGCGGTGCTCATGGACACCGTCGAGGGCTGTATCGAGATCGGTGTCAAGTGGCTGTCGGCCTACGCGTTCTCCACCGAGAACTGGCGGCGCAGCCCCGACGAGGTGCGGTTCCTGATGGGCTTCAACCGTGACGTCATCCGCCGCCGTCGCGACGAGATGCACGAGATGGGTGTCCGGGTGCGCTGGGCCGGGCGCAGGCCGCGGCTGTGGCGCAGCGTGATCAAGGAGCTGGAGACCGCGCAGGAGCTGACCAAGGACAACACCGTGATGACGCTCACCATGTGCGTCAACTACGGTGGTCGCGCCGAAATCGCCGATGCCGCACGGGAGATCGCGCGCCGGGTGGCGGCGGGGGAGATCGACCCGGAGCGGGTCGACGAGGCGACGGTCGCTCGTTACCTCGATGAACCGGATATGCCCGATGTGGATCTGTTCTTGCGTCCGTCGGGCGAGTTCCGCAGTTCGAACTTCCTGCTCTGGCAGTCCGCGTACGCCGAATTCGTCTACCAGGACACGCTGTTCCCCGATTTCGACCGGCGCAACCTGTGGGAAGCCTGCCTGGAGTACGCCAAGCGCGATCGCCGCTTCGGTGGTACCAAATGACCGGAGGGGATATGGATTCCGCACTCGAGCCCGACCTGGAGTTGCAGGCACGGGCCGGCGCCTGCCTGTCGATGTACGACATCGATGTGCGGGTCGACAACGACGGATCGTTGCGATTCGACTACGAGGGCGCGCTGTGCTCGCTGGGCGCGGTGAACCTCACCACCGGCCTGGATGTGCTGACGCTGACCTGCGTGCTGGCCTGGGACCGGCCGCTCAAACCGCAGCTGCACAAGCGCGTCGCCGAACGCAACAGCACCTTGCAGTTCGGTTCGATCGTGGTGATCGGGCACGGCAAGCTCGCCGATATCGTGCTGCGCTACACCTTTCCCGCCGCAGGCCTCGACGATCACGCGCTGGCCACCATGCTGCTGCTGGTGCTCTCGGGTGCGGGGCAGGCGCGGCAGGGGCTACTGCCCTGAGCCGAGCCGGCTGGCCCGAACCGGGCCTGCTGCCCTGCATCGAGTTCAGCGTGGCTGGGGGCCGAACGGCAGTAGCGTCGCCACGCCTCGCACGGCTGCCTTCGGGTCGAAATCGCCGATGATCAACTGTTGCAACAGGAATCCGGGCAGGATGCCGAACAGCGCGACGGCGGTCGCCTCGATGTCGGTGTCCTCGGGTAGCCAACCGGCCTCGACCATGCGGCCGATGTACTCCGCCCACATATCCCGGATTCCGCCCATCGCCCCGCGCACGTAGACGGCGGCCTCCGGATCGACCAGCGCCAGTGACCACGCCTGCGGGGCGAGCCGCAGCCTGCCTTCTGGGCCTGTCTGTGGCATGAGCCAGTCGAGTAGATGCTCGGCCACCTCGGCGGGGACCGGCAGCGGGTCGCGGTGCACCACCTCGGACATCAACGCCCGCACGTCGACGGTCGCATTCGAGGCCAGGGCCGCCACCAGCTCGTCCTTGCTCTTGAAGTAGCGGTAGACCGCGCCGGCGGAGAGCCCGGATTCGGCGAAGACATCCTGCATGGAGGTGTTGTAGAAGCCCTTGCGGGAGAAGCAGCGCTGCGCGGCGGCGATGATCTGCTGCCTGCGGCGTTCCAGGTGTTCTTCGCTGACTCGAGGCATGCCTCAAAAGTAAAACGAATATCCGTTCTTGACAACTTCGGGCGGTGCTGCGACCGTAGAACCATCTAAAAGAACGAACCTCCGATTTACAGGAGAACGTCATGAACGTCACCCAGCGGGCCGTGGCCATCGGTGCAGGCGCGGCCCTGATCCAAGCGCTGATGTTGATCGCCTTCGCGTGGCCCGCCGCGAATATGGCGCCGAGGGATCTACCGGTAGCGGTGACGGGCCCGCAGGCGGCGATGGTCGCCGACCGGCTGGCCGCGCACGATCCCGACGCCTTCGACATCACCACGACCGCCGATGAGAACGCCGCGCGCGCCGCGATCACCGACCGCGATGTCTACGGCGCGATCGTCACCGGCGGGGGAGCGCCGCGGGTGCTCATCGCCTCCGGTGCCAGCCCGGCCGTCGCCCAGCAGCTGACCCAGATCGCCCAGCAGATGTCGGGTGCTCCGGCGGCCGCGGTCGAAGATCTGGTCGTGGCCGATCCGGATGATCCGCGCGGCGTCGGCTTCGGCGCCATGGCGCTGCCGCTGGTGATGTCGGGCATCGCCGCGGGCGTACTGCTGACGCTGCTGGTGCCCTCGGCGATGGGCCGGCTGGCCGGGCTGCTGAGCTTCGCGGTGGCGGGCGGACTGCTGAGCATGGTGATCGTGCAGGGCTGGCTGTCGCTGATCCCTGGCAACTACCTCGTCTTGTCCGCGGTGGCCGGGCTGGTGTCGTTCGCGGTGGCCGGCACCGTCGCCGGACTCGCCACGGTGATCGGCCGCGCGGGCATCGGCATCGCCGCGCTGACCATGCTGCTGATCGGTAACCCGTTCTCCGCCGCGACCTCGGCGCCCGAGCTGCTGCCGCAGCCGTGGGGTGCGATCGGCCAGCTGTTGCCGCCGGGTGCGGCCGCCTCGCTGCTGCGGTCGGTGGCCTTCTTCGATGGCGCCGGCGCCACCGGCCCGCTGGTGGTGCTGCTGGTGTGGGCCGGTGCGGCCGTGGGGCTGCTGGGGATCGGTGCGGTCCGCGAACGGCGTGGCACCGATGCGCAGGCCTCCGCGCCGGTTCCGGCGATGGCGGGCTGAGCGGGACTCACGTCAGAGGCCGTCACCGGACCATCCGGTGACGGCCTCGTCTTGGATCACGAAGGGTCGGCCGGAATTCTCAGCCGCGCGATTCGTCCGCGCAGGATCGGCAGGTGCCGAAGATCTCCAGGGTGTGGCTGATCTCGGTGAAACCGTGCTTGTCGGCGATCGATTCGGCCCACGCCTCGACCGTGGGGCCCTCGACCTCGATGGTGCGGCCGCAGCGGCGGCACACCAGGTGATGGTGATGGCCGGTCGAGCACTGCCGGTAGATGGATTCGCCGGAGTCGGTGCGCAGCACATCCACCATGCCCGCGTCGGCCAGGGACTGCAGCGTGCGGTAGACCGTGGTCAGGCCGATGCCTTCGCCGCGACGGCGCAGTTCGTCGTGCAACTCCTGGGCCGAGCGGAATTCCTCGATATCGCCCAGAAGCGCGGCGATCGCGCTGCGCTGGCGGGTACTGCGGATACCCACCGGCTTCTGCGAAACGACCAACTTGTCCGACACGATCAACCTTCCTCCACGTGCGCGACGGCATCGACGACGATATGGGCCAGATGGTCGTCGACGAGTTCGTAGAGCACCTCGCGTCCCGAACGTTCGCCGTGCACCACACCTGCCGACTTGAGAATGCGCAGGTGCTGGCTGACCAGCGGCTGTGTGACGCCGAGCGCGTCGACCAACTCGTGCACGCAACGCGGCGACTCCCGCAGTTGTAGCACGATCGCGATGCGAACGGGGGCGGCGAGTGCGCGCAGCAGCTCTCCGGCATCCTCCAGGATGGTCCGGGTGGGGACCGGCGCGGGAGCGGGGGACCGATACGGGTTGTGCGGGTGAGCGGTGGCCGCGTCGGCAGTCATGGAACCATCTCCTTATTGGAAAGCGATCCCATTTTGATATGCATAGTTGCGCATGTCAAATAGGCATGCCGTGGTGGTGCAAACCCGGTTGTGGCGGGTCGATAGGCTGTAGCCAGTCGGCAGATCCAATGTAGGCGGATCCGCCGCGTGGGCCCGATCCGGCCGCCCGATTCCGACTCGTACTGGATGGAGAATTCTCGCGTGGCACCCAAGTCGAAGGTGGACACCGTTGCCAACCTCGCCAAGCGCCGGGGTCTGGTGTACCCGTGCGGTGAGATCTACGGAGGCACCAAGTCGGCCTGGGATTACGGTCCGCTCGGCGTCGAGCTGAAAGAGAACATCAAGAAGCAATGGTGGCGTTCCATGGTCACCAGCCGCGAGGACGTCGTCGGCCTCGACTCCTCGGTGATCCTGCCGCGTCAGGTCTGGGAAGCCTCCGGCCACGTCGCCACCTTCACCGACCCGCTGGTCGAATCGCTGCACACGCACAAGCGCTACCGGGCCGACCATCTGCTCGAGGCGTACGAGGAAAAGCACGGCCACCCGCCGGCCAACGGCCTCGCCGACATCAACGACCCCGAGACCGGCCAGCCCGGCAAGTGGACCGAGCCGCGCAATTTCTCCGGCCTGCTCAAGACCTTCCTCGGCCCGGTCGACGACGAAGAGGGCCTGCACTACCTGCGCCCGGAGACCGCGCAGGGCATCTTCGTCAACTTCGCCAACGTGATGACCACCGCGCGTAAGAAGCCGCCGTTCGGTATCGCCCAGATCGGCAAGAGCTTCCGCAACGAGATCACCCCCGGCAACTTCATCTTCCGCACCCGCGAGTTCGAGCAGATGGAGATGGAGTTCTTCGTCAAGCCGGGTGAAGACGCCGAATGGCACAAGTACTGGATCGACACCCGCTTCTCCTGGTACACCGATCTCGGAATCGACCCGGACAACCTGCGGCTGTTCGAACACCCGAAGGAAAAGCTGTCGCACTACTCGGCGGGCACCACCGATATCGAGTACCGCTTCCGCTTCCAGGGCGGCGAGTGGGGCGAGCTCGAGGGCATCGCCAACCGCACCGATTACGACCTGAAGACGCACTCCGAGCACTCCGGCACGGATCTGGTCTACTTCGATCAGAACACCAAGGAGCGCTACATCCCCTACGTCATCGAGCCCGCGGCCGGTCTGACCCGTTCGCTGATGGCGTTCCTGGTCGACGCCTACGCCGAGGACGAGGCGCCCAACGCCAAGGGCGGGGTGGATACCCGCACGGTGCTGCGGCTGGACCGCAGGCTCTCGCCGGTGAAGGCCGCGGTGCTGCCGCTCTCGCGTAACGCCGACCTGACGCCCAAGGCGAAAGATCTTGCCGCGCAGCTGCGTAAGTACTGGAACGTCGAGTTCGACGATGCCGGTGCGATCGGGCGGCGCTACCGTCGTCAGGACGAGATCGGCACCCCGTTCTGCATCACCGTCGATTTCGACACCCTCGACGACCAGGCCGTGACGATCCGTGAGCGCGACTCGATGGCGCAGGAGCGGATCGCGCTCGACCAGGTCGAGGGCTATCTGGCCAAGCACCTGCTGGGCGCCTGATTCGACCCGAAGGGCCGGTTGCCGCGGTGCGGTAACCGGCCCTTGTCGTTGTCTGTCAGCCGATTCCGCTGCTGGCGCCGCTGCCGGTGGACATGGACTGGATCAGCCCCATCAGCAAGGCCAGGACTCCGCCGTCGGCGTTGCCGCCGGCCGCGCTACCGGTGTTGACGTCGGTCCTGGTGGGGTGCTTGTGCATGTGTTCTCCTCATCGTGCAGTCGAGCGGGGCTCGACGCTCCCGGTTGTGGGCAGGCGCCCGCGGGAGTGTGAGGGAGATTAGCGGCCTGAGCGAAGCGAAACGCCGCATTTTCAAAAATTGCCCCGGCCGGATCTGCCAAGGCTCCTTACCGCTCCGCTCTCAGACCGGGACGTCCCAGAACGCCAGCTCGTGACGCATGCCCTCGCGGAAGAAGTGTTCGGCTGCGGATCGGTCGACGCCGGTCTCGTCGAGCATGCGGGCACAGCGGCGGGTGAGGGCCGCGAATTCGGGATCGGCGTAGGTCTCCACCCAACGGCGATAGCGTGGCTCGGCGGGCGGGTTCTGCGCGAGGATGGCGCCGAGCGTGGAATAGCCCCACATGCACGGGTAGAGCGCGGCCAGGCCTTCGCCGTAGGAGGCGGCGGCGTCCAGCAAGAACGTTGTATACGCGGCGCAGGGCTCGCCTTTGACCGCGCCGTCGAGGTCGGCGCCGAACTCCGCGGCCAGGGATCGGTGCAGTGCGAGTTCTTCGTGGTAGGTCGAATGGGCGAGATCGACCAGATCGCCCAGATGCGCCGCGGGCGCCTGCCAGGCGAGGCGGCTGAACACGCGAACGTAGTCGAGCAGGTAGAGGTAGTCCTGCTCCAGCCAGGACCGGAACACCGGATCCGGCAGATCGCCCCGTGCGATTCCCGCGACCGTCGGGTGCGCCAGTTGTTCCTCGACCATCGGCCGGCCGATGTGCTCCAGATATGCGGCGAGACTCATGCCGACAGTCTCGCCCATGCGATGGCGCGGCGGCGCACGGCGGCCGCGCCGACGCCGTTCGGTGACCGGAACCCGTCGCGTTGCTGAACCGTAATGTTTTCCGGCCCCGTGGATTTGCGCGCGAACCACCTGTTGCCGCACGCTTGCGGCGTGCTGTGGGATGCGGGTGAAGTTGTGCGGTTGCTGGCGCCGTCGGAACAGCGTTTCGTCCGGCACGGCACCTATACCGGGCGATCGGTGTCGGTGGCCGGTCGGCTCGACATCCCGGCGCTCCGTGCCGCGTTCGCGACGCTGCTGCGCGCCTATCCCGTGCTGGTCTGCCGGATCGGCGTCGACGAGTACGGCCGCGGATATCTACTGCGGCCTGCCGGTTCCGGCGCGGTCCAGCCGTGGATACGCACCGGCGACCCTGCCGAGCTCACCATGCCCGCGCACCGGCTCGACCCCGCCGAGCAGTTGGCCTATCTCGACGTCGTCCGCGGATCGGGCGATCGGTCACGCGTGACGATGTATGTACACCACGGGGTTGCCGACGCCGGTCACTGCGTCGAATTGTTCGCCCGGTTCTGGGATTGCTACACCGACCGGATCATGGCCGTCCGCACCGTCGGCGGACCGTTCGCCTATCCGATGCCGCTCGAGTGGTATGCCGAACAACACGGCATCGCGCGGTGCGCGCATTCGGGCTTCGAGGACGTGGCCCGGCCGCTGCCGCCGGCGAACCCGGTGGGCGATGACGACGGGCCGGGCGAGGCGGTTCTGGTCCGGCCGCGACGGCTGCGGCTGGATCCGGCCGCCACCGCCCGCATCGTCGAACTGAGCAAGCTGCACCGGGTGACCGTCAACGCGTTGCTGACCGCAGCCCTGCTGCGGGCCTACGCCGCCACGGTCGGCGCGGGTGTCGCGATACCCCTCGGCTGCCTCTACCCGGTGGATCTGCGGGCCAGGCTCCACCCGCCGGTTCCCGCCGCGGCGGGAACCAACATGGCCGGGCTGGCCGCGTTCACCGCCGAGATCGACCGCGCCGACTGCATTGTCGAACTGGCGCAACAGGTCTCAAGGCGACTGCGCGCCGACCTGGAGACCGGAACGGTGCAGCAGTCGGTGCTGCATTTCCCGGATTACTTCGGCGACAACAGGATCCACTCGCTCGCCGGCCACCTCGCGATCACCAACACCGGTGTCGTCCCGCATTTCCGCACCCCCGCGGACGTGCGGATCACCGACTACGAGATCGTCTACCTGTCGGCGCACCCGCGCCGCTCCCTCGGCCCGTCCGCGGCCGTCACCTTCCTCGCCTACACCTTCGCCGCTCGGCTCACGGTAGCCATCCTCGGCGGCCCCGACCCGGCCCATCTCTACGACCGGGTACAAGCCGAACTCACCGCCCCGATCCGTTCGGGCGGCACACCGGCGATGAGCGGCCCGAACGGATGAATCAGACGCGGGCTATGGGCTCCTGCAATTCGGTGACCCATTCGGCGGTGTTCTCGGCATAGACCAGGGTGACCTCCCGGGTGGGGCCGCACGAGCGGTATCCGTTGTCGGCGATCCACCGCCCGAGGCATGACGCCCTCCTTCTCGATGACGCGGAGCCTCGCTTCGATCTGGACGAGCCGCGCCCGGTCGGCCGCGATCCGCTGTTCCAGTTCGGCCCGGCGCAGGATGAGCATGCCGCGCAGTTGCGCGCCGTCCACCTGCCCGTCGAGGATTCTGCCCACCTGTTCCAGCGTGAACCCCAGATCCTTCAGCGCGACGATGCGATTCAATCGCGCCAGCTGACCGGCCTGGTAGTAGCGGTATCCGGTGGCCGGGTCGATGCGATCCGGACGCAGCAAGCCGAGCGCGTCGTAATGGCGCAGCATGCGCACCGACACCCGTCCGTGCCTGGCGAAGTCTCCGATACTCAACATGACGCGTCCCGGTGTAGTGGCTCACACGGTGTGAGGGGCAAGGCAACTCAGAAGCGCCCGCCCCGGCTGACCCGCCGCGAGCCCGACGACCCACCGAACGAGGGCGCACGGTACCCGCCGCCGTACCCGCCCCGATGCCGCGCACCGGTGACAGCACCCCGGAGCAGGCCCTCGACGAGGATGCCACCGAGAACCGCGCCGGCCTGGGAGCCCGCGGAGGGTGCGCGTCCGGCCTCCCAGGCCCGGACGCTGTTCTGGGCTTCGTGCAGGGCGCGGCCGGCGAGGTCGGCGGCCGTTCGCGCATGGGTGAGGGCGGTGGCCGGGTCGCTGTCGCGCAGGCCGGTGGCGCCGTCGAGGTGGCGTTGCGCTTCGGCGAGGCGGGTGCGGGCGGTGGCGTCGACGCCGCCGCGACGGGTGCTGATGTAGTCGGCGGCCGCGCGCACCCTGGCGTCGGCGTCGATCAGGGCTTGGTCGAGTCGGCGGCGCAGGTCCTCGGCGGCGAGTTTGCGGTCGGCGGCTCGGGCCAGGGCGCGATCGAGTTCGGCGTCGGCGGACAGCGTGCGGTGAAAGGCGCCCAGCGGATCGCTCGCGGCCGCGCTCTGCGCCTCATCGAGAATTGTCCGTGCGTTCGCGGCCGCCGAGGCGAGTTCGGGGCCGCCGTGGGCGGTGAGTTCGGCCGCGGCGGCGAGATCGTTGCGCAATTCCTCCAGCGCGGCGGGCAGCCCGGCGCGGGCCTGCTCGATATTCGTCGCGGCGTGCAGGACGGCGTCGAGCAGCGTGCGGGCCTGCCCGATCGCGCCTTCCGCGGCCCGGATCGCCGCGACCGCGCCGCCCTGCTGACCGACCGGCCGGCGCAGGGCTTCGCGACCGGCATCGATAGTGGTCTCGGCGAAGGCGATGCGCTCGCGTGCCATCGCGACGTTGTCCCGGATCGAGGTGAGCACCTGCGGTGGATGAGCGGCGACGAGCCGGCTGAGTTCCTCGTCGGCGGCCGGCGCCCGCCCGGTGAGTTCGACCAGATCACGGGTCAATCCGTCCAGCCGTTCGGCCGCGTTGATGAGCAGATCGCGCATCGCGTCGAAGGCGGCCACCTGCTCATCGAGTTCGCGATCGGCCCGGCCGAGGGTGCCGATCAACTCGAGCAGCAGGGCACGCTGCTCGTCGGGGGTTTCCGGGATGGCGTCGTCGAGTCGTTGCCGAATCGCGAACGCCTGGGCCAGCGCCGTTGTCGCCTGGTCGACGGCGGTACGGAACGGGAGGGCGGCGGTCTCGCCGAACTCTCCGGTCGCCAACTCGAGCTCCTCCGAACTCGTGCGCACCGCATTGTCGATATCCACCAGCAGCTCCCGCGACCGGGCGTGCAAGGCGGGTAACGGCAGCGGCGCCAGCGCGGCGGTATCGGTGGGATCGATGGTTCGGGCCTGTTCGAGTTCGGCGCGTTCGCGCCGGCGCCGCCGCACCCGCGTGAACGCCACCAGCGCCGCGACGGCGCACACGATCAGTGCCCCGATGATCAGCACCGGCATCAGGCCGACGCCGCCACCGGACATCGCCGAACCGAGACCGTCGGCGGCGGCCACCCCCGCGTCGGCCCAGCGGCTGTCACGCAGTGCCGTTTCGACGTCGGAGGTGAGGATGCGGTCGAGTTCGGATTCGCTGACGCCGCCGGGCAGTTCACCATCGAAGGCGTAGGCGCGATCGTCGACGGCCACCGCGAGCAGCAGATCGCGGTCGCCGAACCCGGATCGCTCGGCGGTCTGCGCGGCCCAGCTCTGCGGACTCAGCCCGGCGAAATCGCCGACGTAATTCACCCACAGCCGCACCTGGTGGTCGGTGTAGAGCCGATCGACAGCGGCCCGCACCTCGGCGGAGCCCGCCGCGCCGAGCGCATCCGCCGAATCGACCACATAGGTGTCCATCCGGGTCGGCGCCTCCGCTCGCGCGGACCCCGGCACCGCGGGCCCGGATATCACCAGCACCCCGAGCACGACCAGCAGCGACCAGCGACCAACCCGATGCAGCGCCATGGCGTCGAATCTATCGCGCACCAGCGCCGCTTCGGCCGCGGTCGGGCGCGGGTCGCTCGGTGCTCCTCGACTACCCGGGCCATCGGGATCGGCCGGGGATAGCATCGAGACCGTGGTCACCATCGACAGCACCTACACCGGTCACGTCTCCGCCGGCTCGGCCGCTCAGCAGCGCGAGGTCCCCGGCGCGCGGATCATCAAGATGTCGGTCGGCCCGATGGACAACAACAGCTACCTGGTGCAGTGCGCCACCACCGGCCACGCCCTGCTCATCGACGCGGCCAACGACGCCGACCGCCTCATCGAGCTGATCGACCAGGAGACGCCCGGTCTGGTCCGCCACATCGTCACCACCCACCGGCACCCGGACCATTGGCAGGCACTGGCGCAGGTCGCCGCCGCCACCACGGCCGAGACCGCCGCGCACGCCCTCGACGCGACCGAGCTGCCGGTCACGCCGACCGGCACCCTCGCCGACGGCGACACCCTGACGATCGGCAGGCTGAACTTCGAGATCATCCATCTCACCGGCCACACGCCCGGCTCGATCGCGCTCGCCCTCACCGACGGCGCCGGGCGGACCCACCTGTTCACCGGCGACTCGCTGTTCCCAGGTGGAGTCGGCAAGACCCGCAGCCCGCAGGATTTCGCCACCCTCTACGCCGACGTCACCGCCAAAATCTTCGACCGCTACCCCGACGACAGCGTCGTCTATCCGGGCCACGGCGACGACACCACCCTCGGCGCCGAACGGCCGCATCTGGGGGAGTGGAAGGAGCGGGGCTGGTAGTTCGCCCCCGAACGTTCGGGGACGCGCGCCGGTCCGGGCCGGAAAAGCCGGTCGGCGGGAAAGAAAACGGGCGGGTAACCTCCGCTCGCTGTGCACTTTCGTGGGGTGAGCGTGCACACTACGGGCCAACTGTGAAACCCCGTCCGTCGGCCGGGTCCGTGCTGAAGGGAAAGGAGTCGGCGAGAGTGTTCAGCCGCATCGCCATCGTGAACCGGGGTGAGGCCGCCATGCGCCTCATCCACGCCGTCCGAGATCTGGCCGCGGCTACCGCGCAGCCGATCGAAACCGTCGCGCTCTACACCGACGTCGACCGCAACGCCACGTTCGTGCGCGAAGCGGATATCACCTACGACCTCGGCCCCGCGTCCGCGCGTCCCTACCTCGATCTGAAGGCCCTCGAACGCGCCCTGCTGGCGACCAAGGCCGACGCCGCCTGGGTGGGCTGGGGCTTCGTCGCCGAAGACCCGGCGTTCGCCGAACTGTGCGAACAGATCGGCGTCACCTTCATCGGCCCGAGCCCGGACGCGATGCGCAAGCTCGGCGACAAGATCGGCGCGAAGCTCATCGCCGAGGAGGTCGGCGTGCCGGTCGCGCCGTGGAGCCGCGGCGCGGTCGAGTCCGTGGAGGCGGCCGTGGCGGCCGCGGCCGAGATCGGCTACCCGCTGATGCTGAAGGCCACCGCCGGCGGCGGCGGACGCGGCATCCGGAAGATCAACGACGAAGCCGAGCTCGTCGACGCCTACGAACGCACCAGCCAGGAGGCCGCGCGCGCCTTCGGCAGCGGCGTCGTCTTCCTCGAACGCCTGGTCACCGGCGCCCGCCACGTCGAGGTCCAGGTGATCGCCGACGGTCAGGGCACCGCGTGGGCGCTTGGCGTGCGCGACTGCTCGGTGCAGCGGCGTAACCAGAAGATCATCGAGGAATCGGCCTCGCCGGTGCTGAGCCCGGAGCAGGCCGCCGACCTGAAGGCCTCGGCCGAGCGGCTCGCGGTCGCCGTCGGCTACCGCGGCGCGGCCACCGTCGAGTTCCTCTACCACCCCGGCGACCAGCTGTTCGCCTTCCTCGAGGTCAACACCCGGCTCCAGGTCGAGCACCCGATCACCGAATACACCACCGGCTTCGACCTCGTGCACGCGCAGCTGCACGTGGCCTCCGGCGGCAAGCTCGAAGGCGAGCCGCCGGCCGAACGCGGCCACGCCATCGAAGCCCGCCTCAACGCCGAAGATCCGGACCGCGATTTCGCGCCGGCCCCCGGCCGCATCGCGCTGCTCGATCTGCCGGCCGGCCCGGGCATCCGCGTCGACACCGGCGTCAGCGAGGGCGACACCATCCCGGCCGACTTCGACTCGATGATCGCCAAGATCATCGCCTACGGCCGCGACCGCGAGCAGGCGCTCGGTCGTCTGCGTCGCGCGGTCTCGCAGACCCGCGTCATCATCGAGGGTGGCGCCACCAACAAGAGCTTCGTGCTCGACCTGCTCGATCAGCCCGAGGTGATCGACGCCAGCGCCGACACCGGCTGGATCGACCGGGTGCGCGGCGAGGGCAGGCTGGTCTCGCAGCGGCACTCCGCCGTCGCGCTGGCGGCCGCCGCGATCGAGGCCTATGAGGAAGAAGAGCGCGCCGAGCGGCACCGGCTGCTGTCCACCGCCTCCGGTGGACGTCCGCAGGTGCAGCACGAGAGCGGCAGGCCGCTCGATCTCAAGCTGCGCGGCGTCGGCTACCGGGTGCGGGTGGCGCGCATCGGTGCGCACCGGTTCCGCATCGGCATCGAGGCCGGCAGCGAGATCCGCACCGCCGACGTCGACCTCGAACGCTTCGACCAGCACACCGGGCAGATCGTCGTCAACGGCATCCGCTACCGCCTGGTCACCGGCACCCACGGCCCGGTCCACCTGGTCGACGTCGACGGGGTGACCCACCGGGTCAGCCGCGATGAGGGCGGCGTCGTCCGTTCACCCGCGCCGGCGCTCGTCGTCGCGACGCCACTGCAGGTCGGCGACGAGGTCGAGGCCGGTGCTCCGGTGCTGGTGCTGGAGAGCATGAAGATGGAAACGGTGCTGCGCGCGCCGTTCCGGGCTCGGCTCAAGGAATGCTCGGTCTCGGTGGGCACCCAGGTGGAGGCCGGTGCGCCCATGTTGCGGCTGGAACCGATGGCCGACGACGCCGAGGCCGCCGACACCACCGCGAACGAGCCGGTGGAGCTGGACCTGCCGGCCAGCCGGGCCGGCACCCAGCCGCACGAGCGGCTGGTGCGTGGCCAGCAGGACATGCGCAGCCTGCTGCTCGGCTTCGACGTCGATCCGCACGACGACCGCCGCGTCGTCCAGGACTATCTGGCCGCGCGCCGGGAAGCCATCGCCGACAACCGCAGGCCGCTCGCCGAGGAGCTCGAGCTGATCGAGGTGTTCGCCGACCTCGCCGAGCTGAGCCACAACCGCACCTGGGGCGATGACGGCGGCCACGCGCACGTGCACAGCGCCCGCGAGTACTTCCACACCTATCTGCAGAGCCTGGACGTGGAGCGGGCCGGGCTGCCGGAGTCCTACCGCGCCAAGCTGGCCCGCGCGCTCGGCCACTACGGCGTCACCGAGCTGGACCGCACGCCTGAACTCGAGGCCGCGGTGTTCCGCATCTTCCTCGCCCAGCAGCGTCCGTCCGACACCGTCATGGTGATCACCACCCTGCTGCGCGAATGGCTCGGCGAGCCGGTGCCGGACGCGGCGCTGCGCGAGCCGGTGGGCCTGGCTCTGGAGCGGCTGGT
The DNA here is from genome assembly GCF_059509835.1 of Nocardia sp. CDC519. Lineage (NCBI taxonomy): Bacteria > Bacillati > Actinomycetota > Actinomycetes > Mycobacteriales > Nocardiaceae > Nocardia > Nocardia sp. CDC519. Next base: position 4,325,428 of record NZ_CM183377.1, on the reverse strand, counting down.
GGCGGCGACGCAGGTGCGTTTCCCGGTGATCGCCGACCTCACTCGCGGCCTGGTCTACGCCTGGTACGGCCAGCCGCTGTTGCGCCGCAACCGCGCCCGCGTCTACGCCAACGTGCGTAAGCACCTGAGCTACCTGGACGCCCATCCCACCGCGCCCGACCGCGGCGAGCGGATGGCCGAGATGGTGCGCAGCACCGAACCGCTCGTGCGGCTGCTCGGACAGCGGCTCGAGCGGGGCAGCGCCGACAACACGGTGATGCTCGAGGTGCTGACCCGGCGCTACTACGGCAACAAGGACCTGCTCGACGTCCGCACCCACGAGTCGGGCGATTGCACCTTCGTCGTCGCCGAGCGTCGCGGGCTGACGCTGGTCTCGGCCGCGGTGAGCTTCGGCGCCCTCGACGGTGTGCTGCGTGGTCTCGCCGATCTCGCCACCGGCGCCGCGTCCATCGAGGCCGATATCTACCTGTCCTGGGAGCGGCAGCCCGAGGACTTCGACGAAATGGCCGCCGCGCTGCAGGAGGTGCTCAGCGCGCATCCGCTGCCCAACCAGGTGCACCGCATCACGGCCACCGTCGCGGGCAGTGGCGGCGCGGTGATGCACCACCACTTCACCTTCCGGCCGTCCGCGACCGGTCTGGCCGAGGAACGGCTGATCCGTGGCCTGCATCCGTACATCGCGGAGCGGATGCAGATGAAGCGGCTGCGCAAGTTCGACCTGACCCGCCTGCCGTCCTCCGACGAAGAGGTGTACCTGTTCCGCTGCGTGGCGAAGGAGAACCCCTCCGACGAGCGGCTCATCGCCTTCACCCAGGTCCGTGACCTGGCGGCGCTGCGCGAACACGACGGCAGGCTGCTCGCCCTGCCGACGGCCGAGAGCACGCTCGCCGCCTGCGTCGACGGCATCCGGCGGGCGCAATCGCTGCGGGGCTCGGGCAATCGCCTGCACACCAACCGCATCGTGATGTACATCTGGCCGCCGCTGGACCTCACCCAGGCCGAGCTGCAGACCATCGTCGAGCGCGTGGAACCGACGACCTTCGGCGCCGGGCTGGAGGAGATCCTGCTCATCGCCCGCAAGCCCGACCCGGAGACCGGCGAGCTGGTCAAGATCGTCGTGCGGATCGGTTTCGATGCACCCGGCTGGACCAAGGTGACCGTCGGCGAACGCACCGACGACCCGGTGGAGCCGATCGACGAGTACCGGCAGAAGGTGCTGCGCGCCGCCAGCCGCAACACCGTCTACCCGTACGAGCTCACCGGCCTGCTCGGTGACTTCGTCGAATACGACCTCGACGACAACCACGCCCTGGTTCCGGTCGACCGGCCCAAGGGCCGCAACAAGGCCGCGATCGTCGCCGGTGTGGTCACCGCGCCGACCGAGCGGCATCCGCAGGGCGTCACCCGGGTGGTGCTGCTCGGCGATCCGACCAAATCGCTGGGCGCGCTGTCGGAGCCGGAATGCCGCCGGGTGATCGCCGCCCTGGATCTGGCCGAACAGATGCAGGTGCCGCTGGAGTGGTACGCGCTGTCCTCCGGTGCCCGGATCTCCATGACCTCCGGTACCGAGAACATGGACTGGGTGGCGGCGGCGCTCAAGCGCATCGTCGAGTTCACCCAGGACGGCGGTGAGATCAATATCGTCGTCGCCGGCATCAATGTCGGTGCGCAGCCGTACTGGAACGCCGAGGCGACGATGCTCATGCACACCAAGGGCATCCTGGTGATGACGCCGGATTCGGCGATGGTGCTCACCGGCAAGCAGGCGCTGGACTTCTCCGGCGGTGTGTCGGCCGAGGACAACTTCGGTATCGGCGGTTACGACCGGGTGATGGGTCCCAACGGTCAGGCGCAGTACTGGGCGCCGAACCTGGCCGCGGCACAGGAGATCCTGATGTCGCACTACGACCACACCTACATCGCACCGGGTGAGCAGGCGCCGCGGCGGGCGCAGACCAGCGATCCCTTCGATCGCGACGTCTCCGGCTTCCCGCACCGGATGGCCGACAGCGATTTCACCACCGTCGGTGAGATCTTCTCCGCCACCGCCAACCCGGATCGCAAGAAGCCCTTCGATATCCGCACGGTCATGCGGGCCCTGTCCGACCAGGACCACCCGGTGCTCGAGCGCTGGGCAGGCATGGCCGACGCGGAGACGGCGGTCGTGCAGGACGCGCATCTGGGCGGAATCCCGGTGTGCCTGCTCGGCATCGAGTCGCGCGGCATCCCGCGGCGCGGGTTCCCGTCCACCGACGGCCCCGACACCTACACCGCGGGCACGCTGTTCCCGCGGTCGTCGAAGAAGGCCGCCCGAGCGATCAACGCGGCCAGCGGCAATCGCCCGCTGGTGGTGCTGGCGAACCTGTCCGGCTTCGACGGTTCACCGGAGTCGATGCGCAAACTGCAGCTGGAGTACGGCGCCGAGATCGGTCGCGCGATCGTCAACTTCCGTGGGCCGATCGTGTTCTGCGTGATCTCGCGCTATCACGGCGGCGCATTCGTGGTGTTCTCCAAGGCGCTCAACCCGAATATGACGGTGCTGGCGCTGGAGGGCTCGTTCGCCTCGGTGCTCGGTGGCGCACCCGCCGCCGCGGCCGTGTTCTCCGGTGAGGTGAACGCGCGCACCGCGGCCGACCCGCGGATCCAGGATCTGGAGACGCGCGCCGCCAACGCCGCGGGCACCGACCGTGCCGAGCTGACCGCCGAACTCGATGAGCTCCGGTCCTCGGTGCGGGCGGAGAAACTCGGCGATGTGGCAGCGGAGTTCGACAAGGTGCACAACATCCACCGGGCCGTCGAGGTGGGTTCGGTGGACGCGGTGATCCGTGCCGCCGAACTGCGCCCGCGCATCATCGAGGCGATCGAGGCGCGCCTCGGGAGCTGATCCGGCCGGCCGCTGATCCGCGGCCGGGCTGAACGGATGAACGGTGGTCGGGTCGGCATAGCCCGACCACCGTCGTCGTTTCGTGCGCGACGGCCGGACTCACGCAGGCCGGGTTGCGCGCCCGGCCGAATCGTCCGCGCGAGCGGTCCCGCTTCGCCGTGCCCGTTTCCCGCGCGCCACCTCGGTGGCCAGCGCATCGAGCGGTTGGGCGAACTGCGCCAGTGGGTCGGCCAGCCCGGCCAGCCACGCCTTGGCCACCTCAACACCCGCCGGATCCACCGCGTACAGCCTGCGGTTGCCCTCGGCTCGCACGGTGACCAGCCCGGCATCGCGCAGCACCTTCAGATGCTGGGAGACGCCGGGCTGGGAGATGGCGGTGTGCTCCTGGACGGCGGCGACGACCGTGCCTGCCGGCTGTTCACCGCCCGCCACGAGTTCGAGGATCCGGCGCCGCACCGGGTCGCCGAGCGCCTCGAAGATCTTTTCCGCGGCCGAGCTCATCAGGATTCGGGGTTCTCCTCGGGCTCCACCGTGTAGAAGGTGATGGTCTGCTCGGCGGCCGCGCGCGCCTCGGCCGGATCGTCACCGCCGGCAACGGCGGCCTCGGCCCAGCCGGTGGCGGCGGTGCGGACGAATTCCGTGCCCTCCGGTGTGGTCGGAAACGCCAGGCCTTCGGCCGGATCGACCGCCGCTCCCGTGGACAGATGCAGGCCGAGCGCCATCAGCAGCAGATCCCAGCCCACCCCGACCGCGCCGGGCCCGTACTGCTTCCACATCTCCGGATCGACCGGTGCCTCGTGCGTCAATTGCAGCAGTGTGCCTGCGTCGGTGGCGGCGAGGCTGACCTGCACCCACGACACCTGCGGACCCATCTCCCAGGTCAGCGTGAAGGACTCCGGCTCGTCGCACCGTTCGACCACGCCACCGGCATGCCCCTCCAGCTGATACCGGCCGCCGACCTTCAACTCCCCGGTCACCGGCAGAAACCACCGTGGAATCCGCTCCGCGTTGGTCAGCGCGTCCCAGAGATCCTCCCGGTCGGTGGGGTAGCTCCGGCGCGCGATGGCGATCTTGGTCGGTTCGCCGTCCCGTTCGCCGTTTCGAACCTCGCGTACTACGAGCCCGGCGACGGCAACCGGATCAGTGAGCAATGGCATCGCAACAACCTCCTTGTATAAGTTTGAGCTTATGCTACCCCGGCTGTCCGCCCGCGTCACCCACCCGCGGAAAAATGATGCCGCTGGTGTTTGTGTCCGCAGATGCCGGGTAGTAGCCACGGTGTAGCTGATCGATGGCTTCACGGCATCGGCTACGGATGGAGACCGCTGAACTCGGTGATGTCTCACGCATCGAGTCGGACCGACCGGCTCGATCGATAGGACCAGACTCGCGGCGTAAGGCCGCATACCCGGCCCGTCGTCGCTCCTTCGCTGCACAACGAGGAGGAAGACATGGCTCAACAAGTGGAAGATCTGATCGGTGATGTCGTCTACGACCCCGGCGGCGACAAGATCGGCAAAGTCAAGCGCGTCTACGTCGACAACAGCTCGGGTCAGCCGACCTGGGCAGCGGTGAGCACAGGCCTGTTCCGAGACGATTCACTCGTGCCCCTCGCCGGCGCTCGCGTCCGGGAGGATTCCGACGAGGTGCAGGTGAGCGTCGGAAAAGAGGCGGTGAAATCAGCGCCGCACCTCGAGCGTGACGGACTGATCACCCCGGAAGCGGAATCGGAGCTGTTCGTCCACTACGGCATCGACCCCGGCCATGCCGGATGGGAAGAGTACGGCAGGCACGCCGCTCCCGCCGGTGGCGCGGCCGGGATGACGGGGACCGAGCAGCAGATGGGCGGGCGCACCGGCCGTACCGACAGCGACGAGGCCATGGTGCGTTCGGAGGAACGCCTGGATGTCGACACCGAGCGGCAGGCGACCGGCAAGGCCCGGCTGCGCAAGTACGTGGTGACCGAGGAGCAGTCCATCACCGTGCCGACGACACATGAGGAGGTCAGGGTCGAACGTGAACCGATCACCGACCCGTCCGCCGTTACCGGCGATATCGCCGAAGACGAGCGCGAGGTGACGCTGCACGAAGACCGCGTGACGGCGCACAAGGAATCGGTACCGGTCGAGCAGGTCCGGCTGGCGGTGGACGAGGTTCCCGAGGAGCAGACGGTCTCCGACACCGTCCGCAAGGAACGCATCGACACCGAAGGGGTCGACCCGCAGGAGCGGCGTCGCCGCTGACTCCGGCGTCGACCGGCTCGGGTGAGGCCCGGGGGCATGCCGCCCCGGGCCTCTCGGCTCAGTCGAACGTGCAGCCGGACAACGGTTTTCCGGCGAGGCGGTCGAGCAGATAGGTGATCGCGTTATCGGTGCCGAAGCCGTCGATGATCTCGGGCCCGAAGTGGTTGCCGAATGTGGTGCCGGGGGCGATCGGCGGGAGTTCGTTGGTGCGGAAGGTCACCGTCGCGCCCTTGTCGCACCAGTCCTGCGCCAGTTGGCGGCCCTGCCCGTAGGGCACGGTGTCGTCGTTGCGGCCGTGCGTGATGAACACCGGGCTGGTGGGGGTGAGGCTGCCGATGCGCTGCTCGCGCAGGATCTGGGCCGCGGCGGGGAGTTCGCGCAGATGGTCGAACAGCGGCCTGCCGTCGACGGTCATATCGCTGGTCCGCGTGAACGGGTGCTTGGCGATGATGTCGGCGATGCATTCGGTGCGCACGCTGTCGAGCAGGGCGCGACCGCTCGGGGTGGTGAGTTCGTCGACGATCCTGCGCAGTTCGGGGTAGCGGTCGGTGAAACCGTTGATCGCGAATCCGATGGCGGCGCCGATCAGATTGCCGTCGATCTGGCCGACCACCTGCATCAGGTCGGCGGTCGGAGCACCGGCCCATGTGCCCTTCAGGTTCAGCTCGGGCGCATAGCTCGGCTGCATCTCCGCCGCGGCCGCTGCCGCTCCGCCGCCCTGTGAGTAGCCCCAGATGGCAAGGGGTGTACGGGATCCACTGCCAGCGAGGGTGTTGGCGGCACGGGCGGCATCGAGCACGGCGTGCGCCTGTTCGATCCGGTTGGCGTAGGTGTGCACGCCCGGCGTGCCGAGCCCGATGTAATCGGTGACGAACACCCGCGCGCCGAGTGCGTTCCACGCCGCGGCCGACTGCGATTCCTGATTCGCCGACAGTGACAGCGGTTCGGTGCTGACATGCATGCCGGTGCTGAAGGCCAGCGACAGCGCGCATTGATCGCCCTGGCCGACGGTGCCCGGTGCGATGACGATGGTCGGACGTTCGCCCGCGCCGCGCCACGGCTGCGTCGCGTCGATGAAGGTACCGGTGACGGCTACCGGGACGTCGTGCTGGGTGCGCGAGCTGAACATCACTCGCTGCGCCTGCACCGGCCAGCCCTCGGTGCCCGGAGCCATCATGAACAGCGGCATGGGCTCGGTCTTGACGATCGCGCCACGCTCGGCGGGCAGATCGGCCGGGGGCGTGTAGAACTCGGGGACGGCGCCGGCCGCTGCGGCGGTGTAGAGGCCCGCCGCAGCGCTCAGGCAGGCGATCGTACCGGCGGCGAGTGCCCGCCGGATGCGTCCGTGCCGTCTGCGTGGGTGCGGGCCGTGGTGCTGTGGCTGCATGGATCTTCTTTCTGAGGCCAGGCGCCCTCGGCTGCCTGTGCGATAGCCCGGTGGATCGCGGGCGGCGTCGCGGATTTCGGCGAGTTGTGGGCCGTCCCCCCGGCGACGCGTGGTCGGTCGCCGCCCGCATCCGCCCATGTGGCGGGGCTCGGATGTGAAGCGGCTCACGAGAGGGTAACACGGTTACCCACTGCTGGTAACCCCGTTACCGACGCTCCGGGTTACTGTCACCAAGGTGGGTAGCGGGCGAGAATCCGAGATATCGGCACAGATCATCGCGGTCGTGCTCGACGTGCTCGAGTCCGACGGCTACGACGCGGTCCAACTCAGGCTCATCGCCCGTCGCGCGCATGTTTCCCTCGCGACCGTCTACAAGCTCTTCCCGACCCGTGACGAGTTGATCGTCTCCGCGGTCGAGCAGTGGATGGCCGACAACACCTATTCGGACATGGCGCCGCTGCCCGCGGACGTCACCGTTCGCGACGGCCTGACGATGGTGCTGCGCACGGTCTTCGAGCCATGGGAGCGCAATCCCAGAATGCTCGAGGCCTACCACCGCGCCCGCCTCGGCCCCGGCGGGCAGCGTCTCGATACCCAGGGCTTCAACGCGGTCCTCCCGGTCGCGCTCGGCCTGCTCAGCGATCTGGACCCGATCTACGCCGAGGACGTGGCGTTGATCATGACCAATATGACGCTGGCACTGATCGGCGCGTTCGCCATCGGCTCGATCGAGATCACCGACATCCTGCCCACCCTCGAACGCACCATCTACCGGCTGACCGCCGACAACGAAAGCGCGGCACTCGGCCGCACCTCCACGGCACGACCCGGCGAGCGCACCTGAGCCGAGATCAGTAACGATTCGATGGAGAACCTTCGCCCGGATGGAACAGCACAACCCAGCTGGCAAACTCGAGGAGTGAATTCGGCACCACTGCGCACACGGACGGGCACTGTCACCGAACCCGCGGTGGCGCGGGGAGTAGGAGCGGGCATGCTGCGATGGGGGTGGCGGCTGGTCGCGGGGGTGGTGCTGGTGGGAACGGTGCTGGTGTTCGGCACGGCGTTCCGGGTGTGGCAGGTGGCGCGGATCGACGATTACCGCAAGGCCGACGCGATCGTGGTGCTCGGCGCCGCGCAGTATTCCGGCACGCCGTCGTCGGTGTTCGAGGCCAGGCTCGATCAGGCCTACGACCTGTTCGAGGCCGGGGTCGCGCCGCGAGTGATCACCGTCGGCGGAAAACAAGAGGGGGATCTGTATACCGAGGCCGCATCGGGGAAGAACTATCTGATGGACCGAGGCATACCCGCCGACCGGATCCTCGCCGTGGAGACCGGATCGGACACCCTGCGCAGCGTCGAAGCCGTCGCCACGGCCATGCGCGCCCGCGACATGTCCTCGGCGGTGCTCGTCAGCGATCCGTGGCATTCGCTGCGCACCCGCACCATGGCGCGGGACGCGGGCCTGGACGCCTGGACCGCACCCACCCGTACCGGTCCGGCCGTCTACACCAGGGAATCGCAGGCGCACGGCATCTTCCGGGAGACATTCGCGCTGCTGTGGTATCAGCTCACCCACTTCTCCGCCGACTTCAGCTACACCGCGGGGCAATGAGATGAGCGCCGACGGTTACAGCGCGCACGACCGCGAACGCCTGGTCCTGGAGGGCCCGAAAACCGCCGGGCTCACCAGCGACAGCAACGGCCATCGCAGCGATTTCTCCCGCGACCGCGCCCGCGTGCTGCATTCGGCCGCCTTGCGCAGACTGGCCGACAAAACCCAGGTCATGGGCCCGCGCGACGGCGACACCCCGCGTACTCGGCTCACCCATTCGATCGAGGTCGCCCAGATCGGCCGCGGCATCGCCGACGGACTCGGCTGCGATCCCGATCTGGTCGATCTGGCCGGACTCGCCCACGACATCGGCCATCCGCCCTACGGCCACAACGGCGAGCAGGCTCTCGACATCTGGGCCGACCGATACGGCGGTTTCGAAGGCAACGCCCAGAATCTGCGCATCCTCACCCGGCTCGAACCCAAGGTGCTGGAGGCCGACGGCACCAGCGCTGGCCTCAACCTGACCCGAGCCGCTCTCGACGCCGCCATCAAGTACCCGTGGCAGCGCGCCGGTTCCGGCACCAAGTTCGGCGCCTACGACATCGACGCCGACCGGCTGGCCTGGGTGCGCAAGGGTGCGCCGCCGCGCAGGCAGGCCCTGGAATGCCAGATCATGGACTGGTCCGACGACGTCGCCTATTCGGTGCACGACGTCGAGGACGGCATCATCGCCGGGCGCATCGACCTGCGCGCCCTGGCCGATCGTGTCGAGCAACGCGCACTCGCGGAGATGGGCCATGTGCACCATCGGTCGCTGTCGGTCGACGATCTGGTCGCCGCCGCCCAGCGGTTGTCGGAGCTGCCGGTGGTGCGCCGGGTGTTCACCTATGACGGCTCGCTCACCGATTCGGTCGCCTTGAAGCGGTTGACCAGTGAACTCGTCGGGCGGTTCGCCACCGCGGCGGTGGTCGACACCCGCCGGGTCGCCGGGCCGGGACCGCTCACCCGATATGCCGCTGACCTGGAGATATCGCCGATCGTGGCCGCCGAGGTCGCCATCCTCAAAACGGTGGCGCTGCGCTACGTCATGTCCGATCCGGATCACAAACTGCGTCAGGCCGCCCAGCGCGACCGCATCACCGCCGTCGCCGAGAGCCTGCTGGCGGCCGCGCCCACCGGTCTCGACCCGCTGCTGCTGCCGTGGTGGGACGCCGCCGCCGACGACACCGCACGGGTGCGGGTGATCGTCGACCAGATCGCGTCCTATACCGAGAGCCGGTTGGAACGGATCGCCGCGCGGCTCGCGCACTGATCGCGGTCGTACCCTGCTCGGTGCGCGTCCGCGCGCACAGCTCGACCGGTGCGTAGCACCGATCACGTCCGCCCGAGGCCGGCTCCTGGCAGCGACGGCTCCGCGGCCCGCGTCCGGCGCCGCCCGCTAGACTTCAACAGTGCCCGGACGAATCCCAGATCGCGATATCGCTGCGATACGCGAACGCGTCCGGATCGAGGACGTGGTGGGGGAGTACGTCGCGCTGAAGCGGGGCGGCGCCGACTCCATGAAGGGCCTGTGCCCGTTCCACGACGAGAAATCACCGTCGTTCCATGTGCGGCCGAATCACGGCCTGTTCCACTGCTTCGGTTGCGGTGAGGGCGGCGACGTCTACGCCTTCATCCAGAAGATCGAGCACGTCGGTTTCGTCGAGGCCGTCGAGCAGCTCGCCGACAAGGTCGGCTATCAGATCAATTACGAAGGCGGCGGCACCTCGGTCCAGCGCGACCGCGGCACCCGCGCCCGGCTGGTCGCCGCCAACGCCGCGGCCCACGAGTTCTACATGGCCAGGCTGCGCGAACCCGAAGCCGAAGCGGCCCGCGCCTACCTCACCGAACGCAACTTCGACGCGGCCGCGGCCGCCCAATTCGGTTGCGGTTACGCTCCCGCGGGCTGGGACACCCTCACCAAGTACCTGATGCGCAAAGGCTTCGAGTTCAAAGAACTCGAAGCGGCCGGCCTGTCCAGGGAAGGGCGGCGCGGTCCGATCGATCGGTTCCACCGTCGCTTGCTGTGGCCGATCCGCAACCTGGCGGGCGAGGTCATCGGCTTCGGCGCCCGCAAACTCTTCGACGACGACACCATGCCGGGCAAGTACGTCAACACGCCGGAAACGGTGCTGTACAAGAAATCTCAGGTGCTGTTCGGGCTCGATCACGCCAAGCGTGAGATCGCCAAGGGGCATCAGGCGGTGGTCGTGGAGGGCTACACCGACGTCATGGCCATGCACCTGGCCGGTGTGAAAACCGCTGTCGCGGCGTGCGGTACGGCCTTCGGCGACGATCACCTGGCCATCCTGCGTCGGTTGCTGATGGACGACAACTTCTGGCGCGGCGAGATCATCTTCACCTTCGACGGTGACGCGGCGGGCCAGGCGGCGGCGCTCAAGGCCTTCCTCAACGATCAGAAGGTGGCCGCCCAGATCTACGTCGCCACCACACCCGACGGCCAGGATCCGTGTGAGCTGCGTCAGCATTCCGGCGACGCCGCCCTGCGCGATGTGGTGGCCAAACGCCGCCTGCTGTTCGAATTCGCCCTCGACAGCGAGATCGAGAAGCGCAAGGATCCACGCATCAACGACCTCACCCGCGACGGCCAGGTCGAGGTGCTGCGCTGGGGCGTGCCGCTGGTGGCACAGATCAAAGACCACGGCAGGCGCAAGCGCTACGCCACCGACCTGGCCGACCGCACCGGCTGGCTGGACGTGCAGACCGTCTACCGCCGCGTCGAAGAAGAAGCCAAACGGCTGCGCACCGGGGGCACGGCCACCGGTGCGGCGCGTCGTCCGCGTGCGCAGAACGGCACGGATGCCCCGGTGGCACGGCCGAATCCGACCGATCCGACGCTGCTTCCGCAACGCCAGGCGCTCGCAGCCGGGCTGCAATACCCGTCCATCGCCGGCCCGTCGTTCGACGCATTGGAAACCGAGGCCTTCACCCACCCCGCCTACGTGCACATCCGCACCCTGATCGCCGAGGCCGGCGGCACCGCGGCCGGCCTCGTCGGTGCCGAGTGGGTCGGCGCGGTCTCCGACCGCACCGACGACCTCACCGTGCGCGCACTGATCTCGGAACTGGCGAGCGAACCGCTCCCGGTGAAGTCGGCCGACGACATCCCGCGCTTCGTCACCGGTGTTCTGGCCCGCGCCCAGGAAGGTCTGGTCGGCCGCCAGATCGCCGAACTGAAATCGAAACTGCACCGGGTGTCGTCCACCGAACAATCCGAGGCCTATCTGGCGTTGTTCGGTGATCTGGTGGCGCTGGAGCAGTACCGCAAGAGTCTGCTCGAGCAGGCCATGGGCAATTCCGACGACTTCGCCCCGCACTGAGCCGGCTCGCCGGCGCCGTAACGAATCCGGGCGGCCCCATGATCCACCCGGTAGTCGGGTTCGGCAGCAGCGGTGGGAGGCGTGGCCATGAGACGAGCGTTGTTCGCGGGCCTGGCGGTGTGTGTGGCCATCGGTCTGTCGGGTTGTGGTGCGGACAGCCCCACGACGTCATCGGTATCGAGTGCCTCGGTTACCGATCGTCCGATCACCGCCGGCACACCGGAACCCGCCCCGCCGCCCGGCGAACCGGCCGGCACCGAGACCACCCTGCCCTCCCGCGACGACGCCACCGTCGACGCGCGCGACTTCCAGCAGGGCAACTACTACTATTTCCAGTCGCCGACCGGAAACATCATGTGCGGCTTCATCAATGAAGGTGAACTCGGTACCGGTTGCCAGCTCGGCACGACCGCAGTGGTGCCCCCGGAGCTGGCCGATTGCGATACCAGCCGCGCCGACCGCGCTGTGGCAGCGCAGGTCCTCGGCGGCGCGGCCCGGTTCATGTGCGTGAATCAGGGCTTCTTCGTCGGTTCACCCACCGACGGCTCGCGCAAGGGCGGCGGGAACGTGCTCGAGTACGGGGAGACGATCATCGTCCGCGGCACCGCCTGCACGTCGATGCCGACGGGCGTCCGCTGCGATCAGGCCGGGCACGGCTTCATGATCGCCGCGGATCGGCAGTACCTGTTCTGACGGGTCGTCTCAGCGCCGCAGCTGATCGTGCGGCACCAGCACGGTGGTGCGCTCGTCGATCGGCTCCATCGGTTCCAGCGCCGGCCGAGTGCTGAGTTTGTCCGACAGTTTCTGCCTGCTCACCTGGACGAGCTTGCGGGTGACCGGGCTCCCCGTGACCGCGCGAGTAGCCGCGCTGATCTGCTCATAGCGCGCCCGCCCGGCCTTGCTGCCGAGCACATACCCGGCCGCGATGCCGATCATCAACCGCAGCATCTGTTCGAGCTCCTCCCGTTCGCCTGTCCGCGGCCTACATCCTGCCCGAAGCCCACCACCCCTGTCGATCCGCCCACCCCCCAGATGCCCCGCTCAGCGCCCCCTCAACCCCCTCTGACGACACGATTTGGGCCCCCGCCCACCGATACGCTAAAGTTTCACCTCGGCTCGCCCGGAACGAAACGAGCCAACAGGATAGTCCCCTATAGCTCAATTGGCAGAGCAGCCGACTGTTAATCGGCAGGTTTCTGGTTCGAGTCCAGATGGGGGAGCAGGAAAGGCCTCTGACCGGCAGTTCACTCTGCACGGTCAGGGGCCATTTTCGTACCACGGCCGCCGAACTCGCAACTAAGTCTCAAGAAAGTCGCGTCACGTCCGATTGCGGCGTCATCCTGCGCCGGCTTGCCGAGCCCGGCCATCACCGCACTGTGGACGACCGCAGCCGCGGTGTGATGCACCCGCCCTCGGGCCATGTACTTTCGCTGAGTCATGGCCGGATCGGCGTGCTGCAGGACGTCGGCGGTGACCCTCGCCGACAACCCTTCGTCATCCAAGATCATTGCGACGAGTTTGCGGAACGAGTAGGGGACGACATCGTCCGGTAGCCCGAGGGCCTCGCGGACACGTTGCCATTGATGGTTGACGTTCACCGGGTCGCGCAGTGTCCATTTTGATGTCGGGAAGATCAGGTCAACGTCGTAGTTGCCAGGGGGTGGGCAGTCCCGCTTCCTCTTCCGTAGCAGCTCCCACCGTCGGTCGAGGACCTCAACGGCGAAATCGGGGAGCGCAATCGTGCCTTGGGGATTCTTCGGGTCGTCGTCGTTGACGACGCGGACCAGTCCCTTTCCAGGGATGCGCACGACCTTGCCGACAGTCCGGATTGTCCGGCGTTCCCGGTCGTAGAACGGCCATGCGAGGCCGAGCACCTGGCTGGGGCGTTGGCCGGTTGCGCCCATGATCGCGATAACGTCGGCGAGGTCTGCGCCCTCGCAGAATTGTGCGACCGTCGGAGGGGTATAGGAACGGATCCCTCGCTTCTCCTCGGCTTTGGTCAGTTTCCGTGGGCATGGCACCGTGGACCAATACACCGATGCCAAGATGAAGCAGAGCTCATCGACACCAATGTGCGCTGCTCCGCCGACGCGACCCTTCGGGGCGACGTTCTCTGGGATCTCCGCCTCACGGACCGGATTTACATGGAGCGGGCCCCGGCGTACCGCGTACCGGAACATGCCGGATAGCATCGATCGAGCATTAAGCATGGATCCTCGACCGTGGTTATTCGCGACGGCATCGAGGAACGATTCGACAGTGCCAGTAGTGAATTCGGCGGGGCCGATGCGCCGGTAGCCGTACTCATCCACCAGTAACGCGGCCCAGCGATCATACAGCCGCAGGGTGTTTTCCGCGCGGCCTTTCTTGACCAAGTGCGCACGATAGACGGTCCAGAGTTCGGCGACAGTCGTTTGCAGGGTCAGTTGCCCGCTAGTGTCCGGCGCCAACGCCGCCGCTGCTGCCCGCGCGGCGGCCGCAGCGCGACTGCCGTCCTTGTCGGGCACCCGCCTGCCTCGACTGTCGAAGCGATCTGGCGAGACTCTGCTTACCCGCCGGGGTCGGCCACTACGGTCACGCACCAAAGTATCGGCCATCCAGTGGCCCGGCCGGAGCCTAGTCAACCTGACCGACCCTGGGACCCCTAGATCTCGCGGAGGCCGCCCAGTTCTAGCCACTGCTGCCTGAACCTCCGACCTTCGTGAGGCGTGTGAAGGACGCGCACTCTGGCTGACCTCTCGCTGAGTTGTGCTGTGAAACTTCCCAGCGTGGCGTTGAGTCGATGATCAAGTGCTCGAGGGTAAGAGAAAAGAGCATAGCTACTCCTTCGCTAATCGTTGAGGTTGGTCATCCGCTTGTCCCTCGAGGGCGGTGTCGAGCTCGTTGAGGTCCCAGCGAAGGTCCTTCCCGACCCGCTTGGGCTTGGGCAGCCACGCGTGTTTGTGACGCTCGCGGTTCCAGCGACGAAGCACTTCTGGATGGACCTTGATGTATGCGGCGGCCTCACTTGTAGTTGCCCATCGGCGGATAGGCCGAGATCGAGGATCATGATCAGAAGACATCGGTAGGTCCTGATTGCTCAAGGGGCTGAAGTTCGCTACCGGATTGCTGAACCGCCTTGATCGAGCTAGTGCGTGCACCTACTGGGATGGATGTCCCGCCTATCGGCGGACCAGCGCTCGCCGCTGCTCCCTGCAAATACAACGAGTAGTCCACCGCCAGCGCGAACCTGTCAGTTGCGGTTACGAGGTGACCTGAATCTGATACCCAGGTGGCGATAATCCAGTTGGATGACCAGAAAAATGGCCTTACGCCGCTGGAGACGAGGGCGCGCCAGGTGGCCCGATTGGAGCGACCATTTGATGCGGAGCGGCGAGTATGTGTCGGCATGGGGGCCTTCCTGGCCCGCCTGCTGAATCTCCCAACTCAATGAAAGCGTACTTCGACAGAACTCGCCAGAAATGGCCCGCGCACACTCACGGATACGAGTGGTCCTTGATCCCAGTCGCGTCGTGCGGGACACCGCAAGGTGGTGTGCATCGCTCAGATTCAGAGATTTCGCCACCCGGCCTGAGTGAGACCATCGTTCCGCAGGTCGGGCACACAGATCGTAACGCTAATGAGCAGACCGTATCCGGCGCGTCCAGGTGTGCGCGACCTTCCGTGCCGGCCGGAATTGCAAGCCGCCTTTGATATCGCCAACAGTCAACGCGCAACCTCCCAGGGATGCCAGCACTACTGCGGGATGGCTTGTCGATGGCTGGCCAGGGACGCGACGGTTGCTCCGATTGGCGGCCCATCGCCGTTCAAACAGGTTGACGGGATTGTTACTGGTAGACGTCTGTTATCGAGGGCAGGTAGCCGACTGGCATGAGGTCCTAGAAGGGCATAAATCGGCAAGTCAGGGATGACCCTGTCGGAGCGGTTCTCGCCTAGCGGCCTCCACGTCGACATGGTAAACAAGAGTCGTGTTGCAGCAACGCGGATTCCGGTTCGGAGTGACGATGGTTGTTCCGGAATCGCGGGCGGGGTGGATACACAAATGTCGTCGAGCGGAGGCGCTCGGCTACGATGTGATCGGAGTCGCCGACCATCTCGGAATGCCCGCCCCATTCCCTGCATTGGTTCTCGCAGCTGAGTCTACGGAACGTGTACGGCTCACGACCTTCGTGCTCAACGCGCCGCTCTACAACCCCGTACTACTCGCCCGCGACGTTGCCGGTACCGATCAACTCACGGACGGGCGCCTTGAGGTAGGCCTTGGTGCCGGTTATGTACAGGCGGAGTTCGAGAAGGCGGGGATGCCGTTCGGCACTGGCAGTGAGCGCGTCGGTCACGTCGAGAGCACCGTCGAGACCCTACGTAAGCTCTTCGCCGACCCAGATAGCCAGCCGCGCCCAGTCCAACCTGGTGGTCCACCTCTATTTATTGCCGGTTGGGGTGACCGCATGTTGAAGCTCGCTGCCACGCATGGTGACATTGTCGCGCTCACTGGCGCCGCGATCGGGCCCGGTGGGGTCCCCCGGTTTGCTGGTGCAACGGAAATTGACAGTCGCGTTGACTACGTCCGAAGCATGCTGGGGGAGCGGGCCCCCAGTGTTGAGTTGAATATGCCCGTGCACGCAGTCGCTGCGACGTCCGAGCGCAACGCCGTTCTTGACGCCTTCGGCGCGATGCTGCCGAGCGAAGCGCCTGACGACCTGCCAATGTTGTTGTTCGGCACTCCCTTTGAGATGGCTCAGCAACTGCGCGAACGGCAGGATCGTTTCGGTCTTTCGTATGTCACCGTGCTGGAGCCGTATCTGGATGCGTTCGCTCCAGTCATCGAACAACTGCGCTGATAGCGCGTTATCGGTGATTGAAGTCGCAGTTTTGGGGGAGTCTGTGCGGTGGAGAGCGCGACGGCCGGCGATCCTGGTGCTCTCCGAGATGCGTGATCGTCCGGCGTCCGTCATCGGTTTGTTTCGGTGGACACGGGTGCTCAAATTCCTTGTCCTTGACGGCGAGGGTGTGGCCCGGAAAGGTGTTGACCTAGCGGTTCGATCTGTGCTGTTCCGCGAGGTTGGTGTTCAACCCGGAACATTGCCATCGACGTTCAATGCTGGGTAGAAGCGCACACCGAGTCAGCATGGGTGAGTAGCCTAGCGGCGAATTTGATCTTCAGCCCAGTGTCGCTCAATCCTGTTGTGGGGATCGTCTGGCGTGCGTTCCATCAGCGTTCGCGGTGGTAGCCCGGATTCGGCTGGGCGGCGCCTGGTACTGATGGCGGAAGGCCTTGTTGAATGCGGCGATGGAGGGGAAGCCACTGGTGGTCGCGATTTCGTGAATCGTTTGCCGGTTGCGGTGGTCGGTCAGGAGCCGGTATGCGGCGGCGAGACGAGTGTCGCGGATCAGCTTGGCAGGTGTGGTGCCCGTGTCGTGTAGTGCTCGTTCGAGTGTGCGCTTCGAGCAGCCTAGGTGTTCGGCGATGGCGTCGGGTGTGAGCCACTGGTGGCCGGAGTTGTTGGTTATGTAGGTGCGGGCGTCGTGCGCGAGGCGGTCTAGGCGGCTGGCGAGTGGGGCGTGTTGTTCGTGAAGGGTTTCGGCGAGGAGGTCGGTAAGGCGGGTGGTGATGGCGAGGAATTCGGTGCCGGTGACCGACTCTCGATGGGTCACCAGTGTTGAGGTCAGGGCGGAGACGGCGGCGTGGGCGGTGCGACCTTGGTGGCCGGTGAGCGGTGCTGTCCGCCGGAGGATGTTGTTGATTTCGTCGTGGGGGAAGGTGAGCATCCGGATTCTGGCGTTGCTGTTGTGGGTCAGCGTGAGTGGTCTGGCCATCGAGATGACGCCCAGTTGTCCTGGTGTGAGGGTGATCTGGGTGTCGGATTGCTCGAGCACAGCGGTGCCGGTGACCGGGATGATGAGAGAAACGCGGTCACCGAAGTCGTTGTCGCGGAGGTGGCGTGGGGTGCGCCGGTAACTGGCGGCGTGGGAGGTGAACTCGACCAGCTTGTGATCGCCGGCATGTGCCGTTCTGCTGTTTCCGATGAAGCCGTTGCTGTCTCGGGAGAACGAGTACGACAACGCACCGTGGTGTCCGGTTACGTAGCCCATCCAGCTATCGAGCCGTTCGGCTCGCGGGTGCTCGCTGGTGTCGAGCTGGTCGAGATGGTAAGTCGGATCGCTCATTCGAGCCCCCCCTCCGCGATGACGCAAATCGAGCATTGGTGTCGCATATTGAGCAGCCGGTCAGTGGCCTGTCCAAAGCATATGACACGGGCAGGTCCGTGGCAGATGTAGTGAGTTCGGCACGACCGATTCGTCACGATCCCTAGTCACCTCTGCAGCACGAGTTTTCGATGGAAAGACACCGATCGAGGTGAACCCCGTGCCCACCACCCAGGGTATTACCTGCGCCGCATTTCGTATCGACCGATTCGATCTAATTGTTTTATTCGCTTATCGGCAACTGAATCCGAAGGGTGTACTCGCCCGTTGGAAGACTCGCGCGAATTCTGGCAGCCAGATTCGGCTGCGGGTGGCAACGTGGATCCGGCGTTTCGGCGTCAAGCAACCGGCGGATGCAAATGTTTGCTGTAGGTGTGTTGCGTGCGGACGAGGCGGATGGCTTGTCGCGAATCGCCATCGGCCCGGATCGCGCGAGGAGACGGCGGCGTTCTAGTAGTCATCGGTGTGTCGTGTCCGGCGTGTCGGGGGCTCGTTTGGGATCTGGGGGGCCGGAATATGGCTGGGGTGTGGCGATGAGCAATTGGATGTTGTAGGGGTGGCCGGGTTCGGCGATGACCAGGTGCAGTGAGGTGAGTTCATCGGAGTGTGGGTCGCGGATGTGGAGGAGGTCGGTGACGGGGCGGCCGTAGATGACCTCGACGGTGGGTGCCCAGAGGCGTTGGAAGTCCCTGTTGGGGCCGAGGCGGCGCATGATGTCGCGGACCTGGATCGAGTCGCGGTAGCGGGCGAGGACGGGTTTGGTGGTGGCGATGGCGCGGGCGGTTTCGGCTTCCCATTCGACGAGGACCTCCCGGGCCTCGGGTGTGAACAGCCAGGTGGGGATACAGTCGGTGGACTCGATGCCGGGCAGGGCCGCGCGGAAGCTGTCGTTGCAGGCCAGGATGTTCCACAGCGGGTCGACGTAGGCGGCGAGGATGCCGCGATTGGTGAGGTCGGTCAGCTGGGCGATCAGGGTTGTATCGCTGGCGACGAGCTGCCGCAGTTTGTCGGGAGCGTCCAGGTCGACTGCTGGTGCGCGGAGTTCACGCAGGTAGCGCGCCTGGTGAGGTCCGCAGCGGTAGCCGGCGATGAGTTGTTCGAGTACCTCCAGTGAGGGCATGGCCCGGTCGCTTTCGATCTTGGCGAGGTAGGTAGTGCTGACGCCGTGGCGCAGGTATGCGGTGGCGCGGGAGATGCCGAGCGTGTTGCGGATCTGCAGGCAGGCGCTGCCAAGGGTCGGGATGTGCGGGCGCTCGTGGTCGGTGGGGTGGGGTCGGCGTGTGGGGTTCCGGGTCATGGCCGGAAGTCCCCCTTTCTTGGGGTCTTCCATCGAAGGGTGGGGCACAGATATGCTGAAAAGTTCCCCCGAACAGATGTTTCCGGTTCTACCAGAGTGGGTACCGACCGGCAAGGCATGTCGCGAATCGCCCGCTCGTCTGGATTGCTGAATCTGTGCTCAAGTCCCGGACGTGCCGTTGTTGGCGGCGCGCGTGACGCCAAAGGGTCTTTTACCCTGGCGGCAGCAAATTGGATGGAATTGCCTGGTCAGCGGCCTATCGCGATTGGCCACTGCAGTGTTTACAACAATCGTGTCCACTCGAAACCCTAGCGCGGGAGCCCTTTTCACGGTTTGGATGGTGGTGCAAGTCCACTTCCGGCGAAAGGAAATCCTCCGTGGATCCCATCGTGATTCTCGACTACCTCAACCTCGGCCTGTCTGTACTGAACAACGGGCTGTCGGTGATCATCAACGGCCTGACCCTGATCCTGCCGCTTCTCTGACACTGCGGTAGCTGAAAACCGCCTCCCAGAACAGGTTCGGTGCCTGGGAGGCGAGCAATCTTCCGCGCACCGTCGCGCGATTCTCTTCTTTTCATTCTTCCTTTGTGACGAAGGGTCTATTTGTCATGCCCAAATCCTGTGCATCTCACAGCAACTCGACGCGCCATCTCATGGCCCGGCAGGGTGCCGGTGCGGTTCGGTCGCGCGGTTCGGGCGAGGGGCGTGGTGCGCGTCTGCTGTTGATGGGCGCGGTGCCGGTGGTGATTGTGGCCGGCGCTGGCGATGCTGCGGCGTTGACCGATTCCGCGGCAGTGATCGCCGATCAGCCCGGCGTGACCGTCCCCGCCCAGCCCGGCACGACATCGCCCCCGGCGCCACCGCCACCGCCGCCTCCGGAACCGCCAGCGCAGGAGGAGGTGCCGCCGGAGCCTGCTTCACCTCCGGTGTATTACGTGCAGCCTCCGGAGATCCGGAACGAGGCTCCGTCGCGGCCGGTGCCGCCGCCGGACGCTCCGGTGGAACCGGTGCGGATCGAAGAACTTCATCTGCCCGAACCGGTTCCGCCAGTTGCGCCGATCGAGGCGCCGGAGAACACGATCCGGATCGGGCAGTGGCAGGCCCCGCGCCCAGCATGGCTCCCACCACACCTCGCCGACGGCATCAACGATGCAGCTGCCGGCGCTGAAGCGCAGGTGGCGACGGCGCTGGACTCGGTTGGTATCCCGGCGGGGCGGTCGGACCGGGTGAGCGGTGCGACGTTGGCCGGTGCCGGGATCGGGGGAGCTGCTGGGGCGGTCGGTGTCGGTGGTCCGGTGGCGGCCGTGGGTGCGGCGGTGGGCGGTGCGATCGGCGGCACGATCGGCGGGATCGCTGGCGCCGCGCTCGGCACCGTGGTCCCCGTGCCGGTCGTGGGCACCGTCACCTCGGGTGTGGCGGGGACGGCACTCGGTGCGGCTGCGGGCGCGGCCGCCGGCGCCGCGGTGATCGGAATCCCGGTCGCCGTCGTGGCCGCGGTCGCCGCCGGAACCATCGGCGCCGGATTCGGCGCCGGCGTGGGGGTGGGACAGCCGTGACAACCACCACTCGATCCCGCGTCGCTGCCGCCGTCGCGGTGACCGCTGCCGTCACGTCGATCGCTGGCGCCTCCGGTGCCGGGCAGGCAGGTGCCGTGCCGATCGGTCCGAGCTGCCCGGCGTTGTTCGTGCTGGGTATCCAGGGCACCGGGCAATCCTCACCCGCAGCCGACCCACTGGCCGACACCGGCGTCATCGGCGCTTTGCTCGGCCCGGTCGTGGCCACCGTGCCTCAGCTGGTGCAGCGCGCCTACATCAGCTACGGCGCCGGGTTCGGCGGCGCGGTGCCCGGCGGCAGCGCCGACCCGTATGCCGCGTCGGTGGCCGACGCCCGCCAGCGCCTTGACGCCGCTGCCGCCGAGGTCGCCAACACCTGCCCTGGCACCATGATCGCCGCCGTTGGCTATTCCCAAGGCGCGCAAGCTTTGTCGATGTTCGCCCGCGATGTCGGCTCCGGATTAGGCCCGGTGAGCGCGGATCGCATCGCGGCGATCGCCTTGTACTCCAATCCCGACCGGGCACCGGGAGCTCCCGTCTTTCCTGGACGCCCGGGCCAGTCGGTTCCGGACCCGGCTCCCGGCACCAGCGGGGGCGCCGTGGCCGGCGTGCAGTTACCGCATCCACCGGCCGCCGGTAGCGGCATCGCGGGTGGTGAGGCCAGCTATGGCGCGTTGACCGGGCGGGTGGCCGATATCTGCACCGACGGCGACCTCGCCTGCTCGGCACCCGACCGGGCGGCCCTGCTGCGGGTCGGTGCCGAACTCGCCGCCCAGGCCGACCTGCGCGACCCGTTCGCTGCGGTCGCCTCGATGCACAGCCTATTCAATGCAGCGCTCGGGGACGCGTGGACCACCGTCATTCTCAACGACTTCCAGGTCGGTGCCGGCAATGTCGACTACCTGCCGCAGCAGGGATTGGCGGCGCGGTTGATCGAGGCCGCCGACCCCCGGACACCGGCACCGACGCCGGAGCAGGCGGGTGCGGCGGCGGGCCGCTGGACCGAGATCACCGCAACCGTCGCGGCGAACCCGCTGGTGTTGGTGCCGAAGCTGGCCGGGCAGCTTGGCGCGGCGTGGGGGCAGCTGGTCACCGACAACGCCGATCTGATCAACCCTGCCGTGTGGGCCCGCTACGGCGACACCGTCGCCCGCCACAACGGCTACGCCACCACCGGGCAACTGACCTCGGGCACCGCGTGGCTGATCGCCGCCGCCCACGACATCGCAGGAAGCCGATGACGATGACCACAGACCTGCTCACGACGGCAAACGCCGACGACACCTTCTACGCAAGCCCGGTGATGACTTTCGATACTGCGCCGGGCCAGATCGTGCGCCGCCGCCCCGTCGATACCCCGCAGCTGCCGAACGCCGCCCGGGCCTGGCAAATCCTCTACGCCTCCCGTACCGGGTTCGGCGCACCCGTGGCGGCGTCGGGCATCGTGCTCACCCCCGACATCGACGATCTCGCCGATCCGCTGCCCGTCGTCATCTACGCGCCCGTGTTCCACGGGCTGGGCGGGCGGTGCGCGCCCTCGCAGCTGCTGGCCGGGGCGGGGTTCGAAGCCGAAGCCCACCACATCGCCGCCCTGCTCGAGCGCGGCTGGACCGTCGCGGTCCCCGACGGGCACGGGCTCGGGGTGACCGGGATCGGTCCACACCGTTTCCTGGCCGGCGGCGACGCGGCGCGGGCGTTACTCGACATGGCGCGTGTGGTCCGGGCGTTGCCGGAGCTGGATGCCCCGGATCCGGCGGTCGCGGTCTGGGGATACGGCGACGGCGGCCGCGCCGCAGTATGGGCGGCCGAACAGCAGCCACGCTATGCCCCGGATATCGATCTGCGGGGGGTAGTGGCCGGCGCGGTCGCCGCGGACCCGGGCGCGCTGATCGCCGCGGCCGATGGGGGCGTGTGGGCGGGGTTGGCGGTCGCGGCGTTGATCGGGCTGGCCCGCGCCTACCGGCATCTGCCAGTCGCGCACATCCTCACCGAGGACGGCTATCAGATGGCCGAGACCGCCGCCACCATGGACACCGCCGCCCTACTCACCACCTACCGCAACCAGTCGTTAGGGCAGTGGTGCGAGCGGCCGGATCCGTGGAATGACCCGATGTGGCGGTATCTGCTGGCCAACGAAACCACCGGCCGCGCCATCCCCCAGACGCGGGCGCATCTGTATCACGGCGCCGATGACGCCATCGTCCCGATCGAGATGGGCCGCAACCTCTACCACACCTACCGCGACCGCGGCGTGCAGGTGAGCTGGCGCGAATTCCTCACCGGCCACGCCGGCACCGCGAGCAAAGGCAGCGAAGACGCGCTGCTGCGGCTGACCGCGCTGCTGCCCCACCGCCGCATCCCACCACCACCGAAAACCACCTGAATCGGCCTGCCCCGCCCGCGCCACCTCTCGTCCACGAGGCGGGGCAGGCCACCCTCAACACCTTCGACCAGATCGCGATACTCGCCATGAACCCTCGCCAGCACACAGCCCGAACCACACGCCACCGCGCAATCGCCCTGGTTCTCGCATCGGCTGCGATCGGATCTGCCCTCGCCGCTGGAACAGCCGCTGCGGATACGACTGCGCCGCTGGGTGATTCATGCCCCGTGCTGTATGCGATCGGGGTGCAGGGTGGCGAGGAAACCTCTATCGACACCCCGAGCAATGTCGATACCGGGGCGCTCGGGCAGGTCTTCGCCCCAGTTGCGGCTGCGGCCGGTGATTTGGTGCAGCGCGTGTACCTGCGGTTCGGCCACACATCCGACGGGGCGCCGCTGGCGTTCGAGGACGCCGTGAGTGCCGCAGCCGCCGACCTGGAGGCCACCGCCGCGCAGGTCGTGGACCGCTGCCCGCACACCCAAGTCGCGGTGGTCGGCTACACCCAGGGCGCGGCCGCAGTGGCACGGTTCGCCGAACGCGTCGGGCACAGTCAATCGCGGGTGCCCGCCGGCAAGATCGCCGCAATCGCGTTGCTGGCCAACCCGAGTCGGCCCGCAAACACGCCCGCCTTGCCGGGCCGTCCCGACGCCAGCACTCCGGCACCACCATCAGGGACAGCCGGCACCCACACCGCAGCGATCACGTTGAACAATCCTGGCCTGCCCGGGGCAGGCATCGCTACCGCGCTCGGACCGTCCACGGTGGCGTCGTTCGGTGCGTTGGCTGGGCGGGTCGCGGATCTGTGTGTGGCCGGTGACGCCACCTGCGACACCCCGCCGGGCAGTGGCCTGGCGGCCGCGGTCGCCAACGTCACCGCACGCAGCGACCTGCGCGACCCCGTCGCGGCGATCTCCACTGTCGCCCAAGCGCTATCGGCCACGATCTACACCACCGCCATCGAAGTCGTGAACGAGGACCTCACCGGCACCAGCCTCGACCAACTCTCCTACGACCCGGCCAAACCCCTGGCGCAACGTCTTGCCGAAGCCTCCGACCCGGCCACGGTCGCGCCGGGTCCGCACGAGGCGCTGGCGGCGTTGTTCAAGGTCGGCACGATCGGACTGAATGCGGCGATCACGGTGGCGCAGAAGGTCTTCACCCCTGCCACGATCGCTGAATTGGCCACCGTCGGGCTGACCAACCCCTGGGGCGCGGTCGCCTCACTCGGCGCGAAACTCGCCGGCGCGGTGGTCGAGTTGGTGCCGCCGCAGACCGCGATCGGGTGGATCAATGACGCCTTCGACGTGGTCACCGGTCTGATCACCGATCCCGGTGAACTGTATGAGGTTTCGGCGGCCGCGCACTACAGCGACACCAGCGGCCGCCACGGCGCATATCAGACGATTCCCTCCACCTCGACCGGCCGCTCGATACTCGCGACCGTCGCCGACTGGCTCACCGCTGCCGCTCGCGACCTCGCCACCACCAACCCACCACCAGCCACGCCATCCACGGCCCAGAACACCACCCCAACGACGCTGCCGACCACGCCGCCAGCGCCTGACGCGACCGCGCCACCGTCGCGGCTGCCGTCGACCCGGCCGGCGACCGGCGGCCCTTAGACCCCTTCGCGGGGCGAGATCAACAGTCCGCAGACGTACCCGACCTGTCTGCTGATTCTCCCCGGCACTCGCCCCTCGAAGGGCCCCAACCCATCCCACCACCGCGACTCCGTGCAGGGAGGTGACCACCACAATGACCGACACCAATAACCCCGCCCAGACCGGGCCAGGCTGGCAATGGCTCGATAACACCGAAACTGCTGCACCGCAACCTATCCCGAGTTCCAGACCGGCGGTGGCAAAGCTGCCCGGCGCCAGCGACGGCGGTGAGGAATGGGCTTGGATCGGGCGCACCCCCAACCCACGACCCGCCGCCGCGCGGGAAACGCGTGTGCCTGGCCGGGCATGGGCGGGCGTGACTGCCGCCCTGTGTGTATCCGCCGTGATCATCGGTCTCGGTGTTGTCTCCCTCAGCGGCCGGGAGGAGATACCGGCCGCGGTCCCGGCGATCACTGCCGCGCCACCGACCTCGACGACCGTACCGATTGCGTGCCAGGGCCTGACCGGGACCACGGTCACCGACGCGGCGGGGGACAACCACAGCCTGGCCGGGGTGATCGCGGGCTTCCAGCATGCCTACTACGTGCAGCGGAGCGCCCATGCTGCGATGCGGTTCCTCGGCCCCGAATCCGGAATCGTGGTCGAGGCGCTGGCGGCAGGTATCGGGTCGATCCCGCCGGGCACCAGGCATTGTGTCGCGATCACCCCGATCGCCGAGACCGCCGCCGAGGTACACGTGGTCGAGGTGCGGCCCGACGGGTCCCGTATCGACTATCTGCAACTGGTCAACGTCCGCCCCAGCCAACCCGACACCGTGATCACCAACATCCAGAGGCGGAGCTGATCCACCATGTCCGCGCCTGTCCTTCGCCTGGCCCGCCGCAACAGCGCGGCGAGCGCACGCTTGGATCCGGCGACGGTCGCCGCCCCGGCGCGTCGGGCGCCGGTGCGGGACGCGCCGCTGCCGGTCACCGGCCGCTACCCGCCGTTATTCGCGGTGATGGGTGCCCACGGCGGGGCGGGTGCGTCGACGCTGGCGCGGTGGTGGGCACCGGCCGCCGACACCGGGCTCGCATGGCCGGCCTCACCGGCAACGACTCGATACGTGCTGGTGGCAGCGAGGTTGGGCATGCCCGGGCTGACCGCCGCCGCGGACCGGCTGCGGGAATGGCACGCCGGGCTGGCCCCGGACGGGGTCACGGTGATCGGGCTGGTTTTGACCCCCACCCGCCCCGGCAGGATCCCGGCCGTGGTGCGCCGCTACCGGGGTGTAGTCGCGGACCTGGTCGAGCACGTCTACGAGATCGGCTGGCACGACGAACTCCTCGCATGCGAGCTCGACGAACTCGCCCAATACCAGCCGGCCGACCCGCCACCACCGCGACGTGCCCGGTTGCGGGACGCCGTCCCCGCCGACGTCCACCACACCGGCACCCAAATCCTCACCCACCTCGCCGCCACCCGTGAACACGCTGCGGCACTGTCTGATTCGGAGCCCACGCCATGACCACCATGTACGCGGCCGGTGAGGCGGTGATCGTCCTCGCCCAAACCATCACGGTCAACCCGAAACCGCCACCGGGGTCGGAGAAGTTGATCAACCTGGTCAACTACCTGTCCTGGCTGGTCATGCTCGCCGGCGTCGCCGCCCTGATCTATGCGGGCGGGAAATTCGGGTGGGAACGCTTTCATGGCGGTGCGGTCGAGTCGCCGAAGATCATCCTGGCCGCGCTCGTCGGCGGAATCATCGCCACCACCGCCGGAATGATCATGGGTGCCGTCGTCACCGGAGGCGCGCCATGAATCTGCCGCCGCAAGTGTTCGCCCCGCTGGGGCAACTGCTCGGCTATCTGGCCTGGTTCGTGCTGCTGCTGTGTGTCGGCCGCGCCATCTTCGTCGCCGGACTCCTCGGCATCCGCATCTACCGCGAGGAAAGCATCGAAGGCCTCATCGGCGCACTGTCGGGCGCCGCGCTCCTCGGATCCGCCAGCGGCATCGCCGCCGCCGTCCTGTCCACCTGAACCTCCACGACCTAGAGGCGATCTCATGAATGCCATTGCAAGACAACGCATCCACCAGCTGGCCACCACAGTGTCTGTTGCCCTCATTGCCGGTGTGTGCGCCAGCTGCGGTGCGCCCGACACGGGAGGGTCAGCACCGGACGCCACGGTGAGCGCGGTGGCGGTCGCCCCCACGGGCCTGAGATGGACCAGCTATCAGGGGGTCGCCCTGCCGAGCGCCGACCAGGGGCCTGCGCGGACGGACGGACCGGTCGCAGGTGGGTTCGACCGGTCACCGGCGGGTGCGGCGCTGGCCGCGATCCACGCCACCGTCCGGATCTCCGTCGCGCCCGACAGCGACTGGGCGGTGATCGGGCACCAGATGCTCGCCCCCGGCGCCGGTCGCGATGCCTGGGCGCTGGCCCGCGCGCAGATCTCGATCACCGCCCCGGTCACCGACGGCGCGCCGAAGATCCTCGGCTACACCGTCGCCGGCTACAGCCCGGATGTCGCCGAGATCGACATCTACAGCCTGCACCCGGACAACTCGCTCACCCGCAACCACACCCAGCTCACCTGGCACCACGACGACTGGCGCCTCGAGCTACCCGCCACCGCGGGCACCAACCCCGTTGCCGCCGTCGCGGTACCGCCGGCGGACTTGATCGCGTTCACGCCGCCCCGCTGAAGAAGGACACCGAAATTCGATGAAAACCCATCGCTTGCTGATCATTCTGCTCGTCAGCATCGCCGCCGTCGTGGCCGCGGTATTCGTCGTGACGATCACCGGCACCGACCGATCCGACACACCGGACCCTTCACGCGACGGCGCGGAGCGTGGGTCGGCCCTCCAGACGGCGCCGAGCGAACCCTCCGGCGAACAGCAGCGGCCCCCGACCATTGACGCGTTCGGCAACCGCCTCGAAATCCCCGCCGACGAGGCCGGAACTCCGTTGGCGCAGGGCCCCGGTGCGCGACCCGACCCGGCCGGGCCGGACTATCTGCGCACGGCACCTGCTCGGCTGCAATGGCAACGCGGCTGGGGAGGGGCCGCCTTGCCGGTCTCGGCCAGCGATGGCCCCACCCAGATCCGCAACGGCCTGGCATCGGGGTTCGCGCGGACGCCGCAGGGTGCGGCGCTGGCCGCCCACGACGCCCTCGCTAGGGCTCTCGCGGCGCCGGAGGGTATCTGGCAATCCGCGGTCCGCACCCGTTTCTACGGCGGCGGCGAGGCGTTGGTTGCCCGGTTCGCGCTGGCGCGCGCCCGAACCCCGGACGCCGCCCGCTACGTCGTCGTGCCGGATGGGGTGCGGATTCAGCCCGGCTACCGCGATGACCTCGCTGTCGTCGAATTCGCCGTGCGCTCCGACGGCGGTTACGGCGTGTCGGTGTGGCCGATGGTCTGGGTCGACGGCGACTGGCGCGTGCGAGTCCCCGACAACATCGAAACCCTCTGGCAGCGCGGCACATCCACGCCGACTTTGGCTGGGTTCGGAGCATGGCGGACGGTGAAATGACAGTCGTCCCAGCAGCTCTCGAGAGGCTCGTCCAGCCAGCGCGGGAGCAACTACCGCCTCCCTCGGTGCCTGGCCTGTGCGACATCCCGGGTGCCCCGCAGTTGGCGTGCGATGCGTTAGGTGCCACTGTCAAGGGCGCAGCTGGATCGGCCGTCGACGAGCTGGTGGACCAATTGTTCCCCGGCTTCGCAAACCTGCTGCTGATTGTCATGTCGTGGTGGACGACCGTCCCATCGCCGGAACTTGTGGGGCCCGGCGGTGAGCCTGGGTCGGCGTTGAATGAGGTGCGCGCCTATACCGGCGGCTTGCAGGTGATCATGCTGACCACCGGCATCATGTTTGCCGCGGCGCGACTGGCCCTGGCCAAGCGTGGCGGCCTTGCCGGGGAAGCCCAGGAGAGCTTTCTCATGCTGGCACGAGCCGTGTTCGGGGCAATGGCTTTCGCCGCGGTGGTCACGGCCGGTACCCGGTCAGGAGATGCGTTCGCAGTCTGGGTACTCGATGACACCGCGGGCGCCGATCGTGCCGGGACTGTCGCGCGCCTCGTCAGACTCGACGAGCAGACGAACGTGGAGTTCGGGTCCGGGGTACTGCTGCTGATCGGGTTATTGGGTGCGATCAGCATGCTGGTGCAGTTGGTGATGCTGGTGGTGCGGCAGGCGTTGCTGATTCTCGTGGTGGCGGTGCTCCCGATAGCCGCGGCGGCGTCGGGGACGGGGCCGGGTTCGCAGTCGTACAAGAAGTTGCTGGCGTGGACGTTGGCGTTCGTGTTGTGGAAGCCGGTCGGCAGCTTGGTGTATGCGGTCGCGTTCACGGTGATCGGCAACGTCGCCTCGCGTGACCCGCACATGGTGCTGCTCGGGCTGATCTTGCTGGTGATGAGCGTGGTCGTGCTACCGGCGCTGATCCGGTTGGTCGCTCCGGCGGTGTCGACGCTGGGTGGCGGCGGGGGAGCGGCCTCGGTGCTGGCGGGCGGGCTGGCCGGTGTCGCGATGGGCGCCGCGGGCGGTTCGAAGGGCGGCTCTGGTGGTGGCCGCAAGCTCAGCGAGGGCGACAACGCCGCTGGCGGGGGTGGCGGTGGCGGTGCTGGTGGCGGCGGAGGGGGCGGCCCGTCGGGGCCCGCTGCCGGTGGGGGCGGGCGCGCGATGCCCTCCAGTGGTTCCGGCGGCGGGGGCTCGGGCGCGGTCATCAGCGCAGGTCCGACCGGCGAAGCTGCCGGTGCCGGCGCCAGCGGTGCTAGTGGCGGCGGGAACGCGGCGAAGTCGTCGGCGGCGAAGGCCGGTACCGGATCGAGTGGGGGCGAGGCCGCCACGGCCAGCGGGGCCAGCGCGGCGGGCCCGGTCGGGGCGGCGGTGGCGGCGGGGGAGGCGGTGAAGGCCAAGGTGCAGCAGGGGGCTGAGGCGCTGGAATCGGCGGCTGATTCCGGGGGTGCGGGGGTGCCGGGTGCGTTGGGTCCGGGGGAGGTGCGGCGATGACCTCGCGGATGTATGGGCGGTGGGAGAAACCGCGCAGCGCAGGGTTCTTCGGCCTCACCTGGGGCGTGTCCATGCTCGGGCTCGGGTTGGTGATCGCGGTGATGGTGTCGTTCATGGTCACCCGTTCCGTCCAGGTCAGTGGTGCGTTGCTTCTGGTGTCGGCTTTGGTGTTCACCCCGTTGGCGGTGACCGTGGACGGGCGCACTGGGTGGGAGCTGGTGCTGTTGCGTGTGCAGTTCGCGGTGGCGCGGGCGCGGGGTGAGCATGTGTTGCAGCAGGGCCGGTTCTCCCGCATCCCCGGGATCGCGAAATTGCCGGGTTTGTTGGCGGATTCGCGGTTGTCGGAGTATGAGACTCCGGGCGGGCGGCGGTTTGCGTTGATCCATATCCCGCGTACCGATCACTACACGGTGGTGATGCGGGTGATCCCGCGCGGCAAGGAGCTCGTCGACCAGGTCCAAATCGATTCCTGGGTCGAGGAATACGGCCGGTTTCTGGCCACTCAGAGCCGCGGCGGGGAAGTCGTCGCGGTGACCGCGGTCCTGGACAACGTGGTCGAGACCCGCCTCAAACAAACCCGCGAAGTCACGCGCTTGGTGCGCCCGGACGCCCCGGTGTTCGCGAAGCAGGTGATGGCCGAGGCGGGTGCTGATGTTGGTGGGGTGGCGGTGCGGATCGAGGCGCGGATCGCGATCACCTACCGCGCTATCGGCAAGACCCGGTTGCGGCGTGACACCGGCGAGCAGGCCCGTGAGATCGGGCGCCGTCTGCAAGGCGTGCTGTCCCAACTCGCCCGGGCCGGGCTCCCGGCGACTCCGTTGCAGGCGTGGGAGGTCATGGGGTTGGTGCGGTCTCGCTACGACCTGGCTGCCCAACGTGATATCGAGGCCGCCGGCCCTGATCTGCTTTCCACCCAGTCGTGGGACAGTGTGGGGCCGTTGGCGCATCGTGACCGCTGGGACCACTACGTGCACGATGGTGGCCGCTCGATTACCTGGGAGATGAACCTTGCCCCGCAGGGGGCGGTGCCGGAGACGGTGCTGGAGGAGTTGTTGCGGCCGCGTGCGGATGTGCCGCGCAAGCGGGTGGCGATCGTGTACCGGCTGCATTCGGCGGCCGAGGCCACCAGCTTGGTCGATTCCGATTACAAGGATGCCCTGGCGGCGGAGCAAACCCAGCGTGGTGTGGCGACGGCGGGGGCGCGGATCCGGGTCGGTAACACCGAAGCCACCCGTATCGAGCAAGCCCGGGGTGCGGGTCTGACCCGGTTCGGGCTGCTGGTGACCGTCACCGACCACCTCGGCGCCGACATCCCCGGTATCGAAGCCTCGGTCCAGGGTATGAGCGCGGCCTCCCGGCTCGGGGTGCGCCGCTGTTACGGCACCCAAGCCGCCGCCTTCGCCGCCTCCCTCGGCATCGGACTGATCCTGCCCGAACACACCTCCATCTCGAAACGAGTCTCCGCATGAAGACACCATCCACGAAGGAGCGACGTCGTCGCAGGTCGGTGCGCACCGAGCAGGTGGCCGGCGTGCGAGTGCTCACCCCGGCTGCCCGCGCCGCTGTGGAGGCGGAGGCGCAGGGTCCGGGGTGGCGGGGGTGGCGGGCCAGGGCGGCGATGTCGAGCGATGATCATCGACGCGCTACCGCCGCCCGCCGTAGCGGCAGTGGTGGTGTGGGTGTGGATGGCTTCGACCGATCGCCGGCCCTGACCGACCGCGGCTACCGCGGTGTCGGCGGCGGGCGCGCGGCTGTGGTGGCTGCGACTCCGGAGTGGCGCGCCACCACCGTGCAGGTCGCCGGGCTGTGGCCGTTCGCTGTCGGGGCCAGCGCTCCCGTCGTGGGCACACCCCTGGGCACCCACTACATCACCGGCGCCCCCGTGCATTTCGACCCCATGTCCTGGTTCCTGAAAGGGTTCATCACCGCGCCGATCGCTTTCGTATTAGCGCTCAATGGTTTTGGGAAGTCGTCGTTGATTCGGCGGATGGTGACCGGGGCGGTCGCGGCCGGGGAAACGGTGCTGTGCATGGGCGACACCAAACCCGACTACCGCGACCTCGTCATCGCACTCGGCGGGCAGGTCGTCGACGTCGGCTACGGGCACGGCACCCTCAACCCCCTCGACCTCGGCGCCCTCGGCACGGTGGTCGACCGGCTCACCGACCCTGACCAACGCCGCCAGGTCACCGCCCGCGTGGAAGCCGGACAGGTCAACATCGTCGCCGGACTCATCGAACTCGTGCGCGGTGCCCGCGTGGCCGACTACGAAGAAGTACTCCTCGCCGCAGGGCTGCGCGAACTGTATTCGCCGACCGGCGGTTTCGACCACACGCACCCACCGTTGCTGTCGGATCTGCTGACGGTCATCTCCGGCGGCGGGGATCGGCTGCGGGAGTTCGCCGAAGAAGACGACGAATCCTCCTACCGGGCCGCGACCAAAGCGTTGCGCCGGTCGCTGCGGGCGTTGGTGGAGGGCCCGTTCGGGGCGATCTTCAACGGCCACACCAGCACCGGCATCGACATCAACAGCCCCGCCGTCTGCGTCGACGTCTCCCGGATCCCCGAGGGCGACACCAAGCTGCTGGCCGCGGTGTTGATGGTGTGTTGGTCGAACGGGTTCGGCGCGGTCGCGGCCGCCCACACCCTCGCCGACGCCGGCCTGGCACCGAAACGGACGTTCGAGGTCGTGATGGATGAGATCTGGCGGGTGCTCGGCGCCGGGGATTTCATGGTCGACCGTGTCGACGCCCTGACCCGCCTCAACCGCGGGCTGGGGACCGGGTTGATCATGTGCAGCCACACCATCAAAGACCTGTCGGCGTTCGACTCACCCGCCGCCCAAGCAAAAGCGTTGGGATTCTTCGAACGCGCCCGCGCCAAACTCATCGGCCCGGTCGGGCCGGAGGAGATCGAACGCATCCGTGCCGCTGCTGGAGTCACCGAAACCGAGAAACTGCTCGTCACCTCCTGGGCCGCACCCCGGCCACCCAGCGACGACGACCTCGACCCCGGTAGGCGCGAAACGCCACCCGGCACCGGGTGCTTCCTGCTCAAGACCGGCGAAGCCCACGAACCGGGCATCCCCTTCCGCATGGTTTTCACTCCCACCGAACTGCGCAGCGACATCCACAACACCAACCGCCGCTTCACCAACCTGCCCGGCGCACGAGGAGCGCACGTGTATGTCGCCGTGCCCGAGGGGGGACGAGATGGCTGACCTTGTCATCGACGCCTTCGAGGGCCAGTACCGGTTCCTGTCGAACTTCAGCCCAGACCCCGCTATTTACCACGGGGCGTGGTTCCCCAGCGCCGAGCACGCCTTCCAAGCAACCAAGACCACCGACACGGCCTGGGTGCGCCGGATCGCCAGCGCGGCGACGGCCGGCGAAGCCAAGCGGCTCGGCCGCCACGCACCGCTGCGCGAGGACTGGGAACAGATCAAACAGCAGGTCATGGTCGACATCGTGCGGGGCAAATTCAGTCCTGGGAGCGACCCGGCCACACGACTGACGGCCACCGGCGACGCTCTCTTGGTCGAGGGCAACACCTGGGGTGATGACTACTGGGGCAGAAGCCGTCGTCGCGGTGCGAGCACCTTGGTCGGGCGTAATGTGCTCGGCCGCACGCTGATGCGGGTGCGCCACGAGCTGCGCGCAGAACCAGGCACTCGGTGGTATCGCGTGGCCGTCACCGGCCACCGCGAACATGCCTTCGACCCCGACACACGCATCTGGGTGCGTGGCGAGCTGGAACGCCTTGCCGACAAACTCCGCGCCGAACATGGCACCGGCGTCGCCCTCACCGGACTGGCCACTGGAGCCGACACCTGGTGGGCGCAAGCCGCCACGAATGCCGGCCTGAGCGTGTGGGCGTACCAGCCATTTCCTGAACAAGCGGCCCGATGGACACCGGCCCAGCAGGACGAGCACGCGCGACTGCGAGCGCACGCCGACCGGATCGTCGTCGCCGGAGACGAGTTCGCTGTCGCACACTACGACCTACGCAACGCGTTGATGATCGACGATGCCGACGCGATCATCGCCGTGCACGATCCGCGGATTCGGGCCGGCGGCACGGTATCCGCGCTGCGCCGGTACTGCCCTGGCCGCCCGGTCATCAAGGTCAACACCGCAACCCGGGAAACCACCGCAACCCTCGCCTACACCCACACACCGTGGATAAACGCGCACCCAGACGCGGTCCCGCAATACACCAAACCCAGCGTGGGCTCGGTTATCTCCGATGCGGTGTCCCCGGCGGCTGGGCTCGACAGGTTCGGAATCGATGAGGCCGCCGTAGCCGGCGATGACCCGGCGTGGCGGCCGGAATCCGAAGCCGACCCGCCCACGCTGCCGACAGGGGAACCGGAAATGGAGCACGAGCCATGACCGCGGCCGGAGCAAGCGACAGCACGGATCCGTTCTACTTCGCCAACACCGGCGCCTGCTGGGACGAGCAGTTGTTACGTGCGGATTTCGCCCGCGCTCACCGGGTGCGCGAGGCCGCCTACCGCGCCGATAACGACGAGATGGCGGTGATGCTGGCCGATGCTGACCGGCTCGCTGACCGCTGGCGCAGCCGCGACGACGATCTCGCCGCGGTGTGGGAGGGCCTCGACGACGCGGTGCTGGGGTGGCGGCACGCTCCCGCCACCATGGCCCGGCTGCTGAACAACCTCGAACATGACGCCCGACACGGACACGAAAGCCTGCTGCCGGAGGCCGAGATACGCAATCTGTATCAGGCGGGTGAGCTGACTGGACACCGCACCTGGCTCACTCCCGCCACCATGACCCGCGACGCTTCCTACCACGCCCCACGCATCTTTGGACAGCATGTCGGCGCCCCGTCGGCCGACAGCCAGGGCCAAGAACCCGACCCCGCTTCCACGCCGGACGCTGGCATCGAGTCCGCGGTGGCGCACGCCGTAGCCGACGAGACACCGACATGGGTCCCGGAAACCGAGTCCGACCCCGCCTCGTCGGCATCGTCGTCGCCCTTGCACATGGAGTGCGGGCCATGACCGCGCCGGCCGGCGCCGCCGGCGCGGCGCCGTTCGACGGTCTGCTGCCGCTACCGCGCCGAGAAACCAAGCACCACCTCACCGTGTTCGCCCCAAGCGGGCACCGAACTCACATTGCCGCCAACCCGGAACCGTGCCATGAACTCGTCACCGAAAACCGTTGCCGCGACAGCGTTGCTGCTGCCGGTGGTGTTGCTGGTGACCCTGTTGCTGTTGGTGGTGGGTGGCGCGCAGCGGCCGGTGTCGTGTGCGGACCCGGTCACGGGGCATGCGCCGGGGGTGGCGGGCCCGACCGGGCAGACGGTGGCCGGGCTCTCCGAGCGCCAATTGCAGCTGGCCCGCCAAGGTGTGGCGATTGGGTTGCAGCGCGGCATGCCGGAGGCGGTGATCATCGCCGAGCTGGCAGCCCAGATCACCGAATCGTCGCTGCGCAACCTCGCCAACCCGAACGTGCCGGAATCACTGAACTACCCCAACGACGGGATCGGCACCGACCACGACTCGGTCGGCCCGCATCAGCTGCGGTTCAGCCTGCTCGGCCAGCCCGGCATCGCCGTCCTGATGGATCCCGTCTATCAGATCAACTGGTTCTACGACAAAGCCGAAGCACTCGGTGCGGCGGCGGGGGCGTTGACGCCGGCCGAGCTGGCGCAGGAGATCGAACGCTCGGCACCCAATGCCTACGGCCGCCACATCGAGCTGGCCCGCCAGTTGTATGCGATGTTCGCCGACCTCGACCCAGGGTCGATGCCGCGCACCCCACCCGGCGCCCCCGCCTCGGGATGTCCGACCGGCAATACACCGTCCGGGCAGCTGCCGCCGACGAGCGACTTTGGTACGGCGGTGATCGAGGCGGCGTCGCGGTGGATCGGGACCCCGTATGTGTGGGGCGGTGGCGACGTGCACGGCCCGACCGGTGGCGGTTTCGACTGCTCCGGGCTGACGTTGTATGCGATCTACCACGCCTCCCAGGGCCGGATCCGGTTGCCGCACTACACCCAAGCCCAACAAGACCACCCAACCGCCGAAGTGGTGCCGTTCGCGGCCCGCTCGCCCGGCGATCTGATCTTCTTCACCACCCCGGGCGCGGCGGATTCCCATCATGTCGGCATCTACGCCGGTCGCGACGAACAGGGACGCGACCTGCTGCTACACGCCCCCACCAGCGGCCAAACCGTCACCATCGGCTTCTTATCGGATTTCGACGGCGAACGCATGGACGTGCGCCGCTACCCCAAACCCACCCCCGACGGGCGCAGCGACCCACGCGCCTGACAGACACCGCTCAACTGTTTCTCTTGCTGGAGAACCCGATGAACCCACCAATACCTTCCGAGAACGAGGGCCGCGGCGAGGTCACCCCGGAGATGGTCGTGCGCGTGCGCGCGGTCGAGCTGCGCCGCTGCACCACCGCCCGGCAGCTGGACCGCATCGCCGCCCAACACGGTTTCACCGACCCCCGCACCGCCGAGCGGTTCTGGACCGCGCTGCTCGACATCGCCGGCATCGACTACGAAGGCATGCGCCAAGCCGAAGCCCTCAACACCACCACCCACCGGCGGCTCGGGTCGGCCGCCGATCGCGGGCCCCGGATGCTGCTGTATTCGGCCGCCACCACCGAACAGTTCACCATCTGCGCCGGCAACGGCCACATCATCTGGCGCGATCGCCACACACCCGACACCGACACCGACACGGCGCCGGCGGAAGCTGCGGCACGGCACGCGATCTGGCTCGCTGGGCTGGCGCGCACCCACTGGGGCGCCGACGCCGCACGGCTACGCCTCGTACTCGCCGACGCCGGTGGGGTGAACCGGCTCGTACTGCACGCGACAGCGATGACCAGCGCGCTGGTGCTGGAGCTGGCCGTGCAACCGGTCGACCACCCCGCCACCGAACCCGGCACCAGCGCACCGGTGTTCTGGTCGACCGCCGACCTGGCCTCCCTCATCGACCCCACTGGAGAACCCCAATGAAAATCCCCGCACTCCTCATGCCCGCCACCCTCCTAGCCGCCGCACTCACCGGCACCGCCTGCACCACCAGCCCCCCGAATGGACCGGGTGGAACGAGTTGTGCCGCAGTGAAGTTCGATCCACCGTTCGATGCGGTGGAGGCGTGTTCGGCGGAAGCGGTGCTGGTCGCCGCTGTGACGGCGATCTTCGACTACCGGCCGTCCGAGCAACGCGATCAGCGCGCGGCATTCCGCAGTGCCCGCCCGCTGATGACCGGAGAGTTCGCCACCCGGGCCGAACAGGCCGCTCTGGCGTGGGCGCCGATCACCACTAGCGACTGGCAGCACTGGGCCACATACGCCACCCCGATCACCACCACCGTCCGCCTGACCGGCGATGACCACCCTCCCGACATCCCGACCAGCGTCCAGCGGGTGCTGGCCGTCGAACTCCAGCCAGCTGGACAACCCGGGATCGGGTTCGCCGTCTACGGCCACGCCACCCGCACCGATCACGAAAAAGGCTGGCTGCTGGCGGATCTGGGGGTCCGGTCGTGAGCGGCGATCCGGTCGAGGAATCCAGCGTCGCCGTCCGGCAGGGTTTCGTGCAGGCCCTGCAGACCGCGCACACCACCGCCGCGTTGATGCAGCGGCGTGGCGGGGAAACACGCAGCCTCGCCGAACACAACCAGCGCATGAGTAACGACGCCGCCCGCGAAAAGCGCTCACTGACCGAATATCAGATGCGGGTCTTTGATGCCATCGAAAAGGCTTACCAGGGCCGGGAACTGCATTCTGCGAAGGTTGAGGAGGTCCGGGAGCGGATCAAGCGCGGCGGGGAACTGCACAAAAAGGACCTGGAATACAGGAAGGACCAGATCGAGCGAGGCCGCGAGGATCTCGATCGCCGCAACACCGACTCGTTCCTCGAACGCGGCCGCCGCAACGCCGTGCACAACAAACAGATCGCTGGCTACAAGGCCCGTGAAGAACGCGCGGCAGAGCTTCACAAGCTCGATGTCGAGCACAAGAATCTGTTGATCAAAATCCGGCGCCGCGCCGCCGGGTTCAGCGACACCCTCACCTCCGCAGGGCCAGCGGGGGAGGCGATGGCGTCGGCGGCGGCGTTCGCCACCGCCCAAGCTGCCAGCGACCTGTCCGACACCCACCGCGACGCAGCCGCTGCCTTCACCGAACGCTTCGCCGAGGACACCGGCCTCGATCCCGGTGCCCTCATCGACGACACTGCCAGCGACTCGCCGCACTGGGAGCCCAATGCCGCGGGCGCGGAGTTGCTCGACAACCTGACCGGGCTCACCGAGGAGTTGTCGATGGCCGCCCACCTCGACCAGGGCGCAGCCGCCACCAACCCAGTCCCCACCGCGCCGGGGCAGGTCATCGATGCCGTCATCGCTGCTGCTGGCGCCGACCAGGACAGCGTCGACCCCGACCCCGACCCGGTCGCCGATCCCGACCTGGATCTAGCGGCGGAGGCGGCCGCCAGCCCGGTCTCGATGCTAGAGCCGGAACCATGAAACCGGCCGCATCAGCTTTCCTGTCGGCGCACCGCGAACGTGGTGGTGGCCGGTCATGGTGAACACGCCGACCCGGATCCAGGCGCATCTGCTGCGTGCGATCCAAAACATCAGCTACGACAACCACACTCGCCTCGAAGCCGCCCGCCGCGACGGCCACACCACCCCGCCAGCAGCGGTGGCCGACCACGTCGCGATCGGGGAGCGGTCCCGTGAGCAGATCGAACGCACCGCGCTGGCGGTGGGTGTACCGAAGGCGTGGATCGATTACGTCCAAGCCGCCGGCGACCGCGGCGCGGCCTGGGATCCGGGCACGGTGATGCTCGCCCCGAACACGATCGAGCGCTCGACCCTGGTCAGCGCGTTGGCGCGGGACGTGCGGTCCTTGCAGGACATGGCCGCGGTCGCGGCCGCCTACACCCGCACCGTCGACGTCGATACCGACCGCACCGCGCGGCATCGCCGGATCATGGGCATGGCCTGGCAACGCCTCGGCGCCATC
This sequence comes from Nocardia sp. CDC519, assembly GCF_059509835.1. Lineage (NCBI taxonomy): Bacteria > Bacillati > Actinomycetota > Actinomycetes > Mycobacteriales > Nocardiaceae > Nocardia > Nocardia sp. CDC519. Next base: position 4,286,903 of record NZ_CM183377.1, on the reverse strand, counting down.
GGACACGCACTGGCGTTGTCTGAGGACGAACGCCACCAGCTGTGGCAGCGCGGTTCCCGGTATTGGGCCACCGAAGCCGCCGCCGAGGCCGCCGAAATGACCGTGCCGCAGCTAGAGGCACGCTTCGACCACGTCAGCGGCGCCGACTTCACCGCCGTCGCGATGCCCACCATCGTCCTGCAAGCCGCCGGAATCACCGCCGACGACATCGGCGCCCAGATGCCGGTCTCCCCGGACCGGATGGTCGAACTCGCCGCCACCGCCCTCGACCAGCAGGAGAGGACGGAACCGGCATTGATCACCGACCCCACCCGCGCAACCCAGCCCGGCCACGCCATCACCGCCACCCTCGCCGCCACCGGCCTGACCGGTGACCAGCAGCATCCGGTGCCGGAACCGGACTATCTACCCGAACCCGCAAACACGGCAGTCGATTACGGCGTCGATCCGGCGCCGTGACCATGCCCGACCAAGACCTTGTCCCACACCGAAAGTGAGAGAAACGATGACGAGTCCGACACCTTACGACGGGTTATCGACGTGGAAGCTGCGGCTGCTGGCGCGCATCCAGAAGACCTCGGCCGATCATGCCCGGGTGCTGCGCAGCGGATACCCGGAATATCAGCGCCACCACGGTGCCGGTGACATCCCGATCCAGACCTGGCGCACCCATCTGCGTGCCATCGCTGCCGACCTGGGCGAGATGACGGCGCACGCCGCCGCAGCAGATATCCCGAGCCGGGCCATCGGTGAAGCTCTCGCGGCCGGTGCGCGGGGTGAGTTGTGGGGCGATTCGGTGCATACGCCACCGGCGTTGGGGCACGGGGAGAGCGTGGTCTCGGCGCATATGGTCGACGGTGTCGCCTCCGATATCTGGCAGCTCGAACACATGGCGGTCCTTCGTGTGGAGCACACCGCTCGCGGGCTCGACGCCCGCGTCACCGCACGGGAGATCGGCCGCTTCGACGTCAACATGGAGTCCCTGCGGGCACGGGCGACGGTGACCGCCGACGCCGTCGAGCTGCCCGAGCGCGACCGCGCCGAGATCTGGAACCGCACCCGAGACGGTTGGCAGCGCCTGGCCGAGACCACCGTGCTCATCTACAGCGACACCGAATTGCACGAGCGGTGGCGCACGATGGCCTGGCCCGGCCTGGCCTTCGAAGCCCGCCGTGACCTCGACACGCTCACCGCTACCACCCTCGGTCATCCGCCGCCGACCCGCGAACAGCTGATCATCCACGCCAGCCAAGCGATCGCCGACGCCAACGCCAGCTACGCACCACCACCACCACTGTTCGGCGAAGCCATCGCCGCCTCCGTCGGGGAAGACCTGGCCACCCATTGGGCCGCCGACCCAGGTTTCGTCGGCGAACCCATCGATCCCACACCGCGCTCAGAGCCGCCGGGGCACGAGCTGTAACGCGGCCCTCACCCCATACACGCGAAATCTCGACTACCAGAAAGGGAGTACTTGGCGATGACTGATCCGCTGGCCGGTGTGGACCGGTTACCCGGGTGGCAGCGGCGGCTGCTGCAAGGTGTGCAAGATCTGTCCTGTGAGCATGCGCGGGTACTGAATTACGAGTTCCCGACCTATTTCCCTGGTTCGGAGGCCGGGCACCTGCCGATGCAGATTTGGCGGGGCCAGCTCACCGACGTTCATTCCCAACGCATGCAGGCACGGCTGCGGGCCATCGACGGCGGGATCCCGCGCGCGACCGTGGACGCGGCGGCCGAGGCCGGCGCCTACGGCATGCGCTGGGCCGACAGCCCGCACGCCCCACCATCGTCCGAACATCCAGAACTCGACCACATCATCGATCACTTGACCTTCGACGCCTACCGCCTCGAACAGATGGCAGCCATGCACGCCCGCCGCGCGACGATGCACGGCCCCCTGCGCCCCCACCCGGGCGAGACGGGGCTGCCCGAACAAACCCGGCGCAACATGATCGCCACCGCACACCGGGCAGCGGTGTTCGCCCAGATCGCTGACCTCAGTGAGGTCGAGGCCGCCGCGATCTGGGACCGCGATGAGCCGACGTGGGATCGCTTGATCGGCTCCTTGATGGAGCACGTCGACGATTTCGCCTTCGTCGAAGGATGGCGCGCCGCGTCCTGGGGACACATCGAAGCCACCCTGACCGCCGACATTCACACGTTGACCGACATGTACGGGCTGACGACCCCGCCACAATTGTGGCCGCCCGATCCCGACACGCTCCGCGCCCGCGCCAGCGCCGCCGTCGCCCGCTACCACGACCGGACCGCGACCGGGACTGCGGTCGAGCACGGTAGCGCATCCGACGCGGCAACGGTCATCGACGCGGATTCGGGGACCGAGACGGATTCCGGGATCGCGGCAGAGTTCGACGCCGGGGCGCCGCCGGAGCAGCAGATCGACCCCGACCTGGGGTGGTGAAGACCAGATGTCGGAACCCTGGCAGTCGGTCGAGGATTGGCACGGGCAGCTCCTGCGGAACATCCATATCCTGTCGGCGCAGCACACGCGGCTCATCACTACATCCGTGCGGCCGGTCGGTGATCAGGAACCAGATGTGGAGCAGCAGAGGGCACACACCGATGCTGTGAATGCGGTGGAAGGATTGCTCGAGCAGACCGAGCAGACAGCGTTGTCGGCGGGAGTCCCGGCATGGTGGATCGCGGACATGCGTGAACTCGGCGCCCGCGGTGCCCGGCCCGCACCGGCACCGGAGCCTGGCTCGCAGACGCCGGTGAGCGTGGTGCCAGTTCGTGACGCGGTGAGCCAACAGTTCTACGTCGAGATGCTGAGTGTGGATCTGTGGCATCTGGAGCGGATGGCCAGCTTGGCTGCCGCCCGCGCAGACCGCATCGCCACCGGCCGATGGAGTATCACCACTGATCCGGACGCCGAAGGCCGGTTCGCCGAGGCGATGACCCGTCGCTGGGAACGGGCAAACGTCCTGGCCCGCGTCGCCGAGCTCACCGACAGCGAGGCCGAATCTTTGTGGGGCGCGGGCGCAGACGGCGTACGCCGCTTCCACGCCAGCACACTGAACACCTCGACCGAAGCCACCCTGGCCCAATCCTGGGGCGACTACGCCCACAGCACACCGGACCTGGCGATCCCACCCTACGTCCTCGCCGACCACGATGCGGGCGGGCAGGCGAGCACTCCGACCGCACCGACACCGCAGGAGATGATCGCCGCAGCATCGGCAGCGCTGCGATCGACCTTCATCGACAACGCCATCACCGCCGCCACGCACGACCATGCCGCGATCGCACCCGAAGCGGGCGCCGAGAACTGGGACACCAGCACCGACGTCGATCCAGATCCGGTCAACCACGACAGCGGGCCCGGACCGTGAGCTCATCGCATCGTGAAGCGAAAGATTCTCTGCACCAATAGTTGCCATTCTGTTGTCGGCGCGTCGGTCACGGGTACTGACCGGATCCGCCGAACCTGACCTGCCGGGGACATCCACCGTCCGCAGCCGTTTCTTGACGGTCGCGGCAGCCGCCCTCCCACCTTTTTGGAGGCGAAGATGTCCACTACCACATCGACTTCTGCGGCCGATCTCGCCGCGACCGAGGCCGCGCTCCGGGACGATTTCACCCGGGCGCACAACCTGCGGATGATCGCCCCGCACGCGGAAAGCCCCGAACAGGCGCGCGTGTTCCTCGATCAAGCGGCCGCGCTGGCCGCGCACTGGACCGGCGATCCCGAATTCCGCGGGCTGTGGCACGAGCTGGAGGCCGCGGTAGGCGCGTGGGAAGCGCGCCCGGAAACAACCGGGATCGCATTCCGGCGCCTGTCCCAAACCCACGCCGCCGGCGACCTCCCGATCGACGACCGGCAGTGGCGAACCCTCGCCCAGGCGGCCGAACTCACCGGCCACCACGACCCCACTATCGCCGGCTCCGGCCAGGACAGCGCCCGCTGGCAGCCAATACCGAACGCCGAACTCGACAGCAGCAGAGCCAGTGTGCTCGATCGAGCCCTCGGAGGACGCGCACCCGAACCGGTCAGCCTGGATGAGGTCGATGCGGTGATCGCCGAGACGAATCGTCTGCTGGAACTCGAACACGACCTCGGCGACCGCGACACCGGCGCCGACGAGCACGCTTCACTGCTGCCGCCGCAACTGCAGGCCGCCCCGGCCGTCGACGTCGAGGGTCGTAGGAGCGCGGCGCTGGGGCAATTGCAGAATTTCACCGCCGAGCATCAGCGGCTGGTAGGGGAGTGGGACGGGCCTGCGGAGGCGGTCGACACCCTCGTCACCCGCCTGGACTCGCTGCTGGAGGCCGCCCGCACCGCCCGCCGTGACGCCGCCGAGGCCGGGGCCAGCGCCACCGACATCGAAGCCGCCTACCACACCGGCCGCGACGGCCACTACTGGCAGCCCGACCAGCATGCGCCCGCCGCCCACGGTGCCGACGCCCCACCCGGGCCATCGGCCGCCGTCGAGGACGGCGCCACGATCCACGCCCTCGTCACCGCCGCTGTAAGCAGTGACACCGAGCCGGAGGTCTGGGCGGGTGATGATGGCCCCGGCACCGCGCCCGAGACGACCTCGACCACCCGCGAGGTGGGAGCGACGCTATGAACCAGCCAGCACTGGAACCGGATTCGTGCGCAGCAGGAGAGCGGCCGTGATGGCCGGGCGCGAGTCGCGGCGACGCACCCGTCGCGGGCTCGGGGAAGAGACCGCGCTGCTGGCGGCCGTGCTGATGCTGATGCTCATCGCCGGCGCGGCGTGGCTGGCGCTGGCGGTCGGGAACTGGGTCAGCGGTCAAACGGTCATCGGGCACCCGGTGCGAGCGCTGCTGGCCCTCACCGCCGGGCGGCATCCGTGGCCGGCGGCGGCGACCGTCGTGTTCACCGGCCTGCTCGCGACCGGGTGCGCCGCGAGTGTCGCGGTGTGGCAGCGGTATCGGGCTGGCAGCGAGATCGACGCGGCGGCACGGACCATGCAGCCCCCGCACCTGATCACCATGGCGCGGGCCCGCGACAACCTCGCCGCCAACGAGCGGTTGCTGCGCGATGCGCCCGCGGCGGTGCGGGCGATGCCGGGGCCGCCGTTGGGGCGCACGGTGATCGGGGGGATCGAGTTGTTCGTGCCTGCGGAGTTGGGGGTGACGATCGCGGCCGGCACCCGCACGGGCAAGACGATGGCGTGGGCGGTTGCGGCGGTGCTGGGCGCGTGGGGGGCGTGCCTGGCGACCTCGAACAAACCCGACCTCTACCGGCACACCGTCTACGGTCGCGAACGCCGCGGCCGGGTGTGGTTGTGTGATCTGCAGGCGGTGACCGGGCAACCGGAGTGCGGGTTCTGGGTCAACCTCCTCACACAAGTGACCGGCTTACCGGCAGCCCGCAAGCTGGCCGGTTTCTTCGTGTCCGGGTCGACGGGTTCGGCGTCGCAGGCGGCAAATGCGAAGGTTGACTCGTATTTCGATGGCGGCGCGCAAGAGTTGTTGGCGTTGTATGTGTTTGCGGCCGCGTGTGCGGGTGGGGATTTGCTGCATGTGGCCGAATGGCTCGGCCGCGACCAGGACGAAACCCCGGCGTTGATCCTGCGCGCGCACGGGCACACCCGTCCGGCCGAGCGGATCCTGGAATGTCAGGGCTTGTATGCCCGCCAACGCGACGGCCTCTACGACATGGCCCGGCGTTTCCTCAACGTGCTCTCCGACCCTGGATACGCGCGGATGGTCACCCCGCCGCGCCGGGTGCAGATCAAGGTTCGTGAGGCGAGCGAGGCCGAACGCGCGCTGGGGGCGAAGAAGATCGTCGTCGACACCGCCGAACAAGAGCAGACGCACTCGCTGCCGGAATTCGTGCCCAGCGAGTTCGTCACCTCCTCGGACACCCTGTATGCGCTGTCGATGGCTGGCCCGGACGGCGCCACCCCGCTCACCTCCGCGTTGGTCGGCCAGATTTTGGAGGCGGGGTTGGCGGTGGCGCGGGCGCGGCCGGATGGCCGGTTGGCGGTGCCGTTGTTGGGGGTGCTTGATGAGGCCGCCAACTGTGCCCGCATCGGGGAGCTGCCCTCCTACTACACCTACGCGGGCGGCTGCGGGATCGTGTTGATGACGATCTTGCAGGTCCTCGAGCAAGGCGAAGACCTGTGGGGTGCCAACGGTTTGGCGACCATGCGGGCGCAGTCGATCGAGGTGTACGGCGGCGGGATCGCCGCCACCGGCTATCTCGAGCATTGGGTGGCGATGGCCGGCGCGCACGAGGTCACCGACCGCTCCCGCAGCCGCGGCGCCGGCGGCACCAACCGCACCCTGACCTGGCGCACCGAACCCATCCTCGACGTCGCCATCCTCGCCGCACTACCGAAAAGCCGTGCACTGGTACGGCTTCCGAACCACGGCCCCGTCGTGGTCGAAAAACTGTGGTGGACCGACACCGAGCACGCACCCTTGGTTCGCGCATCCTTGGCGCGGTTCGAGAAGGGCGCACAACCGCTCACCGGCCACGACAGCGATCCGGCTGACGGGCAGGGGGAGCTGTCATGACCGCCGCGTCAGTGTCGGGTTCGGGTGCCGGCGGGGCGAAGTCGAAGGCCGCGCCGAAACCGCCGCAATACGCGCATTTCACCGACTTTGTCACTACGTGGTTGTTGCCGACGATCAATGTGCGTCTGGCCGAGGCCAATAGGGAGAACACCTACACCTGGTGTGAGCGGTGGTGGGCCCATCGTGCGGTCGCGGTGCGGTTCGCGCACCTACACGCCGCGTTCGAAGCCCAACGCCGCTCCAGCACCGGCAGCAGCCTGAGCACCTTCCTGCTCTCCCACGTCGACGCCCATATGAAGGTGATCCTCGACGCCGCAAACGGGCCCCTGCACCGCTGCACCCGCCGCGAGCACATCAGCACCGCATCCCTACCTTTCGACCCGGTCCCACCCGGATGGTTCGGCCCACTCAAACCCCCACCACCTGATCAGACCGAGGGGGACGGCGGTGACGGCGCGACGAAGAAGAAGGCGCCGCCGCGGTTCGCGCACTATTCGCAGTTCGTACAGAAGTGGCTGCTGCCGGTCACCTCGGTGCGGATCGCGGCCAACCAGCGCGAGGGCCAATACACGTGGTGCCGGCAATGGTGGCGGCATCAGGCGGTGGTGGTGCGGTTCGCGGCGGTGCACCGGGTCTTCGAGGCCGCGCTGCGCGCCGACGACAAGACCGCGATGAGCACCCTGTTCGTCCGCCACATCGACCCACACATGCGATACATCCTCGACGCCGCCAACGGCCCGCTCTACCGCTGCACCCCCGACGACCACCTCGACACCCCCGGCCTACCCACCGCCAGGGTGCCAGACAACTGGTTCGGCGTTCCCGGAGCCACCACACCAATCGAACACCTGGGATTCGGCCCCGACTACCGCGAACTGCGCCAACCCGCCGACGCCGAGGGGGAGTCGTGACGATCGCACCCACCCGGATCCAGGCGCGGCTGTTGCAGGTGCTGCAAAACGAAACCGTCGCCGCCACCGAGGCGCTCCGGACCGCCGACGAGCACTACCGCCGCACCGGCGCCCGACCCGGACAGGCCTGGTTCGACGACCATGAACAGCGGATGCTGTTGCGGCACGCGCTCGAAGGCGCCGCGCACGCGGCCGGCATCCCGCAAGCATGGCTCGACCACGTCCGCGAACGCGGCGACCGCGGCGTGCGCTGGCGCGCCGATCTGTCGCTGCGCGAACCCGAACAACCCGACTGGGACACCGTCCTCGGTGACCTCGTCGCAGATGTCGCCCGCATCCGGGACTGGTCGGCACTGGCCGCCCTGCACCCCCACACACCCGACACGGCCGAAGCGGACCCGCGTACTCGCCTGGCCCGCAACCTGAACGCGCTGGTTACCAGGACTGCGGGCGTGGTCAACCTTCTCGGCATCGACGACACCATCGCTGCGGACTTGTGGGGCACCCACGCCGACCTCGTCGACACCGGCGCCCGGCAACTCACCGGAATCGACGCCACCGAACTGCAACGCCGCCTCCACGTCGCCGCCAGTTCGGACACCAGCACCTACCTGCTGCAAGCCCAAGTCCTCGAGGTCACCCGCATCCCCACCAACACCGCCCCCGGCCTGCCGCCACCACTCCAACTCGGCACCGACATCCTCACCGCCCTCGGCACCGACGCACCACAACCCGCACCACACACCACCCCGACAGCCGACCTCGGCAACACCGCCGGCCCGCCAGAACGCCGGCCGGAGTCGCCGATCTTCCGGGCCGCCATCCACAGCGACACCACCGAGCTCGCCTCGCCGAGTTCCTCAGGCCCCGCGGGTGTTCCGCCGTTCAGCGACGCCCCCAGCGCTCACCGGGGGACGGCGATCGACGCGGCGGTCACCGCAGCCGCCCCGGACGCCGAGGCGGCGCTGTGGTTCAGCCACGCCGACGACCCGACACACCTCCCAAAACCACACCCGGATGCAGGTCAGGAGATGGCGCCGTGAGCGCGCACCGGCGCGGACCGCGCCTGCGGGACCTGCCCACCGCCCAGACAGACGCCCTTCGTGTGCTCTACGACCACACGGCAACCGTGACCCGGCTCCGCACAACCACACCCACACGCGCCGTAGGCGTTCATCCACAGCTGGAGGCCGCCGAACGCGAACAGGCACTGGCCGAGATCGCAGCCCGCAGCACCGGGCTGCCCCAGATCTGGGTCGAACACATCCGCCGCCTCGCCGCCACCGGCACACCCTGGCGCCCCGACCACCACCTACCACCGGCACCAGACCGACGCCCACAGCGCCGCACCCGAGCACGCGTCAACCACGACCTCACACGACTACACGAGATGGCCGCCCTGGCCGCCGTCCGCGAACACCGCCCCCCGCCACACAGGCCATCGTCGAAGCGACCACCGTGGACGGGGAACAACTGCGCCGCAACATGTCCGCACTCCGGACGCGAGCTCTCGCCACTGCCGCCGCGATCGGGCTGGACCGCGAGCACCTCACCATCACCGACACCCAGCTCGCCCACACCTGCACCCAGCTGCTCGCCGCCAGCGACACCGACCTCGACGCCCTCTGGCACACCCACACCCGAGACACCATCGCCGCCGACGTCCGCAACTCCCTACGCAGCCTGCGCCGCCACCACCCCAACCTGCGCCTCGACGACTCAGCGATCGATCGACCCTCACAGCTGATCGCCCGCGCCCACACCCTCCTGGTGGCATCCGGAGACGACTCCGACGGCCAGGTCATGGAGAACGCGATCACCGCCGCCATCGGCACCGTCGAAGCCCCATCGACAGCACCGGACCCCGACCTGGCTACGGCACCGGGCGAGGAAACACCCCATGCGGTCACGTCGGCCGACCACAACCACGGCCCGTCCCCGTGAGCACGCACACCGCCCCGACACATACCGGCCAACCGGACCCAACCCGCCTACCCGACTTGGAGATTCGACGATGACCCTTGCCCTGGACCGCTACACCCGCCCCGCTGCCCTGCACCAGCACCGGTTCGGGGAACATCGCCTCACCTACCTGCCCGACGGCGTCGCCTACCTCGACCCCCGCGCCTGGCTACCCGACGCCACCGACGAGATATGGGACGCGCACGCACATCTGATCAACCCCGATGGATGGCTCGTCGCCAGCGTCGGCGCCCTCCTGGTCGAATACCGCGGCCACGCCCTGCTCATCGACGCCGGATTCGGGCCCCTGGCCCTGCCTACCCCGTTCGGGCTGATCCGCGGCGGCGAACTCCTGCGCAGCCTCGACGCCGCCGGCAAACACCCCGACGACATCGACGCGATCGCCCTGACCCACCTGCACCTCGACCACATCGGCTGGCTCTGGCAACCCAGCAGCCCGTTCACCGACACCCCGGTCCTGGTCGGCGACACCGAATGGCGCCACCGCCACCTCGCCGCCACCGACGGCGTCAGCGGCGAAATCCTCGACACCTTCGCCGACCGCGTCCGCACCATCACCAACCACCAACAGGTCGCCCCCGGCATCCACGCCACCACCACCCCCGGCCACAGCCTCGGCCACCTCACCTACACCCTCACCACCGCCAAACACCGACTCATCGCCTTCGGCGACGCACTCCAAACACCGGTGCAAATCCGCCACCCCGAACTCACCGCCGCCCTCGACGACGACCCCGACGCCTCCCGCACCACCGCCCGCCGACTCGTCGACGACCTCAGCACCCCCGGCACCCTCGGCTTCGGAACCCACTTCGCCGACACCCAACTCGGCCACGTCACCACCACACCCACCGGCACCAGAACCTGGCAACCCACCTAACCACCCACGACCGCGCAATCAGCCGCACCACGAGCAGAACCAACCAACCTCTGCACAACCCCTTCACAGAAACGGAACAGCCATGACCATCACCACCGACACCCACACAACCCCCGCATCGAACCTGCTGAACCGCATCGACAACATCGGCGAACGCATCACCAGCTCCCAACCCGAGGCCCTGCGCCTCCGTCGAGCCACCGACCAGGTCGTCGACGCCCTCGAGACCACCGGCGTGACCCGCATGACCTGGCCGCGGGAGCGGGGAGGAGACCAGCTGAGCCTGCTCGACCAGCACACGATCCTCACCGAAATCGGCCGCCACGACGGTTCCACCGCCTGGCTCACCGCCGTCTGGGCCGCCACCCCATGGATGATCCGCCTTTTCGGCGAGGCGGTATTCGACGAATACCTCACCAGCGACAACACCCGCGCCGGCGGGGTCTTCTCGATCACCGGCACCGCCACCCCAACCATCGGCGGCTACACCGTCACCGGACGGTGGCCGTTCTGCTCCGGCCAACACCACTCCGGATGGATGATCGTGCCCGCCCACTCCGACCACGACGGCTACCCGCTGGCCCTGCTGGTGCCGCGCACCGCGTTCGATCTCGCGGGCGAGTGGACGATGAGCGGACTAGTCGGCACCGGGTCGAACGCCCTCTCACTCACCGACACTTTCATCCCGCAACGGCATACGATCCCGTTCCACTACATCCTTGACGGCATCGGCCGCGACTACATCCCCGACCCCTACTGGCGCCAGCCGCTGGTGCCGATCATCAGTGGGCTGTCGGCCGGACCGGCCATCGGCATGGCCACCACGGCTCTCACCGACTTCACCGACCTGATCAGCAGGCGCGGCATCACCTACTCACCGCACACCAAACAATCCGAAGCCCCGATCACCGCATTCCAGCTCGCCGAAGCGCAAGCTCTGCTGGACACAGCCGACTACTTCGGTCGCCGCCTCGCCTCCACCGTGGATGAACACATCGCCGGTGACCTGACCTGGGACACCGCAACCCGAGTGCGCAGCCGCTACGACGCAGCCCGCGCCGTCGCCCTCTGCCGGCAGGTCTGCGACATCATCGACAAAGCCTCCGGCGCCACCGCCCACCAACACGGCACCCGACTAACCACCATCCTCGACGACATCCGCGCCCTGACCGTCCACTCATTCCTGCTCGCCACCAGCGCCGAAGAACAATACGGACGCATCCTGGCCGGGCTGGAGCCGAGCTACCCCATCTACTGACTCGCTGGCGGGGAAAGCCGATCGTCCGCGGTGGCTTCGGCTTTCCCGTCACAGTTGCCCGTCGTGCTGTTCGTCGAGATGGGTTCACAAAGAATTGCAGCTGGCGACGAATTGGCGGCGGTGTAGCTGAAGTCGAAAGTCCCTGCGAGGTCCTAGCTCGCAGGGTGGAACCCGACTTTGGTCCCAGACCGCGGCGTCGACGGTCCCGCCTCTGGTCGCCGACGTGCTGCGGCGACCTGCCGCCCCTAAACGGTTGTGCTGCCCGCGTTGTCTCCGAGCGAATTGACGCTGGCCGCTGTTGACCCAGCACACGCCACGGTCGGGTCGGGCCGGTTGCTCACTCCACCATCGGCTGTTCGACCGCTGCCTCATAGAATGCGTCTGCGAGCGCCATGATGACAGCATCTATGCTGGGTCCGTCGCTGAAGAAGTAGTCGGCCATGGTGTTGTGGGCCTGCTGGTTGTCGAGGACCGCCTCAGTGACCGCTGCTTGGAAGTCCTGCGACTCCATGAACTGCTTCTTCGAGTTCACCTTGGTCTGGTTGACCAGACCGGGGTATTCGAGAAGCCGCTGCACCAGTCCCTGAACGAACTCACGGATCTGGGCCTGGGTGAATGACTCGGCGCCGAAGAGATCGTTCATCTTGTCGATGACGACCTGGAGGGCGACGTACTTCGGCTCTTTGCGGGTGCCGGTGCCCGCGGCGTTGATGCCCTTGAGCTCGCCGGCACCGCTCAGCGAGATGTCAACCGTAGCGCTTTTGGTGTGTTTGACCCCGACTAGAACGACATCGGAGAGGTCGACCTCGGCTGTCCAGGAAGAGTCTGCGATGACCTTCTCTAGGAGACGCAAGAAGATCGACAACTTCTCCATGTATGGGTCGCCGTAGTCGACGATCTGGCTCATGAAATCGTAGAGCCGAACGTAGGTGGAAACATCCTTACGGAACAGATCGAGGCTATTGAGTGTGACCTTGTCGTCGGCTGCGATCGCGGCCGCGTAGCGGCGGGCGAATTCGTGCTTGGGCGGGCTGATTGCGGCCGAGAGCGCGTTGTTTCCTTTTCGAGTGACCCATAGTTCGGCGACCTTGCGAACCTGTTCCGGCGTGTAGATCCCGGCCTGGTCGAGTTTGGTGGCGAGGTGGATGACAATGTAAGGGTCGGTCTCGCTCTCCAGCGTTGCGTTGGTGAAGTATGGCTCGAACGCAGCCCGAATGTCCTCGGGCTTGTTGACGAAGTCGATGACGAACGTTTTGCGCTTCTGCTCTCCGCCTGCAGTGCGGTGGGTGCGGTTGAGCCGGGACAGGGTCTGCACGGCCGTGACCCCGGACAGCTTCTTGTCGATGTACATCGCCGATAGCAGAGGTTGGTCGAACCCTGTCTGGAACTTGTTGGCGACCAACATGATCGAGTATGTCGTGCCCTTGAACGCGGCGGCCAGATCCGCCCCAGCACCGGGATTCAGGTGGGCTTCGCTGAACTCGACGTCCGTGCTCGGATGCGGCCCCCACTCCGTCATCCACTCCTCGTCCTCAGCCATGGTCACCGAGCCGGAGAAGGCGACTAGGGTGCGGTAGCTGTAGGAATCATCCAAGGCAGCCCGCTTGGCGATGTAGGCGTCAATCGCCTTCTTGTATTTCACCGCAGCCTTGCGTGAGCCGGTCACGACCATCGCTTTCGCCTTGCCCTCCAACAGATGGGCGACGTTAGCGTGGAAGTGCTCGACGATGATTTGGACCTTCTGGCTGATGTTGGTCGGATGCAGTGTCACCCACCGCATCAGACCTTTGCGCGCGGCGGCCTCTTCCACCTCACCGCCGTCGCCGCTCTCGGCCTTGCCGGCGATCTTCAGCGCGGTGTCGTAGGTCTGGTATCCTCTGAGCACGTCGAGGATGTAGCCCTCGTCGATCGCTTGCCGCATCGAGTAGAGGTGGAACTCGACCGGCTTCCCGTCAACACCCTTGCGGCCGAACAGTTCCAAGGTCTTGTTTTTTGGCGTGGCGGTGAACGCGAAGTAGGAGATGTTCTGCGACTCGGCCCGCTCGGTCATCTCCGAGGCCAGGATGGACTCGATGTCGACCATCCCGCCCTCCTCGATCTCCTTGATTTCCTCCGCTGTAAGCACAGCCTTGAGCTTGGAGGAGATCTGGCCCGACTGCGAGGAGTGCGCCTCGTCGGCAATCACCGCGAATCGCCGCCCCTTCAATGACGACTCGGCACGGATCTCGTCGAGGGCGAAGGGGAAGGTCTGCACCGTCACCGCGATGATCAGTTCCCCGTTCTTCAAAGCGGTAGCTAGCAGCCCGGATTTCGACTTCGCCCCCGCCTTGCGGACATCCTCCGGGCTGATCGTGGCAACAATCTTGCCCGATCCATCAATCTGACGGATCGCATCCTGCAGCTGCCCGTCGAGAACTGTGCGATCCACGACCACGATCACCGAGTCGAAGACCTTCTCGTCATGCACGTGCAGCCGCGCCAACCGGTGCGCGGTCCAGGCGATGGTGTTCGTCTTACCCGACCCTGCCGAGTGCTCGATCAGATAGCGCTGCCCCACCCCTTCCTCGCTCACCGCGGTCACGATCTTCGTCACTGCCTCCCACTGGTGAAACCGAGGGAAGAGCATGCTCGTACGCCGCACCGACGTACCGGTCGCGACATCCCACTCCTCCTTGGTCTCCACGATCATCAGCCGACCGATGATGTCGAGCCAGGCGTGCTTCTCCCAGACCCGTTCCCACAGGTAGGCCGTCGCCGACATTTCCTTGCTGCCTGGGGGGTTGCCTGCACCGCCGTGATACCCCATGTTGAATGGCAGAAAGTGCGTCTTCTCGCCCTCGAGCCGGGTAGTCATCGCGGCAAGGTCATTGGATACCGCGAAGTGGACCAGCGCCCGATGCCCGAACGACAGCAGCGGCTCCGGCCGACCGTTGGTCAACGGATGCCGATTCTTGCGGTATTGGTTGATCGCGTCATTCAGCGACTGAGCGAATTCGGTCTTCAGCTCTGCAGTGGCCACCGGGAGCCCGTTGACGAAGAAGACCAGGTCTATGCTGCGTGTGTCGGCGGTGGAGAAGTACACCTGCCGCATCACCCGCACCCGCATCGCCGCGTACTGCTTGTTGGTTGTCGCGTTCAGGCTGGTCTCGGGGCGGAACTGTGCCATCTTCAGCCGCCCTCCGCCGATGTACTGCACTCCGTTGCGCAGGATGTTTAGCGTCCCGCCACCGTGTTCGAGAGGTTTGTCGAGCGCCGTGGTCAGCACGTCGAGGAACTTCGCTTGCGACCCCGCCGCTTTCAAGGCTTTCTCGTAGGCCACCTTCTGGGTCTGTTCCAGCCATGTGAACACGTCCTTGGGAAAGAGCGCCCGCTCGCGGTCGTACCCAGTGTCATCGTCGGAGACGAGCCACCCGTGCGCGGCCAGATAATCGCAGATCTCGGTTTCGAAGACGATCTCGTGGAAGTCGGCCATCAGGAGATATCCCGTACGTCGATCTGCCCTGTCACCGCCGCCGTGATCAACGCAGCCCGCCGCTCACGAGCGAGCTCCACGAATCGCTCCGACTCGGCAATCAGTCTGTCGATATTCGCGGTCTCGGCGTTCGACCGGGCCACAAGCGCATCTTGCGTGTCCCTGCCCGGAAGAGGAATCTCGACCTGCTGCACAACCCTCGTGTTGAGACGTGCGCGGGTCGAGCCGCGTGCAAGCATCATGATCTGTGAGCGCGTCTGTGGAGCAGACATCACCCAAGCAAGGTACGCCGCACCCACTCGTTCGTTCGGCCGGAGCCGATAGCAATCGGCTTTCACAATTGCCGGTCCCAGAGCAGCAGGTACCACCGCCGCCCTACCGAGCGGCATTTTGTCATCGCCAAGCCCAGCGACAACTACATCACCCTGCGCGACGGTGTGCGCTTCGAGTTTCTTAGCGTAGTCAAGCGGGATAAACGCGGCGTCACCGTTCTTGAATTCGTTCACACCGATATTGCCAAGTCGGATCACGCGGGCCCCCTCGTCGGAGTAATGGGCTGACGTAAGTGAAGATCCAAAGGGACCATCGACGATCGACTCGATGACGCGACGAACAGCAGCCGGACGCCCGAGGTGTCGGGCCTCCTCAACACATGCGGCCCATACGGAGTCACGGCGTTCACGAAGCATCTCGATTAGCCGCTGCTGCTCTTCGATGAGCGTGTCGACGCGGGTGGTTTCACGGTCGAGGTAGTCGGCAATATTGCGCTGCTCATCGATCGGCGGAAGGAGAACCGGCATCGCTCGGTAAAGATCGTTGTCGATCTCCGCTTGGCCGATCCTTACGCCCCGAGACTGCAACGCGTAGCCCGCAGTATATGCAGCGCTTCGGAAGAGCCAGTTCAGGTAGCGCGAGTCCGCATCGTGTCGAGGTGCAAAGCAGATGTAGTGTCCCGAAACGATTCCTCGGAGGCCGGAGATGCCGACTGATCCTTGCCATGCCTTCATCCGGTTGGTGACTAGCCACCCAGGGTGGACGAGCTGATAAATATTTCGGTTCTCGGCAGTCTTGTTTAGGTTGTCCCGAGAGTCCTTCGCAACGACACCGTAGTCACGGAAGACCGAGAGCATTTGTTCGTCGGGGTGCCCGACATCCTTGATGCGTTCGAACATTGACCAGAGTGGCTTGGTCGTCCAGCTTGCTGGAATACGGCCAAGCCATGAAACGCCCGAGTCGACGTACTGGGTGTATGTCTTGCTCATCCCTCAACCTCACGAAGCAGGTCGAGAATCTTGGCGACCTGCTTCTCCAAGTCTGCGTCGATCTCGGCGAGGGGGCGAGGCGGGACGTATTTGTAGAAGTGGCGGGTGAAGGGGATCTCATAGCCGGTCTTGACCTTGGCCCAGTCGATCCAGGCATCGGGGACGTGCGGCAGCACTTCGGCATCGAAATAGGCCTGAATGACTTCGGCCTTGCCTGCGGCACCGGCAGTGGAGTCGCCGTATGTGAAAGGAACGTTCTCGGTGTCGCGCTTTCTTGGGTCCGATTTGGGCTTGCCTTTACGGTCGACGATTGGATTGCCGAACTCGTCGAGCAGCGGGCGCTCGACGGTGACGGTCCAGTAGCCGAACTCGTCGTTGCGCAGCACCTTGGAGTAGTCGGGGTCGGCGTCGGTGAAGTCGGCGTACAGCCTCACCACCTCGGCGCGATCGGTGTCGCTGATCTCGCGGCCCTTCGAGCCGAGGTTTTTGCGCATCTTGGTCCAGAACGACGTGCCGTCGATGAGCTGGACGAGGCCTTTGCGGTCAGGGTGCTTGGTGTTGTCGAGGATCCAGATGTAGGTGGCGATGCCGGTGTTGAAGAACATATTGGTCGGTAGGGCAACGATGGCCTCGACCAGGTCGTTCTCCAGCAGCCATTTACGGATGTTGGAGGGGCCGGACTCGGCGGCGCCGCTGAATAGCGGCGAGCCGTTCATGACGATCCCGACCCGGCCTCCGCCGTCCTCGCGGGCGCGCATCTTGTGGGCTAGGTGAAGCAGGAAGAGCATTTGTCCGTCGGTGGTTGGCGGGAGACCAGGAGCGAACCGGCCGTAGGGGCCCGCTTCCTCTCGCTCTTTCGTCACCGCCTTGGCGTACTGTTTCCAGTCGACGCCGTAGGGCGGATTGGACATGCAGAAGTCGAACTGGCGGCCCTTGAATGCGTCGTCGGTCAGGGTGTTGCCGAAGGCGATGTTGGTCGCGTCGTGGCCTTTGGCGAGCAGGTCAGACTTGCAGATCGCGTACGACTGGGGGTTGTACTCCTGGCCGTACAAACTCAGCTTCGCATTGGGGTTCTGCGCGAGCAGATGCTCCTCTGCCAGGGCGAGCATGCCACCGGTGCCTGCTGTTGGGTCGTACAGCGTGCGGACGATGCCGGCGTCGGTCAGGTCGGCGTCCTTGTCGGCGAAGAGTAGGTCGACCAGCAGCCGGATCGCGTCTCGTGGAGTGTAGTGGTCACCGGAGGTCTCGTTCGCAGCCTCATTAAACCTGCGGATGATGTACTCGAACGCATCGCCCATGTCGGAGTTGGAGACGACATCCGGGTGCAGGTCGACGGCTTTGAAGGACGCGACGACTTCCCGTAGGAGCCCCGCCTTCTCCAGCGCGAGGATCTCCTTCTTGAAGTCGAAGTACTCGAACACGTCGACGTCGGGGGAGAACCGGTCGATGTAGTCGGCCAGGTTGTCGGCCAGGCCGTCGGCGTCTTGGAGCAGGTTGGCGAAAGAGTAGTTCGATGTGTTGTAGAACGGCCTGCCAGTGGCCTTCCTGACCTCGACCTTCAGCCGGTGGGGGTTGTCGTACTTCGCCGCCAGCGTACGCACCGTCTCCCGGTCGGGTTCGAGGATGCAGTCGAGGCGACGCAGGATGGTGAGCGGGAGGATAACGTTGCCGTACTGGTTGGGGCGGTAGGGGCCCCGAAGCTGATCGGCTATCGACCAGATGAAACTACCGAGGGTGCTCACACGGCTCCTTACAGGCTCACTCGACCAAGAGGTGTCGGAACGCCCGCCTCGGGCCCTGTGCGCCGTCTGGGTACGCGGCGCGCGGGGCCCAGCGACCGGCGCGTCACGAACCATCATCGCGTATCGCGGTGCCTCGCGTGACACGAGGTCGACAACGTCGGGCGTATCAGCAGTCACTCTGTTGGCGCGGCCTTGCGGGGCTGCTGAATGCGAAATATGGTGGCGAGGGCCGCTGTTCGCGCTGCATTCTTGCCCGATGACCGAGATCGAATGCCCGGCGCACCCCGGATCGCGTGAATCGAGTTGAACGTATCTCTGCGAGGAGCCGACCAAACCGGCTTGCCGAACCGGCCGCACCCGCCGACGCCACGCCCGCCATCCCCTCCACAACAGTACATACATCGACGTGCCTGCTCAGCTGGATGACTGGCGTCGGCGTATCAGTACCTTAAGACGACCTCGGCACCGGACCCACGGGTGACCCAACAACGGTCACTGACCAGTGGATGGGAACGACTGCATCCGGTCGGATCTGTAGGCGCGGGCCGCGACAATGCAGACAAGCCGGTTGCGGGTGGTGAGACTGGAGGTTGGTGATCTTATGCTGGGGATGTCGTCCGGGCGTAATGTGCCTCACACCAACACGTTCGCCGAGTGGTCAACGAACCTGTTTCAGGCGATCTTCGACCCGGAACCGACCGATTGCCGTTCGCGGTACGGCATCGTTACCCCTCAGCGGCGATGTCGCGCCAGTGCTCGATCCAGCGGTCGAGGCGGGGTTGCATCTTTGGTTCGCGCAGAGATCTACGCCATGCACGAAGGCTCTCAGGCGCACCAGTACGGGCGCGGTGATCAGCGGCGGCGGAGCTTATCGCCCATTCGGCGAATTCCGGCGGGTCGAAACCGGGCTGCTGCCCGGATGTCGGTTTGCTCGTGTAGCGCCTGTTGTATTCGATGTGGTTGATCAGCATAGCCAGGCACCGGGTCGAGTAGTCGGTGAATGCCGCGGAGCCAGTGAGTGGAATTCCGGCCGCGCACATGCTTGCCCAGTATCGATACGGTTGGTCCTCGGGTCCTAGGCGTAGTTGCGGGACCGTTGTCAGATCGAAAGCCCCACCACTGATGGCATCGTCGAGGTCTGAGGCGTAGCAGACTTCTCCGGGCCATTGCAGGTCCGGGGCGCGCCCGAACGCGGTGTGGAGACGGATGTAGTTGCGAGTGAAATTTGCTCGCTGTTGCCTGGCCTCTGCTACCGATAGTTGGTTCGGCAGGACGACGAGAAGATCGATGTCGCTGTCGGAGGTATCGGAGTCGGTGGCGGTGCTGCCAGCGAGGCAGGAAAAGAGGGGTGTGTCGCCGAATGCGTCGTCGATGGCGGCGGTGGCGGCGACGATCAGGACGGTGGAGGGCACGCGCGCTACCGGTCCCTGGGTAGATGGGTTGCCAGGTCGGGGTTGGCGTGGAAGTCGAGGACGTGGACGCCGCTGGGGATCAGGACGCGGCCGTCACGGCGCTGGTGGGTTCGCGCGAAGTCGGTGATCTCGGCGATGACGTCGGGGTCGTCGACTAGTGGTGGGTAGGTATTGAGGTGGCCGATGCGGAACCATTGGATGGCGGCTTCGAGGTTCTCGGCGACTGCGACGCCGGGGAGACGGCGGGTGGTGAGTTGGCCCCGGCCGGCGGCTTCGGAGTCCTGGAGTCCCCGCTGCAGGAGATTCCAAGTGAAGTCGCGGCCGGTTCCGGGGAAGGGCTGGACGCGTTCCCACAGGCGGGTGACTAGGCGCTGTTCTGCGGTGGCGGCATCGAAGAACAGCATCAGCAGTCGGCCATCGGGGGCGAGGAGTTCGACGAGGTGGTCGATGAGTGTGCGTGCTCGTGCGATACCTTCATCGAGAGTGCCGCTGGAGACGACGCCTTGTGCGGTGGTGGTTTCGAAGCATTCGAGTAGCGGGTAGCTCATCGACCAGAAGGAGCCGATCAGGTCGAGGCGGCGTTGTTGCTCGACGAACTGGGCGAGGACCGTTTCGGTGTCTGCGCACACTGCGTCGGCATCGGGGAACCGTGCGGCGAACTGGTCGATCATTCCGGCGCTCTTGTCGGTGCCGATCAGGGTGGCCGCGTAGGGCGCCAGAACGGTGGTGACGCGGCCGGGGCCACAACCGAGGTCGAGGACGCGTAACCCCTCATGTTGATCCGGAGCTCCGTAGAGGTAGCGGAGATGGTCGCGGATGAGATCGGTGTCTTCGAGTCCGGCGTAGTAGTGGGGAGGCAGCATCGCCTCGTACACGTCGGCGTCCGCGTAGCCGACGTTGAACGGCTCAGCCATGGCCATGCCCTTTCTGTGTACTGATCGTCTTGGTGTTCACCCGAGGGTGTCGAGTGGGATGCCGAGGAGTGTGGCGAGTCTGGTCTGGGTGTGGTGGAACCATTCGGATATGTCGTCGGGCACGGTCCCCGAACGGACGGCGATCGTGTAGCGCTGAGACAACCGCGTGAGGTGCTGTGCCGTGCGGTGGATAGTGCGGTGCTCGACGTCGCGGGCGAGGACTGCGGGGGTGGCCAGGATCGCGATTATGAGGTGGCGGAGCAGTCTCTGGGTGGGAGATTGGCCGGCCCGGTGAACAGTGTGGGCGGCGGTGAGGACAGCCTGTAATGGCTTGGCTGTGTCGAGGTGGGCGATATCGATGGGGTGGGTGCGGCGGCGCAAGGCCATTGCGAGGGCGAGTTCGTGGATTCGGCGGGGTCCGCCGTCGCGCAGGAGATCGCCCATCGTGGTGAGTCGGTTCTGTCTTGCGGAGTAGTGTCGTCCTGCGTGGCTCACTTTGCCGACGGCGATGTGTTCCAGTGGTGCGTCCGGGACCGCCGTACGGAGCGCGGTTTGGAGGAGGGTTTGTTCGGCGCCGATGACGTGCAGCATCGCCGACCAGGCGGGCGGCTGTCGTCGGTGGGTGTTGGCGATGTCGCGGCTGAGGTAGAGCAGGGTGCCGTCACGGCGTTGGACGGGTACCAGTCCACCTGGTAGGCGCAGGCAGGTGGTGCCGTTGATCCGGACGACATCGCAGTGGTCGGTGAGGGCGGCTACCAGGGTGGCTGGGTCGATGGAGAGGTCGGTTTCGCGGTCGAAGATGTCGATCTTCGCGCCGAGCAGCCCCATATCTGATACCGCCGCGGCGACCATCGCTTCGACCACGTCGGATGCGGATGTGGCTTCGGGGAGTGGCCGGTGGACGTCGACCACGGTCGGCAGCCACGGGTGTGCCCTGATGAGGCGGTCCAGATCGGCGATCCGGGCGGCGAGGGCCATGTTGGCGTAGGCGTATAGGACACCGATGGTGTCGTCGAATCGCAGCTCGGTTGGGATGTTATCTTGTCGCGCTGCGGTGAGGGCGCGTTGCAGGATGTGTAGCTGGCGGCCGAGATCGTTGACGAAATAGCGGGTTTGCACGTCCGCGCCGCCGCTGCGGAACAACTCCGCCAGTGTCGATCCGATGACGGTTCCCCGCATCGACCCCACGTGTAGCGGGTGCACCGGATTGATACTGGTGTGCTCCACGAGGACTCGCTGGTCGCGCAGGTGGGTCCGCCACCGGTGCCAGAGCTGCTCCGGTTCGTGCTGGACCATCCACTCCAGTAGCGAGGATGTGCGGACCGGAATGCGTTGCGCGGAACCGGATCCGGTGAACCGGAGTAGTCGACCGTCCGGGTACCAGTAGACCGGCGATCCTCTCGGGATGTCGAGGCCATGCAGGTAGGGGTTGAGGCCAGGGTGGTCGCGGGTGAGCAAGCGCACGTGCGGCCGGGTCATAGCGGGTCGGTCAGGGCGTAGGGGACCAGGACCGGCCCAGTGCGGCGCCGCCCGGGACCGCGGACAACGGTGGTGCGGCGGTGCCCACCGAAGGCCGACCAGGCGTCTTCGTGCTCGTACAGGGTGCTGTTGACCGCGACATGACCGAAGTCGAGTGTCCCGAAAACCGGCAATCCGGCCCCGAATACGGTCATCCCCAACGCGTAGTCACCCAGCGCCAGCATTTCGGCGAGGTCGCCGTCAGTGCGGTAGCTGACCACCGGCAGGATCGGGCAGTACTTCTCCTCCAGCACGATCGACGCATCGGCCGCCGCCTCGACGATCGCCAGACCAACGACCTGCTCATGGTATTCGGGTTCGCGCAGGACGGTGCCGTGACTGGTCAGGTCGGTGAGCCAGCGATCGGTGAGACCGGTGAGCAGCATCGGTCCGAGCTGGGTGGCCGGATCAGTGTTAGCGCCGATCCGCACCCGCCCCGCCGCGGTCACGAGGGCGTCGATGAATTCGGGATAGACGGTGTGGTGGACGTAGACGCGCTCGGTCGCCATGCAGTCCTGGGAGCTGTTGAAGATTCGGGTCGCGATCACCGATTCCGCCGCAGCATGGATATCGGCGGTGTCGGTGATGACCGCGGCGCACACACCGGGACCTTGGCAGATCAGGCGGACCCGATCGGGGAGAACCTGATCGAGCCGGGTCGCGTGCTCGGCGCTGCCGCAGTAGACCATGCCGTCGGCATGGTCTACTGCTGAGGCTGCGAACTCAGCCCAGGGCTGGTCGACCAGCTCCACCGCCAGTCCGGCCTCGGTGGCCAGCTCATACAGCAGGCGCGCACAGCCACGAGAGGAGCTTGCCGGACGAGCGACTACGCGGTTGCCGGCCAGCGCGGGGGCAAGCGCGAACAGCAGCGTCGAATACAGAGGCAACGTGGCCGGAGTGGCGGCGAAGACTGTGCCGATACCTCGTCGCTGCGACAGCCACCCGGTCGCGGGGCGGGGAGTCAATGCCTCCAGCACCCAGTCCAATTCGGTGACGGCAGTTGCATGCGTTTCTACTTCCAGCAGCGCTGTCGTCAGTTCCGGCCGCCGGGCCCGCACCGCCTCGGCCAGCTGAGTCATCCGGGCATGCGGGGCAGTCGATAACGGCACCGGGGCGTCCATGCTCGAAAACGCTAGCAGCACACCCCTTGTCGGCGCAGCCCAATACGCGCCGTCAAATACGCTCTGGCGCAGCGATTCCCATCAAGCCGAGCCCCTTGGCCAGGGTGTCGCCAGTCAGCTGGCACAGCGCGATCCGGTTGCCGCGCACCCGGGGATCTTCAGCCTTTAGGACCGGACACGCCTCATAAAACGAGGTGAACGTTTGCGCGAGAGCGTACAAGTACCCAGCCAGCCGGTGTGGCTCGAGGGTGTCGGCGACATCGGCGACGGCCTTGCCGAACTCATCCAACTGCAACCCCAGCGCACGCTCCGCCGGCGCGAGCGCCAAGCTGGGATCCACCACGGGCGGGGCTTCGGCGGCCGGGACGTTGCTCAGGATGGACCGTATCCGGGCGTGTGCGTATTGCAGGTACACGCCGGTGTTGCCGGTGAAGTTGACCATGCGGTCCACGTCGAAGACGTAGTCCTTGATCCTCGAACCGGAGAGGTCCGCGTACTTCACTGACCCGATCCCGGCCGCCTCGGCCACCTGATCCAGCGCTTGGGTGTCCAGGTCGTTCGCCTTCTCCGCCACGATCTCTCGCGCGCGATCGACAGCGGAATCCAGCAGCTCGGTCAGTGGGATCGTGGACCCGGAACGGGTCTTGAATGGTTTGCCGTCCGGGCCCAGGACAGTGCCGAACGGCACATGGACGGCCTGCACGTCATCGGTCAGCCAACCCGCTCGACGGGCGGTGGCGAACACCATCTCGAAGTGCTGGGCTTGCCGGGCATCGACGACATAGAGGATCTTGGTCGCCTCGAGGTTACGAACCCTATATCGGATCGTCGCCAGGTCGGTGGCCGCATAGCCGTAACCGCCGTCGCTCTTGCGCACGATCAGCGGCACCGGGTTGCCGTCCGGTCCGGTGAACTCGTCGAAGAACACGCACAGCGCGCCGTTGCTCTCGACAGCGATCCCGAGCCGGACCAGCTCGTCGGTTACCTCGTCCAGGTACTGGTTGTAGGTGGACTCGCCCGCCGAATCCTCCGGCGTCAGCAATACCCCCAGCCGGTCATACAATGCCTGAAACGACAGCTGCGACTCGGCGACCAGATCCCTCCACACCCGCAGGGTGTCCGTGTCACCGGCCTGCAGGGCCACCACCCGGGCACGCGCCCGATCGGCGAACCCGGCATCGGCATCGAACTTCTCCCGAGACTGCCGATACAACCGGTCCAACGCCGCGATCGGGGCGTCCGCATTATCGGCGAGATCGTCGTGATGCCACTTCGCTTCCGGGTGTTCGTCGATGTACTGGATCAGCATCCCGAACTGGGTGCCCCAGTCCCCGAGGTGGTTCTGACGGATCACCTCCGCACCCAAGAACGACAGCGAGCGCGCGAGCGCGTCACCGATGATGGTGGTCCGCAGGTGGCCCACATGCATCTGCTTGGCAATATTCGGCGACGAGTAGTCGATTACCACCCGCTCACCCTCGAGCGGGCGACCAACACCAAGCCGGTCTGCCTCCCGGCGTGCGGCCAGTTGCGACCAGATCGAGGAATCGGGGACCGTGATGTTCACGAAGCCGGGGCCCGACAGCTCGGTAGCGGCGATCACGTCATCGTGCAGTTTCTCGGTGATCGTGGCAGCCACCTCACGCGGGGCCCGGCCCAGCCTCTTGGCCAACGACAAGGCCACATTGGACTGGAAATCGGCATGGTCGGAACGACGGACCAGCGGATCGGCCCCCGCGACAGCCTCTGGCAACGCGGCAGCCATCGCCTCCGATACCGCATCAGCCACCGCAACCGCCAGGGACCGCACCGAACCCTGCACTTGAGTCACTCCTGGAACCTTCCACCCGTCTACCTGCACACACGACCGCCGCTCAGCGTACGCAACCAGTCGTTGAGGTTTGACGGGCCACCCCTCCGACCGAACAATAGCGGCGTGCAGCGACGAGTTCCCACCCACCAGTACCACCCCTGGATGCGCCAGGCCATCGAACTCGCCAGAACCCGAATACCCCCCAGTGACGACCCTCCCGTCGGCGCCCTCGTCTACGACCACGACGGCCGCCTGCTCGGTCGCGGATATCACGACCGACCCGGCACCGGCGACCCCACCGCCTACGCCGAACTCATCGCCGTCCGGCAAGCCGCCGACGCCGTCGGCGGATGGCGCCTGGACGGCTGCACCGTCGTCACCACCCTCGAGCCCGGCGTGATGGCCGCGGGAGCACTGGTCCTCGCCCGAGTCCAGCGCCTGGTCATCGGCTCATGGGACCCCTATCACGGCGCCGTCTGCTCCCAATGGGACCTGGTCCGCGACCGCCGCCTCAACCACCGGCTCGAAGTCATTTCCGACGTCCTCAGCGACGAAACCGACCCCCTCATCGCCGACTACCTCGAAGTCGAGAAGTACCACGCTGGACAACGCAGGATCGACATGCAACTCGGGCTGTGAGATGGAGCCACCTGCGAGAATGCCTACCGATGGCGGTCCGTTGACGCCGATAGAACTCCAAAAAATGCACAAGCGAAGCCAGCCGCCAGACCAAGAACACCCGAGATGGTGACCGGAAATCGTGAGCCGAACTTGAACGCTGCCGTAAACACGGTCGCTGGCCCGCTGGCTCCGAGCGCGCTCGGTCCAACCACGATGCACGAGCACATCTTGACCGTCGGCGGTGAAACCTTTCGCCACCGCTACCTCCACAGGCTGCCGCACACACCAGACGACATCTGGGACGAGCCGCTCACCCTCGCTGATCGAGGCCGGCTCCACTACGAATTCACAGCCCAACGCGCCAACCTCAACCTCGACAACGATGAAATCGCCGCCAAAGAGCTGCGCGAACTGGCACAAGCAGGCGGTCACACGGTGGTCGAAGCCAGTGGTATCGGGATGCGCGCCGACCCCCGCCGGATCGCAGCCGTGGCAGCCGAGGCGGGCATCCAAGTCATCATGTCGACCGGTTTCTACTGCACAGACTTCTGGCCAGCCCCATACCGAGACGCCACCGTCGATGAACTCACCGCGTTACTGGTACGCGAGCTCACCGAAGGGATCGGAGACACCGACATCCGCGCCGGCCACATCAAATGCGGAGTCAAATCACTGGACGACCGCGAGCACCGGATGCTCCTCGCCGCTGTCGAAGCATCACACGAAACCGGTGCACCCGTGACGGTGCATCCCGGCTCCGGGACCGGACGACAGATCGCACGCATACTGCTCGACGCCGGACTCGACCCAGGGCGGATCGTGCTCGCCCACGCCGACGCATACATCGTCGAGAGCAACCTGCACCGACTGGTCACCGACCCAGCATCCTGGGTGATCACTCTCGACTACCACCACGAACTACTCGACCTCGGCGTGACCCTCTCGTTCGACTGCTTCGGACAAAACTGGGCAGAGCCAGACCTCGGAATCGTCATCGAGAACGACTGGCAGCGACTCGCCGCCGTCACCGCACTCGTCGGTGAAGGCTACTCCTCACAAATTGTCCTGGGCACCGACGTATTCCTGCCGATGCTGACCCGTCACGGCGGCGGCCACGGATACCGCCACCTGTTCACGCGGATACTCCCATGGCTATCGAAGGTAGGCATCACGCAAGCCGACATCGGACAAATGACGATCGCGAATCCGCGCCGGCTGCTAGCACCGGCCCCCGGTGTGCGGTAGTCGCAGCTCGAAGCCATTGCGGCAGACGGACCTCAGACATTCATGCTTTGTAGCCTGTATCGGGCGTCCGCGCCCGTTGACGGGCGCGCCGTCGACACAAGTCATCGAGGGCTGTCAGTGGCCACTTGGAGTACCCTGCGCAACGACAAGCGGGCCGCCTGTGGGTAACGCTCGCTGGCCCTTTCAGAGGTGACTTCCTGGATGGTTGCGGCAAGTGCAACCCAGAACTGGTGGGCCGACGCCGGTGGGTCAGTGTGCGGGGGAGCGGTCCGCAGCCGTGGGATCGTTTGCGATCCGCGGACGGTGAGAATCTGACTCCAGTTCACGGTCGATTCGAGTTGTCCCTGGACAACGCGATGTGTCTGGCGAGGTGACTGCGCTGGGCGGCAGTGGCCCGGAATCCGCTGACGTCGATGAGGCGGGCTGGTGCGACGGTTGCTCTCTGCCTTGTCGATGTCGCAGCGGCGGAGCGCATTCGGTGATCGGCGGCTGTTCGGGTGGAGTGATGGTGCCCTGAGACGTCCGGATGCGGCGGAGCCGGAATCGAAGCGCCGTACATGTCGGTGTCACGCGGTACTGTCGCGCCCGCCACAACCCCGAACCTTTGAGAGCCGTGAGGAGCCCTCTGTGACGAGTATCGCGCACACTAGTCCCGAGCTTGTACCGCGTGGTTCCAGGTGCAGGTGCTGTACCCGCTATATCGGCCCGAGGGTATCGAAGTCCCCGGCAAGGTGCCGATGAGCACAACGCAGGGGGTGCCAAGCGGGGCCAAGAGATCTCTGATCTTCGGTGATGCGACATCGGACTACCTGGTCGTTGCTCTCCTCGCTACCGGCTTAGCTGAGATCGCCGAGCGGAGGAGGCGACGGCAGGCCGGGTTCGCCCATGGTCGGATTCCGCGAAATTTCGAGCCGCAGTTGCTTCCGGGGCCATGGCGCGCTGCAGCGGCGCGGCTATGGTGGCGCTTCCAGGGTGCAGGTGTGGCGCCACCCGCGGACGATCTGGCGTTGATGCAGTTGTGCCGTGTCCCGTTCTGTGATTGGGATGTCCACTTGAACCTCTCGGAGATCGACAGTGAAATGGCGCTTCTCGACGGCGATGAGCTGACAGAACTGGCTCATGAGGCAGCCCGGGTCGGGGTGCCCGACGTTGAAGCTGACTTCATTGAGGAGCGCACGTTCGCCATGATCAAGGCGGTCGCCGAATTGAATGGCACAACGCCGGAAGGTGTCCAGCACAACTACGAGCGGCTGCGTCGATTTCTGATCGACAACACCGTGCTTTCCGACAAGCAAGTTCGCACAGTCATGCGTGAGTTTCCTTCGCCAGGGACGAATGGCCAGCCGTTGGTTCAAACGCTCATTGAGATTGCTTTCGAACGCCGAACCTCCGACTCGCCGACGGTTCAAGTGACGTGTTGCAGTGACTGCGGCAACCCCCTCGCCGAGAGGGCGAACAAATGTGGTACACCGGGCTGTGTCGGTGCGCCGTCGGAGAAGCAACTGAGTGTGTTCGAGGCGTACTTCGTCCAGCACCGCGGTGTCCGGCGATACATACACGACGCCGGTCTGCTCGAGGTTCGACTGCACGACACCCTGCGCGCGGATCTGCCCGAGACCGCGGTATTTCTTCGTCCATGGCCCGAACGCGATGCGTTCGACCTGCTGATCGCTTTCCTCGACCCTCGTGATCCTGATCCTGGGCAACCAGTCGAGGTATGGGGAGTGGACGGGAAGGACCATGCGAGTCCGACCCTGCTCGCGATCGGGTTCCATTGGAAGTACGCGGTGCCGTGCCATCGCAGATTCATCGTGCTACCGACCCACCGCGCCGAACAGCCAGGGTATGTGCCGACCTTGACGACTGAGTTGGAAGGTCGGGACGTCGGAATCGAGGTAGTCGAAGAGCAAAAGTTCGTGGCAATGGTGCGGGCGCGAGCGGCGGAGATAGAACTCGCATGAGGGACGCATCCGGTTGGTACGGCAAGCTAACACCGGACCTGACCGCTACCGAAGCACTGCCCGCAGACTTGAGCCCGAAAGAGTTCTTTTCCGCCGAGCTCGGGTTGTTTTTCCTGTCCGAACACTATCCAGACGAGCCTATCGGAGGCTTGTGGCCGCTGATGTCCGGCTACGTTGCATGCCAACCAGGCTTGGTGCCCGAGCTGCGCCGGCTGCGCCTCCTGATGGGAGAAGTAGGCCGAAGCAAATACTTTCCGCTCTGCATGGACAAATACATGAAGGCGCCCGAGAATATCCGCGGCTTCCGCCGCACCGACGCCACTGATCGCCGCGTCACCGATCGCAGCACCTTCGCCCGGCGCGACCTCACGCACCTCGAGGACCGCTGGGAGGAGTATCAGCGAGCGCTGGCGTCGCCGGTGCCGTACGCCTCCAATCCTGTGGGCGAACCTGCACAACCAGGCCACGCGTACACGTTCGTTCGCGCGGACGGTCGCGACGAATTCGTCGAGATCGTCGACATCCCCGACATCGAGCTTCCGCCGCCCCCGGCGATGATGCCCGTGCTCGAGACCCGCACCCGCAAGACCGATGTGATAAACCGCAGCGAGATGCGCGCCACCGCCCAGTGGATCGATGCGAAACTTGCGGGAATCCCGGATGTCCCGGCCGGGGACTATCAACGGATATGGGAAGAACGCATAACCGACTGTGTCTTCAAAGACGGCAGCGACGAATTGACCTGTAAACCATCCAAGATCCGATTGAATGGCGTCACGCACGAAGTCGGCTTGATGAACAGCGGCAAATCGGTGAAGGCTTTCCTGCTGACCGTTAATCGAGTCCACGCAGGGTGGCACGTCACGGTGATCGTGGAATCGGTCATGAAAGCACTTGAGCTGGTCGCGCGCCTCCGCCACCTCGACATCGACGCTGTACCGCTGGTCGGAGTGTCGAGCCGCGAACAACATGCCGCCACGTACTGGCAATCGACTCTCGATACCTCGGAATCGACATTCCCGACGCATCAGGACCCCGCCGCCGCGTTCGCCAGCGCGATCTGCCTGCTCGACCCGCATCGACGTAGAGTCGATCCACACTCCGTGCCATTGACTCCGAACGACTTCCCTTGCCGAGGTCAGCTACGACCCCACACCGGTGAATCAGGTGGCGCGCTCGACTGTCCGCTGCTATCGGTCTGCCCCTTCCAACTGGCAGAGCAACGCACGTCGAAGGCGCAAGTATGGGTGACGACACCACAAGGTCTTCTTCGTTCGAAGGCGATGCCGGCGGAAAAGAACATGCGGTGGTTGGAGGCTGTCCAACACCACAGCGACTTGATCATCGTTGACGAGGCCGATCGTGTGCAGAAAGTATTCGACGACTCCTTCGTTCAATCAGAGGTCCTCGTTGCCGGTGACGACGGGTGGGCGGACACGACATTGATCCGCTGGCTGCGCGGTGTCAGCCGACTCGATCGGATACCGATGGAGCACGAGAAGGTGCAACGGTTTGCCCGGCTCGGCCGAGAATTGCTCGAAGCGGTCGACGAGCTCTACATCCTCCTCGTTACGCCGGAAAACGAACGCTTACGCAAGATCCTGCACCGCAACCCGTTCACCGGATACTCGTTGCTGCGTCGTCTCACGTGGGCATTGTTCGGATTGCCGTACGGCGAGGTCGTCGAGATCGCTCGCGAGCAGCCGGCCGAGGACTTCTTCCGGGATCAGCTGGAAGACCTTGCGCTCAACCCGCTCGACGAACCTATCGGGGAGCTGCGAGGCGTCACCGAATCCGTCCTTGGCCGGTACCGTACGGAAGACGACCTGGAGATTCTCGACGACTGGCTGATCCGTCACGCTCCAGACGGTAGCCGCGAGGCCGTTGAGCACGATCTCGACCACCTCCGGCTGTTGTTTCAGGCGGCGCTGTGGTCAAGCCGTATCACCACCCTATTTCTACAGATGTCCAACTTGTTCCCAGCGGTCGACGAGTTGCTCGGAGAGCCCGGGCGCGGCGCCAGTATCTGGCGCGACAAGCCGCCCGCAGATTACGACCCCCTCGTGCCGGAAGCGTTGATGGGCAACCTGATGGCACTGCAGTGGACCCGCAAGGGAACTGGCCGCACAGGCGATCTGCGACTGATGTGGGTTCGCGGCGTCGGCCGCTGGCTGATCCACCACCTTCACGATCTTCTCGAACCCGAAGGTATCGAGGGCCCAAACGTCCTGTTGACCTCCGCGACAAGCTGGATGAAAAATTCGTCCCTGTACCATATCGACATTCGCCCCAGCAGCATCCTGCTGTCGCCGGACGAGGACAAACAAGCTCTGGCAAAGTCGCAGATGACCTACACACCTGCGATGGCCCATGGTGTCCCAGTCTTCGTGTCCGGTCGCACCGGAACCGAGCGCGACGACGCACTCCGAACGGTTACCGCCCACATACTGCGCCAGAGGCCGGGGCGTCCGCCACTACTCGAGCGAGTCCGCCGCACTCTCGACTCCGATCGTCAGCAGGTACTGTTCGTCACCCTCAGCGGCGATGACGCCGAAACAGCCGCCACACACGCCAACCTGCACACCACCTTCGCCGCGTGCCATGTCATACCCGATGATCTCGAGCCCGGTGAGTATGGTCTGCACAAACGCCAACTGCCCACCTTCGGAGCGCGTGACGAGGATGTACTTGTAGCGGCTGAACTCGCGATCCAACGAGGTCACAACGTGCTCAACCGTCGCGCAGCCGCAGCTTTGGGGGCACTGTTCTACCTGACGCGACCACACCCACCCTCTTCGGACCTGTCTTTTCCAGTGTCGCTGGTGAACCGTGACGCAATGACCAGGCTGCTCAACCCCGCACACACCGCCGACTCGGTCGCCGACACCGGGGCCGTGTTACGCCACGTCGAGCGCAAGCTGTGGCATCGACTCCTCGGCGAGCTAGTGATATTTCGATGGCTGCGCGGCGAGGCTCATGCTGCATTCGTCGCGAACGCCTTCGTGCCGATGTATCAGACCATTGGCCGCACCATCCGCGGAGGCACTACCACGCAGGTGTTTCTGTGCGACGCCGCGTTTGCACCGCGTAATGCCGTGCGAGACAACGACATACGAGATACGGTGCATACAAGCCTACTTGTCGCCATCGCGCAGCATCTGGACAAGATGTTGCGCCCTGTCGCGGCGGACGCAGACCTCGACACTCGACGCGATCATGTCATCGACACCACGCTCTATCAGCTTGCCCACCAGTTGTTTACCGGTATCCGTTGGACCGACGACAGGAACTGACGCGTGACCACCACAACCGCGATCCAGCGCCCCGCGCTTCCGAAGGAAACGATCACCTTCACTGCCTTCGAGTTCACCAGCACGGACCTGACCCTGAGCCTGCACTCCGCGGCATTTCCCACCCGCTGGGCTCGTATCCTGCGCGAGCAGTGGTACATCGATCCGGCACACAGGGGCAGGAATCTGCCGACCTACGCACTCATCGAGTTGATCGCCAGTCTCGATGCGCACATCGTCGCAGTCGCGCGTGACCTCGACGATCCGCACTGGCTGCGTGCGCACCGCGAGGTCGACTCCGAGGTACTCAAAGTTGCCGTCGCCGCGTGGGCAAGTACGGAAATCACACCACGGCAACCCGAGCTCGACTGGGAAGCGATGCTGGCGGGCGACGAGTTCGAGTGGCACCCCGAAACGGTGAACCTCGCTGAGTGGGGCACTCGACCTAACGGAACCTCTGACGTCGCCAGCCACTGCTACCAGGTACTCCCCGGATACCTCGCCGGCCTCGTCGTCAGCCACGGAATAACCATCCAAGACAAAAAGCGCACCTTCATCCTCGGTCCCCTGCGCTCGGACGGAGTGCGCAGTGCGGTTTCGTGGCCACCCGAAAGCATGGCTGGTCCGACCGGCGACGCCTTGTGGTCTTACCAGATCACATTCCAACTAGAGACGATCCCCACTCGACCCACCCCTGTCGTTCTCGCCGATCTCAGCGTCGTCCGATACGCGTACCTGCCGATGCGGTACGTCCCCAAAGCTCCACGACGAGGGAAATCGATCAGTATTTGGATGTATGCGTCGAAAGGTTTCCTGCGCTCGCCCGAACGACCGACGATCGTCGAGGCCACTGCGAAACGCCGCAAGATTGATGGCGAGTGGCGTTGGCATTGGGATGCCGGGCTCTCCCGCGCTCTTGCGAGACTCACCACTCGCCGCGTCCCTGACCCTCACCAGGTGATCATGGAGCCCGGCATGGCCACTTCGCGAAGCACTGACGACGGAATCGTCGCCCTCGCCGTATATCAGAACGGCATGATGATGCAACGACCTGAGGAGCCGACCAAGCCGAATGACAATCGGCAGCGATCCAAATCAATACGCCACCTTGTCGCGACAGGCTTCCAACCGGTCGATCACGTGCAGGTACACCAGGAACTCGAGCACCTGGTCGTACAGGCCGGCCTAACGACCGTACCGTCGCTGACCCCCTACAAGGCCAAACACGTCGACCGACGGCTACCGCGGCGGCAACCGCAGGACGCACATTACGAACTCGAGCTTTGGACCCAGAACAGCGATACACGCGAGGCAGTCCTAACAGCGATCTCGCATGAATCCGGACTGGGTCTGACGCCGGTCGACAACCCAGACCCGGCAACTTTCCAATTCGGAGGCCACTACACACTGACAGTTTCGACGCAATCTATTGGCAGGCTGGCATCAGGGATCGACGTCCCCACCGCGACCGACGATGCCGAGACCACAGCAAAAGAAGCCGAACGACGCCGCGCCCGAGACCAACGCATCACCGAGATCGTAGAAACGTTACCTCCGCGGGCAATACCCACGGCAGCAGTCGTGGAGATCGACACCCCAGACCTATTCAGCAGGCTCGACAAACTCGACCCGAAGAACCAGATCAAGGCCGGATTCGCCACCGCCCGGCGAACCCCGAACTGCCTGAACCCGATCGAGACTCGTCAGCACGCCGACGAGGAGGCTGCGAACGCCAACCAGAGTGTGAAGGCGAAGAAGCGAGCACAACGGGCGGATGGCACGCTGTTCCGTGCTGGCGATATCAAACGTGCCGCGGCAGCCGTCCTCGACAGCCTCCGCCAAGCCGGACGAACCACCTTGCTGCCTGAACCACCTGGCATCCCAGGGTCGTGCGAAATCATCGGTGTGTGGCTAGAAAAACACGGCGGAACACAGATTCCGATCATCATCCGACACACGACGGACGGCCAGGTCCAGGCACAACTCTTCGGCTCGGGGAGCCTGCGCACACTGGCCTACCCCGAGCTCCCCGCTGCACTGGTCGCGGGCGAAGGGCGTCTATCGCGTACCCACCCCGAAGCAAGACAACAACTCATCGACGTCCTCGTCGGCGCCATCGATCCTGGCGCGACGCATGATCGCGTACTACTGGTCCGCGCTGGAAACCTCCGAAATCGTGGCTGGGCGTGGCTGCAAGATCAGCACATCACGCCCCAGAGACTTCACCTACCCGGCGTCGATCCCGCCGACGAAGAGTCTACTGCCCTCAAACCCACAGACCTCCCAGGGTTGCGAGTGGTGCGGCTGCGGGAACGGAGCTCGGCCGGAGAAGTTCCACGCGCATTCGTTTCGTACACCGAGCTCGATGACACCGGCACTGAAACCGAAAAGTACGCACGCGCAAGCGGGCTTTACCCGCTCAACGATAACGTCTACTACGGCATTGCACCCCGAGCCGACCAGCAGCAGACTCCACTTGCAGCCACCAAACTAGACCCCGACCGGCCGGGGGCAGCACGAGTGCTCGGGTGGAATCCGAATCCGCTTGAGATCATCCCAGCGTTTACACAGGAACACGACGATCCCGCAGAACTGGCTGCATACGTCAATCACTTGCGACGAGCCCACCTGCACACCACAATCACTACGCAAATGCCACTGCCGCTCCACCTTGCGCGCCTCGCGGACGAGTACCTCAAATGCATCGAATAACCAAAACCGCAGGAGGTGGCGCGATGAGTGTAGGTGCGTCAATGGGGAATCGTCAGGGGGAGAACTACAGCGAAGTATTAGCAGGTTTTCGCCCGATGGAAAATCGTATGGAGACGATCGCTTCCGCTTGTGCAAAGATTTCCTAGGTGAACGGCAACTGTGATATGCGAGCACATCACAGTTCCTGCCCTTCGCCACCTTCGAACACCGAGTGCATGGCCGGGCGCACGCGGCTGCTGTCAACCATGCCAGATACGAGTCATCCAATTGGGAGGGTTCCGTGAACAAGATTGTGCCTTACGAGCAGATCGAACCAGTCCTCGACGAGCTCGGATGGGTCTGGGCTGATGATCGTGGCGAGCGTGGTTGGTACCGGTATGCCTGGAGCCTATTGAACCCCGCCGAGACGGAGGTCGCCGTGGAGGCCGACTCGATGCACTACGAAGCAGCGATTTACGCGGCAGCTCTTTGGGCTATCACCAATACATTCTTCGCCAAAGCGTTCGATGAGGGCCGCGCGAACGACTGGCGCTATGCCCTACCTCTTATCATCGGGGACAAGCCGATGATCGATCCTTCCTGGCTGCTTAGAAGGCTCACCAACGAGTGCCAGCTCACCTGGGAAGGGGACGAGGCGGATTTCAACGATATGGATGCCGTTATCGACCTCTACGACGAAGATGGGCAGGACCTGGTACAGCGGTTGATTGCCGATGTTTCCGCGAAGATCAGCACCCAGCTGAAGAATAGTCTCGGTGAGGCGCACCTTTTTGCATCCTTGTGGGCGGCCAGACGCGCGGAATTGGAGTTTCCAATTTCGGAGACGACCATCGCCAACATCTTCGATACTACCTCCCTGTCCATGACGGACGCGTATGGCTGGGTGAGTGACGGAATGCCAATGCACTGACATTTATGCGATCGGCGCGCACGCGCACTGTGGCCGCAGGTGACAGGAGAGGGCACGATACATCACCCAAGACCCGTCACACGTGCCGACCTTGAGCGACGCGGCAATCCGGGCGCATTGTGCGGTTTCAGGTTCGGCGTCATGGGGGTAGATCGACCTGGCTGAGAATGCCCTGAATTCAGTTCGTGGCCGCTTGGGCTCGGATGCCCGGGGGAGCGAGTGCTGAGTCAGGCAGCGGGGGTGACCCAAAGTAGTAGCCCGCCAGGCCGAGACCTACAGGGGGGGTCGCGAGCGCAATCGAGCCGCTGCTGCAGCGAGGGGACACGCAAAAGCCGTGGACGGCATGACCACCTGCGACACCCTTCCCCGGGGCTGCGTGGACACGGTGCGTTGTATCAATGGCCAGCAAGATCATCGACGATCCCGCCGTGCGGGACCGAAACCGGTGTTCCGGCTGAAGCCGACCCACCGAAAGTTTATGTGGCTTCACGAGATGGTGATCGACTACCAGTCGTGCGATACGCGCAAGGTAGTGATCTTGGCCGGACCCGCTGTGTGCGCGCGGTCGCGGTCACCCGGGCGAGCGGGCACCGTCGATGGCGTCCTGGCAGGTGGATCCATAGCAGCAATCTGTACTCGAATTCGCTGGTCGGCGCGCGAACGGTCACTCGATCACCTCACCGACCGAGTCGCTTGCCCGGCGCGGTGACGAACCGTGCGACGGCGTCGAGACCAGGCTCGTAGCCGTCGGTGGTGTCCACGGTCATTTGCGCGGCGTCCATGGTCACCCGTACGAAGGACGCGGCCGTGCGGGTTCCGGAGGCGATTTCGGCGAGCAGGTCCGTGTCGTTGTGGGCGCGCCGGTGGGTGTCGTGCTCGGCGCGGTGGGCGATGCGGTCGTGGAGGACATGTTGGGGTGCAGTGCAGTGGATGATCCGGATTTCGGCGAATTCGGCCACACGCTCTAGGTTCGGGCGCCAGAGTTTGTCCTGGAATGCGGCCTCGGCGACGGCGCTGACACCGTTGCGAGCGAGCACGGTCAGTACGTCGAAGAAGGTGCGAAAGGGCCGGGATGTTGAGGTCGTCGTAGTCGCTGTCCCGCGCGGGTGTGGTGGCTGCGACCATGCCCTGTTTTAACTCGTCACGCAGGATCGCGGAAAGCCAACAAACTCGGCGATAGTGCGGGCGAGAGTGGATTTCCCCGATCCGGG
The DNA here is from genome assembly GCF_059509835.1 of Nocardia sp. CDC519. Taxonomy (NCBI): domain Bacteria; kingdom Bacillati; phylum Actinomycetota; class Actinomycetes; order Mycobacteriales; family Nocardiaceae; genus Nocardia; species Nocardia sp. CDC519. The sequence goes on along the minus strand of NZ_CM183377.1, from coordinate 4,250,151 downwards.
AGGGCCGCTCACGACGGTGATCACCGGGTGCTGCGCGGAGGTGGGCATACGGCATTGTGGCAGGTCACTCATTATCAGTTCGGGCGTCGGCCGTAGAGTGCCGGTGAGCCGGTAGGCGATGAAACCGGTTTGCGGGGTCAGGATCTGGTACTCGGCCGGATGCGCGCGGGCCATCTCCGGGGCCAGAAGCGGTGGGTGATGCTGCAGGACCACTTCTGCTCGATCTATCCGGTATCTGGTTCTATCGGTGATCTATGACGTCATCTGTCGGTGGATGTTAGCGTCGGTGCGGGTGGGAGATGTTCGTATCGGCGAATTTTGACGCCGTGATCTTGGTTGCGGTGCGAGGATGCGTGTGCTTCATCCCGTTTCTCGCGTGGAAGAAGGTCACCGTTGCCCTGTCAGTCGAAGGTCGAGCTGTATGCCGCGATCCGGCGAGACGCGCGGGCGGGGTTGTCGGGGCGGGCGTTGCAGGCTAAGCACGGGGTGGGTTGGCGCACGGTGCAGGCGGCCATGTCGTCGGTGTGGCCGGCCGAGCGCCGCCAGCATCCGAAGGGCGGGTCGAAGCTGGATCCGTTCAAGGCGTTCATCGATGCGGTGCTGCGGGAAGACCTGGGCAGCACCGAAGAAGCAGAAACATACGGTCAAGCGCCTGGATGCCGGTTGAGCGACGAGCACGGCATGGACGGGGTCTCGCATCAGACGGCCCGTGACTACGTCGCCGAACGCAAATCTCAGGCCAGGGCCGAGGCCGGGCGAGGGTCGGCTGAGGTGTTCATCCGCCAGACCCATCGCCCCGGTGAGGAAGCGGAGGTGGACTTCGGTGATGTGACAATCCGTCGATAAACGGTGTCGGAAATCACTGGCACAATCACTCTCGTTCTTCGCACTGGATTACCGCCAGCACTAGAGGCTTCGATGTCTCGTGTGGGTGCGGGTACGGCGGCAGCGGGCTAGGGACCGACCGCCCCGGGGATCTGGGGCGTTTCGGGAATCCGTTCCTTGAATGAGCGGAGCAGGGTCTCGACCGTGAGAAGGTGCTCGTCGGCGGAGCGAAGGCTATCAACGTCGTCAGCGGACAACTGCTCGAGGAAGTTCCGCAGCTCCATGCGCAGATTGAGTGTCATTTCCTGAAGGGAGGAGACGTTGTTGTCGGCCGCCGACGGAGCCGCCGCAATGGCAGCTAGGGCGTCGACGTCGGCTGGCTGTAGCGTCGAGGTTCGTCAGCGGCATCGGCTTGATCGGAATGGCGGGCTGCCTGCAGCCGGGGTGGCCTTGGGAAAACTGCGTGAGCTCGCGCCAACCACAACAGGGTATCCAGCGCGGGCGCCGGGTCCATCTGACGCGCGACCTCGATGCATACCGCCCGCCGGCTCATCTCGGGCTGCTGCTGGTGCAGTTGCTTCATCAGGATCAGCGTCGCCCTACTTCGCCGAAAAGGGTGGGGCCAGCGCAGTGGTCGAGACGATCACTGAGCTGGCCGCCCGAGTGCTGTAGATCCGATCGTCGGGCAAGGAGAGAGGTTCTCAGCAGCTCGGGTCGACGGCATTTCAAAGTTCAGTTAACGCTGCTTCAAGGGCGGGATAGCTGTAGTACTCTTGGTAGCTCCGATCTCCTCCATCATCAGCCATCTTTGCCCTTACATTCTGAAGAAAATCTCGGAAGGCTTCCACTCTCGCCCCTCCCAGATGATTTGTTTCATGAAATAGCGCTACTGCGGTCTCGGGCATCCCTGAAGCTTCGCGACAATTAGAGTTGTCCGCCCAGTGTGAAAGCGCAGTTCGCAAGTCATTCGCATCGAGATAGGGTGCGTGCTTTAGCAGAGTTGCACCTACCTTTTCACCTACCCTCCAGCCACTTGCTACGCGGAGCGCATCCACTACCGTCGGAACAAAGTAGCGGCAGGGCCACGCGCCGCAAATCGCTATCTGGTCGTTCAGATTCAAACTATCGAATAGCGACTCAAGCTCAGGTAAACGCTGCCGCGCGAGAGCGAACCGCACAACTGCGAGGTGAAAAAATGCCCCGTGAGTTCCAGGGGGAGCTGCACCGGGGACTTGATGCCCGAGAAGTCCCTGCAAACGCACAGCAAGCGAATCGTCGATCAAGTTCCAGAAGTACTCTTGGTCGCCCAGCCGGTCAAGCGCCGCGAGCATCACCGTACTTCCGGACAATGCGAATCGTTCGCGTTGTTCTGCCACTGCCGACGTCACCAATTCTCGGTCCCGCTGCGCGAAGGCATTAAGTGCTATCGCCATGCGATCTGCATGCTTCTCGGGATCCATTCTTCCACCGGGATCAAGTTGGAGCACCGCGTGTTTGGCCGCGAGCCTGACAACGTTGCGTTTGGTCGCTGAACGAACGCGATCGAAGAACGCGGCCTGTATATGCGGAAGGGCAGGGACAAAGAACGGATCGCAAATATAGTTGGTGAAGTCCTCGAGGAGTTTTCGACCTTGGGTCGGAGGATGAATTAGCAGCGTAGACAAAGCGACAGCTAGGTGTCCCCGGGCAACTTCAGGTAGCGGATTGTATACGTCACCGAACTGCTGCAAGGAAGGGTGTACGCAAAGATTGCGATCCTCGCGAATGCGCATCAGTTCTCGCGCGCCCACTGAATCAACCAGTTCGAATTCAACAGCCTTATCGACCAGTTCAGCCTCAATAGCCTGCATAGCTCGAATACCCGAGGCCTCCAGCCCGCATCGCTGCGCTTCAAGGACCTTGGCGCGAAATGCTGCTGTGGCGTTGTCGCCGTCATCCGCCAGTCTAACCAGCTTGGTAATGATGTCGGCAGCGACTGCTGTCCACGTGGCGGCAATGCTGGCTCGGACAGCACCACTGTTGTAACAGTGCCATGCCTCCTTGGCGAGAGGCCGGATATCCGGACTCCACACCTGGGCGATCGTTGTTTCAAGATCGGTCACGTCAACCATCCTGCCTCGCTGACGGGTAACCGGCTCGGCATCCAGGTAATTTCAGCGAACGAGTCGAGCGACCCGTAGTAAGTTTCCTGCTGCCCGGTCCACTGTAGGTTGCCTCCGCCTCGGTAACGAGCGCTTCACTCCACAGCACACGGGGCGCAGCTCGGTCAACGTGGCAAGCGCGCCGGCGCACTCCTCGCCCATGGTCAGGCTGCCGCGGTGGTCAGGTTATGGAATCGGGCCTGGAACTCCTGGGCGTCGCTGCCGGAGGTGCAGCGCGCGAGGTGATGTACGGGCCGCATCTCGTTGATCAGCCGCGGGGACTTCACCGGTCCTTCGAACAGGGCGAGTGCTGTGAGCCCTTCGGTGAACGCGGTTCTGCTGTCGCCGAGTTCGGCCAGGGAGGCAGCGTAATAGGCGCGGTAGGATGCCTCGTCGCGGAGCGGATGCTGGCCGGAGTGGATTGTGTCGCGGTAGATCCCGGCAGCGATGTCGTGTTCACCGAGGTGCCGGCGGGCGTGGGCTTCAATGATGCGGATCTCATCTGCGGTGATGTAGTGGAGCCGGACGGGATCGTCGGGGTCGTCCAGGCCTCGGTCCACCTGCCGCCATGCTGCGGCGAGCGCGCGTTCGCATTCGCGGCGGTCACCGACCGCGGCGTAGGCGACTCCTTCGCGGGCGGCGAGGATGGCTTGTAGACGAGCGGAGCGTTCATTGCGGCTGCGGTCGCTGGCTCGTAGGCTCAATTGCAATGCTTCGCGCATGCGGCCGCCGGTCCATGCCTGCTGACGTAGGGCGTCGATGATGTCGGCGGCTACGGAGTCATCACCACCACGCTCGGCCAGAATCAACGCGTCTTTGTAGCAGCGGGCGGCCGTGGCCTGGTCGCCGCTGTCGTAGGCCAGCCAGCCGCTCACCAGGCCGAGGTCAGCGGTCACAGCGGCCAGTTCGGTGCCGGTCGAGGTGTCGTAGTCGGCGTGCTCGAGTATCCGCTGTGCGGTAGTGAACTGATCGATCGCGGCCTGAAGCATGCCGCCGCTACCGAAATCGTTGTCGTGGGCCCATAGTCGGTCCGCAGCTGCAGCGAAGTGTCGGACATGGTCGGACCCGACCAGCCGAGGGGTTGCCGGTGCGGCGGCATTGGCCGGTGAAGCGGTCGCGGTGAGGGCCGCGCTAAGGATGAGGGCGCTGACCTGCCCGAACTGTCGACGGTCCACATCGGCTCCTTCATAGTCGGTGATTTCGATGTTCCCAACCTCCGGGCTTTGGAGCAAGGCTGGCAGCAAGGCCAGCCTCGGGATGCCGAGCACGTCGGCGGCGCGCCCCAGCTGGTAGATATCGCACAGCGTTGCGACCTCGTCGCGTTCGATTCGGCCCACGTGGGTGCGGTTCCAGTGCATGAGTTCGCCGAAGCCGGCCTGGGTGAGCCCAGCGGCTTTGCGGACCAGCGCGAATGCACGTCCGGGCCGCGCCTGGGCCAGGGCGGCCCGGAACTCTGGTGTATCCCATGCGAACACCGGGTCATTCATGGCCCCACCGCCTACTTGACCTGCCCTGATTCCGTCACTCTGGCACAGAATGTATGCGAAGGCCTCAGTTGTCGACCGCATATTCTGCACACTTGCGTGCTCGGTACCTGCGCTCGCCCAACGGCATTGGCGCGTGCAGGCTGGAACCCAACATCAGGTGCCCGACTCTGAACCCGGCCGCCAGCCTTCGGAGCTGGCTCGTTCGGTTCCCCGAGCTAGTAGGCCGACCCGGGTTGTTGGTGCCTGATTGCCTCCAACCTGAGGAAGACAAGGCGGTGGAGCATGGCAATCGATGTCGATTGTGTGATCGTCGGCGGTGGGATCACCGGTCTGATGACCGCGGTCCGGCTTGCGGAATCCGGCTGGCGGGTGCAGCTTATAGAGCGCGACCTACTCGGGGCCGGCGCGACGACGAGCAACCACGGCCTGATTCATTCCGGGGCGTTATACGCCCGATGGCATCCCGAAATCGTCGCCGCCTGCCGACAAGCACAGCTCGCCTTCCGGGCCTCGTTCCCTGACTACCTTGTCGCAGCTGAGCCCTGCTGGTACTTCGCCACCTCGAAGACTGTCCACACTTATCAAACGCTATGGCGCAGACTTGGAATTGCCTATCGCCCGGTCGATCGTCGTGAGCTGGGCGCAGTCTTCCAATCCGAGGGCCGTGACGTTGCAGCCTGTGCGATCGACGAGGTTGTCATTGATACGCGGGCGTTGCTGGCCGTGCTCGCGGCCCGGTGTATCGACCTGGGCGTCGAGGTGTCAGTGGGACTCACGGCCGATCAGATCCTCATCGGCAACGGCCGAGTCCGAGGTGTACGCACCGGTGAAGGGTCGGTGCGGGCACGATGGGTGGTGGTGTGCGCGGGAATCGGCACCCGAGACCTGCTCGATCGCGCTGGCTCGATGGTCGGCGCAGAGTTGGCCTCGCGGCTCGAGATGCTGACCGCCTACCGGGGTGTCCTGACCCGGCCGGTCATCGGCCTGGAGTTCGGCTGGCCGGCTCTGGCACCAGCCGCTGTCGCCGGCACCGTGCTGGCGTCGCGCTACGGCGGTGTGCAACGCACGGTGCAACGTCGCGAGCGTTGGCCCGTACCCACTGCCGAAGCCGCCGCACTCGACCGGGAGCTCGGCGAGTGGATTGCGCCGGGCGTGATCGACCATGCCGACCCGGTTGCGTGGGTGTGTTCGAAAACCGAACACACAACCCGCGACCGGGACCAGTGGGGAACCTGCCCAAACTACACGGTAATCGACCACCACCGGCGCGAACAGATCGACGGGTTGTGGACCGTGCTACCAGGGAAGATGACCCTGGCGTTGCACGCCTCTCGCGAGGTGGCCGCAGCGATCACCGGTCAGAAGCAGCCTCTAGGTGTGAATTCCGGGCCAGGCGGTGATCCCGACCATGCCCGCGAACTCGTCGGGAAATCGCCATGGGCGGTCCACCAGGAGGTGCAGGCGCAATGATTGTTCCGTTCACCGCAGGCCTGCCTGAGACCGAGATTCGCATCGCGCTCGCTGCCATCGAGGAAATCTTGCGGACCGGGAACATGGTGTTGGGCCGACACACCGAAGACTTCGAGGCCGCTGTCGCAGCGATGGCCGGCACCCACTATGCGGTGGCGGTCAATTCCGGGTCCACCGCACTCGAGATCATCTTCCGCAGCCTGGACGTGCACGGCCGCACCGTTCTGGTACCGACGAACACCAACTACGCCACCGCTGCCGCAGCAGGACACGCCGGCGCCCGAGTGCAGCTCTATGACTCCGGTCTCTACCCGCACCTGGACGATATCGGCGCCCGTCTCACCCCGGACGTTGCCGCGGTGGTAGTGGTTCATATCGGGGGCTACCTCAGCCCCGACCTGGCGCAACTGGCACGAATATGCGCCCGCGCCGGAGTGCCGTTAATTGAGGACGCCGCCCACGCCCATGGCGCAAACCAGGCTGGAACACCGGCAGGCGGGTTCGGACTGGCGGCTGCATGGTCATTCTTCGCCACCAAGGTCATCACCACCGGCGGCGAAGGGGGCGCGATCACCACCAACAACCCTGACCTGGCAACGTTCGCCAGACGATGTCGCAACCAGGGCAAAGACGACCACGGCCGACACGTCATCGCCGGCAACAGTTGGCGCATGACCGAAATCAACGCCGTGATCGGCGCCGCGCAGCTCCAACACCTGAACCGCGACGTGAATGCCCGTCGCGAAGTCATCGACCGCTACACGACAGCCTTGGCCGGATCAGCCCTGACCTTCCCACGCCTCGGCCGTAACGAACAGGTCAGCGGCCATAAATGCGTGGCGCAGCTTCGAGAAGGTATCGACCGCGAAGCCGTCCGCGCGGCTGTCAACCAGGGAGGTGTCACCCTCGCCCGCGGTGTCTACGAGCAGCCGTTGCACTGCCAGCCAGTGTTCGCCGACCTCAACGTCACCGACGGATTTCCCCATGCCGAAGAGTTCGCCAACCGCCACCTTTGCCTGCCGCTGTGGCGGCGAATGGATACCAGCACCATCGACCGGGTAATCACCGCAGTCGAAGCGGCTCTCCCCACTTAGTGCGCTGGGGCCGGACCCATTTGGCTCCAGTCGAATCCCAACTCGCCCTTCTCGGCAATGATCGACTCCCACCAGCCGCGATGCTCGACATACCAGGCCACGGTCTCGGCGATACCGGGCTCGAACTCGCGTTCGGGCCGCCATCCAAGCTCGGTTTCCAGCTTCGTGGGGTCAATGAGGTAACGACGATCGTGGTTCGGCCGGTCGGGGATGTGTTCGATCCACTCGCCCGGGTCCAGGCTGAGTTCGGACGCGACGTGGCGGGCGATATCAAGGTTAGTGACCTCACGGCGTGCGGAAATGTCGAAGATCGGCAGCAACCCTGGATCGGTGCTGGCCTCCGCCGGGATCGGCTCCAGCTCAGCGTGCAGGACCTGGTGCACTGCGGCGCAGTGGTCGGCCACGTGCAACCAGTCTCGCGATTGCAACCCGTCGCCGTAGACCGGGATCTTTCTCCCACGCAGCAGATTCGTAACGGCCAGGGGGATCAGCTTCTCCGGCAGTTGATAGGGCCCATAATTGTTGGCGCAGTGCGTCATCCGGATATTCAGCTCCGGGTAGGTGGCCATATAGGCACGCACGATCTGATCCCCGGCCGCCTTCGCTGCGCTGTAGGGCGTCTTAGCGTTCAACGGGCTGCGCTCGGTGAACCACTGCTGGCCCGCAGCCAACTCCCCGTACACCTCAATCGTCGATACGTGCACGTGCGCGGTGACCCCGATAATCCGGCTGCACTCGGCCATCACCTGAGCACCCAGCGCGTTCGACCGCATGAACGCGCCTGGACCGAGGATCGCGCGGTCGTTGTGGGACTCTGCGGCGAAATTCACTACGAAGTCGGGCCGATACCGGCGATAGATTGTCTCCATTGCAGCCGGGTCGGCGATATCGGCCCGTTCAAAGGTCACCTGGTCGATGACAGGTTCCAGGTTGTCCATATTCCCAGCGAAGCCGAGGTAATCCACCGCCACCACCTGCGCATCCGGTTCCCAGCCGAGCAGATGATGTACATAATTCGCGCCGATAAACCCGGCAGCGCCGGTGACAAGGTAAACGGCCATAATCGCTCAGCCTAGCCCAGAAGCCGCGCTAACACCGCCAGCATCCGCAACGCCACAGGGTTGTGAACGCTACCGAGTTCGACTCGCCAATCCACCGCCAGTCCAACGCCGGGCAAGGGGCCCGTCCGCTTCGGAATGACCGGCGGCAACGATGAGGACAGCTCGCTCGCCAGCGCCGCGTGCCGCCGCCCTGCTCCAGATACACCAGCGCACCCGCGCCGGCATCCTGGACACGGTCTCAAGCCGCGATGAGCCAATGCGCTAACTCGGTGTCGTGCAACCCGAGATCGTCGTAGCGGCAGTGTGATTGGAAGCGCACCAGCGCACCCGCCAGTGGACGCGCCGATCACGATCAGATGAACGATGCAATGGCCGCGATCGACCAGCTCGGAAACTCGGACCGAGAGGTCGCGACCTCGGCGCGCACGCGTTGGGCGCTCGCATCCAGATCGTTGGATCGGGCGCCGGGCCATCGGCGTCCCACGCGCTGTCTGATGCGTGTGGCGAGCCCGTGTGTTCCTGCGTCGCCGTGTCCGGGCACGCGGGTACGAGGATGGGCCCAGGCCATCCGCTGGGCTGCATCGATCAGCACGGCAACCACGCCCGCGACCGCGATGACATCCGAGCGCCGTCACCACACCTGTCGATGCCATCGCCTGATGGCCTCGCAGACCGCCGCGACCGACGGCCGGTACGCAACGGTGGATATACGCCCACAACGCCACGGTGATGCCCACGCACGGGACTCGGGCGACTCGGTCTCAGTGGTGGATCGGTTGGTCGAGGCGGGCCATCCGCTCGCGGGCGTCTCGCCACAGCGCTTTGCGCAGCATGGTGGAGAGCACGATCCAGGCGATGGTGTAGCCGGCGATGATGAGCACTTTGCGGACGACTTGATGGCTCACGGCATTTCCTCCGGTGGTCGATGTGGATGGTGAGGGGCGAGACGGGTGTAGCCCGGCCGGGAAGCCGGTGAACGCCCAGGCGGATGACGTGCTAGCCGCCAGGGTTGTTGGGGCGCGCTGGCGCAGGTGGGCTACCGGTGGTGCGGTGGAGTCATCGACTACTTCGGCGCGGCTGAAGCGGCACATCGTGCCGGTGCGGTCAGCGTGGTGGGCGATTCGGTGGTTGGTGACGGGGACGTGCCCGCACGATATGGCGGGACACACCAGTCCGGTGATCGTGCCGTCCGGGCCGGTGTCGACGCGGCCGCAGTCGGCCCAGGCGCGGACCCGGCAGGCTCGTGCGGCGGTGGGTGCGGGTGTGGTTGGGCAGCCGATCAGTCCGGTCAGGTGGCGGTGGAGGCGCAGGGTCGGGTTCATCCGGTGATCGCTTCGTCGAGCCACGCGAGGTATTTCGGGTAGTCGACGCTGGTGGTGACCTCGATCCTGCGCCCGGCCGGGTCGCGGGTCAGGCGTGCGTCGGCGGCGATGCGGACCCGTTCCTCGGCGGTGGTGGTCACCGGTACCTGGAGGGCGGTGGCCACGGTGAGTGGGTCCATCATCATCGACCCGTAGCCGCGGCGGGCGTGCCATTCGGTGAGGTTCGCGCCAACCAGCCGCGCCCACGCGGGTGCGGTCGCCGACCGGCAGAAACCGGCGATGGGGGAGTCGGGGCCGAGTTGGATGCTGGGGTCGGCGTGGTCGCTGAGGACCAGCAGCGGCCGGTGCAACATCCGCAACACCGACCCCGCCGCGGCGGGGTCGGTGTGGAAGTTGTGGCTTGAGCGTGAGCGGTCGCGATAGCGGTCGAGCCAGCCGCCCATTTGCACGAGCCGGATCCGGTCGGCCAGCGCCGGGCGGGCGGTGAGTATCCATGCCAGGTTGGTCAGCGGGCCCAATCCGATCCAGAGGATCGGTCCGGAGGTCTGGTCCAGGATGCTGATCAACTCATCGAGAAATGGCCCTGATGGTGGTGCGGGGCGGGTGAGTTCGTCGTCGAGGACGAACCGGCGCGCGTTTCCCGGGCAGCTGAGTCCGGTGAAGACGGTGACGTCGTCGCGCCCCAGCAAGCCCAGCAGCCGACGCAGCAGCCGGGCTCGTCGTCCACCGGTTTCGTCGGCGGTGGCCACGAGCAGGGTGTCGATTGGTGCGCGGGCCAGGATCGCGATGGCCACAGCATCATCGGCGTCGAACCCGATATCGGTGTCGGCCACGACAATCTGGTCGGTTGCGTCATTCAAAGTGTGGTTCCCCCTTGTGAAGTGAATGTCAGCGTTCGATTCGCGACCGGGCCGAAAGCGGCGGCGGATCCTGGACGGTCGCCTTGGCGCTCGGGGTGTCAGTGGCTGTTGGCGTGTGGTGGGTGAGCGATATCGGGGTGACGTGGACCCCGGCGCGTAATAGTGCGGCAATCTTGGCGGGATTGTCGGTGAGTAGGCGCACCGAGCCGAGGCCGAGGGTGGCCACCGCCGCCGCAGCCTGGCGATAGCACCGCAGGTCGGGCAACTCAGCGGCGACGCGAGGGGATTCGGGGTGCTGTGTGTTGTGCAGGTGGCGGGCCAGGCCGATGAGGCCGTGGCCGCGGCCGTCTTGCTCGACATACACCAGCACACCCGAACCGGCGACCTGGATCCGGTCGAGCGCCATAGTGAGCCGATTGCTGGATTTGGTGTCGTCCCAGCCGAGGTCGGCATACAGGCATCGGAACTGGAGCCGCACCAACGCTCCGGCGGTCGGGGTTCCGATCACCAATAGATGGCCGGTGCACCGCCCATCGTGATCGGTGAGCTCGGCGACACGAACGGTGATGTCTTGGCCGCGGCGTCGCAGCCGGTGAGCGCTGGCATCCAGGCCGACGAGCAGACCGGTACTCATCGACCACCTCGCCGCGTTGGCCGGTGCGCGTGCCGCGCCCGCCCCCGTCCGCGGGCCCGGGCATGAGGATGCGGATGCGGGTCCCACACCATCAGTCGCGCGGCACCCGCCAACATTGCTATGACGATCGCGGCGACCGCGATCCACCCGAGCGTGCTCACCGTGCCCCCACGACCGCGCTCGAGATCGCGTCCAGCACGTCATGCACCGACGGCCGGTACGCGTCATCGGGCAAACGCTGATGCCGCCAGGTCACCGATTCGTCGTCGCCGGGGGTGGGGAGCGCGACCTCGGTTCCCGCCGGCAGCAGTCGTGCGCGCATGTCCGCGAAGGCGGTGGAGTCGGGTGCGGGGTGGGGCAGCGGTCCGGTGAGCAGCACCCACCGGGCGTCGAAGGGATCGTGCACGACGATGATCGGCGCCGGTACCGGAAGACGGTCGAGTACCGCGCGCGCCCGGTCGGCGGGCAGCTCGATCGCGGCGACCTCCCCGGTGCGGACGAGCAGCGTGTGGCCGCGTCGGACCGGATCGAGGGCGCACACCTGCCGGTAGTGGCGCAGACGCTCGGTGATCGCAGCCTCGAGACGGGCACCGCTCAGCGGCGGCGGCATAGCGGGACGACTGGTGCGGTTGCGCATGGGATTGGTCTCCGAATCATGAGAACGATCTGGTGGCCTCGGGCGGTCACGTTGCTGCGGCGTGGATCTATGCCGTCGACAATCGCGTTCCAGCCGCCGGGGTTTCCTGGTCGCCGCCGGCGCGGGCCATCACGAGCCGATGGTCGAGCAACTGCCGGTGCCCGTCAGGCAGCTCATAAGCGACTGAACGATCGGGTTGCCTTCCGCTGGTTTCGTCACGGGCAGCACGAGTGCGGCGTTGGCGGCGTGACGCGGTGCTGGGCGCGCTTGGTGGCGAGACCTGTTGGAGTTTTGGTCGGGTGCGCTGCAGGTGAAGCCTGGTAGTCAGACACCGTCGATAGCGGCGGCTGCTGTAGGGGTCGACGTTGTCCCACAGGTCGATCGCGATCGCGCCGTGGGCGGCCCACCGCAGCCGTAGTGTCACCGACGTCGGACGTGGTGCCAGCGTGGCAGCCGAGGTCACGAAATCCGCGGTCAGTGTGCGGACGGCGAGGACGAAGTCCTCCCGATTGCGTAGGCACCACTTGGAGGCGAACTGAAAGGCGGCGTAGTCCGCGATCATGGCGATCGCTTCAGGACTGGTCAGTTCGATCCGGGTCTGCTCGACCACACCGGCCGCCCGTGGGTGGTCGGGCGGGTGCAGGCCCGTCGGGAGTGCGCTGATCGTCATCGGGTGTTCTCGGCGCGGGAGTGGTGGTCGGTCATTTCGTTGGGTGCGGCAGCGTTGCTTGCCGTGGATGCGGCTGCTGGCGCGGAGCCCGTGGTGGTCGTGGATGAGTCGAGCGCGGTCAGGGCTGTGTGAAACTGTGGGCAGTCGGGGCCGTGCCCGGCATGAAGCGAGAGCAGAAACCGCGCCTGCGCGGTGGAGGTGATGGCGTCGGGGAGGTGGCATGCGGCTCCTGTGATCATCCACTGATCGCGCCGTTCCGCAGTGGGTGCCAGCGGAGGTGTCGGTGAGGGGGAGGGTGAGGGCATCGGTGCTCCGTGGGTGCTAGGTGGTGAGGTGGTCGAGTCGTGGCAGTCGGCGGGTGCCTGCAGCGAGTTCGTCTATGAGGTCCTGGTAGGCGGTTGAGAGGTCGGCGAGGCGAGCGCACACGTGGTGGTATTCGTCGTCGGCGGTGCCGGTGAGGGCTCGGTAGGCGTCGACGGTGAATTGGGCGATGCGGTCAAACGCCTGGCCGACGGTTTCGGTGTGGACCCGTGTCGCGGGGAACGGTGTCAGTGTTGACGCGGTAACCCACTTGTCGATGACGACCATGAGAGTGGAGCGCTGTCAGTCGATCTCATCCACATCCGGGCGCGGGTGCCCCGTGTGCCGAGCGTGGAGTTCGGCGAGCTCGGCAGCGGCGGACAAGACCGGATGACGCGCGACGGCGGCGGGACATCCTCGGCACGCTTGGAGCACCTGCTCTGCGCTGGGCACCCCGGTCACAGCACGGTCAGGGTGGGCAGCCAACAGGACCGTCGGTCGATCGCGGTGATGAGGTCGGTGTAGTCCTCGACCAGTTTCGCGAGTCGGCACCAGCATTCGTGCACAACTGGGTGGTCGGCGGCCCGATTCATCAGTTCGTCCAACGCTTGGACTTGGGTGGCCGCGATCCGGTCGATCACCATGCCGACGGTGTCGGGGCGGGCCGTCGCACTCGGATGTGGTCTCGGGAGACGTGGTGCCAACCATCTGTCGATGGCGGCTATCGACTCGCGGCGGCCGGCGAGCAGGCTCGGCTGCTGCCCGTCCCGGAGCAGTTGTGTGTGGATCGCGCCGAGCGCGTGCGCCCAGCCTGCCAGCGGGTGCGGACCGACATGATGCCCGCGGATCGCCGACAGCAGAGTTTCCTGGTCGAGCCACGCAAGGTCCGTTTCGGGCTCCAACGCGGTGGTCATCGGATACCTCCAGCAGAGCGGGTCGCCACCGACTTCGCGATGACGCTCTTTGCTGAGCCCAGTACGCGTGAGCGGGCGGGAGCGAGCATCCAGCGCCCGGCACTTACGATGCCGGGAGCGCTGGCCCAGTACCAGTCGGCGTGGGAGTCCGACTTCGGTAGCCATACCCGTTTGCCGGTGTCGACGATCGAAACGCCATGTCGGCTCAACAACTGGGCCGCCGCTGGATTGATGCGGTCCGGCCGGACCAGAAACACCCAGGGGTGATGCCTTGGATGGGTGAGTACTGGCACCGCGCACGCCGACGACTGGGACAGCTCCTCATGGACCAACCGGCCCACCTCCTGCGGCATCACCACAGCACCCACGTCACCGGAGGTGATGATCGACGGTCGGCCACCGGCCACGTCGACCGGGAGGCCGTACCGCTGGCGGTATACGAACGCGACTTCATGAATCGAATAACAGGTTGCCAGGATCATCACGCCGACCCCCGATCGGTGACGATCGTGAACCAACGCAGGCTGGTCGTAGCCGCATCGGCGCCTGCCACCTGCTCGCACCTGCTATCTCCGGTAAGCAGTGAGGCTCGCAACCTGCGAGTCATCGCCCGAATTGATCGGAGAGTGCTCAGTTGCCCGGAACTCGTAAGGACGTTTTCCACTACGGGTCGGATCTGGTCAACAGACGACGTTTGCGATTCGCGCATCACCGGTGTCCGACGACGACGGTCATTCGTGCCGGGGCGGAAGTGATTGATGCTGTGCGTATCCCACGCTGTGGATGCGCCGTGCGTGCGACTCCTCATACGCAATATCGATCTCCCTGGTGTCAGCGCATACGGTCGCGAATCAGACAACCAGTTGCGACCCTGACGATCTATGCATTCGGCGTCCACAACCCGTCCACAACGTGGCAAGATTCAACGGCATGGACCGCCACGCCACACTCGTAGGTGCACAACTTCGTGCAGCACGCGAAGCTGCGGGAGTGTCCCTAGCTGCGGTTGCGCGCGAGATCCACTACAGCAAATCCGCGCTTGCCTACTTCGAGACCGGCGAGCGCACACCACCGCCGGATGCCATAGCGTGGTACGAGAAGCGATTCGGCGGGCTAAAAGACCCGGTGGCCGCTCTTGCTGACCTCGGAAAGGCTGACGTGGAACGACGCACATTCCTGCGCGCTGGATACTCCACGGCGCTGAGCGCCTCAGTGCTGCTGCCGGGATGGATCGACCCATCCCCCCGTACGGTCGGCGGCGCAGTCAGGAACATCGGCCGTGCCGATGTAAGTGCGGTGCGCGAGGTCATGTCGCTGTTCTCCCGGATGGACCAACGCATGGGCGGGGGCCACGGGAGAACTGCGGTTGTCCAGTACCTCACCACCGAAGTGGTCGGCTACCTCAACGGCACCTACACCGACAATACCGTGCGCAACGACATGTTCTCCGCCGCTGCCGAACTCGCATATCTGGTCGGCTGGATGGCCTTCGACAACGACGAACACCACGTCGCGCAACGCTACTTCTCGACAGCGACCAAACTCGCCGCCGAGGCAGACGACGCACCACTGACTGGGCACGTCCTGCGGGCCATGGCGCACCAAGCGATCGACCTCAGACATCCGGAAGAAGGGCTACGCCTAGCCGAAGCATCCGTCACCGGTGCCCGCTACCGCACCGCAAGCCCCCGCGAGCGCGCACTACTCAAGGTCGTCCACGCAAAGGCCCTCAGCGCTGCCCACCGCCCCGCCGACGCTGCCCGCGCACTGCTCACCGCCGAACAAGACCTGGCGGCCGCATCCGCCCAGATACCGGAACCTGCCCGTGTGTTCTTCTTCTCCGAAGCCAGCCTCGCCCATGAGACAGCATGCGCGCTCCGCGACGCAGGCGACCTCTCCGGCGCCGCCGCCCAGTTCGAACTCAGCGTCCGGAAACGGGAGGCCACGGCCTTCACGCGCACCCACGCAGTCACCCTCGGCTACCTTGGGGCAGTCCAAGCAGATCAGGGCGACCTCGAACTCGCCTGCGCGACATGGTCCTCGGCCCTGACCGCAATGCAAGGCGTGCAATCGGGCCGCACTCGAAACGTCGCCCGCGATATTCGAAACGCCACGGCCGCCCACTCCAACTCGACCACCGCGGCCATCAACCAGATTGGCGACCAGGCCGCACAGTATCTGGCCGCCCACGCCATCTAGATCGGACACAACATGACAGACGAGGTCTTCGAAGTCGTTCCCATCGCTCACGTCGTCGGAGGGCGCCGCGAACCCACAGACGATCATTGGGGCGGAACCGAAACCATCATCCGGATCGACGACCCTCGCTTCACCGAGGAATCCGTCCAGGGGCTCGAGGAATTCAGCCATCTCGAGATCGTGTTCCGGTTCCACCTGACCGACCAAACGGATCTGCACTTCGGCGCCCGCAGCGCGCGGGACAACCCCGAATGGCCAGCAGTCGGAATCTTCGGACACCGCAACATGCGCCGGGTCAATTGGCTCGGGGTCTCCCGTACCCGGCTCCTGAGGATCGACGGCCTCGACCTCCACGTCGCCGAACTCGACGCCGTGGACGGCACGCCAGTCCTCGACATCAAGCCCTGGTTCAACGAATTCGGGCCACGAGGCCCAGTCCGGCAAGCAGATTGGTCCACGGAGATGCTCCGGGACTACTTCTAGTCAGAGCGCACCAGCGCGCACGCTCCCACGACGCTGGAGCCGGGGTCGTATAGGGGGACGACCCCGGTCTGTAGTGCACCGGCCCCTGGAGAGGACCGTCGCACTGAGGTATGGATTACCGCTGCTGGCTGATCTGCACGACAGCATGCGCGCCGGAGGTGCGCCAGTTCGGCTCGGTGGTTTCGAGGTCGGTGAGAGTGTTGTTGTCGATGCCTACGGCGACATCGGATTTCAGGGTGCGAAGGGCGATCACGGTCGACGGGAAATAGTTGACGAGTTGGTCGAATGGTGTTGTCGGGTCCCAGTGCCGGTCCCCAACGAGGCGCCGGTAGTTCAGGTCGCCCTTCACGATCACTGTGTCGGCCTTCGAGAGGGCGGTTCGCAGGTCGGCTGGAAGGTCGTGGAACGGTAAGGGAGCGCAATAGAACTCGGGGGTTCGCAGCGTGAGCCTTCCATTGCGGAGGGCCGCAGTGAGGCGTTGGGCAGTGGAGTTGGCTGGGCCGGGTATGCGGTGAAGTAGGCGCAGGGTGGCGAGTAGGTCGCTGGTCGTGGCGTCGGAGACGTAGTAGGGATGCGGTTTGAGATGCAGCTGCACGACCAGTTCGGGGTGCAGCCTTAGTAGATGGTCCAGCAACAACAGGTCGGGGATCAGTTCGCGGCCCGCGTTGTCGGCGACCAAGCAGAGCGTTCCAGTCGAGCAACTGTGAAGGTATTCGACGACCGAGGCGGTTTGGTCGGCGATGATGGCGCCGCTCGGTGCGTCGGCAGCGTCAGGGTTGGACAGGTGAAAGCCGAGGTCTGCCCGGTTTCCCCAGAGAGCGCGGTGTACGAGCACGGCTGTGT
Source organism: Nocardia sp. CDC519 (assembly GCF_059509835.1). Taxonomy (NCBI): domain Bacteria; kingdom Bacillati; phylum Actinomycetota; class Actinomycetes; order Mycobacteriales; family Nocardiaceae; genus Nocardia; species Nocardia sp. CDC519. The sequence continues at coordinate 4,233,211 of NZ_CM183377.1, read as the reverse complement.
GCTGCTCCAGCTCGGTGGCCGGTATATCGGGTAGCTCGGTCAGCTCGGCCTCGAGCACGGGGTCGGCCAGTTCGACGCTCTTCTGGACGAACGGGTCGATCCCGCGCCACGGACTTGGCGCGAAGTAGTCGACAGCCTCGAGCAGCAGGCGGTAGAAGTAACTTTCAGCCCAGAGGAACGGTATGTCGAGCCATCGCTTGCCATACATGGTCGCGCCCCAACTATCCCATTGGGATTTTCCGGCGGCATACTCAGGAAGCGGGTGGACGGTGCCGGTGATCTGGTCGGCGAGTACATCGAGGCGGTGCCGGATCTCGATTGGGTAGGGGTGGGCGGCAGCGACCTGGTCGATGAGTGCGGGATGTCGCTCGGTGAGCACCTTCCACGCGAACGAGCCAGGCGCGTTGGACAGAACAGTCGGTGCGTCAGACGTACGGCTGGACATCATTCTCCGTCTCCAGATCGACGGCCAGGGTCATTAAGCTGCCGGTTCTACTGCACGAGCAATCGTGCCACGAGATCTGGCGTCGACATGGGACTGGGCTCCGGGGCTCGGATAGGGCGGTCAATTCGCTGGTCGGCACCGGCCTCGCGGGGATCGCCCACCAGTGCTCGGCACCGTAGGGGCGCGATCCGGGCGATGGTGTAACGGGTGATGATCGGCTGGTAGTCCGGCAAGCGACGACGGGGCGTGTTGCTGTCGACTGGACACCGGTGCTGCTGGAGTCAGCCAGTTCTGGGCGGTCGTGGTGGTGGCTACCTGGTGGCCTGAGACGGCAAATGCATCCGCTGGTAGGCGGAGCGGCGGCATGTCGCCTGGATGTGCGGGGCCGCCAAACGTCTTCTGCGCGCATTCAAAATGGGCCAGATTCGCACGGTTTGAGGGGCGACGGCGCTTGCTATGGTTAGGAAACTGAGCACCGGGGCCGGTGGTACACCGATACTTTCGTGTGCCGAACAGCCAAGGTAGGTCAGCGGCCTGTTGGCAACTGTTAGCACGTCTGTACCCAGGGGGATGCGATGAGCCTCGGTGACGAGCTCAGAGCCGCGCGTCGAGGAAAAGGCTGGTCTTACAGCCGGCTGGTTGCAGCTATTCGGGACCAAGCGCGGCGCGACGGTGTTCGTATCATGAGTGATCGCAGCCTCACGACGGCGATATCTCGATGGGAGAACAACCGGAACAAGCCAGACCGCCTGTACATGACATTGCTCGCGGCGGTACTCGGGCTGCCCGATGCCGACGATGTGCTCGTGCGGTCGGCTAAGTATGAGCGCGATATCGACCAGGCTGTGAACTTCCTGGAGCATTTGTCTCGGCTCGACAACGGCGAGAACGACCTAGGCAACTCGGCTGCTCAATTGGTTGATGCCGACCGCGTCATCACGGGATACCTATTCGCTCGGTCCTATGCAGTCGATGACGATCGCCACCTGACCGATCGGAAGGGAAGCCATGGGGATTCGGTCGCGGAGCGAATCCGGTCAACGGCGTCGACCCTCATGAGCGTCGATTTCGCGCTCGGGGGAGGCCACGTGCGGGAAACGCTGATCACTTACTTTCACGCGAATGTCATTCCGGAGCTTCGGTCCGCCAGCGCGGATATGCGGGGCGATGTGTACGCGGCGGCTGCTGAAGTAGCCCAGCTCTTGGGGTGGTCGGCGTACGATGCAGGCTCCCACGCGGTCGCTGCCCGTTATTTTTCGCTGGGACTGCGGCTCGCGGACGAGGCACATGACCAGATGCTGGGCGCCAGGCTTCTTGCCAACCTTTCACACCAGTCCAACTTCATCGGAAACCACAGTCAGGCGCTCGAATTCGCGCGGGCCGCGCAGGCCGCGCTTCGCGGCCGTGGTGCACCAAAAGTGGAGACGATGTGCGTCATGATGGAAGCTCGCGCGCTCGCCAGTCTCGGCGACCGGCGAGGAGCATCGGCCGCGGTCATTCATGCGGAGCGGGTGTTTGAACGTCGGTCGGTGGATGAGCCGGATTGGATCGGCTATTACGACGCAGCAGAACTCGCCGGAGACATCGCCCACGCATTTCGGGACCTTGCCGCGCCGTCCGAGGCGGGAGAATTCGCCCGGGCCGCCTTGACGCCCACTACCCCGCGGCGCACGCGTGCTTTCATTCAGTTGGTAGCGGCGGAGGTGGCACTCGCCGCCGGCGACCTGGACCAGGCGGCCCACCTCGCGACCAGCGCGCTGCACAGCGGCGACGGGCTCAGCTCGCATCGCTATGTCAATTATCTTCAGAAATTCACCGGATCAGTGCCCCACATGGATGAGCCCGAACTAGCGGAATTCGTCGACCTACTCGCTACACGCCATCCTCAATTCATCGCCCCTCGAAAAAATCGAAGATGACGCTAGAAGCCGCTCCAGCTCTCAGTGAACCCGAAACGTAGCGTCCGAATCCGCTTCTCATACTCTCGAGCGACGCCCTCCGAGTGATCAACGTTCTGGGCCAGCCATGTTGTCATGCGCAACTGCATCACCGAGCGGAGTACATCGAATCCCCTCCAGCGAGTGACATCGTACCCATAGGCCCTCGCAAATTCACTATACGAACGTCCAGGCAGCATGCCCATATCCGCCTCGGTGGCCGTCTTCGCCAGATCCCAGTCGTGCGGCGCAATATTGAATGCCTCGAAATCTATGAATTGGGCATCACCATCGCTCGATATCATCACGTTCATGATATGAGCATCGCCATGATTGACGCCGCAGGGAAGATTGTAGTCCAGTGACGCAACTTCTGCCCTCAGCGCTCCCTCTCGCTCGGCCAGAAATCCTTTATCGGAGTCTGATATCGGTGCTGTACTCAACCGATCGTGAATCCGATCGAACGGGCGGAACTCGGGAAGATCGATGTCGTCGGGCGCAGGTAACCGGTGGAGTCTGCGCAGAAGGTCGCCGACCACTCCAGCCTCATCTGCCGTGGCCGGTCGGCCTGAAATGTAATGCCAGAAAGTGATGGGGCAACCCGAGACAGCGATCGGTTGCGGCCGACCGATGTCGAAGATCTTCGCGGCAGGAAACCCATGCTCGCCAAGCCACTTCGCGACAGCGACCTCTTTGCACGCCTCGGATTCATAACTGGGACCACGTGCGACGCGTACCACAATCCCTGAGGCCGGCAGATGGTAGAGGAGGTTCTGGCCCAGGCGCATAAACGTGAGGTCCTCACTCGGTAACCCGATCTCCTGGCAGGCAGCTCTCACCACCGTACGGGTCATCGAAGGCGTAAACGGCCGCTGGCTACCGAGCACGACCCCACCTTAGCGATCGGCGAGATTGCTGCTAACAGATGCCAACTTCCGCCGGACCGGAGCGGCCGGTTTCATCGACTCATGCCTTCGACCTCTAGCTGGTACGCGGATCGGTCCGAATGGGTCAATTGCCGACCGCGATTGCCCTGTACGTCTTATCCGCCGCTACTCGGTTAGCGAACCGGCTATCCGTCGGCCAACACGAAGGACCCCCGCCAACGTGCCGACTGACAGGCGCCTGCGGGGATTTCCGGTCTGTTGTCCGGCACGGCGTCACTTTCTCCACTGATGTCCCGGTCTCGAACGCGATTCGGCCGTGCAGGCAGGCATCTGTCACCGCCATAGGAGATCACGATGAATCATACTTCCGGCCGCCGTCGAAGGTCCCTGCTCGCCTCGGGCGTCGCGCTCGTCACGCTGGTGCTCGGTGCCGCGATCGGCCTGGCAGCGCAGCCTGAGCCGCCGCCGGCCACAGCGCCGTTAGCGCCGGCGGCGGACGAATGGCCGGTCCGGGTGCTGGTCGAGCAACCATCTTCCTTGGCGACTGCTGATTGTGTGGAGCGGCGGAGCGCGGAGGTGGTCTCGGGCACTGGGCCGGGTGGACCGACCGACGGCCCGGCGGCGATTTTCGCGTTCCAACGTGGCTATTTCCAGGACAGGTCCGCCGCCATGGCACGTGAGGTCGTCGCTGAGGACGCCGCGGTGCCGCCGGCGGTCGATATTCAGCGCGGGATCGACATCACCCCGGTCGAGACCAGGTACTGCGTGCAGATCACGCCCGGGCGTCTGGTCGGTGGCGGGCAGGTGGGGGAGTGGGAGGTCGCGTTGACCGTGCAGTACCCCGGCGAGGAGCCGCGAGTGCTGAACCAAACGGTGACGACCCGATATCACGCGGGCCGCACTGTGATCACCGCCATCACCAAATCCTGATCCTCGCCTGTCGCACATCGAAGGACAAATGTCATGACTGACACCACGGTTCGTTCCTGGTCGCTGGAGACGGTCGCTGCCCGGCAGCGCAGCATCGCTGAGGTCGAGTCCGGCAACGATATTCAGCGCGGCTACGAGTCCGACATCATCCCGGGGCTGCTGCAAACCCGCACCTACGCCAGTGCGGTGATCGCGACCTGCCTCGAGCTGGGTGGGCATCGCGATGATGATGTCGAGGACGCGGTGGTGGCGCGCGTGGGCAGGCAGGTGGCGTGGCGTGCTGCGGGTGGGCGCGGCCATTTCCTGATCGCCGAGCAGGCCCTGTACACCGGCGTCGGATCCCGCGAGGTGATGATCGAGCAGCTGCGTGCGCTGCGTGAGCTGCCCGCGGGCACGACACTCGGCATCATTCCCCGCACCGCGCCGTTCCTTCCGGTCACCGCCTTCACCCTGCACCGGGATCGGGTAGCGCTCGAGACCCTGACCGTCGCGGTTTACCGGACCGACGCCACCGACCTGGCCGCCTATCGCGAGGTCTTCGATCGGCTGGCCGAGCAGTCGGTGACCGGTGAGGCCGCGACCGCGCTGATCATCACCGCCATCAACGCCCACCACCACGACGACACCAACTAGCCGAGGCCCGGAGGGGACTGCTCGGGCATGAGAGACGTTTGCGTGCTGCGAGCTGATGGCCACCGAATTCTATTGATCGAGTGAGGAATACATGTCTCAACCTGCACCCACCACGGGGGTCCGCCAGCCCGTCGGTGTGGATACCACTCGGGCGAGCATCGCCCGCGTCTACGACGTGAGCTTGGGTGGCAAAGACAACTATGACGTCGATCGCGCGGCGTTCGACATGATCCTGCAGGCCGCGCCGCGTCAGCGCGATGTGTCGAAGATGAACCGGCGCTGGCTGCATCGGGTCACCCGTTACCTTGCGGGCACTGTTGGCATCGACCAATTCCTTGACATCGGTGCGGGTCTGCCCACCGTCGGCAATACCCACGAGATCGCCCAGAGCCAGAATCCCGAGGTCACGGTCGTCTACGTCGACAACGATCCAGTATGCAACGCCCACGGGCGGGTGCTGCTCGAGACCAACGAGTACACCCATTTCGTTCCGGCGGATCTGACCAAGCCGAACACGTTGCTCGCGGACGCGGAGGTCACCCGGCATCTCGATCTCGAGCGCCCGCTCGGCCTGATCCTGTGCGGCATCCTGCATCACGTGGATGACGGGCTCGATCCCGCGGGCATCATGCGCGCCTACATCGATGCGCTGCCGGTCGGGTCCTATGTCGCGATCACCCATTTCTGGAATCCGAATGACGGTTCCGAGCTCGCCGATCTCGCCGTGCGGCTGCAACGTCAATTCGTCGAGATGGGGCTCGGTTCGGGCTGGTACCGCACCAAGGAGGAGATCGCCGGCTACTTCCACGATCTCGAGATGATCGAGCCGGGCTTGGTCGAGCTCGAGCGGTGGTGGCCGATGGGTCCGGCGGTCCGTGAGCCGTTCCCGGAGGAGCGGGTGATGCTGGGTGGCGTCGCGGTCAAGACATCGTCGCGGGCCCTGCCGGGTGCTAATGGGAGTGCGGACCGGTCGGCCGGGCGGGTAGTGGCGCGGGGGCGGCGATGAACTCGGCCACAGCCACATCCGGGGCTGGGGTGTGCCCTGTAACTCACGGGTCGCCGGTCGGGGTGCCCGAAGAGGGCAGGCAGCCGCTGTACAGTGCTGAGTTCGCCGCTGACCCGCAGGCGGTGTATGCGCGGTTGCGTGAGCAGTTCGGTTCGCTGGCGCCGGTTGAGTTGGCGCCGGGGGTAGCGGCGACGTTGGTGCTCGGCTACTACACCGCGATCCGTATCCTGCATGATCCGCAGCATTTCCCGGCAGATCCGCGCACATGGCAGCGCAGCCTGCCGCCGGGTTGCCCGATCGAGTCGATGGTTCAGTGGCGGCCCAACGCGATCCGCAGCGACGGGTCCACGCATGAACGGTATCGGCACGCCACCGTCGATGCTCTGGCCGGTGTCGACCTGCACGCCCTGCACGCCACGGTCGAGGCGATCGCCGTCCCGCTGATCAACACGTTCTGTGAGCAGGGCAGCGCTGAGTTGATCGGTGAGTACACGATGCCGCTGGTGTTCACCGCGCTGAACCAGATGGTGGGCTGCCCCGACGATATCGGGCAGCGGCTGGTTGCCGGGTTCGCGGCAATGTTCGACGGCGGCGATGCCGCGGCGATCAACACCGTGGTCGATGAGGCGATGTCGGAGCTGATTGCCCTCAAACGCCGCGCTCCAGGCGATGACATCGCCACCCGGTTGGTGCAGCATCCGCTGGCCCTCGATGATGAGGAGCTGATCCAGCAGCTGGTCACTATCTACGCGGCCGGTTTCGACCCGACACAGATTCTGATCGGGACCACCCTGCGGTTGATGGTCACCGACACCAGGTTCGCCGGCAGCGTCCTCGGCGGCAGCCTGTCGGCACGCGCGGCAGTGGAGGAGGTGCTGTTCACCGACCCGCCCATGTCGAACTATTGCTTGAGCTATCCAAGGCAGCCGGTCCTGATCGATGGGGTGTGGCTGCCGGCGGATCAACCAGTGCTGATCAGCATGGCCGCCTGCAACAGCGACCCGGCCATCGTCGGCGGTGACAGGTCCGGCAACGCCTCACATCTGGCGTTCAGCGCCGGTCCACACGCCTGCCCGGCCCGGCAGATGGCCTCCCAGATCGCCGCCGACGCCATCGATCAACTCCTCGACGCGCTGCCCGACATCCATCTCGCTACCCCGAACCTGACCTGGCGCCCAGGGCCGTTCCACCGCGCCCTGACCGAACTGCCGGTCGTATTCCCTCCCACCCCACCGCTCGACATCATCCGATAACGCCTCGGCCCCAGCCACTCTCACGCCGCGGCCACACTCCGAACGGCCGTCCAGGCCATTGCACAGCCACCGGATTCCTCTCCGTTTGATCCCGTATTTACCGAGCCTGAGCCGCCGTTGTCGACGGTTCCATCCGGCTGGGCTCGCCCAGTAGTGAATGTGAGTACACGATGACCGATCTGCGCACCGACACCGACCCGACCGCCCTGCCCGTGTCCCCGACTGATGACCGGATCGTCTTGGATGTCACCGGGGCTGATCCTGCCGCAGAAGCGGCGCGGCTGCGCCAGCACGGACCCCTGGTGCGAGTCGCATTACCCGACGGGGTGCAGGCCTGGGCAGTGACCGAGTACGACCTGGTGATCGCGCTGTTTCGTGATCCGCGGGTATCCAAGGATGCCCGGGCGCATTGGCCGGACTTCATCGCCGGAAAGATCAAACCGGATTGGCCGCTGTATCCGTGGGTGGCGGTGGAGAATATGTTCACCGCCCACGGTCCCAACCATCGCCGACTGCGGAGACTGATCGGACCCGCGTTCACGCCGAAGCGCACCGAGGCGCTGCGGCCACGAATCGAGCACATCACTACCGAGTTGCTGGATTGGCTCGCTGCCCGCCCCGCCGGTGTGGTGGTCGATCTTCGGGAGCACTTTGCCGCGCAAGTGCCGCTTCGCGTGATCAGCGAACTCATGGGCCTGCCCGAAGATCTCCAGCCCAGCCTCCGAGAATGTGTGGACCGCATCTTCGACACGAACGGCGACTACGACGCCGGCCAGAACTTCGCCGAGCTGACCTCAATCCTCGAGCTGCTCGTGCGGCGTCGCCGCAGCGAGCCAGGCGAGGACATGACCAGCCTGCTCATCGCCGAACGCGACGAACATGGCGACCGGCTCACCGAAACCGAACTCGTCCATACCCTGCTGCTGATGGTCGCCGCCGGCTACGAAACCACCGTGAACCTCCTCGATAGCGCCATCACACGCCTACTGACCGAGCGCGCACTGCTGGACCGGTTGCGCGCGGGTGAGTTCGGGTGGGGGGACCTGATCGAGGAAACCCTGCGCTTCGCGCCCCCGGTACCGAACCTGCCGCTGCGCTACGCAGTCGTCGACATCGACATCGCCGGATGTCGGATCGCGAAAGGCGAAGCCATCCTGGCCTCGTTCATCGCCGCCAACCGCGACCCCCAACGCCACGGTGACACCAGCGAACACTTCGACCCCACACGCAACAATCAAGGCCATCTGTCCTTCGGGTACGGGGTCCACCACTGCCTTGGCGCACCGCTGGCCCGCCTGGAAGCTGTCATCGCGCTGCCCGCCCTGGTCGAACGGTTTCCCGGCATGCAGCTAGCACCCGCAACTGCCAACCACTACGAACCCGACGCCAGCCAGTGCGAGGCAGACGCCGCGGTCGTGCTCGAGCCGCTGGGCAGCTTCGTCTCCCTCGGGCACAAGGAGATTTCGGTCCGCTTGGGCCGCTGACAGTCAGGACGTGCCAGCAGCCGCAGAGAGGTAGGAGTCCCACGCCAGCAGTGCCATGTGATCGTCGCTCTCAACATGGAGGAAGGCGACGACGAGAGCCATGGTGTGGTTGTCCAACGAAACTGCGAAATCTGGCGGCCACGCAGGAGGATTCGCACGCAAAGGTGTAGTTGGTCTCGACCGATTGCGCCTGCGAGCACAGCGGAGGATGCGGGCATCGAACAATCAGGCCAGTGCCGGGCGTTCTGTCGGGCTTGTTCGGCATGGGGCGTGGTGGCGCCGAGCGTGGATAGGATCAGTTGATGCGGATGCGAGAGTTCCTCGGTTCCCCGATCGCTGTGCGTGAGCTGACCAAGGACGGCCATCCGGTCACCGTCGAGATCGCTCAACCTGATGAACTCGACGGTGGCGGCGGATACGGGTGCTCGATCCGGATCACCGGCCTTCCCGGCCCGGCGCGCGTGACCACCATCGGAGGGCTCGACTCGGTCCACGCTTTGACCCTCGCCCTCGTGTGGGCCGACCAGGTCCTGACCCAGGAGGGGTGCCTGTGGGAGGGCAACCCCCATCTGGGGTTCGCGCCCGGATCGAACCAATAGGAGCCCATCATGGAACCAGCTGCGCAGGCGAGGGCGAAACAAGGAAGAGTACCTACGATCGCACGGTCGCCTCAGCGCCGCATAGACCGCGTCGAACTGCACCGCATCCGTTCAAACCGCCGACCAGCGCGCGACCGCACGAGGCCGAAGCTGTGTCACCGGACGATCTTGATGACAAGCAACAATCCGCAGGAGCTGGACCGGTAGTGATGAGTGGGGAGCGATGAATACAGACGACCGGATGACACCGTTCGAGCGGGCACAGCACGCGGCGGTCTACCGCGAGTGGCTGGCAGCGATGGACACCGAACTGGCGCGGTTTCTCGCCGAGGATGCACCTGAGATCGGTGCGCTCGACGACCCGTACACCCCCGAGGGGCTGCGGATGGTCGAGCAGAATGTCGAGCGGGTATTCGGGGATCGCACGACGCTGTACTCGGCTGACACCCTCGAGACTCGGGAGCGGTACGCGCGGTTCATCGGTGAGGTTTTCCGCCGCGCAACCGAAGGAAAATGGGTCAACGTCGCTCACCTTGATCGCAAACATGAGGGCGGCGAGTCCTGGGCTGTGCTGCTGTTTCCGTGGACCGATATCTTCTTCGACCCCCGCGATTACGTCGGCACCGCTTTTGTGACGATGCCACGCGAGCCGAGTGAAATCGTCTGGGTCTACAACAACATGGTCGGCGACTACACCGAGTGGGTGGGGGTCGGCCGACCGACACCCGAGGAGTACGACAGGATCGTGATTGACCGGCTCGTCTCCGAGGCCGATGGGTCTGACGTGTAGGCGCGATGGCGGGGGTCGACGACACGCCGGACGGGCTGTCGCCTGCTGAGCGTGATCAATACCTGGACCGTTACGTTCCAGACAAACTCCGCGCCGGCGAGATCCCGCGAACGCCCTTTGGTTGGCGGGAGACCGCCGGCTTCTGGCGCGCCCAGCATCTTCAGGGAAAGACCTTGGAGAAGGGCATGGACGTTGTGTTCGGCCTTACCCGCGCCGGCTGGGAGCGCGAAGTACCCCGGCCTGTGGGCCTGCAGGGCGGCAAGAGCATTCGGGTGGACTTCTACCTCGGGCGGGGCCTATCGCCATCAGGTCGGGTGGAGAACAGCGAAGCGAAATCAGGGACACTCAAAGACCGCGACGTCGAGCAGTTACGCGGCTATCACAAGCTGCTGCGCGCCGGCGAAGTCGTCCGGCTCTACACACGGGCCGAACGCGACAACGAGATGTCCAAACAGGGCCGCGCCTTACTCGCGAGGCTGAAGAAGGAGTTCCCCAACCACTTCCTCCACAAGCCGATGAACGAGCGCGTCTACCAGCGCATCATGGAAGCTGGTGCGCGGACGATGGAAAAGGAGCACCAGCAGGAGCTGAAGGCAAACCTGGCCAAAATTCCGCAGCGTGAACCGCCGAGCTTGTCGGTCGAGCGGATCTCGCGCGACTACGTCGCCCATGTCGCGCGGGAACGGGCCGAAGGTCGTGAGGTCGGTATCGAGCAGCTTCGGTTCATGCACCAGACGCTGCGGGAGATGTCGGCCGCGCAGACGAAAGCCGAACGCGACCTTGCGATCGAGGACCGCAAGGGGCTCGGCCTGCGCTTTCACGCCGCCCACGATCTCGAACAAGCACACGAACTACGACTCAGGCAACAGCACGCCGACCGCGCCAAGCAAGTCGATGCTCTCACCCGCGAACTGATTTCCCGTGAACACGCGCTCCTCGACCGAGAGGCCTCCCATACAGCAGAGCGGATTGCGCGACAAGAACGCGACAAGGCGATCGATCTCGACAACGCCCGCGAGAGTTTCCTAGGGCTGTCGTACTCGCTGGGCAAAATCCAGGCCGTCGAGCAGAATATGCACAACGAGACCGCCCGGGAGCTGCCGGCAGCCCAAGCACAGGCGTTCGTGCAGGAAACCGAATCGGTTCAGCGTGAACGTGACCGGCCTGTGGTCGAAAAGATCGGCGCGATCGGCGCCACCGTCGAACGCGAGGCCGCACGCCGCGAACACCAGCGACTGCTGAAGGCGGCGCGGGAACAAACCATCGTGCGGCTGACCCCGATCCTCGGCGCGAAGGAGGCACAAGCCCGGGCAGCTACTCAGTGGGTGGCACCGCCACGAGGCGCGGAGATCGGCCGCGACCCGCAGCAGATCCTGCGCGATCGTGACCGCGCCGCCCGCGAGCGCGCAGCCCAAGCGAAACAGCTCGAAGCACAGCAGATCCAAGCACGAATCGAGCGCGGGATGGCGCCGGAGGTCGCCGAGCTAGCGGTGTTCCATCAGCGAAACCGCCCCCGCGATCCGCCATCGCACACTTCGAGCCACGAGGAACGGTATCGAGCATTCGCTGAACGCGAGGTTGACGCAGCACGCCGACGGTTGATCGAGCAGGGTATCAGCCCGGAAATCGCTCAACGCGCGGCCGAGGGACGTCGACCGGACTCACCGAAACCGATGCCGCGACTGGAACGCACCGATGACGACACCGGCCGCGACCGAGAACGCGAACGCGGCCTCAGCCGCGGCCTATAACCACAGATGGCGACGCCGTTTCGGGCCTTGAGTCGCACCTTGGAGGTATGTCGGGGCTATCGGTTGATGGAGATGCCGACGAGGTCTTGGAGCCGCAGCGCGCCAGATGCCGCGCAGTCGGCAGACCTTCGAGCGCACGGTCTCGCACAGCGTGTGTCAGTCACTGCGGAGTCGGGCGTGCATGTGCATGTCATTTCTTCCGACCCTGTGACGGTCGGCCGCACGCATAGTCCCTTCGAGCGGAAAGCCTCAATTGGTCGCGACCCGGCACGACTGCGGGATATTGGCTGAATGGGTGAGCTCGATGCGGTCGAGACGGTCTCGTGAAAAGCCGACTGCGTCACCGTCATTGCTGCGTGCGGGGCGACGGCACTGCTACGCCAATCCGACACGGTCCAGGAGGCGAGTTCGGTCACCACTTCGACGTCGGAATGACGGAGACCGTTCCGGCTGGCCAGCACGGCATCACAGGTAACCGCCCATTGGGCATTGCCGGTCGACGGGACCGACCGCCAGCGCTCGGTCCATTCACGCACCTACGCGACGGAATCAGCTCTGCCTACGTGCCAACGTTGAGTGGTCCCATCCTGAAACGCAGCGAATATCCCTAAAAAGGCCGGAGTCCACGACCGCATCACGACGGCGATCGGACGCCGAAGCGTCAGACAGTCGGGTCCGCCTTCGGGCAACCTCTCAAGTGAAGGTCGACGGCACACCGGATCGAATTCCCTATGGCCCGGGATGGCGGGTGCAGAATAGGTGGATGTTTGGACAGGGCAAAGCGTTGCAGGCAGCGAGTGAGAACTTTGCGCGGGCGCTGCCGGTTACGCCGGAGTTGGTGGCGGCGGCCGAGGGGGTACTCGCTGCGATCGAGGCCGAGATCGACGAGATGCAGGCGCAGGCTGCTCGCATCGCTGGTATGGCGCAAGACGAGGGTGCGGCGATGGCGGGTGCTGCACGGTCTGGTGCTGAACGGGCATTGAGTGCGGAACGCAGCCGGTGGAAGAAGATTGTCGATACTCTGCGGGAAGTACCGCCGCGGCCCATTGATACGACTGGACATGCCTATTTCGAGGGCCAAGAGCCCAACTGACGTGCGTACTGTGGGGGAAACACATGGATTCGCCCACAGTAGGGGGCACTGTTTAGGTGTTGCCGGCGATGAACTTGCACAGCCCGGTGTCGCAGGTCGCTCGGTCGGATTGCGAGCTTCCTACTGCGCTGAGCCAGCCTTTGCCTTCGGCGGCGACGAAGATGTCGTGGATGTCCCAGAAGTAGCGCTTGGGCTCTGACGGGTAGGGCAAGGCGTCGAACCCTTGCTCCCAGTACGGTTCGTAGACCGACTTGCTGATGTGCAGAGACCCGTCGTTGTAGTTGTCAGGATTCTCGTACTCGAACACATCGAGGTCGGGCATCAACGGCCGGTCCTCGCGGATTCGTAGCTTGAACTGCACCTCGATCGGGGTGCCGGAGGTCTCCCACCAGCCGATCGACACATCCCCGCTGTGGTTATGCAGGGATAGGTTGATACTGATCTGCGTCGCGCCTTCGGTGCCATCGGAATAGTGCCAAATGATGTGTTCGAAGGTCTTGACGGCGTGGAAGTCGTCGACCCGCGCTTTGGTTGAGGGGCCGTCCTGTTCGGGTATTTCGGGGGTCGCGTTGGGGTCGTCGAGTGTGGTCTTCTTGCCGGTGGTGATGTCGACGTACTCCACGCGTGGCTGCTTGTCCCGTGCAACGTCTTCGGTGAATGTCGCGAGGTCACCGATGCAGATCCAGTTGAAGCCGTCCGGTGCATGGGCTCGGGCGTACTCGGTGCACGGCGTAGTCGGAATCGGGGCTTTACTCGGTTGCGCCTGAGCCACGGGAGTCAGCGCGGCGGTGGCGAATGCTGTGGCGAACAGTATCGGCAGTACGGTGTTCCGTAGCCGGAATGTCATGGTGTGCTCCTTGGGTTGGGGTTCCGGCAATGTCAGAACGGGCGGTAGTAGGCGATTCGGTCCTGTTCGAAGTCCTGAGTGACCCAGCCTTGACCGCCTGGGTCGGCGTAGGTGTCGGTGATCGGATAGCCGTGTCGCCCGGCCTCGGAGCCCCGGGACCGCCAGACAGCCAGAATCCCTGCATCGATCGAATGTGCTTGGGTCACCGACGACCAGTAGATGGCGCCACCTTCGAAGTTGTTGAACCGGCCGTCGTACTTGGCGACCGGGATCTCGTCGGAGGTCGGGTAGCCCAGGTGTCCACCCTCGGCGCCGAGGGTGTTCCACTTGTCGCGGATCGCGCCACCGACTGCGTATGCTTCGTTGAAGTGCCAGTAGATGGCGCCGTGGTCGAACTCTTGGCGGCGGCCGGCATTGGCACTGGGAATTTCGTCGGTCGTTGGGTAGCCGAGCCATCCGGCCTCCCACCCATTGCGCTGCCACGCGGCGAAGAAATGGTTGACCACCGGGTGTGCTCCGGCCCAGGGAGCCCAGTAGATCGGGCCGTTCTGGAACACCGACCGCTTCCCGACGCCGTCTGGGTTCGTCAGTTCGTTTGTGGTGGGCCACAGTAAGAAGCTGTTGGGGCCGCCGAGCTCGTTGTACTTGTCTTTGATCGCCCCGCACACCTCATAGGGCGCCGGCCAGTACACCTGACACCCCGGCGTGACGAAAGCTTCCACGTCACCACCCCCGGCCGCTGCAGCCTCCATGGTCTCAGCCATATCGGCTTGCTCCTTGGTGAACCCCTCCGGGACTGCTTCACGGTCTGACCTCATCTTCCCGGGAACGACTGTGGCATTAGGGTTCTCGGTTGCTTTCCACGCGCCGGTCGCAGCCGGGTCGTCCTCGGCGGGGGAGGACGTCGAGGGGCTCGGCGGCGATGGCGTCGGATCCGCATATGCCGGGCCGACGCCAATCGCGCCTGACACAGCTAGTACGGCCGCAGCGATCGAAGCCGATCGAGCAATCGACCGGCACGGCAGACGATGCCCGTCACGGGAGCTGTGGAATTGATGCATGTGAGCCCTCCAATGGTGGCAAAAGCACTGATATCGCAGCGGATTCAGTGCAGATGAGAAACTCTGACTTCTCCATTCGAACATATGTTCGCACTGCGTGGGCAAACATATAGACGTCTGACCAAGATGTTGTGTCACCGTTACAGCGAGGCCTCCCATGCCTGCCGGTGCCTTGGGCAGGCGCGTCCGGTCAAGCAGTGATGCGCAACTCCATTTCGAACGCCGATCGAGGGGCCTGACGCTCAACCGCTTGGATTGCGCGCGCAACACCGGTATCGGCGACGACGGCTTGACACCTTCCCGCTGGCGGCATAGAAGTGGGTGAGACTGCCACGGCCGCTGTGATCGCGGAGTGCGGGTAGAGGTCGGGGTGCGCGTCGCAGCGCAGGATGTGTACTCGGCCATGTCATGCACAACGCATCGGGCGGCGGCCGGGCCGAGTTCTTCTTCATCACCATCCGGTGGGCCAGAGAATCGTCGAAGGGCGAACCGGGTAAGTGGGCAGGGCTGGCATGGTTCGCCTGGAGTGATCTACCGGATGCGATGATTGTCGACTGCTGTGTCGCGCTCGGGCCCAGCGAATCCGGGCATCTCTACTCCGAATATGGTTGGTGACCATAGATTCCGCCGACCTCACGCCTACGGTCACCAGGTAGGGGTCGGATCTCGGCTCGGTAATGTCGAGGGGGCGGCCTGTGGGGATCTGGATGCGCACGATCCACGGTCTCCACAGGCCGCGACCGCGCGTTCTGTGCTTGGACGAGCCCGCACTGTGCTTGTCAGCGCGCGGTGCCATACTGGATTGTGACGCTAGAGGCTGGTGAAGCCGTTGCCGCGGCCGGACGCCAGTGGTGGTTCCCCCTTTGGGGTGGCTCGTCGTTGGCGGGCCGGAGCGCAACGGCGGCGGCTGCACGGGCTCGCGTCAGGCTTTGCCGATGGCGGGAATCGGAATGCGAGGCTTTGCCCGTATGGCCGACGCCATTGATACACCGCTGGCGGCCGGATTCTCTGCTGTAGGTGTGATGTCCGGCCGCCCCATTCCGAAAGGCCCGATCATGAGTACGCCCATGCACCGCGAAGCCGCCGCCCGAATCGCCCACGCAGCCGAACGTGACCCTGACTCGGACACCGCCACCAGTGGCTTCGTCGACCGAGCGGACGCTGCCGCTGAGCGCAACGACAACGACGACTGACCAGCGCTGAGGTGGCCACGGCCACGGTCGCCCAGCCGTGGCCACCCCACCGGCGCAAACTACAGAGGAGTACCCGGCCACGACGACGACGGCCAGGCCGTGATCCGGATTGAATGCCGCCCACCGGGGCAGAAGCGGGCATATCGCTGTCTGCCGGACTCACCAGATGCGGTGATCGATGGCGACGACAACACCACGACGGGTAGAACGACGTCATGATGTGGTCTCCCGTGGTAGCTGTCGTTACCCCGTTCGACTCCCGATTTCGGATCGATTTCGGCGCACTGGGCGCGTACTTGGAGCTGCTGACCGAGGCGGGTGTGCGTAGCGTCCTTGTCAACGGGACGACTGGCGAATTCGCCAGCCTGACCGTAGCGGAGCGGCGCGCGGTCGTGGAGTTCTGCCGGGAGAAGTGGCCGTCGCAGCTGATCGCGCATGCGGGTGCCACCGCGGCCGCGGACGCGGTCGCCATGGTCGAACACGCAAACGACCACGCCGATGCCGTCGCTGTGATCGCGCCGTTCTTCTTCGCCGGAGTCTGCGTGGTCGGGGTTGAAGCCTTCTTCGATCAGGTGCTGGCATCGGGCCAAATTCCGGCGCTGCTGTACAACTTCCCCCGCCATACCCAGCTCACACTCGACCCGCCTATGGTGGGGCGATTGGCTGCCCGGCACCCGCTACTGGTCGGGGTGAAGGACTCGGGTAAGGATCGCTCGGTCACCCGCGCCTACCAACACCATGCCCCGGGCCTGCAGGTGCTGGTCGGTGACGACGGCCTCGGGGCAAGGATCAGCGACCTCGGGTTCGACGGCGTTGTCACCGGCGCCGGCGGCCCCGTGGCCGAGCTGCCGGTGGCGATCGCGGCGGCGCTCACAGCAGGCGATCGGGGCCGCGCGGACCAGATGCAGGCGCGGTTCGACCACTACACCCAACTCCGGCGTGCGACCCCGATCTCCGACATCGCGTTCGTCAAGGCGGCCCTCGGCGCGCGGCTGCCAGGTTTCCCGGCCCATGTGCGGGCGCCGCTGGACCAGGCCAGCGACGAGTGCCGGGAAGCGATTCGCGCGTTCATGCGCACGGAGGTATCGCTGGACGCGCACGCTCGACCGCCGCAAGTGTGAGCGCTAGCGGGGTCCGTTGGCGATGACGAGATCGACGACCTCATGGGCGATCTCGCGGACTCCGCTGTCGAGGACCTCGGTCCGGTAAGTCTCCCAGTCGGCGAGTTTGGGCTTATCGCGGTCAAGACCTCGCGCAGCGATCCGGTCACGAATGACCTGGACCGGGGCGTCGATCCAGATGGTCGTGATCGGCGCACCGCTGGGTCCGTAGAAGAGGCGGAAGTGCTCGGCCAGGCTCCGGCGGTGTTCGGCAGCAGCGCGGATCGGGGACAGGAAGGGCGCGTCGAGCACCACCGGGCAGCGGTCGGCCACGGTCAGACCGGTGCGGATCAGTCCGTCGTAGATACCGGGCGCGACGACAGACCGGTAGGCGGCCGAATCGCGGTCGTAGCGGTCGCCGGTCAACCGCTCGGCAACGGTTTCCTCCAGCAGGGGCGCGAAGGTGTCCTTGTCCAGCCGGACCGCATCAAGGTATTCGGCCGCGAATTGTGATGCGGTGGTCTTGCCGGATCCGGGAAAGCCACACACGACCACAGTGCCGCCATTGCGGTGGCGATGCAGGCAAGACCGCATCGCGTCGCGCGCCTGGCCGCCCAGCAACTGCCGGTCATCAGGCGCCGAGCTCACGACTGGGACGCCCCCTGCTGCGTCCTCGACACGTTCGCCGGTCAAGCCGCACTCACCCCTAATCATCCCGCGCCCCGAGGCATTCCAACCGAGGCACTGCTATGACCATCGATCCGCTCACCAGGCGGTCGCGGCCCAGCCGGTTGCGGCGAAAGCGCGCCCGCCCAGCCTGTTCCGCACAGTACACGGCATGTCGGGCCGATGCTCGCCTGAGCCGGCCTCTGCTTCCGGGGCGTGCACAGGGATACGGCGGCGGCGACTAGGGACGGGACGAGCAGGGAGAAAGGCGGCGTGACGCAGAGCGCTCTGAATGGCGAGGCTGGTAGGTATGCCCGAAGATCTGATGCGGCTGCGCACTACCCAGGCAAACGCCGAGGAGCTGCGACGCCAGGCCGCCGAATGCCGCCGCGTTCAAGCTGAGAAGCAAGTTGACAACAACGGGTAACGGTTGCTGCCGCGGCGACGACTTTAGTGCTGTGGCCATAGTCGTTGCCGACACCAACATCCTCGCCGACTCCCCGAAGCTCAAGAGCGAGGAGTGGCAGTCCCTGATCAAGAACAGGGACCACTGGGAACTTCGGTTCGCAGTGCCTGAAGTCGTCTTGATGGAGACGGTGAATCTCGTCAAGAGAACATGGGACAGGCGCCGTCAACAGGTATCAGAGCTGAAGGTCGGCGAGTTCGGCCTCAACGATATGCAGGAATCGATGCTCGCCGGGATCGACAAGTGCTCAGCAGAATACGAGCAGTGGCTTCGTGACTACCTGGAGTCCATCGAGGCGACCATCGTGCCTCCGCCGCCCACCGATCTGATGGTCCTGGCCAGGCGGGCGTCTGAAACGCATCCTCCGTATAGCCCTCGCGGAAAGGACGGCAAGGTCGTCAAGGACGGGTTTCGTGACACCCTGATCTGGCTGACCGTGCTGGCGATCGCGGAGGACAACGCCGATGAGGAAGTGTGGTTCATCAGCGACAACCACCAGGACTTCGGTCCGAAGGTAGGTAGCTGGACTGGTGATGGCACCGGCGAGCGCGATGATTGCCCGATCCTCTTTCATCGCGACCTGGTCGCTGAGCTGGAGAGTCGTGGTCTGGCGGGCAGGGTCCACTATGTGGTCAGCGCGAAACGGCTCGAGCAGCACTTCGCGGCCCGGTTCGCGCCGATATCGGATGCCGACCTCGCGCAGCTGGTCGATCACCTCGACAAGAGCGCGCTCGCGGAACGATTCGTGGAGATGGCCCGATGGCTCGAGCTGGATCCCGAGCAGGCGGCTCTTCCCCTGCTGACCAGGGCCGCCCACCTTGTCGGGGCACGAGAACCACTTGAGGGGTGGCGGTTCAGCGAGGCCGCCGGCCGCGGAGAAGCTGGATGGACCGCGCGGTTTGCTGTCGACACCGAAGTAGATATCGAGCTTGTTCGGGAGGAGCAGAGTTCCCTGGTCCGGGGCGAGGAGACCAAGATGCTGCGGCTGTTCGGCGACATTACTGTCTCGAACGAGGGACGGATCCTCGATGTTGAGGTGACGTCCGCCGAGGCTCTGCCCGGTGACGTCATGCGGGCGCGGTGGCGTCGGCGGGCTCAACGCGCGCAAGTGGACGTGGACATGACGTCTGCCCTGAAGGACTATCAGTTCACCGACATCGCGGCGAGCTTCGCTGACCAGATGCAGTTACCCGATATCGCCACGACCTTCGCCGCGCAGAACCAGATGCCCAACGTCGTGGACGCCTTGACCAGTCAGATTCAACCGCCTGCAGCGATCACCGAGCTCATTGCGCAGCAGCTTCATGTTCCCGAAATCGCAAAGATCGTTGCCGAATCGCAGAAGGTGGCAACCTCCGGCATCGCGGAGATCATCGCGCAAACCCAGCAGGCCCAGTACTCGAGCATCGCGGAGATCATCGCCCAGGCGCAAAGTACTCGCTCTCGCAGGCCGCGGCGGGCGGAGCCGAGCAACTCGGAGGGCGAGCCTTCCGTGGAGGAAGGCGAAGACGAGGTTCCTGGCAAGTCGGAGACTGACGAATAGCTGGGTGCTGACGTTGTGACTGGCCCTGGCCGAAGATCCGGGTGACGTTGCGTTCGCGCTTGACGTTGGCGCGCGCCGTCGAGGGAACGGCGAAGTGTTCGGATTTCGCTGGTGGCCTTGGTCAGGTTTCATTGAGTGCAACCAGGAGTCGTCGCAGTTTGGCGTTTTCGTCGATGAAAAGGTTCCCTTCCGGGTCGTGGAGCTGCCCCGTGAGATCGCTGATGCGGGCGTCGCGTCCGCGGATGGAAGCGCGGAGCGAGGCAATGAACGGCTCGGCGTTGTGGGCGCGTGCGCGCCAGGACGCGGTGTCGGCCTCGAGGGCTCGCCCGGCGCGTGCGGAGTTGGCGGTCGGGGAGGCGTCCCGCACTGAGAGGACGGCGCGGGTAAGTTGGGGGCGGCGTTTGTAGGCGTAGGTCTCCTGCGTGGATGTCCCGTAGCGGGTCAGCACTGCCAGCGACGGCTGGTTTAACTCCCGCTCCGGTGTGAAGATCCAGTGCGATAGCCGGCCGTCGCGGTGGCGGACCTTCCGGACGGCGAACCGGTTGTAGATCAACATGATCCGCTCGAATCTTAGGCGGTCAGACCATGGAAGATGAGCGTCGATGGTGCAACAGTCTCTGCTTGGGCTGAAGATCGTTGCCGATGTGGTTGAAGGTCGGTGAGACGGCTCCGTGCGGGTGCGCTTGGCTCTGCATGACTGGTCAAGCTATTCGCTGCCTGTCCAGGTCAGGATGGTCAGCAGTGACAGCAGTCGGTAGTCTTGGGCCATGGAGAGGAACCAGTCCAAGCTGGAGGCGCTGCGGGCTGCCCTCGCGGCCGGCGAGGACAGTGGGCCGTCCACCGAGTTCGACGTCGGACGCCGCATCGATGAGCTCGTCGCGCAGGCGGCCGGCGCCGATCTCATGGATGACTTCCGGGCGGGTCGGTTGGTTCGCAGCAGTGAACCAGCTGATGTGTCCGAGCTGCCATGATCTCTTCGTTGGATGCAGGCCCCAATAGGAGGACCAGACCGATCGGGCGATAGCGGGCTCAACAGGTGCCGATGGCCTGAGCGCGTCGACGGCGGCCGGTGCCGATGTCGGCAACGCGAGCGTCGGTGTTGGCAGTATCTTTCTCCGTGGCCAGCAGACTGATCACCGGCGCATAGAGTTTCACTTGTTCTTCCAGCTCCGCGTAGCGCGCCAGGAGTTCAATTCCCTTCTCCTTGAGCTTGTCGTAGTCGCTGGGTTCGCCGGTGGCCGCGGCCGCTTGGGCGGCCTTGACGGAGGCTCGAAACAGTTCTTTGAGGTCGGTGTGCCAGTGGGTGAGCCTCCAGCGTTCATAGAACGCAATTCCTGACGCAGATATCCGTTCTGCAAATCGATCATCAACACCAGGGTCGTCATCCGCGCCGTCCTCCACCCACAAGTAACTCGCCCCATCGACATGCTGGGCATGCCGCATCCGCACCGACGATAGACCAGACCGACCGTTGCGCTGAGCGTCCAGACGCAGGTCCGCGTGTTCTGGCGCGAGTGATCTACCCGCGTCGGTCGTCCAGGGCCTTCCCAGTGGGAATCGGCCACCCAGGAAACGGATTTGCGAGGAGCGACCCGCGAGTTCAGCGGATAGACAGCCCCGATTGGGCTGCAAGGTTGCGCCTTCCGCCCGGTGAGGCGCAGCGCCGACAGCAGCCTGGTAACGCAGTCGAACGACCTATGAGACGGTGCTATCGATGTGCGGGCGAATCCAAACTCCGCTCGCGCGAGCATGTTGCCGCACGAGAGGTCTGACGGAATCACTTGCCCCGTCGTCGCGACGACCGATGCGGCTCGACGGCCGGGTGGCGGCCGCCGAGATGGGAAAGTCCTGCCACCAACCCACGCGTCGCTTCGGGCGAAGACCTGGTGCGATAGGCACTTTCACCATCGAAGTGGAAACTTGAGACAAGGACTGGCGTTGCCGCTTCAACCTGGGTAGTCTGCCGTGTGCAATTGCATTTGCACGCACGCTTCATCGAGAGGATCGCGGGGGGTGTCGGGTCTGCGCGTTAGCGCGTGAGTAGTTCGGTCTCTCAGCTACAGCCGGCACGATGGCTCTCGATCGAAAGAGGTATCAGAAGTGGCCCACCCGTTCCCGCGGGTGAGGCCCCCATTTGTTCACGTCCTGACAATCAAGCACGCACGCACGTCCTGACATGAAGGCACTTCAATGATACAAACTGGCGCGGGAACAACCAGCGCAGCAAGCGGTTCGGATAAGCAGGGAGTCGTTCTCGCGCTGGCGTTGGCCGCAGCTCTTGAGTTCGCGACCATCATTGGGCTGATCAGCGGTTTTGTCGTCGCAGTCTCGGGTACGTCTCTACCCCAGGCGATCCTGTCCGGCGGCGGCGCTTTCGTTGCTGTAGCGACCCTCGGGATCACGATTGTCAGGGTGGCGCTCCGGCGATAGGGCAGAACCAATCGTCTTGAGCCAATAGAAGATTAGGACAGCGCATGATCACTGCGACTAAACCCCTGGCCAGATCATCTACGGACTGGGGGCGCCTCGGGCAGTATGTACTCGCACGGCGCAAGGTTCTGGGCATGACAACGCGTATGGAACTTGCTCAATCGACCGGGCTGAGCTATCGACTCCACGGCGATATCGAGCGAGGATCGCGATCGGTCTCCGATGGGACCCTGGCGATACTCGAGCAGGCCCTGGCATGGCAGCCCGGAAGTGCTCGGGAGATTCTGTCAGGCGGGGAGCCGACGCTGATCGACCCCCCGTCCGACATCTCACCGAAGGCATCGGATTGGATACGCAGCCTCTCCGAGGCATACCGGATCTCCGCAGAGCTCGCCGAGTCGGGGCATGTCGGTCTGTCCGGCCGCCTTCTCCGAGCGCTGACTGATATCAGCCACTCTGCGGTGATGGCGCCGTTCCGGTTACAGGATGTCAGCGCAGAATTCCGGGCCGTGGAGCGGGAGTTCGCCGGATCCGGAAGCGGTGTGCAGCCGACCGTCATCGGCATCGCTTTGGGGCGCTACATGAAGCACCTCAGGGAGAGCCGGTACCTCTCGCAGGAAAGGGTCGGAAGCCTACTCGGCTGGCCGACCTCCGACATATGGCTGCTCGAATTCGGCCGTATAGTACTGGACAAGGAAAAGATCCGCCGACTACTGACGCTGTACGGTGAAGACTCTCCACACATACAGCGTGAGTGTCTCCGGCTGGCAAGCCAGTCCGAGAAATCCGGATGGTGGACGAAATACAACGACCAGACCCTTCCGGATTGGTTCAGGATCTACCTGCACCTGGAACAGTGTGCCGACGTGATCCGGACCTTCGAGGCGCACTTCATCCCGGGCCTGCTACAGACCGAGCGCTACGCCCGATCGATCATGGGCTTCCCCGTGACAGGCGGCCTAGAACATCGCGTCCACCTCAGGATGGAGAGGCAGCGCGTACTAGAAAGGCGAGACAGCCCGCAATTGTGGGTGGTCATCGATGAAATGGCACTGAAGAGGCCGCCGGTCAGTGCCGATGTCATGAGTGAACAGATCGCGCACCTCATCAGCATGACAAAACGACGAAACGTCGTTATTCAAATACTCCCCACGGAAAAACCTCTCAACGCCTTCAGTTCATCCTTTAGTCTGCTCAAATTCCATGAGCCAGAGTTGCCCCACATTGTATATACTGAACAGTTGACGAGCGCGATCTACCTCGACGAGAGAAAGGACATTCAACCGTATATGTCGCTCTTGGACGAGTTATGCACCGAAGCGATGGAGCCGCGCGAGTCGACAGAGTACCTTCGGCGGCTTCTCTGGAACTCGGGCAGTAGTGACGAACGCAAGCACTGCCCATGACTGATCCCGCCGCTGTAAGTGTGCACCGCGGTGGCGGATCGGTTTCGTGGACCGCCGAGCGGGCAAGCCACAGCACAACCGCCTACCTCCAGAGGTTAGGGGGAGCGGCGTGTGAACAACGCGAGCCCAGCTACGCTGATTGGTCGTCCTTTCGTTAGCGCTGTGCCATGCAACACGCCGGTAGTCCGGGGGAGTTCGATGAACTGCACCCGAGGGCCGTTCCCGGAGATCTCCACGGTGGCGGCATGCAGACCAGCAGTAGGTTTGTACAGGTCCACCAGTAATGTGCGGCGCAGGTCGGCGGCACTCGAGTGGTATGTGTGACGAGACACGGCAATTGTATGTATTTCTGCCGTGACTGGCGCGAGGCCCCATGCTGCTCTCGGTCACAAACGTCCGCTGTACTCGCGAACAAGTAGCCATACTTGGTGCAGGTGCTGTGAGACGAAGTCCTCCAGGGTGTGGACAGCCGTCCACTCACTGAGTTCGTCAGGTGTGGTGGTGCTTGGAAACCTGACTGTCACATGAGGTTCCTGTGTGGAGTGTTGTTGCGGTGGGATGGTGATTTCCTCGACAAGGTGGCGCATGCCCCAGAGTTGAAGGAGCTCGCGGTCAGCCTCGTGTGCGATGCCACCGTATCTCGCTGCGTGCCAGGAGAACACATCTCGGTAAATCACGTGTGTATAGCCGAGCAGGTCTGGCACCCGTGTGCCGTTCCATCGGAGTCCGCCGCGGATGACTTGCCTCGCGGAACTGCTGTCACGCGGTTCGGCGACGCCGAGAATGAATGGCTGGAACTTGCGCAGGTCTGCTGGCAGGCCGTGTACGAAGGTGGTAATGATGTCGCACGGGTTGTAGATATGGAGCCCGACGTCGTATTCGCCGGGGAGTTCGGCTATCCGGTCGAGCCATGCGCCGACGAGTTCGGTCCAGTCCCTGTTGGTAGCCAGGCAGATCATCGTTGATTGCCGGAATTCGCGCCACGGCCCGGGAGTTTTGCTGCTGGCGGTGCCGACAAAGAGTGTCGTGGGCTCGCCGTCGCGTCCGGTGAGGAGCCGGATGATGTCGTCTTTGTCCTGGTATGTGTCGTGGCTGAAGGCCCCGGCGCGGTGGATGTGTTCGATGGTCCAGCCGTCCTGCTGGGTGAGCTGTGCGAACCTGGCGGGGCTGCCGTTCTCAATCGCGCCTGCCCGGATGGTCGAGCACACATGTGTGAGGGCGTCGTAGACATCAGGGTGCTCGTATTCGGCCCGTTCTTCGCTGTCCAAGAGCGGGTGATCGCAGAATCGGGTGCAGGGATGGTCGTCGTAGAGTTGCGCGAGTGAATGGATCTGGCCGAAGGCGAGGTAGAGGGCATGCGGGTACATGATTTCGCCGGATGGGCCGCCGTAGTCGAGGTGGACGCCGATCAGGTCGATCGCTCCTGCTTGGGCAGCGGAATGGACGACCTTGTCCCAGCACTGGTCCCGTTCGGCTGTGGTGACGAACTCGAAGATGACGTGGATCGAGGTGAGTCGTCGTTCGGCAGGTGGGGCAAGGAATTCGATCCGATGTGCTGATTGCGGGACGCCATCGCGGTCTATGGTGAGGCGGTAGCCGCGTAGGTCGTGGTCCCAGTCCCGGGCGAGGTTGCTCAGCGGGGTCAGTAGCTCGTTCCACTGGGGTTCGAGCGCGACTGCGAATACGCGGATTCTGCCCGGAAGCACACCTTTCTCGCGGCGTAGAAGTTCGACGTACTTTGCCAGCTCTTGTGCGGTTTCGCGGGCAGTGTTGTTTGCGCGCTTGAGTTCGATGACGACCCAGTTCTGGTGCCGATCGCGGGCGAGAATATCGATGTAGCCGCCGGTGCCTTCAGGGTTCGGGATCCAGTACTCCTGCCGGAAGAGGCGAAGACCGGGTTCGAGCATCTCGAGTCGGTCAGCGAGATGCCTTCTAATGATCGACTCCCGCGGCGGCATGACCATTGATCCTCCCCTGTTGCTCTCCAACTCATCCTAAAGTTGGCCACTGACACTGTTGCTGCCGGGACGGCGTAGCTGGGAGCGGCGCCGCTGTCCAGCATGCGGGAGTATCGATGGGAAGCGGGTTCACTGCTACGAACGAGTGGTTCTCCGGGTCACACGACCGCGGCCTACGGCGGCTAAATCCGACGGTGAGTGGATTGGGTCCGTCGAATCTATGTCGGCGTTGGGGGATGCTGGCTCAGTCAGGATTCGTCTCGGTGTTCAATAGCTGGCCTTCCAACCAGACTGCGATCTCACCAACTGTGTAGAGCGTGTCTTCCAGCGTCTCCGCGTCGAACACCGTGTGCGGCCTGGCCGGCCTGTTGGGTGTCGTCGGTCTCGGCCATGGCGAGCCGGTCAATGCGTGGGCGTAGTCATTTCGCCTGTCCCGTACCTTCGTCACCTCGGCTTCGATATCGCTTCGGATGTCAGGTGGCGGGGCGATACGGTTGAGGAGCCGCGACATCTTGATATGTAGTCCTCCGCGGCGTGATGAATTTGGCGGCGCCAGATCGTCGATAAAGGCCTCTAGCGCCGCGACTGCCGTCATGGCTGCCGCTCCGCATGCGATCGTCCGGGCTTGCTCGACTGTATAGATGTTCTCGTCGAGATCGTTCTCGTGATCGACTTGGTACCAAAGGTTCCATGCTGGGTCGTTCGGGGGCGGTGCGGCGCGATCAGCTGTTCTTTTCCGGTGGCCGAGTGATTCGAGCGCGCGGTCAGCGGCCGAGTTCGCCGATCGCCATAAGAATATCGCCGCACTCAGCCGGTCGCGGAACACCAGGAACTCGATGCGAGTGAAGTCGTGAAAGCCGAGATACAGCTCGGCGAGATCGTTCGGGTAGTCGTCCGCCTTCTCCCAGTACAGCGACTCCATCTGTTCCTCAGGCAAGTACACGAATTTTGACGGGTCGTTTGGGTCCACTTCGAAGTACACGATGCGAGCCTAGGCAGTTCACATCCGGTGGGGATGAAGCCTCCACCTCCGTGGCGGTGTTCAATGCCCGGTTCCCGCAGTGGCTGTCTGGCTGAATGATGAGCGGTGTGGCCGGCATTCAAGCGCCCGCGATCCACGCAGGGTGATTCGGGGAGTCGCCCTGTCTACGGGTCGACGCAGGGTATCTCCGTCAGAGGCCTACATCGCGGATGTGGACGTCGGTGTCGAGGACATCGGGGTCCCCGGGCAATTCGGTGTCGAATGTGAGCCGTAATTGTTGTGTGCCGGTGTGTTCTTCGTCGGCATATTGGGTGGGTGTCAGGGTTTGTCGGCGGTGTTGTTCGGCGCGGTGTCGGGTGAGTTCCCCGTGAAGGTGTGCGTGCTGAGCGTGGTAGGCGCGATTTTGGCTGTCGGCGTGGGCGGCCTCGGTGGGTGTGTGGTGGTCAGGTGGGCTGGCGAGCAGTTCCTGCCAGCCGGGTTCGGGGCCGGCGAGTTGGGTGGCGTGGCGATGAGCGGTGTGGTGGTTGTTGCGGGCTTGCTGGTGGCGATGTTCGGTGGTGGCTTGTTGGGTGAGGAGTTCTTCGATGCGGTTGCGGAGGGTGGTGTGTTGGCGGCGGGGTGTGGTGGTGAGTTGGTGTCGGGCGTTGGCTAGTTGGGCGCGGATGGTGTTGAGGTCGTGGGTGGCGGCGGTGAGGTTGTCGGCCGTCTGTTGTGCATGGCGGATGGCGTTTTGGGCGGCGCGGTGGCGTTCGGCGACCGTTCCGGAGTCCTCGTCTGCGGCGGTGTTGCCGAATGGTTCGTACATCGCGGCTTCGGTTTCTGGTGTGGCGAGGGCGAGTTCGAGGTTGGTGATGCGTTCGGCGAGTTGGTCATCGGTGAGCAGCATCAAAGGGTCGTCGCGACGGGCAATGGCGTGGTCATCGACATTCGCGTCGATGGTGGCGAGGGGGTGATCGCGGATCCAGGTTTCGATGATGTGGCGGTGTGCAGGGTTGCGGAGTGCCCGCCAGTCGCGGCGGAGCAGTGCGAGTGCGGCTTCGGGCGGGTGGGTGGTGGCGAGGTAGGTGCATCGGGCTTCGAGGGGGTGTTGGTTGTGGTCGGGGATGCCGGTGTGGTCGTCACGGCAGTCGGTGCAGAGGCCGTCGTCGGTGCGACGGGGTGGGATGGGTGTGGCGTCAGCGCGGCGGCGTTCGATGCCGCAGGACACGCAGGGCAGGGTTCGGATATCGGGGACTGCGGCGAGGTCGTAGTCGAGGCGGTTGCGGTAGGGCTTGTCCCTTTGTTTGTCGCGGTTCCATAGCCCGCCGGGGAGTGGTTGGTCGGGTGCTGTCCGGTTGTCGGGTTCGGGGTTCCAGATGCCGTGCTGTGAGGGCTGGTCTGTTGTGTCTGGTTTGCCGGCGTTGGTGTCGAGGTAGCTGTCGGTGAGGTCGAGGGCGGCGTGGTCGGTCGCCGACATGGTGGGTGTGTGCTGGGTGGTGTCGCGGTAGCGGCGTTGATATCCGGTGCGGTGGCGGCGGGTGCGCTGGTGTGCTTGTTCGGGGCTGGTGTCGTCGGGTTGGTAGACGCCGGGGTCGGTGTCGGGTGTGCAGGCGTGGATGAGTGCGGTGTGCTGTGGGTTCTGGGTTGCGAGCCATTCGAGCCGGGCTTTCGCGACCTTCCACGGACGGCCGTACAGGATTTGGGCCACTTCGGCGATGACCGAACGCTGCTCAGGGCTCGCCTGTGCAGCGACGGAGCGGAACGCTCTCACCGCGGCGGCGACGTTGCCGGATCGGAAGATTTCGGCGACCGAGTGGATCGCTTCGGGCAGGTCGTTGTTCGCGGGCGGGTTGTCGGGGTGTGTGTTGGCGGTTGGTGGTGGGTGTTCTTCGTCGTGGGTGGGCATGGTCGGCTCCGGGTGGTGTTCGGGGTTGGTCGGTGTTGGGGTGTGGTGGGTGAGGGCGTCGATGCGCCAGGCGAGGGCGGCGGTGAGTTGGTCGGGGCGCAGGGCGGGGGCGTCGTCGGGTTGGGCGGCGAGCAGGAGTTCGTAGGCGGTGGCGAGCAGGTCGTGGGGTGTCCAGGGGCCGGTGCTGGCGTGGTCGATGGCGGCGACGATGCGCGGCCAGCCGGAATCGGCGACGACGTGGTCGGCGAGTTCGGCACCGAGGACGGCATGCAGGTCGGGCAGCCACTCCGGGTGCAGGGCAGTGCTGTTGGGGACATCGAGTGTGGAGGGTTCGAGCTCGAGGCGCGCCCACAACGCGGCAGCGGGCATCTCATCGGGCAGCGGCCGGAGGGCGGCGGCGGTGGTGAGCAGCCCGGTGATGTCGAGGCCAGCACGCTGGGCGAGGTCGAGTTTCTCGGCCATGACCGGCCAGAACGGGTCCAGGGTGAGACGCGGCTCCAGCTGTTCGGCAACCGGCGCCCACCGGTTGCTGGCGGCATTCGGATCGCCGAGCAGGCGCTGGATGCGCTCATCGAGTTCGTGTTGGTGGTCGCGTTCGAGGTTGGAGAAGCGCGCGGGTCCGGTGGGGCGGTGATCGCGTTCGGCGACGTGCAGTCCCGCCCGCCACACCGCTAGCTCGCCGACCAGGTCCGTGTCGGTGACGCCGATGAGGGGCCGTGCCCAGCCGGGGGCGGTCGCTGGTGTCCAGCTGCGGGCTTGGTTGCGGATCTGGTCGGCGAGGTCGGTGACGATGCGGTGTCGCGCGTGCAGGTGTGCGGCGAGGGGGTGGTCGTCGGGAATGGGTGGTGTTCCGGGGAGCCAGGGCAGGGGGCCGGGGCCGGTGGAGTGGCGGCCGCTGGTGTCGAGGCGCCAGTCGAGCACGGCGGCGGCGTCGTCGGCGGTGTCGAGTTCGCGCGCGTCTGCGGCCTCGCGGAGGGCGGTGATCGGGTCGTGGCCGGTCATGGCGATGATCGCCAGGTGCTGCCGCAGGACCGGGTAGGCGGGACAGTCGGTCAACCCGGGACGGATCTGGTTGGCGGCGATGTCGAGGCGGGCGAGGCCATCAGCGCCGAGGCTGTGTTGGGCGGCCAGGCCGAGGGTGTCGTGATAGATGTCGACGGCGCGGCCGAGGCGTCGGAATGGATCGAGGGCATCCCGGAGCTGTGTGTGCGCGGATTTCTGGGCGCCGTCGCGGTCGAGAATCCTGAGCAGGACTTCGACGGCGGTGCGCGGGAAGATGGCGGGTTCGGACCAGAAGGAAGCCTCGCTGCCGTCGAGGGCCGTGGGCAGGTAGGCATGGTTGGCGTGCGCACCGCGGGTCATGGCGACATAGAGCTGTTGACGCGTCTCGAATCCGGTGAGCGCGACGTGGCAAGTGTCGGCGGTGATTCCTTGCGCGGAGTCGATCGTTGCCGCATACCCGAGCCGCACATGCGTGCGCACGTATTCGGCGGGAAGCCACACACTCGCGCCGTGCTCGCCACCGGATCGTCGGTGGCTGGCAGTAATACTGCCGTCGGGGTGGACGGCGGTGACGGTCCAGGTGTAGCCGTTGCGCACCCAGTCCCGGTCCCCGAACCGCAGCCGCGTGTCGTTGTGTCGGGTGCGGATAGTGTCGCCGACCGACGCGCACAGCCCATCGGCGAGAGGTACTTCCGCCTCGGGTTCGAGGCCGACGCGGATGAGTCGGTCGGCGCGGGCGCGCGCGTTGAGCGCGGTGACGGTGTCGTGTGTAGCCGCGAGCATGACGGCGTCGCGGCCCGCGAGACGATCTGCTGCCCAGGCTGTGTAGGTGTCGTCGTGGATGGCGCCGGCATGCCCGCCATGGATGCGGCCGTGGTCGAGATACCAGCCCAGTGCGGCCGGATCGCCGTCTCGCAAGCCGACGCTGGCGGTAGCTTCGCCGCTGGCGGCGAACCGCACCACGTGGGTGAGGGTCAGAGCGTGTTCGGGTGCGGCGTCGGCCATGTCGGCGTGCGCGCCGCCGGCCTCGATGGAAGACAGCTGGTGATCGTCACCGATGCAGCGGATCGTCGCACCCCGCGCCGTCAGGAACTGCAGCAGTTTGAGGCGTTTGTGGTTGCCGAGTTTGACGTGTTCGTCGACGATCACCAACGTCTCGGCGTCTATGTCGAGGACCCACTGCGGCAGCCCGGGCGGCAGTTCCCGGTCGAGCGCGGGGTTGGCGGGGTGGTGGGTGTGGCGGGCGATGACGTCGAGAACTTTGTCGACGGTTTCCACCCGGGCGCCGATCGATTCGCCCAGTACGGCGGCTGCGGCTGCGGTGGGGGCGAGGCCGAGCACGCTGCCGCCGCTGGCATGCCAGGCGCTGGTAAGAACTTTCATGGCGGTGGTTTTGCCGGATCCGGCGGGGGCGTTGGCGGTGTGGACCCGCATCGCGGAGGTCGCGAACGCGGCGATAACGCCGGTTTGGCCGGCGTTGAGCGGCCGATCCGGGAACGCCTGGTTGTGGTCCCGTACTGCGCCAGCGACCACGTCCGGAGCAATGGAGCTGCCTCCGGGTTGCACCGCGAGCTCGATCAGCGCGGCCTCGATGGCCAGCGCGGTGGTGGAGGTGTAGATTTGATCGCCCGCCCGCACGTGCACCGGGGCGCCGCTGCGGCGCGCCAACGGCGCCGGAACCGTGCCGAGGATCGGCTCGGCCGTGGTGTCCGGGTCGCCAAGAGCTATCGATTGCTGAGGCGACAACGCCTCCGAAACCACCGCCACGACGACGTGTTCCCACTCCGCGCCGGTGATCTGGCCGCGGAGCTGGCGTTCGGCTTCAGCGCGCACATTGTGCTCATGCCAGGTCGAGCGCTGCTCGGCAACCACCTCCAACACATGCTGCGCGGTGCGTGTAATCCACTCCGGTGTTGGCGTGATTCGCCCGGTCCGCGGCGGATTCAATACTGCCGCAACCACGTGGGCGAGGGCTTGGCGGCCGCCGAGGAGTGCGATGGCTTCGGTGCGCCAGCTGGAGCGTTGCTGTGCGAGGGAGCGCAGTGTGTGTTTGGCGGGGCGGGTTTCCAGCGTTGCTTGCTGGGCGAGTCGATACATTTCCGTTGGGACCGGTTCGCGCCCGAACCGCTGCTGAAACACTGCCGCCAGCTCACCGAGGCGTACCTGCAGAGCCGCCTCGCGCTTGGACCAGGCGTCGATCAAACCCTCCGGGATGCCGATGATTTCGCGAATCGGCCGCTTGCCGGGATCGGGTTCGGCGCGTGAGGCGAATTCGACGCCCACGTTGTGTTCGAGGTGGTGCTCGAGGCGGGTGTTATAGATCTCCGACACCGTGACCACGACGCGGTAGATGGCGACGCCGTCGAGGGTGCGCCACAGCCCGTCGAGGGTGCGGACTCGGTTGGCGATCAGCACGTGAGTGTGCAGGTCGGGGTCGCCGGCACGACTGTCGCGATGGGTAAATCGCGCTGCGACGATGCCATCGACATCGACCTGTCGGATCCCGTTGCGCCCCAACCGCGTGAACACCGCGTGCTGCTCCAACCAGGCGAGGGCATCGTCGACGGCGGCGTGATGGGCGGCTTCGATCTTCTCCGACACCGACCGCGGCGCGATCGCCCACAACGCGGATACCGACTTGACGGGGGAGAAGGTGAGGTCGAAACCCGCGATCGCGGTCGACCGGGGGCGGGAGTTCTTGGCCACCCATCCCGACAATTCGCGCGCATCTATGGGTGCGCGCTGGTATTCGTCGCTGAACATCTCGAACGCGACGTAGGTGCGGATCCGGGCCCGTTCTTCGTCGGGAATGGCGGCGGTTGGGTCGTTTCCGTGTGTGGAATTGTGTTCCCGGAAGGCGGTTTCGCAGCGTTTTCTGAATTCGGAAACCTCGGCATAGACCCGGAATGGGTTTCCCAATCGGGAGGCTTTGTCGGCCGCGCGTGCCGCGTCGGCGGGCTTGGCACCGAGCGCGACCTGCTTGTCGTACTCGCGGGCCTCGATGTCGTCGGCATCAGGGTGGCGGCCCAGCCCGAACAGCGACTTCATCTGCGCTTCGGTCACTTCCGTACCACGCGCTACGCCGAGCGCGGCGAGACCGGTGCCGTGCCATCGGCCCGGCGCCTCGCCGTGGGCGGAGTAGTAGTCGGACAGGCTGGCGCGGCCGCGGTCGGAATTGTCGTTCGCGGCGACATTGCGCAGGTAATACTGGTAGCCGTTTCCTGCGACGACTTTATGAATCGTCGCGGTCATACCTCCAGCCAGCACCCACGCCAGCAAGAACGCCAGGCCCGGAGTTCACCTGAATAGTGGCAAATCGGCCAAAATTCCTGGTGGTTACCAAATTGTGTCCGCGTGGATCGCCCTGGAGAAGCCCAATACTTGCCGCAGGTAAGGGCTACGGCGATGTTTCGGCTCGACGCGGGAGTGTCGCTTTTCCGTCTATAAACGCTGGTGTGATCCTGGATGCAAGAGGTGTGCTTGTTGAAAAGGTGGCGGGAGCGGAGGGGAAGGGGATGTGGGGATGTGGTGGGGTTGAGAGTGCGAGGGGATGACGTAGTGGGTCTGGGTGTTGTGTGTGGAGGTGGAGTTGTGGGCGAGTTGGTCGGGGGTGGTGTGGGACCGGGTGGTGATGGTGGCCGGTCCGCCGCGGGAGTGTGCCGCCGCGGCGGACCGGGGTTCGGGAGCGGACTGGGTCAGGCCGCGAGCGCGAGGAGTTTGCGGCACTGTCGGCACAGGCCGCCGATGACGTAGTGGGATTCGTGGCAACCCTGGCAGCGGTCGCGGCGCGGCCGCAGCACGGCCACCGTTTCCGGAGCGATCTCGGAGGTGGTCGTGGTGGTGGTCTGGTCGGGGATCGGGAAGGGGCGCTGGGTGTGGACCCAGTTGGTGATGGTGGTGCGGACGCGGAAGGGGCTGCGCCGGAACTGGTCACGCAACAGTGCGCGGGCGGCGGTTGGGTAACGGTCGCTGAGGGCGGTGCAGAAGGTTTCGATCTGCTGGGTGCGGGTGTAGCCGGTGGGCAGGGCCGGGAGGCCGGGGTGGCCGTCTTCGCGGCAGTGGTCGCAGAGGCCGTCGTCGCTGCGGCGCTGTCCGGTGGCGGGGTCGAGAGGGCGGGTGTCGGCGACGGCGCGTTCGATGAAGCAGTGCACACACCGCCATCCGACGACCGGGTGCAGGGCGGCCTGGTCGTAGTCGATGGCGTAGCCGTCGAGGATCTCGCCGTCGAGGGTGGCCGGGTCGTCGGGGTCGCGGTCGATGGTGGCGGCGTAGCGCGCGACCGATGCGGCCGGGGTCTGATCGACGCCGTAGGTGGACGGGGCGTAGGTCGCGACTACCTTGGGTTCGTCGGCTGGGGCGGGTCGGCGCTTGGTCAGCAGCTGGTCCATCCGCTCGGGCAGGTAGGAGCGGAGCTTGCGCTGATCGGTCTCAGGACTCGGGGTGCGCTTGAGCACCGTCTGTTCGGGGAGCCGGACGCGGTGGGGGCGAGCGCCGGAAGCGTCGTCGCCGAGGGCGACCGTCCGGTGGCTGGTCTGGCGGGTGGGTGGCTGGTAGAGGCCGGGGTCGGTGTCGGGTACGCAGGCGCCGAGGAGTTCGCGGTAGCTGGGGTGGGCCTTCCACAGCGCTCGCAGTCGGGCGAGGGCGATCGGGTAGGGCCAGCGCATGAAGGTCGCGGTGAGGTTGACGAGGAACTGTTTCTCGTCGGGGTCGGCGAGTCCGGAGATGATGTCTCCGAACTCGCGGCGCGCGGCGGCAGAGTCGCCTGCGGCGAACAGGTCACGAACGCGGCCGATGGCGAGGGCGAAGACATCGTGGGTCGAGAAGACGGGCGAATCGACGTGATCTGTGGTCGCGCTCTCGGGGGCGAGGGTGGGTGCGGACATGACGATCTCCTTCGGGAGTTTCGAGTTCGGGCCTGCCCGCGCCGCGATATCGCCTACGCGACCGGGATGGCCGGCTGACCGGGTGGCCAGCCGAGGGCGTCCCGACCAGGCCGGCCGCCGACGCGGTGGGGAACGCGCCGGGGCGTGCACGGGCGAATCCCCGCGCCCCTGCATCCGTCACTGCGGGGAGGCTGGGTGTGGGCGCCGGGGATTCGTTTGTGCCGGGCGCGGGCCCTGCCGTGGCGGTGGCCGGCCTGGTAGCCCTCGAATCGGCTGGCCACCCGGGCAGCCGGACATCCCAACCACCTCTGCTTTGTTCTCAACCGACTGGAAAGAAGCGAGGTGGATGAATGTTCGGCCGGTCCGGCGAACACACGGACCGGCCGAACATGGCGAAAGTGAGAAGTGCGGCTGGATGTTTAGAACGGCGCCTCGTCGGCGAATCCACCGGCGGCGGCGCCGGCGAAGACGGGTTCGCTGCTGCCGGCATTGCCCCACGGGTCGTCGGCGACGGCGGGGCGCGCCGCGGTGTCGGCCTTGCGGTTGACCCGGGTGACCTTCGCCGTGGCCCACCTGGTAGACGGGCCGACCTCGTCGACGTGGAGTTCGACGACGGTGCGTTTCTGCCCGTCCTTGGTTTCGTAGGTGCGCTGCTTCAACCGGCCGGTGACGATGACGCGGGCACCGCGCGGCAGATTGGATTCCGCGAGATTCTCCGCGGCGTCGCGCCACACGGCGCAGGGCATGAACAGCGCGTCGCCGTCGGTCCACTCCCCGGCTTGCCGGTCGAACCGGCGCGGGGTCGAGGCCACGGTGAAGTTCGCGACCGCCACACCATGCGGGGTGAATCGCAACTCGGGCGCGGCGGTGAGGTTGCCGATGATCGTGAGAGTCGTGTCTGCGGACATGGGAAATCTCCTCCGTTAGTCAATGTCGTATTGCTGTGTCGCCCGGATGGGCTTCATTTCCCTTGCGCGGCAGCGCCTACCCCCCACCGGACTCGCGTCCGTCTCACAATGGCGACCACAACGGGAAGGGGTGCCGTTCGTGCGGCGAAGATTCGGCGTGGGTGCCGTAACACGCCTGGCGAGGCAGTGGATCGCGATGTCTGGCCCGGCCAGGGGCTTGAATGGTGATTGGCGTCCGTCGCTGGTTGTTTGGGCGGACGGGCCGGTAAGCCCAGCGCGGAGCAGACACATGTGTGCGATGCGATTCCGGGATCCATCGGGTTCTGGTCGCCGAAGCGCATCGGGAACCCAGGGCTCCGCCGGTTCGGAGCGCGGCCGGGGCGGGCCCTGGAGCGGGTGGCGGTTGGTGCGCGAAGGGGATGCGCACCAACCTCGTGCCACGTGTCACTCCGGCGACCGAATCGGCGGTCGTGATGTGGACGCTTCACCCGCGATCCGACGACAACATGGTCGGGATCGCTGTGGACCACGGTAGCTGCATTCGTTGCCGCGGCGCCCTCGGAAGCGGCGAGGCGATTGTGATCAGGACTGGCTGTTGTCGGCGAAGGTGATGTCGAAGGCGGAGGTCTTGGCCGTGATGATCATCCATCCGGTCGCGGGGTCAACCCCACGGATCATGTCGATCAACGTTGTGCGGGTGTCGATCCAGACGGGTTCGTCGAGCGGCAGGTGTTCGACGAAGTCGTCGCCACCGACCGCGGTCGAGGCGAGGTCGGGGCCGGTGCCTGGGCCCCAGCCGCGCGCATAGCAGGCCTTGGACGGGCCATCGGGACGCTCGGGATCGGCAATCAGGCGGGGACGACCGTTGCTCAGCAGGTAGGTGCCGTCGTCCTTGACCCATTTCAGCGACGGTGCCGCCGGCCGGCCGGCGTCGGCTTGGGTGAACGACGGTTGGTGGCGGGTGGCGGTCATGGCGTGTTCGGCCAGTTCGCGTACCTCGGAGATCGGGAACCACAGTTCGATCGACCGATCCATCACAAAGGCGTCCTTTCTCGACGCGGTCAGCGAGTCCGACGGGGGTGGTTGGCGCGGTGGCGTCGCGGCAGCAGCCGGGCGGCCCAGCGGGGCAGCGGTGGTGTGGTGAGGGTGGGCAGTGCTGTGAGTTCGGCCGGGTCGTCGTGGAGGTCGATCCGGTGGGTGGTGCCGTGTTCGTCGGTGATGTCGAAGACGGTGGCCGTCGAGTACGGGTCGCGTTGGACGGCGAGCGCTGCGTGTGCGGCGTGGACGGGGTTGTCGGCGGTGACATCGATTTGCCACGTCACGCTGTATTCGGACATCAGCCAGGCCTCCTGGGCAGCGGTCACTGGCGGCGCAGGCGCCGCGGATGGTGGGCGGTATAGCGGAAGCCGTTGGTGATCGCGCGCTCGGCTTCGGCGGCGGTGAAGCCCTCGATCCCGACATGCGTGTGCGCGGCGTCGATGAGGGCGTTGCGGGCGTGGGCTGGGCTGAGGTCGCCGGCAGCGACCAGCCGCCCGAGTGTCAACGCCGATCGGAATACCGCCACGTTGCGGGAGCCGGGGGTAGCGCGGGCGACACGGTCGGCTTCCCGGACGACGATCGCGGCCACATACCGGTCGAGGTGCACCGGACCAGTGGGCGTGACTAGCGGGGAAGGTGGTGGGGGCCTCAGCCGCTGGGCTATCGCGATCGGCAGCGGTGCGACCGGCACGCGCCGCAGAACGCGGTAGTCGCCTACGGTGGTGCGTGATCCCGGCGCGACGATGTAGCCGCCGTCGCCGCGCGAGTCGATTCCCGGGCCGAGCCGTCCGATTGTCGATCCCAGCTGCCGGCGATGTGGCGCGTGGAAGTAGAGGTGCCAGCCGGCGGGGGTCGCGACGGTGAACGTCGCGGGCACCGCGAGCGCCACTTGCTCGGTGAGCTGGGCGAGTGCGTCCTCGAACCGCTCGACCGTCGGGAGCAAGTGCTGGGAGTCGAGGTCGATCACATGCAGCCCGGCGGCCGTGCCGGTGACGATGCCGATGTTGAAGCTGGTGCACTGCCGCCACCAGCGGTTGATGCGGGTGCTGTCGGTGCTGGCGCGGTCCGGCCAGCGGTTGATCGCGGGTGTTTTCGCGGCGGGCCGCAGCGGGAACACCGGCCACCCGCGGGCGGCGGCAGCCAACGCCGCCGCCCGCAGACTCGGTTCTGACGACACAGCAAGTCCTTCCACCCAGTAGCCGGCCCGGGGCGCGGGGCCGCAGGGTGTTGGCCCCGTGCCCGAGGCAGGTCAGGCCGCAGCGGCCAGTTCGGCGGGTTCGGCGGTGATGGGGGTGTCGATGTCGATGGTGTCGGGGTCGAGTTCGCCGGCTGCGGCCAGTTCGACGGGGACGAGGCGGTGGCCGACCTCGCGCAGGAACCGCAGGTAACGAGCGACACCGCGGTCGTTGTGGCGCCAGCTGTCCTTGGTGGCGCGCTTTTCGTAGGCGCCGAGCACCAGCCCGAGCACGATCACCTGGCAGCGGGCAGGTTTGGCGGTCTCCACGCTGTGCAGCAGGTCGCGCCGCCAAGTGCCGGTGCCGGCCAGCAGCTCGGCCGCGATCTCGAACGCGTTGTATTCACCCAGCAGGTTGATCTCGCCGACCAGGGCCTCGGCGATGAACTTCGCCGCGACCGGCGGTGGTGTCTTGCGCGCCAGCAGCGTGGTGACGAATTCGCGGCGTGCCTGCATGGCGGCAACGCCCTGCTTGTTGAGTTCGCGCACTCGGCGGGCGGCGTCGCGGTTGCGCTGGCGCTGGCGTTCGGCTTCCGCAGTGGCCTCGGCACGTCGCGCCGCCAGCTCCTCGGCCACGTCGGCGTCCTCCGGCGTACCCAGATGGTCCACACTGTGGGTTTCGTCGTCGTCGGGGCGACGGCGAAGCCCGAGCGCATCCAGTTGCGATGTAGGAAGGAGGTATTCGGGCACCCACCGGTCGCGCACGTCGATCTCGCGGACGTGCCGCAATCCTTCGGCGGGTTCGCTGCTCGGGTCGCGTTCAGTGTCCCAGTCGACGGTGTCGGGGTCGATGACCGCGCCAGTGTCGCGGTCGATGAACAACTGCTCATCGGCCCGCTCGATCCACACCAGCCACGCACCCGGCTCGGCCCAGATCCGGTCCTCATCCACGGGATTGCCGTCGGCGTCGACGAGTTCACTGGAAGCGATCAGGTCATCGCCGTGGAGGATGGGCTGCTCGTCCATGATCCCGAAACCGGCTTCGGCCCATGGCATTGCGGCGGCGAAGTAGGCGCGGTGCTCTTCGCGGTCGTTGGCGATTTGGTGGGCGACGTAGGAGAAGTTGAACCGGGTGGCGGCGGCTTGCAGCCGTGCGACGGCGTCGGTGTCGCCGACGATCTCGTATTCGGCGATGACCGCGGCCTGCTCGAAGTCGTACTGGCCCTCATCGACTGCTTTGCGGGCCGTGGCCGATGCTCCGACCTTGCCCGCGAGCTTGACCCGGTCCCGAGGGGTCTGCAACGCCTTGGACACGCGGGTGACCGAGGCACCCAGATCGAGGGCGAGCGCAATGCCGGCGGCGCGGTCACCCTCGGTCAGACCGACCCGGCGATCGTTGACGGTGATCTGCTCGAGGATCCGATCGATCTCGGCCTGTTTGCCACTGGCCACGGCAGCGGGGTCGATCAACCACACCGGCACCTGCTCGAGACCGACCGCCACCGCGGTCAGCGTCCGCAGCTGACCATCCCGCACCACCGCGGTCGGCTCGTCCGGGAGCCCGATCGCGGTGATCGGAGTAAGCACGCCGTGCTCGGTGATCGACTCGGCCAACTCGGTGTGCTCGGCCAGATCGAAGGACTGACGGACGTTCTCAGCGATCACCAACTGCCGCGGATCACGCAACACCGCCACCGCCGGGGCGGCAGATACGGCGTCGCGGGACTGCCCGCCGGCGTCGGCCACCGCATCAGTGGCATCGACGTCGATGGTCTCTGTGTCGAAGCCGTCCTCACGGTGTGCGGCGTCGATATCGGCATCGGCGGCGGTATCGGTGGTGGCGGGTTCGAGGGGAGTGGCGGTAGCGATCATAAGGTGGGCGCTCCTGGAATGTGAGACAGGCAGGCACCGGACACGGGGCCCGGTGCCTGCCTGTGCGGGAGGTGGGAGGGGCGGGTATCAGTCGGTGGTGGTGCGGGGTGCGAGGTTGATCGGGCGCAGGTAGCGGGCGTTGTGGCCGTCGGGGTCGCTGTAGGCCCAGTGCTTGCCCTTCCACTGCGGATCGAGCTCACGCCAGCGATCGACCGTGGCGCCAGCAAGCGCGGTGGCCAGGCCGGCCACGCCGAGATGGACCGCCAGATCGAACTCGGAGCGAGAGACGGTGTGCGTCATCGGGGATACCTCCTGACAAGAGGGCCGGGGCAGGGGTGTGCCCGGCGGACGGGTTGGCAGGGTGGGGTGTTCAGACGAGGGTCATGGCGTGCAGGGCCAGGTCGTCGAGGGTGTCGGCGCGGTCGGCGTCGGGGATGGTTTGGCTGTAGCTGGTGACCGCATTGGCGATCCCGGCGGCAGTCAGCTGTCCGCCGGCGATGAAGTGCGACAAGACACCGGCGCGCTCGTCCTCACTGAAGCCGAGCTTCTTCGCCACGACCTCGATCGTCCTATCCGGCTGCGCGACCGGAGTGGAGGCGTGGCGTTCGATCTCGGCTACACGAGCGGCCAGAAACTGCGGCGACAGCCACTCGGCGACCTTGTCCCGGGTCTCGGCGGTGATGACCGCGAGGCGTTTGCGATAGGTGTCCTGCGACCAAGTCCCCGCGACACCGATATCGAGCTTGTCACCGAGATGACGCTTGGTGAACGCGAACATCGGCAACGTCAACCCATTCCGGCACACCTGAACCAGCAACTCCGGCTTCAACGTCACCGCGTGACGGCCGATTTCGGAGTTGGAAAACCGGAACCCAGCGAACACCACCGGCTCACCGCCCGGCCGAAAGCCCTGACCCTCCCGCGCAGCGACCGGACGCCAACGATCCAGATCACCCGCCGCGCGCCGACGTTCGGCTTCGAGTTCCGGGTTGGCGAAGGGATTGCGGTAGTTGGCCAAGAAAGCCGGGGCCAGCGCCGACACCTTCGGCGAATACACCTTGCAGTGCATCGAGGTCTCCGTCAGATCACAGGAGCGAACGGCGACGTCGGTGTCGGCCGCGCGGATCCCGTCCAGCACCGCGGTGAGCACATCGAGGTTGTCGATGATGCCGTAGCGATCGGACAGAAACGCCCGCAACACCCCCGGCTCACCCGGCACACCGGAAGTGAACAGGCGCAGCAGAAACGACCGATCCTCCGGTGCACCCGGCACCAAGGGATCGGCGGGGCCGTGGAGCAATCCGTTGACATTCGCGTCATAAAGGTCGCTGCGCTCCTGCTCCCGAAGCCACTTCAGGTAGCCGACCGGGATCTTGAGCTTGCTCCCGATCTGGGTATCCGCCGCACCCGTAGGCAGATAGAGGCCGTTGACGGCGGTGACCCCGCGTTCATCGAACACCGGGTCGACCCCGGACACCTCGATCAACCCGCCCCGAGCGCGCAGCGCCGACGCCGGGGCAACGACATCGACCTTGGCCGCCTGCTGACGATTCAACAGCCCGACCAGATCACCCAACTCAGCATGACGAACAGCAGTAGCAACCGACACGGCACAACTCCTCACGACGAATGGACAGGACAGACGCCGCACCCGGAAACAGGCTGCGGTGCAGCGGAAAGCGCGACGGTCAGCACGGTCGGCCGACAGCGGACGCGGGAGAGAAGCCAGGACCACACGTCCTCGCGCGGTGCGGCGGCCAGGCAGTCGCCTGGGTCGAGCAGCTCGGGGCTGTGGTCGCGACGCGGTCAACTCCGGCTTGCCGGGGTGCTGGCATTACGCGGAGCTGTCCTCGACGGCGTCGCGGCCGAGGACCGCGGTGATCGCCTGCGCGAGCAGGTGCAGGTCGATGATCAACTGATCACCGCGGGATTCGAACTCCGGAGACCAGCCGTGCTCGTCGACCAGACGGCTCAGGGCCCGATCGAATACCTCGCGCTGCTGGGTGGGCGTCAACTTCTGCCAGAACTCCTCGACCCGATCGGGCAATCGCAGATCCGAGCGGATGCAGTAGTCCCAGTTGCAGGTGATCAGTGCCGCCTCGACCGCGTGGCGGGCGTCGGAGTCGTCGATGTAGTGCTCGGCGTGGAGCGTTTCGAGGTCTGCGGCGAGGGCATCCGGTACCTCGGCGGCCAGCCCGTTGCCCTCGAAGGCAAATCCGTCGAATACCACCACGGCCAGCGACCGGGACAGGCTGTTACTACGCCAGGTGAGCGATTCACCATGAGTGCTGGTCAGGTATTCGACATTGGCCAGCTGTATCCAGTCGTCGCCGGTCAGGTCCTGGTGCACCGTGTGCTCGACAATCAACTCGATCCGGGTCCGTCTGGCATGGTCGCCGAGTTCAGCGATCAGTGCCACGAACTCGGCCAGCGAGCCGATCGTCACCGATCCCGCCTGCGGGCCCGACACAGCGACCTCGATGTGATGGTGGTGGTCCTCGGTCAGGGACGCGACGAGTTGGTATCCGTACATGGGTGTCCTCACTCGGGAAGCGGCGGGAAGGGGAGGGGACGGCGGGTCGTGGCTGGTCCGCGATACGCGTTGCGGCACACCGGCGGTGTTAGCGGTGTTAGGTGTCGCCGCGGCCGCTGGAGTTGCCCTCGCCAGGGCACGGTCGTTCGGCGAGTCGGAGCGCACGGCACGTGTGCACTTGATCCAATGCCGGGTGCCGGAGCCAGCGACCGGACCACAACAAGGGGCAATCCGTTCAGGCACTCCATGCGGGTTCTCGACGGTTTGGGTGGCCTCGGCACGGGGCAGGCCGTAGCCTTCGATCTGCTGATCGCACGAAACCGGGAGAAGTTCTGTGGCCTCACCTGACATGGACGGATCGTCGGCGGAACCGCTTCGCCATCGCCGGCGTCCATGTGCGGAGTGCCCGTGGCGCCGCGATGTCGCCCCAGGACAATTCAGCGCCGAGCGGTTCGCTGACATGGCCTGCACCAGTGGAGGCCCGGGCCAAGAAGCAGGCCTCGATGCGCCGATGTTCGCCTGCCACAAATCCGCCGAAGGCCACGAGCAGGCGTGCGCGGGCTGGCTCGCTGCGGTCGGCTATCACCATCTGGGCATACGCCGGGCCATCGCCATTGGCCGCCTCGATCCAGGCACACTCGATCCTGGCGATGGATGGCCAAGGCTATTCGAGTCATACACGGCGATGACGACCGCTCAGGCCCGTCGGCGGCGCAGCAGCGACTGACCGACAGCCACGAAACACACATCCCACCGAGAACTTGGCCGCGCGGTGATTTCAGAGCGGCTCGTACCCACCGGGTGGTTAGCTTGCTGCACGTCGATCTCGTGCAGCAGGATCCCAGCACGGCTGCAGCGAGTGATCCGCCCGGAGGGCTCAGATGACGCCGATCAGGCCGGCACCGGCAACGCTGGCCTGCTGGCGCAACTGACGCTCGTGAGCTCGTAATTCGGCGCGCCAATCGGCATCAGCGGCCTCGCGATCGTAGTAGCCGAAGCAAGAATCGACGCGGCTGCCGTCGGGCCCGGACAGGCACCAGCCGAACACTTCCCCGGCAAGCCATCTCCGATAGATTTCGATCTCGACGCGGGCGGTGTTCGTGTTCTCGGTCAGCGCGTACCAGGTCATCCAATCCGATTGGCAGGCCGTGGCATACCCGCTGCCGGAGATCAGCCGGTACGGGCTGCCCGTGATGGCCCGCCACATCACGTAGCGCCGAACCACCGCATCGGAATCCCCCCGGTGCTCGCCGAGAAAATGCGCCACGGCTCGCGCGTGTGGCTCGGAGCTCGCCGCGATCTCGTTCACGACGGTAGCGCCACCTCGGTTCATCAGCAGCAGCGCGTGATTGCCATCCGAACTGCGAGGGCATTCGGCATCCGGATCGTGCGGAAAGCGCACTCGGTAGACCCGGCCGTCGCCGACCGGAACCTCTACAGGCTCAAAAACATCCATATCCACGGGTCTCCTCGATCAGATCGCAGACAAGCCGGCGCAATCAATCGCGCGGCCAGCGTGCTGCTAGCCAGCTGGCCACTCGTGGTCAGGCGGCCAAGGAGTGTGTCGTTGCGGGCCGCGACGACTCGCGTGCGCCGGCGAGGGTGGTGAAGTCGCAGGTGACGACTTCGGTGGCGACGGGCGGGTGGTGCCAGTCGTTGTGGTAGCCGCTGGTGTCGATGCCGCAGCTGGGGTCCAGGGTGATGGCTGTGGCGGTGTGGAAACGCTCGTATTCCGCGTCAGCGCACCCGTACTGCATCCGCGGCTGTCCGCTGTAGCGAAACG
This sequence comes from Nocardia sp. CDC519, assembly GCF_059509835.1. NCBI lineage: Bacteria > Bacillati > Actinomycetota > Actinomycetes > Mycobacteriales > Nocardiaceae > Nocardia > Nocardia sp. CDC519. The sequence continues at coordinate 4,189,673 of NZ_CM183377.1, read as the reverse complement.
GCGCCGAGGACTGCGGAATCAGGAATACGCCGTGGCGAGCCACCCGTGCTGCGATCGTGATCGCGTGGTACTCGAATCGGGGACCGCGATAGCCAGGCGCATCACGGCTGCGGGCGACCGTGCCGAAGGGCGGGTTGGCGATCGCGGTGTCGAACAACGGCATCCGCTCCAGATGCACGCGCAACAGATCACCACACAACCACCGCGCCTCGGGCAACACCTTACGGCCCACCTGCACGAACACGGGGTTGCGCTCCACACACACCAGTTCCCGATCGGGTTCGCCGTTGGTCCGGCCCCACAGATCCCGGCACGCGAACCCCAACCGGCCGATTCCCGCACCCAGATCGATCAGACGAGGACCCACGACCTCGATCGACATATCCCGCGCCAACCCGGCCGGCGTGAAGAACGCCCCCTCCGCGGATTGACCGCTGTGGCTGGACTCCTGAAAGTTGGCCAGAACGAACAACTTCTCGTCCTCACGCAGCTCTCGCCGCAGCTGCACCAACGCGCACGCCTCACGATGCGCAGCAGCCGCGCGCTTGGACATCTTGCCCACCATTGACCTCCTGCTAGTAGATGTATGAGATGGCCGCATATACGTCCCTTTCAGAGGGCCTAGGTCCCTCCAGCCGAACTCGTCACCGCGGGGGTCGAACCGCATGACGCAAACCGGCACCGGTGTTGTGTGGTGAGGTGCGACCGTCGGCACGGTGGCCGGACCGCTGGCCTATTCGCAGGCAAAGTCAATCCGGGGGCGCCGACGACTGTGAGTGCCGGTCGAGGCTCCTGGTTGCTCAGGCGGAACACGGACGTGCCACATCCCGGGCGCCGACATGCGCGGCGTAAAGCAGCGTCCTTGCGAGACCGCGGGTTCGATCGCCCACATTCAGGGCCGTTGTCTGGAGCTGGTTGGCTCAGGCCGCCACGCGGTCGGTGGCGTGTGCGAACCGGCAGTTGACGGGTTCGTCGTGGTGGTGGCCGCGGCAGGTGATGCTGGTCAGGGCCCGGTCGCGGACCGCGAGTTTCGTACGGGTCCAGTTCTCAAGGTCGTCGATCTCGGAGGCGGCGATCGCCTCGTAATGGACCTCGACTGACCCCAGCGCGTCCAGCGCCGGAAACCCGGCGAGCTTCCACATACGCACATACAGTCCGAACGCGACGGTGTTCAACGGGGCGGCGTGACTGGCCTGCACCAGCGACAGCGCCACCTCGGCCGCGGTGCCGGCCGTTGTGTCGGAGCCATCTGCGACCCGGTCGAGCAGTTCACGACAGTGCGATCGGTAGACGAACTCCCGGCTCATCAGGTCATGGGTGGGCGCCAGTAGCCCGAAGCTGTGATGCAGCACGTCACGGTGATGCTGGTGTCGCCGCTGGCCACGCCGGATCTCGTCCTCGGCCCAGTCGAACTGGTCGAAGGTGGCGTCCATGGTGCGGGCGAATTCGGCGCCGGCCTCGCTGAACACGTCAGCGGATGCTTCGATGATCGATCTTGGCGGTGTTCGCGGATCCATATTCACTCTCCTGGTTGTGGCGGGCCGCAGCGGGCCGAACTCGACGTCGGTGGGCTGGGGACTTGAAGGCTTTGAAGGGCAACGTCGTTCGTTGTCGCAGAGATGGCACGGATAGGTTGTGGTGGGGCGTGTCGGTCAGGGGTGCGGCACGCGGGGCAGAGGCAGTGGGTGTCACCGCAGTCATCGGTGGCTGCGTGGTCATCGATCCACTGCGCGGCAGGACCCGGGCAGCCCAGCTCGCGCAGGAATTCGGCCACCGCGTCGACTTCCCGGCAGGTCGTGCGGGTGGCGATGTCGGAGACGAAATCTCCCGCAGTCAGGACCGCGAGCAGAGCATCCAAGGCCGCAGACAGCCGCGACAACACCACTCCGGCGGCCGTGATGCCCGCCATCAGATCGGCGGGCTCAACGCCAGCTGGGCTAGGCGTAGCTGAGGGCATGATTGGCTGTTGAGACAAGAACGCCTCCTCGATGAGAAATGCATCTGCGGTGGTATTGCGTCCGTCGTCGAGCCGCCAGAGAGCGTGGCGGGTGCCTCATGTCGGCGCGGCCGCGATGAGGGCGATAAGGCGACGGTCTGTTCGATAACGGGTGTGGGTCAACGGGTCTGGTTCCGGCCAGGGTGTTCCGCGGGCTTGTCACGTCGACGACTGGGGGATCTCGACTCCCAGGGCGGCTGCTCGTCGTGCGGATTTGTGGGCCAGCCGCAGCAGCTTCTGTGGTGGGATCGCGACCTCGATCGCTGCATCGAGGAGGACCGCGATCTCGTGGTGCGGGTCGGTCTCGAGGGCGATGCCGACGGCGATCGACGCGAGGACCGTATCGCCCCGCACAGCGGCACTGTAGGCGAGTAAGACCGCTGCATGTGCCCGGTGGGGTCCAGTGAGCCCGCGAACGAGCAGCACCCACGTCGCCTCAGCCGCCGCGGCGCAGGCGGTGTTCGCTACAGCGAACAAACAATCGCGAACGCTGCTGTCACCGATCAACTCAGCCAAGCGAGCCAGCTGAGCAGAACTCAGAGGGCGTCCTTCCCGGCAGCCGAGCAGCTCGAGCGCCGCACGTAGGCTCTGCCGAGGGTGATCCTCGGCTGCGTCATGGTCTGGTGATTGCCGGTATCCCGGTGCGGGTAAATCGGGATCCGCAGCGGTGGTGGTGTGCTGGCGGATCTGCTCGATCAGCTCGCGGTCAGGTGCCAGAGACTGCACCAGTGCCTCCCGGCTGGGATACACCTCCTGGCCGCGCTCGGCCCGCTCGCACGTGGCCGGATTCTGCAACGGGTCCTCGATCACACCGCGCTCGGGTGAACCACACAACGTGAACCATTCGGCGCCGGCGACGATCTCGCTGATACCCCAGACCGCGATCAGTGGTACCGGACCGGCACCGGCATCGAACCCCTCAACCAACGCATCGACCAGTTCACGATGCCCCGCCGAACCCCGCGATCCGGGATCGGCGCTGGCGAGCCGGTCGTCGACAATGAGAGCAGCTACAGCGGAGGCGTTCGCGTTCGTGGCCAGACGCCGTGCGTCGGCCAACATGGTGGCCGACGGCGCGTCCACCGGCCAGGTGACAAATAGCGACTGCACCCATTGTGGCTGCTCATCTGGAACCGGCGTTACGGCCATGAGCAACACCAGCCGCCGGTGCGGCCAGTACCCCAGCGCACCGGGAACCGACGCGATCAACCGCGCGGGCACGAAAAAGCGGTCCAGATCGACTTGCATGTGATGTCCTTCCCGGAGACGAGGGTGCGAATGTTGGACGGCGGAAGCAGCCGCCCGGCAGATCGATATGGGAGATCGTGGCCATCACGGACCATTCGGGGTCGTTCGTGGCTAGGTCTGTTCGTCAGCGGGCCGGGGAGCGTGCGTAGTATTGGTGGCGGGAGAACAGGCAGGCCGGTCACGGTGGAAGGCCATGCCGATGTCGTCGAAGCCGACACGCTCGTCGCGCAAAACACGTCCCCCCGAACTCATCCAACGACTTGAACGCTCACGTGAACGCGAGCGCCGCCGCAAAGACGAAGCACGGGAACGTGAACGCGTGATACGCGCTGCGATCAAGACCTACATCTCCGAATGGCACGCGATCAGCGAATGCGAAGCGAAACTCGACACCGAAGTGACCGCGCTACGGCAGCGGATTCGGGTAGCCGAAGAACGTGCCGGACGAGAGAAAGCCGAACACCACGCCCTGCAAGCAGCCGCAGCTGCCCGCATGCGTGAAACAGGGCTGACAGAAGTCGAGATCAGCGAACTACTTGAGACCTCTCCGAAACACGTACGCCAGCTACTGGCGACTGCACGTGCGACTCAGGACAGTGACGGTGGTGCGAGCCGCAGCACTGATCGCGCAACATTCACAGTGCCGAGAGACAACAAAACGGTAACCGAACCCAATTCTCCCGGCAGTCCGACCAGCAGCAGCGGCGGTTAATGTTCGAACAGCGTCAGCGCAGGAGCTGACAATTCCGGAGCGGTCGCGCACCCTCCATCACCGCCGTGCTCCCGGAATTAGGGGCGGTAGGCGTCAAACTCAGACCTTCTGGATACCGCTGGCTTGCCAGACGCACCAGCGGAATTGCTGAGGTGCCAGCGCCTGACGAGCAGGGATACCTGGCGCGGGAGAATATGGCCAGTAGGCATGGCCGCAGCGGTGGCAGTAGAAACCCGCTCGCCAGATTTCATTGGCGCGCGGCCGCACCCGCAGGACTCGCCAGTTGTGCAGGCTTCGCCGCACTGCGGCACCGGCAAGTAGTGAAGCAGGGATAGCCCAGATGCCGGGCACCAGTGCAGCGCCAACCAGGGTACTGACGGAGTGCGCCGCACCGGGCTCGGTGGGCTGGTAGGTCCTGTAGGCGTCGACGGCTGGCACCACCATAAGCAGTGCCATAAGCAGCAACACTGATGCGATGAGAAATAGCCGACCAGTCGGACGAGTCTCTGGCTCGCGGGCCAGGCTGGCGGCCAACGCCGAGGTTTGCGTGCGTTCAACCGTGGCAGTTCCGATCACGGGGACCAGCCCGCTCGCGGCTAAACCCGTCCCGCTGTATATAGCGGTGGAATAGTCGGTTGATACGCCTTGTGAACAAAGAGCGGGCACGCTCTGGACGAAATCAACCCGCCTGCACGTCGGACAGGTGATGTCCATAGTTACCTCCTTCGCTTATGTGCCGCACGGGAGACTCTGCGCCCGCCCTCCTGAACGCGTGGGTATATCCAACATGGCTTCGAATCCACTGTCGAGACTTAGATTGCCGGTAGGTTGCTGAGGGGCGAAGTTGTCGGCGTGTTGTGCATCCCGGGCGTGTCGTCTTTGCGAGACCTCAAAGGCCCCACCGTGTACGATGGTTCGTCGACTTGGAAGGTGAGGAGCCTGATCGTTGAGGGCCAGGGTCGTGGCGGCGCGCCGCCATGCGGCCAATCGGAACGTCTCAGAGGTGCGACGCATGCGGCAATGCACCCGGATCCGAACCCGAACCACTCGCAGGAAACTCTCAACAAAGTTGTTCGTCGTCGGGTCGTACAGCGCCCCGATTAGTTGCGGATAGTTGCGCCGCGTTTCTCGATAACACGAGGTCGGAGCCCGTTTCGAGTAGTCGATCGTGGCTGACGGTTGTGCCCAGTTGTCGTGCGGCCAGATCCTCGAGCAATGGCTGCTGAGGCGCGGCGACCAGGTGTTGGTGCTGACGGAGATGAAGAACTCCGACGGCGGCCGGGAGCTGCTGGCGTGCCTGCGCGCCGAGGGCTACACCATCACCACAGCGAACCGTTCCAGCTCCGACGACCCCTATTTCGCGGTCATCGCCACCCGCGGCCTGACAACGACCGCGGTGCCGGACAGTCGCGTCGGACCCCGTATTGCCGCCCTCGACATCCACATCACCGGTGGGACGCTGCGAACCGTGGGCATGTATGCACCGACCAATGGCATGAGTGCCGAAAGCAGCCACCGGCGCAGCATATTCCAGCAGCACGCGATCGGCTACCTGACCAGCATCGCCACTCCGGCAATGTTGGTGACAGGGGATCTCAACATCATCGAACCCGGCCACCAACCCCGGCTTCCGGCGTTCGAAGCCCATGACTACCGCTTCTACAGCGACCTGATCGCCCTCGGCCTGCGCGACGCATTCCGAGTGATCCACCCCGATACTGTCGAACACAGTTGGTTCAGCGAACGATACGGCAATCAACGCATCGACCACACCTTTGTCAGCGCCGACGACACCCGCGCCCTCACCATGTGCGTCTATGACCACAGCACCCGCACGACGGGGATCAGCGACCACGCTGCGATGGTTACCGTCCTCGGCTACGCCACTGCTCAGCCGACCGAGGCTGGTGCATCCAGGTGAGAAGTCAGCTTCCGCAGGAAACGCAGCATGCCCGGATCGAAACGGTCGGGGTCAGACCACTCGGTGGGATCGTCGATGGCGAACCAGCGCAGCTCGCGGGCCTCGGCAGGATCGCGTACCAACTCCATTTCCTCCGACCCGGACAGCAGAAACCAGAACGTCACATCGGTATGCGAATGGTCACCCCGCGTGGCGGTGACGGTGAGGAAGAACGGATCACCGGCAGCGAAGCGCGGATGAAACGCGGGCTCGATCCCCAGCTCCTCCCGCGCCTCCCGCAGCACCGCCGCACGTGGATCCTCGCCATCGTCGACGTGCCCACCGGGACACAACCAGGCATTCGCCTTGACATGATCAGTGACCAGCAGCCTTCGGCGCACATCGTCGACAAGCACCGCGTACACGCACAAATGCGGATTCGGCTCATCAGGCGGATGCACGCGAAACAGGCCTGCGCCCGAGTCGATCCAATCGAGAGCGAACGAACGTGCTGCACCTTCGATCTCGTCGAACACGCTGATCTGTTCGACCAGGTCGCGCACGGTCTGGCGCGCATGCTGACTGCTCGACACCACGTTCCCTCCACTGCCTCGACGGCCCCACCTGCGGGTGTGGCCCGCACCCTACCAGCGGCGGCACGCCCGGCCGGGATGCCGCATCCGAACCCGTTGGCATGTGCCGACATCGGCAGGGGAGACGAGGGCAAATGATCACTCGCCGGCTTGGAGCGTGCGGACTCAAAGTGTCCGCGTTGGGCGTCGGATGCTGGGGGATCGGCGGGCCCACCACCAACCTCGGATTACCGATCGGCTGGGGACCGATCGACGACACCGACGCGCTCGCAGGGCTGCGCGCCGCCTACGAACACGGCGTCACCCTGTTCGACGTTGCCGACGTCTACGGCCACGGCCGCGCCGAGCGCACCCTCGGGCGGTTTCTCGCGCAGGTGCCCCGCGACGCCGTCGTGATCACTTCCAAGGTCGGATACTTCCGAGGAACCGCGGCGCACGGCTATCAGCCCCTGCACATGCGCCACCAGCTCGAGCAAAGCCTGTACAACCTCGGCACCGACCACCTCGACATCTACTTCTTTCACCACCCCGACTTCGGCGACAACGACGCCTACCTCGACGCAGCCATCGACACCATGCGTGGATTCCGCGACCAAGGCCTCATCCGCGCGATCGGCATGCGAGGACCACACCGCCACGCCCTCGACCGGCTCACCGGCGCCACCACCGGCAACAAATACCAGCGCTTCCAGCAGCTGTTCAACATCATCAACCCCGACGTGCTGGCCGTCCGCGACAACCTGCTCACGCCCCAATCCCGGGCCGGTATCTTCCACCTCGCCGACCACCACAACTGCGGCGTCCTGATCACCAAACCCCTCGCCCAAGGCCTGCTCACCGGCAGCCACCACCCCACCCGTCCCCGCCAATTCGGACCCGCCGACCACCGATCCCGCAAACGCTGGTTCACGCCCGATGCTGCCACGATCATCACCGACGGACTCGACCAACTCCGTCGCCTCGCCGGCCCTGACCCCGCCGACCTGATCCGCATCGCTCTGTGGTCGTGCCTGCAACGCAGTGACAACGCCGCAGTCCTGGTCGGTTTCACCAGAGCCGAACAGATCACCACGAACATGACTTGCCTCGGCGACCCGCCGCCTGCTCACACCATCGACACCGCCCGCCGCATCATGGCCGACGTCCAGCGGCAGCTCGACGGCACCGGGCAGGTCTTCACCGACGAATCACGACCGAAAGAAGCTCACAATGGATGACCGCCGCGCGATCTGCATCTCCTGCGCCGAAATCGAACGCCGGCCCGACTCCCACCTGCTGTGGGACCTCCTCGGCCGCGACATCGGCGAATCGTATCTACTCTACGAAAGCGACAACTTCATCGTCGTCCCCGGCGCCGACGCCCTCGTCCCCGGCTACACCCTCATCATCCCGCGCGAGCACATCCTGTCCCTCGGCTACCTCCCCGACCACCTCGACACCGAATTCGACACCATCCTCACCGGCGTTAAAGCCTGGCTCACCGCCGAATTCGGGGCAGAAGCCCATGTTTTCGAGCACGGCGCGAAGAACTTCCGGGAAAAAGGCGGCGCCTGCGCCGACCACGCCCACACCCAAGTCGCCCCGATCGGCACCACCGACACCTACCTCACCGCACTACAACGCGACTTCACCACCACCGAAACCAGCACCTACCTCGACGCCGCCCGCGACACCGTCGCCCGAGGGGACGGGCACCCTTACCTGTTCACCCACTCCGACACCCACGGCGGCGCCATCGCTATCGCCACCGGCGCCAAAAGCCAATACTTCCGCCGCCTCCTCGCCGCACAAATCAGCAAACCCGACGAGTGGGACGGCGTACTCTTCCCCTTCCTCGACAACATGCGCGCAACCATCGACGCCGCACTGACACTGCCCAAATACCTGGAACCTGCCACAGAGGGCGGGAGCAGGAATCGGCGGTGATAGTGACAGTCATCTCGGCCACACCGCAGAGCGCCGTCATTTCGATTCAGCTCTCCGAATTTAGTGTTCGCGGTAGCGACTGGTCATAGTATCGGGCCGTGCAGCTGCGAGAGTTCATCGGACCGCCGATCGCCGAACGCGAGCTGACCAGAAATGGCGAGCGGGTTCTGGTCGAGTGCGCACTACCTGCTCAGTTCGACGGCGGCGGTGGCTACGGGTGCTCGATCCGAATCGATGGCATACCAGAGCGTGAGAAGGTGTACACGATCGGCGGAGCCGATTCGGAGCATGCGCTGATCCAGGCCCTCCAGTTCGCTGATCGCATCCTCTCCGACGCCGGTTGTCTGTGGAACGGCAGCTCCGATCTCGGAATCGTCCCGCCGCGATTCGGTCACGACCTTCTCGCCTGCCTCCGCACGGAAGACGCCGGTGCACAACGTGAACAGTCGACGGCGTCGGAGCGGCGGCAGTCGGAGGATGACACGGGCGACGGTGAGAACGACGCAATGGGCAGGCAACGATGAGCAACGATGACCAGGATGCTGGGTTCGGGGATGCCCAGCAGGATCCAGCCTTTCTCGACTGGCTGGCAGCCATGGACGCTCAGCGGCGGAGCGTCCGCCACGGCTGTTCCGTCGAACGATTGCGTTCTGGCGGGCTTCTTCGACAAGTGCCTGAAGCTCGAGAGAGGTTGGTTCGTCTATGCCGCGGTGCGGCCACCGCTACGCAAGCTTTCGCCAGTAGCGGAGGTAGGTCCGCCGCGCCTTCCGACACCGCTGCCTCGACCCGCTGTGTGTACTCGGCAAAGGTTGGAGTTCGACCATTCTCGTGTGGCGTTCGCAGCAGTGCTTCGGGCTGGACACCGAGGCGAGCGAGAAGTGCCCGTGCGACCTCTAGATCATTGGTGGTCATGGCGCTGCCCACCGATCGTCAAGACCATCGGAGAGCGTGTCCTCGACAACTCCGGGTGGGATGACCGCGACAGTAGCGCACTCCGGCAATGGGATGAGTAGGACGCAATCTCCCGGGAGGATACCGAGGGCGCGGTGAATGGCGACGGGCAGGTGAATCTGCCCGAACGGCCCCACTGTGAAGCGGTGGTCGGACCGGTCGGTACTCCGAATGAGAATCACACCTCGGCTAACGGCGTATGTGATGGCATGACCAGCGCCCCAGCCCATCGCATTGAATGCGGAGCGGCCCGACACTCGCGCTCGGTCACTTACAACCGATGAGAAGAAGGAGAAGCTCGACGAAGCGGTTCGTGGGGCTGTCGCGTAGGCCCGTTGCGGGAGGGGCAGCCCAGACGGCGTGGAGCCAAGAACGGCAGTGAATTGATCGTGTCGAATCAGCATAGGACGCTCTGTTCAATCCTGTGTCTGCCAATTCTCCCGACTCCATGAAACCTGAGATTCAGAGATTACGCCACCCTGGCCTGAGGACGCCATCGTTCCGCTGGCCCGGCCACGCCGACCGTAGCGCCGACTGCGTGTCCGGGATACGTCTGCTCATGACACTGCGACCAGCACTACGACGGCCGCCGCGTACTTCCCTGTCAAGCACCCGGAATGGCAGGAGCCCGCGAGGGCGGACTCGGTAGTGCTCGGCACGGTGTCAACGTCATCAACGGCCTCGGTAAACCCAACTCCCACGCCCTGATGATCAAGGAGCCCCTCGTGCTGCCCCGGTACCTCTGGTCAGCGCAACATGACGCGGATTCCGACCTGCTCGGACATTGTTTCCCTCTGAATCGCTGCTCACGGTGCTCCCGCAGTCAATCACCACGCGCCCCAACACAAGACCGATTCCGAGGTCTTCGACCCTGAACGGTTCGCGCCCGATCGACGACACAGGGGCGAGAGTCATCGGGCCTATTTGGTGAGATGTCGACACTCGGAACGAAGAATAAGCTCTCGCCCTACCAGCAGCGGACATCCGCCGAACAGTAGGCCTCGCCCGCACGTAGCCGCAGGCGAATCCTCCGAACTGCTCGGACAACTCGCGTGTTATGTGCGCCGGAACTCGTTGGGAGAGCGGCCGGTCCATCGCTTGAAGGCGTGTGAGAAGTTGGCGAGGTCGCTGTATCCGAGATCCGTGGCGATCTCACTCACCGACATGGATCGGTCGAGTAGCCGCAGCATCGCACGTTCGCGCAGGACTGACTGGCACAACGCGCGAAAGGTGGTCCCCTCCTCGGCGAGGCGACGCTTGAGCGTGCTGGTGGACATCGACAGCTCGTGGGCGACCGACTGGCTACTTCTTCGTCCCGGGTCTTTCTCCAACAGCCGTCGTACCTTCTCCGACAACGGTATGGCTCCGCTGCGCTGGTCGAGAGTTCGTTGCAGATCGACGATGGCGAGTCGATACGCTACGGGATCGGAGAACCGGCAGACCTCGTTGAGCGTGGCGGCAGGGATATGGAGGAACGATGTCGGAGCGTCGAAGAACACGCACCCGGCTAGCATACTTTCGTGACCGGTCGGGAAGGCTGGCGCCGACCAGCTCAGATGGAGTGATATGGTCCGTACTTCGTCGGCGAGCATGTCGAGCAGCCGCACTAGCGCCGACCCACTGTAGGTGACGACCAGGCAGTCCAGAGCCGGATCACGTGTGTGTCCGGTAAGCCCGACAGTGAGGCCGTGCTCACTTGGATGGAACTGTGGGCTGACCGCTGTCGAAATCAACGGCAGGTATGTGAGCAGCTCTACGATCTCGGCCACCGACCCGGCGCTCACCAGCGGGAAACTCAGCGGGCCGAAGGATGTCAGCTGGGCCTGTTCGGCGAACGCGAAGCCGAGCAGGGTTGCCTGGTCGGCATCGAGCTCGGGGTAGACCTCCCGAAACCAGCGCAGCGGGATCTGGACGTCATTCTTGATCAGGGCCGGCTCGTCGATTCCTTCGCGAACCATGATGTTGCGAAGTTGTGCGACGGTATCTGGGTCAAGCGCTTGGCTCTCGAGCAGCTGAACGAACACGAGCGGGGGGACACCGGCGTCGCCAGGGTGTGCCCCCATCATTTGATGTTCACCGTCATCTCGCTGAGCCGAATTCACAAGTTTCTGCCCCTGTCGAACATAGCCGTCGATCACCTCTTCGGCAAGACTTTTACCTGGTATTCACATCGAGGCTACGTATCAGGAGTTGCCATGGCAGTTGTCAGCTTTGTCTCCCACGACGGAGAGAAGCATGAGGTGCCTCTCGAAGAGGGGCGCTCACTGATGCAAGTCGCGACAAACAATGCGGTTCCCGGCATCGACGGTGACTGCGGAGGCGAAGCCGCGTGCGGTACCTGCCATGTGATCGTCGATCCGCACTGGATCGAGCAGGTCGGCTTCTCCGGCCCTGAAGAGGAGGAGATGCTTGCGATGAACCCTGAGCGCCAGCAGACCTCTCGGCTGTCCTGCCAGATGATTGCCTCCGCGGGCTGGGACGGTTTGACCGTCCAATTGCCTGAGTTCCAGATGTGACAACGAGAGACGGTTGAATCGTGATGAATATTCCTTCAGCAATCACCGCCAAGGTGCAGTCGACCATCCCGATGGATCTGCAGATCCAAGGCGCACATCTGTACGACAAGACGCGTCGCTGGGTTACCGGGACGAATGGGGAGAAGCTCTTCGTCGAGAAGCCCATCCCGCCTGTCGATGAGGTCGAGCTCGCCGACATCGATCTCAGCAACCCCTTCCTCTATCGTCAGGGGCGCTGGCAGGACTACTTCGAGCGGTTGCGCAACGAGGCTCCGGTCCACTATCAGCCCAACAGTCCGTTCGGTCCATTCTGGTCCGTCACGCGTCACGCCGACATAGTGGCCGTCGACAAGAACCATGAGGTCTTCTCCGCCGAGCCGTTCATTATCATCGGGGCGCCGCCTCGCTTCCTGGATGTCGAGATGTTCATCGCGATGGACCCACCACGCCATGACACGCAGCGGGCTGCGGTCCAGGGTGTTGTCGCACCGAAGAACTTGCGTGAGATGGAGGGTCTGATTCGATCGCGTGTCCAGGAAGTTCTGGACGACCTGCCCGTGAATCAGCCGTTCGACTGGGTACAGAACGTCTCGATCGAGTTGACCGCTCGAATGCTCGCAACCCTGCTGGACTTCCCGTACGAGCAGCGTCGCAAGCTCGTCTACTGGTCAGATCTCGCGACCTCGATGGAGCAAGCCAATGGCGGTCCCTCGGACCTTGACAAGATATTCCCCGGCATGCGCGATATGGCGCGCGGTCTGAGCGCTCTTTGGCACGACAAGGCGGCCCGGACAGCCGGCGGGGAGGAACCCGGCTTCGATCTGATCACCATGTTGCAGGGTAACGAGAACACCAAAAATCTGATCGACCGCCCGATGGAGTTCTTGGGCAACCTCTTGTTGCTGATCGTCGGTGGCAACGACACGACCCGGAACTCGATGAGCGGCGGTGTGCTTGCACTCAACCGCTTCCCTGACCAGTTCGATAAGGTGAAGGCGAACCCGGGCTTGATCCCCAATATGGTCTCGGAGATCATCCGGTGGCAAACTCCGCTGGCCTACATGCGCCGGATCGCCAAGGCAGACACAATTCTGAACGGCCAGTTCATCCGCAAGGGCGACAAAGTGGTGATGTGGTATGCCTCGGGCAATCGCGACGAGCGCGTGTTCGAACGACCGGACGAGTTCATAATCGACCGGTCCAACGCCCGCAACCATATCGCTTTCGGCTTCGGCGTCCACCGCTGCATGGGCAACCGGCTGGCCGAGCTGCAGCTTCGGATCCTCTGGGAGGAGCTGCTTCCTCGCTTCGAGAATATCGAGGTCGTGGGGGAGCCCGAGTACGTGCAGTCCAACTTCGTGCGGGGCATCAGCAAGATGATGGTCCGCCTCACTCCGAAGGCAGACGTATGAGTGTACAGCGAGCTCTCATCGTCGGGGCCGGCCATGGTGGAGTCCAACTCGCGGCCAGTCTGCGCCAGGATGGGTGGACGGGCGAGGTCGTCCTCATCGGTGAGGAGGCGACTCTACCCTATCAACGCCCTCCGCTGTCGAAAGCCTATCTGGCCGGGAAGAGCACAATTGACGAGCTCGCGATCCGCAGCGCGGAATTCTATCGCAAGCAGGGAATCAAACTCGTGGATGCGACAGTAGAGGCGATCGATCGATCGGCTGGTCGCCTCGCACTGAGCACTGGCGACGCATTGCCCTATGACAAGCTCGCGCTGTGCACTGGTGCCCGCCCTCGTCGGCTCGCCACCTCGGGCGCCGATCTGGCAGGGGTCTACTACCTACGCACCGCCGCCGATGTCGAGATGATCCGAGCCGCTGCCCGCCCCGGGCGGCGGGCCGTGATCGTCGGCGGCGGCTACATCGGACTGGAGACGGCCGCCTCCCTGCGAGCGTTGGGTCTTGAAGTCACCGTGCTCGAGGCGACCGAGCGCGTCCTCGAACGGGTCACTGCCCCGCAGGTCTCGGCGTTCTTCGACCGAATCCATCGGAACGAGGGCGTGAACATCCGCACGCACGCGCTGGTCGAGGCTGTGTCTGGCGACAGCCGGGTCCGAGAGGTAGTCCTGTCTTGTGGTGAAGCGATTCCCGCCGACCTCGTCATCGTCGGCATCGGCGTGGAGCCGAACACCGAGCTCGCGGCCGCCGCAGATCTGGTCGTCGACAACGGAGTCGTAATCGACGACCAGGCTCAGACCAGTGACCCCGATATCGTCGCGGCTGGGGACTGCGCCAGTCACCGGATGGCCCGTTACGGCCGCCGTATACGCCTGGAGTCGGTGCCGAGCGCCAGCGAGCAGGCCAAGGTCGCAGCCGCGACCATCAACGGGAAGTCCAGGAAGATAGCGGCGCTTCCGTGGTTCTGGTCGGATCAATACGATCTCAAGCTCCAGATCGCCGGCCTCAACACCGGATACGACGAAGTCGTCCTCAGCGGGGACCCATCCGGGGACCGCGACTTCACCTGCTTTTACCTCCGCGCCGGCGAGCTCGTGGCCGCCGACTGTATCAACCGCCCCCGCGACTTCGTATTCAGTAAGCGGGCAATCACGCAGCAACTCCACATCAACCGGGACGAACTGTTGCTCGCCGGCTCGGCCTGAGGCCACGGTCTGTTGGGTGATGGCTACGCGGCAGTGCGTGGGGCGTAGGCCGGCTCAGCGGTGGCTGACCCGCTCTTGCTTCGATGCACCGGTTTTGCCCAACCCCCAGCCGATTGCGCGACGTTCAGTGCATAGCAGCCCGTCTCGTGTTCGGCCGATGGTTGCAGCCCCAGCAGTGCACGATTCGGGACTTAACCAGCCGACTCAGTCCTCGCTGAGGAGCTCGACGTCGTCGAGCCGGGTGAGCGGATCGGCGCCGAAACAGGAATCGCTGGGGATCGCGTCGGTTGTGTGGAGCCGCATCGTGGTTGCTGCCTACGCGTTGGCGTAGGCGTCACCGACCGACCCGACCGACCCGATCGACCGTCGGAGATCCGAGACCGCCAGTGTCTCCACGAGTTTCACTGCGGTGTATCGAGACCTCACATCGGAATGATGTATCGCTCTACCGACCGGAAGACCTTCGCGAGCCCGCAGAGCAACCGCGGGCCGGATCGCCTTCTCCGCAAACGTGGCGTCTTCGCTGGTCGAGCATTCCGAGCCGAGGACGCAGCCGGCGTAGGCATCGACGACGAACGCGGTAGACGAACATCGGTGATCAGGCGGATGTAGGTGAATCGGCCATGAGCCGCGTGTTCTGCGCCAGAACCCGAAACTGCCGGTCCGCCAGGTCGGTCGCTCTCGACGCGGCCTGGTTCGGTTTGGTCATGCCGACCTTCTTGCCGGGCACGATCAGCCACTGCTATCGCGGGTCGCTAGTCGCACGAAGAAAGGTGTTGCCGCTTCGCGGATTCCGATCGTTCCTCGGATTCCCTATTCGTGCAGTGCAGCTGGCGAATCTCCCTCGCTGCCTCGGTCGACACGCCTTCGGCGCCGCCGGTGTCGACCGCGGCGCGGCGCACCCAATTGCGCAGGGCTTACGGGTCGCTCCGAGCCTCGCAGAGACCGCTTTCATCCCGCCGAAATGCGTGGGCACCATACCCGGGCGGTTCATCTGCCGGGGCTACCTGGTCGCGATCATTCCCGTCGATCAGGGCTTATGGGTGGACTGGCAATGCCGAAGCAGGCAGTGCGAAACGGCGCCACCTAGCGACGGAAGCGCGGAGCAAAGTGCAGCCGGAGTAGTGACCGAGGGAGTATCTTCGGTGGCCGATGCCTGCCAACCCGCCCCTGCACCACAACCGCACCTTCCTCGGCCGTAGATGGGCGAGACTGCTCATGTGGATGGTGTCGTCGCACGTCGCGGTTGCTATCGGCCCGACTTTCGCCGGGGCGATATCGCTCGGTTGCCAGAGGGCCGCTCGCGCGTCCCGGGATCGATCGAAATCCTCTATTGACACTGCGTGAGCAGCACCACATACTCATACCCTGAGTATCTGGTACTTGCAGTAGTGCACAAGGAGGTGCCGTGAGCAGGGTGCGCTCGATAATGACCCGACGAGGTACGTCATACCGGCGAAGCCATTCCGATCATTCGGAGAACGAGCTATGCCGGATCGCCGACACTTTCATAGCGGGCGCGCCAGTTGCATTGCGGAGCGATACTCTTGGTTGGGACGGGAATCTGTGGTAATGCCTGAACGTAGCGCGCTATCGACGTCGACGAGGTTGCTCAGAGAAAACTTTTCCGAAACCGTAGTGTCGGCGCTCAGAACTTTTGGCCGGTCGACGCAGATGGCTTCTGAGTCGGCTGCGGGAGCAGTAAGCGATATCGTTCGTTTGAGATTCCAGTGGCGAGAGGCACTGAATCAAGCTTGGTATCTGATCACGGTTACTGCGATTCCGGCCATCCTGATGGCCGTGCCTTTCGGTGTCATCGTTTCCGTCCAGGTCGGAAACTTGATTCATCAAATCGGGGCGGACTCCCTGCTCGGTGCCGCTGGTGGATTGGGTGTGATCAAACAGGGCGCCCCCATGGCAACAGGGCTGCTGCTGGGTGCGGCCGGAGCGGCCGCAATCGCGGCGGATCTGGGTGCACGTAACATTCGCGAAGAAATCGATGCCATGCGAACGATGGGCATCAGCCCCTTGCACCGACTGGTTATTCCTCGGATGGTGGCGATGGTTTTCGTCGCGCCGATGCTCAATATCTTGATCATCTTCACGGGCGTGATAGCTGGATATGCGGTCGCAATCGGCCCCCAGGGAGTGACCCCCGGCAGCTACTGGGGAACGTTCGGCTCTTTCACCGTCGTCGCGGACATCGGTGTCTCGATAGCCAAGTCCGTGCTGTTCGGATTCATCGTGGTCGTGATCGCGTGCCAGCGGGGGCTCGAGGCAAAAGGCGGTCCGCGTGGAGTGGCGGATGGCGTGAACGCGGCTGTCGTTCTCTCCGTAGTTTCCATCGCCATCACGAACCTCATAATTACTCAGCTGGTGTCGATGTTCCTTCCGACGAGGCTGGCCTAGATGTCGGAGGTAAAGGTTACTCCACCCCGGCTGGCGAGGCTCAGGAGAAGAATAGCGCCGTTCGGAGCCCGCATCGCGCTCCTGGAGTCGATCGGTTTCGTACTCGCGTTCGTTTGGGAGGCGCTGTCCGCGATCCCGTTCACGATCAGGCGATATCGAGCCGAGACTATGCGCGTGATCACGGATATGACATGGGGCCAAGGGTCCATTATCGTCGGCGGTGGAACTGTACCGATGCTGGTGGTACTCGGTCTGGTGATCGGAGGCTCGGTCGGTGTAGAGTCCTTCACCACTCTCAACCTGATCAGCATGGGGCCGGTGACCGGCATCGTTTCGGCCTTTGCCAATACACGGGAACTTGCACCGATTGCTGCGGGCGTCGGGTTCGCCGCACAAGCCGGATGCCGTATTACGGCCCAAATCGGCGCTATGCGGATCTCCGAGGAGATCGATGCACTCGAGTCGCTTGGACTGCGATCGATACCGTTCGTTGTGACCACCCGGGTCATAGCCGGGGCCGTGGCAATCATTCCGACATTCTTGATCGCCTTGATCCTGAGTTATGCCGCTTGTCGCGCGGTGATCGTGCAACTTCATGGCCAAGCCGCCGGTGTCTACGATCACTATTTTTATCAATTCATCAGCGGCTGGGATGTGACGGCTTCGGTGATAAAGGTTCTCGTATTCGGGACGGCTGTGATTCTTATCCACAGCTATCATGGGTTCTTCGCCGTTGGCGGGCCAGAAGGCGTCGGAATCGCATCTGGACGTGCTGTCCGTGCCAGCTTTGTGGCAATCATCGGTTTGGATATGGTGTTGACCCTCCTCTTGTGGGGCGTCAACTCCTCCATCGAATTTACGGGGTGAGAAACGATGTCTCGCTATGAAATGCCGGGTGTGTCGACATCGAAGCGGTCATCGGTCATGCTGGGTGTTCTCGCCGTGATCATAGTGATCGTAGTAGCCTTGACCTGGACTGTTGTGATGGCCCTCCAGGATGATAATCGAATAGTGGTACTGCTGCGTACCGAGTCCATCGGCGACGGGATCACCGTCGGAACACCCGTTCGATTCGACGGTATCGAGATAGGTGATGTTTCGGAGATCGAATCGGACGATGGGGCGAAACAATTGATTCTCAGACTGGAAAGCGCCGAATCGGCAGGTCTCACGGACGGGCTATTCGTCGACTACTCGCCATCGAACTTGTTCGGCATCAGTGAAATTGCGCTGAAACCAGGTGATGGTGGGGCTCCATTACGGGATGGCAGTATCGTCGATTTGACGGGGCCGCGAGCCGACCGGCAACGAGACGCAACGATGGGTGTTCTCATCCGCAGCGTAGCTCAAGCAACTGGAGACATTCTCGTCCCGGAATTGACCGAGATCCTGACACGGGGCGCGACAATAGCCCGGCAATTCACACCTCTCATGGAGGCAATCGTTGTATCCAGCCGGAACATTGCTGAAACCCAGACGATGCCGATATCGCAGCTGCTGGACCAATACGGATCCATGCTAGTCGGGACTGCATCGATGATCGACGGTACGGTCGGCCTCATAAATCGGCTCACCACGATCGAGATCTTGAATACGGATCGTGAGCTGTTCGATACGACTGTCAATACTGTAGGTCGGGAGTTCTTTCCTGGGCTGGCGGAAACTCTATTCGCGGCTCAGGGTCATCTGTCGGACTATGCGGCTATGCTCGCTCCGGTTCTGTCAACGGCCAGCAGAATGGTACCTACGCCCGGCGCCTCGAGCACGCAGCTCACTGAACTCCTATCACGTCTAGACCGATCATTCACATCGACTCCAGACGGTCCGATTCTGAACATCGAGTTGGTTCTCGATATGGTTCCAGCGTTCACCGCGTTCTTGCCGGGGCTTCTTCCGCCACCATCCAACATCGGAGGTGGCCGATGACAAGACAGCGTAGTCTTCTGGCGACCAGCGCAAAACTTATTGTGTCTGCCGTCGTGATCACTGTGCTGCTCGCAATCATCGTTCAGACGGTGCAACGCCCCGTATCTGGAGACGCGGTAGAATTCTCGGCTGAATTCGTCGACGCGAACGGCCTCAAGGCCGGCGACGATGTTCGTATGGATGGTCTCCGAGTTGGCGAGGTACGATCGATTACCTTGGATGCCAGTGGTCGAGCGGTGGTTGGATTTGCGGTCCAGCGCAATCACCCGATCTACGAGAACACTGTGCTGGCGATTCGCTATCAGAACCTCGTAGGACAGCGATATCTCGATGTTCAACAATCATCGCCGACCACAGCGGAGTTGCCGGCCGGACATAAGTTCGATATTGCCAACACGATCCCGTCGTTCGACATTACGAATCTATTCAACGGCTTACAACCGGTACTCGCAGAGCTGTCGCCCGAAGCGGTGAACAAGTTCGCAGAGAACATGATCGCTGTCATCGAGGGAGACGGAGCGGGCGTCGGTTCCGTCCTCGACTCTATCGAAGCCTTGTCCAACTATGCGCTGGACAGGCAAGCGGTAGTCACCGTTCTGGTCGGAAATCTCAAAGAGATATCCGACCATATCGGTGGCCGATCCTCGCATCTCGTCCGACTTGTCTCGGAGCTGGCCTCGGTTGTGTCCACGTTGCGTAGCAAGGTGGATGGAATTGTCGAATTCGCCCTCATGGCACCAGACGTGATCGCGCCATTGAACGGCCTTCTCGAGGCCTTCGGCTTGACGACCGGACCTAACGCCGATGCCGATGCCCTGTTGGGGGCAGTATTTCCGGACCCGGAACAGGCGGTCGAGGTGCTGCGGAAGCTGCCGGCCGTTCTCGAGACACTGAATGCGTGGGTTCCCGCCGATGGACCGGTCATCAATCGTAACTGCTCGAACGGCAACGCCGAAGTTCCGGCGCCGTTACATGTGTTGATCAGTGGGCAAAGGATCTCGATATGCGAGCGGTGATCAGTAAGCTACTCCGTGTTCGCGGGGGAACCGCGTTGCAGTCGGTGAGTGCTCCTCTTCGAAGCATGGACCGAGAATTGCGCTGGGCTGGCGTCGGGGCCGCAGTGATGGGAGCGGTCTTGACGGCGAGCGTAGTAGTCTACGTAGTACCTTTCGACGAGTCCACATACTGGGCGGAAATGCCGGAAGTGGGCTCGGTCAAGGTTGGCGATGACGTCCGAATCGCGGGTGTGCCGGTCGGCGCGGTGAAGTCCATCGAGCTGAGCCGAAGAAACGTTCGAATGAGCTTCACCGTCGACAGCGACATCTTCATCGGTGACCAGACGAGTCTCGATGTCCGTATGCTGACACTGATCGGCGGCCGCTACCTCGCGGTGACACCGGCGGGGAATTCTGCGTTACATTCGTCCATTCCCGCCGAGAGGGTCCATCTTCCGTACAGCCTGGGTCGGACTTTTGAGGACGCGATTCGGCCGATCGATGATATCGATGGCGATACGTTGCGTCAGAATTTGACGAACATGAACGCTGCGATTGCCAGTGCACCGTCCGGCATTCGCCGAGCAACGGAGGCATTCGGATCTCTGGTCGACATCCTCGACCGCCAGAACCGTGACATTTCGGACACGCTCGCGATGGCGGACGAGTATCTCGGCGCGATCAACGAGTCGAAGGCGACACTCGGCGGAATGATCGACAGCGTCAATCTGATGGAGACAGTGGGCCTCGACAAAAAGGCCGAGATCTACGAAGCCGTCCGGCTGATGGACGAGCTTCTCGCGCGTATCGCGGGCCTCGAGCCGGCGTATCGATCCAGGTTGCAATCCGTTGCGCGAGCCCTGGCCGACGTCATCCCTGAGCTGGAAAGTCTGGGTGAAGAGATGGGACAGGTTGTCACGAATACGCGCGACCTACTGGCGCGGCTCCAGCCGATCGCGTCGTCGAAGGAAGGGCTCGTGGTCGACCAATCCGCGACAGTTGTCCCGGTGCCGTCGGTGTGTATTCCGGTCCCCGGAAAGGAGTGCTGACGATGAATAAGCTCTTGGCGTCCCGGGGTCTCATGTCCGTTCTCGGTGTCGCGGTCGTATGTGCAATTCTGATCGTCGGATACTTCGTGATCATCGAGCCTCCCAAGAGGATGCGTAGCTACTGCGCGAATATGCCGGATGCAATCGGCTTGTACGCCGGGAACCATGTCACCATGCGAGGGGTCAGAGTCGGCTCGGTGACGCGTATCGAACCTCATGGTGACATGGTCCGTGTCGAATTCGAGGTAGAGGTAAACCATTCGCCCCGCGGTCAGGTGTCAGCTACTACCGTATCCGACACAATCGTCGCGGATCGATCGCTTGCATTACTCGATGACAGCGAAGCCGAGCATGAATGGGATTCCGGACAGTGCATTACCCGTACACTGACACCAAAGAGCATGTCGCAGACTATGAATGCGCTGGGCAACCTCGCTGCAGAGATCACCGATGGAAATGGTTCTACACAGCGTGAAAGGCTTGCGGATGAGCTCGCGGCCTTAGATGCCGCATTATCCGGAACAGGACCTGAAATGAATGATACGATCCTCAAGTTGGGTCGTGCTCTCAATTCCCCCAATGCTGCTATCGGGCATATCGGTGCGCTTATCGACTCACTGCGATCATTATCGGACAGCATGGCCGGCGGATGGGGCGATATCAAGGCCATGATCACTCGTCTGGCTCCAGGTCTCGAAGTGATCGATCGTGGCATCTTTGAGCGCACCGTGTCGATTATCGATTCGTTGCGGATCATTGTGCCATGGTTGAACGAGATTACTTCAATGTTTGGTGACCAAATTCTCGAAGCGCTGAACGCGACAGTCCCATTAGCGCGTCTCGCCCGTGCGAATATCGGCTCGGTACAAGAAATAATCGACCTGACGCCACCGCTGGTGCAGGCTTTTCAGAGGGCGACGGCGCAGGAGGGTGGTTCACCGATCCTGACTTACGCGGCGCCGGTGGCTCAGCTGCCGCCGGCGGACGCAGAGCGGGTATGCGCGGCCATCGAGCGTGTCGTGCCAGGTAGCTGCAAGTCCGCTGAGAACGAGTTGGAGAAGGTTTCGGTTCTTCCGTTGATATTCGGGACGGCAGGTGCGCGGTGATGGTTCTGCGACGAGTCGTATGGGCGCGATCTGCTCGTGAGCGTGGTGGTCGGTTCATCGCTGCGGCCGCGGTGGCAATGGTGTGCATAGTTCCCGGATGTGGATTCGATCCCGCGGAGGTTCCCGTTCCGGGGACCGGAATTTCTGGAGACCGGTACGGTATCCGGATTCTGTTCGCTGACGCCTTGAATCTGCCAGCGCGAGCGAAGGTTACAGTCGATGGTCTGCGAGCAGGGGTCGTGCGCGATGTGTCACTGGTCGACGCGGGCGAGGACCACGACGGGTATGTTGCCGTCGATGTCGACCTGATGGCGTCGGTTCGATTGCCGGTCGGCACCACCGCTGAACTCCGCCAGCCGACGATACTTGGCGATGTCTCCATCGCGCTGATGACTCCGCCGACCGGCACGCAGGATGCCCTTCCCCCGGGCGCCACCATCGGATTGGACAAGACGAAGCCGCTGCTGCAGGTTGAGGACACCATGAACGTACTCGCGACCTTCGTCCAAGGAGGAGGGATTCAACAGGCTCAGGAGATAATGAACCGCGTGAACGGGGTGCTGCCGATCGACACTCGGCAGACTGCTTCGATATCCGAGGTAGTCGGTGCGGATATCATTGACCTGGCCAACCACCTGGATGCCGTCGACGCAATGCTGAACGGTCTGCGCGCGAACACGGACGTGGTGCAGCGTAGAACCCCTGAACTGGAGTATTTGCTGACCGAGTCGGGGGTGAGTCAGGCCGCTGCTTCGATGACTTCCATGATCGGGTTGATCACGTTGTACGACGGATTCAAATTGCTCACAGAATCTCTCCGGTGGGTCGGCCCCCTGGCGCAATCGGGCAATGAGGCCGCACGTGCCTTCGTGCCGCTATTGTTCACTCGCCGCCCGCTTGATCTGAACGCCCCCTCGAATTTGAACAAAGCCGTGGCCATTTTGCGCGAAAAGGTTATTCCATTTGTTGAGCGCGGTCCGAAGGTTGATATTGTAGGCATTGAAGGCGTCGGCCCCATATCGGACGACGATCGGATAGACAGTATTCTTGCGTCGCTGCGGATGATCGGAGTGGTTCGATGAAGCCAAGTTCCGTGCTATCCCTGGTGTCGATCGGAATCGTGCTGGTCTTGGGCACCGCATACCTAACATTCGGTGTGCTTCGAGTTGATTGGTTTTCTGGCAGGACTGTTGTGACCATGGCTCTGCCGAGGACCGGGAGTTTGCTACCCGGTTCCCCGGTCCTGTTGAGAGGAGTGAAGGTAGGAGAGATCGACTCTATCGACAAGGCCGAGCGTGGTGTCGAATTGGTGCTGAGTCTCGATCCCAAGTACAGGGTTCCTGCGACCGGCAGCGCTACTGTTGAGGACCTGTCGGGGTTGGGGGAGCCCTATATCGAGTTCGTACCGAATACTGATGCCGGGCCCTACCTGGCCGACGGTCAGCGTATCGACGCGGTTGAAGTGGTTCTACCCCGCTCGATACCTGATGTGGCGCATACTGTCACCCATCTGGTCGAGCAACTGAACCCACAGGCGATCAGCAATATCGTCAAGACCTTGGATCAGACGTTGTCGGGGACGGAAGCCGTGATGCCGCGTCTGGCGGCATCGACAACGCTGCTTTCGGAAACGATTCTGAGTAGGTCACCCGAAATCCGGAATATCTTGAAGAATTTGCAAACAATGGGTGCTGATATGGAGTGGGCCGAGCAGTCGATGACCGCCGCCGGCCCTCTGTGGGAGGAAGCCGGAGCGTGGGGCGCACTCATCGCGGACTCTCTGGCGCGACTGTCTCGAATCGGCAATATGCCCGGGGACTATATCGAAGGAAACGGACTCATTCCCTTCCTTGATAAAGTGACGTCTTACATCAATGAGATCGGCCCCGCTCTTCGTGATCTGGTCCCGGCGGTACAGCCACTGGCGGAAAGCGCGTCGAACTCCATGGCGCAAATCAACATAAGCGACCTGATAGATCGTGCACTCAGTGTCACGGGGGACGGTGCTTTGCGAATGCGGATCGCTGTCAAATAGATGTGAAAGAACGAGAGACACCGGAGCTGATTATGCCCACAGAAGATTCTCATGATACTGACCGCGAAGCTGCGGAAGAAAAGCCGGTTGACGCGGGTGTGCCTCGGACGTCGGTCAAGGGTGGCTCGAGCGCGCGCGGGTCGGAGAGGTCGTTCTCGATAAGCCTGCGTTCTCTGGCCTTGGGAACCGCAGTAGCCCTCCTTGTTGTCGCGGTGGCCGTTTCGATTCCGTTGTGGCTCTCGGCTAGGAGCGAGTTGAAAGATCGGGACGCTGTCGTAGCCGCGGAGAAGCGCGCCGAAGAAGTAGCGTCTGAGTATGCAGTCGGAGCCTCGAATATCGACTATCAGAATTTCGACCAGTGGGTTCGTGGTTTGAAGTCCAACGTCTCGCCCGTTCTTGCAAACAAGTTCGATGCCACTGCTCCGCAGCTGAAAGAAATTGTGCTGCCACTGAAGTGGAGTTCTAGTGGAGTTCCCATCGCGGCGACAGTGCGCTCCGAACGATCGGGTGTCTACGTCGTCAACGTGTTCCTGAATGTGACATCGAAGAGTGCGCAGATACCGGAGGGTGCGCAAACAACTGTTACCTATACCGTAACAGTTGACAAGAATCTGGATTGGAAGGTAACAGATGTCGGTGGTGTCGACTCGGCACTCCCGGCCAAATAGTCACCGGGGTTTTTCGACGTTGAGGAGCTTGGAATAATGACTTCGATTTCCAGCGCGGGTGTTCCCTGCCGCCGACTCGCTCTCACACGGGACGACGGTCCGACATTGCAGATCACCGAATGGGGCTCGCAGACCCCGCGAGTGACGATGGTCTTGACCCATGGACTCGCGTTGTCGCACGAGAGTTGGGAGGACGTTGCTCAGCTTGTGATCGCTGCGGACCCGACTATTCGCGTCGTTACCTACGACCATCGGGGACACGGGGATTCGGAGTCGGCTCCGGCCAGCCTCGAGATTCTTGCGGATGATCTTGCGACTATTCTTTCGGAAACTGTGCCTACGGGTCCGGTCGTATTGGGTGGTCATTCGATGGGAGGGATGACTCTCATGGCCTTGGCTGAACGTCACAGTGAGGTGCTCGGACCGAGAATCCTCGGCGTCGCGTTGGTGTCGACAGGGGCGGGCGATATTCTGGGAAATATGATGCGCAGCAAATTCTTGCGAAGGCTGATAATGCTGGGTCTGGAGGCGCTACCCTATATCAGGATTCCTTCCCGGCCGCTTTTCCTGATGCGGCAGTCGACACGAGGCATCCTATTCGGAGCGCGTCCTCGTCGGCACGATATGAACCGTGCTGTGCTGCAGCTCGCGAAGAGCAATTCTCGCAATGTCGCGGAGCTGACCCGTTCGATACTCTCTCACAAGCGTTACGGTGTGCTGGGCAGATTCAGCTGTCCCGTCGTCGTGCTGGTCGGGTCTCGTGACCGCCTGACCCCCGTTCATCACTCGCGTGCGCTTCGGCATCGTATTCCAGGGAGTCATTTGGTCATCTTCGAAAAGGCTGGGCACTACCTGCCCTACGAACGCAGCGGTGAGGTGGCCGTCCATCTCCTCGGATTGACTCGGGAAGCGCGCATACGCGAAGCAACCGTCGCATAGCGGCATTAACATTCGTCATACGCTGAGGGTAACGATAGGCGAATAGTTCGCTATCAGAGCTTGATATCGGTCCGGGAACCGCGGAACGCCCTTTCTCAACAGCCGGATGATGACTGTCAGGGTAGTGGGTGCAGCCGCAGCGCGCTGGGGCCGATGTCGTATAGTCCAGCGCCGGCTGCCGGTGCCGCTAGTTGTGGTTGGCTTTGAAGCCACCGATTTCAATGCGGGTTCCAGCTGGCTGTTTCAGCGGTTGCGGCCCGGCGCGCGGGTTCGCAACCTTGTTGTCGAACGTCTCGGCGAAGCTGTTGTTCAAGGTTGTGCCCGGCGGCAGGTACCGAGCTACAGAACATGCTGGTCACCATCATCGGTCCGCCGCCCCGGTTTTAGGTTGGACAACGGTCGGGAGATGATTTCGGTTGCCCTGCAACCAGTTCTGCGCTGACCGGGTCGGAGTATCCTAAGCGGTGACGGGACCCGGTAGTCGGTCCGCCGCGTGTGAGAACCATTTGTAGGGGATGCAGGGTTGTAGCGTATCCGGCTGGGGCGTTGCAGCCCAGGCCGGAATCTCTTCGGCGGTGATTGTATTCTTCCTTCCAGTCGCTGATCACGACGCGGGCTTGGGTCAACGACCAGAAGCTGTTGATGTTGGGGCATTCGTCGCGTCGGCGGCGGCTGAACCATTCAATGTAGCCGTTGCGGCAGGGTCGGCTAGTGTGACGAACGCTGAGCAGACCCGTTCCGCCGCCCAGTCGCCTGGCACGCGAAATTGGTCTGTTGCCGCAGCGCAGGGCGGCGGGGTAGCTGCGATCGACAGCGATTCGTTGATGAGTCCGTCGGCGGTGATCGATCGTTCCACCAGCCGGCCCAAGCATTCGCGGGTGTGTTTCATCGACGATGGAGACGATCTTGACTGGGCGTGCGTCGTCGCTGGCATCGAATCGGAAGTCCACTGCCCATACACGGTTGGGTGCCTTTGCCTCCGTCGTGGTGGTGGTGGTGGTTTCCAGGCGTTTCGGCGCCGCAGCGGCCCTCGTAATCCCTCGTCGCGCCAGAGGCGTTGGATTTTCTTGTGATTGACTGTCCAGCACTCGCTGCGGGCGCCGTGGTAGGCGCGGCGGAATCCTTGCCGTGGATGGGTTTCGTCCAGGCACGCAGCCATTCACGCAAAGCCGCATCGGGATGTGCGTTGGTGTCGGTGGTTCGAACGCGCCGTTGTGTACTTCGATGTTCGCCGGTAACCGGCAGGCGAACCTTTCGCGGACCCCGAGCACCCGCACCAGGTGCGCCACGGCCGCCCGCCGGCGTTCCGGGTCTAGAAGGTTCCCTTGGCGATCTCGTTCAATGCAGCTTTCTCTAGCTTCGCCTCGCCGAGAAGACTTTTCAGAGTGGAGTGTTCGCGTTCGGGGCCCTTCAACCGTTTGCCGTCGCCGGCCTTCAGCCCGCCGAACTGGTTGCGCCACCGTTAGTAGGTGGCCATGGTGATCTGCAGTGACGGCGACTTCCTTATTCTCGCCCAGCAGGTGGACGGCCTTGCTCAGCTTGCGCACGGCCTGTGGAGGTGTGTGCCCTTTTCGTGTCGCCATAGTCATCGAGCGTTCCTGCCCACTACGTGGGCGGCAATGCTCTCACAGCCGCCGGACCAAATGTCATCGGGTCAGGTCAGACGAATTCGCAAAGCGCGCACCACTTGAACCTACCTATCCTCGATGATCAGACACTGCCCATTCGACCTACGGGCCGCTATGCGATGCATGGGGGACAACGCAACTGACTATGGATCGAGTGCTCGCCGCACTGATGCCATCGATCGGTCATTGGCGTGGGCATCCGATCGACTGGTTCGAGCGGCGTGTGTAGGCCAGGGGAGGTGACGTCGGCGGCGCCGTCGGATACCGCTTTCGGCGGCTTTTCGTGGAGGGGAAAGTGGGACGAGGATCAGAACCCCGGCTATGGTGATCGCTGCCAGCGCGAGCGCCGAATGTTCCACCCCACTCCAAAAGGCATCCTTCGCATAGTCGGCGAGAGGCCTTCCTACATTACCGGCACGCTCAGCGACTTCGAGGGCACCGGCAAGGGAACTGCGGACCGGAGCGCGCGCGGGCTCGGGAAGGCGGTCCAGCACCTCGTTGATCCTCGAAGTATAGCTCGCGGACAAAATGCTACCGGAGACGGCAATGCCGATGGCCGCGCCGACTTCGCGAGTCGCGTCGTTGACCGCAGCGGATACCCCGTGCTTCTCCAACGGTGTGTCGAGCATGATCGCGTTGGTCGCGGGGGCGGCCGACAAGCCCAGCCCGGCGCTCATGATCAACAGGGGCCAGAGAACGTCGAAGTACGACGAACCGGTGTCGAGGCGAAGGATGGCGAGTAAGCCGACGGCGATGGTCAGAAGACCGGTCGCTGTCGTCACCCGCAATCCCGCCCATGCAGCGATTGCCGGCGACACGAGTGACATCACGATAAGCGGAACGACCATCGGCGCCAGCGCCAGCGCCGAGCCGAGGGCATCGAACCCGAGGATGAGCTGGAAGTGCTGTACCAGTAGGTACATCACACCGAAAGTCACGAGGAACTGGATGGTTATCGATAGCGCGCCGCTTGAGAAGCCCCGGCGGCGGAACAGGCTCACGTCCAGTAGCGGGTGCTCGGCACGCACCTCGGTGAGGATAAATGCCACGGTGCCGATTACTCCCGCCGCACCTGCGACAAGAACCCGGACATCCGTCCAGCCGCGCGACGGACCCTCGATGACCGCGAACACCGACGTGCCGATGGCGAGCACGACCCAGAACATGCCGAAAAGATCGAACGGCGGGAGTTCGGCGTCCTGTGAATCAGGCACGGTGAAGGCCAGAACCAGCAGTAGTAGTGCGACGACGGTCAGACCGACGAAGATCGAATGCCACGACCACTGGGTAAGAAGCAGACCGGATCCCACCATGCCGATCACGCCACCCGAGCCGGCGATCCCGGCCCAGACTCCGACCGCGTACGACCGCTTCTCCACTGGGAGGTTGCTTGTCAGAAGCGAGAGGGTCGCCGGCATGACGAAAGCTGCTCCTGCGCCCGCCAAGGCCCGGGAGGCAATGAGTGCCGCAGGAGTATCGAGAAATACAGGCACAACTGAAGCGGCCGCGAAGACCGCCAGGCCGACGATTAGAACGCGTCGGCGCCCATACCGATCGCCGATCGCGCCAGCGGGCAAAACCAAGCAGGCGAGGACCAGCGTGTATCCGTCGACGATCCATGTGAGAGCATTTTGATCTGCGCCGATGTCGAGCGCAAGGGCAGGCAGAGCGGTGTACAGCGCTGCCATGGCCGCAACAACCAATGCTACTGCGGCACAGGTTATGGCCAGCGTCCAAGCCGCGGAGTTGCGGTCGCGAAGCCGGTCTCCAAAGCTGATCATGTCGGTATCCTGGTCCCTCGGGGCGTCGTCGGCATTCGCGTAGGTCCTACGGCTCAGCTTTGCGTAGCTTCTACTTCCTCCAGCGTCGTCGGCACGTGATAGGGCGGTCGTCCTCTGCCCTGAACTCGATAGCGGCCCCAGAAGTCACGATCGCCGATGGTCGCCGGCGCCTCGCCCGTACTGGTCCGGATCAGCACGGAACGTCGGCGTCCCCCTAACAGATTGTCGAGTTCGTCGTTCTGGCGGATGCGCCCGTACCAGCTGAAGCGGCCGTCGATGGGTTGGAAATAGCCGCGCAGTTCGACTTGCACCTCGACGTCGTCGGTTGCGATCACCACTGTGGCCGGCCCGATGTAGTCAGAGGCATCGTGCGGACTCTGAGACTTCACTGTGAACTCCTCCGTTTGGTCGATAGTCGACGCCAGCGATCGGATCGCCCGGCACTGGGGCCAAGTAGCCCGGCGTCGGGATCGGGGCCGGCCCTTGACAAGCCGCGCCGCCGGGGTCAAAGTTACCTCATACCCCAAGTATCCGCTACTGCCCGTATTGCACTCTTGAGCGGATACCGGGTTACTGCCACCGGACGTTGATCCGGACTGGATGTATCGATGCAGAGTCATCGATCGAGTCTCAAAGGAGCGACAGATGACGACCAGTGACGTCAGGGCCGAGACCAACGGGCAGATTGCCGTAACCACCGACGGTATGGCGCGCGTGAGCGGTCGGCGACCCATTGACCTGCAACGATCGGCCGGACGACTGCTCAAGACTTCCGTAGAGAAGTTCTACGACGCCGAAGTCGACATCGACTGGGATAGTCCGTGGTTGCCGGATAAGGCGTGGTTCCCCGAGCATCGCCTGTCCCTCTACGGCACCGGTCTGTGGAACCGGCTTTCCGAGGAACAGAAGATCGACCTGGGCAAACATGAGTTGGTGAGCATCCTCAGCTTCGGGATCTACGCCGAGAATTTGCTGAGTATGGCGTTGCTACGGCTGAACACGACGGGTGATCTCGTCGATAACAAGGCCCTATACGCACTTGCCGAGGTTGGCGACGAGAGCCGCCATTCCACAATGTTCGCGCGTCTGATCGCCAAAACGGGGATCCCGCCCTACAAGCTTCCGCCAGGGTTTCTGTCGCTGGCGAAGATCCTGCATTTCGTCCCGCTCGGGCCCTCGATCCAGGGCGCGACCTTGCTGATCGAGGAGATTCTCGATCGGGCACAGCGTGAAGCGATGAACGACGAACGCCTACAACCGCAGGTCCGGCAGTTGATGAAAATTCACGTGCTCGAGGAGGCCCGCCACATCACGTTCGCGCGCTCCGAGCTTGTCGAGGGTATGCGGTCGCGAGGCCGGATCTCGCGGGCATGGCACCGCGGCGTCCTCGCAGTTGTCGCGAACCTGTCCTACCCGATCTTGATCAATCCCAAGCTGTACCGTGCTGTCGGCGTGCATCCTCTGCGGGGGTTCCTCGCTTGCCAATTCGGCCCGCACTACCGGGAGAACCTGCAGTTCATGTCCGAGCCAATGATCCGATTCTTCGATGAGGCAGGAATGATGGAAGGTCGCTTCACGATGTTCCTTTGGCGCCTGACGAGGAGCCTCCCCGACGATATCGCCCGGCGGTGAACAGACTCGGACCGGCGTGAACAGCACCACGCATATTGCTGAGCGCAAGTCGCGCCGTGATATGTTGCGGCGGGCACTCGTCGAATCCCGCGAACTCCTCGGTCCTGCCGCCGGTCCGACATATCCGCAGTAGCTGAGTAGCTATCGAAAATTTGTGGCCACCTGTACCGCACGTGAGCCAACGTTCAGAGGAAATCGATGAGTAATAACCGTTCTGCCAAATACACGGGAAAGACCAATGGTTCGGGAGGTCGTGCAGCGAGCGAGAGGGTGCACACAACAGAGGTCCTCATCGTCGGGAGCGGATTCTCCGGCATGGGAATGGCGATTCAACTGCTGAAATCGGGAATGAATGACTTCTTGATAATCGAGAAGGATTCCGAAATCGGCGGAACCTGGCGCGACAATACATATCCGGGCTGTGCCTGCGATGTCCCTTCTCACATGTACTCGTACTCTTTCGAGCCCAAGCCGGATTGGAGTCACTTGTGGGCAGGACAGGATGAAATTCAGCAGTATCTCCTGAGTCTCGCACGCAAGTACGATCTCTATAGCCGCACGCATTTCGGGCGGGCCTTGCAATCCGGATACTGGGATCCTAGTGATTCCGCGTGGCATGTTGCGACCTCCGACGGCAACGAGTACGTCGCCCGATTCCTGGTTTCAGGCGTAGGCGCACTCCATATACCGAATATCCCCCAGATCAAGGGGCAGAAGAAGTTCGCTGGTGCAGCATTTCACTCGGCGCAGTGGGATCATGACTGCACATTGGATGGCAAGAAGGTCGCTGTTATCGGGACGGGTGCGAGCGCAATCCAATTCGTTCCGGAAATTGCCAAGGTAGCCGACGAACTGCATCTATACCAGCGGACGCCGGCGTGGGTACTGCCCCGTAGGAACGTCAAGGTCCCGAAGGTGATCCAAGCCCTGCTCACGAGGGCGCCGATCCTCGCCAAAGCCCTCCGGACTGCCATCTACTGGTCAGCGGAGTCACTGTCGATAGGACTGAACGGACATATCAATTTCATGCGTCCGCTCGAGAGTGTCGCCAAGTGGAACATAGCGCGGGGAATAGATGATCCCGCGCTGCGCAAGAAGCTCACCCCCACGTATCGCATCGGGTGCAAAAGAATCCTCGGTTCCAGTGACTACTACCCAGCGCTGAATCGGCCCACTACATCCGTCATCACCGACGGGATCGCCGAGATCACCGAGGACGCCATCATATCCCAGTCCGGTGACAAGCGTCCGGTCGACGTGATCATCTATGCCACCGGTTTCCACGTAACCGACGGGTTCGACCACCTCCGGCTCAAGGGTGCGTCCGGTCGTGAACTCTCCTCCGTATGGTCGGACGAAGGGATTCAAACCCATCTCGGCATCACCACCGCAGGTTTCCCGAACTTGTTCTTCCTGCTCGGCCCCAACACCGGGCTCGGTCACAACTCGGTGGTATTCATGATCGAATGCCAGATCAGGTACATCATCGGCGCGATTCGGCTCGCGAAGCAACGTGGCGCAGCTGCGCTCGAGGTGCGTGAACCCGTTCAGCGGGAATTCAACTCGGACATCCAGCGGAAATTGGTGAACGGGGTCTGGAGCAGCGGGGGGTGCACCAGTTGGTACCTCGATGCACAGGGTGTCAATCGGACGGTCTGGCCAGGTTTCACCTGGCAGTATTGGCGGCGTACCCGCAATGTCGCGGACTCTGATTTCGCGTTGGTCGGCGAGTCGACAGGTGATCAAAGCGGCGACCTCCTTCCGAATTCGATCAAGAAGGGTAGCTTGCCGAGATGAGAGAGTTCAGCGACCGAGTCGTCTCGGTAACCGGGGCAGGTTCAGGAATCGGCCGTGCAGTTGCAATTCGACTCGCCGGCGAGGGCGCGCGGCTGGCCATTGCCGACATCGACGGCGAACGGGCCCGCGAAACCGCCTCCATGTGTACCGCGCTGGGTGTCGAATGCCAGCACTATCAGCTCGATGTGGCCGATCGTAGCGCATTCACGGAATATCGTCGTCAGGTCCTCAGCGACTTCGGTTCGGTCAGTATGGTAATCAACAATGCCGGGGTCGCACTCGGCGCCGACATACTGGATATGCAATGGATCGACTTCGAATGGTTGATGTCGATCAATTTCTGGGGAGTCGTGAACGGCACGAAACTATTTCTTCCGGATCTGATCGACTCGGGCGACGGCCATGTTGTCAACGTGTCGAGTGTCTTCGGACTGATGGCCATTCCCAGTCAGAGCGCATATAATGCTTCCAAATTCGCCGTCCGAGGCTTTACCGAGGCGTTGCGCCAGGAGATGCGAATTAACCGGCTACCGGTGGGCGTAACATGCGTGCATCCGGGTGGTGTTCGCACAAATATTGTGCGCGGAGCTCGAGGTGTCGGCGCGATGGGTGATCAGGAGAAGATTGTCGCCGGTTTCGATCGTATAGCGCTCACCACTCCGGAAAGCGCCGCCGAAACGATCCTGAAGGGCGTGCGACGGAACAAACCTCGAGTCCTTATCGGACCCGATGCCCTGGGTTTCGATTTCGTCGCCCGCGCGGTGGGGCCGAGGTATCAGGACCTGAACGCTCCGCTGGCCCGTGTCGGCTATGCGATCGGCCGTCGTTACGGCCTTGTCAAGCGCGACAGTTGAATCTGGGCCACGGGCCGGAATAATAGAGAAGGAATATCCTGGAAGATGAGCATGCCATGTGAACTCACGGTCTCCCGTGTAGTGCAGGAAACAGCGGATGCGGTGTCCATTTGGTTCGAGGTGCCCGAGCAGCAATTGGGCGTATTTGCCTACGACCCCGGGCAGTTTCTTACGTTGCGTATTCCCGGAGCCGGCGACGGGGAATATGTGGCCAGATGCTATTCGCTCTCGAGTTCCCCGCATGCAGACGACTCGCTAGCTGTCACAGTGAAACGCACGGAGGGCGGGTACGGATCTAACTGGCTGTGCGACAACATCAAGGTTGGAGCTGAGGTAACCGTTCTGCCGCCCACCGGGCACTTCACACCGAAAGACCTGGATGCGGACATGGTTCTGTTCGCAGCTGGTAGCGGAATCACCCCGGTGTTATCCATCGTCAAGTCGGCTCTGCTCGAAGGTGGCGGCCATCTCGTTCTCTTCTATGCCAACCAGCATGCCGAGAGCGTCATCTTCGGTGAAGACCTCCGTTACCTCGCCAAGCAGTTTCCCGAGCGACTGACTCTCATCGAGTGGCTGGAGAGCGAGCGTGGGCTACCGGACCGAAGCGCAATCCTTGAAATCTGCCGTGAGTACCGAAATCGGATGTATTTCTTGTGTGGGCCGGCGGCGTTCATGGATTTGGTGGTAGACGCGGCGCGCGAAGCCGGCGTGCAGCACCGGAACCTACACCGAGAAGTATTCCAATCTCTGCACTCCGATCCCTTCGACGTGGAGAACTACGTCAAGGAATCAATGACGAACGAACAAGCCCGTCTAGTAGTATATCTCGATGGTGATCGCGCCGAGCTGGAATGGCCGAAAGATTTGACCCTCGTCGAGGTCTTGTTGAACGAGGGGTACTCGCCTCCGTATTCCTGCCGGGAAGGCGGATGCGGTGCATGTGTGTGCAAGGTTATCGACGGCGATATAGAGATGAGAGTAAACGAGGTACTCGATGATGATGATATCGAGGAAGGTGATCGGCTGGCATGCCAGTCGGTACCCGCCACCAATTCGGTGACTGTGACATTCGACTGACCATGCGTTCGCGCAGGCCCCGTAACGGCGTTCATGCTCGCCCGATCCAGCGCGCAATCGCCGCCCGCGATATCGGTCACTTGTCCGATAGCGTATACTCGGCCAGATGGCGGGCGCACAAAAGCGGATTCGGGAGGTCGGTAGCTCGGTGGTTCGGCGAATTGACGCACGCTCGAGCCGATGGGAAGAGCACCGGGTCCTGGTTCGAGCAGAACTGGTCGACGCAGCGTACCGTGCCTTCGGCAAGTACGGTCCGGACGCGAGCATGGACGACATCGCTCGGGAGGCGGGTGCGACAAAACCCAAGCTGTATCGCCACTTCAAGGACAAACTGGGCCTTCGTGCAGCTGTTATCGAACGTGCGAAGGAACTCATGTGGTCGAATGTGCTTGCTACCGTTGATTTCGGATCCGATCCGATTCGAAGTGTGATGAATCAGCTCGTCGAGCAATACGCGCAGCTGGTCGACGAGCACAAGAACGTCTTCCAGTTTCTCGTTCGTAGTCATTTTAGCGACAATTCATCGGGATCGGATCCAGCTCTTGAGAACGCACGTGAACTGGCAGGTTTCATTGCGGGTCATTTCGTCACGGTTTTGGACACCGCTGGGGCTGACACGTCGGGCATAGACTTGGTGGTGCAGTCGATCGTAGGGGCGAGCCTCTCCGCGACGGATTGGTGGATAAACTCGCAATCCGATCCGACCTCGGCTATGCCGATAAAGGCTTTCGTCGAGCATCTCAGCGCAATCATTTGGGGGATTATCGATTCCTCGGCGCGAGCTCGTGGAATCCGGATAGACCCGGATTCGACTTTGCGGATTGAGAATATTGGACTGATCGAGGCTTAGCTGAGCGAATTCGAGCCAAACGCCGGTCGAAGACGACGCGGGATGAGCTTATCTGCCATAGCGCGGTGACACTGCCGGATTGCATCCCCGCGGGGCAAAAGACCCGTGAGCAATGCCGTTGTCGCGCCATCGCCGGTGGGCGGGACGACCGCCGATCGGCCTGGTCCGCATCGATTGCTCGGTGCGTCAGCGTCGTCGGTGCTGCTCTACCCAACGCAGCAGCTGGTTGGGCTTGCCCGGCTTGTGCATGACAGCTCATGTGTCATTTTTCGGGATTGCTTTCGTGCGAACCTGCGGACCCGAATCGATGGATCCGACGCGAACTTGGTTCAGACCGCCCGCAACCGCTGGCGACCACTTCGCGCTCGACGTTCCTCCGGCCGAGTCCGAGCTACGTTTCGAGAACGTCGCCGCCTACTTGTCGTTGAACCAGCTGCTGTGGAATCAAGGGAAACGAGGATACCGCTGCTTCAATGGCTCGGTACCGCGTTGTGGCATGCAGCTGAGGCATCTGGTCTGAGACCCGCAGAGCCCACCCCGAGATAACGTAGGGCAATCTCGGAGATCCGGCGTGCCGTTTCGGCGCTGTCGCTGGCCGGTAGTACGAGATGGCTGATCGTCAATCGAATGAGCGCATCGACTGCGTCGGCCACGTCATTGGCGTCGATGGTGGGGTAGTGGTGGAGGAACGCGGTGACCAGTCGCTCGGACGCGAGTTGAAGCATGGAGGCAGAGGTTGTCAACAGGGGGAGGACGCCGGTTTCATCGCGCGGGCCGCTACCGGGTGTAGTCAGGACGGCTTTGAGTAAGGGGCTGGTTGCAGCCTCGTCGAGCGTGTAGCGAACTATCGCTCGGATCGATTCAGGCAACGCGCTGCGGTTGGAAGCAAGCAAATCCTCGATCCCGGTCAGGAATTGCTCCGCTTCGTGCAGAACGAGTGCATCTCCAAGCCCTTGCTTGTCGCCGAACTCTCGATACAGCGTGGCGCGTGATACTCCGATCAGACCGGCTACCTCGCCGAATCGTACACGTTCCCAGCCCTTCTCGA
This sequence comes from Nocardia sp. CDC519, assembly GCF_059509835.1. Classification (NCBI taxonomy): domain Bacteria; kingdom Bacillati; phylum Actinomycetota; class Actinomycetes; order Mycobacteriales; family Nocardiaceae; genus Nocardia; species Nocardia sp. CDC519. Next base: position 4,153,426 of record NZ_CM183377.1, on the reverse strand, counting down.
CCGTCAGGGCGCGGGCGGCGCGGATTGCTGCCTCGCGGAGGTGTCGCCTGAACGACAGCCTCACCGATTCTTCCACCACCCCTCGGATGGTAACAGAACGTGGGTTTTGTTCATGAGTGGACAAACTCCCGGACACTTCGTCATGTCCGCGCGTTGCTTGATCGCGAGCTATGCGCGACAAGCAGCGGAGATCTGATCAATTGTTGACAAAATGGTTCTGATTGTCTCCAATGTAGTTGTATCGCGGTCCTGCTCGAGTCTGATGTTGGGCGCGCGTTAGTCGACAGAGAGGTCTGGCCATGGACAAGGCTTCGGATGCGGTCAGTAGGTTGTCTGACCCAGGCGTGGAGGACTGGGTGCGCTCGTTCCGGCTCCTGGAATCCGGATCGCCAGAGTTGCCGCCGCACCATCCCGACTGTCTTGGTTGTGGGCCGGCCAACCCGCACGGACATTCCCTATCGGTGCGGCGTTGCGAGGGCGGCGTCGTTGCTCACCATCTTTTCGACCAGCGTCATGTCGGAGCGCCGGGGATCGCGCACGGTGGCGCGGTGGCGACCGTCATCGACGACCTGTTCGGCTTCTTGCTGTACACGGTCGGCGAACTCGCCGTGACCCGGAATCTCGACATGGATTATCTCGCCCCGGTACTGCTCGATACCCCCTACACGCTGCACGCCGAGGTACGGTCGCGGCATGGCCGTAAGTTGAATCTCGCGGCCAGGATGGAGGATCTAGAAGGGCGCTCGGTCACTACGGCAACCGCCGTGTTCATCGTGGTCGAGGCCGAACACTTCCTGCAGTCGCGGGCGAAGGCTCGGAGGCAGGCGTGACTGCTGGACCAACTGAGAGGGAACTACTCCTCGACGTCTTGCTGACCGATCACGGCTCAGCCGGCCCCTACGAGGCGTTCCGACGCTTGCGCGAGACTCAGCCCGTGCTTGTCACGCGATCGGGGGTCCTGGTACTGAGTCGCTACGACGACTGCGCAGCTGCGCTCCGTAACCGTAGCCTCGGCAAGGCCGACGAGTCGCTGGGATTCGGCTTGTCGGAGATTCCCGAAGAGTTGCAACGTCAGGCTATGCATCGATTCCGGCGCACCATGCTGTTCCGCAACCCGCCTGACCACCACCGGCTGCGTCGGCTGGTCGCTGACGTTTTCACCCCTCGGCACATCGACGAGTTGCGAGGCCGCGTTGTCACGCAGATCCGTGATCTGATCGATGTCATCGAGGACCAGGGTTCCGCCGATATCATCAGCGATCTCGCCCTCCCGCTGCCCGTGAATGTAATAGGCGATCTTCTTGGAGTGCCAGTGACCGATCGAGCCGTGGCCGCTCCTCTGGTACGCGCCCTGGTCGCCTCGCTCGAGCCCAGCGCGGACGCCGCGGCGCTGACTGCCGCGTGTGAAGCGGAAGACCAACTCGCAACGTACTTCACAGACCTCCTGGCGGCCAAACGCGCCCACCCGGACGACGACCTGCTCAGCCGTCTCGCCGTGGCGCATGGCGACGACGTCTTGGACGACGACGAATGCGTTGGCACCGCGATACTGTTGTTCGCGGCAGGGTTCGAAACCACCACAAACCTCATCGGTAACGGCGTTGCTGCACTGCTCGCCCATCCCAGCCAAATGGACCTATTGCGGGCCAGGCCCGATCTGGCGAGCAACGCCGTCGAAGAATTGTTGCGTTACGACTCGCCGGTCCAGACCAATGGGCGCACGGTGCTCGAGCCAACACGGGTGGCAGGAGTCGACCTGGATCCTGGCCAGGTTGTATTGACCTTGCTCGGGGCGGCCAACCGAGACCCGGACCGATTCTGCGACCCCGATAGCCTCGATATCACCCGAACCGGGACCCCGCCGCTATCGTTCGGTGCCGGCATTCACTTTTGTCTTGGCGCGCCGTTGGCGCGGCTCGAAGGAGCCGTACTGTTCCCACTCCTCACGGCGCGTTTTCCCGGTCTTAGGCTCGTCGAACAACCTCGCTGGCGTACGGGGTTGTCCTTTCGCGGGCTGTCGAGTCTGAAGGTGGTCACCGGATGCTGATCCAGCCTTACCCGCACCTGAAGGGCGGCCATTGTGGTTCGGGTGCGTTGCGCGATCTTATGTCCTGGGCCGGGCTTGGCTGGGACGGCGAGCTGAGCGAAGGACTCGTGTTCACACTCGGCGGCGCACTCGATTTCGCTTACCTGCGCGCCGATGCGATCAATCCTCCGATATACCTGGTGGGGCGTGGTGGGGATTTGGAGGTCGACCTGTTGAGGCGCCTCGGTGCGAAGACCGAACTACGTCAGACCGAGGATCCCGACCTCGGTTGGAAATGGGTGAGGACCGAACTGGACTCCGGACGGCCCGTCATGGTCTGGGCCGACATCGCTGAACTCCCATACCTGCGGGTACGACTGCGCATGAGCCGCCACGACATCGTTATCGTCGGCTATGATGACGAGGCTCGCGAGGCGTATATCGTCGACAACGACCGCGATGAGATCCAGACGGTGTCGTATGACGCATTGGCACGGGCACGAGCCTCCACGGGGTTCCCGACACCCACACGCCACGCCACGTACATAGTCGATTGGCCCTCCGACGTGCCTGACCTCCCGTCCATGGCTGCCGCAGCGCTCGAACAATCGGCGGCAACCCTGAAACATGGGGGCCCCAGTTCGATTGCCGCGCCGGCCTCGAACGGTGTCTCCGGCACCGGGCTCGACGGCGTTCGCCGCTTCGCTGAAGACGTCTCCCGTTGGCCCGACATCTTCGGAGACGAAGACCTCGAGGCTGTGCTCAGGTCACTCGCTGCCTTCATCGAAAAAGCGGGTACCGGAGGCGGTCTGTTTCGACGCCTCATCGCTCAAGGGTGCGTCGATCTCGCCGATTACACGCGCAATCCGAAGGTTCACGCGGCCGCACGCGCAGCACGGCTGGCCGCACAGTCTTGGACGAGGCTCGCCCATATCGCCGTCTCCGATGAAACCCCATCGCGACGCTCGGTTCAGGTAGCCCGGCATGCCGCCGTGCTGCCAGAGTTGGAGGAAACCTTGGCAGATCTTCTCGCCGCCGCCGCCAACTCACTCTGAACCAGCTTGTCTGCAGACAGGTACATCCGCTACGGCTTCGAGACCGGTGGTGAAGTGCGCCTGTGGGGGATGGGGTAGCCCCAGGCGGTGGCCCGGGACCGGGCCGACGACGTCACCATTGAAGCGATGAACTCCCAGCTCCTGGTCGATGTCACCGACCAATCCGCTCTGGACCCGCGCGATATAGCAGAGCGACAGGCATAATAGGGCGCAAAATCCTGCACCGACCGGGACAGTCGCGTCCGCTGGGAGACACGGCTGGAAACCATCACGGTCGTCGCGACCACTGCGCTTGCGCGCCTGGTCGTGTCGGGCATTTGGACGCCGATACCCATGGACGCCGCCGCCTTTGAACCCGGCCACGTCAGCGGCGGGGTCGCCTGTGTGAAAGCGTCCGCACTGCGACGGTGCTCGGGGCCGGTCGATTGCTTTGGGCTCGGCATTCGCAAAGTTGGTGTGGCAGTGGCTGCTCAGTGATGCGCAGGTCAGGAAGGCGCTCGAACACCCTCACTGCCGGACGGCCCGTTTTCGGCCGGGCACTTTCGGTGGGCGGTGAGGAAGTTGTCGACGAGTCGGGCGCAGTCGTCGTGGTCGATGGTGCGTAGTCCGGTGAGGCGGGCGAACACGATCGGGCCGAGGAGTTCGATGATGGCGAAGGTGGTGTCGAGCTCGCCGAGCATCGCGCGGGCGTCGGGGCTGGTGAGTATCTGGTCGAACGGGTGGCGGTATTGCTCGATGACGCGGGCGCGTAGTGAGGTGACGGCGGCCGGGTCGGGGTGGTCCTCGCCGATAGATCCCATCGCCAGCCAGGCCAGGGTGGTCATCTGTACCGGGGCTTGTTCGATGAGGTCGGCCTGGGTGGTGAGCAGCGCCAGGAGCTGCTCACGCACGGGCCCGGTGCCGGTCGGTGCGTCGACCTGGGGAAGCAATCGTTCGAAAGTCGCCGCGAGCAGCTGGGTGGTGCTGCCGAAATGCCGGTAGAGGGTGGCGCGAGCGACTTTCGACACGCGGGTGACCGCCTCGACGGTGACCGCTTCGACACCACCGGTCGACAGCAGATGGGTGGCCGCGTCGAGCAACCGGTTGCGTGAGCGCGCCAGCCGCGGATCGGCCTGCTCCTCGGCGGTGGTGAGCGGGTCGGTCACTGCGGGATCCCGGTCGGTCATGGCCGCGCGCTCCTCCGGTTCGTGTCGTTCAAATCGTGCGAATGTGTGGACATCATCCCACACCCCGACCATTATGATACTGACGGTCTCGCACCGAGACTGGTAGTCTTTAACGTTGGGAGGTGCCGGTGACCAGACCCGGAACGGACACGGTCGAGATCGCCCGCTGGACCAGGGCCCAGTGGTGGATGCTGACGGTGTCGTGCCTGGCGGTGGCGCTGGTCGTCGCGGCGATGGCGGCACTGTATTCGGCGTTGCCGCAGATCGCGGTCGCGACCGGGGCCACCCAAGCCCAGCTGACCTGGATCGTCGACGGCTACACCCTGGTGCTGGCCTGTCTGGTGCTGCCCGCCGGAGCCATCGGCGACCGCTACGGGCGCCGCGCGGTGCTGGTCGCGGGACTGGCGGTATTCGCAGCTGCCTCGGCGCTGCCGCTACTGCTGTCCGACCCGGCCTGGTTGATCGCGGCGCGCGCGCTGGCCGGGGCGGGCGCGGCGCTGGTGATGCCCTCGACACTGTCGATCCTGACCGCGAGCTTCCCTCCTGCTCATCGTGGCCGGGCGGTGGGAGTGTGGGCCGGGGTCGCCGGGTCCGGGGCAGTGCTGGGCATCCTCGGTGCCGGGCTCCTGCTCGAGCGGTGGTCGTGGCTATCGGTGTTCGTCGGGTTGACCGTGGCCGGGGCAGTGCTGGCGGGGTTGGCGTGCACCATCGCCGAGTCCCGCCAGCGCGAGCATCCGCCGGTGGACTGGGTGGGCGCGGGCGCGGTCGCGGTGGCGGTCGCGGCGATCGTGTTCGCCGCGGTCGAGGTCCCCGCGCGCGGCTGGGCCGACCCGCTCGTCGCCGCCACCGCCGGGATCGGTGTGGCCGCGGCGGTGGCGTTCGTGGTCGTCGAGCTGCGCTCGGCGGCGCCGCTGCTGGATGTGCGGTTGTTCACCCGCCGGGGCTTCGGTGCCGGGTCGCTGTCGGTGACCATCCAGTTCCTGGTCACCTTCGGGGTGTTCCTGCTGCTGGTGCAGTACCTGCAGTTGATCTTCGGTTACGGGCCGCTGGCCTCGGCGCTGGCGCTGGCGCCGATGGTGGTGCCGCTGGTCGCGATCTCGGTGATCGCGCCGTGGCTGTCGAGCCTGGTCGGGTTGCGGGTGATGACTGTGGTCGGCCTGCTCACCATCGCCGCCGGGCTGGTCCTGGTGAGCAGGTTGACCCTGGCCGCGCACTACCTCGATCTGCTGTGGCCGCTGCTGATCATGAGCGCGGGCCTGGGATTGTGTACCGCCCCAGCGACCTATGCCATCGTCGCCGACACCCCCGAGGCCAAACACGGGGTCGCTGCCGCGGTCAACGACGCCGCCCGCGAGATCGGGGCCGCGATCGGGATCGCCGTGGCCGGCAGCGTGCTGGCCGCCGGCTACACCCACCACATCGCGCCCGCGCTGTCCCGGCTGCCTGAGCCCGCCCGCGGCCCGGTCGCCGATTCCCTGGCCGCGGCTCTACAGGTCGCCGACCAGGCAGGACCGGTAGCCGCGCCGTTGGCCGAGTTCGCCAAGGCCGCGTTCGTGCGCGGCAGCGGCCAGGCCGCGCTCACTCTGGCCGCCCTCACCACGATCGGGGCGATCGTGCTGGCATTCCTCGCCCCGGGCCCCACCACCCGCCGATTCCGAACACCACGCCCGCACCCGTCCACCCCATCCCCCTGAGATACCCCTTCTCGTGAAAGACGCCCGTCATGACGGCCTATCGCACGATCATCGTCGACACCGACGGATCCGACCGCTCCTACCATGTGGTCGACCACGCCGCCGAACTCGCCCACGCCACCCACGCCCGGCTCCTGATCATCTGCGCCCGCCACGACATCGACGAACGTGATCTCGGGGCCGACCTCGACCGGCTCGGACCCGACGCCTACCAGCTACGCGGCACCACTCCCACCGACGCCATCCTGCGGACCGCCCACCAGCACGCGATCAGCCACGGCGCCACCAACATCGAAACTCACATCCTGGACCAACCCACCCCACACGCGCTGCTGCACCTGGCCGCCGCCACCGGCGCCGACCTCATCGTCACCGCCGACCCCCACCGGCCACCGCTGCTGGCAAGGCTGCTGACCACCCCACCGATCGAGCTCGCCCGCAAAGCCCACTGCGACATCCTCTTCACCACCACCCCGTAGCCACACATCCCCGCAGAAAGCGCCCATGACCGAGGACACACCCAGCACCGGCACACACGAACCCGGATCCGAAACCTTCGGGAGCGAGAACTGGATCCCTGCCTTTCCAGTGGTCGCACCCGACTCCGCCGACCTCCCGCCCCACCACGACCACTGCCTCGGCTGCGGACCGGCCAACCCACACGGCCACCACCTGCGCCCCCGCCGCGACGCACACGGTGTCCACGCCCACCACCGCTTCGACGCCCGCCACGTCGGCGCCCCCGCGATCGCCCACGGCGGCGCGGTCGCCACCGTCCTCGACGACCTGTTCGGATTCCTGCTCTACAGCGTGGGAGAACTCGCCGTCACCCGCCACCTCGCTATCGACTACCTCGCCCCCGTCCTGCTCGACACCCCCTACACCCTGCGCGCCCACATCCACGCCCGCGACGGCCGCAAACTCCACCTCCAAGCCACCATCGAAAACGACCACGCCCACGTGGTCACCACCGCCACCGCCCTGTTCCTCATCGTCGACATCGACCACTTCCTGAACCCACAACACACCACCCCCGCACACCGATAACGCCCAGCTCTGTTCGGGAAGCAGTTCGGCCAGCAGAACATCGAGATCGACCGGTTCGTCGCGCAAAACATGCGAAAGCGAGACCCTCACCGACCCTGCCCGTGCGTGACGCGTTGCGCGGTCCAGGCAGCCGACGGCTTGGATGACCCCGTTCGGCAAGCTGCTCCTGCAGAACCTGGCGATAGTCGCCGCGTTCGGGCAATGCCCATTACGGCTGGCCGCTGCGCTGGCGCGGGGTCAGGGCCTATGGTGCAGGGAGTCGATGGCTGCCTGCAACCTGGCCGCGGCGTCGGCGGCGATCGGTGCCAGCGCGGGTTGGCCGGTGAGTTGCACCATCAGTTGGGGGTTCATCGCCTCGATGATGATGTCGGTGTCGTTGTCGGGTGAGCGGCGCACGACGACGTTGCAGGGCAGCAGCAGTCCGATCTGGCGGTCGATCTCGACCGCGCGGTGGGCTAGGGGCGGGTTGCAGGCGCCCAGGATGCGGTAGTCCTCCATGTCGTGGCCGAGTTTGGCTTTCAGGGTGGCCTGCATGTCGATCTCGGTGAGCACGCCGAAGCCCTGTTCGGCCAGCGCGCGCTTGGCGGCGTCGACGGCATCGGCGAAGCTGGCGGTCACGGTGGTGGACAGTCCCAGGTCGGTACCGGTGTCGGTCATGTGCGGACTCGCTTTCTCGGTTCGGTGACGCGTGGGGTGTGGCGGTGGTCAGTTGTGCGGGAGCGGGGCCGTGCAGGTCGCGGTGCCGGCGGGCAGGCCGAGGCGGGCCATGAGCAGGCTGGCCGGGCACCAGCCGAGCGCGCTGTAGAGCAGCAGGTTGGCCCCGACCAGGGCGGTCAGTACCAGCCACCACGGTGAGAGTGTCGCGGCCAGGGCGGCGCTGAGCAGGATCAGCGTTCCCGCCAGCAGCGGCACCACTCGGTCGATGGTCCAGGTGCGCGGTCGCGTGGGCAGCGTCATGTGTGCTTCCTCCTTGCCCGGGTCCGTGTCCAGGACCGGGGCGGGTGGGGGTCAGGCCAGGGCGAGGAACAGTTTTTCCAGTTCCTCGACGGTCATCGGGTCGGCGCCTTCGCCGGGTTGTCCGGCCAGGCATTCGCGTAGTCCGGTGGCGACGATCTTGAATCCGGCCCGGTCCAGGGCACGTGAGACCGCCGCGAGCTGGGTGACGACGTCTTTGCAGTCGCGTCCCTGCTCGATCATCGCGATCACGCCCGCGAGCTGTCCGTGTGCGCGACGCAGCCGGTTCAGTACCGGTGCGATGCTGTTCTCGTCGCCGACCATGGTGGTGTCTCCGTTCTCGTGCCGTACCCCCCAGAATACCCTACGGGGTATTTCGGGCGGGGTTTGCGCACGTCAGTGGTGAGCGAAGCTGATGGTGGGCAGCACCCGGGTCAGCCACGCCGGGCTCCACCAGGCGGCGTGCCCGGTCAGGCGCAGCATGACCGGCAACAGCACCAGCCGCACCAGGATCGCGTCGAGCAGGACCGCGACACCCAGGATGATGCCCATCTCCTTGGGCGGGAGCGGGTCGGCCAGGGCGAAGGTGAAGAACACCGCCACCATGACCGCCGCGGCGGCGAAGATGACCCGCCCCGAGTGTGCGAGCCCGTCGACGTGCGCGGCGTGGGGGTCGCCGGTGCGTTCGTAGTGTTCTTTGGCGGTGGCCAGCAGGAACACTGTGTAGTCCATGGCGATGGCGAAGATCATCGCGAAGAAGAACACCGGCCCCCACCCGTCGAGGAACCCCTGTGGGGTGAAGCCGAGCAGTTCGGCGCCGTGCCCGTCCTGGAAGATCAGTTTGGCCACGCCGAACGCGGCCGCGGTCGAGAGCAGGCTGACCAGGGTGCCCAGAGCCGCGATGAGCGGGGCCTGCAACGCGATCAGCAACAACACGAATCCGAGCACCAAGATGATGCCCACCACGATCGGCAGATAGTCGTCGAGGGTTTGTTGCAGGTCGAGGTTTTCTGCCGCCGCGCCACCGACCACCGCGTCGGCGGGCAGGTCGGCGCGCAGCTGGTCGAGGATTCCCGCCATCTGCGGTGCGGAGGGATCGACCGCGGGCATGGCCTGCATCATCACCAGATCAGCGCCGTCGGCGGCGGACTGGGGCGGGGTGAGCATGACGATGCCGTCGCTGGCGCGCGCGATGGCTGCGGTGGCCTGCGCGTCGGCGGCGGGGGTGATGATCGAGAGCATGCCCGGGGCGCCGGGACCCATCTGGCCGGCGATCAGTTCATAGCCTTGGCGCACCGGCGCGTCGGCGGGCACGACCGCGATCGAGGGCATCGCGGTCTTGAGCCCGAACACCGGTGCGGCCAGCCCGATCAGGATGGCCAGCGCCGCCGCGGCCAAGGGCCACGGATGCTTGTGCAGGATCTGGCCCCAACGCGCGAACACCGGCGAGCGATGCTGCTGGCGACGCGCATACGGCAGCGCGGCGGCGTTGACCTTGGCGCCGAGCGCGCCGAGGACGGCGGGCAACAGGGTCAGGGTCGCGGCCAGCACGAACACCACCGCCAGCATGATCCCGACCGCCATGGTCCGCACGGCGGGAGCGGGCACGATCAGCACCGCCGACAAGCTCACCAGCACCGTCAGCCCTGAAAGCAGGACGGCTTTGCCGGCGGTGTCCATTGTTTCGGCGACCGCAGCGCGGGCATCGCCGCTGCGGGCCAGCGCATCGCGGAAGCGCGCGACCAGGAACAGCGCGTAGTCGATGCCCAGGGCCAGGGCGAACATCATGGCGAAGTTCATCGCCCACACCGAAATCGGGGTGATCTGGTTCAGCAGCACCAGCCCCCCCGCGGAGGCGACCAGCCCGGCCAGGGTCAGCAGCAGCGGCAGCCCGGCCGCGACCAGCGACCCGAACGCCAGCACCATGATCGCCAGGGTGACCGGCCACGACAGCATCTCGGCCTGGATCATCGCGTCGTGGTTGGCGGCGTTGAAATCGCTCCACAACGCCGACGCCCCGGTCGGATACACCTCGATCCCGTCTTCGGACAGCGCGGTCAACGCGGCTTTGTGCTCGTCGACGGCTTTGACCATGTCATCGGTGGAGGCATTGGCGCCCGCGATCACGATGCCGGTGTGTCCATCAGGGCTGATCGTGAACCCCGGTTGCGGGGCGATCACCTGCCCAATCCGCTCGTCCCCGGCGAAGACCGCCGTGACCTGCTCGACCACCCGTGCCATCGACGGGTCGCCGATGGTGGCGGTGTCGGAATGGATCACCACCTGCACCGCGGCCGAGGAGTTACCGCCGAAATGCTGCTGGGCGAGTTCTCGGGCGCGGACCGATTCCGAGCCGTTGGCCTGCCACCCGGCCCCGGCCAGGGAGGTGAACACACTCGGCGCGGCCGCGCCCAGTGCGATCAGCACCAGCAGCCATATCCCGATCACTGCCCGGGTGCGCCCGGCCATGAACGCGCCCCACCGACCCAGCATTCCTGGCCCGGAAGTCGTGCGGGGTGGTTTCGCCGGGGCGGTATCGAGCTTCGTTTCGGTCATCCGACCCTCCTTTGATACCCCATGGGGTATATTGAATGTCGAGTCCGACCATACCCCAGGGGGTATAGTTGGGCGCAACCCCTGTCTCTGCGTCGAAGGAGTGCAGCGTTATGGGCATCGTCGAATTCATGCGAAGTACCGCCGGGCGCCTGGCCCGCATCGCCGCCGGAATCGTGGTAATCGCGGCGGGTTTGCTCCTCGTGGGCGGGACCGCCGGGATCGTGGTGGCGATCATCGGGCTGGTCCCGATCGCGGCGGGAGTGTTCAACTTCTGCTTGCTCGGTCCGGTGTTCGGAGTCGACCTGCAGGGCCGACCCCGCAGCAGCCACTGATCGGCCCAACTTTCGCACCGCATCAAAACCCTGCGCGGCGGCCCACGGCTCGCGCCAAGACACCAGCCGCCGTTCCTACCATTTCCCTCAGGAGGCCGTCGATGGCCGAAATCGACCTCTATCTCGATCCCGTCTGCCCGTTCGCATGGGTGACCTCGCGGTGGCTGCTCGCCGCCGCCGAATCCGGTCCGCACACTGTGCGGCTACAACAGATGAGCTTGGCGGTGCTCAATGAAGGCGGCGACGTCGACGCCGATCACAAGCCGATGATCCAGCGATCACGTCGGCTGGGCCGGGTCTTCGCCGCGGCGACCGACACCGCCGGAAGCGAGGCCTTCGCGCGATTGTATGAGACCCTGGGGACACGACTGCACGTTCGCGGCGACGAGATCGATCATGACGCGATCACCGACGCACTCACCGAGGCCGGCCTGGATCCGGCATTGGCCCAACGTACCGACGACACCACCCTCGACGCCGAACTCGCGAACACCCACCGAGCCAGTCAGGACGCGCTCGGCAGCGCCGGCGGCAGTCCGATCATCGTCATCGACGGACACGGCTTCCACGGCCCCGTCCTGACCGAATCCCCGACCGCGCAGCGCGGCCCGGACCTGCTCGCCGCCCTGGTCACCGCCGCGACCACCCCGGGATTCGCCGCCCTGCATCGCCCCTACCAAGGCCCGCCGAGAATCAACGGCGCCGCCACCGAGGAGGGTCACTGATGTGCTCACCGGCCCGATGCCCCGCCTGCGGCAAAACCACCTGGTCCGGCTGCGGCGCCCGCATTGAGGCCCTCCGCGCCAGGTCATCCCCGATAACTGGTGCCGGACAGCGAGTGGCCGAAGCCAGGGCGGCATCGGTCACCAAAATGGTGGCGTTCACGGGGCTTCTCTGCGAGGCGGAACCATCACGCCCTTTCAGGGATTCGGTGACCATTTGAGTGTTCGCGGTGATTACATAGGCAGTCTCGCCCAGTTCAACAGTGTGCGCCCTCGTTATCGCTGGTGACCGCAGGTTGAAGCTCGCTGCCCCAGCTCCATGGCCGGGGTACGAGAGTCGGTGACGGCGACGGTGGGACCCGAAAATGATTCTGACCTAGCTGTTCAATCTGTGTTGTCCGTGAGGTCGCCGTTAACATGGCGCCTAGCCCTCGACGTTCGAGATTTGGCAGAAGCGCGTACCGAAGCAGTACGGGGGCAGCAGTCCCCGGCTCCTCGACGTCGTGTCGTGTCGGTGTGTCATGGATTACATTGTGGTCTGGGGCCGGAATACCGTTGCGGAGTGGCAATGAGCAACGCATGACGATCCTGCCGTAATGTTTCGACTCGTCCGGTAGCGGCGGTTGGCGTGGAATCGTCGAACTATGGGTGCTGGAGGAGGGCAATGTAGTCCGAGAATGCCCGGGTAAGTGCATCGAGTGCCGCTTTCCCTTTGGTGTCGGTGGCTGCTGAGGGACGTCCGATGATGCCATTGCTGGTGTACGCGCCCATGCCGAGTAGATGGAGATGCTGCCGGGCCGGAGCGTCGTGGTCGGAGTCCCGGAAGGAAGGCCGGACCAGCTCGGGTGCCGCGTGGAGCAGTATCGAGGTTTCGAGTTCGCCGCCGTGCATGTCGTCGTGGGAGTCGGTGTCCATCCCGGCGGCGACCCGGGCTTGGTTCCAATCGTCGCGGCCGGGGTAGATGACCACGTTGCGGCCGGTGATGTTCGCTTCCTGGGCGATGTTATTGAGGACGTAGTTGCCTCCGTGTGCATTGACCAGCACCAGAGTGGTGATGCCGGAGCGCGCGAGGGAGGCGCGGATATCGGTGATCACCGCGGTGAGGGTGGTGTGGCTGAGGCTGAGGGTGCCGGCGAACTGTTCGTGCTCATGGGAGCAGGAGATGGTCACTGGTGGCAGGAGGAAGAGGGGATAGGCGTCGGCAAGGGCGCGGGCGATCAGGCAGGCGATGATCGTGTCCGTGGAGAGCGGGAGGTGGTCACCGTGCTGTTCGAAGCTGCCGACCGGCAAGACCGCAATCGTCGGCATGGCGCGGGCGATGTCGGTCGAGGTTGCGGTGGTGATCAGCTCCACTCGGAGGGCTCCTACTCTCGCTAGGGATGCGCACGTTGCACGGCACGGACGCAGTGCGCCAGCTCCCGGGCAATATCCGGCTGGCCCGCCGCGACCAGGACGTTTTCGGTGGCGTGTAGCTGTGCCAGTGTTCGGTGCGACCGGGTGTCGGCGACGATGGTAGCCGCGTAACTCGCCGCCTCCAGGGTCTCCTCCCACGAACCTACTCCGGCATAGGCGGTGCACAGGCGCGCAAGCCCCATCCCGAGGTCGCGGCGGCTTTCGGTGCTCCACGCGGCCAAGCGCGGCTGGAGGATCGCCAGAGCTTGCTCGGGTTGCCCGAGTCCGATCCAGCAGTGCGCAGCCTCCATCGTGACGTACTCCGGTGAGCAGTAGCCGGCGAGATCATCCGGATCAGTAGTCGCTTCCGCTGCGGCTTCAGTGGCGCGGGCCAGCGCGTCGACACATTCCCGCATGTCCTCGCGCGCCTTCGAGTGGGTCGCGCGTAGGGCTGAAACATGGGCCCGTTGGCGAAGGAGTGCGGCTTGTTGGCGTGAGGTGAGCGCAGCGGAATGGGCCAGCGCGGCGTCGATGAATTGTTTCGCCTTGCTCGGGTCGCCGGCATCGGTGGCGATGTTCGAGCTGCGCATCAGCGTGTACGCGCGGAACTGGGCATCCTCGGCATGCTGTGCGTGGTTCAGCGCGATTCGGGACCAGTGGCCAGCGGTGTCGAGGTCTCCGCAGTCCTGATAGAGCCAGCTCAGGAATTCGGCGTAGCGGCCTGCGGTGTATAGCAGCCGGTGGGGTCCGCGATTTCGGGCGGAGGTCAGCCGGTCATTGATGAAGGCGAAGTCATGGCGGACGACTTCGATCACGCCGTGTGGTCCGGCCAGTTGGTCACGGGCGGAGTACCCGCCTAGATTGGTGAGCAGGGTGTCGGCCAACTGGTCCTCCGTGGGGGCGGATACCAACGCCGCGAGTCGCGGGGGGAGCAGGCTGGGTTTCCTCGGCGAACGCGCTGGCGAGACGTTCTCGTCAGGTGGGGTGGGCAGGTCGAACCAGAGGAGCGCCGGCGGTATTCGAAGCGTGCGGGCGTGACTGATGAGTGTGTTGAGGTTGGACACCGGCACGCGACCTGTCTCGATGCGAGAGAGGTATCCCTGGGTGATCGACAGCCACCGCGCCATGTCCTGCTGGGACACCGTTCGCGCGTGGTACGGGTGGTATCGGAACGCGCGGATCACCGCACCGATATCGCGAGCATCCAGTGCCCGGCGCAGGTCGCCCGACCACCACGCATGGTCAGGCAGGTCTGGCACCTGGTCAGCGTTTCCTCGGCACCTCACGCACAGCATCGTCGACCCGGGACGGCCGCCGCACCATGGGCATCGGTCATTCGGGACGTGAGGATCAGTGATCATTCGGGCCTTCCCCTTGCCGGGACCATATTCCTCGGATGAATAAGACCTATTCATTTTCGGCGCTTCTACGCCTGTTCTCGCATCCACAGAATCGTAGCCAAGAACCAGCAGCCCAACAGGTTTCAACCCAGCGGGCCAAAAGATCGAGTAGCCAGAGCGTCGCACTGCTCCAGGCCGAGGCGCGGACGTCTCAGCCCGGAGCGCGTCCCGTCGCTGTTAGCCCGCGAGTTGAGTTGATCGAGTGAGGAATACATGTCTTCTCCTGTGTCGCTGACCGGAGTGCGAGCGCCCGTCGGTGTGGATACCAGCCGGGCGAGTATCGCCCGCGTCTATGACTACTCGTTGGGCGGCAAGGACAACTACGACGTCGATCGCGCTGCGTTCGAACAAATCCTCCGGGTAGCGCCACGGCAGCGTGATGTGTCGAAGATGAACCGTCGTTGGCTGCATCGAGTAGCCAGGTACCTGGCCGGGGTAGCCGGCATCGACCAGTTCCTGGATATCGGCGCCGGACTCCCGACAGCCTGCAACACCCACGAGATCGTTCGAGAGCAGAACCCGTGCGCGACGGTCGTGTACGTGGACAACGATCCCGTCTGCATCGCGCACGGGCAGGCAATGCTCGCGAGAAACGACTACACGCGGTTCGTGCCCGCGGATCTGACCAAGCCGGACACGGTGCTCGGGAATGACGAAGTCTCCCGTTACCTCGACCTCGAGCGCCCGTTGGGGTTGATTCTGTGCGGGATTCTGCATCACGTCGACGATGAACTCGATCCCGTCGGCATCATGCGTCGATACACCGACGCGCTGCCGCCGGGTTCCTACGTTGCCATCACCCATTTTTGGAACCCGGATGACGGCTCCGACCTCGCGGATCTGGCGGTGCGACTGCAGCGGCAGTTCGTGGAGATGGGCTTGGGTTCGGGATGGTATCGCACGCGAGAACAGCTCATGTCGTACTTCGGTGGTCTGGAGCTGATCAAGCCTGGTCTGGTGGAGCTCGAGGAGTGGTGGCCGATGGGACCGTCAGTGCGCGAGCGGTTCCCGGAAGAACGGCTGATGCTCGGCGGGGTCGCCATCAAGAAGTCGTCGTCAGTGGCGGGGAACCCCTTCATCCGGCGAAATGCTGACGCTCAGCGCCAGCGCTCGCACGAAACCTGCTGGCGTTACTGATTTCTCAATCTCCAATGCACGAAGGGCTGAGTAATGGAAAGTGGCCAACTGAAATTGTCGTGCCCGCTGCAATATCCGTTCGGACAGCGGCACGCGATGGACCTCGAACCGGAGTATCGCCACTGCGGACCGGTCACCCTGGTGCAGTTGCCCAATGGTGCCACTGGTTGGCTGGTCACCGATCACGGGCTGGTGCGCCAGGTGCTGGCCGACTCCCGCTTTTCCCGGGAACGGGCGAATCAGCCGCATGTAGCGCGCCTCTCGACCGAGGTGCTGCCTCCGGAGGCGATTCTGGCGACCGACCCGCCGCGGCATACCCGCTTGCGGACATTGATCGCGCCGATGTTCGCCCCGCGCCGGGTAGCTGCGATCGCGCCGGGGGCGAGTGAGCTGGCGCATCGGCTTGTCGATGAGTTCATCGCTGGTGGCGAGCCTGCCGACATTGTGTCCGGGTTCGCCGAGCCGTTCGCTGCCTCGGTGATCTGCGACATGTTCGCAGTCCCTGAGTGCTTCCGCCGAGAGATCTTCCTGCTGGGTGACGCGCTCAGTGCCCGTGACGCGACACCGGAGACACTGGCGGCGGCGCGCTCGCAGTGCGAAGAGCTGACCCGAGAGATGGCCGCGCAGAACCCGATCGGCCTGTTCGGGCTGCTGGGTCAATCCGAGGAAACCGACGCCGAAGTGCTGAACCTGGTCATCGCCTGCCTGATCGGTGGCCGGGGCACAGCGACGGTCTTCCTGTCCAGCGCGGTGTTCACTCTGCTTCGCGACCCGCGACGGTTCCATCAGCTGATCGAGCAGCCCACCTTGATCCCTTCTGCGGTGGAGGAGCTTCTGCGGTTCGTGCCGGCCGGAGTCGGCGGCGGATTCACCCGCGCGGCAACCACCGATGTGCAGCTCGGGCCCGTGTTGGTCCGCGCCGGGGAGGCAGTCATCCCCGTCACTCACGCTGCCAGCCGCGACCCGAAGGTCTTCGACGACCCGGACACCTTCGTGCTCGACCGCGGGACGCGGCTGCCGCATCTCGCGTTCGGGCACGGCACTCATTTCTGCGTCGGTGCGGGCCTGGCCCGGTTGGAAGCACGGATAGCCCTGGAGGCTTTGACCACCCGGTTGCCGGGGCTGCGACTCGCCGATCCCGCCGATGGCGGGACCTGGCGGGCGGGCCGGGTGGTGCGCTCCCTCGAACGATTGGACGTGGCATGGACGCGAGACTGATCATCGACCACAACCGCTGCGCGGGCACCGGAGTGTGCCTGCCGATCGCCACCGACCACCTCCAGCTCGTCGACGGCCTCGCCACGGCCACCGGCGACGGCACTATGGTGTGCATCGAGAAGGCCCGCGCCGCGGCCGCCTGCTGCCCTAACGATGCGATCACGGTGTGCGAGCGGGAACCGACAGGACTCGGGCATGATTCGCCGATCGTGACTCTGGGCCCGCCGGGGACCGATGCCGAGGCCGAAGCCTGCCGGCACGCATCGGTAGTGCGCCTGGTGGATTCTTTCGCCGACGCCATGGCGGCCGCGGCCGAGGGTGGAGTGCGGGCGCTGGTCGCGGCTGGATACCTGACTTTGGACGCGCACGACCGGACCACCGATTCTTGGGTTGATCAGCACTTCACGCATAGCGGGGTATTGCGGCTGCACCGCTGCTGGGAGAGCTTGACCAAGCCGATGTGTCTCGCGGTCCGGCGTGATCTGCCGCGCTCGGCACCGGTGGAGAGTGTGGCCGCCCATCCGGCGACCCGGATCTTCGCCAACCGGCACGCACCGGGAGCCAAGCTGGTGTCGGTGAACGCCAAGCCGCTGGCCGCCCGCGCGGCCGCTCACGGTGAGGTCGACGCCTGCATCGCCTCGGTCGATGTGGTCGCCCGATACCCGCAGCTCGAGGTTCGTGTCGAGTGGCAGCCGACGATGGTGTGGCTGCTCTACGGCAAGGACAGCGGCGATGAGTGAACCGCGTACGGTGGCGATACTCGGCGCCGGGATCATGGCCAACGCCGTCGCAGCCCGCCTGGATGCTCACGGTTTCGAGCTGCGCCGCTACAACTGCACCACTGCCGCGATCGACGGGCCCGCCATCGTGTGCGCGTCAGCGGCGCAGGCGGCCGAGGAAGCGGTGTTCCCTGTCAAGTCTGGCTGTGTTGCCGAACGGACTGACGAGAGGTCGTTGCCGAGACTGAGCTGCCCGAATTCTCCGCCTGTGTTGTCGGTGCCCGACCGTATGGTGGTCGCGTGACCGATATAGCCCCACTCGCCGCTTCGACTCGGGCGGTGTTCGGTGCGCCGGGCGTGCATGCTGTCGTGCGGTCCGGGCGGACGGTTCATGCGGTCCGCCTCGGGCAATGGGTCGGGGACGAGGAAGTGCCCGAACTTCTCTGTCACACGGGTGTCGCGGGCTGGTCGCCGACAGCGTTGGCACCGACTAGAGCGGAAGTCACCTGCGCTCGATGCCTGCGCCGGATCGGTCAGTCCAGCACTGTGTCCCGGCAGCTGCTGCTGTTCGGCAACGACGAGGAACCCGCCGCGGCCGGATAGCGGGCATCAGTTCGTCTCGGGATTGAGCGGGATGACGGTTCGCATGCTGCGCCCGGACGTGTGGGTAAGGCGGTCGTTTTCGACGGTGAGGACGTTGACGATTCGCGCGAATGCTTCGACGGATTGTTCGAGCTCATGGATCTTCTTGCGGGCTTCGGTGAGTTTGCGCCGGGTGGAATCGAGTTCGTCGCGCAGTTGCTGTTCGCTGGCGGGGGTGTGTCCTTGCGCGCGGACGCGGGCGTAGAACTCCTCTTTGAGGTCGGTGTGGCGGTGGGTGAGGACGTGGCGTTTGACGTCGGCCTCGGCGGCCAGGGCGACGACGGTGAGAGCGCCGTCGGATCGTAGCGGGGTCCCGGCCAGCAGCCGGTCGATCGCGGCGCGGATCTGGCTGCGTTGGTCGGTGGTCATCGTGGCTCCGGATCGGTGGTTGTGATGCGGGTGCGGTCGTGGGTGTCGGCAAGCTCGATCAGTGAGGCGGCGCGGTGTTTCAGCCGCTCGGCGACAGGCTGCGGGACGAGCGGCGAATCAGCCTGGGCGCGGATCTGGTTTGCCGCTGTGCGTAGTTGTCGGGCGTGGGTGTCGGTGCGGGCGATGTTCGAGCAGTTGGTGTGGCAGCGGTCCAGGCTCGGTGTTGGGGTGGGCCCGCTGGCGTTGGCGGGGTTGCAGAGGGCCTTGCCGGGGTCGTAGTTGCAGGCGAGGTAGGCGTCGGCGTTGTCGAACACGGTCAGCGCCGGATCCGCCAGCAGGGCTTTGGCCTGCCGGGGTGTGGTGACCAGACCGCCGAAGCGGTCGTGCTGCTCGTGCGCGGCGCGGATCAGCCGCCGGGCGGCGGGCCCGGAGACGCCCTCTCCGTGGTCGAGGGCGTCGTGGACCTCGCTGAGTTGTTCGGCGACCGCGCGAGCGGTTTCCAGGTCCAGCAGCTCGTGGATGCCGTCGCGTTGGCGGGTGGCGTAGCCCTCGCTGATCACCGTGCGCATGTGCCCGTATTGGACCGCGAGGGCGACCAGGCCGCCGGGTCGGCGGGCGATGTGCCAGGCCAGGCTCCGCCGGAACCGGGCGGTGCCGATGTTGCCGTGCGGGTCGGCAGGGATAGCGACCCCGCGGCCGTGCTTGGCGGTGTGCTCGTTGACCCAGTCGACGAAACCCTCGACCCACTGGACGACGGTGCCGCGAACCGGCGACCGGCCCTGCCTTTCACCGCGCTGGGCGGGAAACAGTAGTCCGGCAGGGCCGTTGAGGCGTTCCAGGACCCTGATGGCGGTGACCACGGGTGGAACTGCAACCCAGGGGACTTCGCGCAACTCACCAGCGGAGCGATGATTGCCGTCGGCGTCGCGGGCGGTCTTGAAATGCCGTGCATGGATGAGATGGCGACGGCCGCCGGAGCTGTCGTCGCGGCCTGGCCGTGGTTCGGGGCAGCAGCCGACTTCGAGGGCGAGTACTTCGCTCGGGCGCATCCCAGTCAGGTAGGCGATGACCACGAAGCACGCGGTGGTCAGCAGCCGGACGAATGGCTCGACCTGGTCGAAGTCGATGGCGCTGACCCAGGGATCGCCCTCGATCAAGCCGGTGATCGGGATGTCGAGCGGACAACGTCCGGGGTTGGTCTTGCGATAGCGCTGCCAGCGTGGAGTCTTCAGAACGCGGTGGACCTTCTTGTGCGGGGTGCCGGTGATCGCGGCGACATAGGTGGCCGCGGCGCCCGATCGGAGGGTGGTATGCGTGGGCAAGGGTTTCCCGGTTGCCTCCAGATCTGCGAGGTAGGCGATCAGTGCCGGCGGCGTTCCGCGGGGCAGGTCGGTGTCGGGTGTCTGGGCGACGACTCGCCGCAGTCGTTGTTCCTCGGCTCGGGCCGCGAGGATGTCGTCGGCGAACTCTTCAGTGAACTTCAATGCCCAGATCAGCAGCGGACCCATGGTGGCCGGGCTGATCGGCTCGGTCGAGTTCTCACCGGCGGCAGTGGCCGCGGGCAGATAGTCGTCGAAACCTTCGGTCTCCCAGGGCGGGACGCCGATGCGCGAGCGGGTCGGCAGGTAAGGCGCGAACGCGCGGAGCCGGGTCAGCGCGATGAGGTGGCTCGTGGCGGTGTTGCGCGCGACTTTACGGGTCTTGACCACGTAGTTTCCGTAGTCGGCAAGGACATCGGTGGTTGCTTGGGCCAGTTCGGTGATGCCGCGCTCGCTGAGCCAAGTTGCGAATACCCGCCAGGTCATGGCGGTGCCGAACATCCGTTGAGGGCTCAGCCGCGCCCGCATTGTCGAGCCTCCACGAGTGAGCACCGTGTCCGGGACCGGGAAGTTCAGCAGCGCCCAGACCGCGTGACGGAACTGCTCACGCAACTCCGCAGGGAAAGTCTGCCACTGAATCCGGTCGCTGGTAGTCGACGGATTGTCACTGATGAATGTCAGCGACCAGACCGGATCACCGAATCGGGGGATGAGCTCGCGGCGTTGTTCGGTGACCGTTGCCGGATCGACCACCGGATCGGCGGGAGCGGGCAGAGCTGGTTGCCGCCATGGTGCGGTCACGAGTCGAACCCCTTGCGCAGCAACAATTCGATGGACGTGCGGTCGCTGGCGTTGACCGCCTTCAGCGCGTCGGCCCATTCTGCTGCGGTGAACGAACTCTCCTTGAGCTGGGTCAGCCGGCTGTGGTGCTCGCGCCAATCGTGCTCCCAGGTCCGGGTGGGTAGAACGGTGCGCAGGCTTTCCAGTGCCTGGTGCAAGTAGGCCAGGCGCGGCAAATGCCGCGGTGTGACCACCGCGTTGGCGCAGGCCAGGCAGAGCAGAAACGATGCCCGGCAAGGCGATCCGTGCGGGCTGAACGGGCTGTGAGTGTAGTCGCCGCAGTTCGCCGTGGCAGTGTCGGTGCCGACGTCACCTGCGCAGGAATCATCGGTAACTCTCGCCGCGACAACAGCTTTAGCGTGGTCGACGGCATCGGCGATCCCCTCGGCGATCACCGCTTCGGCGCGCCGGTGCGTGGCCGGATCACGCAGAACGTAGACGCGGTCGTGAACGTCGAGGCTGTGCTGAGTGGGAGTGCGCCGATGCAGGACGGTCACCGTGCGCCGCAAACGACGCAGATTCAGCTCCCCGGCCCCGGTCACCTGGCTCCATCGACGGAAGACCGGGTTGACGATGCCGATGCCGGTGCGCAGCAGCGCAGCGCGATCGTTGACCAGCAGAGGAAGATGAACGTGCCAGACGATGAGCAGATCGGTCGCAGCGCCGTGAGCACGCAACAGGTCACGGGCTGGGGCGGTGGCCTCGATCGCGCGGGTGAACAGCCGTCCTGGCGAGTTCGGGCCCCAGTCGGTCAGATTGCGGGTCTCGTAACGATGAGCCGTGTGACGCCGCCGTTTCTCCAGCTCGGCCCGATAGACGATCGGCTCACCCGGCGCTGACGCGGACAGCACTTGCGGAACCACCATCTCCGAGACGGCCGTGAGATTCCAGCCGTGAGCACTCACGATCAGCGTCACCAGCGAGACCATCTCGACTCGGTCGAGAAACAGCCGCCGCCAGGTCCATTCCGAGCTGGTCCCGCCCAGCGCATCCAGGTAGGGCTCGACGACCCGACGACGTCCGTCCGCGCCGACATCAACAGGAACATCCCCGGTCCGCGCCAAATGGTCGAGCGCTTCACCCAGCACCCACTCGCGGCTGCCGTCGTCGAACGCGCCCGACCGCCAGGCATCCAGATGCGCCCGATTCTCGGCGATCCGCTGCCAGGCCCGCCGGAAGTGGCCGGCCGCAGCCTGTCTGATCTCCTCGAATTCCTCCGGCGAATACGCCGATTCCGTGGCACCCGAGTAAGCAACCCGTCGCAGCACCGCCTCGCGAGTCGCCTCGGGAAGCTGATCATCGCGCTTCAGCAGTGCTGCGATCTTGCGAATCTGTCTTTGTCCCAACGTCTTATTCGCGCGACTGACCCTCCACTGGTTCCAGACCGCCGGCGTGATGTCGGCGATGGACTGTGGTGCGGGGTCCAGTTGCGCGAGCCACCGGGTGAACGTGCGGACCAGGAACCACACCTCCGTGCTCGTGGCCGTCGATCGCCATTCCCCCGGTGGGTAGATCCGGCTCGCAAACGCCGCAGCGAGAGATCGCTGCAACGCAGCCGACACCGGCAACGCACCGAAGTCGAAGATCGCCCGCTGATCACCCTTCTCGCTGATGTGCGTGACCACCGCAGCGGCATCGTCGAGCACCGATGGCCGCCGGTGCCCTTCGGCCGGCAGCCCGGCGTGCACTCCTCGCGCCATCAGCCGGCCACCTCGGCATCGAGGATCCGCTCCGACGCCGCCGCCAGCTTCGCCAGCAGTTCGGCGACATCCGGATCGTCGTCCTCGATCAACAGGGACCGCACCTCCAGGTCCGAGACCGGGGCCAGGTAAATATCGCGGGTAACCTGTTCGCTCGCGTGCCCGAGCAGGTCTTTGACCATCCGCCAGGGCGACATGTAGAGCAGCATGTAGTCGCGGCGTTCCTCGGGCGTCAGATCCAGCCGCATGTCCAGCGCCCGATGCAACGCCACCAGCATGTAAAGCGCGAACGAATGCCGCGCCATATGCGGCGTCGCGAACGGCGGATCCGGCACCACCCCCGCCAGCGTCACCGCGCAACGCCGCGATGCCGCCCGGAACACAGCCTCCCAGGAATGGGCACCGAACGGGGTCCCGTCCTCGGCAAGCCACAACCACAGCGGCTCCAACCCGCTATCACTCTGGACGAACAGCCGCCGCCGCTCGTCCGGCTCCAGCGCATCGATCCGGCGTTCCCCGGTCCGGCCGTGCCGGTCGCGCCAATGCAGCACCCGTTGCTGCCACCCGGACTGCTTGACGACCAGCCAGATATCGTCCAACGCGTCGTAACGGCCTGCGGTTTGCGCCCGCCGGATCGCCCCCCTGCGGGTCGTAGCGCAATACGCCTCGACCTCCCGCAGCACGGTCGCGGAGATGTAGAACGTGCGGGCCCGCTTGCTCTTGGCCACCGCCGCTGCCAGCCGCGCCTCGACGTACCGCTGCGGCGTATTCGCCGAGGCAGGCAGCTCGATCGTCAACAGCGACCCGCCCTCCCCGAGCCGCAATCCGCTGCTCAACAGCAGGTCGGCGAACGCGGCATTGCGGTCGTCGTGACGGCCGCGCCAGGACGGGTCCATGCGGCCTTCGGCGGTGTAGCCACGCAGCCCGACATCGCGCCACAACCGAAACGCCCTGGGCGTCAACCATTTCACGTTCGAGGAACGGACGTCCTTCGCTCGCGCCTCGGCCACCTCCACCAGGTCCCCGTAGCGGTTGCGGACCGTCTTGACCCCGACCGGGCTCTCGGCCACAAACCCCTGCTTGACCGCCCACCCATAGAGCCGACTCAGCGCCGCCAACTCCCGGTTCCACTTCGAGCCGCTGATCCGCCGCATGTTCCGCGGCGACCGCCGCCGCCAATCCTCGAAGTCGAGCAAATCATCGTAATCTGCTGCATCCCAGTACTTCCCGCGGCTCCACAAGAAATTGAAGAACACCCGATAATCCGTGGTGTACGAGCGCTTCGTCGCCTTGCGAAGGTTCGCAAACGACGACCGGCCGAAGTAGCGCGTCAACCGCGCATCCACCCGGAAGTCCGGATCCACCATGAACGGGTCACCCGGATCCAGCCCGAAGGACTCCTCCCGCTCGACAAGATCCCGCCACTCATCCAGCAGCGGATGCTGACCGGACGGAGCAGCCAGCTCCGCGGAAACCCAATGCACCGTCCACAACCTGGACATCACCCTCCTCTATGTACTGCAACATGATCAGCTGCAACACACGGAGTTAATAAGGAATCGGTGGCAGTAGAAACCCGCTCGCCAGATTTCATTGGCGCGCGGCCGCACCCGCAGGACTCGCCAGTTGTGCAGGCTTCGCCGCACTGCGGCACCGGCAAGTAGTGAAGCAGGGATAGCCCAGATGCCGGGCACCAGTGCAGCGCCAACCAGGGTACTGACGGAGTGCGCCGCACCGGGCTCGGTGGGCTGGTAGGTCCTGTAGGCGTCGACGGCTGGCACCACCATAAGCAGTGCCATAAGCAGCAACACTGATGCGATGAGAAATAGCCGACCAGTCGGACGAGTCTCTGGCTCGCGGGCCAGGCTGGCGGCCAACGCCGAGGTTTGCGTGCGTTCAACCGTGGCAGTTCCGATCACGGGGACCAGCCCGCTCGCGGCTAAACCCGTCCCGCTGTATATAGCGGTGGAATAGTCGGTTGATACGCCTTGTGAACAAAGAGCGGGCACGCTCTGGACGAAATCAACCCGCCTGCACGTCGGACAGGTGATGTCCATAGTTACCTCCTTCGCTTATGTGCCGCACGGGAGACTCTGCGCCCGCCCTCCTGAACGCGTGGGTATATCCAACATGGCTTCGAATCCACTGTCGAGACTTAGATTGCCGGTAGGTTGCTGAGGGGCGAAGTTGTCGGCGTGTTGTGCATCCCGGGCGTGTCGTCTTTGCGAGACCTCAAAGGCCCCACCGTGTACGATGGTTCGTCGACTTGGAAGGTGAGGAGCCTGATCGTTGAGGGCCAGGGTCGTGGCGGCGCGCCGCCATGCGGCCAATCGGAACGTCTCAGAGGTGCGACGCATGCGGCAATGCACCCGGATCCGAACCCGAACCACTCGCAGGAAACTCTCAACAAAGTTGTTCGTCGTCGGGTCGTACAGCGCCCCGATTAGTTGCGGAGGCGACGGTGTTATCGACGATCAACGGCACCCCGGCCGCGTGCGCGACCTCGGCGATACCGGGAATGTCGAAGACCACGCTGCTGGGGTTGGCGACGGTCTCACCGAAGAACGCCTTGGTGTTCGGGCGCACCGCGGCCCGCCACTGCTCGAGATCGTCGGGATCGTCGACGAAGGAGACCTCGATCCCGAGCTTGGGCAGGCTGTAGCGGAACAGGTTGTAGGTGCCGCCGTACAGGTGCGGGCTGGACACGATGTGATCACCCGCGCCCGCGAGGTTCAAGATCGCATAGGTCTCCGCGGCCTGCCCCGACGCCACCAACAACGCCGCCACCCCACCCTCGAGCGCGGCGATCCGCTGCTCCACCACATCCTGGGTGGGATTCATGATCCGGGTATAGATATTGCCCGGCTCGGCCAACCCGAACAACGCCGCCGCATGATCGGTATCACGAAAGGCATACGACGTCGTCTGATAAATCGGCAACGCGCGGGCGCCGGTGCTGTCGTCGGGCGCTTGTCCGGCGTGGATCTGCTTGGTCTCGAAGCTCCACGCGGCGCTCGGGTCGGGTTCTGTCATCGGGGCGATGCTCCTCGGGGTTGCGGTTGCCGGTCAGGGAAAAGGGTGATCCGGCCATCACGCTAGGAAGGCCGGCCGCCGAGGGCGAGGGTTGCGTTCAGCTCGAGCCCAACCGTGGTCAGGGCGCCACACCCGGCCCCGAGCGCGGACAAGAGTGTTAGGGTCGCCGAGGAGTTCGGACCGGGAGGGGTTGTCATCACCGCATTCTTGATCGTCGCGCTGATCGTGGTCATCGTCCTGGCGTGCGTCTCGTTCTACATGGTGTACAAGCTCACCAAGGAAAAACGCGCACAGGAGCAGGCCCGGCCGTCCGCACCGGTGGACCCGTTCGCCGACAAGGACGCCGATGCCCTGCGCGGTGACCCGCGCGCCCTGAAAGCCGGCGACATCGTCGACATCTTCGGCCAGAGCTACACGGTGCGCGGCACCCTCCGCCTGACGGAAGGCGGGTACCAGTGGGCCGAACATCTGCTCGACACCGGCAAGGACGTGCAGCACTGGCTGTCGGTGGAAGAAGACCCCGACCTGGAGCTGGTGCTGTGGACCGAAACCGCGGGCCTGCCCGCGCCGGGGCCTGCCGAACTCGAGCACGAGGGCAAGCGTTTCCGCCTGGAGGAGACCGGCACCGCGCGATTCGCCAGTGAGGCCACCACCGGCCTCGCCCCCAGCGGCGTGCTGACCTACCACGACTACCTCGCCGACGACGGCACCCGCCTGTCGTTCGAGGAGTTCGGCGACGCGGGCCGCAAAGAGGGCACCCTCGGCCAGGTGCTCAACCGCAGTGCCGTCATGATCTACCCGCAGCAGCCATCGTGAGCGAGCGAACCATCAGCACAGCGCCCACGGGAACGGCGGAGCCGAGCGCCAGCGAGGCGGAGTCGTGAGCCGTACCGCTTGGCTGGTCACCGGCATCATCTCGGTGATCGTGGCGATCGCGTTGGTCATCGCCATCATCGCCCGCGTCGGCGACAGCGACGATCCGCGCGAGTACATCGCCGACACCTACACCCGCGCCGCCGCGCTGGACGAGCCGAACAACGGCATGGTCTACACCGCCGCCGCGGCGGCGCCGATCGTCGCGAACGAGATCGCCGGTGCGGTGCGGCCGCTGGACAAGCGCAGCACCGAGGACAAGATCTTCCTGCAATACCGCGACGACATCGTCGCCGTCACGCCGTACCAGGGCGGAGCCAAGATCCTGGTCGACGACTACCACACCGGCCATCGCAGGCACAGCCACTACGTCAGCGGCTACGGCTGGGCCAGCAGCGGCGGCGGTGGTTCCGGTGGTGGCTTCCGTGGCGGCGGCAGCGGCGACGGCAAATAGCGCCATCCGGCAGCACCGGCCCGCCCAGGACAACCGACGGACAATTCCGGCTCAGGAGGACAACATGCTCGAAGATCTCCCCGCGGACGCGGGCGCCGCGCTCGCGTACTGCGGGGTCGGGATCGCGCTGATGGCGCTCGGTTTCGTCATCGTCGACATTCTCACCCCCGGCAATCTGCGCAGGCAGATCTGGATCGAACGCAACCGCAACGCGGCGCTGCTGGTGTCGGCGAACCTGCTCGGCGTCGGCATCATCGTGGCCACCGCCATCTGGACTTCGCAGGGCGCGATCGGCGCGGCCCTCGCCTCCAGCGCGGTGTACGGCGTGATCGGCCTGGCCGCGATGGCGTTGGCGTTCCTGCTGCTGGATCTGGTCACCCCCGGTGAATTCCGTGGCGTGGTGGCCGAGAAGGAGCTGCATCCCGGCGTGTGGGTCAGCGCGGCCCTGCATCTCGCCGTCGCCGGTGTGGTGGCGGCCGGCCTGACCTAGTGCCCACCGCGGCGCCGACCGAGAACCCGCCCGATACCGGCGCACCCGGTATCGGCGGGGCGGTCACCGGTCCGCGTCGGCGGTTCGCCCGGATCGCGCTGCTGGTGACGGTATTCGTCTGTGCGGCGTGTGGTCTGGTCTACGAGCTGTCGCTGGTCACTCTCGGCAGTTATCTGATCGGCGATACCGCCGCGCAGGCCTCGATCACCTTGAGCGTGATGGTGTGCGCGATGGGCCTCGGTGCGCTGGCGGCCAAACCGTTGCGTCATCGCGCGGCCGCCGCGTTCGTCGGGGTGGAGCTGGCGCTGGCGACGGTCGGCGGGTTGTCGGTGCTGGCGCTGTACGCCGCATACGCCTGGCTCGACCTCTACACCGCGGCGCTGGTGTTGATCTCGATCGTCATCGGTGCGTTGATCGGCGCGGAGATCCCGCTGCTGATGGAACTGCTGCAACGGATCCGGCGCCAGGCCGCGGGCAGCGCGGTGGCCGATCTGTTCGCCGCCGACTACGTGGGTGCGCTGTTGGGCGGCTTGGCGTTCCCGTTCCTGCTGCTGCCGATGTTCGGGCAGATCCGCGGCAGCCTGATCGTCGGCGTGGTGAACGCGCTGGCCGGGCTGGCGTTGATCTTCGTGTGGTTCCGCGACGATCTGCACCGCGGTACCCGCTGGCTGCTGGGTTCGCTCACCGTGCTGGTGGCGGCGGTGCTGGTGGGCAGCTACCTCTACGCCGACCGCTTCGAGGCCACCGCTCAGCAGGCGTTGTTCGCGCATCCGATCGTGTGGCGGGAGCAGACGCCGTATCAGCAGATCGTGCTCACCGAATCGCTGTCGCCGTTCGGCAGCACCGATACCCGCCTGTTCCTCAACGGCGATCTGCAGTTCTCCTCGGTGGACGAGTACCGCTATCACGAGGCGCTGGTGCATCCGGCGCTGGCGGGTGCCCGCGCGAACGTGCTGGTGCTCGGCGGCGGCGACGGGCTGGCGTTGCGCGAGATCCTGAAGTATCCGGATGTGGCGGCCGTGACCCTGGTGGAACTCGATCCGGAGATGATCCGGCTGGCCGGCACCGATGCGCGGATCACCGCGTTGAACCGGCACGCGTTCGACGATCCGCGCGTCACCGTGGTCACCGCCGACGCGTTCTCCTGGCTGCGCGCGGCGCCACGGCAATTCGACGCGGTGCTGATCGATCTGCCCGATCCCGATCAGACCTCGATCGCCAAGCTGTACTCCACCGAGTTCTACGCGCTGGCCGCGGGCGCGCTCGCGCCGCGCGGCACCATGGTGGTGCAGGCCGGTTCCCCGTTCTTCGCACCGCGCTCGTTCTGGTGCATCGATGCCACGGTGCGTGCCGCGGGGTTGCGCACCCTGCCCTATCACGTGGATGTGCCGAGTTTCGGCGATTGGGGTTTCGTGCTCGCCAGCCGCGAGACCGAACCGCGGCTGGCACTCGACCCGCCGGCGCCGCTGCGCTCCATCGACGCGTCGAGTCTGGCCGCGGCGGCGGTGTTCGCGCCCGACCGCCGCGATACCGGCGAACGTCCGTCGACGCTCATGCACCCGCGCATCCTCGATCTCGAACGCGGCGAATGGCAGTGATCCGGACACGCGCCGGTCGCGGGTAGTTCTCGCGGCCGACCGCCACGGGACGGTACAACGGAAGAGTGAAGGCTTCGAAGCTCTTGACCGCTGTCGTCTGCGCCGTTGCCGCTTCCGTCGTTCTCACCGGTCCCGCGGCGGCGGCCCCTTCGGGTTCCCGCGTGGTGGCCGAATCTCCCATCGCGCCCCGGATTTCGCAGATCGAGGTGTATTCGCCGTCGATGGACAAGGTCGTCACCAACCGGGTGATCCGGGCCGCGGGCGCTGGTGCGCCGACGCTGTATCTGCTGACCGGCGCCGGCGGCGGCTCCGATGGCATCTCCTGGTGGAACGACACCGATGTCGCCCAGTTCTTCGCCGACAAGTTCGTCAATGTCGTGATGCCGGTCGGCGGCGGCTACAGCCTCTACACCGATTGGATGGCCGACGACCCGGTGATGGGCCGCAACAAGTGGCAGACCTACCTGACGCAGGAGCTGCCCGGCGTCATAGACGCGCGGCTGGGCGCCAGTGGCCGCAATGCCATTGCCGGGGTGTCGATGAGCGGCGCCTCCGCCATCGATCTCGCCATCCAGGGTGGTCCGCTCTACAGCGCGGTGGCGGCGTACAGCGGGTGCCCGTGGGCGACCGATCCGGTGGGTGTGTCGCTGGCCGGGGCGCAGGTGCTGCGCGGCGGCGGTAATCCGGGCAATGTCTGGGGTGTGCCGGGCGGTCCCGGCTGGCGTGCGCATGATGCGTTCCTGAACGCGCATCGGCTCGCGGGTAAGTCGATCTTCTTGTCGGCCGCCTCCGGTATTCCGGGCGGGATCGATAAGGGCGGGTTGCCGATGCCTCCGGTCGAGGCCATCGCGAGCGCCTGCACGGGTGCGTTCGCCAGCCGTTTGGCCTCGCTGGGTATCCCTGCCACGCATGTCAATCGGGCGTCGGGATCACACACGTGGGGGCAGTTCGAGACCGACTTGCACGACTCGTGGCCGCACTTGGCTCGCGCGATCGGTGCGTGAGGTGTCCGGCGCCGAGCCGGTGCGAAAACCCCCTGAACAGAGCAGTCCCCGGTAGTCTCCATCGATTCCATGAGCCTCAGTCGTCGCTGATGGCTCCGGTACTCGACTGGCTTGCCGGGGGCCTAGCCGGATCTTGAAGTGATGTGACCACCGTTCTTCGGACGTCTCCTTCGAACGCGTCACACCCTTCGGTGTTCCGGTATATGTCCAGTATGGCCCTGATCCGGCGTCAGTCAAGACCCCTGACGTAGCGATCCGGCGTCGCTTCGCCGCCCTCCGGCCCGCCTCATCCGCCCGGCCGCGGCAGCCCCTCGACCTGCTGCTGGATGCGGTCGAGCGCGGCGCGGATGGCCTCGATCTGGGCATTGAGTTCGGCGATGGTCGCCTCGTCCACCGCGGGAGCCGGTACGGCCGGGCCCGACGGCGGTGCAGGCCTGGGACGGCCCGGGGGTGGTGGTGCGGCGGGACCACCGCCCGGCGCGGTCGCGAGGTTACCGGTCTCGGGGCCGAAGACCTGATCGAGCGCCTCGGCCAACGTCGGGGCGTAGCCCACCCGGACGCCGCCGGTGCCCGGATCGCGGTAACTCACCAGCATCCGTGCCAGCTGCGGGAAGGTGGAACCGTTCGGTGCGGTCGAGATCCGCTCGGTGAACAGCGGTTCGACATACAGCACCCCGCCCTCGGCGATCGGCAGCGTGAGCAGATTGCCGTACTGGATGCGGTTGGAACGTTCGAGCAGGGTGCGTTCGGAGGCCACCCTGGTATCGGAGATCATCGAGTTCTGGATCTGCTGCGGCCCCTGGGTGAGGGTGTCGGTGGGCAGTTGCAGCACCGTGAATCTGCCGTAGTCGTCCGGATCGCAGGCGACGGAGATGTAGGCGGACAGGAACTCTCGATTGAACCCGACCATCGCACTGGCCAGCCGGAAGGACGGGTCGGCGGTTTCCGGATCGCCCATCAGCACGTAGAAGGGCGGCTGGTGCGGGTTGGTCTCGACGGTCGGATCACTGGGCACCGACCAGAACGCGTTGGTGGTGAAGAACTCTCGCGGCTCGTCCACGTGGTATTTGGCCAGCATCTCTCGCTGGATGGAGAACAGATCCTCCGGATACCGGAAGTGGGCGCGCAGTTCCTCACTGATCGCCTCCGGCGGCTCCACCGTCCCGGGGAAGACGTTCATCCACGCCGCCAGCACCGGATCGTCGCGATCGACCTGATAGAGGGTCACCGTGCCGTCGTAGGCGTCGACGGTGGCCTTGATCGAGTTGCGTACGTAGGAGATCTCCTCGAACGGTCCGCCCTCGGCTTCGTTGCCCGCGGCCAGCGCCTCGAGCGAACTGCGCTTGGCGTACGGGTAGCCGTCGACGGTGGTGTAGGCGTCGACGATCCACACGATCCGCCCGTCCACCACGGCCGGGTAGGGGTCGTTGTCGGTGCTCAGCCAGGGCGCGACCAGTTCGACCCGGTGGCGTGGATCGCGATTGAAGATGATCTTGGAATCGGCGTCGATGGCATCGGAGAAAATGATGTTGCGTTCGGCGTAGTGCACCGCGAACGCCAGCCGGTCGGCCCAGTTGCCGATCGGCACACCGCCCGCGCCGTCGTAGGTGTATTTGGTGCTGTCGGTGTCGTATTCGCGGGGCTCGCTGCCGCCGCCGACGATGGCGTAATCGGGGTCGGCCGCGGCGATCACTTCCCCGAAGTAGATGCGCGGCTGGTCCACCGGGATCACCTGCTGCCCGGACGCGGCGCTGGCGATATCGCTGACGGTGTAGATGGGATAGCCGCTGTTGCTGCTCTCCGCGTCCCCGGCCGCGTCGCGCACGGCGGCGTTCACCCGGTTGGCCGGTGCGGCGACGAAGCCGTTGCCGTGGGTGTAGACGGTGTGCCGGTTGACCCAGTGCCGCTGGTTGGCGCTGAGCGCACTCGGCGTCAGCTCCCTGGCCGCGACGACGTAATCGCGCAACTGCCCGTCGATGCGGTAGCGGTCCAGGTCCAGCTTGTCGGGGAAGCTGTAGAAGTTCTTCAACTGCTGCTGCTGGGTGAAGGTTCGCGACAGCACGTTCGGGTCGAGCAGGCGCACATTGGCGATGGTGGTGGCGTCGGCCGGGACCTGCGGTGGCGGCGTGGTCCCGATCCCCGGATACGGCTGATAGTCCACGCGGTCGCTACCGATCCCGTAGGCCTGTCTGGTGGCGGCGATATTGCGTTCGATGTAGACGCGTTCCTTGTCGGCGGCGTTGGGCCGCACCGACAGCTGCTCGACCGCCAGCGGCCACACCCCGCCCACCAGAATCGAGGACAGCAGCAACAGCGCGGCCGCCATCGCCGGGATGCGCAGATCGCGCACCACCACCGCGGAGAAGACGGCGGCGGCACAGATGAGGGCGATCGCGAACATGATCAACCGAGCGGGCAGCACCGCGTTGATGTCGGTGTAGCCGGCTCCGGCGAAGGTGGGTTCGCGGCTGTGGCTCGACAGCAGCGCGTACCGATCCAGCCAGTAGGCGACGGCCTTCAGCAGGATGAACGATCCGGCCAGCACCGCCAACTGCACCCGCGCCGCCGTGGTCAGGCCGGGGAATTTGCCGGTCAACCGGATGCCGCCGAACAGATAGTGCGCGGCGAGGGTGGCCAGGAGAGCGAGCACGACGGTGGCGAACAG
Organism: Nocardia sp. CDC519; assembly: GCF_059509835.1. NCBI lineage: Bacteria > Bacillati > Actinomycetota > Actinomycetes > Mycobacteriales > Nocardiaceae > Nocardia > Nocardia sp. CDC519. Next base: position 4,121,021 of record NZ_CM183377.1, on the reverse strand, counting down.
CCAGCTCACCACCAGCCGGTAGAACGGCAGATCGAAGACGAAGAAGCCGATGTCGTGGCCGAATTCGGGGTCGTCGATGCCGAAGGCGCCGCCGTGCAGGAACAGCTGCACCGTCGTCCAGCGCGACTGCCCGATCAGCCCGCAGATCAGCCCGAGCGCGCCCGCGATACCGAGCCCGAACCACAGCGGCTTGCGCAGCACCACGCTGCGATAGGGCAGCAGATAGTCCTCGCGCTCGTCGTCGGCAATGAGCAGCGGCCGGTAACGATAGGCCCACCACATCGCCGCCAGCAGCACACCGCCGACGAACAGCCCGACGACGACGAACATCACCACCCGGGTGAGCAGCACGGTGCGCCAGACCTCGCGGTAGCCGACCTCACCGAACCACAGCCAGCCGATGTAGACCCCGATCAGCCGGGGCACCACCAGCAGCAGCACGACGAGCATCGCCACGGTGATCACCAGCAGCCGTACGCTGCCCGGCAACCGCCGCCAGCTGGGAATTTCGCGTGTGCTCATCACCGGCTCTCCCGTGGCTGCGCCGGCCGAGCGGGTGGGCGGCCGGCACGGGCCATGTGCACCGATAATACCGGCGCGCCGCGAACGGCCGCTCGGCTCAACCGGCGCGGGCGGGCACCTCGCTGAGCTGTTCGAGCTGAAACGCAAACGGCTGATGGACATCACGCTCGACGCGGTGGGCGTCGCGGAATTCGGGCCGCGGATCTTCGTCACCGCCCTGCGGGAGCTCCTCGACCGCTCCGGGCTACGGCTCGACCAGATCGACGCCTGCGTGCTCCCCGAGGGCAACGCCGAGTACTTCAGCCGTGAATTCGAGGAGGCGGGACTCACGCGGGCGGACTACGACCTGCTGCAATCCCGGATCGTCGAGAATCTGACCGATGTCGGCGCCACCGGCTCCCCCGCCGTGCTGCTCGCGCTCGACGCCGGGCTCGCCGAAGGCCGGATCACTCCCGGTAGCACCGTGCTGCTGGTCGCGATCGAAGCCAGCCGCTACGTATACGCCGGCCTTGCCTTGCGCTGGCCGGGCGACAAAAGCTGAGGAATGCCATGACCACAACCTCGATTCCGGCCCGCCGATTGTTCACCAGCGAGTCGGTGACCGAAGGCCATCCGGACAAGATCTGCGACGCCATCAGCGACGCGGTGCTCGACGCGCTGATCGCGCTCGACCCGGCCGCGCGGGTGGCGGTGGAAACCATGGTGACCACCGGCCAGGTGCATGTGGCCGGAGAGGTCGGCACCGCCGCGCAGGTCGACATGACGGCGATCGTGCGCGAGAAGCTGCTCGAGATCGGCTACGACAGCTCGCTGAAGGGCTTCGACGGCGCCACCTGCGGGGTGAATATCGCGATCGGCGCCCAATCCCCCGATATCGCCCAGGGTGTGGATCACGCCTATGAGGCGCGCGTCGACGGCGCCGGCGATCCCGTGGACCAGCAGGGCGCGGGCGACCAGGGCCTGATGTTCGGCTACGCCACCTCCGACACCCCCGAGTTCATGCCGCTGCCGATCGCCTTGGCGCACCGGCTGTCTCGGCGCCTGGCACAGGTGCGCAAGGACGGCACCCTGCCGTACCTGCGCCCCGACGGCAAAACTCAGGTGACCGTCGAATACGACGGGGACCGGCCGGTGCGCCTGGACACGGTGGTGATCTCGACCCAGCACGCGCCCGATATCGATCCGGATTCCCTGCTCGCCGCGGACGTGCGGGAGTTCGTGATGGATGCGGTGTTATCCGAACTGCCCGGTGGCTCGCTGGATACCGGCGATGTTCGGCTGCTGGTGAACCCGACCGGAAAGTTCGTCGTCGGCGGGCCGATGGGCGATGCCGGGCTGACCGGCCGCAAGATCATCGTCGACACCTACGGCGGCATGGCCCGGCACGGCGGCGGCGCGTTCTCCGGTAAGGACCCGTCGAAGGTCGACCGCAGCGCCGCCTATGCCATGCGCTGGGTCGCCAAGAACGCCGTAGCCGCTGGTCTCGCCGATCGCCTCGAGGTCCAGGTGGCCTATGCGATCGGGCGGGCGGCACCGGTCGGCCTCTTCGTGGAGACCTTCGGTACCGAGAAAACCGACCCGGCCAGGATCCAGGCCGCCATCGGTAAGGTGTTCGACCTGCGCCCCGCCGCGATCATCCGCGATCTGGACCTGCTGCGCCCGCTGTACGCGGGCACCGCGGCCTACGGGCACTTCGGCCGCACCGATCTCGACCTGCCGTGGGAGCGCTGCGACCGCGTCGACGAGCTGAAGGCGGCGGTGGCGTAACCGATCACTCCCCCACGACGGCCGCGAGCCATTCCACCAACGGCCGCTGTGCCTCCCACGCCGCGCGGATCTCCGTCGCGGCGCGCGGTGTGGGCAGCCAGTCCGGCGCGCCGAAATCGCGGTGGGCGGTGAGGGATTTGTGGCGCAGCAGCTCGATGCGTGGATGGTCGGCGGGGTAGCCCTTCGGTGTGGTTTTCAGCCGGTCCCCGCCGATCTCGTATCCGGCACGCCCGAGTTCGGCGAGGATGGCGGCCAGCTCCGCGCCGCGCACCTCGTCGTCGATGGTGGCGCGCAGCCGGGCCAGCTTGTCCGGTGTTCCGCTGTAGTACCCGGCCGCGACGAACAGGCCTGCCGCCCCGATCTGCACGTACCAGCCGACCCCGGGTGCCGCGCCGACGACCACGCCCTGGTGGGTCTTGTACGGCGATTTGTCCTTGGAGAAGCGCACGTCGCGGTAGGGCCGGAAGAGTTTCGCGGACCCGAAGTCGGCCTCCAGCTCCTCGATCAGCGCCAGCATCGGCGCCTTCACGGATTCGTCGTAGACCTGCTTGTGCGCGGCCCAGAACGTCTTCGAATTATCCGCCTCCAGATCTTCGTAGAAGTCCAGACCGGCGAACGGGAACCCACCGAAACGACCCATGGCTAGACGATATGCCCCGGGTCCGACATCGGCTCTCAGAACTTGCCGCTGTGGTGCTCGACGCGGTGGCCGAGCCGCGCGGCGAACTCCGCCACGAACTCGTCGGTCAGCGGCGGCCAGCCCCAGAAGTCGAAAGCCAGTGCGCCGAGCGCGAAGCCGGACGGCCACCGCCATTCGGTGACCGAGCTCCTGACATCGCACCGGCCGCAGCGAGCACGTCCGATGCCGGTTCGCTTCCACTGGTCGATGGCCTCGCCGAAGGGACGCCATACCTCGGGGTCGGCCTCCCACCGCTGCGGATAGTCGATGATCACGGTGGTGGCGCCGCAGCTCGGGCAGGTCGCCGATTCCGGCTCGAGCTCACCCTGCCCACCGTGGTGATCCTCGCGTCCGACGACAACGGCGACCGGGCCCGGCTGCCAGTCATCGCCCCATTCCTGAGCGATCTGCCGCCACTCCGGCCCGGGAAGGTACCCTGCGTCGACGTTCCTGCTGTACACGCCGTCACCGGACAGCTCCCGAGACAGCAGCCCGCGCGAAACCATCCAATCGACCATGCGCACCGCCACGGCACCGGCCTCGTCGGCGCTCACCTGCACATCGACGATGCGCTCGAAATAATCACCCATCAGCTTCATCCCGGCATTCTCATCGCCGACGAAGCTACCGAACGAACCGGCCGCGCGCCGCGTGGATCACCGGGCTCAGTGGGCTCCCAGTGCGTCGAGGATCATCGGGCGCGCGGTGGCGAGGGCCTGCTGCCAGTAGGCCCAGGTGTGGGTGCCGTTGACGATGTCGACGCGCGCCGGGACGCCGAGGGCGTTGGCCCGGTCGCGGAAGATCTGCGCGGCGATCATGGTCAGCACTTCCAGGCCCATCGCGTTCATCGTATTGCCCACCCCGTACGGCAGGTCCGGTGCGCCGGGCACGCCGTTGCCGCTGGTGACGTAGATCGGCAGCCCGCGCAATCGTCCGGCCTGCACGGTGGCGTCGTTGCGGGCCCAGGCCGGATCACCCGGCGGACCCCACATGTCGTCCGGGTTGTACTGCCCTTCGTCCCACATGGCGGCGCGCATCGCCTCACTCCACATCGGGAAGGTCGGGTTGATGAAGCCGGAGAACGATCCGGCGAAACGGAACTGGTCGCCGTGGTAGGCGGCGAGGATCAGCGCCGCGTTGCCGCCCATGGAGGCGCCGACGACGGCATTGTTGCTGCGTGAGACCCCGTAACCGGCGAGAAAGTCGGGCAGTTCCCTGGTCAGGAAGGTTTCCCATTTGTAGGTGATCTGCTGGCCGTTGGTGTGGCTCGGCCGATACCAGTCGGTGTAGAAGCTCGACCGGCCGCCGACCGGGAACACCAGCGTGACATCGTCGCCGGCGAATTGCCGCAGCGCGTCGGTGTCGCTGGTCCATTGACTGTGATCGTGTGGTGCCCGCAGGCCGTCGAGGACATAGAGCGCCGCACTACCGCCGCGCGCTGCCCATTGCACCTGCACCTTGATCGGGCCCATGCTCGACGGCACGAACAGTTCTTCGAACCCGCCGGCCGGCGCCCGTAGCGCGGGCGAGCGGACCGGTGCGGCCGCGGCGACCGCCGCCACCGACGACATCACCAGCATTGCTATGAGCATGACGGCGGCTCTGCGAACCCCCATCCGCCGGCTATCCGTTCGTCTGCTGATCGCGCCACCCCGGCCACTCGCATACCTCCCACCGCATCGACTGGAAGTTACCGAAGAGAACCAATTTACGCTGTCAGAGCCGGTAGGGATGTCGCCGACGCGCCGCTGGCGTGTCGGTCATCGCCACCGCGCGACCGGCGGGCACGGCCGAGGCGCCGAGAAATTTTCACCGAATCGCCGGAGACCGATTTCCCACTGTGCGCAGTATCTACCGTTGATCGCAAATGTCCGTTTCGATACGCACGAGAATTTTGTCAGCCTTTTCCATACCGGCAGTCCGAATTGGTCTCGTATCGGCACACCAGGCAGATACCCCGTCGATAGCGCTCCGAATCACACTGGACGTTGGTAGATTTCGACTGTGGGCGGTCCGGCGCAGTGCCGTCCGGGGGTTTCATCGATGTAATTCGGGGATGTTTTTCGACCATGACTGACAAAAATTATTCTCGTCAATTCACGCCGGTGGCGACGATTATATGACCGCCGCCGTCACCGGTTTCTCCGGTCGCGGCGGAGCGTCGGCGTCGGTCACACTCCAGCGGTTCTCGGACCTGGTCGCCGCGATCTACGAGGCCGGAGCCGAGCCGAACCGATGGGACAGCGCGATCGGTGAGATCACCGCTGCCTTCGGCGCCATCCGCGGACTGCTCGTCCTCCCGGAACCGGCGGGCGGCGGATTCGTCGTCGCCGCCGCGGGCGCCGAACTCGCGCCAGACATCCATGAATACCTCGTCCGCGCCGCCGACCGCATCCAGCAGCTACCCGCAGGCGCTCCCGTCACCAGCGATGAAGTGCTACCCCCGGCCCGCGGCGGCAACGGGGGCCGCGGCGATCCGCACGGCCTGGCCAACAGCTTCCTCGCCCGCCTCGACAGCGCGCTGCCACCCGCCTGGATCTGCCTGACCATGCCCGCGCAGGTCGACGCCGCCCGGCATTCCGCGGGCCGCGCGCTACTGCGGGTGCTGGTGCCGCATCTGGGCCGAGCCGTGCGCAATCAATCGGCGTTGCTCGAGCTGACCCGCGAACGCGCCGTCGCCCTCGCGACCCTGGAGAAGGCGCACTACGGGATCATGATCGTCACCGCGGACGCCGCGGTGATCTTCGCCAACTCCGCCGCCATGGACATCACCGGCGACAGCGACGGCCTATCCGCCGACAGTTCCGGACGGCTGCGGGCCAGCCCGCCGGCCAATCAAGCGCGGTTGAGCACGCTCATTCGCGAGGCCGCCGGCCCGGAAGGTTCCAGCGGCAATGTCGCGATCACGCGTCCGTCCGGCAGGCGGCCGCTGATCGTCCGCATCACTGCGCTCGACGGGGTGCCCGCCGACCCCTCGCCCCGGCCGCGCGCGGTCTTGCTGCTGGTGGTGGATCCCGATCACGATCTGGAGCCGACGCCGAAGGCACTGCACGATCTGTACGGGTTGACCGACGCCGAGACCCTGGTAGCCATGGGCGTCATCCGCGGCGACGGTTTGCCTGCCGTCGCCGATCAGCTCTCGGTCTCGTTGTTCACCGCGCGCACGCACCTGCAGCACATCTTCGTCAAGACCGGCACGCACCGCCAGGCGGAGCTGGTGCGATTGCTGCTGTCGAGCGCTATTGCCGCGCAGTGATTTCTCTTGCCGCGCAGTGATTTCCAGACGGTTCACACCGGCCGGAAACCGGTACCCAATCCGCCGCGCATGGCGACGTCGTCGAGAATTCTGGTGAAATTGACACCCACATGCGGGCCGAGGCACGGAACCGAAACATATCCGTTGACCAGTGCCACCAGTGTCGTGCCGACGACCACGGGCCCACCGGAATCACCGACGAGCACACAGATCTGGGTGAGCGTCCAGGTCGCGGTATCGAACACATCCCCGTAGACCAGTCCACAGGTCTGCCCGGTCGTACGGCCCTGCTTGCACGCGATCGCCGGGAACTGCGCGGGCAGACCGACCTCGGTGATCGTGGTCGCGCCGACCCGGTTCACCGGAACCACCTTGTCCGCGTCGAAGCGGATCACGGCGTAGTCGAGCTCCTTGTTGACGTAGTCGATGGTGCCGACCGGACCCGCTTCCGGATTCGATTCGGCGGAAACGCCTGCCCCCGGCTGGTTGCAGTGGCCTGCGGTGAAGCCGACCATCCGGCCGGTGTCGTCCCAGCCGATGGTGGCGAGCGAACAGGTCGCTCCGTCGTCGAAGACGATGCCCGACCCACCGCCGAGGACGACCAGGGGCGCGGCCTGCGCGCTCCCGATGGCCGTGCCCGCCACGCCGAGGATGACGGCCGCGAGCACGAGAAGGAATTTGCCGAACATGGTTCTCCCCAGGTGGTCGGCCGAGGAGCAGGGGCACTCCCGAACGGAGTACGAGAGTGCCCTCGTTTCCCCTCGGTCCTGGCATCGGTCGGATCAGACGACACACACCGGGAACAGGATCGGCACCGTGATCAGCACAATCCCGCACGCGAGGAATGCGCCGGGAATGGTGATGAACGGCGACAGCACGGCCGGCTGTACTTCGACCGGAACCGGTGCGACTGGTGCGGGAGCAGGCTCCGCGGCCGGTGCCGCGCTTGCTACCCCGGCGCCCATGGCGATCAACGGCGCGCACGCCGCTGCTGCTATGGCAGAGCGAACCTTGGTGCTAGTCATGACATTTCCCTTACTGTCAGCATTCTTGGTCATGGCCGACCCGGCTCTCCGGGTTGCCACAATGTTCAGCACAGCACCGTTGCGGCGGAAAATCCTCACGCGAACAGATGAGATGGGTTCGCCGAGACCGAAAAAGTCACCGAGTCGGGAAATGACACAGGTTCACACTCGCCAAGCTAGTTGAACGATGGTACAACTTGTACTATCGTTCAACTACCTACCTTGGAGGGTGCCGTGTCGCGAGTCGACATCCGGGATACGACCGCGCGCGATTGGGCGGGCCTGGCCTTGCTTGCACTGCCGACAGTGCTGCTCGGCCTCGATGTCACCGTGCTGTATCTGGTCCTGCCCCGGCTGGCCGAGGCGCTGAATCCGTCTGCGACACAATTGCTGTGGATCATGGATGCCTACGGCTTCTTCATCGCCGGGTTCCTGCTCACCATGGGCACCCTCGGCGACCGGATCGGCCGCAGGCGGCTGTTGGTGATCGGCACGACGGCCTTCGCGGCAGTATCGATCCTCGCCGCCTTCGCCCCGAACGCCGAACTGCTGATCGTGGCCCGCGCCCTGCTCGGCATCGCCGGGGCGACGCTCATGCCGTCCACGCTCTCGTTGATCTCCAACATCTTTCGCGACCCGCGGCGGCGCGCGGTCGCGATCGGCATCTGGGCGACGATGTTCGCGCTCGGCATGGCCGCCGGGCCGGTGCTCGGCGGCGCGCTGGTCGACACCTTCTGGTGGGGTGCGGCGTTCCTGCTCGCTGTTCCCGTCGCCGTCATCGTGGTGGCCTTCGCGCCGGCGCTGCTTCCCGAACATGCCGATCCGGAGGGTGGACGGCTCGATCCGGCCAGCGTCGCGCTGTCGCTGGCCGCGATCCTGCCGGTGATCTACGCGGTCAAACACGCCGCCGCGCATCGGCCCGACCTCGGCACGGTATTGCTCACGCTCGCCGGTCTGGTGGCCGGAGCTATTTTCGTGCGGCGTCAACGGGGGCTGACCGCGCCGCTGCTGGACGTCACGCTCTTCGCCAACCGGGCGTTCTCCGCGGCGCTGGGCGTGCTGCTGATCGGACTGATAGGCGTCGGCGGAACGATGTATCTGGTCACCCAGTATCTCCAGCTCGTCGAGGGCATGACGCCCTTGACCGCCGGGGTGTGGATGGGGCCGCCCGCGCTCGCGATGTTCGCCGCGGCGATCGGCGCGCCACTGCTGGCGCGGCGGATCCGGCCAGGACTGCTCATGGCCGCCACGCTCGGCCTGTCGGTGCTCGGCTATGTCCTGTTGACTGTCGCGGGCACCGGAGATGCCGGGCTGGTGGTCGCCGGATTCGCTTTCGTCTATCTCGGTCTCGGCGCGATCGCCGCCCTCGGCACCGACATGGTGGTCGGCGCCACTCCGGCCGCGCAGTCCGGTGCTGCCGCGGCGATGTCGGAGACGGTCCAAGAGCTCGGCCTCGCCGTCGGTGTGGCGGTCCTCGGCAGTCTCACCACCGCGCTCTACTCCGCCCGCATCACCGCGCCCGCGAATGTGACAGCGGCGGTCGGAGACCGGGTCACCGACAGCCTTGCCGGTGCGCTCTCGGTCGCCGATCGGATTCCGGCCGAGACGGTGCACGCGGCGCGGGAGGCGTTCACCAGCAGCGTGAATGTCGCCGCCGCCGTCGCCGGTGTCGCCATCGTCGCGGCGGCCGTAGTCTGTCTGGCGACCTTGGGGCATCTCCGCCCGCTCGGCGACGATCGCGACGACGACGCCGAGGCGATGTGCCCGACCGGCCCGGAGCCCGCAGGAGGGGAGCATGGACACCGCGAGCGAGCCGATCGACGGGCGCAAGGCCAGGGGCAGTAGACGGCGCGCCGAGATCATCGAGGCCACCCTCGCCGTCGTCACCCGCGACGGCGCCGCCGGCGTCACCCACCGCACCGTTGCCAAAGAGGCGGGCATCACCACCAGCCTGAGCACCTACTATTTCGCCACACTCGACGACCTGCTCGTTGCGGCCCTGTCCTCGGTCGCCGACACCTACACCGCGCGCATCCGCGAGATCATCGACGCCCCCGGCGACAAGCTGCGCGGGCTGGCCGAGCTGATCGTGGAATCCGCCGGACCGGGCCGCGAGCGGGCCCTCGCCGAACGCGAACTGTCCACCCTCGCCGCCCGCCGCCCCGCGCTCGCGCCCGTCGCCGTGCGCTGGCGAACCGACGTCGCCGAGCTCGCCGCCACCCTCACCGCCGACCCGGACGCCATCACCGCTGTCGTCGCCGCGACCGACGGACTGTGCACGGCCCTGTTGCTCGACAACGCACCGGCCGACCCGGACTGTGTGCACCGGATCCTCGGTCGCGCACTCGCGCCGCCCGACTCGGCATGAAGCCCCCGCCCGCGAGCTCACCAGCCTGGGAACCCCGGCCGACCATCGTTCCGGGTACGGTGTCAAAGCCCCCGATCACGGTGCGGTGTTCCTGCTGAAAAAACTGGATGATTATCGATGAGTACAACCGCCGACAAGCTCGCCGACCTGCGCAAGAAGCTCGAGATCGCGCAGGAACCGGCCGGAGAGGCGGGGGCCGCCAAACGCGCACGTAAGGGTATTCCGTCCGCCCGCGACCGCATCGACATGCTGCTGGACCCGGGCACCTTCGTGGAGCTCGGCGCACTCGTGCGCAACCCCAACGACAAGAACGCCCTTTACGGCGATGGCGTGGTCACCGGTCGCGGCCTGGTCGACGGTCGCCCGGTGGCGGTGTTCTCCCATGATCAGACCGTGTACGGCGGCACCATCGGCGAGATGTTCGGCCGTAAGGTCGCCGCGATCATGGAGCTGGCGGGCAAGATGGGCTGCCCGCTGATCGGCATCAACGACTCCGGCGGCGCACGCGTCCAGGAGGCGGTCACCTCGCTGCGCTGGTACGGCGAGCTGGCGACCAAGATGGAGCCGCTCTCGGGTGCGGTGCCGATGGTCTCGCTCATCCTCGGCAACTGCGCCGCCGGGGCGGTGTACCAGCCGATCTGCACCGACGTCGTGGTCGCCACCGAGAGCGCGCACATGTTCGTCACCGGGCCCAAGATCATCGAGGACGCCCTCGGCGAAAAGGTCGATATGGAGGAGCTGGGCGGCGCCTACAACCAGGCCGCGTACGGCAATATCCACCACGTCGCCAAGGACGAGGCCGCCGCCTTCGCGTGGGTCCGCAACTACCTGAGCTACCTGCCGTCGAGCGCGGTCGAGCAGCCACCGATCGTGAACCCCGGCCTCGAGCCCGAGATCACCGAATCCGATCTGTCGCTGAACACGCTCGTTCCCGACTCCGACAACTCCGTCTACGACATGCACGATGTGCTGGTCCGGATCTTCGACGACGGCGAATTCCACGAGATCGGCGCGGCCGCGACCAAGAACCTCATCACCGGCTTCGCCCGCGTCGACGGACGTCCGGTCGGCGTGGTCGCCAACCAGCCGACCGTGCTCGCCGGTGCCCTCGACGCCAAGGCCAGCGACAAGGCCGCGCACTTCATCCACATCTGCAACGCCTTCGAGATCCCGCTGGTGCTGGTGGTCGACACCCCCGGCTTCCTGCCCGGCGTGGAACAGGAGAAGGTGGGCGTCATCAAGCGCGGCGGCCGCTTCCTGTTCGCCTACGTGGAGGCCACCGTGCCCAAGGTGACGGTGGTCGTGCGCAAGGCCTACGGCGGCGGCTGGGCCGTGATGGGCGCCAAGGCGCTGGGCTGCGACGTCTACCTGGCCTGGCCCACCGCCCGCATCGCGGTCATGGGCGCCGAGAGCGCCGTCGGGCTGACCCAGCGCAAGATTCTCGACGCCACCCCCGACGAGCAGCGCGCCGCGGTCCGTCAGCAGATGATCGATTTCTACAACGCGACCATCGCGACGCCGTGGATCGCCGCCGAACGCGGCTACATCGACGCCGTGATCGAGCCGTCGGCCACCCGGCTCGAGCTCCGTAAGGCGCTGCATCTGCTGCGGGACAAGCAGGTCATCCGATACCCGCGCAAGCATCACCTGTTGCCGCTGTGACCAGCGATCCGCCGGTGCCCTCCGGATGGATGCGGCACCGGCGGATCAGGCTTCGAGCCTGGCCCGGACGGCCTCGAGGCGCTGCTGGAGTTCCGCCTCGTCGATGACACCGCGAGCGACGAGGGTGTGTGCCAGCGCGACGAGCTGGTTTTCCGGGTAGGGCAGATCGGCGTAGAGGGTGGAGGTCAGCCGGTCCTCGTCGTCCCGACGCTCCTCGAGGTCGGGCACGCCCGCTGCGCCCTCGGCGCGATCGAGTGCATCGCACATCCCGTCCAGACTCGTCTTCCACGGGGGAGCCAGATTGGTGACGCCATATTCGGCCGCCATGCGCGGCCATACCTGATTGCGCGCCACGATCTTTCGCAAGGGCGCGATCTCGGAATCCGCAGCCGTACTCACGCTCGGGCTCCCCTCAGTCGACCGGATGGATGGCAGGCCGGGTGTCGGTGATGACATTGCTGGTGACGCCCGGTGTGGGCAACGCCACCCCGATCAGGCAATCGCGGGTGACGATCTCGGCGAGCTGATCCTCATCCCATCCCTCGGTGCCTTCCGGACGCACCGGCATCACCATGAACCGGTGCTTCTGGTTGGAATCCTGCACCCGGATGGCCACATCGTCGCTCAGATACAGCCCGAATTCGGCGAGGACCTGGCGTGGCCAACGCACCATGCGCCGCCGATAGTTCGGGGTGCGATACCACTCGGGCGAATTACCGAGGATCGGTCGCGGATAGCAGGAGCACAACGCGCAGACGATCACGTGATGCAGGGTGGGGGTGTCTTCGAGAATCTCGAATGCCGTGAAATCGCTTGGTGTTCCGAATCCGGTGGGTTCGAGCCAATCCACCCCGACTTCCTTGCTTGCCGTCATCGGTTCGGTCAGGGCGAGCGTTCTGAAGTCGAGATCGAGCCAGGCCCGTGCGACCAGATGCGCGGCGGGAGTCGGGCCGATCTGCTCGGCGAACTCGGTGAACCGGCGATGTTCTTCGGCGGTGAAAATGCCCTTCTCGATACATAATTCGCGTAGCGCGATCTCCAGCACTTCGAAGTCGGTGACTTCTTCGACCATGGGGGCCACCGTGCGGTCGTGGTCGTGATCGTGCTCGGACATGGAATCCCTTTCTGGCACACGGTTGTTTATGCTGCGCGCTTCAACCAGCGCTCCGGGAGTTCGGTCTGGAGCGTGTCGTTCGTCGTACCGGTGTAGCCGTCCCACAATTCGGCGAGATCGAAACGGACGACATAGAACCATTCGGGTGTCGCGTCCGGGCGGTCCCACGTCTCGTCTTCGGCAGCCGGACTTTCATAGGCCACCGAGGTGATCTCTCCGGTGGCGCCGCGGACGTATTCCGGGGTCCGGGTGTACAGCAACGCGGGCATATCGCGCACGGTGACCGAATCGCCGACCCGGAAACCGGGTTCTCCCGCTCGCCCCGCGAACACCTGCGGATCACCCTTACCGACGGCACGAATATGGTGCTCGTTGCGCGCCACCTGCGAGCCGTCACCTTCGAATTTCGGCTGCGCCGCCAATGACTTTCCGGCGAGGCCGCCGTCGTAGCGCGCCCGCACCTCCTCCATCCGTTCACTCAATTCGCCGAGCGCGATGTGATGCTTCTCGACGAGAACGCGCGCGACGGCGAGCAGCCAGCGCCCGTAATACGGCAACCCCAGGTAGATGGCCCGCCCGACGTCGACGTTGCCCATCCGGCGCCGCTCCTCCGACAGCCAGATCCCACGCCAGGCGAGCACCTCACAGATCACGTAGGTGTTGTGCTCCCACACCTCGTACTGCTTGTTCTCGAACTTCATCGGCGCGTCCGGCTCCCCGCCGACGTCGTGCACTGTCTTCATATACGCCTTGAAACGCTCGTGATCGATGAGATCGGGCGGCGGCGCATCGGGAAGTTCCGGATAGGACGAATGGAGCCGAGCCACCAGATCGAGCTGAGCGGCCCGCTCCGCAGCGGTACTCATGAAGGCTCCCTTCGTAGCGGCCATGTCGAACTACTGGGCGGCGCACCTCACACGGTCGAATGTATGCCTCGTCGTTGCTGGTGGGAAGCATTCTCGGGGATTTCCCGGTACGGCCGGGACAGCTGATGAGAGCGGCGGCTGCTGATTCGACAACTCAGGAATGTTCGCGGCCGTGTCGCACCGGGATGTTTGGGCCGGACACAGCGAGAAAATCCCACCGTAAGCAACGTCGACGAACACGCCGGCCGGCCCCGGCGGAAAGGAATCAGCCATGCCGAGCACAGATGATTGGCCGGTACCCACGAGTGGGTTGCTCGTCACCCATTTCCTCACCGTGCGCGATGTGGCGGTTTCTCGGCAGTTCTATGCCGACATCTTCGGCGGGGAGGTGGTGCTGGAGGAGAATCCGGGCATCGTCAAGGTGGCCAACAGCTGGATCATCATGAACCCCGGCGGCGGGCCCACTCCGGATAAGCCCGATATCACGCTGACACCACCCGAGCCCGATGATCCGGTATCGGCGTTCCTCAATGTGCGCGTCGCCGATATCGCCGATTTCCATGCGACCGCATCGGCCAAGGGTGCGCGGTTCCTGACCGATCCCATCGACCGCAAGGCCGAACTGCGCTGCTATATGAAGAATCCGGACGGATACCTCATCGAAATCGGTCAAGCCACCGGAATGCTGCAAGGGATATTCGCCGATCGCCCCGGGCCGCAGGGCTGAACCGGAAACCTCCCGCGAAACGCCGCGCCGCTCAGCCGACCGGCAGCGAACTCAGGACCGGCAGAAAGCCCCAGTCCATGATGCGCGCGGCATCGGCGGTAGCGGCATCCAGATCGAAGGGTGAACTGTGCAGCACCACACCCAGCAGCCGCTGCGCACCCCGGCGCGCTTCGAACATCAAGCAGGTTCCGGCGGCATTCGTGGACCCGGTCTTGATCCCCGTGGTGCCCGGGTACCGGTGCAGCAGGTCGTTGGTGTTCTCCCAGACATGCGCGCGGTTCGCCGGCCCGGCGGGCTGGTGCAGGACCCGCGTTCCGACGATGTCGCGGAACACCGGGTTGCCCATCGCATGATGCCCGAGCCGCACCAGATCCACGGGTGTGGAGTAGGTGGCGAAATCGTCGGGCACGGGCAACCCGCTGGGATCGGTGAAACGCGTGTTGAACATCCCCAGGCGGTGCGCCGTGGCGTTCATCTTGCCGATGAAGGCCTCCCGCCCCGGGCCGAACGCCTCGGCCAGCGCATACGCCGCATCGCAGCCCGACGGCAGCATCATCGCGTACAGCAGCTGCCGTGCCGTGAGCACCTCACCGGCGACCAACCCGGCAGAACTCCCACCATGCGCGGCCGAGGCATCGATCGCCGATTGCGGCACCGTCACCGGCCGCTCCAGATCACCCGACTCCAGCACGACCACCGCCGTCATGATCTTGGTCAGGCTGGCCACCGGAACCCGCACATCGGCCTCCCGCGACCACACGATCACCCCCGTATTCCCCTCCGCGAGCGCCGCCCCCCGCGCCTGAATACCCTCGGGTTGCATCACCACCGGAAACGGAGCCTGACCATTCGAGCCGCCGGCAACCGGAGCCGCCGCGACAGTAGGCGCGAAAACGACGAGCACCCCGGCAATAGCCGCCGGCAGCGCGCGGACATAGGTTCGCATCGGGTCATTGTGCGGCCTGGTACTGCCCGATGGTGGGATTTCAGGCCATGACGCGATGGCTTTGCCGCTGGTCCGGGCATTATCGACTGCGATCGGCGTCCGGTTTCCGATCTCCGGGACGGCGGTCAGATGTCGATGATGATCTCGCCGTTCTCGTCCAAGCGCGACCGAAGGCCGCCCGCTCGGGCACGATCAGCTTGCTGCGTCCCGCGATCCGAACATTGAGCACCTGAGTCAGGTGATCGAGCTCATCGGTCTCGAATTCCGACCGGCCGGATAGGTCACCGTGCGCGATAAATCCGGTGACGATGGTGCTCGTTCTCACGACAATGATCCGTGTGGAGAACCGAGGGGTGGAAGTCGTGGTCGCCCATCATGATTGCGCGACGCTGCGGGTCGGCGCGGTGTTTCTGAAGATCGACGCCGATCAGGCGCGTACCGATATCGAGGTCGATGCGATGGCGCGGGCACCGATCCCGACCCCGGAGGTCCTGTGGCGTGAGCCTCCTGTGCTCGCGCTCGCCGCGCTGCCCGGAGCGGCGCTCGGGCGCCTCGGGGAGCCGTCGTCGGCGTCGTCGTCGGCGTGGGTCGCGGCCGGGGCCGCCGTTCGGAGCCTGCATGCGGCGCCGCTGCCGCCCGGGCCAGGTCGCAGCGTCGACGAGTTGACGGCGCAGCTCGATGCCGAATGCGCGTGGCTCGAGGCGAACGAGGTTCTTCCCACGGCGGTGATCACCCGCGACCGTGAATCGGCCGAGGCCGTGCTCCGGCCGTGGACACCGGTGTTCACGCACGGCGTTCTCCAGGTCGCCCACGTGTTCGTCGACGGCGACGACGTCACCGGCGTGATCGATTGGACCGAGGCGGCCCAGGGCGATGCCATGCACGACCTCGCCACCTTGACGCTCGGACACCCGGAGCACCTGGACCACGTCGTCGCCGGTTACGGCACGGCCGTCGACCGCGAGGTGATCCGCGGCTGGTGGTCGTTGCGGTGTCTACGCGGAATCCGCTGGCTGATCGAGCACGGCTTCGACCCGTACTCACCCGGTTGCGAGGTGGACATCTTGCGAAAACTGGCGTTATGCCGGGAGATGTAGGCCACCAGCCACTTTCGGTCAGCATAATCCGTGCCGACGATCGCCCACAGGGCGCACCCGGATGAGGAAGATGCCTCAACGCCTCGCACACCGACACCGAACCTGTGGCGCCCGACCGATCGTGCGCGCCTACTGCACCGCGATCGGCGCGCCAGATTGCGAGACCGGTTTACCGCTCCCTGCGACCAGCACCCGAATGCACGAACCAGGGCAGGACCCTTCATCACCATCGGTGAGCGCGTGACTTCTTACGGCGGCGGGCTGCCCGGAGCGTACTGCCCCACGATCCACCGGCAGATCGCTTCCACGACATACCCCCGCTCGCCCTCATCGAGCGGCCGCCCCGCCGGAATGCCATGCCACCGCTCCAAGCAGGTGCGACAGCACGTCGCCGTGGCGTGCTGGGCGACGAACACCGGGTGCCCGCGATAGGGCGTCTGACGCCCGTCGTTGCGTGGTTCGGCCGGGGCCAGCCTGCGCTCGATCAGCTCCTCGGCATGTTTCCGGACGGTCGCCATACCGCGCAGATCCACCACCGCGCGATCTCGCCCACGCAGCCGGAACTTCGCGCGGAAGTGATGCTGCCCGATCCGCCGCAGCCTCGCATCCAGCTCGTCCATCACAGGTACAGACGTCCGATCACACCACCATGCTCCTCGCACGAGCATCGAGCGATCAACCCGCAACAGGCCGTGGGGACGTGCGCGAAGCACAGCGCCCCCAGGAACCCGGATTGCACCTCAGACCACTGCCTCGCTGGTCGATCGGTCCTGAACGGTGATGTTGAACATCCAGCTGATCCCGAATCGGTCCACGAGCGAGCCGGCCTCGTCACCCCACACCTGTTCTGCCAAAGCCAACGTAACGGTGCCACCAACCGCCAGCTTCGCGAAGTAGCTGCGGAGTTCCTCGGCATCCTCCCCACCCAGGAAGAGCGCCACATTGTTCCCCGGCCGGTAGAGCGGATGATCCGCCCTGTCCTCCGGATAGTCCCAACCCATCAACGTGTACCCGGCCGGCGTATCGAGCCGCGCGTGCATGACCTTGTCAGCCCCCACGGACTCCGCCGACCCGAAGTCCGCAGCCGTCCCCACTTCCAGTTCCCCACCGAAGACCTCTCGATAGAACTCCATCGCCTCCCGCGCATTACCGTCGAACGTGATGCACGGGTTGAGCTGAGACAGCACTTCATACTCCTTCGGTACCGACCATCGTGTGTTCGATGGGTCGTCACGTCAGGGTTTCAAGGAATCGCGACACCTGGTGTCGTGATTATCGGAGTTGTTTCCTACGCGGAGATGGACCCGCTGGACCACCGCCAACAGGACCCCGAGCCGAAATTCAAGCATCGCTCGAGTCTCGACGCGTCGGAGAGATGCGTACCATGACGGCCGTGAATCGGGCTGTCGCTGAGCTGTTGGCCCCGCTGGCTGAGTCGCGTCGGACTCATTCGGTCGCGGTGGGGCGCCGGATGGCGTCTGTAGCGAAGCTGCTGCCTGGCGACCTTCGCGGGGATGCGGTTACGGCTGCCTACCTGCATGACGTCGGTTACGGCCATCCTGACCTCGGATTTCATCCGATAGACGGGGCCCGGTTGCTGCGATCACTCGGGTACTCACCAGTTGTGTGTCATCTGGTCGCGTTTCATACGGCAGCCGAGGTCGAGGCTGAAGTGAGAGGTCTGGACTCGGCCATATTCGACGAGTTCCAACTCTCTGGTGTGGCCGGGCTCGAGAAGGCCGAAGACTTCCTGTGGTGGTCCGACCTGTCGACGGGTCCGAACGGGGAGGATTTCACGGTGGATGAGCGCCTGGCTGAGATCCTGGAACGCTATGAACCGGGCGACATCGTTCATACCGCGATCACGAAGGCGGAACCTCGACTGCGAGCAGCTGCTCAGCGCGCATCGGGATCGATGTAGGGCTCGCTCTCGTTCAGCGCCCAGTCGATCCGCTTGCGCTGGCTGCGGTCCATCGCCAGGGCAGGGATCCGATCGACCGGAACCCACTCGACGCGCGTGCTCTCGCTGCTGGTCATAGGTCGGCCACCGATCGGCTCGCCGCGATATACGACGGTGAATTCCTGACGGACCTCGTCGTTGCTCGTGTAATGGATGACGTGGGTGGGATCGGTGAAGATGCCGACGATTCCGGTGACCTGGATATCCACCCCCGTCTCTTCCCGAGTCTCGCGAACAGCGGTACGAGTGAGCGATTCGCCTGGGTCGTGCGCGCCACCCGGCATGGACCAGTTGCCGTTGTCCGACCTGCAGATCAGCAGGACTTCCCCACCCTTCTGGACAAACGCGGCTGCGCTCGGGCGGACACTGTTCGCGGCCGGTGCGTTGGGGTCCTGGTGATAGTCGATTCGCCGTCCCATGACGTCAGGTTACGGTGCGGCCTGTCTTCCAGACAGCCTCGAATGAGTCCATGTAGTAGGCGAAGAGTCGTCCGCCGGGGACCTTTTGAAGATGTTGAACCGGAGATTTCGCCGCGTACGCACCGTAGCTGTGAGTGTTGACCAACAGCGAGTCGCCGAATCGGTAGATGCTGTTGTAGAGCGTGGTGCGATGCGTCCGGATATCCACCATCGGCAGGTCCATCGTTTCCCGAAGGTACTCCAGCGTCGACGCACACCGCTGCGACAACGAGGGCAAGCCTTCTTCACGTCCCCGTGCCACGATCTGCGGGGAGTCGCTTTCGCCCAGAAGGATCCGGACCTGGACGCCGGCACCGGCTTTGGTACGGACGACGCTCACGAAGTCCAGTGACTCGACGAGAAATCCTCCGGCGTAGACCAATACGTCGATGTGGTCTTCGGCTTGTTTCATCAGCGAGCGCCATACCTCCTGCGGTACCTCGGGCCGGGTCGGCCAAACCTGCACCAGTTCCGAGAGCGAAGCAGCTGCGGACCTGCTGCCGGCCAGCAACACGGGCCACAGGTAGGTTTCGTCCCGATCGAGGACTCGAGCCGCTTTCAGGCGTAGTCCTGGGTGTGGACACCGGCCCTGCGTGATCCACCGTTCAACGGTTTTCGTGCTGACGCCAAGTCGCTCCGCCAGAGCGTGTTTCGTAAGGTTCGCGCTTGCCATCGCGCCCCGCAGCCGCTCATTCGTCATGCCTACGTTCTAACCCAAAGCGTCCCTATGTGTCCCAAATCTTGGGTTATTCCGTCCCTATATGTCGCGGGATTCTTGTCGTGTCGGGGGGCAACTTCGCTCTCCGAGCCAAACAATCCAAGGCCAACACAAGGGTTTCAATGCCAACCCTCCTCGAGCAGATCGCTGCTGGACAACGCGCCCACTCGACAGCCGCATCCTGGGGCGACCATTTGGACTGTAGCCACTCGCAGCCCGGCCAGGCGGCGCCATGAACCACTCGATCGCCTTCGGCTGGATCGACTACGACATCAGCCGTGCACCCGAATGGGATCGCGCCCAGATACACCGCCTCGCCCGCCACCTCGGGTACCGCCTCGTGTGGTCGGACGGGCGGTCGGTGCTCCGGGTAGCAGACCAGGCACGCAACGCCGCCGCAGATGTGGTGATAGTGCCCGCGCCCGATCACCTCGGCCCACTAGAACTCAACGCCGTCATGAACGTAGCCGACGTGGAAACTGTCTCCCCTCGTCTCAGCTTCGCTCGCTGGGCGTATGCGGAAGGGACGCGATGAGTACCTTCGTCGTCGCCGGTTTCGTGATCGCGATCGCCCTACCGCTACTGGTCATCGCTGCGACGATCTGGTGGCCGCGATGATCGGGGCACCGATCACCTCGCGTGCGAGTACAAGGCCGCGGAAGACATCTCCGTTCGGCTACGGCCGAGAGCCAGCAGGGCGGAGCTCTCCAATAACCCCCTACAGCATCGCTGCCGACGAAACGGTGATCAACCCGCCGTCCACAAGCAGATCCTGCCCGTTGATATACGCCGCTTCGTCAGAAGCCAGAAACGCCACTGCCGCCGCTACATCCTCCGGTGTGCCGATGCGGCCGGCGGAGACCGTGGTGGCTATGGCGGTTTCGCGCCCTGGTGCGGCTTCGGCGCGGAAGGCCGGGGTGTCGATGTAGCCGGGGCTTACCGAGTTCACGCGGATACGCCGATCGGTGAGCTCGGCGGCGAGGGTTCGAGACAGGCTTTGCACGGCCGCCTTGGAGGCGGTGTAGAGGGCTGCGGCGGGGGCGCCGCGATACGGGGCGAAGGATGCGTTGATCACGATCGAGGCACCGTCGGGCAGCAGGGGCAGTGTTTTCTGAACTGTGAAGTAGGCGGCCTTGAGGTTGCTGTCGAGGACACGATAGAACTCGGTCTCGTCGACCTCCGTGATGGTGTGGAACGCGCCGATGCCGGAGTTCGCGAATACCACGTCCAGCCGTCCGAAACGGGCGCCGGCTTCGGCTGCGAGTGCTTCGAGATCGGGCAGGGCGGTGGCGTTACCGGCGATACCGATCGCGCGCTCGCCGAGCTCGGCGACCGCGCGATCCAGCCGCGCCTTGTCACGCCCGGTCACGATCACCGTGGCGCCCTCGGCGATGAGCCGGTGGGCGGTGGCGAGGCCCATACCACTGGAACCACCGGTGATGAGCGCGATCTTGTCTGTGAAGCGAGAGTTGTTGTGCGTCATGCCTCCACAGTGCTCGGCCGCCCGCGCGGGGAACAGTGCGCGTTTATGGTGGGTGTGGCACCACCACCCTGCGAAGGTCAGGCGGGCATCGGCACGGCGGTCCGGTGCAGCTGCCGGAGACGTTCGGTAGTCGGGGTGCCAGGGCGGGGGTTGTACAGCACCAGTTGCCATTCGGCCCGGTCGGCCACTGTCAACGTCGTGACGTCGAAGAACAACGGCCCGGCATCCGGATGACGCAGCGCGTTCACCGCCTGCTCCGGCGCACCGACCTCCTGCCGCGCCCAGAGTTCGGCGAATTCGGGGCTCACCGCACCGAGTTCGTCCACCACCCGGCGGAGTTCGGGATCCCCCGGGCAGACCGCCGCGTCGGCCCGGAACGCGGCCACCACGGCGGCCGCGTTGGCGGCCCAGAGCTCGTTCATCGCGCGATAGCGTGGACTGGTGAAGTAGGTGATCAGGCAGTTGTGGTCGCCATCGCGGTAGTCGAAGACCGCCCGCGCGGTGTCGTTGAACGCCCGCACATTCCAGTATCGATCGCGGAGCACGGCGGGCCGGCCCTCCCACCCGTCGACCAACTGCCGAATCTCCGGTGGCACCGCCGAGCGGGGCGCACAGTCCACCGGCGGTGGGTTCGACCCGGCCAACAGGTAGAGGTGCGCGCGTTCGGGTTCGCTCAGCTGCAGCGCCCGGGCGACCGCGTCGAGCACGTCGGCGGAGACCGTGATCTCGCGCCCCTGCTCCAACCAGGTGTACCAGGACACCCCGACCCCGGCGAGCACCGCGACCTCCTCCCGGCGCAGCCCGGGTGTGCGCCGCCTGCCGGACGCGATGATCCCGGCATCCTGGGGACTCAGGCGGGCGCGTCTGGTGCGCAGGAAGTCACGTAACAGTTCGCGACGGGACGGCTCGAACTCGCTGGTCATAAGCGACGACAACGCCGGTCGCGGTGGGCCTGTTCCCGGTGTGGGCGGGCGGGGCACAGTGCGGCGACCGGTAGCTTGCTCCGCGCCCCGCCGACCCGACAGCGATCCAGGTCGACCTCACGCGGGCCCGCCGAGTGGCGGGTGCTCGAGCACGCGGGGCTTGTATTCGACCAGCTGGGTGCGGCCGTCGAAGGTGCGGTGGTCGGTCATCTCGAGGGCGACGTCCGGATAGCCGTCGTAGATGCGTTCTTCACCCGTGGCGCCGGTGATGACGGGGAACATCACGACGCGGAAGCGGTCGACGAGTCCGGCGCGGAGCAGGGAGCGGCTCAGGCTGAGGCTGCCGATCGTGCTGAGGATGCCCGAGCCGTTCGCCTTCATAGCGCGGACCGCCTCGACGGCGTCGTCGCGCACCAGTGTGGAGTTGGCCCAGGTCAGCGGCTCCTCGAGAGTGGAGGAGAACACCACCTTGGGCGCTTGGGTGAGCTCGTTGACGGAGGCCTCTTCTTCGGGCCTGAACTCGTCTTGACCGTCCGGGACCTGACCGGCGGCGAAGCCCGACATCAGGCGGTAGGTGTTCGCTCCCATCAGGTAGGTGACCTTGGGCTGCTCGCCGAGCCACGCGAGGTATTCGGGGCCCTCGAGGCCCCAGAAACCGGGCCATCCCTGGCCCGAGGCGTAGCCGTCGAGAGAGGTGATGAAGTCGACGAGAAGCTCCGACATGGTGGTGTCCTTTCTACGGTGTCACCAGCTCTGACCGATCGAGAACCACAAACTCATCGGTGGCGCGCCGCGAGGCAGTCGGCAACGCCGAAATCCGGAGTGGTTGCTTCCGGTCACAGCAGCTCACGAACGAGTGGTGCTCGATCGATTGCCGAGTCGACCGAGGGCGATAGTCGATTACGCACGTCCACCTGGCGGTCAGCGGCGTCACCGCTCGACTCGGCTGACGCAGCTGGAGACGGGCCTGCGGCGTGGCCGTCGAAACACCTCGCCCGCAGGCGTTTACACCGCGGCCACGGCATCGATCTCGACAAGGCACCCCGGGTTCAGGCCGGCCACCACGTGGACGGTGATGGCCGGCGGCGGGTCCGCCCGGTTCCATACTTCTTGAAAGGCGGCCACGCCCTCGTCGAACGTGTGACCGTCCACCACCGCGATTCGCCAGTGCACGATGTTCGCCAGGCTCGCTCCCTCACTGTCCAGGATGGCGATCAAGTTGCGGAAGGCCTGCCGGGACTGTTCGCCGACCGTGGAGCCGACAACCTTGCCGTCGGCGTCTACGCCGTTCTGGCCGCCGATATAGATCGTCTTCGTGAGCTGTTCCACCACGACGGCCTGGCTGAAGGCCGGGCTGCGATGCAGGCCCTCGGGGTTGATGTGCCGTACGGCCATGAGTTTCCTCCTCGATCGGCGAAACCTGTTAAAGCGGTTTCGGTACGACACCAGTTATAGTGGGTTCATGCGAGCGAATGCAACCGGACGGGTGCTGCGCGACCCCAAGGGCGGGTCGTTCCGGTTCGACGCCGGCGCCGTCTGCCTGGACTTCGCCCATACCGGCGGTGAGGGCGAATACGCGAAGTTCGAAAGCCTCCACGAGCCCGACGACCTGGCCGAATGGTTGGCAGCGCCGCCCCTGTTCGCGCTCCCGACGGCTCCCGTGACCGCCCGCGAGCTGACCGCGGCGAAGTCCCTGCGACAAGCGATCTGGGAGGCCGCCCATGCCCGCGCGGACGGCCGACCACTCCCCGCGAGCGCGGTCGAAACCATCAACCGCGCCGCGGCCGCGACGCCGCTGACGCCCGCGCTGGCCACGGACGGTGCCAGTGCCGAATGGGCGGCTCCGGTGCGAGCCACACAGGCACTGTCGACGCTCGCCCGCGAAATGATCGAACTACTGACCGGCCCGCTCGCGGGACGAATCCGCGAATGCGCGGGAGACAACTGCCCCCTGGTTTTCGTGGACACCTCCCGCCCCGGCGCCCGCCGTTGGTGCGCCATGGAACGCTGCGGCAACCGGCACAAGCTTCGCGCCCTACGCGCCCGCCAGGCCGAACAGCGGTGATCAGGATCGAACACCGCCGATCCCGGCGGACCGGGAACAAGCGTTACTCGATCTGAGGGTCGGTCCAGGGAGTCGATTTCGGCGGTCATCAGACAGCACGAGAGCATTGAAGCGTTGAGCCCGCAGCACTGGCCCCTGTTTCATCCGACTCGGAGACCGGCGGGGCCGCCCTTCCGACCGCCCCGCAGCGGCGCGCCGACGTGATGCATGTGCCTCAGCGCCTCACGGTAGGAAGCGATCAACCCCGTCTCGTGGTATGGCACACCGATTTCCGCGCAGTACTCGCGCACGATGGCCTGGGCGTGGCGCAGGTTCGGGGTCGGCATGCTGGGGAACAAGTGGTGCTCGATCTGATAGTTCAGACCGCCGAGCGCGATATCGGTCAGCGTGCCGCCCTTGACGTTTCGGGAGGTCAGTACCTGACGCCGCAGGTAGTCGGGGCGTTCGTCGCCGGTCAAGGTCGGCATGCCCTTGTGGTTCGGCGCGAAGATGCAGCCCATGTACACCCCGAACAGCGCCTGGTGGACGACGAAGAACGCGAAGGCCTTGTCCACGGGCAGGACGACGAACAGGGCCGTCAGGTAGACGGCGAAGTGGCCGAACAGCAGCGCGCCCTCGAGGACACGGTGTTTGACCGATCGGTTTCTGAGCGCGCGCACGCCCGCGACGTGCAGGTTCAGTCCTTCCAGCAGCAGCAGCGGGAAGAACAGGTACGCCTGCGCCCTGCCGATGAGGCGCGGCAGCCCTCGGCTGGCCTTCGCCTGCTGTTGCGACCAGACGAGAATGTCGGGCGCTACATCGGGGTCGAGTTCCTCGTGATTCGGGTTGGCGTGGTGGCGGGTGTGTTTGTCCTGCCACCAGCCGTAACCCAACCCGATTCCGGCATTGCCGACGACTCGGCCGACGATTTCCGTCGGGCGACGCAGCCGGAAGACCTGCCGGTGCGCGACATCGTGCATGACCAGAGCGACCTGAGCGAAGGTCACCGCCAGGAACGCCGCCACCAGCAGCGTCCACCACGAATCACCGACCAGGGCGAATGCCGCCCAGCCGGCGAGGAAGGCGAACCCGACGAGACCGAGCCGGACCGCGTAGTACACCGGCCGCCGGTCCATCAGGCCCGCCTCGCTGACCCGGCGAAGCAGTGGGGCGTAGTCACCGCCGGCGACGCCGCGCCGCGCCGGCTGCGGAGGGGACAAGGTAGGTGTGGTCATAGAGCTTCCTCGGAGTCGGGGATCCAACCCGCGCGATGCACGGCCGACCGTCGGATGTCGGTCGGCGCCCGGCCCGTGGCGGGCCCTGCGGCGCGGCGATGTCGTTACTCCGAAGCTATGCGCCCTTTTCTCGTCCTCTGTAATCCCCTGGTATGACGTCGAATAGCGCCGGGGTGTGAGATCGGTGCGCAAGAGCGCCAGCGTGGATCGAACTGACGTCCGCAACGTTCCGGAGCAGTCCGAGGCCCGATAACCCTTTCGGTACACGAGGCCGGTCGCGCAGACCTACGCCCGGGAGGACAGCCACTCGAGCGCGCGCTCGGCTCCTGACCGGTACCGCTGCGGGACCGACGGCAGGCGTTCCGCGATAACCCTCGAATCCACTAGGCCTGCCTGCAACAGCGCAGTGACGAAGTTCTGATCCTTCTCACGTAGGGCGCACAGTTTCGCTACGCACAAGTCCTCTTTGTCGAGGCACCAGCCAGTGAACTGCGGCTGGCCGGACGGGGCCGCCGTATTGACGTTACGGACTTTGACCAGCCGGTTCCGCCACCCGGCCGGGAGAGCGGAGGTCTCCAGATCGACGCCGTCGATGCTGAATCCATGGAGTTCCTCGAAAGGTGAGAACTCACCGGCGACGCCTTCGATGAGGTCGGCGAGACGCGCCGTCTCGACATTGTCATCGGCGATCGGGAGGATGTCGATCTCCATGGACATCGTCGCGTCCGCGGGGAGTTCCTCCTCGCGGTAGGTTCCGAGGATCGACTGGGAGCCCACGACGATCACCTCGGGCTTGCCGATGATCTGGCACGCGGTCCGGATGGCGTGCTCCAACTGGCGGCGGCGCATCAGCCGGCACGCAGCAACTCGGCGCGCTCATCCTGCGGCAGCAATCCACCCATCGGAGAGACCTCGCGCATCTCGATGGAGTCGCGATCCAATCCGGTGAGGACGCGATGGAGACCGGGCACATCGCCGCGTTCGATCAGTGACTCCCAGCGGTCGATATTGCGGGTGTGAGGCTGCCCGGAGACTCCGTCACGCAACCGCTGCAGGTTGCGTTCGATCCGCGGACGCCACGCTTGAAGGGTCGACCGGTTCAGGTGAGTCGAAAGCTGTCGGTGTAGCCGCCATGACCGGTGTTCGGAACGCGTGAGTTCAGGCGTGATCGGTCGCCGGACGATCTCCAGGCAATACCCCATGCAGGACAACAGCCTGGAGAGTTGTTCGTCGCTCATGTTCACCGTGCCGGAAAGGAATTGGCTGATGCTGGGTTGACGGATGCCGCTCACACGCGCCAACTCGGACTGAGTGGTGCCCGTTTCGAGCATCACCTCACGAAGAACTTCACGCCGATCCGACATACACTCAGTATAGCGCAGCATGCTATATAGCAACAGACACTATGGAGCACCCAGCACGACTCTTCAGTGCCCAAGGGTTCGTTTGCATCTCCGAGGGGGCGCGCCGTAGAAACCTGCAGGCGACGCCCCCTGTGTGCTTCGAGGGCCCTGATCCCCCGCTCAGTTCGCGTAGGCGCCGCAGGAGATGTCGATCTGAGTGTCGGTGATCGAGCGGGCCCGGTCGGAGGCGGCGAAGGCGGCGACGTGGCCGACGTCGGTGCGGGTGGCGGCACGCTTGAGCAGGGTGGCGTCGATCATGGACTGCTTGGCAGGTTCGGTTTGCGGGATGTCGGGCAGGGTTTCGGGGATGCCGCCGGTGCGCAGCGTGAGCACGCGGACGTTGTGCTGGCCGAGTTCGCAGGCCCACTGCCGGCGCAGCGCCTCGATGGTGTCGCTGCCGATCTGGACGTTGCCGAGTCCGGGCATCTTGCTGGCGTAGTCGGAACCGCCGAAGAAGAGAATGACCCCGGATTCCTGGGTGACCATGTGCCTGGCGGCGGCCTTCGTGGTGTTCAGCTGGGAGGTGAGCAGCCGGGAGATCGAGTTCGCGAAGGCCTCCACCGGGAGGTCGGCGAGCGGGCCGAACAATGCCTCCTGGGAGATCACATTCACCGAAATGTCCAGGCTGCCAGCCTTTTCGACAACGGCGGCGGCGTGATCGTCGACGGCGGACCCGTCCAACACGTCGACCACGGCGGTTTCCGCGCGGCCGCCGTCGGCCCGGATCTTGTCGGCCACGGCATCCAAGGTGGCGGCCGTGCGGCCGACCAGGAAGCAGTTGGCGCCTTCGGCCGCGAAGCTCGCGGCAATGGCAGAACCGATGGCGCCGGCCGCGCCATAGATGACGGCGGTTTTGTTGTCGAGGAGCATGTGCGTCTCATTTCCGTGTGCGGTGACAACCTGACGCGAGCGACGCTATGTCGACAGTACGACCGGCCGCATCGGTCGATCGACTGGTGTGTGGCGGCGGTGTACGGGGCCGAATGGGTAACCGGGCGCCCGGGCCTACAGCCGGAACTGCGCGAGATCAGCTCGGCGGGTGATTCCCAGCTTCGGGTAGGCCTTGTACAAGTGGTGGCCGATGGTGCGCGGGCTGAGAAAGAGCCGGGCGCCGATTTCCTTGTTGCTGTATCCGGCGGCGGCCAGGCGCACCACCTGCGTTTCCTGCGGCGTCAGCTGGGCGAGCGGATCGGTGCGCCGCGGCGCGGTCGGTGGGTCGCCGAGTGCGGCGAGTTCGGCGTTCACCCGCGCCAGCCAGGCCCGGGCGCCGAGCTGGTCGAACGTGTCGAGCGCCTCGGCCAGTTGAGTGCGCGCCTCGGAGCGTCTGCGGCGGCGGCGCAGCCACTCGCCGTAGACCAACTGGGTTCGCGCGCGATCGTAGGGACCGCCGTGCTTGTGGTGCTGTGTCAGCGCCGTCGCGTAGAGGTCACCAGCGTCGTCGCCGGTCGCCAGTAATGCGCGGCAGCGCGATCGCAGCGCCGACGGCAAGGCGGTTCCGACGCTCTCGGCCCACTGTTCGAAGTCGGCGAGGTGATCGCGGGCCCGCTCGCGACGACCAGCACGCACGGCCGCCTCGACGTGGTCGGGTACCGCGCGAATCAGGAAGTCGTATGCGGCGGGCCCGGAGCACACGCTGTCGAGACGGTCGAGCGCGGCCTCGAAGTCGCCCGCGGCCAGATCCGCGATGGCAACTCCCCATTCGGCGAGCGCCGCATGTGTGCGATGGGTCGCGGACAAACTCGCCCGGATCTCCCCGGCCAACGCCCGACACTCCTCTCCGCTCACCGCCGCCAGCCACACCTCGATCGCCCGCAGTGCGCCCGCCTCGATCGGCATGCCGATCTCCTCACTGAGGGCTATCCCCTCGGCCGCAGCGGATCTGGCTTCGCCGAAGTCCCCGGAGAACATCTGCGCGAGCGCGGCCACTTCGAGCCCGTACGGCACCCAGTGCAGCTCGCCGATCGCACGCGCGCCCGCGATCATCTCGTCCATCACGGCGGCCGCTGCCGCGTCGTCGGCCAGCATCAACGCGCTGAACGCGGCGACCACCTTGTGCAGATCATCGACCGTATCGCCCTGCGCGGCAGCGACTTGCGCGGCCATCACCTCGACGGCTGCCGCGGCCGCACCGCCGAGCAGGTCCGCCCAGGCGATCTGGGCGGCCGCGTGCGGACGCAGCGGCGAATCATCCGGAAGCCGAAGGGAATTCAACAGCTCGGTGCCCCGAAGCAGGAGGGCACGGTCGGCCGCGTCACGCGCGCAGCAGAGCGCTTCGGCCAGGAAGAACGACGCGCGTTCGGGATCGACGTCCACGATCAGTTCGGCAGCCCGCAGGCTGAGTTCGGCATCCGCGGCGGGCGAGGTGCGCTCGTATTCGACCTGGGCTCTGATATGCGTTGCGTCCGCAATGATTCCGAGGTCGTCGGTGAGCGCGGCGGCTTCGGCGGCCAGCCGGGTCGCGCGGTCCGGTTTGCCCGCATCGTAGGCGGCGCGCGCGGCCAGCAGTATGCGATTGGCCTTGCGCTCCGGGTCCACGCTCAGCCGCCCGGCGCGGTCGTAGGCCGCCGAGACCGCCATGGCACCGCCCCGCGCCTGCTGCCGGCGCGCGGTCTGCTCGAGCACAGCGGCCACGCTCTCATCGGGCTTCGTGGTGGCCGCCGCGAGGTGCCAGGCGCGGCGGTCGGCGTCCGCCGGCGCGGTCAGCGCCACCGCGAACCGCTCGTGCACGGCGATCCGCTGATGATGCGGCGCGTTCCGGTAGACGGCGGCGCGGATGAGTGGATGCCGGAACTCCAGGCGATCGCTGTCCACGCTCACCAGTCCGGCGCGCTCGGCCGGCTCCAGATCCACACCCGACAATCCGAAGCCGGCGGCGACGCCGAGCACCGTGCCGATATCGGTGCCGCTGTCGGCCGCCGCGATCAACAGCAGAGTGCGGGTGCCCTCGGGAAGGTCGGCGATCTGCGCGCGGAAGCTCTCCTGCACTCGTGAGGTGGCGGCCAGCGGGCCGACTTCATGGCCTGGATCCAATCGCCCGCTGGTTTCCGCGGCGCGGCGGGCACTACCCAGTTCCTGCAGAGCCAGCGGATTACCGGCCGATTCCGCCAGCACTCGCTCGCGGCCAGGCACGGTGAGGCCCGGCGTGTACCGATCGAGCAGTTCGGCGGCTGCGGCCCGGGGCAGACCGGTCAAGCGCATGCTCGCGATGCCAGGAGTCGGGAAGGGCACCGCGGTGTCACGCACCCCGAGGATCATCGCAACGGCGTCCTCGCCGAAACGCCGGGCGGCGAACAGCAGTGCGTCGATGGAGCTCTGATCGACCCACTGGGCGTCGTCCACGAGCAGCAGCGTCGGCGTCTCGGCGGCCAACTCCGCGAGCAGCGTCAATGTCGCGGCGCCGACCAGGAAGCGGTTGACCTCGGCCGCCTCCGCCTGGCCGAACGCCGCGCGCAGGGCCGCCGCCTGCGGTCCGGGCAGCCGGTCGATCCGATCGGTGAAGGGGTTCAGCAGCATATGCAGCACCCCGAACCCCAATTCGGCCTCGGATTCGACACCGACACCACGCAGTACCCGCATGCCCTCGGCCGCTTCACCGGCGTACCGGAGCAGCGCGGACTTCCCGATGCCCGCCTCCCCGCGGATAGCCAGCGCACGGCCGTGCCCCGCCATCGCGTCGGCCAGCAGGTCACGGATGCCGACCTGCTCGACGACCCGTCCCACCAGCATTCGGTCAGCATAATCCCGGTCGGTGGGCGCGACCGGGGTCGTCCAGCCCGCATGGGCGCCGGGCGGTCCGGAGAGCCGAGCAGTGGAATCGGCCGATTGTTCCCACCGCAGCCGCGCGAGAGCGGGCCGGGCGGCAGCGCGATCGTCGTCGCGCGCCCGACCATGCTCGCTGTAACAGCAGTTCCCGGTCATGACGAACGGCGCTCGGACCACCACCGGACACTCCGCACGACCGGAGCGACCACGAGGGCGCCTCACATTCGCCCGGACCGCGTCGTCGGAGTGCTGAAGCCATGCGTCGGTCGCCAGGAATGGCGATCGCGGACGGAAACTCGAACGGAGACATGATGACGTCGAATGAGCGGGAGATCCGGGCGCTGCTGGCGAGCCGGACCGAGGCACAGCGCGCGAAGGACATCGATCGGCTGATGTCGTTCTATTCGCCCGACATCGTCTACTACGATGCCGTCGCACCGCTGCGGTTCACCGGAACCGATGAGGTGCGCCGCAATTTCGTGCGATGGTTCGACGGCTATGACGGTCCTGTCGGCCTGGAAACCCATGACCTGTCCATCGTCGCGGACCGTGATGTCGCATTCGCGAATATGCTCCACCTGGACTCGGGTAAACACAAAGGCGGCATCGAGCTGTCGATCTGGGTGCGAGAAACCGTCTGCCTGCGGCGCTCGGACGGTCAATGGTCGATCACACACGAGCACATTTCGATCCCGTTCAGCCCGAAGAACTTCCAGATCTGGGTCGCCACCGAGAAGGACTCGCCCGTCCGGGGCGGCAGGACGATCTTTCATCTGGCCGTCAGCGGCTTGGCCGCTCGTTTCGGCCTGCGCAGACGGCTGCCGGACCGGCCACAATGATCGGTCCGAACTCGAGCGAGCACGGCCGGATGCATCCGCCGGACGGCTCTACCTCGGCTCGTGAACGCGAGCACATGCCGTGCTCCGCCGGTGCCGGTCCTCAGACGGTGGCGATCACCGCGCGGATACGGTCTTCGAGCTGCGTCGGCGAACCCGTGTAGTGAAGCGTCCGCAGGCCCACCTGGGCGGCGGCCGCGCAGTTGTCGGCGCGGTCGTCGATGAACAGGACCGCCCCGGGATCTGCGGCACCGGTGGCGGCGAGCGCCTTTCGGTAGGTATCGGGGTGGGGTTTGTTCATCCCAAGGCGGCACGAATAGAGGGCATCGGCCATCGCCGTGCGCCAGTCGGCGGCGTCGAGAGCTTCGCTCACCGGATGAGGTGCGTTGGACAGCAACACCATCGGCAGTCCCGCACGCTCGATGCGGTGCAGCAGCTCGACGACCCGGTTGTCGGTATGGGTCCACATGGCGGCGTCGACGGCGCGGAGCCGGGCGAGCCGGACCGGGTCCGGGCGGTGGCCGAGGACGGCGGTCCAGAAGTCGGCGTCGTCGAGGGTGCCGGAATCGTAGGGTTCGCGGGCATCCCAGAACGCGCTCTGGAAACGTGCGAGATCGTCCGCCCGATCGGCAAGCTCGGCGAGCTCGCCCCACATGGCCGGGGTGGGTTGCAGGCCGATCACACCGTTGTAGTCGAAGATCACCGCGTCGAGTTCCGCGGTCTGGTGCAGGGGTTCGATGGTCATCGGTTCTCCAGGACTCGTGGGGACAGGAAAGCCACGGCCACGGCGAGGGCCGCGGGCAGCAGGAGGGCGAAGGGCAGGGTCGTCGCGGTCGCCAGGGCACCGATAGCGGCAGGGCCGGCGAGCAAACCCAGGTAACCGGTCACCGCCACCGTCGCCACTGCGCGCGGACCACCCGCCCCTGCCGCGCTGAACAGCGACGGAATGGTGACCGACAGGCCGAGACCGAACAGCGCCCAACCGGCCAGCGCGACCGCGATCTCGGCGGATATCGCGCCGGCGAGTAGTCCGGCAGCGGCCAGGATCGCCCCGGCGCGAACGATTTTCGGCCCCCCGAAACGGATCGTCAGCCGATCGCCTGCCAACCTGCCTGCTGCCATGGCCGCGCTGTACCCGGCGAAGGCCGCGGCACCGAGCGCCGGTGAGGCACCGAGATCGGTCAGGTGCACAGCCGACCAATCGGCGGCAGCACCTTCGCCGAGCAGGCATGCGGCCGCCAGCGCGCCGAGCAGCCAGATCCGAGCGGCCGGGGACTGTGTGCTCTCCGGTTCCGCATCGCCGTCGGGTATCCGACCGCCGAGCTCGCGGGTGATCGGCGCGGCCGTCACGGTCGTCACGATCGCGACGGCGGCGATACCGAGGAAGAGATAGGTGTGTGACATGTGCGCCGTGGCGACGGCGATGGAGGCTCCGCCCAGCGCGCCTAGACTGTAGGCCGCGTGCAGGCCCGACATGATCGGGCGCCGACACGCCCGCTCGAGGTCGACAGCAGCGGCATTGGCCGCGACATCCAGCACCCCGTGCGCGGTACCGAAGACCAGCGCCGCGGCACCGGCCGCCACAACGTTGCCGCATGTTCCGAGTAGCGCCAGACTCATCGCGAAACCCAGGCCGCCGCCGGTCAACAGAGCCGGCAGCCCGTACCGCCCGGCGAGCCGCCCGCCGACCCGCAGGCCGGCGATCATCCCGATGGCCGCGGCGAGCAGCACCGCCGCCAGACCCGCGGTGTCGAGTCCCGCCGCGTCCTGCACGGCGGGGATCCGGGTCCCCCACACTGCGGTGACGACGCCGAGCCCGGCGAAGTATCCGGTCAGGAGGGCGCGGTCCCTGGCGAGAGCACGCGGAACGGTCCGCGGGTTTCCGGGCGGCGGTGCGCCGACGATGGTCATGACAGCTCCAACAGGGTGTAGCGCGCCGATTCCCGCGGCGAATTGCGCACCGAGAAATCGACACCGGGCAGAGTGGTGTGGGCCGCCATTCCGAAATGGAGTAGGCGGCAAGAATGCGAATGGATTTCGGAGCGAATCCACAGCGATTCGTTTCGTCCGACGTTTCGGAAAACTACCAGCACACCCGGCTCCCCACCATCCGAGACGAGACGTCGTGATCCGCTTCATAATCCACCACGCGCGGCTCTGATCCGAATGGGCTGTTGCCACGCTCGGTGAACATGGGCAATTGCGACTGAACCGATTTCGCCGAACCGGATCGGACTGCATTCGCGGCCCGCTACCCCATAGCAGCCAAAAATTCATGGACCGGCAGCGGAATTCATATCTTCCGTTGAACAATGCGAAATATCGTTGCGGCTTTGATCTCGGCAGGCGCGCCGCCGACGCTCGCCGTATTCGTTACGGCCCGCCGGCGGACGGCGCGGCGAACTCTGGCCTGCACCACGGTGGGACCGTGCGACCCCGCGAGCACGGCAGTTACCGGATGTCACCGGTGAGAGCGGCCAGGCGATCGGCGTACGGGCCGGTGGGGTTCCAGGTCCCTTCGAACGGGCCGAGCCGGGCGCCCTCGCGGAGGAATCGGACCAGGTTTCGCGGCCGTGTGCGACCGAGGGTGAGCGCCGCGAAATGCCCGTCCGTCCGATCCGCCGCTTGCTCGTCCCGCCAGGCGGTGAGCAGGATCTGCCGGCGAATGGTCGGTATGCGAAGCCTCCCCATTCCCTCGAGGAAACGAGACAGCCGGAGGCGCGGTCGAGCGTATCGACGAGTTCCGCCTCGACTGGTCCGACAAGCGGTACGCGCTGCACCATGAACACGACGAAACGACTCAAGGCTCACGCTCTTCATGAGCATGAGCCTTGTATCGAGTGGAGTGGAGCTAAGGGGACTCGAACCCCTGACCCCCACACTGCCAGTGTGGTGCGCTACCAGCTGCGCCATAGCCCCGAGTGGTGTGCCGCCGGTGTTCCCCGGCTGCCTGAACGAAGTTACACCACGTGGGGACCGGGAACCAAATCGCCTCGATACGGGGGTTGAACGGCTGGTCAGGGGGCCAGGTCGGCGACCCAGTCCTGGTTGCCGACGTCGATCTTGGTGGTGCCGTCGAAGACCGAGGGGGTGGCGGCGTCGTCGTCGAGGAGGGTGGTGAGGTCGGCGTCGGCTGTGACGGCGTTGATCTTGGCGGCGTCGAGGCGGGCGCCGGTGGTGATGCAGTCCGCGGCGGCCGGGGTGGCTCCGGTGTCCCGGGCGAGGGCGGCCAGATCGTCATTGCTGAGGTCAGAACCGCCTTCTTTGGGCTGGCGGGTGGTGAACAGGGCGTCGTGGAACGCGGCGTAGGTGGGGCCGGAGCCGTCGGCGGCGACGCATTGCAGGGCCGCGATGGCGCGGGTGGAGTAGTCGCCGCTGCCGGATTTGTCGTCGAGGAAGTTGACGAAGCGGTACCGGATGGCGAGTTTGCCTTCGTCGAGCTTCTGGGCGATTTCCTGGCCGAAGATGTGCTCGAGCGCACCGCAGCCGGGGCACAGCGGGTCCTCGAAGACGTCGATGATCTTGGTCACGCCGGGGCGGCCGAGCACGATGGCGCCGTCGGGCTGGACCGCGGTCACTACCGCGGCGTCACGGACGGTGCCGTAGCCGTCGTTGCGGATCTCGGCCTCATCGTCCATCCAGCGGTAGGCGAGGAAGACGAGCAGCCCGATGAGGACCAGCGCGACGGCGCCCAGCGCATAGGTGGTCGTGCTGGACATCGGCCGGGGCGTGTAGTTCGACGGCGAAGTGCTCACCCGAACCACTTTGCCTCGAGGCCGGGCCGGCGGCTGCCGCACCCGCCGCACAGGCGAGTTCTATCGCCTGCCCTTCGCCTCACTGTCGGCGTGCACGACCTGCTCGACGGAGTTCGCCGCCACTCCCCCGCCCGGCCCGCCGTCACAGGTGCAGGGCGCCGCGAGTTGATCGGCTTCCTCGTCGACGGTCTCGATGCGTTTCTCCACCCGCACCTCGCCGCGCCGCATCGGCTCGGGCACCACCAGCCAGGCCACCGCGGCGACGGCCAACAACCCACCGGTGACGGCCAGGCCCACTCCGAAGTTCAACCGCTCGGCGATGAAACCGACCACGATCGGGCCGAGCACCGCGCCCAGATCGGCCGACATCTGGAACCCGGCAAGCACCGGCCCACCGCGCACCTTGGGGCCGATGATGTCGGCGACGGCGGCCTGCTGCGCCGGAGTGAACATGCCGGAACCGAGTCCGGCGACGAACGATGACACCAGCAGCCAGAGCACGTCGGGCGCCACACCGAGGCCGGCCGTGCCGATCGCGCAGACGGTGGTGCCGATGATGAGGAACGGTTTGCGGCCGAAGCGGTCGGAGAGCTGACCGGAGAAGAACAGCACCACGGCATTACCCGCCGCGAACACCGTCAACGCCACCCCCGCCATGCCTGCAGGCTGTTCCAGCACCTCGACCACCAGCAGCGGCACCAGCGCCATACGCACACCGAACACGGCGGCACCGTTGGCGAAGTTGGACCACAGCACCGCCCGGTATTCCGACCGCGCGAGCCCGTCGCGGAAACTCATGCTCGCCGGCGCGGTCTCCGCGGTCTCCGGCGCGGCCAGATGTGAATTGCGCAGGTTGAAGTACACAACGGCACAGGCGATGAGCAACGCGATCGCATAGATCAAAAACGGCGCGCGCAGCCCGAACTCGGCCAGCAGACCACCGATCAAGGGCCCGGCCAGCGAGCCGATGAGGAAGCTGGTCGACCACAGACCGGAAATGCGGCCACGCTGGTCCGAGGGCGACATCCGGATCAGCAGGGCCAGCGATGACACCGTGAACATGGTCGAGCCGATACCACCGGCCGAACGCAGCACCAGCAGCTGCCAGTAGGTCTGCGCGAAGGCGCTGGCGCCGGTCGACACCGCGACGATGAGCAGACCGCTGGTGTAGACCCAGCGCTCGCCGAGCTTCTGCACCAGCCGTCCGCTCATCGGCGCGAATAGCAGCCGCATCAGGGCGAACGCGCTGACGATCGCCGAGGCCGCCGCGAAACCGACGCCGAAGCTGCGCGCGTACTGCGGCAGCACGGGCGAGACGAGGCCGAATCCGATGGCGATGACGAACGCGGCCCCGACCAGGACCCAGATCTCGCGGGGTAGAGCTTTCGAACTAGCGGTCACCCGATAGAGCTTGCCCCACCAGTTCCTCGGCGGCCGCTTGCACCTGCTCGAGATGCTCGGGACCGTGGAACGACTCGGCGTAGATCTTGTACTTGTCCTCGGTGCCCGAGGGGCGTGCCGCGAACCACGCGTTCTCGGTGGTGACCTTCAACCCACCCAGCGGCGCGCCGTTGCCGCGCGCGCGAGTGAGCACCGCGGTGATCGGTTCGCCGGCGATCTCGGAGGCACTCACCTGCTCGGGGGCCAGTTCGGCCAGCAGCTTCTTCTGCTCGGCGGTGGCGGGTGCGTCGACGCGGGCGTAGGCGGGGCTGCCGTAGCGGCGCTCGAGTTCCACGTACCGCGCCGACGGGCTCTGCCCGGTGACGGCGGTGATCTCCGCGGCCAGCAGGGCCAGCACGATGCCGTCTTTATCGGTGGTCCAGACGCTGCCGTCCATCCGCAGCAGCGAGGCGCCGGCGCTCTCCTCACCGCCGAAAGCGAGGCTGCCGCTGAATAATCCGGGCACGAACCATTTGAACCCGACCGGCACTTCGTGCACGTCACGGCCGAGCACACTCACCACCCGGTCGATCATCGACGAGGTCACCACGGTCTTGCCGATCTTGGTGAGCGCGTCCCAGCCCATTCGGTTGGGCACGAGGTATTCGATGGCGACGGCGAGGAAGTGATTGGGGTTCATCAGCCCGCCGTCCGGAGTGACGATGCCGTGGCGGTCGGCGTCGGCGTCGTTGCCGGTGGAGATGTCGTAGTCGTCCTTGATCGACACCAGCGAGTTCATCGCGAACCGGGAAGACGGGTCCATCCGGATCTTGCCGTCGGAATCCAGCGGCATGAACCGCCACGTCGGATCGACCAGCGGGTTGACCACCTCGAGCTCGAGGTCGTAGCGCTGACCGATCTCCTCCCAATAGTCGACGCTGGCCCCACCCATCGGGTCGGCGCCGAGCCGGATGCCCGCGCCGCGGATGGCGTCGAGGTTGAGCACGCTCGGCAGATCGGCGATGTAGTGATCGAGATAGTCGTAGCGCTCGACGGTGGGCATGGCCTGCGCGAGGGTGCCGCGCTCGACCTCGGCGAGGCCGCCGCGCAGCAGTTCGTTGGCGCGCTCGGCGATCGCGTCGGTGGCGACGGTGTCGGCGGGACCGCCGTGCGGCGGGTTGTACTTGATGCCGCCGTCGCGCGGCGGGTTGTGCGAGGGCGTGACGACGATGCCGTCGGCCTGATGCTTGGTGCCGCCGCGATTGTGGCGCAGCACGGCATGACTGAGAGCAGGCGTCGGGGTGTAGCGGTCGCGCGAATCGATCATCGCCGTGACACCGTTGGCGGCGAGCACCTCGAGCACCGTGGTCCAGGCCGGCTCGGACAGGGCGTGCGTATCGCGAGCCAGATAGACCGGACCGGTGATCCCGCGGGTGGCGCGGTATTCCACGATGGCCTGGGTGATGGCGAGGATGTGCGCCTCGTTGAAGGTGGTGTCCAGGCTGGACCCGCGATGGCCCGAGGTGCCGAACGCCACCAGCTGCGCCGGCTCGGCGGGATCCGGGATCCGGGTGTAGTAGGCGGTCACCAGACCGGGGACGTCCACCAGGTCGCTCGGGCGTGCGGGCCGTCCGGCTCGATCGTGCGCCATGCTGGGATCTCCCTTCCGGGTTGGCTGTGCCCGGCTCGTCATCAGAATCATGTGAACAGCCATTCGGTCACGGACGCGGCGGCGAACACCACGGCCAGGCAGGTCGCGACACTCAGCACGATGTTGCCGAGGGCGTAGCCGTACGCACCGTCGGACACCAACCTGATCGTCTCGAAGCCGAACGTGCTGAAGGTGGTGAGCGCACCGCAGAATCCGGTTCCCGCGCCCGCCAGCAGCCAGCCGTTCGCCCCCGCCCCGATCAATGCACCGAGCAGCGCCGAACCGACAATGTTAACGGTCAACGTCCCCAAAGGCAGCATGGAATCCCAGCGGGCCGCGACGGCGCGATCGATGAGGTATCGCGCAGGGGCGCCGAGCATTCCGCCCACCACCACCCAGATGGCCGTCATCGGCGCACCGCCGGCTGCCAGAGTTCGACATCGGACAAGGTCACGGTCACCGTGTCGAACAACTCGGCGTTGTCGTCGACGAAAGCACGCAACCGCGCGGCATCGTCGACGATCATCACCATCACCGGTAGTTGTTCGGCCAGGTCCAGCAGCCGGACGGTATGGATCCGGGAGGACGCGCCGTAACCCTCGACACCACGCCACACGCTGGCACCGGGCAGCCCGCCGTCGCGGGCCCGGCGAACGATCTCGTGGTACAGCGGGCCGTGCCGCCAGCGTGCGTCTTCGCCGAGCAGCAGTACCAGCCGCGCGGCGTGCGCCCACTGCCCCGCACCGCCGATCGCCTCGGTCATCGCTGACCCCCTTCCGTGCCGTTCACCTTGTTCACCGCACACTTCCAGTTACCCACCGCGCAGCCGCCATCCCCGCAACCACTGCCGCCAGGCAGGTCACCATCGTGGCACCGAGATAGCCGAGCCCCATACCGACGGCACCCGATTCGAGCAGTGTACGAATCTCGGCACTGTAGGTGGAGAAGGTGGTGAATCCGCCGAGCACACCGACGCCGAGGAATGGGCGCAGCAGCCTGTGGGCTACCCACACTTCGGTGATGAGAACCATCAGCACGCCCATCGCGGCGCAGCCGATCACGTTGACGGCGAACGTCGCCACCGGGAACCCCTCCGGACGCGTCGGCAGCCAGACCGCGAAACCGTAGCGCGCCAGCGCACCGAGCCCGCCGCCGAGCGCCACGACGAGCAGTACCCGCGGATCGGCGATCCGGGCTTCGGCCCGCGATGACACGTCCCCAACCTCCTGTCCGAGCCCGATGACCGGCCGCGTCGGCGCCCCGGCGTCCACCGTGACGCTATCGGCGGCAACGGCACCGGCCGACGGCGCGACTGCTCGGGCGGCGCCCCTCGTTGACACACCGACCGGCGCGCAGTACGAATCGACTGAGGTCTTCGCCGAAGACCCGACGCAGTCCACAGCCTCGTCTCGGAGTCGGTGATGGCGGCACCGCGGAGTTCACGAATACGGCGACGCCGGCACCGGTCCGAGCGCCACGCCGCACCCGAGCAAACGTTGAGCATACGGCATTCTCCGGCGCGTCGGGCGAGTCTGATGATCCGCCGTCTGACCCTCGCGCTCTTCGTCGCGTCCGTGCTGGCACTGGGCGGCAATCCCGCCGTGACGATGACCATCCACCCGGCGACCGAAGGCGAATCCTTCTACTCGGCGCCCGCCGATATCGGCGAATATCGGCCGGGGGCGGTGATTCGCAGTAGGCAGGTGAGCGCCGCCGGATTCGCCGGTGCCACCGGCTGGCAGTTGGCTTTCCGCAGCACGGATTCGCGCGGGGAGCCGATTGCCGCGGTGACCACGGTGCTTGTGCCCGCGGGCGAGGTGCCGGACCGGCCGCTGGTGTCGTATCAGCCGTTCGTCAACTCGCTCGGGCCACGCTGCGCACCTTCGCATTCGCTGCTCGCCGGGACGCTGCGCGAGGCTCCTGCGGTGAATCTGCTGTTGGCTCGCGGCTGGGCGGTCGCGGTGCCCGATCACCTCGGCCCGGACAGTGCCTATGGCGCCGCGCAATTGGGCGGGCGGATCACCTTGGACGGGATTCGCGCGGTCCGGCAGTTCGATTCGACCGGACTCGACGACAGTCCGGTGGCGCTGGCCGGCTACTCCGGTGGCGGCATGGCCACCGGCTTCGCCGCCGCCCTTGCCCCGGACTACGCGCCTGAACTGCCCATCGCCGGCGCGGCGGCGGGCGGGGTACCGATGAATCTGGGTGCGCTGGCCGGTGATCTCGGCGATCGGCCGAATCCGATGTTCGGTCTCGGTTTCGCGGCGGCGGTCGGTCTGGCTCGCGAGTATCCGGCGGTCTCCCTGGATCGGTATCTCAATCCTGCCGGGAAGGCGTTGCTCGATCGCGTCGACGACGCC
This sequence comes from Nocardia sp. CDC519, assembly GCF_059509835.1. Classification (NCBI taxonomy): domain Bacteria; kingdom Bacillati; phylum Actinomycetota; class Actinomycetes; order Mycobacteriales; family Nocardiaceae; genus Nocardia; species Nocardia sp. CDC519. The sequence goes on along the minus strand of NZ_CM183377.1, from coordinate 4,081,024 downwards.
TGCGCGGACGAGATCATCCGGGCCGCAGCGGGCCTCGCCACCGATGACGTCTTCACCGAACCACCCACCGAAGATCCCGCCGCCGCACCGATTCTGCGGGACAACAGTCTGGAGACCTTCACCGGTGTTCCCACCGCTCCGCTGTATCTATGGCACGGCACGGCCGACCTGATCTCGGTGGCGCCGGTGCGGCGGACGGCCGAACGCTATTGCGCAGCAGGCACTCCGGTGCAGCTGGATCTGCTCGTCGGCGCCGACCATTCCGGCGCCGTCCTGCCGGGCGCGTTACGAGCGCTCGACTTTCTGGAGGGCCGTTTCGCCGGGGCACCACCGCCGCAGAACTGCTGAGCTCCCCCGCTACCGCCGCCCCGCCGATTATCGAACCACACCGCCGAGCGCCACCGCTCGCACCGCGAATATCCGGCACGACGCAACACGAGCGACGACTCTCGTCGGCGAGCGACCGATACAGCACTGCCGCCCGCCGAGCCGGAAGCCCTACGAGCGGCAGTACTTTCGAGCGAACGATCAGTGCGCGAGCACCAACTCCCCTTCGGCCGGCGCGGGCGCGGTGTTGGGCAGCAGCACGCCCGTCACCACGGCGCCGATCACGAAGATCGCGGTGGCCCACCAGAAGCTGGTGGTGTAGCTCTCGATCGCCGATTGCGCGATGGTGAGCTGGTCCGGGGTCCGGCCGGCCAGGTAGTCACTGGCCGCCGAGGCCGCGATGGTGCTCAGCAGCGCGGTGCCGATCGAGCCGCCCACCTGCTGGCTGGTGTTGATCGTCGCCGAGGCGACGCCCGCATCTTCGTGGTGCACCCCGGCCGTGGCGCCTTGGAACGCCGTCGCCATCGCGCCACCGAGACCGAGACCCATCAGGATCAGGCCGGGCAGGATGTGGGTGGTGTAGCCGGTGTCCAGGCCGATCCGGGTGAGCCACGCCATACCGGCCGCGGCGATCAGGAATCCGGCGCTGACCACGACCTTCGGCCCCAGCTTCGGCAGCAGCAGCGACGGTGTGGTGGTCGAGGACACGATCATCGCGGCCACCATCGGCAGGAACGCCACACCGGTGGTGATCGGCGAGTACCCGAGGGTGAGCTGCATGTAGTAGGTCAGGAACAGGAAGATCGCGAACATCCCGATGCCCATGACGAACACGGTGAGGAACGATCCACCCCTGGTGCGATCGAGCACGACGCGCAGCGGCAGCAGCGGGTTGGCGACCCGGGTTTCCAGCCAGACGAACACCGCAAGCAGCGCCGCGCCGCCGAACAGGAAGGCCAGGGTGACCGGGTTGGTCCAGCCGTCGGTCTCGGCGTGCGAGAAGCCGTAGACGATGCCGAACAACGCGGCGGTGACCACGACGGTGCCCGGGATATCGAGCTTCGGCCGTTCGGTGACGGTGTGCTTGGCCAGCAGCAGCACCGCGCCGACCAGCGCGACGGCGGCGAAGGCCAAGTTCACGAACATCACCCAGCGCCACGAGGCCCACTCGGTGAGCACGCCGCCGAGCAGCAGGCCGATGGCGCCGCCGGTACCGGCGACCGCCCCGAAGATGCCGAAGGCCTTGGCCCGTTCGGACGGTTCGGTGAAGGTGACCGTCAGCAGCGACAGCGCCGCGGGCGCCAGCAGCGCGCCGAACACACCCTGGCCGATGCGGGCGCCGACCAGCATCTCGAAGTTGGTGGCCGCGCCGCCGATCGCGGAGGCCACCGAGAAGCCGACCAGGCCGACGATGAAGGTGTTGCGCCTGCCGAACAGGTCGCTGAGCCGGCCACCCAGTAGCAGCAAGCTACCGAAGGCCAGCGCGTAGCCGGTGATGACCCATTGTCGGTCGGCGTCGCCGAAGCCGAGATCTCGCTGCGCCTCGGGAAGCGCGATGTTCACCACGGTCGCGTCGAGCACGACCATGAGCTGGGCGACGCCGAGGACGGCGAGCACCCACCAGCGCAGTGCGTGCGAGCCACGCCTGCCTGACGTCGGTTTTTGCTGCGGGTCCGGCCCGCGTTCGATGGTGGTGGTCACGTCGCCCCTCGTTGAAAAATAAACGGAGGTGGTTCCTCCGGTTATCTGGAACGCTACCACAGTAACGGAGGAGCTGTCTCCACTTAATCCCGCCGCTGATAGCATGAGGGTGTGAATCCCGCCACGACCATGCCTCCGACCCGGCGTTTGCGCGCCGATGCCGCACGCAATCAGCAGCGCATCGTCGAGGCCGCGCGCCAGCTGTTCGCCGACCACGGACTCGAGATCACCCTCGATGACGTCGCCGAGCGCGCGGGGGTCGGCGTGGGCACGGTCTACCGCCGGTTCGCGAACAAGAAGGAGCTCATCTCCGAGGTCTTCCAGCAGCACCTCGACGAATTCGCCGAAACCGCAGAGGAATGCGTCCGCCACCCGGACCCGTGGCAGGGCCTGGTCGATTTCTTCGAGTACGCGTGCAGGCATATGGCGACCAATCGCGGGTTCAGCGAGGTCATGCTGGAATTCGAAGACGATCTCGAGCAGTTCAGCTGCGTCCGCGATCGGATCAAGCCGGTCGTGGCCAGGATCGTCGATCGCGCCAGGGAGGCAGGCGCGCTGCAACCCGATGTCGTGGCGTCGGATTTCTTCGCGATGGTCCACATGGTCGACGGACTGGCGGAGTTCGCCCGACCGGTCAACGACCAGGTGTGGCGGCGCTACATGGCACTCGCCCTCAACGGCGTGCGCACCGAACTCGTGCCGCGACGGCCGTTGTCGATTCCGCCGCTCGACGACAACGAGGTCGAGCAGGCCAAGGCCGCACTGTGCACCGGCCGCCGCCGCTGATCCCAGCACGCTAGCGATCGCACCGCGGGTAGCGCAGGTCACAATCCATCCCTTACAGTTGGACATGTGACCAATTCGTGGATGAACTGGGCCGGCGATCAGAAGTGCGCGCCGGCGTCCGTCGCGGCTCCGCGCAATCGCAACGAGCTGGCGGACCTAGTGGGCCGGGCGGCGGACGCGGGGCAGCAGGTGCGCGTCGCGGGCTCGGGGCATTCGTTCACCGACATCTGCCTGACCGACGGGCTGCTGCTGGATCTGTCGCGGATGAACCGGGTGCTCGACGTCGACCGCGACAACGGCCTGGCCAGGGTCGAGGCCGGTATCACCCTGCACGCCGCGAGCCCGGCGCTGCACAACCACGGGCTGGCCTTCCCCAACCTCGGCGATATCGATGCCCAGACCATCGCCGGAGCCACCGCCACCGCGACCCACGGCACCGGTGCCACCCTGCAAAACCTTTCGGCCGCAGTGCATTCGGTGGAGTTGATGCGCCCGGACGGCAGTGTCGTCGAGCTGAACGAACAATCCGATCCGGACGGCTGGCGGGCGGCCCGGGTGAATCTCGGCGCACTCGGCGTGATCACCGCGATGACGTTGCGGCTGGTGCCCTCATTCGTGCTGGAAGGTATCGAGCGGCCGGTGCCGGTCGAGGAAGTGCTCGACGACCTCGATACCTATGTCGAGGGCAACGACCATTTCGAGTTCTACATGTTCGCGCACAGCCCGATCGCCATGACCAAGCGCAACAATCGGGTCGATCTCACCGAGCAGCCGCGTCCGGCGCTGGTGGACTGGTTCGCCGATATTCTGATGTCCAACTACACCTTCGACGCGCTGTGCCGACTCGGCCGAAGGCAGCCGCGGCTGGTGCCGTGGATCCACCGGGGCGCGGCCTATGCGGGCAGCTACCGCCGCCAGGTGGACCGGTCCTATCGGGTGTTCGCCTCGCCGCGCCTGATCCGCTTCACCGAGATGGAATACGCCATCCCGCGCGAACATTCGGCCGAGGCCATCCGCGCGATCAAGGAGCTGTCCACCCGCTACGACACCCCGATGCCGATCGAGGTGCGCTGGGTGGCTCCCGACGACGCGTTCCTCTCCCCCGCGGGCGGCCGCGACACCTGCTATATCGCCGTGCACATGTACCAGGGCATGGATTTCGAGCCGTACTTCCGGGCCTGCGAGGCGGTCTTCGACCGCTTCGACGGCCGCCCGCACTGGGGCAAACGCCATTTCCAGACCGCGCAGACGCTGCGTGGCAGGTACCCGGAGTGGGATCGGTTCGCCGAGGTGCGCCGCCGCTTCGACCCGAAGGGCGTGTTCGCCAACGCCTATCTCGACCGCGTGCTCGGACCGATCGGCTGACGTCGCGGCGGTATCAGGTGCATCGTCGCCCACCCGGACGGCTTGGCCCGGGTGGCGCCGAAGGTGGTGAAGGTGGCGGGCATCGCGGATGGGCCGGGCCTTCGCCGGCGTAGCTGTGTGGGCTCACCGACCCGGACGACATCGCAGGGCCCGGCGAACGCGCACGCTCGCCCGCATTCCAGGCGCCAGCCGAACGGCATCAGGTGCACGCGTTCGCCGCGCTCCTCCAGTCGTTCGGCGATCTCCTCGACGAGGTCGAGGGTGTCGGCCAGATGTGCGAGCAGATCCGGCCCGGACATCGCGGCGCGGCCCGCGCCGCTCGGCAGCACCGGAGACCCGTTGATCACCACATAGGCCGCCGCGCTCTGCGCGATCATCGCCTGGATCGCCCGGACGACCTCGCCCGAGGGTCCGCGCTCGCCCGGCTCGACATAGATGTGCAGTAGTAGGCAGTCGTGGAAGGTGCGCGCCACCGCGACCGACGCCGGTGCCAGCTCGACGGCGCAGGGCCCGGGGTCTACCGGCATGTATTCGAAACAGTGCCAACGACTACTGAGAATCTTCACCCATACCCCTACCGCGCGACCCTCGTCGCCCTTCGGACGCCGGACAGACGAAAATGTAGTGATGCCGGCCCCCGCGCGGTTGTCGGCGAACGCACGAACTTTGCGCTCCGGCGCAGAACGAACCGCGCGACTCGGCCCGAAACCGGACGTCGACGACATATCCTCGGCTGCACGGGCGATACAGCCGAGGCCCGGTCCACCCACGGCACGGAACGGAGTCTGTGATGGTAGGTGAGGCGGTAGTCGAGGAGGCGTCGACGGCGGACGTGGACCCTCGCGAACGTGTCGACTACTGGGCCGAGCTGGTCGATTCCTTCCAGGGTGTGCGCTTGAGCTACGAGTTCGGCTCGGCCACCGATTTCTACGGCCGGATCCGGCGCCACCGCACCGACACCTATCAGATCGTCGGCCGGGAATCCGACCCGATCGTCTACACCCGCGCGGCCACCCACATCCGCGCCGATCCCGATGACGACTATCGCCTGGTCATGCCACTCACCGGGCGCTTCGACCTGAGCAGCGAGGGACGCAGCGGCTCGCTGCGGCCCGGGATGAGCAGTCTGATCACCATCAATCGGCCGCTGTCGTTCACCGCGTGCAGCGGCACCCACGGGCTGATCATGACCATTCCGCGCCGCGAGATCCAGCACCGGCTCAACCGTGCCGAACCACCCGCACGCCCACTCGACCTCAGCACCGGCCTCGGCCGGGTGGCCGCGACCATGCTGACCGGACTGTACGAGGAGGTCGGCGCGCTCACCGCGGCCCAGTTCGATGCGGTGGCCGAGCGGCTGGTCGATCTGATCTGCATGCTCGCCCTCGGCTCGGCACCGACCACGGGCAGCCACCTCGGCGAGGTCGAATCGGCTGTGCGGCACTACATTCGCCGTCACGCCGGCAATCCGGAGCTGTCCAGCGCGCAGATCGCGCGGGCTCTCGGCTGGTCGGTGCGCCAGGTCCAGCTCGCCCTCCAGCAGGCGGGCACCACCCCGCGCGAACTCATCCGGGAAGAGCGGCTACAGCTCGCACATGCCCGGCTGCGCAACCCGGCCTACCGGCACACCAGCGTCACCGATATCGCCCTGGGACTCGGTTTCGGCTCGGTGAGCAGTTTCAGCACCGCCTTCCGGCAGCGTTTCGGGTCGACGCCGAGCAGCGTTCGCGAATAGCGTTCCGATATCCGAACCGTCTCGACGGCAATGCTTTCCACGCGAGGACGATCGGCAGGACCGAGGCGCTAGTAACCCAGGATCCTGGCAACGAGATCGGGGACGGCGGCGCCGATGGGCTCGCGGATGACCTCGGTGGCAATGCGGTCGTAGGGCGTCGGCTCGGCATTGACGATCACCAGGTCGGCGCCGTTGTCCACCGCGAGCGCACACAGCGATGCGGCGGGCTCCACCTGCAACGAGGTGCCGATCGCCACGAACAGATCGGCCGATTCCGCGGTGATCGTCGCCTTCAGCATGGTGCGCGGTTCCATCGCCTGCCCGAACATCACCGTGCCCGCCTTGAGGATTCCACCGCACCGCGGGCACGGCGGATCGTCCTCACCAGCAGCGACCCGCTCGAGCGTCGCGGCCATCGTGGAGGTGTAGTCACAGTCGACGCAGACCACGTCGAACATGTTGCCGTGGATTTCGATCACCCGGCTGGGTGAGGATCCGGCGCGCTGGTGCAACCGGTCGACGTTCTGCGTGATGATGGTGAGCGGCCGGGCCCGTTCGAGTTCGACCAACGCGGTATGGGCGGCATTGGGTCTGGCCTGCCAGGCGGGATTGTCGCGGCGGGCCAGCCAGCAGCGGCGGCGCAGGTCCGGATCGGCGAGATAGTTGTCGTAGGTCGACAGCAGTTCCGCGATCGGGTCCTCGGTCCACACCCCGCGGGGCCCACGGAAATCCGGGATCCCGGAATCGGTCGAGATCCCGGCCCCGGTGAGCACCGCGATCCGGCCCGGACGGGTGTACCAGTCCGCGCTCACCACGGGTTCGGTGTCGTCGGCGAACACTGCATATCGTCAGGCTATCGGGCACAGCGTGCGGCGGACGCTCGGCCCCGCCGCACCCGAGCCATGTCCCCTGTCGCCCGGTGCCGCTGCCGCGCGTCGTGCCCGATGGCGCGCTCGCGCCGATCAGCGCGACTGATGAGCGCATCAGCGCAGCTGCGGCTTCTTCCCCGCATCGGCGAAGCCCAGCTCCAAGCTCACCGGGATGGATTCGAGCTCGAGCGCCTGGCGCAGCCGAGGCACGGCCTCGTCGAGAACGCGGCGGCGCAACTGCCCGACATCCGCGTGCGGTTCCGCGGTGACGGTGAGATGCAGTTCCGGCGCCCACCGGGTGCCGGTCAGCCAGGCCGAGGCCGAACGCACATCGTCGAAGGCTTCGATATCGTCGGCCACCGGAGCCGCCGCCGTCGAGGAGGCCATCACCGTCTTTCCGGCCGAGCCGTCGGCGTCGAAACGCCAGGTCTGCGATTTCGGCATCCGGAAGATCTGCGCGAGCAGCCACCGCAGGCACAGCAACCCGAGGACCACCGCACCGGCGATCACCGCCCAGAACACCCAGGTGGGTGGGGCGGCCGTGCCGGGCACAAGCGTCGAGTCCGGATCGACCCAGTTCAGCTGCCCGTAATAGGCGGCCACCGCGTAGCCGCCCGCTGCCGCGCAGAGCAGTCCGGTCAGCCCGATCAGCACCCGGTTCACCGCGGCGGGCCGATTCACCTTGCTCATCGAGGTCCTCCGGCTTCGGGTCCGTGCAGTTTCGCTTTCACCCGCTTCACCGGGCGTCCGAGTTGCTGCACGCGGTCGGTGACGGTCTCGCAGATCGCGTCGGCGAGCCCGGCATTGTCGTGGCGGTCGGTGCGCGCGATCACCGTGACGGTGTCGCGGCGCACCTTCACCCGTGCCGAGGTCACGCCATCGACCCGGCCGGCACTGCTACGCAACATCGTGCGCAGCCCCGAGCGGCTGACGCCGGCCTGCATGCCGTCGTCGTGCCCGGTCAACGGCAACACCTTCGCCCGGCCCGGCAGCAATGCGATCACCAGCAGCAGCACCCCGATGAGCAGCGCCACGATCCCGCCGATCAGCACCGGCAGCTCGTTCCAGGTGATGCCGTGCAGCTCATCGGCCACCGAATCGTAGGAGACGTACTCCCTGGTGCCGGTCAGCCGCTGCACCAGCGACACCGTCACCGCGACGCACGCCGCGAGCACCGCCACCGCGATGACCACGGCCGGCCAGGCGCGTCGCGGCCTGCGGATCATCGAACCCTCCCGGCCGCAACGGTTTCGGTGGTCAGCTCGGAGACGACGATGTCGACCTTCGAGACCGTGATCCCCGTCAGTTCGGCGGTGCGCTCACGCAGATGCGCGCGGCACTGCTCGGTCACCCGGCCCACCGGCTGCGGGTAGCGCACCGGCAACCGCACCGCCAGCGCGGTGCGGTCACCGGAGACGGTGGCCTCGACCTTGACGCCGCGATCCACCCCTGGCACTTCGCCGGCGGCGTGCGCGGCGATCCGGCGCACCGCCCGTTCGCTGACAGTGGTCCGGCCGGGCAACTCGACTCCGGCCGCGTCGGCACCGACCGCGGCCGACGTCATCGCCTGCCCTTGTCCTGAGCCGACCGGACCAGCGCGGCGAGGTCGAGCTCGCCGTCGAGCCACCGGCCGACCACCAGACCGAGCGCGGCGAATACCAGCACGGTCAGGAATGCGCCGAAACCGCCGAAGGCTGCGGCGAACCCGAGCGCGATCCCTATTGCCAGGCCTATCGTCGTGGCGTTCACAATCGACTCCTCTTCGCTGGGTCCGGTCGCCGGTTACTGCACGCGCGCGGGCGGGGCGTCGGCATCGTCGTCATCGCCGGGGATGTAGACGTCGTTGACGTTGATGTTGACCTCGACCACCTGCAGGCCGGTCATCTGCTCGATCGCGGTGATCACATTGCGGCGTACCGCGCGGGCCACTTCGGCGATGGAGACGCCGTATTCGACGACGATCTCCAGGTCGACGGCGGCTTGGGTCTCGCCGACCTCGACCGACACACCCTGCCCGATACTGGCGGAGGCGCCGGGGATGCGATCGCGGATGGTGCCGAAAGCGCGGGCGGCGCTGCCGCCGAGGTTGTGCACCCCGCGCACCTCGCGGGCGGCCAGTCCGGCGACCTTCTGCACCACGATGTCGGAGATGGTGGTGCTGCCGAGATCGGTCACCAGGGCGTGATCCTTTTTGGCGGGCGCCTTTTCGGTGCCGGCGGGCTCGCCCGCGGTGCTGTTGGTGGTGGTCTTGTCGGTGGTGGCGGTCATCGGTGTTCCTCCTGATTCCTTTGGGATGCAGCGGATTCGGTCCCGCACTGTGTTCGACACCCGGGCGGGGCAGTCGTCACGGGCTCATGGTGTGACCTGACCCACATGTCCTTCCTCGGTGAAAGCGGCCGCGTCGAGTTCGGTGACCACCAGTCGCAGCGTGGCCCGCTCCCATGGAGTACCCGCCAGGACCAGCCCAATCGCCTTCCCGGCCAGATCGAGCAGCGGTGGCAGGGGCAACGTCGCGGCGACGACACGCACCACCACCGCACGCTCGGTGAGGTCGACGGCGTACTTGCGCGCATCCCACGGCCACCAGGTCGCGTTCTCCCGCACGATCGGCGTCGCAGGGCGCAGCCCGCTGATGCCCTCGACCGCCCCGATGATCTTGTCGATGACGTCCTCTGCTGCCATCACCGCTGCTCCGGTTCGATATCGAGGATCGACACCACGACCTCGTCAACGTCCTGCCCGGTCTGCTCACGCACTCGCTGAGCGACCGTCCGCTGGACCGCACGCCCGACTTCACCCGCGTGCCGATCCCCGGCGATCACCAGGTCTACCTGCACGATCAGCCGACCCAGCTCCGTGCGCCGCACGCGCACGCCCTCCGCGGGCGCCGGATCGGTACCGAGCCAGCGTTGCCTGCCCGCCCGCACCAGCGTCGTCACCAGACCACGCACGCCCGGCTCCAACCGCACCACCCCGGAGGTGGACAGGGCGGCATGCGCGGCGACCGCCGCCAGCACGGGCGGCTCGATCTGTACCGCCACCGCACCCGCCACTACTGTTCACCTCCGGGTTCCGCCGCGGAATCCACCGATGGGTCCTGGTAGACGTCGGCGATCGTCAGGTCCAGCCGGTGCAGGGTCAGGCCGATGCGTGCGGGCAGCGCCGCGGTGATGCGTTCACGCACGATCGGCATCAGCTCGGAGACCGGCGTCGGACCGAAGCGGACCGCGACCGCCAGCTCGACATCCACCAGATACTCGCCGCCGTCGCCGATCCCGGCCGGGCGCACCCGGCAGCGCCGCGCGCGCACCCCTGGCACCGAATCGGCGGCATACCGCAGCACCGTGCTGACGGCCTGCTCGCTCACCTCCACCGCGCCGGGCTCTGGCGTCGGCAGGTCGAGGGTGCGACCACGACGCACCTCGGCGCGCACCGCCGACATGATCCGCCCCACCAGATCCGGTGGCGGCGCTTCGGGCTCCTCGATCATCTGCCTGGTCGCGGCGCGCAAGGCCAGCAGACTGTCCCTGGCGGCCGCGCAATGCGGGCAGTTCAGCTCATGGGCGTCGGCGCGGCCCGCCTCGATCGCGTCGAGCCGGTCCCACACCTGTTCCAGTTCACGCCCGCACGGCAGGACATAGTCCTGCTCGGTGGTCTCGTTCACCGCCATGGCTTCATCACCTCGGACAGTTGGGCTCGGGCACGGGCGATGCGCCCGCGGACCGCGGTCGTGTTCGCGCCGACGATGTCTCCGATCTCCTCATACGACAGGCCGTGCACTTCGCGCAGCAGCCAGCAGGCCCGTTGTTCGGGCGTCAAATCCTGTAGCGCCACATTCAACGCCTCGAGCTGGGTGTTCACCTGGGTGGCGTGTTCGGGCTGGATATCCGAACGCGGCGATTCGGTCAGATCCAGATCCGCTTCGACGTGCGGGCGCCTGGCCCGGATGACGTTGAGGCAGCGGTTGGTCGTCATCCGATACAGCCAGCCGACGAAGGCCGCGTCGTCGTTGAGCTGAGCCAATCGCCGCCACGCCGCGAGGAAGACCTCCTGCACCACGTCCTCGGCTTCGGCGCGGTCGGCCAGCATCTTCGACGCGAGCCGGAACATCTGCCCCTGATGGCGCAGCACCAGCTGCTCGTAGGCCCGGACATCGCCGTCTTTGGATCTGCTGACCAGGGTCACATCGTCCGGCGCGGTCGTCGTCTCGGTCGCGGTCACACCCACCTCCTCCGCCGCTCCTGTGTTGGACACCCGGGAATGGGCAATCGTCACGGCCGATTATCCCGTGATCGTGGTCACAGTTGGGGAAGTGCGGGATCCGGCAGCGCGTCAGCCGGCCCGGACGACGGTGAGCGCCGCGGCGAGCAACCGGGTGTCGGCGGGATCGGCGGGGTCGAGGCCAGTGAGTTCGGCGACGCGGCGCAACCGATAGCTGAAGGTGTTGGGATGGACGTGCACCTCGGCGGCGGCAGTTTTGCGGTCGGTGCCGTGGCGCAGGTAGGCGTCGAGGGCGGCCAGCAGATGGGGTCGGGTCGACAGCGGCTCGATGCGTTCGGCCAGACGGTCGCGGGCCCGGCCCGGACGGGTCAGTTGGTACTCCAGCAGCAGATCATCGAGGCGATAGGTCCCGGCCGGGCGGCCGAGGGCATGCGCGAGCTCGGCGAGGTCGGTGGCCTCACCGGCAGCGGCGGGCAGCTGCGCCCGCGCGACGTCGCCGCCGTCCGCCGCGTAGACCGCGGTCTCGAATCGCTGTGCCATCAGAGCCGTGACCTGCTCGACGCGCGCGTCCGGCCCACCGGGCAGCAGCACGACGCCCGCAGTTCCGTCGAAGGTGTGCAAGGCGGCACGGCCGGCGACCTCGTCGAGGATCGATTGCAGGACCCGGGCTCGGCGCTGGGCCAGCAGTGTCGCCACCGGCGGCGGCGAATGGTGCTCGGACGGTACCCGCAGCGCGAGCACGCGGTAGTGCTCCTCCACCGCGATATCGGCGCGAGCGGCCGGCTCCGCGACCGGAAGGCCGTGCAGCAGAGCCGAACACAGCGCGCGACGGGCCTCGCGGTCCGGCTGGAACACCGACTGCTCCACTTCCGAATACCCCTCGTACACCACGAGATTGATGCGGCGCAGCAGATCCAGCAGATGGGCGCCGAACGCCACGAGATCGTCCATTTCCTCCGGTGCCGCCGAACGCGCCGAATCCCGGAGCAGCTGCTGAGCCGAACCGTGCACCGCATCGATCAGCAGGCGCAACGGGATTCGTTCCTCGGCATGTCGGCGCACGACCGGTGCGACGTAGGAGGCGAGCTCCGCATCACTGAACTCCCGCCGTTCCCGCAGAGCGCGAAGGAACCCCCGGCCGCAGGCGAGAATGGCCGGAACCACCTCACGGAAATGGTCGTCGGGCAGATCCGCGATGGGCGGTGTCGAGCCGAGCCCCGCCGCGAGCATGCGGTCGGCGATCCCGGGCAATCCGCGGCCGATGCGGTCAAGAATCGGGGCGTTCGCGGCCAGCGGTGGTAGAGCGGCGACCATGCGCCGGATTGTCTCCTACACCTACCCCATCGGCAATTCCTGCGGCCACGGCGAGGACCGGGAGCCGAGAAGTTGTCTCCGAACACTAGTCCGGTGGCGCGAGTTGGTGGTTGCGGCGTAGTGACGGCACCGGCGATGCGCACCTAGATTTGCCTCGTCGACGCACACGCCTCGGAAGGATCGCCACGATGAGTACCGAGGCGGCGTTACCCGCCGGGGGTGAGGGGCACCGCCGGGCCCGCGGACACGCTGGTTCGGCGGATCCCTTTCCGCACTCGGGTCCACCGCTGCGCGTCGAACACGATCCGTTCTGCGTACCGCCGCCGGATATCTCCTCCGCCGAACCGGGAACCGTCATCCGCTCCCGCATCGTGCGCGTGGCCTGGTTCGGCCGGATTCCGCAGCGCGTGCAGGCCTGGCAGCTGCTGTTCCGTACCTCGGATCGGCACGGCGCGGCCGAGGCCGCGTTGACCACCGTGCTGCTGCCGCACGGCGCGGATCCCGCGCGCCCGCGACCGCTGGTGTCGTTCCAATGCGCGATCGACGCCGTGGCCTCCAGTTGCTTTCCGTCCTACGCGCTGCGGCACGGCGCCCGGGTGATCGGGGCGATTCCGCAGCTCGAGTACCCGCTCATCGCGCACGCCCTCGCACGCGGGTGGGCCGTCTCCGTCCCGGATCACGAGGGGATGCGTGGTCACTTCGGCGCAGGCCGGGAACCCGGATATCGCACGCTGGACGGGATCCGCGCCGCGCTGTCGTTCGCGCCACTTGGCCTGTCCGAGGACACGCCGGTCGGGCTGTGGGGCTATTCCGGCGGCGGGCTGGCCACCGCGTGGGCGGCGGAGGTGGCCGCCGGTTATGCGCCCGAGATCGACCTCGTCGGCGCGGTCGCCGGTTCACCCGTCGGCGATCCGGCAGCGGCGTTCGTCCGACTGAACGCCACCGCGTACGCCGGGTTCGCCGCGGTCTACACCGCGGGATTGCGGCGCTCCTACCCCGAACTGGCGCCGATGCTGGCCGACCGGCTGTACCCGCGCTATCTGCGGCTGCTCGTGGAGGCCGAATCACGCACGACCTTCGCGCTATTGGCGCGATTCGCCGGCCGGAGCATCGACCGGAACAGCCATGGCGGTATCGCCGAACTGGTCCAACTGCCGCAGCTGCGCACGATTTTCGACGACATCCGGCCCGGCGCCACCGCACCGGAGATACCGATGCTGATCCTGCAAGCCATCCCGGACGAAGTCATCGCCGTCGCCGACGTGGACGCGCTCGTCACCCGTTATCGCGCGGCCGGCGCCGAGGTGCACTATCTGCGCGACCGCCTCGCCCTGCATCTACCGCTGGAATTCCTGGGCGCGCCGACGATGGCGGATTGGCTCGCCGACCGCTTCGCCGGGCTCCCCCGTTCCGCGCCCGTCACCACGGACGTCTGGTCGGTTGCCGGGAACCGCAGGTCGGCCCGGGACCTGTGCCGATTCGCCGGCCAGATCGTGCGGATGCTCACCGCTCGTCCGATCGCTCACCAGCACTGATCGCGTATCCCCCCGGTACGAGGGGGACGCACCAGCGTGACGGTTGTCTCGTTGTTTGCTGCGTGCCATCGGCGGCGTTGCCGGGTCGTTATCGGTAGACCACCCGCGCGGGCGGATGAACGCCGAGAAAGGCTCGATCATGGCATTGCGACGAGCGAACAGCCCGGACAAACCGCAGATCGCGGCACATAACGGACACCGCTGCGCCGATAACGGTTTGATTGCTGGACAGCATGGGTACTCCCCGGTCATGACAGCACTGCGCCACCGACCCGCCCGGATCGTCGGCATGGAATGGGGCACCGCGCTGCTGGCCATCGCCGCCTGCCTCATCTTCACCGCCGGCATCGCCGCCCTGACCGGAGCCCTGAGCACCGCCCTCCCCGCCACCGTCGCCCTCGCCCTCGGCCTGTTCTTCACGCTACGGATCCTGCGTCCCGCGAGCTGAGACCGACCGGCTCTCCTCGACCCACGAGGCCCGGCACTCGTGAGCTCGATACGCGGCGGCCGATCGTGCCGCGAGCGCTTGTCGAGCCGCCCCCGGCATACGACGTACCTGTACCGCCGAATCCAGTTCTGCCCCTGCGGAATGCGACGTCCCAGCGACGACCACCACTCACCGCCAGTGGCGATACTCCCCGTCAAGCCACCCTTACGCTGTGATCTATGCCGCAGTCGAGTACGCCGTGGTCCCGCCTCGCGCAGGCGCAGACCGGTGTGCGAGCGAACGCCTCCGACCCGGCCGACCGAAGGGCGTATCCGAAGACCCCGGCGCACGATCCCGGCAACGCGGCAGTGCACAGCGGTCCGGACCCCGCCACACCACGCACTCACTCCACGCTGCTACTCGGCGGAACCGCCACGGTGGTCGCGCTCCTGGCCGTGCTCATCGCCCTGTTCACCGGCCATCGCGCCCCGAGCACCCCGGCACCCGAAGTCGACCCGCCGCGAGCCACCGCCGCACCGGCCCCCAGCACACCCGCCCCCGCGCCGGCACCCGGTCCCGCTACCGGTCCGCAGGGGCGGATGATCGCCGTCGGCCGAGTCGCCGCCACCGACGGCGCCACCTTGCAGATCGAAAGCCTTTTCGGCACAACGACAACCGTCCGCACCACGCCGGCGACGAAGGTCCACGTCCTGTTCGGCTCCCAGGTCGCCGACATCTCCGCGGGCGCCGTCATCGCCGCTTACGGCCACAAACACCCCGACGGCTCCATCACCGCCACCTACCTGGCCGGAGCCGGACTCGATTTCACGCGGTGAGTGCCGGACGCCGGCCGGTATCTCCGGCCGGCGGGGCTACCTCGCCGCACCGATCCAGAACGGGCGGCTCATGACCGTTCGAACCGGATCACCGACAACGCCGAAGCCGCCACGCTCGGGGCGTCCACCGGGCCCGACGGATCGTCCGGATCGCAGGTGACCCAGTGCTCCAACGCCACCGTCAGAGCGCCGATCAAGGTGTGTGACAGCAACCGGGCTTCCAGGCTCCGCGGAGCCAACCCAGCGCGCTCACCGATGACGGGACGCAGCTCGTCGGCGAGATCGTTGGCCGCGACCATCCACCGCGCGCGGATGCCCGGCACCGAGGTGAGCAGGACGAAAAGGTCACGGGTCGGCACGATGTGGGCGTACCGATCGCGGCGGAACGCCTCGACGAATGCCTCGTGCACAGCGGTTTCCACCGGCTCGTGCGCCGGCCGTGCGGCCAGGTAGCCGACGAAGTCGCGGATACCGGCGACGACGATCGGGGTGAGGGTGTCCTCCTTGGCCTCACAATGCCGGTAGAAGGTCCGCACCGAGATCCCGGCCGAGCGTGCGATGTCGTCGACGGACGTCGCGTCGAACCCGCGATCGAGGAACAGCCTGGACGCGGCCGCCGCGATATCCAGCCGGACCGCCTGCCGTCGCCGGTCCGTCAGCGACAGCTCCTGGTCGATCACATGTCCTCCTCGATGTGTCTTGACACACATTAGCACTGTGGCACAAACTGGCGTTCTGTCACAGATGCGCACCTCATGCGCACTCACCTCGCCAGAAAGGGCAGAGTATGCCCCGCACTTTCCTGATTACCGGCAGCGCCTCCGGCATCGGCGCCGCGACCAGCGACTACCTGCGCGCTCGCGGGATCCGCGTGATCGGCGCGGATCTGCGCGGGGCCGACATCACCGTCGACCTCGCCACCGACGCGGGTCGCAGTGATCTCGTCGCCCGCGCACGAGAGATGACCGACGGCCGGCTCGACGGTGTGATCGCGTGTGCGGGAGTGGCGCTGTTCGATCCGTTGACCATCCGGGTCAACTACTTCGGCGCGGTCGCGACCCTGGCCGGGCTGCGCCCGCTGCTGGCAGCAGGCACCGATCCCCGGGCCGTCGTGATCTCGTCGGTGGCTTCGCTGCATCCCACCGACGCCGAGACCGTCGACGCCGCACTGGCAGGTGACGAGCAAACAGCCGTGAAGGCCGCCCAGGCGGCGATCGAACGCGGTGACGGCGCGCAGATCTATGCGTCGTCGAAGGCCGCGATCGCCCGATGGGTACGGCGCACAGCGATCACACCGGATTGGGCGGGCGCCGGGATCGCGCTGAACGCCATCGCTCCCGGCACTATCGTGACGCCGATGATCCAGCCCATGCTGGACACCGAAGAGGGCCGCCGAGCCATCGACGGCGCCGTCCCCATGCCGCTGCACGGCCATGCCCGGCCCGAGCAGATCGCTCCCCTGCTCGACTTCCTCACCTCCCCGGCCAACTCCCACATCACCGGCCAGGTGGTGTTCGTCGACGGTGGGGCGGATGCGGTGCTGCGCGGCGAGCAGACCTGGTAGCGCGCAAGGAGATTCCGAATGACCATCCGAGCCGAGGGCAGCTGCACCCGGCCCGGCCGGTCCGGACGTCGGCATCCTGGCTTTCCGACCGGGTAGCGCGTCGACCGATGAATTCGGCGGGCGGGCGGGGTCTGCATCTACAGCCGGATGTGTAGACCCGTCAGGGAGGAACTCATGAGCAAGACCGCACTGCCGCCCATCGTCGACGCCGAGACCTGGCAGCGTGAACTCGCCGCGCTGCGTGCTCGGGAGAAGGCCGCGACCAAGGAGCTCGACGCGATCGCGGCGCAGCGTCGGCGATTGCCGATGGTGCGGATGCCGGATTACACGCTGGAGGGCGCGGACGGGCCGGTACGGCTGGTGGACGTTTTCGAGGGCAAGTCGCAGTTGATCGTCTACAACCACATGTGGTTCCCGGGCAAGCAATGGCAGTGCGGCGGCTGCACCAGCTTCACTTCGCAGTTCACCCGCTTGAAGTTCCTGGACAACTACGACGCCCGCTTCGTGATCGTCACCCAGGGACCGATCGATGAGGCGCTCGCCTACAAGCGGCGGGTCGGCAACAAGATGGATTGGTACTCCACCGCCGAAAGCTCCTTCGGCGCCGATGTGGGCGCCCCACCCAACGCGGCCTTCGCGGTGAACGTCTTCCTGCGCGACGGTGACACCGTCTACCGCACCTGGCACACCGACGGCCGCGGCGTCGAACAACTCGGCTACACCTTCGCGCTCATCGACCTCCTCCCCTACGGCAGGCAGGAAGAATGGCAGGACTCGCCCGAGGGCTGGCCGCAATCACCCGCCTACAGCGGGTGGATGGGCTCCGAAGACATCGCCGCCGCGTATGGCGAACCGGATCCGTCGATGAGTACGTGACGCGATCTGGTACCGGTGTGCCCACGGCCGATGCCCGCCGCCCCGCCGCCTTTTCCGCACCATCGCCGCACCCGATTCGTTCGGCTCTATCGAACGGGGAGTGGGCGGCGTAGATTGCGAGGACGCTGGTCGGGCCGTTTTCCTCCATGAAGGGTCGCCGTCATGAGCGAGTCCACCCGATACGAGGGGCATCGCCGGCCGTGGGCGGTGCTCGCGATCGTGCTCATCCTCGTCGCCGGCGCCTGTAGCACGGACCGGGATGCCGGTTCGGACACCACAGCGGGCGCGGACGGTCCGGAGACCGCGAAGATCACCGAGCTCATGCGCGATGCGATGGGCGAACTGGACCTCACCGCGGCGGTGTTCGGTGTGTGGCGCGGCGATGAGCAGCTCGCGCTCGGCGCGCTCGGCGATTCACCGCTGGGCGTGCCCGCGGCCGCCGACATGCGGCTGCGCGTCGGCCAGCCGATGGAACCGATGCTGTCGACGGTGCTGTGGCGGCTCGACGGCCAGGGCGTGCTGTCGCTGGACGAGCCCATCGCGCGCTGGATGCCCGAGTTCCCCCGCGCCGACGCGATCACCCCCCGCATGCTCGCCGACAGCACGTCCGGCATCGCCGACTATGTGACCGAGCCGGAATTCCTGAAGATTTTCGGCGAGAACCCCTTCCGCACCTGGACGGCCGACGAACTGCTCGCCCGCGCCGAAACAAGACCGCCCTTGTTCGCACCGGGGGCCGACTTCGCCCTACGCCCACAGCGACCTCGTGGTGCTCGGTGAAGTGTTGCAAAAGGCCGCGGGCAAACCGTTGGGCGAGTTGATCGCCGAACACATCCTCGATCCCCTGGGCATGGGTGCGAGCCGAGTGGTACTCACCCCGCAGATCGAGGGGCCGATCCTGCACGGCTACACCAACGAGCGAAACATCTTCGAAGACTCCACCTTCTGGAACCCGACCGCCTTCCTGCACAGCGGCGACATGACCTCGACCGTCGCCGACATCGGCCGGTGGGTGCGGGCACTCGGCACCGGCGAACTGCTCACCGCCGACCAGTTCCGGCAGATGATGGAGCCGTCGACGGCCGGCGTCGGCCCCCTCACCCGCGAGAAGTACTTCGCATTCGGCGTCGTCCACCTCGGCGACTGGCTGTTCATGAACCCGTCCTATGGCGGCTACGACGGCGTCGCCTACTACGACACCACCACCGACACCACCATCGTCGCCTATGTGACGCTCGGACCGAGATCCGACGCCGCCCGCAACAACGCCGTCGACGCCGGCAGACAGATCGGCACCCTCCTGGTCCCCGATCGCCCACCACCAGCCCTCTGACCGGGAACGAACGTTGGAGTGCCCGGAGTACATCAGTCACCGGAACGAACCGCCCGGTACGGTCGCGGGTCGCGCGAGGCCCGAGCAAGGCCGCAGACACCCGGGATCCGAACCCGAGAGGGGCCGGGAGTCGGCGGCGAAGCCTCACCGGACAGGAAACCCTGGGGAGGGTCCGGCGACAAGCCTTACCGGACAGGAAATCCCCGGTGGGGGTCCGGGGGCGAAGCCCGCCGGGCGGGGCGTGGGGGCTGCGCCCCCACAAAACACCCAGCTCCACCAAAAAGGCGAGCGCTCTTCGCGAGCACTCGCCTCCGTTTGGTGGAGCTGCCGGGAATCGAACCCGGGTCCTCCGTCGCGTCTTCAGGGCTTCTCCGTGTGCAGTTCGCTGTGTCTCTGCTCGGATCTCTCGGTCACGCGAACAAGCCGAGATGACGATCCCAGTCGCTGTGAGATGTCCCGTTCTACTCCGCGACCGAGTAGAACGGTGAGCCCTCTAGCTGATGCCGGCACCGGGACCGAGGGCTTATCCCGGGCCGACAGAGACGCTTCGCTTAGGCAGCGAGAGCGTACTCGCGCTGATGAGAATCGGCGCTTAATTGGTTGCAACGACGCTTACGGTGGTCTCTTGCCTGCACCGACACGCTTCCCCTGAATCAACGTACGCAGTCGAAACCGTTCAGCCCCGTACGTCCCGGCACCTTGCCGGGCTAGTCATGTTAACACCTCGACGACCGGCATTCATTCCCATTTTCCGGCCGTCATCCGGCTCACCTGCTCATGCCCTTCACCCGGCGGCCGAGTTCGCGAGTGACCTCGCGTTCCGCGGTGCGGCGGGCCAGATCCTGCCGCTTGTCGTAGTCCTGCTTGCCTTTCGCGAGGGCGAGTTCGACCTTCACCTTGCCGTCGGAGAAGTACATCGACAGCGGCACCAAGGTCTGGTTGCCCTCCCGGGACTTACCGACGAGGCGTTCGATCTCCCGCTTGTGCAGCAGCAGCTTGCGCACCCGCCGCGGCGAGTGGTTGGTCCAGGTGCCGTGACTGAACTCCGGGATGTGCAGGCCACGCAACCACACCTCGCCGTTGTCGACCGTGGCGAAGGCGTCGACCAGCGAGGCCTTGCCTTCACGCAGGCTCTTGACCTCGGTGCCGACCAGCGCGATCCCGGCCTCGTAGACGTCGAGGATGGTGTAGTTGTGCCGCGCTTTGCGGTTGGTCGCGATGACCTTGCGCCCCTTTTCCTTCATGACGGCTCCTCCATGACGACAACCTTAAAGCGGCGGCGCAACCGGATTATTCCCAGGTCGTTACGGCCCTGCCCGCGCGTGAGCCCGGCAGGTACCGGATGTTCCGGTACCTGCCGGGCGAGCGGGTGGACGTTACTTCTGCAGCACGCGCTCGGGTTGCTGCACCGGATCGAGCAGTTCGGCCGGGTCGGACTCGCCGTTGTGCGTATCGCGCATCGGATCCAGCGCGGGATCGATGTCGATGGTGGTCCGCAGCGGACGGTTCGGCAGCAGCAGGGTCGCGAGCAGTGCGACCACGGTGGCGAACGTCGCGATCAGGAAGATGCGGCCGGTCGCGTCACCGTAGGCGGTGCGCACGATCGTGGCGATCGGTCCGGGCAGCGCGCCGATATCGAGGTTGCTGCCGCCCGAGGACGACGGGTGGATGCCGAGCTTGGCGAACCCTTCGGCCGATAGATCGCTCACCCTGGTGGCGAGCACCGAACCGAGCACCGACACCCCGATCGCACCACCGAAGGTGCGGAAGAAGGCCACCGCGCTCGACGCGGCACCGATGTTGTGCACGCTGACGGTGTTCTGCACGGCGAGCACCAGGTTCTGCATCAGGCTGCCGACGCCGAGGCCGACAATGGTGATGTAGACCGCGACCAGCCACAGGTTCGTCGCGTGGTCGAGGGTCGACAGCAGCGCGAACCCCGCGACCAGCACCAGCGCACCGCCGACGACGAAGCCCTTCCACTTGCCGAACCGGGTGATCAGTTGCCCGGAGCCGACCGAAGCGATGAGCATGCCCGCGACCATCGGGATGGTCAGCATGCCCGCCACGGTCGGCGAGTAGCCGCGCGCGGTCTGGAAGTACTGACCGAGGAAGGTGGTCGCGCCGAACATGCCGACACCGACGGCGATGGAGGCGATGATGGCCAGGCCGGTGGTGCGTTCGGTGACGATCGGCAGCGGGATGATCGGCGACTTCGCCTTGGACTCGACCCAGATGGTGGCGGCCAGCAGGAGCACGCCTGCGCCGACGTAGATCGCCGATTCCCGCGACACCCACTCGTAATAGCCGGCCTTACCCGCGAAGGAGACCCAGATCAGCAGGATGGACACGCCCGCGGTCAGCAGGACGGCGCCGAGCCAGTCGATGGACACATCGTCCTTGCGCTCGGTGGGCAGGCGCAGGGTGCGGTGCAGCAGTACGAGTGCGATCACGGCCAGCGGCACGCAGACGAAGAAGCACCAGCGCCAGCCGAGCGGGCTGTCGACGATCACGCCGCCGAGGATGGGGCCGCCCGACATCGACACGGCCATGACCGCACCCATGTAGCCGGAGTAGCGGCCGCGTTCGCGGGGCGCGACGATGCTGCCGATGATGGCCTGCACCAGCGCGGTCAGACCACCCATGCCGATGCCCTGGACGACGCGCGCGGCGAGCAGCAGATCGACGTTGTGGGCGAAGCCGGCGAGCACCGAACCGGCCACGAAGATGACGATGGAGATCTGGACCAGCGTCTTCTTGTTGAACAGGTCGGCGAGCTTGCCCCAGATCGGGGTGGAGGCGGCGGTGGCCAGCAGTGCGGCGGTGATCACCCAGGCGTAGGCGGTCTGGGAACCCTGGAGATCGCCGATGATGGTGGGCAGGGCGGTGGCCACGATCGTGGTGCTGAGCAGTGCCGTGAACAGCGCGGCCAGCAAGCCGGTCATCGCTTCCAGTACTTCGCGATGGGTCATCGCGTAGGGGTCTCGCTGTGTCACCGCCTCGGCGGAAGCCACCCCGTTGTGTTGACTAGACATCTACTCCCTGACTTTCTAGCTGAACCGGCCGATCGGCGGTCATGGTGTGCTGGACGCGCGCGACCAGTGCGTTTCTGAGTTTCTCGATGGCGACGCAGGCCTGTGCGGCCTCGTCTTCGTCCCAGTCGGCGAGCGCCTCCTGCATGCGCTTGGCCCGGGAGATCCGGATGCGCCGCAACAGGTCGCGACCGGCGTCGGTGACCTGCAGTAGCGTCGCGCGACCGTCGTGCGGATCGGCCTGCCTGATGACATAGCCTTCCGCGACCAGGTCGGTGACGTGCCGGCTCAGCGCCGAGGGGCTGATGCACAGGTGCGATGCGAGGTCGACCTGACGAATGAGCCCTGCTCCCTCCAGCACCACCAGGACGCCGATGCCACCGGGAAGGAGCTGACCTTCTTCCGGGTGGGCGATGGCTACGCGGATCGCGCGGCCCATGAGATAGAGCTCCCTGGTCAGATCCTGGGCGGTATCGCGTGACACTGCCATGCCGGTCTCCAAACCGAGAATGATTGCTTGCGGTAAGCAACTATATATTGGTTGCTTTCGCTAATCAACTAGTTTGTGGTCGGATGGATCACAGCGCAGGCCGATGGAGGGCGCCGCAATGTGCGAGGCGCCCGCTGGACACGAGTGTCGATGGGGACCTGTGCGTGATTGTGCGCGCTCGCGGGGCGCTCGGGTGCGTCTGCCCGTGCGGGTCAGCCGTCAGTTCGGGCGCAGCACCACATAGAGCATGAGCAGGGCGATGAACAGCAGCGTCAGCGCGATGGTGGAGAGGCGGGGCCGGCCCGGATGCCGTGGTTGGGCTCGGCGGCGGCTCAACCAGACGGTCTCGACGACCGGGTCTGCTCGATGCTCGCGCGCGGGGCTCGGATCGGGCGCCTCGGAGTTCGACGAGCCGCCCGACACCTCGCCGTTTTCGGAGCCGTCACCGGATGCCATGGCGTGACGGTAACCCGCCGCGTCGCAGCACGCCGGAATTCGGGCCGCCGGCGGCGCGTCCGACCGGGCTCCGCCCCGAGTTGCGCGGCATCCAGCGGCCAAACGCCGCATTCCGCCTCGGCCGGACTCATCGAGCGAGGCGACTGTCGCCCCGCCACGCGATGCGGCGGTCGATCAGGCGATCCGGCGGCGGAATTCCTCGGTGGACGTTCCGGAGGCCGGGTCCACCGTATGTACCCGCAGTTCGATCGCGCCGGGCGCCAGCTCCATGACCATGAATCCGAGCTGGTGGAAGCTCTGGAACTGGGCGCCGTGAGCGGTATCGGGCAGCACCCTCGGCTCGGCGCCGACGGTCTTCGCAGCGGCACCGGAGACGATCTGACGAGTGCCCTTCATCTCGGGCTGCTGCTCCAGGACCTGCAATGAATGATCGTGGCCGGACAGGATCAGATGGCAGCGTCCGTTGACGTGATCGTCGAAGAACCGCTTCACATGCACACCGTTGATCGGCTCGACCGGCAGTCCTTCGTACCGGCCGGCATCACCGTGCGGTCCGTTGTTCAGATACGGGTGGTGGGTGCAGGCGATCTTCCAGGTGGCCGGGGACTCGGCGATGGCACGATCGAGCCAGGCGCGCTGCTCGTTCATGAACTGGCCGTCGACTGCCCAGTACGGGGTGAACAGCGGTGGCAGATAGGCCGCGAGCGGGTTGAGATCGAGCACGAAGAACTCGACGACCGGGTTGCGTTCGGGGACCCGCACCGAGTAATAGCGGCTCGGCATCCACCAGCGCGGCGAGTGCGCGTGGTAGCGGACCTCGTGGTCGCCGCGCAGCAGCCATCCGCCGTCGCCGGGAAAGACCGAGCTGGTGTCGTGATTGCCCAGCACCATCGCCCACGGAAAATCAAGGCCGGCGTTGGGATCTTCGAACTTCGCCGCGAACTGAGGATCCTCGTTGCTGTTCGGGCCACTTTCGTAGATGTTGTCGCCGAGGCCGAGCGCCATGGCGAAGGGTTCCCGCCGATGAAGCGCCCGGATGGCGTCGGCGACCGCCCACTGGGATCGGGTGCCGGTGCCCGCGTCGCCGGTGACCAGCACGCGGACACTGTCGCCGCCGGTAGGAAAGGGGAATTTGCCGACGCCCTCGGCCACCGGCATCGCCTGTGCCGGCGTGAGGCCGACGAGCGTCAGACCGGCCGCCGCGGCAGCCGCACCGGTCAGCAGCTCACGGCGGCCGATCCGGGAGGCGCCGTCACCACGGTCCGCGCGACCACGCAAGCTCCGACCTCCGGGCTCCGACCCGCTCATGCCTGCCTCCGTCCACTTGCCGGGATGCTCCGCTGACGCTTCGCAGCCATCCTGAACTACACGATCTGATCGGTTGATCTGAGGGGTCGAGATTTCACATCCCGTCGGCCGCCTGTTCGGTCGCAGGCCATGCGATCAGTGCGCGGCCAAGACCTCGAGTACCTGCTCGCCGTACTTGGCCAGCTTGTTCTCACCCACTCCCCCGACGGCGCCGAGCCCGGACAGGTCGGCCGGTTTGCGGGCGGCGATATCGCGCAGGGTGGCGTCGTGGAAGACGACGTAGGCCGGAACGCCCTGCTCCTTGGCCGTCGCCGCACGCCATTCGCGCAGCTTCTCGAACAGCGCGAGATCCTCGGGTGCGAGGTCGACCGGCGGGTTCTTCGCGGATTTCGCTGCGCGCGCGGCGCGGGTGGGGGCGGGCCGTTCGGGTTCGCGGCGCAGCATCACCTTCTGCCCGTCGAACAGCACCGCGTTTCCGGCTTCGGTGAGGGTGAGCACGCCGTATTCGCCGTGCACCGCGAGCAGACCCTGCGCCAGGCATTGCCGCACCACCCCTCGCCACTCGGTATCGCGCAGGTCGGTGCCGACGCCGAAGACCGTGAGTTCGTGATGGTCGTGCTGGAGCACCTTGGGGTTCTTCTTGCCGAGCAGGATGTCGATCAGATGCCCCGCGCCGAAGCTCTGCCCACGCTCGCGTTTCAGCCGCAGCACAGCCGATAGCAGCTTCTGCGCCGCGACCGTGCCGTCCCAGGATTCGGGCGGGTTCAGGCAGGTATCACAGTTGCCACACGGTTCGCCGCGCTGGCCGAAATACGCCAGCAGCTGGGTGCGGCGGCAGTTCACCGTCTCGCACAGCGCCAGCATCGCGTCCAGGTGTAGCTGGAGCTGCCTGCGGTGCGCGGCGTCGCCGTCCGAGGCGTCGATGAGCTTGCGCTGCTGCACCACATCGTTGAGCCCGTAGACCATCCACGCGGTGGACGCCAGGCCATCGCGGCCGGCCCTTCCGGTTTCCTGGTAGTAGCCCTCCACCGATTTGGGCAGATCGAGATGGGCGACGAACCTCACGTCGGGCTTGTCGATCCCCATCCCGAAGGCAATGGTCGCGACCACAACGAGCCCGTCTTCCCGCAGGAACCGTGATTGATTCTCGGCGCGGGTGCGATTGTCCAAGCCCGCGTGATACGGCACGGCCCTGATGCCGTTCTCGGTGAGGAAGGCGGCGGTCTTCTCCACCGAATTGCGCGACAGGCAGTAGACGATGCCCGCGTCACCGGCGTGTTCGGCGCGGATGAAATCGAGGAGCTGACGTTCCGGGCGGTTCTTCGGTTCGATCCGGTACTGGATGTTGGGCCGGTCGAAGCTGGCCACGAACCGGCGGGCGCCGCCGAGGTCGAGACGCTCGATGATCTCGTCGCGGGTCTTCTCGGTGGCCGTGGCGGTGAGCGCGATCCGGGGAACGTCGGGCCAGCGTTCGTGCAGCAGCGAAAGTGCCAGGTAGTCGGGCCGGAAGTCGTGGCCCCACTGCGAGACGCAATGGGCCTCGTCGATCGCGAACAGTGCGATCTTGCCGCGTTCGAGCAGCCTGGCCGTGGATTCCAGGCGCAGCCGCTCCGGCGCCAGGTACAACAGGTCCAGCTCGCCCGCCACGTACTGGGCCTCGACCATCCGGCGCTCGTCCGGATTCTGTGTCGAGTTGAGGAACCCGGCGCGTACGCCGAGCGCGCTGAGCGCGTCGACCTGGTCCTGCATCAGCGCGATCAGGGGCGACACCACCACGCCGACGCCGGGCCGCACCAGCGCGGGAACCTGATAGCACAGCGATTTGCCGCCACCGGTGGGCATGAGAACCAGCGCATCACCGCCCGCCACCACATGGTCGACGATCGCGCCCTGGTCGCCGCGGAAGCTGTCGTATCCGAACACCCGACGTAAAACCTGTTGTGCCGCATCGGGTTCGGCATCGGTGACGATGCGGTGTGCGGCGGTGGGGGCGTCGGGTGTTTCCACGCGGCCCATCCTACGAGGCCACGGCGACAGCCGAAGGTCGTGTGCGAGGGCGACCTGGGCGGCATCCGATGTTGCGCACATGTGGACAACTCGTCGCTCGACGGAACGCCCCGAGACGGCGAACTCCGGGTAGCCGGCGGTCCCGGCTCGGCCTGTGCCCAGGTCCTACCTTTCCGGACCACCGATTTGCCGCGGTGGACATCCGCGAGCCCGACAGTGCGGCAGTCACGTTCAACGACGGGCAACCGCCGAAGACGGCTGTTAGGTTGTCCGGCATGGCATTCGGGATGGCGAGAGCGCGCGCCTGGGCGGCGCTGCTCGCGGCGACGGTCGCGGCCGGCCTGGCCACGGCCGGGCCCGCGCACGCGCAGCCGTTTCCGGCGATGTGCGGGGACGGGTGGGAAGCCACCACGGTCGTCGAGGGTGTCGGCAATCTGGAGAACCTCGACTCCGACGGCGCGGGCGGCTTCTACGTCACCGGCATCGTCGACGGGTTCCTCGCCCACGTGTCGGCGGTCGGAAAGTTCGAGAAGCTGATCACCGGGCTCGACAAGCCGGCGGGCGTCCGGGTGGTCGGACGATCGGTGTACTTCCTCACCGGCGACGGTATCGATGCGGCGCCGGGCACGCTCCAGCGCTACGACATCGACACCGGCGCGTCGACGGTCCTGCTCACCGATTTGAACGGGCCCAACGGCCTGCTCCTGCTGCCCGATGGCGATCTCCTGTTCAGCACCCTGGGAATGCAGCGAGCGCCCACCGGGATCGCCCGCTATCGGCCGTCCACCGGCGAATACACCGAGAGCTGGTCGAACCTGCCGTTGACCAATGGGCTGGCGCTGGCCGCCGATGGGCGGTCGATCTACACCGACAACCTGACCATGCGTATCTTCCGCATCCCGCTCGACGCCCCCAACTCCCCCACCGTCGTCTCAGGCCCACCCGAACTGTTCGCCCTACCCGACGATATGGAGGCCACCCGCGACGGCGATCTCTTCGTTGCCGACCACATCGCGGGCGCGATCTACCGCGTCGACACCGCTACCGGCGCGAGCTGCGCGATCATTTCCGGCCTCATCAAACGCCCCGACCCGGTCCGCATCCCTCCCGACGGCACCACGTCGGTCCGCATAGCGCGCGATGGGGATTCCTGGTCCCTGTTCATCACCAGCATGGACGGCACCCTGCGCCGCCTGCGCCCGCCCGCGGGCATCGACCTCACCCCTGCCGACGCGACCAGGCGATAGTCGTCCCATGGCTGGTAGTCGCATGAGCAGACCCGCACCGATGCTTCCCGCCACGGCGGCGGATGCCACCGACATCGCAGAGCTCCGCGACGAACTCGCGCACTGGATGCTCGCCAACGACATCCAGCAGTGGAAACCGGGCGAGTATCCACCCGAGGCGGTCGCCGCCGAGATCGCCCGCGGCGAATGGTTCGTCTGGCGCGAGGACGCCGGAGCGCTCATCGCCACCGTGCGACTGATCTGGCGCGATCCCGAATTCTGGGGCGAGTCCGACGCCGAGGCCGGGTACGTGCACGGGCTCATGGTCGCTCCGGCACACCGTGGCGAACAGCTGGGCGGGCGGGTACTGGACTTCTGCGCCGAACGCACGCTGGCTCGCGGGCTGTCGGTGCAGCGGCTCGATACCGCCGAGAACAATTCGGTGTTGCGGGCGTTCTATGCCGGGCAGGGCTTCGCCGAGGTGGGCACGGCCCCATTGCCTGCCCGTTTCCACGGCTGCGAGCGGATCGTGCTGCTGGAGAAGCAGCTCGGCCGCGGGTAGCTCAGGGCGCGAGGCGGTCGAGAACGGCCTGGTGCAGAAGGCCATTGGTGGCGACCGCATCGCCGCCGTGCGGGCCAGGAGCACCGTTGAGCGAGGTGAAGGAGCCGCCGGCCTCACGGACCAGGATGTCGAGGGCCGCCAGATCCCACAGGGAGACCTCGGGTTCGGTGGCGATATCCACCGCACCCTCGGCGACCAGGCAATAGTTGAGGAAATCGCCGTAGCCGCGCACCCGCCACACCTCATCGGTGAAGTCGATGAACTTCTCGCGCACACCGCGGTCGCGCCAGCCGGACAGGCTGGAGAAGGCCAGGCTGGCGTTGTCGAGATCGGCGACGGCGGAGACGGTGATCGGTTTCGGCGCGCCCGGATGGAAACTCGACCAGGCGCCGGAACCCGCGGCCGCCCACCAGCGGCGGGCCAGCGCCGGTGCGCTCACCACGCCGACCACCGGTACGCCGTCCTCGAGCAGCGCGATGAGCGTCGCCCACACCGGAACGCGGCGCACGAAGTTCTTGGTGCCGTCGATCGGATCGATCACCCACTGGCGGCCCGCGAATTCGGCATCACCGCCGAACTCCTCGCCGAGCACCGAATCCTGCGGCCGCTCATGCTCGAGGATCCGCCGGATTTCCCGTTCCACCGCGAGATCCGCATCCGACACCGGCGTCAGATCCGGTTTGGCGTCCACCTTCAGGTCGAGCGCCCCGAAACGTTCCTTGGTGATCGCATCGGCGGCATCGGCGAGCCGCAGGGCGAGTTCGAGATCGGAAGTGTGCGCAGCCACCTCCGAACCTTATCCGGTCCTCTGCCGCTGCCCAGCACTGTCACCGTCTCGCGCAGCTTGTGCACAGGCCAACGATCACTGCGGGCTCGTGCCGCCGGGCGGCCGGCCCACGTCGTCCGACCGGCGACCTCTTCGACGCCCTGACACAGAACCAGTGCGATCAGCCCACCGGAACCGACCGGGCGGCCGTCAACGCCGACGCCCACCAGTGCAGCCGGTCCAGCATCGTGCGCGCCGCCCCGGCCGGCTCCTCCGGGTCCCGCAGCTGCCCGTTCTCGTCGAAGAGCAGGTAGTACCGCGGGAACGACACGTATTCGCGCAGCGTGTGCGCGTCGAGCTCGTTGAACACCTGCCGCAGCCCTTCGATGGCCAGCAGCCCGCCGCTGGCTCCGCTGTAGCCGACGAACCCGATGGTCTTGCCCTGCCATTGCGTGAAGTGCCAATCGATGGCCGCCTTGAGCGAGGCGGGGAAGCTGCGGTTGTAGTCGGGCGTGACGATGACGTAGGCGTCGGCCGCCGACAACCGCTCGGTCAATGCCGTCATTCCGGCGGGCCGGTCGGGGTCGGGGTTCATGGCGGGCGGGACGGCGGGCAGTTCGAGCGGGATGTCGTAGTCGGCCAGATCGATGACGTCGACGTCGTAGCCGCCGTGCGCGCGGGCCTGGTCGGCGCACCAGCCGGCCACCACCGGGCCGAACCGTCCGTCCCGGACGCTGCCGATGATCACCGCGAGCTTCAGTGGCGTGGTCATGCCGTTCTCCTTCGGATCGAGGTGCGACCGTGGCGGTCGCTCGTTCATCACTCTGGCCGCGATCGGAAGCCCGATGAAGACCGCGCCGAGGGTGGTAGTGCGAGGGCCACTCTCAGCGCCGGGAAGGTGGTTACGGTGAGTGGGTGAGCACCAATGAGATGGGCCTGTTCCTGCGCACCCGGCGCGAGGCGGTCACTCCCGCGGAGGTCGGGCTGCCGAGCGGGCCGCGTCGGCGCACCCCTGGGCTGCGCCGTTCGGAGCTGGCGACGCTGGCGGGCGTGAGCGTCGAATACCTCACCCGTCTCGAGCAAGACCGCGACCGCAATCCGTCACCGCCGGTGCTGTCGGCGCTGGCCGATGTCCTGCGCCTCACCGCGAGCGAGCGAGTCCATCTCTATCGGCTCACCAAGGCGGATTCCGGATTCACCTGCATGGGCGGCGCTCAGCCCAACCGAGAGGTGCGGGCGTCCGTGCGCACCATCCTCGACCAGCTGGAACCCACCGCGGCGATCGTGGTCAACCGGCTCACCGAGATCCTGGCCTGCACCGAGGGCTATCGCACCCTGATGCGTGCCTCCGGCCAGCTCGACGAGGAACTGCCCGATCTGGCCGGTTACGCCTTCACCGATCCGCGCGCCAAGCAGTTCTTCCCGGACTGGGATCGGGTCGCCGACTACCTCGTCGCCGCCCTCAAGCAGGGCCCGTTCCGCGCGGATCCGCACATCGACGCCCTCGCCGACCGCCTCACCATCACCGCGGGGGCCGCCTTCACCGACCGCGTCGACACCGTGCCGAACCTGCCACCGGTCACCGGCATCACGCGTATGCAGCATCCCGAGGTGGGCGGGCTGCGGATGGCCTACGAAACCCTCGATCTGCCCGCCGACGACGATCAGCAGCTCATCGTCTACCTGCCCGCCGACGAGGCCACCGCCGCCGCGCTCGACGCCCTCAACGGTCGCCGCCCCGGCGCGTTGCGCGCCGTCTCCGGATAGCCTGCCCTGCGGTTTCACCCCGCCGTACCGGCCCGGTAGCCTTGGACATCGTGCATCCCGACGTATCCGCCGATCTCGCCGAACTCGACACCACGCTCAAGACCGTCGAGTCGGTCCTCGACATCGAGGAGCTACGCCGCCGCATCGATGAACTCGAGCACCAGGCGTCCGACCCCGATCTGTGGAACGACCAGGACCACGCCCAGCAGGTCACCAGCGAGCTCTCGCACGCCCAGGGCGAGTTGCGCCGGGTCGAGGAACTGCGGCAGCGGCTGGAAGATCTCCCGGTCCTCTACGAACTGGCCGAAGGCGAGGAAGGCGAGGCGATGACCGCCGCGCTCGCCGAGGCCGACGCCGAACGCGCCGCGCTGCACGCGGACGTCGAGGCGATGGAGGTGCGCACGCTGCTGTCGGGTGAATACGACAAGCGTGAGGCGCTGGTCAACATTCGTTCCGGCGCCGGCGGCGTGGACGCCGCCGACTGGGCCGAGATGCTGATGCGCATGTACATCCGCTGGGCCGATCGGCACAAGTACCCGGTGGAGGTCTACGACACTTCCTACGCCGAAGAGGCGGGCATCAAGAGCGCCACCTTCGCGGTGAAGTCGCCCTATGCCTACGGCACGCTCTCGGTGGAGATGGGTACGCACCGCCTGGTGCGGATCAGCCCGTTCGACAACCAGGGCCGGCGCCAGACCTCCTTCGCCGAGGTCGAGGTGCTGCCGGTGGTGGAGACCACCGACCACATCGAGATCCCCGAGGGCGAGATCCGCGTCGACGTGTACCGCTCATCGGGCCCCGGTGGCCAGAGCGTCAACACCACCGACTCCGCCGTGCGCCTGACCCATATCCCGACCGGCATCGTCGTCACCTGCCAGAACGAGAAATCGCAGCTGCAGAACAAGATTTCGGCGATGCGCGTGCTGCAGGCCAAGCTGCTCGAGCGCAAGCGGCAGGAAGAGCGCGCCGAGATGGACGCCCTCAAGACCAACGAGGGCGCGTCCTGGGGTAA
The DNA here is from genome assembly GCF_059509835.1 of Nocardia sp. CDC519. Lineage (NCBI taxonomy): Bacteria > Bacillati > Actinomycetota > Actinomycetes > Mycobacteriales > Nocardiaceae > Nocardia > Nocardia sp. CDC519. The sequence goes on along the minus strand of NZ_CM183377.1, from coordinate 4,049,509 downwards.
CCAGATGCGCTCCTACGTGCTGCACCCGTACCAGATGGTCAAGGACCTGCGCACCAACTACGAGGTCAACAATCCGTCCGCGGTGCTCGACGGTGATATCGACGGATTCATCGAGAGCGGGATCCGCTGGAGGATGCGGGAGCAGGCCAACTGATGTTCGCCTCGGGGATCCAGAGTTCGGGGATCCACGCGCTGTCGGTTTCCTCCGACGTCACCCCATGGCTGCGCTCTTCCGGCCTGGAGATCGTGCTGCTGATCTTGGGTGCGGTGCTGTTCAGCCGGTTCGCGACGTTCGTGCGCGACCGCGTCACCCGCAAGATCGACGCCGGTTTCCAGAGCAGCGACGCACTGGTGCGCACCGAGGCGGCCAAGCATCGGCACGCGCTGGCGCAGGTGGTCACCTGGGTGGTGCTGACCATCGTCTATGTGCTGGTCGGCATGGAGGTGTTGCAGCGCCTGGGGTTCGCCGTCACCGGCTTGGTCGCGCCTGCCGCGGTGCTCGGTGCCGCACTCGGTTTCGGCGCCCAGCGCATCGTGCAGGACATCCTCGCCGGGTTCTTCCTGATCACCGAGCGGCAGTACGGGTTCGGTGATGTGGTGCGGATCAACGTCACCGGCGCCGCCGACTCCGCCGAGGGGACCGTCGAAGACGTCACACTGCGGATCACCACCTTGCGTGATGCCGACGGTCAGGTGATCATCGTGCCCAACGGCCAGATTGTGAAAGTCACGAATCTGTCGAAAGATTGGGCTCGTGCGGCGATCGACGTCCCGGTGGCGGCCAGTGCCGATATCAACCGGGTGAACGAGATCCTGCACAAGGTGGGCGAAGAGGCCTACCGCGACCGCAGGCTCGAGCCGCTGCTGCTGGACGAGCCGACGGTCATGGGTGTGGAAGACCTCACGGTCGATCAGATGAACATCCGGATGGTCGCCCGCACCCTGCCGGGTAAGCAATTCGAAGTAGGACGTGAGCTGCGGGTCCGGGTAGCCGCCGCGCTGCGCAGGGAAGGTATCAGTGAGACCGCGTAAATCCACGGCGATCCTGATGGGGAGCTGGGTCGCCACGTTCGTGCTGTATCTGTTCGTCAAACCCGACACGCCCACACCGCCCGCGCCATTGGTGAATACCGTTCCGGCAGCGGTGCATACGACGCCACCGACCCCGTGACCCGCCCGAGTTCGCGGGCCTGAGATCACCAGGATGGCGGCTCTGACCAGGGCCTGATCGCGCTCGTGAGGCAGCTCACGGGCCCCGGCCATGGGGAGGGCCATGGTTACACTGGCTCCCCGTGATCACGATGCGGAACGTCACGAAGTCGTACAAGACCTCGACGCGACCCGCGCTGGACAACATCACGGTGGATGTGGGCAAGGGCGAGTTCGTCTTCATCATCGGACCGTCCGGCTCGGGCAAATCGACCTTCATGCGGTTGCTGCTCAAGGAGGAAATCCCCACCGCCGGTGAGATCCAGGTGGCCGATTTCCGGGTGGACCGCCTGCCGGGCCGTAAGGTGCCCAAACTGCGGCAGCGGATCGGGTGCGTGTTCCAGGATTTCCGGCTGCTGCAGCAGAAGACGGTCGAGCAGAACGTGGCCTTCGCGCTCGAGGTGATCGGGAAGCGCAGGCAGTTCATCGAGCGCACCGTGCCCGAAGTGCTGGACATGGTGGGGCTCGGCGGTAAGGCCGACCGGCTGCCGGGTGAACTGTCCGGCGGCGAGCAGCAGCGCGTGGCGATCGCGCGCGCGTTCGTCAACCGGCCGCTGGTACTGCTGGCCGACGAGCCGACCGGCAACCTCGATCCGGAGACCAGCGCCGACATCATGGCCCTGCTGGAACGGATCAACCGCACCGGCACCACGGTACTGATGGCCACCCACGACAACCACATCGTCGACTCGATGCGCCGGCGGGTCATCGAACTCGACCGCGGACGCATGGTTCGCGACGAGGCCACCGGCGTGTACGGAGTTGATCGATAATGCGGGCGAGTTTCCTGTTCGGCGAGGTTGTCGAAGGCCTGCGCCGCAACGTCACCATGACCATCGCGATGATCCTGACCACGGCGGTCTCGCTCACCATGCTCGGTGGCGGTCTGCTCGCCGTGCGGATCGCGGACAAGACCGAGCAGTACTTCCTGGATCGGCTCGAGGTGCGGTTGTACCTGACCGAGGACGTGTCGGCGACCGATCCGGACTGCTCGCTCGAGCCGTGCTCATCGCTGATGGCCGATCTCAAGGCCACCGAGGGCGTGGAGTCGGTGCAGTTCCTCAACCGGGACGACGCCATCCGTGAGGCCAAGGAGAAGACCTTCAAGGATCAGCCGGAGCTGGCCGAGTACGTGGCCGATACGCCGCTGCCCGCATCGCTGCGGGTGAAGATGGTCGACGCTCAGCTGTATCCGACGATCTACGAGTCGTTCTACGACCGGCCCGGTGTGGGCATGGTGCGCAACGACAAGGACATCGTCGACCGGCTGGTCAGCCTGTTCGACGGGTTGCGCAACGCGGCATTCGGTCTGGCCATCCTGCAAGCCGTGGCGGCACTGCTGTTGATCGCGAACATGGTGCAGATCGCGGCGTTCACCCGGCGCACCGAGGTCGGCATCATGCGGCTGGTCGGTGCCACCCGCTGGTATACCCAGTTGCCGTTCCTGCTGGAGGCGGTGGTGGCGGCGCTGGCCGGTTCGCTGCTCGCGGTGGCCGGTCTGTTCATCGCGCGGCCGCTGGTGGTGGACCGGGCGCTCGGCGACTTGTTCGCGAGCAAGGTCTTTCCCCGCATCACCGGCGACGACATCGCGATGACGGCGTTGATCATCGCGCCGATCGGCGTCGCGTTCGCGGCCGTGACGGCCTACGCCACTTTGCGCTACTACGTGCGCGAATAAGCGTGACACCGCGCCCCCGGGCGCAGCGAGCACAGGCCGGTCCACCCAGCGGTGGACCGGCCTGTTCGCGTTGTGCGCATCCCCGTTTTGTGATACCGCACAACGACTCGGCAACAGATTCGCGAACCCTCGACGCTCTTCTTACTCTGGAGTAAGATAGCCTTACTCAAGAGTAAGATAATGGGACCACCACCCACTCACCCACCCATCCGAGAAAACAGGTGATGATGAGCACTCGAGACAGCGCGACGAAGCGACGTCCGGATTCCGGCCGGAGCCAGGATTCCGCGGTCGGCCTGAACCAACCCAAGCGGGATTGGATGGGCGCGGCGATGCGGGTGATGACGACCCTCACCGGGTCCGAACTCGCCGAGAAGTACAACTTGCGCAAGCCGATCGAGCGGGTCACCTACGAAGGCACCAAGACCGGTTTCCGCACCCTCGGCGCGGCCACCCGCGCATTCAACAAGGTCGCGGGCGGCGGGCAGCCCAAGCGCCTGGCCACCAACGAGGCCAAGAACAAGGACTACTTCGACCTCACCCCCACCGACGAACAGCAGATGATCGTCGAGACGGTGCGCGAGTTCGCCGCCGAGATCCTGCGTCCGGCCGCACACGACGCCGATGAGGCCGCCGCAGCGCCGAAGGATCTGCTCGGCCGCGCCGCCGAACTCGGCATCACCCTGATCAACGTCCCCGAGGAGCTCGAGGGCGCGGCCAGCGAGCGCGGCGCCGTCACCAACTCGATGGTCGCCGAGGCCCTCGCGCACGGCGATATGGGCCTGGCGCTGCCGATCCTCGCGCCGAGCGGCGTCGCGGTGGCGCTGTCGCAGTGGGGCACCGACGCGCAGCAGCAGACCTACCTGCCGGCCTTCACCGGCGAGAACGTGCCGCAGGCCTCGGTGGTGATCAGCGAGCCGCGCGCCCTGTTCGACCCCTTCGCCCTGCAGACCAAGGCCGTGCGCTCCCCGAGCGGCTACCGCCTCTCCGGGGTGAAGAGCCTGGTCCCGGCCGCCGCCGACGCCGAGCTGTTCATCGTCGGCGCCGAACTCGACGGGCGCCCCGCGCTGTTCATCGTCGAGTCCGACGCGCAGGGCCTGGTGGTGGAAGCCGACCCGAGCATGGGTCTGCGGGCCGCGGGCCTCGGCCGGCTCATTCTCGACAACGTCGCCGTCGGCACCGACGCGCTGCTCGGCGACGGTGACAGCAAGCAGCACGCCGAGGACTACGCCGACGCCGTGCGCCTGGCCCGCCTCGGCTGGGCCTCGCTCGCCGTCGGCACCGGCCAGGCCGTGCTCGACTACGTGATCCCCTACGTCAACGAGCGTGAAGCGTTCGGCGAGCCGATCTCGCACCGGCAGGCGGTCGCGTTCATGGTCGCCAATATCGCCATCGAACTCGACGGTCTGCGGCTGGTGACGCTGCGCGGCGCTTCCCGCGCCGAACAGGGGCTGTCCTTCGCCCGCGAGGCGGCGCTGGCCAAGAAGCTGGCCACCGACAAGGGCATGCAGTTCGGCCTGGACGGCGTGCAGTTGCTCGGCGGCCACGGCTACACCAAGGAGCACCCGGTCGAGCGCTGGTACCGCGATCTGCGCGGCATCGGCGTCGCCGAAGGTGTCGTGCTCGTCTGACCGGCCCGTTCGTTACTTCAGGAGATTCCAACCATGATCAATCTCGAACTCCCCAAGAAGCTGCGGGCCAGCGCCAACCAGGCGCATCAGGTCGCCGCGCAGATCTTCCGCCCCATCTCGCGTAAATACGATCTCGCCGAGCACGAGTACCCGGTCGAGCTCGACACCATGGCCGCCATGGTCGAGGGCCTCGCCGACTCCGGCACCCAGAAGATCGGCGGCGCCGCGGGCGGCCGCGAGGACGACAGCGACGCGCACGCCACCGAGCTGCTCGGAAACACCAACGGCGGCAATATGTCCGCCCTGCTCAACGCCCTCGAGACCTCGTGGGGCGACGTCGGCCTGATGCTGTCGATCCCCTACCAGGGCCTCGGCAATGCCGCCATCGCGGCCGTCGCCACCGATGAGCAGCTCAAGCGGTTCGGCAAGGTGTGGGCCTCCATGGCCATCACCGAGCCGTCCTTCGGCTCCGACTCCGCGGCCGTCACCACCACCGCCGTGCTCGACGGCGACGAGTGGGTCCTCAACGGCGAGAAGATCTTCGTCACCGCCGGTGAGCGCTCCACCCACATCGTGGTGTGGGCCTCGGTCGACCGCAGCCTCGGCCGCGCGGCCATCAAGTCGTTCGTCGTGCCGCGGGACGCTCCCGGCCTGTCGGTGGCGCGGCTCGAGCACAAGCTCGGCATCAAGGCCTCCGATACCGCAGTGCTGCTGCTGCAGGACTGCCGCATCCCGAAGGACAACATCCTCGGCAGCCCGGAAGTCAACGTGGAGAAGGGTTTTGCCGGGGTCATGCAGACCTTCGACAACACCCGTCCCCTCGTCGCCGCCATGGCCGTCGGCGTGGCCCGCGCCGCCCTCGAAGAGCTGCGTGTGGTCTTGAAGGACGCGGGCATCGAACCGTCCTACGACATCCCCGCCAACAACCAGCCCGCCGCGGCCGCCGAATTCCTGCGCATGGAAGCCGATTACGAATCGGCCTACCTGCTGGCGCTGCGCGCGGCCTGGATGGCCGACAACAAGAAGCCCAACTCCCTCGAGGCTTCGATGTCCAAGGCCAAGGCCGGCCGCACCGGCACCGACGTCACCCTCAAGGCCGTCGAGCTCGCCGGCCCGCTCGGCTACTCGCAGCGCACCCTGCTGGAGAAGTGGGGCCGTGACTCGAAGATTCTGGATATCTTCGAAGGCACCCAGCAGATTCAGCAACTGATCGTCGCGCGGCGGGTGCTGGGGAAGACCAGTGCTGAGCTGAAGTAAGCGGTGAACCCGGGAACCGGTGCAGGTCGGCTGTCGACCTGCACCGGTTCTTTGCGTTCGGTAGGAGTCGTGAACGGAGAGGCCCTCGAGTTGTCGCGGTCCGGATCGTAGGCCGCTACGTGCTCGCTCCGGTCCGCTCAGGCGATTCCCATCTCATTGAGGCTGGTCGCGGTCAGAATCCGAGCCGTCCAAGCATGCAACTGCTCCGACGTAGCCCGACGCACCGCAGCGACAACCTCCACCGGGACAGCACCGAACTTGAGGCCGAGTAGCTCGATCAAGGTCTCCGCGCGACCTTCAGCACGGCCACGTTCTTGGAGTCGCTCAGCAGTGGTCATGAAAGTCTCCTTGGCCTGGGGACCGAGCTGGTCGATCAGGGGTTCCAGGTCGGTGTCGGTGGTGTCGCCGACACCAATAATGTAGGTCAGGATCGACTGCAAGTCATCTATGCCCCCGGGTGCCGCGATGATCCGGCGCAGGTCATTGACCAGGGGTTGCAGGTCGATGTCGAGGTGTGAGTTGCCGGGCGCGAGTTTCAGGAGGGTGAGCACGACTCGCACGGTCGGCGTTGAGGCACGGGCGCGTAGCTCGGCCAGATCGACGGCGGTGAGGTCGTCGAGGAGGAATCGCAGCCTGGGCAGGTATGGGATCAGATCGCGCAGGCCGGCGGGGTCGAGGTCGATCAGATCGGCCACTTCCGTCGGTGCCCGCCACGTGTGCCCGCGGGGGCTGGCGTGCACCACCAGGGGGATCACCGCAGGCAAGGATTTCGCTTTCGGATGTTCGTCGAGGTAGCGGTTCCAGATGGCGACCACGTAGTCCAGCATCCGTAGCGCCATGAAGGGGTCGCTGCGGCTCTGGTGCTCCATCAGAACGTAGATGTATGCCTGGTGCCCATCGAGACGGGTGCGGAACAGCAGGTCACTGTAGGTCGACCGCAGCTGGTCGGAGACGAAACTGCACGAGAGCGGTTCCAGCGCATCCCAATCGACGCGCGCGGCGACATCATCTGGCACCATCGCCCGCATCTGGCAGGCGGCATCGGACGGACGGCGCAGCATATGCCGGAAGAACGCGTCGTGTGGGTTCGACGGAGCAGTGCTCATAGAGGGACGCTATCCACGCCGACCGGCTACGGAGTAGTACTAGACCGGGCAGTCTGCGACATGGCGGCGAACCTGGTCCCGCGCGGCGGCGTCCGCAATGCCGGCCTTCCCGGCGACCCGGAGAACGAATCGATGGAACCGATCGGCGGTATCGGGCGTCCAAGTATTAGGAGTCGACGAATCGTCTACCGTCGACGCAGTATGCGCGAGGCATGTCGCAGGGAAATCGATTGTGAGCGTTGGTGTCCGAGAACCTACAGGGGTTGATCCGATGAAAGTGCAGCTACACCCCGGTACCCGCAAGCCCAACCGGGAGCAGGTTGGCACGCCGGACGAACCCGACGAGGACGATGTGTACTTGCAGGAGCGTCAGCAGCGCGGTTGGCTGGTGTAAATGGCGAACTACCCTGCCGAACGAATGGACGTCGCCGTACCTGCGCAGCCCCGCTACGGGATGGAAACCGTCTCCGACATGCTGCGGATGTCGAACTCCCGCGAATGGCGGGATCTGTTCTCACTGGAGCTCCGGCAGCCGCTGCCGGATGTCTGCAGCGAACACGGACGATCCGCCGTCGACCACTGGAAAAAGGTCATCACTTTCCGCCGAACGTCGCGCGGGGTCGAGCAGCAGGGTCTCGGCGTCACACTGCGCGGACTCGGTGCCGACTTGTTCAAGCTCGGCATCAACATTCCTCCGGTCGCCGGAGATGTGCACGGCACGTGGCCCGTCTGCGCGGCATGCGTCCGGCGCACGACGCTGTTGCGATGGCTTGCTCGCGTCGTGATCATCATCGGCCTCCCCCTCCTGCCCGCCCTGTTCATCGCCAACCAACTCGGGGTCGACCGTATCCACCCCGCGTGGGTCGCGGCATTCTTCCCCGGCTGGTGCCCGCTCGGCTTGTTCATCGCCATGCTCGTGTATCAGGCTGCAGCGCAATTCATCCGGATAGGTCCGATCGAGAACCCCGACTCGATCACCATCCGCGCTCACCCCGACTTCGCGGCAGCGGTAGCGGAGCAGCGGGGTTGATCTCGCTGCGGACGCCTGATCCGCCTCGACATTCCAGAGGCCCGCGATACCCGGCGGCTGTATCGACGGTGCGTTTTCGGACGTGGTCGCCCACGACTTCGACCGCTCCCTCGGCTGCGGCTCTGGCCTTTGAGCGTGCTCACCTCTCCGTGAGATCGCGTGAGCGCGACCGCACGACGCGGTCCGGCGCCAACCCGTGCGCGGCGAATTCGCACGCGGGGGCGGGCACCGGCTCGCCCGGGTCCGGCTCATCCAGCCGTGTGAGAATCCACTGCCGCACTCCCCGCAACTGCCCGATGAGCTCATCCACTTCGGCCAGTTTCCTGCGATACACCTCCGCCGAGGCGGGACACGAATCGCCGGATGGGTTGCCCGCTTGCAGGCATTCGACGAAGGGGCGGATCTCCTCCAGCTCGAAACCACATTCCTGCAAGGTGCGGATCTGGCGTACGACGCGGTAGTCGTCCTCGCTGTAGACGCGGTAGCCGCTGGCGTCGCGGCTCGAGCGCAGCAGGCCGCGCGATTCGTAGTAGCGCAGGGCGCGTGTGGTGGTCGACGCGCGTTCGGCCAATTCCCCGATCCGCATCCCGGTCCTTTCCGATCCGCGCGGGTGCGCGGTCACCGGTGACAACCGGCCGCGCCCGGATCTTCATCCGGGAACCGTTCAGGTCAGGTGCTTGCGCAGAACTTCCTGGTGGGTCGGGCGGGCGGCGTCGAGGCGTTCGCGGCCGGCGGCGGTGAGTTTCAGGAAATTGGCGCGGCGGTCGAAGTCGCAGGTGGCGCGGACGACGAGCCCGGCCTTCTCCAGCCTGGTCACGGTGCGCGAGAGCGCGCTCTGGCTCAGGTACATCTCGGTCTCGATGTCTTTCATCTTGACCTTCTCCGCCTGCGCTTCGCCGCAGCGTCCGCCGAGGACCTGGAGCAGCTCGAACTCGCTGAGGCCGAGCTGATGCTGTGCCTGAAGCGCGCTCTCCAGCTCACAGGACGTGCCGTGGTAGAGGCGGAGCGTTTCGGACCACTTCGCGCAGACATCTTTGTCGGTGTCGTGGTACATGAGCCGAGGTTACCATGTCAAGGCATTTTATGCACGCGCATTACATGTGTTGACATTCAATGCGTGTGCATTTAAGTTACCTTCCGTGACCACGACAACGGCACCCCAGAACCTCACTGCTCCTACTACTTCCGAACCAACCGCGAGTGGTTGGGGGCCCAAGCTGTGGGCCATTCTGTTCGTCGCCGGTCTGGCGATGTTCCTCGACGCGCTCGACGTCTCCATGGTCGGCGTCGCACTCCCCTCGATCGGCGAAGACCTGGGCCTGGACACCTCTGCGCTGCAGTGGATCGTCAATGGCTACATCCTCGGCTACGGCGGATTGCTGCTGCTCGGCGGACGAGCCGCCGACCTGCTGGGCCGGCGACAGGTCTTCCTGACGGCTCTGGTGGTCTTCGGAATCGCCTCGTTGATCGGCGGCCTCGTCGATGACGGCGCGTTGCTGATCGCCACCCGCATCATCAAGGGCGTCGCCGCCGCCTTCACCGCGCCGGCCGCGCTGTCCATCATCACGACCACATTCAAGGAAGGCCCCGACCGCAACCGGGCCCTGTCGATCTTCACCATCTTCGGCGCCACCGGCTACGCCTCCGGCCTGATCGTGTCCGGCCTGCTCACCGGCATCGACTGGCGGCTGACCTTCTACATGCCGGTCGTCGTCGTCGCGATCGTCACGGTCACGGCTTACTTCGTCATTCCGCGCAACGTCGAAAAGGAAGAGGGCCGTATCGATTTCACCGGGGCGGTGCTGCTGACCGGCGGCATGCTCGCGGCGGTCTACACGATCGTCACGGCGCCGGAGACCGGCTTCACCCCCACCGTCATCGCGACCACCATCCTCGCCGTCGGCCTGCTGTCCACGTTCTTCGTGGTGGAGAACCGGGTGAGTCACCCGCTGGTGCGGCTGAGCATCTTCAAGGTGAAGTCGATCGTGCGGGCGAACCTGGCCGCGCTGGCGATCTTCGGCTCCTACCTGAGCTTCCAGACGATCGTGTCGCTGTACCTGCAGAACACCCTGGAGTGGGAGCCGCTGCAGATGGCGCTGGCGATGGCCCCGACCGGCATCATCGTCGCGATCCTGTCGCCGATCGCGGGCAACTTCATCGACCGCTTCGGCACCACCCCGATGATCCTGGCCGCCCTCACCTCGTTCGTGGCCGGCTACGTGTGGTTCCTGACCCGCGGCGGCAGCGCCGACCCGAACTACGCCGTGGATTACCTGCCCGCGTTCCTGCTGCTCGGCCTCGGCTTCGCACTCGGGTTCTCGGCGGTGATGGTGCAGGCCACCGAGGGCATCGCCGACCATGAGCAGGGTCTGGCCTCCGGTCTGGTGCAGACCTCGTTCCAGATCGGCGGCGCGGTCGTGCTTGCCATCGCGACCGGTCTGATCAGCGACGCGGCCACCGACGGCATCGCAGGCTACCGGCCCGGGCTGTACCTGGTCACCGCGGTCGCCGTGATCGGCCTGATCGCCTCCGCCTCGGCCGTGCTGGCCCGCAAGCAGGCGGTCGCCGAGCTCGCCTAAGCGGAACCGACAATCGAATACGACCGTGGGGTCGCCGATTCGGCGGCCCCACGGTCGTGTATTCGGGCGGGCACCGTTCCCGAGCGCCGCCCAGGCGCATGACCATCGACATACCAGGTCGCGAGGCCGGCGCCGTGACCTCATGGGTTACCTCGGCGTAAGCATCTCCACCGAAAAGTACGTACTTGCCGGGCCGTTCAGTGGATTCGAGACTCGCAGGGCGCCGATGAGGACGAGACCTCACCGCCGGATGATCGGAGATCACATGCCTGAATCCACTCCCGTCACGGTCCTGGGGCTGGGCTCGATGGGCAGTGCGCTCGCCGCGGCACTGCTCGCGGCAGGGCATGGCACCACGGTGTGGAACCGGAGTCCGGAGCGGGCAGCGGCGCTGGTGGCGTCCGGCGCGATTCAGCGTCTGCCGATCGCGGAGGCGGTGGCCGACAACCACGTGATCGTCTCGTGCCTCAGCACTTTCGCGGCCACCAGCGAAGCCCTCGCCGAGGCCGACCTGCACGACCGGGATCTCATCACGCTGAACAGCGGAACTCCCGCGCAGGCGCGCGGATTCGCGCAGTGGGCGACCGAACGCGGGGCGCGATACCTCGGTGGCGCGATCAAGAACGTCCCGTCCGCGGTGGGCAACCCGGACACGCTGCTGTACTTCAGCGGTGACCGGGCCGTTTTCGACGAGCAGGCCGGGCTCTTGCGCGTGTTCGGCGGCGAGGTCGAATTCCTCGGTGCGGAACCGGATCTCGCCGCCCTCTACGAGGCGGCCGTGGGCGCGACGCTGCTTCCCGCCCTCCTCGGGTTCCTCGAGGGAGCAGCGATACTCGCCGCGCGCGGACGCGAGGCGCGGACGATGGTCGGCTATTCGGTCAAGTGGTTGCAGATGATCGAGTCGATTCTTCCGGTCGTCGCCGAGGAGATCGACAGTCGCGATTACACCCGCCTCGGCGCCTCGGTCGAGGTGTTCCACCATGCGATCGATCAGGATCGCCAGATCAGCGCCGAATCGGGCGTCGATATGTCCTGGCACGAGCCGATGCATGAGCTGCTGCGGCGAGCGATCGCCGACGGAAGGAGCAGCCAGAGCATCACCACCCTCGTCGAATTGCTGACCGACCATCGCTGACCTGCCCGCCGTGCCGGCGGTGACATCCGGCCTTCCGGTGCGGACGAACACTCGCCCCGCGGTTCAGCCGAGCTGCTTGAGGTTCTTCATCGTGAAGCGTGAATTGACCCGCCCGATCTTCGGGATCGTCATCACCCGGGTGCGCAGGAACACCTCGTAGGAATCCAGATCCGCGACGGCGACGCGGGCGAAATAGTCGGGGGTGCCGAACAACCGGCGCAGCTCCTTGACCTCGTCGAGCCCGGTCATCGTCGCCTCGAAGCGGGCGACGGTTTCCGCGTCCTGGCCTTCCAGAGTGAGATCGAGCAGTACCTCGAAGGCCCGGCCGACCGAGGCCGGGTCGATGACGGCACGGTATCCGCGGATGACACCCTCGGATTCGAGCCGCTGCACGCGCCGCAGACAGGGCCCCGGGGTGAGGCCGACGCGCCCGGCGAGCTCGACATTGGTCAGCCGCCCCTCGGCCTCCAGCTCAGCGATGATTGCGCGATCAAGCGAATCCATGCATTCATATTGCGCAGAGCAACCATGGCAGCGCAATGTATGCAACCAAAGAGCAAGCGTTTTGCGAGAAAATTACCTCGTGCAGCAACTCGACCCGGTGCCCGCTCTCGCGGTGCCTTCCAGATCCAGGCAGGAACAGGTCGCCGCGGGTATCGCCGACTCGGTATCGGCGGGCCTCGGGATCTTTCCGCTGGGCATCGCGCTCGGCCTGCTGGTGGTGCAGGCGGGGTTGCCGTGGTGGCTGACGCCCGCGCTGTCGCTGGCCGCCTTCGCCGGTTCGCTGGAACTGCTGCTGGTCGGCATGGTGGCGGCGACCGCACCGCTGGTGGCGGTGGCGGTCACGGTGTTCGTGGTGAACTTCCGGCACGTGTTCTACGCGTTCTCCTTCCCGATTCACCTGGTGCGCAACAGGTTCGCGCGGGTGTACAGCGTGTACGCGATGATCGACGAGGCGTACGCGGTGTCCGCGGCGCTGCCGCCCGCCCAGCGCTCGGGGCCGCGCCTGCTGACGATGCAGCTCGCTGCGCAGGCGTACTGGGTCGGCGGCGGTCTGGTCGGTGTCGCGATCGGTGCGGTGATCCCGGGGCCGATCAAAGGGCTGGAGTTCGCGCTGTGCGCGCTGTTCACGGTGCTCGCCCTCGATGCCTGCCGCTCCCGGCGCGACCTGCCGTCGGTACTGCTCGCTGTGCTCGCCGTCGGCGCCGCGCTGATCCTGACGCCGCAGGTCGCGCTGTTCGTGGCACTGCTGGCGTTCGTGGTGCTGCTGTTGATCCGGTACCGGCTCACCGGGCGCACGGCGGTGGCCGTCGATGCCTGATACCGGATATCTGCTCGCCGTCCTGGTGATCGTCTTCTCGATCACCTTCGCCCTGCGCGCGGTCCCGTTCGCCGTGCTGAAACCGCTGCGCCGCTCGCATCTGGTGCGCACGCTGGCGGTGTGGATGCCGGTCGGCATCCTCGCGATCCTGGCAGCTACCAGCCTGCACACCACCGTCGCCGAGGACGGCGCGGCGCTCTACGCCCTGCTCGCGGTGGGCGTGACCGCCGCGGTCCACCTGCTGTTCGGCCGGCGCACCCTGCTCAGCGTCGGGATCGGGACCGGGGTGTATGTCGTGTTGCTCAATCTGCTCTGATTCGAATAGACCTTCGCCAACCAGTGAGGAGCGTGCCCACCTATGGCCGACGCGGCTGATCGACCCAGCTATTTCCGCCGGATCGGCGCCGAGCGATACCTGCCGACCGAATACACCGGCGGTGCGTGGCGGGCCGACGAGCAACATTTCAGCCCACTCGGCGGACTGATCGTGCACGCCATCGAAACCGCCCGCACCCGCGATGGCCGGCCCGCGCTGGCGATGAGCCGGATCACCTTCGACATTCTCGGCCAGATCGGCCGCGAAGAATTCGACATCGAGGTCCGCACCACCCGGCCGGGACGCACCATCGAGTTGACCGAAGCCACCGTCGTCATCGCGGGGCGGCCCGTCGTCAGCGCCCGCGCCTGGCTGCTTGCCGAACAGGACACCAGCGCGGTCACCGGTGGCGAACCCGATCGGCTGCCCGCCCCCGAATCGCTCGATCGGTGGCGGATCGGCGAGCTCTGGCCCGGCGGCTATATCACCTCCCTCGACGTCCGCACCACCGCCGCACCGCAGCCAGGCCGCACCACGGCCTGGGTCTCGACGCCGGTCGCGCTGCTCGACGGCGAACCGAGCAGTCCGCTCGCCGGCTTCGTCGCGCTGGTCGACACGGCCAATGGCATCGCGGTCCGCCAGGACCCGCGCAAGTGGATGTTCCCCAACGTCGACCTCACCATCCACCTCTACCGTCAACCGCAGGGATCGTGGACCGGGCTCGACACCTCCGTCGTCTTCGGCGAGCAGGGGCAGGGCCTCACCACGACCGTCCTGCACGACGTCCGCGGGCCGGTCGGACGCGCGGAGCAGATCCTCACCGTCCGTCCCCTCGACTGACGGATCCGGCCATCGCGGCTTGCCTTGACCTCGACGTCAACCTTTAGCGTCGGCTTCGACCCGACAACAGCACAGGAGACGACGATGAGCAACGCGGTGACTACGGTGACGGATGCGACCTTCGCGAACGAGGTTCTGCGCTCGGAACTTCCGGTCCTGGTCGACTTCACCTCCGACCACTGCGGGCCCTGCCGGATGATCTCTCCGGTCCTCGCCGAGATCGCCGCGCAGACACCGCAGTTGAAGGTGGTGACGCTCGATGTGGATGCCAATCCGGAGATCAGCGCGGCCTATGCGGTGATGGCGATGCCGACACTGATGGTGTTCCGGTCCGGCGAACCGTCGAAGCGGCTGGTCGGAGCGCGCTCCAAGCGACGGCTGCTCGACGAGCTCGCCGACGTTCTCTGAGCGGGCTGTTTTCGCGCCGTCACTCAGCGTCGTCGAGCAGCTCACGCGGCGCGGCCTGACGCCAGGAGTCGGCGACGATCGCCTCCATTTCCTCGCGGTCGTCCAGTGCGGCCAACCGCACCCGCACCCAGGCGTTGGCCGCTTCGTGGGAGGCGATCCAGAACTTGGCCGGTTCGGCGACGACGAGTTCATCGCGCTCGATGATGGGACAGCGGACCGCCATGGAGGTTTCGGCGTCGGGGAGGGTGAGGAACAGCTTGCCCGCGACCCGGAACGTGGGCATGCCCCAGGTGAACTGCTCCGCGGTCTCCGGTAAGGACAAGGCAAAGGCGCGGACGTCATCCCCGGTGGCACTCATGCGCCGGATTCTTCCAAACCCCACCGACACTGCTCGATCTCATCTCTGGCGACCGAGCCGATAACAGTGTCGCCTCGATTTCGTGTCGCTTCGGACAACGACCACCCGCGCCCGACATACTGCCCAGGTTCGACCTGATCGTGGGACCAGATCCATCCTTTCGGCACTCCCGGCCGGCACCGCCGGAAGCGGAGCGCCGAACCGGTGTACTGCGGCGCCTGTCGGGCACCCGATCCGTGCGCCGCGACCGCAGCGGTGTGGTGCGACCGGTCCCGGTGCCGAGAAGGAGGCCCGATGGATCTGGACGTCGAGGGAATCGAGCAAACCGTATCGACCGGCGCACTGCCGGGCTGGGACCGGGTGGAGAAGCTGGTCGGGGCGGCCTACGAACGATATCTGCCGTTGCAGTCCGGGGCCGTCGCCGACTACATCCCCGTTCTCGCCGAAGCCGACCCCGACCTGTTCGGCATCGCGGTCGCCGAGGTCAACGGCGATCTACACAGTGCGGGCGCGGCCCACGCGCAGTTCAGTATCCAGTCGATCGCCAAGGCGTTCGTCTACGCCCTGGTCTGCGACGCACTCGGGCACGAGGTTGTGCTCGACCGGGTCGGCGTGAACAACACCGGCCTGGCGTTCAATTCGGTGATCGCCATCGAACTCAACGACGGCCATCCGATGAACCCGATGGTCAACGCGGGCGCATTGGCGACGACGGCGATGATTCCCGGAGCCACCCCCGCGGAACAATGGGAACGCATCCGATCCGGTCTGTCGCGATTCGCCGGACGGCCGCTCGATCTGGACGGCGCGGTATACCACTCGGAAATGCTGACCAACCAGCGCAACAAGGCCATCGCGCGGCTGCTGGAAAGCTACGGCCGCATCGATATCGACCCGCTCGAGGTCGTCGACGTCTACACCAGGCAGTGCTCGCTGCTGGTCGACGCCCGCGACCTGGCGATCATGGGCGCGACGCTGGCCGACGGCGGGGTGAACCCGGTGACCCGCGAACGAGTCGTTTCCACCCAGGTCTGCCGCGACACGCTGGCAGTGCTGGCCGCCACCGGGATGTACGAGCGGTCCGGCGAATGGCTGTTCGAGATCGGGTTGCCCGCCAAATCCGGTGTCGCGGGCGGGATCGTCGCCATCGCACCGGGCAAGGGCGCCATCGGCACCTACTCCCCGCGCCTGGATTCCGCGGGCAACAGCGAACGCGGCATCCGCGCGACCGCCTATCTGTCGCGCACGCTCGGCTTGAACGTCTTCGCGTCCGAGGTCCACGATCAGAAGGGCTCCCGAGCATGACCACCGAATCGGCCGATACGGCAATCACACCCGAGCGCGCGTCCTGGCTGCCGATGGTCGGACTGTTCTTCGCGCAGATCCTGATGTCGTTCAATGTTGCCGCCCTGCCGATTTCGCTGGGCGGCATGGTCGACGACTTCGATGTGGCACCGACAGTGGTGAGTTCGACGATCGTCGTCTACGGTCTCGCGGTCGCGGCGCTGGTCATGGTCGGCGGCAAACTCGGCCAGCGGATCGGCTGGGTGACGATCTTCCGGGTGGTCGTCACGACATTCGGAGTCTCGGCGATCATGATGATCATCTCGCCGTCGGTGGGCTGGGCGATCGCCGCACAGGGTGTGGCCGGAGCCTCGGCGGCGATCATCGTGCCCGCCCTTGTGGCGCTGATCGCGGAGAACTACCACGGTGATCAGCAGGCCACGGCCATCGGTTCGCTCGGCTCCGCACGAGCCATTTCCGGGGTGAGCGCCTTCCTTATCGGTGGCGCGCTCGGCAGCCTCGTCGGCTGGCGGCCGGTGTTCGGCATCGTGCTCGTGCTGGCGGTTGTGGTATTCGCGTTCAGCTTCACGCTGCGTTCCGACGACGGCGATGCGAGCATCGAGATCGACCTGGTCGCCGCGGCGCTCATCGGCGCCGGAATCGTGCTGCTCACCATCGGTTTCAACAATCTGAACGCATGGGGTGTGTTCTTCGCCGATCCGGAAGCGCCGTTCGATCTGCTCGGCGTCTCGCCGGCGCCGGTGCTGATCGTGCTCGGCATCATGCTCGGGCAAGCATTCATCGGGTGGACTCGCCGGCGGATGCGCGACGGGAAGGCGCCGCTGATCGATCTGTCGGTGCTCGGCAGTTCCCGCGAGCGGGCCGCGGTGTACGCCATGTTCATCGTCGTGGCGCTCGAAGCGGCATTGATCTTCACGGTCCCGCTCTACATCCAGATCGTGCAGGGCCGTTCGCCGTTCGACACTTCGCTGGCGATGATGCCGTTCAACCTCACGGTATTCATCACCGCGATGCTGGTGGTGCGGTTCTACAAACGGTTCAGCCCGCGCGCCATCGGAATGTTCTCGTTCAGCCTCACCACCGCGGCACTCATCTGGCTGGCCTATGTGGTCACCAACAACTGGGAGACCGTGCCGACGATCTTCGGGCTCATCGTCTTCGGAATCGGCCAGGGCGCGCTGGTCACGCTGGTGTTCAACGTACTGGTCACCTCCGCGCCGAAGAAGCTGGCAGGCGATGTCGGCTCGCTACGCGGCACCACCCAGAACCTCGCCTCGGCGGTCGGCACGGCGTTGGTCGGCGCGATGCTGGTCACCATCCTGAGCTTCGTGGTCGGCCGGGAGATCATCGATGACGTCGAACTGCCGGATTCGCTGATCGCGCAGGTCGACCTGGACAACGTCAACTTCGTCAGCAATGACCGGTTGCGTGAGGTCCTCGAACGCACCGACGCCACACCGGAACAGATCGATGCGGCGGTCGCGGTGAACGAAGACGTCCGGCTGCGCACACTCAAGTTCGGGTTGCTGATCCTCGCCGGAATCAGCGCGACCGCGATCGTGCCCGCGAGCCGTCTGCCGGATTACCGGCCGGGCGAGATCCCGGATCCGTCGCCGGAGAAGGACTGAGCAGAGTCGTATCACTCGATGCGGTCCTCATCGCCCCGAGCACGGACTTCCCGGCGGTCCGGCCCGCCGCGAGTCGAACCGCGGGCCGGCCGGCGCGTCGTGGAAGACTTTCCGTATGACGAATGCCGAGTGGGGCGCGGTAGACCGGTACCTGGTGCAGACCGTGGTCGGCGAGGCCGATACCGACGTGCTGGAAGCGAATGCGGCCGCAGGCTTGCCCGCCATCGATGTCTCGCCGACGCAGGCGAAGTTCTTGCATCTGATCGCGCGGACGATGGGCGCGCGGCGGGTGCTGGAAATCGGGACGCTCGGCGGGTACAGCACCCTTTGGCTGGCGCGGGCCGTCGGCCCGCAGGGCCGGGTGGTCACCATGGAGTACGAGCCGAAGCACGCCGAGGTCGCGCGAGCGAATCTGGACCGCAAGGGCGTCGGCGACAGGGTCGACATCCGCGTCGGCGCCGCGCTGGACAGCCTCCCGGTGCTCGAACAAGAGGGCCAGGACCCGTTCGACCTGGTATTCATCGACGCCGACAAGGTCAACAACGCCAACTATGTGCGCTGGGCGCTGCGACTGACCCGGCCGGGGTCGGTGATCATCGTCGACAATGTGGTGCGCGGCGGGAAGATCACCAACGGACATTCCGAGGACTCCGCGGTCCGCGCCAGCCGCGAAGTGCTGGAACTGCTGGACAGCGAACCGCGCTTGGATGCCACCGCGCTGCAGACCGTCGGCAGCAAGGGGTGGGACGGTTTCGCGTACGCGCTGGTCACGGACTGACGGAAACGCCAGGACGCGCTGTTGTGGTTATCGTGGGTGCATGGGCGTGATCGGCGAACTGTTCCCCGGCAAGAAGCTGACCGACGAAGGCAGCGCGGACAGCAATGGTGAACCGCACCGGCCGCAGCTCGATATCGATCTGAGCGCGGGAGTCATCCGGGTGACGGGCACCGCTGAGGCACGTTCCGAACCGGAACCGGAGGACTGATCGAGGCCCGCCGGCCGATCCCGGTCGCACACCGCCCCGCGCTATACCGCCACCTGGTTCGACGCCGGCGGATGGATGACACCGGCGAAGCCCCGATCCAGGCTGTAGGTGTTGCGCTGCACAGCATTGCCGGCATTGCCCTCGACGACGGTCACCGTATTGCCACTGCGGGCGACCACCAGACCGATGTGGTTCTGGTGACCCCACACGATCATGTCGCCCGGACGAGCCTCCGAAATATTGCCATCCCGGCCCCATCCCCATCGCCGGGCATCCGACCAGACGGCGCTGACCAGGTTCTTATTGGTCCAGTTCACATCCATGCCGCCTTGCGTCCACGCCCAGTCGGTGAACGAGGCGCACCACGCCAGATCGCCAGGGATGTTGTAGGGCCGGTTGACGTGGTTCGGACTGGTCTCTCTCACACCATTGGCGAATTCGCCCTCGGCGGCCCGGATCGCGGCATCGATAGCGGGCACTCCGGTCGAGGGCGCTGAGGTCCACGGAGTCGGTGCCGGCGCACTGGCGGGGGCGGGCGAGCCCGCCGAACCCGAGTAGGCCGCCGGGGCAGGGCCGCTGGACGCCATGCTGATCGGACTCCGTCCGCCCATCGTGCTCGGGGCATTGGCCATCACCGGCTTCGCGCCCTGCGTGGCCGCGCGAATCCCATTGGCCCACTCCTGGATCCGGGTTTTCGCGTCGTCGACCAGATCGTGTACATCGCCGGTGGTGCGCAAGGCGATGGCGGACAGCCGGTCGGCGACGTGCGGCGCGATGTATTTCTGATCTTTGCCCGGGCCCGGCGCGTTCGTGAGGGCATCGCTCAGGCCGCGTACCTTGCCCATCACCTGACGGTAGGTGGTGTCAGCGGTTCTGAAGGTTTCCGAGACCGAACTGTCGACACTTTTGCCCTTGTCGCGCAGTTCGTTCTCGATGGCCTGGAAATCGCCCTTGCGCGAGCCGTACTTCTCCAGGATCACCGATTTCGCCTCGACGCCGTCGATATCGGAGTTGCGCAGCAGCTTCGCTTTTCGCAGCTGTTCGAGCAGATCCGGTTGCGCGCCGGGTTCACCCGAGGCGAACTGTAAAACGCTCGCTCGCAGAGCGAGCTTGACCATCTTGACAACCGATACGAGGCCCGGCGGGAAGTCACCGCGAACAGGAATGGCGTCGATTTCCGCGAGATCGGTCGTCAAACTCATCGACGGCACCGCCTTTCGGCCGACCGGACCGTCATCCCCCGTGGGCCGACATACAGGAGCATCCGGATCCTCACTCGCCCACGACCATCAGGCCACCTGATGAAAGACACCTGCGACGCCTCGAGTATCGCTGATTCCCAACAATGGGAACGCGTCCGGCGTATTTCCCCGACGGCGCGTCCCGGCGGCAACCCTGGACAGTGCGGCATATCGCTGGCAACCTGGCCGCCGGACCGTTTCGCGTCGAGAAACGGATGGTTGTCGAGCTGTACCCGGGAATGAATCTTCCGAAGGAGACAGGCAATGCCACGCTCGAGCTTGATGTCCCGCTTCACCACCGGCCTGGCGGCGACCGCCGCGGCCGCCATGCTGTTCACCGGACACGCCGCCGCGGAACCGCACACCGTCGATTGGACCGCCGCCGCCGAGCAGCTGCGCGTCGTCGCGACCGGCAACCCGGCCGCCGAACAGGCCATCGACCGTCTGCTGGCCGATCCGCAGCGCCTCGACGACGCCGCCGAGGAGGTGGCGCTGCCCGCGCAGCCGTTCCAGATCCCGGCCCAGTCCGATATCGGTCGCGGCGGCGGTGCGGGCGTCTACGGTTCCGGCGTCGCGCTCGGCATCGACGGCTTCCGCTTCGGCTTCTTCGGCGGACCCGGCACCATCGCCCCGAACCAGACCGGTGCCAAGCTCGAGGTGATCTGGCTGAACCTGTCCAACGGACGCAGCGGCACCGAGGTGCTGACCGAGCACAACGACATCCCGGTCGATACCACGATCCGCTCGCGCGTGATCGATCCCGGCGCAGGCATGGTCGTGGCCGCGGTCTACGGCACGCTGTGGCACCGCTGGTCGGTTCCGGTCAGCGATCAGCACCCGGACGGGTTCCAGTACCAGAAGGGCACCATCTCGTTCCCATCCATGGGAGCAGTCGTCAATTGACAACGTTCGCTCACTGAGGCCGGGCGCGTTCTGTGAGGTCACAGGCGCGCCCGCGCTCATCTGGAGGTTTGCGTGCGGGGGCGGACACAAGGCCCGATTTGTCGCCTTTTGCTGTGACCTGTCACACGTGCGCTGATACGGTAGGCATCCGATATGCCCGTTCGATTCGCTAGGTCGAGTACCGACGCGAGAGTTCTGTGGAGGTGTTCGTGGTGAACCTGGCGCATACGCTGGAGGCCGTCAAAGCGCTGGGGGTGTTGCGATCGCGTGGGGTCAGCGATCCCAAAGCGCCGCTGGAAACCCTGAAGACCATGAAGGAGACGCGGGTCTACGGCCCGCACGCCGCGCTGGTCCGGCATTCGGCCCGGATCGCCCCCGATCAGGTCGCCCTGGCCGACGAGCGCGGTGAACTCACCTACCGCGAACTCGACGAACAGTCCACCGCCGTCGCACGCGGGCTGCAGTCCGCAGGCCTGACCGAGGGCATGGTCGTCGGCGTGCTGGCCCGCGATCATCGCGGCCTGATCCTGGCCGAGGTGGCCGCCGCCAAGCTCGGCGTGCGGATCGCGCTGATGAACACCGGCTTCGCCAAGCCGCAGTTCGCCGAGGTCTGTGCGCGCGAGAAGGTCAAGGCGGTGCTGCACGACAGCGAGTTCCTCGGCCTGCTCGACGCTCTGCCCGCGGATCTGCCGCGCTTCCTGACCTGGGTCGACGAGGGCGCCGCACTGCCCGAAGGCGCCACCACCTTCGACGACCTGATCGCCGCGAACTCCACCGAGCCGCTGCCCGCCCCCAGCAAGCCGGGCGGCTTCATCATCCTGACCAGCGGCACCACCGGCCTACCCAAGGGCGCCCCGCGCACCAAGGTGACGCCGATGGCGACCGCGCAGTTCGTGGACCGGGTGCCGTTCCCGCGTCGCGGCACCATGGTGATCGTCTCGCCGCTGTTCCACAGCACCGGCCTCGGCACCTGGCTGGTCGGCACCGTGCTCACCAACAAGATCGTGATGCGGCGCCGCTTCGACGCCGAGGCCACGCTGAAGATGATCTCCGATCACAAGGCCGAGATGCTGGTCGCGGTGCCGACCATGCTGCACCGGATGACCGAGCTGCCCGCCGAGGTGCGCGCAAAGTACGACCTGTCCTCGCTGAAGGTGATCCTGCTCGCCGGTTCGGCGCTGGCACCTGAGCTGTGCATCCGCGCCACCGAGGTGTTCGGGCCGGTCCTCTACAACCTGTACGGCTCCACCGAGGTGGCCATCGCGACCATCGCCACCCCCGACGAACTCGCGAAGGCGCCCGGCACCGTCGGCCGCCCGCCGATCACCTGCGATGTGCGGTTGTTCGACGACAACGATCAGCGCGTGCTCGACAAGAACGTCACCGCCCGCATCTTCGTGCGCAGCGGCGCACCGTTCGAGGGCTACACCGACGGCAGGCACAAGCAGATCATCGACGGCTACATGTCCAGCGGCGACGTCGGCCATTTCAATGACGACGGCCTGCTGATGGTCGACGGCCGCGACGACGACATGATCGTCTCCGGCGGCGAGAACGTCTTCCCGCAGGAAGTCGAGCAGCTGCTGCTCGAGCGCGAAGACGTCTTCGACGCGGCAGTGGTCGGCGTGGACGATGTGGAGTTCGGTAAGCGGCTGCGCGCCTTCGTCGTTCCCGAGCCCGGCCACACCCCGGACGCGGAGCAGATCAAGACCTTCGTCAAGGAGAACCTGGCTCGGTACAAGGTGCCGCGCGAGGTGGTCTTCCTCGACGATCTGCCGCGTAACCCGACCGGCAAGCTGCTGCGCCGGGTACTGGTGGATTACCAGGTCGAGCAGTAGATCGCGAAGTAAGAGACGCCGGGGTCGAGGTGGACATCGACCCCGGCGTCGGCATCTCTGAGACGAGCACCACTACTCGCCGGTAATGCTTGCTATTGTTAGCGCCAGCACTGGATCTCGAGGTTGCGATCCACACCACCCCGGTCACGGTGGCGGGATCGCGGAAGGTTGTTTGCCGCATGTCTCTGTCGACCCCAGCCCCCGTCCGCAAGGCGCGTGACCTCGCTCTGGGCGTGAATGTCATGGTCAAGCGCGGATTGTTCAACCCGCTGCGCCTCGATCACGGGGCCCGCTCGTTCTACAACATGCGCAAGTACGGCCCATTCGCCGGCGTCGTCATGCACGCCGCGCAGACCCGGCCGAACGCCGCCGCGATCGTCGACGAACACGGCGAACTCACCTTCGGTCAGCTCGACGAGCTGTCCAATGCGTTCGCTCGCGGGCTGTCGGCTCAGGGCATCGGCCAGGGCGACGTGGTCGCGGTACTCGCCCGCGATCATCGCGGCATGGTGCTGAGCCTGCTGGCCACCGGCAAGCTCGGTGTGCGCGCGGTGCTGATGAACACCGGATTCGCCAAACCGCAGTTCGCCGATGTCGCCGAGCGCGAAAAGATCAAGGCGGTGCTGCACGACAGCGAGTTCTTCGACCTGATGAGCGCCATTCCGGCAGACATCCCCCGCGTGCTCACCTGGGTGGACGAGAAGGACGGCGCCGATCCGTCGATCCCGACCATCGAATCGCTGTCGGCGGGCCGCTCCACCGAGTCCATGCCCGCGCCGGCCAAGCCCGGCGGCATGGTGATCCTCACCAGCGGCACCACCGGCACGCCGAAGGGCGCACCGCGCGATCGGGTCAGCCCCTTCATGTCGGCCCAGTTCCTGGACCGGGTGCCGCTGCCCAAGAACGGCACCATGGTGATGGCGGCGCCGATCTTCCACGGCACCGGCCTGTCCCAGTTCACCCTCGGCCTGGCGCTCGGCAACCGGGTGATCTTCCAGCAGCGCCGCTTCGACCCCGAGCTGACGCTGGCCAATATCGTGAAACATCGCGCCGATTCACTGGTCGTGGTGCCCACCATGCTGCAGCGCATGCTCGACCTGCCCGCCGACGTGCTCGCCAAATACGACATGACACCGCTGAAGGTGATCTTCGCGGCCGGCTCGGCGATTCCGCCGGACGTCGTGGTGCGCACCGCCGAATACTTCGGCGACGTGCTCTACAACCTGTACGGCTCCACCGAGTGCGCGGTGATCACGGTGGCCACCCCGGAGGATCTGCGTAAGGCACCGAGCACCGCGGGCCGCCCGCCCGCCGGCATCCGGATCGCGCTCTACGACGAGAACCGCAAGCTCATCACCGAGCCGAACGTCACCGGCACCATCTTCATCGAGAACGCGCACGGCTTCCGCGCCTACACCGACGGCCGCACCAAAGAGCGCGTGGACGGCATGATGTCCAGCGGCGACGTCGGCCATTTCGACGACGACGGCCTGCTGTTCATCGACGGCCGCGACGACGACATGATCGTCTCCGGCGGCGAGAACGTCTTCCCGCAGGAAGTCGAGCACCTGCTGTCCAACCGGCCGGACGTGCTGGAGGCGGCCGTCGTCGGCGTCGACGACCGCGAGTTCGGCAAACGGTTGCGCGCCTTCGTGGTGCCAGGGCCGGACTCCAACCGCGACGTCCAGGAGATCAAGGACTACGTCAAGCAGAACCTGGCCCGGTACAAGGTGCCGCGCGAGGTGATCTTCCTCGACGAACTGCCCCGCAATGCCACCGGCAAGCTGCTGCGCAAGCCGCTGGTCGAGATGGATGTCGACGGGTCGTAGGCGTCGCTCGGGGCTCGCGTTCGGCCGCGAGCCCGGTACGCGGCTACTGCCGACGGCCGCTTGTCCGCCCCCAGCTACCAGCCCGGAGCCCGCAATCGCCGAGGCAGCAATGGGACGAAAACTCCTCAGCTATCATCGGCGAGTGATTATCAGGTTCGGCCGACCCCCTGCGGATGACCGCAGCGGCATCGCGCAGTTGCGCGGTGGGGCGGCCGGATCGTTGTCCGGCACCATCTCGGTGGCCGCGCACGGCTGGGCATCCGGTGGAATGGCGCCGAGCAGCAGCACGTTGGCTCTCCTTCTCGCGGCTTCGGCTCTGGTCGGCGCGCTGGTCGCCGGGCCGGGCCGGCTGCGCACCGGATCCGCCGGGCTCCTCACCGTCCTGGCCGCGGGCCAGCTGCTCGGCCACCTCGCCATGGGGTGGGGGTCCGGGCATCTGCATCACGGCGACGTCCAACTGACGCCGACCATGATCGCCGCGCACCTGGTAGCCGTCGTGATCGCGGCGCTGCTGATCCGGGGCGCCGAATTCGCCTATCGCATGGGTAGGTCGGCCTTGGCCAGGGTTGTGCCGTTGCGGTATCACCCGCCCGCCATCGCCGGGCCTGCGCCGCTGCGAACCACGCATCGTGATCGCGTCATCCTGTGGGTGCTCGCCGCCGATGCGTCCCGCACTCGCGGACCACCTTCGACTGTTCGTCTCTGAATCAACTTCACCTGGACGCAATCGGCGGTCGGGCCACCGCGTGTGCAACACGGTGACGCCACCGCACGTCGCACGCAGCTGTCGTCGAACCGTGCTGCGCGGCGATATCCGGCGAGGCCTGCACCCGTCCGGTCAGGCGCACCTGCGGCAGGCCCTCCTCCCCGAAGGCCATGCCCCCGTGCGCCGAAACGACGTAGGCCGCCGGAATATCGCCTCGCCGTGAATGCCACGACGCGTGCGCACCGATGTCGTCCAGGTTCCGTTTCGCCCCACCCGAAGGGTCTGCCGGATCGCAGACGGGCGTGAGCCCCGCGACCGATGGCCGCAACCCGGGTATCTCTCGACAGGACGTAGTCGAACAACGATGAGTACCACCGATATCGAGACTCCACCGACGGAGTCCACACCCCCATCCGGTTCCCGGACCGGGCCATGGGCCGCGGCGCGCGCGCTCGCGCTGCGGCTGCATTTCTACGCCGGCGTCTTCGTCGGCCCGTTCATCTTGATCGCGGCGATCACCGGCGCGCTGTACGCGATCTCCCCGGCGCTGGAGTCGATCGTCAACCGCGATCTACTGCACGTCGACTCCTCCGGGCCCGCGCAACCGATCTCCGCGCAGGTCGAGGCCGCCGTCGCCACCCGCCCCGATCTGCCGCTGGTCGCGGTCGCACCGGCACCGGAATCCGGCGACACCACCCGGGTCATCTTCAGCGATCCCACGCTCGGTGAATCCGAACGCCGCGCGGTGTTCGTCGATCCGGCGACCGCGACACCGGTCGGTGAATCGGTGGTCTACGGCAGTTCGGGTGCGCTGCCCATGCGCACCTGGATCGACCGGCTGCACCGCGACCTGCACCTGGGCGACCCCGGGCGGCTCTACAGCGAGCTGGCCGCGTCCTGGTTGTGGGTCATCGCGCTGGCCGGTCTGCTGCTGTGGGTCCGGCGGGTGCGGGCGCGGCGCGACCGCAACTCCGCGGGCTGGCTGCTGATCCCGGACCGCTCGGGTAGTGGCCGCGGACGCACCCTGAATTGGCATGGCGCCGTGGGTTTCTGGATCCTGCCCGTGCTCTTGCTGCTGGCGGCGACCGGGATGACCTGGTCGACCTATGCCGGCGAGAACATCACCGAGCTGCGCGAGAACCTCAGCTGGACCACGCCTGCCGTCAGCACGTCGCTGCCCGGCTCCGATGCGCCGGCGAGCCATGCGGGTGGCGACCACCATCACGGTGGTTCGACACCGATGCCGACCGGCGATCCGGGTGATCGGGTGGCGCAGCTGGATCGGGTGGTGGACGCCGGGCGCGCCGCAGGCATCGATCGGCCGGCCGAGATCGCGATTCCCGCCGACGATTCGACGGCCTTCGCGATCAAGGAACGGCGCATGCCCGGCACCTACACCGTCGACGCCGTCGCGGTCGACGGAGCCACCGGGGCGATCACCGCGCGCCTGCCCTATGCCGACTGGCCGCTGATGGCGAAGCTGTCCAACTGGGGCATCCAGTTCCATATGGGCCTGATGTTCGGCCTGCTCAACCAGCTGCTGCTGCTCGCGGTGATGATCGGCCTGATCACCGTGATCGTGCGTGGCTACCTGCTGTGGTGGAAGCGGCGCCCCACCCGCGCGGCCGGGCGGTTCGCCATCGGTAAACCGCCACAGCGCGGCGGGTTGCGGCGCAGTCCACTGGTGCTGATCGTGCCGCTGGCCGCGGTGACGGTTCTGATCGGCTGGTTCGCGCCGTTGATCGGAATCAGCCTGCTGGCCTTCCTGGTGGTCGACGTCCTCGTCGGACAGTTCAGGAGACGCGCCACCGGGTAGCTCCGGCTCCGCGATACAGGCCCGCCCCGGCGGTGGGCCTGGTTCATCGTGCGAATTTTCGCCTCGGCGCCGAGCCGAGGAGTGGTTCCGCGGGCCGTGCGACCACTGCAGCCCGCACCTGCGGGCCCGTCGGCCGCGCGCACACGCGCTCGGTCGAGTCCGCCACGGTGGAGCGCACACACCGGCACGTCGGTTTCGGGACTGTCCGACCGACATCCGCGAACCACGGCTGTCCGCCTGTGCCGGGCTCATGCCCCGCACAGCCGTGCGCATGCCAGGGCACGGGTGAGAACCACAGCCGCACAAGCAATTCGGGTCGTCCCGTCGGCATCGACTCTACCGACCCGGCCCGAGGTCATCTCTCCACACATGAGAAGGAAACAACTCCCATGAAGTTCACCAAGCTCGCCCTGATCACCGTCGCCGCGACCACCGCTCTCGGCGTGACCGCTGCCACCGCACAGGCCGCTCCCGAGCCGGAGGCGGTCGGTTTCACCGCGACGGCGACCGAGACGTCGAGCGTCATCAGCACCGACGCGGGTTCGCTCGTGGTCGAGGACCGGGTGCTGAAAATCAAGGCTCCCAATGGCACCGTGCTGGCGGGTACGCCGCTGACCTTCCGGGTCGACGAGTTCGAATTCCCGATCGCCGCCGAGATCTCCGGCCGCACCGCCACGCTCACCCCGCAGTTCGATCTCGCGCACGCCGCGTACCGCCCGGTCGCCCTGCCCTTCGAGGACAAGGCCACCTACAAGTCCGAGTACGAGCGTGAGAAGGACGCCTGGAGCCGCATGACCAGCACCATCGGTCTCGGAGCCAGTATCGCCGCCCTGGTCGGCGGAATCGGTGGCGCCGCGGTGGGTTGCGTGCTCGGCGGCATCGCCGGCGCCACCGTCGCCTCGGCGACCATCGTCGGCCTGTTCGGGCCGTTCATTCCCGCGGCCGCGGTCGGCTGCATCGGCGGTGTCCTGGCCGTCGGCAGCCTAGGTGCTGTCGTCGGTCAGATCCTGATCACCGCGCCCGTCGCGATCGGCGCGGCGATCCAGTACTTCACCACGATCAACGCCCCGTTCCCGGCCAAATGATCTGATCTGGCGGCTCCTGCGTCCCGGCGCACACCATCCCGGGGCGCAGGAGCCCGAGCGGTAGGGCAGCCGAAGGCTCAGTCGCGCACTCCTGCTGGGGAACGCCGCGATCCGTACCGGATGACGCGCCGCGCATCCGGACCGGATCCGCAGCGCGGGTTCAGCCGTCCGAGCACCCGGCTCGGAACCGCGGTTCGGCCGAGGCCTGCGTAAGTCCGGCGAGGCGACCGCTTCGAGAAGCGGCGACCCAGGGTGTGGTCGGCTTTTCCGCCGCCGACGTCGCGGGACGAGGCCGCGGGCGGCGGCGGGTCTGCCGGATGCTGTCGCTGCGCCGGAGACGCTCGCCTCGTTGCAGGAGGCGCTGCCGGCTGAGTTCCTCGTCGTTCGCGGCGGTACGCCGTTCCAGCAGTTCGTAGTTCTGCTGCACCATGCGGTCGAACACCTGGTCCATGATGTCGTCGGCGTCCTCGGCGTGGCCTGCTTGTCCGTCGGATGCGGGCAGGGCGAACAGAAGCTCGTCGTCCGCGGCGGCCGCACCGTCGACCGAGTAGGCCCGCCGCCGTATGCAGACCGCGATCACGGCCGTGAGCGCCGCGATGATGCAGCACATGAGGGCCTGATCGGTCAGTGCGGCCGTCGTGGCCTGTTGCGCCGCGCCGGCGGCCGGCTCCTGGCCGCTGCCGTCACCGAAGAGCGACTTCACGATGCTGCCGAGCGTCTCTTTCAGATCGTCGTGGTCTTCGGTCATCTTCTTCAATTCCGGTGACTTGCTGTTGAGGTACAGCAGTGTCACCGGCACCAGGACCACATTGGCCATAGCGGCGACGATCGCCACCGACCGCCCGACGCCGATCAGTCGATGCAGCTGGGCCCCGATCAGGGTGGCCGCCGCGGCCGCCGCGATCAACGCGCCCCACCACCCACTGATGGACGCCACGGGCTCGTCGAAGATGCGCAGCGCGGGAACGGACCCCTCCAGCCGGCCGAAGGCGTCGGTGCGCACGTCACCGTGGGGGCCGGTGGCCTTCAACCACGGCTGGCACAGGAGTAGCAGGGTGAACAAGCTCAGCGCTGTGATCGACCAGCACTGCCAACCGGATCGAAATTCGGAATCGGGTCGCATAACTACGCCAACTTGCCCGTGGGGTGCGTTTTCCATGAAATTCGAATTCAACCTTCGGAATTGCTTATTTCACCCCTGCGCGATATGCGAGGGGGTGTGTCACATCTTCGGTGAGCCCTTGTCGCCATCGACGTTCATCAGATTAGAGCATGGGATACGCAGGTCAAATGAGGTTTGCGGCACAAAGAGACATGCGACACAATACTTTTCGGTAACTTGCATTCATGGCCGCACGACCAGTTCTGGACGTGGTTGCCGAAAGCCCTGCATCGAGAAGTTTTCGGTGCCTCGGGAACCACCCGAGAACCCTGACGACGACGAACACCCTGTGACCAGATCCACGCGCGATATCCGAATCCGGCTCGACGCAGATCGCGCGATCACCGCAGTCGGCGCGCACCCGCGGCCGGTGCCGCGGTGAACACGCGGGGCTCGGGCAAACCGTTGCCGACCAGTCCATCTCGCACAGCGATGGTCACCCTATCCACGGCCTGCTGGTCGACCAGCGCGATGACGCTCCCGCCGAACCCACCCCCGACCATGCGCGCCCCATACGCACCCGCGGCCAGCGCAGCCGTCACCGCGGCATCCAGGCCAGGCGCCGACACCGCGAAATCGTTCCGCAGAGAAATGTGCGAGGCGGTCAGGATCGGCCCGATCTGGCGGGGATCGGCGCCCGCGCGTAACAACGCGACGACGTCGAGAACCCGGGCGTTCTCGGCGACGACGTGTCTCGCTCGGCGGAGCAGTACCGGGTCGTCCAGCCGCGTGAGGACGTCGAGCGAATCGATCTCGCGCAGCGATGGCGCACCCAGTTCCGCTGCGGCGGCCGCACATTCGGCCCGGCGCTCGGAATAGCCGCTCTCGGCCAGCCGATGCGGATGCCCGGTGTCGACCACGAGTAGTTCGAGCCCGGAAGCGCGCAGGTCGAACGGAATCTGCGCATGGGCCTCGGGGCCGCCTCGGGTGAAACGCTGGACATCCAGGAACAGCGCGTGCCCGCGGGTACACAGGATCGCCGCGGACTGGTCGAGTATCCCGGTCGGCACACCCACGTAGCGGTTCTCCGCCGCTTGCGTCAGCTCGATGAGACCGCGCTCGGAAACAGGTAGTTCGAACAGATCTCGCAGCGCGAGGGCCACCGAGCAGCACAACGCGGCCGACGACGACAACCCCGCTCCCATCGGCACTCCGCCGTCGATGCGCAGCTCGACACCACCCACGGGATGCCCGCGGCGCGCGAATTCGGCCACCACGCCCACCGGATAACGCGCCCACTCGGGAAGCGCCGCGCGCTCGGTCTCGAGCTCACCGAGCCCGACGGCGATCCGCTCCCTCGGCCGCTGCCGCGATCGCAGCAGCACCCGGTCGCCGCCGCGCCGCCGGGCCGCGCACTCGACGGTCATCGGTAGCGCGATCGGCAGCACGTATCCGTCGTTGTAGTCGGTGTGCTCGCCGATGATGTTCACCCGGCCGGGCGCCACCCAGGTCGCGAAGCCGTCGTTGCGATCGTCGGGCACCGCTCCACTGTACGAGACACGCCGTGCGAGCAGTGGTTTCGCCGCGACACGATGCGGGACGGGCGATCCTCGGTCACGCTCGGTTCGAAGGGATGACCCGCCCGCCTGTTCGCGGGCCCGGCCGCATGGGGAGCACGTGTGATCGATTCCGCCCGCCGTCGTTTCGGTCCGTCCTGGCCGCTGCGGCATCGTCTGCCCGCCCGTCGCGGCAATCGGGCCGCACCGCACAGCATCCAGATCGCGGCGGCCACCGGCGCCGGGCCCACCGCCCTGGCCGCATTCGATGCCGCCCTGCGCGAACTCGGGGTCGGCGAGGCCAATCTGATCCGGCTGTCCTCCGTGATCCCGCCGCACACCCGCCTGGAATCCGCCGCACGGATCGACACGCCGATCACCTGGGGCGACCGCCTCTATTGCGTCTACGCCGCCGGGCACGCCGACACCGCGGGTGTGCGCGCCGCCGCCGGTATCGGCTGGACCACCCGCGAGGACGGTGCCGGCCTGTTCGTCGAACACGAGGCCGAGACGGCCGAGGAGGTCGAACACCTTGTCCGAACCAGCCTGGCCGATATGGCACGGCATCGCACCGGTCGCTTCGGCCCGGTTCGGTTGCGCACCAGCGAAACTCGCTGCGACGACCGCCCCGCGTGCGCGGTGGTGCTCGCGGCGTTCGGGGCGTCCGGTTGGGGCCGACTATGAGCCTGCTGCACGTCACGGTCGAAACCACGATCGACCCCGAGCCGGCCGACCTGTTCCACCGCCTCTACGAGCAGGCCTTCGGTCCGCTGCGGACCAAGGCCGCGGCCAGGCAGGTGCTGCATCGGGAGGAGTTCCTCGCCGAGATGCGCGATCCGCGGGTCCAGAAACATATCGCGCGTACCGGCACCGGCGAACCCGTGGGCCTGACCACCTTGACCAGGCATTTAGAGACGGTGCCGTGGATCAGCCCCGAATATTTCGTTGCGCGATACCCTGAACACGCGGCCCGCGATGCGATCTACTACGCGGGTTTCACCCTTGTTGCGCCAAGTGCGCGACAGGGGGCGGCATTCCATGTCATGATCGAATCAGTTGTCCGGGTTCTGGTGGCTGAACGTGCCGCGGTCGGCTGGGACATCTGTTCGTACAACAACACTCGGTTCTGTTTCGCCGACGGCATCCGAGCGGTGCTCGAGGAGCAGGCAGACGTCGAAGTAGCAGTTGAGGATTCCCAGACCTACTACGCGGCCCGATTCATCGGAACGGGAGCGATGAAGGGGGGCTGATGGAACTCACCGGAGAGCAGTCGGCGGGTGGGCGATCGCACTTCGGACATCGGTGGCTCAGGTTCGTCCCCGGCGTCGCGATCGCCTTGATCGTGCTACAAACTCTGCTCGATTCCCCCGCGCTGTCACTGACGACGATGGCCTCGGTGGTGGCGGGCGCGCTCGCCATGATCGGCACGGGCCTCTACCGCCACCGCCCGCGTCGACCACTGCCGTGGTATCTGCTGTCCGCGTCGGCGGTGGCGTTCGCCGCAGGCATCGCACTGCGCGATTTCACCGGCACCGGCACCCGCCACCTCGACGACGCCTTCACCCTCGCCGGCTATGTCGGCATCGCGGTGGCCGCGGTGTTCTGGTTACGCCCGCGGCAGCTACACGCCGATTACGATCTACTGCTCGACTCGGCCCTGATCGGCCTCGGCGCCCTGCTGGCCTCGTGGACCTTCTTGATCTCACCGGCGCTACGCGCCGACGGCCATCTCGGTCATGCCGTGACGACGGCGATCTATCCGATCCTCGACGCTCTGCTGCTCGCCCTGGTCGCCTACTCGGTGGCGTCGACGACGCGTTCGGAGACCTCGCTTCGCCTGCTGCACGGCGGGCTGCTGCTGGCCCTGCTCGGCGATCTCGGCTACAACCTCGAGGTCGCGGGCACACCGGTGGCAGGCCGTGACGTGCTGCTCGCACCGCTGCTGCTGGCCTACACCCTGGTCGGTGTCGCCGCCCTGCACCCGACGATGACCTCGCTCGGCGCACCGCATCCGATTCATCCGCATCATTCGCGCCAGCGCGCGAGCTTCCTCGCTGTCGCGCTGATCGTGGCATCGCTGATCCCGGTGGTGGGTTCGCGGCTCGGCACGGTGGACCGGGTGGTGGTGTCGACGCTGTGCGCACTGCTGTTGATCGGGGTGCTGGTGCGCAGCGAGCGCGCCATCGTGCGCAGCGCCCGCAGCGAGAAACGTGCCCAGTACCAGGCCGACCACGACATGCTCACCGGGCTGCTCAATCGGTCGGCGCTGCTGCGAGCGCTGGCGCGCAATCGCGGCCACTGGGCCGAACGACCGCTGTGCCTGCTGTTCATCGACCTGGACGGATTCAAGATGATCAACGACAGCTACGGTCACGCCGTCGGCGACGAACTCATCGCCAACGCGGCCTCGCGGATCCGCCGGGCGGTGCGCCGCGAGGATGTGGTGGCCCGGTACGGCGGCGACGAATTCGTCATCCTCGCGCCACTCGACCGGCAGGAGGCCGACGGCCTGGCCAAGCGGCTGCTCGCCACCTTCATCCGCCCGTTCGAACTCAGCGCCGGCGAGGTACCGATCACCGCGAGCATCGGCCTCGCATGCAGTGGGCCGCGCGCCGCCGAAGCAGACATCTACGACCTGCTGCGCGAAGCGGATTCGGCGATGTACCACGCCAAGGAGTACTCCCTCGGCTACACCTTCTACGACACGTTCCGGGACGAGACCCGCGCGACGCCCGAGACCGTCCGCCGCCCCTGGCAGCGCGAGACAGCGGTCTGAGCGCCGCCCGGGCCCCTGTCAGCCGGGCAGCTCGGCGAGCAGCTTCTTGGCCTCCGCCAATTCGGCCTGCAACTGCTCGACCTTGGCCAGCTGCGCGACCCGCACCGCTTCCATGATCCCGCCGACCACCTCGGCGACCTCGGGGTGCAGCAGTTTCGCGGCCTGCGCGACGGCGGCGCTGTTCACCGGAAGCGCTCGCACGGTGCGCTTCTTGCCATTGACCACGTCGACGCTCCACTCGCCGTCGGCGGTGCCGCTGATGGTGACGGTGACCTCGGCCGCCTTCGACTTGCGCGCCGGAGCCTTGGCGGCCGGCTTCGGCTGGGCCTGCGGCGCCGGCTGTTGACGCGCGGGCGCGGGCTTGGCGGCACCGTTGGCGGCCACAGGCTCAGCAGCGGGCACCGGTTTCGCGACGGGCTTCGGGGCCTGCGGCGGCGCGGGCGGAGTGGACACGGTGCTCGTCGGGGCCGACGGCTTGGTCACGGTGGGTGATTCCTTCCTGGTGGACGATTTCGGCTGAGCGACGGGCTTGTCCCGGGCGGGCTTGGTCATCGTCACCTCGGCCGGGGAAAAGGACAGCACGTCTTTGGAACCGGTGGGCCGGATCTGGAGGAAATCACCGTCGGACGGCTCACCGAGGGCGATGACCTTGCCCGAGCGCCCTTCCGGTATGCCCACAGCCGCGGCGGTGAACCACACCATGGGCGGGCGGCCGGCGGCGATCTCGGTGGCGATCTGCGCAATCTCGGTGTCCGACAAGGGTTGCGGTGTGTTCTTGGACTTTGTTCGCGGCGACGACATGGGGCTCTCCGGGCAATTCTCGCGTTTCGTGAAGGGGCCTGCGTGCACAGATGATGCCGCACTCCACCGACAAGTTCTCCCCGCACCCGGCGAATCCATCCACGCGAGCACGCCGGGACGCCTTCGTGTCGATCCGCATCGATCGGGCCGATCCCGCTGCCACGGCGGGCCGGTTGCGATAAGAATAGAACACGTTCTAGGAACAGTCCCGCGGCCGCGTGGACTCGGAACAGGCAAGCCCGGACGGCCGGCGAGGCGTCCGGGAGAAACGAACGGCAGGAACCGCGATGACCGAAACCGTCGATCAGCAGGCGCTCACCATGGCCGCCATCGGTAAGCTCACCGGCCCCGGCGGGCCGTTCGAGATAACGGTGCAGCAGGTACTCGGCGCGCCGACACCGGTGCTCGTCAACCGCGAACGCAGCCTCGCCGACGTGCTCGCGGCGTCGACCCGCTGGGGCGATCGCGACTACCTGGTCACCGAGCACACCCGGCTGTCGTTCACCGAACACGCGGCGGCCGCGGGCGCGCTGGCGCGAGCGCTGCGCGATCGCTACGGCGTCGGCAAGGGCGATCGGATCGGCATACTGGCCGCGAACACCCCGGAATGGGTGGTCGCTTTCTGGGCCGCGCAATGCCTCGGCGCGATCGCGGTCGGCTACAACGCCTGGTGGGCCCCGCCGGAGATCTCCTACGGCCTCGCCCACACCACACCGTCGGTGCTGATCGCCGATGCCAAGCGGGCCGCCGGCGTCGCCGAACTGGGCGTCGACGTGCCCGTCCTCACCATGGAGGACGACGTCGCGGCGCTGATCGCGGAGTTCGCCGGCGGCGAGCTGCCGACGACACCGGTGGCCGAGGACGATCCCGCCGTCATTCTGTACACCAGCGGCACCAGCGGCCGCCCCAAGGGCGTGACGCATTCGCATCGCAACCTCATCGCCGTCATCGGCTATCACCGCTTCAACGACGCGCTCGCGGCGGAATTGTCCGGCACCCCCGACAACGGCGGCAGGCGATTCCTGCTCACCTCACCGCTGTTCCACATCGCCAGCCTGCACAATCTGGTCGTTCCGCGCCTGGTCAGCGGGGATACCGCGGTCATCCATCAGGGCTCGTTCGACGCCGACCGGGTGCTGCGGCTGATCGAGCGCGAGCGGGTCAGCAATTGGGGTGCTATGCCGACCATGGCGACGCGGATGCTCGACTGCGATCTCGGCGCCTACGACCTGTCGTCGCTGCGCGCGTTCTCGCTGAACTCGGCACCATCGTCGGCGGCCTTGCAGCAGCGGCTGCGT
Organism: Nocardia sp. CDC519; assembly: GCF_059509835.1. NCBI lineage: Bacteria > Bacillati > Actinomycetota > Actinomycetes > Mycobacteriales > Nocardiaceae > Nocardia > Nocardia sp. CDC519. The sequence continues at coordinate 4,013,771 of NZ_CM183377.1, read as the reverse complement.
GAGCAGCTCCCGGTGGCCCGCACCGCGCTGGTCACCAGCTATGGCCTCACCGAATGCAGCACGGCGGCGACGCTTGCCGCACCGGCCGAGCTCGCGGCGTTCCCGGACACCGTCGGACGCCCGGTGCTCGGAGCCTCGGTGGAGATCCACGACGAGACCGGTGCCCAGCTCCCCGACGGCGAGGAGGGCGAGATCTGGGTGCATGGACCGTACGTCATGCTCGGCTATTGGAACGATCCCGCCGCGACGGCGGCCGCGATCACCCCGGACCGCAAGCTGCGCACCGGTGATATCGGTGTGCTCGAGGACGGCCGGTTGCGGCTGTCAGGACGACGCTCGGATCTGATCCTGCGCGGTGGTGAGAACGTCTATCCCACCGAGATCGAGCAGTGTCTCGACGAGCATCCGGCGGTGCTGGAGAGCGCGGTCCTCGGCGTGCCGGATCCGGATCTGGGGCAGGCGGTGGCCGCGGTGGTGGTCGTCGAGAACCACACAGCCACCGATGAAGACGAGCTGCGCGCGTTCGCCGCCGAGCGCCTGGCCTACTACAAGGTCCCGGCGCGGTGGCGGCTCACCACCACTCCGCTCCCGCGCAATGCCACCGGGAAGGTGATCCGCGCGGGCCTCGAGCCGTAGCCACCCGGGCTACAACGAGACGATCAGCAGGAAGAGCGCTGTCTGGATGGTCTGGAAAAGACTGTTCAGGTTCTGCTGGATTTCGGCGCTGCCCATGCCCGGCCTCCATTCGTCCGGCCGACGCGCTCCCGAACGGGAGCGGTTCGGTATCACTCCAGTGTGACAGCGCGCCGCGGCACGGAAAGCCCCTGTTCACCTGGGCAGCGATGCCGGGGCATCGGCCATCGACACCATAAAACTAGAACTCGTTCTACTATGGGGTCGACCGCGGCGTCGCGGTCCGTTCGACGAAGGAGTTGCCGTGGCATTGGACGCATCCGGTGCGAGCCTGCTCGCCGCCGTGCAGGCTTCCCCCCGCGCCGTCGCTGCCCATGACCGGCAGGCGTGGGTGGGCCTGTTCACCGCCGACGCGACGGTCCGCGACCCGGTCGGCGCCCGCCCGCATACCGGCCGCGCGGCCATCGAACGCTTCTACGACACCTTCATCGCGCCCAACTCCATCGAGTTCCGGGTCGATCACGACTTCGCCGGCCCGGCCGTCGTGGTCCGCGATCTCAGCATCCTGACCACCATGGCCACCGGAGCGCAGGTGCTGGTGCCGATGCACCTGCGCTACGACCTCGCCGAGGTCGACGGCGATCTGCGCATCGCCCATCTCGCCGCGCACTGGGAACTGCCCGCGATGGTGGCGCAGCTACTGCGCACGGGCGCACCGGGTTTCGGTGCGGGGATGAAGCTGGGCGCGGCACTGGTACGCAATCAAGGCCTGGCCGGTGCGGCGGGGATGGCTCGCGGGTTCACCGGCGTCGGCCGGGCGGGCAAGCGCGTGGCCACCGAGTTGTTCGGTGCGGCGAGCTCGGGTGACACCGCGCACGTGCGCAGGCTGCTCGGCGCGGGCACGGTGATCGAATGCCCGGCGGGCACGGTCGTTTCCGCCGACGAGTTCACCGCATGGGCCGGTGCGGGCCTGCGGACCGGGAAGACGATCGCGGCCGGGCGGTCGGTGACGACGAGTGTGGAACGTGGCGGCGCACCCGCTGTGGTCGCGCTGGAGTTCGCCCCGGACGCGCCGAGGATCCATCAGGTCGTCGTGTTCGGCGAGCGGGTGCCGGAACAGCCCTGAGGAACCGCCGCCCGCGCGGGCCATCCGATGTATGCCCGCGAGCGAGCCCGATCGCGGCTCGCGCCGGCGACGCCTACCCCTGTGCCCGCGTCCAGACGATGCTCGGCGGAATATCGCGCAGCACGGGCAGCCGGTCGAAGATCGGCGCGAGCACGGCGAGCGCACCATGGGACGGCCCGTAGGACGACACCCGGATGTCGGCGAACTTCGGGCTCCACTGCCGCAGTAGCTTGTCGATCTGGCTGCGCTCAACGCCCCACGGCATCTGCGGCGCCGTATAAGCGGACGTTTTGCGGTAGCCCTTCATCGTCTTCGCCGAGAACCAGGGTGGAATCGTGTCGAACATCAGCTCGACGCCGGGAAATCGCTCGACGATCGCCACGCACAGACGGCGCACCTCGTCGGGCTCGAAATACATGAAAAGGCCCTGCGCCGAGACGAATACGCCGCGTTGCGGCTGCTCGACGTGGTCGAGCCAGGACAGATCGAGCGCGCTGACCGGCAGATGACGGCAGCGATCGCGCGCGGGCAGGTAACGCTCGCGGATCGCGATGGCCTCGGGCACGTCGACACACAGCCATCGCACCGCGCCGTCGTCGCAGCGCTGGAACTGGGTTTCCAGCCCGGCCGCCAGTTCCACCACGGTGCCGCCCGGATGTGCGGCGAGCCAGGGTCGCAGTGCCTCGTCGAAGCGCATCGACCGGACGGCGTGGGTGCCGTCGGGTGTGCCGAAGGCCGCCTCGTAGTCGAAGTCGATCGACTCGTAGATGCGTACACACTCCGGGTCGCGCAATACCGCGTCGGCGCGCAACGATTCACTGGCCCGGTTGTGCAATGTCCACAGCATCGTCAGCGGGATACCGCTGAGCCCGACATCACCGCTCATCGGATTCACCTCTTCCTGCCGCCGCAACGGCCGTTACCAGGAGGGATATCTCAGGTATGGAGCCTAACGACGAATCGGGCCGAGCGGGGTTCCTCGACGAGCGGCCGGGCCGCCGGTGGCCGGAGCCACCGACGGCCGAGGGTGCCGACCCACGGGCGTCAGGAGCTCACGCCGCTGAGCTCGTTCGGGCTCTCCGGCAACTCCGCCGAGGCGGTCACCGCGCCGCTGGCGAGATCGACCCGATGCACCGCCTTCTTCGCGGTATCGGTGACGTAGGCGATGCCGTCGCGCACGAACAGCGCCGGCCGCGGCTGCTGCCATTCCAGCGGCTCCTGCCACGGGTCGATCACCGCGATGGTCGTGGTGACCGTGCCCGCGACCGGGTCGATGACGTGGATCTTGCCGTCGGTGCCGAGCACGAGCGCTTCACCCTGCGGGCCGCGAGCCAGCGACCGGAAGGTGTAGCTGGTGCCGAGATCGACCAGCCGCAGCGTGGCGTTGGTGGTGTCGATCAACGAAATCTGCTGCGGCCGTTCTAGTTCGGCGTCCTTGTCCTGCTTGTAGTCGCCGAGCACGATCGGCGAGACCTCGCTGCCCGCCTGGTTGCCGATGCGCCCGTACGGGGTCGGGCTGGTGACCTTGGTGATGGCGCCGTCGCGGTAGATCAGTGCGCCGGTCTGGCAGCCGACGACGACGGCCTCGCCCTGCGCGGTCGCCTCACCGTGTACGCCGGGGCAGTCCTCGTTGCGGGCGATTTCCTTGCGGTCGGCGTCGAGGACGACGATCCCGGTGCGCGCTTCCTCGGTGCCGACCGTCAGCACCAGTTCGCCGTTCGCCATTTCGAGGGCGACACCGTGATGCGGCGCGGGCGCCTGGTACACCTGCGTCTCGGGCTTCTCCGCGCCGAGCTGCTCGGGGTCGAACGAGGTCACTTCACCGCTGCCGTCGGCGAACAGCACGGTGCGCCCGGCGTGACCGACGACGTGGCCCGGTTTCGCGGCGGGGAAATCGACCCCGGTGAACCGGCCCTCCACGGCGTCGAGCACCCGGAAGGCATCCGAGGTGGAGACCAGCATGTGCCTGTCGTCGCCGGCCGGGTTGAGCCGGTTGAATCCCTCCAGCGCGATCTCACCGGTGGTCGCGAGGGTATCCGGGTCGAGCAGGTAGATACCGCCGTCGTAGGTGACCGCGAGCGGGGCGGTGACGGGCGCGGCCGCCTGGTCTGCCTCGTCGCTGCCGCAGCCGCTCAGCGCGACCGCCGCGGTGAGCAGGCCCGAGAGCGCCACCGTTGTGGTGCGGGTCCGAGTACGCATGTTGCTCCGTTTCCGTTGTACTGCTGAAGTTCTCGGCGCGAGCGCACCACCGGTGCTCACGGGGCCAGCCCGGTGACGATGGCGTCGGTATTGGCGCGCATCATCTCCAGATAGCTGCCCGCGCCCTCGCCCGGCGGGGTGAGCGATTCCGAATGCAGCCCGACCACCCGGACGTGCACGCCCGCCTGCTCGGCGAGCACTCGCGCGAGCCGATCCGGTTGCGCCGAATCCGCGAAGACCGCGGGCACACCGGCATCGCGGATGGTGGCGGCCAGTTCCGCGAGATCCGACGGGCTCGGTGAGGCCAGGGTGGTACCGCTCGGTATCACCGCACCCACCACCTCGAATCCGAAACGCTGTGCCAGGTAGCCGAAGACGTGGTGATTGGTGACGAGCTTGCGCCGCTCGGCGGGCACGCTCGCGAAGCGCTGGGCCATCCAGGTGGCGAGCGCGTCCAGTTCGGCCAGGTAGCGGTCGGCGTTCGCACGGACGGCGTCCGCATCGACGCCGGGCACATCCGCGATGACGCGATCCCGGATGACCTCGACCGCACGCCGCACCCGCTGCGGATCGGTCCAGAAATGCGGATCGGGCTGCCCGGCCGTCGCTCCGGAACCGAAGGCGATCGGATCGACCTCGGACCCGACGTATACCGTGGCCACCCCAGCGTCGGCGGCTGCCTCGACATTGCGGAGCACGCCCTCTTCCAGGCCGAGGCCATTGGCCACGATCAGTCCCGCCCGCTCCAGTCCCGCGGCCTGCTGCGCCGAGACGGCGAACGAATGTGGATCGGCGGCACGCGGCATGAGCACCGACACCGGTGCGGCCGCACCGACGATCGCCTGGGTGATATCGCCGAGGATGTCGGTGGTCACCACGATGGCGCCGCGGTCCGGGCCGGAATCCGCGCATCCGGTGAGCGCCATCATCGCGGCGAGCAAGGCGACGATCATTCGGGCGAGCACGCTCATCGGCCGGTCTCCACCATCAGTTCCGGTGCGATATCGAGACGGAAAGTCCGTGCGATACGCAGGTTGTCGTTGTAGTCGATCTCGTGCACGACCCGCGCCGCCGGATCGTTGACGTAGGCGCGGTTGGCGTCGACCGCGATGACCGGGCTCGCCGCACCGGGCGCGAGCGGCGCGGCGAGCACCTTCGTCTGGGCTATCTCGGCGCCGCTGACCGGGTCGTATCCGCGCAGGATGCCATCGGCGGTGAGCGCCAGGATCGGCGTACCCGCGCCTGCGGTGTTGGTCGCGACCACCGGCCCGGTGGGGATGCGCGTCCATCGACGGGCGCTCACATCGAGCACGCCGAGGGCGTCAGGACCCGAGCGCGTCACCAGGGTGGTGCTCGACGGGCGATGGAAGAACGTTTCCGCGGGCGCGCCCATGCCGTCGGCGAACGGGATCCTGGTGGCGGCCACGCGCGCATCCTGCTCGGTCACCAGCACTGCCCCGTCGGCGCAGCCGATCACCACGCCGCGCCGGGTCACGGCCTGCCCTCGGGGCTCAGGGCACGGTGCGTCCAGCGCGGTCACCTCGGCGCCGTCGCGGGAGCGCACCTCGATACGGCCCGAGCGCAACGCGACCACCAGCCGGCCCGCGTAGGGCACAGCGGTCGCGTCGGGGATCGAGCCCTGTTCCCGCACCGATCCCCCATCCAGGGCAGCGCGATCCAACACGACGGAGCCGTCCGCCGCGCGGGCGGTCGCGATCGTCTTGTCGCTGTACGCGGCCGTGACCGGACCGGCGTCGAATCGCCCGACCTCCCGCGCGGATGCGCGGTAATAGTGCACGTGATCGCCGTGGTCGACCATCCAGCTACCGCTGTCGACCACCTGTGTCGATGCGGCATTCGACAGATACGCGTAGCGACCGTCACCAGCGATCGCGGCGACATCAGGAACAGATCCGAGCTCGATCACCTCCTCGGTGATCAGATCGACCACCCGCACCGCTCCGGAACCACGTTCCGCGACAACCAGTCTCGGCTGCGCCTCGGCGGTCTCCGCCGCGCCCGCGACATAGCCGTGCGGCGTCGGCTCGGCGGGCACCGGTTCGGTATCGGCGCCGCAACCGACGAGCGGGAAAACCAGTGTGAGCGCCGCGGCCACCGTTACCGGCGCGGTGGCAGCACGCAGGCTCAGTCGCTCCCGCAGCCGCGATACCAGGGCGGACAGGAAGAACAGTGCGACCGCGGACCCGGCGATGGTCGCGCCCGCCGCCGTGCCCGCATGCCAAGAGATGAGCAGACCGATGACCGTGGCGGCCGAACCGAACGCCGCCGCCAGCGCCATCACCATCGGAATCCGATGGGCGAACAGCATCGCCGCGGCCGGCGGCGCGATCAGCAAGCCGAACACCAGCAGCGTTCCGACGATATGAAACGACGCCACGATGGCCAGCGTGAGCAGACCGACGAGCGCGAACTGAGCCCGCCGCGGCGCCAACCCGAGGGTCTGCGCGGTGCGCGGGTCGAAGGTGAGCGCGAGGAAGGCGCGATGCCCGAGCACGGCCACCACGAGCGCGATCAGCAAGGCCGCCAGCAGGAACAGCAGATCGAGCTGCCGCGTCGCCAAGACGTCGCCGAAGAGAAAACCGGTGAGGTCCACCGCGAACGACTGCGACCGCGACACGATGATCACACCGATGGCCAGCATGCCGACGAAGAGCAGGCCGATGCCGGTGTCGGCCGACCTGCGCCGATTGCGGCTCAGCACAGTCACTCCCGCCGCCATCGCGGTCGCGCTGGCCGCCGCACCCAGCAGCAGATTTCCACCGAGCAGCGAGGCGATCGCGATACCTGGCAGCATGCCGTGCGCCATCGCATCGCTGAGAAAGGCCATGCCGCGCACCACAACCCAGGTGCCCGCGATCGCGCACAGGCAGGAGACCAGCAATCCGCCCCACAGCGCCCGTTGCACGAAAGACACCTCGAACGGGGCCAATAGCCAATCCATGATGCGACACCCTAGAATGGAAACGATTTTCATTACAAGTTAAGTGACGGGAGTCGCATCGTGCAATCACCGGATATCCGACTGGCCGGTCTCAGCGCGGGCTACCAGGGCCACCGGGTGCTGCACGAGGTCACCGCGACCCTCCCGAGCGGCAAGATCACCGCCCTGCTCGGCCCCAACGGTTCGGGCAAATCGACACTGCTGGCCGCGCTCGCGGGCGTGGTGCCCCTATTGGCCGGGACCATCACCGGACGCGACGGCGTGCGACCAGCCTTGGTCGTGCAGCAGAGCGCGGTCCCTCCGACGCTGCCGATCACCGTCCGGGAGACGGTGGCGATGGGACGCTGGGCCCATCGCGGGCCGTGGCGCAGACTGACCGCGGGCGACCACGCGATCATCGGCGAGTGCCTGGATCGCCTCGCCATCGCCGACCTGGCCGGCCGGCGCCTCGACACACTCTCCGGCGGGCAGCGTCAACGCGCGCTGCTGGCCCAGGCCTTGGCCCAGCAATCACCACTGCTACTACTCGACGAGCCGACGACCGGACTCGACCTCGCGGCCCGCGAACAGATCACCCGCGCGATCGCCGAGGTCAGCGCCGCGGGCGTGACCGTCGTGCACGCGACGCACGACCTGGACGACGCCTTGCGCGCCGACCACTGTGTGCACCTGCGCGACGGACGTGTCGTGAGCGAAGGCGAACCACGAACCGCCCTGCTGGCACATTCACCCTGATCAGAAGGCTTCCCACCGCTGATCGACGCATCAATTTCATACCGAGCTGCATGTGGGGTTTACTGGGACGCCAAGTCTCAGTAAATTGGTTGATAGCGAGACCCACACCACACGCACGAGGAGACTCCGATGACGTCGTCGACTGTGCCGCTCACCCAGGATGTCGGTAAGGACTACCGGGATGCCCTGCACACGCTGTCGGAAGGGTCGGTCAACCGGCGCTTCGACCCGTACCTGGACATCGACTGGGATTCGCCGGAACTGGCCCTGGACCCGAAAGACCCGCGCTGGGTTCTCTCGCCCGAGATCGATCCGCTCGGCGCCACTGAGTGGTACCGGAGCCAGCCGCTCGAGCGGCAGATCGAGATCGGCCGCTGGCGCATCGCCAATTCCATCAAGGTCGGCGCCGCATTCGAGACGATCCTGATCCGCGGAATGATGCAGTACATCATGAAGCTGCCCAATGGGTCGCCGGAGTTCCGCTACTGCCTGCACGAGATGACCGAAGAGTGCAACCACATCCAGATGTTCCAGGAGCTGGTCAACCGGATCGGCGTGGATGTGCCCGGGATGCGGCCGATCTTCCGTGCGCTGTCGCCGTTCATCGGCGTGGCAGGCGGGTACGCGCACGTCATCCTGTTCATCGGCATCCTCGGCGGCGAGGAACCGATCGACCACTTCCAGAAGGCGCTGATCCGCGATGGCGGGAATCTGCCGCCGATGGTCTTGCGCACCATGGAGATCCACATCGCCGAGGAGGCGCGGCACATCTCGTTCGCCGGTGAGTTCCTCAAGGCGCATATCGCGAAGATGAACCCGGTGACCACCCAGGTCTGCGCGATCGCCTTCCCGCTGGCCATGCGCTGGCTGGCCGGCGAGATCATCGCGCCGCCGCGCTCGTTCGCGGAGAAATTCGACATTCCCCGTGAGGTGATCAAGGAAGCGTTCTGGCGCAGCCCGCAGTCACGCAAGATCCTGTCCGGCTACTTCGGCGATATGCGGGCGCTGGCCGACGAGATCGGGCTGATGAACCCGGTCACCCGGCGGTTGTGGAAAGCGCTCGGCATCGACGGCGATTACGCGCGCTATCGCAGCGAGCCCGATCGCCGAATCCGGCACGCGGCCTGAGCCGAGGTCGTGGCCCGCTAGCCGCGGGTCACGACCACCGCGGCGGGTTCAGCCCGCGGTCGCACCCGACTCGGTGAAATCACGCAGAATCGAGGCCAGTTCGCGGTCGGGGTCGACGTGGATGCCGCTGGTCCTGGCCGCGCCGTCGAGCACGAACCAGGTGATGGTGGCCAGTTCGTCGACGACCTGGGCCCTGGTGCGATCCGGCGCCGGGTCGGCCACCCAGGCCGACAGCACGCCCTCGACCATCGTCACCACCGCGAACGGCACCGATTCGAAGGCGCCGGCGTCGGTGCCCATCAGCTGGGCGACAGAGGAGATCAGCTCGCTGCCGCGCGCCGCGATCCGCAGTTTCAGGCTGGCGACCGCGTCGACGGTGTCCTCGCCACCGAAGGGCGGGCCGGTCCGCGCGAACTCGGTCAGCCGCGGATGGTCCGACATCCAGTCCGCGACCGCGCGGATGGTGCGGGTGAGGATCTCGCGCACCGAACCGGTGGACATGTCGAGTTGTTCGTCGAGCTGGGCGGCGAAATCGTCGATCAAATAGGAGCGGAGGCGCCGGTCCAGTTCCTCGCGCCCGCTGAACTGCCGGTACACCACCGATTTGGCGACACCGGCGCGTTTGGCGATGCGGTGCACCGGGATATCCGCCCCGGGCGGACTCTCCTCGAGCAGCTCGACCGCGGCTCGCAGGATCGTCAGCTGGCGCTCGCTGTTGTGCCGCTCCCAGCGAGCCTCATAGCCACTGACCGCCCCCGGCATCCGCGGTTGTGGCGACACCACCGACATGCCAGGCAGTGTACCGAGTCCGGTACCGCCCCCGTGGCGATGCGCCCGAGGCCCGGGCGGCCGCCGCGCAACGACCGCCCGGACACCATTGCGCGGCTAGCTACCGAGCATGCTGCGCAGTACCGCGCCGAGCATGTCGGCGATCGACCCGGTGGAGCTCAGCTGTCCGTCGGAGGATCCGAGACCGTTGTCGTCCATGCTCCCGAGCGCACCCTCGCCCAGATTCGGCTTACGCGCGGTGAAACAAGCGGTCAGGTTCGGGAACTCGGCGCCGACCCCGACCGTGCCGGCTACCCCGACGCCGCCGCTGGTGACCTGCTGACCGGCCCGCAGGTCGTCCGGTACCGGATAGGTGATGTTCAAGGCGACCGGGTTGCCCGAGTTGACGAACCAGCCGGTGCTGGTGACCTTCCATCCGCCGGCGTTCGGCTCGGGCGTCACCGCTTCGGTTCGCTGGCCGCCGACCGCGTGATAGGCGGTGATGGTGGCCTCGACCGGCGCACCGAACCCCGTCGGCGGGAAGTCGGTGATGGTGTTGACGTAAGGGTTGCCGACGCCCGTGGTGCCGACGATCACCGTGTAGGTCACCGTGGTGCCGATGCCGACCGTTTCGCTACTGGCGATCTTGTCGTAGACATGCGTCACCCCGACCGTGCTCGCGTCTCGTTTGGTGGCGTGGCTGCGCACCGCACAGGTGTCGGCCGCCGCGGTTCCCGTGCCGACCGCAACTCCGAATCCCGCGCAGGCCAGCGACGCGGTAGCGATCACGGCACCCGTCCGAATACCAGGGAGCATTGTTCCTCCAGAATTCCCGGAAGATCTCCGGGATTACATGATCCTCATCAGGCGAATGCGATTCGCCCTCGGGCGGATATCCGCCTGGGAGACAGGGAAGCACGCCACTGGACCGTTGTCCAGGAGTTCTGGAAAATTGGTGTTTCACATCTGTGGCGGAGGGTCCGTGCTCAGGTCGCTGCTCGTCACGATGCCGTAACGAACACGTGGGTTCTCCCCGAACCGCCCTGGTGCGGCGGCTAGGAAGTACGGACCGCGGCGAGTCGGCGGTGCGGGCGGCGGGCGTCGTTGTCTCGTCGAATGCGCGGAGGAGGTTTGCGATATCCGCTGAGAGAAAAGCGATTTCACTCTCGCCGCCGTCTTTTGTTCGGTCGGCGTCCCACTGATCGGGATCAGGGGTTCATAAGCGGCAGTGGCCGTTGAGATACAGACTATGCTTTTCGCCTCTACCGGTGAGGCGATTTCGCATCGGCGAATCCTTTTCGGGCACAGGGTTTTTACTGACCGTGCCGGATACAGGGGTTTGCACTCGCGTCGCGCTTCGCGTCAGCATTGAATGCCCGCGGCGGCTGCGCCACCGTCGGAATTGACAGGATACTTTTCGCCGCAGTGCCCGCTCGTTCCCACTGTTCGCGGCCAGAGGCCCGGCGGTGAGCGCTGGCGAAGCCTGCCGACTGGGTCGAAAAGGGGTGTGGCCCGGAACCTTGATTCCGGGCCACTGTTGTAGCGGGGACAGGATTTGAACCTGCGACCTCTGGGTTATGAGCCCAGCGAGCTACCGAGCTGCTCCACCCCGCGTCGGTAATTACCAGCTTACACACCTGCGGCTCGAGAACGTAATCGACTGTGGTGCCGGGACATTTCGCGTGGTCAGCAGGCTGGGAGGGATGCTTCCGGGTGTCGAACAGAGCCGGGATGCCGGCACCTGGCCGGCTCGCCGAGCAGTTCTCTTCTCGACGGAGGAGTGGGGCGGCATCTTCAGCGCCCGGGGTCGGGGGTGTCCTTCTCCGCCGGACGGGCTGACGATCGCTGCGACCTCTCGTCAGCGGCCGACCGGGTTCCGCGGCACGCCGGGCCGCGGTCGATGCCGGATCGCAACAGAAGCTCGCGTGAATTGCGCGGGGGGCGACAGGGGGCCGGGCGGTGTGCCGCGGAATCATTTTCGGTGATGGGCGGGGGCGCTGCGAATAGTTCTGCATTACCTCGCGGTGAGCGGCATTTGGCCAAATGTCCGAGCTGCTGGATGCTTGCCGGTGACCGTGCGGGGCGCTGGCGAGCGGGTGCGAGCGCGGAGAGTGGTCCGGCGCACGGGCCGATGGGGCACGACATAGTAAAAGGCCCGGCCCGGAGGTTGGTGCCTCCGGGCCGGGCCTGTAGTAGCGGGGACAGGATTTGAACCTGCGACCTCTGGGTTATGAGCCCAGCGAGCTACCGAGCTGCTCCACCCCGCGTCGGTGAACACAACATTACACACGGGTTCCCGGCGATCGCAAACCGGCAGGTCAGCGCCGTTTCCGTGGGTGACGGACGGCAACGACCCGCTCCCCGAAGACGGGAGAGCCGACGACTGGCGACCGAATGGCGACGGGATCGAGAAACCCGTCGACGGCCGGAGGCAGCCAGCGATCCCGTCGGCCGGCCGCCGCGGACGCGGATCCCCACGGCCGGTTGCCGGGCGGTAGCGAGCCGCGCGACCGGCTCCAGCGTGTGACCGGCGCTACGATTTCGGAGTGATCCCGAACACATAACGGTGTTATCACAATCGCCTTTGGGTAAGGGCGAATCCGGTTTCTCACCAGCGAATACGTTCTAATGCTACCGATTCACGTGGATTCACCGGCAATAAATTGGAAGTTATCAAGACGTGATCGAACGAGATTTGTTCGTTACCGTCGTTGCCACGGCCCGGATCAAACCGAGATGGGCTCGAACCCGAACCGAAGAACACCGGAGACCCTGTCCCGCGGTTCGGCGTACCCCGACATCACACCTGGGGACAGGGGCCGACGGAGAACATCCGCCGCGCTGGTGGGCACAGGGAGGGAAACCACATGACTAAGAACCGGAAGTTCAGCACCCGCGCCCTCGGCCTGACTGCCATTGCTGGGGCTCTCGTTGCCGTCCCGTTCGGTCTTTCCACCGCCACCGCTTCGGCCTACTCGGGCAACTGGGACGCTGTCGCGGCCTGCGAGAGCGGCGGCGACTGGTCCATCAACACCGGTAACGGCTACTACGGCGGCCTGCAGTTCTCGCAGAGCACCTGGGAGGCCAACGGTGGCACCGGCTACGCGCACAACGCGAGCCGCGAAGAGCAGATCCGCGTGGCCGAGAACGTGCTGGCCACCCAGGGCCCCGGCGCCTGGCCGGTGTGCGGCGCCTACCTCTGAGGCTCCTAGGCGAGCGGCCTGGCCGCTGAACGCCGACTCAGCAACGCAAACGAAACGGCGCTGTCATCCAGTGGATGACAGCGCCGTTTCCGCGTTTCGGATCAGCGTCCCGCGTCCTGGTAGGCCTTGACCGCGGCCTCCAGTTCGTCGAGCGCCTTACCGAAGTCCGCGAAGTTGCCCGTCCGCATCGCGGTGCGCACGGCCTCGATCTTGCGGTCCAGCTCGGCGGCCGCTGCGTCCTTGGCTCCCGAGGAACCGGCAGGAGGTGGCGGCGTCGAGCCCTCGGCCGGTGGCGGCGCGCCGTTCTCCGCCGGCGGCGGTGTGGAGCCCTCCACCGGGGGTGCCGTGCCCGGCTGCGGCCGGATCGCCGGATCGCCGCCCGGCGGCGTGGCCAGCGCGCCCGCACCTGGTAGCACCTGGTTCAGCGCCTCGGCCAGCGTCGAGGCGTAGCCGACCTTCACACTGCCCGCCTGATCGCGGTAGCTGACCAGCACGCGCAGTAGCTGCGGGAAGGTCGCGGTGTTGGGGCCGGTGTTGCGCTCGTTGTAGAACGGCTCGACATAGAGGATGCCGCCATCGGCGACCGGCAGGGTCAGCAGATTGCCGTATCTGATCTTGTTGGAGTTCGACAGCAGCGTCTTCTCCTGGGAGACCTGCGGCGCCGTCGTCATCGTGTTCTGCGTCTGCTGCGGACCCTGGGTCTGGGTGTCGGTCGGCAATTGCAGGATGCGGAACTTGCCGTAACCCTCCGGGTCGGAGCGCACCGAGATGTAGGCCGACAGGAACTGCCGGTTGTAGCCGACCATCGCGCTGGTCAGGTTGAACACCGGTTTGCCGGTCTCCGGGTCGCCGAGCAGCACGTAGTACGGCGGCTGACTGGCCGTCACCCCTTCGACAGTCGGGTCGGCGGGAACCGACCAGAACGCGTTGTTGGTGAAGAACTCGCGCGGATCGTCGACGTGGTACTTGGTCAGCATCTCGCGCTGCACCTTGAACAGATCCTCCGGGTAACGGAAGTGTTCACGCAGTTCGGGGCTGATTTCACTGGCCGGCTTCACCGCGTCCGGGAACACGCCACGCCAGGCCTTCAGCACCGGATCGGAGGAGTCCACCTCGTACAGGGTCACCGTGCCGTCGTAGGCGTCGACGGTCGCCTTGACCGAGTTGCGGATGTAGCTGACCTCCTTACGCGGCAGCAGGCGGCCGGTCTTGCGGTCGATGCTGTCCTCCACCGCGCCTTCCAGCGAGGAGATCTGCGCGTAGGGGTAGTTGTCCAGCGTGGTGTAGGCGTCCACGATCCAGACGATGCGCCCGTCCACGACCGAGGGGTAGGTGTTGCCGTCGGTGGTCAGCCATGGCGCCACCTTCTGTACCCGCTCGCGCGGATCGCGGTTGTAGAGGATCTTGGACTCGTCGCCGATGGCCGAGGAGAACAGGATGTTGCGCTCGGCGTACTTGGCGGCGAAGGCCAGCCGGTTGAACCAGTTGCCGATCGGCACGCCGCCGGAACCGTCGTAGGTGAAGCGGGCGTCGTCCTTGTCGTATTCGCGGGGCGCTTCACCCTCGGCGGCACCGACGATCGCGTAGTCCGGGTTGGACTGCGAGATCAGTTCGCCGTAGTAGATGCGCGGCTGCTCGACCTTGATGCGCTGATCTTCGGGCTTGGTGAACAGGTCGCTGACCATGAAGATCGGGTAGCCGGAGTCGCTGCTGCCGCCCGCCGCGTTCGGGTCTTCCGACTGCGGCCGGTTGACGCGGTTGGCCGGGGCGGCGACGAACCCGTTGCCGTGGGTGTAGACGGTGTGCTTGTTGATCCAGTCGGTCTGGTTTCCGCTCAACGACGACGGCGACAGCTCACGGGCACCGACGATGAAGTCCTGGACCTCGCCGTTGATGCGGTAGCGGTCGATGTCCAGCGACTCGGGGAAGCCGTAGAAGTTCTTCAGCTGACGCAGCTGGGTGAACGTCGGCGACAGGATGTTCGGGTCGAGCAGCCGGGCGTTGGCGATGGTGGCGTGATCGACCGGGACACTGGCGGGGTTCTTGCTGCTCTCGCCGGAGTAGGCGACGTAATCGATCTTGTCGTCGGTGATTCCGTACGCCTTGCGGGTAGCGGCGATATTGCGCTCGATGTACTCGCTTTCCTTCTCCGCGGCGTTCGGGCGCACCGAGAACTGCTCGACCATGAGCGGCCAGACCGCCCCGACCAGCACCGAGGACAGCACCAGCAGCGCCGCCGCCATCGCGGGTACCCGCAGATCGCGCAGCACGATGCCGGCGAAGAAGGCGATGGCGCAGATGATCGCGATCGACATCAGGATCAGTTTGGCCGGCAACACCGAGTTGATATCGGTGAACGAGGCACCGTTGAAGGTGGGTTCCTTACGGCTGCTCATCAGCAGTTCGTACCGGTCGAACCAGTAGGCGATGGCCTTGAGCAGCACGAAGGTTCCGGCTATCACCGCGAGCTGGATCCGCGCGGCATTGGTGAGGGTGCCTTCGCGCCCGGACAGGCGCAGCCCGCCGAAGACGTAGTGGGTGACCAGGTTCGCGAAGAACGCGATGACGATCGCGACGAACAGCCAGTTCAGGATCATCCGGTAGAACGGCAGATCGAAGGCGTAGAAGCCGACGTCGAGGTTGAACTCCGGGTCGGTCTCACCGAAGGAGCCGCCGTGCAGGAACAGTTGCACGGTGACCCAATTCGATTGCGCCACCAGGCCCGACAGCACACCGAGCAGCACCGGGATACCGATGCCGAACAGCCGAAGCCTGCTCATCACGGTGGTGCGGTAGCGCGCGATCGGATCGTTGGGCCCGGCCGTCGGGACGAACACCGGCCGGGAGCGGTAGGCCAGCATCAGCGCCGCCCACACCACCAGCCCGACCAGCAGCCCCACCACGGCGAAGATCGCGATCCTGGTCCACAGCACCGTGACGTAGACGCCACGGAATCCGACCTCGCCGAACCACAACCAGTTCGTATAGGTGTCGACCAGGCGCGGTCCCACCAGCAGTAGCGCCGCCAGCACGACGGCCGCCACCAGCAGCACACGGCTGCGGCGGGACAACGAAGGTAAGCCCGAGGGGGGCCGCATGCCCACGATGCCACTCTCCAGGGTCCGGCGGCGCCAACGCCTGCACGCCGCAGTCCGATGTTCGATTGGTCCATTTCGGACCGTTGGCGCCCACTCTACGGAAATCGGACACCGGACAGTCGGCAGGGCACAAACGCGATCGCCGAGCCGGCGCACCGACACAACCGGAGGCCTCGACCCAGCACACCCCGAGTTCCCGGGAAAGCCAGGTCAACCCGAGCTCCTGGCTCGCTCCAACCGCCGGCCTCATCCCCCGGTCGGACACAAGGACCGGTCACCCACACGCGCAACCCGACACAACGGCAGATCCACCCTCATTTTTCGAGCGAGGCGAGACCGAGCCGCCGAGTTCGCGGGCCGAGACACCAGAGGGCCGCGAACCCGCGGCGCCGCAGGCGACGCGAATCAAACACAGCCCCGCGAACACGCGACGCCGGAGGCGGCGCACAATAAGCACAGTGAGCGCTGATCTGCATGCTGAAATGGTCTTGGCCCGATCGGTCCGGGAGGTGGCCGAGTTCGTCGATGCCGAAGGGTGGGGGCGGCCGCCGCAGATGTTCGCGCTGGTGCCGACGGCCGATCTGGTGGCGGCCGAGCCGGGCCTGGCCGATCAGGTCGACGCCGGCGATGAGTTGACTCCGATTGCGCAGGAACCATTTCCCGAGGATGTGACCGGCGGTTCGATCGCGCTGGAAGAGGTTCTGGCCACCACGAGTTGGCCGCCCGCCGTCGCCGGTTGTGTGCTGGTGCAGGAGATCGTGGTGTTGCCGCCTACCGCGGAGAGCACCCTCGACGATGCGTTGACGCCGCTGCTCGCCGACGACGACGCGGCCGATGCCGCCGGGCGCGCGGCGGCGCACTCCCACCCGGAACGCCGTGAGGCCCGGTTGTTCGCCGCGGCGCTGCGCGAAGGCAGCACGCTGTGCCTGCTCCAGGTGCGGCCCGATGACGATGCCGACGAGTTCGCCGATCTCGAGCTGCGCACGTACCCGAATCTGGCCTCGAACGTGGTCGAGGCGTTGCAGCACACCCTGGACTGATCCTCCTCAGCGCGGCCCGGCGACGTCATCGCGCTCGCCGGTCGCGGTGGATCGCTCCGATACTGGGGGCAGCCGCGGTGCTGCCCCTACCCGCAGGTGATCGTTTCGCGACCGGCGCTGAGATCCTCGAGCGACTGCACCGCACCGGCGAGGGTGTCGACCTTGACCAGACGCAGCCCGTCCGGGGTGCGCTGCCTGGCCTCGTTGCAGTTGGCGGCGGGAACCAGAAATGTTTCGGCGCCGGCCTCGCGCGCGGCGATCATCTTGTACTGGATGCCGCCGATCGGGCCGACCTTGCCTTCCTGGTCGATCGATCCGGTGCCCGCGACGAAGGTGCCGCCGTCGAGTTCGCCGGGGGTGAGCTTGTCGATCAGGGCCAGGCTGAACATCAGGCCCGCCGAGGGTCCGCCGATGTCGGCGAGGTTGAAGGTGACCTCCATGGGCGGGCGAGCGCCTTCGCCGGGGGTGACGCCGAGGTAGCCCTTGTTCGGATCGTCCTCGCGGGCGCCGAGGGTCACCTCGACGGTCTGTTCGGCATCGTCGCGCCGGATCACCATGGTGATCGTGCTGCCCGGCGGCAGTTTCCCGATCGCGTCCACGACGTCCTTCGGCTCGTTCATCGGCGCGCCGTTGATGCTGACGATCTGATCGCCTTCCTCCAGCACCGCCTTGGCCGGGCCGTTGTCGGCGACGGTGCGCGCGAGCACCACGGTGGGCAGGCCGAGGAAGTTCATCGCCGCCACTTCGGCATTGCTCTCGGAATCCTTGAAGTCCTGCTGATTGGACTTGTCGATCTCCTCCCGCGACACCCCGGGCGGATAGACCTCCGAGCGCGGCACCAGTCCGTGTTCACCGCTGACCCAGAAGCCGATCGCCTCGAAGATGTTGAGTCCGTCCCGCACCGAGACGGTGGTCATATTGAGGTTTCCGGTGGTCGGATCCACCTCCACACCGGTGACGTCGACGACCTGTTTGCCGTCCACCTGCCCCAGCGTGTTGAACGTGGGCCCCGGGCCGAGAGCGACGAAGGGCACGTTGAACCAGCTCCCCGCGACGCCCAGCACGAGCACCGGGATCAGCGCGACGAGCAGAGTGATGATCCGACGATTCACGCGGCCAACAGTAGCGAGCGCCGCCGTCGCTGGGCTGCACCGGCGGAGGTTTGGCGGTTCGCGAGTACCGGGATGGGGCCCGCCGTGAGCGGGTTCACGACCGGCGCAATTTCGCGGCGCGCGAACATCGTCGCCGGTCCACGCCGCGTAACGTAATGGGTATGAGTGACCATCCGTTCGGATTCTCGAACCGCGACGACGACGATGACCGCAAACGCGGCGACGAGCCGAGCGGTTCCGGCGCGGGCGACCCGTTCGGCTTCGGCATGGCCGGTTCCGGGGCCGGCGGATTCGATCCCGCGCAGCTGGGGCAGATGCTGACCTCGCTCGGCCAGATGCTCAGCGGTATGGGTCAGGGCATGGCCACCCCGGGTGCGCAGAGCGGTCCGGTCAACTACGAGGTCGCCAAGCGGCTGGCCCGTCAGCAGCTCGGCGCGAGCGTGGCGCCGGTGTCCGCGGGCACCGTCAGTGCCGTGGCCGATGCCGCGCATCTGGCCGAGGTGTGGCTCGACGGCGCGACGACACTGCCCGCGGGGGCGACGAAGACCGCCGCGTGGACGGCCAACGATTGGATCGAGGAAACGCTGCCCACCTGGCAGCGGTTGTGCGATCCGGTAGCCCAGCAGATCTCCGGCATGTGGACGGCGAACCTGCCCGAGGAGGCCAAGCAGTTCGCGGCCCCGATGATGGGCATGCTCGGCCAGATGGGCGGGCTTGCCTTCGGTTCGCAGCTCGGTCAGGCGCTCGGCCAGCTGGCCAAGGAGGTGCTGACCTCCACCGATATCGGTCTGCCGCTGGGGCCCGCGGGCACCGCCGCGCTGCTGCCCGCCGCCATCTCCGAGTTCAGCGCCGGGCTGGAGCAGCCCGAAAGCGAGATCATGGTGTTCCTCGCCGCCCGTGAGGCGGCGCATCAGCGGCTGTTCGGCCATGTGCCGTGGCTGCGTCAGCAGGTGCTCGGCGCGGTCGAGGACTATGCGCGCGGCATCAAGATGGATTTCTCCGCGCTGGAGGAGGCGGCCCAGAACATCGACCCGATGTCGCTGACCGATCCGAGCAAGCTCGAAGAGATCCTCGCGCAGGGCATGTTCGAACCGCAGACCACGCCGGAACAGAAGCAGGCGCTGGAACGGCTGGAGACGCTGCTCGCCCTGATCGAGGGCTGGGTGCAGGTGGTGGTGGCCGAGGCGGTCGGTGAACGCCTGCCCGGTGCGGGCGCGCTGGCCGAGACGCTGCGCAGGCGCCGGGCCACCGGCGGGCCGGCCGAGCAGACCTTCGCCACGCTGGTCGGGCTGGAGCTGCGCCCGCGCAAGCTGCGCGAGGCGGCGGCGCTGTGGCAGCGGTTGACCACCGACGCGGGCATGGAGGCGCGCGACGGTGTCTGGGCACATCCTGATCTGTTGCCCGACGCCAGTGACCTCGACTCCCCCGCCGGATTCATCGATGCGGTGATCGGCGGCGGCGCGAATGCCTTCGACGATCCGCTGGCGCAACTGGCCGAGACCGAGGCCCGCGAGCGCGACGAGCGCAAGAAGTCGGGCGAGGCGGGTGGCGAGCCGGGCGAGACCGGCGGCGATACCGCTTCCTGATCACAGCGGCACGGGCGTCGACCGGTGTCCTGGCACCGCCGCGGCACAACGACCCGATCCACGGTCACGGCTGCGACCCACCAGGATCGAGCCCGTGCCTGCCTGTGGATAACTCCCGGTTCAGCGCACGATCGGCACCGGCCGAGTCCGCATACTGCAGGCCATGACATCCCTGTGCCTGCGCGGGCCGATGCTGCACCCGCGCCTGCTGATCCTGACTCGGCCGTCCGGTGTGATCCAGCTCGGCTGGGATCCCGAGTCCGCGCGGCAGCTGGCGATTCCCGGCGTCGACAACGGCACGCTGCGGCAATTCCTTGATCTGCTCGACGGTCTACGCACCCGCCCGCAGATCATCTGGCGAGCCACCGAACTCGGCCTCACCGCCGCACGCGCGAGTGAGCTGCTGGCCACCCTGGACGATGCCGGGCTGCTGCTCTATCCCGACACTCCGGCCGGGCAGGTGCGCCGGGTCCGGGTGCACGGCCTCGGGCCACTCTCCGATGCGCTGACCGCTGGTCTGCGCCGGTTGGGCCTGCGCCCGCAACGTTCCCGCGGCGCCAGGCTCGATCCGCGGCCGCGGCCGGACCTGGTCCTGTTGACCGACACGCTGAAACCGGACCCGCGCCTGACCGACCAGTTGCTGCGCGAGCGGATTCCGCACCTGCCGGTGCACCTGCGCGACGGTGTCGGCGTGGTGGGGCCGCTGGTGCTGCCCGGCGAGACCGGCTGCCTGCGGTGCGCCGATCTACTGCGCGCCGACTACGACCCGGAATGGCCACGCGTGGCCGCGCAACTGCTCGGCCGGGTCGGCCACGGCTCGCCGCCCGAGATCGAGGCCACCGCCGCGCTGGCCTTGCGTGAGCTGGAGTCGATCATCGCCTGTTCGGTCCGCAGGCGCCCGGCCGTTCTGCATGCCCAGTTGGAGCTGGACCCTGGGTCCTACCGGCTGCGGATCCGGCATCGGGTGCCGCACGAGCGTTGTGTGTGCCGCCGTATTCGCGCCGATCACAGCGCCCAGGTGTGACGGGTACCACTCCAGAACGCCGATTCTCAGCGGATTTCGATGGCACAGCGGCCGCCCGGTCCGCCATGATGGGTACGTGTCCGAGATCGTGCGCCGCAGCTCCTCCCGCAACGCGAAGTTAGCCAAGATTCCCCTCGGGATCGCCGGGCGAGCCGCTGTCGGTTTCGGTAAGAAGCTGGCCGGGGGTGACAAGGGCGAGATCAACGCCCAGCTGAACCAGAAGGCCGCCGAGCAGCTGTTCACCGTCCTCGGTGAGCTCAAGGGCGGTGCGATGAAATTCGGCCAGGCGCTCAGCGTGATGGAGGCCGCGGTCCCCGAGGAGTTCGGCGAGCACTACCGCGAAGCACTGACCAAGCTGCAGGCGGCCGCCCCGCCGATGCCCATCGAGACCGTGTACCGGGTGCTCGATCAACAGCTCGGCACCCAGTGGCGCACCAGGTTCCGCTCCTTCGATGACGTCCCCGCCGCCTCGGCCAGCATCGGCCAGGTGCATCGGGCGGTGTGGTCGGATGGGCGCACGGTGGCCGTGAAGGTGCAGTACCCCGGCGCCGACGAGGCCTTACGCGCGGATCTCAAGACTCTGTCACGGATGACCGGCCTGATCTCCTCGGTCATCCCCGGCGCCGATGTGAAGCCGATCCTCGCCGAGATCACCGAACGCACCGAGGAAGAACTCGACTACCGCAACGAGGCGAACAATCAGCGCACCTTCGCCAAGGCCTACGACGGGCATCCGGAGTTCGTCGTGCCGAAGGTGGTGGCCAGCGCGCCGAAGGTGATCGTCACCGAATGGCTCGATGGCACACCGGTTTCCGCGATCATCGCGGCAGGAAACGCCGATCCCGAGGGCACCCGCGAACTGCGCAACCGGGTTGCCACACTGATGGGCCGATTCCATTTCTCCGCACCGGAACTGGCGGGCCTGCTGCACGCCGATCCACATCCGGGCAACTTCATGATGACCCAGGAAGGCAAGCTGGCCGTCATCGATTTCGGTGCCTGCGCCCCACTGCCCAATGGTTTCCCCGAGCTGCTCGGCCGGATCCTGGCGCTGGCGGTCGACGAGGAGTTCGAGGAGCTCACCGCCCTGCTGCACGAGAACGGCTGGGTGATTCCTGGGCGGGTGATCACCCATCAGGAGATCGCGGACTACCTGCGCCCGTTCACCGATCCGATCAAGTCCGATTCGTTCCACTTCACCCGCAAGTGGATGCAGCGGGTGGCCGGGCGCGCCTCGGATTTCAACAGTCCGGAGATGAAGACCGCGCGTGCCCTGATGCTGCCCGCCGAACACGTCATGATCTTCCGGGTGCTGGCGGGCTCGATCGGCATCGCCGCACAGCTCGACGCCGAGGTCCCGTTCATGCAGCTGGCCGCGACCTGGATGCCCGGATTCCGCGAGCAGCGCAACAGCGCCTAGTCCAGGACGGCGCGCACTCCGGCCGCTCGCCGAGGTGCGCGCCCGGGTGCCGGTCAGCCCGCCGGTGGCAGCTGGGGCGTTTCGTGGACGGTCACCACGACGGCGGTGTCGCCGTAGGGTGCGGAACCCATCGTGACGCCGTGATACAGCCGGGCCAGTCCCGCGCGCATCCCGTACTTGGCGCGCAGCCCCGTGCAGATCTTGTCGAACAGCGGTCCCGCGCCGACGAATTCGGCGACGCCCTGATGCTGGCGCGAGCCGACGGCGGGCTTGCCGCGCCAATCGCCTGCCTGCACGATGACTCGCCGGTCCCGGGCGAGATGCTGGGTCTCCAGCGAGTAGGACGAGGTGCGGAAGGCCAGCCTGCCGCGGTCGATCGGCACCACGAGATGGGTGCTGGTGGTCCAGCGACCCGACGGATCGGCCCGTGTCACCAGGA
Organism: Nocardia sp. CDC519; assembly: GCF_059509835.1. Taxonomy (NCBI): domain Bacteria; kingdom Bacillati; phylum Actinomycetota; class Actinomycetes; order Mycobacteriales; family Nocardiaceae; genus Nocardia; species Nocardia sp. CDC519. Next base: position 3,991,298 of record NZ_CM183377.1, on the reverse strand, counting down.
CGGTGCGCGCATCCCACCACAGCATGCCCGGATGCCATTCGCTCGGCCAGTCGGCCGGGATCGGCACGTTCTGCCCGGCATATCGGTTCGGCGGGACATTCGGTTGAACGGGCGCTGCGGCGCGTCCGTGGGGCGCGATGGTGGCAACGGGCTGGCCGAGAGCGTGATTCATGCGTCGAAACCTCCGAGAACAAGGTTGAAGTTCTCCGCGGCGCAGCGCGGAAAACCTGAAACTCAAGGCATAGATTTCATATAGCAATGAACTGAGATGTTCGCAAGGCGCGATCGCGCCGCGGACACGAAATCCGTACTCCCCCAATAAAAGGCAACCGCCCAGCCGGATCGGCTGGGCGGTTGGTCGTTCGGCGGTCCGCGGCCCGACCGGCGTGCCACCGGTACTCGGGCCGCGGACCCGGCGCGCCGTCGGCGCGGCCATCAGACGCATGTCGCGACCTTGCGGGGACGGCCACGGGGCCGCTTGCGAGCGATCACGACACCCTGGTCGAAGATCTCTCCGCCCCACACGCCCCACGGCTCACGGCGATCGATGGCAGCGCTCAGGCAGCCCTTGCGGATGGGGCAGGACGCGCACAGCGCCTTGGCCTGCTCCAACTGGACCGGGCTCTCGGCGAACCACAGGTCCGGGTCCCCTGCCCGGCACGGCAGGGTGGTGGTGACCTCCTGGTCACGGGGAGCGGTTGCCACGGTTCGGCATGTCACGTCAGCAGTGGCCGTCGGCCAGCTCTCTGCGGTGAACACGTCGTTCTCCTTCAGCTCGTTTGCAGCGGTTCGGTGTCGTTCATTCCGCGAAACCGGTGCTGCCGGCTGAAGGGCCGGAAAAATCTGGCCACGGTTTCGCTTCTTGCGATCCGTGGCCAGGAGGCGGGGAGTGTTCCCTACCTAGGTCGACATCTGAGTCGAGTCCTGATCACGGACGCTGGGTGTGCGTTGCGGAGGCGTGCTGCCTGCACCGGCTCATTGCCGGCTTCGGCGACAAAAGCCCCGGCGACTGCGAAGGCAGCTGCCGGATGCCAGCCCGCGCTGGGCTTGTCCTGCGGATCGATGAGAATCGGGGTGGGCGCGTAATCCAGGTGCGTACCGAAACCACCGACGCCGGACAGACCGATCCCCTGCATGGCGAGGATCCCCCGGGAGGCAGAAACAGCCGACGTGGTCGCGCCGGTGCCCATCACATCGAAAGCGGTGATGTTGTCCATTTCGTCTGCCTCCCTCCTGTACTCGTAATCTGTCTGAACTGTGCGCGCCGGGATGGCCTCCCGTTGCGTGTCTCCCACCGTATGCGATCTCGGGAGAACCGACAACCTATTTTCTACCTGCGGTTTTGTGATTCTTTCCGGTGCGCGAGCGCACCAGCGCGATGACGTCGGCGCCGTACTGTTCGATCTTGCGGGCGCCGATTCCCGAAATCGCGGCCAGAGCAGCGTCATCGGCGGGTAGCTGTTCGGCGATCGCGGTGAGCGTGGTGTCGGTGAACACGCTGAACTCGCGCAGCCGCTGAGCCTGGGCCTTCTCGGCACGCCATTCCCGCAGCGCGGCAAGCAGTTCGGCGTCGAGTTCGGCGGGACATCTGCGGCAGCGGCCGAGCATCGTCGCATAGGTGCCGAGCAGTGGCTTGGCGCAGATGCGGCACAGCGGGCGCATGCCGTCGCCGGCGCGTTCGATGGTCGGCGCGGCGATCCGCGAGGCCGGGGAATCGTCGGGGACCAGGCCGTTCAGGAAACGGGAACGGCGCCGGGTGCGGCGGCCGCCCTCGTTGCGGGCCAGTGCCCACGACAAGCGCAGATGTTCGCGTGCCCTGGTGACGCCGACGTAGAGCAAGCGGCGTTCCTCTTCGAGCGCGGCCTGATCGGCGACCGAGCCGTCGTCGGCGAGGACGTGCGCGATCGGCAGGGTGCCGTCGGACAGCCCGACCAGGAAGGTGGCATCCCATTCCAGGCCCTTGGCCGCGTGCAACGACGCCAGGGTGACACCCTGGACGGTCGGTGGATGCCTGGCCTCGGCGCGCGCGGCCAGCTCGCGCAGCAGGCCCGGCAGATCGAGCTGCTCGTCGTGCGTGACGAGTTCCTCGGTGAGCTGCACCAGCGCCATCAGCGACGACCACTTCTCCCTGGCCTGCGCGCCCGCGGGTTCGGTGGCGGTGAGCCCGAGCGGGGCCAGCACCGCGCGCACCAGGGTGACCAGCGCGGCACCGGTACGGGCCTGATCGGGCAGATCGTCGCGGGCCGCGGCCTGGCGCAGCGCCTGCACGGCCTGGCGGACCTCGGCGCGGGTGAAGAAGCCCTCACCACCGCGCACCTGGTAGGGGATGCCGCGCTCGGTGAGCGCCTGCTCATAGGTTTCCGATTGCGCGTTGATCCGGTAGAGCACCGCGATCTCCGAGGCGGGCGTGCCCGCCGCGATCAGCTCCGCGATATCCCGGGCCACGCCTGCCGCCTCGGCCGGCACGTCGTCGTATTCGGTGAAGGTGGGCTCCGGCCCGTCGGGGCGCTGGCCGATCAGCTGTAGCCGGGTGCCTGCGATGCGGCCGCGCGCCATCCCGATGACCCGGTTCGCCAGCGACACCACCTGGGGTGTGGAGCGGTAGTCGCGTTCGAGCCGGATGACGGTGGCATCCGGGAAGCGCCGCGAGAAATCCAGCAGATGGGCGGGGCTGGCACCGGTGAAGGAGTAGATCGTCTGGTTGGCGTCGCCGACGACGGTCAGATCGTCGCGATCGCCCAGCCAGGCGTCGAGCACCCGCTGCTGCAGGGGGGTGACGTCCTGGTATTCGTCGACGACGAAACAGCGGTAGCGGCCGCGGAACTCATCGGCCACGGCCGGATAGTCCTCGAGCGCGGCGGCGGTGTGCAGCAGCAGATCGTCGAAATCGAGCAGCAGGCCGTCCGGTGAGGTCTTGAGCGCTTCGTAGCCGGTGTAGACCTGCGCGATCCGTTGCGCATCGAACGGGAGATCGCGGTGATGACGAGCGGCCGCGGCCGGATAATCCTCGGGCGCGATGAGCGAGGATTTGGCCCATTCGATCTCGCTGAGCAGATCGCGCACGCTCTCGGTGCCCGACGGCAGACCCACCCGGTGCGCGGCCTGGGCGACCACCGGGAACTTGCTGTCGAGCAGCCGCCACGGCACCTCGCCGACGACCTGGGGCCAGAAATAGCGCAGCTGACGCAGCGCCGCCGCGTGGAAGGTGCGCGCCTGCACCTGGTTCGCCTCGCCGCCGAGGCCGAGTGCGCGCAGGCGTGCGCGCAGCTCCCCGGCGGCTCGTGCGGTGAAGGTGACCGCGAGCACCTGGTCGGCCTTGACCTGCCCGGCCGCGACCAGATGCGCGATCCGGTAGGTGATGGTCCTGGTCTTGCCGGTTCCCGCGCCGGCGAGCACGCACACCGGCCCGCGCGGCGCCCGCACGGCGGCGGCCTGCTCGGGGTCGAGGGCGGAGAGGTCGAGTGCGGGCACGCGCTCCATCATGACAGTGCGCACCGACAACCGGGCGGCTGCCGGCTCACCGCCGTGGCAGGCGAACGCGGACAGCTGTGATGGGCACGGCAGCGGCGGCCCGGAACAGGAACGGCCGGCCCGGCGTTGCACCGACCGTGACCGAGCAGACTCCTGACCTGACGATGTACTCGACCACCTGGTGCGGCTACTGCCGCAGGCTGAAGAAGCAGCTGGACGAGGCGGGCATCACCTATGTCGAGATCGATATCGAGCAGGACCCCGCGTCCGCCGAGTTCGTCGGCAGCGTCAACGGCGGCAACCATGTGGTCCCGACGGTGAAGTACTCCGACGGTTCGACCGCGACCAATCCATCGTTGGCCCAGGTCAAGCAGGCGCTGGCCACCATTTCCTGACCGCAGCTCGCACCCTGGGCAGCGCGCTCAGTCGAGCGCGGCCCAGGATTCCACAATGGTGCGGGCGATCGAGATCGAACCGGGCAGCAGCAATCGGGCGTTGTCCGCGCGGTTCGACCAGTCGCCCGCCGCCAGCGCTTCGCGCACTTCGGCGCGGGTGAACCAGTGCGCGTCGGCGATCTCGCCGTCGGAGAACACCAGTGGCTGCGCCGGATCGGCGACGGCGCTGAAACCGAGCATCAGCGAGCGCGGGAACGGCCACGGCTGACTGCCGAGATAGTGGATCTCGCTGACGTCGAGCCCCACTTCTTCGCGCATTTCGCGTTCGACGCAGCGCTCCAGCGATTCGCCCGCCTCCACGAACCCGGCCAGCAGCGAGAACAGGGTCTCCGGCCAGCTGTGCTGACGGGCCAGCAGCACCCGATCGCCGCCGTCGTGGATCAGGCAGATCACCGCGGGGTCGATGCGCGGGAACTCTTCGAGCCCCGCTTCGGTGGTGCGTGACCAGCCGCCTTTGACCGCGACGGTCGCGGTGCCGTCGGCCGCGTGAAAACCGGCCTTGTCGTGCCAGTTCAGCAGCGCGAGCGCGGTGGACAGCAGGCCAGCGGTGACATCGTCGACGGTGGCGGCCATGGCCCGCAGATCCAGCAGCGAGCCGGAGAGTTCGGGATCGCGGACCGCCCACAGGTGCACACCGTCGGCGACGCCGAGGAACACCGCGGCCGGATCCGGTTCGGCGGCGAGCTCGACCGCCTGATCGAAGACCAGGGCGCCGTCATCGAAACGCACCTGGCCGCGCCGGTTGATCCGCAGCAGTTTCGCGGTGGACCAGCCCTCCTTCAACGCCTGCGGGTCGGCGCGCACCTCCTCGGCCCGGTCGACGACGGAACGGGAAAGCAGCGGAACGCTGTTGAGCTGGAATGCCACAACGCCGAGCTTAGTGGAGGCCCGGCGGGGCGGATCAGCGCCCGGCGCGGCGCAGATACAGCAGCTTGTCGCCGTGGTCGAGGGCGTCGACCTCCGGTTCGCCGACGCGGATCAACTCGCCCGCCCGCACCACGCCGAGCACGATGTCGCTGAGGTGGCGCGGCGATCCGCCGACCTCCCCGGGCTCGACCTCGCGTTCGGCCACCGCGAAGCCCTGCTCCGGGGTCAGCAGATCCTCGATCATCTCCACCACCGTCGGTTTCGTGGTCGCGATGCCGAGCAGCCTGCCCGCGGTCTCCGAGGACACCACCACCGAATCGGCACCGGACTGACGCAGCAGATGGGTGTTCTCTGCCTCGCGGATGGAGGCCACGATCTTGGCGCTCTTGGTGAGTTCGCGGGCGGTCAGCGTGACCAGCACCGCGGTGTCGTCACGGTTGGTGGCGACCACGATCGAGGAGGCGTTCTGCACACCGGCCAGCCGCAGCACATCCGACTGGGACGCCGAACCGTGCACGGTGACCAGACCGGCGTTGGCGGCGGCCTCCAACGCGACGGAGTCGGTGTCGACAACGACGATCTCACTCGGCGACGCCCCGTCGCCGAGCATGGCGTCGATCGCGGTGCGGCCCTTGGTGCCGTAGCCGATGACGACGGTGTGATTGCGCACGCTGTGCCTCCAACGCTGAATCTTGAATGCCTGGCGGGACCGTTCCGTCAGCACGCTGAGCGTGGTGCCGACGAGCACGATGAGGAACAGCACGCGCAGCGGGGTGATGACGATGATGTTGACCAGCCTGGCCAGCGGGGTGACCGGCGAGATGTCGCCGTACCCGGTGGTCGACAGCGACACCGTCGCGTAGTACAGCGCGTCCAGGAACGACAGCGGATTCTCGGAGGCGTCCCGGTAGCCGTCGCGGCCGATGTAGACCACCAGCGCGGCGCCGAACAGCAACCCGATCGCGAACAGCACCCGGCGGGTCAGTGAGATCCACGGGCTGGCTTGCGCTTCGGGAATGCGCAGCACACCCACGAGTGCGAAGTCCGGCCGGTCGGTCAGCCGCCCCAATCCGCTGCGCGCGCGGTCACCCAGGTCATCGAGCAACGCACTCACCCGTCCCTGTGTCCCCGGCGCCGATCCCGGTCGATGTCACCGGTTCCGGCATTGTTTCTCCCTCCGGCACAGCACGGGAGCCTACCCCGTCACCGCGCCGGTCGAGCGCCTCGACGCGACGAGGTGGGCCTGCCGCCGCGGTGGATACCCGCTTAGAGTGGGCGGCATGGCAGTTTCCGAGTCCACCGCACCCGATACCAGCCGCAAGCCGGCGCTGCTCATGGCAGCGGCGCTGTTCGGAATGGGTGTGCTGCATTTCGTGGTCCCCAAGCCGTTCGATTCGATCGTGCCGCCCACGCTGCCGGGCCGGGCGCGCGGCTACACCTACGCCTCGGGGGTGGCCGAGATCGGCGTGGCGACAGCGCTCGCGGTGCCGCGCACCCGGCGCCTGGGCGGTCGGCTGGCCGCCGCGCTGTTCGTCGCGGTGTTCCCGGCGAACATCCAGTTCGCGGTGGATTCGATGAGCAGCTCGAAGGCGAGTTGGCCGATCAAGCTGATCTCGGTGCTGCGGCTGCCGTTGCAGATTCCGATGATCACCACCGCCCTGTCGGTCAGCCGACGGGCGCCGCGGACCTGATCAGCTCGGTCAACTCGCTCGCGCCCGGCAGATCGACCGGCGCGACGGTACGGCCGCTGCGCACATAGTGGAACGCGGCGCCGATCCGGCCGAGCAACTCGTCGGGATCGGCGCCGGTGCGCGCCGCCGTCAGCCGCGCCCAGGCCAGACGGTAGACGGCGAGCTGCACCGCGACCGCTTGTTCGTCGGCGGCATTCGGTTCGGCGCCGGTCTTCCAGTCCACGACGGTCCAGCGGCCGTCCGGTTCGGCGAAGACCGCGTCCATCCGGCCGCGGATCACGGTGCCCGCGATGGTGGTTTCGAACGGCACCTCCACCTCGATGGGGCTACGGTGCGCCCAGCGCGAGGACAGGAAGGCCTCCTGCATGCGGGCGAGTTCGGCGTCGGCGCTATCGGCGGTGTCGGCCGCGCCGGGGAGTTCGTCCAGGCCGAGCAGACCATCGGCGGCGAACCAGCGTTGCACCCAGGCATGGAAGGCGGTGCCGCGCCTGGCCAGCGGATTCGGCGGATACGGCAGCGGACGGCGCAGCCGGGCGGCCAGTCGCGCCGGATCGGCGCGCAGCTCCACCAGCGCCGTCGCGGGCAGGCTGCTCGGCAGTTCCACTTCTTCGGCGACGCCGGTGGCGCTGCGATGTTCGGCCAGCAGGGCTTCCACATCGGCGGCCCAGCCATCGGGGTCGTCGTCGTCCTCGGGTGTCACCGGGTCGGCCGCCAGTTCCGCCATCGCGGCGCGCACCAGCTGCGCACCCTGTTCGATCGGGGCGCGGCGGCGGCCCAGCGGATCGCGTGGCCATGGCGCAGTGGGCGGGTTGTCGGTGAACGGGTTGACGGCGTCGGGTTCGGGCGGATCGTCCCAGCGGGCCAGTTCCGCGGCGCCGTGGGCCGGACTGTCCGGATCTTCGACGGCTTGTTTCAGTTCGAGCAGGAAGTCCGACGGCCCCTTGACCGACGGGCTCGAATCCGACCAGTAGTGACCCGAAACCAGCAGCATGCGTTCGGTTCTGGTGAGCGCGACATAGAACAGCCTGCGGTCCTCGTCGAGGCGGCGGCGGTCGAGTGCGGCCTTGTGTTCCTTGATGGCACGGTCCAGATCGGCCCGGTCGTAGAGGTCGGTCAGGTCGAGGACCGGCACACCGTCGGCGCCGTCGTCGGCGCGGGCGCGGTCACCGCGCAGCGCGGTGGGCAGTTCGGCGAGGGCGCCGAGCCAGCTGCCGGAGGCCTTGCCGGACGGGAACACATCGCGCACCACATGCGGTACGGCGACGATCTCCCATTCCAGCCCCTTCGCCGCGTGCACGGTGAGCACCTGCACGCGATCCTTGGCGACCTCCACCTCACCCGGTTCCAAGCCGTTCTCCACCGATTCGGCGGCGGTGAGGAAGGCGAGCAGACCGCTCAGCGAGGCTCCGCTGTCCCCGGCGTAACCCGCGACCACTTCGGCGAAGGCGTCCAGATGTTCCCGGCCCGCGCCCGCACCGGACATGGCGCGGCGGGCCTGGGTCTCGACGCCGACTCCGATGGTGCGTTCCACATCGGCGACCAGCTCGGTCAACGGCTGCCCGCTGCGTTCGCGCAGAGCGGCCAGTTCGCGTCCCAAGGCGACGATGCGGCGGTAGCCATCGGGCGAATACTGTTCGGCCGGGCCGGGGTCGGCGATGGCGTCGGCGAGCCCCGCCTGCTCCGCCGGTTCCGGGGCGACCTCGCGCAGCGCGACGGCCAGGGCCGCGCCGTCGGTGATATCGCCGGTGGCCGCAGTGCCGCGTCCGATCGACAACTCCCTGGCCCGCCCGGCCAGCGCCGACAGATCCGAGACCCCGATGCGCCAGCGCGCACCGGTCAGGATGCGCACGGCCGCGCTGCCCGCGCCGGGTTCGGCGATCAACCGCAGGGTGGCGACGACGTCGGCGACCTCCGGGGTGGCCAGCAGGCCGCCGAGGCCGACGATCTCCACCGGCAAGCCCTGCTCACGCAGGGCTTCGGCGATCGGCGCGGCGTCGGCGTTGCGGCGCACCAGCACCGCTGACGTCGGCGGCTGCTCGCCCGCGTCGTGGCGGGCCTGCCAGTCGGCCGCGATCCGGGTGGCGAACCACTCGCGTTCGGCGGCCACGGTGTCGGTGAGCGCCAACGCCACCGTGCCCGGTTCGGCGGCGGGCTTGGCGCGCAATGCGTCCACGGTGACCCCACCGCCCTCGATCGCCTTGCGGCGCAAGGGTTCTGCCACCAGATTGGCCAGCGCCAGCGCCTCGGGCGGATTGCGCCAGCTGGTCAGCAGCGACAGCGTCGGCGCGGGAACTCCGGGTGCGGCGGGAAAGTCGGTGGCGAAACGTGGGAGGTTGGCCGCGGAAGCCCCGCGCCAGCCGTAGATGGACTGCATGGGATCGCCCACCGCGGTCACCGCGGGGCGGTCGCCGGTTCCGGTGCCGCCGAACAACGCCGCCAGCAGGATGCGCTGGGCGTGGCCGGTGTCCTGGTATTCGTCGAGCAGGACCAGCCGGAAACGCGCCCGTTCGGCCGCACCCACCTCGGCGTGCTCGGCCGACAGCCGCGCCGCGAGCGACATCTGCGCCCCGAAGTCCAGGGCGCCGCGCCGGCGCAACGCCTCACCCAGCTGCCGCACCAGCGGCAGCAGTGCCACCCGCTCACGCTGCACCTTCAGGATCTTCAGCAGTTCCTGGCTCGGGCCGCCGCGCTGGCGCGGACCCGCGGGCAGGGTGTGCACCAGCTTCTCGAGTTCGGTATGCGCCTCGGCCAGTTCCTCCGGCTCCACCAGATGTTCGGCCAGCTGCCCCGACAGCGCCAGCACCGCCTCGGTGACCGAGACCGGCGTGCGCTCGGTGTCCAGATCGCCGTCCCAGGTGCGCACCACCTGATGGGCCAACTGCCACAACTGTGTCTCGGTGAGCAGCGTCGCCGAGGGTTCCACCGGCAGCAGCAGGCCGTGTTCGGTCAGCAGCCTGCCCGCATAGGAGTGGTAGGTGCTGATCTCGGGTTCCGCACCGGCCAGCGAGGCGCGCATGCCGCCGCTGGGATCGAGTTCGCGCAGCAGCGGCGCCCCAGCGAGCCGGGCCAGCCGGGTGCGGATACGGGTGGTCAGCTGCTGGGCCGCTTTTCGGGTGAAGGTCAGGCCGAGCACTTCATCGGGCAGCACCAGGCGATTGGCGACCATCCAGACCACGCGCGCGGCCATCGTCTCGGTTTTGCCCGCCCCCGCACCCGCCACCACCAGCGTCGGCCCGGGCGGGGCCGCGATCACCGCGGCCTGCTCGTCGGTGGGTGGCGGCAGGCCGAGAGCCTCGGCGAGCTGCCACGGCGTGACCCGCGCACTCATTCGTCGGTCACCTGGCGTCCGGTGTCCTGGACCGGGCAGCTGCCGGCGACGGCGCAGTGCCGGCAGCCGTCATTGCGCATGGCCAGATAGCTGGGCCCCTTGGTGGCGGCCGCGGCGTCGTGGATGGTGCCGCGCCAGGTGTGCAGGGCTTCGCCGTCGAGGGGTTGCTGGGTGCGCTGGGTCGCGCCGTCGCGGGTGTGCGGTTTGGCGACGTAGACGAGGCGGGCGCCGCCGGGTTCGCCGAGCTCGAGGTGCGGGTCGCCCCGATCGGTGGGCTCGCGTTGTTCCGCCGGTTCGCCGGCGAGGCCGCCGGCCTCATCGGCACGGTTCTCGATCTCGCTGCGCCCGTCGACCTCGGCGTTCCCGTTGATATCCGTGGCGGCGGCGTCGAGATCGCTCGGCTCATCGGCGGATTCACCGGAGAGGGCGTCGAGCGCGCCGAACGCGGCGGCGACCTGGTAGGTCGCCAGCTGGGCATGGTCCTCGACGGCCTTGACCGAGACCGGGTTCTTGCCGGTCTTCACATCGACGATGACGAAGCGGCCCTGGGCGTCGCGTTCGAGGCGGTCGACGCGGCCGCGGATACGCACCGGCGGCTCGTCGTCGGAGCGCGGCGGAAGCACACAGTCCACCGGCACCTCGATGCCGACCTGGGTGAGTTCGCCGCGGGTGTTGTCGACCCAGGCCAGGAAGGTTTCCAGCATCGCTTCGGTGCGGCGGCGCTCCTGCCGGGAATGCCAGCCCTGATCGCCGTCCACCGAGTCCCAGACCGCCTGGAGCGCGGCCCGCACCTGGCTGGTCGGCACCTTGCCGGCCAGGGCCTGGACCAGGGTGTGCACCAGGTTGCCCTTGACCGCGTGCGGATTGTCGCCGTCGGTGCCGCCGTGGCGTTCCAGCGCCCAGCGCAACGGGCAGGTACGCAGCAGTTCGACCGTCGACGGTGAGAGCGCGACCGCGGATTCGTCGTCGTCCCACAGGGGGCGCTCGGTACTGAGGTCGGCGGTGCCGTACCAATCGTCGGGCGCGGTACCGCGCACGCCCGCGTCCGCGAGCCGGGCGAGATGGCGGGCGGCCCGGCGACGACGCTGTGGATCGGCCTCGGGATCGCAGACCACCCCGCGCAATTCGGCCACCAGCGAACCCATCACCAACGCGCGGCCCGGATCTTCGACCGGCAGCGCGCCGGGTTCGCCCTCATCGTCGTGGCCGAGCAGTTCGGCCAGGAACCGCGAGGGCACCAGATCACGGTCGCCCGTGACCGATTCCACCGCGGTGACCAGCAGTGATCGGCGGGCGCGGCTGCATGCCACCAGCAGCAGCCTGCGCTCCTCGGCCAGGATCGGGGCCGCCCGGCTCATCCGTTCGCCCTCGGTGAGCACTCCCGCGGCGACGTCGACCAGATCCTCGGTGTGCAGCAAGGTGCCGCGCGGACGCGGATCCGGCCAGATTCCCTCCTGCACCCCGGCGACGGCCACCACCTCCCATTCCCGTCCTGCGGCGGCGTGCGCGCTGAGCAGCTCCACCGCCTCGACGGGACTGGTGCGCACCGACGTATCGTGCGGAATCTCCTGATGCAGCAGGTATTCCACGAAGCCCTCGATGCCCGCGCGGGGCAGCCGGTCGACGTAGGCCGCGGCGGCATCGAACAGGGCGACCGCCGCATCCAGATCCCGATCGGCCTGCGCACCGGCGGCACCACCGCGCTCGGACTGCGCGACCCAGCGCCGCTCCAACCGCGATCCGGTCCACAACGCCCAGAGCACGTCTTCGAGCCCGCCCCCGCGCCGTCGTGCCTTCCGTGCCCGATCCAGTGCGGTCAGCGCCCGCCGCAGCGGAGCGGATTCGACCTCGGTGAGGCCCGCGAGGATCCGCTGGTCGCCGACGCCGAGCAGCAGATCGCGCAGCACCTCGGCGGAGGACTGTTCGGAGGGCGAGGCGCCGCGCGGTGGATCGGGCCGCAGGTCAGCCGGATCGCGTGTGGCGTCCGCATCCGCATCGTCAGTCTCCGTGCTGAGCCCGTAGCGGTCCGCTTCGCGATCGAAGGGATCGAGATCGATGCCGTACCAGTCGGCGTCGGCCGACAGGCGCGAAGCTTGTTCGATCGTCCACTCGGGGGTGATGTCGGCGTCGATCGGGTCCGGCGGCGGCAGCTGGTCATGGTCGTGCGGGACAAGCGCATCGGCGGGAATGTGCAGCTCGGTATCGGCCGGATCCGGGGGCGGCGGCAGGTCGGGTGGTTCCGGAGCGAGCAGGTCGGCAGGGCCCGGAACGAGCGGGTCGGCCGGAAGATGGAGAGCTGCGTCGGCCGGATCCGGGAGCAGATCGTCCAGTTCTGTGTGGGGATCACCAGGGGCCGAAGGGGTTTCGGCGTCGGAGGACCACGGCGCGTCACCGTGACGGGTGGCGGCGCGTTCCAGGCCGAGTGCCGTGCGGCGGATACCGCGGCGCAGCCGGCGCAGGGCGATCTGGTCGGCGGCGCCGAGCGGGCCGGACAGCAGGTCGAGGGCGTCGTCGGGGGTGAACAGCGCTTCGTGGCGATGCGGCGTCCCGGCCGGGTCGGCGCTCGTCGCGGCCTCCGAGGCGAGGATCGCGCGCAGCGACGACAGCATCCAGGCCGCGCCGCGCCGCCGCGCCAAGGGGGTGTCGAGGGCGGGCTGGCGCACCGGCACGCCCGCGGCCAGCAAGGCGCGGCGCAACGGCGGCAGCGACAGCGGGACCGAGCGCACCACGACCGCCATGCCCGACCACGGCACGCCGTCGGTGAGGTGCGCGCGCCGCAGATGGTCGGCGATCAGCGCCGCCTCTTTCGCCGGCGTGGCGAGCACCCGGACCCGGACATCGGCGCCGGCGTCGGGCGCGGTGTCGGCCTGGGCATCCACCCTCGGGCGTTGTGGTGCGCTGCCGGGCAACCGGGACGCGACCCGAGCGACCGCCAGCCGCACCGCGGGCACCGATCGATGGTTCTCGCGCAGCACAATGCGCTGACGGTCCGGCACGTCGAGGTCGACCAGGAAGCGCGCATCCGCACCACGAAAGGCGAACACACCCTGATCGGGATCGCCGGCGACGACGGTCATGGTCGCGCCCGCGCTCAGCACCCGCACCAGCATCGCGGCCTGCGGGTCGAGATGCTGGGCGTCGTCGACCAGCAGATACCGCAACCGATCTCGTTCGGCGGCCAGCAGCTTCTCATCGGTGGCCAACGCGTCCAATGCCGCACCGACGAGTTCGGCCGCGTTCAGGGCGGGCGCGGATGCCTCCGGCGCGGCCACGCCCACCGACCAGCGCAGCAGCATCGCCTGCTCGTACCGCGCGGCGAACCGGCCCGCCGCCACCCATTCCGGCTTATCGCGCTCACGTCCGAGCCGGATCAGATCCTCCGGACCCAGTCCCCGTTCGGTGGCCCGCAGCATCAGATCACGCAGCTGATCGGCGAAACCGGCGAGTCCGAGCGCGGGATGCAGCCGCTGCGGCCATAGGTGGGTCGCGCCGTCGGCGATATCGATCAGATCGCCGCGCAACATCTCCCGCAACACGGCATCCTGCTCCGATCCGGTCAGCAACCGCGGCGGCGGATTGCCGTGCGCGACGGCATGGCGGCGCAGCACGGCGAAGGCATACGAGTGGATCGTGCGCACCAGCGGTTCCCTGGTCGCACCCGGCACCCCGACGAAGTGCGCGGCCCCGGACCCGGCGGCAGCCGACCCCGCATCGACGGGCTCGCGGACACCCGCGGACGCCTGCCCCGCATCGGCGGCCCGCACAGCACCGGAGGAATCGCCACCTTCGTCATTCGGCGCGGACCCCGCGGCCCGCGCCCGGTCGAAGGACTCCGTTACCTGGGCGCTCGACGGTTCCTCCGCGGCGTCCGGCCCGGCGCGGCCGCCGGTTTCCGGACGGTGCGGACCGTCCTGCCCCATCCCGTCGCCGGCATCCAATGCCGCGTCCAGCTCGTCCAGTGCGAACAGCCCCGCGTCATCCCAGGGCGCCTCCGGGTCCGGCGGCGGTTCGAACAGGCTGTCGCCCGGTCCGGGATCGTCCGGCGGGGAGGCGGGCTCCGTTGGTGGGATCTCCGGCGGTGCCGACAGTCGCGCGGTGATCGCATCGCGCACCGCCGCGGCCGCGTTTTTCGAGTGGGTGAGCAACAGCACGGACTCGGGGTCGGCGCCCGCGGCGATGCGGTCGGCGGCCAGGTCGACCAGCAGGGCGGTCTTGCCGGTACCGGGGCCGCCGAGAACCTGCCATACGCCGGTGCCGGGGCGGATGCCGCCCGGGTCGGCGGCGGCGGCGAACAGCGCGCGGACCTCGGCGCTCCAGACCCTGGGTCCGGGCGCCGCCACTTTCCGGCGAACCAGCCGCACGGCGTTATCCGATCGCACCACGGGGGCTATTGCAACAGACGAGGCCGACACTCCCGATGGCGGCGCCGCGCCGCCTGGTGCTGCGACGGAATTGGTCAACGGTCAAAATGTCATCGTGTCCCCACTCCACGTTCACCGTTTCGGCCCGAGCACCGGTCCGGTGGTCCTCGCCCTGCACGGGGTGACCGGCCACGGCAGGCGCTGGGCCGACCTGGCCGAACGGCTGCTGCCCGATGTCCGGATCATCGCCCCCGACCTGCGCGGACACGGTCGTTCCACGTCGCTGCCGCCGTGGAATTTCGAGACGATCGTGCACGACCTGGTCGAGCTGCTGGCTGATGAGACCGATGAGCCCGTGGTGCTGGTCGCGCATTCCTTCGGCGGCGCCTGCGCCCTGCATCTGGTGCACAACCATCCGCAACTGGCCCGCAACCTGGTGCTGCTCGATCCGGCCATCGCGCTGGACCCGACCCGGCTGCACGAGATCGCCATGTCGACGCTGGCCTCCCAGGACTACGACGACGTCGAGCAGGCCAGGATGGACAAACTGCATACCGGCTGGGGTGATGTCGCGCCCGAGCTGTTGCAGGCCGAACTGGACGAACACCTGATGCCCACCGCGAACGGACGAGTGGGCTGGCGGATGAGCCTGCCAGCCATCAACTCCTATTGGGGCCAGCTCGCTCGCCACTACGTGCTGCCACCGCAGCACCTGCCGACGGTGCTGGTGCAGGCCATGAAGGTGGACCCGCCGTTCGTCACGCCAGAGTTCCGGGAGGCGCTCACCACCCATATGGGCCCGAACCTGACCGTGCACGAATGGGATTGCGACCACATGGTGGCCCAGGCACTGCCCGAGCGGACCGCCGAACTGATCCGTTCCGTGCTCTGATGCCGACCAGCGATGCCGAGATCGAACGCGTCCGCGAGTTGGTCGCGTCGATCCCGCGCGGGCGGGTGGCCACCTACGGCGATATCGCCGCGGCGGCGGGTCTGTCGACGCCACGCACCGTCGGCTGGATCATGCGCACCGATTCCGCCGATCTGCCCTGGCATCGGGTGCTCGGCGCCGCCGGCCGCCCCGCAGCGCACCTGGCCGACAAACAACTGCGGCTGCTCACCGCCGAGGGTGTCCCGGTGCGCGACGGCCGGGTGGATCTGCGCGTCGCCCGCTTCACCTTCCCCGACGAGCCGACTCCGGGGTCCTGACGACCCTGAGCAGCACGCCGGGTAACACGCAATCCACCCCTCCCGGGCGAATGTGCGGTTACCGTGGACACATGACCACCCGTCTCGCGTGTGTGGTATTCGATGCGGACCAGCCACGTATGGTGGCGGATTTCTGGGCGCGACTGCTCGGCTGGACGGTGACGCTGGACCGCCCGGGTGAAGTCGACGTCGCGGGGCCGGACGCCGCCGGCTCCGACCTCGCGCTGACCTTTGTTCCCGCCTCCCGCGCCAAGACCGGTAAGAACCGGATCCATCTCGATGTGGCCAGCCGATCCACCGACCACCAGCGCATGCAGGTCGATCGTGCGATGGCCCTGGGTGCCCGCGCGATCGACATCGGGCAGGGTGCCGTGCCGTGGACCGTGCTCGCCGACCCGGAGGGCAACGAGTTCTGCGTCCTGGAGCCGCGCGAGGAGTATGTGGACACCGGCGCGGTGGCGGCGATCGTGGTCGACACCTTCGATCCGCAGCGGCTCGCGCAATTCTGGTCGGTCGCCTCCGGGTGGCCGATCTCGCGGGCCGGATCGCCGGTGACCGGCCTGCGCTCGCCGACCGGTCTCGGGAGCTGGCTGGAATTCGTCGAGACCTCCGAGGCCAAGCAGGGCCGTAACCGGTTGCGCCTGGACGTCGCGGCGTTTCCCGCCGACGACCCGACCGCCGAGATCGCCCGGCTCAGGGCCGCCGGAGCGCGCACGATCGAACCCTCCGGCGCCGAACCGGGGCTGCCGCTGGCCGACCCCGACACCAATGAGTTCTACCTGCTCGCACCCGACTACGACGGTTCGGCGCTCTGAACCCGCCTCCGGTGCGCACAGACCGTCGCGGCGCGCGCGGCATGGCCGCCCGGGCTCGTCGAACTAGCATGGACCCATGTCGAACCACAGCGAGGGCCGCGGCCGGTGACGGCCGCTGACGCGATCGTGCTCGCCGGGGGCCGGGCGAGCCGGATGGGTGGTGTCGACAAACCGGCGATCGTGATCGGGGGCCGGTCGATGCTGCATGTCGCGCTCGACGCGGTCGCGGGCTGCGGGCAGACCGTCGTCGTCGGGCCCCGCAGGCCCGAATTGGATCCGAACGTCTGGCAGGTGCGTGAGGTGCCGCCGGGCGCGGGACCGGTCGCCGCGATCGGCGCCGGTGTGCGCGCACTCGGCGCCGGAGCCGCCCCGCGCATCGTGGTGCTCGCAGCGGATCTGCCGTTCCTGACCGAGTGGGCGGTGGCCGATCTGCTGCGGCGCAGCGATCAATCGGGCGCCGACGCCGTGTTCGCGGCCGACGAATCCGGCCGCCCGCAGTACCTGATCGGCGTGTGGCGCCGCGACGCGCTGGCCGCCCGGCTCAGCCGCCTGGATTCACTGGTCAACCAACCGATGAAGGCCCTCGTCCCGGACGACACGGTGATGGTGCGGTTGAACGGCATCACCGACTGCGACACCGACGAGGAGGTGCGCGCGGCACGGGCCGTCATCGACGGTGGGCGTGCCCCCGGTCATCAGCCGCCGCCGTCGACGCTGGAGGATGCACGACAAACGTTGCGCGACAACCTCTCCCGGCTGACCTCCTACCACACCGAACTGTTCGAAGTCGCCGGCGCGGCGCTGGCCGCGCCGATCCGGGCGGCGGGGCCGCTGCCGCGTTTCGACGTCTCGGCCATGGATGGTTACGCCGTCGCCGGTGACGGTCCGTGGCGTCTACGCGCCGACATCGGTTTCGCCGGTGGCCAGCGCCCGGTCGGTCTGCTCCCCGGTGAGGCGGTGCGCGTCGCGACCGGCGCGCACGTCCCCGACGGCACCACCGCTGTGCTGCGTGACGAGTTCGCCGAGGTCGGCGACGACCACTACCTGCGCCGGCTGCCCGATACCCCGGTGCGCGGCGATATCCGCCATCGTGGCGAGGATCTGGAGCGCGGTGATCTCATCGCCGAGGAGGGCACTCCGGTCACGCCCGCGCTGATCTCCACCGCCGCCGCCGTCGAGATCCCCGAGGCCGCGGTGCGCGGGCCGGTCCGGGCCCGAATCGTCATGACCGGCGATGAGATTCGCGCATCCGGCCCGTTGCACGGCGGGCAGACCCGCGATTCCATCGGACCGATCCTGCCGCATCTGCTGGCCCGGCACGGTATTCGCACCGTCGACCGGGTCCACCTGCGCGACACACCGCACGGCTTCGACGAGGTGCTCACCGGCACCGAGGGTTTCGATCTGCTGGTCGTGGTGGGGGCGACCGGTTCCGGCGCCGCCGATCAACTCCGGTCCGCGCTGCGTCGCGCCGACGCCCGCATCCTGGTGCATCGGTTGCGGCTGCGTCCTGGCGGCTCGACCGTCGTCGCGGAGCTGAACTCGGGCGCGACGGTGCTCGGTCTGCCCGGCAACCCGTTCGCCGCCGTCGCGGTGCTCACCGCCCTGGCGGGCGCGGTGGTCGAGGGCCGCACCGGCGCCCATCCGGCGCGAGCACTGCTGGGACCGCTGCACAATGCGAGCGAGATCGCGGGCCCGGTCGCGCGGATCGTCCCCGCGGTGGCCGACCCGGGCGGCGGCTGGCGCGGCGAACCCGCGGTCCGCACCGCCCACCTCGGCGGGCTACTCGGCCACGACGGGCTCGTCATCGTGCCCGCCGATGCCCGTGACGGTGCGCTGGTCGAGTTCCTGCCGCTGCCGGGCTGAGGTACGCCGCCGCATCCGGTTCGCGAATCCGCGGAATTATCCGAATCCGGCAATTCATGCGCGAATAGGAGTGGTGCCCGCCACTTTCGCTGTGTTAACAAATGTAAAGCGACCGAGAAGCGGCGGTTTCCAAAGCTTCACCGATAGGCCGAAAACCGGCGGTCGGCACGCTGTCCGACAGCGACGGATGCCACGTTTTCCCAGGTCGCCCCCGCAATCGAGGTGCCGAACGCACCCCGCGGAATGACAACCGGATTGCGCTCACCTCACAGCTCACCGGCTTGCACTGAGCGCTGTGAGAGATTCGTTTGGACGCCGGTCGCCGCCTCCTTACAGTCGGGACATCAGCCCGATTTCACCGCTCGAAGGGGGCGTCGTGGTTAATTCACGCACTCAGGGTTCCGCGCCCTCCGATCCGGCTCACCGGCCCGACGCCGGCGACGCTCTCCTGCGGCTGGGCAAATACTTCCACCGCGGCGAAATCTCGGCCGACCACCGCACCGTGCACAAGACCGGCGGCCGCAGCGCCGACGAGTTCTACCGCGACCGCTGGTCCCACGACAAGGTGGTGCGCTCCACCCACGGCGTCAACTGCACCGGCTCGTGTTCCTGGAAGATCTACGTCAAGGACGGCGTGATCACCTGGGAGTCGCAGCAGACCGACTACCCCTCGGTGGGCTCGGACAAGCCCGAGTACGAGCCGCGCGGCTGCCCGCGTGGCGCGTCGTTCTCCTGGTACACCTACTCCCCCGCCCGGGTGCGCTACCCGTACGTGCGCGGCACCCTGCTCGAGCTGTACCGCGAGGCCAAATCGCGGCTCAAGGACCCGGTGCTGGCGTGGGGGGAGATCGTCGAAGACCCCGCAAAGGCCAAGGCGTACAAGGCCGCTCGCGGCAAAGGTGGGTTCGTCCGCGCGGAGTGGTGGGAAGCCGCCGAGATCGCCGCCGCCG
Organism: Nocardia sp. CDC519; assembly: GCF_059509835.1. NCBI lineage: Bacteria > Bacillati > Actinomycetota > Actinomycetes > Mycobacteriales > Nocardiaceae > Nocardia > Nocardia sp. CDC519. The sequence continues at coordinate 3,972,285 of NZ_CM183377.1, read as the reverse complement.
CGCACGTCTACACGATCAAGCAGTACGGGCCCGACCGGGTCGCAGGCTTCTCGCCGATTCCGGCCATGTCGATGGTCAGCCATGCGGTGGGTGCGCGGTTCATCTCGCTGCTCGGCGGTTCGATGCTGTCGTTCTACGACTGGTACGCCGACCTGCCGGTGGCCTCACCGCAGGTCTTCGGCGACCAGACCGACGTGCCGGAATCGGCCGACTGGTTCGACGCCGGTTACCTCATCATGTGGGGCTCCAACGTCCCGGTGACCCGGACCCCGGACGCGCACTACATGACCGAGGCCCGCTATCGCGGCCAGAAGGTCGTGGTGGTCTCCCCCGACTACGCCGATAACACCAAGTTCGCCGACGAATGGGTGCCCGCCCGTCCCGGCACCGATGCCGCGCTGGCCATGGCCATGGGTCATGTGGTGCTCAAGGAATTCTTCGTCGAGAAGTCCACCCCGCGCTTCCTCGATTACATCAAGCGCTACACCGATCTGCCCTACCTGATCACCCTGGACGAACGCGACGGCGTCTTCGTGCCGGGCAAGTTCCTCACCTCCGCCGATCTCGGCAGCGACGCCGAAGCCGCCGAGTTCCGTACCGTGCTGCTGGATGCCGACGGTAATCCGGTGGTGCCCAACGGTTCTCTCGGCGACCGCTTCGGCGAGGACGGCACCGGACGCTGGAATCTGGACCTCGGGGACGTCGATCCCCTGCTGACCCTGCACGGCCGCACCGACGACGCTGCGGCCGTGCAGTTCCCGCGCTTCGACACCGACACCCCTGGTGTGCTGACCCGTGGCGTGCCGACGATGTTCCTGGCGGGCAAGCGCGTCACCACCGTCTTCGACCTGCTGCTCGCGCAGTACGGCGTGGCCCGCAGCGGCCTGCCCGGCAGCTGGCCCACCGGTTTCGACGACCCCTCCGAGCCCTACACCCCGGCCTGGCAGGAGGCGATCACCGGTGTGCCCGCCAAGCAGGCGGCCCGCATCGCCCGCGAATTCGCCGATAACGCCGATCGTTCCGGCGGTCGCTCGATGATCCTGATGGGTGCGGGCACCAACCATTGGTTCCACTCCGATCAGATCTATCGGGCGTTCTTCACCCTGACGCTGCTCACCGGCTGCCAGGGCGTCAACGGCGGTGGCTGGGCGCATTACGTCGGCCAGGAGAAATGCCGCCCGGTGACCGGCTGGTCCACACTGGCTTTCGCGACCGACTGGCAACGTCCACCGCGGCAGATGCAGGGCACCGTGTTCTGGTATCTGACCAACGATCAGTGGCGCTACGACCCGTTCACCTCCGACACCTTCGCCTCCCCGCTGGGCGACGGCCGGTTCACCGGCCGCACGGCCGCCGACAATATCGCTCTCGCGAGCCGTCTCGGCTGGATGCCGACCTATCCGACGTTCGACCGCAACCCGCTCGATCTGGCCGACGAGGCCGAGCAGGCGGGCAAATCGCCGGCCGAGCACGTCGTCGACGGGCTGAAATCCGGTGAGCTGAACTTCGCCTGCGAGGATCCGGACGCACCGGAGAACTTCCCCCGCGTGCTCACCGTGTGGCGGGCCAACCTGCTCGGCTCCTCGGGTAAGGGCAACGAGTACTTCCAGAAGCATCTACTGGGCTGCGGCTCCAACCTGCAGACCTCCGATGCCACCGGCGTGCGTCCGCAGGAACTGACCTGGCGCGAGGAAGCGCCGACCGGCAAGCTGGATCTGCTGCTGTCGCTGGATTTCCGGATGACCAGCACCACGCTGTTCTCCGACATCGTGCTGCCCGCCGCCACCTGGTACGAGAAGCACGATCTGTCCTCGACCGATATGCACCCGTTCGTGCATGCCTTCTCCCCCGCCATCTCACCGCCGTGGGAGGCCAAGACCGATTTCGACGCCTTCCACCGCATCGCCCGCGGCTTCTCCTGGATGGCGGAAAAGCATCTCGGCGTGCGCAAGGACATCGTCGCCGTGCCGTTGCAGCATGATTCGCCCGACGCCATGGCCCAGGCCGGTGGCCGTGTACTGGACTGGAAAGCCGGTGAATGCGAACCCGTTCCGGGTAAGACCATGCCGAAGCTGGTGGTCGTCGAACGCGATTACAGCAAGATCGCGGAGAAGATGGCCGCGCTCGGGCCGCTGGTGGAGACCCTCGGCCTGACCACCAAGGGCGTCACGACGCTGCCCGATCAGGAAGTCGAATACCTGGCCGGCATGAACGGCACCGTGGTCTCGGGCGTGGCGCAGGGGCGTCCGTCGCTGGCCAAGGACACCCACGCCGCCGAGGCCATCCTCGCGCTGTCGGGCACCACCAACGGCCGGCTCGCGGTGGAGGGTTTCGAGGCGCTGGAACGGCGCACCGGCACCGAAATGGCCGATCTGGCCGCCGAACACGAGGGCAAGCGGATCACCTTCGCCGACACCCAGGCCCGCCCGGTGCCGGTGATCACCTCACCGGAATGGTCCGGCAGCGAGACCGGTGGCCGCCGCTACTCCCCGTTCACCATCAACACCGAACGGCTCAAGCCCTGGCACACCCTCACCGGACGCCAGCACTTCTACCTCGATCACGATTGGATGATCGAACTCGGCGAACAGCTGCCGATCTTCCGGCCACCGCTGGATATGACGGCGCTGTTCCGCGAGCCGAATGTCGGCGAGGTCGGCGAACGCGGCGTCACGGTGCGCTACCTGACCCCGCATTCGAAGTGGTCGATCCACTCCGCCTACCAGGACAACCTGCACATGCTGACGCTCTCGCGCGGCGGGCAGACGATCTGGATGTCGGACAGGGACGCCGCCAAGATCGGTGTGGCCGACAACGATTGGATCGAGGCGATCAACCGCAACGGTGTGGTCGTCGCCCGCGCCATCGTCAGCCACCGGATGCCGGAGGGCACCGTGTTCATGTACCACGCCCAGGACCGGGCGGTGGACGTGCCGCGCATCGAGGGCCCGGATGACAGCGCGGCCTCCGGTAAACCGTTCAACGGCAAGGGCAAGCGCGGCGGTATCCACAACGCGCTCACCCGGATCATGATCAAGCCCTCCCACCTCATCGGCGGCTACGCCCAGCAGTCGTTCGCCCTGAACTATCACGGGCCGACCGGAAACCAGCGCGACGAAGTCACCACCATTCGTCGACGCAGCCAGAAAGTGGAGTACTGACATGCGCGTCATGGCACAGCTGGCGATGGTCATGAACCTCGACAAATGCATCGGCTGCCACACCTGTTCGGTCACCTGCAAGCAGGCCTGGACCAATCGCGGTGGCACCGAGTACGTCTGGTTCAACAATGTGGAGACCCGGCCCGGTCAGGGCTATCCCCGGCAATATCAGGACCAGGAGAAATGGAAGGGCGGCTGGGCGCTGAACAAGCGCGGCAAGCTGACCCTGAAGTCCGGTTCGCGGATGAAGCGGCTGCTCAACATCTTCGCCAACCCGGACCTGCCCACGGTGGAGGACTACTACGAGCCGTGGAGCTACGACTACGACAACCTGCTGTCCTCCCCGCCCACCGACACCACGCCGGTGGCGCGACCGAAATCGCTGATCACCGGCGAGGACACCAAGGTCACCTGGGGCGCCAACTGGGACGACGACCTGGGTTCGGGTCCTGAGCAGGTCGGTAAGGACCCGCTGCTCGACAAGCTCGAGAACAAGGTGAAACTGGAGTTCGAAGAGACCTTCATGTTCTACCTGCCGCGCATCTGCGAGCACTGCCTGAATCCTTCGTGTGCCGCCTCGTGCCCGTCCGGTGCGATCTACAAGCGCGCCGAGGACGGCATCGTGCTGGTCGACCAGGACAAATGCCGTGGCTGGCGCCAGTGCATCACCGGCTGCCCCTACAAGAAGATCTACTTCAACCACAAGACCGGCAAAGCCGAGAAATGCACCTTCTGCTACCCGCGCGTCGAGGTCGGCATTCCGACGGTGTGCTCGGAGACCTGCGTCGGGCGGCTGCGCTACATCGGCGTGATGCTCTACGACGCCGATGCCGTGCTCGAGGCCGCCTCGGTCACCGACACCAAGGACCTCTACCCGTCGCAGCTCGGGGTGTTCCTCAATCCCCACGACCCGCGGGTGATCGCCGAGGCCGAACGGGCCGGTATCTCGCCGGATTGGATTCAGGCCGCGCAGGATTCGCCGGTCTACAAGCTGATCGTCGATTACCAGATCGCGCTGCCGCTACATCCGGAATACCGCACCATGCCGATGGTCTGGTACGTGCCGCCGCTGTCGCCGGTGGTGGACGTGCTCTCGGAGACCGGGCACGACGCCGAGGACGCGGGCAACCTGTTCGGCGCCATCGACGCGCTGCGGATCCCGGTGGAGTACCTGGCCGAACTGTTCACCGCCGGTGAGATCGGCCCGGTGCGCGCTTCTTTGCAGCGGCTGGCGGCCATGCGCTCGTTCATGCGGTCGGTGAACCTCGGCATGGAGCCCGACCCCTCGATCGCACCCTCGGTGCGGTTGGAGCCGGAAGAGATCGAGGCCATGTACCGGCTGCTGGCCATCGCCAAATACGAGCACCGCTACGTCATCCCCCAGGGCGCGACGTCCAAGGCGCACGAACTGGATTCGCTGGCCACCGGCTGCTCGCTCGACACCGACGGCGGGCCGGGTATGACCGCGTTCGACCAGATGGTGGAGAAGTTCAGCCTCACCGACACCAATCAGGCCGCACCCGCAGAGAAGTCGGGGCGGATCAATCTGCTGAACTGGGATGGGAAGAGCACCTCGGGCTTGCTGCCGAGTGCGAACGGGAGCGCGGGCTCCGGTAACGGCAACGGTTCGGCCGGCAACGGTCACGCAGGGAACGCAGCCGCGGGCAACGGAACGAACGGCCATGCGGTCGACGGCACCGCGGGCGACGAACTCGCCGACACCGCGGGTAGCGCGACGGGCGGGCGGCCATGACCGGCAGGCAGTCCTGTGACTACCCGGTGAACGCCCGTCCGGCCGTAGCGATCCTGTCGGCGCCGGGCCGGGCCATTGTCGTCGCCGGGGCGGGGCGCGGCCCGCTCGACTCACTGTCTGCAGGGGCTCGGGCACATACGGCCGTGCCCGCCCGGACGGCGCGGACTCGCACAATGGGAGGCTCACCATGGCGCTGCTGAAGATCCGGCGGCGACCAGAACCGGTTGTCGCCCTGAGTGATCGAGATAGGCGACTGGTGTGGCGGACCGCCGCGCTCCTGCTCGACTACCCGAGCGCGGACACTTTCAAGGTGCTCGACCAGCTGGCCGAAGCGGTGGCGCAGCTGCCCGACGCCGTGCGGTCCCCGCTCGAGGCCGTGGTGCTGCATCTGCGGACCACTCCCCCGCTGGAACTGGCCGCCCAGTATGTCGAAACCTTCGATATGCGCCGCCGCGCCAGCCTGCACCTGACCTTCTACGCCTACGGCGACACGCGTAAACGCGGGATGGCACTGCTGCGGTTCAAGCACGCCTACCGGCACGCCGGGGTCGAACTCGGTGACGAGGAACTGCCCGACCATCTGCCGGTGCTGCTGGAATTCGCGGCCACCGTCGACCCGATCGGCGGTGAGCGGCTGCTCGGCGAGCACGTGCCGGTGCTGGAGCTGCTGCGACTGTCGTTGTCGGACAGCGGTTCCCCGTATGCGGGGGTGCTGGCGGCCGTCGTCGCCACGCTGCCGCCGCTGACCACCGCCGATCGGCGCAAGATCGCCGAACTCGCCGCCCAGGGCCCGCCGGAAGAAGAGGTCGGGCTCGACCCCTTCGCCATGGATCCCACGATGTTCGAACAAGCCGAAGGCCGACGATGAACGCACCACTGCACCTGCCGACCGAACTGTGGCTGATCCTGCCCTACATCGCCTTCACCTCGTTCGTGCTCGGTCACATCTGGCGCTACCGCAACGACCAATTCGGCTGGACCACGCGGTCGTCGCAGGTGTACGAGAGCCGCCTGCTGCGGCTGGGCAGCCCGCTGTTCCACTTCGGCATGGTCGGCGTGTTCGGCGGGCATGTGCTCGGTGTACTGATTCCCGAATCGTGGACCGAGGCTGTCGGCATCAGCGAGCACACCTACCATCTGATCGCGGTCGGCGCGGGCTCGGTGGCGGGCCTGTCGGTGCTCGCCGGCGTCGGCATCCTGCTCTACCGCCGTTTCACCGTCACCGCGGTCCGCAAGGCCACCACCGGTAACGACAAACTCATGTACGCCCTGCTCACCGCCGCCCTGGTGACCGGCCTGATGAACACCTGGGGCGCGAACCTGCTCTTCGGCACCTACAACTACCGCGAAACCGTCTCCCCCTGGTTCCGCAGCCTGTTCACCCTCAACCCCCAGCCCGAACTGATGGTCGACACCCCCTGGCCGTTCCAGCTGCACGGCCTCGTCGTCCTCACCCTGGTCTTCCTGTGGCCCTACACCCGCCTGGTCCACATGTTCAGCGCGCCGATCGGTTACCTGGTGCGGCCGTATGTGGTGTATCGGAGCAAGGAAATCGCCGCGCCGGACAAGCGCCGGTACTCGCGGGCCTGGGATTCACCGGTCACGCCGGAGCGGTGGCGGTAGAGCCGGCCAACGCAGCCTCTTCCGTTTACGAGGTCGCGCACTGGGCTACCGCTTCTAGATCCGACCGAGTTGGCCCACCGAATCGAATCCTGCGATGACCGGGACACCCTGTACCGATGGCTCGACCGGTCACTGGCGGTCGAGGACGTCGAGCAGCTGTTCCACGGCTGAACATCACAGTGCGCGGGCTGATCCGCCCCCGCGAACACGCCCGTCATTGCGGCCGACGCGCCGGGACCACGTGATACAACACCAGTCATGTACCGGCTTCCGCGATGCCTGGTGGTCCTTCTCGCGCTCGGCGCGCTTCTGTTACCGACCGCAGTGGTGGCGGTGATATTCCCGGCTCCGGCGGCCGCCGCGCCCGGTGAATCGGCGATCCTGTCAGTGCGTCCACTGGGTGGGCGCCAGCTGGAGGTGGTGGTCCATTCGGCGGCCATGAATCGGCCGATCACCTTGTGGATGTCGCATCCGGGTGCGGGCGCCCCGACGTTGTATCTGCTGAACGCGGTGGACGGCGGGGAAGACGGCGGGCCGTGGACGCGGCGCACCGATGTGGCGCAGTTCTTCTCGGACAAGCACGTCAACGTGGTGGTGCCGATGAGTGGGCGGGCCAGTTACTACACCGACTGGCTGGCCGACGATCCGGTGCTCGGCCGCAATCAGTGGGAGACGTTCCTGAGCCGGGAGCTGCCACCGCTGCTGGCCGAGCGCTTCCAGACCTCGGGGCGCAATGCCGTTGCGGGACTGTCGATGTCGGCTACCTCGGCGCTGAACCTCGCGATTCGCTCACCGGGTCTCTACCAGGCTGTCGGCGCGTTCAGCGGTTGCACCCGCACCAGTGATCCGATGGCAGTGGCCACCGTGTTCACTCAGCTCGGCGTGTTCGGCGCCAATGCCGCCAATATGTGGGGCCCGCCCGGACATCCGGCGTGGGCCGAGCACGATCCCATGCTGCATCTGGATCGCTTGCGCGGGCTCGCGGTCTATGTCTCCTCCGGTAACGGCGGCCCGGGCGTGCACGAAACCCTGGCCTCGCCCGATATCAACGGCAACCCGATCAAACTGGCCGATCGCATGCTCGTCGGCGGTGCGATGGAAACCTTCGTCAACGGCTGCACCCGCCCGCTCGTGGACAGCCTCGTCGCGCAGCGCATTCCGGCGACGGTCAACCTGCGCCACGGTACGCACGCGTGGGAGTACTGGCAGGACGATATGCACCAGTCGTGGTCGGTGTTCGCCCCCGCGCTCGGGGTGTAGGAGTTCGTCGCGTCATTCCCAGGCGAAGCGGGGCTGTTCGATGTGATCGACCCTGGTATGCCTGCGATGCAGCGCCACCTCACGGAACTGATACATGATCGCCGCCGTCGGAGCATGCAGGTGACCGCCGAGCAACGGCAATCGGATCAGCGGCCGCTCGGACCCGGGGATGCGGCCGAACTCGGGCGCCACATCCAGTTCGGTGAACGAGATGCGGTGCACGATGGCCACTTCGGCGGGATTCGGCAGCACACCAGGATCGGCACCCACCCACACGACCACCGGCGTCATGATGTAGCCGGATCTGGTCGGGTAGTCGTCGAGCAATCCGAGCACGTCGGATCGTTGCAGTTCGACGCCGAGTTCCTCGTGCAGTTCGCGCAGGGCCGCCGCGATCGCATCCTCACCGGCGTCCAAGCGGCCGCCGGGCAACGCGAACTGGCCGGCATGAGCCCGCAGCGTTGGTGCCCGTTCGGTCAGCCAGATCCCCGGGCCTTCCGACGACGTCACGACGGCGATGGCCACCGCGGCGGGCTTGTGACCATCCGGCTCGACGGCTCGGCGGGCGAAATGGCTCATCGCGTCGGCCAGTGCGGTTCTGGTGTCGCCATCGGGCTGGGCCGCCCACCGTGTCACACTGCCGTCGGACATCAACGCACCTCACCGTCGTTCGAGCCACTCCGGCCGCACCAGTGCGGATGCTGTCGGCATCCTGGTCGGCCGGTATTCATCCGACGATAACGCCGTTCGTGTCGGCGCGAGCACCCGGACGTTCGCTGGATGGGACCCCACCGCGCCCGCTCCCCGCACCGCTCAGATCGTCAGCAGATCGTCCGCATCGAGATGGACCCGCGTCCCGAACCGGGCACTGATATCGGCGAGCCGATCCCGCAACCAGCGCGCCTGAACGCCGCCGGCGCGTCGCAACCGCATCCGTCGCACGGACAACGGCAGCATCCGCACCGTGGGCTCGCCGCCGACGGTGACCAGGTACAGCAGGCGCAGATCCGGGCGGTACGTCTCGTGACCGCCGATGCCCTCGTAGTCATCGATGACGTCTCCGCACCCGTACAGAATCGGTTTGCCGCGGTACACCTCGATCGGCCGCGGATGGTGCGCCGAATGGCCGTGCACGATGTCGACGCCCGCACGGATCAAGCGGTGCGCGAATTCCTGTTCGCTCCTGCTGATTCCGTAGCCCCAGTTCGGCCCCCAGTGCACCGACACGATCAGCACGTCACCGGGTCGCCGATGGGCCGAGAGCTCGCCGGCGATCTCCTCGGCGCTGCGTGCGCCGGGATGATCGATCCACCACAGTCCAGGGCGGTCCGGACCCGCCGCCCACGATGCGGGCACCCCGCTGGATCGGGCCCCCACCGACACGACCAGCGCGCGGCGTCCCTGCGCCAGCGGCAGGATCGCCGGAGCCCGGGCGGCCGCCAGGTCCCGGCCCGCGCCCACCGCCCGGATCCGCGTCCGCGCTAAGGCCTCGAGGGTGTCGAGCAGGCCCTGCCGTCCGAAATCGAGGGCGTGGTTGTTGGCGAGCGCGCAGGCGTCGGGCGCGATCGCGGTGAGGGCCGCGATATTGCCCGGATGCATCCGGTAGTGAATGCCCTTGTCCGGCTCGAAGCTGCCGTCGGCGGTGATCGCGGTTTCCAGATTGAGAATTCGGATGTCGGGTGCGAGCTCGTCGAGGATCTGCGGCACCTCACCCCACGGCCAGTCGGCGGCGACGGGTCGCGGAATGGGGCCGTTGACCCGCTCAGCGGCGGCGACGTACTGCCTGGCGTCGCGCACCCAGGACTCGCGCAGCTCGGGCCGGCCGGGTCGCGGCAGGATCTGGTCGACGCCACGGCCGAGCATGACGTCACCTCCCAGCAGCACCGCGACCGGCATGGCGCCTCCCGCAGCAGATCAGTCCAGGTCGTAGGCGGTGGGGTGCAGCGGCTCGTAGAGGCCGATCTCGCCCGCGCCGGGCACGGTCAACCGGGTGACGCGGCCCCATCCGGCTTCCTCGACCTCGTCGGCCACCTCGACGCCTTTGGCGCGCAGCTCGGCGATCGTGGACGCGAGGTCGTCGCACATCAGATACATCTCGCTGCGACCACCCCCGGCCGGCCCGGTGGGATGCACGGCCAGCTCGGCGGGCGGCGACTTGAAGATCAGCCAGCCGTGCCCGGCATCCACATGCGCCAAGCCGAGCACGTCACGGAAGAACGCGCGCGCGGCCTCGGCGTCGCTCGCGTAGAGGATGGAATGCGCACCGGTGATCATGTCGAAACGCTATCAGCGCGGGTGTGCGGTCGTGGTCGTTTGCGCACCTCGCCGACCTGCAGCGGAGCCGAACGAAAAAATTCTTCGAGAATCGACCGAGATGTGTCGAGGAGGTCGAGTCGGCTCCGACTACGGGATGACAGCACGTCACACCCGAGCAGAGGAGAACATCATGTCCAGCGTCAACACCTTCCTGTGGTTCGACAACGCGGCCGAGCAGGCGGGCGAGTTCTACGCGTCGGTCGTGCCGAATTCGCGGGTCGTGGAGGTCACCCGCACCGACGGCGGGGCGGCCTTCACCGTCACCCTCGATCTCGGCGGGCACGCGGTCACCTTGATGAACGGCGGACCGGGACACCCGCACAGCGACGCGGCGTCATTGCAGATCGTCGTCGACACCCAGGACGAGGTCGACCGGCTGTGGGATGCCCTCACCGAGGGCGGCGAGCCGGGCCCGTGTGGCTGGCTCACCGACCGCTACGGGCTGTCGTGGCAGGTGGTGCCATCGGTGCTGCCCAAGCTCATGGGCGGCGACGATCCGGCCAAGACCATCGCCGTTGGGACGGCCCTGCGCACCATGTCCAAGATCGACGCGCGGGCCTTGCAGGACGCCTACGACCGGGCCTGATTCCGGCGTTCCGGCGAATCCCGGCCCCGAATCCGATCGGGTCCGGGATGTGTCGGTGCCCGGGTCCACACTGTGTCCCATGGCATACGACGAGGAATTGGCCGAGCGCATCCGCGACCTCATCGAGCCGGGCCCCACGGTCGCCGAACGCAAGATGTTCGGTGGTCTGTCCTTCCTGGTCGGCGGCAATATGGCGCTGGCCGTCAGCGGGAAGGGCGGCCTGCTGGTCCGGGTCGGGTCCGAACTCGGCGAGCAGCTCATCGACGATGACGCCGTCCAGCAGGCGGTGATGGGTTCCCGGGAGATGACGGGCTGGGTGCGGGTGGCGGCGACACACGTCGAGGACGAGGCCCGTCTACGCGAATGGGTGGACCGGGGCGTCGAATTCGCCCGTTCGCTACCTCCCAAGGATTGATCAGGCGGTTTCGACGCGGGCGCGCAGATTCTCGGCGAACGCCCGGGCCGCCTGACCGGGCCCCGCCCCCTCGGAGCCCGGCGCTCAGCCTACCCGGCACTCGCTGTGCCCGGTGACCGGAACGCCGTTGTGACTGCGAGGGTTCGGGGCCGTGCGGTTCGTTCTCAACCGGCGAGGGCGAGTTCGCGACCGGACCGGCTCGGCCAGCGCGGATGTTCGGCATCGATGACGAACTCGTGCGTGTGCTGGTACAGCCGCTCGCTCACCTGGATGGCGTCGGCCAGCCGGGCCGGGTCGATGGTGCCCACCTCGTGCAGGTGGGTGATCACCGCCGGATCGTGCCGCGGCCAGGCGCGCAGTGCCACGGCGAGCCCGGCGGCGGCGAACACGGCCAGCGTGACCCAGGTGAGGGTGAAACCGGCTGTGGTGCTGAGCCATCCGGTGATCGGGTAGGTGAGCAGCCAGGCCACGTGGGAGAGCGAGAACTGGGCGGCGAACAGGGCCGGGCGATCGGCCGGCCGCGACGAACGCCGCAACACCTGGCCGGTCGGGGTCAGTACCGCGGCAGTACCCGCGCCGATCAACGCCCATACCGCGAGCACTGCGCCCCAACGCCATTCGCCTCCGGCAGCCATCGACAGGGCGATCGCCGCTCCGAGGCCCGCGAGCAGGGCGGCCGCGCCGATGAGCATGACGGGCCGGGCGCCGACCCGATCGAGGATGCGGGGCAACGTCAGCGCGACGAGCGTGGTGCCGAACCCGTTGGCGGCCAGCAACATGGCCACACCCGACTGGGTGCCGCCGAGCGTGTCGCGCACGTAGTTGACGGTGTTGACCATGACGACCGAGCCCGCCGCGGCGACGACCAGGTTCAGGCCGAGCAGCCCGCGCAGCCGCGGAGTGGCGGCGAAGATGCGCATGCCCACCGAGATCCGCTCGAGGAACGAACTGTCGCCTGCGCTGCCCGCCTCGGGTATCCGGGTCGCGATCACCAGCAGAGCCGAGACCACGAAGCCGATCGCGGTTCCGACGAACAGCCAGTGGAAGCTCACCAGCGCCAGCGCCGCCGCGGCGAGCATCGGGCTGAGTAGCGTCTCCATCGTCGCGGCCAGCTGCGCGGCCGACAGCGCACGGGTGTACTGGCGCTCATCGGGCAGGATGTCGGGAATGATCGCCTGGTAGGTCGGGGTGTAGGCGGCCGAGGCGGTTTGCAACACCGCGATCAGGACGTAGATCTGCCAGATCTGATCGATGAACGGCAGCGCCAGCACCACCAGCGCGCGGATCACGTGCAGCCCGACGAGGAACGTCCGGCGCGGCAACCGGTCGGCATAAGCGCCCACGATCGGCGCCACCGTCACATAGACCAGCATCTTGATGGTGAGCGCGATACCCAGCACCGCCGCCGCATCGGCGCCGGCGAGTTCGTAGGCGAGCAGACCGAGCGCCACCGTGGTGAGCCCGGTACCGAACAGGGCGGTCACCTGGGCAGTGAACAGCCGCAGATAGTCGCGGTTGGCGAACAACGAGGTGATCATCGGGCGCTCCTGCTTCCTACGAGGTTTATTATCTACGTATGGATGCAGATAGCAAGGAACTGCCGCCCCGTATTCCCGACGACGAACTCGACCTCGTCGTCGAGATCTTCCGCATGCTCGCCGACGGCACCCGAATCCGCGTCCTCTGGGCCCTGACCAGCGGCGAACGGTCTGTCAACGAACTCGCCGAGTACGTCGAGAAGCCTGCCGCATCGGTCTCCCAGCACCTGGCCAAACTCCGCATGGCCCGCCTCGTCCGCACCCGCCGCTCGGGAACGACGGTCTACTACAGCATCGAGAACGCCCACGTCCGGCAGTTGGTGATCGACGCGATCCACAACGCGGAGCACGCGGGGCCCGGGGTGCCGCCACACCATCGGGCGGATCCGGAGGTGCCGTCGATTACGCATCGAGTCGCCGACGGGTGACGTGAACGGCGGTCAGTCCAGGGGACTGTGACAGGCCCTCGATCAGCGCCACCCGGCCGCCGTATAGCGCTGCGACACCGGACGGTTCGACGTCCCGGCGCATCAGCTCGACGAGTCGTGCCGGCCCCACGAATCAGACAGCGATCCGCTCACCGAACCCGGGTCTGCACCAATTCCCTGGCCGCCGCCCGGTACCGGTCGGCGATCAACCGCACCACCGCCGGATGGACGCCGATCGGTTCGGCGACGCCATCCGCACCGGCGTCGTGCAGGCGCTGATGGAACAGGCCGTGGGCCAGCAGGTACGACGCGATGAAGACGCGCTGTGCGCCGTTCTCGCGCAGGTGCGCGACGACCTCGGGCACGCGAGGTGCGCCGGTGGCGACGTAGGCGATGCGGACCGGGCTGCCGAGGTTTTCGGCGAGCATGCCGGCGGCTCGGCGGACGTCCTGGCGGGCGCGGGCGTCGGAGGAGCCGGCGGCGGCGAAGACCACCGCGTCGCCGGGACGCCAACCGGCCGCGCGCAAGCGCAGGTGCATGATCCTGGCCAGGGCCGGGTCGGGGCCCATGGCCGGGGTCACCGCGACGGCCGGGTGGGCGCTCTCGGCGATCTCGCGGGGCACGTCCTGGTAGACGTGGTAGCCCGACGCCAGGAACGCCGGAACCACCACGGCCGGAACGGTTTCCGCGCGGTCGTCCAGATCGCGCAGGACCTCCGAGGGCGAGGGGCCGAGGACGTCGACGAACGCGGTGCGCACGCGGGGCACGCCGAATTCGTCGATGCCGTCCAGCCCCGGGCGGTCGAGCTCGCGCGCGACCGCCTCGGCCAGGCTCGCGATCATCTGCACGCCCTTGGTGCTTCGGGTGCCGTGCGCGACCAGCACCAGGGCGGGCGCGCTCACCATGTGACCGCCTGAGCAAAGCGTGGTGCCCGGGTCGGCGTTCCGACTCCGGGCACCACGGGACGTGGGTTGTTGTCGGTACATTCGGCCGGGTCGAGCGCCAGTCGGTAACCGCGTTTGACCACGGTCTGAATGGCCTTCGGCGTGCCGAGGCCCGCACGCAGGCGCGCGATCGCCGTCTCCACGGCGTGGGTGTCGTCACCGCCACCGGGCAGGGCCGCCAGCAGGTCCTCCCGGGAGACGACCCGGCCGGGCTGCCGTGCCAGCGAACGCATCAGCGACATCGGCGCGGGTGCGAGCTGACGCACCACGCCGTCGACGACCACGCAGCCGCCGCGCACGCTGATGGTGTGCCCGGCGGCGTGAATCCGGTTGGCGCGCCGGGGCAATTCCTCGGCGACGTGGCGGGCGAGCGCCCCGAGCCGGGCCCGGGCGGGCATCGACGTCGGCACCCCGAGCTCCTCGAGCGGAGCCGCGGTGATCGGTCCGACGCAGGCGGCGAGCACCCGGCCGCGCAGGGCGTGCAGCAGGCCCTCGATCATCCCGGTTTCCTTGGCGCGCATCAACATCGACGCCACGGCGGGTGCGCTGGTGAACGTGACGCAGTCCAGGCTAGAGGTGACGACGGCCTCGATCAGCTGATCCATCGGGCCCTGGTCGTCGGGCGGCGTCCAGCGGTAGACCGGCACCGGCACCACATCGGCGCCCGCGCAGCGCAGCACCTCACAGAAATCGGGAACCGGCTCCCATTCGGTGGTCGCGCCGTGCAGCTGCACCGCGATCCGCACGCCTTCCACACCCTCGGCCAGCAGGTGATCGAGCACCTCGGCCGAGGACTCCGAGGCAGGCGACCATTCCTCGCGCAGTTCGGCTGCGCGGATGGCGCCCTTGGCCTTCGGGCCGCGGGCCACCACCCTGGTGCTCGCCAGGGTGTCGCGCAGCCGTTCGGCCAGCCCCCAGCCTTCGGCGGCCTCCATCCAGCCACGGAAACCGATACCGGTGGTGGCCACGGTGATCTGCGGCGGATCGTCGACCAGCTGACGGGTGACCCGTTCTAGTTCGGTGTCGTCGGCCAGCGGGATGATGCGGATGGCCGGCGCGGACACGATGGTCGCGCCGCGCCGGGTGAGCAGGGTGGCGAACTCCTCGGAACGTCGTGCGGCCGTGATGCCGACGGTGAAGCCCGCGAGCGACGCGCCCGCGTCGAGAGTCGTCATGCCGATCCGTCCGAGTCCGTACCGCCCACGACGGGTTCGTTCGACACCGAGACGATGCCGTCGTCGACGCGAACCCGGTAGACCGGCAGCGACACCGACTCCTCGTCGAGGCAATGCCCGTCGATCAGCGAAAACGCCTGCTTGAGCAGCGGCGAAGCCACCACGGGCACGCCACCGCGGTCGCCGATGATGCCGCGCGACATCACCGCGGCCCGGCCGAACGGATCGATATTGCCGACGGCGTACACCGCGCCGTCCGAATGCAGGAACAGTGCGGCTTGGCGGCCGCCCTTCAGCAACACCGCAACGCCGCGGCCTGGGATCAGGTAGTCGAGACGGCAGGCCTGGGTCCATCCGGTGGTGGCCGGGGCAATGCCGGTGGTTTCGATCACGGTCATCGGGGTTCTCCTCCAAACGCCTTACCCATTGGTACCGGCGCCCTGTTTCCTCGCGGTTAAGCAGTCATTTCCCGGGCGTAGCAGTTGCGGCGGGACCGAGATCCCGAGCGCACGCCCGCTGCCGGTCAGGCGCGGCTGCCGACTCCTGGCATGTCGGGCAGGCCGAGCAGGACCGGCACCTTGCGCTCGCCGCTGTCGTCGAACGAGATCGTCGGGTCGGCCTCTTCTGGTGCGTTGACGAAGGACACGAAGCGCGAGAGCTTGTCCTCGTCCTCGAGCACCGCCGCCCATTCGTCGCGGTAGCCCTCCACGTGCTTGGCCATGGCCGCTTCCAGGTCGGCGGCGATACCGAGGCTGTCCTCGCAGACCACCTGCTTGACGTACTCGATGCCGCCTTCCAGCGATTCCTGCCACGGCGCGGTGCGCTGCAACCGGTCGGCGGTGCGGATGTAGAACATCAGGTAGCGGTCGATGTACTTGATCAGCGTCTCGTCGTCGAGCTCACCGGCCAGCAGCACGGCGTGCTTGGGCGTGAGGCCGCCGTTACCGCCGACGTAGAGGTTCCAGCCGTTCTCGGTGGCGATCACGCCGACGTCCTTGCCGCGCGCCTCCGCGCACTCCCGGGCGCAACCGGACACCGCGAGCTTGAGCTTGTGCGGCGAGCGCAGACCGCGGTAGCGCTTCTCCAGCAGCACGGCCATGCCGACCGAATCCTGCTGACCGTAGCGGCACCAGGTGGAACCGACGCAGCTCTTGACGGTGCGCAGCGACTTGCCGTACGCGTGGCCGGATTCCATGCCCGCGTCGACCAGCCGCTTCCAGACCAGCGGCAGCTGGTCCACCCGCGCGCCGAACAGGTCGATGCGCTGCCCGCCGGTGACCTTCACGTAGAGGTCGAATTCCTTGGCCACCTCACCGATCACGATCAGCTGCTCGGCGGTGACCTCACCACCGGGCATCCGCGGCACCACCGAATAGGTGCCGTTCTTCTGCAGGTTGGCCAGGAAGTGGTCGTTGGTGTCCTGGAGTGCGGCCTGCTCGCCGTCGAGGATGTGATCGCTCGAGGTGGAGGCCAGGATGGAGGCCACGGTGGGCTTGCAGATATCGCAGCCGGTGCCCTTGCCGTACTTGCCGATCAGCTCGGAGAAGGTGCGGATACCGGTGACCTGGACGATGTCGAACAGCTCGGCGCGCGACTGCTCGAAGTGCTCGCACAGCGCCTTCGACATCTCCACGCCGGACTGCTCGAGCAGCTTCTTGATCATCGGCACACAGCCACCACACGAGGTGCCCGCGTTGGTGCAGCTCTTGACGCCGGCGATATCGCAGGCGCCCTCGGCGATGGCCCCGCAGATGGCACCCTTGCTGACGTTGTTGCAGGAACAGATCTGCGCGTCGTCGGGCAGGGCGTCGGCGCCGAGTTCGGCACCGGCCGGGGAGATCAGCGCGGCGGGCTCGGCGGGCAGCGGACGCCCGACCAGCGGACGCAGCGCCGCGTACTGCGAGGCGTCACCGACCAGGATGCCGCCGAGCAGGGTCTGCGCGTCGTCGGAGATGACCAGCTTGGCGTAGGTGCCCTTGGCGGCATCGTGCAACACCACCGACAGCGCGCCCTCGGTGGTGCCGTGCGCGTCACCGAAACTGGCGACGTCGACACCGAGCAGCTTCAGCTTGGTCGACATATCCGCGCCGGGGAACTCCCCCGCCCCGCCGAGCAGCCGGTCGGCGACGATCTCGGCGGTGGTGTAGCCGGGCGCGACCAGGCCGTAGCAGACACCCTCGACCGCGGCGCATTCACCGACGGCGTAGATGTTCGGGTCCGAGGTCTGCATTCCCAGGTCGGTGATGATGCCGCCGCGCGGGCCCACCTCGAGGCCGGCCTCGCGGGCGATCTCGTCGCGCGGACGGATACCGGCGGAGAACACCACCATCGCGGCGTCGATGGTGCTGTCGTCGGACAGGGTCACCTTGAGCTTGGTCGCCGGGCCCGCGCCCTCGACCGTCTCGATCGAGGAGGTGCCGACGCCGGTGTGCACATGCAGGCCCAGATCCGAGACCAGCTTCTCCAGGATGGCGGCGCCGCCCGCGTCGACCTGGGCGGGCATCAGCCGGTCGGCGAATTCGACGACGTGCGGGGTCATGCCGAGCAGGCGCAGCGCATTGGCCGCCTCCAGACCCAGCAGACCACCGCCGACGACCACACCGTGCGCGCCCGGCCCGGCCGCAGCGGCGGTGTCCCGGATGCCGTCGAGGTCGTCGAGGGTGCGGTAGACGAAGCAGCCGTCGCTGTCGTGGCCGGGCACCGGCGGCACGAAGGCGTAGGAGCCGGTGGCCAGCACCAGCGCGTCGTAGCCGATGGTCTCACCGGTCGAGGTGGTGATCTTGCGGGCGGCACGGTCGATGGATTCGGCGCGCTGGCCCAGCCGCAGCTCCACCAGCTCGTCGCCGGCGTACTCGTTGCCGGGCAGGGCGAGCGCACTGGCGTCCCAGTTGCCCACGTAGGACGAGAGCCCGACGCGGTCGTAGGCGGCCAGCTTCTCCTCGCTGAGGATCACGACCTGCCACTGGCCTGCCTCGTCGCGGGAGCGCAGCGCCTCCACGAACCGGTGCCCGACCATGCCATGGCCTGCGACCACCACGGTCTTGCGCTGAGTGGGTTCGACTGTCGAATTCATGACTGTCCCTCCGTGGATGATCGGTGTCAGGCGCGAGCCGACGAGTTGGTGGACCGGGTGGTGGAGTTGGCGGCCTCGGCTTCCAGAACCAGGGCCTCGGCCTCGACCACGACGTCGGTGCCGGAATCGCGGACCCGCAGGCTCGGCCTGCGCAAGAACACCGCCCAGGTGACGAGGGCACAGGCGACGTAGAAGCCCATGAACACCCAGAAGGCGGTGGTGGCGGACTGCGTGGACGAATACGACGAGCGCAGCACCAGGTTGATGCCGACTCCGCCGAGCGCACCGATGGCGCCGACGAAACCGATCAACGCACCCGAGGTGTTCTGCGACCAGGCGGCCTGCTCGGCGGGGCTCGCGTCCAGGCTCTTGGACTTCGCGTCGAACACCGACGGGATGATCTTGGTGACGGCGCCGTTGCCGAAGCCGGAGAGCACGAACAGCGCGATGAAACCGATCACCATCACCGTCATCACCCCGCCGGTCGCCACGCCGCCGTTGCTGTCGGCCCTCGTGCTCGCCAGGCCGACGACGAGGGCGGCGGCCATCATCGCGCCGAAGACGACGATGGTGACCTTGCTTCCGCCGATCCGGTCGGCCAGTTTGCCGCCGTACGGGCGGGCCAGCGAGCCGAGCAGCGGGCCGATGAAGGCGATCGACGCGGCGTGCACCGCGGCCTGCGCGACAGTGTCGCCGCCCGCCTTGAAGCTGATCTGCAGGATCTGGCCGAAGGCGAAGCTGTAACCGATGAACGAACCGAAGGTGCCGATGTAGAGAAAGGCGATGGCCCAGGACTGCGGCACCCTCAGCGCCTTCACCATGTAGGACAGGTCGGCTTTCTGGTTCTTCAGGTTGTCCATGAACAGCGCGGCGCCCAGACCGGACAGTGCCACGAGCACCAGGTAGATCGCGCAGATCAGCGAGCCGTAGCCGTCACCGAGGGTGGCGAGCACCAACAGCCCGAGCAGCTGGATGACCGGGACGCCGATATTGCCGCCCGCCGCGTTCAGACCGAGCGCCCAGCCCTTGAGCCGCTGCGGGTAGAAGGCGTTGATATTGGTCATCGAGGAGGCGAAGTTGCCGCCGCCGAAGCCGGCGAACGCCGCCACGATCACGAAGGTGGTGTAGGAGGTGCCGGGCTGATTGATGAAGTACAACGTCAGCAACGTCGGGATGAGCAGCATGAACGCGCTGAAAATGGTCCAGTTGCGGCCGCCGAAGCGGGCGGTGGCCACGGTGTAGGGGATCCGGAGCAAACCGCCGACCAGGGTCGGCACCGCCGCGAGGAAGAACTTGCCCGCCGGGTCGATGCCGAACTCGTCGGCGGGCATGAACAGCACCATCACCGACCAGATCGACCAGACCGAGAAGCCGATGTGCTCGGCGACCACCGACCAGATCAGATTGCGCTTGGCGATGTCCTTGCCGCCTGCTTCCCAGGCCGCGACATCCTCGGCATCCCAATGCTCGAGGTTGCGGTTACGCGTCAGCGTGCTCAACAACAGGGCCTCCCAAAATCGGTTGGCCCAACGGTAGGAAACGGGTATTGCCGAAATGCTGCGGAAAATGACCGTCAAATCAACGGTTGCTCACGCTGCACGGGAAATGCGGGTGAGATGTTTCCGGCATGTGACGCAACGGTTTCCGCAGGTGTCCGAACGCCTGCTCGCGCGCTCCGGCGCGGTGAGGTCGCCTGTCAGCATGACCTGCGTCACGCTCGGCCGCAAGTCCTACGAATCAGCGCGCCGGCATCCGGCGCCGCCGCCGGGTCATCAGCGGCGGCGCCGGGAGCTCGTTCAGCGAGCCGACCAGGTGTCCTCGAGCATGCGCGGCTTGCACGCCTGCCAGGCACCGGTCAGCAACACCAGCACGGCCACCCCGAGGAAGGCGAACGGCGCGGCCCAGCCGCCGGTGGCGGTGTGCAGCATGCCGAACAGCACCGGACCGGCACAGGCCACCGCGTAGCCGACGCCCTGGGTGAAGCCCGACAGCGAGGCCGAACCGGCCGGGGTGCGGGTACGCAGGTTGATCAGCGTCAGCGCCATCGGGAAGGTGCTCGGGCCAAGCCCGAGCACGATCACCCACAGGATCGGCGCGCTCATCGGCGCGATCAGCAGACCGGTGAAGGCGACGAAGAAACACACCGCGCAGCCGATCACCACGGGAAACGGGTTGGTCATCCGGGCCGCGACGGTGGGCGCTGTCAGGGCGGCGACCAGCCCGACCACCGCGAACAACGCGACCATGGTGCCGCCGAAGGCCGCGCTCGCGCCGGCGTCGGCGAAGATCGTCGGCAGCCAGGTGAACATCGAATAGGTGGTCAGCGAGGTCATGCCGAACATGCCGGCCATGCCCCAGGCCACCGGCGAGCGCCACGCCTTGCCGGTGGCGGCCTTGCCCGCGGGCAGGGCGGTGGTGTCGACCTTGTCGCGGCCGCGCCGATCGCGCAGCACCCCCAACCACGGGACGGCAGCCGCGAAGCCGAGCAGCGCCCACATGCCGAGCGAGATCCGCCAGCCGTGCGCCTCGGCGACCGGCACCGCCACCAGCGCGGGCAGCACGGTGCCGATCTGCACCATGGTGATGTAGAGCGCGCTGACGATCGCGAGCCGGTCCGGGAAGTACCGCTTGACCAGCGGCGGGATCACCACATTGCCGACGCCCATACCGCCGAGGGCCAGCGCCGAGAAGACGAACAGTTCCGCGGTGCCGGAGACGAACACCCGGATGAGCATGCCGAGACCGGCCATCAGCATGGCGACCAGCGCGGTGCGTTCCAGGCCGAGCCTGCGCACCATGACCGGCGTCAGCAGCCCGGACAGGGAGAACATCAGGGTGGGGATCATGCCGAAGACGCCGACGACGGCGGTGCCGTACCCGATCTCGTGGCCGATCTCCTCGGCCAGCGGGGTGAAGGCGGTGACCGCGACGCGCAGCACCAGCGCCGACATGATGATCGCCGCGAGTACGAGCAGCCTGCCCTCGGTCAGCGCACGACGACGCTCGGCCGTCGACGAGCCTGCGGGGCTGCTGGTGGTTCCGGGCAGGGTTGCGGTCACCGAGAAATCATAGGATGACCGGATGACGGGAGCAAGCCGATGTGACGAGCGGTACCCTGTTGCGGTGCAACCCGTCCGCCGCACCAGTCTCATCGCGCAGGTCACCGAACAGCTCCGGGCCGAAATACGCTCGGGCCGTTGGCCGATCGGCTCACGCATACCCACCGAGCCCGAACTCGCCGAACTCACCGGCACCGGGCGAAATACGCTGCGCGAGGCGGTGCAGGCGCTCGTCCATGCCGGGATGCTCGAACGGCGTCAGGGTTCGGGCACCTACGTGATCGCCAACTCCGAAGTCAGCGGCGCGCTGGCCAAGTACTTCGCCGACGCCCAGGAACGCGACATCCTGGAACTGCGCCAAGCCCTCGACACCACCGCGGCCGCCCTCGCCGCGCAGCGCCGCGACGAGACCGATATCGCCACCATGCGGCGGCTGCTGGAAGAACGCAGCAAGTCCTGGGACGAGGACAACCCCGCGGCCATCGAGGCCGACGTGCAACTGCACCGCGCCATCGTCGTCGCCAGCCACAACGCGGTGTACCTGGAGTTCTACGATTCGCTGCTGCCGGTGATCGAGGCGGGCATCCGCTCGCGCACCTCGAAATACGGCGATTCCTACGACGCCGAACATCGCGAACTGGTCCAGGCCGTCATCGACGGCGATCCCGAACGCGCCGCGCAGGCCGCTCGCTGCTTCCTCGGATCCCTGCTCGCCGAGTATCCGGCACCGGGCAGCGAGGCCGAGTAACCAACCCGTCACCGGTGTGCCTGATCACCGGTGAGGCGGATGTGCCGCGATCGTCACTGCGCGCCACGTGAGCGCAACAACCGGCTCCTACCTTGTGATTCGACCGCTCAGGCACCCGACGGCTCGCGACGAACCGGTCAGGGCACCACGCCGCTGCGATGAGGCAGCGCTGCCACGATGAGGGAGCGGTCGCAGTGCGATCGAGAGGGAGCCGATGACCGCGACAATCGACACCGGCAGTCACACACCGTCGTTCAGCTATCAGAGGCGCGGACGCTGGATCGACACCTGGGAACCCGACGACCCCGAGTTCTGGGAATCCGGCGGGGCGCGCACGGCCCGCAAGAATCTCGCCTTCTCGGTGTTCGCCGAGAACCTCGGATTCAGCGTCTGGGTCATCTGGGGGTCGGTCGTCACCAGCATGGGCGCGGCCGGATTCGGCTTCCTGGCCGGGCTCGGCAAGGGCGATCCGGTCGCGGTGAGCAACGCCCTGCTGCTCACCTCCACCCCGACGATGGTCGGTGCGGCCCTGCGCATCCCCTACACCTTCGCCATCCCCCGCTTCGGCGGCCGCGCCTTCACCGCGTTCAGCGCGGCGATGCTGTTGCTGCCAACCCTCGGACTGGCCTACTTCGTCAATCAGCCCGAGACCCCGATGTGGGTGTTCCTGTTGCTGGCGGCGCTCGCGGGCGTGGGTGGCGGCAACTTCTCGTCCTCGATGGCCAATATCTCCTTCTTCTTCCCGGAAGGGAAAAAGGGTGCGGCCCTCGGCATCAACGCCGCGGGCGGCAATCTCGGCGTCGCGCAGACCCAGCTGATCCTGCCGCTGCTGATCACCCTCGGCACGCATCTGACCGCGAAGGACCCGGCCGGCTACCGGCTCGGGATCACCCTCGCGGTGCTGGTGTGGGTGCCGTTCATCCTGATCGCTACCGTCGGCGCGGTGCGCTGCATGGACAGCCTGCGCACCGCGAAGTCCGACGGCCGGTCCTATCGGCTCGCGCTGACCAATCCGCACACCTGGGTGATGTCGCTGCTCTACATCGGCACCTTCGGCTCGTTCATCGGCTTCTCCTTCGCCTTCCCCACACTGATCAAGGCCAACTTCCCGAACCTGGCGAATATCGGCTGGATCACCACCCTCGGCAATCTCGCCTTCCTCGGCGCCCTGGTCGGTTCGTTCAGCAGACCGTTCGGTGGCTGGATCTCCGACCGGGTCGGCGGCGCCAAGATCACCCTCGGGGTGTTCGGCGGTATGGCCATCGCGGTGGCGTTGATCATGGCCGCGCTGGAGCTGAAGAGCTTTCCGCTGTACCTGATCTCGTTCCTGCTGCTGTTCGTGCTCACCGGCATCGGCAACGGCTCCACCTACCGGATGATCCCGTCGATCTTCAGCGCCGAAGCACGCAAGTACGCCGCCGAGCACGATCTCGATCCGGCCGAGGCGGCGGCCTCGGCGAAACGGCAGGCGGGTGCGGCGATCGGCGTCATCGGGGCGATCGGCGCCTCCGGCGGATACCTGCTGCAGCAGGCGCTTCGACTGTCCAACATCAACTTCGGCAGCATGTCGCCCGCCTTCTGGGCGTATGCGATCGCCTTCCTGGTGATGGCGGGCGTGACGTGGTGGTTCTACCTGCGCTCGTCGTTCGCGGTGGCGCGGGTTCCGTCACTGGCGTACGCGAACGTCTGAGATGGGTTCGGCCGCACCGGGTGTGGCGTCGTCGATGCGGCGCCGCACCCGGTGCGCGTCGACCGGGAGCGCCGAATCAGCGCGGACGGAGTCGACCGGGTGCAGCAGCGAGTCAGAGCAGGAACCGAACCATATCCGCGGTGCGGGCCAGGCCGGGCAGGGCCTCCGGGGTCGATCGTGGATGCAAGGCGTGCACCGCGAGCCGGAACATCACCGCCCGCAACAACATCTGCGGCCACTCCGGCAGATCCGACCAGCGCTCCAACAGGCCGTCGTCGGCACCACCCCACGACAGCGCGTCCACCACGACCACACCCGCGGCCCACGCGGCCGGACGCCAGTACGGGGTGATGTCGCTGAGCCCGGGAGTGTCGGCGCCGGAGAACAATACGGTGCCGAACAGGTCGCCGTGCACCAGCTGCGCGGGCGTGTGCACCGGTTTACGCAGGGTGGCCAGCTGCCCGATCAACTCCATGCTGTGCCTGCCATCCGGTGACGTCGTCGGCAGCGCCCCGCCCGCGCGCAGGCTGCGCAGCGGCACCGCCTCCCAGGCGGCGCGGTCGGCGGCAACGAAGACGTCGACGTCCATCCACGGCGCCACCGGCGGCTGCACCAGGAACCGCGGCCGCTCGAGATGCGCGGTGGCGGCATGCAACCGCAGCGACACCGACACCACCTCGTCGTGCCGGGGTTCCGGAATACCTTCCAGGAAGGTGTCCGCCCGCCAGCCGGAGACGACGTAGCGGCCGTCGGTGGCGCGCACCGGCCGCGCCAGGCGCAGCCCGTCGACCTTCAGCGTTTCGCGCACCTTCGCCGACCAGGCCGCCCGTGCGTGATCGGCGACCGGGCTGAGCACCACGTCACCGAGGCGCCAGCCGCCTTCCCAGTCGCCCAGCGCAATCGGCGTCACCTCGCGCAGGCCGAACGTGGCTCGCACATGCTCGGGAGGCTCCACAGATGTCACGGCCGTACCGTACTCCCGGCGACGCGCCCGAAACGGGCGCCGCGCCGAGGTTGCCGGCGATGCGCTGGGCGGTCGCTCAGTACACCGGGAGTGAGGGGTCGACCTGGTTCGCCCAGGCGATCACACCGCCCTGCAGATGGGTGGCGTCGGCGAAGCCCGCGCGTTTGAGCGCGGCCAGCGCCTCCGCGGACCGGATACCGGTCTTGCAGTGCAGCACGATCGGCCGATTCTGCGGCAGTTCCGACAGCGCCTCACCGGACAGGATGCGGTCCTTCGGGATCAGCGTCGCGCCCTCGATCCGCACGATGTCCCATTCGACGGGCTCGCGCACATCGATGATCGCGACGTCCTTGCCGGCGTCGAGCATCTCCTTCAGCTCACGCGCGGTGACGGTCGAACCGGCGGCGGCCGCCTGGCCTTCCTCGCTCACCACACCGCAGAACGCGTCGTAGTCGATCAGTTCGGTGATCGGCTGACGCTCCGGATCGCGGCGCAGCTTGATGGTCCGGTAGGTCATATCCAGTGCGTCGTAGACCATCAGCCGGCCCAGCAGCGGGTCGCCGATGCCGGTGATCAGCTTGATCGTCTCGGTCACCATGATCGAGCCGATGGATGCGCACAGCACACCGAGCACACCGCCCTCGGCGCAGGACGGCACCATGCCCGGCGGCGGCGCCTCCGGGTAGAGATCGCGGTAGTTGATGCCGCGGCCGTCGGGTGCGTCCTCCCAGAACACCGACACCTGGCCCTCGAAGCGGTAGATCGAGCCCCACACGTAGGGCTTGCCCGCGAGGACGGCGGCGTCGTTGACCAGGTAGCGGGTGGCGAAGTTGTCGGTGCCGTCGACGATCAGGTCGTATTCGGAGAACAGCTCGACGGCGTTGTCCGGCTCCAGCCGGATCTTGTGCAGTCGCACGTCGATGCCGGAGTTGATCTCCAGAATGGAATCACGGGCGCTGTCGGCCTTGGAACGGCCGATATCGGATTCGCCGTGGATGACCTGGCGTTGCAGGTTGGACAGGTCGACCTCGTCGAATTCGACGATGCCGAGCGTGCCGACACCGGCGGCGGCCAGGTACAGCAGTGCGGGCGAGCCGAGCCCACCCGCGCCGATCACCAGCACCTTGGCATTCTTCAGCCGCTTCTGCCCGTCCACGCCCACATCGGGAATGATCAGGTGGCGGCTGTAGCGGGCGACCTCGTCCCTGGTCAGCTCCGCGGCCGGCTCGACCAGTGGCGGCAGGGACTTCGGTGATGACACGTCCAGAACTCCTCGAATCGAATGGGCCGGTCACGATGCGTCGGGCGCACACCTCGGTGCGCTATCGGTGCAACACCGAGGACCCGGCCGTTCTTCCCCGCCCATGGTCGCGCATGGACAGTGCCGGGCGACAACCGGGCCGGGCCATGCCGACCCCGGCGTAGGCCGGTTCAGCCGCGCGGGTACGGCCAGGGATTGAACCGGCAGCGTTTACCGTCCATCGGCACCACCCCGTCGGGGTCGAGGGTGGCGATGACGTTGTTCTCCACGCCGAAGGTCTGCTGCATCATCACCGGCGCCAGGCCGCCGTCGGTCTCGCAGGGCTGATGCTGGTGGTAACCGATGGCGTGGCCGACCTCGTGGTTCACCAGGTACTGCCGGTAGGAACCGATATCGCCCTCGAACGCCAGCGCGCCGCGCACCCAGCGGGCCTCCGACAACACCACCCGGCCCAGGTCGGAGTTGTAGCAGGAGGAGTCGATCTCGATCTCGAAACCGCATGCGGTGCGCGCCGTTTGGCGCGAGGTGAGCGAGACCCGGAAATCCGGTTCGCCCTGATCCACCCGGCGGAAGGCGAACTTGCGGTCATGAGTCCAGCTCTTCGGATTGGCCAGCGTGGAGTCGACCATCTTGGCCACCGAGGCGTCACCGCCGTAACCGGTGGTGTCGAGACCGTCCTCGATCTCGACGGTGTAGCTGAACACGTACTGCTCCCCGATACCCACCTGCGCGCTGGTCCCCGGCACCACCCGCCAGGTCCCCGCGCCGTTCTCCACGAACTGGCCGCCCTCGGGCAGCGCACCGGTGGGCAGATCGTCGGGGAACTTGCCGTCACCGGGCGGGGCGCCGATGACACCCGCGCTCGCCGCCGGCGGGCTCAGCCGCCCGAATCCGGGTTCCCCCGCCGCGGGCGCGGGGTCCGGCCCGGTGCGGATGGCATCGACGATCACGATGAGCGTCACCGCGAACAACACCGGCAGCGCATACGCCCGCCAGCCGTAGGTGGACACGAATCGGCCGATGGCGCTCTGCTTCTTCACATCACGCGACGGTCGCGGGGCACGCGAACGAGCCTTCTCGTCCGGTGCGGTGGGGTCCCAGCGTGCGCGCAATGGTTGCCGCGAGCGGTCGGAGGTGCTGGAGTCCGGCCATGCCACGGGGCTCGTCACTGCGGAACCGGAGTCCTCGGAACCATGGGGGCGGTGCGCATCGCGCCCGCCGCCGGTCGGCTTTTCCGGTCGGTCGGTCACGGGAAACAGCCTCTCACAGTGCGAAAGACCGCGGCACCATGCATCGGCGGGGCGGCAGATCACTGCGAGATTTCTCACCGATGGCTATGCATTCACCACCCCCATCGGAAAGTGTGACGCGAGCGGGTATCGTGCTGTGGATAACCCGGTGCACACCCCTTTTGCCGGGGAATCGACTGGGAGATCCGAAATGACTGACCTCGTGGACCGGATGACGTCCCGCAGAACGTCGTCCGAGGCCATGACCCCGGCCAAGCGCGGCACCAGGCTGCCGCGCGACGAACGACGCCAGCAGCTGCTCGCCGCTGCCAGTGAGGTGTTCGTGCTGCGTGGCTATCACGCCGCGGGTATGGACGAGATCTCGCAATGCGCCGGCGTCAGCAAGCCGGTGCTCTACCAGCACTTCACCAGCAAGCTCGAACTCTACGTCGCGGTGCTGCAGAACTACGTCGACATGCTGGTGTCGAGCGTGCGCCAGGCGCTGCGCTCCACCACCGACAACCGGCAGCGCGTGCGCGCGGCGGTGCAGGCCTACTTCGACTTCGTCGACAACGAGATGCAGGGCTTCCGGCTGGTCTTCGAATCGGACCTGACCAACGAGCCGCAGGTGCAGCGTCGGGTGGAGCAGGCCACCGAAGCCTGTGTGGACGCCGTCTTCGATCTGGTGGCCCACGACTCCGGCCTCGACCCGTACCGCGCCCGCATCCTTGCGGTCGGCCTGGTGGGCGCGAGCCAGTTCACCGCACGCTACTGGCTGGAAGCCGACCGCCCGATCCCGAAGGACGAGGCCGTCGACACCACGGTCGCACTGGCATGGGGCGGGCTGTCCCACGTGCCGCTGCACCCCATCGAGGAAGTGCTGCGCGCCCGCCACGATCAGTAGGCACGGCCGATCAACGACAGAGCCCCCGGCATCCGGTTCGACCGGACGCCGGGGGCTCTTCGTTCGGCTGTTTCTCAGACGGCGGCGAAGCCGACTCGGCCGCCGGTGGCGGTGCCGATCTCGACGTAGGCGACCTTGGCGGCCTGGATCAGGAACTTGCGACCCTTCTCGTCGGTCAGCGAGACGACACCGCTATCACCGCTGAGGGCACCGGACACCAGCGCCTCGACCTCGTCGGGGGTCTGCGAGCTGGTGATGACGAGCTCGCGCGGGCTATCCGAAATACCGATCTTGACCTCCACGGCCAACCTCCGAACATAGAGTCGTGTGCTGTCGCACCAAGGCTAATGCAGCCCCGCGGGGTGCAGGCACCTGACCGCCTGCGCTGTCAGCGAAACACCCGCACCGCGCCCCGGCTGCTACTTCGGCTCGACGAGCTGGATGTCGAGTTCGACCTTGACCGCATCGCTGAGCATGCCGGGCAGCGGGCCGCCGACGCCGAAGTCGGTGCGCTTGATGGTGCCGGTCGCGGAGAATCCGGCGTGGTTGTCGCCGGTCGCGCCGAACTCCTGCACCCCGCCCCATTCGACCTCGAGGGTGACCGGCTTGGTGATCTGGCCGAGCGTCGCCTCGCCCTGGACGGTGAACGTCTCCGAGATCCGGACCGGCTCGGTGGCGCGGAAGGTCAGCGTCGGCCGGTTGGCCACGTCGAGGAAGTCGGCGGTGCGTACGTGGGCGTCGCGGTCGGGGTTGCCGGTGTCGAACGAGTCGAGGTAGATGGTGGCGCCGATGGTCGCGGCCCCGGATTCGTCGACGACAAACTCGGTGTCGAATTTGGTGAAGCTGCCGCGCACCTTGGAGATGCCGAGGTGGCGGATGGTGAACGCGACGGTCGAGTGCGCGGGATCCAGGGTCCAGGATCCGGGGCGCAGCTGCTGGGTGGCGGTGGTGGTTTCCGGTGTAGTCATGGGTTCCACCATGACCGGACCGCGGTCCGCTAACCAGACCGCCGTTATCCTGGACCTGGCAGGGCGCGGATAAGCCGGCCCCGACGAGGCACGATGGACGGCATGGCACGAAGCAGGTTCGCCGAATTCCTGGTCGCCCGGCGCGCGGAACTGCGCCCGGGCGATCTCGGATTGCCCGAGGGGCGCCGCCGCCGCACCCCGGGACTGCGCCGTGAAGAGGTCGCGGTGCGGGCCGGCGTCAGTGCCGACTATCTGGCGCGGCTGGAGCAGGGCCGTGACAACAATCCGTCTCCGGCCGTGGTGGAGGCCCTCGCCGACGCGTTGTTACTACGTGGTGAGGCGCGCTACCAGTTCAACATCCTCGCGCTGACCGCCGCCGACGGCTCACGCTGCCCCGGCGGGGAGGCCGAGCCGGAGCAGGTGCCCGAGACCATCCAGCAGGTGCTGCGCGCGCTCGCGCCGACCCCGGCCTTCGTGGTCGGCAGGCAACTGAATGTGCTCGATTGGAACGCCGCGTGGGCGGATTTCGCCGCACCGCTCGGGCTGCTCGACGATTCCTCGCCCAACCTCGCCCGGTTCACCTTCACCCATCCCGCGGCCCGGCGGGTGCTGCGCAATTGGTCGCAGGCCGCGGACGCCTTCGCGGCGGCCCTCAATCGCGCGATGGTGCGCTGGCCCGCCGACGACGCACTGCGCGAGACGATCGATCGGTTGCGCGGCCACCCGGATTTCGCCGAACGCTGGACTCCGCAACGTCTCAACGAGCCGACCGTGCCGCTGCTGCGCTTCGACCATCCGGTGCTCGGTGAGCTGGACGTGCCGTTCGAGACCTTGGAAACGACCGGCGATCAGAGCCTGGTCGTCTGGCTCGCCGACCGGGTCCAGGCCACCGGCCTGCACCTGGTCCGCGACCGCGCGGCCAACGAATAGCGTCGGCGAATCCACCTGACGGCTCGTAAGCGCCGGCCGGTCTCAGAGCCGCGAGGTGCGCACGTGTATGCGCTCACCCTGTGGGCCGAACAGGCTCAGCACCTCGACACTCCCGCGGCCGGTCGCGCCGAACCAGTGCGGAATCCGGCAGTCGAACTCGGCCGCCTCGCCGGCACTCATCACGAAATCGCGGGCACCCAGCCGTACTCGTAGCCGTCCGCGCAGTACGTACAACCACTCGTATCCGGTGTGGGTGCGCAAGAACGGCTCATCGTCGGTGGCCGGAATGGTCATGATGTAGGCGCGTGGTTCGCCACGGTGCCGTGAGAGCGGAATCAACACCCGGCCGTCCGTGGCCTGCGTCGGCCGCGGTGCTCGCGGGTCGGCGATTCTGGGCGAGGCCACGACCTCGTCGAGCGGTACGCCGAGAGCAGCGGTGATCGGCAGCAGCAGTTCCAGACTCGGTTTGCGCTGTGCCGATTCCAGCCGCGACAGCGTGCTGGTCGAGATCCCGGTGGCGCGTGCGAGTTCGGCGAGGCTGACGCCCTTCTTCTCCCGCGCCCGGCGCAATCGCGGTGCGATCTGCTCGATGACGGCATCGACGCTCGGCTGCCCATCCATGGCCCATCGAAGCGAATCCGTCCCAATTTCAGCAAGAATCTTTGCTGATACCGCAAATCGGCCGCGATGCTGTCGGCGGAGGTGATCCGGATGGACACAACAACAACAGCACTGGGCGGGTCCACACCCGCAACCGGCGGGGACCGATTGTCCTCGCCCCGACCGCGCGGTGCTGCGGGCCGCGCACGGTCCGACCGCCTACCCCTCGGCGTCTACCTGCTGGGATTCAGCTTGTTCGCGATGGGCACGGCCGAATTCCTGCTGGCCGGGGTGCTACCCGCGGTCGCCGACGATCTGGACACGACGCTGTCCTCGGCGGGGATGCTCATCACCGCGTTCGCGCTCGGCGTGGTGCTCGGCGGACCACCGCTCGCGGTCCTCGGCCTGCGCTGGCCGCGCCGCACGGCCCTGCTGGTCACGCAGGGGATCTTCGCGGCGGGCATCGTCGCCGGCCTGGTCGGTAATTACCAGGTGCTGCTGATTTCCCGGGCCGTTTCCGGCGTCGCCTATGCGGGGTTCTTCGCGATCGCGTCGGTGACAGCCATCAGCTTGGTGGCCTCGGATCGAACGGCCAGGGCGTCCGGCGTGGTCGTCAGCGGGCTGAGCATCGCCATGGTCGCCGGCGGTCCCGCGGGGACGCTGCTCAGCCACTTCACCGACTGGCGTGGCGGTTTCTGGGCGGTCGTCCTGCTGACCGTCGCCGCCATGATCGGATGCAGGCTCGGCCTGCCCGGCGCGGACTCCGGAGCTCCGGCCGCCCGGCCGAGCGTGGCCAGGGAACTGCGCACCATGCGGTCACCGCGCCTGTGGGGGATCTACGCGATCACGATCGCGACGACGGCCGCGTACATGGTGACGTTCAACTATCTCGCGGCGATGCTCGCCGAGATCACCGCGGTGGCCGAGGTATGGATCCCGGCGATCCTGGCACTGTTCGGCGTCGGCGCTTTCGCGGGCTTGCCCATCGGCGGCCGCATCTCCGACCGGCGGCCGCATCTGGCGCTGGCGACGGGCGCCACGGCCATCGCGGTGCTGTCGGCGGTGATGGTCGCCGCCATCGACCGGGTCTGGCTGGTCGTGCCGACGGTGTTTCTGCTCGGTGTGGCAGCGTTCGTCCTCAATCCCGCGCTGTACGGGCGGGTGTTCGCCCTCGCGGGCGACGCCCCGACGCTGGCCGGGGCCACCACCGTGTCGGCCTTCCAGCTCGGTATCAGCATCACGCCGGTACTGGCGGCCGTGCCGTTGTCCCGCGGCGCCACCCTGACCTCGGTGTGCTGGATCGGGGCGCTGCTGGCGCTGGCAGCACTGCCGCTCGTGCTCACCGATCGCGCCGGTATGCCGACGCGATGACCCGGGGCGATCGCCTAGAGCCCGAGCACCGCCATCCGTTCGGCGTGGCTGGCCTGCATGCGCTCGAACAGGGTGGCGATGCCGTTGAGGTCGCCGGTGGCGGCGAGCACCAGTTCGGTGAGCTCGTCGCGCTGGGCCATCACGTACTGGGCCTGGGTGATCGCCTCGCCGAGCAGGCGGCGACCCCACAGCGTCAGCCGGTCGCGCTCGGAGCGGCTGGCGGCCACCGCGCGGCGCACCTCGTCCACCACGAACTCCGAATGCCCGGTCTCGGCCAGCACATCGCGCACCACGTCGGCGACGTCGGGGCTGAGCACACCGGCGATCTCGCGGTAGAAGTCGGCGGCGATGCCGTCACCGACGTAGAACTTCACCATCGACTCGAGCCACGTGGACGGGTCGGTGGAGGCGTGATAGGCGTCGAGGGCCCGCACGAAGGGCGCCATCACCTCGAAGATGTCGGCGCCGCGCTCCGACAGCGCCGTCTCCAGCCGCGTGAAATGCTCCATTTCGGCGGCGGCCATCTTCGCCACCGCGACCTTGCCGCGGACGGTGGGCGAGAGCTTGGCCTCCTCGGCGAGCCGGTAGAACGCGGAGATCTCACCGTAGGCGAGCACCGCGAACAGATCGGTCACCCCGGGATGGTCGGCGGGAATGGACGGCGAAACCGGGCCGGTCGGCGAAACGCCCAGCGCGGCAGGTGACTGTGCTCCCATGGGACACCAGCGTAATACCCGGCGGGCGGCGCGTCGCGGCTCGACCCGTGCGCCCGAGCCGGGTAGCACACCGCGGCCCGGTCAGACCCCGGTGGCGAGGAATTTATCCAGGTAGGTCCAGGTCGTGTCGCGTGCGGTGGGGCCGGTCAGGATCCCGAGATGGCTGCCGGGCGCGGTTTCGTAGCGCACCGAGGCGGCGCCGCTGAGCGTGCGCAGTCCGGCTTCCACGGCGGCGGCCGGAGTGATGACGTCGGTCGGGCCGCCGACCAGCAGCACCGGCGCGGTGACGTCGGCAAGTGCGATATGCCGCTGCCCCAGCCGCACCACGCCGCGGCCGATGTCGTTGTTCAAAATGAGCCTGCCCCACAGCTGCCCGTAGAACCGGCCGGGATAGCCGGGCATCTCGGCCATGAATCGGTCGATGGTCTCCATCCGGGCCAGGGTCTCGGTGCGGGCGATATTGCTGGCGACGAACCACGGCCGCTTGAGTTCGCGTTCCCAGGCGGTGGACCGGTAGGCGAGCCGGGTGAGTCCTGCGGGCACCCCGCCGGCCGCACGCACCACGGTGGATACCGCCTGGCCACCGGTCAGCTTGGCGACCGCGCGCAGTTGCGGGATGCCGGTCATCTTGTCGTAGTCCAGCGGCGCGCCGACCCCGGTGATCGACCGGATCGGCAGCTGTGTGTTCGCCGCGGCCGTCAGCAGTGACAGGGTGCCGCCGAGCGACCAGCCGACTAGGTCGACGGGCGCGCCACCCCGATCGGCCGACGCGCGCAGCACAGCCTCGGGCAGGATGTCATCGATCCAGTCCTCGAAGCCCATCCGGCGGTCGGCGAAGGTGATCTCGCCGTAGTCGACCAGGTACGGTGCGCGACCGGTCTCCAGCAGGAACCGGGCGACGCTCTGGTCCGGCTGCAGATCGAAGCAGGTGGCGGGGGCGGCCAGCGGGGGCACGAGCAGCACCGCGGAGCCGGCGTCGGCGCAGGCGCCGCCGAAACGCAGCAGCGTGCGATGCGGCTGATCCCACAGCACGGTCGACGGTGTCGGTTCCGGATCGGCCACACCGGAGCCGAAGGTCAGGGCCCAGGCGTTGCGCGCGGCGAGGGTGACGGTGTCTGCGATGCTCACCACACGAATGTCTCACATCTGGTACCGTCGGTAACACCCACGGTGTGACGAGCAGGGCCTCCGCGGGCCCGACTGTCGCCGATATCACCCATCCGCCACGCCCGATGAATTACCGTGTCGCGCACCACTGATCGCCGGTGTAGGCACCGAAAACGAACTTATGTCCCGGCCATTTTCACGCCGGATTTCCGGGCCGAGCACAATATCACGCTACAATCACCACGGACAACGAAAATTTCGCGCCCGATCGAGTTACCCGATCATCCCCCGACACAGCTGTCGGCCCGGCGCGCAAGACGATGTCCACGGAAAATGTGCGCGCACCAGATCCGCGTCACCGATGCGCCGCGCCGATGTCTCCCAGGCAGCCCCCACTCCGGCGGGTACCGCTGACATCCGGCCGCGACCGGTGAGCATCACAGGCGGATACGTGGTCGTCGCGGACCGGCCGGTCCGCCCCACGCCTCGTGCGCGCGTGACGCGATAACGAGGAAGGCACGAACCCTGAGCAAGATCACAGTCGAACAGGAACCGGGACTGGCGGACACCCTGCTGACGGCCGAACTGGACGCAACACATACCGCCCCGACATTCACCGAATTGGGGGTGCGCCCGGAAATCGTGCGCGCGCTCGGTGAGATCGGTATCGAACGCACTTTCGCCATCCAGGAACTCACCCTGCCGCTGGCATTGGCCGGAGAAGACCTCATCGGTCAGGCCCGCACCGGCATGGGCAAGACCTTCGGATTCGGTGTGCCGCTGCTGCATCGCATCGCCACCGCTGAATCGGGCACCACCCCGCTGGACGGAACGCCGCGGGCGCTGGTCATCGTCCCCACCCGCGAACTCTGCCTCCAGGTCACCAAGGACCTGGAGAACGCGAGCAAATACCTGACCAATCACCAGGGGCCGCTGAAGGTGGTCTCCATTTACGGTGGCCGCCCCTATGAGGCGCAGATCGAGGCGTTGCGCCACGGCGTCGACGTCGTCGTCGGCACCCCCGGCCGGCTGCTCGACCTGGCCAATCAGCAGCATCTGATCCTCGGCAAGGTCGGCGTGCTCGTCCTCGACGAGGCCGACGAAATGCTCGATCTGGGCTTCCTGCCCGATATCGAACGCATTCTGGGGATGGTCCCGGATAAACGGCAGACGATGCTGTTCTCGGCCACCATGCCCGGCCCGATCATCACCCTGGCCCGCACATTCCTCACCCGCCCGACCCATATCCGGGCCGAGGAGCCGCACGATTCCGCGGTGCACGATCGCACCGCCCAGTTCGTCTACCGGGCGCACGCGCTCGACAAGAGCGAATTGGTCGCCCGCGTGCTGCAGGCCGAAAGCCGCGGCGCCACCATGATCTTCACCCGCACCAAGCGCACCGCGCAGAAGGTGGCCGACGATCTGGCCGAACGTGGTTTCGCGGTCGGCGCGGTGCACGGTGACCTCGGCCAGATCGCGCGCGAGAAGGCGCTGGCGAAGTTCCGCAAGGGCACCATCGACGTGCTGGTCGCCACCGACGTGGCCGCGCGCGGCATCGATATCGATGACGTCACCCACGTCATCAACTATCAGTGCCCCGAGGACGAGAAGACCTACGTGCACCGCATCGGCCGTACCGGTCGCGCCGGGCGCACCGGCGTCGCGGTGACGCTGATCGACTGGGACGAGCTCAACCGCTGGGCGAGCATCGACAAGGCCCTCGGCCTCGGCATCCCCGAGCCGGTCGAAACGTATTCGCGCTCACCGCATCTGTTCTCGGATCTCGGCATCCCGGAAGGTGTCACCGGCACCATCCGCAAGCCGAAGCGGGAACGCGAGGAGGACGCCGAGGTCGTCGAGCGCCCCGAGCGCACCCCGCGCAAGCGCAACCGCAGGCGCACCCGTGGCGGCAAGCCGATCGACGGTGAGGCCACCATGAGCACCGGCGATGCCGACGCGCAGGGCGAGACGGAGGCCGGTTCGGCCGCTGCCGAGGACGCGACCGGCGACGAGAGCGATCGTCCGGCCCGGCGCAGGCGTCGTCGCCGCAAGTCGTCAGCCGAGGACGGTGCCACCGCGGAGGCGAGCGGGACCGCCGAGGCGAACGGCGTCGCCGAGGCCGACGACACGGCAGCGGCGAGTGGCGCCGCCGAGGCGACCACTGCCGAGGAACCAGCGGCCGAGAGCGCCGATGCCGAGACCGGCGGCGAGCCGCCCGCCCGGCGCAGGCGTCGTCGCCGCAAGCCCGCCGGTGAATCCTCGACAGCGGATTCGGCCACGCCGGTCGAGGCGAACAGCACCGCAGGCGTCTCCGCCTGATCGAACACCCCCGCGATGCTGGTGGGCGCGAACCGCGCCCACCAGCATTTTTCGTTGCCGGACCGGGCCGCGCGCCCGCGCGCGAACCACATCGGGACCGCCCACCGCCCGGCACGGCGATGTCATCGGCGCTCGCACCGATCCGCTAATCTCGCACACGTGCT
This sequence comes from Nocardia sp. CDC519, assembly GCF_059509835.1. Taxonomy (NCBI): domain Bacteria; kingdom Bacillati; phylum Actinomycetota; class Actinomycetes; order Mycobacteriales; family Nocardiaceae; genus Nocardia; species Nocardia sp. CDC519. The sequence goes on along the minus strand of NZ_CM183377.1, from coordinate 3,935,983 downwards.
CGCACCCGAGCGGCGGACCCGCGCCGACATCCTCATCGCGGTCGCGATCGCCCTCGTACTGGCGATCGCGGCTCTGGTGGTGTGGATCCAGTCGGATGCGCGCGGCACCGAGTCGGTCGTCGCGGACACCCCGGTCGACACCCCACCCGCCGCGTCGGCGCTGCCCAGCGAGCTGCGCGAACTCTGGCACGCGCCCGACGGGGCAGGCACCGAGGCGCTCACCTCCGGTGGCGTTGTGGTCACCGCGGACGGCGGCACCGTCACCGGGCGCGATCCGCGCACCGGAAAAGAAATCTGGCATTACCGGCGCGATATTCCGCTGTGCGGTGTGCAGTCCCAGTTCGGCACCGTGATCGCGGTCTATCGCGACGATCGCGGATGCAGCCAGACCACCATGCTGCTCGGCTCGGACGGGTCGCGCACGGCCGCTCGCAGCAGCGAGATGGACTCCGAGATCGCCTTGTCGGTGGACGGCACCTATGTGCTGGCCCAGGGGCCACGCCGGTTGGAGATGTGGCGCTCGGATCTGGTGCGGACACTCGAGTACGGTCGGGTCGAGGCCAGAGAGATCTCCAAATCGCAACCGCGCCAAGGGTGTTCGCTGATCTCGGCGGGTTCGAGCCCGTCGCGTCTCGCGGTACTCGAGCGCTGCCCCGGCGACGCCGCCAACCGGCTGACGGTGCTCGATCCCGCACCCAAGGACTACCGCGTCCCCAAGGAATTCGGTTCCCGCGAGCTGAACGGACCCGGCACCGATTCGCCCGACGCGGAAGTGATCGCGGTGTCGGACAACCGCATCGTGCTCTACCTGCCGGGCGCCGCCGCACCCGAGGCCGCGCCGCCCCGGCTGGCGGTCTTCGATGCCACCGGCAATCCCCTGGTGGCGCATGAACTTTCGGCTCCGCTGGCCGACACGACCAGCACGACTCGGATCGGCTCGGCCTACCTGGTGTTCACCGGCAACAGCCTGATCGCCTTGAACGCCAGTACTTTCGACCCGATGTGGACGGCCGCGGGCGCACTCGGCAGCCCGGCATTGATGGCCGGGCATATCCTCGTTCCGGTCGAGGGCGCCATCGCCGCGCTGGACCCGGCGACGGGCACGGAGGTCACTCGGATCCCGGTGGACCGCAAGGGATACGACGGCTCCCCCATCGCACTGGGCGTGCTGGGCGATGTCGTTCTCGAACATCGCGGCGATCAGCTGGTGGCACTGGGCTGAACCCGTTTCTGTCGGTGCCCGATGGCACACTCACCATCATGCGCACAGCAGCCACCGGGGCACCCGGCTCGTCCGCCGACGGGCCGGCGTCGGCCGGGCACGGCGGCCGCGTGGGCCGAGCGATACCGCCATGCTCCGCAGGCGAACCTCCCCGGCGCGAGCACGGTGGCTCATGATGGATCACATGTCCGAACTCGAGCATGCCCGGCTGATAGTCCTGCGCCACGGTGAGACCACCTGGTCCGCGCAACGCAAGCACACCAGCACCACCGATCTGCCGCTCACCGAGCGTGGCGAACAGCAGGCCCGCGCGGCCGGACAGCTGCTCACGGACCTGAAACTGCGCGCCCCGGCCGTGTACACCAGTCCGCGTCTGCGCGCGGCGCGCACCGCGGAGCTGGCGGGCCTCGCATCGGCCATCGTCGACGCCGACCTGGCCGAATGGGATTACGGCGACTACGAGGGCCGCACCACCACCGAGATCCGGGAGACGGTGCCCGGCTGGACGGTCTGGACCCACCCGGTGCCCGGCGGGGAATCCGCCGAGCAGGTGCGCGCCCGCGCCGACCGGGTCCTGGCCACCGCCACCGAACAACTGGCCGAACGCGATGTGGTGCTGGTCGGGCACGGGCATTTCTCCCGCGTCCTCATCGCCCGCTGGTGCGAGTTCGATATCCGGGAGGGCCGCCGGTTCGCCATGACGACCGGCGCGATCAGCGTGCTCGGCTACGACCACGGCGCACGCACCGTCCGCGGCCACAACCTCGTCCCGGCCGAGGAGCTCTCCCGATGACCGGCACCGCCATCCGCCGCGCGGTCCCCGAGGATGTGCCCGCCCTGGTCGAGCTGGTCTACGACCTGGCCGAATACGAGAAGGCCGGGCACGAGTGCACCCTCACCGCCGAACAACTGCACACCGCGCTGTTCGGGCCCGCCCCCGCGCTGTTCGCCCATGTCGCCACCGTTGGCGAGGAAGTGGCCGGCTGTGCCATCTGGTTCCTGAACTACTCCACCTGGGACGGCGTGCACGGCATCTACCTGGAGGATCTGTTCGTCAAGCCACAGGCGCGCGGCACCGGGCTCGGTAAGGCGCTCATCGCGGCGCTGGCCGAGGAGGCGGTGCGCAACGGATACAGCCGGGTCTGCTGGTCGGTGCTCACCTGGAACACCCCGTCCATCGACTTCTACGAGTCCCTTGGCGCGGACGTACAGGACGACTGGGTGGGCTACCGGTTGTCCGGTAAGGCGCTGGCGGCCCTGGCCGGAGATCGCTGATGTGGCTGTCGCTGCCGGACCGCTGGCCGGCCTCGGAAACCGAGGCGATGGCGATGCAGGATGAGCTGCGTCCGCTGGTGCGCGCCGAGAATCCGCGGCCACCGCGCTTTCGCACCATTGCCGGGCTCGACTCCGCCTATCACCACGATGGCACCGTCGCCGCGGCCATCGTCGTCGTGGACGCGCAGACCCTGGAGACCGTCGACACCACCGTGGCCTACGGAACCACCACATTTCCCTACATCCCCGGGCTGCTCTCGTTCCGCGAAATGCCCACCACGGTCACCGCCCTGCAACGGCTCACCGACGCGCCCGACCTACTGGTCTGCGATGCCCAGGGCCTTGCTCATCCGCGCCGGTTCGGTTTCGCCTGCCATGTCGGCGTGGTCACCGGGCTGCCGACCATCGGCGTCGCCAAATCGGCCTGGGGTGAATGCGGCGAGCCCGGCCCCGAACGCGGCGCACAGGCCGACATCACCATCGACGGCGAGGTCGTCGGCCGGGCGCTGCGCACCCGCGCCGGGGTGAAGCCGGTGTTCGTCTCGGTCGGCCACCTCATCGACCTGGACACCGCCTGTGCCCAGGTGCTCGCGCTGACGCCGAAGTACCGGCTGCCGGAGACCACCCGGCGCGCCGATCACCTGTGCCGTCAGGCGCTGAAAGAAGCGACCACACGCTGAACCGAAGTGACGGGCGGTTCGGCGGCGTCAGTCCGGATCGATGCCGTACTCGCGGGCCATCCAGCGACTGGTGGCCGGTGTGAACAACAACACCAACGCCCCGACCACCACCACACCGAGCAGGGCGCCGTAGAACGGCTGATGGGAATCGGTCAGCAACGACCACACCACCGGCAACAGCAACAACTGCGCGATCACCGCGATGGCCCGGCCCCAGCGCTGGCCGAGCAGCAGGCCGATCCCCGCCGCCAGCACCGCACCGCCGAGGATCACGAACCACGCGGCCGTGCCGTATCCGCTGGCCTGGCTCTGATCGTGGCCGAGCAGACCTCGCACCACCAGCACGATCGCTACCGTCACCGCGACGGCGCCCTCCAAGGCCACCAGCCCACCGGCGCCACGCACCGTGCCCGGCACCGTTCCGACGTCATCTCGCTCAGCCACCCGACCAGGGTAGGTCGCGGGCCCGACGACCGTGGCATCGGCCGAACCGGTAACCCGGCTGAATTAAGGTGCGTAGGTGCGGACGTTGTTGATCGTGAATCCGAATGCCACCTCTACCACCGCGGCCACCAGGGACCTGCTGGCCCATGCGCTGGAGAGCCGGACGCAATTGACCGTCGCCCATACCCAGCATCGGGGCCATGCCGCCGAGCTCGCCCAGTGGGCGGCGACCAATGAGATGGATCTCATCGTCGTGCACGGTGGCGACGGCACCGTCAACGAGACGATCAACGGGTTCCTGCCGCTGCCCCAGGTGGACGACGGCCAGGCGTGGCGGCCGCGGCTCGGCGTGATCCCCGGCGGCTCGGCCAACGTCTTCGCGCGTGCTCTCGGCCTGAAACCCGATCCGGTCGCGGCCACCAACCAGCTGATCGACCTGCTGTCGGTGAACGACGACCGCCGCATCGGGCTCGGCATCGCCGACGATCGCTGGTTCTGCTTCAGCGCGGGCGTCGGCCTGGACGCCGACGTGTGCGAGGCCATCGACGCCAGCCGCGCGAACGGAAAAGCCGCCACTCCGGTGCGCTATCTGGCGACCACGGTGCGCCAGTTCTTCCGGGCCAAACGGCACAAGCCCGAGGCCACCGTCATGGTTCCCGGACACGACCCGGTCGAGGGCGTGCATTACGCCTTCGTGACCAACACCAGTCCGTGGACCTACCTGAACGCCACCCCCGTGCGCACCAACCCGGGCACCGCCTTCGAATCCGGGCTCGGCGTGTTCGCCATGCGATCGATGGCTTTGCTGCCGACTTTGCGGGTCGCCGGCCAACTTCTGGCACCGAACGGAAACCCGAAGTCACGCAAATTGTTTCGCGAAGACGACGTGGCGTCGGTGCGAATCGAGACCGATCAGGAGATCGGCCTGCAAATCGATGGCGACTTCATCGGCAAACGCAACGTGGTGGATTTCACCGCGGTCCCCGACGTGCTGGAAGTCGTCGCGCCGCGCCCGTCGTGAGACTCGCCGAGGTGAAAAACATCGCCGTTGTGCTGCGAAAACTCGGCGGAGCGAGTACAAAGGACCGGGCAGGCTCCCCATGCGGGACCTTCAGAGCGTGAGCTTCCCCACGGTGCACCGGATACCTATTGACATCTACGGTGTTCGTGAAAGCATTCACAAGCAACCGTGCGGAAACATTCAGGTCGCACAAGTGAACGATCCACAAACCATCGGCGCCATTTGTGGCGCCCAGTAAAGGAGCAGAGGAATGGACTGGCGCCACAAGGCCATCTGTCGCGACGAGGACCCCGAACTGTTCTTCCCGGTGGGTAACAGTGGTCCGGCGCTCGCGCAGATTGCCGATGCCAAGCTGGTCTGCGCTCGTTGCCCGGTAACCGCCGACTGCCTGTCGTGGGCCCTGAAGTCCGGACAGGATGCCGGTGTGTGGGGAGGCATGAGCGAGGACGAGCGTCGGGCGCTCAAACGCCGCAACGCGCGCACCCGCACCCGCACGGTCGTCTGACCCTCGGTCAGACGAGCGATTCGGGCCCCAGCCCGGACCCGAATCGCATTCGGCCCGGCACCCGCTGAGGTGCCGGGCTCTGTTATTTTTCACGCCGCCCGACACGGGCCGCGAACTCTGGGAGCTCGCTCTCGCTTCGCTCGAAAACGGGGCTTGACCAGTCGTTTTCCGCGGCTGGGCAGGCCGAGGGTTCAGCGGCCCGAACGCCGACCGAGCGGAACCCGCAGCACCGCGTCGGTGCCGATATCGGCGCCAGGATGCAGGCCGATGGAACCGCCCAGCTCCGCCGTCACCAGCGTCCGCACGATCTGCAGGCCGAGGCGATCGGAGGATTCCAGGCTGAAACCGGGCGGAAGGCCACGGCCGTCGTCGCTGATGATGACGTCGAGCCAGCGCGCCGAACGCTCCGAACGAATCGTCACGGTACCGTTCTCGCCGGCATCGAAGGCATGCTCGATGGCGTTCTGCACCAGCTCGGTCAGCACCATCACCAACGGTGTCGCCCGTTCGGCGGAGAACACACCGAGCGAACCCGCCCGGCGCACCTTGATCCGCGCGGTGTGCACGGTCGCGACGTCGGCCATGATCGGCAGCAGCCGGTCCACCACCTCGTCGAGATCGACCTCTTCATCGACCGACATCGACAGCATCTCGTGCACCGAGGCGATGGAGGTGACGCGGCGGACCGATTCGGTCAGCGCGACCTGCGCCTCCTCGTTCTCGGTGCGGCGGGCCTGCAACCGCAGCAGTGCGGCCACAGTCTGCAGGTTGTTCTTCACCCGGTGGTGGATCTCCCGGATGGTGGCGTCCTTGCTCAGCAGCGCACGGTCGCGGCGCTTGACCTCGGTGACGTCGCGCACCAGCACCGCGGCACCGGCCAGCTGCCCGTGCGGACGCAGCACCAGGGTGCGCAACAGCACTGTCGCGCCTCTGGCCTCGACCTCCATCCGGCGCCCGGTCCGCCCGGCCAGCGCGGCCTGAATATCGCCGACCACTTCTTGCGCATCGAACGGATCGGTGATCAGTGAACGCGTGGTGACGGCCAGATCCTGGCCGGCCAGATCGGCCTGCAGGCCCATCCGGTGATAGGCCGAGAGCGCGTTGGGGCTGGCGTAGGTGACGATGCCCTCGGTATCGAGCCGGATGAACCCGTCGCCGGCGCGCGGGCTGGAATGGGTGGCCGCACGATCCTCGGTGGTCGGGAAGGTGCCGTCGGCGATCATCTGGCACAGATCGTCGGCACACGCCACATAGGCGATCTCCAGGGTGCTGCGCACCTTGGAACGCTGCAGGTCGGTGTCGCGGCTCAAGACCGCGATCACATCGTCGCCGCAGCGCACCGGGATGGCTTCACGGATGGCGTCCACCGGATGCGGGTGGTAGACACCCTTGGCGTCGGCCTCGCCGTCGGTGCGCACGATCCGGCCGGTGGTGAGGGCCTCGAACACCTGCGGATGCTCGGTCCGCAGCGCCTGGGTGCCGACGAGATCCTCGTAGTGCACGGTGGGCGCGGTGGTGGGCCTGCACTGCGCCACGCACACGATGTCGGCTCCGTCGGTGACGGGTCCAGCACCCACCCACAGCAGCAGATCAGCGAAGGACAGATCCGCGAGCAGCTGCCAATCCCCCACCACCCGCTGCAGATGATCCACCGCGACGCCGGGTAGATCGGTGTGTTCGGCCAGCAGCTCGCTCAGTGTCGCCATGATCGATCAGTCGCTTCGATTCCGCCCGCGCTCAGGAGATGACGGCGATCAGATCGCCCTGCTGCAGTACCTGACCGGGGGTGACCGCGATCGAGGTGACCTCGCCACCGACCTCGGTGATCACCGGAATCTCCATCTTCATCGACTCGAGCAGCACCAGAGTCTGGTCGTGGGTCACCCTGTCACCGACGGCGACCTCCACCGTCAGCACTGTCGAGACCATCTCCGCACGTACTTCCTCAGCCATGACACCCCGTTCGCCTCTGTTGTATGGGTCACCGCCGTGGGCGGCAGGTCCCGCTGACGATATAGCCAATCACACTCCCGGCCACCGCCTTCGCCGAGGAATCCCCCGGTCGGCGCCGCCGGAGTGTGCGGTAGATTGGCACGGGCCCCGCACCGGCGGGGAGGATTCGTCTTTGCCCGCGCATGCGGGGAGACTGTCCCAATTATCGACGAGTTCCCCGCGCAGGCGGGGGTGATCCGGGAGCTACCGATGGGTAAACGTGGCCGTAAGAAGCGCAGCCGCAAGGGCAACGCCGCCAACCATGGCAAGCGTCCGAACGCCTGACGCGCGTTCGCTCGGTCTTCGACCGAAAACGAGCGGCACGTCACTTCCTGACGGAAGGACGTGCCGCTCGTTCGTTTTCCGGGTGCCGGACCCGCTCAGGACTCCGCGGATTCGATGCGGGTGGTCTCCTGGCGCATCGTCACCGACCGGCGGATCTCCACGGTCAACCGCTCGCGCAGCGAATCGGGCGCGCGGTCGCCGCCGCATTTGCGGCTGAGCAGGCCCTTGAGCTTCTCCTCGATGCCGTAGGCCTCGATGCACGGCGCGCAGTGATCCATATGGTGCTGTAGCCGCGCACGGGTCGAGTCGTCGCATTCACCGTCGAGCATCAGCCACACATCGGCGAGTACCGCCGTGCAGTCGAGCTCCATGTCGGGATCGTGCTCGGCGCTCACTGCTTGACCTCCTGGCGCACCGTGTCCGCGGTGGACGCGGACGTATCGTCTGACGTGCCCCCGGCGCGGTTGAATCCACGTTCGCGCGCCACGTCGGCGAGCAAACCCTTCAGTTGCTTACGGCCGCGATGCAGCCGGGACATCACCGTACCGATAGGCGTGCCCATGATGTCGGCGATCTCCTTGTACGGGAAGCCTTCGACATCGGCGTAGTACACCGCCATCCGGAATTCCTCCGGCAGCTCCTGCAACGCGGCCTTGATGTCGTCGTCGGGCAGCGCGTCCAGCGCCTCCACCTCGGCCGAACGCAGCCCGGTCGAGGTGTGCTCGGCGGTCGCGGCCAGCTGCCAGTCGGTGATCTCGTCGGTCGGGTACTGCGCGGGCTGACGCTGCTTCTTGCGGTAGGAGTTGATGTAGGTGTTGGTCAGGATCCGGTACAGCCAGGCACGCAGGTTGGTGCCCTCCTTGAAGGACTTGAAGCCCTGGTAGGCCTTGACGTAGGTCTCCTGCACCAGGTCCTCGGCGTCGGCCGGGTTCCTGGTCATACGCAGCGCGGCGCCGTAGAGCTGGTCGAGCAGCGGGAGCGCGTCGCGCTCGAACCGCTGAGCCAGCGCGGTCGGATCCTCCGCCACGTCTTCGTCGCTCGTCACAGGTGTCCCTTCGATCGGCGTCTCCGCCAAATCTACCGGCACCAGTGTTTCCGCCGGGAACCGAGCTTGCGGCACCTCGGTCCATACCGGGCGTTCTTCGACCAGAACGGGCAACGCTCCTCCTTCATGGACTGCGCCGGACCTGCGCGGCGACGGAATGCGAGCCGTCACGCACTCCGCCGGGAATCACGCGCGATCGCTGTTACCGCATGCAACAGAGGAACCACTCACGGTGTTCCCGAGTCCGCGCGAGCGGTCCCGGCGGCGTCGAATCCGGTAGCGGTCCGGGTTCGAGGCCGCGAGCGGCTTCCAGCGGGCCGTTGGACTCGGCGGCGAAATCGGCTCGACAGCCGACTTAGGGTGACCGGTATGGCACGAGCCTCCACCCCCGCGATCCGCACCCTCGTGCAGGCCGCGACCGAGCATCGGGTGCACGCCTACGCCCATGACCCGCGCACCGACTCCTACGGCACCGAGGCGGTCGACGCGCTCGCGACCGAGCTGGGTCTGGACCCAGGACAGATCTTCAAGACGCTGGTGCTGGAACTGTCGACCGGATCGCTCGCCGTCGCGGTGCTGCCGGTGCCGCGGAGCCTGTCGCTGAAGGCGGCGGCCGCCGCACTCGGCGCACCCAAGGCCGCCATGGCCGACCGGGCGAAGGCCGAGCGCAGCACCGGCTATGTGCTGGGCGGGATTTCACCGCTGGGCCAGCGCAAGGCCCTGCCGACCGTCGTGGACGCCTCGGCGACCCGCTGGGAACGCATCCTGTGCAGCGCCGGACGGCGCGGACTCGAGATCGAGTTGGCACCGGCCGACCTGATCCGATTGACCGACGCGGTCGTCGCGCCGGTGGTCGCGGGCTGAAACTCGGTGGCGCCGCGCAGGAAACGCTGGGGCGCCACGCCGTCAAACCTCGCCTCGGGCGGTTCGGTGTGCGTCAATTGAAGCGCCAAGTTTCCGACCGATCCGAGGATGTGATGCGAATGTCCCCGCGCCAACGTCTGCGCACCACGATCGTCGCCCTGTCCGGGGCGTTGATCCTGGCCGCGGGCCCCGCGGTGCTGTCTACCCCGGCCGCGGTCGCCGCGCCGCAGGGCGGCCAGCCCAGCTACCCGTTCGAGGGTGGGGAAGACGGCGGCACTGCCGGCGAACCCAAGAAGGACGAGCGCGCCCAGCGCGCCGAGGAGTTCGGCGGCGGGCTGGCCAGCGAGGTCATCGACCTGGCCGCGAACATCCTCAAATGCGGTTTGAACGTCGTGACGCCGACGGTGGGCTGCTCGATCTGACCCGACCGCCCGGTCACGCAGGACATATCTTCGCCCACCTCGGAGCGACAATTCTCAATGTTGTCGCTCGTTGTCGCTCCGAGGTGGGCGGACAGCACCCACAGCGGCCCGGACCAGGTCTCCTATCGGGCGGCGCGCGGAACGCGAGCCCCGGCGCTTACAGCAAGCTGATCTGTTCGGACTCCTCGCCGACCGGCTCCAACAGCTCGGGCCCGTTATTGCGCACGCTGTTGACCCGCGGTGACACCGGCCGTGCGGCAATACCGGCGACCAGCTCCGGCGTCGGCGGTCGCAGCAGTTCGACCGGCGCCGGGTGATCCGGATCCAGCCAGGCATCCCAGTGCTCGCGCGGCATCGGCAAGGGCATCCGGTCGTGGATGCGAGTGAGATCGCCGACGGCATCGGTGGTCAGGATGGTGCACGACAGCAGCGGCTCGGCCTCGGGCAGGCTTTTGTCGCGCCACACCGACCACAAGCCGGCCATGTACAGCCGCGAACCGTCGGCGGCCGACATGAAATACGGGTGCTTGACGACTTTGCTCTTGGCGCCGGACGGATCCGGCTGCACCAGCCACTCGTACCAGCCGTCCATCGGCACCAGGCACCGGCGATACTTCACCGCGTCCCGGAACGACGGGGTGGTGGCGGCCTTGTCGGCGCGCGCGTTGAACAGCGGTTTGCCCTTCACCGGCACCCCCGGTTCGGCCGCTTTGGTCCAATGCGGGATCAGGCCCCAGCGCATGCGGCGGATCCGCAGGCGCGGGTCGTCGTCGGGGTGGTCGTGGTCGTGGCGCTCGACCACCGTCAGCACCTGCGTCGTCGGGGCGACGTTGTAATTCGCGCCGCCGCGATCGGAACCCGCCGAACCGGGTTCCTCGCCGGTCTCGTCGATCGCGTCCAGCTCGACCGCGAGCCGGCCGGGGTTGGTCGTCGTCGCATAGCGTCCGCACATATTCCCGATACTGCCACCGGGCACCGACACCGGCGGCGAACTCGGCCCTCGCACACCGGATCCGCTGCCAGGACACCACCCGGAAATCGGCCTGTGACCTGCGTGCGGCTGTTAGCGTGAGCGGATTCCACGAAGAGGAGAGATCCATGCTCAGATCCCGCTCCTTCCGTTCCACCATCGCCCGAGTTTGCGCAGTGCTCGCGCTCACCGGTCTCGCCACCACAGCCCTGCCCGCCGTGGCCGCCGCACAGGACCCGCGACCACCCGTCTCGCTCATCGCTACGGTCTCGGGCACCACCATCGACTACACCATCGACAATGTGCCCAACCGGCGCGACGTCTTCCCCGTGATCCGGGGTGAATGCACCACCGCCGTCGTCGACGTACTGGTGGCCGCACCGATCCTCGCTCCCGCCGCCATCGACACCCTCAGCGGACGCGAACCCGATGTTTTCGCACTGCTGCAACGGCTGATCGCCGAGGGCGCGCTCGCCGCGGGCCCGCGGATCCAGCTCGCCTCGGCGACCGGGCAGATCACCGGTTCGTTTCCCGGACTCCCGCGCGGGGTCTACGTGGTGGGCACGATCTGCAATCTGAATCCGCTCAGCGCGGAATTCGATCCGAATCTGTTCGATTTCACCCCCGCAGTGGTCACCGATCTGCGTTCGGGATCCTCGGCGCCGGCGCCCGCTGTCGAATCGATCACCCAGAACTGATGACACCCTGAGAGTAATGCCATAACATTCTCTCAACGAGTCGGAGGGTTTCCTCCGGCCCACTCGGCATGCGCCCGACAAGCCACGCCACCACCCAGCGCCCCGGCCGATCGTCCGGGCGCCCGGCATGAGGAGCCCCTGTGACAACGACCGACGCCGCCCCCGCGGACACGGTGCTCACCTCGGTCGACCCCGCCTCCGGCGCGACCCTGGCCACCTACCCCATCGCCGACGAGGACGCCGTGCGCGCCGCCGTCGCCACCGCCCGCAAGGCCGCCGAGACCTGGTCCGCACTCGATTTCGACGAGCGCCGTAAAGCGTTGCTGCGCTGGTCGAGCCGGCTGGTCGCCGATTCCGACGAGTTCTGCGCGCTGATCCACGCCGAGAACGGCAAGCCGCTCGACGACGCCTTCCTCGAGCTCATGCTCGCCCTCGAGCACATCGCCTGGGCGGCCAAGCACGCCAAGAAGGTGCTGGCGCCCAAGAAGATCTCCCCCGGCGCGCTCATGTCGAACTTCTCGGCCCGGCTCGAGCATCGCCCGCTGGGCGTTGTCGGCGTGATCGGCCCGTGGAACTATCCCGTCTACACCCCCAACGGTTCCATCGCCTATGCGCTCGCCGCCGGCAACACTGTGGTGTTCAAGCCCAGCGAATACTCCACCGGCATCGGCAATTTCCTCGCCGAGGCGTTCACCAAGGCCAATCCGGACCTGCCGGAGGGCGTGTTCACCACCGTCAACGGTTACGGCGCCACCGGAGCGGCGCTGGTGCGCGCCGGCGTGGACAAGATCGCGTTCACCGGCTCGCCCGGCACCGGTCGCAAGATCATGGCGGCCGCCGCCGACACCCTCACCCCGGTACTGCTGGAATGCGGCGGCAAGGACGCCGTGATCGTGGCACCGGACGCCGATGTGAAGGCCGCGGCGGACGCCGTCGCCTGGGGCGCCACCTCCAACAGCGGCCAGACCTGCGCCGGCGTCGAGCGCGTGTACGTGCATCGCTCGGTGCGCGAGGAGTTCGTGGCCGAGGTGAGCCGCATCCTGACCGATGTCAAGCCCGGGGCCGAGGCCGGTGCCAACTACGGCCCGATGACGATGCCGAGCCAGGTGGATATCGTGCGCCGCCACATCGACGACGCCATCGCCAAGGGCGCCACCGCCGTGGTCGGTGGTCCGGAATCGGTCAAGGCCCCCTTCATCGAGCCGGTCGTGCTGCTGGATGCCCCCGAGGATTCGGCGGCGGTCAAGGAGGAAACCTTCGGCCCCACCGTGACCATTCGCACCGTCGACAGCGTCGACGAGGCGATCGCCCTGGCCAACGACTCCACCTACAGCCTCGGCTCGGCGGTGTACTCGCGCAAGCAGGGGCTCGAGATCGCCCGCCGGCTGCGCGCCGGGGCCACCTCGGTGAATTCGGTGCTCGGCTTCGCCGCCATTCCGGGGCTGCCCTTCGGCGGCAGCGGTGATTCCGGCATCGGCCGCATCCACGGCGAGCAGGGCCTGCGCGAATTCGTCAGCCCCCATTCGATCGCGATCCAGCGGTTCAGCATCCCGGGTATGACCCTGCTCAGCTACTCCCGCACCCAGTCGACCATGAAACTTCTGCGTCGCCTGGTGCCGGTGTTGCATGGGAGGCACAAGTAACAGAACGGGCGGATTGCACGCCGCCCGTGTATCCGCGCCGCGGATAAGCGAAGATGGACGGGTGAATTTCTGGCCAGCGCCCCATGTCGACGCCCCCGTGCACGCGACCGTGACCCTGCCCGGATCGAAATCGATCACCAACAGAGCACTGATCCTGGCCGCGCTCGCCGAGGGGCCGTCGACGATCACCGGTGCGCTGCGCAGCCGCGACACCAACCTGATGATCGACGCGCTGCGGGCCCTCGGCGTGCGGATCGACGGGGATGCCGAAACTCTCACCGTCACCCCGGGCACCCTGCGCGGCGGCTCGGTCGACTGCGGGCTGGCGGGCACCGTGATGCGGTTCCTGCCGCCGCTGGCCACTCTCGCCGACGGTGCGGTGGCCTTCGACGGAGACGCCCAGGCCCGGGTCCGCCCGCTGCGCACCATCCTCGACGCGTTGCGCGGGCTCGGCGCGCGGATCGAGGGTGACGCCCTGCCGTTCACCGTGCACGGCGCAGCAGGCCTGCGCGGCGGTGCGGTGACCATCGATGCCTCGGGTTCCTCGCAATTCGTCTCCGGCCTGCTGCTGTCGGCGGCACGGTTCGACGAGGGAATCACCGTCCATCACGACGGCAAGGCGCTGCCGTCGATGCCGCATATCGAGATGACGGTGGAAATGCTGCGGCACGCCGACGTGCAGGTGCAAGCGCCCGCCGACAGCCGCAAGGCGCAGACCTGGGTCGTGACGCCCGGCCCGATCGCAGCCGTGGATTGGGAGGTCGAGCCGGACCTGTCGAACGCGACGCCGTTCCTCGCCGCGGCGGCGGTCACCGGAGGTAGCGTCAGCATTCCGCACTGGCCGCGGCTGACCACCCAGCCCGGCGACGTCATCCGGGAGATCCTGGTGCGGATGGGCGCCGAGGCGCGCATCTTCGACGGTGTGCTGACCGTCAGCGGCCCGGACCGGCTGGCCGGTATCGACATCGACCTGCACGACGTCGGCGAGCTCACCCCCACCGTGGCCGCCCTCGCCGCGCTCGCCGATTCGCCGTCCTACCTGCGCGGTATCGCGCACCTGCGCGGGCACGAGACAGACCGACTGGCCGCGCTGTCCACCGAGATCAACCGGCTCGGCGGCAATGTCACCGAGACCGAGGACGGACTCGAGATCGTGCCCGCTCCGCTCACCGGCGGCCGCTGGCATTCCTACGCCGACCACCGGATGGCCACCGCCGGTGCGATTCTCGGCCTCACCGTCCCCGGGGTCGAGATCGAGGACATCGGCACGACGGCGAAAACCTTGCCCGATTTCGTGTCGCTGTGGGAACGGATGCTCGATCCCGCCGATCAGGGAGCGGTGCGCTGAGCCGGCGCGGGCGCTCTCTGGCCGGCTACGACGAATCCGATGTGCGGGTGCGTCCCGGTAAGAGTTCGCGTCCGCGCACCAAGACCCGTCCGCAACACAACGATGCCGAATCCGCCATGGTGGTGTCGGTGGACCGAGGCCGCTGGGGATGTGTGCTCGATGGGGATCCGGACCGGCTGATCGTCGCGATGCGCGCGCGTGAGCTCGGCCGGACCCCGATCGTCGTCGGCGATCAGGTCGACGTCGTCGGCGATCTGTCCGGCAAACCCGACACCCTGGCTCGCATCGTGCGCGTCGTCGAACGCCGAACGGTCCTGCGCCGCACCGCTGATGACACCGACCCCTTCGAGCGGGTGGTGGTCGGCAATGCCGAACGGCTGTTCATCGTCGTCGCGCTGGCCGACCCGCCGCCGCGCACCGGATTCGTGGAACGCGCCATGGTCGCCGCGTATGCCGGTGGGCTGCAACCGATCCTGTGCCTGACCAAACACGACCTGGCCGCCGACTCCGAATTCGCCACCCTCTTCGACGATCTCGATCTCACCATCGTCTACGGCGGCGTCGACGACCCCATCGAGCCGGTGCTCAACCTGCTCACCGGCCACCTCACCGCCTTCATCGGTCATTCCGGCGTCGGCAAATCCACTCTCGTCAACCGCCTGGTCCCCGACGCCGACCGCGCCGTCGGCGAGGTTTCCGGCGTCGGCAAGGGCAAGCACACCTCCACCCAATCGGTGGCCCTGCCCCTGCCCGCGGGCGGCTGGGTCATCGATACCCCGGGCGTTCGCTCCTTCGGGCTCGCCCACATCACGCCCGACGATGTCATCGCCGCCTTCGCCGATCTGGCCGAGGCCATCGAGGATTGCCCGCGCGGATGCACCCATCTCGGCCCACCCGCCGATCCGGAATGCGCATTGGACGAGCTACCGGGCAAACAGCGGCGGGTCGCGGCGATCCGGCAATTGCTGACCGCACTGAACTCCAACGACCCCTGGTGATCCGATCCGGTGCGGCGGTGCCGGATGCGACGACGATATGAGCCCCCGGCCCGGCGAAACACCGGGCCGGGGGCTCGTCCACCAGCTCATTACCGAACGTTCAGGCCGGTCATTCCTGAGCGATCAGTTCGGCCAGTGGAATCTCGCGGGAGGACCGCCGGGCGATGAACAGCGCCGCACCGACCGCGAGGAAGGTGAGCGGCAGACTGAGTACCAGCAGTGGCACCGGGACCGTCACCGGTGGCAGCAGGCCACTCTGCACCGACAGGGCACTCATCATGGCGGGTATGGCCAGCAACCCACCCGGCACGGCGACGAGCCAGGCCACGATGGCGATCACCACCGCCTCGATGAGCAGTTGCCGCCGCACCGAGGTGCGCGCACCGCCGACCAGCCGGGTCAGCGCGATACTGCGTTGCCGCTCGGCCAGATTGGAGGCCAGGGTCGCGGCACCGACCGCGGTCGCCACGATGAACATCACCCAGGCGAACGCCTCGAACGCACTGACCAGACGCCCGGTCAGCGAGACGAATCCGGCACGCAGACCGGCCGCGTCGGTCGACTGCGCCCGCGGATACCGATCGTGCAGCATCGCCATCACCGCCTGCTCGACCTGGCCTCGATCGGCTCCCGGCAGCAGGTCGATGCCGACGGTGGTGATGTCACCATTGCCCGCGATGGTGCGGAACAGGCTTTCGCTGACGATGATGGTGCCGCCGTCGGACACCGAATCGTCGACGATGGCGGTGATACGCACCTGCCGGTGACCATCGGGGGTCGGCAGGTCCAAGGTGTCGCCGAGGTCGTAGTTCTGAGTGCGGGCGAAGTTCGACGTCACCGCCACCGTGTCGTCGGTGAGGCTGTCCAGCACCTGCTCCGGGCCTTCGAGCACCTGGAGCCGGGTCAGCTCACCGAGCCGCTGCCCGGACCACGACCACAGCGGGTAGCGGGTGTCATCGATGCCGACCGCGGTGAGGGAGAAACCGTAGGCCGAGCGGACACCGGGCAAGGTTTCGAGTTCATCGAGCATCGACATCGGTAGTGCCTCACCGGTGAGCAACTCACCGGTCGGTGCCGCCTGGACGAACAGATCGACCGAGGACCAGCGGTCCACCGAGTTGCCCACCTCGTTCTTGATGCTCGTCGACACCCCGGACATCGAGATCGACATGACCATCGCCACCGCGAACGTGATGGTCAACGCGGCATTGCGGCGCCAGCCCACTTCGAGATGGCGACCGACGAACATGCCGGTCGGCCCGCTCGTTCCGGTACGCAGACCGGCGCCGGCCAGCACGGGAAGCACCGTGGCCAGCACCGCGACCGCGAACAGCAGCGGCACCAGCGCCGCCGATTTGAACAGCGGCGGTGCCAGCAGCAGGATCAGCACCCCGAGCACCACCGCCACCACGGCGCCGGCCAGCGGCGCGGTGACCTTGGAGGTGCGGACCGCCTGGGTGTCGCGGTTGTTCATCGCGTCGATCGGCGCCACCGAGCGCAGCCGCCGCAACCCCGACAGCCAGGCGAAGCCGAACATCACCACCGCGCCACCGAAGGCGCCGAGCACCGCGGGCAGCCAGGGGAAGCCCGGATTGAGCGCCTGCTGGGTGAGATTGGTGATCTGGGTGGTGAACGCCGATAGCCTGCTGCCGAGGAACAGGCCCGCGACCGCGCCGATGAGATAGGTGAACAACAGAATCGGCAACATCACCGCGCCGGAGCCGAGGATCAGATCGCGGTGACGCGCACCGAGCAGGCGCAACCGTGACAGAATCGGCGCCGCATCGGCCAGCACCAGACGCCAGGTCAGGAACAACACCACGCCCGAGGTCATGATCGCGATGGCGGCGAACATGGCCAGGATCGACAACGGGGTCTTGAACGTGCGGTTGTAGCCGGAGAGCAGATCCGCGGGCGCCTTCACCACGGCGGCACCGTCGAGCAGGGAACGGGTCTTGTCGGCGATCGCGTCACCGCTCGCGCCGGCGCCGGGCTGCATCAACAAGACGTCGGTGCGGTCGCCCCGGTCGAACGCGGTCGCGACATTGCCGATCGGAGCGACCAGCACGGCACCGCCATTGGCGAAGTCCTGCTCGAGCAGTCCGGCGACCTTCCACTGCTGCCGACCGGTCGGGGTCGACACGGTGACGGTGTCGCCATCGGCGATGCCCTTGTCCGTGGCCCAATCCCGCGACATGTACACCGTATTCGGGGCGAGCAACCCCATATTGCCACCGCTCAATGCCGTGGGCTCCAGCATGCGGGGCAGGTTCAGATCGACGCCGAGCACGACCACCGAGGTGAACTCACCATCGACATCGATCTTCGTATTTCCCACCAGCATTCGCGACCGCACCGTGCCGGTCTCGCTGCCGATCTTGTCGACCAGATCGGCCGACATACCGGCCGGCGATTGCGCCTCCACCGCGAGGGTTCCGGCCGCGAAACCCTGCACCGGAGCGCTGCGCACCGCGCCGAGCACCGTCGCGGCGATGAGCAGCACCGCCGTGGTGAGCATGACACCACCGATGCCCGCGGTGATCGCGGCGGTCAAACGGATCGGGCGGCGAATCCAGCTGTAGGCGAAGGCGCGGGCGACCGTCAGCGCCGGTCCGATGCCGTTCACACACCCACCTCGACGTCCTCGAGGGTGCCGTCGACCAGGCGAACCACCCGGTCGGCCTCGGCAGCCAGATCCATATCGTGGGTGACCATCACACCCGCCGATTCGTGCTGGCCGACCAGCTTCTTGAACAGATCCATGACGATCCGGCCGTTCTCGGAATCCAATGCGCCGGTGGGCTCGTCGGCGAACACCACGGCCGGTTTACCGACGCAGGCACGCGCGACCGCGGCACGCTGGGCCTCACCACCGGAGACCGAGGTCGGCCAGGCGCTCAGCCGATGTCCGAGGCCGACATCGTCCAGCATGGCACGTGCCGCGCGCAACGCCTCCGAACGTTTGGTGCCCGCGAAGATCAGTGGCGCGGCTACGTTCTCCTCCAGCGTCAACGATGTCACCAGGTTGTCCTTCTGCAAGACGAACCCGATCTGGGCAGCCCGAATCCGCGACATCTCGGCGTCGGTGTAGTCGGTCAGGTTGCGGCCGAGCAGGCTGACCGAGCCGGACGTCGGAGTGTCCAGGCCGGACAGCAGATTGCACAGGGTCGACTTGCCGCTACCGCTCTTACCGACGATCGCCACGATCTCACCGGAGGACACGCTGAGCGTGCAGTTGCGCACCACATGGATCACCGACTCGCCATCACTGAAGTCCCTGCTCACGTCGTCGGCTGCTACCACAATGCGACTATCGCCCATCGGACGTCCTTTCGATTTCGACGAACCCACCCTGATCAATGCTGGGTGATTATATTGAGGACCACCAGTAGGGCGATGCCCAATTCGAGAATCCGCCTGCCCAGCAGGCGAGCCGACAAGGCATCGTCGGCACCGTCTCGGAACTGCTTCACCCGTAGCGCGCCGATCGGGATCAACATCGCCAGATACCACGGCGAAACACCGGCCGCCGCGACGAATCCCACGACAACCACCGGCTCGGCCACCATGAAACCGATCACCATTCGCTCCACGCTGCGCGGTGCGGCTTTGGTGACCATATTGATGCGACCGTTGGCCAGATCCACCTCGCGGTCGTGCAGATTGGAGTACATCGACACCAGCATCTGCCACAGTCCGAGCAGCAACGTCTGCATGATCACCACCGGCTTCATCTCGCCGGTGAACAGCAGATACATCACCGGAACCGGCAGGCTGATCCCACAGAAGAGAACCAGCTCCTGACCGCCGATATGGCTCAGATTCAAGCCGTACGAATATTGCAGGCAGAGCACGACCATCAGGGCCGCGAAAATCACCAACCAGATCGGATGAAATGGCGCGGCAATGAATCCGATCGTCAGCAGAATACCGCCGACAACCGTGCACGACCAGGCGCACCAGAGGGCCTCGCGCAAGGTGAGCTGACCGAGGATCAGCGGTTTGTATTCGGCTTTGCGCTTGAAATTCGGATTGTCCAGATAGTTGCGCGCATCCGAACCGTCCCGGAAACCCGAGATATCGTCGAACGACGCGGTGGCATGGTGCAGCAGATAGTATCCCGCGAACAGTGCCAGCATGCACCACCAGTTGCCGGTGTCACGCAGCACCGCGTACGGCAACAATGACAGCGCGACCAGAAAACACAAGTGCTGATCGAAGAAGTAGATGTTCCCGAGTCTGGCGTAGGCGCCGACCTTCTCCGTGGTGACGACCATCGAACCGGGCATGGTATTTCACCTCCATCAACCGCGGCCCGCGGCGGCTGCGATCGCCACAGCCTGGCAGTTCGCCTCGAATGGCGGCAATGGCAGAAGGTTGCCAGTCGCCAGCAGCATGCCGAATGCGGATGAATGGAGGCAGCAAAGTCATCCCGGCGCGCACGCATTCATCGCACCGCCCAGAAACGAATCGAGAACTCGTTGCGCTCATTCGTGGTCGGCCTCGGACATTCCGGTAGAGATCTGCACCTGCGGGTGCTGGACACCATTCGCCGTCGCCGTCGAGCAGATCCCGCGCTGGCCGAGGTCTTCGACGAGACCACGCCACTGGGCTTCGACCCCGCCGCCACCGTCACCGATGGGGTCGAGCCCGTCGCGTCGCTGGCGGAAGCAGCCGTTCGCTGCGACCCCGCTGCCACGATGGTGCATCTGTGCACGCCGCCGACGGTGCGCGATACGGTGGTCGCGGAGCTGGCAGAGCTGGGATTCGGCAAGTTCCTGATCGAGAAGCCACTCGGCACCGATGTCGCCACCACCGAACGCGTCCGCGCGCTGCGCGATCGATACGGCCTGGATATCGCGGTGGTCGCACCGTGGCTGTTCAGTGAGGTAACCGCGCGCATCAAGGCGATCATGGCCGCGGGCACACTCGGCGAGGTACGGACGGTTTCGATCCGCCAACGCAAACCCCGGCTGCAACTGTCGCTGCGCTCACGCAGCCACACCAATGCCTTCGATGTGGAACCGCCGCACAGTGTGGGCGTGGTGCTGTCCCTGTGCGGCGATGCCACGATGACCTCGGCCTGGATCCGCGACACGCCGCCCATGCGGCACCAGGTCGTGCCGGATATGGGCGGAGCGGGCATGAAGCTGCGCCATACGAATGGCACGGTGACCGATATCGTGTCCGACCTCGACAGCCCGTTCACCGAGCGCCGGATCACGGTGCGGTTCGCCAACGGCACGGTGACCGGCAGCTATCCGATCAACTCGGTCGATCTGGTGGGACGGATATCGGTGCGCGCGGCCGGCGCCGACGGCCTGGCCGCGCCGGCCATCGAAACCTTCGACGACGATGCGATGTTCGCCTGCTTTGTCGACACCTACCGCCGTTTCAGCGGCACCGCGGCCGGTCCGGCGGTCTCGTCCCTCGAACTGAATCAGCGGGTGGTCGCGGTGCTGGCCGAGGCGAAGACCCATTGCCACAACACCCGAGCCCGCGCCGAAGGACGGTGACGCCGATGCGCCCCGAACCCGCTGACCGAACCCAACCGAACCCGCTCGCCGGGATCGGTGACGAAGCCCATGCCGACCTCGGTGAGCAGTTGCGCGCCCTGAACGATCTGGGCTGGCCGGGAATCGAATTGCGCACCATCGACGGCATTGCGCTCGCCGATCTGGACGACGCGCGATTCGAGTCCGTAGCGGACGCGGTCGCCGAGTCCGGGCTCGACGTGGTGTGCCTGGACTCGCGAATCGGCAACTGGGGCCGGTCCATCGCCACCCCGATGGAGCCCGATCTGACGGAGTTGCGCGTGCTGGCCGATCGGGCCGCACGACTCGGCTGCCGGTATGTGCGGGTGATGTCCTATCCGCGGGACGAGACGAGCGCCGACGATGCGCGGTCGCAGGCACACTGGCGGGCCGAGGTGCTGCGGCGGATGCGCCTGCTCGCCACGATCGCGCACGACAGCGCGATCGTGTTGCTGCACGAGAACTGCGCCGGTTGGGCGGGCACGGATCCACGGCGCGCGGTGGATCTCGTCGCCACCGTCGACTCGCCGGCGCTACGGTTGCTGTTCGATACCGGCAACGGTCGCGCCTACGGCTACGACGAGGTCGACTACCTCGCCGAAACAGTCGAATTCGTCGAGCACGTACACGTCAAGGACGCGGTGGGCACGGCGGCGAACACCCGGTATGTGGCACCGGGCCATGGCGAATGCCGCGTCGCCGAGAGCATCGGCCTGCTGCGCGCGCACGGCTACCGCGGCTACTTCTCCATCGAACCGCATCTGTCGCTGCGCCCGCACGAACAACTGACCCAGATCGGCGACAGTAGCGAATTCGTGTCCTACGGTCGCGATTTCGAGCGGTTTCTGGCCGAGCACGCCGCTGCGGGAACGCGCGCATGACCGGCACCTTCACCGAGTCCGATCTGGCCTTGCTGGTCGAACTGCTCGCCATGCCCACCGTAGGTCCGATGGAGGACCCGAACGGACCGCCACCGCGGCTGCGGGCGGCCGGCCGGCGTTATGCGCAGGCGGCTGCGGGCTTCGGTATGCGGGTGCATTCGCACACCGCGCCCGACCCCGCGGTGCTTCAGCGTCCCGACGTGCCGCTGACGGTGCGGGAGTGCGCGGCCGAGCGGGCCGATTTCCTCGACTGTCAGCCGAGCCTGGTGTTGCGGTGGGGCCCAACGGTCCCGGTGGAACGCACGATCATGTTCAACGTTCACCTCGATACGGTCGCCGGAGTCCCCGAACCTCGGGTGGAGGGCGGCCGGGTCATCGGCCGCGGCGCGATCGATGCCAAGGGTCCCGCCGTGGCACTGCTGGCCGGACTTCGATCGGCGCTGTCGGACCTGGACCCGGCCGGCAGCCAGTTCGGGGTACTCGTGCAGGCGGTGGCCGGGGAGGAGGGCGGGGCCATGGGCACCTTCGGCACCCGGCCGCTGCTCGAGGCGGGGCTGTACGGCCGGATCAATGTCTTCTGCGAGCCCACCGGGGGGCGACTGCTGACCCGCAGCACCGCGGCCATGACCGCGCGGATCAGCGTCACCGGCGACGATGCCATCGACGACCGGCCCGGCACCGGACACAACGCGAGCGTGCTCCTCGGCTACCTCGCGCACGCCCTGGCCGAAGCCGCGCCGCGATGGGCCGACGGTGGGCGCGTCTGCGTGGCCGGTTTGCACACCGGCGAGGTGCACAATCGGGTCTACGGCAGCGGCACCCTGCTGCTCAATATCGCCTACGCCGACACGGCCACCGGCAACCGCATCCGATCCGCCCTCGAGCAGCTGTTGCCCGGGCTGCTGGCCGACTTCTCCGCGCGGCACGCCGATTCGGTCCTGCTGGGACGCACCGCGGCCGATGCCGCCGCCATCACCCACCTCACCTGGCTCAAAAGTGGTTTGCCCGCGCTGGATTCGCAGGACAGCCACACACTGCGGATCGCGGCGGGCGCGGCCGAGATCCCGCTGGTCCCGGCGGACGAGCCGGGGTTCACCTGTGATGCCATCTGGCTCGCCGAACAGCCCGACGTGGGCGCGGTGATCTTCGGACCCGGCGATCTCGACGCGAACAACGCCCACGCCGCGGGCGAATTCGCCGAACTGGCCGATCTCGATACCTACGCCGGGCAGATCGGCGGCCTCGTCGGCCGCTTCGCCGCCGCGATCGCCACCGACCCGACCCTGGAGAGGAGCTACACCCGATGACGACATCGGAAACCGACACCGCCACCGCGGTCCGGATCGGCCATGACGAACTGGTCGAGTTCACCGCCGCGGTGTTCACCGCCCGTGGGCTGTCCCCACAGCGCGCCGCGGTAGCCGCCGCGGCGCTCGTCTACGGTGATGCCGCCGGTATGAGCTCGCACGGTCTGGCCAATCTGACCAGGCTGTATCTACCGCTGTTCGACGACGGCCGGGTGGATCCCGCCGGCGAACTCACGATCGTCTCCGACACCACCGCGACCGCGATCATCGACGCGGGCCGCTCGCTCGGGCTGTGGACGGCCGGAGCGGTCCTGGCCGAGGCGGCCGACCGCGCTTCGCGTCATGGCGTCGGTATCTGCTTCGTGCGCAATGCCACCCATTTCGGCTGCGCGGGCTATCACACCGGCGAGTTCGCCAAGCGTGGACTGATCGCGGTGCTGTCGTCCAATTGCGGTGCACAACGGATCACCCGGCCTCCGGGTGGCAGCTACGCCATGCTGGGGACCAATCCGCTCAGTGTGGCCGCACCGGCCGGGCCAGGTGCCGCACCGTTCGTACTGGATATGAGCACGACGTCGGTGCCGACGGGCAAGATCCGCGCCGCCGCTCGACGTGGTGAGCCGATCCCGCCCGGCTGGCTCGTCGATCGCGCGGGAACTCCGGTCACCGATCCCGGTGCGCTCGATCGTGGCGACGGCTTCCCCGTCTGGTTGGGTGGGCAGCCCGAAACCGGTGCGTACAAGGGTTATGGACTGGCGCTGACGGTGGAGATCCTGTCGGCCCTGGTGTCCTCGGCCGGTCTGGGGCCCGCCACCGAAGCGTTCACCGGCACCGGTGGGCCTACCGGTCGCGATGACAACATCGGCTATTTCGCCATGGTGATCGATCCGGCCGTCAGCCGTGGCGACGACGGTTTCGATGCGGCTGCGCACGCCATGTTCGCCGCCCTGCGCGCCTGTGCGCCGGTAGATCAAGCACATCCGGTCTCCTATCCGGGTGTGCGCGAACATGAGCTGTCCGAGGCCGCGCGCATCGATGGCGTAACGGTGTCGACGGCACTGTATTCCGAGCTTCTTGCCGTCGCAGCGGCGGCGGGGCTGGACGCGCCCGAGGCGGTGGTGGAGTGAACGCTCCGCTCCGGATCGGGCTGATCGGACTCGGCGTCATCTCCCGCTACTATCTGGCAGCGTTCGAGCAGGTGCCGGGGGTGGAACTGATCGCGGTGTGCGATGTCCGCGAGGATCGGCTGGCCGCCTGCGCCGGGACCCATCGCCGTTTCGCCGACCACCACACCATGCTGGCCGAGGCCGATCTCGATGCGGTGATCGTGAACGTACCCAACGATATCCACGCTCAGCTGTGCTCCGATGCGATCCGCGCCGGTGTCGCGGTGTGCGTGGAGAAGCCGCTGGCCACCGACCTCGACGATGCCCGTAGGTTGTGCGCCGAGGCGAAGGCGGCACGTGTCACGCTCTTCACCGCCTTCCACCGCAGGTACAACAGCCACTTCCGCGCCCTCGTCGAACGCGGACGCGAGCACGGCGCGGTCCGCGCGGTGCGTGCCCATTACGACGAGCTCATCGAAGATCACATCGGTGACGACAACTGGTATCTCGATATGAGCCGATGCGGGGGTGGCTGCGTCGCCGACAACGGGCCCAACGCGATCGACACCGTCCGCATGTTCCTGCCCGAGCTGTCCTTGACGGGTGCCGATATCCGTCGTGACAGCGCGGGCGTCGACCGATGGGCACGACTGCTGTTCGACGCGCCCGGGGGCGCGAGCGCCGAAGTGCTACTGGATTGGGCCTATCACGGCGGGGAACGCAAGGACGTCGAAGTGACCTACGCCGACGGTACGGTGCTCTACGCCGACGCGCTTGCCGGCGTGGACGAGTTCAAGGGTTCCTTGTGGCATGAATACGCCGGAATCCTCGCCGATTTCGCGGCCAGGGTACGCACCGGCGACGACTACGGTGACGACGGGCTGATCGCGCTGGAACTGGTCACCGCTGCCTACCGGGCGGCCGAGGTGGAGAGGGTGCGATGAATCCGGTCGAAGACGGTGACAAGTGCACGGTGGCCGGCTCGGTGGTGAAGGTGCTGCGGCACCGGCGCGACGATCGTGGGATGGCCGTATCGGAATTCGCCAGCCGCTGCGTGCTTCGCGGCGAGATCCATGAACTGGTGACCACCGATCACGACGACACCGCCATCGGCGCCCGGGTGGACCGGGTCGGATTCCTCGGGTTCACCGAGATCTGCGCGCCCGGTGTGATCGACCGCGGCGACCGAGTACATGTCGACGGAGTAGCGATCGGCGAAGTCCTCGGATTCGACACCTGCCACGTGCCCAACCACTACAACATCCTGATCCGCACCGAAACCCCGCGCACCGGTCCCGAACTGGGGTTGCGTCCGGGTTCCTCGATCACTTTCACCCAGTCGTGACCGCGCGCTCGGTGCACGCTCGCGCGCTGGCCGGGGCACGGGCACTGTGGCGCGATCTGTCGGTATCCGCGGTGGTCGCCGGGTTCATTGCGGTCGCGGTCTCCTATGCCGGTCCGATGGTGGTGGTCCTCGCCGCCGCGTCCGCGGGCGGGTTGTCCGACGCGCAGACAACCTCCTGGGTATGGGCGATCTCGATCGGCAGCGGCACGGTGAGCCTGGTCGCGAGCGCGTGGACCCGGACCCCGATCGTCGCCGCCTGGTCCACCCCCGGTGCCGCGCTGCTCACCACCGCGCTGGCCGAATACGGCTATCCGGCGTGCGTGGCGGCCTTCGTCGTGTCGGCAGTGGCGACGCTGGTGGTGGCGGCGACCGGATGGTTCGGCCTCGTACTCGAACATGTACCGGCACCGGTGCTCTCGGCGGTACTGGCGGGCATCCTGCTGTCGTTCGGACTCGATGTGTTCCGGTCCATGCGTGATGACGTCCTGGTACCGATGCTGGCCCTGGCCGCGTACCTGGTCACCAAGCGGTTCTCGGCCCGCTATGCCGTGATCGCGGCGTCGGTGGCCGCGGTCGCCGCCGCGGTGGCCGCGGGACAGGTGCACGTGCCGACCGGCGATTGGGGTGCGGCGCATCCGATGGTGACCGTCCCGCAACCGACCGTACCGGCGATCGTCGGGCTCGCCCTGCCCCTGTTCGTGGTCACTATGGCAGCTCAGAACGCGCCAGGACTGGCGGTGCTGCGTGCCTCCGGTTACCGGGTCGACGATCGTAAGGTACTCGGTTGCACGGGTTTCGCCTCATTGGCCTTGGCGCCCTTCGGTGCGCATGCCATCAACCTGGCCGCGATCACCGCCGCGATCTGCGCCGGAGCGCAGGCCCATCCGGATCCGCGGCGCCGCTACATCGCCGGTATCAGCTGTGGTGTCTGGTATCTGGTAATCGGTTCGGCGGGCGCGGCGCTGCTGACGATGTTCTCCGGTCTGCCCGAACCGCTGGTGCTCTCGGTGGCCGGTATCGCGCTGCTCGGCGCACTGCTCACCGGACTGACCGGCGCCATGGAATGCTCCAGGACCCGGGAGGCGGCATTGCTCGCCCTGCTCGTCACCGCCTCCGGTGTGAGCCTGTTCGGCATCGGCTCCGCGTTCTGGGGCCTGGTCCTCGGAGTGGTGGCCGATCGGGCGCTGAACCGGCGCGACCGGTCCGAGGACAGCGACAACAGCACGGCGGCCCGGCCGTCTCGGTAGAGACTGCCGGGCCGCCGAATCCGATGGCCGCCGGCCGATCAGCCGGCGAACATCCGCAGTTCCCGATGCAGCAGATGCCAGAGCGTGTGGTAGCTGTCGAGCATCGGCGAGGCGACGTAGTCGTGCTGCCCTGACTCGATAGCGGCGACCGCGCCCGCGAAGCGCTGTGGGTACCCGGCCCAGAGCGCGCCCGCCGCGCCGATCTCGCCGAGCAGGCCGGCATGCTCGGCGTGGAAGTCCGCCACCGCGGCCGCACCCGCGTCGCTGCGCTCCCGCTGAAACGCGGTCACCACCTGCTTCAGCACCGGATCGGCCCGCTCGAACCGATCGAGCAGCCGGACCAGCTCCGCGGCCTCGGGCAGCACCCGCTGTCGGAGTTCACCCGTCAGCGCGCGTTCGGCGGTCGCGGTGCCCTCCGGCGTCAGCCCGTGCAGCTGTCCCTTGGGCGTCTGCACCGATCGCACCGATCCGGCGCCGGTGAGCGCGGCCAGTTCGGCATCGATGTCGATACCGTCGAGATCGGCGACCGCGGCGGCGAGCCGGTCACGGTCGAGCCAGCCCGCCACCCGCAGCGCCTGTAGCAGCCGCAATCGCATGAGATCGTCGTCGATTGTTTCGCCGATCATCGTCTAACTCCTTTCGTTGACGGCACCACCGGCCCCGGCCCCGGCCAGCAGGGTTCGCACCTGGTGCTGCCGATCCGACCCCGCCGGTTCGGGTCCGAGCAGATCCGCAGGCCACGGCACCGCGGTGCCCGATTCCACCGGCACCTCGCCCGCCCAGATCCGGCCGGTCGTGCCGCATACCGTCACGGTGGTGTCGGGTGCCAGACCCACCACCGATTGCGATCCGTCGCCGACACCCACCACCGCGGGCACCCCGAGCTCACGGGCCACCACCGCGGCATGGGAGCCGAAACCGCCCTCCATGGTGACGATTCCGGCCGCATTGACCATCCCGACGAAATCCTCCGGTTCGGTCCGCGGACGCAGCAGCACCACCGGCTCGTCCGGATGCGCGAGCACCTGCTCCGACGCGCACACCACGCGGCCCACCGCCACCCCCGGCGACGCGGGCACCCCGGTGGCCAGCAGGGCGGCATGGCCCTCGGCCGCCCGCGCCGTGGAATCGGCACCGAGCGCCTCGGCCGACAGTCGCGTCAGCGCGGTGTCGCGGTCGAGCACCCCGCTCCGCCACGCGTCGATGGCGACATGGGTGTGCGCGGCCGGGGATGCGGTGGCGGCACGCAGCTGTACCAGCCACAACGTGCCCGTTTCGACGACGAACTCCACCTCGACCAGGTGCTTGTGCCAGCGGAACAATTCCCGCACCACGGCATCGAGGTGTGCGTAGGCGCTCGGGCACTGGGCCGCGAGCCGGTCCAACGGCTCGGGTGTCACCTGCCCCGCCACCAGGGCCTCGCCCGTGCTGGCCGGCAGGTACTCCCCGGACAGACCCGGACGTCCGGTGCGCGGATCATGGCTGAAGGCGACGCCGCTACCGGAGAGCGCCCCGGAACCGAACGCCATCACCTGCACCACGACCGCCGGCCCGTTGTCCTCGCCGATGTCATGGGCACGGCGGTACTGCCTGGCCCGCTCGTTGTCCCAGGACGCCCGCACCGCTTCGACGGCGGCCAGCACCTGATCCACCGGATCAACGCCGGGATCCGATCCCACCTGCGCCCGCAGCGCACGCCGGCCCTCGGCCACCAGCGCAGCGGCGGGTTCGTCGCCTGCCAGCAGGACCGAGAGCGCGGGTAGATCGTGCTCCCCCAGCCCTACTGCCAGGATCGTGTCCATCATGCCCGGCATGCTCACCGGCGGGCTGGATCGCACCGCGAACCCGACCGGACGATCGGCGCCCATGAGCGAGTGCGCCCGCGTGCGCAGCTCGCCCAACAGCTCGGACACCTCGTCCCTGGCGACCCCCGCGGCGACGTGTTCGGCGGTGAGCACATCGAACGGCGGCACCGGGTAGCCCCGACCGGCCAGTTCGACAAGGTGGAATCCTTTGTTGCCCAGACTCTTCCGATCGCGCTGCGACATCAACGGCACCCCCACAGCGGCGAATCCGAGCCGACATGTCCCCATTTCGCCGCGACGGCACCGGACTCGATGGCCTCCCACAGCGGAATCCGTTTGGGCTTACCACTGGTGGTCCGCGGAATGGCCAGCGGTGCCACCGTCGCCAACGCGGCACGCTCGGCGGAGATGCCGGAACGGGCCAGCACGGTCAGCGCCTTGGCGGTGCGCTCCTCGGTGAGTAGCTGCTGGAACGCGATCAGCACCGCTGGCGCTGTCTGCGCGCCCAGATCACGCAGCACCACCACGATCTTGTCGTGCGGCATCCCCAATCGTTCGGCGAGCGCGATCTCGAGATCCTCGGCGGTGACGAACTGGCCGTTGACCTTCACCGAATTGCCGAGCCGGCCGAGTACATACACGCGCCCATCGCGGCAGAAACCGAGGTCGCCGGTGGCGTAGCGCCGGGGTTGGCCACCGTCGGCGCCGTCGTTCAGATAGCCGCTGAACAACGCAGGCGATTCGACGACGAGCTCACCGATGTGGTCCTCGCCCAGCGCGTTCCCGTCTTCGTCGGCGACCGAGACCGCAGCACCGGGCAACGGCACCCCGCAGTCGACCACTCGCACGACATCGGCGTCGGCCTGAACCGGTTCCCGCAGTGTCTCGGTGGCCCGCACCCGCACCGGCGCCCCCGCGCGCAGACTGGCGGCATCCACCAGCAGCGCCTGGACCGGCTCGCGGCGAGTGGTCGAGACCGCCAAGGTCGTCTCGGCCATACCGTAACCGGGAGTGATGACATCGGCGCCGAAGCCGAAGGGCTCCAACAGCTCGTACAGCGCCCGCATGGCGCCGAGCGAGATCCGGTCCGAACCGACGATCAGGGTGCGCCAATCGGCGAAGTTCATCCCGGCCAGACTCTTGGCGCTCACCGTCCGCACGATCCGCTCGATAGCGAAGTTCGGTGCGGCCGAATGGTTCACCGCATACTTGCCGAACAGCTCCAACCACAGGCCAGGTCTGCGCACGAACTGTTCCGGGCGCATCAGCCACAGATCCTTACCGTGGCTGACCGGGGTCAGGAAGTTGCCGATCAACCCCATATCGTGGTGCAGCGGCAACCAGGACCCGAACGACTCGGTCTGATGGGCGCCGCGCACATACAGCGCGGCCTTGAGCATATCGATATGGGCGACGATCGAACCCGCACTCAGCCGCACCGCACGCGGAGTACTGGTGGAACCGGAGGTGAACTGGATCAGCGCGGTCTCATCGCCGAGCACCGGATCCATCACGGTGGCAGACCCGGCCGCGACCGGGGCGGTGGCATCGATGCGGGCGGGCGCGGCGACGGCGCCCCACGGGGCCGGTGGCAGCAGCCGCAGAGTCGCGGGCTCCGCGATCACGGCTGCGGGGTCCAGCGCGCACAGCAACGCCCGCACATAGTCGGCGTAGGGTGTGCTGCCGTGCAACCCTGGCGGCGCCACCACGGTCGGCACCGCGCCCATCGCCATCGCGGCGAAGAAGAACCGCACGAACGGCGCACCGGAGGGCAGGAGCAGCGCTACCCGGTCCCCCTTGTGAATTCCGTGCTCACGCAACGTTTCCACAGCACCGAAGGACTCATCGGCCAGCACCGGGTAGGGATGGTGCGCCCATTCGGAACCCTCGCACAACGCCAGCCCGCCATCGGCTACCGGCTCGAGCAACCATTCGGCGACCGACTTCATGCCGCGCCTCTGTTGTCGCCGTCCTCGTCCCGGGACTGCCGGTAGATCCGCTGGATCAATCCGACCAGATCAGCCACCGTCTCCACCGACCCGATCTCGGGGTTGTCGATGAGTTCGATGCCGTAGCGTTCCTC
Organism: Nocardia sp. CDC519; assembly: GCF_059509835.1. Lineage (NCBI taxonomy): Bacteria > Bacillati > Actinomycetota > Actinomycetes > Mycobacteriales > Nocardiaceae > Nocardia > Nocardia sp. CDC519. Next base: position 3,905,263 of record NZ_CM183377.1, on the reverse strand, counting down.
GACCCGGGTCATGGCTTCCATCAACGACAGCGAATCCAGGTTGATGTCCTCGCGGATCGAATCGGTCATCCGCAGGTCCGGACGGGGACGACCGACACCGAGTTCGTCCTCGATGGCCGACAGCACCACCTGCGGATCCTCCAGCGCCGCATCCTCAGCCGACCGCTGAGCGCGGGATGCGTGCTCACTCATAGGACCTCTCCTTTGTCATCGATGATTGTCACCAGGCCCTTGTCACCGTCGACATGGACGCGTTGACCGGGCTTGATCTCGGTCGCGAGTGGATGGGACACCACTGCCGGAATGCCGATCTCGCGGCAGATGATGGCCACATGGGAATAGCGGCTGCCGCGCGCGGTAACCACCGCCGACACGAACGGCAGCAGCGGCATGATGTTGGCGTCGGCGCTCTCGCACACCAGCACCGCACCGGGCTCCGAAGGGATCTCGTCGAGTCCGATCGCGACCCCGTCGTAGGTGCCCGCCGAGACCCCGCACGGCGTGCGCACCGGCTGATGGGCACCGGGCGCACCGGGGGTGAAGTCCAGGTAGTCGGGCATGTGCAGAGCCAGCGAGTCCTCACACGACTGCCTGCGGGCTTCGATCTCGACCGCGTCGGGCAGGGCGTCGGCACGCAGTTCGGACATCGACAGATACGGCCAATCGTCCTGGCCGACACCGCGCAACCGGGCCAGCCGCGGGATGAACCGGCGGTGGGCGTGCAGCAGCCGCATCGCCAGTGACTTGCTGTGCTCCCGCAGCGCCATGACGTCACCGAGGAACAGCACGGTGGCATCGATACCGCGCCCGCGCCAGGATTCGTGCATGCCGACCAGGGCCTCGCGCGGCGTCAGGTCGACGTGGTCACGTCCGGTCCGCACGGCCGCGCCCATCGGCGGCAGGGTGAAGTCGCACCACGGCGCGGTGGTGTCGGCCACCTCGTAGAAGGGTTGTTTGACGAATTCGGCCGGACCGCCCGCGATCGGCGCCAACTCCACCAGCGGCCCCCAGGGCAGCTCCGCCGGCTCCTTGAGCCAGTTGACCACCGAACTACCGTGTGCGGCCAGCCGATTGATCGCGGTGCGCTGGAGAACATCGGCGGCGATCGAACCGGAGGTGCCGATGATGTGCAGGTGCCAGGCCGATTCGAGCAGGGTATTGCCCACTTCGGCCAGTTCTCCGAGCCGCCAATCGGCACCGGCGTCGAACACGTCCTGGACCAGGTTCTCGAAATCGAACACCCGTTGTTCCAGCTCGATCACCCGCGGGCGCAGATTGACCAGCTCGCGCAGCATGCGCGCGGTGGCGCGATGCCGGGTGATGCGGCCCGGCCGTTTGCCGAGCAGTGCCGCTGGTGGTTCGATCCCCTCGAAATAAGCCGCGGTCACATCCTCGGGGGTCAGCAGGTCGACATGTTCGGCGATATGGCAGTACGCGCTGAGATTGTGGTACGGGCGGCAATGGAAGTAACCGGTGAACACGTAGTGCGATCCGGTGGCCCAGGTCGGAGCCCGCAGGATATCGGAGACGAACCGGCGGGTACCCAGTTCCATCGGCCGCCCGACCAGCGACCACGACATCGGCGAGAGCCGTTCGGGTGCGATCTCGCCGAAGTTGCCCGCGGAATAGACCTGCAATATGGGATGCGGTGCGGTGTCCACCCGGCAGCGGCCACCGGTCGCCATGGATGTCGTCACAGTCGCCCTCCCTCGGCGATGGTCGCGATGGCACGGTCGGGCAGGCACAGCGCGCGTCCGGTCTCGGCCAGATAGTCGGGGGTGGACTCGACCGGCCCTCCGGGGAGCTCATCGAGTATCCGCGGATCGAAGCGGAACAGCGGGCGCGCGTAGTCGGCGACCCCGGATTCGATGCCGAAGCGCCGCGCCAAGCCGCGCTGCATTCCGAGAGCGAACCCGCTGCCCGCCACCAGCTTCGGTGTCACGCCACGGGCGCGGCACAGCTCGGTCAGCACATGGGCGAGAGTGGGCAGGGCCGGATCGAAATAGGTGTAGGTGCGCACCCCCGGCTCTTCCGATGACAGCAACCGCGCCACCACGGTCGAGCTCGCACCGATATCGGTGGCGTACACCGGGTATTCGCCGCGTTCGGCCAAAGCCAGCGGCATACCGCTGAGCAGATGTCCGAGCGCGGCGACCGGTCCGCCGGTGCGCGGAATGAGGTGCGCGGGCGCCGGGCCGAGCAGCGTACCCAGCCGCAGCACACTCACCGGTAGGTTCCGTTCCCGCCGGACCAGCAGTTCGGCGCGGTACTTGGCGTATTCGTACCAGTTGCGGAAGGTCTGTCCGCGCGACAGATCCCGGTTGGTGATCAGTCCGCTCGCCCGCCCGAGTGCCAGCACACTCGACACATGCACCAGCCGGCGCAATCCGGTGCATTCGCCGGCGAATTCGAGGACCGTCCGGGTGCCGTTGACGTGCAGGTTCACCATCTCGGTTGGCTCGGAGGACATCCCGACCGAACCGACACAGGACACGATCGCATCGACCTGAGCCAGCTGACCGCGCACCGCCGGCGAGAGCCCGAACCCCGGGACGCAGACATCACCGGCCACACCGATGCCTGCCAGCGCCGAACCCGACCGGCTCAGCTCCACCAGTTCATGACCCTGTTCGGCCAGCCGACCGACCACCGCGTGGCCGAGGTAACCGCTGGCCCCGATGACCAGTACCTTCATGCGAACCTCCCCAGCGGCAGATCGGCGAAATCGTCGGCAGGGCGGGCATAGTCGAGTCCGAACGCCACATCCAGCACCGTCTCGGCCGTCGTCTCGGGCACCCAGCCGCCGGTCAACGCGTGCAGGCGCGAACGTTCGAAGACCCGATCGATCGAGACATAACGCAGTCCGAAGAGCCGGTTGCCCATTTCCCGGCTCCACCGCGCGTATTTCAAGGCCACGTTCTCTGTCAGCCGTTGCGCGCGCGGCGAGACGGTCACCAGTCGCGGTGGCTGATAGCGCCCAGCCGTGTCCTTGGAGCGCAGCAGCGTCATCAGTGCCTCCAGGGTGGGCGCATAGTCGCCCGCGCACAGGTGCACCAACGCGCCACCGCGCCAGCTGTCGTGGTCGGTGCGGGCGCCGTGGTCGAGTAGGCGCACCAAACCCTCACCGACGACATCGCGCGGCAGGATGTCCACCCGCGCCCCGCGCTGCACCGGCAGCACCGGCATCTGCCCACGCGACAGCGGCGTCACCAGCTGATACAGCGAGCTGTACCGGGTGGTCGAGCGACTGCGCGAACTGCCGATCACGCCACCGATGCGCGCGATCAGCACCGGGTGCCCGGTTTTGGCGGCGGTACGCAGCAGATGCCGTTCGGCGAACCATTTGCTCAGCTCGTAAGGCGTCCGGTCGGGATGCGGATCGTGCTGCTGCTCGGCGATGCGACCGCCCATGGTGCCGGCGACATAGGCGGTACTGGTGTAGAGGTAGGGCACCGGTCGGCCGTGCCGCTGCGAAAGCCGCTGTGCCAGTTCGAGTCCGGTCACCGCACCCAGATAGTTGATGCGGTCCATCTCGGCCTGTGAGGCGGTCCAGTCGACGACACCCGCCAGATTCACCACGGCACCGATCGCATCGAGGCGATCGACCTGCGCATCGTCGAGGCCCCATGACGGTGCGGTGACGTCACCGATCAGCTGGTCGATCCGGTCACCCGCTCCGGGTGCGCCCGCCAGGTTGTTGCGCAACCGGCGGCGCACCAGCGCCGTCGGTGTGAACGGTGACTGCGACCCCAGCACCTCTTCGGCGAATCCCTGCCCCACCTGGCCGCTGAGGCCGGCCACCAGGATCGTCGGCCGCGCCGCGCTCATGTGGTGATCCGGATCAGTCGGTCGTACATCTGCGGCAGACCGGTCAGCGTGTCGCTGACGATGGCCAGCATCATCTCGTCGGTGCCCGCCCCGATCCGGGCCACCCGGATGTCGTTCCAGAACTGCCCGAACGGCGTTTCACCGGTGAGATAGCCCGGACCGCCGAAGGTTTGCATCGCCTCGCTGATCAGGCGCTCACCTGCGCGAGCGGCCTGGAGTTTCAACCCGGCGATACGCGAGATCAGCGCGCGGTCCAGCGGCCCGGCCATCACCTGGCGGGCCACCTCGTCCACCGCGCACTTGAGGACATCCGCCTCGGCCTGCAACTCGGCCAGCCGGAAGGCCAGATACTGGTGATCACGCAGCCGCTTGCCGAATTGGGTGCGCCGTTCGCTGTGCTCGACGGCCAGCCCGATAGCGGCGGCACAACCACCAGCCACCTGCGCCGCGATCGCCAAACGCTCGAACGACAAACCATAGTTCAGGTTCAGCACACCGAGACCCGCCCGGCCGAGCAGCGCGTTCCGTGGCACCTCGACTCGGTGGAACTCCACCGCGACGGTGTCGAGTGCGTGGGTGCCCAGTTTGTCGTGCTCTCGAATCCGGGTGGCCTGCGCCAGCGGCACCACGATGGTGGCATGCCGATCGGTCGGCGTGCCGTCGGCATCGGTCATCCGGCACAGCACCACCGCGAAATCGGCAACCGCGCCGAGGGATACGTACTTCTTGGCGCCGTCGATCACCCAGCCCGATGAGGTGGGTCGTGCCGTCGTGCACACCGCCGACAGGTCGCTACCGCCACGTGGTTCGCTGGCCGCCACCGCACCGACCATCCGGCCGTCCACGGCATCCTCGCGCAACTGGTTCAGGTAGTCCGAATCACCGGCGAAGCGGTGCAGCATCGACAACACGGTCTCGGTGTGCAGCGATACCCCGATCGCGATGCCCGCGGGCGCACGCGAACTCAATGCGTCACCGAGGGCGACACCGTAGGCGACATCGCCGGCCGGATTGTCGCCGACAGCCCAACGCCGCCGCAGCACCCCCTGTTCGGCGAGCCCGGTCAGTACCTGGCGCGGGAATCGGCGTGCGGCGAAGGCGTTCTCGACGCCGTCCATCACCTTCTCCACCACTGGTCCGAGCTCCGCTGCCGCGGGCCCCTGCTGTGTCCTCGTCGGACCTGCCGTCACGTCGCACTCCTTCGTATTTCTTCCCACCGGTCGCCGGCCGATCACGTCCACCGACCGGTGCCATAGGTCTCGTCGGTGCCGAGCACCGACGCCCGCAGCGCATGGCGGCGCACCTTCCAGGTGGCGGTGCGGGGCAGCTCGGCCCAGGGCAGCACCACGGGCTGGTCCAGCGGTGGCAGGTCACGCACGGCGTCGGCCCACTCCGCGGCGTCGAGTTCGCGGTCCAGGCACAGCACCGGCAGCGGCAGCCGACCCGGCACCCCGAGGACGGTGACTTCGGTGGCGTGCCGGAGCCGGTCGAGCAGCGTGCTCTCCAGCTCGAGCGCGCTCATCCCCGGGATCACATCGACCTCGCGATCGACCAGCCGGATCCGGCCCAGCCAGTCGCGATAGCCGACATCGCCGGTGTTGAACCACATTCCGTTCCGCTTGCGGTCGTGGCGGTCGTTCTCACCGAGGTAGTCCAGGCATCGGCCCTTGGTACTGGCCAGCATCAAGCCCTGGCGGGCGCGCCCGATACCGCGCCGCTGACCGGTCTCCTGGTCGACGATGCGCACCCTGGCCACCGTGGGCACCGTCCAGCCGACATCGTTGGTGACCGGCACTCCCGTGCGGCGCAACCGCCGCCGAGTGAAGATCGCGCTCGAGATCGGACCGCATTCGCTTTGTCCCCACGATGCCACCCACAGCGGCAGCCTGCGCCTGGACGCGTTCAAGAACGCGCGCACCGTCGGCGGATGCACCATATCGAAGGTGGAGATGTAGAGCCGGACCTGCGAGAGCTCCTCGGCATGGGTGTCGGTCAGCGATCGCCAGCGCTGGAAGACATTGGGGCAGGCCTCCACACTCGTCGGGCGGTGGGTGCGCAACACCTCTCCCACCCGATCGGGGTCGTTGTCGGCGACCAGCACCAGTTTGGCGGGAGCGAACCGGGCCTGCGCGACCATCCAGGTCACCGCCCGCCAGTGCGCGAACGAAATCGACGACAGCACGGTGTCTTTGCGCTTGCTCACCACGAACGGCAGCCGCAGCAACTCCAGCCTGCTGGCCTCGACCAGGGTCCGGGCGGACTGGACCACGATCTTGGGCACGCCGGTGGTGCCCGAGGTGTGGGTCATCATCATCGGCACGTCGTGCTCGATGGAGTGCACCGGTGCCGGTGCGGCGCCGCGGACATCGTCGAGCGCGATGGCGCCGACGGGCCACTCGGTGCGATCCACAGGCGTGCCGGGTGAGTCCAGCACGACGGTGCGCACTCCGGCCAGCAGATCCGAACCGGCCTTCAGGATCCGGGACACGACATCGGTCGAGGTCACCACCAGCGCGGGTTGCAGCCGGGCCAGCAGGGCACGCAAGGCGTCGGGGCCGTTGGCGGCGGCGATCTGAGCGGGCACGGCGCCCATGCGGATGGCGGCCGCCGAGGTCAGCAGGATGTCGAAGTGATTGTCCTGGATCACCGCCACACGATCGCCGGGACGCACCCCGGCAGCCGCGATCCACCCGCTGGTCTGGGCCACCAGATCGGCGAGAGCCGCCGTGCTGTAGAGGATTCCCCGATCGGGAGCGATCGCGAACGGGCGGTCCAGATGGAATTGCGACGCAACGGGTTGTTCCGCCATCCGGTCGAACAGCAGGCCGAAATTGATCGGTCGTGCCATGGTGTACCCCTGTCTGTCAGAGCGTCTCGACGCCGGCTCGGCCGGGTAGCCGGCGGCGAGTGTCGAACACGTAGCGGGCGTGTTCGGCGACGAAGTCGTAGTCGAGGTGGTTGTGGTCGGCGAGCACGACCACGACATCGGCCGCGGCGAGCTCGGCCTCGGTCAGTTCGGCCGGCGTCAGGCCGGCGGGCTCGGGCTTCTCCCCCACGAGTTCGTCGACATAGGACACCTGGGCCCCCGCTTGAACCAGCAACTCGCATACCGCGACCGCGGGAGATTCGCGGATATCGGCGATATCGGGTTTGTAGGACAGCCCGAGCACGAGCACACGGGCTCCGAGCAGGGCCCCGCCACGCCGGGCGAGCCCCTCGGCGATGCGCTCGACCACATAAGCGGGCATCGAATCGTTGATCGACTGCGCCAGTTCGACGATCCGGAACGGATGGCCGGTGTCCTGCTGCACTTTCCACGCGAGGTACATCGGATCGATCGGCAAGCAATGACCGCCGACGCCTGGACCGGGTGAGAACCGCATGAATCCGAACGGCTTGGTACCCGCGATGTCGAGCGCTTCCCAAGCATCGATGCCCAGCCTGCGCGCATGCATCGTCAGCTCGTTGACCAGCGCGATATTGACCTGCCGGAAGGTGTTCTCGAACACCTTGGCCAGCTCGGCCACCCGCGGATTACTCGCCTCGACGGTGTGCTCGAGGAAGATCTCGTAAAATTCGCGCACCCGCGCCAGCGACTCGGGGGATGTCGCCGAGACCACCTTCGGCGTGGTTTCCAGCGTCCAGTGGGCGTTGCCGGGATCGATACGCTCGGGGCTGAACCCCAGATCGAAGTCCTCGCCGGGCCGCAAACCGGACTCCGCGGCCAGAATGGGGGCCACCACCTCCTCGGTGGTGCCGGGGAAGCTGGTCGATTCCAGGATCACCAGGCAACCCGGCCGCAATCTGCGACCGAGATCGGCGGCAGCCATGCGCACCCAGGTCAGATCCGGGGTATGCGCGGCGTCGAGCGGGGTCGGCGCCGTGACCACCGCGATATCGAACCCATCGGCATCGGACGGGTCGCAGGTCGGCACATAGGTGCCGGCAGCCAATACCGCGGCAAGCCGTTCGGAGCTGATATCGGCGATATGCGATCGGCCCCGGATCAGTGCGGCCACCCGCTCCTGGTCGATATCGAGTCCGATGACGCGTCTGCCATTCTCGGCCACCGCCACCGCGAGCGGCAAGCCGACATAGCCTTGGCCGACCACCACGATCTTGTCCATCGACGCCGCGCTCACGAGACGAACTCGCAGACGGTGTCGGCGATGTATTCGACCTGGGTGTCACTCAGATGCGGCCAGATCGGTATCGCCAGATTGGTGCTGCTGGCATGACGTGAATGCGGCAGCGGGTATTCGGGGGCGAAGGCCTCGAAGGCCGGCTGCTCCGGCAGCGGCACCGGATAGTAGACGTGGCTGCCGATATCCCGAGAGGTCAACCAGGCACGAAGATCCTCACGGCGTCGCACCTGGAGCGAATACACGTAGTAGCAGCGGCCGTCACGCCCCGGCGGCGGCGCCTGGATACCGTGCTCGGCCAGCCCCGCGAAACGCTCGGTGTAGTAGTCGGCGATGCGGGCGCGGCGTTCCAAGCGCGCCGCGAAGCCATCCCATCGGGCCAGCTGGAACGACGCCACCAGCTCGTCGAGACGCTTGTTCTGCCCCACCACATGGTGCATGAACCTGGTCACCCCGTCCTGGCCATGGTTGCGATGCATGCGCACCGCGGCGGCGAGATCGGCGTCATCGGTCAACACGATTCCGCCCTCACCGATCGTTCCCATCGCCTTGACCTGGAAGAACGAGAAGACACCGAGTTCACCCCAACGCCCGGCGGGTACCTCACCGAGCACCGCGCCCTGCGCGACGGCGGCATCCTCGATCAGCGCCAGCCCGTGCCGGTCGGCGATCTCCCGGTATCTCGGCATATCGGCCATGATGGAAAACAGATGCGCCGGCATCAGCGCCTTGGTGCGTTCGGTGATCGCGGCCTCGGCCGCATCGGGATCCATCACCATCGTCCACGGATCGACGTCGACGAAGATCGGCACCGCCCCGGCATTGACAACCGAGCTGGCCACCGGCTGGCAGCAGAACGCGGGCACGATGACCTCATCGCCCGGCCCGATCCCGAGGGCGGCCACACACAGCTCCAGCCCTCCGGTCCCGCTGCTGCACGCCACCGCATGGCGGGCCCCGGTCTCCGCGACGACCTTGGCCTCGAGTTCGGCCACCCGTGCGCCGAGGATGAACTTCTGCTCCGCGCTGGTGCCGAGTTCATGCAGTAGCTCATGCAGAGTCGCGCGATCTTCTTCGAAAAGATCGGGCGGAAAGAACGGGATCATCGAGCACCTCGGTAGAAATCGGCGATCGCCGTGCACACGGCATCGATATCGGTTTCGGTGAGATCCGGGTAGAACGGCAGCGCCACGGTGCGCGTCGCCGCGGCCTCCGCCCGCGGCAGGCTGCCGATCGGGTGGCGCTCGCCGCGGAAGCAGGGCTGATGATGCAGTGGCCGCGGATAGTAGATTTCGGTGCCGATGCCACGCTCGGTCAGGAATGCGACGAGTTCGTCGCGCTGCTCCACTTCGATCAGATACACGTAGAAGACGCCCTCGACCGCGACCGCGCGTTCGACCGTCCGGGGTGTCCGCACGATGCCCGGGATATCACGCAAACGTTCGGTGTAGGTGGCGGCCAGCTCCGCGCGGCGCGCGATATCGCTATCGAGCACCGTGAGTTTCGCCAGCAGAATCGCGGCCTGGATGTCATCCATTTTGCTGTTGGTGCCCGAGGCGCCCGACAGATTGGAGATACCCGCGATGTGGTCGACGGTGCGACCCATCCGCCCGTGGTGACGCAGCGTATCCGCTCTCGCCGCAATGGAATCGTCATCGGTGATCACCATCCCGGCATCACCGAGCGCGCCGAGAGTCTTGGTGGGAAAGAAGGAGAGCACACCACCGCGGCCGAGCAATCCGGCGTGCCTGCCGTCCCAGCGCATGCCGATGGCTTCGGCGCTGTCCTCGATCAGGTCGATGCCGTGCGCGGCGGCCAGTGCGCCGAGTGCGCCGAGGTCGGCGAGCTGGTGGAACAGGTGCACCGGCATGATCGCGCGGGTGCGTTCGGTCACCGCGGCCGCCGCCGAGTCGGGACACAGGGCGTAGTCGCCGTCCTCGGTGATGTCGGCGAACACCGGAACGGCACCGGTCAGCGCGACCGACGATGCGGTGGCGAAAAAGGTGAACGCGGGCACGATCACCTCATCGCCCGGACCGATACCCAGCGAACGCAACAGCAGAACGAGCGCATCGGTACCGCTGTTGACCGCGATCGCGTGCCGCGCACCGGTGTAACCCGCGATCGCGTGTTCCAGCTGCGCTACCTGACGCCCGTGTGAATACTTACCGCGATCGAATACCGCATCGACGTTCTTGCGAATCTCGGGCCATTGCCCGGTGAACGACTCGGCCTGCGAGAAAAAGGGCACAGAATGCCGGGTCGGGATCATGCCTCGGCTCTTTCGACGATTAACAGGGCAGAAACACCCGATTCGCTTCGAGTTTCCATGAATTTCCTCCCCGTGCAAGATTCTCAGCGGTGATATCGCGCCCGAATATGCCGTTCGGCAGCGGATTACGCGTCACCGGCACACTATGTGCCACATCACATCCGATGCCACTGGCAATAACCTGCCATGAGCGTTGTCACCTGCTAATCAGCAAACGCCCGGCGCTGCCTGTGGTTCGATCACGCACATGAAGACCCCCCGTCTGCTGCTGCACTCCAGGTTCCGTACCTCGCGGCGGTACCCGTCCGGATGGCTGGCCGGCAAACGTGTCCTGATCACCGGCGCGTCGTCGGGAATCGGGGCGGCGACGGCCCGGCTGCTCGGCGCCGGTGGCGCACACGTTCTGCTGGTCGCCCGGCGGGAACACGAGATCGCCGAACTGGCCGACCAGATCACTGCGGCGGGTGGTTCGGCAGCGTATGCCGTCGCCGATCTCACCGTCCCCGAGCAGGTGGACAAGGTGATCGCCTGGGTAGCAGACACTTTCGGACATGTCGATGTGCTGATCAACAATGCCGGCCGATCCATCCGCAGGCCGGTCCTGGACGCGGTGGACCGGTTCCACGACTATGAGCGCACGATGGCGATCAACTACTTCGCCGCGGTCCGCCTGACGCTCGGCCTCCTGCCTGCCATGCGCACGCAGGGGTCGGGTCAGGTCGTCAATGTGGGTACGTGGGGCGTCGGATTCGAGACCTCACCATACTTTTCGGCATACCTGGCCTCGAAGACGGCATTGGTGACCTTCGGACGCTGTCTCGATGCCGAGCTCTCCCGGGACGGCATCCGCGTCAGCGCGGTCAACTTCCCCTCCGTGCGTACCGCAATGCTCGCCCCGACCGGCAAATACGCTGCCCAGCATGCGCTGACCCCGGAGGAGGCGGCGCGCTGGATCGCCGTCGCGATCCGCAAGCAACCGGTCCGCATCGAGCCATGGGCGGTGCACGGGGTCCGACTGGTCGGCTTGTTTTCACCCCGAACGGCAGCACGCCTGCTGGTGGCATCGGGTATTTGAGGAAAGGAGTCCTATAAATCACGTCGAGCGAGGTCGCGCCGAGCAGCCGCTCGGCAACCTAGTTCGTTGAGGGGTAAGAATCTTCAAAGCGAACACATTTGTTCTTCTTCCTGCTACGCTGCCCGGGATCACCTTCGTGAGCGATCATGGGTTTCGCGATGAATGACATAGCGAGAAACCGAAGGTGTGGTCCACCGGCCCCGGTGGATTGCACCCGGCTATCGCTTGGGGGTACTGGATGAATTCTCAAGAGTCGACCTCACACCGACTATCGGCCCAGTCGCAGGGTTTCCCGGCCGCTGATACCGATCTCAGAATCCCTGAGTTCCTGGGCAGAGAATCCGAAACTCGCAGAATCGAGGATCTTCTGCTGCAGAAAGGGATCCGGCTGCTCACGCTCACCGGAACCGTTGGCGTCGGGAAGAGCAGGTTGTGCCGGGAAGTGCTCGCCGGCGAAGCATTTCGGTCATATGACCACAAGATCATCGACCTGTCCGATCAACGGGCCGACGGAAAGGCCTGGCAACCGATCCTGGCCGCGTTCGAACCAGCCGAACCCGGCGCGGGGGAACGCCCCATCGATCACCTCGTGGCTTCGATCGGCAGCGCCGACACCATCCTCGTGCTGGACAACTGCGACCACGTCAGCACCGAGATCTCCCATGACATCATGGAATTGCTGTCCTGCTGCCCCGCACTGATCGTGCTGACCACCAGCCGGGTCCCACTCAACCTCTACGACGAATGCGTCTTCTGCGTCCCGCCGTTGGCGCTCGACGCCGGTGACACCGTCGACGGCGAATACAACCCCGCGACCTCCCCCGCCTCCGAACTCATCCTGTCCAGCATCGACAGCCACTACCGCGGTGCGGCCGCACTGGTCGACCGGCTCGTGCTCGACGAAATCGCCCACGCCGTAGACGGAATCCCGCTGGCGCTGGAGATAGCGGCCTGCACGATCGGTCGTATCGGTCCGGCAGCGACGCTGCGAGCGATCAACGCCAGCACCGAACTCGAGGGCCTCAGGTTCGTCAACATCCCCAAACGTCATCGCACGGTCTGGGATGCCACCGCATGGAGTGTCAACGCACTGCGCCCCTCGGCGTTCGAACTGCTGCTGCGCATGTCGGAATGCGTGGACGTAGTCGATATCGAACTCGCCAACCTGCTCGGGGGCACCGATCGGCGCACGACAACCGATCTGCTCGCACTCCTGGTACAGCACAGCCTGATCCAGCCGGTGACCGACGAGACAGGGCATTCCGGCTTCCGGCTGGACTGGATGGTGTACAGCTACTGCCGCCGCACGCTCGCCGATGATCCCGCCCGGGCCGCGCGGGTTCGCGCGACCTACCTGGACAGCACCTGCCGGCTGGCCGAGGAACTGGGCGCGCCCGGCTTCCACAGCGTCTACGGTCGTGGCGCGGCCGAAACCGTCCGCACCTGCGGACCGGACCTGCTCGCCGCGCTGGCCCACCTGTTCGAAGGCCACGACCCCGAACGCGGCGTGCGCTTGATCGCCCGGCTCGGCAACACCTGGGTCCGCCACGGATACCTCGCAGAAGCCGAGGCACTGCTGGAATCCGTGCTGGCCGCACAACACGCGGGCGCGGAGGTGCTCGTGCAGTGCCGGATGCTCTTGGCCTGCGCCGCGTTGCGTGTCGGCCGACACCAGCGAGCGATCCAACTGCTCGACAGCACACCGCTGGTCGCGGCCTCCCCGAACCTACGCGCCATGGTGGCCCTATTGCGTGGCGAAGCCCATCGCCGCGCGGGTGACTACGACCGGGCGCGCGCCGAATTCGACTCGGCACTCGACGATCCGCCCCTGCTTCCGAGGACGTACCGGCGGTGGGTCGAACTGATCAGCCCGCTGCTCGGCGACGCCACCGCACCGGAGTGGAGGCAGGCCTGTCAGCGCGTGCGCGATCTGGAGCCGAGCCAGCTGCGCTCGGCCGCTCTCAACGCGATCGCCGAACACCGGTCACCGCTGGACGCGGCGACAGCGCTGCGGCTGTATCGCGAGGTGCTGGAAACGACCGACGCCGCCCGGTTCCCGATCGAAGTACTCACCGCGCTCGACGGATGCGTCCGCGCCTACACGCAGGCCGGGCCCGACTACAGCGCGATCGCCGCGACCCTGCGCCACCAGCACGACCTCGTATGGGCCCGGTTCTGCCCGACGCGTCCGATCACCGGCAAGGACGCCGGGCAACCGGATCACGGCCGGTCCCGGCGCGGCCGGTTCCAATCCACGCTGCGCACCAGTGCGATCGAGGAATTGCGCGAGGCGGTCGCCGCCGCATTGGCGGCCCCGATCGTGTCGCACAGTATGGATTCGCAGCTGAGTCGGCTCACCCGTAGGCAGCTCGAGGTGGCCCAGCTCGTCGGTTCCGGTATGACCAATCGAATGATCGCCAGCAGGCTGGGCATCGCCGAATGGACCGTGGTCAATCATCTGCGCCAGGTCATGACGAAACTGGACTGCCCGTCACGATTGCACGTGGCCCTGCTGGTGGAACGAGAACCGACGCTCTGACATGGGTTTCATCTGCGGACCATTCCCGCGATGAATCAACCCGGTACGCCGGGCCGGTCAGTGAATTCGCCAACGGCGCGGCGGTCGGCTCACCGGAGATCGGGGTCCGGGAACAGCGAAGGCGCCCATGGAAACCCATGAGCGCCTTCACCGTTCAATGTTCAGTGCTTACGACGCGTCTTCGGTGCACGCTTGCCCTTGGCCTGGGCCCGGGCGGCTTCGCGGCGCTCGCGGCGGGTGGCGTGGGAATCATCGCCCTCGCCGTATTCCTCCGAGGCGCTGTGCACGGCGGCGTGGCCGCCCTCGTCCGGGCCGGAGTAGCTCAGGCCACGCGGGCCGGAGGTGTCGATGCCCTTGGCGCGCAGGGCAGCCGGAGCGCCGTTGGCGGCGGGCTGAGCGGGGGCGGCGGGAACCGGCGCCGCCGGAGCACCGGCGCCGACGGGCGAACGCAGACCGGGCTGGACCGCGACGCCTTCCGGCTGCGGCTGCTGCACCTCGACCTGGAGGTTGAACAGGTAGCCGACCGACTCTTCCTTCAGGCCGTCGAGCATCGCGGTGAACATGTCGAAACCCTCGCGCTGGTATTCGACCAGCGGGTCGCGCTGGGCCATCGCGCGCAGGCCGATGCCCTCCTTGAGGTAGTCCATCTCGTAGAGGTGCTCACGCCACTTGTGGTCGAGGACCTGGAGCAGCACCTGACGCTCCAGCGTGCGCATGCTGCCCTCGCCTGCCAGGCCGTCGATCTCGGCCTCCCGCTTGGCGTAGGCGTCGTGCGCGTCTTGCAGCAGCGCCTCGAGCAGTTCCTCGCGGGTCAGTTCACCCGCCTCGCCGATGCCGGTCTCGCCGACCAGCTCCTTGTGGTCCAGCCCCACCGGGTACAACATCTTCAGCGCCGTCCAGAGCTTCTCCAGATCCCAGTCCTCGACGTAGCCCTCGGCGGTGGCGCCGTCGACGTAGGCGGTGATCACATCGGTGATCATCTCCTGGACCTGGCCCTCCATGTCCTCGCCGCGCAGGATCCGGTTGCGCTCGCCGTAGATGACGGTGCGCTGCTGGTTCATCACCTCGTCGTACTTGAGGACGTTCTTGCGGATCTCGAAGTTCTGCTGCTCGACCTGGGTCTGCGCGCTCTTGATGGCCTTCGAGACCATCTTCGCCTCGATCGGCACATCATCGGGCAGGTTGAGCCTGGTCATGATGGCCTCGAGCGCGGCGCCGTTGAAGCGGCGCATGAGCTCGTCACCGAGCGAGAGGTAGAACCGCGACTCACCGGGATCGCCCTGACGGCCGGCGCGACCACGCAGCTGGTTGTCGATACGACGCGACTCGTGCCGCTCGGTGCCGAGCACGTACAGCCCGCCCGCCTCGCGCACCCTGTCGGCGTCTTCGGCGGTTTGCGCCTTGACCTGCTCGAGGGTGGGCAGCCAGGCCGCCTCGTACTCCTCGGGGGTGTTCACCGGGTCCAGGCCCTGCTTGCGCAGCATGATGTCGGTGATGATGTCGGGGTTGCCACCGAGCACGACGTCGGTACCACGACCGGCCATATTGGTCGCCACCGTGACCGCGCCCGGCCGACCGGCCTCGGCGATGATCTCGGCTTCCTTCTCGTGGAACTTCGCGTTCAGCACGTTGTGCGCGATACCGCGCTTGGTGAACTGCTTGGACAGGTACTCCGAGCGCTCGACGCTGGTGGTACCGATCAGCACCGGCTGGCCCTTTTCGTGCCGCTCGACGACATCGTCGACCACGGCGGCGAACTTGGATTCCTCGGTCTTGTAGATGAGGTCGGCCTGGTCGGCGCGGATCATCGGCTTGTTGGTGGGGATCGGGATGACGCCGAGGTTGTAGATCTGATGCAGCTCGGCCGCCTCGGTTTCGGCGGTACCGGTCATGCCCGAGAGCTTGTCGTAGAGCCGGAAGTAGTTCTGCAGCGTGATGGTGGCCAGCGTCTGGTTCTCCGGCTGGATCTCGACGCCTTCCTTGGCCTCGATCGCCTGGTGCATGCCCTCGTTGTAGCGGCGGCCGACCAGGATGCGGCCGGTGAACTCGTCGACGATGATCACTTCGCCGTCGCGGACGATGTAGTCCTTGTCGCGGGTGTAGAGCTCCTTGGCCTTGATGGCGTTGTTCAGGTAGCTCACCAGCGGCGAGTTCGCGGCCTCGTAGAGGTTGTCGATGCCGAGCTGATCTTCGACGAATTCGACGCCGGCCTCGTGCACACCGATGGTGCGCTTCTTGATGTCGACCTCGTAGTGCAGGTCCTTCTTCAGCAGCGGCGCGATGCGCGCGAATTCGGCGTACCACTTCGAGGACGCGTCGGCCGGGCCGGAGATGATCAGCGGGGTGCGGGCCTCGTCGATGAGGATGGAGTCGACCTCGTCGACCACCGCGAAGTTGTGCCCGCGCTGGACCAGATCCTCCAGCGAATGGGTCATGTTGTCGCGCAGGTAGTCGAAACCGAACTCGTTGTTGGTGCCGTAGGTGATGTCGGCGTTGTAGGCCAGACGCCGCTGGGCGGGCGTCATGCCGGACAGGATCGATCCGACCTCGAGCCCGAGGAAGCGGTGCACGCGGCCCATCCACTCGGAGTCACGCTTGGCCAGGTAATCGTTGGTGGTGACGATGTGCACGCCGTCGCCGCTGATCGCGTTGAGGTAGGCGGGTAGCACCGAGGTCAGGGTCTTACCCTCACCGGTCTTCATCTCGGCGATATTGCCCAGGTGCAGCGCGGCGCCACCCATGATCTGGACCTTGTAGTGCTTCTGGTTCAGCACCCGCCAGGACGCCTCACGAGCCACCGCGAACGCCTCGAGCAGCAGGTCGTCGAGGGATTCGCCGTCGGCGTAGCGCTGCTTGAACTCGTCGGTTTTGGCGCGCAGCTCGTCGTCGGTGAAGTCCTCGTAGTCGGACTCGAGGGCGAGAACCTCGTCGGCGAGATGGGACAGCCGCTTGACCATGCGACCCTCACCAATCCGTAGCAACCTCGTCAGTGTCAGCGCAGGCACGGGTCTCGTCAGTCCTCTGGTCGGTGTGTCGTCGTGTCCCCGGCCCCCCGGGCCGGTACGCACGGCCCGCGTGGTGCGGAAGCCGCAGCTCGCTTCATGGTAATGCGGCAACCATGGTAGGCGCCGTGGTCAGCCGCTCGCAGGGCCGGGCCGAGGACCGGCGGGGCAGCCATCGTCACGCGCGGTGTCGATGTGGATGAACCCAACGGTACCCGTGCACGACGCATTCGCGGGAGATGCCACAGAATGGGACAAGAATCGATGTGGCGGGACCACAATGGTCGGGACGGGCTGCTCGCGGAGGCGGCACGGGAAGGAGCATCGGGCAGCGTGATCACGAGGCTGACGCCGCAGGACGCGTCCTTCTATCGACTCGAGTCGAGCAGCAACCCGATCCACATCGGCTCTCTCGCGATCCTCCAGAACACCACCGCCGATTCCGGCGACGGTCACAGCAAGCCCGTGCTCGACTACGACCGCCTGGTCGATCTGGTCGAGTCCCGGCTCTCGCTGGTGCCGCGCTACCGCAGGAAGGTGCGCGAGATCCCGCTGTCGCTTGGCAGGCCGGTCTGGGTGGAAGACAGCCGATTCGACATCAACTACCACATCCGCCGCTCCGCGCTGCCGGCTCCCGGCTCCGACGAACAGCTGCACGAACTGGTGGCCCGGCTCTCCTCGCGTCCACTCGATCAGGGCAGGCCGCTGTGGGAGATGTATCTGATCGAGGGCCTCTCGGGCGGGCGCTGCGCGGTGTTCACCAAATCCCACTCCGCCCTGGTCGACGGCGAGAGCGCGCTGGAGATCGGGCACGTCATCCTGGATTCGGGCACCTCACCGCGTGGCTTCGCCGACGACGCCTGGTGCGCCCCGCGCGAGCCGAGCGATACCGAACTGCTGGTGGGCGCGCTGACCCAGCTGGCAGGCCAGCCCAGCGAGGCGATCGAGGTGCTGCGGGAGGCGGGTTCGAGCGGCTTCGGATTGCTCGGCGCCGCCGGGCGCGCGGTCGATTCGGTGGTGTCGACGGTGCGATCGGTCACCACCGGCGCCCCGGACAGTCCGCTCAATGCCCGCACCTCCCGGCAGCGCCGGTTCGACGTCGTCACCACCGGGCTGGAGGATTACCGCAAGATCAAGCGCCGCTTCGACTGCTCGATCAACGACGCGATCCTGGCGGTGGTCACCGGCGCGCTGCGCAACTGGCTGCTCTCACGCGGCGAGGCGCTGGTCGACTCGAGCGTGCTGCGGGCGGTGGTGCCGATGTCGGTCTACGTCGACGGCGCCGACGACACCGTCAACCCCGCCGGTGAGGTGTCCTCGTTCCTCATCGACCTGCCCGTCGGCGAACCCAATCCGGTGATGCGGCTGTCGCACATCTCGCACGCCACCGAGGCCACCGCCAAGAGCAGGCGCGGTGTGCGGGCGCGCACCCTGGTGCATCTGGCCGGATTCGCACCGGCCAGCCTGCACGCGATGAGTGTGCGGGCGGCGAGTACCTTCGCAGAACACACGTTCAATCTGGTGATCACCAACGCGCCGGGTCCGCAGACGCCGATGTACATCGGTGGCGCGCGGATGCTGGAGATGTATCCGGTGTCGCCGTTGCTGCGTAATCAGGTGACGAGCATCGGGATCACGTCCTATGACGGGCGGGTCTTCTACGGGCTCAATGCCGACCGCGATGCGATGGCCGATATCGGGGTGCTGTCGGCGTCGGTGCACGAATCCATGGAGGAGATGCTCGGTGCCTGCCTCTGAGAGCAAGCTGCGCGTCTATGTGCCCGCGACCGTGCCGATGCTGCGCGACCTGGTCGAACAGCGTGAGCTGCGCGCGGTCGGCGCGACGGCGTTCGCGGTCACCCCGGCGCTGCGGGAGGCCTACGCCTCCGGCGACGACGAGGAACTGGCCGAGGTCGCCATGGGCGAGGCCGCCCGCGCCGCGCTGCGGTTGATCGCCGCCGAACGCGACGCCATCACCGAGGCCATGGCTTCCGGCGACGAACCCGACGAGGCGGCGCCTGCGGCCCTGCCGGATGCCCCGGTCTACCGCAGGGCGGTGATCGCCGCCGACGTCACCGGCGCGAAGCTGCGCCCCGACCTCGACGACGCCGTGGTGCGGCTGTCCGCTCCGATCACCTACGACCGGATCGCCTCGGTGCACGTCGACCTGGCCGACGCCGAACCGGCGGTCGCCAAGGCGGTCGACGTCATCGACGCCGCCGACCTCGGCGATCCGGATGCCGAATTCGTCCTCGGCGACGCCGAGGACCATCAGCTGGCCTGGTACGCCGCCCAGGAATTGCCGTTCCTGCTCGAATTACTCTGAGCCGTCGTCCTGACACCACCGCACCGAGCGGATAACCTACGATGCCGTAACCTTGCGGGCAGGCGGTGGACCGGTCCGCCAACGATCAGGGAGACGAACGGCAGCGATGGTTTTCAAGAGTGTCCGCGATTGGCTCGAGGCACCGGCCGCGAGCGTCGCCGAGCGCGGCGGACGGTTGAACGTGCTGCGCGGCGCGGTGGCCAGGGTGACCACCCCGCTGCTGCCCGACGACTACTTGCACCTGGCCAATCCGCTGTGGTCGGCCAGGGAGCTGCGCGGACGCATCGTCGACGTGCGCTCGGAGACCGCTGATTCGGCGACCCTGGTGATCAAGCCGGGCTGGGGCTTCGACTTCCAGTACCAGCCCGGCCAGTACATCGGCATCGGCCTGCTGGTCGACGGCCGCTGGCATTGGCGCTCCTACTCGCTCACCTGCCCCCCGGACTGGACCGATGCCGAGGCCGGCGGACGCAGGGGCAAGCAGAAGGTCATCTCCATCGCGGTCAAGGCGATGCCGGAGGGCTTCCTGTCCAGCCATCTGGTCAACGGCGTCCCGGTGGGCACCATCGTGCGCCTGGCCGCACCGCAGGGCTCGTTCGTGCTGCCGTCTCCGCCGCCGGAGAAGGTGTTGTTCCTCACCGCCGGCAGCGGCATCACTCCGGTGATGTCGATGCTGCGGGCGATGGACCGCCGCGAAGTGGTTACCGATGTGGTGCACATTCATTCCGCGCGCACCGCCGAGGACGTCATGTTCGGCGACGAACTGCGCGAGCTCGACACCAAGCATCCCGGCTTCACCGCGCAGCTGCAGCTCACCGGACAGCAGGGCAAGTTCAGCGTGGCCGCGCTCGACGAGCGCATCCCCGATTGGCGCGAACGCCAGACCTGGGCCTGCGGACCGCTGCCGATGCTCGATGACATCGAAAAGCACTGGGCCGAGGCCGGTATCAGCGAGCGGCTGCACGTCGAGCGATTCGAGATCGAGCGTTCCGCGGTCGGTGAGGGCGGCACCGTCACCTTCGGGCGCAGCGGCCGCACCACCGAGGTGGACGGTGCGACCAGCCTGCTCGAGGCAGGCGAGGCGGCCGGTGTGCAGATGCCGTTCGGCTGCCGGATGGGTATCTGCCAGACCTGCGTGGTCACCATCGCCTCCGGGCATGCCCGCGATCTGCGCAACGGCAACGAGAAGCGCGAAGGCGAGAAGGTTCAGACCTGTGTGTCGGCCGCGGCCGGTGACTGCACGCTCGACGTCTGAGCGAGTCCGGTCGATCGGACGCGACTGAATCGGGTGTTCGGCGGGTACCCTCTGGGTAAGTCGACTACGGCCCCACGCGGCCGATCGGATACGGCCCGCCGGGCTGATCGAAGACAGAAGGGACGCCGGTGGCCATCACCGACATCAAAGCCTTTGCCCATCTGACGGCCACCGACATCGAGACCCTCGGACATGAGCTCGATTCCGTGCGCCGGTCGGTGGAGCAGTCG
Source organism: Nocardia sp. CDC519 (assembly GCF_059509835.1). Lineage (NCBI taxonomy): Bacteria > Bacillati > Actinomycetota > Actinomycetes > Mycobacteriales > Nocardiaceae > Nocardia > Nocardia sp. CDC519. The sequence continues at coordinate 3,884,594 of NZ_CM183377.1, read as the reverse complement.
CTGGGCGAACGGGACGCCAAATACATCCGTCGCACCATTGCCGCCCAGCGCGCGCTGGAAGTGGCCGGGCGCGCCGTGCTGTTCGGCAGCCGCAACCGCTGGGCCTGGGTCACCGGCACCGCGCTGCTGTCGGTGGCCAAGATCATCGAGAACATGGAGCTCGGCCACAACATCAGCCACGGCCAGTGGGACTGGATGAACGATCCGGAGATCCACTCCACCACCTGGGAATGGGATATGACGGGCCCGTCGGCGCAGTGGCGCCGCGCGCACAACTACTCCCATCACACCTACACCAACGTGCTGGGCAAGGACGAGGATCTCGGCTTCGGCATCCTGCGGATGACCAGGGACGAGCCCTGGCGCCCGGTGCACCTGGTGCAGCCGGTGGCGAACCTGATCCTGGCGGCGACCTTCGAGTGGGGCATCGCGCTGCACGACTGGAGCATCGAGAAGGAACTGGCGGGCATTCCCCGCCGTCAGCTGAAGTCCGAACCCAATATCGTGTTCGGCCGCAAGATCGCCAGGCAGGTGGCCAAGGACTTCCTGTTTTATCCGGCGCTCACCGGGCCGGCCTTCATGTCGACGCTGAAGGCCAACGCGACCGCGAACCTGATCCGCAACCTGTGGGCCTACGCGGTGATCTTCTGCGGCCACTTCCCCGACGGTGCCGAGAAATTCACCATCGAGCAGCTCGAAGACGAGACCAGCGGCGAGTGGTACCTGCGCCAGATGCTCGGCAGTGCCAATTTCAAGGCCGGACCCGCGATGGCGTTCATGAGCGGCAATCTCTGCTACCAGATCGAGCATCACCTGTTCCCGGATCTGCCGAGCAACCGCTACGCGGAGGTCTCCCAGCGGGTGCGCGAGCTGTGCGACAAGTACGACCTGCCCTACACCACGGGTTCGCTGGGCAAGCAGTATCTGCTGGCGTTCCGCACCATCCACAAGCTGGCGTTGCCGGACCGGTTCCTGCGCCGCACCTCCGACGATGCGCCCGAAACCTCCTCCGAACGCAAGTTCGCCGGCATCACCCTGCCCTCGCCGGTGACGAACTGGTCCGGCACCGAGCATCTGCACTGGTCCATCGATCCGGCCACGGGTCGCCGCCGGGGCCTGCGCTCGGCCATGCACGAGGCCAGGACGGTGCTCCAGGAGAAGGCCAGGCACGAGAAAGAGGTGCTGCGCGAGGCCAAGCGCGCCCTCAAGGAGAAGGCAAGGCACGAGAAGGAAGTGCTGCGCGAGGCCAAGCGCTCGCTGAAGGAGCGGGCTAAGTCGGAACGGGAGTCGCTGCGCCGCGAGTACCGGTCGCGGCGGGCGGGAAAATAACAGGTTCCACCGGCTGAAGGCAATGCGGGATTTGCCACAATTTCGGCAAGATCTCGGCAACCTACGGTCTCGTAACTTACGGTACTGTAACCGCCATGGCGATCTCGGATGTCAAGGAGTACGCGCACCTCACCGAAGCCGATGTGGAGGCACTCGGCGCGGAGTTCGACGCGATTCGGCGGGAAATCGAATCCTCGCGTGGTGAACGAGACGCACGCTACATCCGCAATGTCATCAGGTTGCAGCGTGCGCTCGAGATCAGCGGCCGCACCGTGCTGTTCGCCAGCTTCCTGCCGCCGGCCTGGCTGGCCGGCGTGGCCCTGCTCGGCACCGCCAAGATCATCGAGAACATGGAGATCGGGCACAACGTCATGCACGGCCAGTGGGACTGGATGAACGATCCGGAAATCCACTCCAGCTCCTGGGAATGGGACAACACCGGCCCGGCCAAGCACTGGAAGCACACCCACAACTACCTGCACCACAAGTACACCAATGTGCTCGGCATGGACGACGACATCGGCTACGGCCTGCTGCGCGTGACGCGCGATCAGCGCTGGAAGCCGTTCTACCTCGGCAACCCGGTGTACAACCTGGTGTTGCAGCTGTTCTTCGAGTACGGCGTCGCCATCCAGCATCTGGAGTTGGGCAAGCTGGCCGCGGGCAAGTACAAGCCCGGCTCCCCCGAGCGGGCCGAGTTCGAACGCAAGCGTGCTGAGGTGCTCACCAAGATCGGTAAGCAGACGCTCAAGGACTACGTGGTGTTCCCGCTGCTGACCGGCCCGGCGTTCTTCAGCACGCTCACCGCCAATCTGGCCGCGAACATGGTCCGCAATGTCTGGACCAATGCCGTCATCTTCTGCGGCCACTTCCCCGACGGGGCGGAGAAGTTCACCAAGGCCGATATCGACAACGAGACCCAGGGCGAGTGGTACCTGCGGCAGATGCTCGGCAGCGCCAACATCTCCGGCGGCCCGATCATGCACTTCATGACCGGCAACCTGAGCCACCAGATCGAGCACCACATCTTCCCGGACCTGCCGAGCAACCGGTATGCCGAGATCGCGGTCCGGGTGCGTGCACTGGCCGAGAAGTACGACCTGCCCTACACCACAGGCTCGCTTCCGGTGCAGTACTTCAAGGCCTGGCGCACCATCCTGAAGCTGTCGCTGCCGAACAAGTACCTGCGCCACACCGCCGACGACGCCCCGGAGACCGCGTCCGAGCGCAAGTTCAACGGCAACACCACGCCGAGCTTCGACCCGGTCACCGGTCGCCGTCGTGGACTGCGCACGGCGCTGGCGGAGGGCCGCCGCCGCTTCGCCCGTAAGGCCCTGCCGATCGGCTGATATTCGGCTCGTCGACGTGCACCCGGCCCGCCTTCACCTCGGTGATGTGCGGGCCGGGCCCGTGACACGCAGGCCCGGTGGATCCCCCGTGATTGACTCTCCGGGTGAGTGCTCCACCGATATCCGTGTACGACGCCATCCGGATGCGCCGCGATGTCCGCGCCGAGTTCACCGGCGAGATCGTCGACGACGACACCCTGTGGCGCATCCTCGACGCCGCCCATCGCGCGCCCAGCGTCGGCAATTCGCAACCGTGGGATTTCGTCGTGGTGCGTGATCGGGACCGGTTGCGCACCTTCGCGGAGCACGTCGCCGGAAAGCGCCGTGAGTTCCACGACAGCCTGCCACCGGACCGCGCGGCCACCTTCGACCCGATCAAGATCGAAGGCATCGAGCAGAGCGGCACCGGGATCGTGGTCACCTACGACCACGACCGAGGCGGGCCGCAGGTACTCGGGCGCGCCACCGTCCCCGAGACAGGCGTGTACTCAGCGGTTCTCGCGATCCAGAACCTCTGGCTGGCCGCCACCGCCGAGGGCGTCGGCGTGGGATGGGTGTCGTTCTACGAGCCGGGATTCCTGAGCGAACTGATCGGGGCGCCGGAGGGAATCCGCCCGATCGCCTGGCTGTGCGTCGGGCCGGTGCGGGAATTCCAGCAGGTCCCCGATCTGGAACGGTTCGGGTGGCGCGCCGGACGGCCGATCCACCAGGCGGTGCACCGCGAGACCTTCGGTTGCGCCGACCCCGATCCCCGCTGACCGGCCACCCGAGCGGACGATCGGCCCGGGCGCCGCACCCCGGCCGGGCTCCCGTCGCCTCGACAGCCCGCTCAGACCCGCTCGAGCACCGCCGAGGCACCGATACCGCCGGCGGCACAGATCCCGAGTAGCGCGGTCTCCTTCCCGGACAGGGCCAATTCGTTCGCCATGGTCGTCACCATCCGGGCCCCGGTCGCGCCGAACGGATGCCCGATCGACACCGAGCCGCCGTGCACGTTCAGCGTGTCGATATCGACCTCGCCGACCGCGGTATCGCGGTCCAGCCGGGTCTTGGCCCATTCGTCGCTGGCCAGTGCCGACAGCACCGACAGGGTCTGGGCGGCGAACGCCTCGTGGATGTCGACCAGGTCCACGTCGGCCAAGGACATGCCGGCCTTGTCCAGCGCCCGCGGCATGGAGATGGCCGGGCCGATGAGCACCTGGTCGGTGGGATCGACGCTGACATAGCTCCAGGAGCGGAACGCGGCGAGCGGCTGGTAGCCCAGCGCCCGCGCGGTCTCCTCGCTCATCAGCAGCACCGCCGACGCGCCGTCGGTGAGCGGGCTGGCATTGCCGGCGGTGACGCTGCCGTCCTCGGCGAACACCGGCTTAAGCTTCGCCAGCTTCTCGACACCGGTGTCGGCGCGGACCAACCCGTCGCGGGTGATCCTCGCGCCGTCGGGAGTGTCGACCGCGAGCACCTCCCGGTCGAAACGGCCAGAGGCGATGGCGGCGGCGGCCCGGTGGTGGGAGCGGGCGGCGAATTCGTCCTGGGCGGCCCGGCTGATGCCGTGGATACGCGCCATCTTCTCCGCCGACTCCCCCATCACCTCACCGGTGGTGCGTTCGGCGATCTTCGGCCGCGAAGGCAGCAGATCGGTGAACGGCGCCAGTTGAGCAATCGCCGACAGGTAGTCCTTGGGTTTCGGTTTACCCAGCGCCAGCGGCGCCATCGCGTGCACGATCTTCTGTGGCAGCTTGACCTCGGCGCCGCTGGTGGAATCGCTGCCGCCGGCGATCATGATGTCGTATTCACCGCGCTCGATGGCCGCGGCCGCCGAGGTCACCGCCTGCAAACCCGAGGCGCAGGCCCGGGTGACGGTATAGCCCTCGCAGCCCGGGTCCAGCTTCATATCCAGGGCGATCTCACGCGCGATATTGGGTGCCGCGCTGGGCAGCACCACCCCACCCCACACGATCGCCTGCACCTGATCCCCGGCCAGGCCGGTGCGTTCCAGCAGTCCGCGTACCGCGATATCGGCGAGGTCGATCGAATCCAGCCGGGTGTAATCGGTGAACGCGCGCACGAACGGAGTCCGTGCGCCGGAGACGATCACGGCACGGCGAGCAGCCCTGGTTGCCATGCGAATTCCTTTCAGCCATCGGACCCTCCAACTTACTCAGAAGTAAGTTGCGCGTCGAGGAAACGCCGGAAACGACGAGACCCGGCCGGTGCGCCAAGCACCGGCCGGGTCGCCGGAAATCATCGAATGCCGTGGCGGCGGTGCTCGAACCGCGGCCTCGGCGTGGCCGTCAGGCCAGTCGGATCAAGCCGTAATCGAAGGCATGTCGGCGATAGACCACCGAGGGTCGGTCGGTTTCCTTGTCGTGGAACAGGAAGAAATCGTGCCCGACGAGTTCCATCTGGTACAGGGCGTCGTCGACCGTCATCGGCGTGTCCGGGTGCACCTTCGTGCGCACGATATGGCCGGGGCCCGCCGCGTAGTCGGCGTGCTCATCACTTTCCCGGCCGCGGGACTCGTCGGGGTGCTCATGCGCCCCTCCGCCCGGCTCGAACAGCGACTCGTCGATCAGGTCCGCGGTGGCCTGGGCGACCGAGACCGGCGTCTTCTCGCCGTAGTGCACCCGGCGGCGGTCCTTGGTGCGGCGCAGCCGGCTCTCCAGCTTCGCCGTCACCGATTCGAAGGCGGCGTAGAAGCTGTCCGCGCAGGCTTCCGCGCGCACGACCGGACCTTTGCCACGGGCGGTGATCTCCACACGCTGGCAGGCCTTGCGTTGACGACGATTGCGCTCGTGGAACAGCTCGACATCGAACAGGAATATCGACGGGTCGAAGCGTTCCAGTCGAGATAGCTTCTCCGACACATAAATTCGGTAATGGTCGGGGACCTCGACATTGCGGCCCTTCACCACGATGTCGGCGCGGGTGGCTCGTGGGCGGTCCGCCTCGGGTTGCTCGGCCCGCTGAGCGTCCAGCGTCGAAGGATCTACATCTTGCACTGAAGGTCGTGAAGAAGTCGTCACGCGTACCTCCCGGATCTGGCCGCACGACCCGATTGGCGTGCGGCGGGATTGAGACGTGCCGGTCGGTCTGCCGGATGACAGCCGCTCGGCACCATGTGTCCGAGACCCACCTCCAAACTGCCGGTTCGGGTGTGTGACCGCGACGCTAGTACGACAACCGCTGGTCCGCCACTGTTCACGCAAATTTCCTGAAGTCAAGCCGCGCACGTCACCAACACCACGTCGACGGCCACCCCGGCCCCGGTCAGCGCACGGATCGACTCGGCGGCCGTCGCCCCGGTCGTCAGCACATCGTCGACCAGCACCACCTGCGCGTTTTCCGGCAGCGCCGGAATGGGGGCGGTCATGATACGGCCTCGCAAGTTGTGTCTGCGTTCACCGGCGGAAAGGCCGACGGAGTCGTGTACACCCCGCCACACGGTCAGCACCGGCAGCACCTGGCAACCGGGCAGCCAACCCGCTGCCGCGGCGGCCGAACGCACCACCGGATCGCCGCCGCGGCGCCGGGCGGCGACCCGGCGGCTGGGTGCCGGGATCAGCACCACCGGCCGGGTGTCGGCCCGCAGCCGGCCGATGCCGCGGGCCAGCGCACGGCCGAGCGGATGGGCCAGATCCCGCCTGCGGCGTTCCTTGGCGGCCAGCACCGCCCGGCGCGGCGGGCCGGTGTAGCGGCTCAACGCCCAGCACGGGACGCCGGGATCGGTGCGCGGGCGGACCCGCTGCGGCGCACCTGCCAGATGGGCGTCGCACCGCGCGCACCAGCCAACGCCCGCGCTCGCACAGCCTGCGCATTCCAGGGGCAACACCAGATCCAGCAGTGTTCGCATCGCCCGAGTGTGCCCGCACCCACCGACACGAACGGATCCGCGACGGGAAAGCGGGGGTCAGCCGGGCAGGATCGGTACCGCGCTGGCGCCCAGGCCGGGCACCTCACGCCAATATTGTTCGCCACCTTCGGGATTGGTGGTGAACTCCAGCACCGCCCGGGAATCGGCCACGTACTGGTGGTCCGGGGCCGCCGTCACCGAGCGGACCGGCGGGGTGAGGTTACGGGTGGTCTGCGAGATCAGCTGGGAACCGTCGATGGAGACGGTACTGACCGGGTCGACGTCACCGTCGCGGGCCAAGATGATGGTGTCGGCGGTCAGCCAGTTCAACGAGACCGCCGGCGTGCTGAGCCCGACCGCGATGGGCAACGGTGAGGTCAGCGCGAACTTGCCGTCCGGGCGCCGTTCGACCACCGCCACGTACACCTTGCCGTCGGCGATCAGCGCGGCCCGCACGCCGGATCGCGCGATCCTGACCTCCGTGATGGGCAGCCGCAGCCCGCTGGAGCCGCTGGTCAGCGCGGAGATGTCGACATCCTGGACCGAGACGTTGCCGGTGGAGCGATCGTTGACCACCCGGATCACCCGCTCGCCGTCGATCACTGCCCAGGCGGCCGTACCGTCCACCGTCCAGGACGGGCGGCTGATGGTGGTGCCCTCGGCGACCGGGAACTGGTTGCCGCCGTAGCTGCCGATCATCAGCGTTCGCGGCGGTTCCGGAGCGGGCCTGCCCGCATCCGCCACAGCGGCGACCAGCTGGCCGTCGGGAGTGATCGCCACCGATTGCAGATTGCGCACCGCGCCGAAATAGCCGGGAGCCGGAGCGATTCCGTCGCTGTTCACCTCGACCAGGGCACCATCGCGCAGCGCGTGCAACCCCGTCTGGTTCTGCGCGAAGGCCTCGGGACTGTACTGGTGGATATCGGCCACCGACCAGCCGTTGGCGGCGAAGCGCTCATCGAGCGGTTTGCCGTCGGCCAGCAGCAGGTACGGGCCGAGGACGTCGGCCTTGGCCAGCGTGAGCACGATCTGGGCGGCCAGCAGTTCCCGTTCCCGTGGCGCGAGCGCGGAGGCGCCCGCGAGGTCGATGCGTACCCCGCCGAGACCGACGCCGACCTCCTCCGGGTCACCGTTGGCCTTGGTGATCGGGCCGCGCAACGTCACCCGCCGGGCGTCGAGTTCATTGCGCACCACGGGGGCGATGGCCGGCTGCGGGCCCTCACCGAGCAGGGTGAGCAGCCGCTGGGTCAGCTGATCCTTCGGCGAGGCGATCCACCGCGGATCCGGCACCAGCGCGCTGCCGGTCGGATCGACGAAGTACAGCACGTAACGCCGGTAGAACTTGGCGAACGCGGGCTTATCGATGACGACGCCGTCGGGCAGCTCATCGATGCGCCATTCGCCGTCGACCTTGCTCATCTCGACCTTGTACTCGAGCGGCGGTCCGTCGATGGCGCGGTAGGCGCCGTCGGGGGCGAGCTCGGCCACGCGCTGGGCGCGGATGCGGTAGGTCGCGGTGGTTTCGGTGCGCGATTCCAGCAGGGTGTCGGGCCGCTCGACGATCACCGTGCCCGCGGCGTCGTTCCATTTGGTGGCCGCCGACGGGTTCATGTACTGCCTGGCGGCCAGATGCCGGTTGGTCGGATCGGCGCTGGCTTGCAGGAAATCCAGCAGCAGCAGGCCGGGATCGCGGCCCTCCAGTGGCGCGGGCGGGCCGGCGGAGGTCGGTTCCCGGTTGATGGTGCCAAGCGCCTGCGGTTGCGAGGATTCCGGCAGGCTCGCGCAACCACCCAGCAGCAGGACCCCGGCCAGCGCGGCCGCCAGCGCGGCGAGTAATCGCCCGCGCGGCGTTCTGCTGGGGTCGGTGGGCCGCATGGTCATGGCTGTTTGTCTCCGGTGTCGGTGAGCACGGCGTCGGTGGGTGAGCCGGTGCCGGATGCGCCGTCGTGAGGCGTGCCGGTCCGGGTGGCTCGCGCATCCTCGGCCGGTCGGGTCGTCGCGGTATCGGAGTCCTGGCCCGGGCCGGAGGTCTGCGCCTCGGCCGCGCCGGGGCCGCCGGCCTCCGAGATCGCCGGGCCGGCCGCGGCCGGAGCGGATTCGGCCTCCGCCGCGGGCAGTTCGGCAACCGCGCGGACCTTGCGCACGCCCGGCTCCAACGGCAGCGGGCTCTTGCCCATCTTGCGGCCGCGCACCAGTGGCAACGTCAGCCGGAAGCTGGCGCCGACGCCGAGCTCACCCCAGGCCTCCAGTTTGCCATCGTGCAGATTCGCGTCCTCGACGCTGATCGACAGGCCGAGCCCGGTACCTCCGGAACGCCGCATCCGGGACGGATCCGAACGCCAGAACCGGCTGAAGACCAGCTTCTCCTCCCCCGGACGCAGCCCGACGCCCTGATCGCGCACGACCATGGCGACGGCATTGGCCTCGCTGTCGCCGCGCATCCGGATCAGCACCGGCTTGCCCTCGCTGTGGTCGATGGCGTTGGCCAGCAGGTTACGCAGCACCCGCTCCACTCGGCGCGGATCGACCTCGGCGACCACCGGCTCCTCCGGCAGGTCGACGACCACCTCCACGCCGGATTCCTTGGCCAGATGCCGCACCGTCGAGACCGCGGCGCGCACGCACATTCGCACATCCAGCGATTCGACCTGCAACTCGGCCACACCCGCGTCGTGGCGACTGATCTCGAGCAGGTCGTTGAGCAGTCCCTCGAACCGGTCCAGCTCGGTGACCAGCAGCTCGGCGCTGCGCGCGAGGGCCGGGTCGAGGTCTTCGCTGCTGCTGTGGATGAGGTCGGCGGCCATGCGCACCGTGGTCAACGGTGTGCGCAGCTCATGGCTGACGTCGGAGGTGAACCGGCGTTGCAGATTGCCGAACTCCTCGAGCTGGGTGATCTGGTTGGACAGGCTCTCGGCCATCTCGTTGAACGCCTCGGCCAGCCGCGCCATATCGTCCTCGCCGCGCACCAGCATGCGCTCGCGCAGCCGGCCGTCGGCGAATCGGCTGGCGATCCGCGCCGCCGACCGGATCGGCAATACCACCTGCCGGGTGACCAGCGCGGTGATCGCGGCCAGCAGCACCAGCAACACCAGACCGCCGACCATCATGGTGCCGCGCATCAGCGCCAGCGACCGCTCCTCGTTTCCCAGCGGGAAGATCAGGTAGGTCTCGAGGGTCGGGTTGTCGGCGCTCGGACTGCCGATGATGAGGGCACGGCCCTGGTAGCCGTCCGGATCGTTCACCGTGGCGAACTGGTAGCTCACCTGGTTGCCCTGCACAAAGCGGCGCAGCTCGTCCGGGATCTGCTCGATCGGGCCCGCGGTGATCTGCTGCGGCGGGGTGCCGCCGACGATGCTCAACGCCGAGTCGAAGCTGCCCGCCGCGCTGCCGGACCGGCTCTCGCCACCGCGATCGGAGACCGCGGTGCGGGCATCGGCCAAGCGCTGGCGCAGCAGCGCAGGATCGTGGGCGCCCTGCAATTGGCTCTGCACCGTGGCGCGGGCGCGGTCCATCTCCTCGATCGCCGCGTTGATCTTGGCGTCCAGCAGCCGATCGGTGATCTGGCTGGTGAGCACCACACCGAGGATCGTGATGACGATCAGCGACAACGTCAGCGTCGAGACGATGACGCGCAGCTGCAACGACCGCCGCCACAGATGGCCGAGCGAACTCCCGACACCCTTGAACCACGCACCCACCGGCGCGAGCCCTCGCTGCAGCGAGGCGAGGCGGCCGCCTTCGTGCTCAGGCAAGCCGCCGCCTCCGAGTCATCGACCCGGACCGACGACCGATCACGGCGGTCCGGCCTTGTACCCAACCCCACGCACGGTCAGCACGATCTCCGGGTTCTCGGGATCCTTCTCGACCTTGGCGCGCAGTCGCTGGACGTGCACGTTCACCAGACGGGTATCGGCGGCGTGCCGGTAGCCCCAGACCTGCTCGAGCAGGACCTCACGGGTGAACACCTGCCGCGGTTTGCGCGCGAGCGCCACCAGCAGGTCGAACTCGAGCGGCGTCAGCGAGATCTGCTGACCTTCGCGGCTCACCTTGTGCGCGGGCACGTCGATGACGATGTCGGCGATGGTGAGCAGTTCGGCGGGCTCTTCCTCGGTGCGGCGCAGCCGCGCGCGCACGCGGGCCACGAGCTCCTTCGGCTTGAAGGGCTTGACGATGTAATCGTCGGCGCCGGACTCCAGGCCGAGCACCACGTCGACCGTGTCGGTCTTGGCGGTGAGCATCACGATCGGGACCCCCGAGTCGGCCCGCAGCACGCGGCAGACGTCGATGCCGTTCATGCCCGGCAGCATCAGGTCCAGCAGCACCAGATCGGGGCGGATTTCCCGGACCGCCGACAGCGCCTGCGTGCCGTCGCCGACCACATGCGGGTCGAACCCTTCCCCGCGCAGGACGATCGTGAGCATCTCTGCGAGTGCCATATCGTCGTCGACGACCAGAATCTTCGGCTTCATATCTCTATGTTGTCATCTCCCACGCCAGTATCGGGCCACCACGCGCATTACTGGTGCATGCGCGCCGCATATCCAACCTTATTCGCCCAGGATTTCCACACAACGGGCGAGTAGGGCGGCGCGATCGTCATCGGATCGGTATGTCCACCACGGGCCGTACCAGTCCCGCTCGGCCAGCTCCCGGTACACCGCACCGGTGCGAGCCTGTAATCCAGCGTCGCGCTCGTAGGCGTCGAGTGCCCGCGTCGAGTCGAGTTCGCCGCGCCTGCGGGCACGTTCGGCGGCCACCTCGGTGGGCACATCGAGCAGCACGGTGAGCGCGGGCACCGGCAGCTTCAGCCGGCCGAATTCCAAATCGCCCACCCAGCCGACGATTTCGCCGTCGGCGGACTGTTGGGCCCGGGCGGCCGAATACGCTGCGTTGGAAGCGACATAGCGATCCAGGATCACGATGTCGTTGCTGTCCAACAGGTTCGACAGCTCCATCGCCGCATCGGCGCGATCGAGCGCGAACAGGACTGCCATGGCATTGATCGAGGCGGCGAGGTCGCCGTGCGATCCGCGCAGTGCCTCGGCGGCGAGGTCGGCGTGAATCGAGCGGCCGTAGCCGGGGAAGGCGAGCGTGCCCGCGCGCAGCCCCCGCTCGCGCAGGGCCGCCAGCAGACCCTCGATCAGCGTCCGCTTACCGGCGCCGTCGAGCCCCTCGACCGCGATCAGTTCACCCATGGCCAGCAGGGTACTCGGGGCCGGCTCGGGCCGGAAAATCCTTCGGCGGGAGGCGCACATGGGTGAAGTGCCCGCGATTCTGATCCCAACAGGATTCGGGTCTCGCGATGGACGAGCGTAGCGGGAATGGTCGACATGCTCGGACCGATTCCGCCCCGGAGCATTCGAACGCCCATCGTCACTAGGGAGAACGCACACATGTCGTTGAAGCACGTCCTGCACACCGCAGCCGTTGCCGTCGCGCTCGGGGTCACCGTCACCGGGGGTGCCACCGCCACGGCGGCGCCCCTCGCTCTCGAGCCCGCGGCGCCCGCCGCGGTCGTCCCGATCGATGACAGCGGCACCGGCAGCGCGTCGGGAAGCGCGGACATGGTGGTGGACGTACTGGAGCTGCTGGGCCAGATCGGGCGCGGCTGCACCCCCGGCACGGTGTGCTGATCCGGTCATCGCCACAACGAGAGTGGCCCGTCGACGTCTCCGTCGACGGGCCACTTCCCGTATCGCTGGATCAGTAGCGGTAGTGGTCGGGCTTGTACGGGCCCTCGACATCGACGCCGATGTATTCGGCCTGATCCTTGGTGAGCTTGGTCAGCGTGCCGCCGAGCGCCTCGACGTGGATCCGCGCGACCTTCTCATCGAGGTGCTTGGGCAGCCGGTAGACCTCGTTGTCGTACTCGTCGGGCTTGGTCCACAACTCGATCTGAGCGATCACCTGGTTGGAGAAGCTGTTGCTCATCACGAACGAGGGGTGGCCGGTGGCGTTGCCCAGGTTCAGCAGACGACCCTCCGACAGCACGATGATCGACTTGCCGCTCTCCCCGAAGGTCCACAGATCGACCTGCGGCTTGATGTTCAAACGCGTTGCGCCCGAACGCTCCAGCGCCGCCATATCGATCTCGTTGTCGAAGTGACCGATATTGCCGAGGATGGCCTGATCCTTCATCGCCTTCATGTGATCGAGGGTGATGATGTCCTTGTTGCCGGTGGAGGTGATGACGATATCGGCATCGGCGATGGCCTGCTCCACGGTGACGACGTCGTAGCCGTCCATCAGCGCCTGCAGCGCGTTGATCGGATCGATTTCGGTGACCTGCACCCGGGCGCCCTGTCCGGCAAGCGATTCCGCGCACCCCTTACCCACATCGCCGTAACCGCAGATCAGCACCTTCTTGCCGCCGATGAGCACATCGGTGCCGCGGTTGATGCCGTCGATGAGGGAATGGCGGGTGCCGTACTTGTTGTCGAACTTCGACTTGGTGACCGAGTCGTTGACGTTGATCGCCGGGAACACCAACTCCCCCGCCGCCGCGAACTGGTACAGCCGGAGCACACCGGTGGTGGTCTCCTCGGTGACGCCGCGCACGCTCTCGGCGATCGCGCTCCACTTACCTTTGTCGGTCTCGAAACGCTCCCGCAGCAGGTTCAAGAACACCGTGTACTCGGCGGAGTGCTCCTCGTCGGCCGGCGGGACCACGCCCGCCTTCTCGAACTGCGCGCCACGCAGCACCAGCATGGTGGCGTCGCCGCCGTCGTCGAGGATCATGTTGGCCGGCTCATCCGGCCAGGTGAGCATCTGCTCGGCCGCCCACCAGTACTCCTCCAGCGTCTCGCCCTTCCAGGCGAACACCGGGGTGCCCTTGGGCTCGTCGACGGTGCCGTTCGGGCCGACGACGACCGCGGCCGCGGCGTGGTCCTGGGTGGAGAAGATGTTGCACGAGGCCCAGCGCACCTGCGCGCCCAGTGCGGTCAGGGTCTCGATCAGCACCGCGGTCTGCACCGTCATGTGCAGCGAACCCGAGATACGCGCGCCCTTCAGCGGCGCCACGTCGGCGTATTCGCGACGCAAGGCCATCAGGCCGGGCATCTCGTGCTCGGCAAGCCGGATCTCCTTACGACCGAACTCGGCCAAGGACAGATCCGCCACCTTGTAATCGATGCCGTTACGGACATCAGCGGTCAGCGACGTACGTGCGGGAAGTTCTGAGGTCGTCATGCGCCTGGATCAGCCTCTCTCCGGATATCGGTTCCGAAGCAAGGCTAGTCGCTCCCACCGCACCGGTGCTCGGCAACCGAGTCACCGGACTCAGGCCGTGGCCGCCCCGTGCCTGGCCAGCATCCGAACCCGCCTGCGCGGAGCGATATTGGCGCGGGTGATGTCGCCGTCGTAGTGCGCGAGCACGCGCGGATCCATCACCCGCCGCCACAGCGGCGGGATGGCCGCGAGCAGGATCATGGTGGCGTAGCCGGCGGGCAGTTGCGGCGCCTGTTGCGAACTGCGCAGGGTCTGATAGCGGCGGCCGGGGTTGGCGTGATGGTCGCTGTGCCGCTGGAGGTGGAACAGGAAGATATTGGTGACGAGCCGGTCGCTGTTCCAGCTGTCGCGCGGCGAGCAGCGCCGGTAGCGGCCGCTGGGCCTGCGCTCACGCAGCAGCCCGTAGTGCTCGACGTAGTTGACCGTCTCCAGCAGCATCACGCCGATGACGGCCTGCAGCAGCAGGTAGGGCAGGATTCGCACGCCGAAGGCCACCATCAGGCCGCCGAACAGGACCACCGTCATCGACCAGGCCTGCAGGATGTGGTTGTGCACGCTCCACCAGCCGAGATCGCGGCGGGCCAGCCGGGCGCGCTCGAGCCGGATCGCCGAGCGGAATCCGCCGGACACGCTGCGCGGCAGGAATTCCCACAGCGATTCACCGAGCCTTGCGCTGGCCGGATCCTCCGGCGTGGCCACCCGCATGTGGTGGCCGCGGTTGTGCTCGACGAAGAAATGCCCGTAGCCGGACTGGGCCAGCGCGATCTTGGCCAGCCAGCGTTCCAGGCGTTCGACGCGGTGGCCGAGTTCATGGGCGGCGTTGATCCCGATGCCGGAGACCAGGCCGAGGGTGGAGGCCAGCCCGAGTTTGTCGACGATGCTCAGTTCGTCGCCGGACCACAGGTAGCCGGCCACGACCAGGCCGATCAGCTGGATGGGCAGGAACAGGTAGGTGCACCACCGGTAGTAGCGGTCGTTGGACAGCAGCTCGTAGTCCTCGTCGCGCGGGTTGCTGCCGTCCTCGCCGACGAGTTGATCCAGCACCGGAATCACGATCAGCACGATGATCGGGCCGATCCACCAGAAGATGGTCAACCCGGTATGCAACACCAGTTGAGAAGGCAGCAACGCGCACGCAGGCGCGATGAGACCGAGAGACCACAAGTGGCGTTTGGGATCGGCCGATCCCCTCGGTTTGCCAACCGTTTGCACGCTTGCCCCGCTAAAAATGAACCCTGACACCGACGGAGATCCATAGTCGCAGACGTGTGGTCTGTTACACCTTCCGTTGGCTGGGAAACGTGGTGACCGTTACAGCGGTGATAAGAGCGCGTTGTCTCGTCAAGCATGTGAGCGACATCACGGCATACCTGTGGCACGGGCGTGCTGCTTGCACGCAGCGGGTCGTCGCCGCATTAAAAGGCCACCATGGCGTAACTGGTCGGTTCACGACAGCCGCGCCCACCGCGGTGTCGAGCCCCCTCGGCCGCGGCTCGGCAGCACCGCAGCTACTGCACCCCGCGCGCGGCCAGAATCGCCTCGACATACGGACCGAGCAGCGCGCTCAACTCCTCGGGCGCGTCGCGCCCAGGAGCGGGCGGGGTGGGGATGTAGCTCAGGGCGATCCGCACGAGCGCCTGGGCCAGCACATCGGCCTCGGCGGCGGTGGCATCGACCCAGCTGTGCCGGAACGCGACCGACAGCCGCTCGGTGGCGTGCTCGACCAGCGGCTCGGCATCGAGGGTGATCAGCCGCAGCAGATCGAGCTTGACCTCGCCCGCGACCAGCGAACGCACCAGCGGGTCGGCGGCGGCCTCGACGAAGAAGCCGGACAATCCCTGCCGGAACGCAGCGCGCGCGTCGCCGACGTTGTCGTCGATGGCCGCCCCGACGTGGTCGACCAGATCGTCGGCCAGCCGCAGCGCATAGGCCTGGGCGAGGCCCGCGCGCGAGCCGAATTCGTTGTACAGCGTCTGCCTGCTGACACCGGCGCGAGTGGCCACATCCCCGAGGGTGATCTTGGACCAGTCGCGCTCGGTGAGCAGTTCGCGCATGGCGTCCAGGACCGAGCTGCGCAGCAGCTCCCGTGCGGCCTCCTGGTAGGGAAGTCTGGACCCGTTGCGCGGCATGCCTGCGACATTGGCACGGGCATCTGTCGCAGTCAAAAATCTCACGAGCGCTCGATCTCGACCATGAAGAAGTCGGCCTTGGCGGCGCCGCAGTCCGGGCAGGTCCAGTCGTCGGGGATGTCGTCCCAGCGGGTGCCGGGCGCGATGCCGTCCTCCGGCCAGCCCTTGGCCTCGTCGTATTCGAACCCGCACTGGATGCACTGGTACAGCTTGTACTCGGTCATGTCGTCCTCTTCTCCCGCGCCGGTCTACCGGCTCGCCTGATCGCTGCCGACCGGCTCGAAATCGATTTTTTCCCGCACCCCGCAGTCCGGACAGCACCAGTCGTCGGGCACTGCGGACCAGGGCGTGCCCGCCGGGAAGCCCTCATGCGGCTCGCCGGTGGCCTCGTCGTAGACGTAGTCGCACACCGGGCACCGATACGCGCTCACGGCGTGGCCTCCTGCCCGGCCGCGCCGTAGCGGGCCAGCACCTTGTCCCGCTTGGCCGGGTGGATATTGGCCCTGGTGATATCGCCGTCGTAGTGCGCGAGGACCCGCTTGTCCATCACCCGGCGCCAGATCGGCGGGAAGTAGGCGAGCAGGATCATGCTCGCGTACCCGCTGGGCAGATTCGGCGCGCCATCCCAGCTGCGCAGCGTCTGATAGCGGCGGGTGGGGTAGGCATGGTGGTCGCTGTGGCGCTGCAGGTGATACAGAAAAATGTTGGTCACCAGGTGGTCGCTGTTCCAGCTGTGCACCGGCGCCGGCCGCTCGTAGCGTCCACTGGCCGTGCGCTGGCGCACCAGCCCGTAGTGCTCCAGGTAGTTGACCGCCTCCAGCAGGCTGAATCCGATCAACGCCTGCAACAGCAGATACGGCAGCACCTCGATACCGAACACCGCGATCAGCACCGCGAACAGCAGCACCGACATCAGCCAGGCACTGAGCACCTCGTTCTGCAAGGTCCACGGCTTCTTGCCGAGCCGCTCCAAGCGGGTCTTCTCCAGCCGCCACGACGAGCGCAGACCGCCGGCGACGGTGCGCGGCCAGAAGGCCCAGAACGTCTCGCCGACCCGGGAACTCGCCGGATCCTCCGGGGTCGCGACGCGCACGTGATGGCCGCGGTTGTGCTCGATATAGAAGTGGCCGTAGCAGGACTGGGCCAACGCGATGCGCGAGAGCCAGCGCTCCAGATCGACCTTCTTGTGGCCGAGTTCGTGGGCGGTGTTGATACCGATGCCGCCGATGATGCCGACCGTGATGGCCAGGCCGATCTTGTCCACCACCAGCAGGCCGCCGTCGATGCCGAGCCAGCTCAGGTCGTCGGCGGTGATCAGGTAGCAGGCCATGATCAGCGAGGCGTACTGGAACGGCAGGTACAGGTAGGTCAGGTAGCGGTAGTACTTGTCGTTTTCCAGCCACTCCATCACCTCGTCGGGCGGGTTGGAGCCGTCCGGGCCGAAGAAGATGTCGGCCAGCGGGATGACCAGATACACCAGGATCGGGCCCAGCCAGAACGGCACATGCGCCAGGCGGGTCCAGCCCAGTTCGTTCAGCGCCCAGACGAGCGGAAGCCCGATGGTGAACAGTCCGGTGGGCGCGAACAGACCCCACAGCCACATATACCGCTTCCGGTCCCGCCAGGCCGGCGTCTCGGCCGCCAGACCTGCGGTTTCGGCATCAGTAGACATCGTCGTCTCCTCCATGCGACACACATCACATGTGATGTGCACTACCACGTGAAGTTGACGATAGCCCTTGCTTTGTCCTCGGTCTATACAAACCGATCAATTTGTAAAGCGTCTGTGACCTGGTGACCGGGCCGTGATCTCCTGGACATGACCAGGGCGCCCGCACAGGCTGTGCGGGCGCCCTGTGACGGCCGATGGTGGTCAGCGAATCAGCACATCGGCATCGTCCGGCAACGCGCCGACCGGCCACCACCGCAGATCCGTCGACTCGGCGCTGCGCACCGGCACCGCCCCCGCCGGCGCGGTGATCCGGAACAGCAGATCGAGATGCCGGGTCGGCACCCCGAGTGAGCAGGTGATCGGATGCGCCTGGGCGCCGTAGAGGCCGGGCTCCAAGCGCAGCCCGGCGATGCCCGATTCCTCGGTGGCCTCACGCAGCGCGGCATCGGCCACCGTGCGGTCGTTCTCCTCGCAATGCCCGCCGAGCTGAATCCACCGGCCGACCCGCGGATGCAGCGTCAGCAAGACCTCGTCGCCGTCGGCGGAGAACACCACCGCCGAAGCGGTGATGTGCCCGGCGGCGTGCTCACGCAGACATCCGCGCGGTGCGGAGCCGAGAAACGCGAGCATCGCCTCGCGCAGCGAAGCGTCCGGCCCCACGGCGGGCGACCACGCCTCGAGCAGCTCGGTCGCCGAGGCGTGCAGCGACTCCGCGCTCACAGCTCGACCAGCGCGTCACCGGGCGCGCGCGGCGGGCGCGGGGTGAGCTCGTCGAGCGGATGGCCGATCGCGATGGCGCCCAGCGGGTTCCAGTCGCCGGCCAGGCCGAGCACCTCGCGCGTGGTCTCCGGCGCGAAGATGGTCGAACCGATCCAGCAGCTGCCGAGCCCCTCGGTCGCCAGCGCCACCAGCAGCCCCTGCACCGCCGCGCCCACCGCGACGGTGAACATCGTCTGCTCGGCGGCCCGGCGCCGGTCGTCCGGATAGTCGTGCGCGCCGTCGGGCACGCAGCACGGGATGATCACCTCGGGCGCGTCGAAAAGGATGCGGCCACGCGCGATCCGGCGTTCCACCCGATCGGCGGGCAGGCCGTCGGCGGTGAGATCGGCGCGCCACTTGTCGGCCATCGCCGTCAGCAGACGCTCCCGTAGCGCGCGATCGCGCAGCCAGACGAAGCGCACCGGGCGGGTGTGATGCGGGGCGGGGGCGGTCAACGCCACCGACACCGCCGCGCGCACCCGTTCCGGATCGACCGGATCGGCCGCGAACTCGCGCACCGACCGCCGCAGCAGCACCGCCTGCGAGCGGCCGAGTTCGATCGCCTCGGCGGTGCCGAGCCAGAACAGGTCGTCGGTGCCGCGGCGCACGAGATCGGCTGCGCTGGACGCATCGTCGGTGAGGGGCAGACCGCGCACCACCGCCACCGGGACACCGCCGAGCTTGCCCTTCACCAGATCGGCGGCCGCGGCCAGCTCATCGGCGATGGCCACCTGGGTGACGTGCAGTTCGTTGCCCTGCCCGTCGACGGCGCCCGCGTAATCGTGCAGCACGCGCAGCCCGGACGCCCCGATCGCCGCGTCGATCTGGCCGTTGCGCCAGGCCCGGCCCATGGTGTCGGTGACCACGACCGCGACCTCCACCCCGAGCCGCTCGGCCAGCGCCGAGCGCAACGCCTTCGCGCTGGCATCGGGATCGACTGGCAGCAGCACCAATTCGCCCCGCTCCACGTTCGATCCGTCGACGCCGGAGGCGGCCTGCACGATGCCGAGCCGGTTCTCGGTGATGAGGGTGCGCCCCTTGCGGGCCAGCACCCGCACGGCCTCCTGATCGACCAGCGCCCGGCGCGCGGTGTCGCGTTCCTCCGGGTCCAGCGGTGCGGCGACGATGCGGCCCTCGACCTTGGCGACGATCTTGCTGGTGACCACGAGCACGTCGCCGTCGGCCAGCCAGGGTGCGCGCGCGGCGATGTGTTCGGCGAGATCGTCGCCCGGGCGGAATTCCGGCAGCCCGGTGATCGGCAGCAGCCGCAGCTCGCCCGCGCCGTGGTCGGCGGGCCCGGTCACGGCTTGACCCCCGCGAGATCCAGTGCGGCACGCACCATTTCGGCGGTCGTCGGCGGGTCGGTCATCAGCAGGGGCACACTGCGGACCTCGACGCCCGGCACCTCGGCGGTGTCGGTGGTGTGCACCAGCCAGCCGTCCAGGATGCCGGTCGCCGAGCGCGCGCCGTAATGCCGGCCGACCGCCTCGGCCGAGGTTTCCACCCCGATCACCGACAGGCACTCATCGGCCATGCCGCGCAACGGTTTTCCGTCGATCACCGGCGAGATGCCGATGACCTTCGCGTCGGTGGTGCGCAGTGCGCCGCGGATGCCGGGCACCGCGAGAATGGCTCCGATACTCACCACCGGGTTCGAGGGTGCGAGCAAGACCACATCGGCAGATCCTATGACATCGATCACATTTGGCGCCGGTTTGGCTTGATCCGCGCCGATTGTGGCGAATCCATGAGTTTCGATACCCGCGCGGTATCGAACCCACCACTCTTGAAAATGGATCGCGCGGCGTTCGCCAGGGTTGTCCGGGTCACTGACAACGACGTGGGTTTCACATCGATCATCGGTTGCCGGGATCAGTTTCACACCGGGTTGCCATCGATTGCACAGCGCTTCGGTCACCGCAGATAGCGGGTAACCGGCGTTCAGCATTTCCGTGCGAACCAAGTGGGTGGCGATATCGCGGTCACCCAGACCGAACCAGTCCGGCTGCGCGTGGTATTTCGCCAGCTCTTCCTTGGCGTGCCAGGTTTCGCCCACCCGGCCCCAGCCGCGTTCGGTATCGATGCCGCCACCGAGGGTATACATGCAGGTATCGAGGTCGGGACAAATTCGGAGCCCGTGCATCCACACGTCGTCGCCGACATTGACGATCGCCGAAACGTCGGCTTCGGGGAGAAGTTCCCGAACACCCTGAAGGAACCGCGCACCACCCACTCCGCCGACCAGGACGGCGATGCGGGGCCCATTGACGGGTGCGATGTCCGCTTGTTCTGAAGTCACATCCACATAGCCTAAGCGCCCCTCGATCGGCCGCGCTCGGACCTATATTTGCTGGTCATTTGCTATGTGATGGTTCAAGATCGTCTTCGAAAGCGCTGCCGGATAGTAACGGAATAGCGACAGCGGCTTGACCATCGCTGCGTCCGGCGTGTCTAATCACAGTCATGTCATTCCGGGATCGCGCGAGAGTTCAAGGCGCGAACGGTTTTTCGAACGAATGTTCGAACGGGACGGCATGCTCGGGGATGTCCGCGAGACAACGTCGCGGAGTAGTGCCGTCGGTAGGCGTGTTGGTCCGGCGGAAAGAAGCATTCTGCGCTAACACACAGTGAGGAGGCGGAGCGATGGCCAATGAGCTGGCCCCTTCGGGCATGCCGGGCGGCGTATCGCAAACCGATTCCACGGCAGGCGCAGCACGTAGCGTCTGCGCAGAGGCCGGGTGGAAGGACCACGAGGGGGGTGAGCGAGACTCGGCGCCCCGACTCAGCTTGGTCGTGCCGGGTTTCGACGAGATGTTCGAGTCGATCGAAGAACAGTGGCAGGAACGTGCCCTGTGCGCGCAGACCGATCCGGAGGCGTTCTTCCCCGAGAAGGGCGGCTCGACCCGCGAGGCGAAACGGATCTGCATGGGCTGCGAGGTACGGGACGAGTGCCTGGAATACGCACTCGCACACGATGAACGGTTCGGCATCTGGGGCGGGTTGTCCGAACGCGAGCGCCGCAGGCTCAAGCGCGGCATCGGCTGAGCAAGGACCGGACAGGTCCCGGCCGGCCCGCCTCGGCGCCTGCGGCCGGGGCGGGCCGAGGTGGGCAACCGCACCTGACTAACGTTTGCGGTATGGCACGTTCGCGCAATCGTCGTCCCCCGACAGCCCGGTCGGTGACCCGCCGCGGCCGCGGGGTACGCGGGCCGATGCTGCCGCCGACGGTCCCCGCCTGGCGCACCCGCGGGCAGAAGTTCGACCGCCTGGTGCTCGAGGCGTTCGCTCCGCTGGATTCGCGGTGGCACGACCGGCTCACGAAACTCGATATCGCCGTCGATGACGTGCCGAAAATCCGTCCGCTGCACCCTGATTCGGTCACCTGGCCGGACGAGGTCGTGGCCGACGGTCCGGTACCGCTGTCGCGGCTCATCCCGGCCGGCGTCGACCGGCACGGCACTCCGATCCGCGCTCGCGTGGTGCTGTTCCGCAAACCGCTCGAACTGCGGGCAGGCGATCCGGACGATCTCGTGGATCTGCTGCGCGAGGTTCTGGTCCAGCAGATCGCCACCTATCTCGGCGTCGATCCGGACGTCATCGACCCCGAACCGAACTGATCCCGGCCGGGGGCATCGGCCCGGAAATCCCCCGCTGACCCCGGCCGAGTGATGCACGACGCGCCGATGGGACGGGATTCACTGAGCGTGTCTGCCCACTCCCGGCCGTCAAGGGGGTTACTCTCACTGGCGTGATTCCCATGCGTCGTTGCTGCCGACCAGGTTGCAAGAATCCGGCCGTCGCGACGCTCACCTATGTCTACTCGGACTCCACCGCGGTGGTCGGTCCGCTCGCGACGGTAGCCGAACCCCACTCCTGGGACCTCTGCGAGACCCACGCCTCGCGCATCACCGCACCCAAGGGCTGGGACATGGTCCGGCACGAAGGCGGATTCTCCTCCAGCACACCCGACGACGACGATCTGACGGCACTGGCCGAGGCGGTCCGCGAAGCCGGACTACGCCGTCGCCCGCCCGAACCCGACCAGCGCGGCTACCGCGATTACACGCCTCCACCGCCGCGCACCACCCGAACCGGGCGCCGTGGACATCTGCGTGTGCTGCCCGATCCGCCCAGCTGAGGCCGCGCCCGCGGGCAATCGCCGGGACCATGTGAGCGCCACACCGACCGGGCACTAGGGTGTTCGCTATGACAGTCGCCCGCTCTGCCGATTTCGTGAACGCGGTGATCAAGGCCTACGACGTACGCGGTGTGGTCGGTGACCAGATCGACGCCGAATTCGTCTCCGACGTAGGCGCTTCGTTCGCGCGGCTGATGCGCGCCGAGAACGCCCGGCGCATCGTCATCGGACACGATATGCGCGACTCCTCCCCCGAACTGGCGGCCGCCTTCGCCGAGGGCGTGCTCGGGCAGGGCCTCGATGTGGTGCACATCGGCCTGGCCTCCACCGACCAGCTCTACTTCGCCTCCGGCAAGCTGGATTGCCCCGGCGCGATGTTCACCGCCAGCCACAACCCCGCCCAGTACAACGGCATCAAGCTGTGCCGCGCGAAGGCGCTGCCGGTCGGTCAGGACACCGGCCTGGCCACCATCGCCGCCGAGGTGACCGCGGGCGTGCCCGGCTACGACGGCCCGCGCGGCACCGCCACCGAGACCGACCTGCTCGACGACTACGCGGGCTTCCTGCGTGAACTGGTCGACCTGTCCGGCATCCGCTCGTTGACGATCGCCGTGGACGCGGGCAACGGGATGGGTGGTCACACCGTCCCCGCGGTACTCGGCGCCCTGCCGCAGGTGAAGATCGTGCCGCTGTACTTCGAACTCGACGGCAGCTTCCCCAACCACGAGGCCAACCCGCTCGACCCGAAGAACCTGATCGACCTCCAGCAGCTGGTCCGCACCAGCGGCGCCGATATCGGCCTGGCCTTCGACGGCGACGCCGACCGCTGTTTCGTCGTCGACGAGAACGGTGATCCGGTCTCGCCGTCGGCGATCACCGCGCTGGTCGCCGAACGCGAACTCGGCAAGGAGCCGGGCGCGGTGATCATCCACAACCTGATCACCTCGCGCGCGGTGCCCGAACTCGTCACCGAACTGGGCGGCACCCCGGTGCGTACCCGGGTGGGCCATTCCTTCATCAAGCAGCAGATGGCGGCCACCGGCGCGGTGTTCGGCGGCGAGCACTCCGCGCACTACTACTTCCGGGATTTCTGGGGCGCCGACTCCGGCATGCTGGCCGCGCTGCACGTGCTGGCCGCGCTCGGCGAGAAGGACCGCCCGGTTTCGGAGCTGATGGCCTCCTACAACAGCTACGCGGCCTCCGGCGAGATCAACTCCACCGTCGACGACGCCGCCGAACGCACCGGCGCGGTGCTGGACGCCTTCGCCGACCGGGTGGTGTCGGTGGACCGCCTCGACGGCGTCACCGTGTACCTACCCGACCACGCGTGGTTCAACCTGCGCGCCTCCAATACCGAACCGCTACTTCGTCTCAACGTCGAAGCCAGATCGCCGGAGGAAGTAGACGCACTCGTGACTGAGATCCTGAGCATCGTCAGGTCCTGACTGGGATAGTGGAATTACTGAGGAAAGGAATCACACGCTCGGGATTCGAGCACCGGGACAGAGCGATCTTCCCAACCCTGGATCCCGGGCATAGTCGGTTCCCGACTGGAATAGTGGAAGCACAGACCTTGGATTCGCCCGGCCCCATCCGGAGTGGCATGGTCCCGGTGGACAGCACATCGAAGGGTGCGGGCCGACGGCGAACACAGCGCGATGAGGGGAGGTGGGACGCCCGATGATCGCTGGAACACCGGTGCTCGACCTCGACGACGCGGAGTCGCTCGAGGCTGCCGACAGCGGCGGCGCCCTGCGCTCGGCCGCATCCGGTGGCGCCCAGATCCGCGCTACCGCGGCCGCCGTCGACGAGGGCATCCTGGAGCGGCTGGACGGTCTGCGCCCACGCAGCCTTGTCTTCGTCTGTGGACCCGGCCGGGCCACCCGCGCGGCGCGGCTGCTGATCACCGCGCTCGGGGATCGAGCAGGCCTGCCGATCGTGCCCGTGGTCGCGGTGCCGCCGTGGGTCGGTCCGCTCGACGTCGTGGTGGTCGCCGGCGACGACGCGGGCGATCCGCGGCTCGTCGACGCCGTCGACCGGGCCCAGCGGCGCGGCGCGGAAGTCATCGTCGCCGCACCGCACGAGGGCCCGCTGCGGGCGGTCGCGGCGGGCCGCTCGGCCCTGCTCTCGCCGCGGCTGCCGGTCCTGGATCACAACCGGCTGCTGCGTTATCTGGCGATCGGTATCGCCGTCCTGCGGGCGATCGACCCCGCCCGCAGTGCGCCGTCGCTGCCCGCGCTGGGCGATCTGGCCGATCTGGTGGACGCCGAAGCGCTGCGCGACGGTCCCCAGCACGAGGCCTTCCGCAATCCGGCCAAGACCCTGGCCACCCGGATGCAGCAGCGTGCACTGGTGCTCGCGGGCGATTCTCCCGCCGCCACCGAACTCGCGGGCCACGCCGCCGAGGTGCTGTTGCAGTCGGCGGGGCGCATCGCCACCGCGGTCGACCTCGCGGGCGCCGTCGCCGCGCATCCGCGCATGATCGCAGCGACGGGCGAAACCGCCCCCGACTACGACCCGCTGTTCCACGACGAGCAGCTCGACGGTCCGGCTCCGGTCGAGCGGATGCGGGTGCTGGTGCTCAGCACCGACCCCGACGAGGTGGCCGCGCGCCGCAAACTCGCCATCTTCTCCGGCACCGGATCCGGCCTGGTGGACGCCGACCTGGTCGCCGCCGACCTCGAGCTGCTGCGCAGCGACCTCACCGATCCCTCGGCCCCGAAGCCGGAGGAAACCGAGGGCGAGACACGCGCGCGCGGCGGCGATCTGGAACGCCTCGCCGTCCTCGCTCTTCGACTCGAGATGACCGCCGCCTACCTGCGCCTGATCGGTGCCCGCGAGGTCACCACCGGTGCGGCCCCCGAACAGTTCGGCTCGGACCAGTTCGACGGGGGACGCTACTAGTGCACGAACTCGTCGGTGCGCTGCGCTCTTACGCATGGGGCTCGCGCACCTCGCTCGCCAAGCTGTGCGGCCGTCCGGTCCCCTCGGCCCATCCGGAAGCCGAATTGTGGTTCGGCGCCCATCCCGCCGATCCGGCTCAGGTGCGGATCGGCAACGGCTCGACGACGTCGCTGCTGGAACTGGTCTCGGCCGATCCGGATCGGGAACTCGGCCCGGCGGCACCGGAATTCGGTGGTCGGCTGCCGTTCCTGCTCAAGATCCTCGCCGCCGAGGAGCCGTTGTCGCTGCAGGCCCATCCCAGTTCCGCGCAGGCCGCCGCCGGATTCCACCGGGAGAACCAGGCCGGGGTGCCGCTGGATTCGCCGATGCGCAATTACCGCGACGAGAACCACAAGCCGGAACTGGTGGTGGCGCTGGACCGATTCGAAGCGCTGGCCGGATTCCGGGAACCGAAACGTACGGTGGAATTGCTGCGTGCCCTCGATGTCGCGGCCCTGGAGTCGTACGCGGATCTGCTCGCCGCCCAACCGGATTCGGCCGGACTGCGCACCCTGTTCACCACCTGGATCACGCTGCCGCAGAACGTCCTCGCCACGCTGCTGCCGCAGGTACTCGACGGCTGCGTGCGCTATCTGTCCAGCCGCAAACGCAAATTCGCCGCCGAGGCCAGGACCGCACTGGAACTGGCCGAAAACTACCCGGGCGATGCCGGGGTGCTGGCCGCGCTGCTGCTCAACCGGTTGACCCTGGAGCCCGGTCAGGCCCTGTTCCTCGACGCCGGCAACCTGCACGCCTACCTGCGCGGGCTCGGCGTCGAGATCATGGCCAACTCCGACAACGTGCTGCGCGGCGGCCTCACCCCCAAGCACGTCGATGTCCCGGAGTTGCTGGCGGTCTTGGACTTCGAGCCGATCGACCTGCCGATCGTGCTGCCCGAACCGGCGGGCGACGGATCGGTGCGCTACCGCACGCCCGCGCCGGAATTCGCGCTGCGGCGTTTCGATCTGACCGCAGGTGCAGCGCTGGTGCCGCTCACCGAGGCCGGCCCCGGCATCGTGCTGTGCACCGAGGGTTCGGTGCGCCTGTTGCAGGGCGGATCCGAACTGGTGCTCGAACGCGGTGCCGCGGCCTGGATCTCGGCCGCCGACAGCGACGTCCGCGCGCAAGCCGTGGACGGCCCGGCCCAGGTGTTCTGCGCCTGCGTCGGCGGGGCGTCCTGACCGGCTGCGTATCGAAACGCCGGCGCCGGGGGCCGCTATCCGGATCCGGGACAGCGCGCAGCGCGCGACTCGCATAGTCTGTTTCGCGGCCCGGTCCGGTCCGGCAAGGACCGATCGGACTCCGACTGCGCACCACGGCGACGGTGCGGCACATCGAACAGGAGGGCGGCCGGATGTCGGCTAGTGGTGGGAAGAAGGCGATTGTCGCCGCGTTGCTGGCGAACGCGGGTATCGCTGTGGCCAAGTTCGTCGGTGCGGCGATCACCGGATCGGCGTCCATGCTCGCCGAGGGCGTGCACTCGGTTGCCGATACTTCCAACCAGGGCCTGCTGCTGCTCGGTCAGCGTCGCGCCGAGAAAGAGGCCGACGAGCTGCATCAGTTCGGCTACGGCCGCAACCGCTACTTCTATTCGTTCGTCGTCGCGCTGGTGCTGTTCACCCTTGGCTCGGTGTATGCGATCTACGAGGGGATCCACAAGATCCAGCATCCGGAGGAGCTGAGTTCGCCGCTGGTCGCGGTCGTCATCCTGGTGATCGCGATCGGCCTGGAGACCTACAGTTTCACCACCGCCGTGCGCGAATCGCGCCCGCTCAAGGGCCGGGCGAGCTGGTGGCGGTTCATCCGCAATTCGCGCAGCCCGGAGCTGCCGGTGGTGCTGCTGGAGGACACCGGCGCGCTGATCGGCCTGATCTTCGCCCTCGCCGGTGTCGGCCTGACCATGATCACCGACAACGCGATCTTCGACGGCATCGGCACCCTGGCCATCGGTGGCCTGCTCGGGGTGATCGCGATCGTGCTGATCATCGAGATGCAGAGCCTGCTCATCGGTGAGGGCGCCACGCCCGAGGAAGACCGGGCCATCCGCGCCAACCTCGTCGACGGGGAGCGCATCGACCGCATCATCCACTGCAAGACCCAGTACATGGGCCCGGAGGAGCTGCTGGTGGCCGCGAAGGTCGCCATCACGCCCGGTCTGGACATCGCCGCCATCGCGTCCGCGATCGACGACGCGGAGGCGCGTGTGCGGGCCGCCGTGCCTGCCGCGCGGGTGATCTATCTGGAGCCCGACCTGTACCGGACGCAGCCGGCCTGACCATCCCCGGACCCGAGCGCCCCCGCCCCGCACCCGCGGTGCGGGGGCGCTGTCGGTCGCGCTCAGCCGATGTGGAAGCTGACCGGCGCGGCCTGGGTGTTCGCATACGGCAGTAGCGAGGCGGGCCGCAGCGTCGGCTCGAAACGAGCGGGCACCGCGGTCCACTGCGTGGCGCCCGGTGCCGGGCCGGTCTCCAGGCGGGCCAGCCGGGTGCGGGCCAGTGAATCCGCGCCGACGGTGTCGGAGGTCGAGGTCTCGGCGGTGAGCCAGGTGCCCTCGGGGGTGAATTCGATCCACGGGTTCGCGATGGCGATCTCGCCGAGGTGGAAGCGGGTCGCGGCGACGACGGTGCCGCGGTAGCGCAGCGTGCCGTAACCGGCCGCGTCGAGCTCGGCGGAGTCGAAGGTGAATCCGATGCTGCCGTCGTCGTGGACGCCGGCGCCGCCGGACCCGGCCAGGGCGCCCTGGAGGGTGTCGGTGACGGTGGATTCGAAATTCGGGGCGAGCGCCCAGCGCAGGTCCTGCGGGGGCGGTGCGGGCGCGTTCGGGCCGGGCGCCGGATCGAACACCACCGGTGCGGCCAGCTCCTGGGCCGGGTTGATCGCCTCGGCCGCGCCGTAGGTGTAGACGCCGAAGCGCGCACCGGTCGGGATCTGTTCGGGCAGCCGCACCTGCAGGGCGGCGGTGAACTCGCCATCCGGTTCGAGTTCGACCCACTGGTGGCGGATGGTGCGCTGGAAATCGAACGGTGCGCTCGGCACCCGATCCAGCGCGGATCTCGACAGCACCCACTGCACGGCCGACCGTTGCGCGGCGCGGGCGCTGGTCGGGGCGCCTTCGGACGGCCGCCACTGCGGGGCGAACGCGCCGAAGGTGACGAAGGTGCCATGCGGTACACCGGGCGGGACCGGTACCGGAAGACCGGAGGTGTTGGCCTCGGGGTCGAAGCCGCGGCCCTTGACGACGATGGTGTCGCCGACGTGGACAGGGGTATCGGCCAGCGGAGTCCGGCCGTCGGCGGTGAACAATTCGATCGCGGGCGCGGGCTGGGCGGTGGCGGTGGGTGCGACGCCGACGACAGCCCCGGTGCCCGTGACCGCGGCGACGGCGACGACCGCCAGCAGTGTTGTTCTCACACCTGCGAATCTATGACGTGCGGGATCGGTCGTCGTAGGGGCGTTCGGCCCTACACGACGTGACCTCCGCCATGATCACGGCCGTTCTCGTCGGATACCGATGTCAGGCCCTGCCTGCCCGCAGCAGGTCCAGCGGATCACTGCGCACACCGAAGCGCGAACGCAACACGTGCTGGGCGGCGTGCAGGCCGGACATGCCGTGCACACCCGGCCCGGGCGGGGTCGACGACGAGCACAGGTACACACCGGGCAGCGGGGTGGCGTACGGGTTCCAGCGCGCCAGTGGGCGGAAGGCCGTCTGGCGCAGGTTCATCGCGCCGGCGGAGATGTCGCCGCCGACGTAGTTGGCGTTGTGGGCGGGCATCTGCGCGGCGGTGCGCACATTGGTTGCGAGGATCAGATCGCGGAAGCCGGGAGCGAACCGTTCGATCTGCGCGATCACGGCGTCGCTGATGTCGCGGTCGGAGCCGTTCGGAACATGCGCGTAGGTGTAGAAGGTGTGTTTGCCCTCCGGC
Source organism: Nocardia sp. CDC519 (assembly GCF_059509835.1). Classification (NCBI taxonomy): domain Bacteria; kingdom Bacillati; phylum Actinomycetota; class Actinomycetes; order Mycobacteriales; family Nocardiaceae; genus Nocardia; species Nocardia sp. CDC519. Next base: position 3,855,272 of record NZ_CM183377.1, on the reverse strand, counting down.
GCCCGGCCGGGATCGACCACACCGGGCTGGATGGACAGCACGTAGGGCCGCTCGGCGTGCCGTCCGGCGGCGACGGCCCGTTCGGCCGCCATGGCCTCGTCTCGGGTGCCGATCAGATGCAGCGTTCCCGCCGACGCGCAGCCCTCGGCCTGCCAGGGCACCGGCCCCGACAGCGCGAAATCGATCTTGCATGCCGCGCCGCCGTAGCGGAATCGGCCGAGTTTGCGACGGTAGCGGTCCGGCAGCCGCTCGCCGCCCAAGCGCAGCAGTTCGGTGGGCGCGGTATCGAGGACGATCGCGCGGGCGCTGTCGAACTCCGCCAGCGAATCGACGCGATGTCCGGTGATCACCCGTCCCCCCAGCCGCTCGAGCTCGCTGATCAGCGCGTCGACGATGGCCTGACTGCCGCCGCGCGGGATCACCCAGCCGCCGGCGTGGGCCAGCGTGCCGAGCAGCAGCCCCGCCCCGACGGCGGGCAGCGCGCGCGGTTCGGTAATGGCATGGGTGGCCACTCCCGACAGCAACGCCGGGGCCTCCTGCTCGCGGAACCGGACATTCCACAGCGGCGAGCCCTGTTCGAGCATGCGCAGCCCGAACCGCACGGCGGTCGGCGACAGCGCGGGCACATGCCGCATATCCGACATGGCCAGATCCACCACCCGCGGCCAGTCCCGCACCAGCGGCTCGAACAGCGAACGCCAGGCCCGGCCGTCCGCGCCCAGCCCGTCGGCGGTGCGCTCGAGATCGCGCCAGGCGACGCCTGCCCGGCCGCCGTCGAGGGGATGGGCATAGGACGCCTCCGGCGTCAGCAGCTCCACACCGTGCTCGGCGAGATCGAAGGCCCGGAAGAACGGTGAGGCCAGAGCCATCGGATGCGCGCCGGCGCAGGTGTCGTGGTGGAAGCCGGGCAGTGTCACCTCGGCGGTCCGGCAACCCCCGCCCGCGGTGTCCTGCACCTCGTACACCTCGACCGACAGCCCGGCCCGCGCCAGCACCACCGCCGCCGCCAGCCCGTTCGGTCCCGACCCCACCACCACGACATCAGCCATGCCCCGATTGTGCCGTGGATCGCCGGACGCGCGCCGGTTCCCGTCCCGATACGAGCACGGACCACAGACAGCGGGCCGGCGTTTTTCGATCCGGGCGCGGTGTGACCGGCAACAGGCCACCTACGGCCGCGGCATCGACGAGTGGAAGACCGCGATGGCCGAATCGGGCCGTGCCTCGCACAAGGAACTGGTCGACTGGCTGAAGACCGAGCACGGCTTCGGGCACGGCCACGCCAACGCCATCACCCAGCATTTCCTGCACCCGGAGAAGTGGGCGTCCTGAGTCAGACGTCGGTGGAGAAGCGGATACCGCCGTCGGGGATCTCGACCCCGGGCCAGACCCGCGCGCCGCGCAACAGCTCACAGCGGGCGCCGACGCTGGCGCCGTCACCGATGACGGCGTCACGGACCAGCGCCCGCGGGCCGATCCGGGCGCCGAAGCCGATGATCGAACGCTCCACCGTCGCCCCGGCCTCCACCCGGGCACCGTCGAACAGCACCGCACCGTCGAGGCGGGCGCCGGCACCGACCTCGGCGCCGCGGCCCACCACGGTGCCACCGATCAGCAGCGCACCCGGCGCCACCCCGGCACCCTGGTGCACCAGCGACTCACCACGCTGACCGGGCAGCGCGGGCGAGGGCGCGATTCCGCGCACCAGATCCGCCGAGCCGCGCACGAAATCTTCCGGGGTGCCCATGTCCCGCCAGTACGAGGTGTCGACGTGGCCCTGCACCCTGGCACCCTCGGTGAGCAGCGCAGGGAACACCTCGCGCTCCACCGACACCGGACGCCCGGACGGGATCTTCTCGATGTACTCGCGCCGGAACACGTAGCAACCGGCATTGATCTGATCGGTCGGCGGGTCCTGGGTCTTCTCCAGGAACGCGGTGACCCGGCCGTTCTCGTCGGTCGGCACGCAGCCGAAGGCCCGCGGATCACTCACCCGCACCAGATGCAGCGTGACGTCGGCCTTGGTGGACTCATGGGTGTCGAGGATGGCGCCGAGATCGGTGCCGCCGAGCACGTCACCGTTGAACACCATGACGTTGTCCGCGCGCAGTTTGGGCAGCACGTTGCGGATGCCGCCGCCGGTGCCCAGCGGTTCGGTCTCGGTGACGTACTCGATCTCGAGGCCGAGGTCGGCGCCGTCACCGAAGTGTTCCTCGAACACCTCGGCCTTGAACGAGGTGCCCAGCACGACGTGGGTGATGCCCGCTTCGGCGATCCGGGCCAGCAGGTGGGTCAGGAACGGCAGACCGGCGGTGGGCAGCATCGGCTTGGGCGCCGACAGGGTCAGCGGACGCAGCCGCGTCCCCTGACCGCCGACCAGAATCACGGCGTCGGTGCCTGAATGTCCTGACATCGAGGGTCCTCTGTTCACAGTGGATCGTCCGCGAGCGGTGCACTCACGAAGCTTCGTCACGCGCCTTCGCGCGCAGCGCAGATCGAACCGCAATCCGGGAGCGAACCGCAAGTCCGACCCGCAGCGCCAGCCGCAACGGGGCCTGCCACCAGTGCGGATGCCGGTCGGCCTGGAAGCGGTAGGCACTGGCGTGGTGGGCGGGCAGCATCAGCTCGGGATGCCTGCCCGCGGCGTGGCCCTTGGCATGGGTGACCTCGGCGCTCGGCACGAAGACGTTGTGCCAGCCCGCGCGACCCATCCGGTCGCCGAAGTCGACGTCTTCCATGTACATGAAGTAGCGCGAGTCGAAGCCGTCGATGGCGTCGAACGCCGCCCGGCGCACCAGCAGGCACGACCCCGACAGCCACCCCACCGTGCGTTCGGAGATCTGCTCGTTCTCCTGGCGGTAGCGCACGGTCCAGGGGTTCGACTTCCAGATGGAGCCGAGGATGGCGTGACCGGCACCGTCGAGCAGGCCGGGTACCGAACGCGCCGACGGGTAGATGCTGCCGTCCGGTTCGCGCACCATCGGACCGAGCGCACCGGCGCGGGGCCAGCGCTGCGCCGCGGCCAGCAGCTCGTCGATGGCGTCGTTGCCCCAGCGGATGTCCGGGTTGGAGATGACGATGAATTCGATCGACGGGTCCAGTTCGGCCACGGCCCGGTTGATGGCGCCGCCGTAGCCGATATTGCCTCCGGTGCGTAGCAGCCGCACATGCGAGTTGGCCTCGGCCACCATTTCCGGCACACCGTCGACCGACCCGTTGTCGGCCAGGATCACCTGCGGCTTCTCCGCGGTGGCGGTGGCCAGCGTGCTGATGAAGTGCTCGAGGTGCTCGCCGGGCGAGTAGGTGACCGTGACGACGGCCAGGCTCGGCTGACCCGTGGAATCGGAGGGGCTCACAGCGGTCCAGCCTAACCGGAGCGGCGCTGCAGCGCGTCCTCGAGCGCCGAGCGCCAATCCCGCAGCGGCGTCAGCCCGGCGTCGGCCCACGAAGTACCGGACAGCACCGAATACGCCGGGCGCCGAGCGGGTCTGGGGAACTTCGAGGAATCACACGGCCGTACTCGCTGCGGATCCGCGCCGACTCCGGCGAATACCGCCAGCGCCAGATCGAATCGGCTCGCGGTGCCGGAGTTGGTGGCGTGCAACAGCCGGGGGGCCTGTGGAGTGCGGGCCAGTTCCAGCAGGCCGAGCGCCAGATCGCCGCCGTAGGTGGGGCAGCTGAGTTGGTCGTCCACCACGTCGATGCTGTCGCGTTCGCGTTCGAGCTTCAGCATCGTCGCAACGAAGTCGCCGCCCGCCGCGCGGAAGACCCAAGAGGTGCGGACCACGTGGGCCTGCGCGGCCGAGTTCAGTACCGCGTGTTCGCCGGCCAGTTTCGACTGTCCGTAGACCGACAGGGGCGCGGTGGGGTCGGACGTCTCGTAGGGCCGGGTCGCGGTGCCGTCGAAGACGTAGTCGGTGGAGATATGGATCAGCCGCGCCCCTGCCTCGGCACAGACCGCCGCCAGTACCGCAGGGCCCGTCTCGTTAGCCGCGAACGCGGCGGCCCGCTCGGATTCGGCGGCGTCGACGTTGGTGAAGGCGGCGCAGTTGATGATCACCGCGCCTGGACCGACGATCGCGCGCACCGCGTCGGCGTCGGTGATATCGAGTTCGCGGTGACCGAAGGCGCGCGCGGCGGGCGCGAACCGGCGCAACTCGTGCCCGAGCAGTCCGCCCGCACCGGTGACGACCACCCGCTCGGCCAGGTCGGGGTCGGCGGGCGTTTCCGGAGGTGTAGCGGCGCTCATGCGGTCAGTCTGGCACGCCGTCGCACCAGCGGTTCGGCTCCACCGCCGTTGCCGTTGGTTAGCCTCGTGATGGGGCTGGGTGTCATGAGCGACGCTGAGTCGAAAGGACTGGAATCGATCGCCGGGTCCGACGAGCGGACCCGACGGGGTGGAGAGGACTGCAGGTGGCGCAGCGCAGGGCGGCAAGTGGGGGTGGCGCACCGATGTCCCGCACGGAATGGGAACCGGGTTCGTTCGGCCCCATGCGTGCGCTGGTGGCCGTGATCGCTGTGCTGGTGCTGGTGGTCACCGGCCTGGCCTGGCGCAGCGTGGACAGCCTCATCTCCAATATCGAACGCATCTCCGATCTGGGCCTCGGCGGCGGGCGCGACGGCGCGGTCGACATCCTGCTGGTCGGCGTCGATTCGCGCACCGACGCGCACGGCAACCCGCTGACCGACGCCGAACGCGCGATGCTGCACGCCGGCGATGAGATCGGCACCAATACCGACACCATCGTGCTGGTCCGGGTCCCCAACGACGGCAGCTCCGCGACCGCCATCTCCATCCCCCGCGACTCCTACGTCGACATCCCCGGCCTCGGCAAGGGCAAGATCAACTCCGCCTACGGCATCACCAAGCAGGAGCAACAGCAGGAGCTGCTGGACGAGGGCGTCGCCGAGGACGAGGCCGAACGCAAGTCCACCCAGGCGGGCCGCCAGGCCCTTGTCAAGACCGTCGCCGGGCTGACCGGCATCACCGTCGACCACTACGCCGAGGTCAGCCTGCTCGGGTTCGTGCTGCTCACCGACGCCGTGGGCGGGGTGGACGTCTGCCTGAACAATCCGGTCGACGAATGGATGTCCGGCGCCTCGTTCCCGGCGGGCAGACAGCGGCTCGACGGCCCGCGCGCGCTGAGTTTCGTACGCCAGCGCCACGACCTGCCGCGCGGCGACCTGGACCGCATCGTGCGTCAGCAGGTGTTCATGGCCCAGCTGGTGCAGCAGGTGCTCAGCAAGGACACCCTGAGCAATCCGAGCAGGCTCAGCGAGTTGAGCGAGGCGGTCGGGCGCACCATCGTGCTCGACGAGGACTGGGATGTGCTGGCATTCCTGCAACAACTCCAGGACCTGACCGGCGGCAAGGTCACCTTCGAGACCATCCCGGTGGCCGATCTCAACGGCACCACCCCCGAGGGCGAATCGGTGGTGCGGGTGGAGCCGAAGGCGGTGAAATCGTATGTGGCCTCGCTGGTCGGCGAGGACAGCGACGAACCCGCCGAGCCCGCGGTCGCGCCGTCGTCGGTCACGGTCAACGTGTTCAACGCGAGCCTGGTCGGCGGTCTGGCCGGTGCCGTCGCACAGGCCTTGAGCGCCAAGGGCTTCCAGCAGGGCGAGGTGGACAATTACTCCGGCGATCCGGTCACGAGCAGCCGGGTGCTCGCGGCCTCGACCTCGGACCCGAAGGCCAAGGCGGTGGCCGAGGCGCTGGGCGGGCTGACGGTGCTCGCCGACGAGACGGTTGCGCCGGATACGGTGAGCGTGGTGCTGGCGAGCGACTATTCTGGACCCGGGTCGCAGGCGGGCGGCATGTTCGACTTCGACACTCCGTCGACCTCCGCCACCCCCGTACCGCCCGCTCCGCCGATCGATGCAGGCAAGAACGGACCGACATGCGTGAATTAGCCACCGCGCAGCCAACAGCCAGTGAGCGTGAACCAGCCGATGCGTGATCTCGAGCAAGCACTGACCCTCACCGAGGCGGTGCTCGACCCGATCCTCGCGCGCGAACCCGCGGGTCCGCGCGTCACCTACTACGACGATGCCACCGGGGCCAGAATCGAACTGTCCGGGCTCACGCTGGCGAATTGGGCGGCCAAAACCGCCAATCTCGTGCGCGATGAATTCGGGCTCACCCCCGGCGCGCGGGTGGCGGTGCTGCTGCCCGCGCACTGGCAGACCGCGGCGGTGCTGCTCGGCTGCTGGTGGGCGGGCACCGAGGTGGTACTGCACGCCGATCCCGACGCCGACCTCGCCCTGTCCACCGTCGAGCGGCTCGACGACACCGACGGTGCCGGCGAGGTCGCGGTGCTGTCGCTGGATCCGATGGGTGCGCCGGTGCGTGATCTGCCGATCGGCGTCACCGATTTCGCCACCTCGGTCCGGGTACACGGCGACCAGTTCCTGCCCGGCGGCATCGGTGTGGCGCTGGACGGGATGTCGGTGTCGGAGGTTCTCGCCGAGGCGCGCACTTCGGCGCTGCGGCAAGGCTTCTCCGAGGGCGACCGGGTGCTGTCGAGCACCCCGTGGGAGACCCCTGCCGAGCTCATCGACGGTTTCGTCGCGGTGCTCGCCGCGGGGGCCTCGCTGGTCCAGGTCGTCAACCCGGATCCGGCGCTGCGGGAGCGGCGTGTGGAGACCGAACGGGTCACCGCGCTGCGCGGATGAGGCCGGTCCGGGCTCCTACCGTGGTATAGGTCGATAGTCCGACTCTGGGACGTTCCCGCCGCTGCGCCGGTTCCGTACCGTGGTGATATCGCACACATCAGACGATGGGGTCGGGTGAGAGATGAAGCCGCAGTATTTGTTCCGGTGGTTGTCGGTGCACGGTGCGCCCCGTGCTGTCCTGCGGACGCAAGCGCGGCGCGGCGATGCGTTCGCCCAGTTGATGGGCGGGCCCGTCGGGGTAGACGATCCCTATCCGCTGATCGAACAGCTACGCGGTGCGGGCGGGTTGCAGCGCGCGGCGCTGTCCTGGGTCACCTTCGATCACGGGCTGAGCCGAGCGATCCTGCGCGACAACCGGTTCGGTGTACGCGCACCCGAGAGCTTCGTGCCCGGCCCCCTACAGCGGTTGGCCAAGCATTTCCCGGTACCGCCCAATCCGGTGGAGCCGCCGTCGATGCTGGTGATCGACCCGCCCGAGCACACCAGGATGCGCAAACCGGTGTCGTCGGCTTTCACCCCGCGGGCCATCGGCAAGCTACGCGACCGGGTCGAGAGCGTCACCACCGAGTTGCTCGACGCGCTGCCCGCGCACGGATCGGCCGATCTGGTGCAGGCTTATGCCGCGCAGGTGCCGATCGCGATCATCTCCGAAATGCTCGGCTTCCCGGACGCCGATCGCGAGATGTTCCTGAAGTGGGGCGATCGAATGACGCCACTGCTGGACCTGGGGATCTCCTGGCGGGCACACCAGCGCGCCATGGACGCGACCCACTTCATGAACCACTACCTGATCGAGCACATCGAGCGCCTGCGCCGACACCCCGGTGACGACATCCTCAGCTCCCTGGTCACCGCCGGTGAACTGAACACCGAGGAACTGATCGCGACCGCGAGCCTGCTGATGGGCGCGGGTTTCGAGACCACGGTCAACCTGATCGGCAACGGCGTCATTCAGCTGCTCGCCCACCCGGGCCAACTCGCCCGGCTCCGCGAGGAACCCGAGCTGTGGCCGAACGCGGTGGAGGAAGTGTTGCGCTTCGATCCTCCCGTGCAGACCACCGCGCGCACCGCCCTCGCGGATCTCGAGTTCGAGGGCGTGCCGCTGCGAGCCGGCGCCACGATCGTGCTGTCACTGGCGGGTGCGAACCGCGACCCGGCCGTCTTCGAGGATCCGGCCCGCTTCGATATCACCCGGGCCAACGCGAAGGACCATCTCACCTTCAGCAGCGGCATCCACGTCTGCCTGGGCGCGAGCCTGGCCCGCATGGAAGCCGGCTATGCGCTGCGCGCGCTGTTCGAGCGTTTCCCCGAGCTCCGGCTGGAAGGCCCGCCGCGCCGCAGGCAGCTGTTCACGCTGCACGGATACGAGCAGATGCCGGTGAACCTCGGTCCACGGGCGCGCAGCCCGCAACACTCCGGCGTCTGAGCAGCGGTGTCCCGGGCGGGCCGGGGTGGGGATGGCCCGCCCGCCCGGGCGCCGCTCAGGCGAAGCCGACCGCTTGCTCGCCCCAGGCGGTGTGCAGGTCGTGGTCGGGGTCGTCGACCACCCGGTCGACGGCGTCGATGAGCAGGGTGGTGCGGGTCTGCTCGTGATAGGGCGGCCAATGTTTGGACCCGTCGAGCGCGGCAGGCACACCGTGGTGGGCGAAGGCCAACCAGCGCCGCATCATCCGTCCGGAGACCTCGGTGGCCACCTTGCGGCCGCCGAGCCAGAACGTCGGATCGTGGTTGAAGGTGCCGAAATTGCCGAAGACATAGGGCAATTCGGTGGCGTGCCCGGCCCCGACCCGCGCCGCCCGCAACATCGGGGTTGCGTGGTCGAACCGGTACATCCAGGTGCGCGAATGCCGGGAATGGGTATCGGCCACCCAGTGCGCGGGCATCCGGAACGCGGCATCGGTGGACATGGCCAGCGCACCGCGCGGCTTGGCCAGATCGGGGTAGGCGGAGGTGATCTCGGCGATGCGTTCGTGCGACATTCCCGGATGGCTTTCCTGCACACCATTGAGCATGGCGTTCACCGCTTCCGGGGTGACCGGCATGATCGGTGAGCGGAACAGCCGGAACAGCGACGCCTCGTCTTTGTTGGTGCCGATGATCAGCGGCACCCGATGCGAGAGCCCGTCACGGAAACGGTCGGTGGGATAGCCGGGCAGCAGGTCGCCGTCGACCACCGGGGCCGCGGCCAAGGTGCCGGGGGCCTGGATCGGTACTTCATCGATCAGGATCGCGGCCGCATCGATGATCCGGTCGATCGGGCACTCGAGCAGTTCGCCCGAGCGCTCGCGGGGCAGATCGATCAGCTCCAGGAACCTGTCGGCAACTCCGGCCGCGCGTTCGCGCCCGAAAACCGTTGTCGCGGGCGGACTCTGCGCGATTGCGCGATGGAACAGGCCGGCCGCGCGCGGCGCGGTGAGCAGCGCGGTCACGCAGCCGCCGCCCGAGGATTCACCGAACAGGGTGACATTGTCCGGGTCGCCGCCGAACGCGGCGATATTGCGCTGCACCCACTCCAGCGCGAACAGCTGATCGTGCAGGCCGAGATTGGGCACGAAATCCGGCGACAGCGAGGACAGATCGAGGAAGCCGAGCGCCCCGATGCGGTAGTTCACCGTCACCACCACGACATCGCCGGTCTCGACCAGCCTGCGGCCGTCGTAGATGCCCTGCGCCGCGGTACCAAGGCAGTACGCGCCACCGTGCAACCACACCATGACCGGGTGCGGGCCGCCATCGGTGCCCGCCGGAGCGAAGACATTGAGCCACAGACAGTCCTCCCCCATCCGCAGGCCCTTGTCGATGGGAACGGTGTTGTCCATGTTCTGCGGCGCGATCTGACCGGACTCGATGGTGTCGCGGATGCCGTCCCAGGTCTGCGGTGGACGGGGCAGGGAGAACCGGTGCGGGCCTGCCGGTGCGGCGGCGTAGGGGACACCGCGCCAGACGAGCACCCCGCCGTCGCGCACACCGCGCACCCGGCCGTAGTCGGTCTCGGCCACCGGTCCGGACTCGTCCTGCGTGGCCGTCGCTCGAATCAACTCAGTGCTCATCGCGGACCCTCCTCATACCTCTGTCTATCGAGGGTACGACGGTGTTCATGACACCCGTGGTGACCGAAGCGAACCATCTAACGGCGCGTCGCGCCCGGCGCGTCGGCGGCCCAGCTCAGCGGGCAATTCCGCGGCGAATGTCTGCTGGGTCACCTGCTCGCTACACTTAGCCGATGCCGAGTTACAACTTTCGGTGTCGCAGCTGCGGTGACACGTTCGAGGTGAACCGTCCGATGGCCGAGGCGTCCGCGCCGGCTCCCTGCCCGAACGGGCACGACGACACCGTCAAACTACTCACCACCTTCGCAACCGTCGGCCGAGCCGCCGCACCGGCGCTCGCCGCCGCGCCGCGCCCCTCCGGTGGGTGCTGTGGAGGCGGCTGCTGCGGCTGAGGCCGCGCCCGTTCAGTCCCTGCGGTCGACGTGGCCGAGGTCGCGGTCAGGGGCCACCCGGTCGCGCACCCGCTGCTTGAGCACCGCGATCTCGGGGAAACCGCCGTCGGCCTTGCGTTCCCAGATCTGCTCGCCGTCGACGGTGATCCGGAAGACGCCGCCCGTGCCCGGCACCAGGGCGACCTCGCCGAGTTCGGTGGCGAAGGTACTCAGCAGTTCCTGCGCCATCCAGCTCGCGCGTAGCAGCCAGCGGCACTGGGTGCAGTACTCGATCGCGACACGGGGCATGCGGCGAACCCTACCGGGAGCGGCGCGCACGCGGATCAGGCGCTGACGTCGCCGTCGAGGTAGACCCAGCGTCCGTCCTCTCGCACGAAGCGGCTGACCTCGTGCAGGGCGCCGCGGCCTGCGCCGTCGCGGTAGTGCGCGGTGAACTCGACCGTGCCGGTGTCGTCGAAGGGCCCGCCGCGTTCGGTCCGCTGGATCTCGAGGAACAGCCAGCGCTGGTCCGGATCGATTTCGAGGGTCGCCGGGCGGCTGCGCCGATGCCAGGACCGGCGCAGATAGCCGACGTCACCGACAGCGAAGGCGGTGTAGCGCGAGCGCATCAGTGCCTCGGCGGTCGGCGCATCGCGCTCGCCCGCCAAGAGCGGCCCGCAGCAGCTGCCGAACGGTTCGCCGCGCCGGCACGGACATGGCTGCGTCTGATCCATGACACCGATCATGCTCACCCGCCGCCGTCCGGACCAACCGGGAGCCGGGCAGGCCGGTGCTCATCCGATCGTGGCGAGCTCGTCGGCGATGCGCGCGGTTTCCTCCCGCCAGCGCCGCAGCTCGATGACGGCAGGCGCCAGCTCGTAGTCGTGATGGTGCGCCGCATGCGACAGCGCCGACCACAAAGTCGCGATCCGCGCGGCGGTGAACGGTCCGGCGAAGGTGCGCAGGGCCAGCAATTGGGCGCGCATGGGGCAGCGCATCAGCTCCGGCGCCACCCGGATCCACAGCTCGTCGACGACCTGCTCCAGCGCGATCCGCAGAATCCACGCCGTCGCCCGCGACCACAGACCGCCCGCGTCGGTGACGCTGCCGTCGAGCAGCCCGTCGACGGCGGCCAGCCGCTCGGCGACGCTCGGGCGGTCCACGCCGATGTGCGTTTCGTCGCGAGGCGGGCCGTTCGGGCGCGGCCGCTGCCGCGGCCCGCGAGATCGTCCGCCGCTGCCACGCGCGCCCCGACGTCGTCGGCGCCGGGCAGGGCCGGCTTCCTCACTCATCGCGCCAGCCATTCGACGAGCTTTTCGGTATCGGCGATCAACTCCTGCATGCTGCGCCCGATCGGCACATGCGCGCCCGCGGTGGCGTCACGGAGCGCACCGACAGCCCATTTGCCTTCGCGGGCAAGGTGTTTGCCCAGATCTTCGATCCGGCCGGACGGCCCGAGGACCGCGAGCGCCACCATGGCTCTGGTGGATTGTGCGGTATCGATCAGGCGCTGCACCTCCCGATGGTCGACGCCGTCGGCGAGCAGCGTGCGCCGCGCCCTGGCCAGGCTCGCCGCTTCCAGCGCCGAACGGCAGCAGGTGGCGACGAGTTCGTCGGCGATCGCGGGTGGCAGCTGGGGGGTGCGGGTGAGCGCGCGGGCGTCGTCGAGGTAGCGCAGCACCGGATCGCCGGACACCCGCACCTCCACCCGGGAACGCTCGCGCCGCTGCACCTCGAGCACCCTGGCGTCGATCTGCATCCGGCGCACCGCCTCGGCCAGCCGCTCGTCATGGGTGAACACCACCACCTGCCGGGTCCAGGCCACCGTCGCCAGTACCCTGGCCAGCCCGTCGACCTTGGCCGGGTCCATCGCCTGCACCGGATCGTCGATCATGACGAATCGGAACGGGCTGTCCTCCACGGTCGCGCGGGGCAGGAACAGCGAGAGCCCGAGGGCGTGCAGCTCGCCCTGGCTCATCACCCCGAGTGCGGCGCCGTCCACCTCGTCGACGGTGACGTCGAGCAGAACCCGCCGCGCGGTGTTCACATTGCCTTGCAGCCGGATGCCGCCCAGTTCGACGTTGCTCTGCTGACGCAGGCTGTGCCATACCCAGCGCGCTGTCGTCTCGAGTGGCGCCATCCGTTCCCCACGCAGGCCGGCGGTGGCCGCCTTGAGCCACTCCTCGGCCTTGCGCACCGTGCGCAGCTCGTCGGCATGCGCGGCCACCGCGCGGGCCCCGTCGAGCCACGCGGCGATACGCGGCGTCAGCGGCGCCCAGACCTCGTCGAGCCGGTCGAGTTCCTTGCGGGTGCCCTGCTGCAAGAAGTCGAGCTCGTCGACCAGCCGCGCGTGCGCGGCCAGCAGCCGCCCGGGCAGCTCCGGGGTGTACTCGGCGTTGGTGAGCTCCGCCCATTCCGACCAGGCCCGCCGGGCCGCCGCGGTGTCGACCGTTGGTGGGTTGCGCGGATCGAAGGCCAGCTCCGCCGGAATCTGTTCCGGTAGCGAGCGCGCCGCCCGCAACGCATCGCTCAGCTCGCTACGAGCGCCGGCCAGCGCGGCCACCCGCTCGCTCAATTGGGCGATGGAGGCCTCGGCGGCCCGGGACCACTGCTGGTCGAGACTGCCCCGTCCGCACACCGGACACGGGCACGGCCCGGTGCGGGCGGCGTGCTCACGGGCGCGGGTGAGCAGGTCGAGGATGCGCAGATCGGCCTCGGCGTCGGCGGTGGAGTCGCGGTCGAGCGCGGTGCCGCAGGCGGCCAGCCGGGCGGCGACCTCGGCGACCTCGGCCTCCGACGGCAACCGCAGGCGCACGATGGCGCGCAGGCCCTCGGGTTCGCCGCCCGAGCCGGTGCCGAACAGCTCGGCTTCCACCGCGGCCAGGTCCGGCGCGGGCGGGCGCAGCAGTTCGGTCATCCGGATGGCGCGGTCGTCGGCCACGGCGGCCAGATCGGCGAGCAGTTCGAGCCGTTCCTGGCGGGAGTCGCGGGCCGCGCGTTCGAGCTCGAGCCGCCGCATCCGGATGGTCTCCTGCGCGAAGGTGAGTTCATCGAGTCCGAGCAGTTGATGCAACGCGTCGAACAGCTCGCTCGGTTTGCCGTCGACCAAGGCACCGAGTTCGCTGTAGGACAGGAACGGGCGGTACAGCTCGAGCGGCACCGACCAGCGGCGCGCGGGGAACGGCGCCGGGCCCGCGGCCGTGCGCTGGGTCCACCGCGCTTCCGTCAGCGCGGCACCTGGTGCCCATTCCTTGACGACGGTGAGCGCGGGCTGCTCGCCGCCGGCGAGTAATTCCAGTTCGATACGCGCGGTTTCGGGTTCGTGCAGATTGCGCCAGCCCTCGCGCCAGGCCGCCGACCGGCCGTCCCAGCGCCGGTTGCCGCCGGTCAGCGCCAGTTCCGCGGCCTCGGCGAAACTGGATTTACCGCTGCCGTTGCGGCCGACCACCAAGGTCAGACCGGGACCGGGCGCCAGCTCGAGAGTGGTCTCGGCACCGATTCCACGGAACCCGCGCACTCGGATCGCCCGCAGGAAAATACCCGCGGCCCCGAATTCTGCTGCCGGTTCGCTCGATTCGAGATCGCCGAGAGCCGCCAGCACGGTGTGCGCGATATCCGCGGTGACCGCGGGATCGGATTCGAGCCGCCGGGTGACCAGCTCGGCCAAGCGGGGCGCGTGCCGACTCCCCGGGCCGGTCTCGGAATTCGTGCGCATACACCACCCCCTGCACCACCGAACCGCGGCGCACCCTCCACCCCGCGCGCGGTCGCACTGTACGAAAGCTGTCCGAAACGCTACCCGATAGCCGGGCGCAGGCACAGACGAGAAACTGCCCGCGGGGATGGAATTGGCCATCGAAACGCGGGGCTGCGCTCCGATGTCCACCCCTCGCCAGCCCCGACGGGCAGCTCGTTGGTGTGTCACCCTGTGCAGGGTGGCTCGGGCGAGCCGAACAGGTCAGAATGCCAGAGCTCACCCGTGTGCGCAAGCGCACGCTCGGCCGACCGTCGCCGAAAAATTCGACGGCACAGCGGATTTCCCAGGTAGATCCGGGTGGCGAGGGAACTTGTCGGTGCGATGCGGTAGAAATCCGGGGACCGAATGCAGGGGGCTCGAGGAGCGGGGGAAGTATGGAGCACGTGAGGCAGAGCCGGTGACTGCGCGCCAGAACCCGGCCACGGCGCAACGCCGGGTGCGGGTGAGCGCGGGATTGGCCGAACTCGATATCTGGCTGGCCGACCAGGTGCGCACCGGGCTGGCGCAGTCGGATCGGTCGTTCGGCGCGTTCGAAGCGATGGCGGCGCGCATGGTGGACGCGCAGGCGCCCGGAGTGGCGGCGATCCTGCGGCAGGTGCCCGCGGCCGTGATCACCCGCTCCGACTGGCCGCAGGTGGTGCTCGACCGGTATGCCCGGCTGCATCTGCTCGTCACCGCGCACCGCAGGCTCGACGAGCTCGCGCCGCCGCTGGCCGCCAGCGTCCGCACCCGTATCGGCTACCCCACCAGGGCGGATTCGGTACGGGCCGAACCCGCCGTCCGCGACCAATGGATGACGCTCGGCGTCCGCGTCACCGAGGACGACCGGCTCTACACCCGGCGCACCTGGCTGTTCGGGCGGCGCAGCGGCCGCTGGGCACTGCTGATCGACCACAATTTCGGTTCGCCCGGCTTCGCGGTCGAAGCACCGGCGCTCGGCATGATGGCCGAGGCCGATCTGCACTTCTACCCGGCGGCGGCGCCGTTGCGGGCGCTATGGGGCGCAGCGCACGGTGGCGCCGAACCGTTCACCACGGTGCCGCGAGAACCGATGTCCGGTCTCGAGGCGGCCCTGAACCGCTATACCGAGGCACTCGCTGCCGATCCATGGCTCGGCTCCTGGCCGATGCTGCTCGCCGACGTCGTGCCGGTGCCGGGCGAGGAGGGCTGGCAGCTGGCCGAAACCAGCGGCGCCGCACTCCCGCTGGCGACCCTCGACCCGCAGTGGGACCTGCTCGGCGTCTCCGGCGGCCATCCGGTGACCGTGACGGCCGAATGGACCGACAGTGGCCTGCTGCCCCTGTCGGTGCTGGCCTCGGGTGCGGTGATCGACATCGGCACCGTGGTGAGCGGGCCCGGCGGGCGCGGGGCGGTCGCCTCGGCCGAATTGGCCTCGGCGGCACTGCTCGGCACCGCGCGCCGACCGCCACCGACCGCAGCGCTGCCTCCCCCCGTCGCCGCCGAGGTGCGGCAGTTGGACACCGATCCCGCTCTGCTTCTGCTCGAATCCGCCGCCCTGGATGCCGCCTTCGCTCGCGGTGGCATCCTCCCGGGCCGCGCCGACCTACCGGAACCGGCCGAGGACGATCCGCGCGGGCAGGTGCCCCGCGCCGCCGCCGAGCGGTTGACGCAGCTGTTGCGCGACCGCTCGCGCTTCCTGCCCGAATGGCTGAGTGCCGCCGCGCCATTGGACTACCGCGCTCCCGACGTGCTGTGCGCGCAACTGCTCGAATACGCCGCTGGGCACGCCGATGTGCGAGAACCGTTGCTACGGCTGGCGGGAACGCGGGGCCGGTGGCTGGCCGAGCGCAATCCGGCCTGGCACACCTTGATCCGGCACGGTGCGTCGGTGGTCGAGCCCACCGGATCCGATGCGGCCTGGCGTCTCGGGCAACCGGCCGAGCGGGCCGAGTGGCTGGCCGCGCTGCGGCAACGCGACCCGGCCGCCGCGCGGACGGTGCTGCACACGGCATGGGAGTCGGAGTCGGGGCCGCTGAAGGCCGAGCTGCTCGCCGTCCTGGAGGACCGGATCAGCGCGGCCGACGAGCCGCTGCTCGAGTCCGCGCTCGACGATCGGCGCGGCGATGTGCGCCGGACCGCGGCCGGGCTGCTGCGGCTGCTGCCGGATTCGGCTTTCTCCCAGCGCATGACCGAACGCGCCGCGGCCTGGGTGCGTATCGGCCGGAAGGCACTGCACGCCCAGGTGAACATCGACATACCGGACGAGCTCGATACCGCTGCCGTGCGTGACGGCATCACCGACCGCACCGGGGAATACGGGTATCGCTGGGCCGGCGCACCCGACGTCACCGCCGGGCGGTTGCGTCATCTGGTGGCCGCGACACCGCTGGCGCATTGGGCGGCGGTGCTGCATTCCCCGCAGCGCGCCACCGGCGCCGCCATCGACGACCGGTTCCGGCAACCGATGTTCGATGGCTGGGTCGACGCCACCCTCGCCGAACGCGATCCGCGATGGGCGCGAGCGCTTTTCGACGCCGGAGTCCCCTCGGACCTGGCCATGTTGCGTCGCCGGGAACTGTTCGGCCTGCTCCCACCGGCCGATCGGAGCCAGCATGTGCTGCGGCTCGACGGTGCCTGGCTGTCGGAGATCGAGGCGCTGCTGCCTGCCGTCGGCCATCCGTGGCCGGAGCCGGTGGCCCGGCATGTGCTGCTGTTGCTCCAGGAACGCGCGCGAGCGGCAGAACGTCGTCCAGGAGCGCACGGCACCACCCCGACCGCGCACCGGTCATTGCTGACCGCCGCGTCGGTGCACCTGCCGCCGACGTCGGCAGCTCTGGCGACGAACCTGGCCCGCCGCTGCGGAGATCCGGCCTGGGCGCGGGCCTTCGACCGGCTCGCCGACGACATCACCACCCGATCGACGATGCTCGAGGAGTTGCAGTGACCGCCACCGAATCCCATCTGCTGCGTCCGCACGCCGAACAGGCCTTCGCCGACGAACTGCGGGCCCTCGCCGCCGTGGACGACCGACCGCGGCCACCGTCGTGGCGGTTGTCGCCATGGGCCGTTGTCACCTACTTGCTCGGCGGCACCCTCGGCGACGGCACGGTGATCAGCCCGAAGTATGTGGGGCCACGCCGGCTGATGGAAGTCGCCGTGGCCACCCTGGCCACCGATCGGGCGCTGCTTCTGCTCGGTGTGCCCGGCACCGCCAAAACCTGGGTGTCGGAACACCTTTCCGCGGCCATCAGCGGCGCCTCCACGCTGCTGGTGCAGGGCACCTCCGGCACCGGTGAGGAATCGATTCGCTACGGCTGGAACTACGCACGGCTGCTCGCGGAAGGGCCGAGCGACGGTGCGCTGGTGCCGTCACCGGTGCTCACCGCCATGCGCACCGGAGCCATCGCCCGGATCGAGGAACTCACCCGCATCCCCTCGGATGTGCAGGACGCGCTGATCACGGTGCTGTCGGAGAAGACGCTGCCGATTCCGGAACTGGGCGCGGAGGTGCAGGCCGCCAAGGGATTCAATGTCATCGCCACCGCCAACGACCGCGACCGCGGCGTCAACGAGCTGTCCTCGGCCTTGCGGCGTCGCTTCAACACGGTGGTGCTGCCGCTGCCCGCGAGCGAGGAAGACGAGGTCGCCATCGTCACCCGCCGGGTCGCGCAGCTGGGTTCGACGCTCGAGTTGCCCGAGGTGCCCGCGGCCGCCGAGGAGGTGCGCCGGGTGGTGCGGATCTTCCGTGAGCTGCGCGACGGCGTCACCGCCGACGGACGGACGAAGCTGAAATCGCCCTCGGGCACCCTGTCGACCGCCGAGGCCATCTCGGTGATCACCAATGGTCTCGCGCTGTCGGCGCATTTCGGTGACGGTGTGCTGCGCGCGAGCGATGTGGCGGGCGCGGTGCTCGGTTCGGTGATCAAGGATCCGGTGGCCGATGCGGTGGTGTGGACCGAATACCTGGAGGCCGTGGTCCGCGAGCGCCCGGAGTGGTCCGATTTCTATCGCGCCTGCCGCGAGGCCGGCGGATGAGCGAACCCACCGGCGGTCCTGGCGCCGCCGAGCCTCGGACCCGGGTGTTCGGGATCCGTCATCACGGGCCGGGTTCGGCCAGGTCGCTGCGGCTCGCCCTTGATCACTATCGTCCTGACACGATCTTGATCGAAGGACCGGCCGACGCCGATCCGCTCACCGCATTCGTCGCAGACCCGGGCCTGGTGCCGCCGGTCGCCATGCTCGCCTACGTCCCCGACGCGCCGACCCGCGCCGCGTTCTGGCCGTTCGCGCAGTTCTCGCCGGAGTGGCAGGCACTGCGTTACGCGGCAGAACACGATGTGCCCGTGCGCTTCTGCGATCTGCCGGCCACCACTGTGCTCGCGCTGGACGCCGAACCCGGCGACAGCGCCGACCCGCTCGCCGAACTCGCCTCCGCCGCCGGCTACGACGACGCCGAACGCTGGTGGGACGCGATCGTCGAATCGACCACCGACATCGGCACCTTCGACGCCCTGACCGAGGCGATGCGCGCCCTGCGCGACAGCATCGCCGGCGTTGAGCCGACCGGCGACTCCACGACGCATTCACCGTCGGCGCCGCCGGAACCAGCGAGCGCCGACAGCCGCCCACGGCGCGGCCGGAGCCGCCCCACCGGATCGAACGACAGCGGCGCCCAGGCCGACGGCGAGCGGCTCCATCCGCCGATATCACCGGCTGATCGGATCGACCGACACACACTGCGGCGTGAGGCCTACATGCGGCAGACGATCCGGAAGGCGCTGAAGGACGGAGCGCAGCGCGTCGCGATCGTCTGCGGGGCCTGGCATGCGCCAGCGCTGGTCGAACCGCTCGGCCCCGCGGCCGCCGACGCACGGCTGGTGAAGGGGCTGCCGAAGGTGAAGGCCCGGCTTACCTGGGTGCCGTGGACGCATTCGCGGCTCTCGTCGGCCTCCGGATACGGTGCCGGTGTCACCTCCCCCGGCTGGTACCACCACCTGTTCACCCACACCGAGCAGCCCATCGTCCGCTGGCTGACCAAGGTCGCTGACGCGCTCCGCAGGCATGATCTTCCGGTGTCGAGCGCGCACATCATCGAGGCCGTGCGGCTGGCGGAAACGCTGGCGGCGCTGCGTGATCGGCCGCTGGCCGGGTTGTCGGAGGTCACCGAGGCCACCAGAGCGGTACTGTGCGACGGCGATGAGAGCATGCTCCGGTTGGTCGGCGCCGAATTGGTGGTCGGCGAGGCCATCGGGGCGGTCCCGGCGACGACGCCGACGGTACCCCTGGACGCCGACCTGCGTGCCAGAGCCCGCACCCTGCGGCTGAAACAGCAGCCCGAGCCCACCCTGATGGAATTGGATCTGCGCAAGGAACGCGACCGCCGCAAATCCCGGCTACTGCACCAGCTGCGGATCCTGGACGTCGAATGGGGCACGCCCACCGACAGCGAGGTACGCGCCACCGGCACCTTCCGCGAAACCTGGACCCTGCAGTGGGAACCGGAATTCGCGGTGGCGGTGATCGAGGCGTCACGCTGGGGCACCACCGTCGCCTCCGCCGCCGAAACCAAGCTACTCGACACCGCGGCCCGCGCAGACCGTACCGTCGGCGACCTCACCGACGCGCTCGGCCTTGCCCTGCTCGCCGATCTGGGCGGCGCCGTCGGCGAACTCATCGGCAGGCTGGAATCGGTGGCCGCGCTCGACCACGACGTCACCCATCTGCTGGCCGCACTACCCGGGCTGGTGCGCACCCTGCGTTACGGCGACGTACGCGGCACCGATACCGCCGCGCTCACCCACGTCGCCGACGGCATGCTCATCCGCATCTGTGCCGGCCTTCCCGGTGCGGTCACCGGCCTGGACACCGATGCGGCGCTGGAGCTGCGCGGCCTGATCGACGCCGGGCACACCGCGATCCACATCCGGGACGACACCGAAGCCCGCGAGGCATGGCTGACGACCCTGCACCGCATCGCCGACCGCGATGATGTGCACGGCGCGATCGTGGGCCGTACGGTGCGGCTGCTGTGCGACGCCGACCGGATCGACCGGGCCGAATCCGCGCGCAGACTCGCCGCGGCGTTGTCCATCGGCAGCTCCGCCGCCGCCAAGGCGGAGTGGATCGACGGGTTCCTCGGCGGACGCGGGCTGCTGCTGGTGCACGACCGCGCATTGCTGCGGCTGGTCGACGATTGGCTGCGCACGCTCGACGATGACCAGTTCGTTCAGACCCTGCCGCTGCTGCGCCGGACCTTCGGCGCCTTCGAAACGGGCGAACGCCGTGCCATCGGCGCCGCGGTCCGCGACGGAGTCCCCGCCACCGCCGGTGCCGCGAGCGTGCGGCCACTGGACCTCGACCGGGGCGCACGCGCGATGCGCGTGGTCGCCGAGATCCTGGGAGCCCGACCATGAACGACACGCCCGATCGCGCCGCTACCGAGGCCGTCGACAGCGAATCCTCGGCGCGCCGTTGGCGTCTGGTGCTCGGCGCCGCGGCCGAACCCGAACTCGGTGGCCTCGGCTCGGCCGACGATGCCGCCATGGACGGCGCGCTGTCCACGCTCTACGACAGCGATCCGCCCGCCGGTTCGGGGCCGCGCTCGGCCGGCCTGCAGGGGTCGGCACCGCGGGTAGCGCGCTGGCTCGGCGATATCCGCACCTATTTCCCGTCGTCGGTGGTGGAGGTGATGCAGCGCGATGCCATCGAACGGCTGGATCTCACGCAGTTGCTACTGGAACCGGAGTTGCTCGAGGCGGTGGAGCCGGATGTGCACCTGGTCGGCACCCTGCTCAGCCTGAACCGGGTGATGCCGGAAACCACCAGGTCCACCGCGCGGACGGTGGTGGAGCAGGTGGTGCACGATATCGAGCGGAGGATGGCCGCGCGCACCGTGGCCGCGGTGAGTGGCGCGCTCGACCGCGCGGCGCGGGTGAGCAGGCCGCGTCCTCGCGATATCGACTGGGATCGCACCATTCGCAAGAATCTGGCGCACTATCTGCCCGAGCAGCGCACCGTCGTCCCCGAACGGCTGGTCGGCTACGGTCGCCGCGCCAAGGCGGTGCGCCGCGATGTGGTGCTGGCCATCGACCAATCCGGCTCCATGGCCTCGAGCGTGGTGTACGCGTCCGTGTTCGGCGCCGTACTGGCCTCCATGCGCTCGCTGCGCACCTCGCTGGTGGTGTTCGACACCGAAGTGGTGGATCTGACCGAGCACCTGACCGACCCGGTCGACGTGCTGTTCGGCACCCAACTCGGCGGCGGCACCGATATCAACCGTGCCCTCGCCTACTGCCAGACCCTGGTGACCCGCCCCGAGGAAACGCTGTTCGTGCTGATCTCCGATCTCTACGAGGGCGGCATCCGCGAGGACATGCTGCGCCGCGTCAACGCACTGAAGGAATCCGGCGTCCAGATCGTCGTCCTGCTCGCTCTCTCCGACGACGGCGCCCCCGCCTACGACCACGACAACGCCGCCGCCCTCGACGCCCTCGGCATCCCCGCCTTCGCCTGCACCCCCGACCGCTTCCCCGACCTCCTCGCCCTGGCCCTCAACCGCGGCGACATCCGCACCTGGGCCAACACCACCACAGGACGACCGTGACCGATAACGACTTGCCACTGCCGCCGAACCCTTGGGACAACGTCCTCCCGGAACCTTTCGTCTTCTCCGGCGAGCCACCGCTGCCGGGTATGCCCTCACCTGACATGTTCGCTGTCGCAGAGCCGAGCTTCCCGGTGTCGTATCCGCGGCTGTCGGAGATCCCGCCCACCACGTTTCCGATCGCGCACGGGTGTCTGCTCGGAGGGGCCGTGGGGGACGCGCTCGGCGCGGCCGTGGAAGAGCTGACGCTCGCCGAGATCCGGGACCGGTACGGGCGCGACGGGTACCGCGGAAAGGTGGCCGAGTACAGCAATCAACCCACCGAATTCACCGGCCGAACGTCCGAGGAGAGCCAGCTCGCCTTGTTGATGGTCGAGGCAATGATCCGCAGCAGCGTCCGCGCGCGCGACCGCGGAACCGGCGCGCCGACGGTTGGCATGTTGCAGGCGATGTGTGTGGAGTGGCTGCGCACTCAGCTGGATTCGGTTCCGGCCGAGCAATACCCGCTGCGCAGCGGCTTGCTCGAGCTACCTGCCGTCGCCGAGCGTCGCGGAGCATCGCGGACCGTGCTCACCGCTCTGCTCCGCGCGGCCGAACGGCAGCAGTCGCGTAGCCCATTGGGCACCACCAGCACACCGATCAACGACTCCAAGGGCTCGGCCGGTGCGGTTCGGGTGGCTGCCTGCGGATTCCTCCCCCACCCCGCCCGCTCCTTCGACCTGGCCTGCGAGGCAGCCGCGCTCACCCACGGTCACCCGAGCGGATGGCTGGCCGCCGGCACGTTCGCTGCGATCATCTCCGGACTCTGGACCGGCAACGACCTGCCCTCCGCCGTCGACCTGGCCCGCACAGAACTGGGCCGGCACAACCATCACCGCGAGGTGTCCACGGCTCTGGCGGCTGCGGTCCGGTCGGCAGCGAGCGGCCCGCCGAGCCCCGAACAGATCGAATCGCTGGGTGCGGGGTGGACCGCGCCGGAGGCTCTCGCCATGGCCGTCTATGCCGCCCTCACCGCGGAATCGGTGGGCGGCACACCGCAGCAGATCGTCGAACGGGGACTGCGCGCCGCGGTCAACCACTCCGGCGACAGCGATGCCACGGGCGCCATGTGCGGCAATCTTCTCGGTGCCCGCTACGGCTACCAAGCAATTCCCGAGGACTGGGCCGGCGCGTGCGAAATCGCCGGTCCGGTCTGGGCACTCGCGCAGGATTTCACCATGGAGTTCGGGCCGCGCCCACCTGTCGGTCCGGACTATTACATCGACCCGCACTGGGCCGCCCGCTTCCACGGCTGAGGCCCACCGCGGCCGTGCACCGAATGAGGTTGCGGGGCAGACGAATACGATCGGCCCGCAACCTCCCTACAGATCCGCGATAGCCGCCAACGGTGGCGTCCGCGCCGCGCGCACCGCTGGCCACAGCGCGGCGAGTACACCGACCACCGCTGAACCGATCAGCATCAGTACCAGCTGCCCCCACGGGACCGCGATCTGGTCCAACCCGAGATCGCGGAGGGTGCGCAGGAATCCGACGCCGAGGCCGAGCCCGAGGATCGCGCCGACGATGGCGCCGAAAACCGCGATGAGCATGGATTCCAGGTAGATGGTTCGGCGGACCTGGGCGCGCTGGGTGCCGACGGCGCGCAGCATGCCGATCTCGCGGCGGCGCTCCACCACCGACAGCGCCAGGGTGTTGACGATGCCGAGGATCGCGATCACCACCGCCAGCGCCAGCAGACCGTACAGGATGGCGAGCATGGTGTTGATCTGCCTGCCCTGTGCGCCCTTGAACTCCTCGCGGTCCTGCACCTGGACCAGCGAGGCCTCCGTCGGCTGATCCGCACCGGTCCCCGGCGTGTCGTTGCCTGCCACCGATTGCACGGTGGCCTGTTCCAGCGCGGTGCGCATGGCGGCGAGGTCGGCTCCCGGCTCGGCCGCGACGAGGGCCAGCACGTTGATGCGCAGGTTCGGCGGCATCACCTGGTCGAATACGGCCGAGGGCACGACCAGCGGACCCATCAACGGCGACTTCCGGTAGACGCCCGCGACGGTGACGGGTATCTGCTTCTTGTCCATGCTGGTGAGCGTGATCTGCTGGCCCGCGCGCAGATCGTGTTCGGCCGCTTCGTCTTCGGCGATCAGGATGTCGCGCTCACCGAGAGTGCCGGTACCGCTGAGGACGTCGTAGTTCAGCACCCGATCCAGTGGCCCATCGGGCGAGGTGCCGAATTCCTCGTCATCGTCGATCTTCACGCTGACACCCCGGATCGCCACCACTTCGGCCACCCCGGGGACCTCGCGGGCGGCCGCCACCGCCGGTGCGGGAACACCGACCGACTGCGGCCCGCCCATCTGCGGCCCGGCCAGCACGTAGTCGGCGGCCACGCCCTTGTCCACCAGCACGCCGACGCTGGCCTTCGCGGAGGCGCCGAGCATGCCGATGGCCGAGACCAACATCAACCCGAGGGTGAGCGCGAAGGCCGTCGCGGCGGTCCGGCGGGGGTTGCGCACGGCGTTGTTGCGCGCCATCGCACCGATCGGCCCGAACGGACGCAGCAGCAGCCCGAGTCCGCCCACCACCGGCCGGGACAGGGCGGGCGACGCCAGCAGTACCGCGAAGATCAGCGCCAGCGCACCGACACCGACGGTCGCCGCTGCCGTTCCGCCGGTCGACTGCGCGCCGACCACCACGAGCACCACGCCGACGACCGCGAGCGCCAGCCCGATCCAGGTGCGCACCCGCAGCGACTCACCGGCCGAGGCGAATTCCTCCCGCATGGCCTGCACCGGCGGAATCTTCGCGGCCCGCCGGGCCGGCGCGTAGGCGCTCGTCACCGTGACCAGCAACCCGACCAGCAGCCCGACCAGGATCGTGCGCGGCAGCACCGTCATCGAACCGGTCGGCAGGCCGAGATCGAACGCGTTGAGCACCGCCGACAGCCCGAACGCCAGCCCGACGCCCGCGAGCAGACCGATCGCACTGCCGATGACGCCGATCACCACGGCCTCCACCACCACCGAGCTGCCGACCTGGCGGCTGCTGGCGCCGACGGCTCGCAGCAGCGCGAGCTCCCGCAGCCGTTGCGCGACGATCATGGAGAAGGTGTTGTAGATGATGAACGTGCCGACGATCAGGGCGATCGCGCCGAACGCGAGCAGAAAATAGTTGATGAAGTTGAGGGCGTCGGAGATCTCGGCCTTCAGCTCGGCGCGGACCTGATCACCGGTCTGCACCTTGTAATCGGGCAGCGCCTCGTCGATGCGGTCACGCAGATCCTCGCCGGAGATGCCGCGAGCGGCGACGTCCACGTAGGCGACGTGCTTGCCGTCGGTGAACAACTGCCTGGCCTGCTGCTCGTCGAACAACACACCGATGAAGCCGCCGGTTTCGGTGGCGAGATCGTAGATGCCGGTGAGCGTGACCTCGATGGTGCCCTGCGAAGGGATCAGCACCTTGGTCCG
The DNA here is from genome assembly GCF_059509835.1 of Nocardia sp. CDC519. Classification (NCBI taxonomy): domain Bacteria; kingdom Bacillati; phylum Actinomycetota; class Actinomycetes; order Mycobacteriales; family Nocardiaceae; genus Nocardia; species Nocardia sp. CDC519. The sequence goes on along the minus strand of NZ_CM183377.1, from coordinate 3,830,394 downwards.
ATCGCCCACCGAGAGGCCGGCGCGTTCGGCGCCGCCGCTGTTGAGCGCGATCTCCCCCGCCCGGGCCGGCGGTGCCCCCGCAGTGAACTCCTCGGGTTCGGCGACGGCGCGTTCCGGCGGAAGATAGGCCTGGCCGACGGTCGGTGCGCCGCCGGTCTGCACGGCCTTGGTGCCGTCCGGGGTGAGCAACACCAGCGTGCCGTTCACGCCGGGTGCGACCGCACCCACACCGTCCATACCGGCGATCTCGTCGACCACGCTGTCGGGCACGCCGAGCGACTGCCGTTCCTCGGGACTGACCCGTACCGCCACACCCTTGGCCTCATCGGCGAAGATGCCGTCGAAGGTGCGCTGCAAGGTGTCGGTGAAGACGAATGAGCCCGCGATGAAGGCGGTTCCCAGCACCACCGACAACAGCGTGAGCGCGAGCCGCACCTTGTGCGCGGCGAGATTGCGCAAGGCGACCTTGCGCATCGGGTTGCCCGCCATCACTTGGTCTCCAGTGCCTTCATCCGATCCAGTACCGATTCCGCGGTGGGGCCGCGCAATTCGTCGACGATGCGGCCGTCGGCGAGGAAGACGACCCGGTCGGCGAAGGAGGCGGCGTGCGGGTCGTGGGTGACGACGACGACCGTCTGCCCGAATTCGTCGACGGCGGTGCGCAGAATCGAGAGCACCTCACCGGAGGAGCGCGAATCCAGATTGCCCGTCGGTTCGTCGCCGAAGATGATCTCCGGTTTGCCCGCCAGCGCCCGCGCGCAGGCCACCCGCTGCTGCTGCCCGCCGGACAGTTCGCTCGGCCGGTGGGTCAGCCGGTCGCTGAGTCCGAGCCGGTCCAGCACTGTGTCGAGCCACTGCTGGTCGGGGGCGCGCCCGGCGATGTCCAGCGGCAGGGTGATGTTCTCCAGCGCCGTCAGCGTGGGGACCAGGTTGAACGCCTGGAAGACGAAGCCGATGCGATCGCGCCGCAGCCGCGTCATCTGTTTGTCCGATAACTCGTTCAGGGCGGTGTCACCGATGCGCACCGTGCCCGAGCTGGCGCTGTCCAGCCCGGCCAGGCAATGCATCAGGGTGGATTTTCCGGAGCCGGAAGGTCCCATGATCGCGGTGAATTCGCCCTTGACGAATTCGGCCGACACCGAATCCAGCGCGGTGACCTGGGTGTCTCCGGTCCCGTACACCTTGGTCAGGTTTTCGGCGGTGGCCGCGACGACGGCCGGAGCCTGCGTCTGGGCCTGATCGATGCCAACGGCGTGCGAGGTCATGGTGACCAGTCTGTCGGCGTTCGCGCCCTCGCGCCATCGGGGAATCCACCCAGACCGCAGGGATGACCGGGGAATCGTTCAGTTCGGGGAGCTCAACGGCGCCGACTTCCACCACGTCAGCACCTGGTCGATGGTGCCGACGATGCCGTCGGTGTACATCAGGTACTGGGCGCGCTCGGGCTCGCCGGTGAAGACGGTGATCATCTTCGGCCCGTCGGAGTCGATCTTGTAGTTGGTGTAGGTCTGGCCGCCGTTGGCATCGGAGGACTTGGTCGCGCTCGCGGGCAGTCCGTCGATCACCGCCTGCACATCGGCGGCGCTGTCGTAGACGTAGAAGCGGTAGAACGGATCGTCGTTGTCGGCGCCGCCGTAGCAGCGCCACTGCCAGCCGTAGTTGCCGAAATCGGGTTCGCCGATCTCGGGTTCGGGCGCGTACTGCGGTTCGGTCTCCCAGCATTTGGCGTTGTGGTAGCCGACGTCACCGGTGCTCGAGGCAGGCACCATGGCCGGGAATTCCTTGCTGATCGAATCCGCCGTCGCCGGCACCGGGGCGACGCTGGTCGCGGTCGTGGTGGACGAGGTCGATCCGCTCGCCGAACTCGAATCGTTGCTCGCGACGGCGGCGATGATGCCGATGACCACCACCAGCAGCAGCACCAACCCGACGCAGATACCGATGATCAGGCCGGTGTTCTTCTTCGGCGACTGCGGCGAATACACCGGTGACATCGGCGGGGGCGACTGGTTGAATCCGGAGCGCTGCGCGTACGGATTCTGGTTCGCCATCGGCGGCGGCGGCGCGGGTACCGCGGGGCTGCTCGCGAACGGCTGCGGCTGCTGATGGGTGCCGCTGCCGAAGGGCTGCTGGTGCGTGCCACTGCCGTGCGGCTGCTGGTGCGTGCCGCTGCCGAAGGGCTGCTGATGGGTGCCGCTGCCATGCGGCTGGGCCGTCGCACCGCTGGTGAACTGCGCGTTGGCCGTCGGATAGGGCGCCTGGGTCTGCCCCATCGCGGTGCGTGGTCCGCCCTGCAGCGGCATCCCCTGCGCGGTCGGGCCCGCGATCGGCATGGCGGGCGCGCTCGGCATGCTCAGCGCGTGCTGTGCGGCGGCGGCGAACTCCGAGCAGGAGGCGAAACGATCGTCGGGCCGCTTGGCCATCGCCTTGGCCAGCACACCGTCCAAGGCCTGCGGCAGGCCGGGCCGCACCGAACTCAGGGCGGGGGGCGGTGACTGGAGATGGCCCTGGATGACCGCGGCGGGGTTGGTGGCCTGGAACGGGCCGTGCCCGGTGAACAGCCAGAACAGGGTGCAGGCCAGCGAATACTGGTCGGAGCGGTGGTCCAGGGTCGCGCCGGTGAGCTGTTCGGGCGAGGCGTAGGCCAGGGTGGCGGTGAAGGTGCCGGTCTGGGTGAGGTGGCCGGTGTCGTCGCGCAGGCGGGCGATGCCGAAGTCGGTGAGGTAGACCCGTTCGCCGCGGCCCCCGGTGGAGCGAGCGAGCAGGATGTTGGCCGGTTTGACGTCGCGGTGCAGCACCCCCATGCCGTGCGCGTAATCGAGCGCGTCGGCGGTCTCTTTGATGATCTGCACCGCGCGTTCGGGCGGCAGCCTGCGCGGATCCACCGATGCGGCGTCGATGCCGTCGATGTAGTGCATCGAGATCCACAGCTGCTCGTCTTCGAGCCCGCGGTCGTAGACGGTGACGATGCTCGGGTGATCGAGCCGGGCGACCAGGTCCGCCTCCCGTTCGAACCGCGCCCGCACCTCCTTGTCGAAGAACATCTCGCGGTTCAGCAGCTTCAACGCCGTCATCCGCGGCAGCCGCGGATGTTTCGCGAGGTACACCGAGCCCATGCCACCGCGCCCCAGTTCGCGGTCGATGACATAGCCGGCGAAAACGTCGCCGTTGGCCAGCATTTCTGCTCCACTTCCCGCCGCCCACCGGGACCCACCGATGAACAGGCGTACAGGCAAAAAGAACACATGGTCGAACCTGTCTGGGCCCGACCACGGAAAGCACCGAAACCATAGCAGCAGTCCGGCACTCGGCCGCCGGGTCGCGGGAACCGGGCTCGGCTCGTCGACAGCCCCCACCAGCGCCATCTATCCGAGCGCGGCGCAGGCCCCGTCAGGACGTCGGCGAAGACGCCATCCGCGGCCCACGATCGCTCGCACCCGGCCCCGCGGACCGGGTCGTCGGTGACGTCGGTCCCGGCCCGGTCTGCGGTCGAGCAGTCCTACGTCCCGGAACAAGCCGTCAGCGGCACACGCCTCGAACAGCCGGCTTTCGGTCACCAGCCCCTGCGAGCTCGATCAGGCCTGCGACTCCGGCTCCGGCGGGGGCTGCCGCGGCTGGGCCGGTGAACCGCCGAACGGGGCCCTGCCGATCCGGCGCGGGGCGCCCGGCAGGTCGATCACCGCCGGGGTGGGTGGCCGGCGCGGCGCCTGCGGCGGCGGCCCGCTCTGCTGCGCCGAGTGCGGGACCGGCCGGGTTCCCGGCGGTGGCGCATCGCCCGGTCGGTGCTGCCCGCGGCGCGGTGGTTGACCGCCACCGGGGCCGCCATACGGGCCGTGCGACGGCATCGGAGCGGGTTGGTGCGGCGGGCCGGGCGGGAACCGGTTGTCCGGCCGTGACTCGGGGCCACGCGCGTGCGGTGCCACGGGTCGGCCGGTGGGCGAACTCAGCGGCGGCACGGGCGGTGCCACCGGGTGGCCGGTCGGTGAGCTCGGTGGCGGGCCAGGCGGTGGCGGTGCCGAGTGGCGGGGCGGCGCGGAATGCGGCGGCATCCCGGGATGGTGCGGACCGGGCACCCGGCCTTGTGGGTGGCGGTGCAGGGCAACACCACGCGAGGGCGGAGCCGCATGCGGCGGCGGCTGGTAACCGGCCGGCGGGCCGGGATGGCCGTGGCGCGGGCCCGGTGCGTGCGGTGCGGCCAGGTGCGCGCCGTGCGCGGGCAGCCATCCGGTGTAGGGCTGCGGCGCCCCGGCATTGCCCAGCGCCCGGCGTGCGGCGGCGGCGAACTCGGTGCAACTGGCGAACCGGTCGACCGGGTCCTTGGCCAGCGCGCGGGCGAGCACATCGTCGAGGGCGGGCGGCAGCCCTGGCCGGACCCGGCTCAGCCGCGGCACCGGAGCGGTCAGGTGGCCGTTGATCACGGCCGCCGGCGTGGGCGCCGCATAGGGCGAATCGCCGGTCAGCAGCCAGTACAGCGTGCAGGCCAGCGAGTATTGATCGCCGCGATGATCGAGTTTGGCGCCGGTGAGTTGTTCGGGCGCGGCGAAGGCGAGCGTCGCGGTGATCGTGTCGGCCGAGCTGAGCGTGGTGTCGCTGTCGCGCATGCCCGCGATACCGAAATCGGTGAGCAGCACCCGCTCGGGCTGCCCGATCGGCGCTTTGGCGAGCAGGATGTTCGCCGGTTTCACATCGCGGTGCAGCACCCGGTTGGCGTGCGCGAAATCCAGTGCGGCCGCGGTTTCGGCGACGATCTGCACCGCGCGCCCCGGCGCCAGCACATTCACATCGGCAATGGAGGCATCGGCGCCGGGCACGAACTGCATGGAGATCCACAGCTGCCGGTCCTCGGCGCCACGGTCGTAGACGGTGACGATGTTCGGGTGATCGAGCTGGGCGGCCAGATCGGCTTCGCGTTCGAAACGGCGCCGGATCTCGTTGTCGGTGTAGAGCTCCCGGTTGAGCAGCTTCAGCGCGGTCAGCCGGGGTAGCCGGGGATGCTTGGCCAGATAGACGGTGCCCATACCGCCGCGGCCGAGCACCTTGCGGATGGTGTAACCCACGAACTCGTCGCCAGGCGCCAGCACCGTACACACCCCCCTCTCCGGGTCGGATCCAATCCTACGGATGTATCTCGCCGACCCGCCAGGGCGCAACACCGGCGACGCTGTCGGTGGCGGTCGATATGGTGACTGCATGCGCATTGGAGCACATGTCCGGCTCGACAGCGATCCGATCGGCTGGGGTGAGAAACTCGGCGCCGATCTCATCCAGTTGTTCGTCGTCGATCCGCAGAGCTGGGATAAACCACAGCCGCATCCACGGGCCGAGCAGATCCTGGCCAGCCCGATCGATGTGGTGGTGCATTCGTCGTATCAGATCAATGTGGCCAGCCTGAACAATCGGCTGCGTATGCCGTCGCGCAATGCCGTCGCCCAGCAGGCGAAGGCCGCGGCCGACATCGGCGCGTTCGGCCTGGTGGTGCACGGCGGGCACGTCCGCTCCGATGAGGAGATCGAGGCGGGGATCGTCAACTGGCGCAAGTTGTTCGAACGTCAGCAGGACAAGGGCGGCTTCGCGGTACCGATCCTGATCGAGAACACCGCAGGCGGAAACCATGCCATGGCGCGGCATTTCGATTCCATCGCCCGGCTGTGGGACGCGGTCGGCGAGTTCGGTGCGGGCTTCTGCCTCGACACCTGCCACGCCTGGGCCGGTGGTGAAGACCTGGTCGGCGTGGTCGAGCGGATCCGGGCGATCACCGGGCGCATCGATCTGGTGCACCTGAATTCCTCCCGCGACGAGTTCAATTCCGGCGCCGACCGGCACGCCAATTTCGCCGACGGCACCATCGACCCGCAGCTGCTGGCCGAGGTCTGCCGCACCGCCGACGCACCGGTGATCCTGGAGACTCCGGCCGAGGGCGTCGCCGACGATATGGCGTATCTGCGCGAACACGTCGGCTGAGCGCCTGCGTTGGGATCAGGCCGACCGTAAACCTGTCGATGCGGGCTGGGCGGTGGTGTGCTCGCGGTATCAACATCCGCTCTCCCGCGAAGGTGCCTCATGACCGTCGACAACGCCACGTCCGCCGCCACCGTCTCGGTGGTCAAGCTCGGTTCCCGCATCGGTGCCCGGATCGACGGTGTCCGGCTCGGCGCAGATCTGGATGCCACGACCGTCGCCACGATCCACCGCGCGCTGCTGGAACACAAGGTGATCTTCTTCCGCGGCCAGCAGCACCTCGACGAGGACGGCCAGTACGCGTTCGCGCAACTGCTCGGCAGCCCGACCACTCCGCATCCGACCGTCACCTCGGCGGGAGTGAAATCGCTTGCCATCGATTCCGAACGCGGCCGCGCCAACAGCTGGCATACCGACGTCACCTTCGTCGACCGCGTTCCGAAGGCGTCGATCCTGCGCGCGGTGCGGCTGCCCTCCTACGGCGGCTCCACCACCTGGGCCTCGACCGTCGCCGCCTACGATTCGCTGCCCGACCCGCTCAAACTGCTGGCGGAGAATCTGCGCGCGGTGCACACCAATGCCTACGACTACGCCACCCGCACCGGCACCGAACCCACCGATCATCAGCGCGAGTACCGGGCCGAGTTCGAGTCGACGCTGTACGAGACCGAGCATCCGGTGGTGCGGGTGCATCCGGAGACCGGCGAGCGGGCGCTGCTGCTCGGACATTTCGTCAAGAATTTCGTCGGCCTCTCGGCGACCGAATCGCAGGCGTTGTTCCGGTTGTTCCAGGATCGGGTCACCAAGCTCGAGCACACCGTGCGCTGGAACTGGTCCGACGGTGACGTCGCGATCTGGGACAACCGCGCCACCCAGCACTACGCCGTCGACGATTACGACGATCAGCCGCGCAAGCTCACCCGGATCACCCTGGCCGGCGATATCCCCGTCGGCGTGGACGGCGCCCTCAGCACCGTCCGCACCGGTAATGCCGAGCACTACTCGATCATCGACGTGCCACGGGCCCACGCCGCCTGACCGGTCAGGGCCCGGCGGCGACGGCCCAAGGTCACCACGCACAACCCCGGGCGGGTGGGACCGGATACCGCCCGACACGACCCGCCCGGCGGAGGCGACCGCCGGGCGAGCACGCCCATGGTTCACACTGTTGGCCATGAGCATCAGGCCCCTGGACGGTGTGCGCGTCCTGGAACTCGGCAATTATGTGGCCGCACCGACCGCCGGACGTATCCTCGGCGATTTCGGCGCCGAGGTGATCAAGGTCGAACGTCCCGGCACCGGCGACGAGCTGCGCAATTGGCGCCTATACGGCGGCGACACCTCGATGCTCTATCGCACCATCAACCGCAACAAGAAGTCGATCACGCTGGATCTGCGGACCGAGGCCGGGCGCGCGGTGGTGCTCGACCTGGTGCGCCACTGCGATGTGCTGCTGGAGAACTTCCGGCCCGGCATGCTGGAGAAATGGGGTCTCGGACCCGAGGTGCTCGAGGCCGCCAACCCGAATCTGGTGATCACACGCATCTCTGCCTACGGCCAGACCGGGCCGCTGGCCGCCCGCCCAGGGTTCGCCGCGGTGGCCGAGGCGGTGGGCGGACTGCGTGAGCTGGTCGGCGACCCGGACCGCCCGCCGGTGCGGGTCGGTGTGTCCATCGGCGATTCCATCGCCGGGATCTACGCCGCGTTCGGCACGGTGATGGCATTGTTCCAGCGCGAGCGCAGCAGCACGGCGGTGCCGCTGGCGCAGCGGGTGATCGATGTGGCGCTCAACGAGGCCATCTTGTCGGTGATGGAATCGCTGGTCCCGGACTATCTGGCCTACGGCATCAACCGCGAGCGGGTGGGCGGCCGGATGGAAGGCATCGCGCCGAGCAACGCCTACCCGTGCTCCGACGGCACCAGCATCATCATCGGCGGTAACGGCGACGCCATCTTCCAGCGCTACATGAAGGTGATCGAACGCCCCGACCTCGCCGCCGACCCGGAACTACAGGACAACGCCGGCCGCTGGCGGCACCGCGACCGCCTCGACGCCGCCATCGGCGAATGGACGATCCGGCATACCCGCGCGGAGGCGCTGCGCGTCCTGGAAGAGGCCGCGATCCCGTGCGGGCCGATCTACACCGCCGCCGATATCGTCGCCGACGAGCAGTACGCCGCGCGCAATATGATCCAGCACTTCCCGGTCGACGTCGGCGAACCCGAACCCAAACAGGTGGGCTTCACCGGCATCGTCCCGGTGATCGGTGACCGGTCGCTGCCGATCCGTTCGGTGGGCCCGGATCTCGGCGAGCACACCGGCCAGGTGCTGACCGAGCTGCTCGGCATGACCGAGGCCGAGGTCGACGCCCTCACCGGCGCGCGGGAGCAGGAGGCGGCCTCGTGAGGCGCCGCCGTACCCCGCGCCGTCCACCGGCCCGCGGCCGCTGGGAGCTGAAGGCCCCCGAACATCGCCGCCCGACCGTGCACCCCAATCCGGCGGGCATGAACGAGAAACCGTGCGGCGGTGTGATGTGCGTTCCGCCGCAAGCCCAGGACAAGCGGGCCCCGCGATGGCTGTGACCGCCGCTCCGCTGCTGCGCGATGTCACCCTGCGCGATGGTCTGCAATTGACCGGTAAGCCGTTGCCGGTGGAGCACAAGGTCGAGATCGTGCGCAGGCTGCTCGCGCTCGGCGTGCCCGCGCTGGAGATCGGTTCCCTGGCGCGCCCGGATCTGGTGCCGCCGATGGCCAACAGCATGGAACTGGTCGCGGCTCTGACGCCCGAGGAACTCGAGCACTGCTGGCTGTGGGTAGCGACGCCGCGCCACGTGGAGAAGGCCGCCGCGGCGGGCGTGCGCAATTTCCAGTACTGCTTCTCGGTGTCGGACGCGCACAACCGCGCCAATATCGGTCGCGATACCGAGGCCAGCGTCGCCGCCATGCCCGACGCCGTGCGCATCGCCCGGGAAGCGGGCGGCTCGATTCAGTTGTGCCTGGCCACCGCGTTCACCTGTCCGTTCGACGGCCGGGTCGATCCGGCGCGGGTGCTGGCCATCGCATCCGATCCGCGCACCGAGGGCGCCGATGACATCGTGCTCGCCGACACGCTCGGACAGGCCTATCCCGCCGAGGTCTCGGCCCTGGTGAGCGCGGTGCGCGAGCGGACACCGCAGCGGCGCATCGTCTTCCACGGCCACGACACCTGGGGCATGGGCGTGGCGAACTCTCTGGCCGCGATCGGCGCGGGCGCCGCCATGGTGGACGGCTCGCTCGGCGGGCTCGGCGGCTGCCCGTTCGCCCCTGGTGCCAGCGGCAATACCGCCACCGAGGACCTGCTCTTCGCCACCCGCCCGGACTGGTTCACGCCCGCCGTGCTGGCCGAGCTGGTCGGGCTCACCGACGGCATCCTCGGCGAACTCGGCGAGCCGAATCGTTCGCGCACCACACAGGGCGCACGTTCGGAGGCGCGAGCGTTCGACTGGGTGATCCGCACATCCTGACCGCGCGGCGGCGGCTCGCGGCGACCGATCCGGGTCGATGGATCGCACCGGCCGGGCGCTGTGCGGCACCAGCCGTCACCGGGCTGCCGTCGACCACCGCCGCCGACTACCGCGGTGACGTTGCGGCGACCGCGCCGGGGCGGTCCTCACCGAGGTGCCATGCCCGGCAGCCCGGCGAACAGCACCTGGAACACCGACGGACCGTTCGAGTGCAAGGTCGTCGACGGTGCGTACGGATCGGATTCGGCGGTATCGGTGACCACATAGGGCGCATGCGAGCCGGGCACTCGATCGAGAATGCCGTCGCAGCGTGGCCCGCCGGTCGCATTGACCTTCGGTGCGTCCTCCGGATATTTGTACGCCTCCGCGCCGTACATGAAACTCGCGTTGAAGATCGCGCCCGGCTTGATGCCGCCGATCATGGCCTCGGCCAGTGGCATGGCCTTGGCCAAGCCGCGCACCACACAATTGAGCACCGGCTTGTATTCGTGCAGCAACTGCGCGGTCGGCAGCAGCAGTTCCAGCCCGGACACCAGCGGCTGTTCGCTTTCCCCGAGCACCGCGCCGGTGGTGTCGGCGAGGCCGATGAGATCGAGTAGCAGAGTGTCCAGCTCGGCGGTGTGCGCGCCGACGGTGGCGCTGGTGACGGTGGCATTGCCGAGGGTGCGCAGCAGGTCGGGCGCCGTATCGGCGTACGTCTCGGTGACCTGGGCCGCGCCCGCCACATCGCGGCGCAGCGCGGGCAGGTGCGGGTTGATCTCGCGCAGATATCGGTCGGCGTCGGCGAGCAGATCGCCCATGGTCGCGCCGCGTCCGTGCAGCGCGGTGCCGATGGCGGTGAGGGTGGCGTTGAGCTGGGCGGGATCGATGTGGTCGAGCACGTCGGTGAGTCGCTGGAAGACAGTATTGAATTCCACGGTCACGTCCTCGGCCCGCACCACCGCCCCCGGGCGCAGCGACGCCGTCGACGCGCGCGCGGGCGCCACGAAGTTGACGTACTTCGCGCCGAACACCGTGGTGGAGCGGATATCGACGCTCGCATCGGCGGGTACCAGCCCCAGCAGATCCGGCTCCAGTTCGAGCCGCAACCGCGCTCGGTCCCCCGCGTGCTCGATGCCGACGACCCGGCCGATCTGCGCGCCGCGAAACCGCACCTTGGCGTCCGGGTCGAGCACCAGCCCGCTGCGCGGTGCCTCGACGGTGACGGTCGCCGTCGTCGCGAAGCCGCCCGCGTACATCGACCAGGTGAGCACCAGCACTCCGGCGAGACCGAAAACCATTGCGGCCGCGGCGATTTTCCAGCGCAGTAGCTGCCACGTCACCCGGAGCAGCACGAAACGTTCGGTCCCGGTGTGTTGTCTCGAATCCACCGCTCACCTGCTTACCGACGAACCGGTACGGCACTGCCGCCTTGCGGACCGGGCGCGATCGAGGATCGCTTGCCGGGCCCAGTCGTGTCGTAGTACTGTCCAGACACGTGTCCATCATATGTCTGGACAGTGATCACCGGGAGGTTTTCGATGACTCTGGTGCAGCCGCAACGAGTTTCCGGCGGCGACTCCGAATACGGCCATCTCGACGAGTTCCGGGTCGACCCGATCGCGCTGATGCGCCGTGTGCGGGAGGAATGCGGCGACGTCGGCGCGTTCGAACTCGCCGGAAAACGGGTCATCCTGCTGACCGGGGCCGAGGCCAACGAGTTCTTCTTCCGCGCGGGCGATGAGGATCTGGATCAGGGTGCGGCGTATCCGTTCATGAAACCGATCTTCGGTGCGGGTGTGGTGTTCGACGCCAGCCCCGAGCGTCGCAAGGAAATGCTGCACAACCAGGCCCTGCGCGGCGATCAGATGCGCGGGCACGCCGCGACGATCGCCGCCGAGGTGGATCGGATGGTGGCGAACTGGGGTGATTCGGGAGAAATCGACCTGCTCGATTTCTTCGCCGAACTGACCATCTACACCTCCTCGGCCTGCCTGATCGGGGTGAAATTCCGCAATCAGCTCGACGGCCGGTTCGCGCAGCTGTATCACGATCTCGAACGCGGTACCGACGCACTGGCCTATGTGGATCCGTACGCACCGATCGAGAGTTTCCGCCGCCGCGATGCCGCGCGCCGGGAACTGGTGGCGCTGGTGCAGGAGATCATGGACACCCGCGCGGCGAATCCGCCCGCCGATGCCGGCGATCGCGACATGCTCGACGTGCTGGTCTCGGTGCCCGGCGAGGACGGCAAGCCACGATTCAGCGCCAGCGAGATCACCGGCATCTTCATCTCGATGATGTTCGCCGGGCACCACACCACCTCGGGTACCGCGGCGTGGAGCGTCATCGAATTGCTGCGGCACCCGGAGCAATTGCGGAAAGTGGTCGCCGAACTCGATGAGCTCTACAGCGACGGCTCCGATATCAGTTTCGGTGCGCTACGGCAGATCCCACAGCTCGAGGCGGTCCTGAAAGAGACGCTGCGGCTGCATCCGCCGCTGATCATCCTGATGCGGGTGGCGCGCGATGAATTCGAGGTGTGCGGTAGCCGGATCGAGCCCGGCGATATGGTCGCGGCGAGCCCGGCGATCTCGAACCGGATCGCCGAGGATTTCCCGCACCCGGATACCTTCGATCCCGGCCGCTATATCGATCCGAACCAGGAAGACATCCTCAACCGGTGGACCTGGATTCCGTTCGGCGCGGGCAGGCACCGCTGCGTCGGCGCGCCCTTCGCCTTGATGCAGTTGAAGGCGATCTTCTCGATCCTGCTGCGGGATTGGGAATTCGAGATGACCTTGCCCTCGGAGCAATACCGCAACGACCACAGCAAGATGGTGGTGCAGCTGGCGAAGCCCTGCACGGTGCGCTATCGCAGACGACAGAAATGAACAAATGAACAATGGGGCCCGCTCAGCCGAGCGGGCCCCATTGTTCATTGCCGCTTCAGAGCAGCGTGGTGCGTCCGTGCGGGTGCTAGGTCAGAGCAGCGCTTCGACCGCGGCGACCAGCGCGGCGTCGTCGGGAGTGGTGCGCGGACGGAACCGGCCGGCCACAGTGCCGTCGCGGGCGATCAGGAACTTCTCGAAGTTCCACTGGATATCGCCTGCCGCGCCCTCGGCGTCGGCCGTCTCCACCAGCCCCTGGTACAGCGGGTGCCTGCCCTCACCGTTGACGTCGGTCTTCTCCAGCAGCGGGAAATCCACGCCGTAGGTCATCGAGCAGAACTGCTGGATTTCCTCCGCGGTGCCCGGCTCCTGGCCCATGAACTGATTGCACGGCACGCCGACCACGCTGAATCCGCGGTCGCCGTAGCTCTTCTGGAGTTCGACCAGGCCCGAATATTGCGGGGTCAGCCCGCATTTGGAGGCCACGTTCACCAGCAGCACGACCCGGTCACCGACGAGTCCGGCGAGCGTTGACTGCTCACCGGACAGCGTGCGCACCGGAATGTCTCGAACGTTCACTCGTATCGCACCTGCCAATTCTTGATTCCGTTGATCCACCCCGAGCGCAACCGTACCGGATCGGCCACCGGGGTGATCTCGGGCATCGCGTCGGCAATGGCGTTGAACATGAGGTCGATTTCCAGCTTGGCCAGGTTGGCCCCGACGCAGTAGTGCGCGCCGGTGCCGCCGAAACCGACGTGCGGATTCGGGTCGCGCAGGATATCGAAGGTGAACGGGTCGGTGAAGCCGTCTTCATCGAAATTGGCCGAGCTGTAGAACAGGCCGAGGCGCTGACCTTTGGCGATGTGTTGTCCGCCCAGGGTGAGGTCCTCGGTGGCGGTGCGCTGGAAGGCGGTCACCGGGGTGGCCCAGCGCACGATTTCATCCGGTGCGGTGCGCGGGCGTTGCTTGCGGTAGAGCTCCCACTGTTCGGGATGGTCCACGAATGCCTTCATGCCGTGGGTGATCGCGTTGCGGGTTGTCTCATTGCCGGCGACGGCGAGCAGGATGACGAAGAACCCGAATTCGTCGGAGCCGAGCCCTTCGCCGTCGAGATCGGCGTTGATCAGTTGGGTGACGATATCGTCGACCGGGGTGGCCCGGCGCTGCTCGGCCATATTCCAGGCGTAGCCGAGGATTTCGGCCGAGGCCATGGTGGAATCGCCGTATTCGGGGTCGTCGTAGTTGAGCATCTGATTCGACCAGTCGAACAGCTTGCGCCGATCCTCTTGCGGAACGCCCAGCAGTTCGGCGATGGCCTGCAACGGCAACTCGCACGCGACCTGGGTGACGAAATCCCCGCCTCCGGTCTTCTTGGCCTCGTGCACGATCTTCGCGGCCCGTTCGGTGAGCGCCGCGCGTAGACCCTCCACCGCCCGCGGGGTGAAACCCTTGGAGATGATCCGGCGGATCTTGGAGTGCTTCGGCGGGTCCATATTGACCAGCAGTGCGCCGGTCACCTCCATCTGCTCGGGCGTGATGTCACCCGGCAACCGGATGATCGCGCCCTTTTCCTGCGAGGAGTACAGCTCCGGATGACGCGAGATCTCCTTGATATCGGCCAGCTTGCTGACCACCCAGAAGCCGCCGTCGCGGAAACCGCCGGAGCTCTCATCGGTTTGGGCGTTCCACCAGACCGGCGCGGTCCGGCGCAACTGCGCGAATTCCTCGACGGGGCTGCGTTCGGCCCACAGGGCCGGGTCGGTGAAATCGAATCCCGTGGGCAAGGTCGATGTCATGGGGTGTCCTTTCGGAATCGGTCACACGACCGTGAGGGGCAGCGGGATGCCGCGGTCGGCGAAGGTGAAACCGGCACCGGTGCTGACCTTGGCGATCGCGACTTCGATGGCCTCCCTGGCGGGCTCGTCGCCCAGCGCGATCCTGGCCGTCCATTCGTCCTCGGCCATGGCGGTCGCACTGACGTGGAAGCACGAATTGACCCCGCGCACCATGGCGTCGAGGGCCTTGGTGTGCTCTGGAGCGATCAGCGCCGGCCACGCGCCGTCGGCGACGGCATCGCTGTGCCGGGGGAAACGCAGCAGCACCGTGTCACCCTCCGCTTCCACCCGGATGCCGGTGTAGGGCAACGGGTTGACGGCGGGATGGTGGCGCAACACCTCGATCAGCGCGGGCACATCGGTGCCGAGCCCGAGCGCCGTGCGCAACCGTTCCGAGGTCAAACCGGCAATACCCGCGAATTGTTTGCGCAGGATATCGAGCGCGGATTCCGGATCCGTGCGCCTGCGCACCGCGATCGCGAAGGCGAGGGTGAGCAGATGATGTTGCAGGCACACCTCATCGGCCAGCCGGATCAGCGCCGAACGGGAGAAATCGGCGAAGCGGATATCGCTGAGCAGCGGCCCCGCATAGTCGCCGCGTCCTTCCTCGCCGGGATCGATGGCCGTCAGCCTGGTGTGCGCCGCCGCTGATCCCGCGACCAGCTCCGCGCCCTCCGGAACCGGTGGCGGGATATGGGCCGGATCGATGGTAACCGTCCACGCGCACACCGGCTTCCGGTCGGCCGGCTCGCGCGGCGGGCGATGCACCGGCCGCACCTGAGCGTGCGGATTGGTCGCCAGGGCCGTGGCGTCAAAGGTGGGGTCTTCGATGTCATGGCACATGGCGATGACGAAATCGGTACCGAGCGGCTCGACATCGGCCAGCGCTCCGCAATGGTCGAGCCAGAATTCGCCGTGCCGCTCGTCGTGTAACCGGTACCGGAAATCCATGAATTGTGGTGGGGCGCCGATATCGAATTGGAGCCCCTTGAAGATGGTCTCCACCGTGTCCCCGGTGAAACCGAGGGCTCGCTGCATGCGGCGGGTGTAGACCGGGCTGGCCAGCTGCCATTCGGTGATGGCCACCTCGGTCATGCCCTCGCGCCCGAAAGCGCCGATGGTGTGCGCCATTCCGGAGCGATCGATCAGATGCCCGCTCAACAGCAGTTCCGGCAGCAGCGTCGCGAGCGTGTCCCGCGAGAGATCCGCGTAATTGCTCATCGGTTCGGACATGCCGTCACCACAGCGGAACCGGGGATTCACCGATGCGGTACCAGCCGGGCAGCGGCTCACCCGATACCGAACGCTGGATCCGCTTCTGCATGCCTTCGGTCAGCGCGTTCTGCTGGATCATCTCCATGAACAGCGCCGACACATTGCCGAAGTCGAAGAAATCGCGCTGCCACGACCACTGGAAATTGCCACCGTAGCGGAACCAGCTGCCGCCGATACCGTGCGGACTGTAGTGGCTGCCGTCGGCCCTGGTGACATCGGCGAGCTGCTTCCACAGCCCGATGACATTGCCCGACCGCTCATCGATGACGAATTCCTGATAGGGATAGGTCCACCCCTCCAGGCCCTGCATCTCCTGCACCAGCGCCAGATCCCGGATCTCGTCGCGACCGACCGCCATGAATTCCTGGGTCGGGCCGTAGTTCCAGCCGTAGGTGGCGTCCTCGGTGTACATCTCGGCCAGCGGCGCCCAGTCACGCTTGTCCTCACAGCTGCGGTTGGCCTCCACCCAGCGCCGCACCATCTCGTCGAGTTCCGCGCGATCGAAACCTGCCATCACCGTCTACCTTCCTGAGATTCGCCGGTCCCGCTCGACGCGGAATCGGTGGCGGCATCGTCGACGATCGACAACGCCTGGGTCGGGCAGTACCGCACTGCCCGTTCGATGTCCGGGCGGGCGGCGTCATCGGGGTTCTCGTTCTCGACGACGACCTGCCCGCGTTTGGGGACCGTGAAGATGTCGGGGGCCTCGTCCTGGCAGACCGCATGCCCCTGGCACAGATCCAGATCGACCCGTATCCGCACCGCTACTCCCCTTCCGGCGCGCGCCGGGAGGTGCGGCGCTGCCGTAGCGGCGCCTCCGGCTGTACCTCCACCGACACCAGATGCGATCCGCGCGGCGTACTCACCACCGCCACCACCGCGGCCGCGAGATCGGAGGCCCGCAGCATGTACGGATGCCGGGCGAAACCCCAGTCCTTCCAGTCCTCGAGCAACGGACCCACCACCTCGGGGGTGGAATTCATGCCCATGCCGGTGAGCGTCGGGCCTGGTCGCACCATGGAGGCGCGGATCCCGCTGCCCTCCAATTCCATCCGCAACTGGGTGACCATGGCTTCCAGCCCGGCCTTGGCGGCGCTATAGGCGCCGGTGCGCGGACGCGGCGCGGGCGCACAGTCGGAGCTGATCAGCACCAGATCGCCGCGCTGCCGCTCGACCATGCCCGGCAGTACCGCGTGCACCAGCCGGTGCGCGCCGATCAGATGCACCTGCACCTGCTGGGCAAAACGTTCCGGGTCCATCTCCTCGACCAGCGAGAATTCGATATCACCCGCGCCGGAGACCAGGATCTCGGCCGGGCCGTGCGCCCGCTCGGCGGCCGTAACGAATTCCTCGACCGAGGCCGCGTCGGTGACGTCGAGCCGCTGGGCGATGGCCTCGCCGCCGTCGGCGCGGATCTTGCCGGCGAGTTCTTCGCACAGCTCCACGCGCCGGGCGCCGAGCGTCACCGGGTGGCCGAGTTCGGCGAGGGCGACGGCGGTGGCGGCGCCGATGCCGGAGGACGCGCCGGCGATCAGGGCGGGCCGCCGGGCGGGGTGGGGTTCGAAGCGCGGCATCAGCGCACCTCCTGTCTCGGGGTGTGATCGGTTCGGGTGGGCGGCGTCATCGGGGCCGCACCGAGATCGGAAGCCGGGCGAACCCGCGCACATTGGTCGAATGCACCCGCTCGACCTCCGCCTCGTGCACCTCGTAGGCGCGCGTGCGGGCGGCGAACTCCTCGAGCGCGACGGTGGCCTCCAGGCGGGCCAGGTGCGCGCCGAGGCAGAAGTGCACGCCCGCACCGAAACTCACCAGCGCACCCTTGTCGTTGCGTTCGATGCGGTAGCTGTCGGCGTCGTCGAACACCTCGGCATCGCGATTGGCCGAACCGATCAGCAGCAGTACCTTCGACCCCGCCGGGATGACGCCACCGTGCTGCGGGATATCCACCGTCGCGGTGCGCGCGACGATCTGGCTCGAGGTGTCATAGCGCAGGGTCTCCTCGACCCAATCGGCGACCATGCCCGGGTCGGCGGCGACCTTGGCGTACTCGCCGGGATTGCGCGCTCCCCAGTACAGCGCATTGCCGAGCAGTTTGGTGGTGGTCTCGTTCCCGGCGATCACCATCAGGAACATGAAGCCGATGATTTCCTGATCGGTGAGGCGGTCGCCGTCGATCTCGGCGTCGAGCAGCGCGGAAGTGAGATCGTCGAGTGGCTGCTTGCGGCGCTGGGCCACCATCTCGGTGTAGTAGCCGATCAGCGCGACCGAGGCCTCGATGGCGGCCATCGGCACGTCGAGCACACCGTCCTCGCGGTGGACCACCAGGTCGGCGAGCCTGCGGATCTCGGCGCGATCGGCGGCGGGCACCCCGAGCATCTCGGAGATGACGTCCATCGGCAGTTTGCCCGCGAAATCCTCGATCCAGTCGAGCTTCTCGCCCGCGAAGCCGGGTTCGAGATGTTCGAGGGTGAGCTCGCGGATGCGGTCGGTCATCTCGGCGACCCGTTTGGGCGTGAATCCTTTGAACACCAGCCGGCGCATCCGCATATGCCGCGGATCGTCCATGGCCAGGAACGACATCACGTGATGGGCGTGCGGCCCCCACGCGGCGGGATCCAGCGATACCCCGTTGGCACTGGAGAGCCGGGTGGCATCACGGAAGCCGGCGAAGACGTCGGCGTGCCGGGACAACGCCCAGAAATCCAGGTCGGGGTTGTAGTACAGCGGCGCCTCGGCGCGCAGCCGCCGATAGACGGGGTAGGGATCCTCGTGGAAGGCGTAGTCATAGGGATCGAAGATCAGTGGTTCCACCGACGCGGCCGTCATCGCGCCCACCTCGCATTCGATAACCAGTTCTCCGCTGAGATCCGGCCGTCACCGTCCGGTAGAGACACATAGCTGGACATGTGTCTGGACGGTACCAGCGTCCCCGCCCGCCGACAACGATTCCGGCGGTTTAGCCAGCATTATTGCCCTTCGCGTACCGATTTCCCCGCACGAAGCAGTCGGGTTGCGCCCACCGTGGATCCCCGTGGCGGTTGACTGGTTTTCTAGAACAAGTTCTTGCCTAACCGAAAGAGCCCGGACTATATTCCGTACACCTGTCCAGACACTTACGGAGTCGACTATGAACAGTCTGCTGTCCGCAGACGGTGCTCCCCTGCTGATCGGCGCGACGCTGATCGACAAGGGCGGTGCCGGCGTCTTCAGCACCGTGAACCCGGCGACCGAGGAGGAACTCGGGCACGCCGCCAATGCCGACGCCGCCGATATGGACGCTGCCATCGCCGCCGCCCGCACGGCTTTCGACACCACGGACTGGTCCCGCGACCACGCCTTCCGCGCGCACTGCCTCACTCAGCTGCGCACCGCGCTCCAGGACAATGTCGAGCAGCTGCGCGAGATCACCGTCGCCGAGGCGGGCGCGCCCATCATGTTCACCCGCGGACCGCAGCTGGAAGGCCCGATCGCCGACCTGGACTTCGCCGCGAAGCTGGCCGAGAACTACAACTGGGAAACCGATCTCGGCGTCGCCGCGCCGATGGGCATCAGCAGCCGCCGGGTGCTGCGGCGCGAGGCGACCGGCGTGGTCGGCGCCATCACCCCGTGGAATTTCCCGCACCAGATCAATTTCGCCAAGCTCGGCCCGGCGCTCGCGGCGGGCAATACCGTCGTGCTCAAACCCGCGCCGGACACCCCGTGGTGCGCGGCGGCGGTCGGACGGATCATCGCCGAGCACACCGATATCCCGGCGGGCGTGGTGAACATCGTGACCTCCGATGATCACAGTCTCGGCGCGCAGCTGAGTTCCGACCCGCGCGTGGACATGGTGAGCTTCACCGGGTCCACCGCCACCGGTCGCGCGGTGATGACGGCGGCCGCGGCCACCATCAAGAAGACCTTCCTCGAACTCGGCGGTAAATCGGCGGCCATCGTGCTCGACGATGCCGATATCGGCGCGGCCGTCGGCGTCACCGCCTTCTCGGTGTGTGTGCATGCCGGGCAGGGCTGTGCGCTGACCACCCGGCTGCTGGTCCCCCGCGCCGCCTACGAGCAGGCCGTGCAGATCGCGGCGACCACCATGGGCGGCATAGTCCCCGGCGATCCGTCCGCCCCCGGCACCGTCTGCGGCCCGCTCATCTCGGCCCGGCAGCGCGACCGGGTGGAACGTTATCTGGCGATCGCCCGGGACGAGGGCGGGCGCATCGTGGCCGGCGGCGGACGTCCGGCCGGGCGCGACCGCGGCTACTTCATCGAACCGACGCTGATCGCCGACGTTGCACCCGACTCCGCCATCGCCACCGAGGAGATCTTCGGCCCGGTGCTCGTGGTGATCCCGCACGACGGCGACGACGACGCCATCCGCCTGGCCAACGACTCCCCCTACGGCCTGTCCGGCGCGGTATGGGGCACCGATCCGGAACGCATCCGCCGCGTCACCGACGGCGTGCGCACCGGGACGCTCGGCGTCAACGGCGGCATCTGGTACTCCGCCGACGCACCGTTCGGCGGATACAAGCAGTCCGGAATCGGGCGCGAGATGGGCGTGGCCGGGTTCGAGGAATACCTGGAAACCAAGCTCATCGCCACCGCCGAACCCAGCTGACCGCCACCCCTACCTCATCAGGAGCACCCATCATGGTCCGTTTCACCGGAAAGTCGGCCATCGTCACCGGAGCCGCGCGCGGCATCGGCGCCGCCTACGCCCAAGCCTTGGCCGCCGAGGGCGCCAATGTCGTGGTCGCCGACCGCAATACCGAACTCGGCACGGCGGTCGCGGAGAAGATCGTGGCCGACGGCGGCTCGGCCGTCTTCGCCGAGGTCGACGTCTCCGATCCGGAATCCGCCACGGCGCTGGCCGATTTCACGGTCGAGAAATTCGGCGGCATCGACCACCTGGTCAACAATGCCGCCATCTACGGCGATATGAAGCTGGACCTGCTGCTCACCGTGCCGTGGGACTACTACCAGCGGTTCATGAACGTCAACCTCAACGGCGCGCTGATCATGACCCGCGCGGTCTGGCAGCACATGGCCGCGCGGGGCGGCGGGTCGATCGTCAACCAGTCCTCCACCGCGGCGTGGGTGTATTCGGGGTTCTACGGGCTGGCGAAGGTCGGCATCAACGGCCTGACCCAGCAGCTGGCCTTCGAGCTCGGTGGTTCGAAGATCCGCATCAATGCGATCGCCCCCGGACCTATTGATACCGAAGCCACCAAAACCGTGACGCCGGGTGTCATCGTCGAGGACATGATCAAGCGGCTGCCGCTCAAGCGGATGGGCACCCCGGAGGATCTGGTCGGCGCCTGCCTGTACCTGTTGTCGGACGAGGCGAGCTGGGTCACCGGACAGATCTTCAATGTCGATGGCGGGCAGGTGTTCCGGTCGTGAGTACCCCGGAGGCCGGTGCCAGGGTCGGCTTCATCGGCCTGGGGAGCATGGGCGCCCCGATGGCGAAGCGGCTGCTCGACTGGCCGGGCGGGCTCACCGTCTGCGATACCCGCGCCGAGGCGGTGGCGCCGTTCACCGACGCCGGCGCCGAGTCCGCGTCCACGGCGGCCGAACTCGCCGCCAAGTGCGCGGTGATCTCGGTGGTCGTGGTCGACGACGCGCAGGTCCGCCAGGTGGTGGCCGGTCCCGGCGGGCTGCTGGAGACCGCCGCCCCCGGCACCGTCGTCGCGGTGCACTCCACCATCAGCGATTCGACGGCGGTCGACCTGGCCGCTCGATGCGCCGAGCACGGAGTGGAACTGGTCGACGCACCGGTCAGCGGTGGCGCGCCCGGCGCGAACCGTGGTGCGCTGGCGGTGATGGTCGGCGGCAGCGAGACGGCCTTCGCCCGAGTGCGCGAACCGTTCAGGTGTTTCGGCGACCTCATCGTGCACGCCGGGCCGGTGGGTGCCGGAACTCGAATGAAGCTGGCCCGCAACCTGGTTCATTTCGTCGCCTTCACCGCGGCCACCGAGGCCCAGCGGCTGGCCGAGGCGGCCGGACTCGATATCACCACGCTCGGCAAGGTGGTCCGCCATTCCGACGCCGTGACCGGTGGGCCCGGCGCCATCATGCTGCGCGAGCGCACCGGCCCGATCGCCGAGGGCGATTTCTGGCTGCCGATCATGGGCCACGTGCGCGATCTCGGCGACAAGGATCTGGCCCTGGCGCTGGATCTGGGCCGCAGGCTCGGCATCGACCTGCCGCTGGCCGCGCTGGCGCGCGAGCATCTCGGGCCGGGTCTCGGTGTTCCGCCGCCCGCGCCGGAGGGCTCATGAGCCGACGATCAAGCCACGCGCCGACCCCATCGGGCGCCCCGACCACCGCCGACCAGGAGATGCCCGCATGAGCGAACCGACCGAACCCAACGGCACCCAACCCACCCTGCGTGAACGCGGCCTGGCGAAGATGGAGGAGGTGTACGGCACGCCCTTCCAGGACTATCCCAGCGACCATTTCGCGATGACCGCCGACCACCTGTTCGCCAACGTCTGGTCCCGGCCGGGCTTGAGCATCCGCGATCGCAGGCTGGTGCTGCTCGGCGCGCTCACCGCCCAGGGCCTGATGGACACCGCGGCCATCCAGATCGGGGCTGCCCTGCGCAACGGTGAACTCACCGAGGAAGAACTGCACGAGATCGCACTGTTCCTGTGCCACTACATCGGCTGGCCGAACGGCAGCAAGCTCGACATCTCGATCACCACGATCGTCGGGCAGCAGAAGAAGGCGGCGCGGGACAAGCAGAAGCAGCAGGAATCCGCAGCCGAGCCACCGAAGCCATGACGTCGCGCGGACCCGGATTTGTGAGGAGTACACAGCATGGCTGAATCGACACCGACCACCGTTCGCCCGCTGCCCGTGACGGAGGTGGCGAGCTGGGATCACACCGCCGACGTCGTCGTCGCCGGTTACGGCATCGCCGGGGTGTGCGCCGCGATCGAGGCCGCACGCGCCGGCGCGAGCGTGCTGATCCTGGAACGCACCGGCGGCTGGGGTGGTGCGGCCGCGCTGGCCGGCGGATTCATCTACCTCGGCGGCGGCACCCCATTGCAGCGGGCGCTCGGCTTCGACGACACCCCGCAGAACATGGCCGAGTTCCTGCTGGCGGCGCTCGGACCGGGGGCGGACCGGGAGAAGATCATCGACTACTGCGAGGGCAGCGTCGAACACTACGAATGGCTGGTGGCCAACGGGGTGCCGTTCAAGGAGGAGTTCTGGGCCGAACCCGGCTGGGAGCCGCCACACGACGAGGGCCTGATGTACACCGGCGGCGAGAACGCGGCGCCGTTCAACACCATCGCCGACCCGGCCCCGCGCGGCCACGTGCCGCAGATGGCCGATAAGCGCACCGGGGAGAAGGGCGGCGGCTACATGCTCATGAAGCCACTGGCCGAGACCGCCGAAAAGCTCGGCGTCGGTGTCGAATACGACATGCGGATCCAGCGCCTGGTGGTCGACGGCGAGCGGGTGGTCGGCGTGATCGCCAAACGCTACGGACAGCAGGTCGCGATCCGAGCCGAGCGCGGCGTGGTGCTCGCCACCGGCAGCTTCGCCTACCAGCAGCAGATGATCGAGGGGTACGCACCGCGGCTGATCGGACGGCCCGCGGCCGCCATCGAGGAACACGACGGCATCGGCATCCGGGTGGCCCAGGCCCTCGGCGCCGAGCTGGCCCACATGGACGCCACCGAGGTCGCCTTCTTCGGCGATCCGCAGATGCTCGCGCGCGGCATCCTCGTCAACGGGCGCGGCCAGCGCTACATCGCCGAGGACACCTATCCCGGCCGGATCGGCCAGGCCACCCTGATCCAGCAGGACAACCAGGCCTATCTGATCATCGGCGAGGCCGCCTACGAACAAGCGCTCATCACCGAGACCTCGACTCCCTTCTTCCGTCAGCCGCCCACCTGGGCCGCGGAATCGGTCGCCGAACTCGAGTCCGAGATGGGGCTGCCCGCGGGCGCGCTCACCTCGACGGTCGAGGTGTACAACCGGCACGCCGCTGAGGGCGCCGATCCGCTGCTCGGCAAGAAGCCGGAATGGGTGACGCCGATCGAGGGCGCGGTCGCCGGCTTCGACATGCGCGGATTCACCGCGGGATTCACCCTCGGCGGGCTGCGCACCGATCTGGACAGCCGGGTGCTGCACGTCGACGGGCAACCCATCGCCGGGCTGTACGCCGCCGGGCGCTGCACCTCCGGGATCTGCGCCGGCGGCTACGTCAGCGGGGCCTCGCTCGGCGACGGCAGCTTCTACGGACGCCGCGCGGGCATCGCCGCGGCCAAGAACTGAGAATGTAGTATCCAGACACATGTCCGAAGGCGATTCCATCATCCTCGAGGCGACCCGGCGTCGCCTCACCGAGAAGCAGGCCGACACCGTCGACAAGCTGACCAAGGCGGCGGTGGAGGTCCTCGCGCGCGAAGGATTCGCGGGGATGACCATCCGGATGGTCGCCGCGGCGGCCGGGGTCGGCACGGCCACCGCCTACACCTACTTCTCCTCCAAGGAACATCTGGTCGCCGAGATCTTCTGGCGGCGGCTGGCGGCCTCACCGTCGCCGGTCAGCGACGACCCCGACCCCAAGGTCCGGGTGGTTGCCGAACTGCGCAATATCGCCATGCTCGTCGCCGATGAGCAGCAGGTGTCCGGCGCGGTGACCAGCGCACTGCTCGGCCGCGATCCCGATGTGGCGCATCTGCGCGGCCGGATCGGCGGCGAGATCCGCAAACGGATCGTGCGCGCGCTCGGTGCCGATGCCGACGACGACGTCGTCGAATCGCTGGAACTGCTCTACGCGGGCGCCTTGGTGCGCGCGGGCATGGGATATGGCTCGTACTCCGAAATCGCCGACCGCATCGAGAAATCCGCGCTGCTCATCCTGGGCTGACCTCACCTGAACGGAAACCGCTGTGCCGACCAAACGCCCACCCAAGCTCGATTCGCCGTTGGTACCGAAGATCATCAAGCTCATGTCGCGCGCGCATGTGTGGCTGTACCAGCGCAGCGGCGGCCGGATCGGCAAGAACTGGCGCGTCGGGGCAGCCTTCCGCAAACCCGCGCCCAATCTGCTGCTCGAACATCGAGGACGCAAGTCCGGCAAGGTGTTCACCACACCGCTGGTGTACCTGGTCGACGGCGCGAATCTGGTGGTCGTGGCCTCACAGGGCGGGCTGCCGAACAATCCGCAGTGGTACCACAATCTGGTCGCCGATCCCGAGGCCGCGGTGCAGATCGGCACCGAACGCCGGCTGGTGCGGGCCCACGTCGCCGACGATGCGGAGCGCGCGCGGTTGTGGCCGATGCTGGTGGATCTGTACGCCGATTTCGACAGCTACCAGTCGTGGACCGACCGAAAGATTCCGGTGGTCGTCCTCGAACCCCGGTAATTCGGCTGAGCTGCCGAGAAATCCGACCGTAGTCGGATCTATCCGGCCCGTTCACCCGATAGCGTGGACTCCGACGTCGACAGAAGGGGCGGGTTCATCGATGAGCACGAGAACGGTCGCGCGGCAGTGCACGCTGTGCGAGGCGCATTGCGGAATCCTGGTCACGGTCGAAGACGAGCGGGTCACCCGCATCGAGGGCAATCGCGAGGACGTGCTGTCCAAGGGCTACATCTGCCCGAAGGCCACGGCCATGGGCGGCCTGCACCACGATCCGGACCGGCTGCGCACGCCGATGCGGCGCGTCGGCGACGGCTTCGAGCCGATCGGATGGGACGAGGCGTTCGGCGAGATCGGCCGGCGTCTCCGCGCGATCCGCTCCGCGCACGGCCCCAGCGCCATCGGCATGTACATGGGCAACCCGGCCGCGCACAGCACCTCGGTGCTCTACGGCGGCCTGCTGCGCGCCGCCCTGATGACCAGGAACTTCTTCTCCGCCTCCTCGATCGACCAATTCCCGCAGGAATTCACGGCCTGGCGGATGTTCGGTTCCAACGTGCTGATGCCGGTGGCCGATATCGACCGCACCGACCGGCTGGTGATCCTCGGCGCCAACCCGGCGGTCTCGAACGGATCCATCACCACCATGCCCGGCGCCAAGCAGCGCATCCGCGATGTGCGCGGGCGCGGCGGCAGCGTCGTCGTCATCGACCCGCGGCGCACCGAGACGGCGCGGCTGGCCGACGAGCACGTCGCCGTCGCACCGGGCGGAGATGTGTATCTGCTGCTCGGCATGCTGCACGTGCTGGTCGCCGAAAAGTTGTACGACGAGCGCGCCGTGGGCGAACAATGCGCCGGCTGGGAACGGTTGCGCCGCTTGGTCGCCGACACCACGCCGGAAACCATGGCACCGCACGCGGGCGTCGACGCCGACACCATCCGGCGCCTGGCCCGCGATCACGCGGCGGCGCCCTCGGCGGTGCTGTACGCCAGGATCGGGGTGTGCCAGCAGGTCACGGGCACGCTGACGCACTGGCTGGTCAACACGATCAACGCCGTCACCGGAAATCTCGACCGGGCCGGCGGCCAGATGTTCGGCACTCCACCCGTCGACGCCGCTCGCTACGCGAAATACCTGCCGATGGGCCACGGCGCGTGGACCGACCGCTCGGGAGCGCACAAATCCTTCCGCAGCGAGCTACCCGTCGGTGTGCTGGCCGAGGAGATCCTGACCGAGGGGCCCGGCCAGATCAAGGCGATGATCACCTACGCCGGGAATCCGGTGCTGTCCACCCCGCAGGGCGGGCGGCTGGAAGCGGCGCTGTCCTCGCTCGATTTCTATGTGGCCGTGGACATGTACATCACCGAGACCACGCGCCACGCCGATATCATCCTGCCGCCGGTGTCCCCGCTGGAACGCGAGGAACTCAACATCCTGTTCCCGGTGTTCAGTGTGCGCAACAACGCCCGCTACGACGCCAAGGTGTTCGACCCACCCGCCGATGCCATGGAGGACTGGCAGATCCTGGCCCGGCTGATCACCGAGGTGGTGCCGCTGCCCGTCCGCCGGCTCACCGGGCGCGCCGCCGATGCGGTGTTCGCGCAACTGAGTCCGCAACGGATGATCGCCGCCGCCGTCGCGACGGGCCCGTACGGTGTGCTGCGCAAGGGTCGTAAGGGGTTGACCATCAAGCGGATCCGCGAGGCCGCGGGCGGCGTCGACCTCGGCCCCTTGCGGCCGCGGCTGCCCGAACTCATCGGTACCCGCGACCGTAAGGTGCAGCTCGCGCCGCCCGACTTCCTGCGCGCCATCACCGCCGTGCTCGACGATGCCGCGGCCGGTCGGGCACTGACCGCCCCCGGCGAAGGCTTCGACCTCAAACTCATCGGCCGGCGCCACCTGCGCAGCAACAATTCCTGGCTGCACAACATCCCGACGATGATGAAGGGCCGCGACCGCTGCACCGTGCTCATGCACCCCGACGACGCCACCGAACGCGGTCTCGCCGACGGTGATTCGGCCACCGTCGCCTCCCCCGTCGGCGCGATCACGCTGCCGGTCGAGATCAGCGACGACATCCGCCGCGGCGTCGTCGCCATCCCGCACGGCTGGGGCCATGGTGCACCCGGCGTCGGCTGGAGTGTGGCCGCCGCCAAGCCGGGCGTCAACGTGAACCTGCTGCACGACCCGTCGCTCACCGACCCGCTCTCGGGCGCGGCCGCGGTGAACAACACCTGGGTGCGGGTGAGCGCGGTGACGCCCGGCGCCGCCGCGACGGCCGCGGTGTCGACCACCGCGGCGCCCTGACCGATATCCGGCACGGCCACTGTCACCCGGCGACGCCGGGGCAACGGGCACCCACGTGCGCCGAAAGGCCGGGTGGGCGTTTCACCGGCCCGCGTGACGCTCCGGGGCAAGCCCGATGCGTCACGCGGAATCCGCCCGAGGCTCGTATCAGCCCCGGGCAGTACCGAGGTTCACCGGAATGGACAGTGGGCCGATCGTGAAGAACGACGGGGCGTGCGGGATGTCATCCGCATCGATCGCCAGGCTCAGATCGGGGAACCGTCGATACAGGGCGGCCAGCGCGAGGCGGCCCTCCAATCGCGCGAGCGGCGCCCCCACGCAGTAGCGCGGTCCATGCCCGAACCCGAGGTGCGCGGCCTTCTCGCGGTTGATGTCGAACTGGTTCGCGGTATCACCGTGCTGCTCGGGATCGACACCCGCAGCCTGATAGACCACCCCCACCGCGTTGCCCTTGGGTATGGGTACACCGGCGATGGTCACGTCCTGGAGGGTGAACCGGAAGCTCGTCATCATCACCGAGTGCCGATAGCGCAGGGTCTCCTCGACGACCTCGGCCCACCGGTCCTGCGCCTTGGTCGTCGCGAGCTGATCGGGATGCTGCGACAGCGCGACCACGGCATTGCCGAGCAGATACACGGTCGTCTCGTGCCCGGCGATGAGCATCAGCCACAACACCGCGACCAGTTCGTCGGTGGTGAGCCGCTCCCCGTCGTCGCGAGCGCGAACGAGATCGGTGGTGAGGTCGTCACCGGGCTCGTTCTCCTTGCGCCGCACCAGTTCGTACAGGTACCCACGCAGCGCGACCTGGGTGTCGAAGGCTTCCTCGGCCGTGGCGTTCTGCGACAGCGAGGCCAGCGTCCACCGGCGCAGCTGGGCCCGCTCGGACTCGGGCACCCCGAACAGTTCACTGATCACGGCCATCGGCAGCGCGTCGCAGAAGGCGGGTACCAGATCGACCCCGTCTCCGGCCCGCTCGACATCGTCCAGCAGTCCGTCGATGAGCTGCTGGATGCGCGGTTCCAGCGCACGTACCCGGGCGGGTGTGAAGCCCTTGCCGACCAGCCCGCGCAACCGGCGGTGGTCCGCGCCGTCCTTGGTGGACAGGTGATCGCCCTGGACGATGGCCCGGAACGGCCAGTCCTCGGGGATCGATCCGTCATAGAGCCCGGGCCAGTGCTTCGGGTCGCGGGCGAAGGTCTTGTTGTCGCCGGCGAGGATCTCCTCGACCGCCTTGTGCGTCAGCGCCAGATAGGCGGGCACTCCACCGGGAAACTCGACTTCGACGACGGGAGCGATCTTCTGTAGTCGGCGACAGGTATCGAGTGGCCGTTCGTCGGCGGCGGGAAAAGCAGGCAGGCTCGTCATGGCTGTGGCCCTTCGAGACAGCGCAATCTATGCGGCGCGTGGTCGATGAAATACCTTGCGCCGGATATCCTCTCAGAATTCCCGCCCGCGTCGACCCGGCGATTGCCACGGCTGGTGAGCGCTTATCCGCCATCGGCAGAACAGGTTTCGCTGCCCGTCCGCCGATCAGGACTCGGTGTCCGCCGAGGCCGGGACATTCGCGCGCTCGGCGCCCAGCGTGGTGTCGGGCCCGTGCCCGGTGTGCACCACCGTCTCCTCCGGCAGCGCGAACAACCGGTTGTTGATCGAGGCCAGGATGGTCGGGTAGTCCGAGTACGAGCGGCCGGTGGCCCCCGGCCCGCCCTCGAAAAGGGTGTCGCCGCTGAACACTTCGCCGAGCTCGGGCAGGTAGAGGCAGCAGGAGCCGGGGGAATGGCCCGGCGTGTGGAGCACCTCGAGATGCGTGGAGCCGACCTCGAGCCGCTGCCGATCAGCGAGCGCGGTGTATTCGATGCCCGGATGGGTCTGCTGCCACAGCACGTCATCGTCGGGATGCAGGTGGATCGGCGCGCCGGTGGCGGCCGACAGCTGCGGAGCGACGGTGACATGGTCGTTGTGGGCGTGCGTGCACACGATGGCGGTGACGTGCCTGCCCGCGACCGCGTCCAGGATCGGGCGGGCGTCGTGGGCGGCGTCGATGATCAGCACCTCGTTGCCGTCGCCGACCAGCCAGATGTTGTTGTCCACATCCCAGCAGCCGCCGTCCAGGCAGAACTGGCCGGAGGTGACGATGCGCTCCACCCGCGTCACAGCACGACCACCGAACGCAGCACCTTGCCGCCGTGCATGGTGTGGAACGCCGCTTCCACGGCGTCGAGCCCGATTCGTTCGGTGACGAACTTCTCCAGCGGCAGCCTGCCCTGCCGATACAGCTCGATCAGCGTGGGGAAATCACGTTCGGGCAGGCAGTCGCCGTACCAGGAGGATTTGAGCGCGCCACCGCGGCTGAAGAAATCGATCAGCGGCATCTCGAGGGTCATGTCCGGAGTCGGCACGCCCACCAGGACGACGGTGCCCGCCAGGTCGCGGGCGTAGAACGCCTGCTTCCAGGTTTCCGGGCGGCCGACCGCGTCGATCACCACGTCGGCGCCGAAACCGCCGGTGAGTTCCTGGATTTCGGCCACCGCGTCGGCAGTGGATGCGTCGATGACGTGGGTGGCACCCAGTTCGCGGGCCGCGTCGAGCTTGCTCGGGTCGCGGTCGACGGCGATGATCGTCGTCGCACCCGCCAGCCGCGCGCCCGCGATCGCCGCATCGCCGACACCGCCGCAGCCGATCACGGCCACCGAATCACCGCGGCCCACAGTGCCGGTGTTCATCGCCGCGCCGAGCCCGGCCATCACACCGCAGCCGAGCAGTCCGGCGACGGCCGGATCGGTCTCCGGATCGACCTTGGTGCACTGACCCTCGTGCACCAGCGTCTTGTCGGCGAACGCCCCGATGCCGAGGGCGGGGGTGAGCTCGGTGCCGTCCTCGAGCGTCATCGGCTTGCTGGCGTTGAAGGTGTCGAAGCAGTACCAGGGCCGCCCCCGCTTACAGGCGCGGCACTGCCCGCAGACCGCCCGCCAGTTCAGCACCACGAAATCGCCCACCTCGACATGGGTGACCGATTCCCCGACCGTCTCCACGATGCCCGCCGCCTCGTGCCCGAGCAGGAACGGGAATTCGTCGTTGATGCCGCCCTCACGGTAGGTCAGATCGGTGTGGCACACCCCGCACGCCTGCACCCGCACCACCACATCGTTGGGGCCGGGATCCGGGATCACGACCGTGACGAGTTCCACCGGAGCACCCGATCGACGGGCGATGACACCTCGGACGTTCTGCGGCACGATCTCTCCTCTCTGCGCGGCGCGGCCCGAGCGGGCCACTGCTCTCACCGTAGCCGGACGTATGGCCGGAAGTCGGCCATCCCCGCCTCGAGTACCGGTGACCGGAACCGAAGTGACACAGGCGTCGCCGGAGCCGCCCCTGCCGCCGGTCAGCGCTGCCGGATCCACAATGGCAGCCGAGCGTGCCGACGGACCATCAGGCTGGGAACCCACTGCGGCGGGGCATCGTCCACCAGGCCGAATCCGCTGCTGCGCGTGAGCAGCACGGTGATCGCGGCCAGTGCTTCCATCCTGGCCAGGGCAGCGCCGATGCAGAAATGCGCGCCCTTGCCGAACGCCAGGGTGGTGCGGCCGGAGCGGTCGATATCGACGATGTCGGGCTCGGCGAAGGTGCCGGGGTCGCGGTTGGCCGCGCCCCACATCAGCAACAGATGACCGCCCGCGGGCAGCACCACTCCGCCGAGCGTGGTCTCCCGGGTGATATGGCGATGGTGTCCGCGAAACGGCGATTCCACCCGCGCCACTTCCTCGAGGAAGGCCGGGATCGCGGCGGTGTCGGTGCGCAGCCGATCCTGTAAGACCGGGTGCTCGGCCAGGATCCGCGCCGCGTTCGCGATCAGGCCCGCCGTCGACTCGCCGCCCGCGCCCACCAGCTGCACCAGGATCAGCACGGCGACCTCGGGTTCGAGATCACCGCGCCGGCACGCCGAAGCGAGCACGTCCAGCAGGCCCGGCACGGTGCCTTCCGGGCGCGCGAGGGCGCGGGCGAGCTGATCATGCAGATAGCCGGCCAGTTCGGCGGCGGAGGTGACCAGCCGCGGGAGCCGCCCCTCGGCGACGATGCCACCGAGCATCTCGGTGCTGTCATAGGCCCAGGCGAGCAACCGCGGCACGTCCGGCGATGGCAATCCGATGATGTCGGCGACCACCCCGAGCGGCAGCCGGTCGGCGATCCCGGTGGCGATATCGATGCGATCGCCGCGCAGTTGCTCCTGCCAGAGCCGGTCGACCAGGTCGTGCACCAGCTGCCCGAGGCCGCGTACGCGCGCGCCGAGATACGGGAAGACCAGCTTGCGGTGTGCGGCGTGCACCGGATCGTCTGCTGTGGCCAGCACATGAACGGCCCGACCACCACCGTCGATATCGAAGACCAGCGGCGGGCCTTCCGGCTGGTGGATCATCACCCCGGTCAGGTTCGAGGAGAAGTCCTCCACCCGGGTGGCCGCCTCGGTCACCAGGTCCCAGGACGTCACCAGGAAGAAGTCGGTTCCAGGAACCCGCCACACCGGCGACTGCTCGCGCAGCATCCGGTACATCGGATACGGGTCGTCCAGATACGCCGGGTCGAAGATGTCGATATCGCTCGGTGCCACCACTGCGCGCTCCCGCTCTCGTCTGCCGTTACCGGGTTCGACGCTGCGCTGTTGCCGATACCCGGGTCAACAGTGGTCTCGCCTCGAGACATCCGGCAGAGAGCCCCGAGGTGACGTCATCGACCCTCCGGGGGATTTCGCCGGGTTACGGGGGTACACAAATTATGGAGGTTGTCTCATCCTGAGACGACAACCGATCTCAGGAGGCGCCGGCATGGCTCAGCACCACGGAGACTGGCTCACCGGCGGCGATCGCCGCGCGGCCGCTGTCGCACGCATCGAAGCCGCCGCCACCGAATTGTTCCTCGAACGCGGCATCGATGACGTCGGCGTGGACGAGGTGGCCGCACGGGCCGGTTGCTCGCGGGCCACCCTCTACCGCCATGTCGGCGGGAAGGCCGCCCTCGTCGACGCCGTCCTCGCGCACTCGGCGGCCACCGTCTCCGAGCGCGTCGCCGCCGCGATCGGCAGTCACACCGGTCCACGCCGCGTGGTCGAAGCCATTCTGGCCTCGGTGGCGGCGATCCGCGCCGATCCCGTGCTGTACCGCTGGCTTGCCTCCCGCGCCACCGGCGAGGAAGCGCTCACCGGCTCCCCCGTGCTGTCCCGAATCGCCGCCACCCTCACCGGCGCCCCCGACGACGAAGCGGCGCAATGGATCGTGCGAGTGGTGCTGGCCCTGCTCACCTGGCCCCTCCCCGACGCCGCCACCGAACGCCAGGTGGTGCGGCGCTTCGTGGCACCGGGTTTCGCCACCCGGCGCTGACCCGAGGTGCCTGCTGCTGTTCGGATTACAGCAGGCCCCAGGCCTGCAACAGGTAGGTCACGTTGGCGGCCAGCGATGTGACGGTGTTCGCCAGGTTCAGTGCCGACGAACCGAGATCGATGATTTTCACGTCTTCCTCCTCATGCGGCCCGACCCTTTACCCACCGTAGTGACGGCGCAAACCGGTGGCATCCGCCTATCGGATGAATCACGACACGACCTGAGACCGATCCCCGCTCGCGCCGCCGGCCCCGCTGCCGACGGACATGCCCCAGAACTCGGCGAAGCGACCACCCTTGCGCAGCAGATCCGCAGGGGACCCCGCCTCCACGATCCGGCCGTCGTCGAGGAAGACGACGTGGTCGGCGGTGCGCACGGTGTGCAGCCGATGAGCCACCAGCACCACCGTGCGCCCGGCCATCAGGCGTTCGATGCCACGGTGCACGGCCGCTTCGTTGGCCGGATCCAGGGCGGAGGTCACCTCGTCGAGCAGCACGATGGGCGCGTCCTTCAGCAGGGCGCGGGCAATGCACACGCGCTGACGTTCACCACCGGACAACCGGGCACCGGCTTCACCGACCTCGGCGCGCCACCCGCCGGGCAGTCGTTCGATCACCTCGTCCAGCTGGGCAGCGCTCGCGGCGGCGCGGACTTCGGCGTCGGTGGCGTCGGGCCTGCCGAGCCGGATGTTGTCTTCGATGGTGCCGTCGAAGAGGTAGACGTCCTGGAAGACGACGGCGATCTGCGCCATCAGGGCGGCGGTGCCGAGGTCGCG
The DNA here is from genome assembly GCF_059509835.1 of Nocardia sp. CDC519. Classification (NCBI taxonomy): domain Bacteria; kingdom Bacillati; phylum Actinomycetota; class Actinomycetes; order Mycobacteriales; family Nocardiaceae; genus Nocardia; species Nocardia sp. CDC519. Next base: position 3,797,115 of record NZ_CM183377.1, on the reverse strand, counting down.
GACATCGACACCGCCCACTCGCACGGCGCCGGCGTCCACATCGTGAAAGCGCGCGATGAGGTGCAGCAGGGTGCTCTTGCCCGCCCCGGAGGGCCCGACGATCGCCACCCGACGGCCCTGCGGCACGGTCAGATTCAGCTCGTCGATCACCGTGCGGCCGCCACGACGGAAGGTGACCGCGTCGAACTCCAGCTCGTGGCCGCTCGGCCGGGCCGGGTGCGCGGGCTCCGGCAGCGGCTCGGTGCGCAGCAGCGCGTCGATCCGGACGAGTTGTGCGCGTGCGCTGCGGAGTTTGCCGCCGATGTCGGCCAGCGCGAGCACGGGGTCGGCGCAGCGGGCCGCGAGCACCAGGATCGCCAGGACCTCGACGGCGCCGAGGGTTCCGCCCACAGCGAGGTAGGCCCCGAGGGCCAGCAGCGCGGTGAACATCGCCTGGACGGTGACGGTGAGACCGACGACCCCGGGCAGGGCCGACAGCGCGGAGCGGCGGGCGGCACGCTCGATGCCGCGCAGCGCGTCGTCGAGCAGGCCGAATCGCTCGGTGGTGCGCCCGCCCGCCCGCAGCACCGGCTGTGCCTGGAGGTATTCGATGACGCGACCGGCCGCCTGCTGGTCGCGGTCGTGGCGTTCGGCGTCGGCGGCCGCCATCGCCGGTGCGGTCCGAGACTGGATCGCCGCCACGAGCGGCACCGCGATCAGGGCGGCAAGGCCGAGCCGCCAGTCGACGACGGCGATCACGACGACGATCGTCAGCGGCGTCACGACCGCGGCGATGAACGGCGCGAGCAGATGCGCGATCACACTCATCGCTTCCAGCACGCCCCGGCTGGCCAGCACCGACACCTCACCCACCCGGTCACGCCCGTACCAGCCGATCGGCAGCCGGGCCAGATGATCGCCGAGCCGGTGATAGGTGCCGCGCAGCAGCGTGGTTCCGGCCCGGAATCCGGCCAGATCGCTCACATAGCGCAGCACCGCGTAACCGGCGACGGCGGCGGCGAACACCGCGAGCCACGGCCGGGCGTTGCCGGGGCTGCTTCCGAACAACTCCCGCAGCACCGGGACCAGGAGGGCGTAGGCCGATCCTTCGGCGATGGCGGTGACGGTCATCAGGACCACGGCGCGGCGCACCGGACCGGCGTACGTATGCCCGAGCACACGCAGCAGCAGGGCGATCATGGCAGTTCAGCTCCTCGATGTGTGCGCCAGAATTCGGCGAATGCGCCGTCGGCTGCCAGAAGTCGGGCGGGCGCGCCGCGCTCGACGATCTCGCCGTCGCGCAGCAGGACGACGGTGTCGGCGTCGGCGATGGTCTCCAGCCGGTGGGCGATGATCAACAGGGTCCGCTCACCGCGCAGTGTCGACAGGGTCCGGCGTACCGCGTGTTCGGTCAGCGGGTCGGCGAATGCGGTGGCCTCGTCCAGGACGAGGATCGGCGTGTCCGCCAGCAGCGCACGGGCGAGCGAGAGTCGCTGTGCCTCACCGCCGGACAGTCCGGCGTCGACGCCGAGCACCGTGTCGTAGCCGTGTGGCAGTTCGAGAATCCGCTGGTGGATTCCCGCGAGCCGGGCGGCCCGCACCACCTGCTCGCGCTCGGCATGCGGCACGGCGAGGGCGATATTGTCGGCTACCGAGGCGCGCAGCAGCCGCACGTCCTGGAAGACGAACGAGACGGTCCGGTAGAGCGCGGAGCTGCCGATCTCGCGCAGGTCGACCCCGCCGATGCTGATGCTGCCGTGCGTCGGATCGAAGAACCGCGGAAGCAGTTGCACCAGGGTGGATTTGCCGCTGCCCGACGGTCCCGCGAGCGCGGTGACCGTGCCCGGTTCGAGCACCAGGTCGATGCCGCGCAGCACCTCGTGTCCGGTGTCGTAGGCGAATCGGACATCGCGCAGCTGTACCCGATGGCCTCGTGGCGCGACCGGGCGCGCTGGTTCGGGTAACGGCTCGACGTCGAGCACCGCACGGACCCGGCCGAGCGCACGGCCGGCCGCTTGCAGATCGTCGAATCCGTGGCCGAGCGCCGCGACCGGTGCGGTCAAGCCCAGCCCGAGCAACAGGAACGGCAGCAGGTCCGCGGCTGCCAGGCTGCCGCCGGTGATCAATGCCGCGCCGCCCGTCAACACCACAAGCAGCACGAACGGCGGCGACAACGCCAACTGCATCCCGGCGGCGATCGGGGAGATGCCGCGCACCCAGCGCACGAAGGTGCCGGCGAAATCGTCCACCGCCGTGCGGAATCGGCGATGCGCACGGTCACCACCGCCGAAGGCTTTCACCACCGCGATGCCTTGGACGAACTCGACCGCGGTGTCGGCGATACGCCCCATCGCCGCATCGAATTCCTGCTGTTCGCGCTGCCGGGCCTGAGTCATCATCAACGGAACCAGGGCCACCGCCAGCAGCACCGGGATCAGCGTGATCAGGGTGAGCCGCCAATCGACGGTGAGCAGATAGATCAGCGACACCAGCGGCACCACGAACGCTGACACCAGTTCACCGGGAGCATGCGCGATGAACGGATGCACCGCGCTCACATCCTCGCCCACCACCTTGGCCAGCTCGCCGGTGCGGCGCCGGGCGAGCAGACCCATCGGCACGCGGCCCAGATGTGCGGCGAGCCGCCGGCGCAGCGACAACTGCACCCGGCCGTCGAGAACGTGCCCGAGCCCGGACGAGGCGGCCGTGAACAGCAGCCGGACGAACAGGCCGCCCGCCCCGAGCAGCACCGCCGCCCAGACCCGGCCGTCATCGATCGGGCCGGGTGACAGCAGCACCCGGCCCAGCTCCACCACGGCGATCAGCGGCGCCAGCCCGGCAACAGCACCGATGACTTGCAGGCCGATGACGGCGGCGAATCCCCGAACGTGCGGGCGCAGCAGCGCCGCTGCCGAGGTGTCGTTCGTACGGGCGGATCGCGGTTCGGACGATGCGGCCGGCGCATCGGCGAGGTCGGTGGCGGTCATGTCAGTCCCCTCGCGTGGCGCCTCCGGACAACTGCCGGGACGGGTTCGTGGTGGCCGGGTCGATGCATGGCACCGGTCCTTCGGGGTGGGGCGGTCTGCGCGATCGGTGCGCGCGGGTCGCAGGTTTCAGAAAGTCACTGTCTCTAGAGAGTGACTGTACGATCCTGTTTACAGACAGTCAATGTCTGAAAGACAGCCTCATGCTCCAGACAGTTACTTGCTGATACCGTGATCACATGAGCGGACTTCGCGAACGCTGGCGCGTCAAGGCGATGCACACCATCCAGGAACGAGCCCTCGACCTCTTCGACGAGAAGGGCTTCAGCGCCGTCACCATCGACGAGATCGCCGCGGCCGCCGAGGTGTCACCGTCGACGGTCTATCGCCTCTTCGGCACAAAAGAGGGGATCATCGTCGCCGACGAATTCGACACGCTCAGCGCGGAGGAGATCGAAACGATGGTCGACCCGCGCGATCCCATCGCCAGCCTGCTGCACTCGGTACGCAGCGACGAAGCCGCCGACGAACCCGACACGAAAGACACCACCGACGCCGCGGGGCCGTGGCGCCGTATTCGCTACCACTTCACCGAGCCGTCGGTGCGGATGGCTGCCTGCGCCTCGGCCGACCGCACCGCACAGCGGCTCACTCCACTGATCGCGTCGACCGGCCGGCTCACCGACACCCAGGCCCGGGTAGCCGCCAACGCGTTGGCGTTCGGATATTTCGCCGCCCTCGAACAGTGGTACCTCGATGGCGGCACCCGCCCCGTCGCCGATTACGTCGAGGACGGACTGCGACCGCTGCGCGGCATCTGGCCGCCCGGCGAGACTTCGGCCTGACGAAGCACCAGCGGCCCGAGCCGGTCCGGCCGCCGCCGCGACGCCGAACGGATCGTCACCGGAAACGACGCCGAGCGGACGCCTCTGAACCGCTCACCGCTCAGCGGATCCGGCGCTGGCGAACCGGAACGCGGTGTAGTCGCCGACCGGCCGGAAACCCAGCCTGCGGTAGAGCCGATTGGTGAGGTCGTTGGCGGTGTCGGCGAACAGGCACACATCGACGGATTCGGCCAGCACCGCCCGCGAGACGTGCGCGGTGAGCGCACTCGCGTATCCCTTGCCACGGGCGATCGGCGGAGTGAACACGGGCCCGATGCGCGACCAGCCGAACGACGGCAGCTGGCGGGCGACGAGACTCACGGGTGCGCCGCCGTCTTCCCACAACCACCACGAGCCCGCGCGGATCCGTGCGCGCAGCGCGTCGGCCGACGGGGCGCCCGCCGGGATGCCGGTCTCGACGCGCATGGCCGTCATCCACGACATGCACAGGTCCAGATCCGCTTCGGTGGCTTGCCTGGCGGTGCCGGGCACGGAGGGTGCGATGAGATCACCCAGCCGGTACAGCGTGGTGTCGAAGGCGGGAACCGGGTCGCCACCCTGCGCCGCGCACCAGTGCTCGGCGAAGGCTTCGGCGACGGCGGTCGGGCCTTCCACTCCACCGGCATCCGGTGCGGTGGCGGCGAAGGTGTCCGCGACGGCGGCGATGACGTCCGGCGAGAGCGCGCCGAGGTAGATATCACGACGGCCGGCCCGCATGGCGATGCCGGTGGCGCCGCCGTTGCGTGCGGTGACGAACACCGGCGGCACCGGCGGGCTGTCCAGCCCGGAGGCGATGTTGTTGACGGTCGTGGCGATCACCGTGTGCCGCAAGGGATCCTCGCGCAGCACCGCGGCGGCCCGATCGCGGAATCGGACGGCATCGCCAGTGGTCTCGATCTCCATGGATCCAGGCTAGAGAACGAAGCCTGGTGCGTGCCCGCGCTTTTCGGCGGGCTCGCCGGTCAGCTCGCGGCCGCGGAGCCGGCCGCGTCGGCCCGCAGTTTGAGCAAGATCAGGCCGGTGGTGCAGGCCAGAATGAGCCCGGCGACGGTGATTTCGACGTGCAGACCCGCGATGCCGAGAATCGCACCGACGAGCCCACCGATGAAGAACACCCAGGCCAGCACCCGCGATACGACGGCGGGTACGGCACGTGCGGGTGCGTCGCCGAGATCCGGCGACGGCGCCGTGGCCGGTGCGGCCGCGGCGGACAGGGGGGTGGTCGAAGAAGCTCCCATCATCTACTCCTCGATGACGCCGTTCTGAGTAATTCCGTGCGCGCCAACCGCTCGATGCGCTCTCATCCAGGTTTCAGGCGTCTCACGCGTAACTTGCATCACATACGCTACGACCACAACGAAAGAATCCTGCCGCACCCGGCTGCGCGACACGCCGAGGTGACCACTTCGTTATCTGACCTAACAATGTTTCAGAGCCGGTTCGTGGTAGCCGATCGGCCACCGGCACATGCGGATAACGCCGACCACCATCTGGCCGGGACAGCGGGGCTCGTCTAGGGTGAGCGCGACTCGTACTTACCCAGGAGCGTCACCGATGGAGAGCAACAGGGCGAAAATCGTCGGTCCCGTGGCGGCCGCCGGTGCCGTGTCCCTCGGTCTGGTCCTCATCGGCGCCTGCGGCGTCGGCAGCGAGGACACCTACGTCGCGCCACCACCGATCCGTTCCGGGTCGCATGCCCCGGCGCCGGTCGTCGAGGGCACCACCATCACCGCGTCGAAGGTGATCATTCCGCCCTCGCCCACCTGGAAGATCGCCCCCGATCCCGGCCCGCGCCGCACCCTGCCCGCGCACTGGACCACCGAGATTCCCGACGAGGATTCCACCGACAGCGTCGACGAGGACTCGGAGACCACTACCCGCCGGCCGCGCGCCCAGCGCACCACGACGACGGAGCCGCCGGCCACCACCGAGGACTGGGAACCCACCAGCACCCCCACCACGCGCCCGGCCCGGACCACCCGCCCGCTGCCGACCTACGAGCCGGACGGCGCGGATCGGGAAACCCCCGACCCGGAGACGACGACGTTCATCCGGCCGACGACCCGGCCCGCCTTCACCGAACTGCCGGACCTACCCGAATCGGGATACCCGCAGCCGACTCCGCGTGCGCCGCACGTCGTGCCGACGCCGCCCGGCGAGAACTGAGTCGACCCGGTAGCCGTCCTCCGGTCACCGGGCATCACGACCGCTCAGGCCGCATCCGGCACGCGGCCCGCCATCCGGCACCCGGCCCGGCACCCGGCATCCCGAGCTGCATCCGGCGCCGGCCGGGCACCCGACGTCCGGCATCCGGCCCGGCACCCGACATCCAGCCCGGCACCCGGCACGCGAGTATCAGCGTCCACCTTCACCGTGAAACAGCGAACGGCCCCGATGATCACACCGGGGCCGTTCTACCGTTCGACTACTTACAGTTCCGGCAACTCGTAGTTACCCACCTGCGACGCGAGCACATTGAGGTGCTCGAGCCCACCGCCGAGCGTGCGCTCGATGGCGGTGAGGCGGGCAACGTAGTGGCCCACCGGGTATTCGGCCGTGACACCGATGCCGCCGTGCATCTGGATGGCCTCCTGACCGACGTGGCGCGCGGATCGGCCCACCTGCAACCGGGCCCGCGAGACCGTGACGGCGTCGTCCTTGCCGTCGGCCAGCGACGCGGTGAGGTAGAGGCTCATGCTGCGCGCCAACTCCAGCGACACATACATATTGGCCGCGCGCTGGGTCAGCGTCTGGAACTTCGACAGGGTGACCCCGAACTGCTTGCGCGTCTTCAGGTATTCGGTGGTCAGCCGCAGCGCCTCCTCCATGGCGCCGATGGATTCGGCGCACAGACCGGCCTGAGCCTGCGCGAGCACCGACCGCACCGCGGCGGAGGAATCGGCGTTGTCGCCGAGCAGTTCCGCCGGGCTGGAATCGAATTCGAGCTGGGCGCCGCGCTGCCCGTCGACGGTGGCGTACGGGGTGCGGTTGACACCCTTGGCGTCGGCGGCGACCAGGAACAGGCCGACACCACCGTCCGGCAGGGCCGCACTGACCACGAACTCGTCCGCGCAATCAGCGTGTGCGACCGGGTTCTTCACACCCGCGAGCACATAGGCGTCGCCCTGCGGCACCGCGCGCGTGGTGATCTCCGCCGAGGGCCAGCGGATACCCGGTTCGGCATGCGCGAAGGCGAGCAGCTTGTCACCGGCGGCCAGCCCCGGCAGGATCCGCTGCCGCTGGTCGGCCGTACCCGCCGCGGCCACCAGCCCACCCGGTACGAGCACCGCGTCCAGGATCGGTTCGGGCGCGAGCCTGCGCCCGACTTCCTCGAGGACCAGCATGGTCTCCACCGGACCGGCGCCCATGCCGCCGTCCTCCTCGGTGAAGCTCAACCCGAGCACCCCGAGTTCGGCCAGCTGGCGCCACACATCGCGGCTCCAGCCGAGTTCGGTCTCGGTGACCTTCAGCCGGGTTTCGGCATCGTAGGTGCGGGCCAGCAGTTCGCGGACGGTGTCGCGCAGCATGACCTGTTCATCGGTGAGATCGAAATCCATGGTGTCGCCTCACAATCCGAGGATCGTGGAGGCGATGATGGTGCGCTGCACCTCGCTCGAACCTCCGTAGATGGTTGTCTTGCGATAGTTCAGGTAGCCGGGGCCGCTGCGCTGGGCCCAGCCGGGCGAGGCGATGTCGTCCGCGCCGACCGGAAGGGCGTCCGGGCCGGCGATGTCGAGCAGCAGCTCGGTGGCCGCCTGCTGCAATTCCGAACCACGCAGCTTCAACACCGACGACGCCGGATTCGGCTTGCCGTCCGAGGAGTTGGAGACCACCCGCAGCTGCGTCAGCTCCAGCGCCAGCAGTTCGTTCTCCAGTTCGGCCACCCGCGCGGCGAACAGCGGATCGTCGAGCAGAGTGCCCGACCCCGACCGGGTGGCGGCGGCGTATTCCTTGGCCACCCCGATCTTGACCTTGGTCCGGCCGACGCCGGTGATGCCGGTGCGCTCGTTGCCGAGCAGGAACTTCGCGTAGGTCCAGCCCATGTTCTCCTCACCGACCAGCTGATCGGCGGGCACCCGGACGTTTTCGAAGAAGACCTCGTTCACCTCGTAGCCGCCGTCGATCAGCTTGATCGGGCGGATGGTGACGCCGGGCGATTTCACATCGAAGAGCAGGAACGAGATACCGGCCTGCTTCTTCGGCGCGTTCGGGTCGGTGCGGACCAGGCAGAAGATCCAGTCCGCGTACTGGGCCAGCGTGGTCCAGATCTTCTGGCCGTTGACGATGTAGGAATCGCCGTCGCGCACCGCGGTGGTGCGCAGCGAGGCCAGGTCCGAGCCGGCATCGGGTTCGGAGAAGCCCTGGCACCACCAGATGTCGAGCGCGGCCGTGGGCGGCAGGAAGCGCTGCTTGAGCTCTTCGGAACCGAAGTGGGCGATGACCGGGCCCACCATCTGGGCGTTGAACGTCAGCGGCTCCGGCACGCAGGCGAGTTGCATCTCGTCCTGCCAGATGTGGCGCTGCATCGGCGTCCAGTCCTTGCCGCCCCAGGCCACCGGCCAGTTGGGCACGGCCAGGCCGTTGTCGTTGAGGATCTTATGCGCGGTGACGATGTCCTCGCGTGACAGCTCGTGGCCGTATTTGACCCGGTCACGGATGTCGGCGGGGATCTCGTTGCGATAGAACGTGCGCAGCTCGTCGCGGAAGGCGACGTCGTCGGGGGAAAGGGCTAGTTTCATACGCATCTCCCTGCGTGTCTCGTATCTCCCGGACCAACCTACCCCTTGGAGATCGTGCATTGTCGAGTGGATCACAACCGGGCGACACGCGTACCGATGCTCTGATGGGCTGATCTGCGCCGTCGCCGCGAGCAACCCCGGCGGACAGCTGCCACCCCTGGTACGTTGCTGCACGGGACGCGGGCCGTCCCATGGTTCGGATCGAGGGAGTTGAGTCAGTGAACGGCAGAACCATCGCACGTGTGACCGCGGCCACGGCTTGCCTGGGAGTAGGCGCCGCCCTGACGTTCACCGCGACGGCCACCGCCGATCCGGCGCCGACCCCGGTCGAGAAGGGACTGACCGCGCTCGCCGACCGCGCCGAAGGCGACAAGGCCGCGACCGCGGGTGTCGGGGCGCTGCGCGACTACACCGAGCTGGTCGATGTGGCGAAGCTGCGCGAGATCAACGGCGCCTTCGCCCCCTTCGCCTATCCGGCGCCCACCTTCGGTTGCGGCGTCAACGGCCTGGTCACCACGATCATCGGCGCGGGAACGGCGAACGGCCCCAGCGCCAACGTCGGCCTCAACAGCGCGCCGGGCACCCTCATGTTCCACGCCACGCCCGCGCATTCCGGCGTCCCGCTGTCCTCGGGCCTGGTGGTGGCGTGGGTGAACATCAACAACGGGGCCAGCGGCATCGACATGCTCGACGAGCGCACCGAACTCGGCACCCCGGCGCTGGCCAAGACCGTCAACAGCGGGCCGGGCACGGTGCTGGCCTCCATGTGGGGCACCATCGATTACCCCGGCGCGCGCTGCGTGATGATGCCCACCGTCGGCACGTTCTCCGTGGCCGAGCAGCCGGTGCAGCTGCCGCCGCCCGCCGAGAGCCCGGCACCGGCTCCCGCCCCGGCTCCGGCGCCCGCACCCGGCGATTCCGGCAATGCCGGTTCCGGCGAAGCCGTGGCGCCGCCCGCACCCGAGCCCGCTCCGGCGCCCGCTCCTGCCGCGACCACCGCGCCGCCCAAGCCGCAGGTTCCTGCCGGCACTCAGGTGCAGGGCGGGCGCTGAGCGTAACGGGCCGTCCGACCCGGGCGGCCCGTATTACTCTCGGCCGCCACACCCCGCCTGCGCGGGGACCACTGCTGATCCGGCAGATCCATCGCGACCAAATGTGGATCATCCCCCACATGGACGGGTCTGCCGACCGCTCGTCAGACCCGCTGCGCGGCCAGCGGTTTCGATCGTACGCTCAACCGTTCCGCTCACCTGCTGACCGGACACTGCCGAAGAACTTGCCGATGTCTGCGGCGTGCGCAGTCGGAACTTCCATCGCGACGAAGTGATTGCCCCGATTCCCCTCCGGCCAGTGCACGATGTCGTTGTCCCGCTCCGCCAACCGCCGCATCAACGCCGACCCGCCGCCGTAGGTCCCCGTCGGCACCAGCCGCTGACCTTTCGGCCACGCGAACCCGCCGTCACCGAGCCCGTTGTACATCGGCCACGACGACGTACCCGCGGTGTCGGTGAACCAGTACAGCGCGATATTGGTGAGCAGGTGGTCGCGGTCGATGGTGTACTCGGGCAGCGGCGAGAACTCGTGGAACTTCTGCACCATCCAGGCCAGCAGGCCGACCGGCGAATCGGTCCAGGCGTGCGCGAAGGTCTGCGGGGCCGCATGCAATAGCGCGTGGTGATCGACGCCGGTCATCCACTGCTGCATCAGATCCCATTCGGCGCGTTCGTCGTCGGTCATGGCCGGGACGTCCGCGGCGGTCGGCATGCCGATACCGCCGTCGAGGTGCACGCCGATCACCCGATCCGGGGCCGCGATGGCCATCTCTGGTGCGATATAGGCGCCGAGGTCGCCGCCCTGGACGCCGTATCGGTCGTAACCGAGCCGCTCCATCAGCGTCACCCACATCGCGGCCACCCGCGCGGTACTCATGCCGGGCTCGGCGGGCGGGGCCGAGAAGGCGAAGCCGGGCACCGACGGGACCACCACATGGAAGGCCACGGCGTCGTCGAGACCGTGCGCCCGTGGGTCGGCGAGCAGGCCGATGGTCTTGCTGAACTCGACGAACGAATTCGGCCAGCCATGGGTCAGCAGCAGCGGAATCGCCTCCGGGTCCGCCGAGCGCACATGAACGAAATGCACATCGAGACCGTCGATCTCGGTGATGAACTGCGGGAACTCGTTCAACGCTGCTTCATGGGCCCGCCAATCGAATCCGGTGCGCCAGTATTCGGCCAGCTCCTTCAGGTAGTCCAGCGGAACCCCGCGCTCCCAGCCCTCCCCCGGCAACCGGTGGGCGCTCCAGCGGGTACGGGCCAGCCGCTCGTGCAGGTCGTCGAGGTCGGCCTGCGGGATGTCGATCCGGAAGGGGCGAATCGGGAACATCGGTTTCTCCTGTGAGCTCGGGGGTGATCCGCGGACTACGCTAGGAGTCATATAGGACTGATCAGGTCCTAGTTATCGGGAATCCTCGGGAAATATGAACGACACTCCGGAACGCCTGCTGCGGCTGCTGTCGCTGCTCCAGACACCACGGGAATGGCCGGGCAGCGAACTGGCCGCACGGCTCGGCGTCACCGGACGTACCGTACGCCGCGATATCGAGCGGCTGCGGGATCTGGGGTATCCGGTCGAGGCGACGATGGGCGCGGCCGGTGGTTATCGGCTGGTCGCCGGATCCGCCATGCCGCCGCTGCTGGTCGACAATGACGAGGCCGTGGCGCTGGCGGTCGGGCTGCGCGCAGCCGCCGGGTCGGCCGTCATCGGCATCGAGGAGGCCTCGGTGCGCGCACTGGCCAAACTCGAGCAGGTCCTGCCCGCGAAATTGCGGCGCCGGGTACGGGTGCTGGGGACCGCGCTGATGGTGCCGTCGGGTGCGGGAGTGGGAGTGGACGCCGACGTCCTCACCGCCCTGGCCGTCGCGGTGACCAATACCGAGCGGGTGCGCTTCGACTATCGCGACGGCGCGGGCGCACGCACCGCCCGGCACGCCGAACCGGCGGGCCTGGTGCCGTCCCGGCGGCGCTGGTATCTGGTCGGCTATGACCTCGACCGCGAGGGCTGGCGGATCTTCCGGGTCGATCGGATCGACCGTGTCCGCCCGACCGGCGCCCGGTTCACCCCGCGCGCCCTGCCCGCCGAGGATCCGGCGGCCTATGTCGCGGGCCGCCGCACCGATTGGGGCACGCCGATGCTGCGGGTCCGCGTCACCATCGAGGCGCCACTGGCCCGGGTCGCCGGCCGGCTCGGTGACGATCCCGGCGACCTGATCGAGGTCGACTCCACCTCCTGCCGGATGGACTGCGAGCGCGACGACTCCCCCGAATGGCTGGCCCAACGCCTGCTCGCCCTCGGCGCGGAGTTCCAGGTACACGAGCCGCCCGAACTCCGGGACCGCGTCCGGGACCTCGCCGAGCGGGCGCTGCGAGCTGTTCGGTAACCGGACTGCTCGATGATTCCGACGGCGAATCCACCGCCGCCGACGTCGACGTCCCGCGCCTGCCCAGCTGTGACGGATCCCATATTCGAGCCCGCAAAACTACGCACCAGTACCAGAACGTGAGTCCCCAACTGCCCCAAGAATTCTGCGACGATGCGGTGATGGGTTACTTCGACGGCGCGCGCGGCCGGATGCATTATCGGCGGTGGCCGGACGAGGGCCGGGTGGCGGTGCTGGTACTGCTGCCGGGCATCGGTCAGCACAGTGGGCATTACCACCGGTTCGCGCGGGTGCTGCGCGGCGCGAACATCGAGATGTGGGCGTTGGACACGGCCGGGCACGGACTCAGCGAAGGTGATCCAGAACAGCCGGGCACCCTGCGGGAACTGGTGGCAGACGCGGTACCGATGATCGAACTGGTCCGGGCGCAAGTCCCCGAGACACCGCTGATCCTGATGGGCCATTCACTCGGCGCGGTCACCGCGCTCGGCGCACTCGGCGCGGCCATCCCACCGGCGGAGTCCGCCGATCCGGACGCGATCCGCGGCACCGACACCGTCGCCGCCGACTATCCGCTGGTCCCGTCACTGCCCGCGGACACGCTGACCGCACTGGTGCTGTCCGGGGTGCCGCGCCGCGCGCTCGGCGGCGGCGCGCCGGAGGCCGCGGGAACGCCGCTGCCGCCGCGGCTTCCGGTGCTGGCCGTGCACGGCGCCGACGATCGCCGCGCCCCGGTCGAGGCGATGCGGGTATGGACTGAGCGCCACGAATCGGTAGATTTGCGGGAGTACGCCGACGCCGGGCACGATCTGCTGCACGAGCCGGTGCACGCGCGGGTCGCTGCCGACATCGCGGAGTGGACGCTGGGAGTCGTCAAGGGGTTGGCACGGCGCTCGTGACCGACAGCTGCGCAGGCAGCTCGATGGGAAGAAGGGGGACGAGGTGCAGCGCAACGATATCGCCGCACTCGGTACCGCGATCGACAACGGAGATCTGTGGATCGACGGTGTCCTGGTGGCCGAGGGGGCGCACGAACAATGTGCCCTGCGCTACGAACAGCTCGCCGATCAGGTCGACATCCAGATCCAGCAACTCGCCGCTGCCACCACACTGCCGGGTTTCGGTGGCTTCGCCTCCGGTGACGCACTGCGCCGCGGATTCGAGGGCAAGGCCGGCGACGCCATCGCGCAGCTGCGCGATTACGCGGCCGCCGCGCGCGGCCTCGCGCACACCTTCCGCGCCGCCGCCGCGGCCTACCGCGATACCGACGACGCCGTCGCCGCCGCCACCAGGAAGGTGGCCGCCGATGCGTAATATGCCGCGCGCCGCCGAACGCGGCGCTCACCAGCGCGTCGACCCCGACTACGCGTCGACGGTCGAGATCTTCGACAACCTCACTCACCAGCAGATCCATGCCGCCGTGCAGCAGCTGGCCCCCGCCACCCTGCTGGCAGGCCAGCAGACCTGGCAGAACACCGCCACCGGCCTCACCGATGCGATCGACCAGGCGCACACCGAGATTCGTTCGGCCATCGCCGACGGCTGGCGCGGCGCCGCCGCCCAGCAGGCCGCCGCGGCGGTGCGCGATTTCGAACAGTTGGGCAGGCAGCTCGCCGATGTGATGACGGTGGTCGGGCAGCGGCTCGGGCAGGCAGGTGATGCGGCCGAGGCGCTGCGTGGCGCGGTGCCCGGCCCCTCGGAGACCGAGCCGGATCTGGCGGCGGCGCTGCTGGATCCTTCACGCGCGAGCGAGAACGTCACCGCGGCCAAGTCCGTCGAGAACTCCCGCCAGGATGTGGTCCGGGTGATGGAGAGCATCTACACCAGCGCGTTCATCCCCACCGGTGCCGGAATCCCCGCGTTCCCGGACGCGGTGGCCGGGGCAGCGGCCGATCCTGCTCCGGAAGCCGCGCGGCCGGGCCCGGTGTCGATCGTGGTCCCGGATACCGCCGCGGGCAGGCCGGTCACGCAACCGGCCGCGGTCGGTGCCGTCATCGGTGTCCCCGAGCCCGAGGCGGGGCAGCAGCCGGCGGCGCCGGCGGCCGAGGCCACGGAGCCGGGCGCCGCCGCCCCGCCGACGATTCCCGCGACCGCCGCCGCACCGCTCGTCGCGGCACCGGAGGCAGCACCGCAGGCGCCGCCCGCCACCACCCCGGCCGCCGCGAGCACCGCACCCACCGCTGTCGCCTCGGCGGCACCGGTCGACCGCCCGGCGGCAATGCCGGCCACGGCACCGGCATCTGCTGTCACCTCCCCCGCATCCGTCGCGGCCCCCGCCTCGGTTCCCGCGAACACCAGCGGCGACGACCAGCGCAAACGGGAAGAGAAGCGGCAGGATTCGCACGGCTCGAGCAGCGAGGCCATCACCGGCATGAGCGCCGGCGCCATGGGCGGGCTGATGGGCGGCGCGCTGGCCGCCGCCGACACCACCCGCTCGGGCCAAGGCCCGGTCCCGCCGAAGCAGGCGCCGGCCAAGACCGACGAATTCGACGACGAGGACGACGACCTGCACTACGTCGACGACGAACTGACCTTCCTCGAACCGGGTGGTGCGGGCGGTGAGCTGATCGGCTCGCTCGACCCCACCACGCCGCCGGTCCTCGGTGAGTGGACCGAGCACGAGTGAACTGGAGCATGACCCCGGACCAGTTCGCCATGGCCTGGTCCCGGACCGACGGCGACCGTATCCCCTACCCGCTGGCCGTGCGACTGTCCGCGCGTGACACCGCCGAACGCGCCGCGCAACTGCCCGCGCTGACCGAATGGTGTGAACGCACCCTCGACGCCGACCTGGAGGCCGCGCTGCGCGTGCTGGCCCGGCCGGACGTGTGCGTCGAGGTGTTCGGTGAACGCAGCGGTGAGGACGGCGCGCCCACGCCGGTCCGGGTGCTCGGCGCCGCCAGCGGCAATGTCGCGGTGGTCGCCGCCCAGCGCCCGGGCAGTGCACCGGACCGCGGTGCCGAGCTGACGGTGATCGCCGGCGGCGCCACATCACTGCCCGGCCGGGTGGTGTCGATGCTTCCCGGCTTCCCGGCGGGCACCGGACCCCGGCTCAACGCACCGCTGTCGCGGGTGATCGAGGACAGCCGCAATCTCGTGACGATGCCCGTCGCCGGGCCCACCGAACCGGCAAGGATCCGGACCCTGCTGCGGCAGCGCCGCGACGGCATCGGCCAGATCGTGGTGTCGGTGCGGCGTAACGAGGAACTGGATCCTTTCGGGGTGCTGTGCTGGGTGGATCTCACCGACGACGGCCGCTACCTGGTGCGCACCGGCAACAGCGTCGACATCGTCGCGGTGGACGCCGAACAGTTCACCGGGCATCTGCGGCCGATGGTCACCGCCGCACAGCGGCGCACCTTCGCCGACCACTGGTGAGATCCCCCGGTCCGGTGACGCTCTCGGGCTAGACGTCGGCGCGCAGTAGCTCGGTCACTTCGTGGTCGGCGAGTTGATGGAAATCGCGGTAGGCATTGCCGACACCGCCGAGGCTGGGCGGGACCAGCGGGCAGACCACGTCGTCGGCTTCGAGTGCGACCCGGTCCATGGCTTCGGCCGAGGCCACCGGCACCCCGACCACGATCTGGTCCGGCATCCGCAGCCGCGCGACCCGGCAGGCGACTAGCATGCTGGCACCGGTGGCCATGCCGTCGTCGACGAGGACGACGGTGCGTCCGCCCACCTCGAGCGCCTCGCGGTCGCCGCGCCAGACGGCCCGGCGACGTTCGAGCTCGGCCCGCTCGACGGCTTCGATCTCGTCGACCCGGTCATGGGTGAGCCCGGTGTGGGCCAGCACGTCGGTATTGATCACCTTGGCGCCGTCCTCGCCGATGGCGCCGACCGCGAGCTCGGGCCGCCAGGGCACGCCCAGCTTGCGCACCAGCAGGATGTCCAGATCGCCGCCGATCACCTCGCGCACCGCGGCGGCCACCGGCACCCCGCCCCGCGGCAGACCGAGCACCAGCGGATTCGACGCGTGCAGGTAGGACAATCTCTTACCCAGCGCGCGACCGGCGGCGGCACGATCGCTGTACACCATTACTTCGAACGCTACTCCGACACGCGCTCGACGACCTCGAATCGCCGCAGGTCCAGGCTGGGGTTGGCCAGCCGCACCTCGTGCACCCGTGCGATGTCGGCGGTCGCGACGAGCACGCCCGGTTCCTCGCCGAGTGCGGCCAGGACGACGCCGGCCGGGTCGACGATCATCGATGATCCCGCGCCACGGTGCGCACTCTGATCGGCGGCCGCGACATAGACGGTGTTCTCGATGGCGCGGGCGCGCAACAACGTCGTCCACTGCTCGACCTTGCCCGGTCCGGGAATCCATTGGGCGGGCAGCAGCAGGGCCTGCGCGCCGGCCGCGGCCACCCGGCGGCAGCCCTCGGGGAAGCGCAGATCGAAGCAGGTCTGCAAACCGAAGGTGAGCTCGCCCACGGTGAACGTCGCGGGATCGGTCACGGCTCCCGGCCGCACGACCTCGGATTCACGGTGGCCGAACGCGTCGTAGAGGTGCACCTTGCGGTACTGCGTCAGTAGCGTCCCGTCCGGTCCGAGTGCGACCAGTGTGTTGTGGATGCGGCCCTCTCCCGGCGTGGTCGTCTCGACCACACCGGCCACCAGATGCACGTGGTAATCGGCGGCGATCGCGGCGAGTCCGGTGACGAACGGCCCGGTCAGCGGCTCGGCGACGGCTACGACCCGATGGTCGAGCCTGCTGACGGCGAACATCGAATACTCCGGCGCGACCACCACCTGCGCCCCGGCCTCGGCGGCCGCGCGCACGTGCTCGCGCAGCTGATGCAGATTCTGTGAAGGCTCGGTCGAGGGCGCGAACTGGACCACCGCGACCTCGACGCGCCCGGACCCGGTCGCCGCGGTCGCGGCCGTGTTCTGCGGTTGCATAGGTCTCACCGTATTGGCCCGGTGGCCGGGACAGCCACCGCAAGGCAGTAAACTGCTGCTCAATGAGCACAAATCAGGTCGACAGCGTTTCCAGCGACGACGAATCCGCCGCCGCGGGCGGCGATACCAGCCCTGTCGACCCCACGTTCGCCGATCTCGGCATCGATGACCGCATTCTGCGGGCCATCGCCGATGTCGGCTACGAATCGCCGTCGCCGATCCAGGCCGCGACGATCCCGCCACTGCTCTCCGGCGCCGACGTCGTCGGTCTGGCGCAGACCGGCACCGGCAAGACCGCCGCCTTCGCCATCCCGATCCTGATGGGGCTGGAGGCCGGCGGTAAGGCTCCACGCGCGCTGGTGCTCGCCCCCACCCGTGAACTGGCCATCCAGGTGGCCGAGGCCTTCGGCCGGTACGCCACGCACATCCCCGGCCTGCATGTGCTGCCGATCTACGGCGGTCAGAGCTATGGCGTGCAGCTGTCGGGGCTGCGGCGCGGCGCGCACGTCGTGGTCGGCACGCCCGGGCGCGTGATCGATCACCTGGAAAAGGGCACGCTCGACCTGTCGCAACTGCAATATCTGGTGCTCGACGAGGCCGACGAGATGCTGAAGATGGGCTTCCAGGAGGACGTCGAGCGCATCCTCGCCGACACTCCGGCCGACAAGCAGGTCGCGCTGTTCTCGGCCACCATGCCCGCGGCGATCCGCAAGATCTCCAAGCAGTACCTCAACGATCCGGTCGAGATCACCGTCAAGGCCAAGACCTCCACCAACGTCAACATCACCCAGCGCTGGGTGCAGGTGTCGCATCAGCGCAAACTCGACGCACTGACCCGCATCCTCGAGGTCGAGTCGTTCGAGGCGATGATCATCTTCGTGCGCACCAAGCAGGCCACCGAGGAGCTGGCCGAGAAGCTGCGGGCCCGTGGTTTCTCCGCCGCCGCCATCAACGGCGATATCGCGCAGGCCCAGCGTGAGCGCACCATCGGCCAGCTCAAGGCGGGCACGCTCGACATCCTCGTCGCCACCGACGTCGCCGCCCGCGGCCTCGACGTGGAACGCATCTCGCATGTGGTCAACTACGACATCCCGCACGACACCGAGTCCTATGTGCACCGCATCGGCCGCACCGGCCGCGCGGGCCGTTCCGGTGAGGCGCTGCTGTTCGTCGCCCCGCGCGAGCGGCATCTACTCAAGGCCATCGAGCGCGCCACCAGGCATCCGCTCACCGAGATGCAGCTGCCCAGCGTCGACGACGTCAATGCCCAGCGAGTGTCGAAGTTCGGTGACGCCATCACCGAAAACCTCAACTCCGCCAACCTCGCGCTGTTCCGCAAGTTGATCGAGGAGTACGAGCGCGAGCACAACATCCCGCTGGTCGATATCGCGGCCGCGCTGGCCGTCGGTTCCTACGACGGCGACAACTTCTTCATGGAACCGGAACCGGAGCCGGTGGAGCGGCCGCAGCGCGAACGGTCGCCGCGCCGCTTCGACGACGAACGTCCCGGCGGTTCCGGCGGACGGCATCGGGCCACCGGCGCGGAGCTGGCCACCTACCGGATCAGCGTCGGCAAGCGGCATCGGGTGGTGCCGGGCGCGATCGTGGGCGCGATCGCCAACGAGGGCGGCCTGCGGCGCAGCGATTTCGGTCATATCAGCATCCGGCCCGACCACAGCCTGGTCGAGCTGCCCGCGAATCTGCCGCAGGAGACGCTGGAAGCGTTGCGGCGCACCAGGATCAGCGGTCAGCTCATCCAGTTGCAGCTCGATCAGGGCCCGCCGGGGCAGCGTTCGTTCGCCCGTGGCCCGCGCCGGGAGCGCGATTCCGGTAAGCGCTACGAGCGGCGCAAGCCCCGGTCCTGACGCCACGCCGGGCCGGGCAGGCTGCGGCGCGACCGGATCCGCTGGCTAAGGTGTTGCCGTCCGGTGCGCAAGGAAGCGCTGACCGGTGTCCCGTCCGGGCACAGGAGGGCCGCGTTTGTTCGTGTTCGGTGATCGTGTCGTCAGCACCGCCGCAGACCTCGCCCGCGCCGCGCGGTGCGAATTCGCGATGCTGCACGCCCTCGACGCCGATCTGGGCACCGCGAGTGCCGCGCCTGCCGCAACCCCATCGCCGAACTCGACCGAGGAGAACCGGCGGGCCGAACGGGCCGTACTGCTGGCGGAGCTGCGGCGACGGCACGGCGACGATCTCGTCGAGATCGGCGGCTTCGCCGAGCGGACCGAGCTGGATCGCGCGGACGGCGATGTCGCGGCCGCGTTGACCGCCGCCAACGCCGACACCCTCGCCGCACTACGGGCCAAGGCACCGGTGATCGCGGGCGCAATCTTCTTCGACGGCGAATTCGCCTGCCGCGCCGATTTTCTGGTGCGCGCCGAGCATCGCGTCCGGTATCGCGTGCACGGCGTCGGCGAGGACGACTTCGACATCACCTCGGCGCTGGAACTGGCCGGTTGCGCGGCGGCGATCGAGGCGGCCGGGATTCCCGTCGACCCGCTGATCGCGCAGTCCCACCGCGGCCGGACGCACACATTGCCCGTGGCGGAACTACTTCCGGTGTTTCGCGCGCGCCGCGCACGGGTCCGTCACATCGTGGACGAGAAGCTGGGCGAACTGCTGCCCGCCCAGTGGGGCGACCCGCGCTATCTGGCCTGCGGACGATGCGCGGTGTGCGTCGATGCGCTCACCAGCGCCCGCGATCTGCTGCTGGTGGCCGGGATGAGCGGCACCGCGCGGGCCCGGCTGCGCGAGTCCGGGATCGGCACCATCGACCGGCTGGGCACGACGGCCGAGCCGCTGCCGCCCGTGCCCGAGCTGGGTCCGCGCACCTTGCTGCGGCTGCGCAGACAAGCCGAGATCCAGCTGCGCCGTGACGATTCCGGCCGTCCCGCCCACACCACGATCGATCCCACCGCGCTCGGCGCACTGCCGGCCCGCACCCCGGGCGATCTCGCCCTCACCATCGACCCGGCACCGGCGGATCAGCTGCGCGTCGAGCTCGCCGACGCCGCCGGTGTGCACGTGTCACTACTGGTTCCGGCGGCACTCGACAATGCCGGCGCCGAGACCCGGACACGGCAGCGCGCGGCGCTCGACCAGGTGCTCGACATCATCGCCCGGCGCAGGCGGATCCACCCAGGGCTGCACGTGTTCCATTACACCGCGGCGGTCCGCTCGGCCCTGCTGTGCGCGGGTGGCCGCTTCGGCACCGGCGAGGATCTGATCGACGAATTGCTGCGCGGCGGCGTTTTCGTCGACCTGTATCCGATCGTGCGTAGCGCGCTGCTGATCGGCGTCGACTCGTACGAGCCGGCCCGGCTGCGCGCGCTGTTGCCCGCGCCCGAACCCCGCGCGGATGCCGACCGCGACTGTGTGACGGTGCTGCGGCTGCGCGACTGGCTGCTCGACCGCGCCGCTGAACTACACATCGCACCGGCCGCGCCCGCCGCCGAGCGCCGCGCCGCGAGGCTGGAACCGCTAGGTCGGCCGACTCCACTGGAAGCCGCCCTCGCCGAATTCGCCGAGCGCGTACCGCAGGACGAGCACATAGCCGCGAGCGCGGTGGCAACACCCGCTGTGCCGGCCGCACCGGGCGAGACCTTCCCCGCGGCGGCTACCACCGCACCCTCACCGACGCGTGCGACGCGGAGAACTCCGCACGAGCCCGATCCGGCCGCGCCGATCGGCGACACCGGTGCGGCAGCGGCCCGGTCCCTCGGCTCCACGCCGGTCGAGAACCCCGATTCCGCATTGGACACGGTGATCGAGCTGCGGTGCGGATCAACCGAACACGAGGCAGTTGCTCCAGGCACGGCCGAATACGAGGCAGCGGCTCCGAGCTCGGCCGGGCACGAGGCGGCGGTTCCGGGCTCGACCGAGTACGGGCCAGCAGCTCCCGGCTCGGCCGAGTGCCGGCCAGACGCCGAATCCAGTGCCCGCCAGGTTGCTTCGCTGATGTCGGCGGCACTGGGATTCCGGCGCCGGGAACGGCAGCCGCTGTGGTGGGCGCATGCCGATCGGCTCACCCATCCGGTGGACGAATGGCCGGAGGCGCCCGGTGTGCTCGTCGCCGATTGGGGCACCGTCGACACCAAATGGCACATCGGCCCGCGCGGGGATACCGTGCGCCGATTCATCACGCTGACCGGGCGAATGGGCGCGGGCAGCGGGCTGGCGCCGGGCACGTCGGTGCATACCTTCTACGACCGTCCGGTGGCCGAGGGCATGGTCGCGGCGGCCGGGCAGCGTGCGACGGCGACCGCCACGGTGCTCGGATGCTCGGTGGACGCGGAGTTCGACGACACCGTCCGGCTCGAGGAGCGCCTGCCCGCGGGCTGCGCCCCGTTCGACGATCTGCCCACCGCGATCGCACCCGGGCTGCCGGCTCCCGATGACCACGTGCACGCCGCGATCGAATACCAGGCCCAGCAGCTGCTGATGACGTTGCCGCAGATCCCGGCCGGCGCGATCTTCGACATCCTCGCCCGCCGCCCACCCCGGCTGCGCGGCGGTGGGCCGCTGCCCCAGGTGCACGGTGATCACGCCGCCGCCATCACCGAGGCGGTGCGCTCACTCGACGATTCCTATGTGGCGGTACAGGGCCCGCCCGGCACCGGGAAGACGGCGACCGCGGCGCGGGTGATCGAGCGCATGGTCACCCGCTATCGATGGCGGGTCGGCGTGGTGGCGCCGACGCCGGCGATCGTGGAGAACCTGCTGGACGCCGTGGTCGAGGTCGGCGTGTTGCCGCAGCTGGTGGCCAAGAAGGACGTTACGATCCCGGCGCCCGAATGGGCCGTCATCGAGGCGGGCCGGTATCGGCGCTTCCTGGACAACGCGATCAACGGCTGCGTGATCGGCGGCGCCCCGGCCGATTTCGCCGACCCGGAGCTGGTGCCGTATCGGGATCTGGATCTGCTGGTGATCGCCGACGCCGGGCGATTCCCCCTGGCCGACGCGGTCGCGGCCGCGGTGAGCGCGCGCAACCTGCTGGTCATCGGCGATCCGGTACCCGCACCAGCACTCACCCCGAGCGTCCCGTTCGCGCCCGTCCAGCGCCTCGACGCCGCCCATCCGGAACCGGTCGGCGCATCAGTGCTCGGCCGGCTCATCGACGGCTGTGACACGCTGCCCGCCGAGCGCGGCTATTTCCTGGACCGCACCTGGCGAATGCATCCGCGGGTGGCCGAACCCATTTCGCGGCTCTACTACAGCGGCCGATTGCGCGCCAGCGACACCGTCACCCGGGCCCGCCGCCTCGCCGATACCGAACCCGGCATCGACACCGTGCTGGTGGACCACCACGGCAATGCGAGCGAATCGGTGGCCGAGGCCCGCGAGGTGGTGCGCCGGGTGCGCGCGCTGCTCGGCCTGACGTGGACGATCGGCGCGACGACGCGGCGGCTGCATCCGCACGATATCTTCGTCGTCACCCCGTATCGCGCTCAGGTGGCGCGGATCTCGACGCTGCTGGCCCGCGCCAAGATCGACGATGTGCTGGTGGGCACGCCGGAGTTGTTCCGCGGGCGGGAGGCGGCCGTGGTCATCGTGTCCCTGGCGACGTCGAGCCCGGCCGATGCGCCACACGGGCTGTCGACGCTGATCTCGCGCACGCTCGTGCAGGGCGCGCTGTGCCGAGCGCTGTGGAAGGCGATCATCATTCGCTCTCCCCTGCTGACCGAGTACCTGCCCAGCACACCGGCGGAACTGACCGAGTTGTCGCGCTTTCTGCGTCTGGGCTGAACCCCGCGCGCGGCCGCCGAATTCGCCGCCGCACATACCGGTTGGGAGTACCCGTATAACGGGCCGACGATTGCGTTCGTCCCGCTCGGTTACGACTCAGCGAAATGGCGGCATGGGGCCCGCAATTATTCAAACCAGTCGGTTTCGTATTTCGGCGTTCTTATTTCCGACTACTACAGCCGGTAATTTTCGACCCCTATTCCGCGGTATACGCCCCGCTCAGCCGAAGCATTTTCCTTCGCCGCGATAGGTCAGCACGGCGGTGCGCTCGCCGTCGCCGTCGACCAGGTGCACACGGTCGAACCGCTCGCACAGCTCCCCGGCCTTGGCGTGGCGCATCCATACCCGATCGCCGATCCGCAGGTGGGCGGCGCCGGTCACCGGGGTCTGCACTTCTCCCGCGCCCTCGGTGCCGATCAGTCGTAAACCGGTGGGCCACATCGGCTTCGGCACCCGCGACGCACCGGCCGGGCCGGAAGCGATATAGCCGCCGCCGAAGAGGGTGGCGATCTTGTCGGCGGGTTTGCGCACCACCGGCAGCGCGAAGAACAGCGACGGCGTGACGCTGAACGCGCGGTAGTCATCGAACAGCGTGGGCGCGTAGAGGCCGGATCCCGCGGTGACCTCCGTGACGACGGCATCGGCCGTGCTGACCTCGATCGATCCAGTTCCGCCGCTGTTGACGATCTGCAACGGCCCGGCCACCGACCGCACCGCATCGACCACCGCACCGCGACGGCGGCCGATCTCGGCGGCCGAGGCCTTCTTCACCAGCCGCACCGCGATATTGCTGTCGGGCAGGCCCGCGATCTGGGCCTCGTAGGTCATCACACCGACTACGTCGAAGCCACGGCGAAGCGCCGCTTCGGCCAAGACGGCGGCCTGTTCGGGACTGCGAATCGGTGAGCGCCGCACCCCCAGATGCAGCGGCCCGATACGCAGCGAGGCATCCACATCCAGGCAGACCCGTGGCCGCACGTTCTCGCTGCCGACCGCCGCCCGGATCAGGTCGAGCTGATCGACATGGTCGATCATCAAGGTGATGGCGTCGCGCAGCACCGGGTCGGCGCCGAGTTCGGCCAGCGCGGCACGGTCGGTGACGGGGTAGCCGAGCAGCACATCACGCGCGCCGAGCCGGACCAGCCAGATGGCCTCGGCCAGCGAATACGACATGATTCCGGCGAATCCGCCGTCGGCGGTGAGCCCGGCACCGAGGACCTCTTCGAGCACGGCGCGGCAGCGCACGGATTTGCTGGCGACGCGAATGGGAACGCCACCGGCGCGGCGCACCAGGTCGGCGGCATTGGCGCGCAGGGCAGCCAGGTCGAGGGCGGCGAGGGGCGGCTCGAGATCGGCGGTGGCGGCGTGCAGCCGCGCGATCGGCGACGTTTCGGTCACCCCACCCACTCAACCATGCAACTGGTCAGGCGTCCAGTACTGTGCGGAGACCGGTTACGCGTCCGCGGCGCGGGTGGCCAGGCTCGATACCAGATCGTCGAGCACCACCAGGATCGTCTCGTCGTCGCGGTCGGCCAGCCAGCGCAGCACCGCGCCCTGCAAGACCGATACGACGTAGGCGGCGATGGCTTCCACCGGCTCGAGCCACTGCGCGCCCGCATGCCGGGCGCACAACTCCAGGAAGACGACGGCCTCGGCATCCATGTCCTGGAACAGGCCCGTCCCGGCGGCAGAATCGGCCTCGGTCTCGCCGTCCCAATGCTCACGCAAGCGCTGGACGGCCTCCTCGTAGGCCTCCAACTGCTTGGCCGGAGTGGCCTTCACCAACGGCCAGTAGGCGCTGAAACCGGCGTGCAGCAGCACTCGCAGCGCGCGCACACCGTGCATATCGAGCGAAGCAGCCGCATTCTCGACTGCCTCGCAGACGGTCGGCCGCAGTCGGGCCTCCACCAATTCTCCACGTGCGATCAACGACGACTCCCTCGGCGAACAGATCTCGCGTACCTCGTCGGCCGCGATTCACTACCTGGCGGGCACTTGTCGGGAAAGTGCAGCCCATCCAGGCAGCGTTCATCAATGGTAGAAGGTTTTCAGGGTTTAAGAACTAGTTCCATGGGTAAATTCAGACTAAAAGATTGTTTTGTTACCTAAACGGAACGCTGTCGAACTCTTCCGCACTGCGCTGGAATCGCTTCCGCGAACATCACTCTCGCCCCTCCCCGTGTACGGCACAAAGCATCGATCAGCGTACGACATGATCGACTCCGCGGCCCGGGCGCTGTGTCCGATCACACAATTGGACCTCGCAAAACGGACATCTGGCCGTGCCCGTCCGGTGAACGTTAGCCTGAGCAAGTGACTCTCTCGCCCCTGGCCGGCCACCTGCGGATCCCCGGCACCTTCAACTTCCGCGACCTCGGCGGCCTGCCCACCGCGGGCGGCGGCACCATCCGGCCCGGCGTCCTGCTGCGATCGGCACAGCTCAGCAGCCTGGACGAGACCGGCCACGCGGTGCTGCGCGAACTCGGCGTGCGCGCCGTGCACGACCTGCGCGGCCAGCCGGAGATCGCCAAACACGGCGCCGACCGATTGCCCGACGGCATCCGGCTCATGGTCACCCCGTTCGACTCCGATATGGGCGAAGCGCCGCCGCACGATCCGGCGACGGGCGCGGCCAAGGCGCACATGATCGAGGTCTACCGGATGTTCCCGGCACGTCCGGAGGCACACGCGGCCATCCTCGCCCTGGCCGAATCGGTCGTGCGCGGCGACGGCGCGGTGCTCGTGCATTGCGCGGCGGGCAAGGATCGCACCGGCTGGGCCATCGCGACGCTGCTGCGCGCGGTGGGCGTCGACGAGCCGGACGTGCTGGCCGACTACCTGCTCAGCAACTCCGCGGTCCCGGTGCTGAAGGCGATGCTGATCGAGAACCTCGGCCCGGATCACGTCTTCTCCGACGACCTGCTGGGCGTGCGGGAGGAGTACCTGCGCAGCGGGCTGGACTCGGTGCGCGAGCTGCACGGCGATATCGACCGGTACCTGGATGCCGTCGGCCTGACCGCCGAGTTGCGCGCACGCCTGCGTGAACGCCTGGTCGGCTGAGCGGTCCGGTTACGCGCTGCGCCGAACCAGACCGTCGGCGCCGATGGTGACCTGATCGCCGGTATGGAACCAGGTGCCGGTGAAACGAGCCGCGGTGGCCTTCGGGTCGTTCCAATAGCGGCGGGTGACGTTCGGGCCCCGGCACAGCAGTTCGCCGTGACCGTGCCCGGCGCGCGGACCCCACAGCGCCAATTCGGTGCCGCCGAACGGCAATCCGAGCACCGTCGGATCGGCGGGCGAATCATCGACGGCGAGCCCGATGCCGCTGGTCTCGGTGGCACCCCAGACCGCCCACTGGCGCGCGTCGGGGAACACCGCGCGCACTTCGTCCGCGTCGAGTCCGGCCGTCTGGCGCTCGGCGCGATGGCCAGCGGTGCTGATGCGCGCCACACTCTCGGTACGCAGGCCGTCGGCACGCTCGGCGGCCAGCTCCGGCAGCAGGGCGCCGAGGACGCGCGGGGTCGCGGCGATCATGTCGATGCGTTCGGCGGCAAGGGTTTCGGCGAGCCGTCCGGTATCGGGCGCGAGCACAACGGTGCCGCCGACGGCGAAGGTGGGCAGCAACTGGTCGACGCAGCCGCTGGCGTGCGCCAATGGCAGCAGCACCAAGTTGCGTAATCCGTCGGTGGGCAGATCGAGGGCGCCGACCACCGAACGGATGGCCGAGAGCAGGTTCTCGTTGGTGAGCTCGACGCCCTTGGGGAGCAGCGGGCCCGGGGCGGTGCCGCTGGTGTAACAGAGCAGGGCGAGATCGTCGAGGGCGGCGCCGTCGTCGATGAAGGCAGCACCGTCGGGCAATTTCGCCTCGGCGACGCCACCGGCCCTGGTGGAGCCGCAGCCGCGGCCACCGGAACCGAGGACGAAATCGGCGCCGCTGTCGGCGATCACGCGCTCGGCGACCGCGGCCGGTAGCCCGTCGTGCACCAGCACCGGCACGGCGCCGCTGAGCAAAGCGCCGAGGAACGCCTGCACCCAGCGCGCACCGACCGGCAGGTGCACCGCGACCCGATCGCCGTAGCCGATGCCGTGCTCCTGCAGGCCGCCCGCGATGCGCGAGGCCGAATGCCACAGCTCCCGGTAGGTGAGCCGGGGCCCGCCCACCTCGACCACGGCCTCCCGGTTGGTGAAGGCATGCACCTGGAGGTCGAGCAGTTCGGTGAGCGCGGGGGTGAGATTGCCGTAGCGCAGCACGCCGTCGGCGCCGCGGGCCAGCGGATCGCCTGCCCGCTCCCCGGCCGGGTATTCGACCAGCAGACCGTCCTGAGCATCCTCGTTCGCGCTCGGCCCGATGAGCCTCGTCGTACCGTCTCTCATCGGACCTCCGCGTGCTTCGAACCGTCGGGCACTGTGACTATATGACGCAGATCACAAATTCGCGGTCGGAGTCGGCGAATGTTTCCGTGTCGTCATCCACGGATGCCCGGGAGCAAGGCCGATCAGCGTCCGGTATAGGTCGCCTTACCCGGACCGAGCTCCAGGAAGCTGCGGACCGCGCCACGCAGATCCTCGGTGGCGAACAGCTCGCCGGACACCTCGGGCGTCACCGAATCGGCATGCGCCACACCGCCCGAACGCCAGGCCTCGACGATCTTCTTGGTCGCGGCGTGCGCGCGGGTCGGGCCCTGCGCCAGCCGGTGCACCAGGGCGGTGGCGGCGGCGTCGAGGTCCTCGTGCACCCCGTTCACCACACCCCATTCGGCCATGGTCGCCGCGTCGTAGAGGTCGCCGGTCATGACCAGCTCGCGGGCCCGGCCCGACCCCGCGCGCTCGGCCAGCCGCTGCGGGCCGCCCATCGACGGCGTCAGCCCGACCACGATCTCCACCAGCCCGAACTTCGCCTTGGGCGCGGCCAGGATCAGATCGCAGGCCAGCGCGATCTCGAAGGCCGCGGTGAGGGTGAGGCCGTGCGCCGCGAACACCACCGGGCACGGCAGGGCCTCGAGCGGATGGCAGATCCTGGCGAACAGATCGCGCCAGAGCTCGGCGCCCTGCTCGGCGGTCAGGCCGTCGAAGGTGTGCACATCGACCCCACCGGAGACGACCTTGCCTTCGGCGCGCAACAGCAGCGCGCGCGGCGGACGCGCGGTCAACTCGGCGATATCGGCGACGAGGGCATCGAACATGGCCTGGTCGAACAGATTCAGCGGCGGATTCGCCAGAGTCAATGTCGCGACCTCGGCACCGTCGCCGACGATCTCGCGTTCCAGTCTGGTGGGTTTGGTGTCACTCATTCGGTCAGAGTAAAGCCCTCGCCTCGCCCCGGATCTGGGAGACTGTCGGTGTGACCAAGGCGGAATCGGAGGCAGGCAGCTACGTCGAGCCAGGCGAGTTCAAGCGTGACACCAACTACATCACCACCAGGATCACCGCGGACGGCCGAGACGGCTATCCGGTGGCGCCGGATCGGTACCGGCTGGTCGCCGCCCGCGCCTGCCCCTGGGCCAACCGCACCCTCATCGTGCGTCGCCTGCTCGGGCTCGAACAGGTGATCTCGCTCGGACTGTGCGGACCAACCCACGACAAGCTCAGCTGGACCTTCGATCTCGACCCCGGCGAGGTCGATCCGGTGCTCGGCATCCACCACCTGCGCGATGCCTACCTGGCCCGCTTCCCGGATTACCCGCGCGGCATCACCGTGCCCGCGATGGTCGATGTGCCGACCGGCCAGGTGGTGACCAACGACTACGCCCAGATCACCCTTGATTTCTCCACCGAATGGACCGAGTTCCATCGGCCGGGCGCGCCGCAGCTGTATCCGCCGCCGCTGCGCGCGGAGATCGACGAGGTGAACCGCCGGGTCTTCACCGAGGTCAACAATGGGGTCTACCGCTGCGGCTTCGCCGGCGCCCAGGACGCCTACGACGACGCCTACGACCGGCTCTTCACCGCCCTGGATTGGCTCAGCGACCGGCTGGCCGGGCAGCGCTATCTAGTCGGCGACACCATCACCGAGGCCGACGTGCGGCTGTTCACCACACTGGCCCGGTTCGACGCCGTCTACCACGGGCATTTCAAATGCAACCGCAACAAGCTCGCCGAAATGCCGGTGCTGTGGGCCTACGCGCGCGACCTCTACCAGACGCCCGGATTCGGTGACACCGTCGATTTCGGACAGATCAAGACCCACTACTACGTGGTGCACACCGATATCAACCCCACTCGCATCGTGCCCAAGGGCCCCGATCTGTCGAATTGGCTGACCCCGCACGGGCGCGAGGCGCTGGGTGGCAGGCCCTTCGGCGATGGCACCCCGCCGCCTCCGCCGCCGCTGAGCGAGCGAGTGCCCGCGCTGCGCGAGCCGCGGTAGGCAGCCGTTCTCCCGGCCGCCGGGCCGTGACCCGAACCACCGTGCCGATCGGCGCGCGGTGGGGTCGGAACCTATTGCAGCGGGTAATCCGTTGTCAGAACGAGCTGATGGCGCAGGTGCCCTACAGTTGCGCAGCAGAGGCCGAAGAGGAGGATGAGGCCGTGTTCACCAAGGCGTTCGAGAAAGCGGTGGTCGAGCTACTCGATACCGGATCCCGCCTGCAAGCCCCCGCGGTCGCCAAGTACGTGGCGCGGCTGCGGCGCGCGCATCCGGACGAGAGCCCGGCGCAGATCATCGAGCGGCTGGAAAAGCAGTACCTGCTCGCGGTCACCGGCAGCGGTAGCGCGGTCGGCGCCACGGCCGCGGTGCCTGGCGTGGGCACGGTCGCGGCGCTGGCCGCGGTCAGCGCCGAAACCACCTTCTTCATGGAGGCCTCCGCGGTGTTCACGCTCGCGGTCGCCTCGGTACACGGTGTGCGGCCACAGGACAAGGAGCAGCGGCGAGCGCTGGTGCTCGCGGTCGTGCTCGGCGATACCGGCATGGAGATCGTGCAGAAGAGCATCGGCCATTCCGCCAAGAACTGGGGCACGGCGTTCGCGACCCGCATTCCCGGCGTGGCAGGTATGAACGAGTCGCTGCTCAAACGGTTCATCGTCCGATTCATCACCAAACGCGCCGGCCTGATGGCGGGCAAGGTGCTGCCCGCGGGCATCGGCGCGGTGATCGGCGGGGCCGGCAACCGCGCCCTCGGCAAGGCCACGATCAACAACGCGCGCAAGGCCTTCGGTCCCGCGCCTGCCCACTTCCCGGCCGATCAGCCGCAGATCATCGACGCCGATCCGCTGCCGGCGCTGGAAGCGTCTGCGGTGCCCTCCGCCTATCCGCCGCCCCCGGCCGTCTCGCGGTGAGCGCCGCACGACCGCAGGCCTTCGCCGTCCGCGGACTGACCAAGCGCTACGACCTGACCGAGGCCGTGCGCGACGTGAGTTTCACGGTCGCACCCGGCACCGTCGCGGCGCTGGTCGGCGCGGAGGACGCGGGCAAGACGACGGTGGCCGGTGTGCTGCTCGGGCTGCTCGAACCCACCGCCGGCGCGGTGCAGGCGGGCGGTTTCGATGTCGCTAACCGGCCCGACTACGCACCCGTGGTCGGCGGCGTGCTCGACCCGCGCGGGCTGCACCCCGGCCGCACCATCCGCGACCACCTGCGGATCTACGCCGCCGCGGCAGGACTGCCGGACCGGCGGGTGCGCGAGGTCCTGGAGCTGACCGGACTGACCGACTTCGCCGGCACCAAACCCGACGGGCTCAGCCCGGGACGTCAGCTGCGCGCCGCGATAGCGACCGCCCTGCTGCCCAACCCGCAATTGCTGGTGCTCGACGACCCCACCCTCGAACTCGACAGCGTCGAACACGCCTGGCTCACCGATTTCCTGCGCGGACACGCGGGCCGCGGCGGGAGCGCGCTGATCACCGGGCGCAGCCTGGCCGCGGTGTTGCCGTTCACCGACACCATCATCGTGCTCAGCGCGGGCTCGGTGGTGTACCAGGGCAGCCCGTCGCGGCTGCGGCGCAATAATCCCGACCGGCTCGTTGTGGCGACATCCTCGGCGATCGCGCTGGCCACGGCGCTGGCAGTGGCCGGATACACCGATGCCGTCATCCGCCAGGACGGCAGGCTCGCCGTCGCCGAGGCGAGCCAGGAGCAGATCCTGGCGGTCGCCGGTACGGCAGGCGTCCGCATCGACAGCATCGTCGCCGACCCCATCCACCCGGACCGCGTGCTGGCCTCGCTCACCGCCGCGGCCCGTCACCGGCCGGTGGTCACCGGCACCGCCGCCCCGCCACACCCCGCTCGACCTCCGCAACCGTCTCCGATGCCGTACGGGATTCCACGATGATCGACGTCCTGCCCGCGGACCTGCTGCCGGCGATCAACTCCGAACTCCGCAAGACCGCGACGCTGCGCTGGCCGCGATTGCTCGCGGCGCTGGTGGTCGCCTGTGCCGTGGTGACCAGTTCGGTCACCGCGATCCTGTCCGGACCCGCCGATCCCGAGGGCGAGCCGGCCACCGGCGCCGCCACCATCGGCCTGTATCTGGCATTGATCGCGGTCGTGCTGGCGGCCAGCGGGTACGGCGCGGCCGCTGCCGGTGCCGAATTCCGGCACGACACGATGGCCATCACGGCCATGTTCACTCCGGACCGCGATCGGCTGGTCGGCGCAAAGATGCTGGTCACGGCGGCTGTTGCGCTGGGTGCGGCGGTGGCGGTCGAGCTCGTCGCGCTCGGCTGCCTTTTCGCCTTCGGCAACGGGAAGTTCGAGATCACCGCGCAGCTGTTCGCCGCGCTCGGCGGCGGGCTGGTCGCGGCGGTGTGCTGGGCGGTCATCGGCTCCGGCGTGGGGCTGTGGCTGCGCTCGCCCGGGACCGGCGTCGCGCTGGTGCTCGGCTGGCTGCTGGTGATCGAGCCGCTGATCTGGCTGGTGACCACCGGCCTCGGCATCGCCGGAGTGGCGACCCTGCTGCCCGGGTCGTCGACGGTGAGCGCCCTGATGCCCGGCTCCTTCGCCGACGCCGACCTGCTGGCGCCGACACCGGCGGCGATCGTGGTGCTGATGCTGTGGACCATCGGCATCGGGGGCCTGGGCTGGTGGTCGGTGCGCGCCCGCGACCTGTGAGCTGATACCGGGTCGACTCACTCATGTCGATCGTCCGGCGGGAACAACCGTCTGTCGGTGGGTGTCGTTATGGTCGATGCCACCGGAACATCTGATCTCGGATGGGCCGGGTAACTCGTCGGGTACGTCCACAACAGGCCCAGAGACGCACAAACCGCCGGCCGCCGACGCTACCGGTTCGGTACCCGAGTCCGGCCAAGAAACTCGGGGAGGCGGAGGAGCGCGGGTGAGTACAGAAGTCGTCGGGGGGTCGGAAAGCGTGGGGCGGGCGCCCGGTTGGATTCGGCGGCTGTGGCTGGAGAGCACGCGCCATCGGCGCACCGTGCTCGGGATCGCTGCCGCGGTGCTGGCGGGAGCGGCTGCCGAGATCGTCGCGCCGCTGCTGACCAAACGGGCCGTCGATGCGGCGGGCATCGGCGATACCGGAGTGATCGGGACCGTCGCCGGGCTGCTCGTGCTGCTCGCCCTCGGCCGGTTCCTCGCTTCCTTCGGGCGGCGGCTACTGGCCGGACGACTGTCGCTGGATGTCCAGCACGCGCTGCGGGTGAAGCTGCTCGGCTCACTGCAACGGCTCGATGGCGCCGGGCAGGACGCCATCCGCACCGGGCAGGTGGTGTCGCGTTCGATCACCGACCTGCAACTGGTGCAGGGGCTGCTGGCGATGGCCCCGCTGTCGGGAATGTCGCTGCTGCAATTCGTGCTCGCCGCGGCGGTGATGATGTGGCTGTCGCCGCTGCTGGCCACGGTCGCGCTGTTGGTGGTACCCGCCGTCGCGGTGGTGGTGTACCGCATCCGGCCCAAGCTGTACGCGGCCACCTGGTCGGCGCAGCAACGCGCGGCCGACCTCGCCCAGCACGTCGAGGAAACGGTCACCGGCGTCCGGGTGGTCAAGGGGTTCGGCCAGGAAGCGCGGATGGTCGACCTGCTCGAACGGCACGGCCGCACGCTGTTCGCCGAGCGCATGCGGGCCGCGACCATCAACTCCCGCTTCGCGCCGACGCTGGCCGCCATCCCCCAGGTGGGCCTGGTCGGTGTGGTCGCCCTCGGCGGGGTGCTGGCCATGGGCGGCAGCATCGGCCTCGGCACGTTTCTCGCCTTCACCGCCTACGTCGCCACCATGACCACCACCGCGCGCACCATGGCCTCGGTGGTGATCATGGCCCAGCTCACCCGGGCTGCCGCCGAACGGGTGTTCCAGGTGATCGACGCCGCGCCCACCGTCGCCGATCCGGAGCATCCACTGGACCTGCCCGATGGACCGCTCGGTGTCGACATCGACGCGCTGAC
Source organism: Nocardia sp. CDC519 (assembly GCF_059509835.1). Taxonomy (NCBI): domain Bacteria; kingdom Bacillati; phylum Actinomycetota; class Actinomycetes; order Mycobacteriales; family Nocardiaceae; genus Nocardia; species Nocardia sp. CDC519. Next base: position 3,764,110 of record NZ_CM183377.1, on the reverse strand, counting down.
CTTTGGTTTCGATCCGAATCGGCCGGTGCTGCGCGATCTCGACCTCACCGTGCGGCCGGGGGAAACGGTGGCGATCATCGGGCCAGCGGGGTCGGGCAAGACCACCCTGTCCCTGCTGCTTCCCCGGTTCTACGCACCCGACTCCGGCGCGATCCGGCTGTTCACCGCCGCACCGGACGCGGCGGCGAAGCCCGAAGTCCTGATCGACGCTGCGATCCCGGGGCCGTCGGCGAAGGGCAGTCACGCAGCTCCCACGCCGCCCGCCACCGGCGATCCCGGGCGAGCGGAAACCGGCCGTGACGAGCCCGCTGGCGGCTCACCGTCCCGCGGCGATGGACGAGCGGCCGACCGCGTCGACATCGCCCAGCTCAAGGCGAGTGACCTGCGCGCCGCCATCGGTGTGGTCTTCGACGACCCGTTCCTGTTCTCCGACACGATCGCCGCGAATATCGCCCTCGGCAGTCCAGAGGCGACCGACGCCGAGATCCGGCAGGCGGCGAAAATGGCCGCGGCCGACGAATTCATCAGCGACCTGCCCGACGGCTACGACACCGTGGTGGGTGAACGCGGACTCACCCTGTCCGGTGGGCAGCGCCAGCGCATCGCCCTGGCGCGGGCGCTGCTGGCCCGGCCGCGCATCCTGGTCCTCGACGACGCCACCTCCGCCGTCGACGCCGTCACCGAGGCCGCCATCTTCGAGGCGCTGCCCGACCGCGGCGAGCGCACCACGATCATCCTGGCCCACCGCGAATCGACGCTCGCGCACGCCGACCGAGTGGTCCGCCTGCCCGCACCCGCCCATGCCCAGCCGCTCACGGCTCCCGTGCTCCCCGAGCCGGCCCGCCGGACACCGCGCGGGGCCGGCCGCTCCGCCGCCGCGGATCTGAGCGAGACGCCGGAACTGCGCCGCACCATCGAGCGGCTGCCCCCGGCCACCGAAGAGCCCCGGCTGGATGCCGCGCGACTACGGCAACCCGATCCCGGCTTCCGGCTGATCCGCTTGCTGTGGCCGGTGCGCGCGCTGGTGCTGACGGTCATGATCTTGCTGGCGGTGGAGGCGTTGATCGGGATCGGGTTCCCGCCGATCGTGCGCTACGCCATCGATGCCGGCGTCGGCGGAGACGATCTGAGCGCACTGGTGCGGGCGGCCGTCCTCGGCGCGGTGCTGGTGCTCGCGGGCTGGATCGTGGCCGCGGCCACCACCACGCTGACCGCCCGCACCGGCGAGCGGGTGCTCTACGGGTTACGCGTGCGCAGCTATGCCCACCTGCAACGGCTGGGCCTCGACTTCTACGAGCGGGAACAGTCCGGCCGGCTGATGACGCGCATGGTCACCGACATAGACGCGCTATCTGCCTTCTTGCAGACCGGCGTCTCCACCGCACTGGTCAGCGCGCTGTCGCTGGTCGCGATCGCGGTGGCACTGCTGGTCATCGACACCTCGCTGGCACTGGTGGTGCTGCTCGGCGTGCTGCCGCCGCTGGTGATCGCGACCGTGATCTTCCGGCGGGTGTCCTCGGCGGCCTACACGATCTCGCGGGAACACGTCTCCACCGTCAACGCGGACTTCCAGGAGAACATCAGCGGCCTGCGCGCGGTGCAGGCCTACCGGCACGAACCGCTCGCGGCCCGCCGTTTCGCCGAATACTCCGAGCGCTACCGGCACAGCCGGATGCGGGCGCAGCGGGCCATCGCGCTGTACTTCGCGTTCATCTCGGCCTGGTCGGACCTGGCGCTGGCCATGGTGGTGTTCGTCGGCGCCCGCGAAATCGCCGGCGGCACCACCAGCGCGGGCACCCTCGTCGCCTTCGTGCTCTACCTGGAACTGCTGTTCGGGCCGGTGCAGCACCTGTCCCAGGTCTTCGACGGATATCAGCAGGCCAAGGTGGGTCTGCGCCGGATCGGGGCGCTGCTGCGCACGGAATCCTCGATCGCGCCCGACGCCCCCGACGCCGTCGCCATCACCGACCGGCTCGACGGCGCCGCCCGCCTGGATCAGGTGCGCTTCGGCTATCCGGGCACCGAGAGCCTCGCCCTCGACGACGTCTGCCTCGACATCCCGGCCGGCACCACGCTGGCGTTGGTCGGCGCGACCGGCGCGGGTAAATCGACCATCGTCAAGCTGCTGGCCCGCCTCTACGACCTACCGGCCGACGGCGCTGGGTCGGTCCGCGTCGACGACGTCGACCTGCGCGACTACCGGCTCGCCGACTACCGGGCCCGCCTCGGCATCGTCCCGCAAGAACCTCACCTGTTCACCGGCGACGTCGCCAGCAACATTGCATTCGGGAAACCATCGGCGACCGGACAAGAGATCGCGGCGGCCGCCGCGGCGGTGGGCGCGACCGCGATGATCGAGGCTCTCCCGCTCGGCATGGCCCAACCGGTGGGTGAGCGCGGCCGCGGCCTGTCGGCCGGACAGCGCCAGCTGATCGCGCTGGCCAGGGCCGAACTGGTCGACCCCGATCTGCTGCTGCTGGACGAGGCGACGGCCACCCTCGATCCAGATACCGAGCGATCGGTGCTGGTCGCGACGAAATCGCTGGCAAGGAACCGGACCACGGTGGTGGTGGCGCACCGGCTGGCGACGGCCGCGCGCGCCGACCGGATCGCGGTCGTCGACCACGGCCGGATCGTGGAAATCGGCGCACACGACGAACTGCTGGCCGCCCGCGGCGCCTATGCCCGACTCTGGGCAGCGGCCGGAGAACGGGAGGGAATATTCTCAGCGGAAGACAGGTCGTCACCATGGAGGAGCGGCCTGTCCGCCGGTCGGTAGCACCGCCGATTCGGGGCTGGGCCTATCCTCGACAGAGGGCGCATCGGCGCGTATCCGCCGATCCCCGTGCCGGGCACGTCACAAACGTCGCAGCGCGAAGAACGAAATGAGGCGAACACCTGCTGTGAGCAGCTCAACTTCCCAGTTCGGACAGAACCAGTGGCTAGTCGACGAGATGTATCAGAAGTTCAAGAACGATCCGTCATCGGTCGACGAAAGTTGGCACGAGTTCCTCGCCGATTACACCCCCGACGCGTCCGGTGAGTCTCAGGCCGGTCAGCCGACGCCAGCGCAGGCCCCCGCCCCGGCACCCGCGCAGGCAGCGACGACCGCGCCGGTGAACTCGGCTCCGGCGCCCGCGCCCACGGCCGCCGCGCCCAAGGCTGCCGCCGCACCGAAGGCCCCCGCCCCGGCTCCGAAGCCTGCGGCGGCCACGGCTCCGGCCGCCGCGGCCCCCGCGCCCGCTCCGCAGCAGGCGCGCGCCCCCAAGACCACCCCGGCGCCGACGTCCAACGCCGCGCCGACCGGCGGGCCCAAGGCTGCCGCCCCGGCAGCCGACCAGACGAAGGTGCTGCGTGGTGCGGCAGCCGCGGTCGCCAAGAACATGTCCGCCTCGCTCAGCATCCCCACCGCGACCAGCGTCCGGGCCATCCCGGCCAAGCTGATGATCGACAACCGGCTGGTCATCAACAACCACCTGGCCCGCACCCGCGGTGGCAAGATCTCCTTCACCCACCTGCTCGGCTACGCCATCGTGCAGGCGGTCAAGGCCTTCCCGAACATGAATCGGCACTTCGCCGAGATCGACGGGAAGCCCAACTCGGTCACTCCGGCGCACACCAACCTCGGCCTCGCCATCGACCTGCCCGGCAAGGACGGCAACCGTTCGCTGGTCGTTGCCGCGATCAAGGGCTGCGAGGAGATGACCTTCGGGCAGTTCCACACCGCCTACGAAGACATCGTGCGCCGCGCCCGCGAGGGCAAGCTGACCGCCGAGGACTTCAGCGGCGTCACCATCTCGCTCACCAACCCCGGCACCATCGGCACCGTGCACTCGGTGCCGCGGCTGATGTCGGGCCAGGGCGCGATCATCGGTGCGGGTGCCATGGAGTACCCGGCCGAATTCCAGGGCATGAGCGATGAGCGCATCGCCGAGATCGGTGTCGGCAAGCTGATGACGCTGACCTCGACCTACGACCACCGCATCATCCAGGGCGCGGAGTCCGGCGACTTCCTGCGCACCATCCACCAGCTGCTGATCTCCGACGAGTTCTACGACGAGATCTTCCACGGCCTCGGCGTGCCGTACGAGCCGGTGCGCTGGCGCAAGGACGTCAAGGAACGCGGGGTCGACAAGAGCACCCGCGTGCTCGAGATGATCGCCGCCTACCGCAACCGCGGCCACCTGATGGCCGACACCGACCCGCTGCGCCTGGTCAAGGACAAGTTCCGTAGCCACCCCGACCTCGACGTCACCCAGCACGGGCTGACCCTGTGGGACCTCGACCGCGAGTTCAACGTCGGCGGCTTCCACGGCCAGGAGCGGATGAAGCTGCGCGATGTGCTGTCGGTGCTGCGCGACTCCTACTGCCGCCACGTCGGTGTCGAGTACACCCACATCCTGGAAACCGACCAGCTCGAGTGGATCCAGGAACGGGTCGAGCAGAAGCACGTCAAGCCGACCGTCGCCCAGCAGAAGTACATCCTGAACCGGCTGAACGCGGCCGAGGCGTTCGAGACGTTCCTGCAGACCAAGTACGTCGGACAGAAGCGCTTCTCGCTGGAGGGCGCGGAGTCGGTCATCCCGATGATGGACGCGGTGATCGACCAGTGCGCCGAGCACAGCCTCGACGAGGTCGTCATCGGTATGCCGCACCGCGGCCGGCTCAACGTGCTGGCCAATATCGTCGGCAAGCCGTACTCGAAGATCTTCACCGAGTTCGAGGGCAACATGAACCCGGCGGCCACCCACGGCTCCGGCGACGTGAAGTACCACCTCGGTGCGCGCGGCACCTACCTGCAGATGTTCGGCGACAACGAGATCGAGGTCTCGCTCACCGCCAACCCCTCGCACCTCGAGGCGGTCGACCCGGTGCTCGAGGGCCTGGTCCGTGCCAAGCAGGACCTGCTGGACAAGGGCGACGGCCCCGAAGGCTTCTCGGTCATGCCGCTGATGCTGCACGGTGACGCCGCGTTCGCCGGCCAGGGCGTGGTCGCCGAGACGCTGAACCTGTCGGGTCTGCGTGGTTACCGCGTCGGCGGCACCATCCACATCGTGGTGAACAACCAGATCGGCTTCACCACCGCGCCGGAGAACAGCCGCTCCACCGAGTACTCCACCGACATCGCGAAGTTCATCGGCGCGCCGATCTTCCACGTCAACGGCGACGACCCGGAGGCCTGCGACTGGGTCGCGCGCCTGGCGGTCGACTTCCGGCAGAAGTTCCGCAAGGACGTGGTCATCGACCTGATCTGCTACCGCCGTCGCGGCCACAACGAGGGCGACGACCCGTCGATGACCCAGCCGTACATGTACGACGTCATCGACACCAAGCGCTCGGTGCGCAAGAGCTACACCGAGAGCCTGATCGGCCGTGGCGACATCTCCATGAAAGAGGCCGAGGACGCGCTGCGCGATTACCAGGGCCAGCTGGAGCGCGTGTTCAACGAGGTCCGCGAGCTGGAGAAATACTCGCCGGAACCCAGCGAATCGGTCGAGGACGATCAGAAGGTGCCCGCGACGGTGCAGACCGCCGTGGACAAGTCGGTGCTGCAGCGCATCGGCGACGCGTTCCTCAATGTGCCGGAAGGCTTCAACGTGCACCCGCGCGTCAAGCCGGTGCTGGAGAAGCGGCGCGAGATGGCCTACGAGGGCAAGGTCGACTGGGCCTTCGCCGAGCTGCTGGCCTTCGGCACGCTGATCGACGAGGGACGCGCGGTGCGGTTGACCGGTCAGGACTCCCGCCGTGGCACGTTCACCCAGCGTCACGCGGTGATCATCGACCGCAAGACCGCCGACGAGTACACCCCGCTGCACAACATCGGCTCCACCAACCCGGGCTGGTTCGCCGTGCACGACTCGGCGCTGAGCGAATTCGCGGCCGTCGGCTTCGAATACGGCTACTCGCTGGGCAACCCGGACGCGCTGGTGCTGTGGGAGGCGCAGTTCGGTGACTTCGTCAACGGCGCGCAGTCCATCATCGACGAGTTCATCTCCTCCGGTGAGGCGAAGTGGGGCCAGCTGTCGGAGGTCGTGCTGCTGCTGCCGCACGGTCACGAGGGTCAGGGCCCGGACCACACCTCCGGCCGCATCGAGCGCTTCCTGCAGTTGTGCGCGGAGGGTTCGATGACGGTGGCGGTGCCGTCCACCCCGGCGAACTACTTCCACCTGCTGCGCCGCCACGCCCTCGACGGCATCCGCCGTCCGCTGATCGTCTTCACCCCGAAGTCGATGCTGCGCAACAAGGCCGTGGTCAGCGATCTGAAGGACTTCACCGAGAGCAAGTTCCACTCGGTGTTCGACGAGCCGACCTACGAGCAGGGCATCGGCGATCGCGGCAAGGTCAAGCGAGTGCTGCTGACCAGCGGCAAGCTCTACTACGAGCTGGCCGCCGCCAAGGCCAAGCAGAAGCGCGAAGATGTCGCCATCGTGCGCATCGAGCAGCTCTACCCGATGCCGAAGTTCCGCCTGAACGAGGCGCTGGCCGGTTACCCGAACGCCACCGACATCGCGTGGGTGCAGGAGGAGCCGGCCAACCAGGGTGCCTGGCCGTTCTTCGGCCTGAACCTGCCCGAGCTGCTGCCGGAGCGTTTCGGCAAGCTGCGCCGGATCTCGCGGCGCGCCATGTCGGCGCCGTCCTCGGGTTCGAGCAAGGTGCACGCCGTCGAGCAGGCCGAGATCATCGCCGAGGCCTTCGAGCCGATCGCCTGATCACTGGTTCGTCACCGACGCCGGGCCCGAATCCACTCTCCCGCAGAGTGTTTCGGGCCCGGCGTCCGGCGTTGTGGGCGAGTTCGTTGTGTACTTTCACCGAGCGGGCTCCGCACCCGCAGCCATCCACACCGGCCGATATTACGAATCACATGTATTATGAATACGAACATCTCGCAATATCGGAGGAAGCTGATGGCAACGACAGTCGATATCCCCGATGAGGTCTTGCACGAAGCGCTCCGGCTCACCGGGCTCACAACCAAGAAGGCCGTAATCAACCTGGCCATGAACGAGCTCGTGCAGGGCTATCGGCAGCGCGAGGCCCTTGGCAGGCTCTCGCGAATGAATCACAATCCTTTCCTCACCGAAGGCGAGCTCGCCGATCAGCGGCGTAGCAGCGAATGACCGCACCGTTCTCCCGGCCCCTTTACCTGATCGACCACTCGGTCATGTCCCATTATCGGACGAGTGAAGCGGTCAAGCTTGCAGTAGACCGCCTGGCGGTCTCGGGAGTGCTCTGCTCGTCGATGGTGACCATGGATGAGGCTCGGTACAGCGCCCGCAACGCACAGGACCTCACTTTCATCACCGAGTTGTACGGCTCGGTCTTCCACTGGCTGGCCACCGACGCGGCTGTCGAGCGCGAGGTCGCGCGTATTCGAAAGGCGCTGTGGAAGATCGGCGCGGGACGTGGCGCACAAACCACAGACATTCAAATAGCCGCAACGGCTTTGCGGCATTCGGCGACCGTCGTGCACAACGACCGCGACTTCCAGACGATTCATCGCGCGGTGCCCGAATTCGACCAGCTCCGAGTGCAGCCTGAACACGGCGGGACTGCGCCCGCCCCTTGATCGCTCGCGGCGGCCAGGCACACGAAACGCGCGATCCGGACCGAGTCCCCGATCTATCCCCCAGCCATCGTCGCCATGCGCCGGACCGACGAAGAACTGGCGGCAGCGTCGATAGCGGTACGCGGCCTGCTTGCCTTCTACGCATCCTTCCCGCCGACCGCCCCGTCCTCGACATCGAAGGCTGGGGTGAGCGCCAACCCGAGCTCAACGCCCTCTCCAAGTCCGGCGACATCATGCGCATGTTCGACCGCATCTCCGACGACATGCTCGACACCATCGCCGTGCGCGGCACCCCCGAAACCTGCGCCACCGAGATCATCCGCCGCTTCGGCGATGTCGCCGACCGCGTGTGCTGCTACTTCCCGGGCTACGACCCACCCGTCGACCAGATCAGGGCTCTCGCCGAGGCACTGGATCGGGCGGATGCGGGGAGCGGGAAGCGCGCCGCTCGGCGGTGAGCCGGCCTCGCGTCAGGCCGTCGGCAGATAGCAGGTGGGCGGCGAGGTCTCGTGTGAGCCGGTGACGCCACCTTGGAGCGCACACAGCAGCGCCTTCAGCAGCGGGCCCGCCGAACCCGAGCTCGACCCGGTCGACTCCGACACCGGGCCGGGCCGGTGCGGCGTCTCGGCCGACGCCTGGCCGGCCGCTCCCATCAGCACGCCCACCGAAACCGCCGCCAGTACAGCCGAGTTCGTAATGCTTCGCATTCGTCAACAGATCCTTTCACCGGAAGCCTCCACTGCCGGTGCCACCCGCCGGACGCCAGTGCTCCCTGCGGAGTACGAGGTCCGACCCAAGCTAATCGCGACCGGGCTGCCGCGAATGCCACAGCTTCTGGTGCCATGGCTTCTGTCGGCCCGGCTTCCCGGGTAGAGACGTCTCAGGCGCGCAGTGCCGCCGCCAGCGCCGGATTGACGGCCATCGACAGCGCCAGCAGCGACTCCACCAGGAGGTCGATCAGTTCGTCGCGGGGGATGGTCTCGTTGCGCAACCATGAGAGGGTCGATTCCTCGGTGAAGGCGATCCAGCCACGGACGGCCAGCACCAGGCGGGGGTGGTCGCGTTCCTCGGGCGGCATGGGGACCTGGGTGAGGATGATGTCGACGATCGCGTTGCGGGTTTGGTCGACCAGGGCGACGAGGTCTGGGCTGGAGCTGGCAGGGCCGCGCAGCAGCGCCAGGTAGGAGGTGCGGTTCTCGCTGACGTAGTCGATATAGCGGCTGACCGAATCGCGCAGCATGTCGAACAGGCCGAGGCCCGCATCCGGCGCGACCCGCATCAGCAGTTCGGCGTTGGCGTGGCGCACGACCTCGAGCTGGAAGTCCTGCTTGGTGGGGAAATAGTGGAACAGCAGGCCACGCGAAATGCCTGCTGTGGCGGCGATTTCGCTGATCGAGATGTCCTCGATGGCGCGCTCGCCCAGCATCTTGACGCCGAGCTCGATCAATTGTGCGCGCCGCTGGTCCGGGCTCAGCCGGACACGCTTGGCGGTTTCTCCCGGACTCGTGCTCACGCGACCATCCTACTGAACGAGGGTCAATACTATTGACTACGATTCAACAGAGCTGTTGACTGCTACTCAATAGGGCTCTAGTCTGAGTATATGAGTCGCAAGGTTACAGACAAAGCTGTCGCTAACCAGCCCACCCGCCACCTGCGGACGATCATCATCGGCAGCGGTTTCGCCGGCCTCGGCCTGGCCATCCGGCTGAGCCAGCAGGGTCGCCAGGATTTCCTGGTCCTGGAACGCGGCGCCGACGTGGGTGGCACCTGGCGTGACAACACCTATCCGGGCGCTGCGTGCGACGTGCCGTCGCACCTGTACTCGTACTCCTTCGCGCTCAACCCGAACTGGTCGCGCTCGTTCTCCCGGCAGGGCGAGATCCAGGCCTACATCCAGGGCGTGGCCAAGAAGTACAACGTGCTCGACAAGCACATCTTCAACTGCGATGTCACCGGTGCACGCTGGAACAACGACACCGCACGCTGGGAGATCACCTCCTCGCAGGGCAACTTCACCGCCGACACCGTGGTCTCCGCGGTGGGCGCGCTGTGCGAACCGAATCTGCCCGACATCAAGGGCATCAACAGCTTCGAGGGCGAGATCTTCCACTCCGCCCGCTGGAACCACGACGCCGACCTCACCGGCAAGCGCGTCGCCGTGATCGGCACCGGCGCCTCCGCGATCCAGATCGTGCCGGCCATCGCGCCGAAGGTCGGCCACCTCGACGTCTACCAGCGCACCGCGCCGTGGCTGCTGCCCCGGCTGGACCGGCCCTACCTGAAGGCCGAACAGCTGGCGTTCAAGTACATCCCCGGCGTACAGCGCCTGTCCCGCGCCGCGATCTACGCCGCGCGTGAGACCCAGGTCGTCGGCCTTGCCAAGTTCCCGGCGCTGATGCAGGGCTTCGAGCTGCTGGCCAAGGCCAAGCTGCGCTACGAGATCCGCGATCCCGAGTTGCGCGCCAAGGTCACCCCGAACTTCCGGATCGGCTGCAAGCGCATGCTGATCTCCAACGACTACTACCCGGCGCTGGATCGCGACAATGTCGACGTGGTCACCGACGGCATCGCCGAGGTGCGGCCGAACTCGATCGTCACCAAGGACGGCACCGAACGCGAGATCGATGCGCTGATCGTGGCCACCGGCTTCCACGTGACCGATTCGCCGACCTACGAGACCATCACCGGCAAGGACGGCCGCACCCTCACCGAGGTCTTCGACGAGATCGGCCAGCAGGGCTACAAGGGTTCCTCGATCGCGAACTTCCCGAATATGTTCTTCCTGCTCGGGCCCAATGTCGGCCTCGGCCACACCTCGATGGTGTACATGATCGAATCGCAGATCAACTACATCGCCGACGCGCTGGCCACCATCGACAAGCAGGATCTGCGTACCGTGGAGGTACGCCGCGATGTGCAGGACCGGTACAACGCCGAGTTGCAGAAGAAGCTGGCCAAGAGCGTCTGGCTCAATGGCGGCTGCTCCAGCTGGTACCTGGACAAGCACGGCAACAACACCACGTTGTGGCCCGACTTCACCTTCGAATTCCGTAGGCTGACCAAGCATTTCGATGTCGAGGCCTACGAGACGACCACCGACGACAACTCCACTCGCCCCGAACTGAAAGTGGTGGCAGCCCAGTGAGCAAGGACGCTTACTTCCGTAACAAGGTATGTGTGATCACCGGTGCCGGTTCCGGTATCGGCCGGGCGCTGGCCATTGATCTGGCCCGGCGCGGCGCCAAGCTGGCGCTGTCGGATATCGACACCGACGGCCTTGCCGAGACCGTGCGCCAGTGCGAACAGCTGGGCGCGCAGGTGAAGTCCGACCGGCTCAATGTGGCCGAGCGTGAAGCGGTGCTGCTCTACGCCGACGCGGTCAAGGAGCACTTCGGCGTCGTGCACCAGATCTACAACAACGCCGGTATCGCCCACCATGGTGATGTGGTCAAGACCGAGTTCAAGGACTTCGACCGGGTCATGGACGTCGACTTCTGGGGCGTCGTCAACGGCACCAAGGCGTTCCTGCCGTACCTGATCGAGTCCGGTGAGGGTCACGTGGTGAACGTGTCCAGCCTCTTCGGCCTCATTTCGGTGCCCGGCCAGAGCGCGTACAACTCGGCCAAGTTCGCCGTGCGCGGTTTCACCGAGGCGCTGCGCCAGGAGATGATCGTGGCCAAGACGCCGGTCGAGGTGACCTGCGTGCACCCCGGCGGCATCAAGACCGCGGTGGCCCGCAATGCCACCTACGCCGAGGGCATCGACGGCAAGAACGCCAGCACGATGTTCGACAAGTACCTGGCCATCCACTCCCCGGAGATGGCGGCCAAGACCATCACCGAGGGTGTGCGCCGCAAGCACGGCCGGGTCCTGATCGGCTGGGAGGCCAAGTTCCTCGACCTGTACGTGCGGGTTCTGGCCTCCGGCTACCAGCGCATCTCGGCCACGGTCGAGCGCCGGTTCCTGCCCTGAGCCCGGTAACGACCGATGCGTGATATCGCCATTCCCCTGCCACTGGCGCGCACGATCCTGAGCCCGGTGTACCGGGCCACGCTCAACGATCGGCTGCCGTGGAAGATGCAGCGCCTCCTGCTGGACGCCGGCTCGCGCTTGCAGCCGGCGCCGCCGGGGACCCGGATCGAACGGATTCGGCTGGCCGGCCGGCCCGCGGACCGATTCACCGCGGCCACCCCCGGCGACGGCGCCGTGCTCTACCTGCACGGCGGCGGCTACGCGGTCGGCTCGCTGGCCACCCACCGGTCGTTGACGGCCCGGCTGGCACACGAAACCGATTGCGCGGTCTATTCGCTGGACTACCGGCTCGCGCCGGAGCATCCGTTCCCCGCCGGACTCGACGACGCCGAGGCCGCGTTCCTGGAACTCGTCGATGCGCACGGCTACTCCCCCGACCAGATCGCCATTTCCGGCGATTCGGCCGGCGGCGGCCTTGCCATGGCCACCGCGCAGCGGCTGATCGCCCGGCACGGCTACACCCCGGCCGCGCTCGGCCTGATCGCACCGTGGACCGATCCGAACGAAATCCCGGACCGGCACCGCGATCTGGTGATCAGCAAGCCGTGGTCGCGCGCATGCGCCGCGGCCTACCTGGGCGGCGGCGACAACAACGATCCGGGTTACGCACCGCTGCTCGGTGAGCTGCGCGGGCTGCCGCCGACCTACGTCCAGGTCGACGTCAGCGAGCTGCTGCATACCCAGTGCGTGCGGTTGGCGGCGGCGCTGCGGGAAGCCGGGGTCGCCGTCACCTTCACCGAGAGCCGCGGCCTCTGGCATGTGGCGCAGTTGCAGGCCGCGTTGGTCGGTCCCGCCTCGGCGGTGCTGCGCGAGATGGCGGAGTTCTTGGCCGAAGCCATACGCCCGGCGCATATCCGCGATCTAGGATGATCCCGCTCAGGTCCGTATCCGCTCGTCAATGAGCGGGTACGGACCTATTTGCGGTGGTCGACGTCACGGCCGCGGTGCAGGTGCCGTAGATTACTGATGAGTTAACCCACGTGGAAGGGCCATGATGCGAGAGTTCGAAGCCCCGGCTTCCTACACCATCCCGGAAGACGCCAATAATTCCGACAACGTGTTCCGCCATGCCGAACAGTCGCCGAACGCCGTGCTGTTCCAGGTGCCGAACGGCAGCGGCGGCCTGCGGGATGTGACCGCGACGGAATTCGCGAAGACGGTGACCGGGGTGGCCAAGGGCATCATCGCCTCCGGCATCGGGCTCGGTGACCGCGTCGCCATCATGTCGGCCACCCGCTACGAGTGGGCCGTGCTCGACTTCGCCATCTGGGCGGCCGGTGGCTGCACCGTGGCGATCTACGACAGCTCGGCCGCCGAGCAGGCCAAGTGGATCCTGCAGGATTCGGCCACCAAGCTGCTGGTCGTCGAGAACGACAAGCACCGCGCCACCATCGACGAGATCGAGTCCGGTTCGCTGCCGGAGCTGAAGGAGATCTCCCAGATCGACAAGGGCGCCATCGACGAGCTGATCAGCCGCGGCGCCGAGCTGGACGATCAGGTCGTGCACGAGCGTCGCGCGCAGGTCGGCGCGTCCTCGCCGGCCACCCTGATCTACACCTCGGGCACCACCGGCCGCCCCAAGGGCGTCATGCTCACCCACGCGAACCTGTGGGCGGAATCGAAGTCCGACCGCATCGCGCTCGGCAAGTTCATCGTCGCGGGCAAGAAGACCCTGCTCTTCCTGCCGCTGGCGCACGTCTTCGCCCGCGCCGTGGCGCTGGCCGCCTTCGACGCCAAGGTGATCGTCGCGCACACCTCGGACTGGACCACCCTGGTCGACCAGTTCGCCGCCTTCAAGCCGCACTTCATCCTCTCGGTGCCGCGCGTGTTCGAGAAGGTGTTCAACAGCGCCAAGCAGAAGGCGCACGACGGCGGGAAGGGCAAGATCTTCGATCTGGCCGCCGAGACCGCCATCGCCTACAGCGAGGGCCTCGACAAGGGTGGCCCCGACCTGGTCATCAAGGTCAAGCACTTCGTCTTCGACAAGCTGGTCTACAGCAAGCTGCGCGCCGCCCTCGGCGGTCAGTGTGAGGCCGCGGTCTCCGGCGGCGGCCCGCTGGGCGCGCGCCTTGGCCACTTCTTCCGCGGCGTCGGCGTCACCATCTACGAGGGCTACGGCCTGACCGAGACCACCGCCGCCATCACGGTGAACACCCCCGAGCACATCCGGGTCGGCTCGGTCGGCCGCCCGATCGAGGGTCATGCGGCCAAGATCGCCGAGGACGGCGAGCTGCTGCTCAAGGGTTCGGTCGTGTTCGACGGCTACTGGGGCAATGCCGAAGCCACCGAGGATGCCTTCGAGGACGGCTGGTTCAAGACCGGCGATCTCGGCGCCATCGACGCCGACGGCTTCGTCACCATCACCGGCCGCAAAAAGGAAATCATCGTCACCGCGGGCGGCAAGAACGTCTCCCCCGCGCTGCTCGAGGATTCGCTGCGGGCGCATCCGCTGATCAGCCAGGTGATGGTGGTCGGTGACGGCCAGCCGTTCGTCGGCGCGCTGATCACCCTCGATCCCGAGGCGCTGCCGGGCTGGAAGGAGCGCAACGGCGTATCCGCCGACACTCCGATGGAGACGCTGGTGCAGAACCCGGCGCTGGTCGCCGAGATCGACGCGGCGGTCGCCGAGACCAACAAGAAGGTCTCCAAGGCCGAGCAGATCAAGAAGACCCGCATCCTGACCGTCGACTGGACCCAGGAGACCGGCGAGCTCACCCCGAAGATGTCGCTCAAGCGCGCTGTGGTGATGAAGCAGTACGCCTCCGAGGTCGAGAAGATCTACAGCTGATCTCTTCCTGACAGATAAAGGCGCCGGCAGCTTCCGCTGCCGGCGCCTTTGTCGTTCGCGCTGGTGAACCGATTCAGGGAGTGAGGGATTCGGCCTTGGCCCGCTCGGTGGGCGGCTTCGGCGGGGCGCTCACCCCCGGGCGCAGGAACAGCACCGAGGCCAGCACGCCGATCAGAAGGATCGCGGCGGGCAGATACGTCGAATCCGCCAGGGCCGAGCTGAACGCCTCCTTGACCGGTTCCGGGATCGGGCCGGCGGTGCCTTCGCCCGCAGGTGCCTCACCCAGCCCGTTGGCCGACATGCGCGCGGCGATCAGGGCGCTGATCGCGGCGCTGCCGAGCACCGCGCCCACCTGGCGGGTGGTGTTGTAGATGCCCGCGCCCGCACCGGCCTTCTGAACGGGCAGGTTGTGCGTCGCGGTGGTGGCCAGCGGCGCCCAGATGAACGCGTTCGCGAAACCGGCGAGCCCGGCGGCGACCAGGAACCAGATGATGTCCGAATCCGGTGTCATCAACTGCGCGAACCAGGCCACCGAGATCGCGAACAACGTGAAGCCGATGGTCGGCACGACCCGCGGATGCAGCCGCCCCGCGAACTTGCCGACGAACGGCGCCATCACGCCGGTGATGATCGCCATCGGCGCGAACACCAGCGCGGATTCGGTGGGCGACATCTCCCGCACGGCTTGCAGATAGAAGTAGGACGGCACCATCACCGCGGTCGTGGCCGCGCCCATGGCCGCGATCGCCAGGTTGGACAGCCCGAAGTTGCGGTCGCGGAACAGGCTCAACGGCACCAGCGGTTCACCGGTATTGCGCGACTGGTTGACGATGAACAGTGCGAGCACCACCACGCCCGCGCCGATCAGCAGCCAGATCCGCAGCGACCAGTCGTAGGTGTTGCCTTCCTGGATGCCGAACACCAGCAGCGCCATGCCGATACCGCTGAGCAGCACCCCGGGGATGTCGAACTTGTGCGCGTGCGTCTCCAGCGCCGGCACCAGCTTCCAGGCCAGCACGAACGCGACGATGCCGACCGGGACGTTGACGAAGAAGATCCACTCCCAGCCCAGATTGTCGACGAGCACACCGCCGAGAATCGGGCCGACCAGGGTGGCCAGGCCGGCGACGCCGCCCCACAGGCCCATGGCCGCGCCGCGCTTGTCCGGCGGGAAGGTGCGGGTGATGACGGCCATGGTCTGCGGCGTCATCAGCGCCGCGCCCAGACCCTGCACCGCGCGGGCGGCGATCAGCATCTCGATGGTCCCCGACAGCCCGCACCACAGCGAGGCGAGGGTGAACACCGACAGGCCGATCAGATAGATGTTCTTGGGGCCGAACCGATCGCCGAGGCGGCCGGTGATCAACAGCGGCACCGCGTAGGTGAGCAGGTAGGCGCTGGTCACCCAGATGACCTGGGAGATGTCGGCGTGCAGACTGTCGAGGATGGCCGGGTTGGCGACCGCGACGATCGTGACATCCAGCAGGATCATGAAGAACCCGACGACCAGCGCTGAGAGCGCTAACCACGGATTACGTTGAGTGGACATCGGTTTCGTTCCTAACTCGGATGTGAATGACGAGCGACGTCGTTGTCGGTTCGCTGGGAAGGCTCACGAGGCCGCGGGCTCGGCCTCGTCGGCCGCGGGCTCGGGCTGCCAGGGCGGGGCGTCACAGGGCTCGGCACGTCGCCCGGTGGCGGGATCGAATTCCTCCCAGAGCAGTGCGCCGCTGTCGAGTTCGGCCACCAGCTGCTCGACCCATTCGATCTCGGCGCGCACGGTGGCGCGCAGATACGGCAGCACGATCCAGTACCGCCGCGGCACCTGCTTGCGTTCGGCCTTGGCGATCATCGTCTCCAGCTCGGCCGATTCCCCGGCCAGGTGGTCGAGGCGTTCCCGCAGCAGCGCCAGCACCTCGGGTTTGGGCAGGTTGTGCGCCTCACCGAGGGCGACCGGAAACAGCGGATACTCCGGCAGCGGTGTGCGCAGCAGCTCCGCGATCCGGGTGCGCAGGGTCTCGCGCCCGGCGGCGGTGATCCGGTAGGTGGTGCGTTCGGGCCGGTTGCCCGCACGGTCGATCCCCTCGGCCCGCACCATGTCCAGCTCGGCCAGCCGGGTGACCACGTGGTACAGCGAGCCGGGCCGCACCTTGACGAGCTTGTCCTCGCGCCGCATCGCCAGCAGTTGGTACATCTCGTACGGATGCATCGGCCGCTCTTCGAGCAGGGCCAGCACAGCGATGGCCAGCGGGGTCACCGTCGCGCCGGTGCGCTGCCCCATAACGTCCTCTTTTCCGGATCTGTATCCACCACTCACGTTGCCGACGAGCGTCACGACAACCTATCGACGACCTACGACATACTCCGCACCAAATATTCCAGCTGGAATATACGGCGCGGAAGTCACGGCCGGCAAGAGGGGCGAACCGTTAGCGAGGCCACACGACGATGTGCGCTGCTGGGTCCCGCTACCCGGCAGGGTTGCCCGCCACCCCGCCGGAACACACTGCTCAACGGGGGTTTCACCCGTCCTCGGCGATATCGTGCGGTGCATCTGGCGGCGGATAGCGTCACGGAACCGTTGGGGGCACGCGGGGTCGAGTCGCCGCCGCCATCACGTGGCAATCGGGGGTGTGCGCGGCTCCGGGCAGAGCGCGTGTGGGTGTTCCGTCAGAGACCGTGGTCGTCGAGCCAGGTACGGGCCAGCTCGGCGGGGTTCGCCTGCTCGTCGCGTATCGCCGCCACCATGCCGGTCAATCGATCGGTGGTGAGCTCACCGGCGACGTAGTTCAGCTTCTCCCACTCGCGATCGTCCAATGCGCCCTTGCGCACCAGCGCGACCGGGTTCTCCGAGCGCAGCGCGTTGTCGTCGTCGGACAGCACCCGCAGGCCCTCGGCCGCGGGTGGTGCGAGTTCCACGGGACCGGCCAGCAGACCGACCTGGATGCGCCCTTCCGCCAGCGCTTTTCGTAGCTCGGCGGGATCGGCGAAGGTCTGCGTCGACGCGAAGTCGCAGCCGTCGATCCGTAGCGCCGGCGGCGGCGCGGTCAGCAGGCCTGGCACCGGCGCGACGCCGGCGGACGACGACGGGCAATCCGGTAGCAGATCCGCGACGGACTCGGCCGGTGCGGCCGAGTTCACGAGCACACGTGCCCGCAGATCGGCCCCGTCGGCGGCGTCGGTGACGACCAGTCCTTGCGGCAGCGAACGGTTCAGCTCGCGGGTCACCTCCTTGGTGCTCCACGCCGTCACGTTGCCGGCCAGTTCGCCCAGCAGCGCCCCGTTGTGCTCGCCGACCAGCGTCACCGTGCCGGCGTCGAGGGCCGCCATCCGGCCCGCGCGGGTGCCGAGCCCCGATTCGACCACGACGGACGCGCCGGTGCGGGCCAGCGCCTGGGCGTAGATCTCGGCCAGCAGCACCGACTCCGCGCTGTCGCCCGAGCCGACCACCAGTGGTTCGGGCGCGGAATCATCGCCGCAGGACACCGCCACTGTGGCCAGCGCGAGGACCACGATCCGGGCCAGCACCCGCAGCGGCGCGGCAAGCACCATCGGCGCGACACCAACTTTCCGAAGCCGAGGACTAACCCGCGCCGACCGGGTCGGGCGGGCACTATGGTCAGTGGAGAATGTACCGGTGGCCACCGGGCACCGGGATCGCGCACTGCCGGCCTGCGGAAGGACCCACGTGACACCGACTCCCGCCCCCGACGGCGCCCGGGTGGGGCGCACCGCCGTGCGGCTGACGTTCACCGCCGCCCGTTTCCTGTTCGCGGCCGCAGCACTGGCCGTCGCAATGATCGTGTCGTCGTGCGGCACTTCCGATCCGCTGGCCGGCCAGGGTAGCTGCGAGGGCGACACGCTCATCGTGGGCTCGGCGAACTTCCCCGAGTCCGAGACCCTGGCGAATGTGTATGCGGAAGCGTTGCGGGTCAACGGATTCAGCGTGGATACGAAACTGAATATCGGCAGCCGCGAGGCCTATATCCCGGCGCTGCGCCAGTGCGCCATCTCGCTCATCCCGGAATACACCGGAAACCTGCTGCAATACCTGGAACCCGACAGCACAGCCACCCAGCCCGCCGATATCGACCGCGAACTGACCGCCGCCATCGGCACCGATCTGGCCCTCGGCGCACCGGCGCCCGGCGAGAACTCCGACGCCGTGGTGGTCACCAGGGCGACCGCCGACCGCTGGAATCTGCGCAGCATCGCCGATCTGGCTCCGCATTCGGCCGAGGTGACATTCGGTGCGCCCGCCGAATTCCAGGAGCGTCCGGTCGGGCTGCCCGGCCTGAAAGAGAACTATGGGCTCGACATCAGCCCCGGCAACTTCGTCCCGATCGCCGACGGCGGCGGCCCGGCCACCGTGCGCGCCCTGGTGGACGGCCAGGTCACCGCGGCCAATATCTTCACCACCTCGCCCGCCATCGCGGCCAACGACCTGGTGGTGCTGGAAGATCCGAAGTCGAATTTCCCGGCGCAGAATGTGATTCCGCTGCTGAATGCGGCAAAGCGCACCGACGCGCTGATCGCCGTGTTGAACGCGGTATCGGCCAAGCTCACCACCGCTCAGTTGATCGCGCTCAACGAATCGGTCTCCGGCGATACCAAGACCGAGCCCGCCGCCGCGGCGAAGGAGTGGGTCGCGGCGCAGGGCCTGAACCGGCCGATCGGATAGCCCGGTGTCCGATATCGAGTTCCGCGCCGTCAGCAAGACCTATCCGAACGGCACGCACGCCGTCAGCGATCTCGACCTGCACATTCCGTCGGGCACGTTCACCGTGTTCGTCGGGCCGTCCGGATGTGGCAAGACCACCTCCATGCGGATGATCAATCGGATGATCACCCCCAGCGCGGGCAGCATCACCATCGACGGGCGCGATATCGCGACGGTCGATCCGGTGAAATTGCGGCTCGGGATCGGGTACGTCATCCAGAGCGGCGGGCTGCTGCCGCACCGCACCGTCATCGACAATGTCGCCACCGTCCCGATGCTGCGCGGCGACTCCCGCAGGGCTGCTCGCGCCGCGGCGCTGGAGGTGCTCGATCGCGTCGGGCTCGATCGCGGGCTGGCGTCCCGGTATCCGGCACAGCTGTCGGGTGGGCAGCAGCAGCGTGTCGGTGTCGCGCGGGCCTTGGCCGCGGACCCGCCGATTCTGCTGATGGATGAGCCGTTCAGTGCCGTGGACCCGGTGGTGCGCGCCGACCTGCAGGTCGAAATGCAACGGCTGCAAGCGCAACTGCACAAGACCATCGTGTTCGTCACCCACGACATCGACGAGGCCATCACCCTCGGCGATCGGGTCGCGGTGTTCGGTCGCGGCGGTGTGCTCCAGCAGTACGATCCTCCGCAACGGGTGCTGGCGCAGCCTGCCACCGATTTCGTCGCGG
The DNA here is from genome assembly GCF_059509835.1 of Nocardia sp. CDC519. Lineage (NCBI taxonomy): Bacteria > Bacillati > Actinomycetota > Actinomycetes > Mycobacteriales > Nocardiaceae > Nocardia > Nocardia sp. CDC519. The sequence goes on along the minus strand of NZ_CM183377.1, from coordinate 3,744,326 downwards.
ACTTCGTCGGCCGGGATCGCGGCTATCGCGGGCTGTCCTTCCGCCCCGCGGATACCGTAGCGCTGCACGAGATCCGGACAGTGACCGAAGCCGAGATCACCGGACTGCGGCTGGCGGCGGGCGAATGGGTGCTGCTCACCGATGCCGACGGACGTCCCGGCGGCTGGATCGACATCACCGGCGTGGAATCCGTACGCGCCGGAAAGTCACCGGCCGACAGCGTGTCGGCGGGCGGTTCGCTGTTCACGCCGTCCGGCGATCTGCGGCAGGCCCTGGATGCGGCGATCTCCTCACCCTCGGGAATCGGCGTGGCCGTGGACGATTCGGGGGCCGTGCGCGGCGGCATCCTCGCCACCGAGGTGCTGGCCCGACTTGCCGAGCAGCGCGCCGCCGAAGACGCCGCCCGCAGTCGCGCGTTCCTCGACGAGGAGCCGGTGCCGTGAGGCGAGCCCGCCGATGAACTACCTCGTCGACAACTTCGGTGAGATCATGGGTTTCACCAGGACCCACCTGTATCTCGCGCTGCTGCCACTGCTGATCGGGCTGGTCATCGCGATCCCGGTCGGCGCGCTGGTGCGGCGGGTGCGATGGTTGCGTCGCGTGACGGTGACCGTGGCGGGGCTGGCGTACACGGTGCCATCGCTGGCGCTGTTCGTGATCATCCCGCCGCTGGTGGGGGTTTCGACGATCGATCCGCTCAATGTCGTCATCGCACTGGCCCTGTATTCGACGTCCCTGCTGGTGATCGCGGTGCCCGCGGCGCTGGATTCGGTGCCGGCCGATGTCGTCGATGCGGCCGAGGCGGTCGGGTTCAGCCCGCTGCGGCGCACGCTGACCGTCGAGATGCCGCTGGCCGTCCCGGTGTTCCTGTCCAGCCTGCGGGTCGTGGTGGTCACCAATATCGCGATGGTGTCGGTGGGGGCGCTGATCGGGGCCGGTGGTCTCGGCAAGCTGTTCACCCAGGGCTACCAGCGTGACTATCCGGACGAGATCGTCGCGGGCATCATCGTGACGCTGGCGCTCGCGCTGATCTTCGACCGCCTGGTGTACGCGCTCGGCCGCTTGGCCACCCCATGGCTGCGCGCGGACTCCCGGCGCGCACACCGGAAAGGCGCTGCGGCATGAACCTTTTCCTGGACGCCTGGGCCTACTTCACCGATGGCGCGAACTGGGGCGGGCCCACCGGCATCGAACGTCGTCTGGCCGAACATCTCTGGTACAGCTTCCTCGCGGTGGCGTTGTCGGCGGTGATCGCGGTGCCGGTGGGGCTGGTCATCGGGCACACCCGGCGGGGTTCGGCAGTGGTGGTCGGGTTCGCCAATGCCATGCGCGCGCTGCCGACGCTCGGCCTGCTCACCTTCATGGTGCTGCTGCTCGGCCTCGGCCTGATCCCGCCGTTGCTCGCGCTGATCACCGTCGGGATCCCGCCGCTGCTGGCCGGCGCTTATGCCGGGGTCGCCAACGTCGCCGACGACGTGGTGGACGCCTCCCGCGCCATGGGGATGACCGAACGACAGATCCTGCTGCGCGTGGAAGTCCCGAATGCTCTCCCGATCCTGCTGACCGGTCTGCGCGGGGCAACGCTGCAGGTGGTCGCGACCGCCACCATCGCCGCCTACGTCAATCTCGGCGGGCTCGGACGCTACATCTTCGACGGCATCGGCCTCTACCGCTACGACCGCGTGCTGGTGGGCGCGGTGCTGGTCGCGCTGCTGGCCATGGTCCTCGACGGGCTGCTGGCCTTCGCGACCTGGGCCACCATGCCCGGCACCCACCGCTTACGGCGCGGCGACGAACTCCGCACGCCGTGAAGCGGGCGGTTCTCACAACCAGTGGTTGCGGTGGAACACCACATACAAGCTGCCGCACACGGACAGGATCAGCACCCACACCGCCGGATAACCCCAGACCGTCTTCAATTCCGGCATGTGCTCGAAATTCATGCCGTAGATACCGGCGATCATGGTCGGCACCGCCGCGATCGCGACCCACGCGGAAATCTTGCGCATATCGGTGTTCTGCTGCACCGCGATCTTGGCCAGCGCCGCATTGATCAGCGAACCGAGCGATTCGTCGAAATCGACGATGCGGTCGGCGACGGTGGTGTGATGGTCGGCGACATCGCGGAAATACCGCCGGATCTCCTTCGGCAGTGGTAGATCGGTGTTCTGGCTGAGGATCTGCAACGGAATACCGAGCGGGTTGACCGCCCGCCGCAGTTCCACCACCTCACGTTTGAGCTGGTAGATGGATTCCACGCCGACCCGGCTGCGCGGAGTGAAGACCTCTTCCTCCATCTCGTCGATATCGTCCTCGATGGATTGCACCACCTCGAGATAGTTGTCGACGACGTAATCGGCGATGGCGTGCAGAACCGCGCCGGGCCCCAACCGCAGCCGCTCGGGATCGGCCTCCAGGCCCCGACGCAGCGCGGCCAGCCCGGAATGCTCGCCGTGGCGCACCGCGACAACGAAATCGGGTCCGGTGAAGATCATCAGCTCACCGGTCTCGACGATCTCGCTGACCGAATTCATATCGTGTTCGTGATAGGCGACCGGACGCAGCACCAGCACCAACGTGTCGTCGTAGCGTTCGAGTTTGGGTCGCTGGTGGGCGTGCACCGCGTCCTCGACGGCGAGGGCGTGCAATCCGAAGGTCTGCGCGACATCGGTCATCTGCGCCTCGTCGGGATCGTGCACACCGAGCCAGACGAAACCCTCGCCTCTGTCGCGCACCTCCCGCAACGCCGCGTCATGGGTGTAATGCCCGGGCAGCCGCACACCGTCGACGTACACGGCGCAGTCCACGATCGCCCGTGCCGTCGGCACCGGGATGCGTGGCAGCGGAGTCGGCGTCTTCGCCGGACCCCGGAAGTACGGCAGCGGCGGAATCGATGGCACCGGTCGATGCTACGTCCGCGGCGGGCCGGGCACGGCGCACCGGCCGGACATGGGCACAGCCCGCCGATCGCGCACTGACACACTGGAGGGCGTGCGCATCGACCTGCATACCCATTCGACCGCGTCCGACGGCACCGACACCCCGGCCGAGCTGGTGCGGAACGCGGCGGCGGCCGGCCTCGACGTCGTCGCGATCACCGATCACGATACGACCGCGGGCTGGGCCGAGGCCGTGGCCGCACGGCCCGACGGCCTGACCCTGATCCGTGGCATGGAGATGTCGTGCGTCGGTCTCGGTGAGGACGGCTGGCCCGTGCCGGTCCACCTGCTCGCCTACCTGTTCGACCCGTCCGACCGGGGTTTCGCCGATGAGCGTGAGCGGCTGCGGGCCGAGCGGGTCGAGCGGCTGCGCGCGATGGCCGAGCGGATGGCCGCCGACGGGCTGCCCGTCGACCCCGACGAGGTGCTGGCCTCGGCCGGCCCCTCGGCGGGACGGCCGCATCTGGCCAGGGCGCTGGTCGCCGCCGGCGTCGTGCCCACCGTCGATGCCGCCTTCGCCGATCTGCTGGCACCGCACGGGCGCTACTACGCCGAAAAGGCCGACACACCGCTGCGCCGGGCGGTGGAGATGATCGCCGCCGCCGGCGGGGTCAGCGTGCTCGCGCACACCCGGGCACGCAAGCGGGGCAGGCTGCTGGCGATCGACGACATCCGCGAACTGGCCGAACTCGGCCTCGGTGGCCTCGAGGTCGATCATCCCGATCACAGCGAGGCCGACCGCGCCCTGCTGACCGAACTGTCCGCCGAACTGGGACTGCTCACCACCGGTTCGTCGGATTACCACGGCAGCAACAAGACCATCCGGCTCGGTGAGTTCACCACCGATCCCGCTCAGCTCGAGGTTCTGGTCGGGAAGGCGACCGGGGTGCCGGTGATCGGCTCGTGAGACTCGCGCGCGGAATCAGCGGCCTGATCGCCGCGGGCATCTTCGCGCTCGCCGCCGTGGTGGTGGCCGCGGCGATCATCGGTGCGCGACGCGGCTTTCCGGGGCCGGGCGGTGAATCGGTGACCTGGCATGTGGTGTCGGCGGCGATCGTCGTTGCGGCGCAGGTGTATTCGGATCGACATAAGGGTTTGGCGGCGTTTTCCGGATCGCTGGTCGTTTTCGCCACGGCCGGTGTGTTGCTGTGGACACAGTGGTGGAGCTGATAGTGCGGAATCGGTTGCGGGCGGGTGAAATGTGGCCGAATATTTGATCTCGTGAGTGAGTGGGAAACCGACGTTCTGATTCTCGGCGGTGGTCCCGCCGGAATCTGGGCGGCCCTCTCCGCCGCCGCCACCGGTGCGCGCGTGATCCTCACCGACAAGGCGCGCTGTGGCGCCACCGGTCCGAGCGCCATCGGCACCACCTCGCTGTGGAACATCGCGCCGGGCCCGGCCCGCGCCGAAACCGTGCGGCGGGCGCTCGGCCACGGCGGCTGGCTCGGCGATCCGGAGACCATTCACCGGGTGCTCGCCGAAACGCACGAGCGCATCACCCAACTGGCCGACCGGGGACATCGATTCTCCGGCGGGCAACTCGCGGGACGGATCTGGCTCGATGGCGCCGCGTACCTGCGCCGCCTGCGCCGGGTCGCGCTCGAAGCCGGAGTGCGCGTACTCGATCATCACCCGGCCACCCAGCTCCTGGTGGACAGCGAGGGAATCGTCTCCGGTGCGGCGGGGATGCAGCGGCACAACAAGTTCCGGCCCTGGACGGTCCGCGCGTCGGCGGTGGTGGTCGCCACCGGCGGATGCGCGTTCGGGTCCGGACGCGCGGGCACCGACGTCGACACCGGTGACGGACTGCTGTTCGCCGTCGAGGCCGGGGCCGAGCTATCGGGAATGGAATTCTCGAGCGCGTACGGTCTCGCACCGGCCACGTCGGTGAGCGCCGCCGATCGCGGGTTGACCTTCGCCGAATTGCACGACGAAACCGGGACCGTCATCGAAGGCCATCGCGGCGCCGCCTTCGCCGCGCTCGCCGAGGGACGCAGGATCTACGGGATCCCGGCGGCACTCTCGCCCGGTCAACGCCGTCGCCTGCGCCGGCACGGCACCGTCGACCCAGAGAAGGGCATCGCCCTGCGCGCGGTTCTCGAAGGCACCGTGCGCGGTACCGGGGGCCTGCATCTCACCGGCCCGGACTGCGCCACCAGCATCCCCGGGCTGTTCGCGGCAGGCGATGTCACCACCCGCGAGGCCGTCACCGGTGCGGTGAGCGGATTCGGCGGCAGCTGGGCACTCGCCTCGGGCACCTGGTCCGGCGCCGGTGCCGCTCGATTCGCCCGCGGGCGGCCGGTGCCGGACCGGCCCGCGCTCGCACCCGCCGGACCGGGAGCCGGCCTGAGTCCCGTCGCCCGGATCGATCCCCGCGCGGTGATCGGCCTGGTACAGGAACACACCCTGCCGTTGCGGCGCAGCTACCGGCGCAGCGCGGGCAGCCTGCGCGACAGCATCGCCGAACTCGACGCCATGTGGCCGGGCGCGCTCTTCGACCTCGGCGGCACCGGCGCCGAGCGGCTGCGCGCCAGGGAAGCCGCGGCCATGCTCGCGGTCGCGCGCTGGACCAAATACAGTGCGCTGGCCAGGACCGAGAGCCGCGGCATCCACCGGCGCACCGACTTCCCCGAGACCGACGCCGGATGGCGGATGCGGTTGCGTTCCGGCGGGCTCGATACCGTCTGGGTGCGCACGACGGCCCGCAACCCGATCGAACCGCCGACCGCACCCCTGCACCCCGATGGGCCGACGCGATCGGTTCGGCCCATCCGCCCGCGCCGACGGGTGTCCGGCTTCGATCCGGCCGCACCCGGTTCCAGCTGACGGCGGTCGCCGAGGCGTTCACAGCCCGGCCCGACGGTATTTCTCACCGCGAGACCGGCCGAGACATAGGACAGCTCACGGCATCGGTACCGGCTGAGGCGAGTTTCCGCTTACGTCGGGGTAATTCCGGCGGCTTACCCTCGGATGATGGCGCACGATCACGACCGGACCCACCGGTTTGGCAAGTGGTCGGGCAGGCTGGCAGAATGTTGCGGATCCCCGACCCACGCCACCGCCGGGTACGGGAACCACGGTGATCACCGCCTCACGACGCACCGTCGTGTCCGGAGGATCGAACCGCATGATCTGTCCGGACCCACCCGTCCGGCTTCCGCTCCACGGATCAGTGCCGCGCCACGTCGACAGGGCTGTCGAGAAGTCGAAACGTACCGGTCAGCGCACCCGATGAGCGATACGAAGCACCTAGTACCAAAAAACCCGACGGTAACCGTCCCCCGGTTGTGACCGATCCCAGCAGGAGTGAAATCGTGTCATCTGTGACTGACGCACCGAACGCCACTGCCAGCAAGAATGCCGCCGCCGACCTCGCGGCGATCACCCACGAGGAGATCTTCGCGGGCCACCTCGGCGGCAAGCTCTCGGTAGAGCTGAGTGCGCCGCTGGAAACCCAGCGCGACCTGTCGATCGCTTACACCCCCGGTGTCGCGCAGGTCAGCCGCGCCATCGCAGAGGACGAATCGCTCGCCAAGCGCTACACCTGGACCGACCGGCTGGTCGTGGTCGTCAGCGACGGCACCGCGGTGCTCGGACTCGGTGACATCGGCCCGCGTGCGTCGCTGCCGGTGATGGAGGGCAAGGCCGCGCTGTTCAAGAAGTTCGCCGGGCTCGACTCCATTCCGATCGTGCTGGACACCAAGGACGTCGACGAGATCGTCGAGACCCTGATCCGGCTGCGCCCGAGCTTCGGCGCGGTCAACCTGGAAGACATCTCCGCCCCGCGCTGCTTCGAGATCGAAAAGCGCGTCATCGAGGCGCTGGACTGCCCCGTCATGCACGACGACCAGCACGGCACCGCCATTGTGGTGCTTGCCGCCCTCAACGGCGCGGCCAAGGTCCAGGGTCGCAGCACCTCGGGCCTGAAGGTCGTAGTGTCCGGCGCCGGCGCCGCGGGCGTGGCCTGCACCAACATCCTGCTCGCCGCGGGCGTCGCCGACGTCACCGTGCTCGACTCCAAGGGCATCGTCAGCCGGGACCGCACCGATCTCAATGACGTCAAGGCCGATCTGGCCCAGCGCACCAACCCGCGCGGCCTGACCGGCACCGCCGCCGACGCCCTCGCCGGCGCCGACGTCTTCCTCGGCCTGTCCGCGGGCAAGATCGGCGAGGACCTCATCGCCTCGATGGCCCCTGAGTCCATCGTGTTCGCCATGTCCAACCCGGACCCGGAGATCCACCCCGAGGTCGCCGCCAAGTACGCCGCCATCGTGGCCACCGGACGCAGCGACTTCCCGAATCAGATCAACAACGTGCTCGCCTTCCCCGGCGTCTTCAAGGGCGCCCTCGACGCGGGCGCGCGCCGGATCACCGAGGGCATGAAGATCGCCGCCGCCGACGCCATCCTCGCCGTCGTCTCCGACGAGCTGGCCGTCGACAAGATCGTGCCGAGCCCCCTGGACCCGCGCGTCGCCCCGGCCGTCGCCGAGGCCGTGGCGGCTGCCGCCCGCGCGGAGGGCGTGGCGTAAAGGGGCCGGCAACACCGCAGTACGAGGGCGCCGATCCAGCCGGATCGGCGCCCTCGCCATTTCCCGAAGGACGCCGCCACGGTGATCGTGTTGGTATCATTTTGGTATGACGACGATCAGCGTGCGGCTACCCGACGAGATTCACCAGAAGCTCAGCGCCGCCGCGGAGGCAGACCACATCTCAATCAATTCGGCTCTCGTCCAAGCGGCGCAAGCGTGGGTCGAGGCGCAGGCACAACGGGCTCGTAGCCGAGTTCTGGTTCAGGAAATCATGTCCGAGGACACGGAACTGCTCGCCATGCTGGGGGACGAGTGACGCCAAATGTCCTCATCATGATCAATTCGGTGGTGTTGGGCGGTTCGGCCGAGATTCGCGACGCGGGACTGCTGGCTGCCGCGGCTACTCGGTCGGAAGCGGTGCTCACCGGCCGCGACGTCTATCCCACAATCGAGGAGAAAGCAGCCGCCGTGCTGCATTCGGTCGTGCGAACACGTCCATTTGTCCGCGGCAACAAGGCGACTGGCTGGATCGCATGCCGAATGATGCTGCGCTGCCAGGGTAAACGTCCCAGCTTGCCGGCAGCTGAGGCATTCGACCTCATCGACGAACTGGTGAGCGTCGACCTGACGGTCGCGGAATTGGTCGCCTCGTTGAAGGTCACGGAGGAGTGATCGGTGGACGGCGATCAACGGCCAGTCACTCAGCAACACGGCCGCATTCCCCTGCTCCGCGCGTCTCGTCTTGGTCTGCGAGATAAGCGAATGGCCCAGGAGATCCATGGGCCATTCGCGCGTTCTGCGGATTCGACAGGCGGTGCCTAGGCCGTTCCCCGGTCCTGGTAGTAGACGGTGATCGACGGCCACTCACCCTCGGCTGTCATCTCGGAGTGGAGCACCAGATCGGAAACCGACACATCGCCCAGCTCCTCAACGGTGTCGGCGACGGCCCGCAACAATGCGGCGACATCACCTTGCCCCTCGCCTTTCGGGTTGGCCTGCGAGAAATGAAATGCCTGATACCTGGCCACCATCGCAACGATCACTTTCTACGCTTTTGCTTGTTCCGGGACCCGCAGTACTTTTCTGACTGCTTAATCTTCTGCTGCGCACGGTTGTAGGCGTCTCTGTCATACGGACGACCGGCATTCTTGTTATCGACCGCGTCCTGCTCTTCCTTCGACAAGGTTGGACACTGCGGCTTCCCGGTACGGAACCCTGCCGAAGCCTCCTCGAACCGAACTACGGGCGAATCCGTTCCCAAAGCCCCTGCACCGATCGAAATTCCCGCGGAGCTCATTGCCGACCCCGCCAATGCTCCCGCATAGGCAGGAACACCCATGACCAGTGGTACAACCACCGACCCAGCAATAATTGCACCAGCAAATGCTTTTCGAATCACCCTCAGATCCCCTCCTGAATTTAAAGGCCCGACGACTGCGATTCGGAATCAGTGATGACGAATACTGAATCCATTTCAAGGTTCAGAACCATGCAAGGCAGGTCGACACACAATCCCCCCTCGTAGACTCGAGCCAGCCGAATTTGATCATGAAACCACCGAGCGCGTCAAGTCGCCGCATGCTGAATGCGTTGACAGGCACAGACATTCAGCTCTGAGTCACACGACTTTGTCGTCGTCACCGTGCGCACGGGCTCGGCACCGCGCCGAGTGCCGAGCCCTCCTGTCACGGCACGCTCATCGCCGGTCCAGCTCACACTGCTGCGCTACAGCGACGCCGCTCCGCGGTTGGGGTCGCGGACGTCGATTCCGGCTTCGGCCCACGCGTCTCGTAGTGCCTGGGCGCCGCGTACTCGGACCCAGGCCGCCTCGGTGGCGGTGACGGGGACGACGTCGAGGTAGTGGACCGGCTCGGCGGGTTCGGGCAGCGCCACGTCCGGAATGTCGCTGGGGCCGAGCAGGACCGCGGTGAACGGCGAATTGGTCCACATCGGCTCACCCAGGTCCAGCAGCGCATCCTCTTGCAGCACAACGCCTTCCACGGCCGGTGCGGCGGCGAACACGCCGAGGGTGCGAGCGAGGCCGGATGCCGCGCCGAGCCCGGCGTGCAGGGTGAGAATCAGTTCGGCGCGCGGGCCTTTCACCGGGTCGGCCAGCAGCTCGGACGGATCACCCATCGGATGACGGGAACCACCCAGCGTGGCGTAGTGCACGAAATCGTCGCCGGGAGCGATGCGCAGGATCTCGATCGGTTCGAGCCCGAGGAAGGTCACCGAGGCCGCGTCCACCGCGGATGCGTCGACGCCGAAATGTTTCAGCACGCCGGCGCGCACCGTGTTCACAACATCCATGCGGTCAGATCGCCAGTCGCGCGAGCATGTCCCTGGCCTGCTCGGCCGTCTTGGGATCGCACAGCACGTCGTAACGGCCCGCGACCAACTGCATGGTGGACGCGAAATCGCGCTGGCCCTTGGTCGCCGCATACGGGATGGAGGTGGAGATGACGCCGAAGATGATGCCGCCGACCAGGCCCACCAGCAGCGGGCCCAGCGCCCCGCCGGTGGTGAACAGGCTCAAGAGCAAACCGAGGAACAGGCCGAGCCACGCACCCGAGACCACACCCCCGCCGATCACCTTGCCCCAGTTCAACCGGTAGAGCACCCGCTCGACCTGCATGAGATCGACGCCGACGATCGTCACGTCCTGCACCGGGAACTGGTTGTCGGCCAGGTAGTCGACGGCGCGCTGCGCCTCGGCGTAGGTCGGATACGACCCCACCGGCCAGCCCGACGGCGGCGTCGGCAGACCTTGCCTGCCGCGATTCGCGTTCCCCAAGGGATTCGTCATAGGTCCATTCTGCTATTCCATCGAGCGCCGTGCCGTGCTATATACCGCGCGTCACTTTTCCGGTGGGGTGAAACGGGTGGTGCGCGACATGCCCGCGGCCCGGCCCTTGTCGGCGATCACCTGCGCCATCTTGGCGCTGGCCTCGTCGATCATCTCGTCGCCGAGCATCACCGCACCGCGTGCCCCGCCCTCGGTGGAGGTGTGGAAGGCGTAGGCCTCCAGGATCAATTCGGCGCGGTCGTAATCGGCCTGGCGCGGGCTGAAGATCTCGTTGCAGGCCTCCACCTGGCTCGGATGCAGCACCCATTTGCCGTCGAAGCCGAGCGCCGCGGTGCGGGCGGCGGCGCGGCGGAATCCGTCGACGTCACGCACCTGCAGGTAGGGACCGTCGATGGCCTGCAGGCCGTGCGCGCGTGCGGTGAGCAGGATCGTCATCAGGATGTGGTGGTAGGCGTCGCCGGTGTCGTAGCCCTCCGGCTGCTCGCCCACCACAAGGGTGCGCATATTGATGCTGGCCATGAAATCGGCCGGACCGAACACCAGGGCCTGCACGCGCGGGCTGGCGGTGGCGATCTCGTCGATATTGCGCAATCCGAGCGCGTTCTCCAGCTGCGGTTCGATGCCGATCCGGCCCGGCTCGAGGCCGTTGGTCTGCTCCAGTTGGCTCAGCAGCAGATCCAGTGCCCGCACCTGGCCCGCGTCGGTCACCTTGGGCAGCAGGATCGCATCGATCGCGGTGCCCGCACCGTCGATCACGCTGATCACATCCTGGTAGGTCCACGGCGTGGTCCAGTCGTTGACCCGCACCACCCGCAGCTGCGAACCCCACCCGGAATCATTGAGCGCGGCAATGATGTTGGCGCGGGCGGCGGCCTTGGCGGGCGGGGCGACGGCGTCTTCCAGATCGAGGAACACCTCGTCGACCGGCAGGCCCTTGGCCTTCTCGATCATCTTCGGGTTGCTGCCCGGCACAGCCAGAACGGAACGGCGTGGCTTCATCAACACTCCTGTCGTCGGCCGAAATCGGCCCGCAGTGTCATTAGTCTGGCAGTCATGGCAGCTACCAGGGTCTACGTCGCCAGGCTGGCCGGCCTGGCGGTGCTGGGACCGGACGGCGAGTCTATCGGCCGCATCCGCGACGTGGTCGTGGCAGTCCGCTACGACCGTCAACAGCCGCGGGTACACGGCTTGGTCGTCGAATTGCCGACCAGGCGGCGGATCTTCGTGCCGATGCTGCGGGTGACCTCGATCGAGCCCGGCAACGTCACCCTCAATACCGGCACCGTCAGCCTGCGCCGCTTCGCCCAGCGGCCCGGCGAACTGCTGGCTCTGGCACAGATCGTGGATTCGGCGGTGCGCGTGCACGACCCGGACCTGTCCGACCTGGCGGGGGTGGATGTGTTCGTGGTCGATCTCGGCCTGGAGCAGACCAGGACACGGGATTGGCGGGTGTCGCGGGTCGCGGTGCGCGGGCACCGGAGGCTCGGACGCAGGCGCACGGTGCACGTGGTGGACTGGCAGCACGTCAGCGGGCTGACACCGTACGAGATCGGCAGGCCCGGCCAGGAGGTCACCAGTCTGCTCGAACAGTTCGAGGGCCTTCGCGCCGCCGACGTGGCGCATCTGCTGCGGGAACTGCCGGAGAAACGCCGCCTCGAGGTGGCGATCGCGCTCGACGACGAACGCCTCGCCGACGTCGTCCAGGAGCTGCCCGATGACGATCAGGTCGATCTGCTCGGCCATCTCGAGGTGCGCCGGGCCGCCGACGTGCTCGAGGCGATGGACCCCGACGATGCCGCCGACCTGCTGGGCGAGCTGCCCGAGAACGAGGCCGAATCGCTGCTGGCGCTGATGGACCCGGAGGAATCGGAGCCGGTGCGCAGGCTGCTCGCCCACTCCCCGGATACCGCGGGTGGTCTGATGACGCCGCGCCCGGTGGTGCTGACCCCGGCCACAACGGTGGCCGAGGCGCTGGCCCGGGTGCGCAACCCGGATCTGACCCCGGCCCTGGCCTCGATGGTGTTCGTGGTGCGGCCGCCGACCTCCACCCCGACCGGACGCTATATGGGCTGCGTCCATCTGCAACAGCTGCTGCGCGAGCCGCCTGCGCATCTGGTCGGCGGGCTGCTCGACACGGATCTGGCCACCTTGCGGCCGGAGGCGCCGCTGGCCGCCGTCACCCGCTACTTCGCCACCTACAACCTGGTCTGCGGGCCGGTGGTGGACGAGGAGAACCACCTGCTCGGCGCCGTCAGCGTCGACGACGTGCTCGATCATCTGCTGCCCGAGGACTGGCGCGAGGACGAGGAGCTACACGAAGGGGTGACCGGCCGTGACTGACAAGACTCCCCTCGGACGGGCCGTGAACCCGGCACGGCAGCGGCTGGAAACGCCGGTCGAGTCGCGTTTCCGGTTCGATTGGGACGCCGAGGCGCTGGCGCGCACCAGTGAGCGCATCGCGCGGTTTCTCGGCACCGGCCGCTATCTCGCAATCCAGACGGTGATCGTGGTCGTCTGGATCCTGCTGAACGTTTTCGTGGTGACGCTGCGCTGGGACCCGTACCCGTTCATCCTGCTCAATCTGGCCTTCTCCACCCAGGCCGCCTATGCCGCGCCGCTGATCCTGCTGGCGCAGAACCGGCAGGACAACCGCGACCGCGTCTCGCTCGAAGAAGACCGGATGCGGGCCGCGCAGACCAAGGCCGATACCGAATTCCTGGCCCGCGAACTGGCCGCGCTGCGCCTGGCCGTCGGCGAGGTGGCCACCCGTGACTACTTGCGCCGCGAACTCGACGAGATGCGTGAGGTGCTCGACCGACTCGCCGAGGCGACACTGCCGGAGCACGAGCCTCGCTCAGACAAGACCGGAAAGGTCACACGCAAGAAAAGCTCCGGTCGAAAGCAGGGCACAGCCCCGGTTTCACCACCCGCCGCCGATGATTGACCGGAAATCACAACAGTCTTCTGACCGATGGGTAACCTGGATCACGTTGTCCAGAGCGACCCGGCCCGGATGTCCGGGACGGTCGCCTCCCGCGACGTAGAGGATTGGTGCGGCCGAATGCGAATATCTGCCCCGATAACCGTCTCGGCACTCGTCGTCGCCGGCTTGGTCGCTACCGGATCCGCCACCCACACCACCACCTCCACCACCCCGCCGAAAGCACCGGAAGCCCTGCTCGCGGCGTCCTCGCGCAGCACCGACACCGCCGACGACGACACGTCCTCGAAGCTGTCCCAGACGATCGGCCTGCTTCCCGTGGCCCCCGAGCCGCCGCGCAAACTGCGCGCGATGACCCCACCCGCCGACGGCGCGCCGCCGCCGTTCGGTGGCACGGTGCCGCTGCAGAGCATTTCGCTACCCACCGGTGGCGGCACCCTCGGCATTCCCGAGGTGGTGCTCGCCGCCTACCGCAATGCCGAACTGGCCCTCGAGTCCTCGATGCCCGGCTGCGGGCTGTCCTGGAATCTGCTCGCGGGCATCGGCCGGATCGAATCCGGCCACGCGGGCAACGGCCGCACCGATGCCGCGGGCACCTCGGTGACCCCCATCTTCGGCCCGGCGCTCGACGGCACCCTGCCGGGCAACGAGATCATCAAGGCCGCCGACGGCGGCTACGTGCGCGCCATCGGCCCGATGCAGTTCCTGCCCGGCACCTGGAACCTGTATGCCGCCGACGGCAACGGCGACGGCGTATCCGATCCGCACAACGTCTTCGACGCCACCCTGGCCGCGGGCAAATATCTCTGCTCCGGCGGGCTGAACCTGCGCGATCCGGCCCAGGAACTGCGCGCGGTACTGCGCTACAACAATTCGATGTCCTACGCGGCCAACGTGCTGAGCTGGTCGGCGGCCTATCGCACCGGCGGCACCCCCGCCCCGGTCACCATCTCCCCCGAACTGATCCCGCCGGGCAGCGCGCCGATCGAAATGGGCCCGGACATGACCGCGGTGGACACCACGACCGCGACCACCACACCCGAAGCTCCGCCACCGGGAACCCAGACCGTGCCGCCCACCACACCGCAGGGCGAGCCGATGATCATCATTCCCGGTCTGCCGCCCATCCCGTGCGGCATCTTCTGTCCGCCGCCTCCGCCGCCGGCCCCCGGCCAGGTGGTTCCCGCGCCGATGCCGAAGCCCGGAGCGCCCGCCGAACCGGCGCCGGCCGCACCGCCCGCCGATCCGGGCGGGCCCGGTCAGCCCGCGCCCGGCCAGCAGGCGCCCGGTGATCCGGCTCAGCCCGCGCCGGCCGATCCGAACGCACAGCCGCCCGCGGAACCGTCCACGACCCCGGAGGCGGGTCCCCCGCCCGCACCCGCCGCCACGCCGGCGCCGCAGCCGGCGGTGACGCTGCCGTTCGGCATCGTTGTCCCACTTCCCGCTCCCCCGCAGTGATTTCAAACGGGAACACAGATCACGAAGCAGTAACAAAAAGATCTCGGATGCGGTAGCCTTCCTTCGTAGGTCACGAAGGGCTCACGGCTGAGACAACGGCTCGTAACGGAGTCGGCGCCTCGTCGGCGAGCTCGGCTCATTGAGTCGATGGAGGGTCACAGCACCGTGGGGCGTCACCGCAAACAACCGCCGCCTACCGTTCGGCGGAGCTCCGTACTCGCATTGACCGGGCTCGTTCCCGCCGGATTGGTCGCCGTCAACACCGCATCGGCGGTCGGCACCGACCCCACCGCGGCCTCGATCCAGGCCCACCTGCCCGGCGACGAGGGCATCGATGCCACCGCGAGCTTCGCCGCCGACGCGCAGACCGTCGTCGACCTGGAAAGCCTCACCCACGCGATGGCCAAGCAGTCGCGCGCGGTCCCGCCGATGGTGAAAACCGTTGCGCTGCCCGAAGATCGGGTGCCCGCCGACCTGCCTGCCGCGCAGATGGGCATCCCGGGCATCGCACACGCCGCCTACGTGGCCGCCGAACAGGCCCTCGCCGTCGAGAACCCCACCTGCCACATGCCGTGGACGGTGCTCGCCGGCATCGGCCGGGTCGAATCGACCCACATCTACAACGGCAAGGCCGACGCCGACGGCAACGCCCTCGACCCGGTCTACGGCCCGGTACTCGACGGCAGCCTCGCCGGCAACAACGTCATCCACGATTCCGACGGCGGCGCCCTCGACGGCCTGGCCGGCTACGACCGCGCCGTCGGCCCGATGCAGTTCCTGCCCGAAACCTGGTCGCACTACGCCGCCGACGGCAACGGCGACGGCATCGCCGACCCGCAGAACTACTACGACGCCACCCTGACGGCAGGCAAATACCTCTGCGACGGCGGCCTGGACATGCGCGATCTCGCCCAGCAGTCCAAGGCGATCCTGCGCTACAACAACTCCATGGCCTACGTCGCCAACGTCATGGCGTGGGCCAATTCGTACGGCACCGGCATCGCACCACAGCCCGCACAGCTGCCCCGTATCTGAGACGCCTAAAATCGGCGGCATGCCAGTGGTAACGGAAGCGGACGTGCGGGGCGCCCTCGCAAAGGTCGACGACCCGGAAATTCGCAAACCGATCACCGAACTGGGCATGGTGAAAAGCGTCAGCATCGGCGCCGACAGCGATGTCCATATCGAGGTCTACCTGACGACGGCGGGCTGCCCGCTGCGCACCGAGATCACCCAGCGGGTGACCAAGGCGGTCGCCGACGTCCCCGGCGTCGGCGCGGTCAGCGTCGACCTGGACGTGATGAACGATGAGCAGCGCACCGAGCTGCGTAAGCAGTTGCGTGGCGACTCCGCCGAACCGGTCATCCCCTTCGCCCAGCCCGGCTCACTGACCAGGGTGTACGCGGTGGCCTCGGGTAAGGGTGGCGTCGGAAAGTCCAGTGTCACCGTCAATCTCGCCGCCGCCATGGCCGCGCGCGGACTCTCGGTCGGCGTGCTCGACGCCGACATCTACGGCCACTCCGTCCCGCGCATGCTCGGCACCGACGCCCGGCCCACCCAGGTCGAGCGGATGATCATGCCGCCCATCGCGCACGACGTGAAGATGATCTCCATCGCCCAGTTCACCCAGGGCAATACGCCGGTGGTGTGGCGCGGCCCGATGCTGCACCGCGCGCTGCAACAGTTCCTGGCCGATGTGTTCTGGGGCGATCTGGACGTGCTGCTGCTCGACCTGCCGCCCGGCACCGGCGATGTGGCGATCTCCATCGCCCAGCTGATCCCGAACGCGGAGATCCTGGTCGTCACCACCCCCCAGCCGGCCGCCGCCGAGGTGGCCGAGCGCGCGGGCGCCATCGCCTTGCAGACCCGTCAGCGGATCGCGGGCGTGGTGGAGAACATGTCCTGGCTGGACCTGCCCGACGGCACCAGGATGGACCTCTACGGTTCGGGTGGCGGCCAGGCGGTGGCCGAGCGCCTCACCCGCGCCGTCGGCGCCGATGTCCCGCTGCTCGGCCAGATCCCGATCGAGCAGTCGCTGCGCGAGGCGGGCGACGAAGGCACCCCGATCGTGCTGCGCGATCCGGAGAACCCGGCCGCGGTGGCGCTGCGCGAGGTCGCCGACAAGCTGGCGGTGCGCCGGCGTGGCTTGGCGGGTATGTCTTTGGGTATCGACACGACACGTCATCTCTGAGCGGTGGCGTAACCGGGTCTCTTCACCGCCAGACCACATCACCGGGTCGGACCCGGCTCTGCCCGGCGTGCCGACGCGCGAGTGGTCGCCGGCGGGCTGCCGCACCCGGCGCGCTCCGGACGCCCGCGTCGCCGGCCGCCGCCACGGTTGCCGCGCGTGAGCCTGTCGGTGCCAACCCATAAGCTCAGCTCATGCTCACGCTGCTGTTGTATGTGCTGATCGTCGGATTGGTGGCCGCGGTGCTGTTCCTGCTCGCGGGGGCGGTGTTCGGGCGGTCGGAGGAGCTGGGGCCGCTACCGGAGGGCACCACCGCGACGGTGCTGCCGGTCGAGGGGATCTCCGGTGCCGATGTGCGCTCGCTGCGGTTCCAGCAGGTGTTGCGCGGCTACAAGGCCGGTGAGGTGGATTGGGCGCTGGCCCGGCTCGCCGCGCGCATCGACGAGCTACAGGGCCAGCTGGCCCAGGCCCGCGCCGAGGCGGGCGCACAATCGGCCGCGTCCGTCCAGCCCGGGCCGACGCAGCCGCCGGTGGGCCCGGATCCGCGATGACGGTCGTCGAGCCGGTCCGCTGCCCGTGGTCGCTGCCTTCGCAGCTCTACCGCGATTACCACGACACCGAGTGGGGCCGCCCGCTGCACGGCGACGACGCGATGTTCGAACGACTGTGCCTCGAGGCCTTCCAATCGGGTCTTGCGTGGATCACCATCCTGCGCAAACGCCCGGCGTTCCGGGCCGCCTTCGCTGGGTTCGCCATCGAGAAGGTGGCCCGCTTCGACGACACCGACCGTGCGCGCCTGCTCGCCGACCCCGGCATCGTGCGCAATCGCGCCAAGATCGATGCGGCCATCGCCAATGCCAGGGTCGCCCGCGACCTCGACACCAGCCTCGACGAGCTGATCTGGTCGTTCGCTCCGCCCCCGCGCCCACGTCCGCGCACCCTGGCCGACGTGCCCGCCGTCACACCCGAATCCACCGCTCTGGCAAAGGAATTGAAGCGGCGCGGATTCAGATTCGTGGGCCCGACCACGGCGTACGCACTGATGCAGGCGACCGGCCTCGTGGACGATCACCTGGCCGATTGCTGGGTCGGCGGCGACCCACCCTAGACCTACCGAGCGGTCACATTTCGAACTCAGGTATCCGTCCACTCCGGCGATAAGGAAGAATAGACCGAGTGCAGCTCGCCACATGCCGGCGAGCTGCCCAGTTGGCGACAACTGGAGTTCCAAGCAAGTGCGCAGCACACCGCGCAGATCTGGAGGGAGCAGAGGATGGCGGCCATGAAGCCCCGCACCGGGGACGGTCCCCTCGAGGCAACCAAGGAAGGGCGTGGGATCGTCATGCGGGTTCCACTCGAGGGTGGCGGGCGTCTGGTCGTAGAGCTCACGCCGGATGAAGCCGCAGCGCTCGGTGACGAACTGAAGAGTGTCACCAGCTAGTCACCCGACTACGCACTCGGCACTGACGCAGGTGACGAGTGCGCTGGCCTGCCCGGAATGCCAGGCCGGATTGGCGATGTCGGAGCGGTCGCTGCGCTGCGGCGCGGGGCACAGCTTCGATATCGCCAAGCAGGGGTACATCACCCTGCTGACCGGTGCCTCGACCAAGATGACCGGCGATACCGCGGACATGCTCGACGCCAGAGCGGCTTTTCAGGGCGGCGGGCATTTCGCGCCGATCGCCGACGCCACCGTCGCGGCCTTCGCCGGGGCCCCACACCTCGGCCCCGGCGCGTCCGCGCTCGTGCTGGAGATCGGCGCGGGCACCGGCTACTACCTGGCCCGGGTGCTGGACGCGGTGCCGCATGCGCTGGGCATCGCACTGGATGTGGCCAAACCCGCCGGACGACGCAGCGCCCGAGCCCATCCGCGGGCCGCGGCGGTGGTCGCCGACGCCTGGCGCGGACTGCCGCTGCGCAAGTGCGCCGTCGACGCGGCACTGTCGGTATTCGCGCCGCGCAATCCCGGCGAGGTAGCGCGGGTTTTGCACCCGGATGGCAGATTCGTCGTCGTCACTCCCACCGACCGGCATCTGGCCGAGCTGATCGAACCGCTCGGCATGGTGAGCGTCGACCCGGACAAGCAGGATCGGCTGACCGCCACCATGTCCGGACATTTCGAACTGTGCGGGCGCGACGCCGTCGAGTACCCGATGAAACTCTCGCGCACCGACATCGCCAACGTTGTCGCCATGGGGCCGTCGGCCCATCACACGGACGCCGGGGCGTCACGCATCGCGGCCCTGCCGGACACCATGGAGGTCACCGCCTCGGTGCTGGTCAGCACCTACCGGCTCAGCGGGACCTGACCGCTCAGGGTTTGCGCACATGGTCGTAGACCTCGAGGGTCTGGGCGGCGATCCGCGACCAATCGAATTCGGCCACCGCCCTGGCCCGGCCCGCGGCACCGTATTCGGCCGCGAGCACCTGATCGGCGGCCAGCTCGTTCACCGCCTCGGCCAGGCCGCGCTCGTATTCGCCCGGCGCCGCCGGGTCGTAATGCACCAGCCGCCCGGTGGTGCGGTCGGCGACCACCTCGGGGATGCCGCCGACATCGGAGGCGACGACGGCGGTGCCGCAGGCCATCGCTTCCAGGTTCACGATGCCGAGCGGCTCGTACACCGACGGGCAGACGAAGACGGTCGCGGCGGCGAGCACCTGCCGGATCCGCTCGGTGGGCAGCATGTCCTGCACCCAGAACACATTGCCGCGGCGACGGCTCAACTCGTCCACCGCGGCGGCCACCTCGGCGGCCAGCTCCGGCGTATCGGCCGCGCCCGCGCACAACACCAGCTGGATCTCCGGATCGAAATCGCGGGCGGCGGCCAGCAGGTGCCCGACCCCCTTCTGCCGGGTGATCCGCCCGACGAAGGCCGCGATCGGCCGGTCCGTGCGCACCCCCAGCTCCCACAGGAAGGGTTCGGCGCCGGATTCGGGTGGGCCGGGATGCCAGACCGAGGCGTCGATGCCGTTGTGCACCACATGCACCCGTGCGGGATCCACCGCCGGGTAGGCGTCGAGCACATCCCGGCGCATCCCCGCGCTGACGGCGATGATGGCGTCGGCGTGTTCGACGGCATTGCGTTCCGACCATGACGACAGCCGATAGCCGCCGCCGAGCTGCTCGGCCTTCCACGGCCGCCGCGGTTCCAGCGAATGCGCGGTCAGCACATGCGGAATGCCGTAGAGGGTGGACGACAGATGCCCGGCCAGGCCCGTGTACCAGGTGTGCGAATGCACCACGTCGACCTCGCCGGTCGCATCGGCCATCCGGAGCTGGGCCGACATCATCTGGATCGCGGGATTGGCGGCGTAGAGGTGGGTGTCGGGTTGGTGGACCACGGCGTCGTCGCGCGGGGCACCCATACAGTGCACGGTGACCTCGGCGAGGGCACGCAGCTCGGCCACCAGCTCGGTGACGTGCACGCCCGCACCGCCATAGACCTCCGGCGGGTATTCGCGGGTCAGCATGGCGACCCGCAGCCGATCCGCCGGCTCCGTCATCGCCGTCGGGTGCGCGAAACTCACGGATTCAACGTAGACGCTCGACCGGGCCCGGGCCACTCGCACGCCGCCCCACCTCCTGGCGTGAGGTTCGGTAGTTTGACAGTGTGAGGAGCCAGCCGCACGTACTCGGAATCGTGCTCGCCGGTGGCGAGGGCAAGCGACTCTTTCCACTCACCGCCGACCGCGCCAAGCCGGCGGTCCCGTTCGGCGGTGCCTACCGCCTCATCGACTTCGTCCTCAGCAACCTCGTCAACGCCGGATATCTGCGGCTGTGCGTGCTCACCCAGTACAAATCGCATTCGCTGGACCGGCATATCTCGCAGACCTGGCGACTGTCGGGTTTCGCGGGCGAATACATCACGCCGGTGCCCGCGCAGCAGCGGCTCGGGCCGCGCTGGTACACCGGCAGCGCCGACGCGATCATGCAGTCGCTGAATCTGATCTACGACGAGGACCCCGACTACATCGTGGTGTTCGGCGCCGACCACGTCTACCGGATGGACCCCGAGCAGATGGTGGCCCACCACATCGAGTCCGGCGCCGGGGTCACCGTGGCCGGTATCCGGGTGCCGCGCAGCCAGGCCAGTGCGTTCGGTTGCATCGACTCCGACGAATCCGGGCGCATCACCCAGTTCCTGGAGAAGCCGGCGCATCCGCCCGGCACCCCGGACGATCCGAATTCGACCTTCGCGTCCATGGGCAATTACGTGTTCACCACCAGGGTGCTGGTCGATTCGATCCGCGCCGACGCCGACAACTCCGATTCCGACCACGATATGGGCGGCGACATCATCCCGAAGCTGGTCGCCGCCGGTCAGGCCGCCGTCTACGACTTCGCCGACAACGACGTCCCGGGTGCCACCGACCGCGACCGCGGCTACTGGCGCGATGTCGGCACCATCGACGCCTTCTACGAGGCGCATATGGACCTGGTGTCGGTGCATCCGGTGTTCAACCTCTACAACAAACACTGGCCGATCCGCGGCGCCGCGGAGAATCTGCCGCCCGCCAAGTTCGCTCAGGGCGGGCTGGCGCAGGAATCCATCGTCGGCGCGGGCTCGATTTTGTCCGCCGCCACCGTGCGCAATTCGGTGCTCAGCGCCAATGTGGTGGTCGACGACGGCGCCACCGTCGAGGGCAGCGTGCTGATGCCGGGCGTGCGCATCGGTAAGGGCGCGGTGGTGCGGCGCGCCATCCTGGACAAGAACGTGGTGGTCTCCGAGGGCGAGATCATCGGCGTCGACCTCGAGCGCGACCGCGACCGGTTCGCCATCAGCAACGGCGGCGTCGTCACCGTCGGTAAGGGCACCTGGGTGTGAGGCCGGGCAGCGCCCCCGACCGCGTCGTCGAGGGGCGCTGCCCGCCTCGGTTCAGCGCAGGTCCCGCCCGCGCCAACCGACCAGGCCGACGGCCAGCAGGGCCGCCGCCAGCAGGGTGACCACCAGCACCGGGGTCGCGGTGAACTCCGATCCCGGCACCTTCGGGGCATGACTGAACGGTTCGAGATTGCGCAGCCACTGCGGCGCCCCCGACACCGAGCCGAGCAGGAAGACCGCGATCGCAGCCGTCAGCACACCCCACGCCACCGGCGTCCAACGCGGCGCGAGCCCGAACAGGGCCACGGTGACCGCGACGAACAACCAGATCGCGGGCAGCTGGACCAGTGCGGCGGCCAGCACACCGGGCAGCTTGCCGCCGATATCGTCGGCCGCCAAGCCGTACACCAGCCCACCGAGCAGGCCTGCGGTCAGCATGGCCAGCACCGGGCCACCCAGCGCGAACAGCAGATGCGACAGCGCCCACCGCACCCGGCCGACGGCCCCGGTGACGACGGTCTCGGCGTGACCGCTGCTCTCCTCACCGAACATGCGCAGGGTGGCCGAGATGGCGTAGGCCGAACCCGCGACACCGAGCATGGTGAACGCGTAGGTGACCATCGAGTCCTCCAGCGATTCGGTGCCGCCCATCCGAGTGATGAGATCGCGAATGGTCTGGTTGGAGCCGAGTTCGTCACCGATACCGTGCACCACGCTGCCGATCAGCAGGCCGTACAGGCCGAGACCGATCGTCCAGGCCAGCAGGGTGCCCCGTTGCAGCCGCCAGGCCAGCCCCAGCGGGCCGGACAGCCCGGCACCGGCCGCAGGCGCGCCGAGTCGTTCGGCGATCAGGCCCGCTCCGACGTCGCGGCGCATCAGCAGCAGATAGGCAGCGCAGACGCACACCGCCACCGTCACCAGATGCAGCGCCAGGACCCACCAGCGGTCCCCGGCGAAGGCCCGCACCTGCAGCGACCAGCCCGACGGCGACAACCAGGTCAGCGGGCTCACCGGACCGTTACCGGCCTGGGCGTCGCCCACCGCGCGCAGCGTGTAGGTCAGCGCGAGCACGCCGAACGCGATTCCGCGCGCCAGCCGGGCGCCGGTGGTGAGCTGCGCGGCGACCGCGGCCACCGCCGCGAACACCATGCCGGAGCCGGCCAGCGCCGCACCGAATGCCAGCGATCCGTCGGCCGGAACGCCCGTCGCCGCCAGGCTCAACGCGCCGATCAGACCGGTGGCCAGCGCACCGCCGAGGCCCAGCACCAGCGCCGCGGTGAGCCCGGCGAAGCGCCCTACCGAGGTGGAGGCCACCAGCTCGGTGCGGCCGGTCTCCTCCTCGGCCCTGGTGTGCCGGATGACGGTGAGAATGGTCGCCACCGCTACCAGGGTGAAGAACATCCCCGCTTTCCATACCCCGACAGCGCCGATACTGGTGTTGTAGATCGGCCCGTACATGGCCAGCTGCGATGGACTCGCCAGGATCGAATCGGCGAAGGAGGCCCGGTCGGCCTCGGTCGGATAGACCGTTTCGATGCTCGAGACGTACACGCTGCCCAAGGGCACCGACAGCAGTAATACCCAGGCGGGCAAGATGATTCGGTCGCGGCGCAGCGCCAGGCCGAGCATGCGGGCGGTGCCGGCGAATCCGGAGACCGTGCCGTAGCGCGCGGCCGCGCGGTGCTCACCGGACCTCGACAGCGTTGCGGTGGTCATTTCTGCACCTTCAGCAGCTCGGAGGCGGAATCGCTCGACGCATCGCCTGAATCGGGAAAGCCGTCGCCGTTGGTCGAATAGTGGCGCATGAACAGCTCTTCCAGCGTCGGCGGCTGGCTCACCAGACTGCGCACTCCGGTATCGCCGAGAATGCGGATCAGCTCACCCAGGTGCTCACTGTCGACCTGGCACCGCAGCGTGTGATCGTCGAGGCGCACATCGGCCACCCCGGGCAGCGCACCGAGATCGCCCGGGTCACCGGTCAATTCGGCGGTGATCGAGGTGCGGCTGAGGTGACGCATCGAGGCCAGCGTGCCGCTTTCCACGGTGCGCCCCGACCTGATGATGGTCACCCGCTCGCACAACACCTCCACTTCCGACAGGATGTGGCTCGACAGCAGGACCGTGACCCCACGTTCGGCAGCCTCGGCCACACAGTCACGGAACACCTGCTCCATCAAGGGATCCAGGCCCGAGGTCGGCTCATCGAGCAGCAGCAGTTCGGCGTTCGACGAGAACGCCGACACCAGCGCGACCTTCTGCCGATTGCCCTTCGAATAGGTGCGGGCCTTCTTACGCGGATCGAGTTCGAATCGCTCGATCAATTCGGCGCGCCGAGCGGTATCGATACCGCCGCGCATCCGTGCGAGCAGGTCGATCGTCTCGCCACCGGACAGCGACGGCCACAACGTGACATCGCCTGGCACATAAGCGATCTGGCGGTGCAGCTCGACCGCGTCCACCCACGGATCGCGGCGCAGCAGCCGAACCTCGCCGGAGGTGCGCGCCAGCACACCGAGCAGGATGCGGATGGTGGTGGATTTGCCGGCACCGTTGGGCCCGAGGAAGCCGTGCACCTCGCCCTGGTTCACTTCCAGGTCCAGCCCGTCGAGCGCACGGACCTGGCCGAAGTGTTTGTGCAGATCCCGGACGTGGATTGCCGATGTCATGGGAACTCCTGAGGAGATCTAGGTATCTGGACTCGGTTGATCGAGCAGGGCGTCGAGCATCATCGGGCCGGTCAGCAGTCCGTTGGTGAACAGCTCGACGCCGGGGAGAAGCATCTGATCGGCGTAGGCGCGCAGAGCCTTGCCGTAGTCGAGGGGGCCGTCGTGTTCGGCGGCATACAGTTGCAGGAAGAGCATCAATCCGCCGCCGTTGTTCAGCGCCAGATAGCGGGCCGTCGCGTGCAGATCGCGGGGGGCGCGGATCGTGCCCGCCGCGATGCCGGCGCGCAGATACTGCTCGACGTCGGACACCATGTGTTCGAACAGCAGGCCCGCCAACGCGCCGCCCGCCTGAAAACTTCGGACGATATAGGCGATGACCGGACCGAAGCTTTCGATCTCGGCGAGCTGACCGAGGATGTTCGACGGCGCCGGACGCTCGACCGAATCCAGCTTGGCATCGCGGATGACCTTGCGTACGTAGTCGTCACATTCCTCGCGCAACCCGTCTTTCGATCCGAAATGGTGATTGACGAGGCCCGGCGAGACGCCGGCTGCGGTGGCGATGGCACGTACTCCGACGTTGAACCCCTGCTCACCGAAGACGGTGATGGCGGCGTCGCGAATGCGTGCGCGAGTGCTCAGATCCGGGGCGGATCCTTCCGGTACGGCTGGTCGGTTAAACACATGTTCAATATACTAAACACTCGTTCAATCGGCCGTCAATGGCTCCCTAGCCACGGGAGGCGCAGAGCAGCCCGTCACCCACCGGAATCAACACGCTGGTCAGGTTCGGGTCCTCGGCGATGGCCCTGGTCGCCGCGCGCACCGCCTGCGTTGCCGCGTCGCGCTGCGCCGGATCGGGCACCCGCCCGCCGAGCAGTGCGTTGTGCAGCAGAATCGCTCCACCCTCGCGCAGCAACCGCACCCCTTCGGCGACGTACTGCGGATGCTCGACCGGCGCGGCATCGATGAACACCAGGTCGTAGGCGCCGTCGGCCAGGCG
Organism: Nocardia sp. CDC519; assembly: GCF_059509835.1. NCBI lineage: Bacteria > Bacillati > Actinomycetota > Actinomycetes > Mycobacteriales > Nocardiaceae > Nocardia > Nocardia sp. CDC519. The sequence continues at coordinate 3,718,973 of NZ_CM183377.1, read as the reverse complement.
CGGCAGCACATCGAGGGCGCGGCCGTTGATCAGCCGGGTGCGCGCGAGCGGGATATCGGCGGCCCGGAACGCCTCTTTGGCCGCGCGCTGATGCTCCGGCTCGGAATCGATCGTGGTCAGCGTGCCGTCCTCGCGCATACCGTCCAGCAGCCACAGGCCACTGATCCCCGCGCCGGTGCCCACCTCGACCACGGCCCGCGCGCCGAGCATCTGGGCGTACATGCTCAGCAACGCACCCACCGACGGAGCCACCGGCGCGGCGCCCAGCTCGGTGGCCCGTTCCCGGGCGCTGACGAGGATCTCGTCCTCCACGACGGATTCCTCCACGTAGGCGAGATTTCGCTCCAGATTCGATGCCACGCCCATGAGGCTATGCCAAACCGTGACCAGCGGCCCGAAACATTCTCAGGTGTCCCTCAGGATCTCCATACACAGGCCATATCGCGACAGGAAAGAGTAGGCAGCACGCAAGACCAGCCGACCGGCGGCGTCAGAGCCAGAACACCGGGTCGGGAACAACCGGACACCTTCTATCGGTTGTACCCGACAGCGACGGTCCGTGGACCCGGACCGCTGCTCGAACTCCGACGCCTCGGTCCCGAGTAGGAGGTATTTCCCATCCACATGGTCGATGCGGCGCGCGAGTACGCCACCCTGCCCGAGCTGCCGACGCAGCGCGAGGTCACCGCACTGGAACTGGCCGAGGTCGCGGAGGTGGCCGAGGATGAACTGACCGGCACCGCGGCCTTCGATGCCACCGGCGATCGCTCCGTCATGCCCACCTGGGACGAACTGGTCCGCGAACACGCCGACCGGGTCTACCGGCTGGCCTACCGTCTCTCCGGCGACGCCCAGGACGCCGAGGATCTCACCCAGGAGACCTTCATCCGGGTCTTCCGCTCACTGTCGAACTATCAGCCGGGCACCTTCGAGGGCTGGCTGCACCGCATCACCACCAACCTGTTCCTGGACATGGTCCGCCGCCGCAGCCGCATCCGGATGGAAGCGCTGCCCGAGGACTACGACCGGGTGCCGGCCCAGGGCCCAGGACCCGAGCAGGTCTACCACGACGCCCGCCTCGACCCCGACCTGCAATCGGCGCTGGACGCGCTGGCGCCGGAGTTCCGCGCCGCGGTCGTGCTGTGCGATATCGAGGGGCTGTCCTACGAGGAGATCGGCGCCACGCTCGGGGTGAAACTGGGCACCGTCCGCAGCCGGATCCATCGCGGCCGTCAGGCACTGCGCGAGCACCTTGCGCATAATGGAACCCAGGACCGGTTCGCCGACGCGGCGAGCGAGTCCTGAACCAGCAAGAACGGGTGATCTCCGGCCGTGGCGCCGCGCCCGGCCGTGATCGAGTCGGTTGGAAGGATGAGCACCGAATGGTTGGCGACTCCGGTACGTCAGGTCGTTCACCGCGTTTCCGTTCCACCGAGCATCTGGCGAGTGAGGCCGTCGCCGCCTATGTGGACGGCGAACTGCGGATGAACGCGTATCTGCGTGCCGCCCAGCACATTTCCGTCTGCCCCGAATGCGCGGCCGAGGTCGAAGCCCAGCAGCAGGCGCGCATCGCATTGCGCCGGGCCGCCCAGATCTCCATCCCGCACGGACTGCACGACAGCCTGACCCGCATTCCGCTCGGCGAACTTCCCGGCACCGATCGTTCCGCCGCCGCGGCGCGCAATTCCCGTGACGAGGCCGTTTCCGGTTTCCTCGGTGCGTCTTTCGCGGCGAGCTTCGACAGTAGGCGGTGGACAACGTGGTGGCGCAAGTAGAGTTTGGCGCGTGACCACCGAATCGACGAACACCGGATCGGCCGACACCTCGGATTCGGCGGCCAACAGGGGGAACCTGCGGCCGCCGGACGCGCCCGTGCTCGGGCCGCGCCCGGTATACCGCCCGCACGTGGATACCCACACCGCTCGTGCCTTCCGCCGCCCCAACGGCCAGGCCGGATCCTTCGCACCACGCCCCGGCTCGGCCACCGCCGCCCAGGGCCCCGACCCGGTGCAGAACCGGCCGCCGGACGCCGTGCTGGCCGAGGCGTTCGGCCGCCCGGAAGGCTCCGACGAACTCCTCCAGCGTGATCCCGACGCCGTCACCGGCCAGACCGAGATCGCAGGCCCCGCCGATCCGTGGCGTGACCCGGAATCCGGCGCCCGCCTCGGTGCGCCCGCCCTGCCCACCCCCGCGGCCCGGACGCAGGCCGAAGCCACCAAGCTGTCGGCGCGCGAGGTGCTGTTCGGTTCCCGGGTGGCACCGCGCGCGCTGGCGCTGCTGGCCGCCATCGCCTTGGTCATCGGCCTGATCGGCGGCCTCGTCGGCCGGCTGACCGCGGAGACGGCCTCCACGCTGACCTCACGCAAGGTCGCCCTCGAGCAGACCGGAGATCCCGAGCAGCCGCACGGTCAGATCGCCCAGGTCGCCGATGCGGTGCTGCCCTCGGTGGTCTCGATCCGCACGACCGTCGGCGACAACGGCGCCACCGGCTCCGGTGTGGTCATCGATGGCAACGGCTACATCGCCACCAACAATCACGTCATCTCCATGGCCGCCCAGGACGGTTCCGGCAACGCCAAGATCCAGGTGATGTTCTCCGACGGCACCCGGGTACCCGCGAACATCGTCGGCCGCGACACCAAAACCGACCTCGCGGTCTTGAAGGTCGATGTGAAAAATCTCACTGTTGCTCAGCTCGGTAAGTCCGAGGACGTCCGCGTCGGCGACGCCGTGCTGGCGATCGGTTCCCCACTGGGACTGAGCAAAACGGTCACCTCCGGCATCGTCAGCGCCTTGCATCGCCCGGTGAAGCTCGAGGGCGAGGGCAGCGACACCAAGGCCGTCATCGATGCGGTGCAGACCGACGCCTCGATCAACCCCGGTAACTCCGGTGGCGCGCTGGTGGACATGGAGGGCCGGGTCATCGGCATCAACACCGCCATCCGCAGCGAGACCGGCGGTTCGGTCGGCCTCGGCTTCGCCGTGCCGGTGGACGTGGTCACCGACGTCGCGCAGACCCTGATCCGCGACGGCGTCAAGCATCATCCGGTGATCGGCCTGAGCGCCCGCACCAAGGCCGTCGCCAACGAGGCGATGAGCGGCGCCGAGGTGGCCGATGTGGCGCCGGGCGGGCCCGCCGCGCGGGCGGGCATCGTGGAGGGCGACGTCGTCGTCAAGGTCGGCGATCGTGAGGTGACGGGGCCGGAAGAGCTGGTCGTCGCGGTGCAGGCGAACAAGATCGGTGAGACGGTGACGGTGCGGTTGATCCGGGAAGGCCGGCAGGTGGACGTTCCGGTCACCCTGGAATCCGACTGATCCGGCGGCCCCGGCGCGCGGTAGCCTGGTCTGGTGTTCAGCAACATCGGGTGGAGCGAGATGGTGATCCTGCTCGTGGCCGCCCTCGTCATCCTCGGCCCGGAGCGCTTGCCCGGTGCCGTGCGCTGGACCACGCGCAGCCTGCGGCAGGTGCGCGATTACGCCAGTGGCGCGACAGCGCAGTTGAAGCAGGAGCTCGGGCCCGAATTCGAGGATCTGCGTAAGCCGCTCGCCGACCTGAACGAGCTGCGCGGCATGACCCCGAAGTCGATGGTGACCAAACACCTTCTGAACGGTGACGATTCGCTGTTCAGCGATATCGGCAAGGCCATGCCGGACAAGCAGGACCTCTACGGCACCAATAGCGGTATGCCGGGTTACCCAGCGCCGAAGCCGGAGAAACCGTTGGAGCGCAACGAACGTCCGCCGATCGACACCGACGCCACCTGATCTGTCAAGCGAACTAGACACCCGTCCGGCTTACGCTGTCTACACTTCGCACATGTCGGCCGATGACGTGGCGCGGGTGTTCGCGATCGAGGACAAGGTCGAGCGCCTCAAGGCAGCCACTGACGGTGTCGCGGCGGCGCAGCAGACCATCAACGAGCTCACGCGAATTCGTCGCGCGGTGATCCGTGAATTGCATGCCGAGGGCTGGACGTTCGCCAGAATCGGTGCGGCGGCCGGGCTTTCCCGGGCGCGCATCCATCAGGTGAGCACGCAGGGCCCGGCACCGGAGGGCTTGTTCTTCGGGCACGGCGCGCTCACCGTTCTCACGCCCCGGGTGCGTACCGGCCGATTGATCGGCGCCCCCGATCCGGCCGCGGCACCGCGGCTGGCGGATCTACTGCGGGAGCTGGGATTCGCGGTCACCGTCGAACAGTTCCCGCCGGGACATCCCCTCGATCTCAACCGCGACGGGCTGATCGTGCTCGGCGGGCCCGAACTCTCGCCGAGCCTGCGTCAGCTGATCGCCGCCGATCCCCGGCTTCGGCGCTCGGTGGCCCGTGCCGGCGACGGCCGTCGCGGTATCGAGGATCGAGCCGCGCGGCGGGTGTATCGGCCCTCCGGTCCCGACCCGCACGACATCGCCTATCTCGCCCGGCTCCCGCGCCCCGACGGTCAGGGCTCGATCCTGGTGATCGACGGCCTGCATCCGCCCGGCTCGCTCGGTGCTGTCCGGCTGCTGGCGACTCGGCTCGCCGGGCTGCACGAACGCGCGGGCACCCGACGGTTCTCGGTATTGATCGCGGTGCGCTTCGACCGCGCGACCGGTGAACCGCTGGAGGCCGAGATGCTGACGCCGGTGTATCGCCATGAGCCGGCCGAGGTGCGGCCGCAGGCGCTGCGCACCCGCCGCTGAATTCCGCCCGCTGCTGAATCCCGGCGGCGAATCCGTCCCGACACAGATCCGGGCACGTCGGTGCATTCGGCCGCGACGGCTTGGCATCCGGCGACGCCTTGTGCTTGAACGCTCACCCTCGGCCGCGCACCGTACCGCCGCATGCTTAGATAGCCAGGAAGTAACCATTCGACGGCGCCGGCTCTGCTCGGTCCCGGTTTTCCGGCAATCACATGACGCGGAGGCACAGGTGAATGTGATGACGATCATTGCGATCGCACTGATCGCAATCGGATTGCTGGTGACCATCGCCATCTTCATCCGCAAGCCCGCCGAGCATCGCCGCGCCCACGTCACGGTGGCCGAATTGCAGGCCCGGCTCGCCGACGAATCCGGGCCCGAACATCTGCGCTCCGACGATGTGTCCGCGGCCGCCGAGCCGAGCGGAATCGCGGACGACGCCGGGGCCGACGCGGGGCCCGGGCACGGTCGACCCGGCACCGGCGAGGGCGACCGTGGCGACTCCGGTAGGCAGACGTCCACCGACACGGACGAGCCGGCACCTGCCGTTACCGGCGGGACATCGCCGGGCGATGCCGAACCATTCTCCGAGCCGAGCACCCAGCCATCCCCCGCACCGCCGACGGCCGACGGCCCGGCCGCGGAGTCACCCGCCGCCGACGACGAACCAGGAGCACACTGACGGCTGGACCAACCCACAGCCGCGATTCCACCGCTGACATCGGCAGCGGATTCCACCGCTGTCGTCGGCGGCGACATGTTCGGCGCGAGGAATCAGGTCAGCGGTAGGTCCAGCGCCAGCCCTCGGCGGACAACGATGCCCGGTCTACCGCCGGCGCGAACCGGACAGCCCAACCGCTACCCACCGCTCAGGCCGCGACACTCTCCGGCCGCACCGTGTTCATCGGCGGACGGTCGGTCAGGCACACCTCGGTGCTGTGGGCGGTGAACTCGTCGCCGATCAACGGGAACTGGGTCAGCGCCGCACCGGAATCGCGGACGCCGCTGCGGCCGAGCACGGTGCCGAGGATCTGCCTGCTCATCACGCCGAGGTCGGCCAGCGGGCGATTGCGGTGGGTGCGCACCCCCAGGTTGACCTGGCCGATGGCGTCGAGGCCGAGCCGGTCGTAGGTGTCGAGCAGCAGCCCGATCTCCACGCCGTAGCCGGGGGCGAACGGCACTGAGGTGAGCAGTTCCCTGGTGCCGGCGTATTCGCCGCCGAGCGGTTGCAGCACCTCCGAGAGGTCGGGGCGCAGCGCCGCAAGCAGCGGCCGGGCCACCAGTTCGGTGACGCGGCCGCCGCCATGGGCCTCGACCGCGTCGCCCTGCCGCAGCGGCCTGCGGTAGTAGGCCTTGACCAGGTGCAGATCGTCCACCGTCAGCAGCGGGCCCAGCAGTTTGGGCACGAAGGCCGGATCGGGATCGATGAGGTCCGAGTCGACGAAGGCCACCAGGTCGCCGCTGGTCACCGCCAGCGAACGCCACAGCACCTCGCCCTTGCCCGGCACCGGATCGAGTTCCGGGACGGCCTGTTCCCGGCTGACCACCCGGGCGCCAGCCGCGCGGGCCCGCTCGGCGGTCGCGTCGGTGGAGCCGGAATCGAGCACCACCAGCTCGTCTACCAGACTGCCGAGCAGCGGCCGGATACTGGCCACCACCGCGGCAACGGTGTCCTGCTCGTTCAGCGCGGGCAGCACCACCGAGACGGTGCGGCCCGCCTTGGCGGCGACGAGTTCGTCTACCGCCCACTCCGGGGCATCCCAGGTATTCGTCATCGCCCAGCTGGGCTCACGGTGTTGGATGTTCATACCAGACCTCGCAGGGTTCGTGCGGGGGGCCGGATACCCTGTATCGCGGCAATCATGTCCACTACGCGCCGGGTCGCGGCGACTTCGTGGACGCGGAAGACTCGAGCGCCTGCCGCCGCCGACCATGCCGTTGCTGCCAATGTGCCCTCCAGCCGCTCGGTGAGATCGACACCAAGAGTCTCTCCGATGAAATCCTTGTTGGAGAGCGCCATCAAGACCGGCCATCCGGTATTTACAAGATCGTCGGCTCTACGCAACAGTTCGAGCCCGTGGTAGGTGTTCTTTCCGAAATCGTGGGTCGGGTCGATCAGGATCGAATCGCGCCGCACCCCGGCGGCCAGCGCCGCCTCCGCCGCCCGCACCACCGTGGCGGTGACCTCGGCGACCACGTCGGAGTAGCGGACCCGGTGCGGTCTGGTGCGCGGTACGGCGCCGCCGGTATGGCTGCACACGATGCCCGCGCCCAGTTCGGCGGCGACCGCGACCAGATCGGGATCGGCGCCCGCCCAGGTGTCGTTGATCAGATCGGCGCCCTCGCCGATCGCTGTACGCCCCACCTCGGCGCGCCAGGTGTCGACGCTGATCAGCAGGTCCGGGTAGGCAGCGCGGATGGCGGCGACGAACGGGACCACCCGGCGGGTTTCCTCGGCGGCATCGACCACCTCGCCGGGCCCGGCTTTGACACCGCCGATATCGACCAGATCGGCGCCCTCGTCGACCGCGCGGGCCACGGCGTCCATGGCGGCGGCATCGGTGAAGGTGGCGCCCCGGTCGTAGAACGAGTCCGGGGTGCGGTTCACAATCGCCATGACCAGCGCCCGGTCCGTCGCCACCGGGCGTCCGCACAGGGTCGGCGACGGCGCGTCGGGGCGGAACATGGGGTCGACTGTACCGACTCGTGTAATAACCGGTTTCGGGCGCGGACCCCGGTCAGTCCCGGGGCGCGCGCCCGGTCGCCACATCGGCGGCGTAGCCCGGATAGGCCGGGATATAGCCGTCGGCGCGGCCGGCGAGGACGAACACGTCGGAATCATCGTCGGGCGAATACCCTTGTTTGCGCAGTTCTACCTTGCGGCTCTTGAACGTGGAGGTGGTCTCGAGTTCATCGACCACCCGGATGAACAGCGGCACCGCGTACCGCGGCAGCCGCTCATACGCCAGCTCGGCCAGCGCTGTTCCGTCGAATTCGGCGCCGGGTGCGAGGGTCACCGCCGCCATCCCGGCCTTGCCGTCGGTACCGGGGATGTCCACGCCGAATACCACGGCCTGGGAAATGGCCGGCGAGGCGCTCAGCGCCGCCTCGACCTCGGTGGTGGCCACGTTCTCGCCCTTCCAGCGAAAGGTATCGCCGAGCCGGTCGACGAAGGCGATATGGAACCAGCCCTGATCGCGCACCAGATCGCCGGTGTCGAACCAGACATCGCCAGGTCGGAAGCCGTCACGCACGAGTTTGGCCTCGGAGGCGGCCTGGTCGGTGTAGCCGTCGAACGGCGTGCGGCCGGTGACCTTGGCCAGCAGCAGTCCGACGCCACCCGAACGCACGCGACGCAACCGGCCGTCCGGGCCGCGCTCGGGCTTTCCGGTGTCCTCGTCGTATTCCACGATGGCGTAGGGCAGCGGCCCGAAACCGGCGGTGCGGTCGACCCCGAAGGCGTTGACGAACGCGATGTTGGCCTCGCTGGCGCCGTAGAACTCCACGATCCGCCCGATGCCGAAGCGCCGCCGGAATTCGTCCCACAGCTCCGGCCGCAGACCGTTGCCGACGGCCAGGCGCACCCGGTGCGTACGGTCGGTCGGCCGGGCCGGCTGGTTGAGCAGATACCGGCACAGTTCGCCGATGTAGATGAACGCGGTGGCGCGCTCGCCGATCACCTCGTCCCAGAAGCGGGATGCCGAGAACTGCCTGCCCAGCGCGAAGGTCGCACCGGCCGCAAGCACCGACGACAGCGCCACCGTGAGCGCGTTGTTGTGGTACAGCGGCAGACAGCAGTACATCGTGTCGTCACCGCGGAGCCGGACGCCGAGGCCACCGAGCCCGGACATGCTCTTGGACCAGCGCAGATGCGTCATCACGCTGGCCTTCGGCAGGCCGGTGGTGCCCGAGGTGAAGATCAGGAACGCCCGCTCCCCCGCGGTCACCTCCGCGCAGACCGGCGGATCGGACGGATCGCCGAGCTGGGCTTCGGCATGCAGATCCTCGGCGTACAGCAGCCGGGCCGGCGGCTCGGCCAGCGAATCGAGCGCCTCCTGGCATTCCGCACCGACGACGTTCACCACACTGCCGAGCAACCCGAAGCTGTGCGCGAGCACCCGATCGCGCTGATGGTGATTGAGCAGGCCGACGGTGGCGCCGAGCTTGACCGTGGCCAGCACCGTGAACAGGGTTTCCGGGCGGTTGGTCATCAGCACACCGACCACGTCACCGCGGCCGACGCCGTGCTCGGCCAGCACGCTCGCGTAGCGGTTCACCAGCGAATTGGCTGCGCCGTAGGTGTATTCGTGGCCCTCGAACCGCAGGAACGCCCGATGCGGATGACGGTGCGCCGCCCGCTGGAAATACCGGCCGACCGACGCCTTGTCACCGGGGCCGACCAGCATGCCGAAGGCATTGCGCAGCATGCCCGGCGCGTCCACCGCCATCCCGAGCAGGCTCTTGGCCAGGTCGAACACGCTGACGGTGGCGTCGTTGCGCACGGAATCAGTACTCCTCGATCGGATGCTGCTGGGCGGCAGCGGGATTGCCCACCGGCTCCGGAGTGCCGGGCTCTCGTCGCGCCGTACTCGGAACGAGTGCCTCGAATGCCTCGTCGAAGTCGGCGACGACGCGCACCCGATCCAGCGCGGGCTGCGGGACGAAACCGCGCGCGTGCAGCTCGTCCACCCAGGCGAACAACCCGCGGTAATGCCCGTCCGGATCCAGCACGACGACGGGTTTGTCGTGTACGCCGAGGTAGGCACCGGTCCACGTCTCGAAGAATTCCTCTAGCGTGCCGATGCCGCCGGGCAGGGTGAGGAAGGCGTCGGCGCGGTCCTCCATCACCTGCTTGCGCTGGCGCATGGTGTCGGTGACGACGAGTTCGTCGGCGTCCACATCGGCCACCTCGCGGTGCACCAGATGCTTCGGGATCACGCCGATGGTGTTCGCGCCGCCGGCGCGGGCGGCCGTGGCCACCGCGCCCATCATCGACACGTGGCCGCCGCCGGACACCAATTGCCAACCGCGCCGGGCGATTTCGGTGCCGACCCGCGCCGCCAGCTCCAGCTGCGCGCCGTCGATGGTGCTGGCCGAGCAGTAGACGCAGACGGCGTGGGCGCGTTCGGCCGCGCTCACCACTTGTCCTCCGTGCCCATCGTTTCCAGATTCTCACGCTCGGCGGTGGCCTGCTCCAGAATGCGCACCACGTCCTCGACGCTGTCGGTGACGTAGAGCAGATCCACATCGCCCGGCGAGATCTTGCCCGCCCCCAGCAGCGAATCGCGGATCCAGTCCACCAGCCCGCCCCAGAACCTGGTGCCGAACAAGATGATCGGGAACCGGGTGATCTTGCGGGTCTGCACCAGCGTCAGTGCCTCGAACAACTCGTCCATGGTGCCGAAACCGCCCGGCAGGCAGACGAATGCCTGCGAGTACTTGACGAACATGGTCTTGCGGACGAAGAAGTAGCGGAAATTGATACCGAGATCGACCCATTCGTTGAGCCCCTGCTCGAACGGCAATTCGATACCGAGCCCGATCGAATAGCCGCCCGCCTCACACGCGCCCCGGTTGGCGGCCTCCATCGCGCCGGGCCCGCCGCCGGTGATCACCGCGAACCCGGCGTGCGCCAACGCGGAACCGATGGCGCGGGCGGCCTCGTATTCAGGATGATCGACCGGCGTACGCGCCGAACCGAACACCGACACCGCGCGCGGCACCTCGGCCAGCGCCCCGAAACCCTCCACGAACTCGGCCTGGATGCGCAGCACCCGCCACGGGTCGGTATGCACCCAATCGCTGTCGCCACGCCGATCCAGCAGATTCCGGTCGGCGGTGCCGACGCCGGGCTTGCGATCCCGGCGGAACATGATCGGCCCGCGGAATCTGGCTGTCGACTTCGGCTTGCTGTTGAGTGGCTCGGCGGCGTCGGTGGACATGGGGCTGAGTCTATTGGCGCCGCCTGCGGCGTCGCGGTTCGGTCTCGCTTCCCTCGAAAACGATGCTGACCAGCCTTTGCCTCGGTTCCGTCGGCCATCAGTGGTGGTCCGGCGGCGTCACGCAGCGCCGGTGAGATAGCTCCGCAGCATCGCCGTGACCTGGGTGATCTGGGCCAGCGGGACCCGCTCGTCACGTTTGTGCGCCAGGTTCGGATCGCCGGGGCCGAAGTTCACCGCGGGTACGCCACGGGCGGCGAACCGGGAGACGTCGGTCCAGCCGTACTTGGCGCGCACACCGGCGGCACCGTGCGCGTGCACGGTGGTGATCAAGTCCTTGGCCGCGGGGGCGGTGAGGCCGGGCAGCGCGCCGGGCGCCGCGTCGGTGACCTGGAAATCGAGCTCGAAACCGGCGAACACCTCGCGGACGTGCTCGGTGGCGTCGGCGACGCTGCGGTCGGGCGCGAACCGGAAGTTCACGTCGACCTCGGCGGCGTCGGGTACCACATTGCCCGCCACCCCACCGGCGACCCGCACCGCAGACAGACCCTCGCGGTACACACAGCCGTCGATATCGACCTGGCGCGCCCGGTAGTCGGACAGCCGCTGCAATACCGGCGCCAACCGGTGGATGGCGTTGTCGCCCAGCCAGGCCCGCGCCGAATGCGCCCTGGTGCCCGCGGTGGCGAGCCGGACGCGCAAGGTGCCCTGGCAGCCGGCCTCGATCCAGCCGCCGGACGGCTCACCGAGGATCGCCAAGTCGCCGTCGAGCCATTCGGGGCGTTCCCGCTCGATCCGGGCCAGGCCGTTGAACTGGGCGGCGATCTCCTCGCAGTCGTAGAAAATCAACGTCAGGTCGTGCGCGGGTTCGGCGACGGTCGCGGCCAGGTGCAGGAACACCGCGTCACCGGATTTCATGTCCACGGTGCCGCAGCCGTACATCACCGGCTCGCCGTCCTCGGTGTCCATCCGGCTCGGCACATTGTCGGCGATCGGCACGGTATCCAGATGCCCGGCCAGCACCACGCGGGTCGGCAGGCCGCGATCGGTGCGCGCGAGCACCACATTGCCGTCGCGCACGATCTCGAAGCCGCTGGTCTGGGTCCGCAGCGCGGCCTCCACCGCGTCGGTGACGGCCAGCTCGTCCCTGGACACACTCGGGATGTCGACGAGGGCGGCGGTGAGGGCAATCGGGTCGGCGCGCAGATCGAGGGTCACCGGTTCAGGGTAGTCAGCGGGTCTCCGGCGGCGGCAGCGACGAGGCGAAGGCGCCGTGGGACGAGGCGAAGGCCCCGTCGACCGACGCGAAGACGCCGTGGATCGACGCGAAGGCCCCGTCGACCGACGCGAAGGCCCCGTCGACCGACGCGAAGGCCCCGTCGACCGACGCGAAGGCCCCGTCGACCGACGCGAAGGCCCCGTCGACCGACGCGAAGGCCCCGTCGACCGACGCGAAGGCCCCGTCGACCGACGCGAAGGCCCCGTCGACCGACGCGAAGGCCCCGTCGACCGACGCGAAGGCCCCGTCGACCGACGCGAAGGCCCCGTGGGGTCGACGCGAAGACGTTGGCGAGACAGTGCCGGCCCAGGGTGACTGGACGCCGACGCCGGGGCAAGTCGGTGCGACGGCGACAGGACGGCGGGCAGCTACCACGGGAACCGGCGACGGCCACGCACCGAATCACCCGCCGGCGATGCCGTGATCTGCGCGGCAGCCGGTGACGTGGCTGCACCACGGGAGCCGGACGGTCGGTAGGCTCTGCTGACGTGAGCATTCAGGGAGCAACTGCAGTCGGTATCGCCAATGTGACCGCGGACGGCACCGTCCTCGACACCTGGTTCCCGAATCCCCAGCTGGGTGAATTCGCCGAGACCGCGACCAAGCGGCTCGACGAGGTGCCCGCGGAATTCGCCGCGCTGGTCGGTCCCGACGAGGCCCGCGGCGTCGAGGTGATCGCGGTGCAGACCACCATCGCCGACCTGTCCGCCGCGCCCGTGGATGCGCACGACGTCTACCTGCGGCTGCATCTGCTCTCGCACCGGCTGGTTCGTCCGCACGAGGTGAGCCTGGAAGGCCAGTTCGGCCTGCTCAGCAATGTGGTGTGGACCAACCACGGCCCCGCCGCGGTGGAGGGTTTCGAGACCACCCGCGCCAAGCTGCGCGCCCGCGGCGCGGTGACCGTCTACAGCGTCGACAAGTTCCCGCGCATGGTCGACTATGTGGTGCCCTCCGGCGTGCGCATCGGTGACGCCGACCGCGTGCGCCTCGGCGCGCATCTGGCCTCGGGCACCACCGTCATGCACGAAGGCTTCGTCAACTTCAACGCAGGCACCCTCGGCGCCTCCATGGTCGAAGGCCGCATCTCCGCGGGCGTCGTGGTGGGCGACGGCTCCGACATCGGCGGCGGCGCCTCCACCATGGGCACCCTCTCCGGCGGCGGCACCACCGTCATCTCCATCGGCGAACGCTCCCTGCTCGGCGCCAACTCCGGCCTCGGCATCCCGCTCGGCGACGACTGCGTCCTCGAAGCCGGCCTCTACCTCACCGCGGGCACCAAGGTCACCACCCCCGACGGGACCACCGTCAAAGCCGCCCAGCTCAGCGGCCAGAACAACCTACTGTTCCGCCGCAACTCCGTCACCGGCGCCGTCGAGGTCGTCCACCGCAAGGGCACCGGCATCGAACTCAACGCGGACCTGCACGCCAACGACTGATCCACCGCCGAGCCCAAGCCGGTTCCAGGCCCTGCTACCGCACCGCGCCCGCCCGCCACATCCGGCCCCGGGCCAGCCGCCGAACGCTCCCGGCAGGGCCCGGCCGGCCGGATCCCTGCGGCGAAAAGCGCAGTACCGGTAGTCGAGCAGGCACGCGGACCTCCCGCATCCGGCCGCCGCAGCGCCCGCGATGGCGCGCTCTGCCGAGGGCGCCCCGGTGTCGCGGCCCGCGCCCGCTGACGGGCGACGGGATGTTTCGCGCGCCCACCCGGCAACGATTGAACACCCTGAACGGGTCGGTTACCGTGCCCCCATGCACGCACTCCGGCCCGGTGCCGACTTCGCCGGGTACCGGATCGAGCGGGTGCTCGGTGTGGGTGGGATGGGCAGTGTGTACGCGGCGCGGCATCCGCGGCTGCCCCGGCTGGTGGCGTTGAAGCTGCTGCATTCCTCGTTCGCCGAGGACCCGGTGTTCCGGGGGCGGTTCGAGCGCGAGGCCGAACTGGCCGGGCGGCTCGATCATCCGAATATCGTGACAATCCACGATCGTGGCCGCGAGGGATCGCAGCTGTGGATCAGCATGCAGTACGTCGAGGGCACAGACGCCGAGACGGCCATGCGCGCCGGGCAGATGCCGCCGCTGCGGGCACTGTTTGTGGCGGCCGCGACGGCGGGCGCGCTCGATTACGCGCATCGCCAGGGCATGCTGCACCGGGATGTGAAGCCCGCCAATATTCTGATCCGCAGCGAACCGAACAGCCAGGAACGGGTGCTGCTCACCGATTTCGGCATCGCGAAGGCCCGCGACGAGGCCACCTCGCTGACCCAGACCGGCACCCTGCTGGCCACACTGCGCTACGCCTCGCCGGAGCAGCTGGAGGGCAAACCACTCGACCCACGCTCGGATCAGTATTCCCTGGGCTGCACGCTATTTCACCTGTTGGCCGGGCAGCCGCCGTATCCGGCCGAAAGCGCGGCGGCGTTGATCAGCGCGCATCTGGTACAGCCGGTGCCGAGGATCAGCGCGGTGCGGCCCGATCTTCCGCCCGCGCTCGACGACGTTTTCGCCCGGGCGCTGGCCAAGGAACCACAGCAACGTTTCGGTAGTTGCGTGGCAATGGTGGAGGCTGCGCGGCGGGCGTTCACCGAGCCGGCGCCGGTACCGCCGCCGCCGCAGCGCCGCCGTCGGTGGCGGTGGCCGGTCGCGGTGGTGGCGCTGGTGGCGGTCACCGCAGCCGTGACGGCGACGGTCGTCGCGGCACGGTCCGGCGACGAGGTGGCAACCGGGCCGACGACCACCCTCGCCGGGCCGCCCGCGACACCAACGACCGTGCCGCCCACCACCACGCCGCCGGACCCCTGGGCGCTGGGCCGCGAGACCGTCGCGCTGTTCCCCGACCTGCTGCCCTCCGGCCCGGACAGCTCCGGATTCCGCGAGCTGCGATGCAGTTTCGCCACCAAGAACCCGAATGCGGTGTGGACCTACGGTTTCAACTGCCTCGATGCCAACAAGCTCGAATTGCAAGTGCTCACCCACGACGACTCCGCCACCGTCGATTCCTATATCGCTACCCTGCCCGCAGGCGCCACCGAGCGACTGCGTTCGCGCTATGGGCAGCCGCTGATCGTGCGACAGTTCACTGGGTCGACGGGTCCGTGGGTGCTGGTCCAGTTCGCGGAGGGGCCGCGCGCGGGCATCACCTTTCAGGTCTTCTGGAAAGACCGCACGCACCAGGAGGTGATCGACGAATGGGTTCGTACCGCACCGTTCTGATCCGGCTCGCCGCGGCCGGCGCGCTCGCGACGATCACGGCGTGCTCCACGGTCGCCGGTACTCCGGTGGCCGCCGAGGTCGACGTACGCACCCTCGACGTCGGCGCTTACCCGATCGAACCGCTCGGCGTGGACGGGGTGCGGTTGCCCTCCGACGGCCCGATCCTGGAGGGTCTGCGGATGGCGGGCGCCATCGCGGTGCCGCATGAGATGGACGAAGAGCTCGTGCACAACTGGGGCACCGATGTGATCGACAGCCCCAAGAAGGCCGCCGACGCCTCGGCCATCTCCAATGTCAATCTGCCGACGCTGGAGCGGCACGGCTTCCTGGTGGCCTTCGATATCGCCGAGGCTGATGAGCCGTTCCCCACTGAGGTCCGCCCCACCGAAACCGACGCCACCGTCACCCGGGTGGTGCTCATGCGTTTCCCCGACGCCGTGCGGGCGAGCACCGCGGCGCGTGAACTGGAGAGCACCGACTTCGCGGTGAGCCCCGATAATCGGCCGGTCACGGTCCCCGGATACGCACAGGCCCATGCCCATTGGCGTCCGGGTATCAAAACCGTGAGCGCGTTGATGGCGCACGACGAGATCGTCATCAGCGTCTTCCTCCAGCATCCGACGCCGGACCTGGACGCGATGACCACCCGCCTCCGTGAGGTCTTCGACACCCAACTGCCACTGCTGGACGAGTTCGAGCCGACCCCGCCCGGCGAATTCGCCGACCTCCCCCGCGACCCCGACGGCATGCTGCGCCGCGCGCTGACCCCCGGCCCCCGCGATCAACGCGTGCCCATCGCCTCCCGCGATTACGCGGCCTGGAGCGGGCGCGCCGTCATCCATTTCCAACCGGCCGACGCCCCGGAACTGCGCGCGGCCTGGGATGCCGGCGGCGTCGACGCGGTAGCCCAGTCCGGCACCACCACGGTCTTCCGCTTCCGCGACAACGCGGCCGCCACCACCTTCGGCACCGCCTGGTCGGAGAACCAGAGCGCGAACACCTCCCCCATCGACCCACCCGCCGACGTCCCAGGCACCCGCTGCGTCGAACGCCCCGCCACCACCGGCAAACCTGCCGTGGCCCGCTGCTATCTCACCTACCGCCGCTACGCCGCCTTCGTCACCGGCGACGACCCCACCGACGTCCGCCAACAGGCCGCCGCCCAATACGCCCTGCTGGCGAACACCCAGTAGGCCTCGTCGTCGAGCGATCGACCTCATCGGCGGTCAATCCCCGCGTACGCGGGGAGCACGCGACCTCTGACTGATGGACCGAAGAAGGCTGAGGATCAACCCCGCCTGCGCGGGGACCACTGACCGGTCCGATCATAGTCAGTCGCTTGCGTCTGTCTCCGGCAACAGCAGCTTCTTCTGAACCTTCCCCATCGCATTACGAGGCAAGGATTCGACCACGTGAATCTCACGAGGACGCTTGTGATTCGACAGCTCACGTGCCACGAAGTCGATCAGTTCCGTTTCGTCCGGTCGGCTGATCCCGGCCCGCGCGACGACGTACGAAACGATTCGCTGCCCCAAGTCGGAATCGGCAACGCCGATCACTGCTGCTTCAGCGACCGCTGGGTGCCCGAGCAACGTCGCCTCGATTTCTCCGGCGCCGACCCGGAAACCACCGGTTTTGATAAGGTCCACCGACTTTCGACCGACGATGCGGTGGAACCCCGCTGGGTCGATGACCGCGACATCGCCGGTGTCGAACCAGCCGTCGGTCCAGGTTTCGCTGGTCGCGTCCGGCCGGTTGAGGTAACCGTCGAACAGCATCGGCCCGCGGACCTGGAGTCCGCCGATGCTTTCACCGTCGTGTGGGACGGGGGCGCCGGATTCGTCGCGCAGCCGGGTTTCCACACCGCGCACGGGCAGGCCGACCCAGCCGGGGCGGCGTTCGCCGTCGGCGCGGGTGGACAGGGTGATCATGGTTTCGCTCATGCCGTAGCGCTCGACGGGCGCGTGGCCGGTGAGTTCGGCGAGGCGTTCGAAGACCGGCACGGGCAGCGGTGCGCTGCCGGAGACCAGCAGCCGCGCGTCGGCCAATTGCTTCGCCGCGTCCGGGTTTTCCGCGATGCGGGACCACACCGTCGGCACCCCGAAGTACAGGGTGCCGCGAGCGGCGGCGTAGGCCTCCGGCGTCGGCTTGCCGGTGTGGACGAGCGGGCTGCCGACCCGGAGCGCGCCGAGCACACCGAGGATGAGCCCGTGCACGTGGAACAGCGGAAGTCCGTGCACCAGAACGTCGTCGGCGGTCCACGACCAGGCTTCGGCGAGGGCGTCCAGACCCGCGGCGATGGCGCCGCGACTGAGCATCACGCCCTTGGGCAGGCCGGTGGTGCCGGAGGTGTAGAGCACGAAAGCCGTTGCCGCCGGGTCGGGTTCGGGATAGGTGTGCCACGACCTGGCATGCAACCGGACCGGGACCACCGGAAGGTGGGTACCCTCCGGCGCTTCGCCGAGCCAGGCCTGCGCACCGGAATCGGCCAGGATATGGGCGGATTCGGCGGCGCCGGCATCCGGTGGCACCGGCACGACCGTCACGCCTGCGATCAGGCAGCCGACCACGGCCAGCACGGTGGTCGCGGTGGGCCGGGCCAGCACCGCCACCCGGTCGGCGCGGGCGATGCGCTCGGCCACCGACGTCGCGGCGCCGAGCAGATCGCTGCGCGAGAGGGTGACGCCGTCGATGGTGACGGCGTCCGGGATATCCGCGCCCGCGGCGACGGCGAGCGGGTCCAGGGAGCGGAGCAGCAGCGGCGGACCGTAGGGCATCCGCTCACGCTACCGCGCCCGGTCCGAGCGACGCCTCCGGAGGAGGCACCTCGGCGTCACCATCGATGCACCGGGAGGGCCGCCCGAACCCACGGGTCCGGAGCAGGCAGCTCGCCCAGCAAGGCATCGGGAGCGACGCCCGCGTGCGCGGCGGGCGGCAGAAGCCGGGGGAGCGTCACCACAGCGGGCGGCGAAGCGTTGCCAACCCGATCCCGCGATGGGCCGGGCACCGTTGACACCCCCGATGACGCGGTGAGAAAGTAGTTGTACAACCTTCTCAACGGCGAGACGGGGTCCACGATGACCAGCACTTCGCGCGCGAGCATCGACTCGCGCACCGGCGAATTCGATATCCGCCGCCATATCGACGGTTCCGCCGCGCTCTTCGGCGCCGCCGCCAACGTCATCATGCAGCTGAGCCACCCGAGCGTCGGCTACGGCGTGCTGGAGAGCCCGGTGGACAGCGGCAAGATCCTGCTTCATCCGGTCAAGCGAACGCGCACCACGCTCACCTATCTGGCCGTGGCGATGCTGGGTAGCGAGGACGAACGCGCCGCCTACCGCGCGGCCGTCAACGGCTCACATCGCCCGGTGCGCTCGACCAAGTCCAGTCCCGTGCAGTACAACGCCTTCGATCCGCGCCTGCAACTGTGGGTGGCAGCCTGCCTGTACTGGGGCGGGCGCGATCTGCACGACCGTCTGCACGGCCCGATGGACGACGCCGCCGCCGACGCCTTCTACCGCCACGCCGCCCGGTTCGGCACCACCCTCCAGATGCCGGAACACCTGTGGCCGCCCGATCGCGCCGCCTTCGAGCGGTACTGGACCGAGAACCTGGCCGCCACCTCCATCGATCCGCCGGTGCGTGCGATGTTGAACGCCATCGTCGACCTGAAGATGTTCCCGCGGCCGATGCGGTTGCCCGCGGTGCTGCGCTTCCACCGCTTCGTCACCGCCGGGCTGCTGCCGCCGCATCTGCGCGAACAGATGGGCATGTGCTGGAGCGAGCAGGATGAGCGCAGGCTCGGCCGTTTCCTGCGCGGGGTCGGCGCGATCGAAGCCCGGCTTCCGGTGGCGGTGAAGACGTTCCCGGTCAACGCTTTTCTGGCCGATATGCGGCTGCGCCGCCGCCTGGGGAGGCCGCTGGTCTGAGCGTTCAGGGAATTCGGAACGACACCACCACGTGGTCGCGGGCGAATTCCCGCGCCGCCGCATCGTCATCGAGCGGGATCACCGTCTGCGGAGTGAGCGCCAGCGACAGCGCGGTTCTGGCGATCATCTCCGCCAGCGGTAGCGGGTCGTAGTCGGGCAGTTTGCCTTCACGCTGCAATCGGGTGATGAACTCCGCGACGTAATCGCGGCCGAGTTCGATCACCGGCGCACCCTTCACCGTCAGGTACGGCAACACGATCTCGGGTTCGGTCTGCAACAGCCGATCCAGCAGCTTGTTGCTGCGCAGGCCGGCGAGAAAGGCCACGAACAGCTCGACGATCTGATCCTCGGCGCCGGCGGCGCGCTCGATCTGGCGCTGCACCGCGGCGTCGACGCCGTCGATGAATTCGCGCGTCTGCTGTAACCCGACGGCTTGGATGAGGTCGGTCTTGCCCGCGAACCGCCGGTACAGCGTCGCCAGCGACAGTCCGCCGCGCCGCGCCACCTCACCCATGCTGGTGCGTTTGATGCCGAAGTCCAGGAACGCCAGCAGGGCCGCGGACAGCACGGTTTGATCCTGATCCTTGCGCTGGGTACGCACCAGCGGCAGCAGATCGGCCAGCGCCGCCATATCGGCACCTCCGCGAGAGTTGGCGAAACAATGACTGACCAAGCATTGCACAGTTTCATCGTCGATTGACACATAAGGTGAGCGAGTGAGAAGGTTTCCGCGTAACCTTCTCATCGGAAGTGAGGTCAACGATGACCGCTGTCGCGCCCGCCACCACCGGCGGACCCGTCCCGGCGCCACCGGCGGACTTCGTCGTCGAGGACTACATCGACGGCGTCTCCGCCTTCCTCGGCGGCACCGCCAACGTCATCATGCAGCTGGGCCTGCGCCCGGTCGCCTACGGCGTGCTGGAAAGCGATGTCGACAGCGGCAAGGTGATGGTGCATCCGCTCAAGCGCCTGCGCACCACGCTCACCTACCTCGCGGTCGCGATGATGGGCAGCGAGGCCGAACGCGCCGCCTACCGCGAGGCCGTCAACGGCTCGCACCGCAGCATCCGGTCCAAGCCGTCGAGCCCGGTGAAGTACAACGCCTTCGACCCGAACCTGCAACTGTGGGTGGCGGCCTGCCTGTACTGGGGCTTCGCCGACATGCTCGACAAACTGCGCGGCGGCATCGACGAGGACGCCGCGGACGCCTTCTATCAGCACAGCGTGCGCCTGGGCGCCACCCTCCAGATGCGTCCGGAGATGTGGCCCGCCGATCGCGCGGCCTTCGCCGAATACTGGGAGACCAACCTGGCCGCCACCGCGATCGACCCGGTGGTGCGCGACTATTTCAACGATCTGATCGACCTGAAGATGATGCCGCGGGTGGTGCAGGTGCTGTTCGCGCGGTTCCAGCGTTTCGTGGTCACCGGTGTGCTGCCGTGGCATCTGCGCCGGGAGATGGGCATGCGCTGGTCGGCGCGGGACCAGCGGCGTTTCGATCGGCTGATGCGGCTCATCGGCGCGATCGTCACCCGGCTGCCCGAGCCCGCCAGGATGTTCCCGTTGAACTTCTATCTCTGGGATCTACGCCGCCGCATGCGCAAGGGCCTGCCGCTGGTGTGAGCGGGCCGTGTCGCCGGCCGGTCAGCGTCCGGCCAGGGCACGCAGGAAGAAGCCGAGGTTGGCCGGCCGCTCGGCCAGCCTGCGCATGAGATAGCCATACCACTGGTCGCCGTAGGGCACGTACACCCGCATGGTGTTCCCGGCGGCGGCGATCCTGGCCTGTTCGTCCTCGCGGATGCCGTAGAGCATCTGATATTCGACATCGCCCGCACCGCGCCCGGTGTCGGCCAGCAGCCAGTCGGCGGCGGCGATCATCTCCGGATCGTGCGAGGCGACCATCGGATAGCCCTCGCCGCGCATGAGCGCATCGAGGCAGCGCCGATAGGAGGCGTCGACCTCGTCGCGGTGCTGATAGGCCACCTCTTCCGGTTCTCGATAGGCACCCTTGCACAACCGGATCCGCGAACCGGGGCCGGCGAAATCCCGGCAGTCGGCCTCGGTGCGGCGCAGATAGGCCTGCAATACCGTGCCGAGCCACGGGAACTCCTCGCGCAGTTCGGACACGGTCGCCAGGGTGGCATCGGTGGTGGTGTGGTCCTCGGCGTCGACGGTGACCCAGATGCCCGACTGCACCGCTTTGGTGCACAACGTCCGCAGGTTCTCGGTGGCGATGGCGGGTCCGTCATCGGGCAGCGCCTGCCCCAGCGCCGACAGTTTCACCGATACCTCGAGCGGCGCCGCACCCGTGGGACCGAGCGAAACATCCAGTGCGGACAGGTCGTTGAGCAGCGACAGATACTCCGCGACCGCCGCGTCGGCCTGCGCGCGGTCGGTGGTGTTCTCGCCGAGATAGTCCACGCTCACCGCGCGCCCGCTCGCGAGCAGCTGCCTGGCCACCGGGATCAGCTCGGCCCTGGTCTCCCCCGCCACGAATCGCCGCACGATGTCCGCGGTCACCGGCGTGCCGGTGACCAGCCGTTTCAGCCGCGGCGACCCGGCAGCGGCGAGGATGGCGGGCCGTAGCGGATTCACGCCTGCTGTCCCATATGCGGGTACCGGTGATCGTCGGGTGGGACGAAGGTCTCCTTGATCACTCGCGGCGCGACCCAGCGCAGCAGGTTCAGCGGCGAGCCGGCCTTGTCGTCGGTGCCGGAGGCGCGCGCCCCGCCGAAGGGCTGCTGCCCGACGACCGCGCCGGTGGGCTTGTCGTTGACGTAGAAGTTGCCCGCCGCGAACCGCAACGCCGCCGACGCCTGCTCGATGGCATGCCGGTCCTGGGCGAACACCGCGCCGGTCAGCGCGTAGGGCGCCGCCGACTCCACCTCCGACAGTATCGACGAATAGGCGCCGGGCTCGCCGTCGTCGTAGACGTGCACCGACAGGATCGGGCCGAAATACTCTGTGGTGAAGGCCTCATCGCGCGGATCGTCGGCCAGCAGCACCGTCGGCCGGACGAACCAGCCCTCACTATCGTCGTAGCCGCCGCCGACCGGGATGCTCAGCCCGGCCGAGCGGGCGCGTTCGATGGCGGCCACGCTCTTGTCGTAGGCGCGCCGATCGATCAGCGCGCCACCGAAATTGGACAGATCGGCGACGTCACCGTAGGCGAGGTTCCGGGTCAGATCCAGGAAGTCGTCGCCCATCTGCCGCCACAGGGAACGGGGCAGATAGGCGCGGGAGGCCGCCGAACACTTCTGGCCCTGATATTCGTAGGCCCCGCGGACGAGCGCGGTGGTCAGGGCCGCGGGATCGGCCGAGGCATGCGCGACGATGAAATCCTTACCGCCGGTCTCCCCCACCAACCGCGGATAGCCGTGGTACTTGCCGATATTCGCGCCGACCTGACGCCACAGGAACTGGAAGGTCGTGGTGGAGCCGGTGAAGTGGATGCCGGCCAGCCGCGGGTCGGCCAGCGCCACCTCCGACAGATCGACGCCGTCGCCGGTGACCATATTGATCACCCCGGGCGGCAGACCCGCCGCTTCCAGCAACCGCATCGTGTAATACGCGGCCAGCGTCTGGGTGGGCGACGGCTTCCACACCACGGTATTGCCCATGAGCGCCGGCGCGGTGGGCAGATTGCCCGCGATGGCGGTGAAGTTGAAGGGGGTGATGGCGTAGACGAAACCCTCGAGCGGCCGGTAGTCCATCCGGTTCCACACACCCGCGCTGGATCGGGGTTGCTGTTCGAGGATCTCGCGGGCGAAGGCGACGTTGAACCGCCAGAAATCGATCAGCTCGCACGGGGCGTCGATCTCGGCCTGCTGCACCGATTTCGACTGGCCGAGCATGGTGGCGGCGGCGATGGTTTCCCGCCACGGCCCGGACAGCAGATCGGCCGCGCGCAGCAGCACCGCCGCGCGTTCGTCGAACGGCAGCGCGCGCCAGCCGGGTGCGGCGGCGATGGCGGCATCGATGGCGCCGCTCGCTTCGGAATGGGTGGTATCGGTGTAGGTGCCCAGGACCTGGCGGTGCCGGTGCGGGGCGACGATCTCGTGCCTCGCGCCGACGCCCGGCCGGTGTTTACCGCCGATCACCAGCGGTATCTCGACTCTCTCGGCGGAGATGGCGGCCAGCTTGCTCGCCAGCCGCTCCCGCTCGGGACTGCCCGGTGCGTAGCTGTGCACCGGCTCGTTCGCAGGGGCAGGGACAACCGTGACAGCGTCCATAACCCAGGCTAACTCCGGTGTGGCGCGTGGCGCAGAAACCACGCCCACCTGCACCGAAGCAGTTTGCCGGTAGTGCAGGGAGCAGGGACGGGTGCGGCAGGCGCGCGGCGATGCGGCCGGGCCCGGCCCTCAGCCCGCGGCGAGCCGGGTGGCCGCTTCGGCGATCCGCTCGTCGGTGGCGGTCAGCGCGATGCGCACATGCTCGGCGCCGGCCGGACCGTAGAAATCGCCGGGGGCGGCGAGGATGCCGCGTTCGGCCAGCCAGTCGAGGGTGTCGCGGCAGGGTTCGTCACGGCTGGACCACAGGTACAGGCCCGCCTCGGAATGGTCGATGCGGAACCCCGCGGCCAGCAGTGCGGTGCGCAGCGTGTCGCGGCGGGCGCGGTACCGCTCACGCTGCTGGTTCTCGTGGGTGTCGTCGCCGAGCGCGGCCGTCATCGCGGCCTGGATCGGGAACGGCACCATCATCCCGGAGTGCTTGCGCACCTCGAGCAGTTCGGCGATGAGTGCGGCGTCGCCGGTCACGAAACCCGCACGGTAACTGGCCAGGTTCGACGTCTTCGACAGCGAGTGCACCGCGAGCAGACCGGTGTGGTCGCCGTCGCAGACCTCGGGATCGAGCACCGACACGGCCCGACCTTCCCAGCTCAAACCCAGGTAGCACTCGTCGGAGGCGACGATGGCCCCGCGTTCGCGGGCGAACGCGACGACCTTGCGCAGATGCTCGACCCCGAGCACCTTGCCGGTCGGGTTCGACGGCGAGTTGAGGTAGATCAGCGCGGGTGACTGCGGGCCGAGCTGGGTCAGCCCATCCGCGCGGGCGATCCGAGTACCGGCCAGCAGGGCGCCGACCTCATAGGTCGGGTAGGCGACCTCGGGGATCACCACCAGGTCGTCGACGCCGAGGCCGAGCAGCCGCGGCAGTCCGGCGATCAGCTCTTTGGTGCCGATCACCGGAAGTACGGCCGCCGGATCGATCCCACTGATCCCGTACCGCCGCCGCAACGCCGCCACCGCGGCCGCACGCAGCGCGGGGGTGCCGTGCGTGGTCGGATAGCCGGGAACCTCGGCGACCGAATTCAGCGCCGCGCGGATCAGCGGATCGACCGGATCGACCGGCGTACCGACCGAGAGGTCGACGATCCCACCCGGATGCGCGGCGGCTTTCGCCTTGGCGCCCGCGATGGTGTCCCACGGGAAATCGGGAAGCAGCGAACTGACCCGCACCCGGGCCGCGTGACCGGTACTCGACAACCCAGCGCTCACTCAGCAGCCATGGGCGGCAGTTCCTTGATGAACGGCGGGTCGTAATCGACCTTGCCCACCTTGGTCGCGCCGCCGGGCGAACCCAGCTCGTCGAAGAAGTCCACGTTGGCGTTGATGTAGCCGCTCCACTGATCCGGGGTGTCGTCTTCGTAGAAGATCGCCTCGACGGGGCAAACCGGCTCACACGCACCACAGTCCACGCACTCGTCGGGTTGGATGTACAGCATGCGAGCGCCCTCGTAGATGCAATCCACGGGGCATTCCTCGATGCACGCCTTGTCCTTCACGTCAACGCACGGTTCAGCGATGATGTACGGCACTGCCGTTCTCCTAGTCTGTCCTCACCTCGGGGGTACTGCGCCCGGCACAAGTATCCCTGGCGCCTCACACGTTACCCTCGGTCAGCCTGCCCTAACTTCGAGCGGTGGCTCAGTGGATGGATAGTTCGAGTCCCGCCACGGGCCCACGACCCGCCGGAACACCATAGGTGGTGGTGCGTTCGCGGACCGGACGGCCGATGCCCGCGGCGATCTCGGTGAGTTCGGCCACGGTCTTGGCCGACCCGTGTTGCGAGCCGGCCATGCGGGAGATGGTCTCCTCCATCAGCGTGCCACCGAGATCGTTGGCCCCGCTCTCCAGCATCACCCTGGTGCCGGTGGTGCCCAGTTTCACCCAGCTGGTCTGGATGTTGTCGATGCGCCCGTGCAGCATGATCCTGGCCAGCGCGTGCACCGCCCGATTGTCCCGGTTGGTCGGCCCCGGCCGCGCCGCGCCCGCCAGATACAGCGGGGCACTCTGATGCACGAACGGCAGCGGCACGAACTCGGTGAAACCGCCGGTGCGATCCTGGATATCGCGCAGCACCCGCAGGTGCCCGACCCAATGCTTCGGGTTGTCGACGTGGCCGTACATCATCGTCGAACTCGACCGGATCCCGACCTCGTGCGCGGTGGTGATGACGTCGATCCAGGCCGAGGCGGGCAGTTTGCCCTTGGTGAGCACCCAGCGCACCTCGTCGTCGAGGATTTCCGCGGCGGTTCCCGGAATAGTGTCGAGCCCGGCTTCCTGCAGCGCCACCAGCCAGTCGCGCACGCTCTGCCCGCCGCGCGAGGCGCCGTTGACGATCTCCATCGGCGAGAAGGCGTGCACATGCATCGACGGCACCCGCGCCTTCACCGCCCGCACCAGGTCCGCGTACCCGGTGACCGGCAGATCCGGATCGATGCCGCCCTGCATACACACCTCGGTGGCGCCGTCGACATGCGCCTCCCAGGCCCGGTCGGCGACCTCGTCGGTGCTCAGGGTGAACGCGTCGGCGTCGCCCTTGCGCTGGGCGAACGCGCAGAACCGGCAGCCGGTGTAGCAGATATTGGTGAAGTTGATATTGCGGTTCACCACGTAGGTGACCTCGTCGCCGCAGACCTCGCGGCGCAGGCCGTCCGCGAGTGCGGCGACCGCTTCCAGGTCGGCGCCGTCGGCGGTGGCCAGCGCCAGGTACTGCGCGTCGGACAGGCCGGCCGGATCGCGTTCGGCGGCGCGCAGCGCGTCGAGCACGTCGGCGTCGAGGCGTTCTGGGGTCGCGGCCAGGTCGCGGGCCTGTTCGCGCACGGTGTCCCAATCGCCGAAGGCGCTGCCCAGATCGCTGCGGGTATCGGTATTGCGGCCGTCGGTGTCGATGGCGGTGTTGAGGTCGACGCGCCCGGCCGACTCCCAGGATTCGTCGGGTTCCTGCCAGGGCAGTCCGACCGGAATGGTGTCCGGCCTGGCCAGGCCGGTTTCCGGATCGGTCAGCGCGGCCACGTGCGCCCCGATGCGCGGATCCACCCACGGGTTGCCCGCGAGCACGTACTTCGGATGCGCGGAGGTGCGTTCGACCAGCTCGAATCCGGCGGCGGCGGTGAGTTCGGCGAGGGTGTCGAGGTTGGGCCAGGGGCGTTCGGGGTTGACGTGATCGGGTGTCACCGGCGAAACCCCGCCCCAGTCGTCGATACCCGCGCCGAGCAGCGCGGTGCACTCGGCCTGCGAGACCAGGTTCGGCGGGGCCTGCACGGGGACATCGGGGCCGAGCAGCAGCCTGGTCACCGCGATGGCGGCCAGGAATTCGTCGATGTTCGCGTCGGGGGCGTCGCGCATGGCGGTGTCGTCCTTGGCGCGGAAGTTCTGCACGATGACTTCCTGGATATGCCCGAATGCCTTGTGCTGCTTGCGGATCGCCATGATCGACTCGGCCCGCTCGGCCATCGTCTCACCGATGCCGACCAGAATGCCGGTGGTGTAGGGCACCGAGAGCCTGCCCGCGTCGGTGATGGCGCGCAGCCGCACCGCCGGATCCTTGTCCGGGCTGCCGTAATGGCAGTTGCCCTTCTCGGTGAACAACCTGGTCGCGGTGGTCTCCAGCATCATGCCCATGGACTGGGCCACCGGCTTGAGCCGCGAGATCTCCTCCCAGCTCATGACCCCTGGGTTCAGGTGCGGTAGCAGACCGGTCTCCTCCAGCACCAGGATCGAGACCGCGCGCAGATAGTCGAGGGTGGAGTCGTAGCCGCGTTCATCGAGCCACTGGGCGGCCTCCGGCCAGCGGTCCTCCGGCCGATCACCGAGGGTGAACAGCGCCTCCTTGCAGCCCAGCTCCGCCCCGCGCCGCGCGATGTCGAGCACCTCATCCGGCTCCAGGAACATCCCCCGGCCCTCGGCGCGCAGCTTGCCGGGCACGGTGACGAAGGTGCAGTAGTGGCATTTGTCCCGGCACAGGTGGGTGAGCGGGATGAAGACATTGCGCGAATAGGTGATCGTCCGGGGCCTGCCCGCCGATTCCAGGCCTGCATCACGCACCCTGGCCGCGCTGCGGCACAGATCGGCGAGGTCGTCGCCGGTGGCGTGCAGCAAGACCGTGGCCTCGTCGACATTCAGGGTCACCCCGTCGCGGGCCCGGCGCAGGGCCCGGCGCATGGCCGATGAGCTCGGCGGTGGGGACGGAACGGTCGGCTCGGGTAGGTCGATCACGCCCTCGATCATGCGCCACACATCCGGAACTGTCTCCCTCCAGGCTTGTGAGCGTTGACAACTCCCCGGCCTCGCGGGCTATTCCAGCCACGGCGTGCCACGATGGCAATCATGTCGCAGCCGCGCACGATCATGGCCGAGCCGGCCTGGCGTCCGAGTCCCCAAGCGAAACTGCTCTGGACCCTGCAATCGGTGCTGGCCTGGCTCATCCCGCTGGTGGCGCTGCTGGTCTGGGCGGCCTTCGACTCGGCTCATCGTTCGCTGCAGGGCACGGCCACCGTGCTCGTCCTCGTGATCGCGGCGATCAGCATCGCCGTGGTGCCGTGGTGGCGCTACCGGGTGCATCGCTGGGAAGTCACCGATCAGGCGGTGTACACGCGGGTCGGCTGGCTGACCCAGGAGAGCCGGGTCGCGCCGATCTCGCGCATCCAGACCGTCGACACCGAACGCGGGCCACTGGAGCGTCTGCTGGGGCTGGCGACGGTCACCGTCACCACGGCGTCCTCGGCGGGCGCGGTGGAGATCAGCGGGCTGGAACAGCCGGTGGCCGAGCAGACGGTGACCCGGCTGACCGAGATCGCGGCGCTGCACCGCGGAGACGCGACATGAGCGCAGCACCCGGCGGTGGGCCCGGCGCCGGCCAGTCGGGGCCGCAGGCCGAGCGACCGGAGCCGCAGGCCGAGCTATCTGGGCCGCAGGCCGAGCTCTCGAGGCCGCAGGCCGAACTGCCCTGGCTGCGGCTGGACAAGCGGATGCTGCTGGTGCATCCGGTCGACGAAGTCGTCCGGTTCATCCCGGTGCTGCTCGGCACGCTGATCCTCGGCACCAGCAGCGGCAATCACGGGTGGAGCGTCATCCCGTTCGTCGCTATCGTCGGCTACGCGCTCACCCGCTGGTTCACCACCACCTACCGGGTCGGGCCGACCCACGTCGAACTGCGCACCGGCTTACTCCAGCGCAAGAAACTGGCGGTGCCGCGTTCCCGGATCCGGTCGGTGGACATCGAGGCCGACCTGCTGCACCGGATCCTCGGGCTCGCGGTACTGGCCATCGGCACCGGCCGGCACGCCGAATCCGGGGAGAAATTCCAGCTCGACGCCCTGGACGCGGACGTGGTGCCCGCGCTGCGCACCGAACTGCTCGCGCACACCAGGGATCCACACGTCGACGCCGACCGGCCCGAAGGTCCACCGCCGCAGGCCGAACTCGACGCCACCGGGCTCACCACCGACGCCGCCCGGGTGGATCGTGGCCGCGAGATCGGGCACTGGCGCGCGGCCTGGGTGCGCTACGCGCCGCTGTCGCTGACCGGTTTCGCCATCGTCGCGCCGATCGTCGGCGTCGGGTTCCAGTACGGCCTCGGCGAAGTGGTGTTCCGCTCGGACGCGGTGCATTCGGTCGAGGGTCGCGGCACGCTGCTGCTGATCCTGTTCGGACTCGGACTGCTGATCGCGGTCGTCCTGGTGACGAGCCTGGCCGCCTGCGCGCACTACCTCGCGACCTATTTCGGCCTACGGGTCACCGATAACGGCACCACCCTGCATCTGCGTTACGGCCTGTTCACCACCAGGCAGGTCACCCTCGATCTCGCGCGGTTCCGCGGTGCCACCGTCAACGAGCCGCTGCTGCTGCGCCTGGCCGGCGGTGCCGCGCTCGAGGCCATCATGACCGGGCAGAACCCGCGTCAGAAGATCCTGCCGCAGGCGCCGCGTGCCGCCGTCGACCACACTCTCGCGCACCTGCTGAGCCCGCATGCGGCGAAGTATCCGGCCGGGACCTCCCACGCCCGCGCCGCCGGGATGAGCGCTCCCGCGATCGTCGCGGCCGCGGCACCCGCGCGGGTGGAGCTCACCCCGCACGGCCCGGCCGCGCGGCGCCGCCGCTACACCCACGCCATGTGGCCGGTCCCCGTGGTCGCCGCCGTGCTGCTGCTCTCCGCTCTGACCGGTGCATCGATCTCCCCGTGGTGGTGGCTGCTTCCGGCCGCCCTGATCCCGCTCACCGCGGCACTGGCCGAGGATCGCTACCGCGGCCTCGGACACGCCGTCCTCCCCGCCACCGCGACCGCCCCCACCTGGCTGATCACCCGCTCCGGTTCCCTCGACCGCGACCGCGACTGCCTGGAAGCGCCCGGCATCATCGGCTGGACCGTCCGCCAGACGTTCTGGCAACGCCGCGCCGGCCTGGCCACCGTCACCGCCGCCACCGCCGCAGGCAAAAAGCGCTACCACGTCATCGACCTACCGCTCGATCAGGCATGGGCTCTCATCGAGACGGTGACACCGGGCCGGCTGGGAACGAAATAGCCCGAGACTCAACATAATCGCGCTACCGTGCGGAGTAGCCGACCCACCTGAGTCCCCGATACGATGTGAGGGTCGACACAGCACACCGGAGGGGCAGTGGCTGTTTTCATCAGCTATCACAGCAGCAAGCGCGCTGTCGTCGAACATATGGCGAACTACTTTGCCCGCCACGACATCTCCACCTGGTACGCGCCGCGCGATGTTCCGCCCGGTTCGAGCTGGGATGAGGCTATTTCACACGCAATCCGAGAGTCCACCGCACTTGTTCTGTTGTTCTGCGCCTCCGCCGATTCCAGTGTTCACGTCAAGCGGGAGATCCATCTGGCCGACAAGGCCAAGATCCCGATCTACTGGGTCCGGTTGGAGAAGGTGCAGCCCGAACGACTCGGGTACTACTTGGCCCCGACCCAGTGGGTCGACTGGCTCGATCAACGTGACAGCACCCTCGACGCCCTCGTCGGCGACCTCAAACGTCCGTCGGTGGAAGGCCGTGCCCTCGAACCGAAACGGGGAGCCACCCCCCACGAGAACGAGACTGTCAGCCCATGGCCTGCGACCACGATTGCCTTCGACAACGATCGGCTGGCTGCTGAAGCCGCAGCACACGTCTACTTCCGGATCGCACAGGATTCACCGGACCGAAGCCTGGTCCTGCCAACCGGCCGAACCGCCACACAGCTCTTCCGCGCAATGCACCGGACGGCACAGCAGTATGCACCGGATCCCTTCGGCGAGGCGAAAATCATCACCGACACGGAGACATTCGGTGTCTTCGAACGCCATCACACCTCGCGTACCAGGCATGTACTGGAGACGTTGATCGAACCACTCACCGAACGTGGGCTCGGGCCGCGCCCGGAGCAGCTGCATCTACTGTCCGGGCAGATCACCGACCGCGATCCGCTGGTCCAGGCGCAGCGGGTGATTCGGGTGTGGCCACCGGCTGTCCACGCCCTCTCGATATCGCCGGCCGGTGAAGTACTCGGGTACGAGGTCGGGATGTACACCGACCCCGAGCACATCGTCGGTGACGGGTGCCGCATCGTCGAACTGACCGAACACGGGCGTAGGTACATCGATCCCAACCAACCCTCCAGATCCGTATTGACGATCGGACTCGCGGCGGCGCTGGAATGTCCCGGGCTGATGGTGCTGGCACTGGACATGAGCAAGGCCAGAATCCTGCATCAGATGACACATCACCCGGAAACAGCGGGTGTGCCCGCAACTCTATTGCGCCGCAACACAACCGCGGCGATCGTGACCACACGATCGATCGCCGAGGCAGCAGCAATACGGGATTTCCGGACCCCGACATCGGCGGAAGAAGGTAGTGAATGGATTCTCAGCAGCTTCAACTGAAAGCGTCCCCCCGAATAGTGGTCGCCGGCATGGCCACCATCGATTACCTCTACGTGCTGGACAGTCATCCACTCGAAGACACCGAGAATCCGGTGCGACGACACTCGGTAGTCATCGGCGGACCGGCCGGGCGGGGCGCCATCGCGGCTGCACGCCTCGGCATGGGCAACGTCCAGCTCAGTGCCATGTGTGGTGTGGGCGTGCACGCTGAAGTATTGCGGCAACAATTGGCGGAGGAGCCGATTGATACCACCTTTCACGAAACCGAGCAGCCCAGTCAGCATTCAAGCGTAATCCTGGCCGCGGACACCGGTAGCCGGACGACCATTTGGACCGCGCAGCCGCGGGCCGATGCGGCCATGCTGGCCTCATTACCCGACCTGTTCGTCGGCGCCGATGTCGTCCTGCTGGACTGCACCGATCCGGTTCTGAGCAAGTCCGCGATTTCAACGTGCCGCGCGCTCGGCATTCCCACTGTGATCGACACCGGCGGGTACAAAGAGTCCAGCGAGGAATTCCTCGCCGACGTGGACTACATCGTCTCGCCCGAGAAGTTCTTCACGCGCAGGCATCCCGACCTCGATCTCCAGAGCAGTATGGCCAAGGCGTTCGCTGATTTCCAGCCGAAAGCGCTGGTATCGACTCGCGGGGCGGCGGGCGGTGTGTACCTGGATGGCAGGGGCACCGCCGAATACGACGCGCTGGCGGTCGATCCTGTCGATACCTGCGGCGCGGGCGACACTTTCCATGGCGCATTCGCATGGGCGGTCGGCGCGGGCGCGGATATCGAGTGGACATTGCGGATTGCGGCGTGGTCGGCAGGGCGCAAGTGCGCGGTTTTCGGCAACGACGGCATTCCCGGGCGCGCGGAGCTGGCCGAATGGCTGAACGCCGGCAATGTCCGGGTCGGGGAACCATGAGCGCAGCCGACGATCCGGTATGGGCAAGGCTGACCGATCAGATCAGCTGGTACAGCACGAGGAGCTCGCAGGCTCAGCGCGCCTACCGTCGGGTGAAGTTCGGCCAGATCGTCGTGGGCTCGACCGTGCCGGTCCTCGCGGCGCTATCGGCCCCGGCGACGGTCACCGCGGCGGTCGCGGTGACCGTCGTCGTCGCCGAGGGCGCGCAGCAGCTGTTCCAGTGGCACACCAACTGGATGCTGTATCGGTCCACTGCCGAAGCACTGAAACACGAGAAGTTCCTCTACCTCGCGAGTACTGGACCATATGCGGGTCCCGACGCTCGGGCAGTCCTCGCGGCGCGGGTGGAGAGTCTCGTATCCGACACCAACACCACATGGGCTGCTGAACTCGAGCGGCAGGCTGGTAGCTCGGGCGGCCCGCCGGTGACGATTCCCGAGAGCCTCTGATTCTGGAGCCCGGGTCGGGTACCGACTGTGCGCGGTCGTCACCTCGACGGTGACGTTCGGGGTCGATTCGTCTGTAGATAGACATAGATCAGGGGTGGGGCCAGGCCGAACAGCATCAGCAGGAGGGTGCGGGCGTCGCTGCCGAGGGGGACGTCACCTCCCGGGCCGGAGCTCGCGGCGGCGAGGAACGACAGCGTCCACGCGACGATGGGGATGAGCATGACGATCGGGCGCGGGGAGACGGTGCGGGCGCCGAGCACCAGCAGTACGTTCACCACACCGGCGATGGGAGCCGCGATCGGGAAGGCGACGCTGCCCAGATACAGCGGCAGATAGAGCACCTCCAGAATCAGCGTGATCACCGCGTCGACGACCAGCGCGAGCATGATCAGCGCGCCGAGGGCGGCGTACACGGGCCGGGGCAGGCGCAGGCGGGACCGCGACGGGGCCGGCTTGCCCGCCTGGTCGTCCACGGCGGCCGTCACGCGACCGGCGGGTAGCCGAGCAGCGTCAGCAGATGGCTCTGCATATCGGCGAACGCGTACAGCACCGACATGTAGAGCTCGTGCTGCTGTTGCGCGCCGGGGCGCAGGCTTTCCACGAATGCCACGATGGCGTTCTGGAGCTCCCAGTTGTACATGCGATCGAGTTTAGGCGGGCGCGCCGAACAGATCGTGCTCACGCCCATCCGGGCCGAGCGGCCCGCGGACGCCGCGGACCAGCACGAAATGTTCCTCCGGCAGCACCGGCTGGGCGATGTTGTTCGACAGCGCGAACTCGCGCCCGGACGGCGCCACCGTCACCTGCGTGGCGTGCGCGCGCAAGGCTTCCCGCTTGGCCGCCAACACGTCCGAGACGTCGACGGTGGTGGTGACGGTGCTGCTCGGCACGCAGGCCAGCTCGCCTTCGGCGGGCAGGCGCCACCCGGCGGGCAGCGCACCCGGCAGCCCGTCCACCGTCCGGCGGGCCAACGCCTCGGTGTGCAGTGCCAGCAGGTCGGCGTCGGTCACCGTCCAGTAGAACTTCGGTGTGTCCCAGCCACGTTCGGCCGCCGCATGCACCGCTTCGGTGGTGATCTGATGGGCCCGCACATGGTCGGGATGGCCGTAACCGCCGTCCGGGT
Source organism: Nocardia sp. CDC519 (assembly GCF_059509835.1). Lineage (NCBI taxonomy): Bacteria > Bacillati > Actinomycetota > Actinomycetes > Mycobacteriales > Nocardiaceae > Nocardia > Nocardia sp. CDC519. The sequence continues at coordinate 3,685,277 of NZ_CM183377.1, read as the reverse complement.
CGTAGCCCACCACCACCCTTGGCCGCAGTTCGAGCACGATCTCGGTCAGCGCGTCGACCGCTTCCCGGCCCGACCGGACGAACGCGCGCGGATGCTCGGCGCTCGGGGTGCCCGCCATCCCGGAATCCCGCCAGCGTCCGGCGCCGCCGAGGAAACGCGGCGGCGCGGCGTCGAGCGCGGCCAGCGCCCTGGTGAGTTCGAGGATGCGGTAGCCGCCGAGCTGATCGGCGTGCTCGGCGCTCAGCTGCGCCCACTGCGCACCGATCACCTCGCCCTCTTCACCGAGGGTGCAGGTGACCACGGTGACCGGGATCCCCCGACGGCGATAGTGGGCGATGGTGCCGCCGGTGGTGATCGATTCGTCGTCCGGGTGCGCGTGCACCAGCAGCAGGCCGCCGGTACCGGTGGCGGGCCCGCTCATCCGACCCGCCGCCAGTTCGCCGCGTCGCCGAAGATGCCGACCTGGATGGCGCCGCTGAGCGAGGCGCCGTCCACCGACGGCCCCGAGGCCGCGACCACGTTGTCCTGCACGATCGGCAGTACCGTCGCCGCCGCCCACAGGCGTGGTTCGGCCTCGGCGAGCACCCGGGCGGTCTCGATGCCCACCAGCGCACCGTCGACGGCGGGCTGGGCGCCCGGATCGCAGATGCCCGACAGGTTGCTCGGCGCCAGCCGGACCACTTCGGCATCGGGGTCGGGATCGCCGTCCGGGCCGGGCGGTGTCACCGGCGGGCAGCCGTACCGGGAGGCCAGCACGGTGGCCGGGTCCGAACCCGCCACCTCCCAGCCGACGATGGCGTCGATGGTGCCCTCGACCAGCTCCTTGCCGTACAGCTCGTCACCGGCGACGCTGCGCACGCTGGCGTCGATACCCGCGCTGCGCAGCTGGTCGGCGGCGGTATGGGCGACGGCGAGCGCGGTGGGGTCGTTGGCGACGGCGCCGATCCGAATGGTCAGCGATTTGCCGTCCTTGGCCACCGGGCGCGGGCGCGGCGCGGGCGAGGTGGCCGAGACCACGGGCGGTGGTTCCGGGGCCCGCCCGTACCCGGATTCGGCGAGCAGGGCGAAGGCCTCGTCCTGGCTCGGGCGCGGCGGCGCGGTCGGCACATAGCCGGGATCCGACGGCGAGAGCACCTGCGCGCGCACCGGTTCCACCCAGCCGCCGGTCTGCGCGCCGACGGTGGCCAGCAGCGCCGGATCGAGCAGGGCGAGCACCGCCGTGCGCACCCGCGGGTCCACCAGATCGCCGCTGCGGCCGTTCAACACGAATTGCAGTTCCCGCGCCTGCGGCATGATCGCCGTGCGCACCGACGGGATGGCCGCCAGCTGCGCCTGGGTCGCCACGCCGCCGTGCACCAGCGCCATCTGCGCGTCGCCGGTGCGCAGCGAATCCGCCACCTGCGCGGGAGTTCCGCCGCGGCGCAACAGGATCTGATCCGGCACCGCGGGCTTGCCCCAGTACCGGTCGTTGCGTTCGAGCAGGATCTCGTCCCGGCCCTGATCGGCGGATTTGATCTTGAAGCTGCCGCCGGACACCGCGATGCCCTCGGTCAGCGTGCGCTGGAAACCGCCCGGCGAATCCTTCACCAGATGTGAGGGCAGCAGATTCGCGAACAACTGCCGCCACGCCGGATACGGTGCCGCCATGGTGACGGTGACGGTCTTACCGCCCGCCGTCGACGCGACGTCGGAGATCAACCGGTAGCCCGCCGGATCCACCACGCCGGGCTGGGTGATCATCTGCCGCCACAGGAACCGGAAATCCTCGGCGGCGATCGGCGCACCGTCGGACCAGTTGGCCTGATTGCGCAGCTTGTAGGTGATGGTGAACGGTTCGTGCGAGGTCACCTCGGCCTGCTCGACCAGCGCCGAATCGGGCACCCACTGCGTGCCGCCGGGCACCGCGGGATCGGGCACCGGACGGAACGGGCTCGGCAGCACCATCGAGCTGACCGCCGCCGTCGCAGGCGACTGATCCGAGCGCAGATGCGGATTGAAGCCGATGCCGATGTCGTCGATGGCCACCACGACGGTGTTCTTGCCCGGCTCGGCCGGCGTCGTCTTCGGACTGTCGGTGCTCTCGATCGGCGGCGGCGGGTTCGCGGTGCACCCGGCGACCACCGGCAGCAACGCCGTCATCACAACCAGCATCGCACGCCACATCGCGCGCCGTCGCGCCCCCGAATTCACCCTCGGCACTCTACCTCGCCATATCGTGCTCGGCCGTGTACGCGAAACCGCCGAGCACGGGGCCCGGCGGTTTCGTGGCACGGCGTGGGACCTCGCCTGGTCGTCGGCCTACTGCGCGGCCGCGCGGTCGCGGGCCTTGCGCCGGGAGGTCTCCCTGGCCCGGTCGGTGGCGGACAGGGTCACCTTGCGCACCCGTACCACCTCGGGGGTGACCTCGACGCATTCGTCGGCGGCGCAGAACTCCATGGCGCCTTCGAGGTCGAGCTGCAGCGGCTTGGCCAGGGTCTCCATCACGTCGGCGGTGGAGGAGCGCATGTTGGTGAGCTTCTTCTCCCTGGTGACGTTGATGTCGAGATCCTCGGCGCGCGGGTTGATGCCGACGACCATGCCCTCGTAGGTGTCCGCACCCGGCTCCACGAAGAACTGGCCGCGGTCGGCGAGCTGGATCATGGCGAACGGGGTGACGGTGCCCGCACGGTCGGAGACCAGCGAACCGGTGTGGCGCGCGCGGATCTCACCGGCCCACGGCGCGTAGCCGTGGAAGACGGCGTTGGCGATGCCGGTGCCGCGGGTCTCGGTGAGGAAGTCGGTGCGGAAACCGATCAGGCCACGCGAGGGCACGATGAACTCCATCCGCACCCAGCCCGCGGCGTGGTTGTTCATCTGGACCATCTTGCCCTTGCGGGCGGCCAGCAGCTGGGTGATGGCGCCGAGGTACTCGTCGGGGCAGTCGATGGTGAGCTCTTCGTAGGGCTCGTGCACCTTGCCGTCGACGGTCTTGGTGACCACCTGCGGCTTGCCGACGGTCAGCTCGAAGCCCTCGCGGCGCATCTGCTCGACCAGGATGGCCAGCGCCAGCTCACCACGGCCCTGCACCTCCCAGGCGTCGGGGCGGCCGATGTCGAGCACTCGCAGCGAGACGTTGCCGACCAGTTCCTGATCCAGCCGCGACTTGACCATGCGCGCGGTGAGCTTGTGCCCCTGCACCCGGCCGACCAGCGGCGAGGTGTTGGTGCCGATGGTCACCGAGATGGCGGGCTCGTCGACGCTGATGCGCGGCAGCGCCACCGGGTTGTCCGGGTCGGCCAGGGTGTCGCCGATCATGATGTCCGGGATGCCCGCGACGGCGACGATATCGCCGGCCACGGCCACCTCGCCCGGCTGACGCTCGACGCCGATGGTCTGCAGCAGCTCGGTGATCTTGACGTTCTTGACGCCGTCGGCGTGCATCCAGGCCACGTTCTGGCCCTTGCGCAGCTCGCCGTTGTGGATGCGCACCAGCGCGAGCCGGCCTAGGAAGGCCGAGGCGTCGAGGTTGGTGACGTGCGCCTGCAGCGGCGCGGTCGGATCGCCCTTGGGCGCCGGGATGTTCTCGAGCAGCACCTCGAACAGGGCGTCGAGGTTCTCCGCGTCGGGGGCCTGCCCGTTCTCGGGGGCCACCTTCGACGCCTTGCCCTCTCGGCCGGAGGCGTAGAGCACGGGCAGATCGAGGGCGAGTTCGGCGGCCTCGGCGGCGTCGTCGTCCAGGTCGGAGGCGAGGTCGAGCAGTAGATCGTGGCTCTCCTCGACGACCTCGGCGATCCGGGCGTCGGGGCGGTCGGTCTTGTTGACGACCAGGATCACCGGCAGCGAGGCGGCCAGCGCCTTACGCAGCACGAAACGGGTCTGGGGCAGCGGACCCTCGGAGGCGTCGACCAGCAGCACGACGCCGTCGACCATGGACAGGCCGCGCTCGACCTCACCGCCGAAGTCGGCGTGGCCGGGCGTATCGATGACGTTGATGACGGTCACGGAGCCGTCGGCGTTGTGCCGGTGCACCGCGGTGTTCTTGGCGAGAATCGTGATGCCCTTCTCGCGTTCCAGGTCGCCGGAGTCCATGACCCGGTCGACCAGCTCGGCCCGTTCGGCGAAGGCGCCGGATTGGCGCAGCATGGCGTCGACCAACGTCGTTTTACCGTGGTCGACGTGGGCCACGATGGCGACGTTGCGAAAATCGCGTGCAGACGACACGCTTGTTCCTCCTGCTGTTCGGTAGATGGTGGCGACGGTGCTCACTGTCCGGCGCCCCAAGGTTCCTGACGCTCGCGCTGTACTCGATGCCGGCGCGAGCGGGACCCTACGTGGTTACGCAAGCTGCCGCCTACGGGTCCTGACCCTCGCGCCGGGGCTCCCTGTACAAAACAGGTGGAGAATGGAACTCACCGGGCATCGCGGCCAGATACACCCTACCGGCACCCAGGTGCACCTGGGACTCCACATTCGACTAAGGGTAGGCTTACTCGCCATGGGCAAGGTCAAGGCAAAGAAGGTTTCGAGCCTCAAGCCGAAGAAGAAGTGCTGCCGCAAGAAGACGCGGTGCATCAAGTGCCCTGTGGTCATCATGCGGATGAAACGCCTGGAAGCGGCGGGTGTGACGGGGAAAGAGCTGAAGAAGGGCTTGAAGAAGGCGCGCGCCGCCTGATCCGGTCGAGGCCCGGAAGCGGCAGCGAAGCGTCACCATGCAGGGCCTCCGGATCAGGCGACATCCAACACCGACTGATCCTGCGAGGTTTCGTGGACCGCGCTCATGATCATGCGCAACCGGGGTACAACGAGACAATGACCACTACCCCATTACTGTCCGACGACGAGATATCGGCGGCCTTGACCTCACTGCCCGAATGGTCCCGCGAAGGGGATTCGATCAGCCGCACGATCAAAGCCGCGACGTTCCCCGCCGGGATCGAATTGGTGCGCCGGGTCGCCGTCGCGGCAGAGGCCGCCAACCATCATCCCGATATCGATATCCGCTGGCGCAATGTCACCTTCACCCTGTCCACGCACAGCGAGGGCGGGCTCACCGCGTCGGATGTGGCGCTGGCGCACGAGATAGATCGGCTGGCCGCGCAGTCCGAGTGAGCAGCCGCTGCGCGCAGATGATCCACACCAGCATCGCGAGCACGCCGGCGACGTCGACCGTCCCCAGCCAGGACAGCACCCACGGCCGGGGAATGGTCCAGATCGAGTCCTGGAAGAACGACAGCACCCACGGCGCGCCGACCAGCGCGGTCACCAGCCAGTAGCCGGCGAAGACGCGCGCGCCCGGCACCTCGCGCAGCGGCCCGTACAGCAGCCACAGCACGGTCGGCAGCAGCCAGACCCAATGGTGTGACCACGAGATCGGCGAGATGAGCAATCCGAACAGCTGCACCATCAGCAGGGTGCCGAGCCGGTCGTCGGGCCCGAGCGTGCGCCAGGCCAGCAGCGCCAGCACCGCGACGAGCACGACCGAGGCCACCCACCACGGACCCGTCTCCACGTCGTAGCCGAGCAGCCGGCTCAGCGCGCCACGCAGCGACTGGTTCCACACCGATCCCACCGGCCCGATTCGGTCGGCGTCACCGAGCAGGGTGCCGAAGTAGCGCCGGGTCTCGCCCGCGGAGATGAGGAAGCTGAGCCCGACCGTCGCGCCGAAGACCGCCGCCGACCACGCCACCGTCGCCCAGCGCCTGCGCGCGAGAAAATACAGGCCGCTGATCGCGGGCGTCAGCTTGATACCCGCCACCACGCCGACCAGCGTGCCGGAGATCCACCACCGCGCACTGCGCACCGCGAGCATCACCGCGAGCACCAGGAAGACGTTGACCTGTCCGTAGTCCATGGTGGTTCGCACCGGCTCCAGCCAGAGTCCGATCGCGGTCCAGGTGATCGACGCCGTGCGCCAGCCCGGCTGCTGCGCGGTCTCGGCGCCGAGAATCAGTTCCAGCGCGATACGCACGATGGCGTACAGCGCTGCCGCGATGGCCAGCAGCCAGGCGATCGCGACCACTGTGAAGGGCAGATAGTGCAGCGGGAAGAACACCACGGCGGCGAACGGCGGATAGGTGAACGGCAGCGGGAAATCCGGGGTCTTCTCCGCGTAGGTGAAGTCGTAGAGCTTGTCGGTGAGCAGGGCCGCCGAGCCGTCGACGTAGACGTGCAGGTCCACCAGGTTCATGCCGTTCGGCGCGAACAGCATCCACAGCAGCCGGGCGAGCACGCTGGCGGCCAGCGCGGCCACGGCCCAGCGGGTGTGGGTGGCCCAGCGATGCGGTGCGGCCGCTCGGGCGGGCACGACCGGCGGGCATGCGTCCGTCCGAGCGCTCTGCTGGTTCAAATGCGGGACTTTCGATTCGGGCCGGGGCCGGCCGGATCGCGTCGTTCGGGCGATTCGGCGGCCTGGAATGGAAGGCTCCGACTACATTAACCGCAGTGCGGGCGGCGACCACGCTGCCCTGGCATACACATCCCCCGAACCACAAGTAACATTTGCATCAACTTTCACACCAGTAACACTGAACGGCGCTACCTTCTGATAACACGTTCGTCCACGGCGCGCATTTCCGGCACCGCTGCTGTACAACATGCGGCGTTGTCCTTAGAGTGACCCCCGAAACGACGGCTTTTCAGCGTCGACCAGATGTACCCGAGGTAAGGACGGCAAGACCAGTGCTTCGCACCCGAGGATCGCGGATCGCCTTGTCCGCGCTCGCCATTGCGGCGAGCGCCATGCTCGCCGCGCCCGCGACAACCGTCGCGGCCCCGGCGCCCGCCGCGGCGCCGAACAGCGTCCCGATGGTTCCCGAGGGCGTTCCGGTGGACGCGCTCGCCGCCCTGACGCCTGCCATCGTGGGCCAGATCGCGGCCGCCGAGACCGCGAGCCCCCAGGCCGCCCTGCTGGACCAGGCCAAAGCCCTGCTGGCCACCCTGAATCTGCCGCCGCAGATCAAGTCGACGCTGGAACGCATCATCAAGTTCCTCGACGGCAGCGGCGGCGGTGGCCCCGACCTACCGGAGCAGGGCCCGGCCATCGCGCAGTTCCTGTACCCGACCATCGGTAAGGGCTGCATCTCCGATTCCGCCGACTCGGTCGGCACCGCGCTCGCGGTGCCCGGCCCGGCCCAGCTGCCCCCGCCCGGGCCTGCGGCAGGCCAGACCGGGTTCGTGTTCACCGCGCTCGGCACCAAGTCGCCGACCGATGTGCAGAACCCGCCGATGACGGTGCAGTGGCTCAACCTCGACACCCGCCAGTCCGGTGTCCAGGCGCTGACCAACGAGGCCAAGATCAACCCGGACGGCCCGGCCACCCTGTCGGCCATCGCGAACACCGGCTCCGGCCGCATCGTCGCGGTGATCGGCGGTTCGCTGACCACGCAGGCCGCCGACGCAGCGCCGCGCACCTGCAACTTCCTGCCGACGGTTGGCTTCTTCACCGTCGGCTGATCCGCCTCTCCGCGTTTTTGCCGGGAGTTGGGAGCCGGGCTGGTAACTCACCGGGCCGCCGGTTGGTACGCACCAAGTTTTGGGCGTACCCGGTGAGTTACCCGCATCTCGCGAATTCAGTTGTTGCGTAAGCAAGCGGAACAACTGGTTCGCTGTGATGCCATTCGCGAAATCACGCTGGTGTTCTCCCCCGCAGCGCCGCGCCGCTGTGGTAGACCGAACCCATGGCGACTGTCGAACGTTCGATGAAGTCCCGCGATTCGGTCCGCAGCCGGCGTTCGCGCCGGTCGATTCTGTCCATCCGCTCCGAAGGTTCGATCCTGTCCATCGGCTCGGCGTATTCGATCCTGTCCATCGGCAGTGTGGGATCGATCCTGTCGATCGGCTCGGTGGGATCGTTCGCCTCGGTGATCTCCTCGGGATCCTTCGCCAGCCTCGGTTCGGCGCTGTCGGGGCTGTCGCGGTGGTCGCTGCTGTCTTGGATGGGCAACCATGAGGCCCCGGAGTCCAGGCCGATGCTGCGGGTGGTCCCCGATGACGAGCCGGATCTGCGGGTCGACCCGGCCTGCCACTGCCAGACCTGAGGCCTACCAGGCTCCGTATTCGGCGGTGAGGATGTTGTTGAGATCGACGCCGACGCCGTCGATGGCGCGGTCGTCGATCTCGAACTGATGCAGATGCGCCGCCGGGTTCACATAACCCTCCGGCGTGCCCCAATCGTGCTGCCAGTACCAGGATCCCAGGCCCGCGGCGACGGCGAGATCAATGGTGGGCGAGTTCGCGTAGACGCCGGTGTTCTCCCGGCCGAGCACAGCGTGCCAGCCGAGCAGGTAGGGCGCGATCATGGTGGCGAAATCGGCGGCGGAGGGGTTGTCGTCGATCGAGGCGTAGATCGGCACACCTTCCGGTCCGCCGGCCGCCAGATGCAGTTCCAGGCCGCGTTCGGCGTGCCGCTTGCCGGCTTCCAGACCACCGCGCCAGTCGGCGGTCTGGCCCTTGCCGAACTGGTAGCACGACACGATCGTCAGCCCGGCCGCGTTGAGATCTTCGACCTCCGCGGCGAGCAGTGGTTTGCCCGCCATCCATTCGGCGCCGGGACGGCGGTCGGAGACGTAGCGGATGACGCCGGTATGGCCGGCGTCGCGGATGGCGGCCGCCGACGGTACTCCGGCGGCGTAATCGACGAGGGTGCCGAGCGATTCGGCGCGCGCACGCGGCAGGCTCGCGGTGGCGCCGATCGAGCCGACCACGGCCGCGGCAGCCGCGTAGCCGAACAGCTCACGCCGGGACAGAGACGAACGCATCACTGGACTCCTTCGCCACCCCCGACGACACCGACCACTGAGCAGCGGCCCGGCGCACCTTCCCCAAGTGTCACTCGTGCGCCGGTAGCCTCGAACGTGAACTCATTCCACCACATTCACATGGGAACCGCCAGACCCACTGGGCACTCTGATCACTCATGCCACAGCGGGGTGTTCACACCGTCCCATCGATGCGGGCGCCCACGTCGATGGTGCGCCCGGCCGGGTCGGCCAGTTCCTTGCGCACCACCTGCGCGACCTGCGCGATCACCTGTTTGCGAATGCCCGCGAGCGCGCCGAGGGTGGCGGCCCGCAGGCCGACCGCGCTGAACTCGAGCCGGATGTCCTCGCGGTCCGGCGGCGGCACGTCGATGACGATCAGCAGCGGATCCGCGGCCCGCGCGGTGAGCAACAGCGGTATGCGGACGTCGGCGCGGTAATGGTTGGCCTTGAGGACGTCGACGGTGATGTCCAGCCAGACCGGCAACAGCAGATCGAAGCCGACGTCCGAATGGCGGGGATCGGGGCGCGGGCGTTCGGTGAGTTCGGGCAGCCGGACCGCCCCGCGCACCGTCACCGTCGCCGATTCACGCGGGCCGGTGCGGAACGGACCCACCTCGATCGCCCGGCCGGCGAGCCCTTTGACCACCTCGAAGACCCGGTCCCTGGTGACGATCAGCGGAAAGAACCGATGGCCGAACTCGTCGTAGCCGATCCAGTCGAACTCGCTGTCGTCGCGATGCGGGGACGGCGTGCCCGCGACCATCGCCGCCACGTCGAAGACCCGCGAACGGCGTGCCTGCGGATCGGCGAGCATCGTGTTCACCCGCTGGGCGACCTCGCGTTGCACCACCCCGGCCACCGGATCCAGCAGCCATTCCCCTGCGGTGTCCACGGCCTGCGCGCGCAGCACGACGCTGACGTCGGCGGGTTTGATCGGCGGGATGTCGATGACGATGAGCAGCGGCGCGGCGGTGCGCGCGTGCAGCGTCATATCGATGGCGACGACCGTCTCCAGCCGCAATTTCTTGCCGCCGAGCAGCACTTTCACCGACAGCGAGACCGGAACCCGCATCTCGAAGGTGACGTGCGGGCCGCTGCGGACCACCACCGGCCGGCCCACCTTGCCCTCGGCCACCAGCCCGGCCAATCCGGCAGGCCCCACCGAGAAGGGGCCGAACTTCATGCCCTTGCCCGCGATTCCGGCGACCGCCGCCTCGATCCGGTCGGTCGTCACCGCGTGGGTGACGAAACGTTCGCCGAACTCGGCGTATTCGATCCATTGCGGATCGTTGTGCGCTTGCTCTATCGGCTGCATCAGACGTTCCGAGACCCTCACCTCCAACGGACTGTTCGACACGGTACGCGATTCGGGTGTCGATCAGACCGCATGGCGGTGACGGCCATGTCATGTCATGAAAAGAGTGATCCCTGTCCTGCCGATGAGGGGACAGCAGGACAGGGATCGGTGGCGGCGCTGCCGGGCGCCTCCGAAGTACATGCTAGGCGTCGATATCCCGTCCGACGAGCCCTTTGTTCGCTCGCCGGAACATTCACCTCGTCGGGCGTGGTTCAGATCCGGCCGAACCCGACAATGCCGGGCACCTCGGCGAGGGCGAACCGATGGATCCGCACCGTGCCGAATTCGTTGCCGCCGATCGTGGTGACGGTGCCGTTCTCGGCACCGAGCACGACGTTGGTGTGCTGGGTGAACGGACTGCTGTCGCTGTAGAGCAGCACATCTCCGGTGCGCGGCTGGTAACCGGCGCCGATCGGCACGAACCGCCCGGCGGATTCGTAGTACTCCTGCAGGGTGTACACGCCGGGGATCCGCCATGATCCCGAGTTGGGGTTCGACAGCGGCAGGCCGGCCTCGCGCATGACCCAGCTGACGAAGTCGGCGCACCACGGCTCGGTGACACCCTCCGCGTACTTCGGCCCCTCGCCCGGATCGGCGAATTCCCGCTCCAGCACGGCAACGATCGCCGCCTGTTCGGAGCTGAGCGCGGCGGCGTCGATCTCCGGGAACTGTCGCAGTGATTCACCCACGACGGCCGAATGGGTGTCGCGCTCCTGCCACCAGCGCACACCGGCCACGCCCGCGACGACCATCGCGACGATCAGCAGTCCCGCGATCAACCATCCACCGGCACCGCGCCCCTCCGCTCGCATCGTCGTCGATGCGGCTCCCCGCTGCGTCATCCCGGCTCCGTTCATCCAGGGGCTACCCGCGTTGCCCTACCTCATTGGACGTTCGGCACGGCCGAGTGGTTCCCGCCTCAGTCGGATACAGCCGCGGGCTCCTTCTTCCCCATCGGAATCAGGCTGGTGAGCACGATCGCCACGACCGCCGCGGCCACCGAGATGAGGAAGGCGGTGTGGAAGCCGTCGCGGGAGGGCAGCGCGTGCCCGGCCAGCGAGATGGTCATATGCGCGAGCACAACGCTCATCACCGCCGCCGAGGTGGACGTGCCGATGGAGCGCATCAGCGAGTTGAGGCCGTTGGCCGCCGCCGTCTCACTCAGCGGCACCGCGCCCATGATCAGCGCGGGCATCGCGGCATAGGCCAGGCCGACACCGCCGGCGACGATCACGCCGGCCAGCCCGATCTGCCAGACGCTGTTCATCAACACCAGCGCGCACAGGTAGCCGATGGCGATCACGCCGGAGCCGACCGCGAGGGTGAACTTGGGCCCGCGTGCCGCGGACAACCGCGCCGATACCGGCGAGAGCAGCATCATCACCAGTCCGCCCGGCGCCATCACCAGACCGGCCTGCACCATGGACAATCCGAAGCCGTAGCCCGTCGCCTCAGGGGCCATGAGCAGCTGCGGGAAGGTCAGCGACATGCCGTAGAGCGCGAAACCGACGGCCACCGAAGCGATATTGGTGAACAGCACGCGCGGCCGCGCCGACACCCGCAGATCCACCAGCGGCGAACGCTGCCGCAATTCGAAGTAGCCCCAGCCGAGGAACGTCAGCACCGAGACGGCGAACAGGGTCAGGATCGACGCGCTCCCCCATCCCCAGTCCGCGCCCTTGCTGATCGCGATCAGCAGTGCGAGCAATGCGATCGAGAGGCCGACCGCACCGCCGAAGTCGAAGCGGCCGGGCGTGCGCACCGGCGATTCCGGGACGAACGTGACCACGGCCAGCAGGCAGAGCAGGCCGAGCCCGCCCGAGATCCAGAACAGCATGTGCCAGTCGGCGTTCTGCGCGATGAAGGCGGCGAACGGCATGCCGATCGCACCGCCAACGCCGAGGGTCGCGCTGATCGTCGCCATGGCCGCACCCACCCGCTCGGGCGGCAGCTCGTCGCGAATGATGCTGATGCCCAGCGGGATCGCCCCGACCGCCATGCCCTGTAGCGAGCGGCCGACGATCGCGGGCAGCAGCGCGGTGGACAGCGCGCAGATCACCGAGCCCGCGATCATCGCGCCCAGGTTCACCAGCAGCACCCGCCGCTTGCCGAACATATCGCCGAGCCTGCCGCTGATCGGGGTGGACACCGCACCGGCCAGCAGCGTGGCGGTGACCACCCAGGCGGCGTTGGACGCGGAGGTGTTCAGGTAGCCGGGCAGCGACGGAATGATCGGGATGACCAGCGTCTGCATCAGCGAGACGACGACACCCACCGTCGAGAGCGTTGCGATGAGAACGGCGGGCGCGGGTGTGCGCCGGTTGTCGGTCGTGTTCGAGGACACGTCGGCTACAGCGGTCATGAATGTGTACGATACATATCATGTGTATGGTACACAATTTGGATTTCGAGTGACGTGCGCGACATAGTGATGGCCATGTCCGATTCGGGTGATTTCGGTTCGGCGGCCGAGAAGCCGCTGTCACGGCTGTCGTTCGAGCTCACGCTGCTGTCCCGCCATACCCCCGCATCCAGTCGTCATCCCCGTTTTCAGCTGGACCGTTCGGCGTACCTGATCCTCACCCGGCTCGACGTCGGATCGCCGTTGAGCCTGCGGGAACTGGCCGAAGCGCTGCGGCTGGACATCTCGACGGTCAACCGCCAGGTCGGCGCGATGCTCGATCAGGGCTTGGTGGAGCGGGTCCCCGATCCGGAGGGCGGGCTCGCGCGCAAGGTCCGTCCCAGCAACAAGGGAATGGAGCTGCTCGCCGCCGACCGCACCGTCGGCCGCGACGGGATCGGCCGCGTCGTCGCCGATTGGCCCGCCGAGGACGTCGAACAGCTGCACCGGCTCATCACGAAGTTCAACCAGTCGGTCGAGCGGCTCGAGGGCAACCCCTGGCCGCGGCCCGGCAGCTGAGAGCCGGCCGAATCACCCACCGAGACCGCCGAATCCCGTGCGCGACGCCGTCGGCTCGATACACTGACCCGCGACGGGCGAGGGACCGGGGAGGCGGAAACTCTGGACACGCTGTGGACTTTCGTCGTGAACCGGCGCCACCAACTGCTCACCGACTCCTATCTGCACGTGTCGGCGGTCGTGCAATCGGTGGTACTCGGCGCCCTGGTCGCCGTGGCCATCGGCGTACTGGTCTATCGCAGTCCGCTCGGCTCCTCGGTGGCCACCGCCGCGGCGAGCACCATTCTCACCATTCCGTCATTCGCCCTGCTCGGCTTGCTGATTCCACTGCTCGGCCTCGGCGTCGCCCCCACCATCACCGCGATGGTGCTGTACGCACTCCTGCCGATCCTGCGCAACACCATCGTCGGGCTGGCTGCCGTCGATCCGGCGATCACCGACGCTGCGCGCGGCGTCGGCATGAACCGGCTGCGGGTGCTGGCGCGGATCGAACTCCCGCTGGCCTGGCCCGCGATCCTGACCGGTATCCGGATCAGCACCCAGATGCTGATGGGCATCCTCGCCATCGCCGCCTACGCCAAGGGGCCCGGGCTCGGCAACCTGATCCTCACCGGCCTCACCAGGCTGGGTACTCCGAATGCCGTGCCGCAGGCCTTGACCGGCACCGTGCTGATCGTCGTTCTCGCGCTCACGCTGGACGGACTGCTGCTGCTCCTCGGCCGATTCACCACGTCGAAAGGGATCCGTGTCTGACTCCGAACCCGTGTCCGGCGTCGAGATCGTCCTCGACTCGGTCACCAAACGCTATGGCGACCAGCAGCAACCGGCGGTCGACAACGTCAGCCTGACGATTCCGGCCGGTGAGATCGTGGTCCTTGTCGGGCCGTCCGGCTGCGGCAAGACCACCACGATGCGGATGATCAACCGGTTGATCGAACAGACCTCGGGCACCATCACCATCGGCGGCAAGGACGCACTGTCGATCGACCCCGACGAGTTGCGCCGCGGCATCGGCTATTCCATCCAGCAGGCCGGCCTGTTCCCGCATATGACCGTCGCCAAGAACGTCGCGACGGTGCCTGGGCTGATCGGCTGGGACCGCAAGCGCATCGCGGCGCGCACCGACGAGATGCTCGAACTGGTCGGCCTCGACCCCGATACCTATCGGCACCGGTACCCACGCCAGCTCTCCGGCGGGCAGCAGCAGCGCGTCGGGGTGGCGCGGGCGCTGGCGGCGGACCCGCCGGTGCTGCTGATGGACGAGCCGTTCGGTGCCGTCGACCCGATCACCCGCGGGCTGCTCCAAGACGAACTGATGCGATTGCAGGCGGAGCTGCGCAAAACCATCGTGTTCGTCACCCACGATTTCAACGAGGCGGTCAAGCTCGGCGATCGAATCGCGGTGCTGGGCAATCGGTCCCGCATTCTGCAATACGACACTCCGGCCGCGATCCTCGCCGATCCGGCCGACGAGACAGTGGCCGGATTCGTCGGCGCCGACGCTTCGCTCAAGCAGCTCACGCTCACCCGGGTGCGCGATGTGGAGCTGGGCAGTTGCCCGACCGCCACGGAAGACGAGCCGCTCGAGCGGGTACGACAAGCGCTCGACGGCCTCGACTGGCCGTGGGCATTGATCCTCGACAGCAGACAGCGGCCGCTGCGTTGGGTCTCGGCGCCGCAACTCGCACATGCTGGGACGCTGACGAACGTGGGACGCCCGGTGGGCGAAGTGGTTTCGCTGCAATCGACCTTGCAGGACGCGTTGGAGGCGCTCCTGGCCGAGAGCACCGCGACGGCGGTGGTCACCGGGCAGCGAGGCGAGTACGCCGGGCTGATCACCATCGACACCCTGGTCGGGCACTTGTCGGCGCTGCGTGCCGAACACGCGCGAAACGGTAGTGATTCGCCGGCACGGATCGGTGCGCCGACGGCAGGCGAGGACGCGGAGCTCGGGGGTATCGCGGGCGGGGCGGCGGAAAAGGGCGGCACGCCGTGATGAACCGACCGCCGTCCGGTGGGATCCGCGCAGCGTCGCCGACGGAGGCGACGCGCACCGGGAGCCGGCTATGACCGCGACAACGGCTCCCACCGCACGCACCGCCGCCCCCGCCACCGCGCGCCGGGCCGAACGGCTGCGCCTGCTCGTCCAGCCCGCGCTGGTGCTGATCCTTGCCGCCGGTGTGCTGATCTGGGCGTTCGATCGCGACCTGACGGTGACGCAGCAGGCGAGTTTGAACGCGTCCAATATCGCGAAGGTCACCTGGCAGCATGTGCTGATCACCGTGACCGTTGTGCTGATCGTGGTCGCGCTCGCGGTCCCGCTCGGGACGCTGTTGTCGCGGCCGCGCTTCCGCAGGCTAGCGCCGTTTTTCGTCGGCATCGCCAATATCGGTGCCGCCGCACCCGCCATCGGCCTGATCGTGCTGTTCTATCTGGTCACCAAGACCACGGGTTTCTGGATCGGTGTCGCGCCGATCGCCTTCTATTCGCTGCTACCCGTGCTGCGCAATACGATCCTCGGCTATCAGCAAGTGGACCGGACGCTCATCGACGCCGGTCGCGGGCAGGGCATGTCGGCCTCGACGGTGTTGCGGCGCATCGAGTTCCCGCTCGCCGTGCCCTACATTCTGGCCGGTCTGCGTACCTCGCTGGTGCTCGCGGTGGGGACGGCCACTCTGTCGTTCCTGGTGAGCGCGGGCGGGCTCGGTATCCTCATCGACACCGGATACAAGTTGCGGGACAACGTGACTCTCGTCGTCGGCGCCGTCCTCGCCGTCGCGCTGGCGCTGCTGGTCGACTGGCTGGGCGCGCTGGCCGAAGAGTTCCTCGGGCCGCGGGGGTTGACATGAACTCGGCGCGCGCAGCCACCGAACGCGCGGATTACCGGCGCTCGGCGGTGACTGCGCTGCTCACCGGGTCGGAGAGTTGCCGGCGGCGCGCCCGGTCCCGTTCCCGCCGGAAGCCGGGCAGGGCGCTCCTGCTGGTTCTCGCGGGCCTGCTGCTGCTCACCGGCTGCGGTTTGGAAGCCGGTAGCGCTGTCCCGCTGCGGGTGGGGCCGGGCAGCATCCGGCCGGTTCCCGAGCTGGCCGGCGTGCCGATCACGGTGGGCTCCAAGGATTTCACCGAGCAGAACATCCTCGGCTACATCATCGAGTTCGCCATGGTGGCGGCCGGCGCCGAGGTCCGCGACCTGACCAATATCCAGGGTTCCAACAGCTTGCGCGACGCCCAACTGCACGGCCAGATCGACATCGCCTACGACTACACCGGCACCGGCTGGATGAACTACCTCGGCAACGAGACCCGCATCCCGGACGAGCGCGGCCAGTTCGAGGCCGTCCGCGACGCCGACCTGGCCGCCCACGACATGGTCTGGGCCGCGATGGCGCCGATGAACAACACCTATGCCCTGGTCACCAATGCCGCCACCGCCGCCGAAACGGGCGTGCGCACCCTGTCCGACTACGCCCGCCTGATCGCCACCGATCCAGGCCGAGCCGCCACCTGCGTCGGCACCGAATTCAATGTCCGGCGCGACGGATTCCCCGGCATGGCAGCCAAATACGGCATCGACGAGGGCGCGGTGCAGAAACGCCTGGTGCAGGACGCACTCGTCTACACTTCCGTCGCCGACGGCCGCCAATGCAGCTTCGGTTCCGTCGCCGCCACCGACGGCCGCATCCCCTCCCTCGGCCTCCTCCTGCTCGAAGACGACCAGCGCTTCTTCCCGAAATACAACGCCGCCCTGGTCATGCGCCGCGATTTCGCCGAAGCCCACCCCGAGGTCATCACCGTGCTGGAGCCCATCTCGGCGCTCCTCACCAACGAAACCATCACCGAACTCAATCGGCAGGTCGATGTGGACGGACGCGAGCCGTCCGAAGTCGCACGGGACTGGTTGGTAGCCGAAGGGTTCGTCACCGAAGGGTGACGGCCTGCCAACTCGAGCCGCCTCTGTCGGCTCATCACGGCGGCACACACGTCGTTGTCCGACCCAGTGCACCGGGCCGGGCACCGCTGTCACTCCGGGTGAGTATCGGGCGCGCCTCGGTTCGGCATTCCGGCGACGAAACGCGTGAGCAGGTCCGCGAATCGGTGTCGTTCGGTATCGGTCCAGTCGCGCATGGCCGAGGCGAAGGCGTCGATGCGGCGCTGATGAGCCGAGCGGAGCGCGGCCCGGCCCGCCGGCGTGACCGCCAACAGGGAACGGCGGCCGTCGGATTGGTCGGCGATGCGCTCGATATAGCCGGCGTCGACAGCGGCGGCCACCAGACGGCTGGCTCGCGGGCGGTCCACGGCGAGGGCATCGGCGACGGTGGAGACGGTCGGTTCCGCCGTGGCGGCGACTATGTCGAGAACGTCGAAGGCCTGGCCCGCGGGCTCACCCTCGGGCGCCAGGGTGCGCCGGGTCTGCCGGCGGCGGATCTCCACCATGGCACGTTCGACTCGCTCGACGTCGTTCATGAGGGAATGGTAGCGCCGGACATCTAGTTGTACTTTTACAACTAAATGCCAGTCGAGAGGACCCCGTATGCGCTACTTGCTCTGCGCCCTTGCCGTACTCACAGTGACGGCCTGCGCAGCCCCGCCACCCGAACCCGCCTCGTCCGAAATCCACTTGCCTGCCTCCGGCTCCGGCCCGACCTCGGGGTCGGGCTCGGATTCCGGGTCGGACTCCGGCTCCGGCTCGACGCCCGCCCCCGGCTCCACCTCCGGCTCCGACTCTCGGCCTGGCGCGACGTCCGGCTCCGATCAGGACCGCATGATCGGGTTCCGGCTGAAGCGGCTCGATCAGCTGATCGAGACCACCTTCGACCGCTTGCTCGGCAATGCCGGCCTGAACCGCCGGGAATGGCAGACGCTGAACACGATCAGTCGCGGTCTGGTCGACGAAGCACAGCTCATCGATGCGCTGCGTCCGTTCTGGGACGCCAACGGTGAGAGCGTCTCCGATGTGGTCGGCGGTGTGACCGCCCGCGGCTGGGTCGACCGCGACGGCGACGGACGCTACACCCTGACCGCGTCCGGCCGGTCGGCGCACCGAGCCGCGGCGGCCGAGGTCGGAAGCCTGCGCGAGCGGATGACCGAGGGCGTCAGCTCACAGGAGTTCTCGGAGCTGATGGACGTCCTGCACCGCATGATCGTCAATCTGGAAACGCCGTGATGCGGCAGGACCACCGGGCTCCCGCCGATCGTTCGCGGGCGCGGTCCCGGGACGTCCGCCGCCGCTTCCCGTCTGCTCGCGCCCGAGTCGCCGAGCCTCGGCGATACGCTCGCCGGGAATGATCACCGCAGGCTGCCGCCCGGTCGGCCTGCCCGGACCGGCAAGGAGCTGACACGTGCCCGAACCGGACGGCCCGAATTCTCCGTCACCGGAACAGGACCTCGCACGGCCCGAGGCGAACGGTCCGCATCTCCCGTCGCCCGCGCCGGCACGGGCCGTGCTGTTCGGGGTGCCGCCGGCGGGCCGGCGGCTGCCCGGTGCGGCCCGTACCGCGCTCGCGTTCGGTGTGCCCGCGCTGATCGCCGCGCTGCTGGGGCATGAGCAGCAGGGGCTCATCGCGGCGCTCGGTTCGTTTGCGGTGATCTTCGGTGAGGGTCGGGTGTACCGGCAGCGGTGGCGGGCGATCGGCTGGGCGGGGCTCGGATTGATCGCGGCGGCGTGCGCCGGTGGATTCACGGGGGCGGCGATTCATCGGCATACCGCCGCGGGTGGTGCGCATGCGTGACTACTTGTGCTGGTCGGGCTGATGGCTGTGGTGGCGGTGATAAGCACGTTCGTGAACTCCGCGTTGCGGTTGGGCCCGCCGGGCGGGTTCTTCTTCGTGCTCGCCGTCGGGATCGGTGCGACGGTGACCGGCGCCGGGGTGTCGCCGGGCGCGGTCGCGCTGTGGGCCTCGGCGGGCGCGGTGAGCGCGTTGATCGTCGGCATGTCGGGCGCGCTGCGGTATCCGCATGCCCCGGAGGAGAACGCGGTCGCGGCCGCGGTGGAGGCGGTGCGCGCCTACGACGGCCTGACACGCGACTCCCCCGATCTCGCCGCCGCCCGCTACACCGCGGGCATGAAGATCCAAACCGCGTGGACCATGCTGGACGACGCCCGCCGCTCCGAGCTCGGCCATCCGCCCGCGCGCACCCTGGCCGACGCCCAGTCGCGTTTCGCGGACGCCCTGCATCGCAACGGCGTCGACGATGCCGATGCCCTGTTCGATACCGGGCGCCCCGCGCCGACCCCGTACCCATCGCTACGTTTCCGCCTGGCCCGCTCGCTGTCGCCGGACAGTCACGCCGCCGTCGCCGCCCACCGCATCGGACTCGCGGCGATTCTCGCCGGATCGTTGACCGTCGCGTTGTCCATCGGCCGCCCCGACTGGGCGGTGATGACGGTCGCCGTGCTGCTGCATCAAGGCCCGGACCGGGTGCGCGGCACCTACCGCGGCATCCACCGGGTGGGCGGTACGGTGCTCGGGCTCGCCGTGTTCACCCTCATCTACGCGTTCGAACCGCGCGGCGTCGCCTTGGTACTCATCCTGATGGCGCTGCAGTTCTCGATCGAATTGTTCGTCGCCCGCAACTACGGTCTGGCGGTCGTCTTCATCACTCCGCTGGCACTGCTGATGGGTGGCGGCGGGCACTACGGCGATCCGCTGCCGGTGGCGTTCGATCGGTTCCTCGAGAGCGTCATCGGGGTGGTGATCGGGCTCGGTGTGCTGTGGTTGGTCGATCGCCATTCGCACCGCCGGGTGCTGCTGCGCAATGACCGCCGCGTCCTCGAATCGCTCGACACACTGTTGCTCGCGCTGCGGGCGGATCCCGGCCGGGTTCCGATGATCCGCAAGGAACTGGAGTTCGAGCTGATGGGCTCGACGCTGGCCGAAATCGATGCCGCGCATAACGAACCCACGTGGGCGCGCGCACAGTGGGTGCACCACGAGCGCGTCCGCCGGCTCGGTCATCGCATCCTCGCCGCCACGTGGAATGCGGGGCCGGGCCGCCCCGGTGATCCCGGTCAGCTCACGCGCTGGGCCGAGAGCGTCGCCGAATTGTCTTGAGCAAGAAGGGAACCGGTGCAGCGCCTCTCTGACAGCACGCGGCTCGGGAGCACGGAGGCTGTCCGGAAGTAACGGCCGAGCAGGTTCGAGCCGCGCGCCATACCGCGCTGTGTATCAGTGGGCCCGCTACCTCCAACAGTTTCCCCACCAACGACAAGGTCCGTCCGCACGGCCCCTCTCGATCGAAGAGAAAGCTGCGCACCCCGAGTCCTGTGCTGAGCTAACAGGACTCGGGATGCAGCGGGTTGGTTCTCTGGTGTCGGCCCATGGCATCTACCTCCTTCGGTGTCGTCGTGGTCATGGCCGGATCAGCTGTAGAGCCGGCCGATGAACGCGGCCAGGTTCTCCCGCACGCGTTCGATCTTCTCCTCGAGACCGAGGTCCTCGCGGTAGCGGCTGCCCATGGCCGGCCGCTTCTTGCCGCGCGCGTACAGCGAGCAGGCCAGGTCGGTGCACATGTAGGTACCGACCGAGTTGCCGCGCCGCCCGGATTCGCCGGCCTTGTGCGCGGTCAGCAACGACACCCCGCCGCCGGTGTGTGTGGTGAGGCAGATCGTGCACATCTGCGCGCGACCGGAACCGCCGGTTTCGTACCGGAACGCGACACCGATGAGGCGATCGTCACCCGGCGCGACGAGATAGCAGCGGCCGGGAAACGACGGATCGCTCCAG
This sequence comes from Nocardia sp. CDC519, assembly GCF_059509835.1. Classification (NCBI taxonomy): domain Bacteria; kingdom Bacillati; phylum Actinomycetota; class Actinomycetes; order Mycobacteriales; family Nocardiaceae; genus Nocardia; species Nocardia sp. CDC519. The sequence continues at coordinate 3,664,538 of NZ_CM183377.1, read as the reverse complement.
CCGAGGAAATCCAGGTCTTCCCAAGGGCGCTGATCCAGGTCGCGCGGGACCGGTAATCGCTTGGCGTCTCCTTTGGAGCAGTTGATGAACGACGACCTGATGTCGCGTTCGCTAACGGGTTGCACAGTGGTGCTCCCTCCGGTCGTTGATGGACAAAACCGAAGAGACGTTAGGGGACCGCTCTGCGGCGGACAACCGATTTTCACACCGGATGGGCCCTGTTCGCCGGGTGGCCGACATTCGTCTGCGGGGCGCCGCCCCGGGTGCGCCGGCCCCGCGAAAACCGCCTGGACCAGGAACTCCGCTGGCTACACTCGAGCGGCACGGGTATCCACTGATGAGGCGGTAGCTCATGGCGTTCGCGAGGTCGATATCGGTGGTCGGCGCAGCGCTCGCGCTGACGCTCACCGGCTGCGGATCCGACGACGACTCCGGCCCCGCCACCAAGTTGTCCACCACCACCCAGGCAGGCCCGGCGGCCGAGGACCCACCCGCGAGCCCAGCGCAGCCCACCGTGACCACCGGCGCGTCCGAGCCCACCGAGGTCGTCTCGCTCACCGCCGTCGACGCCGCGGGCAGGCCCGCCGACGGATTCACCGTCATCGAACCCGATCCCTACGGCACCCTGAACTGCCGCAACGCCGCACCCAGTCACTCCGCGACCACCGCGGGCATCTATCACTGCGGTGCCTCCGCCGACGCCGCCGACGTCTGCTGGCCGACGCCCGCGCGCACCGAACTGCTCTGCGCCGACGACCCGTGGGACCGGGAACTGCGCCGATACACCGTCGATCCGCCGCTCGAACCCATCGCCGCCACCGAATCCCCCGAGCCGTGGGCGCTCGAACTCGCCGACGGCCGCCAGTGCCGGATCCGGATCGGTGGCGCGTGGGGCGGCCGCTCCGACGGCATGGTGGGCGCGTATTCGTGCACCGGCGGCTCCGAGGTCGTGCTCCAGGCCGCCGATGCCCGCACCGCGATCGATACATCGTCGGATACCTGGCAGGTGGCGATGGGCGAGCTCGGCGCCGGCTCACCCGATTTCCCGCCGCCCACCATGGTGGATGTGCGCACCGCCTATTTCGCCGCCGCCGCGAAGTGAGCCGATCTCGCTGCGTCGAGCGGGACAGGTTGGGTAACGTCGCCCTGCAGGAACAACCGAGCACCACGGATGCACCGACCACGAACAGGCGGGATATCAGTGAAGCTACGAATCCGCACCATCGTCGTCACCGGTTGTCTGGCCGCCATGACGGCCATCGCCCCGGTCGGCGCGCAGGCCACACCGTCCGACGACCCGATCATCGCCTCGGGCGATCTGCTCGCCAGGCCCGTCGCCCCGAACGGGTCACGGATCACCGACGTCCGCATCGCCGACGACCGCAATGTGAAGTTGCAGGTGTTCTCCACGGCCATGGGCCGCGATATCTCGGTCTCGGTACAGCGCCCGCGCGATGCGTCCCAGCCGCGCCCGGTGCTGTACCTGCTCAACGGCGCCGACGGTGGCGAGGGCACCGCCAATTGGGTGAGCCGGGCGCCGGACGCGCTGGCATTCCTCGGCGAGAAGGACGTCAACGTCGTGCAGCCGATCGGCGGCGCGTGGAGCTACTACACCGACTGGCGTGCGCCCGACCCCGTGCTCGGCGTCAACAAGTGGAAGACCTTCCTCACCCAGGAACTCCCGCCGCTGATCGACGGGGCCTTCGGCACCAACGGGCTCAACGCCATCGCCGGCCTGTCCACCTCGGGAACGTCCGTGCTGAATCTGCCCATCGCCGCGCCCGGCCTGTTCCAGGCCGCCGCCGCGTACAGCGGCTGCGCGCAGACCAGCGACCCGTTCGGGCGGGAGGCCGTGCGGCTGAGCGTTGAGGTGTGGGGCGGCGGCGACGTGGAGAACATGTACGGTCCGCCGAACGACCCGCTGTGGGTGCAGAACGATCCGTACGTCAATGCCGAAGGCCTGCGCGGCCTGGACCTGTTCATCTCCTCCGGCAGCGGCCTACCCGGTCCCCACGACACCCTCAACGGCCCGTACGCCCTGCCCGGCGCCTATGGTCTGGCCAACCAGGTGGTGATCGGCGGCATCATCGAAGCGGCCACCAACTACTGCTCACACAATCTCGCCGCCCGGCTCGACGAGTTGAACATCCCCGCGACCGTGGATTTCCCGCCCGTCGGCACGCATTCGTGGGGTTACTGGCGTGATGCCCTGATCAACTCCTGGCCGGTGATCGCGCGCGGGCTCGAACTGCCGGCCTGAGGGCGGCTGATACCGATCGGCGGCATGTCGCGGAGTTTCTGCTGGAACGCGGAGTTTCCGCTAGAACACCGTGGCCCACACCGAACCTGCGCGATGCCAGACGCCATGAAGACGGCAATGTGCTCGAACCGAGCTGCCCGCCGTCACTCCCCCGCGAACGACAGCCCGCGCTCCTCGAGCGCTTCGGCGAGAATCCGCGCGGCCTTCGGGCCGAAACCGTGCAGGGCCAGCAGCTCCGCGCGGGTCCGTGTACTGAGTGCGTCCAGGGTGGTGATGCCCGCGCCGTGCAGGGCCCGGGTGGCCGGCGTGCCGATCGAGGCCGGCAGGTCGCCGGCTGCTCCCGGGGTCGCGGTGTCGGCGGCGTTCAGGGCGGCCGCGAGCCGTTTCGGTGCCCGTGCGAACCATGCGCGCCGGACCAGATAGTTCGACGTCTGTCCGTTGATGTCGGCCAAGGCGATCCGGAGTCCGATCCGTTTGCCCGCGCGTTCGATGACTTCGGCGCTGGGGTGGTCCGCCAGCACGCCGTCGATCTCGTCATCGGCCAGCTGCACCTGCAGCTCGTCCGCGCGGCTGAGCGAGGCGAAGCTCTTGCCGCGAACTCGATACGCCACCGCCCCGAAATGCGTGCCCTCCTCGACTTCCGGCAGGGCGAGTGCCGCTTTTCGCACCTGGGCCCGCGTCGTCATCGCCGGTCTCTCGGCACGATCGGCAACTCGAGCTCGAGTTCGTCGCGGATCGGAATACCGTCCTGACCGTATTCGGGGATCTGCGGTTTGGTGCGCCGCGAGGCCGTGACGGCGTCGGTGTGCAGGGCGGTCAGATGGAAACCGGCGCGCTGGTAGAACCGCAACGCCCGGGTGTTGTCATTGGTGGTCGAGACCCGCGCCCGCCGGACATCGGCGGTGCGCACCTCCTCGACCAGGGCTCTGATCAGCGCCGCACCCACCCCGCCGGACTCGAACGCGTTGATGGTGACGATATCGGCCACGCCACCGGCGACGCGGTACATGAGCATTCCGACCACCTGCCCGTCCCGTTCGGCGAGCAGCCCGGGCAAGGCGCCTGCGTCGACCAGCCCGCCCAAGGACAGCGACACCACGCGAGTATCACCCCACTCGCGCCGCAGCAGGGTCGCCACGACGTCGCGGTCGGCCGGCGCGATCTTGCGCAGCGATACCCCATCCGGGAGAGTCACCGCGTCAGACTACCGCCGCGGCCGCGACCACAGTGGTGAACTGTGGCCGCGGCCGCGGGTCTCGCGAGGATCAGTCCGCCACCGGCGTCCACTGCTCCTGCGGTGGCACACCGGGGATCGGCTTGCCGATGACGGCCAGCGCCACGAAGAAATTCACCTGCCCGATGGCCATTGCGAGGGTGGCCACGGCTTTCTCGTCGTAGTGCTCGGCCGCGCGGGCATACAGTTCATCGGTCACCCGCTCGGCTGCCGCCGAGGGCTGGGCGACAGCTTCGGCGAGGGCAAGGGCGGCACGCTCGGCCTCGGTGAAGTACGGGGCGTCCTGCCACGTGGCCACGGCCGCGATACGTTCCTCGGACTCCCCCGCAGTGCGCAGATTGCCGGTATGCAGCACGACAAGGTAGGTACTGCCGACGATCTGCCCGATCCGCAACTGGACCAGACTGATCGTGGTCCTGGGGACGGTTCCGTTTCCGGTGGCTTTGAACAGCGCCGCACCGACTTCGCCGAGTTCGGGAACCAGCTGCTGCGGATTGCGCAACCGGGACCCTGTGCGCGCCTGCGTGGCCGTCGAGTTCTCCTGCATGATTGTTTTCCTTTCTCAGTGGGTTGATCAGACGTACTGGGGACGACGTGCGAAGACGCCGAACTTGGTCATCGGGGACGCCTCGCCCTGCGGCAGCCAGGCGCGGGCAGCGAGCGTGCACGCGGCGAACATGGCGGGCATGGCCCACTTGTCCGGGCCGTCGCCGACCGCGAGGTGGGAGGCGGCGGCACCGCCGTAGACGAAGACGAGTCCGGCATAGGCCCACTCCTTCGTCCGCGGATGGCCCGGGGTGAGGATCGCGGCGAGCGCGGCGGCCTTGGCGGTGCCGAGCACCGTCGCGAAGTACATGGGGTAGCCGAGGTGGTCGAAGGCTTCCCGGACATAGGAGATCCGGGCCAGATCCCAATACGATCCGACGGCGGTTTCGGTCAGTACAGCCGCCACCGGAATCCAGCGGGCGAGTTTCAGGGCCTTCGAGGCGCGTGTATTCATGGTGTCACTCCTGGTCGTAGCCTTGTTCGGTCAAGCGGCGCGCGCGTGGCCGTCGTCGGTGGCCGCGCGGTGCAGGGCTGCCGCCAAGCGCGCGTTCTCCGGTGCGTTGAACGCGAAAGCGGCACGGCGGCGGGTGTATCCGTAGGTGAGACCGCTGTGCGGATCGACGAATCCGTCCGAGCCTGCCGACCCTGCGTGTCCGAACGCGTGCACGCCGAGGAATGGGTACAGCAACCCCTTGGCCTCGAAGCCGAGCGTGTACGGTGCTTGCCCACGCACCAGATCGGCGCCACCGGAATGGATTTCGGAGATGATCTCTATGGTGTCGAGCGACAGCAGCGGTGGCCGGCCGTCCACCCCGGAGACCGCCGCCGCGTACATCCGCGCCAAGCCGCGCGCACTGCCGACACCACCGGCCGAGGCCTGACCGAGCCTGCGCAGTTGCGCATCATTCGGCAGGGCCATCACGTCAGCGGCCGTGAAGCCTCGGGCATTGAGGTTGTAGGAAATGCCGGCGATTCCATGCGGGTTGGGGGAATTCGCGGTGAACGCGGCCTCCATCTCCGCGGTCGCTCGCCACGGCAGGACCGGCAGGTAGCGGTGATCCAGCTCCGCGGGCAGGCCGAGATACACATCCAGCCCGTACGGTGCCCGGATCCGCTGCTCGAACAATTGCTGCACGGTGCTTCCGGTGACCGCCCGCACCACTTCGCCGATGATCGCGTACATGACGAACCCGCCGTAACCGTGCGCGGTTCGCGGCGCGAAGTACGGGCGCTGACCGACCAACCGCTCGGCGATGACGCGCTCGTCCGCGAGCTCGGCGACGGTGAAACCGCCACCGACCCCGATCACTCCCGACCGATGCACCAGCACATCGCGCACGGTGATGTCGTCCTTGCCCGCGGTGCCGAAACGCGGCCAGTAATGGGCGACGGGCCGGTCGAGGTCGAGCACACCGTCCTGCAGCAGCATGGCCACCACCAGGCCCGCCGCGCCCTTGCTCGACGAATGCAGGCCGGTCAGCGTGCTACCGGTGACCTCGGGCCCGGCCCACAGATCGACCACCTGGCGGCCACGCAGATAGGCGGCCAGCTGCGCGCCGGACTGCCCGTCCTCCTCCTCGACAACAGCGCGGAACTCCTCGCGTACCTGTTCGAACCCTTCGGCAACAGTGCCGTGGATCTCGATCGTGCTCATGATGCTCTCCCTTCGATGCGGCCGGTCCGCCTGCTCCGGCGCCGCCGCGGATCGTTTCTGCTGCACTGACGTACGGGGGTAGCGAAAGGTGACCGCTGGGGGGGAAATCGCAGGTCGGGGTGGTGCGAGTTCGGTTTGTCGGCCAGTGCCCGGCGGGCGGCGGTGGTAGGCGGCGGGCGGCACGAGCACCGCAGTAAAACCAGCGGCGGCCGGCAGCCCCGCTGGGTCGCGTCCAGGACAGCGGCCGCACTCGAACAGGCGGTCCGCGAGCATCAACCGCCAGCCAGCACCCATGTGCCGACACCAGTGGCCGGCACAACCGGCCGGCGATCGGCAGCATCAGCCGCGGCCAGTGACAGTCGGTGCTTCTCGGACAGCGGTCACCGACCGAGGGCGGCAGACGAGGTGTGCGCGAACAGCTACGGTCACCTTTTCGGCCGCCGGTTCGTCATCGGTAGGAAGGACCGCACAAGGAGGACCCTGTGAACGACGCGCAATTCCTGGCCGACCGGTTCGAGGAGCACCGCACGCACCTGCGTTCGGTCGCCTACCGGATGCTCGGCTCGGTCAGCGATGCCGACGACGCGGTGCAGGAGGCGTGGCTGCGCCTGGCCCGCACCGACACCGCCGATGTGGGCAATCTCGGCGGCTGGTTGACCACGGTCGTCGGCCGGGTCTGCCTCGATATGTTGCGGTCGCGGAAGGTCCGTCAGGAAGAGCCGCTGGAGAATCTGCCCGACCCCGTGGTCACCGCGGCTTCCGGGCAGAGCCCGGAACATGAAGCGATGCTCGCCGATTCGGTGGGGCTGGCGCTGCTGGTGGTGCTGGAATCGCTGAGCCCGGCCGAACGGCTGGCCTTCGTGCTGCACGATATGTTCGCCGTGCCGTACGAGCAGATCGCGCCGATCGTCGATCGCACGCCGCAGACGGCCAAGAAGCTCGCCAGTCAGGCCCGCCGCCGCATCCAGGGCGAGGCGCCGGCTCCCGATACCGACCTCCCCCGGCAGCGCCGCGTGGTTGACGCGTTCCTCGCCGCCGCCCGCGACGGAGAGTTCGAGGAACTGGTGCGCATCCTCGATCCCGACGTGGTGCTGCGAGCCGACGCCGGCGATCTGCGCGTGCTGCGCGGCCGCACCCTCGTGGGCGCACAGGCCGAGACGTTCCACCGCATGGCCACCCTGTGTGTGACCCATCCTGCCGTCATCAACGGCGGCGCCGGGCTGGTCAACACCATGGATGGCGAGCCCTTCTCGATCATGAGCTTCACCGTCGTCGGTTACCGCATCACCGCGATCGACATCCTGTCCGACCGCGAACGGCTCGCCGGTCTGGATTTGAGCGCTGTGCTGGGGTGAGCGTGGTACCCGCTCGGCGAGCGCTCTTCAGCCCCCACCGGACCCGGCTGGGCGGCTCGCCGGTCGAGCCGAAGGTGAGCGCAGGCATTCGCCAGCCGAACAGAGCATCGATCCTGGTGAGCGGCACGACAGGGCCGACTCGAGTGAGCGTTCCGGCCGGCTCTCGCCCTCACTCAGTCGAACGGCGACCTATCGATGCCGCACCCGGTGTTCTTCGGCGGTAGCCGGCCCGTGAACAGGTACTCCCGCTTGACGCGTTCGGCGCAACTGCTCGGCGCGTACATGCTGCTGTGCCCCGCGCCTTCGATCACCACCACCTGCGCGTCGGCGAGTTGGGCGGCGCCGGCGAACGCACCGGCCAGTGGCGTGGCGGGGTCGAACCTGGTGTTGAGCACCAGGATCGGCGCCGCGGTGCGCCGATCCCAGGGGCCGGCGTACCGATCGGCGTCGTGGCCCTGCCAGAACGCGCAGGCAACGCTGCTGAATACCGCGACCCGTCCGAAATACGGGACGCGCTGATCTTCCGAGACCGCGGCACGACTGTAGGCGGCGGGATCGGTCGGGACGATGCTGTCACTGCATTGGATCGCGTGGAACGCCTCGGTCCGGTTGCCCGCGTAGGACGTATCGCGTGCGACGGGCAGCACTCCGGGGATGGTGGTGCCCGCGTCGAACAGCCGCTGCAACAACACGGCGAGGTCCGGGTAATTCGACGATTGCGACAGACTCGCCGCGGCACCGATGACCGCCGGATAGGCCCAGGCCGCGCCGTCGAGCCGGATCGGCGCCAGCCGCGCCCGCTCGGCCAGCGCAATCCATTTCAGTTTCGGATCGCCCGCCGAGAACGCGCACCGCGGGCCGGCCTCGGCGCATTGCCGCAGAAACGCGTCGAAGGTCGCCGCGATCCCCGCTGCGACGTTCTGACGGACATCCAATGGCACCGAAGACCCTTGCCCGCCATGCCCATCGGCATTCCCCTGGAAATCCATCGACCCGTCGAACGCCATCGCCCGCACCCGGCTCGGGAACATATTCGCGTACACCGCGCCGACCTGCGTGCCGTAGGAAATGCCGTGATAGGTCAGCTGCGGATCGCCCACCGCTCGGCGCAGAAGCTCGAGATCACGCGCCGTGTTCGCGGTCGACACATGATCGAGAATCGGGCCCGCCTGCTGCCTGCACCGATCAGCGAACTCCTTCGACCAGCCGAAGAACGCGGGCTCCTCCGCGCTCGTGGCGGGCATCTCCGGCATCGAACCGAGAAACGTCAATTGCTCATCGGTCCCGGCGAAGCAATTCACCGGCGCGCTCCGGCCCACCCCGCGCGGATCCCAGGACACGACATCGAACCGAGCGCGCAGCTCCGCCGAGAACAGCCACTCCCACCGTCCCCGCTCGCGCAACCGCTCGACCCCCGAAGGGCCGGGACCGCCGAAGTTGACGAACAACGTCCCGATCCGCCGATCCGGGTCCGCCGCAGGAAGTTTGATCACCGCGAGATCGATCTGCTCACCGCCCGGCCGGTGGTAATCCAATGGAACCCGCGCAGAAGAACATTCGAACCCGTCGCCGCACTCGGCCCAGTGCAGCACCGGCGTCGCCGCGCCCTCGGCCAGCCCATCGATATACGGATCCACCCGCTCCACCGCCGATGCGGGGCCAGGTACACCCAGCACCCCAGCACCGGTGACCAGCGCACACACCACGACTCGAACCCAGCGAGAACTCTTGGTTCCCAACCGCAGAACCACCTGCAAGCCCTCCTGCGCACCGATCACCGAACGCAGTGATCCTGTCACACTCGGGCATCGCCGACTCTGCGGTCCTTCTCACTACCGACCGGCAGTTCTGAGACGCATTCGACCGCGGCGGGGCAGTCCGCGGCCGGATGCCGACCACGACCGTTGTCGCGCTTCGGTTGTCGAACGCGCGCGCCGGCCGAGGACGTCTTCGGCGCCGACCGCGCCCGCGCCGCCGAGGATGACGCAAGACCAGTGCCAGCGCAGCCCTACGACCTCCACGACGAGTACATCGGCCGTTGCTATCGCCGACAGCTCATCGCGGGCAGAACGAACCCGTGCACGGCGGCGGCTCCGCACCGGGCGCCGTCTCCCAGGACAGGTGGACCACGCCGTTCGACTTCCCGGTCCCCGAAGTCCCTTGGTAGAAGCGCACGTCCGTCGCATCGGCGGTGGCATAGGAGCGCCCACCGCCACCGCCACCTCCGCCGCCGGAATCACTGGCCACGCTCGCTCCGTGTCCCCGTCCGCCGCCGTTGTAGCCGCCGCCACCGCCACCGCCCGCACCACCTTGGGAGCTGCCCGCCGGAGCGTCGGTGCCATGACCGCCGTGCTTGGAGTTGTTGCATCCACCGCCGGGCGGACGTCCACCACAACCACCGGAGCCACCATCGCCGATATCGCTGTTGCCGTCGCCGCTGTTGCCGTCGTGGGCCGGGTTCCCGCCGGCCCCACCGTCGCCGCCCGCCCCCTCGCCCGCGCCGCTGTTGCCACCCGCGCCGCCGCCACCACCCGCGACGACCAGATAGCTCTTGCCGACCGGCGCGTGCACACCGCACGGACTCATCGTCGATTCGACCGCGGTCGAGCCACCGCCGCCGCCCCCGGAGGCACCACCCGAGCCCGGCGCTGTCCCGTGCCTGCCGCCGTGCCCGTCACCGAATCCGCCGTTGTCGTGGCCCCATTGACCGACCGTCACGGCCAGCTCGGTGCCCGGCCTGACGTCGACCGTCGCGGTCACGCCGCCACCGGCGCCACCGATGCCGGTATCGCCGAAATGCCCTCCGCCGCCGCCGACGGCGTCGACGGTCACCGAGGTGACTCCTGCCGGCACACAGAAGAACTCGGTATGCCCGCGGAATTCGAAGGTCTGGTACCCGATCTTGCCGGTGGTGAGGACCACCGATCCGTTGCCCGACTGGGTGCTGCTGCTGAAAACGTGGTCGCGCACTCGGGCGTCGTCGACGTAGGACAGCCCGCCGCCACCGCCGTCGCCACCACCATTCAGGTTCTGCCCGCTGCCGAGTTTGCCGCCCTTGCCCGCGCGATAGCCACCGCCGCCACCACCACCGGCTCCACCTGGCGCGTAGGGCGGCGTGCTTCCGCCGGACGCGCCCGCTTCACCGTGTGTGGTGTCCAGGCAGCCGCCGCAGGTTTCCGGCCCCGAACTGTTGCCGCCCACCGCGCCGGGCTGGGCCGGGTTCCCGCCATTGCCGCCCTCGCCGCCGCGTCCGCCATTGCCTTCATGCGAGGAACCACCACCCCCGCCGCCGCCACCGGCGACGACGAGCGGGGTCTGTCCCGACATCACCGCGGTAGCACCGCCGCCGCCACCGCCGTCGCCGGCATTCGGCGCGGGCTGCACGCCACGGGCACCGCCACGTCCGTAACCGGACCGCCCGCCGTCCGCGCCGCCCTCGCAGCCCACATAGATGGTGAGTACCTCATGCGGTTGCACCGAGATCGTCCCGGTCGTCACACCGCCGAATCCGCCCCGCGTGCCCTCGCCGACGTTCTGCTGGCCCGAACCGCCCTTGGCCAGCACCGATATCTCCCGCACGCCCTCGGGGACCTGGTACGTCTGTGCGCTGTCGCCGTCGCATTCGAAGCGCTGACTGGTCGGCGGCTGTGCCTGCGCCGGCGGCGTGAGTGCGACACTCCACGCCGCGGCGAGCACGGCACAACCGGCGATCGACGATATTCGTGAACCCGACAACAAGCTGGACATGATTCCACCTCATCGAGCGGCATATGGTGCACCGACCGTACGCTCGACCAGCGGATTTCCGTGCGCGCCTCGCCGCGCAACGGGCGTGTCGACCTCGGATCCGTCACCGACCGGAGCGGGACGTGATGCGTTGGGTCCCACTCGCGACACGGTGGAACTCGTGTCCAGCAGATACCTGTCGCGCCGGCATTCGACTGCTCGCCGGCAGTGATGTCGGCCGTTCGGAAACGATCACATTCGGCGGCCAACGGTCGGTCGGCCCGGGTCACGAGCTACAAGCCCCGGCCTCGGCCGCTGCCGACACGCGCTCACCGGGCGGTGAGCTCGCGTTCGTTGGGCATGAGCTGCGCTATCCGTGCGAGATCGTCTCCGGCGTCCTGCGGCCCGGACGCGACCTGGCTCGCCTGGATCGCGCGTGGCGCGTCGGCGCCGGCCGTATTCGGCGCGCCCTCCGCGGCCTGCGTGACGACGGAGTCCGTCTGCTCATGCGTGAGGTCCCCGGTGTTCTCCTCGGCAGGCTCCGCAGAGATCGCGGGATGTTCGGCACCCGAGGGTTGCTCGGCGGTCTGTTCAGCCGTCGCGGGAGGAGCGGGTTCCGCCGGGCGCGCTACCGTCACCGGCTGGCCCTGCTGGCCGGTCCTGAGCCGCTGCAAGGTCTTTCGCACGGCGTCTGCGAGTCGCGCGTCCAGCTCGGCCTCGGCCGGGTCTGCCTGGTCGTGCGCTGCGGCGCCCTGGTCGTGCGCTGCGGCGGGCTGGTCGTGCGCTGCGGCGGGCTGCTCGGCCGGCAGCGGTGTCGTGGCCAGCCACAGCTCGGTGAACGGTGCGGCGGGCACGGGCGGGGTGGGGTCGGCCGCGGAACCCTCGGTGCTTTCCCGCGCGGCGGGCTGCCCCGTTCCGGAGTGTGCCTCTGTTCCGGGGGCGGTGGTGGCGTGTGTTTCGTGGGCGGTACCAGCCTGCTCGGACTCGCCGTCGGCCGGATGCGGCTTCTCGGCATCGTCGGGCTCCTCCGGCTCACCCGCCTGACGCTCACCGCGAGCGGTCGGCGCCACCTCGAGGATGCTCGGCAGGATCTGGTTACCCGCGCCGCCGACCTTGGTGAGCGCGACCAGCCGCTCCTGGAGATCTTCCTTGTCGGGCACCGCGGCCGTCGCCTGCTCGATCGCGCGCCCATATCGTTCCGCGACCAACCGGTGCGTCACGAGTGCGACGCCGATCATGATCGGCGCGATGGCGTGGATGCCGATGCCCGTGAGGTCGCCCGCTTTGAAGTAGGGGAAGGTATTCAGCGCGATGCTCGCCGTCAGCAACACCCCCTCGACCGTGTAGACCTGCCACAACCGCTCGATCACGCCCCATTCGGCGGTATCGGCGGTGGAGAGCATCAACGCGACGAGGACCGCGCTGATCAGCGCTTCCAACCCGTAGGAGAGCCAGAACATCGGGTTGGTCACGCCACCGGTGGGCGCGATGTTCTGCTGCACCGTCACCGCGGAGAACAGCATCGAGAAGGCCACCACCCCGGCCAGCAGCCCGAGCACCCGCGGCTTGCGCTGATGCAATCGAGCCACCTTCGCGTGCGGACTGCTGCTGTGCCGCTGCTCCCCGATCGCCTGCGCCGCCCGCAGCAGATCCGCAGCCTCCCGCTCGGCCAACTCGGCCGCCGTCCGCCGCACCCGCTCCGCCGCATCGGCCGCCGCCTGGATCCGCGCCCGCTGTTCATGGCGTTCGTAATCGCGCACGAGCTCGGCCAACTCGCGGGCCGCGGCGAGCTCGCGCTCCGATAGCGCGTCCAGCAGCGCCGGATCGTCCTGGTGCGCCAGCCGCTCATGCGCAATCTGCACGCGGTCCGGCAACGCACCGGCCATCAAGTCATCCACCGGCGGCGCCGTCGTGGGCGCCTGGGTCGTGAAACGACGGAGCATCAGCATTGAACCTTTCCGGCGAACGAGTGTTCCAGACGCCGTCCGCCGGAGGCGACCCGGCCGTCGACATCCTGCCGAAAGCAAGGAGCCGTCCCACCCGACCCAGAAGGGTATGTGGTTCCCCGCAAGTCGACGCGGCCCCGCCCGTGTAACGCCCTGTCGAGCACCCCGATTCATTGGTGATCCAGGACACAGCATCAGACGACGGGACATAGATGAAGACCACCGCAACCTTTCTCCTGATCGCGGTAGCCGCTTCCGCCACAACCATGGCCTGCGGTTCGACAGAAACACGGACAGCCGAAACCAAGACCGTCGTCGTCCCGGCGACACCGAACTCGACAGCGCCGATACCAGCGACGCCTTCGGAATCTTCTGGGGCACCGGCTGTTCCGACCGCATCCGCGGCGCCGAAGAAAGTTCCGATGCCGAGCGTCGTCTGCATGAATCTGCAGGCAGCACAGGATCAGATTCAGGCTGCCGGCGTGTTCTTCTCTCGTAGTGAGGACGCTACCGGGGCCGGCCGGATGCAGGTGATGGATCGAAACTGGGTAGTCGTTTCCCAGGCTCCGGGGCCGGGCGAACCTGTCGGCGAAGGGGAAGCCGTGCTGTCCGTCGTCAAAATTGGCGAGCCCGGGGACTGTTCGTAAAGCGATGCCCGGGATGCCATTCCAACCGGGGAAGCATCACTGACCTCCCCCGGCCACGTCGACTCCGTACCCGAGGGCGAGGTCGCCCAGTCCGATTGGATAGCCCTGCCCGACAGCGCGCAGCCGCCAGCGATCACCGCGCCGGTAGACCTCGGCCAGAATGAGAGTGCGCTCCTCGGTGGCCGCGTCGAGCGTTGCGCGGGCGAAGGCACCTGCTTCGTTGCCGGCGGCGGCCTGTACCTCGATGGCGCCGACCGCACCGAATGTCACATCGGTCCCGTCGATAGCTGCGGCGATCACGATGCGAGAGCACTGTTCGGCGAGCAGGTCGAGCGTGATCTCCACCGATTGCTCGTTCGGTCCATCCGAGATCAGGCGAATCCCGGCCGCCTCGGGCTGGTTGTAGAACACGAAATCATCGTCTGTAGAAACCTTTTCGTTGATACCGAGGGCAAACGCGACGACGTCGACCTCGTAAGAGTCATCCTGTGTCCAGGACGTACGCACCGACCACTCATCTCCCTGCGTGGCGATCGGGAGGTCTATCACCTGACCCCGGCTCAAAGTACACGGCTCCGGCACTACAGGCGTCTGCTCCGGGGCACTGATCTGCACCGAGGCCGTCTCGAAAAGTTCCATTCCGTGAATCGGGAGCCCGCGCTGACGCGCCTTCTCGAATCGTGGGTCCGTCTCCGCTGCAGCCAACGCGAGGACGTCCGACACCTTGGCGGACATGTTCACGGCCGCGGACCCGCCCAGTTCTACAATCTTCGTCCTCGCATCGGCTGCATCCTGGTGTGGGCCGCCCAGGACCAGCACGCGCCGCCCGGCAAGCGGCCCGCTCGGCGGCACACTCGCCTCCGCCCGCACGGCCACGCTCGCTCGACCCTTCGGTGTTCCCGGCTGAATTGTGTCGAGCATGTCGAGGAACTGGGATTCGGTCGCAGTCGGAGTCTCGTGGGCGATGGCCGATCGCGACTTGGCGGAACCGGCTGCCGGCGTGTTCGTCACCAACAGGCTTGTACGCTTGCTGACCGCACCGGTGACGTCCAGCCCTGCGGCCACGGCGCGGCCGATCAGATCCGAACGCTCCAACCTCGTCGCGCCGGTGAAGGCGACCTTCATTCCCTGCGTCAACCTGCGCCCGTCACCGAGGCGACCTGGATAGGTGAACTCGCACACGACCTTCGGTGGACTGGCAGGCCATGCTTGCTTGTTCCGGACATCGCGGGCGTTTTCCTGCGAACAGGTCAGCAACGGTGGCGCGACACCCACGCGCGCCGCGTCGGCGATCAACGACCGCACAACGCCGGCGAGCACCCTGGCATCATCGAGCGCGTCGTGAGCGCGGCCACGGATAACACACGATCAGCGGTGGCTCGAAGGCCTGAAGTCTCGACATCGACGACCGTGAACGAACCCAATCCGATATCGCATGACGACAGGGCAGCCGCCGGTTCAGTTTGCATGCCAAGAGCATCGGCCTTGCCGCTCCACCGCGTCGCCGACGAGTGCTAGGCAGCCAGCACAAGGTCGGCAGTCACGGCTCCACCGGGGCCATCCGCTCGCGCGAGCAACCGGCCGATACCTTCGGCAACCTCCACCGGCTGCTCCAGGATCACCGAGTGCCCGGCGCCTTCGACCATCACGAGATCCGCGTAACCGATTGCGGCCGCCATGGCGACCGAATGCGACGGCGGGGTCATCAGATCGGCGGAGCCGCAGAGGATCAGAGTGGGGATCTTCGACAGGACCGGCAGTACGTCGGTGCGGTCGTAGGTCATGAAGGAGCTCAGGAAGCTCGCCATCGTCACGATCGGCGTCTCGTTGTGCATCGCGTACGCCAGCGCCAGCACGCGCGGGCTGACCTGACGATCGCCGAATTCGGCGATGCGGATGACGGGTGCGAAGATCTTGCAGGCCACCCGCTTGGCCCGCTGCATCAGGCGCGGTGCGCGGCGGACAGCCGCTTGGAAGGCGGCGATGATCGGGTGCCGCAGCAGCCGGCCGAAACCCGCGTCGGCGAGCCCGCTCGCGGCGGTGGCGATGAGCCCGACGCCGACGATGCGGTTGCCGATCTCGTGCGGGTTCTGGGAGGCATAGGTCAGTACGGTCATGCCGCCCATCGAATGACCCACCAGAACGACCGGCCCGGTGGGAGCGACCGCGTCGAGCACAGTGCGCAGATCGCGGCCGAGCCGATCGAGGTGGTAGGTATGGCTCGACGCCACCGCCGAGTCCCCGTGACCGCGATGGTCGTAGCACACGACCCGCACACCCGGGTTCTCCCGCTGCAACGCGTCGCGAACATCGGTCCACGATTCGCCACGCAGGCAGTGCCCGTGCACCAGGACAACGGTGAGACCCGCATGCCTCGGGCCGTATTCACGAACCGCCAGCGCAACCCCATCAACGGCCGAAACCGTGGCATGGCGCTCTGCGGAGTAGACCATGGTGCTGGTGATCGACATCGGAGCCTCCGGGGTTCGCCTGCGGTGACAGGGTCAACTCTGCGCCGATCCGGCCGCCATCAGCAGGGGCCCGAGTAGTGGGTTCACTCCCCCGGAGGGTGCGCAGAACACCACCTAGGTGGGTTCAGACGACCGGATGCGGATGCCGCCCAGGCGATGGTTGCGGTACAAAGCCGGACGAATCCCGCCGATGCCGGGGGCCCACCTACGTGCTCAGGTTCGACCTGCTTCGGCGACGGCCGCCAGCCGCGAGTCGATCGATTCAGCCATCATCGTGATCTCGCGGTCGGCGACCCGGTTGCGACGTGCCTGCTCCTGCCACCCGTTCAGCGCCGCGGCAACACGGCGCATTCTCTCGCGGGCCTGGTCGACGGTCAGACTGCAATCCTCAGCGAGTGCCAGCAGTCCGTCTACTTCCTCGGGCAGCGCGTCGGCTCCCATAATCGAGGTCGAACGCGTCCGTGCCACATCGGGATTCGGGTTCACGTCGAAGACGGGGCTCAGTGTCCACGAACCCCGCTCGGCCAGGAAGCCATGGTTGCGTAGGTGGTCGTCGGTGTTGCCGAGCGCGACGCTGGCGACCACGCGGTCGAAGAGCTCGTGGTGGTCCTGCTTCGGGGACAGGGACAGATCCCGCATCGCCTCGGCGACGTCGGCGTAGTCGCGGTGCTCGCCATCTGCGGAGCCCGTCGCCGTCATGGCACTGATGTAGCCGATGCGGTCTCCGGCGAGCGTACGGTCGAACCTGCGCAGTACCAGCACGCTGCGCTCGCCCACACGTGTGAGCCGTCGCTGCGGCGCGCGGATGCCGGCGTTCTCCAGGAGGTCGAGCGCGGTCGCCTCCCACGCCATGACGTCCCACTCGTCGCTGGAATGCGGGAACTTCGCGATCGCGAGACTCCCGTCCTCCAGCCGCACAGAGGCCTTCGGGCGCGCGCCACCGAGGCCGGTGGTGCCGGTATCCAGGAGCTGCTTCACAGCCCGCGCTGGGTCGTCCTGTGAGGCGAGCTCGTCACTGGCACGCAGGAGTTCGGGTAGCGAGATGAGGCGGGGTACCTGCGAGGGCTTTCCCATGAACTCGTCATGTCCGGCGAGGCGATAGCGCAGCGCGCCCTGCCGGGTATCGTCGCTGACGCCAAGGAGGAAGTCGAGGTCGTCCAGCCTGCGCGGCGCCCTGCCGTCCTCCCGGGCGCGTGTCCGCTCGGCCTTTTCGATGAGGTTGCGTCCCCATCGGTCGGGGGCGCTGTCAGCGAAGGCACGGACGAGCCCCGGCTGGTGCTGAGACCCGGACACCAGGGGAAGCGCCGGGTCGATGCCCATGCCGTCACCTGAGAGGTAGCCCGGGTCATAGAGGAACGTGGTGGAGATCTGGCCGCGGCTCCGGGTGAAATGCGCCTGACCCACCAGCCTGGTTCGCCCGGCCTCGCCGACGAGCACCTCGACGGTGGTCATCGCGCACGCTTCTTTGTCAGCTTATCTGCCCTCAACCTGCCGATATCGCTGTTCAGCGGGTCAACAGCGCCGATTACCTGGTCGAGCACACCGAGGGCCCGGAGCACCTGCGCGACGTTGCCGAAGCTGACCCCCGGGTCTCCGGTCTCGATTTTGCGCAGGGTATCCCGAGTGATGTCGGCGCGCTCGGCCACCTGTTGCGCCGTCAGGCCCAGCACCATGCGCCAGCCGCGCACATGCTTGCCGAAGTCCGCCATGTGGCGGTTGATCCGGTAACCAGCCATGGGACACCCTTCTCTATGACGATCAGGATAGCCGCATCAGGGTCATATGGCGAGGATAGTCTTCATACTGCTTAACCGGGAGCGAGCTGCATGAAGGCCCGCACTTACGGACGAAGGCAGCCGTCGTCACGTCACTGATGCGGCAGAGCACGCCTGCTCGCCAATGACGTCGAATCTTCCGAGCATCCTCGACGGCCAGTGGTCCTCGGTGCGGGACGCCCACCGACCTCATGATCAGAGTGATACTCGGCGTGAAACCCCCACGGAGTTCCAGAACCCTTTAACCGATCACACTCGCGATAGTGGTTGATGCCACGAGGACGTGAGCTACGTTGCCCGGCGCTATCCTGTCGAAGAACGCCCCAGTGTCGCCTCTGAAGCAATTCATGCGCCTGGGGCTCCTTCAATTCACCCCAGGAACAACGGATCACACGTTGAAGCGGAACTCCACCACGTCACCGTCCGCCATGACGTAGTCCTTCCCCTCCATCCGCACCTTGCCCGCCGCCTTGGCAGCCGCCATCGACCCGGCTTCGACCAGATCGTCGTAGGCGACGACCTCGGCCTTGATGAATCCGCGTTCGAAGTCGGTGTGGATGACGCCGGCGGCCTTGGGGGCGGTGTCGCCCTGGTGGATGGTCCAGGCGCGGGCTTCCTTCGGGCCGGCCGTCAGGTAGGTCTGCAGGCCGAGGGTGTGGAAGCCGGCGCGGGCCAGGGAGTGCAGGCCGGGTTCGTGCTGGCCGATGGACTCGAGGAGTTCGGCGGCGGATTCCTCGTCGAGTTCGAGGAGTTCGGCTTCGACCTTGGCGTCGAGGAAGACGGCGTCGGCGGGGGCTACGGAGGCCTTCAGTTCAGCGATTTTGGCGTCGTCGGTGAGGACGGATTCGTCGGCGTTGAAGACGTAGAGAAAGGGCTTGGTGGTCAGCAGGGAGAGTTCTTTGAGGAGCTCGGTGTCGACCTTGCCGGCGGCGGCGAACAGGGTGGTGCCGCTGTTGAGGATCTCCTGGGCGGCCTTGGCGGCGTCGGCGACGGGCTTGCGGTCCTTCTTGACCTTGGCTTCCTTGTCCAGTCGGACGACGGCCTTCTCCAGGGTTTGCAGGTCGGCGAGGATGAGCTCGGTTTCGATGACCTCGATGTCGGCAGACGGGTCGACGCGGCCGTCGACGTGCACCACATCGTCATCGGCGAACACGCGCACCACCTGGCAGATGGCGTCGGCTTCGCGGATGTTGGCGAGGAACTTGTTGCCGAGGCCCGCGCCCTCGGAGGCGCCCTTCACGATGCCCGCGATGTCGACGAACGACACGGTGGCGGGCACGATGCGCTCGGAGCCGAAGATCTCGGCGAGCTTGTCCAGCCGCGGATCGGGCAGCGGGACCACCCCGACGTTCGGCTCGATGGTCGCGAACGGGTAGTTCGCGGCCAGCACGTCGTTGCGGGTCAGCGCGTTGAACAGCGTCGACTTTCCGACGTTGGGCAGGCCGACGATTCCGAGGGTGAGACTCACGAGTAGAGGAGTCTACGCGGTTGCCCCACCCCCGAGACCGCTCAGGGGATCAGCACGACCTTGCCGAGGTTGGCCCGCTTCTCGATGACGGTGTGCGCGGCGGCCACGTCTTCCAAGGCGAACTCCTCGTGCACCGCCGGATGCAGCAACCCGGAGGCGAAGTACTGCCACAGTTCCTGACGCCAGTGCTCGTAGACGTCGGGCTGTTCGCGCGCAATGCGGGCGATTTGGAAACCGATCATCGATTTCGCGCCGGACAGCAGATCGAAGGCTTCCACGGTGCCGCCACCGGAGCTGTAGGCGACCAGGCGTCCGCCGGTGCGCACGGCGACGAGGGCGGGTGCGAGCAGTTCACCACCGACAGCGTCGAGGGCGTAGTCGACGGCAGCGCCCCACGACTCGTCCTCGTACGCGACGACCTCGTCGGCGCCGAGTCCGCGCACGAAATCGGCCTTGGCGGGATCGGAGACCGCACCGACCACCCGCGCCGCGCCCCGAATCCGCGCGAGCTGCACGGCGAGGTGCCCGACCCCGGACGCGGCCGCGGTGACCAGCGCCGATTCACCCTCGGCCGGGTTGGCCGCGTCGAGCGCACCCAATGCCACCAGACCGCTGCGCACCAGCGCCACCGCGTCGACCGCGGACGCGCCGTCGGGAATCGGCGAAGCCATCGCCGCCGAAACCACCGCGTAGTCGGCGTAGCCGTGGCCGAAGACCAGACCGGTCACCCGATATCCGGGGGCGAAACTTTCCACCCCTTCGCCGACGGCGACCACTTCACCGGCGATCTCGCCGCCGAGTGCGATCGGCTCGGGCTGCTCACGCACCTTGCGCACCACCGGCAGCGTCACTCCGATGGCTTCGACACGGACGAGCAGTTCGCCCGGACCGGGCGTCGGCACATCGACCGAGACGATCTCGAGCACCTCGGGACCCCCGCTGTGCTGGTATTGCACCCGCCGCATCACACCTCCAGGCTTGGTTCAGGAGCGGTAACGGTAACCACATACCGGCTCCACCTCACATACCCAGCTACCCGCGAGTGCGGCATCTCACGCCTGGTGCGCGCCGGTAGAGAGGCACGTCACCGGAGGTTCCGGCGTGTCGCGCGTGTCGTCCCAGTGTGCCCGCCGGACAAGTTCAGAGGTTCACCGCCGCCGCGGTGTCCTTCAATTGCTGTGCGTCCATCTCGGCGACGCGGGTGGTGAAGAACCACGAGTGCCCGAACGGATCCTCCAGCTCGACCTGCATATCGCCGTGGAACTGCATCTCCACCGGCCGGATGACGCGCGCTCCCGCGGCGATCGCCTGCTCGGCCAACGCCTCGACATCCGGCACGAAGACTATGAGGTTGATCGGCGTGCCGCCGATTGTCCGCGGGCTCCGGAAGTTGTACTCGGGGTATTCGTCGCGCAGCATGAAAACCGCTGATTCGATCCGGAACTCCGCGTGCGCGATCTTGTCGCCCTGTCGCGGAATCTCGACGCTGACCTCGGCACCGAAGGCTTTCCGGTAGAAGTCGAGGGCCGCCGCGGCGTCGTGGACGTTCAGGTAGGGAACGCCGCCCTTGTATTCCTCGGGGATGGGGTTGGGGTCTGACCGCCATCGAGCCAGACCGGTCCGTACTCGATGGCGGCCAGGCCGGCGATCGGCACATAGGAAATGTCGGGCCGGGCGTGGTACCGCATGGCTTGGCTGCCCACGACGGCCACCCCGGCTCCGCTGCTGACCAGCGTGAGCAGTTCCTGCCGCGAGGTCAGGGCCGGTGTGCGCTGGATGGGCCGTCCGCTGGGCGCATGCGCCGGAATGATCCCCTCCAGCAGGTATCCGGGCGCACCCTGCGGCCATCGCCTTGGCGATGCCGTCCTGAATGCGCCGGTAGCCGGCTTCCAGATCGTCCCGCAGCGCCTGCCCGACGGGAGTGATCGCCACCTGCCGACTGGTGCGATGAAACAGCGCCACCCCGAACCGGCGCTCCAGCTGTTTGATCGTCTGGCTGATCCGGGCACCGCTGACGCCGAGCCGTTCGGCCGTGCGCGCGAAATGCAGCTCCTCGGCCAGCGTCAGAAAGATCTCGATATCGCGCCGTTCCACCTCGTGCACGCTAGCGGGCGCTGCCGTTGCGTCGTAGCGTCGATGCCATGGCTCCGATCTCGGAGGTGGTGATGGCGCGGCCGGCGCCGGGACTGGCGACGTTCATCGACCGCTATATCGGCTACCGGATGACGGGATATCCGCCCGGTCTGCATCGCGGCCTGCCCTCGCGGCATATGACGTTCATCGTGGCGATCGGACCGACCATCGACGTCGTCACGCAGACCGATGCGAAGCAGGCGCCGGCCGACTACCGCTGCGTGCTGAGCGGATTGCAGCCGGGACCGGCGGCGATCGCGCACAACGGGAATCAGGAGGGCGTGGCGATCGAGCTGACGCCGCTGGGTAGCCGGGTGCTGTTCGGTATGCCTGCGGGCGAACTGTGGAACCTCTCGGTGGAGTTGTCGGATGTGACGGGCCCGGTGGCGCAGCAGCTGGCCGAGGAATTGCATCTGCATGCGCAGTGGCCGCAGCGGTTCCAGGCCTGCGATCGCGTACTCACCACACTCGCCCATCCGGATCGGGTGGTGGCACCGGAGTTGAGCTGGGCATGGCGAGCGGTGGTCGGTTCCGGCGGGACGTTGCCGGTGGGCCCGCTGGCCGAGCGGATCGGCTGGAGCAGGCAGCACCTGACCCGACGGTTCGGGGCCGAGTTCGGGTTGAGCCCGAAACTGGCCGCGCGCATCGCCCGTTTCGATCGCGCGAAGGCGATGCTGGCGCGCACCCCGTCGTTCGTCAGCATCGCCCAGATCGCGGCGACCTGCGGTTATTACGATCAGGCGCATCTGAACCGGGATTTCGCGGAGTTGGCCGGATGCAGTCCGACCGCCTGGCTGGCCGAGGAGATTCCATCTGTCCAAGACCCGGAGCCGCCCGGCGAGTGAGGCTGAAGCCATGACTACGCCAACTTCCACCACCACTCATGTCTGGCCCTGTCTCGCCTTCCGCGATGCCCGTGCGACGGCGAAGTTCCTGACCGACGCCTTCGGTTTCGAACTGACGGCGCTATATGCCCGCGAGGACGATCCGTCGGTCGTCGAGCACGCCGAGATGCGCTGGCCCGCGGGCGGCGGCATCATGTTCGGCTCCATCGGCCGCAACGACAGCGAGTTCGGGCAGCGGCCCGCGGGCGCGGCCTCGCTGTATCTCGTGTGCGACGACCCGGACGCGCTCTACGAACGCGCCACCAAGGCGGGCGCGCGCATCGTGCGTGAACTGCGCGATGAGGACTACGGTTCACGCGGTTTCAGCGCCGCCGACCCGGAGGGCAACCTCTGGAGTTTCGGCACCTACGCAGGCGAATGACCATGCGGCGACCCGCCGCCGCGCGGGTCGCTTTCTATTCCCGATGTGCGAGTTCCTACACCCGCCCGGATTAAGTGGACCGCAGTCCGCTTGATTGGTTAATCTCGGTCTCCGAAGCGAGCGATCCTTTCCGCTTCCGCAAGGATCTTTTCGAACGCACAGGAGACTCGATGACCACCACCCAGCCGACCGACCTGCTCGAGCTCGACGCCGCCGCCCAGGACCTGCTGTTCCGCGAGGCGCGCACCGCCAACACCTTCACCGACGAGCCGGTCGCCGACGAACAGATCCAGGCCATCTACGACCTGATCAAGTGGGGTCCCACCTCGATGAACCAGCAGCCGCTGCGCGCGGTGGTGCTGCGCTCGCCCGAGGCCCGCCAGCGGCTGGTGCAGCATATGGGCGACGGCAACAAGGACAAGACCACCAAGGCCCCGCTGACCGTGGTGCTGTTCGCCGACAACAACTTCCACGAGCACCTGCCCACGGTGTTCCCGCATTTCGAGGGCGCCAAGGACTTCTTCGCCGACGACGCCTACCGCGAGCACTCGGCCAAGCTGAACGCCGCATTGCAGATCGCCTACTTCATCATCGGCATCCGCGCCGCGGGCCTGGCCGCCGGACCGATGAACGGTTTCGACCACGAGGCCGTGGAGAAGGAATTCTTCCCCGAGGGCGGCCACCACGCGCTGGTCGCCATCAATATCGGCAAGCCGGGCCCGGACGCCTGGTTCCCGCGCAGCCCGCGGTTCGAGGCGAAGGACGTCATCACGACGCTCTGAGCGGACCTCCGCTCGGCCCCGTCGCAGTTCGGCGACGGGGCCGCTGTCGTCTGTGCGACCCGACCGCGGCCGGCAGCCGCGCGACGGCAACTCAACGCCCACCGAGCCCCGACAGCGCGACACCGCGGATGAAGGCGCGTTGCGCGACGGCATACAGCAGCAACAGCGGCAGCAGGATCAGCATCGACGTCGCCATGAGGATCGGCCACTTGGTGTGATACTGCCCTTGCACACGCACCAGACCCAGTGTCGCGGTGGCTATCTCGTCGCGCTGGATCATCACCAGCGGCCACAGGAAATCGTTCCAGACCGTGATCCAGGTGAGCACCGCGAGCACCATGAGCGCGGGCCGCACCTGGGGCAGCAGCACGCGCCAGTAGATCTGCCAGGTGGTGCAGCCGTCGAGGATGGCGGCTTCCTCGAGTTCGACGGGCAGCGTCAGGAAGAACTGCCGCATCAGATAGGTGCCGAAGGCGCTGCCGAAGATGCCGGGCACGATCATCGCCCACGGGGTGTCCACCCAGCCGAAGGCGCGCATGAGCAGGAACTGCGGGATGAGGGTGACGGTGAGCGGCACCATGAGCGTCGCCAGGTAGGCGAGGAACAAGGCGTCGCGGCCGCGAAACGGCAAGCGCGCGAAGGCATATCCCGCCAGCGAGCAGAAGAAGACTTGTCCGGCGGTCACACATGTCGCGTAGGCAGTGGTGTTGAGCAACATGCGGCCGAGCGGGAGCAGATCGAATACTTCGGTGTAGTTCGACCACTGCGGATCGGCAGGGATGGGTGCGGGGTCGGTGACGGCGCCCTCGCGTTTCAGCGACCCCGACAATGCCCACAGGATCGGCGTCAACGCCGCCCACGCGACGATCACGAGCGCCGCGTACACCCCGGCTCCGGACATCAATCTGCGCATCACGGCACGGTCCACCCGCACCCCACCCCGTTCACGCCGAGGCCGCACACCGCGCACCTCGACCTCGGAACGCACCGCGGTCACGGCCCTCGCGACCTCACCTTCTGCCCCGACGCCGCACACGCCGTCGCCGGCGCCCACATCGTCACCACCGACCTCGCCGCCACCCACGCCCCCGTGCGTCCGAGGCCGGGCGGCACGACCTACCGCCGTGCCGTCGGATCGGCCGGTGCGCTTCGCGGTCGGCGGCCCCCGAAAGCCGGGCCGTCGGCCCGCGATCATCCCGCCACCTCCCCGCGCCGGGCATACCGCAATTGCAGCATCGTCAGCACGAACAACCCCGCGAACATCACCCACGCGAGCGCCGACGCGTATCCCACCTCGTAGAACGCGAATGCGTGCTGGAACAGCATGATTCCGAGCAGGTACGTACCGGTTTCCGGCCCACCGCTCCCACCGGTGAGCGCATAGGCCTGGTCGAAGGCCTGCACCGAGTTGATGACGGTGATGACGAAGACGAACGACAGCGGTCCACGGATCAGCGGAATCGTGATGGACCAGAACCGTCGCACCGCACCGGCCCCGTCGATCCGCGCGGCCTCGTAGAGCTGCTCCGGGACCCCTTGCATGGCGGCCAGCAGGATGACGGTGGCGAACGGCACGCTCTTCCACACCGTGACGATGCTCAGCGACACCAGCGCGAGATCCGGGTCGATCAGCCAGGGCACCGGGTCGATGCCGAACCAGCCCAGCAGCAGGTTGAGCAGGCCGTCGTCGGTGGTGAAGATGAATCGCCACACCACCGCCATCGCCACCGTCGAGGCGACCAGCGGCAGGAAGGCGGCGGTACGGAAGAATCCGATCCCGGCAATCGTCCGATTGAGCAATGCGGCGACGACCAGGCCGATCGCGACCGTCGGCAGCAGCGTCAGCAGGGTGAAGACCACCGTATTGCGCACCGCGATCAGGAACAGCGGGTCCGCGGTGAACAACCGGCGATAGTTCGCCAGGCCGACGAATCGCGGTGCACTGAACACATCCCATGAGAAGAAGCTCAGATACAGCGAAACCACCAACGGTCCCACCAGAAACACTCCGACCCCGGCTACGTTCGCCGTCACGAACCAGCGCCCCGCCCGCGCTCGGCGCCGCGCCAGCTGCCCGGGCGGTTCGGACCGCCCTCCATCGATGCGCCGCAACGCATGCGCATGGTGGCCGACCCCGCGCCGACGCAGTGCGTTCAGCGGGGATCGTCGGAGACTCGTCGGGCCTGCTGTCGGTTGTGCCGCCTCGGCACTGCCCGCCGGCGAGCCGCCGGCGTGCGACCCCTGCGCATTCATCGCGTGTGCTCCTGCTCGAGCAGCGAATCGACCGTCCGGGTGAGGTCTGGATGCAACGAGGCCGCGGGCGCGGCGCCACGCAGCACACGGTTGGCGCCGCGCTCGACCAGCGCCTGGACCTTTCCCCACGCGGGCGTGACCGGCAGGGCGCGCGAGTGACTCGGGCCGTCGGTGAGCACGCCCAGATTGGTGACATCGCGATGCGCGCCCGCGAACTCATCGGAGGCCAGCACCGATGTCAGTACCGGAACGAACAGCCCGGACTCGGCGATGATCGCCTGCCCCACCGGCCCGGTCGCGAATTTGACGAATTCCCAGGCCTGTTCGATGCGTGGGCTGTCGGCGGCGATCGCCAGCCCGGTGCAGCCCACATCGGTGATCGCGCCAGGTCCGCCGTGCGGCCCCACCGGCAGCACGGTCAGGTCGATATCGAGATCGTCGTGGCCGGCGAATTCCGAATACAGCCAGTGCCCGCCCATCACCATGCCCGCTCGACCGCGCCGGAACAGATCCGGTGCCGAGACCGACTGCTGATCGGCCACGCGGGGTGCGACCTTGTGCCGCACCGCGAGATCGGCATAGAACTGGAAGCCCTCGGCGAATCGGGGATCACCGAGATTGGTGCGCGTCGGCGCGACCGACGGCGTGAACCAGTCGACCCCGTTGTTCATCCCGAAGCACGCGGCCGAGAAATACGGCACCCAGGCGTCGGCGAAACCCCAGCGCCCCTGACCTTCCCGTGACGTCACCGCCTTGGCCGCGTCGAGAAACTCCTCGAAGCTCCAGGCCTCGTCCCAGTTCCTCGGGGCCCGGACCCCGGCCTCGGCGAACAGTTCCCGGTTGTAGTACAGGAACACCCCCGACCATTGTTCGGGCAGCGCGTACTGGCCACCCTTGTAGCGGAAGGTGTCGTACAGCGCGGGAAAACTATCGCGCCGCAACGCATCCGCGTACTGCGGATCGCGGTCGAGCAGGGTGTTCAGGTCCAACAGCACGCCGCGCTCGGCCAGCCCGGCGTACAGCAGCTCCCACGCCATCATGATGTCGGGACACGCACCGCCCGCGCAGTAGGTGAGCATCTGCTGCAGCGCGTCCGGGCCGGAGACCACCGTGCGGATGCGGATCTCGGGGTGCCGCTTGCCGAACTCGTCGATGATCCGGCGCCGTACCCGCGCCTCCTCGGGGCGGGCGCCGAAGAAGAAGGTGAGCGCGTCGTCATCGGCGCCGCACCCACCGGCCAGCAACGGGGCGGCCAGCGCGGAGCCGAGCAGCGTACGCCGCCGCACGGGTGTGCTCGACAGGACGGATGCCAGCTCCGGCCTCCTCAGGGCGGATGTGGAGCAAATCAGACCGCATGGCAGCATACTGGCGGCAACTGAAGAGGGTGACCGCCGACACACGACAACGATCCGATCGACCGCGATCACGACGCGATAGAACCGCCGCGCCGCGCCGCGCCGATCGGCTACCTTGGCACGTGTTTCAGCATCATCCTGCGCGTTTCACAGGAGAGTAGGCAGATGGCGACCATCGAATATCTGCGGACCGACCCCGATCTGCCGCCCGTCGGCGTGATCGACCGGTCCCCGATGACTCCGGCCAAGAAGGCGATATTCGCGGGCATCGCGATACTCGGCGCCGCTGCCTGGACGATCCTGGCCATCGCCCGTGGCGAGTCGGTGAACGCGGTGTGGATCGTGATCGCGGCGGTCAGCACCTACATCATCGCCTACCGCTTCTACGCGCGACTGATCGAATACAAGGTCGTCACACCGCGCGACGACGTGGCGACTCCGGCCGAGATCCTGGAAAACGGCAAGGACTACCTGCCGATGGACCGGCGGGTGCTGTTCGGCCACCACTTCGCCGCCATCGCCGGTGCTGGCCCGCTGGTGGGCCCGGTGCTCGCGGCGCAGATGGGGTATCTGCCCGGCACCATCTGGATCATCGTCGGCGTGGTGTTCGCCGGCGCGGTGCAGGACTACCTGGTGCTGTGGGTGTCGACCAAGCGACGCGGGCGCAGCCTCGGGCAGATGGCCCGCGACGAGCTCGGCTGGTTCGGCGGCTGGGCGGCCATCATCGGAATTCTCGTCATCATGATGATCCTGCTCGCGGTGCTGGCGCTGGTCGTCGTCAATGCTCTCGCGCACAGCCCGTGGGGTGTGTTCTCCATCAGCATGACCATCCCGATCGCCCTGTTCATGGGCGTGTACCTGCGGTTCCTGCGGCCGGGCGCGGTCGGTGAGGTGTCGCTGATCGGGTTCGCGCTGCTGATCCTGGCGATCATCGCCGGTGGCTGGGTCTCGGAGAACGACACCTGGGCGAGCTGGTTCACCTTCCACCCGGTGACCATCTCCTGGATGCTGATCGGCTACGGCTTCTTCGCCTCGGTACTGCCGGTGTGGTTGCTGCTGGCGCCGCGCGACTACCTGTCGACGTTCATGAAGATCGGCACCATCGGCCTGCTCGCGCTCGGCATCCTGATCACCCTGCCGACCTTGAAGGCGCCCGCGGTCTCGGAGTTCGCGCACACCGGCGCCGGGCCGGCCTTCGCGGGCAGCCTGTTCCCGTTCCTGTTCATCACCATCGCCTGCGGTGCGCTGTCCGGATTCCACGCGCTGGTGTCCTCGGGCACCACACCGAAGCTGCTGGAGAAGGAATCGCACAGCCGGATGATCGGCTACGGCGGCATGCTGATGGAGTCGTTCGTCGCGGTGATGGCGATCATCACCGCCTCGATCATCGACCAGCACATCTACTTCGGTATGAACGCCCCGCTCGGCGCGACCGGCGGCACCCCCGAATCGGCGGCCGCCTACACCAACTCGCTCGGACTGTCCGGCCCGCCGGCCACACCCGAGACGTTCAGCAATGCCGCGAGCGAGGTCGGTGAGGAATCGATCATCTCCCGCACCGGTGGCGCGCCGACGCTGGCCATCGGCATCTCCGAGGTGTTCCACCAGTTCCTCGGCGGGTCGAGCATGAAGTCGTTCTGGTACCACTTCGCGATCATGTTCGAGGCGCTGTTCATCCTCACCACCATCGACGCCGGCACCCGCGTGGCGCGCTTCATGCTCTCCGACGCGCTGGGCAACTTCGCCGGTCCCGCACGCAAATTCAAGGATCCGTCCTGGCGGGTGGGCGCGTGGCTGTGCTCGGCGATCGTGGTCGCGGCATGGGGTTCGATCCTGCTGATGGGCGTCACCGATCCGCTCGGCGGCATCAACGCGCTGTTCCCGCTGTTCGGTATCGCCAACCAGCTGCTGGCCGCCATCGCGCTGATGGTGGTGCTCACCATTCTGGTGAAGAAGGGCCTGACGAAATGGGCCTGGATTCCAGGGATTCCGCTGGTGTGGGACCTCATCGTCACCATGACCGCGTCCTGGCAGAAGATCTTCTCGGCGGACCCGAAGGTCGGCTACTGGAAGCAGCACGAGATCTGCCAGAACGCGCAGCAGGCGGGCAAGCTGTGCCTGACCGCGAAGACGCCGGAAGACGTGGACGCGGTGGTGCGCAACACCTTCATCCAGGGCACGCTGTCCATCGTGTTCGCGGTGCTGGTGCTGATCGTGACGGTGGTCGGCGCCATCGTCTGCTACCGCGCGTGGCGAGCGGGTACGGCCGAGACCACCGAATCGCCGGAGCAACCCTCGCGCATTTTCGCTCCGAGCGGATTCATCCCGACCGCGGCCGAGAAGGAGGTGCAGCGCGAATGGGACGAACTGATCGAGAAGGGCGCGGTGAAGGAGCCCGGCGCGGCGCACTCGAAAGCGCACTGAGGATCGAGGCGGCGGCCGGGGAGCGGCTCCGGGTCGAGCCGGCGAGCGGGCCTGGTCGTACCGTGCTCCGCCTCGTTCGCGGTGTGCTGTGGTGGTTCAACTCGGTGCTCGGCGGGCAGGATTATCAGCGCTATGTCGCGCACCTGCGGCGCAAGCATCCCGGGTGCCGGATTCCGTCCGAGCGGGAGTATTGGCGGGAGCGGCACGCCGAGGCCGATCGCAATCCGGCAAACCGCTGCTGCTGACCCGGCCGCACGCTCCCCCGGCGAGTCGCGTGGCGTGTCGCGCGCGGCCTGCCGGGTCCACCGGGGTAATGACCGATTTCCGCTAGCAGCGGTCGCCGGTTGCTGTCATTGTGGTTGACGTGACGATCACGGCTCTGGACTTCGAACGCTGTTACCGAGCGGTCTCCACCCGGGACTCCCGCTTCGACGGGCAGTTCTTCACCGCCGTGCGGACCACCGGAATCTATTGCCGCCCATCATGTCCGGCGATCACTCCGAAACGCGCCAATGTCAGCTTCCTACCGACCGCGGCCGCCGCGCAGCAGGCGGGCTATCGCGCCTGCCGTCGCTGCCTACCCGACGCCGCGCCCGGTTCGCCGCTGTGGAACACCAGGGCAGACCTGGCGGCCCGGGCGATGCGGCTGATCGGTGACGGCGTGATCGAGCGCGGCGGGGTGCCCGCGCTGGCGGCGACGCTGGGCTATTCGCAGCGTCAGCTCACCCGCGTGCTCACCACCGAACTGGGGGCGGGCCCGCTCGCGTTGGCCAGGGCGCACCGCGCGCACACCGCGCGGCTGCTGATCCAGACCACGAACATGCCGATGTCGGATATCGCGTTCGCGGCCGGATTCGCCAGCATCCGGCAGTTCAACGACACCGTGCGGGAAGTGTTCGCGGTCAGCCCCACCACCATGCGCACCGAAGCGCAGCGGGCCAACGGACGGGCCGTGCCGAGCACCAACGGCACGCTCACCCTGCGGTTGCCCTACCGCGAACCGCTGGACCGCGGCTGGCTGGAATGGTTCTTGTCCGCGCACGCGGTGCCGGGGCTGGAACTATGGGAGGACCGCAGTTACCTGCGCAATCTGCGTACCCCGCACGGGCACGCCTCGATCCGGCTCGGGTTTCAGCGCGATCATGTACGCGCCGAACTCGCCCTGCACGATATGCGCGATCTCGCGCCGACCGTGGCGCGGCTGCGGCATCTGCTCGACCTGGACGCCGATCCGATCGGCATCGATGAGGCGCTCGGGGTGGCCGAGCACGCGCAACGTCCGGAGGGGCGACCACGGTTCGTCCCGGGCATCCGGGTACCCGGATGCCTCGATGGGGCGGAGTTGCTGCTGCGCACCATGATCGGGCAGCAGATCTCGGTGCAGGCGGCGGCCACGCACACCGCCCGGCTGGTCTCCGCGCTCGGCGATCCCATCGACGGGCCGACACCGCGGCTGTTCCCCGATCCCGCGGTGATCGCCGAACGCGGCGCCGAGGTATTGACCGGCCCGGCCCGGCGGATCCGCTCGATCGTCAACGCGGCTGCCGCGCTGGCCTCCGGCGAACTGGCCCTGCACCAGGGCCGCACCGCCGCCGATCTGCGGCGCGATCTGCTGGCGTTGGAAGGGATCGGCCCGTGGACCGCCGACTACGTGACCATGCGCCTGCTCGCCGATCCCGACATCCTGCTCGACACCGACCTGGTGGTGCGGCAAGGCGCCGCCCTGCACGCCATCGACCTCACCGACACCGCGCGGTTCGCCCCGTGGCGCTCCTACCTGTGCATGCAGTTGTGGCACAGCGCCTTGGCCGCCCGCACGGTACCGGCGGCCCGCGCCGCCCGAACGAAAGCGAGTACCGACTCATGACCGCAGCCGTCCTCACCCCCGGCGCCACCGAAACCACTATACGCACAGCCGATTTCGCTACCGTCACGACACCGATCGGCCCGTTCACCACACTGATCGACAGTGACGGCGCCGTGCTCGCCTCCGGCTGGACCGCGGACGCGGAGAACCTGCGCGGCCTCGTCCACTCCGGTCTGCGGCCCGCCGCACTGCGCGAACGCACGGAATTAGGCTCCGTCACCGACGCCGTCATCGCCTACCACCGTGGCGATCTCACCGTCATCGACGCCGTCGAGGTCCGCCAGCGGTCCGGCGAATTCCTCATGCACGCCTGGCAGATCCTGCGCACCGTCCCCGCCGGAAACCCGCTCACCTACACCGCCTTCGCCGCCCGCTCCGGCCGCCCGGCCGCCACCCGCGCCGCCGCCAACGCCTGCGCCCGCAACGCCGCGGCACTGTTCGTCCCCTGCCACCGCATCCTGCGCACCGACGGCACGCTCGGCGGGTTCCGCTGGGGACTGCCCGCCAAGCGCTGGTTGCTCGATCACGAGGCGAACGCCTGAGCCGACGGCTCGGGCGCCGTCGCCCGCCCTACGTCGCAGCACCAGGGTCCTGCGCCGGGGGTTCTGAACCGCCCACCGCGGGGATGCACCGCTGGGCGTTCAGAGGTGCACGGTAACCGCGCCGAGCGGTCGACAGCGATGTCGAGCACCGGCTCGAAGGCTGCACTGCCACCCGCCGCCCCGGTTACGGGAGCAACTGTCGAATCAAGGCGTCGGTGGCCCAGGTCCGCCATTCGGCGGAGGTCCATGACCGTTCGTGAACGAGCAGGTGATAGGTCTCCGGCGACAGCACGGCCAGCGCCACATCGGCGGCCCGCTCAGCGGAAATACCGTTGCGCAGAGGGGTTTTGGCTGCCAACGCTTCGGCGAGGCGCAGCTGCACCGTATGCCGCTGGTCGATATTGGTCTGCCAGAGTTCGGCCAGTTCGGCATCGGTCGCCGCGGCCGAGCGAATCACCTCCAGTAGCGGGCTGACGCGTTCGAAAATCGCTGCCGCCGCGGCTACTTGACGATGTATCTGATCGGCGGGCTCGGCGGCGACCGCCTCGGCGAACCAGGGCCGATCGAGTGTGGCGACCGGCTCGGCATCGCCGGCGATCTCGCGATCGAGCAACTCGGACAGAATCGCGCGTTTGGTGGCAAAGGTGAAGTAGAGCGTCTGCACCGCCATGCCCGCCTGTTCGGCGATGGCCTTCATCGTCGTGGCCGTGTAGCCACGCGTGGTGAACAGCTCCCGCGCCGCGTCGAGCATTTTCGCCCGGTTCGCCGTCGTCTTCGCGGCACGTGTCGTTTTCGCGGTCATCGCTCGATCCTACTTGACTAGAGCGGCACTCCAGTGGATTCTCACTAGAGTATCGCTCTAGTGAAATGGAGGGGCTCATGTCCCGGACAGCGCTCGGCGCACGAGATCGACTGATCCTGCTGCTCATCACCGCCGTCGAACTGGTGGTCTTCCTCGACACAACGGTCCTCAATGTCGCGCTGCCGAGCATCGGCAACGACCTCGGCCTCGACGAGGCCGGGCTCGGCTGGGTGACCAATGCCTATCTGCTCGCCTTCGGCGGATGCATGCTGCTCGGCGGGCGAGCCGCGGATCTGCTCGGGCCACGCCGGATGTTCGCCTGCGGCCTGGCGGTGTTCACCGCCGCCTCGGCACTGGCCGGGTTCGCGGGCACTCCGGCACTGCTCATCGCCGCCCGCGCGTTGCAGGGAATCGGTGCGGCGGTGGTGATTCCCGCGCAATTGGCCTTGCTGACCGCGACGTTCACCGAGCCGTCCGCCCGTAATCGCGCATTCGGGGTCTGGAGCGCGATGGGGGCCGCGGGCGCTGCCCTCGGGACAGCCATCGGTGGACCACTCACCGACTGGTTCGGCTGGCCGTCGATCTTCCTGATCAACCTCCCGGTCGGCCTGCTGGCCCTCGGGCTCCTCGCGGTATTGCCTGCCGACACCGCACCGGGTGGCACCGGCCGACGGCTGGACCTTCCCGGAGCGGTCACCGGCACGGCGGCCCTGCTGCTCATCGGCTATGCGATAGGGGCGCTCGCCGATCCCGGCGCTCGCGTCTCGGCCTGCGGGCTGCTGGTCGCCGGTGCGGTGCTGCTGGCCTGCTTCCTCTGGATCGAAGCGCGCAGTCCGCACCCGCTGATGCCGTTGCGGTTGTTCGAGGTTCGGCACGTGCGTGGCTCGGCACTGGTGAACGTTCTCGTCGGCGCGTCGCATGTGCCGACCTTCGCGCTGCTCGCGCTGTACCTACAGAACAGCCAGGGCTACAGCCCCACCGCATCGGGACTCGCGGTGCTTCCGGTGGCGGTGGTAAATATCCTCATCTCCCGCACGCTCATCCCGATCGCGCTCGATCGCCTCGGCGCCTGGCGGGTTCTGGCCGGAGGCTTGGCTTTACAGGCCGTGGCGATGGCGTTGTTCGCTCGCGTACCCGAACACGCGACCTACCCGATCGATGTCCTGCCCGGCGCGATTCTGCTGGGTATCGGCCTGCCCGCCGCATTTGTCGGCGTCACCGCACCCGCCGTGACCTCGGTCGACCAGGTCGACGCCGGCATCACCGCCGGCATCGTCAACACCGCGCAGCGGGTCGGTTCCGGGCTCGGCGTCACGGTGCTGCTCCTGCTCGGCCAGGTGGTGACCGAGCAGTCGGCGGCCGGGCCCGAACACGCCTACCGCACCGGCCTGGCCGCCGCCTTCACTGTCGCGGCGGCACTGGCGGCATTCGGCGCGGTGCTCACCGTCGCGCTGTTGCGGGCGAAACCACGGCTCGCGCAACACACCGGCACCGCGGTCTCGGCGTCCTGAGATCCGCCGGGCACCCCAACCACCACTACGTCCCGAGGACCACCGTGACCACAACCGCACGGACAGAACGCTCACCTGCCGCCGAGGACGACTCCCCGCGCGGCCCGCTCGCCGCGCTGGCCCGAACTCTGATCGCCAGGCATCGGCTCACCCTGGCCGCGGTCGGGCTGATCACCCTGCTCGCCGCGCTCGCCGGGGCCGGCGTCACCGATCGGCTCTCCACCGGCGGCTATGTCGACGACAGCTTCGAATCGGTGCGCGCCGACGCGATACTCGCCGATCGCTTCGGCGCCGGATCGCCCAACCTGATACTGGTAGCCGAGGCCGAGGGCGGGGTAGGCAGCGCCGCGGCGACCGCGGCCGGTCGCGCGCTGACCCAGCGGCTCGCCGAACGACCGGAAGTCGTCTACGCCCTGTCCTATTGGACGCTCGGCGACGCGGCGGAGCCGCCGCTGCGCTCCCCCGACGGCAGCGTCGCCCTGGTGCTGGTGCGGCTGGCGGGCGATGAGGACACCGTCAACCGGACCGCGCACCAGCTCATACCGGAATTCGTCACCGACGAGGAACCACTGCGCGTGCGCGCCACCGGCCTGGCGCCGGTCAACGACGCGGTCGAGCGACAATCCGCGGCCGACCTCACCCGCGCCGAGCTCATCGCGGCTCCCCTGACGCTGTTGATCCTGCTGTTCGCGTTCGGGTCGTTCACCGCGGCCGTGCTGCCGGTGCTCGTCGGCGGGGTCGCGGTGGTGACGAGCCTGGCGGTGCTGCGGCTGATCGCCGAAGCGACCCCGGTATCGATTTTCGCGTTGAACATCACCACGGCATTGGGCTTCGGGCTCGCGGTCGACTACAGCCTGTTCCTGGTGACCCGGTTTCGCGAGGAACTGCGCGCAGGCCGGACACCGTCGGCGGCGATCGTCGCCATGGTGCGCTCGGCGGGCCGCACCGTCGTGTTCTCCGCGGTGACGGTGTTGCTGTCGTTCGCCGCGCTACTGGTGTTCCCGATCTATTTCCTGCGTTCGCTGGCCTACGCGGGGATGGCGGTCGTCGGCCTGTCGGCGCTGACCTCACTGCTGCTGGTGCCGCCGCTGCTCACGGTGCTCGGCCCGCGCATCGACCGCTGGGATCCGCTGCGCGGGCTGCGCGCGAAGGCAGCCGGGTCGCGGGTCTGGTATCGGCTTTCGCATCGGGTGATGCGGCGGCCGATCTCGGTCGCGACCGCGGTGACGGCCGCGCTTCTGGTGGCCGCGTTTCCGTTCGCAGGAGCGAGTTTCGCGCTGCTCGACGATCGCGTCCTGCCGCCGGAGAACCCGGTCGTGCTGGCGGGCGAGACAGTGCGTCAGCACTTCGCGGCGACGACCTCGGCGCCGATCTCGATCGTGCTGCCCGAGGTGGACGCCACCGGCGAAGCACACGCCGTGGCCGAGTACGCACGCACACTGTCGGCGGTACCCGGTTCTGCCCGCGTCGACAGCGCGGTGGGATCGTTCGCCGATGGCGCCGCGATCGCGGGGCCAGGACCATTGGCGGCGATCTATCGGTCCGATGGCGCGAACTGGTTGTCGGTGACGGCCGGTGTCGAGCCGAACTCCTCGGCCGGCGCCGACCATGTCCGGGCCCTGCGGGCCGTCGACGCGCCGGGCACCGCGCTGATCGGCGGTGATGCCGCCATGCTTGCCGATACGCAGGACATGCTGATCAGCCGAATCCCCCGCGCGGCATTGGTCATCGTGGCGAGCATGCTGGTGCTGGTGTTCCTGTTCACCGGCAGCGTGGTGCTGCCGGTGAAGCAGATCGTGCTGAACGCACTCAGCTTGACCGCGTCCTTCGGCGCCATGGTGTACGTATTCCAGGACGGGCATCTGAAATGGCTGGTCGGCGATTTCGCCCACACCGGACGGCTGGAAGTGACCGTCCCGATCCTGATGTTCTGCATCGCGTTCGGGCTCGCGATGGATTACAGCCTGTTCCTGCTCTCCCGAATCCGCGAAGAATTCCTGCGCACCGGCGACAACACCGAGGCGGTCGCGTTCGGGATGCAGCGCACCGGCGCGCTGATCTCCACCGCCGCCCTCATCGTGGCGGTGGTGCTGGCGGCGATGGCCACCTCGCAGCTGAGCCTGCTCAAACTGCTCGGAGCAGGTCTCGCGCTGGCTGTTCTCGTCGACGCCACACTGGTCCGCGGGCTGCTCACGCCGGCGGTCATGCGCTTGCTCGGCCGGTGGAATTGGTGGGCGCCACGACCGTTACGCCGACTGCACGATCGGCTCGGTCTTCGGGACGGATGAGCGGCTCACGCCACCGTCGCCTGCAATCGGGAACCCGCGCGGCCGCGGATGACGTGCAGGCGGCTGGGGATGCGCTGGCGCATCTCGTCGACGTGGCTGACCAGGCCGACCACTCGGCCGCCCGCGCGCAGATCGTCGAGGACGCCCATCACCGCATCCAGGGTGTCGGCGTCCAGGCTGCCGAAACCTTCGTCGATGAACAGGGTGTCCAAGACGATGCCGCCGGTTTCGGCCGCTACTGTGTCGGCCAGGCCGAGGGCGAGGGCCAGTGAGGCCATGAAGGTTTCACCGCCGGAGAGGGTTTTGGCCGGGCGGATGGCGCCGGTGTAGTCGTCGCGGATATCGAGGCCGAGACCGCCGCGGCGACCGTGCGTGCCGGCCCGGTCGGTGTGCACGAATTCGTAACGGCCGCCCGACATCCGGCGCAAACGGGCCGAACCCGCCAGCGCCACCTCCTCCAGCCGTGCGGCGAGTACATAGGAGCGCAACGACATTCGCCGGTTGTTGGCGCCGCGCCCGGCCACCACATCGGCGAGCGCGGACAGTTCCTCGTGCGCGCGCTGGGCGGGAGCGATGTGGTCGACCGCCGCCCAGAGCTGGCCGCTGAGTTCCTCGAGCTTGGCGACGCGGGTGCTCGCCGCGGAGTGTGCGGCGACAGCGATATCGAGCGCGCGGCGCGCCTCGGCCACCGCCGCGTCCAGTGCGGTCGGATCGCCGGGTTCGGTATCGGCTGCGGCGCGCACTTCGGGTTCGGCCAGCACCGCCTCGGCCGCTGCCTTCGCCCGCTCAGCGGATTCGAGCTGCTGCTCGATCTCCTGTTGGCGGCGCGGCTGGAGAATCACGTGTTCGATTCGGCGCGCGTACGCGGTGAGCAGTGCGATGAGCTGCGCCGGCGTCATCGGTTCGGGAGCAGGGTCCGGTGCGGTGGTCTGCGGATCACTGTCGCCGCCCGTGCGCGGGCCGTCGCTACCGCTCGAATCCACGGCGCCACCGGTTTCCGGAGCAATTGGCGGCAGATCGAACAAGGTCGGCTCGGATGCGTCCGGAACCACTGCGGCAGCTGCTGGAAGGTCGAACAATGCGGGCTCGGCATCGGGCCCTGCACCTGTCGGGGCGCTGCCGACCACCTGTGGAACACACGATGCCGGTGGCGGTACCGGCTCGGGATCGAAGTCGACTCCATCAGGGTCGGAGCGCCGAGTCCGCAGCGGCGCATCGGGTGCCGGGTTCGGCGGCGGCTCGGAACTGCCGGAATCACGCACGGTGGGCGTAGGCGTCGCGGTGGCCGTAGCTTCGCCCGGTGTCTCGCCCGGCTCGAGCGCGAATCCTGCCGACCGCGCCAGGTTTTCCACCCGCTCCGCGATCGCCCGGACCTGTTGCCAGGCGCTGGCGGCCGCCGTTTCGGCGGCGCGGTAGGCGGTGGCCGCGGCGATCAGGGAGTCGAGCCTGGCGCGGCGGCGGTCGATGGTGGTATCGGCGCCCGCGGCCTCGCGCACGCGTGCGCTGAGTTCGGAGAGGCGGGCTTCGGCGGCGGCGATGGTCGAGGTGATGGTGCCGCGGCGGGTTTCGGCCGCCCGGAGTTGATCGTGCAGGTCGGCTTCCTCCGCGCGCAGCCGGTCGAGTTCCGCGCTGGCAGTGGCGCTCTGGTCGGCGAGTTCGCCGGCATCTTCGTAGCGCAGGGTGGCGGTGCGCAGGGCGGCGGCGAGCTCGACCGGGTCGGCGTCACCGCCGCGGGCGGTCAGGCCCTCGATCTCACGTTCCAGCTCGGCGATCCGGGCCAGCACCTTGTCCCGGGCCGCTTCGGCCGCGCGTTCCTCGGCGCTCGCCGCCTCTTCTGCGTCCTTGGATACCGCGCTCTCGGCCGGTTGCGCCGGGTCCGGATGTTCGGCCGAACCGCAGACCGCGCACGGGTGTCCGTCGGTGAGCTGCCCGGCCAGTTCGGCCGCCATCCCCGCGAGCCGCCGTTCGCGCAGATCCAGGACGCGTTCCTTGGCGTCATTGTGCGCGGCGCGGGCGGTCTCGGCATCCACCCGCGCGCGATCGAGATCCCGCCGCCGCTCGGCCAGCGCGACCGCGGCGGTCGCGGCGCCCTGCAACCGCTCGCAATCGGCGGCCAGCGCGGGCAGCATGGCGGCCGCGTCGGCAGACTCCCTGGCCCGCGCCTGCGCCGCCGTGATCGCCGCCGGAATCGCTTCCCGCCGCTCGGTGATCCGCACGAGCCGCCGCGCCAGTTCGGCCTCCTCGGCTCGCAGCGCGGCGATCTCCCCCGTCAGCTGCTCGGCCGCCGCCGCGGACGAACCCACCTCGTCCAGCACACCGATCCGCGCACTCCACTGCCGAATCGCACCATCGACGTCGCCGAGGCGGGCCTGTCCTGCCACGGCCGGGTCGGCCGCGATCCCCGAAGCGCCTGTTCCACCGTCGCCGCGCAGCTCCGCATCCGGTAGGCCCGTACTACCCGACCCACCAACCAGCCCACTGAGCAGCTCCCGACCTGGCAGATCAGCGCTTCCCGGCTCACCGAGCAACTGCGCCAATCGCATTGCGGCCCGGTCGGTTTCATCGTCATATCGCCGTGCGCGCGTCACGGCCGTGCGGGCATCGTCCAACGCCGCGGCGACGGGTTCGGCGCGGCGCGCGGCTTCCAGTTCGGCGCGGCGGGCGGCGCGGTCTTCGGCGGTGGCGGCGTAGTCGTCGAGTTGGCGGCGGGCGGCCAGCAGGCGGCGGTGGGTGTCGGCGAGCCTGCGTTGGTGTTGGGCGGCCGCATCGGCGTGCGCGTGTTCCTCGCGCCTGCGTTCGAGTTCGGTGGTGGCGGTGGCCAGTTCGGCGCGGGCGGTGTCGAGCAGATCCTCGGCCCAGTCGACGGCCTCGAGCGGGCCGACGGTTTCGGTGGCACTGATCCCGGCGGTGACGCCGACCTGCACGATCAGGTTGTCCACCCCGCGGGTGCGGGCGGCGAGTTCGGCGTCGGAGGCGCGTCGGCGTTCGGCCAGCCAGTGTTCGGCGGTGCCGAATCGTTCGGTGTCGAAGAGCTTCTCGAGCAGCTTTTCCCGCTCTTCGTTCTCCGCGCGCAGGAACCGCGCGAAGTCACCCTGCGGCAGCAGCACCACCTGGAAGAACTGTTCGGCGCTCATCCCGAGCAGCCGTTTGACCTCCTCGCCGATATCGGGGATGCGAGACAGGTTGGCGCCGAGGCCGTCCAGCCATTCCAGGGTGGCCTTGGCCTTCTCGATCGAGGTTCCGGTGCCGCGCCGTTTGGGCCGCTCGAATTCGGGGCTGCGGATCAGCCGCACCCGCCGCCCGCCCAGCGTGGCTTCCAGCAACACCTTCGGCGGGGTCTGCGGTGAGGCGTGATCGGAATGCAGGCGTTTGCTGTCATTGCGGGCGCCCGGCACCCGGCCGTAGAGCGCGAAGGCGATGGCGTCCAGCACGGTGGTTTTTCCGGCACCGGTATGCCCGTGCAACAGGAACAGGCCGTCCGCGCCGAGAGTGTCGAAGTCGACGACGGTGGTGTCGGCGAACGGGCCGAACGCGGTGATCTCGAGCCGGTGCAGCCTCATGCCGTGAGTTCCGTGGCGCCCTGCGTGCCCGCGGCAACGGCCGTCTCCGCCTCCGGTTCCCTGGTGGCCGCCGCGATGGCCCGTTCCAGCCACCGCATCTCGGAGTCGGTGGGTGTGCCACGTACATCGGTGAGGAAACTGCGCGCCACCTCGGTGTCGCGACGGCCGTGCACGCGTTCGCGGTAACGCAGTTGCGGATCGCCCTGTGGGCGCTCCCATTCCACGTGCACCGCGTACGGGAACCGCTCGCGCAGCTTGCGCATGGCGTCGATGGGGCGCGCGTGATCGGTGAGGGTGGCCGACACGTAGTCCTCGCGGGCCCGGCCGAATTCGGCGCCGTTCAGCAATTCGTCGAGAGTGCCGACCAGCCGGCTCAGCCCGCGCACCACCGGCATCTCCCGCCGGCGCACCGCACTGAGCCCGTGCGCGTCCAGGTCGACGATCCAGACCGCTTTACGATGCGAGCTCTCCCCGAACGAGTACGGCAGCGGCGAACCGGAATAGCGCACCGACTCCGACAGCGTCTGCGGCGAATGCAGATGACCGAGCGCCACATAGTCGATGCCGTCGAACTCGCCCAGCGGCACCGTCTCCACCCCGCCCACCGAAATCGACCGCTCCGACCCGGTGGCCTCGCCGCCGACGACGAACGCGTGCGCGAGCACGACCGTGCGTGCTGCCGGCCTGGCCGCGATATCGTCGCGGATGCGCCCCATCGCCGCAGCCAGGATCTCGGCATGCGAACGCGCCTGCGGCACACCCAGTTCGGCGCGAGTGATCTCCGGCTCCAGATACGGGATGCCGTAGAAGGCGACCTCGCCGTGCTCATCCGGCAACAGCACCGGCCGGTGCGCGTCGGCGACGGTGGTGCGCAGGTACAGCCCGCCGGCCGCCGCGAAACTGGCACCGGCACCGAGCCGGGCCGGGGAATCGTGATTGCCCGAGGTGGCGACGATGCGCGCGCCCGCGGCCCGGATGGCTTCGAATCCGCGATTGCACACCGCGATCGCGTCCGCGCTGGGAATGGAGCGGTCGTAGACGTCACCGGGGACCACGACGACATCGACCGATTCCTCCGCCACCAGCTCCGCGACGGCGCTCAGCGCGTACTCCTGATCGCCGAGCAGATCGACCCCGTGAAAGGTACGGCCGATATGCCAGTCCGACGTGTGCAGGATTCGCATGCCGCGAACCGTATGGCAACCCACCGACACACTTCAATCAGAGGGCGCCGAGTGTCGGATACCCGCCGGGCGCGCGACCGGCGCGAATGTGACGGTCGCCACGAAGACGGCGGCCCGGGCGGGTGCCGACGGGTGCAACCGGCATCACCCGACCGGCCCTGCCATGACACCGACCGGCGCGTCGGCAGATAGTGTTCTCTACGTGGCTGCTTCCCAACGAGTGCGTACCCGGGTGCCCGCGCCGCAACGTTCGATCCTGCCGTCGGTGCCGGGCGTCCCGGCCGGTGCGGCGGTCCTGATCGCGGTTGCCTGCACGTTTCTGGGCTTCCTGATCGATGCCCTCGGTGACGGCACCGAGCTGACCGGCTCGTTCACCGTGTTCTACGTCATCGGTTGCGTCGCGGCCGTGCTCGCGGTGCGGTTCCGCGGCCTGTTCACCACCATGGTGCTGCCACCGCTGCTGCTGTTCGTCGCGGTGCCGCTGGCCTATCAGCAGCTACTCGGAAAGCCCTCGACCTCGATCAAGGACATCCTGCTCAACCTGGCCATGCCGCTGGTGCACCGCTTCCCCACCATGGTGCTGGCCACGGTGATCGTGCTGTGTGTCGGCGGCGCGCGGATCGCGCTGAATCGCGCCGAACGCGCCACGGCGGCCGAGTCGCAGGCCCGGCGTGGCACCAGTTGGGGACGCAGCGCCGTGCAGGAGCGGCCGCGCGGCGGCAGGAAGAGCGCCCAGCCGAAGAAGGGTTCGCAGTCACTGGCGGGCGCGGCGCGCAATCGCGGCAGGCGCGCCACCGACGACTACAACGATGCCCCCGAGCCCGCCTCGCGTCCGCGGCGGCAGGGCAAGCGCCGTCCGCCGCCGGTGGCCGAGAACCCGCCCCGGCTCGCGGCCGCCGCCCGCTCGCGGGAAGGCCGCCCGCGTGACGCGGCCCGGCCTGCACCGGCGCCGCGTCCGGATATGGAACCCGTCCGCGGTGCCGCCCGGCGGCGCACCGAACCCCCACCGCTGCCCCAGCCGACGGTGCGCTACCGGGATCGGGAATCGGGCCGTATCGAACGCCGGGGACCAGACAGCCGCTGAGCCCCGACGGCAGGCCAAGCCCCGCAGGCAAGGCCCAGCGCGGCGACCACCCCGCCACGGGTGGAGCTCCTCCCACCGAAAGAGCTTCCTCACTTACCCCGGGTAAGTGTCAACTTGCACGGCTGACAGCGACGCTCTCGCCCTGATTCAGCGACGCGACTCGCGCAACTCCCGCGGCAGGGCGAACACCAGCGTCTCGTTGGCCGTGGTCACCGGCTGCACATCGGCGAAGCCGTGCTCTTCCAGCATGTCGAGCACCCCGCGCACCAGGATCTCGGGCACCGAGGCGCCGGAGGTGATGCCGATCGTCCGCACACCCTCCAGCCAGGCCGGATCCACCTCACGCGCGTAATCCACCAGGTAGGCGGCCTTGGCGCCGGCGCCGAGCGCGACCTCGACCAGCCGCACCGAGTTCGACGAATTGCGGGAGCCGACCACGATCACCAGATCGCATTCCGGGGCCATCGCCTTGACCGCCACCTGACGGTTCTGGGTGGCGTAGCAGATGTCGTCGCTTGGCGGATCCTGCAAGCCGGGGAAACGCTCACGCAGCCGCGACACCGTCTCCATGGTCTCGTCGACGCTCAGCGTGGTCTGCGACAGCCAGATCACCTTGGACTCGTCGCGCACGCTGACCTTGTCGACCGCGTCGGGCCCGTCGACCAGCTGCACGTGGTCGGGCGCCTCACCGGCGGTGCCCTCGACCTCTTCGTGGCCTTCGTGACCGATCAGCAGGATGTCGTAGTCGTCGCGGGCGAAGCGCTTGGCTTCCTGATGCACCTTGGTGACCAGCGGGCAGGTGGCGTCGATGGTGCGCAGATTGCGGGCGGCGGCGGAGCTGTGCACCGCCGGGGAGACGCCGTGCGCGGAGAACACCAGCAGCGCGCCTTCGGGCACTTCGTCGGTCTCGTCCACGAAGATGACCCCGCGCTCGCGCAGGGTCTCCACCACGTGCCGGTTGTGCACGATCTCCTTGCGGACGTAAATGGGGGCGCCATGCTTGTCGAGCGCCTTTTCCACGGTTTCCACCGCGCGATCCACACCGGCGCAGTAACCGCGGGGCTCGGCCAGCAGCACGCGCTTGTCGCCGTCGGCACCTCCCACGCCGTCGGAGCGGACAGAGCGGGCGATTCCGACATTCAACGGTATTGCCGAGGACATGCCCACAGGATACGTG
This sequence comes from Nocardia sp. CDC519, assembly GCF_059509835.1. Taxonomy (NCBI): domain Bacteria; kingdom Bacillati; phylum Actinomycetota; class Actinomycetes; order Mycobacteriales; family Nocardiaceae; genus Nocardia; species Nocardia sp. CDC519. The sequence goes on along the minus strand of NZ_CM183377.1, from coordinate 3,621,228 downwards.
CGCGCTATGGCGATCACCCGCTCGGATGCGAGCGAGATAACACGCGAACACCCGGCCCCCTTTTGCACATCCCGCCATTTCGGGCAGGCTAGGACCATGTTCCGACCACCGTTTCTGGCCCGCGTAGCCGCTGGTGCCGCCGTCTACGCCATCGAGGAGACTCGACGGCTGCCGACGGCGGCGGTGAATTTCCCGATCACCGCGATCAGTCAGCTGCTGCAGACCACCATGCACGTCCAGCAGTTCGTCACCAGTCTGGCGCTCAAGGGCGACGCCGTCTTCGATCGCCTGTCCAACCGCGCCGTCGAGCAGCCCGCCTGGGCCACCTTCGACGAGGATGAGGCCCAGCCCTCCGGCACCGCCTTCGGCCGGGCCAGGACCAGCAGTTTCGACAGCTTCGGCAGCGATGCCGAGCTGGCCGAGTTCCTCATCACCGAGACGCTGGCGGGTGCGAAGGCCGGACGCAACGGACATGCGGCCACGGTCAGCCCGCTGCGCGAGTCGGCCACCGGGGTGCAGCGCGAAGCCGAGGAACCGCGCGAGGCCGAAGCGCCCGCCGGCGAGGCCGAAGCCACCGGTGAGACCACGGCGGTCGCGGAGAGCACCCAGCCGGAGGCCGAGCAGGCCGAGGTCGTCGCACCGGAGGTCGCCACCCGCTACGACTACGACACCATGACGCTGGCCCAGCTGCGGGCCCGGCTGCGCATGCTGACCATCGACGATCTGACCGCCCTGCTCGACTACGAGCAGCGCACCCGCGCCCGGGCGCCGTTCGTCACCATGCTGACGAACCGGATCGCCACCGTGCGGGCCCAGTGACCGAACCCTCCTCGCCGACGACGGCCGGCCGGGACGCCACCGGCCGGCCCGAACGCGCCGCGCCCGCCAATTCCGCCGACAACCCGTGGCCGGTGCGTTCGGTCTCGATCAAGGTCGCGCAGTGGATCGAGCGGCTCGGCAGCGTCTGGGTGGAGGGCCAGATCACCCAGATCTCGCTGCGGCCGGGTACCCGGACCGCCTTCCTGGTGCTGCGCGATCCGTCGGCCGACATGTCGTTGTCGGTGACCTGCGATCCGGCACTGATCCGTAACTCCCCGCTGCCGCTGCACGAGGGCAGCCGGGTGGTGGTGTACGGCAAGCTCTCCTTCTTCACCGGCCGCGGCACGCTGTCGTTGCGGGTCACCGAGATCCGCGCGGTCGGGGTGGGTGAACTGCTGGCCAGGATCGAACGGTTGAAGGCGCTGCTGGCCGCCGAGGGCCTGTTCGATCCGCGGCTGAAACGCCCGATTCCGTTCCTGCCCAGCACCGTCGGGCTCATCACCGGCCGCGCCAGCGCCGCCGAACACGATGTGCTGACCGTCGCGCGCACCCGGTGGCCCGCCGTGCGATTCGAGATCCGCAATACCGCGGTGCAGGGGCCGACGGCGGTGCCGCAGATCATGGCCGCGCTCAGCGACCTGGACCGTGATCCCGCGGTCGAGGTGATCGTGCTCGCCCGTGGCGGCGGCAGCGTGGAGGATCTGCTGCCGTTCTCCGACGAGGCGCTGTGCCGGGCCATCGTCGCCGCGACCACGCCGATCGTCAGCGCGATCGGGCACGAACCGGACAACCCACTCAGCGATCTCGTCGCCGACGTGCGCGCCGCCACCCCCACCGACGCCGCCAAACGGATCGTGCCCGACGCCGCCGCCGAACTGGCCGGGGTGCGTGAGCTGCGCGCCCGCTCGGCCGCCGCCCTTCGGGGCTGGGTGGACCGCGAAACCCGCGCCCTCGATCAACTGCGTTCCCGGCCCGTGCTGGCCGATCCGCTGCGCGAACTGCGCCATCGGGTCGACGAGGTGGAGCGGCTGCGCACCTCCGCCCGGCGCTGCGCCGAACACCTCATCAGCACCGAATCCACCGCCACCCGGCACCTGCGCGAGAAGCTGACCGCGGTCGGCCCGGCCGCGACCATGGCCCGCGGCTACGCCGTCGTCCAGCGCGTCACCGGCCGCGAACGGCATGTGGTGCACAGCATCGACGACGCGCCGGCCGGCACCCAGCTGCGCATCCGCGTCGCCGACGGCGCCATCTCGGCCGCCGCCCTCGGCACCACCGCGCTCGGCACCAGGGCTGTCCCGCCCGAGTCCGGCCGCAGCGCGGACACCGAGTCCGGACCGGGTCGCTGACCGAACCGCCGGACCCGGCCCCGCCCACCGCGAACCACCGACCCACCGAGAGGACCGACCTTGCCCGACTCCGCCGCCGATCAGCCGACCGACGATCTGGCCGAGATCGCCACCTTCGGCTACGAACGCGCCCGCGACGAGCTGGTCAACGTCGTCAAGATGCTCGAACAGGGCGGCCTGGACCTCGACGAATCCCTGGCCCTGTGGGAGCGCGGCGAGGCGCTGGCCAACCGCTGCGAAGAGCACCTGGCCGGTGCCCGCAAACGCGTCGAGGACGCCCTCTCGCGGGCCGAAGTGGACGGCGAACAGCAGTGAGCATCCGCCGCGCCACCCCCGATATCCGCACCGCAGACATGGCGGCGAGCCGGGCGTTCTACCGGGGACTCGGCTTCACCGAGGCGATGGACCTCGGCTGGGCCGTGATCATGGCCTCGCCGTCGAATCCGACCACGCAGGTCGTGCTCGTGGGCCCGGAAGCCGAAGGGCCACAACCGGATATGAGCGTCGAGGTGGACGATGTCGACGCCGTGCACGCACAGCTGCTCGCCGCGGGCGCGGACATCGTCTACGCGCTGCGCGACGAACCGTGGGGTGTGCGCCGGTTCTTCGTGCGCGATCCCAGCGGCACCGTCGTCAACGTCGTCACGCATCGCGAGGACAGCTGATCGCCGCGCGGGCGCGCTGCCCTTCGGCCGACGCGTGTGGCTCGGTGCGGCCGGTTACCGCTTCTTCGGCATCGGCTGCGCCGTGCTGACCGCTTCGGCCAACGTGGTGAACGCGGCGTCGTCACCCGCCCCGCGGATCAGCACCCTGCTCTGGCCGAAATCGGCGATCCAGGCCGACTCCTCGCCGGGCTCGTCGTAGACCACCCATTTCTGGGCGCCGATATCCCGGGTGCCGCTGGCGTACCGGGAGCCGAGGATGTGCCGGGCGAGCGCGACCTCGGTGGCGTTGCTCTGGTTCAGCTCCATGTAGGTGCCCTCGGGCGTGATGTAGCCGATGGTGCTGACGGTGCCGCCGCCCTCCTCGGTGATGGTGTCGCGGCTGCCCGAATTCGGCGTCCAGCCCTGCGGCAGGGCCGGTTCACGGATCGGGAAGGTCAGGTTGTCGGCGTCGGACTGCAGGGCCGCCTTGGCGTCGAAGCTGGGGATCTGGCCCTGCGTCGGGCCGTCGCCGGCGAAGCTGCATTGACTGGTCAGCCCGGCGAAAACCACGGCGATCAGCGCCAACGGGATCAGCGACCAGACCAGATCCCGGTAGTCGTTCATGATGCGTGGCTTTTGGTTCGGCACGTTCCCAGTATCCACTCGCGACGCCGATCACACCGGTACGGCCCCGCCCCTGCCCAGGTGTGCACGGACGCCTGCCTGCGGAATGAGACAATTGTCCGCGTAAGTACGAGCCAAGGAGGCACACCGCTATGACGGCATCTTCGCCCGCCCCGAGCCGCCGCGAGGCGCCCGACCGCAACCTCGCACTGGAACTGGTCCGGGTCACCGAGGCAGGTGCCATGGCCGCGGGCCGCTGGGTCGGCCGCGGTGACAAGGAAGGCGGCGACGGCGCGGCCGTCGATGCCATGCGCCAGCTGGTCAGCTCGGTGTCGATGAAGGGCACCGTGGTCATCGGCGAGGGCGAGAAGGACGAAGCGCCCATGCTCTACAACGGTGAGCTGGTCGGCAACGGCGACGGCCCCGAGGTCGACTTCGCCGTCGACCCCATCGACGGCACCACGCTGATGTCGAAGGGCTCCCCCGGCGCCATCTCGGTGCTCGCGGTGGCCGAACGCGGCGCGATGTTCGACCCGTCGGCGGTGTTCTACATGCACAAGATCGCCGTCGGCCCCGATGCCGCGGGCGTGATCGACATCACCGCCCCCATCGCCGACAACATTCGCAAGGTCGCCAAGGCCAAGAGCTCGTCGGTCTCCGATCTCACCGTGTGCATCCTGGATCGCCCGCGTCACGCCGAGCTCATCCAGCAGGTGCGCGATGCCGGCGCCCGCATCCGCCTCATCTCCGACGGTGACGTCGCCGGCGCCATCGCCGCTGCCCGTCCCGATTCGGGCACCGACATCCTGGTCGGCATCGGCGGCACCCCCGAAGGCATCATCGCCGCCGCCGCCATGCGTTGTATGGGCGGCGAACTGCAGGGCATGCTCGCCCCCAAGGACGACGAAGAGCGCCAGAAGGCCATCGACGCGGGCCACGATCTGGACCGCGTGCTCAGCACCGAAGACCTCGTCTCCGGCGAGAACGTCTTCTTCTGCGCCACCGGCGTCACCGACGGCGATCTGCTGCGCGGCGTGCGCTACTACGGCGGCGGCGCCTCCACCCAGTCGATCGTCATGCGGTCGAAGTCCGGCACCGTCCGCATGATCGACGCCTACCACCGCCTGACGAAGCTGCGCGAGTACTCCTCGGTCGACTTCCACGGCGACGACGACGCCAACCCGCCCCTGCCGTGATGACGCCCTGAAACAGATGCCGCGACGCCGCCCGAAGGCGGCGCCGCGGCATTGTTCTGGCACTGCCGTGCCTGAAACTCATTGCCCAGCAATTGTTCAGCATGTCGTTTGGTTCACATTCTCCCGGGTAATATTCACGCGGACACCAGCTCAGTAATGGTCAAGCGAACAGTTGCCACGTTCGCCGAGCCCTTGCTGAGCGTCGGCTCCGGTTCGCGTGTGGCTTCACCGCAGCGTTGCGGGAGCCCGCGTGGCCACTCTCGAGAGGATGGACATGCACCACTTCGCTCGACGTACCGCCGGATTCACCATGGCGATCGCCGCTTCGGGACTGCTCGTGGCCGGTTGCGGCGACGACTCCGATACCAGCGACCAGATCGGCAGCAAGATCGGCAGTGTCACCGCCCAGATGGGCGAGGGCACCGCGACCGCCACCCATGCGCCCGGCGAACACGACGCCACCGGAACTCCCGGTGGCACCGCGGGCGAAACCCCCGGCGGCACCGCCACCGCCACCGGCGCCGAGACCCCGGGCGCGGCGGGCGAGACGAAGTTCAACACCCCGGACGGCGAGGTCACCGTCTCCGGTGTCATCTACTCCAAGTACCTCGAATCCGGCGGCCAGAACAGCCCGCTCGGCATGCCGGAAGACCCCGAGGAGACCGGCCCGAACGGCGGCCGTTACCAGGACTTCGAGGGCGGCACCATCTACTGGAGCCAGGATTCCGGCGCCCACATCGTGTGGGGTGACATCCGGGAGACCTGGGAGGAGAACGGCGGCGCCAACGGCAAACTCGGCTACCCCGTCACCGATGAGGAAACCCTGCCCGACGGCAGCAAGAAGAGCGAGTTCACCGGCGGCACCATCACCTGGATGAACGGCGAGACCACCGTCACCGAGAAGTAGTCATCGACCTCGGCCGGGTGCGCAGGCGTTGTCCGGGCGCGCCCGGCCGGGACGTTTTTCGACCAATGCGTCGATCGGCCGCACTGCGATACCCCCACAGTGCCCCACGTGATCCACACAACGGCTAGGTTGGTGCGGTGCAAACTCTCTTGACCGATCGCGAACTGCTCGAGTCGCTCGCGGTGGAGGTGGAACTGAACCTTCGCCGCCACATCGAGGCGGCCGACGGCTGGCAGCCGCACGATTACGTGCCGTGGGACGACGGGCGCAACTTCGGCTTCCTCGGCGGCACCGACTGGGAGCCGGACCAGTCCGAGCTCAGCGAGGTGGCCAAGCTGGCGCTCACCGTCAGCGTGCTCATCGCCGACAATCTGCCCTCCTACCACCGGGAGATCGGTAAGTACCTGCGCACGGGTGCGTGGTGGCGCTGGGTCGGCCGGTGGACGGCCGAGGAGAACCGGCACGAGATCATGATCCGCAACTACCTGATGGTCACCCGTGCCGTCGATCCGGTGGAGCTGGAGCGGCTGCGCATGGATCACATGACCAAGGGCTTCCGCCGTGAGCCGCTGCATCTGCTGGACGTGCTGGCCAACGGCGCCTTCGAGGAAGCCGCGTCGGCGGTGCGGCACCGCAATACCGCCGCGTTGAACGAGAACCCGATCGTCACCGCCATCAGCGAGCGCATCGCCGTCGATGACGAACTGCAGTCGGTGTTCTTCGCCAACCTGATCGACGCCGCCTTCAGCCAGGTGCCCGATCAGACCATGCGCGCCGTCGCCGATCGCATCGCCGCCTTCCACGTGCCCACGGTCACCCTGCCCGACGGTCGCAGCAGCGACGAGGTGCTGGCCGAGGCGGGCATCTACGACCCGGCCAAGGAGGGCGAGCTGGTCTTCGCTCCCCTGCTGCGGCGCTGGAATGTCTTCACCCGCACCGATCTGGGCGAAGCCGGCGAGGCGGCCCGCGCCGAGCTCGCTCACCTGCGCGGCTGACGATCTGCGTTTCGCCCGCTGATCAGCGGTAATTCCGGATATCGTTGACCGGTTCGACGCACATCCGCACAACCGGAAGAAGGTGAGAGCAGTGATCCTCGATCTGGTAGCAGCAATTCTCAGCTTCGTCAGCGACGTCATCACGATCTCCGCCGATTGACGGCAACGGCCCGTTCGATGTCATCGAACGGGCCGTTTTCGGATCCGCTCGCGCTACTTCTTCTCGTCGACCTTCGCCATCGCCAGCACATCCAGGCGGCGATCCAGTTCCTCCACGGTGAGTTCGTCGCCGATGAGTCCGCGGTCGATCACCGTCTGCCGGATCGTCTTCTTCTCCTTCAGCGCTTCCTTGGCGACCGCGGCCGCTTCCTCGTAGCCGATCGCCGAATTCAACGGCGTGACGATCGACGGCGAGGATTCGGCCAGCGTGCGCAGATGCTCCTCGTTGGCGACCAGTCCGCTCACACAGCGATCGGCGAACAGCCGGGACACGTTGGCCAGCAAGCGAATCGACTCGAGCAGATTGCGGGCCATCACCGGGATGTAGACGTTCAACTCGAAGTGCCCGTTCGCCCCGCTGAACGCGACGGCGGCATCGTTGCCGATCACCTGCGCGGCGACCTGGGTCACCGCTTCGGGCAGTACCGGATTCACCTTGCCAGGCATGATCGAACTGCCCGGCTGCAGGTCGGGCAGTTGCAGCTCGGCCAGGCCGGTGAGCGGGCCCGACCCCATCCAGCGGATATCGTTGGCGATCTTGGTCAAGCTGACGGCGATGGTGCGCAGCGCGCCCGAGGCCTCCACCAGACCGTCCCGCGCGGCCTGTGCCTCGAAGTGGTCCTCGGCTTCGCGTAGCGCGTCGATGCCGGTGCTGCGCACCAGTTCCGCGACGACCAGCCCGCCGAATCCCTGCGGTGCGTTGAGCCCGGTGCCGACGGCGGTACCGCCGATGGGCAGCTCACCCAGCCGGGGCAGCGTCGCCATGATCCGGTCGATACCGGCCGCGACCTGGCGGGTGTAGCCGCCGAACTCCTGACCGAGGGTCACCGGGACGGCGTCCATCAGATGGGTGCGCCCCGATTTGACCACCGTCTTCCACGCGGTGGACTTGTCGAGCAGCGCCAGCCGCAGGTGGTCCAGGGCGGGCACCAGATCGGCGATGACGGCCTCGGTCGCGGCCAGATGGGTTGCGGTCGGGAAGGTGTCGTTGGACGACTGCGACATGTTCACGTCGTCGTTGGGATGCACCTCGACCCCGCGCGCCTTGGCGATGGAGGCGATGACCTCGTTGGCGTTCATATTGGAGCTGGTGCCCGAGCCGGTCTGGAACACGTCGATCGGGAACTGATCGTCGTGACGGCCCTCGGCGATCTCGGTGGCGGCGGCGATGATGGCGTCGGCCTTGGTGGCCTCGAGCAGGCCGAGGTCCCGGTTCACCTTCGCGCACGCGGCCTTGAGCAGCCCCAGCGCACGGATCTGCGCGCGCTCCAGGCCGCGGCCGCTGATCGGGAAGTTCTGCACGGCCCGCTGGGTCTGCGCCCGCCACAGGGCGTCCACCGGAACGCGGACCTCACCCATGGTGTCGTGTTCGATGCGGTACTCGGTCTGGTCGCTTCGCTCACTCATAGTCCGACCATATGCCGCACCCGCCGCACGTGGGGACGCCACGCCTGACGCTTATCTCACAGGGCTCGACGCCCGGGGGACGGGAATAGCCGCGGCCGGAAATGGCAGACCCCCGGACCACGCGGGCCCGGGGGTCTGTCGCTATCTCCGTCAGGCGTTGGGCCCGTATTCCTCCAGCATCTCCGTCACCAGTGCCGCGATCGGCGAACGCTCACTGCGGGTGAGCGTGACGTGCGCGAACAGCGGATGCCCCTTCAGCTTCTCGATCACCGCGGCGACGCCGTCGTGGCGGCCGACGCGCAGATTGTCGCGCTGGGCGACGTCGTGGGTGAGCACCACCCGCGACCCGGTGCCGAGCCGGCTCAGCACCGTCAGCAGCACATTGCGTTCCAGCGATTGCGCCTCGTCGACGATCACGAACGAATCGTGCAGCGAGCGCCCACGAATGTGGGTGAGCGGCAACACTTCCAGCATGTCGCGGCTGAGCACCTCCTCCATGACCTCGCGGCTGGCCAGCCCGTCGAGAGTGTCGAAGACGGCCTGGGCCCACGGCCCCATCTTCTCGCTCTCGGTGCCGGGCAGATAGCCCAGATCCTGGCCGCCGACCGCGTACAGCGGACGGAACACCACCACCTTGCGCTGGGTGCGCCGCTCCAGCACCGCTTCCAGTCCGGCCGTCAGCGCCAGCGCCGACTTGCCGGTGCCCGCTCGCCCACCGAGCGAGACGATCCCGACGCTCTCGTCCAGCAGCAGGTCCAGGGCGATGCGCTGTTCGGCCGAGCGCCCGTGCAAGCCGAACGCCTCACGCTCACGCACCAGCTGCACCCGCTTGTCCGGCGTGACCCGGCCGAGTGCGCTGGAGCTGGAACCGAGCAGCCGGATCCCGGTGTGGCAGGGCAGTTCCCGCGCCTCGTCGAGGTCGATGGAGCCTTCGCTGTAGAGCTCGTCCACCCGGTCGGTGGTGACATCGAGTTCCACCATGCCCGACCAGCCCGAGGTGACCACGTCCTGCGCGTGGTACTCATCGGCCTGCAGACCCACCGAACTCGCCTTGACCCGCAACGGAATGTCCTTGGACACCAGCACCACGGTGTGGCCGTCAGCGGCGAGATTGAGCGCGCAGGCCAGGATGCGGGAATCGTTGGTGTCGGTGCGGAACCCGACCGGCAGCACCGTCGGATCGGTGTGGTTCAGCTCCACCTGCAGCGTTCCGCCCTCGGTGCCGATCGGCAGCGGCTCGTCGAGCCTGCCGTGCTGCACCCGCAGATCGTCGAGCATGCGCAGCGCCTCACGGGCGAACCAGCCGAGCTCGTGGTGGTGCCGTTTGCCTTCGAGTTCGCTGATCACCACCAGCGGCAGCACCACGTGATGCTCGCCGAAGCGGGTGACCGACCAGGGATCCGATAGCAGAACCGAGGTGTCGACGACAAAGGTTTTGGTGCCTTTCTTCACGGTGCGAGAGTTCGCCGATGGGGCGGAAACGGAGCGTGTTGTAGTCACGGTGGGCTCCTTTGTGTCTGCGCGGCACCCGCATCAGACAATCTCGCTGGACCGGTCCGTCCTGAGGGATCCGACGCTGGCGTCAGATGCCACGAGGGCCGGGTGCCGGCCCCCTCGTACTGAATGGCTCAGTCACGGTCAGGACCTCCCGCGCGAGCCACAACGACGCGACTCGCATCCACGACGCTACCGGCTGTCGGTGGTTGCGCGCTCGGGGAACGGCAGGCGTGTCGGTGAATTCGTCGTTAACGCACCGCCGATGGCAGCTATCACCGCTGGTCGGACTGCGTTTCCGGTGGTGGCGCCGCCGTCGGCACGATCTCGGCGGCCGGCTGCGGGCTGGTTGCTCGATCGCCGGATTCGACACGCGGGTCCCCACTCCCGCGCCGGCGGATTAGAGTCGCGTTATGGCCGGTACCGACGATCTCCAGCAGCTGTCGTCCAAGGAACTGCACGACCGCGCGGTCAAGCTGGCCGTGCGCCGCGGCGACATCAAATTCTTGTGGAACCTGCTCACCCGCATCCCCGCCGCCGAGGCCACCGCGGGCAAGGCAGGCGAGAGCGAAGCAGACATCACCTGGGTGCTGCCGTTGATCGATGACTACGTGCACGCAGGCGACGGCGAGCTGGCCGAGGCGCTGCGCCCGTTCTACCTCGATTACCTCGCCAAGCATTCCTGACCTGCGCGCGGCTCGCATACCACTCACCGGGACGCACCCAACCTGGCGCCAACCCTCCCGGTCGATACTCGATGTCGACGTCCACACGATGGGCCATCGATAACTGAACACTCGACCCGCCCGTGTGGAAGACCACCGAACTTTCCCGCCCCGCCAACGACGCCGGGGACCGGCCGCCAGCGAAGTCGGCACGGAGACGGTCGAGCGGACACACCCGCCCAGCGCTGCGGGGTTACGAGCGCAGCGACTGCCGCACCCGCGCCGCCTCGCGGGTCAGATGGTCGCGCTCGGGCGCGCTGGAGGCCACCAGGGCGGCTGCCGCGTACAGCTCGGCGGCCTGCTCGAGATCGCCGGCCCGCTCGAGCAGATAGGCGCGAACCGCGCGGTAGCGGGGCAGGTCCGGATCCACCTGCTGCAATTCCGCAAGACCGGCGCGCGCTCCGTCGGCCTCGCCGACCGCGACCGCGCGGTTGAGCCGCACCACCGGGCTGCCGGTGAGCTTCAGCAACTCGTCGTACCACTCCACGATCTGCACCCAGTCGGTCTCGGCGGCGCTCGGGGCATCCGCGTGCAGGGCGGCGATCGCGGCTTGCGCTTGGTATTCACCGAGCCGGTCGCGGGCCAGCGCCGCCTGCAGGATCGCCACGCCTTCGGCGATAAGGCCGGTGTCCCAACGGGTCCGGTCCTGCTCGGCCAGCGGGATCAACCGCCCGCCCGGCCCGGTGCGTGAGGCCCGGCGGGCCTGGTGCAGCAGCATCAGCGCGAGCAGGCCGGCGACTTCCGGGTCGTCGGTCGTGGCCGCCAGCTGACGGGTGAGGCGGATCGCTTCGGCCGCCAGGTCCAGTTCACCGCTGTAGCCCTCGTTGAAGACCAGGTACAGCACCCGCAGCACGGTCGCCGGATCGCCCGGCCGGTCCAACGGCAGCTCGGCGATGCGCCGTTTGGCGCGGCTGATCCGTTGCGCCATGGTCGCTTCGGGCACCAGATACGCGTTCGCGATCTGCCTGGTGGTCAGGCCGCCGACCGCGCGCAACGTCAACGCGACGGCCGAACTCGGCGACAACGACGGGTGCGCGCACAGGAAATACAGCCACAGCGAGTCGTCGGCATCGGGCACCGGCCCGCGCGGCGGCTCCGACTCGACCGCGAGTTCTCTTCCCCGCCGCGCGGATTCGGCGCGGGCGGCGTCGAGGAACTTGCGCCACGCCGCGGCGACCAGCCAGCCCTTCGGATCGCGCGGTGGGTCCTGCGGCCAGCTCTCCAGCGCGCGGATCAACGCCTCCTGCACGGCGTCCTCGGCCGAGCCGAAATCCGCTCCGCGCCGGACGAGGACGCCGATCACCGCGGGCACCAGCTCCCGCAGCAGTGACTCGTTCACTCGGTGACGGTGGGCGCCGCGGCGAACAACGGCCGCAGCTCGAGCCATTCCTGGATCGGTTTGCCGCCGGCGCCGGGCGCCGCCGACAGTTCCGCCGCAAGCTCGAGAGCGCGCTCGTAGGTGTCGACGTCGATCATCATCCAGCCGGCGATCAGGTCCTTGGTCTCGGCGAAGGGACCGTCGGTGACCGGCGGGCGACCCTCGCCGTCGGAGCGGACGAAGGTGCCCTGGGGTGCGAGCGCCTGACTGTCGACGTATTCGCCGGTGGATCGGAGCCGGGCGGCGAAATCTTCCATGTACTGAATGTGGGCGGTGACTTCGTCCGGGGTCCACTGGTCCATCGGCACGTCGTTGGTGGGCGCCGGGGCGCCGCGGTAGTGCTTGAGCAGCAGGTACTTGGCCATTGTCTTCTCCTCGGGATGTCGGTCTGGGGTCAGGCGCGCTGACGTTCGTCGCGTTGCCGGATCAACTCCTCGACCGGCGAGGGCAGGGTGGTCTCGAAGTCGATGAGCTTCACCCACGTCGGGGTGATGACGATGCGGACCATCCGCTCGTAGAGCGAACGCACCTCGGCTTCCCACACCGTCCGCTGCTCCGGAGTCATCTGGTAGCTGCCGTTCATCTGCAGATACTCCTCCGGGATGCCCTCGACCTCGTCCAGCTCGGCCCGGCCCCGGATCAGCAGCAGCTTGGGCGGATGCACCTCGGTGTCGATGGTCAGCGCCACCTGCGGGTTGCGCCGCAGGGCGGGCAGTTTCGGAGCGTTCGTGGTGGTGCACAGCACGACCTGCGCGCCGTTCCAGGTGAACCCGATCGGGATATTGCGCGGGGTGCCGTCGAGTGCCACATAGGCCAGCCTGGTCAGATCGCGAGCGAGCAGCTCCCGGCTGAGCGGGCGTTCGAGAATGTCGGTGATCTGGTGCTGTTCCATCGATGCGCTCCTGTGTCGGTGCCGTCGAGCGAGCCGTTATCGGCTGCTCGTACCCCTGGGACGGAGCCCGCCCTACATTCTCGACATCCCCGGCGAAGAATTTCGGAGAATTTTTTCGACCGGGCCGAAAACGGCGCCGCACCGGCCGCTACTCGGGGTCGCCGACCAGGTGATCGCGGGCGGCTTCGAGGATCCGGCGGGAGAGCTCGGCGTCGCCGGTGGCGCGCGCGAGCATCAGCGCTCCGGCCATGGTCGACAGTTCGACCAGCAGGTCCGGGTCGGTGGTCGAGCGGTCGTCGAACTCGGCGAGTTTGCCGATCATGTTCTGGATGCCGTCGAGGTAGGCCTGGCGCAGCGGACTGTCGGCGGGCGCTCTGGCGACGTCGGCCGCGGTCGCCGCGATGCCGCACCCGTTGGCGGGGGTGTCGCGGTGGGCGGTGGACAGATAGCGCTGGATGAAGGTGCGCCGGGCCGCCGCGCCGTCCGCGCTCGCGGCGCGGATACGGTCCATTTCGTCGATCTTCTCCGCGTACGCAGCCGTGCAGGCCTGCGTGACCAGGTCTTCCTTGGACCGGAAGTGCCGGTAGAAACCGCCGTGGGTCAGTCCGGCGGCGGCCATCAGCTCGGGGACGGTCATCGCGGCCGCCCCATGTTCGCGGACCTGCGCGGCGGCCGCGTCGAGGACCTGCCTGCGGTGCGCTTGCGCCTGTTCGCGGGATGCTCGCGGCACATCGGCTCCTTCCATCGTTCGGCGCGCACGGAGGGCGCGGTCGGTCAGGACAGTCTTGCGCATCCGTATAGATGATGATCATAATCTAAATCGGTCGAGTGGTGACGCTCCCTCCCCGAGCCGACCAGGGACGTCCGGATCGGCGGGGATGACTCGAAAGAGGCGAAGATGACCAGAATCGAAGGCTCGGTCGCGCTGGTGACCGGCGGACAGCGCGGACTCGGGCGCGCGTTCGTGGACGAACTGCTGCGGCGCGGGGCCGCGAAGGTCTACGCGACGGCCCGGACACCGGCTCCGAGCGACGATCCGCGCGTGGTACCGCTCGCGCTGGATGTGACCGATCCCGATTCCGTCACCGCTGCGGCGCTCGCTGCGGGAGATGTCGACATCGTCGTCAACAATGCGGGCGCGCTACTCCCCGCACCCCTGCTGACAGCCGAAATAACCGACGTGCAGGCCACTTTCGATACGAATGTGTTCGGCCCACTCCGGGTCGCGCAGGCCTTCGCGCCGATTCTGGCGGCCCACGGTGGTGGCGCGCTGGTCGATATCCATTCGGTGCTGTCCTGGGGCTCCGGTGCCGCGGCCTATGGCGCCTCGAAGGCCGCGTTCTGGTCGATGACCAATTCCCTGCGGCTCGAGCTCGCCGCACAGCGCACCCAGGTCGTCGGGGTGCATCTGGGCTTCGCCGATACCGAGATGGTCGCCCAACTCCCGGTCGACAAGATCGCCCCCGCCGCAGTGGCGGCGGCGGTTTTCGACGGCGTCGAGAAAGGTGAGATCGAAGTGCTCGTCGATGAGGTCTCGCGCCGGATGAAGGCAGCGCTGTCCGGCCCCGTCGAAGATCTCGCCGTGGCCATCGGCCGCTGAGACCGCCGAACCCGAAAGGACCAGCCATGCCGCTGTGGCACATCTATCACCCCGCGAACACCTACTCCGACAAGGACAAACAGGATTTCGCCCGGGACATCACCGACCTGTACACCAGCTTCGGCCTGCCGGCGTTCTACGTGGTCGTGCTGTTCAAGGAAACCGCCGAACCGGACTTCTATGTCGGCGGTAAACCGGCGGCCGACACCGTCCGGATCGTGGTGGAACACCTCGCCCGTCATCTGGACGATCCCGATATGCGTCGCCGCTCCACCGACAGACTCGATTCGATCATGGTCCCCTACACCCGCGACCGCGGCTTGCACTGGGAATTCCACACCTACGAATCCCCGCGCGATCTGTGGAAGATCGCCGGCCAGTTCCCACCGCAGGCAGGCAGCGATGCCGAGAAGGCGTGGGCGCAGGCAAACGCGCCGATCCCGTACTGAACGGCTGCGACAGAAAGCAGATCTGCCCACCGGCGCGGCACAGCCGGTGGGCAGATCTTTCCGATGCGCGGGCGGGCGGGCGAACCCCACTGCCGCGCAGGGCTATTCGAGTTCGGCGCCGGTGCGGGGCGCAGGCGCGGCCTCGAGCCGGGTGAACTCGTCATCGGTGAGCAGCCGGGAGCGGATGAGGAAGCGCACGCCTTCGGGCGCTTCCAACGAGAATCCGCTGCCACGGCCGGGAACCACATCCACGGTGAGGTGGGTGTGCTTCCAGTACTCGTACTGATCGGCGCTCATCCAGAACGGCGTATCCGCGGCGACCGTCCCGAGCAGCACATCCGAGGCACCCACACGGAACTCCCCGCGCGGGTAACACATCGGCGAGCTGCCGTCGCAGCATCCGCCGGACTGGTGGAACATGACCGCGCCGTGCCGCCGGATCAGACCCTCGAGCAGCTGCTCGGCCTGTTCGGTGATCTCGACGCGGGTCACGTCCTCGGCCATCAGAAGAATCCGAGCTTATTCGGCGCGTAGCTGACCAGCAGGTTCTTGGTCTGCTGGTAGTGATCGAGCATCATCGAGTGGTTCTCGCGCCCGATGCCGGACTTCTTGTATCCGCCGAACGCCGCGTGCGCCGGGTAGGCGTGGTAGCAGTTGGTCCACACCCGTCCCGCCTTGATTCCGCGACCGAGCCGGTAGGCGGTGTTCATATCCCGGGTCCACACGCCCGCGCCGAGACCGTAGAGGGTGTCGTTGGCCAGCTTCAACGCCTCATCGGTGGAGTCGAAGGTGGTCACCGAGACGACCGGGCCGAAGATCTCCTCCTGGAAGATCCGCATATCGTTGCTGCCCTTGAACACCGTCGGCTCGATGTAGTAGCCGCCGGGGAACTCCTCGACCTTGCGCGGCCCGCCGCCGGTGAGCACCTCGGCGCCTTCCTGACGGCCGATGTCGATGTAGGACAGGATCTTCTCGTACTGGTCGTTGCTGGCCTGCGCGCCGATCATGGTGGCGTCGTCGAGCGGGTTGCCGCTGACGATGGCCTTGGTGCGTTCCACGCACCGCGCCATGAACTCGTCATAGATCGAGGAGTGGATCAGCGCACGCGAGGGACAGGTGCACACCTCGCCCTGGTTCAGCGCGAACATCACGAAACCCTCGACGGCCTTGTCCAGGAACTCGTCGTCGGCGGCCATGATGTCGGGCAGGAAGATGTTGGGGCTCTTGCCGCCGAGCTCCAGCGTCACCGGAATGATGTTCTCGCTGGCGTACTGCATGATGAGCCGTCCGGTGGTGGTCTCACCGGTGAACGCCACCTTGGCCACCCGCGGGCTCGACGCCAGCGGCTTGCCGGTTTCCACACCGAAACCGTTGACCACGTTGAGAACTCCCGGCGGCAGCAGATCCGCGATCAGCTCGACCACCTTCAGGATCGAGGCCGGGGTCTGCTCGGCGGGCTTGAGCACCACCGCGTTACCCGCCGCCAGCGCGGGCGCCAGCTTCCAGGTGGCCATCAGGATCGGGAAGTTCCACGGGATGATCTGACCGACCACGCCCAGCGGTTCGTGGAAGTGGTAGGCGATGGTGTCGCCGTCGATTTCGCTGATCCCGCCCTCCTGGGCGCGGATGGCGCCGGCGAAGTAGCGGAAGTGGTCGATGGCCAGCGGCAGGTCGGCGGCCTTGGTTTCGCGGACCGGTTTGCCGTTCTCCCAGGTCTCGGCGACCGCGAGGGCTTCGAGATTCTCCTCGATCCGATCGGCGATCTTGTTGAGGATATTGGCGCGCTCGGCGACGGAGGTGGCGCCCCAGCCGTCGGCGGCGGTGTGCGCGGCATCGAGGGCCAGTTCGACGTCGGCGGCGGTCGAGCGCGCTACCTCGGTAAAGGTCTGCCCGTCCACCGGTGACGGATTCTCGAAGTACTGCCCCTCGACCGGAGCCGTCCAGTCGCCGCCGATGAAATTGTCGTAGCGGGCGGCGTAGCTGACGATGCTGCCCTCGGCACCTGGTTTCGCGTAGGTCATGTCGCATGCTCCTCATCGAGTCGGCGGATAGCACGAGCAACCGTTCGTGACGCAGACCACTATCGCGATCTTGGGTTGGCAGAAGGTTGACTACCGAGGTGACACGACGAACCCGCAGGTCATCCGGGTGGATCAGGAACGGAGGGCGGTGTGCAGCCGGGCCGCGGCGACGGCCCGGCGCCCGTCGTTGGGCGGCAGCAATCGCAGTGCGTGTTCGTGGATCTCGATATCGTCGGGCGCCCGCTCGCCGTAGCGCAGCGCGTGGTCGGGCTCGTCGTCGGACAGCACCGCCGTGCGCACCGCGACCTCGAGGTGATCGCGCCACTCCACGATCCCCGGCGTCTGCGAACCGGGCAGCAGCGGCCCGCGATACATCCGCACCGCGGTGGCCGTGTCACCGGCTTCGAGTGCGCCGAGCAGATCCACGGCGTCGCAGGACAGCGGGGTGGTGAGCTGGTAGACGCGGTTGGCGATCTCACCGCCGGTGGCCCGGCGCAGGTGTGAGACATCGGCCTTGAGCGTGCTCGAGGTGGCGGGCCGGTCGCCGTAGATGGCGTAGTGCAATCGTTCCGGGGTGAACCCGTCGGGTTCGAGCGCGAGCAGCGTGAGGATCTCAAGTTGGCGCGGCCGCAACCGCACCGGGTGCCCGTCGCGCACCAGGCGGGAGCCGCCGAGGCAGGTCAGCCGGACGCCCGGGCGGGTGGCGGCCGCCGCGTGCAGCCGCGCCTCCACCGCGGTGACCAGCGACTGCACCGTCGACATGGCCAGCGGATGCGAACGGTCCCACGTCGAGGAGAGATCGAGCACGCCGAGCCTGCGCCCGTCGGGGGCGTGGATCGGCGCGCAGTAACACACCCAGCCGTGCAGGGCCGCGACCAGATGTTCGGCGGAGAACACGGTGCTGGGTTTGCCGGTCTGCATGGCAAGCGACAGTGCGTTGGTGCCCATATGTTCTTCGTCCCAGCGGCCACCGGGCGCGAAATTGACCTGTTCGGCGCGGCGGCGCATCACCGGCCCGCCGAAGGACCACAGGATGGTGCCGCTCTCGTCGGTGACCGCGGCGACATAGCCGGCGTCGTGGGCGACATTGTGCAGCTGGTCGGCGAGCTGGGTGACCGGTTCGCGTAGCGGGGACTCGGCCCAGCGGGCACCGACGTCGGCGGAATCCACGGCGGGTGCGCTCGCGGTGGCCGGGTCGACGGTGCGCACCGAACGCATCCAGGATTGCGCGACCTCGCTGCGCAGGCCGGATCCGGCGACTCGGGGCAGCACGGGATGCGACCTGCCGGGAACCCAGCGGGACCATTCCTTTTCCAGCGCGGCTCGCTGCTCGGCGAGCGTGCTGTGTGCCGCCATCTATGTCTTCCTGGTCACATCTTCGACTACTTCCATCATGCCGCACCGATCCGGGGATCGGTGCGGCAGTCGACGGAAAATCAGCTCAGATGGTGCACCGGGCCCATCCCGTAGACCGGTGTCGGGATGCCCTCGTAGCGCGCTTTGAGTTGCAGCGCCAGATACAGCGAGTAGTGCCGGGATTGGTGCAGGTTGCCGCCGTGGAACCACAGCCCCTCCTGCCTGGTCGGCTTCCACATATTGCGCAGCTCGCCTTCCCACGGGCCCGGGTCCTTGGTGGTGCCGGAACCATAGCCCCAGCATTTGCCCACCTTGTCGGCGACGTCCTGGCCGATCAGATCGGCGGCCCAGCCGTTCATCGAGCCGTAGCCGGTGGCGTAGACGACCAGATCGGCGGGCAGTTCGGTGCCGTCCTCGAGGACGACGGCGTCCTCGGTGAGCTCGCGGACCTCGCCATGGGCCAGTGCGATCTTGCCGTCGGCGATCAGTTCCGAGGCGCCGACGTCGATGTAGTACCCGGAGCCGCGGCGCAGATACTTCATGAACAGGCCCGAACCGTCGTCGCCCCAGTCGAGTTGGAAACCGGCGCGCTCGAGCCGGTCGTAGAACTCGGCGTCGCGCTCCCGGATGGCCTGGTACACCGGGATCTGGAACTGCGGCATGATCCGGTACGGCAGCGAGGCGAAGGTCAGATCGGCCTTGTCGGTGGTCATGCCCGCCGCGAGGGCGCGTTCGGAGTACAGATCGCCGAGGCCGAGCTCCATCAGCGAATCCGAGCGCACGATGTGGGTCGAGCTGCGCTGCACCATCGTCACCTCGGCGCCCACCTCCCACAGCGCCGCGCAGATGTCGTGGGCGGAGTTGTTGGAGCCGATGACCACCGCGCGCTTGCCCGCGTAGGCGTCCGGGCCCGGATGCTTGCTCGAATGATGCTGTTCGCCCCGGAAACGGTCCATCCCAGGGAAATTCGGGATATTCGGCTTACCCGACATGCCGGTGGCGAGCACCAACTGGGTCGGCCGCAGTTCGATGGCCTCGCCGTCGCGCAGGACGTCGACTTCCCATTCACCCGCGATCTCGTCGTAGGTGGCCGAGGTGCAGGTGGTCTTCGACCAGTACGGCACCTCCATCACCCGGGTGTACATCTCGAGCCAGTCGCCGATCTTGTCCTTGGGGGTGAACACCGGCCAGTTGTCCGGGAACGGCAGATACGGCAGGTGGTCGTACCAGACCGGATCGTGCAGGCACAGCGACTTGTACCGTTTGCGCCACTGGTCGCCGGGACGTTCGTGCTTGTCGACGACCAGCGCGGGCACCCCGAGCTGACGTAACCGCGCGCCCAGCGCGATCCCGCCCTGCCCGCCGCCGACCACCAGCACATAGGGCTGACGGCTGCGCCCGAGTTCCCGTTCCTCCTCAGCGCGGCGCTCGGACCAGGTCACCCGGTCCGGGTCGGCGCCGTGCACCACACCACGCGGCCGGCGCGGGCCCTTGCTCTCCTCGTGCCCTTTGAGTTCGCGCAGGCTGGTGAGCAGCGTCCACGCGCCTTCATCCTTGAGCCGCAGGTGCCCGACCGCGCGGCCGGCGGCGGTCTCGAAGCCGATCCACGCCGTGATCACCCCACCGTCCTCGGTGGGCTCTTCGGTGGTGTGGAAGTTGCCCGGATCGGTGCCGTTCAGCCGCGCGCGCAGCATGTCGGCGATATCCTCGCGGCCTTCGAGGGTCTTGATGTTCCAGGTGAAGGCCACCAGGTCGCGCCAGAAACCGTCGAGGGCGAACATCGCGGCCGCGGCCTCCACATCGCGGTCCGCCAGCGCCCTCTCGAAGTCCCGCAGCCAGGCATCCACCCGCTGCTGCGGTGTCTGCGTATCGGGCGTCGGCTCCAGTGTCCGGGTCATCGGATTCTCCTTCTCCAGCGGATCTGTGAGCTACAGCACACGTCACCGGATCCGGTGTCACAATCGTTGCAAGGCGTTGCAACATCGGTGTGCGCACGCGGCGAGGCGCGCGAGCCTCGCCCGGCCGCGCGCACCGAGCAGATCAGGATGGATGTCGTGGGCGAATTCGGCGCGATCGAACCGGGGACGGACCTGCCCCGGTACGCCCGCGACCTGGTGCGCATGCACGACGCGGTGATCAGCGGCGGACGTTCGCCGTTGCGGCCGCGCACCCTGGTGGCGCGCTCGTGGTCGCGCGTCCTGGCCGCGGGGCTGGTACCCGACCAACCCAACGCCCGCACCGTGCTCGGGCTCGACGAGGTCGAGCGACGCCGCCGGATGTCGCCGCTGGCGGGCGTGATCAGCGAGTTGATGCAGGTGATCGCCGGGGTCGCGGATGCGTCGCAGCTGATCATGGTGGTCACCGATGCCGACGGCGTGGTGTTGTGGCGCGCCGGCTCACCGCGGGTCCGCAACCGTGCCGATGGCCTGGGTTTCCAGGAGGGCGCCACCTGGACCGAATCGGTGGTCGGCACCAATGCCATCGGCACCGCACTCGCCGAAGCCAGTCCGGTGCAACTGTTCTCGGGTGAGCATTTCGAGCAGTCCCAGCACCCGTGGTACTGCACAGCGGCGCCGATTCATGATCCGCGCACCGGCGAACTGCTGGGTGTGGTCGACGTCAGCGGGCCCGCGCTGACCCTGCATCCCGCGCTCACCGCACTGGTCGGCGCGGGCGCACGGCTGGCGGAGGGCCGGATCGCGCGGCTGCAGCAGGATCGGCTGGAACGGTTGCGCAGCACCGCGATGCCCACACTGTCCACGCTGAACGGTCCCGCCCTGCTGGTGGACGAGCACGGCTGGGTGGCCCACGCCACCGGCATCGCCACCCCGCAGCGCATCGCCATCCCGAATGCCGAACGCGCGGTGCAGGTCCCGGGGCTCGGCGTCTGCTCGGCGGAGCCGTTGCGCGGCGGTTGGCTGGTGCGGCCGCTCGGGGCGGGTGCGCATGCCGGGATCCGGATGAACCTCGACCTGTCCGGTACGCCGGTCGTCAGCGCGGTGGGCGGCGAATCCGATTGGCGCAGTTCATTATCGGTGCGGCATGCGGAGATCCTGCTGCTGCTGCATCTGCGTGGGCGGCGCGGGATGTCGGTCGCCGATCTGAGTCACGCCCTCTACGGCGATCCCGATCATGCGGTGGCCGTGCGGGCGGAACTGTCGCGGCTGCGGCGGGTGCTCGGCTCGATCATCGAGAGCAGGCCTTACCGGCTCGAGCCGTCGGTGACGCTCACCCTGACCCTCGGTGACGTCGACCGGCTGGCCGAGTGCGCCTTCGTCCGGCGCTCCACCAGCCCGGGCGTTCGGGCGCTGGCCGCGGCGGGAACCGGCCTCGGCTGACAGGCTGTCGAAGCCGACCGCTCGCCGGGCACCGGCTTCCTCGCCCTCGGCAGCGGCGCTACGAGGTGATTTCGCCGGCGCCACACCCCGCCCGGTGCCCTGTCTCAACCGCGCGAGAACACGGCCTTGAACACCCCCGCGACCACTCCGCGCAGGAAGTTCTCCCAGCTGAAGTGGTCGTGCCACAGGATGATTCGCCCGTCGCGCAGTTCGAAGGTACCCGCCACCCAGAAGGAGATCCGCACCGGACCGAAGCGCAAGATGTCGGTGCGGTCGGTGAGCACGATAGGGCCGTCGGCGGCGATGTGGTGCATGATGGCGGCGAAACCGAACTGATCCCGGCTCAGCCCCCGCAGCACCTGCGCCACCCGGCGTTCGCCACGCACGTCCGGTAGCGAGGTGTTCTTCCAGACGATGTCGGGATGCAGCAGTTCCAGCGCCTCGCTCACCGCGCCGATTTCCAGCGCGGCGAAGAATTCGCGCACCGTGGTGATCGAGTCCTGCTCCAGCTCGATTTCGCTCATGGATCGAGGGTAGGCGGTGCCCGCGCCGGAGGCGGCCCATTCCGCCTCCGGATTCGGCCCACCGGCGATACGTTGGGGCTATGACCACTCGGGATGAGATCGAGTCGTTTCTGGATGAGTATCAGGCCGCGCTGTCGGCCTACGATGCCGAACGGTCGGCCTCGTTGTGGGGCATGCCCGCCACCATCGTCAGCGACGGCTTCGTCGGCGCGCTGCATTCGCGCGCGGAGCTGGCACAGGCGCTGTCCCAGGCCTATCCCTTCTACCAGCAGCTCGGCCTGGCGCGCGTCGGCCACACGCTGCTCGACCACGTCGATCTGACGGCGAGCATCGCCCGTGTGCACGTGCGCTGGCATTTCTACGACGACGCCGACGAGCTGCTCACCGACGGCGACTACGAATACCTGCTGCGCCGCGACGACGACGGCCCGCACGCTTATGTCGCGGTGGCGATCGACGAGATGGAAAAGCTGACCAAGCTGGCCGCGGAGAAGGGCATTCAGCTGCCCGGGACGTGAGGGGCAGGCTCGTCACGAAGGCCGCGTTCGATCCGGACGGCGGCTCGGCCGACTCGCGTGGCCGGAAACCCGATCCGCTCGGCGGTCGATGAGCGCTTGCAGTCCGTCGAGGATGCGGTCGATGCCGAAGTTCAAGGCGTCGTCGCGCGCCGACGCGCCGCCCGCTTGCTCACCCATGGCCGCGGCGACCTCGGGATATCGGTCTCCCGCCGCCTCCATCACCTCCGCCATCTGCCGCATCAACTGCTCCTCCATCCCGTCGGCGGCGGTGTCACCGTTCTGCAGGGCGAGGCTGCGCACATGACCGTTGAGCACGACGACGGTGTCCAGCCGCTCCGGGCCGGTCAGGCCGATTCCCGCCATCACCGACAGGGCGGCCTCGAGCCAGCCGAGTTCGTTCGGCCCCATCGGCCGGATCCCGGCGGACAACTCCAGCGACCACGGGTGCGCCCGGTAACGCCGGAAGATCTCCTCGGTCCAGCGGCGTAGCCCGGCCCGCCACGGCGCCT
The DNA here is from genome assembly GCF_059509835.1 of Nocardia sp. CDC519. Classification (NCBI taxonomy): domain Bacteria; kingdom Bacillati; phylum Actinomycetota; class Actinomycetes; order Mycobacteriales; family Nocardiaceae; genus Nocardia; species Nocardia sp. CDC519. Next base: position 3,598,264 of record NZ_CM183377.1, on the reverse strand, counting down.
CCTCGGAAAGCGCCTGGGCCGTAGCGATATCCGGGGGTGCGCCGAGGGCCTGCTCGAGCATCAACGCCGCCAGTTCGGCCTTGCCCGGCACATAGCGGTACAGCGACATCTTCGTGTAGCCGAGCCGTTCGGCGACCCGCTGCATGGAGACCCCCGCCATCCCTTCGGCGTCGGCCAGTTCGATGGCCGCGCCGACGATGGCCTCCAGCGACAGCGACGGTTTCGGGCCGCGCTTGGCCTGCCGCCCGGTGCCCCAGAGCAGTTCGACCACGGTCGGAGCCGGCATCGCGATGTCCTTTCCGGAAAGGAGTTGACCAGAAACTGTGTCTACCATACGCTCATCCGCGTCCGCAGGAAACAGTTTCCGATGGACGCTATTCGTTGAAGGAGCCATCATGCGTAACAAGACCGTCCTCATCTCCGGCGCGAGCATCGCCGGGCCGGCCCTCGCCTACTGGCTGGATCGCTACGGTTTCTACGTCACCGTGGTCGAACGCGCTGCCGAGCTGCGCCCCGGCGGCCAGGCCGTCGATTTCAAGGGCGCCACCCATCTGACGGTGCTCGAGCGCATGGGCCTGCTCGACGCCGTGCGTGCACGCCGCACCGGCGGCGCCGACATGGTGCTGGTGGACGCGGCGGGCAAGCGCCGCTCGGTCATCTCCGGCGATTTCACCGGCGGTGACCTCGAGATTCTGCGCGGCGATCTGGCCGCGCTCATGTACGAGCGCACCAGTCAGCGGTGCACCTACCTCTTCGGCGATTCGATCAGCGCACTCACCGAGACCGCCGACGGTGTGCGGGTGGAGTTCGAACACGCACCGGCCCGCACCTTCGATCTGGTCTTCGGGGCCGACGGTGTGCACTCACGGGTCCGTGCGCTCACCTTCGGACCCGAACGCGACTACGTCCGTCACCGCGGCTACTACTACGCCCTCGCCAATTCGGGCATCGGGTCCCGGCGCACCGGCGAGCCGCGCCGCGAGGTCGCCTACGCCCATAACGCGCCGGGCAAACTCGCCGTCAGCGGCGGACCGAAGGCCGAGCAGATGTACATGTTCGCCTCCCCCGAACTCGATTACGCTCGCGACGACGAGCAGGCGCAGCGCCGGATCCTGAAGCAGGCCTTCGCCGGCGTCGGCTGGGAGGTGCCGCGGATGCTCGCCGAACTGGACGAGGCGGCGAACGTCTACCTGGATTCGCTGAGCGTGGTCGAGATGACCTCGTGTGTGCGCGGGCGGGTCGCGCTGGTCGGTGACGCCGGCTACGGCAACACCCTCGCGGGGTTCGGGACCGGGCTCGCCGTCGTCGGCGCCTATGTGCTCGCGGGCGAACTCGCCGTCGCCGGCGGCGATCACACCGCGGCCTTCCCGCGCTACGACGAGATCATGCGGCGCTACAACAAGATCGCGGGTTCCAGCAATCCTGGCCGCTTCCTGGCCCCCAAGACCGCCTTCGGCACCCGGGCGCGCGACTGGTTCCTGAACTCGCCGCTGTTCGGGCTGATGGTGAAGCTCGGCGACAAGGGCGCCAACGATATCGAACTGCGCGATTACCCGGCCCTGGTCGCCGCCGGTGCGGATTCGGCCGAGCGGTAGTGCGGATGCGGTCGATCGGACGCGACCGGGCCACGAGCGGGATGAGCACCCGATGGTCCGCGCGGGCGCAGGACCCCGTGGGCACATCGCCGCCCGGAAACGGCGCCGCGCCCACGATTCGGCAGGTGCCGATCGCGGGCGCGGCGTCCGGAAAACGTGGCGGGATCTCAGCCCAGCAGGCGCCAGTCCTCGAGACCCTGGTACAGCGGCAGGTCGTTGGCCAGCTTGCGGACCCGGCCGCGCAGCGTCTCGACATCCGAACCACCGGCCAGTGCGGTGCCGATGATGTCGGCGACCTCCGTGAACTCGGTATCGCCGAAGCCACGGGTGGCCAGGGCGGCGGTGCCGATGCGCAGACCGGAGGTGACCATCGGCGGGCGCGGATCGAACGGAACGGCGTTGCGGTTGACCGTGATACCGATCTCGTGCAGCAGATCCTCGCCCTGCTGACCGTCGAGCTGGGAGTTGCGCAGGTCCACCAGCACCAGGTGCACGTCGGTGCCGCCGGTGAGCACGCTGATGCCCTTGCCCGCGACGTCGGCGGCACTCAGGCGCTCGGCCAGGATCTTGGCGCCGGACAGGGTGCGCTGCTGCCGCTCGGCGAACTCGGCGGTGGCCGCGATCTTGAACGCGACGGCCTTGGCGGCGATGGCATGCATCAGCGGCCCGCCCTGCTGGCCCGGGAACACCGAGCTGTTGAGCTTCTTGGCGAACTCCTGCTTGGCCAGGATCAGGCCGGAGCGCGGGCCGCCGAGGGTCTTGTGCACGGTGGAGGAGACCACGTCGGCGTAGGGCACCGGCGAGGGGTGCAGCCCGGCCGCGACCAGACCGGCGAAGTGCGCCATATCGACCCACAGGTAGGCGCCGACCTCGTCGGCGATCTCCCGGAAGGCGGCGAAATCCTGATGCCGCGGGTAGGCCGACCAGCCCGCGACGATCACCTTCGGCCGCGCCTCCAGGGCGATCTTGCGCACCTCGTCCATGTCGACGCGGTGATCTTCCTTGCTGACGCCGTAGGAGTGGACCTCGTACAGCTTGCCGGAGAAGTTCAGCCGCATGCCGTGGGTGAGATGGCCGCCGTGGGCCAGGTCCAGCCCGAGCAGCTTCTCGCCGGGGTTCATCAGCGACATCAGCACCGCGGCATTGGCCTGGGCGCCCGAATGCGGCTGGACGTTGGCGAACTCGGCGCCGAACAGTTCCTTGGCGCGTTCGCGGGCCAGGTTCTCCACGACGTCGACGTGCTCGCAGCCGCCGTAGTAGCGACGGCCCGGGTAGCCCTCGGCGTACTTGTTGGTGAGCACGCTGCCCTGCGCCTGCAGAACCGCGCGCGGCACGAAGTTCTCCGAGGCGATCATCTCGAGGGTGTCGCGCTCGCGGGCGAGCTCTCCTGCCATCGCGGCAGCGACCTCGGGATCGAGTTCACCGAGAGACTGGGTATTGACAGAAGCGGTCGTCTGCGTCACCCGGACAGTCTATTGGCTCCCGCGGCCCGGACGGGCACGGGGTCTGATAGCACATCGCGCGCCCTTCCGCGCCGATTCCGCCGCGGAACATCGGGACCGGTTTCATCCGAACTCCGCCCGGCCGCGTTCGATCTGATGGCGCCTGGCCGGATCAGGCGGACCCAGCGACGTGCGCTCGGTGGTTCGGCAGATCCCCGCATGCCCGGCCGTGGGCGCGCAACTCCGGCAGTTCAGGCCGGCTGCATCGCCCGCACCGCCCCCGGCGTGAGCGGTTCGTCGAGCAACCGGCGGAACCGGTCGGCGCGCTCATCGGCGCCCGCTGCGCCGTCCAGCCAGCCGCCGAGCAGCCGGTAGCCCTCGACGTAGGTGCTGATGTAGGCCCGCCACAGCGGCGAGGACAGGAAGCGCAGTGACTGGCGAGCCCGTTCCGGCGTCGTCAGGTTCCAGCGTTGCAGGAACTCGGCCACCTCGTCGGCGTCGCGGCCGCGATCGTGCAGCAGCAGCGCCGCGTCCTGGCGCACCCCGAGCAGCTGCGCCGAAGCCTGCGACAGCCGTTCGGCGCGTTCGCCATCGAAGCGCAGGCCGAGATCGGCGTAGATCTCCTGCGCCCAGCGGCCCCAGCCCGGCCCGACGATGGCCTCCAGCGCCAGATCCGCCAGGCCCTCGGCCATCAGGCACTGCGGGGTGTTGACCAGGAACAGCGTCTGCTCGGCCTGCCCGGCGGCCACCAGCCCGGCCTCCTTGCGGCAGTGCTCGGTGTGATGGCCCGGGTAGGCCTCGTGCGCGATGAGCCGCGGCAGGTTGGCCCTGTGCTGACGCAGGTCGGAGTTGATCGCGACCGTGGAGTGGAAATTGCCGAGGTAGTAGTTGAAGCCGGACCACGGCTTGTCGCCGACGATCTCGTAGGTGACGTGCTCATGGTCGGGCAGCGGATAGCGCTCACGCACCAGCTCGCGCAGCGCGCTGGAGAACGCCTCCACGCAGGCGGCCAGCCGCTCCGGCGGGATCTCGTCGGCTTGGCGGTGCGCGGCGACGCGTTCGGCCAGCGGTCCGTCGCCGGCCAGCACCTCGTCCATCTTGCGGTGTGCGTCGCGGTAGTCGGCCTCATCGCCGGGCGCGATGTCGACATCGAAGTAGGCGCGTACCTCGTCGATGAAACCGATGTCGTCACCGGCGAACTTGCGCGCCGAGCATTCCAGTGCGCGCAGGTGCACATCGAGGAACTCGGTACGTTCGGGCGCCAGCCCCGCCCCCGGCAGTTCGGCGCGCAGGGCCGCGGCTCGTCGCGCGAGTTCGCGCGGCTGCGGCGCGGGCCCGTTCTCGACCTCCCGGCGCAGTGCGGGATCGCCGGTGAACGCGTCGACGAAACCCGCTTCGAGCCGGTCGAAGGCCAGGCCGAGCCGCAGGTAATCGGTCACGAGCGGATGCGCTTCCATGGCAGCCGACGATAGCCGGTCCACCAGCGCGACGCCGAGAGTTACCGGCCGGTAGGCGACCCCCTTTTCCCGGTGTGCGGCGGCGAGGCGCAGAATTCAGCCATGCGGCCACAGATAGTCCGAATCTCACAGCGCCGGTGCGATATGTGTGCGTGTTTGCCGGAATGGAGCGTCGGGTAAGTGGCACGGATGAGCGAGCCGAGCCCCTATGTGGAATTCGATCGGAAACAGTGGCGCACACTGCGGAAATCGACTCCACTGGTGCTCACCGAGGAAGAACTACGCGGCCTGCGCGGTCTCGGTGAACAGATCGATCTGGAAGAGGTCGCCGAGGTCTATCTTCCGCTCGCCCGGCTCATTCATTTGCAGGTCGCCGCACGTCAGCGGCTGTTCGCGGCCACCGCGACCTTCCTCGGGGAAAAGCATCCGGACCAGCAGGTGCCATTCGTGATCGGTGTGGCTGGCAGTGTCGCGGTGGGTAAATCCACCACCGCGCGCGTGCTGCAGGCCTTGCTGGCGCGCTGGGATCACCATCCGCGAGTGGATTTGGTCACAACCGACGGGTTCCTCTACCCCACTGCCGAACTCACCCGCCGCGGCATCATGCATCGCAAGGGATTCCCGGAGAGCTACGACCGCCGCAAACTGCTGCGTTTCGTCACCGAGGTGAAATCCGGTGCGCCGGAAGTGTGCGCGCCGATGTATTCGCATATCTCCTACGACATCGTGCCCGGCGAGTTCCATTGCGTGCGTCAACCCGACATCCTCATCGTCGAGGGCCTCAATGTCCTGCAGACCGGGCCGCGGTTGATGGTGTCGGATCTGTTCGACTTCTCCATCTATGTCGACGCCCGCATCGAGGACATCGAGAACTGGTATGTGCAAAGGTTTCTCAGCCTGCGCAAGACCGGGTTCGCCGATCCGAAGGCGCATTTCCACCATTACGCACGCTTCACCGACGAGGAGGCGACGGCGGCGGCCAAGGACATCTGGAACTCGACCAACCGGCCGAATCTGGTGGAGAACATCCTGCCCACCCGCCCGCGGGCGACGCTGGTGTTACGCAAAGACTCCGACCACACGATCAATCGGCTGCGGTTGCGGAAATTGTGAGCGGTGCCGCAGCGCGGAACCGGCGCTGCTCAGACTCCGAATCGCCGGTGCCGCGCCGCGAAATCACGCAGTGCCCGCAGGAAATCCACCCGCCGGAACTCCGGCCAGTACGCCTCGGTGAACCAGATCTCCGAATACGCGCTCTGCCACAGCAGAAACCCGGACAACCGTTGCTCACCGGAGGTGCGGATGACGAGATCGGGGTCGGGCTGGCCGGAGGTGTAGAGGTGCTGGCCGATGGCGTTGACGGTGATCGACTGCACCAGATCCTCGCCGGTCTCCCCGGCCGCGATCTCCTGGCGGACCAGCGAGCGCACCGCGTCGGTGATCTCCTGCCTGCCGCCGTAGCCGACGGCCACGTTGACGTGCACCCCGTTACGCCCGCTGGTGCGTTCGGCGGCGGTGCGCAAGCGCTTGGCGATCAGCTCGGGGAATCCGTCGAGCGAGCCGACCAGTCGCACACTCCAGTTCTGGTCCGGCGCCGACAGTTCCTCGACCACGTCGGTGATCACTTCGAACAGCGTCTCCAGCTCTTCGGGATCGCGGCGCAGGTTCTCGGTGGACAGCAGGTAGACGGTGACCATCTCGATGCCCGCGGCCTCGCACCAGCCCACCAGTTCGGCGATCTTGAGCGCACCCACCCGGTGCCCGTGGCTGACGTCGGTGAAGCCGTTTTCCCTGGCCCAGCGCCGATTGCCGTCGCACATCACCGCAACGTGGCGGGGATGCTGCTTGCCTGCCAGCTGCTTGGCCAGCCGGGCCTCGTAGACGCGATACGGAAAGCCACGCACCCGACTCGGAAACTCCACGGCGTCCAACAGTACGCCTCGTCACGTTGTCGGCGGCATCGGCCGCGTTTCCCGGTACAGTGACGATCGGACCGGCAACCTACGGTTCCGTAGGTTACTCGCGAGTTAACTCAGGAGGTAGTTCGTGACCGACCCGGTCGATGCCACCGGCACGCCCCGCCTGCACGACAGCACCGCGGCCGACGACGCCGCCGACGACGCCATCAATCCCGCCGAGGCGCTCGCCGCACTGGTCAAACCGAGCATGCGCGGCTGGATCCACACCTGGGCCGTGGGGATCGCGGCGATCGCGGTCATCGCCCTGGTCGGAGCGGCGAGCACGGTGTCGGCGACGGCGGTGTGGTCGACACTGGTCTACGGCCTCACCGTGTGCCTGTTGTTCGGCGTCAGCGCGGTGTATCACCGCGTCACCTGGCAGACGGTGCGCGCCCGCATCCGCATGAAACGCGCCGACCATTCGATGATCTTCCTGTTCATCGCCGGCAGCTACACCCCGTTCGCGCTGCTCGGCCTGCCCGGCGCCACCGGCCGTACGCTGCTGATCGTGGTGTGGGCCGGCGCGCTGGCCGGCGTCGCGTTGAAACTGCTGTGGCCGACCGCGCCGCGCTGGGTCGGCGTTCCGCTGTATCTGCTGCTCGGCTGGGCGATCGTGCCAGTGGCGGGCGAGCTCTACGACAATGTCGGCCTCGCCCCGCTGATCCTGCTGCTGATCGGTGGCCTCATCTACAGCGGCGGCGCCATCCTCTACGCCACCAAATGGCCGAATCCGTGGCCGGAGGTGTTCGGTCACCACGAGTTCTTCCACGCCGCGACGGTGCTCGCGGCCCTTGCGCACTACGTTGCGGTTTGGCTGGTGCTGCTGCGCTGACCGCCTCCGGCGTTCTATGCTGCTCGTTCGTGTCAGTCGCTGCCGCAATGAGCATCGCGCAGCCCGAGCGCACGCCATGATCGCCCGTCTGGTGGTCTGGGCGCTCCGGGCGCGCTGGGGCTTGGCCGCGGTGGTGATCACCTGCAATCTCAGTGGTCTCGCCGTCATCGTCACCCAGCTGTGGCTTGGCGGGTTCTTCGACCGGCTCGGACCCGACATCCTGCGCGCGCTCGCCGTCGTCGCGATCTACCCGGCCATCGGTTTCCTGGTCGGCATCGCCTTGGCCATCCGCGACCGCACCGTCTATTTCGCCTGGCTCGACCAGACCCGCAAACCCACGCCGGACGAGGCCAGGCGGCTGCTGCGGCTGCCGATCGCCATCACCACCCGCGCCCTGGCGCTGTGGCTGCCAGGGGTGATCATCGCCGCGATCGTGCTGGCCAGGGTGACCGAGCAGGACGATCTGGCGGTGATGGCGTCGATGTTCGTCATCGGCGGCCTGGAATCGGCCGGGCTCACCTTCTTGATCGTGGACCGGCTGATCCGCCCGACCATTCCGATCGTGGCCGGGGTGCTCGGCGCGACCATGCACTGGAGTTCGACGGTCTTCGTCCGGGTGGTGCTCACCTGGGCGGTGTCGGGGGCGATGCCGCTGTCGATGTTGATCGTGGTGCTCGCCGATCCGGTGTCCGGGCCGTCCGATCGCATTCGCACCGGCATCTATGTGGCCGCGCTCGGCATCATCGTCGGCGCGCTCGCCACCGCGACGCTGGCCCGCGCGGTGGCCGCCCCGATGCGCAAGCTGCGGCTGGCCCTGGACCGGATCACCCACGGCGATCTCGACGTCCGGGTGTCGGTGAACAGCGCCAGCGAAATCGGCAGGCTGGAGCATTCGGTGAATCAACTGGCCGCCGCGCTGCGGGAGCGGACCAGGATGCGCGATGTGTTCGGCAGGCACGTCGGCGACGAGGTGGCCGAGCGGGCGCTGGCCGGCGGGGTGGATCTGACCGGCGATGTGCGCGTGGTGTCGGCGTTGTTCGTCGACGTGACCGGCTCGGTGGAGATCTCCACCGGCCTGCCGCCGCAGGAGTTCGTGGCCAAGCTCAACCGGCTGCTGTCCATCGTGGTCGCGGCGACCGAGGACAACAACGGACTGGTCAACAAGTTCGAGGGCGATGCCGCGCTGTGCATCTTCGGTGCGCCGATCGCGCTGCGCGACAACGCCACCCCGGCGCTGCGCGCGGCCCGCCGCATCCGCGACGAGGTGCTGGCCACCGGCGAACTCGATATCGGCATCGGAGTGGGACGCGGCCAGGTGTTCGCCGGTGACGTGGGCACCGACACCCGGCTCGAGTTCACCGTCATCGGGGACGCCGTCAACGAGGCCGCACGACTCACCACCGCCGCCAAGGCCGTGCATCGGCGAATCCTGGTGAGCGAGTCGGTCATCGAGGCGGCCGCGCCGCACGAGCGCGCCAAATGGGAGCCCTATGGTGAACTGCCGCTGCGCGGTATGAGCGACCCGACACCCTCGTGGACCGATCTGCCGCAGGACCAAACGCCTGTCCCCGGCCCGGGCGCAGACGATGCCGCAGCCCCCGTCGACCCGCCGCGCCGCACGCCCGACCCCGACCGGCGGCCGGCCGTCGGCCCCGGCTGAAACGGGAGCCGGGCCCGGCCGACAGGCCCGAGACGCGGACCCGGCCCGTGTGTTCAGGCCGCCGGACCCGCCCAATCGGGCCGGAAAACGGGGCGAAACGACAGCCGGACGCCCACGGTTCACCTACCGAGAGGACACTTCAGGGATGAATCGAAAATCTTCGCCGTCGAGCCTGTTCAGTCATCTCGACGAAACCACCCCCACCTCCGCCTCGGCCGAGGACAGCGCCGCCGTCCCGCCGGTGTTCAGCAGCGCGGGTTCCGGCTCCGCACCCAGCGATGAGGCCGGCGGCACAGCCGGCGGTGATCGATGAATCTCAAAGCCACGGCCGTGGACCTCGGGTACGCGGCGGGCTGGGGGCTGGTGCGGGCGCTGCCGCAACGGTGGGCGCGCGGCATGTTCGACCGTGCCGCCGATCGCGCGGTCCGCGACGGCGGCCCTGATCAGTTGCGGCGCAACCTGGCTCGGGTGCTCGGCACCGCGCCGGAGCAGGTGCCCGACGAACTGATGCGCGCGAGCATGCGCTCCTACGCGCGCTATTGGTGCGAAGCCTTCCGGCTACCGTCCATGGATCCGGTTGCGGTGGCCGACATCATCGAATCCTCGGCCACCGGGCTCGAGCACGTGCGCGCCGCGGTCGACAGCGGTAGCGGCGCGGTGCTGGCGCTACCGCACAGCGGCAACTGGGATCTGGCGGGGCTGTGGGTGGTGCAGCGGATCGGTGCGCCGACCGTGGTCGCCGAGCGGCTGAAGCCGGAATCGCTGTTCCGAAGGTTCGTGCGCTTCCGTGAGGGTCTCGGTTTCGAGATCATCCCGCTCACCGGCGGTGCGACGCCGCCGTTCGCGCAGCTGACCGAGCGGATCCGGCAGGGGCGCGTGGTGTGCCTGCTCGGCGAGCGCGACCTGTCCGGCAGGGGTGTGCCGGTCACCTTCTTCGGCGAACCGGCCCAGATGCCCGCGGGCCCGGCCCGCCTCGCAATCGACACCGGCGCGCCGCTGCTACCGGTGCACTGCTGGTTCACCACCGACGGCTGGGGGTTCAGCGTCGGCGCACCGCTCGACACCACCGGCGGGGTGCAGTCGACCACTCAGGCGCTGGCCGACTCCTTCGCCACCGCAATCGCCGAGCACCCGGCGGATTGGCACATGCTGCAACCGTTGTGGACGGCCGATCATCAGGCGCGGGAGCAACAGCGGCGAACCCAGGCACGGTGACCGCACGGCACCGGCGCACAGCCTCGACCACCGGGCACAGCTTCGGCCGCTGACCATCACGCTCATCACCACGGCGGCGAAATCCCGACACCCAATCGACGCCCCGGAGGGACGCCCGCCCGCGACCGCATCGCCCACGGCCGACGGGTTCCGGCCCCCGCCGCCCGGGCCGGACCATCAGCGGCTCAACGACTCCCGAAGCGCCTCGGCGGTGGTGACCGGTAGATCGCAGACCGACCCGCGGCAGACGTATGCCGCGGCCGCGCCACCCACGGTGGGGCGATCGGCGAGCAGCGGTACCGAATCCGGTTCGGCGGCAAGGATGATCGCACCGCCGGGTGCGGTGGAACGGGCAGCTCTCAGCAGCTCGGCGGCAGCGAGGTCCGACTGGGCGGATGCCCCCGCACCGCCGTCGCGAACTACGGTGCGGGTACTCACCGCTTCCGACTGCTCGGCGCGCTGATCGAGGGCGCGGTCGTTGGTTGCGATGGCGATCGCGATCGGCCCGTGCAACGCCGCCTCGGCCACGGTCAGCCACTGGCCGGCCGAGCGCGGGGCCTTCGCCAGCACCACTGTCCCGCGCTCGAGGGTGCGGTCGGCGAGGTCGCGGTAGCGGACGGCCCGGTCGGTGGCGCTACAGGCCGATGCGGTGAGCAGCGCCTCCGCCAGCGAGGAGGCGCCGGCCGGCGTGGCGCCGTCGATCGGGTCGCGCGGGCGGGCGACGAGTGTTTCGGCGTCATCGGCGGTGTCGAACCAGCTGCCGGGAGCTTCGGGATCGGCGAAATGCTCGATGGCCGCGTCGAGCAGCCGCTGCGCATGCTCGAGCCATTCGCGCTCACCGGTGGCCTGGTGCAGCGCGAGCAGGCCGGTGGCCAGCCAGGCGTAATCCTCCAGCACGCCGGGCGCCGCGCCTGCCTGACCGCCGAGCGAGGCACGCAGCACCCGGTCGCCGACGACGTGTTCGGCCAGCAAATACCGGGCGCAGCGCACCGCAGCTGCCAGCCAGTCGTCCCGGTCTTGCGCGGTGGCGGCTTCGACGAGCGCGGTGATCGCGATGCCGTTCCAAGCGGTGACCACCTTGTCGTCGCGATCCGGTTGCGGCCTGCGGGCTCGTTCGGTACGCAGGGCCGAGCGGATCCGCTCGAATCGGGCGGTGTCGTCCGGGTCGGTGTAGCGGGTGAGCACCGAGGTGCCCTGTTCGAAGGTGCCAGCGGTGGTGACGCCGAAGACCTCGGCCGCCCACGCGCCGTCGATGGGGCCGAGCGCGGCGACCAGCTCGGCGGGCGACCACACGTACGTCGCCCCCTCGATGCCCGGCTCTCCGGGCGCGATGTGGGTGTCGGCGTCGAGGGCGGAGGCGAAACCGCCGTGCTCGGTGCCGAGGTCGTCGCACAGGAATTCCACGATCTCACCGGTGACGCGATGCGGCAGATCGTCGTCGGGCACCCGTCGAGCCAGGTGGGCGTAGGCGCGCAGCAGCTGGGCGTTGTCGTAGAGCATCTTCTCGAAATGCGGTACCACCCAGGCGGCGTCGACCGAATACCGCGCGAATCCGCCGCGGATCTGGTCATAGATGCCGCCGCGCGCCATCGCCGCGCCGGTGCGGCGCAGCACGTCGAGGATCGTGTCGTCGCCGGTGCGTTCCCAGCCGCGCAGCAGCCCTTCCATCAGGGCCGACGGCGGGAATTTCGGTGCGCCGCCGAAGCCGCCGTGCTGCTCGTCGACGTCGCGCAGCACCGCCGCGACCGCGTGATCGAGCAGTTCGGTCGTGATGGTCAGCTCGGTGTCGGGCAGCCCGCTCGCCTGCCCGCGCAGCGCCTCCACCACTTGCGAGGAGGCCAGATTCACCTCGTCGCGCCGGTTGCGCCAGGTGTCGGCGACCGCGGTGAGCAACTGCTGGAACGACGGCATCCCGCCGCGCGGCACCTTCGGGTAGTAGGTGCCGCAGTAGAACGGTTCGCCGGCCGGGGTGAGGAAGCAGGTCATCGGCCAACCACCCTGGCCCGTCATGGCGACCGTGGCGTTCATGTAGACGGCGTCCAGGTCGGGCCGCTCCTCGCGATCGACCTTGATGCAGACGTAGTTGTCGTTCATCAGCGCCGCCGTCTCCGGATCGGCGAACGACTCGTGCGCCATCACATGGCACCAGTGGCAGGAGGCGTACCCGATGGACAGCAGGATCGGCACATCCCGCGCCGCCGCCTCCGCCAGCGCCTCGGCATCCCATTCCCGCCAGTGCACCGGATTGTCGGCGTGCTGACGCAGATACGGCGAAGTCGCGGTGGCCAATCGATTCACAGTGCCAGCCTTCCACACCTGAACCCCGCAAAACACGGTCCACTCCCTACCGGACGCAAGCGGGCGCTCCCCATCTGCGGGAATCCCTGCGCCCCGAGTGGGAAACTGGATACGTCATAGTCCGTCGCCGCGCCCGCGGCGATCGGATGTGGTTACCGGTCAGCACACCGGCCTCACCCGATAGGCGGTCATGGCGAGCAGGACAGCGCGATGAGCCGGCCGTCACCCATCGACCTCGCCGAAATGCGCGCCACGGTGGCCCGCTTGGAACGCGTGATCGCCGAAGCCACCGACACCGTCGCCGAGCTGAAGGCCGCCATCGCCGCCGCCGAAGCGCAGTCGGCGAGCGTCGTCGAGGTCGCCGGTGCCTCGACGGCGGATCCGATCGTGGGCGCCGCCGCGCCCACGATCGGGCAACCGGCGGGCCGTGCGCCGGGTCCGACCCCCTGGTCCAAGCGAAGATCCGCGGCGCCAGAAGCCGGACGCGACGGATATCGGACAGCAGCTCCGCCCGCACTCCGGGCGGACAGCACGCGCGCGGCTGCCTCGCTCCCCTCGACCGTCGAGGCCGCCACACCCGCGCCGCAAGCCACCGTCGCATCGCCTAGCCCCGACCCCGGCGCGGGACGGCATCCCGGCAGCACCCGCACCAATGGACCGCGGCCGCAGAATACCGATGCCCCAGCAGCCATCGCAGCCGAGCGCCGGGCACGCAGTACCGCCGCCCCTGCCGACGGGTCGGACGACCCAGCGCTCCACCGCGAGCGCCGGCCCGCACCGCCGCCTCCGATATCTGCCATCGCGCCCGGCACTTCCGCAGGCGGCCAGAACTCCGCCGGCCCTCGGAGGCAGCCGACACCCGTCCCGCACAGCGAATCGACCACCGACCGTGGGATCACCCCCGGCGAGATCGGCGCGTCGCCGAGCGAAGGGGAATCGAATAGGGGGCCACAACCCACGTCCCCGCGCGCCGGGCGGACAACGTCCGGGCTCGATGCCCTGCCGGAGCCCCTGCGTTCCCTCCGCGTGCCCACCGTGGGAAGACCGCAGGCCGAGTCCCACCCGGCTCCAGTGGCGCGACCGGCACCTACGCCCACCGATGCTTCACTGGCCAATTCTCGACCCGCTACTACCCAACCGGACAGCAGCCGACCCACTGCCGCCCAATCGGACAACGACCGACCCACTGCCGCCCAACCGGGCAACGACCGACCCGCTGCCACCCAACCGGACGGCAGCATTCCACAACGCGATCAGCCGCCGCCTTCCGAGCCACACGACCCCAACGCTGTAGCCACCGACGCCGGGCCGACCGCGCCCGACGACGCCTCCCAGCCCGCGCCACCACCGCCGGCCCCGCCTTTCGCGCCGGGCGCTGCCGCGGATGACCAGAACGGCCACACCCGCACCCTGAGGACACCTGCGGATCCAGTCGGATCGCCCCGGAGCCAAGGCGCTCCACCCAGCGGAGACCACCCAATCGGCAGCGGTGACGCTCCGGGCACGGCGCCCCACCCGAGGTCCACCAGCTCAGGGCGGGCAGCGTCCAGCCCGTCCGCGCTCGACGCCCTGCCGGTAGCGCTGCGATCCCTTCGCGTGCCCACGGTGGGAAGACCGCAGGTAGCGGCCGCCCCGGCGCCGGCTGCGCGCCCGGCGGACTCACCCGGTGCAGATAACCACCCGGCGAGCGCTGCACCCCCTGTGGCGCAGGCGAATCCCGCCCAACCGCCAGCCGCGCACCCGGCTGCCATGCAACGGACCGCCCACCCAGCGACGAGCCCACCACCCCCGACTCCCGATCCGTCCGGCTCCGGCCTGCGGAATCCTCTTGCCGAGCTGGCGGCGCAGCGTGGGCTGACGCTGATCGGCTTCGACGATGCACCGCTCGATCCCTCTAGCCTGCGCGAGTTCGCCGAAGCGGTCGGCGATATGCTCGCCCGGTACCCGATCACCTTGCAGGGCATCGAGATTCGCCACCCGGCCGGTACCGCCCCGCCGCGCACGCTCGGTGCGGCCGCGCTGCCGCGTACGGACCCCTCGCCGCTCTGGCTGATCGTCGACAGCACCGCGCTGGTGCCGCGGCCGGCGGCGGCCCCTCGTTCCCGAAAGTGGCTGCGTAGGCGGCGCATTGCCGATCGCACGGTGTATACGGCAGTGGTCCGGGCGTACGGCTGCGCGCTCGACGCCGCAGGCGACTTTCGCGCCCGCCAGGAAGCCCAGCGGCTCCTGGTCACCGAGTCGCTGCGCGGCGGACCGGATCTCGCGTTCAGTCCGTTGAATCCGGCCCAGGCCTTGATCGATGCCTTCACAGACGTCGTGTTGCACGACCGCCACGCGGGCAGGCAGGCCAAGGCCCTGCACGACATCCTGGTCACAATGGTGCGACCGGAGACCACCGAGGTCCCGTCCTGACCTGCTGGTAGGCGGCTAGCTGCCGGTCGCGACGAGCGTCAGCACCAACGATGCGGTGGCGAGCACGAGATAGCAACCCGGGTACACCAGATCGGAATAACCGCGTGCGCGGGCGAGCGTGGCCACCGCTCCGATGAAGTACAACACCAGGCCCGCCGCGGCGGCTGCGCCGAGCGCGGGGATCGCCAGGCCCGCGAGCAGTCCGAGCGCCCCGGCGAGTTTCACCAGACCCAGCGGGATGATCCACGAGTGCGGCACTCCGTACTTGGTCATATTGTCGAGCGTCCACCGGTTTCTCGCGAGATCGGAGGCGGCGGCCACGAAGGTGGCGAGGGCGGTGACGATCAGAGTGCTGGCCGTTGCGATGGACATCGTTCCTCCTGCGGGATGCGGCTGTGGTCGCTGGATGGACGAAACACACCACGGCAATGTGATGGGTCCCCGGACGTTGCTCTCGTCACCTTCGACAGCGGACCCGCGTGCTCACCGCCGGGCGAACCCCTCGTCGTCCGGCGGTGAGCAAGTATTCAGCGGTCCTGGATGAGCCCGAGGACGTTGCCGTCGACGTCGGTGACGCTGGCGACCACCCGTCCCCCACCCACCTCGCGCGCCGGCTCCTTGATCGTCGCCCCCGCTGCGACGAGCTCGCCGAGCTTGGTGTCGATATCGTCCACGTGCCAGTACGCCACGGGCGAGGTCATCTTCTGGGGTCCGCCGTCGGGTACCAGCCCGATGTGCTGACCCTCGGCGTCGAACCCCACGTAGTAGGGCGAGTCGGTCTGCGGCGCGACGCCGAGCAGGGCGGTGTAGAGCTGCTTGGCGGCTTCCAGGTCCGTCACCGGGTGCAGAACGGTCTTGATGCCCTGGGTGGTCGAGCTGGTCATGGTCACTCCTCGAACTCGAAACGTGCTGGATGGGTCAGGCAGACGGGCTGAGGCTGGCCGCCGCCTCCCACACGAACCCGTCCGGATCGGTGCAGGGCGCGATGTCCGCGGCGAAGGCGATGCGGTGCGAGCCGCTGCCCTCGGCCGGCACACCGGCGTCCTTGGCGGCGGCCTTGCGGCCGTAGAGCGCCAGCTTCACCGCTGACGACGGCGCCTCGAACTCGACGTACTTGCTGCCGAAGCTCTTGCCCACGCTCAGCCCCTGCTCGACGTAGAACTGTTTGGTCGCCTTGACGTTGTCGACGCCGAGCAGCACCACGAATTCGTCGATCTCCCTGGTGGCGGGCCCGGTGTCCTTCTTCGCCGAGGTCGCGATCTTCCAGATCGAACCGTCCGGTGCCTGGACGACGCCGCCGTAGCCCCAGAAGCTCTTCTTGGCGGACTTCACGATGGTCGCGCCTGCGTCGACGGCCGAGCCGATGAGGCTGTCCACCGTGCTCGGCTGCGAGACCACCAGCGACAACACGTAACCACGGAACCCGCTGGTCGGGGCCTGCGAGCTGCGCACCCGCAACTTGTCGCCGAGACCGAACGCGGCGTCGTAGAAGGCTTCGGTGGCCGCGGCGTCGGTGGCTTCGAGGATGACGGACTGGATGGCGGCGGTGCTGGTCATGATCACTCCTGTGGTCGTGGGGCCCGGCGGGCCCGGTGTGCCTGTTGCGTTGAACCGGCTGTGTGCACAGCTTCTCGCCGGAGGGGCACCCACCACATCCGTGGCGACCACGGAACCGACCACGGATCGCGCGCACGCAGCGTCTGCGTGGCTGCACGGACGTCTGCGTACCGAGCCCGTATCGGACCGCGAAGTATGATCACGCGATCACGAGCAGGATGGGAGTCATGGCGGCGACGATGGAGATCTCGGCGCGCGAAGCCGAGGTGCTCTCGCTGGTGGGGCAGCATCTGAGCAATGCCGAGATCGGTGCGCGCTTGTTCATCTCGGTGCGCACGGTGGAAAGCCATGTGTCCTCGCTGCTGCGCAAGCTGGAGGTGCCGGATCGGCGAGCGCTGGCCCAGCACGCCGCGCCGCCGGCGGCCGCCGCGCAGCCGCAGCCGGCCCCGGCCCTGCCCACGCCGCTGACCTCGTTCATCGGCCGGACCCGTGAGCGCGCCGAGCTGAGCGAGCTGATCACCGAGCACCGGCAGGTGAGCGCCGTCGGCCCCGGCGGGGTGGGTAAGACCCGGCTCGCGCTGGCCGTCGCCGCCGATGCGGCCGCCGCCTTTCCCGACGGTGTGTGGTTCGTCGATCTGGTGCCGATCACCAGCCCCGATATCTGCGTGGTCGCCGGAACGGTCGCGTTCGCGCTCGGTCTCGGCGAGCAGCCCGGCCGCGGCATGGACGAGTCGGTGCTCGCCGCGCTCGCCGACCGGCAGGCGCTGCTGATTCTCGATAATTGCGAGCACGTCCTGGACGGGGTCGCGCCGTTCATCGAGCGCCTCCTCGCGGCATGCCCCCGGATGACGGTGCTGGCGACGAGCCGCGCCCGGCTGATGGTTCCGTTCGAGCGGGTGTATCCGGTGGCGCCGATGTCGCTGGCCGGTGCGGGCGATTCGGATGCGGTGGAGCTGTTCATGGATCGGGCGGCGGCCAGCGGCTGGCCGCCGAACAACGCACTGCGCGACCAGGTTTGCGCGTTCTGCGAGCGGCTGGACGGTGTGGCACTGGCGATCGAGCTGGCCGCCGCCCGCTGGACCACCCTCGGCCTGGACGGTCTCGAAGCCGGACTCTCCGACCAGCTGCGCATGCTCTCGGGCGGCTCCCGCGCCGAGGACCGGCACCGTTCGGTGCGCGCCGCGCTGGACTGGAGCCACGACCTGCTCGACCCGGATGACCGAGTGCTGCTGCGCCGAATCTCGGTGTTCATGAAGTCGTTCGGTGTGCAGGCGGCCGCCCGGGTCGCCGGATTGGACCTCGGTGTCGCCGCCGATGGCTTGGCCCGGCTGGCCGAGCAGAGCCTGCTGGTCGTGACGGCCTCCGCGAACGGCACCGAATTTCGTGCGCTGGAAACCATCCGCCAGTACGGCATGGAACGTCTGACGCAGGCCGATGAACTGCTCGACACCCGGACCCGCCATCTGCGCTGGTGCCTGGCCGAAGCCGAGGCGCTCGAGGTGGTCGGCACCGATTGGCGCGCCCGCTTCGACCGGGTGGCCGACGATTTCCGGGCCGCCATGGCCTGGGCCGCCGACCGGGCGGACCAGCGCACCGAGGCCCGCGAGCTCGCCGAGCGGATGGCTCGACTGTGCTTCACCCGCAACCTGATCGGCGAATCCCAGATGCGCTACGAGCAGGCCGCCGCCCTCGCCGACGATCCCGCCGTGGCGGCGGCGATGCTGCGGCAGGCGGCGGGCGCGGCCGGATGCCAGCTTCGCGGCGAAGACATGGACCGCCTGCATCGCGAGGCCGCCGACGCCGCCCGCCGATCGGGCGACTCCGCGGGCGCCGCCTGTGATCTGGCCACCGCGGCGGCCGACTCTTACCGGTTCGCAGGCAAATTCGTCCGGGTGCTGCCGCCGGCGGAAGCACTGGCGCTCATCACCGAGGCGCGGGAATTGGCCGGCGACGACCCACGGGCTCAGGCAGCCGTCGCCTTGGCCGAGGCCGGGCGAACGCTCACCGACAACCTCACCGGGCAGCACCCGGAAGGCGAGGTGGTGCCGGAAACCCTCGCCCATGCCGAACGCGCCGTCGACCTCGCCCAGCGCACCGGCGATCCACTCGCCGCCTCGGCAGCACTCGACACTCTCGCCGGCGTGCAGAGCTGGGCCGGTGACACCTTCGGCGCCGCGGCCACCACCCTGCGCCGCATGACGGTCCTGGAATCCGCGCCGCGCACCCCGGCCGCCACCCACGAGCTGATCGAAGCGCTGGGCGAAGCCACCGAAGCGTGCCTGGGCGCAGGCGATCTGCCCGGCGCCCGCCGCTGGGCGCGGCAGCTCGCCGATCATCCGCTGCTGGCCGAGGTCGGCCATCGTGCCACGAGCTGGTTGCTGGTGACCGACGCGCTGTCGGGCGAGGTCGAGCGGGTCCGCACCCACAGCGTCCGTTTTCTCGACTCCTGGCAGCGGGCAGGCAGCCCCGCCCGCTCCCTGCTCGGCCCCGCGATGGCCGGTGTGGCGATGGTCCACGATCTGCGCGACGACCAGAACGCGCACGCCGAATGGGCCGAGTACGCGCGCCGAGCCGACACCACGCCCGTCCGGACGCACGGCTACGGCGCCGTCTTCGACGCGCTCGCCCTGCTCCACCACGGGCAGCCCGCGCAGGCGTTGCAGCGCATGGCCGCCGGCCCGGATGAGGTGTGGCGCTGGGTCACCTGGATCTGGCTGCACTGGTACGTCGCGTTGCGCGCGGAAGCCGCCGTCCTCGCGGGCAACCCCGAGGCGAACGAGCACATCGCCGAGGCCCGAAACATCGTGGCGGGCAACCCCATTGCGGAAGCTCTCGTGGAGCGAGCCGATGCCCTGCTCGCCGGAGACCCGCAGCGGACGCTCGCCTCGGCCGCCACATTCGAGGCGGCAGGCTGCGGTTACCAGGCGGCGCGATCCCGAGTCCTGGCCGGCGGAGATCACGCCGCCGCGGGCTCCGCCGCGATCGCCGGCCTCGGACTCACCCCGATGGTCCCGGTCCGCGGGTAGGAGCGAACCCCCAGAAAATCCGGTTGATCGGCTTCCTACAGTGGAACCGTGATCCGTACCGCCGCACTCGCCCACATCCGTGACCGCCGCCTCATCCAGACGCGCTCGGTGGGGAAAGAGGTTTTCTACATGGCGGGCGGCAAGATCGATCCCGGTGAGACTCCGGTGGAGGCGCTGCACCGCGAGATCCGCGAGGAGCTCGGCGTCGGGGTGACAGATGTCAGCGAGCTGGGTGTGTTCCACGCCGAGGCCTATGGGCACGCGCCGGGCACCCCGCTGCAGATGAACTGCTTCACCGCCGATCTCACCGGCGAACCGACGCCGACCAGCGAGATCGCCGAGCTGCGTTACTTCACCGTCAGCGAGTACGCGGCCATGGATCACGTCGCACCCGGTTCGATGATGGTGTTCCGGCACCTGCACGAGCTCGGTCTCATTGATTGGTGAATGCGGTTGCCGAGCGGACACTTCCGGCACCGCGAGTTCTGGCACCGGGCACACGTGTAAAGCCCACTACCAGTTTGCTTCCCGATCTCTCGGACCTCGGGCAATCACCGTCGCCGTTGGATCTCGGCCGCACAACAAACCCGTAGCAACCGAAAAACCCGGTGCGGTGGGAAAACTCGGCCGGTAGACTGCACAGTGCGCCCGGAACGAGCGCAGCGGCGCCCCCACCCCGAGCTATCTCAGTTCACCAGGGTGAAGCGATGCGCCATCACCGAACTCATCCCGGGCGTCCAAACTTCCGCACCGCGAATCACGATCTGCGGGATCGATATACGAAGCGGATATGTCCTCGCCGTGCACCGGCCGGATCTCCGCATCCGTCTTGCGAACTCAGCCGATCAGTTCCGCAACCAGCGTCGTCTGGCGACCCCTCCACGCACAGCAGTCGGGCCCGAGACCACCCACGGTCTCGGGCCCGATGTGAAAGCTCAGAACTCAGCCGGTTTCAGCACGTCCGCCGGCATCGGCACGGCCATCGGAATCGGCGCGCTTGTCCGCGTCGTCCTCCGCCTCCGCGCGCAAGGCGATCCCCGGCTCGGTCCCCTCATCGGCGGCTTGGTCCGGCTCCGGATGTTCGGGCTCGAACTGCTCGGGCAGGTTCTTCAGATGCTTGTTCATCGAACGCACCAGCAGGAACGTGCCGACCAGCAGGATCAGCACGATGATCAGGCCGAACGGCGAGGCCTTGCCGAATTCGGGGCCGGTCGGTGTGCCCGGGGTCTGGGCGAGTAGAGCGAGCATCACCGGTGCTCATCCTCGATACCGGCGAACAGATCGTTCTCGGGCAGGGCGGTGCGCACGCGGGTCTGGGCCAGCTCGAACTCCTCGGTCGGCCACAGCCGCTGCTGGATCTCCAGCGGAATGGCGAAGAACGCGCCGTTGGGGTCGATCTGGGTGGCGTGGGCGCGCAGGGCGTCGTCACGCTGCGGGAAGTACTTCGCGCACTCCACCTGGGTGGTGACCCGCGTCATCACGTCGCCGCGCTCGACGGCGTACTTGCGCATCCGGTCCAGCCACTCGCGCATCGGGAACGGCTCACCCATGCGCTCGTACTCCTCGGCGAACACTTCCAGCCTGCGGATGCTGAACCCGTGGTCGTAGTACAGCTTGAGCGGCGTCCACGGCTCACCCGCGTCCGGGAACTTCTCCGGATCGCCCGCCGCCTCGAACGCGGCCACCGACACCTTGTGGCACATGATGTGATCCGGATGCGGATAGCCGCCGGTCTCGTCGTAGGTGGTCATGACGTGTGGCTTGAACTCGCGCACCACCCGCACCAGCGCCTCGGTGGCCTCCTCCAGCGGGACCAGCGCGAAGCAGCCCTCGGGCAGCGGCGGCAGCGGATCGCCCTCGGGCAGGCCGGAGTCGACGAAACCCAGCCAGGTCTGCTGCACACCGAGGGCGGCGGCCGCGGCCGCCATCTCCTCGCGGCGGATCTCGTCGATCCGGTCCAGCACACCGGGGGTATCCATCGCCGGATTCAGGATGCTGCCGCGTTCGCCGCCGGTCAGCGTGACGACGAGGACATCGTTGCCTTCATCGGCATACCTAGCGGTGGTCGCGGCGCCCTTACTCGATTCGTCGTCGGGGTGGGCGTGCACCGCCATGAGGCGAAGGCCACTCACTTCACGTTCACCGTCGCTCTCGCATCGCGGGTGGGTCGGGAGAATCCCGTCAGGTCTTCGTTCTCTATAGTTCCATTCCGACCGATTCTGTTCCGACCTACCCCCCGCGAGCGCCCTCACACGCCCGCAACGGGGGCCGAAGGACACCGCATGCCCCCGGACCCCAGCCGCGCCGCCGACGTCGCGGCCCGCAATGCCGACCGCTACGGCGCCCGCCCGGCGGGGCAACGCACCAGGCGCAACCTGATCGCGCTCGGCTTGGGCCTGATCGTGCTGGTGGCCGGGGTCGTGGTGGCCTACCTCGGCTGGTCGAAATACGGTCCGGACGATATCCAGGCCGAACAGCTCGGCTACACCGTCATCGACGATTCGACCGTCGAGGTGCGGATCAAAGTCACCCGCGACGACGCCACCCAGCCCGTCGTCTGCTTCGTCCGCGCGATGTCCAGGGACAATGCCGAGGTCGGCCGCCGCGAAGTGCTGATCGTGGGAGCCGACCCGAACGCCGCCGAGGACTACGGCACCATCGAGCTCACCACCCGCGTCCGGTCCTCGGAACGGCCGTCCTCGGCCAGTGTCTACGGCTGCACCGACAAGGTGCCGCAGTACCTGCGCGCGGGGTGAAATAGCGCCGTTACGGCGCGAACTGTTCAGAAAATAAACTCCGACCTGCGCATTTATGAACCATGCTAAAATGGCTTCACGCACGGTTCCGGGGCACGGAGCCGTGTTTGCTGCATTGGCGGCCGGCGCGGTTCCGGATCGGCGAGATTATCCGGGATCAGGTCTGTGAAGGTTCGAAGAACTTCCCAGGAACGCTCCAGCCGTCTGCTTGTGCATGCCCGTGTGCGGGTAGGTGCTCGCAGTATCAGGGAATCCTGGCTCGCCGGGAACAACTACTAGGGAGTGATCGAGATGACTGAGACGCAAGTGACCTGGCTGACCCCGGAGTCGCACGACAGGCTCAAGAGCGAACTCGACGCGCTCATTGCCAACCGTCCGGTCATCGCCGCCGAGATCAACGAACGCCGTGAAGAGGGCGACCTCAAGGAGAACGGCGGATACCACGCCGCGCGCGAGGAGCAGGGTCAGCAGGAAGCTCGCATCCGCCAGCTGCAGGAACTGCTGAACAACGCCAAGGTGGGCGTCGCGCCCACCAAGTCCGGCGTCGCGCTGCCGGGTTCCGTGGTCAAGGTCTACTACGACGGCGACGAATCCGACACCGAGACCTTCCTCATCGCCACCCGCGAAGAGGGCCTCAGCGACTCCAAGCTGGAGACCTACTCCCCCAACTCGCCGCTGGGTGGCGCGCTCATCGACGCGAAGGTCGGCGAGACCCGCGAATACACCCTGCCCAACGGCAACACCATGAAGGTGACGTTGATCAGCGCGGAGCCCTACCACAGCTGATCCGGCTCGCGGCCGGCGTCGCCCGGCCGGGCCCACAGACGCGAACGGCCGCATCCGATTCTTCGGGTGCGGCCGTTTCGTCATCTGCCGGGTCTCAGCTCAGCGCCTGCTCGATGTCGGCGAGCAGGTCGCTGACGTCCTCGATGCCCACCGACAGCCGCACCAGATCCGCGGGTACCTCGAGCATCGAGCCCGCGGTGGAGGCGTGGGTCATGGCCGCCGGGTGTTCGATCAGCGATTCCACACCGCCCAGCGATTCGGCCAGGGTGAAGATCTTGGTGCGTGAGCAGAAATCGCGGGCCGCGTCGGGGCCGTCGTTGAGCCGCACCGAGATCATGCCGCCGAAGCGGCGCATCTGCTTGTCGGCCACCGCGTGCCCGGGATGCTCGTTCAGGCCGGGGTAGATGACCTGGGAGATCTTCGGGTGCCGAGTCAGGAACTCGGCGAGGGTTTCGGCATTGTCGCAATGCCGGTCCATCCGCAGGGCCAGGGTCTTGGTGCCGCGCATGGTCAGGAAGGCGTCGAACGGGCCGGGGACGGCGCCCGCACCGTTCTGCAAGAACGCGAACGCGGCGTCGAGTTCGGCGTCGTCGGTGATCAGCGCGCCACCGATGACGTCGGAGTGCCCGCCCAGGTACTTGGTGGTCGAATGCACCACGATGTCGGCGCCGAGCAGCAGCGGCTGCTGCAGGTACGGCGTGGCGAAGGTGTTGTCGACCACCAGCTTGGCGCCCGCCGCGTGCGCCACGTCGGCGAGGGCCGGGATGTCACCGATGCTGAGCAGCGGGTTGGTGGGAGTCTCGATCCACACCAGCTTGGTGTTGGGGCGGATCGCGGCGCGCATCTCGTCGACGTTGAACACGTGCGCGGGCGAATGCTCGATGCCCCACTGGCTGAACACCTTGTCGATGAGCCGGAAGGTGCCGCCATAGGCGTCATCCGGGATGACGATGTGGTCGCCGGGACGCAGCGTGGCGCGCAGGGCGCAGTCGGTGGCGGCCATGCCGGAGGCGAAGGCGCGGCCGTAGCGGCCGGCTTCCAGCGCGGCGAGGTTGGCTTCCAGGGCGGTGCGGGTGGGGTTGCCGGTGCGGCCGTATTCGTAGCCGTCCCGCAGGCCGCCGACGCCGTCCTGGGCGAAGGTGGAGCTCGCGTAGATGGGCACGTTCACCGCGCCGGTCTGGGGATCGGGATCGAAACCGGCGTGCACGGCCCTGGTGGAGAATCCCAGCTCACTCATGTGCCTCAGCCTAAAGGCAGCGTTTTCCGGGCCGACGGCCGGTTCTCCCGTTGGGCGTGTCGGCGCCCGCGAGGCCCGTTTACGCTGTCCCCATGGTGACCGTCGAAGAACTGTTCGCGATCGATGCGCTGCTGTCCGATACCGAACGCGAGATCCGCGACACCGTCGCGGCGTTCGCGGCCGAACGGCTGCGCCCGCACATCGCCGACTGGTTCGAGGAGGGCACCTTCCCGGCCCGCGATATCGCGCCCGAACTGGGCAAACTCGGTCTGCTCGGTATGCACCTGGAGGGTTACGGCTGCGCGGGCATGTCGGCCACCACCTATGGCCTGGCCTGCCAGGAATTGGAGGCCGTCGATTCCGGCGTGCGCTCGATGGTGTCGGTGCAGGGTTCGCTGGCGATGACCGCGATCCACAAGTTCGGCTCCGAGGAGCAGAAGCAGCAGTGGCTGCCGGAGATGGCGGCGGGCCGCGCGCTCGGCTGTTTCGGGCTGACCGAACCCGACTTCGGCTCCAACCCCGGCGGCATGCGCACCCGCGCCCGCCGCGACGGCGACGACTGGGTGCTCAACGGTTCGAAGATGTGGATCACCAACGGCTCGGTGGCCGATGTGGCGGTGGTGTGGGCGCAGGTCGACGTCGACGGCAAGCAGGTCGTACACGGCTTCCTCGTCCCGGCGGGCACGCCCGGTTTCACCGCGCGGGAAATGCATCGCAAGCTCTCGCTGCGCGCCTCGGTGACCGCCGAACTCGATTTCGACGAGGTGCGCCTGCCCGCCGACGCCCTGCTGCCCGAGGCGCGCGGACTGTCCGCGCCGCTGGCCTGCCTGAGCGAGGCCCGGTTCGGCATCATCTTCGGCGCGCTCGGCGCGGCCCGCGACTGCCTCACCGCCACCATCGAATACGCCCGCACCCGCGAGGTTTTCGACAAACCACTGGCCGCCTACCAGCTCACCCAGGCCAAGATCGCCGATATGGCGCTGGAATTCGGTAAAGGGCAGCTGTTGGCGCTGCATCTGGGCCGGTTGAAGGATCGCGGCGAGATCGCTCCGGAACAGATCAGCGCGGGCAAACTCAACAGCACCCGCGAGGCCATCGCGATCGCCCGCGAATGCCGGACGATTCTGGGCGCCAACGGAATCACGCTGGATTACCCGGTGCTGCGGCACGCCAACAATCTCGAATCGGTGCTCACCTACGAAGGAACGGCCGAGGTTCACCAGCTGGTGCTCGGAAATGCGCTCACCGGAGCCAAAGCGTTCCGGTAGACGGCGATTCGGTAAGGCGCCGGGCCCTCCGGCGCTCTACCTCACCCAGCGGCCGGGCGCGCGCTGCGAACATTGTTACCGCTTGTCATTCGAGGGCCATCTGGATGTCACCCATCGGCCCCGGCGATCGCGCACCCTATGAGTGCACCCGAAGACGGGTCCGACGCAGCAGGAAACGGCGGGTGCGCTGACACCGAAATGCGGAGGTGCGCAATGAACTCGCTGTCGTCCGGCACTACCGTCCACACCACGGTCACCGATTACCGCCAGAGTTTCCGGGCACGTGAACGCGGCACCCTCGCCGACCCGGTCGACGCCCGCCCGCTACCCGATCAGCGCGACCTGGTCGCGGCTTTCGCCGGCCGCCGCGAGGAACATCCGCTACTGGACTGGGCACAGGAACTGGCAGATCTGCACCGCGCCCGGCAACGCAACCCGCTCGCCACGGCCGGAATCGATTGCCGCCGCCACGAACTCGTCGCCCGCATCGACAACTGGGTGCGCACCCGCATCCCCGGCCGCTACGCCACCCGGCAACTGCGCGCCGCCTCCCTCGGCGCCACCGTCGACCGCATGGCCGCCGCCCACGTCCACGCCAGCCACCTGCTGCACACCGCCGAACGCGTCTCCGACGACCGCGTGCACGCCGCGTGGTACCGCCTGGCCCTGCTGGCCGACACCTGGACCGACCTGATCACCAGCGCCCCCGACCAGACCCGGCCGCACGGGCGGTACCGGGCGGGCTCGACGCCGTAACCGGCGATCGGCGCGTCGTCACGCGTGTTTCCCGGTAACGCCGCCGCGACCCTTGCCCGGGCAAATCGGATTTCGATAAGGTCACAGCCAGCCGAGGGGGCGGAATCCGAATCCGGTCCCGTATTCGCGTGACCAGGGTCGGGAGGAGCCGGTGATGAAACTGGTGCGAGGGCGGTACCTGCTCGCTATCGGGGCTGTGGTGTTGGTTGCGGCGGGGTGCGGGGGGTCGACGGAGGGGGAAGCGCAGCCGGTGGGGTCGGCGGGGAGTACGAGTGGGGCGGGCACCAGCGCGGCCGAAGGTGGGATCGCGGCGGATGTGCCGAGCGGGTTTGATCCGTGCTCGGATATCCCGCAAGAAGTACTTGCCTCGGAGGGGCTGCGGAACCGCTCTACCGCGAACAACTCCGGTTCGAACGGCATCAAATGGCAAGGCTGCCGCTGGTCGCAGCCAGATGCGTACTCCACAACGATCAGCGTCACGAACCTCACCGTGAACATGGTCCGCGACAACAAGAATCGAACCGTCCGCGACGAGTACACGATCTCGGGCCGCGAGGCTATCGCTTCGCACGTGAGCGACGAATCAGAACCGACATCGGTGTGCACTCTCCACGTCGCGATGAAGGGTGGAAGCATCGAGTTCGGCCTGAACAACCCCGCCTCGAACCGGGAGACCGGCCACATCGACACCTGCGAGCTCGCTCGCGGCCTGGCCGAGAAAGTGGTGCCGCTGATTCCATCCGACGCATAGTCGGTCCGCACACACGAAAACATATACTGGGGGAGCTGAACGGTATGAGCGAGAACGACACGGCACCACACACGTTGGCCGGCCTGATCACAGAAGCCGCCGAGGGCAGGCTGTCCGTCCAGATGAACGGCGACATTCAGGTGAACGCGGAAGAGTTCGTCTATATCGACCGCGACTGCGATGCGTTCAAGACCCATATCCGCGACCTTCAGGAAATCGCACGAACGATCTCCGACCAGGAGGTGTGGGGGCTGGGCGAGGACAAGGACCCCCTGTCATCGGCGAGCATCCTCGTCAGTCGATTCCGCGAAAAGGCCAAGGGTTCCGACAACAGCATCCACGCGATCCTCGAAGAGCACTACAAGATCGTCGACGAAATCCAGCAACTCCATAAAGCGATCGCTCAGCGCTACATCGACACCGACGAGACGTTCGCTGCCCGCTACAACCAGCTCGTGGCCGAACTACCACCTCCGGGGCCGATTGCGCCGACACGCACCCAGCCCGGCGTCACCCCCGTGGCGAAGTAGGCCACGATGTCCAAAATCCCTACCGAGCAGCCGCGTATCAAAGACGGCGAGAATCCCGACAATCTCGATCACTCCCAGATCAATGATTCGTTCAATCCGCTGAACACGACAGAGGCTTTCGCCGCGGCCAACAAATTCACCGAGATCGAGAACAAATGGACCGATGGGGTGAGGGTTTTCGCGGCCCGCATCCAGCGGTCGAGCTCGGCGGCATGGGACGGCCCGGCCGCCGAAGCCGCCCGGACGGCCTTGTCCAACTACACGACTCGCGCCCAAGATCTCTCCCCCGCCCTGCAAGCGATGGCCGCCCGGGTCTACGGCGCAGTCGATTCGATCAACACCACCAAGCGCGAGTTGCCCGAGGTGGTCGAGAAGCGCCCGGCGTGGAACCCGACGAGTTGGCCGTATGTCGGCTCGCATTCGGCGTCCAAGCGTGACGATGCCGAAGCCACCGCGCGCACCGTGATGGGCACCCACTATGTGAAGCCGTTCGTCGACACCGACCGAGAGATTCCGGTCCTGCCCAAGCCGGACGATCCCACCCAACCACTGGTCCCGCCGGTGAAACCGCCGACCGATGACCGCGAGTGGGAAGGTGGTGGCGGCGATACCGGTGGTGGCGACGGCGCGGGCGACGGCTCCGGCGGCGGCACTGGCGGCGGCGGCACTGGCGATCAGGGCGGTTCCGAAGGGGAAACCGAGGAGACCAAAGGCACCGAGGAAACCGGCGGCGAAACCACCGAGGAGCAGCAGGATCCGACGACCATGGCGGCGAATACCACTGCCCCGTCGAGTACGCCCACGAGCACGACCTCCCGCGTGACGGACCCGTCGCTCGCCTCCACCACACCGGCGGGCGTCAATGCCGCCGGCTACTCCCCAACCGGTGTGCCGGGCGGCCGGACGGGTGGATCGGCAGGCACGGGCGGTGCGGGGCGTGCGGGCGGCGCGGGGTCCGGGGGCGGCTCCGGTTCCGGTGGCTCGGGTTCCGGCAGCGAGAAGCCCGGCGCCGGGCGCAGCATTCCGGGTGGGCCGGGCGGATCGGGTGCTGGGGCAGGTCCGGCGGCCGCGGCCAATGCTGCCAGGTCGGCGGCCACCGGTCGCGGCTTGATGGGTATGCCGATGGGCGGCATGGGTGCCGGTGCGGGCCGGGGCGGCAACTCCGATGAGGACGAGCACAAGACGCCGGAGTACCTGATCACCGCCGAGAACACCGACGAACTGCTCGGCGAGGTCCCCAAGACCGTTCCCGGCGGCGTGATCGGCGGCGATATCCCGGCGGCCGAGACCACCGCACCGCAGGAGGGGGAGGATCGGCGGTGAGCGAATGGCGATGGGACCCCGATGATTTCGCGGCCCTGTGGTACAGCGACGCGCACGACCGCTTCCCACGCCCGCTGCGGTATGTCAGCCGCTTCCGTTTCCTCGGTGAAGTCGCGGCACACCGCGAGAAGGTGCGCACGGGCTACGACGGCGACGAACTCGAACGCATCCAGCTCGCCTTCCACACGCTCGCCGAATCCGATTTCCGTATCGAAATCCTCGGCGGCACAACGAAAACCAAACGCGGCCGGGAGGGCGAGTATCGCGTTGTCGGGGCAAGTACCACCTATCAAGCGGCCACCTTGTCACAAACGGCGATCGACGGAGTCGACGGCCCCATCACCTGCCGCCTGTTCCGCCCCGAACAACTGCCGAATCGCCTGACCGCGGCCTTGCCCGCCTGCGCGCCGGGCACCCACCCCGCGGCCACCTTCCATCTCGCGGATCTCGAACAGCGCAGCGAGCAGCGCAGTTTCGCGCACCGCACGCCCCGGGAGGAGTATCAGCGGCTGGCGCTGCGACCCGCCGACGGCGGCGGCAATGCCGGACTTCTCGTCGGCCCACTGCACGCCCGCCCGGACCCCTGGTACGCCTTCCAGTGGTTCGACCTCACCGGCGACGGCCGCTACCTGGAACAGCGCAACCGCGAACAGTTGAACGTCCGCCCGGCCGCCCCGCAGATGTTCACCGAGATGTTCACCAACTGGATCGTGCGCGCCCGTAAGCGGCTACGTGAGGATGCCCAGGAACCGGTCTGGTAGCCGGCCGCCCGGCTTCGGTTGCCATAGCTACCCCGCATGACCTGCATGGGAGCCCTCCGGCCCTGGGTATTTCGGTTGAGCGAACCACCTGCGCCTGGGCTAATCTTCGCTCGTTCAGCAGACGTGCGCCGGAACGGTCCTTTCCCTGGAACGTTCGTGTGGCTGTCGTCGATGATTGACAGGAAGACTTCAGTGAAGCGCACACTTGCAGTAGGGCTGGCGTTCGTCGCGGTAGCGGCGGTGGGCTGCAGCTCGGAGGAGTCGACGACCGCGGCTTCGACGTCCGTGTCGGCTCCGGCCGCCGCCGAGGGCGGCGATGCGCAGCAGATCCGCGACCTCATCGCGCAGCAGGAGCCCGCGATGGCGACCTTCGATTTCGACCGGATGGCCGAACTCACCTGCACCAAGTACCGCGACCAGGTCAAGAACCTGCCGGACACCATGTTCCCGCCGCTCAGCTCGGCGGGAACGGCCGAGGAGTTCGCCGCCAAGCCTGCCGATCAGCTCGCCGCCGCCCTGAAGGCGGAATACCCGGCGGCCTCCGATGAGAGCATCAATAACCTGGTCGACGCGTTCATCCGCTACGACGAACCGGCCTACAAGGCCGCGAATCTGGCCATCATGCGCGAAACCACCACGGTCACTGTCGACAAAGTCGACAACATCAAGGTAACCGGGGATACCGCCACCGCCGACATCACCTCCACGTGGAAGAACGAAGGCGCGGAGTCGGAGACCAAGACCGAAACCAACGCTTACGCCAAAGAAGACGGTAAGTGGCTGGATTGCCAGCAGCCCTCGTAACGGGCATCCACAATCCGGCCGTGCCCGAGCCGGCGGTGACCGACTCGGGCAGCAGGATCACATCCGGGTCATGGTCGAGGCGTATCCCCCGCCGCCCGGGTAGACCCATTCGCCGGTGACCGTGGTGCCTTCGGCATCGAAGGTGCCACGGTAGTAGGCGGGGCTGCCTTTGGCGCCGCCCCAGATGGTGAGGGTGTCACCGTCGAGTTCGTAGACGTAGTCGAAGGTGTTGCCGACCGAGTCGTAGTACCGGGAGACCACGTCGGGGCCGGTGGGTTCGCCGAACGGGTGCAGGTTGCCGATCACCTCCAAACCGGTGACGGGTTCGCCGTACTGGGTGAGGTCGACGTGCTGGAGCAGGAAGAACCGGCCGGGCATCCATTCGTAGCGCACGGTTCCTTCGGCGCCGCCGCTGACTTTCCAGGTGCCGACGAGGCGGTCAAGGGCCTGGAGCTCGGGGGTGGGCTGCTGCTGGGTGTCGTTCATGGTCGTACTCCTTCTGTGTGGGTCGTTCGCTGGTACCTCGGTGCAGGCAGACCGTCCTCGACATCATCAGACTGTGATCTGGATCACAGGACGACCGTGTCGAGGTTCGGGCCGCGGCTCCGAGGTGGCAACGGACCCAGATCGCGGTCGCGGACCGGCTACCGTGACGAGAACCCACCACATCGGAGGACCCCGTGAAATATCTGCTGCTCGGCTACACCCCGGCCGCCGCATGGGACGCCGCGACCGCCGACACCGCCTCGGAGGAGGCGCTGGCCGCGTTCGCCACCTACCAGCAGCTGGAGAAGGAGCTGTTCGCCTCCGGCGAGCTGGTCAGTACGGAGGGCCTCGGCCACCCGGCGGTCAGCACCACGGTTCGCAAGACCGCCGATGGCGTGGTCGCCACCGACGGGCCGTTCGCGGAGTTGAAGGAGGTGCTGGCCAGCTTCGCCGTGATCGACGTGGCCGGACATGAACGGGCCGTGGAGATCACCGCCCGCATCGTCGAGGCGCTCGGTGAGCCGATCGAGATCCGCCCGATCATGGGCGAGGACTTCACCGCGTGAACCCGGAGCTCGAGGACCTGCTGCGCGCCGAAGCGCCGCAGGTCCTCGGCGCGCTGGTCCGCCGGTTCGGCCGCTTCGATATCGCCGAGGACGCCGTGCAGGAAGCGTTGCTGGCCGCAGCCGGAAAGTGGCCGGTCGAGGGCATTCCGGACGAACCGCGCAGTTGGCTCATCCGCGTCGCCTACCGGCGCATGGTGGATCTGCTGCGCTCCGATCAGGCCCGCAGGCGCCGGGAACTGGAAGCCGGCGCCGCCGAACTGGCCATGGCCGAGCCCGCCCGGGCCGCGCAGGCCGGCGGACTGGACGACAGCCTCACCTTGCTCTTGCTGTGCTGCCATCCAGCACTCGCGCACACCTCGCAGGTGGCGCTCACCTTGCGCGCGGTCGGCGGGCTGACCACGGCCGAGATCGCGCACGCCTACGGCACGACCGAGGCCACCATGGGCACCCGGATCAGCCGCGCCAAACAACAACTCGCGAAGGCCGGCGCCCGCTTCACGCTCCCCACCGGCGAGGACCGCGACAGTCGAATGGCGGCGGTTCTCCAGGTGCTGTATCTCATCTTCAACGAGGGCTACACCGCCACCGCCGGAGCCGACCTCACCCGCCTGGACCTCACCGCCGAGGCCATCCGGCTCACCAGAATGCTGCACGCCACCGTCCCCGCCGACGCGGAGGTGACGGGCCTGCTCGCACTGATGCTGCTCACCGAATCCCGCCGCGCGGCCCGCACCGAGGCCGGCGAACTGATACCCCTCGATCAGCAGGATCCCGCACAGTGGAATCGCGAAATGATCGCGGAGGGAACAGCTCTCATCGACAGCGTGTGGAACCGAGCCCCGGCCGGCCCTTACCAGATCCAGGCCGCGATCGCCGCGGTGCACGCCGCGGCCGAACCGGGCCGCACCGACTGGGCCCAGATCGCGATGCTGTACCTGTGGCTCGAGCGCCTCACCCCGACGCCGCCGGTCCAGCTCGCCCGCGTGGTGGCCGTCGCCCACGCGCACGGACCGGCCAGGGGCCTGGCCTTGCTCGACGACCTCAACCAGCGCCACCACCTCGACAGCAACCCGCTCACCCGGCAGCGTGAACACGCCGTCCGAGCCCACCTCTTACAGCAGGTCGGCGAGAACGCCGCCGCCACCGAATACTTCCGCCGCGCCGCCGAACTCACCGATAACCAGGTCGAAAAGCGCTACCTACACAGCAAGGCCGATCACCTCGACTGACTACCACCCCGGCGACCTCCGATCGACTCAACTCACTGCCGTGGCCACACCATCTGCCGCGCGATTCGAGCCGGTCGGGCCGGACGACGCCTCCGGATCGAGCGGTCGGCAGTATGCCCGAGGCCGTCGGCGCAACTGGCCGCCGCCAGACCGGGCGCTGGGAGGGGATGCCGTCTCACAGCAGGTAGAGACGTTCGGTCGGTAGCCGGGGCAGGCCGCGCGGGTCGGTGGGCAGTCGGCGTATGCGACTCCAAGAACCCCACCGGCCCCGCTCTCGTCCTCAACCCCACCGACTGGGACCACTTCACCACGGCCATCCAGCACAAGAGGTTTCCCCCTCTCGCGTAGATCGAGTTGCGGCTTCGCACAGGATTCGGGCACGTCGCACAAGGTGTGAGCTATCGAAATCGCCATAACCTGTGCGCAGTTCGCGCACACCGGTAGGGGCGGCAGGTCGAGGGCCCCGCGATTTTCCACGGGCGGCAAGGTGTGGATCGTCGGCATACCATCGGCCGGTCAGTGCGCGGTAGCTATGGAGAGCAGGTGGAATGGTTCCCGAGTGGTGCGAATTCTTCACGGCCGATGAGTACGCGAAGTTCGCCGAGTATGTCGATTCGGCGCTCGGCAGTTTCGGCGCCGAAGGGCAGGACGTCGACAACGGCTGGGTCAGCGTGGCCTCGGGCGAACCGGATCCGGAGCTGTACGAACTCGACCTCACCGAACTGGCCGGAGAGTGCCGAGCGAACCCGATCGAGGACTGGCCGGTTCTGTGCTTCAGTGCGGTCGACCGATTCGTCGTGTGCGCGCCGCAGCGGGAATGGCTCACCCAAGCCACTTTCGCCGAAGTCGAAGATCTGCTGGAACCGTGGCTCGCCGACGCGCCGGAGCTGACCTTCGAAGCCCCACCGGATCATCCGGACCAGCCCTTCTCGACCCGACTCGACGATGGCCGGTATCTGCACTTCGTCGCCACCGTCCCAGAGTTGGGCGACATCCCGGAGATCCCGGCCTTCGTCCCGAACTCCGCCATCGGCTCCTGGAACGTGCCCGTCGACGATCTGGTGCGCTGGGCCGCGACGCGCGCCTGAGCCGGACCGACCGGCGAGCGGCAGCTCGGCTGCCGCCATTCCCCTACGGCGGCAACCACGCTCGCCGCTCCATCGCCGCTGCCGGGGCCGATGCGGTCGGGGCAGGCCGGGGCAACAGCCTTGGTCCCGCACTGTGACTCCACCCCACCTGCCGCCCAGCTGTGAGATACATTACTTGTTGATCAACCGTCCAATTCTGCGCTTTTCTCGATCACCGCAGGTAGCGCACAAACCGGCATCGCGGCACCGCCGGCCCGCATTAATTTGAATGATTGATTTTCACAAAATCCCTGGTAGTGCGGTCTTTCCAAACCTGGGACTAAAGGTTGTGTGCGCCGTAAACTCCGACGCCGTCCGGCAATACGCCGGTCTCGCGTGAGTTTGAGTAAGGGATTCCAGGAATGAAGTTCGGCCGTTTCGCCGTCACCACCGTCCTCGCCGTCGCCGCTCTCGGTATCTCCGCGGGCACCGTGCACGCAGAACCAGCGAAGGCCTCCGAGGAACTAAGGGCGGAGGGGGCCGAACACGGGATCGAGTACACGACCACCACCGACCGCTCCGGCCGCACCATCACCACCAAGGTCGAAGACGGCACGTTCGAGCTGGTCGAGGGCGTGGAGGACAAGGCCGACCGGGCTGTTCTGAAGTCGGACAGCGGCGAAGTGGTCGCCGAGATCCCGCTCGCCTACGAGATCGCCGGCGCGCGGATGAGCGTGGCGCACGAGATCGCCGACCACGGCCGTGAACTCACCCTCACCACCAAGCCGTCGGCCAAGGAAATCGGCGAGATGCGCGAGATCAGCTCGATGTCGCGGCTGGTGGCCGAACTGGAGAAGAACGTCGTCGGCGTCGTCGCCGGTGCGGTGATCGGCGGCCTCATCGGCGCCGTCATCGGCATGGGCTTCTTCACCCTGCTCACCGGCCCGATCGGTGCGGTCGTCGGCGCGCTCGCCGGCGGCGCCATCATGGGCGGTCAGCCGTTCGTCGATGCCATCATGGCCGTCCTCAGCGGCCAGCCGTGACCGAGCCGATGACCGAGCCGATCCCCGCCCAGCAGGGCACACCGGCCGAGCAGGGCACGCCGGCGCCGAACCGTACTCGGCGCCGCCTGACCAACAGCGCACTCATCGTCGCGATCGGCGCCTTCGTGACGGCGGGCATCTTGATCGTCGGTGTCTCGGTGCTGGCGTCGTCGTTCGAATCCACGGTGGCCGAGGCGAAGCAAGAGGTCAGCGCCACCGCGACGACGACGGCATCGCCCACCCCGAAGACCCCGCTGAAACAACCCGGCCTGGCGCCGGTCCCGCCGCCGACCACGACGACCCCGCAGACCTCGGCCTCCCCCGTCGCGGACAACAAGACCGCCAAGGAAGCCGTGGCAGTCCAGGTGAACGTCGGCGACTGCGTCGTGCTCGACCCGGACCCGAAGAAGGTCGGCAAAACCGCCTGCGGCAGCGCCGATTCCACCTACAAGGTCGTCGACAAGGGCACCGAGGCCAGCACCTGCCCCTCCGACGCGGACCGTTCCCACTCCGTCGACAAGACCACACTCTGCCTCGACATCGACTGGACCGTCGGATCCTGCATGACGTTGAAGCCCTCCCCCACCCGCATCCCCTGCACGTCGCCCGACGGCGTGAAAGTGGTTGCGGTCCAACAGAACACCACCAACGTCGACACCTGCCCCGACGCCGACCGCGGCTTCGTCTACTCCGAACGCAAGTTCGTCATCTGCTTCGCGGATCTGTAGGGCTCCGATCACCAGCAGCGCCGAGCCAGCCCCGGCCGGCATGACCCCGGGCCACTGATGGCGACCGCGAATCCGGCGCCGACCTGCCCGGCGGGTAGCGGCCGGGCCGGACGGCGGCGCCCGATCGGGGAAACCGGTCAGGTGGGTACCGGCTCATCCATCGGCTCGCGGAGCCCGCGATCGGCGGACGCGACCAGCCCTGGCCGGCCTGCTGGTGATCGGCACTGTCGCGCTGCCCTCGCGCGGAGACGACGCCACTATGAACGCCACAGTCCCCCTGCCTGCGCTGATTGTTAGCATGACGAGGTGTTTTTGCTCGGCCCCGTATTGCTCGAACAGTCGGCGCGTCGCAGTATCAAACGCCTGCACACGATGTACGGGGCCCCGGCGCTCGCGGCAGCGGCACAGCTGCCCGCGCTCTCGGCGGCGCTCGATCAGCATGCGGCCGCGGTACGCGACATCCTCCAGTTCGGCGTAGACCCGCACCACGGAACCTCGCCCGTGGTGCTGCTGACCGCCTATGCGCGCGGACTCCTCGACGAGGTGCGTGCGAGCGCACCCGTGCCGCTCGGCCACGAGGACACCGTGCCGGGCCCGCCCGTCGTCCCGGTCGACCATGCCGACTGGTCGGAGGCGGACTGGATGGTGCTGCGGCTGGCGGCGGTGTGCGTGTGCGCCGCCCCGCACCTGGCCTGACCCTCACCGGCATAACAGAAGAATCCCCCACCGATTCGGGACCGGTGGGGGACTCGTGCGCGATGGCTCGCTACCGCATGCGGCGGCCCTCGCCGTAATCGCCGTACCCGCCGCGCGGCTCCTGCGGCCACTGCCGGCCCGGGTCGGTGGCCTGCTCCCACTGCTGACGACCCGGCTGGTTACCCCACTCCGCCTGGCCCTGGGTTCCGGGCTGGTTGGTCCACTCCTGGGAGCCGCCGCCCGCGGGCTGGTTCGCCCACTGCGGCTGCTGCGCCGCCTCGGCCGGACGGCCCGCGCCCTGCTGCTGCCGGGCCGCGTCTTCCCGGCCACGCTGGTAGGCCTCGGCGCGCCCCTTGGCCGCGGGGATCTCGTCCTCCAGGTTGCTCAACCAGCCTTCCCAGCGCTGCTGCATGGGCCGCACCAGACCGCCGCCGACACCGACGACCATGATGCCGCCGATCGTGGCGAGCACCGTGATCAGGATGGGCGTGGTCACCGAGGTCGCCACCCCGATCTGGTTCAGCGCGGCGATGATGCCGACGCCCCAGATGAAGATCGCGGCCAGCCGCCCGAGCATGGAGCCGAAGCTGAGGCCAGACAGCACATTGGTGACGATGTCGCGCACCGCCCGCGCGATGGCCGCGGCGACGACAACGATCAGGATCGCGACGGCCGCCTTGGGCAGCCAGGCGACGATGCCGTTGAGCATGTCACTGACCGGATT
Source organism: Nocardia sp. CDC519 (assembly GCF_059509835.1). Taxonomy (NCBI): domain Bacteria; kingdom Bacillati; phylum Actinomycetota; class Actinomycetes; order Mycobacteriales; family Nocardiaceae; genus Nocardia; species Nocardia sp. CDC519. The sequence continues at coordinate 3,561,301 of NZ_CM183377.1, read as the reverse complement.
CGGCCCGAACACGCCGAAGCCGAGTTGAAGCGCGATCAGCAGAATCGCGTAGTACGCGAGCTTCGCCAGCAGATCGGACGCGTCGTATTTACTGCGCGCCAGCATCTGATTGATACCCCCGCGCTCGACGAGCCGATCGAAGCCCACCCGCTCGAGCACCTTGTTCACGATGGTCGCGACAGTCTTCGCGATCAGCCAACCGATCAGCAGGATGATCAGGAAGCCGACGAGCTTGGGCACGAACGTCGCGACCGAGCTCCAGGCATCGGATAGGCCCTGCTGAAAGTCGATGGCCAAACTTGTAGTTTGCACAACCTTTCCCTTCGCTCGCCGATGCGCCGTGGCGGCTGCCGCGGCCCGTCCATCGCGGAATTACCCAACGAGAAATCGACGAACCGCCAATTTGCCAAAAATTTGCGCTCGAGCGGCGAACGAAGGGTTCGGCAGCGTTACTTTCCGATGGCGCCGGTGCTCAGGAAGCCGAGCAGATCGTGGCGGGTGATCACGCCGACCGGTTTGCCATCCTCCACCACCATCAGCGCATCCGAATCCGACAGCGCTTTGGTGGCCGCCGAAATCGGCTCACCGGAACCGATCAGCGGGAACGACGGCGACATGTGCTGAGCCACCGAATCGGTGAGATGCGCTCGACCCTCGAAGACGGCCGAGAGCAGATCGCGTTCGGAGACGCTGCCCGCCACCTCACCCGCCATGACGGGCGGTTCTGCACCGACGACGGGCATCTGGGAGACGCCGTACTCGCGCAGGATCTCGATGGCGTCGCGCAGGGTTTCCGACGGATGGGTGTGCACCAGGTCGGGCAGTGCGCCGGACTTGCCGCGCAGCACGTCGCCGACCAGCGGTTCGGCCGTGGTGCCGTCGAGGCGGGTGCGCAGGAAGCCGTAGGAGCTCATCCACTCGTCGTTGAAGATCTTGGACATGTAGCCGCGGCCGCCGTCGGGCAGTAGCACCACGACCAGCGCGTCGGGATCGCGGCGCGCCACCTCGATGGCGGCGACCACGGCCATACCGCAGGAACCACCCACCAGCAGGCCTTCCTCGCGGGCGAGGCGGCGGGTCATATCGAAGGAGTCGGCGTCGGAGACGGCGATGATCTCGTCCGGCACGCTCGGGTCGTAGGCCGAGGGCCAGAAATCCTCGCCGACGCCTTCCACCAGATACGGCCGGCCGGTGCCGCCGGAGTACACCGAGCCTTCCGGATCGGCGCCGATGATCTGCACCTTCCCGCCGGAGACCTCCTTGAGGTAGCGGCCGGTGCCGGTGATGGTGCCGCCGGTGCCGACACCGGCGACGAAGTGGGTGACCTTGCCTTCGGTGTCGCGCCAGATCTCCGGACCGGTGGTCTCGTAGTGGCTGTCGGGGCCACCGGGGTTGGAGTACTGGTCCGGCTTCCACGCACCGTCGATCTCGCGGACCAGTCGGTCGGAGACGCTGTAGTAGCTGTCCGGGTGGTCCGGCGGGACGGCGGTCGGGCAGACCACCACCTCGGCGCCGTAGGCACGCAGCACGTTGCGCTTGTCCTCGCTGACCTTGTCCGGGCAGACGAACACGCACTTGTAGCCGCGCTGCTGCGCGACCAGCGCCAGACCCACACCGGTGTTACCCGAGGTCGGCTCGACAATCGTGCCACCGGGGCGTAGCTGCCCGGATGCTTCGGCGGCGTCGATCATCTTGACCGCGATCCGGTCCTTGGAGCTGCCGCCCGGGTTCAAGTATTCGATCTTGGCGGCCACCACGCCGGCGTTCGGCCCGACGACCGAGTTCAGCCGGACCAGCGGGGTGTTGCCGATGAGGTCCACGACATGATCCGCGATGCGCATGACTCCATCGTTGCAGAACCGTTGCCGGTAGGTGCGGGCCGGTAGCGCACACCACACCGGCCACACCGGGCCGCGGCGCGCTCTCCTGCGGAAAGTGCCTCCGCCGCCTAATATCTGCGGCCATGAGGCTGCCGAACACTGCCCGGGTCGCCGCGGTGCTGGCCGGATCGACGGTCGCGCTGGTCGTCGCCTCCGGTGCGCCCGCTGCCGCGACCACCACCGTCGCGTTCCCGGATGTCCCCACCATGGCCTATGGCGGATTGTGCTGGACCAGCATCCACACCTGGGCCGATACCAGCCCCGACTGGCCGGGCCGCGCCGTCGTCAACGTGCGCGCCGCGCCGGTCGCGGGCATCGGCCCCGGCCAGTACCCGCTGGCGCCGCTGTGCGAGGTGCGCACCACCGTGGCCTGGCGCAACACCACCACCGGCGCCACCGGCACCTATGAGAACAACGTCGTGACGGGCATCTACGGCAGCATCCAGTACTCGCTGTTCCAGGACACCGGGCCCGGGCAGATCGAGGTCACCGTGAGCACCAACCACGCCAGCATTCCGGCGCGCGGCTCATTCCACGTCCCGGGCTGATCTGATTCGGGGCGGCGCGCTGGCCGAGGCCGCGCCGCCCCACTCCCCGCCTCGCCCCACATCGCCGTGTCCGGCGGCATGCAACGCTGCTCCCAGCCGCCGGCCGACCGGCCCAGATGCGAGCTGCGGACACCGCGAGAGCACGTAAAATCCGAGGTCGTGGGCGAACCTCGAATCCGATGGCGGAGCGCGGCGATGACCGGCGCCGCGACCGTGCTCGCCGGGTCGAGCGCGGGTACCGCGTCATGGGCGGCGTACCGGTATCTCATGGCGCAGGCGGGCGTGGCGCGCGGCGTGATCGGGCGCGACACCTCCAAACCGCCGGAAGCCGACGGCATCTACCTGCCCGGCTGCGCGACGCCCGAGCCGTGGCGGCTGGACCGGCACGCCGATCTGCACCTGATGATCTTCGGCGACTCCACCGCGGCCGGCGTCGGCTGCACCGACGCGACCGAAGTGCCCGGCGTGCGGCTGGCCCGCGGCCTGGCCGAGGCCACCGGCCGCAGCATCCGGCTCAGCACCAAAGCCATCTCCGGCGCCACCTCCAAGGGCCTGTCCGGCCAGGTGGACGCCATGTTCGTGGCCGGGCCACCGCCGGACGCCGCCGTCATCCTGATCGGCGGCAACGACATCACCAAAAAGCATTCGGTGGCCCGCTCGGCGGGGCGGTTGAAGCGGGCCGTGGCGCGGCTGAGCGAGGCGGGCAGCGTCGTGGTGGTCGGCACCTGCCCGGATCTGGGCACCGTGGCCGCCATCCCGCAACCGCTGCGCAGCGTGGTGCACACCTGGAGTCACCGGCTGGCCAGAGCCCAGACCGCCGTCACATTGACCGCGGGCGGCCATCCGGTCTCGATGGGCGATCTGCTCAGCAAGGATTTTCACGCCGCCCCGGAACAGATGTTCTCCGCCGATGGCTTCCATCCCTCGGCCGCCGGCTACGCCCTCGCGGCCGAGCATTTGCTGCCGGTTCTGCTCAGTGCTCTCAGTGAGCGGGATCTGGTCACACCGGGTGTTTCCCCCTCGACCAGCGCGACGTAGATTCGAGGTGATCCATACCCCGCGAGTGCCGCACGCACCTGGTCGGTGACCACCGTGCGCACTCCGAGACATAAGGAGTCCTCATGCCCGAGGCCGTCATCGTTTCGTACGCCCGCTCCCCCATCGGCCGCGCAGGCAAGGGTTCTCTGGTGAGCATGCGGCCGGACGACCTCGCCACCCAGATGGTCCGCGCCGCCCTCGACAAGGTCCCCGCCCTCGACCCCACCCAGATCGACGATCTGATGCTCGGCTGCGGCCAGCCCGGCGGCGAAGCCGGCTTCAACATGGCCAAGGTGGTGGCCACCCAGCTCGGCTACGACTTCCTGCCCGGTGTGACCCTCAACCGGTACTGTTCGTCGTCGCTACAGACCACCCGCATGGCGCTGCACGCCATCAAGGCCGGTGAAGGCGATGTGTTCATCTCCGCCGGTGTGGAGACCGTCTCGCGCTTCCCGAAGGGCACCTCCGACGGCTGGCCCGACACCCACAACGAGAAGTTCGCCGAGGCCGAGGCGCGCACCGTCAAGCGGGCCGAAGGCGGCTCCGACGGCTGGACCGATCCGCGCGAGAGCGGCGAGCTGCCCGACGTCTACATCGCGATGGGCCAGACCGCCGAGAACGTCGCTCAGTTCACCGGTATCTCGCGGGAGGACCAGGACCACTGGGGCGTGCGCTCGCAGAACCGGGCCGAGGAAGCCATCAAGGCCGGCTTCTTCGAGCGGGAGATCACCCCGGTCACCCTGCCCGACGGCACCGTCGTCACCACCGACGACGGCCCGCGCGCCGGCACCACCTACGAGAAGATCTCGCAGCTCAAGCCGGTGTTCCGCCCGGACGGCACCGTCACCGCCGGTAACGCCTGCCCGCTCAACGACGGCGCCGCCGCCCTGGTGATCATGAGCGACACCAAGGCCAAGGAGCTGGGCCTGACCCCGCTGGCCCGCATCGTCTCCACCGGCGTGTCCGGCCTGTCGCCGGAGATCATGGGCCTCGGCCCGATCGAGGCCGTCCGCAAGGCGCTGAAGATCGCCGGCAAGACCATCGACGACATCGACCTCTACGAGATCAACGAGGCCTTCGCGGTGCAGGTGCTCGGCTCGGCCCGCGAGCTGAACATGGATCTGGACCGGCTCAACGTCTCCGGTGGCGCCATCGCCCTCGGCCACCCGTTCGGCATGACCGGCGCCCGCATCACCGCGACCCTGATCAACAACCTCCAGACCCACGACAAGCAGTTCGGCCTGGAGACCATGTGCGTCGGCGGCGGCCAGGGCATGGCCATGATCATCGAGCGCCTCAGCTAGTAGCGCCAGCAACAGCAGAATGGCTCCCTACCCGAGCGGGTAGGGAGCCATTCTTGTGCGGCCGGAGCCTACTAATCGTTCTGGAAGTAGCTCAGCAGGCGCAGGATCTCGACGTAGAGCCAGACCAGGGTGACGGTCAGGCCGAGGGCGACGCCCCATGCGGCCTTCTCCGGCGCCTGAGCGCGGATCAGCTGGTCGGCGGCGTCGAAGTCGAGCAGGAAGCTGAACGCGGCGATCGCGATGCAGACCAGGCTGAAGATGATGGCGATCGGGCCGCCATCACGCAGGCCGAAGCCGCCATCGGTGAAGAAGCTCGCGATCAGGTTGCCCACGATCAGCACCAGCACACCGATCATCGCGCCGACGATCATGCGGGTGAAGCGCGGGGTGACCCGGATGGCGCCGGTCTTGTAGACGACCAGCATGCCCGCGAACACACCGAAGGTGCCGAGCACCGCCTGCCCGATCAGCGCCGAACCGCCGGCACCGCCGAAGGAGATGTCGGTGAACATCAGCGACAGCGCACCGAGGAACAGACCCTCGGCGACGGCGTAACCGAGCACGATGGCCGGGTTGTCCATCTTGCGGCCGAAGCTGGCGACCAGCACCAGCACCAGGCCCACCAGGCCGCCACCGATGACGAACAGCGGCGCAAGGCCGTTGTTGGCGCTGCTGAGGATGTAGGAGATCAGGGCCGAGACCGCCAGCACACCCAGCGTGATGCCCGTCTTGGTGACCACGTCGTCGATGGTCATCGACCGGGTGGCGGGGGCCTGCTGGTAGGGCTGGTACTGCGGGGGCTGGCCGTACTGGTTACCGAACTGCTGGCCCAGCTGACCCGCACCGGCCACGCCCGAACCGAAGTTGGCGTAGCCGCCACCTTCCTGTTTCGGCAAGTTCTTGAATACCGGATTGCTGGTGGTGCGTGAAGCACGCATTTCTGCCACTCCTCAATGTCGATGCCTGATACGGAGCCTACCTGGGCTTACTCCGCGATGGCTCGCTGGAAGGTCCGTTATGTCTGCTTCAACGACTAACCCCTACAGTTCGGTTCCCCACGCAACACGACTCATCTGTGTCGCCCTTGCGGTACTCGCACTCACGGCCACCGGCATCGCATGGATGGCCGGCGCCGCCCATGCCGCCACACCGATCGCCTCCCCCACCGGACCGCACCATGTCGGCCGTGTCGACACCACCATCACCACCGGGTCCCGCACCATCGGCGTGACCGCCTGGTACCCCACCACGATCGCGGGCCAGTCGCCCTACATCCCAGCCACCAGCGACCTCAACCGAGCGCAGCTCGCCACGCAAGCCGCTGGCTGGCTCCGCACACCCACTGCGGCCCCCGCCATGGCGACAGCCACGCTGCCCGCCGCGGCCCTCACACCCGTGGACGGCGAGCAGCTGCCCGTCGTCATCTGGTCCCCGGGAATGGGCACGCCGAGATGGCTCGCATCCGGCCTCGCGATCGACCTCGCCGCCCGCGGCATCGTCGTCGTCACCATCGACCACACAGGCGAGAGCCCCGCAGTCGACATCGCTGGCCGCGTCCACGCCGGGTCACCGCCAGACGCCACCGACACCACCTACATGCGCCGCGCTCTCACCACCCGCGTCGCCGACACCCGCACCGTCATCGACCGCCTCGCCCAGCTTCCGCTCGTCGGCCCTCACCTCGACCTGTCTCGCATCGCCATGGCTGGCCACTCCTACGGCGGTCAGACCACCGTCTCCGCGATGGGTTCGGATCCCCGGATCCGTACAGGGATCGTGCTCGACGGATCCGCCGGATGGGACGGCGTCACCCCCGCACCCGCCCTCGACCGGCCCGTCCTTCTCCTCGCATCCGGCGACATGGTCCACGCCTCCTGGACCCACATCACCGCAACGATCGCCACCCTCGCGGGCGCCGGTCACTACACGGCGACCGACCTGCCCGCGTTCGGATGCGCACCCGAGTTCTGCGGCACCATCGACCCGCACCTCGGCACCCGACTCACCCGCGACGTCGTCGCCGCCTGGCTCGACCGCGAACTCCTCGGCCACCAGCAGCATCCGATGCCCCGGGATCCAGCGCTGAGGTGGCAGCGATGAGCCGCAACCAATCCGACTGCCCCCGCGGCTGCCCCGAGGGCGACTGCTACTGCGCCGAACCCACCTACGCCGAGGGCATCGGCATGTGCAGCGGCTGCGGCGGCATCGACGAGTGCTACTGCGCGGAGCCCTGATGGACACCGTCACCCTCACCTTCACCGTGCCCGAGGAGCACCGGTCCACCCTCAACCACGAACTCGAACTACTCCTCGACAGCATGGAGCATCTGCTGGCGTGGCTCGAACGCCGCGGCGGCCAATGGTCGATGGAACCAGCCTCCCGCTGGCCGCGTCCAACTCAGCATGGATCCCATTGAACTGACACCCATCCCGCAATACGAGCCACCGGCGCAGCCCTACACCACCCCCAGCGAGGAATCCGCCCGCGCCTGGATCGACTGGCTCTCCGCGAAATCCGACCACCGCGACGACACATAGCCACGCCGGCACATGCGCGCCCCGGGATTCCCGGGGCGCGCATTCCGCATTCGCGCAGGTCATTCGAGCTATGGTCGAACGCATGTGCGACTCACGCCCGCCAGATCACAGCATCGTGTGTGGAGAAGCCCTCGCCACCATGCGAACCCTGCCCACCGCCAGCTTCGACGCCCTCATCACCGACCCGCCCTACTGCAGCGGCGGCACCACCAGCGCCGACCGCACCACCCGCAGCGCGAAAGACAAATACGTCTCCACCGACTCGAAAGCCGGCCACGCCATGCCGGACTTCCCCGACCAACGCGACCAACGATCCTTCACCATCTGGGCATCCATCTGGCTCACCGAAGCCCTACGCCTCATCCGCCCCGGCGGCCAAGCCTGCGTCTTCACCGACTGGCGCCAACTCCCCGCCCTCTCCGACGCCCTCCAAGTCGCCGGATGGCGATGGCGCGGCATCGTCATCTGGAACAAACCCGGCGCCCGCCCACAACCAGGATTCAAGAACGAATCCGAATACATCCTCTGGGCATCACACGGGCAAATCGCCGCCGAACACAAACCACCCATCCTCCCCGGCACCTACAGCCACACCGCACCACGCGGAAACAACCGCCACCACATCACCGCCAAACCCATCGAACTCATGCAACAACTCGTCCGCGTCGTACCCACCGGATCCCGCATCCTCGACCCATTCGCCGGAAGCGGAACCACCGGCATCGCAGCAAAACTCGAAGGCCACCAATTCCTCGGCATCGAAGGCGTACCCGAATACGCCGACATCGCGTCAAAACGACTCGCCGAAACCACCCAGTAATTCCGATCACTCAGCACCAGCAAATAGTTGGAGAACCACACCCCTCAATCGCCGTACAATAATCGCCGAACCCAGCAGGTGGCCTTCGAGCAGAGCAGGAGGTGACCGCCCCACATGGCGAACCATCACCGACCCGACCAACGGGCCCGCGCCCTCGCCGCCCTGCAAATGCGAATCGACGGGCACACCTGGCAAGAAATCGCCGACCGCACCGACTGGAAAACCGAAGCGGGCGTCCGCCGCGCCGTCGGCGCCCTGCTCGACAAATGGGAATCGGAAACGGTCGACGAATACCGGATAATCCAGGACGGGCGATACCTCTCGCTCCTTCGCGCCTGGTGGCCCTCCGCCACCGGAACACTCACCGATCAAGACGGCGACCCCATACCGCCAGACGACAAAGCCGCCGGCATCGTCCTGCGCACAATGGAAGCCATCAATAAGCTCCACGGCCTCAACCGCGAAACACCCGGCGGCAACGAGCAGCGGATGAGCCCCGACGAATTCCGTGCCGCGCTCGCCGAATACGTCGCCCTCCAGACCGGGCCTGCGCCCGCGCTCGAACCGGCGGCCCCGCGATGACGGCGGCCACCGTCCAGCCACTGGCCAAGCCCGTGCACTGGACACCCGACCCAATGCTGCCCGCCGCCGCCCGCGCCGGCGGTGTACGGCTGCTCGACCTCGACCCCGTCGACCGCTGCTGGCTCGTCGCATCCCTCACCGTCGAAGGCCTCACCGCCGAGGAGATCGCCGCCCGCACCGGCTGCCGCCTCCGCAAGATCCGCTACGTACGCGCCGACCCGCTCACGACGATGATGACGAACTGGCTCGTTGCCCAAGCCCAGGCCGACGCCGCCTCCCAGCGCGCCGATGCCCTTGACCGCTGGTGCACCACCACCATCGCCCGCTGCGAACAGGCATCCACCAAGACCCGCCTGCAGCTCGCCGCCGCGATCGACCAGATCCGCGAACTCCGCGCCCGATGTCGCGAGCAGCAACACCGCGTCGACGTGTACCGCAAGTACCTCGGTGCAGCGGTCCGGCGCCGCCCCTCGACCCCACCACCGGTCAACCAGCTGGCGCTGTTCTGATGCCGCCCCTCATGCAGACCGCCGCCAACGAGGTCTTCCTGCGGCGGGAAATCACCCGGCTCCGTTGCGTCCGTGACTACCCGAGTGCCGGCGCACTCGCCCAATACCTCGATCCCAGCGTTGAGCAAACCTCGGCGCTGGAGATGATCGACGAACACCTCGAATGGGCGTTCGACACGCCCGCGTCACGGCTGATGATCTCCATGCCGTCGCAGACCGGCAAAAGCCAGCGGGTCGCGGTGGCCGGCACCCTCCGAGCCCTGATGCGCCACCCCGACTGGCGATGCGTCCTCGCCACCCACGCCGAGCACCTGGCGCTCAAGCACTCCACCGAGATCCGAAACCTCATCCAGGCCTTCGGATCCACCGCCACCGCCGACACCGGCGAGCAACTCCCCGACCGCCTCGGCCTCTCAGTCCCCCGCACCGCCTCAGCGGCCAAGCACTGGAAGCTCCGCGGCCACACCGGCTCCGTCACCGCGGTCGGTGTCGGCACCGCCCTCGCCGGCATCCCCGCCGACTACATGCTCCTCGACGACCTGTACGCCTCGATGGAAGACGCCGACAGCGCCGCGGTCCGGCGCCGCGTCAACTCCTGGCTCGACTCCGTCGCCCTGCAACGCCTCGGCGCCGACGCCCCACTCGTCGTCATCTCCACCCGCTGGAACGAGCACGACGCCCTCGCCTACCTCCAACAGCGGATGCCCGGCGAATGGCGCGTCCTCAACTTCCCCGCCATCGCCGAGCCCGGGATCCTCGACTCCCTCAACCGCGAACCTGGCGAACTCCTCGGATCACCTCGCCGCCAGGACTGGGAGAAGATCCGCACCCAGACACCAGCCCGCGTCTGGGCCGCCATGTACCAAGGCGACCCGAAACCCCTCAAAGGCGGCCTGTTCGAGCAGGAATGGTTCGACGACCACCGCCACACCGGCCCTCTCCCCGAGACCCGCCTCCGTGTCGTCGCGGTCGACCCCGCCGACACCGGCGAAGGCGACGAGGCCGGCATCATCGCCGCCGCCGCAACCCTCGACGGCCGCGTCATCATCACCCACGACTGGTCCGCCCGCCTCACCTCCGCTGAATGGGCCACCCGCGCCGTACAACTCGCCATCGCCACCGGCGCCCACGAAATCGCCGTCGAAGGCTACGCAGTCCCCACCACCTACAAACGCACCGTGGTCGAGGCCTGGAAAGCGATCCGCGACGCCGAATACCCCGGCCGCGCGCAGCCGTTCCGGATCCACATGTGGCGCCGCAAAGGCGACGCCATCGCCCGCTCGATCGGCCTCCGCAACGACCTGGAGACCGGCCGCTGCATCATCGCCGGCCACCAACTGTCCACGCTGGAAACACAGGCCGTGGGCTGGCAGGTCGGCCAGCACCAGCCCGACCGCGTAGCCGCCGCGATCATCGCCCACGACCGCACCGCCGCCCGCAAGACCGCACAACTCGCATCCCCCGCCCGCCAGAACAACACACCGGCCGCCGGCGGCGCGTGGTTCTCACAGAGGATTTGACGCCCACTCCTGGCGGTAGTCGGGGTGATTGGTCCAGATTGCCGCGAGGCTGCGAACCGTTGGGCAGGGATACGGGCGCGCAGCGGGCGCGTACGTATCGCCATCCCAGCAACGCGAGCAATAGCCCTCATCGTCTTCGTGGTCGTCGAGGATGGCTCGCAGGGCCGCGGTCTGCCGCAGTGCGCGGGCTGGATCATGCCGGACGACGTGTTCCCTGTCGGCGTCTCGCTCGATGGACCCCACATAGCCGAGGCGGTCGAACGCATGCTTGTTATCGACGGTCGCCCGGGTCGAAACGTGAACAGCTGGCGGCACGTCGGCCACCCAGGGCGCGCCAGCTGCCGCTGCGCCGACAGCCTCATCCTCATCGAGCCGGGCCGCGATGAACTGCTCGATCCTCATGGCAGACATACTCCCCCACCGCCTGCGGCTACGCTTCCAGACACCGCGCGCCCCGCACCCCAGGTCGCATTCGCTTGGTCTCAGTCACCGCGGGGCGCGCGGACCCCGCAAGGCCGTTGCACCCCTGCCGTGTACACCTCCCGGCATGGACGACACCAACGAACAGTGGAAGCCGATCCCCGGATACGAACGCACCTACGAGGCATCGACCGCCGGCCGCATCCGGTCCCTCGACCGCATCATCCCCTCAGTCCCCACCCCGCACCTCCACCGCGGACGCGTACTGAAACCCATTCCTGAGCGCAACGGGCGCCTCAAGGTCGCTCTGTCGCAAGACGGGAAGCGGCGGATGGCCGCCGTGTCGCGCCTCGTTGGTGAGACCTTCCTCGGTGCTCCGCCGGACGGCTACTGCATCGCACACATCAGCGCAGACAGATCCGACGACCGCCTCACCAATCTGGCGATCATCCCGATCACCGAGATGAATCGCCGACCGAAGAAACGGGATCCTGGCCGCCGATAAGCGGGGGTTATCGGCGGCCAGCACCGTCGGAACCGTCGCCAGGCTCGTGCTGATCGAGCCACATCGAGATTGCTTCTTCGACGGCGTCCGAATTCGGCTTTCCCAATCGGGACGCGAGATCACGGAAGCGCAGTGCTACGTCGTCGTCCACCTTCGCCGCGATGTTGGTGCGACCGGCCGGCACTGGCGCGGGTGGCGTGGCCAGCTCCGTCCAGGGGAACTTGTCGATGACATCGGCGAAGTGCTGGTGCTGCATCGCGATCTTTTCGCCGACAGCGAACCAACGCAGCACTTCACAAGCGGCGGCGCCGTCGGCCCGTGCTTGGCCCTTTCGATGCGCCACGTCGTGCCGAAGCTTTCGCAGGTCGCCGAAGAACGGGATCTGAAAGTCGCGCGGCTTGCACCCATGCAGTTCGGCGAGGCGCAGTCGATAGTCCTCCTCCCAGAGGGAATAGAAGGTGGGCAGCCACATACGGCCTGCCCACCCATACTGATCGCTCTGCTCACTGAAGATGACCGACATGTCCGATGCCGGAATGGTTGTCGCAGAGGGGTCGTCGGTCGGAACCAGGCCGCTGGGATGGCAAACGTCGAAGTACTTCTTGATCGGATAGTTGTAGCTGTGCATTTGGCCCAGAATCGGGACCTGCAACTGGCCCGTGATCAGCATGAGCGCAACTACTCCGCCGCGAGGTGCCATGCGCGCGACGGCGATCGAGTGCAGCAAGTCGGTGTGAAGTTCGGCCAGCAGATTCCTGACCTCGGGAGTCGTCTCGTCCGGGAGGTTGATCATCGCGCCAGCATGACATTGCTACGGCCTCGTCGATGCCGAGTTCGACGATAAGTTCGCGCACCCCGATTCCGTACCTTCCAGCCCATGACCGTGCTGATCCTCGTCCTGTGGGTGCTTGCCGTTGCTCGTGTCACCCGCCTCGTCACGCGTGACAAGCTGACCGAGCCATTCCGCACCTGGGTCCTCACCCGCCGTGGTGTGAACTCGCAGATCTCGTACCTCGTGCACTGCAGCTGGTGCTCCAGCATCTGGGTAGCGTTCGCCAGCGCGCCGGCCGCGGTCGCGCTGTCCGGGTTGTCGTGGTGGCTGCTGCCCGTGCTCGCGTTGGCGGCGTCCCACGTCACCGGGCTGGCATCGCTGATCGACTCCGACTAGGCCGGGTGGGCCGTGCACGGCCCGTGGCTAGCGTCCGCGGACATGGCCCGGATCTTCGCGCGACGCAAGCCGCCCTCCTCCGTGACCGCTGCCGTGCGTCCGGTCCGCGACCCCGCCAAGGCCTTCCGCGCCCAACTCGGCAAGACCGGCACAGGGGCCTGGCAGCCGGAATCGTGGGAGATGTACGAACTGTGCGGCGAGCTCCGCTACATCTGCACCTGGGTATCGAGCGCCCTATCACGCTGCCGCCTCGTCGGATCCGAGATCGACCCCGAAACCGGCCGACCGACCGGCAGCACCACAAACGCCGACGTCAACGGCATCGTCCGCGATATCGCCGGCGGCCCCACCGGCCAAGCCCAGATCCTCAAACGGCTCGGCATCTTCCTGACCGTCCCCGGCGAGGGCTGGGTAGCGGTCCTGACTCGGCGCGGCGCATCCCGCAACGCTGATGACACGGTGATCGAGGAGTGGCACCTGCTCGACCGGTCCGAGATCAAGACCAAGGCCGGCGGCGACATCGTGCTCGTCCTGGCCGACGGCACCGAGCACGAGTTCGAACCGGCCCGCGATGTCCTGTTCCGGGTGTGGAACCCGCACCCGCGCAACAGCCAGGAGGCCGATTCCCCCACCCGGTCCGCGCTGCCCGCGCTGCGCGAGATCGTGCAAACCACCACCACGATTCGGCATGCCGGCAAGTCGCGGTTGATCGGCGGCAAGATCCTGTTCGTCCCCCAGGAGATGTCGCTGCCGAAGGCGCAGGGCGCGCCCACCGCGGCACCGATCGATCCGGACGCCCCGAACCTTCCGGCACCACCACCGCCGGACCTGGTGGACGGGTCGGCGCAGGATCTGCAGGATCTGCTGTTCGAGGTCGCCAAGGCCGCCGCCGACAATCCCGACGCGGCAGCCGCGCACCTCCCCATCGTGGCCAGCACCCCCGGGGAGTGGAACGACAAGGTCAACCTGATCGACCTGCACTCCGACATCAACAAGGAGCAGCTCGAGATCCGTGAGGCCGCGATCCGCCGCGTCGCCCTGGCCATGGATATCCCGCCGGAGCAGCTGCTCGGTCTGGCGGAGATGAACCACTGGAACGCGTGGGCGATGCGCGAGGACACTGTCGCCACGCACGTCGTGCCGCTGCTGGAGACGATCGCCGACGCCGTCACCACGGCGCTGTTGCGCCCGGTCCTGGAACGCATCAACAAGGACGAGGGCACGAACCTGGATCCCGACAAGTTCGTGGTCTGGTACGACACCACCGCCCTCACCCAGGACCCGGACCGCAAGCAGGAAGCGCTCGACGCCGCCGACCGCGGAGCGATGACGAACACCGCGCTGCTCAAACACCTCGGGTTCGCACCGGAGGAGGACGGCTACGACCTCGACACCCCGGAGGGCTGGCAGCTGCTCGCCCGCGATGTGGCGGCCCGCAAACCCGAGCTGTTGCCCGCGCTCGCCCCGCTGATCGGCGGCCCGCTGCGCGACCTGCCCGCGACCACACCCGAGGTCACCCCGGCGCCGCCTCGCGCGATCGAGTCCCGCCGCGACGATGCGCCACCACCGGAACCCGACAACGACTCCGACATCGCTGCCTCGGTCGAGCCGGCCCGCGCGGTCGCCACCTTGCTTCTGACCCGCGCGCTCGAGCTGGCCGGTAAACGGCGCGCCACCCGCGCGGATCTTGCTGCGCACGATGACCTGCCGGCGTGGCAGCTGCACACCCGCCTGGCGCCGGCCACCCCGGAGGAGGTGCCGAAGCTCATCGCCGGGTTCGATGTCGGGCTCACCGAGGAGGTCGCCATGAGCGTTGGCCTGGACATGCACCGGCTGCGGCTGCTGGTCCGCGAGCGCGCGGCGCTGGCCCTCACCACCGCACGCACCGTATCGATCGGCGACGACATCAGGACGGCGCTGCGATGATCCCTCGCACCCGGCGAGCCGCGCTGCTGACGACCCTGCAAATGGAGCGCCGGGTCAAGCAGTTGGCGCGCGAAGCGTATGCGCGGTGGCTACCGCTGGCCCGGGCCGCGGTGCTGCCTGGTCTCACCGCAGCCGTCGAGGAACCACCGCCGCAGCCGGAGCAGCTGGCGCTCACCCAAGCGGCGTGGGAGGAGATCCTGGCCGCGGTGTTCCTGCCCGGGATGGCGGCGATCCTGTGGGAGCAGCTCACCGCGGAGATGGCCAACCTCGGTATCACTGCGGCCGAGGCGATCCGCCTCGCGAGCGAGGCCGCTGCCCGCTCCGGCCTGCCCGGCACCACACCCGGCGGCGACCAGCCCGGCGCCGAGACCAGTGACAGTTCGGGCGACGCCGGCGGGCGCGACGCGGGTGAACCCGAGCGCAGACCCGACGAACGCCGCGACGACGAGCATCCCAACCGCGACGACGAGGACCAAGAGGACGAGGACGGCCCGCTCACTCCCGAGATCGTCGCCCGGATCCCCTCGGTACAGGAATGGGTCGACGCCTACCTCGCCGCGGTGAACAACAGGATGGTCCGCACCCCGGATACCGCGTTCCGGCTGATCGCCGACGAGCTCAGCGAGGCAACCGATGAGGGCGAGTCGATCCAGCAGCAGGGCGAACGCATCGCCCGCATCCTCGACGCCGAGAACCTGGAGACGTTCGGCGGCCGGCGCCCCGCCCTCGTCGCTCGCACCGAAACGGCAGGCGCGCTCAACGCAGCCCGCCTCGAAGCGGCGCGGGTCCAAGCCGAGCTCACCGGCGAAGTGCTCCACAAGGTCTGGCTCGCCACGATCGACAACCGCACCCGCGCAACCCACTTCGCCATGGACGGGCAACGCGTGCCGTCCCTGGACGGGGAGTTCGTGCTACCCAACGGGGTCCGGATGCGGTGGCCCGGGGAACCCGGCGCTCCCGCGGCGGAGGTGTGTAACTGCCGGTGCGCGCTGATGATCCTGGCCGAGGACGAGGAGATCCCCGCCGAGGACGACCGGCAAACCGAGCGCGGGCCCGGCGACGCGAACGTCCGCAACCGCGCCGGATCCCGGCAGGACGAGATCGACCGCCGCCGCGAAGAAGACGGCATCATCCGCGCCCGCGACGACCCGGACGGCGTCGGACAGATCAACGCCGCTGCACCCCCACCCGAGAGGATCCCCACCATGCAGACGTTCACCGCGGTCCTCGCCCACCTGGGCGTCGCCACCGACGACGGCCGCTACCTCGACCCGGACATGGACCTGCGGTTCCGGGACACACCACTGCCGCTGCGCTGGCAACGCCAAGCCGTTGAGCAACACGGCGACGCCTTCACCGTCGCCGCCATCGATTCGATAGGCATCGAAGGCAAAAAGATCGTCGCCAGCGGCCATCTGCTCGATACGGCAGAGGCCGCCGAAGCGGCGATCCAGATCCGCGAAGGCGTGACCGCGCCGAGCATCGATCTCGCCGACGTCGAGTGGGAGATCCGCGACGAGAACGGCCGACCGATCGAAGACCTCGACGACATCGACGAGGACTCGAAGCTGCTCGCGGTCATGACGTCCGGCATCGTCACTGCCGCCACCCTCGTCAGCATCCCAGCGTTCGGGAACACCTCGATCACCCTCGACGATGTCGACGCCGACGTGCTCGCCGCCGCCGAACACTCGAAGCGCGACGACGAGCTGCTCCTCGCCGCGGCGACCGCACCGCGGTTCCGGCCCTCCGGCACCATGTTCGCCGACCCCGGGTTCACCGAGCCGACACCGCTGCACATGACCGACGACGGACGCATCGTCGGCCACCTCGCCACCTTCGGCACCTGCCACGTCGGCATCGCCGACCGCTGCGTCACCCCACCCCGCTCGGTGACCGGGTACGCGCACTTCCACACCAGCGCAGTCACGCTCGATGACGGCGTGCGGCTGCCGGTCGGCCGCCTCACCGTTGGTGCCGGGCACGCCGGGCACGGCCTGTCGCCGCGGGCAGCGGCTGAGCACTACGACACCCTCTGCACCACATGGGCGTACGTGCGTGCCGGTGAGGATGCGTTCGGGCCCTGGGTGTCCGGTGTTCCCCACCCGGACGCCACCGAGGAGCAGATCCGCGACGGTCTGTCCGCGCCGCTGTCCGGGGATTGGCGCAACATCGGCGGCAACCTCGAACTCGTTGCCGCCCTGTCGGTGAACACACCAGGATTCCCGGTGCTGCGTGGCCGCGAGGACGAGCACGGGCGCCCGCAGGTGCTGGTTGCGTCGCTCGCGCCGCGGTACCGCCGCCAGGACGCCGAGGACAAGCGGCTGCGCGCCGTGGCCCGGGAAGCGGTGCGCGAGTACAACCTCGATGCCGCGCGCCGGACCGCCGCACACGCCATCATCGCGCGGCGCCGGCGCGCGCAGGCGCAGGCCTTGATCGCCGCGATCAACAACCGGAAGGGATGACACGTCATGGGATGCGGATGCTCCGGCAGCTCCACCAAACCGATGATCACCAAGTACGAACTCACCAAACCCAACGGCGAGGTCACCACCTACACCAGCGACACCGAGGCGCGCATGCAGCGCTCACTCGCCGGCGGCGGCACCATCCGGCCCGTGCGCGAACCGCTACCGAAAACGGCGTGAACCGGCCCGTGCACGCCCCCTGTTTAGCGTGACCGCCACGTAGGAGGACACCCTCGCTGGCTGCGGGCCGGAGGGCCTCCTACCGAGTGGAGACCTTGCTGGCTACGGGCCGAAGGAACCCACCGACCTCTGACTTGTTCATGTTGAAGGGATCCGACCATGCCTTTCGTACTGCCCGACCCGCTGCCCACCGACCGCGACGAGCTCGCCAAGCTGCGCGCCCGGGCCTTCGACGAGTTCCAGCGCATCGCTGAATCGGCCGAGGCCGACAACGCCGACATCTCCGACGAAACCCTCGCCGAGATCCGCGCGATCGACGAAGCGATCACCAGCATCGACAACGCGATCGACGCCATCGACGGCGCCGACGCCCGCCGCGAGGAAGCGGCCCGCCTCCTGGCCGGTGTCCGCGAGCGGCAGGAACCGGCCGCCGACGACACCAGCGACCAGGACGCAGACGGCGACACCTCCGCAGCCGGCGACGCCGACCCGTCCGCCGTCGCCGACGGCGATGGTGACGCTGGCGGTGAGGTGGTCGCGGAGGCCGAACGCGCCACCCGCGACGCCGCCGCGTCGGTGACCGCCGCTGCGCCGCGGCGCCGCACCAGCTTCGCCGGCGCCAACCGTGGCCGCACCCCCACGGTGCCGGCCGACCCGGCGCCGAACCCGACCGCTGGCTGGCGGATGCGTCCGGACGCACCCGGCTACGTGCCCGGCCTGCAGCCACTGTCTGCGATCACCGCGGGCCTGGCCGAGGCCGCGCGCGGATCCGGGTCGGCGATGGCCCGCCCCAACGGGCAGACCGAGCCGTCCGGCCACACCCCGCAGTACCTCGGCCAGTACGTCCGCGACGTGCCCGCAGTCGAGGACTACGAGACCCTCAACGAGGTGCTCGACGCCGCTGTCGCCGCATCGATCCACCCCGACGGGTCGCTCACCGCGGCGTGCTGCCCGCCCCCGCAGGTCACCTACGACTTCTGCCCGGTCGAGCCCGCGCGAGATCTGCTGGTGCTGCCGGAGGTCACCGCCGAACGCTGCGCCATCTCCTGGCCGGCGGAGTTCGAAATCAACCTGGACTTCCAGGTGCTGTGCGCCGCCGAGCTCGACGCCGACCCGCCGACGGTGAAGCGCTGCCACTCGGTGCCGTGCGTGGACGACTTCCCTGAGCTGCGGCTGTGCTACCTGCCGCTGTGCGTGGAGTCCGACATCATCGGCGACCAGGCATGGCCGGAGAAGGTGGATAACTTCACCCAGAAGCTGACGGCGGCCCAGGCGCGGCAGCGGTCGATGTGGATGCTGACCAAGATCCTCACCGACCCGACGACCCGGGACATGACGATCCCGGCCGGATCCCAGATCGCCGCCGCGTCCAGCGTTCTCAACTCGCTGAACATCGCGGCGATCGGTGTGCGGGCCTCCCGCAACCTGGCCCGCGACGCCGTCGTCGCCGGCGCGGCACCGACCTGGCTGTTCGAGGTGATGCGCAACGACATCGCCATGCAGGAAGGCGTCGAGACCTACGCCGTCTCCGACCAGCAGGTGCTCGGCTGGCTCAACCAGAGGCGCATCCAGCTGCAGTTCGTCGGCGAATGGCAGAAGTGGAACCCGGCCTGGTCGCAGTTCCCGGCCACCGTCGACGTCGCGCTGTGGGAGCAGGGCGCGTACTTCGCGCTGGTCAAGCCGGTCATCGATCTCGGTGTCATGTACCCGCGTGAGCTGCTGCAGATCAACCGGTACACCCGCATGTTCACCGAGGACGGCCTCAACGTCGGCAAGCGCTGCGGCGACTCCGTAGTCGTGACCATCCCGATCTGCCCGAACGGTGCCATCGGTCAGCGCCTGGATGTGCTCTGCGCCAGCGGCTCCTGACCCGCAGTCCCGGGGGGGGGAGGAACATGTGGGTGGTCTTAGCGGGGCGGAGACTACCCCCCCCCGAAAAAAACCTCGACACAACCATCCACGGCCGAGCACTTCCGCGGGCACCGGTTTTTTGTTTTCCCCCCCCCCGGTGCCGCACCTACCACCTCGAGGAGACCCGGATGACCACGCCCACCATCCCCGCCGGTGTGCAGCACACCGGCGCTCTGCAAGCCCCGCAACCGTTTGGGTTGTACACCGCGGCCACGATCATCGACCTGAATCCGCCCGCCCGCCTGCTGGGCGGCGTGCACTGGATCCCGTCGAACTGCGGGCCGTCGGGCACCTGGGACGTCCGCCTGTGCGACGACCCGGAAGACCCGCCCACCGAAACCAAGACCGGCGCCCGCCCCGACGACGCCGAGTTCCCGACCGTCACGGTGTGGGCCACCGACGAGTGCGAGCTGTACGCCACCGACACCACCGAAAACACGGCCCGCGCCACCCAGCTGCTCACCCTGCACGAACGGCTCTGGGTCGAACAGGCATTCGCGCTCGAGCTGGCGGCACGCGCCACCGCGCTCCCAGCAGCAGCGTCGCTGGCGGAAGCGGTCGGCGCGCTGGAGCAGCAGCTCGGACTCGCCGGCTTCACCGGCGTGCTGCACGCCCGCCGAGGCCTCGCTGCCCCTCTCCACGACCACGTCGAACGGTCGGGCGCGTTCCTCACCACGGCGCTCGGTAACCGGTGGTCGGTCGGCGGCGGCTACAGCTCGCTGGGCCAGACGCTGTACGCGACGGGGCCGGTCACGCTGTGGCGGTCACCAATCACGACCCGCACCGCGGTGGACCACACCATCAACGAGCGCCAGGCCGTCGCCGAGCGGCAGGTGGCGTTCGGGTGGGAGTGCCCGACCACCGTGTTCTCCGTGCAGGTGACGGGCTGATGCCGGCCGGGGTGTTCGTCGACGTCGACGATCGGACCGCCGACGTCCATGTGCCGGATCCGGTGCTGCGCCGCAAGATCGCGCGCCAGCTGGTCGAGGCCGCCCGGCCGCAGCCGTGGCTGGTCGACAAGCAGAGGGTGCGCGGCGCGATCGTGTACCGGGCGCCGGTCGAGATCGTCCGCGCTGCAGGCCTCCTCGACGATCCCGTCGCCGCAGACGATCAGCACCAGGAACACGTGCACTGGAAGCCCGACCAGCTAGCCGAGGAGATCCTGGCGCACCCGGAGCCGCCGCGCACCGGCGCGGGGTCCGGCACCGAGGTGTGGCGAGACCATCTGCGCCGCTTCGGGATCGCTTTCGACCCCGACGACAAGCGCGCCGAACTCATCGCGCGCTGGGACGCCGAACGAGGTGACACATGACCACCAAACGATTCTGGATCCAGACCGGAGAACGTGCCGTCAAGACCTTCGCGCAGTCGATGCTGGCGCTCATCACGATCGGCGCCACCCTCACCGACATCGACTGGGGCACAGCGGCATCGATCTCCGGGACCGCCGCACTGGTGTCGGTGCTGACGTCGATCACCTCCGCCCAGTTCGGGGATCACACCGATCCCAGCCTCGCCCCGCACCGCGAGGAGTAACCGACCATGTCCGCAACCGTCAGAGAGGGCGAGATGACCTGGGAACAGATCGCTACTGCCGCCCTCGGAGGCGGCGTGTTCACCGGTGTCGTCGACAGGCTGTTCCTACGGCGCAGCACCCGCGCCGACGTCGTCGACAAACTGGAGACCATCGCCGGCCGGATCGCTGACCGTGCGATGGAGCAGGCCGACAAGCGTGTCGCCGATGCCGAGCTGCGCGTACGGAACGTCGAGACCAAGCTGCTCGAACAACAGCAACGCGACCTCGACCGCGAGTTGCGGCGCCGCGAAGCCGCTGAGCGCCATGCCGAGTGGGATCGCGACGTCGCGCGCCGCCTCGACGAGCTCGGCCAGCCGGTCGGTCCGCCCCCTGCCCTCGAGTGACCGGCGCGCGCCGGCTACCCGAGTAGCTGGCCGACCGGTGGTGTAGCACGACCCCTGCTGGTGGCCGTTTCCCCCGCTACCCCACCGGCCGGCCAGCATCCCCAGCTTTCCGTGCACCCCGGGCGTCTACCGTCCGGCGCAGGGAAACGGCCTGCCAGCACTCGTGCGCGCGAGTAGCAGGAAGGCAACAAGATGGCTGGTAAGGAAGTCAGCATCGTCCGCGGCAAGTCGCTGCGGCTGACGAAGGTCAACCGGTGTGGTGTGCCCATCGAGGGCGAAGGACACTACGCCGTCACCAAGGGCTACGTGACCGCGACGGTCACCCCGGTCCTCAAGGACGCGGAGGAGCTGGAGCAGCAGAACGCCGACGGCGAGATCTGCGGCCAGGACCGAACCGCCCCCGAGATCAAATGGTTCGAGGTGCAGCTGGAGTTCTGCGGTGTGAACACCTGCATCTGGACCATGCTCGGCGGCTGGGCGCCCGTCGTCGACTACGCCGGCAACCCAGTGGGTTTCGAGACCTCCCGCAAGGTGGTCACCGATTCCGGTGTCGTGATGGAGTTGTGGTCGGGCACCAGCTCGTCCGACACCTGCGCCACCCCCACCAGCGACGACGTGTTCGGCCAGTCCGATGTCGTCACCGGTGAGGAGTTCGGCTACTTCCTCATGGGCGTGCGGGAGTGGCAGCTCACCGGCGGTCTGGAGATCGGCCGGCAGGTGTCCACGTTCACGATGTCCGGTATCACCATGGACATCTCGGGCTGGGGCCGTGGCCCGTACAACGTGGTCCCGATCGACGCCAACCTCACCGCGGGACGCCTGGTCGCTCCGGTCGGTTCGCTGGTCGACGGCATCTCCGATATCCACTTCGAGGTGACGCCGATCAAGCCGCCGGAACCGACCGACGGCTGCTGCACCCTGGCCGTGCAGTCGATCTTCGTCGACCCGGACTTCTACTACGACGGCCCCGACCAGGTCGCCGTCGACATCGCACCGGCACAGCCCGCGTGCGATGCGGTGCTGCCGGGTAGCTGATCGACCAGCCCCGCGGCCGTGGGACCGCACCCAGCTCGGCGCATGGCTGGGTGCGGTTTCGCGTGCACCCCGCATTCATACCGTCCCGATATGCGCCTCACATTCCTCGGGAACTTCCGGGTGGACTACACCTCCGAGACCCATCACGCCCTCAGCCTGGAAGCCCTCGGCCACACCGTGACCCGGCTGCAGGAGTCGGAAGCCTCGGCCACCGAGATCCTCGACACCGCACTCCAGTCGGACGTGTTCGTGTGGGTCCACACCCACGGCTGGACCACCCCCGGCATCGACCGCGTCCTCTATGAGCTGAAACGCCGCGACATCCCTACCGTCACCTACCACCTCGACCTCTGGCACGGGCTGCAGCGGCAGCGGGACATGCGCCGCGAACCCTATTGGAAGATCGGCCACTTCTTCACCGCGGACCGGCTCATGGCCGAATGGCTCACCGACAACACCACGGTCCGCGGCCACTACCTTCCGGCCGCGGTGTTCGATCAGGAGTGCGTGCCCGCTGTCCCGAGCGCTGATCGGTTCGATGTCGCTTTCGTCGGCTCCCGCCAGTACCACCCCGAGTGGCCATACCGTCAGCAGCTGATCCGCTGGCTGCAGGACACCTACGGCGATCGGTTCCGCCACTATGGTGGCGGAAGCCCGCGCGGCATTGTCCGCGGGCCGGCGCTCAACCAGGTCTACGCCGACGCCCGCGTCGTCGTCGGCGACAGCCTGTGCCTGCAGTACGCGTACCCGGACTATTGGTCCGACCGTGTCTACGAAACCCTCGGCCGCGGCGGATTCCTCATCCACCCGCGCGTGCCGGGGATGGACCGCACCTTCACCGACCGAAAACACCTCGTCTTCTACGACTTCGGCCGATTCGACCAGCTGGCCGAACTGATCGACCACTACCTCGACCGCGCCGACGAACGCGAGCAGATCCGCGCGGCCGGCCACGACCTGGTGCGCACCCACCACACCTATCTCGACCGGTGGACGACGATCTTGGAGGTGCTCGGCCGATGATCGTGCTCACCCCAAACCAGCGCTACCGCTTCCTCACCCGCGACGGCTCCCCATCGGATGAGGCCGTGATCCGCGAGACCTGGGTGGAGAACGTGTACCGCATCCACGACTCCGACATCGGCAGCGATGGTGCGGTGTTCGTCGATATCGGCGCCAACATCGGCGCCGTCAGCGTGTACGTAGCCTCCCGGAACCCGCGCTCGCGTGTCATCGCCGTCGAACCCGAACCCGACAACCTCGCCTACCTGCGCCGCAACCTCGCCACCAACGAGGTCGGCGGCCAGGTCTACGTCGCGCCGGTGGCAGTGTCCGGAGAGCACGGCGTCGGGTGGATCGCTCCCGGCCACGGCAACAGCACCCTTACCGCCGAACCGGTCGAGGGCAGCAGCCGCGTCCAGGTAGTCACCCTCGCCGAGCTGCTCGACGAGCACGGCGCCCGCGAGGTCGACTTCCTCAAGATCGACGTCGAGGGCGCCGAGTACGACATCATCGCCGGCACGAACCTGGCCACCCTGTGGCGCATCAAAGCCATCGCCCTCGAATTCGACGCAGCACCCGATGCGGTGTTCGGGCCGATGATCGCGAAGCTGGCCAAGGTCTTCGGCATCGAGATCCTCGGCTCCCCCGAGCGCGGCGGCTACGTCTACGGGCGCAGGTACTGACATGCGTATCGGACTCATCGCCCGCGCCGACAACACAGGCCTCGGCAATCAGACCTGGGAATTCGCGCGGCACATGCATCCGGCGAAGACCCTGGTGATCGACCTCGGCAAGGGACCGCTGCACCCGGAACGATTCCCCGGCGCGACAACGATTCAGGGTATTCCGCAGCACCGACACTTAGAAGAGTTCCTCGACGGGGTCGACGTCGTCTTCACCTGCGAAACCCCCTACAACTACGACCTATTCTCCCTCGCCCGCCGCGCCGGGGTCGCGTCGGTGCTGCAGTACAACTACGAATTCCTCGACTACCTGGTGCGGCGTGACCTTCCTCAGCCGACCGTGCTGGCGGCACCGAGCTCATGGCACTTCGACGACGTCGACGCCGCGGTGCCACTGCCAGTTCCGATCGCGCTCGACCGGTTCCCGCCGCGGCGTTGGGTGGGTCGCGCCAATCGGTTCCTGCACATTGCGGGCCGGCCAGCCATCCACGAGCGCAACGGAACCGCCGACATCATTACCGCCCTGCGATATGTGCAGTCCGAGATCACAATGACGATCCGATGCCAGGACCCTGCCTACGTGACCCGGCTACCGCTGGGCCAGGTACCGGACAACGTGACCCTCGTCGTCGAAGCCACCGACACCCCGAACTACTGGGACAACTACCGCGCAGCCGCAGTGCTGGTGATGCCGCGCCGATTCGGTGGTCTGTGCTTGCCGGTCAACGAGGCCCTCGCCGCAGGCATGCCGACGATCATGCCCGACATCAGCCCTAACAACCATTGGTTGCCTCACGATTGGCTGGTGCCCGCGGCCAGGGCCGGCGAGTTCAGGGCCCGAGCGATGATCGACCTGTATACGGTTGATCACCGCGCTCTCGCCGCGAAGATCGATGCGTTCGCCTCCGATGGGCACATGTACACGGAGGCATCGGCGGACGCCCGCACCCTCGCCGAGGTGCGGTCATGGGCGAGGCTCAAACCGGTCTACGACCGGTGCTTCGAGCGGGCGGTCAATCTTGAGCGGGCGGCGCTCGATGCCTAGCGTGGCGTTCGGAGTGGTCGCGCACCAGGCGCGGCGCGAGGCCGCGCTCGAGTTGGCGGACCCGCTCGGCGCCTACGTCAGCGTCGACGACGGCTCGCTCGGCGCGGAGGCCAATCACCTGCGGGTCTGGGAAGTTTTGGCCGACGCGTCCGCGGAGTGGGTTTGTGTGCTCGAGGACGACGCAGTCCCCTCGCTCAACTTCCGCGCCCAGGTCACCGCGGCGCTCACAGTGGCGCCGTCGCCGGTGGTCAGCCTGTACCTGGGCCAGTCCCGCCCGCCGGGCGTGCAGTCCCGGATCCAGGACGCGATCCGCCGGCTCGACGCCGCAGGCGCATGCTGGATCACCGCCGACCGGATGCTGCACGCGGTCGGGATCTGCGTGCGCACCAACCTGATCGACGACATGCTCGTCCACCTGCGCCGCGCACCCGATCGTTTCCCGGCCGACGAGCGGTACAACACCTGGCTGCGTATCCGCCGGCATCGGGTGGCGTATGCGGTGCCGTCGCTGGTCGACCACGCCGACGGCCCGACCCTCATCGACCACCCGGACCGGCAGCCCCGCACCGAGCCACGGCGGGCGTGGCGCGCCGGGTGGCGGCCGGTGTGGTCGAACCGGGCAGTGCGCCTCTAGGTGAGCTGTGTCCCCTGGATGCGCGCGATCTCCTCAAGCGCTGCGTTGAGCAGGAACGGGCGAGCCCGTGTGCCGGGGTGGTTCACCTTGGCGGCGAAGACGGTTCGGCCGCCGATCTGGAACCGCAGTGCCTTCGCGCGGCGGGGTCGGATGACGTGCGGCGCGGTGCCGTCGTGTACGAACCGGCTGTAGTTGGCGTGGCTGGTGACGCCACCGAAGACCCGACGCCCGTCCGCGGACACGGTGATCGGGTCCTGGCGGATCATGCGCCGCATATTGCCGGTGTCGACCGGTGCGCGCTGGCTGGCGTTCGCTTCGATCCGTCGAGCGAGTCGAGCGACCGCCCGCACCAGCATTCCCTGCCGGCCGGTCAGCTCACGCGCCAGCTGCTGCTCGTCGATCCGGAAGACGACCCTAGCCATCACATCCTCCGAGATGGTTGATCTTCGCCAGCTCCAACATCCCAGCCAGTGTGATCGGGTCCAGCGGCTGGCCGGTCTCGTCGAGCGCGCTGGAGAACAGGTGCTGCCCGTCCTCGGTGATGTGTTGCTCGATCACAATGCGCGACACCACCATGCACGGCTTATCCATCGGTCACGCCTTCCTGCGGAGTTGGACGTGTATCCACTGCGTCCAGGCGATCACCCCGCCCTCGGGCCCGTACGGTTCACCGGCGCCGAGCATGGTGGACAGCGCCACCTTGTCCTCGATCGATCCTCGTGCGCGGAGCAGGGCCTGGTCCACGCGGAAGCTGTCGTCGAGCTGCACCTGCGCCTCGCGTTCCCACTGCTCCCACGTCGGCCTGGCCGCGGTGACAGCGCATCGCATGACGCCGGCCTCGATGGTGAGGGCCATCGGGTCCAGGCAGTTCGTGTCCCGGCTCCCGGGCCGCTCGTCGGGCAGCTCGGAGGTCCGGAAGCGGCGCACGACCCGCACCCACAACATCGGCTGCGCGCACTTGCATTGCGCAGCGTGGCCGGTCCACGCGGCCACCGGCAGGCCGTCCCCGGCGAAGAACCGCACGAACTCGCTGCCACCACCCAGCGGTGGTGTCGTTTGGCCCTCGCTGAACGACCACCGCATCGCCTCCATGACCAGGCCGATCGCGACCTCCGCAGGATCCGCCATGGCTCACCTCACCTTCGGCGCGGCGATCAACCGGGCCGGATTGACCGCGCGGATCCACATGTCGATCGTGTCGATGCCGGTGAGGCCGGCGCCGAACAGGTCGACGGGGTCGATCATCTGCATCGTTACGCCTTGGCGGGCGATCTGCTGGACCCGTTTCGGCAGCTGGCATTCGTCGCCGGAGCAGGCGTTGAAGAACTCCATGGCCAGCTTCCCGACGTGGGTGGCTGCGCCGGGAGGCGGCGGGTAGCCGCGCTGGTAGGTGACCGTCCAGGTACCGGGCTCACCGGCGGCGGCGCGGAGGTTTTGCCGCGGCCACGTGGTGCCGATGCGGTACAGATAGTCGCCTTCGAGCCGGTACTGCGAGGGGTCGAGGTCGGTGCCCTCGATGGTCACCGTGGTCACCGACTGCACCGGGCCCGGCAGGTGCACGACCGTGAGGCCGGTGCGGGAGCAGCTACCGAGACATCCGCAGGAGATGTTGCGCCAGGCCCCGTCCATCCACACCGGGAACGGGCCCGGCACCAGCTGCCCCGGCACGGTGCCGTAGTACATGATGTCGTCGTCGCACGGTGTCGGGCATGGCCGCGCGATGGCCGGGCACACCCCGAACTGGCGGCCGGTCAGCGCCCACAGGATGAGGACTGCGCAGTCGGCTGCGTACTGCATCCGCTGCTTGTCGGTGTCGGTGCACAGCTCCGGCCAGCAGGATGGGTCGATAGGCCACTGGCAGCTCATGGCGGTCACGCTACGAGCGCCGGGTGCACGCCTATCTGGCGTCGCGGATCGCCGCGGCGATCCGCTCGGGCAGTTCGTCGATGCTCCTCTGCAGACGGTCCAGCTTCGTCGGCACATCAATGCTCGCTTCGTGCACGCGGGCGTCAGCGTTGAGCACGAACCCTGCGAGGGTGTCGATTGGCTTCTTCGGGTCGTCGGCGTACTTCGACCGGGACGGATACCGCTGCGTCACCTCGCGGTGGACGTCGGCGAGCTGTCGAGCCTGTTCGGGGGTCATGTCGTTCTCCTCGTCGTCGGGTCGGTTTGCCAACTCCAGCAGGACATCCCAGGGGAACCCTGGTCCTGGGTCGGTGTGGTCGGTGGCGTGCCAGGCGTCGACGGTGTCGTCGTGGCCGCCGACCCCGGCCTGCCCGGCGCGCATCTGGGCGCCGTCGATCTTGCGGAGCGGTATCCCGTACCGGGTGTGCCAGTCACGCAGCACGCGGGCACCGGCGGCGAGCTGCGCGGGCCGAGACAGCCATTCCTCGCGAGTCTGCCGCGCGTAGCCGAGGAAGCACAGGTGCAGGCCCAACTCGTTGGCCGGGCTGCCTGCGGCCCAAGGGATGTAGTTGTCGTCGTTGCTGCGTCCGATACGGCCATCGCCGCCGACGACCATCGTGTACGAGGCGCGGGTGGCCGGTCGCGCCAGGAAGTGGAGGAGATCTTCCACCGATCCGGTCGCGCGGCCCTCGTTGGTGTGGATGATCGCCAACGGGCAGTCGCGCGGATCCCGTGGCCCGGAATCGTTGGGCGACAGTATCGTCACGTCGGCCTCGAGCTGGTTGCCCATCGGTGTACCTCCTGGTGTCAGGTTGTCGGGTTCGCGTGCACCGGCCAGCCACGGCAGCGGATCGAGTCGATCCGGGCCCGGAGGCGCCCACACCAGGCGGTGAACCTCAAAATGCAGGTGCGGGTCGACGCCGCCGTTCGTGCGCCGGTCCGGGTTGATGTGCGCGATGCGCTGCCCGGCGGTCACGCCCTGGCCCGGAGCGACCTCCGGCACGACATGCCCGTACACGGTGGTGCCGGATCCCGCCTCGGTGGGGTGGTCGATCACCACCCACATGCCAAACCCGGCCGCGGTGCCGGCATGCACGACGGTGCCGGCCTGCGCCGCGTACACCGGCATGCCTGCGGATCCACCGGCGCGACCGAAGTCGGTGCCCCAGTGGAATGTCCCCCACCGCGGGCCGAAACCCGAGGTGACGGTGCGGCCCGAGCCGAGCGGCCAAAACCTCATGACGTCGTCCTCACTATTCAGCCGATTACCGTCGCTGCGACAGACCTGTACATCTGCAGGCCTCGGAACGATGGGTGAATGCCGTCCGCGTACAGCTCCGCGTTGTTGGCGTCCGGCTGCGCCGCGGATTGCCGGAAGTAGTAGTCGGCGTCGATCACGCCTTCGATCGCGTAAGGCATCTGCTCATACATCCAGGCGTTGTACGAGCGACGGCGGGTGTTCTGCGTGCCGTCGAGGCCCAGGCGCGGGACTACCGTCGCCATGTACGTCGGAGCCGGGTGACCAATCCGGGTGTAGACCTTGTTCAACACCGCCGCAGTGCTGGCCTGGAACTGCGCGAGGGTCTGAGACATGGCGTCGTTCGCGCCCAGAGCGTAGATCACTGCGTCGATCTTCATAGCCGCCCAATCGAAGCGGTCGAATGCGACGTCGAAATCCGGGGCTGCGAAGTTGCTGGCGTTGAACCCGTTCACCGCGAGCATCGTCACCAACGTGCCGTGGCCGCTTGCCCATTCCCTCGGCCACGCCTGCCACAGGGGTATGTGGCGCAGGTTCGCAGCTGAGGTCCCCTGGATCCCGGTCATGCCCTCGGCGATCGAATCGCCGATGAGGAAAAAGTGCCGGCGCGTGGTCTGCACTTCGTATTCGATTCCCCAGTCCAACGGTGTCGCCGCCGATCCGACGCTGCCGCTGGTGATCGCGGGATCCAGTGCGCTCGCGGCGGTGGCCCACCGGTAGCACTCGCCAAGGCTGTTCTTCACCGCGCCGCTGGTGGGTCGGGTGAAGGCGATGCCGAAGATGTATTCGGTGCCTGCTTCCAGCGTGTTGGTGAACCACGGTGAGAAGTACCGCGATCCGTCTCCAGGGATTGTGAAGTTCGACCCGACCAGCGTGGTCGCGGCGCCTCCGGCGAAGTTGTAGCTTCGGGCGCCGTCGCTCCCGCTTCGGTCACTGACCCCGTAGACGAGGCCGGTTCCGGTGAGCGCCTGATCGGCTCCGCCAGCCGGGTTCGACACATCAAAGTTCCGGGCCGTGAAGCGCCACCGGCGGGTCGTTTCGAGCGGTTTGAACAGCAACCGCAGGCCAGCTTGCTGGAAGGTGGTCGAACCCATGTTGCCGGTCCACTGACCACCCGGGTTGTAGTAGATGAGCTTGGTGGTCGAGCGCTGGTACCGGCCATCGCCCGCAGCCAGATCGAGCGCGTCATCTGGACGGGTGGGAGCGGCCCCGAGCTGTTGTACGGCCATCAGCCGTGCACCACCACGCGATACGCATTCGCCGTCGGCGCCACCGCGAACACCAACGTGACCGTGTTGGCGTCGGTATGCACGATGTCCGGCTCGACGCGTTCAAACGTCGCGCTGTCGTACACCTGCACGGTGACGTCGCGGGTGCCGAGGCCGTGCGCGACCGGGATCGATGTGAGCGAGCCGTTGCCGACGTTGCTGGCAAACTTCCGCACGACGACGCCGGTGTCTACGGCGAGCCCAGATCCCGACAGCGACAGCCCGGAACTGGGCGCCAGTTCGACGCTGATGGTGGTGCCGGTGATGTCGATGCCGTTGCCCGCGGTGTAGGAGGCGCCACCACCACCGAACTGGGACCACACCGTCGGGTCGGTGCCGATCACGATCGGGTTCGGCGCGGTCTGCACCCAGGCGGTGTCGCCGTTGGTGGTGCCCTCCGCCACGTAGACCGCGGTGCCGTCAGCGAGCTCGTCGCCACTGTCGGCATCCGCTGCGCGGGTGAGTGCGGCAGCGGCGCCGGCGAATTCGTAGATGCCGTTCTCGGCGCCGGCGGTCTGGTTCTTGAGCAGGACGCGGTCGCCGGCGGCGAGGGTGACGCCGTCGATCGCGGCGCCGGGCGTGGCGATCGTGATGTTGCCGGTGCTGGCCGCGCGGACCGCTTCCTTCCACCGCAGGCCGGCCTGCCGTGCTTCGAGGGTCTGGAGATTGACTGCGTCCATCGGGTTCGACGGGTCGCCGACGTTGATGATCTTCTGCGCCTGGAGGTCCAGGCCGTTCATGATTTTCGTAGCCATATCGGCCTCCTAGGCGAGTTGAGCGCGGCCCGCTGTCGGGGCCGCGAAGGTCAGGACGGTGGTGTTCGGGTCGGGGAACTCGGCGTCGGGGATCACCTGCTGGCCGCCGACGATCACCAGCAGCGACAGCGGCATCCGGCCGAACGCATGCGGGATCGTCCACGTCGCTGCTGGGGTGTCCTGGACGTGCTCGTATCCGGCGTCACCAGGCGGGCCGGGCGGGCCCGGCGGCCCGGGCAGCGGCACGAACACCGAGCAGGGGCACGCGCATGTCATCAGCAGCTCCCCCGGTGGTAGACGCGTCCGGACTTCCACGTGTAGGGCTCCAAGCCCGGGATGGAGAACCGGATCCGGGCGAGGCTGTCGCGCGGGATCTTTGCCTCCGCGGCGGGAATCAGGAAGTTGAGCCATTCACCGGTGACGGTGCCGGCCACGGACAGCGACCATCCCCACGGGTGCGTGAGTTCGAGGGTGGCGGTGAGGTCTTCCGGCCAACCCCCGCAGGACTGGAACGACAGGTTGACGGGGTCGCCGCACACCACGTTGACCCGCAGCCCACCGGGCACGTTGCCGCCGCCAGTGACCGAGGGAGAGCAGCACGAGACCATGACCCGGACGCTAGGCGCCACGGGTGCACGCACCGATCAGCGCGAGGTCTCCACCCGGGCAACCAGCCCCGAGTCTCGGAGACGGGCCCACCCATCCGGTGCCTGCTCCTCCAGCTCATTCCACAGCCATTGCGGGACGAGGGTGACATGCTCAGGATTGCGGCGGTTCCGCGCGGCCTCGGCGGTGCGGTGCAGGTCTGCGAGCACTGATTCGGTCAGAGACCAGGGGGTGGGTTCCATTGCTGTACTACCTCTTCGGGGGTCTGGCAGTCCGGGCAGATTGTGACCGTGCCGAGGTCGAGGATGCCCGTCGGCAGGATCCCGACGACCGGGAACCGGAGAACGCTGGGCAGCGCGCAACGATCGCACCACAGGCCCGTCTCCGGTTCACCGGCGGTCGGTGTCACCAGGACTTCACACACGGGGCGGCCACGACCAATGCCCGGGAGTCGGGGTCTCGGCGAACGGCACGTTCGTCTTGAAAGACAGCCCGTTGTCGTAGAACACGGCGAGCCCGACTCGTGTTTCGGGATCGGTTTCGGTGCCGAACGATTCGTCAACACGAGTGATCAGCGCTGCCTGAGGTTCGGGCATGTGCTCGCCGCCGGGAGTGCCATACGACTGGTAGTGGACGATGCGGCCAATGCTTGGTTTCTGCATGCCCGGCACGGTAAGCGCCGGGCGTGCACCAGGTCAGCGCTTGAATCCAGCGAACTTCGCCTGCATCGCGCGGAAGGAGGCCATCTCGTCGCGGGCGGTGAACCCGGCCGGATCGCCTTCGGCTGTGGCAGCGTTGAGGTCCGGTTTGTACAGGTCAGCGCGCAGCGTCTGCAGCTGCTTGCTGTCCATGCCTTCCTCGAGCATGCCCTCGACCACGTCGAGGAGGGTGTGCAGCTCGAGCTGGACCAGCGGCCGGGTGATGCCGGATAGCGCGAGGCGCGAGCGGATCCGTCGCCAGTTCCTCAGCGTGACTGCTGAGAGGATGACGACGGCTCGGTAGGGCGGCCGGTGCCCAGCGCGACGACTTCCTTGAGGAGCT
The DNA here is from genome assembly GCF_059509835.1 of Nocardia sp. CDC519. Lineage (NCBI taxonomy): Bacteria > Bacillati > Actinomycetota > Actinomycetes > Mycobacteriales > Nocardiaceae > Nocardia > Nocardia sp. CDC519. The sequence continues at coordinate 3,528,833 of NZ_CM183377.1, read as the reverse complement.
GGTCGTAGAACTTCTCGTCGATGGACCCGTCATAGGTCCATTCCTTGATGTCGGCGATGGACTTCGTCGAGACGTGGCGGTTCATGAAGTCCTGGAAGTCGGCGCGGTTGGCGCCGGCCTCACCGAACCCGAACACACCGAGGTAGCGGATCGCGGCGGCCGGTGGCTTCTTCACCTGGATCTGCTTGCCCTGGATGGTGATCACCTCGTGCGGCCACACCGGCTCCGCGGTGCTCTGTGTTTGGACGGAGTTGCCAGTGCTGTCGATGACGTCGGCGCCCTGTCGGCGGGCGAGCTCGGCCTTGCGGCGGGAGATCTCCTCCTCCATGCGCTCGATCGCTTCCAGCTCGCCGAAGCTGATTCCTGGTGTCAGGGTGGGGTTTGACCCGAAGTCGCTGGCTGGGGTGGCGGCTTCGGCGGTCTTGGCGTCGGCGATGAAGTCTTTGTCGCCCGGCGTCGGCTCGAACATGGGTTCCCCTTTACGGTTTCTGCTGGTGGGACGTGTACCGGGCACGGTAGAGACGCCGGGTGCACGCTCTGGCCTATGTGATGACCGGGTAGGCGAAGATGTCGATCTGGGTATCGCCGGATGCCACGTAGTTCTCCTGCTCCGGCTGGAACGCCGGCGATGGCGGCGGGGACCAGGCGTCACGGACGACGTACACCGCGGCGCGCAGCTTGATCGTCTGTCCGGGCGCCAGTACGACGTCGGGCCCGATCGGCGAGGATCGGCTGCCCTGCCGGTTCTCCCACACCCCGAAGATGCTGTTGGACTCGTAGAGGCCGAGGTCGATGCCGCCGCCATGGCGAGTGGTGAGCATGGTGGTGGCCGGGTCTGCTGGTGAGCTGCCGGATGCCCAGCCGCGGCGGGTCTCGACGGCGAACACCTTGTTGGCGGTGACGACGATCTGGGTGGCGTCGCGGGTGCAGATGCCGTAGGCGTGCTGCGAGATCGGGGTGTCGTTGGTCCAGGAGACGATCAGGTCGTGGATGAGGATCTCGGCGGTGTCGGTGAGCGGGTCGGTGATCGTTCCGGCCGCGGTGTCGGTGGCGACGTGGCGCCATTGCAGCCACGGATGCGGGGACACTACCCCGCCGGTGGCGTCGAAAAAGTCTGGGTCGATGCACGGCTGGGTCACGGCACGACCTCCAGCAGCGGTGCCGCCCACAGGAGCAGGCGCGCCCATCGGGCGTGGGCCTGATGCAGAGGCGAGGAGCCGCCGCGCCACGCGCCTGGGGTGGTGAGCGTGCACTGGTAGCGGACCTGCACAGTCTCTCCGTCGGCTACCGCGCCGATCGTGTACCGGCTGGACCAGCCGTCCCAGTCCACGAACAGCCGACCGTAGATGGTTTCGTTGAGGATGTTCGGTGTGGTCTTGATGCGGGCACCGATGCCGTCTCCGGACGAGATCGGGACAGCGGCCCGCGGCGAGGTGCCGACATCCCAGGAGACACCGTCCTCGAGCACGATGGTGTTCGGGTTGGAGGTGACGATCGAGCGCGGTGCTCGTTCGACGATCAGGTGGCATGTTTGCCAGGCGCCGGTGGTGTTGGTCCAGGTGAGGTCAACGTCGATCACCGGCACTGGGTCCGGTGCGCGGGAGACTTCGCCGTCTTTGACCGACTCGGCGAACCGTTCGCCGACGATGCGTGGCAGCCAGGCGGCGGCCAGGCCGGTGCCCCGCGGGTTCGAGATCATCCACTCAGATGTGCAGATCTGCAGGCTCATTGGATCGCCTCGTCTTGTTGGGGCACGGCGAACAGCTGCAGTCTGGTCCACCGCGCGCGGGCCTCGTGGAGTGGTTGATTGCCGGAGGCGTTGTCCGACCACGGTGGCGGAGTCCAGACGAAACAGCGGTAGTGGACATTCAGGGTGGATCCGGCGGGCAGTGGGTCGGGTAGCCAGATGTCGCTGGAGTGGCTGTCCAGGGTGAGGAACTCGCGACCGTAGTGCGGTTGGGCCACGTTGTTGGTGCCCATGTCGAGGGAGGTACCGGCCTGTGAGTTCAGCACGCGGGACGGGTCTGGTTCGCGTGGTGTCGCGTCGATCGCTGTCTCCCACGCGTCACGGAACTGGATTGCGTTGGGGTTCGAGGTGGTGATGCTGCGGTGGGCTCGGGTGATGCGCATCAGGATCCGTGACGGCAGCGGCGAGTTCGAGACCCATGACACGGTCTGGTCGATCATGAGTTTGCCGGGTAGCCGGGTGGTGCGGGTCAGGGCTCCGTCGCCGATGCTGGTGCCGGTGACATCGGCGACGAGCCGGAATACCGACCACGGCTCGATGCCGAGCGCGCCGTCGGTGATGCTGAGGTTCCGGTCGACGCACACCTGGGCCATGTGGTGGACGGTACGGACGGCCCGTGCACGGTCGGCTCATGCTGTGGCGGGCGTGGATTCGGTGGAGAACGTGTCGGTGGCGCGGATCAACCACACGTGCAGGCCTGGGGTGGCGCCGTCGAGTTCGCCGATCACCGTGGTCGTCCCGGACGAGACGACCAGTTCGACGGATGCGCCGGCGGGCAGGTCGAGGGTCGCGGCGACCGGGAACAGGAAGTTTTCGGGGGCGAGGCTGCTGATCGCGCGGATCGCGCCGTTGATCCGCAACGCGATCGCGAGCCCACCGGTGGTGCTGTTCTTCTTCACCACCGTGCCGATCAGCCCGTAAACGCCAGAGCGTGGGACAACGACCTGGGATTGGTTGCCGCCGGGGCTGCCGTCGCTGCGGCCGGCGATGCCCCAGTCACCGATCGCGTGCTCGGTCGCGTCGAACTGGACCGGGGTGATCGCGCCCGCTGCCATGGTCTGGTCGGCGACGCGCTGCACATGGATGGTGGGGATCTCGCCTTCGTCGGTGATGGTGTCCGGGTCCTGCCCGGAGGGTGGGATGTTGGCGAGGGTGACGCAGCCGCCGGATACGTGGCAGGCCATGAGGTTTCCGTTGTCGCTGGTGGTGAGGGTCCACTCCCCCGCCCGCAACGCATCCGGGTGCTCGGCGTTCTCCACGCGCTGCTGGATGTCGCGTGCCCATTCCTGGTCGTCGCGCGGCGGTGTCTTCTTCTCGGTGGTACCAGTCACGACAGTTCCTTATGCGGGGAGGAGCTCGATCGGCGGGGTGACAGCGTCGAAGGTGACCCGGACTTCGCGGGCCCGGCCGGACCACGCCACCTCGACGGTCTTCAACCGCATCAGCCCCGACAGCTGCCCGGCGTGGACAGCGAACACGCGGCCGGGCACGAGGTCGGCGGTGGTGACCGGTGCGTCCGGATGCAGGGAGGCGCCGGCAGGGACTTCGAGGACGTCGCGGATGGCGCCGACCTCACGCAGGTATTGGCGGGCCGCGGCGGTGATGTTCTCGACGCCGTACAGGTTGTCCAGCGACACCAGCGCCTGTAGGTGCAGGCCGGCCATCTCGGTGCGCTCAACCTGCGCCCAGTTCGATCCCTGGACGCGGACATCGTTGGCGGCGCGGGTGCCTGAGCGCACCCGTCGCAGCCCGACGAGGAAGTCGCAGTCGTCGAGGTGCGCGATCGGGGTGTCGGGTTGGTTGCCGAGGATCGGGCGCCCGGCGACGACGGTCCAGTTGAGGCCGATCCGGACGAGCTCGTCCATGACCTGGTTGAGCATGCGAGTGTCGGCGGTGGTTTTGAAGGTGAACCGCTCGGGGGCGATCGTGGGCAGGAGTTCGGGTTCGGCGTCGATCTGGTGCAGGCGCAGCATGTCTCGCCACAGGTCGCGGGCGATCGGCGCGGGGTCGAGGCCGGACCAGCGTTGTGTGGTGGGTGTGCGGGTGTACCACTGGTAGACCGCGACGTCCTTGGCGTCGATGCGGGTGGCGCCGGTAGCGAGTTCGGTGCCGACTTCCTGGATCGGGCCGGACCACACGACTTCGTCGTCTTCCCACACATCGATCCAGTGCACCCATGGGATGAGGTCGCCGGCGTCGACGGAGTAGGTGTCGATCGAGCAGGGGGTGACCTCGTTGCGGTCGCGGCGCCAGGTGGCGTTGGTGCTGGCGTTGCAGGCGAGTTCACCGACGGTGCGGCCGTCCCGGGTGCGAACGCCGATTGCCAGATCTGGTGGTGTGTTCGGTCTCGCGGGGGCGATGCGTGGGGTGGCGAGCATGTCGCCGCCGGTGTTCCACTGCCAGGTGCGGGGTGTGGCTTCGATGTCGTAGTCGGCGCGCAGGTGCGTGTCGGCGGAGACTGTCCAGTCGACGTCGACGTCGTCGGCGTTCGCTGCCCGGTTCACCTGTGTCTGGGCGGTGCGGTTCCAGGTGGTGGTGCTCGGGGCGGCTTCGACGTTGTGGGCCTGTGTGGTCTGGTCGAAAACCAGGTAGGTCACTGCCGCGCCGGGCTGCACCACCTGCGCGAAGGTGGTGTTCGTGAAGGCCTGCAGCTCGATGGTGTCTCCGGGCTGCACCGTGATGCCGTTGACGGTGCCGACCGTGGCGGTGTTGACCGTGGCGAGGACGGTGGTGCCGTTGAGTACTGCGCGGAACTGCTGGGTCTGAAAGGCAGAGTTGAACTGTCCGCGGAACGTCACGTTACCGACGGCGCCGGCGTCCATGACCAGAGCGTTGTTCACGATGTTCGTGCCCGGATATCCCGAGCGCACGGTGAAGGTCAGCACCTTGACCCAGGCGTTCACAGCGATGCTCTGGGTACCGGACTTGTCCATACCCATCGAGGTCACGGTGTACCGCCTATCTTCCGGGCCGGAATCTGGATCACGCGGCCAGGGGCGCGTGCGCGACGACCAGCGTGATGAGCGTCAGGGTGTCGCCATTGGCCACATTCCGTGGAGTGGTGAGCACGCCGGAGAACAGGAAGTTGCCGCCCGAGGCCGCGTCCCAGACCGAGATGTGGGAGATAGTTTCCGTCGCGGTCATCGTCCAGGCGCCGGACATGCTGGCCAGCGTGATCTGCCCGCCAGACGCCGCCGCCATGGTGGCCTGCATGCGGGCGGTCACCGCAGAGGGCGCCGCGGCGCCAGCCGCACCGGGATCGCCCAGGTGCAGCTTCACATACAGTCCGGCCACTGGCGGCGGGGTGACGCCGCGGAGCCAGTTGAGGGTGGGGTGTGAGACGTTGGCGACGCTGATACCGACGGTCACGGCCGCTGTCCTTTCCGCTCGGATTCGTATGCGGTGATGTCCTCGGCTGTGACGGCGGCGGGGTCCTTGCCCGCCCACTCGGCAACCTGCCCCCGAAACGCGCCAAAGGCGACGGCCGCTTCGGCGACAACGTTCAGGCCGTGCTCGACGTTCATGCGTTCCTCCCGGTGGTTTCGATCGCGACGGTGTAGTCGAGGCCGGGCGCGGACTGGGCGACCAGTTCCCAGCAGCCCGGCTCCAACAGGGTGCCGCGCCAGGGTGCACCGGATGGGGTGCCGATGATCCCGCGCTGACGGCCGCGAGCCCCGCCGATCACGGCGTAGCCGCGGCCGTCGACAGAGTCGGCGATCACTGCTTCACCGGCGGGCAGACCGGTGATCTGGAGTCGGCCGGTGATGTCGCATTCGCTGCTGGATCCGCACGGCCGCCACCAGAACTGGACCGTTGCATCCGTCGCGCCGGCGGTGACGGTGGTGCTGACGGCAGTGAGATCGCAGCTGCTGCCGGTGAGGTCGAGTTGCCATGTGCGGGTCTCGATCTCACACACCGGGAGGCAGCCGCCGCACACCGGGATCGGTGCGGGCCGGGTGTCGATGACCGTCGGCGGGCAGGTAGTCGACAAGAGTTCGGGTAGCTCGCAGGTGCTGGATGCGCAGTCGGGTGCGTGGGCCCACTCGATCTGTTCGACGACCTGGCTGTCCCACACCACCGGCTGGAGGGTGGGCGCGGTCCACGCGTAGGGGTCGAGCGCGGTGAGTTCGAAGTCAACCCGGTAGAGGCTGGCCTGCTGGTGGTCCTTGATGGGGCGGCCCATGACCTCGGTACGGGTGGCCGGCGCGGTGAGCACGACCTCGCGGCGGGTGCGTTCGAGCCCGGCGGCGCTGCCGTCCTCGGGGTGCGCGTCGAGGTAGCGCAGCACGGTGGGGGTGCGGGCGGCGCGGAGCTGGCAGTTGAGCCACCGCAGCCCGAACTGCGCGCCGCGATTGGTGCACGCCCAGATCAGCGCCGAGAACGTGAGGGTGCTGTAGCTGTCGCGGTGCCGGCCGGCGACACCACCGGAGCAGAGGGAATCGGTGACGTCGACCGAGATCGGGATGGCGTCGCTGCCGTCGACCGACATGACCCATACCCCGTAGAACTCGCGGCTCGATGCCGAGCCGTCGTACCAGGGTGCGGTGGTGATGTCTTCGTACGGCGGGTCGCCGAGGTAGTCGCGCAGGCCGGGCCAGCTGTCGTCGTAGCGGACCTGCAGATTCCGGCACGGCGTGCACGCCGCGGCGGTGAGCGCGGCATCACTGGTCGGTGTGCCGCGCGCGCCGGCGAGGGTGATGACGCGGGAGCTGTTGGCGATCTCGCGGTCACCGAGCTGCAACCATCCTCGGAACATCGCTCTCCTACGCCTTCGGCATCAGTTTGGTCAGGTGGTTGTGGACACGCTCGCCCGCGCGTTCGTCGCCGCGCACGGTGATCGGCGCATGGATCTGCATGACCCGGCTGTTGTTCTCGATGATGTCGGCGATCCGGCCGAGCCGGTCGTAGCTGTTGGTTTCGGCCGGGGACAGCACCCGCTCCGGCAGATTCGTGTCCTTGACCATGAGGCCCTTGCCGTAGGCGACGCCACCGGAGTCGAAGGCATCCAAGGCAGCGCCGGCACCGACGGCGAGCATCGAGGTGAAGATGGCGGCGGTGCCGGCCAGAGCCGCACCGACCACGGCGCCGACCGCAGCACCGATGGCGGTACCGATGCCGGGGATGATCGACCCGATCGCGGCGCCGATGGCAGTGGCGGCGAGCTGGATCATCGCGCCGAGGATCGCGGTGATGATCGGCAGCAGCACCGACGAGATCAGGTACCGCAGCACCGATTTGATCAACTCGCGGTTGATGCGGTTCTGCTCAGCGATCACCAGATCCCGCGAGGACTCGTTGCGCTGCATCAGGGTCGCGGTGTCGGACACCAGACGCCCGGACTCATCGAACGAGGAGACGAGGTCGCCGCGGAACTGCTTGATCTCGTCCAGGGTTTGCTCGAGGTTGTCGCGGATCTCGATCTCAACACCGGTGAGCCGCACGATCATGTCGACCAGCGGGCCACCAGAGATGTCGCGGCCGAGGACACCACGGCTGTTGTCGACACGCGACGGGCGTTGCGCGAGCGCGGCGTTGGCGATGTCCTGGGCGACCCGCTCGAAGGCCTGCCGTGCCGTGTTCGCGACCGCGACGACGGCGTCGCTGATCGCCGATGCCGCATCGAACGCGCTGCCGGGCGCACCGAACGGCGGCGGTGTCGCGCCACCACCACCGTTGGCGGATGAACTGATGTCGAGGTCGAGTTCCTTGACCGCGGAGGTCGTTCGGTCGGTGCCATCGGTGACCTCGGCGAACCCGGCGCCGAGCAGGTCTTTGACTACGCCGAGGGCCTGATCCATTGCGGTCTGCACGATCGGGATCAGCACCCCGCCGGATAGACGGCCAGCGACCTCGGCGACCTGGTTGCGTAGCTGCTCGAACTGCTCCTGCAGCACCAGCTGCTGTGACGATTCGGTGCGTTCGAGGATGTCGCGGGTGTCGGACAGGATCCGGCCCTGCTCATCGAGGGCCTGGTCGTCGTCCATCACGGCGGTCTCGGCGACGCGGCGTTCGGCTGCGGCGCGGTCGGTGACCGAGTCGATCAGGGCGCGCAGCGAATCGGCGACCGCGGTGGCCACGCCTTGGCCGATGGCGTCGACCACGCTGCCGGTCGCGGTGGCTGCGGCCGGTCCGAGTTCCTGCGCTGGATCCACCACCGCGGTCGACGGTGCTGTCGTCGTCGTTGTGGTGGGCGGGATGGTCATGTCGACGGCCGGGGCCGGTGCCGCACTGCCGAGGATGCCGCGGGCGGCTTCCCAGTTGGTGACCATGACCGGCACGGTGATCAGGCCACCGATCATGCCGCCGACGTCGCCGCCGGTCTGGAACCTTGGCACCGCGGCGTTCATCGCGCGCAGCAGCGGTCCGAAGCGCGCGGTGGCGCGCCGGTTCATCACGAACTCCTTCGGCTCCAGCAGCGCGGGCACGATATCTCCGGTGCCGACACCGGGGATCAGGCCACCGACCTGGTATCCGCCGGCGCGGTCGTAGGCGGAGGCGAGGTCGCCGTAGCGGGCGAGGGCGTACCGCATCGACGCGGAGATGTTCGCGGCCGGGTCGATCGACACCCCGTACAGGTACGGGCCTTTGTCGAAGGCGGGGTCTTTGTGGGAGGCGTAGGTGGGGCCGATCACCTGCATGAGCCCGACCGACGGTGTCCCGTTCTGGGCGTTGATGTCGTCGAGGTTCACGGCGTCGACGCGGCCGGACGATTCCTGCTGCATGCGGCGCAGCGTGTTGTTGGTCAGGGTAAGCGGCAGCTGGTAGTGCTTGAGCAGGTCGCGCACCAGCGGCCGGAACATCTCGACGTCTCCGCCGACGGGCACCGATTCGCGTTTCTGGTCCTCGCCCTCACCCTTGCCGGTGATGAACTCGCGCATCTTGGTGCGGAAGCTCTCGAAGATGGTGCGCGGCAGCTGCCCGAACAGGCCACCGAATTCGGGTATGGCGCTGGCGATCCCGGAGATGACGCTGTCGAACACGTCGGCGACCTTGTCCTTGACGCCGCCGATCAGGTTCTCACCGGCGCGTCGGATCGCGCCGAGGAACCCACCACCGTCTTTCTTGTCGCCGGGGTCACCGGGTGGGTGGTCCATCGCCCAGTGCACGTGTGAGCGGTGCTGGTCGTTGGTGGGTTGCCCGAAGTTGAACGGCTGCCCGTTGTCGATGTTTTCCCAGCCGTTGAGGGGCCAGTGGATCAGCTCGAGCGTTTCGGGCCCGTAGGTTTCATAGATCCACTTCGCGACCTCTTGCATGGTGCGGGAGGGCACCTGGCCGGTCGCGAAGTCGCCGGCCATGTTCGCGCCGTGGTAGTCGGGTGTGTCGCGGTATCCGCTGGTCCACACCATGTCTGGCCAGCGCTCGCTGATCAGCTCCCACATGCGGGTGGGGATCACACCGCCGGTGGCGAAGCCGAAGAAGCGGCGGACGCCGGCGACGCCGCCGGAGCGGGCGGCAGCGTTCATAGCGTCCCAGCGGCCGGTGCCCATGGCGCGCACGACTTCCGGGCGCGCGATGCCCTCGCCGCCGGACAGCGCCAGACCCATGCGTCCGTCGGCGGAGATAAACTTGTGGACGTCCTTGCCGGGCGTGTAGCCGGGCAGCACACCGCCGCGGTTGAACGGGAGCGTGACCGGTTCCATCGGCTCGACGCCGGGCAGGAACTTCGCCGCAGCGTTCCAGGCCTTGAGCAGGCCGTTGTTCCAGACAGTTTCCACGACAAACTTCACCGGCACCTTCGCCGCGTCCATCAGCCCGGACCAGGCTGTTCCGATGGCGCGGAGCCCGGTTTCGAACCAGCCCTTGACCATTTCGATCCCGGAGCCGAGGGCGGGCATCAGGGTGTCGGTGAACCAGGTCTTTACGCCGTCCACCTTGCCCATGAAGTCGTCCCAGTAGCCCTTGACCTCGGTAAAGGCCTGTCGGAAGACCTCTTTCCAGAAGACAATGGCGTCGCCGACGATGGTCAGGACCGTCGATAGGGTCGAGCCCATGATTTCCCAGTGGGAGATCACGATCGGCAGGACCTGGGTGACGAGCCAGGTCAGGGCTTCGATCAGTTTGATCGTCACCGGGGTCATCTCGACCCAGATCCGCACCAGGGGCGGGAGGATCTCGGCGGCCAATTTCGCGAACTCGGGTAGCAGCGGAGCGACCGCGAGCAGCAGGTTGGTGAAGGCGAGGACGATTTGCGGTAGGACCGGGGCGATTTGGGTGATCGCGTCGGCCAGGGCGACGCCGATGATCATCGCGGTCTGGGCCAGGATCGGCGCCAGCTGCTCGATCACCGGCCGCATCTGCTCGGCGAACATCGCGATCACCGGCGCCAGGGCGAGCGCTATCTGCGACAGCGCCGGCGCCAGGGCCTGCAGGATCACCGACAGGGAATCGGCGAACAGCGGGACCAGCGGGGCGACCGCAGTGACCATGTCGGCGAAGGCCTGCGCCAGCGGGCCCAGGGCGGGGGCCAGGGCGCGGACAGCGTCGGCGATGGCGGTGCCGACCACGACCGCTACCTGCGACAACGGGCCGATCATCGGCTGGATCGCGGCGGCTACCGCGCCGAGCAAATCCGCGATCACCGGTAGAACCGGCTGCAGTCCGGTGGCCAGGGCGGAGATCAGCGACGACAGCGACGGCATCAGCGCGGTCAGCGAATCCGCGAAAATGCGGCCGAGGTCGCCGAGCGCTGGTGCCATCGCGACGAGGGCGTCACCGAGGGCAACGAACAATGGCTGGAGGGCGGGCAGCACCCGGGCGCCGAGCTCGGCGAAGGTGGTGAACAGGTCGCCGAGGAGCGGGCCCAGTCCTTCGAGGGCGGTGGCGAGTCCTTCGAGGACGCGGCCCAGCAGACCGCTACTCGCCATCTCGGAGAACGCGTCACCGAGGGCGGTGCCGATGGAACCGAAGGCGCGGCCGATCGTTTCCGCAAACGGCTGTGCGGCTACAGCCATTTCCGAAAGCGAGGACAGGAACCCTTCGCTGCCCTCCCGCATCCCGCGCAGCAAGCCTTCGGTGGAGGTGAACATCGCGTCGAGACCGCGCACACCTTCGGCGGATGACAGGAAGTCGGCGAAGCCTCGGGCCCCGAGGTTCAGCTCGCCAGCAACCGCACTCATGCCGGCCTGCAGCGTGGGCAGCACAGCGTCGGCGAGCTGGCGCAGGGTCTGGTCCAGGCCTTCGAAGAAGTTGTTCTGGACGGCTTTTCGGACCTCGGTCCATTCGTCGGCCAGGTCACGGGATGCGAGGACGAACGCAGCGGCGTTCGGGGCCAGTTTGGCCAGGGCTTGGTCGAGTTTCTCCGCCGAGGGCAGCGCCGCCGCCTGAGCTTCGGCGAGCGCTGTTTGCGCCTGCGCGAGTTGAGTTTGCGCGGCAGCGAGATTGTCGTTGGCCTGGGCCTGCCGGTCTTTTGCGGCGACGACCTGGTCGCTACCCTCGATGCCTTTGGTCTCGGCCTCGGCGAGTTTCTCGGCGTTGTCGGCGTTGCGGTCCTGCACTCGCTCAAGGCGCAGTTGCGCTCGCGCTACCCGGTCGACGGCCTCTTCTCGTGCGTCGGCATCGAATGGGTTGACCTTCGCGAGGTCTTGCTGCGCTTCGCGGAGATCACGCGCGGCCTGCCGTTCGTCGAGGACACCTTCCTTGGCGGTGCGGTGGTAATCCTCGAGCTGTTCGGTGGCGTCTTTGCGGGCGCGTGTGAGGTCTTCTTCGGCGTCGGTGACGTCCTTCTTCGCTTGGCGCAGCGAGCGTTCGGCAGCTTCGACCTGGTTGGCGGCCGATGCAACTGCCTTCGCTTGGGCTTCGGCTTCCCTCGGCGCGTTCTCCGCAGCGTCGGATGCAGCGTCGAATGCGTCCTTGACGCCCTGCATGGCGACCACGACGGTGCCGATTCCCGCAGCGAACGCCGGTGCCAGCGCGGTGGCGGCGACGGCCAGTCCGCCGACAGCGCCGGCTGCGGCGCCAGCCGCGCCGCCGATGGCGGCGATGCCGCCGACGACTGCGGTGAGGCCGCCGGTGAGGCCGCCGAGGCTGGAGAGTGACGAGCCCAGCGACCGCGCGGAGGCACTCGCCCGGTCGAGACCTCCACGATCGACGTCGATCTCTATGCGTTGGGTGATCGTGCGGGCCTGCGCCTCGAGTTGCTGACGCAGCTGCGCCATCTGTGCGAGGGTCGCGGCGCTGCCGATATCGACCGGGATGGTGAGCCGCCAGTCGTTGGCCTGCTGGAGCGCTTGCAGCTCGGCCTCGACCTGCTGCGCGAAGCCGGTGAAATCCGGTTCAGCGTTGACATGGATCGGGTTGGTGTCGGGCCGATCCAGGTTGACCTGCTGCACGATCGGCGGCTGGGTGAAGCCTTCGAGCTGCTCACGCAGGAGCGCCATCTGTGCGAGTGCGCCGGCGCCGGCGATGTCGATCGGGATGGTGACCGGCGTGGACCCGACGTTGAGCTGCTGCTGGAAGGCCTGAAACTGCGACATCGCCGCGGCGACGTCGAGATCCACGCTCCAGGTGAACTGCTGGTTGCCGTCGCCGGGTGCCTGCTGCTGGTTCGGCCGGTTGACCTGGACGTCCACCTGCTGCCGGATCGGTGTGGCGATGGACTCGAGCAGCTGGTGTGTGGCGCGCATCTGCGTGGCCGCGCCGGCACTGTCGATGTCGACGCCGAGCGTGATGCGGTGGGTGTTGGCGTAGCGCTGCGCCTCGTCGATGCCTCGGCGCACCTCGGCCTGGAAATCGTTGAGGTCGACGGCGACGTTGAGGGCGTCGCGGGCCAGGTCGCGTTGCACGTCGCGCATCGCGGCGGCGACGGCCCGTTGCAGGGATCGTTCAAAGTCGGACGCGTCGGCCTCGACCTCGATGCGCACTGATCCGGACGGGCTCGTCATGTGGCCGGACCGTACGAGCAGGGGGTGCACGAAAACGGCCACCACCAGGTTCGCCCTGGTGGTGGCCGATCGTGATCATGGAGGGGTCACGGCTTGTCGCGTTCGACCTGCGGCTCGTCCGAGCAGGCCCCCTCGGGACCTGGTTCCAGAATGTTCATGTTCACCTCCTCCCGATCGTTCACATACAGCGGATCGGCGTCGATGATCGGTCGGCCCAAACCGGCTGGGGCTGAGGCTTCGAGCTCTCTGGCCGTCGCGATGGTGTCGAGCATCGCCTGCTGCGGCATCGGATCGCCTGTAAACCCCGACGCGTAGACCGGCGACCACAGGCCTGCGTCGTCATGCCATTGCACCCAGCCGGTGATCTCCTCGCCCCGGTCGATCATCGCTGGCTGGCGAGGTACAGGCGCGCTGTGCGCAGGCGCGTGCAGGTGTCTATCGTGCAGCCGATGCGGGTGTGGATGCCGACGATGCCGCGCGCGTGCTCCACGGTGCGCAGGCGTGGTTCCTCGTGGCAGCGCTCGTATCTCGGGTCGTTGCGCGTGATCATCTGCGGGCCCCTCGTGGAACCAGCACGCCGTTCGCGACGAGCACGTCAAACGCCACCTGCTTCCGGCTGCACTCGCGACGGTCGCAGCTCATATGGGCCTGCATGATCTGGCGCGCCTGCGTGACGGTGGGCGGGTCATCGGGTGCCTCGTGTGGCCAGCCCGGAACCCAGATCGCGGTGTCCCAGTTCGCCGATGATTTCGGGTGCGAACGCGGAGGACGAGCAGTGGGCTTCGACTCCCGCTCCGGCGCCAATTCGCCGAAGGGATACAGGATCACCGCGACCACGCCGGTCGCGCCGGCCAAGACGATCAGGGCAAGGATGTCCAGCATGGGGACCTCGCTCGGGATATGGGTGGTTTGGATATCCCCGGCGTCGGGGCTCACGCCACCTGCGGCACGCCCTCCGAGCCGCTGGTGCGCCATGGGGGCGACACCCGGCGCCGGGGTAGTACGAACGCTATGGAACGGGCCACGCCACTGGCTACAAAAGTGCGCGAAAGTGCGCGAGTGGTTGACCTACATCGCACTGACCAGGGACCCTTGAGGCGTTGCTCACGCAAACTCACACACTCAATGCGAAGTGGAGCCCTCCATGAAGGTACGTTTTATCGGCGGCGAATCCGGTGGCGACGGGTCGCCGCGCCTGTACGTCAGCGATCGAGGTTCGCTGGTTGTCCAGGGATGGAAGACCGATAGGGATGACGTGATCGAGATTCCTCATCGGCTACTCCAGTTCTGCGAGCCGGGCACCTGCCTGCACGGTCTGCAGGACACCGGGCACGGGACCTTCCTGCTGGAAGGGAAGCCGGTCGTCGACCCGGAAGCGCTGGAGCAAATGAAGATCCCCGGCCACGAGGCCGCGGTCGAGATCCCGATCGGTGTGGAGGTGCGCCCGGATGCAGCTACTGCTCGGAGCTGACCAGTTCCGTACGAAGCTGGCCGCCGCGAAACGCCGTGCGTTCCATCTGGAGACGCGGGATGAGTACCTCACCGAGAACGAGGAGCCGTCGCTGGCCGCTTTCCGGGAGGACGAGACGATCGATCCGGGCGGGGACTGGTTCCGCGGCTGGACCGATCAGGTGAAGGCCGCGACCGAGCGCGGTGTCGCGGTGCAGCGGGCGCGCATCGTGTCGGTTCCGCACACCCTCTACACCCGGTATCTGCTGGCGCTGACTCGGCACAACGTCGCCGCTGGCGAGGAGGTCCGGTATCTGCCGCGCCATGATGCGGCGCCGGCCGATCGGGTCGCTGAGGATTTCTGGCTGTTCGACGAGGATGTGTTGACGTTCAGCCTGTTCGACGATCGCGGCTACTGGGTGGGCGCGGTCGCCACCGAGGACCCGGAGATCGTCGCGCACGCGGTCCGTGTCCGTGACCGGGTGTGGGCTTCTGCCACGCCGTACGCGGAATACCTGGTCAACCGGTGAGCGGTGTCGCCCGTTTCAGGCAGGCGCTCGGCGCGCGACTGCGCGAGCTGCGCAAGGACGCACGTCTGGACGGGCGGCAACTCTCCACGGCCGCGGGCTGGCATTGGTCGAAGACGTCTCGGATCGAGCTGGGTAAACAGCTGCCGAGCGAGGCGGATCTGGAGGTGTGGTGCCGGATCTGCCATGCAGAGTTGGCGCTGCCCGACTTGATCGCGTCCCTGCGGAATGTGCAGGCGCAGTGGACGGAATGGAAACGGATCACCGCGGCCGGCCACGCGCGCAGGCAACGCCGCGGTGTCGAGCTGGATGCTGAGGCGCAGACGGTGCGGATCTATTCCGCTGTGCTCGTGTCCGGGCTGCTGCAGACGGCCGACTACGCGCGCGCGGTCCTCTCGACCTGCATCGACTTCGTCGGCACCCCTGATGATCTCGACGATGCTGTGGCCGCGCGGCTGCAGCGGCAGCAGGCCCTGCAGTCCGGCGTCACGAAATACGCTGTGCTGATCTATGAGCCGGTGCTCCGGATGCGGGTGGGCGCCGACGATCAGGTGCGACGTGATCAGCTGCAGCATCTGCTGGACAGCGCGTTCGGCAATCCCAGGCTGCTGCTGGGGATCGTCCCGATCGATTATCAGTTCGTCTACACCACAACGAGCTTCGCGCTCTATGACACGCGGCTGGCGCTGGTGGAGACGTTGAGTGCGGAGCTGTCAGTGAACACCCCGTCGGAGCTGGCGCACTACGAGAAAGCGTGGGACGGTCTTCGTCGGCAGGCCGCGTATGGGTCGGCGGCGCGGGCTCTGATCGAGCGCGCGTGGGACTGAGTGTCCCCGGCACGGGGCTGGGGAGTTTGATAGGAGGGCGTGAGATGGCAGGTACCAAGCTCTATTACGGCGGGCAGGAGTACCGGCTGCACGAGCCGGAGGCCGTGCTGTTGAGGCAAGAAGTGTCCACCGCGCTTAAGTCCGGGGAGGCTTCGATGCTCACGGTGGAGCTGGCGAACGGCGGCGAACTGACATTGACGGTTTCCCCGAATATCCCGGTTGCCATCGAGACCACGACGGAGACGAGCTCCAAGCCGGTCGTCGTGAGGTAGCCGGGGTTGCAGCTACGGCCACCCGGTGAATATGCCGGGTGGCCCGTAGAGAATGCTTGCGTCGCTGTGGCGCTACTCCGGAGCAGCGACGCACACGACCTCAACGTGCGGATAGTTCATCCGAACCTCGGCGACGGGGTCGATTGACGTGTGACTCTCGCGTGACAACGGCGCCACAGGGCGGGAAGAGCCGTACTTCTGCTCCTGCCCCTCGAGCCATGCCAGCACGGCCTTTTTCGAGTTCAACCCATCGGGAACGTCCAGCGCGGCAAGGTCGGGGTGCTGCTCTCGAAGCGACGGCGCGCACTCGACGGCGAAGCGGGGCAGCTGATGGGACATTGGGGATTCGCCCGTCATCCATCCGAGCAGGTCGTACAGGCCATCGATATGGCGGGGCGAGACGAGGCGCTCGGAGGTGACGCTGAGGATGTCGCCGATGTGGAATTCGCGTGTGGTAGGGATTGCCATGGTGGTTGTGTCCTTCGGGGTTCGGGTGTTTCGGGGCTGGTCGAGGAACTGTCTCACCTACATCGGCCTTGGAGCACGTTTCGTAGGTGCGCGGTGATTGCTTCCAGGCGCCGGCGAAGCATCGACGGCCGTATGGGCGGCGGCTGGCAGTTGACGCGGTGACCGCCCTTGGCCAGTTGCCAGTCGACCAGCTCGTCGATCTTGTCCCGCCGCCTACTGGTCATCGCCGCCGTCCGTCGTGTCGGCTGCGGCGCGGGCACGCTCGAGTTCAGCGGCGACAAACCGTGCCCGAACAGACAGCATCGCAGCAGCCGCCGACACGTCCGCGAGCTTCTCCTCCGAGACGCGCTTTAGCCGCCCATCCGCACTGTCGATGTCGCCGCGCATGATGTCGGTGAGCGCGGCCTGGACGGCCAGCGATTCACCCATGCGTTGCATGGATCGACTGATCTGATGGAACGCCTCCGCGACCATGGCGGGGTCGAAATTGTGCACTAATCGGTCAGGCATTGGCCAGCCTCTTCTCTTTGGAGTATTCGAAAATGCGGTCGCAGATGTCGCATTCGCAGTCGGCGTAGCCGATGACGGCTCGCCCGCGCGCACCGGCTCGGTGGGCGGCTGCCAGCGAATCGAGGAACGGGGTCGCGAGTGCGGCGCGCTGGCGGCGGATCCGCCGGCGGACGGCACGCTGGTTCATGCGCGGGAAGCGCTGGGCGTCCCGAGGGGTCTGGCCGCTACTCATCGGGCACCTCCCGCCAGGGATGGGTCCAGCGGTGCCGGAGCGGTCCACCGTGGGCGGCTTGGTCCAGTCGTGCTGCGTGCCCGTCTTCGTGAATGCAGCACGGTTCGGCGTCGCCACCGACACCGAACTGCTCACCGGTCGGTAACAGCCCGGCGTCAGCGAGAGCCTCACCGACAATCGCGGCAAGCGTGGTCTCCCACAGTCCCGGCGCTCTGCTGGTCACCTTCAGGCGCACTGTGGCCGGTTCGTCGGAGGTCTTGGTGTTGCGGTAGCGGGCGAGGGCGCTTGCGATGATCCGGACGACGTTGGCACGGATCTCGCCGGGGACGTCAGGGCGCGGCAACGGCATACTCATCGCGGCCCCTGCCCCGGCTTCGACCGCCGTGGTGGTGGCGGCGGCGGTGGATAGTCACTCGACCGTCGGTCTGTGGGCTGGTCCACGATGCCTGCGTCGACGCGGCGGACGGTGCGCGGCGTCAGGAGCCGATACCCGGTCCACGCGACCGCGAATACCGCGCCGATCAGTGGCCAGGCAACCAGTATGAATACCGAGCCCAACGCCACGTCTTCGTCGCGTTTGTAGGTGCCCCACGATCTACCGCGTCGGCGCGCTTCCCGGTACTTACTGGCGACGAACCACCGCGCAGCGACCACTCCGACAGCGAAGTACGCCACGCCGACACCGACGCTGATCGCTGCGTTCATCGGTGTCCCTCCTGCTGGCCCCGTCGACGCTTAGTGATGCCGTACACGTTCGTCCGACCTGGTCGTGCGAACCGTTCGAGCGTCTTCGCGATCTGCTCCAACGCCTTGCCGATCCCGTCGTGGAACTGCATGTGCTGCTCGACGTCGACCACGTTCGCGCCGCAGTAGCGGCAGACCGCGGGCCGCATGAACATCTCGGCGATGCGCTTGTCGTGGTTCGCCTTGCGCTGCGCCGCGATGGCCTCGAACTCTTCGGCGTTCATCGCCCGCCCTCCTGCTCGGCAGCTGCTCGGCGTTTGGCGATGCCGTAGATATTCGCGCCGCCATAGGTGAACGCGGACAGCAGAAACCACCACTGCCGGGTGGCGACGGCATACGCGATCCAGAGCGTCTGGACAGCGAGGCCAATCATGGGGCCGGCGAGGGACTGGGATCGGTAGACGAGGACGAGGCCGGTCACGCCGATCGTTGTGAGCGCGAAGCTCCACCAGAGAGAGATCATGAGCGGCCCTCCTGCTCGGTGGCAAGCTGGGTCGGGCACGGTGACGGCTTCCCGCACTCCCGGCACAGCGGGACGAACCCACCCGGGTCGGGCTCCCACAGCACGACCGCAGGTAGGTACGGCCGGTGCCGATGTTGTCCGCCACCAACTGCTTCCGTAGCTCTCACCCAACCGATGACGGGGTCAGGGTGCACGCGCGTGCATCCGGCGGCGAACGCGTCGAGCACCATCGACCCGACCGGCAGCGCGGCGAGCTCGTCGGCGGTCTCGATGCGCCGGGCGGGTGGACGGATGCCCTTCGCGAACAGGTAGTCGGCTGCCTCGGTCGACGAACACCCGTCGATGCGGGTCTCGTCGATCAGGTCGGCCAGCGTGTCGCGGTCACTCGCCATTGGAAAGCTCCAGCGGTGTCGAGGAAATGAGGGTGAGGGGGCCACGGGCGGCGATCAGGTCGGACGCGGTGAACGACATAGTCAGGTCGGTCCACCAACCGCACCTCAATCCCCACGCCCCGCCGAACCTGTCGCAGACCGTCGCGCCTCCGGGCAGGTCTCGCAGCTGGTCGGCAGTGAGGGGTTCGCGGTCGCTCGTGGCGGCGCGCTGGTCGCGGATCGTGGTGTCACTCATCAGATTCGGTCCTCGCATCCACAGGTCGGCGTGTGAAGGTCACCGTGCTTGCCGTGCGAGCCAGTCGGCCGGTGCACGTCGAGCAGGTTGATCAGGCTCTGGATCGTGTCTCTGGTGTGCTGGTCCGGCGCGTAGTGCTGTTGGACGCACAGCCGTTCACGAAGGCCCTTCGGGTCCCAGCACCGCGGGCCGCCAGGCGGGACGATCCTGGCGCGCTGATCAGGGGTCGCGGTGCCACTCATCGCCTCGTACCTCCTTGTGGCCAGCGCGATCTGCCGTGCGCAAGATCGCAGACATATGAAGGGGATATGGAGAACATCCGAGCGATGGACTGGTAACTACGTCCCGCCTTGATCAGCGAGCGGATTTCCTGCATCTGCTCATTCGTCAGCCGTGCCCGGCCGTTCTTCTCGCCCCGCAATGACCGACCGCGAATCACCATGTCCCTTGAGTTGTCGGCATGTGTGCCGATCTCCAGGTGGTCCGGGTTGCAGCACGGCGGGTTGTCACACTTGTGTCGAACGACCATTCCCCTGGCGATTGGACCGTGGCGAAGTTCCCAGCTGACCCTGTGCGCCTGTTTCTTCTTGCCGTCCTCGCCGCGAATCGTGCCGTACCCGATGCGGTCCCGATAGCCGGTGAACTCGATGCATCCCGATGGCATCGGGATGAGCTTTGAGGCAAGACGCTCGGCCAACGGCGGATAGTTACGAGCGCTCATTCGCCTACCGCCTCCCGAAGCTCCGCGATGACGTACTCGACCTCGGGGCCGGGCGCGCTGTTGGCGCGGTCGCTGACAGCCTGTTCGAGGGTGTCCCGGAGCATGGCGCCGGCGTGGACGGCATACCGGTACTCGCCGACGATCAGGGGGCTTTCGCGTTTCGCGAGCACGATGTACCCGACCGGGTCCGGCTGCTGTGCCTCCAGCTCGGTGATGCGCTTCGTCAGGTCGGTGATCCGGGTGCGTGCGCCGACCAACTGAGCGCGGTTCTCGGCCCGCTCAGCCTCCAGCTCGGCGGCGCGGGCGTCGGCGGCGATGGCACGCCGGAACGCGTGCTCGGCCGCCTCATCGCACCGATGGCCGTTCATCACCTCCATGGCCGCGTCGCGCTCGGACTCCAGCTCGGTGATGCGGGCGCGGGCGGCCAGCAGCTCGGCGGCCATCGCGCCGATGTAGCCGTCGTGCTCTTCGAGCCAGTAGGCGGGGACCCCACTGGCGCCGTCTGCCCACTGCGTCAGCCGCTCGTCGGTCAGCGGGGCGGGGGTCTGGTCAGGCATTGGTCTGCGCCTCCACTGGCTCGTAGGTTCGCCGGAAGATGTCGTCGCGGCACGGGTAGAACTCGCCCGCGAGGCCGCGGATGATCCATTCGCCAGGAAGTGCCCTCATCGCGCCTTCGAGCGTGCACACCAGCAGGACGTGCGTTTCCCGGCGGCAGGCGTCGCCGTCCGGGCAGTGGTAGGTGATGGTCACGTTGTTGGCCAGCGCCCACTCGATGATCGGGGTCGCTGCTTCAGCGGTTCCGTCCCACTGCACGGCGTCGATCTCGACGGGCTTCTTGCGGTAGCGGTCAGGCATTGGTCAACTCCTGGATGTCGAAGAGGGCGGGTTCGGGGTCGTGGTCGATGGCTGTGAGGGCGAGATCGACCAGGGCACGGATGTCCCAGGCGCGCCAGTGGGTGAGCGCGTCGGCGCGGATGCCGGCGGGCAGGTTCGATGCCCACCGGTGAAGGCGCGTGTAGGTGATGCGTGCCTCACGCAGGAGGGCGCCGGAGCGCCATTTGATCGGCGAACCGGTTGGCCGGATGTCGGCCTCGTCGGCCCACCGGACGGGGATGAATTCACGCCAGACGGCCTCGATGGCGGTGCGGGTGTACTCGTAGTGGAGTCCGTGGCCGCCGCCGCCGATCTGCCGGTCACGCATGTCGGCGATGCCGTCGTCCGGGTCCGCGATGACGTGGCCGACGTGGACCGGCATATCGCGCAGCAGATCCAGTTCGGTATCGGTGAATTCAGGCACGGGCCGCCTCCGTGAGGTCGGTGACCTCGAACAACCCCGGCTCGGGGTCATCGAGGCGGATGGCGTAGAGGGTCAGCGCGGCGAGGGCGGCCAGGTCGCGCGTTTCCTCGGGGCGCATGCGGTACCAGATGGCCGCCTGTTCGCGGACTTTCGGCGGCAGCGACTCGGCCCACCGCTGTAGCCGGGCGTAGGTGATCCGCGCCTCCCACAGCAGGGCGCCTTCGCGCCAGCGGGCGATCCGGCCGTCGGGGTACCACTGGTCGGGGATCCACTCATGCCGGCGACCCTGAAGTGCGGTCTTGGTGGCTTCGTAGCTGAATCCGTAGCCGCCGCCGGAGAGGGTGCCGTGGCGTAGCCGTTCGGTGGCGTCAGCAGAGTTGGCGATGAACGCGCCAATGGTGATGCGGGCATTCAGCGTTCGCAGTAGGTCGCGTTCGGCGTCGGTGAACTCAGGCACGGTCAGCCTCTTTGCGGGCGCGGGCCACGCGGGCCGGGTGCTGTAGGCGGGTGGCCATGCGGGTGCCGTCGTAGGCGACGAACGTGCACGCTTCGCCGGCGGGTGCGGCGCAGGGCTGGTACGGGCAGGCGACTTTCAGGGCGGCGCGTTGTTCGTCGATGTCGCGGGCCGACAGGCGCATCGGGCGGTGGGTGTCATGCATGGGCGGGAGCCCATCCGAACCAGCGCATGGTGCGCTCGCGGACCGGCCCGGAGAGCCATGCCTCGACCTCGGCGCGGTCGAACCGGTGAGTGCGAAACACACTCGTCGCGGTCTTGCGGGGCAGGAACACCAGCAGGTCGAACTGTGGTTGTTCGTCGGCGTCGTACTTGCGGAAATCTGCGCTCTGGTCGTCGTAGATCCACCACGACACGATGAAGTTCAGGCTTTCGGGCAGGCCGTCGAGTTGTGTACGGATGGCGGCGAAGTCGGCGAAGGTCTCTTCGTGGGTCGGGTAGTCGGTAAGCGGGTACATCTCGGGCTCAGGCGACGCGCCGGGCTTGCCGATGACGCTGGCGTTCTCGGCGTAGAACGTGACGGTGATCTGCTCGGGGTTGACGTCGTTTCCGGGCGTGTGACGCGGCCCGCGGTCGCTGATGTGCCACGGGAATTCGCGGCCGTCGATGGTGAGGGTCTTTGCGTCGTGGTCGATGACGACGTTCTGCGCAAGTTCAGGCATGTGCGTGCTCCTGGTCGGCGGTAGTCGGTTCCGGGTCGCCCGTTTCGGTGCCCAGCGTGGCCGTGGGCGCACTTTCGGGGGCTTCCGCGACACCCGGTGAGGGTGAGTCGCTTTCAGCGCGTTGTGCCGCCTTCTGGGCGAGGGCGGCGCGGACGGCGGCCATGCCGCGGCGGGCGCGGTCGACGGTGTCGGGGTCGTGGTCGCACACCGCGCCGTCGCGGTAGCCGTCCGGCCCGCACATGCCGCAGGCGTCGATGGCGGCGCGGCGGTCGGCGGCGCGTTGCTGGGCGGCCTCGGACTGTGCGCGGGCCTCGGCGAACTGCCGGGCGGTTGCCGATGGTTCTTGGTGAGTCATCGGGTACCTCCGGTGATCGCGTCGTACAGACGCATCGCCCAGCGGGCGTCCCCCATCGCGGTGTGGCGCTCTTCCTTGCTGGGCGGGTCGACTCCGATCGCGGCCGACAGGTCGTCAGATCTCCACGGCGGCTGCGCAGAGCTGCGAAAGAGCCCCGCATCGTTGGCCGGCGAGTCCCACGGTTCACCGGAGAATTGTTGGGCAATACGCTCGAGCTCCACGGCTCGGCCGTGGAGGAATCCCACAGCCAGCGCCTCGATATCGATGAGGTGGAAGTGCCAGGCAGGGCAGAGTCGATGTCGGCGCAGCATGGCGGCGAGGCACTCTGTGTCGAAATTGGGCACCGCGCCGACGATGTGGGCACCGCGAGTGAGGAGCTCGACCTCGGCGGCGGCCACCGCTTCGGTCAGAAACAGGTGCTGGTCGTCGGACTCATGGCGGTCGTAGTCGGCGTCGCCGTAGTTGAGGTGCCGGTCGTGGAATCGGCCGATCTGTAGTCCGATGAGTTCCGCGTTGGCGAGATCGACGTCGCGGATTTGGATCGTGGTTTCGGACTGGCCGTCCTCGTCGCGCCGGATGATCGCGATCTCCCATGGACGGCGATCTGGGTGCAGGCCGGTCGTCTCGGTGTCGAGAAACACCAGGGGTGGTGTGTCAGCGGTTTTCATCTCGTTCTGCTTTCTCGATTGCGGCTTGTGCTCGAGCGGATGGGCTTCCGGTCGAGTAGTCGTTGGTTCGGACGGTCCCGGCGCGTAGGTGGTCGCGGCACTGGAGGCAGGGAATGGGTCGGAGTTCGTGGTCGTAGCCGAGCCATCCGTTCCGGCATCGGGGGTCGTGCCACGGTTCCGGGTCGTCGGTGTCGCGCGGTTCGCCGGTGCGGTCGAGGGTCATCCGGTCATCACCGCCCGGTACGCGGCGTACAGCTCACGGGGGTGCTCCTAGTGCGGGTGGTAGCTGAATTGGCCTGTGGATAATTCGTTTTCGGTGTGCGAAATGCGCGTCGCGAACGCGATTTCGGCGTGCGATGTGTGCGTGTTCGCGGGCGTTCGGAACGTGGGATTCAATGCCAAGGTGAGTACATCTACGTAAGTCCGTCCGTCCGTAGCATGTTCACGCAGGTCCAAGCATTTTCCGCATCGGATTTAGCATCGTTTTCGCAGGTGCAAGCATTTTCGGGTGACCGGGATATCGACGGCTAAGCATGATGCTTGTTCGGATGCTTGAAGCAATGCGTATTGCATGCTTGTTGCATTGCTTGGTATTAGGGTGGTTCCGCGCTCGCACGCTGCTTTTCCCACCGGGCCGCCGCAGCCTTGCGGCCGCGTTCGCTGAGCCGCTGTTTCCTGTCCTCGGTCTCGTGGCTGGACTGCTGAAAGTCGTGCCAGCTGTTGATTTCCCAGCCGCCCTGGCATGCGTTCCATAGGCCGACCTCGACCAACGCGGTCGCTTCGGCCCTGCGGGCGTGGAGGAACGGGAGGGCGCCAGTAGGGATGAATCCGCCGGTCCCGTGCGCACCGGCGTAAGCGAGGGAGCACACCCAGGCGAAAGCTGCGCGGTGCTTGTTCTCCGCCAGCAGCTCGAGGATCTTCGGGTTGCTGGCGAACTGGGTGTCGAGTCGGACCCACGGTAGGCCCATGCTCACCTCCACTTTCTGCGTGTGCCCGCCCTCATCGGGGTGCGGACCGGTCATCGTGTTTCCAGGTCGAACAGGGGGATCTCGTCAGCGCGGCTGACCGCATCGGCGCGGTCGCTCCGCGCGCAGGCCGGCCCCATCCGCCGCGCCACCGACGCAGCGGACACGAGCCAGCCACCGCACCGCTTGCACTGGACTGCAAGCCGTGTCGGTGTGCCGTCCGGCAGTCGCGCCCCGTCCTCGTGCTCAGGCATCAGCGCGTCCTCCTGGCCCGAGATCACGCGGATCGAACAGGCCAGGTGCGGCCTCGTCGCGGTCGGCGCGGCAGGACTCGCACAGTCGATCGCGTGGGATCGGAACATCCGGCGCCCATGGGGTCCGGCATTCGCGGCAGTCCATGAGCACCCTGGTCCCCCACCGGTCGACCGGCACCCGTCGCGGGATCCCGCGACGGCGATGCGGACGCCAGCGCGCCGGCGGGGGCACGCGGCTGCTGCCGGGCCACGGCCCAACAACAACTTCGCCCTCGCCGGCGCGCTGGGTGTCGTCGTGCTCGACCATCGGGCAGCTCACTGCCCGTCGACCGGCAGCTGCGCTTCGTCGTCCGAGACAGAGGTGGGGCCGACCGCCTCAGCCACGGTGTCGAGTCGCTCGCCGTCGGGATGCTCGAGGAACTCGATCAGTGCGGATGCTTCGTCTTCGGTGAGTTCCTTGGCCGAGGTGATGGCGCGTCCGTACTGGTCGGACAGGTACTTCAGCTTGGCCTTGCGGTCGGTGAGGCCGGCCTCCTCGAGCAGTTTCGACAGCCGACGCTGGGCTGTTGTCGACGCCATCTTCGGTTGCGGCTCACCGGCCGCTTCCTCCGGCGCCTCCGCCTGCTCTGCTGCCGACGGATCGTCAGTCGTCGTGGCCTGCGGTGTGTCCGGTTTTGCCCCCTCGTTCGAGGCGTCTTCCGCTTCATCGATAGCTGGCGACTCGGGCGCGGCGGGTGCACGCTTGCGGCGGCCTGCCGAGGTGATCTCCTCGGCGGAAACGCCACCATCCGGTGCCTGTTCCGATGCTGGGAACTCGTCAGCGATGGTCGTTTCTCCGCGCTTGATCGACTGGAAGATCACGCCCAGCTGCCCGACGTCGTGTCCGGACCAGTCGTCGGATGTCCGCCCGACCTTCGCCTCGAGCTGGGCGGCGCCTACCCCGATCTGCTCGTACACGCGGATCGCGTCGGCGATGCGTTGTGGCAGAGGCTTGCCGCCGCCACCTTCGAGGGTGGCGTCGCAGTTGGCCTTGGCCTCTTCGACAAACCACGACGGCAGGACCGCGAGGATCTGCTCACGCAAGCGCCTGGCGCCTGCGTTGGCGTTGTTTTCGTAGATGTCGCGGGTCTCGGTGAGCTTCCTGGCGCCTTCGCGGGTGTCGCGGATGTGGGGCACAATGAACGTTGTCGAGGCGCGGGCGTTGGTTTGCATGTCCCAGGCATGGGCGAGCATCTCCGACTCCCCCTTGACGTCGTCGCGGCGGAGTTCCTTGATGCAGTAGTCGATGTTCCCCCAGCAGCGGGCGAGTTCCCGGGCGAGGTGGATCGAGACGCCGGTGACGTTCTCGCCGCCGCGCCGGTACCGGTAGTAGGCGCGGCTGGCTACGCTCATCTGTGCTGTCGCGTCGCGCATTTCGGCGATCGCGGCGGCGCGGTTGCGGGGCCGCTGCTGCGCGACGAGCACCGCGGCCTGGACCTCGGCGACCGCGCGGGATTGCTCGATGGCGGTGGCCTGCGAGGTGATCGCGGCGCGGGTGGCCGGGGCGGAATCGGTGGGCTGGTAGCGGTCGGGGTGGGTCATGATGCGAGCAGCTCCTCAGCTCGATAGCGGGTGTAAGCGGGGATCGAGGCGGTCTTGATCAGGTGGCTGTCGTCCGGCCACCGGTCGTGGGCCATGCAGTCGGCGAAGATGCCGATGGCGCGCCGGTTCAGCAGATGGCCAAGGGCGACATCGCGGGGATCGATGCGGGAGACGGTCAGCCGGTACGGTTTGGACTTGCTTTGCGAGACGAAGACGAAGTCGTCGACCTCGATTCCGAGGCACCGCAACCCGTCGACATAGAAGGGCTGCTGCATGAAGTAGCCGTATTCGCCGGCGGACTTGGCGAATGCGCGATGGCCTGATGACCGCGTTGTCTTGTAGTCGACGATGATCTGCCGACCGTCGGGCAGGCGGGTGATCCAGTCGAGGCGCAGCCGCAGCGACACCCCGTATTCAGGGTCGATCCACCACCCGGACAGCTCGGCCTCGCCTTCGGCGAAGTAGGCGCCGACGAGGTCGTGCTCGAGGGCGACGCGCGCCATCTCGCGGGCCTTCTCGTCGTCCTTCTTCAGGATCGGCACTCGTCCGGCCGCACGATGCCCCTCGCGAACCCCCTTCGCGCCCTTGGCCTGCCAAGTCGGGAAGTCCTCGACCGCGAGGCGGGCGCCTTTGCCGAGCACGTACAGGTGTGCAGCGTGCCCGAAGTCGTATTCGGTCTTCTCGACGCGCTCGGCGTGGCGGAATTCGTTGGGACTGTCGAACAGCAGAGTCCGCGCTCCAGACGAGGACAGGCTGTCGCGGTCGGAGTGGTAGACCTCGTCGGGGATGTCTGCGTACAGGCCGGGTTCGGTCGGGATGCTCATGCCGGCGCCGCCGATCCGACCAGCTCGACCGACAGGATCGCGTCCACGGTGGCCTGTTTGACCATGGCCTGGCGGCCGTCGGCGATGCGGCCGAGGGTGTGCCGTTCGACGCCGGTCAGGTCAGCGACCTCGGCCAGGGTCAGGTAGGCGAGCAGCCCGACGAGGTGGTCGCGGGCTTGCTCCGGGGATACGTTGCCGAGCCAGCACGGCTTGCATTTGCGGTGCCGCATCTTGCCCGTGTGCTCGAACGTCGCTCCGCAGTTGATGCAGACGTGGGTTTCGGCCGGTGCGGTTTTGCGGGTCTGTTGGCTGATCCAGTCGCGCAGCGCGGTGCGCTCGTCAGCCTGGTCGAGCCGGAACCCGGCCCAGATCCCGTGGGAATCTCCAGCGGCGACAGCCGCCTGAGCGCACTGCAGCCGGACCGGGCAGGCCTCACAGGTCGCGCGTTCGTCTTCGATGACCGCGGCCTGGGCGATGGGGAACCACGATTCGGGGTCGGGGTGACCGGCGCACGCGGCCTGATGCTCCCAGTCGTCGATGAAGTGTTCGGTCACCACGCGTCCTGCTTCCGTCGTGACGGGCAGCAGCGCGCCATGCCGCGCCGGGTGAGGATGTCTGCCACCGAGGTGGTGAACGTCTTGCCGCAGCCGACGCAGACGGCGACAACGTTGGCGTCGCGGGCGCGGTCGATGTTCGACTGCGCCCGGTCAGCAGCCGTGCACGTCGGGCAGCCCTGGCATCCGAAGGTCACCACACCCCCACCGCCATATCGATCGCGTGGTCGCGGGCCCGATCCCATTCGTCGCCGGCGAATTCGTCGTCCTCGTCGTCGGTGTCAGCGGCGCGGAGTTCGTATGGTTCGACTTCTCCGGCTCCGCAGTGCGGGCAGCCAGCTCCCCAGCAGATCGGGCACACATAGTCGTCGGGTCGCGTGGCTGCGTCGTCGGAGAGGAATCCCGCGACATGCAAGCCGCAATCCGCGCACACCTGGTGGTAGGAGGTGGCGCCACTCGAGTGGGTGACGGTCGTTATTACCTCGTCGTGCAGGCAGTTGCCGTGCTCGTCGATGATCATGATGTGGTCTCGTTCCTGGTGTTCGTGGTCGACAGACCCAGCCACCTGTGCAGCTGGCGCCGTTCTTTCGTCGAGTCCGTTCGGAACCCCGCCCACACCCCCACGCGCTCGCCGGTGCGGACTGCTGTGAGGCCGCAGTCGCGGCGCACCGTGCAGCCGTTGCACACCGTCTTGGCTTCGAGTGCCGGATCGTTCGGCCGCTCTGGCTGCCACCACTGCGGCGAGTGGTGGCCCCGGCATGCGGCGTCTTCTTTCCAGCCCGGCCGTGGGCGGGGCACCGAACCCGTGGTCACGCGGTCGCCCCGGCTCCCGGCATCAGCGATGCGATGTGCAGCTCGTGCGGGTTCGGGTAGCCGTTGCTCGCGGCGCGGGCATGGCGACCAGACGGTGTCGGGTCGTTTCCGAGGTCGCTGCTCCACCGGTCCCGCAGGGTGGCGAGTCGCTCCTGCAGAAACTGCAGCGCCTCAACCGATTCGACGACGATCCGGGTGTGGTCCCCCACCCCGATCTCGACCGATCCGCCGTACCCGCTCGGATGCGGCCGGTGATACTGCACGCTCAGGTGCCCGGCGCATTCTTCGCGGAGGACCACGACGTCGGATGCAGCGGGCAGGACGAGGGTCTGTTCGGGGTCGTGCATGGTGTCCTCCATGGCGGATCGGCGGTCGCGGTAGTCGCGGACTGTGTTGGTGATCAGGCCCGCGACGACGGCGAGCAGGAAGGCGCCGGCGGCGAGCTGCCACAGGACGCTGAGGATGCCGAGCATCAGATGGTCACCTCCACATATCCGCGGGCGTACCGGGCGTCGAGGGTGTCGATGCTGTAGCGGATCGCGTTGTTGGCTGGCACGACCGCGCGTGCGTGAGCGTGGACGCGGATGAACTCGCAGTCGGCGCCGACGGGCCGGAATCGGCATCCGTCAGGCACCTCGGCCGCGGAGGTGAAGTGCTGGGGCGTCCACCGCGCGGGCTGCGCGGTGAGCTGCTTGCGCAGCAGTTCGGCGGTGGACTCGTAGCGGGCCCGGACTTCGGCGGGCAACTGCGGCCACACCGTGTCGGCAGCCGGGTCGTCGGGGTCGCAGCACAGGCTGGCCCAGATCGTTCGGGCGAGGGCGTCGCTCATGCGGGCAGCACCTCCCGGTAGACGCCGACCTCGAAGCTGTTCGCGCGGTAGGTCTGGCCGTGCGAGTCGGACGGGTCGACGACGTCGTCGCCGCGTCGCCGCCACGTCATGCCTTCGGCGACGTCGTAGAACACCACGCCGTCGGGCACGCAGGTGGGGTGTTGCCATGTGCGGCCGGGGGTATCCGGGCGCTTCCACCCCAGCTCTTCGAGCCGCCCGCGGAGTGCGGCTGCGGCGTCGGTGATGCGGTCACGCAGCTCCTGCGGCAGCTGCTCAAAAGTGCGACCGTCGGGGAGATCGGGGTGGATGGCGTGCAGCTGCGGCGCCAAGACGAGCTCGTCGAACGCGCGCTCCCGGCGATCCGCCATCGCGGTCAGCATGCCGGCGAATTCCGGGTCGCTGCTCTCGTAGTTGCTGGCCATCCCTCGCAACTCACTCAGTCCGATCACGTAAGATCTCCTCTGTCTCGTTCTGTTCGGCCGCCGCTACCACCGGCGGCCGGATTTCTGTGCGGGGTGGTTTGGAAGACGCGGCCCCGGAGTCCGGGGCCGCGTCGCACCTCGGCGCAGGGACGACCCCTTCACCTGCGGCGAGGGTGTCTACAGCGGCCAGGTCATGACCGGGAACTCGAAAGTCGTTGCGGGAGCGGGCGCGGTCCGCAGCAGCGAACGCACCCAGGCCTCGATCAGGTACACGTGATTCACCTCCGATCCCTGAGAGCGGGGAGCGCGTACACGGCGAGCACTGCCAACGCGACGATCAGCACGGCCAGAAACACGTCAGCGCTGACCACTCCGTCGGCGTACAGCGACCAGTCGGCGACGATCACAGCGAGCGCCGCCGCACAAGCGGTCGCGGGCTTCACGCTGCGGCCCCGTTCCGTCGCGCCTCGGAGAACGCTGTGCGGATCACCTGCTTCTGCCATTCGGTGAGTGGCGGGGCCTTGGCGATCTGATCAGCGATCCAGGCGTCCCGCATCTCCTCGTACGACAGTTCGCTGGGAAGGTTCCGCACCCGCCGGGCAACCGACGCCCCCGGGTCTTCGCAGGGCGAGTGCCTCATGGCTGCGCCTGGACGTGCTCATCGGAGAGGAACACACCGGGCGACACGTCGAGGACGTCGGCGATGTTCTCCAGGTCAGAAAGTGAAAAGGGGTAGCGGCCATTGAGCTTGCGGCTCAGGGTCACGTTCGCAATGCCGGACTCGATGCTGACCCGCTGTTCGGTCATTCCCGAGCGACTGATCTCCGAACGGACACGCTGGGCGACCCGCTGCCACCACGTTTGGGCTGTCTCCATATGGCGACAGTAGCGCCATATGGAGACTTCGGCAACCACTTAGCGACAGCGATTCCCACCGACGGCATGGACCTGCCAGTTGTGGCAGTCTCCATATGGAAACTAGACTTAGAGCATGCCAACGAACGCACGGGGTACCGGGTGGCTCACAGAAGCTGTCGCGGCCGAGATCCGTTCCCGGATGGGGACTTTGAATATGAAGCAGGTCGACCTGAGCCGGGCGACCGGAATCCCGAAAGGCACCGTTTCGTCGATGTTGGGGCTGAAGTCAGCGATTGACCTCGAACAACTCAACGCCATCGCCGAGGCCCTGGACGTGGACGCCGACAGCCTCGTCGGGGACGCCATCCGAAACTGGCGCACACGACTCGGCGACGTCTACCGTCCAGACGGGACGCTCGATCCAGACCACACCACATGGGCACGCGAACCCGACGAGCACGTTGCCGAGCTAGTCGACCGAAAACGCCGGCGATCGGACTGACACCGCACACGCACACCGGCCAACCACCCGAGCGGCTGCTCATACCGCCATGTCCCGAGCGCACCGGGACCGTGCAGCCACGCCTCGACCGCGGCAGCCATCAACCGGCGCTGGTGCCTGGGTTCAATCCCCCGTCGTGGGACGACCTCGACGTGATCGCCGTCGACAATGACCGACCCGATGGTCAGCCATTCCCCAGAATGCATTGGCGTACCCGCGGGTTCAGAGAAAACGATCCCAGCCACCTCGAGCGGCGAATCGTTCGGCGAAAGCGAATCTCTGGCGTCGGCGAACCCACTTCCCACATCAGCCAACCTTCCGCAATCCCGGCCCGACCCCGAAAACTGCTGCTAGGTCTGTAGTTACAGGTTGCAGCATATCGCCGGTCGAACAGGCGTGCGAGCTGATTGGAGGAAAATCGTCCGAGGTATTCCCGACCGTTACGCGACGTTTCCAAACCGATGCGTACGGTTCTCGCTACCACCGAGTAACGCTCGCTCGGCAGCTGCGATTCGCGCATGTTTCCAGCGGGCAACTCCCCCAGCAGAATTCGGGCAATGCAGTCGCGATGCAAGTAACGATGCCCCCGGGCAACCCGATCTTCGATCGATCGCCTACACAGACCCATCGGACCAAGGGGCATAGATGAACAGAGCAGGGGGCGCGATGGCCATCGCCATCGCCGCAGGTGTGGTACTGGCCGGATGTTCCTCAGGCGAGTCGGAACCCCTTCCGAAGGAGGGCGCCACGGCGCCGGCCGCCGACAGTGGGTACATCGACGTCGTGATCGGGCAGCCGTTCCAGATCAGCAACCAGGACGGACCGACCGCGACAGTCACCGTCGTCGATATCGAGATCGACCCGACATGCTCGACCGCCTACGGCACGCCCACACCACCGCAAGGCACGAATGTCGCGCTGCTGCTGGACGTCCAGACGACCGCCAACCCGCCCGTCAAGTACATCTCCAACGCGTGGTTCGACGAGCTGACACCCGACGGATACACCAAGTCGACGCCGGCGCCCAGTGAAACCTGCATCGCCGACCGAGAGCACTTCACCAGCGACCCGACACCCAACGCGAAATACCGCGGCTGGGTGCTCGTCGACGTCTCCAACCCAGCGTCATCGCTACTGATGGCCGACATCTGGGACAGCCGCACACCCCCGGAAACACACCGCATCCCCCTCGTCGACTAGCGTCCACAGCCCGGCTGCCGCTGCAGATGCCAGCGGCAGCCCGTGAACTCATGCTGTGGCGGGATCCGCCAACGGCGTCCAATCGATCTCGATCGAGTCGGAGGTGAACGGCAGCCGCAGACTACGGCGATGCAGGGTCACCGTCATCAGCGAACCGATCACGGCCCTCCGACGGTCAAGGTGCAGACCGGGGAATTTCTTCGCGTCGTCACCAGTGATGCCCTTGAACAACCGCGACCGATTCGCATCCTCGATCGCCATGTCGATCGACTTGAGACGGTCCTTAATTCGCTTCGACGCGAACTTCAACTGATCGCCATCGATGTCACCATCCGCAAAGGCAGCCGCCAGCGACTTCAAGCGCTCGCGCAACGCAACCGACTCAGCTCGCCGCGCATCCAGGTCCGGGTGCTTCTGATCGATCAGCAACTCCGCCGCGTCCGGCTGCGATAGCCGCGCGATGACTAGTCGCGTGATGTGGTCGTCAACATGTTCCGTCAGGCGCGTAACGCGGAAGCACGTACGACACCGGTAAATCGGTTCTCTCCTCGTCGAGGTCATGGCCGCTTTCACCGTCGACCGCACGTCGTCGGCCTTGCATTCGCTGCACAACGCCAAGCCAGACATCTGGTACTTTCGCGCCACGTCCACCGGTCTCCGCGACGGATCGGCGAGGATGTCGTTGACCGCTCGCCACATCTCCGGCGCAACGATCGGCTCCCATCCAAACTCGGACTCGTCCAGAATCTGACCGCGGTAGCTCTTCCAGCCAGCGTTGCGCGGGTTCTTCAAGATCTTCGACAGCTGTGTCGGCGAGTTCCACCTATTGCCCAGCGTCGTTTTGATGCCACGCCGGTTCCAGTCCGTCAGAATCCCGTTCAGCGAATGACCCGTGAGCACCAGCTCATACGCTTCCGCCAGCGCTGCCGCCTCCGCTGCATTCAGCGATCCATCCGGGTGTCGACCGAACGACCGGCGCGACGAGTAGTTCCCGCCCGACTCTGCGAGCTGCCGGTACTTCGACTTCTGACGTGCGCTGCGACGTTCGGTTTCCGCCTTCGCTACCGCGCCTTTGATCCGGGCGAACAGCCGACCATTGTCGGTGCCGAGATCGATGTCGCCCGTGACGGTCGCGAGGAGGGTGTGATGCTTGTCCGCGACAGCGATGATGTGCTCGAGGTCAATCGGCTCGCGATACAGGCGGTCACAATCCCATGCCGCCATCGCTTGCAGATCTCCGGATTCCACGTCACGCAGCATCCGGTCCCGCTCAGGCAATTTCCGCTTCTCACCGACGGCGGTCCGGTCGTTGTCGCAATACCGAACCGGCTCCCATCCTCGGGGCTCGATGATCTTCGCGATGATCTCTTTCCACTGACGATCGATGGCCAGCTCGTCATCCTCAGCATCATCCGACTGACGCAGATAAACACCGCACCGAATCGTCACGCGCACACCTTTCCTCGCGGATGTCGGCCGTCCACTGGACAACGGTCGACGGGTGCGGCTAGCCTACCGAATCGAGTGCTTCGCGCAACACCAGATTGCTTGTGGCGCGCACCGTTTATCCCTTTCTGGAGTCGTGGCCCACGTCGATGCGTGGCCGCCGGAATCGAGCTACGCCCGATTTCCAACTTGTTCTGTCCAACGTTCGTCGCCGGCGTCGAGTTCCCGGACGGCGACTCGGCGTTGCGGCAAAGACCGACAAATCGGACTCTACCGTTCTTGGGCATCGTGCAGGCCACACACCGACCTGGTGACGGTGAATTTGCGGTTGCGCCCGATGACGTCGGTGCGCCCGACCATCCGCTCCACCACACCCCGGTAATTGAGATGGGAGTTGTAGACGGTCCAGAGTTCCCCACCGGGCCGCAGCACCCGCCCGGTCTGGCTGAACATCTTGATCGCCGACCCGGTGTGCACCGCGGCGCCGACGTGGAACGGCGGATTACACAGCACCAGGTCGGCGCTGTTGTCCGGGGCGCTGGACATCGCGTCGTCGCGCACCACCGTCACCCGGTCGGCGACGTCGTTGGCGGCGACCGTGGCCATGGCGGAGGCCACCGCGGCGGCGGACTGATCGGTGCCGATCACCTCCAGCCGGGGCCTGGCCTTGGCGAGCGCCACGGCCAGGATGCCGGTGCCACAGCCGAGGTCGATGGCGGTGCGTGCGTCGGGCTTCATCGTCTTCATGTGCTCGAGCAGGAAACGGGTGCCGATATCGAGGCGAGCGCCGGAGAAAGCGGCACCGTGCGCGACGACATCGATATCGAGTTCACCGAGATGCTCGCGCACCGGAAATGGCGGCTCGCCCAGCTGTTTCGGGCCACTGACCAGCAGCATGCGCGATTTCTGGCGGCCGCGGCTGGCCCGCACCTCGGTGAAGGATTCGCCGAGGACTTCGTTCATCGTGGTGGTGAGGTATTTGTCGCGACCGCCGGCGAACACCTTGACGTCGGGTTCGGCGAATCGGGCGATGGTGTCGGCGATCTCGCTGAGCCCCGCCAGGACGCGCGGCAAGCGCAGCAGGACCACACGCACGCCTTTGAGCAGTTCGGCGTCGAGGGCGTGCGCGGTGTAGCGGTCGGCGAGGCCGAGGGCGCGGGCGTTGGCGGCGAGGGCGAGTTCGCCGGTGAGCAGATCCTGGTGCACGCGTAAACCGCGCAGGTCGTGTGTGGCGGCGGCGCCGAGGGTGAGGGCGCCGTAGCTGTCGCCGATAATGGCAACTTCCCCGCTATCCGCGGCGGCCAAGGCCTCGGCCGCGACATCGAGAATCAACCGATCAGCGGCATCGACGGCATACAGGTTCGGCGCCTCCACATCCGGATACCGGCGCAGCCGCCCCAGCAGATCCTCCACATTCAGCACCCGTCAAGTGTGCTAGATCGTTGCCCGGCAAGCACATCTGCCCCGATTCGGGCCGGTTTCGACAGGCGAACACCCCGGCCGAATACCCCGTGCGAGCGGGCAATGATGGGTAACATTTGCCACATGCGTAACAAGCTGGTGGTCGGCCTGGTTGCCCTCGGTGTCCTCGGATTCGCGGCGGCCTGCGGCGACGACGAACCGACCCCCGCCACCGTCGTCGACTCCCCTGGCACCTCGGCCGCGGAGCGCACCACCACCGTGGCTCCCCCGGAAGCCCCCGACGCCCCGGCCGACGCCGCACCCAAGCGTGCCCAGGCCTCCGGCGACGCCGCGCTCACCGTCACCGACATCAGCGTCGGCCACCACGAGGGGTTCGACCGGGTCGTCTACGAGCTCGGCGGCACCGGCACGCCCGGCTGGGACGTCGAATACGTCGACCAGGCGGTGCAGGACGGCAGCGGCACCGCCATCGATGTCGCGGGGCAATCCGTCCTGGAAGTGCGGATCACCGGCTCGGTCTACCCGTTCGACAGCGGCGTCGAGCCCTACTCGGGGCCGGACCCGGTGATCGAGCCGTCCGCGCCCGCCGTTGCCGGGGTGTATCGCACGATCGTCTTCGAGGGCGTCACCCAGTCGTTCATCGGCGTCAACGGCGAGCGGCCCGCGTTCTCGGTGAGCACACTGAGCAACCCGACCAGGCTGGTCATCGATATCGCCACGTCCTAGCCGGCCCGTCCGAGCCGTGTCCGTACGGCCAGTGCGGCGCAGCCGATGACGACGAGCCCGCCGAGCACCGTCGGCAAGGTGAGTTGTTCACCGAGCAGCAACGCGGCCCAGCCGATCGTCAGCACCGGCTGTACCAGCTGAATCTGGCTGACCTGCGACATCGGGCCGATCGCGAGCCCGCGGTACCAGGCGAAGAAACCCAGGTACATGCTCACCACCGCGAGGTAGGCGAAAGCGGACCATTCGGTCACCGTGCCGCTCGGTGGATCGTGTGCGATCGAAAGTGCGGTCAACAGGATCATCAGCGGCGCGGCCAGCACGAGGGCCCACGAGACCGTCTGCCATGCGCCGAGTTCCCTGGCCAGCAGCCCGCCTTCGGCATAGCCGATCGCGGCGGCCGCGACCGCGCCGAAGAGCAGCAGATCCGACCAGTGCGGTACCCCGAATCCGCCGCCTTGCAGGGCGGCGAAGACGAGGGCGGCGACAGCGCCGAGCGCCGCCGCGTACCAGAAGGCCCGCGGCGGTCGTTCGTGACCGCGTAAGATCGCCGTGACCGCGGTCGCGGCGGGCAGCACGGCGATCACCACCGCACTGTGGCCCGCGGGCGCGGTGGTGAGCGCGTAAGAGGTCAGCAGCGGGAAGCCGATCACGACGCCGCCTGCCACGACCGCGATCCGAATCCACCGGCGTCCGCGGGGCAAGGGCTGCTCGGTGACGACCAATGCGATGGCGGCGAGGAGTGCGGCGATGACGGCCCGGCCCGCTCCCACGAACAGCGGCGAGATCCCGCCGTCGTCGACGGCCACTCGCGTGAAGGGGACGGTGAAGGAGAAGGCGGCTACGCCGAGAAGCCCCCAGCGGATGCCGGACCCACTCGGTAGCGGTGGGCGCGAATCGACAATAGCGCTACTCTGGACTCTCATGTTCAACGATAGCAGCTCCCGCATTGTCGCCGACCTCCGCGCGTGGATCGCCACCGCGACACCGGGCGCGAAGCTGCCGTCGACGCGGGCGCTGGTGGCGCAGTACGGCGCGAGTCCGGTGACGGTGCAGAAGGCGCTACGAACCCTCTCAGCGCAGGGCATGATCGAAACACGGCCGGGTATAGGCACTTTTGTCCAGGGCGCGCGGGTGGCCCGCCCGCATGACTACGGCTGGCAGACGGCTGCGCTCGGCTCGCCGATCGCTCGTGCACCACAGCTCGCCGCCGCGTTGCGCACCGCACCCAGTGACGCGATCGCCCTGCATTCGGGTTATCCGGACCGGGAACTGCTACCCGATCGGCTGGTCCGGGCCGCGCTCTCCCGTGCGGCGCGCAGCACGGCGACGATGTCGCGGCCGCCCGTCGCCGGGTTCGCGGAACTCCAGGCGTGGTTCGCTGCCGAACTCGGGGCGGCCGTACCGGTCGGCGTCACACCGCCCGCGCTCAATGACGCCATCATCACCCCGGGAAGCCAGAGCGGCCTCGGAAGCGCCTTCCGCGCGCTGGCCGGCGCGCGCGGGCCGCTGCTGATCGAATCGCCCACGTATTGGGGAGCCATGCTCGCCGCGGGTCAGGCCGGCATCCCGGTCGTGCCGGTGCCCAGCGGCAGCGACGGCCCCGACCCCGAGGAACTGGACCGCGCCTTCCGGCGCACCGGAGCCCGCGCTTTCTACGCTCAGCCCAACTTCGCCAACCCCACCGGTGCGCGCTGGTCGCCGGAGGTCGCAGAGCGGGTGCTCGAGATCGTGCGCGGGCACGGGGCGTTCCTGATCGAAGACGATTGGGCGCACGATTTCGGCATCACCGCCGATTCGGTGCCCGTCGCCGCGCGTGACGACGCCGGGCATGTGGTCTATCTGCGTTCACTCACCAAAAGCGTGTCCCCCGCGGTGCGGGTCGCCGCGATCATCGCGCGTGGACCAGCGCGTGAACGCATCCTCGCCGATACTCAGGCGGAATCGATGTATGTGAGCGGGTTGTTGCAGTCGGTCGCGCTCGACGTCGTCACGCAACCGGCATGGCGGCGCCATCTGCGGACGGTGCGCCAGCAGCTCGCAGTTCGCCGCGACCTGCTCGTGGAAGCATTGCGCGAACACGCGCCCGGCGCGCATGTGACGGCCGTTCCCGAGGGCGGATTGAACCTGTGGGTGCGGTTGCCCGATGCCACCGACCTGGCCCGGCTGGTACGCGACTGTGAGACGGAGGGCGTCAGCGTGGCGGCCGGCGACGAATGGTTCCCCGCCGAGCCGACCGGACCGTATCTGCGGCTCAACTACTCCGGCCCGAATCCCGGCGCCTTCCCGGACGGGGCACGGGTGATCGGGCGGGCGCTGGCGCGACAGGGCTAGCCGGGGTATCGGTTCGCCAACGTTCGCGCCACGCTTGGCCATCGGCGGTAACGACCCAGTACGGTCATGAGGACTTACGGTCAGATGCCGGCAATGTCTGTCTCCGCGAAGACACGGGGCGGCCGGCATCCGCGAGGGGAGAAAGACCGATGCGACGCTACGAGCGCATGAGCCTTGCCGCCGCCGCGGTGGCGCTGGCGGGCGGACTCGTTCTGGTGAGCGCCTGTTCGAACAGCGTCTCCGGCACTGCCCAGGTCAACCAGGCCGATCTGGCCACCTACACCTCGATGGCGGCAGCGTCGTCGTCGGCGGCCGCCACATCCGCGGCGACCACCGCCTGCGATGCGTTCAGCGACGCCAACGGCAACGCCGTGCGCAAGTTCAACGCCTACATCGATGCCAGCAACAACGATGCGCCCGACACCGCCGCCAAGGCCGCCGACGCCGAGACGGCGCTGCGCGACGGCGCGAACGACGTCGACCGCAAGCTGGTCAAGAACGTCCCCTCCGGCGTCGCCCAGGCGTTGCGGGACTGGCGCGACGACAGCAAGAAGCTGGCCGACATGCTGAAGACGAATGCGCCGACCGACCTCATGAACGACCACATCGACACCTTCAACACCACCAAGAACGCCGCGGTCGACGCCTGCGACGACTACGAGTAAGTACCTCGCCGGGGTATTGTCCGCGCCCCACTAGACTGGGGCCCGTGACCGACCAGCATCCGACTTCGCGCCTGCCGGGGCTCGCCCGGCTGTTCGCGCTGATCGCGCTGCTGAGTGGGATCGTCGGCATGCACGTCGGAGTGTTCGATTTCGGGCATGCGTGGGCCGATCACGGTGCGTCGGCCGGAGCCGCGGATCATCCGCACGAGAGCCGCGCTGCGCACGCCTCCACGCCGGCGATAGGTGCGGCTGCACCCACGCTCGTCACCGCCCCACCCGCTGCCGTGACCGCCGCTGCGCCGCAGGGCTTCCCGGCAGCAGGGTTCGAAAATCCCGCGCACAGTGCACAATCGGCTGCCGCGTCTGCCGGTGATGTGCACGCGGATCGGTCCGGCAACGGGTCGCTCACGCATGCTCATCGGTCCCGAAGCGACCCGCCCACGGGTGCAGTTCGGTCCGGCGGTGATGTACGCGAACCGGCCGATCACCCTCGAAGCTCCGTACTCGCGCAGCCTGATCGGTCCGAAAGCAATCCGCTCACGGGTGCAGCTCGGTCCGACAGCGATGTACGCATGCTCGCCGATCACCCTCGAGGCCCCCTGGTCGCGCAGCCCGATCAGCCCGAAAGTGACCTGTTCACGGGCACATTCGTGGCCCCGCTGCTATCCGCCGACCGCATCGGCGGGCACGAGCAGGATTGCGGTGACTGCGGGGTGCACGGTGGGATGCACGGCTGCGTGTTCATCCTCTCGATGCTCGGTCTGGCGATCGGGCTTGTGCTGTTGTTCCGGTTGGCGTTTCAGCCCGTGGACGGCTCCGGAATCCTCCGCGGCCACCGTCCCGCTCGGCGCGAACGTCCACCGCCGTGGACCATGCCGACGCTCGCGGAATTGTCGATTCTGCGGATCTGATGGGCCGTCGCGCCCTGGTCACCAGGCCGGGGGCGCGACTCGGCCTGCCCGCATTCCCTCGCAATTCCCCAGGAGCACAGACATGTTCATCACCCGTACCCGTTTCCTGATCGCCGCCGTCGCCGCGACCGCCCTCACCGTCGCCGGATGCAGCGACGATTCGACCACCGCCACCGAGACCACGACCAGCGCGGCGGCCAGCACCAGCGCGAGCACACGCACCGACTTCAACGCCGCCGACGTCACGTTCTTGCAGATGATGTACCCGCATCACGCGCAGGCCGTCGACATGGCGAAGATGGTGCCGAGCCGCACCCAGAACCCGCAGCTGCTGGCGTTGGCCGCCGCGGTCGAGGCGGCGCAGGCACCGGAGATGCAGCAGATCACCACGCTGCTCGAGAGCTTCGGCCAGCCCGCGCCGAACGCCGGTGAGCACGGCGGTCACGGTGGGCACGATATGCCGGGCATGATGACCCCCGAGCAGATGACGGCGCTGGAGAACGCCACCGGAGCCGAGTTCGACCGGCAGTGGATGCAGATGATGATCGAGCACCACATCGGCGCCATCGACATGGCGAACACGGTGCTGGCCGAGGGCGTCAACCCCGACACCAAGGCTCTGGCCACGAGCATCGTCGCCGCCCAGCAGGCCGAGATCGATCAGATGCGGCAGATGCTCGGCCAGAACTGAGGCCGGTCGCCGAGGGTCGGTGGCGGGCCGAGTACCGCCCGCCACCGGCCATCGGCGAGGGCACTGACCGAACGCCGCCGATCCAGCCCTAGGGCGTCTGGAAGGCGCCGAAACCAGGGACGATATTGCCGCTGGTGGCGAAGACGGTGGCGGTGACCAGGCCGGTGCCGGTGGTGACGACCACCGGCTTCGGCTTGCCCGTCGAGCTGGTCGTGGTGGGCAGTTCGATGGTGCCGTTCGCGCCGGTGTTCCAGTTGCGCCAGTTCACCTGCACGGTCGGTGAGAACGGGATGAGCGAGAAAATGGGATCGTCGACCGAGAGGGCCGTTTCGCCGGGCGCCCCGGTCGGCGTCGCCGCCACATGCACCACGCCGACCGAGGGCGACAGATCGTAGGAGTAGTTGAACACCACGGGCACCGGGAAGACGGTGGTCGGCTGCGCCACCGCGGGGCCGGAACCGCCGATCACGAAACCGAGGGCCAGCGCGATCGCGGCCAGGGCACCGGCGACGGATCGGATCACGATGTTCACCACTGTCCTCCTATTCGCGCGGGAATCGGCCATTCGTCCCGAGTATTGCCCCCTGAACGCAATAATGTGCTCGTTTTTGATCACCGGTTCGTCTCGATGACGAGCGAGTGCGGCCCGATCATGCTGAATCTCGACGGCACCGGCGGGCAGGCACACGCGAAGCCCACCCGCGACGAGCACAGTGCGGTCACGGTGCCGGTGCGGCCACATCGACCTCCGGCCACGCCGGTGACCTGCCCAGCAAGCGCAACATCCGATCCAGGCGCGACTCCTGCGCCACGGTCGGCATGGCCGGACCGAACGCCGCGCCGGGTTCGAGGCGACTCGAGCCGGTGGGCACTTTTTCGGCGATCCGCAGCGCGACCGCCGCCAGCTCCGGATTGATCTCGATGTGCTCCCCGATCGCGCGGGCGACGTCCCATGCGTGGACCACCGAGTCCAAGAGGTGGAAGTTGATCGCGGTACTGCCGGGGATGGCGGTCTCGGTGGTGACGTCGGGCAGGGACCAGTGGCGGTCGAGCGCGTCGTCGGCGGCGAAAGCGGTGACGACCTCATCGCAGGAGGTCAGGCAGTCGGCGATCGGATCCTCGGCGAATTCCCCGGTCCACCAGTCGTATTCGCTGCCGTGGCCGGCGGCCGCGGCGGCGAATCCGCGGTTCTGCACGGCGATGTGATGCAGCAGGTCGCGGAGATCCCATTCCGCACAGGGCGTCGAGTCGGCGAGCCGATGCGGCGCGACTCGTGCGACGGCATCACGACACAGTCGGACGGACTCTCGATGTTGTTCGCGAATATCAGTAGGCATGCACATATCGTAGGTGCACGCTTATCATTTGCCCAGAGGTATCTTTTTCCCATGCCGGACCGACCCGACCTAGCAGCGATGATCGTGCCGCTCGGCCGCACCTTGATGGCCATCGAACGCCCGATCCTGGAATCACACGGCCTCACCATGTGGGCCTACGGCGTATTGCTCGGCCTCGAGGAATCTCCGGTTCGCACCCAATCGGCCCTCGCCCAGGCCATCGGCGCCGACAAGACCCGCATCATCCCCACCCTCGACGATCTCCAGGAACGCGGCCTGATCACCCGCCTCCCGGACCCGGCCGATCGCCGCGCCCGCCTGCTATCGCTCACCCCCGCCGGACGGGAACTTCGCGACCGCACGCAGGCCGCCATCCAGCAGCAGGAGGCCGAACTCCTGTCCTCCCTCTCGGCCGATGATCGCCGCGGTTTTCTTCGTGCCCTGCAACAGCTCTCCGAACGTCGGTCCGGGAGCACGGGCGGTCCGTAACCCCGCTTTGCCAGTTCGCATCGAAAAGCACCCCGGCACGTGACCGGATCGCAATCCGGCACGGTCTGCGAACCCTCACGGCGTTCCGTCCCTTGCGAATACGGCATTTCGGGCGTCTACTTAGTACGACGGCAGGTCCACCAACCGGCCTGCACCGTCATCGCTACACCTGATCGGATCCACCTCATGATCATTATCGGAGCCGTACTCCTCATTGCCGGACTGATTTTCGACGTTTCCGCGATCACCATGCTCGGCGTCGTCATCCTGATCATCGGCGCGGTGCTGTTGCTACTCGGTAGCGTCGGCCGACCCGTCGCGGGCAGGCGCCACTACTACTGATTCACGCCCGACACACCAGTCAGAGGAGGGCGGAATGCGACGCCTAGTGACGATCGTGGCAGTCGTATGGTTGCTCATCGGCGCCATCGCGGCCGTACAACGCGGCTATTT
Organism: Nocardia sp. CDC519; assembly: GCF_059509835.1. Lineage (NCBI taxonomy): Bacteria > Bacillati > Actinomycetota > Actinomycetes > Mycobacteriales > Nocardiaceae > Nocardia > Nocardia sp. CDC519. The sequence continues at coordinate 3,486,597 of NZ_CM183377.1, read as the reverse complement.
CACCGACCGGGAACAGAATTGCGCGAGCGTCGGGACCGTCGCGGTGACCGTTATCGCCGGCCCGTTGAACTATGCCGGCGTCAACCCCAAGGTCAACGATTGCAAGCTCCCGCAACCGAGCCCGTGAGTCATTCTCCCGGCTGATCCGCGCGCGGTGTAGATCATCCGGGCGGCCGATGTGGGCACGACCCGTGGCCACCTAGCGTTGCGGCATGACCCACACGGCGCAGCTGGCGCGGCGCATCGGCGAAGTGGATATGCTGCGCGGCTTCGCGCTGTTCGGAATTCTGGTTACCAATGCGGCAGTGCTGACCATGCTGCTGTCGTTCGCCGGACCGAATTCCGACCCCGTTCCGATATACGACGGCACATGGGACCGGCTCGCCTACGGAATCATCTACGGGTTTTTCCTCGGCAAGTTCTATGTGCTGTTCGCGTTCCTGTTCGGGTATTCGTTCACGCTGCAGATCGCGGCCGCCGACCGCGCCGGCGCCGCACCCGTCCCGCGACTGCTGCGCCGGTGCGCGGCGCTGCTGCTGATCGGCCTGGCGCATGTGAGCCTGTTGTGGATCGGCGACATCCTCACCCTCTATGCCGTGCTGTGCGCGATTCTGGTGCTGCTGCGCGGGATTCGGCCGCGCACCGCCGTGATCACCGGCGTGCTGCTGTACGGCATGTTCGCCGCGCTCGCATTTCTGCCCGGCAGCGGCGGCGGAGTCGGCAAGCTCGGCGAGTTCTTCGACCTGGCAGGGATTCGGAACGGATTCCTCGGTGGTCCCGGCGACGTCTTCACCACCCAGCTGGAGACCGGCCCGATATTCCTGATCTTCACCTTCCTCGGGCAGGGCTGCACCAGCATGGGCATGTTCCTGATCGGCATGGCCGCCGGCAAGGTGCGCTTGTTCGAGGATGCCGAGCGGTTACGGCGATGGACGCCGCGGGCGCTGCTGATCGGCGGCGTCGTCGGGCTGCCCGTCTCGATCGCGACGGTGGTCCTGCACACGCTGCACGCCGAGGTACCGAACTACCTGTTCGGTCTCCAGGAATTGCTCAATCCCGTGCTGACCGTGCTGTACATCGCGACGATCGTCTGGTTGGCGCACTCGAGCCGCGCGACGTGGGTGCGCCGATTGGCACCGGCCGGGCGCATGGCGGCAAGCAATTACATCGGCCAATCGGTGGTGATGGCGGTGATCTTCACCGGGTACGGGTTCGCGCTCGGCGATCGCGTCCCGCCGTTCGCTGTGCTCGCCATCGCCGTCGTCACCTACCTGGTTCAGCTATGGGTGAGCGAGCGATGGTTGCGCGGGCATTCCTACGGCCCGGTGGAATGGGTGCTGCGCGCCGCGACCTACCGGCAGTGGCCGGCCTGGCGCAGGCACGAGAGCCTCAGTACCGCGGATGCTGCCACGCGCGCTTAGCGCCGACCGACGTCGAGGCCGCGAGCGCCACCCATGCGGCGGTGGTGACAGCCACCAGCACCGCGGATCGGTCGTTGATGATCTGCAGGAAGATCGACGCCGCGAGGATCCCCAGCGCGAGGACGGACAGCACGATGCCGACGCGAGTTATCGGTGCCATACAGACCATTGTCCAACTTCCGTTCACCCGGCTGCACCCGTTGGTGGTAAACCGCACACCCGGCGGGCTGAATTAGAACGTGTTCTATATTTGGGGGACTGTTCCGGCGATCCCTCGGGAGTTCACGCGATGTACCAGTGGTCCGACGAAGACCTCATGTTCCGCGACGCGGTGCGCGGCTTCATCGACAAGGAGCTCAAACCCCACGTCGACCAGCTGGAAAGCGGTGCGATGCCGCCCTACGACATCATCCGCAAGCTGTATGCCACCTTCGGCCTCGACGAGATGGCGCGGGAGGGACTGGCGAAATCGCTGGCCCGCGAGGAGGCGGGCACCACGGGTAAGCCCGGCGGCGGGTTCAGCGGCGCGGGCAGCATGGGCGTCATCCTCAACAGCGAACTGGCCGGGGTCAGCCTCGGGCTGGTGGCCTCGATGGGGGTGAGCCTCGGCCTCGCCGTCGGCACCATCCGCAGCCGCGGCACCCTCGCCCAGAAGAAGCGCTGGCTGCCGGAACTGGTCACCATGGAGAAGGTGGGTGCCTGGGCGATCACCGAACCCGATTCGGGCTCGGATGCCTTCGGCGGCATGAAGTCCTACGTGCGCCGCGACGGCGAGGACTACATCCTCAACGGGCAGAAGACCTTCATCACCAACGGCCCCTACGCCGACGTCACCGTGGTCTACGCCAAGCTCGACGAACAGGACGGCACCGACCGGCGCGACCGCAAGGTGCTGACGTTCGTGCTCGACAAGGGCATGCCAGGCTTCACCCAGAGCCCGCCGTTCAAGAAGATGGGCATGAACTCCTCCCCCACCGGTGAGCTGTTCTTCGACAACGTGCGCATCACCCCCGACCGCCTGCTCGGCGAGACCGAGAACCCGGCCAAGGGCGACGGCAAGGACAGCGCCAAGGAATCCTTCGCCGCCGAACGCATCGGCATCGCCTCCCTCGCCCTCGGCATCATCAACGAATGCCACCGGCTCTGTGTGGAATACGCCAAGTCCCGCAAGCTCTGGGGCCGGGAAATCGCCCAATTCCAGCTCATCCAGCTCAAACTCGCGGAAATGGAGATCGCCCGCATCAACGTGCAGAACATGGTCTTCAACGCCATCGAACGCACCGCCGCCGGCGAAAAGGTCTCCCTCGCAGAAGCCTCCGCCATGAAGCTCTACTCCTCCCGCGCCGCCACCGAGGTCGCGATGGAAGCCGTGCAGCTCTTCGGCGGCAACGGCTACATGGCCGAATACAAGGTCGAGCAGCTCGCCCGCGACGCCAAATCGCTGATGATCTACGCGGGCAGCAACGAGATCCAGGTGACGCATATCGCCAAAGGGCTGGTGGGCGGGTAACGCATGCAGATCACCGGACGTACGTTCGTGGTGACCGGAGCCGGGAACGGAATCGGGCGCTGCGTGACCATGGAGCTGGTCGGCCGCGGTGCGGTGGTGATCGGCGCCGACCTCGACGAGCGGGCGCTGGCCGAAACCGCCGCACTGATCGCGGATCCGGCGCGCTTCACCGCCCACCGGCTCGACATCTCCGACCATGCGGCGGTGACGGCGTTCACCGATACCGTGATCGCCACCCACGGCCCGGTGGACGGACTGTTCAATATCGCGGGAATCGCCCAAGAACTCCAGACCGTGACCGATCTCAGCGACTCGCGGATCGAAACCCTGATGCGGGTGAACTTCTTCGGCGCGGTGTGGCTGACCCGCGCCTTCCTCCCGCACCTGCGACAACGTCCCGAAGCGGTCATCATGAACACCTCGAGCCTCTCGGCGATCGTGCCGGTACCCGGCTCCGCGGTGTACGGTGCGTCCAAAGCCGCACTCGCGCTGTTCAGCTACGGCTTGGCGCAGGATCTGCGGGGTCGCACGAATATCACCGTGACCACGGTACTGCCCGGATCGGTCTGGACCGACCTCGTACGCAAGGTGGCACAGGAGCTGGGTGCGCCCGAGAAGCTGGCGAAGGGTTTCTCGGCGAAACCGGAACGGGTGGCCCGTCGGATGGTCGAGGCGACGGCGAAGGGCAGCGGGCGCGTCGTCATCGGGAAGGACGCCCGCGTCTACGACATCGTCCGTCGGGTGAGCACGCGATTGGCCGACCGGCTGTCCTACCTACAGGTCGGTCACGGCGTCTACACCGAACGCACCGAGCTCACCCGATCCTCCTGAACCGGCTCCGCCCGGCAGGGCTGAACCTCAGCCAGGTGCGCCCGCCCCTCGGCAATGCGGAATCAGCGGCCCGTGCGCTCGCGGTGCTTGCACCCCGGCCAGCAGCACGGCCGCCGCTGGCCTTCCTCCAGTTCCTCCTGGGTGCGCCGGATACGGCGCTCCCGGGTCTGGGCCTGCACCGCGTCCTCGACCCAGCAGATGAATTCGTTGCGGGCCAGCGGCGTGATGTCGTGCCAGGCGGCCAGCGCCACCGAGTTACCGATCAACGCCGTGCGCAGATCGTCGGGCAACTCGTGCACCACCCCACCGGGAACCCGCTGATCAGTCATAACGCCACTGTAAGCCGATCCGCGCGGCTACCGAAACGCCTCACGGATGGTGGGCGGCGGCACTCCGGACTCGTTGCGGACCGAATCAGCCGGTCGGCCCGACGCAGGATGCGCTGGACAGCATCCGCCCTGCACCGACACTGGTGCCCCCAGTGGGACTCGAACCCACACTGTGCGGATTTTAAGTCCGCTGCCTCTGCCAATTGGGCTATAGGGGCGTCGGCTCACCCTACCGACTCGTACGGGTGTACCGGAATCCCCCGGGGCGGAGAGGCGTGTCAGGTGGTGGGGTCGGACTGGATGGTCTGGCAGGTTTCGACGAGGACGTCGGCGGCGAGCAGGCCGGATTCGTTGGCGGTTTCGCGGATTTCAGCGGACAGGGCGGGATCGGTGGTGACCTTGCACAGGGCGATCTGGAGGGCCTCGCCGAGCAGGGCGAGATGGCGGGCGATGGCGAGCTCGTCGGCGTCGGCGTTCACCTCGTCCAGGCCGACGGGCTGGGCGTCGGACTGGATGCGGTAGCGGCGCAGGGTGTCCTCGCCGAGCACCTTCATGAATTCGACCGACGCCGCCAGGCAGCGGTTGTTGGCGACGCGGTATTCGGTGCGGTCGGAGACCCGCTCGATGAGCACCGCGGCGATGGTGGCGGCGGTGAACATGCCGTCGCACACCCGGGCAGGCCCCGCTTCCGGCGGCCCGGGAGGCGCGTCGGCCAGTCCGGTGGTCACCGCGTCGATCCAGCGGATGACCAGGTCGGTGCCGGAATGGTCGACGGCGCGGGCGGGAGGTTCCGCCCGGCGCCTGCGTCGCCACGGATTGCGCATCGTGTCACCTCTGTTCTGAGACGGACTTCCCGAGCACCGAATGCCGCTTGCCGTATGCGAAGTACACCACCAAACCCAGCGCCATCCAGACAATGAAACGCAGCCAGGTTTCCACCGACAGATTGAGCATCAGCCACAAGCAGGCCAGCACGGCCAGAATCGGCAGCACCGGAACGAAGGGCACCTTGAACCCGCGCGGCAGATCCGGGCGGGTCTTACGCAGCACCAGCACACCGATGGAGACCAGCACGAACGCGAACAGCGTGCCGATATTGACCATCTCCTCGAGCGTGCCGAACTCGATGAAGCCGGCCAGCACCGCACACACCGCGCCGACGATGACGGTGATCCGGACCGGGGTGCCGCGGTTGCCGGTGTGGGCGAGCTTGCGCGGCATCAGCCCGTCTCGCGACATGGCGAACAGCACCCGGGTCTGGCCGAGCAGCATCACCATGACGACGGTGGTCAGGCCGGCGAGCGCACCAACGGAGATGATGTTCTTCACCCAGGTGTCGCCGTGGATGGCGAACGCCGTGGCCAGCGTCGCGTCGTCACCGGCCAGCTCGGTGTAGGGCACCATGCCGGTGAGCACCAGCGACACCGCGACGTAGAGCACCGTCACGATCATCAGCGAGCCGAGGATGCCGCGCGGCATATCGCGCTGCGGGTTCTTGGTCTCCTCGGCCGCGGTGGCGACGACGTCGAACCCGATGAAGGCGAAGAACACCAGGCTCGCCGCCGCGAGCAGGCCGTACCAGCCGAAGGTGCTGTTCCCCGCGCCGGTCACGAAGGAGAACAGCGACTGGTGCACGCCCTCGCCGCCTTCACCCGGCTTGGATTCGGGGATGTAGGGGGTGAGGTTGTCGGCGCTGAAGTAGGTCACGCCCATCACCAGCACCAGCGCGATGACGCCGAGCTTGATCGCGACGGCCACCGCCGACACCCGCGAGGACAGCTTGGTGCCGAGCGCGATCAGCGTGGTGAGCACCGCGATGAGCAACACCGCACCCCAGTCGAAATCGACCGAACCGATATGCAGGATCGGCGAGCGCGAACCCATCAGCTCACCCAGATACTGCGACCACCCCTTCGACACCACCGCCGCGGCCAGCGCGAATTCCAGGATCAGGTCCCAGCCGATGATCCAGGCCGCCAGCTCACCGAAGGTGGCGTAGGAGAAGGTGTATGCGCTGCCCGCCACCGGGACGGTCGAGGCGAACTCGGCATAGCAGAGGGCGGTCAGCGCACACGCGATGGCGGCGAAGACGAACGCCAGCGACACCGACGGTCCCGCCACATTGCCCGCGGTGCGGGCGGTGAGGGTGAAGATGCCCGCGCCGACGACGACGGCGACGCCGAAGATCGTGAGATCCCACGCGGTGAGCTCCTTGCGGAGCTTGGAATCGGGTTCGTCGGTATCGCGGATCGACTGCTCCACGCTTTTGGTGCGCCACAGCTGTCGGCGGCTGGTCGGTATCGCCACGGCGATCTCCTTCGTCTCGAGGTCTCCCAGGTGGTGGTCAGTGGACGCCTTCCATATGCCTGCTCACCCAGGGTGAGAGGCCGGCGACAACCAGACCGGCGAGGATCGCGACCGCGCCGATGATGCCGAAGTAGGCGAACTCGTCTGCCGGATCGTAGTAGCGCGCGAGGGTGCCCGACATCGAAGTACCGAGACCGACCGAGAAGAAATACAGCGCCATCATCTGCGCGCGGAACACCTCGGGCGCGAGCTGAGTGGTGACGGCCAGGCCGATCGGCGAGATCAGCAGCTCGGAGACGGCGAACACGCCCATGATGAACAGCACCAGCAGGGCGGGCACCGCGCGGCCACTGCTCTGCGACATCGGCGTGAACAACCAGAACGCCAGGCCCATGCCGATCACGCCGAGAGCGAACTTGCGCGGGGTGCTCGGCGCGCGGGAACCGAGCTTGGTCCACATCAGCGCGAACAGCGGCGAGAGCGCGATGATCCACACCGGCTCCACCGAACCGATCCAGCTCGACGGGGCGGTCCAGCCGAAGATGTTCCAGTCCATCCGCTCATCGGAATACACGGCCAGCACGGTGAAGATCTGCTGGAACAGCGACCAGAACACCGCGTTGGCGATGAACAGCGGGATGAACGCGCGTACCCGGCTGCGTTCGACGGGGCTCACCTTGCGGTCGATGAGCATGACCACGAAGTAGACGACCGAGGCGACCGCGATGACGCCGGTGGTGACGTCGGAGAGGTTGTCCAGGGTCACCAGCCCGGTGAACGCGGCCACCGCGACGATCACGGCCGCCGCGGCGACCAGGCCGAGCACCTTGCCGATGGCGCTGGGCGGCAGCGGATCGGGCACGTTGCGCCCGGCCGTGCCCAGATTGCGACGGAACACCACGTACTGGGCCAGACCGAGCCCCATGCCGATGGCGGCGGCGCCGAAACCGGCGTGGAAGCCCCACTCGCGTTGCAGCAGCCCGGTGAGCAGCGGACCGACGAAGGCGCCGAGATTGATGCCCAGATAGAACAGTGTGAAACCGCCGTCGGTGCGCGGATCGCCGTGCGGGTACAGCGTGCCGAGCAGCGAGGAGGCGTTCGCCTTGAGCGCACCGCTGCCCAGTGCCACCAGCACCAGCCCGACGCCGACGCCCGCGAGCCCGGGCAGGACGGCCAGGGCGATATGGCCGGCCATCACCACCACGCCGCCGTAGAACACGGTGCGTTCCATGCCCAGCAACCGATCGGCTACCCAGCCGCCGAGCACGGTGGACAGATACACCAGGCCGCCATACGCCCCGACGATGCCCACGGCGGTGTCCTGATCCATCCCGAGGCCGCCCTCGGTGGCCGAGTAGTACAGGTAATACCCGAGGATGGTCAGCATGCCGTAGAAGGAGAACCGCTCCCACATCTCGACACCGAACAGGTTCGTCAACCCGATCGGGTGCCCGAACAACGTCCGCTCGGCGGGCGATTGCTCGATCTTCACTGCATCGGACATGGTCAGACAATCCCACGTTCGGCCGTTGTGCACAGGCATCCACACCGAAAATGCATCGAACCGCGACGTCTTCGCGCGATTTGCGCTGGTGCCGCATCCGTCGCGGCGCGCCGGGTTCGCCGAGGGTGATTAGGCTCGGGCCGGGAACATCACACCCGTGGCGAGTGCGGGCGCTCCGGCAGCCCCGACGACGAAGGCGGTGCGCTGATGACGGAAGTCGAAGTGACGGTGCCGGTGCCGATCGACCAGGCCTTCGCGGCCCTGGCCGATGGCTGGTTGTACGCGAGCTGGGTCGTCGGCGCCTCGCATATCCGGGTGGTGGACCGTGGCTGGCCCGCCGTGGGCACTCGCATCCATCACAGCGTCGGCCTGTGGCCGCTGACCATGCAGGACGTCACCAAGGTCACCGCCGTCGACCCGCCGTACCTGCTCGAACTCGACGCCCACCTGTGGTTGATCGGCGCGGCCTGGATCCGCTTCGACCTCGACGAGCCGCAACCGAACCTCACTCGGATCAGGATGTCGGAGCGCGCGTCCCGAGGCGTGGGCAGCCTGATCCCGGGGATCGCGCAGAACCTGTTCTTCGCCGCGCGCAATCAGGAATCGCTGGACCGGCTCGCGCACCTGATCATCGGACGGGCCGAAGCGCAGCCGTGACGCGGCGCTGACGCGCTCAGTAGTTCGATCTTCCCTCCGCACAGCAGTTCTGGGTAGTCTCGATGCGCGGCGGATGGCCGCGTCACCGGGAGGGAATCACATGCGTTTCGCACGAGCATCGCTGGGCGCCGGGGCGCTCGCGATCACGGCCGTGGCCGCCATTTTCACCGCACCGCCCGCGCAGGCCGCGCCGCCGGGTCATGTCAGCTGCGGTGCGACGCCGGTGGGTTCCCGGCTGGACGTCACCTGCACCAACACCGACGTCGGCGCGGGCACCGGCACACTCGTCGGGCTGTGCAGCAACCTGCGCATCCTGTATGAGGCCCATTTCCGGCTCGCGGGCAATTCCTCCGGAACCTTCAGCCAGGATTGCGGGCCGGGTGCACAGCCGATCTGGTGGCACACCCCTGGTATCACCGACTATCAGCAGATGCTGCAGAACCGGGGCACCTGAGGGCACTCAGGCGATGGACAGGGCGATGCCGTCGAGGATGTCGTGTTCGCTGACGACGAGTTCGGAGATGCCCGCGCGACGGGCGAGTTCTTCGGAGAGCACCTCGGTGATGACGGCACCTCCGCCGATGACGTCGACGCGGCCGGGATGCATCGGGCCGAGGGCCGCACGCTCATCGTGGCTCATCGCGACGAGGCGGTCGCAGACGTCATGCAACTGCTCGAGCGTCAACCGGGTGAGATGAACGCGCTCGGAGTCGTATTCGGGTAGATCGAGGGCGACGGCGGCGATGGTGGTCATGGTGCCCGCCACGCCGACCCAGGTGTGCGCCGAATCGACAGGCACATGCGTGAAGGCCTCGGCGAGGCGTTCGGCGGCGAAAGCGCGTGCGGCGCTGACCTGTTCGTCGTCGGGCGGGTTGCCGGGCAGGCAGCGTTCGGTGATCCGGACGCAACCGATGTCGGCGGAGTAGGCGGCGTGCACGCCATCGCTGTCACCGACCACGAGTTCGGTGGAGCCGCCGCCCAAGTCGACCACGACGAACGGTCCTGCGTCACCGGGCAATTCGCCCACCGCGCCGGAGAACGACAGCCGCGCCTCCTCATCGCCGGTGATGACCTCGGCCTCCGCGCCCGGCACCACCGCGCCGAGTTCGGCCCTGGTCATGGCGAAGAAATCCGCGCGGTTGGCGGCGTCGCGAGTGGCGGAGGTGGCGACCATGCGCACCCGGGCCACCTGGTGTTCACGCATGAGCGCGACGTAGTCGGCGAGCGCGACGCGGGTGCGTTCGATGGCTTCGGGCGCGAGCCTGCCGGTGGCGTCCACACCCTGGCCGAGCCGCACGATGCGCATCTCGCGGTGCACGTCGGTGAGCTTGCCGTCGGCGCCGATATCGGCGATCAGTAAGCGGATCGAGTTCGTGCCGCAATCGACCGCGGCGACCCTGTCACTCATGCTGTGTCCTCCTGCACCCGGCCGAAACGCGCCGACCGGCTCATGCGTCCTGATCCGCCCGCTCGAATCGCGGCCAATCCGCCGGGACCGCCGTCCCACGCAGGCCGTGTTCGGCGGCCAGCGCCACGGCCTCGTCGCCGAGCGGGTTCACACCGGGGCCCTTGGCCAGCGAATGCGCGATCAGCACATGCAGGCATTTGACCCGCTCCGGCATGCCGCCGCCGGTGAAATCGGTGCCCAGCGGCTCGATGGCGTCGCGTTCGGCCAGGTAGCTCTCGTGGGCGGCGCGGTAGGCGGCGGCCAGTTCGGGGTCGCTGCCGAGGCGTTCGGTCATCTCGCGCATCACGCCCGCCGATTCCTGCCTGCTCGCCTCCGCCGTGAGCCGCGGGTCGGTGAGGTAGTACAGGGTCGGGAACGGGGTGCCGTCGGGCAGCCGTGGCGCCGTCTTCACCACCGCGGGCACACCGTCGGGGGTGCGGTAGGCGATGGCGAGCACCCCGCGCGGGGTGCGGCCCAGCTGTTCGGCGATGATCCGCAGATCCCGGTCGTCGGGTTCGGTCACCTGGGTCCTTCCGGGTTCGGCGCGGGCGCGGCCGGCGGCGTCGTTGTCGCCGGTGCGGGTTCGGGGGCGGGCTGCGGTTCGGACACACTGCGCCACAGGCCGGTATACCATGGATCCGGTTCCCGCGACGGCGTCGTCGGGCCCGGACGCGCTGGTGCCTCGATGCCGGGAACCTGCACGATGTACGGCGTTTCACCGGGCATCACCAGGCGCAGCCGGTCCTTGGCCTCGGAGCGGATATAGGCCGGATCCTGCTGCTGCGCGCGACGATCACGCAACCGGGCCAGATCGTCTTCGAGCTGCCTGCGTTCCTGAGCCAGCTGCGCGGCCTCGGTCCGCTGACTGAAATAGGTGCGCATCGGCACCGCCAGGGTCAGCGCCAGCGCGCACACGACCATCGCCAGGATGACCGCCTTCCCGGTGGACAAACCGAGGATGGTGCGTTCGGGTGTGTCCTTGCCCGCCGACTTCTTCTTGCGGGCGCTGATCTTGCGCGGCTCGGCCTTGTCGTCGGGGCGGCGCCGCGCGGTCCGGCTCGGCGCCGCGGCCCGGCCGTGCTGATCGGCGGCGGGGCGGGAGCGGGCGGCACGCGACGTGCGGCGGTCGCCTCGTCCGGCTGGACTGGTACCACGCGCACGTCGCTCCGTCATATCCCTACCCCATGTATCGCTGCTGTCAGTCCTCGAACGCGAAGCGCGGGAACGCGACGTCGCCCGCGTAACGCGCCGAATCACCGAGGGCGTCCTCGATGCGCAGCAGCTGGTTGTACTTGGCCACGCGCTCGCTGCGGGCGGGCGCGCCGGTCTTGATCTGACCGCTGCCGACGGCCACCGCCAGGTCGGCGATGGTGGTGTCCTCGGTCTCGCCGGAGCGGTGGCTCATCATGGTCTTGTAGCCGTTGCGGTGGGCGAGCTCGACGGCGTCGAGGGTCTCGGTCAGCGTGCCGATCTGGTTCACCTTCACCAGCAGCGCGTTCGCGGCGCCCTTGCTGATGCCCTCTTCCAGGCGCTCTGGGTTGGTGACGAACAGGTCGTCGCCGACCAGCTGGATCTTGTCGCCGATCTGATCGGTCAGCGCGACCCAGCCGTCCCAGTCGTCCTCCGACAGCGGGTCCTCGATGGAGACCAGCGGGTAGGCGGTGAGCAGGTCGGCGTAGAACTGCGCCATCTCGGCGGCGGTCCGGACGTTGCCCTCGAACTTGTAGCCGGCGTCGGAGTAGAACTCGGTGGCGGCCACGTCCAGCGCCAGCGCGACATCGCTGCCCAGCTTCAGGCCGGTCTTGGCGATCGCGGAGCTGATCAGGTCCAGCGCCTCACGGGTGCCTGCCACGTCGGGGGCGAAACCGCCTTCGTCACCGAGGCCGGTGGCCAGGCCCTTGGACTTGAGCACCGACTTGAGCGCGTGGTAGACCTCCGCGCCCCAGCGCAGCGACTCTTTGAAGGTGGGCGCACCGATCGGGGCGACCATGAACTCCTGGACATCGACGCCGGTGTCGGCGTGCGCGCCGCCGTTGAGGATGTTCATCATCGGCACCGGGAGCACATGCGCGTTCGGGCCGCCGAGGTAGCGGAACAGCTCGAGACCCGAGGATTCGGCGGCGGCGCGGGCCACCGCGAGCGACACACCCAGCAGGGCGTTGGCGCCCAGGCGCGACTTGTCCGGGGTGCCGTCCAGATCCAGCAGCACCTGGTCGACGGTGCGCTGCTCCACCGCGTCCAGACCGATGACGGCCGGGGCGATCTCGTCGAGCACACCCTCGACGGCCTTCTGCACACCCTTGCCCAGGTAGCGGTCGCCACCATCGCGCAGTTCCACCGCCTCGTGCTCACCGGTGGACGCGCCGGACGGCACGGCCGCCCTGGTCAGCGTGCCGTCGTCGAGGGCGATCTCGACCTCGACGGTGGGGTTTCCGCGCGAATCCAGGATCTCGCGAGCTCCGACCTGTTCGATGATGGCCACGAAAACGACACTCCTTCGGCTGCTGGCACGGTGGTTGCTGACGTGTTGGCCGTGCGCTGCGAGCCTAACGCCCACCGCGCTGTGGGAGTAACCGGCACTCCGGGTGCAGCGCTGTTCGGCGGCGCCGCGCACGTGGGCGGCCTCACACCCGCCTGCCGACGCTGTAGGCGGCGGCACGGTCGCGCACGTCCATCATGTAGCTCTCGGAGCGGTTGTAGGTGAACAGCGCCTTGGACCAGCCCTCCGGTGTGGTGAGCACGCCGCCGCTGTCGCAGAGATAGCGGGCGGCGGTGAGGGCGGCGTCGTCGATGCTGTGCGGATCGATCACGCCGTCGCCGTTGGCGTCCACGCCCCAGCGCTTCCAGGTTTCCGGGATGAACTGCAACGGGCCGACGGCACGGTCGTGCACCGGATCGCCGTCGAGGGCGCCGTTGTCGGTGTCGGGGATGCGCGCGACGCCAGGGGAGCCGTCCAGTGCGATGCCGATGATCGGCGGCTCGACACGGCCGGTCCCGCTCACCTCCGAACCGCGGTAGGTGCCGTGCTTGCTCTCCACGCTGCCGATCCCGGCCAGGGTGGTCCAGGCGATGCCGCAATCGGGCCGCGCACGCACCATCACCGCGGCCGCGTACCCGTAGGCCTCCAGCGCCGGCACCGGGATGCGCAGCGTGTCGGCGTGTTCGGTGGCCCAGGCGTTCAGCTGGGCGGCGGTGCGTCCGGGCGCGTCGATATCGATCACGGGCAGCGGCGCGCCCGGGCCGGGCGGCAGCCCCTCCGGGATCGGCACCAGGTCGCGGTCGATCCCGCAACCGGCGAGCACCAGCGCGGCGAGGGTTACGGCGATCGCGCCGGTCTTCTTCGAGAGCACCCTTCCATCATCCAGATCGGTGCGGCCGGTGAGAGGCGCCGCGCGGTGGGGTGGGTCACTCGGACCCCGCCGGACACGTTTGCGACAGAGGGTTGCGGCAATTCGGCAGATATCCGATCAGTCGAGGTGCGGGCATATGACCGATGACGTGGAGAAACGCTGGACCGACGAGGGAACCTACCGGCGGGCGGCGGTGTACGCGCTGTCCGTGATCGGGGCGGCTGCCGTCGTCTTCGGCATCGCCGCGTTCTGGGCGAGCGCGCACTGCGGTGAGCACGAGCCGCTGATGTGCGATGCGCCCGCCCAGTCGGCGATCCTGATCGGGCCGACCGTGGTGGCGCTGCTCGGCGGGATCGGCGCCTTCGTGCAGACGCTTCGGCAATGGCGACGGGGCAGCAACTGGGTGATCTGGCAGGGCGCCGGATGGTTCCTGTTCACGCTGACGATGTTCTATATCGCCATGGGCGCGCGGTCCATCGGCGCGACCTGAACCGGCGGCCCGCTTCCGGCGCGTGTGTTGCGGGCACCCGCCTCATGCCGATCCCGCGCCCGGCCCTATCCGGCGCCGAGAGCGAAGACGAGTGTTGCCAGCCCGCCGAGAGTGCACAGCAGGCCGATCAGGTTGGACCAGAACTCGATTCGCGCGATATGCCGGTGACGTTCACGGTGCCGGAAATACCCGGAGGTGGGGATCCAGTCGCCGACGAAACAGAAATCCGCGCTGCGCCGCGCGCGGGCACCGAGCACGTGCGCGACAGCACCCGTCAGCAGCGCCGCGACCGCGACCGTGCTGAAGATGGCGATGCCGGCGATTGCCAAGGAATGAGCCATGAAAACCCCCTGTGACCTCTGGTTCCTCAGCAGTGTGGCAGAGGGGTACGACAAGTTCGGGCGGGCCGGCGTAGGCCTTCCCGCGCGGGCGTGAGAGCGCTCGGCCGTTTCCCGCACAGCCCGAACGCCGGGTCGAGGCGGCGCATGAATCGATCGCCGCCGACCTCGTCCGGTGGGAGCTCCCGGACGGCCGGTGGAGTGCGCAGGGCCGGGTCAGTGCAGCAGCTCGCGGGTGGCCGCGTGGTCCGGGGCGGCGAGGACGGTCGCGCTCGGGCCGGACTCGACCGGGCGGCCGTGGTCGAGGACCAGGATGTCGGGGCAGTTGGCAGCGACGACTGCCATATCGTGCGTAATGAGCAGCAGGGCGGTGCCGCGCTCGGTGCGGATGCGGTCGAGCAGGGACAAGATGGCGTCGGCGGTGGCGTGGTCGAGCGCTGCGGTGATCTCGTCGCACAACAGGACGGCGGGTTCGGCGGCAAGGGCGCGGGCCAGGGCCACGCGTTGACGTTGGCCGCCGGAGAGCTCATGTGGATAGCGGGTGGCGAGCGCGGGATCCAGTTCGACCGACGTCAGCAATTCGGAGATCTGTTGCCGCAGTTGTTGTTTCGATAGACGATCGAAGAGACGCGCCTGCACCCGATCGATCTGCCCCCGGCGGGCGTGTGCTCGACGTTTCGCGACCCGGCTCAGCGGGCGAGCCAGCGTCTGCGCGACGGTGCGGCGCGGATTGAGCGCGGATCTCGGATTCTGCGTGACGAGCTGAATCCGGTTGTGCGCGTGCGAATCCCTACGCGAGGCAATGAGCGGCAGCGACGCGCCCTCCAGTTCGAGCGAACCGGAGCCCTCCCGGTGCAGGCCGGCCAGCACCCGCGCGAGGGTGGTCTTGCCCGCGCCGGAGGCACCGACGACGGCCAGTGCCGACCCGCGAGCGAGCGTGAAGTCGATCCCGGACAACACCGGCTTCCCACCGATCGAGGCGCACACCTGCTGCGCGCGCAGGACGATCGGCTCGGCACCGGACGCCGAAGCGTCGCCGCGCACTCGGCGGGCCGACACACTGCCGAGCTCGACGACCTGATCGGCGATCGAGTGCACGGTCTCGGTGTCGTGACCGGTGAGCACAACCGTGACGCCGGCCTCCGCGATCCCCGAGATCACGCCGGCGATCTCGGCGCGCAGCGCGGCGTGCAGCCCGGCGAACGGCTCGTCCAACGCCAGGATGCCGGTGCCACGGACCAGCGCACGCGCCAGGGCCACGCGGCGTTGCTGCCCGCCGGACAGCTCGTCGGGCCTGCGATCCAGGTGTGCGGCGGACAGGCCGACCTGTTCCAGCGCCTGCGTCAGGGCCGTGCCCGAGCTGTCGCGCGCGACTTCGGCCAGCAACGTCCGCACCCGCATGAGCGGATTGAGCGCCGAACCGGGATCCTGCCCGACATAAGCGATCCGATCGCGGCGCAAGGCCCGCAACTGCGCCTGCTCGAGCGTCAACACCGAGCGCCCGGCCACGGTCAACCCGCCCTCGACGCGCACATTCGCCTCCGGCAATTGCCCCAGTAGCAACCGCAGCAACGTCGTCTTCCCGCATCCCGACGGCCCGGTCAACGCGGTGACCCCACCCGGCCCCGCCCGAAAGGAGATCGGCCCCAACAGTTTCTGCCCACCCGATCCGACCACGACGACACCGTCCACAACCACAGCGGCGTCATCCACCCGTCGCACCGCATCACCGGCCGCCGCCCGCACACCCACACCGCTACCAGCCCCCGCGACGTCGCCCCGACCAGCTACCCCCGCGCCGGTATCGGCGGCGTTGGGCGGAACACCCGCACCGTCGCGCCGCCCAGCAACCACCCCGGCCGCACCTGCCACATCGCGCGACCCAGCATCCCCAACGGCTCCCATGCTCAACTCAGCAGCCCGCGCACTCGAATCGTCGCGCGCCCCTCCGGCTCCCGCACTCGAACCAGCAGCACGCGCACCCACATCGTCGCGAAACCCAGCAGCCCCAACACCCTCGAACGGTCCGGTGGCTGCGGGCCGGGCACCGGGAGACGTCGTGGCGTTCGGCGCCACGTCCCGGCCGAATTCCGAGACCGCGAGGTTCACGCTGACCGCCACGATCGCGATGGCGAGGCTCGGGGCCAGCGCTGCCCATGGGTTCAGCAGGAGGCCGGAGGTGTTGTCGCGGACCATGACGGCCCAGTTGGTGGCGCCGAGGGTGGTGGGCAGTTGCAGGAAGGAGGCGGTGGCTACCAAGTAGACACCGGCCACGAAACGCAGGCCGAGTTGAGTCGCGAACACTTCGCGCAGGTTGGGCATCACCTCGCGGAACACCAGGTGGGGCAGTGTTTCTCCGCTGGCCTGCGCGGCTTCCACATAGCCACTGGCGGCCACGCCCGCGGCCGCGGCGGCGAACACGCGGGCGCAGTAGGGCGCGCCGAAGAGCAGGGCCAGCACGATCAAGCCGGCCACCCCCGCATCCGGCCAGGACGTCAGCACGAGCAGGATGCCGAGGACCGCGGGCAGCAGGATGACGAAATCCATGCCGAGTTCGATCACCGCACCCGCGCGTGGACGTAGCGCCGCCACGACGCCGAGCACGCCGGCCACCACGGTCACGACGACGGCGATCACCGCGGCCGTCAACAACAGGCCCCAGCCGCCGTACAGCAGACGGCTCAGCACATCCCGGCCCAGCCGGTCGGTGCCGAGCCACGCCGCACCACTCGGGCCGGCGAACGGGATCCCGACGGGCTGCTCGGCACCGCGCGCGGCCAGACTCGGGCCGAGCACCGCGAGCACGACCACCAGCACAGCGGGCGCCACCGCCGCGATCCGCCGCAAGTTCATCACCGCATCACCGCCGTAGCTCGAGCGCGGCCGGCCGGCCGTCGACGTCGCGATCCGCGGCCGCGAAGGAACTCCCGCGCGGCGTTCACATCCGCCCCCGCAGCGCCCAGGTCCGCACCGCATCCGCCGCGGCCAGCATCACCATGATCACCACACCCGTCAGCGCCACGACCGCCGCCATCAGTGCGGTGTCCCGGTCGGCGACCGATGCGGCCAGCAGCGCCCCGAGCCCCGGATAGTTGAAGATCGTCTCCACCACGAGGGCACCGCCGAGCAGCATGCCGACGGTGGTGGCGAAGCTCGCGACGATCGTCGGCAGAGCGAAGGGCAGCACATGCCGGGTCAGCACCGTGCGCTCCGGAAGCCCGTCCAGCACAGCCGTTTCCACATGCGGAAGCCGGGCGGCGTCCGCCAGGGCCGCGCGCACGACCCTGGTGTTCCAGCCGATCTGCGGGATGGCCAGGGCGAGCACCGGCAGCACCAGCATGTCGGCCGAGACCGGGAATCCGGAACGGCCGGTGATGGTCACCGCCGGCAGCCAGCCGGTGGCCAGCGAGAACACCAGGATCAGCAGCGTCGCGACCACGAACTCCGGCACCGCGACGGCGGTCGTGGTACTCGGTTGCAGGACGCGGCCGAGCGCACCGCGTGGTCGCACCGACCACCAGGCCCCGAGCGCCAAGGAGGCGGCAATCGTCACCGCGAAAGCGAGGCCGCCGAGCAGCAGCGTCTGCGGGAAGGTGTCGGCCAGCAGCTCACCGACCGGTCTGCCGCGCGCGGTCCGGCCGAAATCGCCGGTGAGCACGCCGGCGAGCCAATCGCCGAAGCGCACCGGCAGCGCACGGTCCAGGCCGAGTTCGCGTTCCTTCGCCGCGACCGCCGCCTCGGTGGCGTCACGGCCGAGGACGGCGCGGGCGGTGCTGCCCGGCAGCAGATCGACGGCCGCGAACACCGCCGCCAGCAAGACGACGAGCAGGGCGACGCGCCGGATCAACAGGCGGGCGAACCTGATCACGACAACCAGGCGCGTTCCAGTTGCACCCGCGCGTAACCGCCGAGCGTGGGCAGATCGTGTACCCGTGTGGTCGCGATATCGATGCCGTCTGCCATGCCCCACACCAGGTAGCCGCCGCGCTCGTGCTGGATGCGCTGCAGCTCGCGTGCGGCGTCGGCTTGATCGGCCGGGTTCTGCGCCGCCAGCGCTTTCGCCGTGGCGCCGTCGAAAGCCGGGTCGCGGAAGGCGGTTTCATTGCGGTTGGAGGCACTCGACATCAAGCTGTTGGCGAAGAACAATGTGGAATCGTTGGTGCCCCAGGAGATCGTGTAGAACGGCGCGAGCAGCCAGGTCTGGTCGTAGAAGGTGTTCGGCTCCTGCGTCACCACTTCGACCCGCAGTCCGATATCGGCCAGCTGGGTGGCGATCACCTGCGCCGACTCCACCTCGCCCGGAGCCTCCGCCTTGGTCACCAGCTGGTAGCCGCGGCCGGTGTCGAACCCGGCCTCACGCAGCAGGTTCTTCGCGCGGTCGATATCGCGGGAGCGCTGCGGAATGGCTTTGTCGTACAACGGATCCCCGGTGCCGAGGATGTCGTTGGCGACGGTGCCGTATCCGGAATGCACCTGGTCGACCAGCGCGCCGCGATCGACGCCGAGGCGCACCGCGGTGCGCACCCGTGGATCGGCGAATGGCCCGTCGGAGGCGCGCATGGCCACCCCGACGACGGTGTCGTTCGCCCTGCGCACCACCTGGAGATCGCCGCGCCCGGCCGCGGTGCGCCCGGCGATCGCCCCCACATTGGAGGCCAGGTCGATCTGGTTGCCGAGCACAGCGTTGCCCAGCGCGGTGACGCTGTCGAACATGGTGACCTCGATGGCGTCGAGCAGTGCCGGTGTGCCGTGCCAGCGTTCGTTGCGCACCAGCCGGGCGGTGCCGCCCTCGAAGGATTCGAAGCGGAACGGCCCGGTGCCGTTCGGCTGGGTGAAGTCGGTGGTGTCCTTCTTGACGGTGAACGTCATCAGACGCACCAGCAACGGGATCTGCGAGTTGGGTTCGGGTGTGGCGAGCACGATATGGCCCGGTCCGTCGGCGGTGATGTCCTCGGCCGCCACGGGCATTTTGGACGGCCCGCCCTGCTCGCGCAGTCGGCGCAGCGACCAGACCACGTCCTCGGAGGTGACCGGGCTACCGTCGTGGAAGGTGGCGCCCTCGGCGAGGGTGAACCGCCACCGCTTGCCCGCGGCGTCCGGTTCCCACGCGGTGGCCAGCCGCGCGGCCACGGTCGGGTTCGCCGCCGGCACCGTCAGCGGGTCGTAGACCAGCGAGGTGACGAGGAAATCGCTGTCATTGCTGAGGTTGGCGTGTGGATCGCGTTCCAGGCGTGCGCGGGTGCCGAGCGCGCCGACCCGCAAGGTGCCGCCAGACCGCGGTGGACCGGCCGATTCTGTCCCATTCGAACAGGCAGCCGCCAGCAGTACGGCGCCGACACCGACACCGGATCGCAGCAACTGTCGTCGGTTCAAACCCATTGCGCCGCCTTCCCTACCGAAACACACCCGCCCGTCGACCCCGGAGAAATCACCCAGGGAAGGCTAGCCTAATCGTGTTCTGCGTCTCTCGGCGGCCGATGTGCGAATTGGGTGATACCGCCCACTAGCTGCGCTTCGGCTCGGTTATGCTACATCGCTATCCAATCGCCAAAGTTAGGTAAGCCTTGCTCTAGCTCGAGGGAAGCACTAGCTTCGCAGTTCGAATCGTCACCACTCGCTTTTCGACCCGATGCGAAGAAGGGAATACCTGGTGAAAAGCGTTCTCTCCGAACGTAAGACGCTTCACCCCCAGATGATCGAACGACGCGAGCTCCCCCTGGCCGCCGCACGCGCGGTGCGCGAGCTGGCTCGTGTGATAGGCGACACACTCGGTTATTCGGGCGTCGCCGGCGCGCAGGCCGCGCGCACGCTCACCGACCCGGCTCTCGTCGCCCAGGTAGCGGCCCGCGCGCACGAGTTGCCGGCCGAGGTGCGCCACGCCATGCGCCCGCCGCAGACCTCGGCCGGCGCCGCCATCGTCAGCCGACTGCCGCTCGACGACGCCGAATGCGGCCCGACCCCGCCCAGCTGGCGCGAAGCCGCGCTGTGGAGCGGGGATTCGAGCACGCGCTCGTGTTCGCTCGAACTCGACATCGTCATGCTGCTGCTGGCCCGATCGGCGGGCGAACCGTTCGGCTGGCAGGGCCAGCAAGACGGACGCTTGGTCAACAACATCGTCCCCGCGGCAGGCCATGAGCACGAACAATCCGGCGCGAGCAGCAAAACCCTGCTCAGCCCGCATACCGAAGACGCCTTCCATCCCGGCCGCGCGCATCTGCTGATGCTGTCGTGCCTGCGCAATCCCGACCGCGTCGGTACCACCGTCTCCTCGGTGCGCCGGGTCGAGCTCAGCGCGCGACAGCGGCGACTTCTCAGCACACCCGTGCTGCCGATCCTGCCCGATGTCTCCTATGGCTCCGGCTACGATCGCGCGACCGCCACACCGGTGCCCACGTTGTGGAGCGCGAGCGAAAACCACGGGGAAACCGGCGATCTGACGATGCGGTACGACCCCGCCTACACCCCGCTCGACGACGCCGATCCCGAATATCGCTCGGCCTACGCGCACCTCACCGACGAGCTCGAACGCGTCTGCGTCACCGCGGCTCTCGAACCCGGTGAGCTGCTGTTGGTGGACAACGACGTCGCCGTGCACGGCCGGGTGCCGTTCACCGCCCGCTACGACGGCACCGACCGCTGGCTCAAACGAGTGAACATCCGGTTACCCGATCGACGCCGGCCCGACGCCGAGGCCGGTGAGAATGGGTATGGACAGCTATTGGTCCGCCCATTCCGGGCGGCCGGACCGGAAACGGTTCCGGCGGAAGTAGAGCGGGACGGCACAGCAGATGATCGAGGATCCTTTGAGCACGCGTGATCGAGTCACCCCACTGCGGGTGCTGAGCCGAAGCGACCTCGCCGACGTGCCGATCTCGCCGTCGGCCGTGGTGCGGGCGGTGGAAGACGCGTATCTCGCCTTCGCGGCGGGAGATTCGGACAATCCACGGAAGTTGAGCGTCGCCAATCCGGATGGCTGGTCGGTGGCCTACGCCATGCTCGGCCGCGACGGCCGCCGCCGGGTGGTCGCGATGAAGACCTCCTACAAGTTCGATCCCGGTCACGACCGCAGCACCAAGCGGTACTACACCACCATCACCCTCTACGACGACACCACCGGCGCCCCGATCGCGATGATGGACTGCGCCCGGGTCGGCGCGCTGCGCACGCCGGCGGTCTCGGCCCTGCTGGTGCGCGAAACCGCCCGCCGCGACGCCGACACCGTGCTGCTCATCGGCACCGGCACCCAGGGCCGCAACGCGCTGCCGCATCTGCTCGCCGCGAATCCCGGGCTGCGCAAACTCATGCTGTACGGCACCCATCCGGAAGGCATCGAGGCGGTGCACCGGCAGTTGGCCGAACATCACCCGCACGCGATGCTGGAGACGGTCAACGATCCGCGCGCCGCCGCGTCTGCGGCGGATGTCGTGCTGGCGACGGCGGGGCCCGGCACCGAGGTGGCGCTCGAATCCGGTGATCTGAAGGCCGGTTCGGTGGCGGTGCTGGTCGGGTACGGGCTGGCACCGTCCACCCTGAACGACGCCGACCGCGTCGTCGCCACCAGCGCCGCGCAAATGGCGGTGACCGGCACCGATATGGCGGGCCCCGACGGCGTGCTGCGGCCGGTGGACGCCGAGCTACCGCAGATCCTCAGCCGTCGCGCCGTCGCAAGGCGTTCGGAGAAGGAGCGGATCTTCGTCTACAACAGCGGGCTCGTCCTCACCGATATCGCCGTCGCGCACGCACTCGCCGAACGCGCCATCGCCGAAGGGCGCGGCACGGAGGTACCGCTGTGGGATTGACCGAGGCGCAACCGGTAGGCACCGGTGCCGCGCAGGCCGATGGCACAGCGGCCGGGCATCGGGTGATCGGCACGGTCGAGCCCGACCCCGGAGCCGGCTCGATCATGGCCGCGGCGCTGCCCGCGTACCGCGACGAGTGGGAACAGCGCGTGCTCGACGACCCGAACCTGCTGGGCGACATCGCTTTCGCCGTCGGCGGGCCGTTCCACCTGATGTATCCGGCACGGGTCGCTGGTAATGTCCGCGGCTTCCAGGATGCGTTCGCGCAGGCGGGCGTCGACGGTTTCGTCTACTTCGGCAAGAAGGCCAATAAGGCCGCGTGTGTGGCACGGGCGTGCGCGGAGCAGGGCGCGGGCGTCGATGTGGCGTCCACCGGCGAGCTCACGGCGGCGCTGGCGCAGGGCATTCGCGGCACCGACCTGATGGTGACCGGGCCGGAGAAATCCGATGACCTGCTGTGGCTCGCGGCCAGGCACGGTGCGCTGATCGCGGTGGACAGCGTCGGCGAACTCCAGCGGATCGCCGCGCTCGGCCTCGCGGTCCGGGTGCTGCTCCGGGTGCTTCCCCCCGCCTCGGCCAGCCGGTTCGGAATGACGGAGGCCGAGCTCGAGCAGGCCCTCGATGCGGCGACCGCCATGGCCTCGATCCGGCTGGAGGGCTTCAGTTTCCACCTGTCCGGCTACGACCCGGTGCCGCGCGCCGAACTGGCCGCCGAGCTCGTCCGCCGGTGCCGGTACGCGCGCACGCTCGGTCATCCGGCGGACACCATATCGATCGGCGGCGGCTTCGGCGTGGACTATGTGCCCGCCGAAGCCTGGTCCGGTTTCACCGACGAGGCCAGCCGCCGCTGGTTCCACACCGGCAAGAAGTTCGACAGCTACTACCCGTACCACTGCCCCGCCCCGGGACCGGCCATGCTCACCACCATCCTCGCGCGGGACGGCCTGGCCGAGAGCCTGCGCGAGAACGGCATCCGCCTGGCCATCGAACCCGGCCGGGCACTGCTCGACCGCGCCGGCAGCACCGTATTCCGGGTGCAGGGCAGCAAGACCCGGCTCGCGCACGGACATCCGTACCGCATCCTGACCGTCGACGGCAGCAGCCTGAGCCTGTCCGAACAGTGGTTCGACAGCGAATACCTGCCGGATCCGGTGGTGTGGCCGCCGGGCCGTGGCACGGTCACGCCCACCGTGGTCGGCGCGGCGACCTGTCTGGAATCGGACATGCTCAGCTGGCGCCGGATCCCGCTGTCGCGCGCGGCCGAGCCCGGCGATCTGCTCGTCTACCCGAACACCGCCGGCTATCAGATGGACTCCAACGAGTCCGCGTTCCACGAACTGCCGATCCCACCCAAGGTGACGCTGCACGACGCGCCGGGCGGCAGGTACCGCTGGAAGCTCGACACCGAGTGAGTAATCGGCGCACGGCCGCCGACGCTGCCGCGCGCCCCCCGTTCCCATCGACCCCGGCTCAGCTCCGGGACCGTACCGACCGAGGAGACCTTCCATGCCGCTCGTCACGCGTGTGACGGACCTGATCGGCCGCACCCCGTTGTTCGAGCTGGCGGCCACCGCGACCGGCACCAGGCTGCTGCTCAAGCTCGAACAGTTCAACCCGACCGGCGCCGCCAAGATCCGGATGGCGCGCGAAATGGTGCTCGATGCCGAGCGAAGAGGTTTGCTGAGCGATGGCGGGCATATCATCGAATCGACATCCGGCAACACCGGCCTCGGCCTGGCGGTGGTTGCCGCCGAACGCGGCTACCGCTTCACCGCGGTGGTCGATCACCACGCATGTAAGGACAAGCTGCGCGCGATGCGAGCAATGGGTGCGGAACTGGTGTTCGTCGCCGATGACGGCGACGACAACCTCGCCACCTCGGCCCGCGAGGACCTCGCCGAGGCGATGGCCGCCGCCGAGGACGACGCCTACTTCACCGAACAGCACAACAACGACGCCAACGCGGTGGGGTACTACGCGGTGGCCGAAGAGTTGCTGGAAGACGTCGAACGCGTCGATATCCTGCTGTCCGCGGTCGGCACCGGCGGTTCGCTGTTCGGCACCGCCACCCGGCTGCGTCAGCTCGGGTGCGTGCCACGGGTGATCGGCGTCGAGCCGGTCGGTTCGATCGCGTTCGGCGGGCCCGGCGGCCCGTACTGGCAATCCGGCACCGGAACTCCGCCCGGCGCCACCATCGGCACCGCCGTCGACTATTCGCTGCTCGACGAGGGCGTGAAGGTGACCGATGTGGCGGCCTTCGCCACCGCGCGCGCCGTCGCCGCCGAGCTCGGGCTGATGCTCGGCGGCTCGGCGGGCGGTTCGGTGCACGCGGCGCTGACCCGGCTCGACGAGTTCCCGCCCGGCTCCACCGTGGTGACCATCGTGTGCGACGGCGGCGAGAAGTACCTCGACACCGTCTTCGACGACGACTGGATGCGGGCCAGGGACCTGCTCGATCCCGAGACCGAACGCGAGGTCAAGGACATGCTCGCCCGTTACACGCCCGCCGCCCGCCGAAATCATCTGGTGGAGGCGCGGTGAATCTGTCCGACTTCCGCGCCGACAGCAAACGGCTCACCGCCCTGGCGACGCCGATCGCGTTGACGCAGCTGGCACAGATTGCGGTCTCCACCACGAATATCGCCCTCATGGGCAGCCTCGGCGTGCGTCAGGTCGCTGCGGGCGGTCTGGCGATCGTGCTGTTCAACCAGATCCGGACCATGTGCGTCGGGCTGATCACCGGCAGCGGGAACCAGATCGCCTCGGCGGTGAGCGCGGCGGGCAAACGCGGCGTCAGCGCCGACCGTGAGGTCCGCGAGGTGGTGCGGTCGAGCTTCCTGATCGCCACGCTCGCCGGCCTGCTCGGCGGCGTCGTGCTGGTCGGGCTCGGCTGGTCGCTGCAATGGCTCGGCCAGGACGCCGGTGTGCTCGCCGACGCGCGCCCGATGATGGTGGCGCTTGCGCCCGGGCTGCTGCCCTGCCTGTGGTTCCAGGTGCTGCGCCAGTACACCGTCGGCATGCAGAAACCGCAGGCGCTGCTGCTGGTGACGCTCGGTTCGGTGGCGCTGAATCTGGTGCTCGCGCTGACCTTCATGCACGGCTGGCTCGGCCTGCCCGCGCTCGGGCTCACCGGCATCGGCGTGGCGACGTCGCTGGTCTTCCTGATCACCTTCGCGGTGTTCTGGGCGATGGTGCGCCGCGACCAGGAACTCGCGGCGGGCCTGTCGCTACGGCCGTGGCCGGTGCGGATGACGACGGTGCGCGCCGAGCTGAAGCTCGGGGTGCCGATTTCGCTCACCTACGGTTCCGAGGCGGGCATGTTCTCGGTGCTCGCACTGGTCATGGGCAGCATCGGGCCCGCGGCTCTGGCGGCGCACAACGTCGTCTATCAGGTCATCTACATCGTGTTCCAGGTCGCGATCGGGCTCTCGCACGGTGCGTCGATCCTGGTGAGTCATGCGGTGGCACGCGACGAATTCGACCATGCGCGGGCGCTGGCGTGGCTGGCGCTGCGCCATGCCGCGGTGATCGCCGCGGTCACCGGCGTGGCCTATGTGGTGATCCCCGATCTGGTGCTGCGGCCGTTCCTCGATCCCGGCGACACCGCGACCATCGAGGTGGCGAAGACCCTGTTGCTGATCGGCATCGTGCTCCAGTTCTTCGACGCCGCGCAGAACATCGGCAACGGACTGCTGCGCGGGTTGAAGGCCACCAAGGCCGGATTCCGGTTGTCACTGGTCGGCTATTGGCTGGTCGGCCTGCCGACGGCGCTGCTACTGGCGTTCCCGGCCGGGCTAGGCGCCGCGGGTGTGTGGTGGGGGCTCACCGCGGGCCTCGCGGCCACGGCGGGGTTGATGTTGCGGCGCTACTTCACGCTGCTGAATACGGCTGCGCGTGAACATCCCGGGATGCTCCCACAGGCGCTCGGTACACCGGGCTGAGCCGAGGCCGATCGCTGCGAGGATCGTTCCCGCAGGACGACGATATTGCCTACGGTCCCTCCCGAATATTAGGCTAGCCTCACCATACTTGCACGAAGAAGGGAGTCGCGGTGCGCGTCGTCATTCTGTTCGGGTCGGAGATGGGTACGGCCGAGTCCGCCGCCGAAAGTGTGGCCGACGAGCTCGCCACTCATGACGTGTCGGTCTACGACATGACCGATGTCGATATCGACGACCTCGACGTCCGCGACTTCCACATCATCGTCTGCTCCACCTACGGCGACGGCGAACTGCCGACCGGCGCCGAACCGTTCTTCGACGCGTTGAACGCCCGCACACCGAACCTCGCGGGCTTGCGGTTCGCGGTGTTCGGGCTCGGCGATTCCGTCTACGGCGACACCTTCAACCGTGGCGGCGAGATCATCGCCGAGAAGCTCGCCGAATGCGGTGCGGTGCAGGTGGGCGAGCACGCCCGCCACGATGCGTCCACCGAGATCAAGCCCACTGCGATGGCCCGTGAATGGGCGCGCGGGTTGCGCATCACCGACGAGGCGGCACTGGCCGCGGTCTGATCGCGGTGCACCGCAGCCGATCTGATCGCGCGCGCTCGCGGCGGCCGACCGCTCATCCCGGGCCGGTTGTCGGGGTCAGCCCGTAAACTGGGTGCGGAGTGCGGCACAGCCCGTCGCGCGCGTCGATTAATGAGGTGATGAACATGGCAGCCGGAGTCAGCCCTGCGCAACATCAGGACCCCTCGACCGATCATCCCGAGCTGGACGTGCTGCCGGAATGGCCCACCGAGACCATCGCCGTGCTGGTCACCACCGATCCGGCGCCGCACGCGATTCCGGTGTCCTGGCCCGTGCGCGCGGGTGACCGCGCGATTCTGCTGAGCCTGAAGTTCGACCGCGGCTCGCTGGCCCGGCTGCGGGAACGGCCCGAGGTGGCGTTGCTGATCCTGGCCGGCGGCAATGTCGCGCTGTGCGCGCGCGGCACCGCGAAGGTGATCGCGGAGGAAATGCCGGACGCCACCGACTACGTGGCGGTGCGCATCGACGTCGACGTGATCGACGATCACCGCCAGTCGGCGTTCCAGGTGGACAAGGGGATTCAGCGCACCGTGCTCGACGCCACCGAACTGCACGCGCTGGAGGGCCGGGTGGCCACCCTGCGGTCCTGGGCGGAGAGCGAGAGCTGAACCACGGCGGCGTCGCCTGCCGTTCGACATAATCGTGGGCAAGGGCGCAGCGTCAGCGCCGCGAGGAAGGGGAACATGAGCGTCACACTGGCCAAAGGCGGCAATGTCTCGCTGTCCAAGCAGGCCCCGAATCTGACCAAAGTCGCCGTCGGCCTCGGGTGGGACGTGCGTACCAGCACCGGGGCCGATTACGACCTCGATGCCAGCGCGCTGGCCACCGGACCCGACCTGAAAGTGCTGTCGGACCAGCATTTCATCTTCTACAACAACCTGCGCTCGCCGGAGGGATCCATCGAGCACACCGGCGACAACCTCACCGGTGAGGGCGACGGCGACGACGAGGTGATCAACGTCGATCTGGCGGCCACCCCGCCCACGATCACCAATATCTTCTTCCCGGTCTCGATCCACGAGGCCGATACCCGCAGGCAGTCCTTCGGCCAGGTGCGCAACGCCTACATCCGGGTGGTGGATTCGACCACCGGCTCGGAACTGGCGCGTTACGACCTCAGCGAGGACGCCTCCACCGAGACGGCGATGGTCTTCGGCGAGCTCTACCGGCACAACGGGGAGTGGAAGTTCCGCGCCATCGGCCAGGGTTACGCCTCCGGGCTCGCGGGGATCGCGCGGGACTACGGCGTCAATATCTGAGCTGTCCGCAATCGAAGACGGCGGGTGCGTGAGGATTTCACGCACCCGCCGTACTCTGTTGGAGGGTACCCGCCTTCCGGCGTACCGTTTCAGGCGCCGACCAGATCCCCGTCCCGCTCCCGCGGGCCCGCACTTTCGCGAATACCGAAGCGGTCGTGCAGTTTCCGCAGCGGGGCGGGCGCCCACCAGGTCCAGCGTCCACCGAGTTTCATGGTGGCCGGCAGCAGGAACCCACGAATCAAGGTGGCGTCGGCCAGCACGGCCAGCGGCAGCCCGATACCGAACGCTTTCATGAAGGTGATGTCGGAGACCAGGAAGCCGAGGAACACCACCGAGATCAGCACCGCCGCCGCGGTGACGATCCGGCCGATTCGCTCCAAACCGACTGCGACCGCCGCGGTGCCGTCACCGGTGCGTTCGTACTCCTCGCGGATCCGCGACAGCAGGAACACCTGGTAATCCATGGCCAGGCCGAACGCCACCCCGAACAGCATGATCGGCACGGTCGAGGCCAGCGTCCCGGTGACGGTGAAGCCGAGCAGGTCCGACAGATGCCCGTCCTGGAAGATCCAGACCAGCGCACCGAAGGTCGCGGTGAGGCTCAGGCAGCTGAGCAGTACCGCGACCACCGGCAGGAACACGCTGCCGGTCAACAGGAACAGCAGGATCAGCATCATCGCCAGCACCACGCCGAGGGCGATCGGCAGCCGGTCCAGCAGGGCCTCGGTGGCATCGGCGCTCACCGCCGACACGCCTCCGACCAGCGCCTCCGACGGCGCGTCGACATCGCGGATGGTGCCGACCAGATCCTCGAGCACGGCGGCATCGTCGGTGGCGGGCACCACCGACAGGTACACCCCGCCGTCGGCGGCGAATCGCGCGTTCAGTGCGGACGGCGGCGCGATCTGCGCACCATCGGCATAGCTGCCGCTGACGGTATCGACCCGCTGCACATCCGGCAGCGCCGACAGCTGCTGCGCGTACTCGGGCACACCCGAACCGCCCTGCGGCAGTACCACACTCAACGCACTCTGCTCACTGGTATCGAACTCCGCGCGCACCGTCTCGGCGACCTGCCGCGACGCCGACGCTTCCGGCATCGACCGTTCGTCCGGGTACCCGAGCTTCAGCCCGAGGAACGGTGCGCCGAGGAACAGCAGCACCACCGTCACCGTGATCGCCACCGTTCCAGGCCTGCGCATCACGAACATCGCCAGCCGGTGCCAGCGGCCTTCGTGCAGTTGCCTGGACTCGTTGTTGCGCCGGCGGATTCGCCAGTTGTCGACTCGGGTGCCCAGCATCGCCAGCAGCGCGGGCAGCACCGTCAGCGAGCTCAGGGCGGCGATCAGCGCCACCGCGATACCCGCGTAACCCACCGATCGAACGGCCAGCAGCGGGAAGAACACCAGGCCCGACAGCGCCACCGCCACCGTGACCGCCGAGAACGCGACGGTGCGCCCGGCGGAGTTCATGGTGTTGCGCAAGGCCTGCCCCGGGTCGACCCCGGCCTCGAGTTCCTCGCGGTAGCGGCTCACGATCAGCAGGCTGTAATCGATCGCCAGGCCGAGCCCGAGCAAGGTGACGACATTGATGGCCAGCGCGTTCAGATCCGTCACCCCGGCCAGCAACCACATCGCCCCCATGGTGAGCAGCACCGTCACCATCGCGACCGCCAACGGCAGCAGCGCCGCCATCACACTGCCGAACACCAGCACCAGCGCGATCAGGGTGATCGGGAAGGCGATGGATTCGCCGGTCACCGCGTCCTTCTCCGACTGCTCCACCATCTCGTGCTGGAGCATGGCGTACCCGCCGACCTGGACGTCGAGGCCGTCGTGGGTGCCGGAGTAGCGCGGCGCCAGATCGGTGATCCGGTCTTCGACAGCGTCGTCGTCACCGAGGATGGTGGCCACCACCAGGCCCGTGGAGCCGTCGGCGCTGCGCAGCGCGGGCGGCTTGCCCGAGGTCCAGTAGGAGGTCACGCCGGTGACGTCGGCTTCGCCGGTCAGCCGCTGCACCAGCGCGGTCGCCGCCGCGGTCGTGCCGGGATCGTCGACCGAGCCGCCGTCGACCAGCAGCACCAGGTTCGGCTGGCCCTGCCCGAACTGGTCGCGCAGCACCTCGGCCGCCACACCGGACTCGGCGCCCGGATCGTTGAATCCGCCGCCCTTCAACTTGTCGAACAAGGTCGAACTACCTGCTCCGGCCAGCATGAGCAGTACCGCGAAGAGAACCAGTACGGCACGTCTGCGCCGCATGATGAGATCGATCAGTCCCGCCGGCATTACTGCCTCCTAGTCGCGTCAGTGCGGGTGGATACACGACTCGGACGAGACAGCGGACGCGGATGTGATGGCTTCGGTCGTCGCTGCGGTGCAGCTCACAGTCACCGGGCGGTGGCGACGGTCGGACCGCCGTGGCCGACCGAAGAGCCGATCCGGCCGGACAGCGGTCACGGCCGACCACACCGCCGGAACGGACAAGCGGTTCGGGGCGCGACAGGAGCTGTCAGCGGCTCGCCGGCCAGTACCTGCGCCAGGCGGCGGCATCGAGCGGAGCGCGGGTGCCGCGGTCGGCTTCGGCGGCGTCCTCGGCGGCGCGGATCGCATCGGCGAAGGCCAGGGTGGCCTTGCGCAGCCGTTCCTCGGCGCTGTCGCGTCCGCCCAGGCGGACCATGCGCAGCGCGGGCGGAATCAGATCCTCCGGCAGCCCCGCCCGGTTACTGCGCTGCAGGACCTTCTCGGCCAGGGCCAGCGCCGGTTGCGCCATCGCGATGCCGTCCAGGCACGATCGGCGCGCCTTCTCCGCGGATTTGCGTTCCTCCCAGGCCTTTTCCTGCGCGGCGATCTTCTCCTCGACGCCGGCGTCCGGCGGGAGCTCGGAGGCGACCAGATGCGGGCTGCGGTTGACCAGCTTGGCGACCAGCGCGGCCGCCACATCATCGACGGTGAACTCCCCCGCCGCCTGCGCGATCCGGGAATGGAACAGCACCTGCAACAGCAGATCGCCGAGTTCCTCCTTGATGGTCTCGGCGTCCTCGTGCTGAATGGCGTCGAGCAGCTCGTAGGTCTCCTCGAGCAGGTACGGGCGCAGCGAATCGTGGGTCTGGGTGGATTCCCAGCCGCCGAAATGCCACAGCCGATCCATCACCTCGACGGCCTCGGCGAGCCCGGCCGCGAGCGTGGCGGTATCGGTCTGCACGCGCAGCGCGTCGGGCATCGGACGTGAATCGGGTGCCGGGCTCATCGGGCGACCGTGGCCTCGGTGGCGACGGTGAGATCGACGGCGCCCTGCGCCTTGCCGTCCAGCGCCAGCAGCAGATCGGCGAGATATTGCAGCAGCGGCACATCGCGCAACCGGTCCGCGCCGACGCTGTCCTGCACCCGCGGCAGCGGAACACCGACCACACCGCTGGCCGCCTTGTAGGTGGCGCTGGGGTAGATCCGCTTGAGCCGCAACTGCTTGGAATCGGGCAGGTTCAGCGGCGAGATCTTCACCGTGGTCCCGGTGACGGCGATCTCGGTGACGCCGTACTCGCGGGCCAGCAGCCGCAGCTTGGCCACCGACACCAGCCTGCCGACCTCCACCGGCAGCGGGCCGTAGCGGTCGACGAGCTCCTCCACCACCGCGGCCAGCGTCGAATCATCGTGTGCGGCAGCCAGTTTGCGGTAGGCCTCCAGACGCAGCCGGTCGCTGGTGATGTAGTCGGGCGGGATGTGCGCGTCCACCGGCAGGTCGATGCGCACCTCCTTGGTTTCCTCGGTGGTGATCGGTTTGCCGTCAGCGGCGGCGCGATAGGCCTCCACCGCCTCGCCCACCAGCCGCACGTACAGGTCGAAGCCGACGCCGGCGACGTGACCGGACTGTTCGGCGCCGAGCACATTGCCCGCGCCACGGATCTCGAGATCCTTCATCGCCACCGCCATGCCCGCGCCGAGATCGGAGTTCTGCGCGATGGTGGCCAACCGGTCGTAGGCGGTTTCGGTGAGCGGCTTCTCCGGCGGATACAGGAAGTAGGCGTACCCGCGCTCGCGACTGCGCCCGACCCGGCCGCGCAGCTGATGCAGCTGCGACAGACCGAGCGCGTCGGCGCGTTCCACGATCAGGGTATTGGCGTTGGAGATGTCGAGCCCGGTCTCGATGATGGTGGTACACACCAGTACATCGAATTCCCGCTGCCAGAAGCCTTGCACGGTGCTCTCGAGGGTGTCCTCGTTCATCTGACCGTGCGCGACCACCACCCGCGCCTCCGGCACCAGCTCCCGGATCCGCTTGGCGGCCTTGTCGATCGAGGACACCCGGTTGTGCACGTAGAACACCTGGCCGTCGCGCAGCAGCTCACGCCGGATGGCGGCGGTGACCTGCTTGTCGCTGTAGGCGCCGACGTAGGTGAGCACCGGATGACGTTCCTCGGGCGGGGTGAGGATGGTCGACATCTCCCGGATGCCCGCCAAACTCATCTCCAGGGTGCGCGGGATCGGCGTCGCGGACATGGTGAGCACGTCGACGTGGGTGCGCAACGCCTTGATGTGTTCCTTGTGCTCGACACCGAAGCGCTGTTCCTCGTCGACGATGACCAGGCCGAGATCCTTCCAGCGCACACCGGTCTGTAACAGCCGGTGCGTGCCGACCACGATGTCGACCTCGCCGGAGGCCATGCCCTCCAGCACCTCGCGGGATTCGGCCGGATCGGTGAAGCGCGACAGGCCCTTGACCGTCACCGGGAAACCGGCGACGCGCTCGGTGAAGGTTTGCAGATGCTGCTGGGCCAGCAGCGTCGTCGGCACCAGCACGACGACCTGTTTGCCGTCCTGCACCGCCTTGAACGCCGCGCGCACCGCGATCTCGGTCTTGCCGTAACCCACGTCGCCGCAGACGACCCGGTCCATCGGGACCGGCTTCTCCATATCCGCCTTCACATCGGTGATGGCGGTCATCTGGTCGACGGTCTCGGTGAACGCGAACGCGTCCTCCATCTCCTGCTGCCACGGCGTGTCCGGGCCGAAGGCGTGGCCGGGCGCGGCCTGGCGGGCGGCGTAGAGCTGCACCAGCTCGCCGGCGATCTCGCGCACCGCCTTGCGGGCCTTGCGTTTGGTGTTGGCCCAGTCGGAGCCGCCGAGCTTGGACAGGCTCGGCATCTCGCCGCCGACATAGCGGGACAGCTGATCCAGCGATTCCATCGGCACGAACAGCCGGTCGCCGGGCTGGCCGCGCTTACCGGGCGCGTACTCGATGACCAGGTATTCGCGCCGCGCGCCGCCGACGGTGCGTTCGATCATCTCGACGAAGCGGCCGATGCCGTGCTGATCGTGCACGACCATATCGCCGGCGTTGAGCGCCAGCGGATCGACCTGATTGCGGCGTTTGGCCGGCAGCCGTTTGCCCTCGGTGGGCGCGGTGACCCGGTTGCCGGTGAGATCGGATTCGGCGACGACCACCAGGCCCGCATCGTCGAAGATGACGCCGTCGTGCAGCGAACCACACAGCACCCCGACCACACCGGTCTCCGGTTCGGCGCCGCTGTCCAGCGCGGCGGCCGGCACGTCGGCGTCGGCGAGCCGTTCGAGCACGCGCTGGGCGGTACCGTGACCGGCCACCACCACGACCGCCCGGCCACCGGTGGTGACGTGCGCGCGCAGCGAGGCGAAGATCGTCGCGACCAGCTCGTCGGAGCCCCGCGCCGTCGGCCCCGCCTGCACCGGGAGCACCACTTCGGCGGGATCGCCCGAGGTCAGCGGGCTCAGCGTCCACCAGGGCAGATCATGTTCGGTGGCGCTGTCGTGGATGTCGGGCAGCGCACGGTAGGCGGAGGCGGCCAGGTCGAGGCCGTGTGCGCCCAGCGGCGCGTCACCGCCGAAGGAGGCGGCGGTCCAGGACGCTTCGAGGAATTCGGCGCCGGTGCGCATCAGGTCGGCGGCGCGGGTGCGGATCTTCTCCGGATCGCACAGCAGCAGATGGGTGCCCTCGGGCAGTTCCTCGGTGAGCAGGCTCAACGCGCCCGGCCGCAGCACCGGAAGCAGCGCCTCCATGCCGTCCACCGGGATGCCCTGGGCCAGCTTCTCCAGCATTTCCACCAGGGCGGCGTCGGCGGAATTGGCCGATGCCACCTCGGCCGCGCGGTCGCGGACCGCCTCGGTGAGCAGCAGCTCCCGGCACGGCGGCGCCACCACGACGTCGATGTTCAGCTCCGGCAGCGAGCGCTGATCGGCGACGGAGAACGGGCGGAGCTCGCTGACCTCGTCGCCCCACATCTCCACGCGCACCGGATGATCGGCGGTCGGCGGGAACACATCGAGAATGCCGCCGCGCACCGCGAATTCACCGCGCTTGCCCACCATGTCGACCCGGGTGTAGGCGAATTCGACCAGGCGGGTGAGCAATTCGTCGAAGTCGATCTCGGTGCCGACGCGCAGCACGATCGGCTCGATATCGCCGAGCCCCGAGGCCATCGGCTGCATCAGCGAACGCACCGTGGTCACCACCACGCGCAGCGGTTCCGGGAATACCGGGTCTTCCGGATGCGCCAGCCTGCGCAACACCGCGAGCCTGCGGCCGACAGTGTCCGCGCCGGGTGAGAGCCGCTCATGCGGCAGCGTCTCCCAGGACGGGAACTGCGCGACCGCATCACCGAGGATCTCGGTCAGCTCGACGGTC
This sequence comes from Nocardia sp. CDC519, assembly GCF_059509835.1. NCBI lineage: Bacteria > Bacillati > Actinomycetota > Actinomycetes > Mycobacteriales > Nocardiaceae > Nocardia > Nocardia sp. CDC519. Next base: position 3,452,170 of record NZ_CM183377.1, on the reverse strand, counting down.
AGATCGTCGGCCTCGCGTCCGGTGGCCGTCACCACCACCACCGGCTTGCTCGCCGCCACCGTCCCCGCCACGAACGCCCGCGCCGCCGCCGGTGCGACCAACTCCACCCGCGACGTGCCGACCAGGTCGGATACGGTCCGCAGCGCGATATCGGCGCCGGCCGCGGCGGCCAGGCCCGCCAGAGGTGGACGTGGGGCAGACATGCTCAACTCCTGAAGCGAACGGGCGAATCGACCGGCCCTGCCATTCTGCCGCTCCTTCGTCGCGGCGTGTTCGCGGCCCCCTCATGGCTCGGTTTTCCGGGGGCCGGGCCGCGAACGGGGCTCCTCGAAGTCGCCCCTCCGGCGTCGACAAGACGGGCGCCGGTGACGTGATGACCCCGATGCGCGCTCGGTCATGCGAAACCTCGCCGCGCAACCCGGCACAACGGCCGGTCAGCCCCGATGTCGAGCGAAGCGAGATCGAGCGGCCGCGCGCACCATCACGGCACGTAGCGGCGCAGGCGGCGGGCGGCGAACTCGCGGAAGTAGGAGATCTTCTCCGGCGGCACGATCGCCGGCAGCAGGAAGTACCAGGCGCGTTCCATGCGGGTGGCCATCTGGTCGATGGCTTCGGTGCCGACCGCGACGATATGCACGCCGGTGGTGACGCCCTGCAACAGCAGGCCGATGGTTTCCGGGTCGAGGTCGGGCAGCAGATCGCCCTGGGCGATGGCGCGCTCGGCCAGCAGGCGGTAGGTATCACCCCAGGATTTGGCGATGTTGTCGCCCGCGGCGCCGCGGTAGTCGCCGATCTGGTGGGTGAGCTTGAGCATCGCGCCGACCATGGGGTCGTTCATCGACAGATCGGCCACCACGTAGGTGATGCCGATGCAGGCCTCCAGCGCGGGCACCCGGGGATCGAAGAAGCCCTGGCAGGAACTCACCAGGCGCTCGTTGCCCTGGTCGACGACCGCGCGGGCCAGCTCTTCCTTCGAACCGAAGTGAAAGTACAAGGCGCCCTTGGTCACGTTGGACTGCGCGATGATCTCGCTCAGGCTCGCGTTCGCATAGCCCAAGCGCAGAAAGACATCGGCCGCGCCCGCCAGGACGGAGTCGCGGGTGATCTCCGCGCGCGCTTGCCTAGCCATCAGATCCGCCTGTCATCCCAAAAACCAGCCATCCTGAAGTAGACCGACATCCCGAATTTGACCGACATACCGCCCGAACAGCACCCAAAGGATGGGTGAACCGTACCACCAGCGCGCCGCTCGGCAGACGATTCGAGTATGTGGTGCAAGCTCGTTCGCAATTCACCGGTTAACTATCACGGCCGGTTCTCGGTCCCGGCCGGCCACTCCGAACTGAGTTGCGGATCGGCCTCGAGGTGGCGCAGACCGTTCCAGCACAGGTTGACCAGATGCGCCGCGACGACCTCCTTCGAGGGGGTGCGTTCATCGAGCCACCAGGTCGCCGCGGTGGACACCATGCCGACGAGCGCCTGCGCGTACAGGGTGGCCAAGCTGGTGTCCAGATCGCGGCGCTCGAAGTCGCCGGCGAGGATGTGCGCGACCTGGTTCACGGCCTCGTTGAGCAGGCTCGAATAGCGCCCGTCGCCGGTTTGCGGCAGCTGATCGCGGACCAGGATGCGGAAGCCGTCGGTGCGCTGCTCGATGTAGGTGAGCAGCGCCAGCGCCACCTGTTCGAGCCGGACCCTGGACCGATTCTGGGTCAGCGAAGAGGTGATCATGTCCAGCAGCATGGACATCTCACGGTCCACCACAACGGCGTAGAGACCCTCTTTGCCACCGAAGTGTTCGTAGACCACCGGCTTGGACACCTGCGCGCGCTGGGCGATCTCCTCGATGGAGGTGGCGTCGTAGCCGCGTTCGGCGAACAACGCGCGACCGATCTCGATCAGCTGCTGACGCCGCTGCGTGCCCGTCATCCGGGGGCGGGGCGACTGGCCGCCCCGGCGCGTTTTGTCGCCGGATGCGCTGACGCGCGGATTCTCGCCGGTCGTGGGTGTCTCGTGCATTGGCCTCCCTACCTACGCCGGCGATTGGTATGGGACAACTGTTCCAGACAGCTCGCGCGCGGGCGCAGCCGGGCGCGCGAATCACGCCCACGGTTCGACGGATCCGAGGTCGGCATGCGAGTATCGTTGCCGTGCCGAGGCGCACTGGCGGGCGCGTATGTGTCCCGTCGATGCGACAATCCGCCGTAGTGTAATGGCAGCACCTCTGATTTTGGTTCAGATAGTTCAGGTTCGAGTCCTGGCGGCGGAGCACGCGAGCACAGCGGATCAGCTCGCGGGTACGGTGTCCAGCGCACGGGTGCGGTGCCGGCCGTTGGCACGGTGGCCTGCCACGGACACGGTGCCGGCTCACGGGCAGTGTGAGCACTGCGTGGGCCGAAGGTTTGACCAGCACGATGACAGGCAGCCGAGGGAGATTCATGCCACAGCAGACCGCCGTCGTCGTTCTCGCAGCCGGTGCCGGGACACGAATGCGGTCGAAGACCCCCAAAGTTTTGCATTCGCTGGCCGGCCGCAGCATGCTCGCGCACGCGCTGCATGCGGCGAACGAGATCGACCCCGCGTATCTGATCACGGTGGTCGGGCACGACCGGGAGCAGGTCGGCGCCGCGGCCGCGGCGGTGGCCGCCGAACAGGCCCGCGAGATCATTCCGGCCGTGCAGGAGCAGCAGCTCGGCACCGGCCACGCCGTGCAGTGCGGGCTGACCGCGCTGCCCGCCGACTTCACCGGTGACGTGCTCGTCACCTCCGCCGATGTGCCGCTGCTGGACGGGCACACCCTGGCCGCCCTGCTCGACGAGCACCGCAGCTACGCCGAACGTCCAGCGGTGACGGTGCTGACCTTCGTCCCGGACGACCCGAACGGCTACGGCCGGATCGTGCGCGACGCCGACGGCCAGGTCACCGAGATCGTCGAACATGCCGATGCCACCCCGGAGCAGGCCCAGATCACCGAGGTCAACTCCGGTGTGTACGCCTTCGACGCGACGGTGCTGCGCACCATGCTCGGGCGCCTGTCCACCGCGAACGCCCAGCACGAGCTCTACCTGACCGATGTGCTGCGGCTGGCGCACGAGGCGGGCCATCCCGTACAGGGTGCGCGGCTGGTCGATTCGGCCAAGGTCACCGGCGTCAACGACCGGGTGCAGCTGGCCGCGGCCGCCCGCACGCTCAACCGCTACATCCTGGAACGGCATATGCGGGCCGGCGTGACCGTCATCGATCCGGCCACCACCTGGGTGGACGCTGGGGTGCGGATCGGCCGCGATGTGACCTTGCGGCCGGGTGTGCAGCTGCTCGGCAACACCGTCATCGGCGAGGACGCCGAGGTCGGGCCGGACTCCACACTCACCGATGTGATCGTCGGCGAGGGCGCGAAGGTGGTGCGCACGCACGGCGAGGGCGCGGTGATCGGGCCCGCCGCGACCGTCGGGCCGTTCAGTTTCCTGCGCCCCGGTACCGTCCTCGGCGAGTCCGGCAAACTCGGAGCGTTCGTCGAAACCAAGAACGCCACCGTCGGCGCGCACTCCAAGGTGCCGCATCTGACCTACGTCGGCGACGCCACCATCGGCGAGCACAGCAACATCGGCGCGTCCAGCGTTTTCGTGAACTACGACGGGGTGAACAAACACCACACCACCGTCGGTTCGCATGTGCGCACGGGCAGCGACACGATGTTCGTCGCGCCCATCACCGTGGGTGACGGCGCCTATTCGGCGGCGGGTACTGTACTGCGCAGAAACGTTCCGCCGGGGGCGCTCGCCGTGTCGGGTGGACCACAGCGCAATATTGAGAACTGGGTGCAGCGGTATCGTCCCGGAACCGCTGCGGCGCGCGCGGCGGCAGAAGCCATCGCGGCAAACGAGATGTCGAGTCAGGCAATCGAGCTAAAGGATGGCAAACAGCAGTGACCGCGTCATGGATCGATAATCAGAAGAACCTGATGCTATTCGCCGGACGTTCGCATCCTGAGCTGGCCGAGCAGGTCGCCAAGGAACTCGACGTCCACGTCACACCCCAGACCGCGCGCGACTTCGCCAACGGCGAGATCTTCGTACGCTTCGAGGAGTCGGTCCGTGGTTCGGACGCCTTCGTGCTGCAGAGCTTCCCCGCGCCGCTCAACGAATGGCTGATGGAACAGCTCATCATGATCGACGCGCTCAAGCGTGGTTCGGCCAAGCGGATCACCGCGATCCTGCCGTTCTATCCGTACGCGCGCCAGGACAAGAAGCACCGCGGCCGTGAGCCCATCTCGGCGCGCCTGGTCGCCGACCTGCTCAAGACCGCGGGCGCGGACCGCATCATCACCGTCGACCTGCACACCGATCAGATCCAGGGCTTCTTCGACGGCCCGGTCGACCACATGCACGCGCAGCTGCAGCTGGCCGAGTACGTGCGGTCCAACTACAGCCTCGAGCACATCACCGTGGTCTCGCCGGACTCCGGCCGCGTGCGCGTCGCCGAGAAGTGGGCCGACTCCCTCGGTGGCTCGCCGCTGGCGTTCATCCACAAGACCCGCGACCCGCTGGTGCCCAACCAGGTCAAGTCCAACCGCGTGGTCGGTGAGGTCGAGGGCCGCACCTGCATCCTGATCGACGACATGATCGACACCGGTGGCACCATCGCCGGCGCGGTCAGCGTGCTGAAGGAAGCCGGCGCCGGTGACGTCGTCATCGCCGCGACCCACGGCGTGCTGAGCTCGCCGGCCGCCGAGCGGCTCGCCGCCTGCGGCGCCAAGGAGGTCGTGGTGACCAACACCCTGCCGATCACCGAGGACAAGAAGTTCCCGCAGCTGACCGTGCTGTCGATCGCGCCGCTGCTGGCCCGCACCATCCGCGAGGTGTTCGAGAACGGCTCGGTGACCGGGCTGTTCAACGGCAACGCCTGACCCGGTCAAGGCCCGGAGGCGGTAGCGAAGCGTCACCACGCAGGGCCTCCGGGGCAGGCACATCGAACACCGCCTGACCCGCTCAGTTTGCGACGGGCTCGGACCAATGTGGTCCGGGCCCGTTATTTTTTGTGTTCGGGTTCCCGCGATCGGTGCGCCGATCGGCGCATACTGGCGAACATGGACCGTGACCCGCTCGACGAGGACATGGGCGACGACGAACAGGCCGACGAGATCCGCGCCTACCAGGACGCCGTCGAAGATCCGCCCGCTGACCTGCGGATCCGCAATCGCCCCGGCGACGACGACGGCCGCCTCGGCATCGACGAAGAACTAGACCAGGAGTGGACGCCGCGCCGGCGCGCCGCCGAACTCGCCGACGATGACGACCGGCCCGCCGAACTCGCCGCCATGGAGATCGTGGAAGAACCCGACCAGTAGACCGCTCGACCTGCTCCACAGCCGAACCCGATCGGACGAATGAGGAGAGCGCTATGACCACGCCGCAGCATCCGCAGGACCCAGGCAGCGGGGACCGGCCGCAGGACGGGGAGCCGCGCGCGACGCCACCGGAGCGGGAACCGGACACTCCGGAGCCGTCGAGCGAGTCGGGAGAGGTGACCGGTTCGGCGCCGGGCGAGGGCGCGGGGACCGAGCCGCCCACGTTGCGGAAGCCCACGAGCGGCGAAGCGCGCCCCGGCGAGGAGGTGACCGGTTCGGCGCCGGGCCAGGGCGCGGGGACCGAGCCGCCGAGGCTGGACAAGCCGCCCGGCGGGCACGGCAATCCCCCCGGTGGTGAGGTGCCCGAGCAGGCGTGGCGGGAGCAGCCGCAGGAGAGCGGACCGGGGCAGGCGTGGAGTGCGCAGCCGGGCGGAGTGGGTTCGACATCCTCGCAACAGCCGCCGTCCGGGCAACCGCCGTCGGGCGATCAGGCCTGGGGCACCGGCGCAGGGCAGCCTTATGGTGAGCCGTACCCGCAGGGGCAGCACGGGGGCGGGCAGTGGGGCACAGGCCCCGGCGGGACATCCGGGTATCCCGAAGCCTATCCGCCCGCCTCCGGCAGTCCCGGCGGTGAGGCGGGCGGCGGGTTCCCGTCCTATCCGCAGCAATCCTTCCAGCCCTACGATGCCCAGCCGCAGCGCTCGGGGACGCAGGTGTTCTCCATCATCGGGTTCGTCTGCGCGGGCATCTGCCTGCTGTTCTGCCCGATCCTGTTCGGGCCCGCCGGCATCATCCTCGGCATCATCGGCCACAACAAGGGCGAACCGCTCGGCAAATGGGCCGCCGTCGCCGCGGGTGTGGCGATGGCGATCGGGTTGATCCTCGCCTTCGCGTTCTTCAACGCCGATATCGTGCCCGAACAGAACTAGCGCGGGCCCGCGCTCAGGCGCGGGTCGCCAGCACCAGCGTGAAGCGGCTGTCCGGGTCGGTCCATGCCTTGTCCAGGGTGAATCCGGCCGCGGACAGTTCGGTGTCGAGGCCTTCCAGGCGGAACTTGGCCGAGATCTCGGTGCGCAGCTGCTCGCCGCGCGCGAAGTCCAGGACGAGGTCGAGATCGGCGACCTCGACCCGCATGTTCTCGGTGGCTTCCAGCCGCATCTCGATCCACTCGTTCTCGGCGTCCCAGACGGCGACATGACGGAAGTCGTCGGGAACGAAGTCGGCCGCGAGGCGGGCATTGAGCACGTGCAGCACATTGCGGTTGAACTCGGCGGTCACCCCGGCCGCGTCGTCGTAGGCGGGCACCAGGATCGCCGGGTCGGTCACCAGGCCCGCGCCGAGCAGCAGGTGTTCTCCCGGTTCGAGCACGTCATGGATGTCGGTGAGGAATTCGGCGCGTTCGGCGGGCACCAGATTGCCGATGGTGCCGCCGAGGAAGGCGATCATCCGGCGGCCTCCGCGCGGCAGATTGTGCAGGGTATCGGTGAAATCGCTGACCACCCCGTGCACCGCGAGGCCGGGGAACTCGCGCGCGACCTCGGCGGCGGTCGCGCGCAGCGCTGCGGCCGAGACATCCTGGGGCACGTAGGTTTTCAGCGGCCCCTGCGCGGTGAGCGCCGACAGCAGCAGCCGGGTCTTCACCGCGGAGCCCGCACCGAGCTCGACCAGGACCTCCGCCTGGGCCGCGTGGGCGATCTCGCCGACCACCCGTTCGAGCAGGGCACGTTCGGTGCGGGTCGGGTAGTACTCGGGCAGCTCGGTGATCTGCTCGAACAGTTCACTGCCGCGCGCGTCGTAGAACCATTTGGGCGGCAGCCACTTCGGATCGGCGGTGAGCCCGCGCCGGGCGTCCGTGCGCAGCGCCGCGGTGAGATCGGCGTCGGTGAGATGGACTTCCAGCGTCGGTTCGGTCATGGCGGCATCCTTTGCGTCGGCGGCGAATCCGGTGTCATGCGTTCACCGCTCACGGTCGAGCGACTCGATGGTCAGGCGGCCCGGGGCGGCGAGCACCAAGCTGTGCTCCGGGATCGGCCGCCAGCGGGGGTCGGCGTCATACGGTTCGGAGCAGACGATCGCGTAATCGTCGGTGACCAGGGCCGAGAGCGCGTGCTCCCACGCGGTGGCCCAGATGGTCGAACCGTCGCCGAGCAGGAAGTTCAGCCGGGCGGCCGGTGCGTGGGCGAGCACCGAGGTGAGCAACAGGCGGAGCGCGTCGGCCGGGCTCGTCACCAGATCCGGTGGCGCACCGGGAGTGAGCAGCCCGCGCAGCAGCACCCACAGCGCGGCCGAATCGGTGGCGGATTCGGCATCGAGCAGGTCGGCGGTCTGGAACATCCGGGTGGCGCCGGCGCGAGTCGCGGCACTGTCCAGATCGGCCAGGGCGGCAGTGAGCGCTTTGCGCCAATTCTGAACGACGCCGTTGTGGCTGAAGGCCCAGCCGTCATCGGTGAACGGCGCGCAGGCAGCCCGCTCGACCGGCATCCCCACCGTCGCCGAGCGCACGGCCGCGACTACCGCGGCGGATTCGATCTGCGGTAGTACCTCCTCCACCGCCGGGTCGGTCCAGATCGGCGCCGCATTGCGGTAGCGGCTGACCAGGGCGCGGCCGGAATCGTCGGCGCGGCGCCACCAGGCGACACCGAATCCGTCGGCGTTGATCGTGCCGCCGCCGCGCATATCCCGAGGCGCCCAGGCCTGTGTGCGCAGGGCGTGCACACCACGCGTGAGCAGGTCGCCGACCGGCGCGGGCGGGCCGACATATGCCAGGTGTCTACACATGGCGGCCGATCACGCTGCCTCCCCCGGCTTCAGGTCGCGGGCCAGCCGGAAACCGGCGAAGATCTGGCGCCGGATCGGATGATCCCAATTGCGGAAGGTGCCGCGACAGGCCACCGGATCGGTGCCGAACGAACCACCACGCAGGACGCGGTAATCGCCGCCGAAGAAGACCTCCGAGTACTCGCGATACGGGAAGGCGCGGAAGCCCGGATAGGGGTCGAAACCGGAGGCCGTCCACTCCCAGACATCGCCGATGAGCTGATGGATGCCGGCCGGCGACGCACCCGCCGGGTACGCGCCGACATCGGCCGGTTCCAGATGGCGCTGGCCGAGATTGGCGTGCGCCACGTCCGGTTCGGCCTCGCCCCACGGGTAGCGGCGGGACCGGCCGGTGTCCGGGTCGTAGCGGGCGGCCTTCTCCCATTCGGTTTCGGTGGGCAGGCGCTTACCCGCCCAGCGGGCGTAGGCCTCGGCTTCGAACCAGCAGACGTGCACCACCGGCTGATGCGGCCGCAACGGCGTCAGCACGCCGAATACCCGCCGCCACCACTGGCCGCCGGAATCGCGCTCCCAGAACTGCGGCGCCACCAGGCCTGCCTCGAGCCGATGATCCCAGCCACGCTTGGACCACAGCTCCGGACGGTCGTAGCCGCCGTCGGCGATGAAGGTCAGGTACTGCTCGTTGGTGACCGGCGCGGCATCGATGGCGAAGCCCGGCACATACGCCAGATGGGCGGGCCGCTCATTGTCGAGCGCCCAGGGGTCGGTGGAGGTGCCCATGGTGAACTGCCCCGCGGGGATGATCACCTCACCGCTCACCGCGGCGATGCCGGTGGGCGCCGACGGCGCGGACAGCACCGGCGGACCTGCCCGCAATTGATGGGTGGCCAGCATGGTTTCGTCGTGCTGCTGTTCGTGCTGGGCGATCATGCCGAAGGCGAACCCGCCCTCGACCAGCGGCGCACCGCGCAGGGTGCTGTGATCGAGCACATCCCATACCTTGTCGCGGACCGTGCCGACGTACTCGCGGGCCTGGCCCGGGTTCAGCAACGGCAGCGACGGACGGTTCGCGCGCGCGTGTTTGAACGCGTCGTAGAGCTCATCGATGTCGGCGCGCACCGGCTCGCGCCCGCCGACATCACGCACCAGCCACAGCTCTTCCTGATTGCCGATATGGGCCAGATCCCACACCAGCGGGCTCATCAGCCGCGAATGCTGGGCGACGAGTTCGGCCTCGTCGAGGCAGTCGGTGAGCGCGGCGGTGCGGGACCTGGCGCGGGTCAGGGTGTCGGCGATGCGGGAACGAAGTCGTTCGGTCTCGGATGTGTCATCGGCGGGCAGGTGGATGGTCACGATGGAACTCCGGGTACTGGTGGGTCGATGAAAATCAGCGCGCGAGGCTCGCGCGACAGCGGTCGAAGCCGCCGGTCTCGGGTGATCGCCCCGCTCATGAGGCGCTCCCGGCCGCGAGCCGGCCCGGCTGCCTGGCACTGCGGCAGCGCCGGGCAGCGTCCTGGATCGACGCGGCCGCGTCCGGGGTCGCGGCATGGGTGGCCGCGGCGTCGAGCAGTTCGGCGGCGACGGCCCGGATCTCGGAATCGGCCAGTCCGCAACGGGCGGCGTCGAGCCAGCGGCCTGCCGTCCGGGCCCCGATCGCGGTGGCCTCGGCGACCGCGGCGGGGGTGGACATCACCGCGTCGATGACGTCGATCTGGACGGTCCAGCTCGCCTCCGGCTGCGCGTCCAGGTAGCGAACCTCGAGGTGCCCCGAGGGCCGCACGGGCGGGAACATGGTGGTCAGGTGGTAGTCGAGATCGCCGCGGTCGGGGCGGCGGCCGATCTCGTCGTCCAACGCGCCGGACAGCCAGTCGGCGAACGTGGCGCCGGGCGGGGCGGCCCATGAGCATTCGGCTGAACCGTCGCGACCGGCGGGCCCGGTCCGCGGCTCTCGGGACCGCACGCACAGCAGCGGCGCGTCCAGCGCCCAGCGGGCGTAGCCGCCGATCGGGTCGGCCCAGTCCTCGACCGGTGGGCGGGTGCGGGAGTGGTCCAGCCGGAGCCAGGTACGCATCCGCTGCGAGGCCCACTCCCCCGCGGGCGCGCCGCGTAGCTCAGGGGAACAGGCGAAGGCCGCCAGCAGTGCGGGGCCGATGGTGTACAGCGCGGTCCAGCGGGCGGCGACCTCGGCGTGATCGGCACCCGCGTCGACGCTGACCTGCGTGGCCGCGGTGTTGCACATCATGAGTTTGCCGAAGGGACCGAGACCGGCGAGGTATCGCTCCATGGCCTGATAGCGGGGCAGTCGCAGCACCCGGCGGGCGCGACGATCGGCGTCGGCGGCCGCGGAAACCATGCCGACACACTGGGTTTCGAGGAGTTCGCGCAGCGTCTCGGTGTCGGCACGCAGCTGCTCGGTGAGCTGGGCGGCGGTGGCGTACGGTGCGCTGGAGAGTTCGATCTGACCACCGGGTTCGATGGTGACCCGGCTGCCGCCCGGTAGCGCCAGCGCGGGCGAATCGGGGGCGATGGACCGTGGTGCGTACGGTCCGAGGGCATCCGCGACGACGTCGAGTGGCGGACGCGGGGCGGCCGTCTGGCCTGACGCCGGACACTCACCGTGGGTGGTGAGCCATTCGAGTTCGGCGCCGATCAAACCGGGTGGCCCGAGTTTGAAACAGACGCCGCCGATGTAGGCCTCCGCCGCCGCGCGCGAGGACAGCTCCCCGTCGGCGGCTATCTGCCCCGCCTGCCTGCGCTCGAGGGTGACCGCCATGCTCGACCTCCAGGTGGTTCCGGTGCGCGGTGGATATGCGGCGCGTGGATCGTCGGGATATTCGGTGCTGCGATATGGCGTGCGGTACGGCGTGTGGGTGTTCCGGCGGCGTCGTCGGTGGATTCCAGGGTAGCGAGGGACACCGACAAGTACCGGGCAAGCGTTCGGCGGATCGAGCGGATATCGTCGTCGGCATGCTGAACGAGCAGCGGATACGCGAGGACACCCCCGGTGTCGGACACGGTCTGGTCTTCCTCGACAGCGCGGGATCGTCGCTGCCGCCGCGGGTGGTCACCGACACCGTCATCGCCCATCTGCGCCGTGAGGCCGAGGTCGGCGGCTATCGCGCGGCCAATGAGCGCCTCGACGATCTGGCCGCGGTCAAACAGTCGATCGCCAGGCTCATCAATGCCACGCCCGCGAGCATCGCGCTCAGCGACAGCGCGACCCGGTCCTGGGCGGACTTCTTCTACTCGGTGCCGCTGCGGCCCGGCGACCGCGTCCTCATCTCCGGTTCCGACTACGCCAGCAATGCCATCGCAGCCCTGCAGCGGGCGCGCGCGAGCGGCGCGACGGTCGAGCACATCCCCAGCGACGGCACCGGCCAGCTCGATCTGGATGCCTTCGCCACCCTGATCGACGACCGGGTGAAGCTGGTGTCGCTGCTGCACGCACCCACCAACGGCGGCCTGGTCAATCCGGCCGCCGAGGCCACAAGGATCGCGCACGAGGCCGGTGCGCTGGTCGTGCTCGACGCCTGCCAGTCGGCCGGGCAGATCCCGCTCGACGTCGCCGAGCTCGGCGTCGACGCGCTGTCGGCCACCGGTCGCAAATGGCTGCGCGGCCCACGCGGCACCGGATTCCTGTACGTGCGTCCAGAATTGGCGGCGGCCATGGAGCCGGCCCGCCTGGACCTGCACAGCGCGGAATGGACCGCACCCGAGGACTACCGACTGGCCCCGGACGCGAGCCGGTTCGAATTCTGGGAACACGACGTCGCCGCCAGGCTCGGCCTCGGCGCCGCCGTCGACTACCTGCTCGGGCTGGGTCCCGACGAGGTCTACGCCGCGATCGCCGCCCGCGCGGAGTACCTGCGCAAGGGCCTGGCCGAGATCGCCGGCGTCACCGTGCGCGATCTCGGCATCCGGCACAGCGGCATCGTGTCGTTCACCGTCGACACGGTGGCCCCGATCGAGGTGCGGGATCGGCTGGCCGCCCAGGACATCACCGTCACCGTCAGCCACCGCAGCTCCACTCTGCTGGATATGTCCGGACGTGCCCTCGACGCCGTGGTCCGCGCCTCGCCGCACTGTTTCGTCGCCTTCGACGAGTTGGACCGGTTCCTGGCCGCGGTAGCGGAACTCTGACGGGCCCGCGGCGATGTCGCAGCGCGAACTGATCGTCCTCGGCACCGCCAGCCAGGTGCCGACGAAACAGCGCAACCACAACGGCTACCTGCTGCGCTGGGGTGCCGAGGGGATCTTGTTCGATCCGGGCGAGGGCACCCAGCGGCAGATGATCCACGCCGGGGTGTCGGTCACCGATCTGACCAGGATCGCGGTCACCCACTTCCACGGCGACCACTGTCTCGGACTGGCCGGCGTGGTGCAGCGGATCAATCTGGACCAGGTGCCGCACCCGATCGACGCCTACTACCCGGCTTCCGGCGAGCACTACTTCGAGCGGCTGTGCGATGCCAGCGTCTACTACCGCACCGTGGAGCTGACCAGACATCCGATCACCGAACCGGGCCCGCTGGACGCGCCGGGTGCGCCGTTCCATCTCACCGCGGCCCGCCTCTCGCATCCGGTGGAGGCCTTCGGCTACCGGATCACCGAACCGGACGGCCACCGCATTCGGCCGGAGCGGCTGGCGGCGATCGGCCTGCACGGCCCCGCGGTGGGCCGGTTGCAGCGCGACGGCCGGATCGACTGGCACGGCCGCACCGTCACCCTCGACGAGGTGAGCACCCGCCGTCCCGGACAGAGTTTCGCGTTCATCATGGACACCCGTATGTGCCCGGCCGTACCCGAACTCGCTGCCGGGGTGGACATGCTGGTCATCGAGGCGACGTTCCTGGACGCCGACGCGCACCTGGCCGAGGAGCACGGCCACCTCACCGCGGGCCAGGCCGCGAGGGTCGCGGCCGAGGCAGGCGTGCGCACCCTGGTGCTGACCCATTTCTCCCAGCGCTACCGCACCCTTGACGAACACTTCGCCGAGGCGGCAAGGGAATTCAGCGGCCCCATCGTCGTCGCCGCCGACCTCACCCGGATCCCGCTGCCGCCACGCCGCTGAGATCACCGATCGCGGAACGGGCGGATACCGGCACGACGCCAACGGAATTCGCGTGTCGGGTCCGGCGCGCCGGTGTCGGCGGCGTGTTCGGTCCGCGCCACGCCGAGGCCGCGCGCGCCCGGCTCACGGCGGCCCGGGCTACTATCCCTGAGCCGGTCGGCGGTCATGCCGCGCGAACGGCGTAGGCGGTGCGGCGGGGTTCGGGCACGCGGGTCAGGGGCGGCCATTCGGACACCTGCGGACGCATCCGCCATTTCAGGCGTGAATGTGGCGCTGACCAGCGCGCACACGGAGGGGGTTAACGCGGGGCTCGAACAGCGGGATAGTTGAGGCAGGTCGGTCGGCGGCCCGTGTGGCCGGTGAGGAGCGGGTGCGTTGAGCAGGTTCACCGAGGAGATGTACGCGACGGCGCGCGAGACCACGCGCGGGCTGGTGACCGGGGAACCGGATGCACCACTGCGGCAGACGTGGGGCGAAATCCATCGGATCGCGCGGCGCATGGCGGGCGGTCTGGCCGCGGCGGGCATCGGGCACGGCGACGCGGTCGGGGTGCTGGCCGGGATGCCGGTCGATATCGCGCCCGCCTGTCAGGGCGTGTGGATGCGCGGCGGCTCGATCACCATGCTGCATCAGCCGACCCCGCGCACCGATCTCGCGGTGTGGGCGCGCGATACCGAAACCGTGCTCGGCATGATCGAGGCGCGGGCGGTGATCCTCGGCGCGCCGTTCGAGGCGGCCGAGCCGCTGCTGCGCGAACGCGGCATCACCGTGGTGCTGGTCGAGCAGTTGCGCGAGGGCCAGGATACCGATCCGCTGCCCACCGATGAGGCCGATATCGCGCTGCAACAACTGACTTCGGGTTCCACCGGCTCGCCCAAGGCCGTGCGGATCACCCACGAGAACTTCTTCGTCAACGCGCACGCCATGTTCAACCGGGTGAAGTTCCAGCTCGACAACGATGTGATGGTCAGCTGGCTGCCGCTGTTCCACGATATGGGCATGGTCGGATTCCTCAGCGTCCCGATGCAATTCGGCGCCGAGGTGGTGTGCGTGACGCCGATGGACTTCCTGCAGCGGCCGATCCTGTGGGCCGAGCTGATCGACAAGTATCGCGGCACCGTCACCGCGGCACCGAATTTCGCCTACTCACTGCTGGCTCGCCGGCTCGATCAGGCCGAGGGCTCGAACCTGGACCTGAGCTGCGTGCGCTATATGTGGAACGGGGCCGAGCCGGTCGATCCGGACACCATGGAGAAACTCGCCGCCGCCGGGCAGCGTTTCGGGCTCAACCCGATGGCGCTCACCCCGGTCTACGGCATGGCCGAGACCACCCTCGCGGTCTCCATCCCCGATCCCGGGCACGGCCAGGTGCTCGACCTGGTCGACGCCGATCTGCTCGAAGCCCTCGGCAAAGCGGTCCCGGTGCACGATCAGCACTCGCATCACGGCAATATCCGCCGACTGCCGACCCTCGGCTACCTGGTCGACGATCTGGAGGGCCGCATCGTCGACGACGAACGTCAGCCATTGCCCACCCGTTCGGTGGGCGTGATCGAATTGCGTGGTCCCGCCGTCACTTCCGGCTATGTGACCGTCGAAGGCTTCCGGTCGGCACAGGATGCCGACGGCTGGCTCGACACCGGCGATATCGGCTATTTCACCGAACAAGGGCTGATCGTGGTGTGCGGCCGGATCAAGGACGTCATCATCATGGCCGGCCGCAATATCTTCCCCACCGATATCGAACGGGCGGCGATGCGGGTCAAGGGCGTGCGTCCGGGCAATGCGGTCGCGGTGCGATTGGACGCCGGGCAGAAGCGGGAGAGCTTCGCGGTGGTGGTGGAAAGCAACGACCACCAGAACCCGGACGAGGTCAAGCGGATCGAACGCGAGATCGTGCACGCGGTGTTCTCCGAGGTGGGCGTGCGCCCGCGCACCGTCGCGGTGCTCGGCCCCGGCGCCCTGCCGAAGACGTCATCGGGCAAGCTGCGCCGGGCCGCCACCGCGGTGCATCTGCACTAGTGCAGCTGGTTCTGCGCGGTTTCCAGGCCCACCCGCAGCAATAACTCCACAGCATCGGCGGCCTGCTCGACGAGCACCGGCACGTCCTTGCGTTCGGGCGCGGAGAACGGCTTGAGCACAAAGTCCGCTGGATCCTGCCTGCCGGGCGGGCGGCCGATGCCGATGCGGGTGCGCAGATAGTCCTTGGTGGTCAGCGCCTGCGACACCGAGCGCAGGCCGTTGTGCCCGCCTTCGCCGCCGCCGCGCTTGAGCCTGATCGCGCCGAAGGGCAGATCGAGTTCGTCGTGCACGACGATCACCTCGGTCGCGGGCACCGAGAAGAACCGGGCCAGCGCGGCGACCGGGCGGCCGGACAGGTTCATGAACGAGCGCGGCTTGGCGATCAGCACCTGACGGCCGTCCAAGCGCGCGGTCAGCAGATCGGCACCGGACTTCTTGTGCACACTGAAACGGCCGCCGACGCGCTCGGCGAGCACGTCGGCGACCAGAAAGCCCACATTGTGCCTGGTGCGCTCGTATTCGGGCCCGGGGTTACCGAGCCCGACGACGAGCGCGGGCGTGGAGTCGGTCATCGAGACAACCGATGCGCGAGTCTTATTCGGCGCTCTCGCCCTCGGCCTCGGCTTCGCCCTCACCCTCGGTCTCGGCAGCGGCGGCCGGCGCGGCGATGACGTTGACGATCAGGGTCTCGGGATCCACGGCCAGGTCGACGCCTTCGGGCAGCTGCAGGTCGGAGGCGTTGATCTGGGTGCCTGCCTCGACATCCTCGACCGAGACCTCGATGGTCTCGGGGATGTTCAGCGCGTCGGCCTCGATGGAGACGGTGGTGGCGTCCTGGGTGACCAGGGTGCCGGGGGCGGCGTCACCGACGATGGTGATGGTGACGTCGGCGGTGACCTTCTCGCCCTTCTTGACGACGAGCAGGTCGGCGTGCTCGATGTAGCGACGGATCGGGTGCACGACGACCGACTTGGTCAGCGCCAGCTGCTTCTTGCCGTCGATGACGAGGTTGAGCACCGCGTTGGTGCCGTGCTCACGCAGGATCGCCGCGAACGCCTGGGCGTTGAGCGCCAGGTGCTGGGGATCGGTCTGGTGGCCGTACAGGACGGCGGGAACGTTGCCGTCACGACGGGTGCGGCGGGCCGCGCCCTTGCCGAACTCGGTGCGGACTGCGGCTTCGAGAAGGTTGGCGTCGGACATGACCTGATCTACTCCTACGGCTCTTCCGGGCTGGTCAACGGTGGCGCCAGGGAACGTGGGAGCCCTGGCTCGGTTGGTCTACTCGTCGGGCGAAGACAACAACGAGGACGGCCGGAAGCCGAGCCGCGTCGATCACGGTGTCGCAAAAAGTCTGCGGTCACCCTCGCCGAGACAACCTGAACACCATAGCGCAACCCGGGCGGAGTACCAGAATCGGGTGGTCACCGGGCAGCGACGGACGGTCGTGCCACCGATGTCGAGCGAGACACCACCGAACCTTGCGAGTGCGCGGCCCGCCTCGCGTTCGCGCTGTCGCCGCGCAGGCCGAGTGGCAGCGCAAACGCGGGACATACAGGGGCCGTGAACACGCGCGACCGCAGGCAGCGCAAAATAGGCACTGTCCGGTTGCCACATTCTCGCACTCCCCCGAAAGGTTGTCGCTGTTGACCGCCTCCACTGACGGCGCTGTCTCGTCCGGTTCACGCGGGCTGCCCGCCGAGGTGTCGAGGCGGCGGACCTTCGCCGTCATCTCCCATCCGGACGCCGGTAAGTCCACGCTCACCGAGGCGCTGGCACTGCACGCCAAGATGATCTCCGAGGCGGGCGCCATCCACGGCAAGGCTGGGCGCAAGTCCACCGTGTCGGACTGGATGGAGATGGAGAAAGCGCGCGGCATCTCGGTCAGTTCGACCGCGTTGCAGTTCAACTATCGCGCCGCCGGCTCCGACATCGACAATGTGATCAACCTGGTCGATACCCCCGGCCACTCGGATTTCTCCGAGGACACCTACCGCGTGCTGACCGCCGTGGACGCGGCCGTCATGCTGATCGACGCCGCCAAGGGTCTGGAGCCGCAGACACTGAAGCTGTTCCAGGTCTGCCGCCACCGCGGTATCCCGGTGATCACCGTGATCAACAAGTGGGACCGGCCCGGCCGGGCCCCGCTCGAGCTGCTCGACGAGATCGACGAGCGGATCGGCCTGACCCCGACACCACTGTTCCTTCCGGTCGGCATCGCGGGCGATTTCCGCGGCCTGCTGCGGCGCGGCCCTGGCGGCGAGGCGGTCGAGTACATCCACTTCACCCGCACCGCGGGCGGCGCGACCATCGCGCCGGAGGAATCGCTGACCCCGGAGCAGGCGCAGGCCCGCGAGGGTGAGGCATGGGAGACCGCGGCCGAGGAGAGCGAACTGCTCTCGGCCACCGGTCAGGACCACGATCAGGAACTGTTCCTGGCCGGGCAGACCTCACCGGTCATCTACGCCTCGGCGATGCTGAACTTCGGTGTGCGTCAGCTGCTGGAGACGCTGGTGGCGCTGGCCCCGGCGCCGGCCGGCCGCCGCGACGTCGATGGTGGCGTCCGCGAGACGACCGATCCGTTCAGCGCGGTGGTGTTCAAGGTGCAGGCGGGCATGGATACCGCGCACCGGGACCGGCTGGCGTTCATGCGGATCGTGTCGGGCGAGTTCGAGCGCGGCATGGTGGTGACGCACGCGCAGACCGGGCGCCCGTTCGCGACGAAGTACGCGCTCACCGTGTTCGGCCGGGAACGCGCCACCGTCGACACCGCCTACCCCGGCGATGTGGTCGGCCTGGTGAACGCGACCGCGCTGGCGCCGGGGCACACCCTGTTCGTGGACAAGAAGGTGGAGTTCCCGCCGATCCCCTCCTTCGCGCCGGAACATTTCGCGGTGCTGCGGGCCCAGAGCGCCGGCAAGTACAAACAGTTCCGCAAGGCCATCGACCAGCTCGACTCCGAAGGCGTCGTGCAGGTGCTGCGCAACGATGCGCGCGGCGACGCCTCCCCCGTGCTCGCGGCGGTCGGCCCGATGCAGTTCGAGGTGGTCACCGCCCGGATGCAGGCCGAATACAACGTCGAAACGCAGATGGACCATCTGCCCTACACGCTGGCCCGGCGCACCGACGCCGGCTCCGCCGAGGAACTCGGCCGCCAGCGCGGGGTCGAGGTGTTCACCCGCAGCGATGGCGTGCTGCTCGCATTGTTCAGCGATAAATGGCGATTGCAGTACATCGAGAAGGAGCATCCGGGCCTGACCCTGGAACCGCTCGTCGCCACCGCCGACTGAACCCGGGTGGTCCGGCCCTGGCCGGGCGGTACAGCCGCGAACCGAGTGGTCAGCCGGCCTCCGGCTCGCGCTCGACCGATTCGAGCCCGGATTCCCTTGCGATCAGTCCCCACCGGCTCGAGGTCAGGCGCAGGCTCGGCAGATCGCTGAGCGAGAGCACCACCTCATAGGTGCGTTCGTAGCCGGTGTGCGAGATCCGCCAGCGCCCGTCGTCGCAGCGGATATAGCGGTCGGAGTAGAACGCGGCGCCGCGCAGCAGCATGTTGTGCTCCGGAATGAGCACCGTATCGGCCAGGTACCAGGTGCCGGTGGCGGTATCGCCGTCGACGTCGACCTCGGGGTGATCGCAGCGGTGTTCGGTGATGACGTGCGGCCCGAGGGTATTGCGCATGAACGCGATGAACGCCTCGCGGGATTCGAATTGCAGGTACTCGCTGTAGGTGGCCGTCGCCTCGGCGACCATGGTGTCGGCGAACTCGTCCCACTGCTTGGTATCCAGCGTGCGCAGATACCGGTACTTCAAACGGCAGATCTCGGACACGTCGTCGCGCGCACCGTTCTCGGGTGCCGGTATCGAACCCGGCATCCGTCCGAACAGAACCCGGCCGACCGGTTCCCGCTCTGCGCCCGACTCGGAGTCCCTACGCTCCTCGTCCTGGTCCATACCTCAACGATCCCACCCGGCACCGGGCATACCGAACGTTTGACGAGATCTGTATCAGATCGCTATCACCCAGCGAATTCGCGGCCGCGGCCCGGTCAGCCGCCGATGGTGAAGCAGGTGCGGCAGAAGTCCTCGCCGAATTCGGTCAGCCGAAGGCTCTTGCGCACGATCTTGGGCGCGCGGCCGGCCTTCTTCAGCGCCGCCTCCACCACCGGCTGCACCTCGAGCACCATGTACCGGCTCAGCACCACGGGATCGTCGGAGGTCAGCGTCAGGCCGAGCCGGTTGAGGTTGATCAGATACGAGCGGGCCCGATCCGGGTAGCGCACCCCGGCCTGTTCGGGCACCGAGGTCAGATCACCGGACACCAGCTCCGAGCCGATGCCCAGTGGGCGGTTGGTGCGCACATCGACCGAGGGCTGCGGCCCGTTGAGCGCCATGAAACGCAGGATGCGCGCCTCGTCGGGCGCGAGTTCGTCGAGGATACGGTCGTAGGCGGGATGCACTTCTTCGGTGAAGTACACATCCGCCGAACGGGCCAGCAGTGCGTCACCGCGCCTGCGCAGTTCGTCGACCGTGGCCGAGCGCAGGTACGAGCCCACCCCGATGGCCTGCTGGCCCGGCCCCTGCGGATTGGGCACATAGCTGACGATCTCGCGCACCGACCCCTCGGTGACCCCGAGCGCACTGCGCGCCATCGAGCGCAGCGCGTTACCCGTGCGCTCGGCGATCTCGGCGGAGGACTCACCGTCGAGCGCGGCCTGGGTGATCTCGCGGGTCATCTCATAGGAGGTCTCTACCGCCCACTGGCCGCCGCGCACCACCGTGCCCGCCGCCAGCCCCGCGGCCCGGAACACGCCGCGGATCAGCCGGGCCTCATTGCTGATCTGCCGCTGTTCGACATCCGAGCTGCGTTCCACAGCACGGGAACCGGCCCGGGCCACGTCCTGTCCGGTCCTGTCGTCTGCCACGTCTACTCCGATGTATCGCCAGGTGAACGATTCCGCTCACAGATTATTGCCCACCAGTCACGAACAGATGTGGTGGTGGTCATTGTCCCCACCCCCGCGTAGAACCACGACACCACAGGAGGGCACTGTGGTAAACGTCTCAGACACTACCTGTGGTGCGTGGCACTCGCGCTTGGAGTCGGAGCCGCACGTCACATAGGGTCCTGCTGCCGACGGGGTGCTAATTTGAGGTGCCGGTGAGGCGGCGATCACCGGGTATCGGCAGGAGGGTGTCGTGTTAGAGAGTGTGTTCGGGATTCACCCGACGATCCTCCTCGAGCTTGTGACCATTCCGCTTTTCACTGGCGTCATCGGCTACATCACCAACTGGACCGGTGTGCTGATGCTGTTTCGGCCGATCGCATTCCACGGCATCCATGTTCCGGGCCTGCGCGCCGTCTATCCTTTTCTGCCCAAGCGAATTCAGGTGCTGCCGCTGCTCAGCTACGACGGACGCATGGGCTGGCAAGGAATCGTGCCCTCGCGTGCGGACAAAATGGCGAGCATCGCCGTGGACAAAGGTTTGTCCAAGCTCGGCAGCGTCGCCGATTTCTATCGTGAACTCGAACCCGACGCTCTCGCCGAACATCTGGCCAGCATCGCCGACGATCAGATCCGCGATATCGTCGAGGAAATCCTGCGCCGCGAACATCCGCAGCTCTGGTACAACCTGCCGAGCCAGGTGCGCGAGATGGTGCACGACCGCGTCCGCGCGCAACTGCCCGACATTCTGCGCCAGCTCACCGTGGAACTCGGCGAGAACATCGATCAGTTGCTCGACGTCAAGCAAATGGTCATCCGCTATTTTCAGGCCCGCCCGCAATTGCTCAATCAGCTGTTCCAGGTACTCGGCGCCAAGGAACTGCGGTTCATGCAGAATTTCGGCTTCTACTTCGGCGCCCCGATGGGCGCGGTCCTCGTCGCGGTGCTGCATCTGACCGGATGGCCGACGCTGGCGGTGCTGCCGATCGGCGGTGTGATCATCGGCTGGGTGGTGAACTGGGTCGGCATCAACATGATCTTCGCGCCCGCCGAGCCGAAATGGTGGTGCCCGTGGCGGCAAGGGCTGCTGATCAAACGGCAGCCCGAAATCACCGCCGGTTACGCCGAATTGGTGTCCGGCCAGGTGGTCACGGTGGCCAACATCGGTGACGAGCTGCTGAACGGCCCGCGGTCGGATCGCACCATGCAGATGCTGGAGGACACCCTGCGGCCTGCCGCCGACCGCGCGCTCGGCCCGGCCCGCAGCGCGGTCAAGTTCGTGCTCGGCAGCCGCGAGTACGACGCCCTGCAATCGACGATCACCAGCGAGGCCATGGCCATCGCCCCGATCGCCTTCGCCGACCCGGACTTCAACATCCGGCAGGGCAAGCAGATCAACGACTACATCGCCAAACAAATGTCGGTGCTCTCACCCAACGACTTCGTGGAAATGCTGCGATCGGCCATCAAACAGGACGAATGGTTGCTTTTCGTCCATGGCGGTGTGCTCGGGCTCTTCGCCGGTTACGCTCACATTCTGGTCTTCGGGACAGGAGTGGCGACTACATGGATGTAACCGGCTCAGCGGCATCGTCGGCGTCCTCGGATCCCGGCGGTGCGGACGAGCCGGTCAGCACATCCACCGAGGTAGCGCATCTTTTCGAGTACGGGGCGGAGCCCAAGGCGCCCGCCGTGCGGGCCAATCCCCTGCGCCGTCCGATCGTCACCGTGCGCACGGCGAGCGGGGTGGTTCGGGTGGCATTGTCCACGGTCGCCGGTGCCGCGGGCTGGGGCGTCGGCACCGTCCTCGACGTGACCGGGACGGTGGTCCGCCGCAGCGCGGCCGGGGTGCCGCCCGCCGAGATCCGCGCCGAAGCCGAGGCCGAGGTGCGGGCCGCGCTCCGGCGCGCGCTCGGACTTTCCGAGACAGAACAGCCCCGGCGCCCCCTCAGTGCGCCCACCCTGCGGGAACAGGGCGCGGCGCTGCTGCGGTTGTCGGCCAGTACCCACGCCGGCGACGAGGGGCATCCCGCGTTCGCGAACATCCTCGCCGAGATCACTCCCGACGAGGCCCGCATCCTGCGCTACCTGCGCACCGACGGTCCGCAGCCGTCCATCGAGGTGCACGGCGGCAGGCTCAGCCGCCTCGGCGCCGAACGGCTCGGGCTGCGCCAGGAATCGGGTCTCACCTTGCTCGGCGAGCACGCCGGGCTGCGGTTCCCCAACCGCATCCAGCACTATCTGACCAACCTGCGCAGGCTCGGCCTGATCGAGCTGGCCAAGGAACCGGTCGGCAACCCGAATCGCTACCAGCTGCTCGAGGCGCAGTCACCGGTGCGCGAGCTGCTCAAGCGCTCGGGATTCGGCACCAAGGTGTCCTATCGCAGCATCATCCTCACCGGGTTCGGTGCGGAGTTCGTGCAGACCTGTCTGCCGGTGGTGCTGCACGAGGGGCCCGCGGCCGAGACCAGCTGACGGTTCACGCTTCGTCGGCGAGTTCCATCCAACGCTGCTCGGCCGCTTCCTTTTCGGCCAGCACCTGCTTCAGTTCGGCGCCGAGGGTGAGGAGCTTGTCCGGGTCGGTGGCGGCGTCGGCGAGCGCGGTGTGCAGGCGCTGCTCGCGTTCGGTGAGTTTGTCGATGGAGCGTTCCAGGCGCGTCAATTCCTTGCGCGCGGCGCGGTAGGCGGCCGAGTCGGTCACCGGTGCTGCGGCTGCCGCCGAGGTGGAGCCGGCGCTCGCCGACGCCGGCTTGGGCGCGGTCGAGCGGGTCGTCTGCTGTGCGGCACGACGGGTGAGGTACTCCTCGATCCCGCCGGGCAGGTTGGTGAGTTTGCCGTCGCCGAACAGCGCCCAGGTGGAATCACAGATCCGCTCGATCAGATACCGGTCGTGGCTGATCACCACCAGCGTTCCGGCCCAGTTGTCGAGCAGATCCTCGAGCTGTTGCAGGGTATCGATGTCGAGGTCGTTGGTCGGCTCGTCGAGCAGCAGCACATTCGGCTCCGACATCAGGATCCGGGTCAGCTGCAGACGACGGCGCTCACCACCGGACAGATCGCCGACCGGAGTGCGCTGGCGAGCCGGCGTGAAACCGAGCCGCTCGGCCAGCTGACCGGCCGAAATCTCCTTGTCGCCGAGCATGATCCGCATCGCGATCTGCTGCACCGCTTCCAGCACCCGCATATCGGTGGGCAGATCGTCGAGTTCCTGTCGCAGCCAGCCGATCTGCACGGTCTGGCCCTGAATCCGCTTGCCAGCGGCGAGTTCCGCGTCACCGGCGAGGGCGCGCAGCAAGGTGGTCTTGCCGGAACCGTTCACGCCGACCAGGCCGACCCGCTCGCCCGGCGCGAGCCGCCAGGTCAGATCGCGCACCAATTCGCGTCCGTCGGGCGTGGTGAGCGTGGTGTCCTCGAGTTCGATGACGACGCGGCCCAGCCGTTTACGGGCGAACGCGCTCAGCGAAACACTGTCACGCGGCGGCGGCACATCGGCGATCAGCGCCTCGGCCGCCTCCACCCGGTAGCGCGGTTTGGAGGTGCGGGCCTGCGGGCCGCGCCGCAGCCAGGCCAGCTCCTTGCGAGCCAGGTTGCGCCGGCGCGCCTCGGAGGCGTCGGCCTGCCGTGCGCGTTCGGCGCGGGCGAAGATCCAGTCGCCGTAGCCGCCCTCATAGCTTTCCACCTTGCCGCCGACGACCTCCCAGGTCTGGGTGGCGACGGTATCGAGGAACCAGCGATCGTGGGTGACCACGACCAGCGCGCTGCGGCGGGCCAGCAGATGATCGGCCAGCCAGCGCACACCCTCCACATCGAGATGGTTGGTCGGCTCGTCGAGTACCAGCAGATCCAGATCACGCACCAGCGCGGCGGCCAGCGCGACGCGGCGGCGTTCACCACCGGAGAGGTTGTCGACCGTGGTGTCGAGGCCGAGCCCGGCGATGCCGATGCCCTCCATCACCGAACGGATGCGCGGGTTGGCGGCCCATTCGTGTTCGGCCACCGAATCGGTCAGGGCGTCGTCGGCCAATCCGGCCAGTACCACCGAGCCGACGGTGGCGCCCTCGGGCAGCACCCCACGCTGGGTGACGACGGCCATGCGCAACCCGCCGACCCGGCTGACGCGACCGCTGTCGGGCTCCTCGATGCCGGTCAGCACCTCGAGCAGGGTGGTCTTGCCGCCGCCGTTGAGGCCGACAACGCCGATGCGCTCGCCCGCGTGCACGCCGAGGGAGACGTCATCGAGCAGCGGTTTGATGCCGAAGCTCTTGCTGACCTGTTCGAGGTTGATCAGGTTGGACATGAAACCTTTCCGTGCCTTACCGGGCGTTGTGTGGTCCACCCCCGTGGAGGCCGGTCGACTCGCCTGCCCCGAGCAAGGGTACCGACTGAACTATGAACGCCCCCGTCCGGCAATCGGCGGGGCCCACCGTGCGCCCGTCGAACCGCGATTACTGAGGTGTGGACGAATGCCGACCTTCGACCGAACCATCGCATCGACCGCCGTCGAGTTCGCGGCACCCGTCGACGACCCGCAGATCAGCCGATCTTGCCGCCCTCGCGCCGCGGCTGCGGATGCGGACCCTCCCCGCCGACCACCCGGGCGCCGGGGACCGGACCGGTGGCCGTGCGGATACTGCGGCTCACCCCGGCACCGGCCAGCTCCGCGGCCACCGCGACGGCGGACTCTTCCGATTCGCACAGGAACGCGCAGGTCGGGCCCGAACCGGAGACGAGGCCCGCCAGCGCACCCGCGCCGACCCCGGCCCGCAGCGTGCGGCGCAGCTCGGGTTTCAGCGACACCGCCGCCGCCTGGAGGTCGTTGCCGAGCAGCGGGGCGAGCTGTTTCGGGTCGCCGGAGGCCAACGCCTGCATGAGTTCCTGCGGTGCGCCCAGCCGTGGCGGATCGCCGATCTCGCGCAGGCGATCCAACTCGTGATAGACGGCCGGTGTGGACAGACCGCCTTTGGCGAGCGCGATCACCCAGTGGAAGGTGTTGCGCGACAACACCGGCAGCAGCCGCTCGCCGCGTCCGGTGCCGAGCGCGGTTCCGCCGTGCAGCGAGAACGGAACGTCGCTGCCGAGTTCGGCCGCCACCGCGGCGAGTTCCTCACGGGACAGGCCCAGATCCCACAGTTCGTTCAACCCGACCAGGGTGGCGGCGGCATCGGCGCTGCCACCGGCCATGCCACCCGCCACCGGGATGCCCTTGCTGATCGAGATCTCCACCAGCGGCGCCCGCCCGGCCAGATGGGCCAGCCGCACCGCCGCCTTCCACACCAGATTGGTGCGGTCGGTGGGCACTTCGCTCGCGCCCTCGCCGGTGACCCGCACCGTCAGCGAGGCCGCGGGCGCGATTTCCAGATCGTCACTGAGCGACAGCGCCTGGAACACGGTGGTGAGATCGTGGTATCCGTCCGGGCGCAGGTCACCGACTCCGAGATGGAGGTTCACCTTCGACGGCGCACGCACGGTGACGGGGCTCGGCACAACGGACAGCACGAGGCCCAAGCGTAATGGGTGATCACGACAGGTGCGCGCGCCGACGGCTTGCGCTCGATACCCCAAGGGGGTATGTTCACTTGTGTCGGGAATACCCCCAGACCGTATAATTACCGCGAGCGAAGGAGTGGGACATGGCCACCAGCACCTACATTGTCACCGGGATGACCTGCGGGCACTGCGTCAGCTCGGTGAAGTCCGAGATCGGCAAGATCGACGGGGTCACCAGCGTGGACGTCGATCTGGCCTCGGGTCGCGTCTCGGTCGACAGCGCGGCGCCGCTGGCCGACGCCGACGTCGCCGCGGCCGTCGACGAGGCCGGTTACGCGATCGCGAGCTGATGTCGGATCGCCGCAAGTTCGCCGCGGTGGGCGGTGCGCTGCTGCTGCTGTTCGGCGTCGCGCTCGGTATCGGCGCCCTGCTGGGCGACCAGACCGAGCCGACGCCGGACGGGCAGCCGACCACGCCCGCCGGCCACGCGCTCGGCCTCACCGAGCACGTGGCCGGTTACACGCTGTCCGAGATCAGCGCGCCGGAGACACCCGGCCGGGCGGGCACGCTGCGATTCCATATCACCGGACCCGACGGCGCGCCCGTCACCGAGTTCACCACTCAGCACGACAAGAAGCTGCATCTGATCGTGGCGCGCTCCGACACCACCGAGTACCGGCATGCCCATCCGGACATGGCCGCCGATGGCACCTGGTCGATCGACTGGACCTGGGACGCGCCAGGCAGCTACCGGGTCTTCGCCGACTTCGTGCCCGCCGCCGGCGACAGCCCTGGCGATCTGGTACTGAGCCGGGCGGTCACGGTGGCCGGAACCGTGCAACTGCAACCACTTCCGCCGCCCTCGGCCACCGCGACCGTCGACGGCTACACCGTCACCCGCGCCGGTGCATTGACCACCGCGGGTGGCGAACTCCATTTCGACATCGCCCGCGACGGCGTCCCGGTCACCGACCTGGACCCCTACCTCGGCGCCTACGCCCATCTGGTCGCGCTACGCACCGAGGACCTTGCCTACCTGCACGTCCATCCGCAGGGCGAAGTCGGCACGGCACCGCCGGGGCCGCAGGTGAGTTTCCACGCGCAGGCACCGAGTGCCGGCGCCTACCGGCTGTATCTGGACTTCTCGCACGGCGGATCCGTGCACACCGCCGAATTCACCGTGGAGGTTTCCGATGCGGCGCCGTCCACAGGCGGACACCCGGGCGGCCATAACTGAGGCGTTCCGGTCGGGCGGGCCTGCATTCGCCCGATGAGTACCACCCCGCGGAGGGTGATCGTCAACGTGGCGCCTCGAGCCGAGCATTCCCTGCCTCGACGAGCACATCAACCGCCGAGCACCCCGAAGGGCGGGCCGTCAGCCCTGCGCCGCCACACGGACGAACGCCGCGGTATCGAGGGTCTCCCCGCGTGCGGTCGGATCGATACCAGCGGCGGTGAGCCTGCGTTCGGCCTCCGCGGGCGAGCCCGCCCAGCCGGACAGCGCCGCCCGCAACGTCTTCCGGCGTTGCGCGAAGGCCGCATCGACCACCGCGAACACCTTCGCGCGATGCTCGGCGTCCATCGGCCACGGCGGTTCGGCGAAACGGTCGATGCGCACCAGACCCGATTCCACCTGCGGCACCGGCCAGAACACCTGACGCCCCACCGCACCGGCGCGGCGCACCGTGCCGAAGAAGCCCGCCTTCACACTCGGCACGCCGTAGATCCGGCCGCCGGGGGTCGCCGACAACCGGTCGGCCACCTCGGCCTGCACCATCACCAGCGAGGTGGTGATGCTCGGCAGTTCGGCGAGCAGATGCAGCAGCACCGGCACGGCCACGTTGTACGGCAGGTTCGCCACCAGCGCGGTCGGCGCGGCGGGCAGATCGCCGGTCCGCACGCGCAGCGCATCGGCCTCGACGACGGTGAGGTGCGCACTCAACTCCGGCGCGCGATCGGCGACGGTGACCGGCAGATGCTTCGCCAGCACCGGATCGATCTCGACCGCGACCACCGAATCGACCACATCGAGCAGCGCCAACGTCAGCGAACCGAGGCCGGGCCCGACCTCGAGCACCGTATCGTCACGCCCGACGCCGGCCGCGGCGACGATCCGCCGCACCGTGTTCGCATCGTGCACGAAGTTCTGCCCGAGCTGCTTGGTCGGCCGCACGCCGAGCCGTTCGGCCAGCGCCCGCACTTCGGCGGGGCCGAGCAGTGCGGCACTTCCGCGGGCGGAGATTTCGGCATCGGACACCCGATGAACCTACCAACCCGCAGGCCCCGGCCCGTCCGCACGGGAGGCGTTTGGTGCCACAGGCCAGGCTCACCCGGCCCGGCGCGACCTCAGGGCTTCATGCCCGCGAGGAACGCATCGATCGCCGCCCACATCCTGGCATCGACCTGGCCGTGCTCGCCGGTCCCGACCACCGTCCGGAAGTCGGCGCCGTTCGCGGCCAACTGGGCGATCAGCGCACCGTGCAGCGGGGAGGGCACCACCGAGTCGGTCGCGTTTGCCAGCACCAGGATCGGGGCGTCGTAGCCGCGCACCGGCACCGCCATGTACTCGGTCAGCGCGGTACGCATCGGCTCCTCGGACAGCGGGCGGGCCAGCAGATCGCCGATGCTCAGCCCGTCGACCCGCTCGATGATCCGGTCGAGACACATATCGCCGGCGTCGTCGAGCACCGACTTACCGAGCGGTGTGAGGTATCGGTCGACGGCGATATCGGGCCGTGCCTCGCGGAGCCCGGCGAGGATGCTGACGATGAAACTCAGCCCGTCGTCCAGCATCGGCAGCGACGGGACACCCGGCCCGGCCAGCGGCAGCAGCTTCTCGACATCGGATTCCGGGTCGACCGCGATGGTGCCGCGGAAGTCGAGTTCCGGGGCATAGGAGGACTGCAGGTGCCCGGTGCCGAGGGCAGCCTGCCCGCCCTGGGAGATGCCGAACGCGGCCCAGGTGGCCGACAGTTCGGGATGGGTGGCGCGGGCCGCGCGCACCAGGTCGATGGTGGCGGTGGCCTCGGTGCGCAGCTCGAGATACGGGTGCGGGCCGGTGTCGAAGGTGCCGAGCCCGAGGTAATCCGGCGCCACCACGGCGAAGCCCTGCGATACCAGCCGTCGCAGCAGCAGATCCTGGCGTGCTTGCATGCTCGGGAACGGCGCGGCCTCCGGCCGCGACATGCCACCGCAGCCCATGCCGAGCCCGCTGGTGCCGTGGTCGTAGGCGATGATCGGCCAGCCACCCGGCGGCGGCGTTCCCGCCGGCATCAGCAGCGCTCCGCTGGCCTGGCGCGGGGTGCCGTCCGAGCCGCTCATCCAGTACTCGATGACCGAACCGCCGCTCATGCCGTGCCAGCCATCGGGCTGCGCGGTCACCGAGATCACCGAGCCCGCGGGGGCGGCCGAGGCCGGGGCCTGCGCGGTGGCGAGCACGGCTGCGGCCGATACGGTGACGGCGAGCATCGACCGTCCGGCCACGTGCAGCAGATTCATCGAATCACTCCTCTGCCCCCGACCCTCGTATCCACAAATCTGGACGAGTGTACGACAGCAGGGACGGCCTCGATGGGCGATGGCGAACCCGCAGGTGGACAGGCTCGGGATATGCCGCGAGCGCCACTATGTCGTCGGAAGTGGCGCTCGCGATATCCGGACCCGGCTAGCTCAGGCCCAGACGACTGGTGCAGGAAGGCCAGGCGCCCCAGCCCTGCTTGGCCCTGGTCACCTCGGCGATGGCGATCTGCTCTTCGCGGGTGGCGAGGTCGGCGCGGGGCGCGTACTTGAGTCCGCCCTGGCGCTCCCAGGTGCTCTGATCGAATTGGATGCCGCCGTAGTAACCGTTGCCGGTATTGATCTTCCAGTTGCCGCCGGCCTCGCATTTGGCCAGTGCGTCCCAGATTTCGCCGTTCTGTACCGGCGGCACCTCGGTGCCCGGTTTGGCGCCCTTGCGGATGGTGCGCGGCTGGGCGGGCACCTTGACGTCCGAAGCGATCTCCCTTCGCGCCACCTCGGCGCCGTTGACCAGGGTGATCTCGAAGGTGACGTCGTGCACGCCCGGTGCACCGGCGTTCTCCACCACCGTGCGGCTCATGTTCATGGTGGGGTCTTCGATGATGTTCTCCGGCGGCGCCAGCGGCAGCGTCTCGGTCCGCGTCTCCAACTGCTTGCGGGTCACCGTGATGCGCATGTCGTCGCTCAGCCTGGTGTCGGCCGACGGCTCGACGACATCGTGCTCGCGCAGCGGAGCCCCGGCGAGGTCGAGCAGTTCGCCGACGGTCGGCGCGGCGAGCCGCATCTCCCTCGGCCCCGCGGTGCCGTCGATCACCGAGACCGTCCGCGGGGTGGCCACGGTGAGCGCGGCACCGTCGAGCGGCAGCTCCTGGCTGCGGCCGCGCTGGACGAAGGCCTCGGGGTCGATACCCCATTCCTCCAGCGCCGCGCCGGCGGTGCGGCCGGTGGTCCATACCCGTTCGGTGCGGCCGTCGAGGGTCAGTTCGATCTCCCGGCCCCGGTCGAGAGTGATGGTGGCGCCGTCGGTGACGGCGGCGTCGGGCGCGGGCGTGACCTCGTCCCGATCACCGATCTGGTAGCCGGCGTCCTTCAGCACTCCGCGCACGTCACGCGACATGGACGTCTGCGTCGATTTCGCGCCGTCGACGACCACGGTGACGGTTTTGCGGTTCACGATCGCCATGACGGCGCCGACGATCAAAATCATCAGCAGCCCCGCGATCGCCGCGTACAACAGCGGCGACCGAGACGAGTTGATCCGCGCTAAAGGGGACATGGTCACAGGACGATAACGAAGACGTCCCCGCGGAACAACAGCGCGCCGTGGAGCAGCACTTTTTCACATTACGATCAGATATAGACAGTGCAGGTAGATCACAAACCTTCAGCGATAAGTGATCTGAGACACATTTTTATTCGACCTGCGGAAACGTCAAAATCGGTATACCCGGCGCGCATTCGCGGTGCTTATTTCCGCCAATTCGGCGGGATCCTGACCGCGCACTTCGGCGAGTGCCCGCATCGTGTACGGCAGGCAGTACGGCTCGTTCGGCGCGCCACGGAACGGGTGCGGGGTCAGGTACGGCGCGTCGGTCTCCACCAGCACCAGCTCGTCGGGCACCACCTTGGCGGCTTCGCGTAGCTCATGGGCGTTCTTGAAGCTGACCGTGCCGGAGAAGCTGAGCAGATACCCCTCGGCCACGCAGGCCAGCGCCATCGTCGTGTCGGAGGAGAAGCAGTGGAAGATCACCGTCTCCGGCGCGCCTTCGTCCAGCAGCACGGTGAGCAGATCGTGATCGGCTTCCCGGTTGTGGATCATCAGCGGTTTGCCGCTGCGTTTGGCCAGGTCGATATGCCAGCGAAAGCCCTCGATCTGGGTCTCGATGTCGGCGCAGCCGTCGAGTTTGCCCGGCCAGTAGTAGTCGAGGCCGGTTTCGCCGATCGCGACCACGCGCGGATCAGCGGCCAGCCGCTCGAGTTCGGCCTTGGCGGCGTCGTCGAGGGCGTTGGCGCACGTCGGGTGCAGTGCGACCGCGGCGTAGACCCGGTCGTCCCAGTGCGCGGCCCGCACCGCCCACTGCGCGGCCGCGAGGTCGTCGGCCACCGTCACCACCCGACCGACACCCACCGCGGCGGCGCGATCGACCACGTCCTTTACCGACTCGGCATCGGTGGCGCCGCAGGCATCCAGATGGGTGTGCGCGTCGACCAGCGGGGCCAGCGGCTCGGGCGCTTCGGGAGCGGGACGCTTCGCGCTCATCGGAGCGCACCGCCCGTCGCGGTGACCCGGCGATGCGCTGAGGGGATATTCACGCGGAGGTCAGATGGCACGCGCATTACAGTAGATGCACCATGAGCAGCGAGCGCAGCGAGCGAAACTTCTACATCACCACGGCCATCGCGTACCCCAATGGGGCGCCGCATATCGGGCACGCCTACGAGTACATCTCGTCGGACGCCATCGCGCGGTTCAAGCGCCTGGACGGCTACGACGTGTTCTTCATGACCGGCACCGACGAGCACGGCCAGAAGATGCAGCAGGCCGCGACCGCCGAGGGCATCCCGGTGGAGGAGCTGGCCACGCGCAACTCGGATGTGTTCGAGCAACTGCACAAGGCGCTCGACATCTCCTTCGACCGGTTCATCCGCACCACCGACGCCGACCACGAGGTCGCCAGCGTCGCGATCTGGGAGCGGATGCTGGAGGCGGGCGATATCTACCTCGACAACTACTCCGGCTGGTATTCGGTGCGGGACGAGGCGTTCTACGCCGAGGAGGAGACCACGCTGCTCGACGACGGCAGTCGCGTCTCCACCGAAACCAAGACGCCGGTGGAGTGGACCGAGGAGTCGAACTTCTTCTTCCGGCTGTCGAAGTATCAGGACAAGCTGCTCGAGCTGTACGAGACGCATCCGGAGTTCATCGCGCCCGCGACCCGTCGCAACGAGATCGTCAGCTACGTCAAGGCGGGGCTGAAGGATCTGTCGATCTCGCGCACCACCTTCGACTGGGGCGTCCCGGTGCCGGGCCATCCCGATCACGTGATGTACGTGTGGGTCGATGCGCTCACCAACTACCTGACCGGCGTCGGCTTCCCCGATACCGAATCGGCGGCGTTCCAGCAGTTCTGGCCTGCCGATGTGCACATCATCGGTAAGGACATCACCCGTTTCCACACCGTGTACTGGCCGGCGTTCCTGATGTCGGCGGGTGTGCAGTTGCCCAAACGCGTGTTCGTGCACGGGTTCCTGTACAACAAGGGCGAGAAGATGTCGAAGTCGGTCGGCAATGTGATCGACCCGCTGGCACTGATCGACACCTATGGCCTCGACGCGCTGCGCTTCTTCCTGCTGCGCGAGATCTCCTACGGCCAGGACGGCAGCTACAGCCACGAGGCGATCGTCGGCCGGATCAATGCCGATCTGGCCAACGAGTTCGGCAATCTGGTGCAGCGCAGCCTGACCATGGTCGCCAAGAACTGTGACGCCAAGGTTCCGACGCCCGGTGAGTTCACCGACGAGGACCGCGCCCTGCTCGACCGGGCGAACGGTCTGCTCGAGCGCTGCCGCGCCGAATTCGACGCCCAGCAGCTGCATCTGGCGCTGGAGGCGATCTGGCTGACCCTCGGCGAGACCAACCGCTACTTCTCCGCGCAGGCGCCGTGGGCGCTGCGCAAGTCCGGCACCGACGAGGATCTGGCCCGGATGGCGACGGTGCTCTACGTGACCCTCGAGGTGGTGCGCATCGTCGCCATCCTGGTCCAGCCGGTGATGCCCGGTTCGGCGGCCAAGATCCTGGATCTGCTCGCGGTACCGAACCGGACCTTCGCCGATATCGCGACGCCGCTGGAGCCGGGGGTGGCACTGCCAGCGCCGGAGCCGGTGTACCCGCGTTACGTCGAGCCGAAGGACTGAGCGCTCACGCCCAGCGCGCGAGCAGCCGGTTGGCTTCGGCGGCGAGCGCGTACTGCAGATAGGGGCCGAAGCTGATCCTGGCCACGCCCTGATCGGCCAGCAGCACCTTGTCCGCCTCGGCGGGCAGCCCGATCGCGTTGACCGGAAGCGGGAGTTCACTGGTCAACCGGCGCATGTCGGCGTCCGGGTGGCGTCCGACCGGGTACAGCACATCGGCGCCGGCGTCGGCGGCCAGGCGCAGCCGTTCGATGGCGCGATCCATGCGGTCGGCCTCGTCGCCGATCTTGCGCAGGAACAGATCGGTGCGCGCGTTGACGACCACGTGCACACCGGCCGCGTCGGCGAATTGGCGCAGCCCGCGAACGAAATCGGCGTGTTCCTCCGCGCCGCGCAGCCGCCCGCCCTCGCTGTGCACGGTGTCCTCGATATTGAGCCCGACCGCGCCGGCGCCGAGCAGCCCCTCGATCAGCTGCGCCGGCTCGAGCCCGTACCCCGACTCGATATCCACCGACACCGGCACCTCGACGGCGCCGGTCACCTGCCGCACCCGCGCCAGCAGCTCGTCGAAACTCATGCCTTCGCCGTCGGCGCGTCCCACCGAATCCGCGACCGGGTGGCTGCCCATCGTCAATGCCGCGAACCCGGCCTCGACCGCGAGATTCGCCGACCAGGCATCCCATACGGTCGGCAGCACCGCCGGATCACCGGGACGATGCAGTGCGAGTAGTTCCTTGGCCTTGTGCTCGAGAGAGGTCATGGGGTCGATCATGGTGGGATCACCGGCATTGCGCACGCGCACGCGGTCCGGCCCAGGTCACCTCGCGTGCCGGGCGAACCGGCGCGGCGATCGTCTCCCGTTCCTGCGACGTCCGAGCTCCACACCGGCCGCCCGCCGCTGGTCGACGGTAAGTCGGCCCGGTCGAGACCACGGCCGATTCCGCGGCGCCATCGGAGCCGCCGGGTGACGGTCCGCTGGTCATGGTCGGCCGGTGACCGCCGCGTGCGGTAGCCGACTGGTAAACCCTGTGACCGGCGCGGATGGCGAGTGCGGTTCGGCGCTCAGCCGTCGGCCTGCCGGCGCGTGGCCAGGACGGCGTCGTAGAGCTCCTTACGGGAAACGCCGGTGGTGGAGGCTATCTCGGCGCATGCTTCTTTCAGGCGCACGCCTTCCTGCACACGCGCTTCGACCTCGGCGACCAGATCGGCCGGTTCGGCGCTGGTGGGCTGAGCACCCTCGACGACCACGGTGATCTCCCCGCGGGCACCCTCGACCGCCCAGGCGGCCAGCTCGGCCAGGGTGCCGCGGACGACCTCCTCGTAGGTCTTGGTCAGCTCCCGGCAGACGGCGGCGCGGCGATCGGGCCCGAGCACCTCGACCGCGTCGGCCAGGCAATCGGCGAGCCGGTGCGGTGCCTCGAAGAACACGCAGGCACGCGGTTCGGCGACCAGGGTGCGCAACCATTCGCGGCGCTGACCGGATTTGCGCGGCGGGAATCCGTCGAAGCAGAACCGCTCCACCGGCAGCCCGGACAGCGCCAGCGCTGTGGTGACCGCCGAGGGACCCGGCAGACAGGTGACCGGGAGTTCGCGCTCGACGCAGGCGGCGACCATGCGGTATCCGGGATCGCTCACCGATGGCATACCGGCGTCGGTGACCAGTAGCACGGTCTTGCCGGACTCGATCTCCTCCAGCAACGCCGGAATGCGGGCGGTCTCGACGTGGTCGTAGAAGCTGACCACGCGCCCGCCGATCTCGATGCCGAGCGCCTTGGCCAGCGATCGGGTACGGCGGGTGTCCTCGGCGGCGACGACATCGGCGGTGGCCAGGCCATCGCGCAGCCGCTGGGAGGCGTCGCCGACATCGCCCATCGGTGTCGCCGCCAGCACCAGCCTGCCGGTCGGGCCGGAATCCGCGGTCACCGTCGTCCCGCCTCGATCGCCCACGTCACTTGCCGCACCATGGCAGCGTACGGGCACCCCCGGCCGGGCCAGGAACGCGGCAGGCGCGCCCGTCCTGCCGTCGCGCACGATGCGGTCGGCACGGCACACCCATCGGCGCGCGGCGCCCGGGCACGAAACGGCGCGACGACGCACGACGCGGGCCCAGCGCCGCGGCCACGAATACGGAACGCGAGTGCGCACAGCATACGATCGGGTCGTGACCCAGGTGACCGACCAGCGCTCCGTCGCGCCCTCTCGGCCGATACGTTCCTGGTCGAGCCCCGCGCCGCTGCGCCCCTCCCCCGATTTCGGGCCGCTCGACACCGCCCGCGGCTGGCTGGTGACGGCGTTCCTCACCGCTCTCGCGGCGGTGACCCGGTTCACCATGCTCAACTACCCGACCGACGGCGGCACCCCGGTCTTCGACGAAAAGCATTACGCGCCGCAGGCGTATCAGATCCTGAAGGGCGGCGGCGTCGAGGACAATCCCGCCTACGGCCTGGTGGTGCATCCGCCGGTCGGTAAACAGCTGATCGCCTTCGGTGAGGCACTGTTCGGATACAACGGCTGGGGCTGGCGCTTCTCGGCCGCGCTGGCCGGCACCGTGCTGGTGCTGCTGGTGATCCGCATCGTGCGCCGGATGACGCGCTCGACCATGATCGGCGCAATCGCTGGGCTGCTGTTGATCGCCGATGGCGTCACGTTCGTCTCCTCCCGCATCGGCATGCTCGACATCTTCCTCGCGCTGTTCGTGACGGCCGCGTTCGGCTGCCTGATCGTCGACCGCGATCAGGTACGCGAGCGCATAGCGCGCGCCGACGCCGAGGGCCGCCTCGGAGACAGTGCCTTCGGGCCCCGGCTCGGGGTGCGCTGGTGGCGTTTCGGCGCCGGCGTGTTGCTCGGCCTTGCCTGCGGCACGAAGTGGTCGGGGCTGTATTTCATCGCCGCGTTCGGTCTGCTCAGCGTGTGTTTCGACCTCGCGGCCCGGCGGGCGTACCGGGTGCGCAGACCATGGGTGGGTACCGCGCTGCGTGATGTCGGGCCGGCGCTCTACGCGCTGGTGCTGATCCCGATCGGGGTGTATCTCGCGACCTACTGGGCGTGGTTCGCCAGTGAGACCGGGTTCAGCCGGTGGGCCGTCGGCAACGAGGTGGGCCGGGGCGGCTCCTTCGCGTTCGTCCCCGATGCCCTGCGCTCGCTCTGGTTCTACAGCACCAAGGTGCTGGAATTCCATGAGGAGCTGACCAACTCGGCGGGCAATCATCATCCGTGGGAGTCCAAGCCGTGGACCTGGCCGATGGGGCTGCGGCCGATGCTCTACTACTACGCCGACTCCGGCGTCACCGGTTGTGGGCAGAACCAGTGCGTCAAGGCCGTGATGCTGGTCGGCACGCCCGCCCTCTGGTGGATCGCGTTCCCGGTGCTGGCGTGGGCGCTGTGGCGCACCATCGTGCGCCGCGACTGGCGCTACGCCGCGGTGCTGACCGGATACGCCGCCGGCCTGCTGCCCTGGTTCATCACCCTGGACCGGCAGATGTACTTCTTCTACGCCATGGTGCTCGCGCCGTTCCTGGCGATGGCGGTGGCGCTGGCGCTGGGCGACATTCTCGGACCGGCGCGCCGGGTTCCGGGGCCGCGCGGACCCACCGGCACGTTCGTCGCCGCACCACCGACCGAGCGCTATCGGCTCGGCCTGCTCATCGTGAGCCTGTATCTGGGCCTGGTGATCGCGAACTTCATCTGGCTGTGGCCGATCCTGACCGCCATGCCCATCACGCCGGGTAACTGGCAGGACCATTTATGGCTGCCCAGTTGGCGCTGAGCGCCGTCGGTCAGCTCTCCAACGCCGCCTTGACGTAGCGCAGCGCCGCGTCGTCGTCGAGGCCGAGCCTGCGTACCGCGGCGACGTATTCGGTGGCGGCCCGGCCGGCCTGATCGCGGGTGGGATCGCCGGAGGAGGCGATGAACGAGCCGAGCCTGCCGCGGGTTTCGAGCACGCCGTCGGCCTCCAGCTCGCGGTAGGCGCGGGCCACGGTGTTCGGGGCGAGACCGAGTTGGGCAGCCAGCGCGCGCACCGTGGGGATCTTGGTGCCCGCGGTCAACGTGCCCGCGCGCACCTGTGCCACGATGCCGAGCCGCAACTGTTCGTAGGGTGGCACGGCGGATTCGTGCGACACGGTGATTTCGAGCATGGCCTCCAGCTCACACATCATCCCGGGACAGCGGGCACGACAGGCAGCGCGGACCGCCACGGCCGGAACCCAATTCGGATCCCGGGATGGGCAGCACCTCGACGCCGGCGTCCAGCAGCCGGGCATTGGTCATTTCATTGCGTTCGTACGCGATCACGACACCGGGCCGCAAGGCGAGGGTGTTGTTGCCGTCATCCCACTGTTCCCGTTCGGCGGTGACGCCGTCCAGCCCGGTGTCGATCACCCGCAGCTTCCCGATACCCATGGCGTCGGCGGCCACGGGCAGGAACGGGTCGGGCCCGCGCATGGTGACGGCGCCCCCGTGGTCGTAGTCGTCGCCGCGCTGGATGGTGAACGCGGACAAGGTTTCCCGCACCGCCGAATACATGACCACCGCATCGGTGTCGACCATGGTGCACACGGTGTCCAGGTGCATGGTGGCGCGGTTCTGCGCGATGGGCACGACCAGCACGGTGTGGGCGAGATCGTCGTCGAAGAGGCTGCGCGCCAAGGCTTCCGCACCGGCGGGCGAGGTGCGTTCACCGACGCCGACGGCCAGCACGCCGGGCGAGAGCAGCAGTACGTCACCGCCCTCGATGGGCGCGGTATGGGATTCGTAGGCGCGGCGCACCCCGAGGAAACGCGGGTGGAAGGCGTAGACGAGATCGGTGAGCGAGGTCTCGCGCATCCTGGCGGGCAGGGCGAGCGCGGTGATCGCCACGCGCGGGCCGACCCAGAACGAGGAGTCGCGGGTGAACAACAGATTCGGCAGCGGATCGATGACGAAATCGCCGCCGTGATGCATCCGGCGCACCAGCGAGGTGTGGTCGGGGCCGAAGGGCAGTTCGTCGAAGGTCATGCCCGCCATCAAGATCTCGGCCAGTTCCCTGGCCGGGACGCCGCGCAGATAGGCGGCGAGTTCGTCGGCGAGACTGTGGCCGAGCCTGCGGGCGTCGACGGCGGCGGAGATGCCCTGGATGCGCGCGGCCCCGCTGACGGCGAGCGTCTCGGCCAGCAGATCGGCCAGCAGCAACACCTCGACTCCGCGATCGCGCAGCACCCCGGCGAAGGTGTCGTGTTCCTGCTGGGCGCGTTCGACCCACGGAATGCCGTCGAAGAGCAGTTGATCGTTGTTGCGCGGGGTGAGCCTGCGCAGCTCGTTACCCGGCCGGTGCAGCAGCACCGTGCGCAAGGTGCCGACCTCGGAGGTCACGGCGAGGCGCGGCGCGGGCGCGGGTTCGGTGCCGGGGTCGGTGTCCCATCCGTCACCGGGAATCGGGCCGCTGCCGGGGTTCGCCGGTACCGCATCTGTTCCCATGTTCCGACCGTAGTTCGCCGCGGCCAGGAGAGCACGGAATTGATGCGTGTCCGCTGTCGGCGTGACGTGTGGCGATTCGCGCACGCGCAACCGAGAACCTGAAGTAGGGTTGAGGTAAAGGAGGAGTGCCGAATGACGACAGCAGATTGGCGAGCCAAGGAGCTGACCCCCGGTCAGCTGTCCGAGCGTAGCGGAGTGGCGGTCTCCGCGTTGCACTTCTACGAACGCGAGGGGCTCATCTCGAGCCGGCGCACCAGCGGCAACCAGCGCAGGTATGCCAGGGAAACGCTGCGCCGGGTCGCTTTCATCCGGATCTCGCAGCGGGTCGGAATCCCGCTCAGCGAGATCCGCGACGCCCTCGACCGGCTGCCCGAGGGCCGCACCCCCACCCGGCGCGACTGGGAGACGCTGTCCACCACCTGGCGCGCGGATCTCGACGAACGCATCACCCAACTGGTGCGCCTGCGCGACAACCTCACCGGCTGCATCGGCTGCGGCTGTCTGTCACTGGGTAGCTGCAAGATCGTCAACGAGTTCGATCACCTCGGTGACGAGGGCCCGGGCGCGCGCGTGCTCGATGTGCACCTCAACTGCCCGGACGGCGTCGACGCTACCGGGGATCCGATGTGCGCAGAGAACTCCGCAGCCTGCTGAACTGCACATTGGCCACCCGCATCAGCAGTTCGTACGGGAAGGCGAATTTGCGCTTCCACCAGTAGCCGAACCGGATGTCGAACGAGGTGTAGACGATGAACCGGTTGCGTTCGATACCGCGCAGGATCGCGGTGGCCACCTTGTCCGGAGAGACGGCGTGGCTGGTGAAACGGGTGACCAGCTTGCGGACCCGCGGATCCTCCTTGTCCACGCCGACCAGTTCGAAGCTCTGCACCAGCGGCGTGTTCACCGCGCCGGGCGCGACCAGATGCACCGAGATACCGTGCTGGGCCAGCTCGAAGCGCAGCACCTCCGACAGCCCGCGCAGGCCGTACTTGCTCGCGCTGTAGGCGGCGTGCCAGGGCAGCGCGAGCAGGCCCGCCGCCGAGGAGACGTTGACGAGCGCACCGCCACGCCCGGCCCGCACCATCTCCGGCACGAACGTCTCGATCACATGGATCGGCCCCATCAGGTTGACGTCGACCATCCGCTGCCAATGCCGATGTTCGAGGGTGTCGACGGTGCCCCACACCGACGTGCCCGCCACATTCATGACCACGTCCACGCTGCCGAACCGGGAGTGCACATCGGCGCCGAAGGCGGCGACGGCCTCGTGATCGGTGATATCGAGCGGCGTCGCGACCAGTACCTTGCCGCCGTCGCGGTGGATATCGGCGACCGTGCTCGCCAACCCGGCGGTGTCGATATCGGTGAGCACCAGTTCGGCGCCCCGCGCGGCGGCGGCCAGCGCGGTGGCCCGCCCGATCCCGCTCGCCGCCCCCGTGATCAGGGTCTTGGCCCCCTCGACCGTCGTCCTCCGACGTACCCGACCCATCGATCCCACTTCCGATCCGTTCGTCCCGCAGTGCATGTCAGCCGGACATTACCGACCGGGGCGAGGTTCGGGAACGATTCGCTCATCCACCGAGCACGGCGAGCATGCCTGCGACCGCCGCGGGCCAGGTGAACTGCTCGGCGCGGCGGCGGGCGGCGGCGCGCCGGCCGGCGGGCGGCAGGGCCAGCACCTCGGTGACGGCGTCGGCGAAGGCCGAGGGATCGTCGTCGGCGACGGCGCCGCATTCGGCGGTGACGATATCGGCCAGTGCCGAGGAGCGGCTTGCCACCACCGGCGTCCCCGCGGCCAGCGCCTCCAGCGCGGCGAGGCCGAAGGTTTCGTGTGGGCCGGGGGCGAGCGAAACATCGGCGGTCGCCAGCAGTTTCGCCACCATCGCGCGATCGGTGATGAATCCGGTGAAGTGCACCGCGGGCAGCCCGCCCGGCAGCGGCGCCAGTGACCGCGCGCGCCGGTGCAGCGCGTCGCGGCGCGGTCCGTCGCCTGCGACGACCAATCGGGCCTCGACTCCGAACTGGCGTAGCTCGGCCACGGCTTCGATGCTGCGGTCGACCCGCTTCTCCACCGAGAGCCTGCCGCAGTGCACCAGCAGCGGATGGCCGGGCACACCGAGATCGGCGCGCAGGCCGCGATCGGCGCGGCGCGGACTGAACAGGTCGAGATCCACGCCCAGCGGCACCAGTTCGACGTTCGGCGCGCCGATCCGCTCGAATTCGGCCCGCGCGAAATCCGTTGTGCACACCACCCTGTCGTATTGGTCGGCGGTGCGCCGGTTCGCCACATCCGCACAGCGGCGGGCCAGCGCGCGCGGCATGATCTGGCCGAGCAACCGGTCCAGGCGTTCATGGGAGATCATCACGCTCGCCACATCGCGGCGCCGGGACCAGCGGCCGAAACCGCGCAACGTCAGCCGGTCGGAGACCTCCAGGACGTCAGGGCGCAGCCCGCCGAGCACGTCGGCCACCCGGCGCGGGTCGGCCGCCCGATAACCGCCCGTCCCCGGAATCGCGAGCGCGGGCAAGGTGATCCGCACGACGCCCGTCGGCAGCAGTTCCTCACCGCGGCGTGGACCGGGCACGATCAGCACCACCTCGTGCCCGGCCGCCACATAGCCTTCGCCGAGATGATGCAGCGCGGTGCGCAACCCACCCGACCGCGGGCCGTAGAAGTTCGCCAGCTGCACGATGCGCACGCCGCCGATGGTGACGCGCACCGGGTTACCGCCGGAACCGTCTTGCCGAACGGCACGTGAACAGGCGTGAAAGAACCGGCCAACCGAGCTCAGCGCGCGGTCAGGTTGCGGTCGACCCGCGGCAGATCCAGGTTCAGCGGGATGCGGCCCGCGGCCAGATGCTGCTCGACCTCCTCGGCGGGCATCGGCCGCGCGATCAGGAAGCCCTGGGCCCGGTAGCAGCCGAGACCCACCAGGGTGCGCGCCGCGACCGGCGTCTCGACGCCCTCGCCGACCACGCCGAGCCCGAACGAGCCCGCCAGCCCGATGATCGACTTCACGATCGCCAGATCGTCGGTGCTGGCGCCGAGGCGCTGCACGAATCCGCGGTCGATCTTCACCGCGTCCACCGGCAGCGCCTTCAGATGCGATAGCGAGCTGTATCCGGTGCCGAAATCGTCGATGGCGATCTGCACGCCCATCCGCTTGAGCCCGCGCAGCGTGACCTGCGTGCGGGCCAGATCCTGCACCACCACATGCTCGGTGATCTCCAGGCATACCGAGCTGCCGTCGATGCCGAACATGCGCAGGATGTCCTCGATGCGTTCCACGAAATCCAGGCTCACCAGCTGCACCGGCGACACGTTGATCCGCATCACCACATTCGCGGCCAGGCCCTGTCTGCGCCATTCGGCGAACTGGGCGCATGCCGAACGGATCACCCAGCGGCCGAGTTCACCGGCCAGATTGGTGGCCTCGGCGACGGTGACGAACGCGCCGGGCGGCAGCAGCCCCCTGGTCGGGTGCAGCCAGCGCACCAGCGCCTCCATGGCCACGATCCGGCCGGTGCGCAGGTCCACTTCGGGCTGGTAGTGCAGGATCAGCGAACCGTCGCTCACCGCCCCGCGCAGGTTCAGCTCCACGTCGTCCTGGAGTTCGAATTGCGCGCGCATGGCGTCGGTGAAGATCGCGACGCCGTTGCCGCCGCCGGATTTCGCCGAGAGCAGGGCGTGGTCGGCGCGGCGCAGCACGTCGGCGACCGTGGTCTCGCCCGGGATGCCGACCGCGACGCCGATGCTCGCCGCCCGGCTCACCGACTCGCCGCCGACGGTGACCCGGCGGCCGATGAGCTGCTGGATGCGGCCCGCCTCGTGTTCGGCGGCCACCGCGTCCATCGGTTTGGCGGGCACGATCACGAATTCGTCGCCGCCCAGCCTGGCGATCATGTCGTTCGGGTCGAGGTTCTCCCGCAGCCGGGTGGACAGACTGCGGATGAAGTTGTCGCCCGCGGTGTGGCCGAGGAAATCATTGAGCGCCTTGAGCCGGTCCAGGTCGAGGAAGAACGCCGCGACCGGGCCCGGGCTGCCCTCGCTGAGCCGCTGCTCCATGTGCTCGAGCAGGGCGCGGCGGTTGGCCAGCCCGGTCAGGTCGTCGTGCAGCGCGATGTAGCGCAGCCGCTCCTCGGCCACCACCCGGGCCTGCAGCTGTGCGAACAGGGCCGCGATCGCCTTGAGCACGTTGAGCTCGCGGGTGCTCCACTCCCGGTCGCCGACCTTGATGAAGCCGAGCAGACCGGTGGACTGGCCGCGCGAGACCAGCGGCACCGCCGCCGAGGTGACATTCGGCAGCCCGGAGGCCCGCTGAATGGTCTCCTGATAGTCGGCGTCGGAGCCGGTGACCAGGAACGGTTCGGTGGCGTGCTCGAGCGCGCGGAACACCGAATCGGCCTGTTCGAAATACACCACCCGCAGCGGGTCCGGATCGGGCACGTTCGCCCGGTGCGGCCATTCGGCCACCAGCACCGTCGCCCGGCGTTCGGTATCGGTATGCCGGACGTAGCTGAAATCGACGTCGAAATAGTCGACCAGCGTGGCAAGGACCTTCTCGGTCGCCGACACCATCGTCGTGG
The DNA here is from genome assembly GCF_059509835.1 of Nocardia sp. CDC519. Classification (NCBI taxonomy): domain Bacteria; kingdom Bacillati; phylum Actinomycetota; class Actinomycetes; order Mycobacteriales; family Nocardiaceae; genus Nocardia; species Nocardia sp. CDC519. Next base: position 3,409,056 of record NZ_CM183377.1, on the reverse strand, counting down.
CGTCGACACCCATGAGCTCCGCGGCGACCTCCGTCACCAACGAGTCGAGCGTCCGCCGAGGCACTTTGTCTCCGATCGCGCTAACTGCGGGTGTCCGCGCCAGGCACCGGTCGCCGCCTGCTGCGCACACCGGCCGCGGCCGCGTAGCTCAGGCGAAGAACCAATGCCATGGTCTCATGTTCCGGCACTCCCAGTAGGTCCAGGAAACAGCCTTGAAGTGACGCTAGTGTATCTGCGTACGCTGGAGAAATCGCGTTCGAGTCGCGCTCACGTCGCGAATAGAGAAACACCGGCGACATCGGTTGCACCGCCAGACCGCTGCGCTGAGCCTGGATCCAGACCCGTTCCACGGCCCCGCCGGCACGCACATATCCGGCCAATGACCGCTCATCTGCGCCCGGTGGGTCGGTGAAGGTGACCGCGACGATCGCCGAACTCGAGCGCACCCGATCGCGGGCGTAATCGCCCAGCGCGGCCCCGGCCGACCAGCTGTGCAATTGCGCCATCACATCGGCGCGTCGGCCGATCTGCATGGCCGCCCGCTCGTCGGGCGCCAGTTCCAGCGTGCGCACATCGATGCCGGTGTCGAGGTCATCGGCCGACCACCGCAGTTCGGCGAACATCTGCTCGTGCAGCAGCGGAGTGAGATAGCGGATGCGGTCGGACTCGGCCAGTAGGGCGGCCGCGCGGTCGAGGCCCGCGCGGTCGGTGACCAGGCGCAGGGTGGCGCCTTCGGCTGCGGCCGCCGCGGACAGGCCGGCGAGCACGTCGGCGGGGATCGGCGCGCCGGTGCCGAGCCTGCGGTTGGTCTCGCGGGTCAGCGCCAGCGGATAATCGGCGGCGGGCGCGTCGGCCGGTGCGCCGCTCCGGCGCAGGATCGCGGTGATCGGCGCGGCGCCCGGGTCGGTCGATTCGACGAGTTCGCAGGCACCGAGCATGCCGTGCGCGGCCGCGGCGACCCGCGCGTTGTACAGCGCGGCGCCGAGGGCGACAGCGCTGCCGCGAAAGCCGACGTCCATGGCGGTGGTGGCCGAGGGGTCCAGCGCGAGGCGGATCTCGTCGTCACCGGCGTGCAGCGTCCACGGCTGGACGTTGCCGCCCGACGGCGCGCGCTGGGCGCAGGCCAGGATCCGCTGGATCGGATCTGCGGGCTCGGACTCGGGGCGGCCGGCGTCGGCGCCCCAGTCCAGATCGTCGGGCGGCGACGGCTCGGCGAGCCCGTCCAGATCGCATTCGAGGTCGACCCTGGTGCGTCCGGACGGCAGTTTCTGGCCGAGCCCGATCCGGCGGATGGCCGTGGTGACACTCGCGCCGCCGAGCATCACGTCACCGGCCAGTTGGGGCCAGCTGCTCAGGGTTTCGCCCACCTCGACCATGCTGGCCGCCATCCGCGAGGACAGCTCGGTCGGCCCCATCAGCGCGACCACATAGGGCGCCTTGTCACGGGTGGACAGCCCACGTAGATCGCTCGCGGCGACCCCGCCGAGCAGCCCGTGGAAGGGCAGCCGCTGCGGTTCCAGGTCGTAGCGTTCCACGTCGAGCAGGCCGCGGTCGCTGGTCTCCATCACCACCGGAATGCGATGCCTGCGCGCGGCTTCGCGGACGACGAGTTTGATATCGAGCGAATCACACTCCTCCACCACCACCGAGAGCCCGGAGACGAATTCCTCCACCGAATCCTCGTCGACGCCGCCCCGATAGACCTCGATCGGCAGATACGGATCGAGTTCGGCAATCTTGCGCGCGGTGACCACGGCCTTGTTCGTCCCGATATCGAACAGGCTCGCGGGCACGCGATTGAGATTGGACAGCTCGAGCACGTCGAAATCGGCCAGCCGCAGCGATCCGCAGATTCCTTCCAGCGCAATCGTGTACGCCACCGCGTGGCCGACGCTCTGGCCCACCACCCCGATCGACATCTCGCGCAATCTGCGCTGTTCATCGCGGGTGAGCTTATTGCGATTGCGGTCGAGGCGAATGGCGCGCAAGGTCTGCGGGCCCGGCAATCCGAGAACCCGTCCGCGCCACGGATAGTAGATCCAGCGATCCGATTCCGGGCCTTCCACGCGTTCGGGCGGATCGGTGAGTTCGGCGAACTCGCGGTCCAGCAAATCGCGCAGATCACTGAATTCGATATCGCCGCACGCACGCAGTTCGGCCAGCACCCGGGCATCGCCCGGGTGCTGCGGATCCAGTATCAACGGCCGATATTCCACCCCCCGGTCACCCTCACCGGCCATACCCGAACCGACTCTCCGATCTGCGTCCGGAGCCGCGGCGCACCCGCTCGAGCGCGCCCTCGGCCACTCCCATATCTCGAAGTTCATCGCACATCAGCAGATACTGCAACCGATCGGCGAACATCCGGTACATCCGGGTGTCCCACCAGATGGGCACCGTCTCGTAGCGGTCGTCGGGGTAGGGCACGGCGGGGATCAGATCGGCCGCGACACCGCCGCTGCCGCGATGTCGACCGGTGGTGAAGGCGGCCACGGTGGCGAAACCGTACCGAACGCCGAGAATGCGCGGGGTGTGCGCGATACAGCGCGAGATCGCCGCGCCGAGTTCCCTGCGGTTGGGTACATCCCGTGCCACCCAGGCGCCACGGGATTCCACCACGCCGCGCGGTATCCGCCGGGCAACCATGGCTCGCAGCTCACGCTCGCCGGGGCGGCCGGCCCAGGGCGCCAGCGATCCGACGTCCGAGGTGCGCAGGTACGGCCCCTGCGCCCGGACACCGGCGACGACGGCGCCGCTGCGGTCGGTCGCCGCGAAGAACAGCGTGGTGGATCGGCCATCGGCCACCGCGTCGTATTCGAGGGCCGACTCGACCCGGAAGTGCCGGTAAACATCCAGCGCACCCGCCAGATATCGATTCCACAGCTGCGGGTCGGCGGCCGGGGTGGTGGCGGTGAAGTCGCATCCGGAGACGATGTCGTGAAATCGCACCGCGGGGGCGCTACAAGTCTCAACCAGGTCGACGGCGATCGTTTCGACAGCCATGACGTTCCTACTCTGTTGCTGTGTGCGCGCACACAGTGATCGAACCCATCAGACAGACTCACCCGGCGCCCCGAACGCGGAGTGAGTACGTCATGGGCAGTATGGGTCATCGGGGCCAGAATTGACTAGATATCTGGTTAATCTTCCGAAAACCAATTTTTCTTCCGGAAAAACCCGCAGGTCAGGCCGCTCAAGTCCGCATACCGGGATAGAAACGAGACCGGTTGGTACGTGTACAGCAAACTAACGGCAAGCTACACCAGAATGGAGATGAACAACTCCACCGAATGCGGGCCGTGCCAGATCTCGATCTCTTCACGGTAAGCGCGGGTGATCTCGGCCGATGCGGTCGCGTCGTCGACCTGAGCCCACACATCCTCGACCGGATCGTGGTAATCGCCGTTCGGCACGAACCGGGCGTAGACGCCCTTGGGTACCCGCACCAGCACATCACCGACGTGAGCGGCCTCGGGCGCCGGATACTCGAAACCGACCAGCGCGTTGTAGGTCTCGGTGGGATCGGGGACATAGACGGTGAACATCGGGCCGCCGGCGGCCGCGCTGCCCGCCGTCCGATCGCGCAGGCGATCCTTGAGGAACTCGATCAGCTCGCTGTTGCTCACCTTGAAACTCGGCCGCACCCGCGGCACCACCAGACCGCCGTAGATCGCCTCGCTGCGGACGACGATGGAATAGCTCATCGCGGATCGACCGCCAGGTAGAGATCGATCTTGTAGGCGTGCGGATAACACTCGAAATCGCCGGTGAAGGTGCGTTTGATCTGCTTGTGTTCCTCGGCGTAGGCGATCTGGGTCCACAGGCCGGTCATGATCTGCGGGAACTCACCCATCGAGGAGAAACGCGCGTAGGTGCCGCGCGGCAGCCGGGCCACCAGATGGCCACGGGTGACCTCGTCGAACGACGAGCACTGATAGCCGACGATCTGGGTGTTGTAGGTGCCGAGCTCCGCGGAGTAGTCGGTGTAGGCGCTGGCCAGCGGCCCGCCGAGGTCGTGGTGCAGCACCGCGGCCCACGCCGCTTCCAGGTCCTGATCCCGCAGTTCCCGCAGCGCACGCTTCGGGCTGCGCACCGGAAGCCCGGCAACCCACGTCTCGTCCCGCTCGACGATTTCAAACTGCATGGAAAGACTCTTTCGAGATGAATCCACCGGGCATAGTCCGCATCCGGTCGGCCAGGACCGCCATGCTACCAATCGTGGCGGGCGGTGCCGGTCACAAGATCGTTTCGCGCACGTCGCCTTCAACTGGACATTTGCACAGGAAACCCCGTGGCGTGTGATCGAATTGGCTGGTGTGCCGGACCATCGCCGAGCTCGACGAAACGCTGACACACTGCCGGGCCTGCCCCCGCCTGGTGGCGTGGCGAGAACTGGTGGCCAGGGAGAAGCGCGCGGCCTTCCGGGATCAGACCTATTGGGGCCGCCCGGTGCCCGGATTCGGCCCCGCCGACGCGCGCATGCTGATCGTCGGCCTCGCGCCCGCCGCGCACGGCGCCAATCGCACCGGCCGGATGTTCACCGGCGACCGCAGCGGCGAGGTGCTCTACGCGGCGATGTACGGGGTGGGACTGGCCAATCAGCCCACCGCCGTGAGCCGTGACGACGGGCTGCTCCTGCACGGCGTCCGGATCGCCTCACCGGTGCGGTGCGCTCCCCCGGCCAACAAACCCACCCCGGAAGAACGCGACCGCTGCCGGCACTGGCTCGACACCGAACTGCGGCTGCTGGCACCGACGCTGCGCTCGGTCATGGTGCTCGGCGCATTCGGCTGGCAGGCCCTGCTCCCGGTGCTCGCCGACGCCGGCTGGCAGATTCCCCGGCCGCGACCCAAGTTCGGCCACGGCGCCCACTACGAGCTCGCGCCCACCGACACCCGCGAACCGCTGCAGCTGTTCGGCTGCTATCACGTCAGCCAGCAGAACACCTTCACCGGGCGGCTCACGCCCGCCATGATCGAGGACATGCTCGTGCGGGCCGCGACCGCCGCCGGGTTACCCGCCGGGCGGTAACGTCGAGGCCGATCACGTAACCGAGGACCGCGGAGACTCATGCCGGACAACCCCATCGCAGTCCTGCAGCGCTGGCACGATTCCGGCGCCATCTGGCGCGTCACCGCGCGGCGGCCCGATGCCGTCACCGTCACCTTCTACCCCTGCACCGGCGACGAGGAACTCGACCACCTCACCTCCTCCGACCCGGACCTACTGCGTTACCTCGCCGGCCGCGACAGCAGCGAGGACTGACCGCGGCGCGACCGAGCGCAGGTAACGGACTCATCCCAGTCGCGCGCCATCGTTGACCAGGTGCGGCCGCTCGGCCATGATCACCACTACCTCGGTGGTCCCAGGCTTGTGCAGACGAGATGGCCCGGGCGACCTGACTCGTGCAGGCCGACCGGCAGGGTTAGAGAGGTTCGGACAATTGATTCGCAGTAACCGTTTCCGCAGCTGGTCGGCTCGATTCGGAGTGCTTCTCGGCGCTGTGTCCGCAGGTGTGCTGTTCGCGGCCCCCGCCCAGACCGAACCACTGTTCCCCGGCGGACCCGACATTCCCGGCGTTCCGGCGATCATCCCGACCTCAGCGCCCTGCGCTCCCGAAGCCCGCGCCTGTATGCGGTTGAGCACCAACGAGGCCTGGCTGGTCGACAACGGCCGCGTGGTCTTCGGACCCACCCCGATCTCGCACGGTATGCCCGGCTACGAAACGCCGCCTGGCGTGTTCGACGTCGACTTCAAGCGGCCCTTCCACTGGAGCACCATGCATCACGCCCCGATGCGCTGGGCGGTGTTCTTCAACAACGACATCGCCTTCCACGTCGGTCCGGTCGAGCACACCTCGCACGGGTGTGTGCGGATGACCGAAGAAGGCGCGCACCGGTTCTTCGAATACCTGCATCCCGGCGACCGGGTCGACGTCGTCCGCTGACTCTCCGACCGATAAGAACCGCGAAGGGCCAGTCCGCCCGCCACGACCCGCGCCGACGGACTCGACACGTCCGCGTCCGCTGAGCACTGTGATCGGACTCGCTGCCGACGTCGCCGCTACATGCCCGCGCCCGAGTCTGGGGTGGAATCGACAGCACCGCGCTCGACGGGCGCGCGCCGCCGTGCCTCGAGGCAGAACCGACGATGGTCGGTGTGCCGTCGCGGCGGCGCGGCCCAACAGTCCGGGGAGAACTGCGCGCGCGAACTCTTTCCACAGCTGGCAAGAGGCCTGGTTGCACCCGCACCGGGATTGCGAAAATCTTTGATCCGAGTGCGATCCCGACGGCCGCTCGGCCCGACGCTGTCCGGGTCGGGTTCACCTGGCGCAGGACGGAGGTCCGCCGACGTGGGAGAGTGATGTGATCGGTCCGGAGGGTGCGGAACTCGCGGAATTGGCCGATCGGATCGTCGCGGGGCTGCGTGCGCTCGCGCCGCCGGGGCGACACCGGTTGGAGGCGTCCTTCGCGATGACCGTTGTCGCCGAGTCTGCGCTGTTCGTCGCCGATGACGGCGACCAACCGGTCAGATGTCAGGTGTCGGATGAGGTGTGGGAGTTGGTACGCCGACATCGCGTCCTGTCCGCAAGCCTCGAGGATGGGCCGTGGTGGCGGCTGATCGTGCACGTCGATTCCGATGGGGCCGAGGTCGTCATCGATCGGGGCGCGGAGCCATTCTCCGGTGAGCAATTGTTCGCGCCACAGGCTTATCTGGCGGATCTGGAACAGTATCCGCACACGCGGCTGCATGCGTGGCTGGCCGCCTACATCGGGCGCGGTGAGCCCCAATCGAGGTCGCCGCGCGCAGCCGCGGACGCTGTGCGCGCTGATCGGAGTGCGGGCGTGCAGGCAGTGCCGGTGGCCGGCGAGTTGCCGGATCTGGCGGCGCTGTGGGCCCGGTGGGCGGTGCTGTCCGCGGCATTCGTGGCGGCCGGGTCGGAACGGGGCCCGCGTATCGGCCCGTCGGTCGGCATCTTCGAGAGTTCACGGCACAGCGGTTCGACATTGACGCTGCTGCCCGGTGATCGGGCGGTGCTGTCAGGTGGTGTCTGGGATGCACCGGTCTTGGTAGCCGCCTACAACGGCGATGCGGCGATGCCGCGATTGTTCGCGGGAGCACCGGCCTGGGTGGCCGACCCGGTTCTCAACCCGCGGGTGTTGACCGGGATGTTGTCGTTTTGCTACTGGTGGGACCAGGGACAGTGGTACCGCGGCGAATCCGCTCCGATGGCCGAATGCGCACCTGCGCTGCCCGCCGTGTGGACGGCCGATTCGGTGGCGAAGGTGGTGGCGGGCGTGCTGGACGGCCCGTCGCAGGATGCTGCTGAACTGCTGGTCTCGGCCGCGCAGGCCAAAGCGGTGACCCGCGCGGCGATCGCGCAAGTTGTCGGCGAGAACGCCGAGGTCGATGCCGACGGCGCCCTGTTCCAGTTCGTGCTCGCCGATCTCGTCGCCGGAGACGTCGTCGGCATCCTGGAGGCGGAGGCGCTGAAGCTGGTCCGAGATCACATCCGCGGCCGGGGTTACGACACGACCGAATTCCCGCTCTCGACATTGCGGGCCGAGCGGATCAGTGTGGGCTGGATGGTGCGATCGCCGGCGCCGGAGAGTGAGATCGCGCTCGACCGGGCGGTCTTCTATGTCGCGGACGATGGCGTGGTGGAGCGCTCGAGCTCCTCAGTGCCGTTGTCCGCGTTCATCGCCGATTTCGAGCACCGATTCCGACTACGGACCGGCGGACCGATGTCATCGGCCCGAGGTGGGAGATGACCGGCGAGCTGCGACTGGACTTGGATGGCCTGCGGGCGCGCGGCGCGCGGCTGGCCGCCATCGCCGATCGGGTACAGCGCACCCACGCCGGGCTGCAGGAGTGCTTGCGGCTGGCGGAAAGTAGCTACGGCGACGACTACATGGGGCGCATGTTCGCCGAGGAGTTCACGCCGCGCGCCGAACACGTGGTTTCCACCGTGGAGGCCATGGCGGGCAGCCTGCGCCGGACCGCGGCCGGAATCGTCAGCGCTGCCGATACATTTGATGCACGAGACGCCGACGGCGCCAGGAGGGTGGCCGCGGCGGGTCAGGATCTGGGCCCGGGAAGAGCCGGCCACACCGAGTGGCCATCGAATGGCACGGCAGACCCGCAATCGCCGGCTGGACGCCGGCCGGACCCGTCCCATCAGGCCGAGGTATCGCTGGAACCGAATCCGCCGGAGTATCCCGTCAGCGGGCCGCAGGGCGCCGACCGGCTCCCGACTGGTGCCCACGACGGGCCCGTTGGCGCGACGCCGTCCGGCGGATCCCCGGAGCTGCCTTCGGTGGACAACGGACAACCATCCCAGGCGCCGTGGGGTCGTTCCCGGCCCGAATCCGGCCCAGCGAGCGACGATGCGGCCGGCGCGCCCGGCCAGCGGTCCGGATCGCCGGCATCGCCATCGTCGTCCGCGGCATCACCTTCGCCCGCAGCCGGGTCCGGTGCCCGGACGCCGAGCGCACCGTCCGGCGGCGGCGTGGCAGGACCCGCGGGACGGGACGGGACACCGTGGACGGCGCAGCCGCCCCGCACACCAGGCCACGTCCGCACGCCGGGTGCACCGCCCGGCAGCCGGGTCGCGGGACCCGCTGGAAGGGATGGAACACCGTGGACCGAACAGCCGCCCCGCACACCAGGCCAACCCCGGACACCGGGTGCCCCCGGAAACGCTGGACGCCCAGCGAACGCCGGGGCGGATCCGCGGCAGGGTCCCGCACCGCGACCGAACGCGCGGGCCGGTGACAAGGCCCGCGAACGTGATCGACGCGACGACCGGGCGGGATCGGAGATCGAACGGCTGGCACGCGCGTTGGCCGAGCGACACGGCGTCCAGGTAACCGGTTTCGATACTCCCGGTCTTCAGCTCGCGCCGGTACAGGAGTTCGTGACCGCCGTGGACCGGGTCCTGACCGACTATCCGATGATTGTGCTGGAGATCGTCGCGGTCGCCGAGCTCGGTGACGGGCTCGGTACGGTCTGGTGGGATCGCGCGGCACCGGACATCGAGGACGGTGCCCGGTCGATGACGCTCGACCGGTACGCCGCACAGCAGCCGAGGCAACCTGCCCGGCCTTCGCCTGCGCCCGCACACACCCAGGTGACTACAGCCGATACCGAGGAGTCGGGCGCGCCGGCACCGCCGGATATCTCTACGGCCACCTTGCGGGCGTTCGGCCGCGCTTTCGACGCTGCCGGTGGCGGTCTCGCGCGTCGGCAGGCGCAACGCGTCCTGATCGCGGAATACCTGAGCACCCTGCCGCGCCCGCGCCCCGCCCTCTCCGAGGTGGTGCTCGGCTACCGGGGCTGGCGTGCCGAGCTGACCGGAGGCGTAACGGCGCCAGCGGAATTCGATGTGGACGAGGCTCTCGGCATCGCGTTCGCGGAGGTAGTCCAGCGCGGCGAGCAGGCCGGCATTCAGGCACGACTGCTGCATGCGATCCTGGTCGCGGCGGCATCGCGACCGGAGTAGGTCGAGGAGATGGACGGTTCGCTGTTCAGCCCGGTCGTGGAGCTGCGCAGAGCCTTCGAAGCGCTGCCCGGTTTCCTGCGGACTCCGATCGAGCTGGTGGTGTTCGGCGGGGAACTCCCCCGTGCCGACATTTCCGGGTTGCGCCGGCTGGCGGCCGAGTTACGTGCCCGCAGTGCAGAACTGGACGGCCACTCGGCCGATCTCGCCAGCCTGGTGACGCAAGAGGATTCGGTCGGCGAGATGGCCGAGGAGCTGCGTACGATGCTGAGCTCCTATCGGAAAGACGCGGCCCGGCTCGGCAAGGATGTGGACGCCCTGGCCGATCAGGCGCAGGGGGCGGCCAACGACGCGGAGAAGTGGCTGTGCGTGATGTTCGCGTTCGGAATCCACTTGGCGTGGCGGATCTACGGTTTGATCGCCGCCGCCACGGCGGCGGGTCCGGCCGGTCCGGTCGCGGCCGCGCCTGCGGTGCAGGCCACCCTGGCCGAGGGCCGCGCCGAGGTCGCCGTGATGCGCGCGGGCCTCAATCAGGCCATTCGGGCGGGTGGAGCCCAGGTGGCCGCCCGACTGAGCGGCTTGGGGCCGGCACAGTTCGCCAAGTGGATGGGCATGGCAGTGGCGCTGCCCGTGGGTGTCGACGCCGGTGTGCAGGCGCTACAGGTCGCAACTGGTGACCGAACGCTCGAGATCATGGGATCGGACGGTTCCAACCCCACGGGTATCGATCTGACGTCGATCAAGGTCGCCGCTCTGGCCGGTGCGGGCGGCGCGGCCGGCGGCATGCTCGCGGGCCGGTTCGCTCCGATGGTGTTCCCCCAGATCGCGTCCAGTCGGTTGGCCATGGGTGTGGTCCATGGTGTGGCCGGGGGGATCTCGGGCCTCGCCGCGGCCTCCTTGGTCGCGGGCTGGCCGCAGCACTACGAGCAGGTGCTTGGGCCGCTGCTCAACGGCGCTTTCGCCGGGGGCGTGTACGCCCGAAGCGCCCGCCCGCCCGCGGTCGACGGCGGAGGGGCGTTCACGCCACCCGATGCCGTCTCGGCCGGGCAGGACGGGAAGGCCGCAGCGCCTCGGCCACCGGTCACGGTGTCGCCGGAATCGAAAAAAGCGTGGAACGACGCGCGGCAGGCATGGAAGCCGGTTGCGGCGACCGGGAATTCCACGCAAGCCCCTGCCAGGCCCCCTGCCGAGGGCGCGGGGAAGGCCGAAGCCGCGCACCCACAATCGCAGAGCGGGCAATCGGCATCGGCATCGGCATCGGCATCGGCTGACGGTGCCGGTGCCCGGACGGCCAGGGCGACCGATGGTCGGACGCCCGAGGGTTCCGGTGATCGAGCGCCAGAGGGCGCCGGCAGCCAAGCACCCCAGGGAACCAGCGCCCGAACACCCGAGGGAACCAGCACCCGAGCACCCGAAGGGACCAGCACCCGAACACCCGAAGGAACCGGCGGTAGAGCAGCGGGAGCGCAGACCACTGCCGGTGCTGCGGCATCGGATTCCGCGCCCGCTCGGCCGCGTTCGGATGCGACCGCGACAGCCGAGCGGCCGCCGACGGAGAAGTCGGCCACTGCCGGGCGAGCGCCCGTGCCTCGGGCCGAGGCGGCGGGAGAAACCTCGCCGCCGCCGAATGTCCCGGCGAGTGCGCGGCCGGACGGCGGGGTTCCCGACAAGGCCGTTCTCCCGGCCCGAGAACACACTGCGGTCGCGGACGGCGCCGGCAACGCGGCGCCCGCACGCCCCCATCCAGTCGCCGACGACGCAGCCGGGCCGTCGCGAGTTCACGACGAGCATCGATCGACGAGTGACGGAGAACAGCCGACTCCGCTGCGGCAGGCCGCCGGCGAACACGAACCGGACAATCCCGCGGACTCGCATCGAACCGACTCGACCGGTGACGGCGCCGAAGCGGCTGCGGCGGAAACTCATTCGTCTCCGATTCGCAACGAGGACGGTGCCCCCGCCTCCGATCAGGGCGGTCGGACCGACGGAGCCGATGCGTCCGCCGGTCCGGCGCGTAGTAATCGCGATCGGGCTGTCGATCTGCTGGCCGAATACCATGCGGCCTCCGCCGACCATGTACCGGAAGGTCAGCGCCTGCGCAACCTACCCGACGACGTGTTGTCGGCCGGTTTGCGCAGCGGCGATGAGCACCAGTCGATGCTGGCGACGGTGGAGATCATCCGGCGTGGCACGATCGATGCGGACACGCCGGACGGCATGGTGTTGTGGGTCGCACAGGCCGAGGCCGTCTACACGCTGGCTTCACGTCCGGTGGAAATGAAGCCTGGACAGGGCAAATCGCTGGTATTCATGGCCGCTGCGATACAACGTGCGGTGCAGCACGGCGATGTTCTGCTCGTGACCACGGCCGATGGGCTGGCCCATCGTGAAACCGAGGCCTATCGGAAGTTGTTGGCCAACTTCGATATCGATGTGTTCCGGGCCGACCAGGAGAGCGGCTTCGGGCCGATCACGAAGGGGCGGCCGGCGGTGGTGGTCGCGACCGGCGAAACAGTCGGGCACTTGGCCAATGCCGGCATCAAACCCCCACGGCATGTGTTGATCGACGAGTTCGACGCCGTCATCGACCGTGGAGAACGGCAGTTCCTCCGGTCCGAAGGTCCCGAACAAGCGGCGCCGGAGGCCACGGCGAAGCAGGTTTTCGACGCGCACGACTTCCTCGCGAAGGCGATCGCGAACAACAAGCTGTCCCATGAGGATTTCGGTCTCGCGCGAATTGCCGAGGAAATCGGCGTGCACGCCGACGGCACACCCGAAATCCTCTACTGGTACGACGGTCAACCCGAGCTCACGCCCGGGGGGCGGGCAAAGCTCGAGGCGCTGCCCGGCGGCAAGGACTGGCTGGAGGGAATGGGTCTCTCCCGGCTGGAGACCGCGGCCCACGCCGAATTTCTCGTCCGCAGAGGCGTCCACTACGAAATGGACGCGGGCAAGATCGTCATCATCGATCAGGCCGAGCACGGACTGCAACGGAACCCGAAGACCTCGAGCGAGTCCCGGTGGAGCGCGGAGCCGGGCAAGGCAAGCCTCGCGCAAGCCATCGAGGCGAAGGAGTTCCGCGCGGCCGCGGCTCGGGGGGAGAGTCCCGAGCAGCATCAGATCATGGTGCGCGCGGATGCGGAGTCGGCCAAACGCATAGATTCGGTCGAAATCTACCGTGTCGGCGACAAATCCCTCTTCGATGAAGTGACCGGCGCGTCCGGCACGCTCACCGACCTGAACCCGGTGCTGAAGAAGATCTACGGACTGGAACCGGCACATGAGATCGCGCGGTCGCAGCCGCATCGGCTGGTGGAAGGCCAGCACGACGTAGTCGAAAGCACCCACGCCAAGCTGCGCACGATCGCCGAATACGCGAACGAGATGCGGGATGGGGGTGCGGGCCGGTTCCAGGAGATCCTGGTTCACCGCAACGACCTGGTCGAGCGGCAGGTGGAGGCGCTGGTACGCGCCGGCGTGCCGAGAGAGGCGATCGAAGCGGTCGACGCCAAGCGGATCATCGGCTGGGGCGCGGACTGGGAAGCCCAGCTGCAGAAGATTTTCGACGAAGCCGGTGAGCAGGGCAAGATCCTGGTGATCAACGGGCAGGGCCGACGCGGCGTCGACATCTCGGTATCGGGCGAGGTGAAGGCCAAGGGCGGCATGCATGTCTGGATCACCGAAGCGCCGGAGCAGTCGTACATCCACGAGCAGGCCAAGAACCGGACGGCACGTAACGGCCAGCTCGGCAGCGCGCAAGTGGTGATGTCGTCCCAGGATGCTCTGATTCGCAATGCCATGCACCTGCGCGGGGTCCGTGAGGCGGTCGTCCACTATGAGCAGGCCGTGGCCGCTCACGAGGCCGCCCCCACGCCCCGGACTCATGACGCCGTCGTCGAGGCGCGTCACGCTGTCCGTGAGCTGGTGCCCGAACTACAGCAGCGGGCGCTGCGGCACGCGACCGCGGATTTCATCCGGCATCACGCCTTCTCGACCGCCATGCCCGCCCTCGCCCTGGCCGAGGCCGACACCGGGCTGTACGCAGGCGACGTCGACTTCACCCGTCCGGACGTGCCGGCGGATCGGAGCGCACGCCTGGCCGGGTTGCTGGGAATTCCGGCTGAGACCGTCGCGGACCACATCGCCGTACTCGAACGCACTGGTGCGCTCGACCCGATCCATCAGCTGCTGCAACCTGCCGGTATCGCCCCGGCGGCCGCCGAGGCACTACGTCAACATGTCGATTCCACCGCTCCCGCAACGACATTGCAGCACGCTCTGTTCACCGACGAGCAGGCTGTGAACCATGCGATTCCGTTGCGGGACCGGCTCGCCGCCGGACTCGGCCTGCCGATCACCGCTGTCGATGGCGCCGAAGGTATGCGCACGCTCGATCCGGCGGTGGCCGAAGCGCGGGACGCTCTCGCCGCAGCCCTTGGTTATCCCGCCGCCGGCATCACCCCCGCTATCGCCCGGGAGATCCTCGGTGAAGCGCTCGGCGATCACTTGCTCGCCGCGAACACCGCCAAGTCCGAGGCTTCCGACGGACCTGCGACACGTGACGAGGCCGCCGCGGCGGCAGCCGTTTCCTTGCCGATCGACCACGACCACCCGGACGGGACTGTCGTGGACACGGCCGACGTGGACGCGGCCGTCGTGGACACGGCAGTCGCGGACACATCAGCTGTGGACACGGCAGTCGTGGACGCGGCGGTTGCGGACACGACAGTCACGGACACGGCAACCCAGGATGCCGCCGCTCAGAAGCCTGGCACCCAGACCAGCGCTGTCGACCACGGGACAGCCGACGATATCGTTGCCGCCGCGTCGCGATATCTGCCGCTCTCGGCTCTGCTCGACTTGGTCGTACAGATCCATCGGCGCAGTCCCACCAGTTGTGTCAACAATGCCGTGACCGGAATGCGAGTGTTGTGTCCCGACAACGCCGACCGCTTTCAGGTGCCGCCCACCAAACTGGGCGGATACGGGCTCGACGACGTCCACCGGATATTCGGTGCGGAGCTCGAGGGGCGCGGGTCGCTGCACGAGGTGGTCGAATCGCTCGAGTCGCGGCCGGGTGGGATCACGGTCCTGGTCTACAAATGGAAAGACACGGCCAACGGCATCAGCACCGAGGCCGACGACCATATGGTGCTGCTGGTCAACGACAGCACCTCGGTCGACGATCCGAAAGTGCTCGTCGTCGATCTGGCCGCCTCGCGGGATCGTGACACCGCGAACGACTACGGCCCCAAAGACCTCCGCAACCGCCGCACCCTGCTGAACAAGGCTGTCGGCTTCGATGATTGGCTCCGCGACCAGCAAAAACGCATCAGCCTGCCCGCGGAACAACAGCGGTTCGAAACCATCGAGTTCGACCGGGACGGCAACCTGGTCCCCCGATTGCGCGCGGACGCCCCCGAGGCCGAGCAGCTGCCGCCGGACCAGCGAGTCGATGTGCCGGCGGCCCTGCAAGACGACATCAACGCGATACCCACCGGCCAACCCGGCCTGGACGACGCACTGCTGGTCCGATCGGGCGCGGCCGCAGACACACCGAACGATCCGCGCCGTGACGACCACATGTCGGCCGACGGCCGGCCCCACGAGGGATCTGACCACAGGCGCATCGGCAGCAGACCGTCGCAGAGCGCAGCCGATCCGCCGTCGCCGAATACCCGCAAGCAATACACCGTCCGGGCAAGCGACGCAGCACAGGGCCCCTCCGGCAGGGCAGGTGAAAGGGCGCGCACGCGCACCATCTCAGCGGAACGTCACCGCCTCGAGAGATTGCTGAACGAGTCGTTCAGCTGGCTGGATTCCGACGGCGTAGACATCGCGGTCATCCTCATGTCGGAACTGATTGCGAACGCCCTTGCCGATACCGACGGCAAGGTCGAGGTTGTCATTACCCAGACCGACACGGCGGATGAACGCAAACTTCGTTTCGAAGTTCACGACGAAAGCACATATTCACCCGAGATCCGCGATATGCCGGACGCATCCGCCGAACGCGGCCGCGGTCTGCCCATGATGGCGGCGGCCGCCGACGATGCCGGCATAACCGCATTCAACGACGGCTCGGGAAAATCCTCGTGGTTCGAAATCCACCGGCCGCTCACCGCAATCGATCTGTCTGCGCCCGCCGGGAAGGATCAGCCCGGAGCCCCACCGGACAGCATCGGCAGTCGGCCATCAGGGGACGCACCCCGCCGACCGTCGCCGGACAACGATCCGCAGGCCCCCGCGGTCCCGGTCGCCAACATCCGGGCTCGTCTCGCAGAACTGCGAGCGGCCGAGCAGGCGAATGCGCCCACGACCGAGCGGTCGCGGCAGTTGACCAGATTCGCCAGCGCGGTCGAGGAAATGGCGGACGCCGCTGCCGCGATGGCCCGCTCCCGCGTCGATGCTGACGACGAAACTCGTTGGCGTGCAGCGCTTTCCACTGTCAGCTCGATCGCGGCCACGATCATGGCCGCTGCCCGCGACACTGCCCATCACGACGAGGCCGTCGGAATGCTCGCCGATCTCGGTGGCGCGGTCGTCGGTCAGGTGCACCTGGTGTACTCCGCATTGTTCGACCGCATGCGGGCCGCGGGGCAATATCTGGACGCAGTCGACCACACCGACATACTCGAATACCAACGGTCGGCCCGGCAGTATGAGTCGCTGGTCGAACAGATCGATTGGCTCGATGCCCTGATCGCGGTCCTGGAGCGCGCGTCACCGAAAGACCCTTCCCTGCAGTACCGATCGCTGATCGACACGTTCCCGCATGACCCGGCCGCCCGTGCCCTCGATCCGTCACCGCTGCAAACATGGCTGACGCAGGAGGCGACCAGTAGCGCAGACCGGTCGATCGAGCTGGACCAGCGGGCCGCAGCCGCCGAACAACGCCATCGAGCCGCCTTGGCCGCTGTCGGTGACCTCGACCGGCTCCTGATCCCCACCGACCCTGGCGGGCCGGTCGACGCGCAACAACCCGGCTCCATGACGGATGCGCCCGCGTCGCCCGTCGCTGCACCGGACGGGTCGCCGCTGGCCAACCAATTCGCCGAGGACCCTCCGCACATCCAACAGCTGGCACGCACGATGCTCGCCCGGCAACCGGCCGATATGGCCCAGTTGGTCGCCGACGCACAGATCGTGCTGTTCGGTGAGACCCACACCAACCCGGCAGGACGGGATTTCCTCACGCAACAGGCCGCTGCGCTGCGGGCCGCCGGCGTCACCCACTACGGGATCGAGGCACCTCCGAATCCGGCCTTCGACGCCCTCAACGCGGGGGAGAACGTCGACCTCAGCGGGATCCAATGCGGGCCAGGCTTCACCAATTGGGCCGACACAGTCAAGGCCATGGCCGCTGCCGGAATCACCATCGTTCCGTTCGATGTGCAACGACCCTCGTCATCGAAGGGTTCGCCCCTGCGTGACGTACGCGAATCGCATATGGCGCAGGTCATCACCGAAACGATGCGGGCGCCGGGCGCGAAAATGGCGATCCTGGTCGGGCTGGATCACCTCACCAGGCAACAGGAGATGTGGTCGGACGTCACCGGCGCCTATGGCATCGCACTGGCGCAACGATTGACCGACGCCGGATTCGCCACCAGAACGGTGGCGATGTGGGGTGGCGAACCAGATCAGCGCGAGGTCGTGGACGACGTCGCACGCCGCCTGGGCCTCGGGGACGAAACCTTCGTCACCGATCTCGCGGAAATGCATGGCACGGACCGCGGATTCTACTCTTGGGAATCGGATGTGCTTCTTCATATCGGCACACCGGCAACCTATTCGGCACAGGGTGATCGTCGTTTTCCAGCCCCGTCGACAAGACTCGGGTACCGGGAACCCAGCGGATCATCCTCGCTCACCGACCGCACCGCTACGGCCGCCGCGAACCAACTGCGACTGACCACGGCCGCTGATCAAGACTCGACCGGCAAGACGCACGCCGTCGCCACCGCTCGCGCGGATATCCGCCGGTTCGTCGCCGACTGGGCCAACGCGGACCAGGCACGCTCCACCGAAACTCTTGGTCGGGAATTGGTATCGATGTACACCCATACGCGAGGTGGCGGGGAGGTATCGGCGACGAAGTCGGGAACGAGCGGGTCCCGGATACTGCGCTTCGAGATATCCGACGTCGCCGCGGTGACACCGACCCCCCTCATCGTATATTCCGAGAATACTGTCGCGGAGCTGGCCCGCTACATGGCCCACCGTTTCGGCATAGATCGCCGCCGGGACGGCACCACCACGATATGGTTCGAATTCGACGAGGCCGGACCGAGTTTCAGCGACTTCGCCTTCGCCGCAGTGCACGGGAAGGAACTGCCCGACGATGACATCTGGGACGATGCCGGTGGTGAACGGCCCACCGCGCTCACTGTTGCCCCGGAATCCGACGGATCGCCGGAACGCCCTGGAATCGCGGGACTTCCGAGCATTTCCCGCGACGCTCCGCCCGTCGCGGAGCCGAGCAGGCAACTGCGGCCCGGCGAGCTCGACCGATACGCCACCACCGTCGACGCCCTTCCTCCCCTGCCGGATGGGCACGCCCGCGTCGTGCACGTCACGAGAAACCCGGCCGCCATCCCTGGGATTATCGACAACGGCTTGCGCTATGTGGATCAGGGAGCCCTGCATGGGACCGCGCGGATATTCGGGCCGAACGACGAAATCGGTTTCGACGCTCACGGTGATCCCCGGTTCACCGGGCCCGGCGCGACAGCGATAGTTCTGGACGTCCCCTACACCGAGGTCGAGCTGCACACCGATATTTCGCGAGCGCCGGGATACCTCCCGTCGACGTATCTGGTCGGCGTCATCGACGTCAGCGATCTGGCCTCCGACTCCGATCCCGGGTCAGCCTCTCACCGGACGCCCGCGGCTGAGAACGCTCCCCATCGGCCGTCGGATGCGCGATCGAACACCCGCACCGACCCATCGGACGCCCTCGACCTCCCCACCCGCAGGGCCGGCGCCGAGTCGAAACATCCCGGCGTCATGGACCCACCCGGCCGGTTCGACCCAGGCCAGGTCACCGCGTACAACCCCGACGGTTCCGGCGACGACCACGCCCACACCTCCGAACGATCGGAGCCGATCCCCGCCGACCCCGGTACCAGCGATCCAGCGGTCGCCGCGATGCGCCAACTGCTCGGCCCCCTCGCCACGCGTTTCGCGTTCGCCCCCGGTGCGCGCAGCTACGACTTCCTCGACTACGACATGCTGCGTGCCGACCTCGAGGCGTTCACCGAGCAATTCGCCGAACTGCGCGCCACCTTCGACAGCATCGGCGGCGCCGATTGGCATGCCCAGGTGATGGACTTCCTGCGCGCCAGGACCGAGGAAGCCCCGGTCGTCCGCTACGTCAACAGGTACGACGCCACCGGCCCGGCAGACCTCACCCAGCTGCTCGAGGGGATCTCCGGCGAGGTCGACAGCTCGGGCAACCTCATCCTGCGGGTACGAAGTTCCGACCGCACTCCCAGCGGCGCCGAGATGTTCGATGACCTGTGGCAGGCGATCGGCCGAGACGTCCAGAGCATCCAGGGAGCGTGGAAGGCCGAGGCAGGCCAGGATTCCAACCTCATCACGTTCAACGCGGGAATCGCGGCCGGTCTCACACCGGAGGAGGCGGCCCGCACCACCTGGACCGGGAAAATGGCCACCCGCCGCGGATTCACCGAGGTCGAGGTACTGGCGCTGGAGGGACCGCCGGCGAAGCACACTCGCGTTGCCGTGGCGTTCACACAGCCCGTGTCAGCGGGCGTCGCCGATCCGGGCACGACATCGCCCATCGCACAGCCCGATGCACCGCGCGCCGACCCCACAGGTATCGGCAGAACCGCGAATGCACCCGTGGCTGCCTCGGACGCCCTCGACCTCCCCGGGCGCCGAACCGACACCGCGCCGAAGCATCCCGGGGTCATGGACCCACCCGGGCGCGATGATCCGGGCCAGGTCACCGCCTTCAACCCCAGCGGTGACGACAGTTCGCATGCCAAGAAGAAGCCGGTTGATCCGTTGGTGGCGCGGCTGCTCGAGGTCATGGATCCGCAGCGAATCCGGTGGGTGCGCAACCGGTTAACGCTCGAGATCGCACACGACGCAGGGGCGGGCGGCGGCTCGGGCACAGCGCATCATGTCCGGCTCAGCGAGGCCCGTGGGCTGCTCGATGAACTACTCGACCAGATCACACACCCGGCCGCCGCCGACCCGGCTCGGTTCCAGCTGTTGACGCATCTGTTCCACGCGGTGGAGGCGCGGCACGCGGCCACCGGCGATGGGCGGCATCCGATCGAGAATCGGATAGACCAGCTGCGCGAGAACTTGGGTAGCGCTGATCGTCATTCGAGAGGCGCTGCGCCCACCGGCGACCCCGCGATCGACAGCACCCCGCGGCAGCCGGCCCTGTTCGAATCCGAAAAGGGGTCGACGATATATGACGAAAGGCTGCAATACGGACGCGATATCTGGGGTGAGGTCGTCCCACTGCTGACCGATGAGGAGATCGGCGCACTGCGGCACTTCACGAGGGATGCGTCCAGGGACGAGTTCGTCGCTCTGTTGGAAGGCGCGCTGCGGGGCGAGGTCGAGCCCACTCCGCAGCTCGCCCGAGCCCTCGCGGTGATCAGGAATGTTCTGGCTCGCCAACCGCTGCCGGAGGACATGGTCGTGAACGTCGGCTTGCCGGCGCATCTGCTCGACAGGACGAGTGATCCGACTGGCACTGTCATCCACATACCCGAGTTCATGCTGGCAATGATGGGCGTGCTCCCGCCGATGCAGGGCGCGCGGCTCGATGCCGACCTGGCCGTTCCGGCCGGGACCCCGGCCTTTCCGGTGTTCGTCTTACCCGACGCGCCGGCATTTCCGCGAATTCTGCTGTCGGATGGTCTGTGGGTCCGCGTCGACGGCGCCAGAGATATCGGGGACGGCCACTGGCGGCTACGTGCGACGGTCGTGCCGAAACCCGGCGCCCCGGCCGCCGACCCCTTGCCCGCGACAGCCGTGCTTCCCGCCTACACCGAGCCGCCGACAACCATCGTCCCCGCCTACACCGAGCCGCCAACGACAATCGTCCCGGCCTACACCGAGCCCGCACCACCGGTGCATCGACCCGAGCCACCCGCCCTCCCGGATCACGAAGCACCGCCAAGCCCCAAGGTCGGCAACCCGTGGGCGGCGGTGGATGTGACGCCGGCCCCAGCGCCTGTCCCGCCGAGCACGCCCGACCACCGCAGCCATCCCGACGCTCATAGCGCGAACGACGCTCCGGCTCCCGGGAGAATCGTCCGGCACGATCCCGAAACCAGCCCCGGTATCGCCGGCTGGGATCCGAATTCGACAGCATCCGTTGGACACCCCGGCGAGGCACCACCTGCGCCTGCCGACCATGCCGAACGGGCGGCCGGCCCGATCGCCGCCGTCAGCGATATCGGCGTCGGGCCCGAGCGCGGCGGCCGCTCCAACAACGAAGATGCGTTCGAATTCCGCACCGTGCACGTCGAGGGCGACGAACCGGTGCATCTCGTCGCCGTCGCCGACGGGGTAGGCGGTTCCCCCATGGGCGGGGAAGCCGCGCTCGCCGCCGTGCGTGCGGCAGTGACCGGTATGGCGCAGGCATCGACTCAGCTGGCAGCGGCCGGCGAGTTCTCGCCGATACGCGCGGTGCGACGCGGAATGTCCGCGGCCCGCGCCGCCGTCGCGGGGTTGGCCGAAAACCCGGGCCAACCCAACTCACCCGATGCCGCCACCGCACTCGCGGTCGTCCACGGCAACAAACTGGTCATCGACTGGGCCGGCGACACCCGCATCTACTGGCTCCCGATGGACGGCGGGCAACCGAAGCAACTCAACGTCGACGACACCATCGTGCCCAAACTCGTCGCCGACAAGATGCCCGAAGGCGAAGCACTCGCACTCTCCTTCTCCGGCCAACTCACCCGCTCCCTCGGACGCCCACTCCCCGACGACGCCACCTCACACGCCACCGAATTCACCCTCGACGGCCGCGGCTACATCCTCATCGCCACCGACGGCATCTGGCACGACACCTACCAAGCCGATGCCCTCACCGCCATCGTCCGCCAAGCACATGAGCAGACACCCGGCGACCACCACACCATCGCCGCCACACTCAATCAACACGCCCACACCACCGGCACGCACGACAACATGACCGACCTCCTCATCTGGGTCGACACCACCCCACCCGCGCAGCCCGACGCCGATCCCCGGCAGAGCTTCATGCGGACCGATGGGAACACCGCCACCCCACAGCCCAGGGCATCCGGCGGAACCGACGCACCTCCCGGGCCCACCGTTTCCTTGCACGACACCCTCAACCCCCTGGCTCCAGAACGACACACCCTCGTCGGCAAACTCCGCCGCTCCCTCGGGCCCGACGGACAGAGCCCCTTCTTCTTCAACCGCTTCAACAACTTTCCCGACCCGGAACCCGGCGATGGTTCGACCGAGGCAACACATGGCCCGCAGCCGCCGCGTCAGGAAGCCGCTCCGACGCGCCCTGTCGAGCCTGTCGATGATGTGTTGCGGCAGGCGGGCGAGGACGCGAAGCGCGATGCCCGGTGGTGGGAGTCGTTGACACCGCAGCAGCGGTTGGACGTGACGCACAAGGATCCGGATGCGGTCCGTGGCATGCTCGGCCTCTCGGAATCGGTGCTGGGCGAGGCGAGCCGGCATTCGATGAACAGGCGGATGATCGACCTGCGAGGTCGGCGCGCCGACCTGAGCTCGGCCGAAGAACATGAGCTGGGGAACCTGACTCTCGCGCGGTTCGACGTGGAAGACGCGAAACAGGCGGCCAACATCATGGTCCCGACACCACAGGTCGAGGTGCTCTATTTCGACGGTGCCGATGAGCGCGCGATCGTCTGGGTCGGCAACCGCGATGCGGCAACGCTGTACTGGCAGGTGGCGGACCCGGCGGCGACCTTGGCCGAGTTGGCACAGAACGTGGAGCTCGCGCGGCAGCATTTCGAGGCGACTTCCAGCACGGATCCGAACGTCGCGACGATCGTATGGCTCGGCTCCGATACCCAGTCGGGCAACCGAGACGCGCGGGCCGAGTCCGACGGACGTCGGTTGGCCCGGGATGTGGTGGCGCTCAATGCCGGTCGCGAGGCGCGCGCCGAACTGGGTGGCGCACCGAAGCCGGAGAACCATTTCATCGGTCTGGGTGACAGCGCCTCCACGATAGAAATTGCCGCTGCGCACAGCGGAATAGTCGTCGCACCCGGCGCCACCGCCTCGGCCCCGCCGATGGATACACGCACCGCCGCGCCGCGATCTCCGGACGACTCGGTTATCAGAGTTCCAATCCGCGGAGAACACAAGAACCGGGTGTATCTTGCGAAATTCAGGGGCGAACCCGCCCTGTATATCGATAAGCCTGTTGCCGGCGAGATAACTCAGGATGTCGAGATACCTCCGTCTCGGCTCGCGCGACGCGAGGTCGTCTTCTACCGCCTCGCGGAGATTTTCGGCTTCGGGATCGTCCCGGCGACCGAGTTGTACAACGACGGCGGCGAGGGCTCCCGGATGCAATACATTCGCGGCCTGCGCCATCCGCTGGCGGCCCAGGAGTATTCCTGGACCGACCGGGACATGATCACCTATCTCGACTATTTCGCCGGGAGTGTCGACCGAACGAACTCGAACTACCGCACTCTGATGATTCCCGTCGATGACCGTGCGCATCCGCTGTACCCGGGTCCGGGCGAAGAGGTCCTGGTCAAGGACGGTGCCATTGTCCGTGCCGTTCCGTTCGACCACGGCTACACATTCGGAGTCGACGAGAGGTCATTCACCACCCGCTTGCAGCGGTACGAAGCCGACTCCGGGCGGAAACCGATCGATGCCAATTCGTTCTTCGTCGCCGACGCATTGGCATCCAACCGGCCGCCCCATCCGTGGACTGTGCAGAAGCTGCTCGCGCCCGATCCGGCGGACGTAGCAGCCATGATGACGGAGTTTCAGCTCGAGCCATCCGCGATTGATCTCACGTTGCGCCGGATCGACGAGGTGCAACGCAATGGCCGCAATTACCTGCGGGGCCGCCACGACGGTGTGCTCATCAGCGGCGAGACGTGGCTGGACCTGAGCCGGTCGAATCCGCAACGCAAATGGCTTGTGCTGCGATCCCCGGCCACCGAGGCGCCGACCGCCCGCCGCGGGCCAACTCCGCCGAAGGCGTACCCGGGCTCGATGTACGGCGACCTGAATACCGGTCGCACCAACCCCGACGGCATAGAACCCCAACCACACCTCCCGTTCTCGAAGGGCGGCCCAGCGGAGGGCTACATGGCCTTCCACACCCCGCCCGGCGGCGAACCGGGCGCCGGCCCTGCGCCGCTCGAGGTGCGGTATGTGGTCCGGGAAGACGGTACCGCCCCCGGACAGATCGGCGAAGAAGGCGAACGCGTCGCCCCCGTCCCAGACGCACGCCGCTGGGCAGAAGCAACAATCGAACACACTTTCTCCTGGTTCGACAAATTCGACGACGCACGAGTCGGAATCGACGAATACGTCGCCAACTCCCTCCGCCACACCAACGGCGAAGTAACACTCACCATCAGCGAACACCGCGAAAACGGTCAACGCGTACTCCGATTCACCGTCTCCGACGACAGCACCTACGTCCCCCAGCCAGGGGACCTCCTCGATTTCGAAGCAACCCGCGGCCGCGGACTCGCCATGACCGCCATCCTCGCCGACAACACCGGCGTCACCGTCCACGACCACGGCAAACACATGTGGTTCGAATTCCACCACCCACTCGCCACGGACGATGCGGTTGACCGGGATCCCGCCGAACCGCCAGCGGCACCCGCCCCGATCGCGCACGAAGAGAAGGGCGACCACGCACGCGGAACACATTCCGGAGTTCCGGGCGAGCCGGATTCGAACGCCGACACCGGCACACCAGCCCAGGCCGAACCTTCACCTTCGCAGCTGAACCCATTCCAGATCGCGGAAGCGTTCGAGCGCAAACATCCCGGCACGACGATGACGCTGGTCGGAGCCCTGAGCGCTGAACAAGCCGATGGCTTCGCCGAGACATTCGACCGACTTCTCACCGCGTTCCCGATTCCGCTCGCCGCGGTGGAAATCTCGTTGACCGACGGGAAGAAGTTGAGCGCCGTTGCCAAACCGGCCGTTTCGAACAACGGCGTCTCGGCTGGGACGATACATTTTTCGATCGGGCGAGCCGGCCTGAAATATTTTTCCAGGTCGCACATCGAGTCGCTTGCCATCCGTAGGTTCGCGCACGCATTGATCCAGCAGGGCCGGTGGCGCGCGGAGAGTTTCGCGATCGATGATCTCCGCGCGCATTTCATCGAAAACGGCGGGAGCTCTCGCGAAGAGGATTTCCACTCGTGGTTACGTGAGCAGTTCGAGGGCGATGTGGTCCGGAACGACGGAGGGCTGTCCCAGCGGCCGGCCCTGACAGATTCCTTCGAGAAAGTGTTCTCGAAGGATCCGCACACCACATACGGACATCGGATTCTCCATCGGACGCTGACCGAACTCGCCCTGGGCCGATACGGTAGCAGTCCCGCCGCCCCGATACGTGCGATGGCGGCACCTATTCTGCGGAGTATCCGCGATTCGGAAATCGACGAGATCAAGAAGCTCCCGATCACCAAGATATCGGGACTCGACTCCGACGACATTGATCCCATGGTCGTGCGCGCAATCGGCCGTCGGCTCGCCCGCTACTTCACGGCGTTGAAAAGCCTGCAAATCGACGAAGTCACCGTTGTTCCTATGGAACCAGAGTTGTGCCTGGCGCTCGTACGCCCCATGGCCGGCGGCGGTATGGCCCTCGAACTCTCCGAAAGGTATGTAACAAACGCTGAACTCACTCGCCAGACAATCGTCGACGGTGTCGCTAACGGCTGGTTTTCCGGCCCTGGAATCGGTTCCGTAGCCGAAACCATCGACCACGAAATGGGTCACATTTTACAGCTGTTCGCAGCATCCGTCCTTACACCACCCAACCGACGCAAAGATGTCTACACGCTCGACTGGATCGCTGTCGCACCGGAACTCGTCAAGCATTTCGTCGGCACGAATCTTCCCGAGGATCTCGGCGAGTTCATCGGTTTCCTTCAACGCGAACTCAGCGACTACAGCCTCGATGCGGACGGCAAGCCGGAACCGGCCGAAGCTTTCGCCGAGAGCCTCACCGCGTGGAGTTGGCAGCTCGAGAACGATACCCAACGTATCCTGGCCGAGTTCATTATCCAGCGCGCCGTAACCGCGGATAGGCTGCTCGAGGCAGCCGCGCTTCTCCGCTCGGTCACCGGTCACATCCTCACGAACGACGGTACCGATCCGCCCGACTCTGAAACCTCCCCTGAGGCGAATCCCACCGCCCGAGCGTCGGCGCTCGGTGCCGATGGGCAGAAGGTCATGTCTCCGCCGCGGAACGTGCCCGAGGCCGCCTCGGACGTCCTGGACGTTCCCAGGCGTCAGAACGACAAAACTTCGCGGCATCCGGGAGTGATGGAACCTCCTGGCGCCCCCGATCCCAGCCGGGTCACCGCCTTCAACCCCAGCGGCGACGACAGCTCACACGCCAAGAAGAAGCCGGTTGATCCGTTGGTGGCGCGGCTGCTCGAGGTCATGGATCCGCAGCGAATCCGGTCGGCGCGCAACGGGATAACGCTCGAGATCGCACACGATACGGAGGGCGACGGCCCGGGCACGGCCCATCATGACCGGCTCAGCGAGACCCGTGGGCTGCTCGATGAACTCCTCGACCACATCGAACGCCCGACCGCCGCCGACCCGGCTCGGTTTCAGCTGTTGACGCATCTGTTCCACGCGGTGGAGGCGCGGCACGCCGCCCCCGGCGATGAGCGGCATCAGATCGAGAATCGGATCGACCAGCTGCGCGAGAACTTGGCCCGCGCTGATCGTCACCCGAGTGACGCGCCGGCCTCCGGCGCCCCAGTGACCGACAGCACCCGGCGGCAGTCGGCCCTGTTCGATTCCGACAAGGGGTCGATGAAGTATGACGAAAGACTGCAGTACGGGCGCGATATCTGGGATGAGGTCATCCCACAGCTGACCGATGACGAGATCGGCGCACTGCGGCACTTCACGGGGGATGCGTCCAGGGACGAGCTCGTCGCGCTGATGAAAGGCGCACTGCGGGGCGAGCTCGAGCTCACCCCGGAGCTTGCCAGAGCCATCGCGGCGATCAGGAACGCTCTGGCTCGCCGGCCGCTGCCGGAGGACATGGTGGTGAGCGTCGGGCTGCCCGCGCACCTGCTGGATATGACGAGCGACCCGACCGGCATCGTCGTTCGGATTCCCGAGTTCATGCTGGGAATGATGGGCGTGCTTCCGCCGATACAGGGCGCTCGCCTGGAAGCCGACCTTACCGTTCCCGCGGGAACACCCGCCCTTCCGGTGTTCGTCTTACCCGACGCGCACGCCGTGCTTCCGCGAATACTGCTGCCGGACGGCCTGTGGCTGCGCATCGACGAAGCCAGAGATATCGGGGACCGCCACTGGCGGCTACGTGCGACAGTCGTGCCGGAACCCGGCAGCGCGGCTGCCGACGGGCGCGCCCCCTTACCTGCGACAGCCGTGCTTCCCGCGTATACCGAGCCGCCGACAACCATCGTCCCGGCCTACACCGAGCCTGCCTCGCCGGCAGCGCGACCCGAAGTGCCCGCCGTGTCGGACGAGGCACGGACCACGGTGTCAACGGCCATGCCGCACAACCTCGATGCCACCCATCAAGAGCTGCTCGATTGGGCTGCGACGCTTTCCAGTACCGAGCGGCAACAGATCATCGGTGACCTCACGACCGAGCTCACGACGCGGGTAGATGCATTCCAGCGCGGCGAACAGCCGCCGGTCCCTCCGACTGTCGGCGCAGCGCGAATGCTGAATGCGGTGCTGTGGGCGGAAACCCACCATTTCCAGGCGACAACACATTCCGGCGATATCACCGACTACCCGACGCTCTATCGTGTAGCCAAGGCTCTCGCGGATCGCATCCCAGAAGCCGAGACCTTGTATGCCGCCGCCAACGCGCTGTTCAACACCGCAGGCGCTATCTCCTTCGACACATCGCTGACACCCGAGCTGTTTTCGACGCAATACAGCGAGTTGAACTTCCTCGATTCCATCCCGATGCATCTCGGGCGCATGGTCGAGCTCATGCGGAAGGCCGCCTCCACCACACCGCAGGCCAGCGGTTTTTCCTATCCTCACAACACCGTGCCCGGTTCGGCGCAGACCAAGAAACTTCTGACGGCGCTTGTCCAGATTCACGGCCTGGACCGACATTTCGCTATGGGAACCGCCGAGGGGATCGACTGGTCGATGTACCTCGACAGATATCTCATATCCAAGTCATCGAACGGCTTCGATTCGGACGTAACCCGGGCGATCAGATCGGTCGGTTCGGTGCCCGGCCGGGCGGTGGAAGCGGATGTCCATGCTGCTCTGCCGGAGCTCCTCACCCTCGCGAAGTACTACCTGACGCGGACTCTGCAGCACGAGATCGCCCTCGATCTATCGCAACGAGTCGATAGCGCATTCACAGCAGCCGCGGCGCAAGCCCCGCACCTGGAATCGCTGAACGAAGCTGCGCAGTTGGTCCGCCAGCTGCACAGGTCGATCGCCAGACTTAGCAATGAACCGGAGAAGTTCACCTATCCCCTGGCGATGCGGGACCTTGTCTTCAGGCACCTCGTGCAGAACGAACGGTTCCCACAGGTATTCGACCAACTCGTCGCCGACCTGCACCGCACGCAGTCGATCGCCGACACCGAGCCGGGCCATTTCTCGGAGTCGGCCGGTACCGCGTCTCCCGAGTCCCCGGCCGCGCCGGCCAACCATTCCGAGCGGGCGGACGGCCCGATCGCCGCCGTCAGCGATCTCGGCGTCGGACCCGAGCGTGGCGGTCGCGGCAACAACGAGGACGCGTTCGGATTCCGCACCGTGCAGCTCGAGGGCGATACACCGGTGCATCTGGCCACCGTCGCCGACGGGGTCGGCGGATCGCCCATGGGCGGGGAGGCAGCGTTGGCCGCCGTCCGCGCGGCAGTTGCTGTTATGGCGGAGGCATCGACTCAGCTCGCTTCGGCCGGCGAGTTCTCGCCGATTCGCGTCGTGCGACGCGGAATGTCGGCGGCCCGCACCGCGGTGGCGAAATTGGCCGAAAGCCCGGGCCAACCCAACTCACCCGATGCCGCGACCGCACTCGTGGTCGTCCACGGCAACAAACTGGTCATCGACTGGGCCGGCGACACCCGCGTCTACTGGCTTCCGATGGACGGCGGGCAACCGAAGCAACTCAACGTCGACGACACCATCGTGCCCAAGCTCGTCGCCGACAAGATGCCCGAAGGCGAAGCACTCGCACTCTCCTTCTCCGGCCAACTCACCCGCTCCCTCGGACGCCCACTCCCCGACGACGCCACCTCACACGCCACCGAATTCACCCTCGACGGCCGCGGCTACATCCTCATCGCCACCGACGGCATCTGGCACGACACCTACCAAGCCGACGCCCTCACCGCCATCGTCCGCCAAGCACATGAGCAGACACCCGGCGACCACCACACCATCGCCGCCGCCCTCAACGAACACGCCCACACCACCGGCACGCACGACAACATGACCGACCTCCTCATCTGGGTCGACACCACGCCATCACCAACCAACCACACCCCGTCCGACCCACGACTGACCTTCCGCCGCCCCGAGGACAACGCCACCACCCCGGACCGGCCGGCATCCGGCGGCGCCGACCGAAGCCCCGGCCCAACCGTCGCCTTCCACGACACCGTGGATCCCCTTGCGCCCGAACGCCGCAGCCGCAAACGCCACCTGGAGGTCCCCGGCGCCCTCGGACTCGACCCCTCCGTGCTGAACCACCACCACCCCGACGGAAGGGAATGGGGCGACCCGACCCTCGACAATCGCGCATCTTCAACCGGCCCACGGATCGAGTCCAACGCGACGACGCCGTGGGCAAGCCGGCCGGACGCCGGGCCGACCGAACCGGTCAAGCCCTCGTTCCCCACATCCTCGGTCCCCGGCCTTCGCAGTGTCATCGCAGGCATCCGACGCGCACTGACCTGGTTCGAAGAGGACAACGAACTGATGTCCCCGCTGTCCGCGGAGAACGAGGCGCACCGCCGACAGGAGATGTTCCTGTTGCGAGCGCTGGCGGCGGACGCGGCAGCGGGCGGAATCGTCGCAGAACTCTTGGGCCCGCATTCGCCGCCCGGCGGCAAGGCCTCGTCACACCCGATCTTCCGTCTTATCCAGGCTGTGCATCATCGCGCGCTTTCCGGCCTCGAACCCGGCGTGGCGCGTTGGCATACGGTCATGGGTGGACAACCGG
This sequence comes from Nocardia sp. CDC519, assembly GCF_059509835.1. Lineage (NCBI taxonomy): Bacteria > Bacillati > Actinomycetota > Actinomycetes > Mycobacteriales > Nocardiaceae > Nocardia > Nocardia sp. CDC519. The sequence goes on along the minus strand of NZ_CM183377.1, from coordinate 3,379,147 downwards.
CGCAGACCGACGCCGAGCTCCGGACAATGGCGGAAGATGTTCTCCAGGCCATCCGCGACAACGCTTCGGAATTGGCGCCGTTCCTGCTCCGCGGCACCCAGATCAACGATCCCGCCCGAGCACGATTGTTGTTGCCGGTGGAGATTCTCGCGGCCCGCACCACCGGGCTGCCCTTGCGTGTGTTGTCGATCGGCGCGTGCGGAATGCTGGATGCGCGGGCGCACCTCTATCGATACCGCTTCGCGGATGCCGAATACGGAAATCCCGAGGCCGCGACCGTCATCGACGATCGATGGTCCGCGCGGCCCGATCAGGTGAACCAGGTCCGCGACCTGCTCGACGTGTGGCCGCGCGTGATCGAGGTCGCTGGCGCCGACCTCGATCCACTCCAAGCGGACAATATCGAGGACCAACGTCGTCTAGCCGCCGGGTTCGTCGGCACCGACAACGACGCCGTGCGACGGATCCAGACCTCGTTCATCGACGCCCAGCGCGCCGGCGATATGCCGATCGACCAGGAAAGCGCGCTCACCTGGCTGCCCCGCAGGCTCACCGAGGACAGGACCGGCAGCGCCACCGTCGTCTGGGATTCGATGCTGCGCAGGTATCTGACGCCTGAGCAGAACGCCGAACTCGACGCCGTCATCGCGCGGGCGGGCGCCGCCGCCACCGCACAGGAACCGCTGATCTACGCCAGATACGAAATGATCGACGGCACCGAGGCATTGACCGTCCGGATGTATTCCGGCTCGGACACCCGCGAATTCGTGCTGCCGACCCAGCTGCCGAATCGCTCACCAGGCATCGACATCGGAGACTTCTTCACCACAGCGGGCCTGTTGCCCGCCGGGGAAACACTCGTCGACCCGGCCGGGACGCCGCCGACAGCCACGGTGCCACCTGCCCCCGCCGACCATTCCGAACGGGCCGAGGGCCCGATCGCCGCCGTCAGCGATATCGGCGTCGGACCCGCATCCGGCGCCGCCGACCACAACCCCGGCCCCACCGTCACCTTCCACGACAACATCAACCCCCTGGCACCCGAACGCCACACCCTCGTCGGCAAAGCCAGACAACCCCTTGGCGCCGACGGGCGAAACCCCTCGATTTTCAACCGCTTTCCTGAACATCCGGGAGCCGAGAACTCGGAGAGTCGCAGGAGCTCTGACCATCGATCCGACACGGACGGACGATCGCGCGTCATAGCCTCGAATAGCGTCGTGTCCGACGTGCAGGCGCTCGTTCTTTCAGCCCGGGAAGGTGACACCGCCGCCTTCGCCCGGCTACGCGACCTCTTCTCGGAACCCGTCCGGCGGGTGATTTCGACGATCATTCGCGAAAAAGACGGGCCAGCAGTCGCTTCGATCACCGACGAGGTCTTCGATTACGCGAACCGTCACGTGCACACTATGCCCTCGAATGCGATCGGACGCTGGTTCGACACGGTCGCCGCCGCACATGCCAATGGACATATCCGGTTTCTTCGAATTCGGGCGTGGTTGGCGGGCGATTACCAGCACCTGGACGACGTTGCTGCATCGGACCCCGGGATCCGGATCCTCGCGCGGACGGGCCGAGACGAACTATGGCGCGTCCTGCGGGCAATGCCGCCCGATCGGGCTCAGATCGTGGAATTGCGATACTTCGAGGGAATTCGCCCCGCGGAGATAGCTCGCCGATTGGGCATCGCGACCGACAGCGTCGATGCCGAAATCGCAGCAGGCCTACACGGGATCGTCGAACAGCTCACGAGCGACCTCCGGCCAGTCGATGAGTCCGGGACCCGCCCGGTCCCAGCAGGTCCACGAGTCGCCACGGTTCGAGGCGGCGCTCTCGCCGACGAACCCCCAATCGACTCAGAGGCCGCCATCAACGCCGTGATGGCCGAGGTCGGGGTCGAGCGCGAGCTGGTCGACATGGTCCTGAAAGGGCGCTCGGCCGTCTCGGATGAAGCCGCGGCCAAAACCCGTGAGGCGGCGGGACGATTGGGCTACTGGGTGACCAAGGCCGATGTCAGCCGGGCTGCCGGAATCAGCGAGGCCACGGTAGAGATCGTCCTCGGAAACGCGCGCGGATCAGTCGATGCCGAGACCAGACGACGGATTCGTGCCGTGGCTCACGACATCGGATACAACGGCCGAGTCACCCGCAATGCTGTCGCTCGCGCGGCCGGTGTGACCGTAGCGATTGTCGAAAAGGTACTGCGAGACGGACCAGTGCTGACCTCGAGCGTCGCGAGCGCCATCCGCGAAGCGGCGAATCGCCATGGTCTTCTGAAGCCACCATCGCAACGAATTCTGCCGCGCGCCGGCAGAGTCTCTGACGCAACCGCAGCGACGGTCGCGGAACGGGCCGGCGTCTCCATCTCGAAGGTGTATCGCGTGCTCCGCGGTGAAGGGAGTCGTGATCCGGAGATCGCGGCGCGCGTTCTGGAAACCGCTGACGAGGTCGGCTTCCGGCCGCAGCTACCGGGTGCCGGGCTGTTGCGCGTGGTGACCCGGTCGGGGCTGCGGAGTGTTCTCGAGGACATGGATCCGGACGTAGCCGATTACATCCGTTCGAGGTACCTCGAGCCCGATGCACCTGCGAGTGACACAACCGTGCCCGCCCCGCACTTCGACACCGATCTTCTGCACAGATCAGCACTTGCGTCCTTGGGTGCCTACTATTCGGCCGCGTTCGCTGAGGACACCGTGGTTCAGCGGTTCGCCGCCGCAGTCGGCGCCGATGTCGTCGTGAACGGCACGGTGCGTCCGGCAACCATTGCCGATGCGGCGTGGGTCGCCGGCGTCCCCACCGAGCTGGCAGCACGTGCTCTCGCGGGCAGCGAGGTCGACCACCCTATTTCAGCTCGGGTCAGGGCCGCAGCCGTCCGGCTGGGGCTGCTGGCCGACGATTCCATCACAGCGACCGAGGCGAGCGCGGCTACTGGGCTCGTGTATGAACAGGAGCCCGATCCGGAGGTCTTCCACCCCGGAATCGACTCGCTGCAGAACACTTCCGCTCGACCGAAACGCCCGGCGGCTGGTGACGCCACGTCGACCGGTGCGACCGCAGCGCCGCGGGTGATCGACGGCTACGCGGTACCGGTGCGGCGGGCCGAGCTCGAGCGGGCCATCGAATCGCTCCCCGAGCGGCTTGCGACCTTCGCCGAATTGCGGTACCTGCGTGGCTATTCACCGGCCCGGGCAATAGCCGAACTCGGCCTGACCCCACAAGATGCCCAACGCCTCGGCCTAACGACGCTTTCCGCCCTGGCCGCGCGGCTGCGATCCCAGCCCGGAGCCGACATTCCGCGTCGAAGTAGGCTCCGCCGTGTTCGCATCGGGGATGTCGCACGATCCGCCGGCGTCGGCAACGTCGTTGTTCGCCGCGTGCTGACCGGCACCGTGACGGTGGATCCCGAAATTGCCCACCGAGTCCGGGATGCGATGGAACAACTCGGTTTCCGCTATATGCGCAGGGAATCGCGGCCGGTCGGAGACCACGCCGAAGCCCGCACCGGACTGGTGTGGGCGGCGCCGAAGAGTAACCGTCGCGCGGGCGCCGCCCGACCCGAAGCACCGGAACCGTCGGCCTCCGACACACAAGCCGCCGCCCGGTCGGTGCTGCCCGCCGGTGGTACCGCCACAACCCCCGCGTCCCACGATCCACTGCCGGCTCCAACCGATCCTGGCAACTCCGATAAGAACCGCCACACAAGTGCCTCTCCTGCCCAGGAAACCAATCATCCGGGAGTCATGCGGCCGCCCGGCCCGCTCGACCCCGGTGCGGTCACCGCCTTCAACCCCGACAGCGACGGGCGCGACCACGCTCGCGGACGCCAACCGGAGCCCAGTCCTACCCCACCTGCCCGTGGACTGGAGCCGGACCCGAACCCGGCCCCGCAACTGGACCCGGCCCCGCAGCCCCACCCGGAAGCGAATCCCGATCCACGGATCAACGAACCGCCGACGGACCCACCGGCCGTCCTCGAGCCCTCCACTCCGGAACCCGCCTCCACCGTCGAACCGGCAGTGGTGAACGCACCTATCACCTCACTGCCCCAACTGATCCGCGCCGACCGCAACGTCGGTATACGGCTGGGCTCGGAGTTCCTCAACACCACCGGCGCCGCGATCATGGGAGCGACGCTGGACCTGTGGCTGATGGAAAAGGCCGGCCCAGGTGTGGCGGGCGCGGTTGCCGGGGTGGTCAACGTGCCGAACTTTGTGCTCTCACCGTTCTCGGGGTACCTGGCCGATTATGTCTCGCCGAAAAAGATCATGTGGGTCAGCGCTATCGGTGGGGCTGGAACCGCAGCGATCGCGACGGTCGCGCTGGCCAGCGGCACACCGTATGCCGTTCCCATCCTGATCGGATCGACATTCGTCGAATTGGGCCTCGCCAACCTTTATGCGAGTAGTTCCGCCAAGGTCCTCAAGGTCATGGCGCGCGACGCCCAAACAGGACTGACGCGCTTCTACAGCATCAACCAGAACGCTCCTCGCGTCATTGGGCGAGGTCTCGGGCCGGTCATCGTGGCCGCGGGCCCTTGGCTGGCACCGCTGTTCAACCTCGGGACGAATGTCATCAATCTGGCGACGATGTCAGGCATCCCTGATATCCCGAGTAAGACGCGGGAAAACAGCGACGGGGAGGTACGGCCGTTCCGAACCGAGCTGCGCGATTCGATGGTCGAGGCATTTCACACGATCTACGACCACCCCCTCATGCGCAGCATCAACAACGCCCACAGCATCAACAATTTCTTGCTGGGAGCGCAAGGGATCCAGTTCACGTCGATGCTCGTGAACTCGGATCTGTCGCCCGGACATCAAGGGCTCGTCGCCACTCTGGTACCGACCGGGGCGGTCCTCGGAAACTTCATCCCGAAGAAGTGGCTGCACAATGTCCGGATCAAAACCCTGATCGCCGCCAGAACGGCGGGTTTGGCCGGAACAGCCGCCGTGGTAGCAAGCACATCCGACCCTCTGATCGCCTCTGCGGCCTTTGCCGGCGGGTGGGCTGTGATCGGATCGGTCGGGATACCGATCGGGACCTATACCCGAAAAAAGACTCCGACCAGTGTCTTCGGTCAGGCACAAGCCATCCGCACTATGACGATGAGCGGTTCGGTCGCACTCGGGGGTATGGCCAGCGGTGGCGCGCTCGCACTCTTGGGGCAGGGCGCGTCCGCGACTACTCTCGCCGCAGGAGCCGGAACCCTCGCCACCTGGGGCATTCTGAAGCGGCTCTTCGGACGCGACAAAGCCCGCCCGTTGCTGGACTGTATCAATCAAACCGCCAAAGCCACGTGGGCGCTCGGTCTCGACGACGGGGTGCAACCGAAACGGGGGCAGAGGAACCCGGAACACCTTGCCAAAGCCATCGCCACACAGCTCGTAGAGCTCCCCCACGGCACCGACCCCAAGGCAGCCGTATCCGCCTACCTGGACAAGGTCGCGGATCCCGCCAACCCTGTCGACACCACAGTAATCCTCTACCGATACCGAGGAAAGAAAGGCATGCACTCCTCGGTCGCCACCAACATCGGCCAGAACACACTGCTCATATTCGACACAAACATCAAAGATCCCGGCGAGAACGATCCCGACGATCCCGATCGTATTCCGCGCGCCCGCATCCGAACGACGATCGAAGAACGCACCAGTGCGGACGAAGAAGAAAAAGTAGAACACGAAGAGTACGAACTGCCGTACGCGGACGATATCGCAGAGATCTATATAGGCGAGCTCACCGCGGACGCCGTCGCCAACCTCGCCGCCCTGCACCCGCACCGGCCCGAGGAACCGGGCCCGCCGAAAAAGGGCAAAATCACCGGGCCGCCCGCTCATGACGACAACGATTCCGATGATGCCCGGCATGAACCGCTGGAGCGAGACGAGCTGGTCCGTCAACGCCGACAGGCCAGCGAGATTCGCGATGACGCGGCCGCGTTCTACGGCATCGACCCGACCGAACTGGAAGTCGATCCAGCCCAGCCGAATCGCGGCGCACCACGCCTCGAACACATTCGCCAGGAACGCAACGCGATAGTCGACATCCTCGTCGAACACGGCGAGCGCGCCGACGAGCTGGATGCCGACCGCCTCGAGGCGCTATCGATGGGGTCGCACCCCGAGATTGCCGCGCTCGCCGGCGAACTGCTGGAGATCGGCACCCTGGTGGATAACGCCGATGCCGTCAACCGGCTCGACGCCGAGATCCGCGCCCTCGACGAGCAACCGCCCGTTCTGCATGGCACGATCGTGCCCGACGACGATGGCGCAGCGTCCGCCGAACAGCCCGCTTCCGCTCGAGCGACAGACCAGGCCTTCGAATACCGACCGTCGATGACCGACAAGGACTTCGCCCAGCTGCCGACCGCGCAACAGCACGAAGTCGCGCTCGCGGAATTGTCCGGGACGGCCGTGCTGTTCGACAGCCGCGAGCAAGCCATCGATTACGCCCGGCAGCATTTCACGGCGACCTTCTCCGAACCGGTTCGTGAATCCTTCGCCTGGATTCGTGGCCCGGTGACGGCGAGCCCACTCGGATACGACGCCGCCAACGGCTACCTGACCAGTCCCCCGGAACAACGCTCCCCCACCGACGACGCCGCCGAGCACGTCCGCCGGGTGGACGAGTTCATGGACCGCCACCGCACCGATCGTGACTTGTTCGTGAACGTCCCGCTGTTGTCCGATGGGGTTATCGGTACTTCCTGGCATCCCGGGTACAGCACCGCCGAATTCGGCCATCACCCTTCGCCGCGTTTCGACTTCGTCGATGTGGGAATTTTCCTGGCGCCCAAAGGCACCCGTCTGTCCTGGGTGGAAAGTGTCACCGGCATCCCGGAAGCCGTGCGCGGCCGAGGGATCACCCAGGTCGTCACCAGAGTGGTCCATGACGGCGACCAGATCTTCGAGTACGGCTACTTCCTGCCGGACGCCGATGCGACTGCCGGCCCGCAGCAACTGACCCGAGGCCCCGAAGCTCCGAACCGCACCGTCGGCACCACCCCTTTACCCGGCCCCCAGGTCAGCTACCAACCGGAAGCCGTGTTCGGCCGGGAACGCCCCATCCAACCGACCACACCCGGACGGCGACTCGGACCCGATGGCCGTAACCCCGCGGTCTTCAACCGCTTCAATACCTTCCCCGACCCGGAGCCGCGGGCCGAGAGCGCGAACACCGAACAAGCAGACGACAGTCCGCCCGTGCGCGTGCCCCGCATCGTCTCGGTGGACCGCGACGAGCTCACGGATATGTTCACCGCGTACGGCAACGACAATTCCAGTGAACTCACCTGGACCGGCGCGGACAGCACGTTCTCGGTGGAACTTCCCGACGGGCGCACACTGTGGATATTCTCCGATACTTTCCTCGGCACGGTGAACCCCGACGGTTCCCGCTCCAACGTGCGTCAACACGGCGGCCAGACGCCGTTCGTCCGCAACAGCCTGGTGATCCAGGACGGCGAGCGGTTCACGACCATCTACGGTGGCACCGCGGACGAGCCGTTGGCGGTGCTGGAGCCGCCCACCGACAACGGCCCCGCCGTCTACTGGGCAGGCGACGCCGTGGTCGCCGGTGAGTTCGTGGAGATCGCCTATCGGCGCTACCGGCCGAGCGAGCTGCGCGGCGACAAGAGAGCCGACGGGCTGGTGATCGCGCGGTTCGACTCCGCAGACCCGGCCGAACCCATCGATGTCACTGTGCGGGAATCGTCTTGGGGCGTGTCCTGGGGGTCGGCACTCGCCCGTGCGGACGGTTACACCTACATTTACGGCGCGCACGACCATGGCGGGGGACAGCGCTCCTTGCGTATCGCCCGTGTCGCGAGTGAGAGCCTGCGGGGCGATTGGGAGTACTACACGGGCGACAACGCGTGGAGCCCCGAAGAGAGTGCCGCAGTTGATCTGATGACCGGTGTGGCCAACGAGTTCAGCGTCGTCCCATATGCTGACCGCTACCTCCTCGTCACCAATGACGCGACCCAGATCTACAGTGCCGATATCGTCGCGTACGCCGCGCCGACGCCGGTCGGGCCGTTCGTCGACAAGACCGTGCTCTACACCACGCCCGAGACGGGCCTGTACGGAACTTACGGCGACGCAGGCGTTTACACCTACAATGCGCTCGCGCATCCACATCTGGATCGTGGTCCGGGTGGGCTCGTGGTGTCGTACAACGTCAACTGGGCGGTGCCCGCCGACTGGCCCGCGGGACGTCGGCCCGAACTGGTTCTCGACGACGCCAGCCTCTACCGCCCCCGCTTCCTGACCGTCCGCTTCGACACCAGTCCCGACGCCCCGCCCGATCAGCCCGATCCCCGCCAAACCCCAGACGCGGGCCGACGTGGCCAGCCTGGCGGCGGCACCGCACCGACTCCCGGCCCAGAAGTCGCCCACCTGGCCGAACCCGCACCACCGGCTACGGAACCCTTCGAGGATCACCACCCGGAACAGCCGACGAGTTCGGCTGAAGCGCATGCGAGTTCGGTGGTGGTCGACCGGCACCTTGGGTCGTTGGGGATGACGGACCCGGCGCTGGCGGGGTTGGCGGGGCTGGTCACCGCCATCGAATCTGCTGACGGGGCAGGTTCACTCACCTTGCGCGCGGTGGAAGCAACAGAGGCTAATCACAACCGGATCGCGGACGAGATCAGTGGAGGCGCCGACGCCGATTACGCCCGGATCGTGCGGATCGACACAACCGATGGCCCCGTGGAATTGGCCGTGCGATATCGCGTGCACGACGGCACGGTCGCCGTCTACCTCATCTACGACTCATTTCCCCTGATGAGCGCGGAGTTCGTCCGGGTGCGGAACATGATCGACGACGCGATGATGGCGCGGTTCACTGGGGAGACCATCACCGTCTACGAGTCCTACGATCAACGCGACCCGGGCCGCTGGCGGAAACGGCAGATCGGTCCCGACAAAACCGGGCCGGGACCCGCGACCGACGATCCCACCCCACCAGCGTCTCGGACCGAGCAGCAGCCGGCGAGTGGTGAATCGACACCGACCGGTCCCGATGAGCGGGTTCCGGCTCCTGACTTCGGCGCTACCGGGGACCCGGTGGAAGAGCTGATGGTGCTCGCACAGCAGGATCCGCAGGGTGCGGAAGCGCACCGACGGTATCTGCGGGAGTATCTGTCGGCCGCTGTGGAGCGGGAGGCGCTCGCGGAATCGTTGACCGAGTTGTACACGGCGATTCCGCCCGACCTCGAGTTCGAGCTGGACACGGCCGCGGATGTGGAGCCGGCGGTGCGGGACTTGGTGGCGGCAGGGCTTCCCGCCGGCTGGGCGGCAGAGTTCGGAGACGTCGCCGACCGGTATTTCGCGGCAAGGGAAGCCGCGATGCAGGCGTGGGCGATGTTCGCGCCGGGGGCGCCCCGGACCGTGCCCGCGGGTACGAGGGCGTCGAACCGGAGCTGTCTGGCGCGAACCGCGGAGGCGATCAACGCGACCTACCACGACGTGCGCGAGGGCCCGGCGGTGGCGGCGCCCGCGGAACTGGTGGCCGATGGCGCTGAGATATCGGTGTTCTCGTTCTTGGCGCGCGGCCGCGATATCCCGCTCGACAGTGTGGCCGATGTGGTGCATCTCCTCGGCGGGGCCGAGAGTTCGGGCCGTGCGGCCGGGGTGGGTTTCTATCTCGACACCGGTGCGGCGCACATGGTTCAGGTGCTGAACCATGCGGGCGTGTTGGTGATGGTGGATCTGACGGAGTTGGGACGCGATCCGTCGCTGACCGCGGGACCGGAAATGGACGCCATGGTCCGGATTTTCGATCCGGTCGAGATCCTTCCCGGGGTGGGAGCGGAGCGCATCACCGAGGTGCGGGTCGTGGAGTTCACCGCCGAGGGGCAGCCGGCGCTCCCGGTCCGGATGGATCTGGACGACCGCACGCCCGAACTGCTCCAGGCGGACTACGACCGCTCCCATGACGCCGGATTCGTGCGGGCCGTGGTTCGGGCCACCGGCCTGGACCCGGTGGCAGACGGAGCGGATCCGGTGGTCGTGGCGAGACGGTTGGTGGACCCGGCCGCGGTCCCGGACGCACGGCAGCACCCCATCGCGACAGCGCTCGAGATGCACGCCTTGGGCAACGCCGTGATCAGAGTGTTCGACGAGGGCGCGGCGCCGGACAGATTGGCAGAACTGGCTCTGCGAATGGGCATCAGCCCGGATGAGCCGACTCGGCAAGGCTGGCGCGCGGCGATCAACCGTGCACAGGAAGGTCTCGTGCGTGCGGCCGAGGAGCTGAGCGGGAGCCGAGACGCGACGCACGACACCAGGGCGCGAGCCGGGCGAGCCGATCCTGCCGGTTCCCCGAACTGGCAGCGGATGTCGGTGCGGTCCGATCCTCCCCGCGAGCTGGTCGAGCTGTGGATGCGGTGGCACGACGACCGGGAGTTCGCCGCACATGCCGAACTCGAGCGCCGCTTTCCCGCCGAGAACCACACCTTGGCCCGCCAACTCGCCCTGATCGCCCGCCAGATACGGGACCTCGCCGCCCAACACTCCGTCGACCCGGATCAACTTCGTGCCACGATGCGGTCCGAGCTGCGGAGGTTGCTCGCAGACAAGGATGTGGCCATCCGCATCACGTCCGACGCATTGGTCGCAGTGTTGAGTACCGGACGTTTTCTCACGTTGTTCGATGCCACAGGCGTGAAAGGCACCGAGGCGCAGAGCAGACTGGACTGGCGCACAACGCATCACTGGGCATGGTTCGGGTACGACCCCGAACAGTTCCCGAGAGAACAAAGGCCCGTCTACGGATATGTGCGGATCGACGGCGAGCGCCCCGCAGGCGATCGGCGTGATGACTTCCTTGGCAGGTTCGGTGACATTCAGGTCGTCCTGAAGCGAGACGTGGTACCACGAACCACCGTGTGCGTAGGAGATTCCGTCGAGGCGTGGGCCGAGACGATCCCTTCACCGATGCTGGATCCGCGGCCGGAGTCCTACGGTGTCCGTACCCGTGAACTCTCGAATGAGCTGCTGGCGGTGATGAATCGCCCGGTCGGCGACCGGCACCCGTTGAATGTCACCGATCGGCAGTACCTGTCTCCGGAGTTCCGGCGGCGAGCATACGTGGAAGCGCAGATTCACGGTGGGGTGACCGTTTCCGACATCGACCATGTAATCCTGCCCGACACACCGGATGCCGAGTTGTCACTCGCCCTGGACCAGGCGGGCGTGCCGTGGACGGTGCTGAGGCCCGAGGACGCGGCGCCGTCGGGATCCGGTGTGCGGCGCGCGCCTGCGAACGAACTCGGCACCGGCATGGTCGACGAGGACCCGGTCCCCGACCCGACGCCCGCCGACCTCGACACCGAGCCCGCGCAGCCCCTGTCCGGGGAACCAACGATCCCCGAGGCCTTTGATGCGCGACGCGCACTGGCCGATGCGGTGGGCGTCGAACCAGGTGTAGTGACGCACGGGCGAGTGCGGGAGGCCTTGCGCACTGTTTCCATGGAGCTTCGGTTGTTCACCGATGCCGACTGGGCGCGCGCTGTCTCGACGGGCGACCTGGCCCGGATCCGGGAGTGGTTCGGTGATTCGATTGCCTTGCAGCACACGATCGCCGAGTCGACCGCGAACCAGGCCGGTGCGGAGATACCCGGCACAGTTACCGAACGCGCGCGACCGGTGGAGGCACTCAACCGGGAGCTGGCGGCGCTGCTCGGTCTGTCCGGTTTGCGACGCGAACTCGTCTCCGACTGGGGGACGGACGCGCTGGCCGAGCTGCGCGCCGTTCATGAAAGGGCAGGGCAGCCCGCAGACTTCGCTCGGTTCCTGACCGCCCTCGAACAGTTCCTCGCCATCGATCCGGGCCGATTCGTCGTCGCCAGCAACCCCGAACTACCGGACCTCTCCGGCGTCGACCGCAGCCGCCCGGTCACCCAGAAAACCATCGCCAGGCTGACCAGGAAATCGCAGAGCACTGTATCGCTGGCGCTGCGCGGGCTCCCCGGGCCGAGCGCGGCGGACGCCGAGTTGATCCGGCGGGTGGCCGAAGAACTCGGTTACCCGATGGCACAACCCCCTGCCGCGCGGACAGGCGACGATGCCGCTGCCACCACGACCTTCGATCGGCAGCAGCCGTGGCTCGGCTTCCATCACCCGCACGACCGCCCACACGACGGATGGGACGGTGGCGCCGCTACGACGCCCGCGCGGTCGGGTTCCGGGCCCGCCACGCCGGACCAGCCACCGGTCGAGCCGACGCAACCGGAGGCGACGTACGGTCCCGAATCGGTGGTGTTCGCCGACGACCCGGCCTTGGACGAGCGGCCGGTCGGCCAGGCCTGGGTCCGCGTCCTCGAAATCGGGCAGATCAGTTCCGCGGATGATGTCGGTGAGCAGGTTCTCGGGCTGCTCGGCGACATGTTCGACGGTGGCACCACCTGGCCGGGTCAGCGCGGCGAACTGTTGTGGCTGCTGATCGACGAGATCACGAGCATCGTCGTCAGCCACCCGGAGGCCGAGGGCCTCATGGTGGTGACCTGGTTGTCCGAAAAGACAGGTGCCGAGGCAGTCGCCCTGGAGACCCGTGTGCGGGGCACCGGCAGCACAGGTCTACGCCTTACCCGGATGTATTCCGACGCCCACGGAATCGAGTACCACCCCGATGGATATACCGCGTGGATGGTGCTCAGCGATGGGACCGACGCGGCCGGGCACCTCGTCGCCGCGCTGTCCGATCGTGAACCGCAGACGTCGCATCCGAGCGCGGACGAGAGCGACGACCCGATTCTGGCAGAACTGCCCGACGAACTCGCGGTCGCGGCACACCGCGCCGCAGACCGACTGGCGGCGGCCCTGGGCCGGTCCCACGCCGACCTTTCGGTAGCAATGCTCGGCGCCGAGCCTGATCAGGTCCTCTACCTGGCCACCGTGCCCTGGCAAGACGATCCCGCTCGGACAGGTGGCATCCCGGACGAGGGCGATGACGACGCTTTCGTACCGATGAACGACGATCCGGAGCGGGCACGACCGACATCAGCGCGCCTCTCGCCCGAGGACCCGGATCTGTCCGCACGTCTGCAGGCGACGATCGATGGCGCGGCACCGGCGTGGCCGGAGTTCACCCGCTCGGAAGTCGCCAACACCGTCCAGGAGATCCTGGCCCACGTCCCGGCGCGCGCCACTGTGACGGCCGAACCACGCGGCGAGCTCGGTGTGCGGGTAACGGTCGAATACGCCACCCGACGCGACGTTCCGCCAGAACTCACCGCGGCGTTGGAACTGGGAACGACCGGGTGGTCGATCGATTCGACACCCACGCATCGTCGCGTCGTGGGCGATTTCCGGCGAGTGGACCACGCGCTGATCACAGCTCCCGCCCGATCCGCTGCCGATGACCCCGTGGTGGATTCTCGAACGCTGGATATCCTCCCGCAACGTCGCACCGTCTTGGCTGCCCGCGACCTGGCGCGCGATCTACTGACGGGCCGCGCCGGTCATCAGGATGCGGTCGAGGCAATGAATCTGGCTCAGAACCTCGCGCAGAATGCCGTATACAGCCGGCAGGAGAACTCGGTGTTCGCCGCGGAAATCACCCGATCCGGGTTGATGACCATGGCGATCGTCCGTGATCACCCGGGCGTCGGCAGGCTGAGCTCCCACGAGGTGGTCTATCGGCCCTCGAGCTCACCGGAACCCGACATCCGGCTCACCCACGAGGTGGATATCGATACCGTCATCGCTGAGGCCCGGCGACTGGCGCGCAAGGAAATGGCGCAGCATGCGTGGGATGACCCCGAGCAACTCGCCGCCGCCGAAACCGTAGTGGCACACCGGCTCACCGCTTTTGCGGCCCGACCGGGATCCGGTGGGCCCTGGCGGTTGACGGCCGAGATGTCCGGGCCGCCGGGCGGCAAAGTCCTGACGCTCACCGCGAAGGGCAGGCACGACACAGAGCGGGTCGTCGAGCTGTTCCAACGCACGGCCACGTGGGCGCCTCATTCACCCGCGGCGCTCGAGTTCTATCGCAATAGCTGGCTTGTCGACCTGCACTGGGGCATCGGCGCAGACCCAGCGGCGAATGCCAGCGATCTATTCGACGGCGACGACGCCTTGGCGCGCGCCGAGCATCGGTTCTCCGCAACCGATGGCCCGATGGAGGTACTCGCGCAACCCGCGTTGATCGTCGACCGCCTTTTCGAAGGCATACCCGCCGACCAGATCCGGAGCGATGCTCGCCAAGCCGCGACTTCGTTGGCGATCGGGCTCACCGAGAAGCTGATAGCAGACGGCGGTGGCGAGGCACTGATCACCGGCATGGTGACGATGGGCATGTACGGGCTGGAATTCCGGGTGGCGCTCGCCGACCGCCACTCGGTGGAAAGCAGCGGCGGGCACACCCGGAATCTCTGGGCCGCATATTCGCCGACGCGTTCGGGCAGCGAACCATTGCATGGCGGCACGGTCACCTGGGCGGCACTGGATTTGCGGCCCCATTTCGCCGGCGACCTCGGACCGAGCACAACCGGTTCCGCCGGCGACACGCTCAGCCCGGGAACACCCGATGCGGGCTCGGCCGCCCCGACCGACCTCGTCGACGCCATCGCCGCGGTCCTCGGTGAAGAACAGCCCGCCTCCCGAGACGGCGAGGCGGCGCTCATGCCGGCGCTGCGCCCCGCCGACGACGTCCTCGCCGACATCGACGCGCTGGCGCCCGCGCCCGAGTCGGAGACCGCGCCGGCCGGAGACGAGTCTTCCCCTGGCGTGCAGCGGCGTTCGATGGCCGACGTTCTCGCCGACATCGATAACATTGCGCCCCCGCCCGACTCGGGCATTGCGGACCCTGATCCGGCGCCGGCCGATCCGACGACGGCGACCAACCCGTGGGCCCGCCGTTCTCCAGGTGCCGCGCCCGCCCCGTGGGATGGACACAGCCCATCTGGTCACTCTTCCACTCCGTGGCAACGGACCCACGGGCGCGGCGAGAACCCCGGCCCAGAATTCAACCCATTCACCGCCGAACGCCATCGGCTCGTCGGTCAGGACAGGCCTTTCTCGGAAACCGGCGCCAACCCGGCGATCGTCAACCGCTTCAACGCATTTCCCGATCCCAGCGGCCGGCGCCCGTCCCGCCCGGACCCGGTCCCGTTGCCCACACCCGCCGATCACGAGCTGGCACGGCAGGCATTGCACAAGGCCGCTCCCGACGCGACCGCAGCCTGGGTGACCCGCCCGGACGACGTTCGCAGCCGTCGGACCGCCGCGTGGGAGATCGCCCGATGGTGGGGGCGGTTGACCGTCGACGAGCAGCACGCGATGGTCACGGTGTATCCGCTCGAGATGAGCGCGCGAGATGTGTTTCCCAGGGAGGTCTCCGCCGCGGCGGGCGAACGTTCGTTGAAACTGCTGGTGCAGAGCCTGACCTCGCTGCCGGAATCGGCCCTCGGCGAAACCGAGCGCCTGCAGCTGGCGTACGCCGAGCGTTTGTGGGCCGGGCTGGTCGAAGCCGAGCGCCGCGCCGAGCCCGGATACGAGGTCCTGCTGCTGTCGTTCGACCCGACGACGCTGGTGAGCCGGGTCGCGCTGGCAGGCACGGGGAACGGTCCGATCTGGCACCTGCGGGTCGGCCCGGACGACACGTCCTGGGTGGACCAGCTGTTGCGTCCGGGCCCGGGCGAGCAGGCATTCGCGGTTCATCCTGGTCGCCGGACCGGGCACCCGCGCTTCGAGGTGAACGTGGGTCCGGTCGGCACGGCAGCCCCGCGCCTCACCGGTGCCGACGCCGACCATGCCGCCGCGCACGCGGGTAATGCGACCGCCGAGTGGCTGTTGCGGCGCGGCTGGCGCAGCGCCGAGCAGCTCGCGACCGTTCGGACGGCGATCGCCGAGCTGGCCCGGCAGTCACTGGCGGCCAGTAGTGGACAGGTCACGATCAGCGCGCACACCATCGGCACGACCGTGGGGCAACGCAGCGTCACCATCGAGGTGATCGACAACAACCCCGCGGCATCGCGCCCTTCCGATCCGGAGGCCGAGTACCGGGCGGATGACGCCGGTGTCGTCGTCGTCGACAACCGCAGATCGACTTGGCTCCACTTCGAGGAATCGATGATCTTCCGGCTGCTCCCGGAGGGGATCGCGGCCGAGGAACTGCTCGGTGAAACAACCGTGGCACTACTCGGTGGTGACGACCCCGGGTTCATGGCCGGGCGTATCGCATTGCATCGGCTGGGATTCTCCGCAACGGACGCACCCGGTTTCGAGGCCTCGCAGCGACCCGACTATCCGCAGCCGTTGCCGTGGCCGCCGGGCATGGTCGGGGCTGTCACCATGCCGCAGATGATGATGCCCGCCAACTACGCGGCGGCAGCCGTGGCCCGCACCGAGAACTATCGCGCGATCGGCATCGGCGTCTCGGAGAACAAGCCCCTACGGCACGGCAGGGACGTGCTCGAGCCGAGTCCCTTCGCCGACGCCGAGGAATGGGCGTGGATACGGCAGTTCGGCGATGAGAGCCTCGTCCGCGACGGGGTCCACCTGGACCGGCTGCTGCGGGCGATCAAAGATGCGGTCGGCGAGGCCCTCGAGCCGCTGCTCCCGGAACCCCTGCGAAGCGAACGCCTCATCCACGTCACCGTCGATTGGAACGACCGAACCTTCCGGGCACAGCTGCCTCGGGGCGAGAGCCTGACCTTCTTCGGTGCGCCGGTGCAGACGATCGATGGCGGATGGTTCGCCCGCGACGGCATCGTGCTCGCAGTGGCCACTGTGCCCGAACATGGCGAACCTTCGACACCGCCGATCGCCTCCGAGTCAGCAGCACCGGGCGCGCGCCCCGACTCGCCGTCGTCGAGCCCGTGGAAACGCCACGGCGGCGCCGCGCCGGCGGCCGAGAACCCCACCGAGACAGACCATTCCGGGAAACCGATGTCGGGGCAGCCGACGGTCCGTCCGGAGGAGCTCGGCCGGGCGCTGGCGGAATTGGCAGGCATCCTCGGCGTGGACGCGGCTATGCTGGCCGAACGTCACCCGCTCGTGCGGGCCCTGGAGCTGATCGGGAGCGGGTGGGTCGAGCAGATTCGGCACACGACATCCTCCGGACTGCGCGCGGAGGAGATACCGCTGTGGATCGGCCGTCAGATCACCGCGGACGTCGCGCTCCGAGCCACAGAACCGTACTCGGAAGCACATCGGCTGGCGATGATCGACCAGCAATCGCTCGGCAACGAGTTGCCGATGTTGCTCGGACTGCCGAGGGACGCTGCATGGCCGATGACAAACCCCGCCGAGGACCCGCTGACGGGATTGCGTTCACTGCGCGACATCGCACCTGATCTCGGGCGCCTGGTTACTTCCATCGAGGTATTCCTGGATATGGACCGCCGGGTCGATCTGATCGCGCAGCAGTATCACAGCGCACAAGATGTCGCGGATGCGTTCGCACTCCGGCACGAGTCCATCGCCCTGCGCGGCCTGGATGTTTTCGGCACCAACCAAGCGTTCGTCTTCGCGCAGACACTGCACGAACTGGCGACGCGCCATCCGACCAAGCTGTCGGAAGTCACCATCACCTCCTACCCGGATGCCGACGAGCCCACGATCTACACCTATGCCGGAATAAACGAAGGTGCGGTTTCGGCGTACCGGATCGAATGGGAACTCAATCCGGATGCTGTCGCAGAAATGTCCGCGGAGGTGATTCGTAGCACGGTGATGCGCATGTACGCGCATGCCCTCATCCATGCCGGTCGGTGGCGGGCAGAAGTGCAGGCCGCAGACGAGTTGCGAAGCGACCGGACAGAATCCGGCACCGGCACGATGGACGTGCGTGCCGCTCTTGTCGAATCGTTCGAAATGGTCGAAACAGATAACCCGGAAGCGACCGCCCGCCACCGCAGGTTGCACCGCATCATGGTCGATCAGGCGAATAAATGGGAAGGTAGAACAGAGGCGTCCGTCAATCGGACGATGACAGCCGCCGAGGCGCGCGCCCGGGAGGAGACGCGGGCCCACATTCGCGAGGTGGAGCAGGAGCTCGGCCTCGAACTGACCGGTTTCGATCTGGCAGATGGCACGCCTCGCAACGTCGACGAGTTCGCCGCGGAATACCGCTACCATCGTGCACGTTACGGCCCCTTCGGCGTCGTCAGGGCCGGCGTGGAACCCTACGGCCACGATGATCACCTGGGGGAGACCTCGCACACCAGTGACGGTATTACCGTGACTTTCAGTGAGCGATACATGGTCAACGAGGACCTGATCCGATACTTTGTCGAAGACAAGTTCGATCGCGGGCATTTCAGCGGGCCACGCAGCAAGCCGATTCGAATCGCGACGCATGAGTTCGGCCACGCCATGCAAATGTATGCACATGGCTACGACGCAACCCCGGAAGCAGCCATGATACAAGCGGATGCCGACTGGTTCATGGTACTGCCCGATTTTGCCGAGAGATATTTCGAACGCCATGCGCCCGAGCACCTTCCGGAATTCAGAGCTCAGCTCGATTCTTCCCCACCGGAAGCAGGAACTATCGCCGAAGATTATGAGTATCCGGATGCTGTAGAGATCACCCAGACCTTCGTCGAACAATACTTCCGAGACGAGCTCGCCGCACATCGAGCAGCGTTCATCGACTTTCTCAACGAATTGGTGAGCAAGTTCAGCGGGTACAGCTTTCACAATTTCTTGGGGAAAAAGAACCTGGCCAATCTCAATCCGCTGGAAGCCTTTCCCGAGGCGCACACGGCGAGCCGGTGGCACTCGGCGAACGAGGGCGAGGAGCTCATGGCCGCCTACCTTGCGCGAAGGGTTGCTGCCGAAAACGCTCGCCGGCAGGCCATCACCAGCGATTCCGCC
The DNA here is from genome assembly GCF_059509835.1 of Nocardia sp. CDC519. NCBI lineage: Bacteria > Bacillati > Actinomycetota > Actinomycetes > Mycobacteriales > Nocardiaceae > Nocardia > Nocardia sp. CDC519. The sequence continues at coordinate 3,360,320 of NZ_CM183377.1, read as the reverse complement.
GTGTCCCGCACATCCGACAGTGCTGTCTCCGCTGTCCGGCGCGACCGGCACAGCGCTGGCCCCGGGATTCATGGCGCGGGTGTACCGGACCCCGACGAGCCTTTCGACGGTGGTGGCACGCCGTGGGATCACGGGCGCAGACCCAGACGTGGGCAGCGTTCCGTCGAACGGCTCGCCGAATTCGACCACGACGGCGGCGGCGCTGCTCGCAATGCCGAAAAACGCGCGGACCCGCAGAACGACCCTCGGCCCGACAACCCGCAGTGGACGCCGGAGCAGATGGTAAACGAGCTCCGCAGGCTCCACGGGACGCGAATCGACGGGTTCGAGCTGCTCACGCACGCACAAGCGCTCGCCCTCGTGCGGACGCTGCACGAGCTGCTTCGCCGAAATCCGATCTCTTTCCACGAGATCGAGGTCGCACTCAGCAGCGATGAACAACGCGCCCGGGTCGTCGTCACGCCCGTCATCAAGGGCAGAGAACTCTCCTCGGCGCATATGAAGATCACGTTGCCCGATCTGGAAGGCGAAGACCCTGACGGGTTCATCTACTCGATGAACAACGCGACGATCGATGGCTTCGCGGAGGTCCTGATTCTCGCCGGTAGGTGGCGAGCGGTAGCACAAGCGACACCGACGTTGCTACGCGCATACCGAGAACACCATGACGATCACACCGACGACGGGTTCACCGAGTGGTTGATCGAACAGTTCGGTCCCGGCATGGTGGACGACGAGGGCAATCTCTATGCCGGCACCGCGGTGAAGTACTCGTTCATCAATATCCACCGAGCCGCCACGACACCTGCGACACCTCGGATCACCCGGGCACATCACATACTTCACGATCTGCTGGTCGACACGGCACGCACCTGGGATTTCAGTATCGACGCCGCGCTGCGGACACCGGGTACGCCGGAGGAAGCGGCGGAGCATCAGCAGAGGCTGGAGAAGATCCGGGAAGCGGAAGCCAGACTCGGGATCGAGTTCACAGGGTTCGACATGGTCGATCTCGGATCCGAGTTCTTCGATGACGTCGTCGCCGAAATTGAGCACCACATCGACGAATTCGGCAGCACCACCGGGCTGGCCCGCATTTCGGTTGTCCCTGTCGCCAACCCGTTCACGTTCGGAAACACGGCACGGCGTCGCAGTGGCGCCACCGAGATGCGGCTCAGCGAGCAATGGGCGCTCAACCGGGCAGAAGCACGTAAGTTCATCAATGAGGCCGTCACCAACCGATTTTTCTCCCGTATTCGCGACGAACCGGTTCGGACGACCGTCGCGCACGAGCTCGGTCACGTCCTGCACTTCTTCATTCAAGAGGTCTTCGACGCACCACCAGGCGAATGGCGGGCCGCCCTCGAGCGCGTGTGGAATGCGCTGATGCCCGAGCTATCCGCACACTTGGCTCCCGGCATTGCGCCCGCCGAAGCGTTCGAAGCGGTCCTCGCTACCCTTCAACGCATTCTCAGCGGGTACAGCCTGGGCCCGAACGGCCGGATCAACATTCCGGAGGCTATCGCCGAGGCACGCACCGCACACCGGTTCTTCGGCGCCGAAGCCGGGGCGGCACAGCGCATCATCAGTGTCTACATCGAGGGCCTTGTGCACGAGCGGCTCGCGCAGCTGGGCGGCCGAGACCGGGCGCCACAGATCGTGTTGTCCGACAGCGATTCGCCGTCCGGATCACTACACACTCCACCCGCGCCCACGGCGTCGGTCCCGTCCGGGCGGCGCCCCCTGCGCGATGCCGATGTGGAGCCTCGGACCATCGATATCGATCACCCGGTCGACGAGTGGCGCAGCCTGCGGCATCAGCAACGAGAACAGTTCCGCGGGCTCGGCATAGTGCACGCCGACGGCGGTGGTGCGGCGCGGGGCGGGCAGAAGCCGCCCGCCCCTGCCACTGAGCCGGAGGCCTTGCGTGATCTGTTCGGCGATCAGGTGTTCGAACGCGCGAGGGTAGCTGTCGAAAGATTGGCCGCACGCGGTGTCATAGAGCTCGACGCCGCACAACAGCGGGAGCTGGTACAGGAGATCACTGACGCCGGGTTCACCGTTGCCGCACGCGAGTTGCGCGGTACGGGTCCTGAAGCGGCTGGGCAAAAGCTCGCCAATATCGTCGGACGAGCCATCGAAGACCGTGTCCGGCTCGAGCAGATCCGCCGTCGCGCGCTCGACGCGCTTCCGGAATTTCTTCGGTTCGGAAAGTATGGCCGAGAGTTTCGATCACTGGCCCGCGAGATGCTGGGACAACGACTCCGCAGCCTTGCCGAGACGCATCCGGTCCAGTACCGGAGCCTTCTGCAACCGACCGGAGAGCTCGCGGCTATGCACCAATTCCATGCCGCAGTGAACCTCGCGCAGGTACCGGAAAGCATAGTGGAAGCGGAGTCGAAGCGGGCGGCCGCCGAACTCACCCCGCATGAGCTGGCCGCCGCCCTCTCCGCAGCACTGGGAGCAGACGACCTCGCCGCCTGGGCCGCCCAGTACGGCTGGTCCAGCCTCCTGACGATAGCTCTGCGCCGAGCGATCCACGACGGACGATTCGCCGACGGACGGCGACTCACCGGAAGCGGGAAGCTCGCCGAATTCCTGAACATCTCGCCCAGAACCGCAACGCGCGTGTATACCGCGTTGGCCGGCGAAGGCTACCTGGCGCCGAACCAACCGTACGGCCCAATCGTAAAAGGCGAAGACAGCTGGCCCGATCCGCCCGGCCGACTCGACCTCCCCGTACCCCGTGAGCCTGCCCGCCAAGGGCGTACACCCGATGAAGTTCCCGCGTCTCCCCCGACCGGACGGACCGCTACAGCCGCGGGCAGGATCGCCCTGTCTCCCGAAGAGCTGATCGTTGCCCTGACTGGCACGGCGGCGTCGAATGTCCTCGAACAGCACGCGTCACAACGCAACTGGCGGAACGCACTCGCCACCGGCTTGCGTCGCGCGCTACACGCGGGCGACCTCACCCCTGGCCAACTCCTCACACCCGCACCCAAACTCGCCACCCACCTCGGCATCTCGAAAGACACCGTCGCTCGCGCCTACCGCGAACTGGCCGCGGAAGGCTACCTCGAACTCGCCAACCGCGGCACGACCGTAACGGAAGAGACGACCTGGCCGAGAACCCCCGGCACACTCACCCTGACGCCTGCACTCACCCCGGCCGAGGTCGTCGCCGCGCTCTCCGGCGAGGCCTCGCCGGAGAGGCTGATCGACCAGGCCGCCCGCACCACATGGCACACCACCCTCACGACCGCGTTGCGCCGTGCGGTCGACTCCGGCAAGCTCGGACAAGGCCGAAAGCTCCCAGTGGCCAAGGAACTCGCGTCATACCTGCGTGTCTCCGCGACCGTGGTCTCGAACGCCTACCGGACGCTGGTCCGGGAGGGCCACCTGAACTCCACGTTCGGGCAGCGCCTCACCGTCGCGGATATCGCGCCCGCACCCGGCGACGACGTCCCGGCGCACCCATCGGAACAACACACCGTCCCCGAAGTCCCCGCCGGCATCGATGAGGCGGCCACGACGACCTTCGACCAGCAACAGCCTTGGTTGGGCTTTCATCATCCGCACGACCGTCCGAGCGAGGGATGGACCGGCGGTACGGACCGTCCCGATCCGCAGCCGAAAGCGTTGTGGCTGTGGTCCGACCGCGATGTATACGTAGAGATCCGGTCGGCCCTCGACACGGCCGCGCCCGGCTGGCCGGAAGAGCGACGTGACGCGGTGGCCGCGACGCTGGCGGTGGTGGCCGAAGACGCACTGCTGGCCACCACCGACGCCGGTATCAGGGGCGTCGCGCAGCCGCTGCCGGACGATGGCGTACGCGTGGAGATCGAGCACAATGGGGACAACAAGTTGGCGCCCGAGGTGGCACGGGCCCTCGACGAGCGTGCCAGTGTGTGGCGGGCGGAGATGCCACGGGCGCACCGCCGCATCGTCGCCGAATTCCAGCGCGTCGACGACGTGCATCCCGCCGCGCGATCGCGCGCGGACTGGGAGGCACGGTTCGCGCCCTACTTCTTTCCGCCGGACGAGGATCTTCACGACCGGATTATGGAGCTCGACGCCGAACCGGATGCGGTGCGCACCGCCGGTCGGCTGGTGCGGGAGTTCCTGCACGAGCACGGTCTCGGCACCGAACGCGAAGTCAGGGATCTCGCGGCATTGGCCGAGTCGATCGTGCAGATGACCACCGATGCCTGGCGCACGGGCCGGACATTCTCGGTGCAGATCTCGCGCTCCGGTGTCCTGTCCTTGACCATGACCTACGACCGCGGCATCGGACATGCGCCGGGGGTGGTATACGAAATCGTCTACCGACCCTCGACCCGGCCGAACACCGAGGTGAGTGTCGTGCGCCCCGCTCCAGTCGAATCGCGGGGGGACGGTCGCACCGGCGATTTCACGCCGGCCGAGAAGGGCCCTTATGACGGTCCGAATCCGCACGTGCGGGCAGTCCGCCGCTTCTCCGCCGGAACCAACGCGGACCAGGCTTATGGGCGCGTGCTGGAGCTCATCGACCTGACGTTCGCTGATATTTCCCCCGCGGCCGTGCGCGCCGATGCTCGCCCGGCCGCAGCACTGCTTGCTCTGGAACTCGTGCACAATCTCGTGGTCGCGCCAGGGCACGAAGCGCTGCTGACCGGACAGGTCGCCCTCGGCGAGCACGGGCTGGAATTCCATGTGACGCTGGCCGACCGGCAACCTGCTCCGGTGACCGAAGGCGAGTGGCGCGTAGCGGATCTGGTGAGCCAGGGTCAGGCCACCCGCGCCGGGATCGAACCGCGCGACGGCGGCAAGATCACCTGGGCGGCACTGGACTTGCGGCCAGGAGCAGGTGGTCGCGACTTCGGCGCCAACGGCCACGACGATGCTGCCGACCCGCCCACCGAACCCACGGGCGCCCCGCCGACGCCATGGGCCCCGCTGCCACCACCCACCGTGGCACCGTCGCCGTGGCGCCGGGCATCGAATGAGACGGCGAACCCGAGCCCGGACCTGCGCACATCGCCTTCTCAGAAGGACAGCATCAGGCGCACTGCCGGAAAAGGTGCGATGCCTCCGGGAGAACCCGAGATCGCAGCCGCTTTGGATATCGATGAGCGTCGTGCGCGCCTGTCCACGGACTCTGCCGTGCACACCTACCGCCGAAACCCGTGGGTGCTGAACCGTTTCGGGCCCGGCGATGCCGGCGCGAACGATTCTCGAGAAGCGGCGCCTGAGCCGGAACACACCGCGGAACCGCCCGCATCAGACGAGCAGGGAATCCAGTTCGGGCGGATCGCAGTGCACCCGCGCGCAGCGGAATTCGATGTGATCCCAGTGGACCCGGCGATCTACATCGAGGGGATCGCGGATGTGCTCGACTTCCAGATCGTGCATTTCGATTGGCAGGGCCAGGTTCGGGACCCGGATCTCGCGCCGTACACCACTGGGCCCGAAGGAGACTACTTCTTCATCACTGCCGAGGAAATCCGCACCTCGCCCGCGCCGGCGCGGCATCCGATGCTCTACAGCTCGTTCCGCGAGCCCGGCCACTTCCCGATCATCCTCGGCCACTGGTACATATCGGGAGGCCGGGATTTGTCCGTGACCTTCGCGAGCAACTTGTTGACCACCGGATCGGCAATGGTGAAGAACAGCGCGTACGGCCGGTACCTGCTGGCCCATCACTGTGATCCGGCCACGGTGCGGATCTCCGACGTGACCGAGGGCGCGCTCTGGCGCAAAGAGAAACCCGTCGGTGTGCCGACCGTCGCAGAGCTGATCGAGCGCGGCGGCCGGCCGGCCGGGCAGACGACATTCGGTGCGCACGGAATGTTCCGTGGCGGTGTCGACGATTTCTGGGTCGATATCGTGGATCTCGACGCCTCGCCGAACCGGTTGTCGATCACCTTCTCGGTGAACATGGTGCTCGGCGAATCCGAGAACATCACATTGGTTCTCACTCATGCCGATGGCAGGGACGCCGCGGCCTACACCCGCGACATCCGCCCGGGCGAAATGCCGAGGCCGGTCGACGTCGCCATCGAAAAGTTCCATGACATCGCGGTCGCGCCGTGGCTGTCCGCATCACAGGCGCACTATTCGGACGCACACGACCAACTCGCGGCAACCGACCAGACGGCCCCGCGGTCCCAGATACCCGAATCACTCACGGATGCGCCGGCAGAAGAGCCCACACCCGCACCGCCAGTGCTGACCGCGGAGTCGAACCCGGTGTTCGCCTCCGTCCTCGACCCCGGCGCCGACCCGGCTTTCGACCGCATGAAAGCCGAGCACTTCCCGCCCGTATTCGAATACGCGATCCGGGAGCAGTGGAACGCCATCGAAGCGATCGTCGCCAACCCCGGACCGTGGACGGCCGAGAACACGTTGTGGCCGTTCGTCGAATCGGGGCGCGCGCTGGGCGCGGGGAAGCAGTTGTTCAGCGAGAAGGCGGCGGTGGATCGGGATGCGGCGACCGCGCAGGCCGAGCCGAGGATCGCCGAACTGCAACAGGCACACCAGAATCGCTTGCTGACCGACCCGGCTCTGGCCGCGATCTTCGAGTATCTCCATGAGCATCGCGGCGACCTCGGGCTGACCGAGCGGGAACACGGTTACCTAGAGCGCAAGTACCGGGATTTCGTTCGTGCCGGTGCCTACCTGGCCTCGGATCAGGACCGGCGTGAGCTCGCCGAGATAAATTCGGCCTTGTCGGATCTACGTGCCGCGTACAAGGACAATCAGCAGCGAGCGGTCGACGCGTTCGAATTCCGCGTCGATACCGTCGAACAGCTGGACGGCCTGAACGATGACCAGATCGCGGCCGCCCGCGAACGTGCCGGTGCAACCCCGGGGTACGTGTTGCCCAAGCCTGCCGCCGCCAGTGGGTTCTGGTATCCGTACCTCTCGTATCTGAAAGATCCCGACGTCAGCCGTCGGCTGTATGAGGCAGTGGCTGCCTTGGCGGTCGGCGGCGAATTCGACAATTCGCCGAATGTGATCGCACAAGCGGAAAGGGTGGCTCGACGCGCACAACTGACCGGGTTCGCCAACCACGCCGAGTTCGTCACCTCCGGCGGAATCTTCCGGTCGGTTCAGGAGATCGAGGACATTCTGGGCCAGATCGCCTCCGCGGCGGCCCACGCGGCCAGGGTCGAACTCCCACGCCTCGCCCGAGCCATCGGCGCCACCGAGATCCAGCCCTGGACCAGGTTCCGGGCCATCGACGTCACGCTCGGTTCGCTGGTCGGCATCGACGAGCAGCGGATGCGGGAATACTTCGTGCTCGACCGGGTGCTCGAAGAAGGCGTGTTCGCGCTGGCGGAAGCATTGTTCGAGCTGTCTTTCACCGAGTTGTCCGGCGAAAGCAAGCCACCCGTCTGGCATGCGGACGTTCGAGTATTCGATGTCACCGACATCCGAGGGCACCACGTGACGAAGGTCTATTTCGATCCGTATGCCAGGGAGGGAAAGAACAGCGGCGAGTGGTCCGACCCGATTCGATTGAAGTTCACGGGACAGAATCCGTTGATCGGTGTCCACCTGAACCTGGTGCAGCCGTCGCCCGGTTCCCCGACGCTGATGACCCCGCACGAGGTCAGTGCGCTGTTCCACGAGTTCGGTCACGCGTTGCACTTCAGCTCGAGCGAAGGCACCTTCGAGGCGGCCAATCGGCACCTGGTGTTCGGGTGGCTCGAATTCGTGGCCAAGATGTTCCAGCAGTTCTGGCAGCACCCGGATGTGCTGGCGCGAATCGCGGTGCACCACGATACCGGCCGGTCGATGCCGCCGGAAGAGCTGGCCAGGTTCGAGGAATGGCGGACGGCCTACCGGGGTACCGCCACCATTTTCCGGCTGTCGGGAGCCTATATCGACCTCGCGTGGAGTTCCCTGACTCCGGAGCAGATTCCGCGTGGCGCGGACGCCCGTGCACTCGTCGAGGAATTCGACATCGCGGCTCTCACCAGAGCGGGGATCTACTTTCCCGAGATCGGCCATTTGTACCCGGCGCAGTGGTTCCGGCACCTGTTCGCCGAAATGGGCGGGTTCGGCGTCTACCTCGGTCAATACTCCTCGTATCTGATCAGCGATGTGGCCGCACCGATTGCCTTCCGCCGTCATATCGAACCCGTCCTCAGCCGGCACGGTCTCGGAACGGAGGTCGGAAATACCTTCCGCGAGCTCGTCTTCCGTCATGAGGAGGACAATCTCGCCCAGGCCATGCGTCGCCTGATCGGCACCAACGCCTCCGTCGACCTGTTCCTCGCCGACCAGCGCCTGCTGTGGACCCGCGCGCTGGCACAGCTCGGACCGGACGCAACACCCGAATGGTTGATCACACCCTCCGCCCGCCCTCCGGGCACCTCGCTCGCCGCGTGGTGGCACAACCTGAATGCCGACGAACAAGCGGCAATGATCGAGGCGTTCCCGGACGAGGTGCTGGGAATGGGTATCGACCACGCTCCGGCCACGATCGACGCCGCGACAGCACGGCAGCAGACGCTGCGCGAATATGCGCGGCAAGCACGGCGTCCTACCGAACCGTCCGGCCCCACAGCCCCTCCGGCCGACTCCACTGATCCTGTTCGGCTCGAGCGCCGGGACCTGGACGCCGAAGACATCGACATCCTCGCACTCCTTGCCGACGGCTACTCCTTGGCCGAGACCAGCGCCCAGCTCTACTTGTCGCGAAGCGCGCTGCGTAGCCGACTCGATGCCATCCAGGAAAAACTCGGGACGCACAGTACGATCGGCTCCGTCGTCCAGGCTCGGCAGCAGGGGTTGCTGCGCCTCGGTGAGCATGACCCGGTAACCGCGTCGACGTACCGCGATTTCTCCAGCGATGAGGTCGCAACGCTCGCCCTGCTGGCTGGTGGGCTGTCGAACACCCAGGTCGCCGCGCGGCAACGCATCTCTCGCAGCACCGTCACGGATCGCCTGTCACGCATTTTCGACAAACTCGGTGTGCACGGGCGGATACCAGCGGTACTGGCGGCGTTGGATCGCGGGATCATCCGCATCGCGTCGGCCGATACCCGGTCCGATAACGTCGCACTGCCGCCCAGCACACCTTCCGATGCGAAATCCACACCGGACACCTGGACTCGGCTGACGACCACCGCTCGTCCGGAGATGCCCGGTGAGCCGATGCCGCCGCCACCCAGGCCGGGTCCCCACAGGCCCATCCTCGGTATCGATCGGTCGACCGGGCGCGAGATAGAGATCGACCCGGCCGATGTGCGCACGCTGACCTTGCACAATGCGTACGGGCACGATGATGTGGTGTTCCTGCCGTCGAGCCACGACCCCGAAGACGCATTCGTGGGCTGGGCCGGTCAGCCGCACCGGGACTTCGAGCGCATCCACACGGCATATCTGCTGCCCGGCGACCCGCCGAACCGATACGCCATCGGCACGCCCGAGGCCGCGCCGTGGCAACGGGAAGTACGTGCCACCGGCAAAGAGCCGTTCATCGTGATCACGCACGCCACCGCCGACTTCTACTCGCTCCAGGTTCGGGTCGGTGACGGGTGGCAAGAAGTGTTCGTCGAAGGCGACATGTACGCCCGGCTGCTCACCAATAATGCATCTTTCATGAATTTGATCGCCCAGGACGAATACCGGCCGCTGATCATCGCATCGTGCAGCCCGGCGCAACCCGGTAGCGCGACCGCCCAATTCACTGCCGAGCACCTCATCAACGATGGCGAGATGGACCGGAATATCCACCTCGCCAAATCCGTGCTCATCCTCGCTGTTTCAGGCGACACCTCGATACTGGCGGTAGAGGCCATGATCACCCGATCCGGCGCTCACCAGCCCCTATTCGACAGCTGGTGGGGTTCACCCTGGGCATTCGAACACCGGCCCGACCGCTGAGCCCCAACCGATCAGCCGTGCCCGCGCTCAACGAGTTTCCCTCTTTTCTGGTCATGTGGGCGCGGTGGGCGGCGTCGAGCGCGGCGTTCGTCGCGGGGACATCGCATGGGGTCCGCGCATGCTGCCGTGGACCGGCATCTTCGAGGGGCCGGCGCGGAGCGGTTCGACGCTGCATGCGCTTCCGGGCGGGCGCGCCATGCCGGCCCCCGAAGACGAGATCTCGATCGGCCGCCATCTACTACGTCGCCGATGACGGTGTGCTGGAACAGTCGTCGTCCTCGGTCGCGCCCGGTTCCTCCATCGCGGGCTTCGAGCAGCGGTTCAGTGACCGGCGCCGGCCGCTGAACGAATGACCTGCGGTGGTCGGCGGCTGTTGCCCCGGATTGCCGAGCGAGAGCAGGAACAGCGTCAGCGAGATCACCGCGCCGACGGCAAGGACCACGAGCAGCAGGTTCGCGTTCGCGGTGGAGGTGTGCGCTGCGAGATGCGCGCCGTAGCGCAGGTGAATCACGAGATGCGCGACCGACCACACCGCGTACGAGCCCAGTCCGCTGCGCACGGCCAGCGGGCTCGCGGCCACGGCCGATGCCGCGAGTGGAATGGCCAGTGCCAGGTTCATCGCACCGTAGTCGAGCAAGAGGTGCGGGTTGTACGGCATGCCGAGGTTGACCCAGGAGAGGGAGAAGAACCATTCGGGGGCGGTCAGGATCACCACTCCCAAGACGGCGGAGACACCGGCGAAGAACAGGAGTCCCCCGCGCGCTATCCGGCCCCGCGTGCCCGTCACCGCGTCACCCGCGCTCGCAGGAACCCTTCGAAGGTGAGGGTGCCTCGGGGATTGTCGGGGACGAGATTCCATCCCTGCGCGTAACCTTGCGCGACCCTGCCCGGCAGACGTGGCGAGAGAATCGGCCGACGCCGATGCACGACCGATCGGTGGATTTCCGCCAGCTCGCGCAGGCTGTGGATCCGCGGCCCACCCAGATCCGGTGCGTTTCCGACGGGTGGGTGGATGGCGAGCTCCGCCAGATGGTCCGCGACCGTCTCGAGGTCGATGGGCTGGAATCGAAACCGGTCGGGCGCGAAGGTGACCGGCAGCCACCGCTGCACATCGAATATCGTGGCCAGCAGATCGTGGAATTGGGTGGCGCGTAGGTTCGTCCACGGCAGCCCGCTACCCGAGATCACTTGTTCCGCTGCCAGTTTGGCGCGGTAGTAGGGCAACGGGATCCGGTCCACACCGGCGATCGAAGTATTCACCAGATGTGGCGCTCCCCCCGTGCGGCCGATCGCATCGACGAGCCGCCGGGCCGCCACCACGTCATTGCGGCCGTAGGTGGTGGCGCAGTGCACGACCACATCCACTCCCTCGACGGCCTCCCCGAGCCCGGCGCCCGTGCGCAGATCGCCGACCACGCGGCCCGCCCCGGGCGTGCGGCTCAGCACTCGGATCTCGCGCTGCCGGGCCTGCAATCGTTCGACGACGGCTCGGCCCAATTTTCCGGTACCACCAGTGACCAGCACTGTGCTCATCCTGACCTCATTTCGTGCGGACGATAGGTGTTCATCGGTTCAGAACCGGGCACAGCCCTGGAATGTGACAGGTCCGTGCGACTGTGACCGACCTCGCAACGTTCGAGGACGTGGCCTGCTTCGAATAATCTTCCGAGCAATGGAATCGCCGGAGCCATCCGCCGCCGACCGCGCGTCGGTCTTCGAAGAACATCGGCCGCGCCTGTTCGGGCTGGCCTATCGGCTGCTCGGCTCCGCTACGGACGCCCAGGATGCGGTCCAGAGTGCCTATCTGAGCTGGCACGACGCCGATTGGGTGGAAACACCCGGCGCATGGTTGTCCAAGGTGGTCACGAATCTGTGCCTCAACCAGCTCACTTCCGCGCGGGCCCGCCGCGAAACCTATCCGGGCCCGTGGCTGCCCTAACCGGTGCTCACCGAGACCGGTGTGCTCGGTCCGCTGGAGACGGTGGAGCAGCGCGAGTCCGTATCGATGGCGTTCCTGCTGCTGCTGGAACGGCTCACCCCGGCCGAACGAGCCGTCTTCGTGCTGCGTGCGGCATTCGACCATTCGCACGACGAGATAGCCGCCATTCTCGATATCGACGCCGCGAATTCACGTCAGCTGTATCACCGTGCCCGCGCGCATCTGGCCGGCCGGCGTAAGCGTTTCGCCGCCGACGAGCCCCGGCATCACCGGATGGTCTCCGAATTCCTGGCCGCCGCCACCTCGGGCGATGCGGCAAGACTGCATCGCCTGCTGGCCGATGATGTGGTGGCCTGGACCGACGGTGGCGGCGCGACCGCGGCCCGCCGCCCGATCCTGGGCCGCGAACGTGTACTGCGCTATCTGATCGGTGCCGGCCGCCGCCTCGAGGCCTCGGCTATCACCGTCACCACAGCCATAGTCAACGGCGAGCTGTCCATGCTCGCCTTCGACGGCGACCGCCTCACCGCCGTGATCATGGTCGAGCCCGCGGACTCTCGCATCGTGGCGCTACGCATGATCGTGGCCGAAGCGAAGCTGGCCTTCGCCGCAGCCACTCTCGATCAAGTGCCCGCCGGCACGCCACAACCGGCGAACCAGTGGGGACTCGGTTGAAGAAGGCAGAGGGAAGCCGACAGGGCGCGAATGCGAAGCCACCGGACAGCACCCAACCGGGACAGCCAATCCCGAGGTGAGTTCCGGGGCGAAGCCTATAGGTACAACCGCGGGCAGCCGTCCCGGACAGGTAGACCCAGGAGAAGGCCCACGGGCGAAGCCCTTTAGGTAGCAACGACGGGCAGCCATCCCGGACGGCTAGATCCAGGAGGAGCTCAGTGGCGCGGCAACGTGGGTGGGCGAGCACAGACGGCAGCCCTGAGCAAGCCCGCAGGTAGGTCGCAATCCGGGGGCTGTTCACCACGGCGGGGCCCGGCGAAGCCCGCCGGGCAGCAACGGCGGGCAAGCCATCCCGGACAGGTAGACCCAGGAGAAGGCCCGGGGGCAAAGCCTTTAAGCAGCAACGGCGGGCAGCCCCATCCCGGACGGGTAAACCACGGCGGGGGTCCGGGGGCGAAGCCCTCCGGGTGGGGTTTGGGGGCTTCGCCCCCAAAAAACACGCGGAACCAAAAAGGCGGCGAATGCTCGCCATGAGCATGCGCCGCCTTTGGTGGAGCTAAGGGGAATCGAACCCCTGACCTTCTCGATGCGAACGAGACGCGCTACCAACTGCGCTATAGCCCCGTGCGGTTCCTGGCGGGAACCGCGCTGTGACACTGTAGCAGGAGGCGGGCGCCGATTCCGAATCGGGCCCGCCACCTGCGGTTATTCTCCGGCGGCGCGGCGCATGTCGCCGCCGGCGGCGCGGTTGCGGACGGCGCGGGCGGCGGTGGCGTCGAAGGCTTCGAGGTGTTCGAAGGCGGGGTCTTCGTCGTCGGGTTCGAGCAGTTCGGAGCGGCGGCGCAGGGCGCGGGCGGTGTCGCGGTCCATGCCGCGGCGGGCGGGACGCGCGGCTTGTTCGTCGCGTTCTTTGTCGGGGCGCTGGGTGGTGCGCGCGAGCCTGGCGCTGCGGCGCCGGCGGATCTCTTCTTCCATCCTGACCTGCTTGCGCAGGTAGGCCAGGTAGGTGACGAGGACGGTCGCGGTCAGGCCGCAACCCCACCAGAAGACGGGCGCGATCGCGATGGCCAGCGCTCCGCACAGCAGGGTGGTGAGTACCAGGCCGAGCACGGCGCGCTGACGGAAGGTGTAGCGGGCGGCGCGGGCGATGGCGTCGGCTTCGGGGTCGAATCCGCCGCGGCCGCGCCGGGTGGGGATGAAGTCGGTGTCGTCGGTGTCGGCGGGCTCGGGTTCGGCCACGGCGGGCAGCGCCGAACGCGCGGGAGGTATCCGGGCGGCGAGCGGGTCGCGTCGGGTGGCGTCCGCGTTATCGTCCTGGTCGTCGTCATAGTCGACGCGCTCTTCGCGGTCGATACGGTGTTCGCGGTCGATGCGGTCTTCGCGCTCTTCGCGTTCCTCGCGCTCTTCATCGTCCACATAGTCGGCGCGCACGGCATCGGGGTCGCCGGGCACGCCCGATTCCGTGTCGTCGGTGTCGGCGGCCTCGTCCGCCGCCATTTCATCGAGTTCCGTCTCAGTCACCGCCCGGCGGGTCGCCTTGGCGGTCGTGGCACGGGCCGCGCCGGTGTCGGTGACGTCTCCCGGCGTGTTGTGTTCGTCGTCAGCCTCGGTGACGGGCTCGTCGGCCGAAGTCGTCATCCGATCCTCCGCATCATCGCTGTGGGGACGCTTTCTCTGCACTCGTCTCGGCCGCCAATCGGGGTCGCTGTCGTGCCCGGCGGCGGGTCCGGACCTGGTGCGCCGCTTCGAACCTCCGCGATGCAGCACCCGGGTGGCGAGTGCCGTGTCGGTGGTCTGCCGGATCCGGGGATGCCGGTCGGCGAGTATCGGAAACAGGACGAAGACCCAGAGTACGACCAGGCCGATCCACAAGATCGAATTCGGCATCGCCGTCAGCACCTCCGTCCCCGCCTGATCCAGTTCCGACCCGCGCCCCGCGGCCCCGTCGCGGTGACTGTTCCGGCTGCCGCACAGGCGCTGCGGCATGGTCGCCGGGCGGGTCGCAGGCTCCCTGCCGATGGCGCAGGGCGCACCACCGACGTCCGTAGGTTAATTCCGGGTAGGGGCACGGTCCGGCAGGCGCGCCGTGCACATCCGCCACACCCGTCACATTTCCACCATTGCGGCCCGTCGTCGGGCCCGCGTTCACAGCAGCGTCAACCGGCCTTCCCGAGCGAGCCGGTCCACCACTGTCCCGGCCACCTCTTCGACGGTCAGGCCGACGAGTAGATGATCGCGCCACGCCCCATCGACATCCAGATAGCGGCGTAGCAGGCCTTCCTCACGGAACCCGACGTTGCGCAGCACCGCCTGGCTCGCCATATTCTCCGGCCGCACGGTCGCCTCGACCCGGTGCAAGCCGACCGGCCCGAAACAATGGTCGAGTCCGAGCGCCAGCGCCGCGGTCGCCACGCCTTGTCCGCCGAGATCCTTGGCCACCCAGTAGCCGATCCACGCCGATCGCAACGCCCCGCGCACGATATTGCCGACGGTCAACTGTCCGCTGAACGCGCCGTCGACCTCGATCACCAGCGGGATCATCGCCCCACGCCGCGCCTCGGCCTTCAGGCTCGACCACAGCGACGGCCAGTTCGAGGCGTGATTGCGCGCTTCCCACGCACCTCGGCCGGTGGGCTCCCACGGTTCCAGATGCTGCTGGTCGCGCAACCGGATCCGGCTCCAGGCGGCGGCATCGCGCAGCCGCACCGGTCGCAACGCCACCTGCCCGGCCGCGACCCGCACCGGGCCCAGATGTGCGGGCCACCCAGGGTGCTGGGTGGCCCGGAAAACGTTCATGGTCTCCACGTTTCAGCCGCGCTGTGCGAGAAAAGCGACCTGGACCTCGTCGCCCGTCCGGATCTCGGTGTCGTCCGGATCGACGACGATCAGGCTGTTGGCCTCGGCCAGCGTCGCCAGCAGATGGGAGGACGCGCCCGCCCCCGAACCCAGTGGTTGCACCAGGTATTCGCCGGTGGCTTCGTCGCGCATCAACTGGGCACGCAGATAGCCCTTGCGCCCGGCCATCGATTGGATCGGAGTGATCGTGCGGGCGTGCACGATTCGCCGCATCGGCTGACGTCGCCCGAGCGCGATCCGGATCAGCGGCCGCACCATCACCTCGAACACCACGAGGGCGCCGACGGGATTGGACGGCAGCAGAAACGTCGGCACCTCATCGCGGCCGAGCCGCCCGAAGCCCTGCACGGAACCGGGATGCATGGCGACCCTGGCGATCTCGAGCTCGCCGAGACCCTCCAACGCTTCCCGCACCTGTTCCGAGGCCCAGCCGCCGACCGCACCCGCGATCACCACGACCTCCGAACGGACCAGCTGACCTTCGACCACATCACGCAGCCTGCGCGGATCGGCGTCGACGATGCCGACCCGGTTGACGTCGGCGCCCGCATCGCGCGCAGCCGCCGCCAGGGCATAGGAATTCACGTCGTACACCTGGCCAGGGCCGGGCGTGCGGTCGATGTCGATGAGCTCGGCGCCCACCGAGATCACCGACAGCCGGGGCCGCGGATGCACCAGCACCTTGTCCTGGCCGACCGCCGCGAGCAGCCCGACCTGCGCCGCGCCGATGATGGTGCCGGCGCGCACGGCGACGTCGCCGGGTTGCACATCGTCGCCGATGCGGCGCACGTAATCGCCGGAACGCACCGGCTCGTACACCTTGATCCGGGCGCGACCGCCGTCGGTGAAGTCGATCGGCAGCACCGCGTCGGCCAGCGTCGGCAGCGGGGCACCGGTGTCGACGCGCACCGTCTGGCGCGGCTGCAACCGGATCGGCTGGCGCGAACCCGCGACCACCTCGCCGACCACGGGCAACGTCAGATCGACCAGTTCGCCTTCTTCGTCACGGATTTCGGCGCCGGCCGACGCGACGTCGACGCTGCGCACCGCGTAACCGTCGATGGCGGCCTGGTCGAAACCGGGCAGCGGCCGTTCGGTGACGACGTCCTCGGCACACAGCAGGCCCTGGGCCTCGGATATCGCGACCCGGACCGGCCGGGGCGCGACCGCCGCCGCGGTCACCTTGATCTGCTGATCCTCAACCGAGCGCATCCAGCCCTTCCCGATCTCCCTCGCCCCTCGGGCGATCTGTTCCTACGCCGTCACCTGCGGATCCCAGTCGGGTCCCAGCCGATGCTGCAGCCACTCCCGCAGGGCGGGACCGTATTCCTCCCGCTCCAGCGCGAAATCCACTGCAGCACGAAGATAGCCGCCCGGGTTGCCCAGATCGTGGCGCGACCCACGGTGAACCACCACATGCACCGGATGACCCTCGGCGATCAGCAGCGCGATCGCATCGGTCACCTGCAGTTCGCCGCCCGTGCCCGGCTCGATCCGGCGCAGGGCGTCGAAGATGGCCCGGTCGAGCAGATAGCGGCCGGCCGCGGCGTAGGTCGACGGCGCGTCGGCGAGGGCCGGCTTTTCCACCATCCCGTTGACGCGCAACACATCCGGATCCGCCACGCCGGGCACCGGCTCGACATCGAAGACGCCGTAAGCGCTCACCTGATCCTTGGGGACGTCGATGGCGCACAGCACCGTGCCGCCGCGTTCGCGCCGGACCCGGCTCATCGTGTCGAGCACACCGCACGGCAGCACCAGATCGTCGGGCAGCAGGACGGCGATGGCGTCCTCGTCGGCGTCGAGCACGCTTTCGGCCTGGGCGATCGCGTGGCCGAGTCCGAGCGGCTCGTCCTGCACGACGGAGGTGACATCGAGCAGCCCCGGCGCCTTACGCACCTTCTCCAGCAGCTGGAACTTGCCCCGTTCGGCGAGGGTGCTCTCCAGCACCAGATCCTCGACGAAATGCGCGACCACACCGTCTTTACCGGGTGAGGTGACGATGACCAGCCGGTCGGCGCCGGATTCGGCGGCCTCGGCGGCCACCAGTTCGATGCCGGGGGTATCGACGACCGGCAGCAACTCCTTGGGCACCGTCTTGGTCGCGGGCAGGAACCGGGTCCCGAGCCCAGCGGCCGGCACGACCGCAGTACGGAAGCACGACTCCACCGCCGCGCCCGTCGTCGAGCCGGGCTCGCCTGCCTTCGCTGTCATATGCACACCTTATCCGTGTAATACGTCGTCCAAGCCTGCTTCGCGGCGGCCTGGCGCCCGCATGAGCCTATGGTGATCACCGTGAAGATGCCCGGTGAGCGCGATAAACATGCCTGGCGGTTGGAGATTCTCGCGCAGCGGGCCGCGGTGTCCGACGCCGACCGGGCGCAGGAGGCGTCCGCGCTGGCAGCGACGGCCGGGCAAATCGTGGTCGGCGAATGGGTGTGCGCGTATGTCCCGGTGCGTGGTGAACCGGGCTCGGAGGCGATGCTCGACGCGCTGCTGGCAGCGGGAGCGCGGGTATTGCTGCCGGTGACGGGGCCACCGGGACCTCTGGACTGGGCCGAGTACACCGGTGCGGCGAGTCTGCGCGCCGCCCGCTACGGGCTGCTCGAGCCGAGCGGACCAGCATTGGGTATTGCCGCGGTGGCGCGCGCGAGTGTGATTCTCGTCCCTGCGCTGGCGGTGGATCTACGTGGTGTGCGGCTCGGGCGCGGCGCAGGCTACTACGACCGCACGCTGGCCGCGGCCGACCCGGCTGCCCGGCTCGTGGCGGTGGTTCGTGACGCTGAGCTGGTGGAACGGCTGCCCGAGGAGCCGCACGACCTGCGGATGGGCTGGGCCCTGACGCCGCGCGGCGGGCTGCGCGAGTTGTCCGCCGATTGACCGCGCGCCCGCCGGGAATGAAATCCCGGGTGGCAATGTTGGCACTGTCGCCTGTAGAGTGCTAGATCGACGAACCCTGCGGAGGATCCTGTGCCAACTTATTCGTACGCGTGCACCCAGTGTGATAACCGCTTCGACATCGTTCAGTCCTTCACCGACGAGGCGCTGAGCGTCTGCTCGGAGTGCTCGGGCAAGCTGCGCAAGCTGTTCAACTCCGTCGGCATCGTGTTCAAGGGCAGCGGTTTCTACCGCACCGACAGCCGCGGCGGTGCGTCCACCGCCAGCGAGCCCGCCAAGTCCGACAGCGGATCCTCCTCCGGCTCCGATTCGAGCTCCTCGGCCGCCCCCGCGGCGGCGGCCAGCACCGCAGCCGCCAGCTGAGGCGAGTCGCGGGTTGTGCACAGCCCGCGAGTTGTCCACAACCCGTCGCTCACCGGGCCCGGGCCGCCGATCCGCGCCATACGCTCGGCGCATGATCGGAATGTTCGCCGGCCGCCGCCGACTCGGCCCCCAGCGCTTCGGCGATGGTCCGCTCGGCCGCGGCGAGACGCTGCGGGAAGCATTCTGGAATCGGCCACCATGGGCCGACGGATTGCTCGCCAGGCGGGTCCTCGCCGCCGTTCTCACCGCCGCCGCAGTCGTACTGATGCTGCGCGGTGATCCCGATGCCGACCGCGCACGCGTCGTCGTCGCGGCTCGCGATCTACCACCCGGCCATCTGCTCACCTCAGCGGACCTGCGGGTCGTCGACCGGGAATCCGGCGCACTACCCGGCGGTGCGGCGCGCGATCCGGCCCCGCTGATCGGTGCCACCATCACCGGCGCGATGAGCACCGGGGAGATCCTGACCGATCTGCGTGTGATCGGCCCGCGGCTGGCCGCGGTGGCCGGAGGCGCACCGGACGCCAGGATCGTTCCCCTCCGGCTGGCCGATACCGCCGTCGCCGACATCCTGCGCGCGGGTGATCGCGTCGACGTCATCGCAGCCGACGAATCCGACCGAGCCGCCCGCCCCGCGCGCACCCTGGCCACCGATGCCGCCGTGGTCCTGATCTCCGGCTCCCCCGGGTCATCGCCGACACGATCGGCGGAGCGAGTGGTCCTGGTGGCGATGGGCGCCGAGAACGCGGCCGCGGTGGCCGCGGCATCGTTGAGCACCGCCCTGACCGTCGTCTTCCATTGAGATCGATCACCTCTGATCGCCGGCTCCATCGTTCGCCGAGCGTTAGCCGGTGCGGTCAACTAGCATCCGGGAAGACCAGCACCCGGCTGCGGACATTCGGTTCCGCACACCGAAGGAGATAGGGCATTGCTCAAGGGGTTCAAGGATTTCGTGCTTCGCGGAAACGTCGTCGACCTGGCTGTTGCCGTCGTCATGGGTACCGCGTTCGTCGCGATCGTCACCGCGTTCACCAATGGGATCATCAATCCGCTGCTCGCGGTTTTCGGCAGTCCCAATGAACTCGGGCTCGGTTTCCGATTGGTTGCCGACAATCCCTCGACCTTCATCGAGGTGGGCCCGATCATCACCGCGTGCATCAACTTCCTGATGATCGCGGCGGTCCTGTACTTCGTCTTGGTGATGCCTTCCACGCATGTGAAGAAGCGCTTCGCCAAGGAGGAGAAGGAGGAAGTGCTCAGCGACAACGACCTGCTGATCCAGATCCGCGATCTGCTGGCCGAGGGCCAGAAGACCGGCGGGGGGCGGCACGAGTACTCCTCCGAGTCCTGACGACGAAAGGGCCTGTCGCCGAGTGCGACAGGCCCTTTCGATCGTGGGAGGAGAATCAGCCGATGCTGAACGGCTGACCCCACAGGGTCACCACGGACATCACGTTCTCGGTCTCGACCTTGACCTTCACGAACGCCCGCGCCTGCGCGTAACCGGCGCAGCCGCTCAGGCCGATGGTCTCGTCGGCCCAGGTGACGCTGCCGCTCTTGCCCTTGAACTTGTTGCGCTTCTCGTGCGACTCCTCACCGAAGTCGTCGGCCTCTTCGAGGTCGAGCACGTAGAAGGACTTGGCCTGGCCGGGGCCGAGCGACAGCTCGCCGCCGCTCTCGGCGCCGACACCGAAGGACTCGCCGTCCCAGGTGCCCTCACCGGAGACGCCGCCCTCGACGCCACCGCCGCCGATGTTCACCTGGCAGCCCACGACATAGCCGGGGTAGATCTTGCCGCCCTTGGCGCCCGAGCCGGACAGCTCGACCTGCGCGCTGGCCGAGACCCACGCGTTGCGGTGCACCGGGGTGGAACCCATCGACGGGTTGATGTTGGCCGACTCGCCGACCAGACGGACCGTCACCACGGTGCCGTCGGACAGGGTGCGGACGATTTCGCCGCCGGGCAGCGGCACGAAGGTGTCGGCGTTGGCCGCACCGGTGGAGAACAGGCCCATCGCGACGGCCGCGGCGGCACCCGCACCGGCCGCACGCACGATGCTCTTACGGTTGATCATTGTGTAATGCCCCTCTGGGGTTGATTCGCTTCAGCGAGAGATTGATTGGCGGATTCGAGACACATCGGTCCGGTCCGGCCGAGACGGCCGGGCAGACCCGGAATCAGCCGATGCTGAACGGCTGGCCGTAGAGGGTGGTCTTCGAGTAGTGGTCGCCGATGATCTCGACCACGGTGTAGGCGCGGGCCTGCGCGTAACCGGCACAGCCCTGGATCTCCATCTCGACGTCCTGGTACTCGACGGAGTAGACACCCGGCTTGGTGATGTCCTTGTACTCGATCTGGACGAACTTGACCTCACCCGGGCCGAGCTCGAGACCCACCGAGCCGCCGACGGACGCGCCGTCGAGGTCGACACTGCCGGAGACACCGGCCGAGATGGCCTCGTCGCCGATGGCGACCTGGCAGCCGACGATGTAGCCGGTGTTCAGCTGCGAGGTGCCGTGGGTGGAGGAGTTGTTGGTGCCGGGGGCACCGGTCGGACCGTTGTTCGGACCCACTTCACCCTCGGGGGTGGCGGTGACATCGGCGCTCGCGATACCGGAGACCCACACGGTGCGACCGGCACCGTTGGCCGCCAGCGACGGCGAGACCAGCGCGCTCTCATGGGTGCGCTTGATGGTGACGCCGGGGCCGATCTTCTCACCGTCCGGCAGCGGCACGAAGGCGTCCGCGTTGGCGGCGCCGGCCGAGAACAGTCCCATGGCCACGGCGGCGACGGCGCCGACGCCCATCGCGCGCGTGACGTTGGTGCGGTTCTTGCTCATACTTCCCCTCATCAGGTTTTCAGCGACAACCCCGTTCGCACGGGGATGGCCTACAGCAGGCTCAGATGAGCGTGCTCGAAAGCGCTGACCGCCAGATGAACCCGAATCGGCACAGCGAATGAACAGTCGGGGACGGCATTTCGTCCGCGGCATGGCAGCAAGATGAGGTGTAGGTAGCCGAGAGGTTACGCAGATCGGCCGAATCCGCCGCGACAGGGACGAATTCACCGGTCGCGGGCCGAAAACAGCAGAACGCGGGCCTGTCACGATTGTGACAGACCCGCGTTCATTTCGCTGGTCGCGTTTGCTCAGGCCGTTGGCCGGCCCGAGCGGGAGCCGATCAGCCCAGGCTGAACGGCTGACCCCACAGGGTCACCACCGACATGACATTGTCGGTCTCGACCTTGACCTTGACGAAGGCACGCGCCTGCGCGTAGCCGGCGCAGCCGGTCAGACCGATGGTCTCATCGGCCCAGGTGACCGAGCCGCTGGTGCCCTTGAAGACGTTGCGGGTCTCGTGCGACTCGTTGCCGAAGTCGTCGGTGTCTTCGAGGTCGAGCACGTAGAAGGACTTGGCCTGGCCGGGGCCGAGCGACAGCTCGCCGCCGCTCTCGACGCCACCGGTGGGATCGCCTTCCCAGGTGCCGCCGGCAGAGGCGCCGCCTTCGACGCCGCCGCCGCCGATGTTCACCTGGCAGCCCACCACGTAACCGGGGTAGATCTTGCCACCCTTGGCGCCCTCACCGGCCAGCTCGACCTGCGCACTGGCCGATACCCAGGCGTTGCGGTGCACCGGGGTGGAGCCGAGGGAGGGGTTGATGTTGGCCGATTCACCGACCAGGCGGACCGTCACCACGGTGCCGTCGGACAGCGTCTTGACGATTTCGCCGCCGGGCAGCGGCACGAAGGTGTCGGCGTTGGCCGCACCGGTGGAGAACAGGCCCATGGCAACGGTGGCGGCAGCGCCGAGTCCGGCCGCCCGCGCCACGATCTTACGGTTGATCATGTTTGTACCCTTCGAGGGTCGAGTTCGCTCGAGGCGAGAGGTTTGTACGGTCGAATTCGACGACTCAGCCGATGCTGAACGGCTGCCCGTAAAGGGTGGTCTTCGAGTAGTGGTCACCGATGATCTCGACGACCGTGTACGCCCGCGCCTGCGCGTAACCCGCGCAGCCCTGGATCTCCATCTCGACGTCCTGGTACTCGACCGAGTAGTGGCCCGGCTTCAGAATGTCCTTGTACTCGATCTGGACGAACTTCACCTCGCCCGGGCCCAGCTCCAGACCCACCGCACCGCCGACCGAGGCGCCCTCGACATCGATGCTTCCCGACAGACCGGCGGAGATGGCCTCGTCGCCGATGCTGACCTGGCAGCCCACGATGTAGCCCGTGTTCAGCTGGGACGCACCGTGGGTGGAGGAGTTGTTGGTACCCGGCGCGCCGGCGGGGCCGTTGTTCGGACCCACCTCGCCCTCGGGGGTGACGGTGACGTCCGCGCTCGCGGTGCCCGAAACCCAGACAACGCGACCTGCGCCATTGGCCGCCATGGACGGCGAAACGACAGCGTGCTCATGGGTGCGCTTGATGGTCACACCCGGACCAACCTTCTCGCCGTCCGGCAACGGCACGAAGGTATCCGCGTTTGCGGCCCCGGTCGAAAGCAGACCCAGGGCCACGGCGGCTGCGGCGCCGACGCCCGCGGCACGGGCTCCGCGGCGCAAACCGTTGGTGCGGTTCTCGCTCATACTTCCCCTCATCAATTTTTCTCGAACAGACCAGCCTCGACCGTCGAGGCTGGACATGGTCCTCACAGGCCCAGCTCAGTGTGTCGCCTATTTGTTGCCGTTGTGTAACTCGCTGTTATTTCAACGCAAAGCTCGACTACTGCCGGGCCACACCCGACTCCGCGAGGTCTGCACATTCGTGCAGGCCACTGGACTGCGGAGGCGGTTGCGATGGCCCGAGGCGAGATTAACCGGCGGTAACGGAACGGACAACGAAAGTATTCGTCAAGACCCGAGTGATCTGTATCACATAGCCAAAATGCTTATATCGCTTGACGTGCATAAATGCAGGATGCGAGTTCCGGCAAAGTAGCCGAATTGCCCCGGACGGCGAAGCAGCACCAGCGGCGAATACGGGACGAGAACGTATTCCGGAGGAGATCGGAACAGCAAAGAGCTTGAATCTTGAACGCTCGAGATAGCTACGCGTCAGTAAATACGTAGCAGGGCAGTAGATAACGGGCGAGGCATCGGCGCCCGGGCGGTAGCTGGAACGCGGAAGAACTCAGCCGTGATGCGGCGGAACCTGCGACCGCAACCAGTCGTCGGTGCTCGACGGCGTGTCGCGGTCGTCGCCGCGTTCGTCGCCGGTGGTCTCCGGGAGCACCTCACCGAAGATGCGCGCCAGACGCGCGGCGTCCCCCGGCCGGCGGACCGGACGGGGGACGTCGCTGCGATCGTCGGAAGAACTCATTCGTCCAATCCGGACAGTTCACCGATCACCCGGCTGGCGAGCGGGCCGAGGGTCGCCATGCCATCGCGGATGGCCGAACGAGTACCGGGCAGGTTCACCACAAGGGTGCTGCCGGAGATACCGGCCAGGCCGCGCGAAAGGCCCGCGTCGAGGGAACCGGCGACCCGGCCAGAGGAACGCAGGGCCTCGCTGATACCGGGCAGCTCACGGTCGAGCACCTGGGAGGTGGCCTCCGGCGTGACATCGCGCGGCGACATACCCGTGCCGCCGACCGAGATGACCAGGTCGACGCCGCCGATCACCGCGGTGTTGAGCGCGTTACGGATCTCCACCTCATCGGCCTGCACCGTCACCGACGCGTCGACGAGAAAGCCCGCTTCGGTGAGCAATTCGGTGACCAGCGGGCCCAGCGAATCCACACCACCGTGCGCGGTGCGGTCGTCGACGACCACGACCAGTGCGCGTCCTGCCACGGAACCATCGATGTCCATGGTGCTCACCGTAGCGTCACCGCCGAGCATCGGCTCCCATCCCCCGTGCAGCACCTGCATCACCGCACTCCCCCGGTCGACACCGCGTCGAGGGTCACCTCGACCGTCTTGGCGTTTCCGCCCTGCTCATCGGTATATGTCACGCTCACCTTGTCTCCTGGTCGGCTGGAACGGACGGCGGCGACCAAGGCGTCGCCGGAGTCGATGGTGCGGTCGTTCATCCGGGTGATCACCACTCCGGCCGGGATACCGGCCTTGGCGGCGGGACCGTCGGGGGTCACCTCGAGCACCCGCGCTCCGCGCACCGTGTCGTTACGCGGCACCGTGATGCCGATCTGGGCATAGGTGGCGTGGCCGGTCTCGATCAGTTCTTCGGCGACCCGGCGGGCCTGATCGACCGGGATGGCGAAACCGAGCCCGATCGAGCCGCTCTGCTGGCCGCCGAGGTCGGAGCCGCCGAGGGTGGCGATCGCGGTGTTGATGCCGATCAGCTTGCCGTTGGCGTCGACCAGCGCACCGCCGGAATTACCCGGATTGATCGCGGCGTCGGTCTGGATGGCGTCGATGACGGGGTTGGGCGTGGCCGGGTCGGCGCTCGGCTGACCGGAGGTGGAGACCGGCCGGTTCAACGCCGAGACGATGCCGGTGGTGACGGTGCCGGCGAGGCCGAGGGGCGAGCCGATCGCGATGACGGGCTGACCGACCTGGAGGCCGGCCGAGCTGCCGAGTTCGATCGGGGTCAGGCCCGTCTTGCCCTCGACCTTGATGACGGCGAGATCGGACACCGGATCGGCGCCGACCATGGTCGCGGACGCGGTGCTGCCGTCGGCGAAGGAGACCTCCATCTTCGCGCCGGGACCGCCGCCCGCGGCGACGTGGTTGTTGGTCAGGATCAGTCCATCCGACGACAAGATGACTCCCGAGCCCTCGCCCTGTGCGCGGTTGCTCGCGACCTTGATCATCACCACGCTCGGCAGCACGCGCTGGGCCACCGCCTGGGTGGAGCCGGCGGGCGCGGTGGAGGCGTTATCGATATTGGGCTTCGGTGCGTCGAGGGCGTTGGTGACAGTGGTCGCGGCGCCGTCGTCGCCCGCGACCAGCGCGCCGACCGCGCCACCGACGCCGCCGCTGACCAATGCCAGCGCGACCGCGCCCGCGACCAGGCCGGTGCGGACCGGACGCTTGGGGGCGGGCTGCGGCTCGGGAACGGGGGCGTGGCCGAACGGAGGGCCCTGCGGACCTGGCGCCGAGTGGTAACCCGGCGGCGGCACGGCCCCTGGATGCGGGCCGTGCGGTCGATCGGTGAAATCCTCGGTCATGGTTACTCGTTTCTTTCTCACGTCGTGCCATCCAGCGTGACGCCGACTGCTGAGAGCGGACTGAGACCGTGCTTGAAGTTCGCTGCGGATCGAACGGCCCGATCGACCTATCGATCCGCCTCGTCCTCGGCGGCCGCCGCGGGCGCGCCCGCCTCACCGGGCAACACGATGCGGATCAGCGCGCCGCCGCGTTCGGACGTATCGATCGTGATGGTGCCGCCGTGTTTTGTCACGACTTGTTTCACAATCGCGAGCCCGAGCCCCGAGCCCGGCATCGAACGCGACGCGGTGGTCCGGTAGAAACGCTCGAACACCAGCTCGCGTTCGGCGGGCGGGATGCCTGGACCGGCGTCGTCGACCGAGAGTTCGAGCAGCCCGCGCCCCACCTCGGCCATGCTGACCCGCACCTGCGCGCCGGCCGGACTCCACTTCGCGGCATTGTCGAGCACGTTGAGGATGGCTCGCTCCAACCCGGCCTCGTGGCCGTAGACGAACCACGGCCGCAGCGCCGCGACGAACTCGATGGAGCCGCGGCGGCGACGTGCGCGTTCGAGCGCACGCCCGGCGACCTCGCCTAGATCGACACGCTCGTAGACGGTTTCCGGCGCGTCTTCCCGAGCCAGATCGACCAGGTCGCCGACGAGGGTGGACAGCTCTTCGATCTGGGCGACCACATCGGCGCGCAGTTCGGCCATGTCCTCGTCCGGAATCCGCGGTGCGCCGGGCCTGCCCGCCGCGATCAGCAATTCCATGTTGGTGCGCAGCGACGTCAGCGGGGTACGCAACTCGTGGCCCGCGTCGGCGACCAGCCTGCGCTGCCGGTCGCGGGATTCGGCCAGGGCACGCAGCATGGTGTTGAAACTCTCGGTGAGCCGGGCCAGCTCGTCGTCACCGGTGACCGGGATCGGCGTCAGATCATCGGTGCGGGCCACCCGCTCGGTGGCCGCGGTGAGCCGGGCGATGGGCCGCAATCCGGTGCGCCCGACCGCGGTACCCGCCGCCGCGGCCAGCAGCACGCCGCACCCGCCGACCACGAACAGCAGCCACGCCAGCCGGTCGAGCACCTCACGGGTGGGCTCGAGGCGCTGGGAGATCACCAGCGTGACACCCGAATCCATGCGCCGGGCCAGCACCCGCTGATTGTTGAAGGTGCGCAGCGAGGACGTGTGTTCGCCCTTGGCGACCGCGATCTCCTCGGTGCCGATGGGCGGCTTGGTCGGCTGCGGCGGGATGTAGACCGGGAGGCTGTCGGGTGGACGCTCACCCTCCGGCGCGGTCGGCGAGGACACCGAGAACGGGTAGATCAGGCCGACGCCGATGTTGTTGGAGAACAGCGTCGCCACGCCGAGCGATTGGAAGGCCATGCTGTCGATATCGCCACTGATCATGGTCGCGGCCCTGGCGCGCAACTGGGCGTCGACGTCACCGTAGAGCGCCCGCGCGACCATGGCGTAGGCGGCGATGGAGGTGACCGCGACGGCGATGGCCACCACCGAGGCGGCCAGCAGCGTCACCCGCCAGCGCAGCGAGACCGTGCGGGTCAGCGGCGTCGGCGGGCGCATGGGCGCCGGCTCGGCACCGCGGCGGGGCTGCCCCAGCGGCGCCACACCAGCGGCGGTGCCGGATTTTCCCGGCCGTTTGGAAGCTGAACGTGCCATGTCCGCGCCCGCCTACGGCGGCGTCTCCCGTAGTACGTAGCCGACACCGCGCACGGTGTGGATCAATCGCGGTTCGCCCTCGGCCTCGGTCTTACGCCGCAGGTAGCCGATGTAGACCTCGAGGGCATTGCCCGAGGTGGGGAAGTCGTAGCCCCACACCTCCTCGAGAATCCGGCCGCGAGTCAGCACCCGGCGCGGATTCGCCATCAGCATTTCCAGCAGTGAGAACTCGGTGCGGGTGAGGCTGATCGAACGGGTTCCGCGCAGCACTTCACGGGTGACGGGATCCAGCGACAGATCGGCGAACCGCATCGTTTCCGAGGTCTCGCCCGGATCGCTGGTCCGGCGGCGCAGCAGCGCGCGCAACCGCGCGAGCAATTCTTCGAGCGCGAATGGTTTCGGCAAATAGTCGTCGGCGCCCGCGTCGAGACCGGCGACCCGTTCGGAAACCGAATCCCGTGCGGTCAAAACCAGAATCGGCAGATCGTCGCCGGTGCTGCGCAAACGGCGGCAGACCTCGAGGCCGTCCAGGCGCGGCATCATCACATCGAGGACGAGCGCGTCCGGTCGCTGCGCGGTGACTTTGTCCAATGCGTCGACACCGTCGACCGCGAGGTCGACGGTGTAGCCGTTGAAGGTCAGCGACCGCCGCAGCGATTCCCGGACGGCGCGATCGTCGTCGACTACCAGAATGCGCATGTCACCAGTTTGACCGCATCGACTGAGAGCGGACTGAGAGGGCTGCTCCGACACGCCGCCACCAGCGCGTTCCGCGACCGAAATGTTTGCCCGCTGTCCGATAAGTGATCTTGACCTGCACATTTACCGGATTGCACGGCCGCGGCTCTCGCACGCGATCATTCGTTCGCGAATCTTGTTCTGCTCGGCCATATTCGAGGTTTAACGTGGGGAACGTCCAGATTGCCGATGCTCCCTCTGCGGGGTATGTTCCCTGCGGTAAAAAGAAGACCTCAGGTTGGTTCTGGCGCGGTTCACATCGAATCCAGAACTCCCCACGCACGGCCGGGGTCACTCGTGATGCGGAGGCGACACAAGCGGATGGAAGCTGCACCGCGACCCTGGCAATTCAGCCTGCCCAACTGGTCGGTTACCCGCAAGGTCGGCATCGTGCTCGTGCTGCCGGTGGTACTGGCCACCGCGTTCGCGGTGCTGCGGATCAACAACGAGCTCCAGACCATGGACCAGTTGGACGCCGCCACCGAACAGGCCATCATCATCCGGCCCATCGTGAGATTCGGCACCGCCACCGAACATCTGGCGGTGACCGCGACGTCGAGCTGGGGCAACCCCGCCGACCCGCGCACCGACGCCGCGCTGACCCGTTTCGATCAGGCCTTGGCGGATATGGAAACCGCGCTCCAGGACACCGGGGTCAGCGGCAAGGTGACCGCCGAGCTGTCCTCGGCGGTCGCCATCGGCACCACCATGCGCAACAGCCTGCGCAGCGGGTCCCCGGCCATGGTCGGCGATCAGGCCGACGAGATCGGCATGCGCATCGGTAACGCGCTCGCGCTCTCGCCCTCGGTGGAAGACCTCGTCATCCAGCGATACTTTCTCCAGCTGACCACGATTCAGACCGCCCGCCGCGTGCTCACCGAGCAGCGCATGCTGATCAGCTCGCCCGATGCCGCCCGCAACCCGAGCATGCGGGCACGGGTGCTCACCTCCGCCGGTGCCGAGCTGACCATGATCTATCAGTACGGCCAGATTCTGCCGGAGCTGGCCGGCAACATGCGCCCGCTGCTCGACGCGGTGCAGACGCGCCTGGCGACCTTCAGCCAGAACACCGCCGACCCGGCGAGCAATCCGGCGGTGCTCGACTCGCTGCAGGTCAGTGCCGACACCTATGACGCCACCACCGCGCAGCTGACCGACATCATCGACGCCGCCCTGCTCGACCGCACCACCACCGCGCAGAACAGCGCCCTGCGCGAAACCACGATCGTGATGGCGGTGCTGCTGGCCGGCCTGGCGCTGGCGCTCGCCGTCGCGCGGACCCTGGTGGTCCCGGTGCGCAGGCTGCGTCGCGACGCGCTCGAGGTCGCGCACGTCAAGCTGCCCGACGAGCTGTCGGTGGTGCGTGCCGGTGGCACCACCCCGAAGATCACCCCGGTCGCCGTGCACACCACCGACGAGATCGGCCAGCTGGCCAGGGCCGTCGACGAAATGCACGAACAGGCGCTCAATCTCGCCGCCGAGCAGGCCCGCCTGCGGGTGCAGATCGGCAACATGTTCGAGACCCTGTCGCGGCGCAGCCAGTCGCTGGTGGAACAGCAGCTGGCGCTGATCGAGGATCTGGAACACGACGAGGACAACAGCGAACGGTTGCAGAGCCTGTTCCGCCTCGACCACCTCGCCACCCGCATGCGCCGCAACGGCGACAACCTGCTGGTGCTGGCCGGTACGGCGTTGCGCCGCGGCCAGCTGCAGCCGGTGCCGCTGTCGGACATGCTGTGGAGTGCGGTCTCGCAGGTCGAGGACTATCAGCGGGTCGAGATCGGCACCGTGCCCGAGGGAGTCGTCGCCGGTGAGCCAGCGGTCGACATCGAGCATCTGCTCGCCGAGCTCATCGACAACGCGCTGCGCTACTCGCCGCCGACGACGCCGGTCGCGGTGACGGTCGCGCGCGCGGTCGACGGCGGCTACCTCATCGAGATCACCGACCGCGGCCTCGGCATGTCGGCCGAAGACCTCCAGGCCACCAATGAGCGCCTCGCCTCCGGTGGTGAGGTCACCATCGAAACCGCCCGCCGGATGGGCCTGTTCGTGGTGGGCCGGCTGGCCAAGCGGCACAACATCACTGTCAGCCTGCGCCGCACCTCGACCATGGCCCAGCAGCCCGGTATCACCGCGAGCGTGCATCTGCCCGGCGCTCTCGTCGCACCGGCGATGGACGACGCCGACGGCAAGCCGCCGACCGATCCGTTCGCGGCGCTGCCGCCGGGTACGCCGCCGCAGCGCACCCTGGTGTCGGTGCCGAGCCTGCCGGAAGCTCCCTCCCCCGCACCCGAATCGGAGCCGGTGCCGCTGTCGTCGTGGGGCACCACGAGTAACGGCCTGCCGCAGCGTCGCCCGTCCATCCGGGTGGCGGAGCCGCCGGAGCAGCCGTCCGTCTCGGTTCCGGCGAGCGCGCGCACCGATTCCGGCGCGCAGCGTTCGGGTGCCGAGGACCGTTCCGGCCATGCGCCGTTCGGACCGCCGACGCCGGAGCCGCATCCGGGCGACGCCGCGACCGGCCCGAACCGGATCGTCTCCGCCGAACCGGAGGAAGAGCCGACGGGCCTGTGGGCCGAGACCACCGAGCACCCGATCGTGACCGCGCAGGCGGAGACCATGGCGCCGCAGACCGCGGCCCCGGCGCCGCAGACCGAGACCCCGGAGCCGCAACCGCGGGCCACCACCGCCGGCTCCGGTCTGCCGATCCGGCGCCCGGCCGCGGTGCGCGACGAGCCACAGCAGGCGCCCGCACCACAGCCGGCGCAGCAGCAGCCCGAGACCGTCACCGTCACCGCCGAATCCGCGGTGACGACCACGACCTCGACGCGCCTGCAGCCGGTGGGTGGCGATTCGCCGACCCCGATCTATCAGCGCATGGTGTCGGAGTGGCTGGTCGAGCCCGCCACCGCGCAGCCGTCGAGCGGCACCTGGTCCTCCCCCGCGGACGCGGGCTGGACGGCGGCCGAGGATGCCGCGAAGCCGACCACCAGCGGCCGGACCGTCGGCGGCCTGCCGATCCGCAGGCCGGGTGCGCAGTTGGTGCCGGGTGGCCTGGCCCCGGCGGAAGAAGCGGGCGCTCGTGACCCGGAGGAGATCCGGAACAACCTGACCAGGCATCTCAGTGGGGTCCGCAGCGGGCGGGCCGAAGCGCAGCACAACGACGGAGGGCTTGCATGACCAACCCGAACCCGAACAGCACCACGGACGAGAACCTGAATTGGCTGGTGGCCCGGTTCACCCGGGACGTACCCGGTGTCTCCCACGCGGTCCTGGTGTCGGCGGACGGCCTGTTGCAGGCCACCAGCCCGCATCTGCCCGCCGACCGCGCCGAACAGCTGGCCGCGGTGACCGCCGGCCTGGCGAGCCTGTCCACCGGTGCCGCACAGCTTTTCGACGGCGGCAAGGTGATGCAGTCGATCGTGGAGATGCAGCGCGGCTATCTGCTGGTGATGAGCGTCGGCAACGGCTCGCATCTGGCGGTGCTGGCGAACAAGTCGCACGATATCGGCCGCATCGGCTACGAGATGGCGCTGCTGGTCGATCGAGTGGGCTCGGTGGTTTCCGCCACCGCCCGCACTGCCGTCTGAGTGATCCATGTCCTCATTCGGCTCCGGGCCGTACAACCGGCCGACCACTCGCGTCAGACCCTATGCCCTGACGTCGGGGCGCACCGAGCCCGCGGTGGACCTGCCGCTGGAGGCGGTCATCGAGACCATCTCCTATACCCCGCGCGGTGATTGGCCCTCCGGTGATATCCGCATCGAGATCCTGCGTCTCGGTGCGCACCTGCTCTCAGTTGCCGAAATCGCCGCACACCTGGATCGTCCGCTCGGTATGGTCCGGGTCGTTATCGGCGATCTCGTCGTGGACGGGAACCTGCGAGTGCATTCGACTCTGACCGAACAGGCGAGCTATGACGAACGCCGTTCCCTGATGGAGAGGACATTGCGTGGACTCCGTGCCTTATAGGAGACCGGATCGGGGCTCCGCGCCCGAGGACACCGACAATCGCACCGCGTCGACCAAGATCGTCGTCGCCGGTGGTTTCGGTGCGGGCAAGACCACTTTCGTCGGTGCGGTCTCGGAGATCGTTCCGCTGCGCACCGAGGCGATGGTCACCCGGTTCTCCGACGGTATCGACGATCTCGCCGATACTCCGGAGAAGGAGACGACCACCGTCGCCATGGATTTCGGCCGGATCATCCTGCCGGGCAATCTGGTGCTCTACCTGTTCGGCACGCCCGGCCAGCGGCGTTTCTGGTTCATGTGGGACGACCTGATCCGCGGCGCCATCGGCGCCGTCGTGCTCATCGATACCCGCAGGCTGGAGGACAGTTTCGCGGCGGTCGACTTCTTCGAGGCGCGCAAGCTGCCCTTCCTGATCGCGGTCAACCGGTTCCCGGACGCGCCGCGCTTCCCGATCGCGGAACTGCGCGAGGCGTTGTCGGTGCGGCCCGGCGTGCCGATCGTGGATATCGATGCCCGCAATGCCGTCGAGGTGCGGCAGGCACTGGCCGCGGTGACCGAGTACGCGATCTCGGAGTTGCAGGCCATGGAACTGGAAGGGGCCGCCAGGCATGGCTGACACGCTGGCTTCGGCGACGGGTCTGCTCGCGGCCGGGGCGGACGCCGATATGGAGTGGTTCGCCATGGGCTACTGGCTCATCGGGCTGTCACTAGGGGTGTCCGCGCTCGGCGCGCTGGTGGGCCTCGCGTGTGTGGTGCACGGCAGGCGTTCGGCCCGGTTCCGTCCGGTCTGGCTGGGCGCGGCGGCGATCTCGATCGGTGGGGTTGGTATCTGGCTGGCGACGGCGGTGCCGCTGCTCGGGGTGGCGGTACCTGGGTCGGTGCTGCGTTATGACGCGGCCACGCTGGGTGTTTCGCTGGCGGTGATCGTCATCGCGGTGTTCGCGGGGCTGGTGATCGTCGGGCGTGAGCTGCGGTTGCCGCGGCTGTTGACCGGCGGGCTGGTGATGGGGCTCGGCGCCGGGCTGATGCAGTACCTTCAGTTGTCCTCGGTGGATGTGCAGGGTTCGGTCGAGCTGACGGTGTGGCTGCTGGTGGTGGCCGCGCTGATCGCGGTGATCGTCGCGACGGGATGCCTGTGGGTGTTCCAGTCGATGCAGGTGCTCGCGGCGCGGATCGGCACCATCGTCTTGTTCGCTGCCGGTGTGGCAGGCGTGTATTACACCGGTGTGGCGGCGCTCGGGTTCACCCTCGACGATGCCGCCGAATCCCCGGCGGGGATGCAGTTGTTCGACTTCGTCTTCCCGATGTTCGTGCTGGGTTCGCTGGCGTTGGCATTGCCGATCACCGCGGTGCTGGTGGCGCCGGATCGGCGGGAGCTGGCGGCGGTGGATCCGACGCCGCGCCCGGTGCTCGAGCCGGCGCACTGAGGCCTGGGCGGGGTTCCGGTGACGGCCGAGCAGGAGGCGTTGCTGCGTGAGTTGCGGGCGCAGGTCGGGGAATTGCGCACCGAGATCAGCGACTTGGAGGCGACGGTCGCCGAGCTGGTGCAGCGGGTCGAGCAGTTGGCCGGGCCGTCGCTGTGGTGGCTGTTGACGTTGCCCGCGGCGTTGCTCGGCGAGGTGCTCGGCCGGGTCAGCGCTGTGCTGGGGCTGCCGTGTGGGGGCGCGGCGGATTCTGCGGCGGGGGTCGCGGATTCGGACGGCGGCTCCGCCGCTCCGGAGGACCGGTGATCCTCGCGTTCCATACGCGCCGGTCCCGGTTTCCCGCCGGTCGCTGATAGCCGTCGACTCCTCGGCTGCATCGCGGTGGGGAATCGACACGGCACGGCGCGAGAAGTGCGGTGAGTGAGTTCGTTTCGGCGAGGGCCGGAGAGACTTGGCGATGAGCGGGTTCTCCCTTTCGGGAGAACCCGCCCTCTCGAACGAGGGTACCGGCGGGCTATCCCGAAATCATCAGTGCGGCAGGACTTTTACTCAGGCCAAAAACCAACTCTCAGTACGAAATTCGAGAGTTGGCAATCTGCTCGCAATCGACCCTTCGACTGTATCGCCAAGTCGCCTCACCAGCAACGATAACCAGTCGATTGCCATCGACCGGCGGACTCCAAGAGCGCACGCCGGGTGAACGGCCGGGAAATAGTGGCGCGCCGGTAGCCGACTTCCTCTCGAGTTCAGACCCCCTGACGCCATCCCGCGCGCTATCGTCGCAACGCACATGCAGGTTCGTCCGAAGGAGTTTCGTATGGCCGTCAACGTTGTGCTCGACAAGGTGCTCGACAAGGAGTACGAGAACAAGTCGCTCGCGGAAATCCTCGCCGCGCCCCCGTCGGCGCTCGCCGGCCTCACCGAGGCTCACGACAAGCAGCTGCTGGACGCCCTGAAGATCAAGACCATCGCGGATCTGGGCAACAACAAGTTCTTCCAGCTCGCCGCCGCTCTGGTTCGGCTCAAAGAACAAGAGGGCTGATCACGCCGATGAGATGCGCGGGGCGGCGTCGCGATTGCGCGACGCCGCCCTGTGCACTGCGGGCGAACGGATCCCTCAGATCCGTTCCGGGTCGATCAGCCCGCGCCGCACCGCTTGGACAATTCGGCGCGGAACCCGATGCACGACACCACCGACCGTCACCGGCACGAGGTCCGGCGGTGTCGCCTTCCAGTTCGAGCGACGGCTGCGGGTGTTGGACCGCGACATCCTGCGCTTCGGAACCGCCATGTCAGCCCTCCCCTCGTCCGGGCTGGGGCTGTGCGCCGCGCGCCCGCTTGCCGTACTTCCGCTCGAACTTCTCCACCCGGCCCTGAGTGTCGAGCACCCGGTGCGCACCCGTCCAGAACGGGTGCGAATCCGCGGTGACATCGACCACCAGCAAGGGGTAGGTCTGCCCGTCGGTCCAGACCACGGTCCGGTCGCTGCTCGCGGTGGATCTGGTCAGAAACTGTTTGCCGGTGCTCGAATCCTCGAACACCACCGGGTGGTAGTCCGGATGTATCCCTGCCTTCATCAATCGTCCTTTCTGTCGTGCGGTCGAGGTGCCGCGGGAAGCTCACGGCGCGACCGGATTCGGGAATCGGGCCCGCGGTTCACTCGGCGCCGCGCTGATCGCCCACGATGGGTAGCCCGGTCGACTCGGAGGATTCGCACGGGTCGGCATGCCACTCGCCGAACGGGTCGTCCCACTGCGCCACCCGCTCGGGTGCGCGCTCCACCAACCGCAATTCGTCGTCCTCGACCAGCGCCCAGTGCAGGGCCTGCCGGATATCGGCCGGGTCGGCGTCGTGCACCAGGATCACCAGTGAGACATCGCGGTCGCCGAAGCGGTCGTCCCAGCGCAGCGCGGACATGGCCCGGCGGTCCGGGTCGGCCTCGGCGAGCTCGTCCGGCGTCATCGCGGCCAGCCAGCGGCCGGCGCCGCCGACCCGCAAACCGCCACCGGCCGATTCCAGCCACACCACCTCGTCCGGCTGGGTGGCCAGCCACAGCCGGCCGCGCGCGGTGACCACACCCTCGAACAACACGTCCAGTGCCTCGTGCAGACGTGCGGGATGGAACGGGCGGCCGGCGGCGAATTCGACCAGCGTCACCCCGTGCTCGGTACCCAGCGGTGGCTGACCGCGCAGCAGCGGCGCGTGGGCGTCGAAGATCCGGCCGCGCCGCGAGTCCGCCGGGATCCGCATGAGCAGCGCCTCCACCTCGGCCGGGCCGATCGCCTCGGCCGCGCACCAGTGCACCGGGGCCTGTGGGACGAGCCGGGTGAGGACGGCGCCCAGCCGTTCCCGGTCCAGCGCGTCGACCTGGTCGGCGCCGGTCACGATCAGCGCGTCGGCGAAATCGACCTGGCCGACGGCCACCTGCGCCACCGTGCGGTCGTCGTCGGCGGTGGCGAGGCCACATTCCGCGAGGGTCTCCTCGCCGGTGGCGTCCGCCAGCCAGACCCGCGCATCGGCGCAGGTCAGCACGGCCTCGATGCGCACGTCACGGCGCGCGGGGCCGTCCACCCGTCCGATCACACCGGCGACGACGACGTCGTCGATGGCGTGACATACCGCTTCCGCTTCGAAGGCAGGGTCGAGCGCGAGCACGATACGCGTCACCGAATCTCGGGCGGCCAGGGTGCACAGCAGCGGGAGCAGATCCGCGCGCAGCGTGCAGGAGACGCACCCGTGGGCCAGCTCGAGCACCTCGACGCTCTCCCGGCCGCCGTCACGCACCGTCCGGCGGACGATACCCTCCCGCAGTTCGGCCAGATCGTGGCGGACGACGACGGTGCCGGGGGCGGCGCCCAACGCACGGGCCACCTGGTCGACGCCCTCGGTGGTGCGCCCGGAGGACCCGGCGACCACCACGACCGGTGTTCTGCGATCGGGAATCACAGCAACCCCTTTCGGTAACGGTTTTCATTAACAGCTCGCCACACGGTACAGTGCCGAGCGGTCGTTGTCGAAAACGATTGTCATCACCTATTGGAGGGAGCCCGCCATGTCGGCCCACTGCCAGGTCACCGGCCGCCGGCCCGGTTTCGGCAAATCCGTCTCGCATTCACACAAACGGACCAACCGCCGCTGGAACCCGAACATCCAGCGCAAGACCTACTACCTGCCCAGCGAGGACCGCCGCATCACGCTCACCGTCTCGGCCAAGGGCATCAAGACCATCGACCGCGACGGGATCGAGGCCGTGGTGGCCCGCATCCGAGCGCGCGGCGACAAGATCTGAGCGGAGAACCACGATGGCATCGAAATCGACCGAGATCCGTCCGGTGATCAAGCTGAAGTCCACCGCGGGCACCGGCTACACCTACGTCACCCGGAAGAACCGGCGCAACGACCCCGACCGCATGGTGCTGCGCAAATACG
This sequence comes from Nocardia sp. CDC519, assembly GCF_059509835.1. Classification (NCBI taxonomy): domain Bacteria; kingdom Bacillati; phylum Actinomycetota; class Actinomycetes; order Mycobacteriales; family Nocardiaceae; genus Nocardia; species Nocardia sp. CDC519. Next base: position 3,323,366 of record NZ_CM183377.1, on the reverse strand, counting down.
ACCCCGTCGTGCGCAAGCATGTCGACTTCCGCGAGGAACGCTGATGGCGAAGAAATCCAAGATCGCGCGCAACGAACAGCGCAAGCAGATCGTCGCCCGCTATGCCGCGCGGCGAGCCGAGCTCAAGGAACTGATCCGCAACCCGGCAACCGCCGACGCCGACCGGGCCGCCGCCCAGTCGGCCCTACAGCGCCTGCCCCGCGATGCCAGTCCGGTACGATTGCGCAATCGGGACGCCGCCGACGGACGACCGCGCGGACATCTCCGGAAGTTCGGGCTCTCTCGGGTACGTGTACGCGAGCTGGCCCATCGGGGAGAGTTGCCCGGTGTGCACAAATCGAGCTGGTAGAACCCCTGATCTCGTGAGTAAGGAACCCGACTAATGGCAGTCAAGCGAGCACCGTCGAAGAAGGTCCGAGCCGAACAGGCCCGCAAGCCGAAGAAGAACCCGCTGATCGCCGCCGGTATCGAGACCGTCGACTACAAAGACGTCAACCTGCTGCGAACCTTCATCTCCGACCGCGGCAAGATCCGTAGCCGCCGCGTCACCGGCCTCACCCCGCAACAGCAGCGCCAGGTGGCAGTGGCGGTCAAGAACGCCAGGGAGATGGCGCTGCTCCCGTTCACCAGCCGCTGATCCGCGCCGCCGCGTCCACCAGCTCGCGGCACCGCGATACTCACGGCACCGACGTCCCACCACGACCAAGGCCCCCGATGCGCCATCGGGGGCCTTGTCGTCTGCCGGGCGAACGCGCAGCAGACACGGCGGGCGCCTGCGTTAAGGTGTGCCCATGTCGCTGCGCCGTGGCTGTGCCACCCTGCTCGCCGTTGCCGTCACCGCCTTGCCCCTCGCCGCCTGCGGCGATACCGATGACGGTGCCGCACAAGAGGTTACGAGTTCGGTGACCAGCACCGCGCCGAACACTCCTACCGAGAACCCGGCCGCCGCCACCGGTGAACCGTTCACCGCCGACCCCACCATCGTCGGCGCCCACCCGATCCCGTTCACCTCATGGACCGCCCTGCCAGGCAACCGGATCGCGATCAGCTTCGAGACCGGCGCCCCGGAGTGCTACGGCGTCGACGCGACCGTCACCGAGACCGACGAGGCCGTCACCATCGAATTGCGTTCGGGCACACGGGCCGACGCGGTGGGCAAGATGTGCGTGATGATCGCGGTGTTCGGGACGCTGGAGCTGCCGTTGCAGGCACCGGTGGGTGATCGGGAAGTCCGCAGCGCGGCGTAGGCCGAACGACAACGCTCGCCACGCGGCCCCGACCACCCTGGAAACGACCGACGCCGCGCCGGGCCTGAGCCCTGACGCGGCGTCGTATGCTCGCACGCTCAGTGCGCGAAGTGCCGCGAGCCCGTCAGATACACGGTGACCCCCGCCGCGCGCGCGACGTCGATGGTCTCCTGATCCCGCACCGAACCGCCCGGATGCACAATGGCCCGCACACCGGCCTGGATGAGCGCTTCCGGCCCGTCGGGGAACGGGAAGAAGGCATCCGACGCGGCCACCGAACCCTTGACGCGGTCACCGGCGCGCTGCACGGCCAGCCCGACCGCGTCGACCCGGTTCACCTGGCCCATGCCGACGCCGACGGAGGCACCGTCGTGCGCGAGCAGGATGGCGTTCGACTTCACCGCGCGGCAGGCACGCCAGGCGAAGGCGAGATCGGCGAGGGTCGCGGCGTCGGCCGGTTCGCCGGCCACCAGCGTCCAGTTGGCGGGATCGTCGCCTTCGGCGTCGAGGATGTCGCGCTGTTGCAGCAGTGCGCCGCCGCTGATCGGCCGCAGCTCGACACCGGCCCGGCGAGGCGGCTCGGCCACCAGGATGCGCACGTTCTTCTTGCGCTGCAGCACCTCCACCGCGCCGTCGGCGTAGGACGGCGCGACGATCACCTCGGTGAAGATCTCGGCGACCTGCTGGGCCATCTCCACGGTGACCTCGCGGTTGGCCGCGATCACGCCGCCGTAGGCGCTCACCGGATCGCAGGCGTGCGCCTTGCGATGCGCCTCGGCGATATCGGCGCCCAACGCGATGCCACAGGGGTTGGCATGCTTGATGATCGCCACCGCGGGATCGGTGTGGTCATAGGCGGCACGCCACGCGGCGTCGGCGTCGACGTAGTTGTTGTACGACATCTCCTTGCCGTGCAACTGCCGCGCCTGCGCCAGGCCGGGGGCCCCGTCGTTGGCGGTGTAGAGCGCGGCTTCCTGATGCGGGTTCTCGCCGTAGCGCAACACCGCGGCACGATCCCAGCTGCCACCGATCCAGTCCGGGAAGCGTTCGGTGCCGGGTGCGAGCACACTGGTCATCCAGCTGGCCACCGCGACATCGTAGTTCGCGGTGTGCTGGAAGGCCTTGGCCGCCAGCGCCGTCCGCTCCGCGAGGGTGAAACCGCCCGCGCGCACGGCGTCGAGCACCTTCCCGTAATCGCCGCTGTCGACGACCACACCCACCGACGGATGGTTCTTGGCCGCGGCACGCACCATCGACGGACCGCCGATATCGATCTGCTCCACACATTCGTCGGGCGACGCGCCACTGGCCACGGTCTCGGTGAACGGGTAGAGGTTCACCACCACCAGCTGGAAGGCCTCCACGCCCAGCTCGACCAGCTGATCGACGTGCTCGCTCTTGCGGGTGTCGGCGAGGATGCCCGCGTGCACCCGCGGATGCAGCGTCTTGACCCGGCCGTCCAGGGTTTCCGGGAATCCGGTGAGGTCTTCGACCTTGGTCACCGGGATTCCGGCGTCGGCGATGCGGGCGGCGGTCGACCCGGTCGAGACCAGTTCGACCCCGGCCTCGTGCAGGCCGGTCGCGAGCTCCACGAGCCCGGTCTTGTCGTAGACGCTCACCAGCGCCCGGCTGATCGGCTTGCGGTCGCTGGATTCACTCACCGGGAAACTCGCTCATCTGGAATAACTGCCTTTCGTCCGTCGGAGACAATGCCTCGGGTGGCGACGGCGGCGACAACCTCCGCCAGCAACCGTCGCTCGACAACCTTGATGCGCTCGTGCAGGGTGGCCTCGTCGTCATCGGGCAGCACCTCGACCGCTTCCTGCGCCAGGATCGGGCCGGTGTCGATGCCCTCGTCCACCAGGTGCACCGTCGACCCGGTGACCCGGACGCCGTAGGCGAGCGCGTCGCGGACGCCGTGGGCGCCGGGGAAGGCCGGAAGCAGCGCGGGATGGGTGTTGATGATGCGTCCGCCGAACCGCTTCAGGAACATCGGGCCGAGGATCTTCATGAAACCGGCGGAGACCACCAGATCGGGTTCATGGGCCGCGACCGCGTCGGTCAGCGCGGTATCCCAGGCGCTGCGATCGGGGAAGTCGGCGAGCGCGATGCGGAAATGCGGGATGCCGGCGGCGGCGGCGTGCTCGGTGGCGGCGCAGGTCCGATCGACACCGACGGCGACGATCCGGGCGGGATAGCCCGGCGTCGCGGTGGCCTCGATGAGCGCGCGCAGCAGCGATCCGGTGCCCGAGGCGAGTACGACGACGGTGGCCGGGGCCTTTTCGGATGGGGCCGGGGAGGTCAGCGCTCTACTCCTGGAGTCGGGTCGGGCGGTGGCCGGATCGTTGCCACCGCCGTAGAGCCTAACGATCCTCGGTTCGGCCACTTTCCGGCAGGTCCGCCTCTACCACCTCGGCGTCGACGATCTCGGCGGGCGGCTCGCCCGGACGTTCGGTGTGGTGGTCGAGCGCGGGCTGCTCGTCGACGACTTCGGCGTCCAGTTCCAGCGTCAGTTCCGGGCCGTCGTCGTAGTCGCCGAATTCGTAGTCGTCGTATTCGTCGTAGGCATCGTCGGGGTAGTCGTCTTCGTCGTACTCGTCGGGATAGTCCTCGTCGTGATCGTCGAGGCCGAATCCGGGGATCGGGCTACCGACCGGAGTGATGAACAGGCGTGCGAAGACCAGCCCCGCGTACCCGGTGACGGCAAGGAAGACGAAGGTGACCACGGCGAAGATCGGCAGGTCGGGGCCGATCCGGCCGAAGGTGCCCAGTTCACCGCCTGCCACCGCGCCGAGCAGCACCAACACCAGCGTCGCCAGCGCCGCGCCCGCGAGCGTGGACCACGGGGCGACGATGCGGTCGGGCGAGGTGCGGGCGGTGTCGAGACCACCGATCACACCGATGACCGCGGGGATCAGCAGCAGCACCGGCCACCAGCCCGCCGCGGGACCGGTCGGCAGCGCGGCCAGCACCGGCATCGCCGGCACGGGGCCACCGACCACCGAGAACACACCCACCGAGGCTTCACCGAATTCGACGCCGGCACCGACCAGCACGGCCACCGCGCCGATCACCACGTTGGGCAGATACAGCAGCGAGAGCACCGTCAGCCCGATGACGCCGCCGGCATTGCCCGCGCCGGAAAAGCTGTCACCGATCCGGGACCAGTGCGCCAGCAGCGAGACGACGGTGACCACCGCGGCGGCGCCGAGCATCCGCAGCACGGTGTGCGCGGCGACGTAACCGGCGGCCACCACCCAGTACGGCAGCCGATCGGCCGAAGCGGGCCAGAGCCCGGCGGCGATACCGCATCCGGCGGCCACCAGGTGCAGCCCGCCCACCCAGGCGAAGGCGGACAGCGGATTCGGCGGCTGCATGGGCAGTACCCCGGCGGCGTCCTCGGTGACGGCCAGGCAGACCGCGGTGACCAGCAGGGGCCCACCCGCGGCGGCCGCGATCAACCAGGCCAGATCGGCGCGAGAGGGATCGGCTTCGACGGCGTGCGCGCATTCCCGCGCGCACGCCCACATCATCAGTGCGGTGGGCAGCAGCGGTAGTACACCGAGCGTGGTGGCGCCGATGACGACAGGAACCTGGTGCACCGCGAGCCAACTACCCGCGATGGCACCGGAAATACCGGAAAGGCCGCTGCCGGAGGCCAGCAGGGTGGCGAACATCGCGACGACGATTGCCGCGAGCCCGAATGCGGCGGGGCGGGCGGCGACGAGCGACAACACCCGCGCCCGTTCGGGGGTGAGTGACAGAAAGCCGGGCTCATCGACCGGCGGCTCCGGCTCGGATCGGACCGGTGCGGTCCGTCGGACAAGCGAATTCCGCGGGGAGCTCATGAAGATTCAGGTTGGCAGCTCTCCCGGCGCGAGCGGGGCAGGCGCGCCGGGCGCCGGGAGAGCACCGATGACAACCGTGTGGCTGCCGGATTACTTGTTGTCGTCCGAGGGACGGAACGCCCGCGTCGGATCAGCGGCCGGATCGGCGTTCTGCTCGCCTCCGAACGGCTGGCCCTGCTGGCCCTGCTGCGGCGGCTGCTGCTGACCGTACTGCTGCTGGCCGTACTGCTGCTGCTGACCGAACTGCTGGGTGGCGCCTTCCGACGGCGACTGCTGCTGGCCACCGGCATACGGCGACTGCTGCTGTCCCGCACCGTAACCGGGCTGCTGACCGTAGGACGGCTGCTGCTGACCGTACTGCTGCTGACCGGGCTGCTGGCCGTAGGAGGGCTGCTGACCGGGCTGGCTGTAGGACGGCTGCGACGGGTACTGCCCGCCACCGAAACCGCCCTGGCCCGGCTGGCTCTGACCGAACTGCTGCTGGCCGTAGCCACCCTGCTGCTGGCCGTACTGCTGCTGACCGTAACCCGGCTGCTGGCCGTAGCCTGCCTGCGCCTGCTGCGCGGCCGGGCGCGGTTCGGGCAGTTTGATGATGCCCGCCTCGAACAGCAGGACCGCGACGGCGATGGCCGCCTGGACGAACACGAAGAACAGCAGAACCCAGACACCGAACTCGGCCTTGGTGCTCTCGGGGAAGCTGAACGACTGGAACAGCACGCCGAAGAACGCGGTGACCGACACCGCCGCGGCGGCGCCGATCCAGTTCTGCTTGGGCAGCAGCGACAGACCCGCGAGCGCCCCGCCGAGCAGCGCCAGCGCGAGCAGGGCGGTGGAGCCGGAGACGAAGGCGTTCAGCGAATCCGCGTCGCTACCGAGGCCTTCGATATCCGGGCCCATGAAGGGCAGGAAGCCGAGGAGGAAGGTGATCACACCCAGCGCAGCCACGCCGATCGTCAGGAAGAACGGCAGCCCCTTGGCGGCGGCACCGGATTCGGTGCCTGCGCCGGCCGGCGACTGGCCGGGGTTGGGGGAAGCGGAGGGCGTCGGCGCGGGCGCGTTGTACCCGGAGCCCCCGGTCGGGTATGACATGTCGTCGTCTCCTAGGTCGAGTCATACATGTGTGTTCACGACTGATTCCCTCCTGACGCTACTGCACTGTGGCGCGGAGGTCATCACCGAGCGATTCCCCTGTGGAGAGAATCGGCGCCTGTGGATAACGACGAAGGCCGCCGCCGGCGAACCGGAAGCGGCCTTCGAAGACCCATCGGATGGAATCGGGAATCAGGCTGAATTCGACTTGCCCGATTCGGCCCTACGTGGTGACGCTGCGCTACCGCCTCCGGGCCCTTGACCGAATCAGGCGGTGACGCTTGCCTTCTCCAGGATCTCCCGCGCCAGCGCGGCGGTCTCGGACGGCGTCTTGCCGACCTTCACGCCCGCGGCCTCGAGTGCGTCCTTCTTCGCCTGGGCGGTGCCCGAGGAACCCGAGACGATGGCGCCCGCGTGGCCCATGGTCTTGCCCTCGGGGGCGGTGAAGCCCGCGACGTAGCCGACGACCGGCTTGGTGACGTTGGCCTTGATGTAGGCCGCGGCCCGCTCCTCGGCGTCGCCGCCGATCTCGCCGATCATCACGATCAGCTCGGTCTCCGGGTCCTTCTCGAACGCCTCGATGGCGTCGATATGGGTGGTGCCGATGACCGGGTCGCCGCCGATGCCGATGGAGGTCGAGAAGCCGAAATCACGCAGCTCGTACATCATCTGGTAGGTCAGCGTGCCGGACTTGGACACCAGACCGATCGGGCCCTTGCCGGTGATGTTGGCCGGGGTGATGCCGACCAGCGCCTCGCCGGGAGTGATGATGCCGGGGCAGTTCGGGCCGATGATCCGGGTCTTGTTGCCCTTCTCCACGTTGTAGGCCCACGCGTAGGCGGTGTCCTGCACCGGGATGCCCTCGGTGATGACCACCAGCAGCGGGATCTCCGCGTCGATGGCCTCGATGATGGCGTCCTTGGCGAACTTCGGCGGCACGAACGCGATCGAGACGTCGGCGCCGGTCTCCTTCATGGCCTCGGCCACGCCACCGAAGACCGGCAGCTCGACGGCGTTGCCGTCCTTGTCGGTGTGCGAGACGGTGGTGCCCGCCTTGCGCGCGTTGACGCCACCGACGATCTGGGTGCCAGCCTTCAGCATCAGGGCGGTGTGCTTGGTGCCCTCGCCGCCGGTGATGCCCTGGACGATGACCTTGGAATCCTTGTTGAGGAAGATAGACATGTTGTTGTCCTTACTCGGCCGTCGTTATTTGGCGGCAGCCAGTTCGGCGGCCTTGTCGGCGCCTTCGTCCATTGTCTGCGCCAGCGTCACCAGCGGGTGCGCGGCGTCGGCGAGGATCTTGCGACCCTCCTCCACTCGGTTGCCGTCCAGCCGCACGACCAGCGGCTTGTTCGCCTCGTCGCCGAGGATCTCCAGCGCCTTGACGATGCCGTTGGCCACCGCGTCACACGCGGTGATGCCGCCGAAGACGTTCACGAACACGCTCTTGACCTGCGCGTCGTTCAGGATGACGTCCAGCCCTGCGGCCATCACCTCGGCCGAGGCGCCGCCACCGATATCGAGGAAGTTGGCCGGCTTGACCCCGTTGTGCTTCTCGCCCGCGTAAGCGACCACGTCGAGGGTCGACATGACCAGACCGGCGCCGTTGCCGATGATGCCGACCTCGCCGTCGAGCTTGACGTAGTTGAGGTCGTTCTCCTTGGCCTTGAGCTCGAGCGGGTCGGTCGCGTCGATGTCGGCGAACTCCGCGTGGCCCGGCTGCCGGAAGGAGGCGTTCTCGTCCAGGGTGACCTTGCCGTCGAGGGCGAGGATCTCGTCCTGCGGGGTGCGCACCAGCGGGTTGACCTCGACCAGGGTGGCGTCCTCGGCGACGAAGACCTCCCACAGCTTCTGGATGGTCACGGCCGCGGCGTCGAGCACCTCGGCGGGCAGGTGGCCCTGCTCGGCGATGGAGCGCGCGAACGCCAGGTCGACGCCCTTGACGGCGTCGACGGGCACCTTGGCCAGGCGCTCGGGGGTCTTCTCCGCGACCTCTTCGATCTCCATGCCGCCCTCGACCGAGCACATGGCCAGGTAGGTGCGGTTGGAACGATCCAGCAGGAAGGAGATGTAGTACTCCTCCGCGATGTCCTTGGCTTCGGCGACAAGGATCTTCTTGGTGATGTGGCCCTTGATGTCCAGGCCGAGAATGTTCGACGCGTGCGTGAAGGCGTCTTCCGGGGTGGCCGCGTACTTCACGCCGCCTGCCTTGCCACGGCCGCCGACCTTCACCTGGGACTTGATCATCACCGGCTTGCCGATTTCCTGCGCGATGGCGCGGGCATCCTCGGCCGTGTCCGTCACGCGGCCCTCCGACGAAGGCACTCCGTGCTTAACGAAGAGCTCCTTCGCCTGATATTCGAAGAGATCCATGTATTCACCGTCTCGTCTGCGTTGCTATGACAACGTCTTTGTTGGCGGCCCGACGTCGGAAGCGGGTCGGGTCGGACTCTAACCAGTCACATGGAAGGCCAATCGGCCACGTACATCCTAAGTGGCGCAGGTCACGGCCGAACCCCCGGGACGGGCAAAACCGCTGGCCAACGCTACTCGCGAGTAGCGTGTTGACGAGTCACCCGACGCCTGCTCGCGGGGCATCCCGGCCGCGGATCACGGACCCGTCACGACCAGGCAACCTCACTCCGGTGCCCAGAAACGCGTGAGTTGAATCGAGCTGATATCGTGATCCATCTCACAAGTGTGGCCGGAATGTGCACACCGCTTGCGCAGCGCGCAATCGTTTCGTTACCGTCGATGCGGTCGATATCACAACCCGGTCACGACTCCGTTGTTCCAGGTGATGAGGAGGACGGCAAGCTTGACGCACCACAGCACTCCGTCGGTGGAGAGCCGTTCCATGATCGACCCGTCGATGCCGCCCCCGTCCGGGCCGGGCATGCGCGCGAGATCCTTCCGCATGGCGATGCGGGCTCGCCGATGAACCACCACACGACCCTCGACCCCAGTCGCAACCGGTCGGGTCACCGATACCGCCACGAAGACGGCGCAGCGGCCGCACCCGCGCACAGCGGGCACCACGGCTACGGCTTCCACACCGCCCCCGGCGCGCACAACGCCCAGCATGCCGGCGAGGCCGGGAACTCGTGGTCCGCCGACAACGCCTGGAACGACAACGCCTCCTGGACCGAGGGCGACGCCTGGTCCGAAAGCGACAACGGCTGGACCCCGGAGTGGTCCGAACAGAGCTGGACCGAAGGCGAGACCTGGTCCGACGGCGGTGCGTGGAGCGGCGGCGGCGAGACCTGGCGCGAGGCCGACGAGCCCGCCGAGGAACCCGACGAGCCGGCCGCGCCGAAGGTCATCCCCGCACGCGAGAGTCGCTCGCGCAGCGGCGGCGCACACCGACTACCCGCGCCACCCACGGCCCTCAAGGGCCGGGCAGCGGTCGCCGCTGTCGCCGCGGGCGCGTTCGTCGCCGCGGGCCAGTGCGCCTTCGCCGGCCCCGAAGAACAGACCACCATGGCGGCCGATTACGAGGCCGACCAGATCTACGAGATCGCCTCGCACTCGCCGATGAACGCGGACGATCAGACCGCCGCCGCGGCCACCTCGCCCGATTCACCGCAGGTGCTCACCGTCGGCGCGCCGGTCGATCTGAGCCAGTTCACCGACATCCTGGAAAAGGGCCAGAAGTACGCCGAAGATCTGGCCGCCCAGGAAGCCGCCAAACTGCGGCCGCTGTTCGCCCGGTTCGCCGCGGGCAACTTCACCTCCGGCTTCGGCGCCCGCTGGGGCGTACAGCATCTCGGCATCGACGTGGCGGGCCCGATCGGCACGCCCATCTACGCCGTCGCCGACGGCACCGTCATCGAGGCGGGCCCCGCCGCCGGATTCGGCATGTGGGTGCGGCTGCTGCACGACGACGGCACCGTCACCATCTACGGCCACATCGATACCGCCACCGTGTCGCAGGGTCAGCGGGTGCTCGCGGGCGACCAGATCGCCACCATGGGCAACCGCGGATTCTCCACCGGTCCACACGTGCATTTCGAGGTCTGGCTCAACGGCACCGACAAGGTCGATCCGCTGCCCTGGCTGGCCACCCGCGGCATCAGCCTCGGCCAGATGCGCGACTGATCAACGCGTTTCACACCGCGCGAGGACCGCTCGGTGCATCGTGAGCGACGCTGTGGCACACCCACGGTGAGCAAGAGCACGCTTCCGCAGCACGGGCGCGCCACATAGCGTCAGGCCATGGCTCGTACAACGACGTACACCCAAGTCCTCGCACTGCCCGCCGCCGACATCTGGCGCGTACTCGGCGACCCACAGCGGTTGCCCGAATGGAATCCGGCAGTCACCTCCGTCGTCATGCACGGCCCCGTCGCCGCCGGAACCACCGGCGACATCGTCCCGCGTGGACGTCTGCTCGGCCCCGTGCATCAGCGCAGCGCCGACCCGTTCGTGCTCACCACGGTCGAACCCGAACGCGAACTGACCCTCGAGCAGGACACCCCGATGGGCCGGATGTACCTCACCTGGACCCTCACCTCCGTGGCCGGCGGAACCGAACTCGCCCAACGGCTCACCTTCACCGGCCCGTCGGCAGGCGCGGTTCGCGCGATCATCGGCACGCTGGTGGAGACCGACGCCCGAGTCTGCTTCGCCCGGCTGGCGACACTCGCCGGAATCTCCCCCGCCGCCGACGCACTCACCGCCGTCATCGCAGGCGGATCCGGAGCGCTCGGCCGTCACATCGCCGCCGACCTGGTCTGCCGGGGCAAGCACGTTGTCATCCTCACCCGCCGACGCGACCCGGAACTCCCCTTCCCGCAACGGGAATGGGACGGCAGAACGGTCGGCGACTGGGCCGACTCCCTGGTGAATCCCGGCCCGACCGCCGTCGTCAATCTGGCGGGCAAGCTGGTCGACTGCCGGCCGACCGCCGACAACATCGACGAACTCCGGCGCAGCCGAGTCGAACCGACCCGCGCACTGGTCGCCGCCGCGGGCGCACTCGACGCCCCGATCGACTACTGGATTCAAGCCAGTACCACCGCCATTTGGTCCGATGCGGGCGAAACCCGGTGCACCGAAACCACACCGCTGCCGACCGGTGCCGCGGCCCTGCCACAGATGACGGGCGTGGCCGCCGCGTGGGAAGACGCGTTCGACGGCGCGAAAGCCCGCCACCACACCGTCCTGCGCACCTCCATCGTGCTGGATCCGCAGGCACCGGCGCTGAAACGCCTGTGTCAGCTGACCCGGGCCGGCCTCGGCGGCCGGATCGGCGATGGCAAGCAATGGTTCAGCTGGATCCACATCGAGGATTGGCTCGCGATCGTCCGCGCCGCGCTCGGGCTCGACCCCGAGCTACGGCTGCCGGACGGCATCCTGGTGGCGGCCACCGATTTCCCGGTGCGCAATCGAGACCTGATGACGACTCTGCGCAGGCACCTGCACCGGCCGCCCGCGCCGCCGACACCGAAACCGCTACTGGCCCTCGGCGCCGTGGTGCTGCGCTCCGATCCGGCGCTCGGGCTCACCGGCCGCCACGCCACGTCAGCGGTGCTGCGCGACACGGGTTTCCGGTTCCGCTACCCGACACTCGACGACGCACTGACCGACCTGCTGCCGAACTGATCGGTCAGCAGGCGTTCAGAGTTTGACCAGCGTCCGGCTGAACTGCGGGATCAGCCGGATCTTGCCCGCGGTACCGAAATCGATGGTCACCGTGGCCAGCGGACCGACTCCGTCGGCGGCCACCACCCGGCCGAGCCCGTACTTGTCGTCGCTGACCCTGTCGCCCACGGCGAGCACCAGGTCGACATTGTTGCGTTTCACGCCGGCGCTGCGCGGGGCGGGCCGGCGATCGCGCACGCCGGGGCGTGGTTCCGACCAGCCTTCGGTCCAGTCGCGTTCGCCGGCGTCATCCCCGCGACGACGCCCGCCGCGCATACCGGAGTTCTTGGGCTCCAGCCGTTTCCAATCGATAAGATGGCCCGGGATCTCCTGGAGGAAGCGCGATTCCGGATTGGACACCGGTTGCCCCCAGCCCGAACGCACCACCGCGCGACTCAGATACAGCCTGCGCCTTGCCCTGGTGATGCCGACGTAGGCGAGACGGCGTTCCTCGGCCAGTTCGGCCGGATCGCCGAGAGCCCGCATATGCGGGAACTGACCGTCCTCCCAGCCGGTGACGAAGACGACCGGGAATTCCAGGCCCTTGGCGGTGTGCAGGGTCATCATGGTGACCACTCCCGCGCCCTCGTCCGGGATCTGATCGGTATCGGCGACCAGCGATACCCGCTCCAGGAAGGCCGCCAGCGAGCCGGGTTCGGGTTCGCCGTCGGCCGCCTCCGGCAGCAGCCCCTCGGCACGGGCCGCCTCGGCATTGTTGTGCGCCTCGGAGCTGAATTCCCGTGCGACGCTGACCAACTCGTTGAGGTTGTCGAGCCGGGCACCGTCCTGCGGATCATCGGAGGCTTCCAGTTCGGCACGGTAGCCGGTGCGGTCGAGCACCGCCTCGACCACATTGCCGACATCGGGGAAATCGGCGTCCGGGCGCTGCCCTGCGGCCCTGATCTCCTCGAGCAGGTCGAGGAAACCCGAGATGGCGCGCTGGGCGCGCGTGTTCAGCAGCGCGACCTTGCCCTCGGCGGCATCGCGCAGAGCGGCGGCGAAACCGATATCACGCTGTTCGGCGTGGACCGCCACGCACGCTTCGGCGCGATCGCCGATCCCGCGTCGCGGAGTGTTGAGGATGCGGCGCAAGCTCACCGCGTCGTCGGGGTTTTCCAGCACCCGCAGGTAGGCGACGACATCGCGGACTTCCTTGCGCTCGTAGAACCGCACGCCGCCGACCACCTTGTAGGGCAGGCCCATGCGGATGAAGATCTCTTCCAGCGCACGCGAATTGTTGTTGGTGCGATAGAACACCGCCACATCGCCATAGGTGGCCTCGCCCGCGTCGACCAGCCGGTCGATCTCGCGGGCCACGAACGAGGCTTCGTCGTGTTCGTTGTCGGCGACGTAGCCGGTGATCAGATCGCCCTCACCGGAATCGGTCCACAGCCGCTTCTCCCGCCTGCCCTCGTTACGGGCGATGACCGCGTTCGCGGCGGACAGGATGTGCTGGGTGGAGCGGTAATTCTGTTCCAGCAGGATGGTTTCGGCGTCGGGGAAGTCGCGTTCGAACTCCTCGATATTGCGAATGGTCGCGCCGCGGAAGGCATAGATGGACTGGTCGGCGTCGCCGACGACACACAGCTCACTCGGCGGGACCCGGTGCTGATCGTCGTCGGTCCACTCCTCCTCGGTTCCGGCAGCAGCGGCCGCGCCCGCGGCGGCGTCAGCGTCACCGGCCGCGTCGGCGGGTTGGCGGCTCGCGTGATGGCCGACCAGCTCACGGACCAGGATGTACTGGGCGTGGTTGGTGTCCTGGTACTCGTCGACCAGCACGTGCCGGAAGCGCCGGCGGTAGTACTCGGCGACCTGCGGATGATTCTGCAGCAGCGCGACCGTCTCGCCGATCAGATCGTCGAAATCCAGCGCGTTGGCCGCGCGCAGCCTGCGCTGGTACTCGGTGTATACCCGCGCGACCAGGCCGGGCAGTTCGGCATCGTCGGATTCGGCGTCGGCGGTGGCCTTGGCCGGATCGATGAGCTCGTTCTTCAGGTTCGAGATGGCGGTGGCCAGTAGGCGGGCGGAGTACTTCTTGGTGTCGATGTCCAGATCGCGGCTGATCATGGTGAGCAGGCGACGGGAATCGTCGGCGTCGTAGATGGAGAAGTTCGAGTTCAGCCCGGGCAGCAGCGCCGACTGCATGCGCAGGATCCGCACGCAGCTGGAGTGGAAGGTCGAGACCCACATGTTGTTCGCGCGGGGGCCGACCAGCCCGATCACCCGTTCCCGCATCTCCGCGGCGGCCTTGTTGGTGAAGGTGATCGCCAGGATCTGGCCCGGGGTGGCGCCCCTGGCGGCCAGCAGGTACGCGATGCGCCGGGTGAGCACCGCCGTCTTACCGGAGCCCGCGCCCGCGACGATCAGCAGTGGCGCGCCGGTGTGCACCACCGCGGCGCGCTGCTGCGGATTGAGGCCTTCGAGCAGCCGCTCGGTCTCCTCGGCCCGCCGCTGCTCCTCCTCGGCGCGGCGCTGACTCGCTTCGCTGCGCCGCTGCTGCTGCTCGGCCGTGAGGCGAACTTGCTGGGCCCGTAGGCCGCCCTGAGCCGCCGCGGGAGCAGCCGCCGCACTCTCCGGCGGCTGCGGTGCTCGAGCAGCCTCGGAGGCGGGCTGGGCCTGCGATGAGGTGTCGGATCGCGGTTCGGGTTCGGGCCGGTGACCGCCATGCGTCTCGGGAGCCAAGGTGCTGTCCATCGTCTGTCCACGCTACCGGCGCACACCGACAGAGTTGAACTCCTGGGCCCGCCCGGCGACCTCGGAGTGAGCATCGTGTCAACGACCGGTGAACCGGCCCAGGTCGTCGCGGCCGGAAAGCTGTGAACGCGTTCTCAGCAGATTCACAAACGTAACCGTTTTGCATACCTTTCGACCCGTGGCAGACTGGCCACATGGTCAGGGCTCCCGCGAGACGTCCGCAACGGATGTCCCCCGCATATGGGTATCGCGGACTTTGCACCTGAGCGCCCCCACTGGGGAGACAATGCTGGGGGGACAATGCAAGGCCCACCAGGTCTGTTTCACGGTGAAAGAACCGATCGGTAACGAGCTGCCCGCGTCGACCGATCCACGTTCTGACACGAGGAGATGAATGATGAGCACCCCTGCCACGACGACCGGGTCCGAATCGGCTCTGCCTCATACCGAGGCCGAGATCGAGAAACTCCGCAAGGAGATCGACCGGCTCGATGCCGAGATCCTCGCCGCGATCAAACGCAGGACCGAGATCTCGCGGATCATCGGCCGAACCCGAATGGCGTCCGGCGGGCCCCGCCTTGTGCACAGCCGTGAGATGAAGGTGCTGGAGCGCTTCAGCGAACTGGGCCAGGAAGGCCACACCCTCGCGATGCTGTTGCTGCGGCTCGGCCGCGGTCGCCTCGGCCACTGAGCCCTCGCCCCGAGCACCGGCGCGCACGCGCCGGGTAGGCGGGCGTCCCACACTTCGCGACGGTCGCGAGATCGTCGCCTCCCCCATGGCCGCCCCGGGTGTTCACACCCCGGGGCGGTCGTCTCGTCTCTGCCGTCGTTCGGGCCTAGGTGAGCGCGATGTATTTGGTGGACAGGTACTCCTCGATGCCCTCGGTGCCGCCCTCGCGCCCGAAGCCGGACGCCTTCACGCCGCCGAAGGGCGCCGCGGGATCCGAGATCACGCCCCGGTTGATCCCGACCATGCCGCTCTCCAGGCCCTCGGCCACCCGCAACGCCCGGTCCAGATCTCGCGTGTACACGTAGCTGACCAGGCCGAACTCGGTGTCGTTTGCCGCGGCAAGACCTTCGTCCTCGGTATCGAAGGTGACGATCGGCGCGACCGGGCCGAACACCTCTTCGCGCAGGATCCTGGCCTCGGCGGGGATATCGGTCAGGACGGTGGCCGGATAGAACCAGCCGGGCCCGTCCGGTTCCTTACCGCCGAGCCGCACGGTCGCGCCGGCCCGCACCGCGTCGTCGACGAGTTCGCGCACGGTATCGCGCTGGTCCTGGTTGATCAACGGGCCGAGAGTGGTGTCCGGATCGGTGCCGCGGCCGAGCACCACCGACTCGGTCATCGCCTCGATCAGCTTGGTGGTGAACTCCGCGGCGACGCCGCGCTGAACGTGGAAGCGGTTGGCCGCGGTGCACGCCTCGCCGCCATTGCGCAGCTTCGCCAGCATCGCGCCCTGTACGGCGGCGTCGACGTCGGCGTCGTCGAACACGACGAACGGTGCGTTGCCACCCAGTTCCATCGAGGTGCGCAGCAGGCCGTGCGCGGACTGCTCGACCAGCTTGCGGCCGACCTCGGTGGAGCCGGTGAAGGTGAGCTTGCGCAGCCGCGGATCCTGGAGCAGCGGGCCGGTGACGGCACCGGACCGCTTGGTGGTGATCACCGAGAGCACACCGTCGGGCAGGCCGACCTCGCTGCACAGTTTGGCCAGCAGCAGCATCGTCAGCGGTGTTTCCGACGCCGGTTTGACGATCATGGTGCAGCCCGCGGCGAGCGCGGGCCCGATCTTGCGGGTGCCCATGGCCAGCGGGAAATTCCACGGCGTGATCGCCAGGCACGGCCCGACGGGCTGCTTGTGCACCATGATCCGGCCGGTGCCCGACGGTGCGTGCAGGTAGCGGCCGTGCACCCGCACCGCTTCCTCGCTGAACCAGCGGAAGAATTCGGCGCCGTAGCGCACCTCGTTGCGGCTTTCGGGCAGCGCCTTACCCATTTCCAGGGACATCAGCAGCGCGAACTCCTCGGCCCGCGCGGTGAGTTGTTCGAAGACGGTGCGCAGGATCTCGCCGCGTTCACGGGCGGGGGTGGCCGCCCAATCGGCCTGCGCCGCGACAGCGGCGTCGAGCGCGCGCATCGCGTCCTCGGGGGTGGCGTCGGCGACGTGGGTCAGCACCTGCCCGTCGGCCGGGTTGTAGACCGGGAAGGTCGCGCCGCCGGTGGCGTCGGCTCCTGTGCCGATCCACAGCTGGGTGGGTACGGATTCGAGTACTTCGCGTTCGGAGGCCATGAGCCAAGGTTAGGCCCGCGCCGTCGGCGTTCGGTGCCGTTCGCGTGCACGCGAACGGGGCGGCTACTACGCTCGGCGGACGTGAGCAGCGACATCACCGCATCGGCGGCCTGGCAGAAACTGCACGACCACCACAGCGCTGTTTCCGGCCGGACGCTACGTGAATTCTTCGCCGAGGATCCCGCCCGCGGACGTGAGCTGACGGTGACCGCGGGCGATCTGCACATCGACTACAGCAAACACCGGATCACCCGGGAAACCCTGCAACTGCTGGTCGAATTGGCTCGCGAGGCGGGCGTGGAAGAGCGCCGCGACCGGATGTACCGCGGCGAGCACATCAATACCTCCGAGGACCGCGCCGTCGGCCATATCGCGCTGCGTCTGCCCGCGGGCCGATCGCTGATCCTCGATGGCGCCGACGCGGGCGCCGAGGTACACGAGGTGCTCACCCGGATGGGCGCGTTCGCCGATCAGGTGCGGTCCGGGCAGTGGCGCGGGGCCACCGGCGAGCGCATCGCGACCGTGGTGAACATCGGCATCGGTGGCTCGGATCTCGGTCCGGTCATGGTGCATCAAGCGCTGCGCCATTACGCCGTGGGCGAGACGCCCGAGACGACCATCGGCGCCCGTTTCGTCTCCAACGTCGACCCCACCGACCTGGTCTCGACGCTGGACGGCCTCGATCCGGCCAGCACGCTGTTCGTCGTCGCGTCGAAGACGTTCTCCACGCTGGAGACGCTCACCAATGCCACCGCGGCTCGACGCTGGCTGGTCGACGCGCTGGGCGAGGGCGCGGTGGCCAAGCATTTCGTCGCGGTGTCCACCAATGCCGAGCGGGTGGCCGAGTTCGGGATCGACACCGCCAACATGTTCGGTTTCTGGGACTGGGTCGGTGGACGCTATTCGGTGGATTCGGCGATCGGGCTGTCGGTGATGATCACCATCGGCAAGCAGCGCTTCGCCGAGTTCCTCGACGGCATGCACAGCATCGACCAGCATTTCGCCTCCGCGCCGCTGGAGCACAACGCGCCGGTGCTGCTCGGCCTGCTCGGGGTCTGGTACGCGAACTTCTTCGGCGCGGAATCGCGTGCGGTGCTGCCGTATTCGAATGATCTCGCGCGCTTTCCCGCCTATCTGCAGCAGCTGACGATGGAATCCAATGGCAAGTCGGTGCGCGCCGATGGCACCCCGGTCACCACCTCGACCGGCGAGATCTTCTGGGGTGAACCGGGCACCAACGGTCAGCACGCCTTCTATCAGCTGCTGCACCAGGGCACCCGGCTCATCCCCGCCGACTTCATCGGATTCGCCCGCCCCACCGACGATCTGCCGACCCGCGACGGCACCGGCAGCATGCACGACATCCTGATGAGCAATCTGTTCGCCCAGACCAAGGTCCTGGCCTTCGGCAAGACCGCCGAAGAGGTCGCCGCCGACGGCACCGATCCGAAGCTGGTGCCGCACAAGGTGATGCCCGGCAACCGGCCGAGCACCACCATCCTCGCGCCGCAGCTCACGCCGTCGGTGCTGGGTCAGCTGATCGCGCTCTACGAGCACCAGGTGTTCGTCGAAGGCACCATCTGGGGCATCGACAGCTTCGACCAGTGGGGTGTGGAGCTCGGCAAACAGCAGGCCCTGGCACTGGCTCCGCTGCTCACCTCGTCCGAACCACCACAGTCGCAGGGAGATTCGTCCACCGACGAGCTGATCCGCTGGTATCGAGACCATCGCTGACGGGGTCCCGGCACGGGCGTTGTCCCGATGAGCCGGCTGCGTCGCATCGGAACGTAGACCCGGGCGACCGCCGGTGCCGCTGGGGACACCGTTCGGTCCAGGACCCGGGCGAGCTCGGACGCCGGTACACCACGCTCAATTTGTCGGCGTGCGCTCGGGCGCGGGTTCCTCCGCAGGAGACACGGGTGGTGTCATCAGCCCGCGCCCGGCCGCGGTGATGGCCGTTGCCGCGGCGGCCAGCGCAGCACTCACCCACAATGCCGCCGAGACCGAACCATGGATACCGATGGCGACGCCGGCGACCGCGGGCCCAGCGGCGGCCCCAGCATTGAATGCGGTGGTGGCGAAAGCCCCGCTGAGCCTGGGTGCGGTCGGCGCCGCGGCGCTGACGATACGACCGATCAGAATGGATCCGACCGCGAATGACACGGCGCCGCCGACTACCACCATCAGCAACAGGACGGGCAGCAGCGCCGCGGCCAGTGCCGTGACGGCCCAGACGAGCGGAAGAACGACGACGCCCGCCGCGACCACGAGCGCGGCCTGCCGGTCGGTGCATCGGGCCGCACCACTCACCCCGGCGAACGATCCGACGCCGAACAAGGCCAGCACCACCGGCACCCAGGCCTCGCCGGCGCCGCCGACCTCCGTGGCGACGACGGCGAGGTAGGTGAAGCCTGCGAAGGTCGCCGCGTTCACCAGGGCACCCACCACCATGACGACCCACACTCGTGGCCTCCCCGCGACCCACAGCTCACTGCGCAATGACAGGTGCTCGGCGGGCGGGTGGGCGCGATGATCCCGAGCGGGCACCAGCAGCCACGTCGCGGCGAGCGCGGGCACACCGACCAGCACCACCGCCCAGAAGGCCGACTGCCAGCCGAGCACGTGTCCGAGGGCCGCGCCCGCCGGAACGCCCGCGATACAAGCCACGGTGACGCCGGACAGGATGATCGAGGTCGCCCTGCCGACCCGCTCCGCACCCACCAGCGCAGGCAGAGCGGCCAGTGCGACAGCCAGGAATCCGGCATTGGCGACCGCCGCCACCACTCGCGTCGCTAGCAGCAGACCGAACGTCGAGGTGAGGGCGCCGACGATGTGAGCGGCGACGAACAAGGCCAGGAACCCGGTGAGCGAATGCCGCACGGGCCAGCGGCTCGCGGTTACCGCCATCACCGGCGCACCGATGATCATCCCGACCGCGAACATCGAGGTCAGCAGGCCGGCCGAGCCGATCGGCACGCCGAGATCGGCGGCCATGGGTTCCAGCAGGCCCGACAGCATGAATTCCGAAGTGCCCTGGGCGAATACTGCTGCGGCCAGGACGAATACCACCATTGGCACGATAGGACTCCGAGAGGTGTGATGAGACGAATCCGCCGTCGGCCGGGGATGGCTCGACGACGAGAGCGGAATGCGCGCACGATGCGCGGTACCTCGAGCCCGGCCAGATCTGGGCCGCGAATGCGGCACGACGCGGCATCGTGGGCGCATGCGCCGGCGGTGACGATCGAATCGTCACCGCGTATCGCTACACCACAACGCCACCTGGCAGATCGGCCAGATGGCTATCGTCTGGAGGCCTCCGGGGACATCACGGCGGAGACGCTAGCAAGGTGCGTCGAGGTTGTGCGACTGGTTTTCCGTCGAATCGAGCGCGCGGACACCGGGCGCCGTCACGGCGGCAGCTGCCGCGTATTCGCTACCACCCGCGCGGCGAGAGACCGACGCTGCGCACCGTCTCCTCGGCAAGCCGGTGCAGCGCCGCCGAATTCGGAACGAGTTCGGGGGCGAGACTCACCAACGCCAGCGTGTAGGTATCTCGGTCGCGGGACAGGTAGCCCGACAGACGGGTGCGTGGGCGTCGGGCGAAGGTGAGGCCGGGGTGGATGGCGCGGGCGGCGATGGCGGTGCACTCGTGCGGGCCGAAGCTGTGCAGGCTCGGGGGGAGGGTGCCGATATTGGAGCAGAGGATGTCGCGTTCGCCCGCGCCACGAGACATGGTGTAGGCCAGGCGGTCCGGGACCAGCTGCAAAGTTTCCTCGGGTAGACCGGCCGGGCTGGTCATCCGGTGCTCGTAGGCCGTGCGGGCCTTCGCGCGAATCACGCCGGGTGAGTCGGCCCGGGTGACGGTGATCGCGGTCATGGCGAGATCGTTGTCCACCCGGGGTTCGTCCCTGGTGTCGACGGGCAGCGCGGCGTCGATCGTCGATGCGGGAAAACCACCGGCCCACAGCGTGTTCGCGACACACCAGATGAACAAGCTGTTGGCGGTGCCCCCGGAGGTGGCGGCGATGCGGTCCCATTGCTCGGCATCGAGGCACAGGATGGCGCCGATGGCCGGCAGCGGGGTGGCGCAGGGGTCGTCTGCGGTGTTCGCGGTGCCGATCGACTGCCGCATCCCCTCGGCGCGCGCGTGATCGCGGCCGGTGATGGCAGGTGGTCGAGCAGCGCCGGACCCCGGAGCGCGACCGGCCGCGCTCGTGTGAGCGGCCGGGGAGGTCCACCGCCTCAGCACGGATCCCAGTACCGCGGTGGTGCCGCCGAGCACCGTCGCGAGCTGCGCCCATGCGTCGGCCCAGTCGGAGTGCGGTTCGGTGGCCGGCTCGCAGGTCTGCCCGGTCAGGGCCGCGTCGACGGCGATGATCAGGCCTCGGGCGTCGGCCAGGACGTGGGAGCAGGTCAAGGCGATGACGGTGCCGCCGTCGTGCACGGGGGCCGAGGACAGCCGCCAGCCCGGCGCGTACTCGGGGTCCAGGTCGCCGCCGAGGGTGTCGGCCCAGCCGAGCACCTCGCTGGTTGCGACCTCATCGTGCAGGTCCAGTGGATGCGCCCGGACGGTCGCGTGCCAGGACCGGCGCGCTCCCGGCACTCGCGCACGGACGACCCGCCGGCCGAGCGGGCCACGGCGCAGGCGCGCGTGCAGGTCCCGCAGCAACCGGGGCTCGACTCGGTCGCCGGTGCGCCACAACCCTTGCAGGGCGATGGGTGTGCCGAGGCCACGGTGGGTGCGCAGGAAGATCTCGTCGACAACGGTGAGTCGGGTCGGATCGCTCCCGCGCCCGGTCATCGCGTCATCCGAATTCGCCGTGGCGGCCGGCACCAGCGGCGAACCGGGCCGCACCGTCGAGGGCGCCGTCCATCAGCGCGCGCATACCGTGCCGGAATTCGTTGCGCAGGGCGGCGTCTTCGTCGAGCCCGTCCTGCTCCAGCAGTGACATCCGGTCCGAGCGCAGACACGTCTGCGGTAGCGCCGCGAGTTGTGCCGCGATCTCCTCGGCTGCCCTGCGGGCATCGCCGGTGGGCACGACACGGCTGACCAGGCCCATCTCCAAGGCTTCCGGTGCGCTGACCGGGCGGCCGGTGAGCACCATGTCCATGGCGCGGCCGGTGCCGACGATCCGCGGCAGCCGGACGGTGCCGCCGTCGATCAGCGGAACGCCCCAGCGGCGGCAGAACACGCCGAAGGTGCTGTCCTGCTCGGCGATCCGCAGATCGCACCACAGCGCGAGCTCGAGCCCGCCCGCCACGGCATAGCCGGAGACCGCGGCGATCACCGGTTTGGACAAGCGCATCCGGGTGGGCCCCATGGGGCCGTCGCCGTCCTCGGTGACCTGGTTGGAGTTCTCCCCGCCCATCGCCTTGAGGTCCGCGCCGGCGCAGAACGTGCCGCCATCGCCCCACAGCACCGCGACCGCGGCGTCGGGATCGGCATCGAAGGCCCGGAAGGCCTCCGCCAGCGCCCGCGCGGTCGGCCCATCGACGGCATTACGTGCCTGCGGCCGGTGCAGGATCACCGTGGTGACCGGGCCGGCGTGTTCGACTCTGACGCTCATCTGACCGACCATACGGCCTGATACCCCCTTGTGTGAAGAAGTGAATTCGTGCTTCACTTCTTGCGTGGTGTACCGCAGAACCCCCGCCGTACAGGCCCGGCTCGACGCGCAGGCCGCACTGATCGTGCAGGCCGCGACCAGGGTGCTGTCCCGTGATGGTTTCGCCGGGCTGTCCATGGCCGCCGTCGCCGCCGAGGCCGGCGTGGCCACCGGAACGGTGTACAAACACTTCGAGGGCAAGGCCGATCTCGTCACGGGGGTGTTCCGCAAGGTGGTCACCCGTGAGGTGGAGGCCGTCGCGGCGGCCGGTTCCGGCGGCGATGCCGCGCAGCGGGTCAGCGCGGCGGTCGAGACGTTCGCCGTGCGCGCGCTCAAGAATCCGAAACTCGCCTACGTCCTGCTCGCCGAACCCGTCGACGCGGCGGTCGACGCCGAACGCCTGCGCTTCCGGCGCGCCTTCGCCGAGACCTTCGAATCCGCAGTGGCCGACGGCGTGGCCCGCGGCGAGCTGCCGCCCCAGGACGCCCGCATCAGCTCCGCCGCCATGGTCGGCGCCATCGGTGAGGTACTGGTCGGGCCGCTGGCCCACGCACCGCATACCGAATCGGTCGTGCCGGAGTTGGTGTCCTTCGCCCTGCGCGCGCTCGGTGTGCGCCGCGGTCCGCACCCGGATATCAGCTGGCCGTCCGCAGCCGTCTCCACCACGGCACCCACCGCCGAGCTGCCCGTCTTCGGCACCGCGCCCGGCGCGCCCCCGTCCGTCCCCGATCCCGCCCGCACCGATGGCACGGCGACCATGCCGATGCCCGTGGTCAACCTCCCAGGAGCGCACGATGCAGACGCATGACGTTGTCAACCAGGTCCCGCCGATCGTCCCGTTCGACTTCTCCCGCAATCCGGCGCTGATCGAAGGCCTGCACCGGGAGGGCGCTGGGTGGGCCGAGGCCGAGGTGCGCGAGCTGGGGGTGCTCGCGGGTGGAGCGCGCGCCCAGGAGTGGGGCAGGCTGGCCAACGAGAACCCACCGGTGCTGCACACCCACGACCGCTACGGACACCGCATCGACGAGGTCGAGTTCCACCCGTACTGGCACGAGCTGATGAACGTCGCGGTCTCGCACGGCCTGCACGGCGCGCCGTGGCTCGACGAACGTCCCGGCGCGCACACCGCGCGCGCGGCGAAGTTCTTCACCTGGGGCTCGGCCGAGGCCGGCCACATGTGCCCGATCTCGATGACGTACGCCGTGATCCCCGCGCTGCGCAACAATCCGGAGCTGTCCGCGCGGTACGAACCGCTACTCGGTTCGCGCACGTACGATTTCGGCCTGCGCGAGCCGTCGACCAAGGCCGGTCTGATCGCGGGCATGTCGATGACGGAGAAGCAGGGCGGCTCCGACGTCCGCGCGAACACCACTACCGCCACCCCGCGGCCGGACGGCTCGTACCGGATCGTCGGGCACAAGTGGTTCACCTCCGCCCCCATGTCGGACATGTTCCTCACCTTGGCGCAGGCCCCGGGCGGACTCTCGTGTTTCCTGCTGCCGCGCGTGCTGCCGGACGGCACCCGCAATCCGATCCGCATCCAGCGGCTCAAGGACAAGCTGGGCAACAAGTCCAACGCCTCCTCCGAAATCGAATACGAGAACGCCTCCGGCTGGCTGGTCGGCCCGGAGGGCGCGGGCGTCAAGACCATCATCGAGATGGTGAACATGACCAGGCTCGACTGCGTGATCGGTTCGGCCACCGGGATGCGGGTGGGCGCGGTCTCCGCGGTACATCACGCGCGTCATCGGGAAGCCTTCGGCGCCAAGCTGATCGACCAGCCCGCGATGGCGAACGTGCTGGCCGATCTGGTGATCGAATCCGATGCGGCCACCACGGTCATGATGCGGCTGGCCGGCGCCACCGACCGCGCGGGCAGTGATCCGGCCGAAGCGGCGCTGCGCCGGATCGCGCTGGCCGTCACCAAGTACTGGGTGTGCAAGCGCGCGCCGTCGCATGCCGCGGAGGCGCTGGAATGCTTCGGCGGCAACGGATATGCCGAGGAATCCGGGATGCCACGGTTGTACCGGGAGGCGCCGCTGATGTCGATCTGGGAAGGTTCGGGCAATGTCGCCGCGCTCGATGCCCTGCGCGCGATGGGGCGCCAGCCGGAGACGGTCGAGGCCTATTTCAACGAGGTGAACCTGGCCCGTGGCGGAAACCCGCGCCTGGACGACGCCATCGACCGCGTCGGCAAGGAACTGTCCGACCTCAGCGATATCGAGTACCGGGCCCGCCGCGTGGTCGAGCTGATGGCGTTGGTCCTGCAGGGCGCGCAATTGGTGCGGCACGGCCACTCCGCGGTCGCCGACGCCTTCTGCGCCACCCGGCTCGGCGACGACTGGGGCATCGCATTCGGCACCCTGCCCACCGGAGTCGATACCGCCGCCATCATCGAGCGGGCGTTCGTCGCCTGACACGCCTGCGCTCACCGCGGTGCAACGGCCGCCGCCGGCTCGACGGAGCCGGTGACGGCCGATCGCGCGAGTACTGTCACGGCGGTGACGGACGAGCTCGAGACGACGGTCGATGCACTGGCCGAGCGGGTGCTGGATCGGGCCGGAGGCTGCCGGGGCCGGTACCTGCTCGGCATCGCAGGCCCGCCCGGGGCCGGTAAGTCGACGCTGGCCGCGGCGCTGCGGGCAGCCGTCGACGCCGCGGCCGGGTCGAATGTCGCCGAACTCGCGCCGATGGACGGCTACCACCTGCGCAATGCACAACTGCGGGCCATCGGGCGGCTGGCAGGCAAGGGCGAACCCGATACCTTCGACGTCACCGGGTTCGTCGACGGCCTGAACCGGTTGCGGCATACCCCGATCGGCGCACCGGTACCGTGGCCGACGTTCGACCGCGCCACCGACGAGCCGACACCCGCTGGCATCGTCGTCACCCACCAGCGCATCGTCATCGCCGAGGGCAACTATCTGCTGCTCGACGACGGCCCCTGGTCGAAGGTGCGGCCACTGCTGGACGAATGCTGGTATCTGACCGCCGACCGGAACACCCGCGTCGAACGGCTGCTGCACCGCCACCTGCGCGGCGGCCGCGACGACACCGCCGCGCGGGCCAAAGTGCACGACAGCGATATGGCCAATGCCGACCTGGTGGCAGGCACCGCGCACCGAGCCGACCTTGTACTGCACGAACGCGACTCGCACTACTTCATCGGCTGAGTGAGCTCGGCCGACCGGCGCGGCGACATCCGTCACCGGCTGCCGGCCGCAGGAACAGCATCACGGCACAGCACTGTGGACCGCGCACGCAACCGGTCGCAATTCGCCAACGCTTGGCGTGTATCACCACCGGGCGCACTCCCTCGGCCGATCATTGACCGATGACGGCGACCGCACGGCCCTCCAAGAGCGCACACGCCTTACGCAATGTCGCCACGGTGGTGTGCGCGCTGCTGCTGTTCTACTTCGTCCCCGTCGGCTACGACTTCGCCGACGACTGGCCCGGCCGGATCCTCACCCTGCTCGCCTTCGCCGCCGGCGTGATCGGGTTGTGCTGGCTCGGGTACCGGCGCATCACCCAGTACGTCGCCGCCATGGAAGACACCACCCGGCGCATCGACGGCCTGCTGCTGCTGGTGTCGGTGGTCGTGGTGTTCTTCGCGATCTTCTACTTCGTGCTGGAGCAACGCGATCCGGAACAGTTCGACGGCCTCGACACCCGTACCGATGCGCTGTACTACACCGTGTCCACGCTGGCCACCGTCGGCTACGGCGACGTGCACGCCGTCGGCCAGGTGGCCCGCATCGCCAGCACCGTGCAGATGCTGTTCGACCTGGTCGTCATCGGAACCGTGGTGGCGGTACTGACGACGAGCATCACCCACCGGCTGGAGGCACGGAAGCCCGCGGACCGCGACACGAATTAACCTGGTGCCATGCCGGATTCCGCCGAATACGAACAGATCGCGGCGGTGAGCGCGCACGGTGTCGCGCCCGCCGCACCGGAAGAAGTCAGCGCGGCATTGGCCGGACTCACCTTCGATCAGCCGGATTGGCGGGCCGTGCGCTGGGACACCGAGGACGGAATCGCGACACCGGGCTCGAGGTCGGGCGCGGACACCGGCGGGCCCCACCCCTGACGGGTCGGCAGCACCCCCGCCCAGACACCGCCGAGGGCGATATCGTCCGCGTCGTCCTTCGGCCCGCCCGCCCGCGTCTTCACCGACGCCTCGGTGAGTTCGAGCGCGAGCACAGCGGTCGCGGCGAGCTCCTTCTTGTTCGGCGGCCGCACCCGGTCCCAGGAGCCCGGCGCCGCATGTTCGACGATCACCCGCAGCCCGTGCAGCCGCTGCCGCGGATCGGTGACCTCGACGGCGCGGCCGAGCACCACCGCGGACCGGTAGTTCATCGAGAAATGCATGGCCGAGCGGGCGTAGACGACCCCGTCCACCAGGGTGACGGCCACTGAGACATCGTGTTCCAGCGCGGCCCGCAAGTTGCCCGCTCCGGTGGATCCGTGCAGGTAGAGCAGGTTTCCGTCCCGGCCGTACGCGGTGGGCAGCACCACGGGAGTGCCGCCGAGCAGCACTCCGAGATGGCAGACGAGGCCTGCGTCGAGCACGGCGTCCAGCTCGGCGCGATCCTTGCCTGCGCGATCCTTCAGCCGCGTGGGTGTACTGCGCGGGGTCGGCGAAAGCGGTGGCCGGAGCGGTGCGTGTTCGGTCATGGCTCTACCGTGCCGGGTACAGTGGCATCCTTGAATAGCCAATTCTGATCGAGTTCGAAAGGCCACTTGATGTCCGAGGTGATCGCCGAGCTGCTCGACCTCGATCGCCGCGGCGCCGCGCCGCTGTCGGTGCAGCTGGCCGACGGGCTGCGGCAGGCGGCGACCTCCGGCGTGCTACGCGGCGGTGACCGGCTGCCGTCGTCTCGGTCGCTGGCCGCTCAGCTCGCCGTGAGCCGGACCGTGGTCGCCGCCGCCTACGATCAGCTGCATGCCGAAGGCTGGCTCACCGGCCGGCGCGGCTCGGGCACGTATCTCACCGCCGCACCGGCACCCGCACGCCACGACACCGCCGAGCCGGCCGCGGTCTCCGGCACGTCCACACTGCTCGATCTACGCCCCGGCGCGCCCTGTGTCCCCGCTATCGACCGCCCCGCATGGCGCCGGGCCTGGCGGGCGGCCGCGGACCGCGAACCGGTGGTCCGCAAGGATCGCGCGGGTGAGCCGCGGTATCTCGCGACGGTCACCGATCATCTGCTGCGCCATCGCGGGCTGAGCGCCGCAGCCGGAACCGCGATCCTCGCGACCGCAGGGGCGAGTGCGGCGGTGAACGAAATCGCTTGCGCCGTCTTGCGCCCCGGTGACAGCGTCGCGATGGAAGATCCCGGCTATCAGCGGGCGGTCGGAGCGTTTCGGGCGGCGGGAGTGCGGGTCCTGCCGGTCCCGGTGGACGACGAGGGCCTGCGCGTCGCGGAGCTACCTCGTGACGTCAAGGCTGTCTATTGCACTCCGGCACATCAGTTCCCACTCGGCGAACGAATGGCCGCGCGCCGCCGCGTGCAGCTGGTCGACTACGCGCGGGCCAACGATGTTCTGCTCATCGAGGACGATTACGACGGCGAATTGCGTTACGACACAGCTCCGTTGCCTTTGCTGGCGGCGATGGCGCCGGATGTGGTCATTCATCTCGGCACGACCAGCAAGATCCTCTCCCCCACTCTCGGCGCGGGCTGGCTGGTCGCCACACCCGAGATCACCGACGCCGTGCTCGCCTACCGGGAACAGATCGGCAGCGCACCGAGCCCGGCCGGCCAGCTGGTCCTGGCCGAACTGGCCGCACACGGCGACCTGGCCCGCCACCTGCGCAGGCTCCGCCGCACGATGCCACCGCGGCGGGCATTCGTCGTGGACGAACTCACCCGCCGCGGGCTGGCCATCCGCGGCGACGATGCCGGTTCGCACCTCGTCATCCCGCTGATGAGCGCCGACGCCGAGCAACGCGCCGTCACCGAGGCAGCACGCCGCGGAGTCGCCCTGGACGGCCTGGCCCGGCACCACATCGGGCAGCGCCGCACCTTCGGTGTGGCATTGGGCTACTCAGCACTGGCCGACGATGAACTCGCCACCGCGATCCCGATCGCCGCCGAATGCCTCGCCGACGCCGGCTCGTGAACGCCGCCGACGATCGGCCACACCGCGATCAGACGTCGCGGCGGACGGGCGCCGTCCTGCGCTCCTCGACCGACCTTGACCCGCGACGACCTCACCATGCGCGTCCACCCGTGCGGCGCGAATCCGTCACCGTCACGCTCAGCGGCGTCGCAGCCCGGGCTCGAGCAGGGCAGGGGTGGCGTCGTGCTTTTCGTGCGGGGCCAGATCGAGGCCCGGCGCGACGATCGCATCGATGGCGTCGAGCACCTCGGCGGTGAGCACCGTGTCCGCGGCGGCGAGCTGGGAGCGCAGGTGGTCCATGGTGCGCGGCCCGATCAGCGCCGTGGTCACCGCCGGGTGTGCGGTGACGAAGCCGAGTGCCAGCTGAATCATGGTCAGGCCGGCGTCGTCGGCGACGGCGGCCAGCTGTTCGACGGCGTCCATCTTGGCCTTGTTGGCCGGCACCGTGAGGTCGTAGCGATCCGGCATGAGAGTCGAGCGGCTAGTGGTGATCTCGCGTCCGGCCCGGATCGCACCGGACAGCCAGCCCGAGGCCAGCGGGCTCCACACCAGTACGCCGAGCCCGTACTGCTCGGTCACCGGCAGCACATGGGCCTCGGCGCCGCGTTGCAGGATCGAATAGCCCGGCTGCTCGGTGACGTAGCGGCCGAGCCGATGTTCGCGGGCCGCCCACTGCGCCTCGACGATGCGGTAGGCGGGGAAGGTGGAGGAGCCGAAGTAGCGGATCTTTCCGGCGCGCTGGAGATCGGTCAGCGCCGAGAGGGTTTCCTCATCGCTCGTGCTCGGGTCCCAGCGGTGGACCTGGTAGAGGTCGACGTGCTCGACGCCGAGCCTGCGCAGGCTGTCGTCCAGCGCTCGGACCAGCCATCGACGTGAGCTTCCGCGGTGGTTGCGCTCGTCGGACATCGGCATGCATGCCTTGGTGGCCAGCACGATGTCGTCGCGGCGGCCCGCGATGGCGCGGCCGACCATTTCCTCTGATTCGCCGCGGCCGTACATGTCCGCGGTGTCGATGAGGTTGATCCCGGCGTCGAGGGCGGCGTCGACCATCGCGGTCGCCTCGTCCTGGCCGGTGCGGCCGATACTGCCGAAGTTCATTGCGCCCAGCGCCAGCGTGCTGACCTGTACGCCGGTGCGTCCCACACTGCGGTACTGCATGCCCAGTCCTCTCGAAATGCACCGCGACCCGGTGCGTGGGTGGAGCCGACTCGCCCGCTCTGGCATCCTGAACAAGCGGAACAATGTTCCGATAAACACCATACGGAACAATGTTCCGGTTGCCAACCGGAAGTACGAAGGGAGCGGCTCCGTGCCCGCTGACGGCAGCGAATCACCGACCCCGCGCAAGCGCGCGGACGCCCGGCGCAACGAGCAGACCCTGCTCGACGCTGCCGCCGCCGCCTTCGTCGCCTCGGGCGTCGACGTCCCCGTGCGCGATATCGCGGCACGGGCCGGTGTCGGTGTCGGCACGATCTACCGCCACTTCCCCACCCGCGCCGACCTGATCGTCGCGGTCTACCGTCATCAGGTCGAGGCCTGCGCGGAGGCGGGCCCGGCCCTCCTGGCGGCCGTCGCCTCACCACACGCGGCGCTGGGGCGCTGGATCAATTTGTTCGTGGACTTCCTGGTCACCAAACACGGTTTGGCCGAGGCCCTACAGTCCGACGACGCCGCCTTCGAGGCCCTGCACGCCTACTTCCTCGATCGCCTGGTTCCCGTGTGCGCCCAACTGCTCGACGCCGCCACCGCCGCAGGCGAGATCGCCGGCGATGTCGAGGCCTACGAACTGATGCGCGGCGTGGGCAACCTGTGCATCGGCGCGGGCAACAATCCGCGCTACGACGCGCGCAGGCTGGTCGGGCTGCTCATCGCCGGGCTGCGGTGCGGCTAGTCGCTCGACCCTTCGAGGCGCGGACAGCGGCCGTCCTGCGCCTTTCGGAGCGGCGTGGCCGAACCTTCCCGAAGCCCACGCGAGGCAAGAATCGGAACAAAGTTCCACCAAGCGGCGCGCATGTCCACCCGCGAACCACCAGCCCGCTGCAGCCCGAATCTGTCGGTGGCCGCAGGTAACCTGAATCGCGTGCCCGAACTACCGGAAGTGGAGGCGCTGGCGCAGTTCCTGCGAGAGCATGCCGTCGGCGCGGTGGTCGGACGCGTGGACGTCGCGGCGCTGAGCGCGGTCAAGACCTTCGACCCACCCGTGACGGCACTGTCCGGTCGCGACGTCACCGGTGCGGGCCGGTGGGGCAAATTCCTCGGCCTCGACTGCAGCGGGATCTGGCTGATCACCCACCTCTCCCGCGGCGGATGGCTGCGCTGGACCGATAACCCCAGCGCCACCCCGCCCAAGCCCGGCAAGGGCCCGCTCGCGCTGCGGGTGCATTTCTTCACCCCCGAGGGCGCCACCCCGGCCTTCGACCTCACCGAGGCCGGCACGAAGAAGCGGCTCGCGGTCTACATCGTCGAGGATCCGCAGCAGGTGCCGGGCATCAGCAGGCTCGGTCCCGACGCGCTCGACGTCACCGAGGACGAGTTCGCGCAGCTACTCGGCGCGAGTACGCAACGGATCAAGACCGCGCTGGTCGAACAGTCGCTGCTGGCGGGCATCGGCAACGCCTACTCCGACGAGATCCTGCACACCGCGCGCATTTCACCGTTCGCCACCGCGAAATCGCTCTCGCCGGAGAAGGTGTCGCAGCTGTACGAGGCCATGCGCACGGTGTTACTGGATGCCGTGCAACGCTCCGTCGGGCAGGACGCCGCGCGGCTCAAGGGCGAAAAGCGTTCGGGCATGCGGGTACACGCCCGCACCGGCCTGCCGTGCCCGGTCTGCGGTGACACGGTGCGCGAGGTGTCGTTCGCCGAGCGGTCCTTCCAGTACTGCCCCACCTGCCAGACCGGCGGCAAGATCCTCGCCGACCGGCGCATGTCGCGCCTGCTCAAGTAGCGCTCAGCCGAGATCCACTTCGCGCTGCTCCACCAGCCTCGGCATCCGCACGCCCTCCCACGCCAGCCGGCGCGCCTGCGCCGGATCGTGTTCGACCCGGCTCGGCGCGTCGATGATCAAGGTGCTGCGCCTGCTCTCGGTGTAGGCCGGCCAGGACGGCAGCGGTGCGCCGGTGTGCGCGAAACGCAGCCAGTTGTCCTGGAACTGCCTGGTCACCGACACCAGACCGCGCCGCCCACCGGCCGCGGTGAGCGCCCGGCCGAAGGGGCTGTCCACGACGCCGAACACCGGGATGAGATCGGTGGCGTGCGTGGCGCCGAGCCCGGCCAGCCGGAGCGCGCGCGGCGCGTAGTCGTAGCGGTAGGCGTAGGTCGGCGCGTATTTGCTGTGCCCGGCCATCACCTCGATCGACGGCCGCCAGAACACGAAATCGCCGCCCGCCCGGATGGCGGCCTTCGGCGCCGGATAGCCGGGGTAGGCGGCGCGCACCCTGGCTTCGGCCGCATCGTCACCGATGGCCGCGTGCAGGCGTTGCGGCGTGGTCGGCAACGCGTCGTCGGCGAACTTCGCGAACAGGGTGCCCTCGTTGTTGCAGGTGCCGATGATCAGCGGCACCCGGTGGGCATTGCCGTCGGCGATCGCGTCGATCGGCGCCTGCGGCAACAACGTCCCGTCGACGACGGGCGCGGCCGCGAAGAACCCGGGCCGTTCCTGCAATGAAGCGCGCATCGCCCGGCCGAACGCGCGATGGATGGCGTAGGCGTCGGCCTCGGCCAGGACCCGCAGCGCGGTGTCCGGCGTCGCGCCGAGCGCTTCCACGCATCGGCGGGCGACCAAGCGTGCGTCGTCGGCCGTCAGCGCCCAGTCGGCGGGCGCACTCTGCGCGATCGCCTGGTGGAACAGTCCCGCCGCCGACGGCGTGGCGAGCAGGCTCAGTACCGCGTGCGCGCCCGCCGATTCGCCGAAGATCGTCACATTGCCCGGGTCGCCGCCGAAGGCCGCGATATTGGTGCGCACCCACTGCAGCGCGGCGATCTGATCGCGCAGGCCCAGATTGGAGTCGAACGGCCGCGCGGCGCTGCCGAACTCGCCGAAATCGGCGTAGCCGAACGCGCCGAGCCGGTAGTTCAGCGACACGACAATCACCTCGCCGCCCACCGCCAGCCGCGCACCCGAGTAGAGACTCAGCGCCGATGTGCCGAAGAGGTAGCCGCCGCCGTGGATGAAGACCATGACCGGCAGCGGCGTGTTGCCACGCGAGACCGGCGCGGTGACGTTGAGCGTCAGCGCGTCCTCACTGGTCGGCTGATAGCGCCGGGCCCCGATCTGCGCACCGGTGCGGTGCTGCATCGCGGCGTTGGCGAATTCGGTGGCCTGGCGGACTCCGGTCCACGGCTGCACCGGACGCGGCGCACGGAAGCGCAGCTCACCCACCGGCGCCGCCGCATAGGGAATCGACCGCCAGCGCATTACCCGGCGGCCCCGGTGACCGCGAACGACGCCGTCCGCGGTCGTGACATCTGTCGACGCGACCATTTACCGATGGTAACGACAACTGGCGCGGGGCCAACAGAAGTAAACCGAAATTCGCAGGCGAATCGCCCACCGGATCCGCGACCGTGCGCAAGACTGAACCCGTGCTCCGACGAAGCCACGGACGTGGCTCAGGCCACATTCCCGCATTCGCTCCCATCCCGCCGTACGGCCACGGCGAACCTCCTGTCATGCGGGCGAGGAGACGATCATGACCAGAGATACGGGTCCCATCCCGTTCATCGGCCCCATCGCCCCCGATGACCTGGCCGGTGAGCAGGCGGCCTGCCCGGTCCGGCACGGCAACGGCGAGGTCCGCGCCAGGCTCGACGGTCTGCTGAAATCCACCGCGACCGGTGACCGTGAGGCCTTCACCCGTTTCTATCGCGAGACCAGTCCGCGGGTCTTCGGGCTCGCGCTGCGGGTCCTGCGCAGCCCAGCGGCGGCCGAAGAGACCACCCAGGAGGTCTTCCTCCAGGTGTGGTCGTCGGCCGATCGCTACGATCCGGCGATGTCGAGCCCGATCGGCTGGCTGATGATGATCACCCACCGGCGGGCGGTGGACCGGGTGCGCAGCGAGAGCTCCGCCGCGGGCCGCGACGCCGTCTACGGGCACACCCACCTCGGCCGCGATCACGACATCGTCGCCGAAACGGTCGGCCAGCGCCTGGACGAACAGGCCGTGCGCGACTGCCTCGACACGCTGACATCCACACAACGTGAAGCCGTCGCCCTGGCCTACTACAGTGGCCGCACCTACCGGGAGGTAGCCGACCACCTCGCCTCACCATTGCCGACCGTCAAAAGCCGCATCCGGGACGGGTTGAAGCGCCTCCAGGACTGCCTGACCGGAGTTACCCGCTGATGACCGACGCGCCCCCACCCGAGCATCCCGACGATCACGACCTGCTCGATCTCGCCCACCCCTACGCCCTCGACGCGGTCTCCGACGCCGAACGCGAGAGCATCGAACACCGCCTGCGCGTCTGCGATCCGGACATCCGCCGCGCCTTCGACACGATCGTGCGCGAGGTGCGCGAAGCGATGGGCGCCCTGTCGATACTCGATGCGAAGGCCCCTCCGCAAGAATTGGAAGGGCGCATCCTGGAGGCGATCGGCGAACGCGACGACACCGCCGCACCCGACCGCGCCCCCGGCGACGAGCACGGCTCCGACGAACTCGCCGCCGCGCGGCTGCGGCGCCGCAAGTTCATGCGCTGGACCGCCGCGGCTGCCGCGGTTGCCGCCGTGGTCGCGATCGGCGCCGCCGTGCTCGGTCAACGCACCGAGGAGCAGCCGCCCGCCCGCATGGTGACCGCGGACCAGGTGCTGCGCCAGCCCGATGCCCGCACCGAGACGAGTCCGGTCAGCACCGGCGGCACCCTCATCGCGCATATCTCCGACGAGCTGGATGCCGTCGCGATCACCTTCGACGCGGTGCCCGCACCGCCGACCGGCCAGGCCCATCAGCTGTGGTTGATCGGCCCGGAAGGGGTGCCGCGATCGGCCGGTGTGCTGAGCGATCTGCCCACGGCCGAGACGCCGTACGTCACCGAGTTCGCGGCCGCCGATCAGCTCGCGATGACCATCGAACCCGCCGGCGGCTCACCTGGCCCGACCACGGACCCGATCGCCGCGCTGCCGCTGTCCTGAAGCGCCTGCCCGCGCCGCGCTGTGTCCGACGCGGGCGGGCACGGCTCGCCGGACCTGCGGTCACCGGATGCGATCCGATCGCCTGGTTGCGGAGCTACCGGCAGCTCAGGCGCGCCATGCCTCCAGCAGGCGCAACCAGAACTC
The DNA here is from genome assembly GCF_059509835.1 of Nocardia sp. CDC519. Classification (NCBI taxonomy): domain Bacteria; kingdom Bacillati; phylum Actinomycetota; class Actinomycetes; order Mycobacteriales; family Nocardiaceae; genus Nocardia; species Nocardia sp. CDC519. The sequence continues at coordinate 3,288,539 of NZ_CM183377.1, read as the reverse complement.
GCTCACCGCGGGAAACGCCGGCACCGCATGCCACAGCGTGTCCAGCGGAACACCGCCGACGACCGCGATCGTCGCGGCATGGAGCTGTTCGCCCACCTCGGGGCCGACGAACGTGGCGCCGAGCAGCGTCCCGGCGTCGGTGTCGATGACGAGCTTCGCCCGGCCCGCGTAATCGTCGCGGGCCAGCGCCGACCCGGCGACGGCGATATCGAGTTCGACCGTGTCGACCCGGTGGCCGGCCGTGCGTGCCGCCTCTTCGGTGAGCCCGACCGAGGCCAGTTCCGGATCCGTGTAGACGACCTGCGGTACCTGCGCGTGGTCGGCGGTGGCGGCGTAGCGCTGGCCCGTCAGTGGCCTGCCCTCGGCGCGGGCGGCGATGACGTCACCGCAGATACGGGCCTGATATTTGCCCATGTGGGTGAGCGCGGCGCGATGGTTCACATCGCCGACGGCGTAGAGCCAGGGCAGCCCTCGCACCGTCAGCTGATCGTCGACCTCGACGTAGCCGGGCGACAATCCGACCGATTCCAGGCCGAGGTCCTCGGTGGCGGGGGCGCGTCCGGCCGCCACCACGACCTCGTCGGCTTCGAGGTCGTTCTCGCCGTGCCGGTCGCGCACCGTCACCGTCACCGAGCCGCCGTGAACGCGGCCTTCGCCGGTATCGCCGACCTGAGCGCGCCTCACCCGCACCGGTTCGGCGCCGAAGCGGATCCGGACGCCGCGCCCGGTCAGCGCATCGGCGATCCGCTGCCGAGCGAACGGCTCGACCCGTCCGAGCAACGAATCACCGCGCACCACCATCGTGACCACCGAACCGAGCGCGGCCAGCCAGGTTGCGGCCTCGCAGGCCACCACGCCGCCGCCGACGATCAGCACCCGGCGCGGCACCTCGGCCAGATTGGTGACATCGCGTGAGGTCCACGGCCGCGCGGCCCGCAGCCCCGGCACATCGGGGATGTTGGCCTTGGTGCCGGTGGCCAGCACCACCGCCTCGCGGGCGCGCAGTGTGTGCCCGCCGACGTCGACCAGCCGCTCACCGGCCAGCCGACCGGCTCCGCGCACCACCTCGATGCCGTTGTCGTGCGCCCAATCGGCCTGCGAAGAGTCGTCGTGGTTGTGCACGAATTCGTCGCGGCGGCGCAGCACCGCGGCCACATCGAGTCCGTCGGCGCGCACTCCGGGCATGGCGCGGGCGGCGCCGAGCACATGCCCGGGGCGCAGCAGCGCCTTACTCGGGATGCACGCCCAATAGGAGCATTCGCCGCCGACGAGTTCACGCTCGACGATCGCGGCGGTCCGATCGCTGCCCGCGATGGCGTAGGAGGCGGCGTTCTCCCCCGCCGGTCCGCCGCCGATGACGATGACGTCGAATTCGGTGGTCTGCACGGGGCGCTACTGGAGGTAGCCCTCGACCTGCCGTGGCGAGCTGACCTGCGTCGTGTCCGGTGATTCACCCGCGTCGATGCGGGCGCGGCGCTGGCGCAGCAGGTCCCAGCACTGGTCGAGCATCACCTCGAGTTCGGCCAGTCGCTGCCGTTCCGATTTCGGATCCAGCTCACCGCTCGTGGCCTGCGACCGCAGCGTGTGCTCCTGCTCGACCAATTCCTTGATACGCCCCAGGATGTCCTGTTCGGTCATACCGCCCACTCTACGGACCCGGCCGGCAGATCTGCGGTTATTCGCCGTCGCCGGTCGGCTCTGGCGTGCGCAGCAGGTAGGTATCCATGATCCAGCCTTTGTCGGCGCGCAGCCGCTGCCTGCGTTCGCTGATCTGCGCACCTACCTCTGCGACCGAACCTTCGACGAGCACCTGATCGGGCATGCCGAGGTAGGCGCCCCACCAGATCCTGGTATCGCCGGGCAGATCGGTGAACGCGCAGTCCCCGTCCAGCATGACGACCGTCGATCCGGGACCCAGGCCCTCCTCGCGCAGGCGGCGTCCGGTGGTGATGTGCACCGGTTCGCCGACGCGGTGCAACACCGTCCGATGGCTGGCGGCGAGGGCTTGCACGCTGGTCACGCCGGGGATGACGGCGTAGTCGAAGCTGATCGTCGCGCGGGCGAGCACTCGTTCGACCATGCGCAGGGTGCTGTCGTACAGGGACGGATCGCCCCAGACCAGAATCGCGCCGACCCCGTCGACCCGCGCGAACTCGTCTTCGAGCAACAGTGAGCGGCGTTCGTGCCAGTCGTCGACCACCTCGCGGTAGCCGGCCCCGTCCATCGGGGTGCGCGCCCGGGGCGGATCGGCGATCTCCACGATCCGATACGGATGATCCATGTGCTCGGCCAGGATGGTGGTGCGCACATCCACCAGTTCCTGTTTCTCGGCGCCCTTGCCGATCACGAAGAACACCTCGGCCTCGCGCATGGCCTTGATGGCCTGCACCGTTACCTGGTCCGGATCGCCGGCGCCGATGCCGATCACGTACAGCTTCCGCATGGGGCGAGCCTATGGGGCGGCATCGAGCGCACCGACGCCGCCGGGGGTCGCGGCCGAGCCGACGGGCTGGAAGTAAGGTCGAGGACGTGACCACCCCAGACACCCAGTACGAACAGTTGCTCCGTCAGGTGCTCACCTCCGGCACGCCGAAATCCGATCGCACCGGCACCGGCACCCGCAGCGTCTTCGGCCATCAACTGCGCTACGACCTATCGGCCGGGTTCCCGCTGATCACCACCAAGCGCGTGCACCTGAAGTCGATCGTCTACGAATTGCTGTGGTTCCTGCGCGGTGATTCCAATGTGGGCTGGTTGCGCGAGCACGGTGTGACGATCTGGGACGAATGGGCCGCACCCGACGGCGAGCTCGGCCCGGTCTACGGCGTGCAGTGGCGGTCCTGGCCCACCCCGGACGGCAGTCATATCGACCAGATCTCCCAGGTTCTGCGCACCCTGCGCGAGGATCCGGATTCGCGGCGGATGATCGTGTCGGCGTGGAACGTGGCCGAACTGGACAAGATGGCGCTGGCGCCGTGCCACGCGTTCTTCCAGTTCTATGTGGCCGACGGAAAGCTGTCCTGCCAGCTGTATCAGCGCAGCGCCGACCTGTTCCTCGGGGTGCCGTTCAATATCGCCAGCTACGCACTGCTCACGCATATGGTGGCCCAGCAGACCGGGCTCGAGCCGGGTGATTTCATCTGGACCGGCGGTGACTGCCACATCTACGACAACCACGTCGAACAGGTCACCGAACAGCTGACCCGCGAGCCCTACCCGTTCCCCACGCTGACCCTGCGCAAGGCGTCCTCGCTGTTCGACTACACCTACGACGACATCGAGATCGCCGACTACCGGCACCACCCGGCGATCAAGGCCCCGGTGGCCGTGTGAGTCCGTCCCGTGTCATCGGCCTGATCTGGGCCCAGACACCCGACGGGGTGATCGGTGCGGGCAACCGGATCCCCTGGCGGGTGCCCGAGGACATGGCCAACTTCAAGGCGGTCACCCTGGGTCATCCGGTGGTGATGGGCAGGCGCACCTGGGATTCGCTGCCGCCACGTTTCCGCCCGCTGACCGGTCGCCGCAATATCGTGGTGACCAGACAGCCGGACTGGTCGGGCGAGGGCGCCGAACGCAGCGCCTCACTCCCGGACGCGCTCGCACTGACCGCACCCGACGATGTGTGGATCATGGGCGGCGGCGAAATCTATCGCGCCGCAATGGAGTACGCCACCGAGCTGCTGGTCACCGAGATCGACCTCGATATCGCGGGCGACGCCTACGCACCGCCCATCGACGCGCACTGGCGGGCCGACGACGACACGCCGTGGCAGCAGTCGAGTGCGGGCCCTCGGTACCGGATCCGCAGATTCACTCGACGCCGCTGAATCCTTCCCACTGCACTCCCGCTCCGACCGCACAACCGACGCAAAACGCCCGAGCGCCGGTGACGGGTCGGGCATACTCAGCGATATCGGCCCCGAACACCAGCCCTGTTCCGGGTGTGATCTGCGAAAGGCAGTCCATGGACAAGAAATCGCTGACCGCGGTAGCTCGCCAGCAACTCAAACTGGCCGCTACCGCCACGAGCGGCCGTAGCTCGCAAACGATCTACGGCGGCCACGCGCAAACGCTGCGCCAGACCGTCGTCGGTCTCAGTGCGGGCCAGAGCCTGGCCGAACACGACAACTTCGGCGATGCCACCCTGCTGGTGCTCAGCGGCACCCTGACCCTGATCAGCGGCGCCAACGAATGGAAGGGTTCGGCGGGCGATCTGCTCGTGGTCCCCAAGGCCCGGCACAGCGTCAAAGCCGTCGACGACGTGGCCTTTCTGCTGACCGTCGCGAAATAGCGCGCCGACGTAGGTGAGGCTTACGAAACAGCAACGCGCGCCCCATGATCCGGGTGAGCCTTAACACGCCCTTGCCCAATCGCTGCGGTCAGCACGCTCGCAGCTACTAGGCTTGTCGATCATGGGTGAGCCGCAGCCGATCCTCCAACCGCTCACACCGTCCGCGATCTTCCTCGTCGCCACCATCGACGAGGGTGGCGAAGCGACGGTGCGCGATCTGCTCGCCGATCTGGCGGGTTTGCGCCGTTCGGTGGGATTCCGGCTGCCCGGAGCCGACCTCACCTGCATCGTCGGCATCGGCTCCGCGGCATGGGACCGGCTGTTCTCCGGGCCTCGCCCGGCCGAACTGCACGAGTTCCCCGGATACGACGGCCCGCGCCATCAGGCGCCCGCCACCCCTGGTGACCTGTTGTTCCACATCAAGGCCGAGGTGCACGACGCCTGCTTCGAGCTGGCCATGGCGATCGGCAAGCGGCTCGATGGGGCGGCCACCATCGTCGACGAGGTCACCGGCTTCCGGTACTTCGAACAACGCGATCTGCTCGGCTTCGTGGACGGCACCGAGAACCCCGAGGGCGCGCTCGCCGAGTCCCCGGCGGGCCGGGTGGCGCTGATCGGCGACGAGGACCCCGATTTCACCTGCGGCAGCTACGTCATCGTGCAGAAGTACGTGCACAAGATGAGCGAATGGGCGGCAACCTCGGTCGAGGAGCAGGAACGGGTCATCGGGCGCACCAAGCTCGACGATTTCGAGCTGCCCGATGAGGTGAAGCCCGCGAACTCGCATGTCGCGGTGAACACCATCGTCGACCCGGACGGCACCGAACGGCAGATCCTGCGGGCGAATATGCCCTTCGGCAGCATCCGCGACAACGAGATGGGCACCTACTTCGTCGGCTATTCGGCCACGCCGAGCGTCACCGAACGCATGCTCGAGCGCATGTTCCTCGGCTCCGACGAGGCGGCCTACGACCGGATCCTGGATTTCTCCATCGCCGTCACCGGCAGCCTGTTCTTCGTTCCCGCCCAAGACTTCCTCGACGATCTGCCCGACCCGCCAGGGGACGCACCGGCAGACGACGCCACCCCCGCCGCACCTGCCGCCGACGGCTCTCTCGGTATCGGCACGTTGAAAAGGAGCAGTTAATTCATGAACAACCTGCATCGTGAACTCGCGCCGATCACCTCCGAGGCCTGGTCGGCGATCGAGGAAGAGGCCACCCGCACCTTCAAGCGGCATATCGCCGGCCGCCGCGTCGTCGATCTGTCCGGTCCGCACGGCACCGACTACTCCGCGGTCGGGCTCGGCCGCACCGCGCCCATCGCCGCCCCCGATGACGGCGTGCAGGCCCGGCAGCGGCTGGTGGCCCCGCTGGTGGAGCTGCGGGTGCCGTTCACCCTCTCGCGCGAGGAGCTCGACAATATCGAGCGCGGCGCCGAGGACGCCGACCTGGACCCGGTCAAGGACGCCGCCAAGCGCATCGCCTGGGCCGAGGACCGCGCCATCTTCGAGGGCTACCCGGCCGCCAACATCACCGGCATCCGGGCCAGCGCATCGAACGAGCCGGTCGCGGTGCCCAGCGATCCGCGGCTGGTACCAGAGGCCGTCGCGCAGGCGCTGAGCGAGCTGCGCCTGGCCGGTGTGGACGGCCCCTACTCGGTGCTGCTGAGCGCCGACCTCTACACCGCCGTCAGCGAGACCTCCGACCACGGGCACCCGATCCGCACCCACATCGAGCGCCTCATCCCGGAGGGCGAGATCATCTGGGCGCCCGCCATCGACGGCGCGTTCGTGCTCACCACCCGCGGCGGCGATTTCGACCTCCAGATCGGCCAGGATCTCTCGATCGGCTACCTGAGCCACGACGCGGAATCGGTGCAGCTGTACTTCCAGCAGAGCCTGACCTTCCTCGTCTACACCGCCGAGGCGGCCGTCGCGCTGCAGGCCTGAGCCGTCCTCTGGTGGCGACGTCCGCGCCGCGGCAGTATGGTCCTGACCAGCCAGTTGCGGTAGCGGACGGAGACGAGATGACGTTGGTGCACGCGGGCGTGGTGCCCACCAGGCGCGCGATGATCTACGGCGTGCTCGGCATCGCCGTCACGGTCGCGCTGTGCCTGGCCACCATCGCCGCGTTCGGGATGAACCGCGTGTTCACCGGGCTGCTCGCCGGTGCGATCGCCGGCGTTGCGGTGCTGGTGGCCCTGTTCACCCGTGACGCCGTCGTGCTCACCGAAGGCGCCATCTACCGCCGCACCCCGTGGGCCGAGACCAGCATCGACTGGGACCGGGTGGTCGCGGGCCGGTTCACCCTCGACGAGCGCGCCCGCTGGTCGCTGGCGCTGGACCTGGTCGGCGGCGACGAAGAGCACGGCGAACTCGTGTTGTTGTCGATCCCGCCGGTGAGCGGGCCGGTGTCGAGCGCTTATGACATGCGTAAACGCGAGCAGGTGGATCAGATCCGGAACATGCTGCGCCGCAAGAAGATTCCGGTGATGGTCTTGCCGGAGATCGCGGGAGCGCTGCACGAGCACTGGAATATCGCGCCACCGACGCACTGAGCGGCGAGTCGGCCCGGCCGGATTCGCGCCGGGTGGCCGGGTGCACCGTCCTCGGATACGTTGGCAGTCGTGTCGATGACGAAGGGCGCCAACGTCGCTGTTCCCCTGGCCGCGGTTCGTGTCGAAGTGGGATGGCGATCCGGGCCGGGCGTCCCCGACGCGGACGCGTCCGCCCTGCTGCTCGCCGAGGGTAAGGTCCGCTCAGACAACGATTTCGTGTTCTACAACCAGCCCGCGCATCCGTCGGGTGCGGTGCGGCACGAGGGGAAGCAGCAGGGGGCGCAGGTCATCGATCTGCTCGCCGTGCGGTTGGCTCAGGTCGAACCCCAGATCGACACCATCGTCATCGCCGCCTCCGCCGACGGCGGCACCTTCGCCCAGCTCCACGGCCTGTATGTACGCCTGCTCGATCCCGCGAACGGCGCCGAGCTCGCGCGCTTCGACAGCACCGGCGCCACCAGCGAAACCGCCTTCGTGCTCGGCGAGCTCTACCGCAGGCAGGGCGCGTGGAAATTCCGCGCGGTCGGGCAGGGCTACGACACCGGGCTCGCCGGGCTCGCTACCGATTTCGGCATCTCCGTCGATGAGGACCCGGCGCCTGTCCAGCCGAACCCGCCGCCGACGCCACCACAGCCGACGGCGTCGCAGGTGCCTGCACCGAGTGCCGCGCCGCAACCACCGCAGTTCCAGCAGCCCCAAGGGATTCCGCCGAACCCCGCACCGCACCGACCGCAGTTCGCCGCACAGCCGCAGTACCAGCAGCCGGCGCCGCCGCAGTTCGCGCCGGGACCGCACTACCAGCAGTCGGCACCCCAGCCATTCCCGCCGGCGCCGCAGCATCGCGCGCCGGCGGGATCGGCGCCGATCGGTATGACCAAGCTGTCCCTGACCAAGGAAGCGCCGTCGGTGTCCCTGACCAAGGGCGGCGTCAGCGCGGGCACGATGCGGGTGAATCTCAACTGGTCGACGGGGGGTGGGGGCCTGTTCGGCAAGCGCCGCGGCAAAGCCATCGACCTCGATCTCCGCTGCCTGTGGGAGCTCGGCAACGGCAACAAAGGGATCATCCAGGCGCTCGGTAGTTTCGGAGCGCTCGACACCGAGCCGTACGTGCGACTCGACAAGGACGATCGAACCGGTAGTGCGGTCAACGGCGAGAATCTCGACATCAATCTCGACCACGTCGCCGACTTCAAACGCCTGCTGGTGTACGCAACGCTCTACGAAGGTGCCCCCGACCTGCGAGGCGTACGAGCAACCGCGACGCTGTACCCGCCCGGTGCGCCACCGATCGAGATGCAAGTCGATGGCTGTACAGATAATTCGCGGTCGATGGTTCTCGCGCTGATCGAGAACGTCGACGGGGAGTTGCTGGTCCGTCGCGAAGGCGTCTTCGTTCCACCGTCGGTCGAACGGCCGGGCTGGACCAACAGCGTCGTCGACGCACGCTACAACTGGGGTCTGGACTGGGTCGCCGCCAAAGGCAAGTCCTGAATTTCAGCCGATGCGCCCGAGGAGCGCACCCGCTTCGGCCCGCACCGGGTCCAGCGGGCCCGGCCAGCCGAGGACGCGCAGCACCGCATCGGAGATGTCCGAGCGCGCCGTGGCAGGCGCCGCGCCATGATCGGATCGGATACTGATCACGGTTTCGACCATTCGGAACGGCAAGGTGATCGCGGCCGGCACACCGGCTGCCCCCGCCTCGGCCACCACCTCCGCGGCCAACTGCTCGTACTGCGTGCGAAGCTCGTCACGCCGTAGCCGAAACGACGCGAAGCGCTCCCCGCGCAGCTCCGGTAGCAGATACAGCGCGCCGAGATTCCACCGCGACGCACAGAGTTGATCCACGTCCGACCAGGCAAGGGCATACAGCCGTACCGGCGCCCGGTCATCGATCTCGCGCAGCCGCGCGGCCAAAGCCAAAGGCGCGGCGATGGTTTCGGCGAGCAACGCGTCGAGGATGTCGTCCTTGGCGGCGAAATGGTGGTACAGCGAGGCCTGTCTGATGCCGACGGCGTCGGCGATTCCCCGGGTCGAAGTGCTGCCGTAGCCGTTGGTGGTGAACAGCTCGGCAGCGGCGTCGAGGATCTCCTCGCGTGGTGTGCTGCCGCGGCGCAGGCGTTGCTCGACGCGCGGACGTCCTGGACCGAGATTGACCACGCCCTCATTCTCGCATCGCGCCGATCACGGGCCCCGCACGCGGGCACCCGGCCCGCCTCGCCATGCGCCGCACCAGGCGGTGAGATTTCTGTCATTCGATAGAAAAGCAGGAAACCCAGAAGTTACCGGGCGACCTCCAACCGATACACGCAGGTCACCGAAAGCGCGATCGCGGCCGCAAAACTATCGGCTGATAGTTATTGGCGCTCGCCGAAGGACCTCCGCATATGGCCACCACAGTCGACACCCGCCCCGCAGATCCGCCCGATCACGGCTCCGACAGTGCCGATCTCGCCGATTTCGGCTATCAGCCGGTCCTGCACCGCAAGCTCGGGCGCTATGCCTCGTTCGCGGCCGGTTTCTCGTTCGTCTCGATCCTCACCACGATCTTCCAGTTCTTCGGCTTCGGCTATTCATTCGGCGGGGCCGCGTTCTTCTGGACCTGGCCGATCGTGTTCCTCGGCCAGCTCATGGTTGCGTTGAACTTCGCCGAACTGGCGGCGCGGTATCCGCTGTCGGGGTGCATCTACCAGTGGTCGCGGCGGCTTGGCGGGGCGGTCGTCGGCTGGTTCGCCGGCTGGTTGATGATCATCGCGCGGGTGGTCACCGCGGCAGCGGCGGCGATCGCGCTGCAGGTGGTGCTGCCCTCGATCTGGAGCGGATTCCAGATCATCGGCTCCGAGACCGCACTCACCTCGTCGTCCGGTGCGATGAACGCGGTGCTGCTCGGCGCCGTATTGATGGCGCTGACCACGCTGATCAATGTCATCGGCATCGATCTCATGGCGCGGATCAATTCGATCGGGGTCACCATCGAGATCGTCGGCGTGCTGGCGATCATCGCGCTGTTCTTCGCCGATACCGAACGCGGCCCCGGCGTCGTGTTCGAGACCGAGCACGCCGCGCCCGGCCCCTATTGGGCGGCGTTCCTGGTGGCCGGGCTGATGGCGGCCTACGTCATGATCGGATTGGATTCGGCCGGTGAGCTTTCCGAGGAAACCAAAGATCCGCGCCGGGTCGCGCCACGGATGATCCTGACCGCGCTGACGGTCTCGGCGATCGGCGGCGGTTTGATGTTGCTCGGCGCGCTGATGGCCGCGCCGAGCCTGTCCGACGGCGCCCTGTCCGCCGATGGCCTGGCCTATGTGCTGACGGCCAAGTTGAACAGCACGGCGGGCAAGGTGCTGCTCGGTTGTGTCGCGATCGCGATCATGGTGTGCACGCTGGCCATCCAGACCGCCGGGTCCCGGTTGATCTTCTCGATGGCACGGGACGGGAAGCTGCCCTTCGCCCGCGCGCTCGCGGTCGTGCACCCCCGCTTCGGCACACCCGTGCTGCCCGCGGTGGTGTTCGGCGTGCTCGCCATCGCGCTGCTGCTGGTGAATCTCGGCAATGCCGCCATCTTCGCGACCCTGGCCAGCGTCTGCATCGTGACGCTGTATCTCGCCTATCTCCTGGTGACGGTGCCGTTGCTGGTGCGCCGTTTCCGGGGCTGGCCCGCCGCGGAGCAGGCGAGCAGCCGGGCCGGGCTGTTCTCGCTGGGCCGCTTCGGGATTCCGGTGAATGTGCTCGCGGTGTTCTGGGGCATCGCGATGGTCGTGAATCTGGCCTGGCCGAGGGCCGAGGTGTACACGCCGGACGGCGGGTCGGCGGTCATGCGCTGGGCCGCACCGATCTTCGTGCTCGGCACGCTCGCGGTCGGTGTGCTGGTCTACCGGATGGTGGTCGGCCGCACCGCCGCCTCGGAGCCGATGCCTCAACCACTGGCTGCCGACCCGACGCCGAACCGCTGACCTCGAGCCGACGCCGCAACCGACTACCCGAGCCGACGCGCGACGGCTGACCCGACAGCCGCCGCCTCGTCCGCTGACGCGATACCCGCGGCCGCGACCATCGCGCGGCCGGACCGCGCGCCAACTCACCCGGCCGTTGGGCGCGCGAACGGCTCGAACCCGAACCCGCTGTCCGCGAGCCCGTTCCGCCGATCGGGCCGCGAGCCCCGAAACCGCCTGCCATCCGTATCGAGGAGCACAGATGAATCAGACGACCTCATCCACCACCGGCGCCCGAGCCCATGCCCGGGCGCAAGCGGCGACAGCGACAATCGCCGGACCCGACCTCCCGCCGGGCCTGGACCTGGAGGCTCTCACCTTCGCCCAGCGCATTCCGGCCGACGGCTACACCAACGTCGTGCTCGGCCGCGGTGCCCGCCTGCGGCTGGCCGACCCTGGCGGTGCCGCCTGCGCCCACCTGTCACTCTTGCGGGCCGGCGCGCCCTGGGAGCGACTCAATGTCGCCGACACGATGAAGGTGCCCTGGCAGGCCTACCTCGGTCCCGGTCATCCGCTGCTCTCGGATCAGGGCCGGGTGCTCGCCACCATCACGACCGACGATTCCGGCCACCATGACGCGCTGTGCGGGCCCTCGGACACCGGCCGGAGCCTCCTGCGCATGGCCGCAGCCAAGCAGGGCTTGACGCCGCGCGATATCGCACCCCCCGTGTCGTTGTTCCGTGGTGTGCGAGTAGGCGACGACGGCAGCCTCACGAGTACCGGCAACCGGGCCCCCGGTGCCGCTGTCGAGCTGATCATCCACCTTCCGCTCATCGTGCTGATCGCCAATGCCGCCCACGCGCTCGACGACCGGCCGGTCACCGATCTCGATGTGCTGGCGTGGCCCGCCCCCGCCGATCTCGGCGCCACACACAACACCGATCCGGAATACCTGCGTGCCGTGCAGAACACCGAAACCGCATGGGCGGCCGCCCTCGACTCGAAGGACATCGCATGAGCGACACCATTGCCCGCACCGTCATCGGCGACCACCTGGTCGAGGCCTGCGCCCCGTGGTCGGCGATCGTCCGCGCCGGCGAGTACCTCGAGATCATCGACCTGCACGGCAACCAAGCTGTCGACTGCCTGCTCTACGCGGCCGACGATCACGCCGACCGATACAGCGCCCAGGCCACCGTCGCCGCTCAGCGCAATATCTTCCTCACCACCGGCAGCGTGCTGCGCACCGAGAACGGCACCCCACTGATGACGGTGGTCGCCGACGAGGTGGGCAACCACGACACCCTCGCCGGAGCCTGCTCCCAGGAATCGAACACCCTGCGCTACGGCCACCACACCCGCCATCAGCACGCCTGCGTGGAGAACTTCCTCGCCGAGGGCATGCGCTGGGGTCTGGGCAAACGCGATCTGGTGTCGAATATCAACTGGTTCATGAATGTCCCGGTGGAGGCCGACGGCACCCTCGGCATCGTGGACGGCCGGTCGGCGCCGGGCAAGCGGGTGACCCTGCGCGCCGACACCGACACCTTGGTGCTGGTATCGAACTGCCCGCAGATCAACAACCCCTGCAACGGTTTCGAGCCCACTCCGGTTCGCATGGTGGTGTCGCGATGACCGTCATCGATCCCGCTCCGGTCACCGCACCGGACGCCGCGCTGCCGGTCCACCAGGTGGAGGTGGTCCGGCCGGGTGCGATGACCACCGTGCAGGACTGGCCGGGGCGCATCGGGTATTGGCATGTCGGAGTGCCACCGTCGGGTCCGATGGACGATGTGTCGTTCCGGCTCGGGAACCGGGTGCTCGGCAATGCCGAGGGCGCGACCGGCCTGGAATGCACGCTCACCGGGCCGGCGCTGCGGTTCCAGGCGACCACCTGGGTCTGCGTCACCGGCGCGCCGGCGCAGGTAACGGTGGACGGCGCGGCCGTGGAGCAGTGGCGCACCCTCGAAGTGGCCGCGGGCGCGGTCCTCGAGGTGGGGGCCATCCGAGGACCTGGTTTGCGCACCTACATTCTGTTGTCCGGTGGCCTCGCACTACCCGAATATCTGGGCAGCTCGGCAACGTTCACCCTCGGCAAGTTCGGCGGCAGCACCGGAGGGATACTGCGAGCCGGTGAGCCGCTGCCGCTCGGACCGCCCCGTCCCCCGCGTGCCACCGCGGTACCGGCCGACGATCGGCCGGTCATGTCGCGGCGCTGGGAACTCGCCGTCACCGAGGGCCCGCACGGCGCGCCGGAGTTCTTCACCCGCGCCGACTTCGACACCATTGTCGGCACCGATTACGAGGTGCATTTCAATTCCGATCGCACCGGCGTGCGGCTCATCGGACCCAAACCGGAGTGGGCGCGCACCGACGGGGGTGAAGCGGGTTTGCATCCGTCCAATATTCACGACACCCCGTATTCGGTCGGTGCGCTGGACTTCACCGGCGATACCCCGATTCTGCTCGGCCCGGATGGTCCGAGCCTCGGCGGCTTCGTCTGCCCGGTCACGGTGGTCGCGGCGGATCGGTGGAAACTCGGCCAGCTGTGCCCCGGCGATACGGTTCGGTTCGTGCCGATCCGGGCGGAGCACTCCGCGCCGATGGCCTCGCTGGGCCCGGCTCGGCGGGCGGGTTGGCAGCCGGTGCTGTCAGCCGGCGGCGACGGTGACGACGGCATTCTCCGCCGCATCGACGCCGACGACGACACCGGCGTCACCTACCGGCGCGCCGGTGACGACGGTGTGCTCATCGAATACGGCGCCATGACCTTGGATCTCGGCCTGCGCGCCCGGGTACACGCGCTACACGAGCATCTGCTCGCGCTCGCACCGCGCGGAATCGTCGACCTGACGCCGGGCGTGCGATCACTCCAGGTGAAGGTCGATCCGGCGGTCCTTCCGGTGCGGACGCTGCTGGATCTGCTCACCGAAGCCGAACGACAGCTGCCCGCCTCGGACGCGCTCGTGGTGCCGAGCCGGACCGTGCACCTGCCGCTGTCCTGGGACGATCCCTCGACCAGGGAGGCGATCACCCGGTACATGCACGGGGTCCGCGCGGATGCGCCGTGGTGCCCGTGGAATATCGAGTTCATCCGGCGGATGAACGGCCTGGGGTCGGTCGAGGACGTCTACCGCACCGTGTTCGATGCCGAATATCTCGTGCTCGGTCTCGGCGATGTGTACCTCGGTGCGCCGGTCGCGACTCCGATCGACCCGCGGCACCGGCTCGTCACCACCAAGTACAACCCGGCCCGCACGTGGACGCCGGAGAACGCGGTCGGCATCGGCGGCGCCTACCTGTGCATCTATGGGATGGAAGGTCCGGGCGGATACCAGTTCGTCGGTCGCACGACCCAGGTGTGGAACCATCGCGGTACCGGAACGCCCTGGCTACTCCGGTATTTCGACCGCATTCGCTGGTATCCGGTGGAGCCGGACGAATTGCTCGACCTCCGCGCCGATTTCGCGCGCGGGAACGTGCACCTGCGCACCGACGACGGCGAGTTCCGGCTCGCCGACTACCGTCGTTTCCTCGCCGGCAACGCCGATTCCATCGCCGAATTCCGTGCCGTGCAGGCGCGGGCCTTCGCCGCCGAACGTCAGTCCTGGCGCTCGGCGGGTGAGCTGGCGGAGTCACTGCCCTGAGCGGCTCAGCGCAGGTCGCGAAAGAATTCGCGGATATCGGAGGTGAGCAGCACCGGCTCCTCGAGTGCGGCGAAATGGCCGCCGCGGTCGACGTCTATCCAGCGGGTGATCGTGTCGGCGGTGCCCGCGTACTTGCGGATCGCGACGTCGTGAGCGAACACGATCACGCCGGTGGGCACGCCCGAGTTCTGCTTCTGCGCACCCCAGGGTGCGTCCTGCGCGTACCCGACGTAGGCCGCGGTGCCGGCCGTCCCGGTGAGCCAGTACAGCATCACGTTGGTGAGCAGCCGGTCTCGATCGATGATCTTGTCGGGGTCGAGGGTGCGCGGGTGGGTCCATTCCCTGAATTTGTCCATGATCCATGCCAATTGACCGACCGGTGAGTCGACCAGCCCGTAGGCCAGGGTCTGCGGGCGGGTCGACTGGATCGCGATGTAGCCGAATTCCTCGTGCATGAACGCCTCGGTGCGGCGCACCCGATCGCGTTCGAGGTCGGTCAGCGTCGCCAGTTCTTCCTCCGCCAGCGGTAGCGGCAGGAAGTCGCCAACGCCGCCGTTGACGTGCACGCCCGCCACCCGATCCGGTGCCACGCGACCGACCTCCGGGCTCACCGCGGCGCCGATATCGCCGCCCTGCACGCCGTAGCGTTCATACCCGAGCCGCGACATCAACTCCGCCCACGCCGCCGCGATCCGCTGGACCGTCCAGCCGGCATCGGCGACCGGGCCGGAGAACCCGAAGCCGGGCAGCGACGGGATGACCACGTGGAACGCGTCGGCCGGATCGCCACCGTGCGCACGCGGGTCGGTGAGCGGGCCGATCAGCTCCAGGAATTCGACGATGGAACCGGGCCAGCCGTGGGTCAGGATCAGCGGGAACGCGCCCGGTTCGGGCGAGCGGACGTGCAGGAAGTGGATCAGCTGCCCGTCGATCTCGGTGGTGAACTGCGGGAGTTCGTTGAGTCCGCGTTCGGCCGCCCGCCAGTCGTACTCGTCGCGCCAGTAGGTGACCAGCTCGCGCAGCCAGCCGGTGGGCACGCCGGTATCCCAGTCGTCGCCGGGCAGCGATGCGGGCCAGCGGGTCGCGTCGAGCCTGCGGTGCAGGTCGTCGAGGTCGCTCTGCGGGATGTCGATCCGGAAGGGAGTGATGGTCATGGGAGCTACGGTAGGAGCCGGTTAGGACAGTTTCGGCCCTAACCGTGCGGCAGACTGAAAGTATGTGGGAAACGTCGGCGCGGCTCTTGCGTCTGCTGTCGCTATTGCAGATGCATCGCGAATGGACCGGCACCGATCTGGCCGCCGAACTCGGCATCGATATCCGCACCGTGCGCCGCGATATCGACAAGCTGCGCAACCTCGGATATCCGGTCGAAGCGGCGCGCGGCGTTGCCGGCTACCGGCTCGGTGCGGGCAGCCATCTTCCGCCGCTGCTGCTCGATGATGACGAGGCCGTCGCGGTCGCCATCGGCCTGCGCACCGCCGCCGGCGGGACCATCACCGGCATCGAGGACAGTTCGCTGCGAGCGCTGACGAAGCTGGAGCAGATGCTGCCCGCTCGGTTGCGTCATCGGGTGCGCACGCTGCTCGCGGCGACCGTCACCGTCGGCGCGGGTGGCCCGGCCGTCGATCCGGAGATCCTCACCGCCATCGCCGGCGCGATCCGCGACAAGCACCGCCTGCGCTTCGACTACCGAAGCCACGACGGCACCACGACATTGCGTATCACCGAACCACACCGACTCGCCCACACCGGCCGCCGCTGGTACCTCATCGCCTGGGACGTCGACCGCGCCGTCTGGCGCACCTTTCGCGTGGACCGGCTGCACCCGCGCACTCCCACCGGCCCACGTTTCACTCCACGCGAGGCTCCCGACGTCGACCTCGCCGGATATGTCTCCAGCAATGTGGCGGTGGCGCCGTACCGCTACGCGGCCCGGGTCACCATCGCCGTCCCCGCCGAGACCGCTGCCGACCGAATCCCGCCGACGATCGGCGCCATCGAACCGATCGACGCCGAATCCTGCACGCTACGCACCGGTTCCAACTCCCTCGACGAACTGGCGATCTACCTCGCCCTGTTCGATCTGCCATTCCGCATCCACGAACCCCCGGAGCTGATCGCCCGCGTCCGCGAACTCACCGCGCGGCTCAGCGCGGCCGTCGAGTAATCCGGCCGATGCAGTCCCTGCCCGGTGCTCGATCCCGCGCGCCGCGGCCGATGCATTCCCTCAGCCGACAAGATTCGTCCAGCCGCCCGGTACCGGCTGCTGGCAGGATGACTGCTCATGCGCTTCACAGTGCCTGCCATCGTGTCGATGGCAGCGATCCTGCTCACCGGATGTTCGCTCTTCCCGGAAGGACCCGACCAGAACGAGCGGGACAGTTGGTCGCGACGGATCGAGTCGGCCATCGAAGCCGTTCCGGGAGTGGCAGACGCGTCACATGTATTCGAATACGTCCCCTACGGCCCCAACTCGTACTACACGTCCCTGCTCGACGTGCGGCTCGAGGATGGCACCGCACCAGCCGACGCCGGGTCGGTGGTGCGTGTCATGGCCGCTCAGCCGCTACCACCGCACTACCGAGGCGACACGACAGTGGTCCAGATGGAACGGTTGACGGACTCCTATCACGGGTCTTGGGCCTTCGGACGGGACGTCGCACCGGAAGTCGACGCCGCGCACAACTGGGCCCGCCTCTCGCTGGCCGGCACCGGTGCGCAGATCCACTGGTCCGGGGTTCACGCCGTCGATGTCAGCGCCGGCTCCGAGGCGGAACCCTACCGAGCCACCGCGGCGATGCGACGAATCATCGCGGAGTTCCCGGAACTGGCGCCCAACCGCTGGACGGTCTCCCCCGTTCACGGGAAGAGCATGTCCGAGAACTACTCGAGGCTGGAACCCAGCGTGATCCACGCGGAGGGCCGCCGCCGTTTCCCATCGGGTAGCGAACTCGCACTGTGGGAATGGTTCCTGTCCGAGCAACCCACCTCGGCGATCGTCCGGGTGTCAGTATTCGATCCGCCCGACGCCACGGGCCGCACACTCGGCGTCCAGGTATTCCCGCCCGACGGAGCGGAACTCAGTGCCGCACAGGCGAGCCAACTCGCCGACCGGCACCTGCCCCACTTGTCCGAACGCGGCGGCGTGGTCGACTACACCATCATCACCCGCAGCGGCCCCACGTTCGCCGTCCTCGTCGGCGGCTGCCCAGCACCCCGCCTCGAGGTGGCACCGGAGTCGGAGCCGTACGCGCGTCGGTACGAACGGTGCTAGTGCCGAGGACGGGCGCCGATCCACGCGGTTCGATTACCCACCGAGGTGGAGCAATGGCTCGAATAGCGAGGGACTTCACGAATCACATTCTGACGCAGCGGATTACGTGAGACCGTCGAGTATCACATCCAGGCCGGCACTGAATTCGCGTTCCGGCGCGACGGTGCGAGCGTCGGCGGCCGTTTGCGCGAGGTAGGGGAACTCCTCGGACGATAGGGCGGCCATGGCGGCGGTGCCCGCCCCGGAGAGGGCGGCATAGTGCTCGTTCTGCAGGAAACCGAGTAGGTAGGCGATGAGGGTGCGTTGGGCGATGACGCGGTCGATGCCGGTGAGGCCGCCGTCGGTGAGCGTCGACAGCATGGCTTCGATCAGGCCGAGCGAAGCTCGGGCCGAATGCCGGTGCCGCAGGATCAGCGGCACGGTATCGGGGTGTTCGGCCGCGACGCGCCGGGTTCGGTCCAGCAGCAGGCGTATGCGGTCGCGCCAGCTCAGCTGCCGCGGCACGGTGAGGTCGACGGCGGCGAAGACGCGTTCGACCACGAGGACCTCGAGCGCCGTCCGGTCGGCGACATATCGATAGAGCGCCATGGTCGCCATGCCGAGTTCCTTGGCGACCGCGCGCATGGTGAGCCCCTCCAGACCGTCGCGATCGATCACGGCGAGAGCGGCGCCGGACAGATCGTCGGTGGTCAGCGAACGTGGGCGGGGCATGGATTGACAGCGTACGCGATACGCGCATACTGGTCGTAGGCGTACTTTGTACACTTAAGGAGTTCGGATGCCTTTCCCGTCCGCTGTCGCCGGCCGACAGCTCGTCACCATCACCGGCACACCGGTGCCGATTCCCGACCCCGACTGCCTGGTCCATCTGCAATTCCGCAGGTTCGCGGGCTGCCCGGTGTGCAGTCTGCATCTGCGGTCGGTCGTCGACCGGCTGGATGAGATCCACGCGGCGAATGTCCGCGAGGTCGTCGTCTTTCATTCCAGTGCCGAGGAGCTCCTGAAATACACCGCCGACCTGCCGCTGGCCGTGATCGCCGACCCCGGCCGCCGTCTCTACCGCGAGTTCGGTGTGGAATCCGCGCCCCGTGCCCTGCTCGATCCGCGTGCCTGGCCGACCATTCTCCGCGCCATCACCCGTGAGGTGCGTGCGTCTCGGACGCCGGGTCACGTTGCGCCGCCGGGCAAGCCGGAAGGAGGACGCCTCGGCCTGCCCGCTGATTTCCTCATCGCACCCGACGGCCGTGTCGTGGCGAGCAAGCATGGGGCGCACGCCGACGACCAGTGGTCGGTCGACGAACTTCTGTCCCATGCGACGAAGACCGAGGTGTACCGGTGAGCTTCGCTCGTCCTCGTCTCGCCCGCGGCGCCGCGCTGCTGTTCAGCGGCCTGCTCGGCGGCGCCTTTCTCTACGGTGGAACCAACGTGCTCTACGCCTTCCGCGAGGTGGCACCGGAGGTTCGTCTCAGTTTCCACACCGCGCTGATGTCGGCCAACAGCGTTGTCATGCAAGGCCTTATGGCTCTCACGTTCGCGGGATGCCTGGTTCTCGCGGTACGCGCCCGCGGAAGGGAGCGCTGGGTGGCCGGAGCAGCGACGATCGGCGCGGTCGCGGTCTTCCTCATCACTCGACTCGGCAATGTGCCGATCAACCAGGAGATCAAGGCGTGGGCGGTATCCGGACCGCCCGCGGACTACGCCGACGCCCTCGCCCGCTGGGAGGACTTCCACATCGCCCGTGTGGTGTGCGCCGTTGCGGTCTTCGTCCTCATCGTCATCACCACCCTGCTGTCCCCGAAGGAGATCCACTCATGATGACCATCGACCTCTACGTCTCCGATCCCACCCTGACCGGCGAGCGGGGCCACGCCCTCGCCGCGCACATACTGCACACGATCACCGCCGCGGATTCCGCGCCGGACGCGGTGCTGGCGCGCGCCCGCGAGTTCACCCACGTGCTCGTGCACCAGCCCGCCGCCTGGGCCACCGGTGGGCCGAGCCCGGCGGACGCACCGCGCTACCTGGCCCGGGTCACCGTCCCCGGATCGTGGGCGGGCCCGGGATTCGGCGACGGCATCATCCCCTTGATCACCGACGCCATCGCCGAGTTCGAGGGCGATCCGCAGCGGCTGCGCGACGACCCGCATTGCGTGGTGCAGATCCTCGGCGTGCGCGAACACAACCTCGGCACCGTCGGCCGCACCACCACCGCCACCGAACTCACCAAGATGATGACCGCCGATTACGACAGCGCGGCCGACACCCGCGAAGTACCCGAAGGTTATGGCGTCGACCCCGTCTGCGGCATGACCCTCGACATCGCCACCGCCGAATTCACCCTCACCCACAACGGTGAGACCCGGGTGTTCTGTGCCCCGGTCTGCCGCAAGGTGTACGTGGAAGAACACGCCCTCACCTGATCGATATCGCAACATTCGATCGCCGATCATCGACCCGCTCCGCCGCCACGGACGTGCGGAGCGGGCAGGCGAACTTCGGCCGACCTCAGGGCAGCAGCGTGCCCGGGTCGATCACGACCTCGAAGGGGCTACGCAAGGTGACCTTCTCCCCTGCCAGCACGCGATGCGTTTGTTCGTAAGTGTTATCGCTGCCGAGGACGTGGGCAAAGAGGACCGGCAGTTCCTCTCCCGGCAACCGGCCTTCGAAGGAGTTGATCTCGAATCGCCAATAGTTCGGGATCCCTGCGGCCGCGTAGAGCACGGGCTTGACCATGCGGTCCTGCAACGTCGTGGAGCCGGAAACAACCTCGACGGCCAGCTGGACGCGACTGGTACCCCTCGGCTGTCCATAGGGATGTCGCCTTGCCCGACGATGAGGTCCGGAACCGCTTCGTCCTCGCCGATCAGTATCCCGCCACCCTCGAGCACCACGAATTCCGACGGCGCCGTGCCGACCAGCGCTCACACCAGCCGTCGAATCAGCGTTTGATGACGAGGCTCGGGTGCCGCACTGACCACGAGCTGACCGTTGAGCACCTCGTAGCGCAGTCCGTTCTCCGGTCGGCCGCCGAGATCGGCAGCAGTCCAGCGGCCCGCACCCGCAGCAGGTTTGAGCATGCAACGCACCTCCTACCGACCGCGAATGCAGCCGGCAATCGACCCGTCGTGTCGTCGACAGCCGAGTACCGCGTTCGACCACGACACAGGCTGAAACACTGTGGGCGCGCACTCGAGTCGACATCCTGGCGCCCTCGGGAATTCTGCGTAGCCTTGTCCGGTTCGAGCCGGTGGGGCGCCACGATCATCGCCCCATCGGCCTCGAACCGCGACTACTGTTCGCCGATGATCCGGACGTCACCCGCCCCGTCGATCACCTCGCCCGGCACCACGAACCAGTGCGTTACTTCCCCGTCCGCGATGTCGTCGGCGGGGTCCGCGTCGGTCGGGAGGACCGAGAGGGCGCCGGCGGTGGCGGAGGCCAGGAACTCGTCGACGGCTGCCCGGCCGGTGCCCGCCGTGGTGAAGGTGGCCGACTCGTAGTCGATCTCGTTCACCTCGCGCAGGTGTTCGGCGCGGTCGAGGGCCTGGGTTTGGGTCAGGACCACGGGTGCGCCCTCCGTGAGCAGCACGAAGGCCGGGTGGTCTTCGCCGAGCGGGCGGGCCCGGTCGGCGTAGGAGACCGGGTGGCCCGGGGCGGCGGCGAGTTCGGTGGCGATCGCGGGGTCGGCCGGGTCGAGGCCCGGCAGGCCGCCGGTCGCACCGATCACGAAAGCCGCTCCGGCGGTGGTGATCTCGTCGGCGGTGCGGCCGGTGGCGAAGAGCAGGGCGGCACCCGCCTTCTGGACCGCCCAGGCCGCCACCACGGCATCCACCGAACGCGGCAGGGTCACCGCGACGACGTCACCTGGCCCCACCTCGCGGGCGATGAGCAGCCGCGCCAGTTGCGAGGACCGGCGGTCCAGCTCCTGGTAGGCGATCTCGGCATCACCGGCCAGCAGCGCGGGCGCCTGCGGATCTTCCTCGACGACCTCGGCCAGCACCTTGGCCACCGTCCTGGCACCGACCCGGCCGACCGGCTCGGGTGCGGCGGTCGCGGCGGCGACCCCGGAGTCGGCGAGCAGTTGCGCCCGCTCCCCGGCATCGAGGATGTCGATATCGCCGACGAGCGCGGCCGGGTCGCCGACGAGCGCGTCGAGCACCCGCTGCAACCTGGTGGACAGCACCTCGACCTCGTCGGCGGTGAACCGGCTGCGCAGGTACTTCAGCGTCAGCTCGATGGTCGCCTCGGCGGTCACCAGCAGGGTCAGCGGGTAGTGCGTGGCGTCGTTGACGCCGACACCGGTCACCGACATGCCGTCGATGGAGCTGGCCGCCGAAATGGCCTCCTTGTCCATCGGATACGACTCGAACACCAGCAGTGTGTCGAACTGCGAGGCCGGTCCGGCCACCCGCTGGATATCGGTCAGTCCGACGTAGTGGTGGTCGAGCAGATCGGCCTGCTCGTGCTGCAGGGTCTCCAGCAGTTCGCCGACGTTCTGCCGATCATCGATGCGCACCCGCACGGGCAGCGTATTGATGAACAGACCGACCATCGACTCCACGCCGGGCAGCTCCGCAGGCCGGCCCGACACCGTCGCGCCGAACACCACGTCGCCGCGGCCGGTGAGCCTGCCGAGCAGGATGCCCCACGCGGCCTGCACCAGCGTGTTCACCGTGACGCCCAGTTCGGCGGCGTGCTTGGTGAGCTTGCGGGTGCGGTCGGCGTCGATCTCGGTGATCAGCTTGCCGATCGAGTAGTCCTCGGTTCCGCGCGGCTGCGGCGCCAGCTGGGTCGGCTCGCCGAGCCCGTCGAGCGCCCGCGCCCAGGCCCGCAGCGATTCCTCGCGGTCGCGTCCGGCGAGCCAGCCGAGGAAGTTGCGGTAGGAGGCCACCCGCGGCAGCGCGGTCTGATCACCGCGCACCGCGTACAGCACCAGCAGATCCCGCATGAGCAGCGGCATCGACCAGCCGTCGAGCAGGATGTGGTGGGTGGTGATCGCCAGATGCCACTGCGTCTCGCCGGTGCGGAACAGGGTGAACCGCATCAGCGGCGGCACCGCCATATCGAAGTGCGTGGCCTGATCGGCGGCGATCCGGCGCTGCAATTCGCCGAGGCGCTCGGCCTCGGGCAACTCCCGCAGGTCCA
This sequence comes from Nocardia sp. CDC519, assembly GCF_059509835.1. Classification (NCBI taxonomy): domain Bacteria; kingdom Bacillati; phylum Actinomycetota; class Actinomycetes; order Mycobacteriales; family Nocardiaceae; genus Nocardia; species Nocardia sp. CDC519. The sequence continues at coordinate 3,265,691 of NZ_CM183377.1, read as the reverse complement.
CCTCGGTCCACGGTGCCTCGACCCGGTCCAGCACCACCTGCACCGCCTGCCCCGACGAATCGGTGACGAAGGCCGTGCGCAGGTTCGGGTACCGGTCGATGATGCCCTGCGCCGCGGCGCGCAGTCGCGAAACATCCAGGCTGCCACCGAGATCCACCACGGCCTGCATGGTGTAGACGTCGACGGTGGCCTGCGTCATCAGTGCGTGGAACAGCAGGCCCGACTGCAACGGCGACAGCGGCCACACCTCGGACAGCGCCGGGAACTCGCGCTCCCACTGCTCCAGATCGCTCTGGCCGACATGCACCAGCGCCATATCCGATGGTGTGAAACCACCGGCGTCGGGGCGGCGGGCATGCGCGGCGAGCGCCTCGAGCGCCGCCACCCAGAGGTCGGCGAACTCGCGCACCTGTTCGCGGGTGAGCAGCCCGGACGGGAACGCCAGCGACGCGCCCAGCTCCGGTCCGTCCGCGCCGTCGGTGACGATCGCGTTGATGTCGAGCACGGCGTTGGCGGGCATATCCCGGTCCATCTCGACATCGAGGCGGCCCAGATCGTCCACCGGCACCCAGCCGACCTCGGCGAGCTCCTCGGGGATCTCACCGGCCGACATCCGGCCCAGATAGTTGAAGCTGATCTGGCCGGTGGAACCGCCGGCGAGCTGCGTGCCGGTCTCGTCGTTGAGGTAGCGCAGCATGCCGTAGCCGAGGCCCTTGTCGGGCACGGCGAGCAGCTGCTCCTTGACCGACTTGACGATCGCGCCGAGCGCGGCGCCGCCGGCGAAGGCGTCGTCGAGATCGGCGTCGCCGAGGGCCAGCCGCACCGGGTAGGCCGCGGTGAACCAGCCGACCGTGCGGGACAGATCCGCGCCGGGCACGACCTCTTCCTCACGACCGTGGCCCTCGAGCTTGACCAGCGCCGCGTCCCCACCGCGCCAGCGCGCGACGGCCATGGCCAGCGCCGACAGCAGGCCGTCGTTCACACCGCCGCGGTACAGGCTCGGCACCGCGGTGAGCACGGCATCGGTGACCTCGGCCGACAGCGACACCTCGACCCGCTCCACGGTGGCGAAGGTGTCGACCTCGGGGTCGAACGCCCGCGCGCCCAGCTGCGGATCGGGTGTGGCCGTGACCTCCTGCCAGAACGGCAGTTCCGCGACCCGCTCGGGTTCGGCGGCCGCGTCGACCAGGCTGTGCGCCCAGCGCCGCATGGACGTGCCGTTGGCAGGCAGGTTCACCGGCTGACCGGCGGCCAGCTGCGACCACGCCACCGCGAAGTCCGGGATCAGGATGCGCCAGGACACGCCGTCGACCACGAAGTGGTGGGCGACGATGAGCAGCACATCGCGGCGGTCGCCGGCGAAGGCGAACCAGACGAACTGCGCCATCGCGGCACCGGCCGGATCCAATCGGCCGAGGGCGGCGTCGAATTCGGCGGTGGCCAGCTCGGTGAGTTCGGCCTCGCTGATGTCCGCTGGCGCGTCGACCCGGTGCACCAGCGCGTCGACGTCGACCGCGCCGCGTTCCAGCGCCTCGAACGCCCACGACTCGCCGGCGCGACGCAACCGCGAGCGCAGCACGTCATGGTGGTCGAACACGGCCGCGATGGTGGCGACCAAGGTCTGCCGGTCGATGCCTTCGGGCAGCCGCAACGCCATGGACTGCGAGAACCGGTCGAACGACGAGCCGCTCGACAGGATCTGCGCCATGATCGGCGTCAGCGGGATGTCACCGACACCGCCGCCGGGCAGCTCCTCCAGGCTGATCTGGCCCGGTGCCGCGCCGAGCGTGGCGACCTCGGCCAGCGCGGCCACACTGCGCCGCTCGAACACGTCACGCGGGCTGAACACCACACCGCGCGCCTTGGCCCGCGACACCAGCTGGATGGACAGGATCGAGTCGCCGCCGAGGGCGAAGAACGAATCGTCCACGCCGATCTGATCCACGCCGAGCACCTCGGCGAACACCTCGGCGATGATCGCCTCGACCTCGGTGACCGGGGCCCGGAATTCGCGCGGGGCGAGCTGTGGTTCCGGCAGCGCCTTGCGGTCGAGCTTGCCGACCGGGGTCAACGGGATCTCGTCGAGCACCACGATCGCCGACGGCACCATATGCGGCGGCAACGAGCGCGAGACGAACTCGGTGAGCCGCTCGGTGTCGATCTCGTGGCCCGGCGTCGCGAGCACATAGGAGACCAGGATCGTCGCGCCCGCGTCGGTGTCGCGGCCGAGGGTGATCGCGAACTCCACGTCGGGGTGCCTGCCGAGCGCGGTGTCGATCTCGCCGAGCTCGACGCGGAAGCCGCGGATCTTCACCTGGAAGTCCGAGCGTCCGACGTAGTCGAGTTCCCATCGCACGGTGTCCACCGCGGCATTGCCCGCCCGCTGTTCGGGATCGGCGTACCAGCGCACCACGTCACCGGTGCGGTACATGCGCGCACCCTCGCTGCTCCACGGGTTGGCGACGAACCGGTCCGCGGTGAGGTCGGGGCGGTTGTGGTAGCCGCGCGCCAGCGCGCCACCGGCCAGGTAGAGCTCGCCTGCCACACCCGGCGGCACCGGGTTCAGGCGGGCGTCGAGCACCAGCGCGGTCATGCCGTGCACCGGGAAACCGATGGTGACGTGGCGGCCCGCGGTCAGGCGCGCGTAGGACGAGATGATCGTCGTCTCGGTGGGTCCGTAGGCGTTGAAGTACTTACGGCCCGGCTCCCACTTGGCCAGCAGTTCCTGCGTGGTGACGTCACCGCCGACGGAGACGACCTCGAGTTCGTCCAGACCCTCGGGATCGACCGTGCCGAGCACCGCCGGGGTGATGACGGTGTGCGTCACCCGCTCGGCGCGCAGCAGCTCGGCCAGGTCGGGCCCGCCGATGATGTGCGACGGCACGATCACCAGGGTCGCGCCGGTGTAGTGGGTGACCACCCACTCCAGCACCGACGGATCGAAGCTCGGCGAGCAGATGTGCAGGAACCGGTGGTGCGATTCCAGGTGGTACAGATCCGCCGCGACGTCGGCCAGTCCACCGATACCGGCGTGGGTGACCATGACGCCCTTGGGCAGACCGGTCGAGCCGGAGGTGTAGATGACGTAGGCCGGGTGCCGCATGGCCAGCGAGCTGATCCGGTCCTCATCGGTGACCGGTGCGGGCGACCGCGCGTCGATCAGCTCATCGGTGGCCGGATCGTCCAGGCACAGCCACTCGACCTCGTGCGGCAGCCGGTCCAGGTACTGGCGCGCGGTCAGGCCGAGCACGGCACCGGAGTCGGTCACCATGTGGCGCATCCGGTCTTCCGGATACGTCGGGTCGACCGGCACGTGCGCGCCGCCGGCCTTGGCCACCGCCCAGAACGCGGCCACCATCTCGTAGGAGCGCGGGAACGACAGCGCGACGATGCGCTCCGGCCCGACCCCACGCTCGATGAGCACCCGCGCCAGCCGCGAGGAGTACTCGTCGAGCTCGCGGTAGGTGATGGAGCGGCCCTCGTAGCGCACCGCGATCTGGTCCGGGTTCAGCCGGGCGCCATGGGTGAGCAGATCCGGCAGCAGGCCGGTGGCCATCACGTCTTCGCCGTGCACGTGCGTCAGCAGCTCGTATTCGGCGTCGGCCAGGATCGCCAGATCGCCCACCGGCTGTTGCGGTGCGGCGGTGATGGATTCGAGCAGCCTGGTGAAGCGCTGCGCGAACACCTCGACGGTGGCGTCGTCGAACAGGTCACGCGCGAAGGAGAACTCGGCGTACATGCCTGCGGCGTCGTCGCCCGCGGCCTCGCGGATGGTCAGCGACAGGTCGAACTTGGCGGTGTCGACGTCGAAATCGACGGCTTCGACATGCAGGCCGGGCAGCTCGAAGCTGTTGTCCGGCAGGTTCTCGAACGACAGCGCCACCTGGAACAGCGGATGCCGCGCGGTCGAACGCTCCGGGTTGAGCAGTTCCACCAGCCGCTCGAACGGCAGATCGGCGTGCGCGAACGCCTGCAGATCGGCGTCCTTGGTCGCGGCGAGCAGCTCACCGAAGGTGAGTTCACCGCGCACATGCGAACGCAGCACCAGCGTGTTGACGAACATGCCGATGACGTCGTCGAGTTCGGCCTCGCCGCGACCGGCGATCGGGGTGCCGATGGCGATGTCGTCGGTGCCCGACATGCGCGCGAGGAACACCGCGAGCGCGGCGTGCACGACCATGAACATGGTCGCGTTCTGCTCCCTGGCCACCTCGGCGAGCCTGCGATGCAGCTCGGCCTCGATCGGGAACACCACCCGGCCACCGGCGAACGACTGTGCTGTCGGACGGGTGCGGTCGGCGGGCAGGTTCAGCTCGTCGGGCAGTCCGGCCAGCGTGGCGCGCCAGTACTCGGCCTGCTGGCTGATCAGGCTGTCCGGATCCGATTCCGAGCCGAGCACCTCGCGCTGCCAGATGCTGAAATCGGCGTACTGCACCGGCAGCGGCGCCCAGCCCGGCTCGACACCGTTCGCGCGAGCCGCGTAGGCGACCATGACGTCGCGGGTGAGCGGGCCCATGGACCAGCCGTCGGCGCTGATGTGATGAGCGACGAACACCAGCACATAGTCGGTGCCGTCCACCTGGAACAGCTTGGCGCGCAACGGCACTTCCACCGTCACGTCGAAGCCCGCGGAGATCACCTCGACGATCCGCTCGCGCAGTTCGCCTGCGCGCACAGCGACGGGCGTCAGATCCGGCACCGCCTGGTCGGCGGGCAGGATCACCTGGTGCGCGGCGCCACCCTGTTCGGGGTAGACGGTGCGCAGGGTCTCGTGCCTGCCGACGACGTCGGCGACGGCCAGCTGCAATGCCGCCACATCGAGGTCGCCGCTCAACCGCACCGCGACCGGGATGTTGTTGACGGCCGAGGCGGTATCGAACTGGTTGAGGAACCACATCCGCTGCTGGGCCAGCGACAACGGCACCTGCTCCGGACGCGGGCCCGCCACCAGCGCGCGGCGGCCACCGGCGCCGGCATGCTGTTCGACCTTGACCGCGAGACCGGCGACGGTGGACGCCTCGAACAACGTCCGCACCGGCACCCGCGCATCCAGCGCCGCACCCAACCGGGCCGCGACCTGGGTGGCCAGCAGCGAGTTACCGCCGAGGGCGAAGAAATCGTCGTCGGCGCCGACCCGCTGCACGCCGAGGACCTCGGTGAACACACCGGCCACGATCTCCTCGATCGGGGTCGACGGCGCACGGAACTCCTGCACCTCGAACTCCGGCTCCGGCAGCGCCTTGCGGTCGAGCTTGCCGTTGACGTTCAACGGCAGCGCGTCGAGCACCACGAAGGCCGCGGGCACCATGTACGACGGCAGCGCCGCCGCCAGCGCCGACTTCACCTGCGCCACATCGAGACCGCCGCGCTGCCGTTCCAGCCCGACCTCGTCCACATGCGCGGCCACACCGGAGGCGGGCACCAGGTAGGCCACCAGACGATCGCCGGTGCGCGGATCGGACTTGGCCACCACCGCGGTCTGCGCGACCTCCGGCATGGCCAGCAGCGCCGCTTCGATCTCGCCGAGTTCGATGCGGAAACCGCGGATCTTCACCTGGAAGTCGGTGCGACCGCGGTACTCCAGCTCACCGGCGCGGTTCCAGGCCACCAGGTCACCGGTGCGGTACATGCGCTCACCGGTGCCGAACGGGTTGGCCACGAACCGTTCCGCGGACAGGTCCGCGCGGCCGAAGTAGCCGCGCGCCAGCTGCGCACCGGCCAGGTACAGCTCACCGGCCACACCGTCGGGCACCGGGTTCAGCCGGGCGTCCAGCACGTAGACCTGGCTGTTCCACTGCGGCACACCGATCGGCACCGAGGCGATATCGGCCGCGCCGACCCGGTGGGTGGTGATCGAGACCGCGGCCTCGGTGGGGCCGTACAGGTTGAACAGCTCGGTGCGCGGATGCGACTCGCGGAACCGCTGGGCCAGCGAACCGGGCAGCGCCTCACCGATGGCCAGCACCCGCCACAGCGAATCCGGCAGCTCACCGGTCAGCAGCGCGTCCAGCATGGACGGCACCGCGTGCAGGGTGGTCACCCATTCGCGGGCCATCAGCTCGTTCAGGTACGCCGGGTCGCGATGGCCGTCGGGCGCGGCGATGACCAACCGGCCACCGCAGACCGCCGCCGACCAGAACTCCCACACCGACAGGTCGAAGGTCGCCGCGGTCTTCAGCAGCACCGCGTCCGCGGCGTCCAGCCCGAATTCGGCCACCTTGTACTGCAATTGGTTCGCGATCGCCGCATGCGGCACCGCGACACCCTTCGGGCGGCCGGTCGAACCGGAGGTGAAGATGACGTAGGCGGTGTGCTGCGGCAGCAGCGGCGCCACCCGATCGGCGTCGGTGACCGGCGCCTCGCTCAGCGCGGACAGGTCCAGCGCATCGAGCGAGATGACCGGCGCCAGTTCGGAATCGAAGCCGGCGTCGGCGTTGGTCAGCACGCACACCGGTGCGGCCGTCTCCAGGATGTAGCCGGTGCGCTCGGCCGGCTGATCCGGATCCAGCGGCACATAGGCGCCACCGGACTTGGTCACCGCGTACATGGCGACCACCAGATCCACCGAACGCCGCAGCGCCAGCGCCACCCGCGACTCGGGGCCGACCCCGAGCGAGATCAGGTGCCGGGCAAGGCGGTTCACGCGGGAGTCGAGTTCACCGTAGGCGAGCTGGGCGCCGTCATCAGTGACCAGCGCGACCGACTTCGGCGCCGCCGCCACCGTGGCATCCAGCAGCGAGGCCAGCGTGGCCTCGGTGTCGACCCGCTGCTCGGTCGCATTGCGGCCCGCCACCAGACGGGTGCGCTCGGCGCTGTCGAGCAGTTCGATATCGCCGACCGGGGTGCGCGGCGCGGCGACGATCTCGCCGAGCAGGCGGGCGAAACGGTCCACGAAGCCCTGCACCGTGCCGTGATCGAACAGATCGGTGGCGTAGGTGAAGAAGCCGGTGATGCCGGCGGGCTCACCCGCGTCGCCGTAGCGGTCGGTGGCGATCAGGTGCAGGTCGAACTGGGAGAGCTGGGTGTCGATATCCAGCCCCGACACCGCGAGGCCCGGCAGTTCCAGGCTGGCCTGGGCCAGGTTCTGGAACGACAGACCCACCTGGAACAGCGGATGCCGCGCGGTCGAGCGCACCGGGTTGAGCACCTCGACCAGGCGCTCGAACGGCACGTCGGCATTGGCGAAGGCCTGGATGTCGATATCGCGCTGCCGGTTGAGCAGCTCGGTGAACGGCTCGCCTGCGTCCACGCGGGTGCGGAACACCAGTGTGTTGACGAACATGCCGATCAGGTCGTCGAGCACGGCCTCACCGCGACCGGCCATCGGGGTGCCGATGGCGATGTCGTCGGTGCCCGACAGCCGCGACAGCAGCACCGCGAGGGCGGTGTGCACGACCATGAACAGCGTCGCGCCCTCGGCACGGGCCAGTTCGATCAGCGCGCGGTGGGTGTCGGCGTCGACGTGCAGTTCCACCTTGCCGCCTGCGAAGGACTGCACGGCCGGACGCGGACGGTCCGACGGCAGATCCAGCTGATCGGGCAGCTCGGCGAGCGCGTCGGCCCAGTAGGCGACCTGCTTGGCGGCCAGCGACTTCGGATCGTTCTCGTCGCCGAGCAGCTCACGCTGCCAGATGCTGTAGTCGGCGTACTGCACCGCCAGCGGCGACCAGTTCGGCGCCTCGCCCACCGAGCGGGCGGCGTAGGCGGTCATCAGGTCCCTGGTCAGCGGGCCGACCGAGGACCCGTCGCCCGAGATGTGGTGCACGACCATGGCCAGCACGTATTCGCTGCGCGGCGCGCCGTTCTCGTCCGCGACCTGGAACAGTGCCAGGCGCATCGGCACCTCGGTGGTGACGTCGAAGATCGTCGAGGTCAGTTCCACCACGGCGGCTTCGATCTCGCCCGCCGGAATCACCCGTACATCCAGGCGCGGAATCGCCCGGTTCGGCGGCAGGATCACCTGCACCGGACCGCTGTCGTGCTGCGGGTAGACCGTGCGCAGGATCTCGTGCCTGGTGACCAGATCCGCGATCGCCGCACGCAGCGCCGCGACGTCCAGATCGCCGCTCAACCGCACCGCGATCGGCACGTTGTAGGCGGCCGAATCGGTGTCGAAGCGGTTGAGGAACCACATCCGCTGCTGGGCCAGCGACAGCGGGATCTCCGCCGGACGCGGGGCCGCGACCAGCGCCTTACGCCCGCCCGCTTCGGCGTGCTGCTCCACCCGCACCGCGAGCGCGGCCACCGTGGACGCCTCGAACAGCAGCCGCACCGGCACCCGGGTGTCGAGCGCCTCGCCCAGCCGAGCCGCCACCTGGGTGGCCAGCAGGGAGTTGCCGCCCCAGGCGAAGAAGTCGTCGTCGAGGCCGAGCCGCTTGTCTTCCGAATCCGGCCGTTCCGCGATCCGCAGCACGTCGGCGAACACATTCGCCACGATCTGCTCGATCGGGGTCACCGGGGCGCGGAACACCGCCTTCTCGAAGGTGGGCTCCGGCAGGGCCTTACGGTCCAGCTTGCCGTTGGCGTTCAACGGCAGCGCGTCGAGTTCGACCACCACCGACGGCACCATGTACGACGGCAGCTCCGCCGCCAGTGCCGCCTGCAACTGCCGCTGCTCGATCGCGCCGTCGGCGGACACCACGTAGGCGACGAGCCGGTCACCGATGTTCGGGTCGGTGTGCGCGAGCACCGCGGCGGCGGTGACGTTCGGCTGCCGCAGCAGCGCGGCCTCGATCTCGCCGAGTTCGATGCGGAAACCGCGGATCTTCACCTGGAAGTCGGTGCGGCCCCGGTATTCCAGCTCACCGTCGCTGTTCCAGGCGACCAGGTCACCCGTGCGGTACATGCGCTCGCCCGTGCCGAACGGATCGGCGACGAAGCGGTCGGCGGTCAGATCGGCGCGGCCGAAGTAGCCGCGCGCGAGCTGAGTACCCGCCAGGTACAGCTCACCGGACACGCCCACCGGCACCGGCCGCAGCCGGGCATCGAGCACGTAGACGCGGCTGTTCCATTCCGGGGCACCGATCGGCACCGACAGCTCGTCGGCCGTGCTGACGCGGTGGCTGGTGATCGACACCGCCGCCTCGGTCGGGCCGTACAGGTTGAACAGCGCGCTGTCGTTGCCTGCCAGGAACCGCTGCGCGGTCGCGGCGGGCAGCGCCTCACCGATGGCCAGCACCCGGCGCAGGCTCGCGGGCAGGTGCCCGCCGGACTCGGTGAGCAGCGCGTCCAGCATCGACGGCACCACATGCAGCGTGGTGACCTCGGTGCCGCGCATCAGTTCGTTGAGGTAGGACGGATCGCGGTGCCCGTCGGCGGTGGCGATCACCAGGCGCCCACCGCACACGGCGGCGGTCCAGAACTCCCACACCGACAGGTCGAAGGTCGCGGCCGTCTTCAGCAGGATCGCGTCGTCGGCGCCGAGCGCGTATTCGGCCGTCTCCCACAGCAACTGGTTGACGATCGCGCGGTGCGGCACCGCGACGCCCTTGGGCTGGCCGGTCGAACCGGAGGTGAAGATGACGTAGGCGGTGTGCGCCGCGGTCAGCTCCGTGCGCCGTTCGGCGGCGGTCACCGGTGTGGCGGCGACGCCGGACAAGTCCAGCTCGTCGATCCGCACGGCCTCGGCCGCATCGGTGCGGAAATCGTCGCGCGCGGTGGTCAGTACGCAGACCGGTGCCGCGGTGGCGAGGATGTAATCGGTGCGTTCGGCCGGCTGATCCGGGTCGATCGGCACATAGGCGGCGCCGGCCTTGGCGACGGCGTACATGGCGGTCACCAGATCGGCGCTGCGCCGGATGGCCAGCGCGACCCGGTCTTCCGGTCCGACACCGCGTCCGATGAGGTAGCGGGCCAGGCGGTTGACCTGGGCATCGAGCTCGGAATACGTCAGCCTCGCGAAGCGAGTCGATGAGGGGTGGTGGTCGGGCGACGGGTGGGCGACTTCGCGGATACCGGACGGCTCGTCGGCGACCAACGCCACGGCCTCCGGGGTGGCCGCGACGGTCGCATCCAGCAGCGACACCAGCGTGGCCGACGCATCGACCTCGTGCGCGGTGTCGTTCCACTCGGTGACGATGCGCTCGGTCTCCGCCGGCGCCAGCAGATCGATCTCGCCCACCGGCAGCGACGCGTCCTCGACCACGGCGTCGAGCACCCGCACGAAACGGTCGGCGAAGCTCTGCACCGTCGACTCGTCGAACAGGTCGATGGCGTAACCGAATTCGGTGATGATCTCGGCCGGCGTGCCGTCATCGGCGTACCGGTCGTACAGCGTGACGTGCAGATCGGTCTTGGCCAGCTGTGAATCGAAGTTCACCGCGCTCACCGAGAGGCCGGGCAGCTCGAAGGTGGTCTCGGCCAGGTTCTGGAACGACAGGCCCACCTGGAACAGCGGGTTGCGCGCGGTCGAGCGCACCGGGTTGAGCACCTCGACCAGGCGCTCGAACGGGACGTCGGCGTTGGCGAACGCCTCCAGGTCGCGTTCCTTCACATCGGCGAGCAGGTCGGTGAAGCGCGCGCCGGGCGTCACCGAGGTGCGGAACACCAGGGTGTTGACGAACATGCCGATCAGATCGTCGAGTTCGCGCTCACCGCGGCCGGCGATCGGGGTGCCGACGGCGATGTCATCGGTGCCCGACAGCCGCGACAGCAGCACCGCGAGCGCCGCGTGCACCACCATGAACAGCGAGGCGTTGTTGGCCCGCGCCAGTTCGTGCAGGCGGGCGTGCCGCTCGGGATCGATCTCGAACCGGATGGCCTTGCCGTGGAAGGACTGCGCGGGCGGGCGCGGCCGGTCGGCCGGCAGTTCCAGCTGATCGGGCAGATCGGCGAGAGTGTTCTTCCAGTACGCGACCTGCTTGGCGGCCAGCGACTCCGGATCGTCCTCGTCGCCGAGCACCGCGCGCTGCCACAGCGCGTAATCGGCGTACTGCACCGGCAGCGGCGCCCACTGCGGGGCGTCGCCGTGGACGCGGGCGACGTAGGCGGCCATGACGTCACGGGCCAGCGGGCCCATGGAGGAACCGTCGGCGGCCACGTGGTGCACGGTGAAGGCCAGCACATGGTCGTCGGTGGCGGCGCCGGTGTCGTCGGCGACGATGCGGAACAGCGCCACCGCAAGCGGCACCTCGACGGTGACGTCGAAGGTGGTCATGGCGAATTCGATGACCTTGGCGACCAGCTGCGATTCGGGCACCGCGATCACGGTCAGGTGCGGGGCGTGCCGCTCCGCCGAGCCGATCACCTGATGCGGACCGTCGGCCGAGCGCGGGTAGATGGTGCGCAGCACCTCGTGCCGGGCGAAGACGTCGCCGATGGCCTGTTCCAGCGCACCGACATCCAGGCGGCCCGACAGCCGCACCGCCAGCGGAATGTTGTCGACCGCTGAGGTCGCGGTGTCGAACTGGTTGAGGAACCAGTACCGCTGCTGGGCAGGCGAGAGCGGAATCCGTTCGGGCCGCTCCCCTGCCGTCAGCTCAGGGCGGGCCCGGCCGGAACCGGCGTTGCGCTCGACCCGGTTGGCCAGCGCGGCCACCGTGGACGCCTCGAACAGGTCGCGCACCGCCAGCTGGGTGTCCAGGGCCGCGCCGAGTCGCGCGGTGACCTGGGTGGCCAGCAGCGAGTTGCCGCCGAGGGCGAAGAAGTCGTCGTCCAGGCCGATCCTTGCCACGCCGAGCACATCGGCGAAGGTGCCGGCGACGATCTCCTCGATCGGGGTGGACGGCGCGCGGAACGCCTTGGCCTCGAACACCGGCGCGGGCAGCGCCTTGCGGTCCAGCTTGCCGGAGGCGTTGAGCGGGAACTGATCCAGCACCACGAAGGCCGTCGGCACCATGTAGGCGGGCAGTTCCGCGCCGAGCCGGGCGCGCACGCTCTCCAGGTCGATGCTCTGGCCCGCGGTGGCGACCAGGTAGCCGACCAACTGATCGCCGAGACGATCATCGGAGCGCACCAGCACGACCGCCTGGGCGATCTCGTCCAGCCCGGTCAGCGCGGCCTCGATCTCGCCGAGCTCGATGCGCAGGCCACGCAGCTTCACCTGGAAGTCGGTGCGGCCCAGGTACTCCAGCTCGCCGTCGGCGGTCCAGGCCACCAGATCACCGGTGCGGTACATACGCTCACCGGTGCCGAAGGGGTTGGCCACGAAGCGGTCCGCGGTCAGATCCGGGCGGGCCACATAGCCGCGCGCCAGCTGCACGCCGGCCAGATACAGCTCACCCGCGACGCCGGTGGGCACCGGGTTCAACCGGGCGTCCAGCACGTAGACCTGGGTGTTGAACACCGGCGCGCCGATCGGCACCGACACCGTGTCGGCCTCGGTCACCTCGTGGAAGGTGACGTCGACCGCGGCCTCGGTCGGGCCGTACAGGTTGTGCAGGCGGGCGCCGGTCAGTTCCTGCATCCGCTGCGCGGTGGCGGCGGGCAGGGCCTCACCCGAGGCGAAGACGTTGCGCAGGCTGGTGCATTCGTCCGCGCGTTCCTCGGCGACGAACACCGACAGCATCGACGGCACGAAGTGCGTGGTGGTGACCCGTTCGGCGGAGATGAGGTCGATCAGGTAGCCCGGATCGCGGTGCCCGTCCGGCTTGGCGACGACCAGGCGCGCGCCGACCTGCAAGGGCCAGAAGAACTCCCACACCGACACGTCGAAGGTGGACGGCGTCTTCTGCAACACCACATCGGTGGCGTCGAGCCCGTACGCCGACTGCATCCACACCAGACGGTTCACGATCGCGCCGTGCGAGACCGCCACACCCTTCGGACGACCGGTCGAACCGGAGGTGAAGATGACGTAGGCGGTATGCGTCGGCAGCAGCGCCGCGGTGCGCTCGGCATCGGTCACCGGTGCGGCCGAGTAGCCGGACAGGTCCAGCGCCTCGATCTCGAGCGCGGTGCGTTCGCCCGCGTCGAATTCGTCGGCCGCGGTGGTGAGCACACACACCGGGTCGGCGGTGTCGAGGACGTAGCGGGTGCGGTCGGCCGGGTGATCGGGGTCCAGCGGCACATAGGCGCCACCGGCGACGGTCACCGCGTACATGCCGACGACCAGTTCGATCGAGCGGCGCATACCCAGCGCGACATAGGTGTCCGGGCCGACCCCGAGCGAGATCAGATGCCGGGCCAGGCGGTTCACGCGCGCGCTGAACTGGGCATAGGTGAGGGTGGTCGCGGCGAAGGTGAGCGCGGGGGCATCCGGGGTGCGGGCGGCCTGCGCCTCGAACATCGCCACCAGCGTCGCGGGGTCGGTCGCGGACGGGCTCGCCGGCAGTGCGGCGGCCACGTCGAAGCCGGTCGCGTTCCATTCCCGCACCAGCCGCTCGCGCTCGCCGGTGGCCAGCAGATCGGTATCGCCGATCGCGGCCGCCGGTTCGGCCACGGCCGCACGCAGCAGCCGCAGCAGCCGCTCGGCCAGCGAGGCCACCGTATCGCGGTCGAACATATCGGTGGCATAAGCGAATTCGGCGCTCATACCGTCGGCGGCGTCGGTGAGGTTGAGATGCAGATCGAACTTCGCCGTCACCACATCCAGCGGCAGGCCCGCGACCTCGAGGCCGGGCAGCTCGAAGGTGGTCTCGCCGGTGTTCTGGAACGACAGCATCACCTGGAACAGCGGATGCCGCGCCTGCGAACGCGCCGGATTCAGGATCTCCACCAGCCGCTCGAACGGCAGATCCGCGTGCCCGAAGGCGGCGAGATCGGTTTCCCTGGTGCGGGCGAGCAACTCGGTGAACGGCTCGTCCTGGCGCACCTCGCTGCGCAGCACCAGGGTGTTGACGAACATGCCGATGGCGTCGTCGAGCGCGGCCTCACCACGGCCCGCGACGGCGGTGCCGATGGCGATGTCATCGCTGCCGGACAGGCGCGAGAGCAGCGCCGCGAAGGCCGCGTGCACCACCATGAACAGGCTGGCGCCGTGTGCGCGGGCCAGCGCGTCGAGCCCGCGCAGCAGTTCGGCGTCGATGCCGAACTCGTAGACCTCGCCACGGTTGGAGGCCACCGCCGGCCGGGAGCGGTCGGCGGGCAGATCCAGCTGCTCGGGCAGCCCGGCCAGGGTGTTCGACCAGAAGGCGACCTGCTGGGCGATCAGCGAGGACGGATCGTCCTCCGAACCGAGGGTGTCGCGCTGCCACAGCGCGAAGTCGGCGTACTGCACCGGCAGCGGCGCCCAGCCGGGCGCCTCGCCGCGGGTGCGGGCCGCGTAGGCCACCATCACGTCGCGAGCCAGCGGGCGCACCGACCAGCCGTCACCGGAGATGTGATGCACCACGAACACCAGCACGTGGGTCTCGGGGCCCTCGCCGTCCAGCACGTGGAACAGCTCGGCGCGCACCGGCACCTCGGCGGTGACGTCGAAGCCGGTGAGCACCAATTCGCTGATGCGGTCGGTGATCTCGGCCTGCGGGACGTCGACCGGGGTGAGATCGAGGCGATGCTGCCCGGCGGGCAGCACCACCTGCACACCCTGACCGTCGGCGGTCTGCGGGTAGACCGTGCGCAGCACTTCGTGCCGGTCGATCACGTCCGCGACGGCCAGCGCCAGCGCCTCGGTGTCGAGAGCGCCGGTCAGCCGGACCGCGAGCGGGATGTTGTTGACCGCGGTCTGGTTGTCGAAGCGGTTGAGGAACCACATGCGCTGCTGGGCCAGCGACAGCGGCACCTCGTCCGGGCGCGGCCCGGCGACGAGCGCGCGACGGCTGCCGGTACCGGCATGCGATTCCAGCTTGGCGGCCAGCGCGGCCACCGACGGCGCCTCGAACAGGGTGCGCACCGGGACACGGGTGTCGAGGGCGGCGCCGAGCCTGGCCACCACCTGGGTGGCGATCAGCGAGTTGCCGCCGAGATCGAAGAAGTCGTCGTCCAGGCCGACCTGGCGTTCACCGGGCAGGCCGAGCACCTCGGCGAAGGTGTTCGCGACGATCTCCTCCACCGGGGTCGACGGTGCGCGGAATTCGCGCGCCTCGAACTCCGGTTCCGGCAGCGCGCGCCGGTCCAGCTTGCCGTTCGGGTTGAGCGGCATGGCGTCGAGCACCACGATCGCGGCCGGGACCATGTAGGACGGCAGGCGACCGGACAGATGCGTGCGCAGCGCGTCGAGGTCGACGCTCGCGCCGCCCGCGGGCACCACATAGGCCACCAGGAGATCGCCGGTGCGGGCGTCGGAGCGGACCACCGCCACCGACTGGGCGACCGATTCGTGTGCGGTGAGCGCGTTCTCGATCTCACCGAGCTCGATGCGCAGACCGCGCAGCTTCACCTGGAAGTCGGTGCGGCCCAGGTAGGTGATGGCACCGTCGGCACCGCGGGTGACCAGGTCGCCGGTGCGGTACATGCGCTCGCCGGTACCGAAGGGGTTGGCCACGAACCGATCCGCGGTCAGGTCCGCGCGGCCGACGTAGCCGCGGGCCAGCTGAGCGCCGGCCAGGTACAGCTCACCCGCCGCGCCCGGCACCACCGGGTGCAGGCGCGCGTCCAGGATGTAGGCCTTGGCATTCCACACCGGCAGGCCGATCGGCACCGCGCCGTCGACCTCGGCGGCGACCGGGGCGGCCGTGGCGTGCACGGTGAACTCGGTCGGGCCGTACAGGTTGTGCAGTTCGGCGGTGCTCACCCGGCGGATCGCCTCGACCGCGTCGCTGGTGAACGCCTCACCGGCGACGAACAGCAACCGCAGCGAGGTGAGTTCGTCGGCGGACACACTGCCGGCGAAGACCGTCAGCATGGACGGCACGAACGAGGTCATGGTGACGCGTTCGGCGGCGATCACCTCGGCCAGGTACTGCGGGTCGCGATGCCCGTCCGGGCTCGCGATCACCATGCGGCCGCCGGTCGACAGCGGTCCGAACAGCTCCCATACCGACACGTCGAAGGTGGCGGGGGTCTTGAACAGCACCACATCGTCGGTGCCGATGCCGTATTCGCCGGTGATCCAGCGGATCTGGTTCACCACGGCCGCATGCGGCACGGCCACGCCCTTGGGGCGTCCGGTGGAGCCGGAGGTGAAGATGACGTAGGCCGGATGCTGTGGGCGCAGCGGCGCGAGCCGCTCGGCGTCGGTCACCGGGGTCGCGTCGACACCGGACAGATCCAGCTCGTCGAGCACGATCGTGGCCAGACCGGTGGCGTCGAAACCGTCGCGCGTGGTGGTCAGCACGCAGACCGGTGCCGCGGTGTCGAGCACGTAGTCGATGCGCTCGGCCGGCTGGTCGAGGTCCAGCGGCACGTATCCGCCGCCGGCTTCGTGCACCGCGTACATGGCGACGACCAGATCCACCGAGCGCCGCAGGCCGAGGGCGACCAGGCGCTCCGGGCCGACACCCACGCTGATCAGGTGGCGGGCCAGGCGATGCACCCGCTCGCCGAATTCGGCGTAGCTCAGCGACATTCCGGTGGCCGGGTCGACCAGCGCGACGGCGTCCGGGGTGGCGGCGGCCTGCGCGGCGAACTCGGCGACCAGGGTGCTCACGGTGCCGAGATCGTGGGCCGTCTCGTTCCAGGCGCGTAGCGCGCGGTCGGTTTCCCGGGCGTCGAGCAGATCGATATCGCCGACGGCGCGGTCGGGTTCGGCGGCCACGGCGGCGAGCAGCCGGTTGAAGCGGCGGCCGAACTGGGCCATGGTGGCCGCGTCGAACAGGTCGGTGGCGTAGATCAGTTCGGCGGTGATGCCGCCGTTCTCGCCGTTCTCCGACAGCACCAGTTGCAGATCGAACTTGGCCACGTCGATCGGCAGATCGACGCCGCTGACCGTCAGGCCGGGCAGTTCCAGGCTGTTCTGGCCGGTGTTCTGGAACGACAGCATCACCTGGAACAGCGGATGCCGCGCCTGCGAACGCGCCGGGTTCAGGATCTCCACCAGCCGCTCGAACGGCAGATCCGCGTGCCCGAAGGCCGCGATATCGGTGGAGCGGACGGTGCGCAGCAGATCGGTGAAGGTGTCGCCGCCATCGACCTCGGTGCGCAGTACCAGGGTGTTGACGAACATGCCGATCAGATCGTCGAGCGCACGCTCACCGCGGCCGGCGACCGGCGTGCCGATGGCGATATCGCCCTCACCGGACAGCCGCGACAGCAGTACCGCCAGCGCCGCGTGGGTGACCATGAACAGCGTCGCGCCGCGGGTCCGCGCCAGCTCGGTGAGCGCCGCATGGGTCTGCGCATCGATCTCGAAGACCTCGGTGGCGCCCTGGCCGGACGCGACGGCCGGGCGCGGCCGGTCGGCGGGCAGGTCGAGCTGCTCGGGCAGCCCGCGCAGGGTCCGGGTCCAGAAGTCGATCTGCTCGGCGATCACCGATTCCGGATCGTCCTCGGAGCCGAGCACCTCGCGCTGCCACAGCGCGAAGTCGGCGTACTGCACCTCCAGCGGACGCCAGGCCGGCTCGCCGCCCTCGACGCGAGCGCCGTAGGCGGTCATCACATCGCGGGTCAGCGGGCCCATGGAGAAGCCGTCGGCCGAAATGTGGTGCACCACAAGGGCGAGCACGTGTTCGGTCGGGCTGATCTCGAACAGCCGGGCCCGGAACGGCACCTCGGAGGTGACGTCGAATGCGGTGCGCACCAGTTCGGCGACGCGGGCGGGCAGCTCGGCTTCGGTCACCTCGACCGGGCTCAGGTCCGGGATCACCTTCGCGGTGGGCACGGCCTGCTGGTAGGCGGTGCCGTCGACCTCGGGATAGAAGGTGCGCAGCGATTCGTGGCGGGCCAGCACATCGGCGACCGCGATCTGCAGGGCCTGCCGGTCGAGCAGACCGGACAGCCGCACCGCGGCCGGGATGTTGTCGACCGCCGATTCGGGATCGAACCGGTTGAGGAACCACATCCGCTGCTGGGCCAGCGACAGCGGCACCAGCTCGGGCCGCTGCTGCGGCACCAGCGCGGCGCGCGCACCGGCACCCGCCCGGGATTCGGCCCTTGCGGCCAGCGCGGCGACCGTGGACGCCTCGAACAGTTCGCGCACGCCGAGATCGGTGTCGAGCGCGGCCGAGAGCCGGGCGGCGACCTGGGTGGCGCTCAGCGAGTTGCCGCCGAGGGCGAAGAAGTCGTCGTCCAGGCCCACCCGGTCCAGGCCGAGCACGTCGGCGAAGGTGGTAGCCACGATCTCTTCCACCGGCGTGGTCGGGGCGCGGAACACCGCGGCCTCGAACACCGGCGCGGGCAGTGCCTTGCGGTCCAGCTTGCCGGAGGCATTGAGCGGGAACTCGTCGAGCACCATCACCACGGCCGGAACCATGTAGGCGGGCAGCTGCCGTCCCAGTTCCTCGCGCAGCGCCTCGGTGTCGACCGGAACACCCGGCGTGGCGACCACATAGGCCACCAGCTGATCGCCGGTGTGCTGATCGCCGCGGACCACCACGACCGACTGGGCGACTTCGTCGAGCCCGGTCAGCGCGGCCTCGATCTCGCCGAGCTCGATGCGCAGACCGCGCAGTTTCACCTGGAAGTCGGTGCGGCCCAGGTACTCCAGCTCGCCGTCGGCGGTCCAGGCCACCAGGTCGCCGGTGCGGTACATGCGTTCGGCGGTGCCGAACAGGTTGGCCACGAAGCGGTCGCTGGTCAGGTCCGGGCGGGCCACGTAACCGCGCGCCAGCTGGGTGCCCGCGAGGTACAGCTCACCCGCCACGCCGACCGGCACCGGCCGCAGCCGCGCGTCCAGCACGTAGACCTGGGTGTTGTAGACCGGCGCACCGATCGGCACGGTGTCGGTGTCGGCGTCGGTGACCTCGTGGAAGGTGACGTCGACCGCGGCCTCGGTCGGGCCGTACAGGTTGTGCAGCGCCGCGCCGGTCAGCTCACGCAACCGGTGCGCAGGCTTGGGCGAGAGCGCCTCACCGGAGGCGAAGACGATGCGCAGCGAATCACACTGCGCGGCAGCGGCATCCGCGACGAAGACCGCCAGCATGGACGGCACGAAGTGAGTGACGGTGACGCCCTCGGCCGTGATGATCTCGGCCAGGTAGGCCGGATCGCGATGCCCGTCCGGCTTGGCGACCACCAGGCGCGCGCCGATCTGCAAGGGCCAGAAGAACTCCCACACCGACACGTCGAAGGTCGCCGGCGTTTTCTGCAACACCACATCGGAGGCGTCCAGCTGATAGGCCGACTGCATCCACACCAGACGGTTCACGATCGCGCCGTGCGAAACCGCCACACCCTTCGGACGACCGGTCGAACCGGAGGTGAAGATGACGTAGGCGGTGTTCGACGGCCGCAGCGGGGCGCGTCGCTCGGCATCGGTGATCGGTCCGTCGGTGTAGCCGGACAGATCCAGCAGGTCGATGCGCACCTGCGCGGTGTCGATATCGAGATCGTCACCCGAGGTGAGCACGCACACCGGATCGGCCGTGGCCAGAATGTATTCCGTGCGCTCGGCCGGATGATCCGGGTCCAGCGGCACATACGCGCCACCGGCCACGCTGACGGCGTACATGCCGACCACCAGGTCGATCGACCGGCGCATACCCAGCGCCACATACGATTCCGCGCCTACGCCGCGCTCGATCAGCCAGCGCGCGAGCAGGTTCACCCTGGAGGCGAACTCCGCGTAGGACAGAGTCGTCCCCTCGAAGCTGACGGCGGGCGCGTCCGGGGTGCGCGCGACCTGCGCCTCGAACATCGAGACCAGCGTCGCGGTGTCGTCGACCGCGTGCGCGGTGTCGTTCCAGCCGGAGACCACCAGTTCACGTTCGGCGGCATCGAGCAGCTCGATCTCGCCCGCCGCGACGGCGGGTTCGGCGGTGATGGTGCCCAGCACCCGGATCAGTCGATCGGCGATGCGCCGCACCGTCTGCTCGTCGAACAGATCGCGCAGGTAACCGGCACGAATCCGCAGCTTGGTATCGAGCTGAGCGATCAGCGTCAGCGGGTAGTGCGTGGCGTCGGCCGCGTCCAACCCGGTGACGGCCATACCGTCGATATCGGCAGCCTGCGCCTGAATCCCCTCGGCATCAACGGGATACGACTCGAACACCACAAGCGTGTCGAAGAGCCCACCAATCCCCGCGGCCGACTGAATCTCCGCCAGACCCACATAGTGGTGGTCCAGCAGGTCCGCCTGCTCACCCTGAGTCCGGACCAGCACATCGAGCACAGACTCGGAAGCATCGAACCGAACCCGAACCGGGACGGTATTGATGAACAAACCCACCATCGACTCGACGCCGGCGAGCTGCGCCGGACGGCCCGAGACGGTGGTGCCGAACAGCACGTCGTCGTTGCCGGTCATCCGGCCGACCAGGATCGCCCACGCGACCTGGAGCACGGTGTTCGCGGTGACGCCGAGCTCGGCGGCCAGCGCCGTCATCCGCGCGGTCGTCGCCTCATCCAGCTCGAACAGGTACTCACCCGACAGCGAGGTGATCTCGCGGCCGGCGTCCGGACGGGCGAGCAGCGTCGGCTCGCTGATACCGCTCAGCGCCTCGGTCCACGTCGCGAGCGAGGCGGCGTGATCCTGCTGGGCGACCCATTCCAGGAAGTGCTTGTAGGAACGCACCGCGGGCAGCGCGTTCACATCGGCGTGCACCGCGTACAGCACCAGCAGGTCCTGCATGAGCAGCGGCATCGACCAGCCGTCGAGCAGGATGTGGTGGTTGGACACCACGAACTGCCAGCGCGCGCCGCCCTCGGCGGTGGCGTCGGCCACCTGGATCAGGGTGAACCGGATCAGCGGTGGTTCGGCCAGATCGAAGCGCCGCATGCGGTCGGCGTCGATCAGGTCGGTGGCATCACCGGTCTCGGTGCGGTCGTGCTCGGACCAGTCCACGCGGACGCTGTCGAGCACCACCTGCACCGGGTTGCCGTCGTGATCGGAGACGAACGCGGTACGCAGGTTCTCGTAGCGGTCCACCAGCGCCTGCGCGGCGGCGCGCAGCCGGTCGGCGTCGACCCGGCCGGTCAGCGTCAGCACCGCCTGCGCGGTGTAGACGTCCACCGAATCGGCGGCGAGCCTGGCGTGGAACAGCAGACCCGACTGCAGCGCCGACAGCGGCCACACATCGGTGAGCGCCGGGAAACGCTGCTCCCAGCCGTCGATATCGCGCTGCTCGGTGCGCACCAGCGCGAAGTCGGACGGTGTGTGCCCGCCCGCGCCGGTCGAATTGGCGTGCCGGGCAACCGCTTCCAGCGCGGTCACCCACAGTTCGGCGAACTCGCGCACCGACGCGGCGTCCAGCAGGGTGGACGGGTAGCCGATATTGGCGGTGAGCTTGTCGCCGACCACGATGGCGTTGACGTCCAGCGGCGCCATCGCGGGCATATCCGCGTCGTAGGCGCCACCGAGCGAACCGAGTTCGGGAGCGGGAATCCAGCCGAAACCGCGCAGCGATTCCGGCACGTCGCCGTCGGAAACCCGGCCCAGGTAGTTGAAGCTGATCTGGCCGGGCAGCTCATTCGGCAGTTCGGCGGCGGTGTCGGTGTTCAGGTAGCGCAGCAGGCCATAGCCGATGCCCTTGTCCGGCACCGCGAGCAGCTGCTCCTTGACCGCCTTGAGCGCGGCGCCCAGCGCGGGACCACCGGCCAGCGCACCGTCGATATCGATGCCGCGCAGGTCGAAACGCACCGGGAAGATCGCGGTGAACCAGCCGACGGTGCGGGACAGATCGGCGCCGGCGACGATGTCTTCCTCGCGGCCGTGGCCTTCCAGCCGGATCAGCAGCGAGTCGTCGGGCCGCACCCCGCGGGTGCGCCGCGACCGCCAGACCGCGGTGGCCAGCGCCAGCGCGGTGAGCAGACCATCGTTGACGCCGCCGTGGAACAGCGCGGGCACGGTGGTGAGCAGGGCCTTGGTGACCTCGGGCGATACCTCGACCTGATGCTTCTCGATGACGCCGGAGGTGTCCACCGCCGGATCCATCGGACGCTCGGTCAGCAGCGGGTCGGCCACACCGACCACCGAACGCCAGTAGTCGAGTTCGGCGACCCGCTCCGGGTTGCGCGCCTCCCGTTCGAGGGCGTGCGCCCAGGCCCGCATCGACGTCGCGGGCGCCACCAGCTCCGGTTCCTGACCGGCGGTGAGCTGGCCCCAGGCGGCGACGAAATCGGGTACCAGGATGCGCCAGGACACGCCGTCGACCACCAGGTGATGGGCGACGACGATGAGCCGGCCCGCGCGGTCGGCGCGGTCGGGTTCCAGCCAGACGAACCGGACCACCACACCGGTGGCGGGGTCGAGCCGGTTCAGCGAGGCGTCCAGCGCGGTGGCGGCCAGGTCGAACAGCTGCGCGTCGTCGACGTCGGCGGAGAACACCGTGTGGTCGATGAGCGCGTCCACGTCGACGGTGCCCGGCGCCGCGGTCTGCACGACCCAGTCACCGGCGGAGCGGCGCAGGCTCGCGCGCAGCATGTCGTGCCGGTCGATGACGGCGCCGACCGTGGCGGCGATACCGGCCCGGTCGATGCCGACCGGAAGTTCCAGCGCCAGCGTCTGATTGAACCGGCCGAACGAACCGCGCCGCTGCGCCATGAACCGCACCACCGGGGTGAGCGGCATGGTGCCGACACCACCGCCGGGCAGCTCCTCCAGCGCGGGCGCGGCGGTCGCGGTGCCGTCGGTGGTCTCGGCGACCGCGGCCAGACCGGCCACGGTGCGCTGTTCGAAGACGTGGCGCGGGGTGAACACGACACCGCGCGCCTTGGCCCGCGACACCAGCTGAATGGAGACGATGCTGTCGCCGCCGAGCGCGAAGAACGAATCGTCCACGCCGACCCGCTGCACGCCGAGCACCTCGGCGAAGACCTCCGCGATGGTCTGCTCGACCGGCGTGCGCGGGGCCCGGAACACCACCTCGGTGGCGAAGACCGGCTCCGGCAGTGCCTTGCGGTCCAGCTTGCCGACCGGGGTCAGCGGTACCCGGTCGATCACCATGATCGACGAGGGCACCATGTAGGCGGGCAGCCGGTCCTCGACGTGCGCCGTCAACGTCGCCACATCGATCGAACGACCCTGCGCCGCCACCACATACGACACCAGCGAGACCGCGCCCGCGGCGTTCTTGTGCCCGATGGTGACCGCGAAGTCGACGGTCTCGTGCGAGGCCAGCGCCGCGTCGATCTCACCGAGCTCGATGCGGAAACCGCGCACCTTCACCTGGAAGTCGGAGCGGCCGACGTACTCGACCTCGCCGGTACGCGTCCAGCGGACGACGTCACCGGTGCGGTACATCCGCTCACCGTCGCCGTAGGGGTTGGCCACGAACCGGTCGGCCGTCAGCCCCGGACGCGCGTGGTAGCCGCGCGCCAACTGCACGCCCGACAGATACAGCTCACCCGCGACACCCACCGGCACCGGCCTGAGCTGGGCGTCCAGGATCAGCGACCGCATACCGCGGATCGGACCGCCGATGGTCACCGTCTCGCCCGGCACCAGCGGATCGCTGATGTTGGTCATGATGGTGGTCTCGGTGGGGCCGTAGCCGTTGTGGAAGTGGCGCACCTCGCCGGACGCACCGTCCAGCGGCACCGCCCACTTCGCCACCAGTTCCGGCGGGCAGGCCTCACCACCGGCGACCAGCACCCGCAGGGTGTCCAGGCCGCTCGGATCGAAGGTGGCCAGCGCGGCCGGGGTGATGAAGGCGTGGGTGACCCGCTCGGTGCGGATCAGTTCCGACAGCTCCTCGCCGCCGTACACACCGGGCGGTACCACGACCAGCGCACCGCCCGCACCGATCGCGAGCAGCAGCTCGAGGATCGAGGCGTCGAAGCTGGGCGAGGCGAAATGCAGTGCGCGCGCATCGGAGTCGAGCGCGTAGCGCTGGATCTGCTCGGCACTGAAGTTCGCCAGGCCGCTGTGGGTGACCACGACGCCCTTGGGGACGCCGGTGGAGCCGGAGGTGTAGATGACGTAGGCCGGATGCTGCGGCCGCACCGGGCGCACCCGGTCGGCGTCGGTGATCGGGCCACCGTCGAACCCGTCCAGGTCCAGATCGTCGAGCACCAGCCAGCGCGCCGATTCCGGCAGCCCCTCGCGCACCGAGGCCACGGTGAGGCCGACCGGCGAACCGGAGTCGGTGACCATGTGCGCGATGCGCTCGGCCGGGTAGTTCGGGTCGACCGGCACGAACGCCGCGCCGGTCTTGGCGACGGCCCAGGCCGCGAACACCGAATCCGCCGAACGCGGAACGCCGACGGCGACAAGGTCTTCGGCGCCGATGCCCTCGGCGATCAGCAGGCGGGCCAGGCGGTTGGAACGCTCGTCCAGCTCGCCGTAGGACAGAGTTGTCCCCTCGAACACCACCGCGGGCGCCTTCGGGTCGCGTGCGGCGGCCTCGGCCAGCAGATCGGCCAGCACCCGCGGCGCCACCGCGGGCGCACCGGTGCGCGAGACCAGATCGGCGCGTTCGGCGGCATCGAGGACGTCGATGGCCCCGACGCTGATCGAGGCGTCGGCGGCGATCGCCTCGAGCACCCGCCGCCAGCGCGCCGCGATCTCGGCCACCGTGGCCTCGTCGAACAGCTCGGTGGCGTAGGTCAGCGCCAACGCCATGCCCGCGCCGGATTCACCGTGCTCGGAGAGCGTGAACTGGAGATCGAACCGGGCGACGTTTTCTTCCAGATCCAGCGCCGACACCGACAGCCCCGGCAGTTCCAGGCTGGTGCGGTCGAGGTTCTGGAACGCCAGCATCACCTGGAACAGCGGGTTGCGGGCCTGCGAACGCTCCGGCGCCAGCAGTTCCACCAGCCGCTCGAACGGCACATCGGCATTGCCGTAGGCGTCCAGGTCGGTGCGGCGCACCCGATCCAGCAGCTCGGTGAACGATTCGGCCGGGTCGATGCCGGTGCGCAGCACCAGCGTGTTGACGAACATGCCGACCAGGTCGTCGAGGGCCTGTTCGCCGCGGCCGGCGATGGGGGTGCCGACGGCGACGTCATCGCTGCCGGACAGCCGCGACAGCAGCACCGTCAGCGCACCGTGCATGACCATGAACAGCGAGGCGCCGCTGCGGCGGGCCACCTCGTCCAGCGCAGCCACCAGATCGCCGGGCAGTTCGGTGTGCAGGGTGGCGCCGCGCAGCGAGGCGACCGCCGGACGCGGCCGGTCGGTCGGCAGGGCCAGCTCGTCGGGGATGCCGTCGAGCGCGCGCTGCCAGTAGGCGACCTGGCGGGCCATCAGCGACTGCGGATCGTCCTCGGAGCCGAGCACCTCGCGCTGCCACAGCGCGAAATCGGCGTACTGCACCGACAGCGGCTCCCAGCCGGGGGCGCTGTCCTGGATGCGGGCGCTGTAGGCCAGCATCACGTCGCGGGTGAGCGGGCCCATCGAGAAGCCGTCGGCGGCGATGTGGTGCACCACCACGACCAGCACATGCTCGTCGGCGCCGACCTGGTACAGCCGGGCACGCAGCGGAACCTGTTCGGCCACATCGAATCCGGTGGACACGAACGCGGTTACCACGTCGAGCAGCTCACCGGCGTCGACCGGAACCGGGTTCAGATCCAGATGGATCTGCTCGGCGGGCACGATCACCTGGACCGGGCTGCCGCCGTGCTCGGGGTAGCGGGTGCGCAGCGATTCGTGCCTGCGCACCACATCGGCCACCGCCAGGCCCAGCGCCTCCGCATCGAGCGCACCGGACAACCGCAGCGCGATCGGCAAGTTGTAGGCGGCCGAGGTGGTGTCGTACTTGTTCAGGAACCACATGCGCTGCTGCGCGAACGACAGCGGCACGGTTTCGCCAGTGGCGCGCGGAC
Organism: Nocardia sp. CDC519; assembly: GCF_059509835.1. NCBI lineage: Bacteria > Bacillati > Actinomycetota > Actinomycetes > Mycobacteriales > Nocardiaceae > Nocardia > Nocardia sp. CDC519. Next base: position 3,240,014 of record NZ_CM183377.1, on the reverse strand, counting down.
GCGCCGTCAGCCTGGTCCTGGCCTCGGTGCCGGTATGCGATTCCACCCGCGCGGCCAGCGATTCCACCGTCGACGCCTCGAACAGCGTGCGCACCGGCACCGTGGTGCCCAGCGCCGCGCCGATCCGGGAGACCACCCGGGTGGCGATCAGCGAGTTGCCGCCAAGGTCGAAGAAATCGTCGTCGACGCCGACCCGCGGCAGGTCGAGCACCTCGGCGAACACCGCGGCCACCGTCTCCTGCACCGGGGTGACGGGGGCGCGGAACGCCCTGGCCTGCACGGCCGGTGCGGGTAGCGCGCGGCGATCCAGCTTCCCGTTGACGGTCAGCGGAATCCATTCCAGCCGCACCACGGCCGAGGGAACCATGTAGGCGGGCAGCAGCTCGGCCGCGCCCTCACGCACCTGGTCCAGGTTCGGCGCGGTATCCGGCTCCGACACCACATAGGCGACGATCCGCTGGTCGCCCGGCTGGTCCTCGCGCACGATGACCGCGGCCTGGGCGATGCCCGGCTGGGCCAGCACGGCGGATTCGATCTCGCCGAGCTCGATGCGGAAACCGCGCACCTTCACCTGATCGTCGGCGCGACCGAGGTATTCGAGTTCGCCGAAGCGGTTCCAGCGCGCCAGGTCGCCGGAGCGGTACAGTCGCGAGCCCGTGCCCTCGCCGAGCGGATTGGCCACGAACCGCGCCGCCGACAGATCCGGGCGGCCGAGGTAGCCGCGCGCCAACTGCGGTCCGGCCACATACATTTCGCCCGCAACGCCGACCGGCACCGGCCGCAACCGGTTGTCCAGCACGAACACCTGCAGTCCGGCGATGGCCCGGCCGACGACGCTGCCGGCGGCCCCGGCGATGGTCGCCGCGTCCAGCGCACGGTAAGACACGTGCACCGTGGTCTCGGTGATGCCGTACATGTTGACCAGCAGCGGCGCCGTATCGCCGTGCCGGGCAACCCAATCCGAGAGGCGGCGCAGTTCCAGCGCCTCACCGCCGAACACCACGTACCGCAGCGACAGCGGCGTGGCGTCCTGGGCATTGCGGTCGGCCTCGGCCAGCTGATAGAAGGCCGACGGCGTCTGGTTGAGCACCGTCACCTTCTCCGCGCGCAGCAGTTCCAGGAACTGCTCGGGCGAGCGCGAGGTGTAGTAGTCGACGACGATCAGGGTGCCGCCGAACAGCAGCGGACCCCACAGCTCCCACACCGAGAAGTCGAAGGCGTAGGAGTGGAACAGCGTCCAGACATCGTCCGGGCCGAAACCGAAGTCTCGGTCGGTATTGGCGAACAGCCGCACCACATTCCGGTGGGCCACCGCGACACCCTTGGGGCGTCCGGTGGAACCGGAGGTGTAGATGACGTAGGCGACGTGATCGGGGTGCAGCGGGGCGCGGCGGTCGGCGTCGGTGATCGGCGCGTCGTCGGCGTCCTCCACATTGCCGGCTTCCACGGCGAACCCGTCCAGCACCACGCTCGGCAGGTGCTCGGGCACCGTCACCTGAACCGTCGAGTCGATGATCACGCTGGTCGGCGCGGCATCGGAGAGCACGTAGGCGATACGGTCGGCCGGGTAGGCCGGGTCCACGGGCACATAACCGGCGCCGGTCTTGACCACCGCGAGCAGCGCGACCACCAGATCCAGCGACCGCGGCAGGATCACCGCGACCAGCGACTCCGGACCGGCGCCGTCGGCGATCAGCCTGCGCGCCAGCACATTCGCGCGCCGATCGAGTTCGGCGTAGGTGAGGGTGTCGGCGCCGAAGCGGGCCGCGATCCGATGCGGGTGCGCGGCCGCTGCGGCGTCGAACAGGGACGACAGGGTGGCGTCGGCGTCGCCGAAGATGCCGGTGCCGGTCTCGGTGGCGAGCGCATCGGCGCCCGAGGAGACCCACCGCTGCGACACATCGAGCCGCTCGGCTTCACCCAGCAGGTCGATATCGCCGACGGCGACCGAGGCGTCCTCGGCGGCACCGCGCAGGATGCGCACCAGCCGGTCGGCGAACGCGGAGACGGTCTCCGGGTCGAACAGGTCGGTGGCGTAGTTCCACGACAGCGACAGGCCGCCGTCACCGATCTCGCCGACGGTGAGCTGGATGTCGAACTTCGCGGTGCCCGGATCGAACTCGACCACGTCCAGGTCGAGACCTGGCAGCGAGACGGTGCCCATATCGGCGGCCGAGGCGGCCTCGAAGGTCAGCGCGATCTGGAACAGCGGGTGATGGGCCTGGGAGCGAGCGGGGCTGATGACGTCGACCAGCCGCTCGAACGGCACATCGGCGTGCGCGAACGCTTCCAGGTCGGTGCGGCGCACCTGCTCGAGCAGTGCGTCGAAGGCGACGCCCGGCGTCACCTCGGTGCGCAGCACCAGGGTGTTGACGAACATGCCGACCAGATCGTCGAGCGCCTGCTCGCCGCGTCCGGCGATGGGAGTGCCGATGGCGATATCGCTGCTGTTGGACAGTCGTGCCGCCCAGGTCGCCAGCGCCGCGTGCACCACCATGAACAGGGTGACGCCATTGGCGCGGGCCAGCTCCTCGAGCTCGCCGCGCAGTTCCGCGTCGATCGAGAAGGTATGCGTACCACCGGCATTGGTGGCGATTTCGGGCCGCGGCCGGTCGGCGGGCAGCTCGATCTGATCGGGCAGATCACGCAGCCGTTCGGTCCAGTACGCGATCTGGCGGGCGGCCACCGATTCCGGATCGGATTCCTCGCCGAGCACCTCGCGCTGCCACAGCGCGTAGTCGGCGTACTGCACCTCGAGCGGCGCCCAGCCGGGCAGCTCACCCCTGGCGCGTTCGGCATAGGCGGTGACCACATCCCGCAGCAGCGGGCGCAGCGAGAAACCGTCGGTGCTGATGTGGTGCATGACCAGCACCACCACATGAGTCTGCGGATCGAGGGCCAGCAGCGCGGCCCGGAACGGGATCGCGGTGGTGACATCGAAGAAGGTGCTCGCCAGCGCCACGATCCGGGCCGGGAGCTCCTCGGCGGTGACCGGCTCGGGGATCAGCCGCACCCGCACCTCGTCGGCGGGCAGGACCCGCTGATAGCCGGTGCCCTCCACCTCGGGGTACACGGTGCGCAGCGCCTCGTGCCTGGCCAGCACATCGCCGATGGCGGCATCGAGCGCGGCGAGGTCGAGTTCGCCGGTGAGCCGGATGGCGACCGGGATGTTGTTGACGGCGGTCTGATTGTCGAAGCGGTTGAGGAACCACATCCGCTGCTGCGCCGGCGACAGCGGCACCAGCTCGCCGCGCTCGCGCGGCACCAGCGGCACCTGTCCGCCCGCACCGGCCGACGACTCCACCCGGGTGGCCAGCGCGGCCACCGTGGGCGCCTCGAACAGCACCCGCACCGGAATCTGGGTATCCAGGGCAGCGCCGAGTCGCGCCGCCACCTGAGTGGCCACCAGTGAGTTACCGCCGAGGGCGAAGAAATCGTCGTCGAGGCCGACGCGTTCGACGCCGAGCACATCGGCGAAGGTGCCCGCCACGATCTCCTGCACCGGGGTCACCGGCGCGCGGAACGCGGTGGCCGCGAAGGTGGGTTCGGGCAGTGCCTTGCGGTCGAGCTTGCCGGAGGCGTTGAGCGGGAACGCGTCGAGCACCACGTAGGCCGCCGGCACCATGTAGGCGGGCAGCTGCCTGCCGAGTTCGGCGCGCACCGCGTCGATATCGACCACGCGGTCCGGGTCGGCCACCACATAGGCGACCAGCTGATCGCCTATGTGCTCGTCCGAGCGCACCACGACCACGGCCTGGGCGATGGATTCCAGTGCGGTGAGCGCGTTCTCGATCTCGCCTAGTTCGATGCGCAGGCCGCGCAGCTTCACCTGGAAGTCGGTGCGGCCGAGGTATTCCAGTTCACCATCGGAGGTCCAGGCGACGAGGTCGCCGGTGCGGTACATGCGCTCGCCCGCGGTGAAGGGATTGGCGATGAACCGGTCCATGGTGAGGTCCGGCCGGCCGACGTAGCCGTGCGCGAGCTGGGCGCCCGCCAGATACAGCTCACCCGGAACACCCGCCGGCACCGGCCGCAGCCGCGCGTCCAGCACGTAGACCTGGGTGTTGAACACCGGTGCGCCGATCGGCACCGAGGTGGTGTCGGCATCGGTGACCTCGTGGAAGGTGACGTCGACCGCGGCCTCGGTGGGGCCGTACAGGTTGTGCAGCCGGGCGCCGGTGAGCTCGCGCAAGCGCTGCGCGGTGAGCGCGGGCAGCGCCTCACCGGAGGCGAAGACGTTGCGCAGGCCCAGGTATTCGGCGGCCAACGGTTCGGCCACGAACACCGACAGCATCGACGGCACGAAGTGCACCGTGGTGACCTGCTCGTCGGCCATCAGCTGGGCCAGGTAGGCCGGATCGCGATGCCCGTCGGGCTTGGCCACCACCAGCCGCGCGCCGACCTGCAAGGGCCAGAAGAACTCCCACACCGACACGTCGAAGGTGGACGGCGTCTTCTGGATCACCACATCGTCGGCGGCCAGACCGTATTCGGCGTGCATCCACACCAGCCGGTTGACGATGGCCGCGTGGCTGACCGCGACACCCTTGGGGCGCCCGGTCGAACCGGAGGTGAAGATGACGTAGGCGGTATTGCCCGGACGCAGCGGACGATGCCGGTCGGCGTCGGTGAGCACTTCGCCGGAGAACGCCGAGAGATCCAGCTCATCGATGCGCACCTGCCGTGACAGCGTGGTGTCCAGATCGGAACCCGAGGTGAGCACGCACACCGGGCGCGCGGTCTCCAGGATGTAGTCGATGCGCTCGGCCGGATGATCCGGATCCAGCGGCACATACGCGCCACCGGCGACGCTGATCGCGTACATGCCGACGACCAGGTCGATGGAGCGCCGCATACCCAGCGCCACATACGATTCCGGGCCGACCCCGTTCTGCTTGAGCCAGCGCGCCAGCCGATGCACCCTGGCGGCGAACTCGGCGTAGGTGAGACTTGTCCCCTCGAAGGTGACGGCGTACGCGTCCGGGGTGCGCGCGACCTGGGCCTCGAACAGCGAGACCAGGGTGGCGGCGGCATCGCCGACCGGCGAGGTCAGCGCGGCGTCAACCGGGAATTCGGTGTCGTTCCACCGATCCAGCACGCGGGTGCGTTCGATGGAGTCGAGCAGCTCGATATCGCCGACCGAGGTACCGGGCGCGTCGGCCACGCCGCGCAGCACCCGCAGGAACCGCTCGGCGAAGGTCTTCGCGTAGCCGGAGTCGAAAAGATCGGTGGCGTAGACGAGTTCGGCGTCCATCTCCGAATCCGCGCCGGGCACCTCGCTCAGCGTGAGCTGGAGATCGAACTTGGCCGTCGGCTGATTGATGCCGAGTTCGGTCACCGTGAGACCGGGCAGCTCCAGTGAGGTGCGGCCGAGGTTCTGGAACGACAGCATCACCTGGAACAGCGGATGCCGCGCCTGCGAACGCGCCGGGTTCAGCACCTCGACCAGACGTTCGAACGGCACGTCGGCGTGCGCGAAGGCCGCCAGATCGCGCTCACGCACCTGCGCGAGCAGTTCGCCGAACGGCTGCGCCGGATCGACCTCGGTGCGCAGCACCAGGGTGTTGACGAACATGCCGACCAGATCGTCGAGCGCCTGCTCACCACGGCCGGCCACCGGAATACCGATGGCGATGTCGTCGGTGCCGCTCAACCGCGCCAGCAGCGCCGCGAACGCGCCGTGCACCACCATGAACAGCGTGGTGCCGGTGCCGTGCGCGACCTGGTTCAGTTCCTCGATCAGCGCGCCAGGCACCCGGAAGCGGTGGGTGCCCGCGCCGTAGCTCGCGACGGCGGGTCGGGGGCGGCCGGCCAGGCGCAGCTCGTCGGGCAGCCCGGCCAGCGCGGTGCGCCAGTAGTCGAGCTGTTCGGAGATCAGCGAGGTCGGATCGTCCTCGGAGCCGAGCGCCTCGCGCTGCCACAGCGCGTAGTCGATGTACTGGACGGCCAGCGGCGGCCAGCCCGGCTCCACCGACGCCGTCCTGGCCACGTAGGCCGTCATCAGATCGCGCACCAGTGGACGCATGGAGAAGCCGTCGGCGGCGATGTGGTGCACCACCACGGCCAGCACGAAGTCCTGCTCGCCCAGCTGGAACAGCCGCAGCCGCACCGGCAGTTCGGTGGTGACGTCGTAGCCGCGGGAGGCGAATTCGTAGAGGGCGGAACCGATCTCGTCCTCGCCGAGCGCCACCACGTCCAGTTCGGGGATGGCCCGGGTCGAGGGCAGCACCCGCTGATAGGCAACGCCGTCGTGGGACGGGTAGATGGTGCGCAGCGACTCGTGGCGCACGATCACATCCGACACCGCGCCACGCAGCGCGTCCAGATCGAGCACGCCCTGCAACCGGACCGCGGCCGGGATGTTGTTGGCCGCGGAATCGGCGTCGAAGCGGTTGAGGAACCACATCCGCTGCTGAGCCAGCGACAGCGGCGGATGCTCCGGACGCACCTGTTGGGCGAGCGCCTGCCTGGCGCCACTGCCCGCATGCGATTCCATCCGCGCGGCGAGCGCACCCACGGTGGGTGCCTCGAACAGGGTGCGCACGCCCACCTGGGTGTCGAGTGCGGCGCTGAGCCGCGCCACCGCCTGGGTGGCGACCAGCGAGTTACCGCCGAGCTCGAAGAAGTCGTCGTCCACACCGACCCGGCCGACGCCGAGCAGATCGGCGAAGACCTCCGCCACGATCTCCTCGATCGGCGTCGAGGGCGCACGGAAGCTCTTGGCCTCGAACTTCGGCGCGGGCAATGCCTTGCGGTCCAGCTTGCCGCTGGCATTCACCGGGAAGGCGTCGAGAACCACGAGAGCGGCGGGGATCATGTAGCCGGGCAGGGTGGCCGCGAGGGCCGCCTTCACCGCGTCGGGATCGATGACGGCGTCGGCTTCGCGCACCACATAGCCCACCAGCTGATCGCCCGAATGCGCATCGGCGCGCACCACCACCACCGACTGCGCGATACCCGGGTGCGCCAGCAGCGCGGCCTCGATCTCGCCCAGTTCGATGCGCAGACCACGCAGCTTCACCTGGAAGTCGGTGCGGCCCAAGTACTCCAGCTCACCATCCGAAGGCCCACCCGTCTCCCGGCCACCACCCCCCATCGAATCGCTCCGCGATGCGGTTGCCCATCGGACGAGGTCACCGGTGCGGTACATGCGCTCGCCGGGAGCGCCGTAGGGGTTGGCGACGAACCGGTCGGAGGTCAGGTCGGCGCGACCGAGATAGCCGAGTGCCAGCTGATCGCCCGCGAGATAGAGCTCTCCCGCGATACCGGGGGCGACCGGTCGCAGCCGGGCGTCGAGCACGAAGACCCGGGTGTTCCACACCGGGCGGCCGATCGGCACCGAGACGGTGTCGGCGTCGGTCGCCTCGTGATAGGTGACGTCGACGGCGGCCTCGGTGGGGCCGTACAGGTTGTGCAGCCGGGCGCCGGTCAGCTCGCGCAAGCGCGCGGCCGTCGGTGCCGGCAGCGCCTCACCGGAGGCGAACACCTGCCGCAGTCGCGGTGCGGGAAGGGCCGCGGCGTCACCGTTCTCGTTGCCGAGGGTGGCCACGAACACCGACAGCATCGACGGCACGAAGTGCGCGGTGGTGATGCCCTGTTCGGCGATGATCCGGGCCAGGTACACCGGGTCGCGATGGCCGTCGGGCTTGGCGACGACCAGGCGGGCCCCGGTCTGCAAGGGCCAGAAGAACTCCCACACCGACACGTCGAAGGTCGCGGGGGTCTTCTGGAGCACGGCGTCGTCGGCGTCGATCGGGTACTCGTGCTGCATCCACAGCAGCCGGTTGACAATCGCGGCATGGCTGACCGCCACACCCTTGGGACGTCCGGTGGAGCCGGAGGTGAAGATGACGTAGGCGGTGCCCGCGCCCAGGATCGGCCGGGTCCGTTCGGCATCGGTGATCGGGGCGGTATCGAAGGCGGACAGGTCGAGCGCGTCCACCTCCAGCAGCGGCGCGGTCTCGGCGGTGAATTCGTCCCGCGTGGTGGTCAGGACGACCGCGGGCTGCGCGGTGGCCAGCACGTAATCGATGCGGTCGGCGGGCTGATCCGGGTCGATCGGCACATATCCCGCGCCGGTCTCCAGCACCGCGTACATCGCGACGACCAGATCCACCGAACGCCGGATGGCCAATGCCACCAGCGCATCCGCGCCCACGCCGTCGGCCAGCAGCCTGCGGGCCAGCCGATGCACTCGCCCGGCGAATTCGGCATAAGACAAGTTCGCGTAGCGATTCGATGAGGGGTGGTGGTCGGGCGACGGGTGGGCCTGCTCGTCTTCGAAGACCAGCGCCACCGCGTCCGGGGTCGCCGCGGCCTGCTGCTCGAACAGCGACACCAGCGTCGCCTCGGGCACCGGATGGGTGGTGTCGTTCCAGTCGGTGAGGACCTTGGCCCGCTCATCGGCGGCGAGCAGATCGATATCGCCGATGGCGATGGTCGGGTCGGCGGTGATCGCGGCCAGCACCCGGTCGAGGCGGTTGGCGAATTCGGCGACCGTGGCCTCGTCGAACAGATCCAGCGCGTAGGAGAACTCGGCCGACATACCGGCGGCGTCGCCCAGCTCGTCCTGGGTTTCCGAGAGCGTCAGCTGCAGATCGAACTTCGCCAGCCTGGCGTCGTAGTCGATGCCGTTGACCGACAGCCCGGGCAGCTCCAGGCTGGCCTGCCGGGTGTTCTGGAAGGTCAGCATCACCTGGAACAGCGGATGCCTGGCCTGCGAGCGAGCCGGGTTCAACACCTCGACCAGGCGCTCGAACGGCACGTCGGCGTGTGCGAAGGCATGCAGGTCGGTTTCGCGGGCGCGGGCCAGCAGCTCGTCGAAACCGGCGGCGCCGTCGACCTCGGTGCGCAGCACCAAGGTGTTGACGAACATGCCGATCAGATCGTCCAGCGCGGCTTCACCACGGCCGGCGACCGGGGTGCCGATGGCGATATCGCTGGTGCCCGACAGCCGTGCCAGCAGCACCGCCAGCGCCGAATGCATCACCATGAACAGTGAGGCATTGTGCCTGCGGCCCAGCTCCACCAGCGCACGCTGGGTCTGCCCGGAGATGACGAACGGATAGGTGCCACCGCGATAGGAAGCGACGGCCGGACGCGGCCGGTCCGAGGGCAGCACCAATTCATCCGGCAGGTCGGCGAGTTCACGCGACCAGTACCGGATCTGGTTGGAGATCAACGAGTTCGGATCGTCCTCGGAGCCGAGCACCTCGCGCTGCCAGAGCGCGTAATCGGCGTACTGCACCGGCAGCGCCGACCAGGCGGGAGCCTCCCAGGAGGTGCGTGCGGCGTAGGCGACCATGACGTCGCGAGCCAGCGGCCCCATCGACCAGCCGTCGGCCGAGATGTGGTGCACCACCATGCCGAGCACATACTCGGTCTCGTTGATCTCGAACAGCCGCGCGTGCAGCGGCACTTCGCTGGTGACGTCGAAGGCCATCGAGGCCAGCTCCACCAGATGGTCGATCAGGTTGTGCTCGGTGACCGGGATCGGGGTCAGGTCCGGCACGATCTGGGCGGCATCCAGTACCACCTGCACCGGGCCCGCGCTGGTCTCCGGGAACACGGTGCGCAACGACTCGTGCCGGTCGATCACGTCGATGACCGCGACCTGGAGCGCGGCGACGTCCAGATCGCCGGAGAGCCGGATGGCGACCGGAATGTTGTTGACCGCGGATTCGGTGTCGAAGCGGTTGAGGAACCACATGCGCTGCTGAGCCAGCGACAGCGGCACCTCCTCCGGCCGGTCCCGCGCCACCAGCGCCTTGCGGGCGCCGTCACCGGCGTGCGATTCCACCCGTGCGGCCAGCGCCGCGACGGTGGAGGCCTCGAACAGCATGCGCACCGGCACCCGGGTGTCGAGTGCGATGCCGAGCCGGGATGCGACCTGGGTCGCGATCAGCGAGTTGCCGCCGAGTTCGAAGAAGTCGTCGTCCACACCCACCCGGGTGATGCCGAGCACCTCACCGAAGATCTGCGCGACGATCTCCTCGATCGGCGTTGTCGGAGCACGGAATTCGCGCACCTCGAACACCGGCGCCGGCAGCGCCTTGCGATCCAGCTTGCCCGACGGGTTCAGCGGCAGCGCCTCGAGCACCACGATCGCCGAGGGCACCATGTACGACGGCAACGTGCGGTGCAGCGCGCCCTTGATGCTGTCGATATCGACCGGGCCCGCGTCGGTGACGACGTAGCCGACGAGCTGATCGCCTGCCACCGTGTCGAGCACGAGCACCACGGCCTGGTTGACGGCCGGATGATCCAGCAGCGCGGTCTCGATCTCACCGAGCTCGATGCGCTGACCACGGAACTTCACCTGGAAGTCGGTGCGGCCGATGTATTCCAGCACACCGGCCGTGCCGACCTCGGGGTCATGCGGTTCGACCCAGCGCACCAGGTCGCCGGTGCGGTAGAGCCGCGAACCGGGCGGGCCGAACGGGTCGGCGACGAAGCGTTCGGCGGTCAGGTCGGGGCGGCCGTGATAGCCGCGCGCGGTCTGGATGCCGCCGAGGTACAGCTCACCGGGGACGCCCACCGGCACCGGCGAGAGCCCCTCGTCGAGCACATAGGTGCGTGCGTTCCACACCGGGCGCCCGATCGGCACGCTGGCCGGGGCCACCTCGTTCAGATGCCAGGCGGTGGCGTGCACGGTGAACTCGGTGGGGCCGTACAGGTTGTGCATCGCGGCCGTGGAGAACTGCCGGAAGGCGGTCACCGTCGCAGGCGGCAGCGCCTCACCGGCCACCAGCACCGCACGCAGTGAAGCGCATTCGGCCGAGTTGGCGGCACCGGCGAACACCGAGAGCATCGACGGCACGAACGAGGTCATGGTGACCCGGTGCCGTCCGATGATCTCCGAGAGGTACAGCGGATCGCGATGCCCGTCCGGCGCCGCGATCAGCATCCGGGCGCCGACGGCGAGCGTGCCGAACAGCTCCCACACCGAGACGTCGAAGGTCACCGGGGTCTTCTGCAGCACCACATCGGCCGGGTTCATCCGGTATTCGGCGGTGATCCAGGCGATCTGGTTGACCACCGAGGCATGGCTGACCGCCACACCCTTCGGACGGCCGGTGGAACCGGAGGTGTAGAGCACGTACGCGGTGTTCGACGGACGCAGCGGCGCCAGGCGATCGGCGTCGGTGACCGGCGCGTCGGAGTAATCGCTCAGGTCCTCGGTGTCGAGGAAGATCACCGGCACCTCGCCGGCACTGATGTTGTCGGCGACGGTGGTGAGCACACACACCGGTGCCGAGGATTCGAGCACGTATTCGGTGCGCTCGGCCGGGTGATCGGGATCGATCGGCACATAGCCGCCACCGGCGGTCATGGTCGCGTAGAGCGCAACGAGCATGTCCACCGAACGCCGGATGCCCACGGCGACCAGCGATTCCGGGCCGACGCCCGCGTCGATCAGCTTGCGGGCCAGGCGGTTGACCCGGCTCGCGAACTCGGCGTAGGTGAGCTCTTCGTCCAGGCCGTCGATGCGGCCCGCGGCGTCGAAGACGACGGCGAGCTCGTCCGGGCGCTGCCGCACCTGCTCGGCGAACAGCTCCAGCACGGTGGATGCCGGAATCTCATGGGTGGTGTCGTTCCAGCCCGAGAGCACGGTGGCGCGTTCGGCGTCGTCGAGGATCTCGATATCGCGCACCGCGGTATTCGGTTCGGCGACAACGGTTTCCAGCACCCGAAGGTAGCGGCGGGTGAATTCGTCGACGGTGGATTCGTCGAACAGATCGGTGGCGTAGGAGACCACCGCGGCCATGCCTGCGGGCGCGCCGTCGCCCGCGCGCTCCTCGGTGACCGTCCATTGCAGGTCGAACTTGGCGATATCGACCTCGAGCTCGTCGGCGGTGACCGACAACCCGGGCAGCTCCAGCGTCGCGTGCGACATCTCCTGGAACGACAGCATCACCTGGAACAGCGGATGCCGCGCCTGCGAACGCGTCGGGTTGAGCACCTCGACCAGCCGCTCGAACGGCACATCGGTGTTCGCGAACGCCGCCAGGTCGGTTTCCCTGGTGCGGGTGAGGAATTCGGTGAACTGCTCGCTGCCGTCGACCTCGGAACGCAACACCAGGGTGTTGACGAACATGCCGATCAGATCGTCGAGCGCCTGCTCACCGCGGCCCGCGACCGGCGTGCCGATGGCGATATCGGTGGTCCCGGACAATCGCGCGAGCAGCACCGCCAGCGAGGCGTGCATGACCATGAACAGGCTGACGCCCTGCGCGCGAGCCAGCGCGGACAGCCGCTGGTGCAGTTCGGCGTCGATGGTGAAACCGACCCGGCCACCACGGAAGCTCTGCACCGCCGGCCGCGGCCGATCGGCGGGCAGATCCAGCTGATCGGGCAGCCCGGCCAGCGCGCGCTGCCAGTAGGCGATCTCGCGCGCGGCCATCGACTCCGGATCCGATTCCGAGCCGAGCAGTTCACGCTGCCAGATGCTGTAATCCTGGTACTGCACCGGCAGCGGCGCCCAGGACGGCTCCTCGCCCTCGGCGCGCGCCAGGTAGGCGGCCGCGACGTCGCGGGCCAGCGGGCCGAAGGAGAAACCGTCGGCGGCGATGTGATGCACCACGAACGCCACCGCGTATTCCGGGGTGCCGTTACCGCGGCCACCGGTGACCTCGTAGATCCGCACCCGGATCGGCAGCTCACGCGAGACGTCGAAACCGGTGGAGGCGAATCCGGCCAGCACACCGGGCAATTCGGATTCATCGATGGGCTCGACGGTGATGCCGAGATCGACCTGCTCGACCGGGATGACGAACTGATAGCCGCCGTCACCGGACTCCGGGAAGATGGTGCGCAGCGATTCCTGCCGCGCCACCACGTCCTCGAGCGCGGTCTGCAACGCCTCGACATCCACCCGGCCGCGCAACCGCACCACGAACGGCAGGTTGTAGGTCGGCACAGTGGGGTCGAACTGGTTGATGAACCACATGCGCTGCTGCGCCAGCGACAGCGGAACCCGTTCGGGCAGGCGCTGCGCCACCAGCGGCGGCCGGGCACCCGCGGTGGCGGCCGAATGCTCCGCGCGCGCCGCGATTCCGGCGACCGTCGGCGTCTCGAACAGCGCACGCACCCCGAGCTGGGTGTCGAACGCCGCGCTGATCCGCGACACCACCTGGGTGGCGACCAGCGAGTTACCGCCGAGGTCGAAGAAGTTGTCGTCGATGCCGATCCGGTCCTGGCTCAGCACATCGGCGAAGATGCCGGCCACCACCTGCTCGGCCTGGGTGCGCGGGGCCCGGAAACCGGAGGCGTCGGCGGCGAACACCGGCTCCGGCAAGGCCTTGCGGTCCAGCTTGCCGCTGGTGTTGAGCGGGAAGGCGTCCAGCACCATGATCGACGCTGGCACCATGTAGCTCGGCAGCTTCTCCGCGACGAACCGCGTCAGCTCCGCCGATTCCACCGTCTGCCCTGGCGCGGGCACCACATAGGCCACCAGCTGCTGACCGGTGGCGGTGTCGACCACCAGCACCACGGCCTGGCTGACGGCGCTGTGCGCGAGCAGATCGGTCTCGATCTCGCCGAGCTCGATGCGCTGACCACGGAACTTCACCTGGAAGTCGGTGCGGCCGATGTATTCCAGCACGCCCGCCGCGTTCCAGCGCACCAAGTCGCCGGTGCGGTACATGCGCTCGCCGTTCGGGGACAGCGGGTTGGCGACGAAGCGGTCGGAGGTCAGATCCGGGCGGCCACGGTAGCCGCGCGCCAGCTGACGTCCACCCAGATACAGCTCGCCCGGCGCGCCGATCGGCGCGGGCCGCAGCCGCGAATCCAGAACGTAGACCTCGACATTCCACTCCGGGATACCGATCGGCACCGTCACGGTGTCGGCGGCCGTGGCCTCCCAGTAGGTCACCGAGACCGCGGCCTCGGTGGGGCCGTACAGGTTGTGCAGGCCGGCCGAGGTGATCGCGCGGAAAGCCGCCGCCGTCTCCGGCGGCAGCGCCTCACCGATGACGAACACCGCGCGCAGCGATTCCACCTGCGCGGGGGTGGCATGGGAGACGAAGACGGTGAGCATCGAGGGGACGAAGTCGGTGAACGTCACCCGGTGCGTGGCGATCATGTCCGCCACGTACAGCGGATCGCGATGGCCGTCGGGTGCGGCGATGACCAGCTTCGCGCCCACCATCAACGGCAGGAAGTAGCCCCACAGCGACACGTCGAAGGTGGTCGCGGTCTTCTGCAGGTACACGTCGTCGGCAGTGAGCTGGTACTCGTCGAGCATCCACAGCTGCTGGTTGACGATCGCGTGATGGGTCACCGCGACGCCCTTGGGGCGGCCGGTCGAACCCGAGGTGTAGATGACGTAGGCGGTGTTGTCCGGCCGCAGCGGGGCCCGGCGGTCGGCGTCGGTGATCGGCTCGGCCGAGTAGCCCGACACATCGAGGGTGTCGATCTCCACGCGCTGCACCGATTCGGGCAGCTCCAGCTCGTCACCGGAGATCGTCAGCACACAGACCGGTGCCGCGCTGTCGAGGATGTAGGCGGTGCGATCGGCCGGATGATCCGGATCGATCGGCACGTACGCGCCACCGGCCTTCAGCACCGCGTGCATGCCGATGACCAGCTCCAGCGAACGCCGCATACCCAGCGCGACCAGCGATTCCGGGCCGACACCGTCGGCGATCAGGAACCGGGCCAGCCGGTTGACCCGCTCGTCGAACTCGGCGTAGGTGAGGGTGGCGCCCTCGAAATCGAGCGCGATGTTGTCCGGGGTGCGCGGGATCTGCGCGTCCAGCAGCGCGGGCAGCGTGGTGGTCGGCACCTCGTGCGCCGAATCGTTCCACTCCACCAGCGATTCGGTGCGCTCGGCGGCCGTGGTGACCTCGAGCTGCCAGACCGCGGTCTCGGCGTCGGCGGCCAGGAACCGGTCGAAGAACTCCAGGAAGCGGCCGTGATGGCGGCGCGCCTCGTCCTCGGTGTAGAGGTTCGGGTTGGTCTCGAAGTCGATATGCGAACGGGTGCCCGCCACCGACTGATAGAAGTTGACGCCCAGATCCTCGATGCTGCCGGTGGACAGCACGCTGAGCTGGCCGACCATCGGGCCGAGCACCAGCTCGTCGTGGAACAGCATGATGTTGACCCACGGACCGAAGAACTCCGTGGTCACCACACCGTCGCCGGCCGAGTCACGGCGGATGTCCTCATGCCGGTAGCGCTGATGACGCAGCGCCCCCGACACCTCCACCTGCACCTGCCGCAGCAGTTCGGTGACCGAGGTGTCATAGCCGACGTGCAGCCGCAGCGGCACGATATTGGAGGCCACACCGCCGGAGCGGCGCATCGCCGCGGTAGTACGTGCGGTGACCGGCAGGCTGAGGATGACTTCCTCGTTGCCGGTCAACTGGGCCAGGTACGCGGCGAAACCGGCGATCAGCATCGCGGCGGGCGACGAGTCGTGGCGGGCGACGGCCTCGGTGAGCAGCGAATCCTGCTCCTCCGACAGGGCGGCGCTGACGATCCCGTTCACCGGCGACGGCGGCGCCGAACGACCCGCCAGGCTCGACCCCTCCTCCAACCCCGCCACCCGCTGCGCCCAGTGCTCCTTATCGGACTGGAAGCGCGTGCTGTCGCGGTAGGCGATCTCGGATTCATAGAGGGTGCGCAGGTCGGCGGCCTTGCTCGGCGCGGGCTCGGCGCCGGTGACATAGGCGGTGTAGAGCTCGGCGATGCGCGTCATGAACGTCATCGCGCCGAAGCCGTCGAGGGCGATGTGATGGGCGCGCGAGTACCAGAACCAGCGGTGATCCTCGATCCGCAGCGCGGCCGCACGGATCAGGCGATCCTTGACGATGTCGAGCGGCTGGGAGTACTCCGCGCGCATCCACTCCTGGGCGGCGGCTTCGGGATCCTCGGCGTCGCGCAGATCCACGTATTCGAGGGTGGCGTCCAGCGACGGATCGACGGTCTGCAGCGGTTCACCATCGCGTTCGATGATCCGCAGGAAGCCCGAGCCCATCTCGAGAGCGGCATCGGCACTGGCCCGCTCGAGGGCCGCTACATCCAGGTCGCCGCGCAGATCGACATACTGCGCGATGTTGACCGGCACCTGAGGATCGACATGCTGGGCATACCAGATACCCAGCTGCGCCGGGGACAACGGAAAGAATTCATCCCGCTCACCACCAGTTTCGCCGTTTCCGCCGAAATCCAGCCGGTCCAACCGTAACCTCGCTTCCGGAACACCACGCAAGCGCTCCCCGACGACACCCGGACAGGACGCTCACCTATCCAAGCGTGGCGTCCACTTCTCCGAGCTCAGTTCTCGTATCAATCAGACAAAAATGTTCATTGGCACTATCTGTCCGCCGGGCCACTTGTTACATGGGCACGACCGGACCCGAGGTCGCCCACGCGGCACATCCGCGAACTTCGCTGCTGATCACCGAATCAATCTACCGTCGCCCTGGGCACCGGACCAACCAACGCCCATAGCCTGCGGACATCGTCGCTGGCGGCGGGGCCGCGAGGCCGTTCGCGGGCTCCGGACCATGCTCACACCCACGCGATCCAGCAGGTGAGTAAGGCGACAATCAGCAGGTCCGCGCTCTGGTTGTGATGCGCGTCCGGCTGCGATCAGCCGATCACGCCGGCGCCGGGGATCAGCGTCACCCGGCCCGTGGCGGTGACGAGCACCGGGCCTGCACCGACCCGGACCCGCAGCGGAGTACCGGACGTCAACCAAGCGACACCTCCTGCTCCCGTCACCATGCTGTGCCAGTGCACCGCGAGTTCCTTCGCCGGCCCGTCCCCTTCCTCGGCCCGGAACCGCAGCACGATCACCTGCGGGTCATCGGGCGGGCGTTCGGCCATAACCGCCGCCGCACCCAATTGCGGTGACAACCCCGGATCGCGCCAGTACACCACCGGAGTGGTCGATCCGGCCGGAGCGGCGCCGGCTGTCGATCCGGCGAAGGCCGCGGCAATCGCGGCGGCTGCGATGCCGCAGGTAGCCCACCGTGAAGGAGTCATACGAACAGACACTAGGTCGCCGCCAGCGCCCGCCGGACAGCCGTCCCTTCCTGGCGGATTCCGGCCGTTACGGAATGCAGCCGGGAATCAATGGAACCAGCACCGGGTCCGGTGCGTCCATGTCTGCGTAGGTAAGTTCTGGGCTCAATCGGCGGAGTGGAGGGTTCTGGGGTGGGCATCGAGATTCCCGAGGCGTTGCAGTGGGCCGCGAAGTATGTCGTGGGGGCCGGTGATTGGCCCGAGGGCGATGAGACCGCGATGCGGCGCATGGCCGACGCCTACAACAGCGCCGCCACCACCCTCGACGATCTCGGTGACGATGCTCAACGCCAGGTCAACCAACTGCTGTCCGCGCTGGACGGGCAGACCGCGGATGCGATCGAGGCGTTCTGGAAAAAACTCGGCAACGACAACGGTGCCCTCGCCGCCCTGACCGGGTTGTTGAAAGACCAGGCCGACCTGGTCGATGACGGCGCCAACGACATCGAACACACCAAACTGATGATCATCGCCCAACTGGTGATCTTCGCCGTCGAAATGGCCGCAGCGCTGGCCGCCATGGCCACCGGTGTCGGCGCCCCCGCCGGAGCCGCCGCCGGCGCCGCCGCCCGCGTCGCCACCCAAGCCGCGATCCGACTGACCATGCGGCAACTGCTGCAACGCATCCTGACCCGCGTGGTCAAAGAAGCCGCCCTCGGCGCCCTCGAAGAAGGCGGACTCGACCTCGGTATCCGCCTGATCCAAGCCGCCAAAGGCGACCGCGAACTCTCCCGCGACGACTTCACCGCCGTCTGGCAATCCGCCGCCGGCGGCGCCATCGGCGGCGCCATCTCCGGCGGGCTCGGCCGCGAGGGCGGGCTCACCAACGGCGTCGGCGAAACCGCCGGCGACGGCCTCGCCAACACCGTCGGCAACCGCGCCAAACAATTCGCCACCGACTACACCACCGAAGTCGCCTCCGACATCGGCTCCCAAGCCGCCATGGCCGCCATCACCGGCGAAGAATTCGAACTATCCGCCGACACCTTCACCAGCGCCGCCGCCGGCGCCGCCCACAACCAACTCGACAGCGGCGGAAACAACGGCGGAGACGAAGCAGGCGGCAACGGGCCCGGCGGCTCCGACAACGACCCCGACTCCGGGAACAACGACCGCGAACCACAGAACAACGACAACTCCGACCGCGGGGACAACAACGGCGACCGCGGCAGCAACAACGGCGACCGCGGCGGGAACCAGAACCCCGCCAACAACACGGGCAACGACGGCGGCTCGGACAACCCCAACGGCAACGGCAACGGCAACGGCAACGGCAACGGCAACGGCAACGGCAACGGCAACGAGCCTCCCGCCAACACTCAACCGGCATCCACCGGCGACCCCACCGGCAACGATGGCGCCCGCAACCCGGCCAACCCCACGGGCTCCAACGACCACGGGAGCGACGACACCCCCGAAAACACCGACCGTCAACCCGGCCAAACCGCACCCGCCAACGCCGACAGCACCGACGATTCCGTCAACAACGGCAACGGCAACGGCAACGGCAACGGCAACGAGCCTCCCGCCGACACCGATCCGGCAGCTACCGGCGACCCTGCCAACACCGGTGCCGACAATCCCAGCCAGCAGTCTCCCCAAATCTCTCCCGCTGGCAACGAACCACCTGCTCAGCCCCAGCAGACCGCAGCGGACGACCCGGGCAATCAGACCACCGGCGACAACGGCCGCAGCGGCGATGAGCCGTCCACCGGCGGCCAACCGAACTCGCTCGACCTGCCCACCCAGGACTCGCCCGGACCCGAATCCACGCAGCCTTCCCAGGACCCCACGTCCCTCGACCTGCCCCCGCAGGACAACCAGCCGGGCGTCCCCCAGCCGAGCCCGCTCGACCTCCCCGACCAACCCGCGTCCCCCACCACCACCGACCCGAGCCCCCTCGATCTCCCGGACCAGGGCCAGTCCACCGCACCCGCGAACCCGGATTCGAGCCCCCTCGACCTCCCGCCACAAGATCCCGCGCCGAGCGCACCCCAGACCCCACTGGACCTGCCAGTCCAGACCACCGATTCCAATCCCCAGAGCGCGCCGACCCAGGACTCCTCCAGCGAGTCGGGCACGGGCACGGGCACGGGCACGGGCACGGGCACGGGCACACCGTCGAGTCTGGGCGCGCCCACGTCAACCACCGGATCCACGACCACCCCACCCCAGTCCGCATCCCAGCCGGACAATTCCACCGGACCCAACCGCACCCCACCGACGAACGACGACCCCACCGCCCAACCGACCGTCGGCGCACCCGCCACCGCTCCCGCCGCACCAACGAGCACCACTGCGGCAGCATCCGCCACCGCTCCAACACTCGATGGGACGACCCAGCCCACCACCACACCCCCTGCGAACACCCCCAACTCTGCAACCACCCCGCCGGCCAACCCCGCCACCCAACCGGCCCAAACCCCAACCCCCACAACCCAACCCGGCCCGAGCCCGCAGAGCGGCCGCCCCTCTTCCGCGCGCCCCGCTCCGACCTCGAACGCAGCCCCCACCTCCCCCGGCCCGAACCCGAAAGACGGCTCTCCCGCTCCCCACACCCCGGAGCCGGACCACAGCGCACCTCAGTCCACCGCCCCTGACTCCGATGCCGGCCGAACCACGCCCGCGAACCCCACCGATCCCGCGCCCCACCGTCCCGGCTACGACCCCACCATCCACAAATACGTAGCCCACTTCAACGACGGCCGCCCCATCCCCCGCGACCCCTTCTTCGCCGGCGAATACAACCCCCACATCGGCCGCTACCAACCCACCGAAGCCGAATTCCAAGCCGAACGAGCCCAACTCGCTGCCAACCCACCCGAGACCGCGTCGCCGCCCGAGCAACACCCGCCCGCGTCGGACCACACCCGCCCCGATCCGACAGCAACCAACTCGGAGCCCACCGCACCCTCTCGCACCGAACCCGGCGACTCTTCGGGCTCCACTCCGTCACTCAATGACGGCGTCCCTGCCACCGGAGCACCAACAGACACCGCCTCAGCCGATCTCCACGATTTCACCAACCTCGAAGCCCACCGGGCACGCACCCAGCTCCCGAGCTGGTGGCCCAACCCTGCCCGGGACCAAGCGAACAGCGCCCGCGACTCCACCGCCCACTCTCCGAGCCCCTTCCCTCCGAACCAGCAGCGCCCGACCCCGACCTTCCCGGACGCCCGCGCCCCCGAATCCACCCCTCCTCCCCACCACACCCGCAGCGAATCTCCTTCGACTCCAACCCGGGACCGCCCCGCCCCCTTCGCACCAGCCCGGCCCCACACGACCGATCCCAACCACGGGTCGGCGTCCCACAACCAGCCCGCGAACAACCTGTCGTACCCATCGACCCCCGAATCTACTGCTCCGGCAGTTCATCCCAACGGCACCAATACAGCTGCCCAAAGCACGCCACATAACCCGACCACACCCCCATCGACAACTCCTCAGAATTCCGCCCTCACCCCGGATCAGCCCCGTGAAAATCGCGCACCCGATCCGGGCCGCGCGAGCAACCCGAGCCACAATCCGGCAGGCGCACAACCTTTTTCGCGTCATCCGCAGCTCAACACGCCGCCTCGCAACCAGCCACCACGACAAACACCGGCCGAACAGGCGCGCGCTGCCCGCGAGTTCTTCCGCAACCAACCGCCGATCGATGGTCGGACCACACCGGTAGCGGCAACCGGCACCCGCTACACCGGGGGGCGGCCTTCCTACGACGTACGTCGCCATCGCCTCGCATCCGGCGAGCACGTCTCCGTGGTCACCATCCGTGTCCACCTCACGCCGGGGACCGGAGTGACGCCAGATGACATGCGTCGGCTCATGGCCAGAACCGAGCAAGCGGTCGACCGGTCCTTGAACACCGCGCCCCAACTGCTCAGTCACGACCGACTCCTCGTCGACGTCGTCTTCACCGACGACCCCTCCGATGCGCACCTGCGAGCCGATACGAGCCACCGACATCAGGGCAATCGCACTACGTGGTCGCTCAGAGATTCCGAGCAAGCTCTCACTGACAACATTCGCCAGCATATGGGCCTGATGCCCACCGCAACCGGCGCAGATCCCACGCTTTCCCCGGACGAACTGCGCCAGATCAGCAATGACATCGCCTCGGCAAACACCGGACCCCGGTTCAGCAATCCGGCTGACACCAGGATCGAAGGCCCACTCCGCCTGGACTACATCGAAAGCCCGCAATTCCAGGCTGATGTCGAAGACTCCCTGCGCGATGGAAACCAGTTCACCACGGGCGCGGACCCCCGAACCCATCCGTACGGCAGGTTGATCAACGACGGCGGCCCCGACTTCCGAGGACGTAGCAATAACTGCCTCGACTGCGCTGTGTCAGCGCTGTCCTCGTTCTATGGGTCACCCCAGGTCTCCGCACCCAGGTTTCCTGATCGGTTACCCGACGGCAGCATCGACGAGCAGGGTGGCGAGCGTCACGGGCCGCAACGAGCCGCGCGTTGGCTCGGAGGCGCGTGGAGTACCTACGAAAGCACCAATCAATCCATACCTGAGCAGTACGCGTCTCTGCACGCGTACATCACGTCCCTCGGACCTGGATCTTCCGCGTTGGTCAACAGCTACTGGCCCTCGCTGGATGACAACGGAAACTGGGAGTTCGACGAGAATGGTCGACCGGTAATCGACGGTGGGCACTCTACTGTCATCGTCTTCCCGCCTGGTGCCAGCGGACCGGTGTGGTGGGATCCTCAGCACGGCACAACGTCCGACTCCCCACCCGCGTCGCTATATCAAAACGCATGCTCACTGATCTTCATCCCAATTGATGCAAATGGAGGACCACATGCCGGAAACATTGGAAACGCGGGAACAAGTTCGGGAGTACCTGGCGAGGGCGCTCCGAACGGATCGCAAATTCCGGGTACTGCCGACCCAATACGCCTGGGTGGCACAGGGAGTCCTGACACCGGAGGAGAGAGCGAGCGGCCAGGGAGTGGGCCTGGGGAACTACGTGGTCAACCGGCAGACCGGAGTGATAACGGCGCACTCGAGTCTGGCACCCCAGACGATCGGGGAAATGTACGACGAAGCGATTCGGACCGGCCAACCGGTGCGGGGCTATCAGGTCTACCCAGCGACATGGAGGGTGCACATCGAGCGAACGAAGGAGACTCCCGCGGAGATCGAGTATCAGCTGCGGGCCGAATCACTGACGGTGCCGCCGACGGAGCCGCCGGTCCAACGCCTGCTCACGATCAACAAACAGACCCTCAGCTATCACACGGACACCCGAGCAACTCACGTGACGTGCCGCGAAGCGATGGGCTGGGCGGAAGCCCGCAGTCGTCAGAACGGGACCTGGCCACCGACCGGGACATTCGAGTTCTAGAGGACGCATCTTCTCCTGCCTCAGCCCCGCAGGGCTCCCAACCGACCGCACCCACCGAGCACAACACCACCGCAGGGCCGAAGCCGGCCGAGCCGCCAACCAGCAGCGCCTCAGCCGAGGCAGCCCGGCCCGGCCCCTCCCACACCGCGCCTGCACCGAGCACCACGCCAGGAACCGACGTACCACCCAGCCGCGATCGCGCGGAAGGCAGACTTCCTGACGCGCCGCCTCGAGTCGAGCGAAGCCATTCCACACGTCGGACGGACGAGTCAACTCCACGCCGCGACTCCGGCCCTGAGATGCCTGCCAAGACAGCCCCGGCATCACCGGCGGACGCTCGAGAATCCGTCGCACCGGTTGCGGGCCAGTCCACACCGGACCCATCACTTCCGCGCGAGCAATACTTCCAGCCGAATGGTGACCCGGTACCGACGGACGACTTGGTGCATCCGGACATGGATGCAGCCGAGCTGAAACGCCTGAAAGAGATCCAGGAAAGTCTGAACAAGAGCGCGAGTGACTACCGGGACAGGACCGGTGCGTGGCCGCCGACTGCACCGGGCGTCGACCGCGACCACCCTGCCGTCGAGTCGCTGATCCCGGATGGCTTCGATCCGTACCATGGTCTCGGTCGCGACGCGTGGATGGATTCGATCACCAATCCGGATGGCAGCCTGATGTGGGCGGATAAGACTACACACCCCGAGGGCTTCCTCAGTGCGACCGATCGACACCCGGTGGTCCTGCCGGTCGGTGAGGTGATCGACCGCTTCGGGCCGCCGGTGGGCAGGTTCACCTCGCCGCCCGGCGTCTCGTATCCCGAACGTGCGCTACCCCCGACCAACCTCGATAACGGGTACCACCAATACGAGGTGATTCGCCCTCTGCCAGTCTGGCGAGGACCGATCGCTCCGCAAATGGGAGAGGCAGGGCTCGGCACCCAGCACTATTTACCAGTATCGGTACAGGCTCTTATCGCGGGCGGATATCTACGAGAGGTCCCCCCAACACCGTTGGACATGAGTGCGCCCGGCAGTAGCCACGACTTTTCGACCGCAGAAGATTCCGGCAGCGGTTCCGAATCGGGCTCGCAGGCGCAGACCCATCCGTTCGACGACGGCCATCCCGGCTTCTCGCTCATGGACGAAAACGATCGGTTCTACCGATACGCGCGCGAGCTGGAACCGCTACCAGGTCACTACGACGTGATTGCTCACGGCACGCCGAACTCGATCTCCATGGACACCACGGACGGCAGGCCAATGACTCCGCGCGAGTTAGCGAACCTGATCCGCCATCGCGCAGACTACGAGCCCGGCACTCCGGTCCGTCTACTGTCATGCAACACGGGTCACCTCGACGGAAACTTCGCCTCGCGGCTCGCGCGCTGCCTCAATGCCCCGGTCGTGGCGCCGGACGGGTATCTCTACATCAATGCATCCGGGGAGCTGGGTGTGGACCGAGCGCTTCGCCGCACCCTCCACCCGTCGCGAGTCCCGGATCTGCCCAACACATTCCATCGGTTCCATCCAGATGGGCGAGTGGAAGAGTTAGAACGATCCGATGTCGCGGGCACACAATCGGAGGCCGGCAACACCGCGACACATGCATCGTCGTCACCAACAGAAATTCGTCCCGTTGGTGCGGATCCCTCCGAAGCACTCCGGCCGACACCTCCCACGGCGGTTGCCGCAGCCACAGAGCAACACTCGCCGGGTACATCGCCGGAACCCACCGACCAACCGGCCAGCTCGAACTCCCCCAGGCCGCTTTCCAATGTCGACCACCTAGGTAGCCCGCTGCCCGCTGACCGCACCCCTGCGCCGGACGCACAGTACTCGGAGCCGACGGGTTCCGAATGGGATGCCGTACGCACTGCCGCAATCGAGATGGCTGATCGCATGCCGCGGCCGCCAAAGGAAGGTGATCCGCGAATGGCAGCTGCCCTACAGTTGCCGGATGGCACAATGTTCTCGGGCGCGAGCAACAGGTCCATCGACATCACCGAGTTCCCCGAACTCGAAGCTGTAATTCAGTCGATCCCTGCGGAGAACCAGTCTCAGTTCGCATGGCAATGTGCAGAACTAGACTGCATAACCCAAGCACTCAGAGCAGGCTACAAGCTCTCGGACCTGGCAGGGGCAATGAGCTCCGCCGCCCAGATCAGAGGCCGAAACTCGTCGAACCATGGGAAATGGCGACAGCCATGCCTGGGAGACTCTTACCTTCTGGGACTACTCGAGATCAGGTGGTAGAAATGACAGACTTTGCATGGCCAACCCGCACAACATCCGAAGTCGTGACCGCGGCGGGATGGACACCTGAGCGAAAATTCAACGCACAGCCGTGGCTCGAAGAGTTGAGGGATCAGGGATTCTTCTTCTCGGAATATTCGATAGATGTCATCACGAGCTTCGGAGGTCTCGTAATCCCGCCACAGCGCATAGAGGGAGCGCTGTACGCCGGCACCCGGATTCAGTTCGACCCCATGGAGGTCGGCGATGGCATGCGCGAGCGATACGAAGGGATCGAATCCCGCTTGGGCCAGATGCTTTCGCCGCTGGCCGACTGCGGAGGGGAAAGTGCGTTACTCATCGCGGAGAACGGATCTGTACTACAAGATTGGTCCGGTGGCATTCGGCTGCTGGGCGACAATTTTCCCGACGCGCTTGATCTAGCAATTCGCCGGCACAAATGGCCAGAAACGATAATCGAGTTCCGCAGTGGTGAATAGTATCCGCTCGACGACGGCGGATGCGCATACGGAAGACTTGGCACGATCCGACAAGGAGACCTGAGCGATGTACATACTGCCCGATTTCGATGAAGTCGTCGCACAACTCGATGACGCCGACGATGAGTCGCCGCTCGAGCAGGTACCCCTGCGGGAGCGGGTCGGTGTGCTGGACGAGGATCTTCGCGCACCCCTGGCTGCGTACCTGGATCAATCCAACGCTCTCTGGGTTACCGCGTCGATCGATGATCCCTTGGACCCGAGCAAGAAACGGGTAGTGTCGATCGGTTATTCGACCGATGGGACGTGGGCGTGGCCTTCGTATTGGGGGTATTTTGTGCGGCAGTACGGGGTGGAGGTGCCTGCCGAGTTCATTGCCCATGTGCGGGAACGGAACTTCGCTCCTGGGGTTCTCGATCGGGATGGGCTGCGGGCTGCGGAACGCGAGTTCGAGAAGCTGCTGGGCTGAGTCGGCAGGCTGAGGAGAGGGCAGGACGTGGATTACAACGAGCTCGGGATGATCCTGCGCGGGCTGCGCGTACCCGAATCTATCTACTCGATCGGCCGGTTGGCCGACGATCATTATTGCCTGGTGCCCGGAGAGGACGACGGCACGTTCGAGGTCTTCTGGTACGAACGCGGCGGCCGGCACGATCGGTGCGTGTACACCCGGCAGGATGCCGCGTGCTGGGGCATGCTCGGCATGATCGGCGGCGGACTCGACGGGTCGCAGCCGCTGGCTCCTGGCAGAGGGACCGCGGGTGCGCTTGGCGGTGCGCCGATTTCGCATCCAGCCGTGCAGGCTTTGCTGGACGATGATGCGGGCGGCGTTTTCGGCGAGTTCACCGAAGATGATTGGGTTCAACGGTTCGTCGTGCCGGAGGATCGCACACTGCCGATGGGCGTCCGTCGATTGATCTGGCCGGATCCGAAACAACACCCGGACGGATTCGCCGACCCGACGGGCCGGGCACCGATCCGGCTCCAACCGGGCCGCATTCTGGACTCGTTCGGCTCGACGTACACCCGTCTGATGTACGACATGGGAACGCCCTTCGTCGAACGCTCGCTCCCGATCGACTACGCGCATTCGGGTTATCGCCGCTGGCGAGTGATCAGCGAGACGGCGGTGTGGGCGGGCCCGGTCGCACCATGGTTCGGCCAGCCCGGCGGCGGCACCCAATACTTCACCCTCATGCCCGTCGTCGACCTGGTGGGCTCGAAATTCATCGAGGAGATCGCACAATGACCGGAGCTGGGCTCTTTCCCCAGGACCCGACCAGCCAGCTGGCCCAGTTCTCCAACGTCGAAACTCCGAGTTCGCTGGTGTCCGAGGGCCGATTGCGCGAACAAGCCTGGTGCATGATCGAAGCCGAGGACGGCTGGTGGGATGTGTTCTACTACGAACGCGGTTGCCGAACCCAGAACCTGGGCCGCGCCAACTCCCGCCTCGCCGCCCTCCGCCTGCTCGGCGGGCGAATGCTGGTCACCGACATACTCAATCGGAGCTGAGCCGCCGTCACACCCAACCCGGTTGGCTCGTACCACAATTCGCATGCAGTCCAGGAGTCGTCTGATGCCGCCGCCATTTCGATCAATCGAGCAGGTCCAGCACTACCTGGAACAAATCTTCGGCCCCGATCGGGATTACCGCATCGGCCCGATCGAGCATGGCTGGCTGTGCAGCCCGCAACCGGGACCGCACATCACGTTCAGCCAAACGATCGGAATGACCAGCCTCGTCGTCAACACCGAGACGGGCGTGGTGCATCAGTATCCGAGCTGGCCCGGTCCGAAGATCGCCGAAGACTACGCCGAAGCAATGCGGACGGGGCGATCACCCGCGGGCGGTCAGGTCCACCCGCCGTTGATGCGAGTAAGCCTCCAGCGGATCACGGAGAACGCTGACCGCATCGAATACCTCGTCACCGAACTACCGCGCCGCCGGCCGCCGCACGAGTTCCGTTTGGTCATCGAGAAAGGCGCCCTGGGATATCAACCGACGGAGACGACCGCCACAGCCGTGACATCTTGGCTGGTCGAGAGGCTGAACCAGCATGGGTTCTGGCCGGAATCGGGACGGATACTCGTGAGCGAGGCTGCGGCCGGCGAGATCGGTGGACCGTAGGTCCCGACATTTCCCTCGACCTGCCCGCTCGACGGCCTGTAATCCCTACCAGATTGATGCTCCTGGCCTGGCACCGAGGTCGGGAGAGTCATAACCGCCCGCACCTCCGGATTGGACCATGAAACCGCGCTTCTTCAGGTATTTCGCCCGCTCGGTCAGACTCGAAAAGACTCCTGATGGGCGCGATGTCGGCATCATCCTCAACAATCGGACCGGCCGGTTCGAGGAAGCATCGATCGAGATAGTCGAAGCCATTCTCGGCGCCCGAACAGAAAGTGACATTTCAACTATCGGTTCCGAGAGCGAATTCATTCGCGCTACCGAGCAGCTTCGCATGCACTACCTCCGCGGCGAAGGGCCGATCTTCGCCTTGTACGAAACAATAGAGGCAACCTTTGATCGCAGGCACGAAGAGCAACGCAAACTGACCCCCGACGAGCTCGCACTTATCACCACCCTCTACAAACGCACCTTCAAGATGTGGGAGGACGAGTTCGCGAGACAGGATGCCGGGCAACCGCCGTCGTTCAGCTACAGGTCCACCCTTTGACCGAGTTCGTATCAGCAGGTTCCGAGCTGGTCTCGTATTTCGCCCGGCGCAACGCCTCCGGGAGGACCGGCATCCTGCGTCAGATCCCTGGCGGCCGCACCGAATCCTTCGGCCCGGCCGGCACCTGGGAAGCCGTGAAAATATCAGATCCCGCCGAGGATCCAGAAGCAACACCGGTGACGGCCGAGAACGCTGCGCTGGAGATCTACCGGCAACGCGAAAGTGGCGCGGTCCCGAGGGTGGAGGGGGTCGCTATCCCGCTCCTCCCCCGAAGCATGGAGCCTGCACCGCGGCCCGGCGCCGGACCGGTCGACATCTATCAAGCCCAAGCCATCGCCGACGAGTGGATGGGCCGCGCCACCTCCGGCAAGCCAGGTCGTGGCGGAGTGTACGAGTTCGACGAGGGGTTCGTGGTCTATCCGCTGGTACCGGCGATCGAGGAAACACCTACCAGCGAATCGACACCACGTCGTCCCAGATCGCGACGAGCCGGCGGTGGAGTAGGGGTAATCGACAGACAAACCGGCAGTCTGTCGCTCTGGCCGAATCTCCCGCACAAGCAAGTAGCCGACATGTATCGACGTTCCCGAGCTCAGCAATAGCTAGGTGCGAAAGTTTTCGTGCACAATAGGTTTCACTGGGACGAGCAGGAGGGGGACGGAACATGGTGGGGCGGTTCGAAACGCCGGAGCAGGTGCGGGAATACCTGGCGGGCGCTCTCCGAACAAATCGCACGTTCTGGGTTCTTCCGACCGAACACGGCTGGGTAGCGCAGGAAGTCCTTACACCAGAGGAGATGGCGAGCGGCCAGGGTGTGGGTCTGGGGAATTACGTCGTCAACCGGCAGACCGGGGTTATCACGGCTCACTCGAGTCTGGCGCCCCAAACGATCGGGGAAATGTACGACGAAGCGATCCGGACGGGCCGGCCGGTGCAGGGCTACCAGGTGTATCCGGCGACGTGGAGGGTGCACATCGAGCGGACAAGGGAGACCCCGGCGGAGATCGAATATCGAGTCCAGGCCGAATCATTGACGGTGCCGCCGGCGGAACCGCCAGTGCAACGCCTACTCACGATCAACAAACACAGCCTCCGGTATCACACGGACACCCGCGCGACCCACGTCACCTGCAGACAAGCGACGGGATGGGCGCAGGCCCGCAGCCGCCAGAACGGGATGTGGCCGCCGACCGGGACGTTCGAGTTCTAGCAGGAACAGATGCCGAGCGGCCCTGCTGCCGATCACAATGCCCAGTGGCCGGCCTATCAGCGCACCCGATTCCTAGTTGTTGCGGGGCAAGGCGTTTGTCGCCGACGGCAGGGTATCGACCGTCAGCGCTGAGGCGTGTCGGGGGCCACCTGGACTTGATCGAATCCTTGGTCGAGAAGCATTCGGCGGTCCGACTTCCCGCCTGATCGCACCCAGTGGCTGGACACTGCATCGAGTACGGCCGTTGCGGCGTTGGTGAGTAAGTCGGCTGTGTATGCGTCGACCGCTGAGCCTCGTCGGTCTTTGAGCGCGTCGCTGACTCGCTGTCGCCATTCCGCTCGTCGCTGGTGGAGTCTTCCGACCAGTGCAGGCGTGGCCTCGATGAGTTGCAGGGTGACGAGGACCTGCTCGCTGGCCTGGATATCGTCCAGCCGGGCACGGAATACGTGATGGAGGGAATCCCAGGGGTCTTCGTCCGCGGGTCGGGCGGAGATGTCGGCGACCACGTCCTCGCCAGTGAGGTCGATGCCGTCGAAGACCACGTCTTCCTTGGTGGGGAAGTACCGGAAGAAGCTGCGCTTGGTCATGCCGGCTGCTCGCGCGATCTGATCGACGGTCGTGTTCTCGAAGCCCTGTCGGGCGAACAGGTCGATGGCTATCTCGGCGAGCACTGGAGGGATCGGGAAGGAGACCGCGCGGCGCCTGGCAGGGCTCGGCGCGAGCGTCATCCTGGTCGGGCGCGACAGAGACCGTGCCGAAGCCGCGGCAGCGGAACTCCGCGGCTCCAGCGGCAACAACAGCGTCGAGGCGATCACAGCGGACATGTCACGGCTCGGCGAAGTGAAGCGCCTCGCCGACGAGGTCGGCAGCCGGAACAGCAGCGTCGACGTGCTGATCAACAATGCGGGAGCGACGAGGTCGCACCGAGAGGTGACCGAGGACGGCCTCGAAACCGCGTTTGCGGTCAACGTCGTCGCACCGTTCTGTCTGACGCACTGGCTGATGCCGGCGCTCATAGCCTCGGGCGCCGGTCGGGTCATAAACATCACCGGCGGCATCCCGAAAGGCGGTATCGACCTGGACAACCTCCAGGGCGAGAAGTCCTACGTCGGCCTCTCCTTCTACAACCAGACCAAGCTGGCACAGATGGCGATGAGCTACCGCTTCGCCCAGGAGCTCGAAGGGAGGCCGGTGACGCTGAACGTGGCTTACCCCGGTCACGCCTACACCTCGATGAACAAGAGCCTCACCATCGGCACGTACCCACTACTGGCCCGCCCGATCGTGCCGCTGTTGCGACTGGCGATGCCGGTCGTCTATGGGCACCGGGCGCTGCTCGCGGCCACGCGGTCCAGTGTTTATCTCGCGTCCAGTCCCGAGGTTCGAGAAACCAGCGGCACCTACTTCAACAGCAAGGCCGCCCCGACCCGATGGCCCGACGCCGCCTTGGACGAAAGGACCCGAAACACCATCTGGGACCTGTGTGCGACACATCGCGACCGGCTGACCGCAATGTGATCCCGCCGTCGCGCGAACGGACCGACAAGACCCACCGCAACGCTCCTCTCAGCGTCGAGGGCAGACGTAGGAGCTGAGTCACCACCGCCGGTGTCGCCTGTCCCCCGACTCTGCCGTGCGTATCGACGAGCGTCGAGTCTGCTGCGATACGCCACGGCTGGCGTCGATTGTCCGGTCCACATGTGGTGCTCGACGAAGGACGGCCGAGGACGGCTCACGAGGGGTCGTCTCATCGAGGCCCTGGGCGCGCACATCATCCGACCGCTACACGGCCTCCAGAACGAAGAACAGGAAGCTCAGGAACGCTCCGGAGGTGGTTTTCGGCAGGGCGTCGGGGAAACGTTGGCGGGCGCCTGGTGCAGGTGGGGGTTCGCTGATGGTGGTGGTGCGGAAGCCGGCGGTGGTGAAGGCGTCGGTCATGGCGTGCAGGGGGCGGTGCCAGTAGGTGAGCACGGCCCTTTGACCGTTGAAGCTGTATTCCTCGGAGTGCTCGACGGTGGCGAAATAGTCGGAGTCGCGGTAGGCGAGTTTGAAGATGAATGGGTGGTTGACGGAGATGATGAGCCGGCCGCCGGGTTTCAGCACGCGGCGGAATTCGGCCAGCGGGGCGGTCCAGTCCTCCAGGTAGTGCAGCACCAGGGAGGCGATGACGTCGTCGAACGCGGCATCTGGGTACGGCAGCGGATCCCGGATATCGGCGACTCGGACAGCAGCGTCGGCGCCGAGTCGCTGGCGGGCAAGCTCCACCATCTTCGTGCTGGAGTCGAAGCCGGTCACGATGGCGCCTCGGTCGCGCAGCGCCGCGAATATCGGTCCGGAGCCGCAGCCGGCATCGAGAACCTGGCGGCCGGTCACGTCGCCGGCCAGGTCCACGATCGCGGGCCGCGCGTAGTAGCCGTTGATGAGGTTGTCTTCGGTTTCGGCGGTATAGCCCTCGGCGAAGCCGTCGTAGTCGTTATCGACAGCCATATCGACTGCATCAGCGGAACTTTCGGGCACGTACCCCATCCTGCCGGTGAACCGGACCCGGCGCCAGGAGGACGCTACACAAGCCTCTACAGGTGTAGTCCTTATTAAAGGTTAGCGAGCAACCTTTAATAAGGACTGTGGGCAACTAAAGCTTTCCGATACCGCCGCCTGACGGTCCATCCCTACCCGGACTGCTGGTGAAGTGGACATCTGAGAGGACCAGTTCGGACCTGCCCGGGTGCAGCTGCCCTCGCGAGAACTCGACTCTGTGCTGATTACCGAGCTCTGACCAACCGGTCGTATCGGCGGCGGAAGCGGGCGGCTGTGTCGGAGGATGCGTGGTGGGCGGCGGCTCGGACGGGGCGGAGGTCGGCGAGTAGGCGGGGGGATCGGACGGGGCCGTCGAGAAGGTCCAAGGCGGAGTTGGCTGCGGTGATGGCTTCGGTGAGGTCGCCGAGGCCGGCCAGGGAGGCGGCGTAGTAGGTGCGGTAGGAGGCTTCGTCCCGGGGGAGGTTGCCGGGGCGGGTGAGGCTTTCGTGGAAGAGGGTGGCGGCGCGGTGGTGTTGGCCGAGCATCTGGTGGCCTTTGGCTGCTAGGACGCGCAGCTCGGGCTCGGTGACGAACCTCAGCCATACGGGATCGTTGGCGTCATCGAGACCGCGATCGACTTCGCGCCATACCGAATTCGTTGCACGTTCGAACTCCCGGCGTTCGCCGACCGCCGCGTAGGCGGTAGCCAAACGTGCGGTTCGTAGTGCGTTGAGACGCGCCGAGGGAACGTGCCTGGCCAGCTCACTGGTTCGCTGCGTCACCCGGATCGGTTCGCGGCTCTTTGTCGGACGGTCCGTCAAGGTGATGCTGAGCCCGCCCAGCGCACCGGCCATCAGGTCGTCGTCGCCGCTGTGCTCGGCCAGCATGACAGCGTCGGTGTAGCAGCGGCGGGACACAGCACGCTCGTTCGCGTCGTAGGTGAGCCAGCCGACGCAGCTCGAAAGCCAACCGGTGGCGGCGATCAATTCGGCACCGATGCGCGGCCCGTACTCCCCGTAATCGAGCAACCTCCGCGCCAACCGGTACTGCTCCAGCGCGTAGCGCGCGATCCCTCCCCCGCCGAAGCGGTTGTCGTGCTCCCACAGTCGGCGGGTCAGGTCGTGGAGGTAGGTGATGTGCGGGGTGCCGACCTTCACCGGGCCAGAGGTATCGGCGGCGGCGCCGGTGATGGCGACCGTCGTTGCCAGGCCGAACTGTCTGCGGTTCACGTCCTCGGCTCCTTCGTCCCCGCTTCCGATGGTCCCCGGACCTTCGGTTCCGAGCAAGAGTGGGACGAGGGCAGTGCGTGGGATGCCCAGTGCGTCGGCGGCGCGGCACAGTTCGCGCACGTCGAAGATGGTGCCGACTTCGCCGCGCTCCACTCGGCCGGTGTGCGTGCGATCCCAGTGCAGTAGTGCCCCGAAGTCGGCTTGGGACAGGCCCATCTGTTGGCGCACCAGGGCCAGCGCCCGGCCGGGCCTGCCCGCGGCGAGGAGCGTGCGGAACGCGGGCATTTCCCATGCGTTGGTGAGCTTTTCGTCGTCCATCCATTGCCCCCTGCGATGTGCGGTCAGCGAACTCTAGTCCCGAAACCGCACGTCAGGGATGTCAACGGCAGATTCTGCACATCACTGCTGCGCAGTTTTCGGCGTCGCCGCACCCCCGCCCGCCCGCGAAGCTGATCCCGCACCCGGCGCCGGGCCGATGCCGATCCACTCGGCACACCGACCGGCAAGGCCGCCGCCCGGTGGCGAAAGCCCCCGGCGCCGAGTGCCCGACCCGAAAGGCACCCATGGACACAGCGATTCGACGACGTCAGGCGGGCTGCGCGCCGCAGCGGCCGGTCCCATGTCCCCCTCGTCAGATGTCGGGCGAGGAGTTGGCAAGGGAGGTCGCGATGTTGGTGGCGGTTCGTGATGGGCTGGTGCGGCTTGTGGAGCGGGGGTGAGCGGGGTGGATTCTTGGCATGTGTTGACGGGGGTTGTTTCGGCGCTCGCGGGGTGCGGTGCGGCAGTGTTGATCGTGGGGTGCGTGTGGCCGGCCGACCGGCCGGAACCGCCGGCACCTCGGCGGGCGCGTGCGACGCGGCCGACGGTGCCGGGCTTCGATCCGACGGCGTGGACCTGCGGGTTGCCGTTGGCGCCGCTCTCGCTCGAGGACGCGCATCGCGCGATGCAGCATCACCGCGAGCACGATTGTGCTCGTAAGCGCGCCGCGTTCGTCACATTGGTTGCGGCCGGGCGCATCACGCCGGATTCGAGGCGACAACGCACTCGATGACGGCTGCGTGCCAGCTGGATCGCGACGCTAACCGCCGAACGATCCGGCACCGCCGAGGTCACGGTCCCGGCCCGGGTCGTACAAATGGGACCCCACACAGGATATTCCGGATTGCAGGGCTCGGCCGACGAGGATGACGGCGGCCTGGCGCAATTCCGCGGCGTCTACCTGGTCTGCGATATCGGCGAGCGTGCCGCGCAACACCAGTTCCTCGGGCTGGCTGGCCCGGTAGACGACCGCCGCGGGGCAATCGGGGCCGTGGAACTCGGCGAGTTCGGCGGCCAGGGTGCGGATGCGCGTGATGGCCAGGTGCAGGACGAGAGTGGCTCCGGTGCGGGCGAATTCGGCCAGGGCCTCGGATTCGGGCATGGCCGTGGAGCGGGCCTGGGTGCGGGTGAGGACTACCGATTGCACCACCTCGGGGACGGTGAGTTCGGTGCCGAGGATGGCAGCCGCGGCGGCGTAGGCGGGGACGCCGGGAGTGACGTCCCAGGGGATGCCGTGCGCGTCGAGGCGGCGGGTTTGTTCGGTGAGGGCGGAATAGATCGACGGGTCGCCGGAGCAGAGACGGGCGACGTCGCGGCCGGATTCGTGGGCGCGCACCAGGTGGGCAATGATCTGGTCGATATCCAGGTGCTGGGTGTCGATCAGCTCGGTGCCGGGCGCGCAGTGCGCGAGCACCTCGGGGTCGAGGTAGGTTCCCGCGTACAGGCAGACCGGGGAGCTGCGCAGCAGTTCGACCGCGCGGACGGTCAGCAGGTCCGCGGCGCCCGGGCCGGCGCCGATGAAGTGCACGGTCATGCGGTGAGTCTATTCAGCCGGTCATATCGAAGGCCGCGATGACCTTGTGCGGCCGCACCCGCACCACCAGCTCGCCCGGCACGCCGTTGCGTTTGCCGAACTCCTCGGCCCGGTCGGCACCCATGTAGCGGCTGCCGATCGCGGTGGCGGTGCGCACCAGCTCATCGAGATCCTCCGACAGCGTCGCCGTGCCCTGGACCTGCACGAACGCATACGGCTCCTGCTCGAGATCCACGCACAGCGCGACGCGATTGTCGCGCGCCAGCGCCTTGCCCTTGGCCGAGGTCTTACCGGTGTTGAACACCAGCTCTTCGCCCTCGACGATGAACCACACCGGCACCACCACCGGCCGCCCGTCCCCCGCCGTGAACGCCACCTTGGCCGTGCGAGTGCCGTGACCGAGAAACTCACGCACCTTCGGATCCGTCAACGAAGCCATCCACCCAGCCTAGAGCCGCGATCGTCCGATGCCCGCGCACAACGAACGCATGTCACACCCGCTCCGGTCGGTCGGCGCCGAAGGGCCAGGTGGTCATCACGCCCATCAGCAGTTTTCGCACCCGCCGCGAACGGACTGGCTTTTATTTTTTTCTGACGTATGGTCGAAGCCAGTTGGAACTTCGAAAGCAGGAGCGACAATGGGTGACAAATCTCGCGGCAAGACCATGAAGAAACCGGCCAGCACGATCAAGGAGCGCCGGGCCGCGAAGCGTGAGCAGGCGGCGAATGAGTCGGTGATCGTCCGTAAGCGCAAGGGCTGATCGGATTTTCGCTCGCGCCGAGCCACACGGAACCGGGCAGGCGGCGTTTCGATCCACAGCACCCAGAAAATTCACACCGACTAGTTGGCGACTATTTTTTTCCCGGTCGAATACGGGATTCACAGCAGGATGTACCGCCGTGCAAAAAAGCGCGGCGGTTGCCGTTAAAAGGCCGGTCGTTTTACCTGAGGAGTACTCATGACTTCATCCGGAATCGCGGAGCGAAGAACACACCGCGGGTCGAGTTTCAGCACCGCGGAGATCAAGGCCCGCATCAAGGACATGTTCGACGCCAGGACGCAGCACGTACGAGCAGACGGGAACGGCAGTCGTGATCGTGACGAAGGGGAACCGTAGCGGCAGCGCGATACGCGCGCGGCCGCAACGCTGTACGCCGTCGACACTCTCGGGAGCCGGACGATCACCGGTCGTGATCGGCCGGCCGACGCGCCTACTCGAGGCGGTGGTCGCAGAGCTCCGCCGCAACGGCATACCCGCGAGCTACGGTGGCGCACCTAATATTTCGGTGCCCTTGCCCGAGGCCCACCGGGTGGACGATCGAGATCGAAACCACCACCGAGCGACCGGGAAGACGAGCCCACCGACGGCGGCCGAACCCGGAACCGCGGCGATCATCGTCCTCGTGGATCGCTCGCTGATCGAGTTCTCGTTCGGCGACTGGACGGGCAGCGCGACGGTCATCCGGCGGCTCGACCGCGCCCGGCGAATCCGCTCGATCGAACGCCGGATGCGGGATATGGCAACCAATTCGGCGCTGAGCATCGCCGCACGCCGCCTGCTCATCGTCTGCGACGCCGGTCGAACGTCGCCAGCGGAGCGGGCGGAAGCGATCCGCTGGGTGCGCGGACTGGCACATCGCATCGGCTACGAATGTTCGATCAACGGGCTGCACGGCCTCGGCACGTGGTACACGGTCGTCGTCCCCGGCACCGATATCGCCCACGCCTCGCGATCGGTGGTCGAGTGGTACCGGAAGGGGCATCTGCCGTCAACGGTCCGGCGCCGGTGAACGGGCGTGGCGCCGGGCCGCACGAACCCTCAGTGCCTGCCGAGTAGCGCAGGCTGCTGTTCGGCGACCAACTGCACCAGAGCGTCGACGACCGCCGACACCTCCGGGCGGCGCAGGGTTTCGGGACGCGACACCAGCCAGTAGGACAGCCGGATGGCGACGGCTTCGGGCAGGACGCGGACCAGGTCGGCGTGGCGGTCGGCCATGAAACAGGGCAGCAGGCCGAGGCCCGCGGCGGCGCGGGTGGCTTCGACGTGGACGAAGACATTGGTGGAGGTCACCGAGTCGGGCAGGGTAGGGACGAAGCTGGAGGCCAGATCCAGATCGTCCACCTGGAGCATGGAGTCGATGAAGTAGACCAGCGGATGTCCGGCCAGATCGGCGATGGACGCAGGCGTTCCGTGCTCGGCCAGGTAATCGCGGGAGCCGTAGAGGCCGAGACAATAGTCGCCGAGTCGAATCGCCTTGGCCCGCTGCACCTGTGGTTTGCCCACCACCACCTCGATATCCAACCCGGACCGCTGCTGGGACGCGCGCCGAGTCGTCGCCACGATCTCGACCGCCACCCGCGGATGCTCTCGCCGCACCCGCGCGGCGGCGGGCGCGGCGAGATAGGCGCTGAAACCGTCGGTCGCCGACATCCGCACCACCCCCTCCAGCTCGCGCTGCCCCCGCGGGCCCGCCATGAACTTGACGGCCGTCTCGATGGTCTCCGCCGCGACCAGCGCGGTGCGGCCGAGTTCGGTGAGCTCCCAGCCGCCCGCGGCCCGGGTGAGCACCCGCCCGCCGAGGGCCTGTTCCAGCGCGGCGATCCGGCGGGCGATGGTGGTGTGGTTGATACCGAGCTCGTTCGCCGCGGTGACGTAGCGTCCCGACCGTCCGACGGCCAGCAGGACCAGCAGATCATCGGCGCTGGGACGACGAGCCGGACCCGGAGCGGACGCGTTCATTTCTGCATTTTTGCAGATACGCCCTGCGCATCTGGTCATTGCCGCCGACATCGGTGTGCGCTGATACTCATCGTCATGGCCTGTGGCGGCCATCACATTCGATCAGTGATGTGGTCGCGATGATGAGGGAGTTTCGACGATGAGCGTGCACGACGCGGCGAAGACCGATGACAAAGGAGTACCGACCGGCCTGCGGAGAGTGGTCGCCGCGTCGATGGCGGGCACGGTGGTCGAGTGGTACGAGTTCTTCCTGTACGGCACCGCCGCGACGCTGGTGTTCAGCAAGGTGTTCTTCGCCGAGACCACCAGCGATCTGGATGCGATCCTGGCCGCGTTCGTCACCTACGCGGTGGGCTTCGCGGCCCGCCCGCTCGGCGGCGTCGTCTTCGGTCACTTCGGTGACAAGTACGGCCGCAAGAAGCTGCTCCAGTTCAGCCTGCTGCTGGTGGGTGCGGCGACGTTCCTGATGGGCTGTTTGCCCACTTTCGGCCAGGTCGGCTATTGGGCGCCGACGCTGCTGGTGATCCTGCGGTTCATCCAGGGATTCGCCGTCGGCGGTGAATGGGGCGGCGCGGTGCTGCTGGTGGCCGAGCACAGCCCCAACCGCAGCCGCGGATTCTGGGCGAGCTGGCCGCAGGCCGGTGTGCCCGCGGGCAATCTGCTGGCCACGGTGGTGTTGCTGGCGTTGACCTCCACGCTGTCGGACGCGGCATTCCTGAGCTGGGGTTGGCGGGTCGCGTTCTGGCTGTCGGCGGTGGTGGTGCTGATCGGCTACTACGTGCGCACCAAGGTCACCGACGCGCCGATCTTCGTGGCCGCGCAGCAGGAGGCCGAGAAGGCCCGTGCCACCTCGTTCAGCGTGGTCGAGGTGCTGAAGCGTTACCCGCGTGGGGTTTTCACCGCGATGGGCCTGCGCTTCGGCGAGAACATCATGTACTACCTGGTGGTCACGTTCACCATCACGTACCTGAAGGTGCAGGTCGACGTCGATACCGACACCATCCTGTGGTGGCTGCTGATCGCGCACGCGATCCACTTCTTCGCGATCCCGATGGTCGGCAGGCTCAGCGACCGGTTCGGCCGGCGCCCGGTGTACCTGCTCGGCGCGATCACCGCGGGCACCTGGGGCTTCTTCGCCTTCCCGATGATGGACAGCGGCCACAACGCGGTCATCCTGGCCGCCATCATCATCGGCCTGCTGTTCCACGCCCTCATGTACGCCGCGCAGCCGGCGATCATGGCCGAGATGTTCCCGACCCGGATGCGGTACTCCGGTGTCTCGCTCGGCTATCAGGTGACCTCGATCGTCGCGGGCTCGCTGGCCCCGATCATCGCGGTGCGGCTGCTGGACACCTTCGACTCCTCGGTGCCCATCGCCTGGTACCTGGCCGGAGCCTGCGCGCTCACCGCCGTCGCGGTGATCGTCGCCCGCGAGACGAGTGGGCTGGATCTTGCCCAGATCGACTCGGCCGATGCGAAGTACCTGGCGGGCGAGGCCGCACGGGCCACCGCACCCGCACCCACCCCGGCCCCGGTGACGGCGAAATGATCGGCATCCAGCATGGGCCGGTCAGCCGGGACGACCGTCCCGGCACCGCGCCCGGACGCGCGAGAACCAGCACATCCGCTGCGAGCCCATGCACTCGGAGGACGGCGCGGTGAACACGCTCGAAGGGCGCCGCGCCCTGGTGACCGGCGGGGCGAGCGGGATCGGCGCGGCCTGCGCCCGGGCGCTCGCCGCCCGCGGGGCCCACGTCACCGTCGCCGATATCGATGAGGTCGGCGCGAAGGCGCTGGCCGAGGAGCTCGGCGGCAGCGCGTGGGGTGTCGATCTGCTGGCGGTGGGCGAACTCGAAGCGCTGACGCTAGAGGTCGAGATCCTGGTGAACAATGCCGGTATCCAGAGCATCGACCCCATCCCCGAGTTCGCGCCCGAGCGGTTCCGCACCCTGATGACGCTGATGGCCGAGGCACCGTTCCTGCTGATCCGGGCCGCGCTCCCGCACATGTATGCCAACGGGTTCGGCCGGATCGTCAATATCTCCTCGGTGCACGGGCTGCGCGCCTCGGAGTACAAGGTCGCCTACGTCGCCGCCAAGCACGCGCTGGAGGGCATCTCCAAGGTCACCGCGTTGGAGGGCGGCAGGCACGGTGTGACGAGCAACTGCGTCAACCCCGGCTATGTGCGCACCCCCCTGGTCGACAAGCAGATCGCCGACCAGGCCCGCACCCACGGCATCGCGGAAAGTGAAGTGCTGGAACGCATTCTGCTCACCGAGAGCGCGATCAAGCGGCTGGTGGAGCCGGAGGAGGTCGGCGCGCTCACCGCCTGGCTGGCCGGGCCGGAGGCGGGCATGGTCACCGGCGCGTCCTACACGATGGACGGAGGTTGGAGCGCCCGGTGATCGGTCGGTGGCGGGTGCCGGTGCGCGGGGCCGCGGCGAGTCCACCTGGTCAGGCCAGAGGCCGCGCCGCTCGCTCCAGCACCCGACGTGCCGGGTCGGCGCTATGAGGGGGCCGATCCGGCACACCGACAGCCGCCATATCTTGCCAGGCGGCCGCAGCCCTGACACGCGCCTCGAGCGCAGCCGTCGCGAGCAGGGCGCCCACTTGACCGTTCACAGCCAAGCAGGGTGCGGCGCCCACCGGGCCGGTCACAGCCATTACATGTCCAGCACTCGCCGCCCCGCGCACCGGTCAGCTCAGCGCGGCGATCGCCATATCGCGCAAGATCGCCCGCGCCCGCGCTGCCGTCGCCGGTGTCGCGCTGTGCGGGGTGGAGTTCATCAGGCCGAACGCGGCGTGCGCCTTCACCCGGGCCGCGTCCTCGGCCAGTTCCGGATGCAGTTCGCGCTGCACGCCCACCCAGATCTCGACGTAGCGGCGCTGGAAGCGGCGCACTTCCCGGCGCGCGGGTTCGGGGACGTTGTCGAGATCGCGATCCTGGATGCGGATCAGTTCGGGCTCGCCGAGCGCGAAATCGAGATGGAAATCGACCAGCCTGCCGAGCGCCTCGGCGGGCGAGGACGCATCGGCCACCACGGCCTCGCCGCCCTCGAAGAGCCTGCGACTGACCCCGACCAGCAGTTCGACCAACAGCGCTTCCTTGTTCGGGAAGTGCCGGTACACCGCGGGCCCGCTAATGCCTACCGCCGCGCCCAGATCATCGAGCCGCACGCCGAGGAAGCCGCGGTCGGCGATCAGGCGCGCGCCGGCATCGAGCAACTGCCGCCTGCGCTCGGCTTTCTGCTGTTCACGGCGCGTGAGCGTGCCGGTTTCCGTGCCGGTCATCGGCGCTCCTCCCAGCCGGTCTGGACAACTCGGTTAGTCAAGATTAACCTGTATTCCAGTTATCAGCGATTAACTGACCGGCAGGATGGCGTGATGACGATGACTCAGGACCCGCGCGCGAGCGCTGCGGTCTCCGACAACTACACGGCGCATCAGGCGCTGGTCGCCGATCTGCGTGCCCGGCTCGCCGCGACCGCGCTCGGTGGCCCGGAGAAGGCCAGGCAGCGCCATATCGCACGCGGCAAGCTGCTGCCGCGGCAGCGGGTGGATCAACTGCTCGACCCGGGCAGCCCGTTCCTCGAGCTCTCACCGCTGGCCGCGAACGGCATGTACGACGACGAATGCCCCGGCGCCGGCGTCATCACCGGCATCGGCCGGGTGTCGGGGCGCGAATGCGTGATCGTCGCCAATGACGCGACGGTCAAGGGCGGCACCTACTACCCGCTCTCGGTGAAGAAGCATCTGCGTGCCCAGGAAGTCGCGTTGCAGAACCATCTGCCCTGCGTGTACCTGGTCGATTCGGGCGGGGCCTACCTGCCGCATCAGGACGAGGTGTTCCCCGACCGCGAGCATTTCGGCCGGATCTTCTACAACCAGGCGAATATGAGCGCCAAGGGCATCGCCCAGATCGCGGCGGTGATGGGTTCCTGCACCGCGGGTGGCGCGTATGTGCCCGCGATGAGCGATGAAGCGGTGATCGTGCGCGATCAGGGCACCATCTTCCTCGGCGGTCCGCCGCTGGTGAAGGCGGCCACGGGCGAGGTGGTCACCGCCGAGGAGCTCGGTGGCGGCGCGCTGCATTCGCGGACCTCCGGCGTCACCGACCATCTCGCCGACGACGATCAGGACGCGCTGCGCATCGTGCGCCGCATCGTGAGCACGCTCGGCCCCCGGCCCGAAAGCCCCTGGGAGGTACGCACTCCCATCGAGCCCGCGGCGCCGGTCGAGGAGCTCTACGACGTGGTGCCGGTCGACCTGCGCACCCCGTACGACGTGCGCGAGGTGATCACCCGCATCGTCGACGGCGATCCCGACGGCGGCAGCGGCTTCCACGAATTCAAGGCCGAGTACGGCAAGACCCTGGTCACCGGATTCGCCCACATCCACGGCCATCCGGTCGGCATCGTCGCCAACAATGGCGTGCTGTTCAGCGAATCCGCCATGAAGGGCGCGCATTTCATCGAACTGTGCGATAAGCGAAAGATCCCACTGCTGTTCTTGCAGAACATCACCGGGTTCATGGTGGGACGCGATTACGAGGCGGGCGGCATCGCCAAGCACGGCGCGAAGATGGTGACGGCGGTGGCGTGCGCGCGGGTGCCGAAGCTGACGGTCGTCATCGGCGGTTCCTACGGTGCGGGCAACTACTCCATGTGCGGGCGCGCGTACTCACCGCGCTTCCTGTGGATGTGGCCCAATGCCCGGATCTCGGTGATGGGTGGTGAGCAGGCGGCGTCGGTGCTGTCGACGGTGCGCGGCGATCAGCTCGACAGCAGCGGAAAGCCCTGGACCGAGGAGGATCAGGAGGCGTTCAAGGCCCCGATCCGGGATCAGTACGAGCGGCAGGGCAACCCGTACTACTCCACCGCGCGGATCTGGGACGACGGCGTGATCGATCCCGCCGACACCAGAACCGTGCTCGGCCTCGCCCTGTCGGTCTGTGCGCAGGCTCCGCTGGAACCTGTCTCCTACGGCGTCTTCCGGATGTGATGACCATGCTGAACACGAATCATCCCGTCGGTTTCGACACCGTTCTGGTCGCCAATCGCGGCGAGATCGCGGTGCGCGTCATCCGCACGTTGCGCTCCATGGGCATCCGCTCGGTCGCGGTCTACAGCGATGCCGACGCCGGTGCCAGGCATGTGCGCGAGGCCGATGTCGCGGTCCGGCTCGGTCCCGCGCCCGCCCGCGAGAGCTATCTCGATATCGCCAAGGTGGTCGACGCCGCCGTGCGCACCGGCGCCCAGGCCGTGCACCCCGGTTACGGATTCCTGTCCGAGAACGCCGCTTTCGCCGCCGCGCTGGCCGAAAAGGACATCGTGTTCCTCGGTCCGCCGGCGAAGGCGATCGAGGTGATGGGCGACAAGATCACCGCCAAGAACACCGTCTCCGCGTTCGACGTGCCGGTGGTGCCGGGTATCGCCGAGCCCGGCCTCGATGACGACGCGCTGATCGCGGCCGCCGCCGACATCGGCTATCCGGTGCTGGTCAAGCCGTCCGCGGGTGGTGGCGGCAAGGGGATGCGGCTGGTCCACGAACCGGGTGAGCTGCCCGCCGCACTGGTCAGCGCCCGCCGCGAGGCCGCGGCGGCGTTCGGCGACGACACCCTGTTCATCGAGCGGTTCGTCACCAGGCCCCGCCATATCGAGGTGCAGATCCTCGCCGACCAGCACGGCAATGTGGTGCACCTGGGCGAACGTGAATGCAGTTTGCAGCGCAGGCATCAGAAGGTGATCGAGGAGGCGCCCTCGCCGCTGCTGGACGCGGCCACCAGGGCCAGGATCGGTGCGGCGGCCTGCAATACCGCGCGCAGCGTCGACTACGTGGGCGCGGGCACGGTGGAATTCATCGTCTCGGCCGACCGCCCGGACGAGTTCTTCTTCATGGAGATGAACACCCGCCTCCAGGTGGAGCATCCGGTCACCGAAATGGTGACCGGTGTCGACCTGGTCGAATGTCAGGTGCGGGTGGCGGCCGGGCAGCGGATCACCTTGGCGCAGGAGGACATCCGGCTCATCGGGCATGCCGTCGAGGCGCGGGTCTACGCCGAGGATCCCGGGCGCGGCTTCCTGCCCACCGGCGGCACGGTGGTCGACCTGGCCGAACCGAGCGGCAAGGGCGTGCGGGTGGATTCCGGGCTGCGGGTCGGCACCGTCGTCGGCAGCGATTACGACCCGATGCTGTCGAAGGTCATCGCGCACGGTCCCGACCGCGCGGCCGCGCTCGCGGCGTTGGATCGGGCGCTGGGCGAGACCGTCGTGCTCGGCGTGACCACCAATATCGAGTTCCTGCGGTTCCTGCTCGAAGACCCCGATGTCGTGGCCGGGCGTCTGGACACCGCGCTGCTGGATCGCCGGGCCGTCGACTTCACGCCTGCGCCGGTGCCCGACGACGCGTTCGCCGCGGCCGCCGTCTACCACTGGCTGCGCCGCTGGCCTACCCGGCCGGGCGACCCGTGGGATCAGCCGACCGGCTGGCGCCTCGGATCCGCCGCACCCACCTCGATCCGGCTCGAGGGCGGTAACCGCACCGAGCACGTCTACCTGACCGGCACCCCGGCGGCGGCGCAGCTGTGGATCGGCGAGGACGGTTCGCCGGTCTCGGTATCCGCCGAGCTCACCGCCCCCGGCGCGCTGACGATCACCGTCGACGATGTGCGCCACGACTACCGCCTGGCCGAACACGACAACCGGCTGTGGGTGGCCGGCCCGTCCGGTGTCTGCTCGCTGCGCGAGATGGCCGAGGTGAACGTCCGCGCCGGCGACGCCGATCTGGGTGACGCCGAAATCCGCAGTCCCATGCCGGGTTCGGTGATCGCGGTGCCGGTCGAACCCGGCGCCGAGGTCGCCGCGGGCGCGCCGGTGGTCGTGGTGGAAGCGATGAAGATGGAGCATTCGCTGACCGCGCCGACCGCCGGCACCGTCGAAGTGCTCGTGCGGCCAGGCGATCAGGTGAGCCTGGACCAGGTGCTCGCCAGGATCCACGCCGCCCCGGCGCCGACGACCGACTCCCCCGCTGCCACAACGGCTGCCGACCGATAGGACCACACGATGACCGACTTCCTTTCCACCGGAACACTTCCCGACGACTACCGCGACCTCGCGCTCACCGTCCGCGATTTCGCCAACCAGGTGGTGGCCCCGGTCGCCGCCGAACACGACGCCAACCACACCTTCCCGTACAAGGTGGTGCAGGGCATGGCCGAGATGGGCCTGTTCG
This sequence comes from Nocardia sp. CDC519, assembly GCF_059509835.1. Classification (NCBI taxonomy): domain Bacteria; kingdom Bacillati; phylum Actinomycetota; class Actinomycetes; order Mycobacteriales; family Nocardiaceae; genus Nocardia; species Nocardia sp. CDC519. The sequence continues at coordinate 3,195,430 of NZ_CM183377.1, read as the reverse complement.
GGCTGCCGTTCCCCGAGGAGTACGGCGGCATGGGCGGCGACTACTTCGCGCTGTGCCTCGCCCTCGAGGAACTGGGCAAGGTCGACCAGAGCGTGGCCATCACCCTGGAAGCCGGTGTGTCGCTGGGCGCGATGCCGATCTACCGCTTCGGTAACGAGGAGCAGAAGCAGCAGTGGCTGCCCCAGCTCACCAGCGGCCGCAACCTGGCCGCGTTCGGCCTCACCGAACCCGGCGCCGGCAGCGACGCGGGCGGCACCCGCACCACCGCCGTCGCCGACGGCGGTGACTGGGTGATCAACGGCAGCAAGCAGTTCATCACCAACTCCGGCACCGACATCACCACCCTGGTGACGGTGACGGCGGTGACCGGCGAATCGGGCGGCAAGAAGGAGATCTCCACCATCCTGGTGCCCACCGACACCCCCGGTTTCGTCGCCGAACCGGCCTACAACAAGGTCGGCTGGAACGCCTCCGACACCCATCCGCTCTCGTTCACCGATGTCCGGGTGCCGCAGGAGAACCTGCTCGGTGAACGCGGCCGCGGGTACGCCAACTTCCTGCGCATCCTCGACGAGGGCCGCATCGCCATCGCCGCGCTGGCCACCGGTGTGGCGCAGGGTTGTGTGGACGAGAGCGTGCGCTACGCCAAGGAACGCGAGGCCTTCGGCCGCGCGATCGGCACCAACCAGGCCATCGCCTTCAAGATCGCCCGGATGGAGGCACGCGCACACACCGCACGTGCGGCCTACTACGACGCGGCGGCGCTGATGCTGGCCGGTAAGCCGTTCAAGAAGCAGGCCTCGATCGCCAAGCTGATCGCCGGCGAGGCGGCCATGGACAACGCCCGCGATGCCACGCAGATCTTCGGCGGCTACGGCTTCATGAACGAATACCCTGTGGCCAGGCACTACCGCGACAGCAAGATCCTGGAAATCGGCGAGGGCACGACGGAGGTGCAGTTGATGTTGATCGCACGGGAGCTGGGCCTGTGAGCGCCGAGCAGAACACCGCGCCCGCCCAGATGCGCCGCGTCGTGCAGACCGGACTGTGGTTCGAGGAACTCGAGACCGGCGTCATCTACGAGCACCGGCCCGGCCGCACCATGACCGAAACCGACAACGTGCTGTTCAGCACGCTGACGATGAATCCGCAGGGCCTGCATATCGACGCCGCCTACAGTGAAGCGCAGGAGCCGTTTCATCAGCGGCTGGTGAATTCGCTGTTCACCCTCGGCACCATGGTCGGCCTCGCGGTCGCACATCTGACCCAGGGCACCACCGTCGCGAACCTGGGCTTCAGCGAGGTGAAGTTCCCGGCGCCGCTGTTCCACGGCGACACCATCTACGCCGAGACCGAGGTGCTGGACAAGCGTCTGTCCAAGAGCAGGCCCGGCGAAGGCATCGTGACCTTCCGGCACACCGCGCGCAACCAGCACGGCACGGTGGTGGCGGTGGCGGTCCGCAATGCGATGATCCGCGTCCGGCCGCAGTCCGAGGACGGTGCGGCGTGAGCGAACCCTGGGTGCCCGCGGGCCCGGCCTGGCTGTTCTGCCCGGCCGACCGGCCGGAGCGGTTCGCCAAGGCGGCCGCCGCCGCGGATGTGGTGATCCTCGATCTGGAGGACGGTGTCGCCGCGGACGACAAGGCCGCCGCGCGCAAGGCACTGGTCGAGACCCCGCTGGACCCGGAGACCACGATCGTGCGGGTCAATGCCGCGGGCACCGATGAGCACCGCCACGACCTGGCCACGCTCATCGAGACGGGCTATCGCAGGCTCATGCTGCCCAAATGCGAGTCGACCGCCCAGCTGGCGGCGCTGTCGGCCTATGAGGTGATCGCGCTGATCGAATCGCCGCTCGGCGCGCTGGAGGTGGCGCGCACGGCGGCGGCCGACAACACCATCGGCGTGATGTGGGGTGCGGAGGATCTGGTCGCCGGACTCGGCGGCGCGTCCAGCAGGCACGCCGACGGCAGCTACCGCGACGTCGCCCGGCACGTGCGCTCGACCTCGCTGCTGGCCGCCAAGGCACACGGGCGGCTGGCCCTGGACTCGGTGTATCTCGACATCGCCGACCTGGACGGTCTGCGGGCCGAGGCCGAGGACGCGGTGGCCGTCGGGTTCGACGTCAAAGTGGCCATCCATCCGAGCCAGGTGGCCGTCATCCGGGACGCCTACGCCCCCACCGACGACGAACTCGCCTGGGCGCGTGGCGTTCTCGACGAGGCACCGCAGCATCGCGGTGTCTTCGCCTACCAGGGCCGGATGGTCGACGCCCCCGTGCTGCGGCACGCCGAGCAAGTCGTGCGGCGCGCCCGCCGCTGATCCACATACCGAGCCAGGAGAACCACGATGCAGCCACAGTGGGTGCCCACCGACCGGGATATCGCCGAAGCGAAGATCACCGATTTCGCCCGTTTCGTCACCGCACGCACGGGTGTCCCCACACCCGATTACGCCGCGCTGTGGCAGTGGTCGGTGCGGGACCTGGCGGGTTTCTGGCAGGCGCTGTGGGATTACTTCGAGCTCGGCGAGACCGCGGGCGAGGTGCTGGCCGAGGAAACCATGCCCGGCGCGCGCTGGTTCCCCGGCACCCGGTTGAACTATGTGGATCAGGTGGTGCGGCAATTCCGTACCGACCGCCCGGCGATCGTGGCGCTCGGTGACGGCGGCGAAGAGGTCACCGAGGTCTCCTGGACCGAATTGATCGACCGCACCGCGGCATTCGCCCGGACCCTGCGCTCGCTCGGGGTACGTCCGGGCGATCGGGTCGCCGGATATCTGCCGAATATCCCAGAGGCGGTGATCGCGTTCCTCGGTACCGCGGCGGTGGGTGCGGTGTGGAGCGCCTGCGGCCAGGACTACACCGCCAAGGCGGCCCTCGACCGGCTCGGCCAGTTGGAACCGACGGTGCTGGTCACCGCCGACGGCTACCGCTTCGGCGGCAAGGCGCACGACAAGCGCGCCGATATCGAGCAGCTGCGCGCCGGCCTGAGCAGCGTGCGCGAGACCATCGTGGTCTCCCGCCTCGGACTCGATATGCCGGGCACGCTGGCCTGGACCGACGCCGTCGCGGGCACCGACGCCGATCCGGTGATCGAGACCGAAGCCGTCGACTTCGACCACCCGCTGTGGATCGTGTTCTCCTCCGGCACCACCGGCCTGCCCAAGGGCATCGTGCACGGTCACGGCGGCGTGCTGCTCGAACATCTGAAAGCCGTGGCGCTGCAATCGGATATCGGACCCGACGATACGTTCTTCTGGTACACCAGCCCGAGCTGGATGATGTGGAACTTCCAGGTGGCCGGACTGCTCGCGGGCGCGACCATCGTCTGTTTCGACGGCAGCCCCACCTATCCCGAGCCGGACGCGCTGTGGCGGATCGCGGCGAAGGTGCGCGCGACGGTGCTCGGTACCAGCCCCGGCTATGTGCTGGCCTGCATCAAGGCGGGCTCGGTGCCCAAGGACGAGCACGATCTGTCGGCCCTGCGGATGATCGGCATCACCGGCTCGGCGCTGCCACCGTCGTCGGCACTGTGGTTGCGCGACAACGTCGGCGACCATATTCCGATCTCCTCGATCAGCGGCGGCACCGATGTGGTGTCTGCGTTCATCGGCGGGGTACGCACGGTACCGGTATGGCCGGGCGAGCTGTCGGCGCCGTATCTGGGTGTGGCACTGGACGCCTACGACGAGTCGGGCAATCCGGTGCGCGGGGAGGTCGGCGAGCTGGTGGTCACCCGGCCGATGCCGTCCATGCCGGTGAGTTTCTGGCGCGATCCGGACGGAAAGCGTTATCACGACGCCTATTTCGATACCTACCCCGGTGTGTGGCGGCACGGCGACTGGATCACCATCACCGACCACGGCTCGGTCGTCGTGCACGGACGCTCGGATTCCACGCTCAATCGGCACGGCATCCGGATGGGCAGCGCCGATATCTATCAGGCCGTGGAACGACTGCCCGAGGTCGCCGAGGCGCTGGTGATCGGGGCCGAGCAACCCGACGGCGGCTACTGGATGCCGCTGTTCGTGGTGCCGGCGGCCGGCACGGAACTGACCGATGAGCTGGCCGAACGGATCAAGGACGTGATCCGCCGCGAGGTATCGCCGCGGCATGTGCCCGACGAGATCCTTGCCGCGCCCGCCGTCCCGCACACCCGCACCGGCAAGAAGCTCGAGGTGCCGATCAAGAAGCTGTTCCAGGGCGCCGACCCGGCCCGTGTCGTCGAACGCAGCGCCGTCGACGATCCCGATCTGCTCGACTGGTACGCGCGGATTCGTCCCCCCGGGCGCGGGTGATCCACGACTCACGGCGGGGAGCGCCACATTGCCGCTGGTTACCGAGCGATACCATGTCGGAATGAGTGTCGACAATCGCCGTACGGTGCGTGCGAAGGGCAACGGCGACTCGGCGCCACGGGAGATCCGGCGCAGGCCGAAGAACCGGCGAGCCCAGATCGCGGCGGCCGCCGCCTCGGCCTTCGGCTCCCTCGGCTACCACGGTGTCAGCATGGAGGACATCGCCTCGGGTCTCGGCATCAGCTCGGCCGCGCTCTACCGGCATTACCCCAGCAAGTACGCCCTTTTCCGGGAGGAACTGCTGCGCGTGGGCCGGGCCATGACCGAATCGGTCCACCGACCCGAGGCCGCCGCCGACGCCGGTCCCGAGCAGCGGCTGCGGCAGGTGCTCGACGCGCTCATCACCGCCACCATCGACAACCGGGCCAGCGTCACCCTGGTGCGCTGGGAGGGCCGCTACCTCGAGGCCGAGGATCTGGACCTGCTCAACGAACAGCAGGCGACGGTGGTCGACGCACTGGGCGCCGAGCTGCACGCGCTGCGCCCCGAGCTCGACGACGACGATCTCCGGGTCCTGCGCGCCGCGATGTTGAGCACCATCACCAGCATCGCCGACCACCACGCCGCGCTGCCCGCGAAATCGCTTACCCGCCTGCTGTCCTCGGCCTGCTGGGATATCGCGCGGGCCGAGCTGCCCGCCGTCGGCGATGCGGTGGAACCCGCCGCGGCGGCGGAGATCCCGGATTCGTTCAAGCACGAACTGCTGTTGCGCAAGGCGGTCGAGCTGTTCCACGATCGCGGGTACCCGAATGTCAGCGTGGAAGATATCGCGACCGCGGCCGGGCTGTCGGCGGCATCGGCGGTGTACCGCTTCTATCGAGGTAAGAGCGATCTGCTGGCCGCGGCGTTCCGCCGTGCGGCCGAACGGGTTTCGAGCGCGATCGGCCCCGCGGTCGCCTCCGCCGACAGCGCCGAGGCCGCGCTGGTCTCGCTGATCGACCAGTACGTGGAAGGCTCGTTCACCGAGCGGGCGCTGACCTTCGTCTACTACACCGAGTTCCAGCACGTTCCGGCCGAGGAACGCACGGTGCTGCGCAATATTCAGCGGCTCAGCGTGGAGGAGTGGGCGCGGCTGGTGCGTGAGGTGCGTCCGGAGCTCGCGCCTGCCGAATCCCGGTTCCTGGTGCACGCCGCGTTCGCCTTGGTGGTGGATCTGGGGCGCTCGTTCGGTACCGCGCCGATCGCCTCGCAGGGGCGGGTAGCGGCGCTGATGCAGATCGTGTTGTTCGGGCGCCGCGCCCAGGTCTGATTCCCGCTCTCCCCGATGGCCCGACGGGGCTCGACCCTGCTCATCCCGCGCACGGTAAGTTATGGGTCATTCTTACTATCAGTGCGGCAATTGTAGTCGTTACCGACTCTTTTGTGATTTCTAATTCACTTCTCCCGCCCGGGGAGAAAGTCGGGGTGAGCACGGGCACGGCCGGGCTATCATCGCCGCATGGGTGCCCGGAATCGCCGCGCGACGCGGGAGACGGCCGCGGGCGAGACCACCGGGTCTCGGTCGGTGCGGCGCAGGCCGCGCGACCGCCGCGCGCAGATCGCCGCGGCGTCGGCCGAAGCGTTCGGTTCGCTCGGCTATCACGGGGTGAGCATGGAGGACATCGCCTCGCGCCTCGATATCAGTTCCACCGCGCTGTATCGGCACTACCCGAGCAAATACGCGCTGTTCCGTGAGGAAACGCTGCGGCTGGGCAGGCTGAGCGTGGAAGCGGTGCGGCTCCCCGAGGACGCACGGCAGTGGACCGCGCGCGAGCGGCTCGAACACGAGCTGGACGCGCTGATCGGCGCCTCCATCGTCAACCGGCGCAGTGCCGCGCTGCTGCGCTGGCAACGCCGCTACCTCGAACCCGATGACGCCGCCCTGCTGCACACCCAGCTCACGGTGGTCGACAGCGCACTGCGCGAGGCCCTCGGCGACTACCGCCCCGACCTGCCGGTACGCGACCGCGCAGTGCTGACGGCGGCGCTGCTGAGCGTGCTGAGCAGCATCGGCGACCACCATGTGGCGATCCCGGTGCGCTCGCTGACCGATCAGCTCGGCGCCGCCTGCCGCGCCCTGGCCGACACCCGGCTGCCCCTGCCCGGCGACGACACCGAGGCCACCACGGCGCGCGAGATCCCGCTGACCTTCAAACACGAACTGCTGCTGGTGCGCGCGGTGGAACTGTTCCACGAACGCGGCTACCCGAATGTGAGTGTCGAGGACATCGCGACCGCCGCCGGGCTGCCCGCGTCCTCGGCGGTGTACCGCTTCTATCGCGGGAAGGGCGATATCCTGGCCGCCGCGTTTCGCCGTGCGGCCGACCGGGTTTCGGCCGCCATCGGCCCCGCCGTCGCCGGATCCGACGGCCCCGAGCAGGCCCTGCACACCCTCATCGACCTGTTCGTCGACGGCTCCTTCGCCGAACGCGAGCTGACCTTCGTCTACTACGCCGAGATGAGTAATGTGCCCGCCGAGGAACGCACCGTGCTGCGAAACATCCAGCGGCTCAATGTCGAAGAGTGGGCCAAGCTGCTGATGGCGGTGCGGCCCGAACTTCCCGCGGCATCCGCGCGGGTGCTGGTGCACGCCGCGCTGGCCATGGTGGTCGATCTCGGGCAGCGGTTCGGTTCGGTGGACCCGGCCTGCTCCCGCCGGCGGGTGGCCGCGCTGATGCGGCAGGTGCTGTTCGGGCGGTGAGCCCGGCGGTCAGGGCTGCGGTGACGGCGCCAGCGGTGCGTTCATGTCGTTGACCAGCCAGCGGTCCCCGGACTTCTCCATCCGCATCACCATCGACAGCTGCCCCGGCGCAGGCTGCCCCTGGGTGCCGAGACTGGTGATGGTCTGGCCGATCACCACGATGGCCTCCGCCGAAGTCTGGTCACCGGATTTGATCGCGCACTGCACATCACTGGCCGCCGAGACGACCTGCCCCTGCGCGAGCACGTCGCGCAACTCCTGGCTGGTGGCTTCGAACTGCTGGCGCCAGTCGCCGGTGGCACCGTCGAGCACCGCGCGGAAGTACGGGTCGAGGTTCTTCGCGTCGTAATTCGCCAGTACCGGGGCGTATTCGCAGGCCGCCTGCCGCGCCTGTTCCTGCGCGTCCAGCACCGCGTCCTTGTCGCGATCCTGGAGGTAGAAGTACAACGTCGACGCGGCGGCGGCGACCAGCAGCACCACCACGGCGCACCGGGCGGCCAGGACGCGCGCGGTCGGTCGTTGCCCGCCACGCCGGCCGACCATGGCGGTCAGCTTCCCGAGTGGGCGTATGCGCGTGGCGGGCGGTTCGCCGGGTGTGGTCGCCTCCTCGGACGGCGGCGGGGCGGCCGGGCGGTCCTGCTTCGAGAGTGCGGGGGCCACGGTCGACTCTGGATCGCTGTCTGCCTGCTGAACCGTTTCGGTCGCCGCCGCGTCCTGTTCGCCGGCGGACGCATCGGCGGTCACTGCGGGCGCGCCGACCACGGCGGACTCGGATCCGTGTTCGGCAACTGGATCAGTAGCCGAGCTTGCCGAGCTGGGTGCGGCGGTTCCGCGCGACCGCGTTTCCGTCCGTTCCACCGCGATGCTCAGCTCGTTCACTGCGTCCGTGGCGGCAGGGTCGGTGTCTTTGGTGTTCATACTGATTCGGTCCTATCTGCCGGGGATCGGGCGGGAGAGTTCGTTGCCGGAGACGCCCGGCGGCGGGCCCGCGGTGTTGTCGGGGACGTTCGGGCGCGGGGCATTGGCGGAACCGCGCACCTGCAAGGCCGGGTTGGTGGTGATGCAGTAGTTGTAGAGGCGCACCCGGGTGTCCGCGGTCGCGGTGGTCGGGACGACGGGGATGGTGTCGTATTCGCAGGTCGGGCGCGGCCAGGGGTCCACCAGGGTGTGATAGGCGCCGTCGTGGGCGGGGATGCCGATGGCGGCCGACCCTTCGCGCAGCGCCGGGAACAGTGCGGCGATGGCCGGGGCGCGCAGTTTCGCGGCCTTGGTGATGGCGACGAAATTGGTGACCAGGTTGGTGATCGGATCCTCGGTGGCCTGCACGAAGCCGCCGAGAGTCGCGAGCTGATCCGGAGCCAGATCCAGGAACCGGCGCACCTCTTGGTCGGCGGCGGTGAGCTGGTCGAACAGCGCACCCGCACCTGTGGTGAGGGTGGTCAGGTCGGGCTGGGCGTGCGAGGTGGTCTCGGCGATGACGCCGAGATTCTCGATCAGCTGACGGGTCTGCGGCAGCAGATCATTGAGCCCGGCCATGGCCCGGCTGATCCCGGAGATCATGTTGCGCAACCGATCCGGGCCGCCGGCCAGCGCCTTGTCCAGCTCGTTCACGATGACGGTGAGCCGTTCGGGATTGAGCCCGCCGACCAGACCGCTGACATTGGTCAGCACCGACTGCACCGACACCGGCGTCGAGGTGTTCGCCACATCCACGACCGCGCCGTCGTCCAGGTAGGGCCCGGTATCGGCATCCGGCCGGAAATCGAGGTACTGCTCGCCCGCCGCCGAAAGCCGCCCGACGGCGACGGTGCCGCCCACCGGGATCCGGGCCGACGAGTCGATCTCGGCCACCGCGGCGATGCCGGTCTCGGTCACCCGCACCTCGCGCACCCGGCCGACCCTGGTGCCGCGGAAGGTGACGTCGTTGCCGGCCAGCAACCCGCCGGAACCGCGCAGTTCGACGGTCACCGCGTAGGTGTTCGGCAGCGGATTGATCCGCAGCACCTCGGCACCCAGATACCAGGACCCGAGCACCAGGATCACCACGAGCCCGAGGTTCGCGATCGCGACGCGACGACGAACCAGGTAATTCCACAGCGGGATATTCACCGCTCACCATCCTGCGGAGCGGGCTGCGGCGCCGGCTGCCCCGGCACCGGCTGCGGCGGACTGGTGACCCGGCCGATCACCTTCTGGATCACCTGCGCGAGGCTGCCGATGAACGCGGGCACATCGCCGACCTCGGGCAGCCGGCTGCCGGTCGGATCGGTCAGCGCGCCGACACTCAGGTACGACACCGTCGCCGCGACGGCCAGCGTCGGCCCCTCGAGGGTGGCTTCCAGTGAGGGGTAGATCGCATGGAACCGCTCGAGCAGCTGCCCGAGATCGCCGCCCATCTGGGTGAACCCCGACATCAACCGCTGGATGCTGTCGAACAGGCTCACGAAATCGTCGCCGGTGGTGTTGGTGAAATCGCCGAGTGCGGCCATGGTGACCGACACGTTGTTGATCAGCGCGGAGATATCGCGATTGTTCTCGGCCACCAGTCCGAGCAGTCCGGGGAAGGTATCGGCCGCCTGGCCCAATTCCGCCTTGCGCGCGGCGAGTTCGCCGGTCAGCACATTCACCCCGGACAGCACACTGTCGATATCGCCGGTGCGGGCATTGAGCGCGGCGAGCACGCTGGTGAGTTCGGTGATCATGTGCGCCACCTGGGGTGCGCGCCCGCCGAACATCGAATCCATCTGCGCGGTGATCTCGGCGGCCTGATTGAGACCGCCGCCGTTGATCAGCATCGATACCGACACCATCAGCTCTTCCACGGACGCGCCGGCTCCGGTGTGCTCGGTGCTGATGACATCGCCGGGCTGCAGCAGCTCGGTCTCGGCGGTGGCCGGCGGCAGGGTCATCGCGATGAAGATGTCACCGAGCGGGGTGGCCTGGCGCAATTCGGCGGTGGTGCCGCGCGGCAGCTCGATGTCCTCGCGGATGAGCATTTCCACATCGGCGATGAAATTGGTGGTGGAGATATCGGTGACCACACCGATATCGGTGCCGCCGATCTTCACATGCGCGCGATCGGGCAGATTCAGCGCGTCACGGAAGGCCGCGCGAATGGTGTAGCCGGGGCCGCCGATACCCGGCTTCGGCATCGGCACGTTCTCCACCGTGATCCCGCAGCCGGTCGCGGCGCCCACGGTGAGTACGACGGCGAAGGCGCCGAGTGTCCTGCGGATCAGCACTGTCCTGCGAATCATCACTCTCATTTCGTGAGTCCGAGCAATGCGGCCGTCAGCCCGAAATCGGGACCGAAATCCTGGATCTTGCCGGTGCGGCAACCGTCGGAGCGCATCTGCACGCGCTCACAGAACAGTGAGAGCACCTCGCCGTCGAGCACCGCCTTGTCCAGCAGTCCGTGCAACCGCAGTGCCCGGTGTTCACGGCTGACGGCGTTGGAGAAGTTCTCGAAGAACAGCGGCGCGACGTCGACCAATTCGGTGAGGCCGCGCGCGTTGGCGCGCATCTGGGCGGTGATGGTGGTGAACCGCTGTAACGCACCGGCCAGCTGATCGGAATTCTGGCCGACCACCGAGGAGGTGTTGTTCACGAAATCGTTGAGCTGGGTCAGCACGGCCTGCAGGCCGGGTGACTGCTCGCCCATCAACTGCACCAGCTCGGTGAGCCTGCCGCTGAAATCGCGGACGGTCTGATCGTTCTGGGCGATGATCTGGGTGATCTCGTTGAGTTTGATGATGGTGTTGGCGATCTGGTCCTTGTTGGCGAAGGACACCTCGAACGCCGACGACAGCGCGTCCAGCGTCGCGCGCAGTCGATCGCCATTGCCTTCCAGCAGCGGAAACAGCACCCGGCTCGCCATCGGGCCCTGGGCGTTATCGCCTTTGAGCGCGGCGCCGAGCTGATCGAAGTTCTCCAGAATGCGATCGAGCTCCACCGGCACCCGCGTCCGTTCCAGCGGAATATGCGCGCCGTCGGCCAGCAGCGGGCCTTCCCCCGAATAGGCGGGCGCCAATTCGACGTGCCGGTTGGTGATGAGCTGCGGTGAAATGAGCGCTGCCATCGCGTTTTCGGGCACCTTGACGCCCTTATCGATGGACATGGTGACCTGGACATAACTGCCCTTGGCCGTGACGGTGTCCACCCGGCCCACCGGCACGCCGAGAATGGCCACCTCATTGCCCGCGTACAGGCCTGCGACATTCTCGAAATCGGCGCTGATCCGCATGTGTTCGCCGAGATACTCGTTCGGCAGCGAACTGATGCTCTCCGGCAGCAGCGCGCATCCCGCCGCCAGCGTCGCCGCAACACACAACGCGGCGGTGCGAATGATCGTGCGGATTCTCATCAGCTGCACCCCTGTACGGCCTGGGCGAAACACAGCCAGTTGTCCGGCAGGAACCACGGCGCCCAGACATCGCCGTAGGGCCCGTTGCCGAGAGCATTGTTGAACTGGCGCAGGGCGATCGGCATGATCTCGTAGAGCCGGTCGAGGTTGTCGCGGTTCTTCTCCAGACCCTGGGTCATGGTGTTCAGGTTCTGGATCAGCGGCCCGAGTTGATCGTTGTTCTCGATGCCCATCTCGCGCAGCAGTGCCGACAGCGCGGCCACATTGTCGAGCAATTGCCGCAGCAGGTTCTGCCGCAGCGCGACCGCGTTGCCGATCGCCTCGCCGCGGGTGAGCAGCAACAGCACACTGTTCTGATTGTCGGCAGCCAATTGCGACACCTGGTCGAGGCCCTTCAACAGCACATCGACCTCGTCGCGGCGATCATTGATCACCTTGGCCAGCGCACCGATGCTGTCGAGCGCGGTGATCGCCAGCTCCGGGGATTCACCCATCTGCTGGTCGAACACATCCAGTGCCGTGCGCAATTTCTCCGGATCGATGCGTTCGATGCGTTCGAACGAGGACTTGTACTTCGAGTCCTGGATCACCTTGCCGAGGTTGTAGGGCACCGAGGTGTTCTCGATCGGAATCCGGTTGTCCGGCAACCCCTTACCGTCGCCCGGGGTGAGCTCGATGTGCAGTCGGCCCAGAATGGTCGACATCTTGATTGCGGCACGGGCATCCGGGCCCAGCCGCATATCGCGGCGAATCCGCAGATCGACCACCACTTTGTCGTCGACCAGCTGTACCGCCTGGACCGCACCGACCTCGATGCCCGAGACATCCACTGTCGCCCCCGGCCGCAAACCGGCCGCCTGCGCGAACTCCACCTGAATGGTCTTGTCCGACAACCGCGCCTGGGAGATCACGCTGGAACCGACCAGCAGCAGCACCACCGCCGCGGCAGCGCCGACCCCGAGCCACAGAAACCGATTCGAGGAATACTTCGGCAGTCGTATTCGTGCCATCACCGGCACACCTCCGATTGGGATTCGCCACCGACCTGCGAGAACAGTCCCGGTGGCAGCAGCACGCCCCACAGCGACACATCGAGGCGGCAGATATAGGCATTGGCGTAAGCGCCGTAGCTGGTGAACCGGGCCAGGCCATTGAGCACATTCGGCAGCTCGATCGCGGCCTGATCCAGTGCGGCGCCATTGAGCAGCAGCAACGCCACACCACTGGTCGCCATGTTCTGCGCCCGTGCCATATCCGGTTTGACCTGGGTGATCAACCCGACCAGCGCATCGGTGGAGGTCGCCACCTGGTCGACCGAACTCTTCAACGATTCACCCTCGGTGTACAGCGCTTCCACCAGCGATCTGGCCTGCGTGATGAGCGTTTCCAATTCCTTGCTGCGATTGGCCAGGCCGGCGATCACGCTGCTCAGATTGGTGATCACCTGGCCGAGGATCTCGTCGCGTTCGCCGAAGGTGGTGGCCAGCTCGGCCGCCTGCGTGATCAGCGCACTCAGCGATACACCGTCACCTTGGAGGGCCTGGATCAGCGTCTCCGACAGCGAATTCACCTGGTCTGGTTGCAGCACCGAGAACAGCGGCTCGAAACCCGACAGCAGCGCCGACACGTCGAACGACGGTTCGGTGCGCTCCAGCGGAATATGGCTGCCCGGTTCGAGCACCGTGCCGTCGCCTTCGCCGGGAATCAGCGCGATATAGCGCTGGCCGATCAGATTCTGATACCGCACCAGGGCTTTGGTGGTGGTGGTGAGCCGCTGCCGGTCCTGGATACGGAATTCCAGCCGGGCCTTGTAGTCGGCATCGAATTCGATGCTGTCGACCCGGCCGACCCGCACGCCTGCCATGCGCACGTCGTCACCGACGCGCACGCCGAGCACATCGGAGAAGGTCGCCGAGTAGCTGTGTGTATCGCCGGACACCGAGCGCTGCATGGTGGACCAGATGGTGTAGGTGAGCACGATTGCCAGCACCGCGAACAGGCTGAATCCGATCAGCGCCTTGCTCGACTTCATGCGTAGACCTCCACGGATCCACCGGCCAGCAGCGGCGTGAGCAGCAGGAGCTGAGCGGCAGTGGGTTTGCCGCCGACGATCTGGGCGACCGCCGCGTGACCGCGCACCGTGGCGACCGGACGGGCACCCGTCGCACCCGAGAGGGGGACGACGCGCTTCGGGCCTGCCGGCACAGGTGCCGCGACCGGAGCGCCGCCGGTGGAATCGACGCGAGCACCACCGGGCGCGGCGACGTCAGGTAACGCACCACCCGATCCGGGGCCGGAGGCCGCAGGCGCGGCATCAGCCGGTCCAGGTGCCACAGCCGCGGGCGCGGCACCAGCGGCTCCCGGAGCCGAACCAGCGGGCGCACCGGCGGCCCCTGGTGCGGCACCACCAGGTGCGCTACCGGCGGCACCAGGCGCCGCACCACCAGGTCCGCGACCAGCGGCCCCCGGCACCACGCCACCAGGTGCGCTACCAGCGGCCCGCGGCACCGCACCCGCTGGCGCGGGAGCAGCGGGAGCCGGCGCGGTGATCCCGGGAATCGCGGGCAGCCCGGGAATGAACGGCAAGCCGGGGATGGCGGGCGCGCCGGGCTGTGCGGGCGCAGGCGCGACACCGGGCACCGGGATCGCGGCCGGCGCCGGGCCCGCCGAATCGAGCCGCCGCGGCAACATCTGCGGCGGATACTCCTGCGGCGGCGCCACTGTCGGCACCGTCGGCCCACCGCAGCGCGGGCCGTACATGTCGCCGTAGTGCGGGCAATCCTCGGCCGTGTACTGCTGGAACGGGGTGAACGAGACGTCCATTTTCCATACCATCTGCTTGCGTGGGCCGAAGCTGAACACCGACTGCATCTTTTCCAAGGTCGCGTTGAGGTTGGCCGCCGTGTACGGGATGGCGTCGGGGTCGCGGGCCAATGAGCCGAACAGTTCGTCCAGGCCGGGCACCAATTCCTTGGCCGCGTTCGGGTTACGGGCGAACAGGCTGTTCACCGAGTCGACGGCGCCGCTGGCATTGGCCAGCAGGGCGATCAGTTTGTCGCGGCGTTCGGTGAGGGTGCGCGCGGTCGTCACCGATTCGGACAGGACGCCGACCAGTTCGGGCGCCGACTGGCTCAACGCGGTGGTGGCGCGGCCGAGATCGCCGAGCAGCTCACCCACTCCGTCGATGGCACGCACCTGGGTGATCCAGTTGTCGAGCCGTTCGATGGTCGAGCCGGGCACGCGGGCGCCGGGATCGAGGGCCGCGGAGAAGGTTGCCAGCACCCGGCCCAGCTTCTCGGGCTGGATATTGTCGAGCACATCGCGCAGCACCGTCAGCGTGGTCTGCAATTGGACGGTGCCCGCGCTGGTGTCCTCGGCAATGGTCGAACCCGCATGCAGGACACCCTCGGTCGGGCCGTTGTCGACCAGTTCGATCGCGGTGACACCGAACAGGTTGTTCGGAATCACCCGGGCGGTCACATTGTCCGGGATGGTTTCGGCCACCGCGGGTTTCAGATCGACGAACACTTCCTGGCTCTGCCCGGCCGCCACCACGTCGACCGCGCTGACCGCGCCGACCACCATGCCGCGAAACTTCACGTCCGCGCGCGCGGGCAGCCCGTCACCGGTGCTGGTGAGCGTGACGGTGACGGGCACCTTCGCCTCGAAGTAGCCGGTGTAGCGCAGCGCCAGCAGGCTCAGCAGCAACACCATGGTGGCCAGCACCGCGAGCCCGGACAAGGTCAGCTGACGGGCGGTGGGTCCACGCCCACTCGGATCCAGAATCATCGCGCCTACCCCGAGATCCGGAATCCGGGATCGATACCCCAGATCGCGAGGGTCAGGAACAGATTGGCGAACACCATCACGACGATGACCATCTTGATCGCCCGGCCCGCCGCCACGCCGACACCTTCCGGGCCGCCGGAGGCGAAATAGCCGTAGTAGCACTGGATGAACGTCGACAACATCACGAAAACGATCACCTTGAGCAGTGAGAAGAACACATCGGGACCGATGAGGAACTGGAAGAAATAGTGGTCGTAGGTGCCCGCCGAGGTGCCGCCGAGAAACAGCACCGACAACTTCGTCGCCAGATACGCCACCGCGAGGCCGATGCTGTAGAGCGGGACAATGGTCAGCGTCGCCGCGATCATCCTGGTGGTCACCAGATACGGCAGCGGCCGGATGGCGATGGATTCGAGGGCGTCGATCTCCTCGGAGATCCGCATGGACCCCAGTTGCGCGGTGAAGCGGCAGCCGGCCTGGATGGCGAAGGCCAGCGTGGCCAGGATGGGCGCCAGCTCGCGTGTGGTCGCGAAACCGGAGATGGCGCCGGTCAGCGGGCCCATGGTGAGCAGATTCAGCGCGGTGAACGACTCCATGCCGACGGTGATGCCGCCGAACGCGCACAGAATGATCACCACGCCGACGGTGCCGCCGCCGACGATCAGTGAGCCGTTACCGAAGCCGACGTCGGCGGTCAATCGGAGTACTTCCTTGCGGTAATGCCGCAGCACGAACGGAATCGCGCCCACCGCCTGGAAGAAGATGATCGCCTGGTGGCCGACCCTGCGGTTGGCCTGAATCGGGACCGCGGCCGCCGCACCGGCCATCCGCACCGGTTTCAGCGCGGGCGGAGTGTAGGAGCTGCCCACCTCAGATCACCTTCGTCGGGAACAGGGTGTTGTAGAGCTGAGTCAGAATGATGTTGGTGGCGAACAACATCAGCGCCGAGCTGACCACCGCCGAGTTCACGGCGTCGGCCACGCCACCGGGGCCGCCCTTGGCGTGCAACCCGATATCGCAGGCGATGATCGCGGTCAGCAGGCCGAATACCGCGGCCTTCACCAGCGCGACGATCAGATCGTTGGCGACGGCGAAGGAGGCGAACGAACCGATGAACGAACCCGGCGTCCCCGACTGCGCGTACACGTTGAACATGTAGGCGGTCGCGAAGCCGACGAAGACGATGAACCCGCACAGCAGCATGCTCACCAGCACCGCAGCCACCAGCCGTGGCGCGACGAGCCTGCGCACCGGGTCGACGCCCATCACCATCATGGCGTCGATCTCCTCCCTGATGGTGCGTGATCCCAGATCGGCGCAGATCGCCGAACCGACTGCGCCCGCGATCATCAGCGAGGTCACCAGCGGCGCGCCCTGGCGGATGATGCCAAGGCCGGCGACCGCGCCGATGAAGGTGGTCGCGCCGACCTGGTTCACCAGCGCGCCCACCTGGATCGACACCACCACCGCGATCGGGATGGCGACGAAGACCGTCGGCGCGGCCGACACGTTCGCCATGAAGGCGCACTGCTTGATGAACTCGTGGAACGGGAAACGCCGCGCGAATATGGCGCGGAAGGTTTCGATGAGCGCATCGCGACCGAGGGTGACCTGGCGGCCGAGCGTTTCCAGCGAACGCTGCGGATGACGTTTCCACAGGCCCCTGGCATCGGCCAGCGCCCGCTCCAGATCCGTGGGCGGGGAGGGCTTTTCGACTGTCGTCATCGGCTCCGCATTCCCATCGCTGCGACCTCACCGCTGAGCTGATGCTCGAGCGCCACCAGCCCGTACCCCACCACCGCGACGCCGGCGGCCACGGTGCTCAGCACCGCAAGCCACAGCCCGAATCGCAGAATCGGGTTCACCTTCATCCGCCCGCCGAGAATCTTGACGCCGATCACCAAGATGTCGATGAGCCACACCAGGATCATCATCAGGTCATGCACACATTCGCGAAAGTGAGCACCGGCCAGCACACGAT
Organism: Nocardia sp. CDC519; assembly: GCF_059509835.1. NCBI lineage: Bacteria > Bacillati > Actinomycetota > Actinomycetes > Mycobacteriales > Nocardiaceae > Nocardia > Nocardia sp. CDC519. The sequence goes on along the minus strand of NZ_CM183377.1, from coordinate 3,178,258 downwards.
CGAGCCGAGAAACGAGATCACCACATCGATTCCGTGCATATCGCGTAGATGAGCGGTGTGCGTCAGCGTCCAGATGACGCCGATCAGCCCGTATGGAATGCCGAGGATGATGAGCGTCCCGAGAAATTCGGAGACCTTCATCTCGTAGCTGAATATTCGATCCAGCTTCTTGAGCATCGCCCTAGTCCTTTCCTGCCGGCCGACCCCGTCCGGCGCACGATCCCCGCCGCCGCGCGCAGGCGCAGCGCCGCACGTGTACGGCGCGCCTCCCAACCGGTCCGGCTGGATCGGTATGTTACGCACCATTCCGCTCGATACGGAAGCGATTCGGCAAGATTCCATCGAGCTCTGGCGAGATTGACCAGATCAGCCAGGCACGATGCCAGCAGAGCGGCCACATAAGTTATCGACTGTTCGCTAGCCGAAGCAGCCTTGCGAGGAAGAATCACGAGTAACATAATGGGCGCAGTGGCACCCGGAGAGGCACACTCGGCCCGTCCGGCGCACCGGCAAGAGAACGGAAATATGCCCATGACCGCAGTCGCGCGATCCTTCGAGCAGCATGGCCTGCCGCCGCTGACCACCGAGCAGACCCGCATCCCGATCCGCACCCACCACCGGCCGTTCACCAAACGCCCCCTGGCACTGACCGACGCGCTGGACTTCTGGAGCTTCGGCGGCGCCGCCGCCAACGTCGTCATGCAGATGGCGCGCCCGGGCGTGGGCTACGGCGTCGCGGAGAGCCGGGTCGAATCCGGTGCGCTCATGGTTCATCCGTGGAAGCGGGCCCGCACGACCACGCAATATCTGGCCGTCTCCATCCTCGGCACTCAGGAGGAGAAGGACGCGTTCCGCGAGGCGGTGAATGTGGCGCATCGGCAGGTGCGCTCGGGCCCGGACAGCAAGGTGAAGTACAACGCCTTCGATCGCCATCTACAGCTGTGGGTGGCGGCATGCCTGTTCATCGGATTCGAGGACACCTACCAGCTGCTCAACGGGAAGATGACCGATGAGCAGGCCGAGCAGTTCTATCAGACCTCCTCGCCGCTGGCGACGGGCCTGCAGGTGCCGCGGGAGATGTGGCCGGCCACCCGCAAGGATTTCGACGCCTACTGGAACACGATGGCCCGCGAGGCCGTGCTCGACGATTTCGTCCGCGGCTACCTGGATGATCTGCTCAACCTGCGGATGATCCACTGGTATCTGCGAATCCCGTTCCGCGGGCTGCTGAAATTCCTGACCATCGGATTCCTCGCGCCCTACTTCCGCGAACAGCTGCGGGTGGAATGGTCCGAGGCCGATCAGCGGCGCTTCGACAACCTTTTCCTGTTCGTCGGTTTCGTCAACCGATTCATCCCCAGGTTCCTGCGGTTCGGCGGATCGCACGCGCTGATGACGGATCTGCGCAGGCGTATCCGCAAGCAGAAGAGCCTGATCTGAGAAGCACGCGCACCGGCGGCGCAGCGCGGCACCGCCGGATGCGGGTGATCGCGCGCTACCCCGGACCGATCCCGCCGGGGTAGCTCGCTCGGTTCACCGGCGGACGTAGATCCCGACCAGGTCCTTGAGGGCACGGTTCTCGCCGTGCAGTTCCTCGAGCGCGATGCGCAGGCGGCGGACCTCGTTGGCCAGGTCGTCGGCGCTGCGATGGCCGAATTCCGGGTCGGCGACCGGGGTTACCGTCTGGGTCGGGGTGGTGGTCACCGCGACGAGCGCGGCTTCCCGCTGCTCCGGCTGCGCTGCCTCGTCCGCCGCGGGCGCCTCGGCCACGGCGGTGACCTCCTCGACGACGGGGGTGGGCTCGGGCTCGGCGACGAGCGTCGCGGCGGTCGCCACAACGGCCTGCGGGCTCGGCGCGGCCTTCTTCGCAGCCGAACCGTTGGTCGACGCGGCCCGCTTACGTGCGGTGGTGGCACGCGCCTTCGGCGCCTTCTTCACCACGCGCTTGCGCGGCGCCGGGGCCTCGGCCTCGGCGGCGGGCTCCTCGGCTGCGGCGCCGTTGGCCGCCGCCTTCACCCAGTTGGTGAGGGCGCCCACCGACGGCCAGCCCGCCTTCTGCACCACTTCCTCGCATGCCGCGTTCAACGACTTGCCTTCGGCGCGGAGCTTTTCCACCTTCTTGACCGCCCTGGCTTTTTCCGCATCGGTGAATCTCTTGGCCATTGTCGCCGCTCCTGCTATCCAGATCATGGTCGTGTCACCCGGTATCGAACACAGGTGACAGCACAGCCAGTGCCGTGCGAAACATAACGGATATACCCGATTCCATGCCAATCAAGACAATGTCCGCGACCGGGCGCGGAATTCCCCGCGCGACGGGTGCGGGTTCTCGCCGTGCGAGGGTACGCGCGTTTATCGTTGTGCGGGAACGGTTTCGAAATCGCCCGGGCGGGAACTGCGATCACCCGGGCGATACCGAATACCGATACCGGCCGGTCAGCCGCGACGGCTAGGCCGGCGTCACCGACACCGGTACTCCGTTGAACACTGCGTTCCCGGACGGAATGTCGATCACCGTGTCATCGGTGAGCACATTGGTGTTCACACCGGCGTGCTCGCGCGCCACCCGCTGACCGCCGACAGTGTGACCCCAACCGTGCGGCAGACTCACCACGCCGGGCATGATCGCCTCGGTCGGTTCCAGATCCACGGTGAGCTCACCGGCGGCCGATTTCACCACCGCGTGATCGCCGAGGCCGAGCCGGGCGACATCATCGGGATGGATGTGCAGCGTGCAACGGTTCGTCCCGCTCACCAGGCGCGGCATATTGTGCATCCAGCTGTTGTTGGAGCGCAGGTGACGACGCCCGATCAACACCAGGTCCGGTGCGGCGGCGGTCGATCCGGCGCGCAGCCGGTCGACGTCGGCGAGCAGCTGCGGCGGCGCGAGTTCGACGCGACGGGATTCGGTGCGCAGCACCTCGGGCAGCCGCGGTCGCAGCGGCCCGAGATCCATACCGTGCGGATTCTCCAGCAACGTCGTCAGGCTGAGGCTTCCGTCGTTCCACGCGCCGTAGGGCCCGAGGCGCAACATCATGTCGATGCGCTGCTCGGTGGTGTTCACCCCCGCCAGTTCGCCCCTGCGCTCGGCGAGACCGGCTTTGTGCAGGGTGCCTGCGATGACGAATTCGTCGAATGCGGAGACGGCGTCGCGCCCGTCGGTGCCGCGGTGATCCGCTCCGGTGACCGCCGCCGCCAACCGTGCGATGACCGCCGCCTCGGACGGCCGCTCCCCCAGCGGCACCAGCGGGCGGGAGTAGCGCGCGTAATTGCGGACCGCGAATTGCAGCAACGCGAAATCATAATGCGGCGATTGCAACGGGGGCGGCGGCGGCAAGATCACATCGGCATGACGGGTGGTCTCGTTCAGATAGCAGTCCACGCTCACCATGAAGTCGAGTTCGGCGAACGCGGAATCCAACCGGGCACCATTGGGCGCCGACAACACCGGATTTCCGGCCACCGTGATCAACGCGCGCACCTGGCCCTCGCCCGGGGTGGTGATCTCGTCGGCCAGGGTGGCGATCGGGAATTCGCCCATGGCCTCGGGTAGTTCCCGGACCCGACTGCGCCAGCGGCCCAGCCGGAATGGTTTGGTGCGCACGATGCCGAGCGCCGCGGCCGAGGCGAACATCACCCCGCCCGGTACGTCCAGATTTCCGGTGAGGGTATTGATCACGTCGACGAGCCACTGGGTCACCGTGCCGAACTCGGCGGTGCAGGTGCCGATCCGGGCATACACGGCGGCGGTCGGCGCCTCGGCGAGTTCACGAGCCAGCCGGGTCACGGTCTCGGCAGGCACGCCGGTACGGCCCGCGACCGCCTCTGGTGCGAAATCAGCGGCGGCGGCGCGCACCTCGTCGAGGCCGTGCACGTCTGTCCGGATATCGATGAGGTTCTCGGCGAACAATGTGTGCACGATGCCGAACAGCAGATACGCGTCACTGCCCGGCCGGACGAACAGGTGCTCGTCGGCCAGCTCGGCGGTGCGGGTGCGGCGCGGATCCACCACCACCAGCCGCCCGCCGCGAGCGCGCAGCGCCTTCAATCGGCCGGGAAAATCCGGTGCGGTGCAGAGCGAACCGTTGGATTCCAGCGGGTTCGCGCCGAGCATCAGCAGGTAGTCGGTGCGCTCGAGATCGGGCACCGGGATGGCGAGCGGATCACCGAACATCAGACCGCACGCGACCTGCTTGGGCATCTGATCGGCGGTACTGGCCGAATACAGGTTCTTGGTGCCGAGCCCACGGATCAGCGCGGGCACATACAGCGCACCGGCCACACTGTGCGCATTCGGGTTGCCCAGATACAGCGCGGCGGCCTGCTTGCCGTACTCGGCCGTCACCGCCGGGAACCGCTCGGCGATCAGGTCGAACGCGTCATCCCATGAGGTAGTGCGCCAGGTATCGGTGGCGCGATCGCGGACCATCGGCTCGGTCAGGCGGTCGGGATCGGCATCGAGGGTGCCGAGGCTGGCGCCCTTCGGGCAGAGGAAGCCCTGGCTGAACGGATCCTGCCGGTCGCCGCGGACCGAGAGCACCCGGTCGTCGCGATCGAGGGTCAGCTCGAGCCCGCAGACCGCTTCACACAGCGGGCAGGTGCGAAGCCCGGTCCGCGTGCCGTCGCCGGAGGCGGGCCGGTCGGAGGATGCGGTGGAGATGGACGCGCGTGTGGCCATACCTCATCGTCGCGCGGGGAGGCGGCCGATGAGAAGGATTCGGCGCGATTATCTCAATTCGCTTCCGCCCCCATGGCTCGGACGAGCGATTTCGGACGCATATCGAGCCAGTGCGCTTCGACGTAGTCCAGGCAGGCCTTACGGGTGGTCGGGCCGTGGGCGATGGTCCAGCCGCCGGGGACGGTGGCGAAGGTCGGCCACATGGAGTGTTCGCCCTCGGCGTTGATCAGGACGTAGAACTGGGCGTCGTCATTGTCGAACGGGTTGGTCACGGTGGGGCCTTTCGATAGTGCGCAAGGGTAGGGGTTATGCGCGGTCGTGGTCGGTCCAGCGGCTGGTGAGGACGTGACCGATGCGGGCGAGCGCGGCATCGGTGGTCATCCGCCAGTGGGTGGTCTGGACGGCGTGGTTGTGCACGGTGCCGTCGACGGCGTCGGACCAGGTGGCGGCGCCGGTGGCGCCGGTCGGGTCGTCGGCCGCTGCGGTGAAATACACCAGCTCGCCCTTGTAGGGACGGGGGTGGTAGCGGGCGATCAAACGCAGCGATTCGGTGCCGGAGTCCAGCACCCTGGTGAGCCGATCGGCGCCGAAGGAGGCGAACGGCTCCGGCAGTGCGGACAGGTACCCGGCCAGCCGGCCGGGTTCCAGGTCGATGTCGGCGTCATCGCCGAGCAGGCCGCCGAGTAGTTCCGCCACCGGGATCGGTGCGGCCGGATCGACCTCGCCGGTGAGCGAACTGTCCATCATGGCCAGGGTGGCGACGTGCTGGCCCTGGTCTTGCAGCAGCACGGCGATGGCGTGGGCGAGCACACCGCCGAGTGACCAGCCCAGCAGGTGATAGGGGCCTTCCGGCTGCACCGCCCGGATCTCCCGGACGTAGCGCTGAGCCCATTCCTCGATCGAACCGGCCTGCGGTTCAGCCGAATTGAGCACCGGCGATTGCAGCCCGTACAGCGGGCGATCTGGTTCGATATGGGCGGCGAGGCCGGCGAACGACCACGCCACGCCGCCCACCGGATGCACGCAGAACAGGGGTTCGCGCGAGCCGACCGGCCGCAATGGCAGCAGGACGTCGAAGGCGGCGTCGGTGTCGATGTGGCCACGGCCCGCCCGGCGCTGCTCGATCTGAGCGACCAGCCCGGCAGGTGTGGGCGCGGAGAACAACCACACCACCGGGATCTGTTCACCGAGCGCGGCACCGAGCCGGGCGGCCAGGCGGGTGGCAAGCAGGGAGTTGCCGCCGCGTTCGAAGAAGTTGTCGTCCAGGCCGATACGCGCCGGCGACGCCACGTCCGGATCCACTCCGAGAACTTCGCCGAATGCCTCGCACACCGTGCGTTCCAGCTCGGTGACCGGGGCACGGAACTCCCGGCTGCCGGCCGTCGGGCGCGGCAGTGCGTGGCGATCAACCTTGCCGTTCGCGGTCAGCGGCAGCGCGGGCAGCCGCATCAACGCCGCCGGAACCATGTAGCTGGGCAGCAGCTGCGTCAGCGCGGCGCGCAGAGTTGCCTCCTCGATCGGTTCGGCCGCGGTGAAATAACCCACCAGCACGGCGTTCTCGCCGTCGGTGCGATGCGCGACGACGATGGCGTCGACCACCTCGGGCCGTGACCGCAGCGCGTGTTCGATCTCGGCGAGCTCGATGCGGTAACCGCCGACCTTCACCTGGAAGTCACGGCGTTCCACGTATTCGAGGTCGCCGTCGGCGTTCCAGCGGGCCAGATCGCCGGTGCGGTAGAGGCGGCTGCCCGGTGCGCCGAACGGATTCGCGACGAAACGTTCCGCGGTCAGCTCCGGGCGGTGCTGGTAGCCGCGGGCCAGTTGCGCGCCACCGAGATACAGCTCGCCGCTCACCCCGGCGGGCACCGGGTGCAGCCGGTCGTCCAGCACGTACACCTGATTGCCGGATTCGGGGGTGCCGATGGGCACGACCGGCTGCCGGGTGCCGCGGTCGGTGCGGAACCGGGTCACCGACACGGCCGCTTCGGTGGGGCCGTACAGGTTGTCGATGCGCGCGTCGGTGCACGCCGCGACGCGCCGCACGGTCGCGGCGGGCAGCGCTTCACCGATCACCAGGAGCCTGCGCAGCGAGGCGGGCAGCGGACGTTCGCCGGCGGCCTCGACGAGCATCGCCAGCAGCGACGGCACCAGGGTCAGCGTGGTCACCGCCGCACGCTCGATCACATCGAGCAGTCGGTGCGGATCACGCTGGGCGCCGTGCGGAGCCAGCACGATGCGGGCGCCGGTGCGGGTGGCCCACCACAGTTCCCAGATCGACAGGTCGAAGGCGGCCGAGGTCGATTGCAGCACCGCATCGCCGACGCCGAGCCCGTATTCGGCCTGCGTCCAGTCGAGCTGATGCGCGACCGCCGCGTGCGGGACCGCCACACCTTTGGGAGTGCCGGTGGATCCGGAGGTGAAGATGACGTAGGCGGTGTTCGTCGGCCGCAGCGGAGCCCGCAGCTCATGTGCGCGTACCGGTGCGGCGGCGGCAGCGGCGGCGTCGGCGGACCAGATGTCGAGCACCGTGGTGTCGCTCTCCGGCAGCGGCATCGGCGCCCGAGACGAGCTGAGAACCAGTGCCGGTGTCGCCGCCGCGAGCACAGCGGCGGTGCGGTCCAGCGGATGCGACGGGTCGAGCGGGACGTACGCACCGCCCGCCGTCACCACCGCGTACATGGCGATCAGCAGATCGATGCTGCGCGGCATCGCCAGTGCCACCAGGGTTTCCGGTCCGACGCCGCGGTCGATGAGCGCCCGGGCCACCTGGTTGATCCTGGCGGCGAAGTCCGCGTAGGTGAGGGCGGTGTCGGCGGTGAGCACCGCGATCGCGCCCGGCGTGCGGGTCACCTGCGCCTCGAAGCCCGAGGTGAGCAGTGCCGGGGCGAATGCGTGGGCCGAGCTGTTCCAGGCGCGCAGCACTCGTTCGGATTCGGCGGGATCCAGCAGCGGCAGATCACCGACCGGGGTCCGCGGTGCCGCGCAGATGGCGGTGAGCAGCCGGTGCAGGCGGCCCGCGAATCCGGCGACGGTCGACTCGTCGAACAGCGCCGTGGCGTAGGTGAGCGAGGCGGCCATCCCGGCGGGGGTGCCGTCGGCGTGGTAGCGGTCGGTCACCACCAGGTGCAGATCGAACTGGGCGACCTCGGAATCGAAATCCGCTGCGGTGACGGTCAATCCGTCGAGTGCGAAATCGGCTTCGACCTGGTTGTGGAAGGAGAAGCCGACCTGGAACAGCGGATGGCGTGCGGTGGAGCGTTCCGGGTTGAGCACCTCCACCAGCCGCTCGAACGGCACATCGGCGTGCGCGAAGGCGGCGACGTCGGCGGCGCGCACCCGGTCGAGCAGCTCGGTGAACCCGGCCGCGGGTTCGATCTGCGCACGCAGCACCAGGGTGTTGACGAACATGCCGACGAGCTCGTCCAGGACCGCCTCACCGCGTCCGGCGACGGGGGTGCCGACCGCGATATCGGTGGTGCCCGACAGCCGAGCCAGCAACACCGCGAAGGCGGCGTGGGTGACCATGAACAATGTCGCGCCCGCCGCGCGGCCGAGTTCGGTGAGCCGGGCGTGCAGGGCGGCGTCGATGCTGAAATCGAGGTGCCTGCCCTTGGTGGACACCACGGCCGGCCGTGGCCGGTCGGTGGGCAAGGTGAGCTGGGCGGGTAGCCCGGCCAAGGCGTCGGTCCAGAATGCCAGCTGACGCGAGATCAGCGAATCGGCATCGTCCTCGCTGCCGAGCAGTTCGCGCTGCCAGCGGCTGTAGTCGGCGTACTGCACCGGCAGCGGAGCCCAGTCGGGTGCGGCGCCGCGTTTGCGGGCGGCGTAGGCGAGCATGACATCGCGGGCCAGCGGGGCCAGCGAGGAGCCGTCGGCAGCGATGTGGTGCACGACCACCACCAGCACATGCTCTTCCGGGGCGAGGGCGAGCAGCCGGGCCCGGATCGGCACGGTATCGGTGACGTCGAAACCGTCACCGACGAAGTCCGCCACGGCGGCGCCGAGATCGTCGGCGGTGACGGCGATCGGCGCCAGCACCGGCGTACCCGCCCGCTCGATCGGCAGTACCAGCTGCACCGGGCCGTCCTGCTGCTGCGGATACACGGTGCGCAGCACCTCGTGCCGGGCCACCACATCGGTGATGGCGGCATTGAGCGCGGCGACGTCGAGTGCACCGGACAGCCGCACCGCCAGCGGGATGTTGTAGGCGGTGGACTGGCGGTCGAGCCGGTTGAGGAACCACATGCGCTGCTGAGCCAGCGAGAGGGGGATAGGACCGTCGCCGGTGCGCCGGGCCAGCACCGGGCGGGCGGGTTCCGCGCCGCCGCGAGCGTCATCGAGGACGGCGGCGAGCGCGGCGACGGCGGGGTTCTCGAAGATGGTCCGCACACCGACGGAGACGCCGAGCGCGCTGCCCAGCCTGGCGGCCAGTTGCGTGGCGGTGAGCGAGTTCCCGCCGAGGGCGAAGAAATCGTCATCGAGTCCGACGAGCGGCTTTTCCGAGACCGCCGCATCGGCGGTGGCGTCGGTCTCGGCGGGCGTGAGCCCGAGCACGCCGGTGATGACCGCGGCCACCGTGCGCTCGGTGTCCGTGGTCGGCGCGCGGAATTCGGCGGTGCGGAACTCCGGTTCCGGCAATGCCTTCCGATCCAGCTTGCCGACCGGAGTCAGCGGCAGCTCATCGAGGACCATGATGGCGCTCGGCACCATGTAGGCCGTCAGCGATTCGGCGGCATGCGCGGTGAGGGCATCGGTGTCGATGACGTGGCCATGTGCGGCAACGACATACGACACCAGCGACACCATGCCCGCGCTGCCGGTATGACCGACGGTGACCGCGTACTCCACGCTCGGATGCGCGGCGAGCACGGCGTCGATCTCCCCCAGCTCGATCCGCAGCCCACGCACCTTCACCTGCTGGTCGGAGCGGCCGACGTACTGGATCGCGCCGGAGGCCGTCCAGCGCACCAGATCACCCGTGCGATACAGCCGCCCGCCGGCCGGGCCGTAGGGGTCTGCGACGAACCGCTGGGAGGTCAGCGCCGCCCGCGCGTGATAGCCGCGGGCCAGGCCGGGGCCGCGCAGGTACAGCTCACCGGTGACGCCCACCGGCACCGGCTGCAGCCGTGCGTCGAGCACCGCCGCGGACATGCCGTGAATCGGTGTGCCCATGTCGAACGGGTCGCCCGGACGCATGGGAGCGCTGATCGTGGTGATGATGGTGGTCTCGGTCGGACCGTAGGTGTTGTGGACGTCGCGCCGCCGGCCCGCCCAGCGGCGCACCACCTCCGGGCCGAACGATTCGCCGCCGACGGTCAGCCGAACCACGCAATCCAGTTCAGCGGGGTCGAGCGTCTGCAGGACGGCCGGGGTCAGGAACGCGTGGCTCACCCGTTGATCGCGGATGAGCGCGGTCAGTTCGCTACCGCCGTACACCCCGGCCGGCGCGATCACCAGCGTGGCACCCGCGGCGAGCGCGAGCAGCAGTTCCAGCATGGAGGCGTCGAAACTGGGCGAGGCGACGTGCAGCACCCGCGACGCCGGGCCGACCTCGTACCGATCGCGTTGCGCCACCGCGACTCCGGCGATGCCGGCATGGGTGGCGACGACACCCTTGGGCACGCCGGTGGACCCGGAGGTGTAGATCATCCAGGCCGGATTGCCGATGCGCACCCGCCGCACCAGTTCGGTGGCGGCGATCGGTGCGGCACTGGCCTGTCGCAGCCGGGCGGCGGTGGCGGGGGCGTCGATCTCCAGCCAGTCCACGTCGCCGGGCAGGCCCGCGCGCGCGGCGACCGTGCTGAGCCCGAGCGCGGCACCGGAATCGGTCAGCATGTGGGTGATGCGTTCGGCCGGGTAGGTCGGGTCGACCGGCACGAACGCCGCGCCGGTCTTGGCCACCGCCCAGACCGCGAGCATCGACTCGGCCGAGCGCGGAATGGCCACCGCCACCACGTCTTCGGCGCCGATACCGGCGCCGATCAGCAGCCGGGCCAGCCGCGAGGACTGTTCGTCCATGGCCAGGTAGGTCAGTTCGCGCTCGCCCTCGACCACCGCGACGGCGCCGGGATCGGAGACCACGGCGGCCGCGATGAGCTGGGCCAGCGTGCACGGCGGCACCGGCGCGGCGCCGCGGCGGGCCAGCAGATGCGCGCGTTCGAGCGGCGCGAGCAGTTCGGCGGCGCCGATGGGCTGTTCCGGATCGGCGGTGAGCACGCCGAGCAAGCGGCCGAAGCGGCGCAGCAGTCCGGCGGCGGTGCTGCGATCGAACAGGTCGGTGGCGTAATCGAGTTCGATGCCCAGGTGCCCGTCCGCATCGGGTTCGGCGGCGACGGTGAATTGCAGATCGAAGCGGGCCACCGGCTCGTCGAACGGCACCGGCGTCACTTCCAGCCCGGGCACCGCGAAGGTGCCGGATCCGGTGTTCAGGTAGTTCAGCGCCACCGTGAACAGGGGATGGCGGGCCTGGGTGCGTTCGATGCCGAGCGCGTCGACCACCTGGTCGAACGGCACCGTCGCGTGGGCGAAGGCCGCTACATCGGCCTCGCGGGTGTGGTCGAGCAGTTCGGCGAAGGTCAGCGTGAGCTCGGGCCGGGTGCGCAACACCAGCGTGTTGACGAACATGCCGACCAGATCGTCGAGCGCCGCGGCGCCGCGACCGGCCACCGGCGTGCCGATGGCGATATCGGTGCTGCCCGACAACCGCGCCAGCAGCGCCGCCAGCGCGGCATGCAGCACCATGAACGGGGTGGCCCGGTGCTCGGCCGCGAGTTCGCGCACGCGGGCACCGACCTCGCCGCCGATGCGGGCGCGGATGCTCGCCCCGCGCTTGGCGGCGACGGCCGGACGCGGCCGGTCCATCGGCAGCGCGAGTTCTTCGGGCAGGTCCCGCAGGGTCTGCGCCCAGTAGGCCAGCTGCTCGTCGGCCACCGCGGCCACCGCGGCGTGCTGCCACAGCGCGTAATCGGCGTACTGCGCCGTCAGCTGCGGCCACAGCGGTGTGCTGCCGAGGACGCGGGCCAGGTAGGCGGCCAGCAGGTCGCGCAGCAGCGGGTTCATCGAGTAGCCGTCGGCGGCGATGTGATGCACCACCGCGACGAGCACATGGCTGGTGTCGTGTTCGCGCAACAGCGTCGCGCGCACCGGCACCTCGGTGGTGACGTCGAAACCGGCGGCGATGAACTCGGCGATGCGATCCTCGACCGAACCGGCCGGTGTTTCGAGGCGCAACGCGATGCCCGTGGATTCGACCGGCAGCACGACCTGGTGGCCGGTGCCCGCGTCATCGACGGGGTAGACGGTGCGCAGCGCTTCGTGCCTGGCGATGACGTCATCGAAGGCCGCCGTCAGGGCCGCGGTGTCGAGCTCGCCGCGGATGCGCACCGCCACCGGGATGTTGTGCGCCGCCGACGCGGGATCGAGCCGGTTGAGGAACCACATGCCACGCTGCACCGGCGCCAGCGGAATCCGCTCGGGGCGCGGGCCCGCGACCAGTTCGACGGCCTGCTCACCGGCCTCGCCGAGGCGGGCGGCCAGTCCGTGCACGGTGGGCGCTTCGAACAGCAGCCGCACCGGCACCCGCCGGCCCAGCCGCTCCCCCAGCCGCGCGAGCACCCTGGTGGCGGACAGCGAATTGCCGCCGAGGTCGAAGAAGCCGTCGTCGAGGCCGACGTGCTCGACGCCGAGCACCGCCTCGAAGGCCTCGGCCACCAGCCGCTCGGCCGGCGTCACGGGCGTGCGGTAGGCGACGCGATCGAACACCGGATCCGGCAGCGCGGCGCGGTCGAGCTTTCCGGAGGCGTTGAGCGGGAAGCTGTCCAGCACCATGACCGTCGAGGGCAGCATGTACGACGGCAGCGCGGCGGCCGCTACCCGCAGCAACTCGTCCTGGTGCACCGCCGTGCCCGGCAGTGTGGTCACGTATGCGACCAGATGCTCACCGGCCACGCGGGCCGCGGCCTGCGCGACGCCGGGTGCGGCGGCCAGCACGGCTTCGATCTCACCGAGCTCGATGCGCTGGCCGCGGAACTTCACCTGGAAGTCGGTGCGGCCCAGGTACACCAGTTCCGCGCCGTCGGCGGTGTGTTCCCAGCGCACCAGATCGCCGGTGCGGTACATCCGTTCGCCCGGGGCGCCGAACGGGTTGGCGACGAACCGGTCGGCGGTGATGGCCGGGCGCCCGTGATAGCCGCGCGCCAGCTGCGTGCCCGCCAGATACAGCTCACCCGCGACGCCGGGCAGCGTCGGCCGCAGCCGCGCGTCCAGCACGTACACCCGGCTGTTCCATTCGGGTTTGCCGATCGGCATGACGGTGCGCTCGACCTCGCCGGTCACCTCGCGGTAGGTGATGCTGACCGCGGCCTCGGTGGGCCCGTACAGGTTGTGCAGTCCGGCGGTGCTCACCGCGCCGAAGGCGCGCACGGTTTCGGCGGGCAGCGCCTCACCGATGACGAACACCGACCGCAACGACCGCAGCGCGCCGGTCTGACCGGCCGCCGCTACCTCAGCGGCGAACACACTCAGCATCGACGGGACGAAATCGGTGACGGTGACCCCGTATCCGCCGATCACCTCGGCCAGGTAGCCGGGATCGCGGTGGCCGTCGGGTGTGGCGAGCACGACCGTCGCGCCCACTCGCAGCGGCAGGAAGTACCCCCACAGCGACACGTCGAAGGTGGTGGCGGTCTTCTGGAGGTAGACGTCGTCGCCGTCGAGCCGATACCGGTGCTGCATCCAGTTCAGCTGGTTGACGATCGCCGCATGGGAGATCGTGACGCCCTTGGGCTTTCCGGTGGAGCCGGAGGTGAAGATGACGTAGGCCGGATGCTGGGGAAGCAGGGCGCCGGTGCGTTCCTCGGCGGTGATCGGCTCGTCGGAGAGCTCGAGTTCGACCGTGTCGACGCACACCGTCGGCCCCTGATAGCCGACGTCGATCCGATCGCGTTCGGTGGTCAGCAGCGCGGCGGGCCGCGCGGTGCCGAGGATGTGGGCGATGCGCTGCGCCGGATGATCGGGGTCGATCGGCACGTACGCGCCGCCCGCCTTCAGCACCGCGTACATGGCGATCACCAGGTCGACGGAGCGGCGAATCGACAAGGCCACCAGGGATTCCGGGCCGACACCGAGCGCGATGAGGTGGCGGGCCAGCCGGTTGGCCCGGCTGTCGAGCGCACCGTAGGTGAGGACGATCGCCGGGGAACCGTCATCGGGGGCGTAGACCAGCGCCGGATCCTCCGGCGTGGCCACGGCCTGCGCCTCGAATTCGTCGAGCAGCAGCTCCGGGATGTAGGCGGTGTGTGCCGAATCGTTCCATTCGGTGAGCACGCGGTGGCGTTCGCCGGAGCCGAACAGGTCGATATCGCCGACCGGCAGGTCCGGGTCCGCTGCCGCCGCGTTCAGCAGCCGCAACAGCCGGGTGCCGAATCCGATGACGGTATCGGCGTCGAAAAGGTCGGTGGCATAACCGAACCGCAGTTGGTCTTCGGTGACGGTGAGTTGCAGATCGAAGCGGATGGTGTCGTGGCCGGAGTCGTATTCGCTGAGGGTGAGCCCGTCGAGTTCGAGCCGCACCGGTTCCAGATTCTGGAAGAACAGCGCGACCTGGAACAGCGGATGCCTGGCCTGCGAACGCGGCGGATCCAGCACCTCCACCAGGCGTTCGAAGGGCAGCTCGGCGTGCGCGAAGGCCTCCAGATCGCGCTCGCGCACCCGGCGCAGCAGCTCGGCGAAGCCGGTGGCCGCGTCGACGTCGGTGCGCAGCACCACGGTATTGACGAACATGCCGACCAGATCGTCGAGCGCGGCGTCGCCGCGGCCGGCGACCGGTGCGCCGATCGCGATATCGGAGGTACCCGACAGCCGGGCCAGCAGCACGGCGAAGGCGGTGTGCACGACCATGAACGGAGTGCTGCCGGTGCGCGCGGCCAGTGCCGCGATGCGGTCGCCGAGTTCGGCGCTCAGGCCGATGGTGACGGTGGCGCCCGCGTGTGAGGCGATGGCCGGGCGGGGCCGGTCGGCGGGCAGGTCGAGCTGGGCGGGCAGGCCACGCAAGCGGTGCCGCCAGTAGGCCAGCTGGGTGGCGGCGGGCGATGCCGGATCGTCTTCGGCGCCGAGCGTTTCGCGTTGCCACAGCGCGTAATCGGCGTACTGCACCGGCAGCTCGCGCCAGCTCGGTGCGCGGCCGGCGACGCGGGCGGCGTAGGCGGTGGCGATATCGCGGGCCAGCGGTGCCATCGAGTATCCGTCGGCCGCGATGTGGTGCACGACCAGCACCAGGATGTGGTCATCGGCGTCGAGCCGGGCCAGGCCGATGCGGACCGGGACCTCGCTCGTCACATCGAACGGGGTGCCGACGAATTCGGCGATGGCCTCGGCGGCATGCCGCGCGTCCAGTGCGACGATGGGCGGCACCTGCCCGGCATCGAGCACCCGCTGGCTGCCGACCCCGCCGATATCGGGGTAGACCGTACGCAGTGTTTCGTGCCTGCCCACCACATCGGCGACGGCGGCGGTCAAGGCTGCCGTATCGAGGCCGCCGGTGAGCCGGATCGCGACCGGGATGTTGTTGACCGTCTCGTCCGGATCGAACCGGTTGAGGAACCACATGCGCTGCTGAGCGAGCGACAGCGGCACCGGGTCCGGGCGTTCCCTGCGGGTCGGCGCCGTCGTGGCGCCGCTGCCACGCAATCCTCCCGCCCGCGCGGCGAGCGCGGCGACCGTCGGCGCCTCGAACAGCAGCCGCACCGGGATCTCGGCGTCGATCTCGGCGCCGAGCCGGGCGGCCAGCCTGGTGGCGATGAGGGAGTTGCCGCCGAGGGCGAAGAAATCGTCGTCTGCGCCGACGGTCTCGCGTCCGAGCAACTCACCCATCAGAGCGGCCACGGTCTGTTCCAGGCCCGCGGCAGGCGCACGGAACGGTGCGGCGGTGAACCGCGGGGCGGGCAGGGCGGCGCGGTCGAGCTTGCCGGAGGAGTTCAGCGGGAACTCGTCGAGCACGACGAACGCCGCTGGCACCATGTACCCGGGCAGCGCGGCGGCGAGTTCCGTACGGATCGCGTCGGTGTCGAGGCCGCCGTCGGCCGCGACGATATAGGCCACCAGCTGGTCGCCGAGCCGTGCGTCCGCGCGCACCACGACCACCGCGCGACGCACGGCGTCGAGGTCGGTGAGCGCCGACTCGATCTCACCCAGCTCGATGCGCAGGCCGCGCAGCTTGACCTGGAAATCGGTGCGGCCCAGGTATTCCACCTCGCCGTCGGCCCGCTGCCGCACCAGGTCGCCGGTGCGGTACATCCGCTCGCCGGGCGCGCCGAACGGGTTGGCGACGAAACGCTCCGACGTCAGCTCGGGCCTGGCCACATATCCGGCGGCCAGCTGCGCACCGCTCAGGTACAGCTCACCCGCGACGCCGGGCGGAACTCGCCGCAAGCGCGAATCCAGCACCAGCAGTGCGGTATTGAACACCGGACGGCCGATCGGCACGGAGGTCTGGTCGTCATCGGAGACCTCGTGGAACGTGACGTCGACCGCGGCCTCGGTCGGGCCGTAGAGGTTGTGCACGGCCGCGCCGGTCAGGTCGCGGGCGCGTTGCGCGGTGGCGGCGGGCAGAGCTTCGCCGGAGGCGAACAGCAGGCGCAGGGTCTGGCCCGCGCCCTGGCCGCCGCAACGCCCATCGTCGGCTGCCCGAGCGTCCAGGAACATCGCGAGCATCGACGGCACGAAGTGGGCGACGGTGACCTGCTCCTCGCGGATCAGGCGGTCCAGGTAGGCCGGGTCGCGGTGCCCGTCGGGCCGGGCGAGCGCCAGCCGAGCGCCGGCCTGGAGCGGCCAGAAGAACTCCCACACCGACACATCGAAGGTGGCCGGGGTCTTCTGCACCACCGTGTCGGCGGCGGTCAGCGCGTACTGCTCCTGCATCCACACCAGCCGGTTGACGATGGCGCGATGCGGCACCGCGACGCCCTTGGGACGGCCGGTGGAGCCGGAGGTGAAGATGATGTAGGCGGTGGAACCGGAGGTGAGCGTGCCGATGCGGTCGGCGGCGGTCAGTGGGTGCGTGGCGTAGCCGGACAGATCGAGCCGGTCGATCCGCACCTGACGGGTGATGCGGGCGTCGAGATCGAGACCGGAGGTGAGCACGAATACCGGGCGGGCGGTGGTGAGCACGTACTCGGTGCGTTCGGCAGGATGGTCCGGGTCCAGCGGCAGGTAGGCCGCGCCCGCGGCGGTGACGGCGTACATGGCCGTCACCAGATCCAGCGACCGGCGCATACCGAGCGCGACCACCGATTCCGAGCCGACGCCCTGATCCACGAGCCAGCGCGCCAGGCGGTGCACCCGGTCCGCGAACTCGGCGTAGCTGATACGGCCGCGCGACATGCCCGCCGTCTCGAAGGTCACCGCGGTCGCGTCGGGGGTTCGGGCGACCTGCGCCTCGAACATCGAGACCAGCGTCGCCGCCGGGTCGACCGGGTGCGCGGTGTCGTTCCAGTGTTCCAGCGCGCGGCGTTCGGCCTCACCGAGCAGGTCGATATCACCCACCGGCAGCTCCGGCGCCGCGACGACGGCCTCCAGCAGCCGCACGAACCGCTCGGCCACCGACCGCGCGGTGGACCGGTCGAACAGGTCGGTGGCATAGCGCAGCACACCACGCAGGACGGTGGCGCAGGCGTCGGCCTGTTCGCTCAGTTCCAGCGCCAGATCGAACTGCGCGACCCGGTTGTCGATGGGATACGCGGCGACCTCGAGCCCGGGCAGCCGCAGCACGGTGTCCTCGCGGTGCTCGAAGGTGAGCAGCGTCTGCACGATCGGCGAATGTGCCTGCGAGCGCACCGGATCGAGCTCCTCCACGAGCCGCTCGAAGGGCAGCTCGCCATGGGCGAAGGCACGCACATCGGCCGCGCGGACCTCGGCGAGCAGATCGGCGAACGACCTGTCGGCATCGACCCGGGTGCGCAGCACCAGCGTGTTGACGAACATGCCGACCAGATCGTCCAACGCTTCCTCGGCCCGCCCCGCGACCGGGGTGCCGATGGCGATATCGTCCACGCCCGCCAACCGGCCCAGCAGAGCCGCGTAGGCGGCGTGCACCACCATGAACATTGAAACACCGTGGGACGTAGCGAGTTCGGCGACCCGTGCAGCCAGCTCGGCTCCGATGACGAACTCCACCGCCGCGCCGCGCCCCGAGGCCACGGCCGGCCTCGGCCGGTCGGTGGGCAGTTCCAGCACGGGCGCGAGACCCGCGAGTTCCTGCCGCCAGTGCGCGATCTGGGCTGCCAGCACCGAATCCGGATCGTCGGCCGAACCGAGGGCGGCGTGCTGCCAGAGCGTGAAATCGGCGTACTGGAGCGGCAGCGGCGACCAGCCGGGCTCGGCGCCCGCCGTGCGGGCGGTGTAGGCCGTCATCAGGTCGCGGGCCAGCGGCGCGGTCGAGACCCCGTCGGCGGCGATGTGGTGGACCACGACCGCGAGCACATGATCGTCGGGGGCGGCGCGCAGCAGCGCCGCGCGGACCGGGATACGGGTGCGCAGATCGAACCCACCGGAGACAGCGGCCAGTACCGCATCCATCAGGTCCGCCTCGGACACCTCGACGGGGCGCAGGCTCAGTTCGCCGGCGGGAACGCGGTCTAGCACCACCTGGGTGGGACCCTCGGCGTCGGCGGGGAAGATCGTGCGCAGCGATTCGTGCCGAGCCACCACGTCCCGCAGTGCCTTCTCCAGGGCGGGCACGTTCAGCGCACCGGTCAACCGGATGGTGATCGGGATGTTGTAGACCGCCGACTCCGGGTCGATCCGGTTGAGCAGCCACATCCGGGTCTGTGCCAGCGACAACGGAATCCGGTCCGGCCGCGGGCCGGCCACGAGCGCCGGACGCGACGCCGACTCCGTGGTGACGCGCGCCGCGAGGCCTGCGACGGTCGGCGCCTCGAACACCTCGCGCACCGTCAGCGCCGAACCCAGCGCCGCATTGGCTCGGGCCACCAGCCGCATGGCCAGCAGGGAATTGCCGCCACGGGCGAAGAAGTCGTCATCGGCGCCGACCGGGGTGGTGGCGCCGATCAGATCGGCGATTAGCGCGGCCAGCACCGCTTCGGCACCTTCGCGCGGGGCTCGGTAGGCCGGACCGGCGGCGGCGACCTCGACGGCGGGCAGCGCCTTGCGGTCGAGTTTGCCCGCGGTGGTGAGCGGCATCTGTTCGAGCACCATCAGACGCGCGGGCACCATGTAGGCGGGCAGCCGGCCGCGCACCTCGTCCAGCACCACCTCGGCCGACAGCGCGTCACCGCTGACGTAGCCGACGAGGCAGTCCTGCCCCGACGCATCGCGGGCCGCGACCACCGCCGCGTTGCGCACCCCGGCGATCGCGGTGAGCGCCGCCTCGATCTCCCCCAGCTCGATGCGCTGACCACGCAGCTTCACCTGGAAATCATTGCGGCCCAGGTACACCAGATCGCCGTTCCGGTTCCAGCGCACCAGATCGCCGGTGCGGTACATCAGCCGTCCCGGCGCGCCGAAGGGGTCGGCGACGAAGCGTTCCGCGGTGAGCGCGGCCCGGCCCTGATATCCGCGTGCCAGCTGTTCCCCCGCGAGATACAGCTCACCGGTGACGCCGATCGGTACCGGGCGCAGCCGCGAGTCGAGCACGTAGGCGCGGGTATTCCAGCAGGGCCGCCCGATCGCCACGTCCCGGTCCGATTCGGAGTCCGGATCGGTGAATTCGTGGAACACCGCCGAGATCGCGGCCTCGGTGGGTCCGTAGGAGTTGTGCACCGCGCCGGGGACATCGGCGCGCAGCGCGGCCAGCAGATCCGGGGTGAGGGCCTCACCACCGCAGTGCAGGTGCCGCAGCGAGGCGAGCGCATCGCCCATGCCTTCACCGATGAGCGCCGCCAGCACCGACGGCACGAACTCGGCGAAGGTGATGCGGTGCGCACGCAGCAGGCCGGACAGGTAGTCCAGGTCGAGATGGCCGCTCGGACGGGCGACGATCAGTGGCGCGCCGACCACGACCGGCAGGAAGCATTCCCATACCGAGACGTCGAAGGTCAGCGGGGCGCGCTGCAACAGGCGGTCGCGTCCGGTGATCTCGTACCGGGATTCCAGCCAGCGCAGCTGGTTGGTGATCGCCCGGTGCGAGATCGACACGCCCTTGGGGCGGCCGGTGGAGCCGGAGGTGAACAGCACGTAGGCGGCGTTGTCCGGGCGCAGCGGATGCCTGCGGTCGGCATCGGTGACCGGCGCGTCATCCACCTCGGACAGATCCAGCGTCGGGTAATCCAGCACGGGCACAGCGAGTTCCGGGAGCCGGGCACCGCCGGCCCGCACCACGAGCAGCGGCGCCGCTCCGGCGATGACCTGCGCGAACCGCTCGGCCGGATGATCGGGATCGATCGGGACATAGGCCGCGCCCGACCGGACGATCGCGTACATCGCCACCAGCATGTCGATCGAGCGGAGCGCGCCGAGGCCGACGATCGTCTCCGGGCCCGCGCCCTCGGCGATGAGCCTGCGGGCCAAGCGGTTCACCCGCGAACCCAGCTCGGCATAGGTCAGGGCCACACCCTCGAAACGGATCGCCACGGCATCCGGGGTAGCGGCGACCCGGGCGGCGAACAGGTCGTCCAGGGTTTCCGCGGGCAGCACCTGATCGGTGGCATTGCCTTCGGCCAGCAGCAGGTCGCGTTCGGCAGGCGACAGCAGATCGAGATCGCCGACGCGTGCGTTCGGAGTGTCGACCAGGGCACGCAGCACCTGCTCGAAGCTCGCCAGGAAGCGGGCGGCGGTGTCGGCGTCGAACAGGTCGAGCGCGTAGTGCAGGTGCACGTCTATGCCGTCTGGGGCGCCGTCGGCGGCGTAGCGGTCGGTCAGCGTCCAGTCCAGATCGAGCTGAATCGGCGCGGCGTCCACGTCGAGAGCGCTGATGGCGAGCCGGTCCAGGCGCAGGTCCGGTGCGGCCTGATTCTGGAGGGTCAGCGCCACCTGATAGAGCGGGGCGTGGGCCTGGGAACGCACCGGGTTCAGGGCGTCGACCAACTGCTCGAACGGAACGTGGGCGTGCTCGAAGGCGGCCACATCGACGGCCCTGACCTGCGCGATCAGCTCGGCGGCGGTGACGTCCGGGCGCACCCGGGTGCGCAGCACCAGTGTGTTGACGAACATGCCGACCAGATCGTCGAGGGCCTGATCGCCGCGACCGGCCACCGGCGTGCCGATCACGACGTCATCGGTGCCGGCCAGCCGCGACAGCAGGGTGGCCAACGCGGCATGCAACACCATGAACGGGGTGGCGCGATGGTCGGTGGCGAACTTCTGGACGCGGCGGTGCAGTTCGGCGTCGAGACGTGCGGTGAGCGCGGCGCCGCGATGGGACGCGACCGCGGGACGTGGGCGGTCCGCGGGCAGCGTGATCACGTCGGGCAGGTCGGCGAGGCGTTCGATCCAGTACGTGAGCTGCTGGGACAGCACGGAATTCGGATCGTCCGGACGGCCGAGAGCAGCGCGCTGCCAGAGCGCGAAATCGGCGTACTGGAGTGGGAGCGGCGCGAATTCGGGTGCGGTGCCGGAGGTCCGCGCGAGGTAGGCGAGCGCCAGGTCACGGGTGAGCGGGGCGAAGGACCAGCCGTCCGCGGCGATGTGATGGATGACGAACAGCAGCACATGGGTCTCGCTGTCGTCGACGGGTTCCGTCGGCCCGGTCAGCCGCAGCAGCTCGATGCGCAGCGGCACCTCGCTGGTCACGTCGAAACCTGTCCCGGCGGCCGTGGCCACCAGATGCGGCACCTCGGCAGCGGTGACCGTGCGCGGCTCGAGCGTCAGCGCCCGGGCAGCGGCGGGCAGCACCAGTTGCGAGGCGGTGCCATCGTGTTCGGGGTAGAGCGTCCGCAGCGTCTCGTGGCGGGCGATGAGGTCCTCGATGGCCGCGTTCAGGGCCGCCACATCGAGCGGGCCGGTGAGCCGCAGTGCGAAGGGAATGTTGTAGCCCGCGCTCGCGGCATCGAAGCGGTTGAGGAACCACATGCGCTGCTGGGCGATGGACAGCGGGATGGGCGCGGTGCGGTCCTGAGCCGTCAGCGGCGGGAGGTCCGGCGCGATGGCCGGCGCGTCCGCCTCGATCAGGCGGGCCAGCTCGCGGACGGTCGGGGCGTCGAATATCGCGCGCACCGGCACCTGCCTGCCGGTGGCCTTGCTCAGGCGCGAGGCCAGCTGAGTGGCGATGAGCGAGTTGCCGCCCGAGCCGAAGAAGTCGTCGCCTGCACCCACCCGCGGTGCGCCGAGCAGCGCGGTGAAGAGCTCGGCCACCAGGGTTTCCGCGGCGCCCTCGGGAGCGATGAACTCGACCAGTGCCGCGACCGGAGCGGGTAGCGCCTTGCGGTCCAGCTTGCCGGAGGCGTTCACGGGGAACGCGTCGAGCACGACGAAACCGGTGGGGATCATGTAGGCGGGGAGCACCCGGGCCAGTTGGGCGCGGATGGACTCGATATCGGTGCTGGGCGCGGTAACGGTGTCCGCGGCGGCCTCGGGCACCAGGTACGCGACCAGCTGGGCACCGGATCCGTGATCGTCGCGCACCAGGACAACCGCCTGGGCCACCGCAGGCAATGCCAGCAGCGCGGCCTCGACCTCGCCCAGCTCGATGCGCAGGCCGCGCACCTTCACCTGGAAGTCGGTGCGGCCGAGGAAGTTCAATTCACCGTCCGCGGTCCACGACATCAGATCGCCGGTGCGGTACATGCGGGAGCCGGGAGCGCCGAAGGGATTGGCGACGAAACGGTCGCCGGTCAGGTCGGGGCGGCCCAGATAGCCGTGCGCGAGCTGGGCACCGGCGAGGTACAGCTCACCGGGCACTCCCGCGGGGACCGGACGCAGCCGGCTGTCGAGGACGTAAGCCTGGCTGTTCCACACCGGCCCGCCGATGGGCAGCACGGTGTCGTCGGCATCGGTCACCTCGTGCGCGGTGATCTCCACGGCCGTTTCGGTGGGGCCGTACATGTTGTGCACGCGGGCGCCGGTCAGCGCGCGGGCGCGATGCGCGATGGCGGCGGGCAGGGTTTCCCCGGAACAGAAGATGTGCCGCAGCGCCGGGACCTCTACCGGCTCTTCGGCGAGGAAGGCGGCCAGCATGGACGGCACGAAATGCGCGACGGTGATGGATTCGCGGCGCATCAGGTCGGCCAGATAGGCCGGGTCGCGGTGGCCGTCGGGCTTGGCGAGCACCATCCGGGCCCCGACCTGCAAGGGCCAGAAGAACTCCGGCACCGAGACGTCGAAGGTCGCGGGCGTCTTCTGCAGCAACGCGTCGGTGGAGTCGATCGCCACGTACGCCGACTGCATCCAGCGCAGCCGGTTCACAATGGCGCCGTGGCTCATCGCCACCCCCTTGGGGCGGCCGGTGGAACCGGAGGTGAACAGCACATACGCGGTGTTCGAGGCGCGCAGCGGAGCGCGACGGTCGGCGTCGGTCACCGGAGCCGACGAGTACGGCGCGAGGTCGAGGCGATCGATGCGGATCGCCTCGACCGGGAGTTCCGCATCCATATCGGAGGTGAGCACGCACAGCGGTGCGGCGGTTTCGAGGATGTGCGCGGTGCGCTCCACCGGATGATCCGGATCGAGCGGCACATAGGCGCCGCCGGCCACGGTCACCGCGTACATACCGACCACGAGATCGATCGACCGGCGCATCTCCAGCGCGACCCGTGTTTCCGGGCCGACGCCGTGCGCGATCAGATACCGGGCGAGCCGGTTGACCCGCGCGGCGAACTCGCCGTAGGAGAGGGTGTCGCCGGCTGCCGACCCGAACCGGTGCGCGCTGCGGGCCGAGCGCTCTTCCTCGGCGCGCACCTGGTCGTCCAACGAGCTCGCCGACGGTTGCCCGACGGGTGCCGGCTCCGGCCGACCGGAGGCCGTGTTCTGGCCGGAGGAAATACGCTCGGCGATTTCCCCGTCGAAGGTGATCGCAGGAGCGTCCGGGGTGCGGGCGGCCTGCTCGGCGAACAGGTCCGCGAGGGTCCCGGCGGGGACCGGGTGGACGGTGTCGTTCCAGGCTGTGAGGATCCGCGTGCGCTCGGCCGGGTCGAGCAGCTCGATATCGCCCACCCGGACCTCGGGATCCTGGCTGACGGCCGTGAGTACGCGCAGGAAACGCGCGGTCAGCGATTCGATGGTGGTGGCGTCGAACAGATCGGTGGCGTAGCGCAGGTTGCCCGTCAGGGCGGCGCCACCGGTGTCGGTGACCACCAGATGCAGATCGAACTTGACGGTCTCGTCGGGGATGTCCACCGGCTGCACCCGCAGCCCGGGCAGCTCGATCGCCTCGGCCGCAGCGCGCTGCTCACCGAAACTCAGCATCACCTGGAACAGCGGATGCGCGCCGCTGCTCCGGTCGACATCCATGCTGTCGACCAGCTGCTCGAACGGCAGCTCGGCATGGGCGAAGGCCGCGAGGTCGGTGGCGCGCACCGCGTCGAGCAGTTCGGTGAAGGTGGCCTCGGGCCGCACCTCGCTGCGCAGCACGACGGTATTGACGAACATGCCGATCAGCGCGTCCAGCTCACGTGCGCCGCGCCCGCCCACCGGGGTCCCGACGACGACGTCGGTGGTGGCGCTCAGCCGCGCGAGCGTCGCCGCGAACGCCGCGTGCACGACCATGAACAGGGAGGCGCTCGCCCGACGCGCGAGGGCGCGCAGCCCCTCGGAAACCGCTGCGGTGACGGCGAACTCGACGACAGCACCGCGCTGTGTCGGCTGCGGCGGACGCGGCCGGTCGGTGGGCAGCGCCAGATCGGCGGGCAGCCCGTCGAGCACCGCATGCCAGAACCGGAGTTGCTGATGGACCGGATCGCCGGGCTGGTCGGCGACACCGAGCAGCTCGCGCTGCCACAGGCTGTAGTCGGCGTACTGCACCGGAAGTTCGGGCAGTTCGGGTGCGGTGCCGGCGGCCCGTGCCGTATAGGAGGCGATCAGATCGGTCACCAGCGGCGTCAGCGACAGTGCGTCGGCGGCGATGTGGTGGACGACGAACACCAGCAGGTGTTCGTCGGTGCCGTCGACGGCCAGCAGCGCGACCCGCGCCGGCAGTTCGGTGGTCACGTCGAATCCGCCGCGCGCGATGGCGGCCACCGTCGCCGCGATATCGCGGGAGCGCACCGCAACCGGAGGCACGTCGAGGCCGATCGCCGCCGCGGGCAGAATCGACTGATAGGGCCCGGACTCGCTCTCCGGGTAGAGCGTGCGCAGTGATTCGTGCCTGGTCAGCACGTCGAGCACAGCCTGCCGCATGGCTCGCGGATCAAGAGTTCCGGTCAACCGCAAGACCACCGGCAGGTTGTAGACGCCGGTAGCCGCCGAGCCCTGGGCTTCCAGGCGGTTGAGGAACCACAGCCGTTGCTGGGCGGGCGCGAGCGGAATGCGCTCGGGACGTTGGCGGCGGGTCAGCGCGGGGCGCGGGTGTGCTCCGGCGCGCAGTTCCGCGACGGCGGCGGCGAAGCCCGCGACGGTCGGGGCGTCGAACAGCGCGCGCACCGGGACCCGCACACCGGCCACCGCACCGGCACGCGCGGTGACCCGGGTGGCGTCGAGCGAGCTGCCGCCGAGGGCGAAGAAATCGTCGTCCAGGCCGACCCGTTCCACCCGCAGGACCTCGGCGAACACCTCGGCGACCAGCCGCTGATCGGCGTCGACGGGCGCGCGGAAACGCACCGTCCGCAAGGTCGGCACCGGCAGCGCCTTACGATCGAGCTTGCCGCTGGTATTGAGCGGGAACTCCGTCAACTCGACCACCGCGGTCGGCACCATATACGCGGGAAGCCGCTGGAACAGCGAATCTTTCAGCTCGGCGACGTCCAGGTCCGCGCCCACCGCCGCGATGACGTAACCGGCGAGGAAATCCCCCTCCGCGCCGCTGATCAACCGCGCCGCCGCCTGACTCACCCGCGGATCGGCCAGCAACGCGCTCTCGATCTCGGCCAGTTCGATCCGTTGTCCACGGAACTTCACCTGGAAGTCGGCGCGGCCCAGATACACCAGTTCGCCGTCGGCGGTCCAGCGCACCAGATCGCCGGTGCGATACATCCGCGCACCGTCGAACTCGAACGGATTGGCCACGAACCGGTCCGCGGTGAGGTCGACGCGGCCGTGGTAGCCGCGCGCCAGCTGCTCGCCGGCCAGGTACAGCTCGCCCGGCACCCCGATCGGCACCGGACGCAGCCGCGAATCCAGCACGTAAACCTGCGAATTCCATTCCGGTTCACCGATCGGCACCAGCGGCGCGTCGGCCGCGGTGACCTCACGGTAGGTGATCGAGACCGCGGCCTCGGTCGGGCCGTAGAGGTTGTGCAGTCCGGCGTCGCTCACCGCGTGGAACGCCGTCACGGTCTCCGGCGGCAGCGCCTCGCCGATGACGAAGACATCGCGCAGCGAGTCCAGCTCCTCGCGGCGGGCGTGGGCGGCGAACACCGTCAGCATGGACGGCACGAAGTCGGTCAGGGTGACGCCGTGGCGCGCGATCGTCTCGGCGATGTAGCGGGGGTCGCGATGCCCGTCGGGCGCGGCGAGCAGCAGGGCCGCGCCGGTGCGCAGCGGCAGGAAATAGCCCCACAGCGACACGTCGAAGGTGGTCGCGGTCTTCTGCAGATACACATCGCCGGTGCGCGGCCGGTACTCGTGCTCCATCCAGGCCAGCTGGTTGGCGATGGCGCGATGCGGCACCGCCACGCCCTTGGGCTTGCCGGTCGAGCCGGAGGTGAAGATCACGTACGCCGGATGATCGGGGCGCAACGGGGTTCGGCGCTCGCTCTCGGCGATGGCGCGCGAGGGCACCTCGGACAGGTCCAGCGCGTCCAACAGGTGCACCGGCGCTTCCGTCGCCGCCGCGAAACCCGCTGCCCGCGTGCTCAGTACACAGTGTGGCCGTGCGGTGTCGAGGATGTGGCCGATCCGTTCGACCGGATGCGCCGGGTCCACCGGCACGTACGCGCCGCCGGCCCGCGCCACCGCGTACATGGCCACCACCAGCTCCACCGAACGCGGCATCGCCAGCACCACCAGCGATTCCGGGCCCACGCCGGTACCGATCAGGAAGCGGGCCAGGCGGTTGACCCGCTCGGACAGCTGCGCGTAGGTCAGCTCGACCGGCACCGGATCCTCGGCCACCAGGGCGAGGGCGTTCGGGCTGCGGCGCACCTGGTTGTCGAAACCCTCGTGCAGGAAACGGTCGGCCACCTTGTGGCCGCTGGCATTCCAGCTCGCGGTGACGTAGTCGAGTTCGCCGGCGTCCAGCAGCTCGATATCTCCGACCGGCGTGGCCGGGTCGGCGAGTGCGGCACGAAGCAGCCGGAGGAACTTCACGGCGAACTCGCGGACCGTCGGCGCATCGAACAGGTCCGTGGCATAGGTGAATTCGGCACGGTAGCCGTCGCCGGAGTCCGAGATGGTGAGTTGCAGGTCGAACTTGGCGAATTCGGCGCCGAAGTCCACCGTCTCGGCGGTGAGTCCCGGCAGTTCCAGGGCGAGCGGGCCGAGGTTCTGCATGAACAGCGCCACCTGGAACAGCGGGTGCCTGGCCTGGGAGCGGGCCGGGTTCAGCACCTCGACCAGACGCTCGAACGGGACGTCGCTGTGGGCGAAGGCGCGCAGATCGCGGTCGCGGGCATGGGCGAGCAGATCGGCGAAGGGTAGCCCGGCGGGCACATCGGTGCGCAGCACGAGGGTGTTGACGAACATGCCGACCAGATCGTCCAGTTCGGCCGCACCACGACCCGCGACCGGGGTGCCGATGGCGATATCGGTGGTGCCGGACAGCCGGGCCAGCAGGGCGGCGAGCGCGGCGTGCAGCACCATGAACGGGGTGGAGCGAGTCTCGGCGGCCAGGCGGTCGATATCGGCACGCAGCCGGGCGTCGATGCCGAATTCGTGGACCGCGCCCCGATAGGAGGCCTGCTCCGGACGCGGACGGTCCGCCGGAAGATCGAGCTGCGCGGGCAGATCGGCCAGTTCGGCGGTCCAGAATTCGAGCTGCCGCGCGGCCACCGATGCGGGATCGGCGTCGTCGCCGAGCATCTGCTGCTGCCACAGCGCGTAATCGGCGTACTGCACCGCCAAGGGTGCCCACTGCGGTGCGTGCCCCTCGCGGCGGGCCGCGTAGGCGATGATCAGATCGCGCAGGAGCGGGCCCATGGACACACCGTCGGCGGCGATGTGGTGCGCCACCAGCACCAGCGTGTGATCGTCGGTGGCCGCGCGCAGCAGCCGGATCCGCACCGGGACCTGCTCGGCCACATCGAATCCGATGCCCGCGGTCTCCCGCACCGCGGCGGCGATATCCGCCATCGGCTCCGCGGCGAGCTCGACGACCGCGACCGGGCGCACCTTCTGGACCGGACCGTCCTCGTGCCGGGGATAGACCGTGCGCAAGACCTCATGGCGGCCGAGCAGATCGGTGACCGCCGCCGACATGGCGTCGAGGTCCAGTTCGCCGCGCAACCGCAGGGCCACCGGAATGTTGTCGACCGCGCCGATCGCGAGGACGAAGGATCGCCGCACCTCCGGGTGGGCAGCGATCGCCTGCTCGATCTCACCGAGCTCGATCCGATGCCCACGAATCTTGACCTGACGATCAGCACGGCCCAGGAACTCCAGCAGCCCATCCGAGCGATACCGCCCCAGATCCCCCGTCCGATACCACCGGGTACCCTCGGCGTCCTCGAAGAACGCCGCAGCCGTCAGATCGGGCCGGCCACGATAACCCCGCGCCACCCCCGCACCACCGATCAGCAACTCCCCCGGCACCCAATCCGGGCGATCATCACCGTTCCCATCGACCACCCGGAAACGCTGATTGCGCAACGGAGTTCCGTACGGAATCGACGTCCACGCCGGATCGACCGAATCGACCTCGAAGACGTTCGACCAGATCGCCGCCTCCGTCGCCCCGCCGAGCGCCACCAGCCGACATCGCTGGGACAGCGACGAGAGCCGATCGAGCAAATCGAGCCCCACCCAGTCGCCGGACACCAGCGCCAGCCGCAACGACGACGCCGGCCCCGACCCGGATTCGGCGACGGTGAGCAGCATGTCCAACATCGCCGGCACCGTGTTCCACACGGTCACCTCGTGCTCACGCACCAACCCCAACCAGCGATCCGGATCACGGCGATCCTCATCGGCCACCAGCACCGCACGCCCACCGGCCCCGAGGACACCGAACACGTCGAACACCGACAAATCGAAATCCACAGCCGCAACCGCAAGAACACAATCATGCGCGCCGAGACCGTACCGATCCTCCAGATCGGCAAGCGTATTCACCACCTGCCGATGCTCGACCTCCACACCCTTCGGAACACCAGTCGAACCCGACGTGAAAATCACATAAGCCACATCACTCCCACCACCTCCATACAACGGCACAGGCTCACACGCGCCAGCATCCGCGATATTCAGCACCGGGACCGGAACAGCCCGGTCAGTGCTGATCACCCCCGAACCCGCGGCCTCCCCGCTGACAACCACCGAGCCCGCAAGCTCCGCGGACCGAGCGGTTGTGGCCGCCGCGTCCGGCGCACCAAGGGGCGCCGGGCCAGTGGGATTCGCGCTGCCCGCGCCCACTCCTGGCACCTCAGCGCCGTCTGGGGCCACCACGCCCTGCGCGCCACGAGGCCCCGAAGCAGTGAAGCGGCGGGTGTCGTCGGTCAGCACCGCCGCCACCCCGGCCTGGGCCAGGATCGCGGCCCGCCGCTGCACCGGCTGATCCACCGCGATCGGCACATACGCAGCACCAGCGGCGAGCACCCCGTACAGAGCGGCCACCAGCGCGGAACCCTTTGCCGCGCACACTGCCACGGCGTCGCCCGGCCGGACTCCATGCTCGGCGAGCAGGGCGGCGATGCGGCGGCTGTGCTCGGCGAGCGCACCGAACGACACGGTCACCTCGCCGTCGATGAGCGCCGTTCTGGCGGGATCGGTGGCGGCGACCTCGAACATGGCCGTGTGCAGCAGCCGATTCGCCGGAAGGGCGGCCGGTGGCCGGGTGTCGTTGACGCGGTCACGGATCGCGCGCTGCCGTTCGGGCAGTGCCGGTTTCAGCGGTCGCTCCCAGTCGAGTTCGCCCAATCGCAGCAGCAGGCGGTGGTAGGCGTCGAACATGTCGTCGACCAGGCCCTCGGGGAACAACTCGTCCACCGAATCCCAGCTCAGCACGAGCCCGTCCGGCAGCTCGATCACCTGGTGATCCAGCCACACCTGCGGTGTCTGGGTGCGCGTGAAGTCGGGCCAGCGCACCGAGCGCGCCAGCTCGTCGTCCACGCCGAGCATGGAGGTGAACACCACCGGTACCGGTTCGGCCGGTGTCGCGCTGTCGCGGGCGAGTTCGCGCAGGACACGGATCGCCGACACCTGTTGGTGGTCGAGGTCGCTCCACAGTTGTTCCTGCAATCGCCGCGCTCGCTGGGCCCAACTCTCGCCTGCGGCCGGGCGGTCGGCGACGAGCAGCAGGGAGCTGAAATCACCGACGATGCGCATGATGTCGGGGTGCACGTCCTTGCGGTCGAAACGCGTCAGCGTCACCGACAGTTCACGTTCGGCACTCCACTGCCCGAGAATCCACGTGTAGCACGCCAGCAACACCACGCTCGGTGTCACGCCGAGATCCCGCGCCCGCCCCACGATCCGCGCCCAGACCTCCGGTGCGAGCTGCACTTCCCGGCGAGTGAACCGTGGACGCTCGATCATCGCAGGCGACAACCGCACGGGCAGCTGCGGACCCGGCGGCAAGTCCGGTAACCGCTCCCGCCAATACGCCAGCCCCGCAGCGACTTCCGCCTCCGTCGGCGCGGACCCGAGGACATAGTCCCGGAATCCGAGCGCCAGGGGCTCGGGTTCGAATGCTGGATCGTGGTACCACTGGGTCCAGTCGGCGATCACCACCAGCGCACTGAGTCCGTCGACGACCAGGCTGTCGAAGACGACACACACGCGCGCCCGATCGCCCTCGCGCAGCACTCGGATGTCGAAGAGCGGTCCCGCCGCGGCGTCGAGAGCACCGCCGGTCATGTCCTCGCGCAGCGCGGCCGCGGCCGTGTCGAAGTCACCTCCGGCCGCTTCGACGTCGCCGGGCGTGACGACCGGGATCCGGTGGACGGACGCGTCGGGCAGGATCCGCTGCCGGCCGTCGGCGTCGATGACCGCCCGCAACATGGGGTGGCGCAGGATGACCCGGTTCCACGCCTGTTCCAAGCGTTCGGGGTCGAGGCCGGGCCAGTCGTACTCGAAGTACAGTTGCGCGCCGATCCCACCGAGGTCGAAGTCGGCCGAGCGGCCCAACCAGTACGCGACCTGAATGTCGGTGAGCGGGAACGAGTCGAAGCGGTGCGCCGGGTCGGCGGATGGCGTGCGGGTGTTCCTCGACTGAGCTTCGCCGGTGCCGGAGCGGGCGAGTGCGGAGACGGTCGGGGCGAGGAAGAACTCGCGCAACCGCACAGTGATGCCGAGTTCGCGGGCGAGGCGGCCGACGAGCCGGGTGGCCGACAGCGAATCTCCACCGGCGGCGAAGAAGTTGGTGGTGCGGTGCGGGATGTCGCCGCCGAGCACGTCGCACCAGATCTGGCCGATCCGGGTCTCCAGCCCTGGTCGGAGGGCCTCGTCGTGCCCGGCGTCGGACGTGGTGGAGACGTCGGCCGCCATCCGGCTCAGTGCGGCGTGGTCGATCTTGCCGTTGCCGGTCAGCGGCGGATCGGGTAGCGCGATCAACTCCGGCATCCAGCCCGTGGGAATCCGCTCCGCGAGGAATCCCGAAAGAGACTGCGGCACAGCTGGTTCGACAAACGCCACCAAACGTGCGTGCGTACGTTCGCCGATCGCGAGGACGAAGGATCGCCGCACCTCCGGGTGGGCAGCGATCGCCTGCTCGATCTCACCGAGCTCGATCCGATGCCCACGAATCTTGACCTGACGATCAGCACGGCCCAGGAACTCCAGCAGCCCATCCGAGCGATACCGCCCCAGATCCCCCGTCCGATACCACCGGGTACCCTCGGCGTCCTCGAAGAACGCCGCAGCCGTCAGATCGGGCCGGCCACGATAACCCCGCGCCACCCCCGCACCACCGATCAGCAACTCCCCCGGCACCCAATCCGGGCGATCATCACCGTTCCCATCGACCACCCGGAAACGCTGATTGCGCAACGGAGTTCCGTACGGAATCGACGTCCACGCCGGATCGACCGAATCGACCTCGAAGACGTTCGACCAGATCGCCGCCTCCGTCGCCCCGCCGAGCGCCACCAGCCGACATCGCTGGGACAGCGACGAGAGCCGATCGAGCAAATCGAGCCCCACCCAGTCGCCGGACACCAGCGCCAGCCGCAACGACGACGCCGGCCCCGACCCGGATTCGGCGACGGTGAGCAGCATGTCCAACATCGCCGGCACCGTGTTCCACACGGTCACCTCGTGCTCACGCACCAACCCCAACCAGCGATCCGGATCACGGCGATCCTCATCGGCCACCAGCACCGCACGCCCACCGGCCCCGAGGACACCGAACACGTCGAACACCGACAAATCGAAATCCACAGCCGCAACCGCAAGAACACAATCATGCGCGCCGAGACCGTACCGATCCTCCAGATCGGCAAGCGTATTCACCACCTGCCGATGCTCGACCTCCACACCCTTCGGAACACCAGTCGAACCCGACGTGAAAATCACATAAGCCACATCACTCCCACCACCCCCATACAACGGCACAGGCTCACACGCGCCAGCATCCGCAATGTCCACCACCGGGACCGAGACCGCCTGGTCGGTGCTGATCACCCCCGCGTTCACGGCTTGCGAGCCGGCCACACCCGCGCTGCGCACACCGAAACGCGCGGTGTCCGCAACCACAGCGGCCGCCACGTCCTGCGCACCAACCGAATCGGTGAAGCGCCCGGTGTCGTCGGTCAGCACCGCCGCCACCCCGGCCTGGGCCAGGATCGCGGCCCGCCGCTGCACCGGCTGATCCACCGCGATCGGCACATACGCAGCACCAGCGGCGAGCACCCCGTACAGGGCAGCCACCAGCGCGAAGCCCCTGGCCCCACACACCGCGACAGCGTCACCCGGCCGCACACCGCGATGCGCGAGCAACGCCGCGATGCGGCGGCTCTCGTCGGCGAGTTCACCGAAGGAGACGGTGGCCCGGCCGTCCACGAGCGCGATCCGGTCGGGGTCGGCGGCGGCTACTTCGAACATCGCCGTGTGCAGCAGCCGACCGGCCGGAACAGCTGCGGCCGTGTCGTTGACCCGATCGCGCACGGCGCGCTGGCCGGGCGGCAGCACCAGTTCGAGCGGGCTCTCCCACTCCAGGTCCGCCAATTCGAGTAGCAGCCGGTGGTAGGCGTCGAACATGTCGTCGACCAGGCCCTCGGGGAACAACTCGTCCACCGAATCCCAGCTCAGCACGAGCCCGTCCGGCAGCTCGATCACCTGATGGTCCAGCCACACCTGCGGTGTCTGCGTGCGCATGACATCGGGCCAGCGCACCGACCGCGCCAGGTCGTCGTCCACACCGAGCATCGAGGTGAACACCACCGGTACCGGCTCGGCGGCGAGTTCGCTCTCCCGTCCCAGTTCGCGCAGTACCCGCACCGCCGACACCTGCTGGTGGTCGAGATCGCTCCACAGTTGTTGTTGCAGGCGCCGGAGACGTGCCGCCCAGCTCTCCGCTGGGCCGGGGCGGTCCGCGACCAGCAGTAGTGAGCTGAAATCGCCTACGACTCGCATGATGTCGGGGTGCACGTCCTTGCGGTCGAAACGCGTGAGCGTCACCGACAGTTCACGTTCGGCACTCCACTGCCCGAGAATCCAGGTGTAGCCCGCCAGCAACACCACGCTCGGTGTCACACCCAGGCTTCGCGCGTGCGCCGCGAGCCGCGTCCAGACCTCCCGGTCGAGCCGGACCTCCCGACGGGTGAACCGGGGACGCTCGATCATGGCGGGCAGCACCCGCATCGGCAGTTGCGGGCCCGGTGGCAATTCCGGCAAACGCTCCCGCCAATACCGCAGCGCTGCGCTGACTTCTGCTTCCGATGGCGCACAGCCGAGCACATAGTCGCGGAACGCGAGCTCGGGTACCGGCAGTTCGAGGTCGGGTTCCGCATAGAGCCGCGTCCACTCCGACAGCAGCACCAGCACGCTCAACCCGTCGGCGACCAGCGTGTCGAACGCGGCGCAGACGGTGACACTGGTGCCGTCGCGCACCACACGGATGTCGAAGAGAGGCCAGCTCGCGGCGTCGAGCAGAGTGCGCGAGACCGCCTCCCTGACGGCGGTGACGTCCCCGTCGATCACCGGAATGCGGTAGGCGGGCACCGATTCGAGTACCCGCTGGGTGCCGTCGGCCTCGATCACCGCACGCAGCATCGGATGCCTGTCGACCACGTGGTTCCAGGCCGTGGCCAGGCGGGCCGGATCGACGTCTGGCCAGTCGTATTCGAGGTAGAGATGGGCGCCGATACCGCCGAGGTCGAACTCGCCGGAGCGGCCGAGCCAGTAGGCGACCTGAATATCGGTGAGTGGGAAGGGGTGGTGCCTGCGTTCGGGGTCGGCCACGATCTCCACGGGCCGGTGCGCCGGTGCCCGAGTAAGGGTGGCGGCGAATCCGGCGAGGGTCGGGGTGGCGAACAGGTGCGCCAGGGTGGCACCCGCCACGCCCTCGGCGTGCAGCCGGCGGACCAGCCGGGTC
Source organism: Nocardia sp. CDC519 (assembly GCF_059509835.1). Taxonomy (NCBI): domain Bacteria; kingdom Bacillati; phylum Actinomycetota; class Actinomycetes; order Mycobacteriales; family Nocardiaceae; genus Nocardia; species Nocardia sp. CDC519. The sequence continues at coordinate 3,143,852 of NZ_CM183377.1, read as the reverse complement.
GCGAGCAGGCTGTCACCGCCGAGCGCGAAGAAGTCGTCATCGCGCCGGATGCCGGCGACGTCGAGCACCGCCGCCCATGCGGCGGCGACGGTCTGTTCCATGCCCTCGCGTGGCGCGCCGCCCTCGACCGAGTTCCGGCTCGCCGCGGCGGCAAGGGCGGCGTGGACCGCCGCACGGTCGATCTTTCCGTTGCGGGTGACCGGGAGTTCCCCGTCGCGGGCGAACCGCCGCGGCACCATGTAGCCGGGCACCCGAGCGCCGAGCCAGTCCCGCAGCGCGTCGTCGGTGAGTTCGTCATCGGCGACGACCAGTGCCCCGAGCGAGCGCGCGGGGTGCTCGAGCACCGTGGCGACCGCCGCGGTGACTGCCGGGTGGTCGGCCAGGATCGCTTCGATCTCCCCCAGTTCGATGCGGTGGCCACGGATCTTCACCTGGTGGTCGGTGCGGCCGAGGAATTCCAGCAGGCCATCCGGCCGGTACCGCACCAGGTCACCGGTCCGGTACCAGCGCACCCCGGCGTGCTCGACGAACTTCTCCGCGGTGCGCTCGGGATCACCGCGATAACCCTGTGCCAGCCCCGAACCGGTGACCCACAGTTCGCCGGGCGCCCAGTCCGGACAGTCCCGGCCGCGACCATCGACAACGCGGCAGCCGACGTGCGGCAGCGGCTGCCCGTACGGCACGCACGACCAGTCGGGATCGACCGCATCGACGTCGCACACGGTGGCGTGGATGGCGGCCTCGGTCATTCCGCCGAGCCCGGCGAACCGGCAACCGGGCACCAGCGCGCGCAGCCGATCGGGCAGGTCCACCGTCACCCGGTCGCCGCCGAGCATGACCACCCGCAGCGCGGTACCGAGCCCGGATCCCGCGGCCGCGGTCAGCAGCATGTCCAGGAGCGCCGGAACCGCGCTGATCACGGTGACGTCCCAGCGCCGGATCAGCTCGGCCCAGGCGACGGCGTCCCGCCGACTCGCCTCGTCCACCACGACCACCGAGCCGCCGAACGCCAGGAAGGCGAACATGTCGTACGCGGAGAGGTCGAAATCCAATGCCGACAACGCGATCGTGCGGTCGTCCGCGCCGATCCCGAACCGGGCGTTGACCGCGTCGACGGTGGCCGCGACCGCCCGATGCGGCACCTCGACGCCCTTCGGGGTCCCCGTCGAGCCCGAGGTGAAGATGACATACATCGTGTCCTCGGCGTCCACCTCCGCGATCCGCTCCGCCGGGGCCACCATGCGGGCCTGCTCCAGGAGGACCGCCTCGATGTCCTCCGGCCATCCCGCGGCCACGGTCGCGCGATCGGTGAGAACCAGCCGCGTGCCCGCGGTGCGGTAGACCCGTTCGCGCCGGGCAGGCGGCAGGTCGATACCGGACGGCACATAGGTCGCGCCCGCTGCCAGCACACCGAGGACCGCGACGATCTGCTCGATCCCCTTGGGCAGGGTGATACCGACGCTGTCACCGCGTCCGATCCCCTTGGACCGCAGTAGTGCCGCCACCCGCCGGGCCCGTTCGGAGAGCCCGCCGTAGGAGACCGTCGCGTCGTCGGCGAGCAGCCCGGGCCGCTGCGGCTCAGCGGCGGCCAAGGCGAAGAACCGCTGATGCAGCGGTACACCGGGTTCCCCTGTGGCCGGCAGGGATTCGCGCGGGGTCGCCGGCCACGGAGCGCGCCGGTGCCACGCGTTCTCGTCGTCCAGGAGCAGCTCGACGAATCGGGTGTAGGCATCGAACATGGCGTCCAGCAGACCGGGCGGGAACAGCGATACCCGGGCGTCCCAGTTGAGCAGGATGCCGCCGTCGAACTCGGTCACCTGCGCGTCCAGCCACACCTGCGGGCCCTGCGAGATCGTCCAGACCGGCTCACCCACACAGGCCCGTACCTCGGGCGCGTACAACTCGCCGAGGCTCAGCGCACTGGTGTAGACCACCGGCGCGTAGACGCGGTCGCCGCTGCGGCCGAGGTCGCGCAGCACCTCGACACCGGTGTAGGCGGTGTACCCCAGCACCTCGCGCAGTCGGCGGGTGATCGCGCCGGCCCGCTCGGTGACCGTCATCGGATCGGTCAGATCCACATCGAGCAGTACCGAACTGGAGAAATCGCCGACCAGTCGGTCCACGTCGTCGTGCATCGGCTCCCGATCGAAGACCGGCAGGTTCAGCAGGAACCGGTCGGCGCTACTCCAGGCGCCGATGGTCTCCGCGAAGACGGTCGCGAGCACACCAGCGGTGGTGAGCCCGGCCCGCTGCGCCCGCTCCCGCAACAGATCCGCGCGCTCCGGGGCGAGCCAGTGGTGCCGCCGGTCGACCCGCGGCCCGCCGCCCGCCTCCGCGGTGAGCAGCGGAAGCTGCGGCGCGGCAGGCAATTCCGGCAGCTGCGTCTGCCACCACCGCCGTGCCTGCTCCCGCGCGGTAGCCCGGGCGATCGCACGGTCGGCGAGGTACCGGCCGTAGTGGTATCTCAACGGGGGCAGCGCTTGCGGGCCGTGCTCGTAGGCGGTGGCCAGGTCCGCGAGCAGGTTCCGCAAACTCAGTGCGTCACCCGCGATCATGTCCAGGTCGAGATGCACACGGCTCACGCCGCCGGGCAGCAGTGAGACCCGCACGTCGATGACTTCGCCTGCCGCCACGTCCATGGCCCGGTGCGAAAGGCTGTCCCGGATATCGGCAAGACGCGCAGCGCGCTCCCGCTCCGGCAACGTCCGCAGGTCCTCGACCACCAATCCCGCCGGGTGAGGGTCGACCACCCGTTGCATACCGGTGGGGTCGACAGCCACCCGCAGCATCGGGTGCCGGACCAGCAGGGCGCGCACAGCGTCCTCGAGCCGCTGCGCGTCGAGCCCTCCCGCATGGTCGAACTCGCAGTAGAAGTGCGCGGCGACCCCGCCGAGCTCGTGCGTTCCCTCGCGGCCGATCCAGAAGGCGTGCTGCATCACTGCCAGTGGAAAGGGCTCGGTGAGATCGACCGCGGCAGGTTCCGCGACGGGCGGGGCGGCGCCGGGTTGCCGCGCACGTACCAGCTCCGACCAGGCCCGCAGCGTGGGTTCGCGCACGAGATCGCGGAACTCCACCCGCGTGCCCGCACGGCGCAGCTGCCCGGAGATCCGCATGACGGTCACCGAGTCCAGGCCCAGCTCCAGCAGATTCGCGTCGTCGGCGAGTTCGTCGGTGGCCAGCCCGGTCAGCTCGGCGACAACGCGGCGCAGGCCGCCGGCTTCCTCGCTCCCGGCCGTCGAGCGAGTGGGGGCGGGGAACACACCGAGCTTATGCTGCATCACGATCCTAATTCGAAACGACAATCATTTTCAGTTACGTTAGAATCTACGACGCCCGAACAATTCGGTCAAGCGAGATGGACCGTTCGGGGACACGAAACCCGCAGGTGGACAACATCTTCGGCGCGGTACAGGAAGCAGGCATGGCAGCTCACCAGCGACTCATGAACATGATGTTCGGAACGATCTGCTCCCAGGTGGTCGGCACCGCCGCCCGTCTCGGGCTGGCCGATCACCTCGGCGACGACGAACTCGATCATCGGGAACTGGCCGCCCGCACCGGGGCCGACCCCGGCGCGCTGGCCCGGCTGCTCCGGGCATTGGCGGCATTGGAGATCGTCGTCGAGACGGGCCCGGGCCGGTTCCGACTGGGCGAGGCGGGAATGCCGCTGCGCACCGACCGCCCCGACTCCCAGGCCGCGGCGGTGCTGCTGTTCACCGACCCGGCTCTGCTGGACTCCTGGAAGCTGACCGAGGAGGCGGTGCGCACCGGCCGTCCGACGTTCGAGGGGCTCTACGGCACCGACTTCTTCGGCTTCCTCGCCACCCGCCCGGATCTGTCGGAACGGTTCAACGCGACCATGCGGCAGGTGAGCCTGCCCATCGCACAACTGGTTCCGGTGAGCTACGACTTCACCCGGCACGGCACGGTGATCGATGTCGGCGGCGGCGACGGCACCTTGATCTCGCAGATCCTTCGGGGCGCGCCCGCGGTGGGCGGCGTCGTCTTCGACTCGCCGAGCGGCGTCGCCGAGGCCGGCGCTACGCTGGCCGCGGCCGGTGTCGCCGACCGCTGCCGAATCGAGGCGGGCGATTTCTTCGCCGCGGTACCCGAAGGCGGCGACCTGTACGTGCTGAAGAACATCCTGCACGACTGGGACGACGAGCGCTGCGCCACGATTCTCGGCCGCTGCCGCGAGGTCACCCCCGCCGACGGCAGGTTGCTGATCGTGGAATCGGTGCTACCCGACCTGGTCGACACCGCCGACCCGGCCCCCTATCTCACCGACATCAGCATGCTCGTCAACATGGGCGGCCAGGAGCGCACCCGCACCGAGTACGAGACCCTGTGCAGCCGAGCGGGTTTCGCGGTCGTCGCGGTGCACCCCACGGTCATTCCCACCTCGTACTCGCTGATCGAGGCCATGCCGGTCTGAACGGATACCTCACCGATGCCCGAGACACCCCGGCCGATCGTGGTCGACCTGCTCGCCGACGATTTCCACGCCCGCGCCCATACCGTCTACGACGAGTTGCGTGCGCACGCACCGATCGTCTTCGCCGAACTGCCCGAACAACCCGGTCGCGGATTCTGGATGATCACCGGATACGCCGTCGCCGAGGCCGCGCTGCGTGCGCCCGGGCTGGCCAACAATCCCCGTGCGCTGCTCACCCCGGCGCAGCGCACCGCCCGGGCCCGGGCGGGCATCACCGATCCGCCCGACTCGATGCTGCTGTCCGACCCGCCGCAGCACACCCGATTGCGCCGAGCCGCACAGCAGGCATTCACGTCGCGGTCGGTCACCGCGTTGCGCCCTTCTGTGATCCGTCACGCCGAGCGCCTGCTGGACGAGGCGGACCGGGCCGCCCGTGACGGCGACGGCACCGTGGACCTGCTGCACACCTACGCCTATCCGCTGTCGCTGACCGTACTCGGCGACATCCTCGGTTTTCCCGCGGAATGGCACCCCGGTCTGCACGATCTCGCGGTCCGCGCCGCCACCGCCGCCACCCCGCTGTCCGGACCGGACCCCGCGCTGCGCGAGCAGCTCGACGCGTATACCCGCGAACTCGTCGTCCGCAAACGCCGCACACCCGGCGACGATCTGGTCAGCAGGCTCGCCCACCCCGCGTCCGGCCGGGACGCGCTCTCCGACCCCGAACTGCAGGCCATGGTCGGTCTGCTGGTCGCCGCGGGATTCGAGACGTCGGCGAGCCTGATCGCCAGCGCCGTGCTGTCGCTGCTCGCCCACCCGGACCAATGGGCCGCCCTGTGTGCGGATCCGTCGCTGGCCGCGCCGGCCGTGGAGGAGACGATGCGCTACTGGGGTCCGGTGGAATCGGCGACCATGCGCCTCGCGCTGGCGCCGTTGCGGCTCGGCGGGCAACGCGTCGAACGCGGTGACCGGGTGCTGGTGTGCACCGCCGCCGCCAACCGCGACCCCGCCCACGTTCCCGATCCGCATCGCTTCGACATCCACCGCGCGCCGCGCCCGCACCTGGGTTTCAGCGGCGGCATCCACAACTGCTTGGGTGCGGCGCTGGCCCGCACCGAGGTCGCGGTCGCGCTCACCACCCTGGCCGGGCGCTGGCCCGGCCTGCGTCCGGCGACCGACCCGGCCGAGCCCCGCTGGCGCCCGGGCATGGGCCTGCGCGGCCTGCGCGCGCTCCCGGTCCGCCCACCCGACTGAGCACCGAAAGCACCATCAGCACAAGGAGTTCGACCATGATATCGCCCACCGCACCCCGATACGACGTCGCCGTTCTCGGTGCCGGGATCGCGGGCAGCACGCTCGCCACGATCCTGGCCAGGCACGGCCTGGCCGTCCTGCTCATCGACGCGGGCGTGCATCCGCGCTTCGTAGTGGGCGAATCGACCATTCCGCATGCGAGCACAACCGTGCGCGTGCTGGCCGAGCGCTACGACGTCCCCGAGCTCGCCGCGCTGTCCACTTTCCAGGACACCGCGGAGAAGGTCGTCAAGACCTGCGGGCAGAAGCAGAATTTCGGCTTCGTGTACCACGAGCAGGACCGCCCGTCCGATCCGCGCAAGGCCAACCAGGTCGTGCTGGCCTCCGGGTACCGCCGTGCCGAGTCGCACTGGTTCCGCCAGGACATCGACGCGCACGTCTACCACCTCGCCGTCCGCTACGGCGTCACCGCGCGGATGAACACCCGGATCGACGACATCGACGTCGATCCCGACGGCGGTGCGACGCTGCGCTCGGCCTCCGGTGAGACGTTCACAGCGAACTATCTGGTCGACGCCACCGGATTCCGTTCCGTGCTGGCCGAGCGTTTCGGGCTCCGGGAACTGCCCACCCGGGCACGCACCCGCTCCCGCTCGCTGTTCACCCACATGATCGGCGTCGAGCCGTTCGACGACGTCGCGCCCGTGCCCTACGATCCGCCGACCCGCTGGCACAACGGCACCCTGCACCACATCTTCGACGGCGGCTGGCTCTGGGTGATCCCGTTCGACAACAACGACGCCTCGACCAACCCGCTGTGCAGCGTCGGGCTCACCCTCACCGGAGACGCCGTCGACGACGACCGCCCGGCCCCTGAGGAAGAGTTCCAGGCCTTCCTCGACCGCTTCCCCGCGGTGGCGAAACAGTTCGCCAACGCGCGCGCGGTGCGGCCGTGGGTGAGCACCGGCCGGCTGCAATATTCCGCGACCGAGACTGTCGGCGACCGCTTCTGCCTCACCGCACAATCCGCGGGGGCGATCGACGCGCTGTTCTCCCGCGGCCTCGCCAACTCCTTCCAGACGGTGAACGCGCTGGCCTGGCGGCTCATCGAAGCGGCACGCACGGGTGACTGGTCCCGCGGGCGGTTCCTCGGTCTGGACGCGGTGCAGCAGCGGATGTTCGACGTGCACGACGATTTCGCGTACTGCTCCTACGTCGGCTTCCGCGATTACGCGCTGTGGGACGCCGTGTTCCGGGTCTGGCACACCTACAGCTTCTACGCCGACGCCGCCCTGGAACACGCGCTGTCCCGGTACTACTCGAGTCGCGACGACGCCGTGTTCCGCACCCTCGAGCGCGCCGATTCCCCGCTGGCGCGCAACATCCGCGAACTGCTGGCGTCGACGCGGGCGACCTGTGCAGCCGTCGAACGCGGCGAGCTGACCTCCGAGGCGGCCGCGACCGCGATCATCGAGCGGATCAACCAGGAACGTTTCTTCCCCGAGTACCTGCCGCACGGCAATCCGGAACACAGGTACATCGACATCGGCCAGGACACGGCGATGGAGTTCATGCGCTGGACCCGCGCCGACGCGCCGAAGTGGATCAGCGAATCCTTCGCGTGATCGCGCCGGCCGGTGCCGCTGCGGCACCGGCCGCGCATCCCCATCCCCGAATCGAACAGTGAGCACGATGAACCGGCACACCACGCTCGACGCCGACGGCTATGTACACAGCGTGCGCCCGCACACCGCCGACCCGCTCGCCCTGACGACCGCGATCGCGGCCTCCGGGCAGCTCACCGACTACGTCGTCTACGAACAGCCCGGCCGCTGGTACCTGGCGGGCAACCCGGTCGGCGCGATCAGCGTCGGGCCGGATCGGCTGCACAGCACCCTCGGCGGCGACCACACCGCATCCTGGTCGGGCACGCCGTGGCCGCATATCCGCGCCGCACTCGACCGGGCGTCGATCCCCGGATGGAAGGCCTACGGCTGGGCCTGCTTCGAACTCTGGGATCCCCGCACCGCGACGCCGGGCGACGTCCTCGCGCACATCATGGTGCCCGGGGTGGAACTGGAGATCACCGCCACCGAGGTCCAGATCAGGAGCTACGGCACCACGTTCGACCTCGACCTACCCGATCCCTCCGGTGTCGCGGCCGGACTCACGCCGATGCCGGTGGGCCGAGTCGACGTCGCGTACCTGGCCAGGGTGGGCGCGGCACAGGAGCGCATCGACGGCGGCGAGTTCCACAAGGTGATCATGTCCCGCCGCGTGGACCTGCCGTTCGCGGTGGATATGCCCGCCACCTATGCGGCGGTCCGGCGCGCGAATACTCCCGCGCGCTCGTTCCTGCTCGATCTCGGCGGCTGGCAGGCGGCGGGCGTCAGCCCGGAAACCGTACTCGAGGCCGACGGCGCCGGGCTCGCCACGACCCAGCCCCTCGCGGGCACCCGAGCCAGGACCGGCGACCCCGTACGCGACCGCGCGCTCCGGGAAGAACTGCTCGCCGACCCGAAAGAGGTGTACGAGCACGCGATCTCGGTCCGGCTGGCGTTCGACGAACTGGCCGGTGTCGGCACCGCCACCCGGGTCGGTGAGTTCCTGGCCGTCAAGGAACGCGGCAGCGTTCAGCATCTCGCGTCCCGGGTCGAGACGCTGTTGCCGCCCGATCGCGACGGATGGGACGCCCTGGCCGCCGTGTTCCCGGCGATCACCGCCTCCGGCATCCCCAAGGCCCCGGCGTGCGCCGCGATCGACCAACTCGAGCCCGGCACTCGCGGCCTCTACAGTGGCACCGTCCTGCGTGCCGACCACACCGGAGTCCTGGACGCCGCACTGGTTTTGCGTGCTGTGTATCAACGGGACGGTCGCGCTTGGTTGCGCGCCGGAGCCGGCATCGTCACCGGCTCGACACCGGAGCGCGAACACGAGGAGACCTGCGAAAAGCTCTCCTGCATCGCTCCCTATCTCGTCGCGGACCGCGCCGGGCAGCCGAGCACCTCTCCCCCGCGGCCGATCCCCGCGTGAACCAATTCGAGTGAACGCTTCGCCCGCGAGGGGAGGTCGCGCTGCCGTCCGGCACGCCCTCGGAGCCCGGTGATCCGGCCCGAGGGCGATTTCCTGTGCAGACCAGTTCGGCATTCGGGTCGACACGCAGTGCCGCAATCGCTTTCGTGGGCACCGTGGCGGTGGGCCTCCCGTGCGCCCTGGTCTGGGCCACCCACGTCGGGCGCAAGCCGCCCTCTCGTCACACCGCGGCGGTGACCTTCCAGTGCCGAGCCCTGGTCTGCGCCGCCCACATCGCGCTGTAGCGCCCCTGCTGTGCCAGCAGTTCGGCGTGGGTGCCGCGCTCGGAGACCACACCGTCCTCCAGCACCAGGATCTGATCCGCCGCCACCACGGTGGACAGCCGGTGCGCGATCACGACGACGGTCTTCGCCGCGACCAATGCGTCGATGGCTTCCTGGACGTACACCTCGCTCTCGGTGTCCAGCGCTGCGGTCGGCTCGTCCAGCACCACGATGGGCGCGTCTTTGAGGATCGCGCGCGCGATCGAAATGCGCTGGCGCTCACCGCCGGAGAGCGCGCCGCCGATCTCGCCGACGCGGGTCTCGTAGCCGTGCGGGAGCCGTTCGACGAAGGTGTGCACATTGGCGGCCCTGGCGGCGGCCTCGATCTGCTCCTGCGTGGCGTCCGGTGCGGCCATCGCGATGTTGGCCCGGATCGTGTCGTCGAACAGATACACGTCCTGGAACACCACCGCGATATTGCGGTAGATCTCTGCCGGGTCGAGGTCGCGCAGGTCGGTGCCGCCGATCCGGACGCTACCCGCGTCGGGGTCGGCGTAGCGGGTCAGCAACCGGGTCACCGTCGTCTTCCCTGAGCCGGACGGGCCGACCAACGCGGTGAGCGAGCGCGCCGGCGCGGTGAAGGACACCCCGCGCAATACCGCGCCGCCGTCGCCGTACCCGAAGTGCACGTCGGCGAATTCCAGGTCGTGCGCGGTGATCCGCGCCTCCGGGGCACCGACCGGCAGCACGGGCGTATCGAGCACGTCGCCGACGCGCTCCAGCGCCGAATCGATGACCTCGAAGATCGCCGACAGGTTCGCCATGGTCGACAGCGGTTCGGCGAAGCGCACGGCGGCGGCGACCACGGCGATCAGCAGCGCCGCCGACAGCCGCAGGTCCAGCACCAGGGCCGCGCCGACGGCCACCATCGCCACCAGGCAGAGTTGAACGACGCTGGAAGCCAACAGGCCGGGCCAGGTCAACCGCTTCTGCATCGCCGACATGGCTTCGTTCTGCTCGCGCAGAGTCTCGACCAGCCGCTGCGACGAGCTGCCCACCTGCCCGGTCGCCCGCAGCACCGGCAGTCCCTGCACGTACTCGACCACCCGGTTCGCCGCCGCGGCATCGGCCGCGTCGGTCCGGCGGGCACCCACGCCGGTGATCTGCTGGATGCGGCGGACGAAGAACACCGCGAACGGCAACGACACCGCGAGCACCAGACCGAGGCGCCAGTCGACGGCGAAGATGATCACGCCGATGATGACGGGCACTGTCACCATCTGGATGAACAGCAGCGCCATCCCGGACGATCCCATCGTCGCGTTGGCGACATTGCTGCCCATCACCGTGGTGAGATCGCCTGCGGCGCGGCGTTCGAGGTCGGCCTGCGCCATGGTCCGCAGTCGCTCACCCAGCCGCAGCCGGGTGCCCGCGAGCACGTCGGCCCAGCGGCCGAACTCGAACCGGAGCTGCCCGTAGTGGCAGGCCGCCTGGAGCACCCAGCACACCACGAGCACCGCGAACCAGCGCCATGCGGCGGTGGTGTCGACCTCGGGTCGGCTCAGTTCGTAGAGGATCGGAACGAGGGTGGCGTAGGCGGCAGCCTGCAGGATCGACGCGAGCAGCGCGAACCACAGGGTGCGGCGGAACTCGTCTCGGTAGTCACCGGCGGCGAGCAGCATGAGCCGCAGGATTCTTCTCATCGGTGCGTGATCTCCTCGGTGGTGCCCGCGCCGAGGCCCCAGCCACGGGCGCGCTGGTGGTGCTCCCAGAGCCGGGCGTAGGTGCCACCGGCCGCGACGAGTTCGCTGTGCGTGCCGGTTTCGGCGACCCGGCCGGATTCGAGCACCACGATCTGGTCGGCGTCGACGATCGTGGACAGCCGGTGCGCGACCACGAGCACGGTGCGGCCGCGGGTGAGTTCGGCGATGGCGTCCTGGATGGCCGCCTCGTTCTCCGGATCGGCGAACGACGTCGCCTCGTCGAGGATCACGATCGGTGCGTCCATCAGAAGCGCCCGCGCGATGGTGATCCGCTGCCGTTGGCCGCCGGAAAGCCGGGCGCCGCGCTCGCCGACCGGGGTCTCATAGCCCTGCGGCAGTTCCGTGACGATGAAATCGTGTGCCCGCGCGGCCCGCGCCGCCGCCTCGACCTCGGCGTCGGTGGCCGACGGCCGGCCCAGCCGGATGTTCGCGGCCACGGTGTCCGACAGCAGGAACGGGTCCTGAAAGACCATCGCCAGGTGCCCGAGCAGGGCCTCGGACGGGATCTGCCGCACGTCGACACCGCCGACCAGCACCTGCCCGGAGTCCACGTCCCAGAACCGCGGAATCAGCCGCGCGACCGTCGATTTCCCGGACCCCGACGGCCCCACCAGCGCGCACACGGTCCCGCTCGGCACTGTCAGATCGACACCGTCCAGGGCGGCCCGGTCCGCGCCCGCGTAGCCGAACCGGACGGACCGGAATTCGATCGACCCGTCGACCGGGCGCTGCGGGCGCTCGGGCTCCGGCAACGGCGAAATCTCGAGCACGTCGACGATCCGCGCCGCGCCGGCCTTGGAGTCGTTGATCAAATTCGACAGATTCATCAACGGCACCACCGACTCCACCGGCAGGGTGCCGATGAGGATGGCCGCGATCAGCGTGGCGGGCGACATGGACCCGGCAGAGGACAACCAGATGCCCACCGCGGTCACGATGACGATGGTCGGCAGCGGCGCGACGGTCAGGTTGGCGAAGATCATCGCGCCGCGATTGTTGTTCTGCCAGTTGGTGGTAGCGACATTGAACTGCCGAACCCGGTCCACGAACCGGCGGAAGGAGACGGTGCCGTCGTCGAAGGTCCGCACCACGGGCATCCCCTGCACGAATTCCACCGTCGCCGCGTTGATCGCCTCGTTGGCCTCGTCGTAGCGACGCCGGGTCTCGACGTAATCGCGCAAGCTCAACTGCATCCCGACGAACACCACCGGCAGGAACAACGCGACCGCCAGCAGCAGCCGCCAGTCCACGAACCCCAGGGCGATCAGCGCCGCGACCGGCTGCGCGATGGTGAACCCGGCGAGCGGCACCGCGTCGGCCACCGCCATGTGCAGCCCGCGCACATCGTCCTGGACAACCTTTTTCGCCGCGCCCGAGCCCAGCCGCTGCGCCTCCCCCAGCGGAATCCGGGCCAGATGTGTGGCGAGATCGCGGCGCAGGCGCTGCTCGAGATCGAACGAGGCCAGGTGCGAGAGCAGGAAAGACCAGGCACGCAACGCGAATCGGGCGACGAACCCGGCGGCGGCGAGCACGAGGCACAGCACGACCGTGCCGCTCGCGGGATCGGCGGCAAGGAGTTCTCGCAACGCGAGTGCCAGGCAGACGAACCCGGCGACTCCCGCCGCGCCCCCGAGCGCGGCGACCGCGAGCGCGGCCCCGAGCCGTCCGCGGACCGGTTCGGTCACCTGGAAGAGCGCGCTGCCGGGAGTCACCTCGGGTGCGTCCCCGGCCAGCTGCGGCTCCTGCTCCACCTCGTCCGCCTGGAGCGTCGCTCCGGTCCCAGTCATGTCACGGCTCCCGTCGATTCCCCGCGTACAGCTCCCGGCTCGACCGCCGGTCAATGAAAACGATTATCATTAACAAGAGCTCGACCTTAACACAGTCGGAGGCCGCCCGAGAAGGCGGCGATCAGAGCCTACGGCGATTTTCCCGACGCGTGTTTTTATCATGGGACCACACCCCGGCTCTCCTGTCGAGAGCGCCATCGGAAGAATAGAGCGCCATGCCGATCTCCACGCCCCGCCGCCGCGGCCGACCGGTCCGCCTGGAACGCGAGGCGGTCGTCGCCGCCACCGGCGACATGCTCGCCACCGACGGTGCCGACGCGTTCAGCATGCGGCGCCTCGCCGCGCGACTCGGCGTCAGCACGGCGGCGATCTACCATCACTTTCCCACCAAGAGCGCCCTGTTCTTCGCCGTTCTCGATGCCCGCGCCGACGACCTGCAGCGCCCGGACCTCCCCACGGACCCCCGGGGCCGGCTGGTGGCGATCGTCCTCTACCTCATCGAGACCCTGCACGAATTGCCCTGGGTGGTCGACATTCTCGTCACCGGCGAGACCTACGGCCGGGCGGCGATGTGGATCCTCGACGAGTTCGTCGGCTGCGCAAGGACGCTCGGCGCCACCGATGAGCAAGCGGTCTACCTGTATTCGGTGCTCTGGCGCTTCACCCTCGGTGAACTCGCCGCCCGCCGGGCAGCCGACGACCGCGCCGCCGCGACCCGCCGCGGCCAAGCGCCTCCGCACTGGACCGAGTCCGCCGCCACCGACCTACTCGACGACTACCCCACCGCCGTCGGTGTCCTGCCGCAATGGACGACCGCGGTGGCGCGCTACGACGTCCGCAAGGCCGTCAGCGACGTCGTCGACGGTCTCGTCGCAAATCTCGCATCGGCCGACGACTGACCGCGCCGTTCATTCGGCCGTCGCCCAACCGCTCCCTCGACAGATCAGCCGACAGGCCCAGCGCGGACGGCACCGCTCGAGAACACACCAGAACACCGTCATCGCCACTGTCGACCAGCGACACACCGCGCAAGGTAGCCGTGATCGCCGCGCTCGCCGATAGCGTGAAAGTCGGCGCCGGCCGGGCGCGGCCGGACACCTCTTTCGTCCGGGAGGTACGTGTGTCGGTGGTGCTTCGAGGTATCGGCTGGATCGTCCTGTACGTCGCGGTCGCGGTGGTGCCACTGGCGTTCGCCGTTGCCGGTCCGGTAGAAGGCGGCCGGGGCTTTTGGGTGGAGTTCTCGGTCGCGCTGGGGTTCGTCGGGCATGTCCATGCTGGGGGCACAGTTCGCACTCGTCGCACGCTTCCGTGCTGTGGCAGCGCCCTTCGGCGAGGACGCGCTCGTGCAGTTCCATCGCCAGATCTCTTATGTGGCACTGGCTTTCATCCTCGCTCATCCAGTCCTGCTACAGGCGGGCGGCGTCGACATCGTGGCTCTGTTGAACCTCGCCGAGGCGCCGTGGCGGGCGCGCTGCGCGATCGCATCGACGGTGCTGCTGCTGATCGTGATCGCGACCTCGGTGTGGCGGCAGCGGCTGCGCATTCGCTACGAGGTGTGGCAGCTGATCCACGGTGGTCTCTCGGTCGCGGTGGTGGCGCTGGCACTGGCGCACATGCTGCTCGTCGGCTACTACCTCGACGCGACGTGGAAGGTGTGGCTGTGGATCGTGATGACGGTGGCGCTGGTGGGGCTGCTCGTATGGGTGCGCGTCCTCGCGCCGCTGCGACGGCTGCGCAGGCCGTGGCGTGTGGCGAAGGTGACCGCCCACCCGTTCTCGTTCTCCTCCAGTGCGGAGGACACCGGCCAGATCACGATCACCATCAAAGCACTCGGCGATTTCACCGCGACCGTCGGCGACATCACCCCCGGCACCAGGGCCTTCCTCGACGGACCGCACGGCGTGTTCACCCCCGATCGCCACGAAGGCCCCGGCTTCGTCCTCATCGCGGGCGGCGTCGGCATCACTCCCGCGATGTCGATCTTGCGCACCATGGCCGACCGCGGAGATCGGCGCCCGTTCCTGCTGTTGTGCGCGGTCCGAAACCTCGCCGAACAGACCTTCGACGAGGAGATCGCCGGCTTGACCTCGCTCCTCGACCTCACCACCGTCCTCGTGCCCCAGAACCCGCCGCCGGACTGGGACGGCGAGAGCGGCTTCATCGACCGGGCGCTGCTGCAGCGAGACCTACCCGCCCGGTACCGGCACCACCAATACTTCATCTGCGGCCCGGCGCCCATGGTCACCGCGATCGAGGACGCACTCGCCGCCGCCGATGTCCCCGCCGACCGCGTTCACACCGAACGCTTCACCTTCGTCTGATCCCGGAGACACGCATGCGCCACACCTACACCACCCGCGCGGTCTGGATCATCGCACTCATCCTGCTCGCCGCCTGCGCCCTCTTCGCCCTCGGTTCGGCCTGAATCGGCGCACCACTTCCATAGGTCAGCGATCTGCCCGGACAGGTCGGCGATCCAGGGTGCGCTGGTTCAAGCCCTGACGCCGGTGCACTCGTCGCAATCGCCGGCAGCGATATCCGTGTCCCGGCAGATCGCGGCTGCCGGGTGGTCGCACCCGAGCCGTCGCGGTATGCGCATCGGCTAGGAACGAAGCAGCCCGCAAAGCCCCAGCGGGCGGAACGGTTGAGTGGTCACACATCCGCCTTCGCGAGCGACAGCAGTAACTCGATCGCGTACTGCACCGACTGGTCGAGAACCGCTGCCGGGTCTCCGTCGTATTGCCGATGACTCGCTCGGGACTCGGTGCGCGAGACGACGCAGAACCACACCGACCCGGCGGGCTCCCCGTCTTCTGGACCGGGGCCACCGACCCCCGTGGTCGCGACCGCGATATCGGCATCCATCAGTGATCGCACGCCCTCGGCCATCGCCCGCGCCGCGGTCTCGGATACCACCGGCACCTCCGGAACATCCAGCACTCGCCGCTTGACCTCGCTGGAGTAGGCCACGATCCCGCCGCGGAACCACGCCGCCGAATCCGGCGCGGCACCGAGGGCCGCGGCGAGATTGCCCGCCGTCAACGACTCGGCGACAGCGACCGTCAAGCCACGGCGATCGACGAGATCAGCAAGCTCCTTCGCGGCTTCGACCATTGTCTCCCTCGCCCTTCGCGCTTCGCCCGGCCTCGCTCCCCATCGCAGCCCGGAGCCCTCGCGCATGCGCATGGCTCATCGTTCTGCGCTGAGGTGCAGGAACCCTTCAACTCCCGACAGGCTACTAGCAGCCATCGCCGGGACGGTGTCAGGACGCCCGGCGTGTGGGTGTTCAGGGGCGCATCCGGAGGGCAGGCCGCATTCAACGTGCTACCCCGTCTGGCCACCGGTGCGATCGACGTCGTCACCGAAGCTCTGCACGCCACACCCGAAGCGCCGATGGGGCGCCTCGGGTAGCGAAGTAGAGAAACCTCCAGGCGAGCCATCACGAATCACGCGATGCGGCCGTGATCGGCATCGATGATCCCGACGTCGGAACGATTGCGTGCCTTTCTCGTTGCCGGCCCGCACGCAACCGCCGACGGGCGCACGGCGCGCGAGCGAGGACGTCGGCAAGTAGATCTACGTGCCTGTCGGTCCACGCCTTTGCTGTCGTCAAGCCGATCCCGAGCCTTTCGGCGCGGGGTTGATCGTGTCGCCGTCCCAGCTCAGGTCGGATTCCTCGGTGACCTCGAAGGTCTCGAAACGTTCGTCGGCCAGCACCGCGTCGACCAGGGTGCGTGAGCCGGCGACGATCGTGGAGTCGAAGTCGATTTCGCTGGCCACGACCCATGCCTGATCGGCGGGCCAGAGCAGCTGGGGCGTCACGCCGGGGAAGTCGGTCGTCCATCCGAGGCCGGCGGCATCCACCCAGTCGGGGTCGGCGAGTTCGGTGAGACCGGTGTCGAACAGCATGTAGTCGCGCCCGGGCCACGGCAGGAACGGTCCGGCGTCGAACGCTCGTCTGACCTGCGGCGAGACCGAGGCTGCCAGTTCGGCCTCGATGCGCGCTCGCTCCCGGGCACGAGTGTTCGGATCGCCATCGGTGGACGCGATGCACACCACACCCGTTGATGTGTTCAGCTCGCCGAATCCATGCCACACGGCGGCCGTCACCTGGTCCGGCGTCTCGGTGGTCGCGCGAAGGTGATCGGTGAGCGCGGCCAGCAAGCGCGGATCGAACCAGCCCTCGTCGGACTGGCCGACCTCCCAGCCGTCGTCGAACGTCATCGCGGCCTGATTCTCACCGTCGGTGAGGTGACGCCACTGCACCAGCGGATGCATCACTCTGCCATTGCGCGCCGCGACCTCGGCCCACGGCCACATCGCCTCCTCGACGACCGCGGATCCGCCCCACTCGTCGGTGACCTCGGCGTCGCGGCGGACCGCCTCCACCGGGTGCAGGATCCGCGCGTATGCCTCGAAGCCGATCCCGGCGACACTGCCGACCCCGTGCTCGCCGGCGCGCGCCAGCAGCCACGCGCCACGCTCGACGTCCGTTGTGAATTCCACTCGGCCAGCGTAGTGATCCACGTCCTTCGGGCAGCCCTGTCTCCGTCGTCGGGCCGGTGGGTGGATCGCCCGCTCCTGCCGCACGCCACGCCTACCGGTTCGGGCCAGGCCGGACGTGGCAGTCCTGTCGAGATGCGCGGCGAGGACCGGCGAGGCGGCGTTGCAGGTTCGGCGATAGTTCCCGGAACCGTTACCGCGACCACGATTCGGCGTCAGCGCGTCGGTGTATCCGGTAGTGGGTGCGTCCAGTGCCGGATCGACCCGCGTAGCGCGAAGAAGGAGCCGTCCCGATGTCCGCGAAGCTCGCCGCCTCCCCCAGCTCCGGCGACGACCTGCCGGCGGCGTTGCGTTGTTTCATCCGTGCCCGAGGTGCGGGCTACCTCGACGATCCCAATATCACGTCCATCGGCATCGGCTACAAGATCACCGATGGCGCGGCGACGGATGTGTTGTCGGTGCAGTTCACCGTCGGCAAGAAGGTGGGCCCCGAGCAGTTGGAAGCGTTGGGCACGAGCATGATTCCGGAAACGATCGACGTCGATGGTGTCGCGGTGCCCACCGATGTGCTCGAACGCCGGTACGAGCCGTCGTTCCGCATCGTGGCCGAGGCCGAGCCGCCGCAGACCAAGGTGCGCAGGGATCCAGTCGTGCCCGGTATCAGTGTCGCCAATATCAACGGGACCGCGGGCACCCTCGGGTGCATCGGCTACGACGCCGCCGACGGCACACCGCTGGTGTTGAGTAATTGGCACGTCCTGCACGGACCCGGCGCAGCGATCGGTGACATCGTCGTCCAGCCCGGCCCGCACGACGACAACCGCACCGACCGCAACCGGCTCGGTGTGCTGCGGCGCTCGCACCTCGGGATCGCCGGCGATTGCGCGGTCGCCACCATCGAGGATCGCCGGTTCGAGACCGCGATCCTCGGACTCGATCTCACGCCGACCGACATCGGCGATCCCGAACTCGGAGACACGGTGGTCAAGAGCGGGCGCACCACCGCCATCACCCATGGTGTGGTGCGGCGCGTCGACGTCATCGTCAAGATCGGCTACGGCGATGCCGGCGAGCACCGGATCGGCTGCTTCGAGATCGGGCCCGACCCGGCGCATCCGGCCGCCGATGGGGAGATCAGTCGCGGCGGCGACTCCGGCGCGGTGTGGATGGCCACCACCGGCACCGCGCCCACCACCGTGATGGTCGGTCTGCACTTCGGCGGCGAAACCGACTCCAGCCCGGACGAGCACGCTCTGGCCTGCCTGCCACGCTCGGTGTTCGAGAAGCTCGGAATCACCCTCACACCACCGTCGGCGACGCAAACCGTCGCTGCCACCGGCTTCGATGTGGACTTCCTCGGCACCCGCGTCGACCTACCCGAACTCGATCCCGCCCTCGTCGACGACACCGTCACCCTCGACGGCTCACCGGTTCTCACCTACACCCATTTCTCGCTGGCGTTGAGCAAGTCGCGGCGGTTCGCCCGCTGGGTCGCCTGGAATATCGATGGCAGTGACGTCAAACGTCTCGGCCGCAACGGAATCGATTTCACCCTCGATCCTCGGATCCCGGCCGAATATCAAGCCGGCAACGAGCTCTACCGCGACAACCGCATCGATCGCGGGCACATCGCCCGCCGCGCCGACCTACTGTGGGGTCCGCGCCCCGAGGCCGAACAAGCCAACCGCGACTCGTTCTACTACACCAACATCACCCCACACATGGACGACTTCAACCAGTCGGGCCGCAACGGCATCTGGGGGCAACTCGAAGACGCCGTCTTCGCCGATGTCGACCTCGACAACCTCCGCGTCACCATCATCGCCGGCCCGATCTTCCACGACGACGACCGCAGCTACCGCGGCTTCCGTATCCCCCGCGAGTTCTTCAAAATCATCACCTACATCACCAACGGCCGACTACACAGCCGCGCGTTCCTTCTCACCCAGAACCTCGACCAACTCGAAGCACTCGACCTCGACGAATTCCGCACCTACCAAGTCACCGTCACCGAGATCGAGAAACGCACACAACTCACCTTCCCCGAAACGATCCGAACCAGCGACTCCACTACCGAAACCACCACACAACCAACACCACTCGACACCGTCGAGGGCATCCGCTGGTAGCCGCCGAGCCGATTCCGGATCGATTCGGTCTGGCGCGCGGCGAACGACTCGGGCGTGCGGCGCCCATCGCCCACAGAGGGTTCGACAGTTGGGGGTCACGATGGTCACGGCCGCGGTGGACAGCAGGAACCCGAAAGGTGTGCCCAGTTGCATGATTCCGGCCCAGCGCCCGCGGTTGCCCGCGTCGGCGTGCTCGACGACCATGAGCGCCGCGCCACCCCACTCCCCTCCCACCGCGATTCCCTGCACGATCCGCAGCAGCACCAGCACGATTGGCGCAGCAACACCGATCGCGTGATACGTCGGTAGCAGGCCGATCGCCGCGCTGGACAGGCCCATCATGACCATGGTGATCATCAGCATCGATCTGCGGCCGAGCCGGTCACCGAAATGCCCGAATGTCTCCCCGCCGAGCGGACGAGCGATATAGCCGGTCGCGAGGGTGCCGAAGGAAGCGATTGTGCTGAGCGCCGATCTCGATACTGCCGCGGCCACGCGGACGCTCGGCAAGGCTCCAACGCAGGCGCACAATGGGCAAGGCTGAGGCCCGCTCAGCGGAATGCGCGCCCGGCACGCACTTCCCGCCCACCGGGAGCAGGGCTCGCGCCGAACTCGGGGGGTCAGTGAGATGGGCGTATGCCCCATCCAGCGATCGCGACTCCCGGTCGGTTGCTGAACGGCCGGCGCGCAGTGGTCACCGGTGGTGCCGGCGGGATCGGCACGCCTATCGCGGTATCGCCGGCCGCTCGTCGACGGCGGCACGCCTGGCAGCGGCGGGTGGGTACCGCGTGCCTCGGGTGGCTGGACGAACCGTCCCCGCGACCCGTGACCGAGGAGGCCCGCCGTGATCACCGCTGAGGACCGTGCCGAGCTGTCCGATCTCGTCCACCGGTACGCGAGTTGTGCCGACCGCAGGGAACTGGGCGAGCTCGCCCACTTGTTCACCGAAGACGCGGTGCTCGCCGTGCCGGATCCACCGCGCACCATGCGCCCGACGCATGAAGCGCGCGGCCGCGCCGCGATCATCGAGACCTGCCGCACGCTCGAACGCACCCACGCCACCCTGCATGCCATCGTGGGCAACGTTTTCGACATGGCCGCGGCACCCGACACGGCGACCGGCGACGTCGCGTGCATCGCGCACCATCTCACCGGCAAGCCCGGCAATGCCGTCGATGTCGTGTGGCATCTGCGCTACCGAGACCGCTATCGGCGCGTCGACGGACGCTGGTTGATCGCGCGCCGGGTCCTGCACCTGGGATGGACGGAGCGGCGACCGGTTCTCGCACTGGGTGATCTCGACTTCTGAAAGGGTTTTCATGAAAATTCTGATCGTCGGCGGCACCGGCATGATCGGCGCGCACGCAGCTCTACATCTGCGCGAGCACGGCAATGAGGTCACGGTGGCGGCACGCAATCGGCTGGACAGCCGTTCCCCTGTCCACGATTTCCCCGTGCTCATCGGCGATTACACCGAGCAGACCTTCACCGCGACCCAGCTCGCGGCGTTCGACGCCATCGTTTTCGCCGCCGGCCAGGACTTCCGCCATATGGGTCGCGGAGCCGACGAATCACAGTTCTGGCAGAAGACGCAATCCGAGGGTGTCCCGCGATTCGCGGCGCTGGCCAAAGCGGCCGGCGTGCACCGTTTCGTCCAGATCGGCAGCTACTACCATCATGTGCGGCCCGACCTCGCCGACGCGCTGCCCTACGTCGCGGCCCGCCGAGCCGCCGACGAGGGCGCAAGGGCACTCGCTGATGATTCCTTCAACGTCTCGACGCTCAACCCTCCGAACATCCTCGGCGCCATCAGCGGCCGCTCCGCCAAGCGCTATCGCAAGCTGTTCTCCTGGGCGGCAGGCACCGAACCACAGATCCCTGATTTCGCACCACCCGGTGGCACGAACTACATGTCCGCTCGATCGCTCGCCCAGGCGATTCGGGGTGCGTTACAACATGCCGAACCGGGAAGGGCTTATCTGATCGGCGATGAGAACCTCACCTTCCGGGAGTACTTCCAGATGCTCGTCGACGCCGCGGGCGGTGGCCGGGTGATCGTTGAGCGCGATGACGAGCATCCACTCCTGCCCGACGGATTCATTGTCCAAGGCCGCGGGAATGTGATCAGCTACCAGCCGGACCCGACCGAGACCGAGCTGCTCGGCTACGACCGCAATGACTGTTCGCGGGCGATCGAGCAAATGTACGAAACGGTCCGGGCAGAACCGGCTGTGTGATCCCTCATCGAGCGACGCCAACGGACGTGCTCAACGAGCGGCAGCGCGCGGACAGGCCGTCGACCATCCATGCCCCTGAGCTGAGCCGGATCCGACCGATAATGGCCGGTCGGCGTTACCCCAGCCGAACGGCGCGGTGCAGGTCAGATGGCTGTCGCCACCTCGCCGACCCACGGTAGAACCGCGTCACGCACGCGCACTGTGCGCGGCAGCAGGCCGTTGGCGGCCAGTAGGTCTGCCGCGCGCTGCTGCTCGTCCAGGAAGGCCTCGTCCACCGGGTGGACGCCGAAGGGGCGGCCGCGGAGCGCTGCCTCCCAGGCGTCGAGGTCCGCGCCGGCGCCTTTGGCGTGTGCGTCGTCGACGAAGTACTGGGCGGCCGCACGGGGATTCTCGGTGATCCACGTGTCGGATTCCTCTAGTGCGGCAAGGATTTCGGCGATCGCCACGCGGTTCGACCCGGCGAAGTCGCGGCGGGTGAACCACAGTGAGGGATGGCTGAACAGCGGTTCGGTTGCCACCAGGGTGTGCAGGTCGGTGGTTGCTTCCACCGCGGCAAGGCCCGGGTAGGCGCCCACCCATGCGTCGAGCGAGCCGTCGAGCAGCGCGGCGCCGCCGTCGTGGACGTCGGTGTCGACCGGGGTGATGTCCGACCAGCGCAACCCGGCCTGGTCGAGCGCGAACAGCAACAGCGTGGTCTGCCAGGAACCGTGCGCGATGCCGACTCGTTTGCCACGCAGATCCGCCGGGGTGCGGATGCCGCTGGCGGCGGTGGTGACCAGCCTGCCGTTTTCCACCCGCGGCCCGGAGATGCCGAGGTACACCAGGTCGCGGCCGTGGGCGAGGCCGGTGATGGGCGGTGTGAAGCCGGTGCCGATCACGTCGTAGCCGCCCTCGGTGAACAGCCAGTCCGAATGCAGGGTCGGCAGGCCGGATCGTGGGTCGACGCGCTGGCCTGCGGGCAGGTCACGCAGATCGACCCATTCCACGTCGGGCAGGCGGCGCTCGAGGATGCCGCGGTGACGCAGGACGAACAGGGAGTTGTTGTGCGGGAAGTAGCCGATTCGAATGGTCATGGGAGTGGCTCCTGTGGGCTCAGAGGAGGCCGCGGCGGCGGGCCTCGTCGGCCAGGCCGGTGCGGCCCCACTGCACGGCGAGGTTGGAGGGGTCGAATTCGACCGAGCCGCCGAGGGTTTCGGCGATGGCTTGATACTGTGCGCCTTCTTCCAGCAGGACGACGAACTTCGCCAGCTCGAGCAGGCCGGCCCGGCCGATGACGTTGGCGCCGCCGTTGGCCTCGAAGATGGCGACGAGGTCGGGGTCCTCGGCCAGCCGTCGCAGGATGAACTCCCCCGCGCCGATGCTGCGATCGATATGCGGCGGGATTTCCCGGGAGAGCGTGAGCCGCTGGGCGGCGGCGTAGCGGATCGGCAGCGTTCGGTGGGTCTGGGCCCAGCCGCCAAGCCAAGGGCTGTGCACGTGGACGATCGAGGTGATCTCCGGGTGACGGCGGAACACCTCGGCGTAGCCGGTGACGAAACCGGCCGGGCCGGCGCCGTCGAGCACCGTGCCGTCGAAGGCGGCCACGATCGGGCGCACGGTCTGGTCCTCGGCCCAGGGGCCCGGGGCGTTGAGTGCGATGGCGATCTCCTCGCCTGGTACCCGTTCGACGAAGTTGACGGTGCCGTTGCCGGTGACGGTGCCGGTGTCGCGGAACACCCGCAGTGCCCGCTCGGCGTCGCGGGTTGCGGCGGCGGCGAATTCGGCGACGGCGGCAGGTAGCCGGGTCTCGGTGGTGGTCACGGTGTTCTCCTCTTATCGGACTGTGGTGAGCGCGGTGGATTGGGCTCGGGCGGTGAGCCGGGAGCGACCGAGCAGCGGCAGCACCTCTTCGCCGACGCGGTAGGCCTCCTCGAGATGCGGGTTGCCCGCGAGGATGAACGCGTCGACGCCGAGCGCGATGAGGTGGTCGAGCCGTTCGGCGACCTGTTCGTAGCTGCCGACCAGCCCGAAGGCTGGTCCGCCGCGGATCAGGCTGAACCCGCACCACACATTCGGCGACACCTCGAGATCGCGGTAGCCGGTGATGGTCTCGGGCACCCAGCCCTTGATGCGGGCCGCACCGACCGAGTCGCCGCGGGCCGCGCGTTCGGCGGCGCCGCGGTCGACGAAGGCCCAGCCTTGTTCGATCTCGGCCCAGGCGGCTTCCTCGGTGTGCCTGGCGACGATGTCGATGCGGACCGCGAATTTCGGTGTCCTGCCCAGGTTTTCGGCATGCGCGCGCACGCCGTCGAATTTCGCGCGCAGATCGTCGAACGGTTCCAGCCAGGACAGGTAGTAGTCGGCGTGCCGCCCGGCGGCGGCGACGGCGGCGCCGGAAGAGCCGGAGAAGTACACCTCGGGGAACGGTTGCCCGGCCAGGCCGGGCGGCAGCGCGGCGCCGTGGGTGGTGAAGAACCGGCCGTCATGGTCGTAGGGCTCGCCGTCCCAGACTCCGCGCAGCACGTCGAGGAATTCGCTGGTGCGCGCATAGCGATCGTCGTGGGCGACCTTGTCGCCCCACCACAGCTGCGCCGGTCCCCCGCCGCCGCTGATGATGTTGTAGACCAGCCGGCCACCGGTGGCCCGCTGCAGGCTCGCCGACATCCGCGCCGCCTGCACCGGATGCAGAAACCCGGGTTGGAAGGCGACCATGAAGCGGTAGGTGGTGGTTTCGCGGGCCAGCGCCGCCGAGACCGCCCATGGATCGTCGGTCACCGGGAAGGACGGCAGCAGCCCACCGAGGAAGCCCGCCGATTCGGAGGCGCGTGCGACGGCGGCCATGTGGTCGATGTAGCCGTAGTCGTCCAGCCTGCCCCCTCGAATCGCCGGGGCGATATTGCCGGGGCGGTAGCCGTTGGCGTGGCCGCGGTTGTAGCGGCGCGGGGTGCGCAGGGAGGCATGGTCGCCCTCCATCCCGATGCGCCAGTAGATGTCGATGGTCACGCCGGAACCTCCTCGGCGGCGGTGAGCGTGCGCCCGGCCGGGTCGGCCAGGTGCAGCAGGTGCTCGCCCGCGCGATGTACTTCTTCGATGTGCGGATGGCCGCTGAGCACGACCGTGTCGATGCCCGCCGCCGTGTACTCGCGCAACCGCGCGGCCACCTGCTCATAGCTACCGACCAGGCCGATCGGCTGCGGGTAGCCGAGATCGGTGAAGCCGGCCCAGCGCCCGTCGCCGAGATCGAGCGTGTGTGCCGCACCGGCGTCGTGACCCAGCTCCTGCCACTGTCTGCGGACTCGTGCCCACGCTTCCTGCTCGGTCTGCCTGGCCACCACCGGTACCTCCACCGCTGCCCGGACCGTGCGGCCCGCCGCGGCGGCGCGCTCGCGCAGGGCGCCGACCGCCGCGGTGGCCCCTTCCGGAGATTCGGTGAACACGTGCACGTCACCGTGACGAGCCGAGAGATCCAGTGCCGCAGCCGAATCGCCGGTCAGCTGAACCAGCGGGAACGGCAGGCCGGACAGGATGCCGCGGAAGCCGCCGTCGACCACGTCGTAGAAGCGGCCCTCGAAGGCGAAGCCCGTCCCCTCGAAGCCGGCGCCCGGCACCGGGTCGGCGTTCCACACACCACGGGCCACGGTCAGGAACTCGGCCGCGCGGGCATAGCGGTCGGCCCCGGCCACGGTGTCGCCGCGGGCGGCCGCCGCGTCGTCGTCGGTGTCGACGACCAGCCGCCAGGCGAGTCTGCCGCGCGAGATCCGTTGCAGGGTGGCCGACATCTTCGCGGCGTATACCGGTGTGCCGAAGGCGGGGTCGAATTCGACCACCACGGTGGCGTGACGGGTGCCGCGCAGCGCACCGCCGGCGACGATCCAGGACTCCTCGCCGAACGGGTCGTAGGGTGCGAGCACGCCGTCGAGGCCTGCGAGTTCGGCGGCGTCGATGATCTGGGCCAGATCATCGAAGGGTCCGTAGCGGCCGGGGCGCGGATCGGTGGCGGGACTCGGCGGCCGCTGCGCGCCGAAACCGCCTCGGTGCCGTAGCTCGGGCCGGGCGCGCCTGCCGTCGCCGCGAGTAGGCAGGCGCCAGAGGAATTCGGTCATGCCGCCGCCTTCTCGGCCTCGACGAGCTCGCGGGCCCGTGCCAGTGGTTCGGCCGCCACCCAGGAATCCAGATCGAAGTCCTCGGCCAGGAATCCGTGGGAGTAGAGGAACTGCTTCTGCACCCCGAGGAGTTCGAGCCGGTCCTGCGACATCGAGGGGTGCAGGCCATGCCGGAGCCCGGCGCCATAGGCGGCGAGTACGCCCTCGGGCCCGGCGAAGGTCTCCCGTTGGAGTACGTCGCGGACACGGTCGGGGTTGTCGGCGGCCCAGTCCGCCGCGCGCAGGCTCTGCGCAAGGAATCCGACGACGACCTCGGGCCGGCGGTCGAGCAGCTCGGCGTGCACCGTGATCGGGCGCGGTGTGCCGTTGTTGACGCGCAACCGGGTGTCGGTGGTGGCGTCCAGATCCACCGCTACCCGCAGCCCGTGTTCGACGGCCACGTCCTTGGCGCGTGCACCCTTGACGTAGATCGCGTCGACTCGGCCGTCGAGCAGCTCGGCCACTCCCCAGGTGGTGGACCGGTCGCGCGCAATGCCGTTGCGCACCTGTGGATCCCGATCGACGGCGAGCTCGACCACGGTCACATCGGCCAAGGTGTGCCCGCTCAGCCGCAGGGCGTTGGCGAAGCCGTGCAACGCCATCGCCCGTGGGAAACTCCGCGCCTGGTCGGCGGCCCACGCGGGGACACCTATCCGGATGCCGGGCAGGTCGGCGGGGCCCGCGACCGCCGAGTCGGGGCCGACCAGGATGGCCTGCGCCTCGTCGATCCAGGTGAGCCCGACCAGTCGGGTGGGTGAACCCTGCGCGCGGGCAGCCAATGCGGGCACATTGCCACCCTCGCGGATCAGGCTCGGCAGCTCGTGCAGAAAGTGGTGGCCGGCCAGTTCCGGCCCGGCGTCCTGCAATACGCCGAAGTCGAGGCCCGCGGCCGACGCGGTCTCGCCGAGCCAGCCGAGACTGTGCGCCAGACCGCTGGCGGTGGGAACCGGGCAGCGGGTGTACCAGAGAGTGTCGGTCATGGAGCGCTCCTGAGGAGGGGGCGGTCGGGGTTGCCGACGCCGAGATGGGCGAGGAAATCGGTGTGGTAGCGCAGGATGCCGGGGTCGGTGCGCTGCCGCGGGCGCGGCAGGTCGATGCTGGTGTCGACGGCGAAGCGGCCGCGATCGAGCACGATCACCCGGTCGGCCAGCCGCACCGCCTCGTCGACATCGTGGGTGACCATCAGCACGGCGGGCCGGTGCCGGGCGACCAGGTCGCCGACCAGGTCCTGCATCCGCAGCCGGGTCAGCGCGTCGAGGGCGGCGAACGGCTCGTCGAGCAGCAGTAGTTCGGGATCGCGAACCAGCGCTCGGGCCAGCGCAGCGCGCTGGGCCTCACCGCCGGACAGGGTGGCGGGCCACTGGTTCGCCTTGCCGTCCAACTGGACCTCGGCCAGCGCGGCCAGCCCGGCCTCGCGGGTGATCCGGTTGCGGCGCAACCCGACCAGCACGTTGGCCAGCACCCGCTTGGACGGGATGAGCCGCGGCTCCTGGTAGACCGTGGTTCGCCGGCCCGGCACGAGTATCTCGCCCGCGTCAGCGGTCTCGAGCCCGGTCAGCAATCGCAGCAGTGTGGTCTTTCCGGTGCCGCTGGGTCCGAGCAGCACCACGAACTCGCCACGCCGGATGGTCAGGTCGATCCCGTCCAGCACGGTCTTGTCGCCGAAGGACTTCCGCAGCCCGGTGAGTGACACCGCGACGGGCTGGTTGCCCAGGTCCTCGCTCATCGGATCGCCACCTGCTTGCGCCACGGCATGGCGAACCGCTCGAGCAGCCGGACCAGGCCGTCGAAGACCAGACCCAGCAGCGCGTAGAGCACCACGCACAGCACCATGTAGTCGGTGCGGTTGTACTCCTGAGCGAGGGTGACCAGATAGCCGACGCCCTCGCGGGTACCCACCTGCTCGGCGGCGATCAAACCGGTGATGCTGATGGACAAGCAGACTCGCAGGGCCATGAGCACACCGGGCAACGCGGACGGCAGCACCACTTCGCGCACCAGCCGCGGACCGGAGAGCCCGAAGCCGCGGGCGGCCTCGACCATCTTCCGGTCGACGTTGCGCACACCGAGGTAGGTGTAGGCATACATCGGCGCCACGGTCGCCACCGCGATGAGCAGGATCTTGTACAGCTCGTCGATGCCGAACCAGGCGATGAACAGCGGCACCAGTGCCAGGAACGGCACGGCCCGCAATATCTGCATGGTGGAGTCGACCAGTTCCTCGCCCAGCGCGGACAACCCCGACACCAGCCCGAGCAGCAGGCCGGCCGAGACGCCGATCCCGACGCCGAGCGCGGCCCGCACGAACGAGGCGGTGGCGAAATCGATCAGCTGGCCGTTGCCGAGTAGTTCGGTGAACGCCGTCCACACCGCGGGCGGTCCGGCGATGACCCGCTCGGAGATCGCGCCCGTGGCCGAGCCGATCCACCAGGCGGCGACGAACACCGCGGGCAACAGGAAGCGCAGCGGCACCGACACCCATGCGGGCCTGGGCTTGGCGGTGCGGGCACGCGGCGCGGTCAGCGGGGTCGCCTGCGCCGCTGTGGGCAGCGGTGGGGTGAGCACGGCCATGTCAGTTCCCCGCTCGCACGGCCGCCAGCTGATCCCGGTTCAGCTTGGAACGCAGATCGTAGAAGATATCCGCCGCGGTGATCGTGCGGCTGATCACGCCGTTGGCGGCGAAAACCTCCACAACGTCGGCGAGCGCGTCGGCGTCGTCCTGATCGGGCAGATGTGGCACGGTGGCCTCGGCGCCGACCCGGAGCGCGTCGGCCAGCCGTTGGCCCGACAACGCACGCGGTCCGGTCTGCTCGAAGACGTTCTCGAACTCCGCAGGGTTGGCCCGCTGCCGTTCGCTGAGCTGCTGTAGCACCTCGAGGTACTTGGCGGCGATGTCGGGGCGCTCGTCGAGCACCTCCGTCCGGAACACCACCACCGTGTTGTCGCGGGACCCGATACTGGCCTCGGTGGCGATCTCCACCCCGCCGTTGGCCTTGGCTTCCTGATAGGGCACCAGGAACGACGCCCAGGCATCCACCTTGCCGGTCGCGAAGGCGGAGGCGGCCTCCTTCTGCTGCAACGGAACCCGGGTCACCTGATCGGCAGGCACGCCCGCTTGTGCCAGAGCCCGCAGCAGGATGTACTCCCCCTTACCCGCCGGGTTCACCGCGACGCGTTTGCCGACCAGATCCCGCACCGTGCGGATGCCCGATTCCGGGGTGGCGATGATGCCGCTCTGGTCCTTGCCCGCGGGGTCCTGCGCGGCGATGATGCGCACCCCGACATCCTTGGACAGTGCGCCGACCACCGGGCTGAACGCGGCGCCGGAGACATCCAGTTCGCCGGTGTTGAACAGTTTGAGGTTGGAGCTGAAACCCGGTGTCGTGCCGACCCATTCGATCCGCGCGCCGAGCGGGGCGAGTGCCTGGTCGAAAAGACCGTCGCGCTTGCCGACGGCGAGTGGACCGGAGTTGCCGGGGTCGGTCACCTTCAGGACAAAGGTGCCGGGATCGGATGCCGGACCGGACTCGGAGCCACAGGCTGCGACGAGTGCGACGACGGGGGCGATCGCGAATGCGATACGCAAGAAGGCGCGCCTGCGGGACATCGTGGGTGACTCCTGTTCGGGGACGTGATCGAGCGAATGCCCTCGAGAGTAGGGAGACCACCCCCCGGCCGACAGGTAATCCTTGCCGGAGATCGGAAAGGTTGACAATCGCTGACGGGCGTGCGTAGCCCGGAATAGCCCGATTACCCCCAGATTCACCGACCCGGTACCTATCAGCGGGCGTAAAGACGCACCACTTCTTTCCATATAGCGGAAAGGTGGACTGCTGCTGACCAGCCGGCCGTGTTACCGTCGGTCCGTGGAACCCTCCGGTGTGCAGACCGTCACCCGTGCGCTGTCGGTCCTGGACTGCTTCCGCGGCGGCGAGACCCGCGGCGTCTCCGAAGTCGCTCGCGCCCAAGGAATTCCGGTCAGCACGACCCATCGCCTGCTCACCGCGCTCGTGCACGCGGGGTTCCTCGAGAAGGACCCCGTCTCGAGCCGCTATCGCATCGGCCGGGCGCTGGCCGAGTACGGGCAGATCGCCTACCGGCAACACCGCATCTATCTGGCCGAACCGCTGCTCGAACAACTCGCCGCCACCACCGGCGCCAGTGCCTCCATCGCCACCCGCCACGGCATCCACGCCGTGTTGCTCGGCACCAGCCGATGGCGTGAATCCGAAGGACACCGGCTACAGGGTCTGCGCCTGCCGCTGCACGCGAGCGCCCTGGGCAAAGCGCTGCTGGCCTGGTCCGCCGACGAGAACGAGGACCTGAGCGCCCTCCCCTACGAGCAGGGCACCGAGCGCTCGGTGAGCGGGCCCGCCGAACTGCGCGCCGAACTGGAGCTGACCCGCACCCGCGGCTACGCCTACAACGACGAAGAACTCGATCCCGGGTTCCGCACCATCGGCCTGCCCATTCCGGATCCGAACGGCGGCTGCCGCTTCGCGCTCGGCCTGCGCGGAGCCACCAGCCTCATGATTCCCGAGCGGGTCCCCTTCTTCGTCGAGCTCGCCAAGGTCACCGCCCGCGACATCGCGAGTGAATTCAACACGCCATGACCGCCGGTCATGACCCGGCCGATTTGCCAGGTGGCACACCGGCCGGCCGAGGTCCGGCCTTGCCGGGGGCGCCGACAAACCGAGCGATCGCGTCGAGACCCGGCTCGTACCCATCGGTGGTGTTCACTGTCATTTGCGCGACGTCCATGGTCACGGAGATGAAGGACTCGGCCGTGCCTGTTCCGGCGGCGATCGCGGCGAGCAGGCTCGCGTCGTTGTGGGCCGCCCGGTGGGTGTCGTGCTCGGCGCGATGGGCGATCCGATCGTGGAGCACCTGTTGCGGGGCCGTGCAATGGATGATGCGGATCTCGGCGAACTCAGCCAACCGCAGCAGGTTCGGGCGCCAGAGCCGGTCTTGGAAAGCGGCTTCGGCGACCGCGCTGACACCGCCGCGGGCCAGCACGGCCAGCACATCGAAGAACGTGTGCAAAACGGGCATGTCGAGGTCGTCGTGGTCGCCATCGCTCGTGGGTCCGGTGGCGGCGACCATGCCCTGTTTGATCTCGTCGCGGATGATCGCCGGAATGCCGACGCGTTCGGCCAGGGCTCGGGCGAGGGAGGTTTTACCCGATCCGGGCGGGCCGCTCACGACGGTCATCACCGGAGACTGTGCGGAAGAGGGCATGTGGCATTGTCGCTGGGCACGTACTGCACCGATTGGCCGAGGACCGCTGCTGGGTCTCCGTCGTAGTGCCGGTGACTCGCTCGGGACTCGGAGCGCGAGACCACGCAGAACTACACCGTGCCGCAAAGCACTGCAACAGGATCGCGGCACCGACGACGGCGCAGGCTATCGCCATGACAGCCGGGATCGGCTGAAACGCCATATCGAGCCATATCCCCGATTCCGGTTGCGATCGATGGAGCCTCACGCTTCGCGCCGAGCTCATCGACGGATTCACTGCACACGACGGTGATGCCCGATATGGCGGGCAGTATTCCTGTGCTGGGCCTTAGGTCTCGTGGGGTGTGCGATGACCGCCGTGGTCCGGTGTCCTCGTCAGCTCTCAGCGAGTCGGTATCGGCGGATGGGGTCGCCTGCGCCGGTGGTGAGCAGTTGCGGCAGGCTCTTGGTGATGTAGAAGGTCCAGCCGCGCGAGCAGGCATCGAAGCATTCGGATTCCGCTGCGGTGAGGCCCTGATGGGTGAAATGCAGCGTCGTGCCGTCGGTGGTTGCCGCGATGTCGAAGATGACCTTGGTGTCGGTCCACTCCTCGTGGTCGTCGATGAAGTTGAGGTATGCGTCCACGACGTGCCAGACCATCCGGCGGCCGGGGACGGCCTCGGTGACCTGGAAGCGGGCGAATCGGATGCCTCCCCCGGCTGTGGCGGTCTCACCGGCGTACTCGGCGTCGTCGGTGAAGATGAATTCGTCGCCGACGGCGGCGCTGTCGCCGATGAGGTTCTCGTTCCACCAGCCGCGGACGTCGGTGATGGCATCGAAGAGCTCGGCCGGCGTCCGGTCGACGGTCACGGTGGCGGTCAGGTGCTCGGTGTTCGACATTGTTCTTGCCTCTCTGTTCGGTGGGTTCGCCCCACCGACGAACGAGGCGGCCGGCGATCGACATCGGCCGGGAAGAATTTTCGGCACGATCGACCGCGACGACCTTCGCCCTGGTCAGAGCTCGGAAATTCGCCGCGTCAGATAGTTGCGTTCGGCCTCGGTCGGCGCCAGGCGCAGCGCGTCGTGGTAGGACCTGAGCGCCTCGGCGCGGCGGCCGTCTCTGCGGAGCAGGTCGGCCCGGGTCGCGGGCAGCAGATAGTAGCCATCGAGCTCGCCCGACTCCGCGAGCCGATCGACCAGGCCGAGCCCGGCGCCGATCCCTTCGGCCATGGCGACCGCCACGGCGCGGTTGAGCTCGACCACCGGAGACGGCGCCAGCCGGGCGAGCTCGGCATAGAGGGCGGCGATCTGTGGCCAATCGGTAGCCGCCGCGTCGGGAGCGGTGGCGTGGCAGGCGGCGATCGCGGCCTGCACTTGATACGGACCTGGACGCCGCATCGTCAGCGCTGCCTCGAGCGTCGCGACTCCTTCGGCGATCAGCGCGCCATCCCAGCGGGACCGGTCCTGGTCTTCCAGCGTGACCAGCACGCCGTCGTCGGTGCGCCGCGCGCGCCTGGCCTCGAGCAGCAACATCAAGGCCAACAGCCCGCGCGCCTCGGGTTCCGCGGGCATCAGGCGAGCGAGTACCCGGCCGAGGTGGATCCCTTCGGCCGCCAGCGCCCGGCGCCCGTCGGCTTCGTCGTACCCGGCATTGAAGATCAAGTAGAGCACCGCGAGGACGGCAGGCAGCCGGTGCGGCAGGAGCTCGGCCGGCGGCACCCGGTACGGGATGCCGGCCTCGGCGATCTTGCGCTTGGCGCGCACCAGGCGCTGCGCCATCGCCGGTTCGGTGGTGAGCAGCGCCTTGGCGATCTCGTCGGTGCTCAGTCCCGCCAACGTACGTAGCGTGAGGGCCACCCGGGCGGGGAACGGCAGCGCCGGGTGGCAGCAGGTGAAGATCAGGCGCAGCCGCTCGTCCGGGATCTCCTCAGACCACGGCTCGATCGGATCACGCGCCAGCACCGCGAGCTGCCGCAGCTTCGCCGCGCCGGCGGTCTCCCGCCGCAACCGATCGGTCGCCCGGTGCCGCGCCGTTGTCGTGAGCCACGCACCCGGACGAGCGGGAATGCCGTCGCGGGCCCACGTCGCCAGTGCGGCGGCGAACGCGTCCTGCGCGCAGTCCTCGGCCAGATCCCAATCTCCGGTCAACCCGATCATCGTGGCGACCACCTGGCCCCACTCGTTCCGGTATGCCGCCGCGACGGCGGCACGAACCGCCTCGGGCGCGGTCATTCCCACACGGGGCGGACCTCGATACAACCCCAGCTCGCGTAGGGATGCTTGGCCGCGAGGGCGAGCGCCTCGTCCAGATCCGCACACTCGATGATGTCGATACCGCCGATGAAGTCCTTCGTCTCCGCGAACGGGCCATCGGAGATCAGTGTCTCCCCATTGCGGACCCGGACCGTCGTCGCGTCCCTCGCCGGACGCAATCGCGCACCGCCGCGCCTGGCGCCCCGCCGATCCAGCTCCGCCGAGTACGCCTGGTGCGCCGGATCCGCCGCGATCTCCGCCATCGACGGCGACACCGACTCGTCGTCACAGATCAGCAGCACGTACTTCATAGGCCCACTATGCCGGACCACGTCGCCCGCCACCATGCCCGCCGGAACGCCCCGCGGCATGTTCGAGCCGCCGGCTCGGCACGGATTCGCGAGCCTCGCCGGCCGGGTCAGCGCACGGCGAGGGCGATGAACTGCGTGGGTGTGTCGGCGCCCGGGGTGGCGCCGAAGTTGTCGTCGGCGACCAGGATCAGCGTGCGCTCACCGGAGGGCAGTTTCGGGCCCCAGGTCATGCCTTCCACGATGCCGAGGCGGGCGAGGCCGAGCGTGCCGAGATCGGCTACGAGCTTCTTGCGGGCCGGCCGAAGATCCGATCCGGCTGTGAGCGAGTCGATCTGAGCGGTATCGGTCGCGCCGCGCAGATCGGCCTCGAATATCCGGATCGTGACGCCCGCCGCGCTGACTCCGCGTTCCAGTACGAGATAGCGGTGCGGGTCCTCGCTGCCCGAGGTCAGGATCGCGGACACACTGTTGATCCCCGGGCCGGGCCCGGCCATCGGCTCCACGGGATAGGCGACTTGCTGACGGACTCGTCCCTGCCGGTCCTGCACGGTCAGTCGCACCAGCGCGCCGTGATCGGGTGTGGCCTCCGGACCGTCCTGGGCCAGTGGACCTTCGAGGATGCTCGCGATGCGGCTGCCGCCGGCACTGAAGGTGAAGCCTTCGATGCCCTGGTTGGCGCGCGGGCCCTTGCCGTTGTCGTCGATGTGGTAGTTCGCGGGCAGTTCGAGTTCGCCGTCAGCGGCGCCGTCCGGTGTCGCTCGCCGGATCGAGGGATCGGTGAGCAGACGCGGTGGATTACGGTCGCCCTCCTGACTCCACCACACGTGCGCGCCGTGTGGGTCGATCCGGATGTCTTCCGGATCGACCGGAGCGAGTCGATCGCACACCGCACGCGATTCGGTACACGGTTGCGCAGCCCATTCGGCAGCCGACGGATAGGTGCTGCCGTCGGCACGCCGCAGGCTGTGCTGCCCGGTGAGCCGGATCGGTCCGAGCCCGGCCTCGGTCACCTCGATCTCGGCGGTGTAGAACCGGGCCGGATCGATCGCGGACCGATCATCCGACAGCAGTACGAACGAGCCGGTCTTCGGATCCCGGTCGATACCGGAGAGCCCGCCGACCGTCGTGCCCGCATACTCGAGCCCCGTGGGTAGCAGCTGCTCGCCGAGCAGCCGCACTCCGTCGGCGGCCGTCGCATGTGCCGGGTACACCAAGGTCAGTAGTGCCGCTACCGCCGTCGCGGTCAAGGATCTGGCAATCATGGGTGGCATCGAAACCCGGTTCCGGTCGCGCGCCGACCCTTCCTCCCATCTGCCGGGAGGATGTTGTCCGGGTGTCGCTCAGCGCTGAGCGCGATGGGCAACAGCCCTAGGACGGCTGGGATAGTCGCACCGTCACCTGGAGTCCACCGGCGGTGCGCGGGGTGAGCGTGAGTGCCCCGCCGTGCGCGCGAACGATGCTGTCGACGATGGCGAGGCCGAGGCCGACGCCCGCGTGGTGGGTGCGGATGCGCTCGGTGCCACGCTGGAACGGCTCGACGAGGGTGGCGACCACCTGCGGGGTGAGCATCTCGCCGGTGTTCTCGACGGTGAGCAGCACACCTGCGGAGTGGGCGCCGGTCGTGATCCAGACCGTGCCGCCCTCGGGCAGATTGTGGACGATCGCGTTGTGCACGAGGTTGGTCGTCAACTGCTGCAGGAGAGCGGACGAGCCGATGGTCGGCGCCATCTCGCCGGCGGTCTCGAGGACGACGCCGTGGCGCTCGGCCAGCGGGAGAAGCGTTTCCACGGCTTCTTCGGCGAGCAGGGACAGGTCCACCGGCTCCCGGGTGAACGATCGTCGGTCGGCCCGGCTGAGCACGAGCAACGCTTCGGTGAGGTCGATCGCCCTGGCGTTCACCGCGTGGAGGCGGTCGACGAGTTCACCCAGGTCGGCGTCGCGATCGGTGCGGGCGACGTCCAGCAGGGTCTGCGTGATCGCCAGCGGTGTGCGCAGTTCATGGGAGGCGTTCGCCGCGAATCTCTGCTGCTCGACGACATGCGCTTCCAGACGCGCGAGCATGGTGTCGAAGGCGTCGGCGAGTTCGCGGAACTCGTCGCGGCGGCCCGGCAATCGGATGCGGTGGGAAAGTGAGCCATGCGCGGCCAGTCGAGTGGCGGCCGCGATGGGCGTCAGCGGGGCGAGCATGCGACCCGCGAGCAGCCACCCACCCAGCAGACCGAAAACGAGAAGGAAGGCCAGCACAAGGCCCATGAACGGAGCGAAGGCCCGCAGGAGCAGCGAGCGGTCGATCCAGAAATTGCCACTGGCGTTGATCCAGCCGGCGGGTAGGAGGTACAGGTAGAACACCAGCACAGCTGCCAGCAGGAGGACACCGGCGAGCATGAGGAAACCCGCGTAGCTGAGCGTGAGCTTGAGGCGGGTGCTCAATCCAGGAGTTCTATCCACCGGTGTCGCCCCCACGGTTCGATGGTGCGTCGATGCGATACCCGGCGCCGGCGACGGTCGCGATGATCCAGGGTTCGCCGAGACGTTTCCGCAGCGCCGACACGGTGATCCGCACGGCGTTGGTGAACGGGTCGGCGTTCTCGTCCCAGGCCCGTTCCAGCAGCTCTTCGGCGCTGACCACACCGCCCTCGGCGGCGACGAGCACCTCGAGCACCGCGAACTGCTTGCGGGTCAGCGCCACGTAGCGGCCGTCGCGGTAGACCTCGCGCCGGAACGGATCCAGCCGCAGCCCCGCGATCTCGCGCACCGGCGGCCGGTTGTGTGCTCGCCTGCGGTCGAGGGCTCGCAGGCGGAGCACGAGCTCGCGCAGGTCGAACGGCTTGGTGAGGTAATCATCGGCGCCGAGGCCGAACCCGCTCGCCTTGTCGTCGAGCCGGTCGGCGGCGGTGAGCATCAGGATGGGAAGACCGCTGCCGGAGGCGACGATGCGCCGCGCGACCTCGTCGCCGGAGGGCCCGGGAATGTCACGGTCGAGAACGGCGATGTCGTAGGCGTTGACGCTGAGCAACTCCAGAGCCGTCCCGCCGTCACCGGCGATATCGGCGGCGATCGCTTCCAAGCGCAGCCCATCGCGGATGGCTTCGGCCAGATAGGGTTCGTCCTCGACGATCAGTACACGCATAGGCCCTCGATCTTCCCAGTCCGGGCATATCGTCGGCGTATCCGAAATCGCATACGTGCCGGCAACACCAGGCTGTCTTCACTGACCGTATGAATCACAGCGAACCAGCACGAACCGCGCCTCACCGTAGCCGATCCGGCGTCATCGCCGCCTGCGTCCTCGCCGGTGCGGCGCTGGCCGGTGCCCTCGTCCATCAGTCGCCGGCACAGCTGTCGGCTTCGACCGCGGCAGCCATCGAGGCCCTTCGCGGCGAACGCCAGGGCCCGCCGGGTGCCGCCACGTTCGACGACGGGATTCCGTCCGTGTCCGACCTCGACCCCGCGCTGCTCGACGCGCTACGGCGCGCCTCGGCCGACGCCGCGGCCGACGGCGTCGAGTTGGTCGTCACCAGCGGCCGGCGGTCCCCGGAATACCAGGACCAGCTGTTGCGTGCGGCGGTCGCGAAGTACGGTTCGCCTGCCGAAGCCGCGCGATGGGTGGCCACGCCCTGGCACTTCGAACTGCGTCCCGCTGCCGTCGACGACGGCTGCCCGGCCCAGTACTCCGACCCCACCGAAGACCCGAGGATGGGCCGGTGACCGGCACGCGGGAAGCCACGGCCGCCGGCGCCCGAGGAGCGGCCTGGCATCCGGCGACGCGTATCGCGTTCCGATTCTGCGTCCTCTACTTCGGTTTGTTCTGTCTGCTCATCCCCTATATTCCTGCCGCACTGCTCGGTGCCTTCGGCCGCTGGGTCCAGGGCCACGCCGGGCTGTGGACCACGGCCATGACCGATCCCGTCACCGGATGGGTGGGCGAGACGATCTTCGGAGTCGACGCGCTACTGCACCGGGACTCGGGAGCGGGCGACCAGACGGCGATCTGGGTGCTGGTGTTCTGCCTGCTGATCGTCTCGGCGGTGGTCACCGCGGTGTGGACGCTCGTCGACCGCCGCAGCTCCTATCCCCGGCTGCTGGCGTGGTTCACGCTATTTCTCAGGCTGTGCCTGGCCGGGCAGATGCTGTCGTTCGGGCTCGCCAAGCTGATCCCCAACCAGATGCCCGGACCCGGTCTCGCTCAGCTGTTGCAGCCGTACGGCGAGTTCAGTCCCATGTCGGTGTTGTGGTTACAGGTCGGTAGCGCGCCTGCCTACGAGATGGCGCTCGGTGCGGTCGAAGTGGTCGCCGGGCTGCTGCTGTTCGTGCCGCGGACCGCGATCCTCGGCGCGATCGTGAGCCTGGCGGGCACAGCGCAGATCCTGTTGCTGAATATGGCCTTCGATGTTCCGGAGAAGCTGCTGTCGGCCCACCTGCTGATGATCAGCCTGGTTCTGCTCGCCCCACATCTGCGTCGTTTGTTCGACGTGTTCGTGCGGCACCGTGCCTGCGCGCCGCTGACGTCGCCCGCGCTGTTCACCGATGCCCGCAGGAACCGCATCGCGACCTGGCTCCAGGTGGCCCTCGCCGTCTGGGTCACGCTGAGCGGCATCCAGGACAACTGGCGCGTCTGGCAAGACCAGTACGGCGCCGGAAGCCCCAGATCCCCGCTGTACGGGATATGGGACGTGCGGGACTTCCGCCTCGACGGGCAGCCGGTGGCTCCGCTCATCACCGACGAGAACCGTTGGCAGCGAGTGGTTTTCGACGGGCCCGAGGAAGCGACGTATCAGCGGATGAACGGTGATCTGGTACCGGCACACGCCCACTTCCGCCCCGACGGCCGACTGGAACTCACCACCATCCCATCGAACCGCCACGCCGAACCCGGCCCGCCGTTCGCCACAGTGTCAGCCGAACAACCCGACCCGGACCGGCTGATCCTCCGGGGCACCCTGAAGGACCGCACGGTCGCGATCACCCTCGAACGCGTCGATCCGAACACCTTCACACTGCGCAGCCGCGGATTCCACTGGGTACAGGACTACCCGTACCTCCGGTAGGCGCGAGTTCCGCACTCGGCTTCTCCGGAAGCCCTGGCGTTCTCAGCGGCGGTCACATCCGGCGGCTCGTCATCAGCGACGACGAGATCGGCGGTAGGCGGAAGCCGATGCGGCCGCCGGGTCGAATTCATCCCGCCGATCGCCGTGGCTCCGATGCCTCGTCGACACGGCACTCGCCCGATCCGGGCCCTTGACTCTGTGACCCACCACACGTACTTTCATCTGAAATCATTTCACATGAAACCATTGGTGGTGGTCATGGCCGACGTCGGTCTGCTCTATGTCGGAGCCGTTCTCCTGGTCAACGGGCTCATGCTGCTCGGGGTCGTCCCGCCGCGCTCGGCCGCCCTGCTCAATCTGTTCGTCGGCGCGTTGCAATGCGTCCTGCCGACCGTCGCACTGGCCCAGGCGGGCGGCGATAAGGCGGCGATCCTGGCCGCGTCCGGGGTGTATCTGTTCGGTTTCACCTATCTCTACGTCGGAGTCAGCACCCTCGCCGGAGGTGAGGCACAAGGAATCGGCTGGTTCTCCGCCTTCGTCGCCGCGACCGCCCTGGTGTATGCCTGGATCTCCTTCGCACGCACGGAGGACCCGGTCTTCGGCGTCATCTGGCTCGCATGGTCGCTGCTGTGGGGCTTGTTCTTTCTCGTCCTCGGCCTCGGCAGGGACGGGCTCACGCGCTTCACCGGCTGGGCCGCCGTCCTTCTGAGCCAGCCGACCTGCACCGTCCCCGCCCTGTTGGCGCTGACCGGCACCTACCACCCCACCGCGGGCATGGCGGCGATCTGGGCTGCCGGGCTCCTCGCGGCTCTCGGCGGCGCCTGGTTGCTCGCCGGCCGCTACCACCTCGCGACCACAAATGTTCCCGCGGCGTCCTGAACAGCGCCAACCGCCCGCCATGGGCCCGATAAAAGGAGAAATCGAATGCGACACGGTGATATTTCGTCCAGTCCCGACACCGTCGGCGTGGCGGTGGTCAATTACAAGATGCCGCGCTTGCACACGAAAGCAGAGGTCATCGCCAACGCGCAGAAGATCGCCGAGATGCTGATCGGCATGAAAACGGGTCTGCCGGGGATGGATCTGGTGATCTTCCCGGAGTACTCGACCCAGGGCATCATGTACGACGAGCAGGAAATGTACGCGACCGCGGCCACGGTTCCCGGTGCGGAAACCGAGATCTTCTCGGCCGCGTGCCGGCAGGCCGGCGTCTGGGGCGTCTTCTCGATCACCGGCGAACAGCACGAGGACCACCCGAACAAGCCGCCCTACAACACGCTGGTCCTGATCAACGACCGGGGCGAGATCGTGCAGAAATACCGGAAGATCCTGCCCTGGTGCCCGATCGAGGGGTGGTATCCGGGTGACACCACCTACGTCACCGAGGGACCCAAAGGCCTGAAGGTATCGCTGATCATCTGCGATGACGGCAATTACCCGGAGATCTGGCGCGACTGCGCGATGAAAGGTGCGGAGCTGATCGTGCGCTGCCAGGGCTACATGTATCCGGCCAAGGATCAGCAGGTGCTCATGGCCAAAGCCATGGCCTGGGCCAACAATTGCTATGTCGCCGTAGCGAATGCCACCGGATTCGACGGCGTCTACTCCTACTTCGGGCATTCGGCCATCATCGGGTTCGATGGCCGCACCCTCGGCGAAACGGGTGAGGAAGAGTACGGAATCCAGTACGCCCAGCTGTCGGTGGCGGCGATTCGCGACGCGCGCGCGAACGACCAATCCCAGAACCATTTGTTCAAACTGTTGCACCGCGGCTACTCCGGCGTGCATGCCGCCGGCGACGGCGATCGCGGCGTGGCCGACTGCCCCTTCGAGTTCTACAAGTTGTGGGTGACCGACGCGGTCAAGGCCCAGCAACAGGTGGAGGAGATGACCCGCGACACCGTCGGCGTCGCCGAGTGCCGGGTCGGCGCGCTACCCGTCGAGCAGACCACCGAAGCGTAGGAGGACCCGTGCCGTACCTGACCGACATGCTCCACGACCAGAACCGGTCACCCGCCGCACCGGCGCGCACCGATTCGGCCACCGGATTCGATCGGCAGGCGCTGGCAGCACGTCTGAGCGAGTCCGTCCTCGGACAAGCCGACGCCGTCGACGCCGTCGTGCGCGCGGTCACCCTCGCGCACGTCGGCGCCACGGACCCGCACGGCCCCCTGGCCAGCGTGCTGCTCGCAGGACCCACCGGAGTCGGCAAAACCGAACTCGTCCGCCGGCTGGCCGCCGAGTTGCGCAGCGGCCCGGACGATGTGTGCCGAGTGGATATGAACGCGTTCGCGCAAGAGCATTACGCCGCGTCCTTCAGCGGCGCGCCGCCCGGGTACGCCGGCAGCAAGGAGTCGCTGACGGTGTTCGACCGGGACACCGTCGAGGGCACAACCTATCGGCCGGGAATCGTGTTGTTCGACGAGATCGAGAAGGCCGACGTCACCGTGCTGCGGGCATTGCTGCATGTCCTCGACACCGGAGAGCTGCGTTTGGCCAACGGTAAGGAACGCATCTCCTTCCGCAACTGCTATGTCTTCATGACCTCCAATCTCGGCTCCGCTCAATGGGTGCACCGGCGGGCCCGCCGGTGGCGGCCGTCGATGCCGCGGGGCCGCACCGATGACGGCGCGCGGCATCGAGAGCTCACACTCGAGGCGGTGCAACGGTTCCTGGATCCGGAGTTCTTCAACCGGATCGACGAAATCGTCGTTTTGAATTCCATCACCGCCGACACCGCACGGCGCATCGCGCGACTGGAGACCGATCGGCTCGCCGCCCGGCTCCGCCGCCGGGGCGTACAGCTCACCTGTGCGGATTCGGTCATCGATCTGCTGGCCGTGGAGGGATTCGACCCCGCGTTCGGTGCTCGCGCCATGCGGCGGCGGATCCGGAGCCGGGTCGCCGCGCCGGTCGCCGACACGATCGTGCGGTATCGAACCCCTGGCGAACCACTGACGTTGTCGGCGGCCGTTCGCGACGGCCGGGTTGTGGTCTATCGCATGGACGAGATCGACTGACGCTGCGCTGATCGGCGTGCCCCGCTCCGGATACTCCCGGCACGCCGATCAGAGGCAGGTCACGATGTCGAAATCGAAACCGTTCGCCACGGCCAGGTGGATCCGCTGACGGGCCTCGTTCCCGTGGAACTCGACCGTCCCCCGCGGCCCCTCGAAGGCGATGCCGTGGGGGACGGGGTCGGGGTCGTCGAACCGTCCCGATCGCCGAGCCATCGCCGCCAGCAATTGCCCTCCCTCATAACAGGATTCGGCTGCCGCGCCGATAGCGGGAGCAACCGTGCCGTGCAATCCGGTGTATCCGCGCACCAGCTCCATCGCATTGCCGTCGGTCAGCGAACGGAAATAGCCCGAGGCCACCACGAGCCCGCGAGTCGCGTCCGCACCGCTGGCCAGCAGCATGTTCTCGTCCATCAGCGGGCTGAATCGCAAGATCGAGTCCTGCAGGCCCCGCCGCGCGAACGCTCGATTGAACTGCACGGCGTCCTGGCCGACCAGCAGCATGAGCACCGACTCACAGCCCGAACGCGCGACCCGCTCGACCACCGTGCGCATATTGCCGCCCCCGAGCTTCACGAACGCGCCCCCGACGAGGTCCAGCCCGAGCTCACTCGCGAAGTGCCGCACCGCACTCAGCGATTGCTGCGGCCACACGTAATCGTCGCCCACCACGAACCACTTCCGGGTGCCGGTATGGTCACGCAGCCATCGCAGTGCCGGCGCGATCTGCTGACGCGGCGTCTCGCCGCAGCAATACACACCGGGCCGGGTCTCCCCGCCCTCGTACAGCGAGCTGTAGGCATAGGGGATCCGCCCGGCCAGTACCGGAGCCAGCGCATTGCGCACCGACGAAATGTGCCATCCGCTCACCGCGTCGATATGGCCGGCATCGGCCAGCCGGGCGACCTCCGCGGCCACCCGCTCCGGCGCCGCACCACCGTCGACGATCTCGAGCTCCACCTCGCGGCCGAGGACACCACCGCCGGCATTCAGATCATGGGCGAGCAGTTCGCCGACCGCCTCGCAGGAAGCGCCGAACAACCCCGCCGGCCCTTGCAGCGGAATCACCAGGGCCAGCCGCCAGACATCGGCGCGGGCGCGCCCGAGCACCGGTCCGCCGGTCATCGACTTCTCCCGCAGACCGACAGGCGTGCTGTCCCGATCGAGGCTGATATCATTTCAAGTGAAAGTATTCAGGTCGATCGACCCGGCCGCAACGGTTCGAGAGGATTCGATGGAGCACCACGTCGCAACGACCGACAGCGAGCCTTCGCTGACGACGCTGCTCCTCACCACCACCCGCGAACTGACCGCCGCCGTCGAAGGGCACCTCTCCGACACCGGACTCGGTATCGACGACTGGCTGGTCATCGCCACGCTGGCCACCGAGCCCGAACTCACGATGACCGAGCTGCGCCACCGCACCCTGACCTCCGCGCCCACGCTCTCCCGGGTCACCGATCGCCTGGTGTCGAGGGCGCTGCTGTTCCGGGAGGTCGACGCCGCGGACCGGCGGCGGGTACGCCTGCACCTCACCAAACGCGGCGCGGAGCTGCATCAGAAGCTCGACCCCGTGATCCGGGCCGCCGAACGCGAGTGGACCGCCGCGAACGACGGCAACCTGCTGCTCATCTCACTCCAGCGCCACGGATTCGGTACCCGCTAGCGCGTCGCCCGAGGTGTCTTTGAGGGCGACGCCGGAGCGGCCGAGCGCGCGGGCGCCCGCGACCAGGCCCGCGGTGATGGCCGCCGCGCGGCGGTAGCCGAGGCCTTCGGGCGGGTGGATATTGGAGACGCAGTTGCGGTCGGCGTCGGTGCGGCCGGGCCGGGGCAGGTGGGTGAGATAGATGCCGAGGCTGTCGGCGACCGAGAGGCCGGGGCGTTCACCGATGAGCATGATCAGCGTGCGCACGCCGAGCGCGGCGCCGATATGGTCGCCCAGCGCGACCCGGGCCTGCACGGCGAGCACCGGCGGGGCGAGGCTGTAGTGCGGGCGCAGTTCCTCGGCCAGCGCCGCGAGCAGGCCGGGGCCGTGGTCGTCGAGTGCGCGCGGCGACAACCCGTCGGCCAGCACGAAGCCGATGTCGGCACCGGTCTGCGACAGCGGTGACAGGTCGGCCGGGGCGCGGCCGAGATCGGGGCGGCGCAGGTACTCACCGCGGTCGCTCGCCTTGCTGCGCACGACCGCCGGTGTGCCGAGCCCCAGACCCGCGATCCGCTCGCCGAGCACCTCGGCATCGAACGGCAGATGCACCGCATCACGGGCGGCGGCGTGCGCGGCACGAAACTC
This sequence comes from Nocardia sp. CDC519, assembly GCF_059509835.1. Classification (NCBI taxonomy): domain Bacteria; kingdom Bacillati; phylum Actinomycetota; class Actinomycetes; order Mycobacteriales; family Nocardiaceae; genus Nocardia; species Nocardia sp. CDC519. The sequence continues at coordinate 3,100,191 of NZ_CM183377.1, read as the reverse complement.
CAGGACCCGCTGGGTGGGCAGCGCGCTGCCGGTGCGGCCGAGCCCGATCCTGGCCTGGGTGGTGCGGCGCAACGGCGCCCACACGTCGGGCGGGGAATCGGCGGCGTTGTCGATCTCCACGGGCAATCCTCCTGGTCAGCGAGCGGTCAGGGCGAGCAGCGGTGACGCGGCGGCGTCCACCGGCAGGATCCGGCCCGATTCGTCGGCCATACCGAGCCCGTGCAGCCAGGCCTCGAACTCGGGTGCGGCCCGCAGCCCCAGCACCTGACGCACATACAGCGCGTCGTGAAAAGACAGGCTCTGATAGCCGAGCATGACGTCGTCGGCGCCGGGCACCGCGATCACGAACGCCGCTCCCGCCACGCCGAGCAGGGTGAGCAAGGTGTCCATATCGTCCTGGTCGGCCTCGGCGTGGTTGGTGTAGCAGACGTCCACGCCCATCGGCAGTCCGAGCAATTTGCCGCAGAAATGATCCTCGAGCCCGGCACGGATGATCTGCTTGCCGTCGTAGAGGTATTCGGGTCCGATGAAGCCGACGACGGTGTTCACCAGCAGCGGGTCCAGGGCCCGCGCCACCGCGTAGGCCCGCGCCTCCAGCGTCTGCTGATCCACCGGTCGCCCGCCGGTGCCCAGGTGGGCTCCCGCCGACAGCGCCGATCCCTGACCGGTTTCCAGATACATCACGTTGTTCCCGGCCGTCCCCCGCCCCAGCGCACGGGCCGCGTCGTTCGCCTCGGCCAGCAGCGGCAGCGTGACGCCGAAGCTCGCGTTGGCGCCCTCGGTGCCCGCGATGGACTGGAATACCAGGTCGACGGGGACGTTCTTGTCGATGAGTTCCATCGTCGTGGTCACGTGGGAGAGCACGCAGGACTGCATCGGGATGTCGAAGCGGGTGCGCACGTCGTCGAGCAGATACAGCAGATCCGCTGTCGCCCTTGGTGAATCGGTGGCCGGGTTGATGCCGATGACGGCGTCGCCGCAGCCCATCAGCAGCCCGTCGAGGGTGGCGGCGGCGATGCCGCGCGGATCGTCGGTGGGATGGTTCGGTTGCAGGCGCGTGGCAATCCGGCCGGGCAGACCGATCGTGGTGCGGAACGCCGAGGTCACGGTGATCGCCTTGGCGACCGCGATCAGGTCCTGGTTGCGCATGATCTTCGAGACCGCCGCCACCATTTCCGGGGTCAGGCCCGCGGCGATCCCGGACAGGGTCGCCGCGGCATCGGGCGTGGCCGCGGTGGCCAGCAGCCAATCCCGGAAGCCGCCGACGGTGAGGTGCGCGATCGGGGCGAAGGCCGTCCGGTCGTGGCCGTCGACGATCAGCCGGGTCACGTCGTCGGTTTCGTAGGGCACCACCTGCTCGTCGAGGAAGGTGGTCAGCGGCAGGTCGGCCAGCACCCAGCAGGCGGCGGCGCGCTCGGCGTCGGACTCGGCCGCGCAGCCGGCAAGCTGGTCGCCCGAGCGCAGCGGGGTGGCCTTGGCCAGCACCTCCACCAGCGAGCCGAAACTGAAATTCCGGCCGGACACGCTCTGGTGATAGGTCATTCGAGTTCCTCCTCGGCGCGGGCCAGCACGGCGAACTCCTCATCGGGCGAGTTCGCGACCAGCCGGTGGCGGCTGTAGAGGCCGAAGTAAGCCAGGAAGGCGGCGAACACCGCCAGGCAGCACAGCGCGGCCTTGGTATCGACCAGGAAGGTGGCCACGACCGCGAACGCGGCCACAACCAGCGCGAAACCGGTGGTGGCGATGCCACCCGGGGTGCGGTAGGGCCGCGGCATCCCCGGCTCGCGGCGGCGCAGCACGATGTGGCTGGTCATCATCAACACATAGCTGAGCGCGGCGCCGAACACCGCCATATTCAGCAGCATCGCGCCCTGACCGGTGAAGGTGAGCCCGAACCCGATCGCGCCGGGCACGATCAGCGCGAGTACCGGCGCCTTGCGAGAGTTGGTGACCGACAACGACTTCGGCAGATAACCCGCCCGCGAGAGCGCGAACAGCTGGCGGGAGTAGGCGTAGATGATGGAGAAGAAGCTGGCGATCAGGCCGGCCAGACCGATGTAGTTCACGACCGTGGCCGCGCCGCTGTCGCCGAGCGCCTCCACCAGCGGGTTGCCCGAGGACTGCATGGCCTCGGCGCCACCCGCGCCGGTGGTGAGCACCAGCACGAGAGCGCAGGTCACCAGCAGCACACCCATCGCCGCGACGATACCGCGCGGAACATTGCGCTCGGGATTCCTCGTCTCCTCGGCCGCCAGCGGAACCCCCTCCACCGCGAGGAAGAACCAGATCGCGAACGGGATCGCCGCCCAGATGCCGAGGTAGCCGTGCGGCAGCACGCTGGAGGCGCCCGCGGCGTCGCTGACCGGAATGTCGGTCAGGTTGGCCACATCGAAGTGCCCGATCGCGGCGACGACGAACACGATCAGCCCGACCAGTGCGACGGCGGTGATCACGAACATCACCTTCAGCGCCTCGCCCACACCGCTGAGGTGGATGCCGATGAACACCGTGTAGACAGCCAGATACACCCACCAGCCGTCCTGGATGCCGAACAGCCCGAGCGATTCCACGTAGGCGCCGATGAAGGTGGCGATCGCGGCGGGCGCGATGGCGTATTCGATGAGAATGGCCGCGCCGGTGGCGAATCCGCCCCACGGACCGAGCGCGCGCCGGGCGAAGGTATATCCACCGCCCGCGGCGGGCAGCGCCGAACTCATCTCGGCCATTCCGAGCACCATCGCCAGATACATGGCGGCGATGATCACCGCGGCGATCGCCAGCCCACCGAAACCGCCCTGTTCCAGGCCGAAGTTCCAGCCGGAATAGTCGCCGGAGATCACATAACTCACACCGAGCCCGGCCAGCAGCAGCCAGCCGGCGCTGCCGCGCTTCAGCTGGCGTCTGGCCAGGTAATCGCTGGATTCCTCGTGCGATTCACTCCCCTGATCCCGGGATTTGTCGGCGTCGAGAACAGACATCTGCGGCTCCATACGGACATCGGATATTCGGCTGCGAGCAATCGCGGGCACAACCCGGAAATGCTCGTGTCGGCACAACGTACTGAGCGGATATGACGCGCTGCCTACGTTTGTCGAATCTGTTGTGAGAAATCGTGGGCCGGAAATTCCCACCCCGCGTAACACGGCGGAAACATTCATCCTGCGCGCTTGTGATAATCGTCGTTACGGCGCCGGCCCGCGGCGTCGTGCAGACAGGACGGAGCGCGATGCCCGAGGGGCAGGGTCGGCACCTGATCGCCGAGAAGTCGCCGGTGCGCGGACTGGACCGGCGGCGATTGCCGTTCGCGCCCGTACTGGCCCAATCGGTGGCGGCGGTGGCGCCCGCAGGCACCGCGGGGGTCACGCCCGCGCTGGTGCTCGCGACGGCGGGCGGCGGTGGCGCGCTGATCGCGTTCGTGTGCGCGGCGGTGCTGACCGTGCTGGTCGCGGCCTGCATTCGGCCGATGGCGCAGCGCATGGCGTCGGTGGGCGGGCTCTACACCTATGTCGCCCGGGGGCTCGGGCCGAAAGCCGCGGTGCCGACCGGGTGGTCGGCGATCGTCGGTTACGGGGCGGTGTCCATCGCGGGCCTGATCGCGGTGGGCGCCTACCTCGCGCACGTGGCGGCGAGTGTGGGGCCGGCGCGCGGGACGCCCGCCGTGACCGTGGGGGCGGTCGCGGTGGTGGCGGCGCTGGCCGTCGGGCTGGTCCTCATTCGTGGCATCCGGATGTCGGCGTGGACGACGCTGGGAGTGGAGTGCGTGTCGATCGTGATCGTCGCCGCGGTGCTGTTGGTGTTGCTGACGCGGCAGCACACCGGCGAACCGGTGCGTTCGGCGTTCACCTTCGACGGTGATCTCCAACTGCTCGCGGTCGGTGTGGTGGTGGCGGTGAGCGCGTTCGTCGGGTTCGAGAGCTCCACGACGCTCAGCGGCGAAGCGCAGCAACCGTTTCGGTCGATCCCGCGCGCGGTGGCGTGGACGCCCGCGCTGTCGGCGGCGATCTATCTGACCGCGGTGCCGATCCTGGCCATCGCGCTGCGGCATGCGCCTGCCTCGGGCAGCTCCACACCGTTGGTCGAACTGCTCCTCGCCGATGGCTCCCGCACACTGGCCGCGTTCCTGGATCTCGGCATCGCCGCCTCCTTTTTCGCCTGCACGCTGGCCTCGATGAACGCGCTGGTGCGGGTGCTGTTCTGCATGGGCCGGGAGGGGGTCGCGCCGCGCACGTTCGGTCACGTGCATCCGCGGTTCCGCACGCCCTCGCACGCCGCGTTGGCCGCGCTCGCGGTGGTCGCGGTGGTGCCGGTGGTGGTGCTGGCCGTGGGTGCGACGCCGGAGGACGGCCTGCGCGCCTTCCTCACCCTGAGTGCGTGCGGATATCTGGGGAGCTATTTCGCGGTCTGCCTCTCGGCGCCGGTGCTGTTGCGGCGCATCGGGGAGAACAGCGCGCGATTGTGGGTGCTCGGTGGGCTCACCGCGACGCTGCTGTTGTTCCTCGCCGGCAATGCGGCGATCTCGACGGTGCGCGACGGCAACCGGGTGATCCTGGTCTACGGGCTCATCATGGCGGCCGCGGTGCTCTACACCGGCTATCTGGCCGTCGTCCGGCCCGCGCGGCTGGCCGCGGTCGGCATCTACGACGAGACCCAGCGCTCCGACCTCGCACGGGCGGCCACGTTCCGATGAGTCCGCTGCGCGATCCCTCCCGGCATCACCCGAGTACCGTCTCCAATTCGCTGCGCATCCTCGAGGTGGTCGCCACTCTCGGACTCGGCGTGACGGCCAAGGAGATCGCCGCGGCGCTGCACATGCCCGCGGCCACGGCCTACCGGCTGCTCAACGCCCTGGTCGCCGAGGAGTATCTGGTGCGCACCTCCGATCTGCGCGGCTTCGGGCTCGGTGCGCGGCTGGACGGCTTGATCACCGCGGCCGCGCGCCCGATCATGCCGTTCGCCGCCCGTTCGGCGATCGAGGAGTTGCGCTCGTCGGTGCGATTCGGGGTGCATGTGATGGGGTTCCGGGCAGGCGCCGTGCACGTCATCGATGCCGACCCGGATCATCCGGTGCGGGCCGAGCGAGAACTCGTCCGGTATCCGCACGCCTCGGCAGCCGGCAAGGTGCTGCTCGCGCACGACCCCGAGGCCCTCGACGCGCTCCCCTCCCGGCTCCCCCGCCTCACACCCGCCACGGTCACCGACCACGCTGCCCTGCGCGCCCAGCTGGAGGCGGTGCGCCGCGACGGCGTCGCCACCCAGATCGACGAACTGGAGCCCGCACTGAGCTGCGCCGCGCTGCCGATCAGGGACGCGGAGGGGGTGGTGCGCGGCGCCCTGTGCCTGGCGGGGACGTCGGCCCGCGCCCAGGTGATCCAAGCCCAGGTCGATGCCGCCGCCAGGTGTGCGAAATCCCTGGGGCCGCTGCTGTATTGAGCGACGGTTCAGGCTGATCACTCGCCGCCCGCGACACGACTCGGCTGCATCGCGCCGCGCCGGCGAGCGCGGATAGCGTTCGCGACGGCCAGTGCCGCACCGAGCGCGAGCAGCAGCAGACCGCGCGCCCAGACCTCGCCCTCGATTCGGGTGAACAGGAAAAGGCACGAGGCCGAGCCGAGCCAGGGAACGACGGTGGGGATGCGGAAATGCCCGGGCTCGCCCGCGTCCCGGCGCAGTGCCGGCACCGCCGCGTTGACAGCGGCGAAGACGAACAGCAGCAACAGCACCAATGTCGCTGCCAATGAATCGATTTCACCGGTCAGCGCCAACACCAGCGACACCGACGACGTCGCCGCGATCGCCACCCACGGCGTGCGTGTACGCGGGGAGATCCGAGCCAGGACCGGCGGCAGGAGTCCGTCACCTGCCATGCCGTACGCCAACCGCGACGACATGATGCCGGTGAGCAACGCACCGTTGGCCACCGCCACCAGTGCGACGACACTGAACAACCAGTCCGGCACCCACCCCGCGACTCGGACGACCTCGAGCAGCGGTCCACTGGAGCCCGCCAACTGCTCGGTGGGCACACACGCACTGGCGACCACACCGATCAGCGCGTACACCACGCCGGCGGTGAGCAGCGCGCCGAACAACGCCATGGGATACGAACGCCGCGGATCCTTGACCTCCTCGGCCAGGTTCACCGAGGTCTCGAACCCGACGAACGAGTAGAAGGCCAGCACCGCTCCGGCCAGTACCGCCGCGGCCGCTCCGTGGCCGGGGGTGCCCACCTGCGCGAGCCGGGCCGGGTCGGCGTCACCGCGCAGCATCACCCACACACCGAGGCCGATGATCAGCAGTAGCCCGGACAGCTCGATCGCGGTGGCGACGACGTTGGCGCCGAGGGATTCCTTGATCCCACGGATATTGAGCGCGGCCAGCGCGACCAGGAAGATCACCACCACAAGCAACGTCGGCAGCGACACCAGTGCCCGCAGATAGTCACCGGCGAAGCCTCGGGCCAACGCCGCCACCGAGACAATCCCCGCGGCCAGCATGCAGAAGCCGATGAACGATCCCGCCGCGGGACCGAACGCTCTGGTGACATAGTGGGCCGAGCCTCCTGCCCGCGGATACTTCGTGGCCATCTCGGCATACGAACCGGCGGTGAGCGTCGCCAGCCCGAGCGCGATCAGCAGCGGAAGCCACACCGCCCCACCCGACTCGCGTGCGATAGTGCCGACCAGCACGTACACCCCGGCACCGAGGACGTCGCCCAGGATGAAGAAGTACAGCAGCGGGGTGGTTACCGCGCGTTTCAGCATGACCGCCATGGGAGACACATACCCGCGCGTTCTCTCGGCAAGCGTCGATGCGAACAGCGGCCCCCGGACCGGCTTGCGGATCGTCTCATCCGCCCTGGTGAATGCGTTGCCAGCGCTCGAGATGCCCGGCTGGAGCAACCAGTGTGTGGCGCGAGCAATTCGCTGGCGCTGATCGCGGAGTCGGCACGACAATGATGTGGGTGAGACCGGAGGTCGGTGCCGCCCTGATGCGATGCGTCGAATGTGGCGGTTATGAGTACGGTGGCGCACCCGATTGCCGTCGATGTCGGTTCCTCGTCGACGCCCTGGTCGAGGAGGAGTGGCAGGGCTTCGTCGATCAGTGGCGAGATGACACTGAACTGGACGTTGCCCGCTTGATAGCCGCCGAACCCGACCAGCACGACTGGCGAATCGTCGATGGCGCGCTCGACCGGATCGTCTGCGGCGACTGCGGTGGCCGCCTCAGCCGCGGTCCGATCGACTGCTCCCCCTGCAACCTCGCGCATGGTTTCCGTTACGCCGCAGGAGAATCCGACCGGCCGGGCGTCCCACCGGGCAACGAACACGCGATCCGCGTCAACGTTTCGGTAATCCGCAGACCTCACGTGACATCGGCGCAGGAACTCGTGGCCCGCCGACTCCTTCTTCCTGCGCTCTTGGTCGGGTTCTTGCCCACAACCGCACAAGCCCAGCGCATCAGCGCCATGATCAAGAACGATCCCACGCCGGAAGGCGCTTCCGGTCTCATCGACGACTGGTTCCGCGATCAGCGGGCGCGGTGAGGGGCCTCGCGTCTGGTAGTCAGCGCCTCGGCCAGTCCCACAGACGGGATGCCCGGCGCCGAGCCCGTCCGCGCCGTCAACGATATTTCCGGCCTGTTTGCGGGCTTCCCGGTCCCCTACTTGCTCCAGATGATGACCCGGGAGTCGTCCGGGGCGAGAAAGGACGGTTGGCGGCACACCGGACGGTCGACAGCACGGACCGGGCGGTGCATACGATCGTCGGCATGAGATCGACCAAGCTGCCCGCCGAGGCTCGGGCTCGTCGCAGTGCCGAGATGAAGGAGTTCCTGCGGTCCCGGCGAGCCCGGGTGACGCCCACGGAGGCCGGTTTGGCGGTCGGTGATACCCGCGGCCGGCGTACCCCCGGATTGCGCCGCGAGGAAGTCGCGATCATGGCCGGAGTCGGGGTCTCCTGGTACACCTGGCTCGAGCAGGGGCGTGACATCAATGTGTCCGGCGAGGTCCTGGATGCGATCGCACGGGTGTTGCGCCTGGACGCGACCGAGCGGGAACATCTCTACCTACTGGCCGGGCTCAACCCGCCGCGGCCGGGCCCTGCGGGCCGTCCGGTGCCCGAGGGCCTCGGCCGCCTCATCGACTCCTGGCTGCCGCGCCCGGCCTACCTGCTGGACCGGCATTGGAACCTGGTGGCGGTCAACCGCGCGGCCGAGCTGGTCTTCGGATACCGCGAAGAAGACCACAATTGCCTGGTCACCTTCTTCACCAGCACCCGCTACCGATCATCGCTGTGCCACTGGCACGATTCCGCCCGCGCCATCGTCGCCCAGTTCCGCGCCGACGCCGCACGCTATCCGGACGACCCGGAGTTCGGCCGGCTCGCGAACGACATGTGTTCGGTGAGCGCCGAATTCGCCGAGATCTGGGCTGAGCACGACGTTCGCGACACCACAACGGGGACGAAGGTGCTCACCCACCCGGAGGTCGGCGAACTCGTCTTCGACTACACCACCCTGCTGCTGCCCGACCTGCCCGACCACCGGCTGCTGCTGCACACGCCGTCGGCCGGCACCGAGACCGAGCAGCGGCTGGCCGCCCTGCTGGGGGCAGCAGTCCGATAGCGGGCAAGGGTGTCCGGCCCACCACGCGGCACCCCGGACCTACCGTTGCGGTGAGACGTGCACACCCCCAGCGCTCGGTAGCGGTCAGAACAGGAGCTGATCGATCATCTCGGCCCAGCGCGCGGTGACCGCTTCCCGGCGGACGGTGTCGTCGCCGATGAACCCGGCGAGGCCGAGGCCGCGGGCGCTGTCGAGGAAGGCCTGGATGGTGGCGCGGACCGTGCGGTCACGTCCGTCCAGGCCGAGCAGGTCCACCGCGGTCCAGAAGATCTTGGCGCCCATCTCCGCCTCCATCGCGGCCACCCGCGGGCGCAGCAGTGGGTCCGCCGCGGCGGCCACACACAGTTGCAGTGTGGCCGCGAAGGCTTCGCCCTGGTGATATTCGACGAGCATGCGCACCACCGCCTGGGTGCGGCCCGCGCCGGCCGGGAGGTCGGCGGCCGCGGCTTGGAATTCCTCGATGCGGATGTCGAGCAGGTGCGCGATCGCGGCGGCGAGCATGCCCTCGCGATCGGTGAAATGGTGCTGCACCGCGCCGCGGGTGACGCCCGCGCGCTTGGTGACATCACTCACCGAGGTCGCCGACCAGCCGCGCTCGGCCAGTACCGCCGCGGCCGCCTCCAGGATGCGCCGACGCGTCGTGAAACCACGTTCCTGCTGCGGCTGCCTCGGCGTCATCGTCATCCCTCGACTGTAGAGAGCGCGTCGCGCAGATGGCGCGACCACCCGGGCACCGAAGCAGCGTGACGCGACCCGTTCGGATACCATGCACTTCTGCATGGTTATCCATCGTGGATGGTGATCCGCATAATCGCAGATCAAATACCACAACTGTGGGATCAACGCCGGTTAACCATGCAGAAGCAAATCTACACCGCACCCCGCCGATCGCCTCCGAACAGCGAAGGAAGACCCGTGAACAATCCCCTGAAGGGACGCACCCTGCTGATGTCCGGCGGCAGCCGCGGCATCGGACTGGCGATCGCCATCGCCGCCGCGCGCCAGGGCGCCAATATCGCGCTGCTCGCCAAAACCGATGTGCCGCATCCCAAGCTGCCGGGCACCGTGCACACCGCCGCCGCCGAGATCGAGGAGGCCGGCGGGCAGGCCCTCGCCGTGGTCGGCGACGTCCGCGACGAGGAACGGGTCCGCGAGGCCGTCGACGCCACCGTGGACCGCTTCGGCGGCATCGACATCGTCGTCAACAACGCCAGCGCCATCGACCTGTCCGGCAGCGAGCAGCTGTCGCTGAAGAAGTTCGAGCTCATGCAGCAGATCCAGCTGCGCGGCACATTCTTGCTGACCCGCACCGCGGTGCCGCACCTGCGCAAGTCCGACAACCCGCACATCCTGTCGCTGTCGCCGCCGCTGAACCTGTCCGAGAAGTGGCTCGGCGAGCATCCGCCGTACATGCTGGCCAAGTACGGCATGACCCTGCTGACCCTCGGTTTCGCTTCGGAGTTCCGCAAGGAGGGCATCGCCGCCAACTGCCTGTGGCCGCAGACCCTGATCGCCACCGCCGCGGTGCGCAACCTGCTGGGCGGCGAGGAGGCGGTGGCCACCGCGCGCAAGCCCGAGATCGTGGCCGACGCCGCGATGCTGGTACTGGCCGGCCGTGCCGCGGCCACCACCGGTGAGACCTTCCTCGACGTCGACGTGCTCGCCGAGAACGGCATCACCGACCTGTCGGAATACGGCCCCAGCAGTGACCTGGCCTTCGACATCTTCGTCGATCCGGCCCGCTGATCCCCACCCACCAGCACAGGAGAGCCATGCCCTACCTCACCCGTGACGCCTCGGTATTCATCCTCGACCTCGGCGAACCCGGAGTCGCCGATACCGAGAACCGTTTCAGCCCGGACTGGATGGCCGCGGTCGGCGCCTGCCTCGACGAGGTGGAGCAGAGCTCCGGCGACGCCGCCCTCGTCACCACCGGCACCGGCAAGTTCTACTCCAACGGGTTCGAGCCCGAGCGCTTCGCCACGGAAGGCGCCGGGGAGTATTTGCTGGCCGGCCAACGGCTGTTCGCCCGCCTGCTGACCCTGCCGGTGCCGACGGTGGCCGCGCTCAACGGCCATTGCTTCGCCGCGGGCGCCATTCTCGCCGCGGCGCACGACGCCCGAGTGATGCGCGCGGACCGCGGCTTCTTCTGCCTCCCCGAGATCAGCCTCGGCTTCGGGATGCCGGGCGGGCTGGTCATCCCGGGCGGGATGGCCGATCTGCTCACCGCGCGCCTGCCGGGGGCCGCGGCGCATGAGGCCATCCTGACCGGCCGCCGCTACGGCGGTGACGACGCGCTGGCCGCCGGTCTGGTGGACGCCGCGCTCCCCGCCGAGCAGGTCCTGCCGCACGCGATCGAGATCGCGGCCGCGCGGGCGAGCACTCGCGGCCCGGCGCTCGGCGCGATGAAATCCTGGATGTACCGCGAAGTCGTCGCCTCGCTGCGCACCCTGGCACTGTCGACGGACTCCTGAAAACACCGGTGCCCCGGCTCCTTTCGGGGCCGGGGCACCGAGCTGCGGTGGAAGCGCGGGCCGATCAGAGATCGAGGGTGAGCGTGCCTTCGGCGCGGGAGACGCACGGCAGGAAGTAGCCCTCTTCCTCCTCGGCCTTGCTCAACGCGGCCGAACGGTGCTCGGGAGCACCGTCGAGGACCCGCACCGCACACGAGCGGCAGAAACCCTGCCTGCACGAATAGGTGGCGTCGGGCCGCTTCTCCAGCAGCGCGGTCAAGGCCGTGGTGTCGGCGTCGACGGTGATCCGCTCGCCGGTGCGGGCAAGTCGCAACTCGAAGGGCTTGCCGTCGACCACGGGCGCTTCGCTGAAGCGCTCGAAGTGGAATTCGACCGTCGGGTGCTCGGCGAGCGCGGCGCTGAGCGAATCCAGCATGGGAGCGGGTCCGCACGTGTAGACGGCGGCACCGGGGACCAAGGGACCCAACAGTTCCTCGGCGCCGGCCAGGCCCTGCTCGTCATCGACGTGGAGGGTGATCCGGTCGCCGTAGGGGGCGAGTTCGTCGAGGAACGCCAGGGATTCGCGGCTACGCCCCGCGTAGATCATCGTCCACTCGACACCGAGCTTGTCGGCGGCGGCCAGCATCGGCAGGATCGGCGTGATGCCGATACCGCCCGCGATGAAACGAACCGCGGGATGGGCCTGGTTGTAGCCGCCGAGGGCGAGCGGGAAGGCGTTGCGCGGCTTGCTGACCTCGATGCGGTCCCCGACGGCGAGGCTGTGCACCTCCGCGGATCCGCCGCGACCGTCGGGTATCAGGCGCACGGCGATGCGGTAGGTCGAATGATCGCCGGCGTCCCCGCACAGCGAGTACTGGCGCACCGCGCCCGAGGGTAGCTTCACGTCCAGGTGCGCACCGGCCGACCACCGGCCGAGCGGTTCGGTGCCTGCGAAGGTCAGTGCGACCACGTTCTCGTCCAGGGCGACGATCTCCCGGCCGATCACGGTGACCTCGTGGAAGTCGACGTGGTCCACGCTCGGCACCGGCGGCAGATGGGCGAACTTCTCGGCGAACATCAAACCGTTCAATCCCACCGACAGGAACCGCATCAGGCGGTCCGGCCGGCCGGGGCGGTGCAGACTCGACGGGAAGTCGGCGGTGCGGAAACCCATGACGTCAGGCCGCCTTTCCGCGGGCCTCGACCGTGGCCAGGTAGCCGAGGGCCTGAGCCATCGAGCCGGTGCCGTCGGGGGTGTAGCCGGGGCGCAGGTAGTCGACCATCGACTTCAGGACGGTCCCGACCGAGGGCAGCACACCCTCCCGGCAGGCGCGCAGGATGTCGCGGAGGGTCTGCAGGCGGGTGCGCTGCAGGGTCGGGTCGTTGCTCACCAGGTACCAGACGAAACGCGCGGAGATCCAGATGGTCAGCGGCAGCGTCACCAGGGTCATGCGCAGGCGGCGGACGTAGCGCGGGTCGAAGTATTCGGCGACCTCGTGGGCGACCATGCGGTGCTCCATCTCCTCGGCGCCGTGCCAGGTGAACAGCGCCGTCATATTCGGGTCGGCGCCCTTCTCCGGCCACGAGCAGTTCAGCACGAAGTGGCCGAGGAAGGCGGTGAAGTTCTCCAGCGCGGCGGTGATCGCGAGACGGTTGTTCAGGTACTGGCGTGCCTGCTTGTGGGAGGTGAACTCGCGGGGCCCGAGCAGGCGGCGCAGCAGGAAGCGGGCCTGTTCCAGCGGCGGCTCGGGATCGATACCGTTGCGGGAGAAGAAGTCGGCCAGCGACTCGTCGTGGGTGTTGGCGTGCATGGTCTCCTGGCCGATGAAACCGAGCACATCCGACCGCAGGGTCGGATCGGTGATGTGCGGCAGAGCTTCGGTGAACGCATCGATGAAGAAGCGTTCGACCTCGGGGAACAGCAGATGGTAGGTGCTGACCATGTGCGAGGCGACCGGGTAATCCGGGATCCAGTGCAGCGGAGTCCGGCTCAGATCGAAGGAGACGTTGCGCGCGCTCAGCCGCAGCGGACCGAATTCGTGGGCGTCCATCACGGGCTTGGACTTACGGAAACGCAGCTTCTTCATGCGTCGGCTCCTTTGCCGAGATAACCGAGGACGAGTGCGGCGACTGCCTCGGGTTGTTCCAGATGAGCGAAATGACCGGCGTCCTGAACGACCTCGCGGACGCTTCCGCCGGGCAGATGATCGAGAGCTCGGGCGCTGGTGCGCGCCAACCCGCAGGTGTCGTCGCGGCCCTGGATGAGCAGGGTGCGGTGCCGCATCGGGGTGAACGCGGCGCGCTGTTCGGTCTCGAAACCACGCGTGCGGCGATACAGCGGGTTCCAGACCGCTCGGTAGTAGCTGAACGCCGCTCGGCGGCGCGGCCGGGTGCCGAGAGCCCGCAGGCCGAGCTCGCGGGTCGCCGACAGGTCGACGCCCGGCGCCCACAGACGCCAGAGCAGCCGGATCAGCGGGCCACCGAGGTACTCCGAGAACGGCGTCGAGACCACGCTCATGTACCAGCTGCGCGGCAACTGACGCACGATCACCGCAGCGTTGCGGCGGATGTTGCGGGGATCGAGCAGGTCCGCGATGACCGTCAGCGGCGGAATCCCGATGACAACGGTGCGGGCGAACAGTTCCGGATGACTGCTCGAGGTCGCGCTCACGATCGCCCCACCCCAGTCGTGGCCGATGAGCACGGCGCGCTCGTCGGCGCCGAGGGCCCGGTGCAGGGCGATGATGTCGCCGACCAGCGAGCCGATCGAGTAGTCGTCGTCGTAGGCGAGCGAGCTGGGCGCGTAGCCACGGGTGAAGGGCGCGACGACGTACCAGCCGGCCGCGGCCAAGGCGGGACCGAGCTCGGACCAGGTCCACGCCGAGTCCGGGAAGCCGTGCACCAGCAGGGCCACTGGATCGCCGGGGTCGCCCCAGGCGAGCGCCGCCAGCTCGGCGGTATCGAGGGAAAACCGCAGTTCAACGGGTTCGGACACCGCTCCTCCGCTCCGATGACGACAGGCCGGGAATCGACCTTCGTTTCCAAATATGCCACAATTGTAAATGTCCGCGACGGACGGTAACACACAACCCGCGAGGAGCCCGCCCCATGACCGCATTCGACCTGGTGATCCGGAACGGCATCGTGTTCGACGGTTCCGGTCGCCCGCCGCAGATCGCCGACGTGGGCGTGCGCGACGGTGTCGTCGCCGAGATCAGCACGGCCACCCTCGACACCACCGGCGTGGACACCGTGATCGAGGCGCGCGGCAAATGGGTCGTGCCCGGCTTCGTCGACATCCACACCCACTACGACGCCGAGATGCTGGTCTCCCCCGCGCTCACCGAATCGATCCGCCACGGCGTCACCACCGCGATCATCGGCAACTGTTCGCTGACCACCATCCTGGCGAGCAACATCGAATGCGCCGACATCTTCAGCCGGGTCGAGGCGGTGCCACGCGAGGCCGTCATCCGCGTGCTCGACGAGAACCGCACCTGGTCCACCCCGACCGAATACGCCAAGGCCATCGACGAACTCGATCTCGGCCTCAATATCGCCGCCTTCCTCGGTCAATCCGATATGCGCGTGCACGTCATGGGCATGGACCGCGCCGTCGACGAGAAGGTCCGCCCCACCGCCGCCGAGCTCGAGCGGATGACCGCCCTGCTCGAGGAAGCCCTCGACGCCGGATTCCTCGGCCTGTCCGCGACCACCAACTGGATCGACAAGCTCGACGGCGATCTCTACCGCTCGCGGTCGCTGCCCTCGACCTTCGTGCGCGGCAAGGAGTTCCGCGCGCTGAACAAGGTGCTGCGCCGCCGCGGCCGGATTCTGCAGAGCACCCCGCGCATCTCGCTCACGCCCAATATCGGCAAGTTCTTCCTGGCCGCGGGCAGCCGGTTCAAGAAGGGCAAACTGAAGGTCTCGCTGCTCGCCGCCGCCGATTCCAAGGCCTACCCGCCGCTGATCTACTTCATGCTCTACAGCGCTCCGGTGCTCAACAAGCTGTTGAAGGGCGATTTCCGATGGCAGCATCTGCCGGTGCCGTTCACCGTGTACGCCGACGGGATCGACCTGGTCGTGTTCGAGGAATTCGGTTCCGGCGCGGCCGCTCTCGATATCAAGGATCAGATCGAACGTAACGAACTGTTGCAATCGGAGGAGTACCGGCGCTGGTTCCGGCGCGACTACGAGAACAAATTCTCACCGAAGATCTGGCACCGCAACCTCTTCGACGCCGTCATCGTCGAATGCCCCGACGAATCCCTGATCGCCAAGAGCTTCGGCGAGATCGGCCGCGAACGTGGCATCCATCCGGTCGACGCCTTCCTCGACCTGGTCGTCGAATACGGCAGGCAGATCCGCTGGCGCACCACCATCGCCAACGACCGCCCGAAATACCTGGACAAGCTGGCCGCCAGCAGCGGCGTCCACATGGGATTCGGCGATGCGGGCGCACATCTGCGCAACATGGCCTTCTACAACTATCACCTGCGTCTGCTCGAACGCGTTCGGTCCGCGCAGACCGTGCGCACACCGTTCCTGAGCGTGGAGCGCGCCGTGCACCGGCTCACCGCCGAACTCGCCGACTGGTTCGGCATCGACGCCGGGCACCTGCGTGCGGGCGACCGCGCCGACATCGCCGTGATCGACCCCGAGCGGCTGGACCACAACGTGCACGAGCTCGGCGAACAGGAGATGCCCGAGTACGGCGGCATCCGCCGGATGGTCAACCGGGACAACGGGGCAGTGACCGCCACCATCGTCAACGGGCGCGTCGTCTATCGCGACGGCGAGTTCGCCGAGGGGCTGGGCCGGACCTGGGGCCCCGGCCGTTTCCTGCCTGCCGGTGCCCAGGTGCGCGGTCAGCGTTCCTGACCGCGCATTCGCCCCCGTTACACTGCTCGACGACAGCAGGCAGGAACGGTGGCCGACCCACCGGTAGCGAGCGAAGAGGGCCGTGACGACCGCAGAGGAGTTCCGCACCCGCATCCTCGCCGCGGCCAGGCTCTGCTACATCGAGCAGCCGAGCGCCGAGCGCATGCACACCCTCATCGCCGAACGCGCCGGGGTCTCGCGCCCGACGGTGTACAAGTATCTGGGCGATCAGGCCGCGATCAAACGTGCGCTCATGCGTTCCGAGGCGATGGACTACCTGGTCGCCTTGCAACCCGCCTTCGCCCGCCGCTTGCCGTTGCGGGAGCACTTTCGTGAGCTGGTGGTGTTCACGGTGTCCTATTTCCGGGGCAACGATCTGTTCCGTGCCATGCTCGAGGCCGCTCCCGAGGAACTGGCCCGCAGTCTGACCATCGATCTGGCTCCGGTTCTGGCCGAGGGCACCGGGCTGGCCGCGCCGCTGCTGCACGCCATCCATCCCGCGACCGCGGATTCGCCGGTGCCGATCGAGCTGGTGCTCGAGTGGGGGGTGCGGGTGAGCCTGTCGCTGGCCACCATGCCGAGCCCCAATCGCGAACTCGATTCACCCGAGGCGATCGCCGCGCACGTCGACGCGCTGTTCGCCATCGCGGCCACCCCCGCCGGGTGGGGCCGGTCGAGCGTCGGCCGAGCGGATACGATCGGCGAATGCCCACCGCCAGCACGCCCGTCCGCGCTCTCACCGCGCGCTCGGCGATCCTGAGCGTCCTGCTCGGCGCGCATCCGGCCGAGGCGCCGGTCGGATGGATCGTGCGGGTGGGCACCGGTCTCGGCCTCCAGGAGTCGGCGGTGCGCGCGGCGCTCACCCGCATGGTGGCGGCGGGCGACCTGGAACGCAGCGATGCCACCTACCGACTCTCCGAGCGCCTGGCCGAACGTCAACGCCGCCAGGACGCCGCCGTCTCCCCCGATCCCAGACCCTGGGACGGCCGATGGGTTCTCGGGGTGGTCACTGTCGGAGCCGCCGATTCCACCGATCGGGCCGCGTTCCGGGACGCCTTGCGTCAGGCCCGCCTCGGCGAGCTCCGCGAAGGTGTGTGGTGCCGACCCGACAACATCGGGCTCACCATGCCCGCCGCAGCGCGGGAACGCCTGGTCATCTTCCACGGCGATCCCGAGGAACCCTCCCCTGAGCTGGCTCGCCGCCTCTTCCGTCCCGAACGCTGGGCCGCCCGCGCCGGCGAGCTGCTCGCGGCCTTCGCCGCGGCGGATACGATCACCGCCCGGTTCGAAGTGGCGGCCGCGACCGTCCGCCACATTCTCGACGACCCGGTCCTGCCGGTGGAACTCCTGCCCGCCGACTGGCCGGGCGCGGCGATCCGCGCCCGCTACGCCGAGTTCCGCGCCGAGTTCTATGCCTTCGCCGCCGACCACATCGGCGAGAACCCGCAGCAGACAGCCTGATTCAGCGTGGACCGGGCGTGCGGTCCGGCTCGCTGCGGTGCCGCGAGACCCGGCCGTCGATGCCCAGCGCCTGCCACAGCCTGCGGGATACCGGGTTCATCATGCCGATCTCCTCGGCCAGCATCCGCACATCGCCGAAATAGCCGCGCAGGGTCGCGCGCGATCGCGGCGATCCCCAGAACACTTCGCGCCGGACGTGATCGGGGATGTCGAACTCGCGCCAGAAATCCCGCGGCGGCACCGCGATCAGATCGCAGGCCACCCGCAGCGCGACCGGAAACACCAGCGACAGCGCGAGCCGCGCGGGCGCCGACGCCCTCGGCACATGCCTGCGCAGGAATTCGTGCGCGAAGGAGATATGCCTGGCTTCCTCTGCCACATGGATCCGCATGACGGCGCGCACCATCGGGTGATAGCCGTCCTGCTCGCGTAGATACTGTTTCTGGATGTGGTCGATCGGTTCCTCACCGGCGAGAACACACATGAAGAAGAAGGACGACGAGATCCGCGGGAACAGCGCCACCAGGGGCGAGACCGCGTGGAACAGCTTCCCGAATCCGGGCGCGTCGATCTCGGACCGGTTGACCGCCTCCTGAAACATCAGGGTGTGGTTGCACTCCTCGATCACCTCATGGGTGGCGTAGCGGAATTCGGCCGACCCGTTGGGCAATTGCCCGAGGTAGACCATGAAGCCCGCGATCAGCAGCTGCTCGAATTGCAGGCCCACCCGCGCGGTGTTCGCCTGGCGGTACATGCCGATGGCGATCTGCCGTTCCCTCGGCTGGGCGCGGTACCAGGGATGGCCGCCGAGCGGGTCGAACTTCGGCAGGATCCAGCGCGGGTCGTCGGGTACGACCTGCACCTCCGGCGCATCCCAGGCGACATCACGGTAGGGGTCGAAATGCCGGTGCACCGAGGCATCGGCCAGTTCGTGCAGCAGGCGGGCGTAATCGGCGGGTTCGCCGGCACGGTTGCGGGGGCCGGCGATCGGGTTCGTCGCGGTCATCGTGCTTACTCCTCTCGTGCCGGTCGATTCAGCCGAGCTTCGGGGTCAGCCGATCGATGATCGCGCCGGTGTCCAGCCCCACCGGCAGCGTGCCGAAGACGTCGCCGCGGTCGCGGCCGAGCCGGGTCCGGGTGAATCCATCCGCGACAGCGGGATGACCGAACCGGACCAGCAGTGAGCCCTGCAGCACGAGTGCCATGTCGCCGACGATGCGGCGGGCGCGATGCTGCGCGGTGTCGAAATCGGTGAACTGCGACTCCAGCCGGGCGATCGCCCCGTCGAGTTCGGCGTCGGCGCCGGCCGCGAGTTTCACCTCGTCGAGGAAGGCGCCGAGCGCCGCGGGCTGTTTGGCCATGGCGCGCAGCGTGTCCAATGCGGCGACGTTGCCCGAGCCCTCCCACACCGACATCAGCGGCGCCTCGCGGTAGAGCCGCGGCATGCGCGAGTCCTCGACATAGCCGTTGCCGCCCAGGCATTCCAGCGCTTCGGCCGCGTGAATCGGCCCGCGCTTGCACACGTAGTACTTGCTGACCGCCAGGCTGATCCGGCGCAGCAGGTCGGCCTGCTCGTCGCCGGTCACCGCGCGGTCGGTCAGCTCGGCCAGCCAGAGCGCGACCGTGCTCGCGCCTTCGGCCTCGATCACCAGATCCGCCAGCACATTCCGCATCAGCGGCTGGTCGACGAGGCTCGCGCCGAAGGCCCGCCGGTGCATCGCGTGGTGGATGGCCGCGACCGCGCCGGCGCGCATGGCGGTGGCGGAGCCGAGGGTGCAGTCGAGCCTGGTCAGGTTGACCATTTCGATGATGGTCGGTACGCCGCGGCCCTCGTCACCGACCAGCCAGCCGACGGTGTCGTCGTATTCGACCTCGCTGCTGGCATTGGAGTGGTTGCCCAGCTTGTTCTTCAGCCGCTGGAGCCGGAAGGTGTTGCGGGTGCCGTCGGGCAGCACCCGCGGAACGAAGAAGCACGACAGGCCTCCCGGCGCCTGAGCGAGCACCAGGAAGAAATCGCACATGGGCGCCGAGGTGAACCATTTGTGCCCGGTGATGCGGTACGTCCCGTCCGGCTGCGGCACGGCGGAGGTGGTGTTCGCGCGGACGTCGGAGCCGCCCTGCTTCTCCGTCATCGACATGCCGGCGAGCAGCCCTGCCTTCTCCGTGGGCGGTGCCAGGACCGGGTCGTAGACGCGGGAGGTCAGCAGGGGCTCGTATCGCGCGGCCAGCTCGGGGTTCGCGCGCAACGCCGGGACTACGGCGTAGGTCATCGAGATGGGGCAGCCGTGCCCGGCGTCGACCTGGCCCCAGACGCTCAACTTCGCCGCCCGCACCAGGTGCGGAGCCGGCCGGGTGTCGTCCCATGGCGTGCCGTGCAGTCCGAAGCCGACCGCGTGCCGCATGAGTTCGTGGTAGGCGGGATCGTAGCGAACCTCGTCGATGCGATGGCCGTACCGGTCGTGGGTGTTCAGCACCGGCTGGTGTTCTTCGGCGAGGTCACCCAGTTCCTGGGCGTGCGCGCTGCCGGCCAGCCTGCCCACCTCGTGCAGTTCGGCCAGCGCGTGCTCGGCGCCGCCGCGCCGCAGCGCCTCCAGCACCACCGGCTGATCGGCGGCGTCGAAGTCGACCAGAGGCGGGACCTGGTTGGTGACGATATGGGTGGACATGATGAGAGCTCTCCCTTCGCGGGGCGGACGACGATGACCGCACGAGTCACGCCCGGTGTATTACGAGTTTGAAGCGCTCGACGAGAATTTGCAAGAGCCGCGGCGGTCCGGGTTCCACCAGCACGCGGAAGCAGCCGTAGGTGAGGGCGTTGCCCCGGTCCCGAAGGTGGTGGTGTCAGACCCATGTTCAGCGCGCACTGCTGCAAGCCGCGCCCCGGCGGCAGGCTCATTCGCATGCAACGATTCACCAACCGCACTGTCCTGATCACCGGCGGCACCTCCGGCATGGGCCTGGCAACGGCCCGCCGCCTGCTCGATGAAGGCGCCTACGTCGTCATCACCGGACGCGACGACGCCCGGTTGCAGCGGGCCGCCGCCGACCTCGATGCCGGCCCCCGAGTGCTGACCGTGCGCGCCGACGTCTCCGACCTCGACGACCTGGATGCCCTGATGCGCGCCATCCAGACCTGGCGCGGCCGGCTCGACGCGGTCTTCGCCAACGCCGGCACCGGCATCTTCAAACCCAGCGCCGAGCTGACCGAACACGACTTCGACCGCTCGGTCGACGTCAACTTCAAGGGCGTGTTCTTCACGGTCCAGAAGGCACTACCCCTGTTGCGGGAGGGCAGCGCGATCGTCCTCAATGCCTCATGGACGTTGCACCGCGGTCTGCCGGTCGCCTCGGTGTACTCGGCGACCAAGGCCGCGGTGCACAATCTGGCCCGCACCCTCGGCTCCGACCTCGCGCCACGAGGTATCCGCGTCAACTCGGTCAGCCCCGGCTATATCGACACCGAGATGTACCGCGACGCCAACACCGACCCGGACGCCGACGCGCGCAACGCGGCCCAGGTACCGCTGGGCACCGTCGGCCACGCCGCGGAAGTCGCCGCCGCCGTGGCATTCCTCGCCTCCGACGACGCCTCCTACATCACCGGCCAGGATCTCGTCGTCGACGGTGGACTGGTGGGGTCGTTCCCCAGCGGGCAGTCCGAGTAGCGCCACACCGTCGGGCCCCGCTCGTTTCGGGCGGGGCCGGACGGACGTGGAGCGGGCCGCGGCGGCTCGGCACGTCGGATCCGGTTACTTGGTTGCGACGATCACGGTTCGCCTGTCCGGATCGACCGGGCCGCCGTACAGATCGCCCGCGAATGTGATGTCGAGGAAACCGACGTCGCGCAGTGCCGTTTCGAGTTGCCGCCTCGAGTACATGCGGAGCCGACACCGTCGCGACCATCCTGGGCGGGCCCAGTGCAAGGCGAGTTCCTGTTCGGCCCAATCGAATCGAGCTCGGCCGAGCAGGTCGTGTCGTCGGATGAGCTGATGGCTGATCGGTTCGTCGCCGCTACGCACCCGATGCTCGAAGCTTTCGAGCACATCGATATCCATGACGAGTCTGCCGCCCGGCGCCAGCACGTCGGCCCACGCAGCCAGCGCGGCGCGGTCGTCGTCACGGGTGTCGAGTAGGCCGAAGCTGGTCCAGAGGTTCAGTACGGCATCGTAGGGACCGGCCGGCGGCGTCCGCATGTCCGCCAGAACGAACGTGCAGTCGGGGTATCCACGCCGGGCATCGTCGAGTTGACTCGGTGAATTGTCCACCCCGACGACCTGGTAGCCCCGGCGGCCGAGCGGACCGGCATGCCGGCCGAATCCGCAGGGAATATCGAGTATTCGAGCTCCGCGGGGAAGATCGAGCAGGGCGACGATCGCATCGACCTCCGCGTCGGTATCGTCGTAGATCCCGAGCGTGGAGAAGGTTTCACGGAATCCGCCGTCGAAGAATTCGACTGCCCATTGTCCTCGCATGATGCTCCCATAAGCAGCCCTCCGACTACGGCACGGCGGCGAGTCTAACTGGGAGAGTGCCAATTCTGGTTACCAGAAATCCCACCTCCGAGTCCCCCTGGAATCCGGCCATCGCCGTCGCCAGAGCCAGCGAAAGTAGTTGTCGCCGAGACAATCCCATGTCCACCGCGTCGCGGTCGGCAGTATCGTTCCGGATGTCGAGAGAGCATACCGATGCGCAATAGCCAGGCCGTTTCCCGATCATGGGAAGCGCACGTGCGGGCCGGTGGGTGCTCGTGCGTAATTGTCGACAGATGCGAATCGCATCATCACTAGTCACCGCCGTCGCCCTCACCGTGTCCGGCACCGGACTCGCTGCCGCTCAACCGATTCCGTCGGGATCCGCGCTGCTCCAGCCCGCCTGGCCGCTACCCACCGACGTCGAAGCCGCGGTCCATGCCGCCGGGCTCACACTCTCACACACGATCATGACGACGTATCACTACCACGTGCACCTCGATGTCATCGTGTACGGACAGCACGTCACCGTCCCGGCGTCGGTCGGCATCGACGAAGCCCGGAAGATGGGGTCTCCGTTGCACACTCATGACACCTCCGGCATCGTGCACATCGAGTCCGGCGAAGACATCCCCTTCACCCTCGGACAGTTCTTCACCGAGTGGGGCCAGCCGTTGACGTCCGACCGGGTCGGCCCCATCCAGCTGACTCCACTGGAGACCGTTCAGCTCTATGTCAACGGCACCCGGTACGAGGGCGACCCGGCCGCCTACCGCTTCGTACACCACGATCAAGTCGCACTCGTCGTCGGCACGCGATGGATGACGCCCGCCGTCCCGAGTAGCTACGAGTTCCCTCCCGGACTGTGACGTCCAGACGAACAAAGTTGTTGCACAAGCTATTTAGCTAACCAACATTCCCAAAGGTGAATCATGTGATGTTTGACGCACCACACCGATGCCTCGAAGATCGAGGAGCTCCGGCGCTGCTGGAGACCTGTTGGCCGACATGGTGAGTTCTGATCGAATCGAGGAACCAGGCTATGACCACCGGCACCACTCTGACCGAAACGCAAACACCGGTCCCCCCAGCCGATTTCGATGACTCCCATATCCGGGAGAACCTGCGGTGGGGGCATCTGTTCTGGCCCGGCTCGACCGCGCTGACCGAGGCCCAGATCGATGACCGGGTCTCGCGCTACCGGAAATCACTCGAGCGATACCGCGCGAGTGGGATGAAGGGCAACTACCTGCCCGATGATCTCGAAGTCGACTCGGCCTGGCACGCGCACCAATGCGACCCCGTCGGGTACGCCGAATTCTGCACACGATACTTCGGCGGCATCCTCGCGCATACCGTGACGCTCTGTGTCTGCAAACTCGTCGAGCTCGATCAGAAATAACGTGCCCACATGGGTACACCGCCGGCCGAATAACGTCACCCCGGCGGACAATTGAGACAAGGAGAAGTATATGGACGTGTTGTTGAATCTGATCGCGGCCATGCTGGCATCGCAGACGCCGGCCGCGCCGGCCACTCCGGTGGGTAACTGCCAGACATAGCACCGGCACAGACCGACAGCGGAGCTCCGGCGAGACGGCCGGGCTCCGCTGTCGGGCGTTGTCGAGAGTCGTCGAGCGTTCTCCGTGCGGTACCGGGGCGGGATCGCCGCGGTTTCAGCGGGTCGCGATGATCGCCGAACCGTGGCCGAACAGGCCCTGATTCACCGCGATTCCCGCGCGGGCGTTCTCCACTTGCCTGCCGTCGGCCTGTCCGCGCAACTGCCAGGTGAGTTCGCAGACCTGAGCGATGGCCTGGGCGGGGATCGCCTCGCCGAAGCAGGCGAGGCCGCCGCTCGGGTTCACCGGAACGCGACCGCCCAGCGTGGTCGCGCCGCTGCGTAACAGGTCCTCGGCGCCACCCTTGTCGCAGAGGCCGATGTCCTCGTACCAGTCCAGTTCGAGTGCGGTCGAGAGGTCGTACACCTCCGCGAGGGACAGCTCGTCGGGGCCGAGACCGGCTTCCTCGTAGGCGGCGTGCGCGACCGCGGAGCGGAATTCGCGCGGCGGCGGTTCGACGGCCACGGCGGAGTCGGTCGCGAAATCGGGAAGATCGAGCACGGTTTTGGGGAAGGTCGGGGTGACCGTGGACAGGGCCCGGATGCGCACGGGATCGGTGGCCCCGTGGCGGCGCGCGTACTCCATCGACGTCAGCACCAGCGCGGCGCCACCGTCACTGGTCGCGCAGATGTCGAGCAGGCGCAGCGGATCCGAGACGATGGCCGAAGCCGCGACCTCCTCGGCCGAGACCTCCTTGCGGTACCGGGCATACGGGTTGTTCAGCCCGTGCCGGGCGTTCTTCACCTTGACCGCGGCGAAATCGTCGAGCGTGGCGCCGTGCAGCGCCATCCGGCGGCGGGCGTACAACGCGAAATAGATGGGATTGGTCGCGCCGAGCAGGTGGAAGCGCAGCCAGTCCGGATCGTCGCGGCGTTCACCGCCGACGGGCTGGAAGAAGCCCTTGGGGGCTGCGTCCGCGCCGACCACCAGGGCGACGTCGCACAGTCCGGCCAGGATCTGGGCGCGCGCGTTGGCGATGGCCTGGGCCCCGGAGGCGCAGGCGGCGTAGCTGCTCGAAATCCGCGCACCCGACCAGCCGAGCGCCTGTGCGAAGGTGGCGCCCGCCACGAACCCGGGGTAGCCGTTGCGGATCGTGTCGGCACCGGCGATGTAGCCGACGTCGCGGTGATCCACCCCGGCATCCGCGAGCGCCGCACGCGCCGCTACCAGCCCGTATTCGACGAAGTTGCGCCCCCATTTGCCCCACTGGTGCATGCCCGCACCGAGGACGGCGATATCGCGGTCATTCGATTCAGGCATCGACCGGCCTCCACATCCACACCGTGTGCTCGGCGTCCTCGTCCTCGTACAGCACGCCGAGGGTCAGCTCGACGGGCATGCCGACGGCCAGATCGTCGACGGTGAGACCGCGCACGACCTGGCCGAGAATCACCATCTGCTCGACCTCGAGTTCCACCGCCGCCACGACATAGGGCTCGAATGGATCGGGCGAGACGTACGGCGCCGGCGGTTTGTACCGGGCGTCGGCATACGACCAGATCCGGCCACGAGTGGAGAACAGGTACTCCGTGAGCTCGGAGCCGTTCTTCGGACCGGCGCACTGCGGGTTCCGGCAGGCCAGGGTGTTGCGCGGGAAGTACGGCGTGCCGCAGGTCGTGCAGCGGCTTCCCTTCAGGCGCACCGTGCCGTCGTCGGCGGTGAACCAGTCGGCCACGGCGGGGCGTTGTTCTTTCTGCACGAACCCGACGTTATAGGAACACGTTCTATTTTGGGTCGGAATTCCGCTTCACGGATTCGGTGCGGCAGGTACGGTGAGGCCGGATCGGGAAGGCGATCGCCTCCTGGAGTCGATCTGGAGATCACCACGCGATGGGCACCGAACTCATTGACCCGCAGTCGATTCGCAATGTCACGGTCGTCGGCGCCCCGGAGGATACGAGGGGCGTCGTCCACCGTCTGCGCCGCGCCCTCACCGGGGCCGGGCCCGTATCGGCCGCGTGGCCGGCCGGGCACACGATACGACTGGACGAACTGTCGACTCACGCACCGATCCCCCTGCTCGAACGATCCATCCGCCTGGCCGACGGCATGCTGGCCGTCATGAACGCCACCGCCGACTCCCCGCGGCTCGAGGCAGCGCTGCGCGTCGCCGACGATCACCAGGTCGCGCGGCTGTGCCTGGTGACCGGCCTCGATCGGCCCGGCGCCGATTTCGATCGCTGCGTCCGCACCATCGCGGGCACCCACGGCGCGGTGCCGCTGGTGCTGCACGTCCCGCACGGACTCGGCACGCTCTTCGACGGCGTCGTACAGCTGATTCCGGTGTGGGCGATGGAGCCGGTGGCCACCGCCTACTACGGACGGCAGTGGAGTTTCGCCGAACCGTGGTACCGCCGGTTGCGGGCGGCGATCATGCATTCCGACGCCGCGTCCGCCGATACCGGTAGGCCGGATATGCCACCGGAGAGGGTGCACGACCATGTCCGCCGCCTCACCCACGTCGGCGACGCGGTACCCGTGCTGTGCGATGCGGCCGCCCGCGGCGACGTCACACCGCTACTGGATGCCGTAGCGCGATATCTACCGTCGCCACTGCAGGTCTGTCAGCCCGCACACGCGCTCGACTACTGACGGGCCGCACCCGGAGCCGACCCCAACGCGCGAAGGGCGCAGCTCCGGCGGCCGACAACCAGACCTCTTATCGCACAGCGTAATTCGCTCAGCTCAGCGTTTTCAGTGCCGTCGCCTCATATGGCTTCAGCTCGTCGAAGCGGCCGTCGAGCACCTTCGACGCCCACTCCGGATCCTGCAGCAGCGCGCGGCCGACGGCGACGAGGTCGAATTCGTCGCGCTCCATGCGATCGAGCAGGTTGTCGAGGTTGCCGAGCTCGGCCCCCCGGCCCCGGAACGCGTGCAGGAAATCGCCGTCGAGACCGACCGAGCCGACGGTGATGGCCGGCTTGCCGGTGAGCTTCTTGGTCCAGCCCGCCAGGTTCAGGTCCGAACCGTCGAACTCCGGCAGCCAGTAGCGGCGAGTGGAGGCATGGAAGGCGTCCACACCGGCCGCGACCAGCGGCGCGAGAATCGCCTCGAGCGCCTGCGGGGTCTCGGCCAGCCGCGCGTCGTAGGCCTCCTGCTTCCACTGCGAGTAGCGCAGGATCACCGGGAATTCCGGCGAGACGACCGCTCGCACCGCGGCCACGATCTCGGCGGCGAACTTCGTGCGGGCCACCGCGTCACCGCCGTAGCCATCGGTGCGGCGGTTGGTTCGTTCCCACAGGAACTGGTCGATGAGATAGCCGTGCGCACCGTGCAATTCGACGCCGTCGAAGCCGATGCGCTCGGCGGCCGCAGCGGCCTCGGCGAAGGCGCCGATGACATCGTCGAGATCGGACTGCGTCATCGCCTTGCCCGCGCCCTCGGTGCCGTCGACCCGGATGCCGGAGGGGCCGACGGCCGGAGCCTCGGGGTAGGGCTGTTCGCCCTGGTTGCGGACCATGCCGATGTGCCAGAGCTGCGGCACGATGGTGCCGCCGGCCGCGTGCACGTCCTCGGCGACCTTCGCCCACCCGGCCAACTGTTCCTCGCCGTGGAAGCGCGGCACCCGGTCATGGTTGCCTGCCGACTCGTGGCCGACATAGGTCCCTTCGGTGACGATCAGGCCCACGCCGGCGGCGGCGCGGCGGGCGTAGTAGGACCGCACATCGTCACCGGGGATACCGTCGGGCGAGAACATGCGCGTCATCGGCGCCATCGCGATGCGGTTGGGGACGGTCAGGCCGTTGAGCTGCACGGGCCGTGACAAGACCTCGGCGGTGCGGGAGGCCGCGGACGCGGTGGTGGTCACTGAATACTCCTATTACTTGACAACATCAATGGTTGAGCACTTCAAGCAATGGCCACGCTAGAGGTAACTATTTGAGATAGTCAAGTTTCTGCGGATAGGGTGGTGACATGACGCAAGCACCCCACGTCGAGACGGCCCGGCTCATGGAGTTGCTGTCGGTGTCGCTCGGCGCCTATTACGGGGACTTCACCGTCGCGGCCGCGAGCGAGAACCTCACTGCGAGCCAAGGCAAAACGTTGACGGTGCTGCGCCGGGGGCCGGTCGCGATGCGCGCCCTGGCCGACACTTTGGCCTGCGACGCGTCCAACGTGACGGGAATCATCAACCGTCTGGAGAAGCGCGGTCTGGTGCGCCGCGAGCCGAGCGCGGTCGACCGGCGCGTCACCACCCTGGTCATCACCCCCGAGGGCGAGCGCGTCACCGACGCGATCCGCGCCAAGATGCGCACCACCCGAGAAGGGCTGGACCGGCTCAGCGACCAGGAGCGCGATCAGCTGCGCGTTCTCCTGGAGCGAGTTTTCTGCCACCGGCCGGACTGATCCGGGCCACTCGCGGACGTCATCGCCGCCTACCGGCCGGACATTCCCGCGCCGTCGCGACAGGCGTCCGCATCCCCGGCGGGCTACCGTCGATCGCATCGCCCGATAGACAGGAGTTCGCCGTGACCACGGTCTTCACCTCACTCGACGATGTCCGCGCCGCGCTCGGTGACCCGATCGGCCCCAGCGAGCCGCTCGTGATCGATCAACAGCGGATCACCACATTCGCCGAGGCCACCGGCGACCTGCAGTGGATTCATGTCGACCCCGAACGCGCGGCCACCGGCCCCTACGGCAGCACTATCGCCCACGGCTACCTCGCCCTGTCGCTGCTGCCGCACTTCAGCCGATCACTGGTCTCGTTCGAATTCGGCTCGGCGCGAATCAACTACGGGGTGGACAAGGTCCGGTTTCCGGCGCCGGTGCCCGCTGGGTCAACGCTGCGCGCAACGGTCACCCTCACCGACGTCACCGAATCCCCCGCGGGCGCCCTGGTCAGGACGAAGTACGTGGTGGACGGCGGAGCGAGCAAGCCGGCCTGCGTCGCCGAAACCCTCGTGCTCATCGTCGACTGATCGCAGCCGGCACAGCGGAGGTCACCGCCCCCTATCGCGCCTGACGCCTCTTCCCGCCGAAAGATACAGCCGCGCAACGGCTCTCCCCGCGGCCCTCCTGATCTTGCTTCCAGAACGAGCACCACCGCCCCCGGGCGAGCAAGACCAGCAGCCCGAACGCGTGCGCAACGGGGCAGCCCCCATCGGCTGTTCGAGCAGATCAACGCCGCGAAACCCGCCGTGCCCACGGCGCTCTCCACGGTGTCGAAGCCACCACCGAAGCCGACCCTCGTAGTGCCGACGCATCCCCAATCCTGCTATTGCACTGAGAGTTCTGAACCTAACATAGACGGCTATATTGCCTGTTAGAACCCGTTTCATTGACAGAATCCACATTAACTTATCGCTTGCGTGCTCAGCCGTGCGCTGGAGAAGAACGGTTCCATCCAGCTGACCCGCTCGCTCGGTCTGCTCGGCGAACTCGCCGCCGCGGTCGATGACCGTGGCGTGGTGTTGTCGGCGAGGGAGTGATCGGTCCGCGGCAGCGGCGCTCCCGCAACCGCACCGCCGGTCAACCGAACAGCCCGGCGCCGATCGTCTCGCCCGGTCGAACGCCCGGTGGCATGGCGAAGAATCCGCTGCCGGTGTGTTGGATCAGCGGGTTCAGACGGTCGGTGGTCATGGCCTGCTGGGCTCTGATGAATTGCTCGGGCGGGTTGTTCTGATACGCGGCGAAGAGCAGGCCGACGTCGAGCTGGCTGTGGCCGCCGTGGGTGTGTTCGGGGGTGCCGGGCGCGTGGGTGTGCGGGCGGGCGGGCCCGGGGTCGGGTGCACCGCCCGCGTTGGCGATCAGGACTCCGTAGTCGTAGTTGTAGCCGCGGCGCAACATGGGGATGCCGTGCACCAGGCGCACGTGCGCGTCGTCCGGGATGGCGAGCTCTCCCCTGGCGTCCCGGGCACGCAGGTCGACTGGATCGAACTCCGAATGCGCACCCAGCGGGGCACCGTCGCCGCGGCGCCTGCCGATGATCTGATCCTGCTGGAACACCGGAAGCTGATCCCATTCGGCGGTCTTCATCCGAATCTTGCGGAACACCAGATACGTTCCGCCCTGAAACCAGTCCGGCTCGTCCGGGGAGTCCACCCACACCGCGCGATCGAAGTCGACGGTTCCGTTGCGGGGGTTGGCGGTTCCGTCCTTGAATCCGAAGAAGTTGCGTGGGGTGCCGTCGCCGCCCGGGCGGCTCAGGAAACCGTGCTGGGTCCACCGCATGCGGGCAAGGCCGGGCATGCGGGCGCGCAAGGCCCGGAAGGTGTGGCTGACCAGCTGGGCGTCATCGGCGCAGATCTGCACCAGCAGGTCGCCACCCGACCACGCCGGATTCAGCGCATCGCCGGCGAATTCGGGAAGCGGGTGCAGGTGTTTCGGTCGGCGGGCGGCCAGCCCGAATCTGTCGTCGAACACGCTCGGGCCCAACCCGAACGTCACCGTCAGCCGAGCGGGCGCGAGCCCGGCGGCGACATCGGTCTCAGCGCTCGCCCCCGGGAGAGCATCGGCGGCTTCGGGCATCTGCTCCCCCGCGGTCACTGCCGCGGCGACGGTGGTCCATGCGGAGAGCAGCTCACGCAGTGCCCCGAGGTCGGGTCGCGCGAGGTCGCACGCGAGGAACAGCGCGTGGGATTGGACCGGGGTGGCGATACCGGCTTGATGAGCACCATGAAAGGCCTCGATCACGGAGGCGCTGCGCTGCGGCGCGGTAGCTCGGCCTGCTACCGCGCCGGCGGTCGCGGCACCGGCGGCGGTGAGCGCGGTGCCGAACAGGACGCGTCGGGAGAAGCCGCCGGGGCCGGCACCATTACTACGATCAGTAGTAGTTTCCGTCATGCCGGCGAGAGTAGCGCACAATCGACCGAGCTTCAATATAGCTGAAGGCTGTGCGCTGCACGCACGAGGCCGTCCTCGCCCGTGCGAGCCCGCTCACGCGACGGCGAGGATCAGCCCGGCCCCTACCGCTTCGACCAGGCAGTAGAACCAGATCGGATAGTACGCGGTGGGCGCGTCCCACACACGCGAGACGACGCGCCCGACCGCCATCCCGGCGAGTGCCATACCCACCGCGACGGCGGCGCCGCTGTGCATCGCACCCGTTCCCGACGCCGACCAGCCGAGTACGAGCGCCATGGCGAGCCCGAAGCCGCCGTATACCGCCCGAATCTCAGATCGGCTCACCGGGGATTGCACCGACAGGCCGAACGGCCGAGCCAGCATCGCGGGTGCCGCGAACGCGTAAAGCCCCATCCCGCCGAAGAATACGGCCGCGAGCACCAGGACGATCGCCCTCATCCGAGGCTCCCCGCATCGCGCTTGGAGAACGCCGTCGCCGCACCGGCAAGCAAGAGCAGGCCCACCACGTCCACCTTCGCCACGCGCATCAGCGCAGGCCCCACGGGCTGTTCGAGCGGGATCAGCGCGAGGAAACCGGCCATGCTCACCGCGTTCGCGGTGAGGGCGGCCGGAAGCAGATTCACCACCGCGGCCGCGATCAGTAACAGCCGGCCCCAGGATTGTCTCGACATGGTTCTCCTCGGTATCGAAGTCGGTGCCAAGCCTGACCCGCGAATTCGTCCGGCGCTTCCGAAAAACTGCTGCCGCGACTCGGTCGACACCGAACTGTTCGCCTCCGGGCTCGGCGGGATTCACGGAGTCGCCGAGCCCCTCGCCGAGGTGTTGGCCGCAACCGGGTTCACCGGCTAAGGAATCGACCCGCAATGATCGGCAGGCCGATGTGTTCCGCCCTGTCGAGGCACTCGCCATGAAAGCGCTGCCCGGCACGGCGCTTCACGATGCGCCGGCGGTGGCGGTCGTGTCCATGTAGGTCTGATCGTTCTTGGCCGCGAGCCGGGCGGCCGGCAGGTACTTGACCGAGCGCGGGGCCAGCAGCATTCCGGCGCGAACAGCGGTGGCGTAGGTGCGGAAGGCGACGGTGTCGGCAGTGCTGGGACGCGCGTCGAACAGTTCGGCTGCGCGGTCGTGGAACAGCGAGCGCACCGCGAAGCCGGGGAGGGTGCCGGGTAGCCATGAATCCGGGCGCAGCACTTGCGATTCCAGGAGTGCGGAGTGGGCACTCGGGCGCAGCTGAGTATCGCAGGCGTCGGTGAAGTAATCGAGGAAGGCAGGCCAGGTGGCGGGCTGGCTGCGCGCCGAGATGCCGTAGCTGCGATACCAGTCACGGCAATCCGCGTACAGCTCCTCCCGGTCCTCGGCCGACAGCGGGCGGATGAAGGTCGAGATCGCGGTGACGAGCGTGTCGACGTAGGTGGCGTGCTGGAAGAAGAACAGCTCCGGGTTCAACGCGTGGAAGCGCTCGCCCAGATCATCGACACCCTTCACGTGCTCGTGCCCGAAACGGATCACCAGGCGCAGATCACGCTGCGAATAGGCGATGTGCACCATGCTGGAGACGGTGCGTCTCTTGTGCTCCCACAACCGTTCCGGCGCATGCTCCACCAGGGCCGCGGCGATCGCCGGATGCAGGACCTGCAAGGAAATCGCTCGCGGGAGTGCGAGCACGAATCTGCGGTCGCCCAGATAGCGATGCAGCAACGACGCATTCCTACCTGCGAACATCGGTTGATCCCCTCCCGTGACACTCATCCGGAAACCCAGCGCGGCAGCGGCGCCGAGGGCTTGTTCGGCTCATCGACGCCTCGGTCCGGTCATCGTGGTGAGCTCGACCGGACCCGACCATCCGCAGGGCAACCCGCAGGTGCCGGTGGCCAGCTCGCGCACCGAACCATCGCTGTAGGTGACCGTGCGCGCGATCGCGTTCGCGGGATATCCGCACGCCGGACACTTGCCGAAATAGTCGAGCACTTCCCGCGCCGCGGAAATCGCGACCGCTCGCGGCGGCGCGCCCGGCACCATGGCGCTCGGTGTGGGCTGAATCCTCAACGACATGCTCGCCCCACTACGTCGGCGGCGCCGGAAGCGGTACCACGATGCCGAACGGCAACGTGATGCTCGGTACTCGATGCACCTGCGGCGGCTCGGGCGCTTCCAGCGGCTCAGGAACTGCGGGCGGTTGAGGAGTTCCGAGCGACTCAGGGGTTTCGCGCGGCTCGGG
Organism: Nocardia sp. CDC519; assembly: GCF_059509835.1. NCBI lineage: Bacteria > Bacillati > Actinomycetota > Actinomycetes > Mycobacteriales > Nocardiaceae > Nocardia > Nocardia sp. CDC519. Next base: position 3,067,661 of record NZ_CM183377.1, on the reverse strand, counting down.
CGATACGGAGGGGCCGGGCAGTCCGGGCTCGGCATCCTCGACCGGTGGTGCGGCGGGCGCCGGATCGGATCCCGGCGACTCGGCGGAGGGGCCGGTGCGCTCGGGGCCCCCGGCGCAGAGCAGGCCGCAGTCGATGGGCGGTAGGCCGGGGACGGTGAGCAACGGCGGAGTCGGCCGATGCGGGACCGACACCGACGTCATCGGCTCCAGCGTGAGCGGCCCCGGGACCGCCGCCGCCTGGACTGCCGGCGGTGCGTCGCCGGAATCCGGCGGTGGCACCGGCAGGGGCGTCACATCGACCGCCCGAGCGGGCGCGCCTCCGTTGCGATAGGCCGCCGACCAGCTCAGCACATCGGTCGCGTAGGCGCGGGAGTTGTTGTAGCGCAGCACCGCTCGCGTTTCCTGCACCGGATCACGCAGGTCGAGGCCACCGGAGCAGAGATAGCGCCCGGCGGCCACGGTGGCGTCGAAAATATTGTGCGGGTCGGCCGCGCCGTCGCCGTTGCCGTCGGCGGCGTACTTGCCCCATGTTCCGGGCAGGAACTGCATCGGGCCGATAGCGCGGACGTAGCCGCCACCCGCCGCGGGGATCACCTCGTTGCCCGGAAGGGTCCCGTCGAGGGCGGGACCGAAGATCGGTTGCACCGTCGTACCGGCATCGTCCACCCGCCCACCGGCGGCATGGCCCGACTCGATACGCCCGATGCCGGCCAGCAGATGCCACGAGAGGCCGCACCCCGGAGTGGATGAGGCGAGCGCGAGTTCGGCATTGCGGTAGGCGGCGAGCACCACCGCCGGGATCCCGAGAGCGCCACCAGCGACCGGCAACGCCACCTCGTAGCGCTGTACCGCCTGCACACCGCCCGCCGGCTCCACCGACCGCAGCATCCTCGGCGGCGGCGCCGACACCGGCAGCAGCCCGACCATGCGTGCCTGGGCCTCGTCCTCCGGCCGGCTCTCCGCCACCGTCGCCGGTACCTCCCCTGCGGGCACGGGCCGTTCACCACCGGCGGCCGAACTCGGCACGGCCACCCCGGCCGCGATGACCGCCGCGACGGCCACCGGAGCAGACATCCGCATACGATCACCCATCCTTGCGCGCCCTGCGGTCACCGACAGACGACCACTGGACCGTTCAGTGCCAGAATCACCATTAACATAACCATGGTGATGTAGGTCTTGTCATGGTTTTTAGTGAAGAATTTTGATTCACTTACGACAGATATTGATGGATCGCGAGCGCTACGATCAGCAGCCCGCGCGAGCGGATCAGGCGCGCGCGGTCACACCGCCGGAATGCCGTCGACGCACGTCCGGGCCTACCGGGCAGCGGAATCTTCCAGCATTCCGCGGCGACCGACGCGCGCAACGAAGGCGCGGCCCTGGTCAGCAGGGCGTCCGTCATGGCGATGCCAGATCCGCTCGGCCGTCGTTCGCGGAAGAATGGCGCCTCACGTATCGGGCGTAGCGAGCTCGGCAGTCGACCACGGCGCCGAATTCGACGCCACACCATGGGCGCCGCAGCAGCCGAGCTGGACGCCATCTCCGTCGGCCTCGACACCACGACCCAGAGTCACGACGCCCGCACGCAACGGACCAGCCGTGGGTGTCCGGCGCGATTCGAATGAGCAGCGACTCGGTCACCCAGTGTCGCCGGGCACGTCGATACCCCCGGGCAGATCGTCGCAGCGCTGATCGCCAGGCCCTCGGCGCCCGCGAATCCCGCAGGCACCGGCGGACCGGCGAGACGTCAAGCTGGACGCTCTTGCCGCTCGCCGATAGTGACGTCGGCCGCGCGACCGGCTCGGGTCAGCCCTGGGCGCCGGCCAGTTCGCGGTCGTGGGCGGCGGGGCGGGCGCTGAACGGGCACTGCCAGTCGGCGGGTTTGGGGCGGCCGGAGTAGCGGCGGGCTTCGGAGAGCTTCTCGTATTCGAGCAGGTTCGGGTTGATGTCGCCCTGCAGCGCGATGTCCTGTTTGCGGATCTTCTCGGCGAGGCGATCCCACATGCCCGCGGCCTTGATCCGGCCGAACTGCTCGTGGGAGTTGAACGCCAGCATCGGGAACGGTGGGCGGCGGCCGTAGCGGCGGTGGGTTTCGTGCAGGCCGATCACGAAGAACGGGTGCCCCGCCACGCTGTAGCCGAACTCGCCGGACTGCGGGTCCGAGGAGTAGCCGGGTGCCCAGGCGTACGTGTCGGCGTCGGCCTCGTGCAGCAGCTGCAGGTGCTGCCACAGCAGCTCTTCGAAACGCAGTTCGTCCACGCCCCGAGGCTGCTCGAAGGTGGCGATGAAGCTGGTGAACTTGCGTGCGCTCCACTCCGCCGAGCCGACGAATTCGGCCAGATCCGAGGCCATCAACCGCGCCGATTCCGCGCCGCCCATCACCTCGTAGTGGCGGTGGGTGATGCCGCCCTGCCGCCAGGCGGAGCGCCCCGCCAGACAGGCGAACCGGTCTCCGAGCAGAAAAGCCTCCAGCTCAGCCCGCGCGTCCGTCGTCAATCCCGGTGTTCCTTTCCAACCACGTGTCCCTCGATCGAGGGGGTAGATCATCGATTCCACGTGGCGAATGCACCCACCTCGACCGCACTGCGCCGGTGATCCTGTCAGCCGACCAGCAGGTTGCGCGAATCGGGGTACCCGGTACCGGGACGGGGTTGCCAGGTCGCAGGCCGGAAATGCGGGACGAGCATGGTCGGGATCACACCGGGAGGGGCCAACGACTGTCCCACATGGTCCCGGCCTCCCGCCGCGAACCGCGCGCCACCACTCGCCCACCTCCGCCCGGCGGCCGTTCGTGCGGAGGCATGAACGGATGGTCCCGCGCCTCGCCAGGACTCACCGCGAACCGGGGCCTCGACCCGAACAGCGGATCAGGGGCGGTCGAACTCGCCCCGGGCAGCACCGCTCAGGAAGGCGTCCCATTCGGCCGGGGTGAACACCAGGGCGGGCCCGGCCGGGTTCTTGGAGTCACGGACGCCGACCATGCCGCCATCGAGGTGGGCGATCTCGACGCACGTATTCGCCCGTTCGGACCGGCTGCTCTTGAACCACCGCGCCCTGGAAAGGTCAATGTTGTTCATTCTCGAACTCCTTCGCTATCTCCAGGATCAGCGATCTGGTGTCTTGTTCGTCCGACGCTACACGCACCAACCTGGCCCAGGCGTCTTTGTAGCGTTGGATCTCGGCTTCCTGCTCCAGGAACAAATGTCCGGTATACGACTCGAAATAGGCCACTGGCGGCACGAGCATCCGCGAAGAGGGCATGGGCGGGAACTCCAGCAACGAGAAGGAGACGGTCTGGAGTCCGATGTGTCCGACTGCGCGAAATGGGATCACCCGGACGGAAATGTTCGGCATACCGCCGACCTCGGCGAGGCGGTGGAGTTGCCCGGCCATGACGGACGGTCCACCTACCCGGTGACGCAACACCGCCTCGGACAGGATCGCGTTCATCCCGAATCCGTCCTGATTCAGCTTGGCCTGCCGTCGCATGGCCAGCTCTAATTTCTGTTCCGCATCGTTCGTCGAGAGGGTTGGGTCGTCCGCCCAGATCAGTTCCCTACGGTATTCGGGGGTCTGGAACAGTCCGGGCACCAGGGTCATCTGGAAGCTGGTGACCCTGCTCGCAGCGTCTTCGAGCGCGAGATAGTGATTGAACCCCGGCTCCACCGCGTAGCTGCGCCACCAAGTCTTCCCGGCCTTCTTCGCTTCCTCGACCTCTGCGGCCAGTATCAGTAGCTGCTCGCGCTCCCGCTGAGTGGCCCCGTACTCATCGCACAGCGCGTTGACGTACACCCGCGACAACTTCGTCGGTAGCCCGTCCTCCATCCTCCCGATGGTCTGCGGCGACACCTCGATCGCCTTGCCCGCCGCCGTCTGACTCTTGCCCGCCCGCATCCGCAACCTGCGCAGTTCCCGCCCGGCCGCCCGTTGTGGGAGTGTCGACCCCGCTGCCATCTCGTTAGCCTCGCTATCGGATTGTTCGAATTATGGAACGCCCCGCCGTGGAACACATGGTCGTGGCCGGCCCACCGCAGAAATTGGGTGTCTCGACGTAAGAAACCCGATGATGGACATTCCAAAGCCATTGCGCGGCGTGTCTACTGAGCTCAGATCCAGAGCGCCGGTGCGGGTCCGCCCCAATCGGACCCCGGCTCTCGGGGCACACACCAACCGATGACGAGACCGGAGGTGCTCCCGATTATGAACGCCCTTCCCCCTTTTCGCCACAACGCCGTTCTCAGCATGTCCGTCGAGCTCGCCCACCGGGTGATGCAGGAGCACATCGACTGCCCGATCACCGTGTGCGCCATCAAATTTCAAGCGAAAACGTTACTGGTGCAACACAATCGGATGGCCCCGTCGAATCGCATGAAGTTCGGATACTAGTCGTGGACCGCTTGCGCGAGATCGAAATCGCCGTACTCCGTGAAGTGATCGACGCCGTCGATGCCCGCCTCGACACCATCCCCGGCCTCACCATCCCCCGGTCCCAGGTGTACGCCGCGATCATCTACGCCGTCTTGTCCAGCGCCCGCAGCACCGGCCATTACGGCGCGGGCATGCTCGCCAACGCTCCCCTCCTCGATCGCATCCTCTCCGGCGCCGAAGGCACCGACCACGGCGCCACCATCCTCGCCACCCTGATAGACCTGAACGCCCTCGGCTAGGTGTGGTCCACATCACCGTTGCCATTGACCTCGGGTCAGGGTGGACGCTCCTCGCCACGGCACGAAGCCGACCGGGACACAGCGAAGTACAGGAGCACACCACCATGCCGAACAACCACAACGCCGCCACCACCCTCGACCCCACCCGGGCGCACAGTGCGGCCATCGAGCCGAATACCGTTGCCGCGCAGGACCGCCCGGAGCTTCGGAAGGCGATGGCGGAGATCGTCGATTCCGGGTTCGTCGGCGTCTCGGTGCGGGTGAACGACGAACGCGGCGAATGGGCAGGCAGTGCGGGGACCGCCGAACTCGGCGGGACCGCGAAGCCGCCGGTCGACGGGCACGTCCGGATCGCCAGCAACACCAAAACCTTCACCGCGGCCCTGGTCCTGCACCTGGTGGCCGAGGGCACGATCGGGCTCGACAGCCCCGCGGTGCACTACCTGCCCGAGTTCGCGCTCGACGAGCGGATCACCGTGCGGATGCTGTTGCAGCACACCAGCGGGATATTCAACTTCACCGGCGAACTCTACGACGACGGGACGGTGGTGCTCGGAATCCCCGCACCGGGCACCCCCTCGGGCGAGGAGTGGGTGGCCGACCGATTCAAGACCTATCGGCCGCAGGAACTGGTGGAGCTGGCACTGTCCAAGCCGACGCGGTTCGCGCCCGGGGCAGGCTGGAGCTACTCCAACACCAACTATGTGCTGGCGCGACTGCTCATCGAGAAGGTCACCGGCCGGTCCTTCGCCGAGGAGATGCGGCAGCGGATCCTGGTCCCGCTCGGGCTCTCGGGCACCGTGGCGCCGGAGACCTCACCGGACATTCCCGAGCCGCACGCCCACGCCTACTACCGATGCACCGGCGACGGCGGGGAGCGAATCGTCGACGTCACCCGTCACAACCCCTCCTGGAACCCGTGCGGCGGCGACATGATCTCGACCACCCGGGATCTGCACACCTTCCTCTCCGCGCTGCTGCGCGGCGAACTGCTGCCGGCCGACCTGCTGGCGGAGCTGTGCACGCCGCACCCGACCGGCATCCCCGCCATGGACTACGGCCTCGGGGTGTTCATCCGGGATCTTGGCGACGACGGCGGCATCGTGATCACCCACAACGGCGCCCACGCGGGCTACGCGACGCTGATGTACAGCACCCCCGACGGCGCCACGACCATGACCGCGGCCCTGACCTGTGTCGACGATTCCGCCATGTCCATCGCGGTGCCGTTCCAGAACGCACAGCAGCGGCTGCTCGCGGCGGTGTTCGGTGGCCGCCAGCGCCGCGTCCACTGAGTAGCCGGCCCTGGCGGCACCGAGCTCATCCGGCTCGGTGCGGCCACCTACATGGAGGAGTTCTCGTCATGCACACCTCGGCAGACACACGGGCGGGCGGGCTGGTCGAGCGGCTACTGGGCGACCGCCACTGCCTGCCGCTGTCGGTGACTTTGCATCTCGCCCCCGGCGTCCTGATCGTCGCCCTCTATCTGCTGGTCGCGGAACCGTTCGTCGCGGCCATCGGTTTTCCGGCATTTCTGGGATGGGCGATCGCGTTGTGCCTGGTCCTGATTCCGGTCCTGGCCGGGTTGCTGCGGCTGGGCCGCCGGCGCAACGGCCGCGTCTCATTGCGCGGCGTGCTGCAGTACACGGGCAGACCCGTCCCGCGCGCGAAACTGGTGCCGATGGTCATCGCACTCATCGCCTGGATGATGGTGCTCGGGCTGGCGCTGGCACCGCTGAACAACGCCTGCAAGCGCTTGTTCACCTGGCTGCCGTACGCGAATACCGGTGGCAGCGGTAACAACACCTACCTCGACCTGGACGGCTATTCGTACTCGACGCTGCTCACCACGATGGCGATCTGCCTGCCGCTCACCGGAATCGCCCTGCCCCTCATCGAGGAGTTGTATTTCCGCGGTTTCCTGCTGCCCCGTATCGCCCATCTCGGCGGTTGGGCGCCGGTGTGCAACACGGTGTTGTTCGCGATGTACCACTTCTGGTCACCGTGGGTGTTCTTCTCGCGGGTGATCTTCACTTTCCCCGGGTACTGGCTGGCATGGCGGCACAAGGACATTCGGCTGTCGATCGGGATGCACGTCGGCGTCACCTCGCTCGTCGCGACGTCCGGCACGGCCGCCTTCGCGCTCGGCCTCACCTGATGCGGGAGGCTGAGACCATGCGAAACGGAGTCACGATCGGGCAGGCGGCGGCCTTCGTCGGCGTCACCGTGAAGACGGTGCGCCACTATCACAAGCTCGGCTTGGTCGCCGAGCCGCAACGCGACAGCTCCGGATTCCGGCGGTACGGATCGGCCGAGTTGTTACGGCTGGTGCGGGTGCGGACGCTGGCCGCGGCCGGGGTGCCGCTGGCCGACATCGGGCCCATGCTCGCCGCCGACGCGCCATCCTTCGCCGCCGCGCTCGCCGACGTGGAGGCGAAGCTCACCGCACGGATCGAGGAGTTGATCGCGCGGCGCGCCACGCTGCGCCGCTTCGCCGACGGCGACCGGGCGCTACTGGGCGACCGCGCCGTCGCGCTGCTGGAACGCATGTCCGACCTGGGCTTTCCGGCCGGCGAGGTGGCCGCCACCCGGGAGGGCTGGGTTCTGGCCAAGGCGTTGGTCCCCGGAGGCTTCGAGGCGTACCTCACCGATGTCGAACAGGCGCTCGACGATCCCGGCTACGTCGCGCTGATCCAACGCGCCGCCCACGCCGCGGACTGGGAACCCGACGACCCCCGCATCGACGAGCTCGCCACCGCGATGGCCGAGCACTACTTGGCCAACCCTGCCCATCTCAACATCGTGACCGGCCTGCAAGCAGGCACCGAGGCCGCGACCAGATACCAGCTGATCGCCCACCACGGCGAGGAACAAGGATCGGCCACCGCACGGGCGCTCGCGCTGGTGGAAGCCAAGCTTCGCGCCGCGGGTGTGCGAATTCCCCGGCCGGACACGCACTGACGCGCACCGGGATATGCGGCAAGCGCGGCAGCCGACGACTCCCCCGGTATACGGTGTGATCGTTTCACGGATCGCATAGCGGAGGTAACCAGCGGTGGGGGCTTTGGAGCCGGGGTCGGTGTTCGCGGGATACACCATCGAACGCTTACTCGGGGTGGGCGGCATGGGCGAGGTGTATGTCGCCAGGCATCCGCGGTTGCCGCGGTCGGATGCGATCAAGGTGCTCGCGGCGCAGTTCACCCGGGACGAACAGTATCGGCGGCGATTCGAGCGCGAGGCCGACCTGGCCGCCTCGCTCTCGCATCCCGGCATCGTGAGCGTGCACGACCGCGGGGAGTTCGACGGGCGATTGTGGATCTCACTCGCGCTGATCGACGGCGTCGACGTCTCGGCGCTGCTGGCGACCGCGCCGGGCGGGCTGCCGGCCACCGAGGTGGCGCGGGCGATCGCGGAGGTCGCCGACGCACTCGACTACGCGGGTGCGCGCGGACTCGTCCACCGGGATGTCAAGCCCGCGAACATCCTGCTCGCCAGGACCGGCCACTACCTGCTCACCGATTTCGGCATCGCTCGCATGGGTCCGGAGAGTTCCGACCTCACCGGAACCGGAATGACGATCGGCACCATCGCCTACGCCGCGCCCGAACAGATGCAGGGCCTGCCGGTCGGACCACGATCGGACCAGTACGCGCTGGCCGCCACCGCCTTCCATCTGCTCACCGGTACGCAGCCGTTCACCGGGACCAGCCCGGTCGCGGTGATCATGGCGCACGCGCAACAGCCGGTACCGAGCGTGCGTGAGCGGCGGCCCGACCTCGCGCCGCAGGTCGATGCGGTGATCGCGCGGGCGATGGCGAAGAGTCCTGAGCATCGTTTCGCGACCAGCCGGGAGTTCGCGGCCGCCCTCGGACAGGCGCTGGCAGGGTCTGCGCCGCAGCATGCCATCCCCGGCACGGCGAGCGACCGTTACGCGCCAACGGTGGCCAACCCGGCCGGTGGTGCGTTCGCCCCGGCCGCACCTGCCCGGCCGCCGGCCGCCGGGCCCACTCCTGCCGTACCGCACCGACCGCCCGGCTCGGTCGGTGCGGGGTCACGATCGGCGCGACCGCACCGGATTCCGCTGGTGATCGCCGGGCTGGTCGTCGCGGTCATCGCGACCATCGGCGCTGTCGTGGGCATTCGGGGGTATCTGCACGATGCCGGCGCCGAGGAAGCCGCGCAGCTGCCCCGGCGCCCGGTGACACCGATCCTGCCGGCACTCGACAAGCGCCCGGATGAACCGGTGTGGACGCTGCAGGAGATTCCCGGGCCGCCGGGCTCGAGCACGCTGAGGGTGTCGGCGGTCGGCGGCGATTCCGAGATCGTGCTGTTCACCCGCACAGTCCGATCGCCGGAGGCGGACTGGGTCGACTACCTCGACATCGTCGACGCGAAGACCGGCAGGCTCGTCGACGGCACCGCGCCCATCCTCCTGGACGACACCGAATCTCACCTGGTCGGCTGTGTCGTGAGCCCGAACCACGCGGCCGTGGCCTGCGACCTGTCCGGCCCCACGGACACCGTCCTGGTGGTCGATATCGCGGCGAGCCGGATCATCGCGACCGTGCCCGCCACCGGCGACGTGTACAGCCTCACCGCCGCCGGTGACCGGTTCGTCTTCGTCGACCGCCCCGACGACCCACTGTCACCGCTGCTGCGTGTCGTCGGGCTGGACGGCCGCGAGCTCGCGCCGCTGAGTGGCACCGATATCGCCGCGACCACACCGTCCGGGCAGCCACGCCATGCCATCGACGTGTTCGGACTGGCCCGGCTGACCATGGTCACCTCCGCGCCCGATCCGTCGAACCCGTTGTCGAAGTGGGAGTTCCGGGTGATCCGCCTCGACGACGGCGCGGAGATCCTGCGACGCGAGAGCGCCGAACAGTTCGACGACACGTGGAACGTCTTCATCGACGGCTTCGTCCTCGGCGACGGCGATGCACGCGGGATCTACGACCGCAACGGCACCAAAACCGCCGACCTGCCCGCGGGCTGGCGCCCGAGCCAACACCCGTACTACACCCAGCGGGGCCCGGTGGAGACCTCGGTGCCGACGGCCATCAAGACCAATGGCTCCACGACCACCTACGCTGGCATCAGTCCGCGCAATGGGATCGTGCTCTGGGAGCAGCAGTCCTACAGTGGCGACGATCGGCCCGAACATCTGCCGCTGCGCGGAGTCGGAACGCTGCTGGCGACTTACGGGTCGAGCCGGGTGGTGGACGCCTACACCGGTGAGTATGTGATCACCGGCGCCATGTCCGACGACGGCACGCTGCTCGGCACCGACGGCAGCCGAGTCGCCATCGTCACCGAATCGTCCAGCGCGGGCAACAGACTTCAGGTGTGGGACAGCGAAGGGCAGGTCTGGGAAATCACCAGTGAGCAGATCGCGGTAGCGGTCGGCGACAAGATCTACCTCGGGAATCTGCGGCTGTTCTGACGGCGGCCGCACCGCTGCGTCGCCCGGCCTCGGCGCATTCTGCCGGCCCGGGGCTGTTCACGAACCCCGTTGCGCGGCATCACGTTCCGCGATCCGGGCCCACACAGACGGATCGGTGCGCGGACCACCCTCGGTATCCGCGCCGTAACGCTCGATCTCAGCGTCGATATCCAGCGGCCCCGTCAACGAGGTACCGGGACGCAACGCCTCCTCGACCCGTGCATCGGGCACCAACCAGCACACCTCGAACTCGATGCCGTCCGGGTCGCGGCCATAGAGCGCCTTGGTCGAACCATGATCGCCGGAACCGGTGAGCGCACGCGCCCCGGCCAGCTTCGTCCGCATGGCGGCGAGCTCGGCCAAGGTGTCGACCTCCCACGCCACGTGGTACAGCCCGACCGAACCGGGCGGTGCGGCCGCGGCGTTGCGCGCCTGGAACAGACCGAGGTCGTGATCGTTGGCCGAACCGGCGTGCCGGAGGAACGCGCCGCCCGGGAATCCGGTGGGCAGCCGTTCGAAACCGAGGACGCCCTCGTAGAAGGCGAGACTGCGCTCCAGATCCGACACGTACAGCACGACATGATTGATTCCGCGCATGCCCGGCCTCCTCGACCGATCGTTCCACCGTCTCCGGCGCGCCGTCGACGCGCGGACACCCCGTTCCCCTTCCATACTCCCCCGGCCTCGCGTTTCACCACGCATCGCCTCCCGAAGATCGGGATCGCCGTCCACCGGACGACTGTGGGTACTTCACCTCATTGCCGAGCACCGGCCGAATGGGCCGTTCACCCGATGCGGCAGCCCCGGCCCCGGCCCTACCGTTCGGATATGAGCACTGCGACAACGAACCGGTACGCCTCGGGGACCGCCTACCGGACACTGAGGGAATCAGACCTGGCGGAAGCGGATTCGATCTTCCGCCTTGCCTTCGGCACCTTCATCGGACTCCCCGATCCGATGACGTTCGCCCAGAGCGCCGACCTGGTGCGCACCCGGTGGACAGTCGATCCGAGCGCCGCCTTCGCCGCCGTCGTGGACGGCCGATTGGCCGGCTCCAATTTCGGCACCCGCTGGGGCAGCGTCGGGGTCGTCGGCCCATTGACGATCCACCCCGAATTAGGGCATATCGAGGTCCGACCAGATCCGCGCCGCGGTCCGTAGCGCCGGGAGCGCCGCGGCCGGATCGTCTTCGGCCAGGTGCAGCGCGCCGCGCGCGTAGGCGGCGCAGGCCCGCACCGCCGGACCGAGATCGGCCAGCGCCTCCAGCTCGGCCACCACCTGCTGCGCCTGCGCGTACTCCCCCGCGGCCAGCGATAGTTCGGCCAGGGCAGGCAACAGTTTCGCGCGGGCGAGGCGATCGGCGGGCCGTTCGGCCAAGGCTCTCGCCAGCCCCGCCGCCGCGGCGTCGGAGCGTCCCTGCGCGGCGCGCAGCAAGGCCATCCCGGGCTGGACTTCGCTGCCGTATCGGCCGGCGTGCGCGAACGCCTCTTCGGCGCCCGCGAGATCGCCGACAAGTCGCCGGATCTCACCAACCTGGTACCAGGCGCGGCCCGCGTCCATCGCGACGGTGCCGTTCTGCTCCCGGCAGGCCAGCCGGGCCTCGCGTTCGGCCTCGATCCACGACCCGTGCAGCCACAGGATCACCGCTCGGTGCATCCGGCACGATCCCGACATCGGCGTGCCGACCAGACGCGAACCCGCCCACTGCTCGAACGCCGACGTCCACGCCTGCGCCCTGGCGATATCGGAGATGGCCTCGCAGACACTGATCGAGCTGCAATAGATGCCCGCACTGAGCAGCGGACTGCGCACCTCACCCGAGACCACGGCGAGCATCGCTTCATCGAGCAGAGCCACAGCGGACGCGATATCGCCGAGGGCGGCCCGGGCCCGCCCCTGCTGGTGCAGACCGTAATCGACCAGATCGCGATCGCCGTAACGTTCGCCGAGCGCGGTGACGCGGCGCCCGAGTTCCAGCGAGAGGTCGAGATTGCCGGCGAAGTAATTCGCCTCGGCCTCGGCCAGGCACACATAGCCGTGCGCCGCGCATTCGGGTTCGGCGGCGAGCAGGCGCTGCGCGCGGGCCAGCCACCCCATGGCCGCGGCGATATCGCCGTGCAAACTCAGCACGAGGTGGATGCGATAGGCACACAGTGCGGCCTCGCGGTGCGCGCCATCATGCACGTACTGCGCGTACAGCCCACCGCGCAGGTCGACGCTCTGCTCGGTGTGCCCGAGCAGGTGGGCGCATTCGGCGAGGATCTCCTGATCCGCGGCGTCGAGCTCGCCGGTGTCGGCCGCCCGGCCCAGCACCGCGTACGCCTCGTCCCACGCGGCGGCGCGGAATGCGGTTCGGCCTCGCTCGACATCAGCGACCACACCAACACGGTCCCCCTCGCCGCGCGTGCACGCAAGGGTCGCCGGCGCTACGCTGGCCCGCGACCTGCGAAAGGAGCCGCATGAGCACTGCCACTGCCGACCGGCTGGCGCAGATCGCGTTCCCCCTGACACCGTGCCCGGACGAGAACCGGGCCTTCCACGAGCATTGGCCGGTACGCCTCGGCGACACCGACGGCGAGGAGCGGCTACGGCTCGACGCGGTCGCGCGGTACCTCCAGGACATCGGCTACGACCACCTCCAGGTGGTCGACGACGGCGATCTGCATCCGGGCTGGATCGTGCGCCGCACCGTCATCGATGTGCTGGCACCCATCGAATTCGGTGACCGGGTGCATCTGCGGCGCTGGCCCTCGGCGCTGTCGAACCGGTGGTGCAATATGCGGATCCAGGTCCGCAGCGAGAACGGCGGCCTGATCGAGACCGAGATGTTCCTCATCCACGTCGATATCGAGGCCGGGCGCCCGGCCCGGATGACCGACCGCTTCATGGCGCCGATGCTCGCCGCCACCGATCAGCACCGGCTGCGCTGGCGGCCCGCGCTCGCCGAACACACCGGCGCGGACGGCGAGGTGCGGCCGTTCCCGCTGCGGGTGACCGATGTGGATCGCTACGGCCACGTCAACAACGCGGTGCACTGGGAGGCGGTCGAAGAGGCCCTCGCCCGCTACCCCGACGCCCCGGCCCCGCCGTACCGGGTGATCCTCGAACACGCCGGGCCCGTCATGGCCGGCGACGAGGTGCTGATCCGCTCCTGGCAGAGCCGGGACGGCCTGCACGTCCAACTCGAAGTCGACGGCAGCGCAAGGACATTGGCGCGCATCGAACGCGTCTGAGCCGGACAGGAGGTCGGAGCGGACGTGCCGCCGCTCCGGCCTCCCCGCCCTCAGCTGGTCTGGATCTCGCTGCGATCCCCGCTCCACAGCGTGTGGAACTTGCCCTCGGCATCGATGCGCTCATAGGTGTGCGCACCGAAGAAATCGCGCTGGCCCTGGGTGAGGGCGGCGGGCAGGCGTTCGGCGCGCAGGGCGTCGTAGTAGGACAGCGACGATGCGAACGCCGGCACCGGGATGCCGAGCAGGGTCGCGGTGGCGACCACTCGGCGCCAGCTGTCGATCGCGGTCTCGATGGCCTCACGGAAGTAGGGGGCCAGGATCAGGCTCTCCAAGTTCGGGTTCTCGTCGTAGGCCTCCTTGATCCGGTTCAGGAACCGGGCCCGAATGATGCAGCCGCCGCGCCAGATGGTGGCCAGATCGCCCGGCTTCAGACCCCAGCCGTACTCGGCGCTGCCCGCCGCGATCTGATCGAAACCCTGTGCGTAGGCGACGACCTTGGAGGCGTAGAGCGCGCGGCGGATGTCCTCGGTGAAGGTCTCCACATCGGTGGGCTTGTCGGCGAGCGTGCCCGAGGCCAGGCCCTTGGCGGCGGCACGCTGGGCACGCGAACCGGACAGCGCGCGGGCGAAGACGGCCTCCGCGATACCGGTGACGGGAATGCCCAGATCGAGGGCGGACTTCACCGTCCAGCGGCCGGTGCCCTTCTGCTCGGCGGCGTCCACGATGACGTCGACCAGCGGCTTCCCTGTCTTGGCGTCCACCTGATTCAGCACCTCGGCGGTGATCTCCACCAGGTAGCTCTCCAGATCACCGGAGTTCCACTGGGTGAACACATCGGCGATCTGCTTGGCGTCGAAGCCGAGCGCCTCGCGGAACAAGTGGTACGCCTCGCCGATGAGCTGCATATCGGCGTACTCGATGCCGTTGTGCACCATCTTCACGAAATGCCCTGAACCGTCCGGGCCGATGTGGGTGCAGCACGGGACGCCGTCGACCTTCGCGGCCACCGATTCCAGCAGCGGCCCGAGCGATTCGTAGGACTCGGCGGGCCCACCCGGCATGATCGACGGCCCGTTGAGCGCGCCTTCCTCACCACCGGAGATGCCCGCGCCGACGAAGTTGAGCCCGCGCTCGCGCAGCGACGCCTCGCGCCGGATGGTGTCGGTGTAGAGGGCATTGCCGCCGTCGATGATGATGTCGCCGGGCTCCATGGCCGCGGCCAGTTCCTCGATGACGGCGTCGGTGGCCTCACCGGCCTTCACCATGATCAGCACCCGGCGCGGCTTCTCCAACGCCGCGATCAGCTCCTCGATCGACTCCGTGCGTACGAAATCACCATCACCGCCGTGCTCGGCCAGCAGGGCGTCGACCTTGGCGATACTGCGGTTGTGCAGGGCGACGGTGTAGCCGTGCCGCGCGAAGTTCCGGGCGATATTGCTGCCCATGACCGCGAGGCCGGTGACCCCGATCTGTGCGCGCGCGGTGGGAGATGTCATCGGCGGGTTCTCCTTGTCGATCGAGCTCGATATCGTTCACCGCAGTCTAGGCAGCGCGCCGGCAGGCCCCGGCTGCGCGTTCGATCCCGGGACGGGCAGCTCACGGCCGGGCGTGGTCAGAGTTCCGGAATCTCGGGTAGCGGGCCGGAGCTGAGGCGTTGGGCGGTCCGTTTGTTCATGCCGAACATGCGAAGCAGCCGGTAGGTCATCTCGTCGGAGAGCGCGTCGGCGTCGGCGGACGGGTCGGCGTCGAGCAGTTGCAGCAACCCCAGCATCGCGCCCCCGGCTGCCATCACGGCCAGGTCCGGATCCATCGGTTCGAAACGGCCGGCCTCCTGGGCCGCGGCGATATCGCGGCGGGCGCGCGGGGCCAGCCCCTCATCACGCATCATCACACCCATGCCGCTGTTGAGCACCACGCGCACCATCTCCGGGATGCGGCGCTGGAGCCGGCCGGTCATCCGGAAGCTCACGGCGAACACTTCGGCCGGATCGTCGTAGCGGGCGACGATGCCGTCGCGCAGCTCGCTGTAGGCCTGGAGCGCGGAGCGCACCGCCTCGTCGAACAGCTGCTCCTTGGAGTCGAAGTGGTTGTAGAAGGAGCCGAAGCCGACGTCGGCGGCGTCGGTGATCTCCTGAATGCTGACCGCCGAGCGCCCCTCGGACAGGAATGTGCGGGCCGCGGCCAGCAGCGCGTTGCGAGTGCGCTCGCGGCGGCGGTCGGTGCGGGTGCGCACGGTCGATTCGCCAGTCATTCTCACCTCTCCCTGCATCTCATCCCGTCGAACCATATCTGAGGGTTTCGTCAGTAGCGATCACCAGTTGTTGATGAAATCATCAGAACACCTTGACAAAGGATTCCATCGTGACTGATGATTTCATCATCAATGGTCTGGAGGTCTCGGGTGACGAACCCTGATATCGGCGTCGAAGCCGGGCGAACGGCCCGGGTCGGCGACCGCGACATCTACTACACCGAATCCGGCTCCGGCCCGGTCGTGGTGCTGCTGCACGGCGGCGGTCCCGGCGCCTCCGGGATGTCGAACTACGCACGCAATGTGGCGTCGCTGGCCGGCCGGTTCCGGGTGATCGTGGCGGACATGCCGGGCTACGGGCGCTCCACCAAACGCATCGATCAGTCCGATCCGTTCGGCGATCTCGCGGCGGCGGTCGGCGGATTGCTCGACGTCCTCGACGTTCCGAGCGCCCATCTGGTCGGCAATTCCTACGGTGGCGCGGCGGCGCTGCGACTGGCCATGGACCGGCCGGAGAAGGTGGATCGGCTGATTCTCATGGGTCCGGGCGGGGTGGGCACCACGCGCGCGCTGCCGACCAAGGGCCTGCAAACGCTGCTCGCCTACTACGGCGGTGCGGGCCCGAGCCGGGAGAAGCTGGCCACGTTCCTGCGGGAATACCTGGTCTACGACGCGAGCGCGATCACCGACGACATGATCGACCGGCGCTACCGGGACAGCATCGATCCCGAGGTGGTCGCGAACCCGCCGCTGCGCCGCCCGTCTGGACCCACCGCGTTGCGCACGCTGTGGCGGATGGACTTCACCCGGGACGCCCGGCTCGCCACGGCGAACCACCCGACCCTGGTGGTGTGGGGCGAGGCCGACCAGGTGAATCGGCCGGCCGGCGCGCGCATGCTGGCCGAACGCATGCCCAACTGCGACGTGTACATGGCAGCGCGCACAGGGCACTGGGTGCAGTGGGAGCGCGCCGATCTGTTCAATGAGCTGGCCGCGGCCTTCCTCGGGGAATCACGATGACCGCCTTCCCGCATCCCGGCTCGGTATTCGGCGCGGTGCATCTCGGCTACCTCGAGGTGCGGTCACAGAGGCTCACCGAGTGGGACCGATTCGGCAGATCGGCCATCGGCCTGCATGTCGACCGGCTCGACGGCGACACGCTGCGGTTCCGGCTCGACGACCGCGCGTGCCGCTTCCTGATCCGGCAGGGCACCGACGAGGACGTGACGGCGATCGGCTGGCAGGTCGACGACCACGAGACCTTCGACCGCATTCTGGCGCGGCTCGCCGATCGCGGCGTGCCGATCCGGGAGGGCACCGGCGGGGAGGCGGCGCTGCGCGGGGTGGAGCGATTGTGGCGGTTTCCCGGCCCGAAGGGCATCGCGACCGAGATCTTCACCACCGCCGTCACCACGGCCGAACCGTTGCGGATGCTCAGCTCCGGCTGGGTGACCGGGGAGGCCGGGATGGGGCATGTGGCGATCGTGTCGCGGGAGCCGGAGGCGATGCACTCCTACTACCGCACGCTGTTCGACTGCAAGCTCTCGGATTTCATCGACGAGAACATCTCCGGGCTGCGGATGCGGATTCGATTTCTGCGGGTCAACGAACGGCATCACTCGATCGCCGTCGCGAATATCCGGGGTATCACGATCGATCCGATCCGCACGCGGGTGCAGCATGTCAATATCCAGTCCGCGACGCTGGACGACATGCTCGCCGCCTACGGCCGGGTCACCGATCTGGGTTTCCGGATGGCGTGGTCGGTCGGGCAGCACACCAATGATCGTGAGCTGTCGTTCTATTGCGTCACGCCCTCGGGATTCGAGCTCGAGGTCGGCTGGAACCCGGTGGTGGTCACGCCCGAACTCGACGCCGCCTGGCAGGCCACGACCTACCAGGGCATCAGCACCTGGGGCCATCACACCGTCTCGGCAGGTCCGCTGGAGCGGCTTGCCCAGCTGCGCACCGCGGCCGCACGCCTGCGCACACCGGAGATCATTGTTCCCGAACTCACCGGAAGTACAGCCAGATGAACGAATTCGATCATGAGGTGGTGATCGTCGGCCTCGGTCCCACCGGCCTGACGCTGGCCAATCTGCTCGGTCGCCATGGCATCGATGCCCTGGTCCTCGAACGCGAGCCGGAGTACTACGGGCTCGCGCGCGCGGTCTACACCGACGACGAATGCCTGCGGATCTTCCAGACCGCAGGCGTCGCCGACGAGATCCACGCCGAGATGAACCTC
The DNA here is from genome assembly GCF_059509835.1 of Nocardia sp. CDC519. Lineage (NCBI taxonomy): Bacteria > Bacillati > Actinomycetota > Actinomycetes > Mycobacteriales > Nocardiaceae > Nocardia > Nocardia sp. CDC519. The sequence continues at coordinate 3,049,816 of NZ_CM183377.1, read as the reverse complement.
GATTCCACCGTGCAATGGGTACGCGGAGATGGACGGGTCCTGGCCCAGTTCAACCAGATCGAACGGCCGTTGAGCTGGCCGGTCACCAACTTTCTCTACCAGCCCTATCTGGAGAACAGCCTCGAGCGCGCGCTCGAGCGGTATCCGCACGTCACGGTGCGCCGCGGCCGTGCGGTCACCGGCTTCGAGCAGGACCGCGCCGGTGTGGTCGTCGAGCACGCCGAATGCCTCGGCACCGGGTACGGCCGGCATCCGGCCGAACTCGCACCGGGCAGCACCGAGCGAGTGCGGGCGAAGTTCCTGGTCGGCTGCGATGGCGGTCGCTCGGTGGTGCGCACCCAGCTCGGAATCGACATGTCCGGCACCAGCTTCCCGGAACGCTGGCTGGTGGTCGACCTGAGGGCACGCGACGGCGTCGACGCGTTCCGGCACCTGCCGTACTTCGACTTCGTGTGCGATCCGGAACTGCCGATCGTGTCCTGCCCACAACCGGACCGCCACCACCGCTTCGAGTTCATGCTGCGAGCGGATCAGACCGGGCAGGAGATGGAGGACCCGCAAACGGTGCGCCGCCACATCGCCCGCTACGTCGATCCCGACGAGGTCGAGGTGCTGCGCAAGCTCGTCTACACCTTCAACGCCGTGGTCGCCGACCGCTGGCGCGCGGACCGGATCCTGATCGCGGGCGACGCCGCGCACATGACTCCGCAGTTCATCGGCCAGGGCATGAATTCCGGTGTGCGCGATGCGGACAACCTGTCCTGGAAACTCGCCGCGATCCTGCGTTTCGGGGCCGATCCGGCGATTCTGGACAGCTACGAAAGCGAACGCCGGCCGCATGCGAAGGCGATGATCGACCTGTCGGTAGTGAACAAGAACGTGGTTTCCCTGCGTAATCGGAGACTCGCCGCGGTGCGCGACGCGCTTCTCGCGACCACGGTGCGGATGCCCGGTCTCGGCGGCTGGATCCGCCAGGCCAAGTTCAAGCCTGCACCACGTTTCCGTCGCGGCGCCTACCTCGGCCTGCCGCGCCGGGGGCTGCGCGGCATCGAGGGCGGGTTGTCGCCGCAGCCGCAGGTCCGCAGCTACGACGGACGTCACAGCCGCCTCGACGACCATCTCGGCCTCGGATTCGCCGTGCTCGGTTACGGCACCGATCCGCGCGGCGCCTTCACCGCCACCGACCTGGACGTGCTGCGCGCGCTCGACACGCGGTTCGTCTCGGTGTACCCGCTCGGCGGACGTCCGCGGGGCAAGCCGGGCGACGGTCGCGACGACGTGGTCGACCTCGAAGACCACACCGGCGCGCTGATGCGCTGGTTCGGCACCGCGAAGCTGCGACCGGGCGGAGTGGTGCTGATGCGCCCGGACCGGTTCGTCTTCGGCGCCGCCACACCGGAACGGACCGGTGAGCTCGTCGCGGCGCTGCGACGGCAACTGCACCTGTCCGCCACTATTTCCGACCGGGAGCCCGCCGAGTCCATCCGCGCAGAGGAGAACCGATGAGTTCGACCGTGGCCCGATACCCCGTCGGCCCCACCGTCCTGGCCGCCGCCGAACGCCTGTACGCTGCCACCAGGACGGGAGTGCCCACATCGCCGGTGCGCGACCTGATCGGCAGCGATGACGTGGCGGCGGCTTACACGGTGCAAACCCTCGGAGTGCGGCGCAGGCGCGCGGCCGGGGCTCGGGTGGTGGGGCGCAAGATCGGGCTGACCTCCCCCGCCGTACAACAGCAGCTCGGCGTGGACCAGCCCGATTTCGGCGTGCTCTTCGCCGATATGCAGGTTCCGCAGACCCCGGCCGCACTACGGCCTCCGCTGCTGCAACCGAAAGTGGAAGCCGAGCTCGCCTTCGTGCTCGCCGCCGATCTCGACCGCGACGATCTGGATGCGCACAGCGTGCGCGAGGCGATCGACCATGCGGTGGCGGCACTCGAGATCGTCGACAGCCGCATCGCGCACTGGGACATCAGTTTCGGTGACACGGTCGCAGACAACGCATCGAGCGGCTGGTTCACCCTCGGGCAGCCCGCCCTGACGCTGAGCGAGTTCGAACCGCGCGAGATCGCCATGCGGATGAGCGTGGACGGCACGCTGGTCTCCGAAGGAACCGGTGCGGACTGTCTCGGGGATCCGCTCGTGGCGCTGGCCTGGCTGGCGCGCGCCGCCCGTGAGTTCGGTGATCCGCTGCGAGCCGGGGACATCGTGTTATCCGGTGCGCTGGGACCGATGGCGGCACTGTGTCCGGGCACCCTGGTCCGCGCGGAGATCGGCCGCGGCGCCGAGGTCGTCAGCTCCGTCGAATTCACCTGGGAGAACGCATGAGTCGTACGAAGGTCGCCGTGATCGGGTCCGGCAATATCGGCACCGATCTGATGATCAAGGTGCTGCGTCTGTCGCAGCGGCTCGAGATGGGTGCCATGGTCGGAATCGACCCCGAATCCGATGGGCTCGCTCGCGCCGTGCGCCTCGGCGTACCGGCCACCGCCGACGGGGTGCAGGGGTTGATCGCCATGCCAGGGTTCGACGACATCGAGATCGTCTTCGACGCCACTTCCGCTCGCGCCCATCACGTCAATGCCGCCGCATTGGCCCCGTACGGTAAACGGTTGATCGACCTGACCCCCGCCGCACTCGGACCGTTCGTGGTCCCGCCGGTGAACCTGGCCGCCCACCTCGACGCCGCCGACGTCAATATGGTGACCTGCGGCGGGCAGGCCACTATCCCGATCGTGGCCGCCATCAGCCGCGTCACCGAGGTGCCCTACGCGGAGATCGTCGCCAGTATCGCCTCGAAATCCGCGGGCCCTGGCACCCGCGCCAACATCGATGAGTTCACCGAGACCACCAGCGCCGCCATCGCGGCGGTCGGTGGTGCGCGGCGCGGCCGGGCGATCATCGTGCTCAATCCGGCCGACCCGCCGCTGATCATGCGCGACACCGTGCTCGCGCTGATCAACGACACCGATGGTGGTGCACCGCAACGGATTCGGGAATCGGTGCGGGAGATGACCGATGCCGTCGCGGCCTATGTGCCCGGCTACCGGCTCGTGCAGGACATCCAGATCAGCGAGGTCGGCTCGGATGTGCGCACGCTCGTCGGCGCCGACCCGGTGACCCATCAGGTGTCGGTGTTCCTGGAAGTCGAAGGCGCCGCCCACTATCTACCCGCGTATGCGGGCAACCTCGACATCATGACCTCGGCCGCCCTGCGCGTGGCCGAGCAGCTCACCGCCGCACCGGAGCCGACCCGATGACCACCGTCTTTCTCCAGGACGTCACGCTGCGCGACGGCATGCACGCGCTGCGGCACCGCATCACGCCCGAGCGCGTCGCCACCATCGCCGCCGCACTCGACGCCGCCGGGGTGGACGCGGTGGAGGTCGCCCACGGCGACGGGCTGGCCGGCGCCAGCCTCACCTACGGTCCCGGCAGCCATACCGACTGGGAATGGCTGGAAGCCGCCGCAGGCGTGCTGACCTCCGCCCGGTTGACCACCCTGCTGTTACCCGGCGTCGGCACCGTCGCCGATCTGCGGCGCGCCTATGACCTCGGCGTGCGCTCGGTACGGGTGGCCACCCACTGCACCGAAGCCGATATCTCCGCCCAGCACATCGGCCACGCCCGTGACCTCGGCATGGACGTCTCCGGGTTCCTGATGATGAGCCATATGAACACTCCGGCCGGGCTGGCCGAGCAGGCAGCGCTGATGGAATCCTATGGGGCGCACTGTGTTTACGTCACCGATTCCGGTGGCCACCTCACCATGGACGGTATCCGCCGGCGGGTGCGCGCCTACCGCGACGTGCTCGACCCGGCCACCGAGATCGGGGTGCACGCGCATCAGAACCTGTCACTGGCGGTGGCCAACAGTGTCGTCGCCGTCGAGGAGGGCGTCGCCCGCGTCGATGCCTCCCTCGCCGGACTCGGTGCGGGCGCGGGCAATACCCCGCTCGAGGCGTTCGTCGCCGTCGCCGACCTCACCGGCTGGAAGCACGGCGCCGATCTGAACGCGCTCACCGACGCAGCGGACGACCTGATCCGCCCGCTGATCGACCGGCCCGTCCAGGTCGACCGCGAGACGCTCACCCAGGGCTACGCCGGGGTCTACTCCAGCTTCCTGCGGCACGCCGAACGCGCGTCGGCCATCCATGGCGTCGAAGTGCGCGCCCTGCTCACCGAAGCCGGACGACGCGGACTGGTGGGCGGGCAGGAAGACCTGATCGTCGACATCGCCCTGAACCTGAGTTCGGCGGCCGGCTGCGGCAACCCACCACCTGAGTGAGACCGGTTTCCAACTCGCACACGTCGGCGGCACCGCTCCGCCGGCTCCCCCGGCCGGGCTTGCCGGTACGCGGCTGAGGCCGCCGGGTCAGCCGGGCCGGGCGGCCCGCGTCACGATGTCGCGCTGGGCGGCGATGGCCGAACCCATCCAGCGCCGCAGGTAGGCGCGCAATTCGTGCTCGGTGCGCGGCGGGTTGCCCGGGGACACCAGGAACGAGTGCATGGTGCGGAGGACGAATTCGACCAGTTCTTCCAGGGCGGGTTCGTCGTAGCCGTGGCGGGCCCAGTCGACGTCGAAGCGGTGGATCATCGTCATACCGAACAACTTGGCCTGTACCGAGGTCATGCTGTCGGGGTCGATGGTCGAGTACGAGCTCGTCAGCACGATGGCCAGGTGCGGGGTGCGGCGCACGTCGGCCAGGGTGAACAGGGCGGCTTCGGTCATCGCCTCGGCCGGATCGTCCAGGCCGGCGACGTGGGCGGCCAGCCGGTCGAGGAATCCGTCGACCGAGGCGACGGCGGCTGCCGTCAGCAGCGATTCGGCGCTGGGGAAATAGCGGTAGACGGTCTGGCGGATGACTCCGAGGGCGTCGGCGACATCGGCGATGCTGACCGCCGCACCGGTGCGGCCGATCAACTCCACCGCGGTGGCGACGATGCGCTGGTGCGCTTCCTCGTCGTCTTTCGGCGGACTCCCGCCCCATCCGCGTCTGCGCGCCACCGAGCGGACATTACCACCGCCGTGTCCGGGTCCGGTGATCTTCACAAAGTAATCATACAAGCGGATGCTTGGTTGTATGGTTACGTGCAGAGCGCTGCTCCGCGCAGCGACCGCCCCATCCCCGACGCGAGGTACTCCCTGTGACGAATGTGCAGCCCCGAAAGATGGATTTCGGATTCGAGGACGCGGATGTCCCGTTCCTGTGGAACCCGCAGAACCCGGCCTGGTCGAGCATGTCGAACGCGGTCTCGTTCCTGGCCGTCGGCTTCGAGAAGATGATCGTGAAGCTGATCATGCAGCTCAAGCCGGTATTCACCGACCCGGAGGTGGCCGCGGAAGCCACCGCCTTCATGCGCCAGGAAGGCCATCACTCGACCGCGCACCGTCAGCACGTCAAGGCGCTGATCAAGAAATATCCCGGGCTGCAGAACACCCTCGACGCGGTGATCGGCGAGTTCGATCTGCTCACCGAGGCCACCTCACAGAACTACCGGCTCGCCTACACCGCCGACCTGGAGGCCACCTTCACGCCGGTGTTCAAGCTGATGCTCGACAACGAGGACACCCTGTTCCGCCCCGGTGACGACAGAGTGGCCTCGCTGTTCATCTGGCACTTCGTCGAGGAGGTCGAGCACCGCAGTTCCGCGCTGATCCTGTTCAACGCCGTGGTCGGCGACGAGCTCTACCGGATGCGGATGGCGCCATCGATCTTCGCGCACGTGATGAAGGTAATCCGGATCGCCTGCATGGGCTTCAACCAGCATGTCCCGCTCGCGGACCGCCAGGTCGACGCCATGGCCATGTTCGCCCGCCACCGTGCGAAGCAGAAGGTGCTGACGTTCTTCGCGCCATACCTGACCAAGGGCCCGATGCCGCGCGCGTTCGACGGACTGCCACGCAAGGAACAGCTCACCGCACTGGCCGGTGTGTTCCGCAGCCAGATGCCCAAGCACGACCCGACCCACGAGAACCTGCCCGAACTGGCCGACCGGTGGTTCGCCCGCTATGACGCCGGCTACGACTGCACCCGCTGGTACACCGCGGACCAGAACACCTCCGTCGCCTCGGCGGTGAACTCATGAGCGATCTGTGTACCCCGACCTTCGCCGATCTCGCCGAGCGCATGGGCTTTTCCTGCGCGGAGACCGGCGGGCTGGTCGAGTTCCGCAATCCCGCCGGGCTGGAGAACTGGACGCTGCTCGCGCTCGAGGTCACCATCGTCCTCGGCTCGGTGCTCGCGCTGCTCTACGCGATCATGCGGCTGCGCAAACACGGTGACCCGACCAACCTGGTGCTCTGGTTCGGCGCCACCGCCTACCTGTTCGTGATCGAACCGCCACTGTATTTCCCCGGCGCGTTCGGCATCGACGAGCATGTGGACACGATGTTCGCGCACAACCTGTTCACCGTGGAATTCCTCTGGGGCAGGCTGCCGCTCTACATCATCGCGATCTATCCGTTCATGGCGACGGTGGCCTTCGAAATCGTGCGGATGCTCGGGATCTTCCGCCGCCACGGCGTGCTGCTCGGTGCGGCGTGCGTCGGTTTCGTGCATCACGCGTTCTACGAGATCTTCGACCACATCGGTCCGCAGCTGCGCTGGTGGGAGTGGTCGCTGGACAACCCCATCAACCAGCCGTTCTTCGATGCGGTGCCGCTGCCGAGCGTGGTGGTGTTCGCCGCACTGTGGCCGATGTCGCTGGCCCTGTGTGTGCAGTACTTCGTGGGCCGCCACGTCGACGCGGGCACGACGTTCACCGGCCCGCAACTGGTGTGGCGCACCGTGGTGATCGGCCTGCTGGCCTCGGTCGGCACGTTCGTCCTGCCGCTGCCCGCCACGATCATCGGGATCGGCAGCGACTCCGTGCGCGGATTCGTCTACGCCGCAGAGCTCGTCGTGCTCTCGGTGGTGGCGGCGGTGCTCATCTACCGGCAGTGGGCGGCGTTGCGCGCGGGCACCACGCGGGCATACGGGTACCGCAATCGATTCGTGCAGGGGTACGCCCTGGTGTATCTGGCCGTGATGGCGTTGCTGTGGGCGTCGGCGTTGCCCGACTTCTTCGGCGCCGTGGACGGCGTGACGGCCGACGGCGACCCGATCGGCAATCTCTGGTACACGATCGGCTGTTTCGTGATCGCCGTTGCTGCCGTCGCGGCCACTTTCACGGTGCCGCAAGCGGAATCGGGCGCCGAGATCCGGGCCGAGCAGGAGACGGCACCGGCGAAGGCGGAAACCTCGGCGACCGAACCCGCCTAGCCGGCAACGGTTCTCGAACGCGCCGCCGCTCGTCGCGACACGTCGTCAGGCTTCATGGCCCGGCGTCAGATCGGCCACTGCCCGAAGGTGCAGCGCCGACGAGGTCGCGGTGGGCGGCGGCGCCGTCGCGGTCATCGGCTCGAGCAGATGACCGACATGATCGCCGAAATCACTACGGGCGATGACCCGCCCGGCGAACCAGCCGGCCGCCCCGTCGAGGATCGGCAAGCCGTGCGGGCCGCCGGACCACGCGCACCGCGCGAACTTGTCGGTGGAATCTCCCGTCGTCGACCCGAACAGACGCGCCAGATCGAACTGGTCGCCGGTGAGCAGATGCACGGCGAGATATCCCGCGCGGCGGGCGATCCGGTAGGTGTGATTGTTCTTCGACACCGCCACCAGAAACCGGCGCGGCGTGATGCCGACCTGGCCGGCGAAGCCGACCAGACAGCCGGCCCTTCGACCGTCGGCGACGGTGGTGACCACCCACATCGGACTGTCCGCGGCGGCGATGAGCGCATCGAACGCCTCGTCGACCTCTTCGTGCGACATCACGCCTCCTGCCCGCTCGCAGCGTCCGGCCCCGGCGCAACGATAACGCCCCTGCCGCAGCACATGTCGGATGTCGCGGGCGCCGCACCGACTTGAAACTCCGCTGACCCGAGTGCTATAAGAAATCTATGTCGGATGGCATAGGTTATCTGTGGCGGCACGGCACTGTGGCCTGGTTCAACGCGGAGAAGGGATTCGGGTTCCTCTCCCCCGATGACGGCACCGAGGCGGTCTTCGTCGATTTCTCCGCGATCGAGACCACCGGCTACAAGACCCTGTCCGCCGGACAGCCCGTCGTTTTCACCACCACGCACACCCGCAGCGGTCCCGAAGCTGTGCAGGTTCGCCCGTACACGCGGTCACCGCACCGTCCGCACCGATCCCGGCCGGAAGGAATCCGATGGCACCACAGCACGCGCACCACTACATCCTCACCTTTCTCGCCTGCCTCACCGTCCTCGCTACCCTCGGTACCGCACCGGTGATCCTGATCGGGCTCAGCCTGCTGGCCGCCACGGCGATGCTGGTCGCGCTGGTCGTCGATACCGGGGCGTCGACCGGCCATTAGCGGCGATGCCGATCAGCGGCGGGGTGGGCGCGGCCGCTTGTCACGACTGGAGTCGCGGCTTCCGGCGGTCCGGCCGGACTCCTGCTCGCCCTCGGCGGAGGCGCGCGCGTCCGCTGCGGCCTGGCGGGTGCTGAGCAGGGCGGCCGGCGGCATGTACTCGTCGATCAGCTCGCGCGACCACCATGCCCCGGTGCGGCGCCGTTCCGCGAAGGAAGTGAACCGGTAGAGGTACAGCAGGGCGCGCACGTACTTCGGCGGTCGCCGCGGGAACGGATTGGCGCCGAGGAGCCGCAGCGTCGCCGGATCGCCGTGCAGCAGGTGGACCATCAGGTTCAGGAACCAGGTTTCGGCGTAGCGGTTCGACATCGCCGCGAACCACATCATCCAATCCAGCCGCAGGTGATACGGCGCCACCTGGCGCGGGCGCCGGGTCGGCGTGCCGGGTTTGCCCTTGAACTCGTAGGGCTTCCAGGTGGGATCGGCGTCGGGGTCGTCATCGGTGCCTTCGATCACGATCTCGAACCGGGTGCGGGTGATGTGGCCGAACAGGCCGTAGGTGTTGCCGAGGTAGAAGCGGTTGAACGCGGCATTCATCACCTGGTCGCGCGAGGCCATATTGCGCACGGGCGCCCAGCTCGCGGCCACCATCACCACGGCGACCACCGTCACGAGGACGGTGAACCAGACCGGCCCATCCGCGGCCGGGGCCGGCTCGACCGGCAGGATCGCGTTCAGCAACCGGCCATCGAGGGCGAGGGTGGCCAGGGTGATCGTCAGCAGATTCAGCCACGCGAAATTGCCGCTGACCATCAGCCACAGCTGGGTCACGATGATGATCACCGCCGACACCGACGCGATCGGCTGCGGGCACAGCAGCCCGAACGGCACGATCAGCTGCGCGACATGGTTTCCCACCACTTCCAGGCGATGCATCGGCTTGGGCAGATGGTGGAAGTACCAGCTGAACCGGTTCGGCAGCGGCTGGGTCTCGTGGTGGTAGTACAGGGCGGTGCGGTTACGCCAGGCCGGATCATTGCGGATCTTGATCAGGCCCGCGCCGACCTCGAGCCGCACCAGCACCCAGCGCAGCAGCAACACCACCAGGATCGGCGGCGCGGTGCCGGCGTTTCCCAGGAAGATCGCCAGGAACCCGACTTCCAGCAGCAGCATCTCCCACACGAAGCCGTAGAACACCCGCCCGGCGTGCACGAAGGATAGATACAGCACCCACAGGGCCGCCCAGATCGCCATGGCCACCGGCAGCGCGACGACATCGAGCACACCGGCCACCACGGCCGCGGACAACGCGACGCCCAGCCCGGCCAGCGCCACCGCCATCCGATCGGAGTAGTGCAGCTGGAACAGGCTGGGCGCGCGCCGGAAGCCCGCCGCCCGCAGATACCGGCGCGCCGGAAGCAATCCATGGTCGCCGCACAGCGCCCGGAACTGGGCCAGCGTCGATAGGAAGGCGACCAGGTACACCAGCCCGAGCAGTCGCTCGAAGATCAGCCGGGCCAGTATGTAACCGGAGTCGTACAACCCGAACATCGCGCCGATCGCCTCGGTTCGACCTCACCGTCTGTGAAGGAAAACACCTGATCGGGCGGTGTTCTTCCGGAACGCCGCCACTCAGGTGATGCCGGTGACCTCCTGCGCGATCCCGGCCAGCCGGGTCTGGGCGGCCGAGACCACACCCTGGCGGTTCTTGTTCGCCTCCTCATAGGCCACGACCGCGCGCACATCGGCCGGATCGGTCAGCTCCTTGATCGCGGCCACCGCCTCGCCGACGTTCAGCTCGTCGTAGTCCGCGATCGGTAGCTCCTCCGGTTCGAGGGTTCCGGTGACGGCACGCAGTGAGTGCACGGCATCGGCGGCCGACTCGGCACCTTCACGCCGGACCACCCGCTCGGCGGTTTCCAGCGCCGCGTCCCGCGAGGCGGTGAGCGTCTTGACGGCGACGTCACCGGCGTGCGCGCCCTGCGCGAGCAGATCGCCGAGCGCGGGCGGAGTCGCGCGGACGGTGTCCACCACGCGGTCCAGGCTGCGGGCCGACCAGGTGACCGGCAGGTTGACCAGTTTGACCGCGGTGCCCGCGGCCGCCTGGAGCGGGGTGCGGCGCAGCGCGGCGGGGCCGCCGAGGGCGTCCTCGGCCAGCACGGTGGTGAGCCAGTCGACGGTCGCCGAATGGGCGGTGATCAGCCGGTCGGCCAGGGACTCGATGTCGGGGAGTTTGTCGGCGGTGGCGAGGGCCTTGATGTAGCGGGCCCGGTCGAGCAGCTGGTGTTCGAGGGTCAGATCACCGAGCAGCGCTTCCTCGAACGGCTGAGCCTGTTCGACCATCGCCTTGATCGCGGCGCCCGCGCGGCCGAGGAACGGGCCGATCAGCGGTGGCACACCACCGAGTTCGCGCACGGCGGCCTCGATGGCCTCGGCGCGGGCGCGGGCATTGTCGGCGTTCTCGGACAGTTCGCGATGCACCGCCTCGGTGCGGGCCTGCGCGAGCCGGGTTTCGGCGATCTGGATTTCGGTGTTGGTCAAGTCGAGGACAGCGCGAAGCTGCGCCAGAAGAGTTGCGGTGTTGCTCATGCGGGTCTCGTCCCTTTCGGAATATCCGGTATGGGTCGGCGCGACGCTGCACCGTTACCGGGACTACCCCGGTCCGCCGAGCAGTAACAGGCGTTCCCGCAGCCCGCGGGATCAGCAGATCAGGTTCACATCCGCGGAGGGTGCGAAGGACACGTGCACGTGGTCGTAGTGGTTGGCGGTGGCGCTGCCGCGGTCTTCCATGAACGACCAGCCGCTGCCGTCGTTGTAGCGCTGCTGCCAGATCACGTAGGTGACGCCGAAGCGCTCCTTGTTCGCGAGCACGAAGTTCGCGATCGCGTCACCGTGTGCTCGATCGGAGGTCATGAAGTCCAGCGCCAGGCCGGCGCCATGGTCGTCGTTACCGCGGCCGATCGCTCCGCCGATGTCGGCGACGGCGAAGGTCTTACCGATCAGATTGCCCACTTGCGCCACGTGCGGTAGTGCGCCGGCGAGCACCGATGGGCACGGTGTGTGCTGGCTCGCCGACTTGGCCATCAGGGCCGGATCGGCGGCGGCCACCTGGTGGACCGGAGCGGGGGCAGGCAGGGTGGGCGCGGCCGCCGGTGCCGGATTCCTGGCGGGCTCCGGCCGGGCATCGGCGACGGGCGCGGGCTGCGCGGCCTGCGTCGATCCCATCTCCACCGACACGATGCCGATAACCGTGGCCGCGACGCCGCAGACGGCCAGGGGCGCGAGTTTTCGGGTTGCGGCCGGTTTGCGATGTTGACCGGGCATGAAACTCGACCACCGCCTACTCTCGGGAACAGATCACGGCTAGATTACGAAACCATCGCGGAAATGTCACGTCGGACGCGCCGGTGCGGTCGCGGGTGTCGCCTCGATCCGTTTCGGACTGGTTCCGGCGCGCCCGGGAGTACGCTCACACCCGTCGGCGTGGCGGTGACCCTCGGAGGTCGGCTATGGACGTGATGCTCGGAATCGGAACGCGCAAGGGCCTGTTCCTGGCGCGCAGTACCGACGGCCGGTCGAGCTGGGAGGTGAGCACCCCGCAGTTCCCGGTCGCCGACGTGAAGGCGCTGGCCATCGACACCCGTGGCCGGCGCCCGCGCCTGATCACCGGCGTGCTGAACAGCCATTTCGGGCCGACCATGGTGTCGAGCGACGATCTCGGCGAGACCTGGACCGAGCCGGACGACGCACCGCTGGCGTTCCCGGAGGACACCGGAGCAGCACTGGAAGGGGTGTGGCAGATCGCACCGGCCACCGCCGCGGAACCGGACGTGGTGTACGCGGGAGTGGAACCGGCGGCGTTGTTCCGATCCACCGACGGCGGACGGACATTCGAGCTGGTCCGGGGCTTGTGGGAGCATCCGCATCGGCCGCAGTGGCAGCCCGGCGGCGGCGGACTCGCACTGCACACGGTGCTCGCGCATCCATCCGACACCCGGCGGCTCGCCGTAGCCATCTCCACCGGCGGCGTCTACCAGAGCGATGACGGCGGCGCGTCGTGGACACCGACGAACAAGGGTGTGGCCGCCGACTTCATGCCGGACGAGGTGCCGGAGTGGGGCCAATGCGTGCACAAGGTCGCTCGCGACGCCGAAACCCCGAGCACGCTGTATCTACAGAATCACGGCGGCGTGTTCCGCAGCGTCGACGACGGCATCAGCTGGCAGCGCATCGACGCCGGGCTGCCGCCGTCCAATTTCGGTTTCCCGATCGTCGCGCATCCGCGCCGGGCCGGCGTGATCTACACCTTCCCGCTGGACGCGGAGATGGAACGGTTCCGTTTCCCGCCGGACGCGCGCTGCGCGGTCTACCGCAGCGAGGACGGCGGCGACACCTGGTCCGCGCAGACCGACGGCCTGCCGCAGGTGCCGTTCTGGGCGGCGGTCATGCGTGACGCCATGTGCGCCGACGACGCCGACCCGACCGGCATCTATATCGGCACCCGCAACGGCGAGGTCTATTGCAGCCCCGACGAGGGCGACCACTGGCAGCTCGTGGCCGACAAACTGCCCGACGTGCTGTGCGTGCGCGCCGCGGTGATCGGATAGCGGTATGGCGACCGTCCGGCTGCCGTCGGTGCTGCGTCCGTACGCGGGTGGCGAGCGGGAACTCGAGGTCGACGCGGCGTCGCTGCGTACCCTGCTCGACGATGTGCGCGAGCGGTTCCCCGCGCTGGAGCGCCGGCTGCGCGATGAGAGCGGGCGGTTGCGCCGGTACGTGAATTTCTACGTCGACGGCGACGAGTGCCGCACCCTCGATGGCATCGATACCCCCTTGAAGTCCGGCAGCGAAGTGATGATCATTCCGACGGTAGCCGGCGGATAGCTCACCACCGCAGCCACTTTCGCGCTCCTGCCGCGGGGCAGGGACTCGCCCGGGCGACAGATGTGTTCAGCGCAGTCGAGCGGCCAGGCGGGTGGCGTTCATGTGGGCGATGGCCTCGATGGTCACCATCGGATTGACCCCCGAGGAGGTCGGGAAGCAGGAGGCATCGGCGACGACGATATTCGGCACCTCCCAGGTCGCGCCGTCCGGATCGGTGGCCGAGAGCGCGCGGGAACCACCCATCCGGGCCGAGCCCATGATGTGCAATGCCGCCATCGCGCACTGGCCGGGACCGTAGCCCGCCGCGTCACCGGCGGCGACGAACTCGGCGTGCGAACCGCGCACCCCCGGCTCGTACTCGACACCGGCCTGATGCCCGGAGAAGATGCGCCGCGCGCCCGCCGCTTCGAGAATCTGTGCCGCACCGCCGATCCCGGTGCGCAGGTGAGCGCGGTCGTAATCCGACAGCCGATACGAGACCACCGCTTCGCCGCTGCGGTCGATGCTGACGCTACCGTGGTCGCGGTCGCGGGTGATGACGCCGACGACGCCGGTGTTGGCGAGCTCGAGCATCCTCGCCCGGTGCGCCTCGGCGCCACGCCAGTTCATGAACCCGACCGCGAGCCCCGGCTGCACCGGCCCGGTTTCGTAGATGACGCCGTAGCCGCGTCCATCCAGGTTGTGGTGGTGCCGGCAGATCCGGGCCTGCAATCCGCCCTCCCACGGCCGGATCTGCTCGTCGAAGACCCCGTACACGGCAGCGGCCGGATGCAGCCGCAGGTATCGGCCGATGGTGTCGTCGCGCAGGCCGGATCGCCGCAGCAGCGCCGGGGTCTGGATCGCGCCGGCCGCGACCACCACCGCACGGGCTCGCACCTCGATCGCGACGCCGCTGCCGGTCTGCGCCGTAACACCCTCGGCTCGCCCATTTTTCACCTCGATCCGACGCACGTTCGCGTCGACGACCACGCGGGCGCCGCGGCTGGCGGCATCCTGGAGCCAGGTCTTGGTGACCGATTGCTTGGCGCCGAGCCTGCAGCCGTAGCCGCAGCTGCCGCAGTCGGCACCGGCGTCGCAGGCGTCGGAGACGTTGCGCGGCAGGGTGTCGATGTCCCAGCCGAGGGCGGTGGCACCGCGTTCGAGGACGGCGTCGCGGGCCGACAGCGGAGAGCGGTCGCGGTTCACGCCGAGCCGCTGCTGCACCGCGGCCAGGGCGTCGTCGTATTCGGTGGTGGTGAATTGGGGGTCGCCGAGATCCGCCCATTCCGCGCGCACATCATCGGGGGTGGGCAGGGCGGTGCTCCAGTTGACGACGGTGCCGCCGCCCAGGCAGCTGCCCTGGGCGAGGGTGAGCTGGCCTTCGCTGGTGGCCTGCGGGCCGGGAGCGTACAACCGCAGCAGGCCGTCCATTTCGCCGCTGCCGAAGTCCCGGTCGTCGTAGTACTCGCCGCGTTCGAGTACCACGACATCGAGGCCGGCCCCGGCCAGGACCGCGGCAGCCGTGCCGCCGCCCGCGCCGGAACCGACAACGACCACGTCACAGTCGAGGGTCGTCGGCTCGGTGGGACGCAGCGGCTCGAGCGCGGGGCCGGTGGCGGCCGGGTGGGGGCCGGGTGGCGCCGGGTAGCCCATCTGCTTCCACAGCGGGTTCTCCCCGGTGGCACCGGGAGTCACGTTGTAGGAGAGCAGCGCCGCCGATTTCAGGGCCTGGAACAGCGTCCGTTTCGCCGCGAATCGGGAGTCGCCGAGCCGCAGCAGCGCCTGCTCGCGCTGCCGCGGTGTGAGGGCCGAAAACCGCCGCGGGCCGCTGCCGGTGAGCACACCGAACAACCGGGAATCCCACAGCGTCAGCAGCGTCATCAGCTGCTTCTTCTCGGCTTCGCGCGGGTTGCGTTCGAGCATCCGCATGACGGTGTCGATCGCGCCGAGTTCGCTCGCGGACGGTAGGTCCTGCCCGTCGCCCGGTGCGAAGGTATCGCAGATCAGAGCGAGCGCCGCGCGCTGCTGTGCCGTCGGCTCCATGAGTGTCCCCTTCGTCTCGCTGGAAGAGTTCTATCACCTGCGCCACACCCTCGTTAACTTAATGCCGATTCTCGAAGCTCGGCCGAACTCGCGACCCGGCGGGACCGACGCATCCGACAGCGCTCGGTGCACCCGGCCGCCCGACCGAGCCGACGCCGGACTACCAACCAGGCCGAGGGCCTCAACAGTCACTCCGGCGCGACGCCCGCACCGCTCGGTCGAGTCGACACAGAAAACGCGGCACACTTGCCCGAGCCAGTAAGTTAATGAGTATTCTCCAAGTGAAACGTGGAGAATACGAGCCCGACGCATTCGACTGGAGACCGGCGATGGCACACCGAAGCACACCGAACGCGGCCCTGCGCACCGTCAGCGGTGCGGCATCGGCGCTGGCGGTCCTCACCAGGCGCGGCATGATCGATCCCCGCCGCCCGGCCGAGATCATCCGGACGCTGCGCGATGCGGCGGTCTTCGGCCCGTTCGTCACCGTTCTCGGCCACGGCCTGCACCGTCATCCCGGCCGGACCGCGATCATCGACGAGCGCGGCCCGCTCACCTTCGGTGAGCTGGACACCTTGTCGAACGCGCTCGCCCGTGGACTCGGCGCCGAGGGGATCGGTCCCGGCGACGTGGTCGCGGCACTGTGCCGCGACCATCGCGGCATGGTGCTCACCCTGCTCGCCGCGGGCAAACTCGGAGCCCGAATCGTACTGTTGAACACCGGCTTCGCCGCACCGCAGCTGGCCGAGGTGGTGCGGCGCGAGCGCATCCGGGCGATCGTGCACGACGAGGAATTCTCCGGTGCGCTCGCCGCGGTGCCGGACGACGTGTCCCGGTATCTGTCCTGGGTCGATTCCGCCGACGGCAGCGTGGCCACCATCGACTCGCTCATCGCCGCGAGCGCCACCGAACCTCCGCGCAGACCGAAGCGCCCCGGCGGCATGGTCATCCTGACCAGCGGCACCACCGGGACACCGAAAGGCGCTCCCCGCGACAAGGTGTCGCCGCTGCAGTCGGCACAGTTCCTGGACCGGGTGCCGCTGCCACGCGACAACACCATGGTGATGGCCGCGCCGATCTTCCACGGCACCGGCCTGTCGCAGTTCACGCTGGGCTGGGCGCTGGGCAATACGGTGGTCTTCCAGCAGCGCAAGTTCGATCCGGAACGCACCGTGCGCACCGTCGCCGAGCACCATGCCGCCACCTTGGTGCTGGTGCCGACGATGCTGCAGCGGATCCTCGACCTCGGCCCCGACGTCCTCGCCCGGTACGACACCTCCGCGCTGCGGGTGATCTTCGCAGCCGGGTCCGCGGTCTCGCCGGACCTGAGCCGGCGCGCGGCCGAGGCGTTCGGAGACGTGCTCTACAACCTCTACGCGTCGACCGAAGTGGCGGTCGCCGCCGTCGCCACCCCGCACGATATGCGGGTGGCGCCGGGGACCGTCGGCTACCCGCCGGTGGGCTGTCGCGTCGCGATCTACGACGAGAACCGCGACAGGGTCACCAGGCCGGGCGAGATCGGCACCATCTTCGTCTCCAGCGGGCTGAGCTTCAGCGGCTACACCGACGGCCGGAACAAGGAAATCGTCGACGGCCTGCTCTCCTCGGGCGACGTGGGGCATTTCGACGCCGACGGACGGCTGTTCATCGACGGCCGCGACGACGAGATGATCATTTCCGGCGGCGAGAACGTCTACCCGTCGGAGGTCGAGAATCTACTCACCGAACGTTCCGATATCGCCGAGGCCGCGTTGATCGGCGTCGCCGATCGCGACTTCGGTCAACGCCTGCGCGCCTTCGTCGTCCCCGCGGGCGGCGCGGCACTCGACCCGCAGGAGATCAAGGATTACGTGAAGGCCCATCTCGCCCGGCACAAGGTCCCGCGTGAAGTCGACGTCATAGCCGAATTGCCGCGCAACGCCACCGGAAAGCTACTGCGCCGTCAGTTGATCGAACAATCGTCCACGGACTCCGCCGTCGACTGAAGTGGCCCTCGCGGTGGGCGATACTGCCGAGGACCTGTCCATGTTCGCGGTGGCCGATCTCGCGCGGGCGCCGCGCAATGCGGACCCTGCCGCCCCGGACCACCCTGCTCGCCGCCGTGCTCGGCCTCCGTGAGGACGGGCTGCGCGGGCTGCCGATCCGCACCGCCCGGCTCACCGCGCTCCTCGTCCGGCCGTCGCACTGGTGCGAGTCCGGGCGCGCCGGCTGACGGGCTCGAACGGCACTGTGTCCGGCTGCGCTGAACCGGTTGTGCGCCAAAGGAACAGCGCACAACCGGGTCAGCGACGGGTGCTACACGGGGCGGTGCCGCAGATGAGGCTTGCGCCACCGCTTGCGGGTGCCCGCCTCGGGCGCGTCGGCGGGTACCACCGGTTCATCGACCATCCGACGAGCACCGGCGTCGGCAGCCACCTCACGCCGGGCGAAGGCGATATCGCGTGCGCTACGCACCGACAGCCGTCCCAGTGAGGTCGCGGCGAAGAACAGGATGAGCGCACCGAGACCGTAGAAGAAGGTCAGTTGCAGCAGCGCGCGCTTCAGGTCCGACGTCGCGACCGGCTCGCCGATATCACCGAGCCGGAGCAGATCGGCCAGCACCGGCCCGATCACGAACCACACCCCCGCCGCCACCGACAGCCAGCCACCGAAGCTGGCCACCACGCGGTTCCTGCTCATCAACATGAGCAGGCCGCCGACAATCGCCGCCACACCGGGCAGCACCTGCAGCCAGCCCCGTGCCGCCGTCCACACCCACGGATCGTCGGGTGTATAGGTGAAGTCGAAGTACGGGCCGATGAACGGGATGAGCGCGCCCCAGATGCCCAGCAGCAGCACCACCAGCCCACCCACGGCCCCGCGGCTGCGCGGAATCCGCAACCGGCTGCCCTGGCCGGTCGAAACATTGCCGTCGACGTCGGTCATGACGCCTCCAATCATCGATAGCTGATGTGGATATCGCATACCCCGTTCGAACCCGGCTACGCATCCATGCCCTGGCACACCACCGGGGAATTCCGCCGATCACGTCCGGCGACAATGCGGGCGGCGCGCTGCTGGGAGCGGTCACAACATCTGCCGACGGCCCTGCTGACCGGCGGCCGGACGCCCTACATTCATCACAGACCCGCGACGATCGGGGTCGGCCTCGGCGCAGCGCGACATCTGTCGTGCTGATCCGGGCCAGCGAAGGTGGTGAACGGACCATGACAGCGTTGTCTCCCCTGGCCTACGGCTATCTGCGCGACGAACTGCTCGTCGACGTCGAACTTCCCCGCTGTGATCAACGCTTGATCGCCATTGCCCGGCGGATGGGATTCGATATGGCCGCCATCTTTCACGAGCGCGCCGATATCGCCTCGCTCGTGCCGGGGGCGTTCCTCGATCTGGTGCACGAGTGCCGGCGGGCCCGCGCGCGGATGGTGTTCACGCTGCCAGGGCATATCGCGGGACTGACCGTTCCGGCGGCGTCGTTGCTGCACGTGCTCGCCGACCGTGGCGAGGCCGCGGTGTTCGAGGTGCCCGAATCCACGTGGCGCGATCCGTGGGATGCGGCCTGGCTGTGAACACCCGGGCGAGCCGGTGCTCCCGCGCGGGCTGCGGATCCCGCGCGGGAGCGCGCCGTGGCCGATCGACGGTCCATCGCAGGGGGCGCGGCAAGCAAGTGGTCGCGAATGGGCTTGCCGTTCACATCGTTTCCGACCAGGGCAATTCCCACGGTACGCACGGCACCCGCGCAGGCACATACCTCTCGGCTACGTCTGGGCAAATCACTGCTCGGCCGGAGGCCGGTTGGTCGCGAGCACAAGCTCGTGTCGCGTGCGGTCCCCTATCCGTCGCCTGTCCCCGTCGCGCACGCGGGCCGTAACGCATACCGTTCGCGGCGGTGCCCGCGGCGGGCGGCACGCACGCAACCGGAAGGACCCGTATGGACAACGCGCTCTACGACTACAGCCCGATCGTCGATCGGGAACCGATTCAGTGGCCCGGTGGTGCCCGCATCGCGTTCTACGTCGGTCTGAATATCGAGCATTTCCCGGTGGACGCACCCGCCACCAGCCTGAACGAGGCCACCGCCGGTCTGGTGCCCGACCCACTGAACTACGGCTGGCGCGATTACGGGCCGCGGGTGGGTATCTGGCGGATCGCCGAGATCCTCGACCGGCGCGGCATCCGCGCCAGCGCGCTCGTCAATTCGGCGGTGTGCGAGAAGTATCCGCAGATCATCGCGGCCGGCCAGCAGCGCGACTGGGCATGGCTGGCGCACGGCCGCGACAATGCCACGGTGCAGTCGGCCGTCGAGGACGAACGCGCCTACCTGACCGACGTGATCGCCACCATCGAGAAGGCGACCGGCCAACGCCCGCGCGGCTGGCTCGGCCCCGCACTCAGCGAAACCTTCGACACCCCAGAGATCCTGGCCGAACTCGGCCTCACCTACCTGCTCGACTGGACCGCCGACGACCAGCCGTTCCGGCTGAACGTGCCCGGACTGCTGAGTGTGCCCTACTCCGTCGAGCTCAACGATCTCGGCCTGTTCACGATGAAGAGCTTCACCGGCCCGGACTTCGTGCAGATCGTGACCGACCACTTCGACCAGCTCTACGCCGACTCCGCGCAGAGCGGGCGGGTCATGGCGCTGGCCCTGCACCCGTTCGTCACCGGCCAGCCCTACCGCGCCAAATATCTCGACCAGGCCCTGGAATACATCGCCGGCCACCACGGCGTCTGGCTCACCACCAGCGATGAGATCGCCGAACACTACGCGGCGGCGAACCAGAGCTGAACCCGTACGCGGCGGCCGTCCACTTTCTCCGCTACCCTACAGTCGGTCGAACGTCCGACTTCCGGCGCGACCACACTACGGCGGCGCGGAACTCGATCGGCCCGATGAGGAGGACGCCGATGGCCTACGTCAAAGCAACCGAGCGTGAGGGGCAGATCGTCGCGGCGGCGATCCGGGTGCTCGGTGAGGTCGGGGTGGGCGGCATCACGACGCGCGCGGTCGCGGTCGAGGCCGGCATTCCCTTGGGCACATTGCACTACGTGTTCCCCACCAAGGACAAAATGCTGCGTGCGGTCATCACCACGGTCGTCGATGACGCAATGGCCGCCGCGCGGGCCGGCCTGGAGCTCGATCAGGGCGTGGAACATGCGATCCGGCACGGTGTCACCAACTTCTGGGACACCCTCGTCGAGGGGGAACCGGGACTCCAGGTCATGCAATACGAGCTGGCCATGTATTCGGTGCGCAGCGAGGGCCCCGGCGGCCTCGCCCGGCTGCTCTGCGAGCGCTACGCGACTCTGGTCGCCGAATTCTGCGAAACGGCCGCGCGAGCGTCGGGCGAACGCTGTGCCGTCGATTTCGGCACTCTCGGCCGGCTCACGTTCGCGGTGGTGGACGGGCTGATCATGCAGCACGTGACCGATCCGGATCTCGCGCGCTCTCGTCGCGACCTCGAACAGGCGGTGGAGATGATCGTCGGCTTCGCCGATCCGCGCCCCGTGTCCCGGTAGCCCACCCGGCACGGTGCTCGTCCCTGGTACCGGCCCGCCTCGGCCCTTGCGGGCCCCGGGATCGACGTCTACCGTAAATGTCGTACGGTTGACCGACTTAGTTCAGCTCGGGGCGGGCCGTCTCGCGGCAACCGCCGGGGACCGTGCACAGCAATCCGAACCCGCGGAGAAGGGCTAGGTCATGGATGACAACTCGGTGCAGGCATCGCGCGAGCGGACCGTGGTGGTGGTCGGTGCGGGCCTGGCCGGGTTGACGGCGGCGCGCATACTGCATCAGCGCGGTACCGACGTGATCGTGCTCGAGGCGGCCGACCGGATCGGCGGGCGAGCGATGAGTGCGACCACGATGCTGGATTCGCGGGTGGATCTCGGTGGTCAATGGATCGGCCACGATCATCATCGGATCACCGCGGTGGCGGCCGAATTCGGCCTCACGCCGTTCCCGATGCACACCGGGCCCCTTCCCGCCGTGGTGACCGGCGCACGCCGGTTGTCTCCGGTAGGTCCGTCGATGCTCACGGCCGGGCTGGTGCTGGCCGGAGTCGAACTGCTGGCGCGGATCGGCGCACCAGCGCGGTGCAACGACTCGACCGTCGAGCAATGGTTGCGGCGAGTGCCCGGCCGCACAGCACGCCGGCTGTTGGAAGTGATCGCGGAGGTCTCGTGGACGGCCGACCTCGACCGGATCTCGGTTCAGGCGATGACGAAGATGATCCGAGCCCAGGGCGGTCTGCGCACCATCATGTCCACCGCGGGCGGCGCGCAGGAATTCCTGCTGACCGAAGGCGTGGGCGCGCTCGTCGACGGTCTGGCCGCCGAACTCGGTGTGCGTGTGCGATGCGGGCAGCCGGTCACCTCGATCGAACGCGGCGACCGCGGCATCACCGTCCGCACGCCGGACGACGAGATCCGCGCCGCGAAGGTGATCGTCACCGTGCCCGCCCCCATGCAACGGCACATCACCTTCACCCCCGCGCTGCCGCCGAGCCGAATCGCGCTCACGCAGAACACCTACATGGGTTCGGTCTACAAGGCGATCGCGGTCTATGAGCGCCCGTTCTGGCGAAGCCGTCACGGCGGTGAATTCATCCAGCTCGACAACCCCGGCAGTGCCGTCTTCGACACCAGCCCACCCGGTGGACCAGGCCACCTGTGTGTCCTCGCCGCCGGCCCCCGCGCCCGCGATCTCGACCACCTCGATCCGGCGGACCGCCGCACCACCATCCTCGGCCCACTGATCCCGCACATCGGCCCCGAGGTCACCGAACCGGTCGACTGGCACGAGAAGTCCTGGCACCGTGACCAGTACGCGGGTGGCGGGTACGTCGCCCTTCCCGAACCAGGGACCACCGACGGATTCCCACCCTTCCCGGCCACACCGGTCGGCGATATCCATTGGGCGGGAACGGAAACCGCGGACGGGCACGCCGGCTACCTCGACGGCGCCATCGAATCGGGCACCCGCGCGGCCCATGAGGTCCTCACGGCCTTGAACGACCGCGATTCCGTCGGCCGGTAGCGCGAGCCGGTTTCCCCTACTGCACCCCGCATTCAGCGCGCGGTCGCGAGTGTCAGCAGCGGTCGCCTGCGGGGTTGTCGGACAGGCGGAACTCGAATCGCACCGCGCCGGGTGCGGAGGCCGGCAGAACGATGGCGGCGCCGCGGTGGGTGGGCCAGTTGCGTGGGAGCAGGACATATTGGTCGCCGATATGGGAGAGCATGACCAGACCGTCGTAGCGGAATCGGTAACCGGAATTGTCGGCGGGGTCGCAGGCGACCTTGCGCACGTCGACGCTGGACAGGTGTAGATCCTTTTCGCTGTAGACGACAACGCCCGGGCTGTACGGGATTTCCGCGGTCGACAGCTGGGCTCGGGAGTTGCCGACCGCCGCCGAGTAGTCGGTCGCGACCCAGAACAGGCTGATTCCGACGACGACGAACAGGATCGTCCACTCGATCACCGCCGCGGCCTCCGAGCGCGGCGGCGCCTGCGGGTCGCGCTCACGCAACAGTTGCCTGCGTTGCAGGACGACGTACCAGAGCAAGCCGACCCCGGCGATGACCGACAGCGGTGCCGCACCGAGCATGTTGTTCAACGGGAACACGAAGAACAGCCGGCTCAACCCGAATGCCAGCACCAGCACCGCGATCGCTGTCACCACCCGCAACTGCCGGCGGCTACGCGGCGCACCGCGCACCGATTCCGGCAACGCCAGATACCCCCAGGTCAAAGCCATCCCGATCACCCCGGCCACGATCAGCGGGACGAACAGGGCATCGACGCTGCGCATCAGGTAGTCGGTGATGCTCGGATGCAGGCTGGCCGACTCGACGCCGAAATGCCGGAAGTACCAGTAGACGTGGTTCCAGCCGAAGTAGAACAACAGTGCGGTGAGCAGTGTCGTCGGCGCGACGAATTGGCCGAGCGTCGCGGCTACCTTGCCGAATCCCTGGAACGGGGACGATGACGGCTCGTCGCTGCGCGGCTCCGCGCTGCCGGGAGCTGGTTCAGGGGGCTGCTGCGCCATCACCGGTCTCGGGAGTCTCGGTCACGCCTGCTCCAGAGCCACCGGCTCCGCCCTCACCGGTACCGCCCGTTCCACCCCCACCGGAACCACCGGTCCCGCCCTCACCGGAACCGCCCGTTCCACCCTCACCGGAACCGCCCGTCCCGCCCTCACCGGAACCACCGGTCCCACCTTCACCGGAACCGCCCGTCCCGCCCTCGCCGGGACCACCGGTGCCGCCCTCACCGGAACCGCCCGTCCCGCCCTCACCGGAACCACCGGTCCCGCCCTCACCGGAACCGCCCGTCCCACCGGGATCCGTGGGATCGCAGGAAACCGGGCCGGTCAGCAACACCAGTGGCACACCGGGCGTGATGAGCAGATAGCCCCCGATCGGATCGCTCTCATCATCCCACGGTTCGTGTTGCGCGCCGCTGAATCCGTCGTACACGCATTGTGTGCGTTCGGAATCCGGGTTGATGCCCTTCGTCACCACGCACCCGTCGCACACGCTGGCGACAGCGGCACGCACCTCCGCGAGCAATGGGTCGATGGGGGTCCCCTGACGCTGCACCGGGTTCGCGATCCGGATCGGCGCGACCGGCCCACCGCCGCCCCCACCACGATCCGGCTTCCCCGGAACCGGCGGCGGCCCACCGGTTCCCGGGCCGCGTGGCGGCACCTGGCCACCGGTCGTGTTGTCGGGCCCGGCACCGCTCGGCGTGGTCGCGATGGCCGCCTCGTTCGACGTCGTCGCACCGACGGGAGGCGGTGGGGTACGAGCAGTGGGAGGCGTCGTACCGCATCCCGCGCAGATCAGCACCGATGCGGCGGCCACGGCGAATATCGGGGCGATCCCGGGCCATGGTCTCCCGTGATCGGTCCCGGCCGGATCGCCGCCATAGAGAGCCGTTCGAATCGCCTGCGGATCCATCGTCCACCCTCCGCTCCCGGCGATCGCCCTCGCCGGATAGCTAATTGAAGCAGTACCGGCGACCGGTCGCGCGTGATTTCACCATGGGATTCAGAACTGTTTCCTGGTGTGGTTGTCGAGCCCGCACGGACCCGCCGGCCACCCCGCCTCCGCGATCCGGCTCCTGGCATATTTCCGCTGGTTAGACGATAATCGGGCGGGTGCCGAGCATGCGCGGCGAAAGTGAACCGGGCACCACTGTCCATCCGCTGGAGGCAGTGGCGGGAGAGCCGCAGCGGATGGGGATCCTGCGGCTCTGGTTCACCGACGAGCACTGGGCGTGGTCGGATGAGGCCGCCCGGTTGTACGGATACGAACCCGGCGAGGTGGAGCCGACCACCGAGCTGCTGTTGTCACACAAACATCCCGACGACCGCGAGGGCGTCGCGCGGTGCATCGCGCAGGCCATCGAGACCGGTGAACCGTTCTCCAGCAGGCACCGCATCGTGGACACCGCCGGGCAGCAGCATCATGTCATCGTGGTGGGCGAGCCGCTGGTCGAGGACGGCGTCGTCGTCGGCGCCACCGGATACTGCGTGGACGTCACCGGATCCTTCGACGTCCAGCGCAAGGAAATCCTCGACGAGACGGTGCCCGACATCATCCACGCCCGATCCGTCATCGAACAGGCCAAGGGCGCTCTGATGCTCATCTACGGTCTCAGTGCCGACGAAGCCTTCCGGGTGCTGCGGTGGCGATCCCAGGAAACCAACATCAAACTGCGCGATTTCGCCGAACTACTCGTCGCAGCACTTCCCACACAGGGCGAGGCGCCTGCGCAGCAGCGCATCCGATTCGACCACATGCTGCTCACCGTGCACCGGCGACTGGGAGGCGACGGCACGGCAGGCGTCGATCACGGCGGCTCCGACGGGCAGCCGGACGAAGATTCCGCGTGATCGTCGGCGGGCTCGTCTGAGCGGCTGTGTGCCCACGTCGCAGGCCCGGGCCGCCGGCGTGGCATCGAAGTGGCGTGCGCCCGGTCAGCCATGCCCATTCGTCGAGCTGTAGCCGTCCCCGCTCGGCGGCGGGTCGACGAGAGCGGTGCGCGTCTGCTGATGGCGGGTTCCGCGCGGCGGCGGTGAACCGCGCCGGCCCAGCTCGAGCCGGGTCAGCGCGCTCACCACGGTGGAGTGGATGGGTAGCCGCCCGACCCGCGGGTCGGCGGCGGCGAGCCGGAAGACCGTGGAACTGGTACTGACCAGGCACACCGGTACGCCGTCGCGTCCGAAGCGCTCAGCGTCCTCGGCCAGCGTGGCCAAGGTGCGCCAGGACAGGAAATTCAGTCTGGTGGTGTCGACGATCAACCCGCCACCTTTGGCACGCGCATCCTCGGCGGCCTCGGCGACTGCCTGCCGCCATAGCGGGAGCGTGAAGGCGTCGGCCTCGCCGCGCACCGACAGCACGACCGAGCGGCCGCGGCTGCGCCGGCAGCACACCAGCCGGTCCTTCGGATCGGGGTGCCCGCACAGCGCGGAGAGTTCCCGGCGCGGCAACGGGGTGGTCTCGAACTCGGAATGTGGTGCCATCATGCTCCCGAATCAGGTCCGTGCGCTTGCGCGCCCTGATCAGGCCACCCTGCATTCTGAAGGCAAACCTTTGAATACCGACCAGTCTACGACATCGTGTGGTCGGCACCGCTTATTCGTCATAACTCGATGGCCACGGTGGTCAGCCGGCGAGGATCTGCGGGGACAGCACTTTCAGCATGGCGTTCGCCCAGCGCAGCTGACGCAGGGTCTGCGGATGGCAATCCTGTGCCAGTTCCAGCAGATCACTCACCCGTCGCTGTAGTGGTGCGGTGATCGATCGCAGGCTCACCGCGTGGTGCGCGCCGGCACCACGGTGCGGGCGCACTCGCTCGATCCGCTTCCGATGTTCGCGCGACCAGGCGGCGAGATCGCCTGCGATGTAGCGGATCTCGTGCTCGGCGTGGTGATGGGCCGAGAGCGCGGTGCGGTCGTGCTCGAGCGTGTGCTCACCGCGATGGAGTTCGTCGAGCGGCATCGCCAATGTCATCGGGAGCTCCTCGTAGCGGTGACATCGGAGTCCGCCATCGCCTGCGCTCCCCCGCGGGTGGGCGGCACGGACTGGTCCAGCGGCGCCGAGGACGTATTGGTCGGTGCGCGGGCCGGTTCGCTGCCGCGGGCGAGGCGGCGGACCGCTGCCACCGAAGTCTTGAACAGGGGTTGTTTGGACACCGGATCCCAATCGGTGACGGTCATTTCGTTGGCGGCACGATCATGACCGTGCCCCTCGGCATCCCAGTAGCCGTAGTGGAACGGTACGAACAACACACCCCGCCGAATCCTCGATACCCGAGCGTGCGCCCGGATCGTGCCGCGCGGCGAGGTCAGCTCGAGCAGATCTCCCTCGGAGATGCCGAGGTCGGCGGCATCCGCTCCGGCGATCACCACCGCGCAGCATCCGGTAACTGATGCCGGTGTAATCGCAGGGCCGGCCGGCCGAGCACCGCTGCCATGCCTCGAACGCCGATTCCGGATCGTGCCAGGCCGGTAGCGGCTGCCCGTCGAAGGTGCCGGTCTTCTCACCCCACGCCGCCGCGGGCAGCACCACATCGGCCAATTCGGCGGTTTCGGTCCGGAAAATATCCTCCACCATCAGAAACAGCCGCTCCTGCGACAGGATCTCGCGGATACGTCCCAGCTCCGGCAGCGAGACCGCCGGGTTGGTTGCGGAACCCCGGCAGGTCGCCGTCGGCGCCGCATTCGCGGGTGTTCTCGGCGGTGGGCCGGCCGTTCATCTGCAACACCCCGCAGCCGGGCCTGCTGAGCATGCCGCGCACCAGGTGCACATTGTTGACCTGCACCGCGGCGGCCGTGGGCTGATGGAACCCCCGATGGCCGGTCTCAACGAGGGGTGCGCAGCGGCCCGGAATCGTACCGGGTGCGTGCCGCGCCCGGTACGGGGTAGCCGGTGTCCAAGAGCCCGTCGAGCTGTGGCGTGAGAGCGGCTGTCGCTGCCCGGCCCGACGCCGTCATCGCGGTAGCCGCATCTGGAGGACGAACGTGGTGAATGTCTTCGTCCCGGGTCTGACGCGCGGGCAGCGCGCCGACCTGGAGACGGTCGAGGTGCCCGGTGGCTTGCGCGTGCACGGATTGCTCGATTACGACGCGTTGGTCTCGGCCGAGGAGTTCGACTTCGACGAGCTGCTCCGGCGCGCACGCGACGAGCTCGCCGCGTTCGACGGCCCGATCGACGCGATCATCGCGCATTGGGACTTCCCGACCAGCGTGCTCGTGCCGATCCTGGCCGCCGAGTATCACCTGCCCTCGCCGAGCCTGGACAGTGTGATCGGCTGCGAACACAAGTTGTGGAGCCGGCTGCTGCAACGGGCGTCGGTGCCCGAATGCGTCCCCGGGTTCGCCGCCTTCGACCCCTTCGATGCGTACGCGCTGGACACGATCGACCTGGCGTTCCCGTTCTGGGTGAAGCCGATCAAGGCGCATTCCTCACAGCTGGGGTTCGAGATCGCCGACGCACAGCAGTTCGCCGACGCGACCGCCGAGATCAGGGACGCCATCGCGCGCATCGCCGATCCCTTCGACCAGGTACTCGGGCGGGTGCGCGTCCCCGAGGAGGCCCGGGCCGTCGGCGGTCGCACCTGCCTGGCCGAACAGGTCGTCAGCGGGATCCAGGCGGCGCCGGAAGGATCGATGTTCCAGGGCGAGTACCACGTGCACGGGGTGTTCGACATGCGCAAGGACGAAGCGGGCCACAGTTTCGTGCACCTGGACTACCCGGCACGCACGGTGCCGGTCGAGGTCCAACAGCAGATGATCGACGTCACCGAGCGGTACCTGCGCCACATCGGTTTCGACAACGGCTGCTTCAACTCCGAGTTCATGTGGGAGCCGGAGACCGCACAGCTGTGGCTGATCGAGATCAATACCCGGATCTCGCAGTCGCACAGCGATCTGTTCGTCAAAGTCGATGGCACCTCGAATCATTCGGTCGCCATCGACGTCGCGCTCGGGCGCAGGCCGCAGATGCCTTCCCGGCAGGGTGATTTCGCCGTCGCCGCCCAATGCCTGATCCCCCGGTACGACGACGGTGTGGTCACGAGGGTGCCGGCCGAGAGCGAGATCGCGGCGCTGCGCCGGCGGTTCCCGGCGACGGTGGTGCACATCGACGTGAATGTCGGCGACCGCTTGTCGGAGCTGCCGAATCAGGATGCCTATCGGTACCGGCTCGCCACCCTCTACATCGGCGCGAACGATCACGCCGAGCTCGAACAGCGGTATCAGGACTGTCTCGAGGCCCTTCGGTTCGAATTCCAGGAGGTCGACTGAGTGCATACGGTCGAATCGTTGCCCTACCGGGTGCGCGAGATCGAGAACATCTTCATCCCGATGCGCGACGGGGCCCGGCTCGCGGCTCGCGTGTGGCGACCGGTCGCCGACACGCCACTACCTGCGGTGTTCGAGTACATCCCGTATCGCAAACGCGACCTCACCCGAGCCAGAGATGCGTTGAACCATCCCTATCTGGCCGGGCACGGGTATGTCAGCGTGCGGGTCGACCTGCGCGGCAGCGGCGACTCCGACGGTGTGCTCACCGATGAGTACCTGCCCACCGAACACCAGGATGCCTGCGACGTCATCGAATGGCTGGCCGCGCAGCCGTGGTGCGACGGCAATGTCGGCATGATGGGCATTTCCTGGGGCGGTTTCAACAGTTTGCAGGTGGCCGCTCAGCGCCCGCCCGCGTTGAAGGCGGTGATGAGCGCGTCGGCGACCGAGGACCTCTATGTCGACAACATGCACTACATGGGTGGCTGCCTGCTCTCGGACAATTTGTCCGAAGCGACGGTGATGTTCGCCTTCAACAGCCTGCCACCGGATCCGGACATCGTCGGTGATCGCTGGCGCGAGATGTGGCACGAACGGCTGGCGGGCAGTGGGCTGTGGATCGAGCAGTGGCTGCGCCATCAACACCGCGACGACTACTGGAAACGGGCGTCGGTGAACGAGGACTACGGCGCGGTGCGCTGCCCGGTGCTGGTGGTCGGCGGCTGGGCCGACGGATACACCAATGCCATCTTCCGGCTGCTCGAACATCTCGAGGTGCCCCGTCTCGGCATCATCGGACCGTGGGGGCACAAGTACCCGCATCTGGGGGTGCCCGGCCCGGCGATCGGGTTCCTCCAGGAGCTGGTGCGCTGGTGGGATCACTGGCTCAAAGGCGTCGACACCGGGATCATGGACGAGCCGATGCTGCGGGCGTGGATGCAGGACAGCGTGTCACCGCAGCCGTCCTACGAGGACCGGCCCGGCCGCTGGGTCGGTGAACCGCGGTGGCCCTCCGCGGGAATCGAGCCGCGGCACTACGTGCTCGGGCGCTACACCTTGGCCGAGGCGCCGGCCGAGATCGACGCCCGCCTGCTGCACGTGCAGTCGCCATTGAGTGTCGGCATGTTCGCAGGCAAATGGGCGTCCTATGCCGCGACCCCGGATCTCCCGTCGGACCAGCGCGAGGAGGACGGCGGGTCGCTGGTCTTCGAGACCGAGGCATTGGAGGACACCTTCGAGGTGCTGGGGCTGCCGAGCCTGGAGCTGGAGGTGTCGGCGGACCGTCCGAACGCGATGGTCGCCGCGCGGCTGTCGGATGTGGCGCCCAATGGCGAGGCGACCCGGGTGACCTACGGGCTGCTCAACCTCACCCATCGCGACGGCAGCGCCGATCCGCGGCCGCTGGAGCCGGGCCGCCACTACCGGGTCCGGGTGCCGCTCAACGGCATCGCCCACTCGTTCCCGCCCGGTCACCGGATCCGGCTGTCGATCTCCTCGTCGTACTGGCCGCTGGCCTGGCCATCGCCGGAGCCCGTCATGCTCACCCTGGTGGCGGGGCGCAGCTCGCTCATGCTGCCGCATCGTCCGGCCCGGCGCGGGGACACCGAGCCGCGTTCCTTCGGCGCCCCGGAAGCGGCGCCACCGGACGCCAGCACTCGGTTGCAGCCGGGCAAGCACCACTGGAAGGTGGAACGCGACCTGGCCAGCGGCGTCTCCACGCTCGAAGTGGAGAACGACCAGGGCATCATCCGTTTGGACGAGACCGGAACCCGGGTCCGGCGTGCCACCACCGAATGGTTCAGCTTCCGTGGCAACGATGTCACCTCCGTACGCGGCGAGACCCGCACCGTGCGCCGTCTCGAACGCGGCAGCTGGCGCACCGAGATCGTCACCCGCACCGTGCTGCGCTGCACCGCCGAGGAGTTCGTCATCGACGCCCGGCTCGACGCCTACGAGATCGACCTGTCCACCGTCGACCCGCGGGTGGTCGACCAGCGGGTGTATTCGCAGAACTGGCACCGGCGCATCCCCCGCGACCTGGTGTGAACACGCCGCCCGACCGTGCCCCGAGCGAATCGGCGGACGCGGAGGTTTGCTGCGGATACGCTGGGGCGGTGGTCGCGGTTCCGGCGCCGATGCTTGCCGTCTCAGGACGGCCGCCCGATGATGCCGAGTGGGCGGTCGAGATGAAGTGGGACGGGGTGCGGGCGATCGTGGTCTGCGGGGGCGGTGAATGCCGGCTCTACAGCCGCAATCAGCGCGATGTCACCGGGTCGTATCCGGAGTTGGCCGGCGTGCTCGGCGATCTGGCGGGCGGGCGTGAGCTGGTACTCGACGGCGAGATCATCGCCCAGAGCGCCACGGGCGCGCCGTCGTTCGCATTGTTGCAGCGGCGGATGCATGTCGTGCGGCCGACCAACCAATTGATCGCCGCGGTGCCGGTGCAGCTGCATCTGTTCGACATCCTCGGTGCCGGCCCCGACTCGCTGACCGGCCTGCCGTACCTGCGACGGCGCGAGCGTTTGCAGGAGCTGGAGTTCACCGACGCGCCGGTGCGCACTCCGCCGCACTGGCTCGACGTCGACGCCGACAAGCTCATCGCCGTGGCCCGGGAGAACCATCTCGAAGGCATCGTGTCCAAACGCATCGATTCCACCTATCAGCCCGGCCGCCGCTCCCCCGACTGGATCAAAACGCCCCTGCGCAAGACCACCGAGGCGATCGTGGCGGGCTGGACCACCGGCAACGGCGCCATGGCATCCACCTTCGGATCGTTGATCCTCGGCGCCCACGACCCGGACGGCCGCCTCGTCTACCTCGGCAACGTCGGTACCGGCTTCACCGCCGCCGTCCGCCGCTCCCTGCGCGCCCGTCTCGATACCCTCGCCCGCACCGATCCGCCCTTCCCCCAACCGCCGCCCCGCTCCGCCGTCGGCGCCGCCCACTGGGTGGACCCGGTCCTGGTCGGCGATATCGAATACCGCGAATACACCGGCGAGGGCCTACGCCACCCCAGCTGGCGCGGGCTGCGCAATGACAAGACACCGCAGCAGGTCGGCGTTCCGGCGAGCAGTTGAGGTCACACCCGAGCCGCAGCCGTCGGGCACGGCGGCCCTGGAAGCACCGGAGTGCTCATGCGTCGCCGTGCAGGATGGCTCGGGCCAGGGCGGCGGGCGCAGTGCGCTCGGCATGCGACGAGACTGTGCAGCGCTGGGCGCGGACCGGCTATCGGCGATCGAGCAGGGTGAGGTAGGCATCCAATTGTGCTGCACCGCTGAGTAAGTGGCGGCTGCGGGTGTCGAGGCGATGTTGCCAGGCGGCCAGGAACTCGTGCAGAGCTTCCGGGCCGCCGGCCTCGTGGACGGAGTCGAGGAACTGCACGACCTTGTGCAGCGGGTAGCCGCCGCGGCGCAGCTGACGAGCGATATCGGCGTCGCGCACACTGTCGGGGCCGTATTCGCGGTAGCCGGTCGCCCGGTTGCGCTGCGGGCGCAGGATGCCCGCGGATTCCCAGGCGCGCAGGGTGGCTTGGTGCACACCGATGCGGCGGGCGAGTTCGCCGACGGTCAGCGGAGGTCCGGGGATCGGCGGTGGCGTGGTGGACAGCGCGCCGAGGCCGGCGGCGACATCGAGGCGGGTGTCGCGTTCGGTGAGCAGGGCCAGATGGGTGGCGTCGACCCGGCGGTAGGCAGATTCGGTGTCGCCGCGGTTGACCGCGCGCATGATTTCCGCGGCCGGTTCATGGCCGTGTCCGGCACGTAAGGCGAGGAAGGTGCGCAGCGCATGCGCGTGCAGGGAGGTGTAGCGCCGGTAGCCGGTGTCGCTGCGCGCGCTCGGCGGGAGGATGCCCGCGTCCTCGTAGTTGCGGATCGCCTGGGCGGACAACCGGTGTTCCCGGGCGAGGTCGATGGGACGCAGCGCGGACCTCCGTTTGAGGGTTTCAGCAGTAAATGCCTGGTGGGGTTCGAGAAAGTCTCACCCGATTCTTCAACGATAGCGTCGAGGGCAGGTTCTTCTGAAAGGGGTATCCATGTCCACTGACACCTCGCTGCGCGCGCTCGGGCGCGAACTCGGCGATTCGGCGAGCCTGGGCCGGGCCATCGACGAACTGCTCGCCGCGCGTGCCGAGCCGACGGCCCTGCTCGGGCTCGGCGAGCCGACGCACGGGATCGCGGCCTTCCCGGTGCTGCGCAATAAACTCCTCGCCCAACTGGTGGACCGGGGTTTCCGGTCGATCGCGCTCGAGATCGACATGACCGCCGCCACGCTGGTCGACGACTACGTCCACGGCGCGGGCACCGATCTCGACACCGTGCTCGCCACCGGGTTCAGCCATCACTTCGGCGCCGTACCGGGCAATCGGGAACTCGTCGAATGGCTCCGCATGCACAACGCGGGCCGCCCGCCGCACGATCGGGTCCGCTTCTACGGCTTCGACTTTCCGGGCGACCAGGTCGAGATCGCGAGCCCCGGACCTGCCCTGCGCGCGACCGTCGCGTACCTGCCCGAGCCCCTGCGCCCGCGGTCGGCGGATGAGCTGGAAACGCTACTCGGCGACGATGCCGAGTGGACGAACCAGGCCGCCATGTACGACCCGGCCGCCTCCATCGGAGACTCCGAACGCGCTCGCGCCCTGCGTATCCTGGCCGACGATCTGGCCGGTGCCCTGCGCCGCGCCGCGCCTGCCCTGCACCCGGCGGACCCGGACGGCTACGCCGACGCCGTCGCCTCCGCCCGCACCGCCCTCGGCCAGCTGCGCTTCCATGCCGCCATGGCCGAGACCGGCCCCGACCGCATCGCGCACATGCTCGCGGTGCGCGCGGAGCTGATGGCCGACAACCTGCTCGACATCAGGGCACGCGAACAACACCGCGGTGCCACCCTGGTCTTCGCCCACAATGTGCACCTGCAGTACGCGCCGCCCAGCATGGCGGTCGGCGAGAACCAGGTGCGGTGGGCCAACGCCGGCGCGCTCGTCGCCCTCGCCCTCGGTGAGCGCTATGCCTTCGTGGCCGCCGACGCGAACCCGCACAGCGAGCCGGGCACCCTGGCCGGTGTGCTGGCGGAGGCCACCAGCGGGCGCGCCCTGTTCCCGGCCGGCCCGCTGCGCGCCGCCCTGCCCGCGACGATCCGGTCAGGCGAGCCGATGATGCCCGGCCACATCCCGTTCACCCCGGCGGACCTGACGGGCGCGGACGCGATCATCTGGATCGCCGACACCGACGGGCAGCGGCATCGGTACTGGTAGGCGAACTGAGAGCCGCACCGCCTCCACTGCCCGACCGGGCGGTGCGGCGCCGCTCGGCGCGGTAGGTGAGCACCTCGACGATGCGCTGCCACGCCGGGGTTTCCTCCGAGATCCGGGAAAAGACCAGCGCCACATGTCCGGAGCCGCCGCCGTCTGCATCGTGCCGGGTCTTCCACGCGTCGAGCTCGTCGATGAGCCTGTCCAGCCGCGGATCGCGCGGATCCCAGTCCGCCGCGCGATCACAGGCCAGATACAGCCGGACGGTCTCCGGATCGTCGAAGGCGCTGTTCTTCTCCCGGATCCGCTGCGCCATGGCGCCCGGCTCCAGCGCCTGCATCAGAATCCACGCGTCACGTTCGGCGCGGACACGTCGCTCGCTGACGCCGAGGCGGCGCATGCGGTCCAGGATGTCGACCACCTCGGCCGGGAGGACGAGCCGCTCACCGCTGTCGAGTGCGGCGATGCTGCGGCGGTAGCCGGCCAGCTGGTCGATTCTGCGCTGCAGGTCGGCGTCGATATCGGCGACGGCGGCGGCGAATTCGGCCGGCCGGGCGTGTAGCAACGCGTCGATCCGGGCCAGCGGCACGCCGGCCTCGGCGAGGGTCCTGATCCGGATGAGATCGACCGCTGTCTGCGGGCTGTAGCGGCGGTAGCCGGAGGCGTCGCGTTCGGGTTCGGGCAGCAGTCCGACGTGGTGGTAGTGGCGGACGGTGCGCACGGTCACGCCGGCGGTCGCGGCGAGCTGTCCGATCGTGAGCACCGTCCTCCTCCGAATCGTCGTCGCGGGTGATCGCGCCGAGTCTAGGGGCGGGTGGCCCGGTCGATGACATCGGCGACCGCCCGGACGACGGCGTCGGGGCGGTCGAAACACAGCCGGTGGTGCACGGTGTCGTCCACAATGCGCTGTTCGCCCTGCGAGGCCGCAGCCGCCCGCGCGGCATCCATGCGTCGTCTGCCATCGTGCAGCTGCTGCACCGTCGAGGCCGGGATCCGGTCCCGCTCGGCCGGATCGGTGCCGACGACGCTGAGCGCGATCGTGGGGACATCCGGCAGCCCGGGCCCGCCGCGCAGCTCGGCGGCGAGTTCGGCCGATCCGCTGCGTTCGGCGAGGCCGGCCCGAAGCCACTCGGTGGTCAGCTTGGCCCGCACCAGCGGTTGCCGCAGGGGTTCGGGGTAGGCCGCGAGCAGTTCGGAGTGGATGTCGCGCAGCATCGGGCGCATCTGCTCGAGTTCAGCGAGGCCGGGGCCCGCGTGTTCGGCGGCGGCCAGGCTCGCTGATGCCGGCATGTACGCGTCCCAGTCGTGGTGCAGGGCATCCAGCCAGACCAGTCCGGCCACCTCGCGCGGATAGAGCTGAGCGAATCGGTGCGCGTAGAACCCGCCGAGTGAATGCGCGGCGAGGACGTAGGGGCCGGCGATGTGCTGCGCGCGCAGCAGATCGCGCAGCTCGACGGCAACGGCGGCAGCCGTGCGCGGCAGCGGGAGCCGATCGCTGTAGCCGGTTCCGCCACGGTCGTAGATCACGGCCGTGGTGAATCGCGAAATCTCCTGCTGGACACCGAAGTAGTCCAGCCCCACCGCGCTCGCGCCGGGCAGGAACACCACCGCCGGTCCCCCACTGCCCGCTCGGTGGATGAACAGTCGCCGTCCATCGATGTCCTGGAATGCGCCGATCGGCGGGACGAGCCGAGCGGCGTGGGTGCTGTTGTGCGTCATGCGCCAAGGCTGCAACCCTGACGCAGGGTCAAGGTCAACCCGGCTAGGGGCGACGCCACTTCTCGTCGGGGACGAGCTGGCTGGACTGCGGGCCCATCAGCAGCATGCCGCCGTCGACGACGTAGGACGCGCCGGTGACGTATCCGGCGGCGGGGGTGGCGAGGAAGGCCACCACGGAGGCGACTTCGTCGGCGTGGCCGGGGCGGCCCAGTGGCAGTCCGGGGCGCGGTTGCTCACGTGGATCGGCGTCTTCCTGGCCGGTCATCGGAGTCGAGATCTCCCCCGGCGCCACCGAGTTGACGGTGATGTCGTATTCGGCGAGTTCCAGCGCGAGCACCTTGGTGAGCGCGCCCAGTCCGGCCTTGGCGGCGCAGTACGGCGCGGCACCGACCTTCGGCGCGTGCTCGTGCACGCTGGTGATGTTGATGATCCGTCCGCCGCGACCGGCCTCGATCATGTGCGCGGCGGCGCGCTGGGAGCACAGGAACGCACCGTCCAGATCCACCGACAGCACGTGCCGCCAGGTGTCGAAGTCCATCTCCATGGCCAGTGTGGCCGAGCCCGTTCCGGCGCAGTTCACCAACACGTCCAGCCCGCCCAGTTCGGCGGCGAATTCGTCGATGACGGCGGTACTGGTCGGCAGATCGTCGAGATCGAGGTGGCGGACGGCGGGCCGCGCGCCGCGCTCGGTGACCAGCTCGGCGGTGCGCGCGGCGCCCTGCTCGTCCGCGTGATAGGTGATGCCCACATCCACCCCGCCACCGGCGAGGGCGACGGCGATGGCACGTCCGATGCCGGAATCGGAGCCGGTGACCACGGCGCGCAGCGGTGCGCCGATGCGTTCCTTCGGTAAGGGAGCGATAGTTGCCATGCTGATCGGCTACCCGCCAACGCCCGGGCGACACAGCCGTGCGGTCGTCATCGTCCGTGCTGGGCGAGCGCGCGGTCGACCGGGTCGTGTCCACCGACACCGGAGGTGAACTCGCGGTAGCGCCAGGCCCCGCCCGCATCCGGCGCCAGCGGCGGCGTCCGGCCCCCGGCGCCGGCGCGGAATCCGTCCAGGAACTGGGTGAGGGCGTCCGAGGAGCTGATCCGCGGCGTCCAGCCCAGCTCGACGCGGGCGCGGGTGGTGTCCATGACGGGCAGGTGCATCATCGCGTCGAACAATCCCGGGGTGGCCGGCGCCAGCCGCAGATGCCAGGCCGCCGCGAGCGCGGTGCGCACCAGCCGGGGCGGCACTTCGACCGTGCGGGTGCGCAGGATGCGGGCGAGTTCGGCGCGGGCGAGCACCGGTTCGGCCGCGATATTGAACGGGCCGTGCGCCTCGGAGACCACGGCCAGCGCATAGGCCAGCCCCACATCGACGCTGTGCACGGCCTGGAAGCGCAGCTCGCGCGGATACGGCAGCACCGGCAGCAGCCCGGGCCGCAGCAGCGGATTGGGCATCAGCGGCCCGAGGAACAGCCTGCGCTGCTCGCTGGCGGAGGCGTACTGGAAGGTGAAGGCCGGGCGCATCCGCACCACTCGGCAGTCGGGCTGCTGACGCTCGAAGGTGTCGAGCAGCCGTTCCACATATGCCTTTTCGATCATGTAGGACGCGCCGGGCCAGCCTTCGGTGGGCCAGGACTCCGACACCGGGCGGTCGTCTGTGCACGGCGAATACGCGCCGACCGAGGAGGCGTAGATCAGGGCAGGCACCCGCGCGGCCGCCACCGCCTCCAGCACTCGTGAGGTGCCGCCGACGTTGGCCCGCCAGGTGTCAAGGGGCCGGTGGGTCGGCTGGAACAGCCAAGCCAGGTGCACCACGACATCGGCATCGCGGAACAGCGCGGTGAGGTCGTCGTGGCGTACGTCGGCGGCGACCCACTCCACCCCGACCCGGTCCTCGGCCGGGCGCCGCCGCGCCGCACCGACGATGGAGGTCACCTCCGGTGTGCCCGACAACGCGTCGATCACCGCGGTGCCCACGTTCCCCGTCGCCCCCATCACGACTACCCGCATCGGTCCTCCTCGTGTCGGCCGGCCCTACCGGCATACCCGCGTGCCCGGCGCCCACACCACGCCGCCGGGCCGATTCAGCTGTCCCGGTCGCGGGCGACGCGGTCGCGTCGTTCCCGCTCGCGGTATCCGTAGGTGGCGCGCCGGACGGTGATGTCGTCTTCCAGGCCGGAACCGACCGCGCCCGCCACCGTGCCGAGCGCGCTCGCCATGGCCGCGATGGTCAGGTAATCGCCGACATCGACCGCGCGACCGAGCACGCTGCCCAGGTAGGCCGGCGGGATGATCAGCCCGACCGCGGCGCAGGTGAGCAGGAACAGCGTCGCGAAGAACACGACCGTGCCGACCGCGACGGTGGCCACGGTGCCGGCATTGCGCAGTGCGAGATCGGGCCCGTGTGCCATGCCCGCGGCATCGGCGCGCTCCCAGAGGCCGTGCCCGGCGATGGTCCAGACGGTGAGCGCGGCGATCGCGGTGACCACCACACCCGCCAGCCGGAACGGCCCGAGCGCGGTGGCCAATTGCCAGATGCTGGAATACAACACACCGAACGCGGTGCCTGCCAGCGATCCCGCCAGCGCCGACGACAGCCCGAGGAACAGCTGCCACGGCCGATTGGCTCGCACCATGCCTGCCAGCAGCCGCGGTAATCCGATGCGCCGAGGCGAGACGATGCGCGCCGTCGAGGGGTCGGGGGCCTCGACGCGGGCGCGGTGGAACGGGCGCGGCATCCGCAGTTCGCGCCGGACCCCGGCCGGTCGTAACCCGTCGATCAACCGCACGGCCAGCTCTTGCAACCGGTAACGCAAGCGCCAGCCGCCGAGCGCGGGCAGGGAGATCAGCGCGACATGGTGCGCTCGGTCCAGGCTCGCCAGCACGATGCCGTCGTCGGTGCGCAACGGCAGATCGGTCAGGCACAGCGCCAGATCCCAGTCGGTATGGCCGACGTGCTGGGCGGCCTTGTCGATGAGGTGTTCGTCGTCGGGGTGCATCGCCTCGAACGGGTCGTAGAAGACCTCGACCTTCCAGTCGATGCCGCGATCGTGCCGGGCGAGCAGGTCCGGTAGGCGCTCGCCGAGTTGGTGGGCCAGGCGGGCAGGCAGGTCCGGGTCGGCGACCATGCCGACGGTCACCGCGGCACGCTCGGCGCCGTCAGAAGGCACGGTCGCTCACCGTGCTCATCGCGTCGGTGCGGGCGCGCGGTGACCAGGCGAGCGCGAGTTGGTCGTCGACGGCCTCGATGACGTCGTCCGTGCCGATCATGAGCAGTCCGGGATCGGGTGTGCTCGCATGCGGATCGCCGATCCGGCCCGCCCACAGCGCCCGGTGCCGGGCCCGTGGCGGTGGTCCCCACCAGCGCGGCGGGTTCGGCCCGAAGATGACGACCGACGGCGTGCCGAACGCAGTGGCCAGATGCGCGAGGCCGGTATCGGCGCAGACGACCAGGCGCGCACCGGCGACCAGGGCGGCGGTCTCGTCCAGGGCCAGTCGGCCCGCCACCACCGTGCCCGCACCGGCTTCGGCGGCCACCTGTGCGGCCAGGGTGCGCTCGCGCGCATCGCCGGTGATGAGCACCCGGTATCCGCGGCCGTGCAGGTGCGCGGCGACGCGGGCGAATCGTTCGGCGGGCCAGCGGCGCGCGGCCGAGCTGCCGCCCGGGTGGATGAGGACTCGCGCCGGATCGGCTGCGGTGGCAGGTGGCGCCGCGACCGACAGCCGGGTCGGGTCCGCGGGAATCCCGGCCCAGTCGAGCAGGCCGCACCAGCGGGTGACCTCGTGGGTGTCCTCCGGCCAGTCCGGACCGGGGAACTGTGGAAAATCGCGGTGCCCGAAGGTGATCAGGCGCTCGGGCGCGATGGCCGCGAGGTCGGCGATGCTGGCGGGTCCACGCCCGTGCAGGTTCACCGCGGTGGCCGGAGGCGGCCCGGCCCAGCGCAGTGCGCCGAGGCCGGATACCGGATGCAGCGCGTCGACCGTGCCGGTCAGTTCGACGATCGGGCGCAGCCACCGCGGAGCGGCCAGCACCAGCCGATCGCCGGGGCGGGCGTGGCGCAGGGCGCGCAGGGCGGGTACCGCGGTCAGCAGATCGCCGAGACCGAGTGCGCGCAGAACCAGGACGACGCTCACCAGCTCGGGTCGCTCGCGGCGAGTTCGGGTGCGGGGATCTGGGGCGCGTTCTCGCCGAAGGCGGCAGCCGCGCCCTCGGCGACGAAGGCCGAGGCGGCAGCGACGGCCGCGCGGACGGCGTCCTCGGCGTCGGCGCCGTCACCCATGGCGATCGTGGCGGCCACCGCGAAGCGGTCGCCGGCACCACAGGTGTCGCGCACCGATATCGGTCCTGTCGCCGGAACCGGGATGCGCACGACATCGGATCGTCCGGCGCAGGACAGCACCGCCCCGTCGGCGCCGAGCGTGACGGTGACCGCCCGCGCCGACCAGCGCCGCGCGAGCGCACGGGCGCGAGCACCGACATCGGCCGAGTCCGGCAGGAAGTGCTCGGCCTCGGGGCGGTTGGGCGTCACCAGGTCCGCCCCGCGCACGGGGTTCGGCCCTTTCGGATGGGGATCCCACACCAGTGGTGTCCGTCGCGGGCGCTGCTCGAGCAGCGCCCGGATCTGCGGATGTGCGGTCACCCCGCGCCCGTAGTCGGCCACCAGCACCGCGCCCGCGTTCGCCAACGCCCACCGGGCGTCCTCGCTCACCGGACCCGCCACGGTGCGGCCGTGCCCGAAGTCCAGCCGGGTGATCGGGGCGAGCACGGATTCACTCGCGCCACCCGCCCAGGGACCGGTGGCCCGCACGCGTTGCTTGCACACCGTGCTGCCGTAGAACGGCAACGCCGCCACCCGCACCCGGCGGGCCAGCAGCGAATGCAGCCGGTGCCCGGGCTCGTCATCGGCGAATCCGGCCACCAGCACCACCTCGTCGGCGTAGCGGGCGGCCAGCGTCGCCGCCAGCCCCGCGCCGCCGGGGCGATAGGAGCGGCTGGTGACGTCGACGACGGGCACGGGCGCGTCAGGGCTGCGGCGATCGGCGCGGCCTTCGATATCGATATCGAGCAGCACGTCGCCGACGATCACCAACGGTGCGGTGCTGCTCAACTGTCGACCCCCATCGCTGATTCCAGTGCGGCGCACAGCGAATGCACCAGCACCAGGTGCATCTCCTGCACGACCGACACGGAATCGGCGTCGACCGGGATGGCATCGTCGCAGAGGGCGGCCAGCGGATTGGGCGAGGGCCCCGTCATCGCCCAGGTCGCCATGCCGATCTCCTTGCCCGCCTTGGCCGCTGCCACCACATTGGCGCTGGAACCGCTGGTCGACAGGGTGAGCAGCACATCGCCGGGGCGGCCGTGGGCGAACAGCTGCCTGGCGAACATCTCGTCGGGGCCGTAGTCGTTGCAGATCGCGGTCAGGCTCGAGGTCTCCGCATGCAGCGAGATCGCCGACAGCGGCCGGCGTTCGGCGCGGAAGCGGCCGGTCAGTTCGGCGGTCAGATGCTGTGCCTCGGCGGCGCTGCCGCCATTGCCGCAGGCGAACAAGCGTCCACCGGAGGCATAGATGCCGGCCAGCCGCACACCCCAGGCCAGGACGTGTTCGGCCGCCGGGCGCAGGTTCTGGTGCAGCGCGCGTCCGAGCGCGTCGAAATGGTCTTCCAGCTCGGCGGTCCGCACGCGACTGCGCGGATCGAGGTTTTCCGGCCGGCCGTCAGCAGGGCGCTCGGCGCTACTCACGTCTGCTCCTTCCCGGTCCCCGGTGCACCGAGCGCGAGGGTGATCGCCCGAGTGAGGTCGGGAGCCACCGCCGCCAGTCGCCGGGCGCGGTCGGTTTCGGTCGCGCGGGTGCGGGGTGTCGGAACCAGCACGGCCCTGGCACCCGCCGCCAACGCGGCTTCGATGTCGGATCCGATATCGCCGATCACGACGCATCGGGACGGGTCCACGCCGAGTTCCGCCGCGGCGCCGAGGATCAACCCTGGCTCGGGTTTGCGGCACCGGCAGCCGTCGGCGGGACCGTGCAGGCAGATCTGCCAGGTGTCGAACGGGCCGAGCAGGTCCTCCACGCGCGCGTTCACCGCGGCGAGTTGGGCCGGGCTGATCCGGCCGGACGCCACGCCGGACTGATTGGACACGATGCCGATGCGCAGACCCGCGCGGCGCAACCGGCGCAGCTGCCTGCGCGCATCCGGCATCGGCCGGACCAGATCCGGGTCGGCGAGGTATCCGGTATCGCGGATCAGAGTGTCGTCGCGATCGAAGAGCACCGCCGCCGGACGCGGATCCGAATCGGCGGTACGGGAGGGTTCCGAGACGCCGTCCATCTGCCCTCCTGATCCGATCCGGGTGCCGGCCCTCGACACCGTTGCTAGGGGCATGCCCTGCCTCCTGCTCTTGAAACAGCGTCGCGGGCTCGTCGCTCGGTCAGCGCAACGCGTCGATCCGCCCGCGCTGTTGTGCCGGCCGGACGGTCGGCAACCGGGACGAGGATGCGACGACGAGCGTGTCCACCGCCGCGACCACCGCGTCATCGCTGATGTGCTCCAGGCACGGGTGCCCGGGCACGGGACAGTCCCGCGCGCGTGAGCCCGCGCAGGGCGCCGACTGGTCACCGAGCACGATGCACGGCACGTGGTGCGGAGCCCAGCGCCGCGCCGGCACGACGGGCGCGAACAACGACACCACCGGCGTGCCGACGGCCGCGGCGAGGTGGGCGGCCGCGGTATTGGGTGCGACCACCACCCGGGCCGCCCGCAGAACCGCGGCGAGCATGGGCAGGTCGGTCGCGCCACCGAGGTCGAGTGCGTCATCGCCGGATACCGCTGCGGTGAGCTCGGTTTCGTCCGGTCCACCGGTGACCAGCACCCGATAGCCGGCGCGGACCAGGGCGGCCACCATCGCGCGGTTTCGCCCCGCCGACATCCGGCGCGCCGCTACCGCCGCGCCCGGATGCACCACCACGTATCCCGGCTCCCCGGCCAGCGCCCGCACATCCGGCAGATCGGTTCGCACGGCGAGCGCGGAATCCGACGAGGGATACCCGGCGGCCTCGGCCAGCGACAACGCCCGGACAGGTTCCGGCACATCGTCGTCCACCGCATGCCGTACATCCAGCAGAGAACCCGGGTAGTCGGTGCTGATCGCGCAGATCCGCGGCACGGCGGCCAGCCGCAACACCAGGGCCAGCGGCAGCGGGGACTGGTGGAAGGAGGTGAAGATCAGCGCCTCATCGATCCGGCGGGCGGCGAGGGTGGCGACCAGGTCATCGATGACGGCGGCGGTGACCGGCGGCTGATCGAAATCGACCCAACCGGCGGCGAATTCGACCACATTGTCGACGCCGGGCAACAGTTCGGCCGCCGCGCGCCCCCGCGGGCCGGCCAGGAAGGTGAGTTCGTCGGCTCGCGCCGCCACCGCCCGCACCGCGGGCCCGGTCACCAGCACGTCGCCGGCGCTGTCGAGCCGGGCGACGAGCACATGGCCGCTCACCCCACCACCTCGCGCAGGAACCGGTCCCAGTGTCCGGTGAACCGGTCGATCGCGAAATTGGCCTGCGCCCACTGCCTGGCGGCCTTGCCCGCCAATTCGGCGAAGCAGCGTTCGCGCACGAACATGCGGATCGCTTCGTCGAGCACGTCGAGATCGTTGGAGACCACGCCCGCCTCGGCCGGGATCGACGCCGACGCCTCGGTGGTGCCGAGCGCGACGATCGGCATGCCCAGATACATCGCCTCGATCACCGACAGGCCGAGCGAGGTCCAGCGCGGAGTGTGCACGAATACGCGACGACGCGCGAGTTCGCGGTGCAGCCGTCGCTGATCGTGGTCGCCCGCGCCGCGCACCCGTTCCGCCGGCAGGCCGAGGGCCCGGTGCAGGTCGAGGGTGTCGATGCCGTAGACGTCGAAAGGTGCGGCCTGCGACAGCGGCGCGAGCAGGTCGGTGCCGGTCACCCGGCCGCGCCGCACCGGTTCGTTGATGATGGTGGCCGCGCGGTCCAGTTCGCCGGTGTAGAGGTGGCCGGGGTCGATGACGCCGTGCGGGATCACCGTGGCCGGCGCCCGCCCGTTGTCCCACATCAGCCGGTTGAAGTCGGTGACGTGGACCAGGGCGATGTCGTCGCGGTCGGCCAGCGGATGCCGGGTGCGGCAGGCATGTCCGCGCGGAGTGTTGTGCTCGACGTAGACCGCGGGCAGATCGGCACCAGGCTCGGCGTGCAACCACTGCCGCACCAGATCCAGTTCCTCCGGGCGCTGCAACACCACCACGTCGATCTGTTCGTCGAGCAGGTCGGCGGGCGCGACCTCGCGGGCCGACTCCGGCCAGTCGCGTCCGCAGCGGCCCAGCGCCCACGCCCCGCGTTCGGTGTCGGTGGGGATCAGGTACTGCTGGCCGCCGTGCACGAACGAGGTCATCCAGGAGCCGTGCACATGCCACACCAGGACGTTCAGCGATCTGGATGCGCTGTTCATTCTGGCCACGAGCTTTCCGTCGACGGGCAGACCACCATTTCCCGGATCTCGCAGCCCGGTGGCCGGGTCATCGCGAAGATCGCGGTGGCCGCGACATCTGCCGGCTTGTTGAGCCGCGCATCCGGCGGCGGCGCGTACTGGGCGGGACGGTCGTCGAAGAACGCGGTGTCCATACCGCCCGGGATCAGCAGGGTCACGCCGACGTCGCCGGCGGTCTCGGCGGCCAGCGCCCTGGTGAACCCGACCACCCCGAATTTCGACGCGCAGTAGGCCGTGGCATCGGGCAGTGCCCTCAC
The DNA here is from genome assembly GCF_059509835.1 of Nocardia sp. CDC519. Lineage (NCBI taxonomy): Bacteria > Bacillati > Actinomycetota > Actinomycetes > Mycobacteriales > Nocardiaceae > Nocardia > Nocardia sp. CDC519. The sequence goes on along the minus strand of NZ_CM183377.1, from coordinate 3,005,493 downwards.
TCCGAGGGTAGACGCGCAGGTCACCACGGTGCCGTGGCTCGCCCGCAAGGCGGGTAGCGCGGCACGGATGACGGCCGCCGTGCCCAGCAGGTTCACCCGGATCACCCGCTCCCAGTCCTCGGTGGCCACCTCGTCGAGTGCGCCGCAGGCGTCGATGCCGGCCGCGGTGAACACCGCGTCCAGCCGTCCATCGACCGTGACGATGAGTTGCTCCACCGCGCGCCGCGTGTCGTCGGAGTACGCCAGGTCCGCGTACTCCCAGGCCACCTCGGCCTCCGGTTTGTCGCGGTCGATGACCAGAGCGGTGCCGCCCTCGGCCTGTACCGCGTCGACGACGGCGGCTCCGAGACCGGATGCGCCGCCGGTGATCAGGACGTTGCCGAGCGGGGTGTTCGCAGATGCGTTCACGCTGTATCCCTTCAGACGTCGGTCGGATGGCTCTGTCAGCTGGCTGCTCCGAGCGCGGCTGCCTGCGCGCTCGTCGCCTTCTCGTAGGCGGTGAGGGTGTCGGCGGCGATCTGGTCCCAGGAGTAGCGCCCGCACACCTTCCGATGGCCCGCCGCGCCCCAGCGACGACGCTGGGCGCTGTCGGCGAGCAGTGACCGCAGCGCACGGGCCAGCGGTTTCGGTTCCGAGGGCGGCACCAGCGCACCAGTGACGCCGTCGTCGACGGTGTCGAGCAAACCGCCGACGGCACTGGCGACGACCGGCTTCGCGCAGGCCATCGCCTCCAGCGGGACGATGCCGAACGGTTCGTACCAGGGCGTGCACACCACCACATCGGCCGAACGCAGCAGGGCGGGCATCTCGGCATGGGCGAGTTGACCGAGCAGCTGGACCCGGTCGGCCACCCCGTGCTCGGTGGCGATCCGGCGCAGGCGGGCGGCCTCGGCCCGCGCGGTGTCGTCGGCACCGCCGCCGGCGATCAGCAGCTCGGTGTCCGGCAGCTCCGGCAGGGCCTTGATGGCGGTGTCGAATCCTTTGCGCGGCACCATCCGCCCGATCGACAGCAGCCGCCTGCGGCGCCCCTTCGGCGCGATGGGGCCGTGGCGATCGAACATCGAGAGATCGACCCCGCACGGCACGACCGAGGTGCGCGCGTCCGGCACACCCATGCGCGCCAGTTCACGCACCTCGTCCGAGCAGGTCGCCACGATGTGGTCGGCGCTCACCGCGATGAGGCGCTCGAATTTGATCCGCGAGCGTGGACTGGTGTCGGCGCGGCCCTGGTAACGGCGTTTGACCGTGCCGAGGGCGTGAAAGGTCAGGACAACCGGAAGGTGCAGGCGCCGCGCGGCGAGTTCGGTGGCCAGGCCCGACATCCAGAAGTGGGCGTGCACCACATCGGGGCTGTCGCTGCTCCAGGATTCGTGCAGGAAGTCGGCGAAGTCTCCCAGGTGCGGCAATATCGCGTCCTTGGGAATGGGTGTGCGCGGACCGGCGGGCACGTGGATCACGCGATAGCCGTCGCCGGTGACGACCTCGGTGTCGATGCGTGGATCGTCTCGCCGGGTGAAGACGCTGACCTCGTGCCCGTCGCGAGCGAAGGCCGATGCCAGCGCGCCGACGTGCACGTTCTGCCCACCGGCATCGACACCGCCGAGCGCGGCGAGGGGGCTGGCGTGTTCGGAAACCATGGCGATCTTCACGGGGCGGTCCCCTTTCCTGCTCGCTGCGTTACCGGCGCCCGTAGCAACCTCCGTTGGGCCCTAAGCGGCGCGTACCCGGTATTCCGCGCGGCAATCCGCGGACCGGTGCCCTCGGCCGCCGCGGCAGCGCACCGGTTTCGGGTGCGGTCCTCCGGGTATGCGACACGCTGATGCGGGGCAATCGGTTTCGTCGACAGGAGGGTGGGCATGGCCGAACCGGCGCTGTCGGACACAGCGGTGCACCGGCTCGCCGTCGGCCCGTTGCGGCCGCGCTGGCCCGGAGTGCGGCGGATCGCGGTGCTGCGCGGCGGCGGCCTCGGCGATCTGTTGTTCGCCATACCCGCCGTGCATGCCCTGGCCGCCGCCTATCCGGAGGCCGACATCGTGCTGCTCGGTTCCGCCCTGCACGCGCAGCTGTTGAACGGGCGGCCGACCCCGATCGGCGAGGTCGTCGTCCTGCCGGAATCGGCTGTCGGCGTGGCCGGCCCCGGGGACGACGGCCTGCGTGACTGCCTGCGTCGTGCGCTGCGCACACCGGTGGATCTGGGCGTGCAGCTGCACGGCGGCGGCGGTTGGTCCAATACCGTTATCCAGCAGCTCAATCCACGGTGGTCGGTCGGCTCACGAGCCGCCGACGCACCCGCGCTGGACCGCACCGTCCCGTTCCGCTACTACCACAACGAGACCCTGCGGGCGCTCGAAGTGGTCGGGGCGGCGGGCGCTCCGCCGGTGCTGCTGGAAGCCGAACTGCCCCTCACCGCAGCCGATCTGGCCGCCGCGGACCGCGTCTCGACCGGCACGACCGGCTCGACGGTGGCGATACATCCCGGTGCGCGGGACCCGCGGCGGCGATGGCCCGCGTCCAGGTTCGCCGAGATCTGCGCCCGCTGTCTGGGCCGCGGCTGGGACGTCGTGTTGATCGGCACGAGCGAGGAACGTCCCCTGCTCGCCGCCATCGCGGACACGGCGCACGCGAATGCGTCCGGGATCCGCGGTGGCGCCACCATTCACTTACTCGACGGGGCCGATATGACCACCCTGTGTGGTGTGCTGGCCCGCAGCCGTGTGCTGGTCGGCAACGACAGCGGCCCGCGTCATCTGGCCCGCGCCCTCGGCACGCCGACGGTGGGCGTGTTCTGGATCGGCAATGTCGTCAACGCGGGCCCGCTCAGCCGCACCGAGGACCGCGTGCTGATCTCCTGGCGCGACGATTGCCCAGTATGCGGGCGCGACATCACCGACGAGTTCCGCGCGCGCTGCCCGCATGACGAATCGCTGGTCACGTCGGTGTCGGTCGAGGATGTGGACGCCGAGCTGCTCGACCTGCTCGCTGCCGAGAGTCCCGGCCGGCTGCCCGGATAGCGCGCTGCGGCCACAACGACGGAGGCACCACCTCGTAGGCCTGCGCCCGCCCGATCGGTGACCGTGGTCGGTGGTTTTCCGGATGGATCGCACCGCCGGGCAACAGGCCCGCAGCGAGCGATCACCCGTAGCGGACCTCGAGGTCTGGGCTCATCACCCACCTCCCGTCGCCGATCGGTCCCGGATGCGTTCGATCATCGCCGAGGTCGAATGATCGGCCAGATAGCCGAGCACGCGCACCTCGCCGCCGTACTCGGCGACGACGGGCGCCTCGGGCAGCATCTCCGGCCGGTAGTCGCCACCCTTGACGTACAGATCGGGTTCGGTCGCCCGCAACAGCCGCTCCGGGGTGTCCTCGTCGAAGACGGTCACATGATCGACGCAGCTCAGGGCGGCCAGCACCGCGCACCGATCATGGTCGGGATTGACCGGACGGTCGGGGCCCTTCAGCCTGCGCACGCTCTCGTCGGAATTGACCGCGACCACCAGCACATCACCGAGCCGCTTGGCCTCGTTCAGGTAGGCGATGTGCCCGGCATGCACCACATCGAAGCAGCCGTTGGTGAACACGATGCGCTCCCCGGCGGCTCGATGCCCGCGCACGGCCTCGATCAAGTGCCTCGGCTCCAGCACCGCACCACCACTGCGGTCGATGCGCGCCCGCAACTGCTCCCGCGTGCACACCGAGGTGCCCGGCCGGTGCACGACGACGTCGGCGGCGGCCTGCGCCACCTCCACCGCACCGGTGAGCGGCATCCCGGCCAGCACCGCGAGCGTCAACGCGGCGACGAAGGTGTCCCCGCCGCCCGCGGATTGGCTTTCGCGCACCGGATGCGCCCAGGTGCGGTGCGCCGGGCGGTCGCCGTCGAGCAGCACACTGCCGTCGCGGTCCAAGGTCACCACAACAGTGCGGGTGCCCGTCGCCTCGAACAACGCGTCACGGTGGCGGTCGAACAGCTCGGCGCGCTGGTCGGGATCGGCCCCTGCGGTGGCCGCGAGGCCGAGAACCTCGGCCGCCTCGCCGGCGTTCGGGGTGAGGAGATCGGCGTGCAGCGCACGCCAGCGTCCGGGATGGTGGGTGTCGGCGATCAGCAGCGGCAGGCGTTCACGGCGCTCGAGCAGGCCCGCGCGCAAGCTGTCGCCGAGTGGGCCGCCGTAGTCGCAGACGATCAGTGCGTCGGCCCCGATCAGGGCATCGTCGAGGCGAGCGAGCAACTCGGCGATCTCATCGGGCCTGGCGATACCGGTGCTCGTCTCGTCGAAGCGCACCAGGATCTGCTCATCGGCCACGATGCGCGTCTTCACCGGTGTCGTCCGATCGGGCGCGCGATAGATCCGGCCGGTGTCGACGCCGCGGCGGGCCAGCACCTCGGCGAGCGCGGCGGCCGGCGGATCGTCGCCGGTCAGGGCGAGCAAGCGGGTGTCGGCGCCCAGTGCCGCGAGATTGGCGGCGGTATTGCCGGCGCCACCGGCCATGGACGAGCTGCGTTCGATATCGACCACCGGCACCGGGGCCTCGCGGCACAACCGCTCGCACCTGCCCCACTTCCACACATCGAGCATGGCGTCGCCGAGCACGACCACGGTCGCATCCCCGCGCGTCACATCGGCCGCGAGGCCGGGCCCGTCGGGGTAGTCGGTCCCACTCATGCGCGTCCTCCTGTCGATGCGGCACTCGATCTCGCCATTCCACGCGCGGAGCCGATAAAACAAGCGGTGCCGATCAGTGCGCCGCGATATTCGGTGGCCGCTCCTGTGGTTCAGCCGCCGCGATGCGGGTAGGGCGAGGACATGGGCGCATTCTCGGCATCGATGTGGGAGGTGGGATGACGGCGACATCCTCGGGCGCGGTGGGTGAGCTCACCGCGACGCGACCGTATCCGGCCCGCAGCGGGCCGAAGGGGTCGGCGCTCTACAGAATCATCACCACCACCGATCCGAAGGTGCTCGGCATCCTGTACCTGGCGTCGGCGACCGCGTTCTTCCTCATCGGCGGCCTGCTGGCCTTGCTGATGCGCGGGGAGCTGGCGCGGCCGGGATTGCAATTCCTCTCGCCCGAGCAGTACAACCAGCTGTTCACCATGCACGGCACGATCATGCTGCTGTTCTATGCCACCCCAGTGGTTTTCGGGTTCGCCAATGCGATCCTGCCGTTGCAGATCGGCGCACCCGATGTGGCTTTTCCGCGGTTGAACGCGCTCAGCTATTGGCTGTATCTGTTCGGCGCGACGATGGCGACGGCCGGATTCCTCACGCCGGGCGGCGCGGCGGATTTCGGCTGGACCGGTTACACACCGTTGAGTAATGAACTGCATTCGCCGGGCGTCGGCGGGGACCTGTGGATCATGGGGTTGGCGGTGTCGGGTCTCGGCACCATTCTCGGCGCGGTCAACATGATCACCACCGTGGTCTGTCTGCGCGCGCCGGGGATGACGATGTTCCGTATGCCGATCTTCACCTGGAACATCCTGGTCACCAGCATCCTGGTGCTGCTGGCGTTCCCGATCCTCACCGCGGCGCTGATGGCGCTGGCCTATGACCGGCATCTCGGCGGCCACATCTACGACCCGGCCACCGGCGGCACCATTCTCTGGCAGCACCTGTTCTGGTTCTTCGGCCATCCCGAGGTCTATATCGTCGCGCTGCCGTTCTTCGGCATCATCAGCGAGGTCATCCCGGTGTTCAGCCGCAAACCGATCTTCGGCTACACCGCCCTGGTCTTCGCCACCATCGCCATCGCGGCGCTGTCGATGGCGGTATGGGCACACCACATGTATGCCACCGGCGCGGTGATGCTGCCGTTCTTCTCGCTGATGACCTTCCTGATCGCGGTGCCGACGGGGGTGAAGTTCTTCAACTGGATCGGCACCATGTGGCGCGGGCAGCTGACCTTCGAGACCCCGATGCTGTTCTCGATCGGTTTCATCGTCACCTTCTTGCTCGGCGGTCTGTCGGGTGTCATCCTGGCCAGCCCGCCGCTGGACTTCCACGTCACCGATTCGTATTTCGTGGTAGCGCATTTCCACTACGTGCTGTTCGGCACCATCGTCTTCGCGACGTTCGCCGGGATCTATTTCTGGTTCCCGAAGATGACCGGCCGGTTCATGGACGAACGGCTGGGCAGGCTGCATTTCTGGACCACGTTCCTCGGCTTCCACCTCACCTTTCTGGTGCAGCACTGGCTGGGCAACGAGGGCATGCCGCGCCGCTACGCCGACTATCTGCCCGGCGATGGGTTCACCGCGCTCAACACGGTCTCCACCATCGGGTCCTTCGTGCTGGGAGCCTCGATGGTGACGTTCGTGTGGAATGTGTTCAGCAGCTACCGGTACGGCGAAGTGGTCACCGTCGACGATCCATGGGGTGCGGGCAATTCGCTGGAATGGGCGACGACCTGCCCGCCGCCTCGGCACAACTTCTACGAACTGCCGCGCATCCGCACCGAACGACCCGCGTTCGAAGTGCACTACCCGCACATGGTCGAACGAATTCGCGCCGAAGCCCACGCCGGCCGCGCCGTGCGGCACGGAGCAGGTGCGGAGTTGTCCGAACCATCCGATGCGGCCACAACCGACTAGACCGATGACAGCAGCGAAGGATATGTGATGGCCGATCTGGTTTCCGCCACCGTGACAAAGGCTTTCGAGGCAGGCGCCCGGGTACGGCACGGGCGGGTGTTCCACCCCCGTGGCGTGCGGCTGTCCGGGCGATTGCATGCCGAGGACGAATACGTCTCGCTCTTCGGACCCGGCGAGCGGGCAGTGATCGCGCGGATGTCGAAGGGAATCGGCACCCCCGCGGGGCTACCGGACGTGCTCGGGCTGGCCTTCCGGGTGCTCGATCGCGACGACCATCCGTGGGATTTCGTGCTGGGCACCACCGGCCGCGGCGGGCTCGGCCGGCTGGCGATCACTCCGGCCCGCGGCTGGGTCAGCGCCCGCTACGGCTCCCTGCTGCCGTACCGGTTCGGTGCATCCAGCCTGACCTGGGTGCATGCCGAACCGGACGCGAACCAGCCCGCGACCGCTTCGCTGGATGCCATGGCAGAGCATCTGCGTGAGCACACCCTCGGTTTCGAGATCACCGTCCAGGGCATCGGGACCCCGCGCCGCACCGCCGGGGAACTGACCCTGCACCAGGCCGAACCCGAGGACTACCGCACCGACTTCTTCGACCCGATGCTCAACCATCCGGCCGAGGTCACGCTGGTGCCCGGGCTCGTCACCAAGTTCAGGGAACGCGCCTATATCGGCAGCCGCCGCGGGCGCGGAGAAGAACCCTGAGCCGGCGCGCGTAATTCGCCCCGAGCTGTCGGACTCACCTCCGCAGGCACCCCGGTCCTGACCCGTGACCGCCGGCGGTCGGCCGAATTCGCCGGCGGCGCTGGGCAACTGGCGTTGCGGCCACGGCGCGATTCAGCCTGCGGCCTTACGCAACAACCGGATGACGGCCCGCTCGATGATCGCGGTCTGTTCTTCATCCGCATCGGCCCGGTTCGCCCGTCGCAGCGCGGCGTGGATCGTCGCACCGTTCTCGAAGGCCTCGACCACACGTGGGTCGATGTAGGAGTCGCGCGCCACGGCGGGTGTATTGCCCAGTGCGTCGGCGACCTGTTGGAAGATCTCCCGCTCGACCCGTCGCCTGCCGCGCTGGGACTCCGGGCGCCGCGCCGATCCGAATCCAGCCGCGGCCAGCACGGTGCCCTGCCAAGTCCGCAGGTCCTTCACACTGCATTCGGGGCTGGTCAGCTCTTTGAAGCGAGCGTTGATCTCCTCCGCGTGCAGTTCGTGACATCCCGCGTCGTCGCGGTACACCAACAGCCGCCGCGTGCCGGTCCGCCGGCGTCGCAGCGCGCGAACGGCCCTCGCCAGGGCGGGCCCGCGCACCCGTACCCGCCGCCGGATCCCGCCCTTGGCGATGTAGTCGAACACCATCTCGTCCCCGGCGACGCGCACCTGATCGCGCAGCAGGGTGGCCACGCCGCGTGTCCCGTTCTCCTCGGCGTATTCCTCACCGCCGACCCGGAATACGCCGCGATCCACCAGGCTGATCGCCAGCGCTTCGACGCGGCGACGTGGCAGGCCACGCACACCCAGATCCGCTTCCAACTGCGCGCGCAGCTCGGGTAGCCGGCGGGCCAGGTCGAGGACCCGATCGAACTTCTCCTCGTCGCGTTCACGGCGCCAGCGCTCGTGGTAGAGGTACTGCCTGCGGCCCGCCACGTCCACGCCGACAGCTTGGATATGACCGTTCGGGTGCGGGCAGATCCACACTTTGCGCCACGCCGGCGGGATCACCAGCCCGCGAATGCGCTCCAGGGTGTCGGCGTCGGCGACCGGCTCACCCGAGTCGGCCACATAGGAAAATCCGCGCCCACGGGCGATCCGCCTGATGCCCGGTCCGTAAGGCCTGCTCCGCCGCAATCTCATAGGTCCCTCCCCTCTCCGGCATAGCCCGCCTCCCCGATTTCACACCTGGCCGGCCCCGACATTGTTTGCCGAGCACGGGGTATGCGGTGAAGGAATGCGGCTGCTCCGGCCGCCGGTCGCCGTTCGGAGGGAGTGCTCGTGGACTACATCGACAAGGCCAAGCACCAGGTGGTCGACCTGGTCGGGAAAGTCGTGGGGGCCTCCGGTGGCGGGGTGAGCACCCAGACGATGACCATGGCGCGACCGCGCGATGAGGTGCGGCGGTTCTGGCGCGATCCGGACAACCTGTCGGCCGTCCTGCAGGGGATCGCCCAGGTGCGGGAGGCGGGGCCGGACCGCCTGGAGTGGACCTTCGAACAGCTCGGCGATGACGCTCTGCGGTGGGAGACGGACGTCGTCGACGATGCTGACGAACTGCGCTTCACCGGCGAACACGACGAAAAGATCCGATTGCGTTTCGCCGACGCACCACACGACCTCGGCACCGAGGTCACCGTCCGGACGACGAGCCCGGCACCGGGCCTGCTCACCGGCGCGGCGGCGTTCACCGCGCTCTATCGCGCCCGTGCGCTGCTGCAGACCGGCGAAATGCCCACCCTCGAACACAATCCCAGCGGCCGACGCACCGAGCAGGAGGCATGATGCGTGCACTGTGCTGGAACGGCGTCAACGATCTCGCCGTCGAGACCGTGCCCGATCCGGTCCTGGTCAATCCACACGATGTGATCGTGCGGGTGCGGTTGAGTACCACCTGCGGCTCGGATCTGCACTTCATCGACGGCTATCTGCCGGGGATGCGCGCAGGCGACGTCATCGGGCACGAATTCATGGGCGAGGTCGTCGAGACCGGGCCAGAGGTGACGTCGGCGAAGGCCGGTGACCGGGTGGTCGTACCGTCGTTCATCGGCTGTGGGGCGTGCTGGTACTGCGGCAACGGCCTGTACTCGGCATGCGACACCACCAACCCGAACGCCGCGCTACAACAACCGTTGCTCGGCTACCCCTCCGGCGGAATCTATGGCTACACCCATCCTTTCGGCGGCTACCAGGGTTCGCACGCGGAGTACATCCGGGTGCCGTTCGGCGATGTCAACTGCTTCACCATCCCCGATGGCGTCACCGATGAGCAGGCACTGTTCTGTTCCGACGCGGTGCCGACGGGCTTGATGGGCGCCGACTTCTGCGATATCTCCCCCGGCGACACGGTCGCGGTCTGGGGCAGCGGCGGCGTCGGTCTGATGGCCGCGCACACCGCGCGCCTGCTCGGCGCCGAACGGGTGATCGTCATCGACCGGTTCCCGAACCGGCTGGAGCTGGCCCGCAGCCGCGCCGGCGCGGAGACGATCGATTACACGACCGTGGACAGTGTGGCCGAGGCGCTGCGCGAAACCACCGGCGGCCGAGGACCCGACGCCTGTATCGACGCCGTCGGCATGGAAGGGCACGGAACCGGGTTGCAGCAGCTCTACGACAAGGCCAAGCAATTGCTGCGGCTCGAGACGGATCGCGCGACCTCGCTGCGCCAGGCGATCGTGGCCTGCCGCAAGGCCGGCGTGGTGTCGGTGCTCGGCGTCTACGGTCTCACCGACAAGTTCCCGATGGGCGTGATCACCAACAAGGGCCTCACCATTCGTTCCGCCCAGCAGCGCGGGCAAGCCTATATGCCGCGCATGTTCGACTACATCGAGCAGGGCGATCTGGATCCGTCCTACCTCATCACCCACGATCTGCCACTGAACGAGGCGGTGCGCGGCTACGACCTGTTCAAGAACAGCAAACAGGAGTGCGTGCGCGCCGTCTTCCGCCCCTGAACCATCCGCACCCGAGGAAGGCAGGACATCATGGTCGAGGTCCGGACCGAGGTAGCCGCGTCACCGCAGCAGATCTTCGCGGTGCTCGCCGACGGCTGGTCGTTTGCGAGCTGGGTGGTCGGCGCCTCCCACATCCGCGAGGTCGACAGCAACTGGCCGCAAGTGGGTGCACGGATCCATCACCGGGTCGGCCCATGGCCGTTCACCATCGACGACACCACCACGGTGCGGGCCGTCGACCCACCGCACAGCCTGGAGTTGGACGCGGGACTGTGGCCGGTCGGCGCGGCCTGGATCAGGCTCGACCTGGTCGAGATCGGCCCGGGCCGCACCGAGATCCGGATGGCGGAGAAGGCCGTTCGCGGTCCGAGCCGCTGGGTGCCCGGACCGATCGAAGGGGCGTTGCTCATACCACGCAACAAGGAGGCGCTGGCCCGGCTCGCCGATATCGCGGTCGGCAAGAAGTAGGCGCGCGTGCGCTGATCGCGCCCGCTAACCGCTGCGGTGCCTGGCGAAGAAGCGGCGCGTCTTCTGCTTGACCGACTGCGCCAGCACCGGGCCCGCGTCTTCATCGCCGTGCAGCAGTGCCTTGGCCAGCGAGGAGAACTGCTCGAAGGTGGTGTTGGGTGGTATCGGCGCCACATTCGGATCACACGCGATATCCAGCACCACCGGGCGCGCGCTCGACAACGCCCGCGTCCACGCGCCGGCCAGCGCCGCCGGATCGTCGATGGATTCGGCGCCGAGCCCGAGACTGCGCGAGAACCCGGCGTAGTCGACATCGGGCAGGGTCTGCGAATCCGGGAATTTCGGCGCGCCGTGCATTCCGCGCAGCTCCCAGGTCACCTGGTTGAGGTCGTTGTTGTGCAGGACCGCGATGATCAGGCGCGGGTCCTGCCATTGCCGCCAGTAGCGGGCGATGGTGATGAGTTCGGCCAGGCCGTTCATCTGCATGGCCCCGTCGCCGACGAGCGCGATGGCGGGTCGCTCCGGGTACGCCCATTTGGCGCCGATGGCGTACGGCACCGCGCACCCCATGCTGGCCAGCGTGCCCGACAGCGACCCACGCATATCGCCGTGGAAACGCAGGTGACGCGCGTACCAGTCGGCCGAGGTCCCCGAATCCGCTGTGACCACGGCATTCTTGGGCAGTTGCGGTGACAGCTCGGAAAAGATGCGCATCGGATTGATCGGATCGGCGTCCAGCATCGCCACCTCGTCGGCGGCCCGCCACCACTGCGCAACTTCGTGCTCGACGCGCTTGCGCCAGCTGCGGTCACGCTTGCGTTTCACCATCGGAATCAATTCGCGCAGTGCGGCTTTCGCATCCGCGACAATGCTGACCTCATAGGGGTAACGCATGCCGATCCAGGCGCCGGACCGGTCGATCTGGATGCCGCGCACCTGCCCGTACTCTGGCAGGTATTCGCTGTAGGGGAAGTTCGACCCGATGGTCAGCAGGGTGTCGGCCTCCGACATCAGGTAGTGACTGGCCGTGGTGCCGAGCAGGCCGAGCGATCCGGTCACCCAGGGTTCGGTATCGGGCAGCACATCTTTACCCAGCAGCGCCTTGGCCACGCCCGCGCCGAGCAGATCGGCCAGCCGGGTCAGTTCCTCGACGCAGCCGCGCGCACCCTGGCCGACCAGGATCGCGACCCGCTCCCCCGCGTCGAGGATCTCGGCCGCGCGGCGCAGTGCCTCCGGATCGGGTGTGATGGTGCCCTGGCTCAGACCGAGACTCGACGGGACGTTCTTCATCTCGTGCGCCGGCGCGGTGTAGTCGAGCGAGAACACATCGGCGGGAACGATCACCGCCGTCGGCGCCCGCTCGGCGAGCGCGACGCGGAAGGCGCGGTCGAGCACGTTGGGCAATTGCTGCGGCACCACACACAGCTGCGAGTAGGCGCTGCACACGTCCTTGAACGCCGTGGGCAGATCGACCTCCTGCTGATGTGAACCGCCCAGCGCGCTGCGCTCGGTCTGGCCGACGATCGCCACCACCGGCACATGGTCGAGTTTGGCGTCGTAGAGGCCGTTGAGCAGGTGGATCGCGCCCGGGCCTCCGGTCGCCGCGCACACCCCGACCGACCCGGAGAATTTGGCGAATCCGACCGCTTCGAAGGCGGCCATCTCCTCGTGCCGGGCCTGTACGAACTGCGGATAGTCGTGGCTGCCCGCCCATGCGGCGAGCAGACCGTTGATTCCGTCGCCGGGGTAACCGAAGACCTGGCGCACACCCCATTCCCCGAGGCGGCGCAACAGAACGTCACCGACCTGCTCGGCCATCGTGTCTCCTCCTCGTCTCGGTGCTGCGCTCCCGGTCAGGCGGTGGCCAGCTGGGCCTGCCACATCCAGTGCAATTGCTCGAGCCGTGCGGCGATCTCGATGAACAGATCCTGGGTCACCGGGTCGGGCTTCTCGGTGGCGTCGATGCGTTCCCGGAATCGTCCGATGACGGTGGCGAGGTTGTCCACGATCGCGGTGATGACGTCGGTGTCCTGTTGCCAGCCGTCCGGGAAGCCGAGTCCGGCGGCCTCCTTGGCCACCGTCTGCGCCCGTCCGTCGGGGCTGACGCCGATCGCGGTGGCCCGCTCGGCCACCGCATCGGTGAATCCGCGCGCCGCGGTCACCAGTTCGTCCAGGGCCAGGTGCAAGGGACGGAAATTCGGGCCGACCACATTCCAGTGCGCTTGTTTGGCGATCAGCGACAGATCGATGAGATCGACCACGCTCGCCCGCAGTGCGTCACCGGTGATGCGCTGCGCTTCGGCGTCGAGGGTGCTCTTGATGGGGACCGACATCGTTACTGCCTCCTGTTGGGGTTGAGATCGACCGGTCACGATCGGTCTACCCGGTTCCCGGCCGGCAAACCCGGCACCGGCCGGGCGGCTGTGTGAGCCTCGACGCAGCGGGTACCGCCCTGGCAAAACGTCACCTGCGACGGTGGCCGGATCAGGAGGAGCAGTCATGGACGAGCTGAGCGCGGTCGCGCTGGTGTGCACGTTGAAGAAGTCGCCTGCCGAGTCCAGCAGCGATCGACTGGCCCGGCAGGTGCTGGCCGAGTTCGCCCAGCACGAGGTGCGCGGTGAGATCGTGCGGGTGGTCGATTACGACGTGCTGCCAGGGATCACCGCCGACGAGGGCGAGGGCGATCAGTGGCCGCAGATCCGGGAGAAGATCCTGGCCGCCGATATCCTGCTGGTCTCCACCCCGACCTGGCTCGGCCACATGTCCTCGGTGGCGCAGCGGATGCTCGAGCGGCTCGACGCCGAACTGTCCAACACCGACGACCGCGGTCGCCCGGCCATGTTCGGCAAGGTCGCCACGGCGGCGGTGGTCGGCAACGAGGACGGTGCGCACAAGATCATCGCCGATCTGTTCCAGGCGCTCGACGACATCGGGTTCAGCATTCCCGGTCAGGGCGGCACCTACTGGAACGGTGAGGCGATGAGCGGCGTCGACTACCTGGATCTCGATTCCGTCCCCAAGGCCGTCGCCGGCACGAACGCGACGCTGGCCCGCAACGCCGCCCATCTGGCGCGACTGCTACGCGCCGAGCCCTACCCGGCCTGAACGCACGCCGGGTCAGCTGGACTCGTGACGCTCCAATCCGACGGCGTCGGTGAGGTCTTCGCGATGCCTGCGCAGGCCGGGGTATTCCGGGCCGAGTTCGTCCATCAGGTCGCCGAGCGCGTCGGCGATCGCATTGAGCTTGTGCTGCACCGCCTCGTCCGAGCGCGTCTGGGTGTTCTGTAGCAGGGCGACCAGCAGGAACGTGATGATCGTCGTCGCGGTGTTGATCACCAGCTGCCAGGTGTCGATATTGCGCAGCACCAGGATGCTCGGCGCCCACACCAGCACGATCAGCACGCAGAAGGCGAAGAACCAGGCCTTGGACACCGTCGCCGCGGCGCGGCTGGCGAAGCGATCGAAGATGGATCGGTCGTCGCTGACCTCCGACGGCAGCAGCGCGCGGCCTCGTTTCGCGCTCATGGCGGACCTCCTCACGCTCGCCGCCCTGGACGCGGCAGGCTTCCTTCCACTGTATGACCGCCGTACCCGGGAAATACCCCGGACAAACGTTCGCGCCGCCCCGGCCGGTTTTCTCCGGCGAATTATGCCTGCGAGCCGCCGGGCCGGAATTGTGGATTTCTACGACACGCGCGCGGATATCGGCTGAAGAATCAAGAACTGCGCTGCGAGCGACATATCGTGCGCGCCTTGTGTTCTGATGAGGCCGGTCCCGAACCCGGGACTCCATCGCAGAGCACAACCGAGGAATGTTTATGAACTCCAGAATTATTCGTCCGCTCGCCGTCGCCGGCCTGGTTCTCACCGCGGCAGCGATCGGCGCCGCCCCCGCCTCCGCCGAGACCGCCGCCCCCGTCGCGGGATCGGTGGAGGTGTGCGCGCCGATTCACCTCGGGCCGCTGGAGCTGAGCTTCTGCCTGTAGCAACCCGCTTCGGTCGCCGCGGCGGTGGCGTGTCCCGTCGCCACCGCCGCGGTGCCCGGGTCCCGCGGCCGCGGGCTCCCCTTTTTGGAGCTCCCCAAGGTTCCCCCATCCC
>NZ_CM183377.1:2456824-2990666 GCF_059509835.1 Nocardia sp. CDC519 | reverse complement strand
CCGTGGGCGCCCTTTTCCCCCCTGCCTCCCCCCTTTTTCCCCCCCCCCTCTTTCTTCTCCCCCCCCCCCCCCCCCCCCGGTGCCCGGGTCCCGCGGCCGCGGTCTCGATTGTTGGAATCTATAAACGTTTCCGATATCCGTTCCACCTTGTCACAATCGAAGGTCACGACATGGCAACGGGTTCTCGCGGTAGCGTGATTCCCTGCCCAGCGGCCCTGGGTGGGAAGGAATTACCATGTCTGTCGCAGCCTCAGCCGAACCATTTCTCACTTCGTCCGGTCGGCCGGTATCCACTCCCCTGAAGGATGTACGGACCATTTCCCGTCAGATGGTCGGCCATTTCATCGAAAATGTCGTTCCGTGTGCCACCCTGCCCGGTGAAGCGCTCGACGGCGATATCACCACGGTGACGCGGGTCTGCCTGGAATTGACCAACAGCATGCTGGACGGCCGCGATCTCCGCGGCCGCACCCAACGGGTACAGGACGCCGCCGCCGACTGGGCGCGCGAGGGCATCCCGATCGACACCATCCATCACGCCATCCATGAGGGCTTCAAGCTCGGTTTCGACTTGATCCTGGAAAATGGCACCATCCACGATTTCGACACCGCGGTCGGAGTGGCCAGGCGATTGATGGACGCCCAGGACATGATCAACTCGGCCGTATCGGTGGCCTATGTGCGCGAACTGCGTTCGGTGGTCGGCGAACACCACACCGCGGTGCACACCTTGACCTCGGCGCTGCTCGGCGGGCAGAGCACCTCCACCATGGCCCGCGAGTGCGGCATCGAGGTGGCCGAGCGCTATCACGTTGTGGCGCTGGAGCTTCCACCACATCCCGAGGAGCAGGTCTCGGCGCTCGACGAGAAGATCGTGGCGCGCCGGAAGCTGCGCCGGGTGCAGGCCGAACTGGCCAACCGGTGCGCGGGCAAGGTGCTGTCGCTGCTCAGCGTCGACGGCGGCACCCTACTGCTGCCCGCCACCGAGTTCACCGACGACGACCTCGACCAACTGATCGACAACCTCTCCGCCGCAGGCCAGGTCCCGATCCGGGCGGTCGCGACGACGGCGGCACCCGCGCAGATCCCCGGCATCGCCGAGCAGGTCCACGAATTGGTCGATATCGTGCACCTGCTCGGCGGCGAGAGCAAGGTGTATCGCCCACACGAGCTGGCCTTCGAATACCAATTGACCCGGCCGGGCCCGGCCCGCGACTACCTGAGCTCGGTCCTGGATTCCCTCGAGGCGCACCCGGAATTGCTCACCACGCTCGAGGTCCACATGGCCACGAATATGCAGCGCTCCCGCTCGGCCCGCAAACTCTACGTGCACACCAACACCGTGGACTACCGGTTGAAACGCATCGGCCAGATCACCGGATTCGACCCGAACGATGTCACCGGCCTGTGCTATCTGCGCGCGGCCCTGCTGATTCGCGCCCACCGCGTGCGCAGCACCGTCGACGTCGCCTGATCCGGCGACGCCGGCCGTCACGCCTCACATTTCGCTGGGCTGTTTCGTCGCAGTGGTGTCACGTTCTGGGCTCGGGCGGTGTCTTGTGTCCAGCCCCGAATATCACTCGATCGAAAGAAGCCCATGACACTGTCTGTTGTGGTCGGCGCCGGCGGCGTCGGCACCCTCACCGCACAACTGCTGGCCGATGCCGGGCACGAGGTCCGGTTGATCACGCGTAGCGGGAGCGGGCCGCGCGATCGGCATATCCAGTGTGTCGCCGCCGATGCCGGCGACACCGCCCGGCTGATCGAGCTGACCACCGGAGCGCAGACGCTGTTCAACTGCGCCGCGCCGCCGTATCACCGCTGGCGCACGCAGCTGTTGCCGCTGTTCGGCTCCCTGCTGCGAACCGCGGAGGCGACCGGTGCCGGATACGTGATGCTCGGCAACCTGTACGGGTACGGAGCACCCGCGGCGGCGATGACCGAGGAGACGCCGATGGCGCCGAATTCGGTCAAGGGCCGGGTGCGCGCGCAGGCCTGGCAGGAGGCGATGGCGGCCTACGAGGCAGGGCGGGTGCGGGTCACCGAAGTGCGGGCCAGTGATTTCCTCGGCCGCGGCGGCCGGTCCACCTTCGCCGTCATGGTGGCGCCCAAGGTCTTATCCGGGAAGACGGCGCTGTTGCCAGGGGATCCGGATGCGCCGCACAGCTGGACCGGTACCGGCGACGCGGCCCGCACGCTCATCGCCCTCGCCCAGGACGAACGCGCCTGGGGCCGGGCCTGGCACGTACCCACCAGTCCACCCGTCTCACCCCGGCAGCTGGCCGAGCGGCTCGCCCGGGTCGCCGGCGCACCCGCGCCGACATTGCGCCGCATGCCCGGGTGGATGCTGCGCGTGGGCGGTCTGACCTCCCCGATCGTCCGGGAGCTCCGCGAAGTGCAGTACCAGCTCGACCAGCCGTTCGTGGTCGACTCCACCTTCACCGAGCAGACATTCGGCATCACGCCGACATCGCTGACCGACATCCTGCACGACATGGTGCCCGCCCCCTGACCCTGGACGAACCGGACGTCGGGGCGAAATATCCCATCATCCCAGCACTAATCGGGATCGATCTCTCCGGCGTGAACGCGATCATCCCGGGTATCCGCGCAACGGGGACAACGACCCGAGGAGGCACACTCATGGCACATCAGCTCACCCGGCTCGGCGCGGCGGCGGCGATCGCGACCGCAGCGGTCATCGCCGGTTCAGGACAGGCTGCCGCACAGCCGACCAGCGTCACGATCGACGGCAATATGCAGGTCCTCGGCATGAACGTGCTGCACGTCGACGCACAGAGTTCACCGGGTAATCCCACAACCGGCACCTATGTGGCCACCGCCAAGCTCGGCAATATGAACCTGCCGATCCGCGTCACCGGACCGGTGACCTGCCTGACGGTCCGCGACAACACCGTCTCGCTGGTCTACCCGATCACCACCATGGAACCGGTGATGCTGTTCCCGCCGGATTCGATGGCCATCCAGATCACGGTCATGAAGGGCCAGGCCGGTGAGCCGAACCGGATCGGCTACGGCGTGCCGATGCCGACCAGCAGCTTCCGCGGCTGCGAACCGGGCCCGACCCCACTGATGTTCGACGGGACCATCGACATCAGGTGATTCCGGGGTAGCCGTCCCGGAAGCCGCATCGACTACCGGGCCGGGCCTGCCGAGGCCCGGTCACAGTCGTTGACGCGCACACCTCTCCCGGATCAGCGGCCGGGAGGCGGCCCGACGCGGGTCGGGACCGATCACGGACACGAGGCCGATGATGCCTCCGGCCTCGCACCGACGCGACTAGCGTGCGTCACATGAGTGGCGTCAGCGATCCACCGGACAGCGACAACACCGACCGCGAACCCTCCGTTACCGCGACATCGGATGCCGCCGACGCCGCCACCTTCCATTCCGCCCATCCCGCGCATCCGGCGGCCGGGCGCGGGTCGGTCAACAAGCCGGTGTTCCTCGCCGCGGCCGGCATCGTGCTCGTGTTCGCGATCTGGGCACTGGCCGCCCCGGAAAGTGCGGAAACCGTCGTCGGCGAGGTCAAGACGTTCATCTCCACCTGGTTCGGCTGGTGGTATTTCCTCCTGGCGACCGGCATCGTCGGTCTCGTCGTGTTTCTCGGTGTCAGCCGGTACGGCCGCTACCGGCTGGGGCCGGAGGAATCACGCCCGGAGTACAGCCTGTTCACCTGGACCGCCATGCTGTTCGCCGCCGGTATCGGCATCGACCTGATGTTCTTCTCGGTCGCCGAACCGGTCTACAACTACCTCTACCCGCCCACCGGCCCCGCCCAGACCAACGAGGCCGCCCGGGCGGCGACGACCTGGACGATTTTCCATTACGGCCTCAGCGGCTGGGCGATGTACGCGCTGATGGGCGCGGCGCTCGCCTACTTCGCATTCCGGCACAATCTGCCGCTGACCATCCGCGCCGCCCTCTACCCCATCGTCGGTAAGCGGGTGCACGGCCGCTGGGGCGACGCCATCGATGTGGCCGCCGTCCTCGGCACCATTTTCGGCATCGCGACCTCGCTCGGGATCGGGATCGTGCAACTCAACTACGGCTTGCACGAAATGTTCGGCATCGACCAGGGCAAGGCCGCCCAGATCGGCCTGATCGTGCTGTCGGTGATCGTGGCGACCATATCGGCGACCACCGGTGTCGATCGCGGTATCCGGCGGCTGTCGGAACTCAACGTCATCATGGCGATCGCGCTGCTGATCTACATCCTGGTGGCGGGGCGCTCGGATTTCCTGCTCAATGCCCTCGCCCAGAACGCCGGCGATTACGTCTCGACCTTCCCCGATCGCACCCTCGACACCTTCGCCTGGGAACGCAATCCGGAGACGCCGAACCAGCCGACCGCTTGGCTGGATGCCTGGACGTTGTTCTTCTGGGCCTGGTGGGTGGCGTGGGCGCCGTTCGTCGGACTGTTCCTGGCGCGCATCTCGCGCGGGCGCACCCTGCGCCAATTCGTTTTCGGCGTGCTGGTGGTGCCGTTCAGCTTCATCCTGATGTGGATCTCGATCTTCGGAAACAGCGCGCTCGACCTCGCTCGCAAGGACGCCGAATTCGCCGACACGACGGCCGCGCAGGCCGAAGTCGGCTTCTATTCGCTGCTCGAGCAGTACCCGGGCGCGCCCTTACTGCTCGGCATCGCGACCATCACCGGCCTGTTGTTCTACACCACCAGCGCCGATTCGGGTGCTCTCGTGATGGGCAATTTCACCTCGCGGCTGCCGAATCCGATGGCCGACTGCGCCAAGGGCACCCGCATCTTCTGGTCGGTGGCGATCGGGCTGCTCACGCTGTCGATGCTGTTCGCCGGCGCGGGTGGCTCCATCAGCACGCTGCAGAACGCGACCATCATCATGGGGCTGCCGTTCTCGTTCGTGCTCGCGCTGATCGGCATCGCGTTGCTGCGCTCGGTACGCAACGAGTCCTACAAACTCGACAGCTTCCGCACCGCACTGCCGCACGCCATCGCGGCGGGGCGCGGGCCGGCCGAACACGGCAGTTGGCGCCGCCGGCTGCTGGCCACCATCAGCTATCCGGGGCCCGCGGCCACGCGCCGATTCATGACCGGCTCGGTGATCCCCGCGGTGCGGGACGTCGGCGCCGAGTTCACCCGGGCCGGTGTGGCGGCGACCATCGACGAATCCGCGCGCAACGAGGGCATGCCGACCACGCGGCTGGTCGTCGACCAAGCCAATGAGCCCCGCTTCGAATACTGCGTGTGGCCGGTTTCGGCCCCGACCCCGACCTACGCCGTCCTCGCCCAGCGCTCGCAGGACCGGTATTTCCGCTGCGAGGTCTATCTGGCCGAGGGGTCGCAGGGCTATTCGCTCAACGGCTACACCCGCGAGCAGATCATCGGCGACATTCTCGACCAGTACGAACGTCATCTCGGCTACCTGCATCTGCGGCGCTCGGCGACAGATCATCACGAGCCGGATCCCGGCGACGTCGACACCGACAGCGATCCGGAAGGGAGAACCACCGCATGAGTGAGACCCTCTATATCGACGGCGCCTGGACCGCGGCAAGGTCCGGCGACACCCGCGAAATCCGTTGCCCGGCCGACAATTCCCTCGTCGGCGTGGTGGCCGAAGCGGACGCTGCCGATACCGAGGCCGCCATCGCCGCGGCTCGGCGCGCCTTCGACGACGGCCCCTGGCGGCGGACCTCGGCCGGCGAACGCGGCGATCTGCTGTTGCGGGTCGCGGACGCCATCGATGCCAGGCGCGCGGAATTCGTGCGCGCGGAAACTCTCGACACCGGTAAGCGGCCCTTCGAATCCGATATCGACATGTCCGATATCGCCCACTGCTTCCGGTACTTCGGCAAACTCGCCGGCGAAGACGCCGGCCGCGTGGTCGACGCGGGCTCACCGGATGTCGATTCCCGCATCGTCTACGAGCCGGTCGGGGTGTGCGGGCTGATCACACCGTGGAATTACCCGCTGCTGCAAGTGGCGTGGAAGGTCGCACCCGCCCTGGCCGCGGGAAACACCTTCGTTCTGAAACCCGCTGAACTGACACCGCATACCTCGATTCTGTTGATGACGGTGCTGCACGAGCTCGGCGTGCCGCCGGGCGTGGCGAATCTGGTGCTCGGGGCGGGCGCGACCGCGGGTGCGCCGTTGTCCTCGCATCCCGATGTCGACCTGGTCTCGTTCACCGGCGGTCTGGCCACCGGCAGGATCATCGCCCGCGAAGCCGCCGCCACGGTCAAGAAGGTGGCCCTGGAGCTCGGCGGCAAGAACCCGAATGTGGTGTTCGCCGATGCCTGCGACACCGATGAGCGGCTCGCCGCCGCCGTCGACAACGCGCTCAACGCCGCGTTCCTGCATTCCGGCCAGGTGTGTTCGGCCGGTGCGCGGCTGGTGATCGAGGAACGCGCGCACGACCGGTTCGTCGACGAGCTGGTGCGCCGCGCCGAGCAGATCCGGCTCGGCCTGCCCTTCCACCCCGACACCGAGACCGGGCCGCTGATCTCGGCCGCACACCGCGAGAAGGTGCACGGCTATGTCGAGCAGGCCCGCGCCGACGGCGCCGTGATCCGCACCGGCGGCGCCTTCGCCACCGGCGACCGCGGCGCGGGCAACCTCGATGACGGCTATTTCTATCTGCCGACCGTCATCGACCGCGCCACCCGCGCGATGGCGTGCGTGCACGATGAGGGATTCGGGCCGACGGTGACCGTCGAGACGTTCACGACCGAGGACGAAGCCGTCGCCATCGCCAACGACACCGACTACGGACTGGCCGGCGCCGTATGGTCCGCCGATGCCGCGCGGGCCCGCCGCATCGCCGGTCGATTACGGCACGGAACCGTGTGGGTCAACGATTTCGGGCCGTATCTGCCGCAGGCGGAATGGGGCGGCTACGGCCGCTCCGGGATCGGGCGTGAGCTCGGGCCGTCCGGCCTGCACGAGTATCGCGAGGCCAAGCACGTCTACGAGAATCTCCGGCCGGGCGTCACCGGCTGGTTCGCCGACCGGAAGGAGCAGTCGTGAGCGAATACGATTATGTGGTCGTCGGAGGCGGGTCGGCCGGTGCGGCTGTCGCGGCACGGCTGTCCGAGGACCCGGCGGTGACGGTGTGCCTGCTCGAGGCGGGGCCGAGCGACGTCGGCGATGAGGCGATTCTGCGGCTGGACCGCTGGATGGAGCTGCTCGAATCGGGCTACGACTGGGACTATCCGATCGAGCCGCAGGAGAACGGCAATTCGTTCATGCGCCATGCCCGGGCGAAGGTGCTCGGCGGATGCTCCTCGCACAACAGCTGTATCGCGTTCTGGGCACCGCGCGAGGACCTCGATTCGTGGGAACGTGAGCACGGCTGCACCGGCTGGGGCGCGGATTCGGTGTATCGGCTCTACAGCCGGATCGAGACCAACGACGCACCCGGCGATCATCACGGGCGCGGCGGGCCGGTGCACATCATGACCGTGCCGCCGATTGATCCGTGCGGGGTCGCGCTCCTGGACGCCTGCGAGGCCCTCGGTATTCCGCGTGCGGAGTTCAATACCGGAACCACGGTGATCAACGGCGCCAACTTCTTTCAGATCAATCGCCGAGCCGACGGCACTCGCGCCTCGTCCTCGGTCAGTTATCTGCACCCGGTCCTCGACCGGCCGAATCTGACCGTCCGGACCGGCGCGTGGGCCAAGGCCATCGTGCTCGACGGTGGCCGGGCCGTGGCGGTCGAGATCACCGACAATGCCTTCGGCCGCACGACCCGGGTGACGGCCGGCCGCGAGATCATCGTCTCCGCCGGTGCGATCGACTCGCCGAAACTGCTGATGCTCTCCGGCATCGGGCCGGCGGATCATCTGCGGGCCAACGGCATCGAGGTGCTGGTCGACTCCCCCGGTGTGGGCGCCCATCTCCAGGATCACCCGGAGGGCGTGATCGGCTTCGAGACGACACGCCCGATGGTGACCAGCTCGACCCAGTGGTGGGAGGCCGGCATCTTCACCACGACCGTCGACGGGCTCGACCGGCCGGACCTGATGATGCATTACGGCAGCGTGCCGTTCGATATGCACACCGTGCGCCAGGGCTACCCCACCGCCAAGAACACCTTCTGCCTCACTCCCAACGTCACCCATGCCCGGTCGAGGGGTACGGTGCGGCTGCGCTCCCGCGATTTCCGCGACAAGCCGCGGGTGGATCCGCGCTATTTCACCGACGCCGAGGGTCATGACATGCGCGTGATGATCGCCGGATTGCGCAAGGCCCGCGAGATCGCGGCGACCGCGCCGCTGGCGTCATGGGTGGCGCGCGAGCTGTATCCGGGCCCCGGCACCAGCTCCGATGCCGAACTCGCCGACTACATCCGCCGGACGCACAACACGGTCTATCACCCGGCGGGGACGGTGCGGATGGGCGCCGAGGACGACCCATTGAGCCCGCTGGATCCGCAGCTGCGGGTCAAGGGCGTGGACGGTTTGCGGGTCGCGGACGCGTCGGTTTTCCCCGCGCACACGACAGTCAACCCCAACATCACGGTGATGCTGGTCGGTGAGCGCTGCGCCGAACTCGTCGCCGCGGCGCGCTAGCCGTGGGTGCGGAGCGCGAGCTACCCGACGGCGCGGTCTACACCGTCGGGCATTCCACGATGTCGATCGAGGATTTCGTGGCACTGTTGCGCGGCTATGGCATTCGCCGTCTCGCCGACATTCGCACGATTCCGCGTTCCCGGCACAATCCGCAGTTCAACAGCGACGATTTGGCGGTGAGCCTGCACGACGCCGGTATCGGCTACACACATCTGGCAGGGCTCGGCGGGCTGCGCCATTCCAGGAAGGATTCGCCGAACACCGGATGGCGGAACACGAGTTTCCGTGGATACGCCGACTACATGCAGACCACCGAATTCGAGGACGCGCTCAGCGAACTCATGCGTCTGGCCCGGGAAGAACGCACCGCGATCATGTGCGCCGAGGCCGTGCCCTGGCGGTGCCATCGTTCGCTGGTCGCCGACGCGCTCACCGTGCGGAATGTGCCCGTCGTCGAGATCATGTCGGCGACCAGTCGGCGCCGCCATACGCTCACCTCCTTCGCGCGGGCCGAGGGAACGCGGCTCACCTACCCGCCCGAGGACGCGACATCACCGTGATCCGCGCGCGGCAGTGTCGGCGGCCGCACGCCCCCTGTCGATCTGCGCACCGCCGGGCGATCGGGTCGCGACACCGGCATGCAAGGCTCATCTGCGCGCGGTCGGGTCCTTCCATTCGAAGCAGCCGGTGGCGTGCCGGGTGGTGGTGGTTCCGCGGCGCAGTTCCGCGGTGACCCGGCCTTGCGCGCCGTTGGTGAAATGACGGGTATCCGAGCCGGTTCCGTGCCACGGCGGGTCGATCGCGACGGTTTTGCGGCGGGATACCGAGTCGCAGATGATGTCGTAGTCGTAGCCGGGTCCGTGCGGTGCGCCTGCGGGGGCGTCGCTCGGCGACTGTGTGCCCTGATAGGCGTACACGTGCAGGCTGTCGGCTTCGCCGTCGGCGCAGCTGTAGGTGACGGTGACTTCGAGGGTTCCGCCGCTGTCATCGGCGGCATCGGGCGAGTGCACGAAGGTGACGTCCTCGATGGCGAGGACTCCCCCGTATTCCGCGGCGGCCGGGGCGAACCCGGCCCCCGCGAGGACACCGATCGTTATCGCGATGATGGCGGCGATCCGAGCGATGCCGCGCGAGCCGAACATGTCATACCCTCCACGAAGTACCAGCGTTGTCGTCGCGCCTCGGCGGTGCGAACCTGCTACGACATTCGTCGCCGATCCCGTCGTGGATAGGTGGGTGGGCTAACTCCGCCCCCATAGGCGACCCCAGACGGTGGCAGTACCCTTGCGGCCGTTGGCAACCGGCTCCTGCGCCGGCTCATCTTCGGCATGTCCGCAGCCGCGTACTCGTCCGCATCCGTCGGTATTCGCAACCGGTTCCTCGCGCGGCACTGCCGCCCACGCCGTCGGCGCGGTCGGTGTGTCGGTGAGGGCGGGCAGGACGACCGTTGGCTCGTCATCGAGTTCGGCCCGCATGCGGGTGAAGTACGTGTCGAGCGAGCCGTACCGGACCGTCACTTCGTCGACGAATTCCAGCACAGCCGACTGTGAGCGCATCTGCATCGTTGTCCTTTCCTCGAAATCCAGTACCGACCTGACCACCGAACGCCATGCGTGAGCGCGAATCCCACAGCAGGGCAGGAGTTCACAGGGATTCGCGCAACGCCGGGCCGTGCCGTAGGGGGTGCCGACCGGTCTCCGCCCCCCTGCACCGCGCCGCGGCTCACATCTACTCTAGCCACATTTCAGCTAATTCGCCGCTGCCGCCCGAGATTGTGAGATCGTTGGAGCGGCCACCCGACGGGCGGTGCGACACACTCCGGACAAGTGGAACTACTTTTCAGAAGGAGTAACCATGGTGAGTGCAGGTGGATACGATCCTCGGCTCGGTTCGGCTGCCGGGGTCACTCCCGGCGGACTCGGCAAACGCGCCGCAGCCCGTTTCATCGACTGGATCCTCGCCGCGATCATCGGCGCGATCTTCTTCTGGCTACTGAACATGGCATGGGACACCCCCGACTGGGTATCCATCCTGCCCGGCGCCGGTTTCGGCTTCCTGTACTTCCTCGTCTTCGAGGTGGCGAGCGGGTCGACGCCGGGCAAGAAGATTCTCGGACTGCACGTCAACGGGTCCGGGGGCGCACCGAAGCCGAGCGTCAAGGATTCCGCGCTGCGCAATGCCTACATGCTGCTGAACCTGATTCCCTGGGTCGGCCCGATCCTGTGGTTCATCGCCGCGATCGCGATCGCGGTCACGATCAGTTCGAGCCCGAGCAAGCAGGGCTGGCACGACAGGCTGGCGGGTACGCAGGTCATCGACGAATGACATCGTCGGTGCCGGATCGAGGCAGGCCGAGGCTGACGGTGGCCGATGATAGGACATGCCCATGGCATTGAATTGGAAGCTCGTCATCGATAGCCGCGATGCGGCCACGCTGGCCGATTTCTGGGCCGCGGCGCTCGAATACGAGGTCGAGGATCCCAGCGACCTCGTCGACCGGCTGCTGGCCGCCGGCCAGCTCCCGGAAGCCGCGGTGCGCGAGCATCACGGCCGCAAGACCTTCCGTGGTTACGCCGCGATCCGGCACCCCGACGATCCGTTCGACCCGGTCAGCGGCGTCGGCCAGGGCAGACGGCTGCTGTTCCAGGACGTCCCTGAGGCCAAGACCGTGAAGAACCGCCTGCACATCGACGTGCACAGCGCACCAGCGAGCCTCGAGGAACTCGTGCAGCGGCTCGAAGGCCTCGGTGCCACCCGGGTTCAGGAGTTCGACCGCGGGCCTGCCGGGCACTGGTGGATCATGCTCGATCCGGAAGGCAACGAGTTCTGCGCCGCCTAGCCGGCTTGGCCGGCGCCTGAGCCATCGCCGGCAGATACCCGGGCCGACGGGGCAACCGACGGATTCGGCTCCCCCGGGGTGCCCTCGTGCGCTTATATCGAGGGATGGATCTACAGACGATCGCGGATCGGATCGCCATCGGCGACCTGCTCACCCGCTACGCGCATGCCGTCGACACCAAGGACTGGCAGCTCTACCGCACGGTGTTCACCCCGGACGCCCACATCGACTACACCACCGCGGGCGGGCCGAGCGGCGATCTGGACACCGTGGTGTCGCAACTGTCGGTGGCGCTCGAATTGTTCTCCCGCACCCAGCATTTCGTCTCCAATATCGACGTCACGCTCGACGGCGATCAGGCTCGGGTGCGGGCGATGTTCTTCAACCCGATGATCGTCTCGACCGGTAAACAGTTCTTCTGCGGCGGCTGGTACAACCACGATCTCGTCCGGACCACCGACGGCTGGCGCAGCAGCCGCCTGGTGGAGGATTCGGCGTGGTTCGAGGGACTGGAGCAGGCCTTCACCTGAGCGGAACCGGCCGCGCACCGCGCGCCCGAATTCGTCACCCCGAATTTGCAACATGTTCTTGTTTTGCCGCGTGCGCCGTGTCAGGCTCGAGCGATGGACCTGGTGGCAGTCGAAGCCATTCGCGCGCTCAAGTACAAGTACTTCCGCACGCTCGATCTGAAGCTGTGGGACGAGTTCGGCGACACCCTCGCCCACGATGTCGAGGGCCGCTACGGCACCCATGCGCTGGGTGAGCCGCTGGTGCTGAACGGGCGCGAGGCCGTCGTCGGATTCCTGCGCGACAATATGGGCCCGGGCATCGTCACCACGCATGTCGCCAACCACCCGGAGATCAGCGTCGACGGCGAGGAAGCCACCGGCAGCTGGTTGTTCGAAGATACCGTCATCGCCACCGACTACGGTGTGCTCATCCGCGGCTCCGGCTACTACTCCGACCGGTATCGCCGCGATCCCGACGGGGTCTGGCGCATCACCGCCACCGGATACGTCCGCATCTACGAATCCTCGCAATCGCTGGCCGACACACCCAGCCATCGGCTGCTGTCGAACATGTGGGCTCCGTCGGCGTGAACCGCACGGCAGACGCAGGCAACAGGAGCGACCGCCCCGCCGAGCCCAGCCGCTGATCCGCCTCAGCGCCTGATCGGCGGGTTATTCTCGAGTCAGGCCCCGCACGCGGGGACGTCCCTGGTTCGCGAAGAATCGAGGCCGACGATGGCCGACCTGCCGCCGACCCAGCGCAACCGAGCTGCCGGGATCATCGCGGAACTGAATACCGAAGGCCTCGAGCAGGCCGAGGAGATCGGGCGGGGCGGCTTCGGCGTGGTGTACCGGTGCACCCAATCCGAGTTGAACCGGGTCGTCGCGGTCAAGGTCCTCACCTCGGATCTGGCCGCCGAGAATCTGCAACGATTCCTGCGCGAACAACGCGCGATGGGGCAACTGTCGGGGCATCCGCACATCGTCGACGTCTTCCAGGTCGGCACCACCACCGGCGGCCACCCCTACCTCGTGATGCCCTATCACGGGCACGGCTCGCTGGAACGGCGCATCCGCGATTCCGGGCCGCTCGACTGGACCGAGGTCTTGGCCGTCGGCGTCAAGATCGCCGGTGCGCTCGAGGCCGCTCATCGAGTCGGCACCCTGCACCGTGATGTGAAGCCGGGCAATATCCTGCTCACCGATTACGGCGAGCCACAGCTGTCGGATTTCGGTATCGCCCGCCCGGCCGGCGACTTCCAGACCGCGGCCGGGATCATCACCGGCTCACCGGCCTTCACCGCGCCGGAGATCCTGGAAGGCGAGGCGCCCACCGTCGCCTCCGACATCTATGGCCTCGGCGCCACGCTGTTCTGCGCGTTGACCGGCCATGTGGCCTATGAGCGGCGCGAAGGCGAACAGGTGCTGGCGCATTTCCTTCGGGTTGCCGCGCAGCCGGTGCCCGACCTACGCCACCAGGGCATTCCCGAGGACGTGTCCGCAGCGATCGAGCAGGCCATGGCCCGTCGACCGGCCGAGCGATTCGAATCCGCCGCCGCGCTCGGTGAACACCTGCGCGGCATCCAACGCCGACACGACCTGCCCGTCGACGAGCTGCCGCTGCCGCCGGCCACCACACCCCGGATCGCCACCGCCGCGCATACGACACACCCGCGCGGACGCAGCACCGCTCCCCCGACCCCGGCCACGAAATACCGGCCGCCGACCTCGGCGCGCTCGCCCATCATCAGGAAGCGGCTGCTGGACCGGCTCCGCTCGGGCGCAGGCAAGCGGGTGACGCTGATCCACGCGCCCAGCGGATTCGGCAAGACCACCCTGGCCGCGCGCTGGCGCGACGAAGTCTGTGAGGCGGGCGGCGCGGTGGCCTGGCTGACCGTCGACAGCGACGACGACAACCCGGTCTGGTTTCTCGAACATCTCGTCGAGGCGATTCGCCTGCCACGGCCGGCGCTGGCCGCCGAATTGGCACAGCTGCTCGAACAGCATCCCGACGATCCCACCCGCCACGTCCTGACCGCGCTGATCAACCGGTCGCACGGCGCCGACGATCAGCTGACGCTGGTGCTCGACGACTGGCAGCGGGTCACCGCGCCGGAAACGGTCGCCGCGCTGCGTTTCCTGCTCGAGCACGGCTGCCATCATCTGCCGCTGGTGCTCACCAGCACCTCCACCGCCGACCTGCCGCTGAGCCGACTGCGATTGAGCGGGGAGCTGGTCGAGATCGATACCGACGCTTTGCGTTTCGATGCCGATGAAGTACGGGCCCTGCTGGCCGAGGAAGGCTGCCTGCGACCGGCGCTCGATATCGAGGCGCTGACCGACACCACCGACGGGTGGGCGGTCGCGCTGCAGTTGGCGGTGCTGTCGTTGCGCGCCGGAGACGACCCCGCCCAGCTGCTCACCGCGCTGACCGAGCATGCCGACATCGGCGATTATCTCGCCGAGAACGTCCTCGACGGGCTCGACGAGGCCACCGTCGAATTCCTCACCACCACCGCCATCTGTGACCGGCTGTGCGGTGGCCTGGCCACCGCGCTCACCGGTTCCGAGGGCGCGGCGGCGACCCTGGCCGACATCGAGCACCGCGGCCTGTTCCTGGAACGGGTGGGACCGGATCGCCAGTGGTATCGATATCATCAGCTCTTCGCCGGATACCTGCGTCGGCGTCTCGCGCGCGATCGCCCACCGCACGACATCGACGCGCTGCACCTGCGCGCCGCGGCGTGGTTCGCCCGCCACGATCTACTGAACGAGGCGGTCGATCATGCGCTCGCCGCCGGGGACCCCTGGCATGCGGTCGAGCTCGTCGAACAGGGCGCCACCGATCTGCTCGAACACGCCAAGATGACCACGTTGCTCGGCATTCTCGGCAAGCTCCCGGCGTCCGCGATCGCGTCCCGGCCGCGCATTCAGCTGTGGATCGCCTGGGTGAATCTGGTGCTACGGCGCCCGAGCACGCCGGCCGCGGTCTCGCTCGCACGGTTCACCGCCGCCCTGGACCAGACGTCGGCGAGCGAGTCCGAGATCGCCGACCTGCGCGCGGAAGCCGCCGTGATCGACAGTGTCGCCGAGATTTTCAACGACCGTCTCAACAAGATCGACGGCTTGCTCGCCGATGTGCTGTCGCGGCCCGATGATTTCCCGCCGCGAGTCACCGGAGTGGCGGGCAATATCGACTCCTTCGCCTCGATCTACCGTTTCGAGTTCGACGCGGCCCGGCGGCGCCAGCTCTGGGTTAGGCCGTATCACGAAGCGACCGGCCCGTTCGTGCGAGTGTACGGCCGCTGCGCCACCGCGATCGCCGCGCGCGAGCAACTCGATATACCCGCCGCGTTCGCGTCGTTCGATGCGGCCTTCGAGTTGGCGGTCGAGACGATGGGCCCGCGCTCGCATGCGGCCAGGATCGCCGGCGCGCTGCTCAGCGAACTGCGCTACTACAGCGGCGACCTCGACGGTGCCCTGCGCTTGCTGCCCGACTTCCGCGAATTGGCCGCCGAGGGCGGCGGTCTGGTCGATGTGATGATCGCGACCTATGCCACCGCTGCCCGGGTCGAAGCCGCGCACGGTGACCTCGATGCCGCGGTCTTGCGGCTCGCGGAGGGGATGCGGCAGGCCGAACTGCTGGGGCTGGCGCGTCTGGCGGCCCGGCTACGCACTGAGCGCATCCGGCTCGGATTCGGCGTCCCGGAGACGTCGGCCCGCCAGTTGCTGCGGCCCCGATCGCTCGACTGTGGCGACGGAATAGCCACTGTCACAGCCGAATTGGACGAGTATTCGGCGATCCGGTTGCTGCTGCTGCGAGATCGCGGTGACGAAGCCGCCGCGCGGGCACGCGCGCTCGCCGCCGCTATCGATCCCGGCCGCCGTCCGCTGGCCGCACTGGGGGCGACGTTACTGCTGAGCGCTGTACTCAGCGCGACCGGGGATGTCGATGAGGCCGAGCGGATCCGGGCCCCGGCGGCCGGGCGTTGCCTCGAGAGCGGGCTGTCGCAGTACCTGCTCGACTCGACAACGGTCCTGACTACCTGATCAGCCGGCATCGGGGTCGCGATCACTGCGTGGACCGGCTCGTCTCCTCGACGGCGTCCGGGTACACGGGCAGCTGATCATCCCACGGCTGCCTGGTCACCATGTCGACCACTCGCACTGTGCCGCGCTCGAATTCGCCGGTGGCGGCGTCGACGAGGCGGTAGCGCTGGGTCTGGGTGTGGATGGGCTGGGCGTCGAGCAGCACCACCCGCACTTCGCCCGGCTCGAATCCGCAGCGCTGATGCAGGGCCTCGATCAGCTGTTCGTTGTGCAGGTGACCGTCGCCGAAGTTCCAGCCGAGTGCGGTGGAGCAGATGCGTTCACCGTCGGTGATCGTGTACTCGGCTTCGTCGTGGCCGGCCATCGCACGATGGGCCAGGGTGAACAAGGCCCGGCCGTGCGTGTTGAACGAGCGGAACGCGTACCCCAGATACAGCGGGATCTGGGCGGCCTCCTTGCTGCCGTAGTACCGCTCGAGCTGAGCGGCGGGCATGGCCGCGACCGCGATGATGCCGGAGCGGATCTTCGCCTCGGCCGAGGGCTTGATGCACCACAGGGTGGTGTCCCAGTTCCCGGCGTAATACCGCATCCCCGGCAGGAACGAGATCTTGGCCGGGAACAGGTTGCCGAGGATCACGATGCCCATGAGCACGACGAACACGGCTGCCATCAACGCCGGGGAATCCACTTGCGCCAGACCGAGATCGGCGTGGCCGACGAACAGGGTGAGTATTCCGAAGATCATGAAGACGTTCCACTCCAGCGGCACACCCATCGGGATGGCCACCAGGATCGTCAGGTGGAAGCAGATCATCACGATGGCGGCCACGGTCGTGAGCGGGCCGCCGTGGCTGAAGAACAACACCAGCGGCACACATAGTTCCACGGCCGTGCCGCCGTGCGCCAGGACCCGCGAGGGGCGGCCGGGGCGCAGGTCGTCGGGAAACCGTTCGAAGAACATCCGTTTGACGGCCTTGGGCCGCAGCACCGGATTGTTGGACATCATGGTCGACACCACGAACGGGAAGTGCTTGTTCAGCTTGGAGATCGCCGCGCCGATCCAGATGACGACGAAGATGATCTTCGCCGCGACGATCATGTCCACGCCACCGAACAGGAACACCACCGTGAACGATCCGTACACCTCGCCGCGCGCGGCGAGGAAGATGACCTTGTCCCGCAGCCCGAGTACGCCGAGCACGGCGAGGATCGCCACGATCTGCCAGGTCGGCAGCACACCGACGGCGCTGTCGAGTTCCGGGATCGGCCCGGTGCCGTCGGAGCACAGCGCGACCACCAGCAGCACCAGCAGCGCCGCGTAGAGCAGCGCATCGACCGGAGTGCGTGCGGTGCCCGCCGTGAGCGGCACCCGGCCAGGCCAGGGCGGCAGGCGAATGGTGCCGGGGCGCAGCCAATACAGGATCGACCCCATGGGCGGGAAGAATCGGTTGTTGAGCGGTCCGAAGCCGCAGCCGAGCCCGACCACCTCGAACAGCATGGTGAACAGGACGACCTTCTGGAACACGATCGGTTCGGTCCACCACGTACCGACCTCGGTGAAGCCGTCGATCCCGCTGGTGCTCAGCACGATCAACCACGCGGCGAGGATGTAGAGCGCGATCTTGACGACGTAGAACAGATGCAGCGCCACCGGTGTACCGAAACCGACCTCCGCCCAGTGCCTGGCCATCGGCCGGATCTTCTCCGACCTCGTGCCCTTGCTCCATTCGTCGTAATCGACCACCGGGAGGTTGGGACGAAGAAACCCCATCGCAGCATCCGTTCCGTCGCCAGAATAAGAACGTGTTCTACTTTAACGCGGGGTGCGGGCGGTGTTCGTGGAATCCGGCGCTCGTTCGCACGGGGCGCGGCCGACCGCTGCCCGGGGGTTGCGAGCGATCGGGTGTCGTGAGGTCCTCATGCGGCGAGCCCTCTCGGGCCGGGTTTTCCAGCCCGAGAGGGCTCGCGGTGGTGCGGCTGCGAACCGGTGGATCAGCCCTTCACCAGCTCCAGTTCCGGAGTGTCGGGCGCCTGCGGCGCACCGGGTTCGGCGGGCTCCTCCGGCGCACTCGCACGATTGGGCAGCAGTACCGCCACCACGATCACGATCGCCGCCAGCGCGGCGGAGACGCCGAACGCCAGCTTCATGCCGTCCAGGTGAGCGGTCGTCGCGTCGACGCCCTGGTCGATCAGCGAGGTGCTGCGGGTGGACATCACGGTCACCACCAGCGCGGTGCCGAGCGCCGCGGCCACCTGCTGCAGGGTGCCGAGCATGGAACTGCCGTGCGAGTACAGATGCTGCGGCAGCGCGCCGAGGCCGAGGGTGAAGACCGGGGTGAACGCCGCGGCCAGCGACACCATCAACAGGATGTGCAGGCCGAGCAGCTGCCAGTACGGCGTGCTCATCGAGATCTGGGTGAATCCGGCCAGCGACACCGTGACCCCGATGGCCGCGGGAACCACCAGCACCCGTCCGCCGAAGCGGTCGAACAGCCGGCCGATGGTCGGACCGAGCAGGCCCATCGCCATGCCGCCGGGCATCACCAGCAGGCCGGTGCTCAGCGGGCTCAGCCCCCGCAGGTTCTGCAGATACAGCGGCAGCAGGATCATCGAGCCGAGCATGGCCAGGAACGCGATCGACATGAAGATCAGCGCCTTGCTGTAGGTGCCCGACAGCAGGATGCGCAGATCCAGTAGCGGGGTTCCGGTGCGCTGCAGCCGCAGCTGCCGCCAGGCGAACACACCGATCAGCGCGATACCCGCGGCCACGATGAGCGCCGGGGTGGTGACGCTGCCGGTCTCGAAGCGGCTCAGCCCGTACACCAGGCTGCCGAAGCCGAGCGCGGCGAACACCACGCTGGACCAATCGATCGCGCCGGCCTCCGGCTCACCCACATTCTCCAGGCGCCGCAGCCCCTGCCAGGTGACCAGGCCCGCGATGGGCAGCACCAGCACGAACAACCAGCGCCAGGAACCGACCTGCAACACCAGCCCCGACAGCACCGGGCCCATGGCGGGTGCGACCGAAATGGCCAGGGTGACATTGCCCATCACGCGGCCGCGGTCACGTTCGGGCACCACCGTCATCAGGGTGGTCATCAGCAGCGGCATCATCACCGCGGTGCCACCGGCCTGGATGACGCGGCCGATCAGCAGCACCGGGAAGTTCGGGGCGACCGCCGACAGGGCCGTACCCGCGAGGAACACTCCCATGGCGATCGCGTAGGCGCGCCGGGTGGTGACCCGTTGCAGGAACCAGCCGGTCACCGGGATGACGGCGGCCATGGTGAGCATGAAAGCGGTGGAGACCCACTGCGCGGAGCGTTCGGTGATCTCGAGATCGGTCATCAACCGCGGGATCGCGTTGATCATGATGGTCTCGTTCAGGATCACCACGAACGTCGCGAGTACCAGCAGCCGGATCACCGCCGGAGTCCGCTGCCCTCCTGTCCGGCGTTCGGTGTGTGCGTCGGGCATCGGGGTACCTCCGGTAATCGTGAGCTCGGTGACGTGTGGCCGATGGCAGGTCATCGTCGACCTCGCGCGGCGCCACACCAGATCAGACGGAATCCATCGGATCGATTCATCGCTCGCGCGCCGATCCGGCGTCGGCGGCGCCCTCGTCGGCGTCGCCGAGCCGTTTCGGGCTCGGAGAACAGCAAACAAGCTAAACCACGCTCGAGGTCAAGTCATCCCATTTTTCGCGGGGCCGAGCCGTCGATGACGGCAGGCTCGGCGGGGATGCCGAGGATGTCGAGGAAGGCGCCCGCGGCCGGTGTGCGAGTGGTCCGGCTCCAGATGACGTACTCCACGCGGGTCGGCGCATCGGTGATCTCGATGGTGACCACACCGGTCAGCTGCGGCACCCACAGCGCGGGCAGCATGGCGATGCACAGGTCCTGGCTCACCAGGCGGGCGATGTATTCGGCGGAGGTGACCTCGAAGGCGACGTCACGGTCCAGGCCCGCGGCGGCGAAGGCGAGATCGGATTGGGCCCGACCGGCGGTGCCCGGCGGCAGATCGACGAACGTCTCCGCCGACAGCCCGCGCAAGTCGACCGAATCCGCGCCGGCCAGCGGATGTTCGGGTGCGACGACGGCCACGAGCCGGTCGCGAGCCAGTTCGTGCGCGGCCACACCACGGGGACGCGACGTGGGCGGCAGCCCGAGAAACGCCACGTCGAGCGCACCCTGCTCGACCCGTTCGGCGAGGCCCTCGCTGGCGCCCACCCGCAGATTGATCCGCACGTGCGGGTAACGGCGACGGAATTCGCGTAACGCCGCGGGCACATCCACCGCGGCAACCGAGGGGATCAATCCGACGGCCAGGCGGCCGCGGATCTCTCCGACCGCCGCGGCCACCTCGGCGGCGGCGCGTTCAGCGGCGTCCAGGCACTGCCGGGCGGCGGGCAGGAACGCCGCACCGGCCGGGGTCAGCCGCACCCGGCGGCTGGTGCGGTCGAACAGCCGCGCGCCGAGTTCGCGTTCCAGGCGGGCGATCTGGTGGCTGAGGGCGGATTGCACGACCAGGCAGCGTTCGGCGGCACGGGTGAAGCTGTTCGTCTCGGCGACGGCCAGCACATACCGCATCTGTTGCAACTCCATCAATCAATCGTGAATCACGATCGTTGCGGTGACAAACATGTGTTGGATTCATCGTTCGGATCCGGGTGAGATGGTGAGCATGAAAAGTTCAGCAGCGGAACTGGTTTCCGCCGGACCCGCCGCCGGGTCCGGATACGGGAATCTGCCGCTCACCGCAATGACGGCGCTCACGCCGATCACCTGGGGCACCACCTACGTCGTCACCACCGAACTGCTTCCGCCGGGCCACCCGGTGTTCGCTGGGCTGCTGCGCGCCTTGCCGGCAGGCCTGATCGCGCTGGCGTTCACCAGGATGCTGCCGCGCGGCGCGTGGTGGTGGAAGGCGACCGTGCTCGGCGTGCTCTACATCGGTATGCCGTTCCCGCTGCTGTTTCTGTCGGCCGAACATCTCCCGGGCGGGGTGGCGGCGACGTTGGCGGCCGCGCAGCCGCTGGCCGTCGCGGTGCTGGCCGTTCCGGTGCTGCGCGAGCGCCTATCGGCCTGGCGGCTGGGGTGGGGGTTGATCGGCGTGCTCGGCGTCGGCCTGGTGGTGATCGGCCCGGACGCGGGCCTCGACGGCGTCGGCGTGGTGGCCGGGGTGGGGAGTGCCGCGTCGATGGCACTGGCCCTGACGCTGACCAAACGGTGGGGACGCCCAGCCGAGGCCGGCCCGACCACCTTCGCCGGTTGGCTGCTCACCGCCGGCGGGCTGTTCCTGCTACCGCTCACCTTCCTGCTGGAGGGTGCGCCGCCCGCGATCGATGCGGACGCGAGCCTCGGCTACCTCTGGATGGGCTTGGTGGGCGGACTGTTCGCCTATGTCGTGTGGTTCCGCGGCATCGCCACCCTGCCGGTCGCATCGGTGGCGGTGCTGGTGCTGTTGTCGCCGCTGGTGGCGGCGATCCTCGGGGCGCTCCTGCTCGGCCAGACCCTCGGGCCGATCCAGCTCACCGGTTTCGCGCTCGCGCTGGCCGCCATCGTCGCGGGCCAGCTGCCCGCACCTGTTCATGATGTTTCACCTCGGAAAGGGACACCTCGATGAAGTTCACTGTTGTCGGAGCCGCGGGCATGGTCGGTTCCCGGGTCGTCGGCGAAGCCGCGCGCCGCGGCCACGACGTCGTCGCCGTCTTCCGTACCCCGCGGCGGGCCGCCCTGCCCGCCGGCGTGGTGACCGTCGCGGGCGAGGCGCGGGATCCGGACCGGATGAGCGGCTTCTTCGCAGGCGCCGACGCCGTCGTCGCGGCGACCCGTCCCGCACCCGGCCACGAAGACACCGTTGCGGCGACGACGACGGCGTTGCTCGACGCCGCCGGCCGGGCGGGCACTCGCATCCTCGTCGTCGGCGGTGCCGCGCCGCTGCGTGTCCCCGGACATCCGGACCGGCTCGTGCTCGACGACACCGGCTACGTCCCGGCCCACATCCGCCCCATCGCCGCCGCCAGCGTTGCGCAGCTGGAGGCCTGCCGCGCGC
The DNA here is from genome assembly GCF_059509835.1 of Nocardia sp. CDC519. Lineage (NCBI taxonomy): Bacteria > Bacillati > Actinomycetota > Actinomycetes > Mycobacteriales > Nocardiaceae > Nocardia > Nocardia sp. CDC519. The sequence goes on along the minus strand of NZ_CM183377.1, from coordinate 2,968,640 downwards.
ACCCGGCGGACTGGACCTATCTGAGCCCGCCGGCACTGCTCGAACCGGGTGTCCGCACGGGGCGATACCGCCGTGGCGGCACCGACCTGCTCGTCGCGGCCGACGGCACGTCCCGGATCTCGGCCGAGGACTTCGCGGTCGCAGTGGTCGATGAACTCGAAACCCGGTGCGGTGCCCAGCATTTCACTGTCGGCTACTAGATCGTCGCGCCTCGTCCGGCGACGGCATGCCCGGCGTGCGGGGTACGTCGTCGTGGGCGCGCTCCTATGGCGATGTCGCCCGATCGCGGATGTCCGGACCATCGACGGAGGAACATGAACAGGGTCTATTACCCGGCACTGCTGTCGGCCTGCCTGATCGCGACGGCGCTGCTGCCCGTTCCGGCGCCGGCGCAGCCCGGGACGTTTCCCACCACGATCGCCCTGCCCGCCGGCTTCTTACCCGAAGGGATCGCGATCGGTGCGCTGCCGGTGGGCTATTTCGGCTCGCGCGCCGACGGTTCCCTCTATCGCGTCGATCTGACGACCGGGCGTGGCACGATCTTCAGTCCTGGGCCGGGGACACCCGCGCTCGGCCTGGCCCTCGACGCGTGGGGCCGGCTGTTCGTCGCCGGCGGCACCGCGGGCACGGCCCGGGTGGTGGATGCCGACACCGGTGCGGTGCTCGCGACCTACCGGCTCGGTACAGCACCCGGAAGCTTCGTCAACGATGTCGTGCTGACGCCGACCGGTGCGTGGTTCACCGATTCCCGGGCGCCGGTGCTGCACCACTTGCCGATCGGCTCCGACGGTGCGCTGCCCAGCGAAAATTCGGTGCTGCGGCTCCCGCTGACCGGTGACATCGGCTACCTGGACGGGGCCATCAATGCCAACGGCATCGTGCGTACGCCCGATGGTTCGGCGCTGATCGTCGTGCAGTCGGCGACCGGGCACCTTTTCCGGGTCGATCCGGCCTCGGGAGCCACGCGCCGGATCGACCTGGGCGCGCACACACTGCCCGGCGGCGACGGATTGCTCCGGCACGGGAACACCGTGTTCGTCGTGCAGAACCGGCTGAACACGGTTGCCGTCATCGCGCTCGACCCTGCCGGGACCACCGGCCGAGTCCAGCGACGGCTCACCGATGGGCGCTGGGATGTGCCGACGACCGTCGCGGCTTTCGGAAACCGGCTGTACCTGCCGAACGCGCGTTTCACCACCCCGGCGACGGCGACGACGCCGTACGCCGCCGTCGCTGTCGATCTGCCGGCGTGAGGGGGCGGCGGTCGGCCGGGTGGTTGCCTCCCCGCAACCCCGTTGCCACACTGGTGGCCGGCCGACACGGCAGACCTCGAAGGCTCGGATCGACGACCGCGGGAGGGCTCATGGCAACCACCGGCGACACATCCGTCCCTGACGCGTGGACGGCACTCGGGCCGCTGATGGATCTGGTGACCCCGATGGCGTTGCGGGTCGCCGCGACGCTGCGACTGGCCGACTTCGTCGCGGCGGGTCCGCAACCGGTCGAGGAGCTCGCGCAGCGCTCGAACACCGACGCCGACGCCCTCGGCAGGCTGCTGCGGCATCTGGTCTGCCACGGCGTGTTCACCGAGCCGAGCCCGGGAACCTTCGGCGACAACGAGATCGCCGCGCTCCTGCGTTCGGATCATCCGGCGCGGATGCGCGACTACCTCGACCTCGACGGCTTCTTCGGGCAGATGGACCTGGTGTTCACCCGGCTGCTGCACACGGTGCGCACCGGAAAACCCGCATGGGAGCAGGTCTTCGGGGCACCGTTCTGGGAGTACCTGGACAACGATCCAGCGATGAGCGCCGCATTCGACGCCGCGATGCAGACCGGGGTCGACCGCGTCGCCGGGGAGGCCGCGGACTACGACTGGTCCGGCGCCCGGCATATCGTCGACGTCGGCGGCGGCACCGGAACCCTGCTGGCCCGGGTGCTCGAGGCGCACCCCGAGGCCCGTGGCACCCTGGTCGATCTGCCCGAGACCATCGAACGTGGCAGGCAGCACCTCGCCGCCCGCGGGCTGGACGATCGCTGCGACTTCGCGGCGCAGAGCTTCTTCGACCCGCTACCCACCGGCGGCGACGTCTATGTGCTGTGCCGGGTGATCCACGATTGGGACGATGAGCAGGCCGCCGCCATCCTGCGCCGGTGCGCCGAGGCGGCAGGCCCCGACGGGCGCGTGGTGATCGTCGAAGGCTACGACTCCGCCGGCGATCCGGCGTCGTTCGCCGAGATGAACCTGCGCATGCTGCTGATCTCCGGCGGCCGCGAACGCAGCATCGAGGCCTACACCGCACTCGCGGGCACTGCGGGGTTGAGGGTGGCAGGCGTGCGGCCGACACCACAGGGGCACCTCGCGATCGAATGCAGGCTCGCCTAGCGCCGCCGCCCCGCAAAACTGAAACACGTTCTTGCTGGAGTCACCCGCGTTGGCTAGTATTCCGAACACCTGTCCAGACACTTAGGAGCACCTGGACGTCGACTCCGCGCCCCGCCGGTGACGGAGCCCCCGCGCCGACGCACCTCGGCGGACCCGAAGGAGTGCACAAATGACCGGCTCTGGTTCCCTCGGCGAGGCCTTGCGTTTCGGCATCGTGTTGTTCACCAGCGATCGCGGCATCACACCGGCCGCCGCGGCCAAGGCTGCCGAGGACACCGGATTCCACTCGTTCTACGTGCCCGAACACACCCACATCCCGGTCAAGCGCGAGGCCGCCCACCCACAGACGGGCGATGAATCCCTGCCCGACGACCGCTATATGCGTACCCTCGATCCGTGGGTTGCCCTGGCGATGGCCGCGGCGGTCACCGAGCGGATCGAACTGTCCACGGCGGTGGCGCTGCCGGTCGAGCACGATCCGATCACCCTGGCCAAGACGATCGCGTCCCTCGATCACCTGTCCGGCGGCCGCGTGGTCCTCGGCGCCGGATTCGGCTGGAACACCGACGAACTCACCGATCACCACGTCCCGCCGAACAAGCGGCGCACCGTACTGCGCGAATACTTGGCGGCGATGCGCGCGCTGTGGTCGCAGGAGGAGGCCGAATACCACGGCGACTACGTGGATTTCGGCGCGAGCTGGGCCTGGCCGAAACCGGTGCGCGGCTCGGTGCCGGTGCTCATCGGCGCGGCGGGCACCGAACGCACCTTCCGCTGGATCGCGCAGTCGGCCGACGGCTGGATCACCACGCCCGGCGAAACCGATATCTCCGACCGGCTCGCCCTGCTGCGCAAGATCTGGATCGATTCCGGCCGCACGGGGCAGCCGCGCGTGGTGGCCCTCGATATCAAACCGGATGCCGGGCGACTGGCCGAATGGGCCGAATCCGGTGTGACCGATGTGCTGTACGGCCTGCCCGACAAGCCGGAGGCCGATGTCGTGTCCTATCTGGGGCGCCTGTCGGACAAATTGGCCCGCATCGCCGGCCCGGCCGAGGCCTGACCTTACTGCTCGGTCCTACTGCTTGGCGGGAAGGCGCAGGGCGTTGACCCACAGCCGCGTCGCGGTGAAGGTCAGCTCATCGATCGACGCGTCGGCGCCCTGCTCGGCCATGGTGACGAAATGGCCGAACGCCAGCCTGCTGACCATGCCCGACAGCGCCCGTGAGGCGAGCAGCGGGTCGAGATCGGCGTCGGCCAGCCCGCGTCGTTGCAGATCGGCGATGCTGCGGGCATTGCGCTGGATGAACGCGTCGGCGCGACGCTGCCGCAATTCGGCGAACTCGGAATCGATGTTCGCGACCTGTTCCAGTAGCGCCATCAGCTTGGCATTGCGCTGGTAGGCCTCGAAATAGGCGCGGTTGCTCGCCTCGACGATGGCGGCGGGGTCGTCGTCCTCCGGCACGTGCGGCATGCCGGGGTGCATCATGTCCTCCTGCGCCACCTCGAGCACCGCCGCGAAGATCTCTTCCTTGCTCGCGAAATAGGTGTAGAAGGTGCCCGAGGAGCAGTTGGCGGCCTGGGTGATATCGATCAGCCGGGTTTCGAGGTAGCCATTGCGTTCGAACACCTCCCGCGCCGCCGCGACCAGCGCCGCACGCGTGCGCAGACCGCGCTGGGTGGCAGGCAGCTCACGCAGCAGAGAGGTACGCGCCATCGACGGCGCGTCGGCCCCATCGGCTTCGGTGAGCTGGTCTCCCATGCAGCATTTATACCGCTCGACGAGGTCGAAACGGTATTCCGGACCGGTGAGCGGGTCAGCCGCGGTTGTTCATGATCGCGGCGTACACCCGGTAGTTGCCCACCAGCGGCACGAGCTCGAGCAGCTGCTTCACCGAGAAATGGCGACGCAACCGCGCCCAGGTGTCATCGCTGATGAAGTACTCGGTGTCCAGTTCGTCGATCGCGCGCATGAGCGCGGACTGGGCCGGGCTCGCATCCGGGCCGTCCGGCCCCGCCGCGACGAGGGCCGCTGTTTCCGGGTGAGCGGCCGAGCGCATAGACCATTCACCGATCGGGCCTACGCGCCACAGCATGCGCTGGACGGCCAGTTCCCGTTCGGCGGCCGCGAGCTTCATCCGCCGTGCGGCCACACCGTCGATGCGGCGAACGATCGCCGCCGTCCACGGATGGTTCAGCGCGAACTCCGCGGTGATCTCCGGATCGTGCGGCACCCAGATGTGCGGGCGCGACGGCGGGGTGGCGGTGGTGATCTCGGCGGGCGCCGGGGCCAGCGGGCGATCTTTGCGCGGGCGGCGCGGCCGGGCGGGCGAGCGGCGGGCGGCGCGCGGTTCGAGATCGAACAACTCCCCGGGCGGGCAGAAGTTGTTGACCATGGCCAGCACCTCGTACATCGCGCCCACCGAGTACAACTCCCGGTACTGGCGCGGCGACAGGTGGCGCAGCAACCGCTCTTTGGTCGCCTCGGTGATGAGCTGATCCTCGTGCAGTTCGTCGACGGCGGTGAGGATGGCGGCCTGCCGGTCGTTCCACAGCGGCGCCGACGGACCGTCCTTGATCGCGACCAGGTAATCGGCGTCCTTGCGCAGCACCTTGGCGGTGAGCACGTGGTTCTGCCATTCGAATCGGCCGCCGCAGTTCCAGCTGCCGCGCAGCGCGATGAGTTCCCAGTCGGCGATGGGCAGGATCGGATGCGCGATGGCCAGCAGGTGAATGTTGTTCACCAGCATGGTCCATGGACCGAGAATGGTGAGGTGGTGCAGCACCGGCACCACGATCTCGGCGTTGGGCGGGCTGAACCGCCACGGCAAGGGGTTACGCAGTCGCGGACTGCCCGGCCGCGACCACCCCAACTCGATCCGCTCGGTCATCGGGCCGTCCTCTCGCTCGGTGCTGTGGGATCCGGCACGTGCTCGGCCGCGGCGATCGCCTCGGCCAGCAGATCCGCGGTGCCGGCGAGCTGCTCGTCGGTGTGTTCGGAGGTGACGAAAAAGCGCAGCCGCTCCTGCCCCGCCGGGACCGCGGGCGCGGAGATATTGCCCGCGTACACCCCGCGCTGCAACAGCGAGGAGGCGACGAACCCGGAGCGGATCTCGCCGGGCACGATCACCGGACAGATCGGCGTCCCCTGCGAATCACCCAGATCGATGCCGCGTTCGGTCAGTAATGCGGTGAACCGCTTCGCATTCGACCACAGCCTGGTCAGCCGCCCCGGCTCGTCGTCGAGCACGTCGAGGGCCGCGAGGGCGGCGCCGACCGCCGAGGGCGCCGGACCGCCGGTGAGCATCGCGACCCCGGGTGCGGCGGCTTTCATCGCACCGATGAGGTCGGCGTCGCCCGCGATGAAGCCACCGACGCTGCCCAGCGCCTTGGACAGCGTGCCCATCCAGATGTCGACATCCGCACCGGCCATCGAGTAATGCTCCCGGATGCCGCGTCCGCGCGCGCCGAACACACCGAGCGAATGCGCCTCGTCCACCATGACCGCGCAGTCGTATTCGCGTGCGATATCGGCCATCTCGTTCACCCGGCCGACGGTGCCGTCCATGCTGTAGTGGCCTTCCACCACCACCAGCGCCCGGTCGAACCCGGAGCGCGACATCCGCAGCACCGACCGCAGCGCTTCGGGGTCGTTGTGGCGGAAGGTGATCCGGCGGCAGCCGGCCCACTGGGTGCCGGAGATGACACTGCCGTGGATCAGGGCGTCACAGACCGCGACGTCACCGTCGCCCATCAGGAACCCGAGCACACCGGCATTGGTGAGGTAGCCGCTGGTGGTGATCATGGCGTCGCCGACGCCGTACCAGTCCGCCAGCCGCTGTTCGAGTTCGCCGTAGAGCGCGATCTCACCGGCCAGGATGCGGCTGGCCGACGCCGAGGCGCCGTAGCGGTCCAGCGCGGCCTTGGCCCCGGCGACCACCCGGGGATGGTTGGCCAGCCCCAAGTAGTTGTAGGCGCTGAAGTTCACCAGCTCCCGGTCGCCGACACGCATGGTGGCGTCGTTGGCGCCGGTGCGCGGCAGGAACAGCGGGTTGGGCATGCCGGTCTGCTCGTAGAGTCCGGCGATGGCCGACCGGCGCGCCACCATGGCCGCCACCTCGGGATGATCGGCGAACTGCCGGCCGGGGCCGCGGCGCTTTCGCGGGGCGGACACGCCACCCGTCGCGGCGGGCCGGGCCGGGGCGGGACGCGCGGCGACCGGACCGGACGCGGAGCCTGGTGCGGACCCGGTGCCGGACAGCAGTTTTCGGGCCAGCTCGCGGGCCGACTCGGTCATGCGTTCACCTCCGCCTTCAGCTCTGCCTGCGCCGGCGCGGTGATCGCGGCCGGCGCCGTCGGGCTGCCCTCGACCAGGTACGCGGCCACCTTCGCGCCGGCCTGTTCCAGGGTGAAGGTGCGGCCCATCTGCAGCGAGGCCATGTCGACGCCGAGCGATTTGGTGATCAGCGCGCCGAACTCCACCGCCATCAGCGAGTCGAGACCGAGCTCGGGCACCGGCACCGTCAGGTCGATGGATTCGGCTGCCACACCCATCACCGAGGCGAGCTGTTCGGCGAGCATGTGCGCGACCACCTCGTTGCGTTTGCCCTCGTCGAGCTCGCGCAGCGCGGCGGCCAGCTGCGCGGCGGCCGAATCGTCCTTGGCCGCGGCGGCGATCTGAGCCTCCACCCGGCCGGTCATCCCGAAGAACGGCGCGGTGGCGTCGACCTTGCCCCAGTCGATCGGGAAGATCGCACCGTAGTGGTGCAGGCCCAGTGTGAGCGCTTCTTCCAGATACTCGGTGCCCTCGTCCATGTCGATGGAGTCGAAGCCGGTATTGCGCAGGTAGCGCGCCAGGTTCTCGTCCGCGGCGGCCATACCGCCACCGGACATGTGCCCCCAGCCCACGGCCAGTGCCTTGCCGCCCTTGCGCACCACCACATCCGCCACGGCCTGCAGGCTGAGATTCGCCGCGGTGTAGGCATATTGGCCCACGCCACCGAAGATCGCGCTGCCGGAGGAGAAGAGGATGAACAGATCCAGTTCGGCGCCCGCGGCGGTGAGCCCGTGCAGCAGCGCGCGCACACCGTCGACCTTGGGCCGGAACACCGAGGCGAGGCTGTCACGATCCATCACCGAGATGCGCTTGTCGTCCACCACACCGGCGGTGTGGAAGACCCCGCGCAACGGGTGCTCAGGGGTGTGCGCCCGCGCGATGACGGCGGCGATGGCCTCCGGGTCGGTGACGTCGACGCGTTCGGTGCTGACCTGCACGCCCTTGTCCTGCCAGATCGCCAGCTGCTGCCTGGCCGCCTCGGTGGTGGCACCACTGCGCCCGAGCAGCGTCAACCGGGTGGCGCCCTTACCCACCAGCCACCGTCCCATGGCCAGGCCGAAGGCACCGAAACCACCGGTGATCAGGTACTGGCCCGCCGGGTCGATGACCACCTCGGGGATCTGCGGACGCACCAGCGGCGCCTCGTCTTCCAGGTTCAGCGCCACTCGGCCGATCTTGCTCGACCGCGCGACCTCCTCGAACGCCTTGGCCACCTCGGCCGTCCCGTAGGACTCGTACGGCAGCGGCCGATAGGTGCCGGCCGCGATGGTGGTGTAGCTGCGCTGCACCAGTTCGACGGTGGCGTGGCGGCGCAGCGCCAGCATCCGGTCCAGGTCCATCGAGTGGTAGGAGACGTTCTTGTCGAAATGGCGCAGGTCGAGCATGCCGCCGGTGTAGATGTCGGCCTTGCCGACCTCGACGATGCGCCCGAATTCCGCGATGGCCTTGAAGTTCTGGCGCAGGATCTCACCGGGTGCCGAGGAGATGATCACATCGGCGCCGCGACCATCGGTCAGGCCGAGCACATCGTCGACGAAGTTCAGCGCCCGCGAGTTCAGCACATGGTCGGCGCCCTGCGACAGCACGTAGGCGCGCCGCTCATCGGTGCTCGCCGTGCCGATCACCCGCGCGCCGTGCGCCTTGGCGATCTGCACCGCGGCCGCACCGACACCGCCGGCGGCGCCGTGCACCAGCACCGTCTCCCCCGGCTGCACCCGCGCCAGCTCCAGCAGCGAATGCTCGGCGGTGGCGAAGGCGGTCGCGTTGGTGCAGTGCGCCGGATTCACATCCGGGGCCAGTCTGCGCACCAGATCGGCGTCGGTGGTGTGGAAGCGGCTGATCATGCCCTTGGATCCGAGGCTGACCTGATCGCCCACGGCCACATGCTGCACCTGCGACCCGACCCGGACCACGGTGCCGATGCCTTCCATACCCGGCGTGGTGCCGAAGAAGGTGCCCGCCAGTTCGCGCTCGGTGAGCACACCGATCACCTTCAGCGGGTCCTTGTAATTGAGTCCGACCGCCCGGATCCGGATCTCGACCTCGTTCGGCCCGGGCTCGCGCCGATCGCAGCGCCGCCAGCCCAACCGGGACAGCACCCGCGATTTCGGCAATTCCAGGGTGAAGTTGGCCTCCGGGTCCGCCAGCGGCACCGCCTCGTCCATGGCTTCGAGCCGGCCGGGTAGTGAGGCCTCGACCACCGTCACCCAGCGCAGGCCGTTGCGCAGGAAGACCTCATCGGAGTGGTCGTAGGTGAAGGCGCCGCCGATGGCGAGCTCGGCGGCCAACTCCGCGTCACCGGTCTCGGCGTCGACGTCGACCAGCCGCCAGCGCAGCCGCGGCTGTTCGTTCAGCAGCACCCGGCGGGCACCGGCCAGCGCGGCATGGCTCGGGTTCGGCGGCACCGCGTCCTGCGGATGGGCGAAGGCGTGTTCGGTGACGAGGGTGAGGTGGATGGACCCGTCACCGATGATCGACACCTCGGCCTTGCGCTGGTCGAGCCAGTCCTCGAGGAAGCCCTCGAGCATCACCGCGAGCCTGCGCAGCGTCCACAGATTGTCCATGTCGGAGTATTCCGAGCCGGCCACGATCACCACGTGCACGCGCTCGACCCCGTCGACGGCCGCCGCCGCGCGTACCCGCTCGAGCATCGCGTTCTCCAGATCCGCGCGCGCCGGATCGCCGACGGTGACGATCTCGGAACGCACCGCGGTGCCCGCCACCTGGCGTGCCCGCTCGCTCACCTGTGAACCCAGTTCGATGACGAGGGTGAACGCGGTTTCCGGCGCGGGCAGCCCGCTGCGATCCACCGGATCGCGCATCTCCCAGCGGTCTTCGTAGAAGAAGTCGGTCATCCGTTGCAGCGCACTGCGTCCCGGTGTGATCGACCCGAAGCGCATCCCGGCGATGCGCATCACCAGGTTGTGCTCGGCGTCGAGCAGATCGATATCGGCGGTGGGTTCGCCGTCGGTGTCGAGTCGGGCGACCACGATCACCTGGTCCGGGATCCTGGCGAAGGCGCGTACGCCGTCGACGCCCACCGGAACCATGGCGCCGTCCTGCGAATTCGCGGTTCCGGCCAGCAGCGCCGCCACACTCTGCAAGGCCGCGTCCACCACGCACGGGTGCGCGAGATGGCCGGAGTCGCGGGCGATGCTGCCGTCCAGGGTGGCCAGCACGGTGGAGTCGGCGATCCGCACCGAGGTGGCGCGCTGGAAGGCAGGCCCGTAGGCCAGTCCGCGTTCGGCGAGACCGGCGTAGAAGGCGGCGGGATCGATCTCGAGCATGCCGGCCGCGTCGGGTAGTTCCACCTTCGACGGTTCGAATGTGCCCGCGACCAGACGCCCGAGCGCGTTGATGGTCCAGGCCGATTCGGCGGCACCGCGCGAGCGGATGGTGAACCGCTGGGTGGATTCCTCCACCGTGAACTCGACCACCGGCGCCGCGCCGTCGGCGATGATCAGCGGCGCCACGAAACGGACGTCTTCGACGGCGACCGTCGCCGCCTCGTGCCGCAGCGCCGCGGCACTCAGCGCGGCGTCGAGGTAGGCCGCGCCGGGCAGGATGCGCGCGCCGCCCACCACATGGTCGTCCAGCCACGGCAGCGCGGCCAGGCTCAACTGGACCGTCCAGGTCGCGGGATCCATCAGATCGGGATCGCCGAGCATCGGGTAGCCACCAGGGGTGCCGTACTTGCGCTGAGTGAGGCCGGGCAGCTCGTTGTGCAGCAGGGTGCGCTGCCAGGGATAGCGCGGCAGATCGATGTGCGGGGTCGCCGGGCGGCCCGCGAACAGCGCACCGATATCGAGCACGCCCGCGGTGTACAGGCCGCCGATGGTCTGGCGGATGCTCTCGGAGTCGGACTGCTTGCGGCTGAGGGTGGCGATGCTGGTGCCGGTCTCGCCCGCACCGATCAGGATCTCGCGGATATTGGCGCCGAGCACCGGATGCGGACCGACCTCGAGGAACACCCGGCTGCCCGCGCCCACCAGCGCGGTGACGGCGTCGGCGAAACGCACCGGCTGACGGACATTCGCGCACCAGTACCGCGCATCCCACTCCCCGCTGGTGACCGGCTCGCCGGTCACGGTCGAATACAGCGGCAGCACCGGATCCGACAGCCGCAGATCGGCCAGCACCGTACGCAGCTCGTCGAGGATCGGCTCCATCAGATAGCTGTGGTAGGGGACCTCCACATGCAGCCGTTTGGCGAACGTGCCCTGCTCGGTGAGCTGTTCGGCGATCTCGTCCAGGCGCTCGACCGCACCGGCGAGGGTGACGGCGTTCGGGCTGTTGATCGCGGCGATATCGACACGGTCGTCACCGGCGATGAGTTCGGCGGCGGCCGCGGGCCCCAAGCCGACGGCCAACATGCCGCCGGTCCCCGCGGTGCTCGCCTGCAGGCGTGCCCGGTGGTAGCTCACCAGCAGCGCGTCGTGCAGCGACAACATGCCGGTGACGTAGGCCGCCGACACCTCGCCGACACTGTGGCCGACCACTGCCGCCGGACGCACACCGAGGTCGGCCAGCAGCGCGAACAGCGACACCTGCACCAGGAAGTTGGCCGGCTGGGCCACCGCGGTGCTGGTGACCTTCGACTCCTCCTCCGGGCGCAGCAGTTCCTCGATGATCGACCAGCCGGAGATCTCCTGGAAGACCGCGTCGATCCGGGCCGCCTCCTCGGCGAACGCTCCTGGAGTCTGCAACAGCTCCCGGCCCATGGCCCACCACTGTGGACCCATGCCGGTGAAGACGAAGACCGGCTCGGCGGTCTTGCGCGGAATCACCTTCGTGGCGCCGCGGCCCGCGCCGGAGGCGAAATCGACCAGTGCGCGCACCAGTTCGGTGTCGTCACCGAAGGTCAGGGCGGTGCGGTAGGCGTGGTGCTGGCGCCGCGTCCACGCCGCCTCGGCGAGGTGGCCCGGGTCGGCGCCGTCGGCGATGCGCTCGGCGAATCCCTTGGCCAGATCGCGGGCGGCCTGCTCGCTGCGCGCCGAGATCGGCAGCACACCGAAATGCTCGGGCTCCCGCTCGGCGGTGGTGGCGGCGGGGCGGTATTCCTGCAAGATCGCGTGCGCGTTGGTGCCGCCGTAGCCGAAACCGTTGACGGCCACGGTCATTCGCTCGATCTCGGCGCCGACCGGTTCGGCCTCCAGCTGGATCTTCACATTCAGCTCGTCGAACGGGATATCGGGGTTGGGCTGGTCCAGCCAGCCCTGCGGTGCGATCGTGCGATGCGAGATCGCCAGCGCCGATTTGATGATGCTCGCGACACCCGAGGCCGCCTCGGTGTGTCCGAGCTGCGCCTTCACCGAGCCGACGCCGAGCGGAGCGGTGCGGCCCTCGACCTTGCCGTAGGCGCGTCCGATCGCCTGGAGTTCCAGCGGATCACCGACCGGCGTGCCGGTGCCGTGCGCCTCCACGTAGGTGATCTCGTGCGGTGCCAGGCCGGCACGGCGGGTGACCTTCTTGGCCAGTTCCTCCTGCAGATCGGCATTGGGCACGGTGATCGCGGTGGTGCGGCCGTCCTGGTTGGCGCCGGTGGCCTTGATGACGGCGTAGATGCGGTCGCCGTCGCGTTCGGCGGCCTCGAGCTTCTTCAGCACGACCATGCCCGAGCCCTCGCCGCGCCCGTAGCCGTCGGCCGAGGCGTCGAAGGGTTTGGACCGGCCGTCGGCGGCGAGGAAGCCGCCCTTGCACATCGACACGAACGGTTCGGGCTGCAACAGCATGGTGACACCGCCGGCCATCGCGACCTCGCAATCGCCGCTGTCGAGTGCCTGGCAGGCCAGGTGCACCGCGATCAGCGACGACGAGCACGCGGTATCCACGGTGACCGCCGGGCCTACCATGTTCAGGGCGTAGGCGATGCGATTGGACAGCATCGTGTAGGACGCGCCGACGGCGGTGTGCATGTCGACGAACGGCAGGGCCTCGCCTGCCATCGAGACCGCCAGCTGATCCATGGTGAACGCGCCGATGTAGACGCCGATGGGCGCACCAGCGATGGTGCCCGCGATACCCGCGTCGTCGAGCGCCTCCCACGCGACTTCCAGAATGAGCCGCTGCTGCGGATCCATGGCCGCGGCCTCACGCGGGGAGATACCGAAAAAGTCCGGATCGAACTGCCAGGGGTCACCGGTCATGAAAGCGGCACGTTTGGTGTACATGCGGCCGGGTGTGCGGCGGTCCGGGTCGTAGTAGCGGCGGTAATCCCAGCGTTCGGCCGGAATATCGACAACGCCGTCGCCCTTGCCGACGAGGAAATCCCAGAAGGATTCCGGCGAATCGATGCCACCCGCATAACGGCAACCGATTCCGACAATAGCGATATCAGACACGAAAACTCCTCACCCACATCGAAACAAACCCCTGGAAAACCCCCTTGTTTACGCAGGCGAACCCCTCGCCCGCCGTGCTGTCAGCCGCGCACGCGCGCGTCGATCAGACCTTCGCCCCCGCGGGCGGTATCGTCACGACATTCATCAGCGGGCCGTCGCGACCGATCGTCGTCTCACCGATTCGGCGGCCGCCGAGCCCCTCGTAGAAGCCGACATTCTCGTCTTTGCAGATGCCGCACACCGGCACGCCTTCCCGGCCGGCTCGCTCGCACAGCCATTCCATCAGCGCGGTGCCGACGCCCATCCCCTGGGCGGCGGGATCGCAGCCGAGGTAGACCACGAAATAGTGCGGCTCGCGCGGTGCGACCCGCTCCAGCGCGGCGTCGACGGCCATGCCGCGGGTGGTGGCCGAGCCCATGGCCCACAGGAATTGCGGCCCGGATACCGCTTCCCGCCACCGGCTCTTCCGATATCCCGGCGGATACCAGAGAACCGCTCCGACGATCGCACCGTCACGCACCGCGACTTGCGCGCCACCGGCGGGGAGGAAACGGTATTTCACCATCACTCTGAGCATCCGCGGCGCATTCCGTCGCCGCACGGCCTCCGAGGGGAAGACGAACTCCTCGATCGGATCGTCGTGCTCGAAGGCATCGGCGACGACTCGGATGATCTCATCGATATCACCCGCGGTTGCCGGCCGAAGGACGATCCCGGCGGACTGATCCAACACTGTCCCTTAATATTTCGCACTCTGCCCATCGGCGCTGACGGACGCTACTCGCCAGTACGTTACCCGATTCGATGGCCACTTACTCCCCGGGAGGCTGTGGTGAAGAACAGCTCGGCAGGGAGTTGATTCGTTAGATCACATAGCTTAAGGTAGCGAATCCTGCACGCTCCGAAGCGTTTTCGATGTACCACATTCTGTAAACCATGTTCCCAAAAATGGGAACACCTCCCACTTCCATGCTCGCTGCCGTTCACGTAGGACGGAGTCGCGTCTTAGCTATATCGTTTGATGCGCATATGAACGTATCCGCACGTAGTCTGGATCTGGATGCACCACGAACCTGTATGCCATCGATGCCGCTGACGGATGATTCGGCGTCGGCCACCGCGATGGCACCGTCACCTCTCCCTGAACACCCACCCGTCCCCACGCGGGTCAGTTGTCGTAGGACGCCACGCCGACCGGGCCCGAGGCGATACACAGCTCGAGACCGGGAGTCCGCGCGGCGATCCGCAGCTCCGCACCGCTGCCGATCACGCGGACGAACACGGTGTGCAGCCCCTTCCGCACCGGAACCGCGACCTGGTCACCGTATTCGAACCCGAGGGCGACGGTGCCGTCGCGACCGGCAAGATAGTTCAGCTGCACGGTCCATTCGTGCGCGAGCATCGGACCGTCGAGTGGCAACCGCACGGATTGACCGCCCTGTACGCGGTAGCCGCATCCCGGCGCGGGGCCGGGACGGATGCCGCGGTTCCACCAGACCTGGGCATCGACGATATCGCCGGTATCGGTGATCATCCGCAGACGCGGAGTCGAGTCGGCGAAGGTGGTGGGACCGGCGATGGACGAGAGCACGCGACTGGCCAGATTCTGCGGATACGCCGTCGGATTCAGCACGGTCCACGGCACCTCCTGCTCGAGCAGCGGTGCGTCCAGATCGCCGAGTTCCGCGGCCACGGTCGTGAGATAGCGCTCGGTGGTGTCGTCGGACCAGGACCGCACGTACGTGACGGTGGAGCAGAGGCTGCTCACGACGAACGCCGCCACCAGCCCCACCAGCACCGCGGCCGGCGGCCGGCCCACCTGCCCGGGCTCGCGCGGTCGCGCCGCCACCAGCAGCGCGCCCGCCGCGGTGAGCACAACCGCGGTATCGGCCAGATAGCGCAGCGATGACATGAGCTCGTCGACGCTGTTGGGCCCACCGCGCGCCACCGCCACCGGCACCAGAGCCACGGCGAGATACCCCACCACCAGCAGCCAGACCGCCATCGTGCGCGGCCGCGCCCGGATCGACCACCCCACCGACGCCGCCAGCGCGGCCCACGACACCGCGACCACCGCCGCGGACGGTGTCGCCCACGGCGCCGCCGGCACCCACCGCTCCCAGCTCCACGGCCCGCCGATCAGCGTCGGCACCAGTCCGCGCGACGTGACAGCGCGCAGCAGGCCGGGAACATCACCCGATTCGGTGCGGGTGTACGCGATATCGACGACGGCGAGGTAGGCGACCAGCCAGCAGCCGAGCACCAGCGCCGCACCGATCCACAGCGGTGCGCCGCGGCGCATCACCGCACGCACCGCACCCCGCTCCCCCACCACATAGCGCGCCAGCACCGCGACGGCGAACGCCACGAACGGCACGAACGCGGACTTCTCGAAGAACAACAGGGCCACCGCGACCACCGCCACCCCGCTCACCGCGTACCGGCGCCGGCCGGTGCGCACCAGCAGCACCGCATCGGCGATCACCCAGGCCAGCGCGAACTGCAAGGGCAGGGCGTTGAGGGCGGCCGCCCACCAGGAAAACGCGGGCACCGTCACCGGACAGAACAGGTAGAAGATCAACGGCACCAGCACTATCCGCCGCGGACCGAGCAGCACCACAAGCATCCGCACCACCGCGATCGACGCCGCGGCCTGCATCACGAGCATGGTGACCACCGGACCCGCCCACGACAGCGGCGCGATCGCGGTGACCAGCCAGGCGGTGGCGAACGCGGCCGGCATGAAGTGCCCGTCGTGGTCGTAGAACAACAACTCCGGCGACCACAGCGGCCTGCTGCCCGCGCGCCCGACGAGGATCAGATCATCCCAATAGAAGTACCCCGACCCGGCCACCCATCCGCGCACCACCAGTTGCGCGATGACCAGCGCGGCCGCCGCGCTCAGCACCGCAGGCCAACGAGCCGCCGGAAACTTCCAGGTAGAGCCCCTTTCCCGGGCCGGCGGCACCCGCTCGGCGGGCTCCAGCAGGGCGGCCGGGGCGGTATCCATGGCACCCCAGGGTAGCGGCGCCCGACGGCACCAGCAGCCGCGAGCAGGGTCGAGATGCAAAAGTGCGATCGCAATTCGCTGATTGCGCAGCGGGACCGGGCAGCGACGACGATAATCTTGCTGTGGGACAGACTCTCCGAGAACTCGATCCACATCCAACGTCCACGGTGACGCGCGGCAGCCGGTTACGGCCCGGCAGCCGTCCTCCTCGTCGCGCGCCGGGACCACTGCCCTCGGAGAGTCGCGTCACCCGGCCCCCAGCCGACCGCGCGGCGGCATCTCGACGCGGGCCGAGGTCCCACTCCCCCGAGATCACCCGACATTGATCGGCCGAACGGAACTGGCTTCCGCCCGCTGAGGCGGCCTGCGCCGTGGACGGCCACCGCGAACCGAAAGGCTCCCACCGTGACACCCTGGTCCACATCACGCCCCTGCGCACCGGCCGCGACACCGCGCGGCCGAACGGGTCCGAGTGCGGGAGGGCGCTAGGCGGAGGCGGGCCAGCGATGCGACGACAGCACTCGACCACCGGAACGACCGACAACGACCTCCCCTGGGCAGCCGGCTTCGACACCGGCCGCCTGCCGACCGCACAGGATCTCATCGACGCCCTCGACCAGACCGACGCCGCAGGCACTTCGGCCGATCGCCATCCCGTGACCCGCTGCGCACGGTACCTGGCGACCCTGCACCCCTACACCGCGCCGGAGGACAACGCCGATTCCGCGGCAACGCGGGACTCGCTGATCCACGCGATCGACGTGTGGACCGAAAACCATGTGCCGCAACATCGCAGGGGCACGGTGCTGCACACCGAAACCCTCGGCACCGTGGTGGACCGGATCGTGGCCGCCTATATGCACGTTCGGCATCTGAAGGCGAAGGGCTCAGCGCATCGTCCCGGCGTCGACGACGCCGAACGCCGGCTCGCGCAACTGGTGGAGAGCTACACCGGCCTGGTGCAGGAGGTGTCGGCAGGGCTGCGGCGGCTACCCACCCATGCGGCGGGCATCGAGGGCGACTGAGTCCGGCGCAAGTCACCGCCGCGCCGCCGGCGGTAGTCACTCGCCGGATTCGTGATCGGCGAGTGCCTGCTCGGCTCGCTCGACGCGCCGCCGGGCACGCTCGAGTTCGGTGGCGGCCGTGCGGGCAGCCTCGCGGGCCGCGCGTTCGGCGGTACGGGCGAAACGATGCTGCTCCTCGGCCGCGGTCAGTTCCGCGCGCAGACGAGTGACCAGTTCGTCGGCCTCGCGCAGGCGCCGCTCGGCGTCGGCCGCGTCGCGTTCGGCCGAATCCTGCTCCGCGCGAGCCGATTCGGCGGTGCGTCGTGCCTCGTCCAGCTCGTTCTCGGCAGCCTTGCGTTGCTCGGCCGCACGGTCGGCTCGGCGTCGTCCGCGCGCCCCGTGGCGGGCTGCGGTGCGAGCGCGGTCCCGACGGCCCGTACCGGTGTCCGCATCGGGCACCGCGGTCAGCGCGGGAGCCGCGTCACCGAATCCTTCGTAGGTGGCCGCTGTGGCCAGGGTGCCGTCGCGAACCTGGTCGGCCACTTCGGGATCGGCCAGGGCGGCGGTCAAGGTGGTGGCGACCTCACGCAGCACCGGTTCGCCGACGGGCCGGTCGTGCTCGGCGGCCAGCTCGCCCGCGCGCCGGGCCAGCGCGGTGACCACCTGCTGGCGTTGCCTGGTCAGTGCCCGCAGGTCAGCGCCGGACAATTCGCGCTGGGCCTCGCGCAGGGCCTCGCCGAGCCGCAGCAGCGCGTCGACCTCGTCGGGAGCCGCGCGGGCCAGCAGATTCACCGTCCACGCGGCGACGGTCGGTTTGCGCAGTTCGGCCACCGCGGCAGCGAGATCGCTGTCGCCCGCTCGTTTGGCCTGTGCGGCCCGGTCCTTGCGTGCCGCGACGAATTCGCCCGGGTCGAGTCCGTACAGTTCGGCCGCGATCTCGCTGAGCCCCATGCCCCGAGCCTAGCCAGCCGACCGGGCTATCCGGTCTCGGTCGCGTCGGTGTCGTGCTCGGTACGCAGCAGGAACGCCGAGGCGCGGTCGAGGACCTGCTCCCGGGTGCGCCCCTCGTGTTCGGCGGCGATCATGTAGGTGCCGACCGCCAGACTGAAGGCCAACAGGCTGCGGGCTTCGACCTCGTCGGGGTCGGAACAGAAGGTGCTCAGCAGTTCTCGCAGATAGCCGATGCGATAGTTGTCGACGCGGCGCAGCCGCTCGGCCACGCCGGCGTCGCGCCTGGCCCAATCGCGCACGGCGAGATCGATCGGGCGCAGCCGGTCGTCGGAGAAGGTGAGCACACCGGCACGCCTGGCTTTGGCGCGCGCGTCGCCGCCCTCGCGTTCGACCCGCTCCCGGACGTCGAAGGTGGCCTCGTGCTCCCAGGTGTCGAGCATCTCTTCGAGCAGGGCGTTGCGGTCGGCGAAATGGCCGTAGAACCCGCCTTTGGTGACGCCGAGCGCCTGCGCGAGCGCCTCGACGCGGACGGCGTCCGGCCCGCCGGAGGCGAGCGCACGCAGGCCCTGCTCGATCCAGCTGGTCCTCGGGGTTCGGGTGACGGCGACCATAGCCTCAGTATCGCCGACGCCGTTGACAACGTGGGCGGCACCGCTACGATCAACGTATACGGCACCGTATATTTGAGTATCGCTGCCGACCCACCGATTTGCCGGCACCGGCCGCGTGCGGATCCGGCCACTGAAGGATGGAGACTCGACGATGCGGCTCCCGCGCAGCGCACACACCGCCCGGCCCTGGCGGATCCACGAGGTGGCCCCCGATTTCACCGTCGAGGACGTGTGGGCGCTGCCCACTCCCGGCGGGCCCGGCGATTTCGACCGTCTGGTCAGCACGATCGCCGCGCCCGACCGTGCGCATGGCGAGTCACCAGCACTGATCTATCGGGTACTGTTCGCGATCCGCTGGAAGCTCGGCGCCCTGCTCGGCTGGGACCGCGACGATTCCGGTGTCGGCGCCCGCGTCCCCAGCCTGCGCGACCGCCTCCCCGCCGACCTGCGCGACGGGGCGCGCGGTCCCGCCTTCGATTCGGTGCCCTTCCAGTCGGTCTATCGCACCGACGACGAATGGGCCGCCGAGATGGCCAACCGGACCGTGCACGCCCTCATGCACATCGGCTGGGTCCCCGACGACAACGGCGGCTATCGCGGTCAGATGGCGGTCATGGTCAAACCCAACGGCTTCTTCGGCCGCGCCTACATGGCGGCGATCCTGCCGTTCCGGTACGTCCTGGTCTATCCGGCGCTCATGCGCATGTTCGCCCGCGGATGGGAGCGCAGCAGCATGGTCGCCGGCGGTCACCCGCCCGCGTCCAGTACGTAGCTCACTGCGGCACACAACAATTCACCGTCGCACGCGCAAGCGCATGCACTGTGCTCGGCGAGAAATCCGCTGGATCGGCCGGATTCGCTCTGGTAGCCATGACCTGGTGACGCTCCCCGATGCCACCCTCGCCCGTGCGGCCGCCACCCGGCTCGCCGAATCATGCTCGACCATCATCGGCGCCGCGGCCAGATCGGTGATTCTGCACGGCTCGCTGGCCACCGGGGAGTTCCGGCCGCATCGCAGTGATATCGATCTGCTGGTGGTCAGCGACACCCAGCTGACCGAGGCGATGCGCACCGCATTGGAGACGGCGGTACGCCGGGCCGATAAGGGGCCGGCGAGCGGCATCGATCTGCACGTCGTGCTCTCCGAGGTCGCCGGCGCACCCACTCGGACGCCGCCCGCTCAACTGCACGTGGGCCGCTATGACGGGTCCGGCCTCGGTGTCGAGGTGCAGCCGTCGGTGGCGGCAGATCCCGACCTGCCCGCCGAACTGTCGATGGCCCGGCAGGACGGCGTCGCCCTGGTCGGCGAGCCGCCGCAGGCGGTGATCGGCGCGGTACCGCCAGAGTGGATCCTCGAGCGGGGCCGCTACTGGCTGCGGACGTGGCGCACCCGCCCCGACGACGCCGAGAGCGCCGCGCTGATGGTGCTCACCGCCTGCCGCATATGGTATTTCGCCGAGACGGCGCGTCATATCGGCAAAGCCGCGGCCGCTCGATGGGCGCTCGAACGCGATCCCGCGGCGACCGCCGTGCACCAAGCGCTTCGGCAGTATCTGGACGATCCCACGGTGTCGATCGACCCACAGGGCATTGCCGGCATCCTGGACATCGTGCTGGACAAGACCGGGTGAAGGTCCAGCCCGAGAACAACCGGAACTGCTCACGCCGCGAACCATGAGCGCCCGGCTTCATCCTCGCCGGTGACTCAACGCCGGCGCTGCCACCACCGCCGCCGGCCGGACGTTCGTGGGCCGGATTCATCCATCCGGCGAGCCCGCGCCGGTGGCGTTGGCGTGCGTTCGGCCCGCCACCGGTCGAGCACGGCGTCGGCGTCGACCGGGGCGATCGGCACATGCGGCGGGGTGGGCATGCGTATCCAGCGCACGATGCGCTGGTTCAGTTCGGAGACCGCCGTACGCACCTCTCGTTCGGTCTCGAATTCCCGCACGGTCTCGCGGATCTGCTCGATCTCGCGGCGCAGCACCAGCGATTCCGGCAGCATGCCGTCCGCGCGGACACCCTCGCGGCGCAGATAGTCGCGCAGCCACCAGTTCTCGTCCACTCCGGTGCCCGCACCGGGAATCGGTCGACCCGCACCGGCCAGGTTCGCGAACTCACCGCGTTCGGTGGCTTCACGCACCTGTTTGTCGATCCAGGACTCGAAGGTCAGATCGGGCGGCTTGCGCTCGGTCATGCCCCGATACTACGGAATCGTCGGTCGCCCGATCGGCGGTCCGGCACACCGGTTGGTCCGTTCCGGCGTCGGTCAGGGCTGCGGGGTAGCGCGCAGGCCGAGCTCGATGTCGTCGAGGGCGGCCAGCGATTCGGTGAGCGCGCCGCGGTCGGCCTCGGTGAGCGGGATCGCCCGGGCCCGGGTCAGCGCGGCGACGGCTGCCGCGGTGTCGTCGGCCCGGATCGCGAGTTCGGCGCGGTAGGCCAGGGCCTCGACCAGTTCTGCGGCCGTCGCGGTGGCCCTGTCCCGTTCCAGCGCCGCGTCCAGGATCTGGGCCGCTCGCACATGTTTGCCATGGGAATCACCCATGACGACCGCGCGGGCCAGGGTCATCGACAGTTTCCCGCCGGCGGCCCGCTCGGCCTCGGGTGCGGCGACGATCCTGATCCAGTTGCCGCCGGGATCGATGACGGTGAAGCCGGAATGGTTGTCGGCGTTCTTGCGCTTGCGCGGCCGCGTCATCCGCGGGATACCGGAGACCAGCAGTTTGCCGTGCACCGCCCGCATACCCGCGGCGAAGGCATCGAACAGATCCCTGGTATCGGGCACGATCACCAGGCAGGTCCCGTAGGAATCCGCGGGATCGAAATCCGGCATACCGAAGAAGTCAGCCGCATATCCTCGCGCGCGAGCGACACGTACGGGTTCGGCCGGGTCTGGTAGTAGGTGCGGGTGAAGCCGAGCATCGTGTAGAACTCGGCCATCTCGTCGATCGACCGGCAGGGCAGCAGCGGCACGGTGATCTCATCGGCCATGATGTGTCCTTGTCGCGATGAGGGGAATTGGCGTGGGCCGCTAGCGGCTCGGTCGCACCGGCGTCTCGCCGGCCATGGTGAAATCGCCGTTCTCCAGCCGGCGGATCAGTCGCCGGGTCCATCCGGCGCCGGCGTCGGCCGTCGACAGCCACAAGGCGATGACCTCGCCTACCGGCCCCCAGCTGTCGAGGTCGGTATCGGGTGGCAGGTGTTCGGTGATGCTGCGGCGCCACTCGTCCATCGCGGCGGCGCGCCGGTGCAGCATCTCCAGGGCTTCGCCGCGGGGCAGGTCGTCGATCAGGCCGACGGCGGCGCCGAGCACGTCCAGGCCGGGCTCGCGGTCCGACAGGGCTCGGCGCAGCAGCGCGAAGTACTCACGCTCGCCGTCGGCGGTCAGCTCGTATTCGATCCGCGGCGGTCCCCCGGCCTCCGAGGCCGCGCTCTCGTGCACGGTCAGCAGTTGCTTGGCGGCCATGCTCTTGAGCGCGTGATACACCGAACCCGAAGTGGCTGTCGACCATTCGTGCGCGCCCCAGGACTCGAGATCCGCGCGAATCTGATATCCGTGCGCGCGCCCCCTTCGGCGTAGCGCACCGAGGGCCATTAGCTGAACAGGCTTCACCGCACACCTCCTGAAATGACTAGCCAAATTTGGCTAATAGAGTCCAGCGTAACGCCGGATTCGGCATTAGCCAAATTTGGCTAGTTCTGGAGACATGGCGCGACGGGCCGATATCGGGAAACAAAGCCGCTGAACCAGGACGCCAGGCGGGTGTCGTACAGCAGGCCCGCCGCTCCGCGAGAACGCGGTGGGTGACCCTTCTCAGGCGGCGGCCGCTGTCGCCAACAGGCGCAGGACCTCGTCCGGGTTCGCGACATCGACGACCAGACGGGTGAAGTCGGCGCCGGCGAGATCGATGCGGACGCCGCGGCCGTCGAAGGCGGTGTCCCAGAACTCCTTGCGGCCCTTACCGCGGAAGGTGCCCGCCGCGATCACGCCGGGGAAGAAGGTGCCGGGCGCGCGGACCCAGGGCGGGCGGCGGTCGATTTCGGCGGGAGCTACCGCGGTGACCGAGGCCAGATCGAACCGGATCTGGTCGCGCAGCGACAGCAGGCGATGCGCTCCGAGCACATGAACCGTCACCGTGGTACCTGTGACCTCGAGCTCGACCATCGTGCACCTCCACTATCACCGAGAGTGTCTGCTCGGTTCAGGATGCCGGTCACGCCTGGTCGTAGCCTGTGGCAAAGCTATGAGTTCTCTCAGGTTTGCTGATCCGCCCCGGTCACCGCGAGGGTGAGTGCTCAGTCACCGCCGCTGTCGGGGCGCCGGGTTCCGGTCGACGAAATCGACGACGTCGTCGACGAAATCCGGATGGGTCAACACGCCCATGTGACTGGTGCCCGGATACAGGATGAGCCGCCCGCCGGGGATGCCGTCGGCGGTGCGCCGGAAGGTCGCGGCGCTATAGGAGGCGTCGCGTTCACCGCCGATGATCAACGTCGGCACGGTGATCTCGCCGAGGCGTGCGGTGACATCGAATCCGTCTTCGGCGAGCAGGAAGCGATAGGTGTCGGCGGGCACCTCCGGACGCATCATCGGATCCAGCAACCACATCGCGGCCCCGGCCAGTCGCGCTCCCACCGGATTCCCGACGCTGACCACCGCCAGGTGATGCAGCCCCCGCCTACCCGCCAGCACCGCCTCCGCGTAGCGCCGCTGCCCGATCCGCAGCGCCGGATCCAGCCGGCACGCCGCCGACGCGACGATCAGCGTGCGCACCACCTCGGGATGGTCGGCGGCCAGTTGCAGGGCGATCGAACCACCGGACGACACCCCGAGCACATCGACCGGCCCGCCGAACTCGGTGCGCAACGCGTCGGCGTGTTCGGCGGCGAGATCGGCCATGGTGGCACCGGCGGGCGTTCCCGGCGCCCGGCCCACGGCGTACGCCCGGAAATGGCGAGCCAACCCGGACAGCTTCTTCAGTTCCGATGAGCGCATCCACCCCGTCGGGTTGGCGTGGTCGGGAGTGAACCAGCGCAGGAAGACTAGCGGTTGCCCGCTGCCGAACGCGAGGTAGGGCATTCCGTGCCGCAGCACACCCTCGGTCACCGCGACCTGCTCACCGCGTCTGCCCATCACCGCTCCCATCGTCGAACCGCCAACGGTCTCGACGCTAATCGCGGCCGGTCGTGATGGCGATGACCTCGGAGGTCATACGCGCCCGGCGGTCAGCCGAGCAGCCCGCCGAACATGCCACCGCTGTGCCCGGCTTCCTGGCCGCCGCCGGTACCGCCGAGCAGCCCGCCCGGCGGCAGTTCCGAGGGCTGCACGATGACGAATCCGCGGCCGGAGAACGCCAGTGTCGTGCCCTCGCCGGTGCTGCGGCCCATGAGCCGGCCGAGGCCGAAGGAATCGTTGCGTTTGATGCCGGTCTGCAGGCTCGACGACCACGCGACCGCGGCCTGCGGGTCGGCGTAGGTCGGCTGGTCGACGTTGAGCACCACCGGCGCCCCGTGACTGGTGATGGCGATCCGGCCGCGTCCGGTGAATACGCAGTTGAACAGTCCGGCGTTGCTTGCCACGCCCGCGGCGCCCTGCACCCGGCCGATGTTGTAGGTCAGGGTCGAGTCGAAGGCCAGCACATTGGCGCCGTTGATGGTGAGGCCGTCGGTGCCGTCGAGATCGATGGTGTGCACGTCGGCGGCGCTGTTGGCCAGGAACAGGTCGCCGCGCCCCGTCACCTTCATCAGCGGCACACCTTCACCGGTGAGTCGCTGCTGGATGGCGCGTCCGATGCCGCCGGAACCGAGCGCCTGGAACTGCAACTCCCCCTGGTAGGCCACCATCGACCCGGCCCGCGCCATGACCTCACCGTTGACGGCGACCTTGATCATCTTGCCGCCCTGTTTCTGGATACCGACACCGGAAACCTCGGCGTGGCGCGGATCGAACAGATCGCTGTGCATCGGCAGCGCTCCTTGCTGGGACGAGAACGTGGACGGAACCGGATGGGCGGTGGGCGGCTGCTGAGCAGGCGCCGAATAGGGCTGCGGCTCAGCGGGATACGCGGGCGCCGGCAGATACGACGGCGCGGGTGGGTAGGGCGGCGCGGGCTGGTGCGGGTGCGCGGTGGGCGGCTGACCACCCGGATAGGGCGCAGCGGGCGGGTAGGCAGGCGCGGGTGGATACGGCTGCGCGACCACGGTCGGGTCGGTGCGCGACGGCGCGACCATCGTCTGGTCGGTCCGCGGGCCGGCGCTCGGAGCCGGCGCGGGGGCGGGCGCGTCGTCGACGTTCACGCCGAAGGCGGTCGCGATGCCCGCCAGGCCGTTGTCGTAGCCCTGGCCGACCGCGCGAACCTTCCAGCCGCCACCGCGGCGATAGATCTCCACGCACACCACGGCCGATTCGGTGGTCAGCCCGGAGACCGGGAACGTGAGGGTGCCCGCATCGGAGGCGATGGTCGCGACCAGCGAACCGGCGGCAGCGAAGGTGGCCGGGCCGGATCCGTCCAGACTGGCGGTGACGACGACGCGGTCGACGTCGGCGGGCAGCGCACTGGTCTGCACATCGACCATATCGCCCGCGCCGCGGCCGTGCCGGTAGACGACGCCGGGGCCGACGGGCTGATTGAAGAAGACGAAGTCGCCGTCGGCACGGACCTTGCCGTCCGTGCCGAGCAGCAGCGCCGAGACGTCGACCGGCGTCGAGCAGCTCACGGTCACCGTCATC
The DNA here is from genome assembly GCF_059509835.1 of Nocardia sp. CDC519. Classification (NCBI taxonomy): domain Bacteria; kingdom Bacillati; phylum Actinomycetota; class Actinomycetes; order Mycobacteriales; family Nocardiaceae; genus Nocardia; species Nocardia sp. CDC519. The sequence goes on along the minus strand of NZ_CM183377.1, from coordinate 2,943,274 downwards.
CGATCCGCCGGCGCCGGACGGTTCTCACCCCGCGCGAGCGCGTTCACCGCCGATCACCTCGATCACGGCCGCGCCCTGCGAATGACATGCGTTTCACGGCGTCGAGTGTGCCGCGCCCGGGCTGCATCCGCCACTTCCGGTCCGGCGGCCCGCGCCGAGCTCCTCAGAAGCTCTGCCAGCTCGGCTTGTGTTCGAGGGCGTAGCGGTAGTAATCGGCCAGACGCAACGCGCCCGCGGCGGCCTCGTCGATGACCACCGTGACGTGGCGATGCCACTGCATGATCGAGGCCGGGCAGAACGCGGTCAGCGGGCCCTCCACCGCGGCCGCGATGGCGTCGGCCTTCCGTGCGCCGACGGCGATCATCACCAGATGGCGTGCCTCGCCGATCGTGCCGAGCCCCTGGGTCAGCACATGTCGTGGCACCGCGTCGGCGCCGTCGAAGAAGCGCGCGTTATCGCGGCGGGTCTGGGCGGTCAGGGTTTTGACCCGGGTGCGTGAGGTCAGCGCGGAGCTGGGTTCGTTGAACCCGATATGGCCGTCGGTGCCGATGCCGAGCAGCTGCACATCGACGCCTCCGCAGGCGGCGATGGCGGCGTCGTAGCGTTGCGCTTCGGCCCCGGTATCGGCGGCTTCCCCGTCCGGACCGAACACGCGCGCCGGATCGAGGTTCACGTGGTCGGTGAACTCGGCGCGGACCACCGAGCAATAGGACTGCGGATGATCTTTCGGCAGACCGACGTATTCGTCGAGCAGGAAGGCGGTGCACGCCGAGAAATCCAGGCCGTGCTCGCGATGACGCCGGACGAGTTCACGGTAGCTGCTCAGCGGCGAGGATCCGGTGGCGAGACCGAGGGTCGCCGCACCGCGGCGCACATAGCCTTCGACGATATCGGCAACCGTCGTCGCGACCTGCTGTTCGTCGTCGCGGATCACGATTTCCATGCGGTTCCTTCCGTCTCGGCCCGAACGCCCGCGGTGTAGACGTGGCGCACGCGCACAGTGGGGTCGGTGACGATCACGTCGGCGCGGTAGCCGGGGGCGAGTACGCCGCGTTCGTGCTCGAGGCCGAGCACCGTCGCCGGAGTGCGGGTGGCCGCAGCCACGGCATCCGCCAGTGGCACACCGGCCGCGTCGACGGTGTGGCGCACCACGTCGAGCAGCCGCATGGTGCCGCCGGCGATCGGGCCCGCGGCGTCCTCGGCGACGACCACCCGCGCCACCGCCTGCTCCACGCGCACCCGCAATGGGCCGAGCCGGTAATCACCGTCGCCCATCCCCGCCGCGGCCATCGCATCGCTGACCAGAGCGATCCGGTCGGGGCCGACGGTGTCGAAGACCATGGCGACGGTGTCCGGGGCCAGGTGCACGCCGTCGGCGATCAGTTCGACGACGAGCTCGCCGCGTGCGGCAGCGGCCAGGAAGGCGGCCGCCGGTCCCGGCGCCCGATGGTGCAGTGGCGGCATCCCATTGAACAGGTGCGTCGCGGTCAGCGGCGCGCCGGCGGCGTCGGCGATGCGGGCAGCGGTGGTGGCCGCGTCGGCATCGGTGTGGCCGAGGCTCGGCAGCACATGGTGCTCGCGCATGGCGGCGAGCAGCCCGGTGAAGTTCGACGTTTCCGGGGCGACGGTCATCGAGCGGACAGTACCGCGCGCGGCCAGACAGATCCGCTCGAACAGTTCCGGGTCGCCCGGAATGATCGCGGCCGGATCCTGTGCGCCGCACCGGGCCCGGCTCAGAAACGGGCCCTCCAGATGAATGCCGAGCAACTCGCCGCGCTCCACCAAGTCGGCCAGGACCGCTGCCTGCCGCAGCAGATCCGCCGGCGGGGCGGACACCAGACTGCCCAGCAGCGCGGTGGTTCCGTGCGCACGATGGTGGGCCACCGCACGGCGCGCTCCGCCCGCATCGGAGTCGGGGAATCCGGCACCGGCGCCCCCGTGACAGTGCAGATCGATCAGGCCGGGCAACAGGATCGAGTCGCCGGGCGGCGGTAACGGGGTGCGACCCGGATACGCTGCCGCCGGCCCCACCCAGGAGATCCGCGCACCGTCGATCGCGACGACGCCGTCGGCGATATCGCTGCCCCCGGCTGCGGCCACCGCGCCGACCACCCTCCCGCGCAACAGGGTCGGCGAGCCACCACGGGCCGCGCCACCGACGCTCAGCACCGCCCGCACGCTCCCGCCGATGACCGCGACACGGGCGCTCCGGCCACCATGACGGGGCAGGCGGTCGTCGTCCCGGCGCCGGCAGCGGGTTCGGTCATGATCACCGATCTTCGCCCTTCCTCGGGTTATCGGCGTCGATCCGCGCCTCCGACGGCGCGTCCTCGGCAGGCTCCACCGTCTCGCTCCTGCCGGTCCGGATCTGCGCGGTGCCGGTCCCGACCTCCGCCCCGCGCGTGTCGCTGTCCGCGGCGCCGGACTCGCCTTCAGCCGGCGCATCGGTCTCGGTGGCGCGTGGCTCGCGCGTCGCACCGGGCAGACGTTGATCCGATCCGGTTCCTGCGCCGCGGATTTCGGCATCGGTATCGGCTTCGCGGCCAGGGGTGCGCAGGTTCCATTTCTTGATCACGAAGCTGAACAGCAGGTAGTAGAGCACCGCGTAGCCGAGGCCGATGGGGATCAGCAGCCAGGCGTCGGTGGCCTTGCCGAAGTTCAGGGCGTAGTCGATGAATCCTGCCGAGAAGGTGAAGCCGTCGTGGATGCCGAGAGCGTTGACCAGCGCGTGCGAGGTACCGGTCAGGATCGCGTGCACCACATACAGCGGCCACGCCACGAACATGAAGGAGAATTCCAGCGGTTCGGTGATCCCGGTGAGGAACGCCGTCAGCGCGGTGGAGAGCATGATCCCGCCGACGAGCTTGCGTTGCGAGGGGCGCGCGTTGCGCCAGATGGCCAGGGCCGCCGCGGGTAGTGCGAACATCATGATCGGGAAGAAGCCGGTCATGAAGGTGCCTGCGGTCGGATCGCCGGCGAAGAAGCGGTTGAGGTCACCGCGCACGATCTGACCCTGCGCGTTCTCGTAGTCGCCGATCAAGAACCACACGGTCGTATTGAGGATGTGGTGCAGTCCGGTCGGAATCAGCAACCGGTTGGCGGTGCCGTAGATCCCGCCGCCCACCACGGAGTTCTCCGCGACGGTCTCGCCGACCCAGGTGAGCCCCGCATTGAAGAGCGGGTAGGCGAAGGCCATGAGCACGCCGATCGCCAGACCGGTGACGGCGGTGAGGATCGGCACCAACCGCCGTCCGTTGAAGAACCCGAGGTAGTCGGGCAGCTTGGTGCGATAGAACCGCTGCCACAGCAGCGCCGAGAGCACACCCATCACGATGCCGGCGAGCACGCCGTAATCGATCATCGCCTGGCCGCCCTTCGGATCGGTCTCCCCCTCGAGCACGATCGGTGACATCGCCTCGAAGACGCCGTCGACCACCATGTAGCCGACGACGGCGGCCAGCGCGGTCGAGCCGTCGGATTTCCGCGCCCATCCGATGGCGATACCGACCGCGAAAATCAATGGCAGCCACGTGAATACGGCCTGCCCGGCGGCCGAGACGACGCTGGCGGCGCTGTCGAGTGCCGAGAACCGGCCCAGCAGATCGTCCTGGCCGAGTCGCAACAGGATGCCCGCGGCGGGCAGCACCGCGATCGGCAACATGAGACTGCGTCCGAGGCGCTGCCAACCGGCGAGTGCCGCCGATTCCTTGTTCGGGCTGTCTACGACCGTCATCTCGACCTTCTTCGTCGCCGGAACGCGGCGCTACGCCGTGCTGGAGCCACCGGAGGCACGCTCGCGGATCCGGCGGAAACTGGGGCGGGCCGGGCGTCCGACGGGTAATGTCCGGTCATAACCAGTTGTCAGTTTGACCAGGTAGTGGCCCGATGTCAATCGGTCCTTATGATCCAGGTAACACCCGGCGCCGGCACGGGAAAGCCAACGAGGGAGAACACATGTCCACAGCGGACGCCATCATCAGCGGCCTCGGCGGCGCCGACAATATCGTCGAGATCGAAGCCTGCATCACCCGGCTGCGCACCGAGGTCAAGGACGGCAGCCTGGTGGACGAGGCGGCGCTCACAGCGGCCGGCGCGCACGGCGTGTTCAGGTCCGGTTCGGTCGTGCAGGTCGTGGTGGGGCCGGTGGCCGATACGCTGGCCGAAGACATCGAGGACCTGCTGTGACGGTACGGGTCCTGGCCCCACTTCCCGGGCGGGTCCTCGCCCTTGCCGACGTGCCCGATCCGGTGTTCGCCGGTCAGCTGGTCGGCTCGGGTGTGGCCATCGACCCGGCCCGTGATCGCGGCGCCCTCGACGTCCGTGCGCCGATCGCGGGCACGATCGTGAAACTGCATCCGCACGCGTTCATCGTCCTCGGTGCCGACGGTGCCGGAGTGCTCACGCACCTGGGGATCGACACGGTGAAGCTCGCGGGGGCCGGGTTCGCCCTGCTCGCCGCGGAAGGCGATCACGTCGACGCCGGCACACCGATCGTGCGATTCGATCCGACCGAGATCGACGGCACCGGATATTCGGCCCTCTGCCCGATCGTGGTGATGGATTCGGCGCGGGATTCCGTCGACCCCGGCACCCTCGGGACTCAGGTGGACACCGGTGCGACGCTGTTCGATTGGACCCCCGAACCGCGCTGACGCACCGCGGCGGAGGCCTGCGGCCCGGGTCGGCCACCGTCGCACCCGGTTGCCGTGCGGCACCCCCCTGAACGGTCAGGTGCGCTCCTGTCCGACCTCCATCTGCAACCGGTAGCGATCCGAGCGGTACCAGCTCTGCGTGTGCTCGACCGCGGCCCCAGCGCTGAACGATGTGCGGTCGAAATGCAGCACCGGCGCATTCCTTTTCACACCGAGCAGTGCGGCGATGCCCGCGTCGGCGGCGGTGGCGTCGACGGTCTGGGTGGCGCGTTCGATCGGGCGTCCGTAGCGGTCGGCGCAGGTCTGATAAATGGAGGCGGTCAGATCCACCTCGATCAACCCCGGCAGCAGCTCGGCATGGAACCAGCCGTCGTCCACGCTCACCGGTTCGCCGTCGGCCAGGCGCAGCCGCTTGATGTGATAGCCGCGCGCACCCTCGCCCAGGCCGAGTGCCCGCGCCGAAGCCTCGGGCACCGCATCTTCCTCGGCGATCAGGACCACCGTCGTCGGGTGGTGTCCCTGGGCGCGCATCTCCTCGGTGAACGACGCCAGATGCAGCCGCGACTGGACGGGCCGATGCGCGACGAAGGTCCCCTTGCCGCGCACCCGTATCAGATGACCTTCGTTGACCAGCTGGCCGATCGCCTCGCGCACGGTGATCCGGCTGACGCCGTAGTCCTGCATCAGATTGCGTTCACTGGTCAGCAGATCGCCCGGCTGCAGTTCGCGGGTGCACTTGTGCAGCAGGATGGCACGCAGCTGTTCATGTTTGGGAATCGCGCTGTCACGCAGCGGCACAGGCATCACAGCGGCTCCTTCGTCGGGGACCGCAGATCCACTTTCGCAGGGGGACCGAAGGTCCCTACCGGTACGGTCCGGTCTCCGAGGATACTCCTCGCCCTGAGCGCCCGACCGCTGCGCGCGGGTGCGCGGCAGCCGAATTCGGGGCCGCAGTGGGCGGGTGCGCGGCAGCGACGGCACGCACCCGCCCAGCGTTCAGCTCTGCACCGCGACCGGCTCCGGTGCCACCGCCTGCGGTGGCCGGGCACGCAGCAGCACCAGGCCGAGCACGGCGGCCGCGACGCTGAAGCCCGCGCTGATCCACGCCCCGGTCGACATCGCCTCGGTGAAGGCCAGCTTCGCCGGTTCGGTGTAGCCGAGTTCGAAAGCGGCACCGATGGATTCGCGGGCCGGCTCCGGCGCATCGGACGGCATGTTCGCGGTGAACACCCCGGCGAGCACGCTGCCGAGCACCGCGATACTGATCGCCATACCCACCTGCTGCAAGGTGTCGTTCATGGCCGACCCGACACCCGCGTGTTCGAGCGGGATGGCGCTCATGATGGCCGCGTAGGCCGACGGTCCGGCGAGGCCACCGCCGATGCCCATGATCAGCATGCTCATCAGCACCGCGCCGTAGCCGGTGCCCGTCGCCAGCACCACGAACGCCACGCCCATCACCAGCAGACCACTCACGATGAGGGTCTTGTTGCTCAACTTCTTGCCGAGGGTGGCGCCGAGCCCGTTGCACACCGCAGCGGCCACCGCGTACGGCAGCAGCGCCAGCCCGGCCTTCATCGGCCCGTAGCCGAGCACGAATTGCAGATACTGGGTGAGCATGAACATGATCGCGCCCATACCGAAGACCATCAGCAACAAGGTCAGGCAGGTGCCGGTGAAATCGCGATTGCGGAACACCGCCAGCGGTAGCATCGGATGCTCGGACCGGCTCTCCCACACCACGAACGCGACGGCGGCCACCACGGCCAGACCGATCACCGGCAGGTTCCATTCGCGCTCGATGATCACATACACCGCCGACACCAGCGCCAGGATCGACAACAGCACCCCGACCAGGTCGACCGGACGCTGCTCCCCCGTCGTTTCCGGCATCAGCACCAGCGCGGCCACGATCGCCAGGATCGCCACCGGAATGTTGATCAGGAACACCGAACCCCACCAGTAGTGCTCGAGCAGAAGGCCGCCGAGCGTCGGGCCCGCGACGATGCCGACCATCGACACCGTCGTCCACGCGGCCATCGCCAGCCGCCGTTCGTCCTGGTCGAAGGTGGTCATCAGGATCGACAGCGTCGACGGCATCAGCAGCGACCCGCCCACGCCCATCGCCGCCCGTGCCCCGATCACCTGCCAGGGTTCGGTCGCCAGCACCGCCGCCAGCGAGGCCACCCCGAAGACGGCAAGGCCGAGAACGAGCATCCGGCGCCGCCCGAACCGGTCCGAGAGGCTGCCAGCGGTGAGCAGCAGACCGGCGAAAACCAGCACGTAGGCGTCCAGGATCCACTGCACATCCGACGGGGTGGCACCCAGCTCCCGGATCAGCGACGGAATCGCGAGGTTCAACACCGTGCCGTCGATCATCAGCACCAACAAGGACAGACAGAGAACCCCGAGGATCAACCAGCGCCGCGGGTCTCGTACAACGTTCGATTCCACTCGCACAGCGTACGAGATAATCGAACGGTGTGCGAGCGAATATAGAATGAGGCCGTGACCAAGCAGTTCGAGTCGGTGTGGAGCCGCGAACCCCGCCAGCCCAAGTCCTCGGGTCTCGGCCGTGAACAGATCGTGGAGGCCGCGCTCACCCTCCTCGATGCCGAGGGGATGGCCGCCTTGAGCATGCGCAAGCTCGGCGCTCGGCTCGGCGCGGGCGCGACCAGCCTCTACTGGTATGTGGCGAACAAGGACGAGCTGCTCGAGCTGGTCCTCGACGAGTTCTGGGGAAAGGTGCAGGTTCCGGAACCGGAGCAGACGTCATGGCGCGGGGTGGCGACCGGATTCGCCTACAGCCTGCGCGACACCATGATGAACCATTCGTGGGCCGCCGAGCTGTTGGGCCATCTACCCAGCATCGGCCCCAATTCGCTGCGGTTGACCGACCGATTGCGCCGCACCTTCGTCGGCGCGGGATTCCAGGGCAACGACGTCTATCTCGCCACCGGGACGCTGTTCTCGTTCGTTCTCGGCCAGGTGCTGCCCCTTATCGCCTGGAACAACGCCTATGGCGATGCCAGTATCGACCCGGCGGCGGTGCTGCCCGTACTGGAAGCCAACGGCGCCGACTTTCCCGATCTCATCGACGATTACCGCGACACCGTGACGACCGACCCGACCGTCGCCCGCGCGGTGGCCTTCGACTTCGGCCTGATCTCGGTGCTCGACGGGCTCGAGGCACGTCTGCGCGGCGGGGCGAGCGCCGAGCCGGCTGTCGACAACCACTCCGAGATACGCGGCTGATCCCGGGAGCCGCGCCGCCTGCGCGCCGGTCAGTCCTGCGCGGCGTACTCGGCGAGGATCTGCGACAGGAATTGCAGGCTCTCGGCCGGCGAGAGGGCCTGCACGCTGAGCTGATTCATCACCGACATGTACAGCTCGACATCGTGGCGCTTCTCCATATAGAGCGAGCTGGTCAGCTGTTCGGTGTAGACGATGTCGGGCAATTCGGGCTCGGGGAAGCGCAGGATGCTGAACGGTCCGCCGGCCGCGGAATGCCCACCGGCCGAGTACGGCAGCACCTGGATGCGCACGTTGGGCATGTCGGAGATGGTGATCAGGTGTTGGATCTGCTCGCGCAGCACCTTCATGCCGCCGACCGGTCTGCGCAGCGCGTTCTCGTCGATGACCGCCCACAGGGTCGGTGCCGCCCTGCGGTGCAGGATCTTCTGCCTGCGCATGCGGACCGCGACCCGGCGTTCGGTCTCGTCGTCGTTGCCGAGCATGATGACCGAGCGGGCGTAGTCGGCGGTCTGCAACAAGCCGGGAATGAACTGGGCCTCGTAGGTGCGGATCGTGGTGGCCGCCTGTTCGAGCCCGACGTAGGTCTCGAACCACGCGGGTAGCAGATCGCTGTAGCTCTGCCACCATCCAGGGTCGTTGGCCTTGCGCGCCATATCGAGGTAGGGCTCGCGCTTGTCGTCATCGGTGACGCCGTAGAGGGTGAGCAGATCGCGGATATCGCGTTCCTTGAACCCGGTGCGTCCCAGCTCGAGCCGGCTGATCTTGGCGTGTGATCCGCGAATGGCGTCTCCGGCCGCTTCCCTGCTGACACCGCAACTTTCCCGCAGCCGACGCAACCTGCTGCCGAGCGCGATCCGGATCACGGTCGGACCACGCTCTGCCACAAGCAGTTCCACGTTGTCGCTGTTGTCCTGGTCGTTGGTCATGGACCGCCTCTGGCCGATAGTGGTTAGACCGCGATCTGCCCGGTCACACCCACCGGTTCCACCGCGTCGGTTGCAGATCCTACTCGCTCCTATAGCGAAACCACCGGAGCCCGTTACCCGTCGGCGATCATCGTCGCGGGGGCCGGGCGCCGCGTGTGCCCGCGTTCGGCACAGACTGGTCGGTCGTCGAGTTGCACCTCGCGCCGGTGCGCGGTGACCGATCGCGTCACCAATGACCTTTATGCGTGGATGTCCCAGCGGGACAACGGCATATCTTCTTCCCGATACCGCGCGCGGCGTACGCGCGGTGCGTAGAGTCACAGTCGTGGGAGCCGATGGGAGAGGAGCCCCATGATGCCGATGGATGATGAGGATCTCGGTGGGCGTGTCGACCCTGACACGCCGAGCATTGCCCGCGTCTACGACTACGGACTGGGCGGTACGGACTGGTTCGAGGTCGATCGTAGAGTCTACGAACACTTACTGACTGTTGTGCCGAACCAGAATGCGGTCGGCGTGGCGAACCGGCGCTGGCTCGAACGGGTGGTCCGCTACCTGACCAGTCAGGTGGGCATGACGCAGATCCTGGATCTCGGCAGCGGACTACCGACGCAGAAGAACACCCACGAGATCGCTCAGGAACTGGGCGCGGAGGTCATGGTCGTCTATGTCGACAACGACCCGGTGTGCGTGCGCCGCGGCAAGGAACTGCTCGAAGCCAACGAGTACACCCATTTCCTCGATCTCGATCTCACCAAGCCCGATGAGGTCCTCGGACATCCGGCCGTGAACCAGTACCTCGACCTGAGCAAGCCGCTGCTGATGATGCAATGCGGCACTTTGCATCACGTCGACGACGATCGCGATCCGGCGGGCATCATGGCCCAGTACATCGACCGGCTCGCGCCCGGCTCCTACGTCATGATCAGCCACTTCTTCGATCCCGGCAGCGAAGACGCCGAATTGCATCAGCTGGCCCGCCGCGCCGAACGCGCCCTGCACGACGAAGGCCTCGGCACCGGCCGCTGGCGCACCCGCGAGGAACTGATGCCGTTCTTCGACGGGCTGGAACTGCTCGAACCGGGACTGGTACCGCTCGACGACTGGTGGCCCTGGGGGCCCGACGAGCGCGAGCGCGTCCCGGACGAGTACCTGATCATCGGCGGCGTCGGCCGCAAACCGTAACTCGCACATCCGTTCCACTGTTCGCATTCGATTCACACGATCACAGGAGGCCGCCATGTCAGCGGACGCCGACACCACCACCGGCAACGCACAGATCACCGAGCAGGACGTCCGGGACAAGCTCGCCGGCATACTCGCCACCACCAGCATCGACCTCGCGACATCCAAAGACGGCGTGAACTGGTGCTCGAGCGCGTTCTTCACCCACCTCGACGACGACCCGTTCCGGCTCACCCTGATCCTGGAATCGGGCGGCCGCACGCTGGAGGCCCTGCGCGCCAACCCCAATGTCGGCATCAAGGTGGTCAGCGGCGGATTCACCGACCCCTTCGCCCAGGGCCTCGGCACCGTCGAGGTGCGCGATCCCGCCGACCGGGACGAGACGTTCCAGGCGCTGGTACAAAAGGAACCGATGATCGAGCCGTTCTTCGCCACCCCGGTGGAAGCGCTGCTCGTCCATGTCGACTGGTGGCGGGTCACCCACGTCGGCGCCGGCTGGCTGCCCGGCCGACGCCTCGACCGCGTCTCGGCCTGACCCGCGGCACCGCACGTCCTCCGGGTGCACCCTCGGCGGCGAATCCCGTGCCGCCCGAATGCAACCGGACCCATTGCCGGGACGCTCAGCGGCCCCTACGCTGAGTGAGCCGTATCACAGTTATTGCAGAGAGAGGTTCTCGATGTCCCAACCCGCTCCCCAGACCGGTGTTCGCGTTCCGGTCGGCGTGGACACCACCCGAGCGAGCATCGCGCGCGTCTACGACGTGAGCCTGGGTGGCAAAGACAACTACGACGTCGACCGCGCCGCGTTCGACATGATCCTGCAAGCCGCGCCCCGCCAGCGCGACGTGTCGAAGATGAACCGGCGCTGGCTGCACCGGGTCACCCGCTATCTCGCGGGCACGGTCGGCATCGACCAATTCCTCGACATCGGCGCGGGCCTGCCGACTGTCGGCAACACGCACGAGATCGCCCAGAGCCAGAACCCGGAGGCGACCGTCGTCTACGTCGACAACGATCCGGTGTGCAACGCACACGGACGGGTACTGCTCGAACAGAACGAGTACACCCATTTCGTTCCGGCGGATCTGACGCAGCCCGAGACGTTGCTCAAAGACGAGGAGGTCACCCGGCACCTCGATCTCGAGCGGCCGCTCGGTCTCATCCTGTGCGGCATCCTGCATCACGTGGACGACGATCTCGATCCTGTCGGCATCATGCGCCAGTACATCGACGCGCTGCCCTCCGGTTCCTACGTTGCCATCACGCATTTCTGGAACCCGAACGACGGTTCCGAGCTCGCCGAGCTCGCCGTGCGCCTGCAGCGTCAGTTCACCGAGATGGGGCTCGGTTCGGGCTGGTACCGCACCAAGGAGGAGATCGCCGCCTACTTCCACGATCTCGAGCTGATCGAGCCGGGCCTGGTCGAACTCGAGCAGTGGTGGCCGATGGGCCCGGCGATCCGCGAACCGTACCCCGAGGAACGAGTGATGCTCGGCGGGGTCGGCCGCAAGCGCTGAGCCGCACGGTCACAGCGGGTTCCGCGATCATGGTCGCGGAACTCGCTGCCCTGCCTGCCGACTCGTTCGTGGGTACGCTGAGGCCCATGATCACGCTCAAGAAAGAAGACGGTGCCGCGGATCTGAGCGGCATCACCAAACTGAGTGTCGGGGTGAGCTGGGACCCGTCCGCGGGTGCCAGCGGCGGCGCGCTCGGGTGGGCTCGGCGCAAGCGCGGCGTCGACCTGGATCTGATCGCGATTCTCATGCAGGGGGCAGAACCGGTGCGATTCGCCGGCCTGGATTCGCTCGACCCGCTCGGCAATGGTGCGGTCCTGCACAGCGGTGACGAGCAGACCGGCGCCGCGTCCGGCGACGACGAGACCGTTCAGGTCACCTTCGCCGATGTGCCCGGCGGCATCGATTCGATCGTGTTCGTCGCGGCCGCGTTCAAGAAGGGCTCGTCTTTCGAGAAGGCGAACAATATCTCGTTCAAGGTCTATGACGCGACCGGCGGCGACACCCAGCAGGTCGCCGATATCTGGCCGTCGCTGTTGGGCGCCGACAATGCCAACGCGGTGGCGCGCGCGTTCCGTTCCGGTGCGAGCTGGCAGCTCGAGGTGCTCAACCGCAAGGGCAAGATCAAGCAGGGCGATAAGCAGGCGCTGCTGCGCTTCGCCATTCAGTGATCCAGGCGTGGTGGCGGCCTCCTGGTTCCGCCACCACGTACCGCGGCTGCGACAATTCGGTTGCGCCACAATCGATCCAGACTCGAGCGGTCCGGGTCAGGCCGTCTCGTCGTCGGCGATGCCGAGCCCGAGATGCTCGATGTGATAGACGGCTTCGTCCAGCAGCATCGCCACATGACTGTCGTAGAGCCGGTAGATGACGCTTCTGCCCTGCCGCGAACCGGTGACCAAACCCATGGCACGCAACAGCCGCAGCTGATGGGAAACCGCGGACTGTTCCATCTCGACGGCGTCCACCAGATCCCCCACCGAGCACGGGCCGTGCCGCAGCCTGGTCAGGATCCGTAGCCGGCTCGGTGTGGCCAAGGCCTGCAGAGTCGCTGCCACCGTTGCCGCCGAATCGGCATCCAGCTGGGCGGGCGGCGTTGTTCTGCCCTCGACTCCGTGTCCCACGAGATCACTGTACCTTGCGGGATTACATGAAGACATGTACATGTATTCCTGTAGTCCTACGCCGCGCCGATCTCGAACGGAGCACTCCCCGATGGTTTCCCCCGCCCTACTGGATCGGCGCAACGCCGCCACGTCTTCCCCGCGGCGCGCTGATCGCCGGACGGCCTGGACGCTGCCCGAGGTGCGCCGGGCCCTGGCGGCCACCGCGCTGTTCGTCGCGGGCGTCTGCGCGCAATGGGCCGGTGCACCGGATTGGCTCGTATGGTCGCTGCTGGCGGGTTGCTACGTAACCGGTGGCTGGGAGCCTGCGCTGGAAGGGTTACGTGCACTGCGTGAGCGAACCCTCGACGTGGATCTGCTCATGATCGTCGCCGCGCTCGGTGCCGCGGCGATCGGGCAGATCGTCGACGGCGGACTGCTGATCGTGATCTTCGCGACCTCCGGCGCACTGGAGGCGGTGCTGACCCACCGCACGGCCGAGGCGGTGCGCGGGCTGCTCGATCTCGCACCCGACCGCGCCACTCTCGTCGACGGCGACGACGAACGGATCGTCGACGCGCACACCCTCGTACCAGGGCAGCTGATCCTGGTGCGGCCCGGTGAACGGATCGGCGGCGACGGCGTGGTCGAATCCGGGCGCAGCGAGGTCGATCAGGCCTCGATCACCGGCGAACCGCTTCCGGTGCCGGCCGGGCCGGGAGACGAGGTCTTCGCCGGCGCCATCAACGGCACCGGCACGTTGCGGGTGCGGGTGCGGCGCGCGGCGGCCGACACGGTGATCGCGCGCATCGCGGCCATGGTGCGCGAGGCGTCCGAAACCAAGGCGGGCACCCAACTGTTCATCGAGCGGGTCGAGCAGTGGTACTCTACCGGCGTCGTGATCGCCACGCTCGCCGTGCTGTTCATTCCGCTGGCCGCGGGCTCGGCGCTCCAGCCCGCCCTGCTGCGGGCGATGACGTTCATGATCGTCGCGTCACCGTGCGCGATCGTGCTGGCGACCATGCCGCCGCTGCTGGCCGCCATGGCGAACGCGAGCCGCCACGGCGTGCTGGTGAAATCGGCGGTGGTCATGGAACGGCTCGGCACGGTGGACACCGTCGCCTTCGACAAGACCGGCACCCTGACCGAGGGCCGCCCAGAGGTCACCGCGATCCAGTCCGTCACCAGCGAACTCGACCCCGACGCGATGCTCGCCCTGGCCGCCGCCGCCGAACGCGACAGCGAACATCCCCTGGCCACCGCCATCGTCACCGCCGCAAGAGACCGCGCACTGCCGCTCGCCGACGTCACGGCATTCGATTCGCGCCCCGGCCGTGGCGTACGCGCCACCGTCGACGGCCGGGTCATCGAGGTGGGCCGCCCCGGCGACATGCTGCCGGCGTCCACCGGATCCGGCACTGCGCTGGCTACCGCGAAAGCCCTTGTCGAGGAATGGGAATCCGCCGGTGCGACCGCCGTGGTCGTCACGGTCGACGGCCACCCGGCCGGCGTGCTCGGGGTAACCGACCGGCCGCGACCGGCCGCGGCCAGGGCCGTCGCCGATCTGACCGCCCTGAGCGGTCACCCGCCGGTGCTTCTCACCGGCGACAACCCGCGTGCCGCGGCCGCGCTGGCCGCAACCCTCGGGATCGACGATGTCCGGGCCGGTGTGCTACCCGAGGAGAAGGTCGCGGCGGTGCGCGAGCTCGTCGGGGCCGGTCGCCGCGTCGCGGTCGTCGGCGACGGCGTCAACGACGCGCCCGCGCTCGCTTCCGCGCACGTCGGGATCGCCATGGGCCGCACCGGATCCGATCTGGCGGTCGAGGCCGCCGATGCCGTCGTCGTCCGCGACGACCTCGGCACCGTCGCCGCCATCGTCACGCTGTCGCGGCGGGCCCGGCGCATCGTGATCGCGAACCTGACCATCGCCGCCACCTTCATCGTGGCGCTGGTGACCTGGGATCTGGTCGGCACCCTGCCTTTGCCGCTCGGCGTCGCAGGCCACGAGGGGTCGACGGTGATCGTCGGATTGAACGGGATGCGGTTGCTGGCCGACCGCGCCTGGCGTGACGCGCTCCGGCCCGGCAACGCGTGAGACGCCGCCGGGCCGGAAGAACGCGAGAGTCAGCTGGCCGTGCGGTCTTCCGGTGAATCGTCGGGTTCCTCCGCCACCACGGCCTCGGTGACCAATTCGAATTCGCCGTCGTGGCGCTCGGTGCCCTGCACGACCGCGTCGACCACCAGCTGCACGCCGAGATCCTCGCGCTGGATGATCGGGTCGGCACGCAGATCGCGATACAGCGAGACGCACATGAAGCCCATCACCACCATGAACGGCAGCGAGACCACCGTGGTGAGCGCTTGCAGCCCGGTCAGCGCGCCGCCCAGATTCGCGGGATCGGCGATGACGAGCATGATGGCCGCCACCGCGCCGGTCGCCGAACCCCAGAAGATGACCGTGGGCCGCGAGGGTTCGATGCTGCCCTTCTCCGACAGCGTGCCCATCACGATGGAGGCCGCGTCGGCGCCGGAGACGAAGAAGATCGCCACCAGCACCATCACCAGTCCGGCGGTGAACGACGCCAGCGGATAGTGATCGAGCAGATGGAACAGCGCGAAGTTCTCGTTCACCGAACCGTCGGCCTCGGTCAGATCGTTGGTCTGGCTCTGCTGCTGGATGCCCGCGCCGCCGAAGATGACGAACCAGATCAGGCTGACCACGCTCGGCACCAGCAGCACACCGGTGACGAACTGACGGATGGTGCGGCCACGACTGATTCGCGCGATGAACATACCGACGAAGGGGGTCCAGGAAATCCACCACGCCCAGTAGAAGATGGTCCAGCTCGATAACCAGGTCTCCATCGCTTCGCCGCCGGCGACACCGGTCCGCGAGGCCATGGTCGGCAGCATGGCGATGTAGTCGCCGATGGCGGCGGGCAGGAAGTTGAGCATGACCAGCGTGGGTCCGGCGATGAACACGAATGCCGCGACCGCAAGCGCCAGCACCATATTGATGTTGGACAGCCATTGGATGCCACGATCGATGCCCGACACGGCCGAGAAGATGAAGGCGATGGTCAGACCGCAGATGATGGCGACGAGACCGACCTTGCCGATGGCGTCGATCCAGCCGTTGAACTCCATCCCGGCCCCGATCTGCAGCGCACCGAGACCCAGCGACGCCGCCGATCCGAACAGGGTCGCGAAAATGGCCATCATGTTGATCGCCTGGCCGCCGATGCCGTCGGCTCTGCGGCCGAGAATCGGGCGGAACACCGAGGAGATCAACTGCGAGCGACCGCGGCGGAAGGTGCTGTAGGCGATGGCCAGTCCGGCGACGGCGTAGATCGCCCAGGGATGCAGGGTCCAGTGGAACAGGGTGGTGGCCATGGCGATCTCGGCGGCCTCCGGGCTACCCGGTTCGGCCGTGCCCGGCGGCGGGCTCACGAAATGCGACAGCGGTTCGGCCACGCCCCAGAACATCAAGCCGATGCCCATCCCGGCGCTGAACATCATCGCGATCCAGGAGACGGTGCGGAATTCGGGTTTCTCGCCGTCGGCCCCGAGCGGGATCTTGCCGTATCTGCTTGCGGCCAGCCAGATCACATAGACCACGAAGACCGTCGCGATGAGCACGAACAGCCAGCCGGTATTGCTGATCACCCAGGTCTGCGCGTTTCCCGCCGCGGTGGCCAAGCTGGTCCGGTCGATGATGCCCCATGCCACGAACGCCAAGGACCCGATCGCCGTGACGCCGAAGACGAGACGGTCGAGTCCTGGTTTCGCCGGTGATCTGCCAGCAACCCGGTGCACCGTCGCTTCGGTGTCCCGGGAATTCCTGTCGGCGCCGATCGACATTGAATCGGAGTCCTTTCAGATCGCGAACGACCGCTGGTAGGCGGTTGTTCTCTTCCCGCAGCAACCGTACAGCGTG
Source organism: Nocardia sp. CDC519 (assembly GCF_059509835.1). Taxonomy (NCBI): domain Bacteria; kingdom Bacillati; phylum Actinomycetota; class Actinomycetes; order Mycobacteriales; family Nocardiaceae; genus Nocardia; species Nocardia sp. CDC519. The sequence continues at coordinate 2,926,702 of NZ_CM183377.1, read as the reverse complement.
CACGCGGCGCCAGGACGCACAACACCTGCGTCGGCGCGGTCTGCGCAGCTCATCCGGCACGTTGCGACCCGCCGCGGCGGCCGAGCCGGTCCGTCGCGAGGGGCGAGTATTCGGTACCCCGCGCGTACCGGGAGCAAACCTCAGCGCGTCATGGTGTCGCGCTTGCGGAATGGCCGGGCAGCACGCAGACCGCGTCGAGTCCGAGGACGTGATTGAGCCGGCCGAAGGCCAGCCAGGACCCGATGCTCATACTCAGCTCGACGATCTCGGCCTGGCTGTAGCAGGCCGACATTCGGGCCCAGAACTCGTCGTCGAGGTTGTGGTGGTCGAGGGCGTAGCGTTCGGCGTACTCGGCGGCCAGCCGGGTGCGCTCGTCGAAGGCGTCGGTGTTACGCCAATCGGCGACGGCGTCGAGGAAACCGGGATCGACCTTCTGGCCGTCGCGTTCGGTGCGCCAGTCCAGGCAGAACAGACAGCCGTTGAGCTGCGCGATGCGCAATCGCGCGGCCTCGAATTCGGCCAGCCCGAGCGTGGAGTGGGAATACACCGCGAGCGAGAAATTCGATGCGGCGACCCCGATTCCCGGCACCATCTCGCCCCAGACGTAGCCGATCGGGTCCTTGCCCTCCGGAATGTCGATCCTCATGTCCGGTTCCTTCCCAGCCTGCCCACCGCCGGTCGCAGCGGGACATCGAGCGCGTCGTAGAGTCCGGGGCTCGTCTCGGTGAGCCAGTCGATCGCGCCGACGAGCCGCCCGACCGCGGTGGCATTGCCGCCTGCGGCGTAGTTGCCGTCCTCATCGGTGGCCTCGATGGTGACTTCGAGACGCGGGCGGCCTTCCACGATGACCCGGTGCGCGCCGGACCCGTTCGGCGGGACCGGCCAGTCGGGTGCGCAGCCGGGGTGGATGCGGGTGATGTGTTCGATGACGATCGCCGGCTCCCCCGCGACGATGCCCTGCACCTCGAACCGCAGCGCGCCCTGGGTGCCTGCCGCGAACTCCCCCATCGAGGCCGTGCCGATCGTGGTCTCGAGTTCGCGGCGGTCGAGGGTTTCGCGGATCTCGTCGAGTTCGACACCGAGCGCGCGCGCCATGAGCCGAATCTGACCGCCCCACACCATCGTCGGCACGCCGGGAGCCACCATGGGCGGTGCGTAATCCATCGGCTGGCCCATGCCGACCAGGTAGCGCACCGAATCGGGCTGGTCGTAGCTGGAGTAGTCGAAGATCTCCTGGCAGCGGATGCCGTCGACGACGGTGCCGAGCCCGCTCATCAGCAGCGGCAGCACATCGTTGCCCCACCCGGGATCGACCCCGGAGACGAAGAGCGAACCGCCGCCGGATTCGATCGCGGCGAGGACCTTCGCACGCTGCTCGGCGGGTGCGTTGCGGGCGTCGTAGAAGGCATAGAGGGCCGGAGTGACGACCACCGCGCCCGCGGCGACGGCGGCAACGATATCGGCCAGGGCGTCGTCGGGGCGGATGTCACCGGAGGCGGCGTACACCACCGCGCGTGGTTTCGAGGCCAGCACGGCGGCGACATCGGTGGTGGCGGCGACGCCGAGTTCCTGGTCGAGACCGGCCAGGTCCCCCGCGTCCCGGCCGGCCTTGGCCGGGTTGTGCACGATGACGTCGGCGAGTTCCAGCCCGGGATGCGCCGCGACGGCGCGGATGGCCGCGCGGCCGACGTTTCCGGTGCCCCACACCGCTGTGGAGATCATCGGCCGAGTCTAGCAAGCGCTTGGTTGTCAGGAGGGCGTTTCCGGGCTCGCGGTATGCGGTCGTACGGTGGCGGCGTGACCACCTTTCGAAAGGCCGATACCGGGAAGCATCCGGACTTCTATCCGGCCGAGGCGGCGGGGCTGCGCTGGCTCGAGGCCGCGGGAGCGCCGGTGGTCCAGGTGCTCTCGGTGGACAGCGGGCATATCGAGATGGCGCGGCTGCCGCACGGGCGGGCATCGGCGGACTGTGCCCACCGCCTCGGCGAGGCACTGGCGCGGATGCATGACGCGGGCACCGACGGTGCTGGATTCGGTTGTCCGCCCGCTGGTTTCACCGGGCAGATCTTCATCGGCAAGCGGCCGATGAGCAGCGTCGAACACGACCGGTGGGGCGAGTTCTACGCCACCGAACGGGTAGTGCCGTTCCTGGCCATCGCCTATGACGCGGGCCATGTGGACCGCACCCAGCGCACCGTCATCTAGCGGGCCTGCGCCGTGGTGGCCGATGGACGCTTCGACGACGGCGACTCCCCCGCGCGGATCCACGGCGATCTGTGGAACGGCAATGTCGTGTGGACCGGCGAGCGGGCCGTGCTGATCGATCCGGCCGCGCACGGCGGGCACCGGGAAACCGATCTGGCGATGCTGGCGCTGTTCGGTTGCCCCTACCTGGAGCAGCTCATCGAGGGATACCAGTCGCGGCATCGGTTGGCCGATGGATGGCAGGCACGGGTGCCGCTGCATCAATTGCATCCGCTGGCCGTCCATGCGGCCGGGTACGGGCCCGGTTATGGACAGGCATTGCATGAGGCGGCGGTGGAAACCCTTCGGCTCTGAGCGCGATCCCTCGCCGAGCATGTGCCGCGCCGGCGCCCGGCACCGGCCGACAGCGGCCGACCGCCCTGCTGGGCTATCGACACCGCCGGGTTCATCGGTTGTCATCCGAGTCGACCGGTGGTGCGGCGGCATGCTCGATCCGATCCGCCCGCACGACGGTGTCGGGCCGTTCCCACCGCGACGCCTCCAGTACGCCGGGCATACCATCCTCGACCACGAAACTCGCCCTGGTGTGGATGGGTGCGCCGGGCCGTTCGACATAGGGCACCACGCGGAAGTCGGTGCGCCACAGCCGCTCATCCACCTCCACCCGGACATAGCCGCGTTGGCTGTTGTAGAACTTCAGGTCGGGATTGGCCGCCAGCAGCTCGCGGCCGCGGCCGGGCAGGTCGACACCGTCGCCACCGCTGGAGATCGAGGTTCCGGTGAATTCGGCGGCCACCACCGCGGATTCGGCATCGCCGGGATCGCGGCGCAGCTCGGCGGCGTAGTTCTCGTGCCGGTCGCCGGTGAGCACCACCAGGTTGCGCACCGAGCGGTCGGCGGCGGCACCGAGTATCGCCGCGCGTTCGCTCGCGTAGCCGTCCCATGCGTCGGTGGAGATCGCCGTCCGCGGGCCGGGATCGTGGTCGGTACGGCCCATCACCACCTGATTGCCGAGAATCTGCCAGCGTGCGGGCGAGTGCGCGAAGCCGTTGAGCAGCCACTGTCGTTGTGCGCCACCGAGAATGGTGCGGTCGACACCGGTGGCCGAGGCGCATTCGCTGACGATCTCGCCGCCGCAGGCCTGCCGGGTGCGGTATTGGCGTGTGTCGAGCAGCGTGATCTCGGCGAGGTCGCCGAAGCGGTAGCGCCGGTGCAGGCGCATATTCGGACCCGACGGTAGCTGCGCCAACCGTAGCGGCTGATGTTCGTACATCGCCTGGAAAGCCGCCGCGCGACGGCGCAGGAATACCGTCCGCAGTGCGTCGAGGTCGATCGTCGACGCGGCGGCGTCGGCGGCCCAATCGTCGTCGACCTCATGATCGTCCATGGTGACCAGCCACGGGAAGGCCGCATGGGCGCGGCGCAGCGGCTCATCGGATTTGAACCATGCGTAATGCAAGCGGTAGCCGGCCAGATCGCGGGCCTCGTGCCGCAGCGGTGAGGGCACCCGGATGCCGCGCCGGCGGCCCGTCAGCGGATATTCGTAGATGTAATCGCCCAGATGCACCACCAGATCGAGGTCCTCATCGGCCAGATGCCGGTAAGCGGTGTAGTGGCCGTCGTTCCAGGCCTGACAGGAGGCGTAGGCGAAACGCAGCCGCGACCCCGTCCCCGGGCGGGGCGCGGTGCGGGTGCGGCCCACCGGTGACAGCGCCGACCCCGCGCGGAAGCGGTAGTAGTACCCGCGCTGCGGTTCCAGACCGCCGATCTCGGGGTGCACACTGTGCCCGAGCGCGCGATCGGCCACCACCGAGCCGCGCCGCACCACCTTCCGGAAGTGCTCGTCGTCGGCGATTTCGTAGTCGACGGTCACCGGATGCGCCGGCATGCCGCCGAGCCCGTCGGCGGCGAATGGATCCGGTGCCAGCCGAGTCCACAGCACCACCCCGTCCGAGGTCGGCTCGCCGGAGGCGACGCCGAGAGTGAAGGGGTCACCGGTCCAGCGTGGGGCCCGGAACCGGGCGCCGGAGACCGCGCAACTTCCCGCCAGCGCGGCGGCCGAGGCCACGCCACCGAACCGCAACAGCTGCCGACGCGACAGGCCCATGGTTCATGGTGGGGGCGCCAGATCGACAGCCACTCACCCGTGCGGTGAAGCCGGCGATGACATCGGGCGAACATTCGTCGTCGAGGCGTTCGCCGGCGAGCATCGATATCGGAGCGGTCGTCAGTTGGCGCCGGTCAGCACCGCGCGCAGGCGTTCGGTGTCGGCCGGTGTCCAGCCCGGCGGTGGCAGGATCGCGGCCCACGAGTCGGCGATGGCGGCGTGGAAGGTGTGGCCGTACCCGTCGGGCACGTTGGTGGAGACCGCCATATCGGCCGACACCTGGAGGAAGGTGAGGATCGGGATCCAGCGGGTGCTGTCGAGGACGTCGTCGGCCCGGGGTTCACGGAGCCAGTCCGGTTCGTGCAGGGCAAGCCCCGGCGTCCACCAGGTGATGGGGTCGGAGCCGTGCTGCAGGTACACCACTCGCGGCCCCGGCCAGTCCGGGGTGGGTCGTTCCAGGTCATCGGGCCCGGCTACGAACCGCACCGCGCGGCCGTCCTGGAAGATCGGCAGCACCTGCGGCGTGCCGGGATCGCGGCGCGCGGTCAGGTCTGCCCAGATGACGTTGTCGAACGTCGGACCGACGAACAGCGCGCCGTCGGTGCGCGAGGTCAGATCCTGGATGCCGGAGAACGCCGCTTCACCGCCGAAGGAGCCGAGGCTCTCGCCGAACACCACCAGCTTCGGTCGATCGTCCTCCGGCATGGCCGACCACCGGGCGTAGACCGCCTCGAACAGCGCCTGCCCGGCCTGCCGCGCCCGCTCCTGATCCACCAGGAACGACAGCCAGCTCGGCAGATACGAGTACTGCATGCTCACCAGCGCGGTGTCGCCGTTGTACAGATATTCGAGCGCCGAGGCGGTGGACGGATTGAGCCAGCCGGTGCCGGTGGTGGTGGCGACACCGATGACGGCGCGGTCGAAGCCGCCGGCGCGATCGAGTTCGGCCACGGCCAATTCCGCCTCGGCCCGCACGGTGTCGGCCGAGGCGAGCCCGGTGTAGGCCCGGATGGGCATCATCGCCGGACGGCCGTTGAACTCCGAGAGCTGCCCGACCGTCGGCCCGTTCCCGACGAAGATGCGGCCCTGCCTGCCCAGGGAATCCCAGGTCACCAGCGAGCCCGGGCCGCCGGAGCGCTCTGGCACGGTGGTCGCCGGGTTGTCGGCGTCGGTCTCCTGGTTGACGGCGGCGAAGGTGTTGTTGAGCACCGACATCGCGCCGTTGGCGACCACGCCGTCGAGTACGGCCACCAGGGCGAGGGCCACCAGCACGCCGCCTGCCACGACCGCGACGCGGGCGGGCAGCACCGTGGTCAGCAGTCGCGCCACCCATGTCGTCACCGCGATCAGCCCGCGCACCACCGCCACCAGGAGAGCGAACACCACCACCGCGACCACCAGGATGATCGGATACGACCAGAACGACAGCCCGGAAACGCCCATGAGGCTACGCAATTCGTGCTGCCAGCCCGCGAACCAGATCAGCATGAGCACCGTGCCCACCACGGCGATGCCCGCCAGCATCCACCAGGTCACCGCCCGGGTGGGACGCGGTTGCTCACGATGCACCATCCAGCGAATGATCGCCGCCACCAGCACGCCGAGCCCGTAGCCGACAGCGGCGCCTGCCCCGGTGACCACACCCTGGAACAGCGCGTCGCGCGGCAGCAGCGAGGGTGTCAGCGACAGCCAGATCAGAACCAGCGCACCCACCAGGCCACCGAACTCGAGCCGTAGCCACCCACGCCGTTTCTCCGGCCCTTGCGGCTGCTCGGAGTCCGCCGTGTCCTGCGTCGCCGGGGTCGTTGTCGTCGCCACTGCGCACCTCGTTCACCCAGAGTCGACACCCGCCGACAGTTCGACCACAGTATGGTTCAGCTCGGCGCGCAAGGTGCGCACATCGGCGCTCGCCGCCGTCAGGTCGGCATCGCAGGTGCACGGCGCGGCGGCCGCGTCATCCGGCGACGAGGGTGGAGTCATGGACGCGGAACTGCGCGAATGGAAAGACGGCGGACAGTATTTCGACTTCCTCGGCTTCGACGTGTTCTACCGGGTCGCGGGCAGCGGACCATTTCTGCTCCTTGTCCACGGCTACCCGTTCAACTCCTGGGACTGGGCCCCGCTGTGGGATCGCCTCACCGAGCGATACACCGTGATCGCCCCCGACATGCTCGGTATGGGATTTTCCGCCAAGCCGGTGGCCGCCGATTACTCGGTCCCGGCGCATGCCGATATGCACGAAGCGCTGCTCGCGCACGTGGGCGTCACCGAGTGCCATGTCGTCGCACACGATCTCGGGGTGTCGGTGGCCCAGGAAATGCTGGCCCGGCACGAAAGTTCCACGCAGTCGATGACGCCCTATCGGCTGCGCTCACTGACCTGGCTCAACGGCGGGCTCTTCATCGAGTCCTACCGTCCGCGCCTGGTCCAGCAGCTGCTCTCGACACCGCTCGGTGACGTGGCGGGCCGATTCCACAAGCTGCTGCTGTCCAAGCCGATGCTGGCCCGGTCGATCGATGAGATGTTCGGCCCGGCCACCAAACCGAGCCCGCGGCTGCTCGAGCAGTTCGACCAGATCATGAACTACAACGACGGCGCCCGCGTCACCCATCTGGTCGGCCGGTTCGTGCGCGATCGGCTCACCTACCGCAACCGCTGGGTGCGCGCCATGCGCGCGACCTCGGTGCCGATGCGGTTGATCAACGGTCCCGCCGACCCGAATTCGGGCAGGCATATGGCCGAGCGCTACCGCGAGGTGATCCCGGATCCCGATGTGGTGATGCTGCCCGACGCCATCGCGCACTGGCCGCATATCGAGGCCCCCGACGCGGTGCTGGCCGCCATCGTCGACCACATCGCCGCCGCCTCAGCGACGTCGGCGCATGGTCAGCACTCCGGCGGCCCAGCCGACCAGGAAGATGGCCAGTAGCGCCACCCACATGGGTGAGGTGATGGTGATGGCCAGAATGTCGATCGACACCTTGCCGCGGTTCTGCAAGATGAAGATGACGGCGAGGATCGTCAGCACCAGCGCCAGCCACTGGGTGGGTGATATCCGCTGCAGGATCGAGCGCTTCTCGGAGGTGTTCATGGCCACTCCCATCTACCCGACAGGGCTTTGCGCCTCAGTATGGCCGCTGCACACCCGCCGAACCCGGTAACGACCCGTGCGCGGTCGCGGGGGGCCGGGCTGCCGTCAACACCCCTGCCACTGGTGTAACGGGTGCCGGGACCCGGCCGCTGTAACCAGTGGGGGGCCGCTGCGATTCGTGCCGACACCTGAGAGGTTCTGCCATGGTTCATCCGACCGTCGTCCCGTCCAACCCGGTCGAAGCCCTCCTGATGGCGCTGTCCTGGCTGGTCTGCTCGATATCCGCCGGAGAGGGCTGCGCGATCATCCAGTGACGCCCGGCGGTGGCCGCCCGGCTGGTAGTAATGGAACGATGACTGCCGACAACGGCTCTGCCCCCGATTCCGGCGATCCCGGGATCGACCCCGAACTGGTCGAACTGGCCACCGCGGTCTTCGCTCTTGCGCGCACCGGCGCCGCCGATCAGCTGGCCGCCTACCTCGATGCGGGTGTGCCGGTGAACCTCACCAACGAGCGCGGCGACACCTTGCTCATGCTCGCCGCCTACCACGGTCACCGCGCGGCGGTCGGGGTGCTGTTGGCGCGCGGGGCCGACCCCGACCGCGCCAACGACCGCGGCCAGACCCCGCTGGCCGGGGTGGTGTTCAAGGGCGAGAACGAGATCGTGCGCGATCTGCTGGCGGCCGGCGCCGATCCGGACGCGGGCACCCCATCGGCGCGCGAGGCCGCGACCATGTTCGGCAAGACCGAGCTGGTCGAGCTCTTCGGCTGAGGACCGCACCGGTCACGACCACGCCGACGCGACCAGGAAAGAAGCCGACGCGCCACCGCTGACGGCGTTACGATGCGCACATGGCGCACTCCGCCCCGCCTGCCTCCGGGGTGACCGTCCAGTCCGACCGGTCGCCGGAGGCATCGCGTGGCAACCAGGTCGCCGAGGTCGTCGAACGATTCGCCCAGGCGTGGCAAGAAGGCGACAGCCCGCCGGAGCTGCGCAACTATCTCCCCGACGCGCCCGCGATCCGGCGGGTCTCGCTGATCGAACTGATCAAGATCGATCTGGCCAACCGCTGGCAGCGCGGCACCGCACCGAAACGGCTGGCCGAATACGTCGACGAACTACCCGAGCTGCGCACCTGGCCGCTGCCGCCGGACCTGATCTACGAGGAGTTCCATATCCGCCGCCGTTCGGGCAGCTCCGTCGACGTCGGCGAGTACACCGCCGCCTATCCCGAACAGGCCGAACAACTTTCGCAACTGCTCACCACCGAGGACTATCACAGCACCCTGCTCGGCGGCCGGGCCGAGCCGGCGAATCTGGACGAGCTGGAGGTGGGTCAGCGCATCGACGACTTCGACCTGATGACCAGCCTCGGGAGAGGCGCGTTCGCCCGCGTCTTCCTGGCTCGGCAGCGGTCCATGCAGCGGCTGGTGGCGGTGAAGATCTCCCGCGACAAGGGCACCGAGCCGCAGACGCTGGCCCAGCTCGACCACGACTACATCGTGCGTGTCTTCGATCAGCGCGTGATCGACGGTCCAGGGTTGCGACTGCTCTACATGCAGTACGTGCCCGGCGGCACCCTGCTCACCGTGCTGGAGCGGGTACGCAACACACCGGCGGCGCAGCGCAGCGGGCAGCTGCTGCTCGATGTCATCGACGCCGTGCTCGCGGGCAATGGCGAGATCCAGCCTGCCGAATCACCCGTGCGTGCCGAACTCGCGAAGCTGTCCTGGCCGGAGACGGTGGCCTGGCTGGGGCGCAGGCTCGCCCAGGCGCTGGACTACGCCGGCGGGGTCGGTGTGCTGCACCGCGACGTCAAACCGGCCAATGTGCTGCTCACCGCGGAGGGTGTGCCGAAGCTGGCCGATTTCAATATCAGCTTCAGCGGCAATGTCTCCGGTGACAGTCCGGTCGCCTACTTCGGCGGCTCGCTGGCCTACATGTCGCCCGAACAGCTGTCGGTGGTGCATCCGGACCGGCCCACCGCCGCCGCCGACCTCGACACCCGCAGCGACCTGTACTCGCTGGCCGTGGTGCTGTGGGAATTGCTCACCGGGCGCAAACCCTTCGGCGAGGAGAACGCCGTCGGCGGCGATCGCACCGCCCTCGACTCCATGCTGGACCGGCGCGCGCACAGCCCACAGGACCTGCCCTACCAGGACCTGCCGCCCGGCACGCCCGCTGCCCTGCGACGCGCGTTGGTGCGCGCACTCGAGCCGGATCCGGCCGCACGCTGGGAACGCGGCGCCGATATGGCCCAGCAATTGCAGGTCTGCCTGGACGCGCGCGCCCGCGATCTGGTGGACCCGCCTCCGGGCAGCGCTCGGTTACGGGCCCGCAGCTGGGTGCATCCGATCATGGCGCTGGCGATCGCGGTGCCCAACCTGCTGGCGATCCTCTACAGCTACAACCACAACCGGACCCTGATCATCAGCAAACTCGACGCGGACGCGCAACGCACCTTCGATCGTGTCGCCTGGACCAGCTACGGCGTCGGCTTCCTGATCGGGGCGATCGTGACCATCGCGCTGGTGATGCATCTGTGGCTGATCATGTACGGGTTGCGCCACGGCAAGGTCTACGACGCGGCGGCGCTGGCGCGGGCCCGCTCGGACACGCTGCATTTGGCCAGCCGCAATGTGCTCACCTGCTTCGTGCTGTGGGTGATCACCGGTATCGCGGTGCCGGTCTCGGTGCAGCTGTCGGGCAGTCGGATCAGCGCCGAATCGTCGGCGCATTTCTTCCTCACCCAGATCGTCTGCGGCGCCATCGCCATGGCATACCCGTACTTCCTGGTGAGTTTCTACGCGGTGCGCTGCCTGTATCCGGCGTTCCTCCCGTTGGGCGGGCTCGGCGCCGACGACAGCAGGCAGCTGCGCGCGCTGGACCGGCGCAGCACCTATTTCCTGACCGTCGCCGCCGCGGTGCCGCTGCTCGGCGCGGCCGGGGTGACCTTCATCCCGTCCGCCGATATCGACGCGGTGATCGTGCCGCTGCGGGTGCTGTGTTTCGGCGGGGCGCTGGCCTTCGTCGGCGTGTACTGGTTGTTCCGGATGCTGGAGCGGGATCTGGCGGCACTCGAACGCATCGTCACGCACTGAAACGCCGCGAAATCGCGGGCGTCGGCGAGTACGGTATAGCCGCCGCGCGGGGTCGAGCGCGGTGATCGGGTATCGGGGAAAGGCGGGGCTAGGCATGATCGAACCGGTTACGTCGACGGTCGCACCGGCGACCGGCACACCCTCACTCGCCGGACCCGAACTACCCCTGGCCGCCCGGTATCGCAGCGCCGACCCGATCAGCTGGCAGGGCAGCATGGTGTATCCGATGTACACCGAACAGCTCACCGGTTCGGCCACCACCCTCACGCTGACCTTGCTGTCGGCGACCCCGCCGCCGGGCGTGCGCGGGCTCGGCGTCGGGCTGTCCATGGTCGACGGCTATGTCGGCGTCGACCGGCGCACGCTGGCGGGGGTCGACGTCTGGCGCGACGCCCTCGAACGCGGCATCTCCGTCGAGTTGTCGGCCGCGCGCCGGGGCGCCCTGTATTCGCTGACGCCGGTCTGGCGCGATACCGACGGTGCCGCCAGGTCCTGGTCCGGCAATTACGGCATCGTCGTCGAGCGCGCGGCGGGCGGGCGCATCGTGTTGTGGTGCAGCCTGGGTGCGGGCCCACCGCATTTCGCCGACCTGGTCGTCGAGGTGAGCGCCGCACCCGCCGACACCACTCCGCTGCCGGCCGTCGGCGGCGCGAAGAGCCGCACATCCGCACCGAACGCCGAGGCCGATGCGCCCGGCGAACGCGACTATCGCAGCGCGCTCTACGACCTCGGCGTCGCCATGTTCGCCCGTGGCGAGGAGGAGCAGGCGTGCGAGCTGTGGTCGCAGGCGGCGGCGGGCGGGCACGGACCGGCCGCCTATGACCTCGGCGTGGTGCGGTACCGCCAGGGTGAGTTCGACGAGGCCGAACGGTACTGGCGCATCGCCGCCGAGCAACGGGGCGTGCGCGCGATGGCGGGGCTGGCCGAACTGCTGCAACGGCGCGGCGCCGGCACCGAGGCTCAGTTGTGGCGCACCCGTGCGATCACCGCGAAGACCGTCGCGGAATCGCTGTCCCGGCGCGCGGTGTGAACGCCGGGAATTCGGTGGACGTGGCATGGAACGCCCGTCTATGGTGGCCGCCATGAGTGGCATCACATGTCGGCACGCGGCGTGCGCGGCCGTGTACTTCATCCGCCTGCGCACGGTGGCCCGGGCTCTGCCGGTGCACCGCATCGCGCGCTGACCAGACCGCCGATCCCAGCGAACACTCACCCGCGGTTCTGGTAACCGTCGTCTCCACGTGCCCCGGCATGGGTCCGGGCGAATCACGCGTTCCGATTCGTCCACTCCATTCGGAGGACTCCCATGTCCCGCACACGTTTCCCCTCGCTTGCCAGGGGCACCAGCACGCGCAAGCAGCTGTCGCAGAATTTCCTCGTCGATGCGCGGGCCGCGCAGGCCGTCGTCCGCGCGGCCCGCGTCCGCGCCGGCGATACGGTGCTCGAGATCGGCGCCGGTGACGGCATGCTGACCCGTCAGCTACTCGATCACGGGTATCGAGTGATCGCCTACGAAAAGGACCGCTATTACGCGCGGCGGCTGCATGCCCGATACGCGGGCGATCCGCGAATCCGGGTGATCCACAACGACTTCCGCCGCGCGAGCGCACCAGATCGGCCGTTCGCGGTGGTCGCCAATATTCCGTTCGGCATCAGCACCGACATCCTGCGCTGGTGCCTGGACGCCGAGCGGCTCACCTCGGCGACGCTGCTCACCCAACGGGAGTTCGCGCGTAAGCACTCCGGCGATTACGGCCGGTGGAGCAAACTCACCGTCGCCCACTGGCCCGCGACGACGATGACGCTCGGCCCGCACGTCCATCGCAGCAGCTTCGAGCCGGTCCCCCGGGTCGATGCCGCGGTGCTGCGCCTCGCGCGGCGCCCGCAGCCGCTGCTGACCCGACCGGAAACCGCCGGCTATCGCACGATGGTCGAACTCGGCTTCTCTGGCGTCGGCGGATCGCTGGCGGCCTCGCTACGCCGGCGCTACCCCGCCACCGCGGTCCGCAAGGCCTGCGCCGCGGCGGGAATCGAGACCGACGAACCGGTCGGGCTGGTGCACCCGGACAGCTGGATCACCCTGTACCAGCAGTTGCGCCGGGTGCCCGCACACGCGCGCTGACACGCGGCGGCGGCGGGAAGGGATCGCCTTCCCGCCGCCGTCAGGACGCGACCGTTGGCTCAGATCGGCGTGAAATCGCGGCTGGCGATATAGGTCGGGCGCCGCGCCGGAGCCGCGAACGGCTCCTCCAGGGTGTTCTCCACGCTGTTGAACACCAGGAAGATGTTCGAACGTGGGAACGGCGTGATGTTGTTGGCCGACCCGTGCATGATGTTCGAATCGAACACCAGCGCCGACCCGGCCCGCCCGGTGAACTGCGCGATACCGTACTTGTGCGCCAAGTCCTCGATATCGGCCTGGGACGGGACCCCGATCTGCTGTTCCCGCAACGATTCCCGATAGTGGTCGGCCGGTGTCGCGCCTTGGCACGGCACGAAGGTGCGGTGCGAACCCGGCATCACCATCAGGCTGCCGTTGAACGGGTAGTTGTCGGTCAGCGCGATGGAGATGCTGACCGCGCGCGGTGACGGCATGCCGTCTTCGGCGTGCCAGGTCTCGAAATCGGAGTGCCAGTAGAAGCCCGTCCCGCCGAAGCCGGGCAGGTAGTTCACCCGGCTCTGATGCAGGTAGACCTCCGACCCGAGGATCTGCCGGGCCAGGCCCGCGACCCGCGGCTCGGCCGCCAGTTCCGCGATCGCGGAACTGAGCCGGTGCACCTCGAACACCGACCGCACCTGATTCGAGGATTTCTCCACGATCACCCGCTCGTCGCCGCGCAGTGCGGGATCGCCGGCGAGCCGGTCGATCTCCCGGGCGAAGCGCGCGACTTCCTCCGGGGAGATCAACTGGTCCAGGATCGTGTACCCGTCGGTGTCGAATCCGGCGAGCTCGGGTGCCTCGATTCGACCCCACACCGTCGCGTCGTGGCGCTCGAGGTGCGGCGCCGGTTCCGGGGTGCGGGTCGGGTAGTGATCGATCCGATTATGTGCCAACGTCGCGTCCTTTCTCAGCTGGCCGGAACGGCGACCAACGGATAGACGCCGTTCTCGTCGTGAACCTCCTGCCCGGTGACCGGCGGATTGAACACGCACATCATGCGCATCCGGGTACGCACCTCGAGCTGGTGCTTTTCATGGCCGTCGAGCAGATACATCGAACCGGGGCCCAGTTCGTAGGTCTGATTGTTGGTCAGATCGGTCAGCGTGCCCTCGCCCTCGACCAGCCAGACCGCTTCGACGTGGTTCTGGTAGTGGAAGACGTGGGTGGTGCCTGCCTCGATGGTGGTCTCGTGGAAGGAGAACCCCACCCGGTCGCCGCCGAGCACGATCCGCTTGCTGCGCCAGCCGGTGCCGGCCACATCACGGTCGGTTCCGGTGATTTCTTCGGTGGTACGCACGATCATGGTTGGCCTCCTCAGGCGCCGCAGACGGTGTGGACTGCGCCGGTCAAGATCTGCAATCCATGGTCGAGCTCGTCCTCGGTGATGGTCAAGGGGGGCAGGAGCTTCACGACCTCGTCGGAGGCGCCGGAGGTCTCGGCCAGCAGACCGCGTTCGAAGGCGACCTGGCAGACCTTGCCCGCCTGCGAGGCGTCGTCGAAGACCAGGCCGTGCACGAGGCCACGGCCGCGCGTCGAGATGCCCGGCAGGCCCTCGCTGATCGCGCCGAAGGCCTGGGCGATCTGCTCGCCCTTGGCCTCGGTGGCGGCTTGCAGCGCGCCATCGGACCAGTAGTGCTCCAGCGCCACCTGGGCGGTCACGAAGGAGGGATTGTTGCCGCGGAAGGTGCCGTTGTGCTCGCCGGGGGCCCAGACGTCGTGTTCGGGCTTGAACAGCACCAGCGCCATCGGCAGGCCGTAACCGCCGATCGACTTGGACAGCGTGACGATATCGGGGGTGATGCCCGCCGATTCGAAGGAGAAGAACGGGCCGGTGCGCCCGCAACCCATCTGCACATCGTCGACGATGAGCAGGATGCCGCGCGCCTCGCACAGGCTGGCCAGGTGCCGCAGCCACTCCGCCCGGGCCAGATTCACGCCGCCTTCGCCCTGCACGGTCTCCACGATGACCGCCGCGGGCCGGTCGAAGCCCGAGGACGAGTCGTCGAGCACCCGCTCCATCCACTGGAAATCGGCGGTGGTGCCGTCGAAGTAGCCGTCGTAGGGCATGGGGGTGGCGTGGTTGAGCGGCACGCCCGCACCCGCGCGCTTGGCGGCGTTACCGGTCACCGACAGCGCGCCGAGGGTCATGCCGTGGAAAGCGTTGGTGAAGCTGAGCACGGTCTGGCGGCCGGTGACCTTGCGGGCCAGCTTCAACGCGGCCTCGACGGCATTGGCGCCCGTCGGTCCGGGGAACTGCACCTTGTAGTCCAGTCCGCGCGGAGCCAGCAGCGTGTCACGCACGGTTTCCAGCAGTTTCCGCTTGGCGACGGTGGACATATCGAGCCCGTGGGTCACGCCATCGGAGGCGATGTAATCGATCAGGGCTTTCTTGAGGATGGGATTGTTGTGCCCGTAGTTCAGGGCGCCGGCGCCGGCGAAGAAATCGAGAAAATCCTTGCCTTCTTCGTCACGCAGCCAGGCACCTTTCGCGGTTTCGAAAACCGTGGGCCAGGAGCGGCAGTAACCACGCACATTCGATTCCAGTGCGTCGAAGATCGTCGTGTCAGCGGTGATCATCATAGATCCCTTTCAGTTTTACGGGCGATCGGTGCGATTCGGTACAGGTCCTCGGCGATATGGCTGTCGGGAAAATCGCCGGGAGTGAACAACTCGGTCTTGGTCATCTCCGCGCCGCGGCGCCGCGCCAGTGCGGCGAACATCGCGATGGAGGCCGGGTTGTCCGGTGAGACGGTCGTCTCCAGGGCGTCGACGCCGTGTCCGCCGGCGTCGATCAGGTTGTCCACCAAGCGATCCAGCATCGCGACGCCGAGTCCGCGGCCACGCTGATCATGATCGACGGCGACCTGCCAGACGAACACGGTACGCGGGGACTCCGGGCGCAGATACCCGATCACGAAGCCGACGACCCGCCCGTCCACCTCGGCGACCACCGAGGTGGCGGCGAAATCGCGGCACCACAGCAGATACGCGTAGCTGGAATTGGTGTCCAGCACCTGCGAATCCTTCGCGATACCCCACATGCGCGCCCCGTCGCGAATTTCCGGGGTCCGCAGAACCGGGGCGCCGGCGGGCTGCCGGTGCGATCCGGAACGGGTCGCCGCGGAATCGACGCGCGCTGGGTCGTCGGTCTGTGTGGGCAAAGCTTGCGTTGACATACAACTCCGAGGTCGATGTTCAGTACTTTCCCAGGCTTACGAATGAACTTTGAGCTGACCTGGTCGAGGACTTTACGATTGTGTTACGGCCGTGTGACGCCGTTCATGAACTCCGCAATTTCGGGATATACCTCACGTTTCAATTCACTCGATGGCGGGCAAGCGAATGGTGAATCGGGCGCCGCCGCCGGGGCGGGCGCCGCATGCCACCGTGCCCTTGTGGGTGGCGACCGTTTCGGCCACCAGTGCCAGTCCGATACCGGTACCGCCGTCGGCCTTGCGGCGGCTGGTGCGCGCGGTGGCGAACCGTTCGAAGATGCGATCGCGGTCGGCCGGTGGCACGCCGGGGCCCGCGTCATCGACGGCAATGACCGCGTCGCAGCCCTCGCGGTGCACGGTGACCGCGACCACTCCACCGCCGTGCCGATCGGCGTTCTCCAGCAGGTTGACCACCGCACGCTCGAGTTCGAGTTTGCGGCCGCGGACGATGACGTCCTCGGTGACCGTCAGTAGCTCCACCGGGTGCCTGCTGCCACGCAGGGTGTGGGTGAGCAACTCGGCGACCGACAGCGGGTCGGCGTCACCGTGATGCATGCCCGCCTCGACCCGTGCCAGCGCCAGAAGGTCGTCGAGCAGCCGTCGCAGGTGATCGACCTCGGCGGTGACCAGGGCCAAGGCCCTACGCGAACGTTCGGGCAGATCGTCGCGGTGCCTGTTCAACACCTCCACGCTGGCGGTGAGGGTGGTCAGCGGGGTCCGCAGCTCATGGCTGACGTCGCCGAACAGCCGGTGTTCGCGGTCGATGCGCCGTTGCAGCGAATCGACCATCCGGTTGAACGAGTCCACGGTGCTGGCCAGGTCCTGGTCGTGGGTGTCGGGCAGGCGGATGCCGAGATCACCGGAGGCGATCTTGGCTGCCGCCTCGGCGACATCACGCAGTGGTCGCAGTACGCGGCGCCCGACCCAGATCCCGACCGCGGCGCCGAGCATCGCGGCCACCAGCGCGCAGCAGATCACCAGCACCGGGCGGTTGACGACCCGCTCACCGAGGGTGACGCCGTCGTCGCCCAGCCGGGCGAAGACCAGCAGCACCAGGGCGAGCGACATCAGGCCCGAGGTCGCCGCGAAGGCGATGGTGACCCGGCCGCGGAGGCTCCACACGCCAGGGTCGAGCCGGGTGCGGACGCGTTCGGCGTTCGTCATCGACGCTGAGATGGGCGGCCCGCTCAGCGTTGCACGTCGAGCCGGTAACCGAGGCCACGCACGGTGACCACGATCCGCGGGTCGGACGGATCGCGTTCGATCTTGGTGCGTAACCGGCGCATATGCACATCGACGATGCGCTCGTCACCGAAGAAACCACGATCCCAGACCCGCTCGAGCAGCACCGATCGGCTCAGCACCCGGCCGGGCACCTCGGCCAGCTCGCACAGCAGGCGGAACTCGGTCAGCGTCAGCGCGATCTCCTCGTCGCCGCGGCGGACCGCGCCACCGTCGGGGGCGAGGATCAGCGGCGCGTCGGGATCGGCGTCCAACACCACTTCGACCGGCGCTTCCCGCTCGGCCGAGAGCTGGGCACGGCGACGCAGCGCCCGCATCCGGGCGGTGATCTCCTTGATCTCGAAGGGCTTGGTGACGAAGTCGTCGGCGCCGGCCTCCAGCGCGGCCACCACGTCATGGGTGTCGTCACGGGCGCTGACCACGATGATGGGCACGTCGTGATCGCGGCGGATCTCACGGATGCAGGTGAACCCGTCCATGCCGCCCAGCATCAGATCGACGATCATCACATCGGGTACGCCGTTGCTGCGCAGATGGTTGAGCGCGTCCTCGGCCTCCTCGGCTTCTTCGACGTCGTAGCCCTCGTCCTCCATGGCCAGGCGCAGTGCGCCTCGGACCCTGTCGTCGTCTTCCACGATCATCAGGCTCGCGCTCAATATTCAAATCCTTTGCAGATACGCGGAGCGCATCGCGGCGCGGAGGTTCGCATCCCCAGACCGACGCGATGTTCCGCTTTTCAGCTTTTCTCGAGCAACTTTCCGGTAACAGTAGTGCCCTGTATGCCCGATTGCTAAACCTCGAGTGAGATCGCTCACCGAACTGGTCGGTCAGGACGCTCCAGCCGGAAGAAGTTGCTGGGGCTGCCGTCGGGGCGTCGTTCCTGGTAGCGGAAGCACAGCTGACGTGCGTCGAAGGTGGCGAACCAGTCGTCCCAGTCGACGGGCAGCAATCCCGCGCCGCCGTAGCGCGGGAAGTCGAACCGCAACACTTCGACGCGTCCGTTGTAGTCGCTGCCGGGCATGGTGGCCGGGTTGGCGCCGCGCCTCTCGGCCCAGCGACGGATGACGTCGTGGTTTGTGGTGACCATGGTCTGTCCCGGACCGGCCGATGGGCCACCGTTCATGACGAACCTCCTCGCGGTAGGTGCGTGCGTAGCGGTCACCGATGAGCGAACCGTCGAGACGATCGCACCGGCTCGCCGACTTGATACCCGTGCCCGTTCGGCGACAAACCACCGGACAGGCAGCTGTCCGCCGATGCCCTGGTGGCGGGCGTCTCGATTGTTTCGGCGAACCCGGGGTACTCGGCCAGTGTCACCATCCGGACACTCACCCCGGATCATCGACCGGAAGGAGAACGCGATGGCAGCCGGGCCCGACGATTCGACCAGGGGTTTCCACCGGGACTCCCCGCACGTTCCCGAACATCATTTCCCGGACGACACCCGAACCACCCGCGCGCATGCGGGCGAGGCGATGGAGGACGTGCGCAACTGGCCGGGCATCGTGATGTGCGCGCTCGGGTTGGTGGCCGTCGCGCTGACCTTGACCGCGGCGGGCTACGGCTATGAGGGCTGGGCGATCGTCGGCGGTATCGCCGCGGCCGTCCTGCTGATCGGCGGTGTGGCCGTTATCGCGCTCGAACATCGCCGGGTGAAGGCGATGCACGGGCACAAGCTCACCGACCAGCAGGGTCACTGACCGTTTGCCGCCGTGCGCCGGGCCGGCTCAGGTGGGTCCAGGACCGCCCACCGGTACCAGCGCCACGGTGATGTTGTCGCCGCCGCCGCACGCCACCGCGTAATCGGCCAGATCCCTGGCCGCGAGGGCGGGCGGCTTCGCCGTGGCTATCGCGGCCAGCGCGACGGGATCGGGCAGATAGTTCCACAGTCCGTCGCTGCACAGCAGCAGCACGCCGGGGCCGGCGCACCGGAAGCTCTGCACGCTGCGGGTCGACCACGGTTGCTGGTCGTAGTCGGCGCCGAGCCAGCGCAGCAAGGTATGCGCGCGCGGGTCGTTCATGGCGGCGGCTTCGTCCATGGCACCGGCGTCGACGAGGGCCTGGGCCCAGGAGTCGTCGAAGGTGAGCCGCCGGGAGGCGGGTTCGGCGTCGTGGTCGGTGTCACCGGGGACCAGCCAGTAGGCCCGGCTGTCGCCGACGTTGGCGACGGTGATCGTGGCGTTGCCTGCGCCGTCGTCGTGCACGATGGCGCCGACGTAGGTGCACGAGGGTGAGTCGCCGTCGATCGCGGCGATAGCGCGGACCGCGGCCACCGCGGCGGCCAGGCCCGCGGTGGCCGCTTCGTCGTCGGGTCTGCCCTCGGCCAGCGCGGCCAGGCAGGCGTCGACGCCGGTGCGTGCGGCGGTGCCGGACGCGGCTTGCGGATTCGGTGACGACGACACGCCATCACACACCACGGCCACCGTGGCGGGCGCACGGCCGGGCGCGGGCACACCCACGCCCGCGGCCACCGCGTCCTCGTTACGTGCGTGTGCCACACCGCGATCGGTCACCAGCGCGACGGCGCCGAGGTCGGCCTCGAACCGGTCCGGCGGGCCGGGCACATGGGCGCGACCGGGATGGGCCGGTCGCGGGTCCGGCTCGGCCGCGGCCTCCGCGTGCGGTAAGGCGACGCGCCGCACCTGCTCCGCACCTCCGCCCGCCTCGGGGGTCTGCGCGGGCGCGGGGATCGGGGTGGTCAGAAACTCCGAGCTGCCCAGGCCCGCACCGGCTTCCGGGCTCACCTGCGCACCGCCGCGCGCGCCGCGCCACCGGCACGTCGTCCACGCAGTGGTAAACCCCTGCTGTCCCAGCGGCTGTTCACCGATTCCCCAGGCTGCACCGCGCCCCCCCTTCTGATCATGGTTGTCGATCGACGATAGTACGGGAGCGGTGACCGGGTGTGCCCACAGATCGCCACGATGGGTCCGCGCGGTATTCCGGGCGGATCAGCCGCGCTCGCGCACGGCTGTGACGGCCTTGCGCGCCGCCACCAGTACCGGGTCCCAGACCGGCGAGAACGGCGGCGCGTATCCGAGATCCAGCGCCGTCATCTGCTCGACGGTCAGCCCGGCCGTGAGCGCGACCGCGGCGATATCGACGCGTTTGCCCGCACCCTCCCGGCCGACGATCTGCACACCGAGCAGCCGGCCGGTGCGGCGTTCGGCGAGCATCTTCACCGTCATCGGTTCGGCACCGGGGAAATAGCCGGAGCGGCTGGTCGATTCGATGGTGACGCTCACGTATTGCAGGCCGATGGCGCGAGCGTCCTTCTCCCGCAGCCCAGTGCGCGCCACCTCGAGATCGCAGACCTTGCTCACCGCGGTGCCGACCACGCCGGGGAAGGTCGCGTAGCCGCCGCCGATATTGGCGCCGATGATCTGGCCGTGTTTGTTGGCGTGGGTGCCGAGGGCGATGTGCCGGTCGACGCCGGAGACCAGGTCGAGCACCTCGACGCAGTCGCCGCCGGCCCAGATGTCGTCGCGGCCGCGCACCCGCATGGACAGATCGGTCAGCAGGCCGCCGTGTTCGCCCAGCGGCAGTCCCGCGGCCTCGGCGAGGGTGGTCTCCGGCCGCACGCCGATGCCGAGAACCACCACGTCGGCGGGATATTCGGCCTGTGCGGTGACGACCGAGCGCGCGCGGCCTGCGGCATCGGTGCCGATGGCGGTGACCTCGGCGTTGCCGACGACCTTGACGCCCATGCCGCCCATCGCGGTGCGCACCAGCGCGCCCATGTCCGGATCCAGCGTCGACATCGGCTCGGGACCGCGGTTGATCAGGGTGACCTCGAAGCCGCGGTTGATCAGCGCCTCGGCCATCTCGACCCCGATGTAGCCGGCGCCGACCACGACCGAGCGCCTGCTCTCGGCGCGTTCGAGGGTGTCGATGAGCGCCTGGCCGTCGTCGAGGGTCTGCACGCCGTGCACGCCCTCGGCGTCGATGCCCGGTAGCGGCGGGCGAATGGGGCGGGCGCCGGTGGCGAGGACGAGTTTGTCGTAGTCGGTCCAGGATTCGGCGCCCGAATCCAGCTCACGTGCGCGCACCCGGCGCCGATCGATATCGATGTCGACCACCTCGGTGCGCATGCGCAGATCGATATCGCGGGCCCGATGCTCCTGCGGCGTGCGCGCGATCAACGCATCGCGATCGGTGACATGGCCGCCCACCCAGTACGGAATGCCGCAGGCGGAGTAGGAGGCGAAATGCCCGCGCTCGAACACGACGATCGACAACTCGCCGGGCCCGCGCATCCGGCGCGCCTGCGAGGCGGCCGACATGCCCGCCGCGTCACCGCCGATGATCACCAGTCGCTCGCTCATACGGCCACGCTACCGAGCGGGCGCTGCCGTCGACGGCATTCGGCGTGCCACCGGTGGATGGTGCGCGCGCACGACGGCGCCGGCCGCCTCCCGCAGGGCGCGACCGGCGCCGGATATCGAATCAGGCCGTGCGCGTACCGATCAGCGGCAGCCGGTCGGCGGCCTTGCCGAGCACACCGCGCGGGCCGGACGGCCGCAGACCGGTCACCGTGCCGCCCGAGGCGTCGGTGAATTCGAGCGCGTCGTCCTCGACGGGGCTGTTCCGCAGGTAGGCGCGGTCGCGGTAGTAGTTGTTGATCACCTTCCACGGCCCGCGCGCACCCTGGCGCGGCATGACGCCGTCGCCGCGCTGGATGTAGCCCGAGGTCAGGGCGCCGCCCATGAGCGAATCAGTGGACCGATCGGCCTCATCAGCGCGCGGAACGACCTGGGTGAAGCCCTTGTCGCGCATGTAGTTCAGCAGCTTGCAGAAGTACTCGGCGGCGAGATCGGCCTTCAGCGTCCAGGAGGCGTTGGTGTAACCGAGCACGACCATCGCGTTGGGCACGCCCTCGAGCAGGGCACCCTTGTAGAGCACGCGATCCCGGGTGGCCACCGGTTCGCCGTCGACCTCGAGGGCCGCGCCGCCGAGCATCTGCACGTTGAGGCCGGTGGCGCTGATGATGATGTCGGCGGGCAGCTCCTCGCCCGAGGAGAGTTTGATGCCGGTCTCGGTGAAGGTCTCGATGGTGTCGGTGACGATCGAGGCCTCACCCGACTTCAGCACCTTGAACAGGTCGCCGTTGGGCACCACGCACAGCCGCTGATCCCACGGGTTGTACTTCGGCGTGAAGTGGCGCATGTCGACATTCGGGCCGACCGCGAGGCGCACCGCCGACAGCAGCAGTTTGCGGGCCACGTCGGGCTGCTTGCGCGACAGCTCGTAGGTGGCGCGCTGCAGGGCGATATTGCGGGCGCGGCCCAGCTTGTAGGTCAGCGCGGCGGGAATGCGGGCGGCGTTGAAGCCGACCGAGACCGGGTCGTCGCTGGGGATGGCCGCGATGTAGGTGGGCGAGCGCTGGAGCATCGTGACGTGCTCGGCATCGGGTGCCATGGCCGGGATCAGCGTGATCGCGGTGGCGCCGGAGCCGATGACGACCACGCGCTTGCCCGTGTAGTCCAGGTCCTCGGGCCAGTGCTGCGGGTGCACCAGCCGGCCGCCGAAGCGTTCCTGACCGGGGAAGGTGGGCTGGTAGCCCTTGTCGTAGTCGTAGTAGCCGGTGCAGCCGATGAGGAAATTGCTGGTGTGGATCTCGGTCTCGCCGGTTTCCTCGTTGAGCGCTTCGACCGTCCACTGGCCGGCCTCGCTGCACCAGCTCGCCTTCACCATCTTGCGGCCGAAGCGGATGTGCTCGGTGACGCCGTATTCGGCGGCGGTCTCCTCGACGTAGCGGCGGATGCTCGGTCCGTCGGCCAGCACCTTGGTCCCGGTCCAGGGCCGGAAGCCGTAGCCGAAGGTGAACATGTCCGAATCGGAGCGGATGCCCGGGTAGCGGAACAGATCCCAGGTGCCGCCGATGGCGGTGCGCCGCTCCAGGATGGCGAAGCTGCGTCCGGTCTGCTCCTTGGCCAGATGGCAGGCCGCGCCGATTCCGGACAGGCCAGCGCCGATGATCAATACGTCGACATGCCGCGTCATGAGTTCCTCGTCTGGTCGCACCCGGACGCCTTCGTCCGAGTTCCATCTGACTTTACACTTAGTCAGATGCCTGGAATCATGACAGAATGTCGGCCGTGAGTCCAGCACGCGTCTACGGGGGCCTGACCGCCGAGCAGCGACACGATCAACGTCGCGCCCGGTTGATCGAGGCCGCCACCCTGCTGCTGGGCACCCGCGGTGCCGCCGAGACCACGGTCACGGCCGTCTGCGCGGAGGCCAAGCTGACCTCGCGGTACTTCTACCAGCACTTCAGCGACCGCGACGCGCTGCTGCGCGCGGTGGCGGTGGAGTTGGAATCCATCCTGCGCCGCGAGGTGGAACTGGCCGCACCCGCCGATGGGGCCGCACCGGATGAAGTGGCCAGGGCGACGGTCGGTGCGTTCGTCCGGATGATCGCCGACGATCCGGTGATGGCGCGGATCCTGTTCATCGAATCCGCGGCCGAACCGGTCATGCGCGAGCTGCGCAGCGAGATCATGACCCGGTTCACCGACTTGGTGCTCGCCCATGCCCGGCGCTACCTGCATCTGGCCGAATCCACCATCGCGGTGGCACATCTGGGATCGACGCTGGCCGTCGGTGGCCTGTTCGAGGTGCTGCGGCGCTGGCTGGACGGCGAACTGGACTTCGATGCCGAGCAGATCATCGAGCACAGTGCGGGCCTGTTCGGGTTCCTGGCCGCCTATGTGAGCGTCGTGCAGCCGGATTAAAACCGCGCTGGTTGCAACCCGTGACGCGGCGCTGCCCGCATTCGACGATGAGCGGATGAGCCTGTCGTTTCATTGGTTCCTGCCCACCTACGGCGACTCCCGCGGTCTCATCGCGGGCGGTCACGGTACCGCCATGTCCGGTGACCGGCCGGCCAGCCTGCGCTATCTGAATCAGATCGGCGCCGCCGCGGAGGACAACGGCTTCGAAGCTGTGCTGACCCCGACCGGCGCGTGGTGCGAGGACGCCTGGCTGACGACCGCCATGCTGGTCGAGACCACCGAGACCTTGAAATTCCTGGTCGCGTTCCGGCCCGGGTTGATCAGCCCCACCCTGGCCGCGCAGATGGCGGGCACTTTCCAGCGCCATTCGCGTGGACGGCTGCTGCTGAACGTGGTGACCGGCGGCGAACCGCATGAGCAGCAGGCCTACGGCGATTTCCTCGACAAGACCCAGCGCTATGCCCGCACCGGCGAATTCCTCGATGTCGTCCGGCAATTGTGGACCTCGGCCGAACCGGTGAGCTTCGACGGCGAGCACATCCAGGTGCGCGAAGCGCTCCTGAACAATCGTCCCGACCCGGTGCCGCCGATCTTCTTCGGCGGCTCCTCCGAACCGGCGGGCCCGGTGGCCGCCCGGTATGCCGACACCTATCTCACCTGGGGTGAGCCGCTGCTGGCGGTGAGCCGCAAGCTCGAGTGGATCCGCGGGCTGGCCGCCGAGCGGGGACGCAGGCTCGATTTCGGGCTGCGCATCCATGTCATCAGCCGCGATACGTCCGAGGAAGCCTGGGCCGAGGCCGATCGGCTGCTCGCCGGTATCGATCCGGCCGACGTCGAACGGGTGCAGGCCAATCTCGCGCGCAGTGAGTCCGAGGGGCAGCGGCGGATGCTCGAACTGCACGGCGGGCGCACCGACCGGCTCGAGATCGCGCCCAATCTCTGGGCCGGTGTCGGACTGGTGCGCGGCGGTGCGGGCACCGCACTGGTCGGCTCCCACGCCGAAGTGGCCGAGCGGATCGCCGAATACGCCAGGCTCGGCATCGACCACTTCATCCTGTCCGGGTATCCGCACCTGGAAGAGGCGTACTGGTTCGGCGAAGGGGTGCTGCCGATCCTGGAACGCAAGGGGCTGTGGCGGCATCCGAACCGGCGCGAATTCGCGTCCACCGGGACACCTTTCGCGGCCTCGGCCAGTAGCTGAGGGGCCGGGAACGGCAGTCGGTGCAGATGTGCACCGACTGCCGTCTCGTATCGACGGCTGGTCGATCCGCACCGCGGGGAGACCGAATCCGGCGAAATGCCACCACGATCCCCGGCGACCTCACCCCATTTCACCAGGGGGGACAGCGATTTCGCGGGTGCGTCCACCCCCGATTCCGGCAGCACACGCAACGACGCACCGTGTGCACGCGGGTCGGCGCAGCCGGCTGCCACTGCTCATTTCCCACCCACGGTAACGCCGCAGCAACCGTCCTAGCATGAGCCAGCTCCACGGCGCTTGACAGGACATGAACTTGAGCAGTAGCACCCCGACCAGCCCGCATCCACGAACACGCCGCCGCTCGGCTGGATCGTCGCGCACCCTCGCCACGCTGTTGACCACGGCGGTCGAGCGAGACCCCGACGGCATCGCCGTGGTGAGCGGAGACGTCGCTCTTCGCTACCGCGACGTGGACGAACAATCCACCCGGCTGGCTCGCATGCTGTTGTCCCGGGGAGCCGGCCCGGAGTCGACGGTCGCGATAGTTCTGTCGCGCTCGGTCGAGTCGATCATCGCGGTGTGGGCCGTGGCCAAGACCGGCGCCGCCTTCGTGCCGGTCGACGCGAGCTACCCCGCCCATCGCATCGACTATCTCCTCGACGACTGCGGCGCCGTGCTGGGAATCACCGATCGTTCGGCGCACGACCAACTCCCGGCCGATATCGCCTGGGTGGTCCTCGACGACGCCTCGGCAATGGCCGAGATCGCGGCCCAGTCCACCACCGCTGTGTCCTATCAGGACCGGCCCACTCGCCTCGGCGCCGCCAATATCGCGTATGTCATCTACACCTCCGGATCCACCGGGCAACCCAAGGGCGTCGAGGTCTCCCACAGCGGGCTCGCCGAGCTGTGCGCGGAGCTCACCCAGCGGTACCGCGTCACAGCCGACGCTCGCACACTGCACTTCGCCTCGCCGAGCTTCGACGCCTCCATCCTCGAGCTCCTGCTCGCCGTGGGATCGAGTGCCACCATGGTGATCGCGTCCCCGTCGATCATCGGCGGCAACGAACTGGCAAGCCTCATCGCTACGACCGGCGTCACGCACGCGTTCCTGACGCCCTCCGTCCTGGCCTCCCTCGATCCCGCGGGGCTGGAGTCGCTGCGGGTCGTCGTTGTGGGTGGTGAGCCGTGCCCGGCAGGTCTGGTCCGCGAGTGGGCGGATGCGGGCCGGCAGTTCTACAACGCGTACGGCCCCACCGAGACCACGGTCGTCGCGACCATGAGTGATCCGCTGCTCCCTGGCCGACCCGTGAGCATCGGGTCGGCGATCGGCCGCACCCGCTGCTATGCCCTGGACTCACGACTACGACTGGTGGGCGAAGGCCAGATCGGCGAGCTGTACGTCTCCGGTCCGTCGGTCGCGCGCGGCTACCACGAGCGTCGCGGTCTGACGGCGCAGCGATTCGTCCCGGATCCCTACGGCGCGCCGGGCGAACGGATGTACCGCACCGGTGATCTCGTGCGACGAACAGCCGGGAGCGAATTCGAGTATCTCGGCCGGGTCGACGACCAGATCCAGGTGCGCGGCGCACGCATCGAGTTGGGTGAGATCGACGCGACGCTGACCCGGCTGGACGGAGTCCGGACCGCGGTGACCGTCGATTTCCGCTCGGCGTCCGGTGAGACGATCCTGGCGGCGTTCGTGCAGCCGGAACCTGGCCGTACGCTCGAGGCGGCACAACTGTCGGATGCCTTGACCGAGCTGTTGCCGCGGCATCTGTTGCCGAACGCGATCCACCTGGTCGACACGATTCCGACGACGCCTTCCGGCAAGGCCGACCGAGCGGCATTGCGCGCTGACGCGACTGCCGCCTCCGGCTATCGCGCTCCTTCCGGTGTGGGCGAGGATCTGGTGGCCGACGCCTTCGCCAGGGTGCTCGGCCGGCGCATCGGAGCCGAAACGGACTTCTTCACCGCCGGCGGCAATTCGCTGCTGGCCACCCAGGTCACCGCGGTGTTGACCGATATCTGGGGTGCCAGGATTCCGCCGCGGCTGCTGTTCGACCACCCGACGGTGGCGAGCTTGGCGAAGGCGTTGCGCACCCAGGTGTTCGACGTGTCTCGTCCACCGTTGCGCGCCGCGGCCCGCCCGCAGCGCGTGTCGCTGTCGCCGGCGCAAGTGCGGTTCTGGCTGCGCAACCAGTTCGACACCGACTCGGCGGTCGACAATCTGGGCTTTGCCCTCGCCCTCTCCGGCGAGCTTGATGTCTCGGCGTTGCGGGCGGCATTCGCCGATGTCCTGGCCCGCCACGAATCGCTGCGGACCAGGTATCCCGCCGATGCGGCGGGACCGTTCCAGCAGGTGCTCGACCCGGGTGCGGCCGAAATCGGTCTTCCGGTCACCGCCGTCGCGGCCGCCGCGTCATCGGCAGAGGTCTCCGAACGAGTCCACCAATTGCTGTGGCGCGGCTTCGATGTCGCCGCCGAGGTGCCGGTTCGGGTCGCATTGCTGCGCGCCGACGACGGATACATCCTCGTGTGCGCCATGCACCACATTTGTGCCGACGGATCGTCGTTGGCGCCGCTCGCGCGCGACATCACCGCGGCCTACACCGCACGCTGCGCGGGCACGGCTCCGGCGTGGCGCCCACTGCCGGTCCAGTACGCCGATTACGCGTTGTGGCATCAGGATCTGCTCGGCGGACGGGACGATCCCGATTCACTGCTGGCACGGCAACTGTCGTACTGGACAGCGGAGCTCGACGGCCTGCCCGAGGGCCTCGATCTTCCGATGGACCGTCCACGACCGGCGGTGGCGTCACTGAAAGGTTCGGCTGTGCAGCGCATCGCCGACGCCGAACTGCACCGCGGCTTGGTCACCGTCGCGCGCAAGCATCGCGCGACCGTCTTCATGGTGATGCGCACCGCCCTGGCGGTGATGCTGGCACGGCTGTCCGGGTCGACCGATATCGCGATCGGCGTGCCGATGACCAACCGCGGCGAGTCCGCGCTCGATGACGTGGTGGGGATGTTCGTCAATACCACCGTCTCGCGTACCCGCATCGATCCCGGCGAACGATTCACGGCATTGCTGGACCGCACCCGTGAACGCGACCTGGTCAACTTCGCGCATTCGGATGTGCCGTTCGAACAGGTCGTCGACGCCGTCGGCCCCAACCGGTCGCCCGGTCGCCATCCCCTCTATCAAGTGGGGTTCGCCTTCCAGAACTTCGCCGAAGCCGAACTCGAGCTGTCGGAGGTCCAGTTCTCCGCTTTCGAGGTGGATACGCGAACGTCGAAAACAGATTTGCACATCGCAGTGGTCGACACCCGGGCGGACGACGGAAGCCCCGGCCCCATCGCGGTTCGCTTCACCTATGCGACAGATCTCTTCGACGAGTCGACCGTTCGACGGTTCCTCGACACCTACCTGCATCTGCTGCAGCAGATCGCCGACCGTCCAGGGACGCCGGTGAGCGAGCTCGACATCATCGGCCCCGCCGACCGGCTTTCCCTGCGCGAGTGGTCCTCCGGCGACGCGCGCCGGGTCGGCGCGCACCGACTGACGGCTCCCATCTGGCAACGGGCGCGGCAGACACCGGATGCCGTGGCCGTGATCTGCGGTACGGAATCGGTGACCTACCGGCAGCTCCACGACCGGACGCACCGGCTGGCGCGCTGGTTGATCGGCCATTGTGTCGGGCCGGAGGACATCGTCGCCGTGGCGATGCGCCGCTCGATCGACCAGGTGGTGGCGTTCTGCGCGATCGTCGAGGCGGGCGCGGCCTGGGTACCGATCGACCCCGGACATCCGGCCGAGCGGATCGGGCATGTGCTCGAATCCGCGTCACCGCGTTGCGTGTTGACCACGTCTGCCGACGGCTTCGCCGCACCGGACGGTGTGGCCGCGTACGCCGTCGACGGGCTGGAGTTGTCGTCGCTGAGCGCGGCCCCGATCTCCGATGCCGAGCGCGTGGCCGGCACGCACGGTGAGCAACCCGCGTACGTCATCTACACCTCCGGCTCCACCGGCCGCCCTAAGGGCGTGGTCATCAGCCACACGGCCATCGTCAATCAGCTCGCGTGGATGACCGATCGGTACCGCATCGACCGCACCGACAGTTATCTTCAGAAGACTCCCGCGACGTTCGACGTGTCGTTGTGGGGGTATTTTCTGCCGCTGTGGGCGGGCGCCGAGCTCGTGCTCGCGGAGCCCGAGGACCATCGTGACCCGGCGGCGCTGTGCCGTCTGATCGCGCGGCATCGCTGCACGCTCACCGACTTCGTCCCGTCCATGCTGACGGTGTTCGCAGCGCACGCCGAGCCGGCCGACCTCGCCACACTTCGCGCGGTGTTCGTCATCGGCGAAGCCTTGCCCCCGGAAACCGCACGCGCCTTCGCCGCCCGCTGCCACGCCGAACTGCACAACCTGTACGGGCCGACGGAAGCGGCGGTCAGCATCACCGAACATCAGCTCACCTCGGCCGACCTGGTGGGCGCGCAGGTTCCGATCGGTGTTCCGCAGTGGAACAGTCACGTCCTCGTGCTCGATGGGCGGCTTCGGCCGGTGCCGGTCGGTGTGACGGGTGAGCTCTACTTGGCCGGTGGACAACTCGCCCGCGGGTATCACGCGGC
Source organism: Nocardia sp. CDC519 (assembly GCF_059509835.1). Classification (NCBI taxonomy): domain Bacteria; kingdom Bacillati; phylum Actinomycetota; class Actinomycetes; order Mycobacteriales; family Nocardiaceae; genus Nocardia; species Nocardia sp. CDC519. Next base: position 2,897,012 of record NZ_CM183377.1, on the reverse strand, counting down.
CGCTCAGCTCACCGCCGGCCGATTCGTCGCGCACCCGCTCGGCGAACCCGGTGCGCGCATGTACCGGACCGGGGATCTGGTGCGCTGGAACGCGGGCGGACGGCTGGAGTACCTCGGCCGCACCGACTTCCAGGTCAAGCTGCGCGGCCAGCGCATCGAGCTGGGTGAGATCGAAACGGCGTTGCTCGCCGAGCCCGCGGTAGCACAAGCCGTCGTCACCATGCGCCCCTCCGACGCAGGTGATCGTCTCGTCGCCTACGTCGTCGCCGCGGCCGGCACCGCCATCGACCCCGGTTCGTTGCGCAGCCGGGTGGCGCAACAGCTGCCGATGTATATGGTTCCCGCCGCGATCATGGTGCTCGATGCGTTGCCGACGAATTCCAGCGGCAAACTCGATCGTGCGGCGCTGCCCGAGCCGGTGCTCGCCGTGACCACCTACGCCCGGCCACGGACACCGCTCGAAGAGCAGATCGCTGAGGTTTTCCGGGAGGTGCTCGGCCTCGATGCGCTCGGCGTGGACGACGATTTCTACGAACTCGGTGGCTCATCGCTGCTGGCATTCACTCTGCACCAACGGTTGTCGGCCCGCATCGATCGCAGAGTTCCGATGTCGGCGCTGCTGTCCACCCCGACGGTCGGCGGCCTCGCCGCGCTGCTGGAAGGAAACGCCGAGCCCACACCGATACCCACGCCCACCGTGGACGCCGTCCTCGACGACGATATCGATGCGGCCGGCCGCAGTTCGGTGCGTCCGGGCCCGGTCCGCACCATCCTCGTGACGGGCGCGACCGGCTATCTGGGTGCGCATCTGTTGCGGGAACTGCTCGACCGCACCGAAGCCACCGTCCGCTGCCTGGTTCGCGCACGTGACCGCGACGATGCCGCGGCCAGGATCAGATCGGCGCTACAGCGCTACCGGCTGTGGGAGCACGCCTTCGCCGATCGCATCGTCGCGGTGCCCGGCGATCTCGCCGCCCCGATGCTCGGCCTCACCGAGGCCGAGTTCGACCGGCTCGCCGCGGACGTGGACGTGATCTACCACAACGGTGCGCGGGTCAACCACGTCGAACCGTACAGCCGGCTGCGGGCGGCGAATGTGGAAGGTACCCGGTGGATATTGCGCCTGGCCACCACCGGACGGGTGAAGCCGACGCACTTCGTGTCGACCATCGGCACCGCGGTCTCGGCGACCGCTCCGAGCGATGTCATCGACGAGACGATCCGCCTGCGCGCAGGCGAACTGCCCGACAGCGGCTATATCGCTTCGAAATGGGCTGCCGAGGAACTGGTTCGGCAGGCGATCGCCCGCGGTGTCCCCGCGACCATCTTCCGGCCGAGCACCGTGTGCGGTTCGGCAGCCCATGGCATCAACAACGAATCGGACTCGCTGTGGAGCCTGGTACGCGCGGCGGCGGTGTTGGGCATGGCACCCGAGGTCGCGGATGCGACGGTCTCACTGGTCCCAGTGGACTATGTGGTCGGCGCTATCGTCGCGATCTCGCTGGATGCTCCCTCCCGGCACGTCTATCACCTGGTGAACAAGACGCCGGTGGCCCTCGCCGACGTCTTCGACAGTCTGCTTGATCACGGTGTGCCGATCTCGACCACCGACCTGTCGACCGTCCTCGACGCTCTGGAACGCGAATCGGCGCTGCGCGCAGCCGCCGGGGACCAATCCCTGGTCCGTGCGGCACTGCTGCTATCCAGCGGGCTCGGCCCGACCCGGCACCTCGATTACGGCGATCAGCACACCGTCACGGCGTTGGCGCGCACCGGGATCAGGTGCACGACGGTCGATCGGTCGGTGATCGACACGTTCGTCGAGACGTTCATGGCCACCGGCTACCTGCCTGATCGCGTCGAGACGCCGGTTTGAGGTGCACGGTGACGAACTCGCGGGTTTACCGGCTTCGGTCGCCGTGACGGGGCCCGCCACCTGAGCTCACCTGCGCGAACGGTGATCTCGCGGTCCCGACACCGCCAGATTTTGGCAGTTGATGCATGCTTGCACAGCCTGCACGAGGGGATCGGAGATGGGCACTGGCACGCGGTGCATCCGCGGTTCCACGTGAATCACCACTCCCCCAAGCGGTTTCGCTGCTGCATGAATCGGGTCCGTCCGGCAGCGCCGGATGGGCCCGAACCGCGCGATCGCTTCTGGTCCCCTACCGACATCCCGGCGTGGGGGTTCCAACGATCGACTACCAGGGCAGTGGTCCCTCGCGGTCGAAGTACCCGCCGGTCGGACCGTCCGGGCCGAGGGTGGCCAGCCGGACGATGGCGTCGGTGCCCTCGGTGACGGTCTGGTGCCCGCTGTTGCCGTTCAGGTCGGTGGCGGTGTAGCCGGGGTCAGCGGCATTCACCTGGATGCCGGGCAGGGCTCGGGCGTACTGGGAGGTGATCATGTTGAGGGCGGTTTTGGAGGCCGTGTAACCGAGTCCGGGCATGGTCGATTCCAGCCGGGCCGGGTCGGAGGTGATGGCCAGCGAGCCCATGCCACTGGACACCATGACGATGCGCGGCTGGGCCGAGACTCGCAGCAGCGGCAGGAACGCATGGGTGACCTCGATCGGCCCGAACACATTGGTCTCGAAGACCTCTCGCACATCGGCGGCGACGGTGTCGGCGGGGCCGACCCACGGTCCGCCGATACCGGCATTGTTGATCAGCACATCCAAGTGCGGGGTCTGCTCGGCGACCGACTTCGCCGCCGCGGCGATCGATGCGGCGGAGGTGACATCCAGCGGAACGAAGCAGACATCGTGGCCGGCCGCGGTGAATTCGGCTGCGGCGGCCTGTCCGCGTTCGGTGTCACGGGCGCCGAGGAACACTCGCCACCCCAGTTCGGCCAGCCGCCGGACGGTTTCGCGGCCAAGCCCCTTGTTCGCCCCGGTGACCAGGGCTGTTGTCTTCGTCGTCGCGTTCATGCCTCCAGCGTGATTCGCGGCCGGCGTCGCGGGCAGGACCGCTCGATCCTGGGAGCGGCGGTACCACCCCGGCGTCCGTCGTGCGCCTTCGAATCAGCGCCGGTAGGCAGGGATCAGCAGTACCACCCGATGCCCGGTCCGCTGCGGGATGATCGATGGATGGATCGCTCCGAACTCGCGGCACTGCTGCGCCAGGCCCGCGCCCGGATCCGTCCCGAAGACGTCGGGCTGCCCGCCGGCGCACGCCGACAGGTGTCGGGGCTGCGCCGGGAAGAGGTCGCGCAGCTGGCCGGGATGAGCGTCGATTATGTGGTCCGGCTCGAACAGGGGCGTGGGCCACGGCCCTCCCCGTCGGTGCTGGCGGCGCTGGCGCGAGCGCTGCGGCTCAGCGACGACGACCGCGACCTGCTGTTCCGGCTCGCCGGCAGCGAACCGCCCGGCGCCGACCGGATCGCGATGGTGGTGCGCGCGAGCGTGCTGCGCCTGGTGCTGGACCGGATGGCGGACCTACCGGCGCTGGTGCTCTCGGCCAAAAGCGATGTGCTGGCCTGGAATCCGATGGCCGCGGCGCTGCTCGGCGATTTCTCCCGCTGGCCACCGGCGCGCCGCAACATCATCTGGCAGGCCTTCCTCGGCACCGGACCCAACCGGGTGGTGCTGCCACCCGAAGACATCGACACCATCACCACCACCTGGGTGGCCAGCCTGCACGCCGCCCGCGCCCGCTACCCATCCGATCCCGCGCTCGAACGCCTGATCACCGAACTGCGCACCGGTAGCCCGCACTTCGAACGCCTCTGGGGCGAACGCCGTGCCGGCCACCTCCGCAACAGCCGCAAGACCATCGTTCATCCCGACCTCGGACGCCTCACCTTGGACTGCGACACCCTGCTGGTGCCCGACAGCGACCAAACCGTCGTCGTGTATTCGGCGGCCCCCGGCACCCCCGAGGCCGGGGCGCTCGAGCTGCTGCGGGTCACCGGGACCGAGGAGTTCACGCACCTCCGAGCCTGACCTCGGCCTGCCGGGTGCGCCCACTGCTGGAGGGCGCGTGGCCGACGATGGTGGCCGGGCGCGGGCCGACGCGGTCGCGGTGGATAGGGTCGAGTGGTGACCTGGACCGTCGGCTTCGACCTGGATATGACCCTCATCGACTCGCGGCCCGGTGTCGCGCGGGCGATCGATGTCGTGGCCGCGGAGTACGGGCTGGAATTGCATGGTAGTGCGCTGGCCGAGCGGCTCGGGCCGCCGATGGCGATGATCCTGGCCGACGCGGGTGCGCCAGAGGCGCTGATTCCGGCGCTGGTGAAGCGGTACCGCGAGCTCTACCCCGAGGTCATCGCCGATATTGCGGCCATGGCCGGAGCCGATGCGGCGATTGGTGCGGTGGCCGAGGGCGGTGGGCGCGTGCTCGTCGTGACCGGTAAACACCAGCCGCATGCCGAGCTGCACATCCGTCATCTCGGGTGGCCGATCGACATCGTCGCCGGGGATCTGTGGTCCGACGGTAAGGCGGTGGCCTTGCGGGAGCATGGTGCGCAGATTTTCGTCGGTGACCACGCCGGTGATATGCGTGGAGCCCGCGCGGCCGGTGCGTTCGGGGTGGGCGTTGCCACCGGACCGTGCACCGCCGCGAAGCTCCGCGCCGCGGGCGCCGGCATCGTGCTGGACGATCTGACGGAGTTCCCGGGCTGGCTGGTGGAGTTCGCGGGCGCATCGACCACGCCGAGACATCCCTGACCGGAACGAGCACACACCGCGTGCCGCCAGCGTTTCACTCGACCGGCCCATCGCGAAAGGCGGCCACCGCCGGGTGCCCAGCGCAGGGTCCCCGCGACGTCGGCGGTGCTACTCGCCCGGACCACCGCCAGCGGGTGCAGCCCCTACCACCTAAGTGACCTCACGGGTACCCGATGGGTTGTTTCGGGAGTGATACCGCTGGTCATCGACCTGACTCACTCGTCGTCATCATCGGAACGCCGATCGCGCGCCGGCGGCCACCACACCGCGGCCGCGATCACCGCGAGCGGCAACCCGATGGCGATGCCGAAGCCGACCGCGACGCTCACCACGCCGGCCCGATCACGGTCCAGCGGGCGAACGACAGCCGCGGGCACACTGTTTCGACATCGCACAGATGCATGATCGCGTCGAGGGACAACGGATCGACGTGGTGCGGCGCGGGCAGGATCACCGCATCCACCTCGGCCGCACGCACTTGCTCGACGAGCGGTAGATGAGAGCCTTCCCTCCCCCGCACCAGGATGTAGCCGAGCCGCCGCGCCAATCGCTGCATCTGCGCGGAATCCCACTCCGGTGCGGTGCTGATCTCCGGGTCGATCCACCCGAATGCCGTTGGTTGTGACCTCATGGTCGGTGCCCCTCCTTGGTCGTCGATTCAGATTCGGGACCGGCGAGGGCGGCGAGGGACAGCGAAGGGACAGAGGCGTGTTCGGCGCGCGGACACGCGCGACAGGGTGCGGGGAATCGATCTAGGCTCGAATCATGTGGCAGCACGTGGGGCAAGCCGTAGCCGCGGAACGCAAGATCGCAGGTCTGAGCCAGCGACAACTGGCCGACCGGGCGGCCTACAGCCTGAGCATGGTGAAGGCGGTGGAGCAGGGGCGCGAAGTCGCCTCACCAGGATTCGTCTCCGCCGTCGCTCGGGCCCTGCGGATCATGCCCGAGCAGCTGACCGGTGCGCCATACGACGATGGGAAGCCACTATCGGATGCGATCAACGAGCTGTCGATCCTCCTGGCGCAAGGCCGGTATGCCACAGCCGAGGAACCGCCGGAATTAGGGCAGCTCGAGACCGAATTGACCGCAGCGCAAAACCTTTACCGCAGCGATCGGACGCGCCAGACCCTCGAAGTGCTGCCCGGCATCATCCGCCGCCTACACGGAGCCGTGCGGGAACTGTCCGGGGACCGGCAGACACGCGCCTATTCGCTGCTGACGTCGGCCTACATCCTTGCGGAGTGGTCGACCCGCCGGACCGGTCACCTGATGCTCACGCTGCCCGCGCTGGATCTGGCCGACAGCTATGCGCCACTCGGCGACGATCGGAACTTCGGTGCCTTCGCGGCCCTGGCGAGGGCGAGAGTACTGACACACTACGGTGAATCGCAGGTGGCATCACGGCTCATCGACGACGCCATCAGCGCCGCCGATAACACCACATCGGGCATGGTCCTCGCGGGCTACTCCCATTTGGCGGGGGCGATCAATGAGGCCCGCAAGCTCGATTACTCGGCGGCCACCGACCACATCCAGGCAGCCCGTGAGCTGGCGACCCGGACCGGCGAGACCGATCTCTATATGACGGCTTTCGGTCCACTCAACGTCGAAATACACGCGCACGCCGTCGAATTAGAGGCCGGCGACCCGCACCGCGCCGCACTGGAGGGTGCGCAGTTGACCTACGGCGGAGACGCCCCGCCTACCCGGGTCGCTCATCACTGGCACGACAATGCCCGCGCCTGGCTGATGTCGGGAAAGCCGGACCGCGCCCTCGCCGCGCTCAACAAGGCCCGCGCCGCCGCTCCTCAGCAAACCCGCCTGCACCCCTCGGTCCGCGAGACCGTCTACGCCATCGCCTCCGCCCAGCGCCGCCGGTCCGACAACCTCCTCGGTTTCGCGCACTGGCTCGGGGCCAGTCTGTAGTTCGCACAGGTTCGGAGGACTTCGCACAAGTTGTGGCACCCCAGTTCTCGCCACACCCTGTGCGAAGTCGAAACAATGGCTGGGGGGAGCGGCGGCTCGGGGGACGTAGTGTGGGGGCGTGAGCGCCGATCCGTACTGGAATCACAACACGCATTACCATCCGTGGCTGATCGCGCAGGTGCCGGAGTCCGCTCGTACCGCGCTCGATGTGGGGTGTGGCGACGGGCTGCTGGCGGCGAAGCTCGCCGATCGCTGCGAATCGGTGCTCGGTGTCGATGTGGACGGTGGGATCATCGCCGAGGCCGCGGTTCCGGCGAATGTTCGTCTCGCGCAGGCGGATTTCCGGGAGCTGGACCAGACCTTCGATGTCGTGACGGCGGTGGCGACGCTGCATCATGTGCCGCTGGTCGAAGGGCTCACCGCGCTGCGCGATCTGGTCGCGCCGGGCGGCACGCTGGCCGTGGTCGGGCTGTGGAGGATGAGTATCGGCGCGGACGCCGCGTATCTTCCGCTGCTGCCCGCGATCTGGGCCATCGATAAACGCCACGGCGGCAGCCGGGGGCCGGGTTTCACCTGCCGCGATCCGGAGGACACGCTGCCGGAGATCCGCGCGGCGGCCGCCGACGTGCTGCCGGGCGCGCGGATCCGGCGCAGACTGATGTGGCGTTACACCCTGCTGTGGCGTAAGCCCGCGTGATCAGCGCAGCTGTTCGATCACCGGGGCGAACGCGTCCATGTACGGTTCGAGCACCGTGATGTAGGAGATGCCGTACTGTTCGCGCCGTTCGCGCAGCCGCTGCGCCATCTCGGCCGGGGTCCCGAACAGCAGGGTCGGCAGCTCGTCGGGTGCGTCGCCGGGCAGGACGTGTCCGTATTCGTCCTGCAGGGCGGCGCGTTCGCTGGGCGGCACCACCGCCTGTACCAAGATGTTGAGTTCGACTCCATCGCCGCGCTCCCCCAGCAGCTCTCGCACGTACCGGACCCGTTCGGTAGTGGCTTCCACGCCGGCGAGCGTGAGCGCCCCACCTCCTCCGGACGCCGCACCGGTGAGGCCGACGATGTCGGCCTGGGTGGCGGCAAGCTTCAACAGCCGGTCGCCCCAGCCCGCGATGAGCAGCGGCGGCCCACCCGGCTGCACCGGCCGCGGCTGATACTCGGAATCCGCGAACAGCTTCCGCAGCGTGGCGACGGTGTTCTCGAGGTGGGCAACCCGCTGACCACCGGTGCCGAACGGGATGCCCGCCGCCTCGAACTCGGCCTGCACATAGCCCGCGCCGAGCCCGAGTTCGACGCGCCCGTCGGTGAACTGATCCACGCCGGCCACCTCGCGGGCCAGCAGCACCGGGTTGTAGAAGGGAGTGTTCAGGACGAACGTGTTGAGCCGGACCCGCTCGGTGGCTTCGGCGGCGAGCACGATCGTCGGGAACGGCGCGGGCAGCCCGAGATGATCGGCCACCCCGACCACGTCGTAGCCCTGTGCTTCGGCCCGGCGGCATTTGGCGACCCACGCCTGCCTCGACTCCGGGACCACCATGTTGACACCGAACCGGAACTCACGCTGTGTGCTCACTGCTCTTGTGTACCAGGACCGTCGGTGTGCGCCCGGAACTGGGAGGCCCGAGTCGTTCGCCGCAAAATCTCCCGACGCGGCGACCGCACCCGGCTGAGCCGGCGCGAATCTGCTGACGGTGAACGGCCGGATCGCGTCAGCCGCCGCCGGCGGTCCCCATATCGGCGCAGCGTCGCCCGCCTCCCAGCCCGCCCGCGCCGCCTCTCTGCACAGGACGGCGCGGGCGGACGCAGGACGCCGGGTGCGCGAACCCGCGATCAGCAGGCGACGCAGGCGGCGGCGGCCACGCTCGCGCCCGACAACGCCGCCGCCGACGCGGCGACCCGGCCGGAGCGCCACCATGCGGAGACCCGCCGCGCGGCACCGGTATCGGTGTCCGCGCTATTCCCCTCCCGCCGGCGCAGCCGACGAAGCAATCCGAGCATCGCGACGATCAACGTTGCGGTGATCATGAGCGGACTCCTTACGTGTGAGCAGGTTCGGCCGCACTCGAGCGGGCACCCGAGGGCATCGGCACCATGCCGAGCCGCAGCAGGCTCTCAGCGGTGTCGCGCACCGACTCGCGGACCGGGCGCATGGTCCAGCCGAGTTCACGTCGGGCGCGTTCGGCACTGAGGCGATCGACCTGCCCCAGCGACGGAACCGTGAGCCGCACGGTCTTGTCCACCACGGCGATGGCGCGCACCAGCAGATCGGGCAGTTGACGGGTCGGCACCCGGAAGCCACGCGGGCCGAATTCCTCGGCCAGCAGGCGTCCGAGATCACGCATCCAGAGATGTTCGCCCGCACAGATATAACGTTTGCCCGCCGCCTCGGGCGTTTCCATGGCCAGCCGGTGCGCGACCGCGAGATCCCGCACGTCGACCGTCGCCCACCCCACCCGTGGCGAGCCGGGGACCTGTCGGCCGAGCAGCATCCGCACCGGTTCGTGGGAGGTGCTCGTCGCCGTCGACAGCGCCGGGCCGAGGACCATGCCCGGATTAACGACCGTCAGCTCGGGGCCCTCGGGGTTCCCGGCGGCGAACTCCCAGGCCGCGCGCTCGGCGAGGGTCTTGCTCTTCTGATAGGCGGGACTGCGCTCCACGACGGTCCAGTCGGCCTCGGTGCGCACCGCGTCGGTGCGGTGACCGTGCGCGATGGCGGCGATCGAGGAGGTCAGCACGACCCGTCGCACGGTGCCCGCGGCGGCGGCCGCCCGCAACACCCGCAGTGTGCCGTTCACGGCGGTGTCGATCATTTCCTGTTCGTCGTCCGGCGGTGCGGAGGGGAACGGTGAGGCGACGTGCAGGACGTAGTCGCAACCGGAGACGGCCGCGGCCCAGCCCTCGTCGTGGTCGAGATCGGCGGCGGCGAACTCGATCTCGCCACCGGCCCGCTCGGCGAGTTCGACCAGGTGCTCGCGCTTGCGCGCGTCGGTGAGGCTGCGCACGGTGCCGCGCACCGCGTATCCGTGGTTCAACAATTCGGCGATGACATGCCCGGCGATGAAGCCGGTGGCGCCGGTGACAAGTACTCGTGTGCCCATGATGACAACCCATCGAGAGAAGGAAGGACGCGACGCATCTAAGCGGCGCTCAGATAATCTAAACACTGCCCAGATTGGTTTGTCCAGTGTCATTCGCATACGCTCGGACGGTGACCCGGACCTCGTATCACCACGGCGCCCTGCGTGAGGCCTTGCTCGCGGCCTGCCTGCGGTTGATCGAGACCGAGGGCATCGCGGCGGTGAGCCTGCGCCGGGTGGCCCGTGAGGCGGGGGTGAGTTCCGGTGCGCCCTACCACCATTTCGCCGACCGGGCCGCGCTGCTGGCTGATCTGGCGACCGAGGGATTCCGGAAGCTCGGCAGCGACGTGGCCGCCGCCAGGGACGCGGCGCCTACCCCACTGGCCGGATTGACCGCCATCGCCGACGCCTATGTGCGCTTCGCCCGGGACAACCCCGGTTACTTCCGGCTGATGTTCCGGCCGGAGCTGTCCCAACCCGACAAACACCCCGAGACCAGGGCCGCGGGTGAGGCCGCCTTCGCCGTGCTCGCCGACGCGGTCGCCGAGTGCGTCGGCGCGGGCGAGCTCCCCGCAGACAAGGCCGACACGCTCGCGGTGACGCTGTGGGGCCTCGCGCACGGCCTCGCCTCGCTGTGGCTGGACGGGCAGCTGGAGAAGCGCAGCGCGCTGATGGGCACCACCGCGCCCGAACTGGTCGCCGACATCATGCGCAACGTCAACGCCCTGATCGCTCCCGGCTCCTGAAACAACCGGCTTGCGTCGGCGCGCCCCGGCCCGCATCCTGAGCACGTGTTCGTCGCGCCCCGTTATGGAACGGGTTCCCTGTCCGATCTGTTTCCCTCCGTCCTGGCCGGTTTCGGGGTCCCCGGCGAGCACGATCGCCTCGGGCTCGAGCTCGGGGTGGACCGGGTGTGTGTGCTGCTGATCGACGGTCTCGGCGCCGAGGCACTGGCCGAGCACGCCGAGGTGGCGCCGTTTCTGTCCGGCCTTGCCCCCGCCGTGCTGACGGCCGGCTTCCCGACCACGACGGCGACCAGTGTCAGTTCCCTCGGCGCGGGCGTGCCGCCCGGTGAGCACGGCATCGTCGGCTATCTGTTGCGAGTGCCGGGGCAGGACCGGTTGTTCGATCCGCTGGGCTGGCGGCTGTTCGGCGCCCAGCACAAGGGCGATCTGCTCGAACAGCTCGTGCCCGAGCAATTCCAGCCCGGCGCAACGGTCTTCGAGCGGGCCGCCGCGCACGGTCTCACCGTGACGCAGGTGGCACCGCGCTACCAGGCGGGCTCCGGGCTGACTCGCGCGGTGCTGCGCGGTTGCGCGTTCCGGCCCAACTTCTCGGTGGGCGATCTGGTGGCGGGCGTGGTCGAGGCGCTGGCGGAGCCGCGTTCGCTGGTCTACGCCTACCACGGCGAACTCGACACCACCGGGCATGTGCGCGGGCCGTCCTCGCAATCCTGGCTGCTCGAGCTGGCGCACGTGGACCGGATCGCCGCCGATATCGCCGCACGCATGCCCGCGGGTTCGGCGCTCATCGTCACCGCCGACCACGGCATGGTGGAACTCGGCGACACGATCGATTTCGATGCCGAACCCGGCTTGCGCGAGGGCGTGCACCGGCTCGGCGGAGAACCGCGCGCACGCCACGTCTACACCACCGACGGCGCCACCGACGACGTGATGTCGGCCTGGCGGGAACGCCTCGGCGCCGGATTCCAGGTGCTCACCCGCGCGGAGGTCATCGACTGCGGCTGGTTCGGGCCGACGGTATCGCCGCAGGTGCATGAGCGGATCGGGGATCTGGTGGTGGTGGCCCGCGATACCGGCGGGGTGGTGCGCACGCACGCCGAACCACTGCAATCGGCGCTGCCCGGCCATCATGGCTCGCTCACCCCGGCCGAGATGAACGTCCCACTCCGCGTGTTCACCAGCTGAGCCTGCGACGCCGTGTCGGCCGGGCCGCCTAGGCTGTAGCCGACGGCCGGGCGAGGTGGCTCGGCCCGCCGACCAGGAGGATCACATGAACGCCACCATCGCACGGGTCGGCCTCGCTTGCACCGCCGCGGCCGCCGCGCTGGTGCTGGCCGGCTGCGACGACGTCGAACGCGCCCTCAACCGTGGCGGCGACACCCCGTGCCGGGAGTACGTGCAGCAGGACCCCGACACCAAGCGGATGACGGTCACCAAGTTCATCAAGCAGCTCAACAACATCGACCACGAACCGGCCGGCACCGCCGTCGATGCCACGATCATCCAGGTCGATCTGCTGTGCAGCTTCCAGCGCAATGCCGAGACCCCGATCAAGAACGCCGACGTGGCGGGCATTTTCATCAACAAATGACGCAGCGGTGAGCGTTGTGCGGCAAAGCGTCCCGCGAGCGGGTTCGGCTGCGCGAGGATAGGACGCGCAAGCAGGCCGGTCGGGGCCCGACCGGCGCCCGGACGACGAGAAGGACTGCGTGTGGCACGGTTTCGCACCCTGACCCAGCAGCGCACCGATCTCGAAAAGGAATGGGAACGCGTGGCCACCGCCCCTGGCGCTGCCGCCCGGTCCCCGAATACCTTGCTACGCACCGAGGTCGCGCAATCGTGGCGGCGCTCGCTCGGCACGGTCGACCCGGGGTGCACCGGCGCGCCCGGCCTCGACGATATCGGTGAGCGGTGGGCCCGCTCGCCGCTGCGGGTGCCGATCACCGAGCTGTCCGGCGCGCTCAACGACGTCGCCGTCGACGCCGGATACCTGGCCGCGGTCACCGACGCCTCCGGCGCGATCCTGTGGTCCGGTGGTGATCGCGCGGTGCGCCGGCGCGCCGAGCAGGTCAATTTCGCGCCGGGCGGCTGCTGGGACGAGGCCCACATGGGCACCAACGCGGTCTCGATGTCGCTGCTGACCGACGCCCCGAGCACGGTGTTCTGCGCCGAACATCTGGTGGCGGCCCTGCACGGCTGGGTGTGTTATTCCGCCCCGATCCACGCCCCCGACGGCAGACAGGTCGGTGCGCTCGACCTGTCGAGCTCCTGGGACCGGTCGCATCCGCTGGTCATGTCGTCGGTGCGCGCCTTGGTGACCGCGGTGGAGACCATGCTGCGTAGCGCGCAACCGCCGCCGCCGGCCGGATTGCGGCTGGAATGCCTGGGTGAAGCACGCCTGACCCGCGACGGGTGTACGATTGCGCTGCGCCCGCGTCAGCTGGAGATCCTGACCCTGCTCGCCCTCGAGCCCGACGGCTTCACCCCCGATCAACTGCACGCCGCCCTGTACGGCGATCGTCCCGTCACCGCCGCCACCCTCAAGGCGGAGGTCTCCCATCTGCGCCGCGCCACCGGCGGTCATATCGGCAACCGCCGTTATCTGCTCACCGGCCCGATCTCCTGCGACGCGGTCGATCTGCTGGCCGCCATCGCCGCGGGCGACACCACCTCGGCGGTGTGGCTGTATCGGGGTGCGCTGCTGCCGGGTTCGGATACGCCCGGAATCGCACAGTGGCGCGCGCATCTGGAAGTCGGCGTCCGCAATGCCGTGCTGGCCGGTGAGCGCGCCGATCACGCCGTCACCTTCGGGGAGCGTGTGCCCGATGACGTCGAAGTGCATGAGCACGCGCTGCGGCTGCTGCCGCCAGGTGATGTGCGGCGAGCGGTCGTCACGGCGCGTCTGCACACCGCGCTCCGCGGCTGATCCGCGCACCCTGCTCGCACACCGCCCTCTGGCCGCACAGCCCCGCTACCCGACCTGCCGCCGATCGACGCGGGCGAGACCGCCACCACCGCACCGGAATACCGGCTCAACGGATCGTGACCGAGCCGGGGCCCGGGTCAGGCTTCGGCTCCCGTCAATCTCCACCCCTGGGCGCGCTCGCGTTCGGCCCAGAATTCGGCGTACTTACCGGGCTGGTCGATCAGTTCCGTGTGGGTGCCGCGCTGGACGATGCGGCCCTCGTCGAGCACGAGGATCTGATCGGCGGCGGCGATGGTGTGCAGGCGGTGGGCGACCACGAGCAGGGTGCGGTCGGCGGCGAGGGTGCGCAGGGCGTCGGTGATCGCGGCCTCGTTCTCCGGGTCCAGCGCCGCTGTCGCCTCGTCGAACAGCACGATCGGCGCGTTCTTCACCAGCGCCCTGGCGATCGACACCCGCTGTCGTTCACCACCGGACAGGCTCACCCCGCCTTCGCCGACGCGGGTGTGCCAGCCGTCGGGCAGCCGGTCGACGATCTCGTCGACGCGCGCCGCCCGCGCCGCCGCCCGGATCTCGTCGGCACCGGCCTCGGGCCTGCCGATGCGGATGTTCGCCTCGATCGTGTCGTCGAACAGGTACACGTCCTGGAACACCATGGCGAGCTGGTCCATCAGCGCCTCGGTGGCCCAGTGCCGGACATCGACGCCGCCCACGCGGGCCGCTCCGGTGTCGGCTTCCCAGAATCGAGCCACCAGCCGCAACAGGGTGGTCTTTCCCGAACCCGAGGGGCCGACGATCGCGGTCAGCGTCCCGGGTTCGGCGGTGAACTCCACCTCCCGCAGCACCGGCCGGTCCCGGTATCCGAATCCGACACCGCGCAGGGCGATCTCGCCCGGCCGCGGCGCGCGCCGCACCGAGCCCTCCGGCAGCGCGGGCACCGACAGCACCTCATCGATGCGGTCGATGCTTTCCGACGCGATCCGCAGGGCGGCGGAATGGTCGACCAGTTCGATCAACGGTCCGGCGAAGCGCGTGATGAGCACCAGCAGCGCGATCAGTTCGGCGGCATCGAGCGAACCACCGAGGGCGAGAACGACACCCACCGCGATGAGCGCGACGAATGCCGCCTGCACGGCGGTCGAGAACGTCACCAGCGCGGTCACGGCTTTGCGGTTCATCGCCCCGTAGGCGCGCCGCTGCCCGGTCAGCGCGTCGGCCAGCAACCGGTTGCCGGTGCCGGTCTGCCCGAACGCCCGCAGCACCGGCTGGCGCTGGGCGAATTCGACGACCCTCGCCGCCGCTTCGACCTCGGCGTCGTCGATGGCGCCGAAACTGCGCGCGATCGCCTCCCGCGTCCGGGCGTGCGTGACGAGCAGCACCAGTCCGGCGATGAGCAGCGCCACCGCCAGGCGCGGATCGAACACGACCATGCCGACGGCCACCACCACCGGTGTGGTCACCGCGGCGATCACCGGCTGCATGAGGTGCGCGGGGACGGCGATGATGTTGGTCGTACCCTGCGACATGGCATGGGTGAGCCGGCCGGTGCGGTCGATGTCGAACCAGCCCAGCGGCATCCGGGCCAGCTGATCGGCGACCCGGTGGTGCAGGCCGAGCAGCAGGTCGTCACCGATGTGCTGGCCGAGCATCGCCTGCACGTAGTACACCGCGCTCGCCGCGACGGTGGTGGCCACCAGGGCGGTGAGCCACGGAGTCGCCGCGCCCGGATCGCCGGCCAGCAGGGGACGCAACACCGGTACCAGCAGCAGCACGCACAGGCCCTGCACGACGGCGAACGCGATCATCGCGGCGGTCCAGCGCCGGAAGCGGGGCCGATCGGCGGGATCGACCAGACCATAGAGTTTGCCGATCATCGGGCGTTCTCCTTCGGCAGTGCCTGCGCGGCCCACATCCGCGCGTATTCGCCGCCGGCGGCGAGTAGTTCGTCATGGCGTCCGGTTTCGACGATCCGGCCGCGGGCGAGCACCACGATGCGATCGGCGCCGCGGATGGTGTGCAGGCGATGCGCGATCACCAGCAGGGTCCGGCCCGCGATCAGCCGCGACAGCGCATCCTGCACCGCCGCTTCCGATTCCGGATCGGCGAACGCGGTGGCCTCGTCCAGCACCAGCACCGGCGCGTCGGCCACGATCGCGCGGGCGATCGCGATGCGCTGCGCCTCACCGCCGGATAGTTGGGCGTCGACTCCGACCTCGCTGTCGTAGCCTCGCGGCAGTGCCATGATCCGATCGTGAATGGCCGCCGCCCTACCCGCCGCTTCGATGGTGGCGGCGTCCGCGTCGGGGCGGCCGAGCGCGATGTTGTCCCGGATCGAGGTGCGCAGCAATGACGTCTCCTGGAAGACGAACCCCACTCGCCGGTACAAATCGTCTTCGGCGATATCGCGAACGTCGACGCCGCCGATGCGCACCGACCCCTCGTCGACGTCCCAGAACCGTGGCAGCAGCCGGGCCAGCGTCGATTTCCCGGATCCGGAGGCGCCGACCAGGGCGGTGACGCTGCCAGGGGTCAGCGTGAGATCGATGCCATCGAGGGCGTGGCCGCGCCCGTCGTAGGAGAACCGGACCCGTTCGAACTCGACCCGCGTGCCGTCGGGTACCGAAAGCGCTGCGGCGCGCGGAAGTTCGGGAGTGGTCAGCACCCCGGCGATCCGGTCGGCCGCGGCCCGCGCCACCTGCATGGCCAGCGCGCCGAATCCGATGGCCAGCACGGGCGCGCCGAGGCCGACCACGAGCATCGTGAAGGCGATGAGCTCGGCCGGTTCGGTCCCGAGCCATACGCCGCCGCACAACGCGACCGCCAGCAGCACCGGCGGTGAGATCAGCACCGAGGACACCGCTTCCAGCCGGTGCATCGGGCCGATCCACTCGCCGAGGAAGCGGGCCAGCTCGTCGCCGGCGCGCCGGTATCGGTCCTGGGCGCGGTCGGCCTGCCCGAATGCCTTCACCACCGCGATGCCGTCGACGTATTCGATCACGGCGGCGTCGACCTTCTCGAGTTCGGCGTTCCAGCGCGCCATCCTGGCCGCCTCGTCACGCGACATCAACGCCGTCAGCACGAACCAGGCGAGCAGCGGCACCAGGCACACCAGCGCCAATCGCCAGTCCAGGACGAACAGGTAGACCAGCGCCATCAGGGGCGTGACCACCGCGGCTACCAGGTCGTTGATCGCATGCGCGACCAGATGATGGATGGCGGTGACGTCGTCGGTGAGCGCCCGCTTCACCTGCCCGGAGCTGCGCGCGGTGAACCAGCCGAGCGGAACCCGGCCGAGCCGGTCGACCATGGCGCGACGCAGCCCGGCGGCGACGTCGGCGTCGGCGCGATGGCTGAGGGTGTAGGCGGCGGCCGCGCAGCTGGTCCGCACCACGAATCCGAGCCCCGCGACGGCCACCCACCCCCACACCACGCCCCGATCGGCGGGCGCTTCCGCCAGCAGTTCGCGCGCGATCCCGACCACGGCGAGATAGGGCACCAACGCCGCCAGCGCACCGACCAGCTGCAAGACGGCGGCCACCGCCAGCCGGCCACGCACGGGCGCGAGCACCGCACCGAGCCCGCCGCCGGTCCCCGACGGCGCCGCCGCCGCGGACTGCTCCGATACCGCAGTTCTCATGACACCCCCGAGCGAAATTAGATCAGTGTTCTAATTTGGAGTGTAGCGGAGAGGGCGCAGCGTGCAAGAGGTCTGCTGGACGTCGTGGCGCGGCAGGGTGGGGCGCCCCACCGCCACTCCCTCGTGCGCGGGCGCCGCTGGGCCCGCATGCCCGCCTTGGGCGGACCCGTTCACAGCTCGGCATCGGCGCTGATCTGCGACACCCGACCGCTCGTCAGCGGCCACCGACCCCTGCTCGGCGGCGGCCGAACCCTAGTCGCCTAGCGCTGGTCGTCGCCCGGCGGCTGGTCCATCCCCGCCGAGGCCCGCAGAGCGTGCAACCGGAGCTCCAGTCCGTCGAGCAGGCGTTCGAGCGCATATCGGCCGTATTCACGCCGGACCCTGGCGCGTTCGGCGTCGTCGGCCGCGGCGAATTCGGCGACCATCCGGCGCATCCGCTCGGCGCCCGGCCCGGCCTCGGGATGGGTTTCCAGCAGCCGGTGCAGGCCGGTCAATCCGCCGCCGTCGGGGTCGCGGGCGCGCTGGTCGTCGAGGGCGATCAGGCCGAGGCAGGTGTTGAACGCGATCGAGTAGGCGGTGGCGGCTTCATCGCCCCAGCCGGCGTCGAGCATGCGCGACACCCCGGCGTCGAGGACGGGCACGAGTCGTTCGGTCTGCGGTCCGTTGCGCAACAGCCATGCGGCGACGCCGGGGTAATCGGCCAGCTGGACGATCATCGCGGTGAGCACCCGGTGCAGCAGAGTCCGCCAGTCGGTGTCGTCGAGCGGCAGGCGCATATCGGCGTAGACCTTGTCCACGACCGCGGCGCAGACCCGTTCGCGATCGCCGATGTGGTGGTAGATCACCGATAGCGAGGTGTCCAGGCGGGCGGTGAGGTCCCGCATGGTCCAGCCGTCGAGGCCGCGCTCGGCGGTCAGCGCGACGGCGGCGTCGGTGATGGCCGCGGGGGTCAGGCCGGTCCGGTAGGCGCGTCGAGCCACGTGGCGCTAGCGGTTCTTGGCCGGGCGGTTGGTGGCTTCGCGGCGTTCGGCTACCTTGGCCTTGATGCGAGCGTTCTCGGCCTGCACGGCGGCGTAGTTCTCGCGTTCGCGGATCAGCCATTCCGGCGGATCGGCGAGCAGGGCGGCGATCTCGTCGGCGGTCAGCGCGTCGGAGACTTCGGCGCGGGCCAGGCCGCTGTTGGAGACGCCGAGCTTGCGTGCGGTGATATCGCGCGGGAAGGGGCCGGTGCGGCGCAGGTCGGTCAGCCACTGCGGCGGGTCGGTGCGCAGCTTGTCGAGCTCGGCTCGGGAAATCGGGGTGTTGCGGAATTCCTCGGGAGCCGCCGGAAGGTAGATGCCGAGTTTGTTCGCCGCCGTCAACGGCTTCATGGTCTGCGGTTTCTTGTCCGGGCTCACCGATACAGCGTACTGGGCCCGGCCGCGGGCAGGTGGCGGCGGGCCGTGCGCATACGCTGATACGAATGAGCCGCTTCGCTTCGACCGATATCGTGCGTCTGCGCTGGTTCGTCGCGGTCGCGCGGGAACTGCATTTCGCACGGGCGGCGAAGGCGCTGCACATTTCGCGCCAGCAGCTCAGCCGGACCGTGATCGAGTTGGAGAACGAGCTGGGCACCAAGCTGTTCGTGCCGGGCGCCGGTCCCACCCAGCTCACCGATGACGGCTCCCGGCTCCTGGCCGAGGCCGAGGAATTCATCGCCGCGGCCGGGGCCGAGCACGCCGGCGACGCACCGGTCGAGATCACCGGGCTGCGGGTGGGTTTCGTGCCCGGTGTGACGGTGTCGAAATGGCAGCGGATCTGGGCCGAACGGTTCCCCGAGATCCCGCTGGACCTGGAACCCATCGCGCAGGCCGATCAACTCACCGCCCTGCGGGAACGTCGGGTCGATATGTGCTTCGTCCGGCTCCCCCTCGACGACGCGAGCCTGAGCGCGATCCCGCTCTACCGCGAGCTGCCCGTGGTCGTGGTGCCGAAGGAGCATCCGATCTCGGTGTTCACCGAGGTGACCCTCGCCGATCTGGCCGAGGAACACTGCCAGGACACCAGCGATCTCGACCGCGCCGCGGGCAGTATCGAACTGGTCGCCGCCGGTGTCGGCGTGGCGATCGTGCCGCATTCGATCGCCCGGCTGCACGCCCGCCGCGACGTGGTGTACCGGACGGTGACCGACGCACCCGACACCGGAATCGCGTTGGCGTGGCCGTCGGAGCAGACCACGGAGCTGGTCGAAGAGTTCATCGGCGTGGTCCGCGGCCGCTCGCCGCGCAGTTCGCGTTCGCCGTCCTCCGATCGGGCCGACTCGGCGCGCACCGGCAAGAAACCGGCCGCTGGTAGGAAGCCGGGCAAGAACGCGGCCGCCGCGAAGCAACGATCGACCGGCGCGCGCACAGGTGCCAAGAAACCCGTCCGGCGGCGTGGGCGCTAGACCCGTCGACGGCACCAACGTGACACCAACCTTTGCCCTCCATAGTTTCCGGCATCGAGGATGTCCGCAGCAGCCACGAGGAGCAGCGATGTGCTGGTTCGAACCCGAAGCCGAGACCGCCACGACCGACGCCCCGGCCCCCGCACGCTGATGCCGGACCGCAGTGTCCGCGGCGATGCCACCGAGGCGGCGCGCTCGGTGTTGCGGCACGTGATCGACGAGCACGGCCCGGTGACGTTGCTGCTGAGTTCGGGCGCGGCGACCCCGATCTGCCTGCGCACCCGCGATTTTCAGCCGGACGACGGTGATGTGCTGGTGGCCCGCCTGCCCTGGCACACCGAATTCTGGATGAGCGGCGACAACTACGCCCGATACGCCCGCGATCACCTCACCATCGACGTCGGGCCGGATACCGGCGCCGCGGCCACCGCCTCGCTGGAGTCGGCCGAGGGAGCACGGTTCGTGCTGCACGTGCGGCCCCTGGATGCCGACGAGGCGGCCGCCGCCGCGGCCGCTCCCCCACCCCGAACAGGTGCGGACCGGCTGCGCTGATTCAGCGGTAAGGGTCGGTGATGTCCCGTAACCGGGTGAGCGCACGACGCAGCTGTGCCGTCGCTCGTGGTCCGAGATGCCGGCTCCATTCGTGCTCGACCTCGGCGACGACCGCGTTGGCCACCGCGGTCGCGCGCCGACCACGCGCCGACAGCCGCACCAGGCGCGCGCGACCGTCGGTGGGATCCGGCACCCGTTCCACGTAGCCCGCGCGCTCGAGTTGATCGACCAGGAAGCCCGCGGTCTGCTTGGTGACCTGCGCCTGCTCGGCGAGTTCGGTGAGCCGGGTGCCGTCGGGGCCGATGCGCTGCACGATCCGCGCCTGAGCCAGGGTGATGTCGGCATATCCGGCCTCGGCCAGGGCCGCGAAGACCCGGTTCTCCATGGACCGATACGGCAGGAACAGCAGCAGCCCGAGCGGCGACTCCTCGGCGGAACGCTCCACGCCTGCCCCCTTCCACGCTCTTGCAACAAGTCAGAGTCACTGACTAAAATAGTCAGAGATCCTGATTAATTTTACGGACTCGCCGCGCCGTCGGCGACTCCTCGTCCGAGCAGGTGATGGCCATGGATCGCGAACAGAGCTGGCAGGTGATCGAGCAGCAGCGCCGCGCCATTGCCGCCCTGCTCGGCGAGCTCACCCCCGCCGAATGGGATACCCCGTCACTGTGCGCCGGCTGGCGGATCCGCGACGTGGCGGCCCACGTCGCGATGACCACGCAGCCACTCTCACCGCGGGCGATCATGCGCGAATTCGCCCGCGCCCGCGGCGATTACAACGCTCTCGTCGACACCATGGCGCGCGCGCACGCCCGCCGCCCGACCGCCGAACTGGTCGCCGAAATCGGCGATACGGCCGCGTGCCGAGACCTGCCGATGGTCACCAACTACCGCAATGTGCTCTTCGACGTCATCGTGCACGGCCAGGACATCTCCCTGCCGCTGGGCCGGCCGATCCCGGTCCCCGTCGAGGCCGCCGCCGCGGCGGCGACCCGCGCGTATTCGGTCGGCTGGCCGGTCTGGAAGCGCAGCCGGCTCCAGGGCCTTCGGCTCAGCGCCACCGATATCGCATGGTCGGCGGGCCGGGGCAGTCCGGTCGAGGGACCCATCGTCGCACTGCTGCTCATGATCACCGGCCGCCCTGCCGCGCTCGACCAGCTCGCGGGCGCGGGCGTCGCGGAGATCGCCGCCCGCTGGGATCAACGCGTCTGATCCGCTCAGGGCGGGGCGGGATGCTCCTCCAGCCACAACCGGGCCCGGCGCGCCGACGCGCGGCAGAGCCAGGCGTCTTCGATGATCTCGGCGAGTTCCTGCCGAGTGAGCTGGTTCAGATGCGCCGCCCGCACCAGCACCGAGGGGTGGCCGTCGAAATGCGGGGTGGTGAAGAACGGAGTGGTGCGATCCTGCACCAGCGCCAGTTTGTCGCCTTCCGACGGCACCCAGAACATGATCACGTCGTCGTACTTCTCCCCGGTCTCCGGGTCGACGGCGTCGGGACGCGGGGTGCGGAAGAACACGAACGATTTGCCGCCCACCTGGTAGACGGCATTGCCGTGCGGACCGTCCACGCGTGTCACATGCGGCATCGCGGAGGCCAGTTCGTGCACGTCGGCCAGGCGCGCGGGCCGTGATCGACTCGGCATGCCGCCAGGGTAGGCCCGGGCGGCATACCGAGTCGACGGTTCAGCGTCCTGGCAGGAACCGCAGGTTGCGGGCGATGGTCATCAGGAACCGCTGCCACTTGTCCTGCGACAGCATCGGCGGCGGGTCGAGGTTCATGAACCGGGTGACCACGACGGTCTGCGGTTCGGTGAACTTCAGCAGCCCGTCGGCGCCGTGCCTGCG
Organism: Nocardia sp. CDC519; assembly: GCF_059509835.1. Classification (NCBI taxonomy): domain Bacteria; kingdom Bacillati; phylum Actinomycetota; class Actinomycetes; order Mycobacteriales; family Nocardiaceae; genus Nocardia; species Nocardia sp. CDC519. Next base: position 2,875,217 of record NZ_CM183377.1, on the reverse strand, counting down.
GCCGACACCGGAAATCCCCATGCCGCCCATCGGCGCACCGGTGGTCCCCCAGGCCGGCGCGTAACCCTCGTCGACACAGACGGTGCCCGCGCGCAGCCGCCGCGCGATCTGCTCGCCCTCGGACGGACTGGCCGCCCACACGCTGGCATTGAGGCCGTACTCGGTGTCGTTGGCCAGCCGCACCGCCTCGTCGACGGAATCCACCGGGTAGATCGAGACCAGCGGGCCGAAGGTCTCGTTGCGCCCGCATTCCATCTCGTCGGTGACCTCGGCGAGCACCGTCGGTTCGAAGAACAGCGGCCCGAGGTCGGGACGGGCCTTACCGCCGGTGAGCACCTTCGCGCCCTTGGACGTCGCATCGGCGACATGCTTGGACACCGTCTCCAGCTGCGATTCGGAGATCAGCGAACCGATATCGGTGGAGAAGTCGTAGGCCACACCGAGTTTCGCCGCCTCGGTCGCGGCCACGAACTTGGTGGTGAACTCCTCGGCGATCGACCGCTCGACATAGATCCGTTCGATCGAGATGCACAGCTGGCCGGCGTTGGAGAAACAGGCACGCACCGCCGCCTTGGCCACCTTGTCCAGGTTCGCCCCGCGGGTGACGATCATCGGGTTCTTGCCGCCGAGTTCGGCGGAGAATCCGATCAGCCGCTTACCGCACTGCTGGGCCAGGGTCTGCCCGGTGGCCGAGGAGCCGGTGAACATCAGGTAGTCGCAGGAGTCGACGATCGCGGTGCCGACCACGGTGCCCGGTCCGGTCACCACGGCCAGCAGGTCACGCGGCAGACCCGCACGGTAGAGCAGCTCGGCACCGGCCAGCGAGGAGAACGGGGTCTGGCTGTCCGGCTTGACCACCACCGCGTTACCCGCCAGCAGCGCCGGAATCGAATCACCGATGGACAGCAACATCGGATAGTTCCAGGGCGCGACCACACCGACGACACCCTTGGGCTGGGTGCGCACCTGGGCACGGTTGAGCACCGGGAACGCGCCGGGCACCTTGTGCGGTTCCAGCAGCCCCGGCGCGACCCGGGAGAAGTAGCGGGCGGCCAGCATCAGGCCCATGACCTCTTCCTGGGCCGCCCAGCGCGCCTTACCGGTCTCGGCCTGGATGACGTCCATCAGGTACTCGCGCTCGTCGACGATCAGCGCCCGGTAGCGCTCGAAGACGGCGGCGCGTTCGGCGGCCGGGCGGGCGGCCCAATGCGCCTGGGCGGCCCTGGCTCTGGTGAACGCGTCGGCGACGTCGTCGGCGGTGCCGACCGGCACCGTGCCGAGCGGACGTCCGGTGAACACCTCGGTGATGGTTCTGGTGGGGCGTGCCTCGGCGCCGTCGATCGCCGCGAGGGCGCTCAGTCGGGCGAAGACGTCGGCTTCCGGCGCGGGCATCAGTGCCTCCTCGATGTGGGTTACTCGTCGGTACACACAATCTACCCACACCGGAGGCGCCATGGTGCCCGGTGTCACAATCGCGCAGAACCGCCCGGGCGCGACGCCGGCCGGACCGGCCGCTGCCATGTCAAATCCGGTCCCGCTCAACGGGACCCGAATACCGATTCGGTCACGATGGCGTTTATGTTGTGCCGATGTTCAGAGCGAGGCTCGGTGTCCGGGCACGGATACTGGCGATCGCCCTCATTCCCAGCCTGACTCTGCTGGTAGTCGGCGTTGGTGCAGCGGGGTACCTGGTCGACCGGGGCAATCACGGCAAACAGTGGGCCGAGGCCATGCAGGCGGCCATCGACCCGACCCGTCAGCTGCTGGACGCGGTGCAGCAGGAACGGCGGCTCACCCTCACCCACCTGGCCGGAGATCCCACCGCGGCCGCGGGCCTGGCGTCCATCCGGCCCCGGGTCGACGCGGCGTTTCAGGCGTTGATCGAGGCGTCGATTCCGCTCCAGGAGCTCTCACCCGAGACCGTGGGCGCCGATGTCGGCGGCTTCGTCACTCTCGGTCAGCAGCTGGCCATGGTGCGCGATGCCGCCGACGCCAGGGCTCTGCCGACGCCGGACGCCTACACCTTCTACACCCGGGTCTTCGATGTGCTCACCATCGGCACGCAGATGGCGCAGCGGTCGGCGCCGGACCCGGCCGTGGTCGTGCAGCTGGCGTTGTCGACCCGGCTCATCTACGGCCTCGAAGCCGTCTCGCGCAGCAACGCGCTGGCCGAGGCGGCGCTGGTGAACGGCTCGGGTGTGGTCGCGCTGCCGGAGGAGTTCATCGCCCAGGCAGGCACCCATCGCACCACGCTGCCCCCGCTGGCCGCCGATCTCGAACCGGCCTTCCGAGACAAGCTGCAGGCCGTGCTGGCGAGCCCGGCCTGGCAGGTGCTCGCGTCGACCGAGCAGGCGCTCACTCAGCGCACCTTCGACCGGCCCGAGGCCACCGAGCCGTCGCAGACATCCTCCGGGGAGACAGCCTCCGGCCGCACCGGCACCCGTACCACGGCCGATGACGAACCGGCGCCACTGCCCGCCACGATCGAGCAATGGCGGGACGCGGAGGCCGAGGTCAACAACGCGCTGCTCGATATCTGGGACATGCACAACCGGCACGCCCAGCAGATGTCCCGAGATTCGGCCACCGAGTCCGCGGCCGCCTCTCTGGCTCTCGGCGTCACCGTGCTGCTCATCAGCATCGGCGCCTTCCTGGTCTCGCTGGTGCTGGCGAACCGGTTCATCCGCAGGCTGAAGCGATTGCGCGATCAGACCTTGGCGCTGGCCGACGAAAGCCTGCCCGGCATGCTCGCTCGCCTGCGCGCCGGCGAGCAGGTCGATCCGGTGGCCGAAGCGCCGCGCCTGGACTTCGGCCGCGACGAAGTCGGCGCGGTGGCAACGGCCTTCGAGCACGCGCACGCCGCCGCCGTCACCGCCGCCGTCACCGAGGCCCGCACCCGCGAGGGTGTGCGCGCGGTGTTCCTCAATATCGCCCACCGCAGCCAGATCGTCGTACACCGCCAGCTGGAGATCCTCGACGCGGCCGAACAGCGCGAAGAGGATCCGGCCATGCTGGACACCCTGTTCCGCCTCGACCATCTCGCCACCCGCGAACGCCGCAACGCCGAGAACCTGATCATCCTCGGCGGCGGTGAGCCGGGCCGTCGCTGGCGCAACCCGGTGCCGCTGATCGACCTGGTGCGCAGCGCGATCGGGGAAACCCTCGACTACACCCGGGTGCGCCTCGGCACCCTGCCGCAATCGCGGATCGCCGGCAACGGAGTCGCCGACCTGGTGCATCTGCTGGCCGAATTGGTCGACAACGCCACCTCGTTCTCGCCGCCGCAATCGCGGGTGGAGGTGACCGGCAATATCGTCGGCAAGGGGCTGGTCGTGGAGATCAGCGACCAGGGCATGGGAATGAATGCCGACGAACTGGCGCGGGTCAACGAGATGCTCGCCGATCCACCCGATTTCGGCGTGGCCACCTTGTCGGCCGATTCCCGGCTCGGGCTGTTCGTGGTCGGCCAGCTGGCCGCACGCCACGACATCTCGGTGCGGTTGAGCGAATCCGATTACGGCGGGGTGCGGGCGATCGTGCTGGTGCCGTCGAAGCTGCTGCTGCCGGGCGAGACCGGCGCCGCGCCCAGCGAGCCGGTGACCAAGCCGCAACGTCGACCGGCGTTGCCCGCGGCGAGCGAGCCGGTAACGCGCGCCGTGGAATCGGCGCCCGCACCGACCGCGACCCTGCTGGCCGACCCGCCGCCCGCGCCGACGCCCGCACCGCGGCCGGCCGAGCCGGTGGAGCGCACCGCCGACGGTCGTCCCGCTTTACCCCGGCGGAATCGGCAGACTAGTCTCGCACCGCAATTGGCGCAGCCGGTCACCCCGCAGCCCGCCTCGCAGCGACCTCGCACCGCCGAACAGGCCCGAGATCTGATGTCGGCCATCGAGAACGGCACCAGACAAGGTCGCAAGCCGCTGCCCGCCGACGATTCCGTCGCGCCGGCGCCGCCGAACTCGACCCCGAAGGAACAGGAAGGCTAAGTGTCCACTTCCCCCGCAAGTGATCTCAACTGGCTGCTCGACGACCTGGTCGAGCGGCTGGCCGGCGTCCGGTACGCGGTCGTCCTGTCCACCGACGGTTTGCTGCTCGGTCATTCCGACGGGATCGCCCGTGAGGACGGCGAGCATTTCGCCGCCATGTCCTCCACGCTCTACGGTCTGGCCCGCAGCGCGGGCAGCCGGTTCGACGGCGGCGGGGTACGTCAGGCCGTCATCGAACTCGACCGCGCCGTGCTGTTCGTGACCTCCGCGGGCGATAACGCCTGCCTGGCTCTGCAGGCCTCGGAGACAGCGAATCTGGGCATGGTGGCCTATGAGATGAACCTGACCGTGCAGCGGGTGGGCAATTACCTGTCGACCACCGCCCGCAATGGCGCCGCCGAGGTCGAATCCCAGGCGTGATGTGGTGGGTTCGTTATGACGCGTATGGGTGAGCCGTGGTTCGACGAGGCGGCGGGTCCGCTGGTGCGGCCCTATGCGGTGACGCGTGGGCGCACGATGGGCGCCGCACACGATCTGGACATGCTCACCGCGGTCGTCGCGGCGCGTCCCGCACCGACCATGCGGCGTGTCGAACCCGAATACGCGCAGATCGTCGCGGAGTGTGTGCAGCCGCGATCGGTGGCAGAGGTGGCGGCCACCTTGAAACTGCCACTGGCAGTGACCAAGATTCTCGTCGGAGATCTGATCGGTGACGGGCACCTGATCTTCCGGGCTCCGGTGCAACCGGAGGCCGGGCCCGGCGACCTCAACGTATTGCGAGCGGTACTGGATGGAATCCGAAAAATTTGACCCTGCCCGGCTCGACCCGAACGGGGTGCCGCATCTGGCTGCCTCGGTGAAGGTTCTCATCGCGGGCGGATTCGGTGTCGGCAAAACGACACTCGTCTCCGCCCTGAGCGAGATCACGCCGCTGCGCACCGAAGAGATGATCACCGAGATGAGCGCCGGGGTCGATGACCTGTCCGGTGTCGAATCCAAGACCACCACCACGGTGGCACTGGATTTCGGCCGGATCACCATCGACAGCGATCTCGTGCTGTACCTGTTCGGTACGCCGGGACAGGACCGGTTCTGGTTCCTGTGGGATGAGCTGGCCCGCGGCGCGCTGGGCGCGGTGGTGCTCGCCGACACCCGCAGGCTCGGCAACTCCTTCGCCGCGATCGACTACTTCGAACGCCGCAAACTGCCGTTCCTGGTGGGCGTCAACTGTTTCGACGGCGCACCCCGCTACACCACCGACGAGGTCCGCGACGCCCTGGACCTCGACCCGGAGACCCCGGTGATGCTGTGCGACGCCCGTGACCGCGTCTCGTCGAAGAACGTCCTGCTCAGCCTGATCGAACACCTCATCGACCGGGCCACCCGAGCCCACGTCACCACCTGACCGCCGCCCGGGAGGGCAGGCGGTGCGCCGCGGCAGCGCGGTGCGGCAGATCGGCCCGTCGCCGGGCAGACTGCGGCGGTTCGGATCGCGGAGGGAAGCCCGCGGCGGTTCGGCCCGCCCAATGCGGCCTGCAGCGGCTCGGCCCGCACACGACCGCCCGCAGCGGGGCTCGGCCCGCACACGACCGCCCGCGGCGGTTCGGCCCGCACTGAGCTCCGGGCGACGGCTCGTCCGCAGCGGGCAGCCCGCCGCGGGCAGACGGCACGGTCAGAACGGGGAGTTCGCGCGAACACCGGTGCGGCGCAAGGTCAGTTGGTGTGGCGTTCGGTGGCGAGGTGATGGCCGCGGATACCGTCGACGGTGAGGTCGTCGAGGCAGCCGGTGAGGCGGCGTTCGGTATGCGGGCCGAGGGCCGGTTCGAGGACAACGGTCCAGCGGGTGCCGTCGTTGGATGGGCCCGCGACCAGGCGGACGTGGTTGGCGATGCTGGCGCATTCCTCCCACAATCGCAGCGCCGCAGCGGGACCCGGGGTCCGCGCGTGGGCGTCGAAATGGATGATGGTGCGGCTACCCGCTGCCCCGCTGTCGGTTTCGAACTTCATGCTCGTCGCCATCGCGGACAGGCCCGCGACGGTGACGATCGCCAGCAGCGCGAGCACCAGCACCCGGCGCACGGCTCACCACCGCGCGCCGGTCAGCGGCCCGCGCAGCAACCGCAGACGATCCGGCGGCGGGGTCAGGAACCCGGCCTCGGGCAGCCGCAGCCGCTCCAGGCCGGTGAGGATGCGGCGTTCGGCCGCCGGGCCAGCGGTCAACCGGGCGAGACGCTCGACCAGCCACGCCACTCCGGTCAGCAGGACACCACCGGCGAGCAGCACCGGAACGAACACCCCGAGCCGGTCCGGCCGGGCCAGCCAGGCGAAGCCGACCCGCGATTGCGGTACCGCCGCGTGCACGATGCGGGCCGTGCTGTCGTGGTCGGCACGGCTGCGTTCGCCGCCGTCACCGAGTTCACGCTGGATCGCGCGCAACCGCTTGGTCAGCACCATCGCCACCAAGGCGATCTCGGCCGCGATGAACAGCGTGGCGGTGAGAATCGCCCGATTCCACTCCCAGCGATATAGATACACGAAAACATAGGTGCCGGTGGCGATCAGCGAAGCGACCGCCAGCAACATCCCGAGACCACGCGCGTTCATCCCCGGCCCTCCTGTTCCACGCACACCCGCACCTGGCCGGTGCGCCCGTCGAGTTCGACGACCGCGCCGTCCGGCAGCCGCCTGGTCGCCTCCGGATAGCCGACCACCACCGGAACACCTTGCTCGCGCGCCAGGATCGCGACATGGCTGAGCGGGCTGCCGGTTTCGGCGATCAGCCCGGCCAGCCGCGGCACGACCACCGCCAGCCGCGGATCCAGATGCCGCACCACCAGCACCGAGCCCTCCGGCGGCCGGTCGCCCATATGGACGATGCCGCGTCCGGAACCGCCGCCCGCCCCGACACCGCAGTCCCCGGTTTCCGGTGCGCCGCCCACCGGGACCGGCCAGCCGTCCTCGGCGAGCCGGAACCGGGTCGGCAGCTGGACGACGGCCCGGGTGGGCGACTCATCGGCCGCGGGCTGTCCGCCCTCCGCGGCGAGGGGCCCGGGCGCGTCCACGCGCGCGGCACCTGCGGTCTCGCCGGCATCGATGCCATACGCCGCGCCCTCACCCGCATCGGCCCGACGCAGCGGCGTGCGGCCGGTGACGGCGACGAGGTCGTCGAAGCTGAGCAGGGCCACCGATTCCACCGAGTCCAGGGCGCCCTCGGCCGCGAGGCGGGTGCCCAGTTCCCAGGCCGCGCGGGCGCCGAGTTCCTGCACCCAGCGGGCCCGTAGCCGCAAGGCTTCCCGCGCCAGCGCCAGGGCACCGGGGTCGAACTCCGCGATCGGTGCGTAGGCCTGATCGAGATCCGGTGGCGCGGTGCGGGGTCCGATGCGTGGCGGGGTCAGCGCCAACACCACCGGGTATTCCTCGATGACGCGGTCGGCGGCCATGCCCGCGGCCCGCGCCTCGGTGAGGGCGGCGAGCGCCATCGCCGCCGCGGTGGGAGCGGATTCGCGGGGGCTTGCCAGCATGCCGGCCAGTGCCTCGTATCCGTGCAGCGCGGTCAATGCCGTGCGGGAGTTGTCCAGGACGGCCAGCAGTTGGGTGCGGCTCAACTCCGTCGGCGGCGGTACCGCGGCGAGATCGGTGTCCGCCCGTTCGCAGATCCGCTGGGCGAGTGCGGGCATCGCGGCAGCGAGACGTCCCACCCGCATCGCGGCACCCAGTTTCCGGGCACCGGGACGCGGATCGAGCAGACCGAGCAGCCGGCGCCGTGGCCGCTCCACGCCGAGCAGTTCCAGGTCGGCGACGGCGACGCCGAGGACCGCGGTGGCGACCGGCGACTCCCGGATGCGGCGCGCCGGTGCGGAGCCGGTCAGTTCCAGGGCCACCCGCAATCCCTCGGCCAGCGGCGTCAGCCACAGGTCCTGTTCGAGCGGGCGCAGCGGATCGGGAAAGGTTTCGGCCAGCGGGCCGGGGCCGAGCACCGGGCCGGTGACGCGGCCGTGCAGCGTCGTGATCGGCCGGGCCTGGAGCAGTCGGACGTTTCCCGCGGCGTCGACCGCCCATTCGATGTCCTGCGGGCCGCCGAACATGCGCTCGGCGCGCAACGCCATCCGGATCACCTTGCGGCGCACCGACCCCGGCAGGCCGGGCGCGTCGTGCGCCACGACCCGCCGCACGCGTCCCGATCGGGTGAGCAGTGCCGTCCATCCGTCCTCGGCTCCGCTCACCACCGCGTCCGGTCCGCCGCGTACCGCGGTGATCATCATCCGGTCGGTGCGCCCGGTGACCGGGTCGGCCGTGAACACCACTCCGCCCCAGCTCGCCGCCAGGAACGGCTGCACCAGCACCGCCATCGCCGCACCGCCCGCGGCGTCGGTGGCCGCGGGGGTGCCTGCGGAGGCCAGCACCTCGTCGACGGCCTCCCGGAAGCGCGGCCAGCCGCGCACGCCGAGCACCGAGGTGAACATGCCCGCCATGGATCGTTCGGCACTGTCCTCCGCGACCGAGGACGACCGCACCACGAGCGGTCGGGCACCGCCATCGGACAGCTTGCGCCACAACAGTTCCGGCGAATGCTGTGGCTCGGACCAGGCCGTGGTCAGCACGAATCCGTCGAGAACCGGCAGCCCCATGGCAGCGGCCTCGGCGAGGGCGGCGGCCTTGGCGCCGGTCAGGTCCGCGTCGCGGGCGCGCGGATCGGCGAGTGTGACGATGCCGGGGCGGGTCGGGGCGGTAATGAGGGTCATCGGGGGCACCCTTCGAGATGGAAACGACGTTGTTTCGATCGGGCCCGTCCGGTGCGGTCAGATCCGCGTGGGATCGGGCACGCACCGCGGGGGCGCTGGAGCGGCGCAGTGCTGAATCGGCATCGACGCCAGGGGTCCGGCCACAACGACCTCCTAAGAGGAGATGATTCCTCCGCTTACTTGAATTCCAGTGTTGCGCCCCGGCCCCCCGGCGTCAAGGAAGGAACGTTCGTTTTGCAGTCGCGCAGGTCACGACCGGCGAGCCTGGAGCTCACGTGCCATCCAGGGTAGGATGCCGCGGCCGCCACCAGTGTTGCTCGCACACAACGTTATTCATCGGCAACGCCCTCGCGATCACCACGTTCACGCAGGCGCCGCCGCCACCGGCACCCTCGCCCCGAGAGTTCGGGGCTGCCCCCGCCGCGCGGACCCGCCGATACTGACGGCACCCCAATTCGAACGGAGCCGTCATGGTCCTCACCCGAGCCTGCGCCGCAGTCCTCGTCACCGCCGCCCTCGCCACCGGAGTGGGCATGGCCGCCCCCGCGGCGACCGCCGCGCCCACCGGCTCCGCCGACTCCGGTTCGGCGACCTACGCGCGCGACTTCGTGCAGTTGATCGTCTGCTTCTTCCGCGGTGAACTCGTGGGCTCGAAAGCGCCGCTCTGCTGATCGGCGGCCCGCGCCGTCAGTGCAGGAGCCCGGCGCCGGCCAGTTCGTCGAACAACAGCTGATCCACCGGCGGCACCAGCTCGCGGTCGCCGTAGCCGAACCAGGCGAGCGCCTCGATCTCACTGCTCGGGGTGAGCGTGCCGCGATATTCGGCGGTGTAGCAGCTCATCCGCACCGAGAAAGCGCCGTCGGCGGCCTCGTACACCCCGACCTGGACGGCGGTCTCGGGCAGCAGGGCGACGGTCAGTTCCTCTTCGATCTCGCGCACCAGGGTCTGCAGATCGGATTCGCCGTGCTCGCGCTTGCCGCCCGGGATGTAGAAGACAGCTTTGCCGCGCGGCCGTGCGCACAGGATCTTGCCCTCCTCGATGCGCACCCACGCCACCGTATCGATGAGTTCGGTCACCAGCCCGTCGGTCACCGTCGCAGCCTATCGGCCCGGTGCCGATGACACCGGGCCGACAGGTCGTTCAGCGGCTGAGGCGCTGGAACCGGCGCACCGCAAGGGGCAGGAAGATCGCCGTGATGAGGATCGGCCAGACCACCGCCATCAGCACCGCGTGCTGTTCGATCCAGGAATCGCCCGCCCCCACGGGGGTGCCGAACAGTTCCCGGCTGGCGGCCACGGTAGAGGAGATCGGGTTCCATGCCGCGATCACGCCGAGCCAGTCCGGCATCAGCTGGGGTGCGACGAAGATCGAGGAGATCATCGTCAGCGGGAAGGCGACCGCGAACAGCCCGCCCGCGGCCTCCGGGTTCGGCACCAGCAGCCCGAGCCACACGCCGACCCAGATCAGCGCGAACCGCAGCCACAGCAGCAGCAGGAAGGCCGCGATCACGCCGAGTATCCCGCCCTCGGGCCGCCAGCCGATGACCAGCGCGGTGAGCATCAGGATGGTCAACTCGGCGCAGGCCACCAGCAGATCGGTGACACCGCGACCCGACACCACCGCCGACGGCGACATGGGCATCGAGCGGAAACGATCGATCACACCGTTGGTGGCGTCGTAGACCATCACGGTCGCGGTATTGATGAAGCCGAAGGCCATCGTCATCGCGAACATGCCCGGCATCAGGAAGCTGCGATAGTCGCCGCCGCCCGGCACCGTCATCGCCGAACCGAACACGTAGCCGTACAGCAGCACCGACAGGATCGGAAAGCCCAGCTGCCAGGCGATATTCATCGGCTGACGCTGGTAGTGGGTGAGCCCGCGGCGCACCACGTTCCAGCAGTCGGCCACCACCCAGTAGCCGCGCGAGCGAGCGCGCACAGGCGCGAGATCAGCGGTCGCGCTCATGCCGCCACCTCCTCGGCCGCGGCCCGATGGCCGGTCAGTTGCAGGAACACATCGTCGAGGCTGGGCCTGCGTAAACCGATGTCCTCCACCGTGATTCCCTGGTCCTGGAGCGTGCGCGCCACCTCGGTGAGTGCGGCGACGCGGTCGGTGACGGGTGCGTGCACGCGGCGTTCGGCGTCGTCGAGGTCCGGTTCGCCGACGCAGACCCTGGCCACCACCTTCGCCACGGCGGGCAGGTCGGCGATATCGGCGGCCACCACTTCGATGAGGTCGGCGCCGACGGTGTTCTTCAACCCCTCCGGGGTGTCGTCGGCGATGGCCCGCCCGGCATCGATCACGGTGATGCGGGAGGCGAGCTTATCGGCCTCCTCGAGATACTGGGTGGTCAACAGCACGGTCGTGCCGTCGGCGACGAGTGCCCGCACCGACTCCCACACCTCACCGCGACTGCGTGGATCGAGACCGGTGGTGGGCTCGTCGAGGAACAGCACATCCGGCGCGAGGATCATCGACGCGGCCAGGTCGAGCCTGCGCCGCATGCCGCCGCTGTACTTGCCGACCCCGCGATCGGCGGCCTCGACCAGATCGAAACGCTCGAGCAGTTCGGTCGCGCGGCTGCGGGCGCGACGGGCGCCCAGGTGGAACAGCCTGCCGAACATCTCCAGGTTCTGCCGGCCGGTCAGCACTTCGTCGACGGCCGCGTACTGCCCGGTCAGCCCGATCCGGGAGCGCACCTCGCGCGGGTGGCGCGCGACATCGAGTCCGGCCACCGTCGCCCGGCCGCCGTCGAGCCGGATCAGCGTCGACAGAATCCGCACCGCGGTGGTCTTGCCGGCACCGTTGGGCCCGAGCAAGCCGTGCACGGTCCCGCGACGCACCGTCAGATCGAATCCGTCGAGCGCGTGCTTGTCCCCGTATCTCTTCCTCAAACCCTCGGCCATCACGGCGTATTCGCTCACACAACCCTCCGTACCCAGCAGAACGAATCGGAACTGGGTACAGCGTACCCTAATACGAGTACGATGTACCCAGTTAATTTTCGGGGCCCGATCCGGGCGATAGGGTGACGACCATGGCGAGCACGGAGACCAGCGGCAGCGGCGACATCAACCGCACGCTCGAACTGCTGTGGGACACCGGTCCCCGGCCGAGCCGAGGGCCGAAGCCGGGTTTGACCCTGGACCGCATCGTCGAGGCCGCTGTGCAGGTGGCCGACGCCGAGGGCCTCGAGGCCGTGACCATGCGGCGGGTCGCCACCGAATTGGGCACCGGCACCATGACGCTGTATCGCTATCTGCCGGGCAAGGCCGAGCTGCTCGACCTCATGCTCGACCGGGTTCAACGTCCCGATCACGACGTGACGGCCGCCGACGGCTGGCGGGCCGCGCTCGAGCAGGTCGCCCACGGGACGCTGGCGCTGTATCGCCGCCACCCCTGGCTGCTCTACGTCAACCAGGCGCGCCCGATCATGGGCCCCGGCGCTGTGGAGAGCATGGAGGTGGTGCTGTCGGCGATCAAGCCGATGGGATTGACCGATGTCGAACTGATCTCGGTGATCGTCATGATCGACAACTTCGTCGTCGGCGCCGCCCGCGCCGAGGTCTTCCAGCAGGAAGCCTTGCGCACCACCGGCATGACCGACGCGGAGTTCTGGCAGGCGCAGCTGCCGATGCTGGAACGAGCGATGAACAGTGGGCGGTATCCGATCATGGCCGGTCTCGAGGAGAACGCCTTCGATCAGGACTTCGATCACTTCGGGTTCGGGTTGCGGCGCATCCTGGACGGGCTGGCGGACCTGATCGCCGAACGCGGGCGCGGCTGATCGATTCCAGCGGTGGTCAGCTCGCCCGGATGGTGAGCCGATCCCGTCCGGTGGCCGCGGCCAGATGGGCAAGTGACTCGGCGAGTTCGGCGCGGGGCACGGCGGCGCCGTCGAACATGGCGGCGACGACCTCGTCCGAGTCGGTGAGTTCCCAGGTACCCGCGATCCGGCCGCGTGCGACCACGATGGGCGCGATCCAGCCCGCGGTCCGGCTCACCTTCGCCCGATGCTCGGCGGGGAGCAGTTGCGGGTCGCCGGTGCCGGGTCCGAGCACGTACTGGTCGAACGCGCCGAGCAATTGCACCGCATCGTCGGGTTCGGTGGCGGCGAGTTCGTCGGCGTGTTCGGTCAGGATGTAGGCGCGCCGGCCGTCGACGTCGACTTCGGTGAGCTCCTCCCCCAGATCGGCGAACCAGCCACGCACCCTGGTCTTGCGGTGCGCGCCGCGGCTGAGCCAGGCATCGAACGCTTCGGGGGTGGCCGGGCCGTAGGCGCCGAGGTAGGCGGTGACCGCGGTGCGCGCGGCCGCGTCGACGTCGGTCACCGGCCGCCAGCCGGGCAGGGTGGACGGGCTGGTGAAACTCACCTTGGTGCCGCGTGCCGGACCGTGGCACAGCACTCCTTGCCAGGCCAGTGGTTTGAGCAAGGCGCCCCAGCCCGAACGCAATTCGGCTTCGTGCACCGCGAACGCGGGATCGGCGGCGATCTGCTCGACCAATTCCTCGCGGGTGAGGATCTGGGATTCGAGCAGCTCGCCGACCTTGTCCGCGAGCGCCGCGACCTGGGCGGGGGTGGCGCCGAAGGTGCGCTGCCAGGACGGCTTCTCCCAGGTCCGCGCGGCGGCGAGCAGGGTAAGGCAGGCAGCGGCGGTATCGGGTGTCATGGCGTGCAGGGTGCCCCGCATCGCCCAGGTCTTGATCAGCTCGCCCGCGGTGAGGGCGCGTGCGACGGCGCCGGTTTCCGGTGTGGTCGTGCGCAGCGCCGCCGCTAGTTCGGCCGAGGACGCCACCTGGGCTTGCAGCCCGCACAGTCGCGCCGCGATGCCGACCACGCCGACGGCCGCTCGCGGCCGCACGTACTGCCGCCGCAACCGCCACGCGAAGGCCTGGTCCCAGCTCACCCGCATCCGCACACCTTTCTCCTACCGCCCGGCTTCCGGCCTGGCTCAGACCTTAACGGGCAGCACCGACATCTCACCGTCGTCAGCCGATGGTGCAGCCGGACGGGAAGGTTCGCTGCCGACGGCGGTTCAGAACACGCTCACGCACAACGCCACGCAGGCTGTCGCCGTCACCAAACCGCCGACGGTCGTCAGGATCACGCCGAGCAAGGCGGTCCTGGTGGTCGCCCGGCGCACCGCACCCGCAGGCGAAGCCAAGCGCTCGGCCCGCGCCAGCACCGCGGTACCCGCGGCGCCCAGCGCACCGGCCGGGGTGCTCGGGCCGGCGTCGACGATGGCGAGCAGCCCGCCGAGCAGCGGCTCACGTCCGTGTTCGCGTGCGGCGGCGTCATCGGCACACATTTCCAGCAACCGCGCGACCTCGGCCGATCCCTGCCGCAGCACGCTCAGGCGCGGCGCCATCGCGGCGATACCGGTGAGCGCGGCGCTCAACACACCATGCCTGCCGGACAGATGCGCGCGTTCATGGGCCAGGACAGCGGCGAGCTGATCGTCGGTGAGCGCGGCCAGCGCACCGGTGGTGACCACGATGGTGTCCGGTCGTCCGGGGACGGCGTAGGCCTGCGGTTGCGGCGCGTCCAGCACGACGGCGGGAAGTCCCGGCATGCGGCGTCCGACCATGCGCACCGCCCTGGCGTGCGCGCGGGTCCGCCGGCGCATCCGCATCAGCATCCGCAGGCTCCGCCATCCCAGCACCCCGGCCGCCACGGCCACCAGGAGCGCGAGCGCGAAGGTGACCAGGCGGCCGGCCGGGTGGTCGTAGGGGTGCACGGGCATGCCGAACACCGCGTAACAAGCGCGGATGGCCTCGTCGCAGTGGCGCCACACAGTGGCGTGTTCGACGACGAAGACGACGGCCGCCGCGGCCCACGCCACCAGCGCGCCCGCCACCGTCACCACCCACGCCAGCACACCGAGGCGAGGGGCGGTCCCGGCTCGGGTGAGCCGGCGCAGCACCGGCGGGCCCGCCACGGCCACCGCGGACCCGTACAGCAGCAGCGTCGACGTGATGCTCACGCGGGCCCCGGGGATTTGCGTGCGGTCAGCCGGCGCAGCGCGGCGCGCAGGCCCGCCGACTCTTCGTCACTGATCCGGTCGACGAAATGGCTGAGCACCAGATCGGAGCGACCACCCGAGCCCAGTGCCTCGAGCATCAACCGGGCGCTGTGTTCCTCCCGGGTGAGCGTCGGCCAGTATCGATAGGCCTTGCCCGCGCGTTCCCGGGCCAGCCAGCCCTTGCGATGCAGATTGTCCATCGTCGACATGACTGTCGTGTACGCGATATCGCGGGAGGCGCACAACTCCTCGTAAATGTCGCGGACGCTGGTCGTCTCGGTGTCCCGATCCCAGATCCGATCCATGATCACCGCTTCGAGATCACCGAACCCACGCACCGTGCCGACTCCCTCATCACTGGCCCGCAACCGTCTCATCGTGCGCTCAGCGTACTCGCCGACCACCATTGCTACGTACCCGAACCGTAGATCGCCAAACCCTGGGCAGCGAAACCTGTCGGACCCGCATGCGAACATATGTTCGTGTCCGATTCCGCGCCCACCTCCTCAGGACGGGCGGTCGAGCCCGCGGGCTCGCGCCGTCCGCGGATCGCCGCGCGCGCGGACGCCTCGATCCTGCACGCCGATCTGGACTCGTTCTACGCCTCGGTCGAACAACGCGACGATCCGACGCTGCGGGGCAGACCGGTGCTCGTCGGCGGGGGCGTGGTGCTCGCGGCCAGCTACGAAGCCAAGGCACTCGGCGTACGGACTCCGATGAACTGCGGCCAAGCGCTGCGGTTGTGCCCGCAGGCGGTGGTGGTGCCGCCACGGATGTCGGCCTACGCCGAGGCCAGCACGGCGGTCTTCGAGATCTTCCGCGACACCACGCCCGTCGTGGAAGGCATCTCCATCGATGAGGCCTTCCTGGACGTGGCGGGTCTGCGCCGCATCGCCGGGCCGCCGCTGGGTATCGCCGAGCGGCTGCGCGCCCGGGTGCGCGCCGAGGTCGGGTTGCCGATCTCGGTGGGCATCGCCCGCACCAAATTCCTGGCGAAGGTGGCCAGCGCCGTCGCCAAACCCGATGGCCTTCGCCTGGTGGAACCCGATCGGGAACTGGAATTCCTGCATCCGTTGCCGGTCGACCGGTTGTGGGGCGTCGGCGTGGTCACCGCGGCGACGCTGCACCAGCACGGCATCACCCGCGTCGGGCAGCTCGCCGAACTCGGTGAATCGGGCCTGCGGTCGATGCTCGGCCCCGCTGCCGCCCGGCACCTGTACGCGCTGTCGTGGGCCCGTGATCCGCGCCGGGTGGAAACCGGCAAACGCCGTCGCTCGATCGGCGCCCAGCGCGCCCTCGGCCGCCGCCCGCGCCCGCCCGAGGAACTCGCCGCCTACCTCTACGGCCTCGTCGACCGGCTGGGCCGGCGCCTGCGCGGCGCGCAACGCGTGAGCCGAACAGTGGTGCTGCGCTTACGTTTCGACGATTTCACGCGCGCCACCCGTTCGCACACCCTCGCCGAGGCCACCGACGACACCGAAACCATCCGGCACGCCGCCCGCATCCTGTTCACCGCTGCTCTGCCGCTGATCCAGGAACGTGGCATCACCCTGATCGGGTTGGCGCTGACCAACCTCGAGGATGCCGACGCCATCCAGTTGACGTTGCCCTTCGAGGGCCGTCCCACCGCACCATTGGACGCCGCCCTCGATGATCTGCGCCGCCGTTTCGGATCCGGCGCCGTCACCAGAGCCGCGCTACTCGGCCGCGGTGAAGGCCTGTCGGTGCCGCTGCTTCCCGACTAGATCCGCACCGCCGCCGCAGCGCCGCAGGTGATGTCACCGTGCCGCGGTGGGCCGCTTGTCCATCAGCCGCAGGATCAGCGGGGTGAAGATCAACTGCATGGCCAGTTCCATCTTGCCGCCGGGTACCACGATGCAATTGGGTCGCGACATGAACGAGTCGTGCAGCATCGACAGCAGATAGGGGAAGTCGATCACCTTCGGTTCGGCGAAGCGGATCACCACGAAACTCTCATCGGCTGTCGGAATCGACCGCGCGATGAAGGGATTCGAGGTATCCACGGTCGGTACCCGCTGAAAGTTGACGTAGGTGCGGGAGAACTGCGGGCAGATGTATTTCACATAATCGGGCATGCGGCGCAGGATCGTATCGATCACGGCCTCACTGGAATAGCCGCGTTCGGTCTTGTCCCGGATCACCTTCTGCGTCCACTCCAGATTCACGATCGGCACCACGCCGACCAGCAGATCGGTATAGCGCGCCACATCGACAGTGTCGGTGACGGCCGCGCCGTGCAGACCCTCGTAGAACAGCAGATCACTGCCCGGCGCGAGATCCTCCCACGGAGTGAACGTGCCCGCGGGCTGGCCGTAGGGTTTGGCTTCCTTCTCATCGTGCAGATACCGGCGCACCGCACCGACCCCGGTCTGCCCGTAGTCGCGGAACAGCCGCTCCAGCTCCGCCAGCAGATTCGCCTCCTCCCCGAAATGGGAGAAGGTGGTGTTGCGGTTCTGTTCGGCCTCGGCCATCGCCAGCTTCATCTCGTTGCGGTCGTAGCGGTGAAACGAATCTCCCTCGACGAACGCGGCATTGATGCCCTCGCGGCGAAAGATCTCCTGGAACGTGCGGGTGACGCTGGTGGTGCCGGCACCGGAGGATCCGGTGATGGCGACGACGGGATGCTTGACCGACATGGGCCCCTCCTCGATGACCGGACAACAGAATCGACGCCGCTAGCGCCCGGCCGAGCGGAACAGCGAGCGGGTGCCGAACAATGACGTGTCGAAGCTCGGGCCCGCATCGGGTTCGCGGTGGTAGCGCTCGATCCGTTCGACCTCGTGGCGCGATCCGAAGATCAACGGCACCCGCTGATGCGGGTCGGTGGGCGCCACCTCCAGTACCCGCGCGCTGCCGGTGGAGGCGGCACCGCCGGCCTGTTCGACGATGAAGGCGATCGGGTTGGCCCCGTAGAGCAGCGACACCCGGCCCGGGCCCGCGGCGGGTCGAGTGTCGCGCGGATACAGGTACACCCCGCCTCTGGTCAAGATATGGAACGTGTCGGCGACCAGCGACGCCACCCAGCGCATATTGAAATCGCGCCCGCGCGGCCCGTCCACGCCGTCGAGGCATTCGTGGACGTAACGGCGCACCGGACGTTCCCAGAAGCGCTCGTTGGCGGCGTTGATCGCGAAACCCGAGGTGTCCTCGGGAATGCGCATCCGCGGGTGGGTCAGCACGAACGCGCCGATCTCACGGTCGAGGGTGAACCCGTCGACCCCGCTGCCGGTGGTCAGCACCAGCATGGTGGCCGGGCCGTAGAGGGTGAACCCGGCGCACACCTGCCGGATGCCCGGCTGGCAGAAACCGTCCGGGTCGGCGCGCAGCACACTGAAAATGGTGCCGACCGGCAGGTTCACATCAATATTGCTGGAACCGTCGAGTGGATCGAAGGCGAGCAGGTACTTGCCGCGCCGCTGCCCCTGCGGGACCGGGTATACCTCGCTGAGTTGCTCGGACAGCAGGGCCGACAGATGCCCGGTCCATTGCGTCTCGCTGATCATGATCTCGTTGCCGAGGGCGTCGAGTGCACGCCGCGCCGTCGGCGGACCACCCGGTTCGGCGCCGGCCCGGGTGGCCAGGATCGCGCCTCTGGTCACCTGATTGGCGATCAGTTTCGTTGCCGTCGCCACCACATTGACCAGGGCCGAGAACTCACCCGAGGAGCCGGGATGCCGGTGTTCCTCCTCGATGGTGTAGCGGGTGAGGGTCTTCCATCCTTCGGGCATCGCGCGGTGCTCTCCTCATCCGCTGGGCTCGGCCGAGGCGCCGAAAACACTGCTGCCGTAGACGTCCGCATCGGTCAACGTGATCAGGTCTGCCTTGGTGAGCGGACGATCCAGCTCCACCAGCCGTCGCGCCTGCCGCAGCCGGCAGCGGTCGATCGCATTGCGCACACTGCGCGCGTTGGAGAACCGCGGTCGGCTCATCCGAGCGGTCAGGTAATCGGCGAACGCGGTGTGCGCGGCATCGTCGAACCGGAAGTTCTCCCCCTCCACCATCAGCTCGGCGATCCGCAGCAGTTCGGCATGGGTGTAATCGTCGAACTCGAGGTGGTGCGCGACCCGCGACGACAGGCCGGGATTGGCGGAGAAGAACCGGTCCATCCGATCGGGATAGCCGGCGAAGATCACCACCAGGCTGCCGCGTTCGTTCTCCATTTCCTGCAACAGGATCTCGATGACTTCCTGGCCGTAGTCGCGTTCGTTCTCCGGCCGGAACAGGTAGTAGGCCTCATCGATGAACAGCACCCCGCCCGCTGCCTTGGCCAGCGCCTCCTTCGTCTTCGGGGCGGTGTGGCCGATGAACTGGCCGACCAGATCGTCTCGGGTGACGGTGTGCACCTTGGGCGTGCGCACGTAGCCGAGCGCGTGCAGCATCTGCGCCATCCGCAGCGCCACGGTCGTCTTCCCGGTGCCGGGGCCGCCGGTGAAGCTCATGTGCAGAGTCGGACGTGAGGATTCCAGTCCGAATCGGGCGCGGGCGCGCTCGATCAGCAGCAACGCCGCGATCTCACGCACCCGCCGCTTGACCTTCGTCAGCCCGACCAGCTCGGCGTTCAGGGCGGTCAAGACCTGCTCGACGTCGGTGGTCGCCACGTCCGTGGCCAGATCGAGGACGGCGTTGTCGGCCAGCACCGCCTCCGGCGCACTCGCCTCCGAGTCCGCGGGCACCGCCCGCACCGGCCTGGGGTCCTCGGCCCCGGGCCGGTGCAGCCGGAAACCGGTGGACGCGCGTTCAGTCGGCATACCGGGCACCGGGCCTGACGTCGGTGGCGTAGGAGTGCAGGCTGTAACGCTGACGCCGGTCGGAACCCTCCACGCGGTTCAGCGCGAATCCCGGTTCGTCCACTGGGCGCTGGACCAGGAAACTCAGCGCCGTGGTCTGCCTGCCGTAGCTGGCGTCATAGGCGAGCACCCGCACGTAGTGGCGGGGGAAGGTGGCCCGGCAGGCGTTGATCTCGGCCAGCACACCATCGGGTTCGTCGAGATCGAACAGCGGCAGCCCCCACATCTCCCAGTAGGCATTGCGCGGATGCGGATCGTCGGTGTACTCGATCGAGACCGGCCAGTTGTTGAGCAGGGCGTAGCGAACCTGGGCGCCGATCTCGGCGTCGGTCAGGTCTGGCAGATACGAGAAGGCTCCGTGACGCAGGTACATGGCATGTCCTCCAGTGGTATTCGCCGCTCAGTGGGTCGCCGTCGGCACCGCGTCGGGTGCGTCGGTGGAGGTGTAGTCGAAGCTGACTTCACCCCAGGTCGCCAGCGCAACGTCGAGTGGACGGTTGGCTGCGGCGGCTTTGCGTAGCACCTCCGGCCCCTCGCGCAGCAGATCGCGACCCTCGTTGCGGGCCTGCACGATCGCTTCCAGGGCCACCCTATTGGCCTCGGCGCCCGCCGCTATTCCCAGTGGATGACCGATGGTGCCGCCGCCGAACTGCAAGATCACGTCATCACCGAACAGTTCCACCAGCTGGTGCATCTGCCCGGCGTGGATACCACCGGAGGCCACCGGCATCACCCCCGGCAGGCTGGCCCACTGCTGATCGAAGAAGATTCCGTTGGCCGGTTCGGTGGGGATGACGTTCTCCCGCAGGGTGTCGTAGAAGCCTTTCGTGGTGGCCGGATCACCCTCGAGCTTGCCCACCACCGTGCCCGCGTGCAGATGATCGACGCCGATCAGCCGGCACCATTTGGCCAGCACCCGGAAACTCACCCCGTGTGTCTTCTGCCGGGTGAAGGTCGAATGACCGGCCCGGTGCAGGTGCAGCAGCACGCCGTTGCGCCGCGCCCAGTGCGACATCGACTGCATGGCGGTGTATCCCACCGTCAGATCCATCATGATCACCACGCTGCCCAGTTCCTTGGCGAACTCGGCTCGCTCGTACATCTGCTCCATGGTGGCGGCGGTGACGTTGAGGTAGTGGCCCTTGATCTCGCCGGTCTCGGCCATCGCCCGGTTCACGCCCTCCATCGCGAACAGGTAGCGGTCGCGCCAGCGCATGAACGGCTGGGAGTTGATGTTCTCGTCGTCCTTGGTGAAGTCGAGCCCGCCCTTGCAGGCCTCGTACACCACCCGGCCGTAATTGCGCGCCGACAAACCGAGTTTCGGTTTCACCGTCGCCCCGAGCAAGGCCCGGCCGTATTTGTTCAGATATTCGCGCTCCATCACCGTGCCGTGCGGCGGACCCTGGAAAGTTTTCACATACGCCACCGGAATTCGCATGTCCTCGAGCCGCAACGCCAGCAACGGTTTGAAACCGAAGACGTTGCCGATCACCGAGGAGGTGAGATTGGTGATCGACCCTTCCTCGAACAGATCGAGGTCGTAGGCGATGTAGGCGAAGTACTCCCCCGGCCGGCCCGGCACCTCATCGATGCGATAGCACTTGGCCTGATACTTGCTGTGCGCGGTGAGCCGGTCGGTCCACACCACCGTCCATGTGGCCGTGGACGATTCGCCCGCCACCGCGGCGGCGGCCTCGATCGGATCGACGCCCGGCTGCGGGGTCACTCGGAACACGGCCAGCACGTCGGTGTCGGAAGGCTCGTAGTCCGGGGCGTAGTACCCCATCGAGGCGTAGGACTGGACGCCCGGATCCCAACGGTCACGCTCGGTTTCGTCGGCCATCATTCCTCCTGCTCACGGGGGTGAACGCCTTGCGATGTCCAGGATGACGGCGCCGTGCAGGACAAACAATTTGAATGTTTGCCGAAAAACTCAACCGTTTCCTCAGGTTTGCTACCGTCTGACAATGGGGAGAGTAAGTGCGGCAAGGATGGAAACCTTCCTCGTCGTCTCCCGCACCGGCAGCATCCGCCGCGCCGCGAGCCAGCTGCACGTCACCGAGGCGGCCGTCTCCGCCGCCGTCGCCCATATCGAGAAACAGCTCGGCGCCAAGCTGATCGCCAAATCCGGGCGCGGCATCACCCTCACCGAGGCGGGCCGGGTCTACGCCGACTATTGCCGCGGCATCCTCGGACTCATGCAGGAGGCACACGCCGCGGTCCGCCGCGCCGAATCCGGGCGGCTACGCATCGGCGTGGTCGCCACCGCCGGTGAATACGTACTGCTGCGCCCGCTGGCCGGGTTCCGTACCCGCTACCCGGACATCGAACTGAGCCTGTCGATCCATCCGCGCGATGTGCTGTTCCTCGAATTGCAGCATCACGAAACCGATCTCGTCATCGCCGGGCGACCACCCCGAGACGCCGGGCTCGTCACCCGCGCGCGGCGCCCGAGCAGGCTCGTGGTGGTCGGCCCCGCCGGACGCGCCTGCGATCCGATGCGCGCCACCTGGCTGCTGCGCGGGCGCGGCTCGGGCACCAGAGAGGCCACCCTGAACCTGCTCGCTCAGTTGCAGATCGACCCGCCCACCCTCACGCTGGGTTCGCACGGTGCGGTCCTCGCCGCCGCGCGGGAGGGACTCGGCGTCACCCTCATCCACGGCGACGCCGTCGGCGAGCATCTCGACTCCGGCGCCCTGCGCGTGCTCCCCGTCGACGGCACCCCGCTGGACCGTCCCTGGCACGCCATCACCACCCGCAACCCCAGCCCCACCACCCGGCTGTTCCTCGCGCATCTGCTCGACCCCGCTCGGGTGGGCGCCGACGCCTTCCGGCCCACCTGAGCGTGCCGCCGCGGCCCGGCGCCTCCCGGCGACCGACACGGCCGATCTCGGCGAACGTGCCACCAACCACCCGGCTCCGGACGTACCATGCCGACGTGGCCGATGCGAAAGATCCCGCCGCGCTGCGGGTCCTGGTCTACAGCGACGATGCCGACACCCGGAGCCAGGTGATGCTGGCACTGGGCAGACAGCCGCATCCTGATCTACCCGAGCTCGACTATCTCGAGGTCGCCACCGCTGATGTGGTGATCGAGCAGATGGACGCCGGCGGCATCGATCTGGCCATCCTCGACGGTGAGGCCACCCCCGCCGGCGGACTCGGGATCGCCAAGCAGCTCAAGGACGAGCTCGCGCACTGCCCGCCGCTGCTGGTGCTCACCGGACGCCCGGATGACGAATGGCTGGCCCGCTGGTCCCGCGCCGAAGCGACGGCCACGCATCCGATCGATCCGATCCAGCTGACCGACACCGTGGTCAGCCTGCTGCGCGGCCGTCCGGCCGCCTGAACAGCGGAGACGACGCGCCCGCGGATTGCCCCGTTTCGGTCATAAATGTCAGTTGCTAATTCGATCAAAGACCGCGACGAATCCCCGGGTCCGCCCCCGAATCGGTTGTAGGCTGTGCTCTAGCTCACATGAGCGCGGGAGATGACATGACGACCCGCAACGCCAGGTTCGGAACAGCCCACCCTCGCCCACCACGGCGATGACGCGACCCCGGCGACGCGGACCACCGCATCGACCGCCCGCACCCCGTTCGAGGACGGACGGCAACCCCGCCCGCTCCCGTTCGCAAGGAGGGGAAGTGCAGTCGTGAATACCGAGGTGCCGATTCTCGTACTCGGCGCGATCGCTACCGCGTTCGCGCTGGGCTCGGTTGCCATCGCGGCCCTCATCGGGCCCACACGCTACAACCGGGCCAAGCTCGAACCCTATGAATGCGGCATCGAGCCGACACCGCACGCCGTGGCCGGCGGGCCGGGAAACGTTACCGGGCAACGCTTCCCGGTGAAGTACTACCTCACCGCGATGCTGTTCATCATCTTCGATATCGAGATCGTGTTCCTGTATCCGTGGGCGGTCCACTTCGATTCGCTCGGTCTGTTCGGTCTTGCCGCGATGGCTCTGTTCATCGTCAATGTCTCGGTCGCCTACGCCTACGAATGGCGCAGAGGCGGCCTGAGCTGGGACTGAGCAGACCGGCATCGAACGTTCGCACCGCGCTCCCCGCTCCGCGGGGACGATCCAGGAGAAGCAGTCGATTATGGGTCTCGAAGAAAAACTGCCCAGTGGTTTCGTGCTCAGCACCGTCGAATCGATGGCGGGCTATCTACGCAAGGGCTCGCTCTGGCCCGCCACCTTCGGGCTGGCCTGCTGTGCCATCGAGATGATGGCCACCGGTGCGGGCCGATTCGACCTCGCCCGGTTCGGGATGGAAGCGTTCCGCGCCTCCCCGCGCCAGGCCGATCTGATGATCGTCGCCGGGCGGGTGAGCCAGAAGATGGCGCCGGTGCTGCGTCAGGTCTACGACCAGATGACCGAACCGAAATGGGTGCTCGCGATGGGGGTCTGCGCATCCTCCGGCGGGATGTTCAACAACTACGCCATCGTCCAGGGCGTCGACCATGTGGTGCCGGTCGATATCTATCTGCCCGGCTGCCCGCCGCGGCCGGAGATGCTGCTCAACGCGATCATCGCGCTGCACGAGAAGATCCAGCAGATGCCGTTGGGCGTCAACCGCGAGGAAGCCATTCGCGCCGCCGAACACGCTGCGCTCGCCGCAACCCCCACCATTCGGATGGAAGGGCTGCTGCGATGACGGCCGGCGATCCGCGCGGCGGCTCCGGCGACGAGGTGATCGGCGTCCGGCACGGCATGTTCGGGGCCGCAGGCACCGGCGACACCTCCGGTTACGGCCGCCTCATCCGCCAGGTCGGCCTTCCCGGCGGCACCGCCCCGCCCTACGGCGGCTACTTCGACGCCCTCGTCGAGTCGCTGCGCTCGGCCCTCGCCGAGGTGGATCTCGACTTCGATGCCGCCGTGGAGAAAGTGGTGGTATTCCGCGACGAACTCACCCTGCACGTGCGGCGCGCGGAGCTGGTCGCGGTGGCTCGAGCGCTGCGCGACGATCCGGCGCTGCGGTTCGAACTGTGCCTCGGCGTCAACGGCGTGCACTACCCCGACGATGCCGGACGCGAACTGCACGCGGTGTATCACCTGATGTCGATCACGCACGGGCGACGGCTGCGGATCGAGGTGTCGGCGCCCGACGCCGACCCGCACATCCCGTCGCTGTACCGGGTGTATCCCACCACCGACTGGCACGAACGCGAGACCTACGACTTCTTCGGCCTCCAGTTCGACGGGCACCCCGCACTCACCCGCATCACCATGCCCGACGACTGGCGCGGACACCCCCAGCGCAAGGACTACCCGCTCGGCGGGATCCCGGTCGAATACAAGGGCGCGCGTATCCCGCCGCCCGACGAGCGGAGGGCTTACAGCTGATGAACAACACCGACACCCACGCCGCCGGAACCCACACCGATGATCCCGGCGCCCCCACGCGCCCGGCCCCCGCTCCGCCACCAGAACCGACCACGGTCACCGTCGGCGGCCAGGACTGGGACGAGGTGGCAGAGGCGCTGCGCGGCGCAGGCGAGGAACGCATCGTCGTCAATATGGGCCCGCAGCATCCCTCCACGCACGGTGTGCTGCGGCTGATCCTGGAGATCGAGGGCGAGACCGTCACCGAAGCCCGCTGCGGCATCGGTTATCTGCACACCGGCATCGAGAAGAATCTCGAGTTCCGCAACTGGACCCAGGGCGTCACCTTCGTCACCCGGATGGACTACCTGTCGCCGTTCTACAACGAGACCGCCTACTGCCTCGGGGTGGAGAAGCTGCTCGACATCACCGAGCAGATCCCCGAGCGCGCCACCGTCATCCGGGTGCTGCTGATGGAGCTCAACCGGATCTCCTCGCATCTGGTGGCGCTGGCCACCGGCGGGATGGAGCTGGGCGCGCTCACCCCGATGCTGTTCGGTTTCCGGGAACGCGAGCTGATCCTCGACGTCTTCGAGACCATCACCGGCCTGCGCATGAACCATGCCTACATCCGGCCCGGCGGGCTCGCCCAGGATCTGCCCGACGACGGCGTCGACAAGGTCCGTGAACTTCTGGCGCTGCTACCGAAACGCCTGCGCGATATGGAACATCTGCTGACCCAGAACCCGATCTGGAAGGCCCGCACCCAGGACATCGGCTACCTGGACCTCACCGGATGCATGGCGCTCGGCATCACCGGCCCGGTGCTGCGCGCCACCGGCCTACCGCACGATCTGCGCAAGGCCGCGCCCTACTGCGGTTACGAGACCTACGAATTCGACATCCCGACCACCACCGGCTGCGACTGCTACGGCCGTTACGTCATCCGGGTCGAGGAGATGAAGGAATCGCTCAAGATCGTCGAGCAGTGTCTGGACCGCCTGCGGCCGGGGCCGGTCATGATCGACGACAAGAAGATCGCCTGGCCCGCCGATCTGGCCTTGGGTCCCGACGGTCTCGGCAATTCGCCGCGGCACATCGGCAAGATCATGGGCTCCTCCATGGAGGGGCTCATCCACCACTTCAAGCTCGTCACCGAGGGCATCCGGGTGCCGGCCGGGCAGGTGTACAGCGCGGTCGAATCGCCGCGCGGTGAACTCGGGGTGCACATGGTCAGCGACGGCGGCACCCGGCCGTACCGGGTGCATTTCCGCGATCCCTCGTTCACGAATCTGCAAGCGGTGGCGGCGATGTGCGAGGGCGGCATGGTGGCCGACGTCATCGCCTCGGTCGCCAGCATCGACCCGGTGATGGGTGGGGTGGACCGATGACCGAGATCCTGTTGCGGCTCACCACCAAACCGGCACCGTACCCGGAGGCGGTGCGCGACCGGCTGGCCGCCGACGCGGCACAGATCATCGCCCGCTATCCCCATCCGCGTTCGGCGCTGCTGCCGCTCCTGCATCTGGTGCAGGCCGAAGAAGGGTTCGTCACGGCCACCGGCATCGAATTCTGCGCCGAACAGCTGGAATTGACAGCCGCCGAAGTCACGGCCGTGGCCACGTTCTATTCGATGTACCGGCGCACCCCCACCGGCAATTACCACGTGGGGGTGTGCACCAACACCCTGTGCGCGGTGATGGGCGGCGACGCGATCCTGGCCGCCCTGCGCGAGCACCTCGGGATCGCCCACGGCGAGACCACCGACGACGGCGCCATCACCCTCGAACACATCGAGTGCAATGCCGCCTGCGATTTCGCGCCGGTGATCATGGTGAACTGGGAGTTCTTCGACAACCAGACGCCGGAATCGGCGCGCGCGCTGGTGGATTCGCTGCGATCGGGCGCTCAGGTCACCCCGACCCGTGGGGCGCCGCTGTGCACCTTCCGGGAGACCGCCCGCATCCTCGCCGGCTTTCCGGACGAGCGCCCCGGCGCCCTCGACGGTATCCCCGGCCCGGCCACCCTGGCCGGGCTGCACACCGCACGCGAACACGGTATGGAGACACCCGCCGTACCGCAGCAGTCGGAGGGCGGGCAGCAGTGACACTCACCCCGGTACTCACCCGCCATTGGGACGAACCGCAGTCGTGGACGCTGGACGCCTACCGCAGCCATGACGGCTATCAGGCGCTGCGCATCGCGCTCGGGATGTCGCCCGATCAGGTCATCAGCACGGTCAAAGACGCCGGGCTGCGCGGGCGCGGCGGCGCCGGCTTCCCCACCGGCATGAAATGGAGTTTCATCCCGCAGGGCCCCGAACCCGACGGCACGATCACACCGCACTACCTGGTCGTCAATGCCGACGAGTCCGAACCGGGCACCTGCAAAGACATTCCGCTCATGCTCACCACCCCGCACGCGCTGATCGAGGGCGTCATCATCGCCGCCTACGCCATCCGGGCCGGGCACGCCTTCATCTATGTGCGCGGCGAGGTGGTGCCGGTGCTGCGCCGGTTGCAGGCCGCGGTCGCCGAGGCCTACCAGGCCGGTTTGCTCGGCCGCGACATCCTCGGCTCCGGCTACGACCTGGAACTCATCGTGCACGCCGGGGCCGGCGCCTACATCTGTGGCGAGGAGACAGCGCTGCTCGATTCGCTCGAGGGCAGGCGCGGCCAGCCCCGGTTGCGTCCGCCGTTCCCGGCCGTCGCCGGTCTGTACGCCTGCCCGACGGTGGTCAACAATGTCGAATCCATCGCCAGCGTCCCGCCGATCATCCGCAACGGGATCGCCTGGTTCCGGTCCATGGGCAGCGAGAAGTCGCCTGGTTTCACGCTGTACTCGCTGTCGGGGCATGTGGCCAAGCCCGGCCAGTACGAGGCGCCGCTCGGGGTGACGCTGCGCGAGCTGCTCGGTTACGCCGGGGGTGTGCGCGCCGGACACGAGCTGAAGTTCTGGACACCAGGAGGATCGTCGACTCCGCTGTTCACCGCCGAGCATCTGGACGTCCCACTCGATTACGAGAACGTCGCCGCCGCCGGGTCGATGCTCGGCACCAAGGCCTTGCAGATCTTCGACGACACCACCTGTGTGGTGCGCGCGGTGCTGCGCTGGACCGAGTTCTACGCCCACGAATCCTGCGGCAAGTGCACACCCTGTCGTGAGGGCACCTACTGGCTGGTCCAGCTGCTCACCCGGCTGGAAGCCGGCCGGGGCACCGCGGCCGATCTGGACAAGCTGCTCGACATCTGCGACAGCATCAACGGCAAATCCTTCTGCGCGCTCGGCGATGGCGCGGCCAGCCCGATCGTGTCCTCGCTGAAGTACTTCCGTGAGGAATACGCCGAGCATCTGCGCCGCGGCGGCTGCCCGTTCGATCCGGCGCGCAGCACCGCCTGGGCCGACAGCGATACCCGAGAGGTGATCCGATGACCGCGACCGTGCGCACCGACACCAGCGGCGTGGTGCCCGCCGACCTCGTCAGCGTCACCATCGACGGCACCACCGTCAGCGTGCCCGCGGGCACGCTGCTCATCCGCGCCGCCGAACTCATCGGCATCCAGATCCCCCGTTTCTGCGACCATCCGCTGCTCGACCCGGTGGGCGCCTGCCGTCAGTGCCTGGTCGAGGTCGACGGACAGCGCAAACCGGTGGCCTCGTGCACCATGGCGGTGTCCGACGGCATGGTCGCGCATACCCAGCTCAGCTCCACCGCGGCGGAGAAGGCGCAGCGCGGGGTGATGGAGCTGCTGCTGATCAACCATCCGCTGGATTGCCCCGTCTGCGACAAGGGCGGCGAATGTCCATTGCAGAACCAGGCCATGTCCACCGGCTCGGCCGAATCGCGCTTCGACGGGGTGAAACGCACCTTCCCCAAACCGATTCCGCTGTCCACAGCGGTGCTCCTGGACCGGGAGCGGTGTGTGCTGTGCGCCCGATGCACCCGCTTCTCCCAGCAGATCGCCGGCGATCCGTTCATCGAACTGCTCGACCGCGGCGCCCTGCAACAGGTGGGCACCGCACAGGCCGAACCGCTCGACTCGTACTTCTCCGGCAATACCGTCCAGATCTGCCCGGTCGGCGCGCTCACCGGTACCAGCTACCGGTTCCGGGCCCGGCCGTTCGACCTGGTGTCGAGCCCGAACGTCTGCGAGCACTGCGCCTCCGGCTGCGCCCAGCGCACCGATCACCGGCGCGGCAAGGTGCTGCGCCGCCTCGCCGGTGACGACCCACAGGTCAATGAGGAATGGAACTGCGACAAGGGCCGGTGGGCCTTCGCCTACGCCACCGAACCGGATCGGCTGACCACGCCGCTGGTGCGCGGGCCCGATGGTGAACTCGCGCCCGCGTCGTGGTCGCACGCGCTGGCCGTGGCCGCGCGCGGATTGGCCGCCGCGATCTCGAACACCGGTGTCCTGGTGGGCGGCCGGGTCACCATGGAGGACGCCTACGCCTACGCCAAGTTCGCGCGGCTGGTGCTCGAGACCAACGACATCGACATGCGGGCCCGGATCCATTCGGCCGAGGAGGCCGATTTCCTGGCCGCGCGCGTCGCCGGGCAGGGCCTGACGGTCGGCTACGACGATCTCGAGGCCGCGCCGGTGGTGCTGCTGGCCGGTGTCGAGCCGGAGGAAGAATCGCCCATCGTCTATCTGCGCTTGCGTAAGGCCGCCCGCAAGCGCGGTCTGCCGATCTATGCGATGGCCGCCTTCGCCTCCCGCGGGGTGCGGCGGATGTCGGCCACCCTGCTGCCGACCGTCCCCGGTGCCGAACCGCACCTGTTCGAGGCGATCCGCACCGGCGGTGCGCAGACCGGCGAAAGCATCGGTGCCACTATCGATTCCGCCCGGCTCGCCGAACTCGCGCAGCTGCTGCGGCAGCCGGGGGCGGTCATCATGGTGGGTGAGCGGCTGGCCGGCATCCCCGGTGCGTTGTCGGCGGCCGTGCGCCTGGCCGACGACACCGGTGCCGCGCTGGCCTGGGTGCCGCGGCGGGCCGGCGAGCGCGGGGCGATCGAAGCCGGCGCACTGCCCGGGCTGCTGCCCGGCGGCCGACCGGTGTGCGATCCGGAGGCCAGGCGTCAGCTGCACGATGTCTGGGGCGGTGAGATACCGGTCGCCGCGGGCCGCGACACGGCCGGAATCCTCGACCCGGCAGCCGGACTCGCGCTCCTCGTCGGTGGCGTCGAGCTCGCCGATCTGCCGGACCCGAAGGCCGCGCTCGCCGCCGTCCGGGCCGCCCCGTTCGTGGTGAGTCTGGAGCTGCGCCGCAGCGAGATCACCGACTGCGCCGATGTGGTGTTCCCGGTGGCCTCGGCCATGGAGAAGGCGGGCACCTTCCTGAACTGGGAGGGCAGGCCCCGCGCGTTCGAGGCCGCGCTCGGTGAATCCACCGTGCGGCGCACCGCGGCGCCGCTATCGGATCTGCGGGTGCTGCACACCCTGGCCGCCGAGATGGGCACGCCGATCGGGCTGCCCGATGCCGCGACCGCACGAGCCGAACTCGCCGGACTCGGCGCCTGGAACGGCGCGCCTGCCCCCGCGCCCGCGCATCTGCCGCATCCGGTCACCCGTCCGGGCCCCGGCACCGCGGTGCTGGCCGGGTGGCGGATGCTGCTCGACGCCGGACGCATGCAGGACGGCGAACCCAACCTCGCGGGCACCGCGCACCCCGCCGTCGTGCGGGTCTCGCCCGGCACCGCCGCCGACATCGGCGCCGCGAACGGCGAACCGGTCACCATCACCACCGAACACGGTGCGCTCACCCTGCCCCTGATGGTCACCGACATGCCCGACCGGGTGGCGTGGGTCCCACTGAACGCACCGGGTCACTCGGTGCACACCGCGTTGGCGACGCACCCGGGCGGCGTCGTCGAGCTGCGCCGAGCCGACCTGGACTTGGAGGTCGAGGGTCATGCATGAGCTGTCCGATCTGGTGATGCTCGCCCAGGCCGCGGACGGGCCAGCGGGTTTCGGCACCGACCCGCTGTGGCTGGTGCTGCTGAAATCGGTCGCCGTCTTCGTGTTCCTGCTGCTGACGCCGATGATCGCGGTGCTGGCCGAACGCAAGATCGTGGCCCGCATGCAGATGCGTATCGGCCCCAACCGCACCGGCCCGTTCGGCAGCCTGCAATCGATTGCCGACGGGGTGAAGATGGCCCTGAAGGAAGACATCGTCCCGGCCATCGTCGACAAACCGATCTACATCCTGGCGCCGGTGCTCGCCGCCATCCCGGCGTTCATGGCCTTCGCGGTCATCCCGTTCGGGCCGCAGGTATCGATCTTCGGGCACACCACACCGCTGCAATTGACCGACCTGCCCGTCGGGGTGCTCTACATCCTGGCGATCACGTCCATCGGCGTCTACGGGATCGTGCTGGCCGGCTGGGCGTCGGGCTCGACGTATCCGCTGCTGGGTGGACTGCGCTCGACCGCGCAGGTCATCTCCTACGAGATCGCCATGGCGCTGTGCTTCGCGGCGGTGTTCCTGCTCGGCGGCACCATGGCCACCTCCGGCATCGTGGCCGCCCAGCACGGCACCTGGTACGCCTTCTTGTTGCTGCCGTCATTTCTCATCTATTGCGTGTCCATGGTCGGTGAGACCAATCGGGCGCCGTTCGATCTGCCCGAGGCCGAGGGTGAGCTGGTCGGCGGATTCCACACCGAGTACTCCTCGCTCAAGTTCGCCATGTTCATGCTCGCCGAATACATCAATATGGCGACGGTGTCGGCGCTGGCCACCACCCTGTTCCTGGGTGGCTGGGCCGCGCCGTGGCCGTTGAACATGTGGTCGGGCGCGAATTCGGGCTGGTGGCCGCTGCTGTGGTTCACGCTCAAGGTCTGGACGTTCCTGTTCGTGTTCATCTGGCTGCGCGGCACCCTGCCCCGGCTGCGCTACGACCAGTTCATGAACCTCGGCTGGAAGCTGCTGATCCCGGTGTCGCTGCTGTGGGTGATGGTGGTGGCCACCGCGCGGGTGCTGGAACTCGAGGGCTACCACGTACAGACCCCGATCCTCGTCATCGGCGGCGTGCTGGTGTGCGCGCTGATGGTCGGGCTGTTCCTGCGGGCGGGCCGCGCACCGGGAGCGCCGCCCGAGGTCGAGCAACCGGTGGCCGCCCCCGACCGATCCTCCAGCGGCACCGGCGTTTTCCTGGGCTTCCCGACGCCGCCGCTGCCGGAGCGGCCGTCACATACCGTGCCGGCGGGCGGACTGTTCGAACCACTGGCCGGTTTCGCCGTCACCGCGGCCACCATGTTCAAACGGCCCAATACCGAGTTCTATCCGGAGCAGAAGGTACCGACCGCCGCCCGCTATCACGGCCGTCATCAGCTCAACCGGTACTCCGACGGGCTCGAGAAATGCATCGGTTGCGAGTTGTGCGCGTGGGCCTGCCCGGCCGACGCCATCTACGTCGAAGGCGCCGACAACACCGAGACCGAACGCTACTCCCCCGGTGAACGCTACGGCCGCGTCTACCAGATCAACTACCTGCGCTGCATCGGCTGCGGCCTGTGCATCGAGGCCTGCCCGACGCGCGCGCTGACGATGACCAACGACTACGAACTGACCGACGACAACCGCGCCGACCTGATCTACGAGAAGGACCGGCTGCTCGCCCCGATGGAACCGGGCATGACCGCACCACCGCACGAGATGCGCCCCGGCGCGACCGTGGCCGACTACTACACCGGTGCCATCGACGGCACCGAACCGCAACGCTCGCCCGCGGCGGCGGGCACCGGCGCGGACGGAGGCACCCGATGACCGTCATGACCCATCTCGCCGCGGCGGCGCCGCTGGCCGCCGAACCGATCACCCGGACCGGCACCGGCGAAGCCGTGCAGTTCTGGATCCTCGCGCCACTGGCGGTGATCGGCGCACTCGGCATGGTCTTCGCCGCGAAGGCGGTTCATTCCGCGATCTGCCTGGCCGCCACCATGATCGCGCTCGCGGTGTTCTACATCGCGCAGGACGCGTTGTTCCTCGGCGTCGTGCAGATCGTGGTCTACACCGGCGCGGTGATGATGCTGTTCCTGTTCGTGCTCATGCTCGTCGGCGTGGATTCGGCCGAGTCGCTGCGCGAGACCCTGCGCGGCCAGCGCATCGCGGCGGCAGTGGTCGGCCTCGGGTTCGGGCTGTTGTTCATCACCGGGATCTCACACGGCGTCCGCAACTCCGGGATCACCTATCCCGCCACCGGATTCCCCGGCCGCGACGTCATCGGCGAGCTGGCCGAGTTGATCTTCGTTCGCTACGTGTGGGCCTTCGAGCTCACCGGCGCGCTGCTCATCGCCGCCACCATCGGCGCCATGGTGCTGGCGCACCGGGAGAAGTTCGGGCCGCAACTGGGCCAGCGTGAGATGTCGCGGCGGCGCTTCCGCGATCCCGAACACGCCAGGCCGACACCACTACCGACGCCGGGCGTCTACGCCAGGCACAACGCCGTCGACGTGCCCGCGCGGCTGCCCGACGGTTCGTTCGAAGAGCTGTCGGTGTCGACCATCCTGCGCCACCGCCGCACCCGGGCGCTGACCGAAGCCGCGGTCATCTCCGTCGGCACACCGTCCGAGCCGAGCGAACCGGTGCGCGGCGAATCCCGCACCTCCGAGGAGAAAGGGAGCCGGTGAATCCCGAGAACTACCTGTTCCTGTCCGCGCTGCTGTTCACCATCGGCGCCGCCGGTGTGCTGCTGCGCCGCAACGCCATCGTGGTGTTCATGTGCATCGAGTTGATGCTCAATGCGGTGAACCTGGCCTTCGTCACCTTCGCCAGGATGCACGCGAACCTCGACGGTCAGGTCTTCGCGTTCTTCACCATGGTGGTCGCCGCCGCCGAAGTAGTGGTCGGGCTGGCGATCATCATGACCATCTTCCGCGCCCGCCGCTCGACCTCGGTCGACGACGCCAACCTGCTGAAGTTCTGACGTGGATACCGCGACGCTGTGGCTGCTGCCCGCCCTGCCCCTGGCCGGCGCCGTCATCCTGCTGCTCACGGGGCGCCGCGCCGACGCCTGGGGTCATCTGCTCGGCTGCCTGACCGCGCTCGCGTCGTTCGCGGTGGCGATCGTCGCGTTCGTCGCGATGCTCGGCCGCGACGACGCCACCCGCGCCATCGAACTCGATATCTACCACTGGGTTCCGGTCACCGGCCTGAATGTGGAACTGGGACTGCAGCTCGACCAGCTGTCGATGTGCTTCGCACTGCTGATCACCGGTGTCGGCTCGCTGATCCACATCTACTCGGTCGGCTATATGAGCCACGACCCGGCCCGCAGGCGATTCTTCGCCTACCTCAACCTGTTCCTGGCGGCCATGCTGGTGCTGGTGCTGGCGAACAACTTCCTGGTGCTCTATCTCGGCTGGGAAGGCGTCGGTGTGGCGTCCTACCTGTTGATCGGGTTCTGGCAGGAGAAGCCCTCGGCGGCTACCGCGGCCAAGAAGGCGTTCGTGGTCAACCGGGTCGGTGACATGGGGCTGGCGCTGGCGATGTTCGTCATGTTCGCCACCTTCGGGTCCATCGGTTTCAGCGAGGTGTTCGGCGCCGCACCGGCGGCGAGCGAAGCCACCCTGACCGCGATCGGGTTGCTGTTGCTGCTGGCCGCCTGCGGTAAATCCGCGCAGGTGCCGTTGCAGTCCTGGCTCGGTGACGCCATGGAGGGTCCGACTCCGGTCTCGGCGCTCATTCACGCGGCCACCATGGTCACCGCCGGTGTGTACCTGATCGCCCGGGCCAACCCGGTCTTCGATCTCGCGCCGAACGCACAACTGGCTGTGGTTCTCGTCGGCGCGGTGACGTTGCTGTTCGGCGCGATCATCGGCTGCGCCAAGGACGACATCAAGAAGGCCCTCGCCGCCTCGACCATGAGCCAGATCGGCTACATGGTGCTGGCGGTCGGCCTCGGGCCGGCGGGCTACGCGGTCGCGATCATGCATCTGCTGACCCACGGCTTCTTCAAGGCCGGGTTGTTCCTCGGCGCGGGATCGGTCATGCACGCCATGAACGACGAGACCGATATGCGCCGCTACGGCGGACTGCGCACGCTGCTGCCGATCACCTACGTGACCTTCGGACTCGGCTATCTCGCCATCATCGGGGTGCCGCCGTTCGCCGGATTCTTCTCCAAGGACCGCATCATCGAGGCCGCCTTCGCCGAAGGCGGGGCCGCCGGCCTGGCGCTCGGCGCGGTGACCCTGCTCGGCGCCGGGCTCACCGCCTTCTACATGACCCGCGTCATGCTGATGACGTTCTTCGGCGAACGACGCTGGAAGCCGGATACCCATCCGCATGAAGCGCCCGCGGTGATGACCGGTCCGATGATCTTGCTCGCGGTCGGTTCGGTGGCCTCCGGTGCGCTGCTGGTGTGGGGATCGGCATTGCAGAACTGGCTGGAGCCGGTCGTCGGCTCCCATCACGGCGAGCCCGCCCTTCCGGTGCCGGTGATCACGGCACTGGCGTTGCTGGTCGTGGCCGCGGGTGTCGGGGTCGCGTATCAGCAGTACGCGCGGCGCCCGGTTCCGGAGACCGCGCCGCAGCAGGTGTCGGCACTCACCGTCGCCGCCCGCAAGGACCTCTACGGTGACGCGGTCAACGAGGCCGGGCTGATGCGGCCGGGACGGCACCTGACTCGTTCGCTGGTGTTCGTCGACAATCGCGGCATCGACGGACTGGTCAACAGCACGGCCGCCGTCATCGGTGGCCTGTCGGCCCGGATCCGGCGGGTGCAAACCGGTTTCGTGCGCTCGTATGCGCTGTCCATGTTCACCGGCGCGGCCCTGGTGGCCGCCGCCCTGCTGGCGGTGAGGATCTGGTGACCGACTTTCCCTGGTTGACCACGCTGTGGCTGCTGCCCGTCGCGGGCGCGGTGATCGTCATGCTGCTCCCCGCCGCCCAGCGGGTGCTCGCCCGCTGGGTGGCGCTCGGGTTCTCGGTGGCGGTGCTGGTGGTGGCGGTACTGCTCGCTACCCGCTTCGAACCCGGTGGTGCACAGTTCCAGTTCGTCGAATCGCACAGCTGGATACCGGCTTTCGGCGCCGGGTACATCCTCGGCGTCGACGGCATCGCGCTGGTACTCGTGCTGCTCACCACCGCGCTGGTGCCGTTGCTCATCGTGGCGGGCTGGAACGACGAACGCGAGGTCGGCAGCGGGCGGCGGGTCGCGCACACCTACGTGGCGCTCACCCTGCTGGTCGAGGCGATGGTGCTGATGTCCTTCCTCGCGCTGGACATCCTGCTGTTCTACGTGTTCTTCGAGGCGATGCTGATCCCGATGTATTTCCTCATCGGCGGTTTCGGCCCGCGCACCGACGAGGTGGCCGTACGGGTGCGGCGCGCACGGGCCGCGGTGAAGTTCCTGCTCTACAACCTGCTCGGCGGGCTCGTCATGCTGGCCGCGGTGATCGGGCTGTACGTGCTCACGGTGCAGCAGGGACTCGGTGACGGCACTGCGGGTACCTTCGATTTCCGCACCGTGGTCGCCGCCGCGAACGCCGGCGAGCTGGGCGGCGATCCGGCCTTGGTGAATGCCCTGTTCCTCGGGTTCATGTTCGCCTTCGCCGTGAAAGCGCCGCTGTGGCCGCTGCACACCTGGCTGCCCGATGCCGCGGTGGCGGCGACGCCGTCGAGCGCGGTGCTGATGATGGCGGTGGTGGACAAGGTCGGCACCTTCGGCATGCTGCGCTACGGGCTGCTGCTGTTCCCCGACGCCACCCGGACCTACGCGCCGCTGCTGGTGACGCTCGCGGTGATCGCGATCATCTACGGCGCGCTGGTCGCGATCGGCCAGACCGATGTGATGCGGCTGATCGCCTACACCTCGATCTCGCATTTCGGTTTCATCATCCTCGGCATCTTCGCGCTGACCAGTCAGGCTCAGACCGGGGCGACGCTGTACATGGTCAACCACGGCATCTCCACCGCCGCGTTGTTCCTGATCGCCGGGTTCCTGGTGTCGCGGCGCGGGACCAGGCTCATCGCCGATTACGGCGGAGTGCAGAAGGTCGCCCCGGTGCTGGCAGGCACCTTCCTCATCGCCGGTCTGGCGACGTTGTCCCTGCCTGGGCTGGC
The DNA here is from genome assembly GCF_059509835.1 of Nocardia sp. CDC519. NCBI lineage: Bacteria > Bacillati > Actinomycetota > Actinomycetes > Mycobacteriales > Nocardiaceae > Nocardia > Nocardia sp. CDC519. Next base: position 2,838,259 of record NZ_CM183377.1, on the reverse strand, counting down.
GCCGTTCGTCAGCGAATTCCTGGTCTTGGTCGGCACTTTCAGCCGCTATCAGGTCGCGGCCGTCGTCGCCACCGGCGCACTGGTGCTGGCGGCGATCTACGTGCTGTGGGTGTACCAGCGGATGATGACCGGCCCGGTCACCGAGGGCAACGAACGCATCCGTGATCTGCTGCCGCGGGAGCTGGCGGTGGTGGCGCCACTGATCGCGGCGCTGATCGTGCTCGGGGTCTATCCGAAACCGGTCACCGACTTCATCGATCCCGCGGTCACCCAGACCCTCACCACGGTCGGTATCACCGACCCCGAACCGTCGGCCCCGGCGCAGACCGAGGCGGGCACAGCGATCACCGGAGGTGGGCACAAATGAGTGGTGGTCTCGACGCCGGTCTCGTCCTCGCGGCGGCCGTACCCGCTCCGAGCATCGAGTACGGCACGCTCTCGCCGATGCTGATCGTGTTCGGCGCGGCAGTCATCGGTGTGCTGGTCGAGGCCTTCGTGCCGCGACGGCTGCGTTACCTCACGCATATGTCGCTGGCCCTTGGCGCGTTGATCGCCGCGCTGGTCGCGGTGATCGCACTCGCGGGCACGCGGACCACGGCGGCGGTCGGGGCCGTCGCCGTCGACGGGGTGACGCTGTTGCTGCAGGGCACGCTGCTGGTGGTGTCGGTGCTGGGGGTGTTGATCATCGCTCAGCGCGCCGCGCCGAGGTCGGGGCCCGGCACCTGGTCCCGCGCGGCGGCGCGGCCGGCGTTGCAGCTCGAGGCGTTCACTCCGCAGGCCTCCGCGGTGCCGGGCAGCGGCGCCGAGAAGGCCGCGGCCGCCGCGGGGGTGGCGGCGACCGAGGTGTTCCCGCTGACCATGCTCGCGGTGGGTGGGCTGTTGCTGTTCCCGGCGTCGAACGATCTGCTGACCATGTTCGTCGCGCTCGAAGTGCTGTCGCTGCCGCTGTATCTGCTGTGCGGGCTGGCCCGGCGCAAGCGGCTGCTCTCGCAGGAGGCGGCGCTGAAGTACTTCCTGCTCGGCGCGTTCAGCTCGGCGTTCTTCCTCTACGGCGTCGCTCTGCTCTACGGCGCGACGGGCACCGTCCGGCTCGGCGGCATCGCCGACGCCCTCGCCGCCGATTCCGGCGACGCGACCCTCGCGCTGCTGGGGGTGGCGATGCTGGCGGTCGGCCTGCTGTTCAAGATCGGCGCCGTGCCCTTCCAGTCCTGGGTTCCCGACGTGTACCAGGGCGCGCCGACCCCGGTGACGGCGTTCATGGCCGCCGCCACCAAGATCGCCGCCGTCGGCGCGCTGCTGCGGGTGTTGCAGGTGGCGGTGCCGGGGCTGGCCGACGACTGGCGGCCGGTGCTCGGCGCGGTGGCGGTGGCGACCATGATCGTCGGTGCGGTCATGGCCATCACCCAGACCGACGTCACGCGGATGCTGGCGTATTCGTCGGTGGCACATGCGGGTTTCCTGCTGACGGCGCTGGTGGCCGCCAATGACGCCGGGGTGTCGTCGGTGCTGTTCTATCTGCTCACCTACGGCCTGAGCACGCTCGGCGCGTTCGCGCTGGTGAGCCTGGTCCGTGATGGCTCCGGCGAGGAAGCCACCTCGCTCGAGCGCTGGGCCGGGCTCGGACGCCGATCGCCCTGGCTCGCCTCCGGTTTCGCGCTGCTGCTGCTGTCCTTCGCCGGTCTGCCCTTGACCAGCGGGTTCGTCGCGAAGTTCGCTGTCTTCCAGGCGGCGGCCGACGGTGACGCCGGTTATCTGGTGATCGTCGGTGTGCTCGCCAGCGCTGTTGCCGCCTTCTTCTACATCCGGGTGATCGTGCTGATGTTCTTCACCGACCCGCCCGCGGATCCGCCGGTGATCACCGCACCGCGGATGACGTGCGGGGTCATCGGCGTCACGGTCGTCGTCACCGTGGTGCTCGGCATCTTCCCGCAGCCGGTGCTGGATCTCGCGACCGACGCCGCGAACTTCGCGCGGTAGCGCTCACGAGGCCGCCGGCGCCGCCGTGACCTTCTCGAGCTCTTCGGCTTGCCGGCCCAGCCGCTGCGCGATGACGGCACAGGCGATCAACTGCAACTGGTGGAACAGCATGAGCGGCAGCACCATCAGGCCGACGTCGGTGCCGCCGAACAGCACCGCTGCCATCGGCAGGCCGGAGGCCAGGCTCTTCTTCGATCCGGCGAACAGGATGACGATCCGGTCCTCGCGCGGGAACCCGAGCAGCCTGCCCGCCCCGGTCGCGATGCCCGCCACCACGGCGAACAGCACCGCCGAGACCGTGAGCAGCACGAGGATGTCGCCGACGCCGACCTTGCTCCAGATGTCCTCGCGCATGCCGGCACTGAACGCCGCGTAGACCACGAGCAGGATGGATCCGCGGTCGACCAGCTTCACCGGCTGCGCGTGCCGGGTCAGCCACTCCCCGATCCACGGCCGCGCCAGCTGCCCGAGCAGGAACGGCACCAGCAGCTGCACCACGATCGCCACCGCGGCGCCCGCGTCGATATGGGCCTCACCGGTGGTGTGCATCAGCGCCACCACCAGCAGCGGGGTCAGGAACACGCCGAGCAGGTTGGAGAACGACGCGCTCACGATCGCCCCGCCGACATTGCCACGCGCGATCGAGGTGAAGGCGATCGAGGACTGCACGGTCGAGGGCACCAGGCACAGGAACAGCACCCCGGCGTAGAGCTGCTCGGACAGCACCCCCGGCTCCAGGACTCGCAGTGCCAGTCCGAGCAGCGGAAACACCACGAAGGTCGTCGCCAGGATCACCGTGTGCAGACGCCAGTGTTTGACGCCCTGCCAGGCCTGCGCGGGTGAGAGGCGCGCGCCGTAGATGAAGAACAATGCGGCGATGGCGGCCTTGGTGGCCCAGTCGAGGACGATCACCCCGGCGCCGGTGGCCGGAACGATCGTCGCGACGCCGACCATCGCGAAGATCGCGAGGACGAAACCATCGATCGAGAACTTACTGAGCAACCGCATCAGTAGAACGGTAGGCGGCGGCGCACCATCGGGGAATACGATAGCTGCTATATCAGCTATTACGAATCACGATAGCGAGGTGTTCGGTGTTCGATCCGGTTCTGCTGCGCAGTTTCGTGGCGGTCGAGCAGCACGGCGGTTTCACCGCCGCGGCCCGTCAACTCGGGCTTCGTCAGCCCACTGTCAGCGGCCACGTCGCGAAGCTGGAACGCGAACTCGGTCGTGAGCTGTTTCTGCGCGATACCCATTCGGTCACGCTCACCTCCGACGGCGCGGCCATGCTGGGCTTCGCGCGCGAAATCCTCGACGCGCAGAGCCGGGCGGCGCAGTATTTCGGCGGCGAGACCGTCACCGGGCGCATCCGGTTCGGCGTCTCCGAGGATCTGGTGGCCGAGACGCTTCCGGAGATCCTGCGCGAGTTCCGCCGCGACTATCCGCGCGTCGATCTGGACATGTCCGTCGGGCTCAGCGAGGAAGTGCATGCGCGGCTGCGCCGTAACCACCTCGATCTCGCCTTCGTCAAACGCAGGCCGGGCGAACAGCACGGCCGGCTGGTCTTCAGCGATCGGCTGGTGTGGGTGGGTCCGGCCGGCGCGCAACCGCCGGCGGCGGGCGAACCGATACCGGTGGTCACCTATCTGCCGCCCAGCCTGACCCGCGACGCGGCCTTGCGCACCCTCGATCGCGCCGGGCTCCCCCATCACATCGCGTGCACCACCAAAGGTCAGCTCGGCCTGCGCGCCGCGGTGCTCGCCGGCCTCGGGTTCGCGGTACACAGCGAAAGCCTGCTGCCCGCCGATCTCGTTCCGGTGCACGGCCTGCCGAGCCCCGGCACCACGGAGTTCGTGCTGATCAGTACCGCGCGCCGGGCGGCCTCCGCACCCGAGCGGGCGCTGACCCGCGCGATCGTGGACAACATCGATCGGCTGCGGTTCACGCGGCGGTGAGGCGGTGCCGCTGAGCGGGACCGCGACCCGGCGCGAGTTGACGATGTAAAACGTGGATGTTTAGTTGTGTCGATGGGTGTCGAGAAAGTGGCGGTGGTCACCGGCGCCACGTCGGAGATCGGCGCGGCGCTGTGCCGCCAGCTGGTGACGGCGGGCGTCTGCGTGGTCGCCGCCGACGGCGATGCGGCCCGGCTGCGGCAGTTGTCGCGGGGTCTGGACGGCGCCACCCGCTATACCCAGGTGGTCGATGCCACCGACGACGACCGGGTCCGGCGGCTACTCACCGGCACCGTCGCCGATCTGGGCCGTCTCGACTATCTGTTCAATACCGCCGATCTGCGCATCGATGGCGACTTCGGCACGCTGCCACTGGGCCGCTGGCACGAGATGGTCGATGTGGACCTGTGGGGCATGGTGCACGGCACCCGGCACGGTTACGCGGTGATGCGCGCGCAGGGATTCGGCCACATCGTCAATACGGTGTCGGTGGCCGGGCTGCTGCCGTCGGCCCGGTCGGTGGCCTATGCCATGACCCAGCACGCGGTGGTCGGGCTGACCACCTCGCTGCGGGCCGAAGCCGCGGGCAGCGGCGTGCGGATCAGTGTCGCGGTACCAGGCGCGACGTCCACCCCGTCCGCCCGGCAGCCGCGGACGATGTTGCGGCGCAAGCCGATCGACGCGCTCGCCCCCGACCGGGCGGCGTGCGCGATCATGCGCGGCATGCGCCGCAATCAGCAGTACATCATCGTGCCGCGCTACAGCCGCGCCATGATCGCCGCCTACCGGTGGTTCCCGAACCTGGTCGGCGGGTTGCTCGCACCGCGCGAGGGGTGAGCCCACGCCCGGCCTCGGCCGTGTTCGACCCGCCGACCCGGCCGGTCACCGTGCCGCCGCGCGCGAGTAGTTCCAGCTGCGCCAGGTGTCGGCGGGCAAGCGGTCCCGGATCGGGTCGGCGATGACGGCGCGCAACTCGGCGGGCAGACGGTCGGTGGCGGGCACGATATCGGCGGAAAGCCCACTCAGATAGCCGATGTCGAGGGCGTGCCCGTCCTGCCAGCGGTCGATGTTCTTGTCGGCGATGAAGCGTTCCGGGTCGAGCACGGCCAGCGCCAGCAGCGTCGCCATGGCCGTGCCGACGGCCGCGCCGGCCAGCCGCCGGTGCCGCAACCGCAGCACCGCCACCAAGACGAGCAGATACACCGTGCCGATCCACAGCTCGCAGGTCAGCACCAGCAACCGCAGCACGGTGAAACCGTAGGCCTGCTGGTAGGTCCACATCCGCATCAGCGCCGAGGCCACGATGATCAGCGACAGCACCGTCACCGCCGACAGCAGCGCCCGCAGCCACAGCCGATCAATGCCCGAATCCCGTGCCGCCCAGCGCAAGACGATCGCGATCACCACCAGGGTGAGAATGGTGACGGTCGACAGCTGCCAGAATCCGCTGCGCGCGTATTCGGCGTAGGTGAGGCCCGCGGTGCGCTGCACGTAGTCGTCGCCGCCGAACATGGCCATGAACTGCACGGCCACGAACACCGCGAACACCAGCGTCAACGCGGCCACCGGCAGCGCCCATTCGCTGCGGCGCAGCCGTCGTCCGGTCTCCGGCGCGTCGTCGGTCGCGCGTCGGGGAGGTCCGGCGATCACGTAGAGCGCGCCGACCGTGCCGAGCCCGGCGATGACGAACATCAGGATCCACTGCGCCACGGCGTCCGAGTCGACGGCGGGAATGAGACTTTCGACCACGTGCGCGAAGCTCGCGTCGGCACTGCCGAGCAGCGGAACGAACACCGCGAGCAGCAGCGCGGTCGCCGCGATCGAGCCGGCCAGCCGCGTCGCGCGCTCCCGTCCCGGCCCCTGGACCCGGCGGGCACCGGTGTAGAGCCACGGCAGGCTCCGCGCCGCCTCGATGGGAATCGCGAACAGGTCGTACCGCAGCCCGAACACCGACCGCGGGCCCACCGCCGCCAGTGACGCCGCGGCGGCCGCCGCCAGCACGCATAACGTGAACAACCAGCCGGCGGCCCGGAACGCCCCCACCGCCAGCAAGGCCGCCGCCAGCACCGTCCACCAGATGCGGCCGCTCCCCAGCGGCAACTGCGCGACGTTGTCCGAAGACGCCGCACGGACCCGACGTGATCGGCGAACGACGGCCGCGATGGTGGCGACGACAACCCCTGCCGCGAGCAACCAGCCGATCCCTGGCCGGTCCGTCGGTACCAGCGTCGCCGCGCCGAGCCCGGAGACCGCCGCCGCGGTGAGCAATCCCGCGGGCTGGGCGACGCGCCGCCACCGTGGCGGCGGTTTCGGTCCGGCAGCCGGCGGCATCGGCGTCACCGGCGGACGGGCATTCGGGGGCGATGTCACGAGCACGGTCCCCGCCGGTGGCTGAACAACCTGCGTGCTCGGGTCAGCCCAGACCGCCGCGGACGACTTGTCCGCGACACCGGTCAGCTGCGCGCCCGCGGAAGTCGGCGTCGGAGCAGCCACGGTCGGCACCGACGCGGAAGCCGCATCGGCCGACGCATCCTGCGCGGCGTCTTCCGACGCAACCGCCACCCGGTCATCGGTCGCGTCGGTGCCCGATTCCTGCGGAGCCGAACCGTCCGGCTCCGGTGCAGGGGGCTTCGTGCCCGGGTTGATCGCCGATGACGCCGCCACCGAGGCAACCGCTTTCGTGTCGTCGGTCGCTGCCGGCGCGTTGCCGTCCTCAGATCCCCGCGGAGCCGGGGCCGCTGGTTCGGACGCCCCTGGCTTCGCAGCGTGGACGGCGGCCGATGACGAAACCGCGGCCGCCTCATCGGACGCCGCCGTCGGGTCTCCGTCTTCGGCTCGCTCCGGTGTCGACAGTGTCCGGTCGCCGGAATCAGGTTCTGTGGGCATGGATGTCCCCTCCTGTGGGTGTGCGGGATCGCCCCGGGACCGGGGTCGGTCCGGGGTGTGGGTCGGTTCGGGTCAGCGGCCGGGGAGGACCACTCGGATGCGTGAGCCAGGGTCGGCGACGGCGATGGTGCCGCCGTGCAGGTCGACGACCCAGCGGGCGATGGCGAGGCCGAGGCCGGTGCCGCCGCCGTCGGCGCGGCCGCCGCGGGTGAAACGATCGAAGATGTGGGCGCGCTCGGCGGTGGGGATGCCGGGACCGTCGTCGCCGACGTCGATGACGACGCGGTCCGGCTCGCCGCTCACCTCGATCCGCACCTCGCCACCGGCCGGGCCGTGCCTGGCGGCATTGTCGAGCAGGTTGAGCAGCACCTGATGCAACCGTGCACGGTCGGCGTAGACGCACACCCCGCCGGGACGCACGTCGGTCCGGAACCGCACCCCACGGCCTAGAGCGGCCGTGGTGACCTCGGCTTCGGCGACCACCTCGGCCAGCAGTGGTTCGATCGCGAACCGTTCCCGGTCCAGCGGCAGCGCGCCGGCCTCGATGCTGGACAGATCGAGCAGTTCGGTCACCAGCAGCCCGAGCCGTTCGGTTTGCGCCAGCGCCGTGCGCAGGGTGCGCGGATCCGGTTCGGACACACCGTCGACCAGGTTCTCCAGCAGTGCGTTCAATGCGGTGACGGGCGTGCGCAGCTCATGCGAGACGTTGGCGATCAACTCTCGGCGCTGCCGGTCGGCGGCCGCCAGATCCGCGGCCATCTGGTTGAACGCCTCGGCCAGCTCGCCCACCTCATCGCGAGAGCTGGCGCGCACCCGGCGGCTGTAATCGCCGTGCGCCATGCGTTTGGCGGCCGCGGTCATCTCCCGAAGCGGCCTGGTGATGCCATGCGCGAGCACCTGCGAGGTGACCAAGGCGATCGCGGTCGCGGCGAGGGTGGTGCGTGGCGGTAGCCAGCCGATCTGCAGCCGGAAGTAGCCGAAGGCCACGCCGCCCGAGCACAGCATCAGGATCGCCAGCTTCAGCTTGATCGAGCGCACCGGATCCAGCGGTCGCGGCAGGGTGTCGGCGATCCGGCGGGCCAGCTGCCGCCATCGATCGGGGCCGGTCATCGCGCCTCTAGTGCGTAGCCGACGCCGTGCACGGTGCGGATGAGGTCGGCGCCGAGCTTGCGGCGCAGCGCTTTGATGTGGCTGTCCACCGCGCGGCTGCCCGCCGCATCGGCCCAGTCCCATACCTCTTCCAGCAGCCGCTCCCTGGCGAGTACCGCGCGTGGACGGCGTGCCAGCCGGGCCAGCAGATCGAATTCCAGCGGCGTCAGCTGGGTTTCCACGCCGGCCCGCCACACCCGGCGCTCATCCAGGTCGATGCGCAGATCACCGACGACGAGCGCGGCGCCGTCGCCCTCGGTGCTGCGCTCCACCCGCCGCAGCAGGGCGTGCACGCGTGCGGTGAGGATGCGCAGTGAGAACGGTTTGGTGAGGTAGTCGTCCGCACCGACACCGAGGCCGACCAGCTGGTCGGTTTCCTCGGTGCGCGCGGTGAGCATCAGCACCGGCACCGGATGTGCGGCCTGGATACGCCGGCACACCTCGAGCCCGTCGAATCCGGGCAGCATCACATCGAGGACGACCAGATCCGGTCGACGGGCCTCGGCGGCGGCGACCGCGGCCGGACCGTCATGGGCGAGTTCGACGACGAAACCTTCCGCCCGCAACCGGGCGCCCACCGACTCGGCGATGGTGATCTCGTCGTCGACCACCAGGATCCTGCGCGCCGCACTGTGCTCCATGCGGGCTTACATTAGCCAGCGGCTGTGGAGAGATCCGGGGCCAATTGTGGAGATTCGGTGAGCGCCGTGCCCGATGCGCGCGGTTCAGCCGATCAGGGAGTTCATCAGGGTGCCCGCGCTGGTGGCGATGACGCCGCCGAGCATCCCGCCGACCACCATCTTGGGCGAGGCCAATGAGCCGTTGTTCCACTTCTCCCAGGCGAAGCGACCGCCGGCCACGGTGATGCCGAGAACGCCCGACAGCAGCACGAACCAGGTGAAGTAGCGCACGAGCTTGTCGATCTGGCCGGAGATCGGTGGCGCCTGTGGCGTGGGATCTGCCACTTGCGCGAGGAACTCGGGAACTGCGTGAAGGCCCATCATGCCCACTCCGTCAACGAATTCTCGTCTGATAGTGAAGCAATTGATACCTGACAGCTATCGCGACCGAAGTATCCAGCGTGCGGGGTTGCGGCGTCAAGGCCTCATCGTGACCCGAACCGGGCACCACCCGGGCTACGACTGTCCGTAGTATGGGTGGGTGCGTTCGTCCGGGTCGGCAGTCGCCTCGCTGCGGGGCGCGTTCGTCGGCTCCGCGTGCGGCGCGGTGAGTATCGCCGCCCACGCGCTCGGTGGCGGCGTCGTCGCCCCTGGATCGTCGTCGATCACCCTGCTGCTCGGCGCGTGCGCGTTGATCGGCACACTCGCCCGGGCGCTGCCGCTGCGGCCCGGCCGCACGCAGGTGATGCTGCTGTTGACCGCCGGGCAGGCCATCGGCCATCTCGCTTTGACCGCCGGACCCGGGCACCAGCACGGATCACACTCGGCCGCGATCATGCTTGCCACCCACCTGGTCGCGATCCCGGCCGGTGCGGTGCTGATCCGTGGCGCCGAACTCGCTGTGGGGCGGTCGATATCGAGTGTGCGCCGTGCGGTGTCGGCGCTGTGCGCCGCGCTCGCCGGTCCACCGCCATGGGCGCCGAGTTCTCTTGTCGCGGGCCGTGATCCGCTGATCCCGCCGCGCCCGCTGCTCATCTCCGGCCGCGGTACGCGCGGGCCACCTGTTTCGGCTCGGTAGTTCCCCTCCGCCGATCGCGATACGCGGCACGCTCGTGCGCGGATCAGCGGTGCCGGTGCTCGTCACCGTGACCTGCGCGACGACGCGGCACCGTTCGACGACGTCGGCCGGCCCACGACCGCGGCCGCGCCGATCACCGACGGCCGAAACCGGTCCGGCGCAGATCGCTGGACCACTGACGGCACCGGCGTAGTCGCGCACCCGTGGCGTCGACCCGTCTCGCGGAATCCTTGCCTGCCCGGCCGTTTCACGACGCGTGCCGGACCGATGCGCGTGGATGCGCGTTGTCATCGCGTGCCCGGAAGCGCGGACCGTGCCCGATAGCACGGGCACCGTACCGTTGTGTCGGCGCTGGGCACGGCCGATCTCGCACGACTCGGCGGGGGAACCACACCCGCACATCGACCACTCGAACACCGACCCGTACAGGGAGATCCCATGTTCCACCTCGTTCCCGCGCGCTCACGCCTGCGCCGCGCGGCCGCCGCCGCCCTGGTGGCCGCCGCCCCGCTGGTCGCGCTCGGCTGCACCAGCGAGTCCGGCGATTCCGGCGCACCGTCCGATGCCGCCTCGGCCGTCACCATCACCGAGCAATGGGCCAAGGCCGCCGACAGCGGCATGTCGGCCGCGTTCGGACAGCTGCGCAACAACGCCGACACCGACGTCACCGTCGTTGCGGCGACCAGCCCGGCCTCGGCCACCGTCGAACTACACGAGGTGGTGACCGGCGACGACGGCGTCAAGGTCATGCGCCCGAAGCCGGGCGGCTTCCGCATCCCGGCAGGCGGCGAGCTCGCGCTCGAGCCCGGCGGCAACCACATCATGTTCATGGGTCTGCGCGGTCCGCTGCGCACCGGATCGGAGGCGCCGGTCACGCTCACCTTCGACGACGGCTCGACCACCACGTTCACCGCGCAGGTTCGCGACTTCCCGGGCAACCAGGAGAATTACGAGCCCGGCGGCGAACACGGCGACGGCGCCGCGGCGCCGGGGCACGGTGGTTGAGCCGGCCCGCGCCCGTTCCGTTCGGCTGAACCGGCGGCGGCTGCTCGGTGGCGGTGCGGCCGCCGCGGGCGTCGCCGGTCTCGGTCTCGGTGCGGCCGCGTTCACCACCCACCGCGAGGAGACCTCGCCCGCGTCGGCGGCGGTCGAACCGTTCTACGGCGAACATCAGGCAGGTATCGCGACCGCACCGCCCGCGCACGCGGCGTTCGTGGCGCTGGATCTGCGGCCGGGCACCGACCGTGCCGACATCGTCGGCGTGCTGAAGATCTGGACCGAGGACGCGGTGCGCCTCACCGCCGGCCGCCCGGCGCTCGGCGATACCGAACCGGAACTGGCGGGGCGCCCGTCCCGGCTCACCGTCACGGTCGGTTTCGGGCCGCGCGTGTTCGACGTGGCCGGACTGGCCGATCGGCGTCCGCAGTGGCTGAAACCCCTGCCGCCGTTCACGATCGACCGGCTCGATCCCGCCTACGGCGAGGGCGATCTGCTGCTGCAGATCTGCGCCGAGGAATCGACGACGGTCGCGCATGCGGTCCGGGTGCTCTGCAAGAGTGTGAAGTCGCTGGTATCGGTGCGCTGGGTGCAGCGCGGATTCCGCGACGCCGCACCGGGTACCACACCGCGCAACCTGATGGGTCAGGTCGACGGAACGGTCAATCTGGTCGCCGGCACACCGGATTTCGATCGGCTGGTGTGGGACGACGGTGCCGCGCAGCCATGGCTGGCGGGCGGTACGTCGCTGGTGTTGCGCCGGATCGCGATGACCCTGGACACCTGGGACGAAATCGACCCCGAGGGCAGGGAATTGACGGTCGGGCGCCGGTTGTCCAACGGTGCGCCGCTGACCGGGACGAGCGAGTTCGACGAACCGGATTTCGCGGCGGTCGACCGCGACGGCATCCCGGTGATCCCACCGTCGTCGCATATCGCCCGCGCCCATCACACCCATGACGGCGAGCGGTTCCTGCGTCGTGGTTACAACTACGACGATCCGCCGCGTCCGGGCGAGACCTCGAATTCGGGCCTGCTGTTCGCGGCCTACCAGCGTGATGTGACGGCGCAGTTCCTGCCGGTGCAGCAGCGGCTGGCCGAGTTCGATGCGCTCAATGTGTGGACGATTCCGGTGGGTTCGGCGGTGTTCGTCATCCCACCGGGTGTCCGCGCGCCCGGCGGGTATCTCGGGCAGACCCTGTTCGAGCGGTGAGCACACGGTTCCCGGCGCGGTACGGCGCCGGGAACCGGCCGCGACGAACTCAGGTCCAGAGCGCGGCGATCAGCACGTTGAGGATGGCGAGCCCACCGGCCGCGTGGGTCATCCACGGAACGGCCTTGCCGCGCTTGGCGTCGGCGCGGCTCATTTCGGCGAACGCCGCGACCAGCACCGAGACGGCGAGTTTGATGCCGATCTTGACCATGTTCAGGTCCTTGTCGAGTGAGTCGATCGACTCCGCCAGCCCGACCAGGATCACGCCGGTGATCAACTGGAGCCGCGCACCCCACACCATCAGCTCCGAGACCACCGGCCGGCTCGCGGCGTAACCGCCGACGACCGCGGCCATTCCGAGCAGATGGGTGACAACCACGATGTTGTAGACAACGTCCATAGCGCCCAACGCTAGCCGATCGACGCACCTCTACTACGCCAAGTCGTATATTCGCCGGAGCGTCGGCCCGCGCCTGCCGACAGACCACCCGAAAGCGCGCCGACCTGGGCCGAAGCGGGACCAGGCACAGAAATGCCGACAGCCCGCCGGGGATACCCGGCGGGCTGTCGGCACAGCAGTCTGCGTATTACTCGGCCGAGAAGCTGGAGAGCCCGCCGAAACCGCTGAAGATGTCACCGAATGCACTCAGAAGGTCTCCGAGGCTGCCCAGGTCCACTGAACCCATTTCCACTCCTATCCGTGTGCGAATCGCGATGCTCTTGCACCGCCGCACACCATTGGTAGTGCCGTTATTCAAACGTGATGCTCTATTTATCTTAACGTTATCCACATCGAAGTGAACTCGAGTTGAACGCGCCTGCCGCGATGCGCTGACCTGCGAATATGCTATGAATAACACCGATGTCGATCTTCATGAATTTTCGAGCGTCGCCAAAATTCCTTCCTGACGTCTCCGTCAACCGACCTCGCTCAAGTAATAATCGCAGGTCAGAGCGATATTTGCGCCTCCACTCAGCCCCATCCGGGCAAATCCTGACGCTGACACGGACAAGAACGGTGACAATTTCTCATCCCACGAAAAGGCAATCTCCACCGGCTCCAAGCTGATGCGAATGAATCTTTATCTCCTCCATGAGACCACCGAAATACCGCCGCCTGGAACCAATTCGGCCTCTGAGGCGATCGGACCACGACGGCGCGATCCTCAAATTTATTGGAATAGCGGCGGTTTCGCACGAATACGAAATCTTCCGGTGCAGAATGACGCTGCCCGCATCGAACTCGAATTGCTAACCGCCGGCAGCTATTTCACGAGAGCCCGACGACCCCTCAGGCGCGGGTGAACACCGCGACCAGGAAGTCGGAGTCGTCGCGGAACGGGCGCAGATCCCAGGTCGACAACCGCAGGTCCGATGCCAGGCCCGCGGCCGCGGCGTCGGCGAAGAACTCCTCGAACGGGTAGCCCCGTTCGGCGCCGAATCCGATAACGGCCCGGCCATCCGGGTCGAGATGGCGGGCGAAGCCCGACAGCACCGCTCGGCGGGTACTCGGCGCGAGGAAGGTCATCACATTGCCCGCGCACACGATGACGTCGAAGCCGTCGGGTATGCCGCGGGACGGCAGATCCAGTTCGGCCAGGTCGCCGACCAACCAGGTGGGGCCGGGGTGGTCGTGTTCGGCCGCCTCGATCAGCACCGGGTCCACGTCGACGCCGACGACCGCATGACCGGCCTCGTGCAGATAGCCGCCGATGCGGCCGGGCCCGCATCCGGCGTCGAGCACGCGCGAGCCCCTGCCGAGCATCGCGTCGACCAGCCTGGCCTCCCCCACGATGTCTTGCCCCTGGGCGGCCAGGCCGCGGAACCGCTCGACGTACCAGGTGGAGTGCGCCGGGTCGTTGGCCGTGATCTCCTCCCACTGGCTCGGAACACGCTCACCCACGATGGCTCCCTACTCGATACGTCGGCTGGTCTTGCCACCGTAGCCCGCACCACAGCGCGCGGACACGACCACCCGCGTCCAGCGTCCACCGGGGTGCGGGTGTATGCCGTCCTACCCGCAAAAGCGCGTGGACCCCGCGAGAGATCGCGGGGTCCACGGGGAATTCGGTGGTCCGGGTACTACGGCACCGAGACGCTGCCGCCGCTGGGGACGTAACCGATGGTGTTGGGGTCGATCACGCCGAGGGCCTGGCCCGCGCAGTCGGGGCCCGCGTACAGGGTGATGGCCTGATCGGTGCCGTTGCCGACGGTGGTCTGCAGCGTCGTGTAGAAGCTGTCGCCGGTGTTGAAGCAGCCCACCGGGTTCGCGTGCGGCGCACCGTTCAGGGTCAGGGTGCCGCCTGCGGCGTGCGCGGCGCCAGGGGCCAGCAGGGTGATGGCACCCGCGGTGGCCAGCGCACCGACGATCCCAGCAGTACGAAACATTCGTGCCTCCAGTTCCTTTCGATGTCGACCCCCGACGTCGACCATTGACCCCGCGATTGTGTCATGCGACCGGCTGCGCCGGAACACCCAGATCCTTCGCGTCCTTGCGCACCCCGAAGGCGGTGATCATCTCCATGATGCCGAGCACGACCAGCCAGATACCGGCGACCCAGGCCAAGGTGGCGACCGATTCGACGGGCCAGACGATCAGCACGACACCGGCGATCGCGGTGATCACACCGAAGAACCCCTGCCAGCCACGACCGGGCAGGCCCGGTTCGGCGACCGCGGCCATCGTCATCGCGACTCCGCGGAACAACCAGCCGATCCCGATCCACAGACCCAGCAGAAGAAGCGAGGCCAGCTCATCGCGGAAACAGAAGACGCCGATGATGATCGACAGCACGCCCGCGATGAAATACAGCACCCGCATCCCCGCACTCGCCGGCGCCGCGAACGCCGCGACCAGCTGCAACAGGCCGCTGACCACCAGGTAGATCCCGAAGATGATGCCGGCCACCAGCAGCGTCTTACCGGGCCACACCAGAATCAGGACGCCGAGGACCACCGAGAGCAATCCGGTGACCAAGATCGATTGCCAGGCGGCACGCGCGAGGGTCTGCACCGGGCCCTGCGGGATGATATTCGTCGTCATGAAGTGATGTTATGCCCGAAATCCCTGGTTCTCTGGGCATTTGCTCACTACCCGCGTCCGCGCGCCGCCACCGCCGGTCGTGCACACCGGCGGCCGACTGTGACCGAGAACGCCGTGATGATCACGTTTGCCGCTGTACACGCCGGGTAATTGTGGGTCAATGGCTCTCGTCGTGAACGCCGTCAGGTGAGTCGAGTGGGTCGGGTTTGACGAGTCTCGGGTGGCTAGGAGAAGAGGGTGTCGGTTGTTCTCGTGCTTCAGGCACGCGGTCTCGGTGAACTGCTCACCGCGGTCCCGGCGCTGCGCGCGCTGCGCCGGGCCAGGCCGGACGACCGCATCGTCCTGGCGGCCCCGCATCGGCTACGGCCCATCGTCGATCTGATCACCTCCGTCGACGCCATGGTCCCCACCACCGAGGGCGGCAGCCTGCGCTGGGACGGACCCGCCCCCGATCTGGCGGTCAACCTGCACGGCCCGGACACCGAGTCGATCGTCGAACTGATCAAGACCGACGCGCGGCGCATCCTCACCTACCGCAATCCGGCCTTCCCCGAGCTGCCCGGCCCGCAGTGGGATCCCGATATGCACCTGGTCGACCGCTGGTGCCATCTGCTCGAATTCGACGGCATCGATGCCGACCGGCGCAACCTCGGCCTCGTCCCGCCGGTGGCCACCACCAGCCACCGCGACGCCGTCGTCGTGCACATCGGCGCCGGCGCACCGGCACGGCGCTGGCCGCCGGACCGGTTCGCCGCCGTCATCCGGCATCAGTCGGTGCTCGGCCGGGAGGTGGTCATCACCGGCGACGAGTTCGAGCGCGAGACCGCACTCGGCATCGCCGCGCGGGCCGGGCTGCCACCGCACCGGGTGCTGGCCGGCGAACAGAATCTCATCGAATTGGCCGCGACGGTCGCCGAAGCCGCGCTGGTGTTGTGCGGTGATACCGGCGTCGCCCATCTGGCCACCGCGTTCGGCACCCGCACCGTGCAGCTGTTCGGCCCGACTCCCCCGCGCCGTGGCGGACCACCGCCGCATCTGCTCGCCCGCCACGATGTGCTCTGGGCGGGGCAGGTCGGCGACCCGGACGCCGACAGCACCGACGCGGGCTTGCTGCGGATCGGGGTGAGCGAGGTGCTCGGCGCGATCGACGCTCAGCTCGGAAAGCACTCCTGGGCGGGCAGCACCGGTGAACGCCCTCGCGCTTACCGCCGCGTCGGCTGAGGAGTCGGCACTTCGACGCTCGCGGTGTGCACCGCCGCGGAGTAGGCGGCGATGGCGCTCGGCCAGAATCGCTCCACGTAGTCGCGGGCGTCGGCCAGCCCTCGCGGATCCAGGAAGTACCGCCTGCGGTTGCCGTCCGGGCGCATCATCACCAGGCGCGCCTCCCGTAGGACCCGCAGGTGTTGCGACACCGCCGAACTACTGACGCCAACGGCCTCGGCCAGCTCGCCCACCGAGAGTTGCGCATGCGGTAATGCTTCGAAGATCGCCCGCCGAGTCGGGTCGGCGAGCGCTTCGATCGCCCGGACTCCATTAGTCGCCACTAACACAGTGTGATCAACTAGCGGTTTCGCCGTCAAATCGCCCATTTACCGCATTTGCCCAGCTCGACGCGGAATATCAACCGTGTCGTTATCAGTTCGTAATCAACGAACTGGGGTTATAGGCGCTGGTGATGGTAGCCACAGGATTGCGGAGCGGCGGCGACGGTCCCGTAGCTTCGAGCTATGCCCGTGACCGTTCCGTTACTTTCTCGCCGTCCCGGCGCGCCCCGCACCGGTCGTCGCAGCGTCGCCACCCGCGTGGTGGCCGCCTCGACGGCGATCGGCGCCTCGCTCGGCGTGCTCGCCGGATGCACCGAAGAGAACTCGACCGCGGCGCTGCACTCCCCGCAGCTGGTGGCCGACACCGCCGACGCGACCTTCACCGCGTTCACCCCGCCCGAAGCGCAGCGGGCCCAGACCGTGCCGGAGGCGGTGGCCTGGGAACAGAACCGCCTGGCGATCGAGTTCGCCCGGCCCAAGACCATCCGGCCGGTGGCCGGCCCCATGAGCTCCACCTTCGGCATGCGCTGGGGTGCGATGCACGCAGGCATCGATTTCGCCGACCCGCTGGGCGCGCCGATCGCGGCCGTCACCGACGGTGTCGTGATCGAGGCCGGCCCGGCCAGCGGTTTCGGCCTGTGGGTGCGCGTCCAGCAGGACGACGGCACCGTCGGCGTGTACGGCCATATGCAGGACATCCTGGTGACCGTCGGTCAGCCGGTGCGCGCCGGTGATGTGATCGCCACCGTCGGCAGCCGCGGCTACTCCACCGGTCCGCACCTGCACTACGAGGTGCACGTGCCAGGCGTCGGGCCGATCGACCCGCAGCCCTGGCTGGCCGCGCGCGGGATCAGCGTCCACGGCGACCACTCCTGACACCGGCGGCGACCCGTCGCCGAGAATTCACGGGGACGGCCCGTAGGCGAGAGCGCCTGCGGGCCTTCGCCGTCCTAGGGCTGCGGATGGGCCGCCCACCGCGATCCGGTACTCCGGTAGGGGGCGGCAATGGCGCGCCGGCGTGATGTGGCCGCGCGGTGCGGGTCCCTAGTGTCGCGGCATGGTCACACCCGAGATCGCTTCCCCGGCACCGGCTTCGGACCGATTCCGCTCCGGCTTTCCCGAACGCGCAGCCCTGCACCGGCCACTGCTGGTGATGGTGGGCGCGATGACCGCCCTGACGATCGTCTCGGCCTGCGGCCTGGTCGTCGACGACCGTCAGCTGCTCGGCGAGTCGGTCTGGCTGAAGCCGTTGAAGTTCGGCGTCGCCTTCGCGCTCTACGGTCTCACCCTGATCTGGTTGCTGGCGCTGCCGCACCGGGGCCGCCGTGCCACCTGGTGGCTCGGGACGGCCTTCGCGGTGACGGGTGTGCTCGACGTCGGTTTCATCGCCGTGCAAGCCGCGCGCGGAACGTTCAGCCATTTCAACAATTCCGATCCCGACCCGGTGAACGTCATCGGGCAGCAGATCTTCGTCTCCGGCGTTCCCGGCCTGTTCGTGGCGAATCTGGTGCTGGCCCTGATCTTGTGCGCGCAGCGGCTGGTCGACCAGCCGACCACCCGCGCGATCCGGGCCGGTCTCGTCCTGGCGGTCGCGGGGATGGCGCAGGCGTATCTGATGGGCTTCACCGGCAAGCAGCGTGTGGTCGACGCCGAGGGCCGGATCGTGGAGTTGGTGGCCGGGCACACCGTCGTCGAGCCGGATCTGCGCACCGAACTCGCTCGGGACGGGGCAGGCATGCCGATCACACACTGGAGCACCATCGGCGGCGACCTGCGAATTCCGCATTTCCTCGGACTCCACGGGATCCAGGTGCTGCTGGCGGCGGTGATCATTTCGGCAGCGCTGGCAACACGCCTGCCCTGGTTGCGCGGTGAACGCACGCGGACCGACCTGGTCGGCGTACTCGCCGTGGGCTACGCGGGACTGTTCGGGTTGACGTTCTGGCAGGCCATGCGCGCGCAGCCGCTGCTACGTCCGGACGCGCTCACCGTCGGCGCCTTTGCCGCACTGGTCGTCGTGGTGGCCTGCCTCGGCGTGCTGGTGTACCGCCGCGGCCGCGCTCGCGCCGGCGAAGCGATTACGCGCAGATCCGACTCCGCGGCACTCAGCGCAGACGTTCGGCGTCACGGGCGAGCTGGAGCAGAGTCTCACTGAGCGCGGCCAGTTCGGCCGCATCGGCACCCTCGCCGATCGCGGTCGCCACATCCTCGGCCGCACACCGTGCCGCGAACCAGCGGTCGGCCAGATCGGCGGCCTCCTGTGCGCTGAGCACCACCGAGTCCTCGGGAATCCCCGTCCCCTTCAAGCTGTTGCGATGTTCGTAGGCCCGCTGACGGCACGACTGACGGCAATACCGGCGGCGACGCCCGACCTCGGATTCCACGATTTCCCGCCCGCACCACAGGCAGGACAGTGACCGGCGCGACATGACCCGACACCCTAACCGCACCCGGCGACCGTCCGCACAGGGCACGCCGCTCCGGTGACGGCGGCGAACAGCGTAGAATAGCCAGGTTCTCCCCCGCAGGGAACGAAAGTAGCCCACCACACGTTCACAGAGCACATGGTGTTCGCGCCCGGCCGGCCACGCCGGGAGCGAGCAGCCCACAACCGGTTCCGCGCATCCGTGCGCGAGAGCCGGACGCCGAGGAGGTTCGCGACCGCGCCACCGGTTATCCATGGAGGAGCGAGTCCTGCGAACCCGTTCGCAGCCCGGCTCGGGTTTCCGCCGCCGCGGAGATACGGGCCACCGTGGGGCCGCGAACACGCCGCGACGCAGGAGCGGCACATCAAACACAGAGAGGACCGAACAGATGGCAGATCGCGTACTCCGGGGCAGTCGGCTCGGAGCGGTGAGCTACGAGACCGACCGCGACCACGATTTGGCGCCCCGCCGGATGGCCCGGTATCGGACCGACAATGGTGAAGAGTTCGACGTCCCGTTCGCCGACGACGCCGAGATCCCGCCGACGTGGTTGTGCCGCAACGGCCAGGAAGGCGTCCTGCTCGAGGGCACCACGCAGGAGGCCAAGAAGGTCAAGCCGCCGCGCACCCACTGGGACATGCTGCTGGAACGGCGCAGTAAGGAAGAGCTGGAGGAACTGCTCAAGGAGCGCCTCGAACTGCTCAAGACCCGCAGGCGCGGCTGAGGCAGCCCCGCGCCGAAAAAGGCCGCTCACACCGGATTCCTCCGGCATGAGCGGCCTTTCGTCTGTCCTGTGGCGCCACGGGCCCGAAGCCACGGCGCCTCGATTCAGTGGCTGGCGACGCGCCGATACCGCAACAGCGCCAAGGGCACCACCACCACGAGGATGGCCACCGAACAGATCACCGCGTACTCGACACAATGCTCGGCGGGCCAGCCGGTCGGCGTCGCGAACGACGGTGGCGAACTGTTGTCGAACAACTTGCGCCCCGCCGCCGCCACCGCGGTGATCGGATTCCATTCGGCGATCGTGCGCAACGGCCCCGGCAGCGTCTGCGCGGAAATGAACGCCGAGGAGATGAACGACAGCGGGAACATCCAGATCAAGCCGACGCTCTGCGCGACCTCCACTGTCGGAGACAGCAAACCGGTCAGGGCGCCGACCCAGGACATCGCGAACGCGAACAGCAAGATCACACCGAAGGCGAGCGCGGCGTCGGTGATCGGGCCGTTGATCCGCCAGCCGACGATGTAACCGCAGCCCACCATGACGATCAGGCTGAGAATGTTGACGACCAGGTCCGACAGCGTGCGCCCGAGCAGCACCGCCATCCGCGACATCGGCAGCGTCCGCATCCGGTCGATGATCCCCTTGTGCAGATCGCCCGCCAACCCGACGGTGGTGAACGCCGCGTTGAAGGCCACCGTCTGGGCGAAGATCCCGGCCAGCAGGAACTCCCGGTACTGGCTGCCGCCGAGCGAGGCCCCGAAGATGTAGGCGAACAGGAACACGAACATCAGCGGCTGGATCGTCGCGGTCACCAGCAGCGTCGGAACGCGCAGGATGGTCAGCAGGTTTCGGTAGGCGACGATGGCGCTGTCGCGGAAAACCCGTCCGCGCGGAGACATATCCACTGCCGCCGCACGCGGTTTCGCCGCTCCGCGAGCGTCGGTGTCCGCCGCGGAATCCTCGGCCGCTGGGGCTTCGTCACGTACCGCTGCCGGCGCTGAGCTCACGACATGATCTCCTCTTGTACGTCATCGGATTCCGCCGCCGCTGGCGTGGGTGCCGCGGTGCCGGTGAGGGAAAGGAATACGTCATCGAGGGTGGGGCGGTGCACGTTCGCGTCGACGACACACACACCGGCGTCGTCGAGCCGCCGCAGGGCCTCGACCATGGTGCGCGACCCCTCGCCCACCACGATCGACACATCGTGGCTGCCGATGTCGTGCACCGGCTCGCCGATGCCCACCTGGGCCAGCACCGAGAGCGCCGGCTTGGCTTCCTGGCCGGTGGCCAAGGTGACCGTCAGCCGGTCACCGCCGATGGAGGTCTTCAGTTCGTCGGCCGAACCGCGGGCGATCACCTTGCCCCGGTCGATGACGATGATCCGGTCGGCGAGTTGGTCGGCCTCTTCGAGATACTGGGTGGTCAGCAGCACGGTGGTGCCGTCGTCGACGAGATCTCCGATCACCCGCCACATGTCGAGTCGGCCGCGTGGATCGAGACCGGTGGTCGGTTCATCCAGGACCACCACCGGCGGCCGCGCCACCAGCGCACCGGCCAGATCGAGCCGGCGTGCCATGCCGCCGGAGTAGGTGCCCGCCCGGCGATCGGCGGCATGGTCGAGCCCGAACGCGGTGAGCAGCTCGCCCGCGCGCGCCGCGGCCTGCCGATGCGACATCCCGTAGAGCCGGGCCACCATGCGCAGGTTCTCGTAGCCGGACAGGTTCGCGTCGACGGCGGCGTACTGGCCCGACAGCCCGATCCGGCGGCGGGCGGCGGCCGGATCGCGCAGCACGTCCACGCCGGCGACGTGGACCGTCCCGGCGCACGGCCGTAGCAACGTGGTGACGATGCGCACCGTAGTCGTCTTGCCCGCACCGTTGGGCCCGAGCAATCCCATCACGGTGCCCGCCGGGATCTGGATGTCGATCCCGTCGAGCACTCGCACGCGGCCGTAGTTCTTGACCAGGCCGAGGACTTCCACCGCCAGGCTCACCTGTGTGTCTCCTTCGCTTGCCGGTCCGCGCCGTCGAGGTGGAAGCGCAGCACCGGTCCGATCACCGCGAGTGCTTCGGGTGTGGTCATCGCCGCGTGGGTGCAGCGCAGCTGATGGTCGTGCACGGCGCCGGTGACGAACGGACGCCAGGCGGCGGCGCATCGATCCCGGTCCGCGCGGTTGATCTCGTCGTCGGCCGCGGTGAAGAACAGCAGGTCGCCGCCGAACACCCGGGGCCGGAAACTGTTGGCCAGCACCGTGCCGTCGGCATAGCCGGCGTAGAGCCGTTCCAGGTGTTCGACCGTCAGCGCCGCGAACGGTCCCGGCTGGGATCGCAGCAGCGCGGCGGCCTCGGACAGGCTCATCTGGTCGTCGAGCGCTCCGGCGTCGGCGATCAGCCCGCTGCCGAATTCACCGATGATGTCGGCGACGCTCGGCATGGCTTGATCGAGCAGGCTGTCGGAGAGCCGGTAGCTGTCCATCATCGCCAGCAGCGCCACCTGCTCCCCCGCCTCCTGCAGCCGCACCGCGATCTCGTGCGCGATGAGCCCGCCCAGGGACCAGCCGAGCAGGTGGTAGGGCCCGTGCGGCTGCACCGACCGGATGTGCTCGACGTAATGATCGGCCGCTTCGGCGAGCGTGCCGTAGCCCGCGCCTCCGGTGACGTGCGGTGCCTGCAGGCCGTAGACGGGGCGATCCGCGGGCAGGTGCGCGAGCAACCCGGAGTAGCACCACGCCAGACCGATGGCCGGGTGCACGCAGAACAGCGGCTCGCGGCTGGCGCCGGTATCGGGCCGCAGCGGCAGGATCGGCGCCAGGGCCTCGGCCATCGCATCGGCGACGCCGCTGTCGTCGAGCCGTGCCGCGAGCGCGGACGGGGTCGCCTCACCGAACATCATCTGCACCGGCATCTCGATGCCCTCGGCGCGCAGGCGTGCCACCACCTTCGTCGCGAGCAGCGAGTTGCCGCCGAGTTCGAAGAAGCTGTCGTCGGCGCCGACACGGTCGATGCCGAGCGCCTCGGCGAACGCCGCGCACACCGCCGCCTCGGTGGGCGTCGCCGGTGCCCGGTAGCCCTGACCGCCGGTGAACACCGGTTCGGGCAGCGCTTGCCGGTCGAGTTTGCCGACGGGGCTCAGCGGCACCCGGTCAATCATCATGATCGACTGCGGCACCATGTAATTGGGCACCAGATCCGCCAGGTGGGCGGTCAGCTCGGCGGCGGTCACCACCGCGCCGGCCAGCGGCTTCACATACGACACCAGCGCGGTGGCGCCCGCGGCGGTGCGGTGGCCGATGGTGAGGGCCACCTCGACGCCGGGGTGCCTGCCCAGTGCGGTGTCGATCTCGCCGAGTTCGATACGGAACCCGCGGATCTTGACCTGATGATCGGTCCGGCCGACGTATTCGATGTCGCCGGACCCCGCGTCCGCGCCGGGCCACAGACGCACCAGGTCACCGGTGCGGTACATCCGCTCGCCCGGCTTGCCGTACGGGTTGGCGACGAACCTGGTCGCCGTCAGGCCGGGGCGGTTGAGGTATCCGCGGGCCAGGGCGGCTCCGGCCAGGTGCAGTTCCCCGGTGACGCCGATGGCCGCCGGATGCAACCGCGGATCGAGGATGAGTGCGTCCACGCCGCGGATCGGCCCGCCGATGGTGATGGGCCGGTCCGGCGCCATCGGCTGGGACATGATCGTGACGATGGTCGTCTCGGTCGGGCCGTAGACGTTGTACAGGTTGCGGCCACGAGACCACCTGGTCACCAGTTCCGGCGGAAGCGCTTCGCCGCCCACGAGTACGTGCGCCAGCTCGGTGACACCGGCCGCATCGACGGTGCCGAGCGCCGAGGTGGTGATGAAGGCATGCGTGATGGCTTCATCGATGAAGACCCGGCGCAGTTCCTCACCGCCGACCACGCCCGGTGGAGTGATCACCAGGGTGGCGGCGCCGCCGAGGGCGAACAGCAGATCCAGCATGGCGGCGTCGAAGCTCGGCGTCGCGAAATGCAGCACCCGGCATCCGGGGCGGACATCGAAACGCTGCGCGGTCTCGGCGGCGAAGTTGGACAGACCGCCGTGGGTGACGGTGACGCCCTTGGGGGTTCCGGTGGACCCGGAGGTGTAGATGACGTAGGCCGGGTTCTCCAATCGGAGCGGGGTGATCCGGTGAGCGTCGGTGATGGGGTCACCTGAGGCCGCCAACACCACGGAGCGGATATCGGGGGCATCGAGCACCAGCCACTCGGCCGTCGAGGGCAGGCTGTCGCGGTACTCGGCGAGGGTGATGCCGAGGGCGGCACCCGAATCCGACAGCATGTGCGCGATGCGCCCGGCCGGATAGTTCGGGTCGACGGGTACGAACGCCGCGCCGGCCTTCGCGACCGCGAGCACCGTCGCCACCGATTCCACCGACCGTGGAATACCCAGCGCCACCAGCGTTTCCGGCCCGACCCCGCGGTCGATGAGCACGCGGGCGAGGCGGTTGCTCCATCGGTCGAGGGCCGAATAGGTGACCTCGGTTCCGTCCGACCGTACGGCGATGGCGTGCGGGTCGTACGCCGCCGCCGCGGCGAACACCTCGGGCAGGGTGACCGGACGATCCGGCTGGGCGCCGCGTACCGGCGCGAGTTCCGGCCATTCGGCGGGATCGAGCAGGTCCAGGTCGCCGACCGGGGTGGTGGGGCTGGCTGCGATCGAGGTCAGCAGGCGGACGAAGCGCTTGCCGAACCTCTCCGCGGTCTCCTCGTCGAACAGGTCGCGCGCGAAGTCGATCGCGAGCGAGATGCCGCCGGGGCCCCCTGCGGCGGTGCGGTTCTCGGTGAGGGTGAACTGCAGATCGAACTTGGCGATCCCGGTGTCGGCGTCTTCGGCGTCGATGCGCAGGCCGGGCAGTTCCAACACCCGGACCGGCTCGTTGCGGACCGACAGCATCACCTGGAACAGCGGGTGATGCGACTGCGACCGAGCCGGATTCAGCACCTCCACCAGGCGCTCGAAGGGCAGGTCCGCGTGTGCGAAGGCGTCGAGGTCGCTATCGCGCACCGCCGCGAGCAGGTCGGTGAACGCGGCGTCGCCGTCCACCCGGGTGCGCAGCACCAAGGTGTTGACGAACATGCCGACCATGCGGTCGAGCGCCGGATGTCCGCGTCCCGCGATCGGGGTGCCGACCGCGATGTCGTCCACGGCCGTCATCCGGTGCAGCAGTACTGCCAACGCGGCGTGCAACACCATGAACATGCTGACGTTGTGCCCGGCGGCGACAGCGCTCAATTCCCGGTGGGTGGCGGCGTCGACCGCGCAGCGCACCGTGCCGCCGCGATAGGACGGTGTCGGTGGACGCGGCCGGTCGGCGGGCACCGCGAGCAGCTCGGGCAGCTGGTCGAGGGTGTTGCGCCAGTAGTCCAGTTGGCGACTGATGAGGGAATCGGCGTCGTCCTCGGCGCCGAGTACCCGCTCCTGCCACAGCGTGTAGTCGGCGTACTGGATCTCGAGCGCGGGCACGGTGTCCACGCGGCCTTCCCTGGCGGCGCAATAGGCCGCGGCCACGTCGGCGGCCAGCGGTTCCAGCGACCAGCCGTCCATCGCGATGTGATGCACGACCAGCACCAGCACATGCTCGTCGCGTTCGCTGGTGACCACACTCGGGCGGGCGACGGTCAGGATGGCGGCCCGCAGCGGCACCGTGGTGCCGAGGTCGAAGCCCTCCGCGGCGAATTCGCGCACGATCGGTTCCACCGCGTCGGCCCGCACGGTCTCGGTCCGTACCCAGATCGCCGCGTCGGCCGGATCCAGCACGACTTGCGCCGGTTCGCCCTCGATGACCGGGAAGACCGTGCGCAGCGTCTCGTGCCTGCGCTGCACCGCGTGCAGCGCGGCGATGAGTGCCGCGCGGTCGAGCCGTCCGCGCAGGCGCAACACCACGGGCACGTTGTAGGCCCCGGAGCTCGGCGCGCCCGCCGCGCTGTCGAAGCGGTTGAGGAACCACAGCCGGCGCTGGGCCGCCGACAACGGGATCCGCTGCGGACGGGCGCCGGCGACCAGTGGCGGGGTGCCCTCGTCGGGCGATCCCGCGTCCAGTCGCGCCGCCAGTTCGGCGACGGTGGGGCCGGCGAAAACGGCACGCACTTGCAGTCGCGTGCCCGTTGCCGCTGCCAGCCGGGCGACCAGTTGGGTGGCCAGCAGCGAGGTTCCGCCGATGTCGAAGAAATTGTCGTCGGCGCCGGTGATGTCGGCACCGACCAGGTCGGACATCACGTCGGCGACCAGCCGCTCGGCGTCGGTGGACAGCGGCCGGGTAGTGCGGGCGGGCGACAGCGTCGGCTCCGGAAGTGCCGCGGTGTCCAGCTTTCCGACCGGCGTGAGCGGGATCCGTTCCAGCACGGTGATCGCCGCCGGAACCATATGCGCGGGCAGCTGCGCCGCGGCATGGGCGCGCAGCGCGTCGAGATCGAGATCCCCGGCGGGCTGCACGTAGGAGACGATGCGGTCGGCACCGGCGATCTCACGGACCTGGGTGTGCGCGAAACCGACGCCGGGATGCCCGGCCAGCGCTGCGGTGATCTCGCCGAGCTCGATCCGGAACCCACGCACCTTCACCTGGTGGTCGCTGCGTCCGAGGTAGTTCAGCTCGCCGTCAGCGGTCCAGCGCACCACATCGCCGGTGCGGTAGACGCGCGATCCGGCCGGCCCGTACGGATCGGCCACGAACCGCGACGCCGTCAGTGCGAAACGGTCGAAATAGCCGCGCGCCAGGCCCGGTCCGCCCAGATACAGCTCGCCGGGCACCCCGATGGGCACCGGACGCAGACGCTCGTCGAGCACCACGGCCCGCGCACCGCGCACGACAGTGCCGATCGGAATCGGGCGGCCCGGTTGGAACGGCGCGGAGATGGTGGCCAGCACAGTGGTCTCGGTCGGTCCGTAGCCGTTGATCATGGTGCGGTCGACCGCCCAGCGGGCCACCAGCTCCGGCCCGACGGCCTCGCCACCCACCATCAGGCTCCGCAGATCCGGCAGCGGCCAGCGATCGTGGTCGATCGTGGCCAGCGCCGCGGGCGTGATGAAGGTGTGGGTGACCCGTTCGGTGGTGAGCAGTTCGGCCAGTTCGTCACCGCCGTAGATATCCGGTGCCGCGATGACCATCGTGGCACCGGAACCGATCGACAGCAGCAGGTCGAGCACCGCGGCATCGAAGCTCGGCGAGGAGAAGTGCAGCGTGCGCGAATCCGGCTGCACCCCGGCGTGTTGCGCCAGCTCGTCGGCCAGGTTCGACAGGCCGGCGTGGGTGACGGCCACGCCCTTGGGCTTCCCGGTGGAACCGGAGGTGTAGATCAGGTAGGCCAGGTCATCGATGCGGGTGGGGCGCAGCCGCTCACCGGCGATGGCGGCGTCGGCCGCGGGCTCGAATTCCGCATCGGCGGTGTCGTCGAGCACGATCCAGGCGATGCCGCGGTCGTCGGCGGCACGCAACCGCTCCCGGTGCGCGGAGACCGTGACGCCGACGGCGCACCCGGAGTCGGTCAGCATGTGCCGGACTCGGTCGGCCGGGTAGTTCGGATCGACCGGCACGAACGCGGCTCCGGTCTTCGCGATGGCGAGCACGGTGACCACGGACTCGACCGAGCGGGTCAGCCCGAGGGCGACCCGGTCGCCGGAGCCGATGCCGTGCCGGATCAATCGGCGCGCCACTCGATTCGACCGCCGGTCCAGCTCCGCATAGGTCAACTCGAGCGCACCCGAGCGGACCGCGGTGCGGTCCGGATGCGCGGCCACGGCCTGTGCGAAAACCTCCGCCAGCGTGAGCTTCGGTCGCGCGGGTGCGCCATCGGCGGGGGCGAAGCGCCGGCGTTCGTCCTCGGTGCGTGCGTCGATGTGGTCGACGCGGATACCTGGGTCGCTGGTGATCGTGGCGAGCACGGTCAGGAACCGGTCCGCCAGTGTCTGCACCGTGGCCTCGTCGAAGAGTTCGGCGGCGTAGACGAATTCGAGCGCGCCGTCGTCCCCGGCCTCGGCCGGATCGGTGACACGCAGTTCCAGGTCGAATTTCGCCAACGCGATATCGAGGGCGTGCGCCTGCAAGGCCAGCCCGGGCAGTTCCAGGTGTGGATGCGGGGTGTCCTGGACCGTCAACGCGACCTGGAACAGCGGATGCCTGCCGGTCGCGCGCGGATCCCGGCCCAGTTCTTCGACCACGCGCTCGAAGGGGATGTCGGCGTTGGCGATGGCGGCGAGTTCGGCGTCGCGATCGGCGCGCAGCAGCGCGGTGAAGGCGAGATCCGGGTCGACGTCGGAGCGCAGCACGAGCGTGTTGACGAACATGCCGACCAGATCGTCGAGTTCGGTCTGGGTGCGCCCGGCCACCGGGGTGCCGATCGGGATGTCGCGGCCGCCGGTGACCGCGCGCAGCAGCACCGCCAGCGCCGTGCGCAGCACCATGAACATGCTCACGCCCTGTTCGCGCGCCAGCTCGGCGAGTGCGCTGCGCACCGGCTCGGGCAGGGTGCGCTGGACCGAGCCAGCGATCTGGGTCGGTTCGGCGGGCCGTGGGCGGTCGTAGGGCAGCGGCAGTTCGTCGGGCAGATCTGCCAGCTGGGTGCGCCAGAACTCCACTTGCCGGGCGGCCGGGCTGTCGGCGTCGGTGGCCTCGCCCAGATATTCACGCTGCCAGAGCCCGAAGTCGGCGTACTGCACCGGCAGTGGCTGCCAATTCGGTGCGGCACCACCGCGACGTGCGAGGTAGGCGGTGGCGAGGTCGCGGGTGAGCGGAGCCAGCGACCAGCCGTCGGCGGCGATGTGGTGGACGACGACGCCGAGCACGTGGTGGCGTTCGTCCACCCGCAGCACGGTGATCCGTAACGGGGTGTCGGTGCTCAGATCGAATCCACGCCGGGCCAGCTGTTCGAGGAGCCCGGGCACCTCGGCCTCGGTGGCCGGTACCGGGACGACCGCGGGTACCGCATCGGCGACCGGGACGATGACCTGGTGCGGACCCTGCTCGTCGTCGGGGTATCGGGTGCGCAGCACTTCGTGCCGGTCGACGATGTCGGCCAGCGCCTCGCCCAGGGCTGCGATATCGAGATCGCCGTCGATCCGCAGCGCGAACGCGATGTTGTAGGCACTGGATTCGGGGGCGAAACGGTTGAGGAACCACAGCCGCTGCTGCGGCAGCGACAACGGGATCCGGTGCGGGCGCGGGCTGTGCGCGACCAGCGGGATGCGCTGAGTACGCGGAGCCTCGGCCAGCTGAGCGGCCAGGCCCGCCACGGTGGGCGCCTCGAAGATGGTGCGCACCGGCAATTCGACGCCGAAGTGCTGATACACCGAGGCGGCCAGCCGGGTGGCCAGCAACGAGTTGCCGCCGACGTCGAAGAAGCTGTCCTCGGCGCCGGTGATGGGCCGGCCGAGCACCTCGCCGAACAGCGCGGCGACCCGCAGCTCGAGTTCGGTGGCAGGCGCGCGGGAGGCGGCGGTGGCCGCGAATACCGGTTCGGGCAAGGCCTTTCGATCCAGTTTGCCCGACGGCGTTACCGGAACCTCGTCCAGCACGGTGACCGCGGCGGGCACCATGTACCCGGGCAGTCGTCCGCGTGCGGTGTCGAGCACCGCCGCCGGGTCGATCCCTTCCACACCGCTCACATACGAGGCCAGCCGCTGGTGTCCATTGGCATCGGTGTGCACCACTGTCACGGCGAAATCGACGCCGGGATGTGCGCGCAGCACGTGGTCGATCTCGCTGAGCTCGATGCGGAAGCCGCGGATCTTGATCTGATCGTCGGCGCGGCCGAGGAAGCGCAGATTGCCCGCGGGATCGGCCACCACGAGGTCGCCGGTCCGGTACATCCGCTCGCCGCGGCGGCCGTGCGGATTCGCCGGGAACCGGGCGGCGGTCAGCGCGTGCCTACCGTGGTAGCCGCGCGCGATGCCCGGTCCGGACACATACAGCTCGCCGGGCGTGCCGGGAGGCACCGGGCGCAGGCGGTTGTCCAGGATGAACAGTCGCATACCGCGCACCGGGTGGCCGAGTGGGATCGGTTCGCCGGCCCGCATCGGGTCCGAGACGGTGGCCGCGACCGTCGCCTCGGACGGGCCGTACATGTTGTGCATGCGGTAGCGCGCCGCCCAGGTGGCCACCAGCGCGTCCGTGCAGGCCTCGCCACCGACCATCACCGAGCGCAGGTCGTCGAGCCGATCGCAGGGCACGGTGGCAAGTGCGGCGGGCGTGATGAACGCGTGGGTGACGCGTTCGGTGCGCAGGAAGTCGGCGAGTTCGCTGCCGCCGTAGAGATCGGCGGGTGCGACCACGACCGTGGCTCCGGCCGCGAATCCCAGTAGCAGCTCGAGCACCGAGGCGTCGAAGCTCGGCGACGAGAAGTGCAGGGTCCGTGCGGAATCGGTGACGCCGAACAGATACCGCTGCTCGTTGGCGAAGGAGGCCAGGCCGGCGTGGGTGACGATGACGGCCTTCGGTGTGCCGGTGGATCCCGAGGTGTAGATCAGATAGGCGGGCTGGCCCGCGCGCAGTGCGCCGAGCCGCTCGGCGTCGGTGACGGGCGCGGCCGATTGCGCTGCGCACGCCATGTCGAGCTCGCCGGAGCCGAGCATCAACCAGGTGCCGGTGGTCAGGCTGTGTTTACCGGGATCGGCGGGCCAGCTGGGCAGCGCCGACAGTGAACTCGGATCCGTCAGCCCGAGCAGGGCCCCGGAATCACCGATCATGTGCGCGATCCGCTCACGCGGATAGCCCGGATCGATCGGGACGTAGGCCGCGCCCGTTTTCGCGACGGCCCAGATCGCCAGAATCGAGTGCAGGCTGCGCGGCAATGCGACGGCGACGACCACCTCGGGGCCCGCCCCGTGTGAGATCAGCACCCTGGCCAACTGGTTGGAGCGTTCGTCGAGCTCGCGGTAGGTGGTGTCGTTCCCGCGGAAGCGGACGGCCACCGCATCCGGCAGGCGTTCGGCGGTCTGGGCGAACAACCGCGCCAGCGTGACGGTGGGTTCGGCGGGCCCGCCCGCGATCGGCACCAGGTCGGCCTTCTCGCGCCGGTCCAGGATATCGATGTCGCCGACCGGCGCATCGGGGCGCACCACCGCGGCGGCGAGGATCGCGGTGAACCGCCGCGCCAGCGCCTGAATCGTGGAGTCGTCGAAAACATCGGTGGCATAGCCGAATTCGGCATGCAACGGACCGTCGGTGGTGTCGTCGTGCACTTCGAGCTGGAGATCGAACTTGGCCACGTCGGCCGCCAGCGGAAGCACTTCGGTGTGCACACCGGGCAGTTCGATGCGCAATTCGGGCGCACGGTCGTAGGACAGCATCACCTGGAACAGCGGGTGTCTGCCACTCATCCGCTCGGGATTGACGACGTCGACCAGCCGCTCGAACGGCACGTCGGCATTGGCGAAGGCATTGAGATCGGTTTCCCGGGCGACGTCGAGCATCCGATCGAACCCGGCGGCGGGATCCACCTCGGTGCGCAGTACCAGGGTGTTGACGAACATGCCGACGAGCTCGTCCAGCGCCGGGTCGGAGCGGCCCGCGATGGGTGTGCCGATGACGATGTCGCTGCTGCCACAGACGCGCGCCAGCAGGGCGGCGAACGCGGCATGCAGCACCATGAACATGCTCACGCCCCGCGCGACGGCGAGTTCACCTGCGGCGCGGCGAGTTTCGGGGTCGATGGTGAACCCGAAGCGAGCACCGGCGGTGGATCGCCGCAGCGGGCGCGGGCGGTCCAGCGGCAGGTCCAGCTGCTCGGGCAACTCCTCCAGCGCCGAGCGCCAGTAGTTCAGCTGACGGCTGAGCGCGCTCGACGGGTCGGTTTCCTCGCCCAGCAACTCCCGCTGCCACAGCGCGAAATCGGCGTACTGCACCGGCAGCGGGGTCCACTGCGGGGCCGTGCCTTCGGCGCGGGCGGCGACCGCGGTCATCAGGTCGCGCGCGAGCGGCGCCACCGACCAGCCGTCACCGCAGATGTGATGCAGCACCAGCAGCAGCACGTGCCGGTCGGGCCCGGTCTCGTACAGCGCCACCCGGATCGGCGCCTGGCTGCGCAGATCGAAGCCGTATCCGGCGAACTCGGCGACCAGCGCGTCGATATCGGCGCCGCGGGCGTCGATGGGGTCCAGATGCAGCGGGATGTCGGTGGCGGCGTGGATCACCTGGCTCGGGCCTTCGACGGTTTCCGGGAAGGTGGTGCGCAGGCTTTCGTGCCGGTCGAGCACGTCGAACAGGCCCGCCCGTAGCGCCGCGATGTCGAGCTTGCCGTCCAGGCGCACGGCCAGGGGCATGTTGTAGGCGGCCGCGTGCTCGGCGAATCGGTTGAGGATCCACAGCCGCTGCTGCGCGGGCGAGAGCGGGATGGTGGCCGGGCGGCCCGTCGGGCGCAAGGCCGGCGACGAGGTGTCCAGGTGCTGGGTGGAGAAACGCTCGGCGAGCGCGGCGATGGTGCCCGCCTCGAACAGATCGCGGATGGTCACGCCGGCGCCGAGGGTGCCGTTGATCCGGGCCACCGCGCGCGCGGCGATCAGCGAATTGCCACCGAGATCGAAGAAGCCGTCCTCCACGCCGATGTCGTCGATCTCGAGCACCTCGGCGAAGATGTTCGCCAGGACCCGCTCGATCTCCGTGCGCGGTGCGATGCTCGCGCGCCCGGTGGGCCGGACATGCGCCGCGGGCGCGGGCAACGCGGCCCGATCGATCTTGCCGTTGGCGCTCAGCGGCAGCTCGTCGAGCTCCATCAAGGCCGTCGGCACCATGTAGGAGGGCAGCGTTTCGCGCAGGCGGGTGAGCAGGGCCGCGGTGTCGAGCCGTTCGGCCGCGTCGTCACCGCGGGTACCGGGCGCGGCGACCACATAGGCGACCAGTTCGTCTCCGGTGCGTCCGGTGTGGGCGACGCAGACCGCGCGAGCGACCCGTTCGTCGGCGAGCAGAGCGGCCTCGATCTCGCCGAGTTCGATGCGCTGCCCGCGAATCTTGACCTGGAAATCGGTGCGCCCCAGGTATTCCAGAACGCCGCGCTCGGGCCCGCCCGCCGAACCGCGGCCACGCAGGTGCCAGCGCGCGAGATCGCCGGTGCGGTACATCCGGGTGCCGGGGGTGAAGGGATTGGCGACGAACCGGTCGGCGGTGAGTCGTGGCTGACCGAGATAGCCGCGGGCCAGCTGGGTTCCCGCCAGGTACAACTCCCCCACTCCGCCGGGCGGCACGGGCTGCAATCGCGCATCCAGGACGTAGGTCTGGGTGTTCCAGACCGGCGAGCCGATCGGGACCGTCTCCGGGTCGGCCGGGCAGGGCCAATAGGTGACGTCGACGGCCGCCTCGGTCGGGCCGTACAGGTTGTGCAGCCGCGGCCCGGGCAGGGCCGCGTGGAAATCGCGGACGGTGGCCGGCGGCAAGGCCTCGCCACTGCAGAACACCCGGCGCAGCCCGGTGCAGCCGCGCACATCGGTATCGGTGACGAACACCGACAGCATCGACGGCACGAAATGCGCTGTGGTGACGCCTTTGGCCGCGATGACCTCGGCCAGGTAGCTGGGGTCGCGATGGCCGTCCGGCCGGGCCACCACCAGCCGGGCGCCGATCTGCAACGGCCAGAAGAACTCCCAGACCGAGACGTCGAAGGTGGCCGGGGTCTTCTGCAGCACCGCGTCACCGGAGTCGAGCGGGTACTCGTGCTGCATCCATTGCAGCCGGTTGACGATGGCGCCGTGGCTGACGCCGACGCCCTTGGGATTGCCGGTGGAACCGGAGGTGAAAATGACGTAGGCAAGGTGATCCGGACGCAACGGGGCACAGCGGTCGGCGTCGGTGATCGGATCGGGCGAGTAGCCGGACAGATCGGCGGTGTCGAGGATCAGGCCGGGCGCGTGCTCCGGGAGGCCGGCCGCGTCCGCCGCGGCCGTCAGCACCGCGACCGGCGCGGCCTGCTGCACGATCCGCTCCATCCGCTCGCGCGGGTAGTCGACGTCGAGCGGCAGATACGCCGCGCCCGCCTTCACGATGGCATACAGGCCGACCACGAGGTCGAGACTGCGGCGCAGGTACACACCGACCACGCGATCGGGCCCGGCGCCGCGGTCGATGAGCATCCGGGCCAGCCGGCTCGACTGTTCGTCGAGTTCGCGATAGGTCAGGGATCGGTCCTCGAACTCGACCGCCGTCGCGTCGGGGCAGGCCGCGGCACGGGTACCGAACAGCCCGGCCAGGGTGTCGGCGGCCACCGGTACCTCGGTGGCATTCCAGGCCTGCAGTACCCGATGACGTTCGGCGTCGGTGATCGCGGTCAGCGACAGTGCCTTGGTCTCGGTGCCCGCGGTGAGGAAACGGGCGAGGAAATCCAGGAATCGTTCGTGGTGCATGGCGAGTTCGGTCTCGCCGTAGAGCTGCGGATTGGCCTCGAAATCGATGTGGATGCGGTCGCCGACGCCGTTGTAGAGGTTGATCGACAGGTCTTCGACCGGGCCGGTGGCCAGCACGTGCAGCGAGCCGAGCAGACTGCCGAACTTCAGCTCGTTGTGGAACAACATGATGTTGACCATCGGGCCGAAGAACCCGCGCGCGTCGCGCGAGTATCCGCAGTCGCGCCGGATGTCGTCGTGACGGTACCGCTGGTGCCGCAGCGCGCCGGTGATCTGGAGTTCGACCGCGCGCACCACATCGCGCACGGTGGTCTCCTCGGCGAACCGCACCCGCAGCGGCACCACATTCGACACCACGCCCGCCGATCGGCGCAGCGCGACGGTGGTGCGGGCCGAGACGGGCAGGCTCAGCACCACATCGTCGGTGCCGGTGACCGAGCGGACGTAGCAGGCCAGCGCCGCGGCGAACAACGTCGAGTTGGCGGCGCCGAAGGCGGTGGTGGCCGCGGTGACGGCGGCTTCGGTGCGCTCGTCCAGCACGGCGGTGGCCCGGCGGCGGCCCGGATCGGGCATCGGCACGGCACTGCTGGCGTTGGACAGGCTGAGCGTGCCGCCCACGCCCTCCAGCTGCTCCATCCAGTACTCGCGGTCGCTGCGGAATCGCGCGGAATCGCGGTAGCGGGATTCGTCGGCGTAGATCTCGGCCAGCGGGGTGGCCCGGGAGACGGCGGGCTCGGTCTGGTTCTCGATCGCGGTGTAGATCTCCGCGGTCCGGGTGAGCGCGTTCATGGCGCCGTAGCCGTCGATGACGATGTGGTGCGCGCGGGCGTACCAGATGTAGTCGTTGTCGCCGTAGCGCAGCACCGCGTTGGTGATGAGCGGATCGTTGTCCAGGTCGATGGGTGAGCTGGCGTGCTCGTTCATCCACTGCATGGCCGCGGCGTGCGGGTCCGCCTCACCGCGCAGGTCCACCCGCGCCCAGCCGGGCCGGTGGAACGGATCGACCACCTGGTGCGGTACGCCATCGATCTCGACCAGCCGCAGCAGACCGACCTGGGTCTCGGCGCCGAAGCGCTCGATCGAGTACAGCAGCCTGCCCGCATCGAGGTCACCGTGGATCTCCACGTACTGAGCGATGGTCAACGGCACGTCCGGACGGATGCGCTGCGCGTACCACAGCGCTGTCTGCGCAGGCGACAAGGCGAACGGTTGTGCTGAGAATTCGCCCGATGAACATTGGTCGACACGATCCGTGGCCAATGAACTCATCAATCACTCCGTTCTGCCGCTGTTCACGCAACTCCCCGAGCACCACACGGTCGGCGCGCACGCGCCTAGCCGTAGGACGTAGTCCACGAATGATGATTCGGAGCGTCATGGCGGCCGGATGGCCGAGGGTTCGGATTTGTTTCACTTCCAACGGCCTTGGCACAACGCCACTTTGGACAGCTACATTTTCGCTATCGGGCGGGTACCGGAAACTTTCCGACAGGAATGCCGGAAAATGGCACGCTGACGTGCCGGTCCCGCTGGGCGACGGCTATCGTCGGGCGAACCGGGAATTCGCCCGCGCCGCAAGACCGCGCGTTCGATCGAACCGGACAGATAACGGGCGTCCGGTTAGCGCAGCGCCTATCGCGCGGACGGATGCGCCGGAAATTCGGGCGAAGACGCTCGCTCGGTCGGCTCATTCGGGCGCCGGGTTCGCCAGCGGATTGCCGCGACGACCAACGCGGCGGCAGTGAGAACGATGGCCGCCCACTCCGGTGCCGCGCCGAGCCGGGTGGCCGGGGTCGTCGAACTCCGCAGCGGGAGGTCGGCGGTCAACGCGGCGGGGACGAACAGTTCGGTGTGCTGACGCACCGCCCCGTCGGCGGTGATCATGGCGCTGACGCCGGTGGTCGCCGCGACGACGAGGGCGCGCCCGTGTTCCACCGCGCGCACCCGCGACATGGCCAGCTGCTGATAGGTCATCTCACTGTCGCCGAAGGTCGCGTTGTTGGTCGGCACCGTCAGCAACTGCGCGCCCGCGGCCATGGCATCACGGAAGGCACGATCGAAGGCCACTTCGTAACAGGTCGCCACGCCAAGGTCGACGCCGGCGATGCCGACCGTGCCGTCGCCGTGTCCCGGCACGAAATATCCGGCGCGGTCGGCGTATTCGGAGAACAGCCGGAAGAACCCGCGCATCGGCAGGTACTCGCCGAAGGGCTGGATGATGCGCTTGTCGTGCCGATCGGCGGGGCCGGACTGCTCGGTCCAGACCATCATCGAGTTGGTGGTGGTGCGGTCGTCGTTCACCAGCACCGCACCGATCAGGATGGGAGCGCCTACACGGCGCGCGGCCCGGGTGATGATGGTGGCGGCGTCGGCGTTGCGCAGCGGGTCGATATCGGAGGAGTTCTCCGGCCAGATCACCAGATCCGGCTGCGGCGCACGGCCCGCGGCGACGTCATCGGCCAACTGTTCGGTGCGGCGTGCGTGGTTGTCGAGGACGGCGCGGCGCTGGGCGTTGAAGTCCAGGCCGAGCCTGGGCACGCTGCCCTGGATGGCGGCGACGGTGACGGTCGATTCACCGGCATCGGGGGCGGGCAGCGTGGGGCGCAACGCGAGCCCGGCCACCGGCATGACCGCGATGACGACAACCGCGGCGAGGGCCGCGCGCCGACGGCCTCCGGCGGACCGCACCGCCACGACCAGAGCCGCGATGCCGGTGCCGGTCAGCGCGACCGCGAAACCGATCAGCGGTGCCCCGCCGTAGGCGGCCAGTGGCAGAAACCAGCCGTCGGCCTGGCCGAAAGCCAGCCGCCCCCACGGGAATCCGCCGAACGGAAAACTGGAACGCCCCCATTCCGCTGTCGTCCAGGCGAGCGCGATCCACACCGGCCACCCCGGCAGCGTGCCGAGCAGCCGGGCCATCAGGCCGAACAGTCCGATGTAGACCGCGCACGCCGCCGACAGCGCCAGCCACGGCACCGGGCCGACATAGATGCCCGTCCACGGCAGCAGCGGCAGGAAGAACCCGAGCCCGGCGAGCAGCCCGTAGCCGGAGCCAGCGCGTAGCTTGCCGGCGCCGCGTACGGTCAGCGTCAGCAGCGCGATACCGGCAGGCGCCAGGAACCACCACGGTCGCGGGGGAAAACTGCCGAACAGCAGCACGCCGGAGACGACGGCCGCGACCGCCCGAACGAGCACCGGGTGCCGATCGAACAGCGCAGCCGGGCGCGACCGGAAACCGGCGGACTCAGCCGCCATAGATGGTCACTCCCCGGTGCACCGTGCGCAGGCAGCGCGGCAGGGCGTCGTCCGGGGTGAGCGAGGGCAGACCGGGAACGCGCGACCGCGGGTCGGTCGACCAGCGTTGCACGGAATCGGCGGCCGCGGCCACGACGAGGTCACCGGCCTCCCACACCGCGTACGAGGCCGGCGCTCCGGGTACGAGTGTGCCCGCGACGCCGTCGCGGACCCCGCCCGCGCGCCACGCGCCCCTGGTGGCCGCGGCGAAGGCCGCACGCGGCGACACCCCGTGACCTGGCGTGCGATGCTCGGTGGCCGCGCGCACGGCGGCCCACGGGTCGAGGGCGGTGACCGGGGCGTCCGAGCCGATGGCCAGCGAGATACCCGCCGAGGCCATGGCCGCGAACGGATTCAGCCCGGCGGCGCGTTCGGCGCCGAGCCGTGCGGCATACATGCCGTCGGGGCCGCCCCACGCGGCGTCGAACGCCGGCTGCACGCTCGCGATGACGCCCCATGCCGCCAGTTTCGTGATCTGGTCGGCGTCGATCATCTCCGCGTGCTCGATCCGGTGCCCGCGCGCGGCCACCGCCGGGCCGCCCAGTGCGTCGACCACGGCGCCGAAACCGGCGACCACGGCGTCCATCGCGGCGTCGCCGATGACATGGAATCCGGCCTGGATCCCGGCCTCGGTGCAGGCCCGCACATGCGCGGCGATCGCCTCGGCGTCCAGGTAGCCGAACCCGGTGCCGTCGCCGTCGGCGTACGGTTCGCGCAGCCAGGCGGTGCGCGAGCCGAGCGAACCGTCGACGAACAGGTCACCGGCCAGCGCGTGCACCCCGAGGTCCGCGATCAGCGCACGCGCATCGTCCGCGCTGGTCACCGCTTGCCCCCAGTTGACGCGGACCTCGACGCCGTGATCGAAGGCGAGCAGTTCGCGGACGTCGGCCTCCCCGGAGATCTCCGGGCCCGCGCATTCGTGTACGGCGACGATGCCGTGCGCGGCGGCGTGGTCGAGGGCCGCGCGCCGGGCGGCGTCGCGCTGGTCGCGGTCGAGCGCGGCCAGCGTCGCGGCGCGCACCAGGTGGTGGGCCTGCGCGCGCAGTGGTTCGGCGCGGCTGAAACCGGTGGCCGCGCTGAGCCCCGGTACGGCATCCAGAACGGCGGTGGAGACCACCGCGGAGTGCGCGTCGACGCGCGAGAGATAGACGTGCCTGCCCGCGTCGGCGCCGAGTGCGGCATCGATATCGGCGGCGGTGGGGGGCCGGTGTTCGGGCCAGCGGGTCTCGTCCCAGCCGTCCCCGATGATCACCGCACCCGGATGGGCCGCGGCGAAGCCGGCGAGCAGTTGCATACAGTGGGCCAGCGAACGCGCGCCGGACAGGTCGAGTCCGGTCAGTTGCAGACCGAGCGCGGTGGTGTGCAGGTGCGGTTCCACGAAGGCCGGTGCGACGAAAGCGCCGTCCAGATCGACGATCTCGGCGTCGGGGTGCAGTGCGCGGCCCACCCGGTCGGCGCCAAGCCACACCACCGTGCCGTCGGTGACCGCCATCGCGGTCGCGTCCGGGGAACTGGAACTGTAGATACGACCGCCGACCAGCAACTGGGTACTCACGGTCGACCAGTCTGCCAGTGCCGCATCCGCGCCCGGGCACCGGCGGGTGCGGTGCCGATCACCTCGCCGCGCCGATCTCGGCGCCGGTCTCAGGCGCCGCCGATGGCGCGCCTGGTGCCGGGGCGCGGGTCGTCGTACCACTCCGTGACGACGACACCGTCGACCACCTCGTCACCGTCGATGACCACACCGCGATACGGCATACGCGCGGCCACCCGCTGCATCCGGCGCGTGGTCACCGCCGCCACCAGCGGACGCAGCAGCGCCCTGGTCGGCGGCAGGAGCAGCAGCAGCCCGAGCACCGAGGTGACCAGGCCGGGCACGAACATCAAGACGCTGCCCGAGGCCACCAGCGCACCGTCGGCGACGGCGGTACCCGGCGTGATCTCCCCGCGTCCGGCGCGGCGGAACTGCTCGAACACCCGCCTGCCCTGCGAGCCGATGAGCAGCATTCCCGCGGCCGAGCAGGCGATGAGCACGACGATGGCGGGCATGACGCCGATCAGCTGGACGACACCGACGAAGGCGGCGATCTCGACGACGAGGTAGGCGAGGAAAACAACTGCGGGCATGACGTTCCTTCCGGACGATCTACCCTCTCAACGTCCGGTGCCCCGGATTTTCTCCCGGCGCGCACGCACGGTTGCCGGGCTCACCCGCCGGGGCGGACCAGCCCGGTTTCATAGGCAAGCACGACCGCTTGCACCCGGTCGCGCAGACCCAGTTTGGTCAGCACTCGGCCGACGTGGGTTTTCACCGTCGCTTCCGACAGGAACAACTGGGTGGCGATCTCGGCGTTGGAGCGGCCTGCGGCGATCTGTTCGAGCACCTCGCGTTCGCGGGCGGTGAGCACGTCGAGCACGCCGGGATCGCGGGTGCGGCCGGGATTCTCGCTGATCATGCGGTCGAGCAGGCGTTTGGTGACCTTCGGTGAGACCACCGCGTCGCCGGCGGCGACGCTGCGGATCGCCGAGATCAGATCCTCCGGCGGGGTGTCCTTGAGCAGGAAGCCGCTGGCGCCGGCGCGCAGTGCGCCGAGGGCGTGTTCATCGAGATCGAAGGTGGTCATCACCAGCACCCGGCTACCGTGCCCGGCTTCCACGATCTGCGTCGTGGCGGTGACGCCGTCGACCACCGGCATCCGCACATCCATCAGCACCACATCGGGTCGCAGTTCGCTCGCCTGGGTCACCGCGAGCGCGCCGTTGGCGGCCTCACCGATCACTTCGATGTCGGGGTGCGCGCCGAGCACCATTTTCAGGCCCATGCGCATGAGTTCCTGGTCATCGACGACGAGAACGGTGATCGGCACGCACCACAGCGTAGTGGGCTCGGCAGGCGCCTATCGGCGCCCGGGTCAGTCGGGCTGGACCAACGGGATGGTGGCCCGCACCCGCCACGAGCCGTCGGGGGTACGGCCCGCTTCCATCGTTCCGCCGAGCACCGCGACCCGTTCACGCATTCCGGCAAGCCCGAGCCCGCTGCCGGTGATGCGGTTCTCCGGTTCCTGCACCGGCACGCCGCCGGAGTCGGTGACCTCGATGAGGATGTCGTCGTCGCGGCGCTGCACCCGCACCCAGGCCTTGGGGTGGGCGCCGGCGTGGCGCAGGGTATTGGTCAGCGATTCCTGCACGATGCGGTGCACCCCGAGGCTGATCTCCGGGGCGATGTCGTCGAGCTCGCCGGTCATTTCCAGTTCCACCGCCAAGCCGGTGCCGCGCATCATCTCCACCACCTTCGCCAGACCCGCGGTCCCGTGCTGGGGCAGTTGGTCGGGTGCGTGCTCGGTGCGCAGCAGGGCGACGGTGCGGCGCAGTTCGCGCAGCGCTTCGCGGCCGGTCGCGGCGATGGTGGTGACAGCCTGCTCGGCGGCGTCGGGGTCGTGGCGCAGTGCGTATTTCGCACCGTCGGCCTGGACGATGATGACGCTCACCGCGTGCGCCACCACATCGTGCAATTCGCGGGCGATGCGAGTGCGCTCGGCCGACACCGCGTCGTGGGCGCGGCGTTCCCGGTCGTAATCGGCCACCGCCAGCCGGGCGGCGACCTCGGTGTCGTAGGCGTGGCGGGCGCCGATGAATTCGGCCAGGGTCCAGCACAGGGCGTACAGCACGATGACGAAGGCCAGATCGGTCCCGGCCGGGAACCCCGTCGCCAGCATCGACAGTCCGGTATCGAGGACCAGGCCCGCCAGGAAGAACAGCCCGTCGCGGCGGCCCACATAGGCCACCAGCGTGTAGAGCATGATGCCGAGCCCGAGCAGCGCGACGTGCTCGGACTCTTCCTCGGTGAGGTAGCTGACGGCGGTCGTGGTGATCGACAGCCCGAGCACGGCGGCCGCCATGAGCCGCGGATAGACCCGGCGCAGGATCATCGGCAGCGGCAACACCAGCGACAGCGCCACGAAAGCCACCTTGTTGTGCGCGGTGGAGACGCCGAGGACGTCGAGCACCAGCAGCACACCGGCCAGCATCGAGTCGGCGACGATGGGCTTGCCGCGAAGCCACAGACTGAACCTGCGCATGCCGTTCAGGGTATGGGTGGCCCGGGGACCGGTCCGTGACGGCGCGCACGCGGGCCCGACCCGGCGCCCGGTTCATGGGATGTTTCTGGTTGTCTTGGGCCGTGGAGATCACCGACTGGGCGGTTCTGTTGACCGCGGCGACAGCCGCGGGCTGGGTGGATGCCGTGGTCGGCGGCGGCGGTCTGATCGTGTTGCCGACCCTGCTGCTGGTCGCGCCGGGCATCGCGCCGCAAACAGCACTCGGCACCAACAAGCTTTCCGCGGTGGCCGGTACGACCGCGGCGGTGGTGACCTTCTCCCGCAGGGTGCCGATCCGCTGGCGGGTACTGCTGCCGGCGGCGCTGATCTCGGCGGTGGCCGCGGCGATCGGCGCTGCGGCGGTCTCGCTGATCGATCGGGAGCTGTTCATTCCGATCGTGCTCGTGGTTCTGGTGGGGGTGGCCATCTTCGTCACCGCGCGTCCGTCGGTGGGGGTCACCCTCGCCACGCATCCACCGACCCGGCGCAAGTTCATCCTCGTGGTGGCGTTGGCGGCCGGGCTGATCGGCTTCTACGACGGACTACTCGGGCCCGGCACCGGCACCTTCCTCATCATCACCTTCGCCACCCTGCTCGGCACCGAATTCGTCCGTGCCGCGGCGATGGCCAAGGTGATCAACTGCGGATCGAATGTGGGCGCGCTGATCTTCTTCGGCGCGACCGGGCACATCCTGTGGGCACTCGGCGCGGCGATGGCGGTGGGCAATATCGCGGGCGCGGTGGTCGGCTCGCGGATGGCATTGAGTCGAGGCGCGGAGTTCGTCCGCGTGGTGTTGCTGGTGGTCGTGATCGCGATGGTGCTGCGGCTGGGCTGGCAGCAGTTCGGCTGACGGTCAGACCCGCGCGAGCCAGGGCCGCAACACCTCGGAGGTGGTCTCGTGGATCTTGCGCTGCAACCGTTCACCGTCCTCGATGCCGATCTGCGGGCCCTGGAACAGCACCGTCAGCGCACCCGACACCGCGCCGACCACGGCACCGACCAGCGCCGCCGCGCCGACCTCGTCGAATTCCGCCGGGAACGCCGCGTGCAACTGCCTGGCGATCTCGCGCTGGGCGACCAGCTGGGCGTGCGCCGCGCGGCCGCTCACCGCCGGCACGGTGCGTGACACCTGGGCCCGCAGCGCGGCGATCCGGGCGTAGAGATCGTCGATGAGATGTTCGCCGGGATTGTCGCCGGCCGCGCGTAAGGCTCGTAGCAGCACCTCGACCGGCCGCTCCCCCGGCCGCCGCGAGGCGATCGCGACCACCGCCGCCCGCACCCGGTCATCGGGTTCGGGGAACAGCAACTCTTCCTTACTGGCGAAATAGTTGAAGAAGGTGCGAGTGCCCACCTCGGCGACAGCGGCGATATCGGCCACGGTCGTCTCTTCGTAGCCTCTGGTCTCGAACAGTTCGACGGCGGCCTCGAGCAGGGCGCGGCGGGTACGTTCGCGTTTGCGATCACGGAGGGCGGAAGGCGGCACGCGGGCACAGTACGACATCTGACCGCGCGGGCGTGGTAGGCGCGAGCGCCGCGTCCCCGTTCGATACCACTGCGCGCGGCAACTATTCGGCAGCGGCTGTCGGTGGCACCGACTACGGTGTGCTGGGTGAGCATCCCGACTTCCGACGCGGGCACCGGCGGCCCACACCACGGCGTCGACGCCGAATTCACCTCGCTGCCATTGGCCGCGCTGGCCGACGCCGCGCTCTCGGCCGCCACCGCTGCCGGAGCGTCACATGCGGATCTGCGGGTGCATCGGCTGGTCACCCAATCCATCCGGTTGCGCGACGGGCGCGTGGAATCGGTCGCCGATTCCGCCGGACTCGGGCTGGCGGTGCGGGTGATCGTCGACGGCACCTGGGGTTTCGCCTCGCACGCGGCACTCACGCCCGATTCGGCGGCCGAGGTCGCGCGCCGCGCCGTCACCGTCGCCACCACCTTGCGCGCACTCAACCGCGAACGGGTGGAGCTGGCCGCCGAGCCACGCTACGACGGCGTGGAATGGGTCTCGGCCTACGATCTCGACCCGTTCACCGTGCCGACCACCGACAAAGTGGCGCTGTTGCAGGAGTATTCGCAGCGGCTGTCCGCCGCCGACGGCGTCGACCACGTGACGGCCTCGGTCCTGCAGGTCAAAGAGCAGACCTTCTACGCCGACACCGCGGGCTCCTCGATCACCCAGCAGCGGGTGCGGCTGCATCCAC
Organism: Nocardia sp. CDC519; assembly: GCF_059509835.1. Taxonomy (NCBI): domain Bacteria; kingdom Bacillati; phylum Actinomycetota; class Actinomycetes; order Mycobacteriales; family Nocardiaceae; genus Nocardia; species Nocardia sp. CDC519. The sequence goes on along the minus strand of NZ_CM183377.1, from coordinate 2,794,694 downwards.
AGCTCGAGGCCATCACCGTCGATGCGGCGGCCGGGGTGTTCGAAACGATGCGCACACTCGCCGCACCGGCCGGCCGCGGCTGGGAGTACGTCACCGGCGCCGACGGAATCTGGGACTGGGCAGGCGAACTCGCCCGGATCCCGGAGTGGCTGGCCGAGAAGGTGAAGGCGCCCAGCGTCGTCGCCGGGCCCACCGACCTGGTCATCGATCCGACCAATCTGTGGCTCACCATCCACGAATCCATCGGCCACGCCACCGAATACGATCGCGCCATCGGCTACGAATCCGCCTACGCCGGTACCTCGTTCGCCACGCCCGATCTGCTCGGCATGCTGCGGTACGGCAGCCCGATCATGCACGTCACCGGCGACCGCACCGAACCGCACGGCCTGGCCACCGTCGGCTACGACGACGAAGGCGTCGCGGGCCAGCGCTGGGATCTGGTGCGCGACGGTCTCCTGGTCGGCTATCAGCTCGATCGAGTGTTCGCGCCGCGCCTGGGTCTCGAACGTTCCAACGGCTGCTCCTACGCGGATTCGCCACACCACGTGCCGATCCAGCGCATGGCCAATGTGTCACTGCAACCGGACCCGCACCGCGACACCAGCACCGAGGAGCTGATCTCCCGGGTCGACGACGGCATCTACATCGTGGGCGACAAATCCTGGTCGATCGATATGCAGCGCTACAACTTCCAGTTCACCGGGCAGCGGTTCTTCCGCATCCGCGACGGCAAGCTGGACGGGCAGCTGCGTGACGTCGCCTACCAGGCCACCACCACCGACTTCTGGGGCGCGATGGAAGCCGTCGGCGGGCCGTCCACCTGGCAGCTCGGCGGCGCGTTCAACTGCGGGAAGGCGCAGCCCGGTCAGGTGGCGGCGGTCAGTCACGGCTGCCCGTCGATCCTGGTGCGCGGCATCAATGTTCTCAACACGCGGACGGAGGCAGGGCAGTGAACGGGACCGGCGCGGCGATTGTGCCCGGTGGGGCGGTGGTCGAACAGGCGCTGGCGCTGTCGAAGGCCGATGAGGCGATGGTCATCGTCACCGACGCGCACGAGGCGTCGCTGCGGTGGGCGGGTAATTCGATGACCACCAACGGGTCGTCGATCTCGCGGCAGTGGGCGGTGGTCTCGGTGTTCCGGGAAGGCCCGAACCTCGCGCGCGTCGGCAGCGTCACCGCCACGAGCGTGGACGGCGCCGATGTCGAGGCCGTGGTCCGCGCCAGCGAGCAGGCCGCGCGCACGGCCGAACCGGCGCGCGACGCGATGCCGCTGCTGGAGCCGGACGGAGCGCCCGATGCGCCGGATTGGGCGGGCGAGCCCGGCCGCACCGGGATCGAGGTCTTCACCGGGCTTGCCGCCGACCTGGCTCGCGGGTTCGACGGCACCGACACCCTCTACGGATTCGCCCACCACCAGATGCACACCACCTGGCTCGGTACCTCCACCGGCCTGCGGCGCCGCTACGTGCAGCCCACCGGCTCGGTGGAGATCAACGGCAAGCGCGGTACCGGCGCCGATCTGGCCAGCGCCTGGGTGGGCGTCGGCACCAGCGATTTCACCGATGTGAATACGCCGGCGCTGCTGGCGGAACTGTCCCGTCGGCTGGATTGGTCGGCGCGGCGAGTGGAGCTGCCGGCCGGGCGATATGAGACGTTGCTGCCGCCGTCGGCGGTGGCGGATCTGATGATCTACCTGGCCTGGACGATGGAAGGCCGCGGCGCGCACGAGGGCCACACCGCCTTGTCACGGCCGGGTGGCACCCGCATCGGTGAGCGGCTCACCGAGCTGCCGCTCACGTTGTATTCGGATCCGAGTGCGAGCGGTCTCGAATACCGCCCGTTCGTCGCCACGCCCGCGTCCTCGGAGGCACTGTCGGTGTTCGACAACGGATTGTCCGCACAGCGGGTGAATTGGTTGCGCGAGGGCGTCATCGAATCGCTGGTCTACCCCCGCGCCACCGCCGCCGAATTCGACGCCCCCACCACCGTTCCCGGCGAGAACCTACTGCTGACCGGAGGTTCCGACGCCACCCTCGACGACATGATCGCCCGCACCGAACGCGGCCTGCTACTCACCACGCTGTGGTACATCCGCGAGGTCGACCCGGCCACCCTGCTGCTCACCGGCCTCACCCGCGACGGCGTCTACCTGATCGAGAACGGCGAAGTCAGCGCCGCCGTCAACAACTTCCGCTTCAACGAAAGCCCCCTCGACCTGCTCCGCCGCACCACCGAAGCCGGCGCGACCACCCTCACCCTCCCCCGCGAATGGAAAGACTGGTTCACCCGAACCGCCATGCCCCCACTCCGCATCCCCGACTTCCACATGTCCTCGGTCAGCCAGGCCACCTGACGCCCCCGGGGGCCTAGGGATCAGCTCGTCGGGGTGATTTCGAGGCCGATGGTGCCGGATTTGCCGCGGCGGAGGTTGCTGCCGAGCAGGACGAGGGGGCCGAGGATGAAGTATTTCTTGCGGATCAGGCGGCGGACGTACTCGGTTTCGGCGGGGTCGAGGATGCGGGCGGTGCCGTCGACGGGGGTGCCGTGCGGGGTGCCTTTGGCGTTGCACGGTTGCAGGGTGACCGACGGGTTGCGGCGCACGCGCTTGACCTTCCAGCTGTCGGTGACAGTCCAGACGAAGATCTTTCCGTTGTCCGCGGCGGCCCACAGCGGTGTGGGCACCGGGGTGCCGTCCTTGCGGAAGGTGGTCAACAGGACGTAGTCGGCTTTTTCGACAGCTGTGCGCGCATCGCTCATACGGCAACGGTAGGCGATCGGCGCGCAGCTCACCCGTCGTCGGCCATGCGGTACTCCCCGGCCTCCAACCGGGCCAGCACCCCGGAGGTCCAGCCGGACAGGCTCTCGAACACCCCGCTCCACAGTTCCAGCAGGTCGGTCGCGTGCGGGGCGGAATACCGGCCGGGGAAATCGGGGACCATCGCCAGCAGATCGTCGCGCATCTCCCGGCTTCGCGTGCGTTGCTCGCGGAGCTTGGCGATGACGTGCGCGCGCGGCAACGCGTCCATGAACGCGATGGCCGCGCCGAGTTCTTCCATGTCCACGCTGACCAGGGCCGCGTCCATCAGGGCTAAGAACTCCGCTTCGCCTGCGGCGGTGAGTTCGAATATCGTCCGCCCCGGCCCCTGATTGCTGCCCTCGGTGCCGAGGGCCCGCAACTTGCCTTCCTGGGTCAGCTGTTTCAACGCGTGATAGATCGACCCGGGCTTGACGTTGGTCCAGGTGTCGGCCCGCCACGACAGCAACTCCTGCCGCACCGCATAGCCATGGGTGGGTTGCTGCCTGCGCATCACTCCGAGTACCAGCAGCCGCACCGTCGACATCGGACTCCTTCCAGCGGGCGCGGCCCGGATCCCGAGCCGCTCACCGCATGGTAGTCAAACTTGATCTCCAGCTCCGACAGCAGACTCCGGAGATGACCGGCCGATCTCGACCGATCACTTTCCGCGCGAGGAGGTTCGGTGCCGACCGCATACCACTCGACCCTCGCGCACGTCCGGTAATCAAGTTTGACTTCCGAGAGCGCCTCGCCCTAGGGTTGCGTAGTCAAACTTGATTACGGAGGCTACGAATGCCCGACACCGCCGTCCCCGTGCTCCCCACCGCCGACCTGGCGCGCACGCTCGACTTCTATCGAGCCCTCGGTTACACGGTCACCTATCAACAGGCGCGCCCCTACGTGTACGGGGCGGTCGAAGCCGACGGATGCGCCGTGCATTTCAATGCCCCGGACGGCAAGGGGCCTGCGCAGGGGTGGCACGGCTGCCTGATCATGGTCGACGACGTGGCCGAGCGGCATCGCGCATTCAGCACCGCCCTGCGCGCGCAGTACGGCAAGGTTCCGGCCACCGGCGAACCGCGGATCACCCGATTTCGCTCCGGGCAATCCAGGTTCAGCGTTGTCGATCCGGACGGCAATTGGATCACCTATATCCAGCGCGACGAACCGATGGAACTCGAGTACGGCGGTTCCCCGTCACTGACCGGATTGGCCCGCGTGCTCGACAATGCGCGAATCCTGCGCGAATTCCGCAATGACGACGAGGCCGCCGCCCGAGTACTGGAAGTAGGCATCCGCCGCCACCGCATGACCGCACCCGCCGTCGACCTGGCCCGAGCCTGGGCCGCGCTGAGCGAGATCGCCGTGGCCATGGGCGATGACGAACGCGCGGCCACGTATCGGGCGGCGCTGCGCGCGGTCCCACTGACCGACGACGAACGCGCGACCATCGCGGCCGACGTGAACGCGAGCCAGACCCTGCGGGAGTGGCTCGACGAACGCGAATGAGCCGCCGATCAGGCCGCAGACGTCAGGATGCGCGGCCCGTCCTCGGTGACGGCGATGGTGTGCTCGGAATGGGCGGTCCGTGAACCGTCCGCCGAGCGGATCGTCCAGCCGTCCGGGTCGGTGACGATGCGGTCGGTGGTGCGCGCGAACCACGGCTCGATGGCGATGGTCAGCCCGGGCCGCAGCGGAAATCCGCGGCCCGGGCGACCGACATTGGATACGTGCGGATCCTCGTGCATGGTGCGCCCGAGGCCGTGCCCGCCGAATTCGGTGTTGACCGGGTAACCGTAGGCGGCGGCGACGGCCGAGATGGCGGCGGAGATGTCGCCGATCCGATTGCCCGGCTGCGCCACCTCGATCGCCGCTTCCAGTGCCTCCTCGGTCGCCCGCACCAGCCGCAGATCCTCCTCGGCGGCGGTGCCGACGACCACGGTGGTCGCCGCATCGGCGACCCATCCGTCGATGGAGACGGCCAGATCCATGGTCAGCACATCGCCGTCACGCAGGGCGTAATCGAACGGAAGTCCGTGCAGCACAGCATCGTTCACCGACAGGCAGACGGTATTGCGGAACGGCCCGCGGCCGAACGAGGGTGCGTAGTCCCAGTAGCACGACTGCGCACCACGCTGCCGGATGCGGTCGCGCACCACCGCCTCGAGTTCCAGCAGATTCACCCCGACGGACGCGCGGGCACGCAGCTCCGCCAGGGTCTCGGCGACGAATCGTCCCGTCACCGCCATGCGCTCGATCTCCTCGGGCGACTTCAACTCGACCATCACAACCTCCACATCGACATCATCGGTATTTTAATACCAGATTGCGGTATTTAAATACCAGCCGTAGGGTGGTCGCATGGTTCGTCTGCCCTTGACCCCCGCCCAGGTGGAAGCCGGTCGCCGGCTCGGCGCCCGGCTGCGAGAGGCCCGCGGGGCCCGCGAGCTCGGCGAGGTCGCGCGCGCGGCGGGCATCTCCCCGGAAACCCTGCGCAAGATCGAAACCGGCCGCCTGCCCTCCCCGGCGTTCGGCACCGTGGTGGCGTTGAGCCAGGTGCTGGGATTGGCGCTGGACGAGCTGGCCGCGATCTGGTTGTCCGGCAGCCTCGCCGCCTCGGCCTGAGTTCAGCCCGCGCGCTCGCTGATCGCGATGCCCACCGAGGCGTCGGCACCGCGCAGCAGCTTGTGCCCACGCACGGCCAGCGCGCCGAGGATGCCGTATTTGGCGGCCAGCACCTCGCGGACGCGCTGGGTTTCGCCGGCATCGAGGATCGTTGCCGTGCCGGCGCGGATGTCGCCGCCATCGGTACGGCCGCGGTTGTCGCATGGCTGCAATGTCACCCGCGGATCGCGCCGCAGCCGTTTGACTTTCCACGATCCGGTGTTCGTCCACACCAGGATGCGCTCACCGTCGGGTGCCAGCCATACCGGCGTGCCCACCGGCGTTCCATCCTTCTTGTAGGTGGTGAGCAGCGCGTATTTGCTGTGTGCGAGTTCGTTCCAGGTCATGGACCCCACGGTAGGGCGGGTCGGCGGGTGCGAGCATCCACCCGCAGGCAGATTCGTGGGTACGCCCGTGGACGTAGTGCTCCACTCGTCGCGGCCGGCTGCGCGTACGGCACATCGGGGCGCACACTCCGCACCGACCCCTCACGTGGCACCGGCACGCCATGCGAGTGCCGATGCGAGCACCGCGTGGTGACGAGCCCCGGAACTACTCGAGCTCGCCCTCGGTCTCCAGGTAGATCTGGCGCAGCCGGTCCAACGTCTCCTGTTCCGGGGCGTCCCAGAGGTTGCGCTCGGCCGCCTCGAGCAGGCGTTCGGCGATGCCGTGCAGCGCCCACGGATTGGACTGCTCCATGAACCGGCGGTTGACCTCGTCGAAGACGTAGCTTTCCGCCAACTTCTCATACATCCAGTCCGCGACCACATCGGTGGTGGCGTCGTAGCCGAACAGGTAGTCCACGGTCGCCGCCATCTCGAACGCGCCCTTGTACCCGTGCCTGCGCATGGCCTCCAGCCAGCGCGGATTCACCACGCGGGCACGGAACACCCGGGAGGTTTCCTCCGACAGGGTGCGGGTGCGCACGGCGTCGGGGCGGGTGCTGTCGCCGATGTAGGCCTCCGGATTCTTCCCGGTCAGTGCACGGACCGTGGCGACCATGCCGCCGTGGAACTGGAAGTAGTCGTCGGAGTCGGCGATATCGTGCTCGCGGGTGTCGGTGTTCTTGGCGGCCACGGTGATTCGCCGGTAGGCGGTGCGCATATCGTCGGCGGCGGGCGCACCGTCGAGGTCGCGACCGTAGGCGTAGCCACCCCAGGTGGTGTACACCTGGGCGAGGTCGTCGTCGGTGCGCCAGCTCTTGGAGTCGATGAGTTGCAGCAGGCCCGCGCCGTACGTGCCGGGCTTGGAGCCGAAGATGCGGGTGGTGGCGCGGCGTTCGTCGCCGTGCTCGGCGAGGTCCGCCTGGGCATGTGCGCGCACGTAGTTCGATTCGGCCGGTTCCTCGAGGGCGGCCACCAGCCGGACGGCGTCGTCGAGCAGGGCCAGCACGTGCGGGAACGCGTCGCGGAAGAAACCCGAGATGCGGACGGTGACGTCGATGCGGGGACGGCCGAGCTCCTCGGCGGAGATCACCTCGAGCGAGGTGACGCGGCGGCTCGCCTCATCCCACACCGGCCGCACACCCAGCAGCGCGAGAACCTCGGCGATATCGTCGCCGGAGGTCCGCATCGCGGAGGTGCCCCACACCGAAAGACCCACCGAGCGCGGGTATTCACCGTGGTCGGCGAGGTAGCGCGCGAGCAGCGAATCAGCCATCGCCTGACCCGTTTCCCAGGCCAGTCGCGACGGAACGGCCTTCGGATCGACGGAATAGAAGTTGCGGCCGGTGGGCAGCACGTTGATCAGGCCGCGCAGCGGCGAACCGCTCGGCCCCGCGGGGATGAAACCGCCGTTGAGAGCGTGCAGGACGCGCGCGATCTCGATGCCCGTCTCCCGCAGCCGTGGCACCACCTCGGTCGCGGCGAACCGCAGCACGGACTTCACTGCCGCCACCCGCTCGCTCACGGCGAGGCCACCTGCCGGCGCGACGGTGACGGCGTCGGCGCCCGTACCCGAAGCGGCGCTGTCCGTCGACGGGGACGAATCGCCCGCGTCGATCGCGGTCGCGAAGTCGTTTACCAGCGACTCGACCGCGTCGACCGACCAGTTCTCGGCCTGCAACGCGGCGAGCAGTTCACGGGCACGGGCTTCCACCACGTCGACTCGCACCCGGGCCTCGTCACCGGCTTCGCTGAGGCCCAGCGCCTCTCGCAGGCCGGGCACGTTCTGTTCACCACCCCACAGCTGGCGGGCGCGCAGCATGGCCAGGACCAGGTCCAGCTCCATCTCGCCCTCGGGCGCCTGGCCGAGCACGTGCAGACCGTCGCGGATCTGCACGTCCTTGATCTCGCACAGCCAGCCGTCGACGTGCAACAGCATGTCGTCGAAGGAGTCTTCGTCGGGGCGTTCGGACAGGCCGAGATCGTGGTCCATTTTCGCCGCGCGCATGAGCGTCCAGATCTGCTGGCGGATCGCGGGCAACTTGGCCGGGTCGAGCGCGGAGATGTTGGCGTGCTCGTCGAGCAGCTGTTCCAATCGCGAGATGTCGCCGTAGCTTTCGGCGCGCGCCATCGGCGGGATCAGATGGTCGACCAGGGTGGCGTGCGCGCGGCGCTTGGCCTGGGTGCCCTCGCCGGGGTCGTTGACCAGGAACGGGTAGATCAGCGGCAGATCGCCGAGGGCGGCGTCGGTGCCGCAGGAGGCGGACATGCCGAGTGTTTTGCCGGGCAGCCATTCCAGATTGCCGTGCTTGCCCAGATGCACCATGGCGTCGGCGCCGAATCCGCCCGCCGATTCCGGCGCCGACAGCCAGCGGTAGGCGGCCAGGTAGTGGTGGCTCGGCGGCAGGTCGGGGTCGTGATAGATGGCGACCGGGTTCTCGCCGAAACCGCGCGGCGGCTGCACCATCAGCACGATATTGCCGAAACGCATGGCCGCGATGACGATCTCGCCGCCCGGATCGCCGGAGCGGTCGACATACAGCTCACCCGGCGGCGGACCCCACGCCTCGACCACGGCCTCGCGCAGATCCTCCGGCAATCCCTCGAACCACGCGGTATAGGTGGCGGCGCCGATGCGGATCGGGTTGCCTTCCAGCTGTTCGGCGGTGAGCCAGTCCGGGTCCTGGCCACCCGCGGCGATGAGGGCGTGGATCAAGGCGTCGCCGTCGCGGTCGTTCAGACCTGGAACCTCGCTCGGGTCGCCGAGATCGTAACCGGCTTCGCGCAATTCGGTGAGCAGCCGGATCGCGCTGGCGGGGGTGTCGAGGCCGACGGCATTGCCGATGCGGGCGTGCTTGGTCGGATAAGCCGAGAGCATGATCGCGAGCCGCTTCTGCGCGGCCGGGATGTGGCGCAGCCGAGCGTGGCGGACCGCGATGCCGGCGACGCGGGCGGCCCGTTCGGGATCCGGGACGTAGGTCGACAAGCCGTCGGCGTCGAACTCCTTGAACGAGAACGGCACCGTGATGATGCGGCCGTCGAATTCGGGCACCGCCACCTGGGTGGCCACATCCAGCGGCGAGAGGCCGTCGTCGTTGGCTTCCCACTGGGCGCGGCCGCTGGTCAGGCACAGGCCCTGCAGGATCGGCACATCGAGTTCGGCGAGCGCCCCGACATCCCAGGCCTCGTCGTCACCGCCGGCCGAGGCGATCGCGGGCTTGGTGCCGCCCGCGGCCAGCACGGTGACGACCAGGGCGTCCGCGGCACGCAGGGTGTCGAGCAGTTCCGGTTCGGCGGTGCGCAGCGAGGCGCAGTACAGCGGTAGCGGGCGGGCTCCGGCCTGCTCGATGGCGGTGCACAGCGCGTCGATGTAGGCGGTATTGCCTGCCAGATGCTGGGCGCGGTAGTAGATGACCGCGACGGTCGGGCCGTCGACCTCGGCGGCGTCGCGCTCGAGTTCCCCCCAGCTGGGCAGCTGCACCGGCGGCTCGAAGCCGTGCCCGGTGAGCAGCACGGTGTCGGAGAGGAAGTGGTGCAGCTGCCGCAGATTCTCCGCACCGCCCGCGGCCAGGTAGTTGTGCGCGTCGGCGGCGACACCGGCCGGCACGGTCGAGCATTCCATCAGCTCGGCGTCGGGGGCGAGTTCACCGCCGAGGGCGACCATCGGCACACCGCTGGCGCGGACCGCGTCCAGACCCTCTTCCCAGGCTCGTTTGCCGCCGAGGATGCGCACGATGACGAGGTCGGCGCCGTCGAGCAGGGCAGGCAGATCCTCCACCAGCAGCCGCGCCGGGTTGCCCCACCGGTAGTCGGCGCCGCTGGCGCGCGCGCTCAGCAGATCGGTGTCGGAGGTGGACAGCAGCAGGATCACGGGTGAGACCTTCCTCGGGTGACGCGCCCAGCGGGTTAGCGCTCGCCGGAGAGGGTCTGGCTGTTCACAGTGGCGCGACCGCACCGGAATTTCACCGGTTTCCTCATCGCCCGCCGAGCCCCCGGATGCTACCGCGCGAGCCGCCGGGCGCCCGCATCGCCCGCGGACGGGCCGCCGACGCCTACTGTCCTCGTGCCCGCGTCGCGCCGCCGGCTCGGCCGACTCATCCGGGTCGACCGGGACGGTGGCATCGGCGCGGCATTCGCTTCCCCGGATATCACTCGGCGGAGGGGTTCGCGTATCGCCGCTCCGCTACTCGGCGACGCGCACCAGCAGCTTGCCGACATTGTTGCCGACCAGCAGGCCCTGGAACGCGGTCACCGCCTGGTCCAGGCCGTCCACGATGTCCTCGAGGTAGGCCAGGCGGCCGTCGGCGACCCAGGCGGTGGCCTGGTGCAGGAAATCCTCCATCTGGGTCGGCGCGAATTCGGTCTGGATGAAGCCGCGCACAGTGAGGCTCTTGCGCAGGATCAGGCCCATGAGCAGGCCGAGGCGGTCGGGGCCCGGCGGGAGTTCGGTCGCGTTGTAGGCGGCGGCGAGCCCGCAGACCGGGATCCGGGCGAAGCTGTTGAGCCGCGGCAGTACCGCGTCCAGGACCGCGCCGCCGACGTTCTCGAAATAGACGTCGATGCCGTCCGGGGTGGCGGCGGCCAGCTGGTCGGCGAAGTCGTCGGCGCGATGGTCGATAGCGGCGTCGAAGCCGAACTTCTCGGTCAGCAGCCGCACCTTCTCCGGGCCGCCGGCGATGCCGACGGTGCGGGCACCCTCCAGTTTCGCGATCTGCCCGACCGCCGACCCCACCGGACCGGTGGCGGCGGCCACGACCAGCGTCTCCCCCGGCTGCGGTTTCCCGATATTGCGCAGCCCCGCGTAGGCGGTGAATCCCGGCATCCCGAGCACGCCGAGCGCGGTGGTCACCGGCGCCTTCGCCGGATCGAGCGGACGCAGGTAGGCCGCCGATTCCAGCGAATGGGTCTGCCAGCCGCCGTAGCCGAGCACGATATCGCCGGGCCGCACCGCACTGTCACGCGATTCCAGCACCCGCGACACGGTGGCGCCGACCATGGTCGCGCCGATCGCCACCGGCGGTGCGTAGGAGGGTGCATCGCTCATCCGCCCGCGCATGTACGGATCCAGCGACAGGTACAGCGTTTGCAGCAGTGCCTGGCCGTCACCGGGCTCGGGCAATTCGGCGGTCTCGGTGCGGAAGTTCTCCGGCTGCGGCGCACCGACCGGACGGGACGCCAGCACGATACGAGTGGTCTCGACGGACACGGTTCCTCCTATGGGTCGGTGTGGTTCGATCATGCGCCTCGCGCGCACCGGCGGAAACGGCGGCCCGGAACGCGGGCCCACTACGGCGCGACGAGTCGCCGGGCCGCCAGCACGGTCGCGGCCCGATGCGCCGCCGCCCGCTGCGTCCCGCCCGCGCGCCGCCCCGCGACCACGGCGTGCATGGCGCTGGTGCGGGCCAGATCGGTGAGCATGCGCAGCAGCGCCGGGGCCGGGATGTCGGCGGTGATCAGCCCTTCCTGCTGTCCGCGGCGCAGTTCGGCGAGTTTCGGGTCGATGGTGCGGCGCACGACCTGGGCGACGTCCTCGTCGTCGGCGGGTTCGAGTTCGGACCAGGCTTGTAAGCGCGCGTTGTCCGGGTACGCGACGAAATGGTCGAACAGCCGGCCCACATAGCCGGGCAGATCGTCGGCGCGCAGGGCGGTTTCGGCCGTGGTTTCGGCGGTCCAGCGTTCGGTGACGGCCAGGTAGAGCTCGCGTTTCCCGGGGAAGTAGGCGTAGAGCCGGTCTTTGCTGGCCCGGGCCGCGGCGGCGATGCGGTTGATCCTGGCTCCGGCGATGCCGTACTCCGCGAACTCGGCCTTGGCCGCCGCGAGAATCCGCTCCCGGGTCGCCTCACCTGCCGCACGCATGCCGGCATCGTAGCTTGCCGAACCATTTGGTTCGGAACTATGGTCGTTGGCGAACCAAATGGTTCTGGAACCGGCGAGACGAGGACACGATGACCGCGCGATGGCAGGAACTCAGGGATCGGACCGAGGGCGTTTCGGCCGCCGAACTGGACGACCTGTGGGGCCGGCTGCGGCCCGCCCGCGCCGAGGACATCCTCGGCGAATGGCGCGGTGACGCGTTCCAGACCGGCCACCCGCTGTGCCGGGCACTGCCGGCCAGCCGCTGGTACGGCAAGACGTTCCTGGCGCTCGACGACGCGAAACCACTGATCTGCCGGGCCGAGGACGGCACCCTGTTCTCGAACGTGGAACTCGGGCAGGGCGAAGCGACGCTGTGGAATATCGAATTCCGCGGCGAGGTCACCGCGACGATGGTCTACGACGGGCGCGCGGTCTTCGATCATTTCAAGTGGCTCGACGAGACCACTCTGATGGGCATCATGAACGGGCGCCCCGAACTGGTGCTCTCGCGCGGTGAGCACTTCTATTTCCTGTTGGAGCGGGTGTCCTGATGCGCACGACCGCGGTGCTCTCGCGTGACCCGTCCGCGCCCTTCACGATCGAGACGGTCGAGGTCGACCGAGCACGCGCCGGTGAGGTGCTGGTGCGGATCCACGCCGCCGGCGTGTGCCACACCGACCTGGTGAGCCGGCGCGCGGGCGCCGCCGACCGGCCGGTGCTGCTCGGGCACGAAGGAGCGGGCGTGGTCGAGGCGGTCGGCGCGAACGTGCGTTCGGTGCGGCCGGGCGATCACGTGGTGCTGACGTTCCGGCATTGCGGCGCGTGCGCGAACTGCCGGGCCGGACGTCCGGCCTACTGCAGGCGCGCGAACGCGTTGAACCAGTTCGGCCGGCGCGCGCACGAGCAGCCACGAGTGACCGTCGACGGCGCCTCGGTGCTGGACGGTTTCTTCGGGCAGTCGAGCTTCGCCGGGTACGCACTCGCCGCCGAGGACAACACCGTCGTCATCGACTCCGCGATCGACCTCGCCGTGGCGGCACCGTTCGGGTGTGGATTCCAAACCGGCATGGGCGCCGTGCTCAACGTCCTCCGCCCGGAGCCCGGCTCCTGGTTGACCATCTACGGTGCGGGCGCGGTCGGGATGGCCGCGTTACTGGCCGCCCGGACGATCCCCGGAGTTCGTGTCGCCGTCGTGGAAACATCCGCCGCGCGCCGCGACCTCGCCCGTGAACTCGGCGCCGACGCCGCCATCGACCCGGCGGAATCGCCCACCACCCCGGCGATCCGCGAGCTGACCGGCGGCGGCGCGACCCATGCCCTCGACACCACCGGCGTCGCGAGCGTCCTCGGTGATGCCGTCGCCGCGCTCACCACGGGTGCGACGGTGGTCGCCGTCGGGCTGGGCGCCGGTACGCCGCCGATCGATGTCAGCGAGATCGTGCTGCACGGCAAGACTATTCGCGGGTGCCTGGAGGGCGATGCGGTACCTGGCGAATTCATTCCGCATCTGCTGCGGCTGCACGGGCGCGGTCTGCTGCCGGTGGAGCGGCTCATCGCCTGCTACCCGCACACCGAGATCGGTTCCGCGCTCGCGGATCAACGCGCGGGCCGGGTCGTCAAACCCGTCCTCACGTGGTGAGGTCCGGCGGCCACGCGATGTCATCGATCGCGAGCCACGGTGCCCGCGCCACAGCGGCCGGGGTCAGGTCGGTGATCGCCTTGGTGCGACGGTGCAGATGGGATTGGTCGGCGTAGCCGGCCTCGACCGCGGCGTCGGCGGGCGGGCGCCCTGCCGCCAGCAGATGGGCGGCGTGGTCGAAACGCACGAGTTCGGCCGCGTGCTTGGGCGTCACCCCGACATGGGCACGGAAGCGCGACCAGAGCCGCTGACGGGACCAGCCGGTCTCCGCGGCGAGAGCCTGGATCCGGACCAGACCTCTGGTGCGCACGGCCTGGTCCCAGGCGAAGGCGATCTCCGGTGCGACATCGAACCTTCCAGGTACCCGGCTGCGCAGGAACGCGGCGGCGAGGGCGAACCGGTCGTCCCACGACGGCGCCGAGCGGAGTCGCTCGGTCAGCTCCGCGGACCGATTGCCCCACAGCCGCGCCATCGGTGTCACGGCGCCGCCGATGACGTCGGTGTCGCGCAGCACCGCCGCCGCGACCACGGGCGACAAGCGGATCTGCAGGACGTCACCCGAACCGGCACCGGCGATACGTATCGCACCGCCGTGCAGGCCGACGATCGCGCTTCCCGCGATCGGCCGCCCGAGCACGTCGTACACGATGCCGTTCTCACCGAGATCGATCAGAAGCGTGACCAGGGGGTGCGGGATCATCGTCAGGTCGACGGTAGCGACGTCGCGATAACGGAAACCGGCCATCCGGACGCCCGGAGCGGGGCGTCGGACGGGGACGACGACATCGACCCGGCTCCAGTCCCATCCGGCCGGTGCGGTCATGGTTCCCAGGCTAACCGCCGCACGCCGGCCCGACATTCGTTCAATACCGACGCCGAATCCGCGGCGACGCTATCGGTATGAGTTATTCGATTTCCGCAGGCACTCGTGTCGACACGACCGTGCACGGCGTGCGTGTGTCCGTCGACGGAGACCCGGCCGCACCGCCCGTGCTACTGGTCCACGGTTCGGGCGCGACCGGCGCCACCTGGGCACCGGTGATTCCGTCGCTGACCACCGGCTACCGGGTCATCACGATCGACCTTCCCGGATGCGGCCGCTCCGCGCCTGCGCCGACGTACGCCGTTGCGCAGCAAGCGGATCGGACGGCGATGGTGCTGGATGAGCTCGGCATCCGGAACCCGACGGTGGTCGGACATTCCAGCGGCGGGTACGTCGCCACCGCACTGGTGGAGCGGCGGCCAGACCTGGTCGGTGAACTCATCCTGGTCAGCACGGGACCAAGTCTGTCGGCGCTGCTTCCCGAGCCCGCGATCGTCCGGTTGCTGTCCACACCACCCTTCGGCCGGCTGGTGTGGGCGATTCGCACCGACTCGATGATCCGCCGGGCCGTCGCGGCGACGGCGGCGGTTCCCGTCACGGTGCCGGATGCGGCTCTGGCCGATCTGCGCGGGATGTCCTACCGAACCCTGCGCGCGATCCTGGCCGCCAACGGCGACTACATCGCCGCGCGGTCCGTGCCCGAGCGCCTCGTCGACGCCGGCAAGCCGGCTCTGGTGATCTTCGGAGATTCCGATCCCCGGTGGGATCCCGCATCGGCACACCAGTACGAGGCGGTGCCGGGCGCCGAGATCGCATACCTGCGCGGAGTCGGGCATATCGCGATGCTGGAGGACCCCGGCGCGCTGAGCCGCCTGATTCTCGACCGCGCGCAGTAAGCGGCCGGGCGCGGCTTCCCGCAGGCCGCGCCCGACGCCCTCACGACCGATCGAGATGGTCCTTCAACACATCGAGCCGACTGTCCCAATCGCGGGCGAGCGCAGCGAGGAATTGCTGCGCCACCCGCATGGGCGCCGAATGCAATCGGTAACGCACACGGCGACGCTCGCCCGGTTCGGCGACGACCAGCCCGGCTTCCGACAGCAGCGCAAGGTGTTTCGCGATCGCCTGCCTGGTGATCGGGAGCCCGGCGGCCAGATCGGTGGCCGTGGCGGGGCCTGCCGAGGCCAGCTCCGCCAGGATGGCACGGCGGCTCGGATCGGCCAGTGCGATGAAGACCTGTTCGGCGATCGCCTCGTTCTCAGGCAGCATCGAGATAGGTCACCAGTTCCCCGAGCTCCTTCGCCCACCCGTCGACATTGCCGGAATGGGCGGTCTTGTGTTCGTCGGCGGCGAGTTGCGCGAATCCGGTCTCCACGACGGTCAATCGGGTGCCGTCGCCGGTGGGTTCCAGGGTGAACTCCACGTAGGTGCGGCGCGGATCCTCGGCGGGCAGGCCGTAGATCTGCCAGGTGAAACCGAAGATGCGCGGGCGCTCGACCCGTTCCACCCGCAGTTGGTGCGAGCCGTGCTCGTCCCAGCGCAGCCAGGCCTCGCCGCCGGGGCGTAGATCGATGCTCGCCTCATTGCCGAACCAGGTGCCCAGCCCCTCTGCCGTGGTAATCGCCGTCCACACCTTCTCCGGCGGATGCGCCAGCTCGACGGTCCTCTCGATTCGATCAGGAAATCCCATGATGCACTCCTTTAGTAGCAACCCAACGGTTGCAATAGTATGGCAACCGATTGGTTGCGTCAATGTTTGGCGCTCCCCGATCTCCGATAGGCGGGCGTCGCCCCGGTCGCCGTAGTCGGGGTCGCCGTTCTCAGGGGTCGCCGGTCGCCGTAGTCGAGGGTCGCCGTTCTCAGGGGTCGCCGGTCGCCGTAGTCGAGGGTCGCCGGTCGCCGTCGCCGTCATCGGTGGTCGTCACCGGTCGCCGTCACCGGTGGTCGTCGCCGGTGGTCGTCGCCGGTGGTCGTGCCGGTCGTCGTCATCGGTGGTCGTTGCCGGTGGTCGTCGCCGGTGGTCGTGCCGGTCGTCGTCATCGGTGGTCGTTGCCAGTAGCTACGCCGGTCGCCATATCCGGTCGCGGTCACCTGGCCGTCAGAGTCGTCACCGGGCGCCGTCACCAGGGACCGGTCCCGTCGCTGGTGGCCGTTGTCGCGCGCCGGCGCCGGTACCGTGCGCGTTGATGAATCCCGCGAGCGGCCTCCGCCCGGAGACAGCCGACCGAGCCCGTCGGCAGGCCCGTAAGCTGGACCGATCATGGCGCGCACTGATTCGGATTCCTGCCCTGGCGTGTTGCGGTTGCACGAGGCCGCCGATGGACCGCTGGCGCGCGTGCGTGTGCCCGGCGGACGGCTGGAACCGCACCAGGTGCAGGCGCTGGCTGCGGCCGCCGACGAGCTCGGCGACGGCAATATCGAACTCACCTCACGCGGCAACGTGCAGCTGCGGCAGGTGCGCGATGCCCGTGAGCTGACCGGCCGATTGGAAGCGGCGGGACTGCTGCCCAGCCGTACACACGAGCGGATACGCAATATCGTCGCCTCGCCGCTGTCGGGACGGATCGGCGGGCTCGCGGATGTGCACCCGCTGGTGGGCTCCCTCGATGCCGGATTGCGTGCGGCGCGGCGGCTCGCGGACCTGCCCGGACGGGTGCTCTTCGCGCTGGATGACGGGCGCGGCGACGTCAGCGCGCTCGGCCCCGATATCGGTGCGCACGCCGTCGGCGCCGACGAGTTCGCCATCCTGCTCGCCGGTCACGACAGCGGCCTGCGGGTCTCGGCCGCCGATACCGCAGACGTGCTGCTGGCGGCCGCGTACGGATTCCTCGAGCTCGGCTCCGGTCATTGGCGCCTGCACGAGATCGAGGACGGCGCCGAACGTCTCGTCGAGTCACTCGGGCTCACGCCGGTCTCGGCGCGTGTGGACATCACCGCCGCGCCGCCCCCTCCGATCGGTTGGCTCCCGCAGGACAACGGCCTGGTCGCGCTGGGCGCGGGCGTGCGCCTGGGTTCCCTGCCCGCCCGCACAGCGGAGTTCCTCGCCGCCGTCGAGCGCCCCGTCTTCCTCACCCCCTGGCGCTCGCTGGTGCTCACCGACCTCGACGAATGGCCCGCCGAGCAGGTGGTGCGCGTGCTCGCCCCCATGGGCCTGATCTTCGACGCGAACTCCCCCTGGTTGCAGGTCACCGCCTGCGCCGGCCGCCCCGGCTGCACCAAATCCCACACCGACGTCCGCGCCGACGCCACCGCCGCCATCGAATCCGGCCGCGTCGCCCCACCCGGCACCGAGGTCCCTTCCCTCGAAGCCCCGACTCCCGCCGATCAGATCATCGCCGCGGGCCGCCAGCACTGGTCCGGCTGCGACCGCCACTGCGGCCGCCCCACCGGCCCGATCACCGACGTCATCGCGGGTCCCGACGGATATCGGATCGAATAGGCCTGGACAATCGGCTGCCGACCGATCATCGGCAGGCGCCAGCCCGGGCTCCGTCCCCAGCCCCCAGCCGGGGGAACGTGACCGCTGAACCGGCCGTGTCATCGGCCGCGACGGTGGACATCTGGATCCCCGACGCTGCGTGATCGTGGGCGCGAGCCGACGTGGTCGACCCACGGCAAGGCGCACGCGGGCCCGGTCATAGGCTGAGCGGCATGTCCGACGTGCGTGCCAGTTACCTCACCGACGCGGCCGAAATCTATCGGCGGTCGTTCGCCACGATCCGCGCCGAGGCGGATCTGAGCGGGTTTCCGCCGGATGTCGCGCAGGTGGTGGTGCGGATGATCCATGGATGCGGGCAGGTGGATTTGGCGGAAGATGTCGCGTTCACTCCGGGAGTGGTTGCTGCGGCGCGGGCGGCCCTGCGGGCGGGGGCGCCGATTCTGTGTGATGCGAACATGGTGGCCTCCGGAGTGACGCGCAAGCGGCTGCCTGCCGATAACGAGGTGCTCTGCCTGCTGCGCGACCCGCGAGTGCCGGAGTTGGCGCAGCGGCTGGGCACCACCCGGTCGGCGGCCGCGCTGGAACTGTGGCGCGACCGGCTCGGCGGCGCGGTGGTCGCCATCGGCAATGCGCCGACGGCGCTGTTCCACCTGCTCGACATGCTGGATGCCGGAGCGCCGCGACCGGCGGCGGTACTCGGCATCCCGGTCGGATTCGTCGGCGCCGTCGAATCCAAGGACGCCCTGATCGAGGCCGGCGGGGTCGACTACCTGACCGTGCGCGGCAGGCGCGGGGGCAGCGCCATCACCGCCTCGGCACTGAATGCGATTGCGAGCGAACAGGAATGACCACGGCGGGCAAACTGTGGGGCATCGGGCTCGGCCCCGGCGACCCGGAACTGGTGACGGTCAAGGCGGCGCGGATCATCGGCGCGGCCGACGTGATCGCCTTCCACAGCGCACGGCACGGCCGCAGCATCTCGCGCGCCATCGCCGAACCGTACATGCGGCCGGGTCAGCTCGAAGAACATCTCGTCTACCCGGTGACGACCGAGACCACCGATCACCCCGGCGGCTATCAAGGCGCCATCGACGAGTTCTACGAGCAGGCTGCCGAACGACTGGCCGCTCACCTGGCCGCCGGGCGCAGCGTCGCGCTGCTGGCCGCGGGCGATCCGCTGTTCTACAGCTCCTATATGCATATGCACCGGCGGCTGGCCGACCGGTTCGAGGCCGAGATCATCCCCGGCATCACCTCGGTGAGCGCGGCGTCGGCGGCACTCGGCACCCCGTTGGTCGAGGGCGAACAGGTGCTGACCGTGCTGCCGGGCACGATGGCTGTCGACGAACTCACCGAACGCCTGCGCGACGCCGATGCCGCTGCCGTCATGAAGCTCGGCCGCACCTATCCCGCGGTGCGCCGGGCACTCTCGGATGCCGGCAAGCTGGGCGAGGCCTACTACGTCGAGCGGGCCAGCACCGGGCGTCAGCGGGTGCTGCCCGCCGCCGACGTGGCCGATGACGAGGTCCCCTACTTCGCCATCACCATCGTGCCCGGACCGGAACCGACCACGCCGTTGCGCCTGAGCGCGCCATCCGGAAATCGTTCGGACGCACAGCATTCGGCCGGCAATGCCGGTGTGGCCGATTCGGCGACGGCCTTCGATCCGATCACGCCGACCGAGCAGCCGGCCGATTCCGGCGAAGTGGTCGTGGTCGGTCTCGGCCCGGGCGCGACCGCGTGGACGACCCCGGAAGTGGAGCGCGCGCTCGCCGAGGCGACCGACCTCGTCGGCTACACCACCTACGTCGACCGCGTGCCGGTGCGTCCCGGCCAGCGCAGGCACGCCAGCGACAACCGGGTCGAATCCGAACGCGCGGCCATGGCATTGGATCTGGCCAAGAACGGTGCGCGGGTCGCGGTCGTCTCCTCCGGCGACCCGGGCGTCTTCGCGATGGCCGCCGCTGTGCTCGAGGAATCGGCCGATCCGCAGTGGAAGGGGGTTCCCGTCCGGGTGCTGCCAGGGGTGACCGCCGCCAATGCCGTCGCGAGCCGGGTCGGCGCACCACTCGGCCACGACTACGCGATGATCTCGCTGTCGGATCGGCTCAAACCGTGGGAGGTGGTCGCGCGCAGGCTGTCCGCGGCCGCGGCCGCGGATATGGCCATCGCCATCTACAACCCGGCGTCGAGCCAGCGCACCTGGCAGGTGGCCGCCATGCGCGATGTGTTGCTCGAGCATCGCACCCCACTGACGCCGGTGGTGATCGGCCGCGACGTCGGCGGCCCCACCGAATCCGTGCGCGTGGTCTCGCTGGGTGATCTCGACCCGTCCGACGTCGACATGCGGACGCTGCTCATCATCGGCGCCTCGACCACCGCGGTCGTCGAGACCGAGGACGGACCGCGCGTCTACACCTCCCGGCGCTACCAGGTCTGAGTCGCTGCCCGCAGCCGGTTCCGGCAGCGGGTAGACTCGTCAACATTCCACTATGGAGTGTTGAAGGGAGCTGGAGTGGCGGACCGCGCGCGGACACGACCGCTGAACTCGACGGCCGCCTCCCTCCTCGGCTTCCTGCACGAGGGCCCGATGTCCGGGTGGGATCTGGTGAACCTGGCCCAGGACCGGATCGGCGATTTCTGGACCATCACCCAGAGCCAGGTCTACCGCGAGCTCGCCGCCATGGACGCCGCGGGCCTGGTCGAGAAGGGGCAGACCGGTGCCCGCGAACGCACTCCCTACCAGATCACCGAGGCCGGACGCGGCGCCTTCCGCGAGTGGATCGCCCGCGACCCCGGCGCCGAAACCATCCGGGTCCCCCTGCTGCTGACGATGTCGTTCGGCGAACACCTCGACCCGGCCCATCTGGACGAGATCATCGCCGCGGGCCGCGACGTCCATCAGCGCCGCCTCGACGGTTACCTGCACGAAGACTGCGCAGGCATGCGCCCCCACCAACGTGCCACCCTCGAATTCGGCATCGCCTACGAACGCGCCGTCCTCGAATGGTTCGACCGCCTCCCCGCCCTCCTCGGCCGCGACCGCCCCGAGGTGGGTGCGGCGGTGCCGTCGCCGCAGCGGGATCGACCACGCCTCCATGACACCACCGGGGTTGGCGAACGGACCGGAGCCGGTCACTGAGGTGATCGATCGGTCGATGCCCGAACCCGGCCGGCCGTCAGCCTGAATCTGCCGCCCGCCGACGCGCTTCGGGGATTGATCGGCGCGCTGCGACGTTGAGTTGAGCCAACTCACCCGCACCACCAGACCGGACGATCGCAACCGCGACAGTCGTCCTCCCAACTGGTTGCATTGCCGAAGCAGTGCCGGTACGTTCATAACTGCTTGCGAATTGCAATCAGAAAGGGTTCCGATGACACAGTTCGTGCGGGTGCAGAACTTCAGCATTTCCCGCGATGGGTACGGCGCCGGCGTCGGGCAGAGCCTGGAGCGGCCGTTCGGGCATGCGAATCCGGCGGACTTCATGTCCTGGGCGGGAGCCACCGCGCACTGGGTGAACCGGACAGAGCCGGGCGGGACCTACGGCCTCGACGACTACATCACTCGTGATTACGCCAACAATATCGGCGCGGAGATCATGGGGCGCAACAAGTTCGGACCGCAGCGGGGGCCGTGGGAGAACTACGACTGGCAGGGCTGGTGGGGCGATGAACCTCCGTTCCGCACCCCGGTTTTCGTGCTCACTCATCACCCGCGGCCGTCCTTCACGCTGGCCGACACCACGTTCCACTTCCTCGATGCGACCCCGGAACACGCCCTGGCCCGCGCATTCGAGGCCGCCGACGGCAAGGATGTCCGGATCGGCGGCGGAGTGGCCACGGTGCGGCAGTTCCTCGACGCCGGTCTCATCGACCAACTGCACGTGGTGGTCGCGCCCGTCGAACTGGGCAAGGGGGAACGGTTGTGGTCGAGCCCGGACGAACTGACCGATCGTTTTCATCTCGAGCGGATTCCGAGCCCCAGCGGGGTGGTGCACCACTTCTTCTGGCGGCGGTGAACGCCCACCGTCACGAGTCCACGAGCCCTGGTCGAGCGCCGCTGTCCCCGCGACGATGTAACCACTCCACCGCATCGGCAACGGTAGCGACGACCTCGATGCCCGCGGGGAGCGCGGGCCGGTCGATCATCAGCACCGGCAGCCGCGCCGCGCGCGCGGCCGTGAGTTTCGCGGCGGTATCGGCGCCTCCGCTGTCCTTGGTGACGAGGACGTCGATCCGGTGCCAGGCCAGGAGTTCGGACTCCGCTTCGACACTGAAAGGCCCACGCGCGAGCAGCAATTCGTGGCGCGGCGGCAACGCCGTTTCGGGTGCGTCGATGGCGCGGATGAGGAACCACTGAGCGCGATGGCCGGCGAACGCGCCGACACCCTGGCGTCCGATGGTGAGAAATACCCGCTCCCCCAACTCGGCGACTCGCGCCGCCGCGGCCGCGAGGTCGGGCACGCGAATCCAGGTGTCGCCCGGACCGGCCGACCAGCCCGGGCGGCTCAGCCGCAGCAACGGGGTGCCGGCGGCGCGGCAGGCGATCGCCGCATTGCCGGTGATGGTGTCGGCGAACGGGTGGGTCGCGTCGACGACGGCATCGATCCGCCGGGTCAGCAGGAACTCGCGCAGGCCCTGTGGTCCGCCGAACCCGCCGACGCGGACCTCGCCGGGCGGCAGGAGGGGGTCGCGAACACGTCCGGCGAGCGAGGAGACGATCGCGAATCCTCGCTCGCCGGAGGCGATGCGGGCCAGTTCCCGGGCCTGCCGGGTTCCGCCCAGGATCAGGATGTTCAGGGCTGGCCGCTGAAGTAGGCCAGGCCCGCGTTGAGCAGCTCCGGGCCACCCGCGACCGCGAGGCCGATGATGGCGCCGAGCACCGCGCCGGGCAGGATGCCGACACCGAAGAACAAGATGCCCACCGCGGCGCCGATCAGGCCGCCGACCAGCGCACCGAGCGAGGCCCGCTGCAGTTCGGCCATGAACCAGCCCTGGGCAGAGATGAACTCGGCCTGGCTCGGCGCTACCGCGGTCGGGGTGACCTGCGGGGTCAGGGTGAGCTTGCTGCCGTCGGCGTCGACGCTCGCGGCGATCTCGACCGGCTGCCCCTTGGCGGTGGCGGTCAGCGGGATCGTGGTGACGACGGCGCCGTCGGCGTTCTTCAACGTCACCGTCTTGTCGTCGGTGTCGAGGCTGAAGGCGCCCCCGGTCACGGTGGTGACCAGCGACTTGCCGGCCTCGGCGAGCTCGAGGGTGTAGTCGACGCCCTGGTCTTCGCCGGTGACCGTTGGCACCGCGGTGCTCTGGTCCTGGGCAGCGGGCGGGGTGGGCGAAGGAGCGGCGTAGGAGGTTCCTGCGCTGACCCCGGTGGCGGCGACCGCGAGAAGAGCGGTGGCGGCGAACTTCTTGTACTTCATGTAACTCCCCGGTCAGGAAATTCGGTTTCCGATCGCGATCGGAACTCGGACCAGACCCTACCGCGTGGAACAGCCCTGTTTCACCCGTGGGCACGACCGGATCGCCGCTCAGGCCGAGCCCTTGACCACCGACCATTGCGCCACCGGCAGCTGCGGCCGCCACGCGGTGAACCCGCCGAGGGGCTCGGCCCGGTAGACCTGGAATTTGCGCAGCTCACCGCCGTGCGCGGCGGCGAGACCGACCAGCATGGCCTCGGTTTCGGCGGTCACCGCATTGGCCACCAGCCGTCCACCCTGGCCTAGATGTGACCAGCATGTCTCGAAGACGCCGTCCTGGGTGAGTCCGCCGCCGAGGAAGATCGCATCGGGTACGGGCAGGTCAGCGGTCGCGAGTTCGGCTCGGACCTCACCGC
This sequence comes from Nocardia sp. CDC519, assembly GCF_059509835.1. Taxonomy (NCBI): domain Bacteria; kingdom Bacillati; phylum Actinomycetota; class Actinomycetes; order Mycobacteriales; family Nocardiaceae; genus Nocardia; species Nocardia sp. CDC519. The sequence goes on along the minus strand of NZ_CM183377.1, from coordinate 2,771,257 downwards.
GCACCTCGACGGCCGGGGCGCCGAGCGCGGCGGCGTTGTCCGCGATCCGCTGCCTGCGCTGGTCGAGCCGTTCGAAACTCACCGCCCGGCAGCTGGGGTGGGTGCGGCACCATTCGATGGCGATGCTGCCGGAACCGCCGCCGACGTCCCAGAGCAGTTCGCCGGGGGCCGGTGCGAGAGCACTCAGGGTGAGTGCACGGATCTCGGATTTGGTGAGCTGGGTGTCGCGGCCGTACAGGATGTCGGGCAGCCCGGGCAGTCGAGTCGTGCGGGGCCGATCGGAATCGGCGGCGACCTCGATCGCCACGATATTGAGCGGGTCCGTGCGCGGGTCGTCCCAGGTCGAGGCGGTCGCGGTGACAATGCGCTCGCCGGAGCCGCCGAGCTGTTCCAGAACGGTGAGCGTCGAGGAGCCGAAACCGTTGCGGCTGAGCAGCTCTGCGATGACGGTGGGGGTGCCCGCGTCGGCGCTGAGCACGAGGATGCGGCGCCCGTCGGTGAGCTCGGGCAGCAGGTTCGCCGGTGCGCGGCCGACCATCGAGACCACCGGGATCTCGGCGAGCGGCCAGCCCAACCGCGCGCAGGCCAGCGACGCCGACGACGGTTGCGGAAGCACCCGCAGCGAGGCCGGGCCGAAGAGCTTGGCCAGCGTCACGCCGATGCCGTAGAACATCGGATCGCCGCTGGCCAACACGCATATCCGGGCGTCGGCGTGCGCGCGCAGCAGGTCCGCGAGTGCGGGCAGCAGCGGGGACGGCCAGCTGATCCGCTGTGCGGTCACCTCGTCGGGGACGAGCGCAAGTTGGCGCGGCGAACCCATCAGCACGTCGCAGTGGGTGACCGACTCTCGTGCCGTCGCGCCGAGGCCGCCCCATCCGTCCGCGCCGATTCCGACGACCGCGATGGGAGCGCCGGACCATCGGAGGGGATCTGGGCGCCCGGTCATCGCGTCCATGGGGCAACCGGCCCGGACACCGCACCGTGGTTCATCGCGGCATCCTGCGCCAGATCGGCTGCGGCAGCATCCGGAACGCGATGAACACCAGCCGCAGGATGCCAGGCACCACGACCCGCTCCGCTCGCCGACGCAGACCCGTGACGACGGCCTCGGCGACCTGACCGGGCGTGCTGGAGAACGGCGCCGGCGCCATTCCCTCGGTCATCCGTCCGATGACGAATCCGGAGCGCACCAGCATCAGGTGCACGCCCGTGCCGTGCAGGGCGTCACCGAGCCCGCTGGCGAACCCGTCCAGGCCGGCTTTGGCCGAACCGTAGACATAGTTCGCGCGCCGCACTCGCACGCCGGCGATGGAGCTGAAGACCACGAGCTGCCCGCTGCCCTGGGCGCGCAGCAGGTTCGCCAGCACCGTCAGCACGCTGACCTGTGCGGTGAAATCGGTGTGCACCACCGCGAGCGCGTGCGCCGGATCGCGCTCGGCGCGCGCTTGATCGCCGAGGATGCCGAAGGCCACCACCACGACCCCGAGCGGCCCGTGTTCGGCGGCGATCTTCTCCAGCAACGCGGGATGGCTCGCGGTGTCGTCGGCATCGAATTCCACGCAGTGCACCGCCGACGCGCCAGCGGCTTCGATCGCCGCCGTCTCGGCCGCGAGGTCCCCGCTGCGCCGCGCCGCGAGCACGACGGTCCGCCCCGCCGCCACCCGCCGCGCCACTTCGAGCCCGATTTCGCTGCGCCCGCCGAGCACCAGCACCGTCCCCGCGTCGAGTTCTCGCGCACTACGCCGTCCCATGCGCCCATCCTGTCATCCCGGCCGCGGCTGATCGCAACCACGAACGGCTATCGACTGCCCCGATCCCCGGTGTCGGCCTTTCGGAGGCCTGCGGCGGGGGCGGGGCGCAGCCCTCGAGCCGATGCGGTGACAGCTCGCACTACGCAGGTCGCTACGGTCGAGGCATGGCGATCGGTGCTGCTGTCCAACTCTCCCCTGCCGCTGTCGAGTTCGTGACCGAACGACATCTGGCCACTCTCACCACACTGCGCGCCGACGGAACACCGCACGTGGTGGCCGTCGGGTTCACCTGGGACGCCGAGGCCGGGATCGCGCGCATCATCACCAACGACGGGTCGGTGAAGGTGCGCAATGTCCGGCGCTCGGGGTACGCGGCGGTCAGTCAAGTCGACGGGATCCGCTGGCTGACGCTGGAAGGCCCGGCGACGGTGCTCGACGATCCGGTCAGCGTCGGCGAGGCGGTGCAACGGTACGCGGGGCGCTACCGGGTGCCGCGGGAAAACCCGACGCGCGTGGTCATTGCCATCCAGGTGCAGCGGATGCTGTCCAGCAGCACATTGCGCGCCGAGTGAGCGTCGGCGACGGGTGAGCGTACGCCCGCACCCGGGCGCCGACTGCCGACGCCGGATCGCCAGGCGCGCACCGCCCGCCCGCACGCCGATCGCGGTCCGCAACCCGGCGCCGTAGTCGACTGCCGACGCTGGATAGTCAGGCGCGGACCGCCACCCCGGAGCCGGTGGCAGCCCGGGGTCGCGGCTCAGAGCACCGTGAGTCCGTGCGGGCGCTGATTCATCGGTTCGGCACCGTCCTCGGTGACGACGACGATGTCCTCGATGCGAGCGCCCCACTCGCCGCGGAAATAGATGCCCGGCTCCACGCTGAACGCCATGCCGGGCCGCAGTTCGAGCTTGTTGCCCTCGACGAGGTAGGGCTCTTCGTGCACCGACAGGCCGATGCCGTGCCCGGTGCGGTGCACGAACGCCTCACCGAGTCCGGCTGCCCGCAGCGGTTCGCGGGCGGCGGCGTCCACCGATTCGGCAGTGACACCGGGACGCACCGCGGCGACCGCCGCCGCCTGGGCCTCTTCCAGTTCGGCGTAGCGGGCGGCCACCTCGGCGCGGGGCTCACCGAGGACGTAGGTGCGGGTGCAGTCGGAGTTGTAGCCGGTCGCGACCGGGCCGCCGATATCGATGACGACGACGTCGCCCTGCTGCAGCCGCCGCTCAGACTTGCTGTGGTGCGGGTCGGCGCCGTGCGGGCCGCTGCCGACGATGATGAACTCGGCCGCGGTGTGCCCTTCGGCGACGATGGCCTGCTCGATATCCGCGGCGACCTCGGCCTCGGTGCGACCGGGCAGCAGCCATTCGCCCATCCTGGCGTGCACCCGATCGATCGCGGCGCCCGCTTCCCGCAATGCCTCGATCTCGGCGGCGTCCTTGATCATGCGCAGCTCACGCAGTACCGGTGTGGCCGAAGCGGGCAGCCCGCTGAACGATTCGGCCAGCGGGATCAGATGCAGGGCGGGCATGGAATCGGTGACCGCGACCCGGGATCCGACATGCAGAGCCGACTTCACGATCTGGTACGGGTCGACACCATCGACCCAGTCCAGCACCTGCAAACCCAGATCCGATGCCGCGGAGCCCGCCAGCGAGGCCAGTTCCAGTTTCGGGATCACCACCGACGGCGTGCCCTTGTCGGCCGGGATGACCAGGCAGGTCAGCCGCTCGAACGAGTCGGCGGCCGAACCGATCAGATAGCGCAGATCCGGGCCGGGCGTGATGAGCAGGGCGTCGAGGTGAGCCTCGCGCATCAGCTGTACCGCGCGCTCGAGCCGGTCGGCGTAGATGTCCGCCGCGAATCGTGAATCCGTGTGCGAGCTCATACCGTCCGACGTTACCCGTAGCACCGGCCGCTCGGATCGACTCCGGCCGTTCGGTGTTGCTGGGAAAGTCGCGGACCGGGCCCGCCCTCCGGGTGTTTCCGTCCGGCAGTGTCGGTCCAGGCGGGTAACCTCGGCCCGTGACGTCAGCCGCTCCCGCTACCGGTCCCCTGCTGCTGCTCGACGGGGCCAGCCTCTGGTTCCGCGCCTTCCACGCGATCCCGGAGAAGATCACCGCCCCCGACGGCCGCTCGGTGAACGCGCTGCGCGGCTTCACCGATATGGTCGCCGCCCTGATCACCCGCCACTCCCCCAGCAGGCTCGTGGTCGGCCTGGATCTGGATTGGCGGCCCCGGTTCCGGGTCGATCTGGTGCCCACGTACAAGACCCATCGCCTCGACACCTCCGCCGAGGCGGCGCCAGGTGCCGAGGAAGTGCCCGATCGGCTCACTCCGCAGGTGGCGATGATCCTCGACGTGCTGGCGGCGGCAGGCATCGCCACCGGCGGCGCCGAAGGCCTCGAAGCCGATGATGTGCTCGGCACACTCGCGACCCGCGAGCAGACCGATGAGGTGATCGTGGTGAGCGGCGACCGCGATCTGCTCCAGCTCGTCCGCGATACCCCGGCGCCCCCGGTCCGCGTGCTCTACGTGGGCCGTGGGCTGGCGAAGGCCGAGCTGTTCGGACCGGCCGAGGTATCCGCGAAATACGGTGTGCCGCTGGAGAACGCGGGCCCCGCCTACGCCGACATGGCGACGCTGCGCGGCGACGCCTCCGACGGCCTGCCCGGTGTTCCCGGTATCGGTGAGAAATCGGCCTCCACACTCATCACCCGCTTCGGGTCGCTGGATGCGTTGCGTGCCGCCGTCGACGACCCGGCCGCAGATCTCTCCCAGGGCATCCGCACCAAACTCCGTGCCGCCGAGGCCTATCTGACCGCCGCTGCCCCGGTGGTCCGTGTGGTCCGCGACGCCGACGTCGCCCTCTCGCGCCCCGACATTCTCCCCACCACCCCCGCAGACCCCGACCGCCTGCGCGAACTCGCCGTCACCTACAACGCCGACAGCCCCATCACCCGACTCATCACCGCCATGGGCGCGCCCCGCGGCTGAACAGCCCGTAGCCGGGCCCCGCGGCCCGCACAATCGATGCATGCGACCGACACTGCTGCTCGTCCGGCACGCCGACGCCGGGATACCCCGCGCCGACGGACCCGACGACCACCGTCGCGCGCTGACCGCCGCGGGCCGCCGCTCGGCTCGGCGACTGGTCTCCGAGCTGCTCGCCTGCGGTCCGACCGTAGTGGCGTCGAGCCCGTATCTGCGTGCGGTGCAGACCGTTGCGCCCACCGCACAGGCGGCGGGCCGCGCCGTGCGGACGGATAGTGCGCTGCGGGAATGGGATTCGGGGATCGCGCCGACGCCGGACTACGCGCGCTGGTACGCGCGGAGTTGGGCACGACCGGAGACGGCTCGGCCGGGTGGTGAAAGCCTGCGCCAGTTGTCGGAGCGTGCGGTGTCAGCGCTGAGTCGATGGGCGGAGGCAGCCGGTGGGCCGATCGTTGTCGGCAGCCGCGGGACGTTCATCGCCGCCGCACTGGCCGGATACGGAATCGCCGGCATCGGGTGGCCGTTCGTGCGGGCCATGCCGATGCCGGCGATTTACCGATTGGAGTTCGATCCGAGCGGTGCGGTGGTCGTCGCGGGCCCCGGGCTCTGAGGCGCACCCGACATTCTCCGGCGCTCCGACCCGGGCCGGGCCGTGCCGCGGGTGGCGGACCGGTGCCGCGGGTGGCGGACCGCCCGATCGAGGATCAGCTCGGGCGGCCGACCTCGTAGGTGCCGTCATCCTTGGTGATCTTGACGCTGACCTTCTTGGCCTCACCGCTGACCTTCAGGTCGCAGGTGAAGGTCGCGTCGACCTTGACTTCTTGGCCTGCGGGGCAGGACACATCGCTGACGTCTTCGATGCCGTAGGACTCCGAGAGCACCTTCTGCACACCGGACTGCACGGCCGCCTGATCGAGTTCGTCCTTGGCGGTGAGCAGCAGGATGAGCGCGACGATGCCACCGACGATCGCGACACCGAGCACGGCCAGACCGATGATCAGGCCCTTGCTCTTACCGCCGCCGCCACCGCTCTGCTGCAGGGGCTGCTGCGGCTGGTTCGGGTTCCACTGCTGCTGGCCCTGCTGGCCCCAATCCTGTTGCGGCTGCTGGGGTTGACCCCATTGCTGCTGCGGCTGCTGTTGCGGCTGGCCCCACTGCGGCTGGGGCTGCTGCGGCTGCGCCCAGGGCTGGCTCTGCGGCTGGCTCGGCTGCTGGGGCTGGCCCCACTGCGGCTGGCCGGGTTGTTGCGGCTGGCCGGGCTGCTGTCCCCACTGCTGCTGCGAGCCCTGCTCAGCACCGCCCCACTGCTGGGTGGGCTGGGCCGCGGACGGCTGCTGGCCGCCCCACTGCTGGGTCGGCCCGGCCCCGCCGGGCGCCTGCTGTCCACCCCAGTGCTGGGTGGGATCGTTGCGTCCCTCCCCGGGACCAGGGGCGTCGTTCGGTCCGTACGGGCCGCTCATCTGGTTGCCTCCACTCGCATCGGTACACACACGGTAGCCCCCCGCGTGCGAAAGAAATCAAATCACAAACGCTTTTCTCACGCGGCGTCCACCGCGACGACACCCCGCCGAATCGCCCGCACCGCCTTGGCCGCGGTGGCCGCCACCTCCACGTCATCGGCGGTGTTGTGGATCTGGTCGAGCAGGTCGATCACCTGACGGCACCAGCGCACGAAATCGCCTGCCGACAGCGGCGCACCCTGATCGCCGCTGGCGAGCAACGACTCGGCCAACCCGTCGCCGCGCGCCCAGGTGTGGATACCGGTGACGAATCCGAGATCGGGTTCCCTGGTGGGCGCGAGCTTGTGCCTGGCCTCGTCGGTGCGCAGCTGCGACCACACGCCCACGGTGGCTCCGACCGCCCGGCGCACCGGTTCGGTGGGCCCCGACGCGCCGAGATAGCCGCCTTCCTGACGTGATTCGTAGACCAGGATCGATACCACCGCCGCCAGTTCGGCCGGCCCGAGTCCACGCCACAGCCCCTGCCGCAGGCATTCGGCGACCAGCAGATCGCTTTCGGCGTAGATCCGGGCGAGCCTGCGGCCATCCTGGGTGACCTCACCCTCCTGCACGAACCCGCGTTCTTCCAGCAGACCGAGGATCCGATCGAAAGTGCGGGCCAGCGAGTTGGTGGTGGCGGCAACCTTCTGGCGCATGGTGTCGGTTTCCCGCGACAGCCGGGCATACCGTTCGCCGATGCGGCTGAGCTGCTCGCGGTCCGGCCGGTGGTGCGCGGGGTGGGCCCGCAGGCTGCGCCGCAAGGTGGCCAGTTCACGATCTTCGGCGGCGCGAGCACGCTGGCTGCGCCGCTGGCGCCCGGGCGCGGCGATGCCGGTGCTGCGCAGGGCCGAGGCCAGATCGCGGCGGGTGCGGGCAATGCGGTGATCGACCCGGCGCGGCAGGCGCATATGCCCGAGTGCCTGGGCGGGCACCGGGAAGTCGGCGACCGAGATCCGGCCCGCCCACTTGTCCTCGGTGAGCACGAGCGGGCGCGGATCGCCGGGCGTGGCATCGGGTTCCAGGATCACCGCGAGCCCGGCGCGACGCCCGGAAGGAATCGCGACGACGTCACCGCGCCGCAGCGAGGTGAGCGCCGCGACCGAGGCACCGCGCCGATCGGCCCTGCCCTGCTGTTCCAGCTGACGTTCGCGCTGCTTGATCCGCTCGCGCAGCGAGAAGTACTCGAAGAAATCGCCCTCGACTCCGCCCAGTTGCCCGGCGAGCTTGCGCAGCTGGTTCTCATTGCGTTCGATACCGCGCACCAGTCCGACCACCGAGCGGTCGGCCTGGAACTGCGCGAACGAACGTTCCAGCAGGGCCCGCGCCTCGGCGGCGCCCATCCGGTCGATCAAGTTGATCGACATGTTGTAGCCGGGACGGAACGAGCTACGCAGCGGATAGGTGCGGGTGGAGGCCAAGCCGGCCACCGCACTGGTGTCCACCTCTGGCTGCCACAGCACCACCGCATGGCCCTCGACGTCGATGCCGCGGCGCCCGGCACGGCCGGTGAGCTGGGTGTATTCGCCGGGGGTGAGTTCGGCGTGCGATTCGCCGTTGAACTTGACCAACCGCTCCAGCACCACGGTGCGAGCGGGCATGTTGATGCCGAGCGCGAGGGTCTCGGTGGCGAACACCGCGCGCACCAGACCGTTGACGAACAGCTCTTCCACGGTGTGCCGGAAGGCCGGGAGCATGCCTGCGTGGTGCGCGGCCAGCCCGCGGTGCAGCGCCTCGCGCCACTCCCAGTAACCGAGCACCTCGAGATCGGCCTTCGGCAGCTCGCCGGTGTGCTTCTCGATGATGGCGTCGACCTGCTCCTGGTCCTGCCCGCGCCCCAGGTCCAGCCCCGAACGCAGGCACTGGGCCAGCGCGCCGTCGCATCCGGCGCGGCTGAAGATGAACGTGATGGCGGGCAGCAGACCTTCCTCGTCCAGCTTGGCCAGCACCTCGGGGCGCGGCAGCGGACGGAAGTCGCGGCGCCCGCCGCAGCGACCGCGCGGGCCGCCCCAGGAGTTCATCCGGTCCGCGCTTTCCCGATGCCTGATGTAGCGCACCAGGTCCTCGTCGACGAGCACCTTCTGCTCGGAGGAGTTGCTGTCGAACAGATCGAACATGCGCCGGCCGACCATGACGTGCTGCCACAGCGGCACCGGGCGCGTCTCGTCCACCACCACGGCGGTATCGCCGCGCACGGTCTCCATCCAGGCGCCAAACTCTTCGGCGTTCGACACCGTGGCCGAGAGGCTGACCAGCCGCACTTCCGGCGACAGATGCAGGATGACTTCTTCCCACACCGCGCCGCGGAAGCGGTCGGCCAGATAGTGCACCTCGTCCATCACCACATACGACAGCGCGTGCAGCGCGTCCGAGGACGCGTAGAGCATGTTGCGCAGCACTTCGGTGGTCATGACCACGATCGGGGCGCCGGAGTTGATCGACTGGTCGCCGGTGAGCAGGCCGACCTCGGCCCGGCCGTAGCGGGCGGTGAGATCGGCGTACTTCTGGTTCGACAGCGCCTTGATGGGCGTCGTGTAGAAGCATTTGCCGCCGGTGGCCAGCGCCAAGTGCACCGCGAATTCACCGACGACGGTCTTGCCCGCGCCGGTGGGGGCGCATACCAGCACGCTGTGTCCCTCTTCGAGGGCGCGGCAGGCCTGCTGCTGGAAGGGGTCAAGCCGGAAGGTCAGATCGGCGGCGAAGCTCTCCAACTCGCCCGTCAGCGACCGGTTCTGTGTCACCCGTCAGAGCGTATCGGAGTAGTCCGACACGGGACGGCTGGTTTTCTCGGGGGCGGCCACCGGCTCGGCCGGGGTGATGGGATCGGCGGAGCCGACCGGTTCGGGCCCGGTCACGGTCGAGGCCTGCTCGTCGTCGAGGTCGCCCCAGCCTTCGGCGCGCTCGCGGCGGGCGCGCCGCGCGTCGTTGATGCGGGCGAACTGCACGGCGACCTCGAACAGCAGCGTCAGCGCCAACGCCAGCGCCAGCATGGAGAACGGGTCCTGCGGGGTGACGATGGCGGCGAAGACGAACAGCCCGAAGATGATGCCGCGCCGCCAGGCCTTGAGCCGGGCGTAGGTGAGCACGCCGATCAGGTTGAGTCCGATGATCAGCAGCGGTGTCTCGAAGCTGACGCCGAAGATGACCAGCAGCTGGATGATGAAGCTGAAGTATTCCGAACCGCTCAGCGCGGTGATCTGCACGTTGTCGCCGATGGAGAGCAGGAAGCTCAAGGCGTGCGCGATCACCACGTAGGCCAGCACCGCGCCGGTGACGAACAGCACCGAACCGGAGGCGACGAAACCGATCGCGTACTTGCGTTCCTTGGCGTAGAGACCGGGGGTGATGAACGCCCACAGCTGGTACAGCCAGATCGGGCAGGCCAGCACGATGCCCGCGGTCATGCCCACCTTCAGGCGAAGCATGAACTGTTCGAACGGTCCGGTGGCCAGCAGGCGGCATTCGCCGTCCGGGGTCAGTGAAGCCCGGGTCTCGGGTGGCAGCCCACAGTACGGCCCGCGCAGGATCTCGCCGAGGCTCTCGATGCCGAGGAACGAATGCGCGTACCAGAGGAACCCGACGACGGTGGTGACCAGGACCGCGGCGATGGAGATCAGCAGCCGGGTACGCAGTTCCTGGAGGTGTTCGACCAACGACATGGTGCCGTCGGGATTGGTCCTGCGCCTGCTGCGCCGGGGGTCGAACGGAATTCGCATGGTGTGTGTGGTTGCCCTTGTGCTCGCGTGCCTGGACCGCTCACCGCCGACGCCGAGCGATGGCCGGACGCCAACAGCACACTAGCCGGAGCGAGCTCGAACTCGCTCCGGCCGACGCGTGGGTCAGAGCGTTTTCGACTCGGTGCGCGGCTGGTCGGCGGGCGCCGGGTTCGCGGCCTGGCCGGACGGGAGCTGCTGCGCGGGAGCCGCGGGCGCAGTGGACGAGGCGCTGGTGTTGCCGCCCTCGTTCTGCATCTGGCTGACCTCGCTCTTGAAGATCCGCAGCGATCGTCCGAGACTGCGGGCCGCGTCGGGCATCCGCTTCGCGCCGAAGAACATCACGAAGACGACCGCGATGATCAGCCAGTGCCAGATGCTCAGACTGCCCATGTTCTACCTCCAAAGACTGTGATACACCGATGCTACCGGACCCCGGCGTGGCCGAACCCGCCCGTGGGTCGGAGTTGGCCGGGCGTTCAACCCGCGGCCGTGCCCCTCATTCGACCGGCTGAGCGGCCGCTTCGCGCAATTGGCCGAGCAGCTCCGGTCCGCTCCAGCGACGCTGGTCACCCTGCTCGGCGGCCAGCACGAGTTCGATGAGCCGCTGATTCACCGGCGTCGGCCGGCCGACCAGCGCGCCCAGACTCACGATTTCACCGCACAACCAGGAAATTTCGGTGCGGCGCCCGGCGGCCAGATCGTCGGCCATGGACGAGCGCGCCATCGGATCGACGGCCAGCACCCGCCCGGCAACCCGCTCGAAGACCCGATCCGGCACCGTCAGCAACCGGGCCATCAGGGCGGGCGGGAGTGCGGTCAGCCGGGCCGGTCGAATTCGCGCACTGTTCATCACCGCGAGCGCCTCGCGCTGGGCCAGGGCGAGGCAGCGGCGGTAGTCGCGCTGGGCCAATTCCTCGCGTAGCGGCAGGCCGGACAGGGCGTTGACCGGGTTGTTCAAGTTGAGCAGCAGTTTGGCCCACTGCACGGGTAGTAGGTCGGGGTGCCGGTCCAGCGCCAGACCCGCACGGCGGAAATTGTCGGCGAAGCGGTCCAGCGCCGGATCGTCCTGCACGGCGACGCCGCCGTCGGTACCGCGATGAAAATGGCCGTCACCGTGCTGGACCACGTTGAACATCACCATGCCCGCGAGCACCACGCTGCCAGGCAGCGCCGTGCGAATGGTGCCGTCGTTGCCGATGCCGTTCTGCAAACTCAGCACCACCGTGCCCGGCCGCAGCCTGCCCGAGAGGCTGTGCGCCGCACTCGCGGTGGCGCCGGATTTCACGGTGACGAGCACCAGGTCGGCGGATTCGGCGGCCTCGGGTTCGGTCGCGACGGTGAAGCGGTCGGCGGGCACCGTGTCCGAGCCGCCGTCGAGATCGGTCAGCCGCAGGCCGGCTCGGGTGATCTGGTCCAGGATCGGGCGTCGTCCGACGAAGGTCACCTCGGCGCCTGCCGCTGCCAGCTTCCCGCCGACGAAGGTTCCGATACTGCCGGCGCCGAGCACCATGACCCGATTCGTCAAGCCGGACCCGCCTGTTCCTCGGCCACCTCGTCGTAGGCGGCCAGGGCCGCGTTCGATCGTTCCCGGACGGCGGCGACCAGTTCCGGGGGGCCGAGCACGGTGACGCCGGAACCGAAGCCGAGCAGCAGCCGCGCCATCCAGTCCAGCGTCGCGAACCGCATGGTCGCCTCGATGCTGCCGTCGCCGTGCACGGCCAGCCGCTGGATCGGGTACTGGTCGAGCACCCAGCCGTAGTCGCCGCGGATCCGCAGGCGCGCCAGCGGTAGCGCCGGATCGTCCTGGAACAGGTCGAGGGCCGCGTCGGTGTCGGCGGCGGCACTGGGCGGGCGGGCCGGTTCGTCGAGTTCGGTGGCGGCCTCGATCCGGTCGAATCGGAACAGTCGCACCCCTTCGGCCTGACGGCACCAGGCCTGCAGGTAGCTGTTGTTGTCGACCAGCACGATCCGCACCGGGTCGACGATGCGTTCGGAGACCACATCGCGGCTGGCCGAGTAGTACACCAGCCGCAGCGCGTGCCTGGCGGCCAGCGCCGCCCGCACGGTCGCCACGGCCGGCGCCTCCACCGGCTGCGGCCCGCCCGCCGTCTCGGGGACGGCGCCGGAGATGGCGGCCTCGATCTTGGCGATCGCCGAATGGGCGGCACTCGGGTCCACCATGCCGGGCGTGTCGACGATCGACCGCAGCGCCACCAGCAGCGCGGTGGCCTCGGTCGAGGTCAGCCGCAGCGGGCGGTCGATCCCTGCGGAGAAGGTGACGTCGATGCTCTCCTCGGAGAACGACAGATCGATCAGATCACCCGGGCCGTAACCGGGCAGCCCGCACATCCACAGCTGGTTCAAGTCGCTCATCAGCTGTTTGGTGGTGACTCCCAGATCAGCGGCGGCCTCGGCGGCGCTGATCCCCGGATGGGCCATCAGATACGGCACCATGTTCAGCAGCCGCGACAGCCGCACCGACAACCGGCTGCTCATGCTGCCTCCTTCCGGCGCGCTCGGGCGCCCTGCGTGGTGACGCACGCTGCCGCCTTCGGGCGCTGGCCGCTCATGCCCGCACCTCCGTGTGGTCGAAGACCGATCGCAGCCGGGCCACCACATCGTCGCGCAGGTCGCGGGGTGCCAGGACGACGGCGTCCGGGCCGAGCCCGGTGATCAGGCGCGCGATCCAGTCCCGCGAGCGCACCGGCACCTCGATGACGGTGCCGCTGCGACCGCCGATGGTCCGGGTGCCCCCTTCGACGCCGAGCCTGCGCAGCTCGCGTCCGCGCCCTTCGGCCACCCACACCGTCGCGGTGCCGCTGACCGGGGCCGTGCCGGTCACCCGGGTGACGATCTCGCGCAGGTCGACCTCGTCGGGTTTGCGGACCGCGTTGCGCGGGCCGTAGGCGGTGACCTCGTCGCCGATGCGCGACAGCCGGAAGGTGCGGGTGGCATTCCGTTCCCGGTCGTGGCCGACCAGATACCAACGGCCGTGGTGGGTCACCACACCCCACGGCTCCACATCGCGCATCAGGTAGGGCGCGTTGACGGCGCCACGATGCTCGAACCGCACGGCCTGGCCCGCGTCGATGGCAGCCAGGAGTTTGCCGAGCACGGGCTCGGATCCGCGGGTGCGCGCCGGCACCGCGGGCACCGAGGCCAGACCCGCCTCGGTCTCCACGTGGATGCCCGCGGCCCGCAGTTTGAGCAGGGCGCCCTCGGCGGCGGCGGCGAGCTCGGGCGATTCCCACATCTGCACGGCGACGGCGACGGCCGCGGCTTCGGCGCTGGTCAGGTCGATATCGGGCAGTTCATAGGCATCGCGGTTGATCCGGTAGCCCTCCACCGAGGAGAACCGGCTGACCGGGCCCACTTCCAGCGGGATGCCCAGATCGCGGAGTTCGTTCTTATCGCGTTCGAACATTCGGCTGAACGCTTCGTCGCTGACCGAATCCTCGTATCCGGCGACGCTGTCGCGGATCCGCTCGGCGGTGAGGAACTGCCGGGTCGACAGCAGGGCGATGACCAGATTCATCAACCGCTCGACCTTGGATATCGCCACTCGAACAGGGTAATGCGCCGCGAGGTGTGGTGTTGCGGCGGCGCACGGGTAACCGGTGCGGCAGTGTGATGATGGCATCGGACCATCCCATCCCCGAGGAGCCGGCCATGATCGTTGCGTTCTCAGTCACCCCGCTGGGCGATGGCGTGGATGTGGGCCGGGCGGTCGCCGAGGCGGTGCGCGTGGTGCGCGCGTCCGGGCTGCCCAACCGCACCGACGCCATGTTCACCACCATCGAGGGCGAATGGGATGAGGTGATGGCGGTGGTCAAGCAGGCCACCGACGTCATTCTCGCGGTCGCGCCGCGGTGCAGCCTGGTGGTGAAGGCCGATATCCGGCCGGGCGTCACCGATGCGATGACCTCGAAGGTCGAGACGATCGAACGGCATCTCGCCGGCGACTGAGCGCCGCCGGCGAGCCCGCTACATCGACGCGATCAGCCGGTCGACGCGTTCGTCGACCGAGCGGAACGGATCCTTGCACAGCACCGTGCGCTGAGCCTGATCGTTGAGCTTCAGGTGCACCCAGTCGACGGTGAAATCGCGTCCGGCCTCCTGGGCGGCGGTGATGAAATCGCCGCGCAGCTTGGCCCTGGTGGTTTGCGGCGGGGTTTCCACGGCCGCGTCGACCGCTTCGTCCTCGGTGACGCGCTTGGCCAGCCCCTTGCGTTGCAGCAGGTCGAACACGCCGCGGCCGCGTTTGATGTCGTGGTAGGCAAGGTCGAGCTGGGCGATCTTGGGGTCGGACAGCTCCATGTTGTAGCGATCCTGGTAGCGCTGGAACAGCTTGCGCTTGATCACCCAGTCGATCTCGGTGTCGACCTTCGCGAAGTCCTGCGCCTCCACCGCGTCGAGGGTGCGGCCCCACAGATCCACCACCTGATCCACCTGCGGATCCCGGTCGCGGTTGCGCAGATGCTCGACGGCGCGGGCGTAGTACTCGCGCTGGATCTCGAGCGCGCTGGCCTGGCGGCCGCCGGCCAGTCGCACCGGACGCCGGCCGGTGAGGTCGTGGCTGACCTCGCGGATGGCGCGGATCGGGTTGTCGAGCGCGAAATCGCGGAACGATACGCCCGCCTCGATCATCTCCAGCACCAGCGAGGCCGTGCCGACCTTGAGCATGGTGGTGGTCTCGGACATGTTCGAATCGCCCACGATCACGTGCAGCCTGCGGTACTTCTCGGCGTCGGCGTGCGGTTCGTCGCGGGTGTTGATGATCGGGCGCGAGCGGGTGGTCGCCGAGGAGACGCCTTCCCAGATGTGCTCGGCGCGCTGCGAGAGGCAGAAGGTGGCCGCCTTCGGCGTCTGCAACACCTTGCCCGCACCGCAGATCAGCTGCCTGGTGACCAGGAACGGCAGCAGCACATCCGAGATCCGGGAGAACTCGCCGGCGCGGACCACGAGGAAGTTCTCATGGCAGCCGTAGGAGTTGCCCGCCGAGTCGGTGTTGTTCTTGAACAGGTAGATATCCCCGCCGATACCTTCTTCGGCGAGTCGCTGTTCTGCGTCGATGAGCAGTTCCTCCAGCACCCGCTCACCGGCCCGGTCGTGGGTGACCAGCTGGGCCAGGTTGTCGCATTCGGCGGTGGCGTATTCCGGATGCGAGCCGACGTCGAGGTACAACCGGGCGCCGTTGCGGAGGAATACGTTGGAACTGCGACCCCAGGACACCACCCGGCGGAACAGATACCGGGCCACCTCGTCGGGGCTGAGCCTGCGGTGTCCGTGGAAGGTGCACGTCACACCGAATTCGGTCTCGATCCCCATGATTCGTCGCTGCACACTATCGACATTACAGCTAGGAACAGCACCCGCGCGGGGATCGGAGAACCCATATGTATACGGGTTGGCAACGATTCGGACGGTAATCGTTCGTCCATCAGGGCTCGTGGACGCCAGATTTTTGGTATGTGGCCGCGCGACAGCGACACAGCACCCCGACCCGCGCCCAGATCTCCGCGGCCGAGGTGTTCGTCCGGCGTGCGCCAGACCCGGCCCTGAGCCGGCTCCGGGTCGTATACGACCGCGTGTGCGCCGCATACGACCCGGATCAGCTGCTGTTACTTCTCTCCGCTGTCGCCCTCGCCCGCGGCCTCCGCCTGGGCCTCGGCCTCGGCTTCGGTGCCCGCACCGGCGGCCGAGGTATCGAGCAGCCGCTCCAACACCGCGGGCCCGATCCGCCGGAAGGCCCGGCGAGGTCGTGCCTGCTCGAGCGTGGCGACCTCGAGGGATGAGACGCCGAGGACGCGCTTGTCCTTGTCGCCCTCGGGTGTGCCGGCCTGCAACGCCTTGACCGCGACGCCGATCGCGCTGGCCAAGTCGAGCCCCGGCTCATAGGAGGCCTTCAACGCGGTGACGATGGGCTCGGTGGTGCCGCCCATGACCACGTATTCGCGCTCGTCCACGATCGAGCCGTCGAAGGTGATCCGGTACAGCACCGCGTTGCTGTCCTGCTCCTGGTAGGCCACCTCGGCGACGCAGATCTCCACCTCGTAGGGCTTGAGCTGGTCGGTGAAGATGGACCCGAGGGCCTGGGCGTAGGCGTTGGCCAGGGCCCGGCCGGTGACGTCGCGGCGACCGTATTGGTAGCCGCGCAGATCGGCCTGCAGGATCCCGCCGCGACGCAGGTTCTCGAACTCGTTGTACTTGCCGACCGCGGCGAAGCCGATCCGGTCGTAGAGCTCGCTCACCTTGTGCAGCGTCGCCGAGGGATTCTCGGCGACGAACACCACGCCCTTGTCGTAGACGAGCACGACGACACTGCGACCACGGGCGATGCCCTTGCGCGCGAGCTCGGTCTTGTCGCGCATGATCTGCTCGGCCGACGCGTAGTACGGCAGCGTCATTCGCTGGCACTCCTTGCTGTGTCGTGCGGGAGGTCGCTCATCGGGCCTCCTGCGCTGCCTCTCGGTCGGCGACGATGCCGCGGGCGATCTCGGCGAGCCTGCTGTCGGTCACCTCGAGCGCGCCGTCATCGTTGATGACGATCGCGGTGGGATAGATGCCGCGCAGCAGATCGGGCCCGCCGGTGGCGGTGTCGTCGTCGGCGGCATCGAACAGTGATTCCACCGCGATGCGCAACGCCCGGTCCTCATCGATGCCCTTGGCGTACAGCTTCTTCAGCGACGACTTGGCGAAATGAGAGCCGGAACCGACTGCGGCGTAACCGAATCGCTCCTCGCTCTGCCCGCCGACGACGTCGTAGGAGATGATCCGGCCGACCTTGTCGGGATCGGTGGCCTCCAGGTCGTAGCCGACCAGCACCGGCACCACCGCCAGGCCCTGCAGGGCCGCGGGCAGGTTGTCGCGCACCATTTTCGACAGCTTGTTGGCCTTGCCGTCGAAGGTCAGCGGAACACCTTCGATCTTTTCGTAATGCTCGAGTTCCACCGCGAACAGCCGCACCATCTCCACGGCCATGCCCGCGGTACCCGCGATACCGGCCGCCGAGTAGGTGTCGGTGATGTAGACCTTCTCCATATCGCGGCTGGCCAGCAGGTTGCCCTGGGTGGCGCGCCGATCGCCCGCGATGAGCACGCCGCCGCGGTAGCTGACCGCGACGATCGTGGTGCCGTGCGGGGCGATATCGCGTGCACCGCCGCCGGTGCTACCGGCGGCGGTCATGGCACCGAACCCGTTGCCGGGCAACAGATCGGGTGCGTGCATGCGCAGATGTTCGGAGAAGGACGAGAGGGCGTGCCCCGGGTGGAGACGCAGCGGGTCGCCTGAGGTCACTGGCCGCCTTTCTGCACGTAGGCGCGGACGAAGTCCTCGGCGTTCTCCTCGAGCACATCATCGATCTCGTCGAGCAGGTCGTCGGTGTCCTCCGCCAGCTTCTCGCGCCGCTCCTGACCGGCGGCGTCGACGCCCTCCGGGCCCTCGTCCTCGTCGCCGCCCCCGGCGCGTTTGGTCTGCTCTTGTGCCATGGCAGCCGACCTCCTGTTGTTTCACCACGCCCGGACCCTGGGTGAGCACCGGCCCGGTCGTGCGCAATGTGCGTGCTCGTTCTTCAACACTACCCAGCCGCACCGACACGATGGCGGATTCGGTGAGTGTCGTGACCCGTCACCGGCCCGCCGATGGGGTGCGGTGGGCCGGTCACAGCCCTATGTGGTGAGCTGTTCGACCAGTTCGGCGGCGGTATCGACGCCGTCGAGCAGCTTGCCGACGTGGGCTTTGGTGCCGCGGCGCGGTTCCAGCGTCGGGATGCGCACCAGCGAGTCGCCACCGAGGTCGAAGATCACCGAATCCCAGCTCGCGGCCGCGATATCGGCGCCGAAGCGGCGCAGGCACTCACCACGGAAGTAGGCGCGGGTGTCGGTGGGCGGGTTGGTCATCGCGTCGAGCACCTGCTGTTCGCTGACCAGACGCTTCATCGACCCACGCGCCACCAGCCGGTTGTACAGGCCCTTGTCCAGCCGGACATCGGAGTACTGCAGGTCCATCAGATGCAGTTTCGGCGCACCCCAGTTCAGGCCCTCACGGCTGCGCATGCCTTCGAGCAGGCGCAGTTTGGCCGGCCAGTCGAGCAGGTTGGCGCATTCCATCGGATCGCGTTCGAGCAGATCGAGCACCATCGCCCAGTTGTCGAGGATGTCGGCCACGCGCGGGTCGTCGTTGCCTTCGCGGTGCACGAACTTGGCCACCCGCTCGTGGTAGAGCCGCTGCAACGCCAGGCCGGTGAGTTCGCGGCCGTCGGCGAGGGCGACGGTGGCGCGCAGGGTGGGGTCGTGGCTGATGGTGTGCACGGCGGTGACCGGGCGCGCCAATTGCATATCGGAGAGATCTTCGCCGGATTCGATCAGGTCCAGCACCAGCGCGGTGGTGCCGACCTTGAGGTAGGTCGACATCTCGGCGAGGTTGGCGTCGCCGATGATGACGTGCAGCCTGCGGTATTTGTCGGCGTCGGCGTGCGGTTCGTCGCGGGTGTTGATGATGCCGCGCTTGAGCGTGGTCTCCAGCCCGACCTCGACCTCGATGTAGTCCGAGCGCTGGGACAGCTGGAATCCGGCGTGATCGCCGGATTGGCCGATGCCGACGCGGCCGGAACCGCAGATCACCTGCCGGGAGACGAAGAACGGGGTGAGCCCGACGATGATCGAGTTGAACGGGGTGTCCCGGTTCATCAGGTAGTTCTCGTGAGTGCCGTAGGAGGCGCCCTTACCGTCGACGTTGTTCTTGTACAGCTGCAGTCGCGGTGCGCCCGGCACGCTGGAGGCATGCCGCGCGGCGGCCTCCATGACGCGCTCGCCGGCCTTGTCCCAGATCACCGCGTCCAGCGGGTCGGTGACCTCGGGTGCGGAGTATTCGGGGTGGGCGTGGTCGACGTAGAGGCGCGCGCCGTTGGTGAGGATCATGTTCGCCGCACCGACCTCGTCGGCGTCGATCACCGGGGCGGGGCCGTTCATCCGGCTCAGGTCGAATCCACGCGCGTCGCGCAGCGGGGACTCCACCTCGTAGTCCCACCGGGTGCGTTTGGCCCGCGGCACGCCCTCGGCGGCGGCGTAGGCCAGCACCGCCTGGGTGGAGGTGAGGATCGGGTTGGCCGTCGGCTCCGTGGGGGTCGAGATGCCGTATTCGACCTCGATTCCGATGATGCGCTGCATGTGCACGAGCGTAGGCGACGCGACCGGCGACGCGGATGTCATACCGGTCGTGGTACTTCCGGAGGACCCGCGAGCGCACCCGTGCGCGCGATAGTCGGACCATGACCGAATCGCTCACCACGACCACCTCCGCGACGCCGGCCGCCCGCCCGGCGCGGCTGGTCGCCCTCGACGTGCTGCGCGGGATCGCGATCCTCGGCACTCTCGGCACCAATATCTGGATCCTCACCGATCCCGAAGGGATCATCGGCTACATCAACCACCTCGGCGCTCCGGTCGAGGACGGATGGGGCTGGGCCGAACGAGCCCTGCAGCAGTTCGCGCAGGGCAAATACCTCGGGCTGCTGACGATCATGTTCGGGATCGGCCTGGCCATTCAGCAGGCCTCCGCGCAGCGGGCTGGCAGGCGCTGGCCGGGCAGATATCCGATCCGGGCGGGCCTGCTGCTGCTGGACGGGCTGCTGAACTTCCTGCTCATTGCCGAATTCGATGTGCTGATGGGATATGCGCTCACCGGCCTGGTCGTCGCCTATCTGCTGGCCACCTCCGAGCGGGCGCAGCGGCGCTGGCTGATCGTGCAGGCGAGCATTCACCTGACCATGCTGACGTTGCTGGCCGTCGCGATGACCGCCGACGGCGGCGGCTCGGTCGCCGCCTCCGACCCCGAGCCGCTGGATCCGAACCCCTATGCCGACGGGTCGTTCTGGGATCTGGTGCTGTTCCGGATGGAGAACGCGCTCGGCTTCCGATTGGAGACGATCTTCATCTTCCCGATGTCGATCGCGCTGTTCCTGCTCGGCGCACGGCTGTATCGGGCGGGGGTGTTCGCTCCGGAGGGCGCGCGGTTGCGGAAACGGCTGATGATCTTCGGGTTCGGCGTAGCCGCGCCCGCTGATCTGGTGCTCGGGGTATTCGTCGGCGGTGACGCCGTGCTGATCACCCGCTACGGGATCGCGCCGTTCGTGTCGCTCGGCATCCTCGCGCTGGTCGCGCATTTCTACCTGAATCGGCCACGGACCGGATTCGTCGGCGCGCGCCTGTCCGAGGTCGGCCGTACCGCGCTGAGCTGCTACATCCTGCAGAATCTGGTCGCTTCGATCATCTGCTACGGCTGGGGTTTCGGGTTGGCGGCCCGAGTCTCCCCGGAGGCAAGGGTGCCGTTCACGGTGGCGGTGTACCTGGTGGTCGCGCTCATCGTCGTCGGCTTCGCGCACCTGTGGCTGCGGCGCTTCGACCGTGGCCCCGTCGAATGGTTGTGGAACGCGACGTACCGGCGGCTGGCGAGCGAGTAGTACCTCAGGCCGAGCGGCGATTGCGATGGTCGGCGACGTGGACGCGGTTCGAGCATCGCGTCGAGCAGAACCGGCGCCGGCCGTTGCGCGAGGTGTCGACGTAGACAGTGCCGCAGCCGGGGCGGGCGCAGCGGCCGATCCGGCCGGGGTCTTCGCAGAACAGTTCCGCCAGCCCCGCCGCCGTATAGGCCTTGACCCGCTCGTGCACGGGGGCGTCGATGCGCGAGTAGTGCAGGTGCGGGGCGCGGCCGTCGTGGGTGGAGATGTAGGGCTGGCTGGTGGTCTCGGCGAGCAGATCGTTGAGCAGGTCCACCGAGGGCGCGGTGAAGACCTCGTCGAGCCGGGCGATCCAGCGGCGCAGTTCGGCGGTCTGCCGGGGGTCGAGCGGCGTCAGCGGTTTGTAGTCGGCCGCGGCCAGCAGACCGACCAGATCCTCGTCCGGTGTCGCGTTGACCAGCCGGACGGCGAGCTGCGCGGCCGCACCGCCGTAAGGGTTGAAATGCACTAGACCATTACATCAGGCTTGGCACATGCTCGCTACCTGCCCTTCTTGCTCCTGGCCCGCGCCCGATTCCGTCTCCACCCACGGCGCGGTTCGCTATCTGCGATGTGTGTGCGGTCAGTGGCTCGTCTGCGTCGACGGCGCGATCGTCGCGGCACCCGGTGGCGGAGGATTCGCGGGCAGCCCGGTTGCGTCCGCCGAGCCACCTGTCCGCGCCGAACCCTGAACCGGCCCGTCGGCGCGATCATGCAGCCGAGCCAGTGATTTATCGCCACCGATGGCCCGTCTCGGCGCTCGGTCCGAGTTCGACCGAACCCGGCTATTGTTGGTGCGGTGACTGAGGCGTACGACTGGTCGTGGCTGCGCGCCGGTATCCCCCAGATCGATCTGGACACCTACCTCGCTATGCCGGAGGACCTTGCGCAGGCGATCGAGGTCAAGGACGGCATGCCCGTGCACTGCGAATCGCCCTCGCCGAACCACATCGCGGTGACCGACACCATCAAGCAGGCGCTGCGCGAATCCGTTCGCAAACGCGGGCCAGGTATGCCCTGCATCAAAGCCAGTGGCGAGCTGGACATGCTGGTCTCTGAAGTGCCCTTCAACTTCCGTCGCCCGGATGCGATCGTCTACCGGTGTATCGACGACCCGCGAGACAAGTGGAAGACGAAACCGACGGCAGCGGACACGCTTCTGGTCGTCGAGGTGGTCTCACCGGCGACGGTGACCATGGACTGCGTGGACAAACGCGCCGAGTATGCCCGCCTCGGTATCGAGCAATACTGGATCGTCCGCATGGAAAACAATGACGGGCGAGTCAAATCCATCGAGATTCTCCGTCTCAACAGCGCGGGCGAATACGTGGTCACCGACACCCGCTTCCGCGCACACAGCCCTGTCGCCGTCGCTATCACCGACCCACTCGACGCGAGTATCACCTGGGACGCGCTCGATGCCGACTTGGACTGATTCGTGTGATTCACAGCTCCGGTATCGTCGAGGCATGTTCACGAGGGCGCAGCTGACGGTGGGCGCGGTGCTGACCGCCCTGCTGCCTGCGCTCGTGCTGCTCACCGCTCCTGCGGGCGAAGCGGCTGTGCTTTTCGGCGCGGTGGCCGTTGTGCTGGCGGTCGCGTTGGTGTCGGCGCCGGCGATGCGTCTGGTTCCGGTGCATGCCGGTTCGTCGGGTCCGCCGCAGGCGGCGCAACGGCGGCGGCGTGGTTCCTATCTGCGCCAGAGCAATCCGGATGCCGCCGGGCGTCCGCGGCCCCGAGCTCCCGGATTCGGGCAGGCCTGACGTCGCTTCGCGTGCGGACCGACGTCGGCTTTTCACGCTGACCCGATCCGTCCGCGCGCCTCGTGCGCGCACCACTTAGTCAGGGGTGCCTCCGGCATGCTCGATTTCATCTACTATCCCGTGTCCGCAGCACTGTCGCTGTGGCACAGCGCGGCCGCCGCCGTCGCCGGTTCCGGTTCACTCGCCTGGATAGCGGCCGTCATCCTGCTCGTGATGACGCTGCGCGCGGCGTTGTTTCCGGTGTCCCTCAAACAGGCGCGCAGCCAGGCCGCCATCCGCCGCCTGCAACCTCAACTCGAGGCGATCCGGAAGAAATACCCGGATGACCGGCAGCGGCAGGCCACCGAAACCCAGCGGCTCTACCGCGAGCACGGTGTGAGCCCGTTCGCCGGCTGTCTGCCGCTGCTCGGCCAGGCGTTCGTCTTCCTCGGCCTGTTCCATGTGCTGCGGTCCTTCGACCGCACCACCGCCGCCACGCATCTGCCGTTCACCGCGACGCCCACACCGATGACCGCCGAACAGAACGCCGCCACCGCCAACTACGTCTTCGACGCGGCCGAGGTGCGCTCGTTCCTGAATGCCGATCTCTTCGGCGCCCCCTTGTCGTCCACGCTGATCGGCCACCCGACCCTCGCGACCGCGGTCGTCACGATCACCCTCATGGTGATCGCGGCCGCCGTCACCCATTTCACCGCACGCACCGCTCTGGCCCGTCAGGAATCCGCGGGCCTGCCCTTCATGCGCACTCTCTCGCTGTGGGGGTTCCCTGCCGGAGCACTCATCGGTGGTGCGCTGCTGCCGACCGCCGTGCTGCTGTATTTCGTCACCAACAACGCGTGGACCTTTACTCAGCAGCGCATCGTCTACCGCCGGATCGACCGCGAAGCGGCGCAGCATGATTCGGCGCCTCCAGCGGGCGCCGACATCGTGCGGAGCGCGACCGCACCGAAGCCCGGCGCTCGCCCGGAACGCCGCAAACGGTGAACGGCCGGCTCGCAGCGACGGCCGGCGATGCAGGAAAGGGTGGGAGGATGGGCTGAACTCGACGGGCTACCGGCTCGTCGCGGCGAACTTCGGTTGAACGGTCGCGTATGCCGCTCATCAACGGGCTCGCGGCGCGCCAGGGCTTCACAGCGCGCACCTGCTCGGTCAGTGGCAGGAAGGCGGCGGCGTCCGGCCAGATCAACTCGTAGCCGAGCCGCCGCGCCGAGCTGCGGTCACCGCCAGCAGCACGGCGACGAGCACGATCAACACGACATCCCATACCGTCACAGACCCTCCCCCGCATCGGCTATCGGCCAGCGATACCTCTGCGGATAAACCGCACCGGCGTGATCAACGCCGCGACACCGGTGATCATGTGCCGCCCAGCGTCTGCGGGCCCGAAAGACGGAACTACCACCGCTGCGGCGTCGCGCTCGGTAATGTGTTGCGCCAAAGACTGATTCGCTGCGCGCGTCCCGGCGTGCAGCGCAACGGTGAACACGTTTCCGGGACATCGCCGCGGTGAATGCCCGCCGCGACGTGCACCCGCTCGCGGCGACGGAGACCGGCCTCATCCGATGGCGCCTCGGCAAGCATGAGGACGCCGCATCGATCCTCCGCCCGGCGGTCCCGGTGCTGGCGCCGATGAACTCGGACCGGGCAGCCCGCCAGCTCACCAGATCCGCAGCACGGCAGCAGAACTCGCCGAACTCGCCGACAACCGTTGACTTGCCGGGGCGACCGCTCTGGGGGGCGCTTCTCGACCACTCGTCCGGCGCCCTGCTGTGGCTGTGCTGCTGATCGGCCTGGCGAGTGTGGCGCTGATCGCCGAGCTGGAGCGTCACAAGCGGCGCACTACCCAGCGCTCGGCCGCA
The DNA here is from genome assembly GCF_059509835.1 of Nocardia sp. CDC519. Classification (NCBI taxonomy): domain Bacteria; kingdom Bacillati; phylum Actinomycetota; class Actinomycetes; order Mycobacteriales; family Nocardiaceae; genus Nocardia; species Nocardia sp. CDC519. The sequence goes on along the minus strand of NZ_CM183377.1, from coordinate 2,747,186 downwards.
TCAGCACAGCCCGCACTCCGCGAAAAATCGTTCGCACCTACCGCGCGATTTCCGTACCGTCTCACCTACGAGAGAGCAAGGGGCGCCCCGGAATCTCCGGATCGCGTTCCCCGTGTCGGCTCTGTCGTGCCTCCGGTGGCACAGACCTCTTAAGTCTGATGGGTTCGATTCCCTCCTACGGTGTCCCCCATCCGGTCCGCTGCGGTGGCGTGGTTCTGCGGGCTCTCCGGCTACCGCCGGGGGACGCCCCCACCGCGTCGTCGGGGCCGGATGGGGTGGCATCCGCCTGCCCGGGGGCTTCGCGGCACAGACTCCGGGAGGGAGTGAGAGATGTATACGACGGTCATGGCATGGCAGCGCACGCTGCTCTATCGCGACGGCACCCTGGAGCGGGTGCTCGAACCCGGCCGCCACCGGTACGACGCCAAGCGCTGCACGCTGGTCGAGGTCGATGTGCGGCCGCGGCTGATGCACGTCACCGGTCAGGAACTGCTCACTTCCGACGGACTTTCGTTGCGGGCGAGTTTCGCGCTGACCTGGCAGGTCCTCGACCCGGTCGCGTTCACCACCGGTGCGCAGAACTCCGACACCGTGCTGTACGCGGCGGTGCAGGACACTGTGCGCGACGCCGTCGCCGCGCACACCCTCGACGAAGTGATCGCCGATCGCAGCCTGCTCACCGCCGACTACAGCCGGGTGGCCGATGCGGTCGCCGAACTCGGCATCGAGGTCAAGAGCCTGCGCGCACGCGATCTGATGCTGCCCGGTGAACTGCGCAAGGCGGCACTGGAAACCGTGCTGGCCAAGGAACGCGGACGCGCCGAGCTCGAGCGGGCCCGCGCCGAAGCGGCCGCCCTGCGGTCGCTGGCCAACACCGCACGCCTGCTGGAGGAGCACCCGGCACTGCTGCGGCTGCGCACCCTCCAGGTCGCGACAGGGCCGGGCACCCAGGTCGTGCTCGACCCGCGCGACAACCGTTGACGGTTCCGGCGGTTCTCCTGGTCCATCGCGGCCGGAGAACCGCCGGCAGCCGGCGATGTGGTCAGTTCACCACGCGTTGCGTGCACGCCGGTGGCCGACAGCTCGGGTCGAATTCGAGAACCACGCCGATATCGCGAGGCCGGCACTGACGGACCGGGTGGGGAGGCCGCCGGTCAGCACGTCACAGGGCGAGCATCGCCGCAGCGACCGTGTCGGCCGCGGCCTGGCGCAGAGCAGTGCCCATGTCGTCGAGGACGAGCAGTCGCGCGCCGGGAATTTCGGCGGCGAGGGCCTCACCGTTGCCGACCGGGAAGAACGGGTCGGCGCGGCCGTGCACGACGAGGGCCGGTACGTCGAGCTCACCGAGCCGTTCCCGCCAGCGCGGCGTGCAGTCGATCCGGGAGAACACCATCCCGAGCTGGTTCGCCTGGTGCACCGCGGGATCGCTCGACGGCGTCCTGTCCCAGATTCGGGCCGCCGTCGCCCGTGCCTGTTCCGGATCGTCGCCCAGCGACTCGGCTCCCGCGGCGGCGAAGGCCGCGACAGCGTCCCGGTCGGTCCAGTCCGGCCACGGATGGGAGAACAGTGCGCCCATGACCGCGTGGTCGTGGTCCGGCAGGTCCTCGTCGACCGGGCCCGGCGCCACCGGCCGCGTACCGACGAGGGTCAGTGCGGTGAACACGTCCGGGTGGTCCAGCGCGGCGACCTGGGCGACCATCCCGCCGACGCCGACCCCACCGAGATGGGCGGTCCCGGCGCCGAGCGCCCCGACCAGCGCGGCCGCGTCTGCGGCGAGATCTCGCAGGTTGTAGGCCGGATTCTCCGGGTCGAGGGTCGTCGACGTGCCGGAGTCGCGCAGGTCGTATCGGATCACTCGCCGCCCGCCCGAGGCGAGGCGCTCACACAGCGCGTCGGGCCAGGACAGCATCGTCGTGCCGCCGGCCAGCAGGATCAGCGGATCGTTCTCGCGGCCGAAGCTCTCGATGCCGAGATCCACCCCGTTCGCCCGCACCGAGGTCGTACCCACTCGAAACGGTCTCGTCATACCTGGGCTCCTATCTGTCGGTGTACCCAGAGATATCGACGACCGATTCACCCGGAAGTCATCGGTGTACCGGCGACCGCGGCCAGATCAGTCGACGGTCCTGGCCTCGAGAAAGTAGGGCACCGACATCGCGACCAGCGCCTGCCGGATGACGGGCGGCGCCCAGCTCGCGGCGGCATCGTGGCGGATCAGCGGATCGGTCAGGGACACCGTCTGCCCGTGCGTTTCCACCGCGAAATCACCTGCGGCGACGACATTCTTCACCCAGTCGACGTCACGACCGTAGGTGAGGGCGATGCGGTATTCGTGGCCGTCGGCGAAGAGCAGGACCGGGGTCCGGTACGTGCGGCCGGATTTGCGGCCTTTGTGCACGACGATGCCCATGCCGGGGGCGCGCCCGGCGATGACCGATGTCACCGGATTGGTGACCTGCCGATTGAATTTCCCCAGCGCGCGTGGCAGCGCCATCGAGCCGATCCCTTCGTCGAGCGATCTACGCGGCACACGTTACTCTCGCCCGGTGGGTTCGGAGATGATCGCCGTCTACGACAGCACCGGGCGAGAAATCGGTGCCGAGGACCGCGCCGTCGTCTACCGTGACGGACTCTGGCATGCCAGCGCCGGAGTGCTGCTCCGCTCCGGCGACGGCCGCGCGATCTACGTCCATCGCCGCACCGAGACGAAAAAAGTCTTCGCGGGGATGCACGACTGCCTGGCCGGCGGAGTGGTGAACCCGGGCGAATCCCCGCGGCAGACCGCGATCCGCGAGCTGGCCGAAGAACTCGGCGTCACGGCCGACACCGAACCCACTCCCCTGGCCCGCGCCCGCTGGGACGGCGAATGGGCGGGCAGCCCGATGCGCTGCCACCTGTTCGCCTACGAACTGCGCTACGACGGCCCGATCCGGCACCAGCCGGAGGAAATCGCCGACGGCTGGTGGTGGACGGAGCAGACCCTCCGCGACCACCTCACCGATCCGGCCTGGCCGTTCGTCCCCGACACCCGCTATCTACTGCGCGAAATCCTCACCTGAACGGCCGCCCTGCGGATCAGTGAGCACCGGCCCGAGCGTGCGCGTCACCGTGGCAGTCGCCATGCCGCCGCCGAGCTCGGACCCCCGCGACGGGCAGGGCTACCCCGATGACGTCGACGCCGTCCACGAGGCGAACGCGCTCGGGTTGCGCGTCTGGAGCAGCACTCGTCCGGGGCCGGTGAAGTCGAAGACCAATCCCTCACCGGATTTCAGCGACTGGATCGACCGTCCGGAGACCGCGCGGCGGATGGTGAAGTTCATGGCCAGGTCGTAGGCGACGACATGGCCGGTGTCGATGGTGATCGGTTCGCCCGGTTGCAGGTCGATGACGTCGATCGCGCCGAACACACCGACGACGACCTCACCCTCACCGGTCGCCCGCAGACCGAAACCGCCCTCACCGCCGAACAGGTTCGCGAACCCACCCCATTTGCTTTCCACCTGCACGCCATGCGAATTGGCGATCCAGCCGCCACGGCTGATGAAGAAGGGCCGGTCGGGCTGGATGGTCAACGGCAGCATGTCACCGGGCAGCGAAGGGGCGACGTCGACCCAGCCGCCCTCCGGTGGCGCGGTGAACGTGGACACGAAGAACGATTCACCGGCCAGCATCGACCGCTTGAGCCCGGCGAAGATGCCGCCTTCGGCCTTGGCCTGCAGCGTGACGCCCGCCGAATGCGCCACCATGGCACCGCTTTCGACGCGCATGGGCTCGCCGCCCGCGAGGAAGCACCTGGCGACGGCGGAGGCGGGACTGTGGCGCAGCTGTACCTTCATGGCTGCCGACACTACCGGCGCGGGCCGGCGCCGGGCGTCAGTCCGCAGGCCGATTCGCCATCCTCATTGCGGCGTACCCGAGTCCGTAAGAATAGTTTTCGCGCCAGGTGCCGCATCCCGTCGACACAGGCACCTGGCGACGTTGCCGTCAGCGCACTACCACCTGCCAGGTCTGCATGGAGAACGGCAGATCGCAGCTGGTCCAGGACTGCTGCCCGTCCCATGCCGGGTTACCCCAGCGTTCGTAGCTGCTGAACCAGGACCACCAGGCCCAGCAGGTGACGCGCACCTGATGCCAGACCGGTCCGCCGCATTGGGAGTAGGCGGCGGTCGCCGCTACCGGATTGACCGAACAGAACCCGGGCGGCTGCGCCTGTGCGGGTGCCGCGCCGAGGATTCCGGCCGCGCCGATGAGTGTCGCGGCGGATGCGCCGACGGCGAATTTCTTGACGATCGAGTTCATGACAACCTCCAACCGGCGTGGAGCTCGACGCCCCGACCCGTTGCTGACCCACGCTCGATCCAACTGCGGATCAGGACCTTCCCGAGCCGCGATGACATGATCTACATCACACCGCGCCGCGCGGTCGTTACAGCACCCACTCCCTCGGACATCACTCGGCTACCACGTCCATCCGGGCGCCGAACATGGCACACGCTGCATATATGGAGGTGGCCGACGCGCCATGGCGTGGGCTCACCCCCGGTCGGCATCAGTCCAGCGATCGCAACGTTTCGTCATCGCGGGCCACCACCGCCGAGCCGTTTCCGATGAACACGATCGGCCGCTGGATCAGCTTCGGATGGGTCGCCAACGCCTCGATCCAGCGGTCGCGATCGGCTTCGGTGCGACCCCAGCTCGCCATGCCGAGCTCCTTGGCTTCCGGTTCGCCGGTACGGGTGATGTCCCAGGGCTCGGCGCCGAGCTTGGCCAGCGCCGCACGCAGTTCGTCGGCGGTCGGCGGATCGTCCAGATACCGGCGCACGGTGTACTCGGCACCGGTCTCGTCCAGGTGCGCGAGCGCGGCGCGACTCTTGGTGCACCGCGGGTTGTGCCAGATCTCGGTCGGCTCAGAAGTCATGCCGTCAGACTAATCCGCGGCACCGACGGAATGACCGCGCAGACGACAACAGGGTCGCACCCCTTGGGGCGCGACCCTGCCGGCTCGTCCTTCGACGCGGCCTATCCCGCGCTGCCGCTGCTCAGCAGTTCCAGAATCGTCTTGAACAGCACTTCGGCCAGGAAATCCGATGCGGAACCGGACATGGTGACTCCTCCATCTCGAATCCGGCGCAACCCCGCTGCGCCAGCCATCTGAAGCATGGATGATTCAGATAATCGCCGCGGCCGTTTCGTCGATCAGGGCTCGGCATACGACAGGCTGATCAGCGCAATTGTGGCGCCGTTCAGCTGTTATAGCCGAACGCATGATCAGTGACTTGCATCACCACACCGTTGGCGCTGCCCTAGCGAGCCACGGCGACGACGGGCCCGCCACGACAAAGGGCCGCGCTTCGCACGGAAACGCGGCCCTCGGCACGACGCGATTACAGGTACTGACCCGTATTCGACTCGGTGTCGATCGCCCGGCTGGCACTGGCGTTCTTGCCGGTGACCAAGGTCCGGATGTAGACGATGCGCTCGCCCTTCTTGCCCGAGATGCGTGCCCAGTCATCGGGATTCGTGGTGTTGGGCAGGTCCTCGTTCTCGGAGAACTCGTCCACGATCGAATCGTAGAGATGCTGGATGCGCAGGCCCGGGTTGCCGGTGTCGAGCACCGCCTTGATGGCGTACTTCTTGGCCCGGTCCACGATGTTCTGGATCATGGCGCCGGAGTTGAAGTCCTTGAAGTACAGGACCTCCTTGTCACCGTTGGCGTAGGTGACCTCCAGGAAGCGGTTGTCCTCGCTCTCGGCGTACATCCGCTCCACCACCCGCTCGATCATCGCGCGGATGCAGGCTCCCTTGTCGCCGTGGAACTCGGCCAGATCATCGGCGTGCAGCGGCAGTTCCTCGGTGAGGTACTTGGAGAAGATGTCCTGCGCCGATTCCGCATCCGGCCGCTCGATCTTGATCTTGACGTCCAGGCGGCCCGGACGCAGGATCGCGGGGTCGATCATGTCCTCGCGGTTGGAGGCGCCGATGACGATGACGTTCTCCAAGCCCTCGACGCCGTCGATCTCGCTCAGCAGCTGCGGAACGACCGTGGTCTCCACGTCCGAGGACACGCCCGAACCGCGGGTGCGGAAGATCGAGTCCATCTCGTCGAAGAACACGATCACCGGGGTGCCTTCCGAGGCCTTCTCACGGGCCCGCTGGAAGATGATCCGGATGTGGCGCTCGGTCTCGCCGACGAACTTGTTCAGCAGCTCCGGGCCCTTGATGTTGAGGAAGTAGGACTTGGCTTCCTTGGCATCCTCACCGCGGGCCTCGGCGATCTTCTTGGCCAGCGAATTGGCCACCGCCTTGGCGATGAGCGTCTTACCGCAGCCCGGCGGACCGTAGAGCAGCACACCCTTGGGCGGGCGCAGCGCGTACTCGCGGAACAGGTCCTTGTGCAGGAACGGCAGCTCCACCGCGTCGCGGATCTGCTCGATCTGGCGGCCGAGACCACCGATGTCGTTGTAGTCGACATCGGGCACTTCCTCCAGCACCAGGTCTTCGACCTCGGCCTTGGGGATGCGCTCGAACGCGAAACCGGCCTTGGTGTCCACCAGTAGCGAATCACCGGGGCGCAGCCGGCGCACCGGGGCGTCGGGATCGTCGAGGTCGTCGATCTCGGCGACCTTGGACAGCGGGCCGGACAGCCAGACCACGCGCTCCTCGTCGGCGTGCCCGACCACGAGTGCGCGACGGCCGTCGTCGAGGACCTCGCGCAACGTGCCGATTTCACCGACCGCGTCGAAGTGCCCGGCCTCGACCACCGTCAGCGCCTCGTTCAATCGCACGGTCTGGCCGTACTCGAGGGTGCTGGTGTCGATGTTCGGCGAACACGTCAACCGCATCTTGCGGCCGGAGGTGAACACGTCGACGGTCTGATCGTCGTAGGCGCCGATCAGGACGCCGTAACCACTCGGCGGCTGACCGAGCCGATCGACCTCTTCACGCAACGCGACCAGTTGCTGGCGCGCCTCTTTCAGAGTGTCCATCAGCTTCGTGTTGCGAATAGTCAGCGAATCGATGCGGGCTTCCAATTCCCGCGCACGATCCGGTGAATCCGCGAGTTGCCTCCGGAGTGCAGCCGCTTCGGCGCGCACCGCCTCGAGCTCTCTCCAGGCCGCCGAATCCGAATTCTCGATGGGGCTCATGTGCTGCTCCTCCCAGTCCCGGTCTATCAACGCTACCGGGCGCGAACCGTTCTCGCTGTCCGACATGGTTTCGTCGTGATCACATCTAGGCAGCGCCCGTCGACCGGAACGACCATGTTAGCCTGCCCTAACACATTACCGGTGAGGCTGCTCACCGACTAGCCGAAAGGTTGCCAGTCATGCTCCTTCCCGTGAGGGCACTGCGCTTGTCTGTCGCTGCCGCCGCCACCGTCGCCCTGTCGCTCGGCATCGCCGCCTGCGGTTCCGACGACGACAGCAGCGACAGCGCCGCCACCAGCACCAGCGCTACCACCAGCGCCGCTGCCGCCACCACCACCGGCGCCGAGCACGGAGACCACGGCACCGGCGAGGCTCCGACCCCGGAAACCCTCCAGGGTGTGCTCGACAAGCTGGCCAGCCCCGATGTGCCGACGGCGGAGAAGACGAAGCTGATCGTCAACGGCGAACAGCGCACCGCCAACATCGACCAGATGAACGCCGCGCTGGCCGGCTACGGCACCCTCACCTTCGGCGTCACCGACGTCACCACCGAGGGCAACACCGCCACCGCGCAGGTCGTCATCACCTCCCCGCACGGCGCCGCCCCGGCGATGCCGCTGACCTGGGAGAACGTCGACGGCACCTGGAAGCTCTCGGATGCCAGCGGCTGCCTGCTGCTCGGCTTCGCCCAGGCGCCCTGCGTCCCCGCGTGATCGTCTGATCGTCGTCACACCACCGAAGCCCCGGTGTCAGCCCTTCGAGGGCCGGCGCTGGGGCTTCGGCGTCACGGTTCCCTCGGCCAGCCTGCGGGCGCTCACCAGGAACGCGGTGTGGCCCTGCATCCGGTGCTCGGGGCGCACCGCCAGACCCACCACATGCCAGCCGCGCACCATCGACTCCCAGGAGCGCGGCTCGGTCCAGCATTGTTGCTCGCGCAGCGTCTCCACGATCTTCGACAGCTGCGTCACCGTCGCCACGTAGACGATGAGCACGCCACCGGGGACCAGGGCTTTGGACACCGCGGGCAGCGCGTCCCAGGGTGCGAGCATGTCGAGCACCACCCGATCGACCTGCGGGCCGTCGTAGTTCGCGACGTCACCGACGGTCAGCGACCAGTTCGCCGGACGTTCGCCGAAGAAGGTCTCCACGTTGCGCACGGCGTGCTCGGCGTGGTCGTCGCGGATCTCGTAGGACACCACCTCGCCCTCGGGGCCGACGGCACGCAGCAGCGAACAGGTGAGCGCGCCGGAGCCCGCGCCGGCCTCGAGCACGCGCGCGCCGGGGAACATATCGCCCTCGTGCACGATCTGGGCGGCATCCTTCGGGTAGATCACCGCGGCCCCGCGCGGCATGGAGAGCACGTAGTCGATCAGCAGCGGCCGCAGCGCGAGGTAGGGGGTGCCGTTGGTGGAGTTCACCACGCTGCCCTCGTCGGCGCCGATCAGATCGTCGTGCTTGATCCCGCCGCGATGGGTGTGGAACTCCTTGCCCGGCTCCAGGAGCACGGTGTACAACCTGCCCTTGGCATCGGTCAGCTGCACCCGGTCACCGATGGTGAATGGCCCGGTCCGTCTGGCCGTCATGTATCTCCGTTCCGCGAAAATCTGTTCGTCGCTGCCGTCTCACGGCACCGTGTCGGTGCCGCCGGATAGCCTGCCAGGTATGCCAGCACCAGCGACCACGCCCCCTGCCGACGCCGAACCGGCGCCCCGCCCCGAAGCGGCGCCGGTTCGTTCTCGTCCGGCGCTGTCGCCTTCCCGGGCAATGGATTTCAAGCAGTGCCCGCTCAAGTATCGGTTACGCGCGATCGACCGGATTCCGGAACCGCCGGCTCGGCACGCGGTGCGCGGCACGGTGGTGCACGCGGTGCTGGAAGATCTCTACGGGTTGCCCGCGGCCGAGCGGAGGCCGGACCGGGCCGAAGCGCTCGCGGCCGGTGCGTGGGCCAGGGTGCTGGCCGAGCGGCCGGAGGTGGCCGAGCTGATCGCCGAGGCCGAGCTCGAGGTGTTCCTCGACGAGGTCCGTGCGCTCGTACGGGCCTATTACCGGCTGGAGGATCCGACCGGGTTCGATCCGGAATCGTGTGAGTCCCGGGTCGAGGTCGAACTGGCCGACGGCGTGCTGCTGCGCGGTTTCGTCGACCGGATCGACGTGGCGCCCACCGGTGAGCTGCGGGTGGTGGATTACAAGACCGGCCGCGCTCCCGGAGTCACCCAGGAGACCAAGGCGCTGTTCCAGCTGAAGTTCTACGCCCTGGTCATGCTGCGTACCCGCGGCGTCGTCCCGGCCCAGCTGCGGCTGATCTATCTGGCCGACGAGCAGATCCTCACCTACACCCCGGACGAGGAAGAGCTCAACCGCTTCGAGCGCACCCTTGCCGCACTGTGGCAGGCCATCCGCGACGCCGGCCGCACCGGCGACTTTCCGCCGAGCAAGAGCTGGCTGTGCGGATTCTGCGACTACAAGCACCTGTGCCCGGAGTACGGCGGCACTCCCCCGCAGTATCCGGGGTGGCCGGACGAACCCGAGTCTCCGGAGCAGATCTTCGCCGAGTCGGTCGCTGATTAGATCTGCTCCGGAACACGCCCGGGCGGGTGGATACCTACGGCGTGAAGGTGCGAAACAGCAGCACCGACAGCCCCAGTCCGACGACCATGTTCACCGCGGCCGCCGCACCGAAGACGAGCACCGGACGCGCGCCCGCCGCGCGCAGACCGCGCAGGGAGAACTCCAGCCCGATCGAGACGAAGGCCAGGATCAGAAACCAGGTCCGCAGATCGTTGACGATCGCGATGTGGTCGGCACCGGTGCCGGAGTCCACCGCTTGCAGGTAGAGCGTCCCGATGATCGACGCCGCGAGGAAGCCGAGCACGAATTTCGGGAAGCGGTCCCAGAATTCGCGTGCCGACGGCCGTGCCGCTCCGGCCGCACGCTCCACCCGCAGGGTGAAGTAGGCGGTCAAGGCGATGGCGACGATTCCGATGAGCGCGTTCTGGGTCGTCTTCACGATCGCGGCGATCTGCAGGGCCTGTTCACCGGCGATCGCGCCCGAAGCGGCCACCGCCGCGGTGGTGTCGATATTGCCGCCGATCCACGCGCCGGCCACCGCGTCCGACAGCCCGAACAGTCCGGCCAGCCAGGGCAGCACGAAGATCGACGGAAGCGCGAAGATGATCACCAGCGAGGCCGCGTAGGCGATCTGCTCCCGCTTGGCCTGCACTGCTCCGGCTGCCGCGATGGCGGCGCTGACCGTAGCCACCAGGCGAACCCGAAGACCGCGGTGATCAGCAGCAACGCCTGCAGAATCGCTGGTCCGGCCGCTGTCATGAGCACCTTCAGATTGATCGAGGCGCCGAGCAGCACAACACCGGTCTTGATGAAGAATTCGGTGCGGAACCCGGCCGAAAGGCGCTCGCGCAGGCCCAGTTTCGCCAGCACCACGTTGCCGATGAGACCGAAGGCGATCGCGTACACGGGGTATTCGACCGTCTTCGCGACACGACGCAGCGGGGTGTCGGCGGTCCAGTTCGGCACCTGCGTCTCGACGTACCGCGTCAACGCCCCGAGCAGCAGTACGACGAGCACACCGCCCACCACGGCGGCGGGTGCGGCGACCGCGGCCGGGCGCAGCGCCTCGGTCTCCGACCGCACCGGCTGCGCGGTTGTCCCGGTGTCGGCGGTGGTGAGGTTCTCGGTGTGCTCCGGCCCCGGCATCACGGCACCAGCCAATCCGGGATCAGCCCACTCAGGACCAGGGCGAGCAATGCCAGCCCGACCACGGTGGCCGACCAGTCCTCATTCCAGTGGATACGGCGGCTCGGGCCGCTGTCGGGGGGTGTGTGCGACACGGTCGTCACTCCTTGCGTTCCTCATCGAGGGCCGCACGGTAGCAACGCCGGGATGCCCGGCACACGGGTTGAATTCAGGGCGAGGCCAACCCCGGCGCGAACGCCGGGGGTTGCCCGAGTCCTCAGAAGGCCCGGCAGGACCGGATGTCGGTGGCCAGGATCGCCTTGGCGCCCAGGTCGGCGAGCTGATCCATCACCGAGTTGCCCAGTTTGCGCGGTACCAGCGCGCGCACGGCGACCCAGTCGGGATCGGTGAGCGGCGACACGGTCGGCGATTCCAGGCCGGGGGTGATCTGGGCGGCCTGGTCGAGCAGGCTCTTGGGGCAGTCGTAGTCCAGCATGAGGTACTGCTGGGCGAACACGACACCCTTGACCCGGTCGATGAGCTGGTTGCGGGCCTTGTCGTCGCGGTCGGAGCCCTCGCGCTCGATCAGCACGCCCTCCGAATCGCACAGCGAGGCGCCGAAGGCGACCAGATTGTGCTGGCGCAGGGTGCGCCCGGAGCCGACCACGTCGGCGATGGCGTCGGCGACGCCGAGCTGGATGGAGATCTCCACCGCGCCGTCGAGCCGGATGACCTCGGCCTCGATGCCGCGCCCGGCCAGATCCGACAGCACCAGGTTCGGGTAGGAGGTGGCGATGCGCTTGCCCGCGAGGTCCTCGACGGTCCAGTCGCGGCCGGCCGGGGCGGCGTAGCGGAAGGTGGAACCGCCGAAACCGAGAGCGAGCCGCTCGGTCACCGGTGCCGCCGAGTCGAGGGCGAGGTCGCGGCCGGTGATGCCCAGATCGAGTTCACCGGAACCGACGTAGATGGCGATGTCTTTGGGCCGCAGGAAGAAGAACTCCACCTGATTGGCCAGGTCCAGGACGGTCAGGTCGCGGGAATCGGTGCGTTTGCGGTAGCCGGCCTCGGACAGGATCGACACGGCCGATTCGGAGAGTGCGCCTTTGTTGGGGACTGCGACGCGCAGCATGAGAGGGTCCTTTCGGGAGGGATGACGGCGGATTCGCGGCGGACGTCACAGATGTCGGTAGACGTCCTCTAGCCGCAGTCCGCGACCCACCATCAGCACCTGCACCCAGTACAGCAGCTGCGAGATCTCCTCGGCGAGCGATTCGTCGCTCTCGTGTTCGGCGGCCAGCCACACCTCACCGGCCTCTTCGAGCACCTTCTTGCCCTGGGTATGCACGCCCGCGTCCAGCGCGGCCACCGTCCCCGACCCCTCGGGTCGGGTGACGGCACGATCCTGGAGCTCGGCGAACAGGGCCTCGAAAGTCTTCACGGGTTGTCATTGTTTCAGACCCCCGCAAACCGTTTCCGGTCGAGTGGCGTCCGCCCGGCCGCAGCCGCCGGACGCCACCCGACCCGAACGTCACCGGGCGGCGAGCAGGGCTTCCAGATCGGCGACCGCCGTGCGCAGGTGGTCGGCGAAGGCGTGCATCTGGTCGGCGACCGGCGCGGGGGTGGCCAGGTAGAGGTTCCAGCGATCGGGCAGCAGCACGTAGGCCACGCCGATGCAGCGGGAACTGGTGGAACCGAACCCGAAGTACCGGATATTGACCGACGGCGCGGAGCTGGTGCTCAGGTAGTCGTCGCGCATGATCGTCCAGCCGGGGCTGCTGTAGAGCGGGATGGGCTCGGTGACGCCCAGCTCGGTGCCGCGACGACGCTGGATCCATTCCAGCTCCCACAGGTGCTGCTCCGGCGCCTGCCCGGACTGGCACTGTTTGGCCCGGGCCACGTGCGCGGCCGCGGCGGCCTCGGCGGCGGCCAGTGTGGCGGCGGTGTCGGCGGAGGCGTCTTCCATCGCGTCGACGAACGCCACCATCTCCGGGGTGATCACCCGCATGGCCTCGGTGCGGCCGTTGCGGTACTGGCGGGTGGCGATGGATTCGTAGGTGGCGCCGGTGAGGCCCTTGCTGCGGCGGTGGGCCAGCTGATAGCTCAGCTGCGCGAAGGCATCCGGGGAGATGCCGAGCTGCTTGGCCTTGGCGGTGCCGAAATCGTCGAACGACACCGTGGTCGTGGCGTTCTCGGCCGCATAGCGGGCGAACGCCGCCCCCGCCGCGGCTATCTCGGCGCGCTGGGCGGCGCTGAGCCGGAACTCGATCGGCTCTACCACCGGCAGCCCCTGCGGCCTGGCACCGGAGCGCTCGGCGTGTTCGGCGACCGTCGATTCCAGCAGGGTGTCCACGAACGACAGGATCGTGGTGCCGTCGAGACCGCAATGCTCGACGTTGATGCCCGCCTGCCCGTCGGCGAAGACGATGAACGACACCGACTTGTCGAACCAGCGGTTGGCGCTGTCGCCGTGCAGCAGGATGTCGCAGGCGTGGGTTTCGTCGCGCGGAGCGAAATCCTCCAGGCAGACGCAGAACAGTGCCGTCTCGATGGTGTCGAGTGCCGCGGCGTTGACCGGTTCGGCCAGCAGACCCGCGCGGCTGCGGGCCCAGTCCGCGCGGGGCAGCGTGGTCAGATGCCCGACCGCGGTGTCGGTGGCGGCGTACTTCGCTCCGGCCTTGAGCACCGCGCGCAGCCCGTCGGTCAGATCCTCGAAGCTGTGCGGTGCGCCGTCGGCTCCGATCACCTCCATCCGGAACATGCTGCCGCGGTGGAAGACCAGGATGTGGCGCGCGTCCGAGGGCCCCGGCCATTCGGGGCTGTAGGGCACACGCACGGTGTCCTGTTCTTCGCCCGGAATGCGAGTCTCGGAGAACAGGTACTTGTTCTGCCACATCGACAGCCGCTGCCCGCGCTGGGTGACCGGCGGGATCTCCTCCCGATCCAGCGCCAGCTTGTAGTCGACGGCAGCGCTGACGATGCCCGCGGCTCGCTCCACCTGCCCGGGCCCGGTGGATGTCGCCAGGGTGGTGTCGTCGCGGAACAGGAAGAAGAAGTTGGCGTTGAGCGCGATCCGGTCGCGCCGGCCCAGATACCGCGACGGCCAGAACTCGTCGAGCCAGCTGCCGACGCCGGGGGTGGCGTCGTAGTCGCGCAGCGCGGCATCCAGGGTCCGGCCCGGGCCGCCGGGGCGCAGCAGATCGGCGACGGCGGCCTCGGTGGCGGCGAGTTCGTCGGCGGTCAGCAGCGGAGTGCACCACTCGATGAACCGGGTACAGCTGTCGTCCAGCGTCGGTAGCGGTACCCGGGGCAGCTGGTCCTCGGCGGCAAACGTGCGTTCGGTCAAGTCTGATTCCTCGGTGTGAGTCGATGTCAGGCGGCGGGGCGGGAAATGTAGAGATTGGCGTAGAGCCAACCGCTGTCTTCCCGGTCGGTCGGATCGATTCCGTTGGCGGACAGAGTATTCAACACCTGCGCCTGTTCGGCATCGGAGGCGAAGCGGCGCTGCGCGAAATCGCCCGGCATCCGTTCGGTGCGGTAGCCGAGGGCCGCAAGCTCGCCCTCGATCGCGTCGAAGCCGTACATGCGCAAGACGAAGTGTGCCATCCAGGGCCTGTGTTCCGGGTCGGCGGTGGCCACCCGGAGCAGGGTCTTCTCGGTGACATAGCCGATACAGCCGGTGGAGATCACCAGGTCGGCGGCGGCCAGGATCCGGCGCTGCTCGTCGGTGGGGTCGGTGGCCTCGAGATCGGCGTGCACGATGTCGTGCAGCAGGCCGGCGGCGTGCGCGTAGTCCAGAGCCGGACGCGAGGCGTCCATGCCGACGAAGCGGACCTCCGGCCGCGTGTCGTCGGCGGCGAGGCGGGCCCGGTCGAGGGCGATCAGCGCGGCCGGATCGTCGGCGGCGGCCGCGCCGTAGTACTCCCCCAGTTCGTCGATGGTCGTGTCCAGCCGCAGCAGGGCCGCGTTGACGCCGTAGGAGCAGCCGATATCGAGCACGGTCGGTGCGCTCACCCCGGTGGCGTCGCGGTATTCGGCGAGCTGCTGCTCGAAATGCGGCTTCGCCAACTGCGGTATGCAGTAATCCAATTCGGCCATGCGCGCGTAGTAGGCGCGCGGATCGGGGCGGTCGTAGATGTCGTCGAAGGAGGCTTTCCCGGTGGTGTGCATAGGCACGGACACGATGGTTCCTCTCGGGTCGAACTGCGCTGCTCAGTCGAGTAGCCGGTCGCCACGGACGGCGTCGGCCGCGGCGTGATGGTCCGACAGCACCCGTCCGAAGAGCTGACGGGTGCGTTCCACGGTGCCGATGACACCTGGTCGGTCGCTGTAGGCGAAGATCGCCGTATGCCGTTGGGTGCGGCCGCTCACCGGGGAGACCCGGTGCAGGGAGAAACGGCCCTGGAACAGTTGCAGATCGCCCGGGCGCAGCTCGAGCCGCTGGATCAGGTGCTGGCCGGTGCCGGTGAGCACCGCGCGCACATCGTCGAGGTTCTCCGCGTGCGGCGAGCGGATGCCCGGGCAGTATTCGAAGACTCCGCCCGCTTCGGGCGCCAGGGTGAGCATGCTGACGGTGTATTCGTTGGTGTCGAAATGCCAGGGGTGTGACATGCCGGGCGCGACGACGTTGAGCACGAGTCCGGCCAGCGGGTCGGCGAATTCGTGCAGACCGGGCAAGCCGAAGCAATCGGCCACGAATCGCTGGAACAGCTGACTGGTGTAGAGCTGGTGGATCAGCGCGTCGGTGGCGATCCGGTCGCGCGGGACGAAGGCGTTGCCGCGTTCGAGCACGATGCGCCCCGGATGATCCTCGGGCAGTGCGGTATCGAGCGGAATGTTGTAGGCGTTGACCCGCTCCACCTGATAGTGCGCGTGCGGGGCCATCTGCTCACCCTGCTCCCGCAGCCGCTCGTGCAGCTCCGGCCGGATGAATTCGCGCAGCACGGTACATCCGTCCTGCGCCAGGTCGGCTCGCGCCGCCGCCACCGCCGCGCGCCAACCGGCGCTGTCGGGTTCGGTGATCGGAAAGCGAGTGGTGTCGACGATCTCGTCCAGGGCTACCGTCGCTGCCATAGCGACATTGTTATCGGACTATTCCCGACACGCCCGGGTTTTCCTGAGATAGGCGGTGACAATCGTCACGGACCGTTCGGTCTTGTTGTCCGGCAACACATTCGACCTGCGCGGACACGGGAACCGGTGACGTGGCCTCAGCCCCGGCCCACCGGATACCGAGTATCCAGCACCGCACCGAGGTCGGCCATGGTGAGTGCGACCAGCGAATCGCGCTGGGTACGAATCGGCGCCTCGGGCACCGCGATCTCACACGGCACCACGAGCACCGCGCAGCCCGCGGCCTCCGCGGCCGCCACACCGGTGGGCGAGTCCTCCACCGCCACACAGGTTTTCGGGTCGAGCCCCAGGAGCTCGGCCGCCCGCAGGTAGACGTCGGGCTCGGGTTTGCCGTGCGGCACCTCGTCGCCGCAGACCGACGCGTCGAAGTACTCCCGGCCGAGGGTGTCCAGGCCGAATTCGGCAAGCGAACGCTTGGTGTTGGTCACCAGCGCGCTCGGCAGTCCGGCCGCGCGCACCATCGCGAGCGCGTCCTTCGCTCCGGGGCGCCACGGGATGGGTTCTGCCATCAGCTCGGTGACCCGACGCTCCAGGAACTCGCCCGCGGCGCGCATCGCCGCAGGCTGTGGATCGAGGCCGAGTCCGGTGAACACGATGCGCAGTGCGTTGGGGCCGGAGGCGCCGATCAGTGACCGGCGCAGCTCATCGGTCATCTGCGAGCCGAGCTCGACGGCGAGGTCGCGCACCGCGATATCCCACAGTTTCTCCGAATCGAGCAGTGTGCCGTCCATATCCCACAGCACACCCGCCGGCCGCGTGTTCACCTGATCCTCTCCTCTGCGTGTTCCCCCTACAGTCCCGAATTGGCGATCAGCAACCGCCCGTTGTCCGAGGCGACCTGGATCCACCGGCTCTCGGTGGAGGTCGAGCCGTCCTTCAGGGTATAGGTCAGCGAGACCGTCGCTCCGGTGTCCCCGTTGGGTGTGACGCTGTGCACGGTGACGGCGCTGATGCCGGACCAGAAGTTCAGGTAGTCGCTGTAACCGGTCTGGGCCTGGTAGGCGGGTGCGAGCTGGGACCAGGCGGCTGCGGCATTGCCGGGGAGCATGCCGTAGTAGCCGCTGACGAACTGCACCACCCGTTCAGGGGTCGGTGGACCGGACGGGGTCGTCGTGGCCGACGAGGTGGTCGTGCTGGGGGTGGCCGTGGTCGTGGTGGTCGTCGGTGCGGTGGTGGTGGCGTCGTCGGAGGAGGATTCGCCGGTGCCGGAACCATCCGGGGCGACGGCGTCGACCGAGGGCTGCGTCGCCGTCACCGCGGGCGATCCGGATCCGCCCGCCGATGGTTCGCCGCCGCCGTTGACCGCGGCGGCGATCAGCGCGACGAGCACGAGTACGCCCGCGGAGGCCGCCGCGACCAGCGCGATCACGCGGCCACGACCCGAACCCGACCGGGACGGCACCGGCCCGCCGGGGACGGTGCCGGGCGCGGCGGGGACGGTGCCCGGCGCGGCGGGCAGGACCGGACGGCTCGGCGCAGGGCTCGGGGCCGGGCCGGAAGACGGACGCGGTACCGCCTGGGTGGCCGCGGCGGCGTTGTCGGTGTCCCGCGCCGGCGACGGATGCGGCAGCACCTTGGTCGCCGCGAGGACGCCCACCCGTGGACTGCGCCCCGCCGCAACATCTTCCAGTGCGCGCCTGGCTTCCTTCATGGTCGGGCGTTCGTCGACGGTGGCGGCGAGCAGCCGCATCAGCACGGGTCCGAGATCACCGGCCTGCTCCGGTGCGCGCACCTCGGCGCGGGCCACCGCGTGCAGTACCGCGAGGGGGTTGTCGCCCTCACCGAAGGGTGGCGCGCCCTCGACCGCCGCGTACAGAGTGGAGCCGAGTGCGAAGACATCGGAGGCGGGTTCGGGGTTCTCGCCGCGCGCGACCTCTGGCGCGAGGTAGGCGGGGGTGCCGGCCAGGAAACCGGTCGCGGTCACGGTGACGTCGCCGACCGCGCGGGAGATGCCGAAGTCGGTGATCTTGACCGTGCCGTCGTCGGCCACCAGCAGGTTGGCCGGCTTGACGTCGCGGTGCACGATGCCCGCATCGTGCGCCGCGGCCAGGGCGGCAGCGGCCTGGGCGCCGATCCTGGCGACCTGCATGGCGGGCAGGGTGCGCCCACCGGCGAGTTTGGCCGCCAGGCTGGG
Organism: Nocardia sp. CDC519; assembly: GCF_059509835.1. Taxonomy (NCBI): domain Bacteria; kingdom Bacillati; phylum Actinomycetota; class Actinomycetes; order Mycobacteriales; family Nocardiaceae; genus Nocardia; species Nocardia sp. CDC519. Next base: position 2,729,084 of record NZ_CM183377.1, on the reverse strand, counting down.
CGCGTCCATGTACTCCATGACCAGCCAGGGCTGTTCGTCTTCCTCGACGACGTCGAAGACGGTGATCGCGTTGGGATGGTGCAGGCGTGCCGCGATCCGGCCCTCACGCTTGGCGCGCAGTTTCGCTTCCAGCGCGGCTTCGCGGGTGAGTCCGGGGCCGAGCAACACCTGCTTGACGGCCACGGTGCGCCGCAACCGGACGTCGGTGGCGCGCCACACCACGCCCATCGCGCCCGTCCCGATCGGATCCGTGAGCCGATACCGTCCAGCGATCAACCGATCCGCCGTCATGAGGTTGTGCCCCTCCTGCTTTCCCGCCGAGTCCTCCAGCACTTCGCGCCCGAGCCAGGACCGGCCTGGAATCCCTACGCGCCGAAGTCGTTTGCACCGGTGAGCTGCAGGATGAACTCGCATCCGCCGACTGCCCCGGATGCAGTTGCCACCCTCCGACAATGGCATAAGCGTCCGACAGGTTCCAGCAGCGTTGCTGGTTTCGCCCGCGTGGATGGTGCGGTGGCGGGGTGTCGTGGCGTTCTCACGCCGAACCGGGCGCCGCGTGAGCCGGAATCCGGCCGGGCTACACCGGAAACACCCAGGTCACCGGGGCGCAGCAGCCCCGGAGGTCGCCAATACCCCACCGGCGGACGATTATCCGTGAGAACCGTCACAGCCTGTCGCAATCGTGCCGCCGAGGGCACCCGGGCCCGGCCCGGGTGCCCGCACTCAGGCGTTGAAGTACTTCGCCTCCGGGTGCAGCAGCACGAACGCGTCGGTGGATTGTTCCGGGTGCAGCTGCAGTTCTTCCGACAGCGTGACCCCGATGCGCTCGGCGTCGAGCAGATCGACGAGCTTGGCACGGTCTTCCAGATCGGGGCAGGCACCGTAGCCGAAGGAGTAGCGGGCGCCGCGGTAGCCGAGCTTGAAGTACTCCTGGACGTCGTCGGGATCGGATTCGGCGACCGAATGCCCTTCCAACACCAGTTCTTCGCGGACGCGACGGTGCCAGTATTCGGCGAGCGCCTCGGTGAGCTGGACGCCGATACCGTGCACCTCGAGGTAATCGCGGTAGTTGTCGGCGGCGAACAGTTCATTGGCGAAGTCGGCGATGGGCTGGCCCATGGTGACCAGCTGGAAGGGCAGCACGTCCACCTGGCCGGTCTCGACGGCGCGTTCGCGGGAACGGATGAAATCGGCGATGCACAGGAACCGGTCGCGCTGCTGACGCGGGAAGGTGAACCGATACCGCTGCGGGGCGGCGGGATCGGGTTCGGTCAGCACGATGACGTCATCGCCTTCGGACACCGCCGGGAAGTACCCGTAGACGACCGCCGCGTGCTGGAGCACGCCCTCGGTGGACAGCCGGTCCAGCCAGGCCCGCAGCCGGGGGCGGCCCTCGGACTCGACCAGCTCCTCGTAGCTGGGGCCCTCGCCGCCGCGCTGCCCGCGCAACCCCCACTGGCCGAGGAACAGCGCGCGTTCGTCGAGCAGCCCCGAATACTCGTGCAGGGCCAGGCCTTTGATCACGCGGGTGCCCCAGAACGGCGGCACCGGCACCGGCAGGTCGGCGGCCACATCGGAACGTTCGGGGACCACGACCGGCGCCTCGGCGGCCTTGCGTTCGGCGGCGATGCGCTTGGAGCGTTCGTGGCGGGCCTTGCGTTCGGCGGCCTTCTCCCGTTCCGCGATCGCTTCGGGGCTGTCGGGGTCGGGGCCGCCGCCGCGCTTGCGGGACATGATGTCGTCCATCAGCCGCAACCCTTCGAAGGCGTCGCGGGCGTAGTGCACATCGCCTTCGTAGACCTCGGTGAGGTCGTTCTCCACATACGAGCGGGTCAGCGCGGCGCCGCCCAGCAGCACCGGGAACTGGTCGGCCATGCCCTTGGCGTTGAGTTCCTCGAGGTTTTCCTTCATCACCACGGTGGACTTCACCAGCAGTCCCGACATGCCGATGACGTCGGCCTTCTTGTCGACGGCGGCGTCGAGAATGGTCGAAATCGGTTGCTTGATACCGAGATTGACCACTTCGTAGCCGTTGTTGGACAAGATGATGTCCACCAGGTTCTTGCCGATGTCGTGCACGTCGCCCTTGACGGTGGCCAGCACGATCCGGCCCTTGCCGGAATCGTCGGTGGCCTCCATATGCGGTTCCAGGTAGGCCACCGCGGCCTTCATCACCTCGGCCGATTGCAGCACGAACGGCAGCTGCATCTGCCCGGAACCGAACAGCTCGCCGACGGTCTTCATGCCCGCGAGCAGGGTTTCGTTGATGATCTGCAGCGGTGGCACCTGGGCCATCGCCTCGTCCAGGTCGGCTTCCATGCCGGCCTTCTCACCGTCGACGATGCGCCGCTCCAGCCGTTCGAACAGCGGCAACGCCGCCAGCTCTTCGGCGCGCGAGGCCTTCGACGACGACGCCGACACACCCTCGAACAGCTGCATCAGCTTCTGCAGCGGGTCATAGTCCTCGCGGCGGCGGTCGTAAACCAGATCCAGCGCCGTCTCGCGCTGCTCTTCGGGGATGCGGGCGATCGGCAGGATCTTCGAGGCGTGCACGATCGCGCTGTCGAGCCCGGCCTGCACGCATTCGTGCATGAACACCGAGTTCAGCACCTGCCGCGCGGCCGGGTTGAGGCCGAAGGAGATATTGGACAGGCCGAGGGTGGTCTGCACCCGCGGATGACGGCGCTTGAGCTCGCGGATCGCCTCGATGGTCTCCAGGCCGTCGCGCCGGGACTCTTCCTGGCCGGTGCCGAGGGTGAAGGTCAGGGTGTCGATGATGATGTCGGACTCGTCCAAACCCCAGGTGCCGGTGATATCGGCGATCAGGCGTTCGGCGATCTCCACCTTCTTCTCCGCCGTACGGGCCTGACCCTCCTCATCGATGGTCAGCGCAACCACCGCCGCGCCGTGCTCGGCGACCAGCCGCATGATCTGCTGATACCGCGAATCCGGGCCGTCGCCGTCCTCGTAGTTGACCGAGTTCACCGCGCAGCGCCCGCCCAGGTGCTCGAGCCCGGCCTGCAGCACCGGCGGCTCGGTGGAGTCGAGCATGATCGGCAGGGTCGACGAGGTCGCCAGCCGGCTCGCCAGCTCACTCATATCGGCGGTGCCGTCGCGGCCGACGTAGTCGATGCACAGATCGAGCATGTGCGCGCCGTCGCGGGTCTGGTCCTTGGCGATGTCGAGGCACTTCTGCCAGTCGCCGGCCAGCATCGCCTCACGGAATGCTTTGGAGCCGTTGGCATTGGTGCGCTCACCGATCATCATGACGCTGGCGTCCTGCGCGAACGGCACCGCCGTGTACATGCTCGACACAGCCGGTTCGTGCACCGGATCGCGCCGCTGCTCGATCGGCGGCAGGGTCGGCTCGACCTCCCGCACCGCCTCGGTGACCTGACGGATGTGCTCGGGCGTCGTGCCGCAACAGCCACCCACCAGTGCCAGGCCGAACTCGGAGACGAAGCCCGACAGCGCCACCGCCAGCTCTTCCGGGGTCAACGGGTACTCCGCACCGTTGGCGCCGAGCACCGGCAGGCCGGCGTTCGGCATCACCGACACGGGGATGCGGGCATGGCGCGACAGATGCCGCAGATGCTCGCTCATCTCGTCCGGGCCGGTCGCGCAGTTCAAGCCGATCATGTCGATGCCCAGCGGCTCGAGCGCCGTCAACGCGGCCCCGATCTCGCTGCCGACCAGCATCGTGCCGGTGGTCTCCACGGTGACGTGGGTGATGATGGGAATCCGGCGGCCCGCGCGCTCCATCGCCCGCCTGCTGCCGGTGACCGCGGCCTTGACCTGCAGCAAGTCCTGGCAGGTCTCGATCAGGATGGCGTCGGCGCCGCCGTCGAGCATGCCGAGGGCAGCCTCGGAATAGGCATCGCGCAACGCCGCGTACGGCGCGTGACCCAGCGTCGGCAGCTTGGTGCCGGGGCCCATCGACCCCAGCACGAACCGCGCCGAGCCATCCGCGCCCGGACCCATCTCGTCGGCCACCTCGCGCGCGAGGCGGGTGCCCTTCTCCGATAGCTCACGGATCCGGTCGGCGATGTCGTAATCGGCGAGGTTCGGCAGGTTGCAGCCGAAGGTATTGGTCTCCACCGCATCGGCGCCGGCCTCGAAGTACGCGCGATGAATACCGCGCAGCACATCCGGGCGGGTGTCGTTGAGGATCTCGTTGCACCCTTCGAGGCCACGGAAATCGTCCAGGGACAGATCCGCGGCCTGCAACATCGTGCCCATCGCGCCGTCGCCGATGACGACACGGCGAGCGAGCGTGTCGAGAAGCGTGGTATCGAACGCGGTGGAGCTGGACGCAGACATGCCCTCAAGGGTAGAGCCTGCGTACAACGTTCCGCGCAGTATGTCCGTCCACCGTGCCCCCGCCCACACCGGCGCCGACACGCGGCGGCGAATACCGCGTCGCGGTCACGGCACATCCGCTCTGGTCGTAGGCTGGCTCGGGTGAACTCGAGTGAATCTCCGGCCTCGCCCGGCCCGGAACTGCCGCCGTTGCGGAATCCGGTACTCGTCGCCGCCTTCGAGGGCTGGAACGACGCCGGCGATGCCGCCAGCGGTGCGGTGGAACACCTCGAACTGATCTGGGATGCCAGACCGCTGGCCGAACTCGATTCCGAGGACTATTACGACTACCAGGTCAACCGGCCCATGGTGCGTCAGGTCGACGGCGTGACCAGGGAGATCGTGTGGCCGGCCACGGTGCTGACGGTGTGCTCGCCGCCGGGCAGCGACCGCGATGTGGTGTTGCTGCGCGGGATCGAACCCAATATGCGCTGGCGCCGGTTCTGCGCCGACCTGCTCGAACTCATCGATCAGCTCGAGGTGCAGACCGTGGTGATCCTCGGGGCGCTGCTCGCCGATACGCCGCACACCCGGCCGGTGCCGGTGACCGGTTCCGCCTACAGCAAGGAGGCGGCCGAGCGCTTCAACCTGGAGCAGACCCGATACGAAGGACCCACCGGTATCACCGGGGTGCTCCAGGATCAGTGCGTGAAGGCGGGGGTGCCCGCGGTGTCGTTCTGGGCCGCGGTGCCGCACTACGTCTCGCAGCCACCCAATCCCAAGGCCACCATCGCGTTGCTGCACCGGGTCGAGGACGTCCTCGATATCGAGGTGCCGCTGCGGGAATTGCCCGCGCAGGCCGAGGAGTGGGAGTCGACGGTCAATGAGATGACGGTCAACGACGAGGAGATCAGCGAGTACGTGCGTTCGCTCGAGGAGCGCGGCGACGCGGCGAGTGATCTCAACGAGACCATGGCCAAGATCGACGGCGACGCCATCGCCGCGGAGTTCGAGAAGTATCTGCGTCGGCGCGGGCCCGGCGGCTTCGGTCGCTGATCGACACTGCGGGGCGCGCCTCGGCGCGCCGGGCACAGCACAGCGATGAACGCGCGCGCAGGGGCGGCACGGGCTCAGCACCGCGGCAACCGATTTCGGGCGGCGGTGCGCCCGGGTGGGCTCAGGTCTGCAAGGTCCAGACTGTGGCCTCCGCATCGCTGGCCAGCTTCGCGAGCAGCATGTCCCGCGGAATCGTCTGGCCGGCAAGGTGATCGAGTGACGGCACCACCACGTGATGGGCATCGGCTCGCTTCAGTTCCTGGGTGAGCTCGGCGAACGCGGTGCCGTCACCCGGTGTCGATTCATGGAAAGTCGCGGCGAAGCAGAGGCCTTCGGCCCGAGCCCGCGCACGTAGCGCGGCTTCCAGCTCGTCGCCATGGCCTTCGGCCAAGTCGTCACGCAAATATCCATAGATCAACGCTTCCACCCGTACCTCCTGGGTCTTTCCCCGCCGTGGCGGGGAGCAGTGCGCCTCCGGGATCTCCCCGCGGATGCGGGGGTGTTGCGCTGGGCCGTACCAACATCGGCCCATCTCGATCATGTCCGATCAACTGCGGCGAAAGCAGATGTCAACCCACTGACATCTAGGTGCCCTATCCGGTGCACCGAAAGTTAACTGGTGCGATACTACAGACGTGGCCGCTACTGACGATCGACCCGTCTGGGCTGTTCGGATGCGTTCGGAGCGCGACGCGAGGGGGTGGTCACAAGCAGACGCCGTCCGCGCGATGCGCGCCAAGTCATCCCACAACCTGCCGACCGACAGTACCCTGCTGCGTAACTGGCGCCGGTGGGAATCGGGTGAGTCGCGGCCGGACGAGTTCTACGCGCCCATCATCGCGGCCGCCTTCGATACCGTCACCGCGGCGTTCTTTCCGAAGTCGCGACCCAACCGCGATGACGAGCTGCTGGCCGCAACCGGTATGGACACACTGGAATTCATCGGCCGGCTGCGTATGTCGGACGTCTCCCCCGCCACCCTCGAGGCCATCCGTATCACCGCCGAACGGCTGTGTTGTGAATACCCCTATACGGATCCGCACGAATTGCATATCGAGGGCACCAATTGGTTGCGCCGGATCACCTCGCTGCTCGATGGCAGGCTCACTCTGTCCCAGCACCGCGAGGTGCTGGAATTGGCTGGCTGGGTGGCGTTGCTGGTGGGATGTGTCGATTACGATCTCGGCCGCCGTACCACCGCCGAGGCCACTCGCCGGGCCGCGCGCTCGCTGGGCCACGAGGCCGAGCATCCCGAAATCGTCGGCTGGAGTGCGGAAATGGCAGCCTGGTTCGCGCTCACGCAGGGCAATTACCGCGGTGCGATCGATGCCGCGGATCCCGCTGCGGCCGACTGCGATTCGCTGGGCGTCGGCGTGCAGCTGGCCGCGCAGCGGGCCAAGGCGTGGGCACGCATCGGTGATCGCCGCGAGGTGGACAGGGCGTTGTCGGCCGGACGCGCCATTCTGGACCGGCTCGACCACCCCACCGATATCGACAATCATTTCGTCGTCGATCCGCAGAAGTTCGATTTCTACGCGATGGATTGCTGCCGGGTCGCCGGCGACGACACACTCGCCGAGACCTACGCCAGGCAGGTGATCGCCGACGCCACCCGTGCCGACGGTTCGCTGCGCAACCCGATGCGGGTCTCGGAGGCCCATCTGACCCTGGCGGTGGTCGCGGTCCGCCGACGCGATCTGGAACTCGCGCTGGACGAGGGCATGCGGGCGTTCTCCGGCAAGCGGCGGTCGCTGCCGTCGCTGATGTGGATCGCCGGCGAGGTGGCCCGTGAGATCATCGAACGGTTCCCCGGCGATCCACGTACCCGCGCCTACCTCGATCAGCTGCGCGCACTGGCACCGGACTGAGCATCGGTCCGCACGACAGCGCCGCGCCCGCACGCGACAGACCGCGCCCGCAACCGGTAGCACCTGGAGCGAACACCGGCATACCGGACGCGGCCACGCCGAACAGGGGTTCATCGTGCCGGTAGCGATCGCCCCGCTATTACCCTGTTCCCGGTGACCGCTTCCGTCGACGGCTCCCCGAGCACCGAACCCGCCTACCGGGACGAGCGTCTTCGGCTGTTCTCCTTCGCGACCGCCGAGAAGCGCGGCGACTATCTGCGGGTGCTGGACGCCTTCGATCGGGCGCGGGCGGCGTATGTGGTGCTGCTGCACGCCGACGACGTCGCCGCCTGGATCGATGCCGCCGAGGGGACGGCCGCGAACTCCGGGGCCTCCAGCGAGCTGACCAGGCTGACGGCGGCCGAGATCGGCCCGCTGCTCGACCAACTGCACCGCTGGGGTGTGCTCGAACGCAGCTATGACGGCTCACGGGCGGCGACCCTGGCCGAATACCGCAACCGGCACTTCGTCTACCAGTTCGCCCAGGCCGGGTTCCAGGCCTACCGGGCGGTCGCGGGCGTGCTGGAGGCCCGTCTCGACGATGTGGCGCTGCCGCGACTGGTGCTGCCGGAACTGCTTGCCGATCTGGAGGCCCTGGCCGAGGCCAATCGCGGTGCCGACGCCGAGCGGGTCTATCGCACGCTGCGCAGGCTCGATATCGCGCTGACCGATATGGCCGGGCACGCGGCGCAGTTCTATCTCTCGCTCGGTGATCTGGTCCGCACCACCGAGATCACCCCCGAGGCGTTCCTCGCCCACAAGGACGCCCTGCTCGCGCATATGCGCGAATTCGGGCTCGACCTGGCCCGCTTCGCACCGCGCCTGGCCGCGGCGATCCTCGCGGTCGAAGCCACCGGCCTCGACGAGCTGATCGAACGCGCCGCCCGCTGCGATGAACGGGTGCTGCTGAGTCCGGCACGGCGGCAGGCGGATTGGCGTTCCCGCTGGGACGGGTTGCGCACCTGGTTCGTTCCCGCGGACGAGGTCGCGGGCGCGAGTACCGAGGCCGAGCGGCTGCGGGAGGCCACCATGAGCGCCATCGCCGCGGTGCTGTCGCTGCTGCGGCGGGTCACCGAAACCCGCAAGGGCGGGGTGAGCCGGGAATCCGCGCTGCGACATCTCGCGGCCTGGTTCACCGCCGCGCCCACCGCCGACAGCGCGCACGCCCTCTTCGACGCGGTGTTCGGGCTGGGCCGCCCGCGGCATCTGGCCACCGAGCATCCGGATGCCGATATCGTGCCCGCGATCCGATCCTGGTGGGAGGCACCGCCCTTGGAGATCTCGCGGACGCTGGCCGAGACCGGGCGTCCGCCCTCGGCCGGTGCGCCGGCCCGGATCCACCGCAATGACGCGGGGATTCGCCGACTGCGCGAGACACAGCTGGCGGCGCAGCGCGAGCGCGCGGCGGCGGCGCGGTCGCTGGCCGGCGCCGATGTGCACGAGCGGGTGCTCGACGAGCGCGAGACCGAGGTGCTGCTGCGGCTGCTCGACGCCGCCTCGACAGCCTGGGTGCCGGTGAGCGGGCGGGTCGGCGGGACCACCGGGTCCGACAGCGGTGTCACGCTCACCGTCTCCGCGCACAGCGGATCCACGGTAGTGCGCACGGCCGCCGGGATGCTTCATCTGAACAATCGCAAGCTCGAGGTACGCCAGACGACGCGGGCCGCTGCGCGCAAGGTCGCGACCGGCAGCGAGGGGGATCGAACATGACCACACACCGGCGCATCGACGCTCTCGCGCTGGACAACTATCAACGCGCCGCCCGCGTCGTGCTGGCCAATCACCTGGTGACCCGCACCTATCCGGATCGCATCGCGCTCCCGCTGGTGCGGCGCTGGGCCACCGAGCTGCGCGAGGATCTGGCGGAATTGTTCGGGTACCGGCTCGAAGTCACCGAGACGACCGCGCGGGTGTTCCCGGTGCTGGATCGGCTCGATGCGAGCAGGCCCGCGCGCACTCCCGCCGACCGGGTGTTCGATCGGCGCCGCTACGCGTATCTGGCGCTGGCGCTGGCCGCGCTGGGTCGCGCGGGCGATCAGATCACGCTGTCCGAGCTCGCGGACCAGGTGGCGGTGTATACCGCCCAGATCGACGGGCTCGACCTGGCGACCGAGCGCGCCGCCGACCGCGATGCCTTCGTCGATGCGGTGGGCTGGCTGGCCACCCGTGGTGCCCTGACGCTGGCCGACGGTGACGCGAGCGGCTGGGCGTCGGACCCGGCCGCCGGCGAGGCGCTCTACGACATCGATCGCGCGGTGGTGTTCGCGCTGTTCCGGCCGCCGCGGGCGTTGCAGCATCTACACAGCGTCCATGGGCTGCTCGGTGAACCCGCCGGGACCGGTCCGGCCTCGACCCGCCATGCCGAGTCGGCGCGGCGGGTGCGGCGGGCACTTGTCGAGCGGCCGGTGGTGTATGCCGCGGACCTCGGGCCCAGCGAGGTACCGCTGCTGAGCCAGGATCGGCTCATCGCCGAGGTCGAGTTGTTCACCGGCCTGCGCGCCGAACGGCGCGCCGAGGGTGTGGCATTGATCGATACATCCGGGCGGTTGTCCGATGTCCGGTTCCCCGGGACGGGGACCCTCGCCCAGGTCGGCTTGCTGCTGGCGGGCGAGATCGCCGACCGGGTCCTCGATATCGATGACCCGATCGCGCGGCACACCGGGGACACCGAGCCCGAGTCCTCGCTCGCGGCCGAACTCGACGCGGCGATCCCCCGGGAATCGGTCTTCGAACCGCTGAGCGAATTCGACACCACGCCAGCCGAATCCGACGAGCCACCCACCGAACCCGCGCCGGAACCGGAGTACCCCTTCGTCGAGACCGCGTGGATCGATGAGACCGTCCGGGCGCTCACCGACCGGTACGGGGCCACGTTCGCCGCGCAATGGCAGGCCGACGTGCCGGGCCTCACCGCCGAGGTGATCGCGCTGCTGGAACGGTTGCGACTGATCGTCCGGGCGCCCGGCGGAGTGCTGGCGTTGCCCGCGCTGGCGCGCTACCGAGGTGCGGTGGTGACGGTGCGCGCGAAGAAATCGGCCGAGCTGTTCGTCACTGCCGCCGAGACGTTCCCGTCCGACGCCGAGGACCGACCTCACCCAGAACCCGTGCTGGGCACGGCCGGTACGGAAGGAGCCGAGTAGATGCCGCTCATTCATGGCGGGGTGCGATTCGTGCCGACCCGCGCGGGAATCGTGAACCTGTGGGATTACCGCGACCAGGAGTTCTGCTTCGCCGACGGCCGGCTGGTGCTGCGTGGGCCCAATGGGTCCGGCAAGACCAAGGCGCTCGAGGTGCTGTTCCCGTTCGTGCTCGACGGGCGGATCGAGCCACGCAGGCTCAACCCGTTCGCCGGTGAAGAACGCACCATGAAGTCGAATCTGCTCTACCGCAAGCAGGAGTCGGCCTACTCGTATGTGTGGATGGAGTTCGCGCGCGGCGACTGGGACGACCCCGAGGTGGTCACCGTCGGTATCGGGATGCGCGCCACGCGGTCATCGGACAAGGTGACGCGCTGGTATTTCGTCGCCGACGGCCGGGTCGGGGTCGATTTCTCGCTGCTGGGTCCCGACGATCGGCCGTTCACCCGTAAACAGCTGGCCGAGCAGATCGGTTCGGATGCCATCGTCGACCGGCCGGTGGAGTACCGGGCCGCGATCGACGCGCGCATGTTCGGGCTCGGGCAGCAGCGCTACGACCAGCTCATCAACCTGATCCTCACGCTGCGCCGCCCGCAGCTGGCCAAGAACCTCGACCCGCGCGGCTTGTCGCAGGCGCTGACCGACGGTCTGCGGCCGCTGGACGAGCAGCTGATCATGGACGCCGCGCGCTCGTTCAGCGATATGGAGGAGGTCGGGCGCACCCTGGCGGGGCTGGTCCACGCCGACACCGCGACCAGGGATTTCGTGGGGGTCTACCGGAAATATCTTGCGGTGCAGGCCAAGACCGACGTCGACCAGGTCGCCGCCCGCCTGGACGCGGTCACGCATGCCTCGACCGCGCTGTTCGCGGCGACGGCGTTGCGGGAGCGTCGCGAGAGCGAACGCACCGCCGCCGAAGCCCGCGCCGAGGATGCCGACCGCGCCTACGAGCAGGCGATCGCCGATCGCGAAACCCTGCAGCGCTCCAGCGCCTACGAGGGCAAACAGCAGCTCGACGACCTCGCCGACGCGGTGCGCAGGCTGGAGACCTCCGCGAGTGCGCACCGCGACAAGGCGGTAAAGGCCGCGCAAACGCTCGATCAGCGCGCGCAGGAGGCCGAGCGCGCCACGGCCGCCGTCGCCACCACGGCCGCCGCACTCGCCCGCGGTGAGGACGAATTGCGCGCCGCCGCCGAGGAAGCCAGGATCTCCTGGACGCCACTGCCGGACGGCTCGCGCGCCGAGCAGCTCACCGCCGCCGTGCGCGGTCATGCCGAGGAACGCGACGCGGACGTGCGCGCCGTTCGTCAAGCGCTCGGGCTGCTCGATACCGCGAGCGCCGAGCGGGCCCGCTCCGAACGGCTCGCCGACCGGGCCCGCACGGCCCGCGATGAGGCGGCGGCCGAGATCGCCCGCGCCGAAGCCGCAGTGGCGCTCGCCCGGACCGAGGCGAGTGCGGCGCTGCGGGATTGGTGGTCGGCACATCGCGAGGTGTACTGCGACAACGACATCGTCGACGCACTCGAGACGGCCCTTGCGCAGACCGGTGCCGACGAGGTGGCAGGCCTGTCGGAAATCCTGGCCGAACAGGCCGAACCTCGGCTCGACGAGCTACGCACCCGCCGCCAGGAAGCAAAGGCGCGCGCGGCGGCCGCCGCCGGGCAGGTGCGCGAGCTGACCGCCGAACGCGACCGGGTGGCCGCGCAGCGCGATGACGCCCCACCGCCCTCACCCACCCGCACCGACCCCCGCGACGGCCGCCCCGGCGCCCCGCTGTGGCAGCTCGTCCGTTTCGCCGACGACGTCTCCGCCGACGACGCGGCGGGGATCGAATCGGCGTTGGCCGCCGCCGGCCTGCTCGACGCCTGGGCCTGCGCCGCCGCCGACCGGCCGGCGGTGTTCGAATCGGAGCTGTTCCTCGAGCCGCTGCCCGACGCCGCGCGTCCGACCGGCCCCACCCTCGCCGACGTACTGGTCGTCGAGGACGATTGCGAATCGCTCACCGTGCCGCGTGCCGAGGTCGCCGCCGTCTTGGCCTCCATCGCGCTGGGTGCGGGCCCGGCCGGAGCGCTCTCCGTCACAGCGCTCGGCTCCTCCGCGGATACCGGCTCCGACCCGGGTGCGCCTGCGCACTCCGGGTCCGCGGACGCCGGACCGGACACGGTCGGTTCGTGCGCCGTCGCCGTCTCCGGGCACTTCCGACTCGGCGTTCAGCTGGGCCGCCACCGCAAACCGCACGCCGAATTCATCGGCACCACCGCACGCGCGCGCAGACGTGCGGCGCGCATCGCCGAACTCGACCAGGCCATCGCAGCGGCCACCGCCGCGCAGCGCGCCGCCGACGACGACGAGGCCGAGGTCAACGCACAGTTGACGCGGATCACCGCTGCCGCCAAAGCGTTGCCCCGCCCCACCGGCGTGACCGCCGCGCTGCGCGCGGTATCCGAATGCGCCGGCATGCTGCGGTCCACCACCGAATCCGCCACCCGAGCCGAGGCGGATCTCGACCATGCGGTAGCGCAGGTATCGGCGGCGGAGAAGGCGCTGCGCACGGCCGCCGCCACGCACCGCACCCCCCGCGATCCCCGCGAGATCGACGCCCTGGCCGCCGCGATCCGGCATTTCGAGAACACCGGCAGCGGGCTGCTGCGGCTGCGCGCCGAACACGAGCGCGATCGGGAACGCGCACGGGAGGCGAGCGACCGTCACGGCGAGGCGCGTGACCTGGCCGAGGCGTTCGCCGAGGAAGCCGAGGCCGCGCGGGCCGGGTTCGAGGAACAGTCCCGCAAACTGGAGACCCTGCGCGAATCGCTCGGCGCGAGCGCCGCGGATATCGACCGCGAGCTGGAGCAGGCCCGCGAACGCATCGACGCGGCCAGGGCCGAGCAGAAGGCCGCGCGCAAAGCCGCCAACGCGGCGATCGAAGCCGTCGGCGACGCGGAGGCCGCCTACCGCACCGCCCACGAAGCGCTGGGCACCGCGCTGACCGAGGTGCTCGCCGATGTGCGCGCGCTCGCACCCTATGCCCAGCCCGATCTGCTGGCACTGCTCGGCGCGAACACCGAATGCCGTTGGCCCAGTAGTGAAGCCGCCTGGTCCACGCCGGATCAGCTGCTGTACCGGATCGCCTCGGCGGGACCGGAATCGGAGCCTGCGGTGTTGCCGACGGAGGTGACCGAACTCTTCGCCGAACTGCGCACCGCCACCGAATCGGTGCGCGCCACCGAGGCGGGCCGCAAATCCACCCGCAGCGCGGTCACCACCGCGCTGCAAGAGTTCGACGCCGCCCTGGCCGCCTCCGGCCGCGACTATCGGGTGCACTGGGACGCCGCCGATGGTGTGACCGTGGTGCGCGTGCACGACGAACACGGTGTCGCCCCGCTGGCGGACTTCGCGACCCGCGTCGACGCCGCCCGCCGCGATCAAGAGCTACTGCTCACCGATGCCGAACGCCGTATCCTCGAAGACGCCCTGCTCACCGGGTTGGCCCAGCAGATCCACGAACGCACCAGCGATGCGCGCGAGCTGATCAGCCGGATGAGCGCGGAGATGAAGCAGCGGCGGATGTCCTCGGGCAACACCATCGGCGTGCACTGGCTGCTCGCGGACGGTTTATCCGACGCGGCACGCGCGATGTGCAAACTGCTCGACCGCGATACCTCGGCGCTCAGCGCCGATGATCTGGCCGCGATCCGGGCCCATTTCGCGTCCGAGATCCGGGCCGCCCGCGCCGCCCACCCGGAACGCTCCTACCCCGAGATCCTCGCCTCCACCTTGGATTACCGCACCTGGCGGGTGTTCTCGTTCACCCTGATCTCCGCCGACGGCACCGAGGACCGCCTCACCGTCGCCCGGCACAGCGCGCTGTCCGGCGGCGAGCAGTCGGTCTCGCTGCATCTGCCGCTGTTCGCCGCCGCCCACGTCATGCTCGATTCCGCCGACCCGCAGGCGCCGCGCCTGCTCGCCCTGGACGAAGCCTTCGCCGGCGTCGACGACAACGGCCGCAGCGAACTGCTCGGCCTCAGCGTCCAATTCGACCTCGACCTGTTCATGACCGGCTACGACCTGTGGATCACATACCCCCACGTCCCCGCCTGCGCCCACTACGACCTCGCCCACTCCACCGCCGAGAACACCGTCAGCGCCACCCTCCTGGTCTGGGACGCCGGCGACCTCCTCGCCGAACACGACGGCACCGACCTCACCACCGCCCTCCACTCCCCCAACCGGCGGCGGTTGGCGCATTCGATTCACGGGGGGTTGCCGTTGGAAACGGTGGGGTGAATCGCGCGCCCCTGCCGAGACCGGCAGCACCTCATCGCGGTGCCGGTGTGGTGTCGCGCCTGATCGGTGTCCGCGGCCGCGGTCGGGCTAGTGGAGGCGTATCCAGCTCGGATCGGGCAGCACGGTCGGTCGCTGGTCGGTGTACCAGGCGTACTCGATCCCACTCAACCAGCCACCTTCGACCCACAGAATGACCTCACCGACCGGCGTACCGTGCCCATCGCTCACCGCGCCGTCGGCGAAGATTCCATCTGGACACACCGATGCCGGCGCCACACCGGGCTCCACCTCCAAGTCGACGCTGGGCGATCCGACGCCCCAGGTCGCAACCACCCGCGCATTCGGCACTTGCTTCAGATACTCAGCCGCCCCCGGTGTGCTGGACGACAGCAACTTCCTGACGACTTCGACCTCCCGATCGGTCAATGCTCGCGGCTGAATAGGGGTGTTGCTCATCCGTCCCTCGCTCTCGCGCGATGTCTCGCAGGCCGGCGCATTCGAGCGCATCCAGGTGTTCGGGACGCTGAGCGGGCCTTCGGCCTCGAATACCGTTGCTGTCAGCGCGTATCGCAGTTCGGTCCCCGAAAACCATGCGCAATTCCTCCCCGTCCATGCCGTGCAGTATGCACGCGGGGTACGACAACGTTCGGCGGGCGGCCACCGACAAAGAACTGTTCGCCCGCATATGAGCGACAACTGATCGCGTTGTCGCTCGTTTGTCGCTCATATGCGGGCGAACAGGTACTTCGGGAGGAGACGAGCTGCTCGCAGATCCGGCAACGACGGAGCCACACTCATCCCAGCGGCCGCGCGCGCTCTCATTCCCCACCCGGCCACCAGATGGCCAGCACCAGCACCAGCACCAGCACCAGCAAGGGCACTCCGACCGCCACCGCAAACCCCGCAACATCCCACCCGCTCACCGTCCCGACCCCACTATCGACCACCTCGCAAACGAAAGCCGCGGCAACACCACCTCCACATCGGCAATCTCCATCACCCGATTCAATTCCAGCGGCCCCAGGTGCTCCGGCGCAGGCATGATCACTACCTCGGCCCCAGAATTACGTACCTGATCCACCACCGGAAGCACCGAAAAACCAGGCCACACAATCGGATACCCGAGCCGCCGAGTCAGCCGCTGAACCTGCGCGGCATCCCATTCGGGTGAAGTG
Source organism: Nocardia sp. CDC519 (assembly GCF_059509835.1). Classification (NCBI taxonomy): domain Bacteria; kingdom Bacillati; phylum Actinomycetota; class Actinomycetes; order Mycobacteriales; family Nocardiaceae; genus Nocardia; species Nocardia sp. CDC519. The sequence goes on along the minus strand of NZ_CM183377.1, from coordinate 2,713,226 downwards.
CTCACGTCGTAATTGATCCAGCCGAACGCAACCGGATTTGTCACCCGTATCCCCCTGTCGTGTCGGTCGGTACCGAAGCCAAACCGTGCAACCCGCGCGAGGTCATCACTTCGATCGCCCCGTTGCGCCCCGATGCGCGAGAACGAGGGCGTCGATGACCACCGTTGCCAGCGGCAAGTCCCCGCGCGAAGGCGGACGCACCCACCTCCTCCATGCGGATCCCTCATCGGCAGGCGACGGCAAAGCGATCTGCGCCCCCAACGGCGCGAGCGTGGCATCGAGGCGATACAGCCGCCCGAACACCTCCCGGTAGTCGGCAACATTCGACTGGACCAGGATCGTCCAGCGGCCTGACCTCGGATGCGAGATGATCGGGCCGACATCTAGCTGCCGACAGTCTGTACTTCTGTCGAGCATCGATCGCCCGAGATCAGCTGGCAACGTCACGCCAGTGACACTGCCGACGGTGAGGATGATTCGTCCGGTGCCGCTATCTACCGCGCACGGCAAACCGCACATCCGCCGATAAAAGAGGCATCGCGAAATTGCGGAATCGCCTATTGGCGCGCCGATCTCGACTCCCGTATTCACGGTCGCTGCATCCGGTCGCTGCCAACATCCAGCCTCCGCTTGCACTCCGCAAGGGCTTCGTGCGACAGAGGTACATCGATCCCGCCGCGCTCGCTCGGGGTCAGGAGCCCCTCAGCGCACATTCGGTCGAGCAGACGGTTGCTGTCCCTGGGGCTGGGTGGATTGTGTTCGAACCACAACACCATCCCCATGCACCCGTCGATATGCGTTGGCGGCGGTGGGCCACCAACCAGCATCTTCTCCAACGTTTTCGGATAGCGATCCGGGTAGCGCTGGAGGAACCTCAAGCGCGCGTAGTAGGACTCCTGCGGAGTCGGACCGTCAGCAAGCTCACCGTCCATATCCCAGTTCATTTTTCGCCTCTCCCCGATTCGGATGCGATCGACCACCCGCGTGTTGGCGAGCCCACCGAGCTTCGGGACTGTCCAGTCCGGAGTCTCGGAGATGCATCGCCATCGGGTGACGTCGAGCCGAGTTCAGTGGGATGCTGGAGCGGTCCCGCTTTCCGTTGTTCCCGGCGATACGAAGGTATGGCCTGGTCAGCGATGTCGGGACTCACCGTGGATAGGACTTTCGGCCAGGCGGGAGGCTCGAATGGCGCTCGAAACCCTTGACACTCCCATCTCCGATGGGGGTGCACTCGATGGGCGTGTCTCTGGTGCAGTACTCGCTGCGATCAGGCGACAGCTCAGGCTCAGCCAAGAAGCGCTGGCAACCTCGCTCGATGTCGGGGTCAAGACTGTGGGCGCCTGGGAACAGGGCCGAAATTCACTGATAAGATTGCCGTTTTCACGTTTGCGGCAGCTGAGCCGTGCACTGTTGACATTGGGCGCTGGGCCAGGTCAGGTGACAGCCTTCGATACTGCCCTATTTGTGGACGACATCTTGTCCGGGCTGGATCAGCGAGATCCCAGACGGCACCCGCTTGGCCTGACTGTGCCCGACAGAGCGACCACCGAGATGCTCATGTGGCCGTTTACGGGTGTCGTGCCTCGCCAATTGAGCGATGCTCCAGCAGTCCTCCATATACCGGCTGGCCAGCGCGCCGAAGCAATCGGCATCCTCCGAACCGTGGCTGAATCTGCGGGTGACAGCGAGCAAGGCGCAATGCTGCGGCGGCAAGCCGTGTTTCTTGTCGCGACCCATGATGCCACCCACAAGTCGATGGACACGTGGGCCTCCGACCAGATCAGAAGGCAGGCCGCATTGGCAGACCTACGGCGATGGTCTCCGGCGTGGGCGGTCGCACGTTCCGCAGCTATCCGCTCGGCTACGGCAGGTGATCCCGAACCCCTGCACCGGTTTGTTGCCGAAGGGATGAATGACCCCGACTGTGTGCGGGCGAATCTTCGGTACTGGGCCTATTGGGTGGGCGAGTACACGGTGCCCTGGTCATCTGACGCCGACATGGTGCGACCTGATGGCAATTCCTGGTCTGGACAGCTCCTGCTGCCATCACTTCTTTCCGGCGTCGCTCGCGCACCATATCGGGAGCTGTGTGCCTACACCTTGTGGTCGCTCGCACATTCGCGGCGAGCACTTGTCACACATCCGAGGTGGGCGTCGGCGGTCTCTACTACTGTCGACGAGGTCACCGCGAGTGACAGTCTCACGCCACGAGCAAGGCAGCTCTTGGAACAGGTTTACTATCTCGTTGGGAGCACAGAATGAGCACCGACGCCAATAGCGCGGAGGAAGCGATCAGCTTCGCCTACGAGCTGGGTTATCTGAAGTCGCTCCCGCGGGCGGGATGGCTGCGCGCCGGGATCACCGATGGCGAGTCCGTCGCCGCGCATTCATGGCGTGTAGCCGTGCTGGCTTTCGTGATCGCCGTAGCAGAGGGAGCCGACGCCGAGCGGGCAGCTGTGCTCGGAATATTCCATGACATTCCTGAAACCCGCTACGGGGACGTGCAGGCCTCGGGTAAGGCGTACGTTCACCAGGTCCCTGCCGGTGAAGTGGTCGCCGACCAAACGGCCGGTCTACCGAAGGCGTTGGCCGTACGAATCCGCGCAGCCGTCACCGAGCACGAATCTGCCAAACAGCCCGGCGCCAGCGTGGAAGCGTTGTGCTCACGGGATGCCGACAAGCTCGACTTGCTGCTCACGGCCCGGGAATACCAAGAAGCAGGACGCGGCGCCGCATCCATGGACCGATTCATCCGCAGCATGATCCCCCTGATCACCACAGCGACCGGAAAGGCATTGGCCGAAGCTGCGCTGGCCGTGCCGCCCACCGCGTGGTGGGACGAGTTTGCCAGGAAATTCGGCACTCCGGCAGCAAACGAACGACCCGATCGCAAGTCATTCGACTCGATGAACGATTCCTAGAGTGCTGTTCGGTGTTGTAGCGAACCGCTCGTCGAGCGGCGCCGTCAGTAGTGGTACCGGGCCTGAGCAATGAGGATGTTATCTCCTGATACGGCATAGACCAGGCGATGCTCGTCATTGATCCGACGAGACCAATACCCAGACTTGTCGCCTTTCAATGGCTCGGGCTTACCCAGCCCGGTGAACGGGTCACGTTCGATGTCATTGATCAAGCGCACGATCCGCAAGGCGATTTTGCGATCGGTATTGATCCAATGGCCGAGGTCTTCGAACCCGACCTTCGCGAAGGTGACTTTCACCCGAGCTCTTCCGCAAGCCGCTCCATGTCGACCTGGACCACCTCACCGGCCTCGAGTTGAGCGATGCCCTGGGCGAGGCGTGCCGCGTTGGCGGGGGACCGCATCAGATAGAGGGTCTCGCGAAGGGAGTTGTACTCGTCTTCGGAGATCAGTACGGCGTTGCCTTTGCGGCTGGTGATGTGGATGGCCACAGCATCGTCATTGACTTGTTCGATGAGCGGGTACAAACTCGCGCGCGCCTCGCTGGCGGACATACTGGTCATCGGCCCGGTTCCTCTCCTACGTCGCCACCTAATGGTACCGGATTCTGGTACGAGTTACGCGCACAGCGTCAAGTATGCCGAACGTCACCGTGCGCTGTGACCGACCGGAAGGCCGCCGGCGCGGGCCAGCTCGTGCAGGATCGTCGCGGTGGCCTCGTCCAGCGGGTAGAACAGCTCGATGGCGAGTTCGGCGAGGGTGACGTCGGAGGGGGCGCCGAAGGTCATGGTGGTGCTGAACATGCGCAGCTCGCCGGCGGCGGTGCGGATCCGGACCGGTATCGAGAACGGGCTCGGGGTCACCTCGTCGATCGTCTCGTCGGGCTCGGCGGGCAGCGGATAACGGGATACCTCGTCGTAGAGATCCCGCAGGGCCGGATCTCCGGTCGCGCGCACCTGCCCGATCAGGCGCTCCAGCAGATACTTTCGGACCTGCCGGTAGTTGACCATCCGAGCGGGCGACGCCGGCCCTTCCGGGTACAGGGCGATGCGGTACACATTGGGCGGCTCGGCGGCCACTTCGTCGGCGATCGCGGTGCCGAACAGTTGCATACCGCGATTCGCGGTGATCACGTTCCAGTACCGGTCCACCAACACCGCCGGGTACGGCTCATGTGCCGCGAGCATGGTCTCCCAGGCGGTTCGCGCCGATGCCAGCTCCGCATCGTCGAGCGGGCTCTCCCGGTATTCCGGCGGGAATCCCGCGGCGAGCAGGACCGTATTCCGCTCTCGCAGCGGCACGTCCAGTGCCGCGCAGAGCTTCAGCACCATCGCCCGGCTCGGCTGCGACCGGCCGGTCTCGAGATAGGAAATGTGCCGCGACGAACTCTCGGCGGCCAGGGCGAGCTCGAGTTGGCTCAACCGTCGCCGGAGCCGCCACTGCCGCAACAACGCCCCGACCGGAGAACCCTGGTTACCCTGTCGCACCACCGCAGACTAGCGATCCTGCCCGCGCCGACCCAATCGGTCCATGACCTGCCGGGTCATTGAGCACACGGTCACCGCCCTGGCAGCCTCGTCGCCGAGCCCACCGGGCTGATCAGGGAGAGGAACAACTCATGACCGACGATGTGACCACCGAGAAAGAGCTGTGGACGCTGCTGCACGCTCAGATCCAGGCATGGGCGACCGCAGACGGCGCCGCCTTCGCCGACACCTTCACCGACGACGCCGTCTTCGTCTCCGTCATCGGGGAATACATCCCTGGTCGCGCGGCGATCGCGGCAGCCATGCAGGAAGGGTTGAACGGGTTCATGAAGGGCACCCGGATGCCCGAACCCGACGTGCTGAACCTGCGCTTCCCGACGCCGGATACGGCGATCGTGATCACCACGGCCGGGCGGCCCGCGCCACCGGACACGGCACCGGATCCGGAGGAGAAATCGATCCAGACCCGGGTGGCTGTGCGCCGCGAGGGGCAATGGCTGTTCAGCAGTTTCCAGAACACCCGCATCGGCGGTTTCCCACCCTCGTGAGCTCACCTCGGCTGCCGTCGCGGCGGCGTGGGTCGACCCCGCCGTGGTGGACTCAGTCGTCGGCCACCAGGCAGCTAGCGGCTCGGGCTCTGCATGCCGCTCAGCGCATGCTGGCGTCGGGTACTCGGGGTGGGCAGGGGGTTCCGGGGAAGGTGGCGAGCTCGAAATGCCACCATTCGTTATCGAAGGTCCGGCACAGTCCCCACCGGTTGCCGTTGGCTTCCAGCCAGTGCGCGCCTTCGATGGGGCCCACGTCGATGGCGTTGCCGGTGACGTGGGTGGATTCCTCGGGCGGCAGCACCCAGCGCCGGGCTTCCTCGGGGCTGCCGTGGGTGCGTACACCTTCCTCCCATAGCGCCTGTTGTTCGGCGGGCGTGCGATGGCCGGAGGTGATGGACAGTGGCACGCCGGCGGCGTGGGCTTCATCGGCGGCCATCGTGTAGGCCAGGGCCAGCAGGGGGTTCAGGCCCTCGGTCCCCGCGGCGGCGATCGGCCAGACGAGGACGGCACCGGCGGGCGGGGACGCGGGCTGCGGCGCGGGCGCGGCCTGCACCGAGGGCGCGGCAACGCTGACCGCGACGGCGAACGGCGCCACCGCGGCCGCGATCGCCCGCCGCGCCGACCGGCGCCTTATCCGTGTTTCCCTGGTTGGCCACATAGCCGTCGATAGTAGCGCGACACGCCGAGAGTCCCAGCTCACGCCCGCGCCGACGCGACCAGGCAGAACAACTTGAAGCGGCAACTGTCCACAAGGTTATCCACGTGTTGTGGATCACAATGCCCACGCGGCAATGGTTTTCACCTTCGCCCACCTCAAGGGCGTTGACCTCCAGGAATGCCGAATTCAACAGGACAGGAATGGGCTGCGGCGCAAGCGGATCCGCTCAGGATCGTGCTTGTCCACAGCCGATCCCCATCATGTGCATAACCTATGACTCGCCCGAGTCCAGGATGTGGGAGCTCAGACCCGTTCCTTGGAGCGGGTGCGTACGCGCAGCGCGATCGGCTTCTGGGTCTCGGCGAAGAAGTCGTTGCCCTTGTCGTCGACGACGATGAACGCCGGGAAGTCCTCGACCTCGATCTTCCAGACCGCTTCCATACCGAGTTCGGGGTATTCGAGCACCTCGACGTTCTTGATGCAGTCCAGCGCCAGCCGCGCGGCGGGGCCGCCGATCGAGCCGAGGTAGAAGCCCCCGTGCTCCTTGCAGGCCTTGGTCACCTGGGCCGAGCGATTGCCCTTGGCCAGCATGACGAAAGAGCCGCCCGCGGCCTGGAACTGGTCGACGTAGGAATCCATGCGGCCCGCGGTGGTCGGTCCGAAGGATCCGGAGGCGTAACCCTCGGGGGTCTTGGCCGGGCCGGCGTAGTAGACGGCCATATCGCGCAGGTAGTCCGGCATCGGCTCGCCCGCGTCGAGGCGCTCCTTGATCTTGGCGTGCGCGATATCGCGGGCGACCACCAGCGGCCCGGTGAGCGAAAGCCGGGTCTTCACGGGGTATTTCGACAGCTCGGCGCGGATCTCCGACATCGGCCGGTTCAGGTCGATCTTCACCACATCGCCGCCGAGGATGGCGTCGGTCTGTTCGGGAAGGTACTGGGCCGGTTCGGTTTCCAGCTGCTCCAGGAACACCCCGTCCTTGGTGATCTTGGCCAGTGCCTGCCGGTCGGCCGAACACGACACCGCGATGGCGACCGGGCAGGACGCGCCGTGGCGGGGCAGGCGCACCACGCGCACGTCGTGGCAGAAGTATTTGCCGCCGAATTGCGCGCCGATGCCGAACTCACGGGTGAGCTGGAAGACCTCTTCCTCGAGTTCGAGGTCGCGGAAGGCGTGGCCGGTCATCGAGCCCTCGGTGGGCAGGTTGTCCAGGTAGTGCGCGGAGGCGTATTTGGCCGTCTTCAAGGCGAATTCGGCGCTGGTGCCGCCGATGACGACCGCCAGGTGGTAGGGCGGGCAGGCCGCGGTGCCGAGCGAGCGGATCTTCTCGTCCAGGAACTCCAGCATCCGGGTGGGATTCAGGATGGCCTTGGTTTCCTGGTACAGGAACGACTTGTTGGCCGAGCCGCCGCCCTTGGCCATGAACAGGAACTTGTAGGACGGGTCGGCCGGATCGCCGGGGTTGGAGTACAGCTCGATCTGCGCGGGCAGGTTGGAGCCGGTGTTCTTCTCGTCCCACATGGTGAGCGGGGCCAGCTGGGAGTAGCGCAGGTTCAGCTTGGTGTAGGCGTCGTAGACGCCGCGGCTGATCCATTCGGCGTCGTCGACGCCGGTGAGCACGCCCTCGGACTTCTTGCCCATCACGATCGCGGTGCCGGTGTCCTGGCACATCGGCAGGATGCCGCCGGCGGAGATGTTGACGTTCTTGAGCAGGTCGAGCGCGACGAACCGGTCGTTACCGCTGGACTCCGGATCGTCGATGATCTTGCGCAGCTGGGCCAGGTGCGCGGGCCGCAGATAGTGGCTGATGTCGTGCATCGCCTCGGCGGTGAGCATCCGCAGGGTCTCCGGCTCGACCTGGAGGAAGGTGCGGCCGTTCTGCTCGAAGGTGCTGACGCCTTCGGTGGTGAGCAACCGGTACGGGGTGTCATCGGCACCGATCGGCAGCAGGTCTGAGTAGCGGAAGTCCGGCGCGGCGGTCACTGAAGCGCACTCCTTCGGGCAAAGTGTCGGGCTCGGCAACAGCCACGGCTGGACTGAAGCACAGCGAGCCTAACGACCGATCGGCACCCGGCCTGCGGTTAGGCAACCCTATCCAAGGCGCACCACACTGGGATCGGCCACAAAAGGTTGCACGTTCAACCCCAGGGGTGCTAACTCTCGTTTCAGCAGGTATCGCGCGGTGCGCGGGTGCGCGGACCTGACCCGAACCGCCGGAATTGGAGCGCCAACGTGACCGACCCCCACTGGCTCGATGACGTCGAGATGCGGGCCTGGCTGGGATTCGTCCGGACCCGCGACCTCATCGCGGCCGCTGTCGGACGCGATTCGACGCGGGAATCCGACCTCACCTACGTCGAGTATTCGGTCCTCGCCTACCTCGCCGAGGATCCCGAGCACTGTCTGACCTTCGCCGATCTGGCGGCGAAGCTGGAGTGGTCGCAGAGCAGGCTTTCCCATCAGATCACCCGGATGGAGCGGCGCGGGCTCGTGACGCGAGCCCCGATTCCCGACGATGCCCGGCGCACCGCCGCCCGACTGACCCCGCGCGGGCTCGAGGTGCTGACGACCGCGGCGCCCGCCCATGTGGAGAGCGTGCGCAGACACATGATCGACGTCCTCGATCGCGAGCAGTTGACGGCACTGGCCGATATCTACGACGTCCTGCTCGAACACCATCGCGCCTCGAACGGGCACCGGTAGGCCGGCTCACCACGGGTGAGCCGGCCTTTCGTCTCTCCGGCGGGATCCGGTTCAGGCGGGGTTCGAGACCGCGGCGTCGAGCTCCTTCGCGGCCGGAACACCGAGGGCGCGTTCGAATCCGGCGGGCACCACGATGTCGCTGCGGTCCAGCTCGGTGATGCTGGTCTTGCGCAGCCCGAGCAGTGCCGAGTCGATGCCGCCGCGCAGGATGTCGAGCACGTTCTCCACCCCGGCCTGCCCGTTGGCGGCCAGACCCCACAGGTAGGCGCGCCCGATCATGACCGCGCGGGCGCCGAGCGCGACGGCCTTGACGACATCGCTACCCCGGCGGATACCGCCGTCGAGCAGGATCTCGATCTCCGAACCCACCGCGTCCGCCAGCACCGGAAGAGCCCGGATGGCGGCGGGGGTGCCGTCGAGGTTGTTGCCGCCGTGGTTGGACACCGAGATGGCGGCCACGCCCGCGTCGACGGCGCGGTGGGCGTCGTCGACGCGCATGACGCCCTTGAGCATGACCGGACCGTCCCACTGCTGGCAGATCCAGCGCACATCGTCCCAGTCGGGAGCCGGTGTGCCCATCCACTCGCCGTAGGCGCCGAAGAAGCCGGGCGCGGGCGCGTCACCGACAGCCATATTGGGTGCGGTGAGGTCGGGCAGCGTGCCCGAACGCACATACGTGCTCAGCCAGCGCGGCTTGACCAGCGTCTGCGGCGCGAACTTCATCATGGTGCGCAGGTTCAGCGATTCCGGGATCACCGGGCTGCCCCAATCGCGGCCGTGCGAGAACGACCAGTCGAGGGTCAGGATCAGCCCGACCGCGCCCGCGGCCTTGGCCCTTGCCATGCGCGCGGAGATCTCGTCCTTGCTGCCACACCAGTACAACTGGAAGAAGGTCGACGGATTGGCCGCGATCACCTCTTCGATCGGCTTGCTGGCGAACGAGGACAGGCCCATCGCGGTGCCACGCGCGGCGGCGGCACGAGCGACGGCCACCTCACCGTCGGGGTGCACCGCTTGCACGCCGGTCGGCGAGATCAGCACCGGCATCGAAATGTGCTGGCCGAGAACGGTGGTCGATTGGTCGCGTTCCCCGATCGGCCCGGCGACGTGCGGCGCGAAACCCAGTTCGGCGAAGGCGGCCTGATTGTCCTCGATGGTCTGGCCGCGTTCGGAGCCGGCGATCAACGCGCCGTACACCGACTTCGGCAACCGCTTCTTCGCGCGCCGCTGCGCTTCGGCGACGGTCTCGAACCAGGGGTTCATGGCTGGGTCCTTTCGGGGGAGGTCACCGGCCACCACAGCCGGGTCTGGTCGGTCAGTTGGGTGATCAGTTCGGTGAGCAGGGCGGCGCCCTCGGGCGCGGTGGCGCCCGCCGGATCGCCGAGCACACCGTTCGCACTCACCGCGCGCACTCCCCCGCTGCGCAGCAGCGGCAGGATCTGCGGCAGCGGCCGGGTGTCGCCCGCCTCGGCCCGTCCGGTCCGGACTCGTTCGGGCGAAAGCGCCAGTTGCAGTGCGGTTTCGGTGCGTCCGGCGTGCGGGTCGCCGTCGTAGCGCGGCAGGAACAGGCGCACATCGCGAGATTCGGTGCGCAGCAGCGCCACCGCCCGCCGCAGCGGCTCGACATTGCCGCCGTGCCCGTTGACGAGCACGATCCGGTCGAAGGAGTCGGTGGCCGAGCGGCACAGCTCCACGATCAGCAGTTCCAGCGCGGCCGCACCGATCGACAACGTCCCGGGAAAGCCGGCGTGCTCGCCGCTCGAGCCGTACGGCACGGCCGGGGCGACGAGCACGTCCGAGCGCCGCGCGGCCAGGCCGGCACACAGCGCGAGCGCGATGTCGGTGTCGGTGGACAACGGCAGATGCGGGCCGTGCTGTTCGGTCGAGCCGATGGGCACGGCGAGGATCACACCGGCGGCGACATATTCGCCCGCCTCGGTCCATGTGAGATCCGCCATCATGGCGCCGACATTAACGTCACTCACTGACATAATCAATAGGCCGCCGGGCCGCATAATCAATAGCCGTGACGGCACACAGCACCCGAGGGCGCCCGCGCGGCACCAGCAAGCGCGAGCTCGAACTCATCGCCATGCGGCTGTTCAGCGAGCAGGGCTTCGACGAGACCACCGTCGAGCAGATCGCCGCGGCCGCCGGCGTCAGCGGCCGCACCTTCTTCCGCTATTTCCCCAGCAAGGCCGAGGTGCTCTGGTACCAGTTCGACGCCGAGGTAGAGGCGCTGCGCGAGGCGTTCACCACCGTCGACCCCGACATTCCGATGATGACCGCGGTGCGCCGGGTGGTGGTCAACGCCAACCGCTACCGCGCCGAGGACGTGCCCGAATTGCGCACCCGCATGCAACTGGTCGCGACCGTGCCCGCGCTCGCCGCCACCGCGGGCGCCCACTACGACGCCTGGGAGCGCACCGTCAGCGCCTTCGCCGCCACGCGCCTGGGCCAGCCCGAGGACGCGCTGATCCCGATGGCCGTGGGCCGGGCCACGCTCGCCGCCGCCCGCGCAGCCTTCGATGCCTGGCTGACCCGCGCCGATACCGATCTCACCGTCTACCTAGACGAGGTGCTCGCGGCCCTGGAACACGGCTTCACGCCACCGGCCGGGACCGACGGTGACCGACACCACGGGGCGACAGCACGACCTGGTGGTTTCGACGGCACGACGGCTGGGGTATGACTAGGCTCGAAATCGGCACGCAGCCGAGCGCAACCCAGGCCGACCAGCGCGGCCCGACAGACCCGTCGAAAGGGGCACGAGTTTCCATGTCCGAGGTGTCCATGAGCCTTTCGGCGGACTCACTGGCCGCAGGACCGGTCGACAATCTGCTTCCACAGCTGGTCGAGCACCTGCGCCAGAACCGCACCGTGCTGCGGGAAGAGTGGGCGCGCCGCATCACCGATGCCCGCCTGCTGACCGCCATGACGCCGGAGGAGATCTTCTCCGAGGCCACCTCGATCTTCGACAACTACGTCGAGGTGCTCGAGACCGGTAGCGTCGAAGCGCTGCAGGCCTACGCGCGTGATCTGTCCGAGCGCATCATTCCCCGAGGCGTCGAGACCGACGAGATCCTCGGCATCGTGCTGCTGCTGCGCGACGTGCTGGCCCGCTCGCTGTTCGAGAAGTACCAGTCGAATTTCGAACTGCTCAACGACGTCCTCGACGCCTACGAACCGGCCGCCAACCGCATCGCCAACACCGTGGGCGTGTCGTTCGTGCAGGAACGCGAACGCGTCATCCGCCAGCAGCAGGAAGCCATCCGCGAGCTGTCCACCCCGGTGCTGCAGGTCCGTGAGCAGCTGCTCATCCTGCCGATCATCGGCGTGCTGGACAGCCAGCGCGCCCGCCAGCTCACCGAGCAGCTGCTACGCGCGATCCGGGCCAACCGCGCCAAGGTGGTCGTCATCGACATCACCGGTGTTCCCGAGATCGACCAGACCGTGGCCAACCACCTGGTGCAGACCGTGGACGCCTCCGGCCTGATGGGCGCCAACGTCATCATCACCGGCCTGTCCTCCGATATCGCGCTGACCCTGGTCACCATCGGCCTGGATCTGTCGAAGATGAACGCCGTCGGCGACCTCCAGGGCGGTATCGAGGAGGCCGAACGGTTGCTCGGCTACGAGATCTCGCGCGTTTCCGAGCGCGGCGGGCGTTGATCAGCCGCCCATGCCGGTTCCGATTCTCAAACAGGGCACATATCTCATCGCGTCGGTGCAATCGGCACTGACCGATGCCGATACCGAGCGCCTCCAGGACGACCTGATGACCCAGGTCAGCAAGTACCGGGCGCACGGCATCATCGTCGATGTGACCGCGATCGACGTGATGGACTCGTTCGCGGCCAGATCCTTGCGCACCATCGCGCATATGACGCAGTTGCGCGGCGCTCAGACCGTCATCGTCGGGCTGCAACCCGAAGTCGCGTTCGCCATGGTCCAGCTCGGCCTCACCTTCGAGGACATGCACACGGCCCTCGACCTGGAAGAGGGCCTGGCCTGGCTGAACAGCAATGTCCCTGCCCGGCGGCGAGACGGTCGTGACAGTGGCCGCTGAGGACAGAGTCATCGCGGTGAAAATGTCCAACGACATCGTCACCGCTCGTCAGGCCGGACGTGAACTGGCCGAACAACTCGGCTTCTCCCTCACCGACCGCACCATGATCTCCACCGCCATCTCCGAGGTCGCGCGCAACATCACCAGCTACGCGGGCAGCGGCGAGATCCGATTACTCGTCGACGAACGCGAGGGCCGCCAGGCCCTGGTGGTGCAGGCCAGCGACAACGGGCCGGGCATCCGCGATATCGCCCGCGCCATGGAGGACGGTTACTCCACCGGGCTCGGGCTCGGTCTCGGCCTGCCGGGCGCCAAACGACTCATGGACCGGCTCACGGTCGACTCGGGTCCCGGTCGCGGCACGTTGGTGGAGATGTGGAAGTGGGTACCCAACGGTGCATGATGACGGGTTCATCGGCCGGATCGAATGGGCCGTTGCCGGTCGCGCCTTACCCGGACAGCAGATCTCCGGCGATCGGTGCGTCGTGCTCGATACCGGCGCCGGGACCGCGCTGTTCGCCGTCCTGGACGGGCTCGGCCACGGCGAGGCGGCCGCGTCGGCGGTCGATCGCGCCGCCCGAGTGCTCGCCGACCATCGCGGCGAACCACTGGACGAGCTGATGGTGCTGTGTCATCGGGCGATGGCCGACACCCGCGGTGCCGCGGTATCGCTGGCGCTGTTCGGCGCGGATTCGGTGCAGTGGCTCGGGGTGGGCAATGTCGACACCCATCTGTTCACCGCGGGGCCCACCGGGCCCGCGATCAGCGCGACCGTATTGCAGACCGGCGGCATCGTCGGCTATCGGCTGCCGCCGCATCTGCAGCCGCAGACCGTCGCCGTGCGGCCAGGAGATCTGCTGCTGATGTCCACCGACGGCGTCGTCATCGATTCCGGCACCACCGTCGACCTGTCGACCTCGGCGGTCGACATCACCGCCGCGCTGCTGGACAACAACGCCAAAGACAGCGACGACGCCCTGGTCCTCGCGGCCAGGGTGCGTGGCGTGAACGGAACCTCATGAGCGGTGGGTGCCGACGATGAGCACGGTCCTGGCCGCCTTTCTCGACGACTACGCCGACGCGCTGCGGCGCCATCTGCGCTCCCCCGCACACGACAGCCTCGCCGAGGGCCATGAGCTCGGACGGCGGGCGCTGGTCGAGGGCATCAGCCTGCTCGACCTCACCGAAAACCACTACCGCGTGGTCAAACAGGTGCAGGCCGAATCGGGCGGGCCGGGCACCAGCGCGCTCGAGGAATCGGCGCTGGAATTCCTGTTGCAGACCCTGATCACCCTCGACGTCGCCACCCGTGGTTATCTCGACGGCACCCGCCGCTACGAGCAGCAACGCTCGCGCGCCGACGATCTGGCCGGCCGCGACGAATTCCGCACCGCGCTGGTGGAATCGTTGCAGGACGGGTTCTTCGTCGCCGATGCCCGCGGCACCATCATCGAGGTCAACTCGGCCTTCGGTGAGCTGACCGGATACGGCGCCAACGAGGTGCCGTACGCGCTGCCGCATCCGTGGTCGCTGCCGGAGGGGCAGCGCTATCCCGATCTCGGCACCGCAGCGCTGCGCTTCGTCACCCAGATCCGGCATCGCGACGGCCGCGACCGCTGGCTCGCGGTCAGCACCAGCACGCTGGTCAAGCCCGAGGGCAACGAACGGATCTTCGTCGGCACCATTCGCGACGTCACCGCCGAGCACGACGCCCAGGCCCGCGATCAGGCGGCCTCGCGGCTGGCGACGGCGGTGGCCTCGGCCATCAGCGTCGCCGAGGTGCTCGAGGTGGGCCTGGACGAGCTGCGGCGCACCGTCGGCGCGGAGACCGCGGTGGTCGCGGTCTGGCAGACCCGGCAGGGCGAACCCGAAGTGTATGTGTCCGGGGCGGCGGTGGACGCCGAACCCGATGCCGTCGGCGAACCACAGCCGGCGCAGGTCCTCGCCCCCGAAACCCGCGAGCTGCTGGAGCGGGCCAGGCTGCGGCCGGGCCGCACCCTGATCGCGGTACCCGAGGGCGCCGACCGGGCCGAGGGCATCGTCGCGCCGCTCGGTGAGACCGCCGATGCCGCGCTGTGGCTGCGTTTCGCCGCCCCACGCGTCGTCGGCGCCGCCGACTGGACGCTGTTCTCCCTGCTCATCGGCCATCTCAGCCTCGCGGTGCAGCGGGCGCGCAACTTCGACCAGGCCCGGTCCACCTCGCTGACGTTGCAGCGCGCCATGCTCGGCCCGATCGAGCTGCCGCCGCGGTTCTCGGTGCACTACGAACCGGCGCTGCCGCCGCTGGAGATCGGCGGCGACTGGTACGACGTGGTGCCGTTGGAGGACGGGACGATCGGCGTGGTGGTCGGTGACTGCGTCGGCCGTGGCCTGTCGGCGGCGGTGGTGATGGGCCAGCTGCGCACCGCCGCACGCGCCCTGCTGCTGCGCGGGGCGGGCCCCGCGCAATTGCTGGCCGAACTCGACACCGTCGCCGCCCGAATCCCGGGTGCCATGTGCACCACGGTGTGCGCGGCCGTCCTCGACCCGGTCCGCGGGCTGGTGCGCTACAGCAACGCCGGCCATATGCCGCCCATCCTCGCCGACGTCGGCGTCACCGGGCGGATGCTCGAGGGCGGACGCGCGGTACCGCTGGCGACCTTCGACATGCCGCGACGCCCGGAGGCCACCACCCCGTTGCCGCCCGGTGCGACGCTGGTGCTGTTCACCGACGGGCTCGTCGAACAGCGCGGGGTCGACATCTACGACGGGTTCGACCAGATCGCCGATGTGCTGGCCGAGACCCATCAGCGGATTCCACGCGAAGTGGCCGACGCGGTGCTGTCCCGGCTGCGTCCGGCGGGCGGCTACGACGACGACGTGGCCATGGTGGTCTACCGGCAGCCGCCCGCGCCGCTGCACGTCGAGGTGCCGGCGAGAGCGGAACAGCTGTCGGTATTGCGGCGCACCCTCAAGGCCTGGCTCACCGCCGCCGCCGTGCCGCACGATCTGGCCTCCGACCTCGTCGCGGCCGCCAACGAGGCGTGCAGCAACAGCATCGAGCACGCCTACCGAGACACCGAGTCGGGCGTGGTCGAGCTGAGCGCGCGCTGCGATACCGAGAAGGTGGAGATCCGGGTCACCGACACCGGTATCTGGAAGCCACAGTCGGCCGATCGCGGGTACCGTGGCCGGGGACTGGATATGATGCGTGCGCTCACCGAAGAGCTCGACATCGACCACAGCGGGTCAGGTACCAGGGTGCGGATGTCGGTGACGTTGCCGGCGATCGCGTTCCCGGTGGCCAACCCGCTACGTGGAACGAACCGACAGGTATCCGGGTGACGATTCGGCAGGATCGCCCGGATCATGGCAGATTGTGATGATGTGACAAACACTTCCGGAGACGCGTATCCCCTCACCGACACGATGACCACCACCGTCGCCACCCGCGACGGGGCGACCGTGCTCACGGTGACCGGGGAGGTCGACCTGGCCACGGCACCCGCCCTGGAGAACGCGATCGACGCGGCCCTCGGCAGCGAGCCCGCGGGCCTGATCATCGACCTGACCGCGGTCACCTTCCTGGCTTCGGCGGGCATGGCGGCCCTGGTCGCCGCGCATCAGCGCGCCGGTGACACCACCGCGATCGCGGTGGTCGCCGATGGCCCGGCCACCAGCCGTCAGCTCAAGATGACCAGCCTCGACCAGGTGTTCGCCCTGCACACCACCCTGGACGCGGCCCTGGCCGATCTGCGCGGCGGCAACTGACGTCACCCACAGCACGGGCCCCGCACCGACGATGAGTCGGCACGGGGCCCTTGTGCACGCGCGGCGGGCCCATCCCGATGACGGGCCCGGCGCGATCAGTCGCAGAGTGCGCGCAGCTGCTCGATCAGCGCGACGCGCTCGGCCGGCGTGGCCGCCATCGGCACCACGTTGAGCACGGTCACACCGGCCTCGGCGAAGGCGGCGACGCGCTCCTTGACAAAGCTCGCCGGGCCGACCAGCGAGATGTCGCGCACCAACTCGTCGGGCACCACCTTGGCCGCCTCTTCTTTCTTGCCCGCCAGGTACAGCTCCTGGATACGGTCGGCTTCGGCGCCGTAGCCGTATTTGGTGGCAAGGGTGTGATAGAAGTTCTTGCCCTTGGCGCCCATGCCGCCGATGTAGAGCGCCAGATGCGGTTTCACGAATTCCAGTAGCGGCGTGACGTTCTCGCCGATGGCCAGCGCCGGGCCCGCGTACACATCGAGCGGGCCGAGGGCCGGATCACGCTGGGCCAGACCGGCCGAGAGCGCATCGCCCCACACCTTCTCTGCCTGCTCGGGCAGGAAGAAGATCGGCTGCCAGCCCTCCGCGATTTCCGCCGCCAGCTGGACGTTCTTCGGTCCGAGCGCGGCCAGCAACACCGGAATGCGTTCGCGCACCGGATGATTGATCAGCTTCAGTGGCTTGCCCAGGCCGGTGCCTCGGTCGGCGGGCAGCGGGATCTGGTAGTACTTGCCGTCGTATTCGAGCCGCTCGCGCCGCCACACCTTGCGGCAGATCTCCACCAGTTCCCTGGTGCGGCCGATCGGCGCGTCGTAGGGCACGCCGTGGAAGCCCTCGATCACCTGGGGGCCGGAGGCGCCGAGACCGAGCAGGAACCGGCCGTCGGAGACGAAGTCCAGGCCCGCGGCCGTCATGGCGGTCAGGCTCGGGGTGCGGGTATAGAGCTGCAAGATGCCCGAGGCCAGCTGGATGCGCTCGGTCTTGGCGGCCAGATAGCCGAGGGCGCTCACCGCGTCGAATGAGTAGGCCTCCGGGACGAACACGACGTCCAGGCCCGCCCGCTCGAGATCGGCGACCTCGGCCGCGACCTCCTTGAAGCCCCCCGAATAATTGATACCCAATCCGATCCGCATAGCACTCAACATAGCCACGGCTATCTCACCGCCTGCCACCGGCCACACCGGCGTCGCGGTAGCGTGAGTGCGCCCCGTCGTAGCACAACGAAAGGCCACACCGCCGTGTCGCAGCCGTCCACCTCGCATCCGGATCTCGCGCCGAGCTTCGCCGACGCCACCGTCGCCGGATATCTGGCCGATCTGGCGGCCAAGGTGCCCGCACCCGGTGGTGGCGCCGTCGCCGCCCTGCACGCCGCTCAGGGCGCGGCGCTGATCGCGATGGTCGCCCGCTACACCACCAGGGCCAAGGACGCCGAGCATCGTCCGGTCGTGGACCGGATCATCGAGGCGGCCGACGCGGCTCGCTTGCGGGCGCTGGCGCTCGCCGATGCCGACGCCGCCGCGTTCACCGCGGTGGGCGCGGCCTACAAGCTGCCCAAGACCACGCCCGAGGAGACCGAGGCCCGCGGCGCGGCGATCACCGCGGCGCTGATCGAGGCGGCCCGGGTGCCCGCGGCGGTGGTCGACGAGGCCGACGAGGTGCTGTCGCTGGCGGCCGAACTGCTGCCGATCGGCAACCCCAATGTGGTCACCGATATCGGCGCCGCCGCCGATGCCGCGCGCGCGGCCGCGACGAGTTCGCGACTCAACATCGAGATCAATGTCGGCTCGCTGTCGGCCGAGGACGGCGCCGCCTTCACCGCCGCGCTCGGCCGGATCGAGACCATCACCGCCCGCGCGGACGCTCTGCACGCCGACGTCCTGCGTGCTGTGCGCGGCTGACACTTCCGCACCCGGCTCTCCCACCATCGGCCCGGCTGCTGCGGCGGCCGGGCCGATGCGCGTCCGGAGTACCCAGAAATAGATAGCTCACACATAGCCAGCGCGGCCTAAAACCGCTAAACGAACCCTCCGACGTCACGGTCCGCCCCGCCCGAAAGCCACCGGCTCCCACCACAACTGCACTGTAGATGCCCGATTCGGCGAATATTCCGACCCAGAATCCTCGTTCGACCTGCGAACTGCCGAGTAGGTAACTGAGTGCGCGTACACTGGGCCGCGGTTACGTGATACGCATCACTCCACGTACCGATTTTCAGGCTTCACCTGCTTTGTGCGTCACCACGAGTCACCAGCGCGATCGGCAGCCGCAACGGCTGCCGTAACTGATAGCTCGAGCTCGACATGCAGGAGGTAACGGTGAGGATCGGGTACATCACGGCGTCGCCGGCGCTCGAACCGGAACTGGACCGCGAGGCGGAACAGGAATCCAGGATCGACGTCATCACGGTGCGCCAGGTCGTTTCCAACATCGCGGACTGCTCGGCCGATCCCGGCGAGCTGACCGTGGGTCAGGCACGCCGCGCCCATGACATCCACCGCTACTGCTCACCCGAGTGCCTGGTTCTACGCCGAGCCAGGTACACCCTGAACGCGACGGCCACCGGCCGCGCGGCGTTCACGCTGGCCCCGGATCGGGCGGGAGCCGGCGCCGTGTAGATCAATCCGCGAGGGCGTCGGACATTCGTCAGTTGTCCGTGCGGCAGTGCGCTGCCGCCTGCTTGCGCCGCACATCCTCGGCGCCAGTGATTTTCAGTTGCTACCAGCTCCACCCATCGGCCGACGGCCACGTTCTGCGCGCGCCGCGGCCACTGTTGAGGAGGGTTACGTTGAGCACCATTTTCACCCACGAGGACACCGATTCCGACTCCGACATCCTGGGCCGAAAACCCGGCAGCGACGCGTTGAACGGCGCCGCCCGCAACCGGCAACTGAGCATCGTTCTCGTCGCTCCCCCCTATTTCGATGTCCCGCCCGCCGGCTACGGCGGAGTGGAGGCGGTGGTCGCCGAACTCGCCGACACCCTCGTCGCGCGCGGTCACCAGGTCACCCTGCTCGGTGCCGGAAAGCCGGGCACCGCAGCGGAATTCATCCCGGTGTGGGATCGCATCCAGGCCGACCGACTCGGCGATCCGTTCCCCGAGGTGGTCAACGCGCTCAAGGTCCGGCGCATCATCGAGGATCTGGCGCGCCGCATGCCCATCGACATCATCCACGACCACACCTTCGCGGGCCCGCTCAACGCGCCCGCCTATGAGGCGCTGGGTATTCCGACCGCCGTCACCGTGCACGGCCCGGTCGACGGCGATATGTGCGACTACTACGGCGCACTCGACGAACACACCCGGCTGGTCGCCATCAGCGATCGCCAGCGCGCGCTGGCCCCGTCGTTCAACTGGATCGCCCGCGTGCACAATGCCTTGCGGCCGAGCGAATGGCCGTTCCAGGTGGAGAAGAAGGACTACGCGCTGTTCCTGGGCCGCTATGCCTCGTACAAGGGTCCGCACCTGGCCCTGCACGCCGCGCACGAGGCCGGTATTCCGTTGATCCTGGCCGGTAAATGCAATGAGCCGCCGGAAAAGGCGTTCTTCGCCAAGGAAATCGAACCGCTGCTCACCGAGCGCGATCACGTCTTCGGTGAGGCCGATGCCGTGGCCAAGCGCAAACTGCTCGCCTCGGCGCGCTGCCTGCTGTTCCCGATCCGCTGGGAGGAGCCCTTCGGCATCGTGATGATCGAGGCGATGGCCTGCGGCACCCCGGTGGTGGCGTTGCGCGGCGGCGCGGTCGAGGAGGTGATCGTGGACGGGGTCACCGGCATCATCTGCGACGACCCGGCCGAACTGCCCGCCGCCATCGCCAAGGCGGGCGATCTGGATCCGTATGCCTGCCGCAAGCGCGTGGAAGAACTTTTCGGTGTCGATCAGCTCGGTGCCGGATACGAGGCGGCCTATTACCGCATACTCGAAGCGTGGGACGAATCCCATCGCCCGGCAGATGAATTGACCACCGTCGAGCTCCGGCGCAGCGGCCTGCTCGGTCTGCGTGCGGACAACGGCACGACACCGGCTTGGAGTCGAGCATGAGTGAGCCCCTCAGGGTCCTCAATTCCGGTCAACCCGCCGCCGTCAACGGCGGCGGGGGGACCATCACCCTCGTCGAAGCGAGCACCTTCTGTCTGTCCGATCAGCTCGGCGATATCCATGCGGGGACCTCGCAGGGCCTGTTCTATCGCGACGCTCGGGTGATCTCGCGGTGGGAGCTGCGGCTGGACGGCCAAGCGCCCGAACAGCTCACGGTGCTCACTCCCGAGGCGTTCAAGGCGCGGTTCATCATGCGCAAGCAGCCGCGCCAGGGCGTCGCCGACAGCACCGTTCTCGTGGTGCGTAAACGCATGATCGGCCAGGGGCTCAAGGAAGCGGTCATCGTGCAGAACCTCGGTCACGAGGACACCGCGATCACCGTGACACTGTTCGCCGACGCCGATTTCGCCGATCTGTTCGCCGTGAAGGAGGGCCGCAAGCATCTCGGCAGCGCCGAAGCCCAGTCCGTCGACGGCGAACTGCACCTGATCGATCACACCGATCCCGGCCGCGGCGTCACCATCAGCGCCACCGGCGATCCGGTGATGCTGCCCGGCACCGTCACCTGGCAGGTGGTCGTGCCCGCGCACGGGCAGTGGAAGACCGAGATCCTGGCCCAGCCGGTGGTGGCGCACCGACGGGTGCAGATGGCCTTCGGTGACGATGAGGACAGCCCGATCAGCAGGCTCAAGGCCTGGCGCGCCACCGCCACCGATCTGACCGCCACCGATTCCCGGCTCACCCAGGTGCTGCAACGCACCGAAAGCGATCTGGGCGCCCTGCGCATCGATGGCCGCGGCGACGGGTCCCCGGCCTATGTTGCCGCGGGCGCGCCCTGGTTCATGACGCTGTTCGGCCGCGACAGCCTGCTCACCTCCTGGATGGCGCTGCCCTTGGATTCGGCGCTTGCGCTGGGCACCTTGCGCCAGCTGGCCAAACTCCAGGGCACCAAGGTGGAACCGATCACCGAGGAGGAGCCGGGCCGGATCATGCACGAGATGCGGCACGGCCCGGCAGGCGGTCAGGTGCTCGGCGGCGAGGTGTACTACGGCTCGATCGACGCCACCCCGCTGTTCGTGATGCTGTTGGCCGAATGCTGGCGCTGGGGCGCCGACGAGTCGGTGATCCGGGAGCTGCTGCCGGCCGCGGACGCCGCCCTGGCCTGGATCGATGAATACGGCGACGCCGACGGCGACGGCTTCATCGAATACCGCCGCAAAACCGACCGAGGTCTGACCAATCAGGGCTGGAAGGACAGCTACGACGCGATCAACGACGCGAGCGGGCATCTGGCCGAGCCGTCCATCGCGCTCAGCGAAGTCCAGGGCTACGCCTACGCCGCCCGGCTGGCCCGGGCCGAACTGGCCGAACATTTCGGCGACCACGAGACCGCGGTGCGGCTACGCGGCCAGGCCGAGGACCTCAAGTCCCGGTTCGACGACGCGTTCTGGGTGGCCAAGAACGGCTGGTACGCGATCGCCCTTGACGGCCACAAACATCAGGTCGACGCGCTGACCAGCAACGCCGCCCAATGTCTGTGGACGGGCATCGTCGCCGACGAACGCGCGGCCGAGCTGATCGACAAGCTCGCCGACGCCTCGATGGACTCCGGTTTCGGGTTGCGCACCCTGGCCGCCACCATGGGCGCCTACAACCCGATGAGCTACCACAACGGCTCGGTGTGGCCGCACGACACCGCCATCGCGGTGGCCGGGTTGCAGCGCTACCGCCACATCCCCGGCGCCAGCGAGCTGGCCGAACGGCTCACCACCGGTCTGCTCGACGCCGCCGCCGAGTTCGGTGGCCGGCTCCCGGAGTTGTTCTGCGGCTTCGGCCGCGCCGAATTCCGCTCCCCGATCCCGTACCCGACCTCCTGCTCGCCGCAGGCATGGGCCAGTGCGGCGCCACTGCTGCTGGTGCGCTCGTTCCTCGGACTCACCCCGTGCGTACCGAACCGGCGGCTCATCGTCACCCCGCGACTACCGCGGCGCTGGGGCAAGCTCGCGCTCACCGATATGCGGCTCGGGCCCGCCACGGTCACCCTGCACGCGGAGGGTTCGGAAATCCACGTGCACGGACTACCCGACGACTGGCAGCTGGTGACCGAGTAGCCGCACCGCGCCTCGCGTAACGAGCAGGCAACGGCCGGTGTCGTAGTTGATCATGCGCGCCTAGACTGGACTTCTGCCCACCACACCGTCTCGAAGGGGGTGGAGCCATGCGAAGCGTAGTTCGGCACCTGTTTCTGGCCGCCGCGATCATGGCATTGGCCATGGTCGGTTCGGGCGCGGCGAACACCATGATGATCGACCGATCTCCGCCCGGCGCGGATATCGGTACGGTCGCCTCCATCACGCCCTCCGGCGGACGCACGGTCGGCATCGCCCATCCGGTGACGGTTCGATTCGACAGCGATGTCGCCGATCGGGCAGCCGCCGAGCGCGCGCTGGCGATCACCGCCGACCGGCCACTGACCGGCACCTTCTCCTGGGCCGGCGCCAGGCAACTGACCTGGACACCCACCGGGTACCTGCCCGCGAACGCCACCATCGGTGTGCGCTTCGGCGATCAGGTCCGCACCGAGTTCGCCACCAACGCCGGTGTCGTCGCCGATGCGGACATGTCGGCGCACACCTTCACCGTCAGCATCGGCGGTCAGGTGGTGCGGGTGATGCCCGCCTCGATGGGTAAGCCCGGCTGGGAGACCCCGACCGGTACCTTCCCGGTGCTGGAGAAGTTCCGGCACGTCGTCTTCGACTCGCGCACCATCGGCATCCCATTGGATTCGCCCGAGGGCTATCTGATCGATGGTGAGTACGGGGTGCGCCTGACCTGGAGCGGTGTGTTCGTCCATTCGGCACCCTGGTCGGTCGACTCGCAGGGCAATGCCAACGTCAGCCACGGCTGCATCAACCTCGCCCCCGGCGACGCGGCCTGGTACTACGAGAACGTCGGCATCGGCGACCCGGTCACCACGCACTGGTGACCACCGCACCACGCGCCGGGCAGGTCGGACGACCGCCCGGGCGGGTGTCGTGAGCCCCCATCGCACCGTCGGTCCAGTACAAATAGGTGGACCTGACGGAAGAACCTGACGAAGGTGGGGGCGTTATGGATCGACGGGACAGTGCGCGCGGGGACGAAGCGCCGTCCGAAACGAGCGGCGCGAACGCCGACTATGTGGGCGAATGGGCCGATTGGATGTCGTCGCTGCCCGCGCCGAAGAAGATCGCGCCCGGCCGGCCCGCACCGCCCGGCCAGGGCCCGCCGCGGCGGATCGGCCGCCCCGAGCCGATCGAACGCCGTCACGGACTACGCCGGGTGGCCACACTGATGCTCGGCCTGCTCGGCGCCGGCGCCCTGCTGGCCGCGGCGTATGTGCGGTTCGGTGGACCGGACACCGATGCCGCGCCCGCGCGGGCTCGGCCGGATCTGGTGATTCCGGCGCCGTCCGGCGATCCGGCCGCGTGTGCGCCGGAACGGGTGGGGAACCGGATCCAGGGCAATGCCGCCGGTGGGGACGATTCCGGGACGGCGGCCATCTTCGCCTTCCAGCACGCGTTCTACGTCGCGCGCTCAGGGGAGCAGGCCCGTACCGTCGTCGCTCCCGGTGCGGCCGTGCCCTCGGCGGCCGATATCCAGCGCGGCATCGATTCGGTGCCCGCGGGTACCACCCATTGCCTCGCGATCAGTCCCGGCGCCTTCGTCGGTCAGTACACCGTCGTCGTCACCGAGTACCGGCCGCAGACCCAGCCGATCACCTACAACCCTCAGCTCGTCACCACCGCCACGGTCGGCGGACGCACGCTCATCACCGGGATCAGTCCCATCGCCTGAGCCTGCGGCACTCGTTCGACTCCGCGCGGTCAGCTGCGCGGCAGCCGTACCGCTCGACGGGGCCCGGCGTCGCGGTGTCCGACATGCGGACCGACGACCCTGGTCAGGCACCTGCGGGAGGAGCACACTCGCAGATATGACCAACATCGACGAAGTTCGGATCCCCGAGCATCCGACAGTGCTGGCCGCGTTGCGGCTGGCCTGCCGGGCGCCGTCGGTGCACAACACCCAGCCCTGGCGCTGGGTCTTCGACGGAACCCGGCTCCACCTCTACGGCGACGGCGAACGCAGGCTGCATTCGGCCGATCCCCAGGCCAGGCAACTGGTGATCAGCTGCGGCGCGATGCTGCACCACGTGAGCACCGCGTTCGCCGCGCGCGGCTGGCACACCGATATCACCCGGCTGCCCGACCCGGCGCACCGCGACCAGCTGGCGACGGTCGAGTTCCGGCCCTGGCCGGACCCGCCGCAGCGGCTGCTCGCCCTCGCCCGTGCGATCGATCGGCGCCACACCGACCGGCTGCCGATGCTCGCACCACCGCGCTGGGACGAGGTCGGCCCCGGGGTGCGCACCCTGGTCTCGGCCTTCGATATCGCCTTCGACGAGCTCGACGATGCGGCGCGGCCGCGCCTGGCCGCGGCCTCGGAACAGTCCTCGGCCCTGCGCCGCCACGATCCGCATTACCAGCACGAATTGCACTGGTGGGCGGGCAACAGCGCCAACCTGGACGGGATCCCGGCGACTGCGCTGGCCTCGAACGCGGAACTCGCGCAGGTCGGCGTCGGGCGCGATTTCCCGGCCGGGCCTCGCTCGCTGCGGCGCGGCGAGCTCGACGATCACGCCCGGCTGGCGGTACTCAGTTCCCCCGAGGACGCTCCGCTGCCGTGGCTGCGCACCGGCGAGGCCCTATCGGCCGTGCTGCTGGAATGCACCGCGGCCGGGCTGGCGACCTGTCCGCTCACCCACATCACCGAATTGCCGTCGAGCCGGCGCATCATCGCCGGACTGATTCCACGACCGGCCGTGCCGCAGGTGGTGGTGCGCATCGGCGCCGCGCCCGAGGAGCCGGAGCAGCCGCCCACACCCCGGCGCCCGGTCACCGAGTTCTTCACCGTCGAGCGCACCGCGCACTGAGGAGCAGGCCATGTCCACTGACAGCGCACCGGTCGTCGTCGGCGCCGACGGCTCCCGATCCGCCATCGGGGCGGTGCGCTGGGCCGCTGCCGATGCCGCCCGCCACGGCAGCCCGCTGCACATCGTGTACGCGATCGGTGTGCCGATCGACGTGGGCCCCACCCTCGGCTATGCGCCGATCGACGCCGAGAGCTACCGCAAGGCCGGGCAGGAGGCGCTGGCCGAAGCCCGTGAGATCGCCACCGCCGCGGCCGCGCCCATCGGCCCGATCGAGATCGAGACCCTCGTGCGGGAAGCCGCGCCCGTCCCGCTGCTGCGTGAACGCTCCAGCACGGCCAGGATTCTGGTCGTCGGCACCCGTGGTCTCGGCGCACTGCGGCGCGGACTGCTCGGTTCGGTGAGCACCTCGCTGGCCCGGCACGCGCACTGCCCGGTCGCGGTGATCCCGGAGTTCGCCGAGCGCGCGCACGGTCCGGTGGTGGTCGGTACCGATTGTTCGCCGAGCAGCGTGCACGCCATCGCCGTCGCCTTCGACCAGGCCGCCCGCCGCGGTGCGGAACTGGTGGCGGTGACGGCGTGGTCGGAGTTCTATCGCTACTTGTCCCGAGCCGAGCTCGCGGCCGAGGCCGAGTCGAGACTGGCCGATGCCCTGGCACCGTGGCGCACCCGCTACCCCGAGGTCACCGTGCGCCAGGTGGTCGCCGAGGAGCGGCCCGCGCGGCTGCTGATCGATACCGCGGCGGAGGCTCGGCTGCTGGTGGTCGGTAGCCATGGCCGCGGCGGGTTCGTCGGCATGACGCTCGGCTCGGTCAGCCAGGCGGTGCTGCACGCCGCCGAGTGCCCGGTGATCATCGCCCGCTCGGCCTCCTGACCGAGCCGTCCGCCGGCTCGATGGCGTCCGGCGGGGTCGTCGCCGGGAATCACCCGATCGCTTCGCGCAGTGCCCGTCCGGTGGCCGACTCGGCGCAGGCGGCCAGCTGCTCGGGGGTGCCCTCGATGATGATCCGGCCGCCGCGCCGACCGGGCCCCGGCCCGAGGTCGACGATCCGGTCGGCGCGCCGGATCACCTCTAGGTTGTGTTCGATGACGACCACCGTGTCGCCCTTGCCGACCAAGGCGTCCAGCACCGCGAGCAGGGTGTCGATATCGGACAGGTGCAGACCGGTGGTCGGCTCGTCGAGAATGTAGAGGGTGTGCTCGGCGCGGGCGGCCAGCTCCTTGGCGATCTTCAGGCGCTGGCATTCCCCGCCGGACAGCGTGGTCAGTGATTGGCCCAGCCGCAGATAGCCGAGGCCGACGTCGGCGATATGGCCGAGCGCCTTGGTGATCGCGGGGGTGCTCAGCCGTCGCAATGCCTCATCGACGGTCAGCTCGTCGATATCGGCGATCGAGAGACCGTCGACGCGGTAGCCGAGCACTTCCTCGGTGAACCGCCGTCCACCGCAGGTTTCGCAGACCACCTCCTGACCGTCCATGAACGCCAGATCGGTGTAGATCACCCCGAGACCCTTGCAGGCCGGGCAGGCGCCGGTGGAGTTGGCGCTGAACAGCGCGGCCGGCACCGCATGACGACGGGCGAACAGCTGGCGGATGGCGGGCGCGATCCCGGTGTAGGTGATCGGCGTCGAGCGCCGGTTCGTACTCACCGGGCGCTGGTCGACGACGGTGGCCGGATGCTGTGCGGCGAGTTCGGCGGCGAGGCTGGATTTGCCGGAACCGGCCACGCCGGTGAACACGGTGAGTACGCCGGTCGGGATGTCGACGTCGAGCCCGGCGAGGTTGTTGCGGGTGGCGTTCTCGATGCGGATCTTTCCCGCGGCGGTTCGTGGCGTTCGGGGGGTGCGCTGCTGACGCAGGCCACGCCCGGTCGGGGTGTCGGCGCGCAGCAGCTCGTCGAATCCGCCCTGGAACACCACCCGCCCGCCGTCGGTGCCAGCGCCCGGCCCGATCTCGACGATCTGATCGGCGATCCGCAGCACGTCCGGATCGTGTTCGACCACGAGCACCGCATTGCCCTTGTCACGCAAGCGTTTCAGCAGTTCGGTCATCGCGCGCACGTCATGCGGGTGCAGCCCGATGGTGGGTTCGTCGAAGATGTACAGCATTTCGGTGAGGCTGCTGCCCAGATGCCGGATGGTCTTGATGCGCTGGGATTCGCCGCCGGACAGCGTCAGCGTCGGGCGCGACAACGTCAGATAGCCGAGTCCGATGGCGACCAGGGCGCCGAGTCGCTCGCGCAAGGCGTCCACCACGGGCCGCACGGCCGGTTCGCGCACTCCCCCGACGACCTCGACCAGCTCGTCGATCTCCATTCGCCCGAGTTCGACGATGGTGTGGCCGAGCACGGTCGCGGTGCGGGCCGCGGCTGTGAGCCGTTCGCCGTCGCACTCGCGGCACCGCTCGGTGCGCGTGAAGCGTTGCACCACCGCCTGTTTGCGTTCCGACATCTCATCGGCGGTGTGCAGGTAGATCCGCTCGAACCGTTCCACGACCCCCTCGTAGTCCTTGGGTGGACGGGTGCCGAGCCGCGCGGCCGCCGCGCCGCCGTAGAGCAGGGCCGCACGTTCGTCGGGTGTCCACTCGCGCAGCGGCGTCGCCGGATCGAAGGATCCGATATCGGCGTACTGCTTGTACCAGTACTGGCCGTTGCCGAAGCCGGGCAGCAGGATCGCGCCCTGCTCCAGGGACTTGTCCAGGTCGAGCACCCGCTCCACGTCGGTGGCCAGGGTCTCGCCCAGTCCCGCGCAGGCCGGGCACATGCCCGCCGGATCGTTGAACGAGAAGTGGTTGGACTCGCCCACATACGGCTCACTGGCCCGGGAGTACAGCAACCTCAGGTAGGTGTAGGCGTCGGTGATGGTGCCGACGGTGGAGCGGGCGTTGCCGCCGAGGCGCTTCTGGTCGATCACCACCACCGGTGAGAGTCCGTCGATCGCGCCGACGTCCGGCCTGCTCCAGCGCGGCAGGCGATTGCGCACGAACGGCGGATAGGTCTCGTTGAGCTGATATCCGGCTTCGGCGGCGATGGTGTCGAACACCAGCGACGATTTACCCGAACCGGACACCCCGGCGAAGACCACGAGCTGTCCGCGCGGGATGTCGATATCGACCTCACGCAGATTATTGGTCCGTGCTGCCCGGATGCGGATCGCGCGCTCCGGTGCGGTCGCCGATCGGGTCGGTGCGGTAGCTGATCGAGTCACACTGTCGACGGTAGGCCCAGATGCGGACGGATCTTGACCGCAATCGGCGGACAATGGAGCTATGTCCGATACCACCGGCCGGATGCTGGAACTGCTGGCCACCTTGCAGACCGGGCGACGCTACAGCGGCCGGGATCTGTCGGCCAGATTGGGCGTGAGCGCCCGCACGCTGCGCCGCGATATCGATCGGCTGCGCAGCTACGGGTACCCGGTCACCACCCAGCCGGGGCCGACGGGCTACTACCAGCTGGCGGCCGGGCGCACACTGCCCCCGCTGCTCCTCGACGACGACGAGGCGGTCGCCACCCTCATCGCGCTGGCCCTGCTCGGCGCCACCGGCACCGACGAACCGCCGGCCAACGCGCACACCGATATCGGCGCCGCCGCCGACCGGGCCTTCGGCAAGATCGACCAGTTCCTGCCCACCCGGCTGCGATTGCGTGCCGAAGCCGTACGCGCGTCGCTCGAGGCGGCTCCGCTCATCGCGCCCGCGGTCGACGCCGAACTGCTGGCCCTGCTCGGGGCCGCCGCAGGCGCACACGAGCGGGTCCGGTTCGACTACATCGATAAGTCGCGCGCGCGCTCGACCCGGCGGGTGGAACCGTATCGCCAGGTCAACCTGCATCTGCGCTGGTATCTGCTGGCCTGGGATCTCGATCGCGCCGACTGGCGCACCTTCCGGCTGGACCGCATCACCGACGCCGTGGCCACCGGTGCCCGGTTCACCCCGCGCCCACTACCGGCCGAATCCGGTATCGCGTACCTACGGGCCGGGCTCACCGCCCGCAGGTATCGCGCGGTCGCCGTCGTCGACGCTCCCGCCGCGACGATTCGCGACGCGCTGAAATTCCAGGACTGCGATATCGAAGCGCTCGGCGCGGACCAGTCGCGGGTGGTCACCCGGGTGGATTCGTTCGAATGGCTCGTACTCCAACTCGCCCTGACCGGGGCCGATTTCACCATCGAGGAGCCCGTCGAATTCCGCGACCGCTGCCGTGAGCTGGGCGAGCGGCTCCTGCGCGCCGCGACCTGAGCCGTTCGCCGAGCCGCTCAGCGAGCCAGGAACTCGTCGATCACGCGCCAGGTCGTCTCGCGCGCCGCCGGCCCGGCCAGGATGCCCAGATGACCGCCGGGAACCTCCTCGAACCGCACCTCCGCACCGGTGAGCACGTCGAGCCCGGCCCGGGCCGCGGCCGCGGGCACGACCAAGTCGGTCCGGCTGCCCAGAATCAGCACCGGGCAGGTGAGTTTCGCGGTTTCGACCACCAGATCCGACCGCAACCGGATGGTGCCGGTGACCAGCTCGTTGCGCAGGATGAACGATCGGTGGATCTGCCGGTAGAGCCGGCCGGGATAGCCGGGCATCATCGCCATGAACCGGTCGATGGCCTCCATCCGGGCCAGCGCGTCTTCGTCCAGGATGTTGCGCGCCACGAACAGCGGGCGGGTGAGCTCACGCTGGAAGGCCTGCACCCGGAACCCGGTGCGCACGATGTAGCTGGGGATCCCGCCGAATACCCGGGTGGCCAAATCGACTTCGCGACCACCGGTGACCGCACCGAGCATTCGCAGCGGCGCCACCGTCACGGTTTTACGCTGATCGAACGGCGGGGCGATGGCGGTGATCGAGGCGATCGGCAGATCCGCGTGCCCGGCGCCGGCCAGTACGGCGAGGATGCCGCCCAGCGACCAGCCGATGACCTCGACGTCCGCGCCGTCGTGCTCCTGGCTGACCCGCCGGATCGCGGTCGGGACGATGTCGTGGGTCCATTCCTCCAGCCCGAGGTCACGGTCGGCGTAGGTCATCTGGCCGTAGTCGATGACGTAGGGCTGCCTGCCGGTTTCCAGCAGGAACTGCACGAAGCTCTGCCCGTCGCGCAGATCGAAGCAGGCGGGGGTGACCGCCAGCGGCGGCACCAGCAGCACCGGGCGCTGGGTGGACGGTTCGTCGCGATCGAACCGGCGCAGGCAGCGGTGCGGTTCGTCGTAGACGACCGTCGACGGCGTGGGCGCGTACGGCTCGATACCGTCACCGAACGACAGCGACCAGATATTGCGCGCAGCGCGCGGTAGATCCCCCACTAGCGACACCATGTGAGCCCCTCTACGCCTTTCAACCTCGGCAACGCGATAACTTACTATAGGGTAAGTTAACCGTGGCTCTCAACTTGTGGCGTCGATCACTCGGTCCCACGGCCGGTCGGAGCGCGGTGTGTGAACGGCCGGTCATCCCGGCCCGCGCCGCCGCGGCGAAGGACGACGATGGCTGCGGCACCGATCGAGCAGCCACGCACGCAGGCAGCCCGGTACGCCGCCACACCGGTGATTCCCGTTGACCCGCATCGACGTGCACGCGTCGCTACCGTTGAAACATGTCTGCGGCAATCGATATCACCAACCTGGTCAAGACTTTCGGCCGCACCCGCGCGCTGGACGGGCTCGACCTCCACGTCACCACCGGTGAGGTGCACGGCTTCCTCGGTCCCAACGGCGCCGGCAAATCGACCACCATCCGAGTTCTGCTCGGTCTCTTGCGCGCCGACAGCGGCACCGCCACGCTGCTGGGCGGTGACCCGTGGCAGCACGGCGCCGAACTGCATCGGCGGCTGGCCTACGTGCCCGGCGATGTGAACCTGTGGCCCAACCTCACCGGCGGCGAGGTCATCGATCTCATGGGCACACTGCGCGGCGGACTGGACGAAAAGCGCCGCGCGCAACTGCTGGAGCGATTCGATCTGGACCCGACGAAGAAGGGCCGCACCTACTCCAAGGGCAACCGGCAGAAGGTGGCGCTGGTGGCGGCGCTGGCCTCGGACGTGGAGTTGCTCATGCTCGACGAACCGACCTCGGGACTCGACCCGCTCATGGAAGCGGTCTTCCAGGAATGCATCGACGAGGTGGTGAAACAACACGGCCGTACCGTCCTGCTGTCCAGCCATATCCTGGCCCAGGTCGAGGCACTGTGCGATCGGGTAACGATCATCCGCCACGGCAAGGCCATCGAATCCGGCAGCCTCGCCGACCTGCGCCACCTCACCCGCACCTCGATCGCCTGCGAGACCACCCGCCCGCCCAGCGGGCTGGACGAGCTCGCAGGCGTGCACGATCTGGTGGTCGAGGGCAATCGCGCCCGGTTCCAGGTCGACACCGTCGATCTGGACGCGGCCATCAGCCACCTCACCGGCTTTGGTATCCGTACCCTCACCAGCCAGCCACCAACCCTCGAAGAGCTGTTCCTGCGCCACTACGGTGACGAGCTCGCGGCCTCGGGAGTGCAGGAATCATGACCACGACGACGCTCACCGGCACCGGTATCCTCACCCGCTTCTTCCTGCGCCGGGAACGCATCGCGCTGGCCTGCTGGCTACTCGGCGGCACCTTCGTCTACTACTCGCAGGCCGTCGGCGTGGACGTCGCCTATCCGACCCAGGCCGATCTGGACCGGGTCGCGGCCAGCATGCAGGGCAATGCCGCCATGGTGGCCATGGCGGGCCCGCCCCGGGTGCTCGACACCATCGGCGGCCAAGTGGCGTTCCAGGCCAGCGCTTTCGGGATGATCGTCGCCGGGTTGATGAGTATGTTCCTGATCGGCAGGCATACCCGCGCCAACGAGGAGACCGGCCGCGACGAGCTCATCCGTTCCGGCGTGGTCGGCAGGCACGCCGGGTTCACCGGCGCGACCATCCTCGCGGTGCTGGCCAACCTGGTCTACGGCGTGGCCGTGGCGTTGAGCCTGATCTCCTACGGATTGCCCGCGGCCGGTTCGATCGCACTCGGTGTCGGCGCCACCTGCGCCGGTCTGGTGTTCATGGCCATCGCATTGCTGGCGGCCCAGCTCACCGAGAGCACCCGCGCGGTCTACGGCCTCACCGGGGCCGCGATCGCGGTGTCGTACGTGCTGCGCGCGGTCGGCGATGTGGGTAACGGGGTGTTGTCGTGGTTGTCACCGCTGGGCTGGGGGCAGGCCATGCGGCCCTACGACGGCGAGGTCTGGTGGCCCGCACTGCTCTCGCTCGCGGTGGCCGTCGCGATCACGCTGGCAGCGCGGCGGGTGCTCGATCATCGCGATTTCGGTGCAGGCGTGCTGCCGCCGCGCCCCGGGCCGGCGCGCGCGGGAGAATCCTTGCGGAGTGCGTTCGGACTGGCCTGGCGATTGCAGCGCGGATCGCTCATCGGCTGGTCGGTCGGGATGCTGCTGGCCGGGCTGGCTTTCGGGTCGATCGGCGACGATGTGGGCGATCTGCTCGGCGACGTCGATCTCGGCGAGATGCTCGGGCAGGACGTCGGCAGCCTGGTGGACGCCTTCTACGCCATGTCTGCGGGATTGCTGGCGTTGATCGGTTCGGCCTACACGATCTCCGCCGGCCTGCGCCCGCGCGCGGAGGAAGCGGCCGGGCGGGTGGAGCCGCTGCTGTCCACCGATCTGCCGCGGCTGCGCTGGCTGGCCGGGCATCTGGTGATCATGCTGGCCGGCTCGGCGGTGGTGCTCGCCCTCGGCGGGTTCGGTATGGGGCTGATGTACGGCGCGATGACCGGGGACATGTCGCAGCTGCTTCCGCTGCTCGGCGCGTCGCTGACCTACCTGCCCGCGGTGTGGGTGCTGGGCGGAATCACGGTGGTGTTGTTCGGGTTTCTGCCGCTGGCCACCGTCGGCGCCTGGATCGCGCTGGCGTTCTGCTTCGTGGTGCTGATGTTCGGGGCGACCCTGAAATTCCCGGACTGGTTGATGAGCATCTCCCCCTTCGACAATATTCCGCTGGTGCCTGCGGTGGATTTCGCGGCGGCGCCGGTACTGATCACCGCGGTCGTGGCGGTGCTGCTGTGCGTGGTGGGCGCGTTGGGTTTCCGGCACCGGGACATCGAAACCAACTGATCGGTCACGGCATCCGGCGCCGCGGCGGGCCGCTTCCCGGAGCGGCGGGAAGCGGCCCGAACCTCAGCGCACCGTCAATGGCGGCGAGGGCGGGAACACCACCGGCATGGCGGCCAGTGCACGGTGGAACGGGCCCGGACGCCAACTCAGCTGATCCGGCGGCACCGCCAATCGCATCTCGGGCAGCACGTCGAGCAACTGGTCGATCGCGTCCTGCACCACCAGGTAGGCCACCGATTTGGCCGGGCAGGCATGCGGACCGGCGCTCCACGACAGATGCGAACGGTTGTCGACGTAGCGGCCGGCGCTGACCTCGGGATCGTTGTTGCAGCCGGTCATGCTGATCACCACGGGCTGATGCGCGGGCAGCCACACTCCGTCGATGAGGATCGGCTGGCGTGGATAGCTCACGCAGAAGTTCGCCATCGGCGGGTCGGTGAACAGCACTTCGTCGAGCGCGTCGCGGGTGGACAGGCTCCCGCCCAGCACGCTGCCGGCGAAGCGATCGTCGGTGAGCATCAACAGCACGGTGTTGACGATCAGGTTCTGCTGCGGCTCGATCCCCGCACCGTAGAGAGTGACCAGCTGATGGATCATCTCTTCCTCGGTCAGCGCCGCCGGATGATTCAGCAGCCGGGTGGCGATGTCGTCGGCGGGATTCACCCGTTTATCGGCGACCAATTCCATCACCGCTTCGGTGATCATCGCATTGCCGCGCTCGGCGTCGATACCGTCGAAGATCGCCTGCATGCCGGTGGCCACCCGCTGCCCGAGTTCGGCTGGGAAACCGAGGATTTCGTTGAGCACGGCGAAGGTGAGCGGGAACGCGTACTGGCTGATCAGCTCCGCGGAGCCGGACTCGCAGAAGGTATTGATCAACGGGATCGCGATCTTTTCGACCGTGCTGTGCAGGGTGTGCAGGTCGACGCCATTGATGGCCTCGGTGTAGGCCTGCCGGTACCTGGCGTGCTCGGCACCGGTGCTGCGCAGGGCTTGCGGGCGCCATTCCAGCAGCGGCAGCACCGGGCAATCCGGCGGAATATCCTTCTGCCACACACGCGGATCGGCGGGAAAATGGTCCGGATCGTTGAGGATGCGCACCGCGGTGCGATATCCGATCACCAGGGTGGCGGGGACGCCGGGCGCCAGTTCTACCGGAACGAGGGCGCCGTAGCGTTCCCGCATCTCCCGATAGGCCCGGTGCGGGTCGGCGGCGAATTCCGCCGCGTAGAGCGAGATACGAGGCCCGTCGGTATCCATCGGCATGGCCCGGGTGACGGGACAGGATCGGCCGGTGTCGGCGAGTTGGTGCATGGTCACGATACGAACTCCAGGTCTGACCTCGGCGAGAAGCGACCGGACGGCGCCGGGTCACCGTCGGTCGTCGCCGTAGGGGCGGGCCAGGGCGCGCCGCTGCGCCCGTACGCCATGCCCACGAGAAAAACGATCGGCGAGGGCGGCGGCTCCGGCCGGCTGTGCGCACAGCCTCGAAGTCCACAGCCCCGCTGCCTGCTCCCGAACCGCGTTCGACAGCAGCGGTCTCACATACCCTCCGCCCCCTTCGTGCGGGCAACTCCCGGTGCCCGTGTACAGCTGCAGGCCCGACTGTACCGTCGCGGCGGGCGCTCCCGCGAGCGAACAGAAATACTCGTATTTCGTTGTGAGACTTCATCACATGACGGCTCACGCCTGGCAACCAGGGCGTGCGGCCACGCACATTGCGAGCACGAACGTCGCGGGCGCGAACCCGTCAGTGAGTGGGCAGGGGCGGCGATTTCGGGAAGACCGCGGGCAGTGCCGACAGCGCGCGATGGAACGGGCCCGGCCGCCAGGTGAGCTGTTCGGCGGGAATCGCCAACGCCAGCTCCGGCAGCGCGTCCAGCAATTCGTCGATCGCGTCGCAGGCCACCAGATAGGCCACCGATCGTGCCGGGCAGGCGTGCGGGCCTGCGCTGAAGGCCAGATGCGAACGGTTGTCCGCGTACTGCCCGTTGTTGATCGCCGGATCGTTGTTGCAGCCGGTCATGCTGATCACCACCGGCTGGTGCGCGGGCAGCCACACCCCGTCCACCATGGTGGGCTGACGGGGATAGGTGCTACAGAAATTGGCCATCGGCGGGTCGGTGAACAACACCTCGTCGAGCGCGTCGCGGGTCGACAGGCTGCCGTCGAGCACACTGCCGGCGAACCGGTCGTCGGTGAGCATCAGCCGCAGTGTGTTGACGATCAGGTTCTGCAGCGGCTCGATGCCTGCCCCGTAGAGCACCACCAGCTGCTGCACCATTTCCGCGTCCGACAGCCCGGTCTCGTGCCGCAACAGCCGGGTGGTCAGGTCGTCGCCGGGCTCGCGGCGTTTGCGCTCGGTCAGCTCGGCCAGTGCCTGCTCCAGCATCGCGTTGCCCTGCTCGGCGTCGATGCCTTCGAAGATCGCGGCCATCCCGGTGGCCACCCGCTGACCGATATCGGGCGGGCAGCCCAGCAGCTCGTTGAGCACCGCGAACGTCAATGGGAAGGCGTACTGGCCGATCAGATCGACGCTGCCGTCCTGGCAGAACGAGTTGATCAGCGACGCCGCGATCCGCGCGACGGTCGCGTGCAAGCCGTGCAGGTCCACCTGGTTCAGTGCCCAGGTGTTCGCCGAGCGATAGCGCAGATGCTCGGCGCCGGTGGTACGCAACGCGGTGGTGCGGAATTCCAGCATCGGCAGCACCGGGCAATCGAGTGGAATGTCCTTCTGCCACATGCGGGGGTCGGCCGGGAAATGCTCGGGATCGTTGAGGATCCGCACGGCCGTGTGATATCCGATCACCAGCGTCGCGTGGATACCCGGTGACAGTTCGACCGGGACCAGTGGTCCGAAGCGCTCGCGCATCTCGCGATAGGCGCCGTGCGGATCGGCCGCGAATTCCGCCGAATACAGCGAAACCCGCGGCCCATCGGCATCGTGCGGAGATACGTGCCGAACCGGGCACGAACCGGTGGACGCGTTCGAATGGTGCGTTGCCCAGTTGAGATTCATCAAGAAACTTGTTACCGCTCCGCGCTCAGATAAACCGGTAGGTGCTGATGACCGTTGGAGACGAAGCTGACCACCGGCTGCAATTCGGACTCTTCAACGGCCAGTCGCAGGCCGGGGAAGCGGGCGAACAACGCGGGCAGCGCCAGCTCACCCTCCATCCGCGCCAGCGGCGACCCCAGGCAGTGGTGGGCGCCGTAGCCGAAGGCGAGATGATCCTTGTTCTTCCGCTCCAGATCGAAGACGTCGGCGCTGTCGCCGTGCACCTTCGGATCGCGGCTGGCCGCGGCGTAGGAGGCGAGGATCGCCTCGCCCTTGGCGATGTGCACTCCGCCGTCGAGTTCGATGTCGTCCACGGCGTAGCGCAGCGGCAGATGCGCGACCGGCGCCTGGAACCGCAGCGTCTCCTCGACGACGTCGGTCCACGGCACCCGGCCCGATTCCACCGCCGCGCGCTGCTCGGGATGGGTCAGCAGCGCGACGATGGCCTGGTCGAGCAGGTTGACCGTGGTCTCGTGCCCGGCGTTGATGACCAGCATCAGCGTGTCGACCAGTTCCTTCTCGCTCAGCTGCGAGCCGTCTTCCTCGTCGCGTGCGGCGATCAGCGCACTGGTCAGGTCGTCGCCGGGATTCACCCGCCGATAGGTGACCAATTCGGTGACCAGCCCGTACATCTCGACGTAGTTGGCCCCCGCGGCTTCCTGACTGATGGTGGTGTCGAAATACCGGTCCACGCAGGTGCGCAGGCCCGCGTTCAATGCCTCGGGCACACCGAGCATCTCGGTGATGACCCGGATCGGCACCGGGTAGGCGTAGTGCGCCCGCAGATCGACCACCTCGCCGGCGGGCATCGCCGCGAGCGCGTCCAGCAGTTCGCCGGTGATCTGTTCGATGCGCGGACGCAGGGCGGCGGTGCGGCGCGCGGTGAACGCGCGCGCCACCAGCCTGCGCAGCCGCCGATGCTCGGTGCCGTAGGCGGTGAACATGTTGTCCACGGCGATCCACGGGAACAGCGGCCACTCCTGGGTGATCTCGCCGTTGATGAACGCCGTCCAATGTTGCCGGGGATCCTTCGACACCCGCGGATCGGCCAGCAGGCTCTTGAGCGCGGCAGCGTCGGTCACCGACCACGCGGGCACCCCGTTGGGCAGCTCCACCAGCGCCGCCGGTCCACGCTCACGAAGCCGCGCGGCCTCCCCGTGGGTATCAGCGCCCGCCATGTCAAGGACGATCGTTTCGCGCTCCATCACAGCAATCCTTACCCTATGTTCAACGGTGGGGATTCAGGGAAGACAACGGGCAGTGCCGTCAGCGCCCGGTGGAAAGGCCCTGGGCGCCACGACAATTCCTCCGGTGGTTCGGCGAGCCGCATCTCCGGCAGCGCGTCGAGCAGCTGGTCGATGGCCTCCTGCACCACCACCAGCGCCACCGACTGCGCGGGGCAGGCGTGCGGTCCGATGCTCCACGCCAGATGCGAACGGTTGCCCGCCAGCTCGCCGCCGCGGATCGCCGGATCGGTATTGCAGCCGGCCAGGCTGATCAGCACCGGCTGATGTGCGGGCAGCCACGCGTTGTCGATCAGGATCGGCTGGCGCGGGTAGGTGGTGCAGAAATTCGCCATCGGCGGGTCGTTGAACAACACCTCGTCGAGCGCGTCGCGAGTCGACAGACTGCCGCCGAGCATGTCGCCGCCGAAGCGGTCGTCGGTCAGCATCAGCAGCAGGGTGTTGAGGATCAGGTTCTGCTGCGGTTCGAGGCCGGCGCCGTAGAAGCTGATCAGATTCGACAGCAGCTCCTCGTCGTCCAGATTCGCCGGATGCGATACCAGCACCGAGGTGACGTCGTCGCCGGGCTGCGACCGCTTGAGCTGGATGAGTTCCATCAGCGCCTCGCTGAGGTAGTTCATCCCCCATTCGGCGTTGACGGTGTCGAACAGCGCGGCCATACCGGTGGCCACCCGCTGACCCAATTCCGGTGAGCAGCCGACCATCCGGTTCAGCACCTCGAACACCAGCGGAAACGCGTAATCGGTGACGAGGTCGGCCGAGCCCTTTTCGCAGAAGGTGTTGATCAACGGGATCGCGATCTTCTCGACCGTCGCGTTCAGCGCGTTCAGATCGATCTTGTCGATCCCCGCGACGTAGGCCTCCCGGTACCGAGCGTGTGCCGTTCCGCTGTTGCGCAGCGCGTTCGGATACCACTCCATCATCGGCTTGACCGGCGAATCCGGCGGAATACTCGTCTGCCAGGTGCGCGGGTCGGCCGGGAAGTGATCGGGATCGTTGAGGATCCGCACCGCCTCCTGATAGCCGATCACCAGGGTCGCGGGCACATCGGGAGCCAGATCGATCGGCACCAGCGAACCGAAACGCTTGCGCATTTCCCGGTAGGCGCGGTGCGGATCGTCGGAGAACTCCTCGGTGTACAGCGACACCCGGGGGCCGTCGGAATCGATCGGGGATCCGTGCGCGACAGGGCAACCGCTCAACGGTGCGCGCGCTGCGGTGACGGGGTTATGGGTTGTCAAAGACGAGACTCCAGTCGATGGAACAGGAATTCGACGAGCATGATCAACGAGCGCAGGCATGTGCCTCGGTCACGTGCGTCCAGAGCGGTCAACGGCGTGTCCGGGGTGAGGTCGAGCGCGTCCCGGATCTCGGACAGCGGAAAGCGGTTCGCGCCTTCGAACTCGTTGACGCCCACCGCGTACGGCACACCGCGTTCCTCGAGGACGGACAGCACCTCGTCGGACTTCTCGATCCGGCGGGTGTCGACCAGGACCAGCGCGCCGAGCGCACCACGGGCCAGCTCCTCCCACAACGGCACGAACCGCTGCTGCCCCGGCGTGCCGAACAGGTACAGCGCCAGTTCGGGATTGAGCGTGATGCGCCCGAAATCCATCGCCACCGTTGTCTGCACTTTGCCGGGCAGACCCGCCATATCGTCGATGCCGACGCTGGCCTGGGTGATGGTTTCCTCCGTGCGAAGCGGCTTGATCTCGGAAACACTGCTGACGAAGGTGGTCTTGCCGACGCCGAAATTCCCGGCGACGAGCAGTTTCACCGATCGGGTCACGGTCTCCGGCACATAGTCGACGGTGCGGTCAGGCCGGGAGAGCACGGAGCCCATTGAGAACCTCCTGGAGCAAAGCTATCTCCGGCAGTGATTCGGCCGGTGTGGGTATGGCGAGGTGTTCGGTGTCGAGGAGGTCGGCGGCGAGAATCTTGACCACCGAGGGCGGCAGGTCCAGGTAGGCGGCTATCTCGGCGATCGACAGCGCACCACGGGCACAGACCTCGGCCACTCGCCGCGCGTCGGGGCTCGTTCCCGGCCCCGGCTTCTGCACGGCGACGACGAGGGTGACCAGGTCCAATTCACGCGTCGGACGCGAGCGTCCCCTGGTCCGCACGTAGGCGCGGACCAGGTCGGGATCACGCCGCGGCCCGCTCATGACATTTCGCCGCCGTCAACGCTCCCGCGCGGCTGGCTGCCGAGTTCGTGGCCGACGCGGTCGGCCAGCTCGTTCATCCGGTGCGCGATGAGGCCCACGTCGATGTCGGTGGTGGTGGAAACTCCCAGCAGGGCGCCCTCGCCGGCCGCGGTGATGAGGATCATCCCCTGGTCGTACTCGGTCATGTTCTGCCGCACGCCGTTACCGGTGCCGCCGCAGAACTCACCGAGCGCCTTGCCGAGCGAACGCAGACCCGACGCCGCCGCGGCGAAACGCTCGGCGTCGTCCTTGGCGACTCCGCTGGAGTGCGCGATCCGCAGCCCGTCGTCGGACAGCAGGACCGCGAAGCGGACGCCAGGAATCTCGAGGTCCTC
This sequence comes from Nocardia sp. CDC519, assembly GCF_059509835.1. NCBI lineage: Bacteria > Bacillati > Actinomycetota > Actinomycetes > Mycobacteriales > Nocardiaceae > Nocardia > Nocardia sp. CDC519. Next base: position 2,673,163 of record NZ_CM183377.1, on the reverse strand, counting down.
GAGTAACCAGCCGAGCTTGTTGGTGCTGTCGGTGACAACAGTTCTCGGTGAGCCCATCAGGATGTCATCCCTTCGGTGTCGTCGGTTGCGGCGGCGCGGCCGCTCTTGGAGCCGCTCTGCCAAGCGGCGGCGATCTCGGGCCGGGGCTTGCCCGGTTCGGTGCTCGAACCGTGCGAAGCGACCGGTGGCACCACCGCGACGGCGCGGCGGCGGCGCTTGGGCAGACCACCCGTGGTGACGTCGGTCATCGTGGGCCGGTCGTCGGTGTCCGGAAGGTCGGACAGCCCCGTCATCGCATTGCCCCCCGTCAACGTGGAACGCATCGGCGACTCGGACGCGCCGCTCCCCGCGGCCGATCCGAGAGTGGTCGAACGTACGGCGGTCGACTGCCCGGTAGTGGCGGCGGGCATGCTGGTGACGGCGGCCAGCGGCGCGGATTCCCTGACCCGGGCGCCCGCCGGCGCCGATTCGCCGTGCAGCACAGCGGCTGCCGGCCCCGAGGGCAGCGCCGCAGGCGCCGACGACGGGCCCGCAGCGACCGGCGCGGCCTCGCCTGCCTGCGGGGCCCGCGGGCTGACCAGCAACGATTCCGGGATGTACACCATCGCGCGCATGCCGCCGTAGGCGTTGGGCCCATCGATGTAGACGGTGAAGCCGTACCGGCGGGCCAGTGCAGCGATACCGGGGAAGCCCACCTTGGGGGCGGGTCCGAGCTGGTGGATGTCGACCGAGCGCTCGTGCGCGAGCACCTGCCTGGCCTCCTCCATCTGCTCGGCGTTCATCCGCACGCCCGCGTCGTCGACGATCACGGTGACGCCGTGATGGCCTTCCTGGAAGCTCACATCGACGTAGGAGGTGGGCGGGGAGTAGCGCAGCGCGTTGTCGATCAGCGCGGCGAGGGTGTGCACCAGCGGCTCCACCGAACGGCTGATCACCACCCGGTCCAGCTGACCCGAACGCACCCGCAGGAAGTCGCGCACGCGGCCGATCGCGCCGCCGACCACGTCGGTCAGCGACTGGGCGGGCCAGCGGCGGCCGGGCAGACCGCCACAGACGATCACATAGGACTGCGCCTGGCGGATCATCTGCTGCACGGTGTGGTCGATGCGGATGAGGGTTTCGTAGACGTCGTCGTCGCGGTGTTCCCGCAGCGCGGCACTGACCACCTGGCTCACATCGGCGCCGAGGCTGACCACCGAGGTGCCGAACGAGCGCACCGCGGCGCTGGTGGCCTCACGAGCGGCCGTTTCGGCCTTCTCGCGCCTGGCGGCCTCTTCGGCGCGCACGCTCGCCTCGGCCGCGGTGATGGCGCGATGGGTCTGCTCCTCGGCCTCACGGACCGCGTTCTCCCTGGTCTCGGTCTGGATCCCGCGCATGTCCTCGGCGATGCGTTCCGATACCCAGCGCATGACCTGCGCGAATCGCGAATCCTCCAGACCCTCGGGGACTTCGACGATGCTCGCGGGCTGCTCATGCCTGCGCACGGATTCCGTCAGCGACGGCAGCGTGGTGGTGGCGAACCGCTCCAGGATCTCTTCGCGGATGCCGAGGTCTCGCTCCAGCGCGTCGGCGCGGGTCTTCTGCTCCCGTACCGCCCGCACCGCGTACCAGGCCACCGCGAGGACGAGAGCAGGAGCCAAGATCCACGGAACCAGCACGGCGATATTCAGATTCATCAGCTCTCTCGTTGACGGGGCTCGAGGGAGCGCCACAAGATGCCACAGCCTGCTGCCACAGCGCTTCGTTTCGCCTTCCTCGTGACGCCCGACCATGACTGCACCCCTGGCCGGATGAGGTTTCGCGTCGGGCACCCGGCAGAGCATCGAACACCCCCGACGGCTGCCCGAAAGCAACCGCCGGACAAGCACTTCGATCGACCGCCGAGCCAACGGAACGCACCGGCCCGACAGCCCGGAACCCGACGACTCGCCCACCCTAGCAGCAATGCCGCGAACTCTCCGCCGAACTGGCAAGGCGGACTCACAGAACGCGATCCGTTGCGGCGGAGGGTATCCCGTTATCGCACGTCAGCGGCGTAGGCAGGGTTATCGGACCGCCCGGTCGGTCCGCCCTCGTCGGGTGCGGATCCGCCGCAACGCACGTTCGCGGGGATGTCACCGGGGTTCTTTGGACGGCCGCGCGTTTCTGGAAGACTTCGACGGACACATATCTGCTGTGCGCGGCGGCGAGGCAGGAGACACGACAGGAGGGATCCCCGTGGATTTCGATCTCGTGGTCGACCTGCTGATCGCGTACGCGGTGGGCCGGCGGGCGCGCAGCAAGCTACAGGTGGGCGCATTGAGTGGCCGGGCGCTCGACACCGCATCGACCTTGGTCGGAGAGCTCGTCATGACCGATCTCGGCAGCAACGCGGCCATCGACCAGCTGATGCGGGAAACCAGGTCCGGCGCTGAACCTTCCGAAGCGACTCGCATCGCCGCGCGCGAGGTCCTCCAAGCAACGGCGCGGATGCATCGGCCGTTCCGGAACGCACTGGTACGCGCCATTTCCGGACACCCGGGCAGCTACTACGACGCGGCGCCCCCACCGAACACGCAGCCCCCGCAGGGCGGGGGCTACCAGGGTTCGGCGCCGCGTCCGGCTCCCCCGCCCTACGGATCCGATAGAAAGCGGCGCAGGCGCAGGCTCCGCGATCTCGTCCGGCCGCACGGACAACAGGCGCGGGACCACAGTGCGGTACCGGGCGTGCCCGGCCGCCCCCGGCTCGGGGAGGCAGTCCAGCTCGGGCCTGCCGAGTCCGACGACACCCGCGAAACCGCCGAACGTTTGCGGCGGATGACGCAGTCGACCGACGACGAGGCAGCACCGGCGGACCGCGAACCGGACGAGGAGATCTGGGCCTACGCCTGCTATCCACGACTGGAGGCCCCCGATGTCGTCGTGGCGCACGAGCCGTTCCAGGTGACCGTCGGCCTGTCGGAGACCTTCGATATGGCCACCATGGTGTCCGGCCAGATGCACGTGTACTCCTCGGACCCGGAGTTCGAGATCGAGATCGAACTGCTGGTCGACCCGAAATCGCTGGTCGTCGCCGGTGATCCGCATACCACTGTGCGGGTGACGCTCGCGGATCCGTATCCGCGGCACACGTTCACCATGCGTGCGCTGACCGATCCGTCGCTGACCGCCGAACGCACCCTGCGGCTGATCCTCCGCAAACAAGGACGGATCATCGGGCTCGCTTCGCGCGTCCTCGTCGTCGCGCCGAATGCGAGCCGGCTGGCCACCACACCACCGCCACCGCCGCCGGCCCGTCAGCTGCTCGACCTCGGTTCGCTACTGGACGAGGCGCCGCCCGATCTCGTTGTCGTGGTCGTCCGGGCCGACGAACCGGGCACCTACCTCTGGGATGCCTATGCCCTCGGCGGACATCTGGCCATCCCGGACGCGCAGCGGCGCAGCCGTATCGACCACAGCGCACGGGATTTCGCGACCTACACGCGCCGACTGGTCAAGGCCGAGGCGTTTCGCGGAGTCGCGATCTTCGACAACCTGAAGGGTTACGGCGATCTGGTGGCCTCGGCGCTGCCCAGCGGTATCCGCTCGGCGCTGCGCGAACTGGTACGCGACCGGACCGGAGCGCCTGCGGTGCTGTGGCTGACCGAGGAGTCGTTCGTGCCCTGGGAGCTGGCAGTGCTCGACCCTCCGCTGCACACCGCGTACGCGGGGCTCGCCCCGTTTCTCGGCGCACATCTGGCCATGTCGCGCTGGCCGTTTTCGCCGGAAGGGCCGGCGCCGAGCCCGTGCCGGGAGCATCCGGTATTCGCCCAAGCCGTGCTCACCGCCGACTACGACGGCGTCAGGAACTTCCCTCCGCTGCCCGCCGCGGTCGCCGAGGCCGTGCGGTTCCGCGAGAAGTACGGGCCGGTCACGGCGCTGCCGCCGATGCGTGAGCAGGTGATCGACTGCCTCGAAGGCCGGGTGCCCGTCGATCTGCTGCATGTCGCATTGCACGGCACGTTCGACGATGCCGTCCAGGAAGACGGTCTGGTGCTGCTGGAGCCACGCGGCGACGGGTTCACCGCGTCCTTCCTCACCGCCCTCGCCGTGCGCGGGCTGCGCAATACCAGCACCACCCCATTCATCTACCTCAACGCCTGTTCGGTCGGCGCGGGCCAGTCGATTCTCGGCAGCTACGCCGGATTCGCGACCGCACTGTTGCGCACCGGCGCGATCGGTGTCGTCGCACCGCTGTGGACCATCGACGACACCGTCGCCGCCGAGCTGGCGGCCCGCTTCTACGACGGCGCCTTCGCCGATCCGCCCGTTCCGGTGGCCGAGCTGCTGCGGCGCGCCCGCGCCGAATACACCCGCGACCGGGTGGCGGCCGATCCCGACCGGATCACCCCGACTCATCTGGGCTACCTGGCCTTCGGTCATCCACGACTTACACTGCGGCGGAACAGATCACCGGAAAGGTAACGGCGCATGCCCGAAGAGTTCCTGCTCGATGAGGACGGCCGCGCGGTCCAGGTGCACCGGCGGGTCACCTTGCGCACGCCCGGCCTGACGGGGCGGGCCACCGTGCACGAGGCGGCCGGTTCCGGGACGCGCGGGGCCGAGCAGACCACGGACGCGCTGGTGACGGCGTTGGCGCTCAACGAGATCGAGGAGGATCTCACCGTCGAGATCCTCGATCCGCGGGAACGCACCGACGCGGTGGGTACCCGGGCGGCGGGCGGACCGGACGACATCGTCATGGAAGTCGACGATCCAGGGCCGGGGTGGCGGCAGGTGGTGCTGTACGCCTCCGAGGACGGCGCCATCACCTGGCATTTCCCGCAGGCGGCGCCGGGCGTGCTGACCTACCGGATCCCACGCCCGGTGGTGGGGCCGACGGAAGCGCCCGGTGCGCATCGCGGGTTGACCGGCGCGATCGGCACCAAGATCTTGAAGGTGCTGGTCTTCCCGTTGGTGCGCGAGGGCGCGGGCTGGGTGGGTGCGCGGTTCGCCGAATTCGTCGAGAACAGGCGGCATCCGCACCGGCTGCGGGCGGCAGGCCCGGACGATTACCGCGCGCCCGCCCCCGAGCTGAGCGCCGAGGCGCTGGCGCAGATGGGTACCGGCCGGGCGTTGTTGTTGCTGCACGGCACCTTCAGTTCGACGCACGGTGCCTTCGGCGAACTACCGGTGGCGACGATGCGGGAACTGCACGCCGCCTACGAAGGCCGGGTCCTCGCCTTCGATCATCCGACGGTCTCGCGCACGCCGGTCGACAACATCGGCTGGCTCGCCGAGTATCTGCGACAGCGCGGCACCCGATTGGACGTCGATATCGTCTGCCATTCGCGCGGCGGGCTGGTGGGGCGGGTGCTGACCGAGCGGCCGGATCTGGCCGAGGTAGCCGACACCCTGACGGTGGGCCGGGCGGTGCTGGTCGGCACCCCGAACGCGGGCACCGCACTGGCCGACGTCGGCAAGCACGAACAGCTGCTCAACCGGTTCACTTCGCTGTTGCAGCTGGCGCCAGACAACGGCGTCACCGATGCCCTCGATATCGTGCTGGCGCTGGTGAAGCAGATCGCGGCGGGTGTCGCGGAAGGTCTCGACGGACTCATGGCGATGAATCCGAGCGCACAGTTCCTGACCGAACAGCTCACCGGCCGCCATCCCACCACCGCGCGCTATTTCACCGCGGGCGCGAATTATGAACCACCCGCGGGCTCGTCACTGCTGCGCATCGCGGGCGACGGCGGGGTAGACCTGGTCTTCGGCCGCGCCGACAACGATCTGGTGGTGCCGACGGCAGGCGCGCTCGCCCTCGACGGCACCCATCCCCTGCCGGTCGCCGACCATCTCGCCGTCGACTCCAGCGCGGCGGTCGACCATTTCGGCTACTTCGATCACCCGGCGTTGAACGACTCCCTGGTGCGCTGGTTGCGCACGGGCTGATCACGCCGCCGGCGTCCCGGCCATCCGGCTACTCGCGGCGGCGTCGACCGGCCGATCGCGCCGGGCCGGGCAGCGGGTCACCCGCTCCGGCGACCACGCCCGCGCGCAGCCGCCGCCGCGTAGGGGCCCACCGAGTCCTGAGACGACCGTGACCACCGTGCTCGAGCACGGTGGTCACGGGAGAACGTATCGGGGTGCGGCTAGACGGTGAACCCGAGCGCGCGCAACTGCTCGCGGCCGTCGTCGGTGATCTTGTCCGGACCCCACGGCGGCATCCAGACCCAGTTGATCTTCAGGTCCTCGACCAGGCCGCTGCGCACCAGCGCATTGCGGGACTGATCCTCGATGACGTCGGTCAGCGGGCAGGCGGCGGAGGTGAGGGTCATGTCGAGGGTGGCGACATTGTCCTGATCCACCTGCATGCCGTAGACCAGCCCGAGGTCGACGACATTGATGCCGAGTTCGGGGTCGACGACGTCACGCATCGCCTCCTCGATGTCCTCGAGGTGCTTGATCTCCTCGGCCGACAGCTCGGCCGGGGCGGCGGCTTCGGTGGTCTCTGTTTCACTCATGACGTTTCCCCATTCGTGGACCGATCACTGCCCATTGTCCGCTTGGCGTCCTCGGCGGAGGTGATGCGGACCACCGCGTCCTTGAACGCCATCCAGCCGAGCAGCGCGCATTTGACCCGCGCCGGGTACTTGGCGACGCCCGCCAAGGCGATGCCGTCGCCGATCATGTCCTCATCGCCCTCGACGGTGCCACGGCTGGAGATCATCTCGTTGTAGGAGTCGACCACCTTCAGCGCCTGCTGCACCGGCAGCCCGATCACCTGATCGGTGAGGATCGAGGTGGCGGCCTGGCTGATCGAACAGCCCTGCCCCTCGTAGGACACATCGGCGACGTCGCCGTTGTCGTCCAGCTGGACGCGCAGGGTCACCTCGTCGCCGCAGGTCGGGTTGACGTGGTGCACCTCGGCACCGAACGGCTCCCGCAGCCCGCGGTGGTGCGGGTGTTTGTAGTGATCCAGGATCACTTCCTGGTACATCTGCTCCATGCGCATGACTTATCCAACCCCGAAGAAGCTCTGCGCCTTCCGCACGGCGGCGACCAGTTGCTCGACCTCGTCGACGGTGTTGTAGACCGCGAACGAGGCCCGCGCGGTGGCCGCGATGCCGAACCGGCGGTGCAGCGGCCACGCGCAGTGGTGGCCCACCCGGATCGCCACACCCTGATCGTCGAGGATCTGGCCGACATCGTGGGCGTGCACACCGTCGACCAGGAACGCCACCGCGCCACCGCGGTCGACGTTCTCGGTGGGGCCGATGATCCGCACGCCGTCGATCTCGCCCAGCCCGGCGAGCGCGGCGTCGACGAGGGTGTGCTCATGCGCGGCGACGGCTTCCATGCCGATGGCGTCCAGGTACCGCACGGCCGCGGCCAGGCCGATCACCTGCGAGGTCATCGGCACACCGGCCTCGAACCGCTGCGGCGGCGGCGCGTAGGTGCTGCGCTCCATGGTGACGGTCTCGATCATCGAACCGCCGGTGAGGAAGGGCGGGGTCTCCTCGAGCAGGGCCCGCTTGCCGAACAGCACACCGACGCCGGACGGGCCGAGCATCTTGTGCCCGGAGAACGCGGCGAAATCGACGTCGAGCTCCCGGAAGTCGACCGGCATATGCGGCACCGACTGGCAGGCGTCGAGCACGACGAGGGCGCCGACGGCACGCGCGCGGCGCACCAGTTCGGCGACGGGCGCGATCGCACCGGTCACGTTGGACTGATGGGTGAAGGCCACGACCTTGGTCGCCGGGGTCAGTTCCAGCGAATCGAGATCGATGCGCCCGTCCTCGGTGACGCCGTACCACTTCAGCGTCGCCCCGGTACGGCGCGACAGCTCCTGCCACGGCACCAGATTCGCGTGGTGTTCGAGCTCGGTGATGACGATCTCGTCGCCAGGGCCCACGTGGTACGGGAAGCGGTCGTCGCCGAAGGCGTTGGTGACCAGGTTCAGCGATTCGGTCGCGTTCTTGGTGAACACGATCTCACCCGCGTCGACGCCGACGAACCGCGCGATATCGGCCCGCGCGGCCTCATAGGCGTCGGTGGCCTCTTCGGAGAGCTGATGCGCGCCGCGATGCACCGCGGAATTGCTCTCCATGATGTAGGCGCGTTCGGCGTCGAGCACCGCGAGCGGGCGCTGCGAGGTGGCGCCGGAGTCCAGGTACACCAACGGTTTCCCGTCCCGGACCGTGCGGTTCAGGATCGGGAAGTCGGCCCGGACCCGGGCCACGTCGAGGGTGCGGACCGTAGCGGTCATATCAGGCTCCAGCGGTGGCGGACTGAGTGAAGCGGACGTAGCCGTTGGCGTCGAGTTCCTCGGCCAGTTCGGCGCCGCCCTCGGCGACGATGCGGCCGCCGACGAACACGTGCACGAACTCCGGCTGGATGTAGCGCAGGATGCGGGTGTAGTGCGTGATCAGCAGCACGCCGCCGTTCTCGCGCTCCTTGTAGCGGTTCACGCCCTCGGACACGATGCGCAGCGCGTCGACGTCGAGGCCGGAGTCGGTCTCGTCCAGGATCGCGATCTTCGGCTTGAGCAGGCCCAGCTGCAAGATCTCGTGGCGCTTCTTCTCACCGCCGGAGAAGCCCTCGTTGACGCTGCGGTCGGCGAAGGCGGCGTCGATCTCGAGCTCGCTCATCGACTCCTTCACCTCCTTGACCCAGTGCCGCAGCTTGGGGGCCTCACCGCGCACGGCGGTGGCGGCGGTGCGCAGGAAGTTCGACATCGAGACGCCCGGCACCTCGACGGGATACTGCATGGCCAGGAACAGGCCCGCCCGCGCGCGCTCGTCGACCGACATCTCCAGCACGTCTTCCCCGTCGAGGGTGATCGAGCCGGAGGTCACCGTGTACTTGGGATGGCCGGCGATCGCGTAGGACAGCGTGGACTTGCCGGAACCGTTGGGCCCCATGATGGCGTGGGTCTCACCGGAGCGCACGGTGAGGTTCACGCCCTTGAGGATTTTGATGGGCTCGCCGGTCTCGTCGGGGTTGGCGACCTCGGCGTGCAGGTCCTTGATTTCCAGGGTGGTCATGGAGTTCCTTTACGAAAGTTCGGGGGCTGGTATCAGGCGCCGATCGCGGCGAGTTCGGCCTCGATGGCCGCCTCGAGCCGCTCCCGGACCTCGGGGACCGCGATCTTCTGGATGATCTCGTGGAAGAAGCCGCGCACCACCAGACGGCGGGCGACGTCCTCGGGGATGCCGCGAGCGCGCAGGTAGAACAGCTGCTCGTCGTCGAAACGGCCGGTGGCGCTGGCGTGGCCGGCGCCGGCGATCTCGCCGGTCTCGATCTCCAGGTTGGGCACCGAGTCGGCGCGGGCGCCGTCGGTGAGCACCAGGTTGCGGTTGACCTCGAAGGTGTCGGTGCCTTCGGCGGCCGCGCGGATCAGCACATCGCCGACCCAGACCGTCCTGGCATCGCCCTTGGGCGAATCCGGGTCGCCCTGCAGCGCGCCCTTGTACAGCACGTTCGATTTGCAGTTGGGCTGCGAGTGGTCCACCAGCAGCCGCTGTTCGAAGTGCTGGCCGGCGTCGGCGAAGTAGAGGCCGAGCAGTTCGGCGTCGCCGCCGGGTCCGTCGTATTTCACGGTGCCGGTGAGCCGGACGAGATCGCCGCCGAGGGTGACCGCGATGTGCCGCAGCGTCGCGTCGCGACCCAGCTCGGCGTGGTGCGCGGTCGCGTTGACGGCGTCGTCGGCCCAGTCCTGCACCGCGACGACGGTCAGCTTGGCGCTGTCGGCGAGCACGAATTCCACGTTCTCGGCATAGGTTCCGCTGCCACGCTGGTCGATCACCACCGTGGCGACGGCGAAGGGATCCAGCCGGATCTGCAGATGCCCGTAGGCGGTCTTGCCCTCCCCCGGGCCGGTCACGGTGACGACGACGGGTTCGGCGACCTCGGTCTCCGCGCCGACCGACACCACGGTCGCCTCGTCGAAGCCCGAGTAGGCCTGCGCCGCGACCCGATCGGCGGGCACTCCGGCCTGCCCGAGGCGCGCGTCGTCGCGTCCGACGGTTTCCACGCGCACGCCCTCGACCGAGCCGACCTCGATCGTGGCGGCGCCGTCACGCACCGCGGTGCCGTCGTGCAGTCCGCGCAGCCGGCGCAGCGGCGTGAATCGCCACTCCTCGTCGCGGCCCGAGGGGATCTCGAAGGCGTTGACGTCGTAGGAGGTGAAGACCTCGCCCTTGTTGACCGCGGCCGTAGCTCCCGGGTTCTGAATCGGCACGGTCTTGGGGTTCTCGCCCTCGACCGCACCCACCACACCAGTTGCCATCAGCCGACGGCTCCTTCCATCTGCAGCTCGATGAGCCGGTTCAGTTCCAACGCGTATTCCATCGGCAGTTCCTTGGCGATGGGCTCGACGAACCCACGCACCACCATGGCCATCGCCTCGTCCTCGGTCAGACCGCGGCTCATCAGGTAGAACAGCTGATCCTCGGAGACCTTGGAGACCGTAGCCTCGTGGCCCATGGTCACGTCGTCCTCGCGGATGTCGACGTAGGGGTAGGTGTCGGAGCGGCTGATCGTGTCGACCAGCAGCGCATCGCACTTCACCGTCGACTTGGAGCCGTGCGCGCCCTTGTTGACCTGGACCAGGCCGCGGTAGGAGGCCCGGCCGCCACCGCGCGCCACCGACTTCGACACGATGGTCGAGGAGGTGTGCGGCGCCAGGTGCAGCATCTTCGCGCCGGTGTCCTGGTGCTGGCCCTCGCCGGCGAAGGCGACCGAGAGCACCTCACCCTTGGCGTGCTCGCCGGTCATCCAGACCGCCGGGTACTTCATGGTGACCTTGGAGCCGATATTGCCGTCGATCCATTCCATGGTCGCGCCCGCCTCGGCCTTGGCCCGCTTGGTGACCAGGTTGTAGACGTTGTTGGACCAGTTCTGGATGGTGGTGTAGCGGCAGCGGCCGCCCTTCTTCACGATGATCTCCACGACCGCCGAGTGCAGCGAGTCGGACTTGTAGATCGGCGCGGTGCAGCCCTCGACGTAGTGCACGTAGGCGCCCTCGTCGACGATGATCAGGGTCCGCTCGAACTGGCCCATGTTCTCGGTGTTGATCCGGAAGTAGGCTTGCAGCGGAATGTCGACGTGCACGCCCGGCGGCACGTAGATGAACGAGCCACCCGACCACACCGCGGTGTTCAGCGCGGAGAACTTGTTGTCACCGGCGGGGATCACCGAGCCGAAGTACTGCTCGAAGATCTCCGGGTGCTCGCGCAGGCCGGTGTCGGTGTCGAGGAAGATGACGCCCTGCTTCTCCAGATCCTCACGGATGGAGTGGTAGACGACCTCGGACTCGTACTGCGCGGCGACACCGGCGACCAGGCGCTGCTTCTCCGCTTCCGGGATGCCGAGCTTGTCGTAGGTGTTCTTGATGTCCTCGGGCAGGTCTTCCCAGGTCTCGGCCTGCTTCTCCGAGGAGCGCACGAAGTACTTGATGTTGTCGAAGTCGATGCCGTCGAGGTTGGAACCCCAGTTCGGCATGGGCTTGCGATCGAAGATGCGCAGCGCCTTGAGCCGCTGCTCGAGCATCCAGGGCTGCTCGTTCTTCTTGGCCGAGATGTCGCGGACGACAGCCTCGGACAGGCCTCGTTGCGCGCTGGCACCGGCCACATCCGAATCGGCCCAGCCGTAACCGTATTTGCCCAGCGAAGCGATGGTCTCTTCCTGGGTGAGCGGTTGCACCTGGTCGGTGGTCGTCGTCATTCGGCACTCCTTCCGGAGTCGATCGTTGCTTCCGTTGCGGGCTGTGCAACGGCTGATGGAGAGGCTGTATTCGGTTCGGTGGCCGGTTCGTGGTTCACCTGGCCGGGGGTGAGTACCAGCAGCGGCACGTGCGTCGTGCAGGCGCAATCGCCGTTGGCGATGGTGGCCAACCGCTGCACGTGCGTACCGAGCAGTTCCCGGAACGCCTCGAGCTCGGCCTGGCACAGCTGCGGGAACTCCTCGGCCACGTGCGAGACCGGGCAGTGATGCTGGCAGATCTGCACGCCCGTGCCCACCTTGCGGGTGGTCGCGGCGAAGCCCGCGTCGGTGAACGCCTCGGCGATCTCCTCGGCCTTGGCCTCGGTATCGGCCTGAGTGTGCTCGCGCACCGGATCGATCCCCGACACGATAGTCCTGGCCCGTTTGCGGGCGAACTCGGTGATGGCCTTCTCGCCGCCGATCTCGCCGAGCTGGCGGATCGCGGCGCCGGCCAGATCGTCGTAGGCGTGGCCGAGACGGCCGCGCCCGGCGGCGGTGAGCTGGTACTGCTTGGCGGGACGGCCGCGGCCCTTCTGCTGCCACGGCGCCGACCGGCTCGCACGGGCCTGACCGGAGTCGATGAGCGCGTCGAGGTGACGGCGCACGCCGGCGGGAGTGAGCCCGAGCCTGGCGCTGATCGCGGTCGCGGTGATCGGTCCCTCTTCCAGCAGCAGCTGGACGATGGCCGCGCGGGTATGACCTTCACCGGACGTCGCGGGCGCAGCACTCGATGCGGTACCGGCCCGGTGACCAGCCCTTTCATCGGCGTTCGGCAAACCCACGGTTTTCACAACATCAGTGTGGCGGAATTCGTTCCCGAAATCTAATAAGGGTCCCCTGACCTCGGACGTCGGCATTCGGCCAGGACCGCCGGTCACAGCCGCCTCACCTCCGGTTTCGCATCGAACCCGCAGGTCATGCCGCACTGGCCGACTCCGAAAGGTGAAGCAAATCACTCCCCCGTGTTCCGGGGAACCGCACATCATCACCACCCGGCAACGCTGGTCCGGCCGGTGCCACTTCCCTCTGGGCGGCCAACGAGCACGTGGCTCGGCCCCCGCGCAGATCGCCGGGACCTCCCGCGGCCACCGAGGTCGCCCACCGGACAACGCCGGATGCTGGTGGTTTGCCACTGCGGCCCGGCCACTACCGGCGTCCCGGAGCACCCCGCCACCGTTGCGTTCACTTCGCCCATGCGCCCAGGCTGTCGCCGGGAGACAACCACGCTCGCCCCATTACGCTTGCCTCTCGTGGCGGTACTGGAAGGCGCGCGGCGCAAGACATCGACGCTGGTGCGCCGGGCACTGGGGCTGGACGCACCGGCGGCGGATCACACCATCGCGGTGCTGCACCGTGACGAATCCGAGGTGCCCGGTCTCGACCGCAAGGAAACGGTGCAGCTGAACCGGATCCGGCTGCTCGGCGCCACCGGCACCGTCCTCATGGCCATCAGCGCGCTCGGCATCGGCGCCCAGCCGGTGCACCAGAATCCCACCTCCGGAGTGCGGGTGCTCGGGATCTTCGCCCGCGCGCATACCGGCTCGCTGGCCATGTGCATGGTCGGCACCGTCGTCGTGGTACTGGCCTGGCTGCTGCTCGGCCGCTTCGCCGTCGGCGGCATCGGCGGCGCGCCCATCCACCGGCTCACCCGCTCGCAGATGGATCGCACCCTGCTGCTGTGGATCATCCCGCTCAGCGTCGCGCCTCCCCTGTTCAGCAACGACGTCTACTCCTATCTCGCGCAGAGCGAGATCGCCGCCCGCGGTATCGATCCCTATAAGGAAGGACCGGTCGCCGGGCTCGGCATCGATAACGTCCTCACCAACAATGTGCCGACGATCTGGCGCGACACCCCCGCCCCGTACGGTCCGCTGTTCCTGTGGATGGGCCGCGGTATCGCCACCGTCACCGGCGACAACATCATCGCCGGAGTCTGGGTGCATCGCCTGCTCGCGCTGGCCGGTGTCGCGTTGATCGTATGGGCGCTGCCGCGGCTGTCGGTGCGCTGCGGTGTGGCGCCGGTGAGCGCGCTGTGGCTGGGCGCCGCGAACCCGCTGGTGCTGTTCCATCTGGTCGGCGGTGTGCACAACGATGCGCTGATGCTCGGGCTGATGCTGGCCGGCGTCGAACTGACCCTGCGCGCCATCGAGGACACCCATCCGTTCGACCGGCGGGCCTATGCCCTGCTCATCGCCGGCGCCGTGGTCATTTCGCTGTCGTCGTCGGTGAAGATCACCTCCCTGATAGCGCTCGGGTTCGTCGGGATGGCGCTGGCCAGACGGTGGGGCGGCGGGTTCAGGCAGCTGGTCACCGCCGCCGCGCTACTCGGCGTGATAGCCCTGGCGACAACACTGTTCGTCAGCCTCGCCAGCGGGCTCGGATTCGGCTGGACGCAGACCTTGAGCGTGGCCAACGCGGTGCGCAGCTGGATGTCGCTGCCCACCGCGCTCGGCATCATCACCGGGTTCGGCGGAGTGCTGCTCGGGCTCGGCGACCACACCACCGCCCTGCTGAGCATCACCCGTCCGATCGCCGCGGTGGCCGCCGGATTCGTCACCGTGCGCATGCTGGTGGCGACCGGCACCGGCCGGCTGCATCCGGTCGGCGCGCTCGGGGTCTCGATGGGTGCGATCGTGCTGCTGTTCCCGGTGGTGCAGCCGTGGTATCTGCTGTGGGCGATCGTGCCGCTGGCCGCGTGGGCCACCCGGCCCATCTTCCGCGTGCCTGCGGTGGCGCTGTCGGCGGTGGTCAGCGTGCTGCAGATGCCGCGCGGGGCGGATATGGAGGTTTTCCAGATCGTCGGCGCGGCCATCGCCACCACCATTGTGTGCGTGCTGTTCATCGTGGTGACGCGCAACGCGCTGCCGTGGCGGGCCCAGACAGGGGTGTCTGCCCGGTCACAGCCGGCCACGGCTTACGGTGTGAGATCGTGACCGAAGCCTCCGGACCCGCCGTGCGCGTCGACGGCGTCGTCAAGCGCTACGGCGAGACCACGGCGGTCGACGGGGTCGGATTCGACGTCGAACGCGCCCAGGTACTCGCGCTCCTCGGGCCCAACGGCGCGGGCAAGACCACCACTGTCGAGATGTGCGAGGGTTTCGTCACCCCCGACGCAGGCACCGTCCGTGTGCTCGGCCTCGATCCGATCGCCGACTCCGACCGGCTGCGCCCGCGCATCGGCGTGATGTTGCAGGGCGGCGGCGCCTATCCCGGCGCCAAGGCCGGGGAAATGCTCGACCTGGTCGCCTCCTACTCCGCCGACCCGCTCGACCCCGAGTGGTTGCTGCGCACCCTCGGCCTCGACGACAACCGCCGCACCCCCTACCGCCGGTTGTCCGGCGGTCAGCAGCAGCGGCTGTCGCTGGCCTGCGCGCTGGTGGGCCGCCCGGAGATCGTGTTCCTCGACGAACCCACCGCGGGCCTGGACGCCCAGGCCCGGATCATGGTGTGGGAGTTGATCGATGCGCTGCGCCGCGACGGCGTCACCATCGTGCTCACCACGCACATGATGGACGAGGCCGAAGAGCTGGCCGATCAACTGGTGATCATCGACCACGGCCGCATCGTCGCCGCGGGCACGCCCGCCGAGGTGACCGCACACGGCGCGGCCGGCCAGCTGCGCTTCACCGCGCCACCGAAGCTCGATCTGGAACTGCTGAAAACCGCCCTGCCGGAAGGCTTCTCGCCGCGCGAGACGAGCCCCGGCTGCTACCTGGTGGAGGGTGAGATCGATCCGCAGGTACTGGCAACGGTGACGGCGTGGTGCGCCCGGGTGAATGTGCTGGCCACCGATATCCGCATCGATCAACGCCGCCTCGAGGACGTCTTCCTGGAACTCACCGGACGGGATCTGCGCGGATGACCAAACCCGATCTCAGCACCAACCGCTTCCCCGCGGGCACCTTCACGCCCGCGCCGCGCCCGAACAAGCGCGCCACCATGCTGGCCGCGCAGACCCGGCTCGAGCTGATCCTGTTGCTGCGCAACGGTGAGCAACTGCTGCTCACGATGCTGATTCCGATCACCCTGCTGATCGGGCTCACTCTGCTGCCGTTCGGCGATCTCGGCACCGATCGGGTCGATCAGATCGTGCCCGCGGTGATGATGGTCGCGGTGATGTCGACGGCGTTCACCGGGCAGGCGATCGCGGTCGGTTTCGACCGCCGCTACGGCGCCCTCAAACGGATCGGGGCGACCGCGTTGCCGAAATGGGGCATCGTCGCCGGTAAGAGCGCCGCGGTGCTGATCGTGGTGGTGTTGCAGGCGGTGCTGCTCGGCCTGATCGGCGCCGCCCTCGGCTGGCGGCCGGAACCGGCGGGGCTGCTGCTCGGCGCGGTGGTGATCGCGCTCGGCACGGCTACCTTCGCCACGATGGGTCTGCTGCTGGGCGGCACGCTCAAGGCCGAAGTGGTGCTGGCGCTGGCGAATGTGCTGTGGTTCGTCATGCTCGGCGTGGCCACCGTGGTGTTCGCCTCCGACGACCTGCCGACCGCGGTGAGCGTGCTGGCGCGGTTGATTCCCTCGGGTGCGATGGCGGTGGCGTTGGAGGACGCGCTGCGCGACAGCATCGACTGGTTCGGCGTCGCCGTACTCGTGGCATGGGGTCTGATCTGCGGTTTCCTGGCCACCCGGTTCTTCCGCTTCCACTGAGAGGGTCGGCGTCGGCACCGGCTGCGGCGAACCGCTCGGGTTCCCGGCCACGATCAAACGACGGCTTGTAGTAGTCCGCCTGCGGGCCGCCTCAGCGGTGCCGCTACCATCGTGACGTGCTGTATCGCGCGTTCCTGCGTCTCGTCGACCGCCTGCCGCTGCTGTCCCAGCGCGGCCAGCTGCTGATCGCCGCCGGGGTGATCGCCTCGCAGGCAGGCATCTCGGTGACCGGCGCCATCGTGCGCGTCACCGCCTCCGGCCTCGGCTGCCCCACCTGGCCGCAATGTTTCCCAGGCAGCTTCACACCGGTGGGTGTGTCCGAGGTGCCGGTCCTGCACCAGACCGTCGAGTTCGGCAACCGGCTGCTCACCTTCGTGGTGACGCTGTTCGCCGCGCTCATCGTGCTCGCGGTGACCAGAGCACGACGCAGGCGCGAAGTGCTGATCTACGCCTGGCTGATGCCCGGCGGCACGGTCGTTCAGGCCATCATCGGCGGTATCACGGTGCGCACCGGTCTGCTCTGGTGGACCGTCGCGGTGCATCTGCTGGCGTCGATGGTGATGGTGTGGCTCGCGGTGGTCATGTATGCCAAGATCAGCGAGCCGGACGACGGCGTGGAGACCGTCCGCGCACCCGCTCCCCTGCGCTGGCTGACGGTGCTGAGTGGCGCCGCCCTCGCGGGCACCCTGATCGCGGGCACCCTCGTCACCGCCGCGGGCCCGCATGCGGGCGACAAGAGCATCGACCGCCCGGTCGAACGGCTCGAGGTCGAGATCGTGACGCTGGTGCATCTGCATTCGCAGCTGCTGGTCGGCTATCTCGCCCTGCTCATCGGCCTGGCCTTCGGGCTGCTGGCGATCGGGGCACCGAAACCGGTGCGGACCCGGATGTGGGTGCTGCTCGGTCTGGTGCTCGCGCAGGGGCTCATCGGTGTGGTGCAGTACTTCACCGATGTGCCCGCCGCGCTCGTCGTGCTGCATGTGGGCGGTGCGGCGGCCTGCACTGCCGCCACCGCCGCACTGTGGGCGTCGCTGCGGACCAGGGAACGCGTCGAGGCTCCGGCCGCCGATCCGGCGGTCTCGGCCGCCTGATCGCACCCCGCCTCGCGTTCCCTGACGGGCTGGTGCGTCCGACTCGCCCTGACGGCCCTCGCCGAGCCCGGAGGCGCAGCGGCGTTCGGCCGCCGACACCGCCGCTCGATCAGGCCAGCGTGAGCTGGACGTCGATATTGCCGCGAGTGGCGTTGGAGTACGGGCACACCTGATGGGCGGCCGCGATGAGTGCCTCACCCTGCGCGCGCTCGATGCCCGGCAGATCGACGGTCAACGCCACCGTGAGTCCGTAGCCCGCGCCGTCCGGGCCGATGCCGACCGCGCCGGTGACCGAGGTGCCGTCGAGGGCGACCTTCTCCCGGCGCGCCACCACCTGCAACGCACTGTGGAAGCAGGCCGCGAATCCGGCCGCGAACAACTGCTCGGGATTGGTGCCCGTGCCGCCCGCGCCACCGAGTTCCTTCGGGATGCTCAGATCGAGGTCAAGCGCGGCGTCGGTGGAGCGGACGTGTCCGCCGCGGCCTGCGCCGGTCGCGGTGGCTTCGGCGGTGTACAGGGTGGTCATGCGTTCTCCTCGGGGTTGTCCAGCACCAGTTGCTGGTTGTCGATGAATGCGGTGACCGCGCGCAATTGCGCCCGGAAGCCGGCGAGTTCGGAGGCGTCCAGGCCGGTCGCGCAGCCGATCCGGCGGGGCACGGCCTTGGCGCGTTCGCGCAGCGCCCGGCCCTCGGGCGTGGCCTCGACCAGCACCGAGCGCTCGTCGCCCGCGGCGCGCCTGCGCTGCACCATTCCGGTGGATTCGAGCCGTTTGAGCAGCGGCGAGAGCGTGCCGGAATCCAGTTCCAGCGCCGCGCCGAGTTCCTTGACGCTCACCTCACCGCGCTCCCACAGCACCAGCATCACCAGGTACTGCGGATAGGTCAGGCCGAGCTCATCCAACAGCGGCCGATACAGACGGATCATCGCCCGCGACGCGGAGTACAGCGCGAAGCACACCTGGTTGTCGAGTGCGAGCTCATCGATATCGGTCATCGGTCACCACCTCCACCACTGAACGGTAGTGGGCAATTAAGTTGCGCACAACCAAATTGCCTGTGATGCGCGACTCGTGTGCCGCTCAACCGACAAAGCTTCGGCCCCCTGGGTTCCCTGGGGGCCGGAAGGATCAGGCGGAATCAGCCGTCGCGCCGCGATAACTGCGCGCCACCAGGGCCGAGGTGAGATACCACAGCCCCGACGGCTGGGTCGGGTCGAAGCCGGTCAGCATGCGCACCCGCTTGAGGCGATAGTCGAGGGTGTTGGTGTGCATATGCATCAACCGCGCGGTGCGCTGCCGGTTGAAGTTGTTGGCGATGTGCTGGCGCAGCGTCTCCAGCAGTTCCGGGTGCTCGTCGAGCGGATCCAGGATGCCGCTGAGGTATTCGCGTGCCGGACCGGGCCGGGTGATCTGGTATTCGAGCGCCAGATCGTTGAAGCGGTGCAGCCCGCCGAGCCCGGAGATCCGCTGCACCGTGTCGAGCAGCTCATGGGCCTGGTCGGACGCGGCCGGAATCTCGGCGGGCACGGCCGCGACCACGGTCGCGGTGATCGGCACTCGCGCGGCGGCCGAGAGCTGGGCGATCAGCTCGTCCAGCGTCTCGTCGTCGACGTCGATCGAGGGCAGCAGCAGCGTGCCACCGTCGACGCTCAGCAGCGACAACGCCCGATCACCGCAGCGGGTGGCCAGTTCGGCCTGGATGCGCCGCAACTTGCGGCGAGCGACGATCTTGCCGTCGACCGCGGGCGCGGCCTCATCCGGGTGCGGCGGAATCGCCAGCGCCAGAACCGCGTAGGAGGCGGCGATCTCGATCCCGCACTCCCTGGCCATGGTCGAGGTGCTGTGCCCGCCGAGCAGCGCCGAGGTGAGCGTGTGCACCGCGGTGTGGTGTTCGCTGACCACGGACCGGTATTCGCGCACATACGCCATCGAGACCGTGGTCGTGATGGTGTCCAGGATTTCCAGCAGCCGCCGCGCCGTGGTCACCAGATCGGCGTAGTCGGCCGGCGAGGCATTGCTCAGCAGGGCGTCGAGGCCGAGTTTGAAGCCCTCGTGGATGGCGTGATTGATGGTGTCGATCGGTACGCCCTCGCGGGCCCATTCGGCGGCGGCCTCGCCCACCTGGTCGATCTGCTCCGGCAGGTTGTGGCCATCGAGCAGATTCAGCGCAAGTTCCAGGCAGACCCGGGTCACCGCGGTGACGTCGCCCTGGAGCGCATCACCCGGCAAGGTCCCGCAGGGCGCCACGTGCTCGATGAAGTGCCCGACCATCCGGCGCGAGAGCGTCGACACATCGCGCAGCTGGCTGGTGATCGGGCGGCCGGCAACGGTGAGGCGCGGGCGAGTCGAGTCGACGACCGTCATATCGATTCCTTCTGGCCCGAGGTTGATCGCGGAGTGATCACGGTAACGCGAATAGTTACCGGCCAGTAGGGGTTGGCGGCCGAGTTGTGACATCAGCCAATGCCGCGGCAGTGCGCCTGTGACGGCGCACAAACCGAAGCCGGTGAGCTATCGCTCGTTGCGCGCCTTGGGGAACCGGGTCTGCTTGGCCACCCAACCGGCCATCTTGGCCCAGTGGCCGGTGCGCGGGGTGACGATCGAGGTCAGCTCGCGGTCCCATTCGTCGGCTTCGCTGAGCCCGTCCACCCGCTCGACCAGCGCCTTCGCGGTGTCGAGATCGGCGACCACCTGGTCACCGAGGATGCCGTCGGAACCGACCAGGGTGACCCGCACACCCATCCGGCCGATCGGCTGCAAGACGGCGGTAGCGGAGCCGCCGTGCTCGGCGACGAACTTCTTCACCGAGTCCACGACGGAACTCGGGACCTGCGCGGTCACGGTGGCGACATCTGCACTCATGCCCGCAGTTTACCGGCGGGTAAGAAAAGCTCCACCCCGGCGGTGGGCTGGATCGGGGTGCCCTCGGTGTAGAACTGAGTCCATGCGCGCCATCCAGGTTTCCGAGCACGGTGGTCCCGAGGTTCTCACCTACACCGAGGTGCCGGACCCGCAGATCGGGCCCGGTCAACTGCTGGTCGACACCGACGCGATCGGCGTCAACTTCATCGACACCTACATCCGCACCGGCACCTACAAGCAGCCGGTCCCCTACATTCCCGGCGCCGAAGGCACCGGTGTGGTGGCGCAGGTCGGCGCCGAGGTCACCGAGTTCCAGCCGGGAGACCGGGTGTGCTGGGCGGCCGCGCCCGGCAGTTACGCCCCGCTGGTGGCGGTCGACGAGGCCGTCGCGGTCGCGGTGCCCGATGACGTCGACCCGCCCGTCGCGGCCTCGGCGCTGCTGCAGGGCATGACCGCGCACTACCTGATCGAATCGATCTACCGGCCGGAACCCGGCGAGACCGTGCTCGTGCACGCCGGCGCCGGCGGTGTCGGCCTGCTGCTCACCCAGATGGCGGCCGCGCGCGGCGTGCGCGTGATCACCACGGTGTCCTCCGACGAGAAGGAGACCCTCTCGCGCGCGGCGGGCGCGGCCGAAGTGCTGCGCTACGGCGATGATCTGGCCGAGCGGGTACGCGCTCTGACCGACGGCACCGGTGTGGCCGCGGTCTACGACGGCGTCGGGGCCGCGACCTTCGAGGCGAGCCTGGCGTCGTTGCGGATTCGCGGGATGCTGGCACTGTTCGGGGCCGCGAGCGGCCCGGTGCCGCCGTTCGATCTGCAACGGCTCAATGCGGCGGGTTCGCTGTTCGTCACCCGGCCGACGCTGGCGCACTACACCCGCGACCGGGCCGAATTGCTGTGGCGGGCCGGTGATGTGCTCGAAGCGATCGCGGAGGGCGCTTTGGCGATTCGCGTCGGCGCGACCTATCCCCTGGCCGAGGCCGCGCAGGCGCATCGCGATCTGGAGGGCCGCAAGACCACCGGGTCCATCGTGCTGCTGCCCTGAGCAGGCGCGGCGCGGTTCAGTAGTCGCGGCCGGTGAGCCCGCGGTAGATGAACCGGGTCAAGCCCTCGATCGCCTCGTCGTCCGAGAGCTGCACCGAGCCGTCCTCCACCCCGCCGAGAACGCCCTGGGCGAGGTAGAACACCATCGCCAGGCTGGCATCCACCCCGCTGGGCAGCTGTAATCCCTTCGCCGCCAGCCCATCCAGGTGGTCGGCGATATCGGCGCGCTGCTCGACGCCGAATCGAGCGAGCGTGCGCGCGAAATCCTCGTTGACGATCGCCGCCTGCCCCATGGCCCGCAGCACCACCGCGTGTTCTCTGGCGAACTTCCAGTACGCGGCGATATGGAAGCGCACTGCCTCCGGGTCGCTGAAATCCGGGTTGTGCTCGGGTTGTTCGGCCTGCGCGTCGCCGACTTCGGCCAGATCGGCCAGGAGCGCTTGCAGCAGCTCCTCTTTGCTCGCGAAGTGGTTGTAGAACGAGCCGGCGGCCCGGCCTGCGGCGGTGGTGATGTCGGTGATCTTGGTGTTGAGGTAGCCGCGTTCGGCGAATACCCGGCGCGCGGCGTCCTTGAGCGCCTGTTCGGTCTCCACCGATCGCTCTCTGCGGCTGGCCACCACATCACCTCCTTGACAAGGCAACCTACCAACTCCAATACTGAATCCATATTCAATGAATCGCAATTCAGTTATGCGGTGCCCGCTGGTCCAGGAGTTCTCATGCAGCATCCCGTCCTCATCGCGGGCGCAGGCCCGACCGGTCTGACGCTCGCCATCGACCTCGCCCGCCGTGGCATCCCGGTCCGGCTGATCGATCGCGCCGAACAGTTCTTCGCGGGCTCACGCGGCGACGGCATCCAACCCCGCACCCTCGAGGTCTTCGACGACCTCGGCGTCCTCGATGCCATCCACGCGGCCGGGGCGCCCGCGCCGGTCATGCGGGCCTACTTGGGCGGACAGTTCGCCGGCGAACACCGGATGAGCGAGCCCGCCGAACCGACGCCGGCGGTCCCCTACCCCAATGTCTGGATGCTGGGACAGTCCGGGACCGAAGCGATTCTGCGCGAGCGGCTGGCCGGATTCGGCGTCCACGTCGAGCTGGGCAGCGCCCTGGAATCCTTCGAGCAGGATGGCGAGGGCGTCAGCGCGGTCGTGGCGCGCGGTGCGACGCGCGAGCTCGTGCGGGCCGCCTACCTGGTCGGCGCCGACGGCGGCGCCAGCACCGTCCGCAAGCAACTCGGCATCGCGTTCGAGGGCAGCACCGACGCGTCGGTGCGCATGCTGCTCGGCGATGTGCGCGCCGACGCGCTCGACCACGGCTACGGCCACTGGTTCGCCGCCGCGGACAACCCGATGGCGGGAATCGCGCTGTCCCCGTTGCCCGGTGGACGCCACTTCCAATGCGCGGCACCGCTCGACGGTGACGCCGAGCCCACCCTCGCCACCCTGCAGGAGTACCTGGACCGCTACTCCGGCCGCGACGACCTCACACTCACCGATCTCACCTGGGTCACCGTCTGGCGCCCCAACATCCGCCTGGCGCAACGATTCCGGGTCGGGCGCGTCCTGCTGGCCGGTGACGCCGCCCACGTCCATCCACCCACCGGCGGGCAGGGCATGAACACCGGCATCCAGGACGCCTACAACCTCGGCTGGAAACTGGCCGCGGCACTCGCCGGTGACGAGGCACCGCTGGCCACCTACGAGCCCGAGCGGCGCTCGGTCGCCGCGCGGGTGCTCGGTATCAGCACCGAACTGCTCGACAAGCTGATCGACGGCGACGAAGACGCCATGCACCGCGGCGAGCAGACCCGTCAGCTCGACCTCACCTACCGCGATCCGGCCGATACCGCCGCCGTCGCGGTCGGCGATCGCGCACCGGACGCTCCTCTGAAGGACGCGGCGGGGAACTCCGTGCGCCTGTTCGATCTGTTCCGCGGCCCCCACGCGACGCTGCTGTGCTTCGGCGCGGCTGCCGAGCCGGCGACCGGAGCCGGGCGAATGACGTCACCGAGATGAGTCGGCGGCCCCGGTGGGCACCTGCCTCATCCGGCACATGCCCTCAGCGAGCGCACGCCCCGGCCAGGGCCAGACGCTCCCCCGCCGGGGTACTCCCACCCGTGACTGTTCGACCCGGTGGCGCCGTTCCCCCGACGCCGACCACCGAATTCTCCCGACCGCGCCGGCACAGCCACCGAGTCGGGTACGTAATCCAGCACAGGAGGCAGACATGCAGGTATTGATCACCGGCGCGGGCCCGATCGGGCTTCCCGTCGCTCTCGGTCTGGTGCGGCGCGGAATCGCCGTGCGTGTCGTCGACCGGGCCGGGCGCCTGTTCGCCGACGCGGCCGCAGATTCCTCGCTCGCGAGTGCCCTGCGGCTGCGTGGCCTCGACCGGCAGGCACGACGCGGCGCGGGCGACGCCCTGCTCGAACGCCTCGCCGACTTGGGCCTGGCCGTCGAGCTCGGCACGGCGCTGGTGTCGCTGCGCTCGGAACCGGTCGGTGTCACGGCGGTGCTGGCCCGGGCGGGCGGAATCGAAGTCCGGCGTTTCGGCTACGTCATCGCCGCCGACGACAGCCGCGAGCTGGTCCGCCGGACGGGGACGTGCGGGACGGCCGACCGGGAGTCGATGTCGGTCAGGGCCTTCGTCGCACGCGATCTCGGTATAGGCGACGCCGAGGACGACGCACTGCCCGGCGCCCCGGCCGAACTCGTCACCGCCTCGGCCAGACGACGCTGACGCGACGCCGACGCTACAGGCCCCACCTCAGGGCACCCGGCGTACCTACTCGAACACCGCCCCACGGTGGTAGAGCGATCCCGGCTGCCCGCCGCAGCGGCCCCGCCGGCTCAGCCGAACAGCACCTCACCGATGGTGGTCCAGCCGAGCACCGAGTCGATGGCGAGGCCACAGAACACCACCGCCAGGTAGTTGTTGGACTGCAGGAACAGCCGCAGTGGTTTCACCGATTCGCCACGGCGCACACCCGCGTAGAGCTGGTGGGCCATCAGCAGGAACCAGGCGCCCGCGACCAGGGCGACGGCCGCGTAGATCACGCCGGTGGCCGGGACGAGTACCAGCGTGGTCAGCACCGTCAGCCAGGTGTAGATGACGATCTGCTTGGTGACCGTCTGCTCGGTGGCCACCACCGGAAGCATCGGCACCCCGGCCGCGCGGTAATCCTCCTTGTAGCGCATGGCCAGCGCCCAGGTGTGCGGCGGCGTCCAGAAGAAGATGACGCCGAACAGCGCGATCGCGGGCCAGCCGATGGTTCCGGTGACCGCCGACCAGCCGACGAGGGCAGGCATGCAACCGGCGGCGCCGCCCCACACCACGTTCTGCGAGGTGCGGCGCTTGAGTCCGAGGGTGTAGACGAAGACGTAGAACAGGATCGTGGCGACCACCAGCACACCGCTGAGCAGGTTGGCCTGCCACCACAGCCAGGCGAACGAGCCGATGCCGAGCACCACGCCGAAGACGAACGCGTGCGAGGTGGGCACCGCGTCGCGGGCCAGCGGCCGCTTGGCCGTCCGCTTCATCACCTTGTCGATATCGGCGTCGGCCACGCAGTTGAGGGTGTTCGCGCTCGCCGCGCCCATCCAGCCGCCGAACAGGGTGGCGAGGATGAGGCGGATGTCGACGTGGCCGCGGTCGGCCAGCAGCATGGTCGGGATGGTGGCGACCAGCAGCAGTTCGATGACGCGCGGTTTGGTCAGCGCGATATAGGCCAGCGGCCGACGCACAAGCTTCGACAACGGGCCGTCACCGCTGATCCGACTCGCGAGCGCCGGTGCGGAATCGTGCGCGCCGCCGACCCCCGGCTGTTGACCGATCCGCACTTCTTCTCCTCGCACGCTGTGCATCGCATCCGGCTGTGGAACGAGCAGCGCGCAGCTGCGGCGCGGCCACTACTACAGACGATGGTAGACCCACGCCCCTACCGCCCCGACCCTCGCCCCCTGCCCCGACATGGTGCCGTTCACCCGGGGGTAACCGCCCGAACCCGGCCTGAACAGCGGCAGTTCACGCGATCCGGCACCGCTTCGTGGTGGCGGCCACACTATCGGCGAGCTGCCCCGACTTCCCGAGCACCGACGACGGCGAGCGACCACGCCGATCCCGGCGGACCAGATCATCGGGGCGGGCCGGGCCGTGCGCCACGCCGCCGAGCGGCGGATTTCGGCTGGGTTCGTGCGCGGCCGGTCGCGGGCACAACTAGGGTGGTGGATACATCCGGCACGCGCTTTTCGGCGTTGCCGTACGTCATGCCACCGCCCACCCCGCCATCGTCGACGAAACCAATGTCAGGAGAACCTCGGTCGTGTCAGTGACAGACGACATCCGCGCCCTCACCCAGCCGAACCATCCGGCCGACTGGACGGACCTGGACACCAAGGCGGTCGACACGATCCGGGTGCTGGCCGCGGACGCGGTCCAGAACGCGGGCAACGGTCACCCCGGTACCGCGATGAGCCTCGCGCCGCTGGCCTACGTGCTCTACCAGCGCGTCATGCGCCACGACCCCACCGATCCGAGCTGGGCCGGCCGCGACCGCTTCGTGCTCTCGTGCGGCCACTCCAGCCTCACCCAGTACATCCAGCTGTACCTGGCCGGTTTCGGGCTCGAACTCGACGATCTGAAGAACCTGCGCAAGTGGGGCTCGCTGACCCCGGGCCACCCGGAGTTCCGGCACACCGACGGCGTCGAGATCACCACCGGCCCGCTGGGCCAGGGCCTGGCCTCCGCGGTCGGCATGGCCATGGCGGCCCGCCGCGAGCGCGGCCTGTTCGATCCGGATGCCGCGCCCGGCGCCAGCCCGTTCGATCACTTCATCTACGTCGTGGCCTCCGACGGTGACCTCGAGGAGGGCGTCACCTCCGAGGCGTCGTCACTGGCGGGCACCCAGCAGCTGGGCAATCTGGTGGTGATCTACGACGACAACAAGATCTCCATCGAGGACGACACCACCATCGCCTTCACCGAAGACGTCGCCGCCCGCTACGCCGCCTACGGCTGGCATGTGCAGACCGTCGAGGGCGGCGAGGACGTCGTCGCGATCGAGGCCGCGATCGAGGCCGCCAAGGCCGAGACCGGCAAGCCGTCGATCATCGTGCTGCGCACCGTCATCGGCTACCCGGCGCCCACCAAGATGAACACCGGTGCTTCGCACGGCGCCGCGCTCGGCGGCGACGAGGTGGCCGCGACCAAGAAGATCCTCGGGTTCGATCCGGAGCAGAGCTTCCAGGTCGACGACGCCGTCATCGCGCACACCCGCAAGGCCATCGAACGCGGTCAGCAGGCGCATAAGGACTGGCAGCAGAGCTTCGACGCGTGGGCGCAGGCCAACCCGGAGAACAAGAAGCTGTTCGATCGGCTGGCCAACCGCGATCTGCCCGCGGGCTGGGCCGCGAATCTGCCCACCTACGAGCCGGATCCGGCCGGCATGGCCACCCGCAAGGCCTCCGGCAAGGTGCTCGCCGCGCTGGCGCCGGTGCTGCCGGAGCTGTGGGGCGGTTCGGCCGACCTCGCCGAATCCAACAACACCACCATGCCGGACGTGCCGAGCTTCGGCCCCGAGTCGATCTCCACCGGTATGTGGAAGACCAGCCCGTACGGCCGCACCCTGCACTTCGGTGTGCGTGAGCACGCGATGGGCTCGATCCTCAACGGCATCGCCCTGCACGGTCCCACCCGCCCCTACGGCGGCACCTTCCTGGTGTTCAGCGATTACATGCGCCCGGCCGTGCGCCTGGCCGCGCTGATGCGCATTCCGGTCACCTACGTCTGGACCCACGATTCCATCGGTCTCGGCGAGGACGGCCCGACCCACCAGCCGATCGAGCATCTGGCCGCGCTGCGCGCCATCCCCGGCCTGAACGTGGTCCGCCCCGGCGACGCCAACGAGACCACCTACGCCTGGCGCACCATCCTCGAACGCGACAGCAGCGAGCACAGCTCGCATTTCTCCGTCTCGGAGATGCCGCATCAGGACGGCCCGTCGGCGCTGGCGCTGACCCGCCAGAACCTGCCGATCCTGGAGGGCACCAGCTACGAGGGCGTGTCCAAGGGCGGCTACATCCTGGCCGAGGCCTCCACCGGCACCCCGCAGGTGATCTTGATCGCCACCGGTTCGGAGCTCCAGCTCGCGGTCGCCGCGCGCACTACGCTGGAGGAGCAGGGTATCGGCACCCGCGTGGTCTCGATGCCGTGCGTGGAGTGGTTCGACGCGCAGGACAAGGCCTACCGCGACGAGGTGCTGCCGCCGTCGGTCGCCGCGAGGGTGACCGTCGAGGCCGGTATCGCGATGCCGTGGCACCGGTTCGCCGGTGACGCGGGCGAGATCGTCTCCATCGAGCACTTCGGCGCCTCCGCCGACTACAAGACCCTGTTCCGCGAGTTCGGCTTCACGCCCGAGGCCGTGGTGGCAGCCGCCCAGCGCACGCTCAGCAACGTGAAGGGATAAGTGCTCATGGCACAGAACGAGAACATCGCCGCCCTCAGTGCGGCGGGAGTGTCGGTCTGGCTCGACGATCTGTCCCGCGACCGGATCAACTCCGGCAATCTCGCGGAACTGATCGCGACCCGCGGCGTGGTCGGGGTGACCACCAACCCGACCATCTTCCAGGGCGCACTGAGCAAGGGCCACGCCTACGACGCCCAGGTCGCGGCCTTGGCCGAGCAGGGTGCCGACGCCGACGCGGCCATCCGCACCATCACCACCGACGACGTCCGCGCGGCCTGCGATGTGCTTGCCCCGGTGTTCGAGCAGACCGGTGGCGTGGACGGCCGGGTCTCCATCGAGGTCGATCCGCGGCTGGCCTTCGACGCCGACAAGACCGTCGCCCAGGCGGTGGAGCTGTGGAAGATCGTCGACCGGCCCAACCTGTTCATCAAGATCCCGGCCACCGAGGAGGGCCTGCCCGCGATCACCGCAGTGATCGCCGAGGGCATCAGCGTCAATGTCACGCTGATCTTCTCCGTGGCCCGCTACCGCTCGGTGATGGGGGCCTACCTCGACGGTCTGCGCAAGGCGCGCACCGCAGGCCACGATCTGGCCTACATCCATTCGGTGGCCTCGTTCTTCGTGTCGCGGGTCGACACCGAGATCGACAAGCGGCTCGAGGCGATCGGCTCGCCGGAAGCGCTGGCATTGCGCGGCCAGGCCGGTGTGGCGAATGCCCGCCTGGCCTACGCGGAGTACCAGGACGTCTTCGACGGCGGCGCGCACACCTCCACCTACAGCCACCTCGCGGCCATGGGGGCCAACCGTCAGCGGCCGCTGTGGGCCTCGACCGGGGTGAAGAACCCGGAGTACTCGGACACCATGTACGTGACCGAGCTGGTGGCCCCCAATACCGTCAACACTCTGCCGGAGAAGACCCTCGAAGCGGTCGCCGATCACGGCGAGATCCGTGGCGACACCGTCTCCGGCACCGCCGCGGCGGCGCAGGAGGTGTTCGACAAGCTGGCGGCCGTCGGCATCGACCTCGACGATGTGTTCGCGGTGCTCGAACGCGAAGGCGTCGACAAATTCGAGAAGTCGTGGGAGGAACTGCTTTCGGCCACCGCACAGGAGCTGTCCGCGGCCGGGGGTAACTGACCCAGATGGCCGGTACCGGGCACGCAGCGACCACGGCCGGGTGGCGTAACCCACTGCGCGACGGACGGGACAAGCGGGTACCGCGGATCGCGGGACCGTGCAGCATGGTGATCTTCGGTGTCACCGGCGATCTGTCCCGGAAGAAGCTCATGCCGGCCATCTACGATCTGGCGAACCGGGGGCTGTTGCCCCCGGGTTTCGCGCTGGTGGGTTTCGCCCGCCGCGGCATGGGCGACGCCGATTTCGCCGACATCGTGCTGCAATCGGTGAAGGCGCACGCGCGCACCCCGTTTCGGCAGCAGGTGTGGGATCACCTGTCCGAAGGCATCCGGTTCGTCCAGGGCACCTTCGAGGACGACGCGGCCTTCGCGCAGCTGGCGGCGACGCTGGCGCGGCTGGACGCCGAACGCGGCACCGGCGGCAATCACGCCTTCTACCTGTCGATTCCGCCGGACATGTTCCCGGTGGTGCTCGATCAGCTCTCCGAGCACGGGTTGGCCAAGCCCGCGCAGGTGCAGGGGCGCACGCCGTGGCGGCGGGTGGTGATCGAGAAGCCGTTCGGGCACGATCTGGACAGCGCTCGCGAACTCAACGCGCTGGTCAACCGGGTGTTCCCGGAGGAGACGGTGTTCCGCATCGACCACTATCTCGGCAAGGAGACGGTGCAGAACATTCTGGCGTTGCGCTTCGCGAACCAGTTGTTCGATCCGATCTGGAACGCCAATTACGTCGACCACGTGCAGATCACCATGGCCGAGGACATCGGGCTCGGCGGGCGCGCGGGCTACTACGACGGGATCGGCGCGGCGCGCGACGTCATCCAGAATCATCTGTTGCAGTTGCTGGCGCTCACCGCGATGGAGGAGCCGATCAGCTTCGCGCCCAACCAGTTACAGATGGAGAAGATCAAGGTCCTCTCGGCCACCACCCTCGTCGAACCGCTGGACGAGACCACCGCGCGCGGTCAGTACGCGGCAGGCTGGCAGGGCGGTGAGCAGGTGGTCGGGCTACTGGACGAGGAGGGTTTCGACCCGGATTCGCGCACCGAGACCTATGCCGCGCTGACCCTGGAGGTCAACACCCGGCGCTGGGCGGGCGTGCCGTTCTATCTGCGCACCGGCAAACGGCTGGGCCGGCGCGTCACCGAGATCGCGGTGGTGTTCAAACGGGCGCCGCATCTGCCCTTCGACCAGACCATGACCGAGGAACTGGGGCAGAACGCCCTGGTGATGCGGATTCAGCCGGATGAGGGCATCACCATGCGGTTCGGGTCCAAGGTGCCGGGGACCGGGATGGAGGTGCGCGATGTCAACATGGATTTCAGTTACGGCGAGGCGTTCACCGAGTCCTCCCCCGAGGCCTACGAGCGGCTCATCCTGGATGTGCTGCTCGGGGTGCCGTCGCTGTTCCCGGTGAACGCGGAGGTCGAATTGTCCTGGAGCATCCTGGATCCGGTGTTGGATCACTGGGCGGCGAACGGCAAACCCGAACAGTACGAGGCCGGCACCTGGGGACCCGAATCGGCCGATGAGATGCTGGCCCGCACCGGCCGGGAATGGCGGCGCCCGTGATCGTCGACATGCCCGACACCACCACCGGCGAAGTCACCAAACGGCTGGTGAAGCTGCGTGAGAGCAACGGTGTGATCACCATGGGCCGGGTGCTCACCCTGGTGGTGTGCACGCTGGACAGCTCCGAGGCCGAGGACGCGATCGACGCCGCCAACGACGCCAGCCGTGAACATCCCTGCCGGGTGGTCGTGCTGGCGCGCGGCGACCGCGACGCCGAGACCCGGTTGGACGCCCAGATCCGCGTCGGCGGGGACGCGGGCGCGGCCGAGGTGATCGTGCTGCGGCTGCAGGGGCAACTGATCAATCACGAGAGCAGCGTCGTCATCCCGTTCCTGCTGCCGGACACACCGGTGGTGGCGTGGTGGCCGCGTGGAGCGCCGGAGTACCCGTCCAAGGATTCGGTGGGCCGGTTGGCCGCCCGGCGGATCACCGACGCCACCTTCGCGGCCGATCCGCAGGCCACCATCAAGAAGCGCAGCCATTCCTACGCCTCCGGCGATACCGATCTGGCGTGGAGCCGGATCACCTATTGGCGTGCGCTGCTCGCGGCCGCGATGGACGAGCCGCCGTTCGAGCCGGTCGAATCGGTGACGGTGTCGGGCCTGCGCGACGAACCGGCCCTCGACATCCTGGCCGGTTGGCTGGCCGGGCGCCTGCACTGCCCGGTGTACCGGCGCACCGGGGAGCTGCGGGTGGAACTGCATCGGCCCACGGTGTCGATCGGCATCACCCGCCCGCAGACCGGAGTCACCGCCACGCTCACCCGCACCGGGGAACCGGATCAGCGGATCGCGTTGGCGCGCAGGGAAGCTCGGGACTGCCTCGCCGAGGAGCTGCGCCGGCTCGACGCCGACGACATCTATGCCGAGGCACTGGCCGGCATCGAAAGGGTGACCTATGTCCAGTAGCACCGATTCGCAGTTCCCCGGCGATACCGTCGAGGTGCATCCCGACGCCGACGCGCTGGTGACGGCGGCGGCGAAACGGTTCGTCGGCGTGGTGGTGGCGGCCCAGGCCGAGCGCGGCTCGGCGTCGGTGGTGCTCACCGGCGGCGGCACCGGCATCGACCTGTTGACGAAGGTCCGCGAGACGCCCGGCGACATCGACTGGTCGCGCCTGGATGTGTTCTGGGGCGATGAGCGGTTCGTCCCGGCGGGCGATGCCGAACGCAACGACCAGCAGGCCCGCGAGGCGCTGCTCGATCATGTGGCGGTAGATCCGCACCGGGTGCATCCGGTGGCGACCTCCGACGGCGAATACCCCGACCCGGTGGCCGCGGCAGCCGAGTACTCCGCCGCCGTACATGCCCACCTCGCCGAGCACGGTGCCTTCGACCTGCATCTGCTCGGGATGGGCGGCGAGGGCCACATCAATTCGCTGTTCCCCGATACCGATGCGGTGCGCGAGGAACACGAACTTGTCGTCGCGGTGACCGACTCCCCCAAGCCGCCCCCGGTGCGCGTCACCCTGACCTTGCCCGCGATCCGGCACGCCCGGCACGTGGTGCTCGTGGTGGCCGGTGGGGCGAAGGCCGATGCCGTCGCGGCCGCGCTGGCCGGCGCCGAACCGGTCGACATCCCCGCCGCCGGGGCCTCCGGTTCGGAGTCGACCACGTGGATGCTCGACCGGGCCGCAGCCGGCTCGCTGCGGTAACGGTCGCGCGCTACCGCACAGCTTCGGGCCCGTGCTCTGCTCGGGCCGGACTCGGCTCGGCCCAGCTCTGCCCGCAAGCTCAAATAGTGATGTGCCCGTGCGGATAGCTCGACGTCAGCCGGGCGAAGTCGGCGCCGGAGACGTGCACGAGGGTGCTGTGGTCGCCGCCCTCGAAGTAGATGTCCTCGCGCTGGTCGAGTTGGTCGTCGACCACGCAGGGCACGTGGTAGGGCTCGGCGACCACGGGGATGGCGCCGGTGTCGCAGTCCGGGAACAGCGCCGAGGCCTCCGCCTCGGACGCCAGCCGCACCTTTTCGCCGACCACGTCACCGGTCTCGGCCAGATCGATGAGGCGGTTCGACGGAAGCACGGCGACCATATAGCCGCCGTTCTTCTTCAGCACGACCCCTTTGGCCAGCTGCCGGCCGGGGATGTGCCCGGCCTGTGCGGTTCGGGCCGATGTCGATGTCCTGTCGTGTGTGCTCACGTCGTAATGGACGTGCAGCCCGTCGAGATACTCCCGCATGCTCGTGGCGATGCCCATGATCGTTGCCTCCGTACGTGATGGCTCTTCGACGACCACTGCGGCGGAACCGGCCGACGGAGGAGTCCCTGCCCTCCGGCAGGTCACTTCCGCGCCGTGGGGCGGGGTTGAACAGGGAAAATAATACTCTTGCCCGGCGTCGCCGCCCTCCCCGAAATCGCATACGCCCGCCTGCTACCCGGCCCGGCGCCGACGGTGCGGCCCCGCGCGGCGCGGGCAGCAGGACGCCGGACGGTCGTAGGCTGGCGATCATGACCTGTGACATCGAGCGGTCGCAGCGCTCGGTGATGAGCGCGCGGGACATCGGCGGGGCGCGGGGATGAGTGAGCAGGAGCTCGAGCAGCGGTTCCGAGCCGCGGTGCGGGCGGCCGTGCCCGGGGTGAAGCGGGCTCCCGAGGAGATGGTGGCTCCTGGGATCAGCGCCGGTGGGTGCGTGGAGCTGTTCGATTCGCAGGTGACGAGTCGGCAGCTGGATCTCGCGGCTCGGCGGCTGGGTCGGGCGGGGCTCGGTTACTACAGCATCGGATCCTCGGGGCATGAGGGGAACGCGGCGTTGGCGATGGCGACGCGGGTCGATGATCCGGCGTTGCTGCACTACCGGTCGGGCGCGTTCTTCGTGCAGCGGGCGCGGCAGGTGGACGGGCTGGATCCGGTCCGGGAGGTGTTGCTCGGCGTTGTCGCGGCGTCGGCGGATCCGATCTCCGGGGGTCGGCACAAGGTGTTCGGCAGCAAGGCCGCGGCGGTGATCCCGCAGACCTCGACCATTGCCTCACATCTGCCTCGCGCGGTGGGGTTGGCGTTCGCGCTCGACCGTGGCGTGCGGCTCGGCGTCGCGCGGGAATGGCCGCGGGATGCGGTGGTGCTGTGCACTTTCGGCGACGCGTCCGCCAATCATTCGACCGCGACGGGCGCGATCAACGCCGCCGTGCACACCGCGCATCTCGGTGTGGGTCTACCGATCCTTTTCGTCTGCGAAGACAACGGCATCGGCATCAGCGTGCCGACGCCACCGGACTGGATCGCCACCGCCTACGGTCAGCGGCGGGGCCTGCGGTATTTCGACGCCGATGGGTGCGATCTGCTCGACGCCTTCACCACCGCGAACGATGCTGTGCATTGGGTGCGCACGCACCGCGCCCCGGCTTTCCTGCGCTTGCGCACGGTGCGCCTGCTCGGACACGCCGGTTCCGATGTCGAAACCGCCTACCGAGCTCCCACCGCGATCGCCGCCGACGCCGAGTGCGACCCGGTCGCCGCCACCGCGCGCATGCTGATCACCATCGGAATCTGTACCCCCGATGAGGTTCTGGCTCGATACGACGCGATCGCCGGACGGGTCGCCGAGGTGGCGGAAGATCTCGCGAAGGCCCCGAAGCTCGCTTCCGCGGCACAGGTGATGGCGCCGCTCGCGCCGGCGCATCCCGACCTGGTGCAGGCCGACGTCGAGCGATGCACCGGCGCGGCTGTGGCCACCGGCCCGGCCGAACATCTCCCGCTGACTCTCGCGCAGGGCATCAACCACACCTTGCGCGCCCTGCTCGCCCGCGACAGCGACCTCCTGGTGTTCGGGGAGGACGTCGGCCGCAAGGGCGGGGTCTACGGCGTCACGAAGGGGTTGCGCAAGGATTTCGGGGCGCGGCGCGTATTCGACACGCTGCTGGATGAGCAGAGCGTGCTCGGCACCGCGCTCGGCGCCGGGCTCGCCGGTTTCGTGCCGATCCCGGAAATCCAGTACCTGGCGTACGTGCACAACGCGCTCGACCAGTTGCGCGGTGAGGCTGCGACCTTGCAGTTCTTCTCCGAAGGCCGCTACCGCAATCCGATGGTGGTGCGGGTCGCCGGGCTGGCGTATCAGCGCGGTTTCGGCGGCCACTTCCACAACGACAATTCCGTCGCCGCGCTCCGCGATATCCCCGGCCTCGTGGTGGCGGTACCCGCCCGTGCCGACGATGCTGCCGCGCTGCTGCGCACCTGTGTGTCGGCGGCGAGGGTGGACGGGCGGGTGTGTGTCATCATCGAGCCGATCGCCCTCTATCACCGCCGTGACCTGTACGAATCCGAGGACGGCGGCTGGCTCGCCCCGGCGAGCGCACCCTGGCATGTGCCGATCGGCCGGGCCAGGACTTACGGCGACGGTGCCGACCTGACCATCGTCACCTTCGGCAACGGCGTGCCGATGAGCGTGCGTGTCGCGCGCAGGCTGGCCGCGCGTGGCGTGGACGCCAGGGTCGTCGATCTGCGCTGGCTGGCCCCGCTCCCCCACGACGATCTGCTCCATCACGCCGCGATCACCGGCCGAGTGCTGGTCGCCGACGAGACCCGGCGCAGCGGGGGCGTCTCCGAATCGGTGTTCGCGGCCCTGCTCGACGCCGGATTCACCGGTCGCATCGCCCGGGTGGCCAGCGCCGACAGTTTCGTTCCGCTCGGGCCGGCCGCGAGCACGGTCCTGCTCGACGACACCGCCATCGAGGCCGCCGCCCTCGAACTCGTCTCTCGCTGACGGGTGGGTGGGCACGACGCGCCGACCGGTAAGCGATTGCACCGAATAACGATTCGCGAGCCGCCCACGGGAAATACTCTCGACAGCGACAGCGAACCGCGGGAGGTACACCGATGACGACGACGTCGATGCTCGGCGAAGTGCGGCCGGAACACGATTGCCCCGACGAGCTGGTACTTCTGCACTACCTACGGTCGTTCCGGCATCCTGTGCTCGGGGTGTGGGCGGCCTGCACCGAGGCCCGCCAGCTCGTGCGCTGGTTCGGAGCGGTCTCGGGCACCGGCACCGACCTCGTCATCGAACCCGACGACGGTCCCGTCCCCGGCCCCCTCACCGTGCACATCGACCACTGCTCGGCACCGAACGAACTCCACGCCCGGATCGACGGCGACGGCGCCCTCGAGCTGCGTCTGAGCCAGGTCGGCGTGGTGACCAACCTCGAACTCGTCCGCCGCCACGTCCACCCCGACGATGCCGCGAAGGTCGGCCCCCGCTGGCAATACCTGCTCGACCGTTTCAGCGCCTACCTGAGCACTCAGCCGATGCCGAAGTGGCGTGATTACACCGATTTGGCCACCGAATACCGCTGACGGCGGCGTGGTCGCAGCGGACCCCACCCAATCGGGTCAGGTGGGGTTGCCGAAGCCTTCGATGCCGAGTTTTTCGCCGATGGCGGCGAGGGCTTCGACGACGGTGCGGCCGCCGAGGGCTTCCCAGCCGGGGAAGTCCGCGCCTCGGGAGGTGTCGGGGCCGGCGACCTGGTCGAGGGTGAGGCCGACGTGTTTGTCGAGGTAGTGCAGCAGAGTGCCGACGGTGACGGTGTCGCCTCGGTAGTTGGTGAGGGTTTCTTCGAGGAAGGACATGTCAGCTCCATTCGCGTACTTGGTAATTGCCGCCGAGAAGACGTCCCAGGGGAAGTTCGGGCCGACGTCGGTGTGCGAGCCGACGCCGAGCCCTTCGGTGACCGCGTAGTGGTCGGCGATGCCGGGCCGTCCGGCGCCGAGTTCCGCGGGTGAGATGATGCGCGCCGGGAAGCCGTATCGGCGGCTGTCCTGCACTGCCAGGTAGGCGGCGACGTCGATGGCGCGCCCCATGTTGTCCAGCCACTGCTGCCGCGACCAGGCCGCGCGGCTGCCGGCGAAGCACAGGTTGATCGAACGATTGTTGGCGTCGAGCACCGACCAGGACGCGACGTCGGTGTCGATGACGTCCACCACGGTCACCGAATTGTCGATGGTGTAGTGGTAGGAGACGCCGCTGTTCGGGTTCTGCAGGTAGTTCGCCAGCGATTCGGCGGTGCCGTTGCCTTCCTGGGTGTGCAGCAGCCACCACAGCACCGGCGCGCCTTCCCGGGAGTGCCAGTTCGGGGACACGCCGATCTCGTTGATCTCACGGAATTCGGGGGCGGGCGCCGAGCTCGCCAGCGACCACTGCCCGAAATCGGGTTTCAGCACCGTGTTCACATCGACGGTCACTCCTCCCACTTGTCGGGCGTCGATCTCGATCTGGTGCATGTGCGCGGCGGGATGGTCGACATTGAGGGCCGGGTCACCGGACCAGTTGTGTTGCCAGAACCACCGGGCGACATCGTCTTCCAGCGCCCATTCGATGCAGCGGGCATTGCCGTACATGCCGGTCCATTCGAGTCCGACCACGCTGGCCCAGCCGCGCAGGAACGGCGCGATCAGGTCGTTCCACTGTTGCAGGGTGGGGTTGGCATCGACCGGCGCGTAGATCGGTCGTCGCGGCGGTCCGCCGGCCTCGGTGTGGTAGCGCATGGCGATCTGCGCGTGGTGGACTCCCGCGTCGTAGCCGCCCAGCCAGTCGGAGGTGTCGCCTTTGCCGTACTGGTAGTTGGAGACGATTTCCAGCCCGTGTGCGCGCAGTGCGTCGCAGTAGTCGCGGCGGAGGGGTTTGGCGCCGAAGTTGGTGCCCGGCCGGGATTCTGAGAAGTAGCCGATCACGCCGGCGTATCCGGCGTCCACGATCGCCTGCGGGTCGATCAGGCTCGCTGAGAAGTCCAGCAGTTGCATAACCGTCTCCTTGCTTCTCGTCGAACCGAACTGTGATGACGGTGGAGCTGGGTGGATGCCACTCGACGGCCGGGAAGAGCAGCCGAGCAGCGCCGGGTCGAGCTCTCCGGCATTACCGCAGGTGAAGCTCACTCACGGCCCACCGCCGCGCCTACGGGTACTTCCGGCATCGCCCTGCACTGCCACCGGGGTATCCCGTCGAGATACCCGCAAAACACGTGACGCTGGGGATACGCTGGGCCCGAACAGTTTTCCTGGTGGCGGGTCGCACCCTCAACGATACGAGGTGCGCGCCGATCACGGCCGGGATTTGCCACATCGTATCCAGATGGCAGTGCGGCCGTTCTGACCATGAGACCATCGGTGTTGCCCGAGCACGGTTCTCCGGCGTCAGCCGATCAGATCACCGGCCCGATTCGCCGGGCGGACGCCCGCCGAATCGCCCGCTCGGAGCGCAACGAACGACCCGACGCCGCCCAGCTGATCACTGCTGACTCGAATGTCAGGAGGACCGATCGAACCTGCCCGCTGATATGCCCGTCAAGAAGGCATCCCATTCGTCCGGACCGAAGACCAGCGCGGGGCCGGTCGGGTTCTTCGAGTCACGGAGGCCGACTTTGCCGGAGCCGAGATGGGCGATCTCGACGCACTCCTTGCTTCCGGTGCTGCGGGAGCTCTTGAACCAAACAGCTTCAGACAGATCGACTTTCACGCTGCACGCTCCTTGAGAATCGACTCGATGAGACTGCGAGTATCCCGCTCGTCCAACGCTACCCGACCAATATCGGTGTATGCCGCGCGATAGGTCTCGATCTCCAGCGGCTTGTCCAGGTAGAGGTCGCCCGTGAAGCCCTCGATGAACACCACCGGCGGTTCACTCAGCGCGGGATTCAGGTGCTCAGGAAACTCGATGAACACGAAGTCCTTGTTGATCAGCCCGGCATGGCTCGGCGTGCCCAGCCTGGCCACCCGGATCGACACGTTCGGCAGTTCCCCGGCCTCGAGAAGCCGCTCCAGCTGAGCGGCCATGACCTCAGGGCCGCCCACTTGGCGCAGCAACACCGACTCGCACAGGAGCGCGGAGAAGGCGAAGTTGTCCGAGTCGCGGAGTCGGCTCTGCCGCCGTTCGAGCAGCGCGATCTCGCGCGTGAAGTCGATACGCTGACGCTGCGTCTTCGCGATATCCCACACGGCGTGCCGGTAGTCGGCGGTCTGCAACAGTCCCGGAACCAGGGTCGATTGCCATGTGATCGTTCTGCGCGCCGACTGCTCGAGGCTCACGTACACCTCGACCTCTGGGACCATCGCGTCGACATATGACTGCCACCAGCCCTCCTTCTTGGTTTCCTCCGCCAACCACAGCAACTCGCGCCGCTCCTCCGCGCTCGACTCGTACAGATCACAGAGTGCGTTGATGACCATCCGCTTCACTTCACTGCTGCGACCGGTCTCCAAGCGCCACAGCGTCTGTGTGCCCATCTGAACCCGGCGCGCAGCGAGTGCACGACTCAGTTCGCGTGACTCACGCAATTGGACCAACCGCCGTCCGAGCACTCGTCGCGGCAGGGTCGAAGGACTCGATTCCACGGGCACGAACATCACCTTTCGTTAGCTTCGCTCACCGTCATGTCAACTCAGATGGAACGGTCATTTAACTCGGAGCAACCGGTCCAGGTGGATCAAATTCATTGTGCGCCAATTGCATACAGACACGCCAAAAACACGAAATCTCGGTGTTTACTTACTGCGTGTCCGGCGGTGAATAGGACAGCGCGTCGCGGCCGATGCCCCTCCGTACGGCGCGCCGGGTCCGCACCGCGCATTCGGTGAT
Organism: Nocardia sp. CDC519; assembly: GCF_059509835.1. Taxonomy (NCBI): domain Bacteria; kingdom Bacillati; phylum Actinomycetota; class Actinomycetes; order Mycobacteriales; family Nocardiaceae; genus Nocardia; species Nocardia sp. CDC519. Next base: position 2,634,050 of record NZ_CM183377.1, on the reverse strand, counting down.
ACCGCCGGGCACTTTCCTTCATCCGTGTTTCGACAGTTGAGAGGTGCAACGATGTTCGGAGATCCCGTGCTCGATCATCAGCGGGTGTCGTCCATGACCGTGGGCGAGGCGCATCGGGTGATGCAGGTGCACATCGACTGCCTGGTCTCGGTCTGTGCGGTCAAGCAGCAGGCGAAGGCGCGGCTGGTCGCGGATCGCCGCATGGTTCCCGCCGACCGTCCGCATATGGGTTTCTGAACCACGCATCCGGAGGCACTCGTGAGCACGTCGCTGCAGCGACGAATCCCCGGCCGGTCCGGGGTCCCGTCGCCGAAACAGCCGCTGAACTGCCCGATCATCACCGATACTCGAACATTGACCCGGTTCGCCGATGCCCTGCGCAACTGGCAGCCCGACGCCGAGAACAGGAGCCGAGGCCAGTGAACGAGCACCCGCACACCGACCGAGCGACCGCCGCGCGACTGCGCTTCCTCACCGCGCGCGCCCGCCGCGCCGGCTACCAACTGATCCCCGTTCCGGACGAGGATCAGTGGGCGTTGCTCGATGCGGCCGACGGCGTCGAGTTGTTCCGCGCAGACCGCCTGGACGGCATCGAGAAGTACTTGAGCGAATAACCCGACCTATGCGATCCACCGTCGAACCAGGCCGAATATTCCGCGCGGAATATTCCCTTCGGTATTCACTGCGAACTACCCGGCGACAATACTTTTCGCGCCCGTTCGGCACTACCGATTCCCGCTGTCCCGCCGGGTATCCACCGCCCGATTTCACATATCGCGTCATGCCCACATGCCCTCGACAAAGGCCACTTTCCGTGACTCGCAGTCAATTCGAATATCTCACTCTGCAAACTTCGCGCGATTCCGCGCCTCCGAGCCCCCGCCGCCGCCCGTTCCCGACCGGTCGAAGACGACGACCTGTACTACCAGCAGCGCAACGAGCGTGGGTGGTTGGTGGAGATCGGGCAGCCGACCGTGCCTATCACCTGCTTCATCCTCAACGGACCCAGCGGTCTCGGGCAGCAGGCCCGAGAACCGCACTGACGATCCCTCCGACCTCGGATTTGGTGAGGTAGTGCGTCGCATCGTGCGGTTTGGCCCCGTTGTCGACCAGGGGCGCGGTGACCGGTAGGACAGTGGAACCGGCCGCGGCCGGGAAGAGTTCGGCGAGATCGACGCGGGCAGCGACGAGATCATCGCGGTCGACGAGGTTGTCCCATCGGGTGACCGCCACAGGAACAGTGGGTGGCGCTGGCCGCAGGAGGTCATAGACGACGGTGCGCAGCCCCAGCGGCGAACCCAAGGTGAGCAGCGCGACCGGATGCTCGCAGTGGTGCAACGCTTCGTAGGCGACCACCGAACCCAGCGAATGACCGATCACCAACCGGGTGTCCGGACCGATCTGCGTGCGCACCCGAGACTGCGCCTCGGCGCGCACCCGTTCATCGCCGAGGTACCGGGTGACCTGCGACAAAGCGCGCCACACAGTGCGGCCGGCCACCCCGACGCCGAGCGGTGCGAACCAGCGAAGGGCCGCCAACCCGTTCAACGCCGGACGCAGCGCCGAACGCGCTCCCTGCGCTTCACCGTGCGGATCGAGTTGCCCCAGCCGGCGCGCAGCCTCAGCGCGATCACGCGGATCCGCCGCGAATGCCGCCGCATTCTCGAGCAACGCTCGGGCGAGGCTCTCGGTGAGCTCCGCTGCGACATCGTCGCCGGGATCGGATGACGGGCCGCCCTGTGCGCCCGCGCTGAGGAAGAGATCGCCGTAGTAGGCCATGCGGGTGTCGATGCGGCCGTCGGCCCGGTGCCGCCACAACAGATCCGCCAACGCATGAGCACCGCTGGTCCGGACGCCGCCGGCGAGCGCGGGCAGCCACGCGGCTTCCAAGGTGTCGGCGGAGTACTGCTCCTGCGCGATCCCGTGCACGAGCACGATCGTTGCCATCGCCAGTCCCTAACGAGCCAGATGAATGGATTCGGTTGTGCCGCAGCACCCCCGGCCTTCATAGTGGCATAGTGGCGAATCGGGTAGCGCTGATCGTGGGATCGCAATGCGCCGCGCTGCCCCCGCGGAACTTCTTCGAAGAACTGGCCGCCGAGTTCCACTCCGCCGTGACCCGGCGAGGCGGCTGGCAACCGGTGATCGACACCGGGCTGGTGCTGAATCCCACCGTCACGGAGCTGAAAACGGCGATCAAGCGGGCATTCGCAACAGCCGACGCGTCGAACGCAACCCTGCTGCTGTTCTTTCTCGGGCACGGGACATCCTCTGGCACCGCCGATTTTCGCCTGCTGGCCCAGGACTCGCCGGCGCGAGGCGCGGACTCCGACACCGCCATCCATCTGACACAGACCATCAGGGAACGCCTCGGCGAATACCCGTCGCTGGATGGACTCATCGTGCTCGTGGACGCCTGCGAGGCAGGCGAAGCCGTGGCGGGCGCGGGATCGCGCTGGCCGGAGATGCTGGCCGTGGATGGCCGATTCGAACTGCTGGTCGCCTCGGGCGACCACAACGCCTACGACGGATGCTTCACCCGCACCCTCCTCGACATGTTCGACGCCGGAATGCCGACCGCCGGCTCGCAGCTGCTGTGCGCGGACTTCGTCGACGCACTGGCTCAGCGATGCCCGAGGCAGATCCCGCACCACACCTCCCACACCCGAGGCTCGCCGATCCGGACGAACCTCGGCGACCGGGGGCTGTGGCTGGTGCCCAACCAAGCGCTGCATCGCCATGCCGTCACCGGCCACGCAGCGGCGGGGTTCGTCGATCAGCTCACCACCGCAGTGCTGATCACCACCACTGTCCGCGAGGCGCTCCAGGCCATACTGGATGCCCGGCCCGCGCCCCTACGGTTGGTGCACGGTCCCGCCGGCGCAGGCAAATCAACAGTTCTGTCGCTGTTGATCCGCCCGAATCTCGTGGACGAGCTGGACATCAACGAAAGGTACGTCACCGCCGCGGTCTTCCTCGACATCACCAGCACCCTCGATTCGCTCACCGCCGACATCGTCGACCAGCTGCATGGCAGAGTGCCCGGCTACACCGCCGCACGTGAGGCTGCGCAGAACGAACTCACCAGTGCGGAGCGAGCGAACCTCACCGGTTTCGATGTCGACATCGCGCGTGCATTGCGCCGCTGCCGGCGACGCGTCACCGTCGTCATCGACGGCCTCGACCAGCCCGAGCCGGGGGCGCGAAGCATCATTGTCGCAGCCATCCGGCAACTGACGACGGACCACCCGGACCGCCCGCCTGTGCATGTCATCGCGGGCGTCCGCACGGGTACCGAGCCCGACACCGGCGGCGAACTGCGTCACGCTACCCGTATCCATGTCGCCGCCCCGACCCGCACCGACCTGCAGGATGCCCTCGCCGCCAGAGGGATCCGCGATGCTTCCGCAACGCTCGACCACCTGGTGGAAGCCCTCGATGCCGGCGGCTGGCTCCTCGGAAGGCTGCTCACCGAAATCGCCGCCGAGGACGAAGGCGCCCTGCCCGGGCAGGCCGGTCTCAGCGAGCTCATCAGGGTCAGACTGGAGATCGCCGAACGCCGTTGTGCCGATCGGGGCATCCTCGACGCCACCATACGGATCCTGCTCGCCGCCGGAATCGGGCCGAGCCTGCCGATTCCGGTGCTCCGATCGGCGCTGCTGGCCCTCGGGGCCGACCTACCGCTGGCGCGAATCCGAGACCTGCTCGTCGAGCTGGGTTCGCTCATCGCTCGTGGGCGCCCTGGCCTGCCGGAAGAAACGGTCGGCATCATCCACTCCGAATTCGCGTCCGCGTTGACCGGTGTCCTGGGGCCCGGCGGTTCCGACGACAGGCGCATCCATCGCGCGATCATCAGTGCGCTCGAAACTCAGCTCGACGCACCGGATGCCGTGCCCACAGCTGCGATCGCCGCCTACGCGCGATCATCGCTGCCACGCCACCACCTCGCGGCGGGCGACTCGGCGGCCGCGCTTGCGGCGTTGTCCCTGGCCGATACCGACCGGGCCGCCGACAATCACCAGCGCTGGGCAGCATGGTTGCCGGAGTTCGAGAAAGCGCTGGGAGCCGACCATCGCGATACTCTCCGACTCCGCGCGGGGATTGCCACATGGCTCGGCGACAGCGGGCATGTCGCCGCCGCCGTAGCGCGGTTCGGCGCTGTGCTGGCCGCGCAGGAGCGGGTTCTCGGCCAGGACCATCCGGATACCCTCGATACCCGCGGTGAACTGGCTCAGTGCAGCGGTGACGCCGAAGCGGCCGTCGCGCAGTTGACAGCGCTGCTGACCGATCGGTTGCGGGTGCAAGGCCGCGATCATCACGCCACCGTCGCGACGATCCGAGCTCTGGCATGGTGGCGCGGCCGTTCCGGGGATTACACCGGCGCGCTCGGCGATCTCGACGCTCTTCTCGATACCCGATTGCGGGTGCTCGACCCGCTGCACCCCGAGATCTTGTCCCTGCGCGGTCTCGTCGCGTCGCTGCACGGCAAGAGCGGACAGCCCGAACAGGCTGTGCGCGGCTTCACGACGCTACTGGCCGACCGGACGGCTTCACTCGGGCCGGACCATCCCGACACTCTCACGACGAGAAGCGATCTCGCCTACTGGCTGGCCCGTACCGGTGACGTCGACAGCGCGGTCGGCCACTACCGCATCCTGCTCGAACAGCGGCAACGGGTGCTCGGGGCCGATCATGCCGACACTCTGCGGACACGCGCCAGCCTCGCCTTCTGGCACGGGGCGAGCGGTGACCCGCAGGGAGCCGTAGCGGAGTACCGGCAGCAGGTTTCGCAGCGGCGCCGAATCCTCGGGCCCGATCACCCGAAAACGCTGCTCGCGCAGGAGAATCTGGCCGCATGGCTGGGTCTCGTCGGCGATACCGAAGGTGCGGTGACCGAGTACGAAGCGCTGCATGTGCGGCGCCTGCGGCTTCTCGGACCGGACCACCCGGACACTCGCCAGGCCGAGCGCGGCCTCACGTTCTGGCGCGAGGCCAGGTAGACAGCATCGCCGGGCGCTGTGGTCGCCGGTGCGGGGTGGCGGCCCGGGTCCGGCCCGAACCCCGTCGACGGCGACGACCTGCACTACCAGCAGCGCAACGAGCGAGGTTGGTTGGTGTAGATCGGTAATATCGACGAACAGTTCTGTAGCTAGACGGGGGGATGTCGATGTCCGACGCACAGCCGGTGCAGGTTCAGCCCGACGAATTGCGCACCCACGCCTCGAATGTCGAGGGCTTGAACGGTCCGATGGGGCAGGCGGTGGAGGCTGCCAAGGCTGTTTCGGCGCCGTCGGACGCGTTCGGCAAGTTGTGCGCGTTTCTGCCGCCGTTGTTCGTCGATTCGGTGGAGACCGAGGGGATCACCGCGTTGGAGACGGCGGTGACGGCCTTGACCGAGGACGCGGCGAAGCTGCGGGCGGCGGCGGATTCGTTCGCCCAGGCGGATGATTCGAATTCGGCGGCGGTGCGGGCGGCCGGTAGTGGGGTGTCGCAGTGACCGGTTTTGCTGGACTGGTCTCGCGTGATTGGCGCGCGGCCGGGGCGCTCGCCGTGCCATCTTCCGCCGGTCACGGGGAGTCGCAGTGACCGACACGCAGTCGAACCCGCTGATCGCCGCCCCCGAGGATTCCACCGAGTGGTATTCCGGGGTCACGTTGTTCGAGTCGGTCGCCGATGTCGGTGATGCGATCTCGTCGGGGTCGTGGATCGAGGCCGGGGTCGGGATCGCGGCCGCCGGGCTCGAGGTCGCCTCGATGGTGGTGGATCCGTTCGGGACGCTGGCCGGGTTCGGTGTCGGTTTCCTGATCGAGCACGTCGAGCCGTTGCAGGATGCGTTGGATTGGGTGGCCGGCGACCCCGATCAGATCACCGCGTATGCCAAGACCTGGGAGAACGTCGCCACCCAGGTCAGTGCGGCTGTCGACACCCACAAGCAGGCGGTCGCGGCGGATATCGCGAATTGGTCGGGTGCGGCGGCGTCGGCGTATCGGGCGCGGGCCGCGGAAACCTCCGATGCACTGGCGGCAGCCGCCGCGGCGGCGACAGCGGCATCGCAGGCGATCGAGATGGCCGGCGGGATCGTGGCGGCGGTGCGGATGACGGTGCGCGACATCGTCGCCCAAACCGTCGGCCGGCTGGCGGTCTGGGCCGCCGAGGCGGTGTTCTCCCTCGGCACCGCCACACCGATCATCGCCGCCCAGGCAGCGACATATGTGGCGAAGACGATGGCCACCATTGCGCGGCTGTTCTCCAAGGTCGCCTCCACCTTCGCCAAACTGAAACCACTGCTGGCGAAGCTGAAGGATGCGTGGAAGGCCATCACGAAGGTCCTCGGCAAAACCGGAAAGAACAGCCCGAGCAGCACGAAGAAAACCTCCACCGACACCACCACCGCCTCGACCGACACCCCGACCAAGCCGAAGGACACCGACACTCCGAGCAAGCCGGGCGACAAATCTCCCGACACCAGCACGGCCTCCACCGATACACCCTCCAAGACCGGTGATCCGGAACGCACTCCAGATCAACCGGGCAAACCGCAGGACCAGGCCAAAGCCGACGACGGCGTCGGCGACAAGGCCACCGAAGGCGGGCCGAAGAACACCCAGGACGCCAAGGACGTCACCGAATGCAACGACCCCGTCGACGTCGCGACCGGTGAATTCCTGCTCCCGGAAACCGATCTCGAACTGCCCGGGGTGCTCCCGCTGGTGTTGCTGCGGCGGCACCGTTCGAGCTACCGGTTCGGGCGCTGGTTCGGCCCGTCCTGGTCGGCGACCCTGGACATGCGCGTCGTCGTCGAAGACGACACCGTCACCTTCATCGGCGAACACGGCCTGCTGCTGGTCTACCCGCACCCCGAAGTCGGTAAGCCGGTCCTGCCCCGCAACGGCGGCCAACGTTGGCCGATGTCACGCACCGAGGTCGGCGGCTACCGCGTCTACGACCCCGACCGGGAACTCACCTGGCACTTCACCCCCGCCCCCGCCCTCGGCGGGCTCGATGCGCTCCTCGGCAACTACGCCATCTCCGCGATCACCGACCGCCACCACAATCGCATCCGCTTCCACTACGACCGCGACGGCGCACCGGTGGAAATCACCCACACCGGCGGGTATCGGGTGCGGGTGAGTACCGAGGACGGGCGCGTCACCGCACTCGCGGTGGTCGGCCCTGCGCCCGCGACCGGTGCGGGCAGCGCCGACAGTGGTAGCGCCGCTACCGACGCGAGCCCAGGTGCCGCCACGCACCGTGGGCACGCCCAACCCGGCGCAGCCCACGACAGTGGCGGGGCCAGAAGTGAGTCCCTTGAAACCGGCGCAGGCCGTAGCGGCGGCGATCCCGGCGGCACTGACCCCACCGACTACGACAGTCACGCCCGCGGCGCCAACAACTACAGCGCCAGCACCAGCAGCAGCAGCGGCGGCAGCACGACCAGCAGCGACAGCAGCAGCAGCAGCAGCAGCGGCACAACCACCAGCAGCGGCGGCAGCAGCAGCAGCAGCAGCAGCAGTAGCGGCAGTAGCAGCGACAGCGACAGCGACAGCGACAGCGACAGCGACAGCGACAGCGACAGCGAGATCCTCACGCAGGTGCGGGCTTTCGCCTACGAGGCCGGTGAGTTGGTGTCGGTCACCAACGGTGTCGGCGCCACCACCCACTACTCCTACGACGACGCCCATCGCCTGACCGGCTGGACCGATTCCAACGGCAACCGCATGCTCAACACCTACGACACCGAAGGCCGGGTCGTAGCCCAGCACGGCAACTCAAACATCCTCAACGCCACCTTCGACTACTTCACCACCCCCGACCAGTCGATGTCGCGCACCATCCACACCGATTCCCTCGGCGCAGCGACCACTTTCCTCTTCAACACCGACCTTCGGCTGATCGAACATATCGACCCCGCCGGCGCTCGCACCCGCACCGACTACGACGACAACCGCCGCCCCACTCGAGTCATCGCCCCCGACGGCGCCGTCACCACCTACCACTACACCCCAGCCGGGGACCCCTACCGCATCACGCGCCCCGACGGACTGTCCATCGACATCGCCTACCAGGCACACAACCGGCCCGTCGCGATCACCAACGTCGACGGCACCGTCACCCGGCAGGAGTGGGACCCCGACGGCAACCTGGCCGCCACCATCGACCCCGCCGGCCTACGCACCACCTATACCCACCACGCCTCCGGTGCGGTCGCCACGGTCACCGAGCCCATCGGCGCCGTCACGCGCGTCGAGGTCGATTCCGCAGGTCTTCCGGTCCGGGTCACCGATCCGCACGGCGCTGTCACCACCATCGAGCGCGACCACTTCGGCCGCCCGATCACCGTCACCGACCCACTCGGCTCGGTAGTCCGATACGTGTGGTCCGGCGAGGGCAAACTGATGCGCCGCATCGACCCCGACGGCGTCGGCGAATCCTGGATCTGGGACGGCGAACTCAACCTCACCGCCCACGTCAACCGCGCCAACGGCATCACCCGCTACACGTACGGCGCCTTCGATCTCCTCACCGCCCGCACCGAACCCGACGGCGCCATGACCCACTACCAGTGGGACACCCAGCGTCGCCTCACCGCCGTCGCCAACCCCATCGGCCAGACCTGGCACTACCGCTACGACCCGGCGGGGCGTCTCGTCTCGGAAACCGACTACACGGGTGCCACCACCCACTACACCCACGATGTCGCGGGCCGCGTCGCCACGGTCACCCCCGCCACCGGCGTGACCCGCCATCACACCCACGACGTGCTCGGCCGCCTCACCTCGATCACCGCCGACACCGGCGAATGGATCCACTACACCCACGATGTGGCCGGCCGGTTGAAGACCGCCGTCTCCGGCACCGGCGAAACCCGCACCCACACCCTCCAATTCACCCACACCCCCACCGGCCGACTCGCTTCTCAACAGGTCGACGACGAACCACCCATGGTCTTCACCCACGACCAATTCGGCCGCCGCACCACCCGCACCACACCCTCCGGCGGCCACACCACCTGGACCCACGACGCCACCGGCCGCGTCACCCAGATGACCACCGACGGTCACTCGATCTCGTTCACCCACGACCCCCTCGGCCGCACCACCGGCTGGCGCATCGGCAACATCTCCATCGACCGAGCCTTCACCCCCGTCGGCCACACCACCCACCAGATCGTCACCGCCCACCTACCGTCCGCCGAGCCGACGCCCAGTTCGAACCCCTGGAACCCCCAGCCAGATCCCAGCCGATACCCGGCCACCCCACCCGGATTCACCACCCAGCCCTCCAGCAGCGGATCAGCAGCCGCCCCGAGCTCGACGTCTGGCGGGTACGCCGCACCCACTCACCACGGTTACCCCGCCGCACAATCCACCGAGTTCCCGCCTCAGCCCGCAACGCACTACCCCCTCGGCACCTCCCCCAGCAACGAGCCCCCACTACCGCCCACCGCCGCAAGCCCAGGCCCCCGCCTCCTCCGCCGCGATGACTACACCTGGCGCCCCGACGGCTACCTCACCACCCACACCACCACCCACCCCGGCTCTGTCACCGACCACCGCGAATACACCCTCGACCCCATAGGCCGAGTCACTCGAATCACCCGAAACGGCACCCCCACCGAGCAATACACCTACGACCACCTCTCCAACATCACCTCCGGCGGCGTCCTCACCCCCGACCCCACCACCCCCGGCCCGTCCGGCCACCACCCCACAGCCCCCGCCAACCCGCACCAGGGATACCCCACCCCACCGGCGCCCCCGGCCAATCCACCCCCACCCCAACAAAACTCACCCACCCACGGCCGCCGCGAGTACCACAACAACCTCCTCATCCGAGACGGCCGCCACCAGTACCATTACGACCCCGCCGGCCGCCTCATCCGCAAAACCACCACCCGCCCATCCCGCAAACCCGACGTCTGGCACTACCGCTACAACGCCTTCGACCAACTCACCGACGTCTACACCCCCACCGGCCAATGGTGGCACTACACCTACGACGCCCTTGGGAGGAGAACAACCAAGCAGCGTTTTACGAATGCTCGAGCGCAGGTCACCGTAATCAGATTCGAATGGGACGGAGCCACGCTGGTGGAAGCTTATTCAGATTACGTCTATTTATGGACCTACCATCCCGGCAGCCCATTTGCGGTTACGCAGACAATTTCCAGAAAAGTCGCGAACCCCATCAGCCACGGGGTAATAGTTGCCGACAATTCCGGCACTCCATTAGCACTGATCGACGCCCACACTTGTTCTATCATTGGTGAGGCCAAAACCAGCCTCTGGGGCACGACCGCGTGGCGTGGAACGGCCGAGAGCCCACTTCGCTTTCCTGGTCAGCAGTACGACTACGAAAGTGGGCTTCACTACAATTTCCACCGATATTACGACCCAGAAACCGCACGGTACACGTCAATAGATCCATTTGGCCTACTTCCTTCTCCAAATCCACTGGCGTATCCGACGAACCCACTGGTGGAGTTCGACCCACTCGGCTTAACCCCGTGCCGAATAGAGCGGATCAAGATGATGCTCGGTCGCGCAGGAATGAGCGTCAGAGACTATGACATTCAATATGCCCCAGATATCGAGGAACGCCTCGGTGGCGGTAGGACCGTCTTCGGCAACTCACCTCACAACTCGGATGGAACGCCATATCTTGGTTCACGAGGACGACCACTGATAGAGTTGAGCGAGTCCGCTTTCAGATCCGATGAAACACTGATCACGACCATCTTTCATGAAATCTACCACCACCAACAGTTCAGGATGAGTGCGATAACCGTAGGCGGACCGGAGCACGCTGCGGAAGACTTCGGCCGTTCGATGTATCAGACCTTCCTTCGCAGGACGGGATAGCTGATGGACGACTACACGTGGACCGGATACGATGGCGAGGAGAAGGAAGCCTTAGGCCGTACTGGAATAAGCGATCTTGGACCCGAGAGAAATTGCCCTCACTGCGGACGACATTCGGTCCGATGGTATTACCACGAAATGTCCAGATTCGCAGGGCGAGCGGAAATAATTGAGTGGTGCGCAAGTTGTCGTCGGTACGCCACATCGATGATCGGGTCAGCATCTGAGAGGTTCTCGATCTCCGATCCACCAATTGGCGAAACCCTCAAGGAAATGATTGAGAAAAAGTCTCCGCGCGCATTTCTGTGGAAGCTCGATGACAAGTGGACACGCGGAATTCTCCCACAATCGGTCGTTCCCAAATGATTGGTGCGTCACCGACCGGCCCCTAAACAGGGCCAAGTCGGGCGCTACAACCCACTCTGACCACCTACGTCTACCGGAAGGTATTCGATTTGCTCGACAGGGCGTATTCAGCAGGATTGGCTTGATGTCCGGTTTTTTACCGAGCTCGCGATCGTGGAGTTCGAGCCGATTTAAATACCGCGCCAGAGATTGAGAGAACAAATTAGCAAGAATGTCTCGCATAAATTACCGCCGGAACAGCACCGCGTCTGCCAAGAACCGACCAGATGGATCGCCGCGATCAACCCTCGGACTCGAATTCGGATGAGGAAGTTTCAGTGACCGAGTTGGACCCAGAATCAGTTGACAGCTTGGATTTGTTAATCACATTCGCCAGAGCGACATCGACCGGTATGAGCGAGAATCCCGATGTATACGCCAACATGCTCGCTTCCGACCTGCTCGAGAGTCTTGCAGCATGGCTCGAAGACGCACACGGAACCCGCGGCGATATCGAGACTTTCAACCCCTGGAGGTTTTTCGCACGCGCACTGAATGCAGGTGTGAAGTATGAATAGGACAATGAAAATGGGGTGGTCATCGTTCGGGTTCGATACCCCAAACAAACTCGGCGTGCGTGCACTCTGGACTGAACGTGAAATAGATAAGGATGAAGGTACCACTCGTAACGCTGATCGCTGAAGCGACAGAAAGGATTTCGACCACTACGCGACATCAACTTCGGAAAGCGAAATCGCTGCCCTGACTGAAGACGATGACGAAGTTCTGATCGCACATAGCGTTTGGTCTGTTTCCGTCCGGTAGCCGTTCTCGCAATTGCGGGATCCCTTCAACGCGACCGCCCTGCTGCGTCATATCGCTCAGCAGTCCCCAAACCACTCCGCACACCCACTAAAGAACCCCTGCGAGCACGGCCTCCACCAGTTTCTCGATCGCCTGGGTGGTGGGCGGGGAATCCCGGTCGGCGTGTAGGAGGTTTCCACCGCCGACCAGGGAGAGGGTGAGGGAATCGATGTCGGCGTCGGGGGTGATGCGGCCGAGCGTGCGTTCGGCGGTGAGGTAGGCGGCGACGGCGTCGGTGGCGTGGCCGAGGATGGCGATGCCGCCTCCGGGGCGGGCTCGGCGGAGGCGGGCGCGGAGTTCGTCGCGGAAGGTGATGAGCGGGATGATCGCCACCGGGACCGGGCCGAAGAGGACCGTGAGTGCGGATGCGAGGTTGCCGGTTACCGTGCCGGTGCCGGCGGAGGCCCGGAGCGAATCTGCTTGCGCCTCCAGTTGTGCGGCGCGGTCGAGGACGAGATCGGTGAGGAAGGCGTCGAAATCGGCGAAGTGGCGGTGCAGCACGCCCTTGGCGCATCCGGCCTCATCGGTGACGGCCCGGCTGGTGAGTCCGTTCGGCCCGTCGCGCAGCAGGATGCGTTCGGCCGCATCGAACAGTTGCTGCCGCGCGTCACGCAGATGTACTCCAGTGGGCACTCGAGACTCCTCACGAACGAACACGTTGCCAGGTGGGCAACCGCCCACTAGTGTGGGCACATGCCCACTCTACCTCGGGAAGAACCCGAATCAGCAGCACCGCAGCCGCATCAGACTCGGGCGATGGCGGAATCATTCGGTGTGGACGCGCCCGGCTACGACCGGGCACGGCCCCGGTACTCCGATGCCCTGGTGAACCGGATCATCGCGGGCAGCCCCGGGAGCGCGGTGCTCGATGTCGGCTGCGGCACCGGCATCGCGGGACGGCAGTTCCAGGCCGCGGGCTGCACTGTGCTCGGTGTCGAACCGGATGCACGGATGGCCGAGTTCGCGCGTGCTAGTGGGCTGCCGGTGGAGGTCGCCACCTTCGAGGCCTGGGCGCCGGATGGGCGCAGCTTCGATGCTGTCATCGCGGCACAGTCCTGGCATTGGGTGGATCCCGCTGTCGGCGCGAAGAAGGCGGCACAGGTGCTGCGGCCAGGTGGGCGACTCACCATCTTCGGGCATGTCTTCGAACCGCCACCCGAGGTCGCCGAACCGTTCGCCGCCGCCTACCGTCGCGCCGTGCCGGACTCCCCGTTCGCCGACCAGCCGGCCCGGCGGTCAGTGGAGATGTACGAGGCGATGTATGCGAAGTTCGCCGAAGCACTGCATTCCACCGGCGCCTTCACCGAGCCCGAACACTGGCGGTACGACTGGGAGCAGCCGTACACCCGCGCGGAATGGCTGGCGCTACTTCCCACCACCGGCGGCCTCACCCGGCTCGGCCCTGGTCAGCGGGCCACGATTTCGACGGCCGTCGGCGCGGCGATCGATGCACTGGGCGGCGGGTTCATGATGCAGTACAGCACACTGGCGGTGTCCGCGGTCCGTACCGTTTGATCAGGGGGCCGAGCACACCTACTCGGCGGCGGCACACGAGTGCGTTATCGCGAAAACCCGATCACCCGGCCGGCACAATCCAGCCTGCCGGCCACCTGACATGGCCGTCGCAAAGTTCAGCCGCAGCAGCGCCGACCCACCGACCAGACCCCTACCCCTCCGCACTCCCCCGCGCACTGAGCCGGCGAATCGGCCCGATCAACGACCGATACACCGGCCGCACTACCCGACCCGGCAGATGCCGGTGGCGTTCCTCCTCCCACACTCGTGCCCTCGGGTGTGAGGCGAGGGGGGACCATCGGTCGGTCACCGGGGGTGTGGAGGTGTGTAATTCGATGCGGCAGAGGTGTTTTGTGTTGATGAAGCCGTATTGGCGGGGGCTGACGAGACGGACGGGGGCGCCGTGGTCGCTGTTGAGCGGTTGGCCGTCGAGGCGGTCGGCGATGAGGACGTCGTCGGCCAGGGCGTCGGCGAGTTCCACGGTCGATTGGAAGCCGTCGAGACCTTCGAAGATGAGGTGGCTGATCGAGGTGCCCGGTTCTAGCCGCGGCTCGATCTGCGAGCGGTAGAAGGTGCCGAACGGCACCCCTTCCCACAGCAGGCCGGTGGCCGACCAGCCGGCGACGCAATGGAAGTCGGAGCGCTGCTCGCGGCGCGGCATCGTCGCGAGATCGGCCACCGACACAGTGAAGGGCTCGGCTACCACGCCACCGATCTCGATGGCCGGATCGACGGGCACCGCCGGGGGCGGGTGGTGGAGATGGGTACCGAAGCGTGGGAACCCGTCGACAGCACGTTGACCAGGGGGAAGTGTCATGGCGAGCCTCCATCTATACGGCACCGTATATGATTGGGAGACTACTCCGCGTCCGCAGCTGCGTCGAGTGTCGGCTACGGCACACCTGCCCGGTCTCGAGCAGGCGCCCGCATCTATGCCGAGGTCGAACGTTCCTCGGCGAATTCCCCGGCGACCCCGAGCCCACGCAGGCTCTCGAGCAGGAAGGCATTCACCGCATCGGAACGCTCCAGCTGAACCAAATGCCCCGCGCCATCGACTTTTTCGACAGCACGCAGGTCGGGGACGTGCGCCCGCATGGTGTCGAGCGGGTCGCGGCCGCTGAAGCCCTCCATATCCGGGTCGTTCTCGCCGTAGATGAAGTACACCGGGACACCTGCCGAGGCGCCGGCGTAGTCGGCGGTCAGTTCCCAGTTGCGGTCGATGGCGCGATACCAGCTCAGGCCGCCGGTGAAACCGGTACGTTCGAAATCGGCTGCGAGCGTGTCGAATTCTTTGGACGACAGCCACTTCCAGGGCAGTGACGGCGCTTCCGGGAGTGCCTCGAGATAGCTGATGCCGGGCGGGTTACGCCAGGTGTCGAGGTAGTGGTAGTCGCCGCTGAGCGCGTAGTACACGCGGGAGAGGAATTCGCGCGGACGGGCGGCCAACGCAGTGTCGGCGACGCCGGGCTCGCGGAAGTATTCGAGATGCAGGAAGTGCCTTTCGGCCATCTTCGACCAGTAACTCGACGGCACCCGCGGCGCGCGCGGGGTGAACGGGTTGTTCAGCACCACCAGACCGCGCACACGCTCAGGTGCGCGCAATGCCAGCTCCCACAGCAACGCCGCACCGAAATCCAGGCCGACGAAAACGGCATGTTGCGCGCCGATGTCGTCGAGCAGAGCGAGAAGGTCGCCGATGACGGCTTCGTTGGTGTAGGCGTCCACACCGTCGGGGATGTCGCTGCGACCGTATCCGCGCATGTCCGGGGCCAGTGCACGGAAACCCGCGTTCGCCACGGCTTCCATCTGCCGATGCCAGACGAACCAGGTGTGCGGGAAACCGTGGCAGAACACCACCGGATCGCCCGCACCCTGCTCCGCCACGTGCAACCGCACGCCATTGCCCGTCACGAACCGATGAGCTACTTCCACGACAACCTCCCGAACACTAGAACGCGTTTCAGTTTCACGGTAATGTCCCGGGACCGTGAGCGGAATACCTGCACAACTGAGCGGCCGGGTCGCGGTGGTCACCGGCGCCAGCCGTGGCATCGGTAAAGGCATCGCCCTCGAGCTGGGCGCGGCCGGCGCGACGGTGTACGTCACCGGGCGGTCGACCACGCCGGGACGGCTGCCCGGCACCGTAAACGACACCGCCACCGAGATCGATGCGCTGGGCGGCACCGGTATCCCCTACATCTGCGATCACCGCGACGACGACGCGGTGCAGCGGCTGTTCGAGATGGTACGCGGCGAGCAGGGCCGGCTCGACCTGCTGGTGAACAACGTCTACAACTCCCCGGCCGCCGCCCGCTGGCTGGGCAAACCGTTCTGGGAGGTGCCGCCGACGGCCTGGGACGAGACCTTCGACGTCGGCGTGCGCTCCCACTACGCGGCCAGCGTTTACGCCGCGCCCCTACTGCGTGAATCGGGCGGATTGATCGTCAATATCTCCTCCCCCGGCGCCGAACGGCATATGCACAATGCCGTCTACGGCGTCGCCAAGACCGCCCTGGATCGGCTCACCGCCGATATGGCGCACGAACTGGCCGCGGACGGTGTCACGGTCGTCTCGCTGTGGCCCGGCATTGTGAATACCGAGCTGTTGCAGATGATTCCGCGCGACGCGGAGGGCAAACGGCGGGTCACGCTGCCCGGTGAGGGCAGTTTCGATCTGGATGCCGCGGAATCACCGCGGTTCCCTGGCCGCGCGGTCACCGCGCTGGCCGCCGATCCCGATCGACAGCGCCGCTCCGGCCGCGCCTTCCGGGTCGCCGACCTCGCCGAGGAGTACGGGTTCACCGACATCGATGGACGCGTACCGCGCGCGGACTGATCACGACCCGGTGCCGAAGCAGATCACCTCGGGCAGTCGGCGAAGCGCTGATCTCGAGCACTCGCCTGTCGACCGTTTCGACCTCGAACGTCCACGAGGTCGCCGGCACTCTGTCCGCTCAGGCGACCTCGAGAAACCGGCGCACGGCCCGCGACGGTTCGGCCCGCCACGCCACCCGCACCCGTGACGGCGGCGCGTCCGGTAGGTCGCGATACACCACCCCGGGGTGCGGCGCACGCACCCGGGCAAGTTCGGGAACGACACCGATGCCGCGTCCGGCGGCCACCAGCTCGATCCACTCGTCGAAGTTGGTGCAGGTGATGACCGGGCGCGCCGGGTCGGGCGGATCCCAGGATGCAGCGGTTGTCGTCCCGGAGATGGTATTGACCACCAGCGGCTCATGGGCGAGGCCGGCCCAGCGTAGTCCGGTGGCGGTGGCCAGTGGGGAGGCGGAGGCGACCGCGAGTACCCGGCGTTCGGTGGCGATCGGACGGGAGCGGAGGTGCCGGGGCAGGCCGTTGCCGGTGCGGTAGATGGCGATATCGATGGTGCGTTCGGTGAGCGCGGTGAGTGGATCGTCGATGCGACGCAGCGCGATGCGCCCGCCGAGTTGCTCGAAGCGGGTGCGGGTTTCGGTGAACCATTCGTCCGGCAGCAGCCAGGAGAAGCCGAGTTCGACGGCGCTGCGGCTGCCCAGGTCGGCGCGGACCGCGTCGACGTCGGCGAGGATGCCGCGGCCGCGATCCAGTAGTTCCCGGCCCTCGTCGGTGAGGGCGAAGTGTCGCGAGCTGCGCTCGATCAACCGGCATTCGAGCAGGCGCTCGAGCTGCTGGATGGTCCGGGTCAGCGCCGGCTGGCTCAGGTGCAGGCAGGCGGCGGCGCGGGTGTAGTTGGCTTCCTCGCACAGTGCGACGAAGGCCCGCAGGTGGCGCAGCTCGACATCCATGCGTCCAGCGTATACATCGTGCACAGGAAGCATTTCACAGCGGATCGGGCGGGACCTAGCGTCGGATGTCGTGACCGCTACCTCCGAGTCGAATCCGTGGGCCCGACACGGCAGTGCGCACGGACGCCCGCTGATGCAGGCGCTGGCAGCCTGTGCCGGTTTGGCCGCTGCGATGGGCGTGGGCCGTTTCGCCTACACCCCGCTCATGCCGGTGATGATCGA
Source organism: Nocardia sp. CDC519 (assembly GCF_059509835.1). NCBI lineage: Bacteria > Bacillati > Actinomycetota > Actinomycetes > Mycobacteriales > Nocardiaceae > Nocardia > Nocardia sp. CDC519. The sequence goes on along the minus strand of NZ_CM183377.1, from coordinate 2,616,460 downwards.
CGCGCAGCGCCTCGACGCCCATACCGGTGCGGTCGTCGCGGCCGCCAACTACGCGGGGTACCTGCTCGGCGCGGTCCTGCTCGCGCGTGTGCCGAAACTGCACGGTCCGACCTTCTTCCGGCTGTCGGCCCTGGCGCTGATCGCGAGCGAGGCAGTAATGGCGGTGCCGACCCCTAGTGCGGTGGCCGCGGGGTCTCGGCTGGTGGCGGGGGTGGCCAGTGCCGTGATCTTCGTCGGCTGCGCCCGCGCCGTCGCGGTGTCCGGCGGACGGCACGGTGCGGGCATCGCGTTCGCCGGCGTGGGCGTGGGGATCGCGATCACCGGGGTGCTGGTGCTCGTGGCGCGCCCGGTGGTGTCGTGGCAGGGGATGTGGGCCGGGGCGGCGGCGCTCACCGCGCTACTGCTCGCGCCCGCGATCCAGTTGCCGATTCCTGCGGGAGGCGCACAGCGGCAGACCGTCCGGCGGGCGGGTCGAAGTGCGTGGCGGTTGCTGTTGGGGGCGTACTTCCTGGAGGGGCTCGGCTACATCGTCATCGGGACGTTCCTGGTGGCGGCGGTGAGCGGGCCCGATGGTGCTGCGCTGGCGCCGCTGAGCTGGGTGATCGTCGGGGTGGCTGCGGCACCGGCGACGGTGGTGTGGGGTGCGCTGGCTCGGCGATGGCAGGCGTCGGCGCTGCTGCCGATCGCGTTGTTCGCGCAGCTGCTGTCGGCGGTCTTGCTGGCGGTGTCGAGCGGAACATGGCAGGTCGTGCTGGCGGCTGCCTTGTTCGGCGCGACGTTCATGGGGATCACGCTGCTGGCGATGGAGGTCGGCGGTGAGCTGCGTGGGGCGGCGGCGGCTGCCTCATTGACGGCGGTGTACGGAGCCGGTCAGCTGCTGGGGCCGTTACTGGTGGCGCCGCTGTTGGGTGCGGGTTACGGCGCCGCGTTCGCGGTGGCGGCCGTGGTGCTGGCGGCGGGGACGCTGTTGGCGGTCGTGGTTGCGCGGACGATCGAGCCGATGGATGGTGCCCGCACCTCACGTACCCGGGACGAGACGGTTCCGGTCGGATAGTGCGCGGCAGACGTCCGCCTCTGCGTGATGTCACATCGCCGCGGTCGCCGCAGGTCGCGACGCCACGCGGGAGCCGACTGCGATGCGCCGGTGTTCCTGGTCACGCACCGGCGATCCGGCGGATCAGGAGAACTTGATCTCCAGGCCGATACCGAGGATGGCGATCAACCAGATGAGACCGGTGAAGATGGTGACGCGGTCGAGGTTCTTCTCCACAACGGTCGAGCCGGACAGGCTGGACTGCACGCCGCCGCCGAACAGGCTGGACAGACCTCCACCCTTGGCGCGGTGCAGCAGCACCAGCAGCACCAGCAGCACGCTGGTGATGATCAGGAGGATATCCAGGAACATCCGCATGGCCGACAGTCTATGTGCTCGGTCTCCTGGCGCCGAATCAGCCCGGTTTCGCCGCCTGATCCACCGACTGCCCGGTCCGTATCTCCCGGCCGTGACTACCGCGGCGTCACCGCGACCAGGTGCGTGACGGTCCCCGGCTCATCGGCGGAGTAGCGGGCCACCGCGCTCTCGCGCAGCTGATCCTGTGCGGTGAGCCGGACCTGATGCTGCTGCATATGCTCCGACCAGGAGCGCACCACGAACGCCTCGACATAGCGGTCGACCACCCCGACATCGCGGTAGAGCCGCCACTCCATGGCGCCGGTGCGCTGGCGGGACCGGCCCACGAACACCATCGCGGCCAGGAATTCGTCGACGTTCTCCGGCGGCACGTCATAGGAGCGCAGCACCATGACCGGCCCGTCGGCCGGTGACGGTTCCTCCACCAGTTGCGGTTCCGGCCAGAACGCCGACGGCGTGAGATCGAGCGCGTCGGCATCGTGGCGGATCGGCAGCCACAGCGTGCTCAACGCACAGCAGCCGAGCAGGACCGCCGCCGCCAACAGCGCCGTCACCACCCCGAACGCGCCCGCGACCAGGCCCCACACCAGCGAGCCGATGGCCTGCCCGCCCATGAACACCAGCATGTACACAGACAGCCCGCGTGCCCGCACCCATCCGGGCAGCAGTAGCTGCATCGTCGCGTTCATGGTGGACAGCGCGAGCAGCCAGGCGAAGCCCGCGCACACCAGGAGCAGCAGCACCGGAATCAGCGCGTGTAGCAGCGCGGCGCCGACCGTCGCGGCGCCGAACATCACCGCCGCGACCGCCAGCTGCCTGGTCGGGGTGAGCAGCGCCCGGACCCGTGCCAGCGCCAACGCACCGAGAACGGCACCGACGCCGAGGGCACCGAGCATCACGCCGTAGCCGGAGGAGCCGAGGTGCAGACCGTCGCGGGCGACCACCGGCAGCAGCGCCCACAACGCGCTACCCGGCCCGACGAACAGGATGGAACGCAGCAGCACCCGCCGGATCGCCGGCGCGGCCCGGATGAACCGGGTGCCCGCCTGCAGGGCGGCCAGCGGGCGTTCGCTGGGCAGCGACCGCTCGGTGGACGGTCGGCGCCACAGGATCAGCGCGGCGACGATGGCACCGAAGGACAGCGCGTTGAGCGTGAACACCAGCGTCGGGCCCGACAGCGACACCAGCACACCCGCGATCGCGGGCCCTACCGCCCGCCCGATGTTCATGCTCATACTGCCGAGCGCCGCGACCGACGGAATCTGTTCGCGCGGCACCAGTTCGGGCTGGATGGCCTGCCAGGCGGGCGCGGTCAGCGCCTGGCCGCAACCGAGCAGGAACAGCAATGTCAGCAGGACCGCAGGCGTGGTGTGCCCGGTGGCCGTTGTGACGGCGAGCGTGGCCGCCAGCAACGCCATGGTCGTCTGCGCACCGAGCAGCAGCCTGCGTCGATCCACCAGGTCGGCGATCACGCCGGACGGGATCGACAGCAGCATCACCGGCAAGGTGGTCGCGGTCTGCACGAAGGCCACCAGTGTCGCGGCATTCGGCTGATCCACCAGGATCCACTGCGCGCCGACCGTCTGCATCCAGGTGCCGAGATTGGAGACGAGCTGCGCGATCCACAACGCCCGATACACCCGGATCCGCAGTGGCGCCCAGGTGGAAGGCGGTTTCGGCGCGGCGGTGGTCACTTGGGACAGCCTAGTCCGGGGCTCCGGCGGCGCCTCGGCGATCACCGAGCCGGGTGCTTGCGCGTCGCGGTTCGGGGTCGAATCGAGGATCGGCGAGCGAGCTCAGCACGGAACACCAGGCGGCGTCATCCGGGCAGCCTCGCCAGTCGGCACCGCGGACCCGTGACCGAACCCCGCCTTCGGCGCAGCCGGCGCACCAGTGGGCAGGTGGACGGCGTCCGGACCGGAGCTTGGGCTTCCGAGACCTGGTGATCGCATCCGCCGCACTCGACCATCGCGGTCTCCGGCGTCAGCACAGGCGCCAGTCGGATCCGGGTTCGCCACGCCCAGGAGGCGGTCTGTCCGTGACGGAAATCCAGCCCGCCCCCGGGACCGTCCTCGGTGCTCAGCCGGCGTCAACTGGCGACGGGGTGAGATCCGGGTCGGCGGCGATGCTGGCGGCGGTTTCGGCGTCCGGTGCGTAGTAGCGGCTGCGCACGACCCATTCGCGCCGCAGTTCGGGGATCACGACCTGAAGGTTGTCCCACTCGTGTTCGAGAGTGGCGCTCCAATCCATGGGCGCCTGCTCGGGTGGGAAGGCGGGACCGTCGGTGCGGCCGGCGGCGCGCAGCAGCTCCATCGTGACGCCGAGGTAGTCGTTCCAGCGGGCGTAGGAGGTGGTCATGGTGAGCGCGGCGGGCACGTCGAGCTTGATCAGATATACGCCGCGCGCCCATTGGTCGAGGCCGAGCAGACTGTTGGCGGTGCTGCGCGTCGCGCGGGGGCGCAGTGCACGGCCGGGCCAGCACCACACCGGTGCCGCACCATGGCAGGCAATGCCCCGGCGTTCCATCTCGGCGACCATCGCCCGGTAGGCCGGGCGCCAGTTCACGATCGCGTATTGCCAGTCTGCGCGGTAGACGCCGTTGTCACGCACGGCGTCGACGACTTGCGCCGCCTGCAAGGTCCACAATCGCATCAGCGATCGACCCACTCGGATGTCGAATCCGCAATCACTTGGTCCACCCCGTATCCCGTTATCGGACAGGGACGTACGGTACGGCCCGGCGTTCGCTGCGTCATCTGAATTTCGGCGATGGCCGGAATGTCGATACCCGATCGCCGCCCGCCGCAGCAGCTGGACCTGGACACCGCCCGCGAATCCCGAGTCGGCAGATCACCCGCCGGTAGGATCGCGACATGTCGGCACATCTGATCCGGTTCGGAGCGGCATTGCTGCTCACCCTCGCGGCCGCCACGGCCTGCGCGAACGACGACGCCGAGCCGGCCGGGCCCGCGCCGACGCCGATGGGCCACACCTACCTCTCCACCGAGGTGGAAGGCACCCCGATTCCCGGCGGCGGCCCGCTGACGCTCACCTTCGCCGAGGGCCGGATCTCCGGATCGGCGGGCTGCAATACCCATAGCGGCGCGGTCGAACTCGATGGCAACACCGTCAAGGTGTCGGGCCTGGCCAGCACGCTGATGGCCTGCCCCGGCGAGAAGATGGGCGCCGACGGATGGCTCAGTGATCTGCTCAATGCCTCGCCCAGCTGGCGGCTCGACGACGCCCGGCTCACCCTCGAAGGCAACAACACCACCGTGATCATGATGGACAAGGAAGTCCTGCTCCCCGACCGCCCGCTGCGCGGTACGCCCTGGGTCGTCAATGCCCTGCTCACCCCCGACGCCCAGATCCACTCACAGAAGATCGACGAACTTCGGCCGACCTTCACCATCGCCGAGGACGGCTCCCTCACCGGCTTCGCCGGCTGCAACCGGATGACCGGCTCGGCCACCATCACCGACACCCCCGAAGGCTCCGATATCGCCTTCCAGGTGGCGACCACCAGGATGATGTGCGACCCGGAAACCATGGAGGTCGAACAGGCGGTCCTCCAGGCCCTCGACGGCACCGCGCAGGCCACCGTCGACGCCGACGTCCTCACCCTGCGCAACCCCAACGGTCATGGACTGACGCTGCGGGCCCAGTAGCCGCGCAGCACCCGGCACACCTGCCCCACACAGCCGGCCAAGGCACGCCCGGCGCACCCGACACGCACCGTTCACTGCGTGCGGGATCACGCCAAGACCTCGCCGACGAACTGCGGGTCTGCGTCATCGCCTCAGCCGCTCCGCGAACCGGATCACACGCCCCTCCGAGCACGACCACGAATCCACGACAACGACTGAGGCCCACCGGGATCAATCCCGGTGGGCCTCGAGGGTCGTTGATCAGGGCAGCGGGCCACCCGCGGCGATCGCCGACAGAGTGGCGAACTCGTCACCCTTGAGCGAGGCACCGCCGACCAGCGCGCCGTCGATATCGGTCTGCGAGACCAGTTCGCCGACGTTCTTGGCATTGACCGAACCGCCGTAGAGCACCCGCACCGACGCCGCCACCTCCGGCGACGCCAGTTCGGCGAGCTCACCGCGGATCGCGCCGCACACTTCCTGCGCGTCGGCAGGAGTGGCGACCTTGCCGGTGCCGATGGCCCACACCGGTTCGTAGGCGATGACGATCTTCGAGATCTCCTCGGCCGTCAGGCCTTTGAGCGAACCCCGCAACTGCTCGAGGTTGTACTCGACGTGGGTCTTCGCCTCGCGGACATTGAGACCCTCACCGATGCACACGATCGGGGTGATCTCGTGCTTCAACGCCTGCTTGGCCTTGGCGAGCACGATCGCGTCGTCCTCGTTGTGGTACTGGCGGCGCTCCGAATGGCCGACCACCACGAAGCTGCACCCCAGCTTGGCCAGCATGGACGCGCTGATCTCGCCGGTGTAGGCGCCCGCGTCGTGCACCGACACATCCTGCGCGCCGAAGGTGACGCGCAGCTTGTCACCCTCGATCAGCGTCTGCACGCTGCGGATATCGGTGAACGGCGGGATGACGGTGACGTCGACCTTGTCGAAGTACTTGTCCGGCAGGGCGAACGCGATCTTCTGCACCAGGGCGATGGCCTCGAGATGATTGAGGTTCATCTTCCAGTTGCCCGCGATGAGCGGCTTGCGTGCCATTACGCGTCCTCCTCCAGCACGCTGATGCCGGGAAGTTCCTTGCCCTCGAGGTATTCCAGCGACGCACCGCCACCGGTCGAGATGTGCGAGAAACCGTCCTCCGGCAGGCCGAGGGTGCGCACGGCCGCGGCCGAGTCGCCACCACCGACGACGGTGAACGCGCCCTTACCGGTCGCGGTCACGATCGCCTCGGCGACCCCGCGGGTGCCTGCGGCGAAGTTGTCGAACTCGAACACACCCATCGGGCCGTTCCAGAACACCGTCTTCGCCTCGGTCAGCAGCGCCGAGAACCGATCCACCGACTCGGGACCGATGTCCAGGCCCATCCAGCCGTCCGGGATCTCGTGGGCCGGAACGACCTTCGAGTCGGCGTCGGCGGCGAACTTGTCGGCCGCGACGATGTCACGGGGCAGGTGGATGACGTCGGCGAAGCGTTCGAGCAGCTGCTTGCAGGTGTCGATCATCTCCTCCTGCAACAGCGAGGAACCTACCGAAAGACCCTGGGCGGCAAGGAAGGTGAAGCACATGCCGCCGCCGATGACGAGGGTGTCGACCTTGGGGGCCAGCGCCTCGATCACCGCGAGCTTGTCCGAGACCTTGGACCCGCCGAGCACCACCGCGTACGGCCGCTCCGGGTTCTCGGTGAGCTTGGCCAGCACCTCGACCTCGGCGGCGACCAGCGTGCCCGCGTAATGCGGCAGCAGCTTCGCCACGTCGTAGACCGAGGCCTGCTTGCGGTGCACCACACCGAAGCCGTCGGAGACGAACGCGCCGTCCTCGCCCACCAGCTCGACCAGCGCGGCGGCCAGCTTGGCGCGCTGCGCGTCGTCTTTGCTGGTTTCGCGCGGATCGAACCGGATGTTCTCGAGCATGAGCACGTCACCGTCGGTGAGGCCTTCCGAACGCGCGAGCGCGTCCTGGCCGACCACATCACCGGCGAGTTGGACATTGCGGCCCAGTTCCTCGGCCAGCCGCGCGGCGACCGGCGCCAGCGACAACTTCGGATCCGGCTCACCCTTCGGGCGGCCCAGATGCGCGGTGACGACCACCTTGGCGCCGGCCTCGACCAGCGCCTTCAGCGTGGGCACCGACGCCAGGATGCGGCCCGGATCGGTGATGGTGCCATTGTCGTCGAGGGGGACGTTCAGGTCGGAGCGCACCAGCACGCCCCGGCCCTCGACACCCTCGGCCAGCAGATCTGCGAGTGTCTTGACTGCCATCTGGGTCAGAGCGACTTTCCGACCAGGCCGATGAGGTCGGCGAGGCGGTTGGAGTAGCCCCACTCGTTGTCGTACCAGGACACGACCTTCACCTGATCGTCGATGACCTTGGTCAGCGGCGCGTCGTAGATCGACGAGTGCGGGTCGGTGACGATGTCGCTGGAGACGATCGGATCGGTGTTGTACTTCAGGATGCCCTTCAGCGGGCCCTCGGCGGCAGCCTTGTACGCGGCGTTGATCTCGTCGATGGTGGCCGACTTGGACAGGGTGGCGGTGAGGTCGGTGACCGAACCGGTGGGCACCGGCACGCGCAGCGCGTAGCCGTCCAGCTTGCCCTGCAACTCGGGCAGCACCAGGCCGATGGCCTTGGCGGCGCCGGTGCCGGTGGGCACGATGTTCAGCGCGGCGGCGCGGGCGCGGCGCAGATCGCTGTGCGGGCCGTCCTGGAGGTTCTGATCCTGGGTGTAAGCGTGGATCGTGGTCATCAGGCCACGCTCGATGCCGAACTCGTCGTTGAGGACCTTGGCCAGCGGGCCGAGGCAGTTGGTGGTGCAGGAGGCGTTGGAGATGATGTTCTGGCTGCCGTCGTACTGGCTGTCGTTGACACCCATGACCACGGTCAGGTCTTCGCCCTTGGCGGGCGCGGAGATGATGACTTTCTTGGCGCCTGCGGCCAGATGACCCTTGGCCTTGGTGGCGTCGGTGAAGATGCCGGTGGACTCGACCACCACGTCGACGCCGAGATCGCCCCACGGCAGGGCGGCGGGCCCCTCCTTGATGGCCAGCGCCTTGATCCGCTGGTCGCCGACCACGATGGTGTCCTCGCCGTCGAGCGACACGTCCTGCGGCAGCCGGCCCAGGATCGAGTCGTACTTCAGCAGGGTGGCCAGGGTCGCGTTATCGGTGAGGTCGTTGACCGCGACGATCTCGATGTCGGTGGTGCCGAGCGCCTTCTGCGCCTCGACCGCCCTGAAGAAGTTACGGCCGATACGACCGAAGCCGTTGATGCCTACCCGGACAGTCACGTTATCGCTCCTCAGCTTTTCAGCGGATTCATTCCGTCTCTACCTACAGTAGTGCCCGGCCGTAACCCCGCGGACATGCACCTCACGATTGCGAATCCGGTGAGGTGCGGCCCGCGAACGACCGAACGCGGGCCGGTAGAACCGGCCCCGCCCGCTCAGGCTTCGTCGAGCAGTTCGGCGGTCACCGCCGATTCGGTATCGGGCACGCCGAGCTCCTTCGCGCGGCGGTCGGCCATCGACAGCAGGCGCCGGATACGTCCGGCCACAGCGTCTTTCGTCATCGGCGGATCGGCGAGCTGGCCCAGTTCCTCGAGCGAGGCCTGGCGATGCTGCACGCGAAGCTTGCCCGCCGCGGCCAGATGATCGGGTACCTCGTCACCGAGGATTTCCAGGGCCCGCTCCACCCGCGCGGCGGCGGCGACAGCGGCGCGCGCCGAGCGGCGCAGATTCGCGTCGTCGAAGTTGGCCAACCGGTTGGCGGTGGCCCGCACCTCCCGGCGCATCCGGCGTTCTTCCCAGGTCAGCCGGGTGTCCTGGGCGCCCATCCTGGTCAGCAGCGCGCCGATGGCCTCGCCGTCGCGCACCACCACCCGGTCGGTGCCGCGTACCTCGCGCGCCTTGGCCGAGATGCCGAGCCTGCGCGCCGCGCCCACCAGCGCCAGCGCCGCCTCCGGCCCGGGGCAGCTGACCTCGAGCGCCGAGGAGCGCCCCGGTTCGGTGAGCGAGCCGTGCGCGAGAAACGCACCACGCCAAGCGGCTTCGGCGTCGCCGACGCTGCCGCCGACCACCTGGGCAGGCAGCCCGCGCACCGGACGGCCGCGCACGTCGAGCAGGCCGGTCTGGCGGGCCAGCGCCTCGCCCTCCTTCGACACCCGCACCACGTAGCGCGAGGTCTTGCGGAGCCCGCCGGCACCGAGAACGTGCACGTCGGAGCCGTAGCCGTAGAGCTCGAAGATTTCGCGTCGTAGCCTGCGCGCGATCGAGCCCATATCCACCTCGGCCTCGACGATCACCCGCCCGCCGACGATGTGCAGCCCACCGGCGAAGCGCAGCAGGGCGGACAGTTCCGCCTTGCGCGAACTCACCTGGGACACCGCGAGCCTGCTCAGCTCGTCCTTCACTTCGGCTGTCATCGCCACGAGACGCGCTCCTTTCCACCCAACCCGGACCGCACATCCTGACCCATGTGCCGTCCCTCGACTCGAAGCCCTGACATGGTCGGCCGAGGTTCCCGGATCAAACGATCCAGTGCGGCGGCAAGCTTTCCGGGATGGTGCCGGTCTGTTCCCGCGTCGGCGACATCGGAAAAGACTACCCGCGCTCGCAACTGTTCGGCCGCTCTTGCCACATGTTCACGCTCTCTGCCCTCGGGCACGCAGCCGGAATCGACCAAGACATCGTCGACCGCGAAATCCGGTGCGTGCTGGGACAATACATGCAGATGGCGTTCGGCGGAGAATCCTGCGGTCTCGCCCGGCTCGGCGGCCAGATTCAGGACGAGCACTTTGCGTGCTCGGGTGTAGACCAGCGCGTCGTGCAGCTCGGGGACCAGCACATGCGGGATCACACTGGTGAACCAGGAACCGGGGCCGAGCACCACCACGTCGGCGTGTTCGATGGCCGAGGTGGCCTCCGGACTGGCAGGCGGGTCGGACGGGATCAGCCGCACCCGCCGGACCTTGCCCGGGGTGGTCGCCACCGCCACCTGCCCGCGGATGCAGCGACTCACCCGTGGGTCGGCCTCCAGCCCGGATACGTCGGCCTCGATATCGAGGGCGATCGGCGACATCGGCAGCACCCGCCCTGTCACTCCGAGCAGCGCCGCGACCTGGTCGAGTGCGGCCACCGGATCGCCGAGTACCTCGGTGAGCCCGGCCAGGATCAGGTTGCCGACCGAATGCCCGGCCAGCGCGCCGGTGCCGCCGAAGCGGTGCTGCACCGTGCGGGTCCACACCCCGTCGGCATCGGCGGCCAGCGCCGCCAGCGCCATCCGCAGATCACCCGGCGGAGGCACGCCGAGCTCGGCGCGTAATCGGCCGGAGGAGCCGCCGTCGTCGGCGACGGTCACCACCGCACTGATGCGGGTGGTGAGCCGCCGCACCGCGGTCAGCGTCGCGTACAGACCGTGCCCGCCGCCGAGCGCGACGATGGCGGGGTTGGCATCCCATCCCGTCATTCGCGCCCCAGATCCCGGTGGACCACGCGCACCACGTCGACGACCCCGTCGGAGTCGGTGCGCAACGATTCACCCAACGCTTCCGCGATCGCCACGCTGCGGTGCCTGCCGCCGGTGCACCCCACTGCCACCGTCATGTATCGCTTCCCCTCTTGGCGGTAACCGTTCGTGACCAGGTCGAGCAGGTGGTGGCAGGTACGCAGATAGTCGTCCGCGCCCGGACGCGTCAGCACGTACTCGCTGACCACCGACTCCTGTCCAGAATGTTCCCGCAGTTCCGGTATCCAGTGTGGATTGGGCAGAAAACGCACATCCAACACCATGTCGGCGTCCAGCGGTACCCCGTACTTGAAACCGAAGGACTGCACGGTCAGCTGCAAGGCTGCCGAGGCGCCGCCGCCGTAGGCTTCTTCTAGCTTGCGGTGCAGCTGGTGGATGGACAGCTCGGTGGTATCGATGACGACGTCCGCGGCGGCCTTGACCGCCGAGAGCCGGATCCGCTCCGCGGCGATGCCCGCCGACAGCGTGCCGTCGGCGCTCTCGCTCTGCAAGGGATGGCGGCGCCGGGCGAATCCGAACCGGCGGATCAGCACGTCGTCGGAGGCTTCCAGGAACAACACCCGGGTCTTCACACCGCGCGCACGCAGCTGCTCGGTGACCACCGAGAGATCGCCGGTGAAGAACCGGCTGCGCACGTCCATGACCAGGGCCAATCTCCGGATCGGCGGATCAGCGGCGGCGCCGAGCTCGACCATGCGCCCGATCAGTTCGGGCGGCAGATTATCGGTGACATACCAGCCGAGATCCTCGAGCACCTTGGCCGCGGTACCGCGCCCCGCTCCGGACAAACCGGTCACCAGAACGACCTCTACCTGCGCACCAGCGGGCCCGCCGCGCGCTGCGGCGGGCCCGGGGGCATGGCCGCTGCTGTTCGATTCGACGCGTGTCATGTACCACCGGATCTGTTGTCTGGATGCCTCTCGATCTTGTCGCACCGAATTCGGTACCCGGTGCAGTTACACAACGTACGCGACCGGGGCTAATCTCCGCGCAAGGCGGCCAGCACCGCCTGGGCCGTGGCGACCCCGATACCGGGCACTTCGGTGATCTCCTCCACCGTTGCCTCCTTCAACTTGGCGACCGATCCGAAGTGCGTGACCAGCGCGGTTCGCCGGGCAGCGCCCAATCCGCGCACCGAATCCAGGGCCGAGGCCGTCATCCGGCGCGAGCGTTTGCTGCGGTGGAAGGTGATGGCGAAGCGGTGCGCCTCGTCACGTACCCGTTGCAGCAGGTAGAGCGCCTCGCTGGTGCGGGGCATGATCACCGGGTCCGGCTCGTTGGGCACCCATACCTCTTCGAGGCGTTTGGCCAGGCCGATCACCGCGACGTCGGTGATACCGAGTTCGTCGAGCACCTCCGCGGCCGCGGCGACCTGCGGTGCGCCGCCGTCGACGACGTAGAGGTTGGGTGGGTAGGCGAACTTGCGCGGTTTACCGGTCGCGGGATCGATCCCCGGCAGCGAGGTCGGCGCGTCGTCGATGTGCTCGGCGGGGGCGCCTTCGGGGGCGGTGGGGGTGTCGAGCTCGACCCGTTCGGCGGCGTCGCGTTCGCGGCGCAGCCGGCCGAAGCGGCGCCTGGTGACCTCGGCGATGCTGCCGACGTCATCGGATCGGCCCTCACCGGCGGCTTCCTTGATGGTGTAGTGCCGGTATTCCGATTTGCGTGGCAGCCCGTCTTCGAACACCACCAGCGAGGCGACCACATCGGTGCCCTGCACATGGCTGATGTCGACGCATTCGATGCGCAGCGGCGCGGTGTCCAGATCCAGGGCATCCTGAATGTCTTGCAGCGCGGCCGATCTGGAGGTGAGATCACCGGCGCGGCGCAGCTTGTGCTGGGCCAGGGCCTCCTGGGCGTTGCGCTGCACCGTCTCGGCCAGCGCCTTCTTGTCGCCGCGGCGCGGCACCCGCACCTGCACCGCCGAGCCCCGCAGCTGCGACAGCCACTGCTGCACCTGCTCGACATCGGCGGGCAACTCGGGCACCAGCACCTCGCGCGGCACCACGGTGGGTTGTTCCTCGGCGCCCTGGGCGGCGACGGCGGCCTGCTCACCGTAGAACTGGGTGAGGAACTGCTCCACCAGCGCGGCCATCTCGCCACCGGCCTCCGGCACGTCGACGGCGTCACCGGATTTGTCGACCACCCAGCCGCGCTGACCGCGGACCCGGCCGTCCCGCACATGGAAGATCTGCACCGCCACCTCGAGCTCGTCGGTGGCGAAGGCGATCACGTCGGCGTCGGTGCCGGTGCCGAGGACCACGGCCTGCTTCTCCAACGCTCGGCGCAACGCTTGCACGTCGTCGCGCAGGCGGGCGGCGGTCTCGAAGTCGAGGTCGTCGGCGGCGGCGTGCATGCGTCGTTCGAGCTCGCGAACCATGCGGTCGGTGCGCCCGGCGAGGAAGTCGCAGAAATCCTCGACGATGCGGCGATGCTCCTCGGCGCTGACCCGGCCGATGCACGGCGCCGAGCATTTGTCGATGTAGCCGAGCAGGCACGGGCGCCCGATCTGGCTGTGCCGCTTGAACACTCCGTTGGAACAGGTGCGCGCGGGGAACACCCGCAGCAGCAGATCGAGGGTTTCCCTGATCGCCCAGGCGTGCGCGTAGGGCCCGAAGTAGCGGACGCCCTTCTTCCGCGCGCCGCGGTAGACGAACAGCCGCGGGTACTCCTCGTTCAGGGTGACCGCGAGCACCGGATACGACTTGTCGTCGCGGTAGCGGACGTTGAAGCGCGGATCGAACTCCTTGATCCAGTTGTATTCCAGCTGCAACGCCTCGACCTCGGTGGAAACCACCGTCCACTCGACGCTCGCCGCGGTGGTGACCATCTGCCGGGTGCGCGGATGCAGTGAGGCCACGTCGGCGAAGTAGGAGTTCAACCGGGAGCGCAGGCTCTTGGCCTTGCCGACGTAGATGACGCGCCCGTAGGAATCCCGGAACTTGTACACACCGGGTTCGACGGGAATCGTGCCCGGCTTCGGCCGGTACGTCGCGGGATCTGCCACCTGCCCAGCCTATCGACGCCCTCCGACAAACTCCGCCGTGGGAGCCCCGCTCAGGCTCGCTGCCGGACGCACCATCGGTGTCGCCCGGCAGCGAGCGCGATCTCAGCCGGCGCTGCCGTGGATCAGCACGCCACGGATGTTCTTCCCGTCGCGCAGGTCCTGATATCCCTGGTTGATGTCCTCGAGCCGGTACCGGGTGGTGACCAGATCATCGAGGTTCAGCTGACCGGCGTCGTAGAGGCGCAGCATGCGCACGATGTCGTACTGCGGGTTGGCCGAGCCGAACAGCGTGCCCTTGATCGTTTTCTCGTTCAGGGTCAGCATCGCACCCGAGACGTGGACGGTCAGCTTCGCCGGATCGGCGAGTCCGGTGACGACCACCGTCCCGCCCTTGCCGACGATCTCGAACGCCGCCGACACCACCTCTTCGGTGACCGTTCCCACCGTGATGATGGCCTGATCCGCGCCCTGCCCCCAGGACAGCTCGTTCACGGTGGTGGCGGCCTCCTCGGCGGTGGCGAACGCGTGGGTGGCGCCCATCTTCAGCGCGGTCTCGCGCTTGAACTGCACCGGATCGACGGCGACGACATACTTGGCACCGCTGTGCACCGCACCCTGGACCGCATTGATGCCGAGCCCGCCGATGCCGTACACGACGGTGATGTCACCCACCCGGACATTGCCCGCGTAGGTGGCGCTGCCCCACCCCGACGGCACGCCGCAACCGACCAGGACAGCGGTCTCCAGCGGCAACCAGTTGTCCACCTTGACCACCGAGTGCTCGGAGATGGTTGCCCGTTCGGCGAACGTACCGAGCATGCACATGGCGCCGAAATCCATTCCGTTGCCATGGAATCGGAAGGTCCCGTCGGGCATACAGCCATCGAGGATGGTGGCGCCCATATCGCAGAGGTTCTGCCTGCCGGTGGAGCAGTAGCGGCAGTGCCCGCAGTTCGGGATGAAGCTGCACACCACGTGGTCACCCGGTTGCACCTTGGTGACGCCGGGTCCCACTTCCTCGATGACGCCCGCGCCCTCGTGGCCACCCACGATGGGATAGCGCGGCGGCAGATCGCCGTCGGTGAGATGCAGATCGGAGTGGCAGAGCCCGGCGGCGGTGTAGCGGATGAGGACCTCGCCGGGGCCGGGCCCGTCCAGATCGAGTTCCATGATCTCGAAGGGCTTGCCCGCGTCGATGAGCACGGCTGCGGTGGTTTTCACGGCATTCTCCTGACGGTAGACGGTCGCGCTCAGAGGGCGACGTTGACGGATTTGGTCTGCAGGTACAGGTCCATGGCGGCGGCGCCGAGCTCACGACCCCAACCGGACTGCTTGTAGCCGCCGAAGGGCATCGCGGTGTCGAAACCGTTGTATTGGTTGACCCACACCGACCCGGCCTTCAGCAGGCGCGCCGTGCGGTGCGCCTTGGCGACGTCGCGGGTCCACACGCCGGCGGCGAGCCCGTAGGGCGAATCGTTGGCTGCGGTGACCGCCGCGTCGATCCCGTCGTCGGCGTTGAAGGGCAGCGCCGCGACGACCGGGCCGAAGATCTCCTCGCGCACGATGCTGAATTCGGGCCGCACATCGACGAAGACGGTCGGCTCCACGAAGTACCCGGTCTCGCCCCACCGTTTGCCGCCGGTGAGGGCGCGGGCGCCGTCGGCGAGTCCGGCTTGCAGATAGCCGGTCACGCGGTCGAACTGCTCCTGCGAGACGAGCGGGCCGAGTTCGGTCGCCGGATCCAGGCCGGGGCCGATCTTCACGGCAGCGGCGGCATCGGCGACGGCCTGGGTGAAGTCGTCGAAGATCTTGTCCTCCACGAACAACCGCGTTCCCGCCACACAGCACTGGCCGTGGTTGAACAGCCACGCGTTCAGCGATCCGGTGACCGCCGCGTCGAAATCGGCGTCGGCGAACACCACGTTGGCGCTCTTGCCGCCGAGTTCGAGCGACACCTTCTTGAGGTTGCCGCGGGCCGCGTCGACGACGAGCTTGCCGACCTCGGTGGAGCCGGTGAAGGCGATCTTGTCGACACCGTCGTGGGCGGACAGGGCGGCGCCGGCGTCACCGAAGCCGGTCACGATGTTCACCACGCCGGGCGGGAAGCCGGCCTCTTGGAATACCTCGCCGAGCAGCAGCGCGGTCAGCGGGGTCTGTTCGGCGGGCTTGAGCACCACGGTGTTTCCGGCCGCGAGGGCGGGCGCGAGCTTCCACGACGCCATCAGCAGCGGGAAGTTCCACGGCACGATCAGGCCGCAGACACCGACCGGTTCGCGCAGCGTGTACGCGTGGAACCGGGCGCCGGGCGCGAACGGCATCGAGACGTCGACCGTCGAGCCCTCGATCTTGGTGGCCCAACCGGCGTAGTAGCGGAACACGTCGGCCGCCCACGCGGTGTCCACCGCGGTGGCGATGCCCGCCGATTTGCCGTTGTCGAGGGCCTCCAGCTCGCCGAACTCGGCGGCGCGCTCGGACAGGATGTCGCCGACGCGCCAGAGCAGCCGTTCGCGCTCGTTCGGCTTCATCCACTGCCACGGGCCGTCGTCGAAGGCCTGCCGCGCCGCGCGGACCGCGCGGTCGACGTCCTCGGCGCCGCCGCGGGCCACCTCGGCGAGGGTGGCGCCGGTGGCGGGATCCTCGGTGGCGAAGGTGCGCCCGGACGCCGCGTCGACCCATTCACCACCGATGAGCAGCTGTTTGGGACGGTCGAGAAAGCTGCGAACCTGCGTCCGGATCGGGAACTCGGACACCGCTGTCATGCGTACCTCCAGGGAAATCGGTCTGTGACACAGGCCATATTCCGATGGATCGGTGCGCGCTAACTGTTCAATGTCTGGACACCGTCAGCGGTCGATATCGAGGGTCCGCATCCGCGCGTACAGGGTGGTCCGGCTCATCCCGAGCCTGCGCGCGGCGTGCACTTTGTTCCCGCCGCTGTCGGCCAGGGCGGCGATGATGATCCGGCGTTCGGCCAGTTCACGTTCGGACAGCCGGGCCACCCGCGGCGAGATCCGATAGGGCGCTGGAAGATCGGAGAGATCGATGCGGTCGCCGCGGGCGCTGCTCGCCGCCTGGACCAGCACCGAGTGCAGCTCGGTGAGGTTCCCGGGCCACTGCCCGGCTCGTAACGCGCCCAGCGCCCGGGCGGTGAGCCGCAGTCCGGGACGGATGCCCGCCAGCATCTGCGCCGCGATCTCGGCGATATCGGCGCGCCGCTCCCGCAGGGGCGCCAGCTGCACCCGATGCGGGCAGGCAGCCAGCAACGCCGACAACTCGGCGGTGGGTGCGCTGCCGGATCCGCTCGACAGCACCACGCGAGGTGAGCGGGTGGTCCGGACGAGCTGGGCCACGGCGTGCACCGCTTCGGGCGCGAGCCGATCGACGTCGTCGATCGCCAGGAACGCCGGCGGGCGCTCGCGCTCACACACCGCCCGCAGCCAGGCCTCGGCGTCCCGCACAGGGAGATCGGCGGCGTCGACCCGGACGGCCTCGGCCCCTGCGACCAACTCGGCGATGACGGTGCTGCGACCGGTACCCGGCTCCCCCGCCACCATCACCGCGCCCTCGCCCGCCGCCACGGCACGCAGCCGGTCCCGAAGGCGATCGGCGGCGCCCGTGCGGGTGCGCGGGACCGGCAGCCGCGCCTCCGACCGCACCACGAACAGCGCACCGCCATCGGTACCGGGGATGGCGTCGGCCTGCACGACCGCCCGCTCCCCCGAGGACAGTTCGAGGCTTATCCGCCGCTGGCCGCCCGGACGCAGGTCCAGCGCGAGCTCCCGCAGCGTGTGATGGTCGGCCTGATCGAACAGGTCCATCGCGGCCGGATTGGCCAGCACCACGTCACCGCCGATCACGGCGACGGCGACATCGCGGTGCGCGGGCGCCCGCTGGAATGCCTCGATCAATCGCTGCTGGGCGGCACGGCGCCCGGCGAGCAACCGCGCTTCGATATCGGCCACCGCCCGTGCCACCAACGGCGCGAACAGCGGGTTGGCCTCGGCGCCGCGCGCGCTCAGATCGAGCACCCCTTCCACGCGGCGGGTCACCGGGTGAATGATCGGCTGGCCGTAGCAGCTCATATCCTTGAACCGCTCGAGATAGTGCTCGCAACCGTTGATGACGATGGGTCGTTTCAGCTCGAGCGGTGTGCCGAGCGCGTTGGTGCCCGCACGGTCCTCACCGAGCAGTGACCCCACCACCACGCCGGCCCGGTCGAACCAGCGGGCGGTGGCGGCGCCGTCGAACACGCGCGAGACGATGCGCCCGTCCCCGTCGGCGAGCAGGACCGCGAGTCCGGACCCGGACAGCTGCGTGGCCAGTTCGTCGAGGATCGGCCGCGCCGCGTGCAGCAGCCGGCCCGCGCTGTCGACCTCGGCATCCGGATCGCTGTCCAGGCCCGCGCCCGGATCGACTCCGCACAGCCGCGACCGCTGCCACGACAGCGCGATATCCGGGCGCGGCCCGCGTGCTGGCGAGCCCTGTCCGAGCGTTTCCACCTGCGACATCTCGTTCCTCCGGAGGAGCAGGCGAATGGGTCACCGAGCCCGATCCGTGGCCTGCGCCGGAGGGGAACGGCCGGAGCCCGACCTCGCCTATCCGATACACCTCGGCCGCGGGTGCACCGGGTTCCGCTCGGGGTCGAGCGGAACCGGCTCCGCTCGCGTCCGAGCAGTGCGGTGCGCGGCCGTCGAACCCGGACGTCTCCGGGTTCTCCAGATGGTAGCCAGGCCCGTGCCGTGCCGTGCCGGAATCCGCAGGCGGCGCAGGCCCGGGCCGAGTCCGTTCGTCTGTCAGAAACGGTCCTTGTGCTCGATGAGCCATTCCTCGAAGGTGCGCGACGGACGCCCGAGGACCTGGTCGAGGACGCCGTTCGGGGTGCGGGCCGACTCCGGCGGATCGGCATGCCAGCCGACCACATATTCGGCGTCGGCCAGCGAGACGCCGGTGGCGGTCAGCCGGTCGATGGCCTGTTGCCTGGTCAGCTGCTCGAAGGTGATCTCCCGGCCGATCGTCTCGGCCAGCATGGCGACCCGCTGACGCACGGTCAGCGCTCGGGGACCGGACAGGGTGTAGGCCCGGCCGGCGTGTCCGTCCTCGGTCAGGGCCATCGCCGCCACCGCACCGAGGTCGGCCTCGTGTACGACAGCGCTCGGCACGTCGAACGGCTCCCGCACCACGCCGGCCTCGCGAATCGAGTCGGCCCAGGCGAGGGTGTTGGACATGAATTCCTGAGGTTCCAGCCGGGTCCATGCGACGCCCGATTCCGCGACCGCGGTTTCGGCGGGGCCGACATACCCGCCCCACAGGATCGTGATCCGCTCGACGCCTGCCGCCACCGCACGGCGCACCAGCTCAGGGCCGGTCTCCGCGACCCCTGAGGTGACCGTGATGTGCAAGCCCGTTACCCCGGTCAACACCGCATCCAGCGTGTCCGGCTCGGTGTGGCTGCCCGCAACCACGTCCGCACCCGTGGGCAGCAGTGCCGCGGCACGCTCGGGATCTCGCGTGAGCGCCCGCACGTTGTGGCCGCGGCGCAGCAGCTCCGCCACCACGTGCCGTCCGGTGTTTCCCGTTGCGCCCGTTACCAATATCGACATTGTTGAACTCCCTTCCGCGCACGACGCTATGAGCTCAACCTGTGTTGAGGTCAACGTCCGGCGTTCAGTCGCAGGTCAAACGTCCGGTGGAAGTGGCGTCGGCGCCCAGTGGGGCTGGATCGCCCAATCTGAACCGCTGGGAATGATCGCGGCGTGTTTGTCGGCGGCAGCGGTTAAGGTCCGTGCATGACGCGTGCGCGACAGATTCGGACGGGAGCGGCCGTGGTTGCGGCGCTCGTGATTTCGCTGGCGGCCGGGTGTTCGGAGGAAACCGAGGACACGGCGGCCTGCACGACAACACCCAACGGGACTCCCCTCACCGCCGCCCCCGCCACCACGGGCGGTGCGACCACGACGCAGAACCTGAGCACCAATCCCGAGATCGCGTCCGGCTATCGCAGCGATATGACACCGGTACGCACCGCCACCTACGCGGTGTCGACGGCGAATCCGCTGGCCACCCAGGCCGCCTGCGAGGTGTTGCGCGACGGCGGAACCGCCGCCGACGCGCTGATCACCGCACAGACGGTGCTCGGACTGGTCGAACCGCAGGCCTCCGGTATCGGCGGCGGTGCTTTCCTGGTTTATTACGACGCCGCGAGCAGATCCGTGGAAGCCTACGACGGCCGGGAGACCGCGCCCGCCGCCGCGACCGAGAACTATCTGCGCTGGATCAGCGACACCGACCGCACCGAACCGAAACCGGATGCCCGCGCCAGCGGCCGCTCCATCGGCGTTCCCGGCGTGCTGCGCATGCTCGAACTCACCCATCGCGAACACGGCAAGACGCCGTGGGCCGACCTGTTCGACCCGGCGGTCTCGCTGGCCG
Organism: Nocardia sp. CDC519; assembly: GCF_059509835.1. NCBI lineage: Bacteria > Bacillati > Actinomycetota > Actinomycetes > Mycobacteriales > Nocardiaceae > Nocardia > Nocardia sp. CDC519. The sequence continues at coordinate 2,596,441 of NZ_CM183377.1, read as the reverse complement.
ACCGTGGTTTCGAGATCAGCCCGCGGCTGGCGGGCCAAATCGCCGAATCAGCACCGAATCTCGCGGTGGACGAGGCCGCGAAGGCCTACTTCCTCAACCCCGACGGCACCCCCAAACCGGCCGGTGAGGTGCTCACCAACCCGGCGATGTCGAAGACCTTGAACGCGATCGCCACCGACGGCGCCGACGCCTTCTACACCGGAGCCATCGCCGACGATGTGGTGGCAGCCGCCACCTCGGGTTCCGGTGGCCGGACCCCGAGCCTGATCACCGCCGCGGATCTGGCGAACTATCAGCCGAAGAAGCGCACGGCGCTGTGCACCGACTACCGCGAACACGAGATCTGCGGCATGCCCGCGCCGTCGTCGGGCGGGATCACCGTCGCCGCCACCCTTGGCATCCTGTCGAATTTCGACCTGGCCGCGATGGGCCCGGACAACGTCGACCGCAACGGCGGTAAGCCGAAGGCCGAAGCGGTGCATCTGATCTCCGAAGCCGAGCGGCTCGCCTACGCCGACCGCGACAAGTACGTCGCCGATACCGATTTCGTGCCGCTGCCGGGCAATTCGCCCGAGACCCTGGTGAACCCCGAATACCTGAAGGGCAGGGCCGCGCTGATCGATCCCGGCCGCAGCATGGGCACCGCGCAACCCGGCGATTTCGGCCCGGTACCGGTCGGCGTCGGTCCGCAGCCGCCCGAACACGGCACCAGCCAGATCTCCATCGTCGACTCCTACGGCAATGCCGCCGCCATGACCACCACCGTCGAATCGGCCTTCGGTTCGTTCCACATGGTCGACGGATTCATCCTCAACAACCAGCTCACCGATTTCTCCGCCGAACCCGTCGGCGAGGACGGGATGCCGCTGGCCAACCGGGTCGAGCCCGGCAAGCGCCCGCGCAGTTCGATGAGCCCCACGCTGGTCTTCGCCGACGCGGCCGACGGTTCGCGCGGCGAGCTCACCCATGTCGCCGGATCGCCCGGCGGGTCGGTGATCATCCAGTTCGTGGTGAAAACGCTGATCGGCATGCTGGATTGGGGTCTGGACCCGCAGCAGGCGATTTCGGCGGTGTCGTTCGGCGCCGCCAACACCCCGGTCACCGGGGTCGGCGGTGAACATCCGGCCATCGATGCCAGCGACGACGGCGCGCACGATCCGCTGGTCGTGCGCCTGCGCGAACTCGGGCATCAGGTGTCGGTGGCGCCGCAGACGAGCGGACTGAGTGTAGTGCGCCGCGACGGCGACGGCGACGGCTGGATCGGCGGCGCGGACCCGCGCCGGGAAGGTGAAGTGCTCGGCGATACGCGCTGACCGGGCCCGGATACCGCGCCGATCGCCGCTGATCTTCGCACCCGGCGATCGGCGCAACGGTCCGTGCGAACCCCGCTCGTCCGTCTGACCTGCCGGCCCGCGGTCGTGCGGCCCGGCCGGCCGCGGCATCGTCGCGCACCCGGCGAGTTCCGCGCCGATACAACGCGCCGGCCGCACTTCGGTCGTGTCGCTCTTCGACGTCGTGGCGCCGGCCTATCCACCCGCCCCGGCGGGACCGGCTGAGCAGGCTCCGACCGCGGGCGCTCGATCAGTCGCCGGAACCGCTGTACTTCGCGCCCAGTTCACGCAGCCGTTCGAGCGCGTCGGCGGCGTATTCCTTGTCGTTGGAGCGGATGGCCAACATCGGAACGTAATCGTCGTCGACCAGTTCCAGCCGTGCCCAGGACTTACGGTCCGGGAACGAGACACCGCGGATGTACTTCCACGGAAACTCGTTGTCGCCGAGGACATTGCGGACCACCACGCCCTTGGGTCCGACCCGCACCCGCGGACGCGTCAGCAGCAGCACCGCGCACGCGCCGAGCACACCGATCCCCGCCATGGCGAACTGATCGAGCACCCGGAAATGCACGCCGGTCGAGCCGACCCGCAGGAAGACCCCGGCGGCGGTGAACGCGATCACCAGCAGCACCGCGACGATGATCGCGGTGCGCCGTGCCCGGCGCGGGCGCACCTCGAGATCCCAGACCGGCCGCTCGGTGGCCGAGCCGGCCGGGGCCGGGCCCGCGTTCCTACGCCAGATCCGAACGACGGGCATCGGCTAGTTCGACCCGCGCAGCGAACGCAGGGTCAGCGCGGCATCCAGGGCGGCGGCGCAGGCCTGCTCACCCTTGTCCTCCGCGGAGCCGGGTAGACCGGCCCGATCCAGCGCCTGCTTCTCGTTGTTGGTGGTGAGCACACCGTTGGCGACCGGGGTGCTCTCGTCGAGCGAGACCCGGGTCAGGCCGGCCGTGACCGCGTCACAGACGTACTCGAAATGCGGTGTGTCGCCGCGGATCACCACGCCGAGCGCCACCACGGCGTCATGGGTACGGGCCAGTTCTTGGGCCACCACCGGCAGTTCCATCGCACCGGCGCAGCGCACCACCGTCACCGCGCGCACTCCGGCCTCCTTGGCCACGCGTTCGGCATTGGCGACCAGGGTGTCGCAGATCTGGGTGTGCCAGCGCGAGGCGACGATGCCGAGCTTCAGCTCCTTGGCATCCTCGAGCGCGAAAGTGGGTACGCCGGTACCGCTCATCGGTTCTCGCCTTTCCGTCCGGCCGGATTCACTGCGCGGTCTCTCCCAGATCCAAGTCGTCGAGCCCGATCAGGTCGTGCCCCATGCGGTCGCGCTTGGTGCGCAGGTACCGCAGGTTCTCGGCATTGGCGCGCACCGGCATCGGCACCCGCTCGGTGATCCGCAGCCCATAACCGTCCAGACCGACGCGCTTGGCCGGATTGTTGGTCAGCAACCGCATCGAACGGATACCGAGATCGACCAGGATCTGCGCGCCGGTGCCGTAATCGCGGGCGTCGGCGGGCAGGCCGAGCTCGATATTCGCATCGACGGTGTCATGGCCGGAATCCTGGAGCTGGTAGGCCTGCAACTTGTGCATCAGGCCGATGCCACGGCCTTCGTGCCCGCGCATGTAGAGCACCACGCCCCGGCCCTCGGCGGCCACCATCTCCAGCGCGGCGTCCAGCTGCGGGCCGCAATCACAGCGCAGCGAACCGAACACATCGCCGGTCAGGCATTCCGAATGCACGCGGACCAGCACGTCGTCACCGTCGAGGATGTCGCCGCGCACCAGCGCCACATGCTCGACCTCGTCATAGATGCTCTGGTAACCGACCGCGGTGAACTCGCCGTGCACGGTCGGAATGCGGGCTTCCGCGACGCGCACCACATGCTTTTCGTGCTTGCGCCGCCAGGCGATCATGTCGGCGATCGAGATCAGCGCCAGTTCGTGCTCGTCGGCGAAGACGCGCAGCTCCTCGGTGCGGGCCATGTGCCCGTCGTCCTTCTGGCTGACGATCTCGCAGATCACACCCGCCGGACGCAGTCCAGCCATCCGCGCCAGATCGACCGCGGCCTCGGTGTGGCCGGGCCTGCGCAGCACGCCGCCGTCCTTGGCGCGCAGCGGCACCACGTGGCCGGGCCGGGTGAAATCGTCGGCCTTGGCGTCGGCGTCGGCGAGCAGCCGGATGGTGGTGGCGCGGTCGGCGCCGGAGATGCCGGTACTGACGCCTTCCTTGGCATCGACCGACACCGTGTAGGCGGTGCCGTGCTTGTCCTGGTTCAGCGCGTACATCGGCGGCAGGCCGAGGCGATCGCAGTCCTCACCGGTGAGGGGCACACAGATATAGCCCGACGTGTAGCGGATCATGAACGCCATCAGCTCCGGGGTGGCCTTCTCGGCCGCGAAGATGAGGTCGCCCTCGTTCTCCCGGTCCTCGTCGTCGACGACGACAACCGCCTTACCGGCGGCGATATCGGCGACTGCGCGCTCGATGCTGTCGAACCTGGTCACGTCTGTTGTGCTCCATCTCGAATAAGGTGCCACCCCACACTACTGGGTCGGAAGTGTCACTCCGGAGGCAGTGGTCCGCCTGGTGGACGGTGTGCTCAGCCGCGTTGCCGAAGGCGTTCGACGTACTTGGCGATGACGTCGACCTCCAGGTTGACCAGGGTGCCCGGCGCGGCGGTCCCGAGGTTGGTCATCGACAGGGTGGTCGGGATGAGCGAGACCTCGAACCAGTCGCGGTTACCGTCGGCCGCGGGGGTTTCGGCGATCCCGAGCCCGGAGACGGTCAGCGAGATGCCGTCGACGGTGATGGAACCCTTCTCCACGACGTACTTCGCGATGGCGTCCGGCAGCGAGATGCGCACGACCTCCCAGTTCTCCGAGGGCGTCCGGGAGAGCACGGTGCCGGTCCCGTCGACGTGGCCCTGCACGAGGTGCCCGCCGAGGCGGCTGTTCAGGGCGGCGGCGCGCTCCAGGTTCACCTTGGCGCCCGCGGTCAGGCCGCCGATGCTGGAGCGGTTGAGGGTCTCGGCCATCACATCCACGGTGAAGGAGTCGCCGTCGACGACATCGACGACGGTCAGGCACACACCGTTGACGGCGATGGAGTCGCCGTGGCCGGCATCGGAGGTCACCAGCTTGCCCCGGATCGTCAACCGCGCGGCGTCGGCCAGCTGCTCGGTGGCGACGATCTCGCCCAGCTCCTCGACGATGCCTGTGAACATGCCTGACTCCCTGTCGCGTGTGGTCTTCCGGTTGCGGAACGGTCGTGACCGGGGTCGGTATTCCCCGTGGCCGTGCCGTGCTCGTGATCGAAGCCTAGTGAGCGATACCGGGCAGGGTGAGCGCGGCCGGATCGGTTCCGGGTCGGCCGGCGAGCGCGGCCGCTCGTGGTCCACCGACTCGCCGACCGATGCCACGCCGGACGACGAGACCGTGACGCGCCGTGGAATCCGACCTCAGGGATGTGTCGCGGCCGCTGTGCGAACACGGATTATTTTGCGGCGACTAATTCTCTATCGGTATTCAGAAAAATACTGTTCGTTCGGTCCGTAGACTTTGTTGCACCACTTTTTCCGAAACGCACAGAAGAATGTCATCCCGCGCCCGTACAGTCGGTGCCCGGCCGAGACGGCGCCGAAACATGAATTTCCGCAATCGCTTGCACGGGGACCGATATTGTCGCAAAATCGTTATGTAGCCGACTCCGACCGTTCAACAGCACCAGCTTTTCCGTACGGCAGAGTGACTGTGGACGGCAGAGTCCTACACGGCAGTTCGATCTCGGCACGCCACACGTGACACCTCACCATCGACTAGCGCAACCGGCGACCGGATAGATGGGCAGGCCGCACAAAGATCGTTGTGCAGCAGTCCATTCCGTCAGTCGACGGGATGCGCTCGGCCGACCGCGCCACGAGGCCGATCGCGCGGCGCGCCACCGCACAACAGGCACATCCACCACTCCAGGAAGCCGAAAGATCATCGTGGACAGAATCGAGATCGACGCGGACACCGAACCCGTCGATCAGTACACATCCACCAGCGAAAACCACACCACCGGGGGTGCGGCGTGACCACGCTCGTCGATTTCACACTGGAAAACCGCTGCGTCAGCTATCGGCGCGAATTCCAGTTCCCAGCCGTTATCGACCCCACCTCACGACGCATCCTGCTGAAAATGGGCGCCCGCTACGGCGCCATCACCATGCCCGCCGAACTCGGCGAACAAGTACAGCAGCGGCTGCGCCTGGCAGGCATCGCCGGCCCCGTCGTCGCCCACCCACGCGCCCGGCGCTGGACCTTCCTCACCGGCCCCGCCCGGCCCGACAGCCTCAGCGCCGCCGAATCGGCCGAACTCTTCCGCCTCTACGCCACCGTCGCCAGCGCAGGCAGCCACATCGTGCTGCCCTCCCCCGACGACGAACGCACCGGCTACCGCAGCTGGGTACAAGCCCCCGAAAGCGGCACCGACCGGCCACCGCAGAGCGCCGTCATCGAGGCCACCCGAGCACTCGGCACCCGCACGATCAGCCGAGGGTAGCGGCCCGGCGACAACCGCTCAGCGCGCCCACACCGTGGCGGCCTGCCTGCGCAGCGTCTCCACGGTGGCGCCGGGATCAGCGGTGTTGTACACCGCGGAGCCCGCGACGAAACAATCGATACCGGCCGCAGCGGCTTGCTCGATGGTGTCGGCATTGATACCGCCGTCGATCTCCACCACCAGCCGCAACTCCCCCGAATCCACCAGGCGCCGCACCGTACGAGCCTTGTCCAGCACATGCGGAATGAAGGACTGACCGCCGAAACCGGGCTCAACGCTCATCACCAGCAGCGTGTCGAAATCCCGCAGGATCTCCAGATACGGCTCGATCGGCGTATTCGGCTTCACCGACAGACCCGCCTTCGCTCCCGCCGCCCGGATATCGCGGGCCACCGCCACCGGATCGTCGGTGGCCTCCGCGTGGAAGGTCACGTTGTAGGCGCCTGCCTCGGCGTACGGCGGCGCCCAGCGGCCCGGATCCTCGATCATCAGATGGCAGTCCAGCGGAATGTCGGTGGCCTTCAACAGGCTCTCCACCACCGGCAGGCCCAAGGTCAGATTCGGCACGAAATGCGCGTCCATCACATCGACATGCAGCCAGTCGGCGGTGGACACGGCATTCGCCTCGTCCGCGAGGTGAGCGAAATCGGCGGACAGGATCGACGGAGCGATCATCGGGGACTCGGGGCGGGAGAACGTCGGCGTGGACACAAGGCGGGAGTTTAACCGGCGGGCGCCGCCACTGCGGGGCGGGTCACAGCCGCGGTTGGGTTGCCCGGGCCAGGAGTGGGTAGCCTCATGGCGTGATCAACATTTCGGCGGAACAGGGGCTCTACAGCACCCCGGTGGAGATTCGGGTCGCTGCATCGGTCAGTCAGTTGCCGATCGTGCGCGGGCTCGCCGAAACACTGGTCCTGCTCAGTGATTTCACCCTGGACGAAGTGGCCGACATCCGGCTGGCCGTGGACGAGGTGTGCTCGACCCTGATCGCGGTCGCCGCACCCGAGAGCAGCCTGCACTGCCGATTCACCGTGGGCGATCTCGAACTGCAGGTACGGGTCTCCGGCGTGGCCGCCGAAGAGGGGCTGCCCGATCAGCGCAGCTTCGGCTGGCATGTGCTGCGCACCCTCACCGATTCGGTGCAAGCCTCCCAGGAACCCTTCGATCAGGCCGTCTCCGGGTACCCCACGACGGTCGAATTCCGTCGCGTCCGGGGGAAGGCGTAGTGCGCGACGAGGACACCGTGCTCGACCCCTCGGACAATGACGGTGCTCCCGAGACGACCGACCAGCCCGAACCCACCGGCACCACCGACCAGCCCCCCGCCGACGCCGAGCAGCCTGCCGACGCCGACGAGGACACGATCGAGACGGCGAGCCAGGTATCCGGCTATGACGACGTCGCGGCGCTGTTCACCCGGTTGGCCGCCACCGAGGCCGGAACCGACGCCTACACAACGCTGCGTGACGAGCTGATCAACCGCTGCATCCCGCTCGCCGACCACATCGCCCGCAAGTTCAGTGGACGCGGTGAACCCTTCGACGACCTCACCCAGGTCGCACGCGTCGGGCTGGTGCATGCGGTGGACCGGTTCGACGTCGAACGCGGCTCGAACTTCCTGTCCTTCGCCGTGCCCACCATCATGGGTGAGGTCCGCCGCTATTTCCGTGACAACACCTGGGCGATGCGGGTGCCGCGACGGGTCAAGGAAACCCATCTACGCATCGGCGCCGCGGTCGACTCGCTCTCCCAGACGCTCGGCCGCTCGCCCACCGCCAAGGAGATCGCCGCCGAACTCGACGTCGATCCCGACGAGGTCACCCAGGCCGTCATCGCGGGCAACGCCTACCAGCCCACCTCCATCGACGCCGCCTCCGCCGGACGCGATACCGACGCATCACTGCTCGACACGCTCGGCGAGGAGGAATCCCAGTTCGACCGGGTGGAGGAATATGTCGCCATCCGCCCACTGCTGGACGGCCTGCCCGAACGCGAGCGCCGGATCCTCACCATGCGGTTCTTCGAATCCATGACCCAGACCCAGATCGCGCAGCAGATGGGGATCTCGCAGATGCATGTCTCCCGCATCCTGGCGAAAACCCTTGCGCGGCTTCGGGAGCAGTCCTCGCGGGAGTAGCGGCGAGTCAGCCGGTGCGTTCGCGTTCCTTGCGCATTTTCGCCGGCGCCGACAGCCACCACGCCGCGTCCAGCAGTTCCCGCAGCTGATCGAGCTCGACCCGATCGAGGTCGATGAGAATGTAGGGATAGCCGTCGTAGTGCGGGGTGGTGTAGTACGCGGGATCACCCGAGGCCAGTAACGCCTCCTTCTCCTCGGGATCGCACAGCAGCACCAGCCCGCCCTCGGCCTCCACTCGCAGCCGCGCGAACCCCTTCTTGCCGACCTTCAACGCGGGCGTGCGCCACCAGGTCGACTCCTCGACCCCCGGCAACTGCGTCGCCAGCGCCACCACGCCTGCCCAATCGATCGCCATACCGTTCAGTGTGCGCCGAGGTCGGGCCTGCGACTTGGATAAATGTCGCCTGGGCACGGAAGCGGATCTGTGGTGGCCATGCGGCACAGGCAGGCCTGCCGCCGACGCGCCGTCACGCTCCGCCCGCCGGCGGCGCTACCCGCGCCGCCATTTGATCGCCGGCACCCCGAACCCGGCACAAGAGCTTGCCGACGAACCGCGACGCGCAAGCGCTGTGCCCCGGACCTGAGCCCGGATTCGGCCGCCCGGAATCCGAGTGTTGCGATCTCAGCCGCGGCAGTGCGCTTCTCGCGCGGCGACCACCGATCTGACCGAGGAGACGACCGCGCGGGCGACCTACAGCGGTTTTCGCAGAGCCGCCAGGAACATCGCGTCCGTGCCGTGGCGGTGCGGCCAGAGCTGGGCGCCCGGGCCCGAGCCGAGATCCGGTACGCCGGGGACCAGTTCGCGAGTGTCGAGCTGAACGGCGCCGGTGCGGCGGACGGCGTCGGCGACCACGGCCACGGTTTCGGGTAGGTGTGGCGAGCAGGTCGAATAGACCACCACCCCGCCGGGGCGCAGCAGTTCCCAGGCGGCGGCCAGCAATTCGCGTTGCAGGACGACCAGTTCGGCGACGTCGGCGGGGGTGCGGCGCCAGCGGGCTTCGGGTCGGCGGCGCAGCGCGCCGAGACCGGTGCAGGGGGCGTCGACCAGGATGCGGTCGTAGCCGGGAGTCAGTCCGCTATCGCGGCCGTCGGCCACGTGCACCCGGACCGGAAGGTCGGCGGTGGCCTTACGGACTAGTTCGGCACGATGTTCGGCCGGCTCGACCGCGTCCACCTGGAAGCCGTCGATGGCGGCGAGCGCGCCGAGCAGCGCCGCTTTACCACCGGGGCCGGCGCACAGGTCGAGCCAGCGACCGTTGTCCGCTCCGTCGAGCTGCGCGCGGGTGAGCGCGAGCGCGACCAGCTGACTGCCTTCGTCCTGCACCGCGGCCATGCCTTCGCGCACGGGCTCCAGCTTGCCGGGATCGCCACCCTCGAGATACACCGCATACGGCGACCAGCGGCCCTCCTCCCCGCCGGTGACCAGCGCCAGTTCTTCGGCGGTGATATCGCCGGGCCTGGCCACCAGATGCACAGCGGGGCGGGCGTCGTCCGCGGCGAGGGCGTCACCGAGTTCGGCGGCGTCGGCGCCGAGCGCGTCGGCGAAGGCCTGCGCGATCCACGTCGGGTGCGCGTACTCGAACGCCAGATGGCCGACCGGGTCACGCGGGGCGAGCAGCTCGACCCATTCGGCCGCGTCACGCTCACCCGCCCGCCGCAGCACCGCATTGACGAAACCGGCTTTGCCCGCGCCGAATTCGGCTCGCGCCAGCGCCACCGAGGTGTCCACCGCGGCGTGCGCGCCGATGCGGGTGCGCAGCAATTGGTAGACGCCGAGGCGCAGGATGTCGAGCAGCGGGCCGTCGATGTCGGTGACCTCACGGCCGGCGCATTCGGCGATCACCGCGTCCAGCACGCCCTGCGCACGACACGCCCCGTACCCGAGTTCGGTGGCCAGCGCCGCGTCCCGGCCCTCGAGCCTGCGTTCACGCAACAGTCCGGGCAACACCAGGTTGGCGTAGGCGTCGCGTTCGCGCACCGCACGCAACGTCTCCAGCGCGACCTCCCGCGCCGGATCGACCGATGGCCGCCGGCCACCGCGATCCTGCGCGCGTCCACCCGTTGCGCTGCGCGAACCGCCGGTACTGCGCCGGTCGCCGGAACGTTCGGCGCCGCGACCGGCGCTGTCCGAGCCACGCCGATCACCGAAGCGTTCCCCGGCCTGCGCGGCGCGGCGCCCCGAACTGCCCGAACCACGCCGATCACCCGACTGCGCGCGATCGTCGCCACGCGGACCGCGGCGATCATCGAAACGCTCCCCGGCCTGCGCCGCACCGCCGCGACCCGAGACTCCAGAGCCACGGGGACCACCCGTACGCTCGCTCGATTGCGATCCGCCGCCACCCGGACCCCGCGCACCGCGGCGATCATCGAAACGCTCGCCCGCGCGCGATCCGCCGCGACCGCCGGAATCACGACGGTCGCCTCGGCGCTCACCCGACGGCTTGCCGCTTCCACCACTCGACCCACGACGATCGCCGAAGGTCCCGCCGGCGCTCGCCGGACCGCGACCGCGACCGGACGAATCCCGGCTCCCTCGACCGGCTTCCCCACCGCGGCGCTCGCCCGACGTCCGGGCGGGATCCGAAGGTCGTTCGTCCCGGCCGCCACGACCGCCGACCGGCTTGTCACGGTGACGCTCGCCGCCGCCCGTTCGGCTGCGACGGTCGCGATCGTTGTCGTTCATTCGACCACCGCGCCCGGCTCGAGGCGGGCGCCGCGGGCCCAGTCCAGGGCCGCCATCATGCGTTTGCCTTGCGGCTGCACCTGATTCAGGCGGACAGCGGTCGTCGCGGTGCCGACGTAGACACCGGTCTTGCGGACCTCGATGTGCCGCTCCGGCAGCTGATCCTCGACCAATTCGACCGGGCCCAGCTTGAGCCGGTTGCCCGCGACGACGGTCCAGGCGCCGGGGGCCGGGGTGACGGCGCGGATGCGGCGGCTGATGGCGAGGGCGGGCTGATCCCAGCGCACCCGCGCCGCCTCCACCGAGAGTTTCGGGGCATAGGACACTCCGTCGGTGGGCTGCGGAACCGCTTGCAGGGTCCCGTCTTCCACGCCGTCGAGGGTCTTCTCCAAGAGGACGGCGCCGCTGTCGGCCAGCCGGTCGAGCAGCTCGCCCGCGGTGTCGGTGACGGAGATGCGTTCGGTCACCACGCCGAAGACCGGGCCGGTGTCGAGTCCGGTCTCGATCTGGAAGGTGGAGGCGCCGGTGAATTCGTCGCCGGCGTCGATGGCCGCCTGTACCGGGGCGGCACCCCGCCAGGCGGGCAGCAGCGAGAAGTGCAGGTTGATCCAGCCGTAGCGCGGAATGTCGAGTACCTGCCGCGGCAGCAGCGCGCCATAGGCCACCACCGGGCAGCAGTCGGGCGCCAATTCGGTGAGCTGGGCGACGAATTCGGGGTCGGCGGGGCGGGCCGGGGTGAGCACCGGGATGCCGTGCTCGTCGGCCAATGTGCCGACCGGCGACCGGGTGACCTTGCGGCCACGTCCGGCGACGGCATCGGGCCGGGTGATCACCGCGACCACCTCATGGCGATCGGAGTCGATGAACCGCCGCAGCGACGGCACCGCGGGTTCGGGTGTGCCCGCGAACACGATCCGCATCAGCGACTCCGCTCGGCGACCGACCGGCTGGGACGCACGGTGATTCCGGCGGCGAACCAGTCCGATTCCCGGATCGAACGCATCGCGTCCTTGCGGTCGGCGGGCTCGAGCCGGTCGATGAACAGCACACCGTCCAGATGATCGGTTTCGTGCTGCACGCAGCGCGCGAGCAGGCCCTCGGCGTCGAACTCGACGGGCGCGCCGGTCATGTCCACGCCGGTGGCCCGTACGCGCAGCGCCCGGCGGGTGTCGTAGCGCAGGCCGGGGATCGACAGGCAGCCTTCCGGCCCGACCTGCTCGTCGTCGCCGAGCACCGTCCAGCTGGGATTGACCAGGTGACCGGCGGCGTCGCCGGTGTCGTAGACGAACACCCGCAACCCGACCCCGACCTGCGGGGCGGCCATGCCGACGCCGCCGTCGTCGTGCATGGTCTCGGTGAGGTCGGTGACCAGCTGCCGCAGCTCACGATCGAATTCGGTGACCTCCGTCGCGCGGGCTCGCAGGATGGGGTCGCCGAACAGGCGAACGGGCTGAATGGTCACGGCGGCTCCCGGGAGTACGGAGGAAAGTCGGTCGCCCCATTCTAGAGAGCACGCCGGGCGGCCCGGAGATCCCGGATGCCGCGACCGATTGCTGGTACAAATCCGGTGCGGTCCGGGCGGGGTGTCGAGCCCTCCGTCCGGCCGTCTCCGCTCGACTCAGATATTGCCCCCGATGACGACCTGCGGGATGCCGGTGCCCAGCTGCACCGGCTCGCACACCGGGGTGGGCGCTGTGGCCGGATCGAGAGCTTCCAGCAACAGTTGCATCACGAACGGGTCGTACACCATGTGGAAGTGACCGGTCATGTTGGCCGGGCAGCGATCCTGGATCACCACGTTCTCCGCGCCGGGACCGTGCAGCGCGATGTTCTCGAACGGCTGGATCATCTCATCGACGCGGCTGCCGATGGTCACGTAGTGCACGCCGGGCACGGTGTCGCCGCCGGCGTTCAGTTCAAGCATGATCGGTGAACCCTGCGCCTGCTGCACCGCCGCCAGCGACGTGACCTGCGCGAACGCCTCCAGCACTCCGGGGATGGCCTGGGCGATCGGCACCAGCCCGTACATCACCCCGCCGTAGCTGGGCGAGGCGAGCCCGACCCAGCGGCCGACGTTCTCGGCTCCGCCGAGCTTGTTGATGTAGTAGCGGGTGACATTGGCGCCCTGCGAAAAACCGACCAGATCGACCTTGTCGGCACCGGTCGCCGCGAGCACCTCGTCGACGAAACCACCGATCTGATGGGCGCTCAGCCGCAGATCTTCGGTGCCGAAGCTGACCGCACCCGGTTTGCCGCCGTAGTTGAGCGCGAACACGCAGTACCCCTCGGCAGCCAGCCGCGGTGCGATGGCCGACCAGTCGGAATAGGCGCTGGCATCGGTGCCGTGGGCCAGGATGACCGGGCGTGGATGGGCGGCCGTCGGCGTACAGCCGAAATCGTTGGTGCCCTCCGGTACGGCGTCCGGATGCGATTTCATGTACAGCGCGGCGGCCAGATGATCCGGTTGCGGCGGCGCGGACGCTGTCGGTACCAGCGGCGGTCGATATCCGGGCGGCTGGGCCCCTGCCGACCCGGACAGCGCCGTCGCCGAACCGATGAGGACGGCGGCCACCGCGAGGCCGGCGAGCGCGACGCGACCTCGTTGTGACGTTCCCCGACCCCACAAACCCCGTGTTTGTTCCATATCACAATGATCTACCCGATCCGCCCGAAAAGCGCGCCCTGGACGGGGTATTCACCACCCCGTTATTTTTCGGGGGTCTCGTCGTCGGCCAGGATGCGGTAGAGCGAACGGCGGGCCTCGGTGAGCACATCGGCCGCCTTCGCCGCCTGTTCCGGTGTACCGGCCGCGGCCACCTGGGCGACCGCGCCCATGAGCTGACCGACCAGTGCGCGTAGGTCGATCGCCTGTGCTCCGACATCCTGTGTGACGTCGGCCCACGGATCGCCGAGATCCTCACGATGCTCCTCGACGTAGGCGGTGCCGGATTCGGTGAGTTTCGCGGTCTTGCGACCGGCGACCTTCTCGATGAGCACCAGGCCCTCGTCTTCCAGCTGCGCCAGCGCGGGGTAGATGGATCCGGGGCTCGGTCGCCACAGATCGTCGCTGCGTTCGCGAATCTGCTGGATGAGTTCGTACCCGTGCATGGGGCGTTCGGTCAGCAGCAGCAGGATGGCCGCGCGGACGTCACCGCGCCTGCCGCGCCCGCCGCGACCACGTCCGCGGCCGAAACCCGGGCCGAAGCCCGGCCCGAACCCGGGCCCGAAGCCGGGGCCGAATTCCGGACCCCAGCCGTGCCGACCGCCGCGACGGAACTGTCCGCGCCGCGGGCCGCACTCGTCGAACCCGGGTCGTTGCCTGCCGCCGTGGCGACCATGTCCTCGATGCGTTTCTGCGTTTTCCATGTCGAGCCTCCTCAGACTCCGATGTTGTTGAACAATATCAACGATATATCGGCAATCTATCCACGACAACCCCTTGGTCTGCGATCCACCGCACACCGTCGGCCTGCCACCCCCGGATGACAGGCCGACGCTCGGAGAGCGATCAGGTAGCCAGCGAGTCGATCCAGCGCGCCAGTCGATCCCCCTCCGCCTCCATCAGGCGTGGGTCACGAAACGTGTTGGTGAGCAACGAAATACCCTGATAGGCGGCGATGAGCGCGACACCGAGTTCGGCCGCGTCCGCCCGCCCCATCTGCTCGAACTGCCGCTGCGCCCAGTCCACCAGCACACGCATGGTGTCGGCCACCTCCGCATCCAGCACCTCGGGCCGCTTGTCCATCTCCGAGGCGAGCGTGCCGAACGGGCAGCCGAACTGCGCCGCCTGTTCGCGCAGGTCGACCCAGCCGGCGATCAGAGCGCGCAGCCGCTCTTGCGGGGTATCGAGACGATCGAGATCCTCGAGCAGATCCCCGAGCCTGCGCCGATGCGCATCGATCGCCGCCTCGATCAGCTGATCCTTGGTCTTGAAGTAGTAGTAGACGTTGCCGACGGGCACCTCGGCCGTCTTCGCGATATCGGCGATGGTGGTCTTTTCCACGCCACGTTCGTAGAAGACCCGAACGGCGGCGTCCACCAGACGCTCCCGCTTCCCCGCCTTCACCGCGGTCTGTGAGTCAGTCATGCAACTAACTGTAGACAACTCCGTCACGCGTCCGCTATGGTTCTTGCAGTAAGTCAGCCAACTAACTAAGGATGAACGATGATCGTGGTCACCGGAGCAACCGGAAATGTCGGCACCGCCCTGGTGGGCGCCCTGGCAGCAGCAGGCGCGGACGTGACGGCCGTCTCGCGCACCGTCGCAGCCGACGCCGTCCCGCACGGCGTGCGCACCCAGCAGGCGGATGTGACGGATCCGGAGAGCTTGCGGCCGGTTCTCGACGGCGCCGAGGCACTGTTCCTGCACGACACCGGCATGAGTGCGCATCTGATGCGGCCGGCCGACATTCTCGATGTCGCCAAGGCCGGCGGCGTGCGCCGAGTAGTGCTGCTGTCATCGCAGGGCGTGGCCACCCGGCCGGATTCGGTCTCGCACGGCGCGATCGCGCGTACCTTCGACGAAGCCGTCCGCCAGTCGGCGCTGGAGTGGACCATCCTGCGGCCGGGGGCCTTCGCCTCCAACGCCTTCGCGTGGGCCCCTTCGGTACGGGAAACACGCACGGTTGCCGCGCCATTCGGCGATGTCGGCCTGCCCGTCGTCGACCCGCGCGATATCGCCGAGGTCGCGGCAGCGGCACTACTGAGCGGCGCGCACAGCGGCCGGGTCTACACGCTCACCGGGCCCGAGCGCAGCACCCCGCGCCAGCGGACAGCAGCGCTGGCCGATGCTCTCGGTGAGCCGGTCCGATTCATCGAGCAGACCCGGGCGCAGGCGCGCGACGCGATGCTGGCGTTCATGCCCGAGCCGGTGGTCGAGACCACCCTCGACATCATCGGCGCACCCACCGGCGCTGAGCTGCTGATCAGCCCCGATATCGAGACGGTGCTCGGCAGGCCCGCGCGTACCTTCGCCGAGTGGGCGTCGGCACATATCGAGGTGTTCCGCTGAGATGAGAAGTCGCCGGTGTGCGCGGTCGGCGGCCGGCACGCATGCACGCAGCACGGACCGTCACATCGCGTACTCGGGGCGACCGCGGCGCACCGACCCCCGGATGGTCAGCCGATGTCGATGGGATCGATCTGCACCCGCAGCGGAGCGTCGGAGCGCTGGGCGCTGCGGACGGCCTGGGCGGCGGACAGGGCTCGGGACAGTGCGGCGGCGTCGTGGCGGGGCGTGCGCAGCAGGACACGTTCGACCTCGGCGGGTGAATCGCCGGTGAAGGGCTTCCGCGCGAACGGCGGCAGCGGTACCGGCCCGAGCAGATCGGCCGAGTCCGGAAGCGTTGCGGCCGCGAGGAGTTCGGTGATGGCCTCGGCGGTACCGTCGATGGCGGCCATGCGAACCGCGGGCGGAAAACCGACCTCCGCGCGGCTGTCGACCTCGGCTCGGGCGTGGCCGATCGGATCCCAGCGGATGAGGGCCTGGACCGTGGGAATGGACGGTTCTGCCATCACCAGCACCTGACCGTGCGCGCGGACCAGGGCGGCGGCGGTCATCCAGCGGCGCAGGGCGTCCTCGGCGGCGCGCAGATCGGCCCGGCCCAGTAGCGCCCACCCGTCGAGCAGCAGGGCGACGCCGTAACCACCGGGCAGGACAGGTTCGGCGCCGACGGTCGCGACCACCACCTGGGGCCCGGGTTCCACGGTGTCGAGCACAGCGCCGCCGCCGGAACCGCGGATCGGCACACCGGGAAAGGCTCGCCCGAGTTCCTCCGCGGTCCGCGTCGCTCCGATCACCACCGCCCGCAAGGCCCGCGAACCACAAGCGGCGCAACGGAAACCGGCCTCGGTGCGCCCACACCAGCGGCAGGCGGGACTGTGTGCGATATCTGCGGATTCCGGACCGGCCTGCCGGGGCCGGTCCGGCAGCGCGAGCGGACCGTTACAGTGCCGGCAACGCGCGGGCGTGCGACATTTCCCGCAGGCCAGGGCGGGCACGTAGCCGCGCCGAGGCACCTGCACGAGCACCCCGGCACCCTCCTTCAGCGCCGAACGTGCCGCGGCGAAGGCCGCGCCCGGTATCCGTACCGCGCGCGCGACGGGATCGCGTTCCAAGGCCAGGTCGGTGTCGCCCGGCGCACTGATCCGCGGCGTAGCCGAGCGCAGTGTCGCGCGATCGGCGACGAGATCGTGCGCCCAGCCGGAATCCACCACCGCCTGGATCTCGGCCGTACGCGCGAATCCGCCCGCGACAAAGGCCGCACCCGTCTCGTACGCGCGCAACATGGCCACCTCCCGCGCGTGAGGGTAGGGGGCGCGTGGTTCGGCGTAGGTGTCGTCGCCGTCGTCCCAGATGGCGATCAGTCCCAGCTCCCGGGCGGGGGCGAACACCGCGGCGCGGGTACCGACCACCACGGTGGCGCTCCCGCGCAGCACCGCCAGCCAGCGCCGGTAGCGCGCCGCCGGCCCGAGCCCCGCCGACAGTCCGACCGCCCGCTCCCCCACCAACCGCTGACATTCGGCCAGTACCCGGTCCAGATCACGCTGATCGGGCACCATCAGCACCGCACTTCGCCCGCCGGCGACCACCACCGCCGCGAGCTCGGCCAAACGCGCCGCCCACTGTTCTCCCGGCAACGCCTGCCACGCCGCCCGCACACCCCGGCCCTGCGCCAGGGCCTCGAGGAAGCTCGCACCGTGCAGGTATCGATTCCATGGCGCGAGATCGACACCGACGCGGTCCACTAGTTCGGCAGGGTTCATCGCCTCCGGTGCGTGTGGCTCGGCCGGTGCGCCACCCGGACTTTGCGCTGTATCGAGGACATTCGGCTCGTTCGAAGCGCGCGGCCGTGCGGGTCCATGAGATACACCGAGATCATTCGGCTCGACCGAAACAGGGGGCAGGCCAGGTCCGTTCGACCGGCCCATATCCGGACTCGGCGCGGCTGTCGTCGGAATCGCCTCGTTCTCCGGGCTTTTCGGGCTACGGGCTGCACTAGGGCTCGAGTGCTGCCCTGCACCCGCGCGATCAGTCCCTGCACGGCCGCCGTCGCCATCTTCCTCGCCGCTGGCTGCACCGACTGGGCCCCCCGTGGGTTTCGGCGCGGCCGACGAGGATGAATCGCCCGTGCTCACAACGCTATTCGGGATGCCCCCGGGCTTCGCGGATTCGGGGTTGTCCTGTGTTCGTTGCGCAGCGGTGCCCTCGGTTGCTGTTGTCGCCGACCGGATATCCTCATCCGCCCGTGCGGCCATAGTGTCGTGTGGCGCCCCGGCCGGCGCATCGACTTCTTCCGCAGCGCTTTTCGTGGTTGCCTTGGCGGTCTTGGGCTTCGCGGGTCCGCCGTTCTCGGTGCGGGCGTGCCGAGGCGGAATCGCCAGGCGCAGCACGTCGGCGCGGCTGCCGGCGTACCGGGCGGCCACCGAGTTGACCAGGCGCAGAATCTCAGGAGTGAGGACGCGTTCGGCGGAAACCACGCGATCCAGCGGCACCAGCTTGCCCGTATGGTCGGTGCTGGCGAGCCGGTCGAGCAGATAGCCGTCGACCAGGCGCCCGGCGAACCGGATCCGCACCCGAACGCCCGGCTGCGCGATCTCGTCGAATTCGGGCGGGACGAGATAGTCGAAATCGCGATCCAAATGCGCCGGAGTGAGCAGCGGGAGCACCCGCGCGATCGGCAGCGCGAGGGCCGGAGCCTGCCGTGCGGACGCCCCCGACACAGCCGACACCCCCGGCGACGGTTCGTCGCCGGGGGTGTGGTCGGCCGCGAGTTCGTCCACCCGGGCGCGGAAACTACAGGCCGGCGGCGGCGCGCAGCTTGTCGGCGCGGTCGGTGTGCTCCCAGGGCAGGTCGACGTCGGTGCGGCCGAAGTGACCGTAGGCGGCGGTCGGCGCGTAGATCGGGCGCAGCAGGTCCAGATCGCGGATGATGGCGCCCGGACGCAGGTCGAACACCTCGGTGATGGCGCCGGCGATACGCGCGGGATCGACCTTCTCGGTGCCGAAGGTCTCCACGAACAACCCGACCGGGGCGGCCTTGCCGATGGCGTAGGCGACCTGCACCTCCACCCGGTCCGACAGGCCGGCGGCGACGACGTTCTTGGCGACCCAGCGCATCGCGTAGGCAGCCGACCGGTCGACCTTCGACGGATCCTTACCGGAGAACGCGCCACCACCGTGGCGGGCCATGCCGCCGTAGGTGTCGACAATGATCTTGCGGCCGGTCAGACCGGCATCGCCCATCGGGCCGCCGAGCACGAACTTGCCGGTGGGGTTCACCAGCAGCCGCACATCGGCGACATCCAGGCTGGGCAGCGACAGATCGGCCAGCACCGCGTCCACGACTTTCTCGCGGATATCGGGGGCGAGCAGGTTGTCCAGGTCGATATCGGCGGCGTGCTGGGTCGAGATGACGACGGTGTCCAGCCGGACCGGACGATCACCGTCGTATTCGATGGTGACCTGTGTCTTGCCGTCGGGCCGCAGGTAGGGCAGCACGCCGGACTTGCGGACCTCGGTGAGCTTGCGCGAGAGCCGGTGCGCCAGCGCGATCGGCAGCGGCATCAGCTCGGGGGTGTCGGTGGTGGCGTAGCCGAACATCAGGCCCTGATCGCCCGCGCCCTGCTGCTCGATCTCGTCGTCGGAGCCGCCGACGCGCGCCTCGTGCGAGGTGTCGACGCCCTGCGCGATATCCGGCGACTGCGCGCCGATCGCGATGTTCACACCGCAGGAGTTGCCGTCGAAACCCTTTGCCGAGGAGTCGTATCCGATCTCGAGCACCTTCTCCCGGACGATGCGCGGGATATCCGCGTACGCCTCGGTGGTGACCTCACCGGCCACATGCACCTGGCCGGTGGTGACCAGGGTTTCCACCGCTACTCGGCTGCGCGGATCCTCCGCGAGCAACGCGTCGAGGATGGAATCGCTGATGGCATCACAGATCTTGTCCGGATGACCCTCCGTCACGGACTCACTGGTGAATAGCCGACTGCCGGTCGTGCGCACAGTTGTTCCCTCTCCCTCAACGGGTTGCTCTTCTCGGTTTGCGACCCTAGCGCCGCGTTGCCGCTGGTGCGATGCCTACGGTCGGCGACATCGCTCGCGGCGGCAACGGTGTCACGCCGGGCGCGAACCCTGATCCCAGACTATTCCAAACCACCGACGCGCCGGCCCGCCGTCCCGGACCGCGGTCCCGGCTCGCGATGGCACCGTTCGATTTCCCGTTCCCATTAGACGCTGCCGCCCGGCTCCCGCGCATACAGTTGGCACGATTACCTCGCTCCCGCAAGGCATCTCGCAGCAACGCATGGTCGACGGCCCGGCATGGTCGCTCAGCTCAGCAGCGGCCCGAGCGCATCGAGCACCCGGCTGGCCAGCAGCGCCTTGGACCCGTGGTCGAGTGCCTGTTCGGTGCCGTCGGCACCGAGCAGCCAACCGTCGTTGGTGTCGACCTCGAACGCCTTGCCCTCACCGACCGCGTTCACGACCAGCAGATCGCACCCCTTGCGGGCCAGTTTGGCGCGCGCATGGGTGAGCACGTCACCGTGCTCGTCACCGGTTTCGGCGGCGAATCCGACGATCGCGGTGCCCGGCAGCTGGCCGTCGGCGCGGGCCTGGACCAGTCCGGCGAGGATGTCGTCGTTCTTGGTCAAGGCGATGGTGTCGGGTTCGCCGGCACCCTTCTTGATCTTGGCCGCGGCCACATTGGTGGGCCGGAAATCGGCCACCGCCGCCGCCATGATCACCGCGTCCGCACCGGCCGCGTGCTTGTCGACCGCGGTCTTGAGCTGCTCGGCGGTGGTGATGTGCACCAGCTCCACGGCCGCCGGGGCCGCCATCTCGATGGTGT
The DNA here is from genome assembly GCF_059509835.1 of Nocardia sp. CDC519. Taxonomy (NCBI): domain Bacteria; kingdom Bacillati; phylum Actinomycetota; class Actinomycetes; order Mycobacteriales; family Nocardiaceae; genus Nocardia; species Nocardia sp. CDC519. The sequence goes on along the minus strand of NZ_CM183377.1, from coordinate 2,575,882 downwards.
TGCCCGCGATGAGCGTCACGTGCGCGCCACGCTGGGCCGCGACCCGAGCCAGGGCGTAGCCCTGCTTACCGGAGCTGCGGTTGCCGAGGAAACGCACCGGGTCCAGCGGTTCCCTGGTGCCGCCTGCGGTCACCACCACCCGGCGGCCTTCGAGATCACGCGGAATGGCGTCGGCACGCTCGAGCAGCAGCGAGGCCAGGCCGAAGATCTCCTCGGGTTCGGGCAGGCGCCCCGGGCCGGTGTCGGTGCCGGTGAGCCGGCCCGAGGCCGGTTCCATGACATTGGCGCCGTGGGCACGCAGGGTGGCGACATTGGCGACCGTGGCGGGATGCTCCCACATCTCGGTGTGCATCGCGGGCGCGAACAGGATGGGACATCGCGCGGTGAGCAGGGTGGCGGTGAGCAGGTCATCGGCGCGGCCGGTGGCGGCGCGCGCCATCAGATCGGCGGTCGCGGGCGCGATGACGACGAGATCGGCTTCCTGCCCGAGCCGCACATGCGGCACTTCGGGCACGTCGGAGAACACCCCGGTGTTGACGGGGTTGCCGGTCAGTGCCTCGAAAGTGGCCTTGCCGACGAACTGCAAGGCCGACTCGGTGGGAATGACCCGGACCTCGTGCCCGGTTTCGGTGAAGCGGCGCACCAGCGCGCACGCCTTGTAGGCGGCGATGCCCCCGCCGACCCCGACAACGACCCGTGTGGTCATTGCGCCTCCTGTGTTGTGCGGGACACCAGCGCCCGATGTGCCCGGCGAGCCACGGTGCCGTGCACCGGCCTCACCGGGACGTGGTCACTCGCCTTCGGTGTGCTCGAGCAGGTCGGCGTGGATCTCACGCATGGCCACCGACAGCGGCTTCTCCTGCGCGATGGGCTCGACCAGCGGGCCGACGTACTCGAGGATGCCGTCGCCGAGCTGGTTGTAGTAATCGTTGATCTGACGTGCCCGCTTGGCGGCGTAGATGACCAGGGCGTACTTGGACGAGGTGCGCTCGAGCAGCTCGTCGATCGGCGGGTTGGTGAGACCGATCGGAGTGTCGTAGGCGGGCGCGGAGATGGTGTCCGTACTGCTCACTAGGGGGGCTCCTGCGGGTTGTTGACCGATATTGTCGCGGACGGGTGTCACGAACTCGAATTTGTGCTAACGAACAACGATACCAACTGCTCGCAGGCGCTGGTCACCTCGTCGTTCACGATCACGATGTCGAACTCGTCACAGGCGGCCAGTTCGGTGCGCGCGGTCTCCAGCCTGCGCTCGATGACCTCCGGCGATTCGGTGCCGCGCGAACGCAGCCGCGAGACCAGCTCGTCCCAGCTCGGCGGGGCCAGGAACACCAGCAGCGCCTCCGGCATCGCCTTACGGACCGAGCGGGCACCTTCCAGATCGACCTCGACCAGCACGGGCAGGCCTTCGGCCAGCGCCGCGCGGACCGGGGCGGCCGGGGTGCCCGAGCGTTGCAGTCCGCCGTGGATATCGGCCCATTCGAGCAGATCACCGGCTTCGATCATCGCGTCGAACTCCGCGCGGCTGACGAACCGGTAGTCACGGCCGTCGACCTCCCCGGGCCGTGGGGCCCGGGTTGTGGCCGACACGCTGAACACCAGGTGCGGTAGGCGTTCGCGAACGCAGCGCACCACGGTGGACTTGCCCACGGCCGAGGGGCCGACCAGAACGACCAGCCGACCCTTCGTCATGTGTTCGACCACCGGCGGTTGTCAGGCGCCGAGGTCGAACTTGGCCAGCAGGGCCTTGCGCTGCCGATCGCCCAGGCCGCGCAGACGGCGGGTGGGAGCGATCTCCAGCTCGGTCATGATCTCGGCCGCCTTGACCTTGCCGACCTTCGGCAGGGCCTCGAGCAACGCCGACACCTTCATCTTGCCGATGATCTCATTGGTCTCGGCATCGTCGAGGACGCTCTTCAGGTCGGTGCCGCCACGCTTCAAGCGATCCTTGAGCTCCGCCCGAGTGCGGCGAGCGGCCGCCGCCTTCTCCAAAGCAGCGGCGCGCTGCTCGTCAGTCAGCTGGGGAAGGGCCACGGTTCCTCCGTCTCATCGTTCATTGCATCAACTACTGCCCAATTACCCGGCAGTGACAGCGACCGTACCCACGACTCCTGCCGATTGCGAACCCACCCCCCAGGTCAGCGCATGATTCGACGATGCCGTAGGGGACGCCGGACGCAATGCCAACCCCGGCCCGCCCGCCCTCCCGAACACCGGTTCGAATCCACGAAACAGCCTGCAAGCAGGGCGTTTTCGTACACGGAACGAATTAGCGGGGCGGTTGCCACGGCGTCGTCACCGCCGCCGGCAAACCCACAACCCCCCGACCAGGAACTTTCTGGAAAATTTCTGCGTGTCGTTCCGGAATCAGGCGCGTGTCGCGTTCCGGGCAGCTCGCGCGCGAACCTCCGACCGTGTCAGGGCGGTGCGCAGATCAGGTCAGCGCGCCGTGGCGGCCGGCCGTTGGGCGTCGAAGCAGGACGGTTGGACGCGGGACAGCGAGTACCTGGCACGGCCGTATCGGCAGGCAGGCGCGTCTATGGGCCCAGACGACGCGGTACCGGGTACTCGGGCCGCCAACTGACCACACAGCATTTCAGCGAGGCGGCAGGGCACCAGCAAACGCACCTCGGGCACCGCCGCCGAAGCCCGGCGCCGGACATGGATCAGGCCCGGCCCGAGGGGTGGGCGGGCCGGACCTGATGTCCCCCGCAAGTGCGAGGTGCTGTGATGGAAAACCGCCGACTATTGCCCCGCCGGAGATCCCCCGATCAACCTTCACAGCATCTCACCGCCGCGACGCCGATACCAGCACCACGGCCGATGCGTCGCGGATGAGACACCCGTGCCGAAACCGCCGCCGGGTCCGGGGTGATCGTGTACGCGGCCGGGCACTAGGCCTGGAGGAAGCCGAACTCTTCCTGCAGCGCGGCGACGCGCGCCCGCAGCGCCGGAACCGACGGACCTTCGCGCAGCACCTCACGCGAGGCGTTGGGCACCACGCCGTGCAGCAGGTGGTGCGGGACGAGGCCGCGTATCGAGTCCGCTCCCCCGCCCTGCGCGCCCACCCCCGGCATGAGGATCGGGCCGTTGAGCCTGCTCAGATCCGGCGCCTCGGTGAGGGTGGCGCCGACCACGACGCCGACGGAGCCGAAGCCCGCGCCGGTGTTGCGAGCCGCTGCGGCGTCGACGACGGTCTGGGCGATGGTGCGCCCATCACCGGCGGTGATCCGTTGCAGCTGCGCGCCTTCCGGATTGGAGGTGGCGGCGAGCACGAATACCCCGCGGTGCTCGGCCTCGGCGAGCTCGAGCGCCGGATCGAGGGAGCCGAAGCCGAGATACGGCGACACCGTCACCGCGTCCGAACTCAGCGGGCCGTCGCCGAGCCAGGCGCGGGCGTAGGCCTCCATAGTGGACCCGATATCGCCGCGTTTGGCGTCGGCCAGCACCAGCGTGCCCGAATCACGCAACACCTCGATGGTGCGCTCGAGCACCCCGATCCCGCCCGCGCCGTACACCTCGAAGAACGCGACCTGCGGTTTGACCAGCGCCACGCAGCCGTCGAAGGCCTCGACGCAGATCTCGGCGAAGGCTTCAAGGCCGTCCACGTCGTCGGTCAGACCCCATTGGGCGAGCAGGGCCGGATGCGGATCGATGCCGACGCACAGCGGGCCGAAATGCCGCATCGCGTGCTGTAACCGGTCGCCGAAGGTCCGCACCGATCCCGCTCCGCTCTCCTGATCGTGGCTCACCCGCGCAGTACCGCGTGCAGTTCCTGCAGCGAACGCACCCCGATGCCGCCGTTGATGCTGGCCTCGATGCCCTGCACGGCCGCGGCCGCACCCTGCACCGTGGTGATGCACGGGATGTTCACGCCCACTGCGGCACTGCGGATCTCGTAGCCGTCCACGCGGGGGCCGGAGTTGCCGTACGGGGTATTGAACACCATGTCGACCTCGCCGTCGCGGATCTGCTCGACGATGGTCGGCTCGTCGGCCGGGCCGTCCTCGGAGTGCTTGCGCACCCGCTCGCACGGGATGCCGTTGCGGCGCAGCATCTCCGCGGTGCCCTCGGTGGCCAGGATGCGGAAGCCCAGATCGTTGAGCCGCTTCACCGGGAACACCATGGCGCGCTTGTCGCGGTTGGCGATGGAGACGAACACCGTGCCCTCGGTCGGCAGCGAACCGTAGGCCGCGGCCTGGCTCTTGGCGAAGGCGGTACCGAAATCGGCGTCGATGCCCATGACCTCACCGGTCGACTTCATCTCCGGCGACAGCAGCGAGTCGACGCCGGTGCCGTCGGCCTTGCGGAACCGATGGAACGGCAGCACGGCTTCCTTCACCGCGACCGGTGCGTCCAGCGGGACATGCCCGCCGTCGCCCTCGCCGGGGAGCATGCCTTCCTTGCGCAGGTCGGCGATGGTGGCGCCGAGCATGATCCGTGCGGCCGCCTTGGCCAGCGGCACCGCGGTGGCCTTGGAGACGAACGGCACCGTGCGGCTGGCGCGCGGGTTGGCCTCGAGCACGTAGAGCACGTCGTCCTTGAGCGCGTACTGCACGTTGAGCAGGCCCTTGACGCCGATGCCCTTGGCCAGCGCGACGGTGGAGCGGCGCACGGCCTCGATATCGCTGCGGCCGAGGGTGATCGGCGGGAGCGCGCACGCCGAGTCACCGGAGTGGATGCCGGCCTCCTCGATGTGTTCCATCACGCCGCCGAGGTACACCTCGTCACCGTCGCAGAGCGCGTCCACGTCGATCTCGATGGCGTCTTCGAGGAAGCGGTCGACCAGCACCGGGTGCTCGGGGTTGAGCTCGGTGGCGCGGGAGATGTAGCCCTCGAGCGAGGTCTCGTCGTAGACGATCTCCATACCCCGACCGCCCAGCACGTAGGACGGGCGCACCAGCACCGGGTAGCCGATCTCGGCCGCGATCTTCTTGGCCTGCTCGACGGTGGTGGCGGTGCCGTACTTCGGCGCGGGCAGCCCGGCCGCGACCAGCACGTCACCGAACTCGCCACGGTCCTCGGCCAGGTCGATGGCAGCGGCACTGGTGCCGACCACGGGCACACCGGCGTCGGTGAGCCGCTGCGCCAGGCCGAGCGGAGTCTGGCCGCCCAGCTGCACGATGACACCGGCGACGGTGCCGGATTCGCACTCCGAGTGGTAAACCTCGAGCACATCTTCGAAGGTCAGCGGCTCGAAGTAGAGGCGATCTGCGGTGTCGTAGTCGGTGGAGACGGTCTCCGGGTTGCAGTTGACCATCACCGTCTCGTAGCCGGCCTGCGACAGCGTCTGCGCCGCGTGCACGCACGAGTAGTCGAACTCGATGCCCTGGCCGATCCGGTTCGGGCCCGAGCCGAGGATGATCACCTTCTCGCGCTCGTGCTGCGGCGCGACCTCCGATTCGGCGGCGGGATCGAGCTCGTAAGCGGAGTAGTGGTACGGGGTCTTGGCCTCGAACTCGGCCGCGCAGGTGTCAACGGTCTTGAACACCGGGCGCACCCCCAGCCGATGCCGCAGTGCGCGGACACCGCTCTCACCGGCCAGTTCCGGGCGCAGCGCGGCGATCTGGCGGTCGGACAGGCCGTAGTGCTTGGCCAGCCGCAGCAGCGGTTCGTCGAGCACCGGCGCGTCGAGCAGTTCCTGGCGCAGTTCGACCAGGCCGGCGATCTCGGCGACGAACCACGGGTCGATACCGGAGGCAGCGGCGACGTCGTCGATGCTCGCGCCCAGGCGCAGGGCCCGCTCCACCTGGTAGATGCGGCCTTCGGTGGGTACCCGCAGATCGTCGAGCACGGCGGTGATCGCGGCCTGGACATCGGCGGGGGAATCGGAGGCGGGCGCCCACTGTCCGTCGTCGGTGGTCCAGAACCCGGTGGACTTGGTCTCCAGCGAACGCAGCACCTTGCCCAGCGCCTCGGAGAAGTTGCGGCCGAGCGACATCGCCTCGCCCACCGACTTCATGGTGGTGGTCAGCGTGCCATCGGCACCGGGGAACTTCTCGAACGCGAACCGCGGCGCCTTCACCACGACGTAGTCCAGGGTCGGCTCGAAGCAGGCCGGGGTTTCCTTGGTGATGTCGTTGACGATCTCGTCGAGGGTGTAGCCGATGGCCAGCTTGGCGGCGATCTTGGCGATCGGGAAGCCGGTGGCCTTGGACGCCAGCGCCGAGGACCGCGACACGCGCGGGTTCATCTCGATGACGATCAGGCGGCCGTCGGCCGGGTTCACCGCGAACTGGATGTTGCAGCCGCCGGTGTCCACGCCGACCTCACGCAGGATCGCGATGCCCAGATCGCGCATCTTCTGGTATTCGCGGTCGGTCAGCGTCATCGCCGGGGCGACGGTCATCGAGTCGCCGGTGTGCACGCCCATCGGGTCGACGTTCTCGATGGAGCAGACGATCACGACGTTGTCGCGCCCGTCGCGCATGAGCTCGAGCTCGTATTCCTTCCAGCCGAGGATGGACTCCTCGATCAGGACGTTCGCGGTCGGCGAGGCGGCCAGGCCACCGCCGGCGATGCGGTCGAGATCCTCGTCGTTGTAGGCCATGCCGGAGCCGAGGCCACCCATGGTGAACGAGGGCCGCACGACCACCGGGAAGCCGAGCTCGGCGACGGTGTCGCGCACCTCGTCCATGGTGAAGCAGACCCGCGAGCGGGCGCTCTCGCCGCCGACCTTGGCGACGATGTCCTTGAACTTCTGCCGGTCCTCACCGCGCTGGATGGCGTCGAAGTCGGCGCCGATCAGCTCGACACCGTACTTCTCCAGCACGCCGCGCTCGTGCAGCGCGACGGCGGTGTTGAGCGCGGTCTGCCCGCCGAGGGTGGCCAGGATGGCGTCGGGGCGCTCCTTGGCGATGACCTTCTCGACGAATTCGGGGGTGATCGGCTCGACGTAGGTGGAGTCGGCGAACTCCGGGTCGGTCATGATCGTGGCCGGGTTGGAGTTGACCAGCGACACCCGCAGGCCCTCCGACCGCAGCACCCGGCACGCCTGGGTGCCGGAGTAATCGAACTCGCAGGCCTGACCGATGACGATCGGGCCCGAGCCGATCACCAGGATGTGGTTCAGATCGGTGCGGCGAGGCATCAGGCTCCTTCCATCAGACCGGCGAAACGGTCGAACAAGTACGCGGCGTCATGGGGGCCGGCGGCGGCTTCGGGGTGGTACTGCACCGAGAAGGCGCGCCCGTCCACCAGGCGCACACCCTCGACGGTGCCGTCGTTGGCGCAGACGTGGCTGACCTCGGCCTTGCCGAAGGGGGTGTCGAACTGTTCACCCTGCTCGCCTTCGAGGGCGAAGCCGTGGTTCTGCGCGGTGATCGAGATGCGGCCGGTCTCGTGCTCGACCACCGGAATGTTGATGCCGCGGTGGCCGAACTTCATCTTGTAGGTGCCGCGGCCCAGCGCCCGGCCGAGGATCTGGTTGCCGAAGCAGATGCCGAACAGCGGCAGGCCGGCACCGAGGATCTGGCGGGTGAGTTCGACCGCGCCGTCCTGGGTGGCCGGATCACCCGGGCCGTTGGACAGGAACACACCGTTCGGCTTCAGCTCCTGGATCTGGTCGAACGAGGTACCCGAGGGCACCACGTGCACCCGGATGCCGCGTTCGGCGAACATCCGCGGGGTGTTGGTCTTGATGCCGAGGTCGACGGCGACCACGGTGAAGCGGTGCTCGCCGGTGGGCTCGATGGTGTAGAGCCCGTCGGTGCTGACCTCTTCGGCCAGATCCGCGCCGAGCATGGACGGCTGGCCGTTGACCCTGGCCACCAGTTCGTCGACCGAGGCGGCCACGGCGTCACCGCTGAAGATGCCCGCCTTCATCGAACCGCGGGTGCGCAGATGCCGCACCACCGCACGGGTGTCGATGCCCGCGATACCGACGACGTCCTGGCGCACCAGCTCCTCGGGCAGCGTGCGGGTGGCACGCCAGTTGGAGGCGCGGCGCGCGGGATCGCGCACGGCGTACCCGGCGACCCAGATCTTGCCGGACTCGTCGTCCTCGTCGTTCCAGCCGGTATTGCCGATCTGCGGGGCCGTGGCCACCACGATCTGGCGGTGATAGCTGGGGTCGGTGAGGGTTTCCTGGTAGCCGGTCATCGCGGTGCAGAACACCGCCTCGCCCAACGTCTCGCCGACGGCGCCGTAGGCGGTGCCACGGAAAACCCGGCCGTCCTCCAGCACCAAGGCCGCTTCGTTATTTCCGCTCATCCCTCGTCTCCCGTCGTCATCTGTGCCCACGCCGGATACACCGTCTTGTCGTCTCCTCGGAATCCGGTATCGATCTCGGTCCCGGTCGGCAGTTTCCAGCGAATCACCAGCACACCATCTTCTGTCATCACCTTGCCCGCGTGGCCGCGTTCGGTGCGCACCGCGGTGATCGATTCCTGCGGAATCCAGATCACCGACGCGCCGTCACGCTCGAGCAGGATGCCTCGCTCGAACCTGGTGAGTTCGGCGTTGGCTCGAAAGCCGAGGTCGCCGACCGCGATCCGGTCCTGCCAGCTCGGCGCCATGGTGCTGCCGAGGTAGAGGCCGGTGGTCGGTTCGAGCAGCTGAGCGCCCAGTTCCTGCGGCACCGGAGGCAGGTCGCCGATGCGCTCGGCCTGGCGGGCCGCCCGGTTCTGCCAGCCCCGGTACATCAGGTAGATCAGTACGGCCCACAGCAGCGCCAGCCCGACCACCCACAGCGTGCGTTCCATTACGACTGCCCTCCGGTCCGCGCGGGCGAGGCCGCCACGCCGTCGCGGGCGGTGATCCGGCCGCGCAGCAGGGTGGCGGTCACCCGGGCCGGCAGCGTCATGTCCTGGTACGGCGTGTTGTCGGAGATGCTGGCGAGTTCGTTCGCACGCACCGTCCAACTGGCGTCCGGGTCGACGAGCACCAGGTTCGCCGGTTCGCCGACCGCGATCGGCCTGCCGTGCTCGTCCAGTCCGACGATCTCGGCCGGGCGCTCGCTCATCACCTTCGCCACCCCGCGCCAATCCAGCAGACCCGGCCGGACCATGGTCTGCACCACGATCGACAGCGCGGTCTCCAGCCCGAGCATGCCGGGACGGGCGGCGGCGAACTCGCAGCACTTGTCCTGCTCGGCATGCGGGGCGTGGTCGGTGGCGACACAGTCGACGATGCCCTCGGCGAGTGCCTGCCGCAGCGCGACGGCGTCGGAGGCCTCACGCAGCGGTGGGTTCACCTTGTTGACCGCGTCGTAGGTTTCCAGCCGCGAATCGTCGAGCAGCAGATGATGCGGGGTGACTTCGGCGGTGATCGAAATGCCCTGCGACTTGGCCCATTTCACCAGCTCCACGGTGCCGGCGGTGGAGGCGTGGCAGATGTGGACGCGGGCGCAGGCATCACGGGCCAGCAGCGCGTCGCGGGCGACGATGGACTCCTCGGCAGCGCGCGGCCAGCCGGCCAGGCCCAGGCGGGCGGCGGTCGGGCCCTCGTGCGCGACGGCGCCGACGGTCAGCCGCGGCTCCTCGGCGTGCTGGGCGATCAGTACCCCGAGCGAGTTCGCGTATTCCAGGGCGCGACGCATGATCAGCGGGTCGTAGACGCAGTGGCCGTCATCGGAGAACATGCGCACCGCGCCGATACCGGCGGCCATGGTGCCCATCTCCGCGAGCTGCTTGCCTTCCAGCCCCACCGTCACGGCGCCGACCGGGTAGACGTCGACCAGGCCGACCTCCTGACCGCGCCGCCACACATGGTCGGTCACCACGTGCGAATCGGCCACCGGGTTGGTGTTGGCCATCGCGAAGACCGCGGTGTAGCCGCCGAGCGCGGCGGCAGCGGAACCGGACTCGATGGTCTCGGTGTCCTCGCGGCCGGGTTCGCGCAGGTGGGTGTGCAGGTCGACGAAGCCGGGCAGCAGGATCTGGCCCTTACCGTCGATGATCTCGGCGCCATCGATGGCGCCCAGATCGGTGGCGATATCGCGGATCTCACCGTCGGCGACGAGCACGTCGACCGGCTCGCCCTCGCCGTAGACCAGTACACCCTTCAGCAGAACGGATGCGCTCACACTGTTTTCGCTCATGCTGTGACCTCCTGGCATGATCGGGCGCCTTCCGTGGTTACGCACGCTGCCTCCTCCAGGCGCTGACCGCTCATGCCGCGGCCTCCTGGGTCCCCACCAGCAGCCGGAACAGCACCGCCATCCGCATATGCACTCCGTTCGTCACCTGTTGCAGCACCGCGGCCTTGGGCGAATCCGCCACCGACGACGCGATTTCCATACCGCGCAGCATCGGGCCCGGATGCAGCACCACCGCATGCTCGTCCAGCAGCGCCAGCCTGCGTTCGGACAGTCCGTAGTTCACCGCGTATTCGCGGGCCGACGGGAAGAAGCCGCCGTTCATCCGTTCGGCTTGCACCCGCAGCATCAGCACCGCGTCGGCGCCGGGCAGTTCGGCGTCGAGGCTGTGCGAGACCCGCACCGGCCAGCTCTCCACCCCGGTCGGCAGCAGCGTGCGCGGCGCGACGAGCACCACTTCCGCGCCGAGGGTGGACAGCAGGAAGGCGTTGGAGCGGGCGACCCGGCTGTGCAGGATGTCGCCGACGATCACCACGCGCCTGCCCTCGATGGTGCCGAGGCGCTGACGCAGCGTGAGCGCGTCCAGCAGGGCCTGGGTCGGATGCTGGTGGGTGCCGTCGCCCGCGTTGATGACCGCGGGGACCGATCCACCGGAGGCCCGCGCCCACTCCTCGAACCAGCGCGCGATCTGATGCGCCGCGCCCGAGGCCGGGTGCCGCACGATCAGCGCGTCGGCGCCCGCGGCGTGCAGGGTGAGCGCGGTATCGCGCAGCGATTCGCCCTTGGCGACCGAGGAACTGCTCGCGCTGACGTTGATGACGTCGGCGCTCATCCATTTGCCCGCGACCTCGAACGAGACGCGGGTGCGGGTGGAGTTCTCGAAGAACACCGTCATCACGGTGCGCCCGCGCAGCGTCGGCAGCTTGTGCACCTCGCGGCCGAGCAGGGCCTGTTCGAAACGTTCGGCTTCGTCGAGCAGTTCGGTGGCGACGTCGCGGCGCAGATCGGCGACCGTCAGTAGATGCCTCACGCTTCCTCCTGGTGCAGGTACACACCGTCGCGGCCGTCGTGTTCGGTGAGCAGCACCGAGATGTCCTCGGTGCGCGCGGTCGGCACGTTCTTGCCGACGAAGTCGGCCCGGATCGGCAGTTCGCGGTGGCCGCGGTCGACCAGGACCGCGAGTTGTACGGCGCGGGGGCGGCCGAGGTCGCGCAGGCCGTCGAGGGCCGAGCGCACGGTGCGGCCGGAGAACAGCACATCGTCGACGAGCACGACGAGCGCGTCCTCGATGCCGCCTTCGGGCACTGAGGTGCGCTCCAGCGGGCGATGCGGCCTGCTGCGCAGGTCGTCGCGGTAGAGGGTGATGTCCAGCGAGCCGAGCGCCGGGCGGACACCGGAGAATTCTTCGATCTTGTCCGCGAGCCGGGCCGCCAGCGTGGTGCCGCGGGTCGGGATGCCGATCAGCACCACCCGGGGCGCGGCGGGATCGCCCGAATCCAGGGCGGTCTTCTCGATGATCTGATGCGCGATACGCGCGATGGTGCGGCCGACGTCGGAGGGAGACAACAGTTCCCGTCCCGCCGCTACCCATGCCGGAGTGTGACGCTCCGAGGGGCCGGTCGCCCCGGCGGCGTCGCCGCTGCCCGCCGACGTCGCTTCGGCAGCGCCGGACGCGGCTGCCCGTTCTTCGGGCACAGCCATGCCGACCTCCTTCCCCGCCTCACCGGACGGTCCGTTAAAGGATGTCTTACGCCGAGCAGCCTATCAGCCCGCCGTAGCCGCTTTTCACCAGGTGAGGGCTGGATCAGCGGTTGTGAGCGGGAACACCGATCATCGACTCGGCGCCGGTTGTGAGCCCGATAACGCATGGCGACGTGCGATGTCGTGCTCGGGCGCGGCGGACGCTCGGTGCGAACCCTGGCCACGAGGCCCGCATCCGCCGCGGCACGATCCGGGCGAGGCCGAAGTCACTCCCGGACGGCGAGGATGTTGCCTGCCTGCGGGTCGTTCATCGTCACGGGCCGCCCGTACGGTGCGGCGAGATCGTCCCAGGCGCGGAAGCTCGTGCGCCAGCCGTGGGTGCCGAACCAGGTTTCGGCGTCGTTGCCGAGGCCGTTGATCGGGGTCGGGCGATCGCCGGCGCCGGACACCAGGTCGCGCAGCGCCCGGTACGACGGGGCGGCGGCGTCGGTCTGGAATCGGCCGACGCCGAACCGGCTGCCCGTGCACGACAGTTCGGTGACGGTGCCGGCGGCCGCGTAGGCCTGCTCGCGCGAGAGGTAGCCGAGCACGCCCTCGTCGATCCACTGGGTGGGCCGGTCGACGCGGAACCCGCTCTCCCGCAGCGCCTTCGCCCAGTCCTCGCGCAGATCCGCGGCAACCACCCGGCGCACGCACGTGGGCCTGGCATCGTGGGAGGCCAGTAGCGGTTCCTTGAAGGCGAACAATTCGGGCAGGTCCAGCTCGAAGAAGTGGATGCCCGGCGCCAACCCGAGCCGGAACGCCCGGGTGTCGAGACCGGCGCCCAGCAGCACGATCTGCTCGCAGCCGGCCGCTATGCCGTCACGAATGTCGTCGTCGACGAGTCTGACCGCAACCGAACGTGCCTCATAGAACTGGTCGGCCAAGGCCTCGAATCGGGCCCAGCGCTCGTCGTCGAAGCCGGTCCGCGCGGCATCGACGAACACTGTGGCAAGGGGGTCGTCATAGAGCCGGTCGGGGCGAAGGCTCTCGCGCATGCGGATCATCGCCACACCGATCGCGGTCATCGCCACACCCGCGGTGGGTACGGATCTCGTTTCCTCTGCCATCGGCATCTCCCCTCCAGCACCGCACGACGGCTGCCGCGCGACCTCGCGAACACTGCCGACGACTCTAGGCGCCGTCACCGCGGACGGGATCGAAAACGGAAGCCGAACCACGACGACACCGGCCGCCCCGAAGTCACCTCGGGCGGGGGCCGGGACAGTGCGCCGACCCCGCCCTCGCGGGATGCCCGCCCCGATCGGGGCGGACAGCCGGTCAGCCCAGCGCCGAGGTTTCGGCGAGGACCTTGTCACGATGCTGGTCGCGCAGCGCCTTGTGGTGCGGGCTGCGCCGGACCACCAGGTAGGCGAGCCCGAGCACCGCGAACCAGATCGGTGTCACCAGCAAGGCCTGCAGGGTGTCGGACTCCTGGGTGAGCGCCCAGATCAGGAAGGCGAAGAAGGCGAGCACGGCCCAGACCATCGGGATACCGCCGGGCATCTTGAACTTCGACGCGGTGTGCAGGTGCGGGCGACGGCGCCGGAAGGCGAGGTAGCTGGCCAGGATCATGGTCCACACGAACATGAAGCACAGCGACGAGATCGTGGTCACCACGGTGAACGCCTCCACGATCGATTGGCCCGCGTAGAGCAGCACCACGCCGATCATCAGGAACGCACACGAGAAACGCAGCGCGTTGGCCGGCACCCGGCGCGGCGAGAGCTTGCCGAAGATGGCGGGAGCGTCGCCGTCACCGGCGAGTCCGTAGACCATCCGCGAGGTGGAGTAGATGCCGGAATTCGCGCTCGACGTGGCGCTGGTGAGCACGACGAAGTTCACCACGCTCGCCGCGATCCCCAGACCGGCCAGGCTGAACATCGCCACAAAGGGGCTCTCGTCGGGCGAGACCTCACGCCACGGCGTCACCGCGCAGATCACGATGAGCGCGCCCACGTAGAACAGCAGCACGCGCACCGGGATGGAGTTCACCGCGCGCGGCAGGGTTCGTTCCGGGTCCTTGGCCTCGGCCGCGGTGGTGCCGACCAGTTCGATGCCGACGAAGGCGAAGACCGCGATCTGGAAGCCCGCCACGAATCCCATCGGCCCCATCGGGAAGAACCCGCCGTCGTTCCACAGGTTCGCGATCGAGGCGGTGCTGCCGCTGTCACCGGTGAAGCCGGTCAGCACCATCACCAGACCCGTGACGATCAGCGCGCCGATGGCGATCACCTTGATCAGGGCGAACCAGAACTCGGTCTCGCCGAACGCGCGCACGGTGGGCAGGTTCAGCACCAGCAGCACCGCGATACAGACCAGCGCGGGAATCCACAGTGGCAGCTCGGGCCACCAGTAGGCGACATAGCCGGCGATCGCGACCACATCGGCGATACCGGTGACGACCCAGCAGAACCAGTAGGTCCATCCGGTGAAGAACCCGGCCCACGGGCCGAGCAGATCACCGGCGAAATCGCTGAACGATTTGTACTCGGAGTTCGACAGCAGCAGCTCGCCCATCGCCCGCATGACGAAGAACAGGAAGAACCCGATGATCATGTAGACGAGGATCACCGACGGCCCGGCCAGCGAAATCGTCTTGCCCGAACCCATGAACAGGCCGGTGCCGATGGCGCCGCCGATCGCGATCAGCTGAATGTGCCGGTTGGCCAGCTGGCGGCTCAGATGCCCTGGCCCCTCGGGTCCCCCCGCCGGATTCTCCTTGTCCCCCGAACCTCCGTCGCTCTGCAGCACGGCCATGGAACTCCCTCCGAATCAAGCGCGAAGACCCCATTCGACCATCCGGCGACGGACGCGGGCCCGGCGGATAGGGTATGCACAGCAGTCACTAGCACATATGTTCGAATGGCGTTAGGCTCTCTCCCATGACCATGCCGCTGCAGGGATCGCTGCTCGACGGGCTCGGCGAAAGCGGATTGGCGCCGCTGGCCGGGGTGCGCCGTACCCGCCTCGCCGCGGGCGCCTGGGTGGACCAGCTACCCGGTTGGCTCAGCGGAGCCGATGAGCTGTTCGAGCATCTCGCCTCGTCGGTACCGTGGCGCGCCGAACGGCGGCCGATGTACGACCGGGTGGTCGATGTGCCGCGGCTGCTGTGCTTCTACGGCGAAACCGACCCGCTGCCCGACCCGCTGCTGGATCAGGCCCGCGAAGCCCTCACCGAGCATTACCTGGCCGAGCTGGGTGAGCCGTTCCGCACGGCCGGGCTGTGCTTCTACCGCGACGGCCGCGATAGCGTCGCCTGGCACGGCGACACCATCGGACGCGGCGCCCGCCACGACACGATGGTCGCCATCGTGTCGCTTGGCGCCCCCCGCCCGCTGCTGTTGCGCCCCAAGGGCGGTGGCGAGAGTCTGCGCTTCCACCCGGGCCACGGCGATCTGTTCGTCATGGGCGGTTCCTGCCAGCGCACTTGGGAGCACGCGGTGCCGAAGACCCGAAAGCCCGTCGGCCCGCGCATCAGCATCCAGTTCCGTCCGCGCAACGTGCGCTGAGATCACCGGGTGCGGAAAACGTGGCGGCGGCCACAGCACGGTGTCGTACCCTGCCGCTACATTTGCTGCATGAATGATCCTGGGGCGGGGGTGCTGGCGGTGATGCCGCTGCACACGATCAGCGATGTCTACGGTGAAGACGGGCTGCGCGGCAGATTCGAGCTGGAAACGGCGGAATTACCTGGCGCAGAGCAGCTCACGGCCGCGCTCGAGCTGGCCACCGATCTGCACCGAGAGGACCGATACGGCCGCGAGCCGTACATCAACCATCTACTGCGCGTGGCGATCCGGATCGCCAGCCATTACGAGGTGCGCGATACCGAGGTGGTGATCGCCGGGCTGCTGCACGATTCGGTGGAAGACCACCCCACCGAGCTGGCCGGGACGAGATCGGGCTCGCCGACATCCGCCGCGCTGGCCGCCCTCGCCGACCGGTTCGGCGCACGGGTCGCCGATATCGTTGCGTCGGTGACCAATCCGGCGCCCGACCCGGGCCGCGACCGGCACGAACAGTATCGCGAACACGTCACCACCGAACTCGAGCGCGCGCCGTGGGCACGGGTGGTGAAGCTGTCGGATTTCACCGACAACGGCGTCGGCATCCTGTACGCCACCGGCCCCGTCCTGCACAAACTCGCCACCAAGTACCGGCCGCTCACCGACGTCTACCGAGATCTGGTGCTGCGAGCGGACACCCCGCTCGCCGAGCACGTCAAGGTGCACATCCTCGAACAACTCGACCTGGCCGATCAACGTTTCGACGCCATCCTGGCGCCGCGCTGATCCGACCGGGCGCACAACGCGCACCTGGTGCCGGCGCTCGGTGGGCAGCCCGCCGCCGTTCCGTGATCCGTCTCGGCACTCCACGCCGCAGCACGAGCGACCCCGTTCCCGGCTCAGGGTGCGCGTAAGACGGACTCCATCATCGCGCGCACCGCTGCCAGCACTCGATCGGTCTCGCCCGAGCGCACCAGATCGGGCACGGTCGGCCCGGCCAAACTGTCCAGCAACAGCCGCCCGACGACCTCGGCATCCAGATCGGGACGCGCCTCACGCAGCAGCGCGGTGATGTGGTCGAACCAGAACCGATGGAACTCCGCGGTTCTCGGATGCGGCGCCTCGGTGCGATAGGCGGCCATCAGCTCGAGATTGTCGATCACCAGCCACGCCATCGCCTCGAAGAAGGCGATCAGCCGCTCCCCCGCGGGCGCGCCTGGCCCCAGCGGCGGCGGCCCGTCCTTGACCGCGTTCATCAGCGTCAACGCGCTCTCGGCGACCATTTCGTGTAGCAACCCGGCCCGGTTGCCGAAGCGATGGAAGATGGTCCCCTTGCCGACCCCCGCGGCTGCCGCGACCCGATCCATCGTGATCGCCTCCGCGCCGTGCTCGGCGAGCAGGGCCCTGGTCGCGTCCAGGATCGCGCGCCGATTGCGCGCGGCATCCGCGCGTTCGGCCGGACGACGGTCGGTCATCGCACCACTTTCGGTTGACAAGTTGACCGGCGGTCCATATCGTCTGCACGAGTAAGTGGACCGTCGGTCAAGTTATGGAGTTCCAATGCAAGCAATCGTAATGACGGGAATCGGTGGGCCCGAGGTCCTGGTCGCGCGCGAGGTCGCCGAGCCGCGACCGGAGGCGGGCGAAGTACTGATCCGCGCGGAGGCGATCCCCGTCCTCTACCCCGAAACCCTCATGCGCTCGGGCATTTTCCCGATGGCCGTCGACCTTCCGGCCGTCTTCGGGTTCCAGGCGGCGGGTGAGGTGGTCGAGGTCGGCGACGGCGTGGATCGGAGCCTTCTCGGGCGCCGAGTGGTGGCAGATACGGCGGGTGCGGGTTCCTACGCCGAGTTCGTTCGCGCCGCAGCCGAGGCCGCGACCGTTATCCCGGAAGGAGTCTCGGCCGAGGATGCCGCAGCCGCGGCGATGAGCGGATCGGTCGCGATCGCGCTGCTGAAGGCCGCCCGGCTCACCGGCACCGAGACGGTGCTCGTGGAAGCAGGGGCGACGGGCGTCGGCAGTTACCTGGTTCAGCTGGCCGAGCAGTTCGGCGCGGCGCGGGTGATCGCCACCGCGGGCGATGCGGCCAAGCAGCAACGGGCCCGCGAGCTGGGCGCCACCGACGTGCTCGATCATCGTGCCGACAACTGGGCCGATACCCTGCGCGCCCGGCTCGCCGACGCCACCGTCGACGTCGTCTTCGATTCCATCGGCGGCTCGTCCGCTGCGCAGCTGCTCGATGTCATGACCCCGGGCAGCGGACGCATGCTCAGCTATGGCTGGCTGTCCGGCGCGCCGGCACAGGTGACGGCAGGCGATCTTCTCCCCCGTGGGCTCACCCTCATCGGGTGCGCGGGGCCCGCCTGGCTCGCGGAGCTGGCGCCACACCGCGCCGACATCCTCGAGCGAGTCCACACACTCGCACCCGCCGTCGAGACGACGTTGCCGCTCGACGCCGCGGCTCAGGCGCATGAGCTGGTCGAATCACGCGCCCCGCTCGGCAAGATCATTCTGCGGCCGGGCGCAGATCGGTAGCGGACGATTGCCCGGCGCGGCACAGCGGACACGATCGCGGCAGTTCGGGTCGCCGATTCGAGTCGATGGGCCGTGGACGCGGGCGGCAACCGACGGTCGCGGCAGCGACCTTCCGGTCAGCGCTCGAGCATGAAGAAATACGGCTCGGCCAGCCCACGCATATCCATCACGCCGAGCAGGGCATCGTCGTCGAGACGCCGGAAATGGTCGATGATCGGCAGATGGTCGTAAACCATGGCCGCGCTGACGACACCGCGGTATTCGATGTCGCGCAACCGCGCCGTCGGCTTCTTGGTGCGCAGCGCCGGCGCGAGGAAGCGCAGATTGTTGCGCACCGGGCGCAGCCAGGTGGCCGGGAATCGACCGGCCAGCCCCAGCGGGGCACGGCGCGGGTCCACGGCGAAGATCGAACCGTTCTGGTCGGCGAACAGCAGCGGATGCACCGCGTCGGGGCTGTCGAATTGCTTGCCGTACCAACCGGATTCCACGAGCACACCGGCCCACGGATGTCCGGTGTTCACTTCGCTGCCACGCCAGCGGCCGGTGGTCACCTCGCCGACACGGGCGGCGGGCAGATCATCGAACACCGCCCACGCCTGCTCCGGCGTACAGCGTCCGCGCAATATCGTGCGCTGATTCTCGGTCATCGCCCGATCTCCTCACCATCGAAGTGTTGCGAGGAAAAGTCTATCTGTCTCTCAACCGGTCGCCTCGACCGGTTGCCGGCGGACGGTTTGACCTCGAGCGCGGTTGAGGTAGCAAGATCGACAGCGAGAGCGCGGGGCCCGGCGTCGGGGCCGGCCTCCGTTCTCGATCCGAGCCGGTCACGGCTTGCTGCTCGCGCTCCCGCCGGGGTCCTGTACACCCACCCGGCGGGAGCGCGGGCATGGGTCGGCGGCTCGCGACTCCGCTGGGCGTGATTCGACCCCCACTGGTGACACACAATGGCCCTGTCCAGAAGTCCCGCCCGTCGACACACGGTTGCCGGTTCGCCTCGCCTGGGCGAAACCAGCTGCGCCGCACTGTGTCACGCGATTCGGTCCGGTGGCAGCGACCCGGACGCGCAGCGGTATACGCTGTCGCCCTCCTGCCGCGCCGCCGATAGGGTGAATCCATGCGGACCGTGCTCGAACCCCACGTCGATGCCGCGAACCACCTCACTCGCCGCTGGTGCGAGGCGGGCGCGGACGGAGATTTCGTCCTCTCCGGCGCCGGGCTGTGGCCGCTGCTCGGCCTGATGGCGTCGGCCGCGGGCGGGCCGGCGCGCGCCGAACTCGAAGCGGCAATCGGAATGCCCGGCAGCACAGCCCATTCGGCCGCACTGCGGCTCATGGAGACGATGGATGACGCGGTCGATCTGTCCGCAGCGCTCGGCGTCTGGGTCAACCGCAACCTGCCATTGAACGACGAGTGGCTGAGCGGCTTGCCGGTGGGCACAGTCGATCTCCTCACCGACCAGGTCACCCTCGATGCCTGGGCCGACCAGCACACCGGTGGCCTGATCAAGAAGTTTCCACTCCGAATCGACCCCTCGACCCTGCTGGTCCTGGCAACCGCCCTGGTGGCCCGCACCACGTGGCGCGAATCGTTTCATGAGACGGCCATGACACCGGGGACCGGCCCATGGCAGGGCCCAGCGGTGGCCGCATTGTCACGGACCACCAGCAGTCTGACGGACACGGCGATCCTGGACGGACCCCAACCGGTGACCCGCATCGTCGTGCAGGGCACGGCCGATGTCGATATTCATCTGCTCCAAGGACCTGCCACTCCCGCCCACGTGCTCGCCACCGGATTGGACGCACTCGCCGGTGTGATCGAAGTGCGCACGCAACTCCCCGTGGGCACCGACGGGCCCGGACTCGCAGTGCGCGAAGAGACTTCACTGCGGAATCGACCTCAGCTCCGGCTACAACTCCCGCCCTTCGACATCCGCTCCAACCATGACCTCTGCGCCACCCACCTGAGCCCGATATTCGGCCTCACCGCCGCACAGACATCCGGGCATCACTTCCCCGGGATCTCCCCGAGGCCGTTGGCGATCAGCCAGGGCGCACAGGACGTGCTGGCCCGCTTCACCCGCGATGGATTCGAAGCCGCGGCGGTCACCGCGTTCGCCCTCCGCGCCGGCAGCAGGCCACCACCGCCGACCGAACACCGAGTCACCGTCTGCACCGCGACCTTCGACCGCCCCTTCGGTTTCCTCGCCGTCCACCGACCCACCGGCCTGGCCATCGTGGCCGGCTGGATCGCCTCCCGGCCCGAGGAGTACCGGCCTCCCACACGAGCGGCGAGCGCGGCCGATCCCGCTGATCGACGTCCCCGGCATCCACGGCCGGAACCGGTGCCGCGGCAGTCGCGAACGGCTCCGCCACAGCCGGTCCCGGCCGAGTCCCCGTTCGGCCCGGCCTTCACGTCACCGCCGCCCGCACCCTGGGCTCGGCCACCACAACCGGCGCCCGTCCCGCGAACACCCCGGCCGTCTATGCCGCCGTGGCCCCCGGCATCGGACTCCCCGACGACCCCGCTGCGCCGCCCGCCCAGCACGCCGGGTGCGCGGTAACGCCAGTGACGTTCACGGCATATCGGCGCTCGCCGCGTCCTCGTGCGGCAACCGACGCGGACCGGGCCCCTCGTCACTGAGCGCATCGCCAGGGTTGAGTACCCAGCAGGTCTGCAACGACAGGCAACCGCAACCGATACAGCCGGTGAGTTCGCGTTCGAGGGCCTCGAGTTCGCGCCTGCGGGCGGCCAGATGGGATTGCCAGCGCCGGGAGATCCGTTGCCAGTCACGTTTGCTCGGCATCCGATCCTCCGGCAGCGACGCGAAGACCTCGGCGACCTCGGTGAGCGGGATACCGAGGCGCTTGGCGACCAGGATCAGCGACAGCCTACGCAGCACATGCCTGCGGAACCGACGTTGGTTGCCCGAGGTACGAATCGAGGTGATCAACCCTTGGTCTTCGTAGAACCGGACCGCGGACGTGGCGATCCCCGCGCGCTGAGCGACCTCGCCGACCGTCAGCAGATCGGTGGGTGCCGGTTTCGACATCGAACTCCTTGACTTAAAGTGAGCTTTAAGTTCTAGCGTAGCTGCTCGTGACCTCTACCTCGCTCGATGAGCACGAAAAGCCCGACAACGACAACGCGGTGACGACGGACCGACCCACTGGCGGCTGGCGTGAGTTGCTGTCGCCCAGCCACTTCGCGAGCGTGGCGATCCTGGCCGGTGGCGTCGCGCTCTATGCGATGAATCTGTATTTCACCGCCGCCCTCATGCCATCGATCGTCGATGACATCGGTGGCGCCGACTATTACGCGTGGGTCGCCACCGGATTCCTGATGGCGGCGGTGATCGCATCGATGCTGGTCAGCCGAATCCTCGGACGCCGAGGCGTGCGGGGGGCGTACCTGGTCGGCTTCCTCACCTTCGGACTGGGCGCGGCGTTGAATGCGCTGAGCCCGACTATGGAATTGCTCCTGGTCGGGCGCGTCGTCCAGGGTTTCGGCGGCGGGTTGCTGGCCGGGCTCGGCTACGCGGTGATCCGTGCGGCGCTGCCCGCCCACCTGTGGGCCAGGGCCGCCGGTCTGGTATCGGCGATGTGGGGGGTGGGCACGCTGGCGGGCCCGACCCTGGGCGGGGCCTTCGCCCAGGTCGGCGCCTGGCGCTGGGCCTATGCCCTGCTCCTGCTCGCCGCGGTGGTGCTGGCGATGCTCGGTGTCCGCGCCCTGCCACCCCGGACCGCCGTTGCCACCGAGCGCAGCAACGTGCCGCTGCTGTCGCTGACGTTGCTCACGGCCGCGGCGGCGGTGTTCAGCCTCAGTTCCACGGTGGCGTCCGGATGGCCGACCGCGGGCTGCATGATCGCGGGCGCCGTCTTGCTCGGCGCGTTCCTCGCCGCCGAAAAGCGTGGCAGGTCCTCGGTGCTGCCGCGCTCGACCTATCAGCGCGACAATCCGCTCAAGTGGGTGTACCTCACCGTCGCCGCCCTGTGCGCGGGCGTGATGACGGAGAACTTCATTCCACTGTTCGGTCAGGAACTCGGCGGTCTGGCGCCCTTCGCCGCCGGGCTGCTCGGCGCCGCTCTGTCCGTCGGGTGGGTGGTATCGCAGCTGTTCAGCGTCGGCCTCGGCCCGGCCGCCGCGCGACGGGCCATCCGGACGGCGCCGGTTCTCCTCACCGGCGGACTGCTCGTCTACGGGCTCGCTCAGTCCGACGACGCCGCCATCATCGGCGTACTACTGTGGGCCGCAGCTCTTTTCGTGGCCGGTACGGGTATCGGCCTGGCCTTCCCGCACCTGAGCGTGGCCGCGATGGCCAGTACGACCGACGAGATCGAGGGCGCCAAGGCCGCGGCGGCGTTGAGCACCACCCAGCTCATCGCCTACACCGTGACCTCCGCCATCGCCGGCACTTTGGTCAACCTGGGCGGGGATTCGGTCGTGAATTCCGCACGGCTGATGACCTTCGGGATCGCGGCCATCACCGTCGCCGGAACGATCACCGCGGTGCGGGCCACAGCTCGGAGCCGACCGACGGCGGGCCGGTAGACGGCTCGGTCCCGGCAGAACCTGGCGGGGTTCACGACCGGGACCGCGTCGGCGCTTCGCACAACGTCAGCCGGTGATCTCCCACTCGTACACCGTGACCTCCGAGGCTCCGGTGGTGTGCACCGGATCGGTGAAGACGATCTCGCGCGCCTGGTCGAGCGAATCGGCCAGCACGATATAGGCGCCACCGGTGCCGTCGGTGAATCGGCCGGTTTCCTGCAGCATGCCCTTGGCCCGCAGTTCGGCGAGGAACTGCTTGTGCGGTTCCACGACCGCCGGATCGAACCGGGGCGTGCGCATGACCATGACCAGGTACTTGTGCATCACTGCTCCGGCTCGGGCCGCGGCGCGCGGGTGGCCGCGGCGGCGGCGCGGACCTGCGGCGCCACCAGCACCACCTGACCGAGCACACCGTTGACGAACGACGGCGAGTCGTCGGTGGACAGCTCCTTGGCCAGTTCCACCGCCTCGTCGACCGCCACCACCGGCGGCACATCGTTGGCGTGGAACAACTCCCACACCGCGATCCGCAGGATGGCGCGGTCCACGGCGGGCAACCGCGACAGCGTCCAGTCCTGCAGATAGGACTCGATGGTGCCGTCGACCCGGTCGAGATCATCGGCGACGCCTTCGACCAGCGTGCGGGTGTAGGCGTGCACCGGTGCGACCGCCTGATCGGTGACCGACAACTCGACCCGCTCGTCGATCAGATCAGCGGGGTCGATATCGCGGGCCTCGGCTTCGAACAGCAGATCCACCGCGCGGCGCCTGGCCTTGTGGCGTGCGCCGAGTTTCTTGAATGCGGGTTTCTTCTCCGCGGGCTGGTCCGCCATGCGGCGTCAGGAGTTGACGCGGCTGATGTAGCTGCCGTCGCGGGTATCGATCTTGAGCTTGTCGCCCACATTGATGAACAGCGGGACCTGCACCTCGGCGCCGGTCTCGATGGTGGCCGGCTTGGTGCCCGCGCTGGAGCGGTCGCCCTGCAGACCCGGCTCGGTGTGGGTGACCTCGACCTCGATGGAGACCGGCAGCTCGATGAACAGCGCCTCGCCCTCGTGCATCGCGATCTGCACGCCCATGTTCTCCAGCAGGAAGCCACCGGCCTTGCCGACGATGTTCTCGCCCAGGTGGATCTGGTCGTAGGTCTCGCCGTCCATGAAGATGTAGTCGGAGCCGTCGTGGTACAGGTAGGTCATATCGCGACGGTCGACGGTCGCGGTTTCGACCTTCACACCAGCATTGAACGTCTTGTCGACGACCTTGCCGGAGACCACGTTCTTCAGCTTGGTCCGCACGAAGGCGGGGCCCTTGCCCGGCTTCACGTGCTGGAACTCGACGATCTGCTGGAGCTGATTGTCGATCTTCAGCACGAGGCCGTTCTTGAAGTCGCTGGTGTCCGCCACTGTCTTCGGATCTCCTCGGTTCTCGGCGACCGGCGTCACTCGACGACGGTCAGGTCTTTGCTGGTGCGGGTGAGCAGTTCCGGGCCCCCTTCGCGCACCACGAGCGTGTCCTCGATCCGGACCCCGCCGCGGCCGGGAAAGTACACACCTGGTTCGACGGTCACCGCCACGCCAGACAGCAGTGTACCCGTGCCCGCTTTCGCGATTCCGGGCGCTTCATGGATACGCAGTCCGACCCCGTGTCCGAGTCCGTGCACGAACAACGCACCGTGGCCCGCGGCGTCGATGACGGCGCGGGCGGCGCCGTCCACATCGGCGACCGGCACGCCAGGTCGCAGGGCCTCGCGGCCTGCCCGCTGCGCCTCGCGCACCAGTTCGTAGACCTCGCGCTGCCAGTCGGCCGGCGGGCCGAGCACCAGGGTCCGGGTCATGTCCGAGTGGTAGCCGCCGACGACCGCACCGAAATCGAGTTTCACGAAATCGCCCGTCGCCAGCACCGTATCGGTCGGGCGATGGTGCGGGACAGCCGAATTCGCACCCGCGGCGACGATCGTCTCGAAGGCGACGGCTTCGCCGCCGTGTTCGAACATCGCCCATTCCAGGTCGCGGGCCACCTGACGTTCGGTGCGACCGGGTCGCAGCGCGCCGCGCTCGAGCAGGGTGGCCAGCGCGGCATCGCCGACCGCGCACGCCGCGCGCAGCCGGTCCACCTCGTAAGCGTCCTTGACCATGCGCAACTGCTCGACGAGCCCGGGCGTGGCGACCAGTTCCAGACCGGTGCTGAGCTCCTCGAAGCCGCGGTGCTCGTCGACGGTGACCACGTGACTCTCGTAGCCGACCCGGCCGAGTTGCCACTCCCCCGCGAGTTCCACCACGCGGCGGGCACACGCGCGCACGATGTCGGCGTGCAGGTCGGGCACCTGCTCGGCGACCTGGGTGCGGTAGCGGCCGTCGGTACTGATGACGGTGCGATCTTCGGCCCCGTGCGCGTCCCAGGAGGACACCAGCAGCGCGGCGTTCGAGCCGGTGAAGCCGGTCAGGTACCTGATGTTGACCAGGTCGGTGACCAGGAGCCCGTCGATCTCGTTCTCCACCAGCAGGCTGCGCAGCGCGCTTCGACGCGCCGCGTAGTCGGGCCGCAGCCCCGCAGCATCAGCAGACATGGATCAAAGCTACCGCCGTCTTCCGCGGGCCCGACACCCAAGCATGTTTTGGGAGTACACTCCGATTTACTAGTTCACTCTCAAATAGGTGGTGTCTCCTATGTCAGTGCTGCTCTATCGGCTGGGAATCGGAAGTTTCCGGCGCCGCGGCCTGGTCGTGGTGGTGTGGCTCGCGGTGATCGCCGGGGCGATCGGGGCAGCGGCCACGTTGTCCGGGCCGACCTCGGACACGTTCACGGTGCCCGGCACCGAATCGCAGCGGGCCATCGATGTGATGGCGCAGCGCTTCCCCGACGCCGCCGCGAACGGCGCGACGGCGCGGGTCGTGCTGGTGGCCCCTGAGGGCACGCGCCTCGAGGACGCCGGGCAGACGATCGACCAGGTCCGGGACCGTCTGGCCGTCGGGCCGAATGTCGCGCGGGTCGGCGAACTCGGCCCCGACGCCATCGCCGCTGATGGGCGAACGGGTCTGATCGAGGTGTCGTATCGGGTGAGCCGGGAGGAACTGACCGAGGCCGATCGCGACGCCGTCGCCGAGGCGCTCACTACCGCCCGCGAGGCCGGTATGACCGCCGAGGCCGGCGCCGACGCTGCCGCCGCCCCCGACGAGGGCGCGGGCGAAACCATCGGCGTGCTGGTGGCGGCGGTGGTGCTGCTGATCACCCTCGGCTCACTGCTCGCGGCCGGGTTGCCGCTGCTGGTGGCGGCCGCCGGGCTCACGGTCGGGCTGGCCGCGATCACCGCGGCCAGCGGCTTCGCCGACCTGAACACCGATACCTCGGCGCTGGCGCTGATGCTGGGCATCGCGGTCGCCATCGACTACTCGCTGTTCATCATCCTGCGCTACCGCCAGCTCGCGGCGGCCGGCTACGCCCTGCCCGAAGCGGCAGGTCAAGCCGTCGGACGGGCCGGTTCGGCGGTGCTGTTCGCCGGACTCACGGTCGTCATCGCTCTGGCCGGATTGACCGTGGTGGGGATCCCCGCCCTCACTCAGGTGGGTCTGGCGGCGGCGTTCACCGTCGCCATGGCGGTGATCGCGGCACTGACGCTGCTGCCCGCGCTGCTGGGCTGGGGCGGTGAACGGCTGGTGCGGGTGCGCGGCCCGCGCCGCGGCACCGGGCCCGCCCGGATGACGATGGGCAGGCGATGGGCCGCCACCGTGGTCGCGCACCGGCTGCCGGTATTGCTCGGTGCCACAGCGATTCTGCTGCTCGCCGCGGTGCCCGCGCTGGATCTGCGGCTCGGCTTCCCCGATGACGGCACCGCGCCGGCCGACACCACCCAACGCAAGGCCTACGACCTGATCGCGGACGGGTTCGGTCCCGGCGCCAACGGCCCGCTCACCGTGGTGGTGGACGCGGGCGCCGACGCTGCCGCTCCCGCCGCGGCCGCCAGGGTGCGCACGATCATCAGTGGCATCGACGGCGTGGCAGCCGTCGCGCCGCCGGTCTTCGACGCCACCGGCGCCACCGCGCTGCTGGCAGTGGTACCCGGACACGGCCCGGCCGATCCCGCCACCACGCGGGCACTCGAGGCCATCCGTGACGAGGCGGGCAGCGCCGCGCTGCCGGGTGATGCGCGGGTGATGGTCACCGGCCAGACCGCTCTCGATATCGACTCGTCGGCGAAATTGCGGGCCGCGCTGCTGCCCTATCTCGCCCTGGTCGGCGGCCTGGCCTTCGTGCTGTTGATCCTGGTCTTCCGTTCCGTGCTGGTGCCACTGGTCGCGGCCGCCGGTTTCCTGCTCAGCGTGGCGGCCACCTTCGGCGTGGTGGTCGCGGTGTTCCAGTGGGGCTGGTTCAACGATCAGCTGGGTGTGCAGTCCTCCGGCATCATCGTCAACCTGTTGCCGGTGATGCTGGTGGGCATGGTGTTCGGGCTGGCGATGGATTACCAGGTGTTCCTGGTGACGCGTATGCGGGAGGAACATCTGCGCGGGCAGAGCACCGATGCCGCGATCGTCGACGGCTTCGCCGCGGGCGCGCGGGTGGTCACGGCCGCGGCGATCATCATGATCAGCGTGTTCGCCGGATTCTTGTTCTCGGCCACCCCGATGGTGCAGTCGTTCGGTTTCGCCCTCGCGGCCGCGGTGCTCTTCGATGCCTTCCTGGTGCGGATGACGGCGGTGCCCGCCATGATGTCGCTGCTCGGCCGGCACGGCTGGTGGCTGCCGCGCTGGCTGGATCGGCTGCTACCCGAGATCGACGTCGAGGGTCGCAACCTCGACGATCTCGACGGTGCCGCTCCCCGGGCCGTGACGCCGGCCGCGCGCGGCGCACGAACCGTGGGCGCGGCCGCTGTTGCAGAATCGAGTCAGCCGCCGTCGCGGGATTGAGCACAAGGAGTGGGGTACACGGTGAGGTCGTCGGTCGGAGATCAGCAATCCGCAGCTGCCGGAAAGCCATCCTCGCGGCCGGCGGCCGACCGGTCGGCCGCGTCTCCGGGCGCGGCGAAGCCCACCAAGGGGCTGCGCGAGCTCAAGAAGGCCAGGACCGCTGCTGCCATCCAGCGCCATGCCATGACCCTGTTCGAGGCCAATGGTTATGACGCCACGCCGGTGGAAGCGGTCGCGGCGGCGGCCGAGGTCGCCCCGAGCACCGTGTACCGCTACTTCCCCACCAAAGAAGATCTCGTGATCTCCGACGAATACGACAACGTCATGTTCACCAAGCTGGCCGAACAGCCCGCCGAGGCGAGCGTGGTGGAATCGTTGCGCGGCGCCTTTCACGAGGTCACCGCGGAGATGTCGGAGGCCGATATCGAGCTCGGCCGGCGCCGGACCCGGCTGATGCTGCACGAGCCGGGCCTGCGCGGAGCCACCCTGACCAATCTGCTCGCCATGGAACGCGCGATCGCCGACTTGGTCGCCCAGCGCACCGGACGCGACGGCGACGATCCGGAGATCGCCTGGTTCACCGGCGCCGTCATCGGAATCGCACTCGGGTTCATGCGTCGCTGGGCCGATAACCCCGACCTCGACGTGGTATCGGTGTTCGACGACGCGCTCGACCGCCTCGCCACCGGGCTCACCTTCTGACACCTGCGAATCGGACGGTATTCACAGCCGTCGCGGTTATCCCCAATCGGCGCCAGGCAGCTCCCGCGACGCTGACCCACCTGTCACTGTCGACAGATGGGAACCTTCGCGCTCATCGCGCTCGCCGCCTGGTGTATGGCGTTGAGTGTCAGCGATATTCGGCACCGGCGGCTGCCCGATCTGCTCACCGGACCCGGCGCTGCCGTCGTGCTCGGGTACGCGGCAGGCACCGGCCGACTCGCCGCGGCCCTCGTCGGGGCAGTGCTGCTCTCCGTGCCGTATCTCGTGGTGCATCTGGTGACACCGGCGGCGTTCGGGGCGGGCGATGTCAAGCTCGCGGTCGGGCTCGGGGCGGCCGCCGGGATGTGCGGCGGCCAGGCATGGGTGGCTGCCGCCGTCGGCGCACCGGTGCTGACCGCCGTCGCGGGGGCCGCAGTGCTCGTAGTGCCGCGAGGCGGACGTAGCCGGTGCAGCGCGGCCACCGATCCGATCGCCCCATCGGCCGGATCGGTCGGTGCCCCGCGGCCGCCGCACCGCCCACGAACCATGCGCCGCCCCCGCGCGCCGGCGACGCCGTCGACCACAGGTCCGGTCACCCTGCCGCACGGCCCGTCGATGTGCGTGGCGACGCTGCTCGCGGTGGGCTTCGGGTGATCGCGCGGCAACCATTCGGCGCAGGCGGGAAGGGTGCCGCTGATCACGGTGGACCGGTTTCCCGGCCGAGAGCGTCCACATGGGAAGATGGACGGCGTGCTGCGCTGGATAACTGCTGGAGAATCCCATGGTCCCGCTCTCGTCGCCATCCTCGAGGGGATGGTGGCCGGTGTCGAGGTGACGTCGGACGAGATCTCCGCACAGTTGGCGCGCCGTCGGCTCGGGTACGGGCGCGGCGCCCGGATGAAGTTCGAAGCCGACAAGGTGACCATCGTCGGCGGTGTCCGGCATGGACGCACCATGGGTGGCCCGGTCGCCATCGAGGTGGCCAACTCCGAATGGCCGAAATGGACCACGGTCATGTCCGCCGACCCGGTGGATCCGGCCGAGCTGGCCGACCTGGCACGCAATGCCCCACTCACCCGTCCCCGCCCCGGCCACGCCGACTACTCGGGCATGCTCAAGTACGGCTTCGACGATGCGCGTCCGGTGCTCGAACGGGCCAGCGCCCGCGAGACAGCGGCCCGCGTCGCGGCGGGCACGGTGGCGCGCGCGTTCCTGCGCCAGGCCTTCGGGGTGGAGGTCGTCTCGCATGTGATCTCGATCGGCACCGCCGCCAACACCACCGGCCATGTCCCGTCCGCCTCCGACCTGGAGGCGATCGACGCCAGCCCGGTGCGCGCCTTCGACGCCGAGGCCGAAGCGGCGATGATCGCCGAGATCGAGGCCGCCAAGAAGGACGGCGACACCCTCGGCGGCGTGGTCGAGGTCGTGGTGGAGGGACTTCCGGTCGGGCTCGGCTCGTTCACCAGCGGCGAGAACCGTCTCGACGCGCGGCTGGCCGCCGCGCTCATGGGCATTCAGGCGATCAAGGGTGTCGAGGTGGGCGACGGTTTCGAGACTGCGCGCCGGCGCGGCAGCCAGGCCCACGACGAGATGAAGCCCGGCCCCGACGGCGTGCTGCGCTCGACCAACCGGGCCGGTGGCCTGGAAGGCGGCATGACCAACGGCGAGGCCCTGCGGGTGCGTGCGGCGATGAAGCCGATCTCCACGGTGCCGCGTGCGCTGTCGACGGTCGATATGAGCAGCGGCGAGGAAGCCGTCGCGATCCACCAGCGCTCGGATGTGTGCGCGGTGCCCGCGGCCGGTGTGGTGGCCGAATCGATGGTGGCGCTGGTGCTCGCGCAGGCGGCACTGGAGAAGTTCGGCGGCGATTCGCTCGCCGAGACCTCCGACAACATCACCAGCTACGTCAAGCGCATCAGCACCCGTCCGCATGTGGCGCCGACCGACGCGGACAGTCGGGCACGATGACTTCCCAGGCCGACCCGCGCGCTCCGCGCGTGGTGCTGGTCGGACCGCCGGGGGCCGGTAAATCGACGATCGGCCGCAAGCTCGCCCGCGAACTCGGCGTGCAGCTCTACGACACCGATGCCGGGATCGAACAGGAAACCGGGCGCACCATCGCCGATATCTTCGCCACCGACGGCGAAGCGGAGTTCCGCAAGATCGAAGAGCAGGTGGTGCGCCGCGCCATCCTCGACGAGCCGGGCGTGGTCTCCCTCGGCGGCGGTGCGGTGCTCTCGGAGAACACCAGGGCGCTGCTGCGCGAACACACCGTGGTGTACCTGGAAATCAGTGTGGCCGAAGGCCTTCGCCGCACCGGCACCAGTAATGCCCGCCCGCTGCTCAACGGCGCCGATCCCGGCGCCAAATATCGCGAGCTGATGCGGCGTCGGCGACCGCTGTACCGGGAGGTCGCGACGGTGCGGGTGCGCACCGACGGGCGCAGCCCGGGCCGGGTGGTGAAGATGATCCTCGGCAAGCTGTCGCTGGAATCGGTGCGACCGGCCGCGGGCGAGGGCGCCGAACAGCAGAACCGCACGCCACGCGCCACCAACCCGCAGGGCAGCAGTAGGTCGAGGGCCCGCCGCAGGTCGAGGGCACGGGCAGCGGCCCGCAAGGCGGCGCAGGCCGCCGCGAACAGCCAGACCGCCGACCAGACCGCCACCGGACAGCCCGGTGCCGCGGGCCCGAACGCCCCGGCGGCGAGCACCTCGACCAACGGACGGTCCCGCCGCGCCAGGGCCCGCCGGGCGCGCGCTCGCGCACGTACCCAACAAGAACGCACAGAATCGGAGCAGAGCACGTGACAGAGCCGAGTCGTCTCGAGGTCCGCACCGCCGACCCGTACCCGGTGATCATCGGTCGTGGCTTGCTCGGCGAGCTCGTCGAGTCGGTCACCGGCAGCGGTTCCGGCGTGCGTACGGTCGCGATCTTCCATCAGCCGCCGCTGGCCGAAACGGCCGAAGTGGTGCGTAAAGCGCTGGCCGACACCGGGATCGACGCCCATCGCATCGAGATCCCGGACGCCGAAGCCGGTAAGGATCTGGCCGTGGCCGGTTTCTGCTGGGAGGTGCTCGGCCGCATCGGGCTGACCCGCAACGACGTCATCGTCAGCCTCGGCGGCGGCGCGGCCACCGATCTCGCCGGATTCGTCGCCGCCACCTGGATGCGCGGGGTGAAGATCGTGCACGTGCCCACCACCCTGCTGGCCATGGTGGACGCGGCTGTCGGCGGTAAGACCGGCATCAACACCGAGGCCGGTAAGAACCTGGTGGGCTGCTTCCATGAACCCGCCGCGGTGCTGGTCGATCTCGCGACGCTGGAAACGGTGCCGCACAACGAGATCGTCGCGGGCATGGCCGAGATCATCAAGGCCGGTTTCATCGCCGACCCGGTGATCCTTGATCTGATCGAGGCCGACCCGAAGGCCGCACTCGACCCCACCGGCGAGGTGCTGCCGGAACTGATCCGCCGCGCCATCGCGGTCAAGGCGGAGGTGGTTGCAGCCGATCTCAAGGAGGCCGCGCTGCGCGAGATCCTCAACTACGGCCATACTCTCGGCCACGCCATCGAGCGCCGGGAACGCTACCGCTGGCGTCATGGCGCCGCGGTCTCGGTGGGCCTGGTGTTCGCCGCCGAGCTCGGCCGGCTGGCCGGGCGCCTCGACGACGCCACCGCCGACCGGCACCGCACCGTGCTGGAGAGCGTCGGCCTGCCCACCACCTACGATGCCGATGCACTGCCTCAGCTGCTGGAGTCGATGCAGACCGACAAGAAGACCCGTTCGGGTGTCCTGCGTTTCGTGGTGCTGGACGGCCTGGCCAAGCCCGGCCGGTTGGAAGGGCCGGATCCGACGCTGCTGGCCGCCGCGTATTCGGCGATCGCCCGCGATCCCGAACCCGGTGCCGGTAGCGCGGTCCTGCTCTAGGACGTCGCGATCCCCCGGCACCACCGGGGGATCATCGGATCAGGATGCGGCCGCTACCGGCTGGTGGGTGCCGGCCGCGGCGGAACCGTCCTTGCCGCCGAGCCTGCGCCCGAGCGCGATGCCGGCCAGCGCCGGGATAAAGATCAGCAGCACGATGAACGAGGCGCCCGCGGTCATTTCGAACAGCAAGCCGTTGTCACCGAGCGCGAAGCCAGGCAGCAGGTCCAGAATCCAGGACACCGCACCGCTGGCGAGGCCGCCGGCCACCGCGGCCTTCAACCACGGGATGGTCAGATCGGCGCCGTGATCGGCATCCGGATGCGCGGCCCGGTCGCGGCGGCCGTCGATAAAGCCCCATCCGACACCCGCGGCGATGATCACCACCAGGCACAGCAACCGCATCCACGCGCCCTGCGTCGGCCAGTTCACCATGCCGAACCCCAGCAGGACCCGCAAGCCGACGACCAGCGCACCGAGCACTGTGGCCCGCAACACCCAAGCTGTCATGCCGACCACCATAACCCCAGCCCCCTTCGCACAAAACTAGAACCCGTTACAGAGTTGGCCGTGTCGGCGCCGGAGTCGATAACCGCCAGTTCACTGCGGCGTTTCCCAACCATGGTGAAGCGGTCGCGGCACTGGTAGAGACTTCCTGGTCGGTTCTCGACTGTGGAGGCGAAGGCGCGGATGGTTCTCGATCTCGGACTGCAGCCGGCATATCGGCACGATGTCTACCCGGACGAGAACGGCAGATTCGGCGCGTTCGGCGGGCGCTACGTTCCCGAGGGCCTCATGCCCGCGCTGCTCGAACTCGAGCAGGCCTATCGGCTGGCCCGCGCCGATCCGGCCTTCGGCGAACGACTCGCCACCCTCCTGCGCGACCGCGTGGGACGGCCAACCCGGTTGCATGCGGTACCCCGTTTCGCCGCGTCGCTGGGTGTGCCCGGCCTGAAGGTCTACCTCAAACGCGAGGATATGGCGCACACCGGCTCGCACAAGATCAACAACGCGCTCGGGCAGGCACTGTTGGCGCAGCGCCTGGGCAAGACGCGGATCGTGGCGGAGACGGGTGCGGGCCAGCACGGCGGCGCGGTCGCCGCCGTGTGCGCGATGCTCGGCCTGGAATGCGTGATCTACATGGGCAGCGAGGACGTCCGTCGCCAGCCGGCCACAGTGGCTCGGATGCGGATGCTCGGTGCCGAAGTGCGGCTGGTCGAGAGCGGGAATCGGCGGGTCAAGGAGGCGATCAGCGCCTCGGTCCGCGACTGGGTCGCGAACCTGGCCGATACACACCTGTTGCTCGGCACGGTGGTGGGGCCCGCGCCATATCCGCAGATGGTCCGGGATTTTCAGACGGTCATCGGCCGCGAGGCCCGCGCCGATATCCTTCGGGCCGAAGGCCGGTTGCCCGATCTGGTGCTGGCCTGCGTCGGCGGCGGTAGCAACGCCCTCGGGCTCTTTCATCCGTTCGCCGCCGACCCCGAGGTGGAGTTGGTCGCGGTCGAGGCCGCGGGCCGTGGTGCGGCCGACGGCGACCACGCCGCCACCCTGACGGCGGGAAGTCCCGGTGAGGTGGATGGCACGTTCAGCTACCTGCTGCAGGATGCCGACGGCCAGATCGCCGCCACCCACAGCATCGCCGCCGGTCTGGATTACCCGGGCGTCGGCCCGGAACTCGGCTATCTGCGCGACAGCGGCCGGATGAGCGCACGGACCGCCACCGATGCCGTCGCGTTGCGTGGCCTGCGAGCGCTCAGCCGCACCGAGGGTGTGCTCGCGGGCCTCGAATCCGCGCATGCGGTCGGGCATCTGATGGAGCGGGCGGAGGGCGGCGAGCTGGCACGCAACACACTGGTGGTGCTGTGCCTGTCCGGCAGCGGAGACAAAGATCTCGCCATCGCCTCGGAACGGCTCGCTCCGAGCTCCTGAGTGGCGTCAGCGCACGGTGTCGAGTGCCGCGGCCATCGCTGCGCGCGGCGCCGGGCGTCCGGTGAACTGCTCGACCTGCCCGTACGCCTGGTTGATCAGCATGTCGAGGCCGCTGACCACGGTCCGCCCGGCACGGACGACGGCCTCGGCCAGCGGGGTCGGCCACGGGTTGTAGATCGCGTCGAGCACCACCGGCACAGCGGCGACCGCATCGGCCACCACAGCCGCGGCGGCGGGCGGGACGGTGCTCACCGCCGCGCCGGAGCGGGCAGCGGCCGCGCCCACCGCCGCCGGGTCGAATCCGATCACGGCGGTGGTGAGCCCGAGCCGGTGTGCGAGATCGACGGCGCTCGCGGCCCGTCCGGCATCGCGGGCCACGATCGTCACCGCGGTGGCACCGAGTTCGGCCAGCGCCAGCAGCGCCGGGCGGGCGGTACCGCCCGCGCCGAGCACCACGGCCTCCGCCAGGGTGTCGACCCCGCCGCCGCGCAGCGCGCCGAGCACACCGTCGACGTCGGTGCAGTCCGCACGCCAGCCGCCGGGGATGCGCAGCAGGGTATTGGCCGAGCCGACCAGCTCCGCGCGTTCGGTGCGTTCGGTGGCGTAGGCCAGCGCGGCTTCCTTGCCCGGCATCGTCACCGACAGGCCGACCCATTCGGGGCCGAGCCCGTCCACCAGCCCCGGCAACTGTTCGGCGGTGCATTCGATGCGCTCATAGGTCCACGGCAGGCCGAGCGCGCGGTAGGCCGCCAGATGCAGTTGCGGCGAACGCGAATGCGCGATGGGCCTGCCGAGCACCGCCGCCTTGCGAACCTCGGCGCCGGAGATCTCAGCGGCCACTGTCGAGGATCCCGCTTTCCATGGCGCGGTCGATATTGCGCAGATGCTCGGTGTAGCTCTGGGTGAACAACGTCGTGCCCTGCTTATCGATGGTGACGAAGTACAGCCACGGTCCCGGTTCGGGTTGCTCCACCGCACGCAGCGCCGCCGCCGACGGTGCCGCGATGGGCGTGGCGGGCAGACCGGCCATGGCGTAGGTGTTCCATGGCGTGCGCCGGGCCCGGTCGGCGTCGGTGGTGGCGACCTCGGTGGTGTCGAGGGCGTAGTTGACCGTCGAATCGAATTGCAGCGGCTGGTCGACCTTCAACCGGTTCACGATCACCCGTGCGACCTTGCCCATGTCCTGCGGCAGCGCTTCACGTTCGACCAGGGAGGCGGCGATCAACGATTCGTAGGGCGTCAGTCCGGTCTCCCCGCCCGATTGCAGCAGGCCGGTGGATTCGTAGAGCGCGGCACTGGCGCTGACCAATTCCTTCAAGATCTGCTCCGGTGTACCGCTCGGATCGAAATCCCAGCTGCCCGCGGCGATCAGCCCCTCCAGCTGACGCGCCCGGTCCGGCACCTGACGCACCGAGTCCATCGCCCATTCCGGCACCCCCAGCGCGGCCAGATCCATGCCGGCGCCCGCGGCTTCCAGCTCCTGATAGGTGACGCAGTCCGCGGCGGGTCCGGTGCCGATGCAGCTGGCCGCGGCGATCTTGGTGTAGATGCCTTCCTTGCGCGAGCCGGTGTTCACATCGTGCTGGTCGTGCAGCTGCCTGCCCTCGGAGATGACCAGATTGCCCACCCGCGACTCCGGTTTCACCAGCGCGGCGACCGCATCCGCGGCCGGACTGTGGCTCGGAATCGCGTAGTACCCGGGCTGCACCGAGTTCATATTCGAATTGCGCACGGCGGCTTCGTAGAAGGCTGCGCTACTGGCGACGACGCCCTTGTCGGCCATCGTGTCGGCGATCTCGGTCGCGGTCTCGCCCGGATGCACCCGCACCACCACCGGCGGTCCGGCCGGGCCGGCGAAATCCTCGGCGGGCGCGTACCCGTCCATCAGCTTCATGCCCGCGAAACCGGCGGCGCCCACGAACAGCACGGCGAAGACCGCCGCGACGGCCAGCATCGTGCGCCTGCGCCGTTTGCGCTCGGCCGCCTTCCGGGAGGCCACCCTCGACTTCTTCTTGGCCCGCGAACCCGGGCGCTGCCGTGTGCCGCGCCGCGCTTCGGCCGCTTCCGCCCGAGGTCGCGACCGCGTCGCGCTCTTGGTGCGGGTGGCCGGGCGCCGCACCGGTTCCGGTTCGGGCTCCGGCTCGGGTTCGATCAGGTCATCGTCGTCGGTGTACCGGGGGATGACGGTGGTGTCGTCGTCGTCGAGGTAGTTCCACTCGTCCTCGGCGTCCCCGGCCACGTCCGCTCGCGCGCGACTGTCTCGCCCCCACGCCTCGTCGTCACGGCGGTAGCGCCGGTCGGCTTCCCGCTGACGGTAGCGTTCTTCGGCCCGCGCCCACCGATCCGTCATGCATCGTCTCCGGACGACGCGCGGCGTACCGCTTCTTCGACCGACTTCAACACCGAACTCCGTTCGTCCAACCATCCCTGCAGGATCGACACGGCAGCCGCTTGATCGATCACCTGCCGCTGGCCGCGTGCGCGAACTCCGCTGTCCCGCAATGCACGTGCAGCTGACACCGTAGTCAAACGTTCGTCGGAAAGCCGTACCGGCACCGGGGCGACCACCGACCGCAAACGATCGGCGAATGCGATTGCCAGCGTAGCGGCAGTGCCCTTTTCCCCGCGTAAGGTGCGCGGCAAGCCGACGATAATTTCGACGGCCTCGTATTCCCGCACAATATCGGCAATTCGGGCGATATCGGGTCCGGGACCCGCCGCACGCGGGTTCGGTTTGGCGCGCGGCACGGTTTCCACCGGGGTGGCGAGGATGCCGTCGGGGTCGCTGGAGGCGACCCCGATGCGCACACTGCCGACGTCGATGGCGATACGCCTGCCCCGTCCCGGGTCGGTGGCCGGATCCGGCCGATCGCCCCGGTGTTCGGTGCGTCCGGGTTCACCCATCAGCCGGCGAGTTCGGCCACCCGAGCACGGACCGCGGCCAGTCCGGCCGCGATACCCGACGGATCCGAGCCCGCACCCTGGGCCATTTCCGGCTTACCGCCGCCCCGGCCGGAGATGGCCGGGCCGAAGCTTGCCACCAGATCACCGGCCTTGACGCCGAGTTCCTGCGCCGGCTTGTTCACCGCGACGACGAACGGCACCTTGCCGTCGGTGTTGCCGAGCAGCACCACGATGGCCGGGTTGCTGCCGAGCCGTCCGCGAACGTCGGTGGCCAGCGTGCGCAGATCGCCCGCGGCGACACCCTCGGGCGCGGCGGCGGCGACCAGCAGCAGATCACCCAGACGTTCGGCGCCGTCGGCCAGCGTGCCCGCGGACGCGAGCACCGCGGCGATCTTGGTGCGCTCGAGCTCCTTCTCGGCCACCTTCAGCCGCTCCACCAGCTGCTCGACGCGGGCCGGGACCTCGTCGGAGGGCACCTTGAGCGCGGAGGCGACACCGGCCAGCAGCGCGCGCTCCTTGGCCAGGTACTTGTAGGAATCCAGGCCGACGAAGGCCTCCACGCGGCGCACACCGGAACCGACCGAGGACTCACCGAGCAGGGTGATCGGGCCGATCTGCGAGGAATGCTGCACATGCGTGCCGCCGCACAGCTCCATCGAGAACGGGCCGCCGATCTCCACCACACGCACCTGGTCGCCGTAGTTCTCGCCGAAGAGCGCGAGCGCGCCCATCTGCTTGGCCTTGGGCAGATCGGTGATGAAGGTGTTGACCGGGTAGTCGGCGCCGACACCGTCGTTGGAGACGGCCTCGATATCGGCCTTCTGCTGTTCGGAGAGCTGACCCTGCCAGTTGAAGTCGAAGCGCAGGTAGCCCGGCTTGTTCAGCGAACCGGCCTGCACCGCGTTGGGGCCGAGCACCTGCCGCAGCGCGGCATGCACCATATGCGTGCCGGAATGGCCCTGGGTCGCGCCGCGCCGCCACGCCGGATCGGCCTGGGCGAGCACCACGTCACCCTCGGTGATCTGGCCCTGCTCCACGGTGCACTTGTGCACCCACACCTTCTTGGCGATCTTCTGCACGTCGTTGACCCGCAGCTTCAGCCCCGAGGCGGTGATGGTGCCGCGGTCGGCGATCTGACCGCCGGACTCGGCGTAGAGCGGGCTGCGGTCCAGGATCACCTCGACGTCGTGGCCCGCGGTGGCCGTGGGCACCCGGACGCCGTCGGCGATCAGCGCCAGGACGTGCGCCTCGGAGGTCAGCTCGTCGAAACCGGTGAATTCGGTGGCACCGCGGTCGACGAGCTCCTTGTACACCGAGAGGTCGGCGTGCGCGTGTTTGCGGGCCTGAGCGTCTTCCTTGGCGCGACGGCGCTGCTCGGCCATCAGCGACCGGAAGCCCTCCTCGTCGACCGAGAGCCCGGCCTCGGCGGCCATCTCCAAGGTGAGGTCGATGGGGAAGCCGTAGGTGTCGTGCAGGGTGAACGCGTCCGAACCCGCGATCGTCTTACCACCGGCGGCCTTGACCTGCTCGGCGGTGTCGTCGAACAGCTTGGAGCCGGTGTTGAGCGTCTTGAGGAACGCCGTCTCCTCGCCCACCGCGACGGTCTCGATGCGGCTGTAATCGGTGGCCAGTTCCGGGTACGACGGCGACATCAGCTCGCTGACGACCTTCATGAACTCACCCATCACCGGCTTCTCGGCGCCGAGCAGCCGCGCCGAACGCACGATGCGGCGCAGCAGGCGGCGCAGCACATAGCCGCGGCCGTCGTTGCCCGGGTTGACGCCGTCGGCGATCAGCATGGCCGCGGTGCGGGCATGGTCGGCGATCACCCGGAAGCGGACGTCGTCGGCGTGTTCGACGCCGTAGGAGCGGCCGGTGAGCGCCTCGGCCTTGTCGATGATCGGGCGCAGCAGATCGGTCTCGTAGACGTTGTCGACGCCCTGCAGCAGCAGCGCGATGCGCTCGATACCCATGCCGGTATCGATGTTCTTCTTCGGCAGCACCCCGACCGGCGGATGACCGAGCTTGGGGCTCAGATCACCGCGGATGTCCTGCATGAACACCAGGTTCCAGATCTCGAGGTAGCGGTCCTCGTCGGCGACCGGGCCACCGTCCTTGCCGTACTCGGGGCCACGGTCGTAGTAGATCTCCGAGCAGGGGCCACCCGGACCGGGCACGCCCATGTCCCAGTAGTTGTCCTTGCCGTCGCGGAACTGGATGCGTTCTTCGGGGATTCCGGCGACCCGGCGCCAGATCTCGGCGGCCTCCGGATCGGATTCGTAGGCGGTGACCCAGATGCGCTCGGGGTCGAACCCGTAGCCGCCGTCCTCCTGCGACTTGGTGATCAGCTCCCAGGCGAAGGCGATCGCGCCCTCCTTGAAGTAATCACCGAAGGAGAAGTTGCCCGCCATCTGGAAGAAGGTGTTGTGCCGGGTGGTGATGCCCACTTCTTCGATATCCCCGGTCCGCACGCATTTCTGCACGCTCGTCGCCCGCGGGAAGGGCGGGGTTTCCTGGCCGAGGAAGTACGGCTTGAACTGGACCATGCCCGCGTTGACGAACAGCAGGTTCGGGTCGTCGAGGATCAACGAGGCGCTGGGCACCTCGGTATGCCCGGCGCGCACGAAATGGTCCAGGAATCGCCGTCGGATCTCGTGGGTCTGCACAGATATCCAGCCTACCGGTGCGGCGCACCCGGTTTTTCATCGAGTCGGCCGAGCAGCTCACACCCGCTGCCCGCCGGCTCACTCGCCGCGAACGATGCGGCGCAACTTCTCCACGCGGGGTCCGACCGCGCGCTCGTGACCATGGTCGGTCGGGTGGTAGTAGTCGACGCCGACGAGTTGGTCGGGCGGATACTGCTGGGCCAGCACCCCGCCGGGATCATCGTGCGGGTAGCGGTAGCCCTGCGCGTTGCCGAGCTGCTGCGCGCCCGCGTAATGACCGTCCCGCAGATGCGGCGGGACCGCACCGGCCTTGCCGGCCGAGACATCGGCCATCGCGGCCCCGATGGCCGCCACCACGGCGCCGGATTTGGGCGCGGTCGCCAGATGGATGGTGGCCTGGGCCAGGGCGAGCCGGCATTCGGGCAATCCCACCAGCTGCACGACCTGCGCCGCCGCCGTGGCGGTCTGCAACGCCGTCGGATCGGCCATGCCGATGTCCTCGCTGGCGTGGATCATCAGCCTGCGCGCGATGAACCGCGGGTCCTCCCCCGCGCTCAGCATCCTGGCCAGGTAGTGCAACGCGGCGTCGACATCGGATCCGCGGATGGACTTGATGAACGCACTGATCACGTCGTAGTGCTGATCGCCTGCCCGGTCGTAGCGCACCGCGGCCTTGTCGACGCTGGCCTCGACCAGATCGACGTCGACGGTGCCGTCGAGCGAGGACTCTGCCGACGCCTCCAGCGCGGTGAGCGCCCGGCGGGCATCGCCACCGGCGATGCGCACGATGTGGTCGAGGGCGGCCTCGGTGACGGTGTACTGCCCGTCCAGGCCGCGCGCGTCGTCGATGGCGCGCCGCAGCACCGCGCGGATGTCGTCGTCGGTGAGCGAGCGCAGTTGCAGCACCAGCGATCGCGACAGCAGTGGCGAGACCACCGAGAACGAGGGGTTCTCCGTGGTCGCGCCGACCAGCAGCACGATCCGGTTCTCCACCGCGGCCAGCAGCGCGTCCTGCTGGGTTTTGGAGAAGCGGTGCACCTCGTCGATGAACAGCACCGTCTGCTCGCCGGCCGTCAGCCGCCTGCGGGCCAGGTCGATGACCGCGCGTACCTCTTTGACGCCCGCCGACAGCGCCGACAGCGCCTCGAATCGCCGGCCGGTGGCCCGGGAGATCAGCGAGGCCAACGTCGTTTTGCCGGTGCCGGGCGGGCCGTACAGCAGCACCGACGCCGCGCCGGAGCCCTCGATCAGCCTGCGCAGCGGTGACCCGGGGCCGAGCAGGTGCTGCTGGCCGAGGACCTCCTCCAGCGTGGCCGGGCGCATCCGCACGGCCAGTGGCGCCGCCGCGCCGGGGCCGCGGAAGGTGATATCGGTGTCGGAGGTGCCGGGCGCCGCCGCGCCGGG
The DNA here is from genome assembly GCF_059509835.1 of Nocardia sp. CDC519. NCBI lineage: Bacteria > Bacillati > Actinomycetota > Actinomycetes > Mycobacteriales > Nocardiaceae > Nocardia > Nocardia sp. CDC519. The sequence continues at coordinate 2,535,077 of NZ_CM183377.1, read as the reverse complement.
CACGTCGAACAGCCCGTCGCTCATGACACTTGCCTGCCGGTGCTCGGCCGCGTCATGAACGCCCGCGCGACCGCGTTCATAGTTCGCTCGCTCATCGTCGATGACGCTACCGGCCGGGTCCGACACACCGGGAGCGCGGATCGAACCGCCGCGCCGCGGTTCGATTTGCCAGTCCCCCGCCGATGGGTTGTGATCAATGATCGTGGCTGAAAACGTGCTCGTTTCAGATACTGCGGTGGTGCGGCGACGCACGGTCTTGGCCGGTGGCGCGGTCGCCGCGGCCGGGGCAGGTCTCGCGCTCGCCGCTCCTGCCCGGGCGAATGCGCCGGTCTTCCGCCATGGTGTCGCCTCCGGTGATCCACTGCCCGACGCGGTGATCATCTGGACCCGGGTCACCGTCGCCGAGGACGCCACCCCCGGCTCGGGTACGGGCGCCGCCGCGGCCGTGCGCTGGGAAGTGGCCGCCGACGAGAACTTCGCCTCGATCACCGCCTCCGGATCGGTCACCGCGACCGTCGACACCGACCACACCGTGACGGTCGATGTCACCGGGCTGGCGCCGGGCTGCGTGTATTTCTACCGCTTCACCGCCCTCGGCCAGCGCTCTCCCGTGGGGCGCACCCGGACCGCGCCCGCACTCGGCGCCACCCCAGACCGGCTGCGGTTCGGGGTGGTGTCGTGTGCGAACTGGGAGGCCGGGTTCTTCGCCGCCTACCGTCATCTGGCCGACCGCACCGACCTCGACGCCATCGTGCACCTGGGCGACTACCTCTACGAATACGGACGCGGCGAGTACGGCGGCCGGACCGGATCGGTGCGCCCGCACGATCCGGTGCACGAGATCGTCTCCCTGGCCGACTACCGCATCCGCCACGCCCAGTACAAAACCGATCCCGATCTGCAACGCCTGCACGCGCTGCTGCCGTTCATCTGCACCTGGGACGACCACGAATCCGCCGACAACTCCTGGTCCGGCGGTTCGGGCAAACACGATCCGGTGTCGCAGGGTTCCTGGGCCGACCGGAAGGCAGCTTCGGCGCGGGCCTATCTGGAGTGGATGCCGGTCCGGGCGTCGCGTTCGGGTTCGGGTGTGCAGATCTATCGGCGGTTGCGTTTCGGCACGCTGGCGGAGCTGTCGATGCTGGATTTGCGCAGCTACCGCGATCAGGAAGTGAAGCCGGGCGCGGGCTGGCGCGAGGTGGACAATCCGCAGCGCACCATCACCGGGCGCGCGCAGATGGACTGGCTCACCGCCGGGCTGGCGTCGTCGACGGCGCGGTGGAAGCTGGTGGGCAATTCGGTGATGATCGCGCCGCTGGTGTTTCCGCCGCTGGATCCGGCGACGACCGCGGCCTTCACCCAAGCGTTGGGCGTCCCGCAGTCGGGCCTGCCCGTCAATGCCGACCAGTGGGACGGCTACACCGCCGACCGTGCCCGCCTGTACCGGGCGATCACCGAGCACGGGGTGTCGGACGTGGTGTTCCTGACCGGCGACATCCACTCCTCATGGGCGGCGGATCTGCCGGTGAACGCCGCCGACCCGGCCGGCCGCGTCGTCGGGGCGGAGTTCGTGGTGCCGTCGGTGACCTCGTCCAGCCTGGGTGAGGTGTTGCAGGCGCCGCCGCGGACGGCCGCGGTGCCGGTGGAGGAGGCGGTCAAGGGCGTCAACCGGCATCTGCGCTACGTCGAGTTGGATTCGCACGGCTTCGGTGTGCTGGAGGTGACGGCCGCGCAGACCCAGATGGATTGGTTCTACGTCCTCGATGTCGCCGACCCGCAGTCGGGCGTCCGCCACGGCGCGTCGTTCGCCGTACCGGCGGGCGGCCGGGTGGAGCCGAGGGCCACTCCCGCGAGCTGACCGGTCTGCTCTGCGCGCACCGCGTCGACTCCCTGAGGGTGGGGTCGGTGAGGTAGGTACCGGCAGCCGTGGCTCGGGTGGACAGGGTCGCCGTGGCCCGGTCGTCGGCCGCCCCGGCGTTGCGGCGGCGGGCCCGTTGCGCATGCCGGCTGACCGGCCCGACTCCGCGGCGGCTCGGAGCCCGGCGCGGGGCACGGCGGTGAGCACCCGCGATTCCGGGCGCCCCGATCTTCCTTGGCCGTTATTCGGCCCAGCGCTCCACGAGCACCGCTGTCATCGCCTCGGCGAAATCGCCGATGACGTCGTCGCCGGTGACGCGAGCGTCCTCGGCGAGGGCCGCCCAACGGTTGATCAGCGCCTCCGAACGCGGCACCGACAGCCCGTGTTCGCGGGCAGCGGCGATCCGGCCGTGATCGGCGGGCAGGAACCAGTAGGTGGACAGCCACACCCAGATCAGGCGCGCTTCCAGGATCTTCTCGGCGAGCAGGCCGTCGTCGGCGAGGGCGGGCCAGACGCCGACGACCTCGGCGCGCCAGGCCTCGACCATATGGGCGGCGCGCTCGCGCGAGAGTTCCACATCGCACAGGCAGCCGGGGAACGAGACCAGCGCATAGGCGATGTCGAGGGTCGCATCGCGGAAACCGCCCCACTCGTAGTCGAGGATGCGGGCGCCCTCGTCGTTGAGGATGACATTGTCCGGGCACAGATCCGACGGGCTGAAGGCGCGGAACCGGCCGCCGGAGAACAGCCGGGCCCCGTGCGTGATCTTGGTGGCCAGCTCGTCGGGGACCTCCATGCCGAGTTCACGCAGCAGCAGGGCGGGAACCTCGGCGACGGCGGCCTCGGCCTGCTGGGCGATGCCGTCGATGCGGTGGGCCACATCAACCCGGCGCAGCAGCGCCACGAAATCGGCCTCGCGGCCGACGGTCGCCGCATGCATCCGGCCCAGCGCCTGCGCGAAGGCCATCATGGCGTTCTGGGTGGCCGGTTCGGCGCCCGAGCGCAGCACGGTGGTGAGTGAGGTGTTCTCTCCCAGGTCGCTGAGCACGAGCAGCCGATCGGGCAGGCTGTGCGCGATGAGGTAGGCGCCGGGACGCTGTTCACGGCTGAGCGCGGTGGTGAACTGGTAGGACACCGCCTCACGCAGGAACGCGGAGTCGATGCTGGCGACGCCGGGGGTGATGCCCGCGTTGCGCGGCATCGGCGCGGCGCCGCGCACCTGCTTGAGGATCAGGGTGCGCGGTAGCGAGAAAGCGTTCTCGGCAACCCGCACGCGTAGGACCGTCGTCCTACCACTACCGCTGAGTTCGATCGGATCGCTCAGCTTCACCGGAGCACCCATGCGCTTTGTGAGCAACTGTTGTGCTGCGGACACGACTTCGGTGGCGCGTTCGGCCAATAGTGCGGTCATCACAGATCAAAGTACTCGCATCGGGTCACTTCTAGCGAGCGGTTGGGCAACCTTTCCGTGTCGCTCGGCGTGTCCGCGCGCCGCTCTGGTAGAGCGCGCCGATCACTTGAGACGATGTCAGCCGTGCTGTTTCCTGGTCGTCAACTACCGTGCGCCACACCGCAAACCAGCTGACCCGAAAGGTCGACCACCGTGACCGACACACCATCCGCCACGCCGCAACCGTCCGGCGACAAGCCCGCGCCGGGCGGCGGCACCGGGCAGGTCCCCGGCGGCGACCCGTCCGCGTCCTCCCCCTCGGGCCACGGCCGTCACGAAATGCCGGGCGCCGCAGGATACCCGCAGTTCCAGGGCCCGGGCGCGGCCAATTACGGCAACGAACCGGTCGAACCTGCGCCGCCGCTGGATCAGTCGCAGGCGCAGCCGACCTACGGCCCACCGGGGACCGGCCCCGACCCACAGGCGCCCACCTACGGCTATCTGAATCAGACCGGCACCGGCGTGCCCGCCCCGCTCGACGTGGGCCACGCACTCAGTTACGGCTGGGAGAAATTCCGGCGAAATCCTGGCCCCTGGCTGGCAGTGAGCGCGCTGGGCCTGGTGATCTATCTGCTGTTCGTGGCGGTCGTGCAGGTTCTCGCGCCGCGCTCGGCGCTGACGGTGCTGTTCATCTTCCTCGCGGTCTCGGTGGGGCTGTGGCTGCTGCAAGCGGCGATGGTGCGCGGCGCGCTCTATGAAACCAACGGCTATCCAGCGACTTTCGGCTCCTACTTCCACCTCGGCGCCGCGGGCAATGTGTTGCTCACCGCGGGGCTGGCCTTCCTGGCCACCACGCTCGCCTCGGCGTTGTGCCTGCTGCCGGGTATCGCTGTCGGGATGGGATGCATGTTCTCGCTGCATTTCGTCATCGATCAGAATCAGGGTCCGATCGAGGCCATCACCTCGAGCGTCAAGCTGGTGATCACCAATATCTGGCCGGTGATCCTGCTAATGCTCACGGTGCTGGTCGTCGCGTTGCTCGGCCTGCTGGCCTGCGGTTTCGGTCTGCTGGTCGCAGGCCCGGTGGCGACCATCGCGGTCACCTACGCCTACCGCACGATGACCGGAGGGCTCGTCTCGGCCATCTGAGCAGCCCTGGAGACGACGATGGCCGGCCCCCCGTGGGGCCGGCCATCGTGGACGTAAGTCGCTACTGCTCGACGGTTTCGGGCGCGGTGGGGGCGCCGTCGGCCGAAACCTCGGTCACGCCCTTGATTTCCGGCTTGGCGTCCAGGCCGGCTTCCTTACGCTGCTGCGCGGTGATGGGCGCGGGCGCATCGGTCAGCGGGTCGACACCGCCACCGGTCTTCGGGAACGCGATGACCTCACGAATGGAGTCCATGCCGGCAAGCAGCGCGGTGATCCGGTCCCAGCCGAAGGCGATGCCGCCGTGCGGCGGCGCACCGAAAGCGAAGGCGTCCAACAGGAATCCGAACTTCTCCTGCGCCTCGTCATGGCTGATGCCCATGACCTCGAACACCCGTTCCTGCACATCGCGACGATGGATACGGATGCTGCCGCCGCCGATCTCGTTGCCGTTGCAGACGATGTCGTAGGCGTAGGCAAGCGCGGAGCCCGGATCGGTGTCGAAGGTGTCCATCGACTCCGGCTTCGGCGAGGTGAACGCGTGATGCACCGCGGTCCAGGCCGAATAGCCCAGCGCGACATCGCCGCTCGCGGTCGCCTCGGCGGCGGGCTCGAACAGCGGTGCGTCCACGATCCACACGAACGCCCACGCGTCCTCGTCGATCAGGCCGACCTTGCGCGCGATCTCACCGCGCGCGGCGCCGAGCAGCGCGCGCTGTGCCTTGGGCGCGCCCGCGGCGAAGAACACACAGTCACCCGGCTTGGCGCCGACGTGGTCGGCGAGGGTGGCGCGTTCGGTCTCGCTGAGATTCTTGGCGACGGGGCCGCCCAGCACGCCGTCCTCGTCGATCAGCACGTAGGCCAAGCCCTTGGCCCCGCGCTGCTTGGCCCATTCCTGCCAGGCATCGAGCTGACGGCGCGGCTGGCTCGCTCCACCCGGCATCACCACCGCGCCCACGTACGGAGCCTGGAACACCCGGAACGGGGTGTCCTTGAAGAACTCCGTGCATTCGGTGATCTCCACCCCGAAGCGCAGGTCCGGCTTGTCGGTGCCGAAGCGACGCATGGCCTCGTGGTAGGTCATGTGCGGAATCGGGGTGGGGATCTCGTAGCCGATGAGTTCCCACAGCGCCACCAGGATCTCCTCGGCCAGCAGGATCACGTCCTCCTGGCGGACGAAGCTCATCTCGATGTCGAGCTGGGTGAACTCCGGCTGACGGTCGGCGCGGAAATCCTCGTCGCGGTAGCAGCGCGCGATCTGGTAATAGCGCTCGATACCGCCGACCATCAGCAGCTGCTTGAACAGCTGCGGGCTCTGCGGCAGGGCGTAGAAGTTGCCCGGCTGCAGGCGCGCGGGCACCAGGAAGTCGCGGGCGCCCTCGGGGGTCGAGCGAGTCAGCGTCGGCGTCTCCACCTCGACGAATTCGTGGCGCGCCAGCACCCGGCGGGCGGCGGCGTTGACCTTGGACCGCAGCCGGATGGCGTGGGCCGGGCCCTCTCGGCGCAGGTCCAGGTACCGGTGGGTCAGCCTGGCCTCTTCACCGGGCTGCTCGTCGAGCTGGAACGGCAGCGGCGCGCTCTCGTTGAGCACCTCGAGCTCGCTGACGTTGACCTCGATCGCGCCGGTGGGCAGGTCGGGGTTCTCGTTGCCCTCGGGACGCTGTTCGACCACGCCGACGACCTTGACGCAGTACTCCGCCCGCAGCCGGTGCGCCTGTTCGGCCGCCTCACCCTCACGGAACACCACCTGCGCCACTCCGGAGGCGTCGCGCAGATCGATGAAGATCACGCCACCGTGGTCACGCCGCCGGGCCACCCAGCCGCTCAGGGTGACGGTCTGACCGGCGTGCTCGCTTCGCAGCGAACCAGCCAAGTGGGTGCGCAGCACGATGTTCCTTTCGACGAATGTGACACCGGAACGCCCTCCCGGTGCAAGCCATCGTAGTGAGACACATTCGCCGAGCGGAAACCGATATCGGGTCCACCCGTGCGAAGCTGTAGCGGACACGTCACAGATAGGGATTCTCATGACCTTCAACGAGGGTATGCAGATCGACCCGAATCGAGCCTCATCCGGCGGCGGGCCGGGCATGGGCGGCAAGTTGGCCCTCGGTGGCGGCGCCGGCGGACTGATCGTGCTGGTGTTGACGCTGCTGCTCGGCGGCGACCCGGGATCGGTGCTCGGCCAGTTCACCGGCGCCCAGGATGTGCAGTCCCAGCCGACCGCTGGCACGCCCGAGCACTGCCGCACGGCCGCGGACGCCAACCGGTATGTGGACTGCCGGGTGGTGCTCACCGCGCAGAGCCTGGACGCGGTGTGGGCGGCCGAGCTGCCGAAACAGGCAGGCGTCGACTATGTGGAGCCGGAGCTGGTGTTGTTCTCGGGCTCGGTGTCCACCGGCTGCGGCAATGCCACCAGCGCGGTCGGGCCGTTCTACTGCCCGGCCGATCAGACCGCCTACTTCGATGTCAGCTTCTTCCAGGAGCTCGTCGACCGGTTCGGTTCCAGTGGCGGTCCGCTGGCCCAGGAGTATGTGGTCGCGCACGAGTTCGGCCACCACATCCAGACCCTGCTCGGCGATATCGGCCGCGCGCAGCGCGATCCGCGCGGCCCGGAATCCGGTGCGGTGCGCACCGAGTTGCAGGCCGATTGCTATGCGGGGATCTGGGCGCACTACGCGGACAAGATGCCGGCCCCCGGCGGTGACGGGCGGCCGTTCCTGCAGAAGCTCTCCGATACCGATATCGCGGACGCGTTGTCGGCGGCGTCGGCGGTCGGTGACGACCGGATCCAGCGGGCCGCGCAGGGAAGGGTCAACCCGGAGGCGTGGACGCACGGATCGTCGGAGCAGCGGCAGAAGTGGTTCCTGGCCGGCTATCAGAGCGGCCGCATGCAGGCTTGCGACACCTACTCCGCCCGAGATCTGGACAACCCGGCCGCTCGCTGAGACGCCACCGCGCACGTCCACGGCGCGGATGCGGCGGACGAAAACAACGGCCTCGCACCGGTTTCGGTGCGAGGCCGTTGTCGTGCCGATATGGCGGACCGTTTCTAGAACTGGTCCTGGTAGTAATCGGACCCGTCGCCCTCGTCGGTGTTGGTGGCACCGATGACCTCGGGGGTGGATTCGCCCAGCGGACCGGTGAGGTCGTCGTTGCCGGTGCGGCTGCGGTACGGGTCGACGTTGCGCGAGTGCTCGTCCTCGTTGTTGTTGCGCTGCCCCGCGGCACCGGCGGCACCGGGGCCGCCCATGAAGCCGGAGCTCGAGGCAGGCGTGGTGCCGAGGCCCGCGCCCATCGGCATACCGGCGACGGGTGCGCGCATACCGCCGGGCAGCGCGACACCGCCCGGTGCACCGGATGTGCCCGGCAGAGAAGGGATTCCGGCGACGCCGCCGCTACCGGCGCGCCCCGCCGAACCGCCGCTGCCGCCCCGACCGAACCCGCCGGTGCCGAACGCTCCGGCGCCGCCGCCGCTGCCGGCCGAACCACCGCTGCCGTAGCTGGCGGCGCTGGTGGATAGGCCGTTGGTGCCACTGGTGCCGGAATCGAAACCGGCCGCGGTGGTGGCGACCTCCTCGGCCTGCGACATGAGCGGCTCGCCGACGTTCTGCATGACCGCTTGGGCGATCTCCGCCGGCGCCGGGCCGTTCTGCCCGACCAGCTGGCTCACCAGCCCGTTGAGCTCGGCGGTCTTACCCGCCAGATCGCCGCGGGTGGCGTTGACGACGCTGACCGCCTGGCCGAGATGTTCGGTGGCGGTGGCCATCAGGGTGGCCTGGGCGGGCGGGGTCATGATCACCGGCGCGAGGGCGACGGCCTGGCTGGCGAACGAGGTGGCGATCGTGGTGAGCTGGGCATTGCCCTGCTGCACCACCGCGGCCGCGCGCTGGGTGAGCTCGGAGATGTCGATCCCGCGCTGACTTGTCTCCATGCCCTCGCTGTTGGCCTTCTGACCCGCGTCTTGCGCGGCCGTGGCGGCCTGGCTCTGCCAGACCTGTTCGACCGCACCGAGGCTGCCCTTGCCGACCTGCATCGCCATCTCGATGACCTTGGAGGATTGGCTGAGGATGGCGGTGGGGTCGAAGGCCCCCATGACGCCGGTGCCGAAGCTGCCGAGCAGATCCAGGATGGGTTTGAACAGCATGTCGATCCCGGGCAGAGCGGGCAGCGCGATACCGCTCATCAAGGCGCCGACCGGATCGGCGGGCAGCGCCGGGAGCGCCGCAGCGGCCGGAGTGGCGGCGGCACCCGCCGCCGAGGCGGCACTCGCGGCGGAGGATCCGCCCATCACGCTGCTCACCGCACCGCCGGCCTGCCCGAGCACGCCCTGGGCGGCGTCGAGGACAGGCGCCGCGGCGTGGTTGATCACGGCTCCGGCATCACCGATCAGGGCAGACGCCTCGGGCGGCAGCCCGCTGAGGACATCTTCGGGCGTGGCGACCGGCGCGCCGAGACCGGACAGCCCGGGCATGCCGACCGGTGCGGCGCCGACACCCGGACCTTCCTCGGTGATCTTTTGCGCCAGTACGAATTCCGGCGGCTCGATCGGCGGGAGGTCGGCGGGCAGCTGCGGCATCGGCAGGTCGAGGATCGCCTGCTGCTCGAGCGGCACGGCCGACGCCTGCTGGGCGGCCGCGGCGACCTGATCGCGGGCCTGCTCCATCAGCGACTGTTCGGCCTCCGGCGCGATCACGCCGGACGCGCCGGAGGCGTCCAGTGGTTTCACAGGGCACCGCCGATCTCGCCTGCGACCTTGCCGAGATCGCCCGCGTTACCGAGATCGGTGACGTCGTAATTGGTAGCGGAACTGAACGCGGCCTGCGACAGCTTGGCGTACTTATCGGATAGGTCGTTGATATCGCGCGCCTGCAGCACCTGCGCGGCCGCGAACGACAGTAGGTAATCGGCCCCGATCAGCCCGAACACCGGAGTCATCGCCGAGACGCTGGCGACCACATCCATATTCCCCGCCCCGGCGATATCGCCCGCGATCGCCGCATTCGTGGCGCCGAACGCGCGGAGCCCTTCGGTTTCTACCGAGACATCACTCATGGAGCTGCCCCCCAATCCTCATCAACATCAGTGTCGTCAACATCGCGTTGCTCGAACGTCCGCTCGTCTGCCCCTACAGCGCAAGTTCTCCCGACAGCACGGCCGCTTCGGTTGCGGCCCAATATAGCCGACGACGCCGACATCGCTCGACCCCTCATACGGGCGCGCGAGAAAACTGGAACGTGTTGCAAATTAGAACAAGTTCTATATCCTCTGTCCCATGAAGGTCGCAGTGACCGGCGCAGCCGGGTACCTTGGCACGAATTTGCTCCCCCTGCTCGCCGATCGCGGACACGAGATCACGGCGATCGACCGGGTCGTGCCGCACCAACCCGGCCCAGCGGGCGTCACCTGGGTCTCCGCCGACGTCCTCGACCCCGAATCCATGCGGTCGGCCCTGGCGGGCGCGGAGATCGTTTACCACCTCGTCGCGGTGATCACCCTCGCCGAGAAGAACGATCTGGCCTGGCGGGTGAACACCGAAGGCGTGCGCGTGGTGGCCGAGGCCGCCCTCGCCACCGGGGTACGCCGGATGGTGCACGCCAGCTCCATCCACGCCTTCGACCAGTACACCTGCGGCGGCAGCATCGACGAGACCTCGGCGCGCTCGACCGACCCGGCACTGCCGGTCTACGACCGTTCCAAGTGGCAGGGCGAGATCGAGCTGCGCGCGGTCATCGAACAGGGACTCGACGCGGTGCTGTGCAATCCGACCGGCGTGTACGGCCCGCGCGATCTGAGCACTCCGCTGTCGCGGATCAACCGCACCCTGCGCGACGCCGCGCTCGGCCGGGTGCCCGCGATGATCGGCGGCGGATTCGACCTGGTCGACGTCCGCGATGTGGCCGAAGGCCTGATCCTGGCCGGCGAAAAGGGCCGCACCGGTGAGAATTACCTGCTCGGCGGCGAAATGACCTCGATGCTCGACGTCTGCCGCACCGCGGCGACGATCAACGGCAAGAAGGGCCCGCGGTTCGTCATCTCACCCAAGGTGATCACCGGGCTCATGCCGGTGCTCGAGCCGATCGGCAAACGCCTCGGCACCGATATCGTGTCCAAGGCCGCCATCGGGGCGCTGGTATCGGCGCCGATCGTCGACCACGGCAAGGCAACTCGCGAACTGGGCTACCAGCCGCGACCGCTCCAGGAGACGGTGCGCGACCTGGTGGCGTTCTTCGCCGACCCGGCCGGCACCACACCGCCGCAATCACGCCAGATTGCTTGACAGCGGTTAGAACGCATGTTCGACTAGCGGGGTGCGGTGGCAAAGCCAGACCCTGGACGCCGACGACGGCGCGCTGCCCGGCCTGGACCGGGCAGGCTTCGTCCGAACTGTACAGACCCCCGAATTCGACGGCATCACCTTCCACGAAGTGCTCTGTAAGAGCGCGCTGAACAAGATGCCCGAGGAGTCGGGCCTGCCGTTCCGGTGGACGATCAACCCGATGCGCGGGTGTTCGCACGCCTGCCGGTACTGCTTCGCCCGCGGCACGCACGAATACCTCGATCTGGACGCCGGATCCGATTTCGACAATCAGATCGTCGTCAAGACCAATATCGCCGCGGTACTGCGGCGCGAACTGGCGCGCCGCAGCTGGCATCGCGAAACCGTCGCCCTGGGTACGAATACCGACCCCTATCAGCGTGCCGAGGGCCGATACCGGCTGATGCCTGGCATCATCCGGGCCCTCACCGATTCCGGTACCCCCTTCTCCATCCTCACCAAGGGCACGCTGCTGCGCCGCGATCTGCCGTTGCTCACCCTCGCCGCGCGGCAGGTACCGGTGCACATCGGGGTGTCGCTGGCCATGCTCGATCCCGAACTCCATCGCAGCGTCGAGCCGGGCACCCCGTCGCCCAAGGCGCGGCTGGAGCTGGTGCGCGCGCTCGCCGATGCGGGTTTCGAGGTCGATGTCATGGTCGCGCCGGTGATCCCCTACCTCACCGACAGCAGTGGCCATCTGGACGAGCTGTTCGCCGCCATCGCCGATGCGGGCGCGCGCAGCGTCGTCGCCTTTCCCATGCACCTACGTGGCAGCACCCGGGGCTGGTTCCTCGGCTGGCTGGCCGAGACCCATCCGGCGTTGCTGCGCCGGTACCGCCAGCTCTACGGCCGCGGTGCCTACGTCACGCCCGAGTATTCGCGGTGGTTGCGCGGCCGCATCGACCCACTGCTGGAACGGCATCGGCTCACCCGCGAGACGCCCGAGCCCGCCGAGACGGTGCCGCGGGCGCCCGCCGCGGTCGATCCGCAACTGGCGCTTTTCGCCTGATCAGCCGCTCCGCCACGCTGACGTGCTGCGACGCGCCCAGGATCGCCCACTTTCCCGGCAGCCCACCCGCCGAGCGGAGTAGGTTGGCCAGGGGCAGCTCTCTTCGACAGGAAGTGAAGCAGGCACATGGTCGACCACCACGACATCGCGGGCCGGGCAGCAGTTCCCGGCTCGACAGTGCGGGCCGCCACCCCGGTGGATCGGGTGGTGATCCGCTTCGCGGGCGATTCCGGCGACGGCATGCAGCTGACGGGCGATCGTTTCACCCATGAGGCGGCCGCCTTCGGCAACGACCTCGCCACCCAGCCCAGCTTCCCGGCCGAGATCCGCGCACCGCAGGGCACACTGCCCGGGGTGTCGTCGTTCCAGATCCAGATCGCCGACCACGACATCCTCACCGCGGGCGATCAGCCCGACGTGCTGGTGGCCATGAACCCGGCCGCGCTCAAGGCCAATCTCGGCGATCTGCCGCGCGGTGGCATCGTCATCCTCGACACCGACGAATTCACCGCACGCAACCTGGCCCGCGTCGGCTACACCAGCGATCCGCGCACCGACGGAACATTGGCCGATGTGGTGGTGCATCCGGTGCCGATGAGTTCGCTGACGCTGGCCGCCACCGAAGCGGCCGACGTCGGCAAGAAGGCCGCCCAGCGCGCCAAGAACATGTTCGCGCTCGGCTTGCTGTCGTGGATGTACGGGCGCGAACTCGGCGGCACCGAACGCTTCATGCGGGAGAAGTTCGCCGACTCCCCCGCCGTCGCCGAGGCCAATATCCTGGCCTTTCAGGCCGGCTGGAACTACGGCGAGACCACCGAGAGTTTCGCGACCACCTACACCGTCGCCCGCGCGGCCCTGCCGCCCGGCACCTACCGTCAGATCACCGGCAATACCGCGCTCGCCTACGGGTTGATCACCGCGGGCCGGCTGGCGGGCCTGCCGGTCTTCCTCGGCTCGTATCCGATCACCCCGGCCTCCGACATCCTGCACGAATTGAGCAGGCACAAGAGCTTCGACGTCACCACCTTCCAGGCCGAGGACGAGATCGCGGGCATCGGCGCAGCGCTCGGCGCCGCACTCGGCGGAGCGCTCGGCGTCACCAGTACCTCCGGGCCGGGACTGTCGCTCAAGAGCGAGACGATCGGTCTGGCCGTGATGACCGAACTGCCGCTGGTGATCATCGATGTCCAGCGCGGCGGCCCGTCCACCGGCCTGCCGACCAAGACCGAACAGGCCGATCTGCTCCAGGCCCTCTACGGGCGCAACGGCGAATCACCGGTCGCGGTGCTGGCGCCACGCTCACCCGCGGACTGCTTCGACGCCGCCGTCGAGGCGGCCCGTATCGCACTGACCTATCGCACCCCGGTGCTGCTGTTATCGGATGGCGCGATCGCGAATGGTTCGGAGCCGTGGGCTATTCCGCGGGTGGAGGAGCTCGCGCCCATCGATCCCGGCTTCGAAACCGAAGCGCCCGCCGAGGGCCCCTTCCAGCCCTACGCCCGCGACCCGGAGACACTGGCCCGCCCGCTCGCGGTGCCGGGTACGGCCGGACTGGCCCATCGCATCGGCGGTCTGGAGAAATCCGATGGCAGCGGCGAGATCTCCTACGATCCGGCCAACCACGAACTGATGGTGCGGTTGCGGCAGGCCAAGATCGACGCGATCACCGTCCCGGCAGTCGAGGTCGACGACCCGGACGGCCGCGCCGAACTGCTGCTGGTGGGGTGGGGCAGCTCGTTCGGCCCGATCGGCGAGGCCTGCCGGCGAGCGCGCCGACGCGGCGTCCCGGTCGCACATGTGCATCTGCGCCACCTCAACCCGCTGCCGCCGAATCTGGGTGAGCTGCTGCGCGGCTACCGCACCGTGGTCGCGCCGGAGATGAACAGCGGGCAGCTCGCGATGCTGCTGCGGTCCCGCTACCTGGTGGATGTCCGGCCGTGGACCAAGGTCGCTGGCACCGCGTTCTCCGCTCAGGAACTCGTCGGCGTCATCGACGCCGCACTCGACGGATCACTCGACGATATGGAACAGGACAAGGCCTTCGCCGCCAGGGCGCGGGCCACCTATCGCAGCCCCGGGGGCCGCTCATGACCATCATCGACCTCACCGCAACCGGCGCCTTTCTCGGCATGCCCGACGCGTCGGGCACCGCGGCGGTGCCGCGCTCGGACAGCCCGCAGCGCGCCAAGGATTTCGCCTCCGACCAGGAAGTGCGCTGGTGCCCCGGATGCGGCGACTACGTCATCCTGGCGACCGTGCGTGGTTTCCTCGCCGAACTCGGGGTGCGCAAGGAGAACCTGATGTTCGTCTCCGGGATCGGCTGTTCGAGCCGCTTCCCGTACTACCTCGACGCCTACGGCATCCATTCCATTCACGGCCGCGCACCCGCCATCGCCACCGGCCTGGCGGTGACGAGACCGGATCTGTCGGTGTGGGTGGTCACCGGTGACGGAGACGCGCTCTCGATCGGCGGCAACCACCTGATCCACGCGCTGCGCCGCAACGTCAACCTGACGATCCTGCTGTTCAACAACCGGATCTACGGCCTGACCAAGGGCCAATACTCCCCCACCTCGGAACCGGGGAAGGTGACCAAATCGACCCCGATGGGGTCGGTGGATCACCCGTTCAACACGCTGTCGATGGCGCTCGGCGCCGAAGCCACCTTCGCCGCGCGGGCACTGGATTCCGATCGCGCCGGGCTCACCGAGGTGCTGCGCGCGGCCACCGCACACCGGGGCGCCTCGTTCGTGGAGATCTTGCAGGATTGCCCGATCTTCAACGACGGATCCTTCGATGTGCTGCGCCGCGGCGACAGCGAGTCCCGGCTGATCCCGCTGCGTCACGGGCAGCCCGTCGTCTTCGGCGCCGATGGTGAATTCGCTGTCGTGCGCGATGGTTTCGGGCTCGCGGTGGCACGCACCGCCGATGTCGGCGAGCGCGAGATCATCGTGCACGACGCGCACACCGACGCGCCCGAATACGCCTATGCCTTGTCACGGCTGTCGGATCAGGGGCTCGAGCACGTCGTCACCGGCGTCTTCCGTGACGTCACCCGCCCCACCTACGACGACGCCGTGCGCGCCCAGACCGCGGCGGCGAAGCAGGGCCGTCGCGCCGATCTGCAAGAACTGCTGACCGGTACCGAAACCTGGACGGTCGGCTGAGCGGCGGCTCAGGCCGGTTTCGCGAACCCCAGATCGATCACCGCACCGCGTTCGGCGTCGAGCTCGGCGACCGAGGCGTCGATCCGCGCACGGGAGAACTCGTCGATCTCCAGATCCGGCACGATGGTGTACCCGCCGTGGGCGCACGTCACCGGGAACGAGCTGATCAGACCCTCGGGTACGCCGTAGGAGCCGTCGGAGGGCACCGCCATCGACACCCAGTCGCCCGCGCTACCCAGCACCCAATCGTGGATGTGGTCGATCGCGGCGCTGGCGGCACTGGCGGCCGAGGAAGCGCCGCGGGCCTGGATGATCGCGGTACCGCGCTGCTGCACGGTGGGCACGAAGTCCTCGCGCACCCAGCCGGAGTCCACCATCTCGAGCGCCGGACGGCCGGCGACGGTGGCGTGGGTGAGGTCGGGGTACTGGGTCGCCGAGTGGTTGCCCCAGATCGCGACCCGCTCGATCTCGGCGGCCGCGGCTCCGGTCTTCTTGGCCAGCTGGGCGATGGCCCGGTTGTGGTCGAGCCGGGTCATCGCGGTGAACCGCTCGGCCGGTACGTCGGGGGCATTGGTCATGGCGATGTAGGCATTGGTATTGGCCGGGTTGCCCACTACCAGCACCTTGACGTCGTCAGCGGCGCTGGCGTTGATCGCCGCGCCCTGATCGGTGAAGATCGGGCCGTTGGCGGCCAGCAGATCCGAACGCTCCATCCCCGCGGTGCGCGGGCGCGCGCCGACCAGCAGCGCGATATTCGCGCCGTCGAATCCTTCCCACGGATCGTCGCTGATATCGACCGATTCCAGCAGCGGGAACGCACCGTCCTCGAGTTCCATCGCGACACCTTCCAGCGAGGCGACCGCGGCCGGAATCTCGAGCAGACGCAGCCGGATCGGGGTATCGGGGCCGAGCATGGCGCCGGAGGCGATCCGGAAGAGCAATCCGTAGGCGATCTGGCCGGCCCCGCCGGTCACGGCGACGGTCACGGGCGCGGGTCGGGCGGCAGCACTCACAGCGACTCCTCAGCGGTCGGCCGGATGATCTGGCGATTTCCACCCTAGCCAGCCGCACGGCCGGAGTCGGCCGACCGTGAGGTAACAGACATCTCAGCTCAGTTCGGCCACTTCGCTATCGGTCAGCACCACCGGTGAGACGTAGTCCTTGGCGCGGACGAGGGTGACCGCCCGATAGAGCGGACGCTCCCCCAGCCCGGCATCGCGCGCCTCGGCGCGCAGCTGATGCACCAGCATGTCCGAGACCGCGACCGCGGTCGCCAGCTGGCTGGCGGCCAGCCCGTCGGCCAGTTTGCGCAGGCCGAGCAGATGCAGTTCGCGACCGCTGCCCGCGTCGGTATACATCGCCAGCGGGATGATCTGGGTATCCGGCCCGGCGGTCACGCGCAGCACGATTCGGCTCAATCGGCCCGGATACACCAGGATCTCCACGCCAGTCGCCTCGGCGAGCGGGATCCGCCGCTCACCGAAGAGCGTGCGGGCGTGAATCGTATTGCCGCGCAACCACATCCGCCGACGCCGCAGCGCCAGCGCGTAGCCGACGGTTGGCGCGCCGACGACGAGACCGATGAGGACGGCGATCGGCCAGCTCACCCACACCGCCGCCAGCAGCGCGGCACCGACGCCGACGCCGATGGCGGCCAGGGACAGGCGCCGCAGCATCGGCGCGTACACCTCGGGAGCGACCAGGTCGAGCCCGATCGGCGGATCGGATTCGCCCGGTGCGGGAGTTGGTTCGGTCACGGTCGCGCTGTCGTCCTCACGGCGGGATATGTCCCGGGCACCGTACTACTCCGCGCGATGCAATGCGGCGGTAACGGCGCCCACCACCTCGCCGAGCGGGATCTGGCGCTGGTCGCCGGTGGCCATGTTCTTGAGCCCGATGGTCTGCTCGGCCAGATCGCGGTCGCCGAGGACCAGGGTGAACTTGGCCCCAGAGCGATCGGCCGCCTTCATCGCGCCCTTCACCCCGCGCCCGCCGTAGGCCAGGTCGACCCGCACCCCGGCGGCGCGCAGCTGTGCGGCCAGCACCACCATGCGCTGAGTCGCGGCCTCGCCCAGCGGAACGCCGAAGACCTCGCAGCGCGCCGGATCACCCGCCGTTTTGCCCTCGGCGGCCAGCGCGAGCACGGTGCGGTCGACGCCGAGACCGAAACCGATTCCCGACAGCGCCTGCCCACCCAGCTCGGCCATCAGGCCGTCGTAGCGGCCGCCGCCGCCGATCCCGGACTGGGCGCCGAGCCCGTCGTGCACGAATTCGAAGGTGGTCTTGGTGTAGTAGTCCAGCCCGCGCACCATCCGCGGGTTCACCACATACGGCACGCCCAGCGCGTCGAGGTGGCCGAGTACCTGCTCGAAATGGGTTTTCGCCGATTCCGACAGGTGATCGATCATCAGCGGCGCGTTGGCCGTCATCTCACGCACCTGCGGACGTTTGTCGTCGAGCACGCGCAGCGGGTTGATCTGGGCGCGGCGGCGGGTCTCCTCGTCCAGCGGCAGCGCCAGCAGGAACTCCTGCAACAGCTCGCGGTACTGCGGGCGGCAGGTCTCATCGCCGAGCGAGGTGACCTCGAGCCGGAAGCCGTCCAGCCCCAGACCGCGGAAGCCGGCATCGGCCACGGCGATGACCTCGGCATCCAGCGCTGGATCGTCGATGCCGATGGCCTCGATGCCCACCTGCTGGAGCTGACGGTAACGGCCGGCCTGCGGGCGCTCGTAGCGGAAGAACGGGCCGGAATAGCACAGCTTGACCGGCAGCTGCCCTCGATCCAGGCCGTGCTCGATGACCGCGCGCATCACTCCGGCGGTGCCCTCGGGCCGCAGCGTGACGCTGCGATCGCTGCGGTCGGAGAAGGTGAACATCTCCTTGCTCACCACATCGGTGGACTCGCCGACACCACGCGCGAACAACTCGGTGTCCTCGAAGACCGGCAGCTCGATATGCCCGTACCCGGCGAGTCGGGCGGCGCGGATCAGGCCGTCGCGCACCGCGACGAACTCGGCCGAGCCGGGGGGCACGTAGTCCGGTACCCCCTTCGGGGCGGAGAAGCTGCTGGTCTTGGTCACGATGGTCCAGTTTCCCTCACTACCGTGCCTCGAGTCCAACCGGTTTGTCCGCGCGGGTCGCGGCGGGTGCCGGGCGGTCTCAGGTAGAGATGGCACACTCTTAGCCGAACATGACACTTTCGTAGTGAGAGAACAGCGCACGGCCGGTCTCCGGGCCAGGCCGCCGCACGGGAGGAACGTGGTAGTGCCGAGCAACGAACAGCGTCGAGCGGCAGCGAAACGCAAGCTGGAGCGCCAGCTGGCCAACCGGGCCGCGCGGGCGCGCAAGCGCAAGCAACTCACCATCGCCATGTCGGCGCTCGGCGTCGTCGTCGCGGTCGCGGCGGTGACCGGCGTGTACTTCCTGACCCGCGGTGAGGACAACGACAACACCGCGGCCGAGACGCCGGACGCCTCGCTGTCGAGCACCCCCATCGCCGCGCCTCCGCCGTCGGCCAAGGCCAAGCCCGCCACCGTCAGCTGCGCCTATCCCGACAGCCCCAAGCCCGCCGACAAGCCGGCGCAGAAGCCGCGCACCGAGGGCATCCAGACCACCGGCGACAACGCGACGCTGAGCATCAGCATGGAGACCAGCCAGGGCCCGATCGGCCTGACGCTCAACAACGCCGAATCGCCGTGCACGGTGAACAGTTTCGCCAGCCTGGCCGGTCAGGGCTTCTTCGACGGCACCAGCTGCCACCGCCTCACCCAGGGCCCCGGCCTGGAGGTGCTGCAGTGCGGCGATCCGACCGGCACCGGCATGGGCGGACCGGGCTACCAGTTCGACAACGAGTACCCCACCGATCAGTTCGCCCCCGATGATCCGGCCCTGCAGGAACCGATCGCCTACAAGCGCGGAGTCATCGCCATGGCCAATGCCGGGCCGGGCACCAACGGAAGCCAGTTCTTCCTGGTCTACGGCGATTCCCAGCTGCCGCCGAACTACACCATCTTCGGCACCGTCGACGAGACCGGGCTCGCCACCCTGGACAAGATCGCCCAGGCCGGGCAGGACGAGTCCAACGGCCCCGGCGACGGCAAGCCGAACCAGCCGGTGACGCTGAATTCGGTCCGCATCGACTGATTTCCCGTCCCTCGAGATCGGGCCCGCGACCGCACTGGTCGCGGGCCCGATCTATCGGTGGCGAACCTGCTCCGGCGCCGTCATCGTTCGGCCTTTTCGACCTCGAACCGAAGATCATCCGGCGAGTTCGGTTCCGTGCCGGAAATGTGCGATATATGCTGATGAGCGGTCCGCTAGGAACGACTGGGCCGGGTGTTCTCGGGTAATCTCGTAATACGGAGTGCGCGTAGCGAAGTCGGCGGCGCGAGCTCCCGGTGTTCGCACAGGCGGGCCAGGGATCGCCGGGCGGCCACCTTTCGCATGGCGGTTGTATCGATGACGTAAGAAGTCGATGACATATGAAGCGGCGTTCATGACGAAGCACCACAATCATCCATAGGGATCACCGCAGCATCGGGAGCAGCCATGTCCGAGGAACTGGACGATATCGGCCGGGAAACCGCGGCCATGATGAAGACCATGTTGCAGATCGCGACCCTGGTCGCGCTGAAAACCCGGGAGCGTGGTCAGAAGGAAGCCGAGGCCAGAGCCAAGCTCACCGAGGCCAAGATCAAAGAAGCGCGTGAGGCGCAGATCCGTGAGGCCCGCGAATCCAAGTCCAAGGATCCGCGCAATATCGAACTGGCCCAGATGATTTCCCGGCCCGCGCCGGAGAAGACGCTCGGCCAGGAGAAGGTGATGGGGCTGGCGCAGCAGGCCACCGCCACGGTCGAGCGCGAGAGCATGCCCTACCGGGGTGTTTCGCTGCACAAGGACCGGCCCTCGCTCCCCGCCCCCACCGGCGGGTCCATCGCCGCCGCCACGGCCAAGGCCGCCATCCGCTACGACTCCCCGGAACGCCGCGCCGCGCTGGCCGCACATCTGGCCAAGATCGGTATCGCGCCGGAAATCGCCGCGGTGCGCATGTTCATGGAGATCGGCCAGGCCAAGCCGCCCATCGAGGCCATCCGCACCCGCCCCGAACCTGGTCTGGAAATCCTCACCGGCAGGGACCAGGAGCGCACCCGCGGACTCGAACGCACCCGCTGATCACACCGTTCGTCCGGCGCCCGTCGAATTCGGCGGGCGCCGCGTCGTATTCGGACCGCTCAGGTGGTGCGGCTGTATTCGTCGGGGTTGCTGAACAAGCCCTCCGGATAGGTGGCGACCGGGAGCCTGGTGAGCATCTCCTTGTGCCCGTGCCGCACACTGCAGTACTTGAACGGGCCCTTCGGGTCGAACAGGACCGCCATGTGCTTATCGGCATGGTTGAGCAACCAGATGCTCATCCCCGTGGTCGGATCCTGCCGGAAGAATTCGAAGGCCCGCCACACCGCCTCCAGCCGGGCCACCGCTTCCTTGTGCCGCCACCATTCCGGGCACCACACGGTGTCGTTGATGTCGGTGACCTGTCGCTGATACAGCCCGGTCAGGTAGTTGTGCACGAACTCCCCGACATCGTGGTATTCGGTTTCCGGCTGCTCATTGCTGGTCAAGTGGACGAACCTCCTCGATCTGGCCGGAACCGGCACCCGGTTCCGCTGACGGTACTGCCTTGCTCAGCGACGGCGCCGGGATCAGATCGGTGATCACGGTCTTGCGCTGCGGATCGTGCTGCTCGATCGACTGCTGCACCGCTGCCGCGTAATCGCCTTCCCACCAGGGGACGGTGCGCACCAGCACCGGCGGCGCACCGGAGGGGAAGACGATGACCCGCCCGCGCGGCAGGGTCGCCAGCGCCTGCACCGTGAAGGTCTTCGACGAACCCAGCGAGCGCGAATAACTCTTGCTGCCCTTGGATTCCGATACCGACGCCGAAATCGACGAATGCTCGCCGATCGCCTCGGAACGCTCACGCAAGAAGTTCGTATCGTCGACGCCGCTGCCGAGCACCTTGATATTGGCCGCCGACCACAGGGCGTTCATGCCGGCTTCGCCCCAGCAACGCACGCCCTGGGCCCACGATTGCAGCACGGTCATCACCACGATGCCGCGCGAGCCGAAATGGCTGTACTGCTTGGGCAGATCCTTCCAGCGAACCACGTTGGCGGCCTCGTCCAGCACCGCGAGCAGCGGTATCGGCAAGCGTCCGCCCGCCGACCGCGCGGCCTTGCGCATGGCGATATCGATCACCGCCTCGGTCAGCGCACTGACCAGTGGTGAGGCCGACCCCCGGCCCTCGAGCGAGAGGCTGTAAAGGGTGCCGTTGCGCTCGATGAAATCCAATTCGTCGAACTGCTGGCGACTTCCGCCGGGGGTGACCCACGGGTGCACATTGGTGAGCTTGAGGCAGCGCACCATCTTCTTGGCGGTACCGAAGATACCGCTGCGCGTGCGGTCGTCGGTGTTGTATTGCGAGGCCAGGCCGGAGGCGGTGAAATCGTGCCCGGTATCGCGCAGCAGCTGAATCGGCTCGATATTGCCCGGGTTGGTGACCCACTCCCACACCTGGGTGATCGGTTTGCCGCCGACCGCCGCGGCGAGAAACAGCCCGGCCAGCAGATCTTCGGCTTCCGGATCGAAGAACGCGTCGGTCTTGGCGTCGGAACCGTCGTCGCCGTCGGCGAAATGGCCGGCCAGCCGGGCGGCGCGCATTTCGCAGCCTTCGTGGCGGGCATCCACCCAGCCCAGCGGATCCCAATACCAGCTGGCCTCCTCGCCCGCCACGCCCTGCGGGTCGAAGACGAAGGTGGGCGATCCCTTGGCCGCGCGGACGTCACGGGTCGCGTCGACCACGTCACGCTTGTTCGAGGTGGCGAGCACGGGACCGATGGCGGTGAGGATGGCCGGGATGACGCGGGAGGTCGACTTGCCCTGACGCGGCCCCCAGATATCGAGGTGCAGATCCTCATACGAGCCGTACAGCATCACACCGTCGGCGACGCCGATACCGATGGGCACACCGGGAGCGTCGTCGTAGCCGAGGCGCACGCCGAGTTGCTTGGCCTTCTCGCGCACGCCGGCCTCGGTGAGCGAGGCGATGGCGCTGCCGTTGCCCATCACGTCGGCCTTGTCGTCGACGCCGAGCCTGCCCTTGTTGCGGCGGGCCTGCAGCCGCCGCCGAATGACCACCACGGCGATGGCCGTGGCGATGACGAGCAGCAGGATGACGGTCGCCCCGCGCGGCCAGTGCAGTTTGCCGCGGATCAAACCGGCCACGATCTCGATCGGGTTCACCGGGATGTCCTGGCGGGTCACCGCGAGCAGATTGCCCAGATGCAGGGCCAGCCACAGGGTGGCGAGGACGGCGCCGACCACGTAGATCAGGATGAGGGTGCCGTCGGGTCCGACAACTGCCGGATCCTTCACCGGTTTCTTTTTCGCCATACCTGCCTCCTGATTGATCCGTGTGGAAAGCGTTGTCACCGATAGCCGTCGAGCCGCCAGCCGTCCGGGGTGCGGACCACGGTGGCGATGACGGTGGCGGGCGGTAGCGGCTCCTCGCGTCCGTCGGGGTAGACGACGGTCTGTTCGATGCCGATCTTGAATTGCTGCACGTTCGGATCCGCACCGGCCGGCGCCTTCTCGCCGGACGCGAAGGTGAAGGCGTCGATCCTGGCGCCCGCGTCTGCCCATTCGGCCCAGCGCAGGGACGGTTTGGGAGTCTCGCCGCCGGTGCTGGCGCCTTCTGCGACGCGAATCAGGCTGGGACCGAGCCATTTCCGTGCCCGCACCAGTGACGCGCCCTGATCCTCGCCGACCGGATTCCAGGTGTAGATCTCACGCAGGGCCGCGACCGCCACGCCCTCGGGCGTGACCGGGTCCGGTGCCGGAACAGCTTCGAGCTGACGGGTGGTCGAAGTAGCGGGTCCGCTGCCCGGACCTGCCTGCCCGTCGTCCTCGCGACCGCAGGCCGCGCTCATCATCGCGATGCCCGTCACCAGCACCACCACCAGTTTCGCCCGCGCCGATACCCTGCTCTTCCAGGCTAACCGTCCCCGCCGCCGGTTCGGCGCTGCCGCACGCGTGTTCACAGCACTCTCCTCGCTCGTGCGTCGCCGGGCACCGGCGCCTCGGCCACCCCACCCGCGGAACCCGCGGTCGCGCCCGGCGCGGAGCGGATCATCTGCCCGTCACCGGCGTAGACACCCACCTGCGCGGGACCACGCGGTCCGAAATCGCTGAACACCAGGTCACCCGGCTCGATCGCGCTCAACGGCACCTCCACTCCGGCTTCCCACTGCTGTTCGGCGGTGCGCGGCAGGGTGATCGAGCCCGAGGACGCCGCGAAGACCGCCGCCGCGGTCAGACCCGGACCGTCCAGGCCGCCCCCGGTGGGCCCCTGCGGGCCACCGCCGCCCCACACGTACGGGGTGCCGAGCCACTCGTGGGCGGCCTGCACGACCTGGCTGCCCTCGGTCCCCTCCCCCGGCACGAATCGTCCGAGCGATCCCGGCGCACGGTACTGCGGCTCCATCGCCAGGATGTTCGCCACGTACGGGTGGGTCTCGGAATAGTGCGCGGCAACCTGATTCGGCATGCCGCCGGAGGCGAGTACGGCGCCCTCACCGGCGTTGTAGGCGGCCAGCGTCAAGGAGACCAGATCACCCTGCACCCGGCCCTGCGACAGCCAGCCGGAGATCTTGTGCGCGATGGCGCACATATAGCGACCCTGACCGACGATGGCGTCACCGTCGTCCCACACACTGGCCACACCATTGCCGTCGGCATCGATCACATACGGTTGGCCGTCATCGGGATTGATGCTCGCCGCCGTTCCCGGGAGGAACTGCGCCAATCCCTGCGCGCCCGCGGGCGAGGTGGCGCCCCGGCGGAAGCCGGACTCCTGCCTGCCCTGGGCGGCCAGCAGCGACGGCGTGATCTCCGGGCAGATCGAACCGGCGCGCCGGTACCAGATCTCGAGTTCGGGCGGAACCTTGCCATCGGCGAGCGCTCCTCCCGCGCTGCCGAAGCCACGCACACAGCGTGGGTCGTCGGAGAACGCGCGCGCACCACCGACATCCGGAGTCGGGGCGCCCTCCAGCCACGGCATCGGATCGATCTGACGGCCACCGGTGAACCGCCCACCCGGCACCACCTCGAAATGCAGGTGCGGGCCGCTGGATTCGCCGGCCGAGCCGACATAGCCGATATGCTGTCCGGCGCGCACGGTCTCCCCCACCCGCACCAGGACGCCGCTGTCCCACATATGGCCGTACACCGCCGAATACGCGCGGCCGTTGGTGTCGACCGAGTCGACAACGATCCAGTTACCGAATCCGGACGCCGGACCGGCCGCGACCACCCGGCCGTCGCCGACCGAGAAGATCGGCGTGCCGTCGGCGGCCGCCATGTCCACACCCTTGTGCCCGCCACCGCGCGAGCCGAAGACGTCGGAAATGCTGTAGGTGCCGGTGGCCAACGGCAACGTCCGCCGCAGAGACCCGACACCGGCGGCCAGCGACGGCGTCGCGGTGACGGCCGGATTCGCCTGCGCCGCAGGTGTGCCCGTGCCGGATGTGGGCGAGGCACCGGCGGCCCGTGGATCGCCGGGCGCATAACCACCCAGCGGCGGCAGCATCGTCTGGGTGGGACCGAGAACCTCGCCGCCCTCGCACGGGTCGTCCACCGAGGGCAGCACGATCACCACCACCAGCGTCATCAGGCCGAGCGCGGCTCCGACGACGAGCGCCAGCACCGAGCGCACGTTCATGACACCCTCGCAGGGTTCACGTGCGGCGCCGGGCTTCGTTGAGCGTGTCGGCCAGCGCCCGGTTCATCTCCGCCGCCGCCGCCAGCTGCTGCTGCAACAGTGCGACCTTGCGGCGCAGGGCGACGGCGTCCATGCGTTCCAGGCTCGGGCCTTCCGCGGCCCGCACCCAGTTGCGCACCGAATTGGTGTGCACGCCGATCTGTTCGGCGACCACCCGGCACGCCTCCGATTCGCTGCGTAGTTTCCCGGTGAGCGCGATGACCTGCTCGACGGCGGCGTCACGCACCTCGGGCGACACTTTGCGATAAGACCGGTGCGGCATCATGCTGCGCTCCCACCCGCCGAATCCGAACCACCCGGTTCCGGGCCGCCCGCAGGGCCCGGCACCCGCGTGAACTCGTCGAAACGCTGGTTGGTGTCGTGGATTCCGCTTTCCTTCTCCGACAACGTGAACTCCATGTGGAACGGAATTCCCGGCCTGCGGTCCTCGCCGATCTTCAGCAGGAACTTGCCGGTGCCCGGCGGAGACGGCCGCACCTGCCCGGGCTTGAGCGCCTCGCCGGTCAGGGCCTGCGGCGCCGACCATCCGGTGACCATCTCCTCTTCGGCAGCGGTGAACGGAATCGTGCTGTCGAGGCGTTTGATCTCCTCGGCGGGCAGCGCACCGAAAATCTTGGCGCGCGCCCGTTCCAGGAAACCGAGCGCCTTGGCGATGGCCGCTTCCGAACCCAGCGACTGCAAATCCTTGATGGTGTGGCTGATCATGATCAGCGCGGTGGCGATGCCACGTTGCAGACGAGTCAGTTCGTCGACCCGGTCGACCATGAAATCGCCGAGACCGAGCACCTGCCACAGCTCGTCCATCACCACCTGGAAATAGCGTTGTGGCGCCATCCCCGCATCGGTGAGCGTGTGCGCGGCCTCCACGGCGGCGAATCCGTCGGCCCAGCAAGCCAGCATGACCGCGGCCTTGAGCTTCTTGTCGCCCTGCGGGATATGCGAGACGTCGATGCACACCGCGACCGAATCGGTGTCGATGGGCACCGAGGTCTGGCCGTTGAACACCGCGCCGAACGGACCCTGGGTGAGCGCGCGCAGCGACCGGCGCAGATTCTTGATCGCCACCTGGTATTCGGACTCGTTGTCCGCGCCGGCGTCGAGCATCAATTCCTCGCCGCCCGCGACGATCACCTCGAGCAGGTTGTCCATGATGGGCGGCTTGTCCGGGGTGAACCCGCTGCCCGGCCGGTACAGGATGCGCAGGGCGGTGGAGATGAGCGTCTCCTCGAAATCGCGCACCCGCGCACCGCGTACCAACTCGACCAGACCGGCGATCAGCGTCACCTGCCGGGCCCGCAGATCCTGCAACACCTGCAATTGCAGGGCGGGAAGGTGATCGAGCTGCGGCACCACCTGGCCGAGCACGCCCGCGGCCAGCGGGTTGAGCTTGCCGTGACCGTAACCGAGATCGATCACCTGGCCGCCGACCATCTCCACCATCTTGCGATAGTCGGGCTTGACGTCGGCCAGGATCAACGGCGTGATGCCCTGGGCGATCCCGCCGAGCACGATCCGACGCACCAGCGACGATTTACCGAAGCCGTTGAGCCCGAGCACGAACAGGCTCGGCGCGGTGATGAAGCTACCGCGCATGAACCAGTTCATCGGGTCGAAGCAGACCGGCGCCCCGGTGTGCAGATGCGAACCGAGCGGAGTACCGATCAGCGGCGCGCCGGCACCGACCGACCACGGCCACAGGCCCGCGACCTGTGCGGTGGTGGCGCGATACTCGACGGGCCTGCCCACCACGTTCATCCGGCCGCCGCCCGGGCCCGCATAGCCGCGGTCGGTGAGCTGTGCGGTCTGCCGGTCGAAGCCGTCGACGTAGGTCTGCTCGGCGCGGGCGGCGTAGTTGCGGCGGCGGATATCGTCGGTGCGGATACGGAAGGTGGCCCAGGCCGCGCGCAGCCCGGACTGCTCCCGGCTGATCATCTCCAGCCGCGCGCGGGTGTCGTCGTCGAGCAGCGGCGGCCCGGACTGTTGCCGCTTGTCCGCCTTGGCTTTCGCGCGCTGTGTGGCCCGATCCTGCCTCGGATTGCGCATCGCGCGGTCGGCGGTCTTGTCGAACTTCACCGGACGTGCCCGCGCGGCATCGGTGCGGTTGGGGCGGGCGCGTCCACCGCGACCTGGCTGTGCACCGGCGGCCTTGTCGGTGCCCGGTACGTCGGCACGCGAACGTTCACCGTCGGGTCGTGGCGCACCGGCGCGCGGACGACGTCCGCCGCTGCCGCGCCGCTCCCGGGCGGGCTCCTCCCGTGGGGTCTCGCGCCGACGCTCGGGGCGTGCCCATTCGTCGTGATCGGCCTCGGTCCGCCGGGGCCGGCGGACGTCCTCGCGCTCCCGTACGGGTGGCTCGTGCTCGCGTGCCATCAATCGCTCACCCCGCAAGTGCTTTCGGAATCGTCGCGTGTTCGGGCAGGATCACTCCGCAGCCGAGTGAGGCCGCGAAGGCCGCCGCCTGGTAGCGGTAGCACCGCCGGATCTTCAACCGCGCCTGGGTGGACAGGTCACGGGTGATCGCCTCGATCCGCGGCAGATCACCGCGCAGGGGCTCGGTGATGGTCACCAGCGCCCCGAAGCGGGTCACGCCGTGTCCACGCGCCTGCTCCTCGCGGGCCTGCTGGGTGGCGCCGACCCGCAGGGTCGCCGACGCGGAGACGACTCCGCGTTCGCTCTGCTGCGCCACCAGCGCGTTCTTGAAGTCGTCATCGACGATCTCGGCGGCGTCGGCGGCTGAATGCGGACGGTACACGATCGCGATACGCTTACGCGGCACTTCGGGATTCGGGGCGAGCAGCCGCTGCAGGACCCGTTCGTCGACGGCGCCTTCCGGGGCCGCGTCCATCTCCCAGGTGACCGAACGACCACCGTCGTGCACGAAGTGATCCCACTTCTCGTCGTGCGAGACCGGGCCCGCGTCGGCCCAGTCCAGGCCGTGGCCTTCGGGTTCACCCGCGGCCACCTCGAGATCGGCCTGCGAGGCGGGATCGTAGCTGCGCCGGATGAACGAGATCACCTCATCGGCCGACATCGGCTGCGCGCGCACGCCCGCCTCGGCCAGGGCGGCGCAGATGCCGGGCAGCCTGCGCCCGATCTCCACCGCTTCCTCGGCCGGGTTCTTGCGGCGCTCGGCCGTGGTGGCCTTGAACGTGATGGCCACCCGCGGCAGCAATTGCACGCGCTCCTGCGGCAATTCGGTGGCCAGCTCGTACATCACCTGCTGGGCCAGCTCCGGCGCCTCCGGCCGGGTGATCGTGGATACCTCGGTGAGCAGCCGGTTCCCGGTTTCGGGCACGGTGTCGATCACCGGGACGACGGCGACGATATCGCTGGTCTGGCCCACCGAGGCGAGGAAGGTGCCCCAGGCCGAGACCCAGCGGTCGATCACCGGCTGGTCGACCGCCTCATGGCCCTGGGGCCAGGCCCGCAGCACCACGGTGTACTGGGCGAACTGCGGCAGATGGATCATGCCGAAGCTGTAGCCGCCCGCGTCGATGCCCTCGTACAGCTTCGACGGAGCCAGCAGCCCGGGCAGCCGGGTGACCCCGCCGGGGATCCGGGAGAACCGGCCGCCGCGGTACACGTGCTCGCCGCGACTGCGCGAACGCATCCAGTTGAACATCATCAATCCCGTCTCGTAGCCGGAGCGGCCCCCCGTCCGCCACACCAGTGGAACCATGATTGCGACGCCGACGCCACCCACGATCAGCCCCCATTGGAAACCGCCGACCATCGCGGTGATCAGGGCGGTGATCACGACGACGAAACCGAGCACGGTCTCTTCCCAGCGCAGGCCGAAAAGGCCGGCGCTGCGCGGTTTCTGCCACAGGCCGTAGGAACGGCGCTCGTAGGTGTCGAGGTTCGTCATCGCGGAATGGTGCTCCTCCCGAGGTCGGGTGAGCGGTTGGCCCAGCGGTCGCCCGCGACATCACCCATGACTTGATCTGCCCGGTTCATCCCGGAGGTGGCGGCCCTGGCCGCGCCGATCCGGCCCGCCGCGCGCGCCGCACCGGACGGTACCCCGGCCGCCCCCGCGGGTGCGCCGGAGGCCCGTGGCGGTTGGCCCGCCGCACCTCCGCCGCCGCCTCGGGGTGGCGGCGCAGGTCGGGGTGCGCCGCCCCCGCGCCCGCCGCTACCACCGGGCGGCGGGCTACCCGCACCGCCGAAGTATCCGGCCGACCCGGGCGCCGCGGCGCCCTTCACCCCGACGGCCTTGGTGCCGGCGAGGGCACCGATGCCCGCGGCGGCCAGCAGCGTGCCGCCGGTCGCGGTCAGACCGGAGCCGCCGCTGCCGACGATCGCCACGGCCGGGGTGACCAGGCGCATCAGCGCGGGCAGCACGAACGCCACACTGCACAACAGCACGATCGAGACCAGCATGCGCTGGGCCTGTTCGGCATCCGGCAGCCCGGAGGTGGAGGTCAGCTCGTCGACGTGGCCCGCGGTGGTGAACGCGATCATGTAGACGATGGCGGCGACCGGTTTCCACAGCATGAACGCGATGATCCAGCCCACCAGCTTCTGATAGGACTGCTTACCGGTGTTCATCCCCGACGCCGCGGCCGCCAGGGGCAGCACACCGGCGGCGATCACCAGCAGGCCCTGCCGGACGATGGCGAGCACGATCTGCGCCAACGCGCCGAGCAGGCCGACGATCGCGATGATCAAAACCAAACCTGGCGAGAAGGCTTGCAGCTTACTGGTTTTCACCATCAGCTCGGCCAGGTTCTTGGCATTGCCGTTGGTGGAATCATTGATGATCCACTCGGCGAACCGATCCGAGGCCACCGTGCCCGCGACGATCACCGCACCGAGCATCCAGGAGCTGAACACCACCCGCGCGAACATCCGGAACGATTCGGCCGCTTCGTTCATCACGGCCCCGCGTCTGGCTTCGGCCAATCTCAGGCCCGAGATCATCACCGACGCGATGAGCAGCAGAATCTGTACCTGATAGGTGTAGTCGTTGATCTTGGTGAACAACGCGCCGGAATCACTGACGGCTTCGTTGGGCACCTTCATCCAGAAGGTCAGCGCCAGGATGATCGCCTCGCCGAGACCCTTCATCAGCGAATCGACGACCTTGCCGAAGGTCGAATCCCATGCCTTGTCCTTCACCGCGGTCGCGGCCTGGCCGGGATGGGAGGCCGCATTGCCCGCCTTGCACACCGCCGAGGCCGCGTCACCGAGCGAGACGCCGGGAATGCCGACGTTGTCGAGGGTTTCGTGGATCTCGTTGCATGCCTCGTCGAAGCCGTAGGTCTGGCCGTAGGCCACCGTCGGCGTCGCGATCATCACCGTGAAGATGACCGCGAAGATCGTGACAATCCGCCTCACCATGGGAACCCCTCGGTCTCGTGCGGGGAATCGGTCCGGTCGAGCTGTTCGCCTGTCACCCTCGTGCGCTTTCCCTGTGCGTGTGGCCGTCTCGGTACTGCGCGATGCCGTCACCATGCCGTCCACCCCTCGAGCGTTTCGATGTACTCCGCCGGCGGGTTCTCCGAGGTGGTCGGCTTCAGCCGCCAGTCACCGGCGTCCCACACCATGATCATCCGCATCGCCACCCACAACTGCTTGCCGTCCACCACCTGCGCGCGGGTGGCCAGCCGCACGATGGCCATATCGTCGGCGTAATCGTCGACCTTGAACGCATCGGAGGCGACGAAATACCTGGTCACGCTTTCCGGCTGCTGTTCGGGCAGCCGATCGGCCTCCAGCGCGCGATCGTAGGCCGCGATCTGCTGCGCCGACACCCGCACCTGCCGCACATACAGATCCCGGTGCGCCGGTCGGGCATTGAGCCGGTAGGTGATCTGCGCCGCGGCCAGCGCCGCACCCTGCGGGGTGTGCGCGTAGCCCACCGCGAGACCGTCTTCGATGCGCGTCGGCCCGTCGGAGGTGGAGAACGGCACCGAAGCGCCGTACACCCGCTGCCAGCCACGCGGTTGCGTGGTTCCGGCAGGCGCCGCGGTCAGCCAATCCGGGTCCGAGGGCTTGGCCTGCGATTCGGGATTCTGCGGAAGCGGCTGTCCCGCGGGGTTGTTCGGGATGTCGACCCGGCGGCCGAAGATGTCGACCTCCGGTTCGGCGAATCCCTCCGACCCCGGCCCGTCGACCACCGAGACGCTGCCCTGGCCGGCCGGCTCGTCATCGCCGCCGACATAGACGAAGACCCCGACGATCACGATGAGCGTCAGCACCGCGGCGGAGGCGACGACGCCGAAGGAGACGCGATCGCGCGCGTACGGCTCCTTCTTCTCGCTCACTGCGGGGCCTCCAATATCACGATGTCGCTGGGTAATTCGTCGATGTCGTCGACCGCGGGTTCGGTCGAGTCCGGGTCGGGCAGCCGTAACCTCCAGTCTTCGCCGAACCATTCGACGACGGTGTGGTTCACCGCCATCGAACTGTCCGAATACTCGGTATAGACGTCCACGGTGGAGCGTTCATCGGTGTATCCGGTGATCTTGTAGCCGAGTAACCGCGGCGCGTACTCCGGTGACGCCGGTCCGGTGATGGACAGCAGCAGCCGATTCACCACCCACTCGTCCTTACCGGGGCCCGGTAACACCTCCGCGGCGACCACCTTCGGCCACTGGCTGTCGGTAGCCACCGACAATCGCACCGTGTGGGTGATGGCGGCGACCGCGGCACCGGGCGGCGAATGATCGAAGCCCGTTGCCGCGCCGTCGGATTCGTGCGCGGGCCCCTGGTCGGTGTGTGGCAGGGCCACTCCCTGGAAGGGCTCCCAGCGTACGTTCGACGGCGGGGTGGACAGACCGGGGCCCGCGTTGTCGCCGTTCGCGCAGCCGACCGCGGCCAGCAGCATCGTCGCCGCGAACGCGCCCGCGGCCGGTCCGCGCACACCACGCCACCTCGCATGGCGGCAGACGGGCGCACACACTGTGGAGTTCATCGGCTGGTGGTTCTCTGTTCGATGCCGTCGGCTCATGCAGGCAGGAAGGCCAGCGCGATTCCGGAGGCCGTGCTGGCCACCCCCGCGCCGAGCAGACTCATGAGGACGCCGTGCGAGGAGTCGTTCATCGCCAGGTCGCCGCGGAACGCGATCCACAGCTTGCCCGCCGAGACGATCATCCAGGCCAGGCAACCGATGAGCACGAACCACAGCAGCCAGTTCAGCAACTGCATGATCGGCTCGACGACCTCGGCCGGCATCTGTTTGTAGGCCAGCAATTCCATGGCCCGCATACTGGACATCGTCGACCTCACGTCCCGATGACGGCGTTCATGATGGTGCCCGCGCTGGTGGCGACGACACCGCCGATCATGGCGCCCGCCACCATCTTCGGCGATTCCAGGCCGCCGCCGGTCCACTTCTCCCAGGCGAATTTACCGCCGGCGTAGGTGATGCCGCAGATGCCCGACAGCAGCACGAACCAGGTCAGGTAGCGCACCAGCTGCAGGATCTTCTCCGACCCGGGAGGCGCCTCGGGTGTCGGATTGCCCACCTGGGCGAGAACGGTGCCGTATGTGTCCTGCACGGCGAGGAGGATCGTGCTCATCGGGTGCCTTTCTCGATGGGTGGAGGGGTGGATATCGACGGCATCGCACACAATTCGCTCATCAGTGCCCCGGTGGGTTGGTGGTCATGGGTGGCCGGTCCCATCCCGGCTGCGCGGGCGGCGCGCCGTTCGGGTTCGGGGTGGCGGGGCCCGGCGGCGGGTTCCACCCCGGTCCGGCGTGCTGACCGTGCGGTGGAACCGGCTGCGGGCCGGGAGCATTCCAGCCGGGCGACTGCCCCGGTGCCGCCCAGCCGTGCGGGGCGGGCGGTGCGGGTGCGCGCCGGCGATCGGAACTCGCGACCCGGAGCAGGACGAAGATCACCACGCCGATGGCGACCAGCGGAAGGCCGATCAGCAGCGCCCAGATTCCCCAGCGACTCGCCTGCAATCCGGCGTCCGTTGCGGGCGGAGCCTCCGGCGTCGGATTGCCCACCTGCGCCAGCACCGCCTGCGCCCCCCTCGTGCAGCATCATGGCCGGACTCATCGCATCCCCTCCTCGTTCGCCTCGTCGGCGATGCTCTCGCGGGCGGCCGCGACGATCTCGGCACCGAGATCACGCACTTCCAGCGGAACTTCGTCGAGCGGGTCGATCCTGCGTTTCTTCAGCGGCGGTTCCACCCCCGGCGCCCACACCGGCAGCTTCTCCGGTTCGACGAGGGTCCATTCCTCATACCACGGCACCTGCCACAGCCGCCCGGCCAGCGAGCCGACGACCTCGCGGTAGCGGCGGATCTCGGCGGGCATGCGGCCCGGGCGCGCCGCGACGGTGATCAGCCCGAGCACCTCCGACGGACCGGCGAAACCGGCATGGTGCTGGCGCAGCAGGTCATGGGCGCGGGTCAGACCGGCGATGGTTTCGCGGCATACCAGCACGACGAACGGCGATTCGCGGTCGAAGACGCCGGGCCAGCGGCGGCCCGAATCCGCCGCGGGCGCGAGCACGTGCGCGAGGCTACTGGCTCCGGCCCCGCCGTGCACACCGAGCAACCAGACCAGCGGCGCACGCCCGGCACCGGGCACCGGGCGGTCCCAGATGGGCGCGCGCCGCGACTCCGGTGGGGCGATCACCCCGGCCGGTGTGGATTCGGGTTTGCGGCGGCGAAGATTCATGGCGGCGGTCATGATGCCACCCCGGCGAGAAGACGCCCATACGCTCGACGCGTCTGATCGTCGAGCGAGATGTGGCGCACGAGTTCACCGCGCGCCAGATGCGTGTCGTAGGGGATTTCCACGATGTCGCGAACCCAGCCGGACAGATGTTCACGCAAATGGTCGGCAACTCGGGAATCGACGCCGGGCTGCTGATGCGAGATGACGATGGTGGTGTCGCCGACGATGCCGCTGCCCGGCCCGTCGACGGCGTCGCCGAACTCGTCGTCGAGCCATTCCAGCGTGACGCGCAGCCGGTTGGCGGCGTCGGTTCGCGCCGGAATGGCAAGCACCAGAGCGACATCCGCGTCATCGAGCAGCGGCCGCAGCTGACGTCCGGCAATCGGATGGCCACCGTCGTAGACGGCGGTGTAGCCGGCGTCGTCGATGGCGCGGGCGACCGTGAGATAACTCGCACGCCTGCGCAGTGGTGCCGCATCGCGCCACAGCAGTCCGAACCCGGAGGTCGAGCGCGACAGGCATTCCTTCAGCGGAGCCGGTTCGTCGTCGCCGCGGCCGTACAACCACGACTGCAGGCTGATCGGATGCAGGTGTTCGTCGGCGCCGCGCAGCCCGAGATCACTGCCCGCGGCGGTCGCGTCCACCGCGACGGTCTGCGCCCCCGACAGGGCGAGCTCACCCGCAAGGCCCAACGCCGTCGTGGTGGTCCCCGCACCACCGCAACCGCCCACCACCAGGACCGGCCGATACCCGGTGCGTCCGCCACGGGTGGACCCGCGCTCGCCGCGCAACCGCACCACCGGAGCCTTGCTGCGCCCGGAGCGGTCCGACGGCGCGCCGGCATCCGGCGCATCGTCGAGCCAACGGCTCCAGTCGTCTCCCATCGCTCTGCTCTCCCTCTATCCGGCCGTGATACCCGTGATGAGGGTGCGGCCGCCGATCACCGCGGTGGTGACCATCTGCTTGCTGTAGGTGGCCGGTTGGCCATCGGGCCGGTATTCGGTGACTTCGACCGAGTAACGGCCCTGTTCGAGGGTCACGATGCGCACACAGTGCGTGGTGCCCTCGGCGATGCTGTCGATACCGCGCTGGATCACCGAGGCCGGCGAGACCGGCGCGTCGGGAGCGACGACTTCGCGGGCCAGCGCCGCGGAACGGTCGACGTAGTAGGCGTACTGGAAGCGCAGGATCGCGTCGGGGCCGGAGCCGGTGCCGCCGGCCTCCGCGCTGCGCACCACCTCGTCGGTGCGTTCGGTCGGACACCGCTGCGCAGGCCCGGCGGCGGAATCGGAGCTGCCCGCGGTGAACTGGACCGCGGTCTCCTCGCCGGCACGGCGCTCGCCGGAGCCACCCAGCAGATACAGCACGCCGGCCGCGGCGGCGGCCAGCAGCAGCACCGTCGCGAGCAGTACCAGGACCGCGCGCGTCCGGCCGCCACCGGAACTCTTCACCGCGGTGCGCAGGTCGCGCGCCGCGCCGAGGCGCACCGGTTCGGCGATCTCCTCCGGATCGTCGTCGGGCCACGGGAACCGGACCACGTCACCATTGCGCGGGGTGTAGTCGTCGTCGGGGCCGGGCGCGCGGTCGGCCACCCAGTCCGACCAGCCGCCGGTGAATTCGCTGCGCCGCACGGGCGGCTCGGGAGGCGCGACGGGTTCCTCGTCGTGGATGTAGTCGGGGTACCTCGCGGGGCCGTCGTCCTCGTCCGCGACCGGCGCGCTCTCCTCGGCGGGGCGTGCCGGGGCGCTCGACCCGGCGTCCGGCTCGAGGGCGTCGTACCAACGATCGAGATGTTTGTACGACTTCAACATTCCCCCATTCCCGCAGATCGGGGCGCGTGGTGTCGCATCGTCGAACCCTCTCGGCGATCAGTTCGTGGAGAACGGGTAGGTGGTGGGTGTGTCGGGTCGTTCGGTCGTCGCGATCGGTTCGATGGTTCGGTCCGCAGTCGCGCCGCCAAAGGAGGCGCCGTCGACTCCTGTCCCAAAGGGAAATTGTCCCGTACCCGATTGGTCAGGTGAAGTCGACGCGCCGGGGCCGGGCTCGGTGAATCCCGGCGCGGGCGCCCGCGGGGCGTCCTGCGCGGTCTCCGAGCCCGGCTGGGGCGCAGTATCGGAACCGAAGGTGCCGGCCAGATCCCTGGCGACGGCGGCGAACCAGTCGGCCACGAACTTCGTCGGAGCGTCGCCGTCGGCCGACACGGTGGCGGTGCCGTAGGCACCGTGCCGCTGGACGGTATCCCAATACCGCACCCAGGTGGTGGTATTGAGCAGTTCTTTGTTGTCGGTGATGTTCTGCACCACGGCGTCGAAGGCCTGATTCACCAGGCGCACGCCGGTGGTGGGCGGGATGAGCTGCGGAATCGCGCCCACCAGTTTGGTGCCGAGGGCGAGCAACGCGGCGGGCGGATTGCTCAGCCCGGCCGTGGCCAAGTCGGCAATGGCGGCCGGGTTCAGCACCGTGCGCACCACGGTGACCACGGCGTTCAGTCCGATCATGCCCACTTTGAGCAGGGCGCGCAGGGCGGCCGGGATGTCGAGCGGGGTGCGCGGGTCGGCGGCATCGGCCAGACGCTGGGAGATCGACTTCTTCGGCGAGATCGACAGACTCGCCAGCGAATTGCCCTGGATATCCTCGTTGACCACCTTCGTCGCGGTCTTGATCGAGGTGTAGGCCAGGGCCTGAGCGACCGAGACCAGCGAGGCGATCGGATCGCCACCACTGAGCTTGGCCTGACCGGCGATCGTGGCCACCGCTTTCAGGATGGGCGCGCCCTCCGGGGCGTCACAGGCGAGATCGCCTGCCGCGCAGAAACTGGCCACCCGGCCGGTGAGCGCGCCGAAGTTCTCGGCCTTGTCGCGTTCGGGACCGATGCCGCCACCGCTGGCGGGTGCCTGCGGCAGCGCCACGATCCGCGCGAGTTCCGCACCGGCGGTCCCGGGCGCGGCGTCGGGCGTGGCCTTGCCCGGCGCACCGGGGAACAGCGGTGCGCCCGGATTGCGGGTCGGGTCGGCGAACAGCGCTACCGCGGCGACCTTTTCGGGCGGCAGCACGCCGCTACCCTGCCCGACTTCCTGGGCGAAGATCGAGGCCACGTGCGCGCCCTGGGAGTAGCCGACGATGCCGAACCTGGTGTTCGGGCAGCGTTCGGCCACCGACGACGCCATGCTGCGCAGCCTCGACAACCCTCCGGCTACCGATTCCGAATACGGCACCACCCCACCGCCGGTGGCACCGCCGAAGCCGGATTCATAAGGCACGTAAGCGCGCTCGACGAGCCCGTCATCTGGAGCTTCGGCCATCATCGGCAGGAAGACCGTGGACAGCATTCCGGTGTCGGTGGTGGGTGCGGCGTCCGGGGACGACTGGCCGGTGCCCTGAATCCCCAAGGCATACAGCGCAGGACAGCTATCAATCGGCAAATTCGTCGACGGGCCCGCGACATTCGGAGCCTGCGCCGCCGCCACACCGCCCGTGACCGTACCCGCGGTAGCGGTCGACACAGCGACGGTGAGCGCGATCAGCAGCCCCGAAAATCGTGTCGTGCATCCAGCCATAGCGACCCGCAATCCGTATTGCAGAAGTTACCTGAGCGCCGTGAAACGCAATAGACCGTAACAGATTCCGGCTATCACCGCTGAAGCGGAGGAAAGTTTACACGGCGCACCGCTCGACCCCGGATACGCCACGGCGCGGCGATGCGAAACCGTGCCAAAGTTTCCGAACTCGTCGACGAGCTTGCCAAGCCCCCATGACATCTGGACGGCCTGCGGCAGCCCTGCGAAGCTTGGGCGACGACCCAGCCGAAGGCCGCTGGATCAGGCTGCTGAGGTCACCCGATAGACGTCGTAGACGCCCTCGACATTGCGCACGACGTTGAGAATGTGGCCCAGGTGCTTGGGATCGCCCATCTCGAAGGTGAACTTGCTGATCGCCACCCGGTCGCCGTGGGTGGCGACGGAGGCGGACAGGATGTTCACCTTCTCGTCGGCGAGCACCTTGGTGACATCGGAGAGCAACCGCGTGCGGTCCAGCGCCTCGATCTGGATGGCCACCAGGAACACCGACGACGGCGATGGCGCCCACTCCACGTCGATGATGCGTTCGGACTGGGCCTGCAACGAACCGGCGTTGGTGCAGTCGACCCGGTGCACGCTCACCGCGCCGCCGCGGGTCACGAAGCCCATGATCTCGTCGCCGGGCACCGGTGTACAGCATTTGGCCAGCTTGGCCACCGTGCCCTCGGCGCCGGGAATGAGCACGCCTGCGTCACCGGAGACACGCTGGCGGGCCGGGGTGGTCGACGGCGTGGAGCGTTCGGCGAGTTCGTTCTCCACATCGCCGATGCCGCCGAGCTGGGCCATCAGCCGCTGCACGACGTGGTGCGCGGAGACCTGGTGCTCACCGACGGCCGTGTAGAGCGCGGAGATGTCGGTGTAGTGCAGCTCCTTGGCGACCGCGTTCATCGCGTCGACGTTCATCAGCCGCTGCAGCGGCAGCCCGACCCGGCGGACTTCCTTGTTGATCTGCTCCTTGCCGCTTTCCAGCGCCTCTTCGCGGCGCTCCTTGGCGAACCATTGCCGGATCTTGGCCTTGGCGCGCGGGGAGACCACGAAGCTCTGCCAGTCGCGGCTGGGGCCTGCGTTCTGCGCCTTCGAGGTGAACACCTCGACGACCTCGCCGTTCTCCAGCTGACGTTCCAGCGCGACGAGCCTGCCGTTGACCCGGGCACCGATGCAGCGGTGCCCGACCTCGGTGTGCACCGCGTAGGCGAAGTCCACCGGGGTGGATTTCTGGGGCAGGGTGATCACATCACCCTTGGGGGTGAACACGAAGATTTCCGGGGCCTTGAGGTCGAACCGCAGCGACTCCAGGAACTCGGCCGGATCGGCGGCCTCACGCTGCCAGTCGAGCAGCTGGCGCATCCACGCCATATCGTCGACTTCGGCGGTATCGCTGGAGTGCTTGCCGCGGGTCTCCTTGTACCGCCAGTGCGCGGCGATGCCGAACTCGGCGGTGCGGTGCATGTCCTGGGTGCGGATCTGCACTTCCAGCGGCTTGCCGTCGGGGCCGACGACCGTGGTGTGCAACGACTGGTAGACGCCGTAGCGGGGCTGGGCGATGTAATCCTTGAACCGCCCGGCCATCGGCTGCCACAGCGAGTGCACCACGCCGACGGCGGCGTAGCAGTCACGCACCTCGTCGCACAGGATGCGGATGCCGACCAGGTCGTGGATGTCGTCGAAGTCCTTACCCTTGACGATCATCTTCTGATAGATCGACCAGTAATGCTTGGGCCTGCCCTCGACGACGGCGTTGATCCGGCTGGCCGCCAGGGTGTTGACGATCTCGGCACGCACCTTGGCCAGGTAGGTGTCGCGCGAGGGCGCGCGGTCGGCGACCAGGCGCACGATCTCGTCGTACTTCTTGGGGTGCAGGATCGCGAACGCGAGGTCCTCGAGTTCCCATTTCACGGTGGCCATGCCGAGCCGGTGGGCCAGCGGCGCGATGACCTCGAGGGTCTCCTTTGCCTTCTTGGCCTGCTTCTCCGGCGGCAGGAACCGCATGGTGCGCATATTGTGCA
Source organism: Nocardia sp. CDC519 (assembly GCF_059509835.1). Taxonomy (NCBI): domain Bacteria; kingdom Bacillati; phylum Actinomycetota; class Actinomycetes; order Mycobacteriales; family Nocardiaceae; genus Nocardia; species Nocardia sp. CDC519. The sequence goes on along the minus strand of NZ_CM183377.1, from coordinate 2,496,135 downwards.
GCCGGTCGGCCACCTTGATCACCAGCACGCGCGGATCGCGCGCCATCGCGATGATCATCTTGCGGATGGTCTCGGCCTCGGCCGCCGCCCCCAGATTGACCTTGTCCAGCTTGGTGACGCCGTCGACCAGGTGCGCGACCTCGGGACCGAAATCAGCGGTGAGCTGCTCGAGCGAGTACCCGGTGTCCTCCACGGTGTCGTGCAGAAGTGCCGCGACCAGCGTGGTGGTGTCCATGCCGAGCTCGGCGAGGATATTGGCCACCGCCAGCGGATGGGTGATGTAGGGGTCGCCGGACTTGCGGAACTGCTTGGCGTGCCGTTCGTCGGCGACGTCGAAGGCCCGCTGCAACAGCGTGAGGTTCGCCTTCGGGTAGAGCTCGCGATGCACCGTGGCCAGCGGCTCGAGCACCGGTTTGACCGCCGCGATGCCGCGCTGACCGGTCATTCGCCGAGCCAGCCGCGCCCGCACCCGCCGCGACGCCGACGTCGGCACCGCGGCCGCGCCGGGCTGGCGCACCACACCGGGATTGGGCCCTGGGGTCGCGGGTCGCGCGGGCTGGGCCGCTGCACCATCGGACGAGGTGGCCGGCGCACCGCCGGGCCGCGAGGCAGCCGATTGCTCGACGTTCGCCTCGCCCAGATGCTGAGTCATGCCACCACCTCTCCACGCCGTGGCCGGAACCTCATCCGACCACCGCAACCTCCCAGACCATCAACTCTAGCCTTCGCCTCGGCCAGCCGTTCGGCAACAGGTTGCCGAACCCGTTTACTGGCACTGCCGTACCGAAGTACAACGCTCGAACGGGAGCCCGCTCTTCCCCTGCCCGCGACTGCCGGCACCCGGGGTGGCCAGCAGCGGCGAGGCGGTGCGGACCGGGCAACAAGATCGCCGGCGGTCCCGGGAACGGGACGGAGGTCGCTCGCTCGCGATCAGACCGTGACGATGGCCGACAGCGGGTAGTCGCCCTGCCGTTTGCGCCCGCCGAGAGCTTCCAGCTCCAGCACCACCGCGGCCGCCACGATCTCGGCGCCGGCCTGGGTGAACAAGTCGGCCGCGGCGGCGAGGGTGCCGCCGGTGGCGAGGACGTCGTCGAGGAGCAGGACGCGGCGGCCGACGAGGGAGACGCCGTCGGCGGGGATTTCCAGGGCGGCCTTGCCGTATTCGAGGTCGTATTCGCGGGTGACGACCGGGGGCGGCAGTTTGCCCGCCTTGCGGACGGCGATGACGCCGGTGCCGAGGGTGGCGGCGACGCCTGCGCCGAGCAGGAAGCCGCGGGCGTCGACGGCGGCGACGAGGTCGGCGTCGGGGGCGTTGGCGGCCAGGCAGTCGATGACGGTGCGGAAGCCTTCGGGGTCGGCGAAGACCGGGGTGAGATCGGCGAAGCGGACGCCGGGCTCGGGGAAGTCGTCACGCCAGCGGGTCAGCTGCTGGACGATCTGCGCGGCCTTGCTTGTCCGCTCGGCGACTGCGTCGTCGGATTCGATCGCCGCGTGCTTGCTCATCGACACCTCTCCATAGTCACATCACCCACAACTCACCGCTTCAGTACCCACCGGTCCATGTTCCAACCGGTACCCGCCTGGGTGGGGGCCGCGATGCCGTTCTGCAAACCGTTGCCGAAGGCGATGGTGCGCGGCGTGGCGAACAACGGAATGCTCGGCAGCTGCGCCCACAGCAGGCCCTCGGCCTCGGTGAGCAGATTCAGCCGTGTGGTCGAGTTGTCGTCGGCCGCAAGCTGATCGGTGATCGCATCGTAACGGCCGTTGCCGAATCGCCCGAAATTCAGTCCGCTACCGGTCCGCAACGCGCTGGTCGCGGCCACGCCGTCCAGCGAGCCCGCCGGGCCGGGGACGCTCGCGGTACTTCCGAGCACGGCGTCCACCGCTCCGGCGGACAGCTGGGCCGGGCGGAAATCGGGGGCGCCCGCGTCCACGACGGTGATACCTGCGGGTTTGCAGGATTCGGCGATCTTGGCCACGGTGCGGGCGCGGCGGTCGTCGGGAGTCTGGTAGCCGACGCGGATGGTCAGCGCCGGGGCGCCCGCTGCCGCCAGTGCGGCCTTCGCCCCGTCCACATCGACGCTGCGATACGGTTCTGCGCCGCCGATGATCGCCGGGTAGTAGAGCGAATCCTGTTGCAGGATACGGGAGTTCAGCGGGCCGGAGCCGAGACCCGACTCCGGGGCCTCCGGCACCTTGCCCAGCTCGTCGAACAGCGCCTGGCGCGGAACACACGAGGCGAAGGCGCGCCGGGCCTCGACCGAGCCGAGCACACCGCCGGTGGACAGCACCAGCTGCTCGGCACCACGGCCCGGCACCTGCTGCACCTCGAAACCGCCCAGCTCGAGCCCGGGCACCGACCCGGCCCCGATATCGACCACGCTCACCGCGCCCTCGCCCACCTTGGCCGCCAGATCGGTGGACTTCGGCCACACCACCACACGACCGGTCTCGGGCTTGTTGCCCCACCAGCGTTCGTTGGCCACCAGCACCAGACCCTCGTCCTCGGTGAACGATTCGATCCGGTACGGCCCCGACGACGGGAAGCGGCTCACGTCCAGCTCACCGGGGGCCAGCGTCCAACCGCTGTTCCAGAAATCCGCCAGCCGTTGGATGGCACCGGGGTCGCCGGACTGCATCACCGACACCACATTCGGCACATTCGCCGCCCGCGCGGCGATATGCGCGGGCATCAGCTCACCGGCGGTGAACAGGTTGCGCCACGGCAGGTAGCGGCGGTCGGGCCGGAACACCACCGTCGCGTCCTTGGATCCGGGCAGGCATTCGATCCGCTCGATGTCCTCGTATCCGGCGGTGCTCGCGGCGTCGAAGAGCGGTACCGGGCCGCCGTCGCCGGGCCGGGTGAAGCGCCCGCTGCGCGCCGCCCAGGCCAGCACGAGATCATCGCAGGAGGTGGGCACGCCGTCGGAGTACACGCCGTCGGGGTTGAGCCGGTACTGGATGGTCTGGGACTCCCCCGGCACCTCCTTGGCGGTGCCGACGTCGGTGTCGGCGACCTGCTGGCCGTCCGGCCCGGTGTAGAAGAAGCCGGTCAGCACCCGGCCGAACACCGCGGTGGCGCCGGTGCTCGCGCCGAGCGTGCTGCCGCCGTTGTAGCTGGCGACAGCCGCGTCGACGGCGAATCCGATGGACGGGACCTGGCTTTCACTCGAACATCCGGCGGCCAGTCCGGCCGCCACCGCCGCGGCAGCCGTGGCCGCGAGCAGTCGATGCGGCCTGCGCAGGAAACCTCGCGGCTGACGCATGACCCGACCCCCTGTCGTCAGTGGTTCTTCCGGTGTCGTTTTCCGCTCGGCCGGGCCCCGGGACGCGGCCCGGTATCGCGGGTACGCCGCGGTGTCTCAGGAGTTTCGCGGGCGGGCACCGCACCCGCACGACGACCGGCGCCCGCCTTCGCCCCGCTCGCGCCGGCGCGCTTGGCGAGCACCTTCTTGGTGTGTGCCGCGACCGGACCGAAGCGTTCCTTGATCGACACCAGCACCGGGACGGCGAAGAAGATCGATGAGTACGCGCCGACGATCATGCCGACCAGCTGCACCAGCGCCAGATCCTTCAGCGTGCCGACGCCGAGCAACCACACCGCGATGACCAGCATGCCGATGATCGGCAGGATGCCGATGACGGTGGTGTTGATCGATCGCATCAGGGTCTGGTTGGCGGCCAGATTCGCCTGCTCGGCATAGGTGCGCCTGGTCAGATGCAGCACGCCGCGGGTGTTCTCCTCGACCTTGTCGAATACCACGACGTTGTCGTAGAGCACGAAGCCGAGGATGGTGAGCAGACCGATCACCGCGGCCGGGGTCACCTCGAAACCGACCAGTGAATAGATGCCCGCGGTGACGATGAGGTTGAAGAACAGCGACGCGATCGCGGCGATGGACATATCACGTTCGAAGCGGATCGCGATATAGATCATCGTCAGCACGACGAACACCAGCAGCGCGATCACCGCCTGCCGAGTGATCTGGCTGCCCCAGGTCTCACTGATCTCGGCGATGCTGATCGCGTTGCGCGTCACCTCGCCGTCGGCGTTCTTGGGCTGGAATTCGTCGAACAGCGCGGTCTGCAGGGCCGCGGTCTGCTCGAGGTCGAGGGTCTCCGAGCGCACCTGGATGGTGGCCGAATCGCCGGAGCCGACCTTCTGCACCGTCACCGGCTCGTGGCCGATGGTCTCGGTGTAGACGTCCTCGACCTGCTGGGTGGTCGCGGTATCGCTGGCGGGCAGCTGGATGCGCGAACCACCGGCGAAGTCGATGCCGAGGGTGAAGCCGCGCACGACGATGCTCAGGATCGACAGCAGCAGGAAGATCGCGCTCAGCGTGTAGAACAGCCGCCTGCGTCCGACGATTTCGAAGCCACCGGTGCCGGTGTAGAGGCGTTCGAAGAAACTGTGCCGCGGGGCGGGCGCCCGGTTGGGGGCGTCGGGCTCCAGGGTCGGGCTCGAGGTGCTCATCGTGCGGTCTCCTTCACCAGCGCCGGTCCGCCGGCGCCGCGTTCCCTGGCAATCTGCTGGATCACACCGAGGCCGTTCACCGACGGCTTGGCCCAGAACGGCGAGCGCGACGCCAGCATCATCAGCGGCGCGGTGACCAGATAGAGCACGATGACGTCGAGCACGGTGGTCAGGCCGAGGGTGAAGGCGAAGCCCTTGACCTGCCCGGCGGCCAGGATGTAGAGCACGACGGCGGCGATGAGGCTGACCGTCTTACCCGAGAGGTTGGTGCGCTGGGCGCGGGCCCAGCCGCGTGGCACCGCGGACCGGAAGCTACGGCCCTCCCGCATCTCGTCCTTGATGCGTTCGAAGAACACCACGAACGAGTCGGCGGTCATACCGATACCGATGATCAGACCCGCGATACCGGCCAGGTCGAGGGTGAACCCGATCCAGCGCCCGAGCAGCACGATCAGGCCGTACACCGCCACACCGGCGGCGACCAGCGACAAACCGGCGAGGAAGCCGAGCATCCGGTAGTACAGCAGGCAGTACAGCAGCACCACGATCATGCCGATGGCGCCGGCGATCAGACCCGCGCGCAGCGAGGACAGACCGAGCGTGGCGGAAACGGTCTCGGCTTCGGAGGTCTGGAACGACAGCGGCAGCGAACCGTACTTCAGCGTGTTGGCCAGTTCCTTGGCGCTGGAGGCGGTGAAGTTGCCCGAGATCTGGGTGCTGCCACCCTGCTGCGGGCCCTGCTGCACCACCGGCGCGCTGACGACCTGCGAGTCGAGCACGAACGCCACCCGCTTGTAGACGTACTCACCGGTGAGGTCGGCCCATGCGTCCGAACCACTGGACTTGAATTCCAGGGTGACCTCGTGGCGCGCCTGCTGCTGGTTGAGGCCGGAGGTCGCGTCCTTGATCTCCTGGCCGTCGATGCGGCTCGGGCCGAGCAGGTAGACCTCGCTGCCGTCGGTCGCGCAGGTGACCAGCGGCTTGGTGGGATCGTCGTTGCCGGCCAGCGGGTCGGGCTTGCTGCAATCCATCGCCGCCATCGCGGCCTGCTGGATCGCCGGATCCTCGCTCTGCCTGGTCGCCTTCGCGGCCGCGATCTCCTGTTGGCTGCGTTCCTGCGGCGTCAGGTCGGCGTCGTCGGCGGGCGGCGCCGGTGCGGGGGTGGGTGCGGGCGAAGGGGCGGGCTCGGTCGGCGCCTGAGCCGGGAAGACCCGGTTCTGGGCTGCGGGAGCCTGACCGCCTGCGGGCGCGGACCCGGTCGGCGCCGGAGCGGTGCCGGTCGGCGCGGGCGCCTGTCCTGGTGTGCCGGTCGCCGGCGGCTGGGTGCCCTGGCCCGGCTGCGGCGCGGGCGCGCTGCCCGGCGCGGGCGCGGCCTGCAACACGGGGCGGATGTAGAGCTTGGCGGTGGTGGCCAGCGAGCGGGCCTGCTGACTGTCGTCGCCGGGCACGGTGATCACCAGATTGTCGCCGTCGATGACGACCTCGGAACCGGAGACGCCGAGGCCGTTGACCCGGTTCTCGATGATGCCCTGGGCCTGCTTCAAGCTGTCCTGGCTCGGCTTGCTGCCATCGGGGGTGCGGGCGGTCAGCGTGACCCGGGTGCCACCCTGCAGGTCGATGCCGAGCTTCGGTGTCGGGGCTTTGTCACCGGTGAAGAACACCAGCGCGTAGATCACGGCCAGTAGCGCGGCATAGACACCGAGCAACCTGAACGGATGCGCCGATCCCTGGGAAGGTGGCACAGTTGGTCATCTCCTAGGCGGAAGTCGAGGTGGAACAGGCGGGCACACGCCGATGACGCCGGATGCCGTGCGGTTCACCGCAGCGGGGCAGCCGGCGCATGAGCGGACGGTCAGTCCTTGGTCAGCCGGGTTTCGGTCTGCTCGGCGGTTTCCTCGGTGGTGGTACCGGGCGCCTCGTCGGCTTCGGTGTCACCGGTCGTCTCATCGGCCTCGTCGTCGACGCGAACCTCGCGGATCGCCTGACGCAGCCAGGTGGTGACGACCTCCTCGGCGATCTCGAGATCGACGGTCGTGTCATCGGCCTCGACCACGGTGCCGTACAGACCCGACGTGGTGATCACCTGGTCGCCGACCTTCAGGCCTTCCTGCATGGCGGCGACCTTCTCGGCCTCCCGCTTCTGGCGGCGGACACCGAGGAACATCGGCACGAGCAGGGCTACCAGCAGCAGCGGAAACAGCAGTTCCATCGTCGAAGTCAGTCCCTAGTCTGTGGGTGGGAATGGACAGGTACTCACACAGTCTGCCAGCTCTGGTCACCGGCACCGCACCCGCACACCCCGGAGGACGTGCGGGCCATCGGCCACCGTAGCGCGCGCGAGCGGGCCCCGCGACAGAAACCGCGGGGCCCGCTCACACGCGGGCCTCAAGCGCTGCGGCCGTAGACGTAATCGTCGAGCGGGAAGCTCACCGCTTCCCGGTGCGCGTTGATGGTGCTGGTCGGGCGTAGCAGGGCCGCTTCGCCGTGCTGGTTGAAGTAGTAGCTGCGAGCGGTCGAGCAGCTGCCGCCGTAGAACACCGAATCGTCGAGCTTGCTGGTCACCCGGTCCAGGAACGCGGTGTTGGCGCGCTCGGTGACCTCGAAGGTGGTTTCGCCGCGCCGGAACAGCTCGCCGAACAGCCTGCCCATGTGCTTCATCTGCGCCTCGATGGTGGTGAAGTACGACAGGCCGCTGTAGGAGTAGGGGCTGTTGAGGCTGAGGAAGTTGGGGAACTTGGGCACCGTGATGCCCTCGTAGGCCTGGAACCTGTTGTCGCGCCAGAACTTTCCGAGGTTCACCCCGTCCCGGCCGATGATCTCGATGGCCGGGAAGTTCACATCCCACAGGTTGAACCCGGTGGCCAGGATGAGGGTGTCGATCTCGGTCTTGTGGCCGTCGGCGGTGACGATGCCGTCGGGCTCGATGCGCTCGATCGAGTTCGTCTCCAACCGGACGTGCGGTTGGTTGAACGTCTTGAAGTACTGGTTGGAGAAGGTGGGACGCTTGCAGCCGAAGTCGTAGTCGGGGGTGAGCTGCTCGCGGATCCGCGGATCGCGCACCTGGGCCCGCAGGTGGGCCTTGGCCAGCAGCGCCGCCCCCTTGTTCATGAGTTTGGCCTGCCGGAAGTGCAGCACACCGACGACCATGAGCGCCTCGAGCATGCTGGTATTGACCAACCGCGCGGCCTTCTGCGTCACCGGCGCGGCGGCGAACAGCTTCTGCACCGGCGCCGGAATGGGCGCATCCACCTTGGGCACCACCCAGATCGGGGTGCGCTGGAACACCGTCAGCTCGCGCACCTGCTTGGCCACCTCGGGCACCAGCTGCACGCCGGTGGCGCCGGTGCCAATCACGGCGGCCCTGCGGTCGGTGAGGTCGATGTCGTCGTCCCAGGCGGTGGTGTGCAGGATCGTGCCCTCGAACGAATCGATGCCGGGGAACGGCGGGGTGTAGGGCTGGGACAGGAAACCGGTGGCGGCGAGCAGATAGCGCGCGGTGAGGGTCTGGCCGCCGGCGATGGAGACGATCCACTGCTGGTCTTCCTCGTCCCAGCGGGCGCCGTCGACGGTAGTGCCGAAGCGCATCCGGCGGCGCAGGCCGTACTTGTCGGCGACGTGCTCGGCGTACTTCTTCAGCTCGGCGCCCGGCGCGAACAGCCGCGACCAGTACGGATTCGGTTCGAAAGAATACGAGTAGGTCACCGAGGCGATATCGACGGCCAGGCCCGGGTACCGATTCACATGCCAGGTGCCGCCGAGATCGTCCTCACGTTCCAGGATGACGAAATTGCTCAGGCCGAGCCGGTCGAGCTCGATGCCCGCCCCCATTCCGCCGAAACCCGCACCGACCACGATCGCATCGAACTGAGGCGCCACGTCGAACCTCCTGCATTCTGAACCGACTCTCCGGGAATGACACATCATTCCGTTTGTGACGACAGTATCATCGCAGGTGTGACGAAGCCATCCACGCGGGCCGAACGACGTAAGGCCGAACTGCGCCGAGAGATCATCGACACCGCTTTCGTGTGTTTCGCCGAAAAGGGCTACCACGCGACCGGCATCGCCGATATCGCCGCTCATCTGGGGATCGGGCACGGCACGTTCTACCGGTACTTCAGCAATAAGCGCGACATCATCGACCACGTCATCGACGATCTGGCCGCAAGGATCATCGAGGCGCTCGGCACCGAGAACGCCCCCGACGCGGCCACCAGCCTCGATGAATACCGCGAGCAGATCGACCGCATCGGTACCGCGCTCACCCGCATCCTGGTCGAGGACCGGCGGGTGGCCCAACTGCTGCTGTTCCATGCCACCGGTATCGACGACGAGCTCACCGAACGCCTGTACGGGCTGCTCGACACCGCCGATATGCTCACCGCCGGCTACCTCGAGCACGGTGTGGAGCTCGGTTACCTGCGCGAAGACCTCGATACCGTGAACACCGCGCGAGCCGTGACCGGCATGTTGATGGCCGGGGTGGTGCACGGGCTGCGGGATATGGACGAGGCGGGGATCGCCGCCTTGAACGAGGCGATCCGCCGCTTGCTCATCGAGGGCGTCCGTAAACCCTGATCCGCCGGCCGGTGCCCGAAAACCGGCCCGAAGCACGGTAATCCGGCCACGGTGCTGTCACAATGACGGCCGTGACTCCCGAGGATGTCGGACGGACGACGTTCGCCTTGACCCCGCCCGGACTTCGCGGCTACCACACCGACGAGGTCGACGCATTCCTCGAGCTCGTCGCCGCCACGCTCGGCGGCAGCGGCGTGCTCACCGCCGACGACCTGCGCCACGTGAGCTTCGGTGCGCCACGCGGCGGCCGGCGCGGCTATCGCGCCGAGCAGGTCGACGAATTCCTGGATCGGGTCCATGCCGAACTCGAGTTCCGCCAGCGCGGCGTGCGGCCGGTGCCCGCGGCGCCGCCCGGTCCGGCGCCGGCGCGACTGCTGACCCCGGCCGATGTGCACCGGATGCGATTCACGCCTGCCCCGTTGGAGCAGCGCGGATATCATGTCGAGGAGGTGGATGCCTTCCTCGATCTGGTGGCGGCGACGCTGGCCCACGACGGGCCGGGCAGTCTGACCGTGGAGGATGTGCGCGCGGTGCGGTTCACGGTGGCGCGCCTCGGGGTGCGCGGCTATCAGCGCGATGAGGTGGACGCGTTCCTGGATCTGGTGGTGACGGCGTTGCAGCAGCCGGCCGCCTTGCGCTGAACGCGAGGCCCGGCCCACCGTTCCAACCGCCGCTCGGCTGCCTGCGCCGATACCCGCCGCGCTCCCGGCGCACCGACGGACGCACTGCGGCCGAGTCTGCGCTGCTCATCGTCTGCCACACCAGGCCGCACCCGTCGGCGCGCGTTACTCGAACAAGTCCAGCGTCGGATGTGGTTCGCGCCCACGGACTTCGATCGAACCGAAGACCAGATCCGGCGGCGGAACCAATCCGAGATGCTCCCAGGCCGTCGCCGTCGCGACCCGCCCGCGTGGGGTCCGCGCGATCATGCCCGCGCGCACCAGGAACGGCTCGCACACCTCTTCCACGGTGGCGGCCTCCTCCCCCACCGCGACCGCGAGCGTCGACACACCGACCGGACCGCCGCCGAAGCCACGCACCAGCGCACCCAGCACCGCGCGGTCGAGCCGGTCGAGTCCGAGCACGTCGACGTCGTAGACCTCGAGCGCGGCCGCGGCGATCGGGCGGGTGATGCGGCCGTCGGCGCGCACCTCGGCGTAATCGCGGACCCGGCGCAGCAGCCGGTTGGCGATGCGCGGGGTGCCGCGCGAGCGTCCGGCGATCTCGGCGGCGGCATCGTGATCGATCTCCACGCCGAGAATGCGGGCCGAGCGTTGCAGGATGCCGAGCAGTTCGCTCGGTTCGTAGAAGTCCATATGCCCGGTGAAACCGAAGCGGTCCCGCAGCGGGCCGGTGAGCGCGCCGGAGCGGGTGGTGGCGCCGACCAGCGTGAACGGGGCGATATCCAGCGGGATCGAGGTGGCGCCCGGCCCTTTGCCGACGACGACGTCGACCCGGAAGTCCTCCATCGCCAGGTACAGCATTTCCTCGGCGGGGCGGGCCATGCGGTGGATCTCGTCGATGAACAGCACATCGCCCTCGACCAGATTGCTCAGCATGGCCGCGAGATCGCCCGCGCGTTCGAGGGCGGGGCCGGAGGTGATGCGCAGGGCGGTACCGAGTTCGGCGGCGATGATCATCGCCATGCTGGTCTTGCCCAGGCCCGGTGGGCCGGACAGCAGGATGTGATCGGGCGTGCCGCCGCGCCCGCGCGCCCCGCGCAACACCAGGGCGAGTTGTTCGCGCACCCGCGGCTGGCCGATGAAATCGTCGAGCGATTTCGGGCGCAGGCTGGTCTCGATATCGCCGTCGCCGCTGGAGAAGTGGGCGTCGACCGGTGATCGTTCGTCGTCGTAATCCATACAGGCCTACCGATTCTTGCCCAGCAGGCCGAGCGCGGCCCGCAGGGCGGCGGAGGTGGTGGCGGCCGGATCGTCGGCCAGCACGGAGTCGACGGCGGATTCGGCCTGTTTGAGCGGGAAGCCGAGTCCGGTCAGTGCCTCGACGACCTGATCGCGCACCGGCGTGACGACGGCCGCGGGCGCGCTGCCGGGCGGACCCGACTGCACGGGAACCAGATTCACCTTGTCGCGCAGTTCGACGACCATGCGCTCGGCGCCGCGTTTGCCGATGCCGGGCACCCGGGTGAGCGCGGCGACGTTGCTTTCGGCCAGCGCCTTGCGCAGCGCTTCGGGTTCGAGCACGGCGAGCACGGCCATGGCCAGGCGGGGGCCGACGCCGGAGACGGTTTGCAGCAGGCCGAACAGGTCGCGGGCCTCGGTGTCGGCGAAGCCGTAGAGCGTCATCGAGTCCTCGCGCACGATCATCGCCGTGTACAGCCGGGTCTGTTCGCCGCGGGTGAGTCCGGACAGGGTGGCCGGAGTGGCGTTGAGCCGGTAGCCGACGCCCGCGGCCTCGACCACCACATGGTCGAGCGCGATCTCGACCACCTCGCCGCGTATCGACGCGATCACCGCCGCACCGCCTTTCGTTGTCGCTCCAGCTTCTCGGCGTACCGCTTGCGGGCCTGCTCGGCCTGCGCTTCGGCGCGGGCCATCCGCTCCATCAGCGGTGCACGCCAACAATGACAGATGGCCAGCGCGAGCGCGTCGGCGGCGTCGGCCGGTTTCGGCGCCACCTGGAGACCGAGGATCCGGGTGACCATGGCGGTGACCTGGGCCTTGTCGGCGGCCCCGTTGCCGGTAACGGCGGCCTTGACCTCGCTGGGGGTGTGGAAAGCGACCGGGATGCCGCGCCGGGCGGCCGCCAGCGCGATCACTCCACCCGCTTGCGCCGTCCCCATGGCGGTGCGCACGTTGTGCTGGGCGAACACCCGCTCGATCGCGACCGCGCTGGGGCGGTGGGTGTCCATCCAGTGCTCGGCCGCGTCGGCGACCCGCATCAACCGCAACGCCAGATCCAGGTCGGCAGGGGTGCGGACGACGTCGACGTCGAGGGCGGTGACCTTCCGGCCCACACCGCCTTCGACCATGCTGAGCCCGCACCGTGTGAGCCCGGGGTCGACACCCATCACCCGCACGGAACACCCCTTCGGACACGCGAACAGTTGTTCGAAGTCTAGTGGACGCGCGGTGCGGGCGGTTCCAGCGACACGGCATCGCCGAAGCGGGCCCCGCTTCCCACGTCTGACCGCAACCGTCCGAGACACGTATGGTTCCCTGCCGCCGCGTTATCGCGAACGCGACAACAGTGAACGGAGTAGTAAGAGCGTGTCCCCCTTGGCGAAGATCGCCGGAATCATCGCGGCGGGTGTGATCGGCCTGGTCCCGGCCGCCGCACCCGCCCTCGCCCAGCAGTCGCCCGAACCTCGGCAACCCCAATACGCGCCGACCATGCTCGTGCTCGACGCGTCGGGATCGATGCTCGCGGCCGACCCGGGTGGCGGCACCAAGATGGACGCCGCGAAAACCGCTGTGCGGACCTTCGTCGCCACCGCGCCCGAGGCGTCCGAGGTCGGGCTCACCGTGTACGGCACCGAGACCGGCAATTCCGAGGCGGAGAAGGCCGCGGGCTGCCGCGATGTCCGGGTCCTTCGACCCGCCGAGACCATCGACAAGCCGGCGCTGACGTCCGCGGTCGATCAGATCGTTCCGCGCGGCTACACCCCGATCGGGCACTCGCTGCGCACCGCGAACGACGCGCTGCCCGCGAGCGGGCCGAAATCCATCGTGCTGGTCTCCGACGGCCTGGACACGTGCACACCGCCCGATCCGTGCGAGGTCGCGCGCGAACTCGAGGCCAAGGGCACCGATCTCGTCGTGCACGCGATCGGTTTCGGGGTCGACGACCCCTCGCGCGCGCAGCTGACCTGCATCGCGCAGCGCACCGGCGGCACCTACACCGACGCCGTCGACGGCAAGTCGCTCGAACAGGCACTGCCGCGCGTGACTGCGGCGGCGCTGCGCAACTACGCCGCGATCGGCACACCGATCACGGGCACCGCCGACTACCGGAGCGCGCCGATCGCCGGGCCGGGCCAGTATCTCGATGTGATCGGCCACCGGCAGCCGCGCTACTACGCGGTGGATGTGCCGGAGGGCGCCACCGCGTACTTCACCGGGACTGTCTCGTTCCCACGCCGAGACGGCGACTGGTCGTCGGTCAACCGGCTCGACCTGAAGGTCTTCGGCGCCGACGGATCCGATTGCGGCGTCACGGAAAAGGAGCTGACCGGCAGCGCCGACGATGGCGTCGCGCTCACCGTCAGCACGGTCTGGGAAGGTGCGGCCGACACCGGCTCGGGTAATGCGGCGTGCAGCGGCGGCGGTCGCTACTACTTCACCCTCGAGTGGGGTGCGGTCTCCGAGGGATCCCCTGCCCAACTGCCGCTGGAGATTTCGATCGGCGTCGAATCGGCGGTGTCCGACCCGGGTGCGCCTGCGGTGTCGGAGCCGGTCGAGTTCACCGCGCCGACCGGGCCGGTGGTCCCGGTCGTCGGTGGCGGCTCGTTCAATGTGGCGGCGACGCTGCCTTCGTCCGGTCGATTCACCGATACGGTGCAGCGCGGCGAGTTCGTCTTCTACCGGGTGAAACTCGACTGGGGCCAGGGGCTGGCCTACCGGGTGCGCTTCGGTGAGACCCCGGGACGCGGCAGCGAGCACACCTCCAACGTCGAGACCGCGCTCTATTCCCCGTATCGCGCCGAAATCGATTCCGACACCGGCGCCTACACCGGGTCGGAGCAGGTGTTGCCCTCCGGTAAGCAGTTGGCGACCGTGCCCATTCGCTACGCGAACCGCGAGGAGGGCGGCGAGCTCGTCACCCAATCGGTGGCCGGCTGGTACTACATCGCGGTCAAGGCCGGGCAGACGGTGAACCCCGACAAGCGCGCCGCCGCGGTGCCGGTCGAGCTCGAGCTGACCGTCACCGGCGAGCCCGAACCCGGCCCGCAGTATCGCAGCGGGAGCGGCGAGACGTTCGGGAAGGAAGGCAAGTCGGCCCGGGCCACCGATCAGGATCGGGTGAGCGCGGGCGCCGATTCCGGCGATGACGGCGTGCCCGCGGTGGTGTGGGTCGCGGCGGCGCTGGGTGTCTGTGTCGTCGCCGCCGTGGTCGTGCTCATCGTGCTGCTGCGGCGTCGCGGAACGCGCTGATCCCGAGGCCGAGGTGCCGCGCGGCCTTGTCCCGCACCGCGGTAATTCGGCCACTGCCCGGGGTGCCCAGTGTGTCGTCCCTATCCGGAGATGAGGCCGACACGCTGGGCCAGCCACGGCAGCTCCCTGGCCAGCCCGGTCGACCACACTCGCCAATCGTGGCCGCCGGGCAGCTCCAGGTAGCCGACGGCCATCCCGGCATCGCGGGCATCCTGATACGCCTGTCGCGATCCGCGCAGGGTGTAGTTGTCGTCGCTGCCCACCACGAAGATCCCGGCACTGCCGGGGTAGCGTCGTCCGGCCAGCAGGTCCTGTGGGTTGGCGCGGGTGTAGGCGGCGGTGTCGCCGTCGAAGACGGCGAGGGTGTGCGCGCGGTCGGTGAGGTTCAGCTCGGCCTCCGCGGACATGGCCAGGAAGGTCGGGTAGACCTGCGGGTACCCCGCGGCCAGCTGGAGGGCGCAGGTTCCGCCATAGGACAGGCCGCCGACCGCCCAGGCCTGCGGATCCGGATCGACGGACAGGTGCGCGCGGATCCAGTCCGGGACGTCGGTGGCCAGGTAGGTGGCCACCTGGGCGTGCGGGCCGTCGGCGCACAGCGGATCGTTCCAGGTGCTGCCCGTGCCGTCGGCGACGACGACGATCGGCGCCAGCCCCTGATGGGCGCGGGCGAACGCGTCCATGGTGGCGGGAAGCTCGCCGCTGGTGGCCCAGTCGCGCGGGCTGCCCGGCTGCCCGGCGAGCAATACCAGCACCGGCAATTGCGGCCGCGGATCGGCGAAATAGGCGGGCGGCAGGTAGATTTCGGCCGGGCGGGCGTGGAATCCGGAGGCGGTCCCCGGGATCGGTGCGCGCGTCAGGCGGCCCGCCGAGGGCAGGTCGGCCGGTGCGGTCCAGCCGGTGTCCACGGGGTCGATGTCGGGGCGCAGCCGCTTCGCCGCGGGGAGCTCACCGAACGGAACCTCGTTCAGTCGCTGGATACCGAGCGCCGCGCCGACCGTCGGGTAGGCGTCGTAGACCAGGTTGATCTGGTTCGCACACGCCGCGAGCACCACGGCCGAGGTGAGCGCGATGGCCACCGCTCGGCCGGCCCGACGCCACCGCAGGATCTGTACCGCACCGAGCATCAGCGCGAAGATCGCGAGGCCGATGCTCGCATACACCGTCGGCCCGAGCGAGTCGGGAATCAACTGCCATACCGCTTGCACCAGGTACGCCCCGGCCGCGGTGATGGCCACCGCGGCCAGCGCGAACCACGCCACCGTGCGCGGGGCCGGGGCCCGGCGGCCCGCCAGTAGCCAGACGAGCGCCGCCAGCGCCGCCACCGACAGCACGATCGGCAGCGGCCCTGACAGCAACGACCAACCGGGCACGTCGGCCAGAGTAGGCATCCGAGCCGTCGATCAGGTATGGCGCCCGTCGCATTCACCCGGTTTCATCAGGCATTTCTCAGCTCATGCGGAGGCCTGCGGCCGGTTCGGCGCTCATTTGCCCGGGTATTTGTAGAAGCCCTCCCCGGTGGCCACGCCGAGCTTGCCCTTGTCGATGTAGTTCTCCTTCAGGAACGCCGCGAAACGCCGGGCGGCCTCGTCGCCGTGCACCGAGATGTTGTACGGGGTGGTGAGGCCGATGATGTCGAAGATCTGGAACGGTCCCATCGGCGCGCCGGTGGCGATCTTCCACGTCTTGTCGACCGTCTCCGGCTCGGCGTACCCATCGGCGACCAGTTCGCCCGCCGCGTTCAGGAACGGCACCAGCAGCGAGTTCAGGACATAGCCGGCCTTCTCCTTGTGCAGCTCGATCGGCACCATGCCGATGTCCTTCGCGAACTGCACGACCGTGCGGAACACCTCGGGATCGGTGTCGGCGGTGCCCATCACCTCGGCGGTGTTGAACGCCCACACCCGGTTGGCGAAGTGCAGGGCCAGGAAGCGGTCCGGGCGGCCGGTGGCGTCCTTCATGTCGCTGGGCAGCAGCGTGGAGGAGTTGGTGGCGAAGATCGTCTCGGGCGGGGCCAGCGTGCCCAGCTCGGTGTAGGTGTCGGTTTTGATCTTCAGCACCTCGGGGATCGCCTCGATGATCAGATCGGCTTCCCGCGCGGCGTCGGCGAGGTCGGCGGTGAGCCGGATCCGTGAGCGCGCGGCCTCGGCCTTGCCGTCGGCCGCGCCGGCAACCTCGGCGCGGTAGGTCTGCACCAAATCGTCGAACCGGGCGGCCGCCTTCTCCAGTGCGGCGTCGTCGATGTCGTAGGCGATGACGTCGAAGCCGCTGTAGGCGGTCTGAAATGCGATCTGCGAACCCAGCACGCCCGTGCCGAGCACGGTGACCTTACCGATGGTCGCGGTCATAGCCCTGCCTTTCCCTGACGGATCCGCCGGGCCCGGGGCGGGTGCCGGCGATGAGGTCCCGAACGAAAAAGCCGATCCTCCAGCACGCTACTAGTCGGGTCCGGCGTCGTCGACCGGCCACCAACGAGCGTGGGCAGTCAGGCCACGCGGCCCGCCGTAGCCTCGTCGAACACCTCCGCCAGCAGCGCCGCGAGCCGCCGCAGGGCAACGCCGGGGCGCTCGCGGCGCCAGATCAGCGCCAGACGCGATTTCTCGTCGAGCCCGTCGACCGGCAGATAGCGCAAGTCGGTGCGCCGATTGCGTTGCGCCGTCGGCACGCAGACCAACATCGCGTGCCGCCCGCCCGCCGCGACGGCGAGCCCCTCCTGAATCGTGGTGACCTCGACGCTGGAGGACACTGCCCGGCCCAGCGGAGTGAAGCGCGGTGTGTGCACGTGATGCCAGTAGTCGGGCGCGCCGCCCGCGATGGCGACCAGATCGGTGTCCGCGAGATCTTCCGCGTCGAGCCGTTCTCGTCGAGCCAGCGGATGCTCGAGGCCGACGGCCAGCACCCGGGGCTCCGGCGCGAAGGCGTAACCGACAGCAAGATCGGGTTCCCGTACCGGCAGGAGAACCACCGCGGCGTCGACCTCATGAGCCCGCAGGGCCCCGAACGGGTCACCGAGTGGCAGTTCACGCACGGTCGGCCGCACGTCCGGATACTCTGCGGCGAAACGAGCGAACGCACTGGTCACCGACTCGTACGCGGTGCCCTGGAAGCCGATCAGCAGTCGTCGGTCTTCGTCGGCACTGGCACGCGCCCGCTGCTGCTCGACACTGTCGTGCAGCGCGCGGTAGCGCGACCCCACCGACTCCACGAACTCGCGCCCGGCCTCGGTCAGCACCACCCGGCGACTGGTCCGCTCGACCAGCCGCGCCCCGATATTGCGTTCGAGTGCCGCCACCAGCTGACTGACACGGCCCTGCGAGACCCGCATGCGGTCGGCGGTGCGACCGAAATGCAGTTCCTCCGCGAGCACCAGCAGCGTCTCGATCCCGCGAAGGGGCAGCTCCGGCATGACCATTCCTTTCCGGCGTCCGCCGAACCCGCGGCGATGAACTCAGCTCATCGAACGATGAGCTGATCGTCGTTGTTCCATCCGCCGGCGCCTCGTTGACTGGATCGCATGTCCATCGCACACCGAAACCCCGCCGCGCCAAGAGATTCCGCGCGAGTCCCCGGCGGTCTTCCCGCTGTCGCCGTCCTCGCGCTGTCCACCTTCGTTGTGGTCACCTCCGAGATGCTGCCGGTCGGCGTGCTGACCCCGATGTCGCAGGGCGTCGGCATCTCGACGGGCAGCACCGGCTTCAGCCTCGCCATCACCGGCATCGTCACCGCCATCACCGCACCGCTGGTCGTGCGGTTCATCGCCGCGACCGATCGGCGGCTCGTACTCGCGGCCGCGACAGCGGTTCTCGCGGTGGGCAACCTCACGACCGCGCTGGCCCATGGCTTCGCGGTGCTGGCGGCCGGGCGCGTGATCGTCGGCATCGGGATGGGCGCGGTGTGGGCGCTGGCATCGGCGGTGGCACCCAGGCTGGTGCGGCCGCGGCACGCCGCGGCCGCGGTCTCCACGGTCGTCGGCGGTGTCGCGGCGGCGTCGGTGCTCGGTGTGCCGGTGGGTACGTTCGTCGGCGAGCTGGCCGGGTGGCGTAGCGCTTTCGCGGTTCTCGCGGCGGTGGCTCTGCTGTTGAGCATCGCGCTGGTCGTCGCCCTTCCGGCGTTGCCGAGGCCGGCCGATGCCGGCGCAGCGGCGGGTGAGCGGGCTCGGTTGTGGCGGGTGCCCGCGGTCCGCACCGGGCTGGCCGCCATCGTCTCCATCGTCACTGCCCATTTCACCGCCTTCACCTATGTGCGCCCCGCGCTCGAGCAGCTCGCCGGGCTCGACGCCTCGGCGGTGTCGACGCTGCTGTTGCTCTACGGCCTGTGCGGATTGATCGGGAATTTCGCCGCGGGTGCGGCCGCCGCCCGCCGGGTCCGGGCCACTCTGCTCGTCCTCGTCGCCGGTGTCGGCATCGCTCTTGTCGTGCTCGTGCTGGCCGAAGGCAGCGCGGGAGCCGTGGTGGCCCTGATGGTGTGGGGGTTCGCGTACGGCGGCGTCTCGGTCTGCGGTCAGCTCTGGATGAATCAGGCCGTCCCGCAGCGCCGCGAGCAGGTGACCGGCCTGTATGTCGGGGTATTCACCGGTTCCATCGCGCTCGGCGCCTTCGCAGGCGGTCTCGTCGTCGACGCCGCCGGCCTGCCGCCGCTGCTGTGGGGTGCGGTCGCGACGGCGGCGGGCGCGCTGTTGATCGTGGCCCTGGGGCGTTCGCCGCGGCAGTGAACGCGGGCGAGGTCGCGTCAGCTCGGCGCGTGGGCCAGGAAGGCGGCGTAGGCGTGTTCGTCGAAGAGCACGAACCGCGCCTCGCGCACCGCGGTGTCGGCGGCGGTGACCGTGGCGACGGCGATGCGAGCGCCGTCGTCGATCGGCCAGCCGTAGATGCCGGTCGAGATCGCCGGAAAGGCGACGGTGCGAGCGCCGAGTTCGTCGGCGATCCGAAGCGATGCGCGGTAACAGGAGGCCAGCAGGTCCGAACGGTCCTGTCCGGCCGACCAGACCGGGCCGACGGTGTGGATGACCCAGCGGGCCGGGAGGTTTCCGGCGGTGGTCGCCACCGCCTGACCGGTCGGCAACCCCTCGCCGTAACGCGACGCGCGAAGTTCCCGGCATTCGGCCAGGATGGCCGGGCCGCCGCGCCGATGGATGGCACCATCGACTCCCCCACCACCCAGCAGCGACGAGTTCGCGGCGTTCACCACCGCGTCGACGTCCTGTTCGGTGATGTCACCGCGCACGAACCGCACCTCGACCATGCCTCGATTCTCACCGGCAGACCGTGGCCCCGCCACCGTGTTCGGGTGGTACCGCCGACATCGCGACGCACATCGTTGGCAAACCGATGCCCGCACCCCTGGCGAATGTCGCGCACACACGACCTCGGCGCTTCTACCATCCGAGGATGAGCATTGGCGCCAAGGCCGTCCTCGAGGGCGGCCCACAGGACCTGCCCGACCGTATCGTGCCGATCACTCCGCCGGGATTCGAGCTGAAGATCCCGTTCAAGGGCGGCTACGAACACTTCAAAACCACCGGACGCGAGCAGGACACGCCCGAGGGGCGACTGCCGGTCTACGCCTGGAGCGATCGCACCGAAATCGCGGAGTGATCCTGCGGCAACTGTTCGGGCGGCGGCACTGACCGGGTCACCGCCCCCTACCCCGCTGGGCCATGCGATCCGCCCATGGACAAATACGTAACCAACTGGTTACACTTCCCGAATGGACGACGTGGCGAGCGCGATCGCCGATCCGGTTCGCCGGGAAATCCTGGAGATGTTGCGCGAGACCCGGCTCACCGCCGGTGAGATCGCCGGGCACTTCCCCATCAGCCGACCGGCCATCAGCAGACATCTGCGCGTTTTGCGCGGCAGTGGCCTGGTCCACGACGAACTCGTCGGCAGGCAGCGCTACTACCGGCTCGACACCGCGCCGCTCGAAGCCCTCACCCGCTGGCTGGCCGCGTTCGCCGAACCCGCCCCGTGGGAACGCCGCCTCGACGCACTCGATACGGAGGTCTACCGGACCAGGCGGGAACGCCGGACCGCGGACCGCGCGACCACCACCGACCACCCCACGACAAAGGAGAACACCGCATGACCCCCAGCCCCACCGGCCGGCTCTTTCCCGCGCAGACCGGCCGCGACCTGGTGCTGACCCGCACCTACCGCGCACCGATCGAGGACGTGTGGGCCAGCATCACCGAATCCGATCGCACCGCGCGCTGGTTCGGCCCCTGGGAGGGCGAAGCCGGCACCGGAAAGACCATCAAGGTGCAGATGGCGTTCGAGGACGACCAGCCCTGGATGGACATGCGCATCGATACCTGCGAACCGCCCCGCCACCTGGGAGTATCCGCCGAGGACGAGGCCGGGTCCTGGTTCCTCGATATCGAGCTCACCGAGTCCGGCGGCACCACCGAACTGCGGTTCACCCATCATCTGCGCAGCGATGACGAGGTCGCACAGGCCCCGCAGGTCGGTCCCGGCTGGGAGTTCTACCTGGACATGCTCGGGGCGGCCCGCGCGAACACCGACCGCCCCGATTTCGACGATTACTACCCGGCGATGAAGCCGTACTACGAGCAGCAGATCGGCTGAGCCGATTCAGCTGCTCACCCCAACGACACGCCCCACGGTCGAGGCATCGGGGACGAGGTCGAGCATGGCGCGGGCGACGTCGGCGCGCGGGATGCTCAGCCCGGCCGGGCCGCCGTCGACGATCCGCCGGATGCGGCCGGTGCCCGGGGCGTTGGTGAGCCCCGACGGGCGCACCGAGGTCCAGTCCAGACCGCTGCCTGCCAGGATCGCCTCCATCCGCTCGAGATCGGCGTACAGCTCCTTCAACAGCGCACGCAGCGGCACCGAGGCGATTCGCACTCGCAGTGGCTGACCGGTGCCGGAATGGTTGAGCGTGCCCGCGGACACCACGACCAGGCGTCGCACCCCCACCTCGCGCATGGCGCCGACCACCGCGGCGGCCGAGGTCGAGGCCGGGCGCAGCGGATCGCGGCGGCCGTTCGCGCCGATTCCCGACAGCACCGCATCCGCGCCGGCCACCGCGTCGGTGATCGATTCCGCCGCCAGCGCATTGCCCCGCACGACCCGCAGCCGATCGTGGGGCTCGTGCGGCAATCGGTCGGGATTGCGCACCACCGCCGTCACCTCATGACCGTCCGCCACCGCCTGCGTCACGAGGTGGCGCCCCACCCCGCCGGTCGCGCCGAGAACCGTGATCCGCATGAGCGTCTCCTGCCTGGTCGATACTCCAATAACTTCTGATTTCAGAATAGTTTGAATATCCAAACATTGCTAGAGTGGTGCCATGCCCGACGCCCCGCCCTTCGCCGACGATCCGGCCGCGCCGGGCCGCCGACTCTCGGCCCAGGAACTCGACGCACTCAGTCACGTTCCCCTGATCTCGGCCTCCTTTCGGCGTGCGCACAGCGATATGCCGGAGGCCCTTCGAGCCACGTTCCAGACCCACGGGCTGGGACCGCGACACGGCGCGATCCTGACGCAGCTGATGGCCGGCGAACCGGCGAGCGTCACCGATCTGGCCCGGCGCCTCGGGGTATCGCTATCGACAGCCAGCCAGCTCGTCGGCGACCTCGCCCGGGCCGATCTGGTACTGCGCGAGGAGGATCCGCGCAACCGGCGACGCACGCTGGTATCGATCGCTGGTGCGATCCGGCCGATCTTCGAGCAGTTCCTCGCGGTGCGCTCGGCGGCACTGTTGCGCGCCATCGCACGACTGGAGCCCACCGATCGGCAGGCGTTCCTGGCCGGATTGGCCGCATGGGCGCAGGAGGAACAGTAGGTCACCGCACCGGCCGCGACCACCGATCGGCGGACGACGGCCGAGTGAGAACGCGCGGGTGGACCCATGGATACCGAAAGCCCCCGCAACACCGTTGCGGGGGCTTCGGAAACTCTCGTCGCCGGTTCGGCGAGCTGCCGGGCTAGTCCTCCAGTTCGGCGAGCACCTCGTCGGAGACGTCGACGTTGGTGTAGACGTTCTGCACGTCGTCGCTGTCTTCGAGGGCGTCGACCAGTTTGAAGACCTTGCGGGCGCCGTCGGCGTCGACCGCGACACTGACCGAGGGCTGGAAGCCGGACTCGGCGGAGTCGTAGTCGATGCCCGCGGCCTGTAGCGCCGAACGCACTGCGATCAGGTCGCCGGGCTCGCTGATGATCTCGAAGGATTCACCGAGGTCGTTGACCTCTTCGGCGCCGGCATCCAGCACCGCCATCAGCACGTCGTCCTCGGTGAGGCCGTTCTTTTCCAGGGTGACGATGCCCTTGCGGTGGAACAGGTACGACACCGATCCCGGATCGGCCATGTTGCCGCCGTTGCGGGTCATCGCGACACGCACCTCACCGGCGGCGCGGTTGCGGTTGTCGGTGAGGCATTCGATCAGTACCGCGACGCCGTTGGGGCCGTAGCCCTCGTACATGATGGTCTGCCAGTCCGCGCCGCCGGCTTCCTCGCCGCCGCCGCGCTTGCGGGCGCGCTCGATGTTGTCGTTGGGAACCGACGACTTCTTCGCCTTCTGGATGGCGTCGTACAGGGTCGGGTTGCCATCCGGGTCACCGCCACCCGTCCGGGCCGCCACCTCGATGTTCTTGATCAACTTGGCGAAGAGCTTGCCGCGCTTCGCGTCGATCGCCGCCTTCTTGTGCTTGGTGGTGGCCCATTTGGAGTGGCCGCTCATTCCCCTACTTCCTTCAGGTCGATGGCACGTGTGGTCGTCTACGGTACCGGCACGGCCGGTCGGACAACTTCCCCAGCCTACTCGGCGGGTCCGCAGGGCCGGACGGGACGGCCCCCTGATCACGCAGTGCCGATACGCCCGACCGGCGGGGCCGCGGGGCGACCGGGTCAGGCGTTGCGGACCAGGTCGACGAACATGCGGTGCACCCGCAGATCCCCGGTGACCTCCGGGTGGAACGAGGTCGCGAGCACGTTGCGCTGGCGCACGGCGACGATCTTGCCCGCGGCCGGCCCGCTCGGCACCCGGGCCAGCACCTCGACGCCGGCACCGACCCGCTCGACCCACGGCGCCCGGATGAACACCGCGCGCACCGGGCCGTCGTCGAGGCCGGCGAATTCCAGATCGGTTTCGAAGGAATCGACCTGGCGTCCGAAGGCATTGCGCCGCACCGTCATATCGATGCCGGACAGGTGCTCGGCATCGGGCCTGGTGTCGAGCACCTCATCGGCGAGCAGGATCATGCCCGCGCACGACCCGAAGGCGGGCAGGCCATCGCGCAGCCGGGCGCGCAGGGGTTCCAGCAGGTCGAACACCTGGAGCAACTTGCTGATCGCGGTGGATTCACCGCCGGGCAGCACCAGCCCGTCCACGTCGGCCAGCTCCTCGACCCGGCGCACCAGCGTCGGCCGCGCGCCGCAGCGCTGCAGCGCCGTCACGTGTTCGCGCACATCGCCTTGCAACGCGAGAACACCGATGGCCGGCTGTGCGCTCTCGCTCGCGGAGGTCTGCGCCGCGGGTGCGGCGACCGCTGAAAGGTTCACTCCGCACAGCTTACGAGGCACCGGGGTGTGGGCCTGCTCACGGTCGCCGTCAACATTGCGTCAAGCCGTGCCGGTGATCCTCACGTCCGGATCGACACTCACTGACATGACAACTGTGTTGCCGTCGCCGGAGCCGGTACGGCGTGCGGACCCACCCGTGGCGCGCGGACTCACCGTCTCGACCGGTGTGTCCGGCCTCTCGCTGGATGCCATGGCATCGGTCTCCTACGGCCCCGAGGCCATCGTGCTGGTGCTGGCCGCCGCGGGGGCGGCCGGTCTCGGCATGACGCTGCCGGTCACCTTGGCGATCACGGCACTGCTCGCGGTCCTCATCGCCTCCTATCGGCAGGTCATCGCGGTCTTCCCGAATGGCGGCGGCGCCTACGCGGTGGCCAAGGCGCAGCTCGGTGACCGAGCGGCACTGGTGGCGGCGGCCTCGCTGATCGTGGACTACGTGCTGAATGTCGCGGTGTCCATCGCGGCCGGGGTGGCCGCGCTGACGTCGGCGTTTCCGGCGCTGCACGGCTACACGGTGTGGCTGTGTCTTGCCGTCCTGATCGGCATCACCGCGGTGAATCTGCTGGGCATCACGCACAGCGCACGAGCGTTCATGCTCCCGACGATCGTGTTCGTGGCCGGTATCGGCACCGTGATCGTCGCGGGCCTGCTGCGTTCGGAGCCGGCGGCCCTCAACACCGGCGCGGCCGCGGTGACGGATATGCAGGCGGTCGGGGTTCTGTTGCTGCTCAAGGCCTTTTCCAGCGGATGCGCCGCGTTGACGGGTGTGGAGGCGATCGCGAACGCGGTGCCGGATTTCCGCGCGCCCGGTGTCCGGCGAGCTCAACGCGCTGAGGTCGCCTTGGGTGCCCTGCTCGGCACGATGCTGATCGGGCTCGCGCTGCTGATCGAGAAGTTCCATGTGCATCCCGTCGCGGGCACCACCGTGCTGTCGCAGCTGACCGAGGCGGCGCTGGGCCACGGAATCGGCTACTACATCGTGCAATTCGCCACCGTCGCGCTGCTGGCGCTGGCGGCGAACACCTCCTATGGCGGGCTGCCGACATTGACTCGGCTGCTCGCCGACGACAACTGCCTGCCGCACCGGTTCGCGGTCAGTTCGCCGCGCCGGGTGTACCGCTACGGTGTGCTCACCCTCGGCTTCTGCGCGGCGGTGCTGTTGATCGGTTCGGGTGGGAACATGAATGCGCTGGTGCCACTGTTCGCGATCGGGGTGTTCGTCGGCTTCACTCTCGCCCAGGCGGGGCTGCTGCGCCACTGGTGGAGCAACCGGCAGGCACGGCGGCGACGACTGCTGTTGACGCTCAACGGCTTCGGTGCCGCGACCACCGCGACGGCGGCCGCGGTGACGACGGCGATGAAATTCCGGGAGGGCGCCTGGCTGATCATCGTCGTGCTGGCCGCGCTGGTGTTCGGCATGCGGCGGGTGCGGCGCGCGTACCGGCTCATCGGCACCCATCGCAGCGCCGACCTCGTGCCCCCGCCCCCGCAGCCACGCAAGGCCGTAGTCGTCGTACCCGTGGCCGATGTTTCGAGCCTCACCTGGGAGGCCCTGTCGGCGGCGCTGTCACTGGGAAGTGACATCGTGGCGGTGCACGTCTGCCTGGACGCCGAACGGGCCGGGGAATTCACCGCCGCGTGGGAGAGCTGGCATCCGGAGGTGCCGCTGGTCCTGCTCCCCGGCGACGACGGCACCGTCGGCGGTCCGGTCGCACGGTACCTGCGCGCACAGTTCCCGGATCGGCGCAAGATCGTGGTCGTCGCCGAGGTCGATCCACCCACCGGCTGGGGTCGGGTGCTACCCAGCCATCGCAGCGACGAACTCGAACGCACGCTGCGGCGGATGAGCGACGCCCTCCTCTGCCACCTCCGCGTCCAGCCGGTCCGGCAGCCCGCGCGTCGTCGCTACTTGTCGCGCCGGGTGCGGATCAGGCCTTCCTGAACCACCGAGGCGACCAATTCGCCCGCGCGGTTGAAGATCTTGCCGCTGGTGAGCGCGCGGCCGAAGCCGGCCGACGGGGAGGACTGGTCGTAGAGCAGCCAGTCGTCGGCGCGGAACGGGCGAAGGAACCACATGGCGTGATCGAGCGAGGCGTCCTGAGTGGGCTCGTCGGGGTGGGTGACCTTCGACGATCCCAGCAGGGTCATATCGCTCATGTAGGCGAGGGTGCACACGTGGAACAGCGGGTCGTCGGGCAGCGGGTGCCGGTAGCGGAACCACACCTGCTGCGGGGACACCACACCGGGCCGCTGGGTGACCGATTCCTGCGGCACCGGGCGGATATCCCAGTGCTCCCATTCCCGCATGGCCCACAGCCGTTCGGGGCTCATGGTGGTCTTGGCGTCGGGCAGTTCCTCTGGCGGCTGCACCGTCGGCATCTCGTCCTGGTGGGCCGGGCCGTCGTCGCCGACGTGGAACGAGGCCGACATGGTGAAGATGGCGGCGCCGTCCTGCACGCCGGTCACCCGCCGGGTGCAGAAGGAGCGTCCGTCACGAATGCGCTCGACCAGATAGACCGTGGGCTGGTCGGGGTTGCCCGGACGCAGGAAATAGCCGTGCAGCGAATGCACCTGGAACCGCGGATCCACCGTGCGCACCGCCGAGACCAGCGCCTGGCCGGCGACCTGACCGCCGAAGGTCCGCTGCAACTGGGTCTTGGGTGAGGCTCCACGGAAGATGTCCCGCTCGAGCCGCTCGATCTCCAGCGCTTCTTCGATGGTCGCCAACTTCTCCGCCTCTCCGTGCCACTGGCCGGTCGTCCGAGTACTGCACAACCGCGCGGGTTATCGGACGGCAACTACGGACCGGCCGGGACCCGACGGGACTCTTATGTTCGCACGCAGGCGGGCCGGGAACCGGCAGGGGGCCGCGCGAGCGGCAACCCGGATGACGGCGGTCACACCGGGCCACGATCCCGCAACACACCACCGCTCGGCGTCGTCGCCCGCCTCACACGCAGGCGGGTGACTGTTCGCCGAGCATCGACAGCATCGTGCAGGCCCAGATCAACTGCACCTTCCACTCGCCGTCCTCGAGCACGAACGGTATCTCGACGGGGCTGGTCTGGCCGGTGAGAGTGATGTTGGCGTTCGCGTAGAAGGCGTCGCCGAAGCGCTTCGGATTCACCCCGATGATGCGCAGCTTCGCCCCGGTCTCGTGCACCGTCCGCGCCAGCCGGTACGGCAGCTCGGGATCGGCTCGAGCGCCCTCGACGAACGCGAGCTTGTGCTCGTTGCGGACCGGATGGGTCCACGCCCACATCCGCGCCATCGGGTCGAGTCCGGTGGTCAGCTGGTCGTCGAGTGCTTCGGCGCTCGGCGGCGGATCACTGTCGGCGCCGGCCGGGCCGCCCGGTCCGAATGTCAATGCCAGACTTGCGAAGACGAGAAGGCCTGCCCTGCGAAGCGTCATTCGCGCGTACCTCCTGCGTCATGAAATCGGCGCAACCCGTTGGCCGAGACTCGGAAACTAGCACGAGAGCAACGGATTCAGCAGTGCGTCCGGCCGACGCGGATCGTGGTGGGTTCGAGCGCGCGGGGTCCACGAGCGCGCCGACAGTCCGCAATGCGGCGAAGCGGGCGCACTGACGTGACACCCGCTCCGACAAGCCCTCGACGCCCTACCACGGGCGCCGCCTCACCAACCGCGCTCGGCCAGCCGGTGCGGCTGCGCGATCTCCTCGACGTTGATGCCGTGGTCCAAGATTGGCAGCCTGGCGAGCGCACACACTCAGTCTCCACCCATCTGGAACTCGAACGCCTGGCGGACCAGCCCGAGGACGTAGCCGAGGTCGGAGTCCTCGGCCAGGCCGACCTCGGTCGGGCCGTTGCCCCAGTGGCCCTTGTTGCTGACATCCCATGCCAGGCGGCGCTCATCGTGCAGCGCTTCGATGGGGATGTTCAGGCTGAGCCTCATCCTCGCCTTCTGTGGCACGACGTCGACGAAATTGGTCTCGGCCTTGAACGCGACGTAGAGCTTCAGGAACTGACGCGTGATGCCCGGGTCCAGGGCGAGGACCTCGTCGCTGAACTTCTCGAACAGCGCGCGCCGCGCGGGCAGCAGGAGATGGGGGTGGTCCTCGATCGTGAAGTCCGACTCCGCCCGCTTGCCCTGAAACTCCGCGATCGTGTCAGCCGACAGCTCGGGCCGAGACCAGATCTCTAGCGCATCGTCGGCGAGTCGCCTGGCCCGCTTCTGGATCTCGTCCGCGTTCCAGGTCTCCAGTTGCCCGAGGCCGCGGTTCAGCCGGAGCGGACTGTCCTTGAACCCGCCTTCCATGTCGCGCTTCTTGGCGAAGGAGTGGTCGGAGTACTCGGAGTTGTAACCGGTGAGGGTCAGGTTCCCCAGCGTGTGCAGGTATTCGGCCTGCACGTTCTGCCAGTCCTCACCTAGTGCCGCCTGCCAGTCCGCGGAGAGGTGCTCGTTCTGCGGAAGGATATGTTCGATCGAGTAATCCTCGATCGTCACGAGCTCCTTGCGGCCGTGGTTCTCGAGCTTGCGCAAAAAGTAGGAGCGGCGACGGAAGTTGTACAGGTCGTTGGCCGTCAGGTCGGCGATGAACTCCGCGTCGCTCGGGAATCGGCGGTAGCTCCTGAAGCTGAGGAAGTTGGCCTTGACGCTGTCGAGGTAGCGGTCCTTACGCACGGCGGCGCTGAAGCCGGCGAAGGTCTTGTTCAGCGAGTTCGTCGGGATACGGCAGACAGCACGGCGGAAGATATACGAGATCACCAGGTCGACGATTTCGAGCACACCGTCGGAGGTCAAGATCCCGAGCTCGTAGTCGGTGTAGACCTCGAGCAGGAACGGGTAGACGACGTCTGCCTTGACCTGGTCCAGGTCGGTGAACGCCTGCCGCAGCCGCGGATCCGCCTCCTTGCCCAACGCCATCGCGCAGTACCGGCGGGCGTACTGGCGCAGTTCGACGACCAGCGACTCGATCGTGTCCTCGGCGGCCGTGAACCGTGCCGCATGGTCCTTGAAGGCTTCGTAGATGTCGTCCAGCCGCGGGATCTCGCCCGTCTTGATCGTCAAGTAGTGCCGGACGAACTCATCGAACTGGCTCTCCGCCGCGCCGGAGAACTCCAGTTCCATGGGGCGCCAGTAGGTCGAGTAGAGCTTCTCCTGCTGTTTGGGCGGCAGGTCCATCAGGACATAGTTGCGGATCAGATCAGCCTGCGACAGCTTCTTCCCGGTCGAGTTCATAGCCTCGAACACCAACTGCGGGTTGTCGACGCCTCGCTCGAGTTTCACGTCGACGACCATGAGCTTGTCGAGACCGCGGCACACGACGCCCAAGTCGAGGTCCGGATCGGCCAGCTTCTCCTGGAAGTACCGGTAGTTCGCGGTGACGCGGGTGATCATGTCGCTCGGCGGCTCAGCGCCCTGGAGAATCGCGATGAGCGCATGCTTGTCGTTCTGGGACAGGATCAGCTTGAACTGCCGCTCGCCGTCTTCATCGTCATTGAGCAGGAACCGGTTGCGAATCTTCTTGGGTGAGAAGCCGTCCGAGGGCTCTCGATCGCCTTCCGGCAGCGCGTCCAAACGGGATGCGAGTGCTGCGAGGATCAATGTCACCGTGGTCACGCGCTGCTGACCGTCGATGATCAAGTCGGGCTCGGCCGAGGTGTTGGTCGACTTGTCCTTGGCGACATAGACGATCGACCCCGTGAAATGTGAGCCAAGAGTCTCTGTCGAGCCGGCTCGGAGGATATCGGCCCACAGCTGTGCGCACTCCCCCTCCTGCCACGAGTAGAGCCGCTGGTAGATCGGCACGATGAATTGACTGCTCGCCTTCAGCAGCGTCAGCAGGTGCGAGTCGACAGCCTTCACAGGTCCCCCTTCACGTGGTCGCAGCAGCTGGAACCTATCTCAGAAGCAACAAGGCCGTGACCACACAGTATGTTGCGGTGGCGGGCGAGGTCGATCAGCCGTTCCATCACCTCATTGTCCGGTATACGCAACGAGCCCGCGCTGCCGAATCTCGGCAGCGCGGGCTCGAATCGCCTTATATACCAGCGTTTACCAGCCGCGTTCGGCCAGCCGGTGGCTCACGGGCAAATCGTCGACGTTGATGCCGACCATGGCCTCACCCAGGCCACGCGACACCTTGGCGAGCACGTCGGCGTCGTCGTAGAAGGTGGTGGCCTTGACGATGGCGGCGGCCCGCTGGGCCGGGTTGCCGGACTTGAAGATGCCCGAACCTACGAACACACCCTCGGCGCCGAGCTGCATCATCATCGCGGCGTCGGCCGGGGTGGCGATACCGCCGGCGGTGAACAGCACCACCGGCAGCTTGCCGGTCTCGGCGACCTCGCGGACCAGCTCGTAGGGTGCCTGCAACTCCTTGGCGGCGACGTAGAGCTCGTCGGCGGGCAGCGACGACAGCTTGCGGATCTCCTGGCGGATCTGGCGCATGTGGGTGGTGGCGTTGGAGACGTCACCGGTGCCGGCCTCGCCCTTGGAGCGGATCATGGCCGCGCCTTCGGTGATGCGGCGTAGGGCCTCACCGAGGTTGGTGGCGCCACAGACGAAGGGAACGGTGAAGTTCCACTTGTCGATGTGGTTGGTGTAATCGGCGGGGGTGAGCACCTCGGACTCGTCGATGTAGTCGACGCCGAGGCTCTGCAGGATCTGCGCCTCCACGAAGTGGCCGATGCGTGCCTTGGCCATCACCGGAATCGACACCGCGGAGATGATGCCGTCGATCATGTCCGGATCGCTCATCCGGGACACGCCGCCCTGGGCGCGGATATCGGCGGGCACCCGCTCGAGCGCCATGACGGCGACCGCACCGGCGTCCTCGGCGATCTTGGCCTGCTCGGGGGTGACGACGTCCATGATCACCCCGCCCTTGAGCATTTCGGCCATGCCGCGCTTCACGCGGGCGGTACCCGCCTCACGGGTCGCCTCGGTGGTCTGGGTGGTCTCGGGCGTGGTCACGGCAAACTCCTGTGTCATGTGCGCCTATGGGTCGTCAGCGGTAGAACGACACGATTCTAGGCGTGCCCCGAAGTGCCCTTGATAGCCAGTTGAACACGACTGGCCTTGCCACGACCAGGGCGTTCGTCGCGTTACGGCCGGACTGGACCGCTCGCGGTGCCGTGGGAGGACGAATTCGCCGGGCCCGATCCGGCGTCGACGGGCCCGGCGAACTGCCGGTTTCGATCAGATCGGGTTGATCACCAGCAACGTCGCCCAGTACTCCGCGGCGGCGGCGCCGATGATCGGCATCAGGAAATCGAACAGGATGTACGACACGTACTCATTCACCTCCACCCACCGAGTCGACCCTCGCTCGGCCGGTCAAACCGCATCGACGGTAGCACGGTGGTGAATCCG
The DNA here is from genome assembly GCF_059509835.1 of Nocardia sp. CDC519. NCBI lineage: Bacteria > Bacillati > Actinomycetota > Actinomycetes > Mycobacteriales > Nocardiaceae > Nocardia > Nocardia sp. CDC519. The sequence continues at coordinate 2,465,096 of NZ_CM183377.1, read as the reverse complement.
GTCACACCGAATGCGAAATCCCCTGGTCAGCGAATGGAACGGACCTCTGGGTCGGTGTCGGCGTCGGCGGCGGCCGCGGCTTCGGCGATGAGTTCGTCGAGGTGGTACGGATACACGGTCTCGCCCGCGGCGTCGAAGGCGGTGATGTCGGCGGCGGTGCACCAGCGGTGCCCGGTGATCGAGCGACGCTCGACGTAGGTGAGGTTGGCCGGGCGCGGATCGAACTGCCGCACGCGCAGGGCGAAGAACAACTCTTCGGAGCGGATGAGTTCACCGTTGAACGGGAACACCGCCACCCGCCGCCAGATCGGGCCGCGCAGCGCCGCCGGATCCGCGGTGTAGCCGGTTTCCTCGTGGATTTCGCGGACCGCCGCCGCGCGCAGGCTCTCCCCCGGCTCCACGCCGCCGCCGACGGTGAACCAGAACGAGACCTCGGGCACCTTCGGGTCGTTGCCGCGCATGAGCAGCACCCGGTCCTGCTCGTCGACCAGCACCGCGCGGGCCGAGGTGCGGATGGTGTCGACCTCGAGCCCGGTCGCGGCCGCCGGGGTGGCGCGCTCGGTGATCTCGAAATACGTGGGCAGCGGTGCGGTACCGCCCAGGTGCAGAATCCGCACCGGGCGCCGGGTGCGCAGCGCGAGCGTGTCGCGGACGGCGTCGTTGTGGAATCGGCGCGCGATCAGCACCCTGGCCTCGGCGTCGGCGAGTTCGGCCACCAGTTGCGGACGCAGCTGCCCGATATCGACCGCGGACAGGGCGGCGGAAAGCCGATTCTCCACTGTTTCCCGATCGGCGCGTCCGGCGCGTTCGGCGCGGTCGGCCAGCGTGGACAACTGTTTGGCCTGCTCGGCGAGCGCCGGATCCGAGACCGGGCCCGCGATCGCCATCGCCACCGCCCGCGCCACCACCGCCCGCCGGGCCAGCGCGCCGTCGAGGGCCTGCCAGGACTGGTCCGAGCGCACATGCAGCCGGTCGAGCCGGTTGGCCGTGGAGTACGCCCACACGCCGATGGCCACGACCACCGCGGCGATCAGAGCAAGGACGAGAACCGTTGTCGCGGAGAAGGTGATCATCCGGCTGCCCTCACCCGGATGTCGCCGACGGTCACCGTCTCGTACACCCGCAGGATCTGTTCGGCCACCACCGGCCAGTCGTATTCGCCGACCACCTGGGTGGCTGCCCGCACGAGCTCGCTGCGCCGCGCCTCGTCGGTGAGCACGGTGTCGAGTGCGGCGGCCAGTGCCACCGAATCACCGACCGGCACCAGCAGACCCGCCGTCCCGTCGCGCAGCACCCGCCGGAAAGCGTCGAGTTCGCTGGCGACGACCGCGGTGCCGGCGGCCATGGCCTCGATCAGGATGATGCCGAAACTCTCCCCGCCCAGATTCGGCGCCACATAGACGTCGGCGCTGCGCATCGCCGAGGCCTTCTCCGCATCGGAGACCTGCCCGAGGAACCGCAGATGCCCGGCGTGTGGGCCTGCCTCTCTGCGCAGCCGTTCCTCGTCGCCGCGGCCGACGATCAGGATCTCGATCTCCGGATGCCTGCGCACCAGTTCCGGCAGCGCCCCGAGCAGGACCTCCATGCCCTTGCGCGGTTCGTCGTAGCGCCCGAGGAACAGCACCGTGCCACCGGATCGCGGATAGCCGGGCAGCATCGGGGCGCGGGCGAAGGATGCGACGTCGACACCGTTGGGTATCTCCACCGCATCCGAGCCGAGCGCCTCCACCTGCCAGCGCCGCGCCAGCTCCGAGACCGCGATCCGGCCGCTGATCTTCTCGTGATACGGCCGAAGCACGCCCTGAAAAGTGCTGAGCACCAGCGATTTCGTGGTCGAGGTGTGGAAGGTCGCCACGATCGGGCCTTCGGCGATCTTGAGCGCGAGCATCGACAGGCTCGGCGCGTTCGGCTCGTGGATGTGCAGCACGTCGAAATCGTTGCCGTCGATCCAGCGGCGGATCCGGGTGTAGGCCGTCGGACCGAACGACAACCGGGCGACCGACCCGTTGTACGGGATGGCCACCGCGCGACCGGCGGAAACCACGAAATCCGGCAGCGGAGTCGAATCGGACGCGGGCGCAAGCACACTCACCTTGTGCCCGCGTTCGATCATCACCCGCGCCAGCTCGACCACATGCGCCTGCACACCACCCGGGACATCGAACGAATAGGGGCAGACCATGCCGATCTTCATCGCTGCGCAACTCCCCCACCGGTGTTCCCGCCACGCGCGCCGGGCTCGTCCAGTCCGGCCTGCGCGGCCGCGATCCTGGACCGTCTCTGCTCGGACAGATCGTCTTCCCACAGCGGCTGCAACATGTGCCAGTCGGCCGGATGAGCGGCGATATTCGCCGCGAACCGGTCCGCGAGCGCTTGTGTGGCCGCGGCGACGCCTCCTGAAACGTCCAGCGGTGCGCCGGTTTTCAGACCCCAGCCTTCGACGCCCGCGTCGTCGACGGTGAACCAGGCATGTACCGGCATCAGCGCCGCGCCGGTCTCGATGGCCAGTTTCGCCGCGCCGGCGGGCATCCAGGTGCGCTCGCCGAAGAAGTTCACCGGCACACCCTTGCCGGTGAGGTCCCGCTCACCCATCAGGCAGACGATCTTGTTCTCCCGCAGCCGCGCCGCCAGTTGCGGAAACGGCGGTTGCTCGCCGCCGGTGAGCGGGAACACCTCGAAACCGAGGCTCTCCCGGTAGGCGACGAACCGTTCGAACAACGATTCCGGTTTCAGCCTTTCCGCGACGGTGGTGAAGGTGCCGTAGTTCTGCACCAGCCACATCCCGGCCATATCCCAGTTGCCCGAATGCGGCAGCACAAAGATCACGCCGCGGCCATCCGCCAGCGCGGCATCCAGATACGGAATGCCTTCCACCGGCATCCGGCCGGAGGACGCCAGCGCCGCGTGGTCCATGGTGGGCAGCCGGAACGCCTCGCGCCAATACCGAGCGTAGGAGCGCATACTCGCGCGCATCAGTTCGTCCGGCACGGCGTCCGGGGCCAGGCCGAGCACCCGGGCGAGGTTGCGGCGCAGCTGGTGTGGGCCGCCGCCGCGCACCGCGCGGTCGGCGCCCCAGTCGAACAGTCTGCGGGCCGTCGGCTCCGGCAGCGCGCGCACGACGCGCCAGCCCGCTGCGTAGGCGCGGTCACTGAATGCACCCTTGACCCGCCCGGCGAAGCCGTCCTCGGACTGCATGGGCGCAGGGCGGGCCTCGGTCGCGGTCACGACCGCCGCTCCGGGTCCGTGGAACCCTCGGTCTGTGCCTGCGGCGGCGTCATCGGGATGATGTCGCGCGCTCCCGCCGAATTGCGCACCGCCAGCACGCGCTGCAGCACCGTCACGATGCTGAGCACCGCGAGGATCCACATCGCGACGTGCACCGCCCAGGTCAGCCATTCGATCCCCCAATATCCGCCGATGCCGGTGAATCCCGCGCCCACCAGCACGATGACCAGCCGATCCGGGCGTTCGATGAGCCCGCCGTCGGCGGACAGACCGCTGGCTTCGGCCCTGGCCTTCGCGTAGGAGATCACCTGCGAGGTCACCAGCACGACCAGGGTAGCGAACAACAACGGCTTGCTCTGCTCGTGATAGACCGCCCACCAGGCCAGACCACCGAAGATCGCACCGTCGGCGACCCGGTCGCAGGTGGCGTCGAGCACCGCACCATATTTGGTGCCACCGCCGCGGGCCCGGGCCATGGCGCCGTCGAGCATGTCGAACATGACGAACAGCCAGATCACCATGGTGCCCCAGAACAGGTGACCGGTCGGGAACAGCGTCATCGCCGCGATGATCGAGGCGGCGGTGCCGATCAGGGTCATCGCGTCGGGGGTGAGGCCGGTGCGCACCAGTGCCCTGCCGAGCGGCGCCGTCGCTTTGGCGAACGTCGCGCGACCGAAGATGCTGAGCACCGATCTACTCCTCGTCCCAGGCCGCGGCGAGCAGCGCCCTGGTCTCCCTGAGCAACTGGGGCATCACCTTCACCCCGCCGACCACCGTGATGAAGTTCGCGTCGCCGCCCCAGCGGGGCACGATGTGCTGGTGCAGGTGGTCGGCCAGCGATCCACCCGCCACGCCGCCGAGATTGAGCCCGACATTGAACCCGTGCGGCCGCGAGACCTTCTTCATCACCCGGATCGCCTGCTGGGTGAACTTCATCAGTTCGGCGCTCTCGGCCTCGGTGAGGTCTTCCAGGTTCGCGACGCGGCGGTACGGCACCACCATCAGGTGACCGGGGTTGTACGGGTACAGGTTGAGCACCGCGTACACCAGTTCACCGCGGGCGACGACCAGGCCGTCCTCGTCGGTCATCTTCGGGATGTCGGTGAACGGGTGCCCGGTCGCGTCCTTGGGTGTGGCGGTGGCCGCCTCCGCGATATAGGACATCCGGTAGGGCGTCCACAGCCGCTGCAACCGGTCGGGTTCGCCCGCACCGTGATCGACGATGTCGCCGCCGTTGTCGGTGCCCCGCAGCGCGGCGGCGCCGCTGTCGCTCATCGACGCTCACCGCCACCCGCGGGCCGGATCTCGAAACCTTCCGCGGTCGGCGAGCTGTTGTCGCGCCGGGCGATCCAGTCGACGATGGTCTCCACCGCGTCGGCCACCGGCACGCCGTTGACCTGGGTCCCGTCCCGGAACCGGAAGCTGACGGCGTCGGCGTTCACGTCACGCTCGCCGGCCAGCAGCATGAACGGCACCTTCTGCGCGGTGTTGTTGAAGATCTTCTTCTGCATCCGGTCATCGCTGCGGTCCACCTGCGCGCGCACTCCGGCCTCGTGCAGCAGCTCGATCACCCGGTCCAGGTGCGGCGCGAAGGTCTCGGCGACCGGGATGCCGACCACCTGCACCGGCGACAGCCACGCCGGGAACGCGCCCGCGTAGTGCTCGGTGAGCACACCGAAGAAACGTTCGATCGAACCGAACAGGGCGCGGTGGATCATCACCGGACGCTGCTTGGTGCCGTCCGAGGCGGTGTATTCGAGGTTGAACCGTTCGGGCAGGTTGAAGTCGAGCTGGATGGTCGACATCTGCCAGGTGCGCCCGAGCGCGTCCTTGGCCTGCACCGAGATCTTCGGCCCGTAGAACGCGGCGCCGCCCGGATCCGGCACCAGCTCCAGGCCGGAGGCCGCGGCCACCTTCGACAGGGTCTCGGTGGCCTCCTCCCAGATCTCGTCGGAGCCGACGAACTTCTCCGGATCCTTGGTCGACAGCTCCAGGTAGAAGTCGTCGAGGCCGTAGTCCTTCAGCAGATCCAGCACGAAGTGCAGGGTGTTCGTCAGCTCCGCGTGCATCTGCTCCTTGGTGCAGTAGATGTGCGCGTCGTCCTGGGTCATGCCACGCACCCGGGTCAGGCCGTGCACCACACCGGACTTCTCGTACCGGTACACCGAGCCGAATTCGAACAGCCGCAGCGGCAACTCCCGATACGACCGCCCGCGCGAGCGGAAGATCAGGTTGTGCATCGGGCAGTTCATCGGCTTGACGTAGTAGTCCTGGCCGGGCTTGCGGACGGTGCCGTCCTCGTTGTACTCGGCGTCCAGGTGCATCGCCGGGAACATGCCGTCGCGGTACCAGTCCAGGTGACCGGACACCTGGAACAGATGACCCTTGGTGATGTGCGGGGTGTTGACGAACTCATAGCCGGCCGCCACATGCCTGCGCCGCGAGTACTCCTCGAGTTCCTTACGGATGATGCCGCCCTTGGGGTGGAACACCGGCAGGCCCGAGCCGAGCTCGTCCGGGAAGCTGAACAGGTCCAGCTCCAGGCCGAGCTTGCGGTGATCGCGGCGTTCGGCCTCGGCCAGCAGATGCATGTACTCGTCGAGCGCCTCCGGCGACTCCCATGCGGTGCCGTAGATGCGCTGCAGGTCCTCGCGGTTCTGATCGCCACGCCAGTAGGCGGCGGAGCTGCGGGTGAGCTTGAAGGCGGGGATGAACTTGGTGGTGGGGATGTGCGGGCCGCGGCACAGATCGCCCCACACCCGTTCCCCGGTGCGCGGGTCGAGATTGTCGTAGATGGTCAGCTCTTTACCGCCGACCTCCATCACCTCGGGATCGTCGATGCCGGACTTGTCGCTGATCAGCTCCAGCTTGAACGGCTCGCCGGCCAGCTCCACCCTGGCGTCTTCGACCTCGACCACCCGGCGCGAAAACCGCTGCGCGCCTTTGATGATCTTCTTCATCCTGGATTCCAGCTTGGCCAGATCCTCCGGGGTGAACGGCTTGTCGACGCGGAAGTCGTAGTAGAAGCCGTCCTTGATCGGCGGGCCGATACCGAGCTTGGCTTCGGGAAATTCCTGCTGCACCGCCTGGGCCAGCACATGCGCGGCCGAATGCCGGATGACGCTGCGCCCGGCCTCGGTATTGGCCGCGACCGCGGTCACCTCGACGTCGACATCCGGGGTCCAGGACAGGTCCTTGAGATCGCCCGCGGCGTCGCGCACCACGACGATGGTCTCCGGTCCCTTGGTCGGCAGGCCCGCCTCACGCACCGCGGCACCCGCCGTAGTCCCGGCCGGCACCCGGACGAGGGCGGCTGGGCTGAGGGGGGCTGTGGTGGTCACGGCTGTGCTCTCCTTGGTTCCCGCGGCCGGTCTCGGTCCGGCTCGCTCCGGTGTCGGGCAGCCGTTCACTCCGGTTCTATCCGGCGTGTGACGGCTGGTCCGTCGATCGCAGGCCGGGTGGAACCCGGCCGCGACCATGCTATCGGGAGGTCCGCGCTCATGTGACGACGGACCGGGCGCCGATCAGCCGCGCGCGGCGGTCTGGGCGAGCAACCGCTCGCGTTCGGCGCTGGGCCGTTTCGGGCAGGAGGTGCACATCTCGCATCCGGGTACCTCGTAGACCAGGCAGCAGGAGATGCGGCGGACGAACGTGCGCTCACCGATCTCGACGAACCGTGGCGCGGGCAGCTTGCCGCCGATCTCGCCCGCCAGTCGGGTGCCCGCTTCGGGAACGCCCGCGTCGATCGCGCGGTTGCCGATCGCGTCGGCGACCACCGCCCACAGGGCCGGCGGCTTCGCCCCGGAAACGGCCGCGACCTGGGCGATCACCGCCGCGAGCGTATCCCGCAGCGCGGTCCCCGCCGCTGAGTGCGCCGGGCCGGACAGATCCTGATCCACCACCGCCCCGCTGTCGTGGATTCCGCCTGGTTTCGAGACGACGGTCTGCACGGCGCCCTCGACCGACCCGGCACGCTCGCCGGTCGCCGCGCCATCGCACCGGCTCTGGTCCTCCTCGCGGCCGGCGTGGGCAGCGGTCGAGGCGCCGCCGGTCCGAGCGAGTTCATCGGTGCACTCCGCGGTCGAATCCGACACCGGGCCGGCAGTCTCATCGACGACGTGGGCCGATCCGTCGAAGACGATGCGGTCGACGCCGCCGTCGGGCCGTACTTCGCATCCGATGCGGTCCAGCCGTGCCAGTGGCGCGCGCTCACCGGCGGCGTAGGCCCGTGCGATGGGCTCGACCAGCGCCGAGGCCACCATGCACCACCACAGGGTGCCGCCGACGCGCGCCGCGCCCGTCCCCCAGGAGCGCCCCATCTCCGCGATGCGTGCGGTCAACCAGTCCGGGTCGGTGAGCATCCGGCCCGGGACGGTGTTCACGACATCAGGGGACTGCGCAACCATGGCCATTCGACTCCGATCCAGCCGCCGATCAATCCGAACGTTCCGAGAACCCACAGGGTCGCCACGACGAGCGCGGCGGTGGCCAGCGCGGCCACTGTCTTGAACACCGGTCCGCGGGCGCCGTACCAGGCCATGACCTGCCGGTATCGGTCCCGCAGCCAGCCGAGGGCGCGCCGCGCCCAGGAGAATTCGGTGGCCAGGATGCCGAGACCGGCGAAAACCATCGCCCAGCCGGGGCCGGGATAGGGAATCGCGACGATGCCGATGACGAGCACAATGGTCCCGACCAGCGCTACCCCGATCCGGTAGGCGAGGTTCAGGGTAGGCCGAGCGCTCACCCGATTCCGGAAGGCGCGCCAGGGGCCGGGCTTGGTGGACTGTTCCGGGTCCAGCTCGATGCTCACATTCCCAGCCTAAAGCGCCGCCGGGCATGGTCCCCGCGGATGTGCGCGTTGCGGGAGCATCCGCGCAGGTAGATCCCTTGTGCACCGTCGCTGCCGGGCACCGCCGCACCGCGGCCCGCGCCCGCTGTGCGCGCACCCGTCCATCCGCTCGGGATGGACGGGTGCGCGCTGCTCCCTAGCGACGCCTCCAAAAAAAGCAGAGGCAACACAACGAACGGACTTCCCGACACGTGCGAC
>NZ_CM183377.1:2435235-2456814 GCF_059509835.1 Nocardia sp. CDC519 | reverse complement strand
TCACTCCCCCGCCTTTTGTCCACCCCCCCTTCCATCCTTGGGGGGGAGATGGTTTCCCGCTGCTCCCTAGCGACGCCTCAGACGAGCGCAGCGGCAACGCGACGACCGGATTCATCGATATGTGCGATCCCGTCGACGCTCACCTCGATCACTCGCGCGCTGGCGATATCGAAGAACAGCCCCGACACCGTCACCCCACGCTCGGCGACCGCGCGGCTCACCACCGGATGCTGCTGCACATGCTCGAGCTGCACCGCGATATTGACCATGCTGAGCTGATCCACTTCACCGAAGCCCGCGGCCGCGGCGGCGCGGCGCACCGGGTGGCCTGCCCGGAAGCGGTCAAGGCTGGGCCGGGCGTGTTCGAGCCAGGCGTCGATCTCCGGTCCGCAGGACTGCTCGTTGTGCAGCGCCGTCATCGCTCCGCAGGAGGAGTGACCGCACACCACCACCGAGCGCACGCTCAGGTTCTGCAACGCGAACACCAGCGCCGATTCCACCGAGGCGTCGCCGGTTTCGGGCACCAGATTGCCGACATTGCGCACGGTGAACAGATCGCCCGGGCCACTGTTGGTGATGATGTTGGGCACGATCCGCGAGTCCGAGCAGGTCAGGAAGAACGAGTCCGGATCCTGCCGGTCGCGCAGTTCGTCCAGGTGCGGGCGCACCAGGTGCGCGTGGCCGCGGTGGTAGGCGGCGATACCGCTGACGATCGGGTCGTGGACGTCATCGCTGCCCTTCTTCTCGTCGCGCTCGCCCACCCGCCAGGGGCCGAGCACGTCGTCGAGCACGACCCGGCCGAAGCTACGGGCGGGCGGCGCGCTCGTGGCGGCTTCCATCCGCGCCGAGCCGATCTCCACGAAATCGACCGAACCGCCGTTGGCCTCGTGCTGGCGGGCCCAGTCGATGATGGCCTCGTAGGCGGCGTGGTCGAGGAAATCGACGGTCATCTCGACGGTGACATCCACTCCCGCCGGCACTTTCGCCAGGGTCGACGACAGTTTCGGCAAGGCGAGGAAGGTGCACGACCCGTCGATGCTCACCAGCCAGCGATCGCTGCCCGTGAGCGGTTTGGCGTCGATGACCACGCGCACGACCCGCCACAGCAGCAGCGCGAAGGCCAGCGCCAGACCGATCAGCACGCCCTCGAGCAGGTTCAGGAAGACCACCGCTGCGATGGTGACCAGGTAGACCAGCAGGTCCCCGGTGCGGTGCGCCATCTTGATGTGGGCGATCTTGACCAGCTGCACGCCGATCACGATCAGCAGACCGGCCAGCGCCGCCAGCGGAATCTGCTGCACCAGTCCGGCGAGCGCGACCGAGAACAGCAGCACCCACACACCGTGCATGACCGCCGACGCCCTGCTGCGCGCACCGGCCATCACATTGGTCGAGCTGCGCACGATGACGCCGGTGACGGGTAGGCCGCCGAGCAGGCCGGAGAGCATATTGGCCGAGCCCTGGCCGATCATCTCGCGGTCGAAATTGGCCCGCGGGCCGGTGTGCATCTTGTCGATCGCGACGGCCGAGAGCAAGCTCTCCACGCTGGCGATCAGGGCGAAGGTGAGGATCATGATCGCGACGGCGGACCAGTTCCCACTGGGGATCTCCGGCAGGGCGATCGCGTCGAACAGGGAGCCCTCCAGCTTGATGCGCGCCACATCCAGGGGCAGCACCAGCGAGAGCACAGTGGCGAGCAGGATGGCTACCAGCGGTCCCGGCACCACTCGAATGCGTTGCGGCACATACTTCCACCCGAGCATGACCGCGATGACGACCAGGCCGATGAGGGTTCCGCCGACATGCAGCGAGCCCAGTTGGGCGGGCAGGGTGGAGATATTGGCCCAGGCCGAGCTCTCCGAATCACCGCCGAGCAGCACATGCACCTGCTGCAGCGCGATAGTGACACCGATACCGGCGAGCATCGCGTGCACCACCACCGGCGCGACGGCCAGTGCGGCGCGGGCAATGCGGCTCAAGCCGAACAGGATTTGTAACGCGCCGGCCGCGACGACGATGAATCCGGTGACGCGCCAGCCGAATTGGTTGATGGATTCGGCGACGATGACGGTGAGACCGGCGGCCGGGCCGCTCACCTGGAGCACGGAGCCGCCGAGCGAACCGGCGACGATGCCGCCGATCACGGCGGCGATGAGCCCGGCGGCGACGGGCGCACCGGAGGCGTAGGCGATGCCGAGCGAAAGCGGCAGCGCGACAAGGAAAACCACGATCGAAGCGGGCAGATCGTAGCGCAGGACAGAGGACAGACGGTCGGACAGGGCGGATCCGGACTCGGACTCGCCTGGCGGCGACAGCGGCGGGTTCGGATCGATCTTGGTAGCCATTGTTCTCCTTCGCCGACTCGGCAAGCGCCGAGGTCGGTTGACGATCAACATGTCCAGTCGGGCAAGGACCGCGAACCGGCATCTCGCGGTGAAGAGGCACTCCCGGCACGGCAGCGGACCGAGATTTAAACCACAACAAGGATATTAGTAAAGACTTAGCAAAGCCTGAGAAGTGGACATTTCGTACGTTTCACCACAATCCACTCAGAGCGTGTGCCGTCTCACAATCGTGCACCACCGTGGCGCGAGCTTCCTGAACACTCGGCCCGAATAGGCGCCGATCGAGCGCGCCGCCCGTGCCCGCCGAGTACGGCCGGACCGGCTGCGGCACCGTTATCGCACGGAGTTCAGCAGCCGCCGGACGGTACGCACGCGCCGCAGACCCGCCGCCCGCGCGGCCATCCGAAGTTCCTGCGCTGCGGGCGAATTCGCCTGGTCGAGAACATCGCGACAGGCCGGTCGAGGGGGCAGCACGCGGCGGCCCTGATAGGACGAGGTCCGTGATGCGGGATCGGTGTCGGTCGACATATTTCTCCTTCGCCGGTCCGGCGTAGGCCGATCCGGTTCATCGGTGGAACATGCACTGGCATCGAGATCGAGCGCGGGCGGCGCGGACCTTGGTGACAGCCGAGACGCCCGGGCAACGCGGAACAGATCGATAGTAAAGACTTACCAAAGCTCCCGAAAAGGCTTCGGGCACCGAAGATGACAACCGCTATCAAACTGTGACACACGCCACAGCCCAGGTTCGCCAGGAATGGGAAGCCGAGCACCGTGCCGCAAGGGCAGTGGCGGCTCGAGGCTGGGAGAGCAAGAAAAAGGGACCGCGGCCGGAAACCACGGTCCCTATCGGGCGCGCCTGATGCGCACGGCGCCGTTCAGCCGGGATGGATCCAGGATCCGATCGGGGTCGGCGGCAGGGCGCGCACCGCGAGCATCACCGGGCCGCACCAGAAGGAGGACGACATGCAGACGAAGGCTCCGGTCTTGTCGTAGTTCCAGGCGTCACCGTGCCATGCCCAGGTCAGGCCGTCCTCCGACGGGCTCATCGGGCATTCCGCTGGAGCCTTGCCCGCGCATGGCCCTTCCACGCCCCATGGCCCGACCGGATACGCGGAGGCGGTCGGCGCGAGGAACAATGCCGACGCCGCGATGCCAACACCCGCGGCGAACGAACACAGAATCGAGCGTTTCATGATGACGTTCCTTCCCAGGCCGGCTTTCGATGAAGCATCAGCCGGACAGATGGATAACCATGGAGTTGCCAGATGCCGGAGAACGCCTCAGTAGACTGCGGAGATCAGATAGTTGTCAACGGCCACGCCCGGGCCGTCTTCGACCGGGCCGGGTAGTGGGCGACACACGCAATAGCCGGGCGCCGCGCGAATAATCAGGGCTCGGCCACAGGATTGGCCACAGTCCCCGAAACGAACAAGAGGCCCTGACCATATTTGTACTGGTCAGGACCTCTTTCGTGAGTGGTCCCAGCTGGGATCGAACCAGCGACCTTCCGCGTGTGAGGCGGACGCTCTCCCGCTGAGCTATGAGACCATCATCGACCGGCGAGCGGTCACTCGGACCGCGCTGCGGGGCACCGTCCGAACGAGTAGGAACCTTAACACGGTGCCCCCGCCGACCACCAAATCGCCCCTCCCGCAGGGCGCCCGGACGATCATTCCCGCGGCTCGGCAGGTGATTGCACACCCCTCGCGCGGGCCCGACGGCGGCGCTGTTCGCGCGCGAGGCGCACGCCCTCAGTCGAGGCTCACACGACACTTCCGATGAACAACTCGAATCATCTGCCACCGGAACTACCACCGTGTAATTCGATTTCGAGGCCATCTACCAGCGGATTTGTAGGTTGCGCCGAACGTCGGCTAATGTTCTGTCTCGCACCACGGAGGCGAACAACGCGCCACCGGGATGCACAATGCGGATGTAGCGCAGCTGGTAGCGCATCACCTTGCCAAGGTGAGGGTCGCGGGTTCGAATCCCGTCATCCGCTCGAGAGGTAGGGCCAGGCAATAATTATTCGCCGTCCCCCTTTGCGCGGTGGAGTGGCCGAGTGGTGAGGCAACGGCCTGCAAAGCCGTGCACACGGGTTCGATTCCCGTCTCCACCTCGCGCGATTAGCTCAGCGGGAGAGCGCTTCCCTGACACGGAAGAGGTCACTGGTTCAATCCCAGTATCGCGCACCACACGAAAGCCCCGGCTCCGGCCGGGGCTTTCGTGCTTTCCGCCCCCGCATGCCCCGCGAACTCGGCCGGCCACGGTGATCGAGGCGGGCGAATCCGTCGGTCCCCACCGCTAAAGTGACGCCGACAACGGCGAACCGACCGGGCGACCGGTCACGGCAGAAAGTCATTCGGGTGGCGACAGATCAGGTTCGGGATCAGCACGGCAGCGCCGGGCAGCCCAGCGCCGTTGACACCGCCGACGGCATGGTGGACGACCTCGCCGAACACTTGAACTTCGCACTCGACGACATCGACGAGCATCTGGCACGGCTGATCGACGAGTACGCCGTCGATCGCCCACGCGCAGCCGACATCCTGCGGCTGCGCCTCGGTATCGGCGACCAGGGCCCGGAAACGCTCACCAGGATCGGGGCGCGGTTCGACTTCTCCCGCGACCGGATCCGGCAACTGCACACCAAAGCGGTCGGTGAACTCATCCGCCAGGCCAAGCTCACCGGCGAGCTCCCCGTCGCCGAGTTCGCGCAGCGCTATCCCACCACTGCCAAAGACCAGCAGCTGGTTCGGGCGCTGCTGACCGAAACCTACGTCACCGCCACCGATCTCGTCGCCAACGAACTCTCCTACCTGAAACTGCGGCTGGCCGGGCACGAGGCAGCCGACGCCAAACGGGTGTCCGGATTCGTCACCCAGCGCTTGGCCGCCTGGCGCAAGAAGACCAACCACCGCCTGGCCAGGCTGCACGACGGCGCCCCCTTCCCTGTAGGCCACGACCACGCCTGGCTGGACCGCATCGACTGGCCGTCGGACGCCGCCTCCCCCGCGCCCCTACCCACCGACTCCGCACGCACCCTGGACGGCGACGACGACGGACGCGGCCGCTTCTACCTGGACAAGGTGGGCCGCGACGTCGGCTTCGATTCCGGTCTGGAATCCCGGCTGCTGGGTGTGCTCAACGCCGACGAGCAGATCAGCACCTTCCAAGAGCACCCCGACGCGGTGCTCTACCGGGTGGACGGCGAAGAAGGGGTGCATTTCCCCACCGCGGCCGCCCGGCTCGCCGACGGACGCATCGCACTGATCGACGTGCAGCCCCTCGGCCGGATCGCCTACCGCGATTACCGCGCCCGAGCCGCCGCCGCCCGCGCCCACGCGCACAGCAACGGCTGGGGCTGGCTGGTGTGGACCGGCTCGACAATCGGTGTACCGGAAGTGGCCGAACGACGCGTCGACACCGCACTGGAGGCGCGCCTCACCGAGATGGTCGAGCAGGGTGCGGCCACCTGGCCCGCGCTGCGGCAGCTACGCGCCGACACCGGCCTCACGCCGCTGGACCTCGCGGCGGCGGTGCTGCGTCACGACTGGGCCTTGGATCGCGGCTCGCACCGGATCAGCGCATCACCAGCGTCGCGGTCATGAACGTCACCAGCAGCATCATCGCGAAAATCGTGATCAGCTGCCAGTGATTAATGGTCTGATGCAATCGGCCGATCGCCGCACGCAGCGCCCGCTCGGAGCGCTGCTGATCGATGAGTTTACGGTTGGCCTCGGCCACCGCGTCGGCGTGCTTCTGCACGGTGTGCTCCGACCGCTCCATCCGGTGGGTGAGCTTGGCGATCTGTTTGGTCTTGTCCCGCACCGATTTCCGTGACATCGCCAACGCGGTGCGCTGGTTCACCAGCTCCTGGCGCTGACGGGCGATCAACATCGCCTGCGTCTTGGTGTGCTGCTCCCAATCGGTCACCGATGCCCATCCCTTCCGCAACTCGTCGCGGTAACCCCACGCGACCTCACCGTCTACCCACTGACGCAGGAACTCCCGCAATTCGTACGGCTGCTGCCGCGGCACCACCACACCGTCGGGACCGAGCTCGAGCACACCCGAGACGGTGCGATAGTCGCATGCGTTGGGCTCGAGGTCCTCGATGCCGAGCGCGGGCAACTGCGCCACCCAGAAACCGGGCGCGCACAACCACAGCACTCCGGTGAAGCCGATCGCTCGCAACCGATCCGTATGTGCCTGCGCCAGTTCCTGAGTCAGCGGCCCGGTGCGCACCTCGATGGCGTACCGGCTGTCACCTTTACGCCAGTAGACGTCTACGGTCACCGAGCCGATTCTGCGGTCCACCACGGCCTCGTCGGCGCCGAACGCGAGCATTCGCGCGGCCAGCCAGAACTTCAGTCGCTGCACATCCCATTGCGCGGCGACACATCGCGCGCACCCGCACCCGTAACCGGTCGGTGACTCCAGCGGCTGCCGCGTTTTCCCTGGTCCGTCCGATATCCCCAGCTCGGCAAGGATTGCCCGGCGCCCGCACGCGTTGTCTGTCCGCTGCTTCGTCTGCACGCGACCACCCACCTAACCCATCCCATAGCGACCTGCCCGGCACAGACCGGCACTTTCCAGGGTGCGGCAACCGACCGGTCCTCGCCACCCTTTCACCGTGAGGCGTTATCCAGATGCGACTCGCCCGGGGCTGCGCTGTCGCCGCGGTGTGATGTCGGCCGCGTCCGGATCGGCCTCGGTGGCGGGTCCGCGGGTGAGGATCGTGCGGATCAGCCCGCGCAACCATAGATGACCGCTGTCGGCGGTGTTGCGGGGATGCCATGCCATGCCCACGGAAATGCCCGGCAGCGGTAGCGGAATGTCGAAGGGACACAGTCCCAATGGGCCGAGCAGGCCCGCACCGAGCCGGGCCGGGGCGGGGCAGACGAGCCCACCCGCGCGCACCGCGAGCAGCGCCGTGACCAGATCGGGGACGGTGGCGACGACGCGGCGGGTGCGTCCGTGCAGGGCCAGCCGGTCGTCGATGGGACCGCGGGCGCGCCCGACCCGGGAGATGCTCAGATGTGCCGCGCCGGCGTAGGCCGCGACGGTCACCTTGTCGGTGATCAACGGATGGTCCGGGCTCGCCACGCCGATCCAGCGATCGAGCAGGACGTGCTGGACGACGGTCTCCGGGTCGGTGTGGTCGAGGACGCCGACCTCGATGTCCACCCGCCCCTCGCGCAGCGCGCCTGCGCCGTCGATGGTGTCGGGCAGAAAGTGCAGGGTCACGCCGGGCGCCTCGGCGCGCACGGCGGCCAGCAGCGGCGCGGACAGCTCGGCGAGTATGCCGTCGCCGGCCCGGATGGTGAACCCGCGCTTGAGGGTTGACGGGTCGAGGGCCGCGCGCGGAGTGAGCAGCGCGCGGCCTTGGCCGACGAGGCGGCTCACCTCGTGGCGCAGTTCCAGCGCCCGCGGGGTCGGCACCAGGTTGCGCCCTGCCCGCACCAGTAGCGGATCGCCGAGCACGCGGCGAAGGCGTGCGAGCGTGCGGCTCATCGCGGGCGCTGAGGTCTGCAACCGTTCGGCGGCCAGCGTGACGCTGTTGGTCTCCAGCAACGCGTCCAGCGCGACCAGCAGGTTCATATCCAGCGACTCCACCGGCGGATTATCGCCAGCGCAAGGAGGCGGCAGCAAACTTGCCGCGCCGGATAATCCGCAGCCCAGGAGGCCTCGTGCGTCCGATGCCCGGCGCGGGCCGCGGGTCAGGAGTCCCCGGCGTAGGCGTCCTGCACGATCGGCGTGCTGTGCTGGGGCGGGGCGCCGGAGCTGCGACGGTTGCCGAGCACCTGGTAGGCGGCGGGGCGGATGGGGCGGACCCACTGCGCGGCCCGCGCGCCGCGCGGCAGCTTCACCCCCAGATCGGCGAGCATCTCGTCGAGATTCTGGATGGCGAATGGTTCGATGGCGGTGCCGTGCGCGTGCCTGCCGCCGGTGCGCTCCTGCAGCCAGGCCAGCCGACGGTCGGTGTGTTCGGCCATCGCCTCGGCGCTGGGCAGGGTCAGATCACCGGTGAGCAGCGCGGCGGTCCAATGCGCGGCGACCTCGGCGCCCAGCGCGCTGATCAGCGAGGAGTTGTAGCCGGCGAAGCTCAGATGGGGCACGCCGAGCGGCAGGATGTGGCGATACAGGCGGAAGTTGCCGTCGTCGTCGGTCAGCTGCCGCTGGATGTACGGGGTCAGGAACGGCACCCGCTGCTGGAAGCCGGTGGCGCACACGACGATATCGGCCGGGATGCGTTCGCCGTCGGACAGGATGGCCGTCGGCCCTGCGTGCCCGGCATGCAGTTCGGCGATCGTCGTTTCGCGCCGGACGGTGATGCGGCCGGCGGCGACCTGTTCGACGAAGCCCTCGGTGGCCACGCTCACCGACTGGTCGGCGATGTCTTCGATCCGGCCCTGCGGCATGAGCCCGAGCTCGCCGAGTCGCAGGCGTTTGGCGGCCAGCGCCTGTACCAGGTCCAGGTTGCTCTCGCGGAAGGAGCGCGCGGGTCCGTGCAGGAACCGTTCGAAGCGGCCGGGCTCCTGATGCCGGAAGTGGGCTTCGCCGGTCCTGGTCAGCAGGAGTCGTTCGGCGTCGATCCCGGCGGCCAGCTTGCGCGGCACCTTCCAGGTGAGCCGGCGGGCGAGCACCGTGGTCGAGGCCGCGACATGGCTGACGGCCTCGGCCAGGTCGCAGGCCGAGCGCCCGTAGCCGACGATGACGACGTTCTGATCGCGCACCGCCTCCACGTCGACGAACTGCGAGGCGTGTCCGAGCGCGCCACCGCCGGCCTGGTAGGCGTCCTCACCGCGGAAATACGGCAGGTAGGGCTCGCTGTAGACGCCGTTGGCGATGACGAGGTGATCGCAGGAGGTCCGGCGGATGCCGTCGCCCTCGCGAACTTCGAGCAACCAGCCGCCGTCCACCGGGTCGGCCGCCACGACCTCGGTGCGCAGGCGCAGCGTGCTCTCGAAGCCGAACCGGCGCACGTAATCGGCCAGGTACTCCTGCATCTGCTGCCCGTCGGGCACACGCGGCCAGTCGGCGGGCATGGGATGGTCGGAGAAGTGGTAGGTGTGCTTGCTCGTCTGCGCACGCAGGCCCGGATAACGCCTGGTGGCGCTCCATACCCCGCCGACGTCGGGGGTGCGGTCGAACACCTCGACCGAAAAGCCTGCCCGAGTCAGCACTTTCGCGCAGGCCAAACCTGCGATACCCGCACCGACGATTCCGATACGGTTCCCGCTCCTCATGCGCAGGAGACTACGTCGCCGCGGCCCGCCAGCAAAGCGGAGCCCCGGCCGGCGCCCGCGCCGCGCCGGTCGCGAGGGGCGCCCGCGCGCGCCGGATGAGCCGCCCGGCGTCGGCCGCGGCCGGGCTCGCTCGCCATCGGCGTCTCCCGGCACATATCCGGCAAATATTCAGCGGCCGGATCCGGCGGGCGCCTCACGACGACGAGTGCGCTCGGTCCGGCCGGGCGAGCGGTGGGCTCTGCATATGCACGACCTTCATCGTGGTCATCTCGTCGAGTAGCTCTGGGCCGTAGCCATAGCCGGTGCCGGAACGCCCGCGCGGTTGCGCGGCACCGCCCGGCGCACCGCCGAATACCGCGTTGACCTTCACCGTGCCGACCGGCAGCTCGTGCCAGGCCCGCTGGGCATTGGCCATCGAGGCGGTCAGTACCGTCGCCGCCAGTCCGTAGTCACCGCTGCGTGCCTGGGCCAGGCCTGCCTCGAAATCCGGCACCACCCGCACCGGGGCAACCGGCCCGAAGGTCTCTTCCCGCATGATCGTCATATCCGGGGAACAGTCGACGAGCACGGTCGCGGGATAGACCGCGCCCTCCCCTTCGGGAATCCGGCCCCCGACCAGCACTCGCGCCCCGCGGCTCTCGGCGTCGGTGACCTGATCGTGCACCTGTGCGCGCTGCCTGGCGTCGACGAGTGGCTGCGGATCGCTGTTCCACTCCCTGGCCCTGGCACACAGCGCGTCGATGAACGCGTCGGCGATCTGCGCGTGCACGTAGATGCGCTCCACCGAGGTGCAGATCTGCCCGGCATTGGCGAAGGCACCGAGCGCGGCCTGTTCGGCTGCCCACTCCGGGTCGACATCCGCATCGATCAGCAGTGGATCGTTGCCGCCGTTCTCCAGCAGCACCTTGGCTCCCGTCCGTGCGGCGGCGGCGCTGATCCGTCGTCCGGTCTCGCTGCTGCCGACGTGGGCGATCACGTCCACGAGTGAGGATGCGCTCAGCAGCGCGCCGGTGTCGGCGCCGCCGCCGACGGTGCGGATCACCGAGTCCGGCAGGTGCTCGGCCAGCAGCCGCCCCAGCAACGCCCCGGTACGCGAGCAGCGTTCGCTCGGCTTGTGCAGCACCGCGTTTCCGGTGACCAGAGCAGCGCCGAGCAGCCCACAGGCGATGGCGACCGGGTCGTTCCACGGAGTCAGCGCGAGCACGACACCACGAGGCTGCGGAATCATGAAATCGGACGCGGTTCGATCGCCCTGCAAGGCCCGGCCCCGGTGCACCGGACCCAGCTCCGCGTACTGGTCGAGGGTCGCCGCGCCCGCCAGCACGCCGTCGCGCCCAGAAGCCCGCGGACGCCCGGTTTCCCGTTCGAGCATGGTCGCCAGCTCATCGGCAGCCGCCCGCACGGCATTCGCCGCGCGGTGCAGCATCGCGCCTCGCTCCGCGGCGGCGACCGCTGCCCACCCGGGCTGCGCGTCCCGAACCGCCAGCACCGCTTCCTCGATGCCGTCCGCTGCGACCGATACCGGCGATGGCGATCCGCCGACCTTGTCGTGCGCATGGCCAGGTGCCTCGGATATCTGTGTCATGCGGCTCGAATACCCGGTGCCGAGCCGGGAAACCTCGGCTGCGGTCCACAGGCAGCCCGGCTCGGCCCGGTGACGGCCCCGGCCGTGGTACCCACGGCCGGGGCCGAGTCGATCGGGGAGGTCGCACCCGCTACCGGGTCCAGACCGTCCCCCGCCGCTCATATTCCATGACTTCCTCGACGGCGAGGGCCGTCGCCGATCCCAACTCGCGCTGCACCAGCCACAGCGCGAGATCCAGACCAGAGGTGACACCACCGGTGGTGACCAGATCGCCGTCGTCGACGACTCGCGCTCTGGTGATCACACCGCCTTCCCGTTCCAGCTGCTCGACCAGCCGGTGATGGGTCGTGCACGGTCGGCCCCGGGTGAGCCCCGCCGCCGACAGCAGCATCGACCCGACACAGACCGAGGCCATGGTCAGTCCGTCCCGCCGGGCCGCCGCCAGCAGCCGGGGCAGGTGACCCCGCTCGATCTCGGTCGGGACGCCGGGTGCGCCCGGCGGTAAGCCGTAGCCACCGCCGGGCACCACGATCACGTCGGCCAGGTGCGGCGACCACCCGGAACGAATGTCGATCGCGGTGCCCGACATCAGGACGACCGGACCTGGATCAGCCGCGCTGACCAGCTCGACCTCGGCACGAGAGTCGAAATGCGTCGCGTAACCCAGCACTTCCAGCGGCGCGAAGATATCCAGGTCGTCGACCCCGTCGAAGACGAGAATCTGCACCCGCCATGAAGCCGGATCGTCGCGTCGGCGCCGCGTCGGCGCCGGTGCCGCCGTCGGCATCACCAGGAATCCGGCACCGGTGGCCGCGCCGACACCGGCCCGCAGCATCGTCCGCCGATTCATGCCCGGTCATCGTGCTCGAGGTGCCGCTCCGGCGCGCGAGCACCGGCGCGTCGGCGTGAGCTCCGCGTGCTCATGCGGAGAAGTAGGGGTCGTCCAGCACGTACCGCCAGGACCCGTCCCGGCCACGCCGCGCGATCTCGGTGGAGGTGGAGACCACGGCGGCGCCGTTCGGACCCACACCGGAAACGACGGCGTCATTGGAGATCATCGCCAAGTCACCGGCGACGTGGAGGCGGCGAGGACGCAGTTCGATGGTGGCCCCGGAGCCGATCATCTCGCCGAGCGCCGCCCGGATCGCCTCGGTTCCGGCCCGGCTCTCGCCAGGGGCCGAGAACAGCAGCGCCGCAGGCTCATACAACGCCATCAAGGCATCGAGATCACCGGCGTTGAAGTGGGTGGTGAACAGCGCTGCCAGCTCGGCGGGCGAGCCGGCTCCCACGCTGTCGGCACCGACCCGCACCGGACGATCGCCCCATCCCGCGGAGTCGACGAGGTCGAACCAGGTGATCGGCCCGTGCGTCGGGTAGTACAGCCGGCAGATCTGGCCGGGAAAGTTGAAGGGGCTGCCCTTGGCCGGATTGTCGCGCACCTGCCTGGCCAGCATCTCACCGAACGCGTATCCGAGGTCGTGGCGCGGCCATACCGCGTGCACACGCTGCGCGAAACCCTCCGGCAGCAGGTCCCGGTCGCGCCCGACGATATCGACGCCCGTGCCGCGTTGTACCAGTGCCTCCACCGGCCCGAATCGATGGGCGATGCCGTCGACGGTGTGCAGGGCGACGGCATTCCATACCGTCCGCACCCGCGACTCCTCGACCCCGTGGCTGCGGAGAAACTCCGCGGCGGCATCGGCGCCGTCCACCTCGAACCGCTGATCGCCGTTCGCGTGTTCGGTCGCCCCGAGGTCGTGCAGGATGCTGCCGAGGTAGACCAGCTCGTCGTCGTAATCCACCCCCGGCCGCAGCCCTTCGGCCTTGGCGACCTCCCGCGCGTACAGGTAGGCGCGGACGCAATGGTTGTAGACCAGCGGCGGCGACACCCGCGCCACGAGCGCGTCGGCCGCAAGCGCGAGTTCCGAAGTGGGCAGGTCGAACTGGGCCCGGTCGGCTTGTTGAACGGTCATCGTTGTCCCTTCCGAATGTGCCCACTCAGTCTCGGTTCGGAAGCGACCACCGCCCAGTGGCCGGATAGCCAATGTCCGCTAAATTCTGGCCAGCCGTCCGGCATGCTGAAAGCTGGCGCGGTAGGCCTGCGGCGAGGTCCGGGCGAACCGGGCGAAGTGGTATCGCAGGGTCGCGGCGGTGCCGAAACCCGAAGCCTCGGCGATTCGATCGATCGACAGGTCCGAGGTCTCGAGCAGTTGCTGGGCCCGGTGCACCCGGGCTCGGAGCAACCACTGCAATGGCGTGGTCCCGATCTCGGCCCGGAATCGACGGTTCAAGCTGCGCACGCTGAGGGCTCCGTGCGCGGCGATGTCGTCGAGGGTCACCGGCCGGTGCAGGTTGGCTTGCATCCAGTCGAGCACCGGCTGCAGCGAGGCGCCGGAATCGTCCGGGTCGGTGTGTGCGATGAATTGCGCTTGGCCACCGCCACGTTGCGGCGGCATGACGAGTCGCCGCGCGGTATCGGCGGCGACTCGCGCGCCCAGGTCGCGGCGCACCATGTGCAGGCACAGATCGAGTCCGGCCGCTACACCGGCCGAGGTGAGCAGGGACCCGTTGTCGACGAACAGCACCGACGGATCCACCTCGACGCGGGGATACCGGCGAGCCAGTTCCGCGGCGTGTTCCCAGTGGGTCGTCGCGCGCGACCCGTCGAGTAACCCGGTCGCCGCCAGGGTGAACGCGCCGACGCAGACCGACGCCACCCGCGCGCCCCGCGCGGCGGCGTCCAGCAGTGCGCGGCGAACGGCTTCGGCGGGCTCGTCGAGGAACTCGGTCCGGCCCGGAATCATGACGATGTCCGCCTCGGCGAGGCAGTCGAGATCCCATTCCGACTGCAACCGGACAGCGCCGTGTACCGCCGCCGCACCCGCGCTGCCGCCCGGGGTCACCACGCGGATGTCGTAGTACTGCTCGCCGAGCATGGTGTTCGCCGCGCCGAACACCATGCCGGGAAGCATCACCTCGAAACCGATCACCGAATCCGGAGCAAGTACCGCTACCACTGTCATGGCCAGAATTTAGCGCACAGCGGCATATTGGCCAGGCGGAGCCAATTCACTCCGGCTTCCAGGTCCTCGTCCTACCGCCTCGCGGTATCCCGCCGCGCCTCGGCGGCAGGGCGCGCGGTGATCGGCGGGCGTAGCGATGTGGTTGCGGCCGTTCCCGTGCCACGCCCCGGCAAACTCCGGGCACTCGCCAGGGTTCGTGCTGTACTGGACACATGAGCAATACCCCAGTCATCGTGGACCGGGCCGGACTCTGGGATGCCGAAGCGCTCAGCGATGTCGCCGCGGCGACCTTTCCGCTCGCGTGCCCACCCGGCGCGACCGCCGACGATATCGAGATCTTCATCTCCGAGGTGCTGTCGGGCGAACGGTTCGGCGAGTACCTGTCTGATCCGTCGCGCGCGGTGCTGAAGGCGGTGTCGGGCGGCGAGATCGTCGGATACGCGATGCTGGTCGGCGGCGAACCGGCCGATCCGGAGGTCGCGGCGGCGGTCGATCCGCGGCCGGTGGTCGAGATCAGCAAGATGTATGTGCTGCCGGGCCATCACGGGACGGGCGTGTCCACGGCGTTGATGGTGGCGGCGCTCGACAGGGCTCGCGAGGACGGCTATTCGGGAGTGTGGCTCGGGGTGAACCAGGAAAACGCCCGTGCGCAACGCTTCTACGCCAAGCACGGTTTCGACACCGTCGGCACCAAGACCTTCACCGTCGGCAACCAGGTACACCACGATTTCGTGATGCAACTGGTGTTCTGAGGCCGAGCCTCGCTCAGGCCAGCATCCGCGCTTTCAGGCCGGCGATCTCGGAATCGGTCAGGCCGAGACCGGTGCGGACGTAGTTGTCGAAGCTGCCGTAGGTGGCCGCGGCCTGATCGAAGGCGGCATCGAGCCAGCCGGCTTCGACACCGTTGAGCAGATCACCGGGCTCGGCGCCGCGATAGTGGTTCGACAGCAGGTAATCCTCGGTGACGGTGGCGCGGTCGACGCCGAGGATGCTCAGCAGTACCGCGGCTGTCCAGCCGGTGCGGTCCTTGCCGGCGGTGCAGTGGAACAGCACGGCGCCACCGTCGGCGGCCCGCCCGTTCTCGATGACGTCACGCAGCACCGACGCGATGGCCGCGTTGGCGCCGGGGGCGGTGATGAAGGCGCGATACATCTCGGCGCCGCCGGCCAGGCTCGACACCAGCTGCGGTAGCGGCGCGCCACCGATCACGTCGTACCAGTTCGCCCGGGCGCCTGCCGGCACCCGGTCCGGTGCGAGCGCGCGTTCGTAGACGGTGCGCAGATCGTCGACGTCGCGTACCTTGCGCTCGGTGAGTTCGGCCAGATCCGCCGGGGTGAGGTGATCGAGCTGATCGGTGCGGAACACCAGTCCGGTGCGCACCGTTCGCCCGTCGACGGTGCGATAGCCGCCGAGGTCGCGGGCATTCCGCGCGCCTTCCAGGTGGAGTGAGCGGTCGATGGCGAGCGCGCTCGACGCGGACGGCGGATCGGCGGGTGCGATGGCGGCGGTGGGCCCGAAGGCGATGGCCGCCCCGGCGACCAGAGCGATCGGCACACGCAGCCCGTAACCGACCATGGTGGAACGGTGGACCATCGCGAAGCTCCCCTCATCGGCGCGTGGTGCCCGGCCTGTTCTGCCGACGGCTCCCACGGCAAGTCCCGCCCAGCAAACCAAGCCGGAGACGGTGCGGTCAAGCCCGTTTCGGCGAGTCGCGGCCGATCACGCCGCGTCGGATCCGGCCTGATCCAGGGGGCCGACGTGGTGATACGCCGCGACCGCCGCCGTACTCGATCGGCTCAGGCCGTCACTTCGAACCGCGACAAGGCCAGCAGACGCGAGATCGCGCGCAGGTATTTCTTGCGGTAGCCACCATCGAGCATCTCCTGGGAGAAGATCTCGTCGAGCTTGGCGCCGGACACCGTGACGGGCACGCTGGCGTCGTAGAGCCGGTCGGCCAGCACCACGATGCGCAGCGCCACCGCCTGATCGGTGACCGGGTGCACGCCGGAGATGAAGACCGAGGAGACACCGGAGATCAGCGCACCGTACTTGGACGGGTGCAGGGTGCTCAGATGCTTCAGCAGCTGGTCGTAATCATCCAGGGTCGAACCGGGCGTGGCGGCGGCGCGCTCGACGAGCTCGTCGGGCGAGGTGGGTTCGGGCGCGGGCGGCAGGTCGCGGTGGCGGTAGTCGGGGCCGTCGACGCGCACGGCCTCGAAGATCGCGCCGAGCTTCTTGATCTCGCGCATGAAGTCCTGTGCGGCGAAACGGCCCTCGCCGAGCTGGCCGGGCAGGGTGTTGGAGGTCGCCGCGATGGACACGCCGCTCGCCGACAGCTCGGTGAGCAGGCGCGAGACCAGCATGGTGTCGCCCGGATCGTCGAGCTCGAATTCGTCGATGCACAGCACGCTGTTGGCGCTGAGCCGCTCCACCGCGTTGGTGAATCCGAGCGCGCCGACCAGGTTGGTGAGCTCGCCGAAGGTGCCGAACGATTTGGGTGCCGGCGCGCTGTGGAAGATCGAGGCCAACAGGTGGGTCTTGCCGACGCCGAAGCCGCCGTCGAGGTAGAGACCGGCGCCGTCGACCTGCTTCTTCTTACCGAACAGGCTCTTCTTCGAGGCGGCCTTGTGGATCTTGGCGACCTGCCCGGCGAACTCCTCGGCCTTGCGCACCGCGGCGGCCTGGCTGGGTTCGTTCGGATCGGGAATGTAGGAGGCGAAGCTGACCTCGTCGAACATGGGTGGCGGCACCATCTGGGCGACGAGTTGATCCGCCGGAACCTCCGGATGGCGATCGACGAGGCGTTCTTGCATGGGCGAAGCCTAATGACGTGGTGTGATCTGTCTTCATGCAGCGTATCCACAATGCGATCCAGCTCACAGGACTGACCGACGAGGAACTCTTCCAGCTCTACGGCTACCCCACCGGGCTCGACCGTCCCTGGGTGCGAGCGAATTTCGTGTCCAGCATCGACGGCGCCGTCACCAGCGACGGCGTGTCGGGCGGATTGGGCACCGACGCCGACCGCAAGGTCTTTCTGGCGCTGCGCGAGCTGGCCGACGTGGTGCTGGTCGGAGCGGGCACCGTACGGACGGAGAACTACGGTCCCGCCAAGACCGATCCGGCGCTGCGGCGCCGACTGCACGAGCTCGGGATCGGCGGCCACCCCGACGGCACGCCACCGCCCATCGCGGTGGTGACGGCCAGCGCCGCGCTGGACGCCACCGCACGGCTGTTTCCCCGGTCCCACGACGCGTCTGCGGCTACCCGGGCCGATTCCGCCGGTGGCCAGGCGACGCAGCCTCCTGCGGGGCCGAACCCGCACCTGGTCGCCCCGCTGATCATCACGACCGCGGCCGCGCCCGCCATCCGCAAACAGCAGCTCGCCGACGCCGGAGCTGAGGTGATCGAGGCCGGTGACGTCGCCGTGTCGCCGCAGGCCGCGATGGCGGCACTGGCCGAGCGCGGACTGACGCGGGTGTTGTGCGAGGGCGGGCCGCGACTGTTCGGTGATCTGCTGGCCGCGGACTGCATCGATGAGCTGTGCCTGACCACCTCGCCGGTGTTGATCGGCGGGACCGCGGCGCGAATCGCGCTGTCGCGCGAGGAGTTCCGGGTGACGATGCGCCCGGCCCACATTCTGCTGGACGAGGACGCGACGATGCTCATCCGGTGGGTGCGCTGCTGAGGGCCTGTGTGAAACACGGCACGAGACCTGGCAGGGTGTAACGCATGCGCTGGACTCGGGCCGTGGTACCGGCCTCGATACTTTCGATCATGATCGCCGGATGCGGGGCCGGACCCTCGGATCGCCCCGGCGTGGCCATCGAACGTCCGCCGGTCGCGGGCGAGGCCACCACCTCGGCCGCCGCCGCGCCGCCGCCGCAGGCCGAGGTGCCGAAGACCGATCTGAGCTGGCGGGAATGCACCACGCCGACGCTCGATCTGCTCGGTCTCGGCCCCGCCCCCGAGGGCCTGGTGCTCGAATGCGCCGAGTATTCGACGCCGATCGACGCTTCGGGGGCGATTCTCGGTTCCTTCCGCAACGGCGCGATCCGTGCCCGTCTACCGCAAACCCCCGCCGACGCGGCGCCGATCGTGCTCACCTCCGGCACCGACCGGTCCTCCACCGCGACGCTGGCCGGGCTGGCGGTCGGCCCGGCCAACGCGATCCTGGCCCAACGCCCGATCGTCGCGGTCGACCGTCGCGGCATCGGTAGCTCGCAGCCGATCGACTGCCTGCCACCCGAAATCCGCGACCCCATCCACGACAACGCCCAGTTCTCGCCCGGCGACGACCAGATCGCCACGATGGCCGAGCTGAGCCAGAACGCCACCATCGCCTGCCGCGACTTCCTCCAGCCCTACGACGGCACCTTCGACGCCGCGCACGCCGCCGACGACATCGAGCAGCTGCGCAAGCAGTGGCAGGTCGAACACATCGCGATGATCGGCACCGGCAACGGCGCGCTGGTCGCGATGGCCTATGCCCGCAAGTTCGGCGATCATCTGGCGCGCCTGGTGCTGGATTCACCGCACGCGGTGGGCGTGGACGCGGTGACCAAGGGCGAGCAGCAGGTGCAGGGCGCGGAGGCGGCGTTGACGGCGTTCGCGCAACGCTGCGTCGGCCTCAACTGTTCGCTTGGTCCCGATCCGCGCGGGAAGGTGACCGAACTTCTCGGCAAGGCCACCGCAGGACAGCTCGGCGACATCTCGGCAAACGGCTTGCTCACCGCGATCACCGGCTTCCTCGGCAGCCCGCGCAGCGACCAGAACAACCGCGTCGCCGAACTGGCCGATGCGCTCTCGGCGGCCGATCGCGGCGACCTCGCGCCGCTGGAAAACCAGGTCCAGCGCGCGACCTCGGCCACCGCCGACGACGGACAGTTCGTCAACGGCTGCACCGACACCCAGCAGCCGCCGACGGCGAGCCAGGCGGCCGGGCTTGCCGAGGACTGGGGCGCCAAGTATCCGGTGTTCGGCCGCGCCGCGGCGATCTCGCTGCTGACCTGCTCGGCCTGGCCCGTGCTGACCCCGCCGGCGGCCCCGGAGAAGCTCGCGCTTCCGGTGCTGGTACTGGCCGGGGTGGCCGATCCGGTCAGCGGTGCCGGTCAGGCATCGGTCACCGGTGCACTCGGGCGCGCGGGCGCGCGCAATGCCACCCTCACCTGGCAGGGCTACGGCCATCCGGTGTCCAACCACTCCGGCTGTGCGCAGCGCGCTGTGGTCGAGTACCTGAAGGACGCGAAGCTGCCCGCCGACGGCACTGCCTGCCCGGCCTGAGCGGCGCGGTGCGCACCTCATCGACTCCCGCCTCGGCGGGCTCGCCGACCCGGTCGCGGGCACGCCGAGGCGGGTCCGGGCAACCATCTGGGCACGATCCGGTGTACCGTGCCCCAGTGTTACTTCGACAGCTCGAGCCCAGGACAGCTCGCACCACCGCCGAGGTGATCAAGTTCGCACTGTGGCCCCTCGCGGTCATGACCGTGCTGAACAGGGTCCTCATCAAGGCTGTCAATGGTTTCGTCACAGACGATTATCGGCCCGTGTATCAGGCGTCGCTGGATTTCCTGAACGGTCGCGCGGTCTACACGGCCAATTTCGACTCGGTCGATCCGCACTACCTGTATCCGCCCAGCGGCACGCTGCTCATCGCGCCGATCGCGATCATCGACTACGAGAAGTCGCGCTGGCTGTTCATCCTGCTGAACGCCGTCGCCATCCTGATCGCCTGGTATCTGCTGCTTCGCCTGTTCAACTACACGCTGAAGTCGATCGCCGCGCCCGCGCTGCTGCTGGCGATGTTCATGTCCGAGACGGTGATCAACACGCTGGTGTTCACCAACGTCAACGGGTGCCTGCTGCTGGCGGAGCTGCTGTTCATCATGCTGCTGTTGCAACGGCGGGATGTGTGGTCGGGGGCGATACTCGGCTTGACGATCGCGGTCAAACCCACGCTCGCGCCGCTGCTGCTGATCGCGGCGGCGCGCGGGCAGTGGAAGGTGTTCATCACCGCTCTCGGTGTGCCGCTGGCGCTCAACGCGATCGCCTGGCCGTTGATGAAGGACGCGAGTTCCTTCCTCACCCGGACCGGCCCCTACATCCTGGAAACCCGCGACTACTTCAACAGCGCGATCTCCGGCAACGCCGAGTACTTCGGGCTGCCGCCGTGGCTGACCTGGACCATGCGGCTGGCCATGGGCGTCATCGTGGCGTTGACGCTGTGGCTGCTGTACCGCTACTACCGCGAGGACGAGCTCTTCTTCGTCTGCACCTCCTCCGGCGTGCTGCTGATCGCGTCCTGGCTGCTGTCGTCGCTGGGCCAGATGTACTACTCGATGCTGGTGTTCCCGTTCCTGATGACGGTGGTGCTGCGCAACTCGGTGCTGCGCAACTGGCCGGCCTGGCTCGCCATTTTCGGGTTCCTCAGCTACGACAAATGGCTGTCGGATCGCTGGCAGAGCCTCGGCCGCAATATCGAATACCTGCGGATCACCTTCGGCTGGGGTCTGCTGCTGATCGTGGTGTTCTGCGTGCTCGGTGACCGCTATCTGGCCGCGCGCCGGGAAGGCCGGCTGAAGTTCGGGATCGATCCCGCGTGGATGGCCTCGGCGCCGGACCCGCGTGGACCGGCCGAGCCTGCGGCCGTGGCGTCCACCGGCACGATCGACGCCGAACAGCCGGGTTCACCCGCCGCACGCGCCGAGCGAATGCGCGATCGTGCCGAGGAAGCGGACAACGACACAGCGACGGCGGAGGACAAGCGCATTACCGTGGAGTGATGAGCTCCGAATCGGATACCTCCCTGCCCGCCCCGCGGATCCAGCTGACGCCGCAGGAGTGGAAGGCCAAGCTCAGTCCCGAAGAGTTCGCGGTGCTGCGTGAGGCGGCCACCGAACGGCCCTTCGTCGGCGAATACACCGACACCAAGACCGAGGGCGTCTACACTTGCCGAGCCTGCGGCGCCGAACTGTTCCGCAGTACGGAAAAGTTCGACTCGCACTGCGGCTGGCCGTCGTTCTTCGATCCGGCCGACTCCGACGCGGTGATCCTGCGAGCGGACAATTCGCTCGGCATGCGCCGGGTCGAGGTGCTGTGCGCGACGTGCCACAGCCACCTCGGGCACGTCTTCGAGGGCGAGGGCTACCGGACACCCACCGACAAGCGGTACTGCATCAATTCCATCGCGCTGCGGCTGCACCCCTCGGACACCGCAACCCGCCAGTAACCCGACGTGCCGTGCGCAAACGGTACGCAACCAGGCAGCGGCGGGGGGGGGGGGGAAAAGGGGGGGGGGGGGGGGGGGGGGGGGGGGGGGGGGGGGGGGGGGGGGGGGGTGGAGCCCCCCAAAAGAAAGGGGGAGAGGAAAA
>NZ_CM183377.1:2273332-2435225 GCF_059509835.1 Nocardia sp. CDC519 | reverse complement strand
CCCCCCCCCCCCACCCCCCCCCCCCTCCCCCCCCCCTCCCCCCCCCCCCCCCCACCCCCCCCCCCCCCCCCTCTTTGCCCCCCCCCGGTACTGGGTTCAGGGCAGCGCGGTCATCAGCTGCTCGACCTCGACACGCGGGCCGGTGAAGAACGGCACTTCCTCGCGCACGTGCAGGCGGGCCTCGGTGGCGCGCAGATCGCGCATCAGGTCCACGATGCGGTGCAGTTCCGGGGCCTCGAAGGCCAGGATCCACTCGTAGTCGCCGAGCGCGAACGAGCTCACGGTGTTGGCTCGCACATCCGGGTACCCGCGGGCGGCCTTGCCGTGATCGGCCAGCATCTTGCGGCGCTCCTCGTCGGGCAGCAGGTACCACTCGTAGGACCGCACGAACGGGTATACGCAGATGTAGTTGCCCGGGTCCTCGCCGGCCAGGAACGCCGGGATATGGCTCTTGTTGAACTCGGCGGGCCGGTGGATGGCCACATTGCTCCACACCGGCGCGCTGGCCTTGCCGAGCGCGGTCGTGCGGCGGAAGTCGGCGTAGACCGCCTGCAGATCTTCGACCCGTTCGGCGTGCGTCCACAGCATGAAGTCGGCATCGGCGCGCATACCAGCGACGTCGTAGATGCCGCGCAGCACCACCCCGCGATCGGCCAGACCGTC
Organism: Nocardia sp. CDC519; assembly: GCF_059509835.1. Lineage (NCBI taxonomy): Bacteria > Bacillati > Actinomycetota > Actinomycetes > Mycobacteriales > Nocardiaceae > Nocardia > Nocardia sp. CDC519. Next base: position 2,434,562 of record NZ_CM183377.1, on the reverse strand, counting down.
GAAGAAGGCGCGCGCCTCCTTGATCGCCGCCTCCCGGTCGTCACCCAGCGCACCGGGTTGCACCTGGAACACCGAGAACATCAGGTACCGGATAGTCGAATTGAGAGCCTGGTAGTCGAGTCGCGCCATACCCCCATCGTGCCACTCGGCGCTTTTCCCGCCGCCGCCATCCCCGCCCGGACGTCGTGCCGCGCCGCGCGCCGGACCGAGCGCGAGACGTGTGCTGCCGAAGGCCGACTCGGCAACCCCATGACTGTGCCCCAGCGAACAGGGCGCGCGGCGATCCGGTCGTGTGACGGCCGACGAGCAAGCGCAGCGTCAATGTTCACTATTTTCTGAATACAGATTTCCATGTACTGTTCGGGTATGGAGACCTCGCTGCATCACGATGCATTGGCCCGGTTCGGTCATGCGTTGTCCGACCCGACGCGCACCCGAATCCTGCTGAGCCTGCGCGAAGGTCCCGGCTATCCGTCGGAGCTGGCCGAGCAGATCGGGGTCACGCGGCAGATTCTGTCCAACCATCTGGCGTGCTTGCGCGGATGCGGGCTGGTGGTCGCCGTGCCGGAAGGGCGGCGCAACCGCTACGAGCTGGCCGATGCCAGGATTTCGGCCGCACTGTCTGATCTGCTCGGATTGGTGCTTGTCGTGGATCCGGCGTGCTGCCCAGTCGCGGATACCCAGGAGTGCTGCTGATGGATTCGCCGAGAACGCCGACCGTGCGGGCGAAGCCGAGCGCGAGCCGGAAAGCGGTGCTGGCGCGGCGGATTCGCTGGTTCGTCGCGGCGACCATCGCCTACAACGTGGTCGAGGCGATCATCGCGCTCACCGAGGGCGCACGGGTGTCGTCGACCGCGCTGATCGGGTTCGGGCTGGATTCGGTGATCGAAGTCTCCTCTGCGGCCGCCGTGGCGTGGCAATTCGCCGGACGCGACCCAGCGAAACGGGAGAAGCTCGCCCTGCGGGTCATCGCGTTCTCCTTCTTCGCCCTCGCCGCCTACGTCACCGTCGAGTCGATCCGCGGCCTGCTCGGCATGGGCGACGCCGAGCACTCCCCGATCGGCATCGGACTCGCCGCCGTGAGCCTGGTCGTCATGCCGGTGCTGTCCTGGGCGCAACGCCGCGCCGGCCGTGAGCTCGGCTCGGCCTCCGCCGTCGCCGATTCCAAACAGACCCTGCTGTGCACGTACCTGTCGGCAGTGCTGCTCGTCGGCCTGCTGCTCAACAGCCTGTTCGGCTGGTCGTGGGCCGACCCGATCGCCGCCCTCGTCATCGCCGCCATCGCGGTGAAAGAAGGCCGCAACGCCTGGAAGGGCGACACCTGCTGCCCCGCATCGGCCGCGGCGCTCGCCACGAAGGGATCCGCAGGGCACGACTGCGAATGCTGCGACTGACGTCTCCGGCATTCCTTCCCCTGCCGCACGCGCTTCGGGAAGCACTCGCCTAGATCATCGTCTCCGCATCGGCTTCACACCGGCCAGGAGCTCCCCGGACACTGCCGCTTCCTCCCCGACACCATGGCCGCCGGGAGATTTCGCCGCGCTGACTCGCCCCACCACGAGACGAGCCGCAGCGACAGACGCCCGGCCAGGCGAGCGCCGCAGCGATATGGCGGGCGGTCAGGTGAGCGCTGCCGCGATATGCCTGGCGGCGGTGGTGGCGGAGGCGACGCAGGCGGGGACGCCGACGCCGTGCAGGTAGGCTCCGGTGATGGCGAGGGTGTCGAATTCGGCTGTGGCGGACTCGATCTCGGCGATGCGGCTGGTGTGGCCGGGGGCGTATTGAGCGAGGGCGCCGGGCCAGCGTTGGACAGTGGCCGAGAGTGGGGAGATGGGGACGCCGGTGACGGTGGCGAGGTCGGCGACGGCGGCGGCGGCGAGTTCGCCGTCCGGCCAGGACAGCGCGGCGTCATCGCCGAATTTGCCGAAGGAGGCGCGGACCAGCGCGATCTCGCGGGCGGCCAGATGCGGCCATTTGCGGCTCGACAGGGTGAAGGCCTTGGCGCTCAACGGTTCTCCGGTGGCGACGAGGATGCCGGAGTTCTGCGGCAGCGGGGTGTCGCGCGGGAGGGCGAGTGCGACCAGGGCCGAGGATGAGAGCTCGATTCCGGCCAGCGCCGACGACGCGGCGGGCGCTTCCGCAGCGAGCAGGCGGGCAGTCACCGGGGCGGGCGTGGCGAGGACGACGGCGTCCACCGCACCCACCGGTTCGAGCTGCCACCCCGTCGCCGTCCTGGTGAGTCCGGTGGCTTCCGCGGTCACGAACGTCGCGCCGGATCGTTGCGCGAGCGCTTCGAGCAGGACCTGATAGCCGTCGCGGATTCCGCCGAAGACGGGTGCATCCGATGGTGGCGGCAGGGCCGCGGTGACCGCGGCGGTGAGGCTGGGGGCGCCGTTGTCGAGAGCGGCGGCCAGACCAGGCAGGGCCGCGCGCACCCCGATGGATCGTGAGCTGCCCGCGTACACCCCGCCGAGCAGCGGATCGACGCTGCGGTCAGCGACTTCCGCACCGAACCGGTCGGCCACCAGGCTGTACACGTCGATGTCGGAGCCAGGCTGCCAGCTGAATGGCCGTTCGGGTTCTGTGGCGACCTGATGCAGGGTTTCCTCGGACACCAGTCCGCGCAGCGTGTCGGCATCGGATGGGATTCCCATCAGCGTCCGGGCAGGCAGTGGGTGTGTGCTCCCCTCGGCCCAGATCAGCGGACGCAGCCCCGCGGGCCGCACCAGCTGATCGTCGAGCCCGAGCTCCGCCAGCAGTGCGATGACCTCGGGCCGCCGCCCGACGAACGCCTCGGCACCCAGATCGACCGGATCCCCGTTGATCTCACCGGTGTAGAGAATGCCGCCGAGCCGCTCCCCGCGCTCGACCACGACGATCTCGGCCTGCGGCCCGAGCAGCCCACGCAACCGATACGCCGAAACCAGCCCGCTGATACCACCGCCGACGACCGCGATTCTCATACCGACGACGGTAATCCCCGCCCGTGACCGGCCGTCACGGTGGTCGGCGAAACCGCAGGTCACCGCATCGGCGACGCGGTGAGGATCACAGCCTGCGCGCGGCACCCGGCGACGCGACGATCGAGCCGCGGGCGCCCCGGCAGAGCTATCCCGGCATGGACGGGTTGTTCGAGTAGGGCGACCGTTCGATGGGTCTATTGCGCCGCCAGTATCGGCGCACACCGCGCAGCTCCCGCGACACCCGCGCCGCCCGGGCGGCCGTCGCCGCAGCACGTTCGCCACGAGCCTCGCCCGACTCGACGGCCCCACTTTCCTCCCGCGCCGGCGCCTCGGATTTTGTTGCGCCCCAACCGAAAATCCGTCTCATGCGGTGATCTTATGGCAGACCACCGACAGATTCGGCCGACCACCGAATCGCAGGCCAGGGTCGGCACAGTCCACCGGCGCCGAGAAATCTGCGACGGCCCCGTGACCACCAGATCGGCCACGGGGCGCCGTCATGCGTGTTTTCGGTCAGGGTTTCCGAGCCCTGATGTCCGGCCCGGCCGCGCTCAGTCGCGGCGACGGCGGGAACCCGCTCAGACCGGGCAGACGCCGGTCCGCCAATCGGTCGGGGTGAACTGTTCGATGTGCACCCGATCGCTCGGGACGCCCACGGCTGTCAGCTGGGAGCGGACCGCATCCAAGAATCCGTCCGCTCCGCAGACGTAAATGTCCGCGTCGGCGGGGAGGGTGATCGTGGACAAGTCCAGTAGGCCCTGGTGGGCTTCGCCCGCCTCGTCTTGGTACCAGAGTTCGAGGGTGGCCGCGTCGAGGCGGTCGATGAGGGTGCGCATGCGGTTCAGCAGGGGGTGGGTGCGTGGGGTGCGGTCGGCGTGCAGGGCCAGGACGGTCCGGGGTGATCGGTGGGCGGCCAGGTATTCGAGGGTGCCGATCATCGGGGTGATGCCGATGCCAGCGGAGATGAGGACCAGTGGGGTGGTCGCGTCGGTGTCGACGGTCAGGTCGCCGAAGGGCAGGGTGATCTCGAGGTGGTCGCCGGTGGTGAGGTTGTCGTGCAACCAGCTCGACACCTCGCCGGCGGGACAGCCCGCGACAGCGTCCACGCGTTTGACGGCGAACGTCAGCTTTCCGCCGCCCGGGTTGTTGACCAGGCTGTACTGGCGTAGCTGACGCGCACCGTCGGGCAACCGGACGCCGGCCGAAACATACTGCCCCGGCAGGAATTCCGGGAACGGCGCGGAGGGATCAGCCGACTCGACAGTGAAGATCGCAGCACCGGCCGGATCGTCCTCACGTCCCACGACCACCGCGTCCCGGAACACATCGCCGGGTTCGACACCGGCCGCCACATACAGCTGTTTCTCCAGGTCGATCAGCGAGTCCGCCATCAACCAGTAGACGCGATCCCAGGCGGCCGCCACCGGGTCGGTGACCACGTCGGCGCCGAGCACTTCGACGATCGCGGCGAACAGGTTGTCGTGCACCACCTGGTACTGATCGGCGGTGATGCCGAGCGATGCGTGCTTGTGCCCGATTCGCGACAGCATGGCCGACGGGTGCGGCAGCCGCGGATCGACCAGGTAGGTGGCGAAGGACGCGACGGAGGCGGCGAGCGCACGCTGCTGGGAACCCTGCGCCTGGTTGCCACGGTTGAACAGATCACGGATCAATTCGGGATGGTTGCCGAACAGCCGGCGATAGAAGGCCGTGGTGATCTCGTCGATATGGGCACCGACCAAGGGCAGGGTGGCGCGGATCGTTTCGGCATGCTCGGGGTCGAGTTCGGGTAGGGCACGGACGACGCTGTCGGTGTTCACTGACTTTCCTTTACCTCGGAACCACCGCCCACCGAGGGAATGGTGAGCAGATGCAGCAATTCGACGGCAGGTCCGGTGACGAGATCGGTGACCGTATAACGATCCAATTCTCGATAGAACGCTTCCTTGGCGTCCGCGAGAATTCGGCGCAACCGGCAGGAACCGGCGAGCGGACAGGGATGATCGCCCTCGCACAGCACAACTTCGCGGTCACCTTCCAGGGCACGCACCAGCGCGCCGACCGACGCGCCGCGCCCGGTCTCGGTGATGAACAACCCACCGGAGCGGCCACGCTGCGCCTGCACGAAACCCAGCTCGACCAGTTGCGTCACCGCTTTCGCCACATGACGTTCGGACGCGTTGACCTGCCGGGCGATCAACCGAGTGGTGACCCGGTTATCGGCCTCGTCACTCACCGCCAACCGCATCAGGGCCCGGAGCCCGATATCGGTGAAGCGAGTCAGCTGCATGGCATCGAAGCTACCGAGCCCGGGACTCCGGAAACCAATTCCGGACGGGTGTTCTTAATTACGCGAATTCGTGCGGTTTTTAGGCGCCGGATCAGGGCATGCGGCAACGCGGTATCAATCGCCGGAAATTGCTGCTACGCCGTGGAATCGGTATCGCAGAAAGGCATTCCGCCCCGGCGCGATCAGTGCAACGCGCCGGGCTGCGGCGGACATCACAACTGGTGGACGAGTTCGACCAGCGCGGTGATCACACCCGGATCGGTATCGGGCAGCACCCCGTGGCCGAGGTTGAAGATATGACCGGCGGCGCCGAGGGTGATGGCCTCGTCGGCCTCGTGGGTGATGCGACGCGCCTCGGCCTCCACCGCGTCCCACCCGGCGAACAGGATCGCCGGATCCAGGTTGCCCTGCAACGCTTTTCCAGGACCGACCCGGCGCACGGCTTCGGTCAACGGCACCCGCCAGTCGACTCCGACGACGTCGGCGCCCGCCTCCCCCATCGCCCCCAGCAGCTCACCGGTGCCCACCCCGAAGTGGATGCGCGGCACACCGGCCGCGGCGACCTCGGCGAACACCCGCTCCGAATGGGGCAGCACGAACCGGCGGTAATCGGCCTGCGAGAGCGCACCGGCCCAGGAGTCGAACACCTGCACCGCGTCCACTCCGGCCGCGAGCTGGGCCTGCAAGAAGGCAATGGTGATGTCGGTGAGCACGCCGAGCAGCTCGTGCCAGGTCTGCGGATCGGCATGCATCATCGCCTTGGTGCGCTCGTGATGCTTGCTCGGACCGCCCTCGACCAGGTACGACGCCAGCGTGAACGGTGCGCCCGCGAACCCGATCAACGGCGTCTGCCCCAGTGCGTCGAGCAGCAGCCCGATCCCGTCGGTGACGGCGCCGACCTCCTCCGGTCGCAGCCGCGGCAACGCCCGCACATCGGCGGTGCTGCGCACCGGCGCGGCCACCACCGGGCCGACACCCGGCACGATATCGAGGTCGATGCCTGCCGCCTTGAGCGGAACGACGATGTCGGAGAACAGGATTGCCGCATCCACCCCGTGGCGGCGGATCGGCTGCATGGTGATCTCGCAGACCAGTTCCGGATCGAAGCAGGATTCCAGCATGCCGATGCCCGCGCGCAGCTCCCGGTACTCAGGCAGCGAGCGGCCGGCTTGGCGCATGAACCACACCGGACGCCGGCTCGGCTCGCCGCCGGTGGCGGCGGCCAGGAAGGGGGCATCGGTCAACCGGCGGCGCGTCTGTGTGCTCACCATCGTTATCGTAGGCGGGTCCACCCGCCCCTCAGCGGCGCGCCTCCGACTGCGCCGGGGACGGTAGGTCTACCGTCACCTCTCGTGACACCGCTCGACTACCGCGACGGCGCCGCATCGACCGAGGGCTCCGACGGCGAACCAGCTTCCTTTCGTGCCGCGGTCGAGGCGATGGGCACCGCAACAGTGCATCCCCGGATCGAGCTGGCCCCTATCCGTCCGCCGCAACGGCTGGCCCCGTATTCCTATGCGCTCGGCGCCGAGGTCAAACACCCCGAGACCGGTGTGGTGCCGATCGACTCCGAGGGCGATGCGTTCGGCAGGCTGATCCTGCTGCACGACCCCGACGGTGACGAGGCCTGGCACGGCACGTTCCGGCTGGTCGCCTACATCCAGGCCGATATCGACGCCGCCCTGGCCACCGACCCGCTGCTGCCCGAGGTGGCGTGGAGCTGGCTGGTGGACGCGCTGGAATCGCGGGGGGAGCCGTTCACCGCGCTCGGCGGCACCGTCACCTCCACCAGTTCGGTCCGTTACGGCGATATCGCGGGCCCGCCGCGCGCCCACCAGCTGGAGCTGCGCGCCTCCTGGACCGCGATGACCACCGAGATGCGTCCGCACGTGGAAGCCTTCGCCGAGGTACTGGCCTTCGCCGCCGGGCTGCCACCGGCCGGTATCACAGATTTGCGGCCACAGTCGTACACCAATAACGACCGCAGCTGAGCGCCACGTAGAGTTCACCTCTATGCCGGAAGCAGACGGGGCCGGCCGCGACGTGGACAGCGGCGAGACGGACAGTACGACCACGCAGGTCTCGGCGGACGCCGAGACCGAGACCGCGGTGGCGTTGCTCGTCCCCGCCGACGGTGTGCCGCCGGTGCTCAGCACTCCAGCCGAGATCGCCGAGGCCGCCACCCGGATCGCCGCGGGTACCGGTCCGCTGGCCGTGGATGCCGAACGCGCCTCCGGTTTCCGCTACTCGGCTCGCGCCTACCTGATCCAGCTGCGGCGCGCGGGAGCGGGCAGCTTCCTGATCGACCCGATCCCGGTGGCCGATGCGCTGGCACCGCTGGCCGAGGCGATCAACGATCTCGAGTGGGTGCTGCATTCGGCCGACCAAGACCTGCCCGGTCTCGCCGAGCTGGGGTTGCGTCCGGCGGCGTTGTTCGACACCGAACTCGGCGGGCGGCTGGCCGGGTTCGACCGGGTCGGACTGGCGGCTATGGTGGAGCGGCTGCTCGGGCGTGCGCTGCGCAAAGGGCACGGCGCCGCGGACTGGTCGACCCGGCCGCTGCCGGAGGCCTGGCTGAACTACGCGGCCCTCGATGTCGAACTACTGCTCGAGCTACGCGAAGCGGTGGCGATCGCGCTGCATCAGCAGGGCAAAACCGAGTGGGCGGCACAGGAATTCGAGCACGTCCGGCTCACCGAGCCGCCCGCGCCGAAGGCCGACCGCTGGCGGCGCACCTCCGGCATCCACACCCTGCGGCGAGCACGTCAGCTGGCGACGGTGCGCGAACTGTGGACCACCCGAGACGAACTGGCCCGCCACCGCGATATCGCGCCCTCGCGCATCCTGCCCGATTCGGCCATCATCGCCGCCGCCAACGCCGAACCCCGCACCATCGCCCAACTGCGCGAATTGCCGGTTTTCGGCGGGCCGCGCCAGCGCCGGTATTCGCGGGAATGGCTCAGCGCCGTCGAGCGCGCCAGGACGCTGCCCGATACCGAGCTACCGCCGCTGTCCCAGCCCTACGACGGGCCGCCGCCGGTCAACCGCTGGGAGCGCCGTGACCCGGTGGCCGCCGCCCGCCTGACCCGAGCCCGTGCCGCCATGGGCGAGCTGTCGACCGAAGTCCTGGTCCCGGTGGAAAACCTGCTCACCCCCGACGTGGTGCGGCGCCTGTGCTGGGACGGGCTCCCCAGCTACGACTTCGGCCCCGATTCGGCCACCGAGCTCGGCAAACAGATCGACGAGTTCCTCCGCTCCGCCGGCGCCCGGCCCTGGCAGCGCGAACTGGCCGTGCCGCGCCTGACCGTCGCGCTGATCGTCGCCGAGCCGCCGCACGAACCGGCAGACGGCGACTGAGTGGATTACGTTGGCGGCGTGGGAATTACGCACCGGGTGACGTCGGCTACTTTCCGCACGGGCCGTTCAGCGGGTTCTGCGGCGTGGTCGACGCCCGTGGCGCCCGGATGCGTATCGAATTCAGCGAAGGGACCGTCCACCGTGAAGGTGGTGTACTGCGCGAGCGGCGCCACCATATGACCGTCGCGTTCGACGGAGTCGAGCTGGTCTAGTCGCCTCCCGCACCCTGATTGCGGCAGTCGGTCCTGGCATTTCGCCGCCACACCGCCCGGATCACCCCCCGGCCGTAGTCGCGGCGATCGCGGACCGGAAACTCGGGCAGCGGGTGAAATCCTCGAGATCGCAGCACACGATCGGCTCATGGTCGCCGTGCCGGTGTTCATCGCGAGCGCGACCCGCGACTGAGGTGGGCGGGTAACTCCGGCTCAGCCCGCGTCGACCCAGCTCGCGATGCGGCGAGCGATGTCGGGAGCGGTGAGACCCAGCTCCTGCCGGACCTGGGCGACGGTGCCGTGATCGAGGAACTGTTGCGGCACACCGATATCGCGGGTGGGGACGTCGAGACCCGCGGTGCGCAGGCGCGCGGACACGCTGGAGCCGATGCCGCCGTGCAGGCCGCTGTCCTCGACGGTGACCACCATGCGGTAGTTCTCGGCCAGCTTGACAATGGTGTCGGAGACCGGAAGCACCCAGCGCGGGTCGATGACGGTGACCGAAATACCTTCCGGCGCCAGCAGTTCGGCAACCTCGACGGCCATGGACGCGAACGAGCCGACCGCGACCAGCAGGACGTCACCGTGCTGGGTACGGGCGGTGCCGTCGCCCTCGGGCAGGCGCAGCACATCGACGCCGTCGAGCCGCTCCACCGCCGTGATCTCTTCGACCACACTGCCTTTCGGGAAACGCAGCGCGGTGGGCCCGTCGGTGACGGCCAGCGCCTCACCCAGTTCCTCGCGCAGGGTGACCGCGTCGCGCGGCGCGGCGACCCGCATACCGGGCACGATGCCGAGCACCGACAGGTCCCACATCCCGTTGTGGCTCGCGCCGTCGGAGCCGGTGATGCCCGCGCGGTCGAGCACGAGGGTGACCGGCTGCTTCAGCAGCGCGACATCCATCAGCAGCTGGTCGAAGGCCCGGTTGAGGAAAGTCGAGTAGATGGCGACCACCGGATGCATGCCGCCGAGCGCCAGACCGGCCGCCGAGGCCACCGCATGCTGTTCGGCGATCCCGACGTCGAACATCCGCTCCGGGAATCGCTCACCGAAGGCGGCCAGGCCGGTGGGGCCGGGCATGGCGGCGGTGATGGCGACGATGTCGTCGCGGCGCTGCGCGTGTTCGATCAGCTCGGCGGAGAACACCGAGGTCCAGTCCTTGGCCTTGCTGCTGCCCACCGGCTCACCGGTCAGCGGGTCGATCGGTCCGCAGGCGTGCATCTGGTCGGCCTCGTGGTTCTCGGCCGGTTCGAAGCCGCGGCCCTTCTGGGTGACGGCGTGCACGACCACCGGACCGCCGAAGTCCTTGGCGTGGCGCAGCGCGCCCTCGAGTGCGGCGATATCGTGCCCGTCGACCGGGCCGACGTACTTGAGTCCGAGATCGCTGAACAGCTCCTGCGGGCTGACCGCGTCTTTGATGCCCGCTTTCACCGCGTGCATCATCGAGTACGCCGAGTCGCCCACCCGGGGGATGCTCTTGAGCAGCCGCCGGCCGGCGTCGAGGGCGTGTTCGTAGGCGGGTTGGGTGCGCAGCGCGGTGAGCCGCTGGGCCAGACCGCCGATGGTGGGGGCATAGGAGCGGCCGTTGTCGTTGACGACGATGACCACCGGGCGATCGGGTGCGGCGGCGATATTGTTCAGCGCTTCCCAGCACATGCCGCCGGTGAGGGCGCCGTCACCGACCACCGCCACCACATGCCGGTCCTGGCCGGTCAGCGCGAACGCCTTGGCCAGACCGTCGGCGTAGGACAGCGCGGCGGAGGCATGCGAGGACTCCACCCAGTCGTGCGCGCTCTCCGCGCGGCTCGGGTAGCCGGACAGGCCGCCCTGGGTGCGCAGGGTGTCGAACTGGTCTTTGCGGCCGGTGAGGATCTTGTGCACGTAGGCCTGGTGGCCGGTGTCGAAGATCAGCGGGTCGGCGGGCGAGTCGAAGACCCGGTGCAGGGCGATGGTCAATTCGACCACGCCGAGGTTGGGGCCGAGGTGACCGCCGGTGACCGCGACCTTGCGGACCAGGAACTCACGGATATCCGCCGCCAGCTCGCGCAGCTGCGGCACCGTCAGCTGCCGCAGGTCTTCGGGCGTGTCGACCCGGGAAAGCATTCCCACCTGAACTCGCTCCCTCCGGATAGCGCATCTGATCCGATCAGTCTACGGAGCCACTCTGTGTGCCTCACACGACGACGGATCCCCACCAGCGGACATGGCCGGCGAATGTGAGACTCGACATACGATGCCCAGCTTAGAGTGGGCTCGTAGGCGTGCGCGAACAACCGAGGACAGGAGAACTCGTGGGCAAGAAGAAGTCGTCGGGCGCGGTCACCACGTTCGGGCACGGAACCGTCCACGCGACCCCCGACCTCATGCGCGTGACCCTGTCGGTGGAAAGCCGCGCGAGCAAGGTGGCCCTGGCCTATGGGCGCGCCGGGGAGCGGGTCGCCGCGGTCACCGCCTCGCTGCGCTCCTACGGCGTGCCGAGCACCGATATCGCCACCAGTGGGCTGTCGGTGCGGACCGAGACCGTCTGGGTGGAGGGCGGCGGCAACAAGATCACCGGTTATCTGGCGACCACGTCGCTGACGATCACGCTGCGTGAGATCGGCGAGGATGCCGACCCCGGCCCCGCCACCATCATCGCGCACTGTGTCGACGCCGGCGGCGACGATGTCCGTCTCGGTGGGCTCGAACTCACCGTCGCCGACCCGGACGCCCTGCTCGGCACCGCCCGCGACGCGGCCTGGGACGACGCCAAAGCCAAGGCCGAGCAGTACGCCGAGCGCGCCGGACGCGCCCTCGGTGCTGTCGTCGAGATCACCGAGGACACCTCGGCGCCGGTCCCGGTTCCCCGCCCCCGTGCGCGTGGAGCGAGCGAAATCGCCTATGCCGCAGCAGCGGTGCCGGTGGAGCTCGGCGAATCCGAACTCGCCGCCGACGTGCGGGTCACCTGGGAACTCGACTGAACCGCCGACACTCCGGCGTACTCGGTCCCGAGCGCGGGAGCAGGTCCGCGTCCAGTGGCGCCGCGGTAGTCGACCGGACGCACCGGGCCCCATCGGGCGATCGCCACGTGGCCGTGGCACGACGGACGACCTTCGTGACCCGCGCCGCGCCCAACGCTCCAGCGGTCCGGCTCAACGCTCCAGAAGCGCAAGGCATTCGACATGGTGGGTCGCCGGGAAGGCGTCGAAAGCGCGCAGGCCGGTGAGTTCATAGCCGGCCGCGCGGTAGAGACCGAGGTCGCGGGCGAAGGAGGCGGGATCGCAGCCGATGTGGATGATGCGCTCGGGTGCGACGGATGTGACCGCGCCGACGACGGCCTTGCCCGCGCCCGCGCGCGGCGGGTCGAGCACGACGACCCGAGGCGCGCCGCCGGTGTGCTGGGCCACCCAGCGCTCGACCCGGCCGCTACCCAGCCGCAGCCAGGGCAGATCGGCCAGTGCGAGCGTGCCGTCGGCCACCGCGGTGCGCCCCGATTCCACCGCGTGCACCGCACCGGACGGACCGACCTGTTCGGCCAGCCGGGCCGCGAAGACACCGACACCGCTGTAGAGATCCCACGCCGTATCCCCCGGTGCCAGGGCGGACCACCCCGCCACCACATCCGAATAACGTTGCGCGGCAGCACGGTGGGCCTGCCAGAAGCCGGTCGCCGATAGCTCCCAGCGCCGGCCCGCCACGTATTCGACGGCCCGGCCGCTGCCCTCGATCAGCCATTCGTCCCTGGCCGCGTGCGCGGCGGCGCGATGCGCGGCCGCACGTTGACGTTCGGCGTTGCCGGGGCGGGATTCGCCGCGGCGGCCGCGCGGTCCCCCGCGCTTGCCGTGATGCGGACGGTCGCCGGCACGGCTACGGCGCGGGCCTTCGCGTCCAGGGTCGGCGGTATCGCCGCGCCGGTCCCGGTCGCGGCCCAGGTCGGTTTCGACCGGCGGAGCCAGTTCCACGAGGTGACGGGTGCCGTCACCGTCGACCGCCACCACAAGATCGGCGCCAGGGGTCCAGAGCCGGTCGGCGATCCCGTCCAGCGCGCCCGCTACCGGCTGCGGGCACCGCAGATCGGCGATGACCTCGGTGCTCCGATACCGGTGGGCCCCCGCGCGGCCTGCCGCGTCGACAGGTAGCCGCACGCGGGTCCGCCAGCCGCCCGTCTCGGTGCCGGCGTCCAGTGGCTCGACCACGATCTCCCGGTCCAGCCCGGCGATCCGGCGGAGCTGTTCGGCCACCACCGCGGCCTTGAGTCCGCGCTGCGCGGCGGGCGTGGCGTGCGAGAAGTCGCAGCAGCCCGCGCCACCCGGGCCCGACACCGGGCAGGTGGCGGGCACCCGGTCCGGCGAAGCCTCCAGGATCTCGATCGCATCGGCACGGCAGAACGATCCGCCGGCGTCCTCGGTGACGCGGGCGCGCACCAGCTCACCCGGCAGGCCGTGCCGGACGAACACCACCCGGCCCTCGTGGCGTCCGACGCAGAACCCGCCGTGGCCGGGCGGGCCCAGCCGGATCTCGACGGTGTGCCCGGACCAGTCGCTCATCGCCGCGGCCCGTACTCGCCTCGCGCGGTCATGAGCGATCCTCATATCCTCGCCGCACCGCGCCGGGTGCGTTGGTCACCCCGGCCGCGCGCGCCTTGGCCGAGGAGCTCAGCTGCCAGGGCACGCTGGTCACCATCACGCCGGGCTCGAACAGCAGCCTGCCCTTGAGCCGCAGCGCGCTCTGGTTGTGCAGCAACTGCTCCCACCAGTGGCCGACCACGTACTCCGGGATGAACACGGTGACGACATCGCGCGGTGCGTCCTTGCGCACCCGCTTGACGTAATCGAGCACCGGTTTGGTGATCTCGCGGTACGGCGATTCGATCACCTTCAGCGGCACGTTGATATCGCTTTGCTCCCATTCGCGCACCAGGGCCCTGGTATCGGGATCGTCGACGTTGACGGTGATCGCCTCTAGCGTGTCCGGCCGGGTGGCGCGTGCGTAGGCCAGGGCCCGGCGGGTCGGCAGGTGCAGCCGCGAGACCAGCACGATCGAATGCGACCGGCTGGGCAGCACACCGTCCCACTCGTGTTCGTCGAGCTCGCGGGCCACCGAATCGTAGTGGCGCCGAATCATCCGCATCACCACGAAGATCGCGATCATCACGAAGATGGCGATGTAGGCACCGGCGAAGAACTTGGTGATGAGCACGATCACCAGCACGGTGCCCGTCATGGTGAGACCGACGGCATTGATCACCCGCGACCGCTTCATCCTCGATCGCTGCGCGCTGTCGGTTTCGGTGCGCAGCAACCTGGTCCAATGCCGCAGCATGCCGAACTGGCTCAGCACGAACGAGACGAACACGCCGACGATGTAGAGCTGGATCAGCTTGGTCACCTCGGCGTCGAACAGCACGACGAAGGCGATGGCCGCCCCGGACAGGAACAGGATGCCGTTGCTGAATGCCAGCCGGTCACCGCGGGTGTGCAGCTGACGCGGCAGGTAGCGGTCCTGGGCGAGTACCGAGCCGAGCACCGGGAACCCGTTGAACGCGGTGTTGGCGGCCAGCACCAGGATCAGCGCGGTGACCACGGTAAGGAAGAAGAAGCCGATCGGGAAACCGGCGAAGACGGTTTCGGCCAGCTGCGCGATGAGCGTCTTCTGCTGGTAGTCGGCGGGAGCGCCGACCAGGTGCTCCGGGTTGTGTGCGTACACGATCCCGATCTTCTGGGCGAGCATGATGATGCCCATCAGCAGGGTGATCGAGATGGTGCCCAGCAGCAGCAGGGTGGTGGCGGCATTGCGCGACTTCGGTTTCCGGAATGCGGGCACACCGTTGCTGATCGCCTCGACGCCGGTCAGCGCGGCACATCCGGAGGAGAACGCCCGCGCGATCAAGAACGCGAAGGCGATGCCGTACAGGTGCTCGTCCTCGGCCTCCAGTCCGAATCCGGCCGACTCCGCGGTCAGGTCCTCGCCGAAGACATAGATGCGCAGCAGCCCCCAGCCGAGCATGAAGAACATGCCGAAGATGAAGGCATAGGTGGGGATCGCGAAGGTCTTGCCCGATTCGCGGACACCGCGCAGATTGATGGCGGTCAGCACGGCGATGGCCACCACCGCGAACAGCACCTTGTGGGTGGCGACGAACGGGATGGCCGAGCCGATATTGGAGGCCGCCGAGGAGATCGAGACCGCGACCGTGAGTACGTAATCCACCAGCAGCGCGCTGCCGACCGTCAGACCGGCGTTGGGACCGATATTGGTGGTGGCCACCTCGTAGTCGCCGCCGCCCGACGGATAGGCGTGCACGTTCTGCCGGTAGCTGGCGACCACCACGGCCATCACGATCGCCACCGCGATGCCGACCCACGGCGCGTACACGAAGGCCGAGATCCCGGCCGCCGACAACACCAGGAAGATTTCTTCGGGCGCGTAGGCGACCGACGACATGGCATCGGAGGCGAAAATGGGCAGCGCGATTCGCTTCGGCAGCAAGGTATGACCGAGCGAATCACTGCGGAACGGCCTGCCGAGCAGCATCCGCTTCGCCGCTGTCGTCAACTTGGACACTGGAGCGAGCATAGGCCCCGCTGAAACGCTGCGCCCCGGGACGTCACGGTAGTTCCCCTGTTCGATGCGGTGCCGACATGTTTGATGTGACCTGGTGGGGGGAACATGGCTGCGGGGACACGCGGCGAGTACGGTTCGATCCCGGACGGACGAACAGACCGGACGCCACGGTTTCCAGGAACGAGGTTGCACGGTGTACGTAGTGATCATGGGGTGCGGACGCGTCGGCTCGTCGCTGGCGCGCGCCCTGGTCCGGATAGGTCACGAGGTCGCCGTGATCGACCGCGATCAGAGCGCGTTCCGGCGCCTCGGCGCGGACTTCCCCGGTGAGCGGGTGCTCGGGGTCGGATTCGACCGAGACGTGCTGACCCGGGCCGGGATCGAACGCGCCGGCGCCTTCGCCGCCGTCTCCTCCGGCGACAACTCCAACATCATCTCCGCGCGGGTGGCCAGGGAGATGTTCGGCGTCGAACGCGTGGTCGCGCGGATCTACGACGCCAAACGCGCCGCCGTCTACGAACGGCTCGGCATCCCCACCATCGCCACCGTGCCGTGGACCACCGACCGGTTCCTGCACACGTTGATCGGCGACGCGGGCACCACCACCTGGCGCGACCCGACCGGCACGGTGGCCGTCGCCCAGCTGACCCTGCACGAGGACTGGTACGGGCGCACGGTGCGCGATCTGGAACGCACCGTCGGCGCGCGAGTGGCTTTCATCATCCGCTTCGGCCAGGGCGTGCTGCCGGAAAGCAAGACCGTGGTGCAGGCCGACGACATCATCTATGTGGCCGCCACATCCGGGTCGGTCGGCGAAGCCGTCGCCCTCGCCGGTAAGCCCCCAGCGAACGAGGACTGAGATATGAAGGTGGCCATTGCCGGCGCCGGAGCCGTCGGCCGATCCATCGCCAGGGAGCTGCTGCGCAGCGGGCACCAGGTGATGCTGCTGGAACGTCAGCTCGACCACATCGATCCCGCGGCCATCCCGGACGCGATCTGGGTACACGCCGACGCCTGCGAGCTCGCCCTGCTCGAAGACGCCGACCTGGAAACCTATGAGGTCGTCATCGCCGCCACCGGCGACGACAAGGCCAACCTCGTGCACAGCCTGCTCGCCAAGACCGAATTCGGCGTTCGCCGGGTGGTGGCCAGGGTCAACGATCCACGCAACGAATGGCTCTTCGACGGCTCCTGGGGTGTGGACGTCGCGGTCTCCACCCCGCGGCTGCTCGCCTCGCTGGTGGAGGAGGCGGTGTCGGTCGGTGATCTGGTGCGGCTCATGACGCTGCGGCAGGGCCAGGCGAACCTGGTGGAACTGACTCTCCCGCCGGACACATCGCTGGCGGGCAAACCGGTGCGAACCCTCACACTGCCCCGCGACACCGCGCTGGTGACGATCCTGCGCGGCGGACGGGTCATCGTGCCCGAGGCCGACGACCCGTTCGAAGGCGAGGACGAATTGCTGTTCGTCACCTCACCGGAGGGCGAGGAAGAGTTGCGCGCGGCCCTCGCCTCACACGGCGCCGCCTCCTGAACACAGCGCTCAGGAGGCCACCTTCAATTCGGCGCGCAGTTTGTTCAACGCCCGATGCTGCATCACGCGCACCACGCCCGGGCTGGTGCCGATGGCATCGGCGGTCTCGGCCGCGGTCCAGCCGAGGATGATCCGCATCACCAGCACCTCGCGGTGCACGGGGGCGAGCACCTGCATCAGCTGACGGGTGGCGCGCTGGCGTTCGGACACCAGGGCCCGTTCCTCGGGTCCGGCCGCCAGTGAGGCGGCGTCGGGCATGTCGTCGGTCGGATAGACCGGGTGGGTCTGGGCGCGGCGGAAGGCGTCGGCGACCTTGTTCGCCGCAATGCCGTAGACGAAGGCCAGAAACGACTTGCCCTGCTCCCGGTAGCGCGGGATGGCGTGCACGGTGGCCAGCATGACCTCCTGCACGACGTCATCGGCGGTGACCTGAAGGTGTGCGGTGTTGCCCATCCTGGACCGGCAATAGCGGTACACCAGCGGATGGATCAGTCGCAGCACATCGCTGATGGCCCGGCTGTCGCCCGCGGCGGCGGGACCGATGAGGCTGTTCAGTTCGGCCGAGATCCGGCGGCTCTCCGACAGGGCCGGATTGTCCTGCCTGCGGCCCGTACGGGTAGTGGCGGTGGTGCGCTGGGTAGCCAATTCGCCAGTCCTCTCAGCGATCGTTCGCGGTGATGAAACGATCCTGCGCCGATCCAGAGACTGCCGACAGATACCCCAGGGTGGGTAGGGCCCCACCTTCGCGGCGGGTCGAGACCGACCCGCGGAATCAAGCTTTGGCGTGACGGCCGGCGGCGGGACGGCCTGCGGCGGGCAGATGCCCGGCCCGGCGCACCGCCCACACCGTGACCGTGAGCGCGACCGCCGTCAGTGGCCAGCCCATCGCGATGCGCGCGAAAGCGAGCCAACCCGTGTGGTCGGTGTCGTAGAAGTGCGACTGCACCAGATACCGGGAGCCGAAGACCAGCACCCAGGCCAGCGTGGCGATGTCGTAGAGCCGGACCACCCGCCGGTCGGTGCGCCATTCGCTGCCGTGGCCGTTGAGCACCCCCCAGATGACGCCGACCAGGGGCCAGCGCACCAGGATCGAGGCGAGGAACACACCGCCGTACACCAGGCTGGTGTAGATGCCGAACAGGAAGAAGCCCTTGGCCTCGCCCATCCGGTAGGCGATGAACGCGCAGATGCCGACGCCGATGAACCCGGAGATCGCCGGCTGCACCGGGTCCCTGCGCACCAACCGCCAGACCAGGATCGCCGCGGCCACACCGAGCGAAGCCCAGATCGCGGCGGTGAGCCCGGCCACGGTGTTGACCGGGACGAAGACCAGAACCGGAAGGGTCGAATAGATCAGGCCACTGAAACCACCGAGCTGTTCGAGCAGCGTCTGCTGGCGGGCTACCTCGGCCTCGACCTCCTCACCAGCGGTGCCGGCGGGCGCGGGCTCCGGCGCGGTGGTGGTGGCGAGTTCGGCGGGCGTCGGTAGGTTTTCGTCGCTCGATGGCATACGTCAGCTGTTCCCGCGCAATTCGTAGTAGGGGTTGTACATGACCTTGCGGCCGTCACGGTCGCCGACGCGACCGCGGACCATGATGCGCCGCCCCGATTCGATGCCGGGGATGCGCTTGCGACCGATCCACACCAGGGTGATGGCGTCGGTGCCGTCGTAGAACTCCGCCTGCACACTCGCGCCGGCGGACTGGGGGCACGCCTCGACACTGCGAAGGCGCCCCAGCATCGTCGCTTCGTCGCCGCGGCGACACTCCGATGCCAGGCAGGCTCCCGAGGCGTCGGCCGTTTCGGCCAGCTCCTCGGCGTCGAGCTGATCGATGTCCTCGGTCAGTCTGCGTCCGAGCCTGCGAAAATATCCCGAGGCGGGGTTCGAAGCCGCCTTTCTTCCTCCGAAGGAAGACATCGCTCGGTCTCCTGTAGAGCTGATGGACGTGGGTCGCACGACCATCTCGTTGTTCGCACGACCGTCTGCGGCCGTACACCGCCACTGTAGATGGGCAACCATCGCACCGCTACGCTCACCTCCGATGTTCGACTCACCCACGCCCGCCGTCGTTGTCGGGCTCCCAGGTACCGGCTCCGACGCCCACTTCGCGCGCCGGGCATTCGAGCCCGCGTGCACCGCTCGCGGATTGGAGCTGATCGCCGTCGATCCGAACCCTCGCGCCGTCGTCGACAGCTATGTCGCGG
This sequence comes from Nocardia sp. CDC519, assembly GCF_059509835.1. Lineage (NCBI taxonomy): Bacteria > Bacillati > Actinomycetota > Actinomycetes > Mycobacteriales > Nocardiaceae > Nocardia > Nocardia sp. CDC519. The sequence continues at coordinate 2,415,458 of NZ_CM183377.1, read as the reverse complement.
CCCTCGACGACGCCGCACGCCGCGGCCCGGTGCTGGTGGCGGGTATCTCACTCGGAGCCGCGGTGGCCATCGAATGGGCGAGCACTCGCCCCGAGGCCGCGGCAGGGGTCATCGCCGCGCTGCCCGCCTGGACCGGACCCGACAGCATCGGCTGTCCCGCCGCGGCCAGCGCCGCTGGTACCGCCGCGGCCCTGCGCGCCGACGGCCTCGACGAGGTGGTGGCCAGGATGTGGGCAGGCAGTCCCGCATGGCTGGGTGAGGCGCTGGATCGCTCCTGGCGATCCCAATGGCCGGACCTGCCGCAGGCGCTGGAGGAGGCGGCAGCCTACAAATGGCCGGAGCCGCAACTCTTGGAGACACTGACCACGCCGGTGGCGGTGCTCGGCGCGGTCGACGATCCGGTGCACCCGTGGCCGGTCGCCCAGCAATGGGCCGGCCTGATCGCGACTTCGGTGCTGGAGGAACTCACCCTCGACGAACTGGGCGCCGACCCGGCCGTCCTCGGCCATCTGGGGCTGGCTGCCTTCGGTTGAGCCCGGCGATGCTGTCACGCCGGGCTGCCGACCGATGCCGGCCCGCTAGTTGCGACCGAGCTGCTGCATGGCCGAACCGTCGGCACCGCGCCGCGGCTGATCGGGCATCACCGGACGGCCCGCGCCCGGCGCGATACCCGGCACCACGCCCGGTGTGCCCTGCTGGGCGGCCAGCGCCTGCTGCTGGGCCGCGATCGCCTGCTGCTGGGCCTGGATCTGCTGCTGATGGGCCGCGGCGAGCTGATCGGCCAATTCCTGCGGCAGCACCACCGGCAGCGGTTCGCGCACGGGCAGCGGATCGGTGCCACGGCGAACTACCGTTTCGGCGAGAATCGCCCGCGCGGCCGTGACCAGCGGGGTGTCGGCGTCGGCGGCACCCGACGGGCCCGCGGCCACCAGCCGCACCATCCAGCGATAGCCGTCCACGCCGATGAAGCGCAGATCCGCGCCCTCGGTGACGGCGAAGATCTCCCGGCCCCACGGCCCGGTCTCGATGGCCACCTTCGCGCCGTCCTTGCGCAGTGAGTCGGCCAGATCCGAGGCCACCGTGCGCCACTGGCCCGGTGATTTCGGCGCCGCGTAGGCCGCGACGGTGATCCGCCCGTGCTCGGTGGCCAGATGCACCGCCTGCGGGGTGCCCTCGGGAGTCATCTCCACCTGGAGCTGACCGCCCGGCGGCACCGGCAGGATCACCGAGCCGAGGTCGAGGCGCTGATCGGCGACCGACTCGAGCAGTTCGGCGACTTCCTCGTAGTCGTAGGGGCCGGTGGCCGGCGCCTCGTCGTCGGGCGCGGCATGCTCGGCCGGACGGTAATCGGAGTCGTCGTCGTAATCGTCCTCGGCGATCGCGTCGGCGAAATCGTCGGAGTACTCCGGGTATTCGTCGGTGTCGTATTCGTCGCCGTCGAACTCGGCGTAATCGCCGGGTTCGTCGTAGCGGTCGTCGTCGACGGATCTGTCGCGGCGCGTGGACTTCTTCTTCCCGAACATCGCGTCATTCCTCCTTGCCGGTCGCGGCCGACGCCGTAGCGGAGGCGTCGAGGCTCGCGTGCCCACCGCTCGAGCCGTAGCCGCCCGCACCCCGCGTGGTCTCGTCGAGCCGGTCGACCTCGATGAAATCCACCAGCTCCACCCGTTGCACCAGCAGCTGGGCGATCCGGTCGCCGCGCCGCAATTCGATCCGGGTCCGCGGATCGTGGTTGATCAGGCACACCTTGATCTCGCCGCGGTAGCCGGCGTCGACGGTGCCCGGCGCATTCACCACCGACAGACCGGTCTTGGCCGCCAGCCCCGAACGGGGATGGATCAATCCGACGGTGCCCACCGGAAGGGCGACCGCGATGCCGGTGCCGACCAGCACCCGCTCTCCCGGTTCCAGGATGACGTCCTCGGTGGTGCACAGGTCCACGCCCGCGTCGCCGGGATGGGCGCGCGTCGGCACGGGGATGCCGGGATCGAGCCGCAGCAGAGGTATCGGTGAAAGTGCGCTCACGTAGCACGAGCCTACGCGTTTTCCCGGCCGTACCTGCACGCCATCCCGGCGAGCCGCTGGCTTACTCTTGAGTTGTGTCCGACCAGCCCGTACCAGCCGATACCCAGCGCTCGACCCGGTCCGGTCCGCCCGCTTACACCGAGCGCCTGTGGGTGCCGCTGTGGTGGTGGCCGGTGGCGTTCGCGATCGCAGGCCTGCTGGCCGCCGAAATCCACATGGGCGCGCCGGGCGTGCGGGCCTGGCTGCCCTACGTGTTGCTGTTCCCCGTGCCGGTGTGGGTGCTGTTGTGGCTGAGTAGGCACCGCATCGCGGTGGCGGCCGATCCGAACGGTGCGCCGGAACTGCGGGTGGATCGCGCCCATCTACCGGTGGAATTCATCGCCCGCGCGGCCGTGGTGCCCGCGAGCGCCAAGAGCGCGGCGCTGGGTCGTCAACTCGACCCCGCCGCCTATGTGCAACATCGCCCGTGGATCGGGTCGATGGTGTTGCTCGTGCTGGACGACCCGGACGATCCGACGCCGTACTGGTTGATCAGTACCCGCCGGCCCGAACAGGTCCTCGCCGCACTCGGACTGCCGAGCGCGGACTGACACCGCGGTGCGACAGCGCGGTGTAGCGGCCCGGCGAGGGGATCTCGGATCCCGGTTCGCGGGGCCGTCGCCATATCGGGCGCGCGCTCAGGCCGCGCAGTCCATGCAGATCAGCTGACCGCCCTTGTCGCTGGCCAGTCGGCTGCGGTGGTGCACAAGGAAACAGCTCGAGCAGGTGAACTCATCGGCCTGTTTCGGAATCACCCGGACCGTCAGCACTTCTTCGGACAAGTCCGCGCCGGGAAGCTCGAACGACTCCGCGGTATCGGATTCGTCGATATCCACGACGGCGGACTGAGCCTCGTTGCGACGAGCCTTCAGCTCCTCCAGCGAATCCTCCGACACGTCGTCGGATTCGGTGCGCCTCGGTGCGTCATAGTCGGTTGCCATGTCGTCTTCCCCTCGTCCTTACTCCGTATATCCCGGATCGGCGCGGACATTCCTCGCGGTTGTCCACACCGCCCGCCGGTGGCACACATCACACGTGTACCGGTCCCCTATCAGGGCAGATTCTGAGGTTCTGCACCGGATAGCAGTCGGACAACGCTGAACATGCCCTGCTTGTTCCCGCGACCAACCACCGATTTTCGGGCCGGTGTTTCGATCTGGGCCGCCAGACAATAGCGGACCCCCAGACAAAAGTCGCAATCAAAACACAGCCGAGTCGAAACCGTCAGGGAATCGACACCATCGGCGTCACGAATCGAGACCGACGGCACGGCGGCTGCAAGGTTCGCCCGGACATTTTCGTAGAGTGTGCTGGTGGTTTCACTGATCACCGAAGGCAGCGCAACGGATTCGCGGGGACGACCCTTCATCCGGCGGCGCCTGCAGCCCTGGCTCGTCCTGGTCGCGGTATTGGCCCTCATCTGCACGATCGTGTGGATCAAGGCGCTGACCACCGAGGACACCGACTACACGGCGATGGCGTGCAATTCGCCGAGCCCGGCCACCGATCCGGGCGCCGAACCGCAGCCCGCGCTGGGGCAGCGAGTGGGGCCGAGCCGGCTCGAGAACGTGGAACCGGCCGCGCTGGCCGACACCAAGGTGCGCGTCCTCAATGCCAACAACCAGCGCGGGCAGGCCGCCCATGCCGCCGCCCAGCTCGGCGACCTCGGATTCGGCAGCGTCCCGAATGAGGCCTATGGCAACGATTCGATATACGTCAACGGCGATCTGGAATGCATGGGCCAGATCCGCTTCGGGGTGAACGGCCGCCGGGCCGCGGCCTCGGTGCAGCTGGCCGTTCCGTGCGCGGAACTGATCGAGGACAAGCGCGAGAACGACACCGTCGATCTGGTGCTCGGCTCGCTGTTCCGCGATATCCAGCCGTCCAACGACGCCGAAGAAGTGCTGCGTTCGCTGAAGAACCCGGCCTCCGGCGAGACCCCGGCCCTCGATATCGATCTCCTCGAGGCGGCCAGGCAGGCCCGCTGCTGAGCAGGGCAGGTCAGGGCTCGGGGATCGGCGCGCTGACCCCGAGCTCGTCCAGCAGGGCCAGCAGTTCGTCGGCGATTCCCGGCGCGGCCGCGACGAACAACTCCCCCGCGGCGCCGGTGGAATGCGCGGGCGGGGCCACCACCCGCGCCCCGGCCTCGGTGGCGATCAGCGCGCCGGCGGCCCAGTCCCAGGGATTGAGACCGTGCTCGTAGTGCGCGTCCACCCGGCCCTCGGCCACCATGCACAGATCCAGCGCGGCCGCACCGATGCGGCGGATGTCACGCACCCGCGGTAGCACCTCGGCGACCAGCGCGGCCTGGCGCGCCCGCCGCGCCGCGCCGTAGCCGAACCCGGTGGCGACCAGCGCCATGCGCACCTCTTCGACCGGGGTGCAGCGCAGCGGGTGCACCGACCCGTCGGCGTCGACGCGTTCGGCGCCGAGGCCGAGCCCGGCGTGATAGGTCCGCTCGGCGGCGACGTCGACCACCGCACCGGCGATCGAGCGCCCGCCGCGCATGGCGGCCACCGAGACAGCGTAGGCCGGTATCCCGTACAGGAAGTTGACGGTGCCGTCGATCGGATCGACCACCCAGACCACGGTGTCGTCGTCGGCGCGGCCCAGATCGCCGCCGCCCTCTTCACCCAGGATGTGATCGGCCGGACGCAGCCGGGCCAGCATGGTGCGGATGAGCTGCTCGGTTTCGGTGTCGACCACCGTCACCGGATCGGTGGGGGTGCTCTTGGATCGCACGACGCCGTCCGCGTCACCGGCGGGCCCGAACACCTCGGGCCTGCGTGTTCGTACATGCGCGGCGGCGGCCTCGGCCAGCTCGACCGCGAGGCGGCGCAACGCTGCGGCGTCGGGTGCGGCGATCGGGGAGTTCTCGGTGGTCAGGACGGTGGACTGGGGCGAGGACGACGAATGCGGCACGTCCTCCATCGCACCACAGATCCTGCGGACCGCGCAGCCGCGACCGCCCACTACTCTTGTCGTGCACGACACAGCGCCGTCGTCGGGCACCCCCTTCGCGCCCCGGCTGGCGGTCGCGAAGCCCCCGTGCGACGGCGCGTATTCCGTACTGGCCGGCACAGGGAACGAGGAACTGTCATGTCTGCTCGGGGGCACGCATTCGGAATCGATATCGGCGGCAGCGGCGTGAAGGGCGCCGCGGTGGATCTGGCCACCGGTGAACTCGTGCACCAGCGCATCAAGATCGCCACCCCGCAGCCGGCGACCCCGCACGCCGTGGCCGAGACGGTCGCCGATCTGGTCGCCCAGGCCGGCTGGGACGGACCAGTGGGCATCACCCTGCCCTGCGTGGTGCTCGACGGTGTGGCCCGCTCGGCCGCCAATGTGGACCCGGCTTGGATCGGTACCGACGCCAGGACGCTGTTCAGCGCCGCGCTCGGCGGCCGCGCGGTGACCGTGCTCAACGACGCCGACGCCGCCGGCATGGCCGAGGACCGCTACGGCGCGGCAAAGGATTTCGACGGTCTCGTGCTGTTGCTGACCTTCGGCACCGGCATCGGCTCGGCGGTGCTCTACAACGGCACCCTGGTACCCAACAGCGAGCTCGGTCACGTCGAGATCGGCGGGATGGAGGCCGAGCACCGCGCGGCCGCATCGATCAAGGACCGTGACGGCCTGTCGTACCAGCAGTGGGCGGTCCAGGTGAGTACCGTGCTGATCGGCCTGGAGAACCTGTTCTGGCCGAAAGTGTTCGTCGCCGGTGGCGGCATCAGCCGCGATGCCGCGCAGTGGATCCCCTTGCTGACCAACCGGACTCCGGTGATCCCGGCGAACCTGAAGAACACCGCTGGCATCGTCGGCGCGGCCATGGCCATCGATGCGGGAATCGCACCTTAGCGGTTGCGGGCATCGCAGGCGAGACCTCGCGGGTCCGATCGTTACAATGGAACTGCCCGGCGGTGAGCCGGTGAAACCCGACCGGCGCTGGCCGGTGCAACCCGACAGACCGCTCCGCCGGATATCTACTCTGGCGTGACGCCGCACGAGACCGTCACGAAAGGGCGTACGTGGTAGCCACGAATACCCGTCAGACCGCCGAATCGGCCGACGCCGACTCCGCCGATGTAACCGAAGCACGGCCGGTTCGCAAGGCTGCCGCCAAGAAGGCTCCGGCGAAGAAGGCCGCCGCCAAGAAGGCTCCCGCCAAGAAAGCCGCCGCGAAAAAGGCGCCCGCCAAGAAGGCCGCCGCCAAGAAAGCCGCACCCAAGGGCAAGGACGCCGAGGAACACCTCGACGACGAGTCGCTGGATGTGGAGGATCTCGGCGATCTCGAGGTCTCCGAGGACGACCTGACCGACGAGGGTGAAGACCTGGTCGAAGAGGTCGCCGAAGAAGCCGAGGAAGCAGCCGAGGAGCCCACCGCCGCGGACAAGGCCTCCGGCGACTTCGTCTGGGACGAGGAGGAATCCGAGGCGCTGCGCCAGGCGCGTAAGGATGCCGAGCTCACCGCCTCCGCCGACTCGGTGCGTGCCTACCTCAAGCAGATCGGCAAGGTCGCGCTGCTCAACGCCGAGGAGGAGGTCGAGCTCGCCAAGCGCATCGAGGCCGGCCTCTACGCGGCGGAGAAGATGCGCGAGTTCGCCGAGCAGGGCGAGAAGCTGCCGGTGGCGGTGCGTCGCGACTTCAACTGGATCATCCGCGACGGCAACCGAGCCAAGAACCACCTGCTCGAGGCGAACCTGCGTCTGGTGGTCTCGCTGGCCAAGCGCTACACCGGCCGCGGCATGGCGTTCCTGGACCTGATCCAGGAGGGCAACCTGGGTCTGATCCGCGCGGTGGAGAAGTTCGACTACACCAAGGGCTACAAGTTCTCCACGTACGCCACCTGGTGGATCCGGCAGGCCATCACCCGCGCCATGGCCGACCAGGCCCGCACCATCCGCATCCCGGTGCACATGGTCGAGGTCATCAACAAGCTCGGCCGCATCCAGCGCGAGCTGCTCCAGGATCTGGGCCGTGAGCCCACCCCGGAGGAGCTGGCCAAGGAAATGGACATCACGCCGGAGAAGGTGCTGGAGATCCAGCAGTACGCGCGTGAGCCCATCTCGCTGGACCAGACCATCGGCGATGAGGGCGACAGCCAGCTCGGCGATTTCATCGAAGACTCCGAGGCCGTCGTCGCGGTCGACGCGGTGAGCTTCACCCTGCTGCAGGATCAGCTGCAGTCGGTGCTGGAGACGCTGTCCGAGCGCGAGGCCGGCGTGGTCCGGCTGCGTTTCGGCCTGACCGACGGCCAGCCGCGCACGCTGGACGAGATCGGTCAGGTGTACGGCGTCACCCGTGAGCGCATCCGCCAGATCGAGTCCAAGACCATGAGCAAGCTGCGCCACCCCAGCCGCTCTCAGGTCCTGCGCGACTATCTGGACTAGGCAATCCCGGCTACGGCCCGCGTGCTGCCCCTTCTCGGGGCCGCGCGCGGGCCGTAGTCGTCGGTGGGTCAGTCCCGGGTCGGCCAGTACTGGGCGGGTCGACGGGATCGGGTGGTGCGGGCCTCCGCTTCGCCGGCTTCGGTCATGGCCAGGTGCAGCAGCAACACGACCGTCACCATGCTGACCCCGACGGTCAGCGGGGTGAGCAGCTGCGCCGCGCCCGCACCGGAGGGTTGATGGGCGTGCGCGACATGCTGCACCCGCATCGCGAACATGCCCGTGTAGTGCATGCCGGAGACCGCCACACCCATGACGGCCGCCGCGCCGACGGTCGCGAGTGTGCCGCGCACATGCAGGGTGAACCACAGTGCGGCGGTCGCGGCGATGACGGCGATCACGATGGAGATCGCGACGATCCATCCGTTGTAGTCCATCGCGGCATCGGATTTCATCGCGTACATGCCGCAGTAGTGCATGGTGCCGACGCCCGCGCCGGTGATGGCGCCACCGGCGAGCAGCGCTACCGGGCCCCAGCTGCGACGCTGCGCCACGCCGAGCCCGATCCACACCACCACCATGGCGATGAGCGCGCTGATCAGGGTGAGTGGCACGTTGTAACGGATCGAGGCGCCGTCGATGGTGAAGCCGAGCATCGCGATGAAGTGCATGACCCAGATGCCGGTGCCGCCGATGGCGACCGCGGCCGCGACCATCCAGCCGTCGCGCAGCGAGTGGCGCGATCACCGCGCGATCGAGACCCGTTCGAGTACCGGCTCCACCACTCGCGCGGCAATGGGCCCGGCCACCGCCATGATCAAGACGTAGGCCGAGGCCAGCGCGGCGAGTTTGCCGTCGATGGCGCCGGTGGTGACCGCGAGCCCCGCGATGACGATGGAGAACTCGCCACGCGCCACCAGCGCCACCCCGGCCCTGGCCCGGCCCATCCGCCGAATGCCCTGCCTGCGCGCACCCCACCAGCCGGTGGCGATCTTGGTGACGGTGGTGATCACCGCCAGCGCCACCGCCCAGCCCAACACCGGCGGAATAGCGGTCGGATCGGTGTTGAGTCCGAAGGCCACGAAGAAGATCGCGGCGAACAGGTCGCGCAGTGGTTCCAGCAGCCGCACCGCCTCCCGCGCGGTCGACCCCGAGATCGCGATGCCGAGCAGGAACGCGCCCACCGCGGTCGAGACGTTCAGCGCCGACGCCACGCCGGCCACCAGCAAGGCCGCACCGAGCAGCTTCAGCAGGAACACCTCGCGGTCGGTGCTGTCCACCACCGCCGAGACATAGCGTCCGTAGCGCAAGGTCACCACCAGCACCACCGTTATCGCGATCAGCGCGACGGCCAGGGATTTCAGCCCGCTGGCAAAGCTCAGACCGGCCAGCACCGTGGTGAGCACCGGCAGGTACACCGCCATCGTGAGGTCTTCGAACACCAGGATCGACAGGACCACCGGCGTCTCGCGGTTACCGAGCCGCCCCAGGTCGTTGAGGACTTTCGCGGCGATGCCAGAGGAGGAGATGTAGGTGACGCCGCCAAGGGTCAGCGCGCCCACCGGCCCCCAGCCCAGCAGCAGCGCCACCACCGCACCGGGAGTCGCGTTCGCGACGATGTCGAGCAGGCCGACCGGCCAGGAACGGCGCATTCCGGTCATCAGCTCGGCGGCGGTGTATTCCAGGCCCAGCAGCAACAGCAGCAGGACGACACCGATCTCCCCGGCGATATGCCCGAACTCGTTGGCGGCGCCGAGATGGATAAAGCCCCCTTGACCGAAGGCGAGGCCGCCGAGCAGATACAGCGGGATCGGCGAGAGCCCGAATCGGCCCGCCACCCGGGCGAAAACCCCGAGTGCGAACAACACCGCGCCCAGCTCGATGAGGGCGAGCGCGGTCGTGGACACCGGATCAGCCGTGCGTGAGAATCTTCGCCGCGGCGTCAAGGCCGTCGGGCGTCCCGACGACGACGAGCAGGTCACCAGCGGTGAAGGTGAAATCCGGCCCCGGTGAGGGGTGCAACTGCCCGGCCCGCATCACCGCGACGATGGACACCTTGGTGCGGGTGCGCATCTGCGTTTCCCCGAGGGTGCGGCCGCTGTAGGGCGATTCATCGGAGATCGGCAGCTGCCGCGTGGTGATGCCCGGCATGTCGCGATGGTCGTCGTTGAGCCGGGAGACCAGCTGCGGTGCGCCGAGCAGATTGGCCAGTACGGCGGCCTCGTCGGTGGTCAACGCGACCTGCGCGGCACAGGCGTCCGGATCCTCGAGCTTGGACACGATCAGATCGATATCGCCGTCGCGGTGGGCGACGACGCCGATCCGGCGCCCGGACTTCACCTCGAAGTCTTTTCGCACCCCGATCCCGGGTAACGCAGTGACATCGACATTCACAAGTCCAGGCTAACCGTCGCCGAACGATCCGCCGAGCGTGCCACGATGCACTACCACGACCGCGCTCACCTGCGTCCTCGAGCATCGCTGTGACCGGGCCGGACCCGTCGATTCTCGGCGTGCGGCGACTCATCACTTCGGCGGACCCGCACCGCCATGCAGCTGTGCTGAGATGGGTGGGTGAAGTGGTGGGCGGCGTTGTCGGCGACGGCGCAGGAGGCGCTGATCGTCGCGTTCGTGTTCACCGTCGGCGCGGCGCTCTACGGCTTCGGCCTGTACGCCATGACCGAACACAGCTCGCAGCCGCCGCTGACGCTGCGGATGGCGCTGCTCGCCTTGCTGTGCGCGACGAGCATGTGGCGCAGGCGCAAGCCGATGTGGGCGCTGGCGGCCGGGCTGATCCCGCTGCTGATCGATTTCGTGCTCGGGCCGACGATTCCCATCTGGCTGGTCTACTCCGATCTCGTCTACGCGGGCGTGCTGTACGGGACCCGGCGCCAGTCCCGCGTCGTGGTCGGCGCGGCCATCATCGCCACGGCCGCGGGCTCGGTGACCGCGCTGGTCGTGACGGGCGAGTGGCGCGCCATCGTGATCACTCTGCTGGCCTCGTCGGCCTTCCTCGGTACGTCGATCTGGTGGGCGCTGACCGTGCGGGCGCACAAGGAGACCGCGCAGGCCGAACGGGCGAAGGCGCGGGCGCTGGAACTGGTGGCCGAACTCGACCGGCGGGCCGCGATCGCCGACGAACGCAAAACCATGGCCCGCGATCTGCACGACGTGATCGCGGGGCACCTCTCGGCCATCGCCATCCAATCCGAGGCCGCCCTCGGGCTGCTGGCGCGGCGCGACGACGGCGACCCCGCGCTGGCCGGCGTGGTCGAATCCATCCGAGCCAATAGCGTCAGCGCTCTGCACGAGATGCGCACCATGATCGGCCTGCTGCGCCGCGACGACGGCGCCGAGGATCTGGCCGCCCCGCGCGGGCTGGCGCAGCTGTCGCTGCTGGTGGACGCCGCCCGCGCCGCGGGGAGCACGGTCCGGGTGCACGGAGGTGTAGACCGGGCTCCCCTGCCGAGCGCGGTCGATCAGGCCGCCTACCGCATCATTCAGGAAGCTTTGACCAACGCCATGAAACACGCTCCCGGCCAGGAGGTCGACATACACATCGGCACCGACGCGACGACGCTCACCGTCGAGATCCGCAATCCGCTTCCCCGCACGAACGGCCGAGCCGATCAGCCCGGCCTGCCCCATCGTGGCCTGATGAACATGCGCGAGCGCGCCGCGGCCCTCGGCGGCGAGTTCACCGCAGGCGCGGTACCGCACGAGTGGCTGGTGCACGCCGAACTGCCACTGTCGGCCGAACCGGTCACCGGAGGTGAGCGCCGATGACGATCCGGGTGCTGATCGCCGACGACCACAGCGCCATCCGCGCGGGACTGCGCATGATCCTCGACGCGGCCGAGGACATCGAGGTGGTGGGTGAGGCCGCTGACGGCGACGTGGCGGTCGCGCAGGCTCGCGCGCTGCGACCGGATGTGGTGCTCATGGACGTGCGCATGCCCGGGGTCGACGGCATCGCGGCCACCGCGCGGATCACCGCCGACGGTATCGCGAAGGTACTCATCCTGACCACCTTCGACCTGGACGAATACGTCTTCCGCACGCTGCGCGCCGGCGCCTCCGGATTCGTGCTCAAATCGGTCTCCGGGCAGGAACTGGTGGCCTCGGTGCGCGCGGTCGCCGCCGGAGACGGTGTGCTGGCACCGGAGGTGACGCGGAAGGTGATCGACGCCTTCGCCGCCGCACCCAGCGCCCCCGTCCACCGCGAGCCCGACGGACTGGCGGATCTGACCGAGCGCGAACTCGAGGTGCTCGCATGCCTCGGCGACGGGCTGTCCAACGCGCAGATCGCCGGCCGGCTGTTCATCGGCGAGACCACGGTGAAAACGCACGTCTCGCGGGTGCTCACGAAGCTGGGTGTTCGCTCACGTGTGCAGGCGGCGATCCTGGCGCGTGAGCTGCGCGGCGGTTAGTGGCGGCGGCTGTCAGTGGTCGAGCTCGGCGAAGGTCCCGTCCGCGCCTGGCCGGTAATCCTCGACCGCTATGACCGCGGCGGCGGGCAACGGGCCGTACAGGTGCGGGAACAGCATGCCGGGATCGTCGGACGGCACGCCCGGCTCCCACCGCACGGGCGAGCCGAGCCGGGCCGGATCCAGCCGCAGCAGCACCAGGTCGCGCCGTCCGGCGAAGAGGCGGTTGGCGGGCAGGTGCACCTGCTGCGGCGTGGACAGATGCACGAAGCCCTCGGCGTCGAGCGAAGGCGGCCGACGCGCACCACTGGTCCGGGCGGCCAGCCATTCCGTCCCGGTGCACAGGTGAACCAGAGTGTGAGTGTCATAGGTCACGGGTAATCTCCCGGTAGACAACTGGATCGGCCTGTTCGAGTCGGTGATTCGAGTGGCTTTCCCACCCCTGGCAGGTGTCGTTCGCGCACAGCGAAAAGCACTGGTCGTGTTAGGGAAAACACATCGATTCGCTTGCGGGAACAAAGCCCCCGTCCCGAACGTCTGACAGAGTAGTCATACCACTGCTGGGAAGTAGCGGTAGCGAGCCCGCGGAGTGACCACGGGCCCCACACCAGGTGAACGGTCTGTGTGCCGGGAGCCAGGACGGAGGAGTCATGCCAGGAACCCTGACAAGCACCCCACTGACCGCGGTCGATCGTTGCGACCGCTGCGGGGCGGCTGCCCGAGTGCGTGCCGTTCTGCCCGCAGGTGGAGAGTTGCTCTTCTGCCAGCACCACGCGAATGAACACATGGACAGGCTGCGTGAGCTCGACGCCGTGATCGACACGGAATCGGCTCCCGCCCTCTGACCGCTCCTCGCGTCCGACACAACAGCATCGAACAACCGGATACCGCGTACACCACAGCGGGCGACCCGAGGGTCGCCCGCTGTGCTGCGTCCTGGGGGCACTCGCCAGCGATCCGGCCGCAGCAGGCCCCGAGGCCGACCGCCGCTCGAGCACCGGCGAAAGCCGGACCGCCGCCGCAGTGAGCCGTCAGCCGTCAGCCGTCAGCCGTCAGCCGTCAGCCGTCAGCCGTCAGCCGTCAGCCGTCAGCCGTCAGCCGTCAGCAAGGATCCCATCCAGCAACGCCGCCAGCCCGAACTCGAAGGCGCCGTCGGGATCGGCAGGCGCCTGGTACAGCTCCCCCACCGCCGCACCCACCCGCCCGGCGAGCGGGAACTCGTGCGCGGGCATGACCTGCGTCAGCAGCGGTCCGTGCACCTCCCACCACCGCGCATCGCTCATCTCGGCGGCCTCCCGCGCCGCGGCGACGGCCATGCGGGCATTGCCGGTGGCGAATTCGGTCAGCACCGCGACCACCCGATCCATCTCTACGTCGGTCAGCCCGAGCCCGGCCACCGCGGCGAGCTGCCGTTCGTACCGGCGCATCCGCCCCGGCCCGAGCACCATCCGCCACGGTGAGACCTCCAGCAGCCACGGATGCGCGATCACCTCGGCGCGCACCTGCCGCGCCACCGCGGCCAAGCGCGTGCGGGGTGGCGCATCGGTGGGCAGCGGTCCGTCATCGACGGCGACCGCGTCGACCATCAACACGGTCAACGCCCGCATGCTCGGCACATACGTGTAGAGGCTCATCGGGCGCAGCCCCAGCTCGGCGGCCACCGCGCGCACCGACAGTTTCGCCAGCCCATCCCGGTCGGCCAGTGCGATGGCCGTACGCACCACCTCGTCGACGCTGACGGCCTGTTTGGGGCCGCGACCGCCAGGGCGGAGCGGCAGCTCGCGACGCCACAGCAGGGCCAGCAGCTGCCCCGCCTGATCGACAGGCGCCGGTGACGGACGGTCGGCCATCGAACTCCTTGTGCCAACGGCGGAACAATTCCGCTACGGTGTGCGTTACCAGATTACTCCGTACACCATACGACGATTTGAGGGGTCCGCTCTGCCCAGCACACAGGCCACCTATCTGCCCGACCGGAACATGTTCGCGATGTGGACGTGGACCGGTCACGGTCCGGGACGTCCGCCGCGCGAGCTCGGCGTACCGGCGGTGCTAGCCCTCGCCGTCCCGACCGGTACCGCGGCGCAGGCCGCGGTGGGCAGCGCGACGGTCGACATCACCGACGTCGACTGCACGTTGCTCGAACCCGAGGAGTTCACCGCGGTCGACGTCCCCGAGCCGGACGCCTCGGTGCGGGCCTGGCGCCACGCCCTCGCCGATGATCTGCCCGCCGCGGAGATATCGCTGCCGCCCGCCGCGCACGCGGTACCGAACGCCACCGGCACCGCCATGCTCTCCGCCCATTACGCACGCGGCGCGTTCGCCACCACCCGGGCGGTCGCGACCGAACTCCGTGACACGCTGAAGGCCGATCTGCGCCCCTATCAGGCCCGTGGGGTGAGCTGGCTGCGCGCTGCGGTCGCCGAGCACGGCGGCGCGGTGCTCGCCGACGACATGGGTCTCGGCAAGACCGTGCAGACGATCGGTTTCCTGCTCGGCCGCGCGACCGAAGGTCCGCAGCTGGTGGTATGCCCGACCTCGCTGGTGGGCAACTGGGTGCACGAGATCCAGCGGTTCGCGCCGGGCCTGCGACCGCTCGCCTGGCGCGGCGGAGAATGCGACGCCGAGCCGGGCACGATCATCGTCACCGGGTACCCGATCTTGCGCCTGCACGGCGCCGGCCTGCGCGAGACCCGCTGGGCCACCGCCGTGTTCGACGAGGCACAGGCCTTGAAGAATCCGCGCACCCAGGTGTCCAAGGCCGCCCGGTCCATCGACGCCGCCGCGACCGTGGCGTTGACCGGAACCCCGGTGGAGAACCACCTCGAAGAACTGTGGGCATTGCTGAATCTGGTCGCGCCACGGCTTTTCGGGCATCGCACCCAGTTCCGGCGACGCTTCGCCCGGCCCATCCAGGAAGGTTCGGCGACCGCGGCGGCGCGACTGCGTGAGGCGATCGAGCCGGTGGTGCTGGCCCGCCGCAAGGATCAGGTCGCCGCGTCCCTACCGGCCAAGATCCACTCCGATCTGCTCTGCGATCTCACCGCCGAACAGGAACGGCTCTACGATCAGCTGCTCGACCGCGCCATCGATGACGGCTTCGGCCACGGCGCCCAACGCCAGAGCCGGGTCCTGGCCGCGCTGACCGGCCTCAAACAGGTGTGCAATCACCCGGGCCTGATCACCGGTGAGCTCGACGAGCTGGCCGGCCGATCCGGCAAGCTCGACCTGTGCACCGATATCGTGGCCAACAACCTCGATCTCGGTGCGCCGACGCTGGTGTTCACCCAGTACCGCAAGACCGGCGAGCTGCTCGTACAGCATTTCGCCGACCAGTTCGGGGTGCGCGCGCCGTTCTTCCACGGCGGGCTGAATCAGGCCGAGCGCGCCCAGATCGTCAGCGATTTCCAGGCCGCCGACGGGCCGCCGGTGCTCATCCTGAGCCTGCGCGCGGCCGGCACCGGACTCACCCTCACCCGCGCCGCCGACGTCATCCATTTCGATCGCTGGTGGAACCCGGCGGTGGAGGCTCAGGCCTCGGACCGGGCGCACCGGATCGGGCAGACCCGCACCGTCACCGTCACCACGCTCACCTCGGGCACCACCGTCGAGGAACACATCGCCACCATGCAACAACGCAAGTCGGCCCTGACCGATCTCGGTGACGCGGCAGGCATCGCCGAACTGGCCCGCCTGGACGACGACCAGCTGATCGAGATCCTGCGCCGCAAACGGGAGAACTGATGGGCGACAACGAATTCGGTTACACCCGCTGGGGCATGGACTGGGTGCGCCTCGCCGAACCACTGCGCCAGACCCGCCCCGATCCACTGCTGCCGCGAGCGCGCAGCGTCGCCCGCAACCACGGCGTACAGGCCACCGTCACCGGCCGGATCGTCAGCGCGCACATCCACCGGGGCGGACAGGCCTCGGTGGCACACCTCGAGGTGGCCCCGATGCCGCGGCCGGCCATCGATGCGATCGCCACGATCATCGGCCCCGACCCGGTGACGCTCACCGACGAAATGCACCGCGGCCTCATCGACGCCGGCACCACGCCGGCCCCCACCCTGATAGCCGTCGACTGTTCCTGCTCCGCCCGCACCGACCGGTGCGTGCACGTGCTGGCCGTGCTCTACGACATGGCCCGCCGCGTCGACGAAACACCGCGGCTGGCCCTGGAAATCCAGGGCTACTTCACCGCCGCAGACGCACCGCCCGGCGCGGAGGTCACCGTGGAACCGGCACGCTGGATCCCGCTCAACACCCTCGACCCGGTCGGATGGTTCGCGGTACCGGGCTGAACCCCGCGACGGCCGGCCGCCACCGCGGATCCGGACAGGCCTCGCCGGTGTCAGACGGGCTTGCGTGCGCGGAACCGGAAACTGCTCGCCGCGGTATCGATCTCGACGTCGGTGAACCCGATGCGAGCGAGGCGGCGCGCCGCCGTTTCCGGTGGCACCGGAACGCAGGTGTCGCCGAGGTGGATCAGCCGGAACGCCCGGCTGTCGAGGCCATCACTGCCGGCGAACACCCCGCCCGGCCGCAGAACCCGCAACGCCTCGGCGAATACGGCGTCCTGCTGATCGGCCGTCGGCACGTGATGCAGCATGGTGAAACAGACGACGGCGTCGAAACCGCTGTCCGGTAACGGCATAGCGGCGCCGTCTGCGGTGATCACCGTCATCGCGGCGCCGTGCCGTCCGCGCAGCCGATCGGCGAGCTCCGGATCGATCTCGACACCGGTCAGCGCGCGCGTGCGGGCGAGCAGAGCGTTCACATTCGCGCCGTAGCCGGGCCCGATCTCGAGGGTGTCGCCACCGAGTTCGAGGCCGGACAACGCCCACGGCACGATCTTGGTCGCGCTGGTCCGCTCCCACAGCGCGGACCGGCACAGCATGCGATGCACGAGGTTCATAGCCATGCCCTCACGGTAGGAACCACTGCCCGCGGCCACGACCGGCTACGGTGACAATCTGTGTCGCAAGACGGACAACCGTTGATGATGCCCGCCGCGACCGGTGCGACGGCCATGGTGGTCGGGGCGGGGACGTTGCCACGCGGGCACTGGTTTCCGCCGCACCAGCACCCGCAGCACCAGATCGCCTGGGCCGCACACGGTGTGGTGACCGTGCAGACCCCGCGCGGCACGTGGGTGTTGCCGACGACGCGGTCGGCGCGACACCACCACGGGATCCGCGTGCCGCCGAGGTCGCCACCGCGCTGCTGGGCGACCCCGCCGATGCCCGCACCCTCGACGAATTCGCTGCTGACGTCGCCACCAGCGCCCGCACCCTGGCCCGCGCGTTCAACGCCGAGACCGGAATGACCTTCGGCCAGTGGCGCACTCAGATCCGGCTGGCCGCCTCGTTACCGCTGCTGGCCGACGGCCTGCCGGTCTCCCGGATCGCCGGACGGGTCGGCTACCGCACCACCAGCGCCTATGTGGCCGCCTTCCGCCGCGTCGTCGGGGTGCCACCGGGGCGGTATTTCGCCGAGTGATCAGGCGTTGGTGCCGCCGTCGACGGTGAGGAACGAACCGGAGATGGCGCGACCGGCCGGGCCGGCCAGGAAGGCGACGGTGGCGGCGATGTCCTCGGCGGCACCGAATCGGCCGAGTGCGCTGTGGGCGAGCTGGTCGGGTGCGTGCGCGCCGTCGGCGGGGTTCATATCGGTGTCGGTGGAGCCCGGCTGCACCAGGTTGACGGTGATGCCGCGCGGACCCAGTTCGCGGGCAAGGGCTTTGGTGTAGCCATTGAGGGCGGATTTGCTCAGGTTGTACAGGCTCAGCCCGCCGAACAGCGCACGCTCGGAGAGGTTGGAGCCGATGCTGATGATGCGGCCGCCTTCGCCCATATGCTCGAGCGCCGCCTGTCCGGCGACGAACGCGGCGCGCGCGTGCACGTTCAACGCGCGGTCGATCTCCTCGATCGTGAATTCCTGGTACGGCTTGCTGGGGAAGATGCCCGCGTTGTTGACCAGGATGTCGAGCCCGCCCAGCTCGGCCGCGGTGCGATGTACCGCGGCCACCACCGCGGCGGCGTCGGCGCTGTCGGCCTGCACCGCGATGGCCCGGCGGCCGAGTGCCTCGATGTCGGCGACCACGCCCTTGGCCTGCTCTTCGGCGTGCTGGTAGGTCAGGGCGACATCGGCGCCACCCGCGGCCAGTTCCCGCGCGATGGCCGCGCCGATCCCGCGGCTGCCTCCGGTCACCAGTGCCACGGTCCCGTGCAGATCCGGCATGAGCTTCCTCCATTTATGTGTCGATCAGTACATAAATAGCTAAGCCCACGGACCGATCGTCGTCAAGAGGTATATTTAATGATCGACACAGAAAGGGTCCGGCATGGCCGAACGAGGACGTCCACGCGCTTTCGATCGCGACGTCGCGTTGCGTCGCGCCATGGAGGTGTTCTGGGAGCACGGCTACGAGGGCGCGTCCATGACCGACCTCACCTCGGCCATGGGCATCAACTCCCCCAGCCTGTACGCCGCCTTCGGCGGTAAGGAGGCACTGTTCCGGGAGGCCATCGAGCTCTACGGCCGCACCGAGGGCGGACTCACCGCCCGTGCCCTGCGCGAGGAACCCACCGCGCGCGCCGCGATCGAGGCGATGCTGCGCGACAACGCCGTGGCCTACACCGCCCCCGACAAGCCGCACGGCTGCATGGTGGTGCTCGCGGGCTCCACCTACACCACCCGCACCGAGTCGGTGCGCGAATTCCTGATCGACATGCGCAAGCAGACCAGCGCCGACATCGAAGCCCGGCTCGACCGCGGTGTCACTGAGGGTGATCTGCCCGCGGGCACCGATACCGCCGGGCTGGCCACCTTCTACACCACTGTGCTCTACGGCCTGTCGGTGCAGGCCCGCGACGGCGCGAGCCACGACGAACTCACGCGCTCGATCGACCGGGCCATGGCGGCTTGGCCCGCCACCGAACCCGCCGCCACGAGCTGATCAGCGACAGCGGCCGCCGAATCCCCTGCGGCGCAGGGCGGCCACTTCGCTGCGCGCAAGGCCCTCACATGCGCCTTAGTGCGGCGATGCGTTCACCCAACTGCTCGGCGCTGGCCAGCGCCGTCGGCGGACCACCGCACTGACGGCGCAGCTCACCGTGGATCACCCCGTGGGGTTTACCGGTCCGGTGGTGATGCATGGCCACCAGGCTGTTGAGTTCGCGCCGCAATTCGCCGAGCCGGTCGGCGGTGGCGACCCGCTCGGCCGCCCCACCCGCCTGCGGCGCCGGTTCGGCCGTCGCCACCGGTGCCCGGTCGGCGATCTGCCGAGCCTGACGTTCCCGCAGCAGCGCGCGCATCTGCTCGGCGTCGAGCAGGCCCGGGATACCGAGATAGTCGGCTTCCTCGGCGCTACCGGCGAAGGTGGCGGTGCCGAAGGACGATCCGTCGTAGATCACCTGATCCAGTTCGGCGTCGGCGGCCAGCGCGACGAAGGGCTTCTCGTCCTCGCCCGGCTCGTCTTTCTGCTTGTTGGCGTCGATGAGCAGCTCGTCGTCGAGACCGTCCTTCTCCCGATGCGGCTTGCCGATGACGTGATCGCGCTGCAGCTCCAGCTGCGCGGCCAGGTCCAGCAGCACCGGAACCGACGGCAGGAAGACGCTCGCGGTCTCCCCTGGCCTGCGGGCACGCACGAAACGCCCGATCGCCTGCGCGAAGTACAGCGGTGTGGAGGCGCTGGTGGCGTACACGCCGACCGCGAGCCGCGGCACGTCGACACCTTCGGACACCATGCGCACCGCGACCATCCACGGCTGGGTGCCCGCACTGAACTCACCGATGCGCGCCGAGGAGGTCGGATCGTCGGACAGCACCAGCACCGGCGGTGTGCCGGTGAGATGTTCGAGCAGTTCGGCGTAGGCGCGAGCCCGCTCCTGATCGGTCGCGATCACCAGGCCGCCGGCGTCGGGCATGCCGGAGGCGCGCAGCTGCCCGAGCCGCATGTCGGCTGCCCGCAGCACCGCCGACATCCAGTCACCGGCCGGGTCGAGGGCGGTGCGCCAGGCCCGCGCGGTCTGCTCGGCATTGAGCGGCTCACCGAGCCGGGCGGAGTACTCCTCACCCGCGCTGTCGCGCCAATGCGCTTCGCCGGAGTAGGCGAGGAAGACCACCGGGCGCACGACGCCGTCGGCGAGGGCCTCGGCGTAGCCGTAGGAATGGTCGGCGCGCGAACGGGGGAATCCGCCCTCGTCGGGTTCGTAGGTGACGAACGGGATCTGGCTGTCGTCGCTGCGGAACGGCGTACCGGTCAGCGCCAGCCTGCGGGTCGCGTCGCCGAAGGCTTCGGCGACGGCGTCACCCCAGCTCTTGGCGTCGCCGGCATGGTGGATCTCGTCCAGGATCACGAGCGTGCGCCGATTCTCGGTGCGCACCCGATGCCTGGACGGATGCGAGGCGACCTGCGCATAGGTGACCACCACGCCGTGATAGTCACCGGAGGTGCCGCCGGTGCTGTTTGAGAACCGCGAGTCCAGCGCGATCCCGGCCCGCGCCGCCGACTGCGCCCACTGATGCTTGAGGTGCTCGGTGGGGGCGACGACGGTGATCTGGTCGACGGTACGGTCGGCCAGCAACTCCGCGGCGACCCGCAGGGCGAAAGTGGTCTTACCCGCGCCCGGCGTGGCGACCGCGAGGAAGTCACGTGGTTTTGTCGCAAGGTATTTGGTGAGCGCACGCCGCTGCCAGGCGCGTAGCGCTCCTCCCGCCGCAGTGGCGCCACCCGAACCTGTCACGGAAGCCAACACTAACGGTCGGAGGCCGCGAGTCGCCAAACCGACGCGACGGGCGCGACCGGCATCACAACGCTCACCCGGGTAACCAGCGGTTCACCTGTTGCCCGCCGACACGATGCCCGCCCCGTCCGGCCGATGTGGCACGGGTGCGCGATGCTTGTCACACCATGAGCAACCCGTCAGGCACTCGCGCGAGCGCGGCCGCCCTCGCGCGCCGTGCGGGTGCCGGCGTGGCACGTGCGGGGCGCCAGACCTGGAAATTGGTGGCCAGGGTCGCGGTCAAGGCCTGGCAGGATTCGATCTTCGCCAAATCGGCGGCGGCGGCGTTCTGGCAGACGATGTCGCTGGCACCGTTGTTGCTCGGCGTTCTCGGCAGCCTCGGCTATGTGGGCGGATGGTTCGGCCCCGACACCGTCGAGATCGTCGAGTCCAAGATCCTCACCTTCAGCCGCGACCTGTTCAACCCGACGGTGGTGCACGACCTCATCGAACCCACGGTTCGCGATGTGCTCGGCCAGGGTCGCGCGGCGTTCGTCTCGGTGGGTTTCGTGCTCTCGCTGTGGGCAGGGTCCTCGGCCATGGCCACCTTCGTCGACGCGATCGTGGAGGCCCACGACCAACAGGATGCCAGGCACCCGGTCTGGCAACGGATCTTCGCGCTGCTGCTGTATGTGCAGTTCCTGGTGGCGGCGGTGTTCATCCTGCCGCTGATCGCGCTGGGCCCGGTGCTGATCGGACGGGCCCTGCCCGACGGCTGGCGCGAGCCGGGGCTGCGGTTGATCGACGCGTTCTACTACCCGGGCGTCGGCCTGCTGTTGATCGTGGGCCTGACCACGCTGTACAAGCTGGCCCTGCACACCTCGCTGCCCTGGCACCGGCTCTTCGGCGGGGCGCTGGTGGCCGGCGTGTTCTTCATGGCGGCCAGCGAGGGACTGCGCCGGTATCTGGGGTGGGTCACCCGCACGGGCGTCAGCTACGGCGCGCTGGCCACGCCGATCGCGTTCCTGCTGTTCACGTTCTTCCTCGCCTTCGCCGTCATCGTCGGCGCGGAGTTCAACGCGACCGTGCAGGAGTTCTGGCCCGCGCGGGCCACCCGGGTGGAACAGGTGAAGGCCTGGCTGGCCGAGCAGGTCCGCGGCGAACCTGCCGAACCGGCGCCGGGAACCATCGGCGCATCGGCCGGAATCGAACCGGCGTGGGCGCAGCAGCCGCCCGATCCGGAACTACCCGACGGCCGGGCACGCGAGCAGCCTCCGCTGGACAGCGCGCAGCCCTCACGCACCGGGCCCGAACGCTGACCGGACCGCAGGTGCGGGGTGCGAGGGCGGTCAGTCGCCCTTACGCAGCTGCTCGTAGACCTTCTTGCATTCCGGGCACACCGGCGAGCCGGGCTTCGGCGAACGGGTCACCGGGAACACCTCACCGCACAGCGCGACGACATGGGTGCCCATGACCGCGCTTTCGGCGATCTTGTCCTTCTTCACGTAGTGGAAGAACTTGGGGGTGTCATCGCCGGTCGACTCGTCGGTAGTCGTATCGGGGCGAACCAGAGTGTCGGTACTCACGCCTTCCATGATGCCGCATCCCGTCGCAGGCGTCGTGACCACCGGGTGTGCGCCCCGCTGCGGACAGTGGAAGACTCGGGGGTATGCAGCAGCACGGCGATTCTTCCGACGAGAGCGTCGGCCGTGACGACCCGACCGGCGCGCCGATGCCGCCCCGGCCCCGCCGTTCTGCCGGCTACTTCCCCGGAGACGACAAACATCCGGTCCTGATCACCGAGGCCGCCCCGTCGCTCGAGGATCAGCACCGCGCCAGAGTCCGCCGGTATCTGACGATCATGTCCTTCCGCATTCCGGCGCTGATCCTGGCGGCGATCGCCTACAGCGCCTTCAGCAATGCGCTGATCTCGATCCTGATCATCGTCGCCTCGATTCCACTGCCGTGGATCGCGGTCCTGATCGCCAACGACCGCCCGCCGCGGGACAAGAACGAGCCGAGCCGCTGGGATCGGCCACGTCCGGCGCTGGAATCGCGACCGCACAACGCCATCGACGGCTGAGCCGGGCACCCGGCCGCGCGGGTAGTGGCGGCCGCCACCACCAGGCGCGGTGGCAGAGTACCGATGTGCCTACGAATCGTTCGACCACCACGGGATCGCTGCTGACCGCCCTGTGCCCGGCCCTGCGCACCGCGCTGATCCGGGTCGGCTACGACGCCGACACCTTGCTGGAGGCCCTCGGCCACGACGCACACGCCGCCCTCGGCCGCTCCGAACCGGTACCGGTACGCCGCGCCGCGCGGACGGCCGGTGAGCTCGGCACGCTGATCCGCCTGCTGCTGCTCGGTGACGCGCTGCCCGAGGCCGAGGTCGCCGCCGCGCTGGCGCCGGTCGAGCTCGATCAGGCGGTGACGGCGGGCCTGCTGGAACGCGACGGCGACCAGGTGCGGGCGGCGCTGGACCTGCGTCCGCTCGACACAGGTGCAGGCACCCGCTGGATTCTGTCCGACCTGGACGATTCGATGCGCAGGCGCACGCTCACCGCCGACCACGTCCTCGGTGTCGGCCATGCGTCGCTGTCACTGCTGCGGGCCACGCCGACCGAGCCGGTGGGCTCGGTGCTGGATCTGGGCACCGGCTGTGGTGTGCAGGCCGTGCATGCCGCGTCCTATGCGGGCCGCGTCACCGCCACCGACGTCAACCGGCGGGCGCTGTGGCTGGCCGAGGCCACCGCCGCGCTCAACGAGCTGGACGTGGAGCTGCTGGCGGGTTCCTGGTTCGAGCCGGTGGCCGGGCGCCGATTCGACCAGGTGGTGGCCAATCCCCCGTTCGTGGTCGGCCCGGCCCGCGTCGAACACACCTACCGTGATTCCGGCCTCGCCCTCGACGGCGCCAGCGAGCTGGTGATCTCTCAGGCACCGCAGCTGCTCGCGCCGGGCGGCACCGCGGCGATGCTGGCGGCCTGGGTGCATATCGACGGCGAGGATTGGCGCCAGCGCGTCTCCTCCTGGCTGCCCGCGCATGGTGTCGACGCGTGGGTGGTGCAGCGCGATGTCGCCGATCCCGCCCTCTATGTGGGCACCTGGCTGCGCGACGCGGGTCTGGACCCGCGCGATCAGCACGCCCAGCAGCGCGCCGAACAGTGGCTGGAAGCCTTCACCGCCGCCGAGGTCGAGGGCATCGGATTCGGATTCGTCTACCTGCGTGCCATCGACGGCCCCACCGAGCTGCTCGCCGAGGACCTGACCCACGGGTTCGACGACCCGCTGGGCGCGGAAGCGACCCGCTACTTCGAACGTTCGGCCTGGTTGCGCGCCGTCGCCGCCGACAACGACCTGGCCTGGTCGGCCCGCTTCCGGGTCGATCCCGCGACCGCACTGGAGCGGGTCTATCTGCCCGGGCCACAGGGCTGGGAGCAGCGGGTGGCACGGCTGCATCGCGGTGACGGCCCGCGCTGGCAGCACGAAGTGGACGAGACCACGATCTCCCTGGTCGCGGGAATGCGACCGGACGGTCTGCCGTTGCATGAATTGATCGAGCTGCTCGCCATCGCTCACGGATCCGACACCGTCACGCCCGAGTTCGCGGCGGAGGCCCTCGCAGTGGTGGCCGGACTGGTACGCCACGGGCTGATCCTTCCCGGGTAGCGGGAGGTCCGGATCGGCCGACGCAGGGCATGGCCGTTCCCGTCGCGAGGTGTTCTCAGGAACTTCTCAGCAGAACGTGGCGAAAACCGCAGTTCAGAAGCGGTTTACCCGCGCCCGGTCAGGGAACTTTCCCTATGTCGGGTCCGTTGATCGGAGTGAGACACCACCGACAGGAGGCAAGTCATGACAAGCCCCGCCACCACTCGAGTGCGCGCCAGCGATTCGGACCTCGACGCCCAGAGCCCCGCCGCCGACCTGGTACGCGTGTACCTGAACGGGATCGGCCGTACGGCGCTGCTCACGGCGGCCGACGAGGTCGAGCTGGCCAAGCGCATCGAGGCGGGCCTCTATGCCCAGCACCTGCTGGAGACCGGCAAGCGATTGTCGGCTTCCCGCAAGCGCGATCTGGCCATCATCGTCCGCGAAGGCCAGGCCGCCCGCTCACATCTGCTGGAAGCCAACCTACGTCTGGTCGTGTCCCTCGCCAAGCGCTACACCGGGCGCGGGATGCCCCTGCTGGACCTCATCCAGGAAGGCAACCTCGGGCTGATCCGCGCGATGGAGAAGTTCGATTACGCCAAGGGCTTCAAGTTCTCCACCTACGCCACCTGGTGGATTCGCCAGGCCATCACCCGTGGCATGGCCGACCAGAGCCGCACCATCCGGCTTCCCGTCCACCTGGTCGAGCAGGTCAACAAGCTCGCCAGGATCAAGCGTGAACTGCACCAGCAGCTCGGCCGCGAGGCCACCGACGACGAGCTGGCCAACGAATCGGGCATCCCGGTGGAGAAGATCGCCGATCTGCTCGACCACAGCCGCGATCCGGTGAGCCTGGACATGCCGGTCGGCAACGACGAGGAAGCACCGCTGGGCGATTTCATCGAGGATTCCGAGGCCACCTCCGCCGAAAGCGCCGTCATCGCCGGTCTGCTGCACCACGACGTCCGCAGCGTCCTGGCCACGCTGGACGAGCGCGAACAGCAGGTGATCCGGTTGCGTTTCGGCCTCGACGACGGCCAGCCGCGCACCCTCGATCAGATCGGCAAGCTGTTCGGACTCTCGCGTGAGCGGGTCCGCCAGATAGAGCGCGAAGTGATGTCCAAGCTGCGCAAGGGCGAACGCGCCGACAGGCTGCGGGCCTACGCCAGCTGATCCGTCTCGTGCCGGTGTTCCCGGCACGAGCCATACTCGGTGACCCACGGTCACCTTCCCGACGCCGACCGGTGTCCGCACGTACCCGCCCCCTCCGGAGCGTGCGAGCCGGTCGGCGTAAACGTCTGTGCGGGCGGCTATTCCAGCGCTGAGAGCTCGCGCACGATGGCACTTTCATCCTCAACTCGCACCGATCGGTATTCAACGGACGCGTCCGGTCAGGGGTCCGATGAGTCCCCAGCCGACGGGCCACGACGCACGGTTCAGCGGACCACACCCGCGGCGGCGGTGACAGATCGGCACGTCACCGCGCAGGCCCAGCCCTAGCGGTAGGCGACCCGGCGCGGGGGTGCAGGACGCGCCGCGGAGCCTCGTCGAACCGCCGGCCTGCCGCCGACGCCCGACCGGGGCGCCGGCAGCCCCGCACACGACGGGCATCGCGTTCAACCGAGCCTGCGCGGGCCGGTATCGAAGCGGCTGGGCTGGGGACCGATTCGGGCTCGCGCGTACAGGATTTCGGCCGACGTCGGCGAAGCGAGCACCGGATCGAAATACAGCTCCCGCATCTCGGGCAGATCGTCGAACAGCGCCGAAATGCGTTGCGCCAATTCGACCAGCGCCGCCTTGTCCACCCGCGGGCTGGCCGGCGTTCCCGACAGCAGCGGGGCCGCGCGTGGCGCGTCGATCAGCGCCGCGGCCTCATCCGGTGACAACGGCAGCGCGCGATAGGCGCGGTCCCCCAGCATTTCGATGATCAACCCCGACAAGCCGAACTCGATCACCGAACCGAACGACGGGTCGTCCTGCACCCGAAGCACGCACCCCACTCCCTTGGTCGCCATCCGCTGAATGTGCAGTGCCGGATCGCCGCTGAGTGCAACGAGATCCGTATACGCCTGACGCACCGCCTCCGGCCGCCACAGATCCAATCGCACCCCGCTCAGATCGGGCCGTCGCCGCCAGGCGTCGCTGGTGGCCTTCGCGGCTACGGGATAGCCGAGTTCCTCCGCGGCCGCCACCGCGGCATCGGCATCGCGCACCTCACGGAACTCCACCACCGACATCCCGTAGCACTCCAGCAACGCCACTGTCTCCAGGTCGGTCAGGCGGCGTCCGCCGGACTCGGCCATCCACCCCGCGACCAGCTCGGTGGCGCGCACACTGTCGATACCGGCGGGCCGCACCACCGCCGACTGCGGGCGATCACGCCATTCCGCGTACCGGCGCACCCGCGCCAACGCCCGTGCGGCCCGCTCGGGGTCCGGATACGACGGGATCGAGCCGCGCACCGCCGAGGCACCCGCGCCCCGCACCGCCAGCAGATTCGGAATACCCTGCTCGGCGATGAACGTGGTCAGGATCGGTTTACCCGCCTCCGGCACGGCCTCCGACGCGGACCGGATCGCCGCGGCGAACTCACCGGTCGGCAACGGCACCGGCGGGGCGAAGACCACGATCACCGAATCCACGTCCGCGCTACGCAATTGGGCGAGCACCGCGTCGAAATAATCGCCAGGCGTGGCCTGCGGACCCAGATCCACCGGCTCACCGGCCACCAGACCCTCACCACGGGCGGCATCCACGGCCAGCCAGCCGAGCGCCGCGCTGTTGCCGATCACGGCCAACCGGGAACCCCCGGGGAGTGGCTGATAGCCGAGCAGCGCGGCGCAGTCGAACAACTCCGAAATAGAGTCGACCTGCACGATTCCGGCCTGCGCGAACAGGTCCCGCACGATCGAACGGTCCATGTCACCGGCAGGCTGGGCACGTGCCGCCAGCCGGCCGCTGCTGACCGCGACGATCGGTTTGGTCCGTGCCACCCGGCGCGCGATCCGGGAGAACTTGCGTGGGTTACCGAAACTCTCCAGATACAGCAACACCACGTCGGTATCGGGGTCGGTGTCCCAGTACTGCAACAGGTCGTTGCCGGACACGTCGGCACGGTTGCCCGCGGAGACGAACGTGGACAGCCCGAGATTGCGTGCCGCGGCCTCACCGAGGATCGCCGCCCCCAAGGGGCCGGACTGACAGAAGAATCCGATCCGCCCCCGCCCGGGCAGGACCGGCGCCAGCGTGGCGTTGAGCGCGATCGCGGGATCGGTGTTGGCGATGCCGAGCGCGCTCGGCCCCACCACCCGCATACCGTGGCCGCGAGCGGCCGCGACCAGGGCACGCTCCGCCTCCAGCCCCGCCTCGCCGGTCTCACCGAAGCCGGCGGTGAGCACCACCAAACCCTTGACGCCCTTGGCCATACAGTCGTCGAGCACCGATCCGATGGACTCCGCGGGCACCGCCACCACCGCAAGATCCACTTCATCGGGGATTTCGCGCACCGTCGCGTAGGCGTGCACGCCCCGCACCGAACGACGGGCCGGATTCACCGGGAACACCGGACCCTGGAACGCTCCCGAGAGCAGGTTGGTCAGCACCGCGCCACCGACGCGCCCGGCGCTCGGCGTTGCGCCGATGACGGCGATGGAGCGCGGTGTCAGCAGGTTGCCCACACTGCGGGCCTCCGAAGCGCGTTCGCGCGCATCACGTACCGACAACAGCGCCTCGGTCGGGTCGATCGCGAACTCCAGGTGCAGCACCGAACCGTCCCTGCTGCGCTCCACCTGATAGCCGGCCTCCCGGAACACCGTCACCATCACCGTGTTCTCGGCCAGCACCTCCGCGACGAACGTCTCGATCTCGTTCTCGGCGGCCGCGCCGGCCAGATGCTCGAGCAGAATGGAACCGAGACCGCGCCCCTGATGCCCATCGGCCACCACGAACGCGACCTCCGCGGCGCGCGGGCCGGTGCGGTCGAGCAGTTCGTAGCGCCCGACCGCGATGATCGACTCACCCAGCTCGGCCACCAGCCCGACCCGATTGTGATGATCGACATGGGTGGAGCGGTACAGGTCTTTCGGCGAGATCCGCGGGTAGGGCCCGAAATAGCGCAGGTACCTGGTGCGATCCGATAGCGCGGCATGGAATTGCTGCAGCCGTTCGGCGTCGTCGGGTGTGATCGGGCGCAGCCGCACCACACCGCCGTCGGAGGCCAGCACATCGGCGAACCAGTGCTGCGGCGGTGGTGGCGGCACCGCGGGGGTGTCCGGGGTGTCGATCTCAGTCACGGGGGTCCTCCGGGTCGAGGCCGAGCGGGCCGAAGCACGCACGGCGGGTGGCCAGCACGGCGGTATCGATGGCGCGTTGGGCTCGGTCCGTCCGGGCATCACCGGTTTCGGCGGTCCCGCCGGGGCCGTCCCAGCGCTGGAACGACACATCGGCGCCGTCGCTCATCGTGCGCGGTGGATCGACCCGTGGTGCGGCAGCCTGCACCAGATCGATCCAGTCCTGCGGAATGTCGGTCTCGGGTGCGAGGTCGCGATCCAGCGCGGCGGCCAGCAGATGGGTCCAGGCCCGCGGCACCACCCGGACCAATCCGTATCCGCCCCCACCCACCGCCAGCCAGCGACCCTCGGCGTAGCGGTCGGCCAGCTCGCGCATGGCCAGGAACGCCGCACGCTGACCGTCCACGCTCAGTTCCAGGTCGGCGAGGGGATCTTCGCGGTGGCTGTCCACCCCGCACTGGCTGACCACGATCTGCGGCCGGAACGCCGCCACCGCCCCTGGCACCACCGCATGAAATCCACGCAACCACTGCGGGTCCCGGGTACCCGGCAGTACCGGCAGGTTGATCGATGTGCCCGTACCCGCCCCGCTACCGTTCTCCTCCGGCCAGCCGGTGTTGGGCCACAAGGTCGCCGGATGCTGGTGGATCGAGACCGTGAGCACTCGCGGGTCGGCGTAGAACGCGCGCTGGACGCCGTCGCCGTGGTGGACGTCGACATCGAGATAGGCGATGCGATCGAAACCGTGGTCGAGCAGCCACGAGATGGCCACCGCCGCATCGTTGTAGACGCAGAACCCGGCCGCCGAGGCGGGCATCGCGTGGTGCATGCCACCACCGATGCTCACCGCGCGGCGGGTACGGCCTTCGGCGATCGCGCGGGCCGCGGCCAGCGTGCCGCCGACGATCACCGAGGCCGCCCGGTGCATGCCGGGGAACACCGGATTGTCGGCGGAGCCCAGGCCGAACGGCGGCGCGAGCGGAGGTTCGCCGTGCGGCATGGGCGGCGCGACGGCGTGCTCGACGGCGTCGATGTACTCGGCGGTGTGGATGCGCAGCAGTTCGGGAGTGCCCGCGGCCGCGGGCTCGAGCAATTCGACGCCGTCGAGCACGCCGAGACTGCGCGCCAGCGCCATCGTGTACGCCAGCCGGGCCGGTTTCATCGGATGTTGCGGCGTCCAGGTGTAGTCGAGGAACCGGTCGGTCCACACGACCGTCGCCGGGTCGGCGGGTCCTGGATGCGCGCCGGGCACTGCAGTGGCCATGCTCGCAACGCTAGCGGGAAGCGCAGCGCCCCGTTCGGCGTTCATATGCAGTAGAAATACAAGCATGAGCGAACACGGCGGTATGCCGTGCGCCGACAGGGTTCCCGATACGCGACGCGTGCCGCTGTGGCGTGCGCGAATCGAGACGTCGCGTGGGTAGAATTCGTGCCGACGAAGGGGTAACAGGTGAAGGATCTGGTCGACACCACGGAGATGTACCTCCGTACCATCTACGACCTCGAGGAGGAGGGCGTGGTGCCCCTGCGTGCCCGGATCGCCGAGCGCCTCGAGCAGAGCGGGCCCACGGTCAGCCAGACCGTCGCCCGCATGGAGCGCGACGGGCTGCTCCTGGTGGCCGGTGACCGGCATCTCGAGCTCACCGACAAGGGCCGCAGCATGGCCGTCGCGGTGATGCGCAAGCACCGGCTGGCCGAGCGGCTGCTGGTCGACATCATCGGGCTGGACTGGCAGAACGTGCACGCCGAGGCCTGTCGCTGGGAGCATGTGATGAGCGAGGACGTCGAACGACGCCTCGTCGAGGTGCTCAACCACCCCACCACCTCCCCCTACGGCAACCCGATCCCCGGTCTGGACGAGCTGGGCGTGGCCCCGATCGCGCCGGCCGACGAGAACCTGATCCGGCTCTCGGAGCTGTCGCACGGTCAGACGCACGCGGTCGTGGTCCGCAGGCTCGCCGAGCACATCCAGACCGACCCCGAGGTCATCAACCGGCTGCGTGAGGCCGGCGTGGTGCCCGACGCCAGGGTGACCGTCGAGACCAAGCCCGGCTCGGTGGTGATCACGGTGCCCGGCCACGAGGGGTTCGAGCTGTCGGACGAAATGGCCCACGCCGTCCAGGTGAAGCTGGTCTGACCGGTGAAACTTCTGGTCACCGGCGGTGCCGGTTATGTCGGTGGAGTGTGCGCGCAGGTCCTCATCGAGGACGGTCACGAGGTGGTCGTCCTCGATGATCTGTCCACCGGCAACGCCGACGGCGTGCCCGGCGCCGCGCGGTTCGTCGAGGGCGATATCGCCGAGGCCGGGCCCGATCTGCTCGCGTCCGAAGAATTCGATGGCGTCCTGCATTTCGCGGCTCAGTCGCTGGTGGGCGAGTCGGTGCAGCAGCCGGAGAAATACTGGCACGGCAATGTGGTGAAAACGCTGGAGCTGCTGGAGGCGATGCGCCGCACGGGCACGCAACGACTGGTGTTCTCCTCCACGGCCGCCGTGTACGGCGAGCCCGAGCAGGTGCCGATCACCGAAGACGCCCCGACCAGGCCGACCAATCCCTACGGCGCTTCGAAACTGGCGATCGACCACGCCATCACCTCGTATTCCGTCGCACACGGCCTCGCGGCCACCAGCCTGCGGTATTTCAACGTCGCGGGCGCCTACGGCGGGCTCGGCGAGAACCGAGTGGTGGAGACCCATCTCATTCCGCTGGTGCTGCAGGTCGCCGCCGGTCACCGCGAATCCATCGCGGTCTTCGGCACCGACTGGCCGACCCCCGACGGCACCGCCGTCAGGGATTACATTCACATCCGCGATCTCGCCGACGCTCATCTGCTCGCTCTCCGGTCGTCCGAGCCCGGCACTCACCGGGTGTTCAATCTCGGTAGCGGCACCGGTTTCTCGGTGCGCGAGGTGATCTCGGCCTGTGAGCGGGTCACCGGGCTGCCCATCGCCGCCAAGGATTCGCCGCGGCGCGCGGGCGATCCGGCCGTGCTCATCGCCTCCAGCGATCGGGCGATCGCCGAACTCGGCTGGCGGCCCGAACACAACGACCTCGACGAGATCGTCACCGACGCCTGGAACTTCCTGCGCGAGCTCGGCCCGCGGGCACACAGCGCGCCATAGCCCGGCTCCCGGGCGCACTCCGCGGCAGATCACCATGATCGGTCGAGGTCGACGCCGAGATCGATGGCCGCCTCGCGGCCGCAGGTGATCAGCCGCTGCAACCGCTGCGGGTCCATTCCCGAACTCAGCGCGGCGTCCAGCAACGCCGCCAGCGAATGCTCGGGGTCGGCGTCCAGCGCCGCCGCGAACGCGATACCGGCGAGGGGCCCGTCACCGCGGGCGTACGCGCAGTAACCGAGCAGGGTGGCGGCTTCGGCGCGGTCGGTGTCGGGCAGGCCGCGCGTCATCATCGCCCACAGCTGTTCGGCGGCATCGGCGTGATCGGTGCCCGCCAGGGCGAACATGGCATCGCGCGCGTGTTTATCCCGCAGTGCCGCAGCTGATTCCGCGAGCTCGGCCGGCGACATCCGCACCCCTGATGCCACATTCGCGATCTGCCACAGCAGGTAGTGCGCGGCGCGCCTGCTGTAGCCGACCCGATCGCCACCGCCGGCCGCGTCGACGAAACGCTCATGAGCTCGCGCAAGCGCCGAACTCATTTCCGCACAGACCTGTTCACGCATCGCCGGATCGACCGCCACCGCCGCGATCAGTTCCGAGCGCGACCGGCGAATCTGTTTTCCGTCGAGCACATGGCTCAGCGTGATCGGTGAGGCGGCCGGATCGGGCACCACCCCGCGGCGGTCCGCACCCAACACGCTCCACCACCCGTAGCCCGGCGCGATCGCCTGCGCCGCCCACGCTCCGCACAGCGGTATCGAACGCAGCTCCAACCGCGCCGCCAGCGCCGTGACCACCGAATCGCGCCCGGCTGTCCCCGGCTCGGGTTCGCTTCGGCGGTCGTCGATGACGCCGGCCAGCACCCCGACCACACCCTGCTGATCGCAGACCTCGGCCACCGTCGCGGCCAGTGTTCTGGAACCGTCGCCGGCCGGCGACGGGGTGAGGTCGAATCGCGCCACCACATCGATCACAGCGCTGTCCGGATCGCGCGGCGCAGCGCGCAAGACCGCGACCACCAGCGAACGCACCGGCACGAATCCGAGAATCGCCGGAATCCCGGCCAGGAACTCCCCTGGTTCGGCGAGCCTGATCTCCCCGAGCCGCATATCCACCACGCAGTCATCGGGATGCGCGAGGTCGTCGGCGGTATGCCCCGCATCGTTGCGCGGGTGCCCGGAACCGGGTTCTGCGCCCTCGTCGACGGCGTCGTCACCGTCGGTGTCCACACCGTCCGCGCAGCTCAGGATCCTCGATTCGGGCCATTCATCGACGGCCCGCGGCGGGCCGGAACATGCGGCCGCGTCGGTGCGGTGTCGCTCTGCCTGCCACGGCTCCGGCGCGGCAGGCCGCGGTGTGCGTGGCGGGTCCAGCCCCTCGGCGACAGAACCGGCCGTCTCGATCCGTCCCGTTGTGCGACCGGTTCTCGGAGCCGGACGCAGCGGTCCGAGTTCCACGGTGCCCTGTGCGTTGACACAGCTGTTGGCCGGTTCGTCGGCCGTCCTGGCTCGGTGACAGACACCGCAGTTTCCCGAACGACCCGCACTGGACGGCGACCTGCGTATTCCGCCGGCCCGGGCTGGGGCGCAGGGCGGCCCGGAATCGCCCGGCGGTGCCGCTGGATGCGCTGTTCGCGTGGTGCGGGCCTGATCACGCCTCGTGGGTTCGGTGGGCGTCGCGGGAGTCGTCATGGGTGCAGCCTGCCCGGGCACCGCTTCATCGACGCGGACACGACCTGGGCTTTCACCCGGCCTGTGGATAACTTCCCCCTGTGGACAACTCCACGTTTCAGCTGGTCGCGACCTTGTTCACGGCGGTATCGAACAACTGCTCCAGCGCTTGCGTATCCGGCTCGGCGTCGCTGAACGACATATAGGTCACCGTTATCCGCACGTCCCCGATCTGGCCGATCAGCGTGTTCATCGACTGGGTGAGTCCGGCTGCGCCGACGTCCGGACGCACCGTGCGCCGCAGCGCCATCGCATCGTCGGCGTCGACCTCCGGCGCCTGCCCGACCTCGGTGATCACCGTGCTCGACGCTCCCGAACGCGACACCCGGATCCGCTCGCACTGCTGCAGCTGATTGCGCAGCCGCAGTAGCGGCGCATCCGTGCGGGTCAGCTCCACGGTCAGGGTGGCGCGGGCCGCATCGTCGGTGCCGACGGCGACGGCGAGACGGTCGGCACCCGGACGGGCCTCGGGTGGCGTGCATTCGGCCGGCTGCACGCTCGCACCGGCTCCGACTCCGTCGAGATCACCGGCGGCCTGTCCCGCGGCCTCGGCGGGCAGCACCACGGCCGGGTATCCGGCCGGGAAGGCCTCGGTCTCGGGGAGCAGGGCCGACAGGGGTGCTTCGAGCTGCCGGGTGACTGCGGTCGGCTCGGCAGGGACCGCCCGGCCGGACATCTCGCCCCCGCAACCGGCGCTCAGCAGCACGGTCACCGCCAGCGCGCCGCCGGCCACCGCGCGGCTCAGCGACGATCTGTGCGTCGAATCCGGCACGCCCACCCGCCCCACTCTGCCAAACTCCACTGGCGGCCCGCCCACGCCACGCCGACCACCCCGGTTGTGCGTGCGTAACGCGGGAATGCTTGTGCCGTCGACGCTGTTGCCTCCACTGAAGGGTCGATGTCCGCCCGCGCGCGAAGCAGTGCATCGCCCATGGGGGACAATGGACTGTGGTACACCAGGCGACGCGGCGACCGGTGCGAGATACTGGCCCGTCGGCGTCGACACGTCGGGTGCGCCGCGCAGGAAGGAGTACGCGATGGACTACGAGTCGCGAATGTACGAACTGGAGTTCCCCGCTCCGCAGCTGTCGTCCGACGACGGTTCGGGTCCGGTCCTGGTGCACGGACTCGAGGGTTTCACCGATGCCGGGCACGCGGTGCGGCTGGCCACCACGCACCTGCGCGAGAGCCTGGAAAGCGAACTGGTCGCCTCGTTCGACGTGGACGAGCTACTCGACTACCGGTCGCGGCGGCCGCTGATGACGTTCAAGTCCGATCACTTCGCCGATTACGCCGAGCCCGAACTGAACCTGTGGGCGCTGCGCGACACCGCGGGCACCCCGTTCCTGCTGCTGTCGGGTCTGGAACCGGACCTGCGCTGGGAGAAGTTCACCACGGCCGTGCGCTTGCTGGCCGAACAGCTCGGTGTGCGCCGCAGCATCGGCCTGAGCGCGATCCCGATGGCCATTCCGCACACCCGCCCACTCGGCATCACCGCGCATTCGTCCAATCGCGATCTGATCGAGGAGAACCAGCGCTGGCCGGGTGAGCTGCAGGTGCCGGGCAGCGCCTCCTCGCTGCTGGAATACCGGATGGCCCAGCACGGGCACGAATCGCTCGGCTTCTCGGTGCATGTGCCGCATTACCTGGCGCAGACGGCCTATCCGGAGGCCGCGCAGACGCTGCTGGAGCACGTCTGCGAGAACGCCGGCCTGGATATTCCGCTGGCCGCGCTCGGTGAGGCCGCAGCGCGGGTGCGTGAGCAGGTCAACGAGCACATCGCGGGTAATTCCGAGGTCGAGACGGTCGTACACGCCCTCGAGCGTCAGTACGACACGTTCGTGTCCGCGCAGGAACGCCAGTCGAGTCTGCTGGTCGGTGACGGTGAACTGCCCAGCGGTGACGAGCTCGGCGCCGAGTTCGAGCGCTTCCTCGCCGAACAGGGCGGATACGACGACAACGGCTCCGGCACCGGCGCGGACGACCCGCGCTGACCTGGATCGGTCCCGGCTCCGGCGGCCCGTAGGGTTGTCGGAGTGGATCTGACCGAACTGCTCGAGATACCGGGAACCGACGCCGACGCGCTGTACGAGTCGTTCGGAACGTGGGCGGCCGAGCAGGGCACGCCGTTGTATCCCGCGCAGGATGAGGCGCTGCTGGAGCTGGCCTCGGAGTCCAACGTCATCCTGGCCACGCCCACCGGCTCGGGGAAGTCGTTGGTCGCGGTGGGCGCGCATCTGTTCGCGCTGACGCGCGGGCAGCGCACCTACTACACCGCGCCGATCAAGGCATTGGTGAGCGAGAAGTTCTTCGCCCTGTGTGAGGTGTTCGGCGCCGAACGCGTCGGCATGGTCACCGGTGACGCAGCGGTCAATCCGGAGGCGCCCATCATCTGCGCCACCGCCGAGATCCTGGCCAATCTGGCCCTACGTGAGGGCGCGCAGGCCGATATCGGCCAGGTGGTGATGGACGAGTTCCATTTCTACGCCGACCCCGATCGCGGCTGGGCCTGGCAGGTGCCGCTGCTGGAGTTGCCGCGAGCGCAGTTCCTGCTCATGTCGGCGACGCTGGGCGAGGTCGATTTCTTCGCTACCGATCTGAGCAGGCGCACCGGCCGCTCCACCGCCGTCGTCGCCGGGACCGAGCGCCCGGTCCCGTTGACGTTCTCCTACGCGCGCACTCCGATCACCGAGACATTGGAGGAGCTGGTCACCACCCATCAGGCGCCGGTCTATGTCGTGCATTTCACCCAGGCCGCCGCCCTCGAGCGGGCACAGGCACTGACCAGCGTGAACTTCGCCAGCCGGGCCGAGAAGGACGCCATTGCCGAGGCTCTGGGCAGCTTCCGTTTCTCCGCCGGATTCGGCAAGACCCTCGCACGGCTGATCCGCCACGGCATCGGAGTGCATCACGCCGGAATGCTGCCCAAATACCGCAGGCTGGTGGAGAAGCTGGCCCAGGACGGATTGCTGAAGGTGGTATGCGGCACCGACACCCTCGGCGTCGGCATCAATGTTCCGATCCGCACCGTGCTGCTGACCGGGCTGACCAAATACGACGGTGTGCGCACACGCAGGCTCAAGGCTCGCGAGTTCCACCAAATCGCCGGCCGGGCCGGCCGCGCCGGCTACGACACCATGGGCACGGTGGTCGTGCAGGCCCCTGACCACGAGGTCGAGAACACCAGGATGCTGGCCAAGGCCGGTGACGATCCGAAGAAGCTGCGCAAGGTGCAGCGGCGCAAGCCCCCGGAAGGTTTCGTGTCCTGGAGCGAGGAGACCTTCGACCGTTTGGTAGCCGCCCCGCCGGAACCGATGGTGTCGCGCTTCGCGGTGACCAATTCGATGCTGCTCAACGTGATCGCCCGCCCCGGCAACTGCTTCGACGCCATGCGGCATCTGCTCGAAGACAATCACGAACCGCGCCCGGCGCAGCGCAGGCATATTCTGCGCGCGATCCGGTTGTATCGCGCGCTGCGTGATGCCGGTGTGGTGCAACAGCTTTCCGAGCCCGATGGCCAGGGCCGCATGGCGCGGCTGACGGTGGATCTGCAACGCGATTTCGCGCTCGATCAGCCGCTGTCGCCGTTCGCGCTGGCCGCGTTCGAGCTGCTCGATGAGCAATCTCCCACCTACACCCTCGATGTGATCTCACTCATCGAGTCGACGCTGGAGGATCCGCGTCAGCTGCTGATGGCGCAGCAGCACAAGGCCAGGGGCGAGGCGGTCGCGGAGATGAAGGCCGACGGCATCGACTACGACGAACGGATGGAGCTGCTCGAAGAGGTCACCTGGCCCAAGCCGCTGGCCGAGCTGATCGAACCCGCCTTCGAGACCTACCGGGCGGGGCACCCGTGGGTCTCGGAGTTCGCGCCGTCACCGAAGTCGGTGGTGCGCGAGATGGTGGAACGGTCGATGACCTTCGCCGAGCTCATCTCGCACTACGAGCTCGCCCGCTCCGAAGGGGTGGTGCTGCGCTACCTGGCCGACGCGTATCGCGCGCTGCGCCGCACCGTGCCCGAGGCCGCGCGAACCGAGGAACTCGACGACATCACCGAGTGGCTGGGTGAGCTGATCCGGCAGGTGGATTCGAGTCTGCTCGACGAATGGGAACAGCTCACCAACCCCGGCGCGGAGACCGACGCCGAGCAGCTGGCCTTCGGCGCGGAGACCATTCGGCCGATCTCGGCCAATGAACGCGCCTTCCGCGTTCTGGTCCGCAATGCCATGTTCCGGCGGGTGGAGTTGGCAGCCCTGCGCAACTGGCAGGCGCTGGCGGACCTCGGCACCGGACCGGACTGGGAGACCGAGCTCGCGCCCTATTTCGCCGAGTACGACACCATCGGCACCGGCCCCGACGCGCGAGGGCCGCAGATGTTCCGGGTCGAGACCCGCCCGGGCTTCTGGCAGGCACGCCAGACTCTCGACGATCCGGCCGGCGATCATGGCTGGGCGATTGTGGGTGTGGTCGATCTGGCCGAGTCCGACGCGGCCGGTGAAGTGGTATTCGACGAGGTCACGGTGGTCGCGGGATGACCGGGCACCGATCACCGGAA
Source organism: Nocardia sp. CDC519 (assembly GCF_059509835.1). Taxonomy (NCBI): domain Bacteria; kingdom Bacillati; phylum Actinomycetota; class Actinomycetes; order Mycobacteriales; family Nocardiaceae; genus Nocardia; species Nocardia sp. CDC519. The sequence continues at coordinate 2,377,508 of NZ_CM183377.1, read as the reverse complement.
CTGAAGGTTTGACGGATTCGATTCCGGGTAGGCGCCGCTGATACTGTTCTGCTCCGCTGCCCGACCGAAAGATCCACCGATGCCCGAATCCCCGTACCTGCTCGTCGACCCCGAGCGCGTGCGCGAGAACTACCGCGCCCTCGACGCCGCCCTGCTCCGGGCCGGTCGCAGGGCCCGGATCCGCTTCGCCGTCAAGGCCTGCCCGGTGCCGCAGGTGGTGCGGGTCCTCGACGCCGAGGGCGCCCAGTTCGACGTCGCCAGCGTCGGCGAGATCCGGATGTGCCTGGATCTCGGTGTCGACCCGGGACGGCTCTATTACGGCAACCCGATCAAGAAGGCCGCCGACATCGCCCGCGCGTACGCACTCGGGGTGCGTGGCTTCGCCTTCGACACCGAGGACGATCTGCTGCGGATCGCCGAGCACGCGCCCGGCGGTGCGGTCGAATGCCGGTTCCTGGCGGCCGCACCGCAATCGCAGACCCCGTTCGGCACCAAGTTCGGCTGCGCTCCCGGCGAGGCGCTGCGGCTGCTGGTGCGCGCCCGTGATCTCGGTCTGACCGTCGCGGGCCCCTACTTCCATGTGGGCTCCCAGCAACTCGACCCGAACGCCTGGCGGATCGGCATCGAGCAGGCGGCGCGGATCGTCGACGCGTTGTCCGACAAGGACATTGCGGTGTCGACGGTGAACATCGGTGGCGGCCTGCCGGTCTCCTATGCCGAATCCGCGCCCGGCATCGAACAAATCGCCCCGGTGACGGCCGGCGCGGCGGTGGAGCTGCTGCCCGAGACGGCCGAACTGGTGGTGGAGCCGGGCCGTGCGCTGGTGGCCACGGCGGGCGTGGTGCACGCCGAAGTGATCGCGGTGCGGACCGCACCGGACGGACGGCGCTGGGTCTATCTCGACATCGGCCGTTACAACGGCCTGGCCGAGACCGAAAACGAGTACATCGCTTACCGTTTCGTCACCGAACGCGACGGCGATCCGGTGGACGAGGCCGTCGTCGCGGGACCGACCTGCGACGGCGACGATGTACTGTATCAACGCACGCGGGTCCTTCTGCCGACCACGTTGCGAGCCGGGGATCGGGTACAGATTCTCGATACCGGCGCCTATACCGCGAGTTATTCGTCGGTGTCCTTCAATGGTTTCCCGCCCTTGACCGTGCATGTCGTGGGCGCTGAGGGAGAGTGAGTGTGTGTCCATGACGGCGGAGTTCACCGGTTGGCATGTGCTGGCCGAGTTCGGCGGGGTCGATGCGGATCTGTGCAACGACCTGGAACGACTCGACCAGGCCCTGCGCCGGTCGCTGGTCGGTGCCGGCGTCACCATCTGCGATGTGGTGCGTAAACAATTCACCCCGCAGGGCGTGACGGTGCTCGCATTGCTGTCGGAATCGCACGCCTCGATCCACACCTACCCCGAATCCGGTGACATCTTCGTCGACGTGTTCACCTGCGGCAGCATCGGTGACGGCGCCGAGAAGACGGTGGAATTGCTGCGGGACGCCTTGTCGCCCAAGGAAGTTCGCATGTCGACCGTGCGCAGGGGACGCGCCGGGCAGCGGGTCGAGGAACCCATGGGCCCGGGCCTGACCCGGATCTGGGATCTGTCGGATGTCCTGGTGGACACCAGGACCGAGTTCCAGCATCTGCTCATCGCGCGCACCGAACAGGGCATCAGCCTGTTCTCCGACAACGACCGCCAATCCACCGAGTTCTCCCAGATCACCTATCACGAGGCGATGATGGTGCCGGCGTTCGTGCTGGCCGAGAAGCTCGACAATGTGCTCATCATCGGATCCGGCGAGGGCGTGGCGAGTCAGATGTCGGTGGCCGCAGGGGCCACCCGGGTCGACCACGTCGACATCGACCGCGAGGCCGTGCAGTTGTGCGCCGAACATCTGCCCTACGGCTACACCGCCGACGAATTGGCCGCCGCGGTCGAAGGTTCGGGCCCGGTGCGGGTGCATTACGCCGATGGCTGGGACTTCCTCGCCGACGCCACCGCCGCGGGCGTGCGCTACGACGTCATCGTCATCGACCTGCCCGACGAGCGCGTCGAAGACGCCCAGCACAACCGGCTCTACGAGACCGAATTCCTGCAGCGATGTCGCGCCCTGCTGGCTCCCGGCGGCGTGCTGAGCGCCCAGGCCGGCTGCGCGACCATGTGGCGCAACGACACCCTCAAACGCTCCTGGCAGCGTTTCCACGACAACTTCGGCACCGTCGTGCACTACGGCAGCGATGAGCACGAATGGTCGTTCCTGTTCGGCCTGGTCGACCCGATCGCCGATCCGGTACCCGGCATGCTCGACCGGCTCAGCACGCTCCCCTACCGACCCTCCACCATCGACGCGCGCGCCCTGACGCGCGGGGCGATCGAGCCGTACGCGCTGCGCGCGGTGAACTGAGATCGAGACCGGCCCTCCCCCAGGCGAATCCGGCGCCGACGGGGAGGGCGGCGCCGATCACGCCGGGCGCTGGGTGCGGATGATCTCGGCGATATAGGCGTAGTCGTCGGCGCGCGCGGTGGATGCGCGGTAGACCATGCCAAGGGTCCGCCCGGGCGCCGGAGCGGCGAAACGCGCCGTCGCCAGCGTGCCGCGCGCGGTTTCGGCCGCCACCGCCATCTCCGGAATCAGCGTGATGCCGAGCCCACCGGCCACACACTGCACCACCGTCGTCAGCGACGCGGCGCGCGTGTCACCCACCGTGGCGGGGTGGGCGTCGGCCGAGCGGCACAGCTCCAGGGTTTGATCGCGCAGGCAGTGACCTTCGTCCAGCAGCAGCATCGGCAGCGCGTCCAAGGCGGCCGGCTGGATGTCGGTACGGCCGGCCAGTTCGTGTTCGCGGGGCAGGACCAGCACGAACTCCTCGGTGTACAGCGGGATCTCGATCAGGCCAGAGGCCTCGGTGGGCAACGCGAGCACCGCGACATCGAGGACACCGGTGCGCAGGCCCTCGAGCAGCCGGGCGGTCTGATCCTCGACCACCTGCGGCACCAGCGCGGGCAGCTTGCGCCGCAGCGCGGGCAGCAACGACGGCAGAATGTAGGGGGCCGCGGTCGGGATGATGCCCATGCGCAGGGTGCCGCCGAGCCCGTCACCGGTCGCCGAGGCGAGGAACCGGTCGGCCGCCTCCAGTGTCGCCATCGCCTGTGGCAGCAACCGCATTCCGGCGGCGGTCACCAGCACGCGCCGGGTGCTGCGCTCGATCAGCTGCAATCCGAGCCCGTGTTCGAGCGCGGCCAGCGCCTGCGATAACGTGGGCTGGCTCACATTGAGCCGGGCCGCAGCCGTGCCGAAGTGCCGATACTCGGCGATCGCGACGAACGCACGCAGCTGCGACAGGGTTGGCTGATAAGTCTGATCAGTCACGCCTATCAGTGTAGTGCGACTTATCACCTTTACCTTTCACCGGTTGTTGGGCAAGATCACAGATGAGCTTTTTCGCACCGCCGGCTGGTCGCTCGACCCGCCGGCTACCGACATGAAAGAGGAGATGAGCATGGCCCTGCTGACCATCGGCGACCAGTTCCCGGCGTACAACCTCACCGCGGTGATCGGCGGTGACCTGTCGAAGGTCGACGCTCAGCAGCCAGACGACTACTTCACTCAGATCACCAGCGACGACCACGCGGGCAAGTGGCGGATCGTGTTCTTCTGGCCGAAGGACTTCACCTTCGTCTGCCCCACCGAGATCGCCGCGTTCGGCAAGCTCAACGACGAATTCGCCGACCGCGACGCGCAGGTGCTGGGCGTGTCCGTCGACAACGAGTTCGTGCACTTCCAGTGGCGGGCCCAGCACGAGGACCTGAAGACCCTGCCGTTCCCGATGCTGTCGGATCTCAAGCGTGAGCTGGCCACCGCCACCGGCGTTCTCAACGCCGACGGCGTCGCCGACCGCGCCACCTTCATCGTCGACCCGAACAACGAGATCCAGTTCGTCTCGGTCACCGCCGGTTCCGTCGGCCGCAATGTCGACGAGGTGCTGCGGGTGCTCGACGCGCTGCAGTCCGATGAGCTGTGCGCCTGCAACTGGAAGAAGGGCGACCCGACCATCAACGCCGGCGAGCTGCTGGCCGCGAGCGTCTGAGGTAGCACCATGAGCATCGATAATCTGAAGAACTCGCTACCCGAGTACGCCAAGGATCTCAAGCTCAACCTGTCCTCGATCGCGCGCACCACCGTGCTGAACGAGCAGCAGCTGTGGGGCACCCTGCTGGCCACCGCCGCCGCCACCCGCTCGGCCACCACGCTGCGCGAGATCGCCGAAGAGGCCGCGGACACCCTGTCGGCGGAGGCGTACAACGCCGCGCTCGGCGCCGCCTCCATCATGGGCATGAACAATGTGTTCTACCGCGGTAAGGCATTCCTCGGCGGCAAGTACGACGACCTGCGGGCCGGCCTGCGCATGCAGATCATCGGCTCCCCCGGCGTCGACAAGGCCGACTTCGAGCTGTGGTCGTTCGCCGTGTCCTCGATCAACGGCTGCCAGCACTGCCTGGAGGCCCACGAGCACACCCTGCGCGAGGAGGGCGTGTCCCGCGAGGTGATCTTCGAGGCGCTGCGGGCGGCCGCGATCGTGGCCGGTGTCGGCCAGGCCGTGCAGACCACCGAGGCGCTGGCCACGGCCGCGGTCTGATCCGTATCCCGCCGTTTCGATGGCCCCGGCCCGTGTGGCCGGGGCCATCGTCGTGGAGTCATGTTTGCCGGACATTTGCTGTGATGTGCGACATTCACCCCCTTACGGCCGCGACTGCGCCGAGTACGCTCGGCTGACATGGGCACACAGGCTGAAGTGTTGCGGGTATTCACCGATACGACGGGGCGATTCGGCAACCTGCTGGGTGTCGTCCGGGCCACCGAGGTCGCGGAGCCGCAGCGGCAGGCCGTCGCGGCCCGCCTCGGCTACAGCGAAACGGTGTTCGTGGAGGACCCCGTCGCCGAGATCGCCAAGGTCCGGATCTACACCCCCGCCGTGGAACTGCCCTTCGCGGGGCACCCCTCCGTCGGCACCGGCTGGTGGCTGGCCGAGCACGGCATGCCGGTGCACACTCTCGATGTTCCGGCCGGACCGGTGCCGGTGGAACTGACCGACGGCCTGGTGTGGATCAAGGCGCGCGGCACCTGGGCGCCCGCGTTCACCTTCCATCAGCTCGATCGGCCGGATGAGCTCGCCGCACTCGACCCCGCCGACTTCTCCGACGGTTCGCACTACCTGTGGGCCTGGACCGATGAGCATCGCGGTTCGGTGCGCTCGCGGATGTTCGCGCCGGCCATGGGGATCGCCGAGGACGAGGCCACCGGCGCCGCCGCGGTCGCGCTGACGGCGTTGCTGCGGCGCGGCCTGAAGATCACCCAGGGACAGGGATCGCAGATCTTCACCGAATGGGACTCCGACGGCTGGGTGCGCCTGGGCGGGCGCGTCGTCGCCGATTCGTTCGTGGATCTGTAGCCGCCGTCCGCGTCAGGCCGCCACGGCGGCGATCAACATGTACGCGGTCCCGAGGTCCATCACGAGGTGCGGCACCAGTGCGGCGGGCCGCGCGCCGGCATGGTCGAGCCAGGGCAGTTGCCGTCCGGTGGCCGCGCAGCCGATCAGTACGGCCGCGTCCGCCGCGAACAGCAGCGCCAACGCGATCACCGGCGCGGGCGCGGGCCCGCCGGCGTGGCCGCTCGCGGTATGGCCGGACATGGCGTACAGCATCACCGCCGCGGCGGCGACGTGGTAGCCGAGTGCCCCCGCCCGTGCCACCGGCAGCGGCCGGCCCTCGACCTGCCACTCCACCATTCGAACCGTGAGCAACATCGCGAACGCCACCGTCATCGAGATCAGCACGCCACGCATGGCGGGCCCGTGCGCGTGCACCGGGAACACCAGCATCGCGAGCATGACCGCGCACATGATCAGATGCGCCGCGTCCGATTCCCGGTGATGCGCGTCGGGTGAGCTCGTCGATGCCGGCGCCCCGGCCGCCTGCACCGGCATGGGAGCCAGCACTCGCATGAGCACCACACCTGCCGCGAGCACGAACGCGCCGACCACGGTCCACCGCAGCGCCGCGTATTCGAGCACGAATTCCGCCACCCCGCACCGCCTTTCGCCGCAGCGACCGTGGATACCGTTGTCCATGATCGCATCAGGACGAGCGATGCGGCGCACTTTTCGTCCGGACGGCCTACGGCTGCGAAAGCAGCCATCGAACATCCGGTGCGCCAAAGCATTCGACGCAGCTGAACCGCCGACGCGGGCCTAGGCCAGTCGCCCGGCACCCCGCAACGACGCCGTGACTGGCGAGCGGCACCGCGGTGTCGACCAGCACGATCTCCCCGTCCACCGGCGCGACGTCCGCTGCGCCTGGCCGGACGCCGTTACCCGAGGGCTCGGGTGAAAGCTTCGGCGAGTTCGGCCAGTTGCGCGTCGGTCATGACGAACGGCGGGGAGATCTGGAGGGCGCCCGCACCGGCGGCGCGGGCGGAAACGCCGTGGGCGCGCAACGCCTTCACCATGGCGGGGGCTTCGCCGGGATCGGTGAGCTGCACCGCGGCGACGGCACCGAGCCCACTGCGCACCTCGGCGACCCGCGGGTGCTCGGCCAGCGGCGCGAGGTGCGCGTGCAGCGCCGATTCCAGGTGCGCGGAGGCGGTGAGCAGCTCTTCGCGCTCGATGATGTCGAGGTTTGCCATGGCCGCGGCGGCCGAACCGGCGTGACCGCCGTAGGTGTAGCCGTGCCGCCACCACACGCCACCACCGAAGAACGGTTCGGCGACCCGCGGGGCGATGAAGACCGCGCCCATCGGGAGGTAGCCGGAGGTCAGGCCCTTGGCGGTGGTCATGAGATCCGGCTCGAGGCCGAACCGGGTGGAGGCGAACCAGGAGCCGCCGATCCGGCCGAAACCGGTGACCACCTCGTCGGCGACGAACAGGATGTCGTGATCGCGGCAGATGCGGCGCACCTCGTTCAAGTAGCCCTCTGGTGGCAGGTACACCCCGCCCGCGCCGATGATCGGCTCGCAGAAGAACGCCGCGATGCGTTCGGCGCCGATCTCCTCGATCAGCGCCAGCAGAGCCTTCGCGTCATTCCATTCGACGGTGCGGGCATCGGCCATCAGCTCGCCGTACCCTTCCCGATTCGGCGCGAGTCCCGATAGGGCGGTGCCGGCCACATGCATACCGTGATAGGCCAGCCGACGCCCGACGATGATCGACTTGTCCGGCTTGCCCAGCTCATGCCAGTAGCGGCGGGCTAGTTTCGCCGCGGTGTCGATCGAGTCGGATCCGCCGGAGGTGAAGAAGATCTTGCTGGCGGGCACCGGCGCGAGAGCGGCCAGCCGTTCGGCCAGCTCGCCGGTGACGGGCGCGGCGAGATCACCGAAATTGGAGTAGTGCGCGAGCTGGGTCAGCTGCCGGGCCACCGCGTCGGCGATCTCGGCGCGACCATGGCCGACATTGGCGAACCACAGTCCGGCCGTGGCATCGAGATAGCGGTTGCCCGCCTCGTCCCAGATGTAGGCGCCCTCACCCCGCGCGACGACAAAGGCGCCGTCTCGTTCGACGGCGCCCATATCGGCGAAACCATGCCACAGTGATCCCATCAGGCGCTCCTCGGTTCGACAGCCGTGCGCCGTCCATCCTGCCAGCGCCGCGCGAGCCCGCCGAGTGCGATGACGGCCATCGCCAGCATCGCGAACACGACGGCGAGCACCACCAGGCCCAGCGCCATGGACACATAACCCTGCTCGCGCGGGTCGATGAATGGATACGGATACCAATCGACGATGGGCCCTCGGATCAGTGAGTACGCGCCGTACACCGCCGGATACGCCAGCAGCGCACCCACCAGCCGCCCGGTGAGACCGAGACTCACCGGCACCAGCAGCCAATCGACCATCAGCACCAGCGGTATCAGCCGGTGCTCGATGACGTTGATCCATTGGTCGGTGAGCATCACATCGATATCGGCCAGCAGTACCGCGTAGACCACACCGGTGATCAGCAGGTACAACGTGCTCGCCGCGCGCACCACCTGCCAGCGGCGGTCGGCCGGATCGATCAGCGCGCCGACCAGCAGCACCCCCACCCCGATCACATTGGACTGGATGGTGAAGTAACTGAAGTAGTTCGCGGTCGAGAAGGTGGACTCGCCGATATTGCGGACCGGGATCCACGCCAAAGCGATGACACCCAGCACACCGAAGGCAAGTCGCAACACCCGGATCCACATCGGCGTACCCACGCTGGTGATCATGAGCCCGATCGTCGCATAACCCAGGCTGCGCGGCCCGGCGAATCGCAGGCGCGCACACGAACGGCAAACCCGATGGGTGGGTCCCCGAACCCACTCGGTGACGCAGCTTCACCCCGTTGGACGCCCGTTTGCCCGGTCCGAGTCCACCACCTCCGACCCGCCGGCACGTGTGTGTCGGGTCACCCCGCCGGGCCAGGGTGAGCCCGTACGCTGGGCCGTCCGGCATGCCCCTGACCTCCCCGGCGGAAAACCAGCGGACCGCCGCGGACCGCGTCCATTAGGCTGGATGCCGCAATGACCAGGACCGCAACCACCCCGCGTGAGCTTCGCACCCGCCTGGCCACTCTCACCCTCCGCGACGAGCACCGGCTGCGCAGGCAGCTCGACCGCGCACGCGGAGGCGACCTCGGACGGATCGAGACCGAGATCGCGGTGGCCCAGCAGCGGATCGAGAACCGGCGGTCCGCCGTACCCGAGATCCGCTATCCGGAACAGCTTCCGGTCACCGCTCGCCGCGAGGACATCGCCGCGGCCATCGCCGCGCATCAGGTCGTAATCGTGGCGGGTGAGACGGGTTCGGGCAAAACCACCCAGATCCCGAAGATCTGTCTCGAGCTCGGACGCGGTATCCGCGGCATGATCGGCCACACCCAGCCGCGCAGGCTCGCCGCGCGCGCTGTCGCCGAACGCATTGCCGAGGAACTGGGCACCGAACTCGGCGACGCCGTCGGCTACACCGTCCGCTTCACCGATCAGGCCGCCGAACACACGCTGGTCAAGCTGATGACCGACGGCATCCTGCTCGCCGAGATCCAGCGCGACCGGCTGCTACGCAACTACGACACGATCATCATCGACGAGGCGCACGAACGCAGCCTCAATATCGATTTCTTGCTCGGCTACCTCAAACAGTTGCTGCCGCGCCGGCCCGATCTGAAGGTGATCATCACCTCGGCGACCATCGATCCGGAGCTGTTCGCTCGCCATTTCGCCGATGCCTCCGGGACGCCTGCTCCCATCGTCGAGGTGTCCGGCCGGTCCTATCCGGTGGAGATCCGGTACCGGCCGCTGGCACTGCCGGTGGCTGCCGCCGACGAGGACGACGAGGACCGCGTCCTGGATCGCGACCCGGTCGACGCCATCGGCGACGCGGTGACCGAATTGTTCGCCGAGGGCGACGGCGATGTGCTGGTGTTCCTGTCCGGTGAACGCGAGATCCGCGACGCCGCCGACGCCCTGCGTGAGCTGAAATTACCGCGCACCGAAATCCTGCCGCTGTACGCGCGGCTGTCGGCGGCCGAGCAGCATCGGGTCTTCGCTCCGCACACCGGCCGCCGCGTCGTGCTCGCCACCAATGTCGCCGAGACGTCTCTGACGGTGCCGGGCATCCGCTACGTCGTCGATCCCGGCACCGCCCGCATTTCGCGGTATTCGATGCGCACGAAGGTGCAGCGGCTGCCGATCGAGCCGATCTCGCAGGCCTCGGCGCGTCAGCGTTCCGGGCGCTGCGGGCGCGTGGCCGACGGCATCTGCATCCGGCTGTACTCCGAGGACGATTTCGAATCACGTCCGCTGTTCACCGATCCGGAGATTCTGCGCACCAATCTGGCGGCGGTCATCCTGCAGATGACCGCGCTCGGTCTCGGTGATATCGAGAAGTTCCCCTTCGTGGAGCCGCCGGATTCGCGCGCGATCCGCGACGGCATCGCGCTGCTCGAGGAGCTGGGCGCCCTTGCGCGCAGGTCGGCGGGCACGGCCCAGGGTAGCGCCCGCGCCATCGCCGCCGATGGCACCGAGCACGGCCGGGATGCATCGGTGGACGCGGACAGCGCAGCCGTGCCCGCCGACTCCGGCGAGCCGACCGGATCGTCGCCCGCGGGACGCGCGCCGCGCGCTCGCGGTTCGCGTCGTCGATCCGAGGACGAGGGCGGCCTGTCGCTCACGCCGGTCGGGCGCGAGATGGCGCGCCTGCCGGTGGATCCGCGGATGGCGCGGATGCTGGTGCAGGCCCATCGTGATGGCTGTCTGGCCGAGGTACTGATCATCGTGGCGGCGCTGTCGATTCAGGATGTGCGCGAGCGGCCGGCCGATCAGCAGCAGGCCGCCGACACCAAGCACGCACGGTTCGTCGTCGAGAATTCCGATTTCCTGGCGTACCTGCGCCTGTGGGACTACCTGTCGGTGCAACGTAAATCGTTGTCGTCCAATCAGTTCCGGCGCATGTGCCGCGAGGAGTTCCTGCATTACCTCCGCATTCGCGAATGGCAGGACCTGCACGGGCAGCTGCGCACCATCACCAAGGGTCTCGGCTGGTCGGCGCACACCGACACCCGTGCGGCGCGCACGCAGCACGCGGCGAAGGCGGGCGCGCGCGGCAAGACCTCCGGCAAGCCGGCGAAGGCCGCCGCCGTCGAGGGCGACGACACGCTGCCCTGGGACGTCACCGCGATCCACCAGGCGCTGTTGGCGGGCATGCTGTCGCATATCGGGGTCCGGGAGGCCGAATCGCGCGAATTCCTCGGCGCGCGCGGGGCGAAGTTCATGATCTTCCCCGGCTCGTCGCTGGCGAAGAAGCCGCCGCGCTGGGTGATGGCCGCGGAACTGGTGGAGACCTCGCGGCTGTGGGGCCGCATGGCCGCGCGGGTGGAACCGGAATGGGCCGAACGCCTGGCCGGTGATCTGGTGAAACGCACCTATTCCGAGCCGCATTGGTCGTCCAAGCGCGGGGTCGCCCGGGCCTATGAACGCGTCACCCTCTACGGCGTCCCCCTGGTGACGAAGCGCCCGGTCGACTACAGCCGCATCGACCCCGTCGTTTCGCGTGAGTTGTTCCTGCGCCATGCCCTGGTGCAGGGGGAATGGCAGACCCATCACGGGTTCTTCCACCGCAATCGTGAACTGCTCGACGACGTCGCCGATCTCGAACATCGTGCGCGCCGCCGCGACATCCTGGTCGACGACGAAGTGCTGTTCGAGTTCTACGACCGGCGGGTGCCCGCCGACATCGTCTCCGTCCGGCATTTCGACAGCTGGTGGCGCACCGCACAACGCACAGATCCGACGCTGCTGGACTTCACCGCCGACACCGTCGTCAATGAGGGTGCGGCACCACTGGATCCGACCGATTTCCCGGATGCCTGGCGCCAAGGCGAGTTGAGTTTCCCGCTCACCTACCAGTTCGAGCCCGGCAATGACGATGACGGCGTCACCGCACGGATCCCGGTGGCGCAGCTGGCGCATGTGCGGGCCATGGGATTCGACTGGCTGGTGCCCGGCATGCGCGAGGAGTTGGCGACCGCGCTGATCAAGACGCTGCCCAAGAACCTGCGCCGTGCGGTCGTACCCGCCCCCGATTTCGCGGCGGCGGCGCTGGCGGCGCTGACCCCGAGGGCCGAACCGTTGCGCACCGGGCTGGCGCGGGAGCTGTCACGGCTGGGCTCGGTGCCCATCACGCCGAACGATCTGGACCCGTCGGCGCTGCCGGATCATCTGCGGATGACCTTCGCCGCCGTCGATACCGACGGCACGGTTGTGGCCCGTGACAAGAACCTCGCGCGGCTGAAAACCCGGCTCTCGGAACAGGTGTCGCAATCGGTCGCCCGCGCCACCGCGGGCGCCGAGCGCGCCCCCGCGGTGGTGTGGACCGCGGAATCGCTCGGTACGGTGCCGGCGACCGTGAAGCGGGAGGTCGCCGGGCAGACCATCACCGGCTATCCGGCGCTGGTCCCCGAGGACGAGGGCGTCGCTGTCCGAGTGCTGAGCTCACCCGCCGAGCAAGCGGCCGCCATGCGGGCCGGCACCAGGGAGCTGATCTTGCGCGCCGTTCCCACCTCGCTGCGCACGGTCACCACAGGCCTGTCCCCCGCCGACCGCCTGGTGCTGAGCCAGAACCCCTACGGCTCGCTGGACGCGTTGGTCGCCGATTGCCGGGCGGCCGCTGCCGACGAACTCATCGCGGCCGCCGGCGGACCGGTGCGCGGTCCCGACCAGTTCGAGGCTCTGGTGGCGAAGGTCCGGCCGGAGCTGGCCGGCGCGGCCGCGCGGATGGTGCGTCTGGTGGTGCCGGTGCTCACGCAGGCGCACCGAGTATCGACGGCCTTGGCGAACACCACCGAAGCCGACATCGCCGACGATGTCCGGGCACAGCTCGCGGACCTGGTGTTCGACGGCTTCATTTCCGAATGGGGCAGCGCGCGACTGCGTGAACTGCCGCGCTATCTTCAGGCGGCGGTGGTGCGGCTCGAGGCGCTGCCCGGTTCGGCGGTGCGCGACCGGCAGGCGATGGCCGAGGTAGACGCCGCACTGGCGGCCTACGACCGGCTGCTGGCCGGGCTGCCCGAACCGCGCAGGAACGCGCCGGACGTGGTCGAGATCTGGTGGATGATCGAGGAGCTGCGGGTCAGTCTCTTCGCGCAGAAACTCGGCACGCCGTACCCGGTGTCGGCCAAGCGGATCCAGAAGGCCATCGGCGCCATCCGGCGCTGAGCACGCGCGGCCTGATCGGCGTCCGGACGTCACTGCCACGGATCGCCGGATGCCGATCCCGTCAGCGATCGCCGCGCACCAGCCGCCGTCGGGCCCGGGTCGTGCCCCATGAATCGGTGGCGGCGGATTACGGGGCGCGCCGATCGGGGGTGCCCGGTCTACCGTCGTCGGTGTACCGCGTTCGGCGAACGGCAGTCCACGGATACCGCCGCCGCGCCACTGCCACCCGGGCCGTGCCCGGTGCCCGGTCATGAGGATGTGTTGGTCATGCGAAAAGTTATCGGCGGCATCGGAATCGGGGCGGGTCTGCTGCTCGCGACCACTGTGGGTGCCGGCCCTGCGGCCGCGGAGGCGCCCGCGCCGGTGGCGTCGCCGTCGAACCTCACGATGTGGTTGCGTCCACTGGCGGGCCTCGTCGGCTCCGGCTCGATCACGATCTGCCCCGGGCAGCACATGGGCAGCTTCAGCTGCTCGTGCCCGCCGGGCATCTGCATCTGAGCCGCGAAGCGCTCGGTCGGCCGAAACCCTCAGTCGCCGGAGCCGACGGCCGCGGCGCGCGCCTGACGCATGCCCTGGATCTCGCGTTCGAAATCCTCGGCCGAGGTGAAGGAGCGGTAGACCGACGCGAACCGCAGGTACGCCACTTCGTCGAGATCGCGCAGCGGACCGAGGATCGCCAGTCCGACCTCATGGCTCGGAACCTCCGGTGAACCCTTGGCCCGGACGGTGTCCTCCACCTGCTGAGCCAGCAGGTTCAGCGCGTCGTCGTCGACCTCGCGGCCCTGGCAGGCGCGGCGCACGCCGCGAATGACCTTTTCCCGGCTGAACGGTTCGGTGACACCACTGCGTTTGACCACGGACAGGATCGCGGTTTCGACCGTGGTGAAGCGCCGACCGCATTCCGGGCAGGAACGTCTGCGACGGATGGCCGCGCCTTCATCGGCCTCACGCGAGTCGACCACCCGGGAGTCAGGGTGCCGGCAGTACGGGCAGTGCATCCGAGATCCTTCGTCGATGCGTACGCTCGCGTCCGGATCGCCGGCCGATCGGGGCCTGCCATCCGGCGAGCGCATGGGCCGGGACGGTACCCGGCGGCGGGTACACCCGTGGCGAACTCCGGTATACCCGCATAGCACTTCGAGAATACCCGCGCGGGGTTCGCCCCGGTGCTGCTCACCCCGCGAGCGCACCGGATGGTTATCGGCGTCAGCCGCTCAGCTGCCACTGGGTGGTCATATCGGCGAGGACATCGGGCAGGCGCTGGAGCAGGCGACCGCGCGCCAGTTTGTCCCAGAACGGCTCCGCCAGGACGGTGGCCGCCAGGGCCGGATCGGACTTCATGTCGATATGGCGCGGCACCAGATCGCCGGTGATGTAGGCCCAGCGGGCGTCCCGGTCGGCCCAGTTCCAGTCCGGCAGCGGTGTGCGCAGCGACAGCGTGCGGTCGCCCACCGCGACGGTGACGGTAGCGGGTCCGAAGACGCCAGGAGCCCGAACCCCGGGCACGCCCGCCTTACCGGCGAGGGTGCTGACGTAGGTGAGCACGCGCCCCATGGCACCGCGTCCGGTAGCGGTGGCATCCCACTGGTCGGCGACGATGTGGTTCTGTTCGCGGTCGGTCATCCGGATCAGCGCGTCGACGAATCCGGCGCGGGTGCCGGAGGCCACCGAGTGCCAGGCGGCGCGCAGGCCGTCGTCGAGGATTCCGGCCCGGTGCATCTCCTCGATGCCCGCCAGGCCGTCGGCGAGGTAGGCCTCGTGCATCGGCACCAGATCCACGAAGATGTGTTTCTGCATGGTCATCAACCGGATCTGGTACCAGATCAGATCGTCGGTGGTCAGGCGCGGGCCTTCGGTGGCGAGCAGGTGGATATCGGTGGGTAGTCCGCGCACCAGTTCGCCGGGCGTGTGGCGCAGCAGGTCCGCGACGGCGTTGCCGAGTTGATGGATGGCGGGCAGATCCACCATCCGGCCCACATCGCTCATGTCGAAGTAGCCGGAAGCGAAGGAGCCGCCCGCGATTCCGGCCAGCGCGGCCCACCAGAATTCCGGATGCTGCGAGGCCAGGCGCAGGTAGTTGACGTAGACCTGGTTGAAGATTCGTTCGCCCGCGGCCGGGCCGCGGTTCGGGGCCCAGGCCGCGAGCTCGATGCCGGCGTTGTCGGTCGCGACGACGAGCCAGTACTGGTGTAGCAGGGTCGCGTATCGGTCCGCTGGGATGCCGTCGGATCTGGCCTGATCGAGCGCGGTGCGCAGGGTAGTCGCGTCCAGCGGCAGAGCGGGATTCAGGCCACCGGCACCGGAGCCGTCATCGTTGACGGCCGGCAGATCGAGGTAGGCCGCGTACGCCGGCGCCGCCTGCGCGACCGGAACGGCAGCGAGCGCGAACACCGTGCAGAGGAGGACGACTGCGGTCCTGGCGAGGAACCGGAGACGGACTCCGGCGGTGTGCTGATACGTCATGCGGTCCCGGTTCAGTTGTCGGCGGTGGTGCCTGGATCAGGTGTTCAGCACAGTAGCAACGTGTTTCAGTTGTCGATCAATATATTCGGCCACCCGTGGTGACCGTTCTTCGATGCCATTCGGGCATTCAGCGCGGCACATCGGCCGAAACATCACCCGGCAGCAGCGCCGGCTCGACGACGGCGGGCCCTTGCGGATGCTGCTGCGGGGCAACGGACTCCGCCCGCAGGTGCGCGATGCCGATCAGCGCCGTCACCACCAGCGCGCTCAGCACAGCCGCGATCGCCAGGACGGCGAACCCGACCTGAGCCTGCTCGACCCGTTGCGCGGAGTCGGCCGGGTATCCCGCCCGAGCGAGCCGGGCCGGACGAGAGTCGTAGCGCACCACCGCTGCCCGGGGGCCCGCTCCACGTGGGCGTCGCTCGGCGGGTCGATGGATCGCCTGCCGGGTGCGCAGGGTGCCGCGCGCCGGGCGGACCCGCACGGCAACGGACCCTCGCTCGCCGCTCCCGCCCTCGGTGGCACCGGGCCGCGAGTGCCGCCGGCCCGCCGCCACCCCGCCGCCCGCGCCGGGAACGAGGTCGAGTCCGGCCTCCCGGGCCTCGGGCCCGGACGCCACCCTGTCCATATCGCTGATCGCTGTGCTCATCGGACAAACCTCCGTGGTGATACCCCGTCGTTGCTGTCATCCGCCGCACCTTCGCGGCGACCGGTCGCTCTACCAGCGGACTCGCCGCTCGCCCGACCCTCATTCGATCACCTGTTCGAAGAACTGATGTTCGATTTCTACCACGGCGCACCGACAAAGTCAGCAGAAACGCCGGACATGCTCGAACAGATGTTTGATACATCGCGCCGACCGGACTAGATTCGGAGAACGACATCGACTCCCGGTACGGCGCGGTCGAGCCGGGCACCGACACGAAAGGGCGGCAACGGTGAGCCAGACAGACGGCACGGGCGACGGGAGCGGTCTCGGCGCCGAAACAGCCGGGACCGGAACGGATCTCACCGTGCGTCAGCGGAAGGTGCTGGAGGTGATCCGCAGCTCGGTGAGCGAGCGCGGCTACCCGCCCAGCATCCGCGAGATCGGCGATGCGGTCGGACTCACCTCCACCTCCTCGGTGGCACATCAGTTACGCACCCTGGAACGCAAGGGCTATCTGCGTCGCGATCCGAATCGTCCGCGCGCGGTGGACGTCAGGGGCCTGGACGAAGCGGTGCGCGCCGTGACGAGCCTGTCGGCGGTGGGCGCGGAAAGCAGCGGCGAAGACCTCGCGGCCGGCGACTCCGATCGTCCGGTGCCCACCTTCGTCCCGGTGCTGGGCCGGATCGCCGCCGGTGGCCCGATCCTGGCCGAGCAGGCCGTGGAAGATGTCTTCCCGCTGCCGAAGGAGTTGGTCGGCGACGGCTCGCTGTTCCTGCTGAAGGTGGTCGGTGAGTCCATGGTCGACGCGGCCATCTGCGACGGCGACTGGGTGGTGGTCCGGCAGCAGAATGTCGCCGAGAACGGCGATATCGTCGCCGCCATGATCGAGGGCGAGGCCACGGTGAAGACGTTCAAGCGCACGGGCAAGGACGTCTGGCTGATGCCGCACAACCCGCATTTCGAGCCCATCCCCGGTAACGACGCCCAGATCCTCGGCAAGGTCGTCACCGTCATCCGCAAGATCTGAGACGCCATGAGCAGGGTCCCGGCGGGCGCGTGATGGCCGACGCGACCGCCGGGAGTGCGGAAACCGGCAGACCGGAGCTGGTCTGGTACGCCAGTTACGGCTCGAATATGAACCCGCGCCGCCTCGACTACTACCTGCGCGGGGGTGCACCCAACGGCGGGGTGATGACCCTGCCGGGCTGCCGGGACCCGAGTCCGCCACTGCGGTCGGTGCCGCTGCTGTTGCCCGGACTGCTGTACTTCGCCACCGAATCGGCCATCTGGACCGGCGGGCGCGCCTTCTACGACCCGGATGTCGCCGACCACACCGCCGCCCACGCCTACCTGCTCACCGCCGCCCAGTTCAGCGATATCGCCGCGCAGGAGATGTACCGCGAACCCGGCACCGACCTGGATTTCTCCCTCGCGCTCGGCACCGGGCGCGCGAGCTTCGGCCCTGGCCGGTACGAAACCCTGGTGCACGCCGGCGTCCGCGACGGTTACCCGATCCTCACCTTCACCGCGCCCTGGGCCAGCCACGCCGTGCCCGGCAACCCGCCCGCCCCGGCCTACCTGCGACACCTGGCGCACGGACTGATCGCCTCGCACGGCTGGACGATCCAGCGCACCGCCGCCTACCTCGCTTCCCGACCCGGCGCCGACCTGGCCTGGACCACCGAATCGGTGGTCGCATTGCTGACCGACGACGCCACCTCGCCACCACCGGATGCCGGCCGGAGCAGCGAGAACCCGTCCCGCTGACGAGCTCTCGCCCGGAAGCGGTGTGTCATCGTCGAGTGCGCACCCGATCCCGCGATGTTGCTCCCTGCGCTACCTCGCCTGCTCCCCCAGCGCCGCCGACATCGCCTGCGCGCCCGCGCGAATCGCGGCGATGTACCTCGCCCGCTCATCCGGGCCGACGGCGGGCAACAGCGGACCGATCTGCACCTCATAGGGTGCCGCCGCACCGTCGAACACCGGTGCGGACAGGTAACTGACCGGCAGCGCCTCCGCCGAGTCGATATCGGCGGCGGTGTAGGGCCGCGCGGTCAGCCGCGACAGCTGCCGCAGCACCCGCGATCGCAACTGGGGTTGCAGCACCTCGGCACCGACCGCGCCGAGAAGATCGGCGAGGACGTCGACCAGTCCGGCATCGTCGGCATCGGGCCGGAACACCGCATAGCCGTTGTCGGCCACGAACCGCAGCAGGGCCGGTGCCGCGCGACGAGCCGGACCCGACACGCTCGCCAGCCATGCGCGGCGTTCGGCTTCCGCGCGCCACGGCATCACCGCCGCTCCGGCCGGGTAGGCCAGTGGAAGCGATTGCCCGACACTCAAACCGGGCACCACCCGCTCGCCCGAATACTGCTTGGCCACCACCGTCAGCCGGTCACTGTCGATCCGGCTGAGGGTGGCGCCGCAACCGGCGGCCGCGGCCAATGCCGCCAGTTCGGTATGGGCCGCGCCGATGTCAGCGGGCGGCCCCGGTGACAACCGCGCCAACGCGGGCCCGGGCCGGTACCGCAGATCACCGTCACGGCGAACCCACCCCGCATCGGCGAGCTCTGCCAGGACGGCCGTGACGGTGGCGCGCGCCAACGACAGTGCCGCCGCGATCTCCGAGGCGTTCATCGCCCGCTCGGATTCGATCAGCAGCTCGACCACCGCGATCACCCGGCGGGTCGGTGGTGACCCTGATATCGACATCGCATCCCCTTGTCGCCGGACGCGCCGCGCCCTACACTGCATCGACTATTCGCCGAATAGTAGTCGAATATTCGGCACAGGAAGGATACGGCGATGATTCTGGATCGATTCCGGCTCGATGGCCGGGTAGCGATCATCACCGGCGCGGGACGTGGCCTCGGTGCCGCGATCGCGCTCGGATTCGCGGAGGCGGGCGCGGACGTGGTGATCGCGGCGCGCACCGAGGCAGATCTGCGCGAGGTCGCCGCGCAGGTGGCAGCGACCGGTAGGCAGGCGCATGTCGTGGTGGCCGATCTCGCCGATCTCGAGGCCGCCGCCGCGCTCGCCGACGCGGCGGTGACCCGGTTCGGCCGCCTGGACATCGTGGTGAACAACGTCGGCGGAGCGATGCCGAAACCGCTGCTGGACACCGGCGCCGCCGAACTGGCCGAGGCGTTCACCTTCAATGTCGGTACCGCGCATTCGCTGGTGCACGCCGCGGTACCGAAGATCCTGGAAACGGCGGGCACCGGCTCGATCATCAACATCACCTCGACGATGGGCAGGCTGCCCGGCCGCGCGTTCGCCGCCTACGCCACCGCGAAGGCCGCGCTGGCGCATTACACCCGCAGTGCCGCCATGGATCTGTGCCCGCGCATCCGGGTGAACGCGATCGCCCCCGGATCGATCCTCACCTCGGCGCTGTCCGTCGTGGCCGGCAACGACGAGATGCGCGGCAAGCTCGAACAGGCCACCCCGATGCGCCGCCTCGGAGATCCCGTCGACATCGCCTCGGCGGCACTGTTTCTCGCCTCCCCCGCGGGCGATTTCCTGACCGGCAAGGTGCTCGAGGTCGACGGCGGCCTCATCGCACCGAATCTCGACATCCCCCTTCCCGATCTGTGAGGTGACGACCATGGTCTATCGCGTAGTGCACTGGGGCACCGGCAATGTCGGGCGGCACGCGCTCGCCGGCGTGCTCGACGATCCACGACTCGAACTGGTGGGCGTGCGGGTGTCCGGGCCGGACAAGGACGGCAGGGACGCGGGCGAACTCGTCGGGACGGCCCCGACCGGCATCACGGCCACCACCGACACCCAGCGGATCCTCGCACTGGAGCCCGACTGCGTGGTGTACACCGCCATGACCGACAACCGGCTGATGGAGGCCCTCGACGACCTGCGGACCTTGCTCGCCGCCGGTATCAATGTGGTGGCCAGTGCGCCGGTGTTCTTGCAGTACCCATGGGATGTCATCCCGGACGAACTGCTGGTGCCGGTGGAAAAGGCTGCCGCGGCGGGCAATGCGTCGCTGTTCGTCAACGGCATCGATCCCGGGTTCGCCAACGATCTGCTGCCCATGGCGCTGCTCGGCACCTGCCGCCGGGTCGATCAGGTGCGGTGCCTGGAGATCGTCGACTACTCGACCTACGACAATCGCGCGGTCATGTTCGACATCATGGGCTTCGGTAAGCCGATGGACGAGACGCCGCTGCTGTTGCAACCGGGCGTGCTGTCGCTGGCCTGGGGCAGCGTCGTGCGGCAACTGGCGGCGGGGCTGAATATCGAGCTCGATGCCGTCACCCAGGACTATGAGCGGATCCCGGCTCCGGAAACGTTCGAGATCGATTCCGGCACCATCGAGAAGGGCACCGCGGCCGGGCTGCGCTTCGAGGTGCGCGGCATGGTCGGCGATCGGGCCGTCACGGTGCTCGAACACGTCACCCGGTTGCGGGCCGACCTCGCCCCGGACTGGCCGCAACCGGCCCGTGCGGGCGGCTCCTACCGCGTGGAGGTCACCGGCGAACCGCACTATGCCCTGGACCTGGCCATGTTCAGCGACAACGGCGACCACAACCACGCCAGCCTGGTCGGCACCGCGATGCGCCTGGTCAACGCGATCCCAGCGGTGGTCGCGGCACCCGCCGGAATCCGCACCACCCTGGACCTGCCGCTGATCACCGGCACCGGCCTGGCGTCGCGTACCTGACCGTGCCGGTCGTCGGTCGCCCCGCCTGCGCCGGATGAGCCTTCCCCGGACCATGTCGTGAACCTCTACCGTTGGCGATGTGGTGAATGAGCAGATGCGGCAGAACTGGGCCGAGGGCGCGGCCGGATGGACCGAGAACGAGCAGCTCTTCGACGCGTTGTACGCGCCGGTGACCGAGGCCATCGCCGGTGCGGCGGCGCTCGGTGACGGTCGTGCGATGCTCGATATCGGTTGCGGGACCGGCACATTGCTGGCCGCCGGTCGCGCGGCCGGCGCGGCGGTCACCGGCGTCGACGTGTCTCCCGGCATGGTGGAGGCGGCGCGGGCGCGCGTGCCGGAGGCCGCGGTGGTACTCGGCGATGCGCAGACCATGGACCTGACCACGGTTCCCGGCGCGCCGTTCGACCGGATCGTGTCCCGATTCGGCGTGATGTTCTTCGACGATCCGGTCGCGGCCTTCGCCAATATCGGCCGGGCGGCCGCACCGGAGGCCGGGTTGGCGTTCGCCTGCTGGCGCGGGCACGCGGAGAACCCGATGTTCACCCTCGGCACCACCGTGCTGACCGATCGCATGGACCCTCGGCCGGACGACCCGCAACCCGGCGCACCCGGCCCGACGGCGTTCGCCGATCCCGAGCGCCTGACCTCGATCCTGACGACGGCTGGATGGTCCGATATCGCCGCGACCCCCGTGGATTTCCTGTGCGACTACGGCATCGACGGCGGCGATGGGGTGGCGCAGCGGCTGGCGCTCATCCTTGGTACCACCACCGGACGGCAGGCTCGCCGTGTGCTCGAGCCCGAACTGGGCGCCTCCGGGTGGACGGCGCTGCTGGATGAGGTACGTGCCGAGCTGCGCCGCCATCTGGTCGACGGGGTGGTCCGGCATCCGGCCGCGACCTGGCTGGTCACCGCCCGGCACGCGGGCTAGCGACGGAAACCGCCCCGCCCCACCGTGATCGGCGGGACGGGGCGCTCGGTGCTGCGCGGCCTTCGCGGGAATCAGGCCAGTTTCAGCGACCGGCCGATGATCTCCTTCATGATCTCGGTGGTGCCGCCGTAGATCGTCTGGATGCGGGCGTCCATGTACGCCTTGGCGATCGGGTATTCCTTCATATAGCCGTAGCCGCCGTGCAGTTGCAGGCAGCGGTTGATGAGGTCGAGCTGCTCCTCGGTGCTCCACCACTTCGCCATGGCGGCGTCCTCGGGGGAGAGTGTGCCGGCGTTCAGGTCTTCGATGAAGCGGTCGACCATGATGCGCACCGCGGTGGTCTTGGTGGCCAGCTCGGCCAGCACGAAACGGGTGTTCTGCAGGGCGCCGATCGGCTTGCCGAAGGCCTTGCGGTCACGCACGTACTGGCAGGTCATGTCCAGGCAGCCCTCCATGGCGGCGGCCGCCATCACGGCGATCGACATGCGCTCCTGCGGCAGGTTCTGCATGAGATGGATGAAGCCCATCCCCTCGGTGCCGAGCAGGTTGGCGGCGGGCACCCGGACGTCATTGAAGCTGAGCTCGGCGGTGTCCTGCGCCTTCAGGCCGATCTTGTCCAGGTTGCGGCCGCGTTCGAAGCCGGGCATATCGCGCTCGACGACCAGCAGGCTGAACCCCATCGCGCCCTTGTCGGGGTCGGTCTGGGCGACCACGATGACGATATCGGCGTTGATGCCGTTGGTGATGAAGGTCTTGGCGCCGTTGAGGACCCAGTCGTCACCGTCGCGGACGGCGCGGGTCTTGATGCCCTGCAGGTCCGAACCGGTGCCCGGCTCGGTCATCGCGATGGCGGTGATGATCTCGCCGGAACAGAAGCCCGGCAGCCAGCGTTGCTTCTGCTCCTCGTTGGCCAGCTCCAGCAGGTACGGCGCGATGACGTCGTTGTGCAGCGAGAAGCCGAGACCGGAGTACTGCCCGCGCACCGTCTCCTCGGTGATCACCGCGTTGTAGCGGAAGTCCTTCACCCCGCCGCCGCCGTACTGCTCGGGCACGGCCATGCCGAGGAAGCCCTGCTTGCCTGCCTCGGTCCACACCGACCGGTCGACGATGCCCCGCTCTTCCCATGCCGCGTGGTTCGGCGCGACATGGGTGTCGAGAAACTTGCGGAACGACTCCCGGAACAGGTCGTGCTCGGGTTCGAACAGTGTGCGCTCCACACCAACCTCCTAGTGACCACACGAACCGGTCCGCACCGGTCCGTCGTTGTCACCCACCGTACCCGGAATGAGAATGGCTGTTCACTTCACTCCCCGAATTCGTCGCCTCACCTGCTCGAGTATCGGGGACGAAGATGATCAAAGGAGATTCACGACAAACGAAAACGCCGCAGCCGGTCGATGGCACCGGAGGCGAACGCGCCCAGATCGCCGCGCACCCGGCCCACCAGGGTGCGACCGGCGTCACGGTCGCGCTCGGCGAACAGGAACCGCAGTTCCTCCTCCAGGCTCTTGCGCACCACTGCCCGCAATTCCACCGCCGCGGCACCCAGATCGGGGGCATCACGCCAGGGCGCGGGATCGATCGGCGCCCCCGCGGCGAAGTAGAACCGCTCCGGCCGGGGCAGCGGCGTCGGGCCGATGCCGCGCACCAGGGGCGGGGTCAGCTCGCGGTTGATGCCGAGGGCCTCGACCACCCAGCGCAGCGGCCGCAGCACCGGATGATCACCGTCGACGATGATGTCGTAGGCGTCGTCCACACCGATCATCGCGACCGGAACGATGGGCGCGCCCGCCTCGATCGCCATCCGGGCGAACCCGGTGCGTCCCTCCCATTTGAGGTGGTACTTCTCGTTCTTGCGGCGCACCGCTTCGCGCCCGCCACCGGGGAAGACCATCACGGCCTCACCACGCTCGAGCAGCGCCAAGCAGTTCTGCCGGGTGCCGCGCACCGAACCGTAGTGGTGCAGCAGGTGCCGGACACCGGGCACCGCGATGAGGACGTTCTCCGCGAGCCCGCGGATGAGCCTGCCGCGCCGGCGCAGCACCTCCGGCAACAGCAGCGGCGCGTCGATCCCGCCGAGCAGATTGTGGTTGCCCACCAGCAGCACCGGCCCCTCGGCCGGAATGTTCTCCAGCCCGTAGAAGCGCGGGCTGGTCCAGGCGCGCAGCGGGGCGAGCACGGTCTCGATGATGCGCAGATCGGTATCGCTCAGCGATACCGTCAGCGGCGCACCGTCGCTGAGCACGGCGGTTTCGCGCAGGGCCCCGGCCTCGTCGGCCGGAGCAGCGGCCCCCCGCGGCAGAGCACCGGCCGGCCGATCACCGGAATCGGCCGAGCCGGAACGGTCGTGCGACATGAACCCTCCTGATGTCGATTCGATGACGATAACGCAACGAAATCGACTGTGTCGCATCGGATATGCCACTACGGGCTGACCTGCGACATTGTTCACGTGCCGGAAACCCGGCGGTCTTTACGCCCCGTCGCCGACGGCAGTGCCCGCGTGCGCGTACTCCGACAGCGCCGCGGCCAGGGCTTGCGGCACGTGGGCGTGCACCCTGGTGCCCGCTTCCTCATGGCTGGAGCTATCGATCCGGCCATCGGCGTGGATGCGGGCGAGCAGGTCACCGCGGGTGTAGGGCAGCAACACGCTGACCTCGACATCGAGGCCGCCGAGCACCTCGGCGAGCCGGTCACGCAACTCGTCGATGCCGGTGCCCTTGTGCGCGGAAACGAACACCGCACCCGGCAGCAGGGCGCGCAGCCTGGTGAGCTCGACCGGATCGATGGCGTCGATCTTGTTGACCACCAGCAATTCCGGCGGCGCGGGCGTGCCCGATTCGCGGATCACATCGGTGACCACTTCGCGCACCGCCTTGATCTGCTCCGAGGGCAGGGCATCCGAGCCGTCCACCACGTGCAGCAGCAGATCGGCGCCGGTGACCTCCTCCAGGGTGGAGCGGAACGCCTCGACCAGCTGGGTCGGCAGATGCCGGACGAAGCCGACGGTGTCGGTGAAGACGACCTCGCGGCTGTCGTCGAGTTCGGCGCGTCGGGTGGTCGGGTCGAGGGTGGCGAACAGCGCGTCCTGGACCAGCACACCGGATCCGGTGAGCGCGTTCATCAGACTGGACTTGCCGGCGTTGGTGTAGCCGACGATCGCGACCGACGGGATGCCGCTGGAGGTGCGCCGCGAGCGCATGGTGTCGCGCGCGGTCTTCATCTCGCGGATCTCGCGGCGCAGCTTGGCCATCCGTTCGCGGATGCGGCGCCGGTCGGTCTCGATCTTGGTCTCACCGGGGCCACGCAGACCCACACCGCCGTTGCTGCCGGCCCGGCCGCCTGCCTGCCGTGACATCGACTCACCCCAGCCGCGCAGCCTCGGCAGCATGTACTCCATCTGGGCCAGCGCGACCTGCGCCTTGCCCTCGCGCGAGGTGGCGTGCTGGGCGAAGATGTCCAGGATCAGGGCGGTCCGGTCGATCACCTTGACCTTGACGACCTTCTCCAGCGCGGTGAGCTGGGCGGGGGTGAGTTCACCGTCGCAGATCACGGTGTCCGCACCGCTGGCGAGTACCACCGAGCGCAGCTCGTCGGCCTTGCCGGAACCGATGTAGGTGGCCGGATCTGGCCGGTCGCGACGCTGGATCAGCGCCTCGAGCACCTCGGAACCGGCGGTTTCGGCGAGCGCGGCGAGTTCGGCCATGCTGGCCTCGGCACGCGCGGCGCTGCCCTCGGTCCACACCCCGACCAGTACGACTCGCTCCAGGCGCAGCTGCCGGTATTCGACTTCGGTGATGTCGGTGAGCTCGGTGGACAGCCCGGCGACGCGGCGCAGTGCGCTGCGGTCTTCGAGCTGGAGTTCACCGGTGGTGGGCTCGGGGGCCCAGCCGCCGCGGCGGCTCGGTCGCGCCTCGGCGGTGCCGTCGGTGCCGTCGAACTCGGCGCCGTCCACGTCGTCGGCGCCGTCGTACAGATCGCTACCGTTGGTCATATCGAAAGACTCTGAATTCCTCATACACCATCCATGCTGCCACGAAATCCCAGGACAGCGCATGTGGTTATCCGCCGGCGCGGTCCGGTCACCAGGTTTGCCACCACTCGGCGGCGATCCGGCCGGTCGCCACCAGCACCGATGGGCCGCGCAGCCAGGCCAGGCCACGCTCGAGCCCGACCGACACCGCGCCGCCGGGCACCCGCACGGTCACCTCGCCGGTGTCGGCGGAGATGCGGAAACCACCCGCGGCCAGGGCGGCGGCCGCGGCGGCCACCGTCCCGGTGCCGCAGGAGCGGGTCTCGCCGACCCCGCGTTCGTAGACGCGCATGTCGACCGCACCCGTCGCGTCGAGGCCGGTGACCAGCTCGATGTTCACCCCGTGCGGGAACAGGTCGGGGTCGTAACCGGGGGCAACGGTCAGATCGAGCTTTGCCAGCGCGTCGGCGGTGAGTTCCGGATCGACGCAGGCCAGGTGCGGGTTGCCGACGTCGATGCCGATCCCGCGGTAGCCCCAGCCTGCGACGGTCGCGGTCGATTCGCCGAGCTCGCGGACCTCCCCCATGGCGACGGTGACCTCACCGTGCACCGGACCGGCGGTGTGCACCGTCACCGGGCGCGCACCGGCGCGGCTTCCGACGACGAACTCGCCGCGCGTCTCCAGCCCCGATGCGGCCAGGTAGTGCGCGAACACCCGCACGCCGTTGCCGCACATCTCGGCGATCGAGCCGTCGGCATTGCGATAGTCCATGAACCAGTCCTGATCGCCGACGCCGTCGGGCAGCTCGGCCAGCACGCCCGCGGCCTGCAACGCACCGGCTCGCGCGACCCGCAG
Organism: Nocardia sp. CDC519; assembly: GCF_059509835.1. Lineage (NCBI taxonomy): Bacteria > Bacillati > Actinomycetota > Actinomycetes > Mycobacteriales > Nocardiaceae > Nocardia > Nocardia sp. CDC519. Next base: position 2,351,219 of record NZ_CM183377.1, on the reverse strand, counting down.
CACGCCGTCCGCGCCGAGTCCGCGTTGCCGATCGCACAGCGCCGCGATCCGCTCGACGGTGAGCTCGAGCCGCACCTGCGGGTCGGGCAGCACCACGAAATCGTTCTGGGTGCCGTGGCCCTTGGTGAACTCGATGCTGTCGGTGTCTGGCACGTGCCGGCCGCCTCTCGTCGTTGTCATCTGGCAAACGTCCGGCGTTGCCGGGAAATTTCGTACAGCGCGACCGCTCCCGCCGAGGGCGCGCCCAGCGAGCTCGCGGTCCCGCCCATCGGGATGTCGACGATATCGTCGCAGGCCTGTGCCCAGGCCGCGCTCATCCCGCTGGTCTCGTTGCCGACCACCAGGATGGTGGCCTCGGTGAAATCGTGGTCGAACACCGCGTGCGTACCGCCTTCGTCGGTGCCGACGATGCGCGTGGGAATGCCGCGATTCACCTGCCGGTCCCGGAAGGCGAGGATCTGGGCGGGCCCCGCGGTGCGCAGCACCGGCATCGCGAACAGTGAACCGGTCGAGGCCCGCACGGCCTGCGGGTCGTACTGGTCGGCGCCGTGACCGGTGACGATCACCGCGTCCGCTCCGAACGCGTCGGCCGAACGGATCAGCGTGCCGAGATTGCCCGGCGAATTGGGCCGGTCGAAGACCACGACCACCGGCGCGTCACCGGGTTCGCCCGGTTCGAACGTATCCAGTTCGACGATCCGCTGTTCGGCGACGGCGACGACCTCGGGCACCCCGCTGGCCTTCTCCCCCAGTTCGGCCATCAGTTCCGGCACCAGGCCCACCTGCGGCACCTCGCTGGTCGCGAGCAGCTCACGCGCCCAGCGCGACAGCTCCGGCCCACCGAGCCGGTACAGCAGCGTCTCCAGCGGCCAGTCGTTGGCGACGGCCTGGGTGATCGGGCGCACGCCCTGCACCAGGAAGCGGCGGTCGCGATGACGTTTGGTGCGATTGTTCAGGTAGGCCTGCCACACCTGCACGGAGGCGTTGCGGGTACTGACGCGTCGGGTCACTGCGGGGTTCGCTCCTCGGAGTCGATGCCGGTGCTCGGCCGGGTCGTGGCCGCGCCCGGTTCATCGGGTTCGGCGGTGGCGAGCAGCGACGCGACTGTAGCGGCCAGATCCGGATCGGCGCCGTCCACCCAGCGCACCCGCCCATCCCGACGGAACCAGGAACGCTGCCGCCGCACGTAGCGGCGGGTGCCGATGAAGGTCCGCTCCCTGGCGTGTGCCAGGTCGTATTCCCCGTCCAGATAGGCCAGCACCTGGGCGTAGCCGATGGCGCGGCGCGCGGTCTGGCCGCTGCGCAGGCCACGCTCGACCAGCCCGCGCACCTCCTCGACCAGGCCGGTGTCGAACATCAGGTCGGTGCGGCGGGCGATGCGTTCGTCGAGTTCGGCGGTGTCGCGGTCGACGCCGATGATGATCGTTCCCCAGCGCGGGCGCCCGATCACCGGTGCCGACGCCGCGAACGGCTTACCGGTGAGCTCGACGACCTCGAGCGCGCGCACCATCCGCCTGCCGTCGGTGGGCAGGATGGTGGCAGCGGCGGCCGGGTCGGCGGCCCGCAATGCCTCGTGCACGGCCGCCACTCCGCCGTCGGCGAGCAAGGCCTCCCACCGGGCGCGGACCTCCGGATCGGTGGCGGGGAAATCCCACTGGTCCAGCAGCGCCTGCACATACATCATCGAACCGCCGACGATCACGGGCGTGCGCCCACGGGCCATGATCGCCTGGACATCGGCGGACGCGGCGGCCTGATAGGCGGCCACCGTCGCTGTGTCGGTCACCTCCAGCACGTCGAGCTGATGGTGCGGAATGCCGCGGCGCTGCTCCGGCGGCAATTTGGCCGTGCCGATATCCATGCCGCGATACAGCTGCATCGCGTCGATATTGACGATCTCGCCGTCGAGGCGTTCGGCCAGATCGAGCGCGAGATCGGATTTGCCGGTGGCGGTCGGGCCGACCACCGCGATCGGGGTGCGTGCCGGTGCGCTCACCGCCGGTCTCCGGTCCGCGGTCGCCACGTGCTCACCTGATAGCCGACGCCGAACGGGGCGGCCTGGTATCGCGTGTCGACGATCGGTGCCGCCGGGTCCGCGCCGAATACGCCGGCCAGCACCTGGAACGCGGCGCGGCCGCGGATACCGACCTCGGCGCATTCGAGCGGATCCAAGGCGAGTAGGCCGTCGCGGTCACCCGCGCGCAACGCGTTGTCCAGCGCTGCCTGCCGGTCCGCGGCGCGCGGATCGAAGTAGCCGGGCGCTGCGGTGGACAGCGTGGTGGCGCCGTCGGCGACCACGAGCACGCCCTGTGGCTGCGGGTCGGCATCCAGTTCCGCGCGCAGTTTCGCGCCCAGTTCCGCGCACTCGCCCGCGGGAGTGTCGGCGTCGACGATCCAAGCCTGCGCGACCGCATGCGGCGCGACCTGCTGCCGCAACCAGGCGGCGATGAGCACGGGCAGCGGCAGATCCGGGTCGGCATCAAGATCGCCGGTCGGCGCGCTGCCGCTGAGACCGACCACGAGGTCGACGCCGAAACCACGGAACGTGCCCGCGCGCTCCGGCCCGGCCACCCGGTCACCCGCCCCGACGCCGACCACCGTCCAGCTCGAAGCCGCCGCCGCCAGCTCGGCCGCCGCGGCCGAGGCCGCCGCGCGCACCTCGTCGACCGCCGCACCCGCACCGAGACCACCACAGAGCTCGGGAACCAGGATCGGCGGCGAGGGAACAAGGGCCGCAAGACAGAACACGCCGTCAACGGTAGTCGCCCGCCACCGCGGCCCAGCGCCCTGCCAGTCCCCGTGCGCCACCGTGGGTTCGAGTGTCTCTGCCGGAAACCCGGCCACAATTGCTAGTGTTCGAGGTACTCCAACCCAGGTCATCGCGGGTCGGGGTCCGTGGCGCCACACCGCGGTGCATGCTCGATCGATGTGGTTTCCAGGGCTCGGACCGGGTTCAATGGGATGAGCTAGGGCGTAACCAGGCAGCCGTGACGCGCGGCAGGGACGAGGAGCAATGACCGACAGCAACGGAACCGCGAAACCCGGCCCCGGCACCACCCCGCGACCGTCCGGAATGCCGAAACCCGGCGGCTCGGCCCACCCCAAACCGCATGCGGTCAAACCGGCGCCCGGCGCCTCGCACGAGCACCCGCATCCGGTCATCGTCCCCACCGTGACCGATCCCAGCGAATGGGGCCGCGTCGACGAAGACGGCACCGCCTGGGTGAAGACCGCCGACGGCGAACGCGTCGTCGGGTCCTGGCAGGCAGGCGATGCCGCCGAGGGCCTGGCTCACTTCGGCCGCCGCTTCGACGATCTGGCCACCGAGGTCGCGCTGCTGGAAGCCCGGCTGGCGGCGGGCGCCGATGCCCGCAAGACCAAGGCCGCCGCGTTGGCGATCGCCGAATCGTTGCCGACGGCCGCCGTGATCGGCGATATCGACGGGCTCGCGCGCCGATTGCAGGCCATCGCCGAGCACTCCGAGGAAGCGGCCGCGCACGCCAAGGAAGAAAAAGAGCGCGCCAGGCACGAGCACACCGAGCGCAAGGAGGCGCTCGCCGCCGAGGCCGAGCGCATCGCCGCCGAATCCACCCAGTGGAAGGCGGCGGGTGATCGGCTGCGCGAGATCCTCGAGGAGTGGAAATCCATCCGCGGGGTTGATCGCAAGGTCGACGACGCGCTCTGGAAGCGGTACTCCAAGGCGCGGGAGGCGTTCAACCGTCGTCGTGGCGCCCACTTCGCCGAACTCGACCGCGAACGCGCCGCCGCCAAGACCCGCAAGGAAGAGCTCTGCGCACGGGCCGAGGAGCTGTCCGGGTCCACCGATTGGGCGGGCACCGCCGCGGTGTTCCGGGATCTGCTGGCCGAATGGAAGGCCGCGGGTCGCGCGCCGCGCGAGGCCGACGAAGCGCTGTGGCGCCGGTTCAAGAGCGCCCAGGACGTGTTCTTCGCCGCCCGCAACGCCGCGGCCTCCGAACGCGACGCGGAATTCGAGCAGAACGCCGCCGCCAAGGAGGAGCTGCTCGCCGCCTACGCCCACATCGATCCCGCGCACGGGCTCGACAACGCACGGGCCGCACTGCGCGAATTGCAGGACAAGTGGGACGCCATCGGCAAGGTGCCGCGCGAACGGATGCAGGAGCTGGAAGGCAGGCTGCGCGCCATCGAGAAGCGGGTCCGCGAGGCGGCCGACGCGCAGTGGCGGCGCACCGACCCCGAGGCCATGGCGCGGGCCGCGCAGTTCCGCGAACGCGTCGCGCAGTTCGAGGAGCAGGCAGCCAAGGCCACCGCCGCCGGCAAGACCCGGGACGCGGAAAAGGCGCTCGAGCAGGCCAAGCAGTGGCGCGAATGGGCCGAAGCGGCCGAAGGCGCGGTCAGCAACCGCTGATCGGCGCGGACAGGAGAAGGCGCACCCGAGCAGAGAGCCGGGTGCGCCTTCTCGTGTAAGCCCTACCGCACTCGGTCAGGCGACACCCGGTGTTGTGAACCGACTGGTGTGTGCAGACCGAGCTAGGCTGCGCTCGACCTCTCGGGAGCTTGGTCGGCGACGGCGAGGCTGATCGGTCGTGTGGCCCGTCAGATGCTGCTCCGGACCAGACGAACCGTGCCGATGGCGCGGCAGCCGATGCCGTAAGACTCAGTGCGCTGACGCCGCAGCACTCAGGAGTCGTCGCCCTGCAACCTGCGCCGGTCCCGCTCTTCCTCGGCGGCGGCCGCGATACGCCGCTGTTCCTCGGCGGCCAGCTGCAAGGCCGTGCGGCTCCACACCACGCGAACCCAGTGGAACGTCAGCACGACCGCGGCGATGGTGCCGATGACCAGGCCGATGCCGGGGCCCGCGCCGATGTAGTTGTTGAGACCCGGGGTCTGCCGATGCCAGATCGAGAACACGCCGAACGCACTGGCGATGGCCGAACCGGCCACCGCGATCCAGGCCAGCACCCAGCGCCGGGTCATCAGCGCCAGCAGCGAGAACCCGATGCCGAACACGACGACGAACCAGACGAAGATGCGCGAGGGCAGGCCGATGTGCTCGGTCGCGGCGACATCGGAGCCGAGCAGCACATCGAAACCGCGCGCCGCGCCCGCATGCGAGAGCACCAGCGACACCAGCAGGGCGAACACCGCAACGGCCACCACCATGGCGCGCACACCCGGATCGATCTCGCCGGCGATCCGGCGTTCGACGGCGTCGAGATCGTCGCGGAACTGTTCGAATTCGTCAGTCTGCTCGACCGAGCTCACGTGGTCCTCGTTTCCTTCGGCTGCATCAGTGGTGTCGGGGGTCTGTGCGGCGGTCCGATCGGCCGCGTCGTCGCGAGGTTCGGCACCGGCGTCCTCGCCGGAAGAACCTGCCGCCGGCGACAGGTCGGCAGCGCCATCGCGGGGCGGGCCACCATCGTGGGAAGAATCCGGTGTTCCCTCGACCGCGGGCACGTCCGCGGAGTCGCCGCGGGCCGGGGCGGCGCCGTCGTCGGCCGAGCCGGATGCCGTGTCGGCCGCGGACACGTCCGTCGTCGAGTCTGCGTCTGCCGCGTCGGCGCCGGCGCCGGTGGGCGGGCGGCTACCGGTGCCGGTATCGCCGGAGCGGTCCGCCTCGTCGGGATCGCGAGGGGCCTCGCTCATGTCCCGCATCCGGTGGCGCACCCCGCGGCCGCGACCGGCTCCGGTGCGGGGGCGCCGATACGGGGCAGGCCGAGCCCGACGCCGATGGGTTCGGTCTTCGGGGTGGTGCCGCGTTCGTGGGCATCGCCCGCCCGGGTGCGGCGGTGGGTGCGCAGCGGTGCGTCGGCGATCAGGTGATGCGGTGCCGCGCCGGTGATGTCGACGGTGACGATGTCGCCGGGCCGGATCGGCTCGGCGGATTCGGGCCGGAAATGCACCAGCCGTCCGTCGCGGGCCCGTCCGCTCATCCGCGCGGTGGCGGCGTTCTTCTTGCCCGCGCCTTCGGCGACCAGCAACTCCACTTCGGTGCCGATCAGCGCACGGTTGGCCTCGAGCGAGATCTCTTCCTGCAGTGCGATCAGCCGGTCGTAGCGCTCCTGCACGACGTGTTTGGGCAGCTGATCGGGCATATCGGCGGCCGGGGTGCCCGGCCGCTTGGAGTACTGGAAGGTGAACGCGCTGGTGAATCGCGCCTGCCGCACCACCTCGAGGGTTTGTTCGAAATCTTCCTCGGTCTCGCCGGGGAAGCCGACGATGATGTCGGTGGTGATGGCGGCATGCGGCATCGCGGCCCGCACCTTCTCGATGATGCCGAGGAAGCGGGCCTGCCGGTAGGAGCGGCGCATCGCCTTGAGCACGCGGTCCGAACCGGATTGCAGCGGCATGTGCAGTTGCGGGCAGACGTTCGGCGTCTGCGCCATCGCCTCGATGACGTCGTCGGTGAACTCGGCCGGATGCGGGGAGGTGAACCGCACCCGCTCCAGGCCCTCGATGCCGCCGCAGGCGCGCAGCAGTTTGGCGAACGCGCCGCGATCGCGCGGCTGCTCCGGGTCGGCGAAGGAGGCGCCGTAGGAATTGACGTTCTGGCCGAGCAGCGTCACCTCGAGCACACCCTGATCGACCAGCGCCTGCACCTCGGCGAGCACATCACCGGGACGCCGGTCGACCTCTTTGCCGCGCAGCGAGGGCACGATGCAGAAGGTGCAGGTGTTGTTGCAGCCGACCGAGATCGACACCCAGCCCGCGTAGGCCGATTCCCGCTTGGCCGGCAGCGTCGACGGGAACGCCTCGAGCGACTCCAGGATCTCCACCTGGGCCTCGTCGTTGTGCCGGGCGCGTTCCAGCAGCACCGGCAACGACCCGATGTTGTGTGTGCCGAACACCACATCCACCCACGGCGCTTTGCGCACCACGGTGTCGCGGTCCTTCTGCGCCAGGCAGCCGCCGACGGCGATCTGCATGCCGGGGCGCCCGGCCTTGATCGGCGCGAGATGGCCGAGGGTGCCGTAGAGCTTGTTGTCGGCGTTCTCCCGCACCGCGCAGGTGTTGAACACCACCAGGTCGGCCGTCTCGCCCGCGGCCGCCTTCACATAACCCGCATCCTCGAGCAGGCCGGACAAGCGCTCGGAATCGTGCACGTTCATCTGGCAACCGAAGGTGCGGACCTCGTAACTGCGTGCGTCCGTCTGCGCCGGGACCAGGGCGGGATGCGCTACTGCCTGTCCGATCGAATCCACCCGTCCAGGGTACGGGCTGGCTCGTAGCGGGCTCGCGGCGCATCGGCCCCGCCCGGCCACCGCGGGCGCAGGTCACCGGACTCGCGCCGGACCTCGCCGAGTCCAGCACCCCGCGGTTCGCGCGGCTACCACACCGGCTGACCGCCAGGTTACGGCGACATGTCGATTCGGCGTGGCGACTCGGTGTGTCACGGAAAGCCGGGCAAATCCCGGATTTCCGCTTAAGGTCATGGACCATGACCGACGCCACCGACGCGCCCGGAACGACCGGGGCCGCCGACAGCGGGGACGCCACCGCGCCACCGATGATCTCGATGCGCAACGTCAACAAGCACTTCGGTGCTCTGCACGTGTTGCGTGATATCAACCTCGAGGTGCCCAAAGGGCAGGTCGTGATCGTGCTCGGCCCTTCGGGGTCCGGCAAGTCGACGCTGTGCCGCACCATCAATCGGCTCGAGCCGATCGACACCGGCGACATCAGCGTCGACGGGATCCCGCTGCCCGCCGAGGGGCGCGGGCTGGCCGCGCTGCGCGCCGACGTCGGCATGGTCTTCCAGTCGTTCAACCTGTTCGCGCACAAGACGATCCTGGAGAACGTCATGCTCGCGCCGATCAAGGTGCGCAAGCTGAAAAAGGACGAGGCCCGCACCCGGGCGATGGGCCTGCTCGAACGCGTCGGCATCGCCAACCAGGCCGACAAGTACCCGGCCCAGCTCTCCGGCGGCCAGCAGCAGCGCGTGGCCATCGCGCGCGCCCTGGCGATGAACCCCAAGGTGATGCTGTTCGACGAGCCGACCTCCGCGCTCGACCCCGAGATGGTCAACGAGGTCCTCGACGTCATGGTGTCGCTGGCCAAAGAGGGCATGACCATGCTGGTGGTCACCCACGAAATGGGCTTCGCCCGCAAAGCGGCCAACCGGGTGCTGTTCATGGCCGACGGTCAAGTGGTCGAAGACGCCACGCCGGAAACGTTCTTCACCACACCGAAGTCCGACCGGGCCAAGGACTTCCTCGGCAAGATTCTCAGCCACTGAGCGCTGCACCGCCCACCGACCACGGCCATCGAAAACCAGAATGAGGGAAGAAGGAAATCGATGAGGATCAACCGTGCGCTCCGTCTCGGAGTCGGGGCCATCGCCCTGGCCCTGGCCGCCGCCACCACCGCGGGTTGCGGTAGCGGAGACGACAAGACCGCTCTCGACCACGCCAAGGAAGGCAAGCTGACCATCGGCATCAAGTTCGACCAGCCGGGTCTGGGTCAGCGCAACACCGATGGCACCTACAGCGGCTTCGATGTCGAGGTGGCCCGCTTCGTCGCGGCCAAGCTCGGCGTCCAGCCCGACGGCATCACCTTCAAGGAAGCTCCGTCGGCGCAGCGCGAGACGCTGATCGAGAACGGCCAGGTGGACTTCATCGTCGCCACCTACTCCATCACCGACCAGCGCAAGGAGAAGGTCGATTTCGCCGGCCCGTACTACGTCGCGGGTCAGAGCCTGCTGGTGAATGCCGACAACACCGACATCACCGGCCCGGAGACCATCGCGGGCAAGACGGTCTGCTCGGTCAAGGGTTCTACCCCGGCGCAGAACATCGAGAAGAACTTCCCCGACACCCAGCTGCAGACCTACGACACGTACTCGCTGTGCCTCGAGGGTCTCAACAGCGGCGCGGTCGACGCGATGACCACCGACGACATCATCCTCGCCGGTTACGCCGCGCAGACCCCCGGCCGCTACAAGCTGGTCGGCCAGCCGTTCACCACCGAGAACTACGGCATCGGGCTGAAGAAGGGCGATCAGGAGAGCCGCGACAAGATCAACGACGCCATCGAGGCGATGATCACCGAAGGCGCCTGGGACAAGGCCTTCCAGGATTCGGTCGGGCGCGCCGCGAACTACCCGACTCCGCCGGCTCCGCAGGTGGACCGGTACTGATCCGATGATCGACCGCGGTGGGCGCCGATGATGCGCCCACCGCGCGGTCATCCGGTCGCCGACCCTGCCCTCACCTCATGATCGGAGGCGCGCACCCACCGTGTTCGATTTGATCTCTGAGTACGATTCCCAACTGCTCGACGCGTTCTGGGTCACCATCAAGCTGACCGCGCTGTCCGCGATCGGCGCGCTGGTGCTCGGCACCATCGTGGCCGCCATGCGGGTCTCGCCGGTCCCGGTGGCGCGCTGGGTCGGCACCGTCTACGTCACCGTCTTCCGCAACACCCCGCTGACGCTGATCCTGGTGTTCTGCTCGCTCGGCCTGTATTCGACGCTGCGCGTCAAACTGGCCGCCGACGGGCCGAACTCGCTGGCCGAGAACAACTTCCGGTGGGCGGTCGTCGGCCTGAGCGTCTACACCGCGGCGTTCGTCTGCGAGTCGCTGCGCGCGGGCATCAACACCGTGCCGCTGGGCCAGTCCGAGGCCGGGCGATCGCTTGGCCTCGGCTTCTTGCAGAACCTGCGGCTGATCGTGTTGCCGCAGGCGTTCCGTTCGGTGATCGCCCCGCTGGGCAGCGTGCTGATCGCCTTGACCAAGAACTCGACCGTCGCCTCCGCCATCGGTGTGGCCGAGGCGTCGTTCCTGATGGCCAAGATGCTCGACACCGAGGCGGCGCTGCTGTCGATCGGTGCGATCTTCGCCCTCGGCTTCGTGGTCCTGACATTGCCGACGGGTCTGCTGTTCGGTTATATCGCCAAACGATTCGAGGTGGCCCGATGAGGCGGGAACCGTCGGTTCTCTTCGACGCACCAGGCCCCGCCGCGCGGGTGCGCAACATCATCTACTCGGTGATCGTGCTGGCCGTGGTGCTGCTCGCGGCGTGGTTCGTCTACCGCGGCTTCGACAGTCAGGGGCAGTTCGACGCCGAGAAGTGGAAGCCGTTCCTGGAAGCGGATGTCTGGACGACCTATCTGCTGCCGGGTCTGCGTGGCACCATCGTGGCCGCGGTGCTGTCGATCATCTTCGCGATGGTGCTCGGCATGATCTTCGGCATCGCCCGGCTCTCCGATCACCGCCCGGTGCGGTGGGTGGCGGGCGCGGTCGTCGAAATCGCGCGCGCCGTTCCGGTGCTGATCCTGATGATCTTCCTGTTCGCGCTCTACTCCGAGTACAACGTTTTCGAGTCCGAGTATCTGGCGCTCGGCGCGGTGGTCACGGCACTGACCATCTACAACGGGTCGGTCATCGCCGAGATCGTGCGCGCCGGTATCCGCTCACTGCCCAAGGGCCAGACCGAGGCCGCGGCCGCATTGGGTATGCGCAAGGGCCAGTTGATGCGGTTGATCCTGCTGCCGCAGGCCATCACCGCCATGCTGCCCGCACTGATCTCGCAGATGGTTGTGGCGTTGAAGGACTCGGCGCTGGGTTATGTCATCACCTACGAAGAGGTGGTCCGCAACGGCTTGCAGCTGGGTGCCGCCGATTCCAATACGATTCCGGCGTTGATCGTGGTCGCGATCATCATGATCGTGCTGAACATGACGCTGTCTCAGGTCGCGACCTGGCTGGAGCGGCGTCTGCGCGCGGGCCGCCGCAAGGGTGGCGGCGCGGTGGTGGCCGCCGATTCCATCGTCACCGATGGGGCGCCGGGGGTGGATATCACCAAGGCTCCGTAGTCGTAGCGCCTTCCGGCGCGCAGATCGCACATTTCGCGATCTGCGCGCCGTTTGCGTTTCGGAGGTCACCCGGCCGGTCAGGCGGCCGAGATCGCCACGGCTCGGCGCCTGCGCGAGCTACTCGCGCGGCAACTCGTCGGATTCGAGGCCGGAATCGGCCGTATCGAGTTCTGCCTTGACGACGGCGTAGGCGGTGGACGAGTTGTAGCCGCGGCGGGCGAGCATGCCGACGAGACGGCGGATTGCCTTGTCGCGGTCGAGGTTTGCGGGCATGGTGCGGAGTTTGCGGCGGACGAGTTCGGTGGCGCGGTCGTGTTCGTCGTCGGCGGTGACGGCGGCGAGGGCGTCGGCGGCGTCGTCTTGGGAGACGCCTTTGCGGCGCAGCTCCTGGGCGAGGGCTTGGCGGCCCTTGCCGGAGTAGGTGTGCCGGGACTGGACCCACTGCTGAGCGAACGCGGCATCGTCGATGAGCCCGACCTCGGCGAGCCGATCGAGCGCCTGCTCGCTCACCTCGGCCGGGTATCCCTTGGCGGCCAGCCGCTGTGCGAGTTCGGCGCGGCTGCGGGCGCGGACGGCGAGCAACCGCAGACACGCGTCCTTCGCCTGCTCGACTGTGCCCCCGGATTCGGAGCCGGTCGCGAGCGCCTCGCCTCGTGCGGCTCTTGTGCGCGGCGGAGCTGCCGACTGAGAGCCGTCGCCGGGGGTGCCGGAGTCGTCGTCCGATGCGGAGCGGTAGCTACGCGTGTGCCGTTCGAGGATGACGGCGCCGCTGGGCTCGCCTCCCGGACCCCGATCCTGATGCGCCGGCCGGTGGTCGGCATCGTGCCCGGTGCCCTCGGCGCTGCGCCTGCGGCGACGTCGCGTCGCGGCAGGCGCGCCGTCGTCCCGTGCGCCGTAGCGGTCCCGCTCACCGCTGGTGCGCGCACGGCGACCACGAGTGCCGGGGAACTCGGTCGAACGTGTCCGCTGCGGATCGGACGCGTCCGACCGAGTTCCCCATGCGTTCGCCTCGGCCGAACCACCATCGGCCGGGCGAACCGGTGCCGGCTGCCGGCCTTCGGGCCGTGAGCCGGTGGATTCGGGGACCTCGACGCCGAGGCGTGCCAACTGTTGCCGCATGGCTGCGACGGGATCAGCGGGCACGCCGTCCGCAACCTCACCGGATGCGGGGCGCCGGGCCGGCCTCGGATCAGAAATCGGCGGGGACCTCTTCGCTCGCCGTCACGTCGGCGCCGATGCCCAGCTTCTCCTTGATCTTCTTCTCGATCTCGTCGCGGACGTCGGTGTTGTCCAGCAGGAACTTGCGGGCGTTCTCCTTGCCCTGGCCCAGCTGATCGCCTTCGTAGGTGTACCAGGAGCCGGACTTACGAATGAAGCCCTGCTCGACACCCATATCGATGAGCGAGCCCTCTTTGGAGATGCCGTGACCGTAGAGGATGTCGAACTCGGCCTGCTTGAACGGCGGCGACACCTTGTTCTTGACGACCTTGACCCGGGTGCGGTTGCCGACCGCGTCGCTGCCGTCCTTGAGGGTCTCGATGCGCCGCACGTCCAGGCGCACCGATGCGTAGAACTTCAGCGCCTTACCGCCGGTGGTGGTTTCCGGCGAGCCGAACATGACGCCGATCTTCTCGCGCAGCTGGTTGATGAAGATGGCGGTGGTGCCGGAATTGTTGAGCGCGCTGGTCATCTTGCGCAGCGCCTGGCTCATCAGGCGGGCCTGCAGGCCGACGTGGCTGTCACCCATTTCGCCCTCGATCTCGGCGCGCGGCACCAGGGCGGCCACGGAGTCGATGACGATGATGTCGATGGCGCCGGAGCGCACCAGCATGTCGGCGATCTCCAGCGCCTGCTCACCGGTGTCGGGCTGGGAGACCAGCAGCGCGTCGGTATCGACTCCGAGCTTGCGGGCGTAGTCCGGGTCGAGCGCGTGCTCGGCGTCGATGAACGCCGCGACGCCACCGGCAGCCTGAGCGTTGGCCACCGCGTGCAGGGCGACGGTGGTCTTACCCGAGGATTCCGGACCGTAGATCTCCACCACGCGCCCGCGCGGCAGACCGCCGATACCCAGGGCCACATCCAGCGCGATCGATCCGGTCGGGATCACCGACACGGGCTGGCGGGCCTCCTCGCCGAGCCGCATCACCGCGCCCTTGCCGAAGCTCTTCTCCACCTGAGCCAGGGCGAGCTCGAGCGCCTTGTCGCGGTCGTACGCCTGTGGTGCCATGTCCTGATCCCCTTTTCGACGGGTGAGTCTCGTTCTGTGGTTGGCGCCCACATTAGAGGGCGGCACCGACAAGTTCTGGCGACAAGATTAGCCGAACAGGTGTTCGAGTCAAGCGACGCGCCGGACGGCGGCTACCACTGCGGCAGCGGCGTCCGATCCTCCGCCGGGCGCGGCCCGAAGATGCGCCGCTCGGATTCGCCGATCGCAACGTCGTTGATGCTCGCCTCCCGGCGCATCATCAGGCCGTCCGGCGCGAATTCCCACTGCTCGTTGCCGTAACTGCGCCACCACCGGCGCTGCTCGTCGTGCCATTCGTACTGGAAGCGCACGGCGATCCGATTGCCGTCGAAGGCCCAGAGTTCCTTGCGCAGCGCGTACCCGTTCTCCTCGGCCCACTTGCGGTTCAGGAACTCGACGATGGCCGCGCGCCCGGCGAAGTGTTCGTCCCGGTTACGCCAGACCGAGTCCGGCGTGTAGGCGGCCGCGACCCGTTCGGGGTCGCGGGAATTCCAGGCGTCCTCGGCGGCACGCACCTTGGCTTCGGCGGTGCTGCGATCGAACGGGGGCAGTGGGGGTCGCATCGACCATTCCTTTCATGGAGCCGGATCAGGGATTGACGGGTGAGAGTTCGGCCGGACCCCAGCGCAGCGGGCCGGCCGCCGAGGTGTCGACGACCTCGGTGACGGTGAATTCGATCGAGCACTGGGCGCCGGCGGCACACTCGGCCTCCGGCCAGATCAGTTCCGCGGTACCGGTGAGCTGCAGGCTGCCGCCGGTGGTCCAGTCCGGGACGAGGATGCCGCAGCGGGGGTTCACCGCGATATTGCCCAGGGTCATGAACATCGAGTTGCCGCGATAGTCCGGCCAGCGCAGCCGGTCGGGTGCGAGCACTTCCAGAAATCCGGGATTGCCGCCGCGATGGGAGGCATCGGCATGGCCGTCGGCATCCGCGGTGGCGAGGAAGAACGTATCGGCAGCGGTGACGGCGGCGCGTTGCCGATCGTCCAGTGCGGCGCTGCGACGCGGCGCGGTGCGCGCTCGCGGGTCGAATGAGCGAATATCTCTGCGCGAGATGTATTTCGGGCAGTTCGAATACACCTGGTCGGTGACGATGCGCAGGCCGTCGCCCTCGGGTGTGGCGGTGCCGTTGACGCGCATGCGCCTGCGGCGCTGCGGTTGCAGGGCGATCAGACCGACGCCGAGCGCCTGCGTGGTCGGCTCGTGCAGCGGGTCGCCGGGCGCGGGCATGGCATCCACCAGGACCGTGTCCGCTCCGGTCGCCCGCAGGAATCCCGGCGGCCCGATCAGCTGGCTCGCCCACATCCGGCCCTCGCCATCGGCGGCGCCGAGCACCACCATCGATTGTTCGGCCAGGAAGTCCGCGGCGACCGCCGGGATGTCGCGCCGGATCATGCGCCCGACCCGTCCGGCGATATCGGCCTGGCCCATCCGCTGCTGCACCATGCGCTCTCCCGCATGGAACGGCGTAGTCACGTGTTTCCCCACCTCACTGCCCGAACCGTCGATGGCGATGGATCAGAAGAATCCGCAGGTGGGTGCGGCGCCACTGGGAGCGGGCGCGGACTCGGCGCCGCCGGGTGCGTAGACCTCGAGGCGGATGCCGTCCGGGTCGGCGAAGAAGATGCCGCCGGAGGATGCCCCCTCGCCGTGGGCCACCACGCCGTCATAGGCGAATTCCACCGACAGCTCGCGCAGGGTGGCCTCGACCGCCCGCACCTGCTCGAGGGTGTCGACCTGGAACGACAGGTGGTGCAACCCCGGACTCGAGGCGGCGAATGCGCCGTCGCTCTGCTGCCACAGGGTGAGTACCAGGACGCCGTCGGCGCCGAGGAAGGCCCATTTCCGGTGCTCGTCGGTACTGGCCGCCAGCTGTTGGAAGCCGAGCGCGCGGCGGTAGAAGTCGACCGATCGGGTCAGGTCGGTGACGTTGAGCCCGATGTGGCCGGTGGCGAGCTGGGGCGTGGTCATGGATCCTCCTCGGGGAATGGTCAAACCGTCATAATTTGTTTGACTGGTTAGAATCTAAGGAGAAGACCACAACTTGTCAACCGTCTATCTTGGGTTAGACAGTTAGTAGGAGGTGGTTGATACGTCCGTCCGCACTGAGCCGTTACCCTCAGGCATGCTCGATCCACGCCCTCACCTCGGTGAACCGCTGGCCCTGGATCTGTTGAACACCCGGTGGATGAGCGGCGACGGACCGCAGGACCTGCTCACCGATATCGCCGGGCTGGAGATCTGGTTGGCGGCCAACGGCTTGGCCGGGCGTTGCGACGCCGACGCCGCGGCGCTGGAAGCGGTGCGCGCCGCCCGCGCCGCCATCTACGACGCCGTACGCGACGGCCGCCGAGACGCGCTCAACGACGTGCTGAACCACGGCCGGATCCGCCGGTCACTCGCCGACGCCGGGCCCGTGGACACCCCCGAAATCACCGACCCGGCATGGTTGCCGGGTTGGCTGGCCGCCGACAACCTGCTGAGCCTGCTGGCCACGGCCCCCGGTCGCATCCGCCAGTGCGCCCATCCCGACTGCGTGCTGTTCTTCTACGACACCTCGAAGAACGGCACGCGCCGCTGGCACTCCATGGCCACCTGCGGCAACCGCACCAAGGCCGCGCGCCACTACGCCAAGAAGTCCTGACCGTCCCGGATCCCGCCCGGCTCAGAACAGTTCGTCGAGCAGCCGGTAGTAGTCGAGTGTGCGCTGATCCGGTTCGACCAGCCCGTACGCGGCGAAGAACTCGGCCACCTCGGCATCGCCGAAGTCCTCGCGCAGATCCCGCGCGGCAAGTGCGAGATCCCGGTGGCGGTCCGCCACCCCGAGCGCACCGACGTCGATCAGGATGCCGCCCTCGAGCACATTCGCCGGCGTGAAATCACCATGCGCGACAACCAGATCCTCGTCCTCCGGCTGCTCGTCGATCAACCGCCGCAGCACCTGTTCGGGCGTCAACGGGTGGTCGTCGTCGAAGTCTTCGGCATCGACCAGCCCCTCCGATACCCGCCGGCGAGCTTTCGGCACCATCACCTCGAGCCGTCCGTCGAACGGGCAATCGGCGACGGGCACCTGATGCAAGACGCGCAGCGCTTCCCCCATCACAGCACCGACTCGCCCACCCCGCCGCGCCAGACTCGGCACCCCGACGTCGGCCAGCATGAGCACATCCTCGTCGAACGCCGCCACCTCGGGCACAGGTATCCCCCGCCCGGCGAGCCAGCGCAGCCGTTCGTACTCGGCGACGGCCTCTTGGCCCCGTTTCACCCAATACCCGGCGGCGAAGACGACACCGCCGCTCATCCCCTCGTGCGCATCCGACCAGTCGGGCGAATCGCCGAGGAGCGCAGCGATGGCCGGCGGCAGCGGCGCCTCCCAGCCGGCCGGTGCCGCACTCACCAGCGGGAGCGGGGGACGTCGAATTCGGCGCAGAGCGCGCGCCAGACGTCGCGGGGGTCGACGCCGGCTTCGATGGCGGCGGCGCCGGTGCGGCCGCCGAGGGAGGGGATGACGTGGTCGGTGAGGAGGGTGTCACCGCGGGACACACCGAACTCGGTGTGCAACAGCTCCTGGAATTCGGTCAATCGCACCGTGCCGAAGATACCCGCGTCGAGCGGCGGCGTCAGCGGGCGGTGGCGAGCACCGTGTGGCAGACCTGCACCGGGTCGGTCACCACCGACAGGCCCGCGGCGGCCTCGGCGGCGGCTGCGGCGAAGCCCGGTCCGTCGAGGATCCGCAGCACCGCCTCGCGCACGGCGGCGGCGGTCAGTGGACGCACCAGCAGCGAACTTCCTTGGCGCGCCGCACGGTTGGCCAGCTCCCATTGATCACCGCCGCCGGGCACCGTCACCACCGGCACTCCGGCGGTGAGCGATTTCGCGAGTAGACCGTGCCCGCCACCACCGACGACGACCGAGGCCCGGCGCAGCAGAACATCCTGGCGGCCCAGTCCTGCGGTGGCCCACGGCGGCAGATCGGCGGGCGGCTCGTCCAGCATCGACACCGCCACTCGGACGCCGGTGCCGTCCAGCCCGGCCAGCACCGTCTCCACCATCCCGGCCACACCGGTGTGCGCGGTCGACGGCGCCACCATGACCAGCGGGCCGTCACCCGGCGGCGGTTCCAGCACGGAGTCGGTCGGCTCCCACAGCAGCGGCCCGATCAGATGCGCGGTCTCCGGCCAGTCCGGTCGCGGCACCTCGAGGGCGGGCAGGGTCGCGATCAACCGGGCGATCGGGCCGGGGTCCTCGCCCGGCAGCCCGACGCTTTCCCGTGCGCGGGCACGCTGGCGGCGTCCTTGTTCGATGGCGCGGGCGGTCATCGACCGCAAGAACCCGTCACGGATCCGGCCACGCAGCCCGGTACCGGGAGCGAGCCCACTACCAATGGGCGGCAAGGCCTTCGACGGCAGGTACAGCGGATGCGGTGAGAGCTCCACCCACGGCACGCCGAGCCGTTCGGCCGCCATCCCGCCGCCCGCGGTCAGCACATCGGAGACCACCAGTTCCGGCAGCATCGCGCTGAGTTCGGGCAGGATCTCGGTCGAAATGTGGGCGGCGCGTTCATGGATGCGCTGACCGGCGTCGCGATCGTCATCGATCTCGCGCGGCGCCAGCCCTTTGAGCCTGCGCACGCCGATGCCTGCCGCTCGGGCGGCGTCGAACCAGCGCGGCCCGGTGAACAGCACCGGCTCGTCACCGGCGGCGGCGAAGCGCAGGCACAGCGCGATAGCGGGGAACGCGTGGCCCGGATCCGGGCCTGCGACGACGGCTACTCGCATCCGCCCAGCCTGCCACACCGCTCATCGACGCCGACGGCGCACGGTGGGCTCAGCCGCGGAAGTGGAACAGCTCGAAGCCCACCGCACGCTCGGCCGGGAAACCCTCGATGCGCCCGGTGGTCATGTCGAGGACGGCCCGCACCTGGTCGGCCACCGGTTCCTCGCTCAGCGCCTCCAGGTAGCGGCGGTGCTCGGCCAGCGAGGCCTCGGCCTTGTCGATGGTGTCGGTGACGTCGACGGCGTGGGTGACCTTCGGCCCGACCACTGCCGCCCAGCGCGGCGTCCACGGTTCCAGCTCGGCGAGTTCACGGAAAATCCATTCGTTGCCCGCGTCCGACACCGCATCCAGCGCCGCGCGTCCGACGGCGCGGTGATCGGCGCTGTTGACGTAGCCGGGCGCCCACACATCGCCGAAGTTGAACAGCACCACCATCTCCGGGCGGTGGCGCCGGATGGCGGCGGCCAGGTCGCGCCGCAGGGCCAGGCTCGCCTCGACCCGTCCGTCGGGGTAGCCGAGGAACTCGACCTCGCTGACGCCGACCACGGCGGCCGAGGCGATCTCCTCGCCTTCGCGCAGCGGGCCGGCATCGGCGGGCGGCATCCCGGCGATGCCGGCCTCCCCCGAGGTGGCCAGGACATATCGAATGTCCTTGCCCTGGCCGGTCCAGCGGGCGACGGCTGCGGCGGCGCCGTATTCGATGTCGTCGGGATGCGCGACGATGACCAGACCGCGCTGCCAGTCTTCCGGTAGCTGCTCCATACCCGCCATTCAAACACGCCCCCGAGACGGCAACGGGCCGTGCGTCTTCCGTATCGGGAAGCCGCACGGCCCGTGCGTGGTGGGTCAGAGTTTGCTCACGGTGTTCTTGTCCGAACCCGACACCGCCTTGTACAGCAGGTAGAGGCCGAACACCACGGCGCTGATCATCAGGATCGGGAACAGGCCCTTGATCAACGCACCGATGACGGCCAGTGCGATCCAGACAACGGCGACCACGCCGATGATCTTCCACAGCATTTCGTGCCTCCCAGCAATTCGTCGTCCTCCGAGCATGACACCGGGTAGGCGATAAATCACCAGGTGAGAGCCGATATCGGGGTGAAGTTCAGGGTTCACCCCTAGCCGCGGCAGCCGGCGCATCCGCCGTCAGAATCATGGCGAACACAACCCTCGTCGGCGGTGCCGTCGGCCCCTACCGTCGCGGTCATGACTACTACCCCGGCGCCCACGGCCACGCCGCTCAACGACATCGCCGCTGCCACCGCCACCGCGGTGGCCCAGGATTCCCGCAACGCTCAGGTCGTATTCCGCGCCTCGGCCGTTCCGCAGGGCCGGGTAGGGAGTTCGATCACGGCGCGGTCGCACACCCTGGTGGTCGATGAGCCACCGACTCTCGGCGGAGACGATACGGCCGCCAATCCGGTGGAGGTGTATCTGGCCGCACTGCTGTCGTGCCAGGTGGTGACCTACCGGTTCTGGGCCCAGCGGCTCGGCATCACCGTCGACGAGCTGTCCTTGACGGCCGAGGGCGATCTGGATGTGCGCGGCTTCTTCGGCCTGGACGATTCGGTGCGCCCGGGTTTCCAGCAGGTCCGGGTGCGGGTACGGGTGCGCGGTCCGGAGACCGATGAGCGTTACGCCGAACTCCAGCAGGCGGTGGAGGCGCACTGCCCGGTGCTGGATCTGACCACCGGTGTCACCCCGGTGCATGCGACGTTGGAGATCACTCGCTGAGCGTTCAGCGCCGTTCCAGTGGCGAATTCGGGTCGAGCACCACGCCGACGGTCCGCAGGTGGTGGTCGATCAGCAGCCAGGCCTGGGCGGTGAGCAGCTCCACCAACTCCTCGCGCGAGGTGTCGCGGTAGGACAACCACCACTGCACCGTGGCATCGATGAGGCCGAGCAGCGCGACGACCAAGCGGTCCGCGGCCACGGGATCGGCGTCGAACCGGGGGATGTAGCGGACCGCCGCCGCGGAGATCTCGGCGGCGAACGCACTGCCGCCGATGCGCGGCATGTCCTTGCCCCGGTAGTAGTTGCGCCCCAGCAGGAACCGATACAGGTTCGGATGTTCGCCCGCCCAGCCGACATGCGCCACGATCGGGGCGCGGATGGCGTCGAGCGGAGTGCCGTCGACCACGAGCGCGGCGCGGATCCGCTCGGTGATCTCCAGGTGTGCGCGCTTGGCCACCGCCCAATCCAGCTCCGCCTTGCTGGCGAAGTGACGATAGAAGTGGGTGCGGTTGAGGCCGGCGCGGTCAGCGATCTGCCCGGTCAGCGCGTCGGGGCCGTGTTCGGCGATCGCGGCGATCGCGGCGTCGACGATCGCGGCGCGCCGTTCGTCGCGCGCTGCGGAAACCGAACCCGAACGGCGGGTCTCGGCGGTGTCGGTCCATCGCTGTCGTTCCACGTCGCGCCACGCTATCGCAGGTCGGGGCCGTCGCGACGAAGGTGGGGCTTGTCACACCGGCCGGTGTGGGACACACTGTACCCGTTATTCCCGGTAACGAATACCGTCCCCGGGGCCGCTCAACGGGAGGACACACCCGATGACCACCTACCGGTCGTGTTGGATGAACGAGGACCTCGATGCGCTGCGCGAGCTCGCGCGGGCCTTCTTCGAGAAGGAAGTCGCGCCCAACGTCGACAAGTACATCGAGCAGCACCACGTCGACCGCGACCTGTGGAACAAGGCCGGTGAACTGGGACTGCTGTGCCTGTCGATCCCGGAGGAATACGGCGGTGGCGGCGGCACCTTCGCGCACGAGGCCGTGCTGATCGAGGAACAGGCCCGCGTGGTGGACACCGCCTGGGGCCAGAGCCTGCACAACGGCATCGTCGCGCACTACCTGCTGGCCTACGGCACCGAGGAACAGAAGCAGCAGTGGCTGCCGAAGATGGCCAGCGGTGAGGTCGTCGGCGCGATCGCGATGACCGAGCCGGGCACCGGATCGGACCTGCAGAACGTCAAGACCAAGGCCATCCGCGATGGCGACGAGTACATCGTCAACGGGTCGAAGACCTTCATCACCAACGGCGCGCAGGCCGACCTGATCATCGTGGTGGTCAAGACCGACACCAGCCAGGGCGCCTCCGGCATCAGCCTGGTGCTGGTCGAGGCCGACCGGCCCGGTTTCCGGCGTGGGCGGGTGCTTGACAAGATCGGCCAGAAGGGTCAGGACACCTCCGAGCTGTTCTTCGAGGACGTGCGCATCCCGGTGAGCAATCTGCTCGGCTCGCAGGAAGGCCAGGGCTTCATCCAGCTGATGCAGCAGCTGCCACAGGAACGGCTCATCATCGCCGTCGGCTCGGTGGCGGGCATGGAGGTCGCGCTCGAGCACACCCTGCGCTACACCAAAGAGCGCGAGGCGTTCGGCCGCCCGGTGTTCGGTTTCCAGAACACCAAGTTCAAGCTGGCCGAGGTCGCCACCGAAGCCAAGATCGCCCGGGTGTTCACCGACGACTGCATCGCCAAGCACATCGCAGGCGAGCTCGACATCCCGACGGTCGCGATGGCCAAGTGGTGGACCACCGAGCGCGCGATGTCGGTGGCCAGCGAATGCCTGCAGCTGCACGGCGGCTACGGCTACATGACCGAATACCCGATCTCGCGCATGTGGGTCGACAACCGCGTGCAGATGATCTACGCGGGCACCAACGAGATCATGAAGGAAATCATCGCCCGCTCCCTCTGAGCGCCGATGATCATCGGTGGGGCCGCACCGGCGCCCCACCGCCTTCGGCTCGCCACCGCGAACACCGGAAGCGATCGAGCCGTACTCCGCGCGTCGTCTTGCTCTCGGCCGCGGGCGCGGGCTCTGATGGGGCCGGAACCGAGCGAGGAGCCCGCGATGACCGACGATCCCCAGCATCCGTCCTGGGCCCGCGTCCTCGACGCGATGGTGCGCGAAGCCGGCACCGAGCCGCCGATCCACGGAGTCATCGCCAGCGCGGACCCCGCACCCGGCGGCGCCGGATGGGTGAGCTTCGCCGGGCAGCAGAGGCCGACGTTCGTCGGCGCGACCGGCCCGGATCGCACCCTCTGGCGGGTCTGGCGTCATGGTGCGCGCATTCGCGTCGAGAACCAGGACGGACAACCTCTGGTCCTCAGCGATGGGGTGCGATCGTGGCGGTTCGACACTCCGGGCGAACCGCCGCTCGAGGATGACGCGTCGGCGGTCCGGTTCATCGGCAGCGCCGTGCGGCTGGTGGTGCGGCGCAGCGCAAACGATTTCGTGGGCGAGGATTTCACCCGCCCGACCGGCCCCATCACCACGACCGTCTTCCTCGGCCGTCCGGCCTGGGCGGTGGAACTCGGCCCGCCACCGCACAAACCGTTCCCGATACAGCTGGTGGTCGATCAGGAAACCGGACTCGTGCTGCAACAGCGCAATGACGACGCCGGGCTGGTCAGTGACGAATGGATCGAGCTGAGCGTTGGTGCGCCGATCGACGATGACGTGTTCAGCTGGCCCGGACCGGTACGCACGCGGGCCGATGTACAGCGCCGGATGCGGGAGCGCGCCCTGGAACGGCAGCGACAGCACCGAGAGTGGTTCGCCCGTACCGTCACCCCGGAGCCACTCTCGATTCAGGTAGATGTGCCGCTCGATATCGAGACCGTTCACGAATTCGACGAAGCGACCGGTGCGTTCACCGCTTCGCTCGGCCGTCCGCCGTTCTGGTCGATGCTCGCGCGGCGTCCGCGTTCGGCCGAACCGTGGGAGCTGGGCTGGGCCGGCAGCGTGCACCGATGGTCGACCGCGGAATTCGACTGGGCGTTGCGGGTGGACGGCGCCGAACCCACCGCACAGTCACTGGCGCGGCTGCGGGAGTTGCTCGGCGGCTAACCGCCGTGCGGCGGCAGGGGTGCGGGCGCCTGCTTGTCGGCGATTTCGGTGAGGGCCTGAGCCCAGCCGTCGAGGCGGTCGGCGGCGTGCTGGAGTTCGGCGACGATGCCGTTGAACTGGTAGGCGACAACGGTGCTGTCGGGCACCGCGAGTACGCGACCGGCGGCGGCGACGAGTTGTTCGTATTCGGCGACACCGGATTCCAGCCGCTGCACCGCCGCGCCGACAGTGGCCGTGAGCGAGGCGCCCGCCTGCGGATTGGTGCGGCCGACGGTGGCCGCGGCGCGTTCCATGGCGACGATGTCGGCGGCCAGCGCGTGCAGGGCGGCCGCGCCGGAGCGAGCGGTATCGAGCAGGTCGTCGAGTTCGTCGGGCGGCAGCCGGCGCGATCGCGCGATCTGGGCACCGAGATCGTGCATGGCCCGCTCGGCTCGGACCAAAGCGACGATCGGGGCCCGCGCCGCCGAACGCACGCCCGGCGCCTTACGCGCGATGAAGGCCGCCTGCGGCAGCGGTTTTCCGCGCAGCCGCAGATAGCGGCGCGCACTGAGCGCGGTGCCCGTCACCAAGGCCACCGCGCCGCCGCCGACGACCACCACGGCCCAGGCGGGGGCCGAAATGATGACCAGCCCAACGGTTCCCACCGTGGTGAGACCGGAAACGGTGCCCAATTGCATGCTGCGCCTGCGGGCCCGGCGGCGCTTGCGTAGTTCGCGTTCACGCGGATCCGCCCAGCGGCGCACGGCCACGAGTGCGTGCTCGCCCACATCGCGCAAGGTGTCGGGCAGGTTGGTCTGCCCGGTTCCGAAGGCCGGTGATCCGAAGATGTTCATGCCGTCGACGCGGCCGCGGGAACCGTTGCGGCTCATGTCAATCCTTCCGCCGACACCACTACGACCGCCCCGCCGGACGGTCGGCGTTCGGGGCGGGTGCGGGCGCCGATCGGTCTACCGGACGCCCGCACGCTCGCCACCATGGTTGTTTCCTCGCCGCTACTGCTGCGCGGTCTGGCCCTTGTTCATCTGCGGCTGCGGCTGCGCCGGATCGGCCTGCGCCTGCGCCGGGTTGATCGCCGGTGCGGCACCGCCGGAGGGCAGGGCATCCCCGCGCATGGAGGCGCGGATCTGCTCGAGCTTGCTGTGCCCGGCCATCTGAATGCTGGCCTGCTGCACTTCGAGCATCCGGCCCTGCACCGAGTTCTGGGCGAGTTCGGCCGAGCCGAGCGCGGTGGCATAGCGGCGTTCGATCTTCTCGCGCACCGCATCCAGGCTCGGCGTGGAGCCGGGGGCCGACAGGGTGGAGTCCATCTGCTGCAGCGAGGCGCTGACCTGCTCCTGCATCTTCGCCTGCTCGAGCTGGCTGAGCAGCTTGGTGCGCTCGGCGACCTTCTGCTGCAGCAGCATGGCGTTCTGCTCGACCGCCTTCTTGGCCTGCGCGGCGGCCTGCAACGACTGATCGTGGAGCACCTTCAGGTCTTCCACCGACTGCTCGGCGGTGACCAGCTGCGCGGCGAAGGCCTCGGCCGCGTTGGTGTACTGGATCGCCTTCTCGGTATCGCCCGCGGCGGTCGCCTGATCGGCCAGGGTGACGGCCTGACGGGCGTTGGCGTTGAGCTTCTCGACCTCGTCCAGCTGACGGTTCAGCTTCATCTCCAGCTGGCGCTGGTTGCCGATGACCGACGCGGCCTGCTGCGAGAGGGCCTGATGCTGGCGTTGCGCTTCCTCGATAGCCTGCTGAATCTGGACCTTCGGATCCGCGTGCTCTTCGATCTTGGAATCGAAGAGGGCCATCATGTACTTCCAGGCCTTGACGAACGGATTAGCCATCGATTGATCCCGCCTCCATCTGCTGCGCCGCTGTGCGCGACTCCAGTGCGCGACCGTCACGCACCCGATATGTGCCTATCCTCCACTACGTGGCGCCTGGACCGGGCCAACCCCGCGAGTAGGGTCGGACACGGTCTGCTTCCGCCGCCTATGACGAATCTATCCGCTTTTGCCGGTGGCCCGCAGCGTTGCCACGGCACACCGCCGATTCGGGGCTCACGCGCTCTTCACCAGAACCAGGGTGTCCGAACGCGGCGCGGGGATGACGATCCTGGTCTCGCCGTCGATATGCGGGCGTACCTCGGGGCCGGCCACCGACATCGTGGCGGTGGCGGGTTCGGCGGGTGCGGCCTCGGCTTCCTCCGCGGCGGCCGGGGCCTCGGCCGCGTCAGCGCCCGCCGGCACCGCGACGGCGGGCTCGCGCACGTCGTCCACCCCGGCCATGATCGTGCTCACGTCCCACAGCACTCGCGACAACGGAACATCGAGGGCCTCGCAGATCGCGGCCAGCAGCTCGCTCGAGGCCTCTTTGCGGCCTCGTTCGACCTCCGACAGGTAGCCAAGGCTCACCCGCGCGGATGTGGACACCTCCCGCAGAGTTCGCTGCTGGGCGAGACGCGCACGCCGCAGACTGTCACCGATCGCTTCTCGCAGCAGCGTCATCTCGGTCTCCTCACTCCCTGTTTCCAGGCGTCGGCGCGCATGCGCCGCTTTCTGGCACAACGTCCAGGTGCGTCCGGTTGGTTCCCGAGCGAGAGATCTCGCCGCGAATTCAGTCCGCCGCCGCCGGAGCCCGCACACATCGCAGGAGTTCGGCGAGCGCGGTCCGTGCCGCACCCAGTCTGATGTTCCACCGGTCGCCGGACAGTTTCAACCGCATCACTTCGGTGTGCCCCGGACCGGCCAGTCCGAGGAAGACCGTGCCGACCGGGTATCCGCCCTGCGGGTCCGGCCCGGCGACCCCGGTCAGGCCCACTCCCCAATCGGCGCCGCAGCGGGTGCGGGCGCCGACGGCGAGCTGTTCGGCGGTGCTCGCGGCCACCGGGCCTTCGGTGTCGAGCACCTCGGCGCCGACTCCGGCCAGGCTGTGTTTGAGATCGGTGGCATAGACCACCAGCCCGCCGCGCAGTACCGCGCTGGCACCGGGAATCCCCGCGATGGTGGCGCTGAGCAGGCCTGCGGTCAACGATTCGGCGGTGGCGACGGTCTGGCCGGCCGCGGCCAGGGCGGACACGAGTTCGGCGGCGGGCACCTGCGCGGTGAGCGGATCGCTCATCCGTTGCGGTGACGGGGAGATCCGGCGAACCACACGCGCGCCGCCTGGCCGACGTAATCGAGTCCGGTGGCCACCGTCAGCACCAGCGCCAGCCACATCAGCGCCATCCCGGCGGTGGCGAATCCACCGGCCAGCGGCAGCACCAGCACCGCGATGGCCAGCGACTGCACCAGAGTTTTCAGCTTGCCGCCGCGACCGGCCGGGATGACGCCGCGGCGCACGACCACCAGCCGCAGTAGCGTGATGCCGAGCTCTCGGCCGCAGATGACGATCGTCATCCACCACGCCAGATCACCCAGCACCGACAGCCCGATCAGCGCGGAACCGATCAGCGCCTTGTCGGCGATGGGGTCGGCGAGTTTGCCGAAGTCGGTGACCAGGCCGTATTTGCGGGCCAGTTGCCCGTCGAAGCGATCGGTGATCGCGGCGAGCCCGAACAGCGCCGCCGCGGTGATCCGCCACCCCGTGTCGTGACCGCCGCCGGCGAACAGCGCGAGCACGAACAGCGGTACCAGCGCGATCCTGGCCATGGTCAGCACGTTCGCGATGTTCAACAGCGGAACGGCGGGCTCGGCGGGCGGCGGCACCAGACCCGGGCGCAGCGGCGCGGGACCGGACCAGCCACGATCCATTTCCTCGGGTTGCACGCTCATGGCCGCCTCTGGATCCAGTCGCGCTGCCCGGCGCGATGCGTTGAGCGGTACGACTGGGTGTGCGGCACATCTCCAGACTATCGGTAGCGGGGCCGACTACTGTGCACCCCATGACCTCACGGGGACCACTGAGTGGTTCGACCAGCGACGCACCCGCCGCGGTGCCCGCCGATCCCGCAGGCGCGGCGCCGTCCGGCGCGCCCGCCACCGCATCGGCAGGCGCGCATGATCGTGCCCCGACGGTGCGACGTGCCCGAACCTCGGACGTCCCCGCGATCAAAGCCCTGGTTGACGTCTATTCGGGCCGGATCCTGCTGGAAAAGAATCTGGTCAACCTCTACGAGGCCGTGCAGGAATTCTGGGTTGCCGAGCAGGACGGCCGGTTGGTCGGTTGCGGCGCGCTGCATGTGTTGTGGGCCGATCTGGGTGAGGTTCGCACGGTGGCGGTGCACCCGGATGTGAAGGGCCAGGGTGTGGGCAAGCTCATCGTGCGCAGGCTGATCGATGTGGCCAGGGAGCTGGAACTGAGCCGGCTGTTCGTGCTGACCTTCGAGGTGGAGTTCTTCTCCCGGCACGGATTCGTCGAGATCGACGGCACGCCCGTGACCGCCGAGGTGTACGCCGAGATGTGCCGCTCCTACGACACCGGCGTCGCCGAATTCCTCGACCTGAGCTACGTCAAGCCGAACACCCTCGGCAACACCCGGATGCTGCTCACGCTCTGAGCGGCTCCCGCCCACCTTCGACAGAAAGCGATCCGACGTGCCGCTGTTCGCCGTCCACTACACCTACACCGCCGAGACCGTGCCCGGGCGCGACGAGCATCGTCCCGAGCATCGCGGCTGGCTGGCCGATCGGCTGGCCGAAGGCACGCTGCTGACCAGCGGGCCGTATCCGGACGGTTCGGGCGCCCTGCTGGTGTTCCGGGCCGACGACGAGACCGCGCTGCGCACCCTGCTGGCCGAGGATCCGTTCGCTCGCAGGAACCTGATCACCGAGGTCAGGGTCAACGAATGGCTGCCCATCTTCGGAGCCATGAGCCAGGTATGAGCACCGGTGGTGCCGGCCGGGAACCCGACCGGCACCACCGGGTTGCCACTACTTTGCCGCCTGTTTGGTCTGCTTGGTGCGCAGCAGGCTCGCCACCGTCGCCACCACCAGGATGCCGATGATGACCGACAGCGAGAACGCGGTGGAGATCTCCGGCACCGACACGTGCTCACCGCCGTTGATGAACGGCAGCGTGTTCTCGTGCAGGGCGTGCAGCACCAGCTTCACACCGATGAAGGCCAGGATGGCCGACAGCCCGTAGGACAGGTACACCAGCCGGTCGAGCAGGCCGCCGATCAGGAAGTACAGCTGACGCAGGCCCATCAGCGCGAAGGCGTTCGCCACGAACACGATGTAGGGCTGTTCGGTGAGGCCGTAGATGGCGGGGATGGAGTCAAGCGCGAACAGCAGGTCGGCGAAGCCGATCGCCAGCAGCGCCAGCAGCATCGGGGTGACCGCGCGCCGGCCGTTGATCTTGGTGAGCAGCTTGTCGCCGTCGTATTCGTCGGTGGTCGGCACCAGCTTCTTGGTCAGCGCGACGATGCGACTGTCGCGTTTCTGCTCCTCCTCGACCTCGTGTCCGCTCTCGCGCAGCAGCTTGACCGCGGTGTAGACCAGGAACAGGCCGAACAGGTAGAACACCCAACTGAACGCGCTGATCGCGGCGGCGCCGACGGCGATGAACACACCGCGCATGACCAAGGCCACCACGATGCCGATGAGCAGCACCTTCTGCTGGTAGATCCGTGGCACCGCGAAGGTGGACATGATGATCAAGAACACGAACAGGTTGTCCACCGAGAGCGCCTTCTCGGTGACGAAGCCCGCGTAGTACTCCCCGGCGTAGGTCCCGCCCCACTTCCAGGCGATGAAACCACCGAAGGCCAGTGCGAGGCCGATGTAGACCGCCGACCAGAAGCCGGACTCACGGAAGGTCGGTTCGTGCGGTGTGCGTACGTGGGCGAAGAAGTCGAAGACGAACAAACCGAGGATCACCGCGACGGTGATCCCCCACTCCAGCGCGGTCACCTGCATGGTGCGCTCCGATCGGCAGTAAGACTCATGACGTCAATCATGCCCGATTTGCCCGTTTCGCTCGGCTTGCGGGCTGGTTGCTCACCATGATTTCACATCCCGCGCAGGTCACCGCGCGCCGTGATGTCGGTCTCGTGCACCGGGTCGCCGGCGGTGCACCGGCCACACGCGCCAGGACATCACGTCGGCTACGCAGACCGCAGCGGCCGCAGCCGGCCTCGCCACCGCACGATCGCCGTGCGGCGTCGGGTGCACGTGGCTGCGCTCGTTGTCCTACGTCCACCGTCCTACATCCACCGGAACCCGGCCGAGCTGGCGCGCCCGACAGCGCCGGGCCGAAAGCGCCGGTCGACAGTCCGGCGCGTGGACAAAGAAATACTCGCCGCCGAAAAGCTCTTTTCTGGAACATAATTCGGGTGCTACCGTTGTAGCCGTCATCGAAACTCCCCCGGTACCAACACGACAGGCGAAAGGCCGGAACCATGAACGTGCAGCGCATTCACGAGCGGCAGATGCGCCGGCTCGGCGTCGCACGCCGGAGCGGCGCATTCGTCCTGCCCGAAGCCATGCCGTACGCGGATGGCCTCGCTCGCGCCCGGAGCAGCCCCTAGCCAGACCTTTTCGGATCCGGCAGGGGTCATTCCATGGCGAAAGCCAGGAATGGCCCTTTTTTCGTGTGCACATCAATGGTGCACAGGAATTGCGGCAGTATGCCCGAGCGGACGAAAGGGCCTGCCTGTAAATCAGGTGCATTACGCCATCGGAGGTTCGAATCCTCCTGCTGCCACATATTCATTGCCGCGTAATTCTTCGCGCTCGTAGCTCAACGGACAGAGCATCTGACTACGACTCAGAGGGCTGGAGGTTCGAATCCTCCCGAGCGCACGCGGGCCGAATGCTGTCCAGCCTTCGGCCCATGGCTCACGCAGGTTGCCGCCGGGCTCTCATAAGGCCCGGTCGCGTGGTTCGACTCCACGGTGAGCTCCGACGGAGGTCACTCCTCGTCCGATCCCGCACGTGCATCGCACGCGGCGGATCGGCCAGAGCAAACCTTCCGAACCGGGGCACCGATCAGTCCTCGGCCTCCGGCGGCGGCTCGTCCCCACCGCCGCGGATCGACCACAGCAGCCCTTCGAGCTCATCCGGTTTCACCAGCACATCACGCGCCTTGGAACCCTCGCTCGGCCCGACGACGTTGCGGGTCTCCATCAGGTCCATGAGCCGGCCTGCCTTGGCGAATCCGACCCGCAGCTTGCGCTGCAACATCGAGGTGGAACCGAACTGTGAGGTGACCACCAGCTCCACCGCCTGCAAGAACAGGTCCAGATCGTCGCCGATGTCGGGGTCGACGTCCTTCTTCTCCCCCGCCTTGGCCGCGGTGACGCCCTCGGTGTACTCGGGTTCGGCCTGGTTCTTGGTGAATTCGACGACGGCGTGGATCTCCTCGTCGCTGATGTAGGCGCCCTGCAAGCGGGTCGGCTTACCCGCGCCCATCGGCAGGAACAGGCCGTCACCCATACCGATCAGCTTCTCCGCGCCCGGCTGGTCCAGGATCACGCGCGAATCGGTGAGCGAGGACGTCGCGAACGCCAGCCGCGAGGGCACATTGGTCTTGATCAGACCCGTCACCACGTCCACAGACGGCCGCTGCGTCGCCAACACCAGGTGAATGCCCGCGGCACGCGCCTTCTGGGTGATCCGCACGATCGCATCCTCGACGTCGCGCGGGGCCGTCATCATCAGGTCGGCCAGCTCGTCCACGATCGCCAAGATGTACGGGTACGGGCGGTAGACCCGTTCGCTGCCCAGCGGCGCGGTGATCGCACCCGACTTCACCTTCTTGTTGAAGTCGTCGATATGGCGCACCTTGTTGGCCTGCATGTCCTGGTAGCGCTGCTCCATCTCCTCCACCAGCCAGGCCAGCGCGGCCGCCGCCTTCTTCGGCTGGGTGATGATGGGCGTGATCAGATGCGGAATGCCCTCGTAGGGCGTCAGTTCCACCATCTTCGGGTCGATCAGGATCATCCTGACCTCCTCCGGGGTGGCCCGCTGCAACAGTGAGACCAGCATCGAGTTCACGAAGCTCGACTTACCGGAGCCGGTGGAACCGGCCACCAGCAGATGCGGCATCTTGGCCAGGTTCGCGGCCAGGAACTCGCCTTCGATGTTCTTGCCGAGCCCGATCACCAGCGGATGGTGATCGTTGCGGGTCGACGGCGCCTTGAGCACATCGGCGAGGCGCACGAGTTCGCGATCGGAGTTGGGCACCTCGATGCCGACGGCCGACTTGCCGGGGATCGGCGCGAGCAGGCGGACGTTCTCGGTGGCGACCGCGTAGGCGATATTGCGGGCGAGGGCGGTGATCTTCTCGACCTTCACACCGGGCCCGAGTTCGACCTCGTACCGGGTGACCGTCGGTCCGCGCACGAAACCGGTGACCGCGGCGTCGATCTTGAATTGCACCAGCACCTCGGTGATCGCCTCGATCATCGATTCGTTGGCGGCGCTGCGCTTCTTGGGCGGTTCCCCGTCGGTGAGCAGGCTCATCGGCGGCAGCGTGTAATCGCCTTCGATGACCCGGTCGGTGACGAACTCCGGTTCCTTCGGCGGCGGCGGAGTCTGGTCGACGACCTTGGCCGGCTTCGGCTTGGCCTTGGGCTTGGGTGGTTCGGCCGGGACGTCGGTGGCGATCGGCTTGGCGTCGCGCAGCGGCGGTTCGCCCAGCGATTCGGTGACGGCGTCGGAGCCGGCGAACTCGTCGGTCGGGTAGTTCTCCTCGGGTGTGCGGCCACGGCGACGGGAACCGCCGCGGGTGAGCGGGAAGCCGTCCGCGTCGTAGCCACCGGAGGCGAAGTCGGGGTCGTAATCGTCGTATTCGTCGCCACCGCTCGCGGTGCCGAAGTAGTGCCGGAACAGGGCGGGCACCTCGCGCACGGTGGTGCCGGTGACCAGCAGGACACCGAAGACGATGGCCAGCAACAGGATCGGTACCGACAACCACGCCGTCAGCCCGTCGGTGAGTGGGCCACCGACCACGAACCCGACGAAACCGGCCGCCCGCGACCGTCCGTGCGCGTCGGTCGGGGCGCCCGCGGCGATATGCCAGAGCCCGAGCATCGGCAGCCCCACGAGCAACCCGCCGAGCACCAGCCGGGGCCGGATCTCCGGATGCGGTTCGGTACGCATCAGCACCAGGGCGATGCCGGCGGCGACGAACGGCAGTGCCGCCGAGGCCGACCCCGATACCGCACGGATCACGTCCTCGACGAAGTGTCCGATCGGGCCGCCCGCCGAGAGCCACACCGCCGCCGCGATGACGCCGCTGAGAGCGATCAATGCCAGCGCGATCCCGTCGCGGCGGTGCCCGTGCTCGATCTCCCCCGCCCGGCTCAGCGTTCGGGTGGTGGCTCCGAGCCCGCGCGCCAGCATGGTCCAGCCGCCGCTGATCCCGCGCCCGATGACGGCCAGTGGTGCGGTGTCGGACCGGCGGCGCGCGGGACGTCGCGCGCCCGAGGCGCGAACCCGCCCGGCCGTAGCGCGGCCGCGAGCCGCTGAGGTGCGGCCACGGCCGGCCGAACCGGTGCGAGTCGTCGAACGAGATGGGTTCGTCGCCGAACGATTGGAGGCCGCCGTCGTCCGCCCCCGTGCCGATCCCGCCCGCGCACGTGTCGTAGTGGTGCTGCGGGACTTACCTGCCATGAACTCAGGCTAGCCGTAAACGCACCATCTGGACCATCCGCAACACTGGTATCGCCTGTAACTTGTGCGGATGAGCGGGGCGAATGCCCAGGTGATGGGGTTCATCATGCACCGGACCGCGACATCGGACACGCCGACACACCGTCGTGGCGTGCGGCAGGCAACAGAAAACCCGCCGGACGAGTGCTCGTCCGACGGGTTCGCCGCGAGATTCAGACCCCGATGACCGTCGGCACGATCATCGGACGGCGCCGGTAGGTGTCGGCCACCCAGCGTCCGACCACCCGGCGCACGCCCTGGGCGATGCGATGGGTGTCGGTGATGCCTTCCCCGGCCAGGCGCAGCAGTTCGCTCTCGACCAGCTGCGCGGCCTCCGAGAGCGCCGTCGGATCGTCGGAGAAACCGCGACCGCTGACCTCCGGCGTGCTCACCGCCTTGCCGGTGGTCTCGTCGATCGCGACGGTGATGGCGATGAAACCGCCCTCACCGAGCACCAGCCGGTCCGACAGCGTGGATTCGCCGACGTCGCCGACCGACAGGCCGTCGACGTAGACGTGGCCCACCGGCACCCGGCCCACGATCGAGGCGATGCCGTCGACCAGATCGACCACCACACCGTCCTCGGCCAGCACCACGCGGTCCTCGGGTACCCCTGTGGCCACCGCGAGCGCGGCGTTGGCGCGCAGATGCCGCCATTCGCCGTGCACGGGCATCGCATTGGTGGGCCGGACCGCGTTGTACAGGTAGAGCAGCTCACCCGCGGAGGCGTGCCCGGAGACGTGCACCTTCGCGCTCTGCTGGGTGATCACCGAGGCGCCGAGCCTGGCCAGGCCGTTGACGACGGTGAAGACCGAGTTCTCGTTGCCGGGGATCAGCGACGAGGCGAGCACGACCAGATCGTCGGCGCGGATATTGATCTGGCGGTGGTCACCGCGCGCCATCCGTGACAGCGCCGACAACGGTTCGCCCTGCGAACCGGTCGAGATCAGCACCAGCTTGTCGCTGGGCAGGGTGGCGGCCTGATCCAAGTCGACGACGATCCCGTCGGGCACCGTCAGATAGCCCAGATCCTGGGCGATCTGCATATTGCGGACCATGGACCGGCCGACGAAACAGATGCGGCGCCCGTACTTCTGGGCGACGTCGACCACCTGCTGGATGCGGTGCACATGACTGGCGAAGGAGGCGACGATCACCCGGCCCTTGGCCTTACCGATCACCGTGTCGAGGACGCCGCCGATCTCGCGTTCGGGGGTGACGAAGCCGGGCACCTCGGCGTTGGTGGAATCCACCAGGAACAGGTCGACGCCTTCGTCGCCGAGGCGGGAGAATCCGGCCAGGTCGGTGAGCCTGCCGTCCAGCGGCAGCTGGTCGAGCTTGATGTCGCCGGTGTGCAGGGCGACGCCGGCGGGAGTGCGGATGGCGACGGCGAGCGCATCCGGAATCGAATGGTTGACCGCGAAGTACTCGCAGCCGAACGGGCCGTGCGTGGTGTGCTGGCCTTCGGTGACCTCCACCAGCTTCGGATGCTGGCGGTGCTCACGGCATTTCGCGGCGACCAGCGCCAGGGTGAACTTCGATCCGATGACCGGGATGTCGGGCCGCAACCGCAGCAGGAACGGCACGGCGCCGATGTGGTCCTCATGGCCGTGGGTGAGCACGACCGCGACCACGTCGTCCATCCGATCCTCGATCGGACGGAAGTCCGGCAGGATCAGGTCGACGCCGGGCTGTTGATCTTCCGGGAACAGCACGCCGCAGTCGACGATGAGCAGCTTGCCGCCGTACTCGAAAACGGTCATGTTGCGGCCGATTTCGCCGATGCCGCCGAGGGCGAAGACCCGCAGGCCGTTGCTCGGCGCCTTCGGCGGCGTGCCGAGGCGATCCTGCGGAGCGACCGCGGCCCGTGGATCCGGCTGCGGCGCGGATTGATCGCCGCGGCCACGCCCACCCTGCCGGGGCCGGCCCTGCTTACGCGGACGGTCCTGTCCGGTACGAGATTCGGTGGCCTTCGCGGGCGCCGCGGCCTTTTCCGGCGCGGCTTTTTCCGGTGCGGGCCGCTCGGGTGCGGTCTGCTGCACGGGCGCGGCCGGAGCCTCGGCCTCGCTCGGCGCGGGAGGCGTTGTGTCAGCGGGCTTTTCCGGTGCGGCGGGCGGCTGCGGCGGACGCGGCGTGGCCGGGCCGGCGCCGCGGCTGGCGGAACGGCGGGGACGACGGCCTAGCGGGGCCGTCATCCCAGCACTCCGGCCGCGCGCAGATCGGCGCTGAGCAGGTCGAGCTGATCTGGGCCCGGCATGAGCTGCGGCAATCGCGGCTCGCCGACGTCGATGCCGAGCAGACGCAGGCCCGCCTTCGACATGGCCACCCCGCCCAGCCGCGCCATCGCGGCGTTCAACGGCACCAGGGCGGCGTTGATCTCGCGGGCGCGGACCACGTCACCGGCGGCGTAGGCGTCGACCAGTTCGCGCAGCCGCTCCGGCACCAGATGGCCGATGACGCTGATGAATCCGGTCGCCCCGATCGACAGCCACGGCAGGTTCAGCGTGTCGTCGCCGGAGTAGAAGGCCAGGCCGGTGGTGGCGATGAGTTCGGCACCGGCATTGAGATCGCCCTTGGCGTCCTTGACCGCGACGATGCGCGGGTGCTCGGCCAGGCGTCGGATGGTGTCGGAGGCGATCGGCACGATCGAGCGCGGCGGAATGTCGTAGAGGGTCACCGGAAGATCGGTGGCATCGGCGACCGCGGTGAAGTGTGCGATCAGGCCCTCTTGAGTGGGCCGCGAGTAGTACGGCGTCACGACCAGCAAACCGTGGGCACCCGCCCGCTGCGCGTTGCGCGCCAGCTCCACCGAATGCGCGGTGTCGTAGGTGCCGGCGCCGGCGATCACGGTGGCGCGCGAGCCGACGGCGTCGACGACCGCACGCAGCAGATCGGCCTTTTCCGACTCGGTGGTCGTCGGCGATTCACCGGTGGTGCCGGAGATCGCGAGCAGGTCGACACCCCGGTCGACCAGGCGGGCCGCCAGCGCGACGCCGGCATCGACGTCGAGCTTGCCCTCGGCACTGAAGGGGGTCACCATCGCGACGCCGACCGTGCCGGAGGCACGCAGCCGACTCGAATCGCCGGCGCTGCCGGGCCCTGGGTGGTTACGCATGCTGCCGCCTCCGGGCCTGCGCCTCGCACCGCGGTGTCGGCGTCGATTCACCGTTCGTCATGGTCAGAAAGGCTACCCGGTCCGGGATGCACCCTCGACACCCTCGTCGCCGTTCGGAGACGCCGGGCACATGATACCCGTCTCATAGCGTCGCGGTGACGCCAAAATGTTGCTTGAACGACATCACCTTTGGCGTCACACTGATGTCATGGATCTGGACACATACACCGCCCGACTCCGCGCCGATCTGATCGCAGCAGCAGCTCTCGGCGACGAGAAAACCCAGGCCACGGCTGCCGCCCTGGCCGCGGCCGTGGAGAGTTCGACGCGGCTGGTGCTGTTGTCGGCGCTGTCCGATATGGCCGCCGAGGTCAGCGCAGCGCTCGGTGACCGCACCGTGCATGTCTCGATGGACGGCACGAACGTCACGGCCGATGTCCGCAACAATTCGGCCACCGACTCCGAGCACCCCACTTTCGAGGAGATGACCGGCGATATCAGCCGGGTCACCCTGCGTCTGGTGGAACAGCTGAAGTCGCGTGCCGAGGAGGCCGCGGCACAGAGTGGGCAATCGCTGAACTCGTGGATGTCCGGTGTGGTGTCGGGGGCGCTGCGCGATCAGATGCGCGGCTACGGCGGATACGGCGGCCCGAAACGGAGCACCGGCGGCCCGACCCCGCACGCGGGCGGTTCGCGCGACACCGGCGACTCGGCCCGCGACAGCGGTGGCGCCTCGCCCGGCACCGGCGATACCCGTTCCAGCGAGGACTGAGGCCCTCGGTTCAGCTCGCCGCGCGTAGCAGCGGCGCCAGATCCCCGCGCTCGCCGATGACGACATCGTCGAGCTCGAGCCAGTCGGCCATCTCCCGCAGCGCCGCCGACAGCGCCTGCGCGGTGTGCGCATCGCACCGGCCGGGTTCGGCGAACGCGCCGGGCACCAGCAGACGCCCGGCAGCACGTTCGGCACGCAGGTCGACGCGGCCGACCAACTCACCGTCCAGCAGGAACGGGAACACGTAATACCCGTGCACCCGTTTGGGTTCCGGGGTGTATATCTCGAGCCGGTAGTGGAAGCCGAAGACGCGTTCGGTACGGGCCCGGAAGAAGATGAGCGGATCGAAGGGGCACAAGAGGGCGGCGCCGCCGATCCGGCGCGGCGTGGTGGCACCGGCTCGCAGATAGGCGGGCGCTCCCCAGTCGGCGATCTCGATCGGGATCAGCTCGCCGGCGTCCACGAGGTCGGCGATGGCCGGTTTGGTCTGGGCACCGGCCAGCCGGTAGTAATCGCGCAGGTCGGGCTCGGTGGCGACGCCGAGTGCGGTGGCCGCGCGCAGCACCAGTTCCCGGATGGCCTCCGCTTCGCCGACCGTTCGCTCGAACACCGCGGCGGGCAGCACCCGCTCGGCGAGGTCGTAGTGGCGGGTGAAGCCCACCCGCCGGCCCACCGAGAGCTCACCGGCGGCGAAGAGTTGCTCGCAGATCATCTTGGTGTCGCTGAGGTTCCACCACGATCCCGGCGGGCGCGGTTTGTCCAGCTCCAGATGGCGTTCCACCTCGCCGGCACTGGCGGCGCCGACCTCGGCGATGACGTCGAGGATGTCTTTGCCGAGCGTGGGGTTGCGTTCGAGAACGGCACGCGCACCGCCCCAGCGCCCATGCCGGTAGCGCTGCATGCGCCAGCGCATCAGCGGCCAGTCCTCGACCGGGATCAGCGCCGCCTCGTGCGCCCAGTACTCGACCAGCGTGCGTGGGCGGCGGGTGTCGGTATGCCAGGCCGCCTCGTCCAGCAGCCCGCGGTCGTAGACGCCGATTCGGCTGAACACCGGTGCGTAATGCGCCCGGACCACTGCCGAGACCGAATCCACTTGCAGCAGTTGGGTTCTGCCGAGCACACCGGAAACGGTGCGTCGGGTCGCCTTGACCGGCCTTGGTCTACCGAAGCCCTGCGCCGCCAGCGCCGTCCGCCGCGCCGCCGCCGCACTCATCGTCCGCATACCCGCACCCTGCCATGCGGGTACGACACATTCCTGCCGGGGCAGCTCAGGTGGTGACCGTGACCTGCCCGGCCAGATCGATCTCGGTGCGGCGGTCCTGCTCGGGCGCGTTCGCCAGCACCGTCGCCAGAATGCGGCGACCGGTCGGCAGGATTCGCACGGTCACCGAGCCCGCGTTGGCCGCGTCCAGCTCACGGATGGCCGCCTCGATCACGCGACGACGCACCGAGCGCGGCACTCCGTCGAATCCGCCGTCATCGAGCAGCACCACCTCCACTCCGCGTGCGCGAGCACCACGGGCGGCGCTGTTGAGTTCGTCGGTGGCCAGCTGGGGCGCCCGCAGCCCGTCGCGCAGTTCGGCTTCCAGCAGCCGGCATTGTTCGCGCTCGTACGGGGTGAGTTCGACACCGTCGGCGATGCGTTCCAGGATCGGGCGCGCCACCTTGTCCAGCCGGGCCAGCTGACGATCGCGCTCACCGTTCTCGGCGGCCATCGTGGCTTCGGCGGCCGCGCGCATGGTGGCCTCCTCGCGCAGCAGCCGCAGCGACCGCTGAGTGGGCCGCATGATCAACGCACACACCGACACGCCCGCTACGGTGGCGACCGGCACGATCGAGCCGACGATCACCCCGGCCGAGAGCCCGGCCACCGCACCCACCACCGCCACCACGACGGCCACTCCGGCGACGCCGAGCCAGGCCACGCCCATCCGCCCGCGCAGCACCAGCACGGCGAGCACATACGACGACGCGAAAGCCGTCCACACCTGACTCGACGCGTACTCCTGCACGTCGAAGGTGGTCAGCGCGGTGGCCAGCGGTCCGGCGATCACGATGTAGGCGGTCGCCGGCCAGGGCAGCGGCTCGTGCGGCGCCATCAGCACCACGACGCCCGCCACCACCAGCAACACCAACGCTGCCGTTGCGGGCACGGGCGAGGCCTCGCTGAAGTTGCGGACCATGTACAGCACGATGGTCAGCTCCAGGATGGCAAGGAACAGCCAGCCCGCGGCACCGCGCAGGCCGAGCAGATCGCGCAGTCCGAAATCCGCACTCGTCTCAGCCATCGCCACCCCAGACCAAGGTCACCGTCGTCCCCTCGCCCGGCTGCGATTCCACGAACGCGGCGCCACCGGCGAGCTGACGCATCCGGCCGAGAATGCTCACCGAGATGCCGAGCCGGTCAACCGGCACCACATTCTGATCGAATCCGGCGCCGTCATCGCGCATTTCGGTGCGGATACCGCCGGCGCTGACCGTCACGGTGACGCTGCGGCGCACCTCGCGGCCCGGCACCGTGGCATGACGCAGGCTGTTGCGCGCGGCCTCGGCCAGAGCGGCGGCGATCGTGCTCGCCGCGGTTACCGGCAGGCGTAGATCGTCGAATCCGGCGGTGCGGCGGGCGGTGAATTCGATGCCCGGATTCACCTCGTGCACTGCCGAACGCAGGAAACCGATCGCCGACTGCGCGTCCAGATGGTCCGGATCGGTACTGCCCGCGCGCGATTCGTCGAGCTGTTCCAGGGTGCGCTCGGCCTGACGACGCAGCACCGGCGATTCCGTGCCGCCGCGGGAGGCGTCCAGCAGGGTGGACAGCACCGCGTCGTGGATGAGGGCGGCGAACCGAGCACGTTCCCGGTCGCGCGCGGCGGCGCCGGCGACGGCGGCGGCCCGGCGGCCTGCCACCTCCGACTCCCGGTCGACCCGGATGCCCGCCTCCCTGGCGTAGACCACACACCACAGGAACAGCGCGCACAATCCGGCCGCCCGCGCGAAATCGCCCGCCGTGGTCAACGCCGAGACATCGGGCACCACGAACAGATTGACCACGGCCGACAGCGCCGAACCGACGAACAGGTAACCGATCGCGGGCCCGGTGGGCCATGCCAGGGCCGCCGCGAGCACGCCGAGCGCGAGCACGCGATACACCCACACCGAGCCCACGGCCTCGGTGGGCTGGGAGTAGGCGAGCATGATCACCACCATCGCGGCCAGGAAACTGACCGCCGCCGCACCGCTGACGAGCCGGATGGTCCGCGGCGGCGCCCCGATGGACACGAAGGCGAGTATCGGGAACATGCCGAAGGCCAGCAGCACCGCGGTGATCGTCCAGCCGGGGGCGATATCGCGGCTCTGATCGGCGATCTCGGGCAGTTCGACCAGGGCGGCGATCACTCCGGCCAGCCCCACGACCAAACCGAACCGGCGCAGGATGCGTTCGGAGGCGCCGTCGGCGGCTCGGTCTCGCGACACCGCTGCCAGACCGCGCCACCAGCGGGTCGCGCGAACTCGGTCGAGCGGGGTGGGCGCGGTCGGGGCGGTGTCCAGCAAGCTGGACGCGGTCACGGGCGCGGATGCCGCTCGGGGACCGGCAGCCATCCGTCCTCCACCGCGCGCTTGTACAGGTCGGTCTTGGTGGGCGCGGGCCGGCCCGCGTCGGCGTACTTCTGCCGGATCCGGCCCAGATAGTCGTTGACGGTCTGTTCCGACAGGCCGGTGAGCCGAGCCACCCGCGACGCCTTCTCCCCCGACGCGTAGAGGGTGAGCACCTCTTCCTGACGCGGGCTCAAACCCACGCTCGACAACTGCGGATCACCATCGATGGCGGCGGCCCAGTCGGTGGTGACGACCTGTTCGCCGGAGGCCGCCCGGCGCACCGCGGCCACGACAGTGGGCACATCCTCGGATTTGCGCACCACGCCGAGCACACCCGCACGCGCCGCCGAACGCACCAGGAAGGCGTTGTCGGCGCCGGTGAACACCAGCACCTCCATGCCGCGCTCACGCAGCGCACGCACATTGTCTTCGGGCGTGGACCCGTCGGCCAGCCGCAGATCCAGCACCACCAGATCCACCGGATCGGCTACGGCAGGATCGGCGAGCAGTTCCGCGACGGTCCCAGCCGTCGCCACCAGGTCGAGATCGGGATGCGGAGCGAGCATCGCCGCCAAGCCGATCGCGACCGATTCATGGTCTTCGACCAGCCCTATCCGGCGTGGAGTGCTTTCGACCCCTTCGGCCCACGTCACCTCGACAACTCCCATCCCGAGCAACCCGGTCCACCGCGGACCGCACAATTGGTTCTTCAGCAGTATGCCCGCCGAAGCCGTGCGTGGTCAGCCACCAATATTCGGGGGCGCGTCAGGGGGCCAGGCCCGCCGCGACCGTCGCGCCGAGTTCCCAGCAGGCTTCCAGGTTCTCCTTGCTCGGCTTGCCCGAGACCACCAGGTAGTCCGCGGCTTTCACCCACCCGAGCCCGGTGGTGATCGAGGTGACGCCCTTTTCCGCGCCCTCGGTGCCCTCGTTGCCATGGAAATACGCACCGAACGGCCGCCGGCGGGTCGAATCGAGGCACGGGTAGTAGATGACATCGAAGGCGTGTTTGAGGGCGCCGCTCATGTACCCGAGGTTGGCGGGCGTGCCCAGCAGATAGCCGTCGGCGTCGAGCACGTCGGACGGTGTGACAGCGAGGGCTGCGCGGCGCACCACCTCCACGCCTTCGATCTCCGGATCCGTCGCGCCGGAGACCACGGCCTCGAACATCGCCTGCATGAACGGCGACGGGGTGTGATGGATGATCAACAGTCGCGCCACGACGACGAGGGTATCCCGGGGTCTATCCGCGCTGCGCGCGTTCGTGACGTTCCAACTCCACCGCACGCCGCATGGTGGCCCTGGCGCGGCCGCGGTCGCCGGCGTAGTCGTAGGCGCGGGCCAGCCGGTAGGAGACCCGCCAGTTGTCGGGGTCGGCTTCCCATTCCTGCTTGACCTTCAGG
This sequence comes from Nocardia sp. CDC519, assembly GCF_059509835.1. NCBI lineage: Bacteria > Bacillati > Actinomycetota > Actinomycetes > Mycobacteriales > Nocardiaceae > Nocardia > Nocardia sp. CDC519. The sequence goes on along the minus strand of NZ_CM183377.1, from coordinate 2,310,091 downwards.
AACAGCTCATCCGCTGCGGCGCGTTCGATGCGGCCGGACGGCCGGCGCGGCAGCTGCGACACATCCAGTTCGAGGCCTTCGTCGTGGATGCGCCGGGCCAGGTGCTGGTGCGCGAGCGCGGCACGCACGGTGGCGTAGACGATCCAGACGCCGAGCAGCGGCAGGATCAGCACGCCGATCCCGATGGCGATGGCGGCGCCGTCACCGGAACCGATCAGGCTGAACGCGATCTTGCCGAGCAACAGGAAGTAGAAGACCAGCACCAGGACGAGCACCGCCACCATGGCGACGATCTTGATCACGTCCCGGCTCGGCCCGGCCTCGGCGGGCTCCGGTGCGCTCACAGGTCGAGCAGCGGATCGAGCCCGACGGTGAGTCCCGGGCGGTCGGCGATGCGACGCACCCCGAGCAGCACACCGGGCGCGAAGGAGGACCGGTCGATCGAGTCGTGCCGGATGGTCAACGTTTCGCCCTGGGTGCCGAACAGCACCTCCTGGTGCGCGACGAGTCCGGCCAGGCGCACCGAATGCACCCGCACGCCGTCGACATCGGCGCCGCGCGCACCGTCGAGCTCGGTGCTGGTGGCGTCGGGGCTGCGGCCGACGCCGGCCTTCTCCCGTGCCTCGGCGATCAGCCCGGCGGTGCGGTAGGCGGTGCCCGACGGCGCATCGGCCTTGTTCGGGTGATGCAGCTCGATGACCTCGACGGATTCGAAGAACCGCGCCGCCTGCTCGGCGAAGCGCATCGACAGCACCGCACCGATGGCGAAATTCGGCGCGATCAGCACGCCGACGTGCGGCTTGCCCGCCAGCCAGCCGCGCACCTCGTCGAGGCGGGCGGCGTCGAAGCCGGTAGTGCCGACCACGGCGTGGATGCCGTGCTCGACCAGGAACTTCAGATTGCCCATGACCACATCGGGATGGGTGAAGTCGACCACGACCTGGGTGCCGGTCTCCAGGAATTTCTCCAGCGGATCATCCTTGTCGACGCCCGCGACCAGCTCCAGATCGGCGGCGGCCTCGACCGCCGCGCAGATCGCCTGTCCGACCTTGCCCTGCGCGCCGAGCACACCCACCCGAATCGGTGCGGTCACGATTGGTCTCCCTACTTCTCGTCCGGCTGTTTCCGCCGAGCCTAACGTTCTTGCGCGGTGCGGTCGGCGCCCGCACCTGCGGGCCCGGTCACAGTCGCCGGATGGCGCGGTGCCGCAAGCGAAATCGGGACTTGGCAGCGCCGCGGATCAGACGTTAATGTGTTCTCTCGTGACGGTGCTCCCGTTGGCCGCCTTGTACCGAGCCCGGGGTCGGGACCGTCACTACTCGAGGAGAAATTCCCCTGCCAGTACAGTTCAATCACACCATTGTCGGATGTAAGGACAATCGGGTGTCCGCCGAATTCTGGGCGGACATTCTGGGTGTGGACATCGGCACCGAATGGGGCCCGTTCATTCCGGTCACCACCGGTAACGGCGTCACCTTCGATTTCGCGAATGTCCCACCGCACATCACCGAAATCCAGCCCCAGCATTACGCGTTCCTGGTGTCGGAAGCCGAATTCGACGCGGCCTACGACAAGATCCAGCGCTACCGGCTGGAGTACTGGGCCGATCCGCACCAGCGCCGTCCGGGCGAGATCAACCACAACGATGGTGGCCGAGGCATCTACTTCCTCGACCCGAGTGGGCACTTCATGGAGCTGATCACCGTCCCGTACGGAGGCTGGCCGCAGTAGCGAGCGGGGCCGGGTTCCACCACACCCGGCCCCTGCGCATTTTCACCCGCGCAGCGACTCGCGGCGGCGGCTCCCGTCGTCGAGCACCGCCGCCTGGGCAGAAATGGATACCGAATGGGCACCGTTATCGAAGCCGCCGTCCGAGAACTACACGACGACCTCGCCGCCTGGCTGGGTTCGGAAGCGCCCGACTCGGTATTCGATCGATTCGCCGCGGCACAGCACGAATCGTTTTCGATGGTGACCACGGCCGGCGATACCCTTCGGCGAACCGAACTCCTGAACGGCCTTCGCGCCGCCCGCAATACCAGTCCGGGCCTACGTATCGATATCAGCGAATTCGAAGAGCTCGCCGAGGAATTCGACATTGTGGTGGTGCGATTCCTGGAATCACACCACCATGCCGGAGCGATTTCGCACCGTCGAGTGACCGCGGTGGTGACACGAGCGGGCACCGAGCCCGCCGTGCAGTGGCTGACGGTCCACGAAACCGCGTTCGCCGCCCGCTGATCGACGGCGAACGCGCCCCGCGATTCAGACTGCGGCCTCCGCCTCGGCCCGCCCCCGGCGCAGCCCCAGACCCGCCGCGATCAGGCAGGCCAGCGCCACCGCACCGACGAACCATGGGAAGACCGTGCTCAAACCCCAGGTCGTCGCGGCCCAGCCGGCGACGACGGTGGGCAATGCCATCGCCGAATAGGCCAGCAGGTAATAGGCCGACATGGTCTCGCCGCGCTTGTGCTGCGGCACGACGTTGGACAGGTGGCGCAGCGAGCCACCGAAACCGAGCCCGAAGGTGGCGCCGAGCGCCAGCCCGATTCCGATCACGGCCACCCAGTTGTGGGTGCCGAGTGCGGGCACGGTCAGCAGCAGCGCGATCGCCATCCCGATATCGCCGATGATGGCCGCCGCCCGGGCGGGCACGCCGGTGGCGAACAACTGCGCCAGCGCCGCCGACAGCGCGGTCGAGGCGACGACCAGCCCACCGAAGACGAGATTGTGGATGCCGGTCTTCTCCGCGGCCAGTGACGGGTACAGCGACAGCAGCACACCGAGCACGGACCAGGCCGCCATCACCCCGATGGCGGAGAACCAGAAATCACCGCGAATCTCCTGTGGCACGGCGGGCTTGGCGATCCGGATCCGTCCGGCGACCCGCGCGACATGCGGTTCGCGCAATGCCAGCACGCCGACGCCGATGATCAAGCAGATCACGCTGATCACCACATACGGCGTGCGCAGCGGATTCGGCGCGTATTGCGCGAGCAACGCCGAACCGAGGATCGCCACCGCCATCCCGACATTGAAGGCGACGCCGGTGAGCTGACCCGACCGCGCGCCGCGATGCGGACGCAGATCCAGCAGCGCCGCCGCACCCGCCACCACCGTCGCACCGACGGCGAAACCGTGCAGCGCCCGCGCCAGCAACAGCATCGGCACCGTATCGGCCAGCACGAACACGATCAGCCCGACGATCATCGTGGCGAACGCACCGAGCAGCACGGGTTTGCGCCCCACCACATCGGAGATCCGGCCGGAAACCAGCACCGCGCCGAGCGCCGCGACCGCGTAGACGGCGAACACGATGGTGGTGGTGAGCGGCGACAGATGCCATTCCCGCTCGTAGATGCCGTACAGCGGGGCCGGTACCCCGGAGACCCCGAGCGCGACGCCACTGGCGGCCAGCACCAGAGCGTATGCCCACGACTGCGCGGCCCGCTCTTGGACGGGCACTGCCGTTGTCGCTGCCATCGAAACCCCGATCAGGTAAGTTTGATAATGATCGAACCGAATCGACGATAACGCACGGTATGACGATCATCAAACCCCCCAGTGAGGTAGATCATGACGGACACCACAGCGGTCACCGGCACCGAGGTCCACCCCGTGGCCGCGCTTCCCGTTGTGCTCGGCGCGCTCCAGGATCCGGTGCGCCTCGAGATGGTGCGCCGGCTCAGCAATGCGGGCACCGCGGTGCGCTGCGGCGCGCTCTACGACGTGATCAACAAGTCCACCGCCACCCACCATTTCAAGATCCTGCGCGAGGCGGGCGTCATCGAACGGCTGGTGATCGACGGCCAGACCTGCCAGCGGTTGCGCACCGACGCCCTCGACGAGGCGCTGCCCGGATTGCTGGCCTCGGTGGTCGAGGCCGCCAACCGGGCTCAGGGCGACTGAGAATCCACTCACGGGACCCGGCCGCACCGACGCTCTCCGGACGTCGGACGCCCGGCGGGGCCGACACCCGCGCGATCAGCCCTCGACGAGCCGCCGCACCGCCGCAGGCAGGTCGCGCGTGCGCCGGTACGGCCCGGCCACCGACGCACCGAACGGCCGCGCCAGCAGGGTGCGCGCGATATCACTGACCTCCTCGGTGGTGACCGCGTCGATGCGGGCCAGTGTCTCGGAGACGCTGCGGTGGTTGCCGTAGCTGAGTTCGCTGCGGCCGATGCGGTTCATCCGCGACGAGGAATCCTCGAGCCCGAGCACCAGTCCACCGCGCAGGGACCCCTTGGCGCGGGCGCATTCGGCGTCGGTGATGCCGTCCGCGGCGACCTCTTCCAGCACGCCACGAGCCAGGGCCGCGACCTCGGCCAGGTTCTCCGGCTGACACCCGATGTACACCGAGAAGGCGCCGGTGTCGGCGAAGGTGTCCACGCTCGAATACACCGAATACGCCAGGCCGCGTTCTTCCCGGATGCGTTGGAACAGCCGCGAACTCAGTCCGCCGCCGATCACGGTGTTGAGCACCGACAGCGGCCAGCGGCGTTCGCCTTCATGCCTGCCGAAGGCACGCACCCCGAACACCAGATGCGACTGTTCGCTGTCGCGGTGGCTCCAGTGCAGTTGCGGCGCCGTCCGCATCCGGAACCGGCCCTCACGCCGCGGCATCGGCTCGGCGGTGGGATCGAGCCGGTCGGCGAAGGCGCGATGCACCAACTCCACGGTGTGCTCGTGCTCCACATTGCCCGCCACCGCGACCACCATCCGGTCCGGCCGGTAGCGGCGCTGATGGAACGAGCGCAACTGAGTGGCACGCATACCCTCGATCGACTCCACCGAGCCGATCACCGGCCGCCCGATCGGATGATCACCGAACAGCGCGGTCAGGAACGCGTCGCCGACGAGATCTTCCGGGTCGTCATCGCGCATGGCGATCTCTTCGAGCACCACCTGCCGCTCGATGTCCACATCTTCGGACCGGCACAGCCCGTTGAGCACCACATCGGAGACCAACTCCACCGCCAGCGGCAGATCCTCGTCCAGCACATGGGCGTAGTAGCAGGTCTGCTCCTTGGCGGTGAACGCGTTCAACTCACCGCCCACCGCGTCCATCGCCTCGGCGATATCGAGCGCGGTGCGGGTGGGTGTGGCCTTGAACAGCAGGTGCTCGAGGAAGTGCGCGGCGCCGGCGACGGTCGGGCCCTCGTCCCGCGAGCCGACCCCCACCCATACGCCGATCGAGGCCGAACGCACCCCGGGTAGATGCTCGGTCACCACCCGCAGCCCGCCGGGCAGCACCGTGCGCCGGACTCCGGTCCCAGTCGCCGTCTCCGTTTTGTTCACCCGCCAATTCGATGACGAACCCCCTTGCCCGTTCAGGAGCAAGGGGGTTGCCGAGTTCTGCTTCGTCACACCGTCAAGTACTACTCGCCCGCGGGCGCGTCCGCATCGCCGGTGGGCTCATCGGTGGTCTCCTCGACCGGGATCAGCGAGATCTTGCCGCGGTTGTCGATATCGGCGATCTCCACGCGCAGCTTGTCGCCGACGTTGACCACGTCTTCGACCTTGGCCACCCGCTTGCCGTTGCCCAGCTTGGAGATGTGGACCAGACCGTCGCGGCCCGGCAGCAGCGAGACGAACGCGCCGAAGGCGGTGGTCTTGACGACCGTGCCGAGGAAGCGTTCGCCCACCTTGGGCAGCTGCGGGTTGGCGATGGCGTTGATCTGGTCGATCGCGGCCTGCGCCGAGGGGCCGTCGGTGGCGCCGACGAACACGGTGCCGTCGTCCTCGATGGAGATGTTGGCGCCGGTCTCCTCGGTGATCTGGTTGATCACCTTGCCCTTGGGCCCGATCACCTCGCCGATCTTGTCGACCGGGATCTTGATCGCGGTGACGCGCGGGGCGTAGGGGCTCATCTCGTCCGGGGTGGCGATGGCCTCGGCCATCACGTCCAGGATGGTGTTGCGGGCGTCGTGCGCCTGGCCCAGCGCACCGGCCAGCACCTTGGAGGGGATGCCGTCGAGCTTGGTGTCCAGCTGCAGCGCGGTGACGAAGTCGCGGGTACCGGCGACCTTGAAGTCCATGTCACCGAAGGCGTCCTCGGCGCCGAGGATGTCGGTCAGCGCGACGTAGCGGACCTCGTCCTCACCCTTGTCGTTGGTGACGGTGTCCGACACCAGGCCCATGGCGATACCGGCGACCGGCGCCTTGAGCGGCACACCGGCGTTGAGCAGCGCGAGGGTGGAGGCACACACCGAACCCATCGAGGTGGAGCCGTTGGAGCCCAGCGCCTCCGACACCTGACGGATGGCGTAGGGGAACTCCTCCTGGCTGGGCAGCACCGGGATCAGCGCGCGCTCGGCGAGCGCGCCGTGACCGATCTCGCGCCGCTTGGGCGAGCCGACGCGGCCGGTCTCACCGGTGGAGAACGGCGGGAAGTTGTAGTGGTGCATGTAGCGCTTGCTGGTCTCGGGACCGAGCGAGTCGACCTGCTGGGCCATCTTGACCATGTCCAGGGTGGTGATGCCCAGGATCTGGGTCTCACCGCGCTCGAACAGCGCCGAACCGTGTGCCCGCGGCACCACGGCGACCTCCGCGGACAGCGCGCGGATATCGGCCAGGCCACGGCCGTCGATGCGGAAACCGTCGGTGAGGATGCGCTGGCGCACCAGCTTCTTGGTGACCGAGCGGAACGCCGCGCCCAGCTCCTTCTCCCGGCCGACGAAATCCTCGCCGAGGCGCGAGAGCACCTCGAGCTTGATCTCGTCGATCTTCGCCTCGCGCTCCTGCTTGTCGGCGATGCTGAGCGCCTCGTTCAGCTCACGCTTGGCGGTGCCCTCCACGGCCTCGAAGACATCGGCCTCGTACGGCGGGAACAGCGGGAACTCACCGGTCGGCTTGGCGGCCAGCGCGGCCAGATCGGCCTGGGCGCGGCACAGCCGGGCGATGAACGGCTTGGCGGCCTCGAGGCCCTCGGCCACGACGGCCTCGGTGGGCGCCTGCGCGCCGCCCTCGATCAGCTCGATGACCTTGTCGGTGGCCTCGGCCTCGACCATCATGATGGCGACGTCGCCGGAGTCGACCACGCGACCGGCGACGACCATGTCGAACACCGCGCCCTCGAGCTGCTCGACGGTCGGGAACGCGACCCACTGGCCCTCGATCAGGGCGACGCGCACGCCGCCGACCGGGCCGGAGAACGGCAGTCCGGCGATCTGGGTGGACGCCGAGGCGGCGTTGATGGCGACGACGTCGTAGAGGTCGTTGGGATCCAGGCTCATCACCGTGACCACGACCTGGATCTCGTTGCGCAGGCCGTCGACGAACGACGGACGCAGCGGCCGGTCGATCAGGCGGCAGGTGAGAATCGCGTCGGTGGAGGGGCGGCCCTCACGGCGGAAGAACGAACCGGGGATGCGGCCCGCGGCGTACATCCGCTCTTCGACGTCGACCGTCAGCGGGAAGAAGTCGAACTGGTCTTTGGGGTGCTTACCGGCGGTGGTGGCCGACAGCAGCATGGTCTCGTCGTCGAGGTAGGCCACGACCGAGCCGGCGGCCTGACGGGCCAGACGGCCGGTCTCGAAGCGGATGGTGCGGGTGCCGTAGCTCCCGTTGTCGATCAGCGCGACGGATTCGAAGACTCCGGGCTCGACCTCGACGGCCGTGCTGTTCGCGCGTTCGGTGGTTTCGGACATTTTTCTTCTCTCAACCTCTCGTCTCGCCGGACCCGGCGCCGTCGGCGCGATCCGGCTGTGTCAGCCGTACCTGACGGGGCACGCGGCAGCCCTCCTGGCTGCGACGCGCACACCCGGCCGGTATCCCCTTGGATACGGCGACGCGGAGGCGGTCATCGATCGAAGCCCTCCGGCGGTATGCCACCGGCCGAAAAGCCACTACCGAAGACCGACGCCACGAGGACGGGTGCATACGGCTGTGTTGTCGTGCAGGGATTATTCCTCCCCCGGGCACGAAAAAGCCAACGGGGAGATTGTAAGCTCCCCGTTGGCCGGGTCGTCTACTGCCTTGCCGTAACCGCGTGTCGGCAGGGCGCGGACGCGATGATCAGCGACGCAGACCGAGGCGCTCGATCAGCGAGCGGTAGCGGGTGATGTCCTTGTCCGCCAGGTACTTCGACAGGCGCTTGCGACGACCGATCAGCGCCATCAGGCCGTGGCGGGTGTGGTGGTCGTGCTTGTGCTTCTTGAGGTGCTCGGTGATGTCGGAGATGCGCTTGGACAGCAGCGCGATCTGCGCCTCCGGCGAACCGGTGTCGGTCTCGTGCAGGCCGTACTCGGCGAGAATCGCCTTCTTCTGCTCGGTGGTCAACGCCATGGGGCATCCACTCCTGTTTCTCAGTTCCGCGCTCGAGGATCCGGCGAACCGGTGGGGCGCCGCCGCGGACCGCAGCAAACCCGAGGATCCACCCTACCCGACCGGGCGCGCCGGACCGAATCGGGTGCTCGCCGCGGTTCAGGCCTCGGTGCCGCCGAGCACCTTGCGCGCGTTCGCGACGTCGCGGCTCATGGCCTCGATCAGATCGTCGAGTGAGTCGAATTTCTGCATGCCGCGCAGGTGCTCGACGAAGTCGACGGCTACGTGCTGGCCGTAGAGGTCGGCTTCGCCGTCGAGTACATAGGCCTCGACGGTGCGCGCACGGCCGGAGAAGGTGGGGTTGGTGCCGACGGAGATGGCGGCCATGGCGCGCTCACCCGGGGTGACGGTGCCGATGGTCGGCCCTGGCCCGAGCACGGTGAACCAGCCGGCGTACACACCGTCGGCGGGAATGGCGGCGTGCATCGGGGGTGCGACGTTGGCGGTGGGGAAGCCGAGTTCGCGGCCGCGACCGTCACCGTGCACCACCACACCCTCGACCCGGTGCGGGCGCCCGAGCGCCTCCGCGGCCGCGGCCATATCGCCTGCGTCCACGCAGGCCCGGATGTAGGTGGAGGAGAAGGTGACGGCGTGCTCGCCGAGCAGGGTCACCGCGTCGACCTCGAAGCCGAAGCGCTTGCCGAGATCGCGCATGGTCTCGACGGTGCCCGCCGCCTTCTTGCCGAAGGTGAAGTTGTCACCGACCACCACCTCGGCCACGTGCAGCCGCTCGACCAGCAGGTCGTGCACGTAGCGGGCGGGGGTCAGTTTCATGAATTCCTGGGTGAACGGCATGACGCAGAAGACGTCGACGCCGAGTTCCTCGGCCAATTCGGCGCGGCGGGTCAGCGTGGTCAGCTGGGCGGGATGCGAGCCGGGACGCACCACTTCCATCGGGTGCGGGTCGAAGGTCATCAGCACCGCCGGAACTCCGCGTGCGGCAGCCGACTTGACGGCACGGCTGATCAGCTGAGCGTGCCCACGGTGGACCCCGTCGAATACGCCGATCGTGAGCACACACCGGCCCCAGTCCGCGGGAACTTCGTCGAGACTTCGCCATCTCTGCACAGTGCGCAGCCTACGCAAATCAGGTGTCGAACAGTATTCCGGCATGCTCATCGCACCGCCCCGGTGTAGCCGCGGTGAGGCGCCGGCGAATGGCGGGTTTCTCGCGCATGGCGTGATGTGTGTATCGCCGCTCCTATGCCTAAGCTCGAAGATGTGCCCGGTAAACGAGATGTCGCCACCCGGCGGGAACTGGCCGATGCCCTCACCGGCAACCCCGACGCGAGCCACGCCGGTGCGACCACGATCGCACCGGTGCTGTCATCGGTGGCGCAGGACTACCTGAAGGTCATCTGGACCGCGCAGGAGTGGTCGCAGGAGAAGGTGTCGACCAAATTGCTCGCCGAGCGGATCGGGGTGTCGGCCTCCACGGTGTCGGAGGCGGTGCGCAAGCTGGCCGATCAGGGGCTGGTCGAGCATGCCAGATACGGGGCGATCACGCTCACCGAGCACGGCAGGCTGGCCGCGGTGGCGATGGTGCGCCGCCACCGGTTGATCGAGACCTTCCTGGTGAACGAACTCGGGTACGGCTGGGACGAGGTACACGACGAGGCCGAGGTGCTCGAGCACGCGGTCTCGGATCTGCTGATGGCGCGCATCGACGCGAAACTCGGCTATCCGGACCGTGATCCGCACGGCGATCCGATTCCGTCGGTCGACGGCGCTGTCCCCACTCCCCCGGCCCGTCAGCTCAGCGATTTCGGTGACGGCGAAGGCGGCCGGGTGGCGCGCATCTCCGATTCCGATCCGGCCATGCTGCGCTATTTCGACGAGGTCGGCATCGCCCTCGACACCCCGATCACGGTGGTGGAGCGCCGCGATTTCGCCGGAACCATCGCCATCCGGGTGGGTGCGGGCGACCAATCGGTGGATCTGGGCACCCCGGCCGCGGATGCGATCTGGTTGACCGCGCTCTGAGCTATCCGCGCGCCAGTGCGGCCGCGGCCGCCGCGGCGATGGCCGCGCCGAGTTCGCTCGTCGTCGCGGTGCCGCCCAGATCGGGCGTCAGTACCGTCCCGGCACCGAGGACCTCGCATACCGCCCGGTCCATCGCGGCAGCCGCCGAGTGCTCCCCCAGATGGTCGAGCATCATCGCTGCGGCCAGGATCTGCGCGACCGGGTTCGCGATGCCCTGACCGGCGATATCGGGAGCGCTGCCGTGCACGGCTTCGAACATCGACGGCGCCGTGCCGTCGGGGTTGATATTGCCCGAGGGCGCCAACCCGAGTCCGCCGGTGACCGCGGCGGCGAGATCGGAGAGGATGTCGCCGAACAGATTCGACCCGACGATGACGTCGAGGCGGTCCGGGTGCAGCACGATCTCCGCGGCGAGGGCGTCGACGTGCATATGCCGCACCGGCACCTCCTGGTAGTCGGTCGCGACCTGCTCGACGATGCTGTCCCAGTACGGCATCGAGTGGATGAGGCCGTTGGATTTGGTGGCCGAGCACAGCCCTTTGCCCCGCTCGCGGGCCCGGTCGAAGGCGTAGCGGATGATGCGTTCGCAACCGGCGCGGGTGAACACCGATTCCTGGAGCACGAATTCGCCGGGGCGCCCGCGATTGTGGATTCCGCCGATCTCGGAGTATTCGCCCTCTGAGTTCTCCCGGACGATGAGCAGTTCCAGATCGTCGGCGCCGCGATCGCGTAGCGCGGAGGTGGTGCCGGGCAGCAGCCGCACCGGCCGCAGGTTCACATACTGACCGAACGCGCGACGCAGCGGAATGAGCAGCCCCCACAGCGAAATATGGTCGGGCACACCGGGAAAGCCCACGGCGCCGAGCAGGATCGCGTCGAACCCGGCCAGCCGGTCCACGCCGTCGGCGGGCATCATCGCGCCGGTGCGCAGGTACTGCTCGCAGGACCAGTCGAATTCGGTCCACTCGACGCCGGGCAGTACGGCGTCGACCACCGCGACCGCCTCCGCGGTGACGTCCACGCCGATGCCGTCGCCGGGAATGGTCGCGATCCGATAGGTCACAGGTCGACTCCGATGTACTTGGTTTCCAGGAATTCGTCGATACCGCAGGTGCCGCCCTCGCGGCCGAGCCCGGATTCCTTGACCCCGCCGAAGGGGGCGGCCGGATCCGAGACCACGCCGCGATTGAGCCCGACCATGCCGGTCTCCAGAGCCTCGCACACACGCAGCCCGCGCCGCAGGTTCTCGGTGAACACGTAGCCGACCAGACCGTACGGGGTGTCGTTGGCGCGGGCGATCGCTTCGTCCTCGGTGTCGAAGACCGAGATCGCCGCCACCGGGCCGAAGATTTCGGTGCGGGTGAGAAGCGCGTCGTCGCCCACGTCGGTCAGGACGGTGGCCGGGTAGAAGGTGCCGGGACCCTCGATCGGTGTGCCGCCGGTGCGGACGGTGGCGCCGCGTCCGACCGCATCGTCAACCAGGGATTGCACCTTCGCGACCGCGGCTTCGTCGACCAGGGGGCCGACCACGACCCCCGGTTCGGTTCCCGGCCCCATCGGCAGCCCGGCCATGCGCGCGGTGAGCCGATCGGCGAACTCGACGGCGATACCGCGGTGCACGAGAAAACGATTCGCGGCGGTGCAGGCCTGCCCGATATTGCGCATCTTGGCCGCCACCGCGCCCTCGACCGCGGCATCCAGATCGGCGTCGTCGAAGACCAGGAACGCGGCATTGCCGCCGAGTTCCATCGAGGTCCGCATGACGGTATCGGCGCACTGTCGCAGCAGTTGCTTGCCCACGGCGGTGGATCCGGTGAACGAGAGTTTGCGCGAGCGGCCGTCCCGGATCATCGGTGCCATCACCGCGCCGGGATCGGAGGTGGTGACCACGTTGACCACGCCGTCGGGCAGGCCGGCCGTGCGCAGGATCTCGGCGAGCGCCAGCGTCGACAACGGCGTCTGCGCGGCCGGTTTGATCACACAGGTGCAGCCGGCGGCCAGCGCCGGGCCGATCTTGCGGGTGCCCATGGCCATCGGGAAGTTCCACGGCGTGATGAGCAGACTCGGGCCGACCGGCTGGCGCGTCACCAGGAATCGGGAGCCGCCACGCGGCGCAGGCCGATAGCCACCTTCGATGCGGACGGCCTCTTCGGCGAACCAGCGGAAGAACTCTGCGGCGTAGGCGATTTCGCCGCGCGCCTCGGCCAGCGGTTTGCCCATCTCCAGGGTCATCACGAGAGCGAGGCGCTCGGTGTCGTCGAGCAGGGCCTGATGGGCTCGCATGAGCAGGTCGGCGCGATCGCGGGCGGGGGTACGCGCCCACCCCGGTTGCGCGTGCGCCGCGGCCGCGAGGGCGTCGAGGCCGTCCGAGGGGTTGGCATCGGCGACGGTGCACAGGGTCTGTCCGGTCGCCGGGTCGATCACGGGCAGTTCGGCGACGGTCGCGCGCCACTGGCCGTCGATGAACAGGCCGGTGGGCACCGACCCGATGGCGGCGCGCTGCGTTTGGTCGAGAGTGGTCTCGGTGAGCATCGACGCGAACTCCCTTGTTCGGGCGGAATTGATCTCATCGCGAACGAGGCCGCCCGATCCATTGCTGCGACCCCGGCGACCATGTTATGCATATTGTCAACAATCCTACAACCCGACGATCATCGGACGCGGGCGCTCGCCCGCAACGCCCGGGAGGCCGAGCACCATGACCGCGTTATCGCCCATCCTCAAACAAGCCACTCCGGTGACCGTCGACCACGGCACGGGCTGCTACCTCTACGACACCGACGGGCGTCGCTATCTGGATTTCACCGCGGGTATCGGCGTCACCAGCACCGGCCACTGTCACCCGCACGTCGTCGCGGCCGCGCAGGCCCAGATCGCGCGGCTCATCCACGGCCAGTACACGACCGTGATGCACGCTCCGCTGCTCGAACTCACCGAACGGCTCGGCTCGGTATTGCCCGAAGGGCTGGATTCGCTGTTCTTCGCCAACTCCGGCAGCGAGGCGATCGAGGCGGCGCTGCGGCTGGCGCGGCAGGCGACCGGCCGGCCGAACGTCATCGTCTTCCACGGCGGTTTCCACGGCCGCACGGTCGCCGCGGCATCCATGACCACCTCGGGCACCCGGTTCTCGGCAGGGTTCAGCCCGCTGATGGCGGGCGTGCACGTGGCGCCGTTCCCCACCGCCTACCGCTACGGCTGGACCGAGGAGGAGGCCACGGCCTTCGCGCTGCGGGAACTCGACTACCTGTTCGCGACGCTCAGCGCGCCGGAGGAGACGGCGGCCCTCATCGTCGAACCGGTGCTCGGCGAGGGCGGCTACGTCCCCGGCAACCGCGCGTTCTTCCGCGGCCTGCGCGAGCGCGCCGACCGGCACGGCATCATTCTGGTCTTCGACGAGATCCAGACCGGATTCGGCCGGACCGGAAAGTTCTTCGGCCACCAGCATTTCGACGTCGCCCCCGACGTGATCACCATCGCCAAGGGTTTGGCCAGCGGGTTCCCGCTGTCGGGGATCGCCGCCTCGCGCGAGCTGATGGCCAAGGCCTGGCCGGGGTCGCAGGGCGGCACCTATGGCGGCAACGCCGTGGCCTGCGCCGCCGCCATCGCCACGCTCGAGGTCATCGAATCGGAGGGGCTGGTGCGCAACGCCGCCGAACGCGGCGCCCAATTGCTGGCCGGGATGCGCGCGCTGGAGAGCAAGGCGATCGGCGATGTGCGCGGGCTCGGCCTGCTCGTCGGCGCCGAGTTCGTCACGGCAGCAGGCGAACCCGATCGCGAGGCCGCCACCCGAGCGCAGGCGCTCGCGGTACAGAAGGGTCTGCTGTTGCTCACCTGCGGTGCGCATATGAATGTGGTGCGCATGATTCCGCCGCTGGTGGTGAGCCGAACGCAGATCGATGACGCGCTCGCGATCTGGGCGCAGGTGCTCGCCGAACTCCCCGACGCCTCCCGGCCCTAGCCCGTGCCGCGCGATCAGGAAGCAGGCTCGATGAACCGCTACATCACGATCACTCTCACCAAGGCCGGCCGCACCTGCCGGGCCAGGCTGCTCGACGCCGAGGCCCCGCTGACCTGCGCGGCGGTCTGGGACGCGCTGCCCCAGACCGGCGATGCGTACCACGCCAAATACGCGCGCAACGAGGTCTACACGCTGGTCCCCCGGATCACCGCGGCGCCGCATCGCGAGAACCCGACCGTCACCCCCATACCCGGTGACGTATGCCTGTTCGATTTCGAGCCCTGGGAGATCGGCAATCCCGCCTACGGGTACGAATCCGGCTCCACCGCCCACCACAACCAGGGCGCCACCGATCTGGCGATCTTCTACGGCCGCAACAATCTGCTGATCAACGGCGACCTCGGCTGGGTCCCCGGCAATGTCTTCGCCACCATCGAGGACGGGCTCACCGAGATCGCCGCCGCCTGCAACGACCTGTGGCGCTACGGCGTCGAGGGGGAAACGCTCGCCTTCGCGAGGGCATAGTCGCGCCAACGGTTCGCGGCGCCGTGCTCGGGTCCCGACGGCGGCTCCTCAGGACCCGAGCACGTGCTCCGCGTATCGGGCGACGGCGAGCACGAGGTCGTCGGAATGGCGTGGTCCCACGATCTGCAACCCGACCGGCAGCCCGCCGGCGGTGGTTCCCACCGGGATGCTGATGGCGGGTTGCTGGCTGAGGTTGAACGGGTAGGTGAACGGCGTCCACTGCGGCCAGCCGGTCAACCCGCTCCCGGGCGGAACGTCGTGGCCCGCGGGGAAGGCGGTGATCGGCATGGTCGGGGTGATCAGTACGTCGTAGGCGGTGTGGAACAGCCCCATCGCGATACCGACGGACGCGGCGACCTCGCGGGCGGCGAGATAGTCGACGCCGCTCACGGTTTCGCCGCGCTCCCATACCTGCCGCAAACCTGGATCGACCTGCTCGCGCTCCTCCGGCGGGAACGAGGCGAGCATGGCCGCCGCGCCGACCGCCCACAGCAGCTCGAACGCCGCACGCGGATCGCCGAATCCGGGATCGGCGGGCACGACCCGCAATTCGGCCTCACCCAGCCGCACCACCGCGCGTTCCACGATCGCGGCTACCTCCGGGTCGACGTCCGCGAAGCCCAGCGTCGGCGACCACGCCACCGTGATGCCACGCACGTCGCGCTGCATCTGGCTGCGGAAGGTGGTCAGGGTCGGGGCCAATGCGGTGGGATCGCGCGGATCGGGCAGCGACAGGATGTCCATCAGCAGCGCGGCGTCCTCCACGGTGCGCGCCATCGGCCCGGCATGGGCCAACGGCCCGAACGGGCTGGCCGGGTAGAGCGGGATGCGCCCATGCGTCGGCTTGAATCCGACGATCCCGCAGAACGAGGCCGGGATGCGCACGCTGCCACCGCCGTCGGTGCCCACCGATACCGGGCCGAGTCCGGCGGCGACCGCGGCCGCGCTGCCGCCGGAGGAGCCGCCCGCGGTGAGCGCGGGGTCGACCGGGTTGCGGGTGATGCCGGTGAGCGGGCTGTCGGTGACGGCCTTCCACGCGATTTCGGGGGTGGTGGTCTTGCCGAGCAGCACCATCCCGTCCTCGCGCAGCCGCGCGGCCACGGGGCTGTCCACCGGCCAGGGGCCCGCCGCATCGATACAGGTGGAACCGCGCCGGGTGGGCCAGCCCTCGGTGAGGAACACGTCTTTGATGGAGACCGGCACGCCGTCGAGCAGCCCGCGCGCGTGCCCGGCCTGCCAGCGGCCCTCCGATTCCTTGGCCTGCACCAGCGCGCGATCCGGGTCGACCAGGCAGTAGGCATTGAGCGCGCCGTCGCGTTCGGTGATCGCGGCCAGGATCGCCTCGGTGGCCTCCACCGGTGACAGGGCGCCCGCGGTGTAGGCGGAGACCAATTCCACCGCCGTCATCGCGGCGGGATCGGTGGGACGGTTGATATCGGGGTAGCTCATGGCTTGGCCCTCCTTCAGCCGGGCACGTACCCGAGCGTCTTGTCGACCACGTTGTGCAGCGGACGGCCATCCATCCACCGATCGAAATTCTCGGTGAACGCCCGGACGACCTCGGTACGCCAGCCGATGACGTCGCCCGAATTGTGCGGGGTGATCTGCACATTCGGCAGGTCCCACAGCGGATGACCCGGCGGCAGCGGCTCCGGATCCACCACGTCCAGCGCCGCCCCGGCGATCGTCCCGTCGCCGAGGGCGGCGACCAGATCGTCGGTAACCACGAGTTCCCCGCGTCCGACATTGACAAACCTCGCATGCGGTTTCATCGCGGCGAAGGCCCTGGCGTCGAACATCTTCCTGGTCTGCTCGGTGAGCGGCGCGATCGCGACGACGTAGTCGGCCCACGGCAGTTCCGCGTGCAGGTCCACCCCGACGCTGCCGAAATCCGGATCGTCGCCGCGCGCTCGCCGGCCGACCCCACGCACCCGCATCCCGACCGCCCGCAGCATCCGGGCGATGGTGCGTCCGATGGCGCCGGTGCCGACGATCAGCACGGTCGCGCCCGCGACTCGCTCCGATTCACGGTGCTGCCAATCGTGGCGCTGTTGCAGCCGGACCGATTCGGGCAGGTCCTTGGCGAAGGCGAGGATCTGCCCGAGCACGTATTCGGCGATGGCCGCGTCGAAGACGCCACGGGTATTGGTGACCACGACCTCGCTCGCTCTCAGCTCGGGGAACATCACCGGGTCCACGCCGGTGGCGCCCATGTGCAGCCAGCGCAGCCGGTCGGCCGCATGCCAGGCGCCGGGCACAGCCCGGGTCAGGAAGTCGTAGACGAACAGCGCCTCTGCCCCGCGCAGTGCCTCGGCCAGCCCGGATTCCTCCGTGTAGCGCACTGTGGCCCGGGCGCTCACCCGGGCCATCGATTCCGAGTCGGGCACACTGTCACTGTGCAAGACGGCGACAATAGGGCCCTCTTTCACATTGACACCGTAAGATCACATCGTATGATTGTCAACAATCCGATCGGGTTCGGAGGTCTACCCAGCTGAGCGCGAGAGGGGCCGCAGTGGACATCGGTTTCCCCGATATCGAAGGCCCGGTCGCCCAACGGGGAATCGGCATCATCGCACCCTTCGACCTCGCACTCGAACGCGAACTGTGGCGCTGGGCGCCGCTCGAGGTGAGCCTGCACCTGGCCCGCACCCCCTATGAGCCGGTGCCGGTGTCGCTGGCCATGGCCGAATTGGTCTCCAACCCGGCCCATCTGACCACCGCCACCCGCGACGTGCTGCACGTGGAGCCCGAAGTCGTTGCCTACCTGTGCACTTCGGGCAGCTTCATCAAGGGCCTCGCGCACGAGCGGGCCTTGCGCGAGATCATCTGCCGCGCCGGCGCGCAGGACGCGGTCACCACCTCGGGCGCGCTGGTGGAGGCGATCGGCCATCTCGGCATCTCACGCATGTCGGTGATCACGCCCTATGACGAGGTGCTGACCGGCAAACTGCACGAATTCCTGGGCGAAGCCGGATGCGCGGTGGTGCGTTCGGATCACCTCGGGCTCGGCGGCGGCATCTGGAAGGTCAACTACCGCACCATCGCCGAGCGCATCTTCGGCGCCGACTATCCCGAGGCCGAGGCGATCTTTGTCAGCTGCACCAACCTGCCGACCTACGACATCATCGAGCCACTCGAAATGGCGCTCGGCAAACCGGTATTGACCGCGAATCAGCTCACCATGTGGGCCTGTCTCGGCCGGATGAAGCTGCCGATGATGGGCCCGGGAAAGTGGTTGCTCGATGTGTTCTGAGACCGATATCCGGCCCGAAAGAGGTGGCAGATGCGCACTCCGACCGTAGGTTTCATCTACCCCGACCACGCGGCCGAGGACGACTACGCGCTGGTCGCCCGAACGCTCGGCGCGCGGCTCGAGGTCGCCCACATCTACGGCACCGATCTGCACGCGGTGCCGGAGCTGCTCGATCTCGGCAGTCCGGACAAGCTGCGCCACGGCGCGCGCCTGCTCGCCTGGCACCGACCGGCCGCGCTGGTGTGGGCATGCACCTCGGGCAGTTTCGTGTTCGGCCCGGAGGGCGCGCGCGAACAGGTGCGGCAGTTGGCGGCGTATGCCGGGGTGCCTGCCTCCAGCACCAGCATCGCGTTCGTCGAGGCGGCGCGGGCGCTGGGAGTGCGCACGGTCGCGGTGGCCGCCAGCTATCCCGACGAGGTGGCGCGACTGTTCGTGGAGTTCCTCGCCGACGCAGGCATCACCGTGGTAGCGATGGCGAGCGCCGGGATCGATACCGCCGCCGAAGTCGGCACCCTGACCGCCGAGCAGGTGCTGGACCTGGCGGTGCGCCATGACCATCCCGACGCACAGGCACTGCTGATTCCCGATACCGCCATGCACACCCTGGCCGTCCTCGCGCGACTGGAGACCGCGCTGGGGAAACCCGTGCTCACCGCGAACCAGGTCACGGTCTGGGAGGGTCTGCGATTGAGCGGCGGCCTGCGCGGCAGTGCCGAGCTCGGCGCACTGTTCGCCGACCCCTCCCGATCGGATATCGAAAGGCCTCGTTATGCCCGTCATTGATTTCGAGCCGGTGAACCGGCAGTCGACCGCCGAGATGATCGCCGATCGGCTGCGCGAGGCGATCATGCGTGGTGGGCTGGCGCCGGGCGATCAGCTGGGCGAGGCCGAGCTGGCCGCCCGGTTCGGGGTATCCCGCGGGCCGGTGCGCGAGGCCATGCAGCGGCTGGTCTCGGAGGGGTTGGCCACCAGCATCCGCAATCGCGGGATCTTCGTCGTCGATCTGACCCTCGACGATCTGGTCGACATCTACCGCGCCAGGTCCGCCCTGGAAGGTGGTGCGCTGACGCTGATCCTCGACGGCAGGCGCGAGATCGCCTATCAGGCCCTGGAACCCAGTGTCACCGCGATGCTCGCGCACGCCGAACAGGGCGAGGCCACCGCGGTCTCCGATGCCGACCAGGCCTTCCACGAAGCGCTCGTCGAGAGTTCGGGCAGCCCGCGGCTGGTGCGCGCCGCCCGCACCCTGCTGATCGAGACCCGCATGTGCCTCGGCGCCCTCCAGACCACCTATCCCGACCTGCGCGAGCAGGCCCGCGAACACATCGAACTCCGCGACGCCATCGGCTCCGCGCCCGCCGCCGCCGTCCAGGCGATGCTCGCCGAGCACATGGACGACGCGGTACGCAGGCTGCGCGATCGATACGCGGACTGAGCGAACGGCCACGCCGGATCACACCCGAGCAGGCACCGGTTGCCGCCCGCGCTCGATCGCCGCCGCCAACGCGAAGAACACCGGAGGTAGCACGATCTCGATGACGGTGAGCACGATCTGGAACCAGTGCGGCCACCCGTGCACCGCCAGCGAGATCAACCGCCCGACCGCGCCGAGGGCGAAGATCCCGGCCAGCCAGCGCACCGCCCACAGGTTGATCGGCGACTGGCGCACCGCCCAGATCCAGGCGAGCCCGTAGCCGACGAAGATCGCGCCGAAGAACCGGCTCTGACTGTCGGCGGTCACGCCGTTCCACTCCATATCGGGCACCGAGTCCTTGCCGAGGCCCAGGTGATAGCAGCCGATGGCGACGCAGGCGACGCCCATCGTCCAGGTCAGCCAGGTGAGTGCGCGAGTCATGGGACCCTCCGATCAGCATGCCGTCGTCGGCGTGAATTCTGTTGCCGCGCCGCGTGCTATCCACCCGGCGTCGTAGTAGACGTGCGTCTACTACGACCATACGAGCGTTGGTAGACACGCGTCAACTAAGCTGTGTTCATGAGCGCCCGCCGCCGTCTCGCCCCGGAGCAACGCCGCCTACTGCTGGTCGAGGCCGGTGCGCGCTTGTTCGGCGAACGGCCCTATGACGCGGTGCTGATGGAGGACGTCGCGGCGGCGGCCGGGGTCTCCCGGGCGCTGCTCTACCGGCATTTCCCGACCAAGCGGGAGCTGTTCGCGGCCGTCTACGAGCAGGCGTCAGCGGATCTGCTCGTCGCCACCGAACTCGACGCCGACAGCCCGTTCGCCGAGCAACTGGCCGCCGGACTCGACGCCCATTTCGACTACTTCGAGTCCAACGCCCACTCGGTGATCGCCGCCAACCGCGTGCTCGCCACCGACCCGACGATCCAGGCGATCATCTCCGGCGAGCTGGGCGAACTGCGACTGCGGCTGCTCGACGTTCTCGGCGTCGAGGGCCAATTGCGCGAGGCTACCTCGGCGGTGCTGATGTCCTGGCTGACCTACGTACGCGTGCTGACGATCGATTGGCTGGAGAACCACAGCCTGACTCGCGAGCAGATGCGTCAGGTCAGCGTCGGAGCACTGCTGGGCGCCCTCGAGGCGCTTTTGGGTCCCGGCCGGTTCCCGCCGAGCGCGGCCGGCTGACGCGCTGAGGCCCGTCTAGCGCGATTCAGGCCAATCCGCGTGGACGGACCACCATCACCGGTGCGGCGCGTTTGCCCTTCTCCTCCAGCAACGCGATGGCGGTGCCGTCCTCGGTCAGCGCCGCATACACCCCGGACAGGCCGATCGGATCGAGCCAGCGGCCGTCGCGCAGCGATTCGGCCTGGGCCGCGTCGATGCCGCGATGCGGGAAGGCGGTGCGGACCGCGGCGTCGATATCGAGGCTCAGCCCGGGATCGTCGGCGAGCTGATCGAGCGTGCGGGCATGGTCGAGAGTGAACGGCCCGACCCGCGTGCGGCGCAAGGCGGTCAGGTGACCGCCGACGCCGAGCGCGGCGCCGAGATCACGGGCCAGCGCCCGCACGTAGGTGCCCGAGGAGCATTCCACGACCACATCCAGATCGACGAAGTCCCCGACAGCACGGCGTGCCAGCAGGTCGAACCGGTGCACGGTGACCGGCCGGGCCGCCAGCCGCACCTCCTCGCCGGCGCGGTGACGGGCGTAGGCACGTTCGCCGCCGACCTTGATGGCGCTGACGGTGGCGGGGATCTGCTGGATCTCGCCGGTGAGCGCGGCGATACCGGCGGCGATATCGGCGTCGGTGACCGCACCGGCCGGTGCGGTGGAGACGATCTCGCCCTCGGCGTCGTCGGTGGTGGTGGCCTGACCGAGCCGGATGGTGGCGGTGTAGGCCTTGGTGGTGAGGGTGAGCAGCCCGAGCAGTTTGGTGGCGCGTTCGACCCCGAGCACCAGCACACCGGTCGCCATCGGGTCGAGCGTGCCCGCGTGACCGACCTTCTTGGTGCGCAACAACTTCCGGCATCGGGCGACCACGTCGTGACTGGTCAGGCCACCGTCCTTGTCGACGATCAGCAGCCCACCGAGCCCATCGGGGCCGAGCACCGGCTTGTCGGCGGCCATCAGGCGTGCACGATCGCGGTGAGGATGAGACCGTCGGCGATCTGCCAGCGGCCGTCGAACGAGGTGAGCGGCATGCCGCCGTCGGTGACCTGGCCGGGAACCAGCAGCTCGCTACGGAAGCTGCCGGACGCCTTGTCGGAGGAATCGTCGACGGTGAAGGTGATGTGGGCGTCCTCGAAGCCCAGCCACCGCCCGGTCAACGGGAACCACGCCTTGTATGTGGCCTCTTTCGCGCAGAACAGCAGCCGATCCATATGCAGCTCGGAATCGGTGGCGCGCAGCCATTCTCGTTCCGCGGGCAGGCTCACCGAATCGAGCACGCCCTCCGGCAGCGTGTCGTGCGGTTCGGCGTCGATACCGATCGAGCGGAAGCGCAGCTTGTGCCCCAGCGCGGCGGCGCGGTACCCGTCGCAGTGGGTGAGACTGCCGACGATGCCGCGCGGCCACACCGGCGCGCCTCGCTCCCCCTTGCCGATCGCGACCTCCGGCTCCCCCAGCTGCGCCAGCGCCAGCCGAGCACAGTGGCGCGCCCCGATGAAGTCGCGGCGGCGCTTGTCCACCGACTTCGCGATCAGATGCTCTTCGGCCGGATGCGCCCGCAGGCCCTCCGGGTACGTCAGCAGCTCGGCCGACGCGACCCCGGCGGGCAGAATGTTCTCGATCATCGCGATCGAGCCTAGTAGGTGCGCAGAGCGCTTCCGCCGCAGCCCGGGCACCCCGTCTCCGGCGCAGCCCGGCAGCGTGCTGCGCTATACCCCGCGGCGACGTTGTGCCTTGCTGCGCATCTCGGCGGCGGCTGCCTCCATCTCCGGGGTGACCTTGAAATGCCCGCCCCACGAGTTGAGCGTGCCGGGCGGATATTCGGGCTCGGGCAGAATCTGGCGCAGCAGCCGCTCGGGCATGCCGCGGCGCTGCCATTCCCGCGGATAGCCCAGCGACACCTCTTCGAAGCGCACACCCTCGTAGTAGGTGGTGCGCGGGATGTGCAGGTGTCCGTAGACCGAGCAGACCACGTTGTAGCGGATATGCCAGTCGGCGGTGAGATCGGTGCCGCACCAGAGCGCGAATTCGGGGTAGAACAGCACATCGGTGGGTTCGCGCACCAGCGGGAAGTGGTTGATCAGCACCAGCGGCGTGCCCTCGGGCAGCGCGTTGAGCTTGCGTTCGGTCACCTGCACCCGGGCATGGCACCAGGCGTCGCGGGTGAGGTACGGATCGGGCGAGAGCAGGAACTCGTCGGTGGCCACCACATTGCGTTCCCTGGCCACGGCCAGGCCCTCGGCCTTGGTCTTGGTGCCCTCGGGCAGGAACGAATAGTCGTAGAGCAGGAACATCGGCGCCAGCGTCACCGCGCCGCCGTAGGGTTCCGAGCCCGCGCCACGCCACACCGGGAACGGGTCTTCCGGGGTCAGCACGTCCAGGTCCCGGCAGATCGACACCAGGTACTCGTAGCGCGCGACGCCGTGCATCTGCACCGGATCCTTGGCCGTGGTCCACAGTTCATGGTTGCCCGGCACCCAGATCACCGTCTTGAAGCGGCTGCGCAGCAGTTCCAGCGCCCACCGGATGTCGTCGGACTTCTCCGCGACATCACCGGCGACGATCAGCCAGTCCTCCGGCGAGTCGGGGTGGATCTGTTCGACGACGGGACGATTGCCCTGGTGCCCGACATGAATGTCGCTCACCGCCATCAACTTGGGTATCACCACACCCACCTTGGCATACCGATGTGACTCCGGCTGCGGGGACCACCGTCGCGCCGGGACACACCGCACCGGCGACCGACCAGCGCGGCACCAGAACACCGGACCGCTCCGAGCTACCCGCACTCACCGCGCGGCACGCGGAACCTCGGCCCCGACCGTCGCCCAGCGCCCGGACATCGCCCGCCAGACGACGGCGACCAGCCGCAACGCCATGAACGCCACCAAACCGGACCAGATCCCGGCGATTCCCCAGTCGAAGGCCAGCGACAGCCAGATCGCGGGCAGGAAGCCGAGCAGCGCCGCACCGAGGGTGGTGGTGCGCAGGTAGGCGGCGTCACCGGCACCCAGCAGGACGCCGTCGAGCGCGAACACGATGCCCGCCACCGGGATCAACGCGACGAAGAACCACCACACCACGCCGGTGCGGTCGAGCACAGCGGGATCATCGGTGAACAGCGGTGGAATCACCGCGGCCCCCGCGGCGAAGATCGCGGCGAGTCCGAGCGCGAAGATTTCCGACCAGCCGGTGATCCGGCGGGCCAGGCTACGGGCACCGGAGGCATTGCCCGCGCCGAGCGCCGCGCCGACCAGCGTTTGTGCCGCGATGGCCAGCGAATCCAAGGTCAATGCGAGGAAATTCCACAGCTGCAACACCAGCTGATGCGCGGCGACCGAAGCCGCACCGAACCGTGCGGCCACCGCCGCGGCCGAGACGAAGCAGGCCTGGAAGGCGAGGCTGCGGGCGATCAGATCCCGGCCGAGCACCAGCTGTGCCCGCATGACCGACGGATGCGGCCGCAGCTCGACCCGTTCCCGCACCAGCGCCCACACGAACAGGCCGGCGGTCACCGCCTGACCGGCCACATTGGCCACCGCCGAACCGGGCAGTTCCATCCGTGGCGCACCCACCAGCCCGTGCACCAGCACCGGGCACAGCACCGCCGACAACGCCAGCCCGGCCACGACGTAGGTGAGCGGGCGCCGCGTCTGCTGCACCCCGCGCATCCACCCGTTGCCGGCCATCGACAGCAGGATCAACGGCACACCGAACAGCGCGATGCGTACCCAGTCCAGTGCCTCGTCCGCGATATCGCCGCCCCCGGAGATCGCCCCGACGATGGGCACGGCGAACAGCTGCACCACCGCGACGATCACCAGTCCGATGCCTGCCGCCAGCCAACTGGCCTGCACCCCTTCGGCCACCGCGCCGCGTTCGTCACCGGCACCGTGGCGTCGAGCCGCCCGCGCTGTCGTGCCGTAGGCGAGGAAGGTGAGCTGCGAACTCACCTGGGCCAGAATCAATCCGCCGACGGCGAGGCCCGCCAAGGCCAGCGCCCCGAGCCGGCCGACCACGGCGAGATCGAAGAGCAAGTAGACGGGCTCGGCGACCAGGACACCGAGCGTCGGTAGGGCCAGCGCGAGAATGCGCCGCGGACCGGCATCGGCAGGATCAGCCGTGGTTCTCTGCGGGCCGGTAGGGGATGGCGCCACGTCCACTGGATCCGAAGCGGTACCCGCGGGCGAGCCGGGCCGGGTGTCGTCGACTTCGGCAGCCACCCGGTGAGCGGCCGGATCGGCGTGCGCGCCTCCCCCGGCGCTCGCACGCGAGGCATCCGGGCCGGTGCCCCTGGTGCGGCCGTGCGGGTTCCGGGCGTCACCGGCCATGCTCACCACGCCATCCGTCGGTGGGTCTCCGGCGGCACCGAGCCGGTACGCCCCATCGGTTGACCCAGACGCAGGTAACGCACGGCCGTCGGCGCACTCATCCCAGACCCGCCAGCAGTTCGGCGACGATCTCCTCCGGTGTCCCGTGCGCGGTATACCCCGCGGCGTAACGGTGTCCGCCGCCGCCGAGCGCGGTGGCGACGGCGGAGACATCGAGTCCGTCGTGGCGGTCGGGGCCGCTGTCCTTGGAGCGCAGCGACACCGTCCAGCGCCCGGGCTCCGCCGATTCCTTGAACACGGCGGCCACCCCGGCCTCGGCGGTGGTGCGCACGATATCGACGACGCTTTCGGCTTCCTCCTGCGTCACACCGTCCAAGTCGGCGCGCCGCACGAACGCGTACACCAGACCGACGCCGCCGCACACCTGCGGCGCCAAGCGGGCCGAGCCGAGCACCCGGGACAGCATCGGCAGCCAGCCGAAGGGATGGGTGTCGAGCAGCGTTTGCGCGATCTCGGCGCCATCGATGCCCGTGGCGAGCAGCCGTTCGGCCAGTTCATGGGTGCCGGGGCGGACCCACCGGAACGAACCGGTATCGGTCACCAGCCCCGCGTACAGACAGTGCGCGACGGGCCGGTCGATGGGCTCACCCCAGACGTCGAACAGCCGGGTGAGCACACTCGTGGTGGATTCGGCCGAGGGGTCGACGAGATTGATCGTGCCGAATCGGGTGTTGGACCGATGATGGTCGATGACCAGCGTGCTGCGGGCACCGGCGAGCCGGTCGGCCAGCCCGCCCAGCCGGGCGGCACTGCCGCAGTCGACGGCGACGAGCAGGTCCACCTGCTCGGGAACCTCGGCCGGTGGCACCAGATGCTCCGCGCCGGGTAGCGAACTCATCGACGCCGGCAGCTGCGCGGGTTCGGCGAACGACACCCGAACGGCAACCCCGCGTCGATGCAGCACCTGCGCCAGGGCCAGCCCGCTGCCGATGGTGTCGGCGTCGGGCTGCACATGGCACAGGATGGTGACCGATGCGGCGGCCGCCAAGGCCCGCGCCGCCGTCGTGAAATCGGCGGTACCGGGCCGCGCGTCATCCGAGCCGTCCGCCGGTTCGGGAGCCGGGCCTGCCGCTCCCGCTCGCTGTCCAGTTGTCGTCATCGCCTACCGCGAGTCCCGGGTCATCCCCGCGGGCGCGCGAAGCGCTGACGACGGCCCGCCCGCGACGGCCTAGTCCTCATCGGAATCGACCTTGTACGGGTCGGGCTCACCGGCATGGGTGGCGTTGGCCGCGACCTTCGCCACCTCGTCGTCGGCGGCCCTGGCCTTGGCCAGCAGGTCCTCCATCTGCCGCGCCGCATCCGGCACGGTGTCGAGGACGAACGCCAGCGTCGGAGTGAATTTCACCCCGGTGCCCGCACCCACCTTCGAGCGCAGCACGCCCTTGGCCTTCTCCAGGCCGGCCGCCGCGGCGGCGTAATCCGGTTCGGCGTCGACGGTTTCGCCCATCACCGTGTAGTACACGGTGGCGTCGCGTAGATCGCCGGTCACCTTCGCATCGGTCACGGTCACGAACCGCAGCCGCGGATCCTTCACCTCGTATTCGATCGCGGTGGCCACGATCGCCGAGATCCGCTTGGCGAGTCGGCGTGCCCTGGCTTGATCCGCCATGGCCGCTCCTTCCTCACTGATTATGAGATCAATCTTCGGGTCCGAAGACCCGGCGGCGTACCGCCAGCAACTGTAACTCCGGACGTGCCGCGACGTGCCGCTCACACTTGTCGAGCACCTCGGTCAGGTGGTCCATTCCGGCACTGACCATGGCTACTCCGAGCAACGAGCGGCGGTAGCGATCATGTTCCCCGCCCTCGGCGGCACTCACCCCGAAGCGCTGCAACTCGGCCAGAATGGGCCGGATCACCGAGCGCTTCTCTTTCAGCGAATGCACGTCTCCGAGCAGGATGTCGAACTCGAGTGCACCGAGGTACACACAACCTCCAGTTTCGAGCGACGCGACCGGGTGACCGGCGGATCATCGAATCCGCCGGTCACCCGATGTTCGTCACGATCAGTCGCGCGGCTTCTCGCGCAACTCGTAGGCCTCGATGACGTCGCCTTCCTTGATATCGGAGTAGGTGAGCGTCATACCGCATTCGAAGCCCTCGCGGACCTCGGTGGCGTCGTCCTTCTCCCGCTTGAGCGAGGAGATGGTGACGGTCTCGGCGATGACCACGTTGTCGCGCAGCAGGCGCGCCTTGGCATTGCGCTTGACCGAACCCGAGGTGACCATGCAGCCGGCGATGTTGCCGACCTTCGAGGACCGGAAGATCGCCCGGATCTCCGCGCGGCCCAGCTCGACCTCTTCGTAGATCGGCTTGAGCATGCCCTTGAGGGCCTTCTCGATCTCGTCGATGGCCTGGTAGATCACCGAGTAGTACCGGATGTCGACACCCTCGCGGTTGGCCAGTTCGGTGGCCTTGCCCTCGGCCCGGACGTTGAACCCGATGATGATCGCGTTCGAGGCCGAGGCCAGGTTGACGTTGGTCTCGGTGACGCCACCGACACCGCGGTCGATGACCCGCAGGCGCACCTCGTCGTCGACCTCGATACCGAGCAGCGCCTCTTCGAGGGCCTCGACGGTACCGGAGTTGTCGCCCTTGAGGATCAGGTTCAGCTCCGAAGTCTCCTTCAGCGCGGCATCCAGATCTTCCAGGCTGATCCGCTTGCGGCTGCGTGCGGCGAGCGCGTTGCGCTTGCGTGCGTTGCGCCGGTCGGCGATCTGACGGGCGATGCGATCCTCGTCGACGACGAGCAGGTTGTCACCGGCGCCGGGCACCGAGGTGAAACCGACGACCTGGACCGGCCGCGACGGCAGCGCCGCCTCGACGTCCTCGCCGTGCTCGTCGACCATGCGGCGCACGCGACCGTAGGCGTCGCCTGCCACGATCGAATCGCCGACGCGCAGCGTGCCGCGCTGGATCAGCACCGTGGCGACCGGACCGCGGCCGCGGTCCAGATGCGCCTCGATGGCGACACCCTGGGCGTCCATATCCGGGTTGGCCCGCAGGTCCAGCGCCGCGTCCGCGGTGAGCAGCACCGCTTCCAGCAGAGCGTCGATATTGGTGCCCTGCTTGGCGGAGATGTCGACGAACATGGTGTCGCCGCCGTACTCCTCGGCCACCAGGTTGTACTCGGTCAGCTGCTGCCGGATCTTCTCCGGGTTCGCGCCTTCCTTGTCGATCTTGTTGACCGCGACCACGATCGGCACGTCGGCCGCCTGGGCGTGGTTGATCGCCTCCACCGTCTGCGGCATGACGCCGTCGTCGGCGGCGACCACAAGGATCGCGATGTCGGTGGCCTTGGCGCCACGGGCACGCATGGCGGTGAACGCCTCGTGACCCGGGGTGTCGATGAAGGTGATCAGGCGATCGTCCTCACCGAGGTGGGTCATCACCTGGTAGGCGCCGATGTGCTGGGTGATACCGCCGGCCTCGCCCTCACGGACGTTGGCCTTACGGATGGTGTCCAGCAGTCGGGTCTTACCGTGGTCGACGTGACCCATGACGGTCACCACCGGCGGACGCTGCTCGAGGTCTTCTTCGCCGCCTTCGTCCTCGCCGTAGCTGAGGTCGAACGATTCCAGCAGCTCGCGGTCCTCGTCCTCGGGGCTGACCACGTGCACGACGTAGTTCATCTCGCTGCCGAGCAGCTCGAGGGTCTCGTCGTTCACCGACTGGGTCGCGGTGACCATCTCACCGAGGTTGAACAGGGCCTGCACCAGCGAGGCCGGGTTCGCGTCGATCTTCTCGGCGAAGTCCGACAGCGAGGCGCCACGGGCGAGCCGGATGATCTCGCCGTTGCCGCGCGGCAGCCGCACGCCGCCGACGGCGGGCGCCTGCATGTTCTCGTATTCGGCGCGCTTCGCCCGCTTCGACTTGCGGCCACGACGCGGAGCGCCACCGGGACGACCGAACGCACCGGCCGCACCACCGCGACCGCCGGGTCCACCCGGGCGACCGCCGCCGCCACCGGGACGACCACGGAAACCACCGGCCGCGGGAGCACCGGCACCGGCGCCGGGGGCACCGCCACCGCCACCGCGGTAGCCGCCACCGCCGCCGCCACCGGGACGACCGGCGCCGCCACCGGCACCGGGACGACCGGGACGGCCGCCACCGGCCGGGCCGGGCCGCGCGGACCGCGCGGGCATGGCACCGGGGCTCGGACGCGGGGGCATCGAGCCGGGGCTCGGACGCGGACCGCCGGGACGCGGGCCACCGCCCTGCGCGGCGGCCGGGCGCGGACCACCCTGCGCCGGACCCGGACGGGGACCGCCCTGGGCCGGGCCGGGACGCGGACCACCCTGACCGGGCACCGGACGTCCACCGGCCTGGCCGGGGCCGGGACGGGGAGCCGGACGCTCACGCTCGGGCGCGGACGAATACGGGTTGTTGCCCACACGCGGGGTCTTCGGACCGGGCTTGGGACCGGCCGGACGCGGCGCGGCCTGCGCGGGGGCGCCGGGACGCTGCTGCTGCTGGCCGGGGCGCGGCGCACCCGGCGTGGGCCGAGTACCGGGCTGGGCCTGCGGGGCGGCCTTGGCGGCCGGGGCCGGGCTGGGCGCCTGCGCTGCCGCTTCCTTGGCGGGAGCGGGCGCGGGGCCGGGCTTCACCGCCGGGCCGGGACGCGGAGCCGGGGTCGCGGGCGCCTCGGGAGCGGCGGCCTGCGCCGGAGCCGGGGTGCGCGGACCCGGACGCGGACCACCCGCGGCGGGCTTGGCGGCCGGACGGGCCGCGGTCGACGGACCGGGCTTCGCCCCGGCCTTGGCACCGTTCGCCGGTGCGGACTTGGATGCGAACGATTCACGCAGACGGCGCGCGACGGGTGCTTCCACCGTCGACGACGCCGACTTCACGAACTCGCCTTGCTCCTTGAGCGTTGCGAGTAGTTCCTTGCTCGTGACACCGAGTTCTTTGGCCAACTCGTGCACGCGGGCCTTGCCTGCCACTGCTCTCCTCACTGAGAGGTCGAGCAGCGCCACCGTTGTTCAGGGGACGGCGGCCCGCACGACCTCGGGTTATCTCCGATGGACGTTCATCGTTGGTACTTCACGGTGTGCTCATGAGTGCTCGTGCCTGTTCTCGAGGTAATGCTCCAGGGCTGAGATATCCAGATGTCCGGACACTCGTAGTGCTCTGCCGATCGCTCGGCGCCGAACCGCAAGGCTCAGACAAGCCGAAAGGGGGTGCAACCAGGCACCCCGTCCGGGAAGTCTGCGCCGCGGGTCGGGCACGATCTCGACAACGTCGCCGCTGCCGTTCCGGGCCACGATCCGCAACAGATCGGCGGCCAGCTCGCGCCTACGGCATCCGATACACGTTCGCACCGGAGCTGCCGGGCGCTGGGGCGCCTGGGGATGCTCGGTGGTGCGTTCGGGCGGGGAAACCGGCGGCTCGTGCTGAACCTTGGACCACTCTACCGCTGCCACGGTCCGATCACCGAACCCCGCCCCTGCCGAAGTTACCAACATGTCATCCCGGCCGGTTGTTCCCCGCGGCGCCGCGCCGGGCCGCGCACGTCGCGAGTGGGTCAACTGTGCTGGGCTTCCGTGCGCACGCCACCACCGGTGTCGGGGGCGGCGTCGCTGCGGATATCGATGCGCCAGCCGGTCAGCCGGGCGGCCAGGCGAGCGTTCTGGCCCTCCTTGCCGATGGCCAGCGAGAGCTGGAAATCCGGGACGACGACGCGCGCGGCCCGCGCATCCGGATCCACGATTGTGACCGACACCACCTTCGACGGCGAGAGCGCATTACCGACGAAGGTCGCCGGATCGTCGGCGTAATCGATGATGTCGATCTTCTCCCCGGCCAGCTCGCTCATCACATTGCGCACGCGCTGACCCATCGGGCCGATGCACGCGCCCTTGGCGTTGACCCCGGCGACGGTGGAGCGGACCGCGATCTTGGATCGGTGCCCCGCCTCCCTGGCGACGGCGACGATCTCCACCGACCCGTCGGCGATCTCGGGCACCTCCAGCGCGAACAGCCGCCGCACCAGATTCGGGTGCGTCCGCGACAGCGTGATCTGCGGGCCACGCGGACCGCGCGAGACGC
Organism: Nocardia sp. CDC519; assembly: GCF_059509835.1. NCBI lineage: Bacteria > Bacillati > Actinomycetota > Actinomycetes > Mycobacteriales > Nocardiaceae > Nocardia > Nocardia sp. CDC519. The sequence continues at coordinate 2,279,020 of NZ_CM183377.1, read as the reverse complement.
CGACGACGTAACACTTGATCCGGTCGCCGTGCTCGTAGCTCTCGCCCGGCACCTGCTCGGCAGGCGGGATCAGGCCTTCGGCGCCGTGCAGTTCGCTGCCGATGCGCACCACGACCGTGCCGCGGGCGTTGGCGCGGGCATCGCGCTGCACGACACCGCCGACGATATCGCCCTCATGGGTGGAGAATTCGCCGAAGGACTTCTCGTTCTCGGCGTCGCGCAGCCGCTGCAACACCACCTGGCGGGCGGTGGTGGCGGCGATGCGGCCGAAACCCTCCGGGGTGTCGTCCCATTCGGAGATGACGTTGCCGTCGGCGTCGAGTTCGCGCGCCATCACCCGGACCACGCCGGTCTTCTGGTTGATGTCGATGCGCGCGTTGGGCTGGTGGCCCTCGGTATGCCGGTAGGCGGTCAGCAGCGCGGACTCGATCGCGGAGATTACGGTCTCGATCGAGATCCCCTTGTCGGCGACGATCGCGCGCAAGGCTTCGATTTCGATGTTCATTCCACGGTCCCTTCGATCGAATCGGACGCTGCAACAGACTGGGGCGACGCCCCGCTGGTTCCTCTGGTGTCCGCGGCGTCCTCTCCCGCGGGAACAGTTGTGCCCGGCTCGCTGCCGGGGATCGGCCTGCCCGGCGCGACGCCGCCGGCGAGTTCGAGCTCGCGGGGGCTCGGCGGGGAGAACTCCACTTGGACGACGGCGCCGGCGATATCGGCCAGCGGGACGTTGACCCGGTGCGGCTTGGCCTTGCCGCCGAGCACGAGCGCGATGGTGTCGCCGGCGAGCTTGCCCACCCGGGCGTCGAAGGTCGCCTTGCCACCCGGATCGGGCGGTTCGGCGCCGGGGCGCAGCGTCACTCGCACCTTGCGGCCCTGGGCGCGCCGCCAATGCCGGTCGGTGCTCAGCGGGCGGTCGATGCCCGGAGTGGAGACTTCGAGCAGATAGGGCGATTCGCCGAAGTCGCCTGCGTCGTCGAGCTGGGCCGAGAGTTCGTTGCTGAGTTCGGCGATGGCGTCGAGGTCGGCCGGGTCGTCGCTGTCCACGATCACCCGAACCCGAGCCTGGGCATCGGCATGCCGTCCGGCCGTCGAGATCTCGACGCCCTCGAGATCGAATCCCCGGCGTTCGACGGGGCCAGCAACGAGCTGGCTCACCCTTTCCTCGGTCGGCATGGGCATGTGGGGCGGCTCCTGGTTCAGTTGTGGCGCGAGCGGAAATTTCTGTACCGAAGGTCTAGCGTAACGCGCCCGGAGAGTGTAAAGGACGATCGGCTACAAGCAAGTTTCCCCAGCACGTGACGTCCCCACCGGGGCACGTAGTGGCGAAAGGCATGACGGCGACGGACCGGGCTCCGTCCGTGCGCGGTCGCCGACCGCGCGTCTGGCACGATAGTGCGGTGCCCAACCGCCTTCCCATCCGGTCCGAGGCCGGGTGTATTTCCGGCATACCGATCGATCGGCACGATTCCCGCTTCCGCCCGGTGAACCGGCGCACCGCGCTACGGCTGGCCGGCGCCGGTGCGGCCGGTGCCCTCGCGCTCGCCGCGGCCACCGGGTGCACGCAGGAATCGGAGCTCGAACCCGATCCGCTTCTCACCCAAGAACTTCTGGCGCGCACCGACGCCGCGGCCGCCACCGCGGCCATCGCGCTCGATCCACAGCGTCACGGCGCGCTGACACTGGTGGCCGCCGAACGCACCGCGCACGCGGAGGCGCTGCGCACCGAGATCGACCGTCTCGTCGGCGTCTACGGCGACGGCACCACCCCGAGCCGGCGCCAACCCGAGGTGACCGTCGCCCCCGCGGCGCCGGTCGACGTCGCCACACTGCGCGATCAGCTCACAGGTTCCCAGCGTTCGGCCGCCGAGCTGGCCGCGACCCTCTCCGATTACCGGGCCGGGCTACTCGCCTCGATCAGCGCTGCCTGCGGGGTGCACGCCGGGGTGCTGCTCGCGTGAGTGAGCCGCACCCCTTCGCCTCGCCGGTGACCGCCGGGATGCCGGAACCCCTCGCACCTGCCCACAAGGACGCCGCATGACCGAGTCCGAGCGCCGCGCCCTGCTCGACGCACTGAGCGCCGAGCACGCGGCCGTGTACGCCTACGGCCTGATCGCCGCCTATGCCTCCCCCGAGCGCGACCGGCTGGTCGCCGAGCACACCGCCGCCCACCGGGCCCGCCGCGACACCACCGTCGACACGGTCGAGGCCGCAGGCATCACCGTACCGCCGCCGGACGCGGCCTACACCATGCCGTTCCCGGTGACCGACCCGGTCGCCGCGGCCAGGCTCGCCGCCACCGTCGAATCCGATACCGCGGTCGCCTGGCGCTCGGTGGTGGAGCAGGGCGAATCCGAGCCCACCCGCCGCATGGGTGTGGAGGCGCTCACCGAATGCGCGCTGCGCCTTGCGGTCTGGCAGTCGATCCTCGGCGTGGCGCCGCCGACGACACCCTTCCCCGGGCAGCCGTAGCCGACATCGCCACGCCGAGCCCGTGGACCGTGAACGGGCACCAGGACCTTCCGTCACGGACCGTATCCGTGGCCTCGGTCCCGCCGAGCGCACCCGGCGGGACCATCGGTCGAACAGGACGGCTCCCCGGCCGTCGGATCCGATCCGGCCTCGTCGACGGTTTCGAGCGAACGACCGGCTGCGCGAATCAGGCGGGCATCTCGTAGGCGCCGTCGTAGGAGGCGACCTCGGCCCAGACCCGGTCGAAGCGGGCGCGGTCGGCGGCGGGGGTGCGCAGCGCGTCTCTGGCCCACTGCTGCTGGGCCTCGGTAGCCGAGGGCTTGCCGTAGAGGGTGGTGGCGTAGGTGTTGAAGTCGCGGATCTGGAAGTCGAAGATCTGGGCGAGCAGGTCCGGGTTCAGGCCGGTGATGGCGGCCTGCTCCAGGATCAGCTGACCGTAGACCACCAGGGCGAACAGGTGGCCGATGGTGAGCATGAAGTCCAGGTCGCGCTGCTGGTCGGCATCCGGTGCGGCGGTGCCGAGCAGGGTGCGCAGCGCCTGGGCCTGCTCGTAGAAGCGGGCGACGTTGGGGATGTCGATGTGCTTGTCGTAGACCTGGGTCCAGTCGGCGAACTGCACCTTGCCCGCACCGCGCGCGGGGCCCTGGTGCCAGAAGAATTCGTCGTCGGCGGCGTCGAGGCGGGTGCCGATCTCCGGGTATTCCTTCGGGTTGAACAGGTAGTTCGGCATGAACTTCAGGATCTGGCCGACGTTGACGTGCACCGTGCCCTCGAGCCGGGGCAGGGTGTTGATCAACCGGGCGACCTGCGCGAAGTAGGTGTTCTTCTCGAAACCCTTGGCCGCGAGCACATCCAGCAGCAGGGTCATCACGACCTCGCCCTCGGAGGTGACCTTCGACTTGGTCATCGGGTTGAACAGCAGATAGCGGCGGTCGTCGAGGCTCGCGCTGCGGAAGTAGTCGACGGCGCGGTCGCTGAACAGCTTCATCGCCACGATCCGGGCGTAGGCGTCGACGAAGTTGGTGCGCACATGCGGGAAGTCGGTGACCGGGTTGCCGTAGAGGATGCGGTTGTTGGCGTGGGTGATGGCCTCGTAGAACGAATGCTCGACCATGCCGATGCCGCCGTGGCAGAGGTTGAACTTGCCGACGTTGACGGTGTTGAGCGCCGCGCTGAAGGCTTCGGGGCCGGTGTGCAGGATGTCCTCGGCGCGCACCGGGTAGTTCTCGAGCCGGAAGGTGCTCACATACATCTGCTGGCGTACCACATTGCCGAGCAGGTGGTAGTTCTCGTGCCTGCTGTCGGCGGCGAACCAGACGTAGCCGTCGGCACCCTCGATGTCGGCGCGGCGGGAGAACACCGACACCATGCTCGCGACATTGCCGTTGCCGATGTAGTACTTCTCGCCGTTGGCGCGGAACAGAATGCCCGCCTCGGCGTCGGCGCTGCCCGGCTCGGTCGGGGTGAGCACCAGATCGGTGTTGTAGATGTCGGCGCCGTGCGCACGCTCGGACAGCCCGAACGCCATCACCTCACCGGCGTCCAGATCACGGGCCGCGCGCTGCTTGGCGGCCTCGTTGTCGCTCTGCCAGATCGGGCCGAGCCCGAGGATGGTGACCTGCTCGGCGTACCAGTAGGCCAGCCCATAGAAGCCGAAAATCTCCGACAGTGCCGCGTTGCGCGCCGCGTCCCAGCGGCGGTTCGGGTCGCCGTCGGCGTAGGCAGACGGGGTCAGGAAGGTCGCGAACAGCTTCTCCTGCTTGACGAACTCCAGGAAGTCGGCGGTGAACACCGCGTCATCGTCATCGGCGAGCAGCTGCTTCTTGCCGCGCTGCTCGAACCAGTCGATGGTCGCCCGCAACAGCCGCCGCGTCTCGGCATCGAAATGCTGCGGATCGTAGGTGGCCGGATTGAACAGCACCGCTTCAGAGCTAGTCATGGCCGTCAACCTACCAGTGGGTAGCCCCGTTTCATCGGCCTGACCAGCCCATTCCCCTACGTAACCGTAGGTTCACCGCTGAGTGCGAGCGGCGTCGACGCGCGCGGCGCGACCGCGCGATCGGCGGCCTCCCGGCCCGCGACCCGGCCGAAGGCCAGGGCATCCGCGATATGGAAACCGCCGTCCTTGGCCCAGCTGTAGGTCGAGCTCACCTCACCCGCGGCATACAGACCGTCGATCGCCGCGCCGGACACGTCGAGCACCCGGGAGCGGCCGTCACGGCGCGGGCCGCCATTGCTCCAGCCGAGCAGTGGCGCGACGTCCAGAACGTAGAAGGGCGGTTCGGATACGGGTGCGAGGGTCTTCGGGTCCCGGCCGAAGCTGTCGTCGCGGCCGTATTCGCAGGCCTTGTTGTAGCGGGCGACGGTGCGTTCCAGCGTTGCCGGATCGACGCCGATGAGGCCGGCGAGCTCGGCGATGGAATCCGCGCGCCGGATCAGGCCGCGGTCGATCTCGGCACTGTTGTCGGCGCTCCAGCTGAAATCCTCCATCAGCAGTTTCCAGCCGACGGGCAGCACCTCGCGGCTCGGACTCAGCGGTCCCGCCTTCCGCATCCGCTCGTCGAAGATCAGGTGGAACGGGCGCAGCGGGAACAGTTCCAGCGCGCCGTTGCGGTAGATGTGGCCGTGCCGGTTCTCGGCGGTTTCGTCGACGAACCGCAGGCCGTCCGGGCCGACGAACAGGTAGTGGTGGGCGGCCCACAGCGCGAGGAAGGCACCGGGCCCGTCATCGACGCGCACCCCGGTGATCGTCATCATGTTGCCCATATGCCACAGGTCCGCGCCCAAGCGCTGGACCATGCGATGGCCGTCGCCGGTGCAGTGCGGCGACCCCCAGATCGGTGCGTCGCTCAGGCGCAGATAGTCGCGGACCATGCCAGGGTTCGCGGCGAAACCGCCCGTGGCCAGGACGACCCCGCCGAGGGCACGGACCCGGCGGCCGTCGGCCGTCCGCACCCCCGCCACCGCCCCGGACTCGGTGAGCAGTTCCACGGCGGGAGTGGAGAACCGCACGTCGATATCGCGCTCGGTGAGCGCGCCGAGCAGGAAGTCGTAGAGCAGGAAGTTGCCCAGCTGCGCGCCGACGGTGTCCATGCCCGCGTAGCAGTCACTGCCGTCGAGGGTGAGATATTCGGCCTCGGTGTGGTACTGCGCGCTCGCGCCGACCTCGGCGCCGAGCGCGCGCAACCAACCGGGACTGAGAGCGGGTTTTTGCGG
>NZ_CM183377.1:2108697-2273322 GCF_059509835.1 Nocardia sp. CDC519 | reverse complement strand
TCGGGGTTAAAATTTTCTCCCTGTTTGGGTTCTTTCGCCTTCCCACTACCCTCGGCGCCGAGCGCGCGCAACCACTCGGAATTGAGCGTGGTTTCCCGCGCCCAGGTGGCGATGACGTCCTCGGCGACCGGGTAGGGCCCGCACAGCGAACGGAGGAAGACCTCCGCGCGTCGCGGGTCGCGATTGATGAACCAGCCGGCCCCGGAGACCCTGGTGTTACCGCCCGCCGTCGCCGGATCCGCCTTCTCCAGCACCACGACCCGCGCGCCGGCCGCGTGCGCGCTCAGCGCCGCGGCGGCGCCGGCCGCCCCGACCCCGAGGACCACCACGTCGAATTCCTCGTCGAACCGCACGGCACCCATAGCGAAATCCTTTCCACAGCCGGTGGTCTCATCCCGGAGTCCACCGGCCATGGTGCTCGGCATCGCGGTTGTCCGCGCCCGGCGCATCCCTCTCAGCGGGAGCCGAGTCTTCGGGTACCGCACCACGGCGCGGCGGGCGGCCGGACCACCCGCCGACCGACGCCAGGAAACGCCTACGCCCCCGGTCCGATTCGGAGCCGGGGGCGTAGACAGTGCGTCACAGTCAGCCGCGGATCTTGGCGAGCACCGCGTCGACGGCGGAATCGGCGGCGATGTCTTCGGATTCGCCGGTGAAACGGTTGCGCAGTTCGACCTTGCCGTCGGCCCAACCACGGCCGATGACGAGCACCCACGGCATGCCGAGCAGTTCGGCGTCCTTGAACTTGACGCCGGGCGAGGCGGTGCGATCGTCGAAGAGGACATCAAGGCCCTGAGCGTCGAGTCCGGCGACCACGGCTTCGGCGCCTTCGCGGGCGGCGGCGTCCTTGTTGGCGATCACGACGTGGATGTCGAACGGAGCGGCCGACGCGGGCCAGCGCAGGCCCTTGTCGTCGTGCTGCTGTTCGGCGATCACCGCGACCATGCGGGAGACGCCGATGCCGTAGGAGCCCATGACCAGGCGGACCGGCTTGCCGTTCTCGCCGAGCACATCGACCTCGAAGGCGTCGGTGTACTTGTAGCCGAGCTGGAAGATGTGGCCGATCTCGATGCCGCGCGCCGAGACCAGGGTGCCGCGTCCGTCGGGCGAGGGGTCACCGTCGCGCACCTCGGCGGCTTCGATGGTGCCGTCGGGGGTGAAATCGCGACCGGCGACCAGGCCGACGACATGCTTGCCCGGTTCGTCGGCCCCGGTGATCCACGAGGACCCCGTCACCACGCGCGGATCGACGAGATAGCGGATACCGTTGGCCTGCAGCGCCTTCGGGCCGATGTAGCCCTTGACCAGGAAGGGGTTGGCGGCGAAGTCGGCGTCGGTGAGCAGCTCGACCTCGGCCGGTTCCACCGAGGCGCCGAGGCGCTTGTCGTCGACCTCACGATCGCCGGGGATGCCGACGCCGACGATCTCGGTCTTGCCGTCCGGGTGCCGCAGCTTGACCATGACGTTCTTCAGGGTGTCGGCCGCGGTGACCGCCCGTCCATAGCGTTCGGCGAGACCGGCGCCGTTGGCCCAGTCCACCAGGGTCGCGATGGTGGGGGTGCCTGGGGTGTCGTGGACGACGGCCGCGGGCTGTCCCTCGATCGGCAGCGGTTCGGGAGCGGGGGTGACCACGGCCTCCACATTGGCGGCGTATCCGGACTCGGGACAGCGCACGTAGGTGTCCTCACCGACGGGGCTGTCGGCGAGAAACTCCTCGGACGCGCTGCCGCCCATGGCGCCGGAGGTCGCGGCGACGATGACGTACTTGACGCCGAGCCGGCCGAAGATGCGCTGGTAGGCCTCACGGTGGGCGTTGTAGCTCGCCTTCAGGCCGTCTTCGTCGAGGTCGAAGGAGTAGGAGTCCTTCATGACGAACTCGCGCCCACGCAGGATGCCCGCGCGCGGACGTTCCTCATCGCGGTACTTGTCCTGGATCTGGTAGAGCGTGACCGGCAGATCCTTGTAGGAGTTGTATTCCCCCTTGACGGTGAGCGCGAACAGCTCCTCGTGGGTGGGCCCGAGCAGATAGTCCGCGCCCTTGCGGTCTTTCAGCCGGAACAGCGCGTCGCCGTATTCGGTCCACCGGTTCGTGGTCTCGTAGGCATCGCGCGGCAGCAAGGCGGGCAGCGAGATCTCCTGGGCGCCGATGGCGTCCATCTCTTCGCGCACCACCTGCTCCACCTTGCGCAGCACCCGCAGGCCCAGCGGCAGCCACGAATAGATGCCGGGGGCGACGCGGCGCACGTATCCGGCGCGCACCAATAGCTTGTGGCTCGGCACCTCGGCGTCGGCGGGATCGTCTCGCAGGGTGCGCAGGAACAGGCGGGAGAGGCGGGTGATCACGGATGCACAGGGTAGTCGCCGGTCCACGGCCGATGACACCGGATTAGCGGTTCGCGACCGCGGGGCGCGCGCAGAGGGTCCGAAAACGATCATGACGCACGAACAGGAAAGTAAATTACCCATTAATGGAGGCCGCCAAACTTTGGATCACAAAAATATCACTTTCGCCATGTAAAGAATGCGAACCAAATACTGTTGGAGTGCCGAAATACCGGCGCACACAACCACATAAAGGGCCGCTGACCTGCGGGGGTGTCGATAATTCTGGTCGCCCGATCATCTCCGCGAAATGATGGCCAGCCACCCCTGTCGAAAGGTGAGGCAGTGGTCGACACACACCGGAGAATGGTTCGTTGGGCCGCGGCGTTGGCCGCGGCATCGCTATCGGCGGCCATGCTGGCCGGCTGCACCAAGACCGATACCGCCGCCGAGGGCGAACTGCTGCGAACGTTGCAGGACAGCGGCACCGTCACCGTCGGGTTCGCCGGCGAGGCCCCGTACTCCTTCGAGCAGGACGGGCAGTTGACCGGCGCGACCGTCGCCCTGCACCGGGAGATCTTCAAGAATCTGGGCATCGACACCGTCGACGGCGTGCAGACCGAGTTCGGTGCGCTCATCCCCGGTTTACAGGCCCAGCGCTTCGACGCGGTGAGCGCAGGCATGTCGATCCTGCCCAAACGCTGTGAGCAGGCCGCGTTCAGCGAACCGGAATTCATGTACACGACCGCGCTGATGGTGAAGTCAGGCAATCCGCTGAACCTGACGGATATGCAGTCGGTCAAGGACAGCGGCGCGCGCATGGCGGCCATGACCGGCGCCATCGAATCCGACTACGCCGCGGCCCTCGGCATCGACGCCATGCTGGTCGGCAGCCCGCAAGACGGCCTGGACGCGGTCACCTCCGGCCGCGCGGATGTGTTCGCGTTGACCGCGATCTCGCTGAACTGGTTGAAGAGCCATTCCCCCGGCGCCGAGGTCGAGGTGACGCCGTCGTTCGTGGCGGTCATCGACGGCAAACCGCAGATCGGGGCGGGCGGCACCGTCTTCCGCACCGGCGACAAGGACCTGCTGGACGCCTATAACGCCGAGTTGAAGAAGATCACCTCCGACAAAGAGCGCTACCTGGCCATCGTCGGTCCGTTCGGGTTCACCGAGCGGGAGCTGCCGGATCCGGGTCTGACCACTGAACAGCTGTGCAAGGGCGAAGTCTGATCGAGCGGTTCGCGCCATGAGCGATATGGACGCGTTGCGCGAGGCGCTTCCCGGGATCTGGGACGGCATTCTCGTCACGTTGCAACTCACGCTCGGCGGGGCCGCGCTGGCCTTCGTGATCGCCTTGCTGCTCGGGACCGTGGTGCGGGTGCGCAATCTCGCGCTGCGCGGAACCTCGCGGGTGTTGATCGAGTTCTTCCGCGGCACCTCACTGCTGGTGCAGATCTTCTGGCTGTTCTACGTGCTGCCGCTGTTCGGCTATCAGCTCGAGCCGGTGTTCTGCGGAATCCTGGCGCTCGGCCTCAATTACGGCGCCTACGGGGCCGAGGTGGTGCGCGGTGCGTTGAACGCGGTACCGCGCACGCAGTGGGAGGCGGCGGTCGCGCTGAATTTCAGCCCGTGGCAGCGGTTGCGCAAGGTGTTGTTCCCGCAGGCCTGGGCGCTGATGGTGCCGCCGCTGACGAACCTGCTGATCCACCTGCTCAAAGGCACCGCGGTGGCCTCCTACATCACGTTGCAGGACTTGACCTTCGAGATCGGGAAGCTGCGCCAATCCACCGGTGACACCCTGTTCGCCTTCGGTGTCGGTCTGCTGATCTATTTCGCGCTGGCCTATGTGCTGACGGTGCTGATGAACCTGGTGGAAACCCGCGCCAAGGCGAAGCTCGGCCGTGGGCCGACGCTCAGGGAGATGCTTCGGCTCGCCCCGGACGAGCCGGTCGAGGCGGTGGCGCGATGACCGTCGAATGGAGTTGGGAGCGCGCCAGGGAATCGCTGCCGGTGCTGTGGGACGGTTTCCAGATCACCTTGCTGGCCACCGTCGTCGGTTTCGCGATCGCGGCGGTGATCGGGCTGGCCATCGCGATCGTGCGCCGGTCGTTCCCGCGCTGGATCGCGGCCCCGGTGCATGCGGTGGCCGAGTTCGTCCGGCTCACGCCGCTGGTGGTGCAGTTGCTGTTCGCCTACAACCTGCTGCCGCAGTTCTCCGCATTGCAGATCGGCATCACCGTGCTCGGCATCCACTATTCGAGCTATCTGGCCGAGGTGTACCGGGCCGGGATCGAGTCGGTGCCGACCGGGCAGTGGGAGGCCGCGCGTGCGTTGTCGCTGCCGCCGTACCGCACCTGGCGGGCGGTGGTCTTGCCGCAGGCCATCCGCGCCAGCGTTCCCGCCCTCGGCACCAACGCGGTGTCGATGTTCAAGGACACGCCGTTCCTGTTCGCCATCTCGGTGGTCGAACTCGTCACCGCCGCCCAGCAGTTCGGGGCCCGCAACTTCCAATATCTGGAGCCGCTGACCCTGGCCGGCGTGTTCTTCCTCATCGCGAGCTACCCGACGTCTGTACTGATCAGAAGACTGGAGAAGCGTCTTGCCTACTACTGACGACACGGTCGGCCGCGACCAGGACGCGATGATCCGCTTCGACAAGGTGGGCAAGCGGTTCGGCAAGCTGGTGGTGCTCGACGACCTCGATTTCACCGTCGGCCGCGGCGAGAAGGTCACCCTGATCGGCCCCTCCGGATCGGGTAAGACCACGATCCTGCGGCTGCTGATGACGCTGGAGCAGGTCAGCGACGGCGTCATCTGGGTGGACGGACAACCACTCACGCACGAGCAGCGCGGTGCGAAGCTGGTGCCCGCCAAGGAGAAACACCTGCGTACGGTGCGCAAGAAGATCGGCATGGTGTTCCAGCAGTTCAACCTGTTCCCGAATATGACGGTGCTGGAGAACATCACCGAGGCGCCGGTGCATGTGCTCGGGCGGTCCAAGGGCCAGGCCCGCGCGCGGGCGACGGAGCTGCTGGAGATGATCGGGCTCGCCGAGAAGGCGCACGCCCATCCCGCGCAGCTGTCCGGCGGTCAGCAGCAGCGCGTCGCGATCGCGCGCTGCCTGGCGATGGACCCGAAGGTGATGCTGCTCGACGAGGTGACCTCGGCGCTGGATCCGGAACTGGTGGGCGATGTGCTCGACCTGCTGCGCGATATCGCCGAGAGCACCGATATCACCATGCTCATCGTCACCCATGAGATGCGCTTCGCCCGCGATGTATCCGATCGAGTGATGATGTTCGACGGCGGCCGCGTGGTGGAGCAGGGCCCGCCGCGGCAGCTGTTCGAGGACCCGCACAACGAGCGGACCCGGGCCTTCCTACGCGCGGTGCGCTGACGACGGCCGCCCATCACGCCGCCGGCTCACACCATCCCCGCGGCACCGCTGGGCTGCGGCCAACGGTCTCTCGGCGCCGAAGTACCCGGGACCGCGTCCCGGGGTGCTGCCGGCCGGCCGGCGGGCGCCGATTACCGTTGTCGCTCGTGCTGGTGCTGCTACCTCCTTCCGAAACCAAGTCCGACGGCGGAACCGGCGCGCCGCTGGAGCTCGGCGAGCTGGCGATGCCGCAGCTGACCGCGGTGCGGGAGAAATTGCTGGCGGAGCTGGTACGGCTGGCCGGCGATCCGGAGGCCTCGCGCGCCGCGCTCGGCCTCGGCAAGGGCGCGGAGACGGAGATCGCCCGCAACGCGGCGTTGCGCACCTCCCCCACCCGGCCCGCGCTCGAGCGCTACACCGGTGTGCTCTACGACGCGCTCGATGCCCGTTCGTTCACCAAGGTGCAGCGGGCCAAGGCCTACGCCCGTCTCGGGATCGGTTCGGCACTGTTCGGCGCGGTGCGGGCCGGCGATCCGATCCCGGCGTATCGGCTCTCCGGCGGGTCGAAACTGCCCGGCCTGCCCACCTTGTCGGCGGTGTGGCGCGAACAGCTGCCCGATGCCCTGCGCGCCGAGGCCGGCGACGAACTGGTGATCGACCTGCGTTCGGGCACCTATCAGCAGCTCGGCCGCGTCCCCGGCGCCATCACCGCGAACGTGCTCACCGAGCATCCCGATGGTTCCCGCACCGTCGTCTCGCATTTCAACAAGCATCACAAGGGCCTGCTCGCCCGCGCGCTGGTGCTCACCCGCGCCGAGCCGGCCGATATCCGCGCCGTCGCCCGGATCGCCACCAAGGCCGGGCTGCGAACCGAGATCGCCTCCCCCACCGAACTTCTCATCATCACCTGAGATCCGCGGCTGGAATGCGCCGGGAGACCCGGGTGTTGGCGAGTGTTGTGAGCACTACTACAGCCGTACTGTCCGATGACCTGAAGAAGTATCTGGACGAAGAGCGCGTCTACGCCACAGTCGCCACCGTCGGCAAGGACGGGCATCCGCATCTGACCGTCGTCTGGCTCGAGCGCGACGGCGAGGATCTGATCTTCTCCACCACCGTCGGCCGGGTGCAGGGCCGCAATGTCATGCGCGATCCGCGGGTCACGGTGATGATCAACCCGCCCGACCGGCCCTTCGTCTACGCCGAGATCAAGGGCTCGGCCACCGTGACGCCCGACCCGGAGCGAGCGCTGCCGGACAAGCTGGCGCTGAAGTACACCGGCAAGACCTACCGGGAGTTCAATCCGGCCTCGGTGCACGACGCCGAGCGGATCATCGTGCGGGTCACACCGGACAAGGTCGTCGGCCGACTCTGAACCCGCTGCCGAGTCCGCCGGGTTCAGGCCTGCTGGGCCTCTTCCTGAGCGTGCTGGGCCTGCGCCACTTCCTGCGGGGTGTAGCGCAGGGTCAGCGCGAGCAGCCCGACCAGCAGCGCACCGATGGCCGCGACGAACAGCACCAACGTGTAGCCGCTGCCGAGCGCGACGAGTTCGGCCGCCGTCATATCCGCGGGCTTGCCGGTACGGCCGCCTTCGGACAGCGTGCGTGAGGCCGCCAGCGGTGTCAGCAGGCCGATCGCGATCGGGGTGCCGAGGCTCAGGAACATCTGGCCGATCGCCGACAGCGGGCCGATCTCGTCCTGCGGCACACCGACGAGCACGCACAGCGGGATGAGGACGATGGCCAGGCCCATACCGAAACCGATCACCAGGAACAGCCCTAGCAGGGTCGGCACATAGCTGACGTCACCGTCGAGCGTCGATCCGAAACCCAGCCCGGCCACCAGGACCAGGGCCGCACCGCTGAGCAGCCACCGCGGCGCGACCAGCATCGCCAGCTTCGACGACAGCGCGCCGCCGATACCGATGCCGACGGTGAACGGGATGAACGACAACCCGGCCACCAGCGGGCTGTAGCCGACCACGTTCTGCACGAACAGCCCGGCGAAGTAGGTGGTGGCGCCGAGCACGCCGCTGGCGAGCAGGATGATGACGAAGGTGGCGTTGCGGTCGCGGTGATCGAACAGCGACCACGGCAGCAGCGGGTTGGCCACCGCGCGTTCGGCGAGCACGAACACCACCAGCAGCACCACACCGCCGATCAGCGAACCGATGACGTAGGGGCTGTCCCAGCCGAACTCCGGCCCTTCGGTCGCGCCGAACACGATCAGCGCGCAGGCCAGGGTGCCGAGGATCGCGCCGCGCACGTCGAGGGTGAGCCGGTGATGCGTGGTGTCGCGCAGGGCGATCACGGCGCCGAGGATGATGAGCGCGCCGATGGGCACATTGATCAGGAAAATCCAGCGCCAGCTCACCTCGGTGAGCGCGCCACCGATCACCAGTCCGCCGACCGAGCCGAGCGCCGCCATCGACCCGAAGATCGCGAAGGCCTGATTGCGCACCGGTCCCGGTGCGAATGTGCTGGCCACCAAGGCGAACGCGGTGGGGGCCGCGAGTGCGGCGCCGGTGCCCTGGAAAGCGCGGGCCGCGATCAGCATGCCTTCGTTCTGGGCCAGTCCACACAGCAGTGATGCCAGCGTGAACAGTGAGACACCGAGCAGGAACATCCGCCGCCGCCCGAAGGAATCGCCGATCCGGCCGCCGAGCAGCATCAGGCCGGCGAAGGGCAGGCCGTAGGCGGTCACCATCCAGGCGCTGCCGGAGCTGGACAGCCCCATTTCTTCCTGCAATCGCGGCAGCGCCAGGATCACCACGGTGCCGTCGAGCACCACCATGAGCTGGAGTCCGCTCAGGACGAGGATCGCGAGCCCGAAGGCCCGCCGCGTCACGGGGTACTGCGTCGTAGCAGCGGCTTTGTCGAGCACAGGGAGTCACTGTAATCGACGGTCACAAGCACACCGTTCGGTACGTCGGGCCGGGGTCGTTCGAGCAGCGCGACCGGAGGGGCGACCGGGCCGCGCCCCACCGCGCTACCGAAGGGCGGCGGTACGTTGCTGTCGCGTGCGGGCTGTCACTTGTCGCTCGCCCGCTACGTCTCAGCCGCCCGGCGCGACGTCTGCCGAGAAGCCCGCCGTGGGGCCGATCACGACGATGGCGGGCGGGCGGATGCCTTCGGCGCGCACTCGCTCGGCGATCGTCGCCAGCTCGGCGCGCAGCACCCGCTGGGTCCGCAGCGTGCCCTCTTGGATGACGGTGGCCGGGGTATCGGCGGGCCGCCCGCCGGCGAGCAGCACATCGGCGAACTGCTCGATCCGCTCGACGGCCATCATCAGCACCAGGGTGCCACGCAGCCGCGCCAGCGCGGGCCAGTCCACCAGCGAGTCCGGGTGATCCGGCGCCACATGCCCGCTGACCACCACGAACTCATGGGTCACCCCGCGATGGGTGACCGGAATGCCCGCGGCCGAGGGCACCGCGATCGGGCTGGTGATGCCGGGGACCACGGTGACCGGCACACCGGCGGCCACACACGCCTCGACCTCCTCGAAACCGCGGCCGAACACATACGGGTCGCCGCCCTTGAGCCGCACCACGAACTTGCCCGCCTTGGCGCCTTCCACCAGCGTGGTGTTGATCGCCTCCTGCGCCATGGCGCGTCCGTACGGGATCTTCGCGGCATCGACGACCTCGACCTCCGGGCCGAGTTCGGCCAGCAGTTCCGGCGGTGCGAGCCGGTCGGCGACGACGAGATCGGCGCGCGCGAGCAGCCTGCGGCCACGCACGGTGATCAGGTCCGGGTCGCCGGGTCCACCGCCGACCAGCGCGACGCCCGGCGCGACCGGGGTCGAATCATCGGTCACCACACCCGATTGCAGCGCTTCCAGCAGCGCGTTGCGCACCGCCGCCGAACGCTTGTGCCTGCCCCCGGCCAGCACGCCGAGGGTGAGGCCGTCGAAGCGGGCGGTGGCCGGGGTGACGGCGGTGCCGAGCCGGGCGTTGTCGGCGCGCACACAGAAGATGCGGCGGCGTTCGGCCTCCGCGACCACGGCGGCATTGGTTTCGGGTTCGTCGGTGCAGGCGATCGCGTACCAGGCGCCGTCGAGATCGCCATCGGTGTAGGCGCGCAGCGTGAGCGTCA
The DNA here is from genome assembly GCF_059509835.1 of Nocardia sp. CDC519. Classification (NCBI taxonomy): domain Bacteria; kingdom Bacillati; phylum Actinomycetota; class Actinomycetes; order Mycobacteriales; family Nocardiaceae; genus Nocardia; species Nocardia sp. CDC519. The sequence continues at coordinate 2,263,524 of NZ_CM183377.1, read as the reverse complement.
GCTGACCGGAGGTGGCCATGCCTTCGACCGCCGGGGTGGCCTCACGGCTGATGACGTGCACGTCCGCGCCCGAGGCGATGAGCAGCCCGAGCCTGCGCTGGGCGACGGAACCGCCGCCGACGACGACCACCCTTCGCCCGTTCAGATCGAGCCCGACCAGGTAGTTCGGGTCGCCCGCTGGCTGGTCCTCGGTATCGGCTGACGTGTTCGGCACAAGTGTCGAGATTACGGGGCGTGTCCGGCACCGGCCGCAGGCACCCGGGACAGGCTCAGATCCCGGTCGTGATCGACCTGGTCCCGCCCCAGCGCCGCTAGGGCGCCACCGACAGGAAGTCGGCGAACCCGGTGGGGTCGTGCCGTCCGATGCTCGCGTGCTCGAACAACCCCCAGCCTTCGGCCTCACCGCAACGGGCATGCGCGACATGGTCGATGACGCCGTACGGGATGCGCCCGGCGACGGCCGGATCGGTGAGGTCGTAGCGGTCGCTCGAGGTCCAGTCGCGGCCCTTCCACTGGCCGTGCTGCCAATCGGGATCGCCGCCGTAGCCGCAGCCCACGTGCAGCGGGATATCGGTCACCGTCCGGATTTCCACGTCGAGCGGTTTGCCGTCCGGTGTGGTCAGTTCGATGCGCGCGGCGGTGGGCAACCTGGTGCCGGAGCGGTAGTCGATCGAGATGCGCGGCCAGCCGAGTTGCTCGGTCCGCCCGTCCGGCCAGATCCGGGTGGCGTCGTTGAGGGTGCGCCTGCCGTCGGGTTCCTCCTGCACGATGACGACGATCGCGAAGTCGTCGAACCGCAACGGCATGTACAGCCACCAGAACCCGCCCGAGGGTTCCGCGGCCGCGCGCCCGGGCGGTTCGGTTTCGCCGACCGGCCGGATGCCCCAGGACCGGTCCCTGGTGCCGGTCCAGACCTCGGGATCGACGGTGATCTCCCGGCCGTCGACTTGCAGGGTGCCCGACCAGCTTCCGACCTGAGCGAACCGCGAGGCCTCGATGATCGGGCGGTTGCCGTTGAGGATCAGATGCGGCTGCTCCTGCACCGTGGGGAACGCGCCGGTCCAGGTCAGGTCAGCGGCGAGCTCATCGTGCTCGCACACCAGCCGCAGCCGCTGCAGTGGTTCGAGCACCTCGATCCGGTAGCCACCGACCCGCATATCCAGGCTCCGGTCGCCGAGCGCGTCGGAGAACCGCACCGTGCGCACGGTATCGCCCTCGCGCAGAGCCAGATAGGCGTCGGTGACCCCCAGGTTCGGATAGACGCCGAACCCGGTCACCAGCATGGTGCCGCCCGCACGATTGTGCGCGTTGAAATAGCTGCGGTCATAGAAGTTGCGGTCGCTGCTGGCCACCCGTGCCAGCGACAGCGGCGTCTGGTGGATCGGGAACTCGTCCAACGGTGCCGGTGCGGATCCGGGAAGACGGGAGGAATCAGACATAGTGTGGCTCAATCCCATTCGTATGTTCCGTCGAGCAGGGCCTGCAAGCTCGCCCGGTGCATCACATAGTCGTCGCGGTCATCGGTGTCGGTGTCCTCGCCGAAGTGGATCATCCGGCGCTTGATCCTTGCCATCACGATGGCGTGCCGTAGTGCCGTGTAGACCAGGTAGAAGTCGAGATCACGCATGGTATGGCCGCTGGCCGCTTCGTATTTCGCCACCACCTCGCTGCGGCGCAGGAAGTTCGGCAGGCCGGGCTGGTCGAACCGAACGGCGAGGTCCTGGAAGAACCGGTGCAGGAAGATGATCCAGGCCACGTCGAGTTCCCGCGGGCCGATGGCCGCCATCTCCCAATCGAGCACCGCCGCCGGTTCGAAACCGCGGTAGATGATATTGCCGGGACGGGCATCACCCCAGGTCAGCACGTCGGGGCCGGGGTCGGCGGGCCAGTGGGCCGCCAGCCAATCGAAGCCGCGCTCGATGATCGGGATCCGGTAGCCGTCGTCGGCGAGGGCCCAGCGATACCAGGCGCGCTGGGCGTCGACGTGGCGGCGCAGCGCATCGCCGGGCCCGGCCAGCATCGGGAACCGCCGCACCGGGTCGGGGATGGCGTGCACCTTCGCGATGATCTCGACCGTGGCGTCGGTCAACCGCGCCCGCTCCTCGTCGGTGGCGTCGAAGAGCCAGCCCACGAAGACATAGGGCGGGTTGTCGGTGGGCACCCGGCCCTCCACCCGGTCCATCACGAAGAACGGCGTACCGAGCACACCGGGATCGTTTTCCAGCCAGCGCGTCCTCGGCACCGGGATATCGGTCGCCTCGGCGACACCGGCCATCACCTGGTATTGCGTTGCCAGATCATAGGTTTCGAACACCGGGAAGGCATCGTCCTCCGGCGCCATCCGCGCCACGAACGACCCGCCGCCGCGCTGCCCGCCCGCGAGCCATTCGGCGTCGAACAACACCGTCGAACTCGACATACCGCCCGCCTCCGGCCGGGACAGGCCGGTGATCGAGGGCGGTTCGTCGGCGCCGACGCGTTCGCCCAGCCAGCGGGACAGGTCGGCGGTGAACGAATCCAGATCGCGATCACTGGTGGTCAGCCGACGTCGTTCGGTGGGTGCGGGATCGTCGGCCATCATCGTCCTCCTGATGCCGTACAGCGGTGCGGCTCGGGCGAGGGCGTTGCCGCCGAGCCCGGCTCGGACCGCGGTGACTGCCGGGTCGTGGTGACTGTAACGCGTTTCAGTTTGACTGTTCGGGAAAGCCGGAAATCGATCCGTGACACCTCTCCGGGAGCGCCGCATCGGCCGCAAGGATGATGCCGGATACGTCCTACGAATGATGCGAAAATAGGGGTTCCACTCCGGGTTTATCCGGTGGTGGGCGGCGCCGCCGGTGGATACGTTCGGCCCAGGCAATCGGATCGGCGCAGTGAGGGGCTGATAGTGGTCGGGGTCGAGGTTCTCCAACAGCAAGACGATGACGCTCCTGTCGAGGTGGCCGAGCCACGCCGGTGGCATCCGCTCACGCGCATCGCGTTCCGGTTCTGTTTCGTCTATTTCGGCCTGTTCTGTCTGCTGTTCGCCCAGATCACCTTCGCGTTCACCGGCATCGCCGGGCAATGGCTGCCCGAGCGGGCGGTCATGTGGCAGATGGAGCTGCTCTCGCCGGCCTACGAGTGGGTCGGGCGGACGGTTTTCGGGGTCGATGCCGTGTTGCACGAGGATTCGGGCAGCGGCGATCAGACCGTCATCTGGGTGATGATCTTCTGCGTCCTTGTCGTCGCCCTGGCGGCAACGCTGATCTGGTCGGTGCTCGACCGGCGCCGTACCGCCTACCCGCGGCTGAGCGCCTGGTTCTTCACCGTCATCCGGCTGTGCCTGGCCGGTCAGATGCTGTTCTACGGCATCGCCAAGGCCATCCCGACGCAGATGCCGTCACCACCACTGAACGCACTGCTGCAGCCGTACGGCGAGTTCAGCATCACCTCGGTGCTCTGGTTGCAGGTGGGTTCCTCGCCCGCCTATCAGGTGCTGCTCGGCATCGCCGAGATGCTCGCGGGCCTGCTGCTGTTCTGGCCACGCACCGCGACCGTCGGCGCGATGCTGAGCGTGGTGAGCATGGCGCAGGTGTTCGTGCTGAACATGACCTTCGACGTGCCGGTCAAGATCCTGTCGTTCCATCTGCTGCTGCTGTCGCTACTGCTGCTGGCGCCGCAGGCGCAACGGCTGGCGAATGTGCTGGTACTGGAACGCCCGTCGGACCCGGCGACGCAGCCGCGATTGTTCGACAGCGCCAAGGCCAATCGGATCGCCGCCCTGGTCCAGGTGCTGATCGGGGTGTGGATGCTGATCGGCGTGGTGGACACCGGCTGGCGCGCGTGGGACGAGTTCGGTGGCGGCCGCGAGAAATCGCCGCTGTACGGCATCTGGACAGTCAGCGAGTTCACCGCCTCAGGGCAGCCGGTTCCTCCCGTGCTGACCGATGAGAACCGCTGGCAGCGCGCTGTTTTCGATGATCCGGGCGCGATGTTCATCCAGGGGATGGACGGTGCGCTGACGCCCACCGCGGTCGCCATCGACGCCGATGCCCGCACCCTCACCCTGACCGCCCCACCGCAATCACCCGATGCCACGCCGGTTCCGATCGCCTCCTTCACCTTCGAACGGCCCGAGCCCGAGCGATTGCGCCTCACCGGCGAGTTGAACGGAACACCCACAACCATCGTGCTCGACCAGATGGACCTCGACTCATTCCCCTTGCGCAGCGGCGGCTTCCGCTGGGTCCAGGATTACCCGGACTTCCGCTGACGCCCCCGAAACCGGTGCAGACAGCACTGGGGGCACAGGTTTTCCCAGCCGCGGCGCACCCCTGATCTGACATACCGTGCCAGAGCAAGGTCAGGTGTGCGGCGGATCGGGAAAGGTGAACAGTGGCAACCCTGGTGGAGTCGGAGGCGCCGGATCGGGAGCAGGGTGAGCCCGTACCTGTCGTGCTGTCACCGTCGTGGCATCCGGCCACGCGTGTGCTGTTCCGGTTCGCATTCGTCTACCTCGGTATCGGTACCGCGGCGCAATGGCTGCTCCTGCAACTGCTGCGGTCGGTCGGTGTCCCGGAGCCGGCGGTGCTCACCCTCGGCCGGTGGTGGGCACTGCCGCCGCTGACCGACTGGTTCGCCGCCCAGCTGTTCGGCATCGAGGAACCGCTCGGGTACGCACCCACCGGCAGCGGAGACACCGTCACCCTCTGGGTGGCGGCGTTCAGCTGGCTGGTGGTCGCGGCCGTGGCCACCGCGATCTGGACCGCTCTGGACCGGCGCCGCACCGACTACCGCGGCCTGGACCGCTGGTTCCGAGCATTGCTGCGCTTCGCGCTGGCCGGTGCGCTGATGCTCTACGGCATGGTCAAGGTGATGCCGTCGCAGATGACGTTCGCCCTGCACCGGCTGATCGAACCGTTCGGCGATATGACGCCGATGGGGGTGCTGTGGTCGCAGACGGCGGCGTCGAAGCCCTATGAGATCGCTCTGGGTTGCGCGGAGATCGGCGCCGGATTGCTGCTGATCCTGCCCGCCACCGTCACCGCGGGAGCAGCGCTGTCGACGGTGGCGATGGCGCAGGTCTTCCTGCTCAATATGACCTTCGACGTGCCGGTGAAGCTGTTCAGCTTCCATATGCTCGCCCTGTCCCTCGCACTGCTCGCCCCGCACAGCCGCCGCCTGGCAACGGTCCTGTTCTCCGGTGAGGCGGTGCCGGCGGCCGAGGGATCCGAACTCTTCACCACCGCACGGTCGAATCGGTTCGCGTTGCTCGGCCAGGTCCTGCTCGGCCTGTGGCTGCTGGCGACCACGGCGCTGGAAGGCTGGGACGCCTGGCACGCCTACGGCGCCGCCCGCCCGCGTTCCCCGCTGTACGGCATCTGGAATGTCGCCGAATACTCCGTCGCCGGCCACCAGGTCCCCCCGCTACTCACCGAGCCGAACCCGTTCACCGACCCGACCTCGGCCCGCCCCCGCCGCCTCGTCTTCGACACCGTCGACGGGATCCACGTGCAAGGCATGGACGACCGGCTGACCTGGATGCCCGCCACCGTAAACCCCGACCTCCACACCCTCACCCTGTTCCGCGATCCCGCCGCCCAATGGAAGCTGGGCAGCTTCACCTACACCCAGCCCACCCCCGACCGCCTGATCCTCGACGGCACCCTCGGCACCCGGCCGGTACACATGGTGCTGGAATCCATCCCGCTCGATCGGTTCGCACTGGTGGAGCGTGGTTTTCACTGGATCCAACAGTCTCCGCACCTCGAGTAAGTGCGGTGACGGTCAGACCTCACGGCCGTAATCGTCGTCGAGGTCGTAGATGGCGGTCGCGGTCGGCGCCACAACCCGGTGTCCGGCCCGGTTATCCCAGCGATCGGTTTCACGAATCGCCGTAATCATTCGGCCAACAGATCGCCGCCACCAGGACCACCAACGGAAGACCGATCGCGATCGACCACCCCAAATGAGTCGCCGTCACCGCCGCACCCCTCCGATAAGCGTCCAACGCGCGAACGACACACGCGGCGCAGCACATTCGACGTCAGCGACCGCCAGCACTCGGTTCAAAGTAATGGCGTCCACATGCCCGGTCGACGGCACCAGCACGACATCCGCGCCAGCGGCTTCGACCTGCTCGGCCAAACCCAGTACCGCCGAGTCAGCCCACCGCAACGAGTAACCCAACCGCCGCGCCAGCCGGCGAATCTGCGCGGCATCCCATTCCGGGGTCGGTGAAGATGGATGTATCCAGCCGAGCGCGAACATGTCGTGATCACTCCTGAGAATTCTCGCGATCGAGAGCATCGGTAGCGCGACTCTCACGAGCCGGCGGGGCCGCCACGCGGCGGTTCCAAGGTCGAGACTGGACGGAACAGGCGAACCGTTTCTATGCCTGAGTCCGCCGGCCCGGAATGCGTCGGACGCATATTCGACAAGCTGGCCGCGTATTAGAACTACGAGGGATAGCGCCCCGTCCCGTCGTGTCCTAGTGGACCATTGGGTGAATGGCCAGGGTCGGCTGATCGCGCGCCCAAACTCCACGCCACATAGATATCGGTGGCATACATGAAACGCATAGCCACTGATGTCGAGCTCGGGTACCGTCGCGCGACCAGGCAAACGGCGCGCACACAGTCGATTGATGTCAGGGGGACGAACGATGGCGCAGGCATCCCGCCAACAGCGGTACTGCACCCGATGCGGCTCGAGGCTGAACCGCTACAACCCCGAATCGATCTGCGCACCCTGCGAATCCGCATCCCGCGATGAGCTACAGCGACCGCCGACAGTCTCCCGCGACTTCTGGGACATCGACCAGATCCGTGATGCCCTGGCAACCTGGCACATGGGCCGCGTGATATTCGCCTATCGAACGCATCCGCACCACAGCAGACCGTTGCCACAGGAACTTGTCGCCAACTGGCTCGGACTGACCCAGGCTCAGCTCAGCCGCATCGAGAAAGGACCTGCCCCCGACCAGCTCTCGAAGCTGGTGCGTTGGGCACAGATCCTCGGCATCCCGGATGAACTGCTGTGGTTCAAGATGCCGTCGGTCAGCGGTGCGGCACCGGCTGTCTCGCGCGGGGTCGGCGAGAATGCCATGCTGTTGGCCCGCTGGCTGGCCTCGGACGGAACCGATGCGCCTCCGGGCGACAACACCGACGAATTACACCGTGTCGGAGCCGCGCTGGACAACGCGCACCGCTACTTCGACGGCCAGGTTGTGGACTTCTTCCGCCAGCAGCTCGAGCGGTGCAAGGCCGACGATGGCGAGCTCGGCCCTGCGTCGGCGCTCCCGTTGGTTCTGGGCATACTCGGGGCCATTCGCCGGCATTGCCGCGACGCGAAATCCGAAACCCGCCGCAGGCTACTGGAGGTGGGAGCCGACGGCGCCGAGTTCGCGGGATGGCTCTATCGCGACCTGCACGATCCGCTGACGGCAGCGTTTCTGTACGACCGTGCGATGGAATGGGCGCAAGCAGCGGGCAGCGTGTCCCTCCAGGGGTACGTGCTGCTCAAGAAGTCCCAAATGGCATACGACACCCAGGATGCGGGAACCGTGTTGTCCTTGGCTGAGGCGGCGAGGACGGGGCCGTGGCGACTCCCGCCCCGTGCCGAGGCCGAAGTCGTGCAGCAGGAAGCGCTGGGTCTCGCCATGACCGGCGAACCGCTGGCCGCCGTCGAACTTAGCCTCGGCCACGCACAGCAGTTGCTATCCGCTGCTGAGGATGCCGGTGGCGACGCGCTCGGGGCCTACTTCAACCAGGACACCCTGCTCGTCCGGTCGGCATGTTGCTATTCCGAAGCGGGAAAGCCGCACCGCGCGGTGCAGTTGTTCGGTGATGTGCTGGCAGGCGGCACCCTCTCCAAGCGCGACAGCGGCTTGTTCCGTGCACGGCAAGCCAAGGCGCTAGCGCTGGCCGGTGAGCCCGATGAAGCTGCAACCGTTGCCGCCACCGCAGTCGCGGTGGCCAGAGAAACACGGTCCGAGCGCACGATGAACGTCGTGGCCGAGGTCGTTCGGGCGCTCGAGCCGTGGCGCAACCGGCCCAACGTTCGGATGCTGAACGACGTTCTAATGCCGTAGCCACTGCGTCACGATGCCAACGACTTGCGCTTGGCACTCCTGACTTTCGGGCTGGAGGTACTGCGGATCGTCGTGGATGGCGAAGCCGTGCTGGGCACCGTCGATCTCGACTAGTTCGACCGGGGCAGTGAACTGAGTAATTGCGTATCGGGAGCCGTCGATCGGCACCAACGTGTCGCCGTTGCCGTGGACGATGAGGGTCGGCGTCCCGATCTCGCCGAGCACCTCATTCGGCTTCAGCCAGAACACTTCGTTCAGGAGCGGGCGGCCGTGCTTGAGCGTCGGCGTAAAGACAACAGCGCCGGTCTCGTTCAGCTCCCGTGCTCTATCGTCATTGATGACATCGTTCGTCCAATAGTCGCGGCTGTCGATCGTGCGCCACTTGTAGTCGAACTGCGGATTGAGCAGGACCAGCCGCGCAAGTTCGTCCGGTCGCTTGGCGGCGTAGTACCCGCAGATGCCACCGCCGAAGCTCGCACCGAGAAGGCTCAGCTCGGCAGCGCCGGTCGCATCACGGAGATGCGCAAGGCAGACGCGAATATCGTTCAAGATGGTGGCGAGCGTCAGCTCCTCTTGTCGGCCGTCGCTCTCGCCGTGACCACGGAGGTCGAATCGCAGCGAGGCGATTCCGGCTTCGCCCAATCCCTCGGCCAGCTGGGTGAAGAAGCCTCCTTCCTCGCGGGTGACGCCACCACCGTGCACCAGCAGGACGGCTCGTCGTGCGGGCTGCCCGGGTGTAACGAATGTAGCCGCGAGATGGAGGCCGTCAAGGGTTCGGATTCGGCTGATGGCGCTGACTGATGGCACCGATCCAGTGAAGCAGAGGTTCGCACCCGCGACCAGGTGGCGCTAGCGATGTGCCACATCGGCGGCGGCAATTATCCGGGATGTCCGACGACTTCCGGACGGCACGTACGTGCTGCGATTGCCGCGCCATCGAGAACCGGTCCGAGGCCCTCAGAGCCTACCCCCGGCCAACCGCACCCGCGCGACCCCGCAACGGGGGTAGTCAGACTAGCGGTGTGTCCTCGACACCTGCTGGTAGCCTGCCGCTGATGAACGAGTTCGGCGTGTCACCGGGTTCGGTGATCGCCTCGAGCTCAGGCGCTCCGGGCGTCATCCCTCGTTCGAAGGCGTCGAATGCAATCTTCTGATCTCCGCGACCGGCCGGACCTTCACCTCGGAGCGAAGGCGTTCCGGCGAAAACGTGTTGTGTCGATGGTGTTCCTCGCCGGCCTCGCGGCGCTGTGCGTGGCTATCGCGGTTCAGATGGCGCGCAGCGACGACCATGTCGCGCACGTCGTCTCCAAGTATGTGGCCCTGTTCGGCGCCATCCTGATCGTGATCGTGGCTCTCGGCGCATACGGGGATGTCGGGCTGATACGACGGCTGCGCGCAGTCGAATTGACATCATTCGAGCGTGGACACGCGACCGTTGTGCCCGGATCCGTGGGCTATTTCGTTTTGTACCAGTCAATCTGGGTGGGCTTCGCGGTGATGTTCTTGGCAGCCGGCGCCGAAACCGCTGGTGCGGCGTGGCATACCCACTGGCCCTTGGGCCTACTGTTCATATGCCTGGGTTCAGCCTGCGCATCCGCACCTGCGCTGGCATCAGTGGGCACACTGCGACGCGGGCGGATCGTGCTGACCGCCGACGACATCGTCCACGAGGGCTGGAGTTCCCGAACCCGCCTGCCATGGGCCGATGTTGCGGGTGTGATGGCCGCATTCGAGCAACAGCCGCTGATTGTCATCACCGGGTCGACTGGCGAGCAGTGGAACCATGAGGTCACGACACCGCATGTACCGCTCGGCCGCGCCCGCCGCCCGATCTGGATGCTGGACCGCCCCGCGCGGAGTGGCAGCATCTGCATGGAATGCCCGCGACTGGCCGTCGACGGACACCGCGTACTTCGATTCCTTTCCTTCTACGCCGACAACCCCGCTTTCCGCAGCGAACTCGGTACCCAGCTGTCGCTGGACCGGTGGAGAGCTTTGCGCTGACCAAAGGGCGACCCACCTCCGCACAGGGCTGAACACCTCGCATTGGCTATCGCGAGCCGTTTTGCCCATAACCTACGTGAGATTGGCACAACCTATGGGACGACGGGGCCGGGGCATGCGGCGGCGATCACCACGGTGCCAATGACCTGTCTGGGGAACAGCAGGGGTCCCGTCCCGGCCAGTAGCGCCGCGGCTTCGGCTACGCCCGGGACACCAAGGGCGGTTGTCGTACGGGCCGACGGATTCGGGACCTGGACGGACGAGAGTTCGGCGGTAGTGAAGGAGTAGACCGGCACGCCGAGTTCGGCGGCGGCGGAGCGAAATCCGGGTTCGGTGGCGCGGCGGTCGATGGTGGCGAGGCAGGCTACGGGGTGGGGGCCGATGACGGCGCGTATTGCGGCGATTATCTGCGCGGCCGGGGTACCTGGGCGGATGCCGACGCCGACGGCCAGCGCTCGGCGGGTATCGGCGGCGGCGTCGAACGGCTCATCCGGCGGCATCGGCGCAGGCGAAATCTGCGGCCGCAGCGACGAATCGGCGCACCGATTCGGGGTTGCCGGCCGGGTGGGTGTGCAAGTAGGAGGCGTGGACCTGGTGCACCACGGCGCCTTCGCGGAGCCGGGCATCGGCGGTATGCCAGCCCCAGGCCGGATTGTCGGTACCGGTGCCGGTCAGGCGGGTGCGGTGGAATTCGTGGCCGCGTACGCGTTCGCCTGCGCGCCACAGCGGTGAATCGATCAGGGCGACGGCATCGCGGTAACCGAGGGTCAGGCGGGGGCCGAATTCCGCTGTGGCGTCGAGGACTCCGGCCATCGCATGGCCGTCCAGTGATCGGGTGAGGTAGAGCAGGCCCGCGCACTCGGCGTGGATCGGCATCCCGCGCCGGGCTCCCGCTCCCACCGCGGCGAGCAGCCGCGTGTTGGCCGCGAGCTCGGCGGCGTGCTCCTCCGGAAACCCGCCGGGCAACACCAGCCCCGCTGTGCCAGAGGGAAGTTCGTCGTGCAGGGGGTCGAACACCACGACCTGCGCTCCTGCCGCGACGAGCAGCTCGCGATGCTCGGCGTATCCGAAGGTGAACGCCGCTCCCCCGGCCATCGCGATCACCGGGGCATCGCCCGGCGTCGTGTCCGCACCGCCGACCTGCCCCGGGTGCACGGCGGACATCCCTGATGGCGACTCGGCCGATACCTCGCGTCGATGGATCGTGTCCGTCACGTCGCCATCGTGCAGCGGGCCGGCGTGCATCGCGGTATCGCGGCTGCCTCCATGCCCGAACCGGGGATCCGAGCCAGGACCTGCGACATCGGCCTCGGACTCAGCCCTGGCCCGCCCATCGGCTGCGCCCTGGACGGACCAAGCGCCGACCTCGGTCGCCCGACCGTAGAGCGCGCTTTCCGGGCTCCAGGCCGGGCCGGGCGTCGAGGAAGCGGCCAAAGCTGCGATGGCACCCAGATCGACGTGAGCCGCGACGAGATCGGTCATCGCGGCCACCGCGGCGGTGGCGGCCGCCCCGTGTTCGACGGCGGGGATCAACCCGAGGTGACGGGAGGGCACTTCGAGTTCGGCCATGCGTGGCAGCGAACCGAGCACGGGCAGGCCGACGCGGTCGCAGGCCGAGCGCAGCACCTGTTCGTGCCGTTCGCTACCGACCCGGTTGAGGATCACGCCGCCGAGCCGGATCGAGCTGTCGTAGGTGGCGAACCCGTGCAGCAGCGCGGCCAGGCTCTGGCTGTGGCCACGGGCGTCCACGACCAGCACCACTGGGGCGCCGAGCATCGCGGCGACCTGGGCCGTCGACCCCTCGGCGACCGGCCTGGCGTCGCCGGCGTCGATGCGGCCGTCGAACAGGCCCATCACGCCCTCGACCACCGCGAGATCACAGCCGGCCGACCCGTGCCGGTACAGCGGCACCACCCGTTCGGCGCCGCACAGCACCGGATCCAGATTGCGTCCGGGACGCCCGGCCGCCAGCCCGTGATACCCCGGGTCGATGTAATCGGGACCCACCTTGAACGGCGCCACCCGATGCCCGGCCCGCCGCAACGCACCGACCAGGCCGGTCGCCACGGTCGTCTTCCCGCTGCCCGAGGCGGGCGCGGCGATCACGACGGCAGGTGTGCTCATCGTGGGCTCCGGCCGGCTGCGGCTGCGGCGCCATACCGGCGCTCGGTCCGCATCGGCTCGGCGACAGCGGCCCTCGACGCGGCAGGTCTCCGCCCGGCGCTCACCATTCGATCCCGCGTTGGCCCTTGCGCCCGGCGTCCATCGGGTGCTTGATCTTGGTCATCTCGGTGACCAGGTCGGCGGCCTCGATGAGGGCGGTGGGGGCGTCGCGGCCGGTGATGACGACATGCTGGTTTCCGGGACGCTCGACCAGCGTGCGCACCACCTCGTCGACATCGACCCAGCCCCACTTCAGCGGATAGGTGAATTCGTCGAGCACGTAGAAGCGGTGCTGTTCGGCGGCGAGGCGGCGGGCGATCTCCTGCCAGCCGGCCAGCGCGGCGGCGGCATGATCTTCCTCGGTGCCGTGCTTACGGGTCCAGGACCAGCCTTCGCCCATCTTGTGCCATTCCACGGCGCCGCCGGCGCCGGTTTCCTCGTGCAGACGGCCGAGGGCGCGGAAGGCGGCTTCTTCGCCGACCTTCCATTTGGCGCTCTTCACGAACTGGAACACGGCGACGTCGAAACCTTGGTTCCAGGCCCGCAGGGCCATCCCGAATGCTGCGGTGGACTTGCCCTTACCGGGTCCTGTGTGCACGGCGAGCACCGGCTGGTTGCGGCGCTGCCGCGTCGTCAGGCCGTCGTCCGGAACGGTTTCCGGCACACCCTTGGGCATCGAATCTCCTCGCTGATCACTGTGTTTCGTTATCGGATGCGGTCGACCGCACGGCATCCGGCCGGAGCCGGCCCGACCTTCCCGCACTCCGACTCGTCGGGTCGGATCGCAGCCCCCACGGCGTATGAGCCGACTCGGCCGACAACGGGCCGAACGGTACTGCCACCGCTGCCGTCGCGGGACGTCTCCGGTGCGCCTGGGCTCCACAGGGGCCGGTCGCCTTTCCCGCCCGACCGATGGCCGAACCGGGTGCAGCACCACACGTTCACGCTGCCCGGCCGGCCCCTGTACTCATCGCCCGCGCCGAGTCCCGTACCGCGCCCGCCACCGCATCACCGGTGAGCTCACCCAATCGCACACATTCACCACGCAATTCGCGAGCCAGTTCGGCGGCGAGGCCGAGCCGGATCATCCCTCGTTCGCAATCGACCACCATGGCCGTGACCGCATCCATGGCGAGCAGCCGGGCCGCGGCGCGGGCGCGGATGACGGGGTCGGTGCCGCCGGTGGCGCGACCGTCGGTGAGCAGTACCAGCATCGGGCGGCGGCGCGGGTCACGGACTCGTTCGCGCGCCACGACCTCGCGCGCCTTCAGCAGGCCAGCGGCGAGCGGAGTCTTGCCCCCGGTACGCATGCCGGACAGCCGCCGCACCGCGATATCGACCGATGACGTCGGCGGCAGCACCAGTTCCGCCTCGGCGCCGCGCACGGTGATCACGGCGACCTTGTCCCGCCGCTGATAAGCATCGCGCAGTAGCGCGACCACCGCCCCGGTCACGGCCGAGAGCCGATCGCGCGCCGCCATGGACCCCGAGGCGTCCACCACGAAGACCACCAGATTGCCTTCGCGCCCTTCGCGATACGCGCCGCGCAGATCGTCGGTGGCCAATTTCAGCGGCCCCGCGGTCCGGCCGCGCGCGTGCTGATGCGGTGCGGCGGCGAAAACGGTACCGAGCAGGTGCAACCCGCCGGTGGTGTCGGTGTCCGGTCGGACCATGCGGCCCTGCCTGGTCTGGGCGCGCGAGCGGCGGCCGGGAGCGCCTTCGCCGACGCCGGGCACCTCCCAGCGCGGCGGCTTCGCGGGAGCCGTGGTGGGGGTGGCGGTGCGACCTTCCTTCGACTGTCCGCCCTCGCGGCGCTTCGGCGAATCCTGGCCGCCGCCAGGAGGTTCCGGCGGGCCATCGGGATCGTCGTCTGGTTCTTCGGGATCGTGCCCGGTATCTGCGGCACGGTCGTCCTCGGCCGGCTCTGCTTGCCCGCTCTCGGGCTCAGCGTCGGGCTTGGCTCCTGGCTCCGGTTCGGGCGCCCGCTCGGCTTCCTCGCCCGCCTCGCGCATCGCCTCGTCGAGCTGATCCTCGCTGATCCCCGGCTCGTCGAACGGGTCGCGCCGACGCCGATGCGGCAGCGCGAGTTCGGCGGCCACCCGCACATCGTCCTCGGTGACGGTATCGCTGCCCCGCCAGGCGGCATGCGCGGTCGCGGTGCGCGCGACCACCAGATCCGCCCGCATCCCGTCGACATCGAAGGCGGCGCACAGGGCCGCGATCCGGCGCAGCTCCACATCGTCGAGGGCGACCTCGGACAGTCGGTCGCGGGCGGTGAGAATGCGCTCGGCGACCTCGCGGTCGGCGGCGACGTAGCGGGCGGCGAATCCGTCCGGATCGGCCTCGTAGTCCAGACGACGGCGCACCACCGCCATCCGCACGTCGACGTCGCGGGAGGCGGCCACGTCGACGGTCAGCCCGAAGCGGTCCAGCAGCTGCGGGCGCAGCTCGCCCTCTTCCGGATTCATGGTGCCGACCAGCACGAAGCGCGCGGGATGCGAATGCGAGACACCGTCACGTTCGATGTGCACCCGGCCCATCGCGGCGGCGTCCAGCAGCACGTCCACCAGGTGGTCGTGCAGCAGGTTCACCTCGTCGACGTAGAGCACGCCGTGATGCGCGGCCGCCAGCAGTCCCGGCCGGAAGGCCTGCTCGCCGTCGCGCAGCACCCGTTCCAGATCGAGTGAGCCGACCACGCGGTCCTCGGTGGCGCCGACCGGCAGCTCCACCAGCCGGGCCGGACGCGCGCCGGTCTCGTCCACCACCGGCGGCAGCAGCTGGGCCAGCGCGCGCACCACCGTCGATTTGGCGGTGCCCTTCTCGCCGCGCACCAGCACGCCACCGATGCCGGGGTGCACCGCGCACAGGATCAGCGCCAGTTGCAGCCGTTCCTGTCCGACGACCGCGGAGAACGGGAACCCGGCTTCGTCACGGGCACCGCTCGGCGGGCGCCCCGCACCGTGAGCGGCGGACGACATTGCGGTTTCGGCATGCGACACGGACACACCCCGACTCTATGCGGCGCGGCCAACCCGCCCGACGTCGACCTACGGCAACCGAACGGGCGCAGTAGGCCGATCCGGGGGCACTGCGAGCCGGCCCCCGCCGCCCACCGAAGCCGGACTGACGAGATCGCGACGCGGGCCATCGGTGGCGGCACCGGGACACACGGCGACCGGCCCGCGTTCGCATCCGGTGCGCCGGTGGGGTCGCGGCCGTCCACCACGCGGACAATGCGGCCGTGTCAGAGGCGAGCACGTGCCCGGCGAACGTCACCTAACCCTTGCGCATGGGAACGTGCGGGACACCGTCGTCGACGAACTCCTCGCCGTCCACCTCGAACCCGTGCTTGCTGTACAGGTCGATCAGATAGGTCTGGGCGTTGATGCGCACGGTATCCGAACCCACTTCGGCCAGCGCGGCCTGCAACAGGCGGGTGGTGTAACCGTGCCCGCGGGCCGGGACCGCTGTGCACAGCCGCCCGATCCGGAAGGACTTCACGCCGTCGTGGTGCTCTTCGAGCAGCCGAAGCGTCGCGATGACCTCACCTTCGTCGTCGAGCCAGAAATGGCGCGTTTCCGGTAGCAGGTCGAGTCCGTCCAGCTCCGGGTACGCGCATTTCTGTTCTACGACAAAGACTTCGACGCGAAGTTTCAACAGCTGGTACAGGGTGGCGGTATCGAGATCCTGTGCCCATGACCGTTTGAGAGCAACCGTTGACATCATCGCGTCTTGCTATCACACCTACGCCGTCGGCGCGACCCCCACGGTCCTCGGCGTGGCGGCGGAATCGAGCTGCAGAGCCTTGGACGTCCAGTCCCAGACCTCCTGGAACAGGGCCTGATTCTCGGACAGCTTCACGCCGAGGGAGGGCACCATTTCCTTCAGCTTCGGCGTCCAGTCGGCGTACTCGCGCGGGAAGCAGCGCTGCAACACATCGAGCATCGCGGTGACACAGGTGGAGGCGCCCGGCGAGGCCCCGAGCAGGCCGGCGATGGTGCCGTCCTGGGCCGCGATGACGGCGGTGCCCAGTTCGAGCACGCCGCCCACGCCCTTGCGGCGGATGATCTGCACACGCTGGCCGGCGGTGATGATCTCCCAGTCCTTGGCCTCGGCGCGGGGGATGAACTCCTCCATGGTGTAGACCTTGCCTGCCTGCGACTTGAGCAGTTCGGACACGAGGTACTTGACCAGGCCCAGTTCGGTGACGCCGACGCCGAGCATGGGCGCGATATTGCCCGGACGGATCGACTTGAACAGGTCGGTGTACTTACCGTCCTTGAGGAACATCGGGGTCCAGCCGGCATACGGGCCGAACAGCAGGCCGGGCTTGCCGTTGATGACGCGAGTGTCCAGATGCGGCACCGACATCGGCGGGGCGCCGACCGCGGCCTTGCCGTAGACCTTGGCGTCGTGGCGGGCGATCAGCTCGGGGTTGGTGCAGCGCAGGAACTGACCGCTGACCGGGAACCCGGCGAAGCCCTTGATCTCCTTGATGCCCGACTTCTGCAGCAGCGGCAGCGCGCCGCCGCCTGCGCCGACGAAGACGAACTTCGACACCACGGTGCGGGACTTGCCGGTACGCAGGTTGCGCACCTTGACCCGCCAGGTGCCGTCGGACTGCTTGCTCAGATCACGCACCTCGTGACCGAAGGCGATATCGGCGCCGGTGGAACCGATGTAGGCGAGCAGCTGCTTGGTCAACGAGCCGAAGTCGATATCGGTGCCGGCGTCGGTCCAGTTCAGCGCGATGGGCTCGGAGAAATCGCGGCCGCGCGCCATCAGCGGCAGGCGGCGGGAGAACTCGTCGGGGCTGTCGATGAACTCCATGCCCGCGAACAGCGGGTGCGGGGCCAGCGCCTCGTACCGCTTGCGCAGGTACTGCACATCGTCGGCGCCGTGGGTGAAGCTGACGTGCGGGATCGGGTTGATGAACTGCGAGGGATCGCCGAGCACACCGTTTTCCACGGCGTAGGCCCAGAACTGGCGCGAGACCTGGAACCGCTCGTTGATGTCGACGGCCTTGCTCACATCGACCGAGCCGTCCGGCTTCTGCGGGCTGTAGTTCAGCTCGCACAGCGCCGAGTGTCCGGTGCCCGCGTTGTTCCACGGGTCGCTGCTCTCGGCCGCGGCGGCGTCGAGGCGCTCGAACACCGAGATCGACCAATCCGGCTGCAGCTGACGAAGCAGCGCACCCAGGGTGGCGCTCATGATGCCGGCACCGATGAGTACGACATCGGTCTTTTCAGTCAGGTCAGCGTTCGGCACGGGTAGATCGACTTCCTTGTCCTTGTGCGCGGACCCACCGGCTGAGGTGGCTCCGCCTGGGCACGGGCACTATGCGGTTGTAACGACATCCCGTGTCGTCACCGACACGGGCGTCGGCGGGATGTAGGTTACCCGCCGTTCACCTACCGCCAATTGTGCACCTCACCACCGCGCAGACCAGCAACGAACCCGGCGAATGTGACAAAGATTCCTCCCGGCGCGTCGTTGCGCCCGCTCGGCGGGGCGGGCGCTCGCCTGCGACAGGGGTGTCGCTTAGATTGAGGTGGTGACGAACGAGACCTCGGTCGATTCCCGCGCCGGCACCCGCACCGCCGACTGGCAGCCCGATATCCTCGGCGCCGATTACGAGCAGCGCACCCTGGATTTCGGCGCCGATCCCGACGGTGAGGGGCAGGCGGTTGCCACCCTGGTACGCCACGTCCCCGCCGGTGGCGAGGCCGCGGCGAGTACCGAGAGCGCGGTGCTCTACGTCCACGGATTCACCGACTATTTCTTCCAGCGGCATCTGGCCGAGCATTTCGCCGACCGCGGGCACCAGTTCTACGCACTCGATCTGCGCAAGTGCGGCCGGTCACTGCGCGAGGGGCAGACGCCGCACTACGTCAGCGATCTGTCTCTCTACGACGCCGAACTCGACGAGGCGCTGCGCATCATCCGCGCCGAAACCGGCAAGGATGTGCTGCTGGTCGCCCACTCCACCGGCGGGCTGGTCGTGCCGCTGTGGCTGGACCGGTTGAACCGGGCCGAGGGCACCGCGGCCGCCGGGATCACCGGGCTGGTGCTGAACAGCCCCTGGTTCGATTTGCAGGGCCCGTCCTACTACCGCACGGTGGGCACCCCGATCATCCACGCGCTCGGCCGCTTCCGGGCCCGCGACGAACTGCCGCTCGCGAAGACCGATGCCTATGGCGCCAGCCTGCACCACACCGCCTCCGGCGAGTGGGATTACAACCTCGATTGGAAGCCGCTGCACGGTTTCCCGGTGCGCTTCGGCTGGTTGCGCGCCATCCGGCGCGGGCACGCGCAACTGCACGCCGGTCTCGATATCGGGGTGCCCTCACTGCTGCTGCGGTCCCGGTTGACGAAATTCGCCCGCAAGTACGGCCCGGCCGTCGACGTGGCCGACGCGGTGCTCGATGTCAGGCAGATCCAGCGCTGGGCCGGTTGCCTGGGTGATCGCACCTCGATCGTGCCGATCGACGGCGCCCGCCACGATGTGTTCTTGTCCTCGGCGCAGCCGCTGGCCAAGGCGTTCGAGGAATTGGATGCCTGGCTGGACTGGCTGACGAGCTACCGCCGCAGCCTGGCCGCCTCACCAGAGGCTGGTGCGTAGCACGATCTCGGTGGCCAGTTCGTGGTCGGCTTCGAGGGCGACATTGTCGACGTCGAGGGCGACCACCCGGTACTCCCCGTAGACGTAGCGGCCCGAGGTGTCGGCCACCGAACGCGGCAGCGATTTGGTGACCAGCACGGTGGTGGGCAGTTCCACCGCCCGGCAGTCCGGGTCGCGGACCGCACCGTCGGCGTCCGGTACGGCGGGATGTCCGCGGTCGGCGACGACCAGGCTGATGAACCGGCCGAAACCGGTGGCGCACACCTGCCAGGCGACGCTGGCGCCCTCGCCCCGCCCCGCGACGTTCACCCAGGGCACCCCGAGTTCGTCGAGGATGGCGTAGACGCCGGTGGTGTCGAGCCGATCGACCGTCTCCACCGCGATGGTGCGCAGATCGGAATTGTGCAGCCGCGCGCAGACCCGGTCGAAGACATCGGGCGGGTCCCCCGCGTCGGGCAACAGCAATACGCTGTGCTGAGTTTCCGGGCCGTCGACCCGTACCGTCCATTCCCGGTCGCCGACCGCAATCCGCCGAGACTTCATGCCGAAGGACGCTACACCGCAGGCGTGAACCGTAGGGAGTTGTCAGCCGAAACCGCTGGTCTGTGCGGATTTCGGGGCGGCGAGGGCAACCGGCGGTAGTCCACCGCGGCGGGCCGCGATCGGGCACTGACCGGATCGGCGGGCCTGTCTGTCCGGGAAGCGGTGTGTCGGGCCGCGCCCGCCCGCACGATCAGGGCGTGAGGCGGGCTGCGTCGTCTCTGGTAGCGGTGACGGCAGGCAGATCTCGCGGCGCGCCGCCGACGAGCAGGCGGTCGAGCGCGTCCAGGTCGAGATGCTGCTCCACGAGGTCGGCGAGCAGATCGAGCTGGGCGAGGCGCACGGCCGCGACGGAGGTGCCGGACGCGACGCGGAATCCCGTGCGTCCGGCCTGCGCGGCGATCTCGGCGAGCCAGGCACGGCGGAACGCATCCGATTCCATCAACCCATGGACATGGGTGCCCCAGACAGTCCCGCGGACGCTGCCCTCGGGTATGCCCGGCGTGAGCACATCGTTGCGGCCGGGCTCGCCGTCGGGGCCCGAACCTGCGGCGGTGGTCCCGGCGCCCAGTGCTGCCGATTCCCTCGGCGCGGGATCGTTCCGGTGCCCGGGCAGCGGATGACCGTCGAATTCGGGCGACGTCCCGGCGGGCTCCCGACGCTCGTCCGGCGTGAGACGAAGCCAGTGGCGCTCACCGGTGCGCCGGACCCGGCCGTGATGAATTTCATATCCGCGCAGGGCGATCCCCGGCGCAGCCGCACCCACGCCGACCACCCGCCGCACGACCTTGGGCGCGCCGAATTCGACCTCGAGATCGAGCAGCCCGAGACCGTCGACCGTCCCCGCCCCCGACTCCACCTCGTCGATGATGCGGGAGCCCAGCATCTGATAGCCCCCGCAGATGCCGAAGATCGGCCCGCCCGCAGCAGCTCGGGCGAGCAGCGCATCGGCCAATCCGGTGCGGCGCAACCAGCGCAGATCGTCGACGGTGGCCTTGCTCCCCGGCAGCACCACCAGGTCGGCGCCGGACAATCGCGACGGTTCGGTCACCCACCGCACCGAGACCCCTGGCTCGCACGCCAAGGCCTCCACATCGGTGGAGTTCGAGATGCGGGGCAGCCGGACCGCCGCGACGGTCAGCCATTCGCTGCCGATCGGCGGGCGCGGGCGCCCGACCGGGGCGTCGGCTACGGTGCCGAGCGAATCCTCGGCGTCGATCCACAGTTCGTCGCTGTAGGGGATGACGCCGAGCGTCGGGCGGCCGGTGAGCGCGGTGAGCTGGTCGAGGCCGGGTCGCAGCAGCTCGACGTCGCCGCGGAACTTGTTGATCACGAACCCGGAAATCAGTTGCTGATCTTCGGGTTCCAGGATCGCCAGGGTGCCGAACAGATGCGCGAGCACCCCGCCGCGGTCGATATCGCCGACGATCAGCACCGGGAGATCGGCCGCTCGGGCCAGCCCCATATTCGCCAGATCGGTGGCGCGCAGGTTGATTTCGGCGGGCGAGCCCGCGCCCTCGCAGATCACCACATCGAACTCGGCGCGCAATGCCGCCAACTCGTCCGCGACGACCCCCCGAAGCCACTGCCGATGCCGGAAGTAGTCGCCGGCGCCGATGGTATCGACGGCCTTCCCCCGGACCACCAACTGCGAGCGTCGATCGCTGCCCGGTTTGAGCAGCACCGGATTGAATCGCACGCTGGGCTCGAGCCCGCAGGCTCGGGCCTGCAGCGCCTGCGCCCGGCCGATCTCCCCGCCGTCCAGGGTGACCACCGAGTTGTTCGACATGTTCTGCGCCTTGAACGGCGCCACCCGCACCCCGCGCCGGGCCAGCATCCGGCAGATGCCGGCGACCAGCACGCTCTTACCGGCGTCCGAGGTGGTGCCTGCGACCAGCAGCGCGCCCTTCATCCCCGGCCCGCGCAGGCTCGCGGCCACCGGTGAACGGGCGGCACCGCACCGACGTCCGAGCCGAATCCGCTCGCCGCCAGGTGGCCACCGACCACCGTGTTCACGGCAGGGTCAGGATTTCCGCGCCGGTATCGGTGACGACGAGGGTGTGCTCGAACTGCGCTGTCCACTTGCGGTCCTTGGTGACCACGGTCCAGCCGTCGTCCCAGATCTCGTAGTCGATGCCGCCGAGGTTGATCATCGGCTCGATGGTGAAGGTCATGCCCGGCTCGATCACCGAATCCACCGCGGGCTGATCGTAGTGCAGGATCACCAGGCCGCTGTGGAAGGTGGGGCCGACGCCGTGGCCGGTGAAGTCGCGGACCACGCCGTAGCCGAACCGGTTGGCGTAGGACTCGATGACACGCCCGATGACGTTGAGCGCGCGCCCGGGGCGCACCGCCTTGATCGCGCGCATGGTGGCCTCTTCGGTGCGCTCGACCAGCAGGCGCACCTCCTCGTCGACATCGCCGGCCAGGTAGGTCTTGTTGGTGTCGCCGTGGACGCCGTCGATGTAGGCGGTGACGTCGATATTGACGATGTCGCCGTCCTCGATGACGGTGGAATCCGGAATGCCGTGGCAGATGACCTCGTTCAGCGAGGTGCAGCAGGATTTCGGGAAACCCTTGTAGCCGAGCGTCGACGGGTAGGCGCCGTGATCGCACAGGTATTCGTGCACGATCCGGTCCAGCTCGTCGGTGGTCACGCCGGGCGCGACGGCCTTACCGGCTTCCGCCAGCGCCCGTGCCGCGATCCGGCCGGCCACCCGCATCTTCTCGATCGTCTCCGGCGTCTGCACCCACGGCTCGTGGCCTTCGTTGACGGTCTTCTTCCAGGCGTATTCCGGGCGCTCGATGGCGCGCGGAACCTCCCGGATCGGCGATTGCGTACCGGGAACTAGCGGCTGACGGGTGCGCACGGACATTGCTCCACCCTAGCGGCCCGCACTGCGGGTAGACCGTCGCCCACCGCTCTCGACCTCCTCGCATGATGGGTCATGCCACCGCTACCGGTACTGCTCGCACGGACCGAGCGGCAGCGCGCGGCGGACGTCGTCCTGCTCCGGTGGCCAGCTGAGCAACGATCGTTCCTCGGCGATCGTTGCAAGTAGCTCGGCCCCGGCGAGCACCGTCTCCACCCCGTACGAGGCCTGCGACTGCTGCGCGGCGAGCGCCGCGCACAGCCCTTCGGTGCCCATGCGCACCACGGCCGCGGGAAACATCTTGCGCACCGCCGCGACCATCCCGAATCCGCCGCAACGGCCGGAGATTCCGGCCCACCCGACCGTGCCGGCGGGTCCGCCGATCCGCCCCGCGCACGCGATCCCGACCGCGGTGACCTCGTCGTCGCCGGCGACATCGAGCAGCAGTTCGCGGCAGGACCACCACGCCGGCGTCGCGGGCATGGGCTTGCGCCGGATGGCGTGGACGCCGCCGGCACGCACCCGGCCCGCCGCGAGAACGTCCGCGCCGATCGCCAGCGCCAGCACCGTCATGGCTCGACCTGCACGGCAGTGCGGCGCGCGGTGCTGCGGCGGCGGGCCTTCGGCGCTACCGGAGTGATCATCCGAGCAGGTGAGCGGTCAGAAAGGCGCGTGCCGCGCCGACGGCCCGGTCGAACTGTTCCCCGTAGACCGAGAAGTGACCGCCCGGAACGAGTTCCAGCTGTTTGGGTTCGAGCGCCTCCTGATAGCGGGCCAGCGCGATATCGGTCGGCGTGAGGGTGTCCTGATCGGCGACGATCATGAGCAGCGGAGTGGGCGAGACTCGTCGGACGAATGCTTCCGGAGCGTAGGACTGGAACTTGTCGACGCTGGACAGCGTCACTTCATTGCGCCAGGTGGCGACTCGCGGGCCGTTGTCCATCAGCCATTGGTACACCTCGAGGCCCGGCATGGCGACCATCTCGGTGGGGTCGTCGGAGGCCGCCTTGATCGTCTGATGCGGTTTACCCGCCGCGACGGCGAGGCGGTCCGCGGCGATGGCCTCGTGCAGCATCGGGATCATGGTCGGTGGCACGAGGCGGCTGAAGGTGGCCCAACCGTCGGTCAGCGGCACCTGGGAGACCACGGCACGCACCCGCCGGTCGGTGGCGGCGACGACCAGCACATGGGCCCCGGCGTAGCTGGTGCCCCACACCGCGATCCGATCCGGGTCGATGCCGTCGAGGGTCTGCGCATAGGTGATCGCATCGCGGTAGCCGTCGATCTGGGCCTGCGGGTCCACTTCGTACCTGGGTGCGCCGTCCGAAGTCCCGAAGCCGGGATGGTCGTACACCAGGCACGCCAGGCCCGCGGCGGCCAGTACCTCGGCGAACGGCGCCACCCATTCCTTGACGCCGGCGAACCCGTGGGTCATGACCACCAGCGGTGCGCCGGTCGGCGGGCCGGCCTCCGGCCGATACAGCCACCCGCGCAGGGTGACGCCATTGCTGAGGAATTCGGTATCGACCCGCATGGTGCCTCCAATAAATTACGTGCCGTAACGTAACTGAGAGTAGAGGCACGGAAATGTGGCGTCAACCACATTCATGGATCAGCTGCGTGGCCCCCGGTAGCCGAGCGCATCCAACGCGGACCGGACGGTCAACCGCACCAGTTCGTCGTCGATCGGACCGAGCGAGGGCACCAGCGCCCGCATCAGCATCGGACCGGTGATCAAATCGCAGATCCATTCCGGATCCACACCCGGCTCGATCTCCCCCCGAGCGGCCGCGCGTTCCAGGATCGAGGCGGTGGAGACGCGGCGAGGCGTGAGGAACTCCTCCTGGAAACGACGCGCAGCCTCCGGGTTGCTCGCCAGATCGGCCAGCAACCCGGGCAGCGCCTTGCCCATCACCGGCTCGTTGAACAGGTCCCGCTGATGCTGCTGGATCGCCAGCATTTCCGCTTCGAGGCCGCCGAGATCCTGCCCGCCCGGCCGCAAGCCGAAACGATCGATCAGCACAGCCATGACGAGCTCGGCACGATCGGCATACCTGCGGTACAGGGCCGGTCGGCTCGTCTCGGCCTCGTCGGCCACCGCCTGCAGCGTCAGCGCGGCGTAGCCACGCTCCACGACCAGCCGCGCCGCGGCTTCGAGCAAGGCCGCATCCAAGTCGCGGTCGCGGGGGCGGCCTACTCGCGGCGAGGTCGTTCCTGACATAACTGCACCGTACCGAGTCGTCGGGCGAACCCTGCGCTCGATCAGCGCCCCGGACATCGCGATTCCCGGGCAGCACGGCGGCCGGAAGTCAGCGCCCCAGTCGCGCTTCGAAGGCGATGCGATCACCGCGATACAGCGAGCGCACCCGCTCGATGGGCTGACCCGCCGCATCGACGCTACGGCGGGTCAGCAGGATCAGCGGCAGCGCGGTGCTGCACTCCAGCAGGGCCGCCTCGCGTGGTGCGGCGAGCACGGTCTCGATTCGCTCTGTCGCCGCGGCGAATTCCACTCCGGCGGCCCGGATGGCGGCGTACAGCGAGGTGGCCGGATCGTAACTGCCGCGCAGCCCGGCGAAACGGCTCAATGGCAGGTAGGTGCTCTCCAGGCCGATGCGTTCACCATCGGCCAGCAGCACCCGTTCCAGATGCATCACCTCGGTGCCGGGCTCGACACCGAGGTCACGCGCGGTATCGGCGTCGGCGGGCACGTCCTGCCAGCCGACCACCGAACGCCCCGGTACCCGCCCCAGGCTGAGCGCTGCCTCGGTGTAGGACTGCAAGGCCAACGGCTGCACCATCTTCGGTCGCGATACCACCGTGCCCCGGCCCCGCCGGCGAATGCGGCCCTCGACCAGCAGGTCGCGCAGGGCCTGGCGCACCGTTTCGCGCGCGACCTCGAACCGGGTGGCGAGTTCGCGCTCCGAGGGCACCGGATCGCCTTCGTTCAGCTCGTCGAGGATCCGCTCGATCTCGGTGCGCACCTGGTAGGCCTTGCCGACGACCTTGGGCGTCGTCGTCGGAAAAGCCTTGGGCCACCGGGTATCCGCCCCCGCCACATCCGTCGTGTCCATGCCCTCAGCGTACCCGCAATTGGTCTATACCAATTGTTAACCCAGCGTTCGCGCGGCCCACACCCATCGGTCTAGACCAATGTGCACGATGGGCGCATGCGATTGGTCATCATCGGCGGCGGCATCCTCGGCACCGCGCACGCCCTGGCCGCGATCGGGCGCGGCCACGAGGTCCTCCAGCTGGAGCGCGAGCCCGAAGCCCGCGGCGCCACAGTACGCAACTTCGGCCTGGTCTGGGTCTCCGGGCGCTCGGCAACGGAACTCGAGCTGACGTTGCGGTCGCGGCAGCTCTGGGAGGAGATCGGTGGCCGGGTCCCGGGCGTCGGGTTCCGGCCGGCGGGCTCGCTGACGCTGGTGCGCACGCCCGCCGAACTGGCGGTGGCCGAGGCCGCGGCCGCGGGTCCGACCGCCGAGCAGCGCGGTTTCGAACTGCTCGAGCCCGAGCAGGTGCGCGCACTCAATCCGGCGCTGCGCGGCAAGTTCCTTGCCGGACTGCATTGCTCGGCCGACGCGGCGGTGGAATCCCGGCAGGCGCTGCCCGCGCTGCGCGCGTACATGGAGGCCTCGGGCCGCTACACCTTCCACGCGGGCACCGAGGCCAGGACCGTCCAGGACACCGCAGGCGGCGCGACCGTGCGCGACGACCGGGGCCGCACGTTCGAGGCCGATCTGGTGCTCGTCTGCGCGGGCGCCGCGCACACCGGCCTGACCCGTGATCTCGCCGGTGAGCTGCCCGTGCGCCGGGTGCGGTTGCAGATGATGCAGACGGCGCCGCTGGGCGAGGCGCTCACCACCGCGATCGCCGACGGCGACAGTTTCCGCTACTACCCCGGGTTCGCCGGTCCGCAGGTCGAGGCGCTCGAACGCGAGCAGTCCCAGACCGCCACCGCGGCCGAGCACAAGATGCAGCTGCTGTGCGTGCAGCGCCTGCACGGCGGGCTGACCATCGGCGACACCCATGAGTACGCCGAACCGTTCCCGTTCGACGTCGACGAGGCGCCCTATGAGCACCTCACCTCCGTCACCGAGGAACTGCTCGGCCGCAAGCTGCCGCCGATCATGCGCCGCTGGGCCGGGGTGTACAGCCAGAGCGTCGATCCGGACGCCATCGTCACCCGCGCCCGGGCCGACGAGCACATCTGGGTGGTGACCGGGCCCGGCGGGCGCGGCATGACCCTCGGACCCGCACTCGGCGAAGAGACCGCCGACCTGCTCAACCTGTGAGGATCACCATGCCGGACACCACCATTCAGCTCGCGGTCCTGGATATGGCGGGCACCACCGTCGCCGATGGCGGCCTGGTGCTGCGCGCCTTCGAGGAGGCCGCCACCGCCGCCGGGATCCCCGCCGCCGGCCCCGAACGCGACCGCGCCCGCGGCTACGTGCTCGACACCATGGGGCAATCGAAGATCGCGGTCTTTCGCGCCCTGCTCGGCGACGACGACCGGGCGCACCAGGCCAACCGCGCCTTCGAAGCCGCCTACGACGCGCTGATCGAAGACTCCGATGTCGCACCGATCCCCGGCGCCGCCGAGGCCATCCGGGCACTGCGCTCGGCCGGGGTGAAGGTGGCGCTGACCACCGGGTTCAGCCGTGCCACCCAAGACCGGCTGCTCGACGCGCTCGGCTGGCACGACATCGCCGACCTGACCCTTGCGCCCTCGGACGCCGGCCGCGGCCGCCCCTACCCCGACCTGGTGCTCACCGCGCTGCTGCGTCTGGGCGCCGACGCCGTCGACCGGGTGGCGGTGCTCGGCGACACCACCAGCGATATCGCCACCGGCCTGGCCGCGGGCGCCCGGATCGTCGCCGGCACCCTCACCGGCGCCCATGACGCGGACGCGCTGCGCGAGGCCGGTGCCACCCACGTGGTGGCGTCGGTCAGCGAGTTCGCCGACCTGATCCTGCACTGAATCCGACCCGTCCCTTCGACTCCTCACTCGCTTCGAGAACGAAAGTTGCAGTCATCGTGCGTACTTCGAATACACCGGGCCGACGCCTGGCACGCACCCTTTCCCGGACCGCACTGCTGGTCGCCACCGCCACCGCGGTGGCGTTCACGGCGGCCTGCGGAGGGACCGGGGCCGAGGCCACCGGCGGTAAATCCGTCACCGTCTACTCCGCCGACGGCCTGGCCGGTTGGTACGACAAGCGTTTCGCCGAGTTCACCGAACAGACCGGTATCGCGGTGAATCTGGTCGAAGCCGGCTCCGGCGAGGTCGTCAACCGGGTGACCATGGAGCAGAACAACCCGCAGGCCGACGTACTGGTCACGTTGCCGCCGTTCATCCAGAAGGCGAAGAGTTCGGGCCTGCTCGCCGACAGCGGCATCGACACCGCTGCCGTGCCGGCCGCCGACAAGGATCCGGACGGCCAGTACGTCACCCTCGCCGAGAACTACCTGTGCTTCATCGCCAACCCCGCGGTCGACACCGCGCGACTGACCTGGGACGACCTCCTGAAGCCGGAATACAAGGGCAAACTGCAATATTCGACCCCCGGCCAGGCCGGTGACGGCACCGCCGTGCTGATCCTGTTGCAGCAGTTGCTCGGCAAGCAGGGCGCGCTGGACTATCTGGCGAAGTTGCAGGCCAACAATGTGGGTCCGTCGTCGTCGACCGGCAAACTGCAGGCCAAGGTCGACAAGGCCGAGCTGCTGATCGCCAACGGCGATATCCAGATGAACCTGGCCACCATCGCGGACAAGGGATCGAAGTTCTCGATCTTCTTCCCCGCCGGCGCCGACGGCAAGCGCTCCACGGTCGCGGTTCCGTATGTCATGGGGCTGAGCAAGACCGCACCGCACCAGGCCGAGGCCAAGCAGCTGATGGAGTTCCTGCTGTCGACTCCCGCCCAGCAGACCCTGGCGCCGGAGGCGTTCGCCGTACCCGCGCGTGCCGAATTGCGCAACGCACCGACAGCTACCGAACCCTCGCCGAGCAGCCTGCTCGCCGGTGTCGAGGTGGTCCCGGTCGATTGGAACACCGTGCTGACCGAGCTGGACGGCGATATCGCCGCCTACCAGCGGGCCACCGGCAGCTGACATCCGCCGACGACGACAGGAGCCGACAATGCCCGCCGGTGACGCGCTCACGACCACAAACACCACGAAGGCCGCCGCACACGCGGCCGAAGCCGCGATCGTCTTCGATCGGGTGGGTGTCAGTTACGGCCGCGGCCGCACCGCGACCGTCGCCCTGACCGACTTCTCGCTGCGGGTGGCGGCGGGTGAGACCGTCGCGCTGCTCGGGCCGAGCGGCTCCGGCAAGTCCACCGCGCTCAAGGCGCTGGCCGGCTTCGTCCGGCCGACCTCGGGCGCGGTGCGGCTGGCCGGGCGCGAGGTCACCGGCCTCTCGCCGGCCAAACGCGGTATCGGTGTCGTCGTCCAGTCCTACGCCCTGTTCCCGCATATGACGGTGCACGGCAACGTGGCCTTCGGAGTGAAGGCCCATCGGGTTCCGCGCGGGGAGATCGACGCCAGGGTCGTCGAAGCCCTCGAGATGGTCGGCATGGCCGGCTACGCGAAGCGACTGCCGCGCGAACTCTCCGGTGGCCAGCAGCAGCGGGTGGCCATCGCCCGGGCGCTTGCCATCCGGCCGCCGGTGCTGCTGCTCGACGAACCGCTCGCCGCACTCGACGCACAGCTGCGCCAGTCCATGCTCGGTGAGCTGCAACAACTTCGGCAGGCGCTGCCGGACACCGCGATGTTGTATGTCACCCATGATCAGACCGAGGCGCTGGCCCTGGCCGATCGCATCGCGGTCATGCGCGATGCGCGCCTGGTCGATATCGACACCGCGGCCAACCTGTGGCAGCGTCCGCCGTCGGATTTCACCGCCGCCTTCCTCGGCGGCGCGAATCTGCTGCCGTGCACCGTCAACCGGGTCTCCGGCGGCACTGCGCTGGTCACCGCAGGCACCTCGACCCTGCGGGCACAGGCACCCCAACCGGGCGTCGGCCGTCCGGCCTGGGCGCCGGATTCCGAGGCACTGCTGTGTATCCGGCCGCATACCGTGCGAATCGGCGCCACCGGCGACCGAGGAGCCCTGCGCGCGACGGTGCTGAGCGCGGTCTGGCGCGGCGCCTCCACCCGCGTGCGGATGAGCGTCGACGGGCTGTCCGGTGAGCTCACCGCCGACGTCGCCGGACACGTGGAGACCGAAACCGGCGCAGTGGTCGGCGTCATACTCCCCGATCCGGCCGGAGTACTCATTCCACCGCCGTTGGATGGCAGCAGTGGGAGCCCGTCATGACGACATCGACCGAACAACCACCAGCACCCGAGCTTCCGAGTCATATCCCGATGGCGGCCGGTAGCGCGTCCCCGGCATCGCGGCGAAACCTCCGGCCGATCGCGTGGGCGCTGCCGCCGATGCTCGTGGTGCTGGTCATCGCGGTCTACCCGATCCTGCGGGTGCTCACCGAATCGACGATCACCCCGGACGGTCGCGGCACCGAAACCTGGTCGCAGGTCCTCGGATCGGCGGCCTTCCGGGACGCGCTGTGGCGCACGATCACCATCGCGGCCTGCTCGACGGCGGGCTGTCTGGTGCTCGGCGCGTTCCTGGCGGTGGTGCTGGCGTTCGTCCCGTTTCCCGGCGCCACCGTGGTCGGCCGCCTCATCGACACGGTGCTGACGCTGCCGTCGTTCCTGATCACGCTCGCCTTCACCTTCCTCTACGGCACGGCCGGCGCGGTGAACGCGCTCATCTCCCGCCTCACCGGACGAGAAGGACCGGCCCTCGACTTTCTCACCACCCCGACCGGGGTGATCCTGGCCGAGATCACCTTCTTCACCCCGTTCGTGGTGCGTCCGCTGCTGGCCGCGTTCGCTCAACTGCCGCGTGAGCAACTCGACGTCGCCGCGAGCCTGGGGGCGAGCCCGTGGCGGGTGCTGCGTCAGGTGGTACTGCCCGAGGCGTGGCCCGCCCTCGCCGCAGGCGGCAGCCTGGTACTGCTGTTGACGCTCAACGAATTCGGCATCGTGCTGTTCACCGGCGCGAAAGGGGTGATCACCCTGCCCGCGCTGATCTACACCCGCGGCATCGTCACCTTCGATCTGCCCGGTGCGGCGGTACTGGCCACCGTCCAGGTCGCGCTGTCACTGACCCTGTATCTCGGGTACCGGCTGATCTTCGCCAGGGTCACCGGTCCGACCCGGAAGGAGCGCTGAACAATGCTGGTGTGGACCGGGCGCGGACGTGCGCTGGTGCTCGCGGTGTTCGCGGTGGTGGTGCTGGTGGTCTTCGCGGCCCCGATCGCGACGGTGTTCGCGGCCGCGCTGGCCGGCAGCTGGACCGGGCCGCTGCCGTCGGATCTCGGCACCGCCAACCTCGAACGAGCGCTCTCGGGTGAGCAATTGGCCAGCCTCTCGGTCAGCGTGCAGACGGCGCTGCTGGCCGGCGCGGTGTCCCTGGTGCTCGGCACGTGGTCCGCACTGGCGGGGCGCGAGGCACCGCAGTGGTGGCGGCGGCTGACCGATGCGGTGTTCCACCTGCCGGTGGCGGTGCCGTCGGTGGCGATCGGGCTCGGCGTGCTGATCGCGTTCAACGAGCGGCCACTCGTGCTCGGCGGCACCAAATGGATTGTCATCGTGGCGCATTCGGTGCTGGTGCTGGCGTATACGTTCAGCGCGGTGTCGGCGGCCCTCGACCGGCTCGACCCGGCGTACCGGCAGGCGGCCGAATCACTCGGCGCCGACCCGGTCCGGGTGCTGTGCCAGGTGACGCTGCCGCTGCTGCTGCCCGCTCTCGGCGCCGCCGCGGGCCTGGCCGTCGCCCTGTCCATGGGCGAGCTCGGCGCCACCATCATGGTGTATCCGGCCACCTGGAAAACGCTGCCGGTCAGCATTTTCGCGCTCACCGATCGCGGCGAGGTGTTCGACGCCGCCGCGGGCACCACGGTGCTCGTGCTGGTCACACTGCTGGCGCTCATCCTGCTCGGCCGGATCAAGGGCCGCGCCGCACTGCGCTGAACAACGAGATCGGCCGGTGGTGGTCCGGGCGGACCTCCACCGGCCGAGCGAGCGGCTGTCCAGTGGGATGGACGCGGCCGCGGCGTTACTGCTCCGGCAACCGCCGACGGCCGCCGGTCACCTCGGCGATCAAATCGGTGTAGCCGTCGACCAGTTCGGCCAGGTGGTACCAGTGCTTGTGCGTGTTGTCGCTGCGCGCACCATTGGTATCGATGGCCTGATTGGCGTTGACCCAGCTGCGCGCCATCCGGTCGATCACCGCCCCGAGGCTCTCGGTGTGCAGGGTGGCGCCGTTGCGATGCTGCGGCACCTCCTGGGTGATCCACTCGTTGATGTCGTCGACGAGTTCAACCCTGCGACAGTCGATTTCGGCCACCAACGCGGTATCACGCAGTTGGGCGCGCCGCTCGTGCAGTTCGACCAGCGCATGCGCCGAGCGCAACATCTCGCGGTCCTGGAACCGCCGCCCCTGGAAGGCACACAGCAATTGCGGCGCCGTCGGCAGAACCCCCACCGTCGGCGCGCTCATCCCCACACCCCGAACTCACCCGACACCATCACACTTTGTACCAACATGATTGGCTCTCTGTTCGGTTATCCGGATCGGATCGCTTGTTCACAACAAGGATAGGCAGATTTTGCACTTACCGATGCAAGAACACAAGACCCCAGAACGCAATATTGCGAACTACTTTGTGCGTACCGGGCGGTCGGTGAATGAGGGCGACGCCACGTCATGCCGCGGCGGGTCCGCCGGCCGGCAACAGCACAGCCGGCCCGGACGCCCGCGGTGATCAGAGGTCCGATCCGGACCGAAGAATTCAGATGTTCAGCGGCGGCGAGGGTGGGAAGACGACCGGCAGCGCCGTCAGCGCGCGGTGGAACGGCCCTGGCCGCCACACCAGCTCATGCTTGGGGACCGCCAGCGTCAACTCCGGCAGGGCGTCCAGGAGCTGGTCGATGGCGTCCTGGGCGAGCAGGTACGAGAAGGGCCTGGCATGCGCGGGGCAGGCGTGCGGACCCGAGCTGAACGCCAGATTCCAGCCGTTACCCGCGAACTCACCGGTGTTGATCTCGGGGTCGTTGTTGCAGGCGGCCATGCTGATGATCACCGGCTGGTTGGCGGGCAGCCAGACCTTCTCGATCAGGATCGGCTGGCGCGGATAGGTGATGCAGTAGTTGGCCATCGGCGGGTCGACCGCGAGCATTTCATCGAGCGCGCTCTTGGTCGACAGCGGAATACTGTTGTCGCTGCTGGTGAAGCGGGGATCGCTCAGCATCATGACGAGGGTGTTGGCGATCAGGTTCACCGGCGGTTCGACACCGGCGGCGAACAGCAGAACCAGCTGATGCACCATCTCCTCATCGGACAGGTCGGCATGATGCTGCACCAGCCGCGTCGTCACGTCATCGGCCGGATGCGCCCGCTTGAGCGCGGTGAGTTCGAGCAACGCACTGCCCATCTGGGCGTTGACCGCCTCGGTGTCCACACCGTCGAACATCGCCGCACTGGCCGCCGCGACCTGCTCACCGATGTCCTGCGGGCAGCCGAGGACCTGGCACAGAATCGAGAAGACCAATGGGAGTGCGTACTGACTCAACACATCGGCGTTGCCGTCCCGGCAGAATGTGTTGGTGATCGGGATGGCGGACTGCTCCACCATCGCTCGCAGCACGTTCAGATCTATCCCGGCCAGCGCGTCGTTCATCGCGCCGCGGTAGCGCGCGTGCTCCGCACCGCTGGTGCGGATCGCGTTCGGCCGCCACTCGACCATCGGCAGGATCGGCATATCGGCCGGCACCGTCTTCTGCCAGGCGCGCGGATCGGCGGGGAAGTGCTCGGGGTCGTTGAGAATGCGCACCGCGGTGCGATATTTGGTCACCAGGGTCGCGGGCACTCCCGGCCACATCTCGATCGGCACCAGCGGCCCGTAGTCACGTCGCATCTGCCGGTACGCCCCATGCGGGTCGGCCGCAAAATTTTCGGTGTAGATCGGGATTCGGGGGCCTATGCCCTCGATCGGCGAAAATGAGTCGGCGCCAGCACCCTGCGTGGGCTGCGTATGCACGTAGTCTCCTTGACAATCGAATCCGGCAGCATAGTACTCGAGACGTGACCGGGTGAAGGCCATCGGGCTGCGATGACGTTCCCTGCCAACAACTTTCTGTCGGCGAGGCCCCGCGTGTCGGCCACACATCGCCCCGGCCTTGTGTACCGTACTCCGACCGTCCGATCACGGCACGCTGTTCTCACCATCAGCGACGGGTGCAGGTCTCGCCCTCTCACACCTGGCCGCGGTCTCGGCCGTCGGCAGCGCGTAGCCGGCCGCAACAGCGTCCAGCGTGGTTCCGCCGCCGGCGGAACCACGCTGGACGAGTACTCGACCCGGCAGGGTCAGTGGCGGCGCACCGCCTCGCAGTGGTTGTCCCACGCGGTGACCAGATCATCGGCCAACACCGGTGCGCCGAGAATCTCGTCGTCGAATCCGAAGGACTCCAGCAGGGCGGGCAGGTGACCCGCGAGATTCTCGATGGCCCGACCCAGCCCGCGCTGCACCGCCTCGACTGCGGCGATGTCGAGCAGACCATGGGTGAGGTACCACGTCGAATGCTCATCGAGGTACTGCAGCGCGAACACATCCCGCACTGCGGCGATCTCCGGATGCTCGGCGTGCTTGTCGAGCATCCGCAAGGCTTCCGCCGCGCAGTGCGCGTCGGCCACGCTGAGCGCATCCGGAATGACCGCGAGCCGATCCGAGAGCGCGGAGTTGCTCAGCAATGGCTGCGCCTCTTGCGCGATCGTCAGCGTACGAGCCTCCAGCAAGCGCGCGCGCTCCTGCGGGTCGGCGGGGTCGTGCAGCCGGGGTTCGGCCGGTCGTGAACCCGCCAGCTGTTTGGCCAGCACGCGACCGCCGACCGAACCGAGCACGTGGCAATCGCCCTCACCGGTGATCGCGGCATGGCAGACGCCGAGGTAGTCGGCGACCCGGTTGGCGCTGAACATGCCCTGGGCGCCCATCTTGATACGAGCGTGGGTGACCGTGGCCAAGGCATGTGGCTGGATGAAGTACTTGGCCAACATCACCGCGACGACGGTGTCGCGGTCGGTGAGATCGCTGCCCGCGAGGAAGGTCTTGATCTCGTTCCCGTAGATGGTCCGCGCGACAGTGCCGGCCAGGTCGGTGAGCAGGGTGTCGCGCACATGCGGAAGATCGAGCATGAGGGGCCGGTCGACCGCCGTCATCGGCACCACCCGCTTGTTGGCATAGCTCAGCGCGATGTAGAGGGCAGAACGAGCAGTCGCGTTCAGGCAGGACGACAGCGCCATCCGGCCCACGGTCAGCTGGCTGATCGCGGAGGGGAACGCCCGCTTCCGACTCGCCTCGTCACGCCAGGTCAGCACACCGTTGTCGTCGATGGTGGCGAGGTCGTTGCTGAGCCACGCGCTGCGCTCGACTCGAAGATTGTCGAAGGTGATGATCGAGTTGTCCATGATGACCAGCGGCTGATGGTCGAGCTGGGTAATCGTCACCCCGGGAGCGGGGTCGCCATTGGCGTCGCGCAGGCGCGCCGTGAAAAGGTGTACACCCTGGTCCACGCCCGCGCCGTCGATGTAACGGGCGCCGACGACGCAGACCCTCGATACCGGGATGCCGACACTCGGCATGAACTTCCGGGCCCGCGGGTGCGGAGTGTTGATGACGAACCCGTCGCCGTCCCAGGTCGCGGTGGTCTCCATGAAGCCGATGTTGGAACCGCATCCGTACTCGGTGAGCAGCATGACACCGACGCTTGACGCGTCATCGAGGTCCTGGAGGTATGGCGCGGCGGAATCGGCATCAGTCAGGGTGGCCAGGCTGCCCGATGCGAGGTTGTAGTGCCCGGAGATCAGCGGGATCAGATCGGTGGCCAGCACTGCGGACCAGTCGAAAACCGCGAAGAGCGAAGGCAGATCGGTCGCGATGGCGCGCGAGCTGCCGAGCTTGCCGACCAGGTAACGCAATTGGTCATACGCGTTGAGGCGGCGCTGCTCCTGGCTCTGCTGTTCCGTGACGGCGAAGTCCGGGTTGCTCAGGATCTCCTGCAACTGCTGATGAATCTCCGGGTTACCATGCCGAATAAGCTCGGCCAGCGCGGTGCGTGCCATTGTCCATCCCTTTCGAAACACAAGTGAGAAATCGAAACGATCGCGCGGGTTCACATCGATAGATCAATGCACCACGTGCCCCAGGTGGAGTTCACCAAAAGGCGGCTACGCTACCCACCCCCAAGCCGTGTCGGCATATGAAGACTCGGTGCGGCACACCATGGTTGCGGTTGCACCGCGATACCGTCGGGCATCACCGGCCCAGACTCCGACACTGCGCGAATTCGCTCCGTCCGGAGGGTCCGGCTCGACGGCCTCGACCTCCGAATTCGTGATGTGTGTGTTCTGCTCGACCGTGCCAACGATCACGGCAACCTGCGGCACCACCGGTGCTGCAGGATTGCTATGGCCGGGCTGAGACACGAAACGTATTGTGCCACAAACCCACCCCCGCGGCGGGTGGTCTGCGTGGATCCACCGGCACCGGATTCTGCTACTCGGCAGTAGCCGAGCCCCACCAGCAGGAACTATCGGGCAACCGCGAGAATTCCTGCAAACCAACGGCTTCGGCGAATCACCCCGATGTTCATCTCCGCGTCACCGAGCCGGGTAAGCCGGCTGGACAACCACGGGCGGAGCCACGCATACCAGCCGACCGCGCGTTCGGCGCGCCGAACGGCACGGCACCGGGTGACCGCTGTGACTCACACACTCCGGTCACAGGTCAGCGCGGCCTCGACCGCCACGGTTTCGCCGGCGGCCTCGATCCGCACCCGGTCCCGCCCGAAGGCGTGCAGCAGCAGTTCGGCGGGTTCGCCGCACAGCACGACCTCGTCGGCACCGGGGCGGGCGGTGATCCGGCGGCCGTCGGGGGTTTCGAGCACGACCGCGACCGGGCAGTTGCGGTAGGACATGCGCGCGGTGCGGGTGAGCAGCTTCCAGAGCTGGTCCTGATCGGCGGCGGGCAGCTCGCGGGGGTCCCATTCGTCCGCGGCCCGGCGGACGTCCTCGTGGTGGATGAACATCTCGGAGAGGTTCACCAGGGCGTCGACGGGGCGCAGCGGCGACCACCACGGCGGGCCGGTGCGCACCTGCTCGATGAGGTCCGGGAACGAGCGCTGGGCGGCTTTCGCCTGGACGCGGTCGGTGTAGCCGGCCAGCCGGTCGATCAGGATGCCGGGCGCCGCGTCCGGGCGGCGTTCGCGAACGACCAGATGGGCGGCCAGATCGCGCACGGTCCATTCCCCGCACAGGGTGGGCGCCTCGGGTCCGGCGGCGATCATCGCCTCGGCCAGGGCCTGTCGTTCGCGGCGAGCCATGCTCATGTGTCGACCCTAACACCGGGCGTTCGGCCGGTCGGGGCCGTCATCGGGGCGGTCGGCGGATCGGTCGCGGCCGGGAATCGCGGGGCGGGCAGCGCCCGGGAATAGCCCGGCGACCGGCCGCGTTCCCTTGGTTGCCATGTCCACCAACTCGGTGGACGAGAGGAGGAGGGCATCGTGCAGTTCGGAATCTTCACCGTCGGGGACGTCACCGTCGACCCCACGACCGGCCGCGCCCCGAGCGAGGCCGAACGGATCAAGGCCATGGTGGCGATCGCCCTGAAGGCCGAGGAGGTCGGGCTCGACGTCTTCGCCACCGGTGAACACCACAACCCGCCGTTCGTCCCGTCCTCGCCGACGACGATGCTCGGCTATATCGCCGCCCGCACCGAGAACCTGCGGCTGTCCACCGCGACCACTCTGATCACCACCAATGATCCGGTGAAGATCGCCGAGGATTACGCCATGCTGCAACACCTGGCCGACGGCCGGGTGGATCTGATGCTCGGCCGCGGCAACACCGGACCGGTTTATCCGTGGTTCGGCAAGGACATCCGCGACGGCATCCCGCTGGCGGTGGAGAACTACCACCTGCTGCGCACGCTGTGGCGGGAACCGAAGGTCGACTGGCAGGGCAAGTTCCGCACACCGTTGCAGGGCTTCACCTCGACGCCGGCGCCGCTGGATCAGACTCCCCCGTTCGTCTGGCACGGCTCGATCCGCTCCCCGGAGATCGCCGAACAGGCCGCCTACTACGGTGACGGCTTCTTCCACAACAACATCTTCTGGAACAAGGAGCACACCGCGCAGATGGTGGCGCTGTACCGGCAGCGCTTCGAGCATTACGGCCATGGCAGCGCCGATCAGGCCATCGTCGGTCTGGGCGGTCAGGTGTTCATGGCCGACACCGAGGCCGCGGCCAAGAAGTTCTTCCGCCCCTACTTCGACAACGCGCCGGTCTATGGGCACGGCCCGTCGCTGGAGGAGTTCACCGAGCTCACGCCGTTGACGGTGGGCACACCCGAGCAGGTGATCGAGCGGACCCTCGGCTTCGCCGACAATGTCGGCGACTATCAACGTCAGCTGTTCCTGCTCGACCATGCCGGACTGCCGCTCGAGGTGGTGCTCGAGCAGATCGAGATCCTTGGCCGCGAGGTGGTGCCCACGCTGCGCCGGGAGTTCGAGACGCGTCGTCCCGCGCATGTGCCCAGCGATCCGCCCACCCACGCGAGCCTGGTGGCGGCCGGTCCGCAGGCACCGCATCACCTGGTCGAGCCCGCGCGCGAACGCGTGCTCGCCGCAGCGAGCGAGGAGTGAAGCGATGACACGACGAGTAGTGGTCCTCACCGCCGGGCTGTCGCAGCCGTCGTCGAGCAGGTTGCTGGCCGATCAGCTGGCCGATGCCGTCTCGGCGGCGGTGACCGCACGCGGTGAGGCCGTCGAGTTCGAGGTGGTCGAACTGCGCGAGCTGGCCACCGAATTGGCGACCACCACCATCACCGGTGGTCTGCCGACGGCAGCGATCGCCGAGGTCAGGGCGAAGGTGTCGGCCGCCGACGGCGTCATCGCCGTCACGCCGGTATTCGCCGCAAGCTACAGCGGCCTGTTCAAGATGTTCATCGACGTCCTCGATCCCGAGGCGCTCAACGGCATGCCGGTGCTGATCGCGGCCACCGCGGGCACACCGCGGCATTCGCTGGTGCTCGACCATGCCATGCGTCCGCTGTTCACCTACCTGCGCGCCGTCGTCACGCCTACCGGGATCTTCGCGGCCACCGAGGATTTCGGATCGACCGGGCTCGCTGAGCGGGTGCGCCGCGCGGCGGCGGAATTCGCGACGCTCGTCGTCGCCGAACAGAACGCCGTCGGCGGATTCGTGCAAGAGCAACCGCGCAGGCAACGCCATTCGGGAAATACCCTCGCCACACCGACGCCGTTCGCCGAGCTGCTGGCCGGCCATACCGGTCAGGTCGGGTCGCCGAAGACCCGGCACGACCGGCCCGGCCACGTACCGCACAGCTGAGCCCGCCGGTGCCGCGGCATCGGGCCGACTCGCGGATCCGTCCGCCGTATCTGCCCATACGCTCGTAGAACCGCTTCCGACGTCGTAGATTCGAGACAACACGCGTCTGGGGCCGGCGGCGGAGCGGCTCGGCCCGGTGGGTGCCGGACGCGCTACGAGCCGGGAACGATGACGCGACCCGATGCGGGTGCGCAGCGAAGGGGTTGTCATGGCGGGCAAGCGCACGATCCTCACCGCGGGCCTGCGGCGGCTGTCGGTGCTGCTGACCGAGATGCGTGAGCAGGCGAATCTCACCAAGGAAGAAGTCAGCGCCAAGACCGGGATCAATGTGACCACGCTGTACCGGATCGAGCGCGCGCAGGCGCGGCCGCAACGGCGCACCCTGTTGACGATGCTGGACCTGTACGGCGTCGACGAGGCCCGCCGCAAGGACGCGCTGGAATTGCTCAGCGATGCGCAGAAGCCCGGAATGTCGCGCCCGTACGAGGCCAGCCTCACCGAAGTCTATGCGGCATATATCAATTTCGAGTCCGTGGCGCTGTCGGCCCGGCACTACCAGACCTCCTACGTGCCAGGCCTGCTGCAGACCGAGCAGTACGCGTTGGCG
The DNA here is from genome assembly GCF_059509835.1 of Nocardia sp. CDC519. Taxonomy (NCBI): domain Bacteria; kingdom Bacillati; phylum Actinomycetota; class Actinomycetes; order Mycobacteriales; family Nocardiaceae; genus Nocardia; species Nocardia sp. CDC519. Next base: position 2,224,167 of record NZ_CM183377.1, on the reverse strand, counting down.
GTGATCGACACGACGATGCCCAAGGTCGACGCCGCGGTGATGGAACGCCGGGCCCGCGCTCGGATGGACCGTGCCGCGGTGCTCACCAAGGACGATCCGCTGGAGTTGTGGGTGGTGCTGGACGAGGCCGCGATCCGGCGGGTGGTCGGCGGGCCGGAGATCATGCGCGGGCAGCTGCACCGGCTGCTGGAAGAGGTGTTGAAGAAGAACGTGATCCTGCAGATCCTGCCGTTCGACGCGGGCGCCCATCCGGGCATGGCAGGCGCGTTCACTCTGCTGGATTTCCATGATCCCGCCGATCCGGAACTGGTGTATGTCGAGGGCATCGCCGGCGACGCGCTGATCGAGGGGCACAACGAGATCCGGCGCTTCGGCGTCATCTTCGATCAGCTGCGCGCCATGGCGTTGAGTCCCCGCGATTCGGCGGCCCTGATCTCCGAGGCCGCGAGCGCCCTGAGCTAACGCCGGCTGGCCCGGCGGTAGCCGATGGCCGCGGGGATCGCGAACACCAGGATCGCACCCACCGACCAGGCCAGCGTCGCCAGCAACGGCTCGCGCACCGGCCCGCCCAGCGACAGTCCGCGCATGGCGTTGATGGCGTGGCTCATCGGCTGGTACTCCACGATCGGGCGCGCCCATCCGGGGTAGGCGGCCAGCGGCACGAATCCGGTGCTGAAGAACATCATCATCGACGAGCCCAGTGAGATCGCCTCCACTACCGCCGTTCTCGCCCCGAACACCGCGACGGTGGTGACCACCGTGGCGAAGGCGAGCCCGAACAGCAGTGGCACCCCCAGCAGCGCCACCGCTGCCGCGAAACCCTGCTCGAACCGGAATCCCAGTACCACCCCGACCGCGAACAGCACCACCGTGCAGGTCAGGATGCGCACGCCCTCGGCGACGATCCGGGCCGCGAGCCCGGAGGCCCGGTGCACCGGGAGCACCCAGAATCGGGCCAGCAGCCCGGCGTCGCGTTCGCGGCCGAGGGTGATCGCACCGGCCAGCGACCCCGACATCACCCCGACCAGCGCCACCATCGGCACCGAGCCGTAGAGCGCGCTGGCGCCGGAGAACGCCGAGATCTGGCGACCGAGCACGGTCTGCAACATCACCAGCAGCAAGGCCGGGAACAGCAGCGACTGCATGAGCGTCAGCGGATCGCGCCACCAGCGCAGCAGCAGCCGCTGGGTCTGGATCAGGGTGTGCGGCACCAGCAGGCGAAGGGTTTCGGTGGTGCCGGTGACCACGGGCAGCCCGCGCACACCGATGGGGTCCGGCGTCTGGGTGGTCATCGCCTGCGCACCGATTCCGCGACGGCCAGGCCGCCGAATACCAGCATCAGCCCGCACACCCAGGCCAGGGCGGGTCCCATGATCGGCCAGTCCACCGCGCCCGCGTTGCCCGTCGAGTCGCCGGCCAGCGCGCGCAGGGCATCGATGAACCGGGATATCGGCTGGTAGGTGGCGAAACCCTGGATCCAGGACGGGAATTGCTCGGCCGGAGCGAACCCGGTCGACACCATGCCGAGGATCAGCTGCGGCAACACCAGGAACTGGGTGGTCGCCTCCGGATTGCGGGTGAGCCGCCCCAGCCAGTCCGCGCCGAGCGCGAACGCCGCCGCGATCAGCAAGGCGAGCACGACGAAACCGGCCGTGTGCCACCAGCTGCCGTAGAACCGGAACCCGATCACCGTGCCGCACACCACCGCCGCGGCCAGCGACACCGCGGTGCGGTACAGCGCGGCCGCCATCCGCGCGGCCAGCGGCACCGTCGCGGCGATGGGCATGGAGCCGAACCTGGCGTCCAAACCGTCTCGGGCGTCCGTCGCCGCGCGTAACGCGGCCGAGCCGGCGCAGAAGGCCACCGACTGCATCACGATCATCGGCATCAGGAACTGCGCGTAGCTGCTGAGGCCGTGACCGTAGAAGCTCATCACCAGGTTCAGCGGCACATAGAAGCCGAGGGTGAACACCGTCGGCGCGAGCACCGCGGTCAGCAGTTCGCCGTTGCGCCACGACGGACGGATCAGCCGCCGGGTGAGCACCCACCACTGCCGGACGGCGCCGGCGCGCGCCGCCGTCCGGATACCGGCCGGTGCGCTCACCGCCACGGTCCTGAGCTCGACACCCGCTCATCGTCCTCCGTTCGGGCGCTCGCGGCCATCACTTCGCGGTCACGGCGTGGTGGACGGATCCGTTCGGGGTGTGAATTCCCACTGCCCGCGCGCCCGCCACCGTCGGCACGCTGCCTCGGCGCAGCAGGCCTGTGACCCGAAAACACTTTCTACCCAGCGATTTCGAGGCCGAAGATACGCTCAGGGACCGACGCTGCACTGCCTGCCACGAAGGTGACGAGACAAGGCCTGATCGGTAACGTGTTCGACGATGAACAGCATGGAAGCCCGGTTGGGTGAGGCGGCGCGGACGGTACCGCTACCGCACCCGTGGGACCTGAACGCCTACCTCGCTCAGGTGGCCGCGCACCGGAGCAGGCCGCTGTCGCTGCAGCCCGCCCATCGGTCGGCACTGGCCGATATCGGTTGCGGCGGCAATGGGTTGTGGATCGCACGCAAATACGACGACATCATCGTCTACGACGCCGCGGCAGCGGGCCGCAATGCCGAGCACATCGTGCTGCACGCCGTCGGCCATATGCTGCTCGGGCACGGCGATCTCGACGCGCCGGCCGCGGAGTTGTCCCCGACGCTGGCCTCGGTGGTGTCGTCGATGGCGCCGGGTGCCGTCGCGCATGTGCTCGGTCGCGACGATTTCGGCCCCGAACGCGAACGCGATGCGGGGGTGTTCGCGGAGATGACCATGGTGTACGCGACGCTGCCGCGGCGCAAGGAACGGTCGTTCCGCTTGTTCGGCCGCGGTCGATAGCGGCTGTCCCCGCTCACCACTCCCCCGCGGCGTCGGGCAGTCGGCGATTGCCGTCGAGCACTTCGACGATGAGGTCCTGATAGCTGTCGGCCACCTCGTGCAGCCGCACCCACGCGTCGTAGTACACGGTGTCGGGAGCGTGCGCCGAGGCCACGAACGCATGCACGGTCAGCTGTGCCATCCGGTCGACGATGCTGCCGACGGTTTCCGAATGCAGCCGGGCCGAACCGTGCGGGATCGGCGTCGCCAGCGTCACCCAGCGATCGATCGCCCGCACCAGCTGTCCGCGTCGGCGATCCAGCTTCGCCAGCGCGCTCACCGGGGTGCGCTCGCGCTGCTCGTGCAGCTGGGTGAGCTCGCCGGCGGCGTCGAGCATCGGATGATCGGCGTGCGGGAGGCCTCGGCAGGCCGCGAGCACGAGTTCCTTGCTCGGGATCATCGGCACCACCGCACCCGCACCCGCACCCGCACGCGCTCGCGGCGCAGTAGCGAGCCAGGCTCCGGCTGTCGCCGCGGCCCCGGACTCACTGCACCGTTCACCCCGATAGCGTCCACTACTTCCCGGCGGCCGTCATCGTTTTCCGCAACTCTCGGTGTCACAGAACCGGTGGTCCATCCGATTCGCCGGATTTCGGCGGTGATTCAGGCCGGCACGGACGCGGATCGCCCCGTCAGATAGTCCGGCCCGCCGACGTAGGTGGTGGTCCCGGACTCCGCGGTACTGGAGGCCGCCGCCGCGACCGCCTCGGCGAATTCGGCGATCGTCGGCAGCTCGGCCTGCTCACGGCGCGCCGAAACGGCCGCCGGGTCCCGCCGCTGCAACAACCGCACGATGATGGTGCCGTCGATCATGTCCCCGGACACGACGAGCAGCCGAATCCCCCGCTCGGCCAGTTCCGGGATCATCGCCCGCAACGCGTCCTCACCGGCCCGCTTGCTCGCCGCGATGGGCTCGTAGTCGGCCGGCACGGGCTTTCGGCCATGGAAATGCGCCTGATGGCTGGTGACGAAGACGATCCGGGAACCGGCAGGCATATGCGGCAACGCCAAGCGCACCAGACGCACCTGCGCGTCTCTATTGATGGCCATCGGATACTCGGGTGCGGCACCGCGTTCCAGCCCGCCGGAGGCGTTGAGCACCAGCACATCCACCTGCCCGTGCCGCTGGGCGACCGCATCGACCATCGCCTGCGCGGAGGATTCGTCGCAGATATCGGCGCCGACGGTGGACGCGGCCCCGCCGGCGGCGATGATCTCGGCCGCCAGCGCGTCGGCCCGCTTGCGCTTCTCGCGGTAGTTGATGACGACATGGTCGCCGCCGGCCGCCAGCACCCGGGCCGTCTCGGCGCCGATGCCACGGGACGCGCCTGTGATCACGACCGTGCGCCGTCCGGCCTTCGCCTCGGTTTCGCCCACTCGCCTACCTTCCGTCCACGCGACAACCCGACCCCGTGCTTCTGATTTAGAATCACTATGGTGGTTCTGAATGAGAAGCGCAAGTGAGCCGACGCCGTCCCGCGGCAGACACGATCCCACCGTCGCGCCGATGCTGGCCGCCATGGACCTACTCGGTCAGCGCTGGGTGCTGCGGGTGATCTGGGAGCTGGAACCGGGCAGGCTCGGGTTTCTCGAATTGCGCAGGCGGATGGGCAATTGCTCGTCGAGCATGCTGTCGACGCGGCTGCAGAGTTTGCAGAGCGCGGGGCTGGTGACCAAAAACGCGGACAAGTCCTATGAGCTCACCGAGGCTGGGGCCGAACTCGGTGAGGCGTTGGAGCCGCTGTGGCGCTGGGCCGAACGCAGGCAGCCCGCGGTGCCCGACTCGCCGAGTGGTTCCTGAGTTCCACTCGGCGAGTCCACGGCTCACTTGAGGCGGATGCTGGAGAAGTGCGCGGTCTTCGGCGTCGGGGCGGCGGTCAGGTACAGCGCGTCGGAGTCTCCGAGCGACGCGCCGTCACCGAACTCGAGCCCGCGCAAGCCGGGCACCGACAGCGGTGCGCCGCCGGTATCCCGGACGTAGTCGACGAACTCACCGGTGGTGTCGTCGTAGGCCAGGATGTGGCCCGCACCCGCGGTATTGCCGATCAGCAATTTTCCGCTGAGCGGGCCGAAGGTGGACGGGGTGACGGTGACCGCCCACGGCGCGTTGAGCCTGCCGCCGTCATCGAGGATGCGCACCAGCGAACCGTCGGCGGCGAACTCGGCGACCTTGCCCTTGCCCGGCTTGCCCGCGGCAGCGCTTTCACCGTCGGCGTCGGCCACCGCGCGCTCGCCCACCGCGAACTTCTCGGCGTCATCGGAATCGGGCCTGGTCACCGCGTACGAGACGAACACACGGTCACCGATGGTGGTGACATTGAACGGCGCCGGATCACCCGGAACCGCCTTGCGGCCGAGCTCCGGTTTCTCGGCGTCGACAGCCTCGCCGGTGGCGAACGGGTTGGCGAACCCGGATGTCGGCACCAGCTGCCAGTTCTTGTCGAACGTGCGCACCTGCGGTTCGGCACCGAAATCGGCGGCGAGCAGCTTGTCCCCCGAGGGGGCGAGCGCGATGCCGTAGAACGCCATCTTCTGCGCCGATCCGTCGAAAACCAGGTTGGCCGGACCGTCGTGCCGGATGACGGCACCGTCGGGCGCGATATCGGTCCAGGCGGCCAGCGTGCCCGCATCGGTCGCGATGATGTTGCGCGCCGAGCCGGTCAGCAGCAGCGGCGGCACCCCCTCGAACGGCACCGGCTGATCGCGCACCACGAACGCATCCGAGTTCGGCGGCGCCGGATTCGCCACCACACCGGTCACGGTGCCCGCGCTCTTGTCGGAGGTATCGGCATCGACACCGGGCACGGTCATAGCCGTGAATCCGTCCTGGGACAACGTGTGCAGCTCCGGTTTCGCCGCCGAGCGCACATCGCCGAGGAAACCGAAGGCCTTGCCGCCCGCGCCGACGAGGAAATGGCCGCCGGGCCGGTCGCTGAAACCCCACGCGTTGACCAGATCGGACACGGTGACCGCGGCGTGCGCGCCCTCGTCGCCGGACGCCAGCGCGGTCACGACATAACGGTTGCCGTCCAACCCGACCTCGCCCGTCCCGGTCGCGGAGTCCGAGCAGGCCGCGGCGAGCGCGACAGCGGTGGCGAGCGCCGACATCCGCAGCAGGGTCGTGCGCGAGCGCCAGTTACCGGAATCGGCCCGGTGTCCGTACAGCATTCTTGTCCCTTCCGACAACACAGCCCCTCACCCATCAGGCGTCGCTCACCTTAGCGTGTAAGAAACCGGGGAGCCGGGAAACATCATCTCGGCCATGGGTTTAAGCTGACCGCCGTGGTCGAACCCCAGCCGCCCATCGCGCCCCATCCCGATATCGCACCGCTGGCCCCACTGCTGGGCACCTGGCGCGGCACCGGACACGGCGAGTACCCGACGATCGAGCCGTTCGACTACCTCGAGGAAATCCACTTCGGTCATATCGGCCGGCCATTCCTCACCTATCGGCAACGCACCCGCGCCGCCGACGACAATCGCCCGCTACACGCCGAAACCGGGTACCTGCGCTGTCCGCGACCGGATCGCGTCGAGCTGATCCTGGCGCATCCGACGGGTATCACCGAAATCTGCGAAGGCGCCCTGACCGTCACCTCCGACGAGATTCGCGTCGAATTCGAGTCGACGAATATCGGGCTCAGCGGCACCGCGAAATCGGTGACCGCGCTCGGCCGCTCAATTCGGCAATCCGGCGACGTCATCGACTACACGCTGCGCATGGCGGCGGTCGGTGAACCGTTACAACATCATCTGGCAGCCACGTTGCGTCGCGCGTGAAGCTTTTCGCTACCTCGATCGCCGGATAACGAGGCGGTCACGAATCGGCCATGCCTCAGGTCACGATTTTCGCTCCGATATCCGCCTGCTCACATTTTTCTTGTCCGGAACAGTGCTGAGCGCTTAGGTTGGCCTCAACAGCAAACATTCAGTCATCATCTGGCGAATTCACTTGCCGCAACGAGGCTGCAGCACGAGCTCTTCCCGCACACCCTGATTCGAGGGAGCCGGCCATGAAGCGTTCTACCCTTGTCCTCATCACCGCCGGAATGATTTTGGGCGGCGCCGGTGTCGTCGAAATCCTCGGCACGGACACCGCCGCTTCCGGGGGCGCCGTGCACCCGGCCGTCGTCCGTGACATTCAACCCGCCCGCGAATCTCCGCGAAGTTATCCGAACGCGACCGTCGACCCCGTCACCGCGACCCAACTGTTCTTCGCGGTGCACCAGCTCGCCGCCCAGCAGCCATCCGGCCGCACCGCGGACGTGTCGCCCGCCGACGGCCTGCTCAGTATCCCGGCGGAAGCGCCGCGAACATATCCCGGGTAACGGCGACCGCGTTATCGGAACTCCCGCCTTTGACCAGCAGCGTCGCGAATGCGAGGTCACCGCGGTAGCCGACGAACCACGAATGTGAGCCGCCGTCGACCTCGGCCTCACCGGTCTTGCCGTACACCTCGCCCTGATCGGCGATGCGGCCGGCGGTGCCGCCGGTGACCACCTTGCGCATCATCATCCGCAGACCGTCGATCACCTCCGGGTCGATCGAGGGACGGTCGCCGTCCACGACGGTCTCGCGTCCGGCGATCAGATACGGCACCGGCACCGAACCGTTGGCCACGGTCGCCGCGACCAGCGCCATTGCGAACGGGCTCACCACCACCCGCCCCTGGCCGATGCCGTCCTCGGCGCGCTGGACCTCGTCTTCGGCCGGTGGCACCGATCCAGAAGCTGTCGGCAAACCGGCCACCGTGTACGTCGGCCCGATCCCGAACGCCGCCGCCATATCGTGCAATGCCTCGGCGGACAACCCGCTGGCCAGTTTCGCGAACGTGGTATTGCAGGACCGCTCGTAGGCGGTCGCCATCGGCACACTGCCCACCGTGAAGAGGTTGTAATTGGGGATGGTGCGTTCACCGATCACGGTCTGGCTCGGGCACGGCAGCACGGTGTCGGGGGTGGCCAGGCCTTCGTCGATGGCGGCCGCCGCGGTGACGGTCTTGAACACCGATCCCGGCGGATACTGGCCGATGGTCGCGATCGGCCCGTCCCGGTCGGCGGCCTCGTTCTGCGCGACGGCCAGGATCGCACCGGTCGACGGCTGGATCACCACCATCATGGTCTGCTCGGTGCGCAGCGAGACCGCGTGCTGGGCGGCATTCTGCACATTGCGGTCGACGCTGAGCGAGAACGACGGCGCCGGTTGGGCGGCGACTTCGGTCAACACCCCGATCTGCGCGCCATTGGCGTTCTCGAGCACGACGCTCCAGCCCGCCTTGCCGTCGACCTCGTCGATCACGGTCTGGCGAACTTGCGTCATCAGGTCGGGGGCGAACTCGCGCCGGGTGGGCACCAGATCCCACTCCTGGGTCAGCGTCACCCCCGGCAGGCCGATGAGTTCGATGCTGACCTGGTCGAATTCGAATTCGCTCAGCTTGGCGACGGTGTAGGCGCCCTGGGCCCGCCGGGCCGCATCGAGGATCGCCGACGCGGTGAGGTCCTTGTCGAAGCGGATCAGGGCGGCCGAGAGCGCGCCCGCCACCGAGCCCGGATCACTCGCGTCGGCCGTGCGGAACACCACCCGCGACACCTTGCCGGGGACCAGCACATCGCTGCCGGATTGTTCGTTGACCCTGGCCCGCGGCGCCGGCTCGGCGCGCAGTTCCATCTTCTGGGTGTCACCGAGTTCGGGGTGGATATTCGACGAGGTCCAGCGCACCGTCCAGCGTCCGTCGGTGCGGGCCATCTGCAATGTCCCGGAGTAGGTCCACACCCGGTTCTTCGGCAGTACCCATTCGTAGGTGTAGTCGACGGTCGCGGTGTCACCGGCGACGCGGGCAGCACCGGTGCGTGCGCTCAACTGCTCGGCCTGCAAACCCTCCCACGCCGAAACCAATGCCTGCCGTGCCGATTCCGGCCGGCTGGTGTGCCCGGCGGCCGCATCGACATCATGGGCGGCAAAGGCGCTGACGAAGGCCTCGGCAGCCGCGGCAGGACCCTGCGGGCCCGCGGCGCAGCCGGTTGCGGCGACCGCGAGCGCGGCGACGGCAAGCACGAGGAACACGCGAATCGACATCGGCACCGATGGTAGCGGCCACCGCCGGGCAAACACCTGTGGCGCACCGCAGTTCGGGCCGGGCAACCTCAGTCGAGCAGCACGGTGGTGAAGGTGGCGATCTGCCGGAAACCCACCCGGCGGTAGGCCTTGCGCGCGATCTCGTTGTAATCGTTGACATACAGGCTGGCCGTGCGCCCGGAGGCGATCACCGCATTGGCGACGGCGGCGGTCCCCGCGGTGCCGAGGCCGTTGCCACGCCGATCGGGATGCACCCACACGCCCTGGATCTGGCCGGTGCGCCGCGACAGCGAACCCACCTCGGCCTTGTACACCACGCGCCCGTCCTCGAACCTGGCCCAGGCGCGGCCGGATTCGATCAAACCGGCGACTCGGCGACGGTAGCCGCGGCCGCCGTCACCGGCGCGCGGGTCGACGCCCACCTCCTCGATGAACATGGCGATGGCGGCCTGCAGATAGCGGTCGAGTTCCTCCGGCCGCACCCGGCGCACCAGCGGATCCGGTGTGGCCCCCGTCGGTTCGTCCAACGCGAGCAGCGGCTGGTCGGCCCGCAGTTCCCGGGCGGGGCCCCAATGCTCGGCCAGCATCTCCCACAGCGGCAGCGCCAGCTCTTGTCTGCCGACCACCGAGGAGCAGATGCGGGGCCAGCGGACCGCCCGTTCGGCGAAGGCGCGCAACGCGTCCTGATCGCCGAGCAACGGAACCAGGTTGACCCCGGAGAAGCACAGCGACTCGGCCGGACCGCCGCGGCTCCACAGTTCGCCCTGGCCGCCGCTGCCATCGATACCGAATTCTTGCAACCGGGCCGCGACCATGCAGCAGGCCACGGGATCGGCATCCAGCACTCGCAGGACCTGCGCCAGGTCCCGCTTGGCGAGCTGACGCGCGGGAGGGTTCTTCGCGCGTCGCGTCGGCTCCAGCAGACTCCGCACGTCTCACAGCCTGCCATGAACCGGGGCCGCGTGCCCCGGGTATCTCGAAACCCCTGGTCCGGTGCGGCGTTCAGCCGACGGTGACGACCGGTTCCCCGGCGCCGACATCCTCGCCCATCTCTTCGGCGATGCGCATGGCCTCTTCGATCAGGGTCTCCACGATCTGCGCTTCCGGCACGGTCTTGATGACCTCGCCCTTGACGAAGATCTGCCCCTTGCCGTTGCCGGAGGCGACGCCGAGATCGGCTTCGCGGGCCTCACCCGGTCCGTTGACGACGCAGCCCATCACCGCCACCCGCAGCGGAACCTCCATGCCCTCCAGTCCGGCGGTCACCTCGTTGGCCAGGGTGTACACGTCGACCTGGGCGCGCCCACAGGACGGGCACGAGACGATCTCGAGCTTGCGCGGACGCAGGTTCAGCGATTGCAGGATCTGCCCGCCGACCTTGATCTCCTCCGCCGGCGGCGCCGACAGCGACACCCGGATGGTGTCGCCGATGCCCTCGCTGAGCAGTGCGCCGAAGGCCACCGCGGATTTGATCGTGCCCTGGAATGCCGGACCGGCCTCGGTGACGCCGAGGTGCAGCGGGTAATCGCACTGCGCGGCCAGCTGGCGGTAGGCCTCGACCATGATCACCGGGTCGTTGTGCTTGACCGAGATCTTGATATCGCCGAAGCCGTGCTCCTCGAACAGGCTCGCCTCCCACAGCGCCGATTCCACCAGCGCCTCGGGAGTGGCCTTGCCGTACTTCTCCAGCATCCGCTTGTCCAGCGAACCGGCGTTCACGCCGATGCGGATCGGGATTCCGGCGTCGCCTGCGGCCTTGGCGACCTCCTTGACCCGGCCGTCGAACTCCTTGATGTTGCCCGGGTTCACTCGCACCGCGGCGCATCCGGCGTCGATCGCGGCGAAGATGTAGCGCGGCTGGAAATGGATGTCGGCGATCACCGGGATCTGCGACTTCTTGGCGATGGTGGCGAGCGCGTCGGCGTCCTCCTGGCGCGGACAGGCCACCCGCACGATGTCGCAGCCGGACGCGGTGAGCTCCGCGATCTGCTGCAACGTCGCGTTGACGTCATGGGTCTTGGTGGTCGTCATCGACTGCACCGAGATCGGGTGATCGCTACCCACACCGACGTTGCCCACCATCAGCTGACGGGTCTTGCGGCGGGGAGCCAGCACGGCCGCGGGCGCGGTCGGCATCCCCAATCCGATTGTGCTGGTCACCTTCGGCTGCCTGCTTTCGTCTGGTTCGGGCCTACTCGCCTGCGAGTCTAGTCGCGCGCGCGTGACGTTCTCGTGTGACCACCGTGACAGCGCGAGGGCCGTCACTCGAACATCGGGTGCGCTGGTCAGGGGAACAGTTCGATCGGGTTGACGATGTCGGCGACCAACGTCAGCACCATGTACGCACCACCGATCACCACCGCCACATAGGTCACCGGCAGCAACTTCAGGTAGTCGACCGGCGCGCCCGGCGCCAGCCCCTTCCAGCCGCGGACGGTGTTGCGCAGTTTCTCGTAGAGCACCACCGCGATATGCCCGCCGTCCAGCGGCAGCAGCGGCAGCAGGTTGAACGCGCCGAGGAAGAAGTTCAGGCTGGCCAGGACCAGGATGAACAGGCCCCAGAGCCCGCGCTCGGCGGTCTCGCCCCCGATCTTCGAGGCGCCGTACACGCTCACCGGGGTTTCCGGATCGCGTTCGCCGCCGGTCACCGCGGTCCACAGGTCGGCCACCTTGGCCGGCATCTGGGCCAGCGATTCGAAGGTGCGCACGAACATGTCGCCGGTGAACGCCCCGGCCGCGGGGATGGCGGCCAGCACGTTGTACTTGACCGGCCCGTAGTAGTCGGAACCGACGCCGACCGCGCTCACCTCGCGACCGGGTCCACCGTCGGACGGATAGCGGATCACGCGCTCGGGGGTGACCGGAATCGTCAGGATCTCACCGTCACGCTCGATGGTGTAGGTGAAGGGCCCGGTCTGGTTCTGGGTCTCGGTCTGGAACTCCCGCCAGGTCTCGACCTCGACCCCGTTGACGGCTTTCACCACGTCACCGCGCTGCAGCCCGGCCCGCTGAGCGGGGCCGGTGCCGGTGCACTCGGCCAGCGTGCCATCCGGGTTCTGGGTGGCGACGCAGCTCATCTCACCGAGAGCGGTGGCCGGCGGCTGGTTGAAGTTCGGCAGCCCCCAGCCGACGGCGAGCACCACCACCAGCAGGAAGCCGAGCAGGAAGTTCATCGCGATGCCGCCGAACATGACGACCAGACGCTTCCAGGTGGCCTGGCGATACATCGCCCGGTCCAGTTCCTCGGGCTCGAGCTCGTCGAGCGCGGTCATGCCCGCGATATCGCAGAACCCGCCCAGCGGCAGCGCCTTCAGGCCGTACTCGGTCTCACCACGCCGGAACGAGAAGATGCGCGGCCCGAAGCCGATGAAGTAGCGGCGCACCTTCATCCCGGTCGCCTGTGCGGCCCACATATGCCCGCACTCGTGTAGTGCGATCGAGATCGTGATGCCGAGGGCGAACAGCGCGAAACCGAACGCGAACACCATTTGCTCTACAGCCCTCCTGCGTTGCGCAGCTCGTCAGTTCCCGGCACGCACGCGTCCTGGGTCGGCCGCGAGCACGCGTCCACAGTACCGGCAGCGTTCGGCGGTGACCGGATGCGTCTACCCGGCAGCGCGCGGTCCGGCGCTGTGAGCCGGGCAGTGGGCCGCGATGGTCGCCGCCGGACCGCGCGTGCCGACTAGGTGAGCACCAGTTTCCGTGCGTACTCCCGCGCCCAGGCATCGGCCGCGAGCACTTCCTCCAGGCTGGTCGGTTCGGCGCGCCAATCGTCGGCAGCGGCGACCGCGAGACCGACGGTGCGCACGATCTCGGGGAACCGGATCGCGCCGTCCAGGAAGGCCTGCACCGCGACCTCGTTGGCCGCGTTGTACACCGCGGTCACGCAGCCGCCCGCGGTACCGGCCTGCCTGGCCAGCTCCACCGCGGGAAAGACCTCGTTGTCCACCGGTTCGAACTCCCAGGTCGTCGCGGTGGAGAAATCGCAGGCCGCCGCAGCACCAGGCACCCGGTCGGGCCAGCCGAGTGCCAGCGCGATCGGCAGCTTCATATCGGGCGGGCTGGCCTGAGCCAGCGTCGAGCCATCGGTGAAGGTGACCATCGAGTGCACGATCGACTGCGGATGCACGGTGACGTCGATGCGGTCGTACGGAATGCCGAACAGCAGATGCGTTTCGATCAGCTCGAGGCCCTTATTGACCAGCGAGGCCGAGTTGAGCGTGTTCATCGGGCCCATCGACCAGGTGGGATGGGTTTTCGCCTCGGCGGGGTTGACCGCTTCCAGCATCTCGGTGGTCCAGCCGCGGAACGGTCCCCCGGACGCGGTGAGAATGAGCCGGTCCACTTCCTCGGCGCGCCCGCCGCGCAGGCATTGCGCCAGCGCGGAATGCTCCGAATCCACCGGCACGATCTGTCCGGGCGCGGCGGCGCGAGTCACCAGCGAGCCGCCCGCGACGAGAGATTCCTTGTTCGCCAACGCAAGTCGCGCGCCAGAGTGCAGGGTGGCCAGCGTCGGTTCCAGTCCGAGCGAACCGACCAGCGCGTTCAACACCACATCGGCTTCGGTGCGGCGCACCAGCTCGGTCACCGCGCCGGCCCCGCCGAGCTCGACGCCGAGCCGCTGGGCCGCGGCCGGATCGGCCACCGCCACATTGGCGGTACCGGTGGCCGCCATCTGCGCGGCGAGCAGATCGGCATTACCGCCGCGCGCGGCCAGGCCGACCACCTCGAACTTGCCGGGGTTGGCGGCGATCACCTCCAGCGCCTGGGTTCCGATGGAACCGGTGCTGCCGAGCAGGAGAACTCTTACGACGTCGGACACCCGCACATTCTGACCGACACCGCACCCTGCTGGCTACGACGACCGGTCGTATGCCACGATATCGGGCAGTATCCGATTCTCGAGCTGAGGAGCGATCGTGGCCGCCACGGAACTCGAAACCACCACCAGTGACCGCGCCGTCACCACTGTGGATCCTGCTGAGGTTCCGTCGGCCGCATGGGGCTGGAGCGGCGAGTCCAGGCGCGCCTTCCGGATCGCGGGCTGGATCGTCGTGCTCGCGCTGCTGGCGATGCTGTTCGAGGGCCCGCAGGGCGCCTCTTCCGGCACCGGCAACGTCGGCTACATCTTCCTCGTCGCCTCCGCGATCGGCCTTGCCGTCATCCTCATCCGCGACAGCATCCTGCGCCGCAAACCGCGCTAGTCCCGGCGCGCTCGCACTCGATCACCAGCGCCCCGGCGGCTCGATCCGCGGATCAGCGGCCGGGGCGGCGTTCTGCTCGCCCGCAGGTGCGGCTCAGCCTTCGGCGGCCAGCTGCCCGCAGGCCGCCGCGATCTCCTGACCACGGGTATCGCGCACCGTGCAGGGCACGCCCTTGGCGTTGACCCGCCGCACGAATTCCTGTTCCACCGGCTTCGGGCTGGCATCCCACTTGCTGCCCGGCGTCGGATTCAGCGGGATCACGTTGACGTGCACGCGCGAGCCGAGTGCCTTGTGCAGCTTCTCCCCCAGCATGTCCGCCCGCCACGGCTGATCGTTGATATCGCGAATCAGCGCGTACTCCACCGATACTCGGCGACCGGTCTTGTCGGCGTAGTAGCGTGCGGCGTCGAGCACCTCGGCCACCGGCCAGCGGTTGTTCACCGGTACGAGGGTGTCACGCAGCTCGTCGTCGGGGGTGTGTAGCGAGACCGCCAGCGTCACCGACAAGCCCTCGTCGGCCAGCTTGCGGATCGCGGGGGCGAGGCCGACGGTGGAGACCACGACGTTGCGCTGGGAGATGCCGAGACCGTCCGGCGCCGGTGCGGTGATGCGCCGCACCGCGTTCAGCACCCGCTTGTAATTGGCGAGCGGCTCACCCATGCCCATGAAGACGATGTTCGACAGCCGGCCGGGACCGCCGTGTACCTCGCCGTCACGCAGTGCGGCGGCCGCGGCCCGCACCTGGTCGACGATCTCGGCGGTCGACAGGTTCCGGTTCAGCCCGCCCTGACCGGTCGCGCAGAACGGGCAGGCCATACCGCAGCCGGCCTGGCTGGAGATACACAGCGTCGCCCGGTCCGGGTAGCGCATGAGCACGCTCTCCAGCAGGGTGCCGTCACCGGCCCGCCACAGCGTCTTGCGGGTATCGCCGCCGTCGCACGCGACATGCTTGACCGGGGTCAGCAACGGCGGGAACAGCGCCTCGCCGACCTTCGCGCGCACCGGGGCCGGCAGGTCGGTCATCTGCTCCGGGTCGGCCTGCAGCCGCCCGTAGTACTGGCGGGCGATCTGGTCGGCCCGGAAGGCCGGCAGCCCGAGTTCGGCCATCGCGGCGCGGCGGCCGTCGGCGTCCAGATCGGCCAGGTGGCGCGGCGGCATCCCACGGCGCGGGGCATCGAAAACCAGGGGCAGGGAGACGGTCATAGTTTCTCCAGTGTCCCATCCCCCGGGGCGTCGACCACATCACATCCCCTCGACGGCTCCGCTGCGGCCGCGGGAGCGCGCCGTGGCACGGAAATCCGTGCGGGAGCGATAGCTGTCGGGAATGATCGATATATGTCTACCCATGCCGCTGACCAGGTGCCCGAACCGGAGCCGATCCCGCAGACCGAACCGGCCGTCACTCCGCGCACCCGCCGCACGCTGGAGAAGTCGAAGGCGGGATACACCTGGGTCGGCCTCGTCGTGGCCGCGCTGCTGGGTGTCGTGCTGCTGATCTTCATCCTGCAGAACCTGGAGCGGGTGGAGGTCGACCTCCTGTTCTGGACCTTCGGCCTGCCGCTCGGAGTATCGGTGCTGCTGTCGGTGATCGCCGGTGCGCTGGTGATGGCGCTGGTCGGCGGCGTACGCATCATGCAGTTGCGCCGCGCCGCCAAACGCCCCTGACCGCGGCTCAGCCGCGGCGCCGCGCAGACCTCAGAGCAGGGTGCTGAGCACCAGCCACGACACGAACGCCGACGGCAGCATCGAGTCGAGCCGGTCCATGATGCCGCCGTGGCCCGGCAGCAACGTGCCCATGTCCTTGATGCCGAGCTCGCGTTTGATCTGCGATTCGATGAGATCACCGATGGTCGCCACCAGCACGAGGCCGATGCCGAGCACCACACCGATCATCGAGTTGGCGTCCAGCAGCAGCGTCACCGTCAGGAGACCGCCGATCACGCTGAACACCAGCGAGCCGCAGAAGCCCTCCCAGGATTTCTTCGGACTGATCGAGGGCACCATCGGATGCCTGCCGAACAGCACCCCGGCGACGTAGCCGCCGACGTCGGAGCAGACCACCAGGATCATGAACGTCAGCACCCGCAGGTTGCCGTCCGGCTCGAGCAGCAGCAGAACCGCGAACGCGGCGAGCAACGGAATCCAGGCGAGGGTGAAGATCGCGATCGAGGTGTCGCGCAGGAAGTTACGCGGGGCGGTGGTCAGGCCGTGGTCGAACAAACGCCACACCATGCACACCAGCGCCGTGGCCGCGAACGCTCCGGCGACCCCTTCCGGGCCGAACGGCCAGCCCAGCCAGAACACCGCTTGACCACCGGCGATCAACGGGATCCGGGGAACGAGCACGTCGGCCTCACGCAGCCGTTTGGCGACCTCCCAGGTGGCCACCGCGATCGCGGCGCCCGCCACCCCGATGAACACCTTCGGCACGAACAGCAGGATCGCGATCAGCGAGAGCCCGAGGCCGAAGCCGACGATCAAGGCCGCCGGTAGATTGCGACCGGCCCGCGACTTGGGCGCGGCCGGTTCCGGCGCCGGCGATTCGCGCACGCTCGGCGTCGCGTCCGCCGCACCGGCGGTAGCGGCGTCAAAGGGGCCGTCGTCCGGTGCCTGTTGTCCCGCCGCACCGGCCGCAGCGGTGTTCTCGGCCACGATTGTCCCGTCGCTCAACTCGTCGTTTCCGTTTCGTCCCCCGCCCGGGCGGGCCCGCCAGATCTGGGTCAGACCTCGAGCAGTTCGGCTTCCTTGTGCTTGACCAGCTCATCGACCTGGCCGACATATTTGGCGGTGGTCTTGTCGAGTTCCTTCTCGGCCCGCCCGACCTCGTCCTCGCCCGCCTCGCCATCCTTCTGGATGCGCCCGAGTTCTTCCATCGCCTTGCGACGCACGTTGCGGATCGCGACCTTGGCGTCCTCCCCCTTGGACTTGGCCTGCTTGACCATCTCGCGCCGGCGCTCCTCGGTGAGCTGCGGAATCGAGATCCGCAGGATGTCACCGTTGTTGGTCGGGTTCACGCCGAGATCGGAGTTGCGGATCGCGGTCTCGATCGCACCCAGCTGCGCCTGCTCGTAGGGCTTGATCACCACCATCCGGGGTTCCGGCACGGTGATACTCGACATCTGGGTGACCGGGGTAGGCGATCCGTAGTAGTCGACCAGCACCCGGGAGAACATGCCCGGATTCGCCCGACCGGTGCGGATGGTGCCGAGATCGTCCTTCGCCACCGAGACGGCCTTCTCCATCTTCTCCTCGGCGTCGAAGAGCGCTTCTTCAATCACGACCGTTTCCTCCACAGCGTCGTCATCGTCATGATCCGCGGGCTCGCGGAGTCAGGAACGAACCAATGTGCCGATCTTCTCACCGGCGACAGCCCGGGCGATATTGCCCTTGGTCAGCAAATTGAACACCAGGATCGGCATCTGGTTGTCCATGCACAGGCTGAACGCCGTGGCGTCGGCGACCTTCAGGTCGCGTTCGATCGCCTCTTTATGGGTGATCTCGGTGTACATCGTGGCCGCCGGATCGACCCGGGGGTCGGCGGTGAACACACCGTCGACGGCCTTGGCCATGAGCACCACGTCGGCGCCGATCTCGAGTGCGCGCTGTGCCGCGGTGGTGTCGGTGGAGAAGTACGGCATGCCCATACCGGCGCCGAAGATCACCACGCGGCCCTTCTCCAGGTGCCGTTTGGCGCGCAACGGCAGATAGGGCTCGGCGACCTGGCCCATGGTGATCGCGGTCTGCACTCGGGTGTCGATGCCCTGCTTCTGCAGGAAGTCCTGCAGCGCAAGGCTGTTCATGACGGTGCCGAGCATGCCCATGTAATCCGAGCGCGCCCGCTCCATGCCGCGCTCTTCCAGTTCGGCACCGCGGAAGAAGTTGCCACCACCGATCACCACGGCCACCTGCACGCCGGTCGCGACGATCTCGGCGATCTGCTCGGCCACTGTCTGGACGACGTCAGGATCGAGCCCCACCTTGCCGCCGCCGAACATCTCACCGCCGAGTTTCAGCAGTACCCGGCGATATCCTGGGCGGTCGGTCCCCGGGTCGGTCATCGGTCTGGGTCTCCTTCGGCGATCGGCATGTTCTCGGCTGGCGCCGGCCCGAGATCCGGGCACGGCGGCATCAGACAGTCGGCAACGCAGAGCGTCCCTATCCTGCCTTATTCGGTTGGAGCGGCAGCAGAAGGCCCCCCGTCGACCGGATGATCGGTGCGACGAGGGGCCTTCTCGCTCGTGTGGCGCGAGGGCTCTCAGCTCGCGCCGACCTCGAACCGGGCGAAGCGGGTCACGGTGACACCGGCCTCGTCCAGCAGGGCCTTGACGGTCTTCTTCGAATCGGTGACCGACGCCTGCTCGAGCAGGACGACATCCTTGAAGAAGCCGTTGACGCGGCCCTCGGTGATCTTCGGCAGCGCGGCCTCGGGCTTGCCTTCCTCGCGAGCGGTCTGCTCGGCGATGCGGCGCTCGTTCTCCACGATGTCGGCCGGAACCTCGTCGCGGGTCACGTACTTGGCCTTGAGGGCGGCGACCTGCATGGCGGCGGCGCGCGCGGCCTCGGCGGCGGCGTCACCGGAACCGGTGTACTCGACCAGCACGCCGACGGCAGGCGGCAGGTCAGAGGCACGCTTGTGCAGGTAGGTGGCGACCGGGCCGTCGAGGGAGACCACGCGGCGCAGCTCCAGCTTCTCGCCGATCTTGGCGGCCAGTTCCTGCACCGCGGCATCGACGGTCTTGCCGCCGAGGTCCAGCGCCTTCAGCGCCTCCAGGTCGGCCGGCTTGGCGGCCGCGGCGGCGGTGACGATCTGGTCGGCCAGGCCCTGGAACTCGGCGTTCTTGGCGACGAAGTCGGTCTCGGAGTTGATCTCGACCATGACGCCGTCCTTGGCGACGACCAGGCCCTCGGCGGTGGTGCGCTCGGCGCGCTTGCCGACGTCCTTGGCGCCCTTGATGCGCAGCAGCTCGACGGCCTTGTCGAAATCGCCGTCGGTCTCGGCCAGGGCGTTCTTGCAGTCCATCATCCCGGAGCCGGTCAGCTCCCGGAGCCGCTTCACGTCAGCGGCGGTGTAGTTCGCCATCGGGGGCGAGCCTCCTTCGAAAAGGTTAGGTACCGGGCAGTGGTGGCCACGATGGCAGTGCCAGGTGGCCACCACTGGAACAGCGGATGACGCCGAAACTCAGGCCTCGGCCGGGGTCTCGGTCTGAGCGGCCTCGGCAGCGGGAGCCTCGGCGGCGGGGGCGGCCTGCGCCAGCAGCTCCTGCTCCCACTCGGCCAGCGGCTCGCCCGCGCCCGCTTCGGGCTTGTCGTCACCGGCGGCGCGGCCGGCACGGGCCTGCACGCCCTCGGCGACGGCGGAGGCGACCACCTTGGTCAGCAGCGCGGCCGACCGGATCGCGTCGTCGTTACCCGGGATCGGGTAGTCGACCAGGTCGGGATCGCAGTTGGTGTCCAGGATCGCGATGACCGGGATGTTCAGCTTGCGGGCCTCGCCGACGGCGATGTGCTCCTTGTTGGTGTCGACGACCCAGATGGCCGAGGGCACCTTCTGCATGTCGCGGATACCGCCGAGGGTGCGGTCCAGCTTGTTCATCTCACGCGTGAGCATGAGGATTTCCTTCTTGGTGCGACCCTCGAAGCCACCGGTCTGCTCCATGGCCTCGAGCTCCTTGAGGCGCTGCAGGCGCTTGTGCACGGTGGAGAAGTTGGTCAGCATGCCGCCCAGCCAGCGCTGGTTGACGTAGGGCATCCCGACGCGAGTGGCCTCGGCCGCGATCGACTCCTGGGCCTGCTTCTTGGTGCCGACGAAGAGCACGGTGCCGCCGTGGGCGACGGTCTCCTTGACGAACTCGTAGGCCTTGTCGATGTAGGTCAGCGTCTGCTGCAGGTCGATGATGTAGATGCCGTTGCGGTCGGTGAAGATGAACCGCTTCATCTTCGGGTTCCAGCGGCGGGTCTGGTGCCCGAAGTGTGCGCCGCTGTCGAGCAGCTGCTTCATGGTTACGACAGCCATAGCTCCCGTATCTCTCTTTCGTTGCCGGTTGACGCAGCACGCCGGCGGCCTGCTGCCCTGGCGCCCCGAACCGCCGGACCCGATCTCGTGATCGGGACCAGCCGACGATTCCCCGTCCATTGCTGCGCTGGCGCGACCGGGCACACTTCTGATGAAGTGCGCACCGGATCGATCAGCGCCATACGAACGAGCACGGTGGCGCGCGAAGTCGGTCCATGGGAAACACAGACCGCGCGATCAGTCTACGGCGTGGATCACCACCATTGAAATCGCCCTGGTGGAAGAGGGTTTATCCACATCAACCGGGGTTGTCCACAAGGGGCGGCTCTGGGCTGTCCGGCGCGTCCTGCGCACGCCACTGTTGAGCCATGACACCGCCCTGTGATCCCTCGCCCACCCGATCGCTGCGGGCCTCCGAGCCGCGCGCCGCGGCGGCCCTGCCAGCCGGCGGCACTGCCCGACCGCCCCGCGACGCCACTCCGCCTATCAGCGGCACCACCCTGCCCACCGGCCACGCTCCCGCGCCACCCCACGAGGCCACCCAGCCAACCGGCGGCTCCACCCTGCCGCCCCGTGAATTTCCGCCCCTCCGATCCGTGCGGGCCTCCCAGCCCCGCGCAGCGGCCGCCCTGCCAACCAACAGCGCTGCACTACCGCCCCGCGACGCCACACCGCCTATTAGCGGCACCGCCCTGCCCACCGGCCACGCTCCCGCGCCACCCCACGACGCCACCCTGCCAACCGGCGGCGCCACCCTGCCAATCGGCCGCGCCACCCTGCCGCCCCGTGATTGCTCGCCCCTCCGATCGATGCGCGACTCCCGGCCGCGTGCCGCGGCCGCCCTGCCAACCAGCGGCAACGCCCGACCGCCCCGCGACGCCACTCTGCCGACCGGCGGTACCATCCTGCCCGCCGACCGCGCTGCCCTGCCGCCCCGCAACGGCACGCTGCCAGCCGGCGACTCCGCCCAGGCCGCCGACAACGCTGCCGTGGTCCCGGGCCGCGCAGGGCCCGGCAGCAGTGTGACCGCGGCCGGCTCGCGCGGCGCCAGTGGCATCCGAACGGTGCGCCGGCTGCTGTCGGGCCTGCTGCCGTTGGGGCTGTTGGTCGGGCTGTTCGTCGCGACAGCTCCCGACGGCGAGGTGGCCGCCGCGCCACGGCAGCGCCAACCCGAAGCGTGTGCGGTGCTCAGCAGCGGATCGGCCTGTGCGCTCGGGCCGTTGCTGCGCGGTTTGGCCCGCAACGCACCGCTGCCGCGCACGCCGTCCGGGTCGCGATGAGCGCAGATGACGCACAGGCAGGTGGACCGGAAACCACGCGCGTCGGTGATGAATCGGCCGCCGCCTTCGCGGGTACCAGCCGTGCGGACCCCGGTTCCTGGCACACGGCCGAACCCCCCGGTTCCGGCCGCGCGGCTGAGAGCCCCGATTACGACCACGCACCATGGCGCGCAGCCGATCGCCCGGCCGAGCATCCAGGTTCCAGCCGCGCGGCGACGCAGCACCCTCGATCCAGCTGCGCGACCCAGCGGCGCGGATCCGACCACGTGGCCGAGCACCTCCGATCCAGCCGGGCAGCCGAGCACTCCCGATCCAGCCGGGCGCCCCACCCAGGTGCCGGCCCCGTGGCCGAGCACCTTGGTTCCGGCCGCGCACCGGGGCACGCAGTCGGTCGAGCGAGGACGGACCCCGACGGTCGTCGGGAGGCTGGCTGCCTTGGTGCTGGTCGGGATATTGCTCGGTGCGGGTGGGCACGTTGCCGGGGCGGCGCCGGCCACCC
This sequence comes from Nocardia sp. CDC519, assembly GCF_059509835.1. Lineage (NCBI taxonomy): Bacteria > Bacillati > Actinomycetota > Actinomycetes > Mycobacteriales > Nocardiaceae > Nocardia > Nocardia sp. CDC519. Next base: position 2,202,175 of record NZ_CM183377.1, on the reverse strand, counting down.
GATTCGATTGGCCGTTGCGGCCGCGGCCGGCGGTGGAACGGCGATTCGAGAAGCCGCCGCAGAACTGGTTGCCCGGGCATCGCGGAGTAGATCTGGTGGGTTCGCCTGGGCAGGCGGTGCTCGCGGCGGGAGACGGGATCGTCGTTTTCGCGGGATCGGTGGCGGGGAAACCGGTGGTGTCGATCGATCATGCGGGCGGGCTGCGCACCACCTACGAACCGGTGACGGCCGAGGTGCCGGTCGGCCGCCGGGTGGGGCTGGGCAGTCGGATCGGGGTGCTGCAGGCCGGGCATGAAGGCTGCTCGGCCGCGGCTTGTCTGCACTGGGGGTTGCGTCGCGAGTCGACCGGCCGGGGAGGGCGCGAATACCTGGATCCGCTCGGACTGTTGCACCTGGGTCCACTTCGGTTGAAGCCGGTGCGTGACGCTTCCTCCCCGACCATCGACCGACCATGATCGAGGCATGCAGAACCCGGACGATCCGCCGTTCACCTACGCCGAGGTCGGTGCCACGCACGGCCCGCTTCCAGCCGGCTATCACCAGTTCTCGCTCCGCAGGCCCATCGGCCACGGCAGGGAGCTGTTCGAACGCGCAGGCGAGGCGATCAACGCCTATCGCATGCAGCGCGGAACCGGCATCTTCCACGCCGCGAGCACCCCGACCGCCGAACCGGGGACCCTGCTCACGGTGCGCCTGGGGATCGGCCCACTGGCCATCACCGCCCCCTGCCGCGTGGTCTATGTGCTGGACGAGCCCGACCGCCGCGGCTTCGCCTACGGCACCCTCCCCGGCCACCCCGAGTCCGGGGAAGAACTGTTCGCCGTCGAATACGCCCCCTCGGACGAGAGCGTCTACGGCGTCGTCACGGCCTTCTCTCGCGGCGCCACCTGGTACACCCGCCTCGGTGGCCCCGTGGCCCGCCTCGCCCAACGCGTCATCGCCGGTAAGTACATCGACGCACTGCCGCGCTCCGGGTAGCTGGGCCACAGCAGCGGGCGCGAGCCCTCGGCACTCGTCAGCGGATCGGGTGCGTCACGCCGATCAGCACCGTGACCAGCGCTGTGACAGCGGTCGAGAGCATCGCCAGCCGGACCGCGAGGGTGCCGTGCCGGTTGCGGCCGTGGCGCAGATCGTGGCTGCGCAGGGCACCCACCACGGCCAGCACGGCCATGGTGAGTGCGCCGGCGAGCGGGGCGATCGAGGTGGCGCGCCAGCCGTCGGCGATGGCGGCGTTCAGCAACAGCATCGTCACCGCCGTGGCGCCCAGTGCGCTGCGGCGCCACGCCAATGCGGTTCGCTCCGCGGCCAGGCCGGGTGGTGTCATCGCAGTAGCACCGCGACACTGGCGAGCAGCGCGATGGCGGTGATGCCGGCGGACAAAATCGGCACCATAACCGTGCCGGGCAGTGGGCCACCCCTGCGCATCGCCTCACCGACGCGCCGCCAATGGCCGTAGGCGCCGACCGCGAGCACGAGTGCCAGAGCCAGGCAGCACAGCACAATCGCACGCCGGAATCCCGCCACATGGAACGGCTGCACCAGGGTGTGCACGGCGACGCCGCCCGCGAGCAGGCCGAGCGAGGTGCGCATCCAGGCCAGGAAGGTTCGTTCGTTGGCGAGGGTGAATCGGTAGTCGATCTGCTCCTCGTCATCGTCGGATTCGGCATCCGGGTTCGGCAGGGTCATGGCGGCCCTCTCACGCGCGGGGATGTGCCTGGTCGTGCACCTTTTTCAACCGTTCGACGGAGACATGGGTGTAGAGCTGGGTGGTGGCCATGCTGGCGTGGCCGAGTAGTTCCTGGACCACGCGCAGATCCGCGCCGCCTTCGAGCAGGTGGGTGGCGGCGGTGTGCCGCAGGCCGTGCGGCGCCATGTCCGGTGCGCCGGGAATGGCCGAAATCACCTCGTGTACTGCGGTTCTGGCCTGGCGAGGGTCGAGACGGCGACCGCGCCGGCCCAGTAAGAGGGCGCGACCGGATTCGGCGGTCGCGAGATCGGGGCGGCCGAAACGCAGCCAGTTGCCGATCGCATCGTCGGCCGGGGCGCCGAAGGGGGCCGAGCGTTCTTTGTTGCCCTTGCCCAGGACTCGCACGAGCCGGCGTTCCCGATCCACATCATCGATATCGAGCCCGCAGAGCTCACTGACCCGTATTCCGGTGGAATACAGCAACTCGACGATGAGCCGGTCCCGCAGGGCCATCGGATCACGCTGTACCGCACCCGATTCCGCTGCGTCCATCACCGCGGCGGCCTGCTGTTTGCCCAGTACTGCCGGAAGGACGCGATGCGCCTTCGGCGAACCGAGCCGCAATCCGGGGTCGACACCCAAGCGTCCGGTTCTGGTGAGCCAGGCCGTGAAGGTGCGAGCCGATGACGAGCGGCGAGCCATCGTGGTCCTGGCGGCACCCGCGGCGGACTGTGCCGCCAGCCAGGAGCGCAACAACGCCAGATCCAATTCCCGCACCGACGAATCCGACGAGCGCGCCACCAGATGCGTCAGCAAGGACCGCGCGTCGGCGACATAGGCGCGCACGGTGTGTGGCGAACGATTGCTCCCCAGCCGGAGATTGCGCCCGTATTCGGCCAGCAATTCCTCCAGGTCCTCGGGCAGCGCATCCATCGCTCCACCGTCACCCGCGACACCGGTGTTGGCAAGTCGGCGCGCCGCCGCCCCGCTCACAACCCGTTTTGCCTGTTCGAGGTATCGGCCTCCCACGCTTCGGGTGTCCGGACTGCGAAGATTGCCCGGTTCGATCAGTCGATTCACCGATGCTCACAGAAGGGACACCCCGTGCGTCATATCGCAACTGTGTGTGCTGTCGCAGGAACACTGATCCTCACCGCCGCCGGAACCGCCTCCGGTGCCGAGGGAGTCCTCGTCATCAACGGCACCGAGCATGAAAATCCCACCGGCTGCGTCGAGGTACACGAGCAGCCCGCCCGGTTCCACATGATCAACGACACCGACTCCCTGGCGGTCGTCTATGTCGATGCCGGCTGCAACGGCGAGATCACCGCTGAGGTGGATCCCGCCACGGACGCCGGCGTCTACGGCTCCTCGGTCCGGATGGAATGAGGCCGGCTCGCCGGTGTCGTACCGGCGAGCACATGGTGGCGGTGTTCCCGGTCATCCCGGGCCCGGAACACCGCCACATCCGGTGCGCCGGGTGTATCCGGCCGAGCACCTGAGTTCACCTGATTCCCGGCGGCTGCTCGAACCCGACCCGGTACCACCCCTCTCCCCCGACTCCGACCAACCCGGACAGCTCCAGCTCGGCCAGCACCGCCCGTACCGTGGCCACCGGCAGCGCGGTGCTGGTGGCCAGCTCGTGCGGTACGCGTGAACCGGCGGCCGGTAGCGCGGCGTACACCAGTTGCTGGTCGCCGACGAGTTCGTCACCGGCGTCGACGGCGGCCGTGATCGGTAACGACAGGCGCAGGGGCCCTGCCTCATCGATGACGTCTTCGGGCCCCGTGACCAGCACGGCCTCGCCCTCGCGGATCATCCGGTGACAGCCCACCGAGGACGCCGAGGTGATCGGCCCGGGAACCGCCAGCGCTGGACGCCCCAGGCGCCGAGCCCATTTGACGGTATTGCGGGCGCCGCTGCGCAGCCCGGCTTCGACCACCAGCACACCGTCGGCCAGCGACGCCACCAGCCGGTTACGCGCCAGGAACTGGTGCTTGCGTGCGACGGTGCCGGGCGGATATTCGCTGATCACCAACCCGGTTTCGGCGATCTGAGTGATGAGGCGTGAATGCTGAACCGGGTACGCGCGGTCGATCCCGCAGGCCAATACCGCGATGGTGGACCCGCCGGCCGCCAGCGCGGCCCGATGGGCCATCGCGTCGATGCCGAACGCCGCACCGGACACGATCGTCCACCCTCGGCAGGCGAGCTCGCCTGCGATCTCCGCGGTGGCGCGATCACCGTAGCCGGTACTGCATCGGGCTCCGACCACCGCGAGCGCCTGTTCGCTGGCGCCGAGAAGCGAAAGCGGGCCGCGCACCCACAGCGCCAGCGGCACCGCACCATCGACGTCCCTTCCCGGTTCGAGCTGTTGTAGCCCCAGCAGCCGCCACGCGGGCCATTCCGGATCCTCTGGAGTGACCACGCGACCGCCGAGCGCCCGGATGCGTTCGAGATCTTCGGCGGCCCGATCGACCCCACGTCGAGCCGCTGTCGCCGCACGCAGCACCTGCGGTAACCGGCATTCCCGCACCGCCCGCGCCGCTTCCACCACACCCACCGAATCGATCAGCGCCGTCAACGGCGCGCACGGTCCCTGGACCACCCGCGACAGGTAGATCCATGCCAGCAGCCGTTGCTCGGACTCATCGCGGCCGTCCTGCCCGAGCACGGCAGCCCGGGCTGCCACCGCGATCTCGTCGCCGGGCCGGCCGGAGCGTGCCACGGTCACTGCGCACCACGCTGCCGGAAGTTCAGGGCCTGCATGACGTCTTGCGCATTCGGTACGTCGCCACCACGTAGATCGCAGATCGTCCACGCCACCCGGATGGCCCGGTCCGCGCCACGCGCGGACAGTCGCCCCATCCGCAACCCCGCCTCCACCGGTGCCGTGACCTCGGACGGTAGCCGAAACCGTTGCCGCAGTACATGTCCGGGCACCTCGGCGTTGGTGAGCCACCCGAATTCCCGCCAGCGGTGCGCGGCGGCCCGGCGCGCGACCGTCACCCGTTCGCGGACCGTCGCGCTGCTCTCGGATTCCTCTGCGCCGAAGGTGCCACCGGCCATCCCGTACATCTGCACCCAGATATCGATCCGATCCATCAACGGCCCGGACAGCTTGCCCAGGTAGCGACGCCGGGCCAGGGGCGCGCAGATGCAGTCGACGTCACGCGCCGGCGCACACGGACACGGGTTCGCCGCCAGCATCAGCTGAAACCGGGCCGGATACCGTGCGACACCGTCGCGGCGGGCGATGCGCACCTCGCCCTCCTCCAGCGGAGTCCGCATCGCTTCGAGCACCTTCGTGCCGATCTCGGCGCATTCGTCGAGGAACAGCACCCCGCGATGGGCTCGGCTCACCGCACCGGGCCTGGCCGAACCCGACCCGCCACCGACCATCGCCGTCGCGGAGGTGGAGTGGTGCGGAGCGACGAACGGCGGCATGGTGATCAGCGGATGGTCGCCGGACAGTGTGCCAGCGACGGAGTGGATCGCGGTCACCTCGAGGGCTTCGGCCTCCGACAGCGGCGGCAGCAATCCGGGCAGCCGCTGCGCGAGCATCGTTTTGCCGATGCCCGGCGGCCCGGTCAACAGGATGTGATGCCCGCCCGCAGCGGCCACCTCCAACGCCCAGCGTGCCTCGTGCTGGCCGACGACCTCGCTGAGATCGCCGATGGTCCGCGGCTGCTCGGGCAGATCGCGGTCGGGTTCGGTCAGGACGGCTTCGCCACGCAGCCAGGCCAGTGCGCATCGCAGCGTCGCAGCTCCGAGCACCTCGATGCCGTCGACCAGACCGGCTTCCGGCAGGGCGGCCTCCGGCACCACCACCGTCGCGCATCCCGCTTTCCTGGCGGCGAGCACCGCGGGCAGGATGCCGCGCACCCGCCGGATGCGTCCGTCCAGGGCCAGTTCGCCCAGCAGCACGGTGTGGTCGAGTTTCTTGGACGGGATGGCATCGGAGGCGTCCATGACGGCCGCGGCCAAGGCCAGGTCGTACACCGAGCCGACCTTCGGCAGCGTCGCGGGCGACAGCGCGAGGATCACCCGCCCGTCGGGCCATTTCTCACCGGAGTTGGCGACCGCCGCTCGCACCCTGTCGCGCGATTCCTGCAGCGAGGTGTCGGGCAATCCGACCAGGTGTACCGACGGCAGCCCCTGACCGATGTCGGCCTCGATCTCCACCAGCTGGCCGTCCACGCCGCTCACCGCGACCGAGCAGGCCCGCCCGAGCGCCATCAGAACACCGCTTTCAGGTGGTCGATCACCGGTGCGCGCTCATGGGAGACCAGGACCGAAACCACGTCGAAGCGGATGCGTTGCCAGGGACCGTCCTGTTCGGACAGCCACAGCAGCGCCAGCCTGCGGATGCGTTGCCGTTTGGTGAAGGTCACCGCCTCGGCGGGTGTGCCGAAGCCGAGCCCGGCTCTGGTTTTCACCTCGATGAACGCCGTGACGTCGCCTTCGCGGGCGATCACGTCCAGTTCGCCGTAGCGGCAACGCCAGTTCCGGCAGATGATGTCCATGCCCGCGGCTTCCAGGAATCGTGCCGCCAGGTCTTCCCCGTGTGCGCCGAGCGCCAAGTTGTGTGCCACCCGGTCAGCATGCGGTGCCGGCCGTCCCGCGCCGGACCGCTCACCTGGGGAAACAGAAACCCTGGGGATAACCCGGGCCTGTGGATAACTACGGCAGCGCTACTCCGGCAACCGCAGATCCGGCTTCTCCAGCTCCTCGATATTGACGTCCTTGAAGGTGATCACGCGGACGTGCTTGACGAAGCGGGCGGGCCGGTACATGTCCCAGACCCAGGCATCGCTCATCCTGACCTCGAAATACACCTCGCCGTCGGCGTTCTGCGGTCGCAATTCCACGGAATTGGCCAGGTAGAAGCGACGCTCCGTCTCCACCACGTACGAGAACTGCCCGACGATGTCCTTGTACTCGCGGTACAGGGACAGCTCCATCTCGGTTTCGTACTTCTCGAGGTCCTCGGCGCTCATCGGGTGGGACGTCCTCCTTCTCGCGGCACTGCGTGTCCTGACATCATCGCGTATGTAACGCTTCGGTAGCCAGTCGGTCGGACGTGACCTGATCCACGATGACCGAACCGGAGGACACCACCACCTCGTGCCGCACCGGCCTCCCGCCCGCCCCCGCGGGCTCGTGCTCGCGCACATTGCGCCATGATCGCCGGTGTTCGGCACACGGCCCGAGCTGCCGCAACGCGGCATTGTGCTCGGGCGTGTTGTAGCCCTTGTGGGCGGCGAAACCGTAGCCGGGCAGCCGCTGATCCAGCTCGACCATCATCCGGTCGCGCGTGACCTTGGCGAGCACGCTGGCAGCTGCGATGCAGGCCGCGGTGGCGTCACCACCCACCACCGGCAGCGACGGCACCGGGATGCCGGGCACCCGGAATCCGTCGGTGAGCACATAGCCGGGGGTGCGGCCGAGTCCGGCGACCGCGCGGCGCATGCCCTCGAGGTTGGCGACGTGGATGCCGATCGCGTCGATCTCCCAGGCCGGGATGACCACCACATGCCAGGCCAGCGCCAGCCGGGTGATCACCGGGTACAGCTCCTCGCGGGCCGCCTCGGTGAGTTTCTTCGAATCATCGAGACCGGCCAGCGCGTCATGAGCCTTGGGGGACAACATGCACGCCCCGACCACCAGCGGCCCGGCGCTCGGACCGCGTCCGGCCTCGTCGACGCCGGCGACCGGCCCGAGACCGCTGCGGTTCAGGGCCGCCTCGAGGGTGCGCAGCCCACCGGCCTTACGCATGACCACCCGCGGCGGCCAGCTGACACGCTCCACACTCGGCAGGCGACGCTCGGATCGGGCCATCGGCGTCACCGCCGCCCAGTCGTGCAGGTCGAACCGGTCCACACAGCCCACAGACCGATTATCGCGCGAACAGCCATCAGTTGGTTTGCGGATCCTGCGCTCGGACCGGGCCGATACGCCCGGGCGGCCAGATCTTGAACACTGCCTTGCCGCGGACGTTGTCCACCGGCACGGTGCCCTGGAGTTCGTCGCCGACGTGAGCGCGGGAATCGGCGGATTCGTTGCGGTTGTCGCCCATCACCCACAGGTGCCCCTCGGGCACGGTGACCGGGCCGAACACCCGCCCCACCGGGTAGGAGGCGTTCTTCTCGCCCTGGACCCACGGGAAATCGTCCTCGACGTAGGGCTCGTCGAGCGGTTTACCGTCGACCATCACCCGGCCTTGCGGATCGCAGCATTCGACCGTCTGGCCGCCGACCGCGATCACCCGCTTGACCAGGTCGTTCTCGTCGGGCGGGACGAGGCCGAAGAAGGAGAAGAAGTTCTGCACGCCGCGCATTACCGGATTGTCCGAGCGGATGGAGCGGTAGTGGGTGTTCCAGGAGTCGGGGCCGACGAACACGACGACGTCACCGGGCTCGGGCTCGCCCCAGTAGTAGCTGAGTTTCTGCACGTAGATGCGGTCACCGGTGCAGCCGGTGCAGCCGTGCAGGGTGGGTTCCATCGACTGCGACGGGATGACGTACGGGCGTCCGACGAACGTCACCATCAGTGCGGCGATTACAGCGGCGATGACCAGCAGGATCGGCAGTTCCTGCCAGAAGGGCCGCTGTTTCTTGTCCTTGCGTCCGCGTCGGTCACGCCGTGCGCGACGCCCCTGCGGTTGCCCGTCGTCTGCACCGGGCACGGTCACCGGCCCACTCTCGTCTGCCACGCCGAACAGATTAGCCCGGCACCGCGAGAATGCGTGCGGTGCCGGGCTATCCGGGTATTTCTGTGCGCTACCACCGCTCCGGGCGGGACCGGGATAGCGGCGCGGAGCAGCAGCTCAGCGCTTTTCCTTGATCTTGGCGGCCTTGCCACGCAGGTCGCGCAGGTAGTACAGCTTGGCGCGGCGGACATCACCACGGGTCACCACGTCGATGTGGTCGATGTTGGGGCTGTGCACCGGGAAGGTGCGCTCCACGCCGACACCGAACGACACCTTGCGGACGGTGAAGGTCTCGCGGATACCGCCACCCTGGCGCCGGATGACGACGCCCTTGAAGACCTGGATGCGCTCCTTCGAGCCTTCGATGACCTTCACGTGCACATTGAGGGTGTCACCGGGCCGGAACTCGGGGACATCGGTGCGCAGCGACTTCTCGTCGACGAAGTCAAGGGTGTTCATGTTCATCCTTCTGGAGTTCGCGCGAACAGAGGAACCTGGCGGCACGTGCTCTACCGGTTCATGCTCCGAATAAGGGGTGCGCCGGGGCAGATATCGCCCAGGGCAACCTGTGCATTGTGCCAGATGAGCGCGGCGGGCCGGAAATCGGCCGGTGCTCCCCGGCTGCACCACACCCTACCCGCCCCGTTCAGCGCGGCGTGTCGTGCTCGTGCGACCACAGCGCGTGATGACGATGCGGCGCCGGTGGTGCGGGAACGACGGTGCGCTGCAGTTCCGCCTCGGCGGCCGAGCGCACATGTTCGACGTCGGGTTTGCCCGCCACCAGATCCTGAACGAAGATCTTGGCCCGGATCACCGGACGCCGGTAACGCCGTTCCCGCACGATGGCCCGGTACATGAGCCTGCGCCGGTCGCCGTAGCGCCACCGTGCCCAGGGCGCGCCCGGCCGGCTCAACCGCAGCGCACCCACGACCAGCAGCGGCAGGAAGAACATGCCGAACAGCCCGGTCCAGATCTTGCCCTTGGCGATCACGATGGCGGCCAGGATCAGGTTGACCACCGCGAACACCACCACCAGCGCCCGCGCCGCGACGCTGGGGTCGTGGCGGAAATCGTTGATGTCGAGCAGCCACAGCGGGTGGAAACCGAGCAGCAGCAGTCCGGTCACGGCCAGCGCGACGAACACCGCGTCGACCGAGGTGCGGCCCTGCTCTTCCCAGTACACATCGCGCAAGTAGTAGATCAACGCGAATTCGTCGAGCACCAGCGCCGCGCCCACCCCGAAGAGGGCCGCCAGCAACGCGCCGGTCGCGCTGCTGCCGTCGTCGAAGGTGCTGATCATCCCGATACCCGAGGTCAGCACCAGGATGACGCCGAACACCATGTGATGGATGTGGGTGTCGCCCGCCCGCAGATTGCCCGGCCACCAGCGAACCTGGGCCCGGATCAGCCGCACGCTGACCCGGATCACCAGGAAGCCGAGGATGAAACCGAGCAGGAAGCACAGCAGCGGGAGCCTGCCCTGTGCGATCACATCGTCGTCGAGCCATCGCCGCATGCCTGCCCCCGCTCCCGTCTTCGGCCGCTACTTTCCGAAACCGGCCCGGCGCAGCGCGTCGGCCATGGCGCCGTTGGCCGGTGCGGCCTCGCGGCGCTGCCCCTGACGCCCCTGCCCCTGCCCTTGACGCCCCTTGCTTTGACCTCGGTTGTGCCCCTGACGGTTCTGGCCTTGGCCGCGGTTACCGCCCTGGCCACGTCCCTGCGCGGACTGCCCATCGGCGCCACCGCGACCACGTTCGCCCGGACCGCGACCGCGTTCGGGCTTACCCGCACCGGGCTCGTCGTCCAGCCGCAGCGAGAGCCCGATGCGCTGACGGGCGACATCGACCTCGAGCACCTTCACCTTGACCACGTCCCCCGATTTCACGACCTCACGCGGATCTTTCACGAAATTGTGCGACATGGCCGAAACGTGCACCAGACCGTCTTGATGCACGCCGACGTCGACGAACGCGCCGAAGGCCGCGACATTGGTGACCACGCCCTCGAGCACCATGCCCGGTTCCAGATCGGCGACCTTCTCCACGCCCGCGGCGAATTCGGCGGTCTTGAACTCCGGGCGCGGGTCGCGGCCGGGCTTCTCCAGCTCGCTGATGATGTCGGTGACGGTGGGAACACCGAAGCGCTCATCGGTGAACTCGGCCGGGCGCAGCGCGCGCAGCGTGCTGGTGTTGCCGATGATCTCGGTGATGGGGCGGCCGGTGCTGGTGAGGATCCGCCGCACCACCGGATAGGCCTCCGGGTGTACGGCGGAGTTGTCGAGCGGGTCGTCGCCGTCACGGATGCGCAGGAAGCCCGCGCACTGCTCGAACGCCTTGGGGCCCAGGCGCGCCACGTCCAGCAGCGCGCTGCGGCTGCGGAAGGGGCCGTGCTGATCGCGGTGCGCCACGATGCTCTCGGCCAGTGATCCGGCGATGCCGGAGACCCGTGACAGCAGCGGCACCGAGGCGGTGTTCACGTCGACGCCGACGGCGTTCACGGCGTCTTCGACGACGGCGCCGAGCGAGCGGGCCAGCAACGTCTCGGAGACGTCGTGCTGGTACTGGCCGACGCCGATCGACTTCGGGTCGATCTTCACCAGTTCGGCCAGCGGATCCTGCAGCCTGCGCGCGATCGACACCGCACCGCGCAGCGACACATCCAGGTCCGGCAGCTCCTGGGAGGCGTAGGCCGAGGCCGAGTACACCGAGGCGCCCGCCTCCGAGACCACGATCTTGGTCGGCTTGTTCTCCGGGATACGGGAGATGAGTTCGGCGGCGAGGGCGTCGGTTTCCCTGGAGGCGGTGCCGTTGCCGATGGCGATCAGTTCCACTCCGAACCGCGCGACCAGCGCGGCGAGCACCGCCAGCGACTTCTCGGTCTGGCCTTGCGGTTTGTGCGGGTAGATGACCTCGGTGGCGACCACCTTGCCGGTGCCGTCGACCACGGCCACCTTCACACCGGTGCGGTAGCCGGGGTCGAGGCCCATCGTGGTGCGGGTGCCCGCGGGCGCGGCGAGCAGCAGATCGCGCAGGTTGGCGGCGAAGACCTCGACGGCGTCCTTCTCGGCCGACTGCCGCAGCCGCATCCTGGTGTCGATGCCGAGGCTGACCTGGAGCTTGGTGCGCCAGGCCCAGCGCACGGTGTCCAGCAGCCAGCTGTCGGCGGGGCGGCCCTGATCGGCGATGCCGAAGCGCACCGCGATGCGGCCCTCATAGATGGTGCGCTCGCCCGGCTGCGGCTCCTCGGTGTCGGGTTCGAGATGCAGGGTGAGCACCTCTTCCTTCTCACCACGCAGCAGCGCGAGGATGCGGTGCGAGGGCAGCTTGCCGAACGGCTCGCTGAACTCGAAGTAGTCGGCGAATTTGGCGCCAGCCTCCTCCTTGCCGGCCCGTACGGTGGAGCGGATCTGGCCGCGCTGCCACATGAGTTCGCGCAGCTCACCGACCAGATCGGCATCTTCGGCGAAGCGTTCGACCAGGATGGCGCGCGCACCGTCGAGCTGTTCGGCGGTGTACTGGGCCGGGTCGGTGGTCGGATCGCCGATCAGCGCGTCGGCGACGGGTTCGTGACCGGCTTCGCGGGCGATCTGGGCCTTGGTGCGCCGCTTGGGCTTGTAGGGCAGGTAGATGTCCTCGAGGCGGGCCTTGGTTTCGGCCAGCATGATCTGGCGGTGCAGTTCGTCGTCGAGTTTGCCCTGCGCGCGAATCGATTCCACGATCGCGGCCCGGCGCTCGTCGAGTTCGCGCAGGTAGTGCAGCCGCTCCTCGAGCGTGCGCAGCTGGGCGTCGTCCAGCCCGCCGGTGACTTCCTTGCGATAGCGGGCGATGAACGGGACGGTCGAGCCGGCGTCGAGCAGTTCGACGGCGGCACGGACCTGATTCTCGCGCACCGCCAGCTCGTCGGCGATCCGACGGCTGACGGTAGCGGACACCACCGGGCCTGCCCCGGTGGCTGTGGTCTGGTCGGTGCGGGTCGTCGTCTCGGGACTCGAGGTCTCAGGCGCTGTCGTCACGACCCGCACACTACCGTCGCCGGGCGACAGGTGACCGGCGCCGGGGCCGTCGTACCGCACTCGGCCTATTCGGGCGGCGTCACCGTGGTGATGCAGAACGGGTGGCCCGAGGGATCGAGCAGCACCCGCCACCGGTCGCCCGGCTGCATGGGCGCCACGCTGGCACCCAATTCCACAGCGCGATCGACACATTCGTCGAGATCGCGCTCATCGTCGGCGGCCAGGTCCAGGTGCACGATCGAGGAGCCGGGCCAGGCCGGGCGCTGATGGTCGGGGACGCGGTGCGCGATGAGCGCGAGCCCTGACGAGATCCGCACCCCCACACTGCTTTCCTTGCGCCACAGCGTCTTTCCGCCGAGCAGATCCAGGTAGAACTGGGCAAGGGTTTCGGGGTCGGCACTGTCGAGGGACAGTCCGACTACTCGCAACGGCGGCACGGCGGTGAGTATAGAGGCGAGGCGGGCAGTGTCCCGCATGTGGGCCGGGCGGTGCGGAGAACGCGAATTCCGCGGCGGCTCAGGGGATCAGACCGAGGCGGCGGGCGGTCACGACGGCCTCGTGCCTGGAGTGGGCGTCGAGCTTGTTCATGGCGCTGCGCAGATAGCTCTTGACCGTCTCCGGGCCGACGGAAATGCGCTGGGCCACCTCCTGGTTGGAGCAGCCGAGCGCGACCTGGATCAGCACGTCGAGTTCGCGGCGCGACAGTTTCGGCGCGTCCGGAGCGGGCCCGCCGGACAGCGCCCTTGTCAACCGGGCGCCCACGGCATGCAGCCGGTCGCGCAGTTTCTGGTCGGCCGCCGAATGCGCGATATCACGCAGTTCGGCGTGGATATCGCGCAGCTCTTCGACGACGACGCCGGTGCCGGCCTGCGCCGGGGCCGAGGCGGCCGACAGCAGTCGCAGCCGCCGGTCCACCTCATCGCGGATGGTGATCTCGGTGGCGAGCCTGCGTCCGGCCTGCAACAGCACGTCCGCGGTGCGGTCGCCGAGAGCTCCGTTGCCGCGGGTGGCCGCGTACAGCACCGCGCGCGGGTTGTCGTCGACCACCACGGGGACGGCGACGACCGAACGGATGCCTTCGCTCATCACCGGCCCGTCGTAGTGATGGGTGATGGTCGGCGCGTTGCGGTAGTCGGCGACCAGTCCCGGCCGCCCCGAGTCCATCACCTGCCCGCCGAGCCCGGAGGTCCGCAGCACCGACAGCCCGCGCAAGCCGTTGGTGCGAACACCGAAGAATTCGCTCAGCAGCAGCGTGTCGGCGTGCACCTCGCCGCCGAACAGCACCGGAACCCCGGTCACGCTCGCGACCCGCCGGATCTCGGCGCGCAGTGCGTCGCCGTCGCGCGGGCGCAGCAGCGGTGACGGGTCGGTCATGGTGGTCACCCCTTTTCGGGGGTAGTGCGGGATCAGGTGTGACCTACATCCTATGGCAACAGCCCGGTGAGCTGGATCACGACCGAGGAGATGCGAGATGGGTATCGACCCGAACGCGCGGGTGCGCGAGCTGCTGGAGTGTTACGACCGCGCCGATGCGAGCGCGGCCTGGCTGCTGTGCGACCGGCACCCGGCCGACGCCGTCGCCTTCACGATCATCGACAGCGACCTGTCGTCGACGGACCTGACCTACGGCCAGTTGCGCGCGAAGTCCGAGCGGTTCGCGGCGGCGCTGGCGCGGCTCGGGGTCGAGCCGGGTGATCGGGTCGCCACGTTGATGGCCAAGTCCGAAGACCTGGTGGTGGCGCTGCTGGGGATCTGGCGGCGCGGAGCGGTGCATGTGCCGTTGTTCACCGCGTTCGCGCCGCCGGCGATCGCGTTCCGGTTGTCGGCCAGTGGCGCATCGATCGTGATCGTCGATCCGGATCAGGCGGGCAAACTCGCACCCGGCGACGACATCCCGGTCGATCCGCCGTGGCGCACCATCGTCACCGGCGATGAGCCGGCCGCTGCCGGGCTGCGCATGCGCGATCTGATGGCCGACGACGCGGACGTCGAGCCCGCGGCCGCGGTCGGCGGCGACGGCCTGCTGGTCCAGCTGTTCACCAGCGGTACCACGGGCACACCGAAGGGGGTGCCGATTCCGGTGCGCGCGCTCGCGTCCTTCCACGCCTATCAGGAGTTCGCGCTCGACGTCCGCCCGGACGACGTGTTCTGGAATGCCGCGGACCCGGGCTGGGCCTATGGCCTCTACTACGCGATCCTCGGCCCGCTGGCCAGTGGCACCCGCAGCCTGCTGCTGCACGCGGGCTTCTCCCCCGCGCTGACCTGGCAGGTGATGGAGAAATTCGGGGTCACCAACTTCGCGGCCGCGCCGACGGTCTACCGGGCCCTGCGCGCCGACAGCGCCGAGGCGCCGAAGGTGCGGTTGCGCCGGGCCTCCTCGGCTGGTGAGCCGCTCACCCCCGAGGTGGTGGCCTGGTCCGCCGACACCCTCGGCGTGGCCGTGCGCGATCACTACGGTCAGACCGAGCACGGCATGGTGATCTGCAATGCCTGGCACGACGAGCTGAACACCGAGGCCCCCGCGGGCTCGATGGGCCGTTCGCTGCCGGGCTGGGCCTGCGCGGTGCTCGCCGACGATGCCGATACCGAGGCGCCGACCGGGCAGCTCGGCCGCATCGCCATCGATACCGAACGCAGCCCTCTCCTGTGGTTCCTCGGCTACCTCGACGCGCCCGAACGCACCGCGCAGCGCTACACCCCGGACGGCCGCTGGTATCTCACCGGTGACGCCGGTTCCCAGGACGCCGACGGGTTCTTCCATTTCTCCGCCCGCGACGACGACGTCATCATCATGGCCGGCTACCGGATCGGCCCTTTCGAGGTGGAAAGCGTGCTGGTGCTGCACGAGGACGTCGCCGAAGCAGCCGTCGTCGGCATGCCCGACGAACTGCGCGGTGAGGTGCTCGAGGCGTTCGTCGTGGTGCGCGAGGGCGTCGAGGGCAGCGCTGAACTGGAGGCCGAACTCCAGACGCTGGTGAAGAAGAAGTTCGCCGCGCATGCCTACCCACGCCGGGTGCATTTCGTCCCGAGCCTGCCCAAGACGCCCAGCGGGAAGGTGCAGCGGTTCCTGCTGCGTCAGCAGGAGGTGCGGTGATGACGACTCCGCTGCCCAGCTACACCTCGGGGATCTCCGAGACACCACTGCTCGGCGACACCATCGGCGCGAACCTTGACCGCACCGCGGCCGCGTTCGGCGACCGGGAAGCCTTGGTCGACTGCCCCTCCGGGCGCCGCTGGACCTACCGTGAGTTGCGTTCGGCGGTCGACTCGCTGGCCACCGGGCTGGCCGCGCGTGGCATCGCCGCCGGCGACCGGGTGGGCATCTGGGCGCCGAACTGCCCGGAGTGGTTTCTCATCCAGTACGCGACCGCGAAGATCGGCGCCATTCTGGTGAACATCAATCCCGCCTACCGCACCAGCGAGTTGCAGTACGTGCTCGAGCAGGCCGGCGTACGGATGCTGGTGTCGGCGCCGGAGTTCAAGACCTCGAACTACATGGCGATGATCGAGCAGGTTCGCCCGAAATGCCCTGGCCTGGAACAGGTGCTGATACTGGGCACGCCCGAATGGGACACGCTCATGCGCACCACCGCGGACCAGGACCTGCTGGCGGCGCGGGCGGCGCAGCTGTCCATGGACGACCCGATCAATATCCAGTACACCTCCGGCACAACCGGTTTCCCCAAGGGCGCGACCCTCAGCCACCACAACATCCTCAACAACGGCTATTTCGTCGGGGAGTTGTGCGGCTACACCGAGCAGGACCGGATCTGCGTTCCGGTGCCGTTCTACCACTGCTTCGGCATGGTGATGGGCAATCTGGCGGCCACCAGTCACGGTGCGGCGATCGTGATTCCGGCGCCCTCGTTCGCACCCGGTGCCACCCTCGCGGCGGTCGCCGCCGAACGCTGCACCTCGCTCTACGGTGTGCCGACCATGTTCATCGACATGCTGGCGCAGCTCGACGAGCAGGACACCGATCTGTCCACGTTGCGCACCGGCATCATGGCAGGCTCCCCCTGCCCGGTCGAGGTGATGAAACGCGTCATCGATCGGATGGGCATGCGCGAGGTGTGTATCTGCTACGGGATGACCGAGACCTCACCGGTGTCCACCCAGACCCGCCGTGACGACAGCCTCGACCGCCGCACCGCGACCGTCGGCAGGGTCGGCCCGCACCTCGAGATCAAGATCGTCGATCCGGCGACCGGCCACACCGTCCCGCGCGGTGCACCCGGCGAGCTGTGCACCCGCGGCTATTCGGTCATGCTCGGGTACTGGAACGATCCCGAGCGCACCGCCGAAGCCATCGACGCCGCCCGTTGGATGCACACCGGCGATATCGGGGTGATGGACGAGGACGGGTATGTCGCCGTCACCGGCCGGATCAAGGACATGGTCATCCGCGGTGGGGAGAACATCTATCCCCGCGAAATCGAGGAGTTCCTCTACACCCACCCCGATATCCTCGACGCCCAGGTGATCGGTGTCCCCGACCCGAAATACGGTGAGGAACTGATGGCGTGGGTCCGGCTGCGCGAGGGCGCGGCCCCGCTCGACGCCGACGCGCTCAGGGTGTTCTGCGCGGGCAAACTCGCCCATTTCAAGGTGCCGCGTTATGTGCACGTCGTGGACGAGTTCCCGATGACCGTCACCGGAAAGGTGCGTAAAGCCGAAATGCGGGAAATGGCGCGGTCGCTGCTCGGCCTCCCCGGCTGAGCTCTGCCGCCGTCAGGGCTGCTCCAGTGTCGCGAACGGGATCGTCACCTCGACCGGTTCATCGAGGAGCAGTACCCGCCGGTGGACCGCATGGGCGCGGTAACGGCGGCCCGACCAGTCGAGCCGGTATTCCTCGACCGCCTCGATCCGCTCTTCCTTCTGGTCGAGCCGGACGATCAGGTAACGGGGAATCCCGGCTGCGGCGTACTGAATTCGTCAGACGCAGCTCCTGCTGCGTGTCCGGACCGCTCATACGTCACATCATTGCAGCAGCGGTCGCAAGGAACCACCGACCGAGACGCGCACGGCTCGTCGACACACTTCACCGCACCGTGCGGGCGTGCACGTACCTTGCGTCACGTGCGGTCGGGGCATTATGAGCAGCTCGACCGCGCCGAGCCGAATGAGCCAGGATCGGCGGGGCTACTCCGAACCCGGCTCGTCGGTGTCGGGCAGCAGATCCGGGCGACGCTCGCGGGTCCGGATCACTGACTGCGCACGCCGCCACGCGGCCACCTTCGCGTGGTCACCCGACAGCAGCACCGGCGGCACATCCAGGCCGCGCCAACTCACCGGACGGGTGTAGCTCGGCCCTTCCAGCAGCCCGAGACCCTCGGATTCCGGCGTGACCGAAAACGAATCCTCTTGGTGGGATTGCTGATTGCCGAGCACACCCGGAATCAGCCGCACCACGGCCTCGGTCATCACCAGGACCGCGGCCTCGCCGCCGATCAGCACGTAATCGCCGATGCTGACTTCCTCGACGCGGACCCGGCGCGCGGCGTCGTCGAAGACGCGCTGGTCGATGCCTTCGTAGCGGCCGCAGGCGAAGACCAGGTGCTTCTCGTCCGCCCAGCGGTGGGCGGTGGCCTGGGTGAAGGGGACGCCCGCCGGGGTGGGGACGACGAGCAGGGCGTCGTCGGGGCAGACCTCGTCGAGGGCATCGCCCCACACGGTGGGCTTCATGACCATGCCGGGGCCGCCGCCGTAGGGCGAATCATCGACGGATTTGTGCACGTCATGGGTCCAGCGACGCAGGTCGTGCACGTCGACGGAGATCAGGCCCTTATCGATGGCCTTGCCGAGCAGCGCTGTGCGCAACGGCTCCAGATACTCCGGAAAGATGGTGACCACGTCGATCTTCATGGCCTCGGCCGCCTCATTCGGGATCCAGCAGGCCCTCGGGCGGATCGATCACGACCAGTCCGTCGGCCACCGAGACGGTGGGCACGATGGCCATCACGAACGGGATCAGGATCTCGCGACCGTCATCGGCGGCCCGCACCGACAGCAATTCCCCTGCCGCCGAATGCAATACCTCGGTGACGGTGCCGACCGCGGTGCCGTCGGCGAGCTCGACGCGCAGCCCTTCGAGCTCGTGGTCGTAGTACTCATCGGGGTCCTCGGAGGGCCCGAGATCTGCGCTGTCGACGAAGAACAACGTGCCGCGCAGGGCGTCGGCGGCGGTGCGGTCGTCGACGCCGCTCAGCTGCACGAGGAGTCGGCCCGAGTGTTCCCGGGCCGACTCCACCGTGAACTCACGAACTTCTTTCGATCGCGCCAACCGGCCGCGCAGCGTCGAACCGGGCGCGAATCGCGCCTCGGGTTCGTCGGTGCGGACCTCCACGACCAACTCACCGCGCACGCCGTGCGACTTGGCGACACGACCTACGACGAGTTCCATCAGGCGTCGGTGTCCACCACGTCGACCCGGATGCCCCGGCCGCCGATGCCGGCGACGAGGGTGCGCAGGGCGGTCGCGGTACGTCCACCGCGGCCGATCACCTTGCCCAGGTCATCGGGGTGGACGTGCACCTCGACCGTGCGTCCGCGGCGGCCGGTGATCAGCTCGACACGCACGTCATCGGGGTTGGCGACGATGCCGCGAACAAGATGTTCGACGGCATCGGCGACGACAGCACTCACGACTCCACCTCGCTAGCGCTCGGCTCCGTCGTGAGCGCAGGGCGCGCTGTGACTTCGGTTCGCTCGCTGCGCTCGCTCACGATTACTCGGCAGCCTCGGCCGACTCGGCGCCCTCAGCGGCCTCGTCCTTCTTGGCGGCCTTCTTCTTGGGGGTGACGGCCTCGGCGACGGGCTCGTTGTCGGCGGCGGCGAGCGCGGCGTTGAACAGGTCCAGCTTGGACGGCTTGGCTTCCTTGACCTTCAGGGTGCCCTCGGCGCCCGGCAGACCCTTGAACTTCTGCCAGTCACCGGTGATCTCCAGCAGTCGCTGCACCGGCTCGGTCGGCTGCGCGCCGACGCCCAGCCAGTACTGCACGCGCTCGGAGTCGATCTCGATCAGCGAGGGCTCTTCCTTGGGGTGGTACTTGCCGATGGACTCGATGGCCCGGCCGTCACGACGGGTGCGGGCGTCCGCGACGACGACGCGGTACTGCGGGTTGCGGATCTTGCCCATGCGGGTGAGCTTGATGCGAACAGCCATGTGCTGATCTACCTTTCGGGGTTGGTCACGGCGCAATTCGGCGACTCACATGGTCTGCGAGCCCGGTTTTGCGGTTGAAGTGTGTGACCGCCGCGCGGTGCGTAACCGGAGACGGGCTGACACTGTCCATACGGACGATCGACCATTCTGCCAGACAGCCCACCCGCGCCAGAAATCGGCACCGCTCGCCGCCGGGATGGGCCGACACGACCTCAGCGCAGCAGGGTTGCGTCGACCACGACCGGAACCGGAGCCGGAGCTTTGATCGTCTCGCCGGCCGCGGCACGCACTTCTTGCCGATAACCCTGCTCACCCATCGAGTATCCGCAGAAGGTGACCGGCTTCCCTACTGGCATTTCGACCACCCACAGGTACGGAACACGCGCCGAGGCATAACCGGCAATCTTGGTGTCGCGTTCCTCCCGCGTATTGCCCGGAGACCAGATCTCGACCGCCAGCACCACGTTCTCGGGCGCGAAGCTGGTCTGGTTGATGTCGGTGTCGACGACGACGATGTCCGGGATGACGCCGGTGCGGAAGGGGGTGCTGATGCGCACCCCGACCGCTTGCAACATGTGTAGGTCATCGCGCTGCGCAGCGACGATCGCGTCATCCAGAAGACGAGCCAGTCGGTACGAAAGGTGCTGATGCGTACCACCGGGCGCAGGTGTCACGTGTAGGTACCCCAGTATCAGTTCGAGTCGAGATCCATCGGCCGGCTGGTCTTCGGCCAGCCAGTCTTCAACGCTCGTCGGGCCCAGGGGATGAATCATCGAAACCTCGGCACTGCTCATACTCGATTCCGTCCGATCTCCGGTCGTGTGCCTGTGAAAACGCATGATCTCGACTACCGAACCCACCAGCGGTTCTCACCCAGCGATGGCAGTGAGAAACCGATTCCACTGTATATCAGCGGCAGGCCGGCGTCGGCCTGAACGAGCGGTAGCCGAGGCCCTGCACGAACGTGGGTTGCGCGTGGTGCTGGCCGATATCGACGCCGACGCGCTCGCGGCGACCGCCGAGGCGATCGGCCGCGACACCCCCGCGGTGCCCACCGATGTGGCCGATCCCGACCAACTGCACCGGTTGGCCGAGACCACCCTGCGGCTGTACGGCCGCGTCGACCTGGTGTTCAACAACGCGGCGATGGGTGCCGGCGGGCCGATCTGGGAGGTGGAACCCACTGACTGGCAACGGGTCTGGGCCGTCAACGTGCAGGGTGTCGTCAACGGGATGCATGCGTTCGTGCCGCATCTGATCGCCGCCGGTCGCGGCCATGTGATCAACACCGCGTCCCTGGCGGGTGTGACCACCGGGCTGTTCAACGCGCCCTACACCGCGAGCAAGCATGCGGTCGTCTCGCTGACCGAATCGCTGCATGGCGAACTGACCATCCTCGCGCCCGGCGTCGGCGCCACCGTGGTCTGCCCGGGACCGGTGGACACCCAGATGCTGCGTGGGGTCACCGACGGCATCGGCGCGCTGCTGGGCGACGGCGCCCCCACCCAGCCCGCCGAGGGCTGGCTGAGCACGCTGACCGCCGAGCAGTGGGAGCGACTCGCGCCCGGCCTCGGCGCACTGACCCAACTGGCCGACGAGATGATGCCGGCTGCCGAGGCCGCCGAGATCATCCTGGCGGCCGTCGAAGCCGATCGCCTCTACGTCACCACCCATCCACACTGGGCGACGCAGGCCAGTGATCGGGTGGCGACCATCGTCACGCAGATGCAGGCCTCCGCGTAGCGGGTGCGCAACGACGACCGGCTCGGCCCCACGCAGCGGTGGAGCCGAGCCGGTCGGGCGTCGGGGGCTACTTGTTCGGGAACTTCAGCTTCGACAGATCGAAGCCCTCCAGGCCCGGCGGGAGCTGGTCGAGGCCGGCGGGCATACCGGACAGGTCGGGCATGCCGGCGGGCATACCGGGCATGCCGCCGGGGAATCCGCCGCGCACCTTCGGCGGGGTGGGGCCGCGGCCACCCTTCTTGCCCTTCTTGCCCTTCTTGTTGCTGCGCCGGTTCGCCCCTGGCATGCCCATCTGGCGGCCCATCGCGGCCATCATCTTCTTGGCCTCGAAGAAGCGGTCGACCAGCTGGTTGACCTCGGAGACCTGCACACCCGAGCCGTTGGCGATGCGCAGTCTGCGAGAGGCATTGATGATCTTGGGGTTCTCCCGTTCGGCCGGGGTCATACCGCGAATGATGGCCTGCACGCGGTCGAGCTGCTTGTCATCGACCTGGGCCAGCACGTCCTTCATCTGACCGGCGCCGGGCAGCATGCCGAGCAGGTTGCCGATCGGGCCCATCTTGCGAATGGCGAGCATCTGGTCGAGGAAATCCTCGAGGGTGAGTTCGCCGCTGCCGATCTTGCGCGCGGCTTCCTCGGCCTGCTGCTGGTCGTAGACCTGTTCGGCCTGCTCGATCAGGGTGAGCACATCGCCCATGCCGAGGATGCGGCTGGCCATGCGGTCGGGGTGGAAGACGTCGAAATCCTCGAGCTTCTCACCGGTGGAGGCGAACATGATCGGCGCGCCGGTCACGTTGCGGACGCTGAGCGCGGCACCACCGCGGGCGTCACCGTCGAGCTTGGTGAGCACCACGCCGGTGAAGCCGACGCCGTCGCGGAACGCCTCGGCGGTGGTGACGGCGTCCTGACCGATCATGGCGTCGAGCACGAACAGCGTCTCGTCCGGCTGCACCGCGTCGCGGATACCGGCGGCCTGGGCCATCAGCTCCGCGTCGATACCGAGGCGACCGGCGGTGTCGACGATCACCACGTCGTACTGCTTCTGCTTCGCCTCGGCCACACCGGCCTCGGCCACGGCGACCGGATCGGCCGCCGTGACACCGAGAGCGTTGTCACCGCCGCCGATGGACGTGCCGGGATGCGGCGCGAACACCGGCACGCCCGCGCGCTCGCCGACCACCTGGAGCTGGGTGACGGCGCCGGGGCGTTGCAGGTCACAGGCCACCAGCAACGGCTGATGTCCTTGCCCCTTGAGCCATTTGGCGAGCTTGCCCGCGAGGGTGGTCTTACCCGCACCCTGCAGACCGGCGAGCATGATCACCGTGGGCGGGGTCTTGGCCAGGGTGATCCTGCGGGTCTCGCCGCCGAGGATGCCGACGAGTTCCTCGTTGACGATCTTGACGACCTGCTGGGCCGGATTCAGCGCAGCGGAGACCTCGGCGCCCTTGGCCCGCTCCTTGATCTTGGCGATGAATGCGCGCACCACCGGCAGCGCGACATCGGCTTCCAGCAGCGCGAGGCGGATCTCACGGCAGGTGGCGTCGATGTCAGCCGGCGACAGACGTCCCTTACCGCGTAGGTCCTTGAGGGCACCGGTAAGCCGGTCGGACAGGGATTCGAACACCGATCGCGCTCCTGATCTCGAGTGACGTCACTGCATCCCAGCGTAATGGGATCACCGGACTGCGCACGCAGCCGGTGGGTGCCGGGTGGGCGAGGTTACTCCGGAGTGCGGCGGCGCGGGGTGCGGATGCGCCGATAGTCGTGGTTTTCCCTGGCCACCATGAACGCGGCCTCACGGCCGGTCAACCCGAGTTCGAGCGCGAGACCGTCCAACGCGGTCCAATCGCCCTCCACCGGCAGACCGGAGGTGGCGACCGTGGCCGCGATGGTCATCGCGGTGACGGCTTGGCGACCGGTCAGGGTGCGGCCAGGCAACCAGGACACCACCCACAGATCCCCGCCGACGCAGCGGGCCACGTGCGGGGTCACATCACTGGTCATGATCGACGAGGCGACGACTTCGATTGCCACCGACCTGCTCCCCTCGTATGCGAGCCCGACTCACCGATCCTAAGGGCCACCGACCATGCCGTAGGGATTTCCAGCAAATCATGTGCAAAGGACTGGTTTTCGGATAACGGCGAGGTCACAGGGCAGTTCGCCGCGCTGAGCACGAAAACCTCGGTGGCTCAGGAACCTTCGTGCGCACCGTTGTCGTCGGCGGGCTTCTTCGGTGCGGGCCGCGGCACGACCGCCAGGATCGCCTCGTCGATCCGGGCGCGGCGGGCCGGTCCCGAATCGGCGCCCAGATCCAGGCAGAAGGCGTCGACCACGGCGGTGCCCATCGTCACGACCTTGGCCCAGCGCACGTCCACCCCACAACCGGCCAGCGCACCGGCGAGCCTGCTCAGCAACCCGATCCGGTCTTCGGCGCGCAACTGCACGATCACCTGACCGGGGGTATCGGTGTCGGTCCACAGCAGCCGCGGCTGTGCCTTGGCGTAGGGGCTCAGCTGTGCGCCGACGGCCTCGCGTTCGCGTGTGGCGAGTTGACCGCGCAAGTCCAGCTCGCCGGCGATGGCGCGGATCAACTCTTGCCGCAGCAGGCCCGGGTCGGGCGGATCACCGAATTTCGGCGATACGACGAAGGTGTTGATCGCCGACTCGCCCGCGCTGCCCAGCGCCGCCGACAGCACGCGCAGCGAATGCAGCGCCAGCACTCCCGCGGCCTCGGACAGCAGCCCGGGCGTGTCGGGAGCGATGACGGTGACGATGTGAGTGTGTTTGCCTTCGCCGGGCGCGAGCGTCACATGCACTCCCCCGGCGGCCGCCTTCTCCAGCAGTTCCGGCGCGATGGGCTCGGGCCGGGGCAGCTCGTCACCGGCCATGACCATCCGGCAGCGCCGCACCAGCTCACCGATCAGCGACGCCTTCCACTCGCCCCACACTCCGGGCCCGGTGGCCAGCGAATCGGCTTCGGCGAGGGTGTGCAGTAGTTCCAGCAGCTGGGCGTCGCCGTCGAGCGCGTCGACCACCAGTTGCACGGTGGCCGGATCGTCGAGATCGCGCCGGGTGGCGGTGTCGGGCAGCAGCAGATGGTGGCGCACGATCGCGCTGAGCGTGCGCACATCCGAGGGCCACAGCCCGAGCCTGCGCCCGATATGGGTGGCAAGTTCCGCGCCGACCACGCTGTGATCGCCGGCGCGGCCCTTGCCGATGTCGTGCAGCAGGGCACCGAGCGCGAGCAGGTCCGGCCGGGCCACCCGGGTGCTCAGCGCGCTCGCGTAGGCCACCGTTTCCATCAGGTGCCGGTCGACGGTCCAGGTGTGCAGGACGTCGCGCGGCGGCAGATCGCGCACCGCGCCCCACTCCGGCAGCAACCGGCCCCACAGTCCGGTGCGGTCCAGCGCCTCGATCGCGTCGATGGTGCCCCGGCCCGCGCCGAGCAGCACCAGCAGATCGTTCAGCGCGTCCTTGGGCCAGGGTTCGCGCAGTTCCGGCGCGTCCTCCGACAGCCGGTTGAGCGTAGTCGCCGACATCGGCAGCCCGGTCTGCGCCGAGGCCGCGGCCACCCGCAGGATCAGGCCGGGATCGCGTTGCGGCCGCGCGTCCCGTGCCAGCACCACCTCGCCGGCGTGCTCGACCACCCCCTCATCGAGTGGTCGGCGCACCGGCATCCGGCGCAGCCGGGCCAGGCCGCGCCGCGGCAGCGCGTTGGCGGCGGTGCGCAACCCGACGTCCACCGAGTAACTGACCGTGCGCGCGGCGTCGCTGAGCGTACGGGCCAGGTCGAAACGGTCGCCGATGCGCAGCGCCGCACCGATCTCGTCGGCGTCCTGTGCCATCAGCTGATCGCGCGAGCGTCCGGCCACCCGGTGCAGTTCGGTGCGCACATCCAGCAGCCGACGATGCGCGTGGCGGACACCGCCGCCGGGCACATCCGGACCGAGCCCCGGCATGGCATCGGTCAGCTGGGCGATGGCGAGTGCGTCCAGCAGCTGGATGTCGCGCAGTCCGCCGCGCCCGTTCTTCAGATCCGGTTCGGCGCGGTGGGCGATCTCGCCGCTGCGCTCCCACCGGGCCTTGGCCTGGGCGATCAGATCGTCGAAGCGGGCTCGGATCCCGGTCCGCCATTCCCGGCGCACCCCGCCGATGAGCAGGTTGCTCAGTTCGGCGTCGCCGACGATATGCCTGGCCTCGAGCATCCCGAGCGCCGCGATCATGTCGTCGTTGGCCACTCGCAGGGCTTGTGGCACCGTGCGCACGCTGTGGTCGAGCTTGATGTGGGCGTCCCAGAGCGGATACCAGAGCTGGTCGGCGACCTCGGCCACCCGCGCGGGGTCGACGTCGTCGTGCAGCAGCACCAGGTCCAGATCGGAGTAGGGCAGCATCTCCTTGCGTCCGAGCCCACCCACCGCGACGACCGCGAGCCCGCTGTCGGCGGTGATCCCGAGTTCGGCACCCTTGCTGGTCAGCCACAGTTCGTACAGGTCGACCAGCGCCGAGCGCAGCGATTCGGCATCCAGGCGCGGATTGCGCGGCTGCCCGCCCTCGAGCAACCGGCGCCTGGCCTTGACCAGATCGGCCGCGCCGTTGGACACCACCGTGTTCTCGACCGCCGCCGACTCGGCGCCATCGCTGTGTTCTCGCCGACTGCTACCCACTGCCCACACCACCCATTCACTCTCTCAGATTTCCACCCACTCCCCACCCCCCCCCTCCATGCGGGCGGCCCCGCCCCGGCCGGAGATCCGGCGGGAGCGGGGCCGCCGCTCGATTCGACTTCCCGCTACAGCGCGTCGGTGCCGCGCTCGCCGGTACGGACCCGGATGATCGTCTCGACCGGGGTCACCCAGACCTTGCCGTCGCCGATCTTGCCGGTGCGCGACGCCTCGACGATCACCTCGACGACCTTGTCCACCGAGGCGTCATCCACGACGACCTCGACCCGAACCTTCGGCACGAAATCCACCGAGTACTCCGCACCGCGGTAGACCTCGGTGTGCCCCTTCTGCCGGCCGTAACCCTGCACCTCGCTCACGGTCATGCCCAGCACGCCCGCCTGCTCGAGACCGGTCTTCACGTCCTCCAGCGTGAACGGTTTCACGATTGCGGTGATCAGTTTCATGTCGTCATGCCTCCTTGACGGCCGAACGTGCCGTGCCACCCACAGCAGCGAAATCGTATGCGGTTTCCGCGTGCTCGGACTCGTCCATGCCGACGAACTCGCCCTCGTCGTCGGCACGCAGGCCGATCGTGAACTTGATCAGGTAGGCGATGACGGCCGTGGCGACCAGCGAGTAGGCCAGCACCGTGAACGCACCGACGGCCTGCAGCTTCAACTGCTCGATGCCACCACCGTAGAACAGACCCTTCACCGCCGCGGGCGCTTCCGGCGCCGCGACCAGGCCGACCATCAGGGTGCCGAGCAGACCACCGACCAGGTGCACGCCCACCACGTCGAGCGAATCGTCGAAGCCGAAGCGGAACTTCAGCCCGACGGCCAGGGCGCACAACGCGCCGGCGACGATGCCGATGGCGAGGGCACCGACGACGTTGACCGAATGGCAGGCGGGGGTGATGGCGACCAGACCGGCCACGATGCCCGAGGCCGCACCCAGCGAGGTGGGCTTGCCGTCACGGATCTTCTCCACCACCAGCCAGGCCAGCAGCGCCGCACCGGTGGCGACGACGGTGGTCAGGAAGGCGGCGCCGGCGATGCCGTTGGAGCCCACCGCGGAACCGGCGTTGAAGCCGAACCAGCCGAACCACAGCAGACCGGCGCCGAGCATGACGAAGGGCAGGTTGTGCGGACGGAACGGGGTCTTGGGCCAGCCCTTGCGCTTGCCGAGCACGATCGCGAGCACCAGGCCCGCCGCGCCGGCGTTGATGTGCACGGCGGTACCGCCGGCGAAGTCGATCGCCTTCAGGTTGTTGGCGATCCAGCCACCGGCCTCGGCGGTGACGCCGTCGAAGGCGAAGACCCAGTGCGCGACCGGGAAGTAGACGACGGTGGCCCAGATGCCGGCGAAGATCAGCCAGGCACTGAACTTCATGCGGTCGGCGACCGCACCCGAGATGAGGGCGACGGTGATGATCGCGAACATGGCCTGGAAGGCGACGAACACCGTCAGCGGGATGGTGCCCGCCAGCGGGATCGCGGCCTCGGCGCCGGACTCGGCGTCGGCCAGGTACGCACCACCGAAGATCTGCTTCAGCCCGAAGTACTGACCGGGATCACCGATGAGGTTGGCCTTGTCGTCACCGAAGGTGACCGAGAAGCCGTAGAGCGCCCATAGGACGGCGACCAGGCCCATGGCGCTGATGCTCATCATGATCATGTTCAGCACGTTCTTGGAGCGGACCATGCCGCCGTAGAAGAACGCGAGTCCGGGTGTCATCAGCAGCACGAGTGCTGAACTTGCCAGCATCCATGCGGTGTCACCGGCGTCCGGCGCGCCGATTACGGGAAATGCCACCTTAATGTCCTCCTCATCTCGGGCCCCGCCGATTCCGGCGAAATGGACCTGCACAGAAGGTTGCTCATTCGGTGTTTCATCCGTGCCGCCCCCGTGTTTCACCTACGTGAACGGATGGCGCCCCCGTGTTGCTACCACGTTTCCAACTGTGCACAGGAGGTTTCCCCGAGGCTGTGAGCGGCGTGTCGAAGCAGCGAACCCGCAGCTAACAGGGGGTATCGGAGCGAGAAGGCAGGATCGGCGCGGCGGTCGGCGCGCCGCCCCGGTCCGGATCGGGCGGCGCTCGATCCGGACCGCGGTGTAGCGGAGTCAGCCGAGCAGCGCGTCGACGAATGCTCCGGGCTCGAACGGCGCCAGATCATCGGCCCCTTCACCGAGACCGACGAGCTTGACCGGCACGCCGAGCTCGTGCTGCACCTGGAAGACGATGCCGCCCTTGGCGGTGCCGTCGAGCTTGGTGAGCACCACGCCGGTGATGTCGACGACCTCGGCGAACACCCTGGCCTGCATGAGTCCGTTCTGGCCGACGGTGGCGTCGAGGACCAGCAGCACCTCGTCGACCGCGGCCTTCTTCTCCACGACTCGTTTGACCTTGCCGAGCTCGTCCATCAGGCCGGTCTTGGTGTGCAGGCGCCCGGCGGTGTCGATGAGCACCGCGTCCACGCCGCGTTCGATTCCTGCGGCGACGGCGTCGAAGGCGACCGCGGCCGGGTCGGCTCCTTCTTTACCGCGCACGGTGTCGGCGCCGACCCGTTCGCCCCAGGTCTGCAGCTGGTCGGCGGCGGCCGCGCGGAAGGTGTCGGCGGCGCCGAGCAGCACCCGGCGCCCGTCGGCCACCAGCACGCGGGCCAGTTTGCCGGTGGTGGTGGTCTTTCCGGTGCCGTTCACACCGACGACCAGCAGGATCGACGGATGATCCGGATGCGGCAGCGCCCGCACCGAACGGTCGAGCTCCGGGCGCAGCGCCTCCACCAGCACGTCACGCAGCACCGCGCGCGCCTGATCGGTGGTGCGCACGCTGCGCGCGGCCATCTCCTCGCGCAGCCGCTGCACCACGGCGGCCGTGCTCGCGGTGCCGAGGTCGGCCAGCACCAGGGTGTCTTCGACCTCCTCCCAGGAATCCTCGTCTAGGTCGCCGCCGCCGAGCAGGCCGAGCAGGCTCTTGCCCACCGCGTTCTGCGACCGCGACAGGCGGCCACGCAGCCGGACCAGGCGGCCCGCGGTGGGTTCGATCTCCTCGAGGGCGGGCGCGGGTTCGGCCTCGGCGACGGTGTCGGGGACGGCCGGGGCCTCCGGTGCCGCGTCGGCGGGAGGGGCGGTGTCGGCGGCGGCGGTGTCGGTCGGCGCGGCGTCGGGGGCCGTCTCCGGGACGACGATCTCCGGCGCGGCCTGTTCGGCGGGCGCAGCCGTCACGTCGGTGGTGTCGGCCGTCTTGGCCGATTCCGCTTCCGGCGCCACCGTCTCGGGCGCCTCGGCGGTGGTCGCGTCGCCCGCGGGCGCTTCGGCCAGGTCGGTCGGTTCGGGCAGCGGCACATTGGTGATCCCGCGCCGCGGCGCGTCGCGCGGAATCGCCGCGTCGTCGCCGATGTGTGGCTGGCCCTCGGTGTCGGTGCGTTCGGCGGGCAGCGGCTCGGGCCGGGTGGCGGTGGCGGTGCCGCCCTGGCTGAAACTGAAGCCCCCTGAGGCCTTATAGCCGCCGGACTTGTCGGTCAGCTCCTTGTCTTCGGTCGGCGCCGTCAGCGATACCCGCCCGCTGCGATACCGGACGAATCCGACAACGAGCGCGACGAGTACGACGGCGGCGATAGCCGCGATCAGAATCCAGGCTTCGGAACTCACGCCGACCATCCTTGCAGAACGAGTTCTCGCCGGTCATCGACCCGCCCGGAGCAGGTCAGTCGTCCAGACACAGCCCGTGAGATTTCTTGTCCTGCGGAACTTCTCGCGGCGTGCCAATAGGATCGGCGACGTGACCGATCGAAACGTGCTTGGGGGTCCGCTCGAAGAGTGCGGCACCGATCCTCTGACCGGCTTCTACCGTGACGGCTGCTGCAGCACCGGCCCGGAGGATCTGGGCAGTCATACCGTGTGCACGGTCGTCACGACCGAGTTTCTGGAACACCAGGCTTCGATCGGCAACGACCTGAGCACCCCGCGCCCGGAGAACAATTTTCCCGGCCTGCAGCCAGGGGACCGGTGGTGTGTGGTGGCGGTGCGGTGGCTGCACGCGCACGAGGACGGTGTCGCCGCACCGGTGGTGCTCGCGGCCACCCATGAGAACGCCCTGGAAGTGATCTCGATGGACATCTTGCGCAAATACGCCGTCGATGTCCCCGACGACGTCAGCGACCTGCTGTGAGCGGGTGAACACCGATCCGGCGACCCGCCGCGCGCGGGCCGCCGGTGTGGTCGATGGTTCGTACCGAAGTGCTAGCAGTCCTCGAATTCGCGCCGCAGATCCTCCACGACCCGGTCCGGGTCCTCACCGGGCAGCGGGTTGGCGGCCAGCGCCTTGCGGATGTCTTCCAGCGCTTCGACGCGGTACTGCCTGCGCGCCGAGGCGATCAGCTGCTCGCGGATGTGTTCTTCCAGTGACAGCCCGGCGGCCGCCGCCCGCTGTCGGAGTACCTCGGCATCGTCGTCGGGAATGTCGCGCACTTCGATGGTGACCATGCCGACGACGATAGTGGCGCGGACTCACTCGCGCCGGTCGTGTTCACGCCTCCCGACCGGCACTCGGAGCACCGCGTCTCAGCTCGCCGACGCACCCACCGGGGCCAGGTTCTGCCCGCGCATCCGCTGCGAGATCACCTGGGTGATGCCGTCACCGCGCATGCTGACGCCGTAGAGCGCATCGGCGATCTCCATGGTGGGCTTCTGGTGGGTGATGACGATCAGCTGGCTCTTCTCCCGTAGTTGTTCGAACAGCCCGATCAGCCGGCGCAGGTTGGTGTCGTCGAGGGCGGCCTCCACCTCGTCCATCACATAGAACGGCGAGGGACGCGCCCGGAAGATCGACACCAGCAACGCGACCGCCGTCAGTGACTTCTCGCCACCGGAGAGCAGCGACAGCCGTTTGACCTTCTTGCCCGGCGGACGGGCCTCCACCTCGATGCCGGTGGTCAGCATGTCCGAGGGGTCGGTGAGCAGCAGCCTGCCCTCGCCGCCGGGGAAGAGCTTGGCGAACACCTGCACGAACTCACGCTCCACATCGGCGTAGGCGTCGGTGAAGACCTGCAGGATGCGGGCATCGACCTCCGCGACCACATCCAGCAGGTCCTTGCGCGCGCTCTTGACGTCCTCGAGCTGGGTCGCCAAGAAGTTGTAGCGCTCTTCGAGCGCCGCGAACTCTTCCAGCGCAAGCGGATTCACCTTGCCGAGGGTGGCCAGATCCTTTTCCGCGCGTTTGGCCCTGCGCTCCTGGCTCGCGCGATCGAACGGCATCGGTGCGGGCGGTGTCACGTCCTCGCCGCGTTCCTTGGCCTGTTCGTACTCCTGCCATTCCAGCGCCGACGGCGGCAGCGGGACGTCGGGGCCGTACTCGGCGATGAGATCGCCGAGGGCGATGCCGAACTGTTCGACGATGGTGGCCTCGAGCTGTTCGATCCGCAGCGCGGCCTGTGCCTTGGCCACTTCGTCGCGGTGCACGGCGTCGGTGAGCTGGGCCAGCTGTGCGGTCAGGGCACGCACCCGCTCTTTGATCTGATCCACCTGGGCGGCGCATTCGGTGCGCCGACGCACCAGCTCGTCACGGCGGGCCGCGGCTTGGGCGACCACACCCTCCAGCTCCGCGGCCACCTTCGCGCCCGATTCGGCGACCGCGGCGGCCACCGCGGCGGCCTGTTTGCGGGCGGCTTGGGCTCGTTCGGCGCGGGCGCGGGTCTCGCGTTCGGCGCGGGCCGCCCGGCGCAGGCCGTCGGCTTTACCGCGCACCGATTCGGCGCGCTCCTCGGCGGTGCGCACGGCCAGGCGGGCCTCCACCTCCATCGAACGGGCCTCGGCGAGCGCCGCGGCGGCTTCCTCGCGGGCCCGGCCGGCGGCCTCGGTGCTCGCGGCACCGAGGCCGTCGTCGTCGATGCCGGATTGTTCGAGTTCGGCGTGGCGCAGCCGGTCCTCGAGTTCGGCGAGCGAGGCGAGCGCCTTCTCCCTGCCGTCTTCGGCTTCGGCGCGCTGAGCGGTGAGCCGGTCGATGTCGGCGTGCGCGCTCCGGGCGGTGTGGCCGAGTCTGCCGAGCCGCTCATAGATCGCGACCAGGGCTTGATCGGATTCGTGCAGGGCCATCAGCGCGTGATCGACGGCGTCCTTGCGATCGGCTTGTTCGGCGAGCGCGCCGGCCAGGGCGGCCTCTAGCTCCTCGGCCCGGCGCTTGGCCGCGATCAATTCGGCTTCGGCGGCGTCGATATCGGCCTGGATCTCGAGCTGGCTCGGTGCGCGGTCGGATCCGCCGAGCACCCATCCGGTGCCCGCGAGATCGCCGTCGGTGGTCACCGCCCGCAGCTGCGGGCGCGCCGCGAGCAGTTCGGCGGCGGCGGCGAGATCCTCGACCACGACGACGTCGGCGGTGAGTGCGGCGACGGCGGCGTGCACGGCATCGGCGCAGTCGACCACAGCACCGAGCCACCGCGCGCCCGCGGGGAGCGTCCCTCCGCCGGCCTCGGCGGCGGTGCGAGCGGGCCTGCGCTCACCGGTCGAGTCGGCGCCCTCTCCGGTCGATCCGGCGGCCTCGGCGCTCGCATCGGCGGATCCGGCCCGCGCCGCACCCGTGCCGAAAACCAGCGCGGCCCGGCCCCCGTCGGCGGCCTTGAGTGCCTGCACCGCGGCATAGGCGGTACTGCCGGAAGCAGCGGCGACGGCATCGGCGAGCGGTCCGAGCACGGCGGCAACGGCTGCCTCGAATCCGGGATGTACCCGGATCAACGTCGACAGCGGGCCCAGCAGATCCGCGCCGTGATGTTCGGTGAGCCAGCCCGCACCGTCACGACGCGCCAGGTTCATGCCGAGCGCTTCGATCCTCGCCGTGAGCGAGGCGACCCGCTTGCCGGCGTCGCGATCCTGTTCGCGCAGTTCGTCGACGCGCTGATCGGCCAGTTTCAATGCCTGCACGGCATGTTCGTGTTGAGCGTCCAGGCCCGCCTCACCGGCGTCGAGATCGTCGAGTTCGGCTTGCACCGCATCGAATTCCTCCTGGGCGGCCTCACCGCGCTGCCTGGCCTCGGCGATGGCCACCGACAACCGGGAGATCTCGGCGTCCACCGATTGCGCCCGGGTGCGCAGGGTGTCGACCTGCCCGGACAGCCGCGCCAGCCCCTCGCGCCGGTCGGCGATGGCCCGGACGGCGGCCAGATGGGCCTGCTCGGCGGCTTTGGCGGCGTGTTCGCGTTCGGCGAGTGCGTCGCGGGCCGCCTCGAGCGTTTCGGCGGCCATCTCCACCGCTTCGCGCAGTTCGGCCTCCTCGGCTTCCACACGATCGGCTTCGGCGTCGAGCTGATCGGGGTCGCGGCCGGTGCCCACGGGGGCGCTGGTGTCCAGATGACGGGCCCGGTCGCCGGCGATGCGGATGGTCGCGTTGACCCGTTCGGCCAGCGCCGACAGCTGGAACCACAGCTGAGCGGCGGCCTCGGCGCTCGGGGTGAGCTTGCCGAGCTGGAATTCCTGCTGGGCGAGTGCGGCGTTGGCGGCGTCCAGTTCGGACTGCACGGTGATCTGCTGTTCGCGCGCGTATGCCTCTTTGCTCTGCTGGCTTTCCAGCTCGCGGCGCCTGGTCACCAGGTCGTCGGCGGCCAGGCGCAGCCGGGCATCACGCAGGTCGGCCTGCACGGTCTGGGCGCGCCGGGCGACCTCGGCCTGCCTGCCGAGCGGTTTGAGCTGACGGCGCAGTTCGGTGGTCAGGTCGGTGAGCCGGGCCAGATTGGCCTGCATGGCGTCGAGCTTGCGTACCGCTTTTTCTTTGCGTTTGCGATGCTTGAGCACGCCGGCGGCCTCTTCGATGAACGCGCGCCGGTCCTCCGGGCGCGATTCCAGGATCGCCGAGAGCTGGCCCTGACCCACGATGACGTGCATTTCCCGGCCGATGCCGGAGTCGCTGAGCAGCTCCTGCACGTCCATCAATCGGCAGGAGCTGCCATTGATCTCGTACTCACCGGCGCCGTCGCGGAACATCCGCCGGGTGATGGAGACCTCGGCGTAATCGATGGGCAGCGCGCCGTCGGAATTGTCGATGGTCAGCGTGACCTCGGCGCGGCCGAGCGCGGCCCGGCCCGCGGTACCCGCGAAGATGACGTCCTGCATCTTGCCGCCGCGCAGCGCTTTGGCACCCTGCTCGCCCATCACCCAGGTGAGCGCGTCGACGACATTGGATTTCCCGGACCCGTTCGGACCGACCACACAGGTGATCCCCGGCTCGAACCGCAGCGTCGTCGCGGACGCGAAGGACTTGAACCCTTTCAACGTCAAGCTCTTCAGATGCAAATCCGGCGACCTTTCCGTGTACTGCCGTGGAGAGCACTGGCCCGGCACCGCCCCGTCGTATCCGGCGACCAGTCATGGTAGCCGCCCGCGACGGAGCGCGGTCCACCCCAGGCTAATCACCGGCCGCCGAATCCCCGGCATTTCACCGGCGGCGCCGGGCCGCCGAAGCGGCAGTACAGCACACCGGCAGCATCCGCTGCCCGGTCAGGCCGAGCGGCAGGACCGCCCGGATTCGAATCCGGTGAGCGCGCGGAAAGCGAGCACCGCACCCCATGGTCCGATCACCCAGATCGGCCACGGGTAGGTGAATTCGCCGGCTGCCAGCGAGATGGTGCCCCAGATGACCAGCACCAGCACGCTGACCGACACCCAGGAGGCGGCTTCGATGCGCTGCCAGATCGGAATGCGTGGCCGCTGCGGCTGCTCGGCGCGCACCTTCGGCAGCTTCGGCAGGTCCGAGAGCACCAGGGCGAGGTCATCGCGGGTGGTGGTGGCCCACACCGTCGCCACGCGCTGGTCGTACTCGGCGAGGTCGAGCCTGCCGTCGGCGAGATGCCTGCTCAGCAACTCCGCGGTCTGGGCGCGTTCGGCGTCGGAAGCGCGGGTACCCGGCGAGATGTCCATAGCTGCTCCTCATGACAGGGCCCGCATGCGAACGATCGAGCCACATTCCACTGTGGAATACGCACCTAGAATGCGCCTTCCACAGTGGAATGTCAAGGGTCGCCGCGACGACCCGAGCCGTCAGCTGCGATCAGAGAATGGCGAAGGCGACGACCAGACCCAGCGCGAAATGCGCGGCCGCCACGATCAGCGCTTCGATGGCGAACCGGTCCGCGTGCATGACCGCACCGATATCGATGCCGATCGCCTTCTCCACCACCCGCACCGAGACGATCTGCGCGATGATGCCGACCAGCCCGAAGACCGCCGCCGCGATCAAACCCTCCAGCAGCCTGCCACCCGCCGAGAAGATCGCGAGGACCACGATGAACGCCATGCTGATCATGCCCGCGGCGGTCACCACGATGGCATTGGGCCTGCCCTCCGCCACCAGTGCCCGCAGCCGGCCAGGAGTGGTGAGATCGATGCCGTAGAAGCCGATCACCATCAGCACCAAGCCGACGACGGCGTAGAGCAGGATGGCCCCCACGCCGTCCGCCAGCGAACTCCAGTAGCTCGAATCGAGGGCCAGAGCGGTCATCGTGATCCTTCCGAGGGACGTCGAATGCGAGCGCGGTGCGCCCACGCAATCTATTCGGTGCTGATCCGATGCGGTACGAAGGCAGCGCCGTCGTCGGTGATCAGGCCCGCGGTCTCCCGGATACCTAGTCCCGCCGCTTCGTCGCCGACCACCCAGGTACCCAGCACCGGACGCATGTCATCGAAGACGGGCAGCGG
Source organism: Nocardia sp. CDC519 (assembly GCF_059509835.1). NCBI lineage: Bacteria > Bacillati > Actinomycetota > Actinomycetes > Mycobacteriales > Nocardiaceae > Nocardia > Nocardia sp. CDC519. The sequence goes on along the minus strand of NZ_CM183377.1, from coordinate 2,166,505 downwards.
ATCGAGCAGTTGGTAGACGTAACCTTCCTCGCCGTACACCCCGCCGGTGGCGGTTTCCAGACCGGCACCGACGATCGTCATATTCGCGCCCTCGCGGCCGAGCTTGGGTTTGCGGATGTATTCGGTGAGCTCATTCGGCTGATCGAGATAGGCGGGCAACAGGTTCGGGTGGCCGGGATACATCTCCCACAGCACGGCCAAAATCGCCTTGTTGCTGAGCAGGGTCTTCCACAGCGGTTCGATCCATGCGGTCTCGGGCAGCGAGTCGACCACTCGCTTACCGAATTCGTCGTCGAGCACCCATTCCCACGGATACAGCTTGAAGATCGCCTCGATCGGCGCCTCGGCCAGATCCACGAACCGGTCCAGTTCGGTGTCGTAACCGACTTCCTCGATGGGCAGTGCGATGGTGTCGAAGCCGGCCTCGGCGGCGGTTTCCTGCATGTAGGCGGTGGTGACGTTGTCCTCGCCGGTGGCGTCGGCACCGGACCAGGTGAAGTGCAGATGCGCACCGGGCAGCGCGTCGCGCAGGTCAGTCCAGCGTTGCACCAGCTTTTCGTGCAGCGAATTCCATTGATCCCCACCGGGATAGCGATCGGTGAGCCAATGCCACTGCACGATCGCCGCTTCCAGCAGTGAGGTCGGGGTGTCGGCGTTGTACTCGAGCAGCTTGGCCGGGCGCCGCGCGTCGTAGCGCAGGTCGAAGCGGCCGTAGACATACGGGTCGCCACGACGCCAGGATTCGGCGATCGGCCCCCAACTCCATTCGGGCAGGCCGAAATCGCCGAAGCGCTCGGTGAGCACGACGTGTTCCACGGCGTGCAGGCACATCGAATGCAGCAGTTCGACATCGGCTTCCAGCGCGAGGATCTCGTCCATCTCGAACTCGTAGTGCACCGATTCGTCCCAGTACGGCCGCGGGTTACCGCTGGCGTCGCGGCCCGGCGCACCATAGACGAGGCCCTGGTCCTCGGTGATCTGCTGCCAGCCGGGACGCGGGGTGTCGCGGACCCGCCGCATCAGGAACCTCCGCCCGATTTGCTGCCGAGGCCACCGCGCTGGATGACGGTGCCGCTCTTGGTGGTGATCTCCGCGCCCTTGGGTTTGACCGTGGTTCCGCCGGTGGGCGGTTGGCCGACGGTGTTGTTGCCGCCGTAGTAATAGCGGTACTGCATGCCGTTGTAGATGAAGATCCCGCCGACGCCGGCATGGCCTGCCGAGCTCGCCCGGCCGCAGCGATCGTCCTCGACCACGGTCTCCTTGCCGTTGTCGTCGATGACGGTGCAGTAGGCGGTGACCCGGTCCGGCGCGGCCACCGCCCGGTAGGCCAGATAACCGCCGCCGACCAGGGCCGCCACGCCGACCACAGCGGCGCCGCCGATCATCACGCGCTTGCGGGTGCGCCGAGCCGCTTCCTCGCGGGCGGCCGCGGCCTGCGCCTCGGCCTCGGCCTTCCTGCGGGCTTTGTCCCTGGCCCGGGCCTCGGCCACAGTGGGAGGGCGCGGCTGGGTCACGCCGGGTTCCTGGCGGCTGATGCTGCCGGGACGGGGAGCCGGGCCGGGCGACGGCTGCGGTCCCGACGGCTTGGACAGCGAAGGCCGCCCGGACTCCGGGTGGTCGGAGTGCTGCTCCGGCCCCGGGCGGCCGGGTTCCGGCTGAGCGGGCGGCTGCGACGGTTCCGGCATCCCGGACGGGCCCTGCTCGGCGTCACCGCCCGCACGCCCGTCCTCGGGTCCGCCCGCAGTATTCGGAGTGTCGCTCATCTATGCTCTCCTCCCCGCCCGGTCGATCTAGCGCTCCTCGAATCCGTTCAGATCGCCGCGCGCGGGCTCCCAGTTCTCCACCACCAGGGTGACACGGCCGGGTGTTTCGCCGCCGCGAAGCAGCGCCAGCAGTCGTTCGCAGGCGGCTTTCGGACCCTCCGCGACGACGTGCACCCGCCCGTCGCGGGCATTGGTTGCGTGCCCGGTGAGGCCGAGTTCCAATGCGCGCGAACGGGTCCACCAGCGAAAGCCCACGCCCTGCACCAGGCCGTGCACCCACGCGCTGAGGCGAACCTGCGGATCGTCCGGCATCAGTCGGCGGTGTCGATATCGAACGACAGGGTGACGTTGGTGCCCGCCTTCAGGGTGCGCCCGACGGTGCACACCTTGTCGATGGCGCGCTGCACGGTGACCAGCAGCCGCTCACGAGCTTCGGGGTCGAGTTCGCTGAGGTCGAGTTCGAAGACCTCGTCGAGCTGCGGGTAGACCTCGTTCTCGCGATCGGCGGCACCCGAGACGCGGATGGTGGCGTCGTAGTTGTCGCCGAGCCGGCGCGAGAGCGGGAAGTCCGAGCTGAGCCCGGAGCAGGCGGCGAGCGCGATCTTCAGCAGCTCACCCGGGGTGAACACGCCCGGCACGTTCTCCGATCCGATCAGCACCTCGGCCCCGCGCGAGCTGCGGCCGGTGTAGCGCCGGGTGCCGGTGCGCTCGACCCACAGGGTGGTCGATCCGGGTGCGGCGTTGTTCGTGGACGCGGTGGTGCCCACGGGTGCGGCGGTGTCGGTCACGGGTGCGGCGGTGTGTTCAGCCATGGGCACGATCCTGCCATCTCGGTTCGGGGGCGATGCACGCCTGCCAACATCGGGGCCCGCGCGCTCATTCCTGGAAGCGGTAGCCCATACCCGCTTCGGTGAGCAGATGCTTGGGCCGCGAGGGATCGTCTTCGAGCTTGCGCCGCAGCTGAGCGAGGTAGACGCGTAGATAGTGGGTCTCGGTGGCATAGGACGGACCCCACACCTCGCGCAGCAGTTCACGCCGCCCCACCAGCTTGCCGCGATGGCGCACCAGCATCTCCAGCATGCCCCATTCGGTGGGCGTCAGATGCACGTCGGCGCCGTTCTTGGTGACCTTCTTCGCCGCGAGGTCGACGGTGAAGGAGGCGGTCACCACCACCGGGTCGCCGGAGTCGCCGTCGGTGGCGCCGCGCCGCACGGCCGCGCGCAGCCGTGCCAGCAGTTCGTCCATGCCGAACGGCTTGGTGACGTAGTCGTCGGCGCCGGCGTCGAGCGCCTCGACCTTGTCGGAGGAGTCGGTGCGCGCCGACAGCACGATCACCGGCGCCGAGGTCCAGCCGCGCAGGCCGGCCAGCACATCGATGCCGTCCATATCCGGCAGCCCGAGGTCGAGGATCACCACATCCGGATGCCGGTCCGCGGCCACCCGCAGCGCGGCCGTCCCGGTGCCCGCGGTGAAGACCTCGTATCCGCGCACGGACAGGTTGATGCGCAGGGCACGCACGATCTGCGGTTCGTCGTCGACCACCAGAACCTTGGTGGCGATCGCGTCGGGCAACTTGTCGGTCATCGCGCTTCCTGGTCGAGTCGGAGGCACCGGGAGCCCCGGTGCGTGCGGACGGCGGCGGTGCTGCTCACGTCACCTCGGCGCGGTCGCTGCCCTGGGCCGGATCGTCGCCGCGCGATCGGCCCGCCGCGTCCATTGTCGCCGGGCGCGCACCGGGAGCGTCGCTGTCGCGCACCGCGTGCTGCGCCGGGGCCGCGTCCTCGCCGGCCGGCAGTTCGACGAGCATGGTCAGCCCACCACCGGGCGTCGGTTCGGCATGCACCGTGCCACCCATCGCTTCGACGAATCCACGCACCACCGACAGCCCGAGCCCGACGCCGGTGGTGTTGTCCCGGTCGCCGAGCCGCTGGAACGGTTCGAACAGCTGCTCTTCGGCGCCGGCCGGTATGCCAGGCCCGATATCGACCACGGCGATGGCGACCTTGCCGCCGTCGCGTTCGGCGGTGATCCGGATCGGTGTACCAGGGGTGGAGTGGCGCAGTGCGTTGTCGATGAGGTTGGCCAGGACCCGTTCGAGCAGGCCGCCGTCGGCGCGCACCGACAGGGCGTCCACCTCGACCTCGACCCGGTCCATCGCCGCCCGTCGCAGCCCGCGCGCACCCATGCCGACGCCGACGAGCGCGCGATGCACCACCTCGTCCAGATACACCTGCCGCAGCTGCGGCGAGACCACCCCGACCGCCAGCCGCGAGGAATCCAGCAGGTTGCCGACCAGCGCGGTGAGCTGGTCCACCGATTCCTCCACGGTCTCCAGCAGTTCCGCGGTGTCCTCGGGCGAGAACTCGACGTCATCGGAGCGCAGGCTCGACACCGCCGCCTTCGCTCCCGCCAGCGGGGTGCGCAGGTCGTGGCTGACCGCCGACAACAGCGCTCGCCGCAGCCGGTCGGCTTCCAGCAGTGCCGCCGCCGCGCCCGCTTCCTCGGCCAGCCGCGCCTGCCGTACCAGTCCGACGGCCTGATTGGCCACCGCGGTCAGCACCGGGCGGTCCCCGGCGGCCAGTGGGTGCCCGGCCAGCAACAACCGGTGCACCGTATCGCCGGCTTCGATGGTGGTGTCGGCCTGATCCGGGTGGGCGGGTGGCTCGGCGCCTACGGCGGCCAGCACCTGCTCCCCCGCGACCAGCGCCACCGCCCGCATGCCGTAGGTCTCCCTGACCTGTTCCAGCAGCTTCGGCAGATCCGCGCCGTGCAGCACCGCACCGGCGAAGACGGTCAGCAGCTCGGCCTGCCGGGAAGCCTTGCGTGCCTGCCTGCTTCGTGCGGCCGCCCGGTCCACCAGCGCGGCCATCGCCACCGCGACGATGAGCAGTACCGCGATGGTGAAAATACTGTCGGGTTCGTTGACGGTGAGGCTGTAGCGCGGTTCAGCGAAAAACCAGTTCAGCAGCACACCCGACAGCAACGCCGACATCGCGGCGGGCAACACACCGCCCAGCAGCGACACCAGCACCACCGCGACGAAGAACATCGCGCTGAGCCCACCCAATTCGAGCGCGCCGTCGAGGAACCAGGCACCGATCGCACACACCAGCACCGGCACGACCAGCGCTGCCAGCCAGGCCCAGACCGGGCGCCGCAGCATGGCCCTGGACCTGCGCAAGCCCCGGTTGGCTTCCTCATGGGTCACCATGTGGACGTCGATCTTGCCGGACTGCTGCACCACCGCGGAGCCGATGCCCTCGTCGAAGATGCGCGCCCAGCGGGAACGACGTGAGGTGCCGAGCACGAGCTGGGTGGCATTGACCTCGCGGGCGAATTCCAGCAGCGCCGCGGGCACGTCCTCGCCGGTCACGGTGTGCAGCGACGCGTCGAGGCTGGCCGCGAGTTCGCGCAACCTGGCCAGCCGCGCGGTCGATACCCCGGCCAGGCCGTCACCGCGCACCACATGCACCACGACCAGATCGGCGCTGGACTTGGTTGCGATCCGGCCGGCCCGCCGCACGATGGTCTCCGATTCCGGACCGCCGGTCACCGCGACCACCACCCGCTCGCGGGCCTCCCACAGTTCGGTGATCCGGTGATCGGCCCGGTATTTGGCCAGCGCGGCGTCGACCTGATCGGCCAGCCACAGCAGTGCCAGTTCCCGCAGCGCGGTGAGGTTGCCCGGCCGGAAGTAGTTGCGCAGCGCGGCGTCGACCTTCTCGGCGGCGTAGACGTTGCCGTGCGACATCCTGCGGCGCAGCGCCTCCGGGGTGATATCGACCAGTTCGACCTGTTCGGCGCCGCGCACCACCGCGTCCGGCACGGTTTCGCGCTGCTGGATGCCGGTGATCTGCTCGACGACGTCATTGAGGCTTTCCAAATGCTGCACATTGACCGTGGAGATCACGTCGATGCCGGCATCGAGCAGTTCCTCGATGTCCTGCCAGCGTTTCTCGTTCGTGCTGCCCGGTGCGTTGGTGTGGGCGAGCTCGTCGACCAGCACCACCGCGGGCGCGCGGCGCAGCACCGCCGCGACGTCGAGTTCCTGGAATGCGGTGCCACGGTATTCGATGATCTTCGGCGGAATCCGCTCGATGCCGTCCAGCAACGCGGCGGTCTTGGCGCGGCCATGGGTTTCGACGACGGCGGCCACCACATCGCGGCCGCGTTCCAGCCGCCGGTGCGCTTCGCCGAGCATGGCGTAGGTCTTGCCGACTCCCGGCGCGGCGCCCAGGTAGATCCGCAGATGCCCGCGCTTCACTCGTCCATCATCGCGCGTGGCGCCCGCGCTGCTCGGGCGGGGCGCACACGCAGCACCCGCAGGTGGCGGCCTTCCTGTCGCAGGCTGATCATGCGAAGGATCAGCGCACAACAGAGGAAGCCGAAAACGACCGCAACGGTCACAGCCGACACGAGGACTCCTTCCACAACCTGTGCACCGGTCGCGTGCGGGATTCCGACTGGCCGGTGTCCCACTTCTACCGCGCGTTTCGGGCGCGAGCCGCGTCTTTACGGTCTCCTTACGGCCTGGCCGTCGTCTTTGACAGCTTCCTTCCGGGTGACCGGATGAGGTGGTGTCAACAGAGCGCAAAAGCCCAGCCTATCGGCGCCAAGAAGTCGTAAGGAAAGGCCTCGAGGACCCTGCTGGGCGCTTGACTCGATCTCCGGCGCGCTTCACCAACGAAGCGCGAAGGAGGTCTGCAACTGATGTCTGTGGTGGTGTACGCCGTGCTGACGATCGCGCTCTTCGCGATTCTCGGCCTGATCCAGCGAGGGGTGGAGCGGCTGTGATCGCCAATCTCGTCGGCCTGGTGCTCGCTGTCGCGGTGGCCGGGTTCATGGTGGCCGCGCTGCTGTTCCCGGAGAGGTTCTAGTGAATACCACTACCGCGGGGATCGTGTTCGTCGTGTCCCTGATCGTCGCGCTGGCGCTGGTGCACGTGCCGCTCGGCGATTACATGTATCGCGTCTACAACGGCACCAGGCATTCGCGCTTCGAGCGCGGAGTGTATCGCCTGATCGGGGTGCAGCCGGAGGTCGAGCAGACCTGGCCGGTGTACGCGCGCAGCGTGCTCGCGTTCTCCGCGGTCGGTGTGCTGCTGCTGTTCGGATTCCAGCTGGTCCAGGGCGTGCTGCCATGGCATCTGAACGATCCGGGCACCGAGATGACCCCGGCGCTGGCCTGGAACACCGCGGTCAGCTTCGTCACCAATACCAACTGGCAGAACTACTCCGGTGAATCGACGCAGGGCCATCTGGTGCAGGTGGCGGGTCTTGCGGTGCAGAACTTCGTCTCCGCGGCCGTCGGTATGGCGGTAGCGGTGGCGCTGGTGCGCGGATTCGCCCGCAGGCACACCGGTGATCTGGGCAATTTCTGGGTCGATCTGGTGCGCGGCACGCTGCGCATCCTGCTGCCGATCGCGTTCGTCTCGGCGATCGTGCTGATCGCCGGCGGCGCGATCCAGAATTTCCACGTGCACGATCAGCTCGCGCAGACGATCGCGGGCGGCGAGCAGACCATTCCCGGCGGTCCGGTGGCCGGCCAGGAGGTCATCAAGGAACTCGGCACCAACGGCGGCGGCTTCTACAACGCCAATTCCTCGCATCCGTTCGAGAATCCGGCCACCTGGACCAACTGGCTGGAGATCTTCCTGATCCTGGTGATCAGCTTCTCGCTGCCGCGCACCTTCGGGCGCATGGTCGGCAGCCGCAAGCAGGGTTATGCGATCGTGGCGGTGATGGGCACGATCGCGCTCGCGAGCGTGACGCTGACCAATCTGTTCCAGCTCCAGCACCACGGCACCGTTCCGACGGCGATCGGGGCGTCGATGGAGGGTGTGGAACAGCGCTTCGGCGTAGCGAATTCGGCCACCTTCGCGGCGTCGACCACGTTGACCTCGACCGGTGCGGTGAACTCCTTCCACGATTCCTACACCAGCCTCGGCGGCCTGATGACCATGTTCAACATGCAGCTCGGCGAGGTCGCGCCGGGCGGAGTGGGCGCAGGCCTGTACGGCATGCTCATCCTTGCGGTGATCACGGTGTTCGTGGCCGGGCTGATGGTCGGGCGCACACCGGAATACCTCGGCAAGAAGATCACGCCGCGCGAAATCAAGCTGGCCGCAGCGTATTTCCTGGTGAGCCCGCTGATCGTGCTGGTGGGCACGGCGCTCGCGATGGCGATGCCGGGACAACGCGCGAGCATGCTCAACGCGGGGCCGCACGGATTCTCGGAAGTGCTCTACGCGTTCACCTCCGCCGCCAACAACAACGGCTCGGCCTTCGCCGGCCTCACCGGCAACACCGAGTGGTACAACACCGCACTCGGTCTCGCCATGCTGTTCGGCCGGTTCCTGCCGATCATTCTCGTGCTCGCGCTCGCCGGTGCACTGGCCCGCCAGGGCAGCACCCCCGCCTCGATCGGCACGCTGCCGACCCACCGTCCGCAATTCGTCGGAATGGTCGCCGGGGTGACGCTGATCCTGGTCGCGCTCACCTTCCTGCCCGCCCTCGCGCTCGGGCCGCTCGCCGAAGGAATCCACTGATGACCACCTCTGTCACCGAAACCCCCGGCCCCGCTCCGGCCCCGACCGCGAAACGCGCGGTGCCGCGCGGTGTGCTCGACCCGGGGCTGCTGCTGTCCTCGCTGCCCGAAGCACTGCGCAAACTCGATCCACGGACGATGTGGCGCAATCCGGTCATGCTGATCGTCGAGGTGGGCGCGGTCTGGTCGACCGTGCTCGCGCTCGCGGACCCGAGTTTCTTCGGCTGGGCCATCGTGGCGTGGTTGTGGCTGACCGTGCTGTTCGCCAATCTCGCCGAAGCCGTCGCCGAAGGGCGCGGCAAGGCGCAGGCCGATACGCTGCGCAAGGCCAAAACCGATACCGTCGCCCGCCGGTTGCCGGGCTGGACGCCCGGTGCCCGGGTCACCGAGGAGCGGGTCGCCGCACCGCAGCTGCGCCGCGGCGATTACGTGGTGGTCGAGGCGGGTGAGGTGATTCCCGGCGACGGCGACGTCGTCGAAGGCATCGCCTCGGTGGACGAATCGGCCATCACCGGCGAATCCGCGCCCGTCATCCGGGAATCCGGCGGCGACCGTTCGGCGGTCACCGGCGGCACCACGGTGCTGTCGGATCGCATTGTCGTCGAGATCACCCAGGAACCGGGCGCGAGCTTCATCGACAAGATGATCGCGCTGGTCGAGGGCGCGAGCAGGCAGAAGACGCCGAACGAGATCGCGCTGAACATCCTGCTCGCCGCGTTGACGATCATCTTCGTGTTCGCGGTGGCGACCTTGCAGCCGATGGCGATCTTCGCCAAGTCGAACAATCCGGGCGTTCCCGACAGCGCGGCGCTGGACGCGCACGGGATCACCGGGATCGTGCTGGTGTCGCTGCTGGTCTGCCTGATTCCCACCACCATCGGTGCACTGCTGTCGGCCATCGGGATCGCGGGCATGGACCGGCTGGTACAGCGCAATGTGCTGGCCATGTCCGGACGCGCGGTGGAGGCGGCAGGCGATGTGAACACACTGCTGCTGGACAAGACCGGCACCATCACTCTCGGTAATCGGCAGGCCGCGGATTTCGTCGCGATGCCAGGCGTCTCCGCCGACGCGCTCGCCGATGCCGCGCAGCTGTCCAGCCTCGCCGACGAGACGCCGGAGGGCCGCTCGATCGTCGTGTTCACCAAGCAGGCCTACGGTAAACGCGAACGCACGCCCGGTGAGCTGACCGGGGCGAGCTGGGTGGAGTTCACCGCGCAGACCCGCATGTCGGGCGTGGATCTCGCCGACGGGCGCAGCCTGCGCAAGGGTGCGGCGTCGGCGGTGACCGAATGGGTTCGGGGCCATGGTGGTTCGGTTCCCGACGAGGTCGGCGCGATCGTCGACGGCATTTCCGCCTCCGGTGGCACACCGCTGGTGGTGGGCGAGCTCGCCGGCGGCCAGGCCCGCCTGCTCGGCGTGATCCATCTCAAGGACGTGGTCAAGCATGGCATGCGGGAACGTTTCGACGAGATGCGCCGGATGGGCATCCGCACGGTGATGATCACCGGCGACAATCCGCTCACCGCCAAGGTCATCGCCGACGAGGCAGGCGTGGACGATTTCCTCGCCGAGGCCACCCCGGAGGACAAACTCGCGCTGATCAAGAAGGAGCAGGACGGCGGCAGGCTGGTGGCCATGACCGGTGACGGCACCAACGACGCCCCTGCGCTGGCCCAAGCCGATGTGGGACTGGCGATGAACACCGGCACCTCGGCCGCCAAGGAAGCCGGCAATATGGTCGATCTGGATTCGGATCCGACCAAACTGATCGAGATCGTGGAGATCGGCAAGCAGCTGCTCATCACCCGCGGCGCGCTGACGACCTTCTCCATCTCCAACGACATCGCCAAGTACTTCGCGATCATTCCGGCGCTGTTCGTCTCGCTGTTCCCCGGCTTGGACGCGCTCAACATCATGCGGCTGGCGAGTCCGCAGTCGGCGATCCTGTCGGCGGTCATCTTCAACGCCCTGGTGATCGTCGCGTTGATTCCACTGGCGTTGCGCGGGGTGAAGTACCGGCCGAGCAATGCTTCCGCACTGTTGAGCCGCAACCTGCTGGTCTATGGCCTCGGCGGCATCATCGCGCCGTTCGCCGGCATCAAACTCATCGACCTCGTGGTCCACCTCTTCCCCGGGATGTCCTGATATGTCTGTGTTCTCGATGCGGAAAGCCACCTGGATCCGCCAGCATCTGGCCGCGGTGCGGGCGCTGCTCGTACTGACCGCCATCACCGGGATCGCCTATCCGCTCGCCGTGTTCGCGGCAGGCCAGCTGCCCGGATTGAACGGCAAGGCCGACGGTTCGCTGCTGTACGCGGACGGAAAACTGGTCGGCTCCAGCCTGATCGGCCAATCGTTCACCGACGCCGACGGCAACGCGCTGCCGCAGTACTTCCAGTCCCGCCCGTCCGCCGCGGGCGACGGCTACGACCCCATGTCCAGCTCCGCGAGCAACCTCGGCCCCGAGGACGTCGTGGACACCGCCGACCGCACCAGCCTGCTCACCACCGTATGCGCCCGCAGCAAGGAGATCGCCGACCGTGAGGGGGTCGACGGTTCCCGCCCGTTCTGCACGAAAGACGGGGTGGGCGCGGTGCTGTCGGTGATCGGGCCGCGGGATGGCACCGGCGAGGTGAGCGCGCCGGTCCGGGTGGTCAGCGTCAACGAACTGTGCCCTGCCGAGCCGTTCGTCAGCAGTTACCTGGGTGTCCCGGTCGAATGTGCCGAACCGGGCGCCGACTACGCCATCGGCCGCATCGTCCCCATCCGCGGTGACGCACCCGATACCCCCGCCGTCCCCGCCGACGCGGTCACCGCGAGCGGCAGCGGCCTCGACCCGCACATCTCCCCCGCCTACGCCGAGATCCAGATCGCCCGGATCGCCGGCGCCAGGCATATCACCGAGGCCCAGGTACGCGCCCTGGTCGACGCCAACACCGACAGCCGGACCCTCGGCTTCCTCGGCGAACCACGGGTCGACGTCGTGGAACTCAATCTCGACCTGGACCGCACCTACCCGTTCCCGAGCTGACCGGCAGACGCTCGGGGGCCGTCCACCCCCGAGCGGTTCCGCCGCCCGCCCGTCCGGGTCGTCCGGGCGGGCGGTGCTCGCTCGCCGCACTCACGAGCCGTTCAGCTCCGACCGGTCGATGACGATCTCGCCGGTTCCTCCCGGCAGGATGAACGCGATCAGCGCGGCGGCTTCATCGAGCACTGACTGCTCGGTGGCGGCGGTGAACGGATGCCACGGCACGATCCGGATCGTGGCACCGTCCAGCAGCCATCGTCCGTGCACGAAACCGTCGACCAGGTAGGCCGGGATCCCGGCGGATGCTTCCTTGGCGGTGCGGCGGCGGTCCGCTTCGGCGATCACGCGCCGCCGGTCCTTGTGTCCGAGCAGCGCGTTGTCGAACGCGGGCAGGAAGCGGACCGGGGCGGGGAGGTCGCCGGCGGCAATGGGGGCATCCGGGACGTCGAAGAGCTCGCGGCCCTCCTCGTCCCGCAAGACCCGCAACCGCGGACGCAGGCGGGCGATCACCGCGGCGAGCCGGGTGGTGCCGGACCACGCCTGGATATCGGCGACCGTCGCAGGACCGAAGGCGGCAAGGTAGCGCAGCACGAGGGTGTCGAGGTCGGCCTCGGCGAGCGGTGCGCCGATCCATTCGTCGGCAAGACCGACGGTGACGTAGCGATTGCGCCAGCGGCCCCACGCCCCCGTCTCCGCGCTGTGTGCCAGCGGAACCAGCACCTCGACGGTGTCGGCGAGGCGGCGGGTGTGCCGGTCGGGGAAGTGTTCGGCGAGCAGCGCGCCGAGTTCACCGCGCGCGAGCATGCGCCCGGTGAGCAGGCGTCTGCCGTGCGCGGCCAGGGCGGTGAGGTCGATCCCTTCGATCTCGTCGCGGTAGTAGGCCGCTTTCAGCAACGACTCGACCCACGGCTGCATCGTGGGGCGCAGCCAGCGGTAGTCCTCGGTGGTGGCCAGGTGCATGGTGCGCCGGATCATGGTGGAACGCACCACTTCCTGGCCCCGCAGCAGCCCTTCGAGATCGGCGTGCCGGAATCCGTCGACCCGCGCCCACAGCCCTACATAGGGCCAGTTCGGTTCCTGCCCCTGCACCGCCACCAGATGCCGGATCACCTCGAGCGGCGCGTCGTCGACGCGTTCGGCCAGCCGCTGCCGCACCAGCAACGTCCGGTTCAACTCACGTAACGACAACTCCCGCATGGTCGACGATTATGGCCGTCCCCACCGACAGGTCCGGCCATCGAACTCACGGGAACGGGCGGCACATCGACGGGTAGGCCAGATCCCGGCACGGCATGTTCCCGGCGGCCCGGATCACGTCTTCCCCGCCGGCTTCGGTGAGGAACCGCAGGAAGCTCGCACCCAGCGAGCCGGGCGCGAAATCGCCGTAGCTGTAGGCGTACTCGATACCCCAGAACGGGTAGACGCGGTTGGCGGCCGCCTCCCGGGTGGCCTGCTGGCCGTTGATGGTCACCGTCGCGACCTGCGTGGATTCGGCGGCGTCGGCGTGCTCGGCGTAGCCGACGGCGCCGGGCGTCTCCGCCACCGCGGCGAGCATGTCCTTGGTGACGGCCACATCGCAGCGGCCGGGGCCGGGCTCGCGGCGGATCTCCCGGCAGGTGGCATCGCGGGCGGGCGGCTGCTCGCCGTCGAGCAGCCGGGTCTCGAAGGTTCGCCGCGTCCCCGAGCCCGGATGCCGGTTGATCAGCCGCACCGGCAGATCCGCCCCACCCAGCTCGCTCCAGTTCCGCACCCGCCCGGCGTACAGATCGCGGATCTGCTCGACGGTCAGATGCCGGACCTTCGTTCCGGGGTGCACGATCACGCTGAACAGCGAGAGGGCCAGCGGCCGCTCCACCAGCTCCGGATAATCCAGCCCCATCGGGCCGTCCGCGATCGCGAGCAGCCCCGGATTGTCGTTGCCCTCCGATTCCAGCCGGTTCATGCCCGGTTCGCTGCCCTCGAAGGCGAATTCGAAGGTGGCGCCACGGCAGCTGTGTTTATAGACGTCGGCCGCCTGGCGAATCACCTGTTCGAACGCGGTCGACCCGACCACCGTCAGCTTTCCGTCGGCGCATCCGAGCGGCGCCTTCCCCCGTTCGACCGCCGCGACGATGAATTGCGCGACGATCACCACCACCAGAAACGCGATGAGCGCGATCATGAACAACGGAATGCCGGTCTGGCTGCGGGTTTCGGTGACCCGGCCGCCCTTGATCATGCCCTGCAACCGCGGCGGCGGATACTCCCCCGTGCCTGCCGACCGCTGCAGGATGGCCAGGATCTTGTAGTGATCGGCCCGGTTCAGCGGCACCCGGGGCAGGTCGATGATCCCGACATTGTCGGAAGTCTCCCGCACCGCGATACCCGAATCCGGTTCGAGCAGATCGCCGAGCGCGGGATCGCTGAGTTCGGTGACGGCCATACCGATCACCCGCCGCTGCGGGAACCGCAGGTGCAGCCCGGCGCGACCGTTGTCGGGAACGCCGTAGTCGGCACTGTCGAGCGAGGTGGCACCGCTGTTCTCGATCCGCATCAGGACCACCGACAGGTCTTTCAGATCGGGACTCGCCCCGTCGGCCTGCGGGCGCAACTGGGGCAGTACACCGGGAAACACCGATTCGATCTCACCGGTGACCGGCGTATCCATCTGCACTCGATAGCCGAGCTGTTTGCGCCCGACGAAGACGAACTCCCAGAGGAAGGCCCCGACCGGCACCGCGATACCGATGAGCGCGAGCACGATCTCTAGCGGAAAACCGCCCACTGAACTGTCCCTCCCCAACGAGAATGCATGGCAATCATTTTCGGCCGCGCCCGGCGCAATTCACCAGCGTCGGCCGAAATGTTCGCCAACAGTTAATCAAACTCCGCGCGCGATCAGGCCCCGGTTTGCCGCGTCCAGGCCAGCAATTCGTCCACCGGCCGGGTATTGATGACACGTTCGGGTGGCACCTCGTTGGCGACGGCACGGGCACAACCGTAGCCTTGCCAATCCAATTGGCCGGGCGCGTGCGCATCGGTGTCGATGGCGAATTCACAACCGATCTCGACCGCGAGCCGCATCAACCGGCTCGGCGGATCCTGCCGTTCCGGCCTGCTGTTGATCTCGACCGCGGTGCCGAATCGCCGGCACGCCTCGAAGACCAGTTCGGCGTCGAAATCCGATTCCGGCCGGGTGCCGCGCCCGCCGAGCACCAGCCGGCCGGTGCAGTGGCCGAGCACATCGACCAGTGGATTGGCGACGGCGTAGACCATGCGTTTGGTCATGGTCTCGCGGTCGTCGCGCAGCCGCGAATGCACGCTGGCCACAACGATATCCAGCTCATCGAGCAGGGCGGGGTCCTGATCGAGGCTGCCGTCGTCGAGGATGTCGACCTCGATGCCGGTGAGGATGCGAAACGGCGCGAGTTCGGCATTGAGTTCGGCGATCACGTCGAGCTGACGCCGCAGTCGTTGCGCCGAGAGTCCGTTGGCCACGGTCAGTCGCGGCGAATGATCGGTCAGCGCACAGTATTCGTGGCCGAGCGCGGCGGCGGTGCGCATCATCTCCGCGATCGGGCTGCCGCCGTCGGACCAGTCGGAGTGGGTGTGCAGGTCACCGCGCAGCAGCCGGCGCAGCGGCCTGCCCTCGATGCCGATCGGTTCGGCGGCGGCCCGCAGCTCGGTCAGGTACCGCGGCACCACACCGGAGTACGCCTGCTCGATGACGGCCGCCGTCTTCGGTCCGATGCCCGCCAGCTCCTGCCAGCTGCCCGCGGCCTGCCTGGCGGCGCGTTCGTCCTCGCTGAGCCCGGCGACGATATCGGCGGCCCGCCGATAGGCCTGCACCCGATGCGTTTCGCGCGCTCGCGCTCGAGCCAGAAGCCGATCTCGCGCAACGCGGCCACCGGCCCCGGCACCTCGGCCGGGTCCGGTGTTCCGGTCGGATCGCCGCCCACCTCGGCCTATCGGATCCTGGCGTATTTCACGAAGGCCACGCCGTCCTCGAAGACCTGGCTGGTGATGACCCGGAACCGGGTCGGCTCGGGCAGCTTGGGTCCGTCGCCGAACAGCGAACGGCCCCGGCCGAGCACGATCGGATACAGCTTGAGGAAGATCTGGTCGATCTCCGGCAGCAGCACCTGGGCCAGTTCGCCGCCGCCGCACAGCCAGATGCCGAGCCCCTTGTCGCGTTTGAGCTCGCGCACCGTGGCCAGCGGGTCGGCGGAGATCAGCTCGACCGCCGGGTCAGGGCTTTCGGTCATGGTCGTGGAAACCACGAACTGACGCAGATGCGCGTACGGGCTGGAAGTACCGGTACGGACCCCGAAATCGTGGGTCTTACGGCCCATCAGCACCGTATCGAAGTTGGCGTTGCGCTTATCGATCCCGAGCGCCTCGCGCACTTTGGTCGGCAGCGTTTCCGGGTACTGCGCCGTGATCGCCGGGCCGTGGTCGCCGCCCACCGGGAAGAAGTCGACCGACCCTTCCTCGGTGGCGATGAACCCGTCGATGGTGGATGCGACGTAGTAGGTGAGCTTGCGCATGTGTCCTTCCTGCACGGCCGGTGTCACAGTAGAGCCGTATGCAGAAACGGTAGCTCGCTAACGGGTGCCGGGGCGAGGCTTCCGCTGGCATCGCGGACACGAATACGAGGAGCGGTTCATGAACTTCTCCCGCACGATCGCCGCCCCGCAGCGCGGGCACGGCAGGTCGGCGCGGCCGTAGACGGCCAGGGAGCGCTCGAAATAGCCGGAATCGCCGTTGACGTCGACATACAGCGCGTCGAACGAGGTACCGCCGGCCGCGAGAGCATCCCGCATGACGGCCGCGGCCTCGGTGAGCAGGGTGCGCAGCACCGGTCTGGTGAGCCCGGAGGCAAGGCGGCAACCGTGGATTTTGGCTCGCCACAGCGCCTCGTCGGCGTAGATGTTGCCGACGCCGGAGATCACTGTCTGGTCGAGCAGGACCCGCTTGATCTCGGTGCGCTTGGTCCGGATCGCGGACACCACCGCCTCGGCGTCGAATCGCGGGTCCAGCGGGTCACGGGCGATATGGGCGACAGGTTCGGGGACGCGGGTGCCGTCCACCTCGACCAGATCGGCCAAGGCCCAACCGCCGAAGGTGCGCTGGTCGACGAAGCGCAGTTCCGAGCCGTTGTCGAGGGTGGCGCGAATGTGGGCGTGCTTTTCCACCGGCGCGTCGGCCGGGCGGATGAGCATCTGACCACTCATCCCCAGATGCACCACCAGGGCGAGATCGGGGTCGTCGAAGGTGAGCCACAGGTACTTGCCGCGGCGTTCGGCGGCGGTGACGCGCAGCCCGGACAGCCGAACGGCGAGATCGGCGGCGCCTTCGAGGTGACGGCGGACCGAGCGCGGATGGCTGACGGCCACCGCGTCGATGACGTGGCCGACCACATGACCGGCCAGCCCACGCCGCACGACCTCGACTTCGGGAAGTTCGGGCACGTCAGGATTCCGCGGTGAGCGCCTGGTAGGCGGCCCCCGCGGCCTTCTGCTCGGCTTCCTTCTTGGATCGGCCGATGCCCTGACCGTAGGCCTGCCCGCCGATCACCGTGGTCGCGGTGAATTCCTTGTCGTGGTCGGGCCCGGTCGAGGTGATCTCGTAGCTGGGCACACCGAGGCCGCGTTCGGCGGTGAGCTCCTGCAGACTCGTCTTCCAGTCGAGTCCGGCACCCATGCGGGGGCCACGCTCGAGCAGATCGGCGAACAGCCGCAGCACCACACCGCGGGCGACCTCGATGCCGTGCTCGAGATGCACGGCACCCAGCAGCGACTCCATGCCGTCGGCGAGGATGCTCGGCTTGTCCCGGCCACCGGTGAGTTCCTCACCCTTGCCGAGCAGCAGGTGCGCGCCGAGCCCGCCCTCGCCGAGACCGCGGGCGACCTCGGCGAGCGCGTGCATATTCACCACGCTGGCGCGCAGCTTGGCGAGCTCGCCCTCGGATTTGTCCGGGTGCTCGTGGTAGAGCCGTTCGGTGATGCTCAGCCCGAGCACCGAGTCGCCCAAGAATTCCAGGCGCTCGTTGGTCGGGAGTCCACCGTTCTCGTACGCGTACGAGCGGTGGGTGAGCGCGAGCGTCAGCAGCTCCGGCCGTATCTCCACACCGAGTGCGGCGAGCAGGCTCGCGTGGTCACCGGAGGGGCCGAGTTCGTCCTTACCGGCGGTCACGGCTGATCTGGTGCTCAGACCGCAGAGGTGACCTGGCGGCCCTTGTAGGTGCCGCAGGACGGGCAGGCGATGTGCGGCAGGGTCTTCTCACCGCAGGCCCGGTTCGGGCAGGTGACGAGGGTGGGCGCGACAGCCTTCCACTGGCTGCGCCGCGACCTGGTGTTGGAACGGGACATCCGGCGCTTGGGAACGGCCACGACTACTTCTCCTCTGTCTGTGTCTCTGCCCGGTCGGCAGTGTTTGCCTGTTCGGCGGAACGGTCTGGGGTGGCGGCACCCTCATCGGGGCTGCCGGTGCTGGGTGAATCGGCGGCGAACTTCGCCAGCCCGGCCCAGCGAGGGTCAAGTATCTCATGCCCATGATCAGAACCCGCAATCGCCATCCGCACGCCGCATTCCGGGCACAGTCCGGCGCAGTCGGGCGTGCACAACGGTTGCAGCGGAAGCTCGACGCCCAGGGCGTCGACGATGACGGGTTCGAGGTCGATGAGATCGTCGGCCATCCGGTACACCTCGTCCTCGGAGGTGGTCTGCTCGGTGGCGCTGTCGGGATAGGCGAACAGCTCGGTCAGCGACAGCTCGATCTCGTCGTCGAACGATTCGAGGCACCGCGAGCATTCGCCGGTGAGCGGCGCCGACACCGTTCCCGTGATCAGCACACCCTCGGAGACCGACTGCAAACGCAGGTCGAGCTCCACGTCGCTGCCGGCGGGGACGGCGATCAGGTCGAGTCCGAGGCGATCGGTGGTGGTGACCGTGCGATGCAGCTCACGCATCGACCCGGCGCCCCGGCCGAGGTTGCGGACGTCCAGCACGAAACCCGCGTCGGGCACCGGGTGCGAACCGGTACGCGAACGCGAGGCGGAACCGGAACCGGCGGGCATCACGAACTCACCTTCATCATCACGGGGGAATGGGCAACCACTCCACAATACGCGACAGCGCGCGCCGAACCCAAGTCGAGCCGGTCGGCCGGGCCCGCGCCCCGATCGACGGTTTCCGCCCCTAGCGGCGGTAGTCGGAGGCGTAGTCGGGCATGCCCATCCCGGTACGCAGCTGCTGACGGCCGCGGCCCACGATGCGCAGCGTGCCGTTGAGCGTCTCCTCGAATTCGGCGAGCTTGGAGTCGACGTAGTGATCGCACTCCTCGCGCATCCGGTCCGAATCGGCCTGCGCGGCGTCGATGAGCCGCGCCGATTCCGCGTGCGCGGCCCGCACCACCTCGGTCTGCGCGACCAGCCGGTCCCGCTCGGCCTGACCGTCGGCGACCGAGCGCTCGTAGGCGGCCTTGCCCGCCTCGATCATCCGCTCGGACTCCGCGCGCGCCCGTCCGGTGAGGGCCTCGTATTCGGCATTGCCGTCGGCGACCACGCGAGCGGCCTCGGCTTCGGCGGTGTCCACCAGATGGTCGGCGTGCGCGGTGGCCTCGGCGACCATGCGGTCGGCGTGCGCCTTGGCGTCGGCGAGGATGCGGTCGGCCTCGGCTCGTGCGTTCTCGATGGTTTCGGCGGCCTGTTCGTTGGCGCCGGTCACCGCCGTTTCGGCGGCGTTGCGGGCATCGGTGACGATCTTGTCGCGATGGTCGAGGACGTCCTGGGCGTCGTCGAGTTCGCCCGGCAGGGCGTCTCTGACGTCGTCGAGCAGCTCAAGCACATCACCGCGCGGCACGATGCAATTGCGCGTCGGAGGGATCCCGCGCGCCTCTTCGACGATGGCGACCAACTCGTCGAGTGCTTCGAATACGCGATACATGCTCACTTACCCCGCTCTCCGGATCGACGGCGAACTTCCGTCGCCGCCCAGTGTGCCCTTCGCCACGGCCTGTGCCGAGTCCCTTTCCGGTGTGTCGTGCCAGTGTCTCGCAGACCACAGAAATCAAGTGGAGTAAGGGCCTCCGCTTCGTGCTAAATTCGTTCGGAAGCCACAAGATCTTCATAAGCGGACCACAGGCACACCCTGCGACCGTGCAGTGAAGCAGGCCGACGAGCAGGACACCTCGACATCGACGTTGACAGGTTTCGTGTGTTCAGTACACACTGAACACACGACACACGAAGCCTGGCGTTCACGCCGACGGGAAGGAATGCGAAGACCCTCGCAGTTGTCTTACCTGTTGGCTCACGTTCGATCGGAATGACCATGACCGTCCTGGAACTACCGCGACCGGCACTGCCCACCGCGCGCGTTCTCACGCCGCTGGCCGGGCCGTACCCGGATATGCGGGAAGCGTCGAGCCGGCGGCTCGGTCGCGTGCTCGGGTATCTGCGCGGCGATCGGGCATTCCCTCAGCTGATCCGGTTCGCCCTGGTCGGCGGCTGCAGCAATATCGCCTATGTGCTGCTGTTCTTCGGCATGCTCGGCATCGGGCCGCTGGTGGCCAATGTGGTCGGTTCCGTCGTCAGCACGATCATCGCCAACGAGCTGCATCGCCAGCTCACCTTCCACGCCGCCGGTCGTGTCGGCTGGTTCACCGCCCAGTGGGAAGGCGGCGGGCTCGCGCTGGCCGGCCTCGGCATCTCCACCGCAGGTCTGGCCGCACTCGATTTCTGGGCGCCCGGCCTCGACAGCACCTTCCAGGCCGCCGCAGTCCTCGGCATCACCGCCGCCGTCGGCGGGTTGCGTTTCCTGGCGCTGCGCGGATTGGTCTTCTGAGTTCACCTGCCAGACGACGTCGCCCCGGCCCACCGAGGTGGTGTCCGGGGCGACGTCGTGAGTACGGTCAGTTCGCGCGCTCGGCGATTCGATCCAGCAGCCGCTTGTGCACCGCGGGCGGCAGCATGTCGCTGACGTCGCCGCCGTAGGTCGCCACTTCCTTGACCAGTGAGCTGGACAGGTAGCTGAGCGCCGGGTTGGTGGCGATGAAGAAGGTGTCGACACCGGACAGCTTCTTGTTCATCTGCGCCATCTGCAGTTCGTAGCCGAAGTCGCCTGCGTCGCGCAGCCCCTTGACGATCGCGGTGATGCCCTGTTCGCGGGCGAAATCCACCAGCAGACCGGCCCAGGATTCCACCCGCACGTTGGGCAGATGCGCGGTCGCCTCCCGCAGCATGTCGATGCGCTCGTCGACGCTGAACATGCCCTTCTTGTTCTTGTTGATCATCACCGTGACGACGACCTCGTCGAACTGGGCCGCCACCCGATTGAACACGTCGATATGTCCATTGGTCACCGGGTCGAACGAGCCCGGGCACAGCGCTCCTGCCATGAGTCAGACGCTAGCAGGCCGGGGGCCGGGTTCGGCGGGGGCGCCATCGAACTCGGCGAGCTCGATCCTGGTCTCGCCGTAGCGGCGCGGCTTCCGCGCCGAATATCCGGCGGGCCAGTCGATCTCGGGTGAACGGCTGGACCGTTCGACCACCACCAGCGCATCGGGGGCGAGCCAGCCGTTGCCGGCGAGCGCGGTGAGATCGGCGACCACGGTGGCGGTGTCGAGATCGTAGGGCGGATCGGAGAACACCAGGTCGAACTCGACCGGCGCCGGCTGCGCCAGCACGCTCGCCACGGACCCGACACGCAGCTCGGCGCCGGGCAGTCCGAGATCGGCGATATTGCCGCGCACCACAGCGGCGGCCTTGCGATCGGATTCGATCAGCATCGCCCGCGCCGCGCCGCGCGAGAGCGCTTCCAGCCCGAGCGCACCGGACCCGGCGTACAGGTCCAGCACCCGGGCACCCTCCAGATCCAGCCGGGCATCGATCGCGCTGAACAACGCCTCGCGCACCCGATCCGAGGTGGGCCGGGTGCCCGCGGGCGGGACGCGCAGACGGCGCCCGCCCGCGGTCCCGGCGACGATGCGGGTCATTCGGATTCGCGCACGGCCAGCTCGACCAGCAGGTCACCACCCTCGACCTGCTGCACCTTGCCGATGGCGACGCGGCCGACCAGGCCCGCGCGCGGCGCGGTGATGGCGGCTTCCATCTTCATGGCTTCGATGGTGCCGATGGTGTCGCCGGCCGCCACCGTGTCGCCCTCGGAGACGGCGAGGGTCACCACACCGGCGAACGGCGCGGCGATGTGGCCCGCGTTGTTCTTGTCGGCCTTCTCCGCGGCCGGGATCTCGCTGGCCACCGAGCGGTCGCGCACCGACACCGGCCGCAGCTGGCCGTTGAGGATGCACATCACCGTGCGCATGCCGCGTTCGTCGGGCTCGGAGATCGCCTCCAGGCCGATGAGCAGGGTGACGCCCTTCTCCAGCTGCACGCGGTGTTCTTCGCCGCGCCGCAGGCCGTAGAAGAACTGGTTGGCGGACAGGCCGGTGGTGTCGCCGTATTTGTCGCGGTGGGCGAGGAATTCAGCGGTGGGCCCTGGGAACAGCAGCCGGTTGAGCGTGGCGCGCCGCTGCTCGGAGGTACCCGCCAGCCCGGCCTCGTCCTCGGGGGTGAGCGGTGTTTCCGGCTTGGCGGTGCCGCGCCCGGCCAGCGCCTTGGTGCGGAACGGTTCGGGCCAGCCGCCGGCGGGCGTGCCGAGCTCGCCGCGCAGGAACCCGATTACCGAATCCGGGATGTCGTAGCGGCCGGGGTCGGCGGCGAAGTCCTCGATGTCGACGCCGGTACCGACCAGCGCCAGCGCCAGATCACCGACGACCTTCGACGACGGCGTCACCTTCACCAGCCGGCCGAGCAGCCGGTCGGCGGCAGCGTATTTCGCCTCGACCTCTTCGAAACGATCACCGAGGCCGAGCGCGATCGCCTGCTGACGCAGATTCGACAGCTGGCCACCCGGGATCTCGTGGGTGTAGACGCGGCCGGTCGGCGCGGGCAGACCGGATTCGAACGGCGCGTACACCTTGCGCAGCGCCTCCCAGTACGGCTCCAGATCACAGACGTTCTGCAGGCTCAGGCCGGTGTCGTGCGAGCTGTTGGCCGCCGCCGCCACGATCGCGGACAGCGCGGGCTGGCTGGTGGTGCCCGCCATCGCGGCACTGGCGCCGTCGACGGCGTCGGCGCCGGCCTGCCAGGCCGCCAGATAGGTGGCCAGCTGACCGCCGGGAGTGTCGTGGGTGTGCACGTGCACCGGCAGATCGAAATTGCTGCGCAGCGCCGAGACCAGGGTCGCGGCCGCGGGGGCACGCAGCAGGCCTGCCATGTCCTTGATCGCGAGGACGTGGGCGCCCGCGTCGACGATCTGTTCGGCCAGCTTGAGGTAGTAGTCGAGGGTGTAGATGTTCTCGTCCGGGTTGGACAGATCGCCGGTGTAGCTCATCGCGACTTCGGCGATCGCCGTGCCGGTTTCGCGCACCGCGTCGATGGCCGGACGCATCTGGTCGACGTTGTTCAGGGCGTCGAAGATGCGGAAGATATCGATACCGGTGGCGGTCGCCTCGGAGACGAAGGCCCTGGTCACCTTCTCCGGGTACGGCGTGTAGCCGACGGTGTTGCGGCCGCGCAGCAGCATCTGCAAGCAGATGTTGGGAATCGCCTCGCGCAGGGCGGCCAGTCGCTCCCACGGGTCCTCGTAGAGGAACCGCAGCGCGACGTCGTAGGTGGCGCCGCCCCAGGCTTCGATGGACAGCAGCTCCGGGGTCAGCCGGGCGACGTGGCCGGCGACAGCGAGCAGTCCGCCGGTGCGTACCCGGGTGGCGAGCAGGGACTGGTGCGCATCGCGGAAGGTGGTGTCGGTGACAGCGACCGCGTCCTGTTCGCGCAGTGCCCGCGCGAAACCTTCGGGGCCCAGCGTCAGCAGTCGTTGGCGCGAGCCGTCCGGCGGCGGCACCGACAGGTCGATGGCGGGCAGCTTGTCGTGCGGGTACACCGCGGTCGGGCGTTCACCGTGCGGCTTGTTGACGGTGACGTCGGCCAGGTATTCGAGGATCTTGGTGCCGCGGTCGGCGGACCGGCGCAGGTCGAGCAGCTGCGGCCGTTCGTCGATGAACGACGTGGTGACCTTGCCCGCCCGGAAATCCGGGTCGTCGAGCACGGCCAGCAGGAACGGAATGTTGGTCGTGACGCCGCGGATGCGGAACTCGGCCAGCGCACGCCGGGACCGCGCGACCGCGGTGGAGAAATCGCGGCCCCGACAGGTCAGCTTGACCAGCATGGAGTCGAAGTAGGCGCCGATCTCGGCGCCGAGGTTGGCGCCGCCGTCCAGCCGGATGCCCGCGCCGCCCGGGGTGCGGTAGGCGGTGATGCGGCCGGTGTCGGGGCGGAAGCCGTTGGCCGGATCCTCGGTGGTGATCCGGCACTGCATGGCCGCGCCGCGAATGGCGACGGTGTCCTGGCTCAGACCCAGATCGGCGAGCGATTCACCGGCGGCGATGCGCAGCTGCGACTGCACCAGATCCACATCGGTGATCTCCTCGGTCACCGTGTGCTCGACCTGGATGCGCGGGTTCATCTCGATGAAGACGTGGTTGCCACGCTCGTCGAGCAGGAACTCCACGGTGCCAGCGCAGCTGTAGCCGATCTCGCGGGCGAAGGCCACCGCATCGGCGCAGATGCGTTCGCGCAGTTCGGGATCGAGGTTCGGCGCGGGGGCGAGCTCGATCACCTTCTGGTGCCTCCGCTGTACCGAACAGTCGCGTTCGAACAGGTGCATGACATTGCCCTGCGTGTCGGCCAGGATCTGCACCTCGATATGGCGCGGATTCACCACCGCCTGTTCGAGGAAGACGGTCGGGTCACCGAAGGCCGATTCGGCTTCGCGGGAGGCGGCTTCGATGGATTCGCGCAATTGCGCGGGCGCGGCGACCCGGCGCATACCGCGACCACCGCCACCGGCGACGGCCTTGACGAAGATCGGGAATTCCATCGATTCCGCCGCGGCGAGCAGCTCTTCGACATTTGCCGACGGTTCGCTCGATTTCAGTACCGGAAGCCCGGCCGCCTTGGCCGCGGCGATCGCGCGCGCTTTGTTACCGGCGAGCTCGAGCACCTCGCTGGAGGGGCCGATGAAGGTGATGCCCTCCCGCGCGCAGGCGGCCGCGAGGTCGGGGTTCTCGGACAGGAAGCCGTACCCGGGGTAGATGGCGTCGGCCCCGGCTGTCTTGGCCGCCTCGATGATGGCGTCGATGGACAGGTATGCCCGGACCGGGTGGCCTTCCTCGCCGATCTGATAGGCCTCGTCCGCCTTCAGGCGGTGCACCGAGTTGCGGTCCTCATGCGGGAAGACGGCCACGGTCCCGATGCCGAGTTCATAGGCCGCACGGAAGGCGCGGATGGCGATTTCGCCGCGGTTGGCAACCAAGACTTTCGAGAACATTGACCTAAGGTACCCGCCCTCGCACCGTGGGCCGACAGGGAAGTCCCCTTCGCAGCAATCTTCACAACCGGTCCTTGCATGGTTGCGAAGTTGCGTTCACCCGGCCGTCATATCTCACCGCACCGCCCGGCGGAACGTGCGATGAACGCCGGGTCATAGCTACTGGTGAGTTACCTACTGGCCGGTCACCACCAGTGCAGAGTGCGGTACCGCAGGCCACCACGTAGCTGGCCCACCCCGACGCCGATCAGCAGACCACGCTCTTCGCCGGTCAGCCCACGCGAGAACGCGAGCCGGAGCAGGCGGATCAGCACCTCCGGCAGATGGATCTCCGGCAGACCGTTACCGGGGAATTCGGCATTCAGCCGGGCCAGGCCGATACCGCGCGCACGTCCCTGGCGATAGCCCGGCCGGAACCCACGGCGATAGCGATAGGCGACCAAGGCCTGGGGCAGGAACCCGGTACGGAAACCTTCCCGGTGCGCATGCCAGCCGAAGGCGAGATCCTCATTGGCTGCATAGGTGACGTCGATCCCGCCGAGTTTGCGATACACGTTCGCTCGGCACGCCATCGCGCAGCCGACGATCACCGGGGCGAACACTCCGGGCGGCTGGAATCGATCCGGTTCGGGCACCTCGGCGATGCCCCGCCGGTTGTCGGCATTGAGCGAGCGGCCTTCGACCGCACAGCTGATCAGGTCGTAGCCTTCGTCGAGGAACGCGAGCATGCGACGCATCCAGTCCGGCTGCACGCGGTCGTCGTGATCGCAGAACAGCAGCACGTCACCGGTGGCGTGCTCGGCGCCGACATTGCGGGCGTACGCCGCGCCGGCCCTCTCCGACGCGGCGACCCAGCGCAGGTGCAGCCGTTCCCGCAGCGGGTGCCCGGCCAGATGAGCTTCGAGGCCGGGTGCGCTGCGATTGTCCGCGACGACGACCTCGAACTCGCCGTCGTAGTCCTGTTCGGCGAGTGCCGCGAGCTGCTCGTCGAGATGCCCGCGATCGGTATCGCCGGCGATGTGCGCGGGAATGACGACCGAGGTCATCGGTGGTTTCGGTGCCTGCACGGCTCCTCCTCCTCGCCGTTGTGAAAGACAGGTGTTTAGGTTAAGTCAGGGATGGGCGGCTCACCACCGGAGCGCTGCCCCGACTATCGTGGGCACCGCAGCTGGTTCGCCGGCCGGACGACAAGGAGCCCCGAACGTCCGCCCCGGCGTCGAAGCCCGCCCCTGGCGGGTGAGAGGGAACCCGGTGGAAATCCGGGACTGTCCCGCAGCGGTGAGTGGGAACGACCGCCGTCATCAGCACTGGGCACACCGCCTGGGAAGCGACGGCCAGTAGGTCGGCCGAATCGGCCGGTGCCCGCGAGTCCGAAGACCTGCCCGTTGTGCCGGATACGCCGTATCCGGCGGCCATCGCCTCGTGGACCGGGCGCTCGCCACCTGTGTTGCCAATACCCGACCCGTCTGCCGGGTCGTCCGGGGCTCATCGGTGCCGTGCGTACCCGAATCGGCGATCGCCCGCCGCAACTCAGCACTGGAGAAACACCGTGACTGTTCTTACGCACAACCCGTTCACCGCAACGGTTCTCGGGCTTCCTCGGGTGGGGCCACGCCGGGAACTCAAGCGCGCCACCGAGTCCTATTGGGCCGGGCGCATCGACGCTGCTCGACTGCACGAGGTGGCTCGCGAGCTGCGTCGTGCCCAGTACACCGAATTACTCGATGCCGGAATGGATTCGATCCCGGTCGGCACCTTCTCCTATTACGACCAGATGCTCGACACCGCCGTGCTGCTCGGCGCGCTACCGCCGCGCGTGGCCGGTATCGAGGACCCGCTGGACCGCTATTTCGCCGCCGCGCGCGGTACCGACGCGGTCGAACCACTGGAGATGACGAAGTGGTTCGACACGAACTATCACTACCTTGTTCCGGAGCTCGGACCGCAGACCGCGTTCACCCTGCATCCGGAGACCGTGCTCGACCAGCTGCGCGAGGCGATCGAGCTCGGCGTGCCCGCGCGGCCGGTCATCATCGGACCGGTCACCTTCTTGAAGCTGGCCAAGACGGCCGGGGCGGCCGCACTGGAGCGCATCGACGAGCTGGTGCCGCTGTATCGCGAACTGCTGAGCCTGCTGGCCGGGGCGGGCGCGCACTGGGTGCAGATCGATGAACCGGTGCTGGTCACCGATCTGACCGAGGACGAGCTGGCCGTGGTTCGGCGGGTCTACACCGAGCTCACCGCGTCCGGTGATCGCCCGGCGATGCTGGTGGCCACCTACTTCGGCACCCCGGGCCCCGCGCTCGCGGCACTGGCGGGCACCGACGTCGAAGGCCTCGCGGTCGATCTGGTCTCCGGCACCGAAGTGGGCGAGGTGGCGGCGGTGCCCGCACTGGCGAACACGCTGCTGGTGGCCGGTGTGGTCGACGGACGCAATGTGTGGCGCACCGACCTCGATGCCGCACTGAGCACCCTCGGCACACTGCTCGGCTGCGCGAAGTCGGTGGCGGTATCGACCTCGTGCTCGCTGCTGCATGTGCCGTACTCGCTGGCGGTCGAGACCGGGCTCGACGACGCGTTGCGTTCGTGGCTGGCCTTCGGTGCGGAAAAGGTCGGCGAGGTGCGGGTGCTGGCCACCGGCCTGAGCGCGGGCACCGCGACGATCGCCGATGAATTGTCCGCTGCGCGCGCGGCTTCGGCGAGCCGTGCGGCCGATCCACGGATCAGCAACGGCCAGGTGCGGGCCAGGCTGGCGGCCCTCGGTCCCGACGCGGTGCGGCGTGCGCCGGCCGAACAGCGCAGGCAGCTGCAACGCGAACGGCTCGAGCTGCCGCTGCTGCCCACCACCACCATCGGCTCGTATCCGCAGACTTCGGCGATCCGGTCGGCCCGCGCCGCGGTGCGTTCGGGCGAGATCGACCGCGCCGCTTACGAGCAGCGGATGCGCGACGAGATCGCCGACGTCATCGCCCTGCAGGAGAAGCTGGAGCTCGATGTGCTGGTGCACGGCGAGCCGGAACGCAATGACATGGTGCAGTATTTCGCCGAGCAGCTCGACGGATTCGCGGCGACAGAGCTGGGTTGGGTGCAGTCCTACGGCACCCGCTGCGTCCGTCCGCCGATCCTGTTCGGTGATGTGGTGCGTCCCGCGCCGATGACGGTCGATTGGATCACCTTCGCGCAATCGCTGACCGAGAAGCCGGTCAAGGGCATGCTGACCGGGCCGGTGACCATCTTGGCCTGGTCGTTCGTCCGTGATGATCAGCCGCTGGCGGATTCGGCCAGGCAGGTCGCGTTGGCCATCCGGGACGAGACCGTGGATCTGCAACACGCCGGCATCCGGATCATTCAGGTGGACGAGCCGGCACTGCGGGAGTTGCTGCCGCTGCGGGCCGCCGAACAGCCTGCCTACCTGGACTGGTCGGTGCGGGCGTTCCGGTTGGCGACCTCCGGCGTCGCCGACTCCACGCAGATCCACACGCATCTGTGCTATTCGGAATTCGGCGAGGTGATCGATGCGATCGCGGGTCTGGACGCCGACGTGACGTCCATCGAGGCGGCGCGTTCACGCATGGAGGTGCTCGACGATCTGAATGCCGCCGGTTTCGATCTCGGCGTGGGCCCCGGCGTCTACGACATCCACTCCCCGCGCGTACCCAGTGTCGAGGAGATCACCGCGTCGCTGCGAGCCGCGCTGAAAGCCGTGCCCGCCGAACGCCTCTGGGTCAATCCCGACTGCGGCCTGAAAACCCGCGGCACCGCCGAGGTCGAGGCGTCGCTGCGCAATATGGTCGCCGCCGCCCGCGCCGTGCGCTGATCCGCCGGACCGGGTGAACGAGCTGGGCCACGCCCCGAAAGGCGTGGCCCAGCCTCACATCGGCCACCTGCTGCCGCACGCCCTTCAGCCCTCCGTCTCCCCCGCAGCCCCCGTTTCCTTACGCCGAGCACGCTTGATCACACATCCCTGACACCGACGCCCGACCCGCAACACCGGCCGGTCCCGAGCATCCGGCGCCACCACCCCACGCCACAGCGCCCTGCACCCCTGATTCCGCTCCATGTGCCTGCCCCTCCTCACCTGTCGATTCGATCGTTTCGCCAGGTTGGACGGACCGGATGGGGATTCGGTTCCCGTCGGCGTCAACAATTTTCGACGCACCGTACGACACGCCGAAATCGTGGCGTCGACGGCAGAACTCGGCCCACGTCGAGGTCTGTCGCAACGCGCGAAAACCGCGAACAGCTCCGATGAGCTGTTCGCGGTTCGCCGGCGGCAGCGCGTCTCAGGCGACGACCAGTTCCCGCTGTTCGACGCCGACGTACGCCGACAGCGGGCGGATCAAGGCGTTCGACTGGGTCTGTTCGATGATGTGGGCGGTCCAGCCGGTGATGCGGCTCATGACGAAGATGGGAGTGAACATCTCGATGTCGAAGCCCATCAGGTAATAGGCGGGGCCTGCGGGGAAATCGAGGTTGGGTTCGATGCCAGTGGCCTCGGCCATGGTGTGTTCCAGTGCGGAGTACATGCGCACCCACTTCTGGCCGCCGGTCACTTCGGTGACGTCGTCGAGGGCCGCTTTCATGGTGGGGACGCGAGAATCGCCGTTCTTGTAGACACGGTGGCCGAAGCCCATCACCTTCTCTTTGTTCGCCAATTTGGTGCGCAACCAGTGCGGGGCGCGTTCGGGTTCACCGATGGCGAGCATGTCGCGCATGACGGCTTCATTGGCGCCGCCGTGCAGCGGGCCTTTCAGGGCGCCGATCGCGGCGGTCACCGCGCTGTAGATATCGGAGCGGGTGGAGGTCACCACACGCGCGGCGAAGGTGGAGGCGTTGAATCCGTGCTCGGCGTAGAGGATCAGCGAGGTTTCGAAGGCTTGCACGATCCGCCGATCGGGCACCTTCCCGAAGCACATGTTCAGGAAGTTCTCCGCGAATCCCAGATGTGAATGCGGCGCAATCGGTTCCAGGCCGCGCCTGCGGCGCATATCGGCGGCGATGACGGTGGGCAGCACTGCCATCAGCCGCAGTGCCTTCCCCAGTAGCGCCTTGTCGCCTGGCGATCCGGACAGATCCCCGGCCGGGTCCTCGGACCCGAGATAGCTGACGACGGTGCGCACCACATCCATCGGGTGGCAGCTGTCGGGCATCTTCTGCACCAGCGACAGAATCGACCGGTCGGCGCGCCGCTGCGCCCGTTCACGCTGGCACAACAGTTCCAGCTGCCCGGCATTCGGCAGCTCGCCGTACCACAGCAGATACGCGACCTCTTCGAAGCAACAGTGCCGCGCCAGATCCTGCACGGCATACCCGCGGTAGGTCAGCGAATTCGTTTCGGGCACCACCTTCGAAATACTGGTGGTATCCACCACCACGCCGGCGAGGCCCTTCTTGATCTCGGTCATATGGATCACTCACTCACGGTGAAATTGAAGATTCCGGAATCGAAGTCGTTGTAGCGCTGATACTCCAGCAGTTCGTAGAGCCGCGACCGGTGCTGCATGGCGTCCAACAACCCGGCTTGCGTTCCGGTGGAAGCGATCTCACGCAGCCCGTATTCGACGGCGAACATGGCCAGCCGCAGCGTGGACACCGGATAGATCACGGCGTCGAAGCCGATCGCCTCGAGCGTGCCCGCCGAGATCAACTCGGATTTACCGAACTCGGTCATATTGGCCAGCAGCGGCACATCCACCGCCGCACGGAACTTCGCGAACTCGCTCTCGTCGGCCAGCGCCTCGGTGAAAATCAGGTCCGCGCCCGCGTCGGCGTATGCCTTGGCCCGTTCGATGGCCGCGTCGAGCCCCTCGATCGCCCTGGCGTCGGTGCGAGCGCAGATGACGAAGTTCGGGTCCCGCCGGGCCGTGACCGCGGCCCGCAGCCTGCGCACCATCTCGTCGCGATCGACCACGGCCTTGCCGTCGAGATGCCCGCAGCGTTTCGGATTGACCTGATCTTCGATATGGCAGGCGGCCAGGCCGGCGTCTTCGAGCAGGGTGACGGTGCGCGCGGCGTTCATCGGCTCACCGAACCCGGTGTCGGCGTCGATCAGTACCGGCAGTTCCGTGACCCGCGCGATCTGCTGTCCACGCTCGGCGACCTCCGTCAGCGTGGTGAGCCCGATATCTGGCAGGCCCAACTCGGCCGACACCACCGCCCCCGACACGTAGACACCTTCGAATCCCAATTCCTGGATCAGCTTGGCCACCAGCGGGTTGAACGCACCCGGCAGCCGCAGGATCCGATCGGCGGCCAGCCCGGCCCGCAGGGCGATCCGCTTGTCGGCGGCGCTATTGGCCGCCGCGATGAGCCCGGTCATCAGAACACGCCCTCGGGGATGGCCGGTGCGCCGGCGAGCACCTGTTCGGAGACGGTGAAGGTGAGCCGATCGAGTTCACCCGCGGCCAGTTCGGGCGTCCGCTGCGCGGCGTCGAGGAAACGGCGCTGTTCGGCGTCGTCGAGCACGCCGTCGGTCAGCGCGGTGAACTTCTCGATGTACTGTTCGCGCGCGAACGGCCGCGCTCCCAGCGGGTGCGCGTCGGCAACGGCCAGCTCGTCGGTGATGGTCTCGCCACTCTTCAGGGTGACCACCGCCCGCGCACCGAAGGCCTTCTCACCGGGATCAGTCGAGTGATAGCGCCTGGTCCATTCGGCATCTTCGACCGTCGAGATCTTGCGCCACAGCTCGATGGTGTCGGGCCGCCGCGCGCGTTCCGGCGCATAGGAAAGCTCGTGATGCCAGCTGCCGTCCTGCAGGGCGACCGCGAAGATATAGGGCACCGAGTGGTCGAGGGTTTCCCGGCTGGCGTGCGGATCGAACTTCTGCGGATCGCCCGAACCGGTGCCGATCACGACGTGGGTGTGGTGGCTGGTGTGCAGCACGATCGAGGCGATCTGATCGAGATCGCCGATCCGCGAACGCATCCGGCGGGCGAGGTCGATCGGTGCCTGACTCTGGTACTCGGCCGAATGCTCCTTGGTGTAGCTGTCCAGGATGGCGAGTTTCGGCTCGCCAGGGCCGGGCAGCGGAACCCGATACTCGGCGTCCGGTCCGCCGAGCAGCCAGGCGATCACGCCGTCGGCGCCCTCCCAGATCGGCGACGGCGCACCCTCCCCGCGCATCGCCCGATCGACCGCCTCGACGCCCATCTTCCCGGCGAAGGCCGGCGCATACGCCTTCCAGCTGGAGATCTCGCCCTTGCGGGACTGCCGGGTGGCGGTGGTGGTGTGCAGTGCCTGGCCGATGGCCTGGTAGATCGTCTCCGCATCCAGGCCGAGCAGGGTGCCGAGTCCGGCCGCGACCGAGGGCCCGAGGTGGGCCACGTGGTCGATCTTGTGCTCGTGCAGGCAGATACCGCGCACCAGATCCATCTGGATCTCGTATCCGGTGGCCAGCCCGCGGATCAGGTCGGCGCCGCTGCGCCCGGTGTGCTGTGCCGCGGCCAGGATCGGCGGGATGTTGTCGCCGGGATGGGAGTACTCGGCGGCCAGAAAGGTGTCGTGGAAATCGAGTTCGCGTACCGCGACCCCGTTGGCCCAGGCCGCCCACTCCGGGGATACCACTCGATCGGCCGGCAGCCCGAACACCGTGGCTCCCGCGCGACCGGCCCGTGGCGAATAGCCCGCGGCCCCTGCCTGCGCCCGGGCCGCCGCCACCGGCCTGCGGACCAGCGCGGCTGCCGCCACCGCGGCGTTGTCGATGATCCGGTTGACGATCATCTCCCGCACCGCCTCGGTCACCTCGACCGGATCGGTGGCGACTTCGGCGATCTTGGTGGCCAGATGCTCGGCCCGCGGGAAATCTTCCGCGGATCCGCGAGCACGTACGATGTGGGTCTTCATGCGTCCTCCGCACTGTTGACGTTCTCTCTACCGTTACTTCGCACGCTACGCAGCACGAACCCGTGGCAAAACACCTTGCACGCGTGGATTTTTGTGGGTAACAACCGGCATTTTTGCGATGTTTGCGAAGAACGCGGGGTACGATCGCTCGCCGTGCGGAAGATGTACGCGGGTGCCCGGTTGCGACGGCTGCGCGAGGAGCGGCGGATGACCCAGGCCGCGCTCGCTAAGGCGCTGGACCTCTCGCCCAGCTACCTCAACCAGCTCGAGCGCGACCAACGCCCGCTCACCATCCCGGTCCTGCTCAAGCTGAACTCCACCTTCGACCTGGATGTGCAGTTCTTCGCCGCCGATTCCGATGCCAGGCTGGTATCGGATCTGCACGAGGTCCTGGTCGACGCGGCGGGTGGGGAGAGCGCGCCGCTGACCGAGATCGAGGAACTCGCCACCCGCCAGCCCGAGATCGCGCGCCTGGTGGTGGCCATGCACCGCCGGTTACGCACGGCCACCGATCAACTCGATCTGTTCTCGGCACGGGTCGCGGCGCCCGCGGGCGCGGCCGGTGTGCCCGCGCCCTACGAGGACGTGCGCGACTTCTTCTACGACCATCACAACCACATCGGCCGCCTGGATCTGGCCGCGGAACGGCTGTTCGACGAATGCGGGCTGTCGATCGGCTCGCTGGATCGGCAGTTGGCCAGGGTGGCCGAAGAGCGGGCAGGAGTGACCGTGCTGGTGCGCGGTGACGGCGCCGACTCCTCGGTCCCGAAACGCCGCTACGATCCCGACAGTCGCACCCTCACCCTGGCCCGGCGGTTGCGCCCGGGGCAGCGCGCCTTCCAGATCGCCACCACTTTGGCCTTCCTGCTCTACGGCAACGAACTCGACGCGGTGCTGAGCGAGGCGCCCGCACTGGTGGGTGAATCCCGCACGCTGGCAAGGATCGGGTTGGCCAACTACTTCGCCGGCGCGCTGGTCCTGCCGTACGGGCGGTTCCTGCGGTCGGCGGAGGAACTGCGCTACGACATCGACCTGCTCGGACTGCGGTTCGAGGTGGGTTTCGAGACCATCTGCCATCGGCTGAGCACCCTGCAACGTCAGGGACAGCGTGGAGTGCCGTTCTTCTTCGTGCGCACCGATCGAGCGGGCAATATCTCGAAACGCCAGTCCGCCACCGCCTTCCACTTCTCACGGGTCGGCGGTAGCTGCCCGCTGTGGGTGGTGCACGAGGCCTTCGCCCATCCCGGCCGCATCCTCACGCAGGTCTCGGAGATGCCCGACGGCCGCCGTTACTTCTGGATCGCGCGCACCGCGATGATGGCGCCGCAGGGGTTCGGCACGATGGCCAAGAATTTCGCCATCGGCCTCGGCTGCGATATCGAATACGCCGACCGGCTGGTGTATTCCAAGGGCATCCAGCTCGACGATCCGGCCAACGCGGTGCCGATCGGCGCCGGGTGCAAGGTCTGCGACCGGCCCGCCTGCCCGCAGCGGGCGTTCCCGCAGATCGGCAGCCCGCTGGCGGTCACCGAGGAGGTGTCGGCGGATCTGCCGTACCCGCGGGTGCGGATCTGAACCGATCAGGACTTGGCCAGGTACTCCAGACGTTCGGAATCGACGGCGGCATGCATCATCGCCGCCAGACCCGGGTGCTGGGTCAGTCCGGGATCCTGCTCGACCAGCTCGCGCGCGAGTTGCTGTGCCGCCGTGATCACTTCGAGGTCGTCGAGCAGCGACAGCAACCGCAGTGACCGTGCCGTGCCCGATTGCGCCGAGCCGAGCACATCGCCTTCGCGGCGCTGGCGCAGATCCAGGACCGCCAGCTCGAAGCCGTCGGTGGTGGCCGCGACCGCTTCCAGCCGGGTCATCGCCGGACCGCCCGGGGCGGCGTCGGTGATCAGCAGGCACAGCCCCGGATGCTTACCGCGGCCGATCCGCCCGCGCAATTGGTGTAGCTGGCTGACGCCGAACCGGTCGGCATCGACGATCACCATCACGGTGGCGTTGGGCACGTCCACGCCGACCTCGACGACGGTGGTGCAGACCAGCACGTCGATGCTGCCTTCGTTGAACTCCCGCATCACCTGGTCTTTGTCGTCCGAGGGCAGGCGGCCGTGCAGCAGTCCGACCCGTAGTTCGGACAGCGGACCGGTGCGCAGCTGATCGAAAACGTCGAGCACGGCCTGCGTGGTCGGCCCCTCTTTGCCCTCGGCCTTGGATTTGCCGTTACGCGATGTGCCGCCGCCGTCCTCGTCGTCGCCGATGCGCGAGCACACCACATACGCCTGCCTGCCCTCGCGCACCTCCTCGGTGATCCGCTCCCAGGCCCGGTCGACCCAGTTCGGATGCACCCGGCGCGGCACCACTTTCGAAGTGATCGGTGAGCGGCCGCGCGGCAGTTCGGTCAGGGTGGAGGTTTCCAGATCGCCGAGGGTGGTCATGGCGATGGTGCGTGGAATCGGCGTCGCGGTCATCACCAGCAGATGTGGTGTGGAACCGGCCTTGGCCTTCGCGCGCAACGCGTCTCGCTGCTCCACACCGAAGCGGTGCTGTTCGTCCACCACGACCATGCCGAGATCGAAGAACTCCACGGCGTCCTGGATCAGGGCGTGCGTGCCGATCACGATGCCCGCCTCACCGGTGACGGCCGCGAGCAGTGCCGCGCGTTTGGCACTCGCGGACATGGACCCGGTCACCAACGTGACCTGAGTGGCATTCTCGGCGGCGCCGAGTTCCCCGGCCTGTCCGAGGTCGCCGAGCATGCCGCGCAGCGATCGATAGTGTTGCGCGGCCAGCACCTCGGTGGGCGCGAGCAGCGCGCATTGCTGGCCTGCGTCGATCACCTGCAGCATCGCGTGCAGGGCGACGATGGTCTTACCCGAGCCGACTTCACCCTGTAGCAGCCGATGCATCGGCTGTTCGCGGGAGAGGTCGGCGGCGATCTCCTCGATCACCTGCCGCTGCCCCGCGGTGAGCTCGAACGGCAGTCGCTCGTCGAACGCGGCCGCGATGCCGTCTGTGCGCGGCGGGCACGGTGTGGCGGTCCGCGCGGACACCTCGTGCCTGCGTTCGGCGAGCACCAACTGCAAGGCCAGCGCCTCGTCGAAACGCAGCCGCTGCTTCGCCTGTTCGATATCGAGTTTGTGCTCGGGCAGGTGGATCAGGCGCAACGCGTCCGAGACGGCCATCAGCTGGTGCTCGTCGCGAATGCGTTGCGGCAGTGGGTCGTCGATCGGGTCGAGCTGATCGAGCACCTGCCGCACACAGGCCAGGATTTCCCAGCTCTGCACCTTGGCGGTGGCCGGGTAGACGGGGATGAATTCGCGCTCGAAGAACGACATGTCCACCCCGCCCGCGTCTTTGGCGCTCTGGGCGATGCCGCGCAGATCGCCGCCGCCGCGCACGGTGGTGAGGGTGGGCGTCTCGTCGTCGGCGCTCTCGGGCAGGATCAGATAACCGGGATGGCTCAGATTCCACTGTCCGGGCCGCCAATAGTTCACCGTGCCCGACATCATCGCCCGCACGCCTTCGCGGACCACGTATTTCACCTTGTCACCATTGAAGAAGGTGACGTCGACGCCCTTGCCGGTGCCGGTATCGAGCACCACCTTGAGCAAGGACCCGCGGCGCTGACGCATCGGCTTGAGCTCGGCCTTGGTGACCCGGCCGATGACGGTGATATGCGAGCCGTCCTCGGGCTCTTCCTCGGTGAGCGGCTGGCCCTGCGTGGCGTAGCGCAGCGGATAGTGCCGCAGCAGATCCTCGACGGTGTGCATATCGAACGCGTCGGCCAGCGATGCCGCCGCCTTCACGCCGAGTAGATGGTCGAGCCGATCGCTCAGTGTTGCCATGACCCCGTTCCCGCCGCCGTCGCCTGCTTCTCACCGCGCATCGTCATTCGACTCCGATCTGGATCAGATCGGCATGCTGACCCCCGGAATACACCATGATCTCCACTCCCGGGAAGCCCTCGGCGATGTGATCGGAGAGCTCCTGCGCCAGCCACTCCGGCGCCGCCGCACCGACCAGCAGGGTGACCAGTTCCCCGCCCAGCCCGAGCATCCGGTCCAGCAGCGTCTGCCCCGCGGCGCGCACGTCACGGTCGATGACGATGACATCGTGGCCGACCAGGCCGAGTCCGTCGCCGGGTTCGCAGGTGCCGACCATGGTGAGCGCGCGCTCCGTGGCCGCCCGTAGCGAACCCCACCGGGTCGCGGCCGCGGCCTCGGACATCGCGAACGCGTCGTCGACCGCGATTCGGCCGGCGTCGTGCACAGCCAGCGCCGCCAGTCCCTGCACCATGGAGCCGCTCGGCAACAGCAGCACGTCACGGTGGTCGTCGCGGGCGGCCACACCGACCGCGACCAATTCCTGGGCGGGTAGCGCGCCGTTGGGGAGCACCAGTACCTCGCGGTGCGACAGCCGCCGGATCGCGGCGAGCAGCGCGGCGGTGGTGACGGCCGGCTCACCGGGGACCACTTCGGCGCCCGCGTCACGGAACAGCGTCATCGCGCCGTGGCCCGCCGCCACCGCCACGATCGCGCGGTCGGCACCTCCGGTGGACCCGGACGCGCCGCCCGGGCGCGGCGAATCATCGCGTGCGGCAACAGTATTCGATGCCTCGTCATCCAGCTCTGATTCGGGGCGCCGGACGTCGATCTCCGCGCCGACCACCCGGCCGTCGACAGAAGCACCGATCGCGGGCTCCCCGTGGTCCGCGCATCCAGGTGCACACCGGTCACCACATTCGCCGGCGGTCGCGAACGACTCGACCCGCACGCCGCTGAGCGTTCCAGCCATGATCCCCGCCTCGATGGCGGCACCGGCGTCGACGCAATGCACATGGGCCGACCAACTGTCCGCACCGTCGCCGACCACCACCACCGAATCTCCCAGCTCGGTCAGCCGGTAGCGCAGCGCGGAGATCCGGTCCGGGTCCGAGTCGTCCAGCCGGTACATCACCTCGTAGCGAGCCGGCGGCGGCACCGCTTCCGCCCGCCGCCCGGGTGAACTCGCGGCGGGCCGATACACCGGCCGCTCGGGGCGCGCGCCCGTGACCACCTCGACCAGACTGTCGAGTAGCACCACCAGCCCACGCGCACCCGCGTCGACCACGCCGGCCGATTGCAGCACGGTCAGCTGTGCGGTGGTCTCGCCGAGCGCCTCGGCGGCGCCATCGGCGGCCGCGCGCACCACCTCGGCCAGCTCGTCACCGCGACATTCGGCGGCCGCTCCCGCCGCGCGCTCGAGCACGGTCAGAATGGTGCCTTCCACTGGGACGCTCAGCGCCTCCCGCACCAGCACGGCGGCCCGGTGCAGCGCGGTGCGCGCGGTGTCGCCGTCCAGCGGTGCACCGCGCGTCGCCTCCGCTATCCCGCGCAGCACCTGCGACAGGATGATCCCGGAGTTGCCTCGCGCGCCCGCCGTCGCACCGCGCGCCATCGCGGCCGCGACCAGAGCGGCCGGCACGCCGCCGTCGGATTCGAGCGCACTCTCCGCGACCGGCGCGGGTGGCTGTGCGTCGACCACCTCGCGCCACCGACGCTGGGCAGCGGGCGCGGCGGACGCCGGTTCCTGATCGCGGCTCCACGCGTGGAGGTGCCCGCGCCCCCCGGGAAAGGCGCCGCCGTGCGCGGACAACACCGCCACTTCGGCGCACGAGACGGCCGCGCGCATAGTGGCC
The DNA here is from genome assembly GCF_059509835.1 of Nocardia sp. CDC519. NCBI lineage: Bacteria > Bacillati > Actinomycetota > Actinomycetes > Mycobacteriales > Nocardiaceae > Nocardia > Nocardia sp. CDC519. Next base: position 2,128,270 of record NZ_CM183377.1, on the reverse strand, counting down.
AGCAGGTTGGTTCCGGTGTCGGAATCGGCGACCGGGAAGACATTGAGGGCGTTGATCTCCTCGCGCCGGTTGGTCAGCTCGTCCAGGCACAGCCGGCCCCAGCGCATCAGGGCCGTGCCGTTGAGCGTCTGCGGCCGCAGGGCCGCGTACCCGCCGCTCGCCTCCCACGATTCCGGCACCGCGCTGCTCCTCTCGCCACCTCGACCCGACACCACTGCTGGCCAGATTAGCCGGATCGGCCGACATCGCCGCGGCTGCCGGCGAGCACGCCCCGGTGTGGCGCACAGCACCCGATCGGCGCGGTGACGGCGGCCGGTTTGGTGGATCGCGGGGCGGGCGGTTAATCTTGCAGGGTTGCCTCGCGCGGCCGCTTCGGCTTGCGCTCGCCGGTTCCTCCGGCAGGGCACTACGACATTGTTTCCGGACATGCTGTGTTGTGATGCAGCGGTCCCCCTATGACATGAAGGAGTTCGCGACTATGGCTGCCGTCTGCGACGTCTGCGCCAAGGGCCCCGGCTTCGGGAAGTCGGTCTCGCACTCGCACCGGCGCACCAACCGTCGCTGGAACCCGAACATCCAGACCGTGCGTGCGCAGGTCGCGCCGGGCAACACCCGCCGGATGAACGTCTGCACCTCCTGCCTGAAGGCAGGCAAGGTCGTTCGCGGCTGATCCGCCCGACGCACCACCTATAAGTACAGCCCCGCGCCCCGGCACCTTTCGGTGATCCGGGGCGCGGTCATGTCCGGACTCGGCCGGATCCGGGACAGAATAGGGCCATGCCCGCCCCGCGCCCCTACCGCATCGTGCCAGCGGCCGCCGAGCATGCCCGAGGTCTGGCGGAATGCCACATCGTGTGCTGGCGCGAGGCCTACCGCGGCCTGGTCCCCGACCATGTACTGGACGCCTTCGACATCGGCCAGCGCACCGACGCCTGGATCCGCCGACTGAACGAGCATCCGGGCCGCACCACCATCGCCATCACCGACGACACCGTGATCGGCTTCATCACCCTCGGCCCGTCCGTGTACCGCCCGGTGGTGACGCCACTCGAACTGAACGCGCTCTACGTGCGCTCACGGTGGTATGGCTCCGGCGTCGCCGATGACCTGGTGCAGTCCACGCTGAACCCGGACATCCCCTGCTCGCTGTGGGTGTTCGAACAGAATCCGCGCGCCATCGCCTTCTACCGCAAATACGGATTCACCCCCGACGGCGCCACCCGCACCGAGTATTTCGCCGCCGTCACCGAGCAGCGGATGGTGCGTCCGGAGGGCGCGATAGGGTCGTGGCCATGGCCACCACCGAACAAGCCGAGTACGTGAGCACCGTCGACGGCGTCCTGCAGATCACCATCGCCACCGCCGCCAACGGCACCTCATTGGATTTCACCGGTATCGCCGCGGGCACCGCGGCCCTGCGCGAGCTCGATCCCCAGGTGGGGGCCGTCCTGCTGACGGGCACCGGCGCCAACTTCTGCGCGGGCGGCAACGTCCGCGGTTTCGCCGCCGCGGAGGACCGTTCGGCCCACCTCTACGATCTCGCCGACCGGCTGCACGAGTTCGTGCGCGCGCTGGACGCGACCACCGTCCCGGTGGTGGCGGGCGTGCAGGGCTGGGCGGCCGGGGCAGGCATGAGCCTGGTGTGCGCCACCGATATCGCCCTCGGCGGACCGTCGACCAAACTGCGGCCCGCCTACCCGGGCGTCGGCCTGAGCCCCGACGGCGGCATGTCCTGGACGCTGCCCCGCATCGTCGGCAACGGCCGGGCTCGCGAGATCCTGCTCACCGACGCGATCCTGGACGCCGAACAAGCCGTGCGGCTGGGCATCCTCAGCCGCTTGGTCGCCGACGAATCCGTCCGCGACGAAGCGCTGGCCCTTGCCGTCTCGCTGGCCAACGGCCCGCGCAGCACCCACGCGAGCATCAAGACCCTGCTGAACCGCTCCACCACGGCCACCTTGAGCCAGCAGCTCGACGACGAGCGCGACGCCATCGCCGCCGCCGCCGGCACTCCGGCCGGACGCGAGGGCGTCGACGCCTTCGTCGGCAAACGCGCACCCGACTACCGCAGGCTCGCCTGAGGTCGACCGATTCCGAGCCGCCGGGCCCAGCGCCCCATCAGCTGGGCCATCCTCGACGGGAACGCGTCCGGTTCCGGCACGGTCACCGGACGCACCCGCCCGTTGTGGATGGCGGTGATCCGCCAGCCCACAGGCGTGCGCACCAGCACCACCGTCTGCCGGGAGAGCCTGCGCCTGGGCAACCGGGAACGCCACGGCATCAGCACCGAGCCGGTGCCATGCAGGATCGCTACGTCCTCGGTGACGTAGCGGATCGATTCCACCTCGCCCACCAGGGCCGATCCGGCCAGCACACCTCGGAAGAGCTTGTCGTGATTGCGCTGATGCTCGGCGCGGCCACTGGCCCGGGTGCCGTCGTAGGAGACGTAGTCGGAGTCCTCGGTGAACAGCGCGCCGAACGCGGCGGCGTCGTTGTCGGTCCAGGCCTGCTTGAAGTCGCCGAACAACGCCAGGATCGCGGTGTCGTCGGCAGTGCGGGTGAGGCTGTCGGTCATGGCGGTGCATCCCTGCTATCGTTTCGATGTTCGAAACGTACGATAACAGAAAGCTTCGAATGTCGAAAGATGAACAGATCGGCGCGATCGGACATCATTTGCGGTTGCTCCAGCAGAGCTTCGACACCTTCGACGAGGCAGCTGCCGCACGTCTCGGACTCAATCGCACCGATATGCGTTGCCTGGACCTGGTGCTCGAACGCGGGCCCATCGCGGCAGGAGAGCTGAGCGCTGCGCTTCGACTGAGTCCGGCCGCAACGACGACGGTCATCGATCGGCTGGTTCGCGCCGGATTCGCCACCCGCGCACAGGATCCGGACAACCGCAGGCGGGTGCTGGTCACCGCGACCGACGCCGCCCATGCGGTCGACGCGGAGATCTTCCGGCCCGTCGGCATGGCAGGCGCCCGCGCACTGAGCCGCTACGACGAAGAAACGCTCGCGGTCATTCTCGACTTCCTGCGCACCGCGCTCGACGTCCATCGGGAACAGACCCGGCTATTGGCCGACCGGGAGACGCAGGGCTGAGATTCAATCGTTCAGCCTCAGAATGAACTCGGCGACGGCGTCGGTGAAGGCGTCATTGTCGTCGCCGGCGGCCGTGTGAGCAGCCCCGCCGATTTCGACCATCCGCGCGTGCGGCACCAGTTCCCGGAAGGCCGCGGCACCTTCGGCGCTGACCACATCCGACTGCAATCCGCGCACCAGCAGCACCGGAATGGTCAGCGTGCGCGCGACTTCCTCCATCCGGCCGGTGATCTCGGACGGGTCCTCGGCGCGATCGGCGAGCATGTCCGGATCCCAATGCCAGTACCAGCGTCCGTCGCGCTCACGCAGATTGCGGCGCAGGCCGTCGGTGTTGTCCGGACGTGGACGGTGCGGCATGTACTCGGCGACGGCGTCGGCCACCTCGTCGAGACTGTCGAAGCCGTCGCGGTGCTTGCCGAGGAAATCCAGCACCCGCTGCACACCCTCCGGCTCCGGACGGGTGACGATATCGACCAGCACGAGGGCGCTGATCTGGTCTCCGCCGGGCACCGCGGTGGCCAGCAGGCCGGTGATGCCGCCCATGCTGGCGCCGACCACCACCGCCGGGCCGCCGAGTTGGCCGAGTACCTCGATCAGATCCTCGACCATCGTCTCGCGCCGGTAATCACGCTCGGCCGACCATTGACTGTCGCCGTGTCCGCGCGCGTCGAGAGTGACCACCCGCATTCCGGTGGCGGCCAGCTTGGCGCCGGTCTGCTTCCACGAGTGCCGGGTCTGCCCGCCGCCGTGCAGGAACACCACGAGCGGGCCGTCGGCGGGCCCGTACTGGTCGGCAGCGAGTTCGATCCCGCCCGAACCGCGCAAGCGCAGCCGGACGGGATCGACGAGATTGTTCGCACTACTCACGATCTGAGGATCGCACAGCCGCCACCTGGCGCCGGAACGAACCCCCGGGAATATTGGAACGGGTTTCAGCAGCCCAACGTTCCGGTGAAGATCACGCACGCGAACTTGGCGTGCACCGTCGCCGAAATGGTGGACGATCCGGACGAGGTGTACTGCTCGGAGACCGGCGCGGTGCTGGTCTCGGTGGCCGGTTCCAGCGCCAGCGGCGTCGCACCCGCGCTGGCCGCACCGGCGGCGAGCGCGGCACCGACGGCCAGGGTGGCGGTGGTGCCGCGTACGACGCTCCGGACGGTTCTGGTCTGCATGTCTCTAGCTCCTCACTTGTTTTCTATCGACGCCCGGTTCAGGGCAGACGCCAATCCACCGGTTCGGCTCCCAACTCGTCGAGCAGCTCGTTCACCCGCGAGAACGGGCGGGAACCGAAGAAGCCGCGCGACGCCGACAACGGCGAGGGGTGCGCGGATTCGATATAGGGCACCTCGGCCTCGGCCAGTGCGGGCTTCAAGGTCTGGGCATCGCGGCCCCACAGGATCGCCACCAGCGGCTCGTCCCGCGCGACGAGCGCACGGATGGCCTGCTCGGTGACGATCTCCCACCCCTTGCCCCGGTGCGAGGCGGGCTGGCCCGGCGACACCGTCAGCACCCGGTTCAGCAGCAGGACCCCCTGATCCGACCACGGGCTCAGGTCGCCGCACGAGGGTGTCGGATGGCCCAGATCCTTGCTGTACTCGGCGAAGATGTTGGCCAGGCTGCGCGGGATCGGCGAGACGTCCGGCGCGACGGAGAAACTCAGTCCCATCGGATGCCCCGGGGTGGGATAGGGGTCCTGGCCGACGATCAGCACCCGCACCGCCTCGAACGGACGCTGGAAAGCGCGCAGGACGTTCTCCCCCGCGGGCAGATAGCCGCGTCCGGCGGCGTTCTCCGCGCGCAGGAAATCGCCCATGGCGGAGATCTGATCCGACACCGGTTCCAGTGCCTTCGCCCAACCCGGATCCACGACTTCCGACAGTGGTTTCGCGCCCATGACCGGACAACCTATCGTGATCCGGGCCGCTGTGCCGAGTCCGCCCCGGCGAACGATTCCCAGCCGCCCCGCCCGGTTGGGCGCACCCCGTCGACGGTGACGCCCTGACCAGCGCCGACCACGCCGATTCTGGTCCAGCCCGCGGGCAGTTCGGTCGCGGCGGGCCAGGCCGCGGCGAAGGCATGATCCTCTCCGCCGGCCAGAATCCATTGGGCCGCATCGGCATCCAGCGCGGCGGCCAATTCTTCGAGGTGGACGTCGGTGAGCGCACTGCCGTCGAGGTCGATCGCGACCCGCGACGCGGTGGCCATATGGCCGAGGTCGGCGAGCAGGCCATCGGAGACGTCGGTGAGCGCGTGCGGGATCAGCCCGCTCGTCATCGCGTCCAGCACAGCCCGATACGGCGGGCGCGGAACTCGATGTGCCGCAACGGCTTCGGCGAACTCCGCGCGCTCCCCCACGCCCGCACTCAGAGCCGCGAGTCCCGCCGCGGACCAGCCGAGCCGCCCGGCCACCGCGATGACATCGCCGACCTGTGCGCCACTGCGCAGTACCGGTTGCGGCTCGATCGGATCACCGAACGCCGTCACCGATATCACCAGATGCGAGTCGCGCACCAGGTCTCCGCCCGCGATCGATCCGCCGCTGACCGCGGCTTCGGCCCACAGGCCATCGGCCAGGCCGTCGATCAGCGCGACCGGTGTCTCGCCCGGACAGCCGAGCGCGACGACGAACGCGGTCGGCACCGCGCCCATCGCGACCACATCGGCGGCGTTCTGGGCGATGGCCTTGCGGCCGATGTCGTAGGGGCTCGACCAGTTCAGCCGGAAATGGCGATCTTGCACCAGCATGTCGGTGGTGACCACGAATCGGCCACCCGGTGCGGCCAGCAGCGCGGCATCGTCGCCAGGGCCGAGCAGCACCGCGGGCGCCTGGGTGCGTCCGGTGTTGATGCGCTCGATCAAGGCGAACTCGCCGAGTTCGGCCACTGTCCTCGGCTGCGTGCTGCTGCTGATGGTCGGCCCTTTCCGTGTGCGGATCCGCGCTGGTCGACGCGGGCGCGCCGCCGAGGTGGATTCGCCCCGACGGTACCCTGTGCACGGGCTATCGGGTTACCGCCCGGTATCGCGGCCTGCCCGTATCGCCGGGGCGGCGCCGCGACGACCGGACGACCACCGCACAGTCCGCAATCGACAGTGAGACCAGGAAGGATCGGTGCGCGCATGGCGAGCACGCCGGACCACGATTCGGCCGAATCACCCGAAGAGGCCGGCGAATCGACCACGCCTGCCGAAGCCACGGGCGATAAGGCGACCGCGGGGGACGCGAGCACGCCCGCCACCGAGTCCGCGACGGCCGAGGAGTCCGCCCCGGCCGCCGAGTCCACCTCGGCCGAATCCGGTTCGGACGGCACCGAGCCCGGCACCGACGAACCGGCGACCGAATCCCGCGGCTCCGGCTATCCGCCGGCCTTGATCGCGACCGCCGTCGCCCTCCCGGTCGCCCTGGTGATCGCGGTGCTGGTCGCGGCGATCATGGCCCGCAATATGCCCGTCGAACGTGAACCGCTGGTGCTCGGTCCGGTGCCGGCGCCCGCCGCGGACAGCGAGGCGTGTGCGACGCTGCTGCCCGCGTTGCCCGCCGACTTGGGCGAGTTCACCAAGTCGACGCTGGTCGAGCCCGCGCCTCCGGCGACCCGCGCCTGGCAGCGCCCCGACGGCGGCGAGCCGATCGTGCTGCGGTGCGGATTGGATCGGCCGATGGAGTTCAACCGCGCCTCCCCCATCCAGATGGTGAACGAGGTGCAGTGGTTCGAGATCCCCGATCCGGATGCCGATGCCAGCACCTGGTTCGCCGTGGACCGCGCCACCTATATCGCGCTGACCATCCCCGGCGGTTCCGGGCCGACGCCGTTGCAGGAAGTGTCCGACACCATCACCGCGAATCTGCCCGCCCAGCCCCTGGACCCGGGCCCGCTGCCGAACTGAGCCGCCCGCTCAATCCTTGCGCAGCGTCGCCTTTCCGGAACGCAGATCGACGCCGACGTCGCCGGGTGCGCCCTCACCCGCGTCTTCCCGGTACATCAGCACCATCTGCTGCTGTTCGAATTGGTGTTGCCTGCCTGCGGCGAATACCGCGTCGAACTGTTCCAGTCCGATCGCGCCCGCGCTGCGGCCGTCCTCGTCACCGCGCATCCAGGGCAACGCCGTTCGACCGGTGATCCGGCGATACATCACGTCCCCGAAGGCGACCACGATGATGAGCAGGGCGAGCCCAGGGATGGTCATGGCCATCAGCATGGGATCGAGGGTACGCGCGCTCAGCGCAGTCCGGTACCGCGCGCCAGTGCCGTCTCGATGAGCGTGGATACCAGGGTGCGGTAGTCGATTCCGGTGGCTTCCCACATCCGCGGGTACATCGAGATCGCGGTGAAGCCGGGCATGGTGTTGATCTCGTTGATCACCGGGCCGTCGGCGGTGACGAAGAAGTCGACCCGCGCCAGTCCCTGGCAGTCCAGGGCGCGAAAAGCCCGCACGGCCAGCGCCCGGATCTCGTCGCTGATGTCGTCGTCGAGCTTGGCCGGGACATCGAATTCGCAGATGTCGTCGAGGTATTTGGTCTCGAAGTCGTAGAACTCCGGTGCCGCGGCGTCCACCTCGGGCATCCGGATCTCGGCGATCACGCTGGCCTGGATGCGCCCGTCCGGGAATTCCAGCACACCGCATTCGACTTCGCGGCCGACGATGCCCGCCTCCACGATCACCTTCGGGTCGTGGGCGCGCGCGGCCGCGATGGCCGCGTCCAGCTCCGCCCAGTCGGTGACCTTGGTGATACCGATGGATGATCCACCGCGCGCGGGCTTGACGAACACCGGCAATCCGAGCCGTTCCCGATCGGCCTCGCTCACCGTCACATCGCGGGAGCGCAGCACCACCTGCGTGCCGATCGGCAGACCTTCGGCCGCCAGCAGTTTCTTGGTGAATTCCTTATCCATACCGGCCGCACTGGCCAGCACACCGGGACCGACATACGGAAGGCCCGCCAGTTCGAGCATGCCCTGGACCGTGCCGTCCTCACCGAACGGACCGTGCAGCACGGGGAAGACCACATCCACCGAGCCGAGAGCCGCACCGGGATCGCCGACCGGGATCAGATCGCCGGATCGGCTCGGATCGGTGGCGAGCAAAAGTTCGGTGCCGGAGTCGTCGACCGCGGGCAGACTCTGCGCACCGAAGCCGAGCGCGGCGACATCTGTGCCACCGAGCATCCAGGTGCCCTGGGTGGTGATACCGATCGGGACGGCCTCATAGCGCTCCGGGTCCAGGTTGCGCAGCACGGCGCCGGCCGACACACAGGACACGGCGTGCTCGTTACTGCGCCCGCCGAACACCACAGCCACCCTGATCCGGTTTGTCATGCTCGGAACCGTACCCGTTGCGGGGCCGGGTACACGCGCCGGACTACTCGGGTTTGATCCGACGACCCAGCAATTTGCCGACCGCCTCCGGCACCGGCATTCCCTCATGACAGACCTGGTGCACGGCGTTGGTCAGCGGCATCTCCACATCGTGCGCGGCGGCCAGCGCCCGCACCGATGTGCACGACTTCACACCCTCCGCGACCTGGCCATGAGTGGCTTCCTGGGCGGCCTGCATGGATCCGCCCGCACCGAGGACATGACCGAAGGAGCGATTGCGCGACAGCGGCGAGGTGCAGGTTGCCACCAGATCGCCGACGCCGGCGAGTCCGGCCAGTGTGACCGGTTCGGCTCCCAGCGCGACGCCCAATCGGATGATTTCGGCGAGGCCCCTGGTGATGAGGCTGGCGATGGAGTTGTCGCCGAGGCCCATGCCCGCGGCGATGCCGCAGGCGAGAGCGATGACGTTCTTGCAGGCCCCGCCGATTTCGCAGCCGATGACGTCGGTGTTGGTGTAGGGCCGGAAGTATCCGGTGGCGCAAGCCTGCTGGACGGCGACCGCACGGTCGGCGTCGCTGCACGCCACCACGGTGGCCGCGGGCTGCCCGGCCGCGATCTCCCTGGCCAGATTCGGGCCGGACAGCACCGCGACCCGGCTCGGCTCGGCGCCGGTGACTTCGGAGATCACCTGGCTCATCCGCAGCAGCGTTCCGGTCTCGATGCCTTTGGCCAGGCTCAGCAGGGTGGTGTCGGGGCCGATAGCGGGCTTGAACACCTCGAGATTGGCGCGCAGCGATTGCGAGGGCACGGCGAGCACGATCAGTTCGGCGCCGTCGAGGGCGAGATGGTAATCGTCGGTGGCCCGCACCGGCGGCAGCTGGATTCCGGGCAGGTAGTCCGGGTTGCGATGTTCGGCGTTCAGCGTCGCCGCCACCTCCGCTCGGCGCGCCCAGATGGTGACGTCCGATCCTGCTTCCGCCAACACCTTCGCGAATGCGGTACCCCACGATCCCGCACCAAGCACTGCCGCCCTCGTCATCAGCCCAATATGCCATGGAAAGATCGGGGCCATGCGTTCGCACACCGTGCACGCCGTGATCGCGGTGAAGAGTCTCGATCGTGCCAAGTCCCGCCTGGCCGATCGACTGCCGCCGCGCGAGCGCGCGGACCTGGTGCTGGCGATGTTCACCGATACCGTGCGCGCCGCGACGGCCGTCGGGCAGCTCGCCTCGGTCACCGTCGTCACCCCGGATCCGGCCGTCGCCGAACGCGCGGGCAGGCTCGGCGCGCGCGTGCATCCCGAACCCATGACCGGCTCCGGCGGTCCCGACGATCCCGACGGACTCAACTCGGCGCTGCGCGCGGCGGCCGACGAGCTGCGCCGCAGGCACGGCCCCGTCGATCTGCTGGCCCTGCAGGCGGATCTGCCCGCGCTGCGCGCCGGCGAACTAGCCGACATGCTCGCCCGCGCGCCCCGCGCCGCCCGCTCGGTCGTGGTCGATCACGCGGGCAGCGGTACCGCGGCCCTGCTGGCCCGCGCCGCCGTGGCACTCGATCCGGCTTTCGGTCCGGGGTCGGCGCAACGGCACATCGCCGCGGGTGCGGTGCGGCTCGACGGCGACTGGCCGGGCCTGCGCCTCGACGTCGATACCGCGGCCGATCTCGACCGCGCGATCACCCTCGGCGCCGGCGCCGAGACCCGCTCGGTGCTGCGCGACATCGGCTGGTGCGGCCGTGTTCACGCCCCCGTCCCGCACGTGTGCTAGCCGGTCGCCACGGCGGGGGTGATTCGCGTGGCAATCACGGTGTCAGGCTGCACACCGGCCGGTTTGTAAGGGATGATCGTTGGCGTGAGCGATACCGAAACCGTCAAGCAGCAGCAGGTGCTTCCCACTCCACCGCCGGCGGCGGCACCCTTGCAGCCCGGTTCCCCGGCCCAGCGGTTGCCGGCCGATCGCTACCTCAATCGGGAATTGAGCTGGCTGGACTTCAACGCCAGGGTGCTGGCCCTCGCCGAGGACGCGTCGCTGCCGTTGCTGGAGCGCGCCAAATTCCTGGCCATCTTCGCCTCCAACCTGGACGAGTTCTATATGGTCCGGGTCGCCGGCCTCAAACGCCGTGCCGAGACGGGGCTTTCGGTGCGTTCGGCCGACGGCCGCTCCCCCAGTGAACAGCTGGAGTTGATCGCGGCAAGGGCACAGGAGATCGCCGATCGCCACGCCCGCGTCTTCCTCGATGACGTGCTGCCCGCGCTCACCGCCGAGGGCATCGCGATCATCGACTGGGCCGATCTCGACGAGGCCGAGCGGCGCAGACTCTCGGCGCATTTCCAGGATCAGGTGTTTCCCGTCCTCACCCCGCTCGCGGTGGATCCGGCGCACCCGTTCCCCTATATCAGCGGCCTGAGCCTCAACCTCGCGGTGACGGTGCAGGACGCTACTACCGGCGGTGAGCATTTCGCCCGCGTCAAGGTGCCCGACAATGTGGACCGGTTCGTGCGGGTGCGCCGCACCGATTCCGGTTCCGGTGCGGTGGCAGCGTTCCTGCCGATGGAGGCACTCATCGCCGCGCACCTGGATCAGCTGTTCCCCGGCATGCGGGTGGTGGAACATCATTCGTTCCGCATCACCCGCAACGCCGACTTCGAGGTCGACGAGGACCGCGACGAAGATCTGCTGCAAGCCCTGGAGCGGGAACTGGCCCGGCGCCGGTTCGGCTCGCCGGTGCGGCTCGAGGTCTCCGACGATATGACCGAGCACATGCTCGAACTGCTGCTGCGCGAGTTGGAAGTCGATCCCGGCGACGTCATCCAGGTGCCTGGTCTGCTGGATCTGTCGTGCCTGTGGCAGGTGTACGGGGTGGACCGTCCCGGCCTCAAGGACGCGCCCTATGTGCCCGCGACCCCACCCGCGTTCGGTGAGCGGGAGACCCCGCGCAATGTGTTCGCCGCGCTGCGCGAAGGGGACGTGCTGGTGCACCACCCCTACGATTCGTTCTCCACCAGCGTGCAGCGGTTCATCGAACAGGCCGCTGCCGACCCGCAGGTGCTGGCGATCAAGCAGACCCTTTACCGCACCTCCGGCGATTCGCCGATCGTCAACGCGCTCATCGACGCCGCCGAGGCGGGCAAGCAGGTCGTCGCACTGGTGGAGATCAAGGCGCGCTTCGACGAGCAGGCCAATATCAAATGGGCACGGACGCTGGAGCAGGCCGGCGTGCACGTGGTCTACGGGCTCATCGGCCTCAAGACCCACTGCAAGACCTGCCTGGTGGTGCGCCGCGAGGGCGCCACCATCCGCCGCTACTGCCATATCGGCACCGGCAACTACAACCCGAAGACCGCGCGGCTCTACGAGGACGTCGGATTACTCACCGCCGCACCGGAAATCGGCGCCGACCTGACCGATCTGTTCAACTCGCTGACCGGCTATTCGCGCAAGTCCGATTACCGCAATATTCTCGTCGCCCCGACCGGTGTGCGCGCCGGAATCATCGAGCGAATCCAGCGCGAGATCGAACTCGCTCAGAACGGGCAGCCGGGCCGAATCCGGCTGAAGGCCAATGCGATCGTCGACGAACAGGTCATCGACGCGCTGTATCGCGCCTCGCAGGCCGGGGTACCGGTACAGGTCGTGGTGCGCGGAATCTGCGGGCTGCGCCCCGGTGTACCGGGAATGAGCGACAACATCGAGGTGCGTTCGATTCTCGGCCGGTTCCTCGAGCATTCCAGGATCATGCATTTCCAGGCCCAGGACGAGTACTGGATCGGCAGCGCCGACATGATGCACCGCAATCTGGACCGGCGGGTGGAAGTCATGGCCCAGGTGAAGGATCCGAAACTGCGCGACCGGCTCGGTTCGGTATTCGATTCGGCGCTCGATCCGATGACCAGGTGCTGGGTACTGCAACCCGATGGCAGCTGGCAGGCCTGGCCCGAACGCAGCGGTGCCGACGACGGCGCGCAGGTCCGGGATCATCAGGCGTATCTGATGCGATTGCGGCGGCCGGATCAGCAGTGAGCGCGACGACCGGTTTCGCCACCAATGGTGGGTTGTTCCGGGATTCCCGGATGCAGGCCAATATCCACGCCGCCGGTGCCGTCGTCTGGCGGCACGCACCCGACGGGTCAGGTGCGGTCGAGATCGCGGTGATCCACCGCCCGAAATATCAGGATTGGTCGCTACCGAAAGGCAAACTCGATCCCGGCGAGACCCCGGTGCTCGCCGCGGCGCGCGAGGTCGCCGAGGAGACGGGGCTGCGCTGCCGCCTCGGCCGCTATCTCGGCCACGTCACCTATCCGGTGCCGGGCCATCGCAAGCTCAAACGCGTCTATTACTGGGCCGCCCAGGTGATCGATGGCGCCTTCGAAGCCAATGCCGAGGTCGACGAGTTGGTCTGGCTGCGGCTGGATCAGGTGATGGATGAGCTGTCGTATCCGATGGATCGGCAGGTCGTGCGCGCATTCACCCGGCTACCCGCGGCGACGAGCACGCTGCTGCTGGTCCGGCACGCGAAAGCCGGGCGGCGCGACCGGTTCAACGGCCCCGATGATCAACGACCGCTGGAACGGGCCGGACGCAAACAATCGCTGGCCCTTGTGCCGAATTTGCTCGCTTTCGGCGCGAGCGAGATCTATTCCGCCGATCCGTTGCGCTGTGTGCAGACGGTGCAGCCACTGGCCGGGGAATTGGACGTGGCGATCGGAATCGAACCGCTGCTGTCGGAATCCGGTTATGCGGCCGCACCGGACCGGGCGCGCGAACGGGCCCGCGAACTGGTCTCCGATACCGCTGTGCGCGTGCTGTGCAGCCAGGGCGCGGTGATCCCGGATCTGATGAGCTGGTGGGCCGAACGCGACGGTGTGACGCTGCCGCCTGCCCGCAACCGCAAGGGCAGCGTGTGGGTCCTGTCGTTCGTCGACCGCCGGCTGGTGGCCGCCGATCATCTGGACCGGTCGCTGTCGATCGACGTGGGGCCCGACGCCCCCGAGTGAGCCGCGCGGCTGCCTCGAATACGACGAACGGCCCCGGGGATCTCCCGGGGCCGTTTCGCGTTCGGTACCGCGGGTGGAGGTATCCACCCGGTGGACTGGCGTCCGCGCGCGACGGGCTGAGTTACGCGCCTGACGTCGGATCAGCGTGCGCGGCGGGCCGGAGCCTTCTTCGCCGCGGTCTTCTTGGCGGTGGTCTTCTTGGCCGCCGTCGTCGTCTTCTTGGCGGCGGGAGCCTTCTTGGCGGCGGTCTTCTTCGCGACCGTCGTCTTCTTGGCGGGCGCCTTCTTGGCCGCCGTGGTGGTCTTCTTGGCGGCGGGCGCCTTCTTCGCGGCCGTCTTGGTGGCCGTCGTCTTGCGCGCGGTGGTCTTGGCCGGCGCCTTGGTGGCTGCCTTGCGAGCCGTGGTCTTGGCGGGGGCCTTGGTGGCCGCCTTCTTCGCCGCGGTCTTCTTGGCAGCGGTCTTCTTCGCGGCCGTTTTCTTGGCCGCGACCGGCGCATTCACACCGCGTTTCACCGCGGGCCCGGTGGCCGCCAGCTTTTGCTTTCCGGCAATGACGGCCTTGAACTGGGCACCGGGACGGAACGCGGGCACCGAAGTGGGCTTCACCTTGACGGTTTCGCCGGTGCGCGGGTTCCGCGCGACACGGGCCGCGCGCTTGCGCTGTTCGAATACTCCGAATCCGGTGATGGTGACGCTTTGACCTTTGTGCACCGCGCGCACGATGGTGTCGACCACATGCTCGACTGCCGCGGTGGCCGTGCGCCTGTCAGTACCCAACTTTTCGGTCAGAACGTCGATCAGTTCCGCCTTGTTCATTGAATCCTCCGCAGACTAATGGCCCGTCGTCGGACCGACTAGGTACCACGGTAAACCCACTTTGGGCAAGAGTCTATGTGCCACGCCAAAATTCATGTGGTTTAGCACACGTACAGCTACCGCCCCGGTCGGCGCCCAGCTAACCGCCGCAGGTGATTACGTCTGCGAAATATGCGCCGGAAGGGTTGTGGGTTTCCAACTTGGCCTTGCCTTTTCGAACTCGGCGATCTGCTCGCTACGCCGCAGGGTCAGCCCGATGTCGTCCAAACCTTCCAGCAGACGCCACCTGGTGTAGTCATCAATATCGAACGGCAACACGATGGTTCCTGCCGTCACCGTGCGCGCCTCGAGGTCCACAACCAATTCCAGTCCGGGCTGTTCCTCGAGCAACTTCCAGAGCATTTCGACATCGTTCTGTGACATCTGCGCGGCCAGTAGACCACCCTTACCCGCATTGCCCCGGAAGATGTCGGCGAAACGGGACGAGATGACCACCCGAAAGCCGTAGTCCGACAGTGCCCATACCGCGTGCTCACGGGAGGATCCGGTACCGAAATCCGGGCCGGCCACCAGCACACTGCCCCGATTGAAGGGTTCGGTGTTCAGAATGAAGTCCGGATCCGTTCGCCAGGCCGCGAAGAGACCGTCTTCGAATCCGGTTCGGCTGACCCGCTTCAGATAGACCGCGGGGATGATCTGATCGGTATCGACATTGGATCGGCGCAGCGGAACCCCGATCCCCTTGTGCACGGTGAAGGCTTGCATCTGATTCTCCTGAGTCTGATTCGGCTTCGACGGGGCGACTTACTGGCGGGTCAGTCCAGATCCGCAGGCGAGGACAGCGTTCCGCGCACCGCGGTGGCGGCGGCGACCAGCGGCGACACCAGGTGGGTCCGGCCGCCCTTACCCTGCCTGCCCTCGAAGTTCCGGTTCGAGGTGGACGCGCAGCGCTGGCCGGGGGCGAGCTGATCGGGATTCATTCCCAGGCACATCGAACAACCGGCCTGGCGCCATTCCGCGCCGGCGGCGGTGAAAATCTCGCCGAGTCCTTCTTTTTCCGCCTGTGCTCGCACCCGCATAGAACCCGGTACGACCATCATTCGGACTCCGTCGGCCACCTTGCGGCCCTTCAAAACCTCGGCGACGGCCCGCAAATCCTCGATCCGGCCATTGGTGCACGATCCGACGAATACGGTGTCCACCGCGACCTCGCGCAGCGGGGTACCCGGCACCAAATCCATGTATCGCAGTGCCTTCTCCGCGGACTCACGAGCCGATTCATCGGCGATCTGGGCGGGGTCGGGGACCCGGTCGCCCAGCGGGGCGCCCTGCCCCGGATTGGTGCCCCAGGTGACGAACGGGGTCAGCTGATCGGCATCGATGTGCACCTCGGCGTCGAAAACCGCGTCCTCGTCGGTCTTCAGCGCCTCCCAGGCGGCCACCGCGGCGTCCCAGTCGGCCCCCTGCGGCGCGTGCGGGCGGCCTTTGAGGAATTCGTAGGTCGTCTCGTCCGGAGCGATCATGCCGGCCCGGGCGCCCGCCTCGATGGACATGTTGCAGATGGTCATCCGCGCTTCCATCGACATGTTCCTGATGGCCTCGCCGCGATATTCCAGCACATAGCCCTGTCCACCGCCGGTGCCGATCTGCGCGATGACGGCCAGGATCAGGTCCTTGCTCGTGACGCCGGGCGCCAGCGTGCCGTCGACGGTGATCGCCATGGTCTTGAACGGGCGCAGCGACAATGTCTGGGTGGCCAGCACGTGTTCGACCTCGCTGGTGCCGATTCCCATGGCCAGCGCGCCGAAAGCGCCGTGCGTGGAGGTATGGCTGTCGCCGCACACCACCGTCATTCCCGGCTGGGTCAATCCCAGCTGCGGACCGACCACGTGCACGATGCCCTGATCGAGATCGCCCATCGGATGCAGGCGTACCCCGAATTCCGCGCAATTACGCCGCAGCGTTTCCACCTGGGTGCGCGAGACCGGATCGGCGATCGGTTTATCGATATCGATGGTGGGGACGTTGTGGTCCTCGGTCGCGATGGTGAGATCGGGCCTGCGCACCTGGCGGCCTGCGGCGCGCAGGCCGTCGAAGGCCTGCGGGCTGGTCACTTCGTGCACCAGGTGCAGGTCGATGTAGATCAGGTCGGGTTCACGCGCGGCGCCTTCGCCTTCACCACGGGCGACGACGTGCTGTTCCCATACCTTCTCGGCCAGCGTGCGTGCCATGTATCGATCACCTTTCGGGCTGGCATCCGGTGTGCCGCTCTGGGCTGGCGGCGCCGGATGCGCGACATGAGGGGAATTCGCATTCAGTGATCCGAGAGCCCGGAATCCCGGTACCTGGAACCCGAGGCTAGGAATCTCAGCATGCGAGACGCTAATATCGTTCTATGAGACAGCATAGCGGTATCGGCGTCCTGGACAAAGCGGTGGCCGTGTTGTATGCGGTGGCCGAGCAACCGTGCGGCCTCAACGAACTGTGCGAACGCACCGGGCTGCCCCGCGCCACCGCCCACCGGCTGGCCGTCGGCCTCGAGGTGCACCGGCTGCTGAGCAGGGACAACAGCGGTTCCTGGCGCGCCGGTCCGGCGCTGGCCGAGCTGGCGGCGGGCGCCAGCGATCCGCTGCACGACGCGGCCTCGGCCATTCTGCCGCGGTTGCGCGAGATCACCGGCGAGAGCGTGCAGCTGTACTGCCGTGACGGTAACGCCCGCGTGTGCGTCGCCGCGCTGGAGCCGCCTGCGGGTCTGCGCGACACCGTGCCCATCGGGGCGCGGCTGCCGCTCACCGCGGGTTCGGCGGCGAAGGTTCTGGTCGCGTGGGCGGATCCGGAATTGCAGCGATCCATCCTCGCCGACGCCGTCTACAGCGAACGCGCGCTGGCCGAGGTCCGTAAGCGTGGCTGGGCGCAGAGCGCCGCCGAGCGGGCCAGCGGGGTGGCCAGCGTGTCGGCGCCGGTGCGCGATCCCGGTGGTTCGGTGGTGGCCGCGGTGTCGGTGTCCGGCCCGATCGATCGCATGGGACGCAGGCCCGGCGCCCGGTGGGCGGCCGATCTGGTGGCCGCCGCCGACGCCCTGCACAAGCGGCTCTGAAATCCGCTGCGCTACCGCTGCCGCCGGCCGCCCGGAGCGGCTGCTCTACCCGAGGGCACCCGCCCTCACTACAGTCGACCCATGGGAGTCAATCAACGGTCGCAGATCGTCATGTCCGACAGCGAGATCACCGATTTCTTGACGCGCAGCCGCGTCGCCACGCTCGCCACCCTTGGTGCGAGCGGCGCACCGCATCTGACCGCGATGTGGTACGCGCTGATCGATACTGCGGACGGCGGCCTGCCGGAGTTGTGGTTCGAAACCAAGGCCAAGTCGCAGAAAGCGGTGAACATGCGCCGCGATCCGCGGGTGACGTGCATGGTGGAGGCCGGCCAGACCTACGACACGTTGCGCGGTGTGTCGATCGAGGGCCGCGCGGAGATCATCGATGATCCGGAGATGCTTTTCGCGGTCGGTGTGAGCGTCTGGGAGCGTTATACGGGCCCTTACAGCGAGGAGATGCGCCCGTTCGTGGAGACCATGCTCAACAAGCGGGTGGCGGTGCGGGTGGTCGCCGACCGTATCAGGAGCTGGGATCACCGCAAGCTCGGTCTGCCCGAGATGCCTTTGGGCGGCACCACCGCGCACGCGCTGGACGACTGAATTCCGCCTGACGCGTTCGGGCCCCGGTTAATCCACCTGACAGGACCGCCGCGGCGGGCTAGCGTCGAGGTGTTCGAGACGTTTCGGCCGGGCACCGCCCCCGCTCGCCGGGCGCGGTCTCGGCCCGACCACAAGGAGCACACCATGTCGGAATCGAGTGGTTCCCATAGCAGCGCCGACGAAGTGAAGCGCAAATTCCGGGAGGCACTGGAACGCAAGAACGAGCACCACGCCCGCTCCGCCGATCATTTGGACGGCCACTCCAAGGCAACCGGCCCGCACGGCAACGCCAGCCACAAACGCGAGTTCCGCCGCAAGAGCGGATAAGTGCCACCGAGCCGCCGGCCTGGCGCGGGAAGCCCGGCCAGGCCGGTAGGCGATTCACCTCGGCCGCAAGGCACGAAACGCGGCGATCAGCCGCGACAACGAACAGCAGCCCAGCCGGCGAAGCCTCGAGATCCCGCTCGCCGCGAACAGCCGAGAACCTGCTTCAGCCACCAGCCCCGCAGGCCCTCAGCGTGTCTCCAGCGGCCGACCGGCAACAACCCCCACACCGCAGCCACCTTCCAGGCGACTCTCCCACCAACGCATCCTCACCGGCAACGTCGCTCGATCGGCCACCTCACGCAGGACCTCCACAGAGGACATGGCCGTTCCCCCCAACTCCCCCGGCACGAAGCACCCAGAGCGCGAAGCACCCGCGAGAAAGTCCGGGGATGCCTCTTCGGGCGGGATGTACGGTTCGCATCCCAAAGAGAGCACGCCCCGAAGGGAGTCCGGGGACGAAGCCTCCCGGGCGGAGTATGCGGACTACATCCCGAAAAGCGAAGCACCCCCCAGGGGTCCGTGGACGAAGCCCTCCGGTGGCAAAGCCCTCCGGCAGTGTCTGGGGCCGGCGAGAATCCGCCCCGAAACGGGTGCCCGACAGCGGGGATCCGGACGCGAATCCCTCCGGCGGGGTTCGGGGCCGGTGAGAACCCGCCCCGGGACGGGTGCCCGGCAGCGGGGGTCCGGGGGCGAAGCCCTCCGGGCGGGGTCTGGGGGTTGCACCCCCAGAAAACAATGCGAAGCAGAAAAAGGCTCACGCTCTTCGTGAGCATGAGCCTTCCATTCTGCGTAGCCCCGACGGGATTCGAACCCGCGCTACCGCCTTGAGAGGGCGGCGTCCTAGGCCGCTAGACGACGGGGCCAGGACTTGGATCAACCTCTGGCTGAGGTGTATCCGGGTGATCTTTCGATCGTTCTGATCTCTCGATCAGGCTCGGCAAGCTTAACCGGCCGAGGCTCGGCGACCAAATCGCCTGGATGAGCGTCCGGCGAACCTGCTCGCCGTCGCGAGGAGGATTCTTCTCTTGCCTTATGGGCGTGAGTCGAAGCTGGAGCTTTCTCCGCTGGGGTACCAGGACTCGAACCTAGAATGGCTGAACCAGAATCAGCTGTGTTGCCAATTACACCATACCCCAATGACCAGCACCTTCGACCTCGTGTCTGGGTGACTCCGAGGCCGTGTTCCGGCCGAGAAGAAGAGTACCAAACGAGTGCAGGGTGACTACAAATCGCCTGGTCAAAGCCCCATTTTCGGGCGGTGGGGGGGCGCTGTGCACACAACCACCCCCCCCCAAGACCGTCGGCTCCGCCGGTCCGCGGTTGT
>NZ_CM183377.1:930496-2108687 GCF_059509835.1 Nocardia sp. CDC519 | reverse complement strand
AGCGCCTACACCACCCCCCGCTTTGTCGGTTTTTTGTTTTTTTCTTCTCCTCCCCCCCCCCCCCCCCCCCCCCCCCCCCCCCGGGACCGTCGGCTCAGCCGGCCGGCGTCTGCGTCCGCGCGGCCCGCAGCCGTGCCATGGTGCGGTCGCGGCCGAGCAGTTCCAGCGATTCGTAGAGCGGTGGGCTGATGTGTGAGCCCGTCACCGCGACGCGCACCGGCGCGAAGGCTTTACGCGGTTTGAGGCCCATATCGTCGATCAGCGCGGTTTTGAGCACCTCCTCGATAGCGGAGGTGGTCCACGCGGTCAGCGAGTCCAGTGCGGCAATGGCTGCGTCCAATACCGGCGCCGCGTCGGCGCCGAGATTCTTCGCGGCCGCGGCTGGGTCGATAGCGAACTGTTCGTCGGGGGCGAACAGGAATCGCAGCAGATCCCATGCGTCGGCCAGTACGACGATCCTGGTCTGCACCAGTTCGGCGGCCACGGCAAACGTCTTTTCGTCGATTTCGGCGCCGATATGCCCGTGTTCGGTGAGGTACTCGCGCAAACGATGAGTGAAATCGCCCACGTCCAGCAAACGGATGTGCTCGGCGTTGAGCGCATCGGCCTTCTTCTGGTCGAAACGGGCCGGATTCGAATTGACTTTCGAAATGTCGAAGGCGGCGACCATCTCCGACATCGAGAACACGTCGCGGTCTTCGGCGATGCTCCAGCCGAGCAACGCCAGATAATTCAGCAAACCCTCGGGAATGAAGCCGCGGTCGCGGTGAGCGAACAGGTCCGACTCGGGATCGCGCTTGGACAGTTTCTTGTTTCCCGGGCCCATCACGAATGGCAGATGGCCGAACTCCGGGGTGAATTCCGCGACCCCGATCCGCTGCAACGCGGCATAGAGCGCGAGCTGGCGCGGTGTCGAGGAGAGCAGGTCCTCACCGCGCAGCACATGGGTGATGCGCATCATCGCGTCGTCGACCGGGTTGACCAGGGTGTAGAGCGGGGCGCCGTTGCCGCGGGTCAGCGCGAAGTCCGGCACGGTGCCCGCCTTGAAGGTGGTTTCGCCGCGCACCAGGTCGGTCCAGGTGAGGTCGGTGTCGGGCATGCGCAACCGCACCACCGGCGCGCGGCCCTCGGCGCGGAAGGCCTCGATCTGCTCGGGGGTGAGATCGCGGTCGTAGTTGTCGTAGCCGAGTTTGGGGTCGCGTCCGGCGGCGAGGTGGCGTGCCTCGACTTCCTCGGGGGTGGAGAAGGACTCGTAGGCCTCCCCCGCCTCCAGCAGCCGCCGCACCACGTCCAGATGCAGATCCCGGCGCTCGGATTGCCGGTAGGGCCCGTACGGTCCACCGACTTCGGGCCCCTCGTCCCAGGTGAGTCCGAGCCAGCGCAACGCGTCGATGATCGCGCGGTAGGACTCTTCGGAATCGCGTGCCGCATCGGTGTCTTCGATCCGGAAGACGAAAGCACCACCGTGGTGGCGGGCGTACGCCCAGTTGAACAACGCCGTCCGAATCAGGCCGACGTGGGGCGTCCCGGTGGGCGACGGGCAGAATCGGACCCGTACTTCAGTCATGGCTCTCTTTCGATCAGCGTTTGGCGGCAACAGGATTGGTCAGCGTGCCGATACCGGACACGGTGACGGAGACGTTCTGCCCCGCGGTCATCGGGCCGACGCCCTCGGGGGTCCCGGTGAGGATGACGTCGCCGGGCAGCAGCGTCATCACGGTGGTCACCCATTCGATGAGCTTCGGAATATCGTGCAGCAGAAGCGAAGTGCGGCTGCGCTGGCGCACCTCACCGTCGAGTTCGGTGACGATCTCCAGGTCCGAGGGATCGAGCTGGGTTTCGATCCATGGGCCGAGCGGGCAGAAGGTGTCGTAGCCCTTGGCCCGGGTCCATTGCCCGTCGTGGCGCTGCTGATCGCGGGCGGTGACGTCGTTGGCAACGGTGTAGCCGAGGATCACGTCGAGGGCGCGGGCGGCGGGCACATCCTTGCACGGACGGCCGATGACGATGGCCAGCTCGCCTTCGTAGTCGACCTGAGAGGAGCTGGGCGGCAGGATGATCGGCGCGTTCGGCCCGACGATCGAGGTGCTCGGCTTCATGAAGATGACCGGATCGGCGGGTGCCTCGCCGCCCATTTCGGCGGCGTGCGCGGCGTAGTTCTTGCCGATGCAGATCACCTTGCTGGCCAGGATCGGCGCGAGCAGGCGCACATCGGCCAGCGGCCAGCTGCGCCCGGTGAACGTCGGGGTGCCGAAGGGGTGTTCGGCGATCTCCTTGGCGACGCTGTCGCCACCCTCGCCCTCGATGCTGACGAAGGCGACTCCATCCGGACTGGCAACTCGACCTAGACGCATGGGTCGGAGTCTATCGACCCGGCTCCACCTGCCCGAACGCGGCGGTCCGGGCGGTCCGGTCGCCCGGCGCCGGGCTACCGGTTCACTGGTACCCGCAAGCGGATCCGCGCGTCCCCGCGTGACCGTCGGCCGTACGCCGAACGCGAGCGAGTCGGCGGCCACCGCCCAGCTCGCCCGCGAGGCGTTCACGGTCCGCCGATCCGCAGGCGATGCACCGAGCGGCCGGCACCGCGCGCCTTCATCCGATGTGAGAAGTCAGACACATCCGATGGTTCAGGGCGGCCGGTCCCCGGGTGTACGGTTACCACCGATGCTCACTGCGTGAGATTGACTTTCCATATAGTGAGATGCGAGAGAGGTGGGCTACCGATGGCCGTGAACGCTTCCGCAGCGACCACACCGCAGGTCGACGCGTTCCGACGGTGGTCGATGCTCGGTCTCGGTGTCTTCGCCCAAGCCTCCAGCGCGGTCTTCGTGCACGGTGTCCCGTTCCTGCTCCCCGCGCTGACCGATCGCGGGATGCCATTGGCGACGGCAGGCCTGCTGGTGGCCATGCCGACCGTCGGGCTGGTGTGCACCCTGATCGCGTGGGGATACGTCGTCGACCGGATCGGTGAGCGCAAGGTGCTCGTCGGCGGTCCGCTGGTGATGTTCGTCGCGGGTACCGCGGCCGCGACCACGTCGAGCTATCCGGCGCTCGGCGTGCTGCTGTTCCTCGGCGGCGTCGGCGCCGCGAGCACCAATGGGGCCAGCGGACGGGTGATCGTCGGCTGGTTCCCGCCCCATCGCCGTGGGCTGGCCATGGGCATCCGGCAGACCGCGCAGCCGTTGGGCGTCGGAGTCGGCGCCGTGGCCATTCCGTGGGTCGCCGGCGCGCACGGTGCGGCGGTGGCGATCCTGGTGCCCGCGCTGATGGCGGCGGTCGCCGCGGTGGGCTGCCTGATCGGAATCGTGGATCCGCCCCGGCCGGCGGGCTCGGCCGCGGACCGGGCCAATCCCTATCGCGGCTCGACGACCCTGCTGCGCATCCACGCGGTGTCGGTGCTGCTGGTGTTCCCGCAGGCCACCGTGTGGACGTTCGCGTTGCTGTGGCTGCATCGCGATATCGGATGGTCGTTGCCGGTCGCCGGGATTCTGGTCACCGCCACCCAGCTGCTGGGTGCGGCGGGCCGGATCGGCGCGGGCGCCTGGTCGGATCGGGTGGGCAGCCGATTGGGGCCGCTGCGCTCGGTCGCGGTCGCCGCCGTACTGACGATGGCCGCACTGGCGCTGGCGGCCTGGGCACAGTGGTGGTGGCTGGCCATTCCCCTGCTGGTGATCGCGTCGGTGGTCACCGTGTCCGACAACGGTCTGGCCTTCACCGCGGTCGCCGAGATCGCCGGGCCGTACTGGAGTGGGCGCGGACTTGGCATCCAGAACACCGGACAGAATCTGGTGCTGGCCGTGGTCCCGCCGGTCTTCGGCGCGCTGATCACCTACGCCGGATTCCCCGCCACGTACCTGGCCGCCGCCGCGCTCGCCGTCGTCGCGATTCCGTTGGTGCCCAAGGATGTTGCGCCGCGCTGAACACTCCGCGAGCTCGACCGCACAGACAGGCGCCGGGATTCGCGGGCGACCGCTCGACGCTCTGGATCCTCTCCACCGGCAGACGTCGCAGCGCCACAGGTGCCATGCCCCGGGCGACGTCCACTCGATAGGCACCCGCCGACAAGCAGGCAAGCGTCACCGCGCAGTCGAAAGGCCCCACGCTCGAAAAGAGCGCGGGGCCTTGCCGACAGACGACTCAGACCGAGGCGGCGATCCGGTCGCCGATCTCCACGGTCGAGGCCACCCCGCTGCGCGAGGCCAGATCCTTGGCGACCGCGGCTTCCACCCGCGCAGCCGCCTCGGTGTCGCCGAGGTGGTTCAGCAGCAGCGACAGCGACAGGATCGCGGCGGTCGGGTCGGCCTTGGACTGACCCGCGATATCGGGCGCGCTGCCGTGCACCGGCTCGAACATGCTCGGGTTGGTGCCGGAGGCATCGATGTTGCCGCTGGCGGCCAGGCCGATGCCGCCGCTGACGGCGGCCGCCAGGTCGGTGATGATGTCGCCGAACAGGTTGTCGGTGACGATCACATCAAAGCGACCGGGATCGTTGACCATGTGGATGGTAGCGGCGTCGATGTGCTGGTAGGCCACCTCGACGTCGGAGAATTCTGCGCCCACTTCGTCGACGGTGCGCTGCCACAGCGATCCGGCGAAGCTCAGCACATTGGTCTTGTGCACCAGGGTCAGATGCTTGCGCCGCTGCTGTGCGGTCGCGAAGGCGTAGCGCACGACCCGCTCGATGCCGAACCGGGTGTTGGTGCTGACCTCGGTGGCTACCTCGTGCGGCGTGTTCACCCGGATCGCGCCGCCGGTGCCGGTGTAGGGGCCCTCGGTGCCTTCGCGCACCACCACGAAGTCGATGTCGGGGTTACCCGCGAGCGGGCTGGTGACGCCGGGGAACAGCTTCGACGGGCGCAGGTTCACGTGATGGTCGAGCGCGAACCGAGTGTGCAGCAGCAGCCCGCGCTCGAGCACACCGCTGGGGACCGACGGGTCGCCGATCGCGCCGAGCAGGATCGCGTCGTGCTGCTTCAGCTCCGGCAGCACCGATTCGGGCAGGATCTCGCCGGTGCGGTGGTACCGCTTGGCACCCAGGTCGTATTCGGTCTTCTCGACCCCGGGTGAGACCACGTCGAGCACCTTGAGGGCTTCGGCGATGACCTCGGGACCGATACCGTCGCCCGGGATGACAGCGAGTTTCATGAAAGCAGTGCTCCGTTTCCGATGATGCGCCCGTGAACATCGCAACGATAGCCGGTGCCCGAAACCGGGCCGCGACCAGGGCGAACTCGTCCCGGACACTGGGAAACCGGTGTTGTGCGCAGGCGCCTGAGGTGATCGTGCCGAGCTCGTGTGGGCGATGCGGCCACGCTACGCGACCGGCCGATGTAGTCGAGCCCCGCTCCATACGGAACGGGGCTCGACGACACAGTTCGGGCAGTGCCCGGTGAATCAGAACAGGTCGACCTGGACGACCTTGGTGGCGCCGACGGACTCGCCGATCGCGGCCTGCACCTCGGCGGGCACCTCCTTGCCGACCCGCAGCATCACGGTGGCGCCTTCCTTGTCGACGTCCTGGGTCAGCTGCGCGGCCAGGATGTCGATCTCGGCCTCACCGAGCTTCATGCCGATCTTGCCAAGCGCGCCCGGCTTGTCCTCGTAGTTGAGCACGGCCAGGTTCAGGCCCTCGGCACGCATGTCGTAGTTGCGGCCGTTGATGTTGACGATCTTCTCCACCTGAGCGGGCTCGGTCAGCGTGCCCGCCACGTTCAGCGTGCGGCCGTCGCCGAACACCGCGCGCAGATCGACGACGCTGCGGTGGCTCGGGCTCTCCGAGACCGTGGTGACCTCGGTGCTGATCCCGCGTTCCTGGGCCAGCGCCGGCGCGTTGACGAAGGTGACCTGGTCCTCGACGTGCGCGGAGAAGATGCCGCGCAGCGCCGACAGCTCCAGCACGCCGACCTCGCTGGCGGCCAGCTCGCCACGCACCTGGATCTCCACGCTCACCGGCAGTTCGTCGGCCAGCGCGCCGAGCAGCACACCCTGCTTGCGCACGATGTCGAGCCACGGGGCGACCTCGTCGCCGACGACGCCACCGGTGACGTTCACTGCACCCGGGACGAATTCACCGGCCAGGGCCAGCAGCACCGACTTGGCGACATCGGTGCCTGCGCGGTCCTGGGCCTCGGTGGTGGAGGCGCCCAGGTGCGGGGTCACCACGACCTGCGGCAGGTCGAACAGCGGGCTGTCGGTGCACGGCTCGGTCTCGAACACGTCCAGGCCCGCGGCACGCACGTGGCCGGACTTGATGGCGTCGGCCAGGGCCTGCTCATCGATCAGGCCACCGCGGGCGGCGTTGACGATGATGACGCCCGGCTTCGTCAGCGCCAGCTTCTCCTTGCTCAGCAGACCCTTGGTCTCCGGGGTCTTGGGCAGGTGCACCGAGATGAGGTCGGCGCGGCCGAGCAGCTCCTCCAGGGTCACCAGCTCGATGCCCAGCTGGGCGGCGCGGGCCGGGGACACGTAGGGGTCGTAGGCGATGACGTGGGTTTCGAAGGCGGCCAGCCGCGCGGCGAACAGCTGGCCGATGCGGCCGAGGCCCACGACGCCGACGGTCTTACCGAAGATCTCGACGCCGTTGAACTTGCTGCGCTGCCAGGTGCGCTCACGCAGGGTGGCATCGGCGGCGGGCACCTGACGGGCCGCGGCGAGCAGCAGCGTGACGGCGTGCTCGGCGGCGGTGTGGATGTTGGAGGTCGGCGCGTTGACGACCATGACGCCGCGCTCGGTGGCGGCGGGCACGTCGACGTTGTCGAGGCCGACGCCGGCGCGGGCGACGATCTTCAGGTTCTTACCGGCTTCCAGCACTTCGGCGTCGACCGTGGTGGCCGAGCGCACCAGCAGCGCGTCGGCCTCCGGAACGGCGGCCAGCAGCGCCGGACGGTCGGGACCGTCGACCCAGCGGACCTCGACACCGTCACCGAGCGCGTCGACGGTCGACTGGGCGAGCTTGTCGGCGATCAGAACTACAGGACGGCCTGCTTGGCTCACTGTGGGTTACTCCTGGGGAAGAAATGGGGGTCGGCAGTTACCGGGGCCAAGCTTAGTTGGCGCAATTTCCGCGCCACCTACCGCCTGGTAGGCGGCTGTCCTCAGTCGGGCGGCCGAGGGTTCGTGGTAGCCGTTTTCCTCCGGACACGGACCTGCCCCGGCCGCTACGAGGAAGGCCGGGGCAGGAGTCAGGTCGCGTCCGCGACCGCAGCGTCTGATCAGCCGCCGAACGAGCCCGTCCACAGGGTGTTCACCAGGCCGTGCAGGGCCGCACCCAGGGTGTCGAAAAGACCGTTCACAGCGGCGCTACCGGTGTCGATGATAACGGGGATCATGAAAATACCTCTCGTCGAAATTCAATCCAGTCGAACTGGCTGACACACGGTCCATCGAGCCGCGTGCAGAATCGGTTACGGGAAATTACCCATTAGTGACGCAGGCCACAAATTACGGGCTCCTGTGAGCCAGACGGCCGCGATGCAGGCGTCCTATCAGCGAAAACGGACAAATGCCCTGGTTACGGTTCGATCACGGCACGTGCGAGAGCCCGCCGGAGGAATAATCTGAGAAATTACTTAACGTGGTGCCCACAATTTCATGGGCAATTCGCGAACATCGGCCGTCGCAGCGCCGGCGCAGGCGGCACGGAAGGGCGAACAATTAGCTGCGCCATATTCCTTGGAATTCCTCTCCAACGGTGGGCATCGATAGCCACCCGGCTGCGATGCGGGGCGGTGCGGCAGCCGTTCACGTCCGGATCGACGTTGGATCGCGCACACCCAGGTCCCAAGCCCCGACGTCTCATCCGGCGCCGCCGCACCGTCGTGGATAAGGTGAGCGGCGAATTCCGCCGCCTGCCAGGAGCCGCCGTGCCCCGCCCATCCTCGAACCAGCCGCGCCCGCAGCGATTACACAGACACCTCGGCGTCCCCGATGCGGTCATGATCGGCCTCGGCGCGATGCTCGGCGCCGGAATCTTCGCCGCCCTTGCGCCGGCCGCGGAGGCCGCGGGCAGCGGGCTGCTGCTCGGGCTCGCGGTCGCTGCGGTGGTCGCCTATTGCAATGCGACGTCCTCGGCCCGGCTGGCTGCCCGCTACCCCGACTCCGGCGGCACCTACGTCTACGGCCGGGAACGGCTCGGCCCGTTCTGGGGGTACCTGGCGGGCTGGAGTTTCGTGATCGGCAAAACCGCCTCGTGTGCGGCCATGGCGTTGACGGTCGGGGTGTATGTCTGGCCGGGACATGCGCACGCGGTGGCGGTCGCGGCGGTGATCGCCTTGACGACGGTGAACTATCTCGGCGTCCAGAAGTCGGCGCTACTGACCAGGGTGATCGTCGCCGTCGTTCTCGCGGTGCTCGCCGCGGTGGTCGTCGCCGCGAGCACGTCGTCCGAGGCAGATCCGCACCACCTGGCGTTCGGATCCGACATCACGCCGCTCGGGGTATTGCAAGCGGCGGGCCTGTTGTTCTTCGCGTTCGCCGGCTACGCCCGCATCGCGACCCTCGGCGAGGAGGTGCGCGACCCAGCCCGCACCATCCCGCGCGCCATCCCGATCGCACTCGGCATCGCTCTCATGGTCTACGTGGCCGTGGCGGTCGCCGCTCTGGTGGCCCTCGGGCCGCAGCGGCTGGCCGAATCCAGCGCGCCACTGACGAGTGCGGTCCAGGCCGCGGGCGCCGACTGGCTGTCGCCCATCGTCCGCGCCGGCGCCGCGGTCGCCGCGCTCGGATCGCTGCTGGCCTTGATCCTCGGTGTCTCGCGCACCACCCTCGCCATGGCCCGCGATCATCACCTGCCCCACGCCCTCGCGGCCGTTCATCCGCGCACCGGCGTCCCGCACCACGCCGAAATCGCCGTCGGCGCTGTGGTCGCCCTCGCCGCCGCCACCGCCGACCTCCGCGCGGCCATCGGCTTCTCCTCCTTCGGTGTGCTGCTCTACTACGCCATCGCCAACGCCTCCGCCTGGACGTTGCCCCGAAACGAAGGCCGCCCACCCCGCGCCGTCCCGGCAATCGGTCTGAGCGGCTGCCTTGTCCTCGCGTTCACCTTGCCGGCGGAATCGGTTCTCGCCGGCGCGGCCGTCGCCGCCCTGGGTGCAGTGGTGTACCTCGCCCGGCGGGGGGCGGGACGCCACGGCACCTGACCGCCGGTCGAGCAGGTCCGCTACGCACAACGCCGGGTCCCGAAGACGCAGGGTCGCGATATGGCCGCGATCAGGGACCTGACCGCGACGTTCTTCCGCCGAGAAGCAACCGCGGACCGGAATCGGCTGTAGTCCCGCGGTGCGGGGCAGGGTTGAGCGGAGTTCAGCCGTCCACGCCCGCAGCCGCGGCGTAGGCCTGCGCCAATCGTTCACTCGCACGGGGAGCCGACAGATCGGGGCGAGGCGTCCCGAGGTGCAGCTCCCGCAGCTCGTCCATGAACTCCTCCCACAGCTGCGGGCCGCCCTCCTCCAGCAGTTGTGCCCGGACCCGCAGGCGATGGGTGGTCTCGCGGTGGCGCAGCCCCCAGGACCCCAGCTGCGCCATGATCGGCACCAGCTGGATGGCGGGCTCGGTCAGCCGGTATTCGGCTTTGCGGCCGGGCCCGGCATCTTCGCGGCTCAGCAGTCCGGCCGCCACCAGCCGCTTGAGCCGGTCGGACAGGATATTGGAGGCGATGCCCTCCTCGGAGCCGGCCAAGAGCTCGCGGAAGTGCCTGCGGTTGCCGAACATCACGTCACGCAGCACCAGCAGCGTCCACCGGTCGCCGATCACCTCGATGGTCGCGTTGATCGGGCAACCCGAACGACCGTCTTCGCGCATGCCGCCCTCCTCCTATTCGACCTACCGCTTGCAATATACAACCACTAAGGGTTACGGTTCCACTCGAGCGATTGCGAAATGCAATCACCTCTTTCCGAGGAGGACGTCATGCCCAAGGTGCGCGCCACCATCTCCTGCTCGCTCGACGGCTTCGTCGCGGGCCCGAATCAGAGCGTCGAGAATCCACTCGGCGAGAACGGCGAACGGCTGCACGACTGGATGTTCGCCACCCGCGCGGGGCGGGCGATGCTCGGCGAAGAGGGCGGCGGGACCGGCATCGACAACGACATCGTCGCCACCCACAACGAGGGCATCGGCGCGGCGATCATGGGCCGCAATATGTTCGGGCCCGTGCGCGGCGCGTGGCCCGACCACGACTGGACCGGCTGGTGGGGCGAGAATCCGCCGTTCCACCACGACGTCTTCGTGCTCACCCATCACCTGCGCCCCTCGGTGCCGATGACGGGCGGAACCACCTTCCATTTCATCGCAGCTGCTCCGGAAGAGGCGCTGCGGCAGGCTTTCTCCGCCGCCGATGGCCAGGATGTCCGCATCGCCGGCGGCGCGGCGACCCTGCGCCAGTTCTTGCGGAGCGGCTTGATCGATGAGTTGATCCTGTCGGTGGTCCCGGTCCTGCTCGGCTCCGGCGAACGACTCTTCGACGACCTCGGAACCCTGCCCGGCTACCGAGTCGAGGTGCTCGCCGGCTCCCCCGCCGTATCCCACATGCGCATCACCCGGCAAACATCGGACCAGCACCGGGACACAGCCGGTGGATGACCGGAACACCTGATTCGATCGATTGCTCGCATTCCCGGCGCACGTGCACCCGCTCGAGGCTGTGCAAGGCTGGGCCCATGACTTCCCCCGCCCGCAACCGCCAAGGCGACGCGACCAGGCTGCGTCTGATCAAGACGGCCGAGCGACTCTTCGCCACCCACGGCGTCGACGCGGTCTCGGTGCGGGCGATCAACGCCGCGGCGGGGCTCGGCGCCGCCTCGGTCCACTACCACTTCGGCAGCAAGGATGAGCTGCTGGCCGCCGTCCTGGTCGACCTCGGCGCACCGGTGCGCGATCGCATTCGCGCCAACGTCGGCCTACTGGCGGACGCACCGCGCCCGCCGGATGCCGAATCGCTGGTCCGAGCCGTGACCACACCGTATCTGGAACTGCTGCAACGTCATCGGACCCGCGGCATGCGCTGGATCAAGATCATCGCCCAGATCGCGCCGCAGGGCCATCCGGTGCTCGCGGCGACCGACCAGCAGCTGCCAGAGGCGCTCTTCGCCCAGGTCCGCCGGGCTTTTCCGGATGCCGATCCGCAGCGGCTGGCCGCGCGCTGGGCGGTGTCGCTGATGGGTTTCGTGCAGGCGTTGAGCCAGGCCGACGAGTGGAGCCGCGACGGCACCCGGCTTTCGGCGGCGGAGCTGGCCACCTTCTACGACGACGTCGTCACGTTCGTGATCGGCGGCGTCGAACGCCTCCTCCCCTCCTGAGCGGCGCGGCGCCCACCGACCGCGTGGCGTTCCACTCAGCGGGATATTTCTGGATCACATGATCCAACTCTCTGGTACACACGAACCCGTGAGCGGATGTGACCCCACTCACTCATCTCGTCCCGATCCCGTCAGGAGACGACGCCCGTGTGGACCTCCCGATCACTGCGATTCGGCGCCTTCCTCGCCCCGTATCACCCGCTCGACGCCGATCCAGCGCTGCAACTGCGCCGCGATATCGACCTCATGGAACACCTCGATCACCTCGGCTTCGACGAGGCCTGGATGGGTGAGCATCACTCCACCGGAGCCGAAATCGTCCCCGCCCCGGACATGTTCATCGCCGCCGCCGCCGAGCGCACCCAGCGCATCCGCTTCGGCACCGGCGTCATGTCGCTGCCGTATCACCACCCGCTCATCACCGCAGACCGCATCACCCAGCTCGACCTGCAGACCCGCGGCAGGCTGATCGTCGGCACCGGACCGGGCAAGATCCCGCTGGACGCGCACATGATGGGCATCGACCCTTCCGACCAACGTCGACGGCAGGGCGAAGCCTTGGAGGCGATAGTGGCGCTGCTGCGCGGCGAGGTCGTGAACATGAACACCGACTGGTTCACGTTGCGAGACGCCCGTGCGCAGCTGCCCACCTACGATCCGGCCGGCATCGAGGTGGCGGCCGCGTCGACGATCTCGCCCAATGGTTCGGTGCTGGCAGGCACCCACGGACTTTCGCTGTTGTCGCTGGCGGCCGGCTCCCCCACCGGCTTCGAGGCCCTCGACCGCAACTGGGGCGTCTACGAGAAGGTGTGCGCCGAGCACGGGCACGTGGCCGACCGCTCGACCTGGCGGCTGGTGAATCCGATGTTCCTGGCGGAGTCGCGTGCCGAGGCCGAACGTGCGGTGAGCCGCCGCATCGGCGCGATGGCCGCCTACGTCAACCGGCAGACCGGTGTCCGTCCGGCGTGGGCGGACTCCCCGCGCGGAATCATCGACCAGTGGCGCAACGACACCCTCGGCGAGTTCGGTCAAGCCATCATCGGCACGCCCGATGAGGCGATCGCCCAGATCGAGCGGCTGATCGAGAAGACCGGTGGGTTCGGCACCCTGCTCGTACTGCACGTCGACATGGCGAACTGGGAGGACACCTTACGCAGCTACGAGCTGTTCGCCGCCGAGGTGATCCCGCATTTCAAGCGCCGCAACCTCGGCCGCGAAGCCAGCCTGCAATTCGCCGAGGACAACCGCGAGTACCTGATCGGCGGTCTGGTCAGCGCGATCACCAAGGCCCACACCGACTATTACGGCGTCGCGCAGAAGGGGGCGTGAGTCGTGCGTGCAGCACAGTTCGCCGACGGCGAGTTCACCGTGACCGAGGTCGCCGATCCGCCCGCCGTCGGTCCGGGCCAACTGCGTATCGCGGTCGCCGCGTGCGGGATCTGCGGTAGCGATCTGAGCATGTCGAAGGATCCGTGTCGTTTCGTCGAGGTGGCCGAGAAAGCGGGCTACCCGCTGGCCGTCTTCGATCCACGGCGGCCGGTGGTCCTTGGGCACGAGTATGCCGGCACGGTTGTCGAAACCGGCTCGGGTATTACCGATTTCGCCGTCGGCGACCGCGTCGCGGGGATCGGGGTCAGCACCGAGACCGGCACCGGCATTCCGACGATCATCGGCTACTCGAACGAATACCACGGCGGCTTCGGCGAATTCATCGTCGTCGACGCGTTCTGGGTACGTCACGTTCCGGACGGTCTCTCGCTCGAGCACGCCACCCTGGCCGAACCGCTGCATGTGGGCGAGATGCATGTGCAGCAATCGGGTTTGACCGCCGAGGATTCCGCACTCGTCATCGGCTGCGGCCCGATCGGACTCGGCGCGATCCTTGCGGCGAAGGCGCACGGCGCCCGGACCGTCATCGCGTCCGAACCTTCGCCGGGCCGCCGCGCCCTGGCCCGAGCACTCGGGGCCGATATCGTCGTCGACCCGGCCGAACAGGATCCGGTCGCCGTGTGGAACGAGCAGGCCGCACCGAGCTCGGGAATCCTCATCGCCTACGAATGCAGCGGCCGCCCGGGCATTCTCGACTCGCTGCTGCACACCCTGCCGTTCGGATCGCGTATCCAGGTGCTGGCGGCCGGTTTCGCCGAGGAGACCATCGTTCCGGTGGTGGGTCAGTTCCGGATGATCGCGATCAACTTCGGCCACGGCAGCTACGAGCGCGCCTACGACACCGTGCTGCAACGGCTGGCCGACGGCGAGATCGACGCCGAGGCCATCATCACCGGCCGGGTCGGACTCGACGGCGTCGCCGACGCCTTCCAGGCGCTGCGCGACCCCGACGATCACGTGAAGATCCTCGTCCTGCCACAAGCGTGATGCCCCCTTGTTCCGGAAAGGAATTCCACGATGCCCGTCATCGACCCCACCCGTACCTGGGAACCGCTCGAACAACGCCTCGCCGACACCTCCGATCGCAGGCACCGCATCGTCTTGAGCGCCGTGATCGACCATATGAAGGCCGAGGCCGAGCCCGACCTCGACGCCCTGATGGCGACACTGTCGGAGACGCCCGACTATCACTTCTGGAACGCGGGTATCGACCGCGGGCCGAAGGGGATCGACGGCGTCCGCCGGTACTACACCGACTTCCTGGCCACGCGCACCAATATCCTCGAGTTCGACATCGATCGCATCGTCGTGGACGACTATTGCGTGGTGACCGAAGGCTTCCTCAAGCAGATCTACCCCGGCTCCTACGCCGCCAGGATCGGTCTCCCGGTCGGTGACGAATCCGCCCACTATCTGGTCACCAACCGCCAGCTGATCCTGTGGCCGGTCGACGAGGACGGACGCATCGTCGGCGAGGATTCCTATCAGTCGGGACCCGCCGACATCACCCTGCTGCGGCCGGACGAACTGCCGCAGCAGTACGTCGACCTCATGCGCTCGCCGAGCTGAGCGGAGGTCTTCGATGAAAGGTTGCCGGCGATGACCACCTCGGCCGACCACAAATCCGACATCGCTCGCATGCTCATGGCGCGCGTGGGCGACGACCATCTCGGACTGCGCACCAGGCAGCGCGACTGGACCTGGGACGCCGTGGTCCGCGAATCGGCCGCGCGGGCGGCCCTCGCACGGGCGTTGCGGGTCGACGGCCCGTTCCACATCGGTGTGCTGCTCGACAATGTGCCCGACTTCCTGTTCTGGCTCGGCGGGGCGGCACTCGCCGGCGCCACCATCGCCGGAATCAACCCCACGCACGGAGCCGCCGAACTGCGCGAGGAGATCCGGTTCGTCGATTGCCAATTGATCGTCACCGACCGCTCCGGTGCGGCGCGCTTGCGGGAGCTGGATCTCGGTCTGGCCGAGGACCGGTTTCTCGTCATCGACGAACCCCGCTACGCGGACATGCTGAACGCGCACCGCGTCGACCCGACCATTGCCGACGGTGTCGGCGCGGACTCGTTGTTCCTGTTGCTGTTCACCTCCGGCACCACCGGCCGGTCCAAGGCCGTCCGATGCAGCCAAGGCAGGTTGGCGCGGCTGGCCTACGCGAACTTCAAATACGGCCACCATCGCGACGACATCGACTACTGCTGCATGCCGCTGTTCCACGGCAACGCGCTGATGGGCCTATGGGCACCCGCACTCGCCTGCGGCGCCACGATCTGCCTTACGCCGAAATTCTCCGCGTCCGGCTTCCTGCCCGATATCCGGTTCTTCGGCGCCACCTTCTTCACCTATGTCGGCAAGGCCCTCGGCTATCTCATGGCCACCCCCGAGACCCCGCATGACCGCGACAACAGGCTCGAACGCGGTTTCGGCACCGAGGCCGCACCGGCCGACAAAGCCGAG
The DNA here is from genome assembly GCF_059509835.1 of Nocardia sp. CDC519. Classification (NCBI taxonomy): domain Bacteria; kingdom Bacillati; phylum Actinomycetota; class Actinomycetes; order Mycobacteriales; family Nocardiaceae; genus Nocardia; species Nocardia sp. CDC519. The sequence goes on along the minus strand of NZ_CM183377.1, from coordinate 2,093,538 downwards.
TTCGCCCGCCGGTTCGGGGCACCGCTGCTCGAGGCCTACGGGTCCAGCGAAGGCGCGGGTTCGGTGCGGCTGGACCCGGCCGCCCCGGTCGGCGCCCTGGGACGTCCGGCGCACTCCGGTATCGCCGTCGTCGATCCTTCGACGCTGCGGGATTGCGCACCAGCTCGGGTGGACGAGCACGGCCGCGTCCTCAACCCCGACGAAGCTGTGGGCGAAATGGTGAACAAGGACGGCGCGGCGGCGTTCGAGGGCTACTACAACAATCCGGCCGCGGACGCCGAACGCGTCCGCAACGGCTGGTACTGGACCGGCGATCTCGGCTATATCGATGAAGCCGGGTTCCTCTACTTCGCCGGCCGTCGCGGTGATTGGATCCGGGTCGACGGCGAGAACACCTCGGCACTGCTGATCGAACAGGTTGTCCGCCGGCATCGCAGCGTCCTGGCCACCGGTGTCTACGCGGTACCGGATCCGCGTTCAGGTGATCTGGTGATGGCGGCGATCGAAGTGCACGAGCCCGAGGTGTTCGATCCGGTCGAGTTCGCTTCCTTCCTCGCCGGGCAAGCCGATCTCGGCCGCAAAGCGACACCGCGACTGCTCCGGGTCTCGTCCGCGCTGCCGGTGACCGGCTCGGGGAAGGTCGTCAAACGCGAACTGCAACAACAGAAATGGCGGACAACCGATGCCGTCTACCGTTGGGACCGCGGCGCATACCAGCTGATGTCCGATTCCGATAAGAGGACGTTCGAGCAGGAGTTCGTCCGCCACGACCGGCAGCGACTGCTCTGACATCCCTCCCAGGAAAAGGGGCAAGCCCCGCACCGTACGGCGCGGGGCTTGCGAAAGTCACGCTGTTCAGATAGCGCGGACGTCCTGAGCCTGCGGACCCTTCTGGCCCTGCCCGATCTCGAACTCCACACGCTGACCCTCTTCGAGGGTCCGGAAACCCGACCCGGAAACTGCCGAGTAATGCACGAAGACGTCAGGGCCGCCTCCGTCTTGCGCGATAAAGCCGAAGCCCTTTTCGCTGTTGAACCACTTCACGCTGCCTTGAGCCATGTTCTGTACTTCATACTTCCTGTAGATGAGCCGAGCAAATGTCAAGCCCGGTCTCGCCTACAACGATGCCATGCTTTGCGATATTCCTCCACCTCTGGGGCACGTGACTGTGAGGTAACTATCCCTCCGCGCATTCCACTATGGAGTGTGGACGATTGCCCAGGTAACGGGGGTCACGGCCGCGGCGCCGCCGGCCCGATGAATTTCGGGCGCGTGCGTCGTCCACATCTCCGAGGAACCGACCGACGGGAGCGCAGGCATGACGAGGCCGTTTCGATTCGGGGTCGTAGCCCCGCTCAGCACCGATCCGAGCACGTGGCGAGATCGGGTACGCCGCATCGCCGACTACGGCTACTCGACGCTACTGGTGCCCGACTTCCCCCAGACGCAACCGGCGCCCGCCCCCATGCTCGCCACCGCCGCGGCGCTGACCGATATGCGTGTCGGCACCTGGGTGTACGCCTCTCCGCTGCGTCCCGCATGGTTGACGGCATGGGAAGCGCACTCCCTGACATTGCTGACCGATGGCCGATTCGAGATGGGCATCGGCACCGGCAGGCCAGGAATCGACGACGAACTCCGCGCCAAGGGTGTGGTCGCCACCCCGCCGACGGAGCGTCTGGGCGAAATCCGCACAACAGTCGACACGCTCCGGGATCTCGACGGCCCCGGCCGCCGCACCCCGGTCGCGATGGCGGTCTACGGCCCGAAGGCGCAAGCGCTGGCGGCGGACATCGCCGACATAGTAACCTTCACGCTCGGCGAACAGCCCCGCGATGAAGTCGCGCGTATCGCACACAACTTCCGCGCCACCGCAGACCTCGAACTCGCCCTTCACGTACCGGTGATCGGCGACACCGTCGCACCCCACATGGCCCACCCCGCCACCGACCCCGCCGCCCTCCGCGCCGCAGACGCCCTGACCGTCCTACCCGACGACCCCGCCGCCGCCATCGTTGAAATCCAGCGCCGCCGAGACGAAATCGGCTTCACCTATTTCGTGATCGGCGCCGACTTCGCGGAGCGCTACGCTCCGGTTGTTGCCGAGTTGGGTGGGCGCTAGGGGCGCCGACCAGGTCTCGCCATGCCGCGAACTGGACCGGACTTGCGATCCCAGCCTCAAAGGCAAGCGCGCGGTGATCACCGGCCTCAGCCGCGGCGTCGGTCTCGAGCCTCGCCACCCGGCTCGTCGCGGCAGAGAGCCTAACTGCCGTCCTTGTCGTGTGGCCACCAGATCGCCCCGGCTATCACCAGGATCGGAAGGCCTACCGCGATGACATATCCCGTAAGGACCGTCAAGCCGCTCACACCTGTATCCCGATGGCCGACCAGCGAGCGAACGACAATCGCGGAAGCACTGTCTCCACGTCAACGATGTGCATGAGCGCATTCAGTTCTAGCGCGCCGAGGTGATACGGCGAAGGCAGGATCACCGCGTCTGCATCGGAATCGCGCACCTGGTCGCACAGCGGCAGCACCGATACCCCAGCGGGCCACACCAATTGATAACCCAGCCGCCGTGTCAACCGCTTCACCTGCGCCTCATCCCATTCCGGCGCGGTACTGCGGTCATAGTCGATCCATCCCAACGCTACTGGCTTCATTCACCCACCACCCATCGGTCGACGATTGGTATGCACCCGCCGCCGGGGAAGCCGGGAAGGATCGGCTGCGTCCCGGCAGCGGGGCCGGTTCGCAGCTTTGTGTATTCAGAGGTCTTGTGACTATGGCACTTTCAGGGAGTTGGAAGGGAAGTATCACATCAGTACTCGAGCCCGAGCACTCCTGCGAGCTCTCGCATCTGCGGTGTGAACGTTCTCCGCTTGGCGATGATGCGGCCCAGGATTTCCCGCGACAACCGTTGCTCAACGAACCACGGCCGTACTTCAGCGGACAGCTTCGCGAGAACCTCCACAGCGACGTCGTAGCGCCGCAGATCAACCTGTGCCGCAGCGACATCCAAGAGGTGACGGTTGCGGTTGTCCGAAGTCGGACTCAGGTCCGACGGGATATCGCGCGCCAGGCGTAGCGCGAGATCCGGGCGGTCGTCGACGACGGCATTCTCCACTCGCTTCATCGCAACTGTCGCGGGATTGAATGTCGTCCAATATTGGTGATAAGGGCTCCGTTCCGGCCGGACGGCGACCGCGCCTGCCGCGGCGAGACGCATCATGTCCTCGGCCTCGTCCGGCCGGTTGTCACGTACCGCCGCGGCCGACCCACGCAACAGCAGCCAGCCCCAAGTAGACACCTCACGCGTCGTAGCTACGGATAAGCGGGGTTCTATCCGGTCGGCCCACGTTGTGGCGAGATGGCGCACTCTGTCGAATTGGCGTTCCACAATCAGCAGCCAGCACAGTGTGACAACGGCGGATCCCGCATCCAGCACGTTGCCCGTGGATTCCGCCTCCGTCAGCGCACGGTTCAGCGCCAGCCGGGCGGGCTCCAGTTGGCGTGTCTGCACCAGCACCGACCCAGCCAGCTGTAATACCCGTGAACGCAACAGCGGCGGCGCGGCATTCCCGTCCTGAACCAAACGCGGCAAGATCCGGGCAAGCTGTTCATATTCGTTGTCGTGATACAGCCGCGTCGCGTGCGCCAGCGCCGCCTCGAGCCCAGGTACCGGCAGCTCCGCATCCTCAGCAGCGCGCACGAGCGAATCCCGCGTTGGCGCCCACAGCTCACCGCCTCCGCCGCTGTCCGGAGCATCCGGGGCCGGACCGAGGAGAACCGTCACCGGGCAGTCGAGGGCAACTGCAAACCGTCGCAGCGTGTCGATCCTGGCGTCATTCCGCTCACCCTGCTCGATCTTGCGGATCAGGGAGACCGACACACCGGCCGACTCCGCGAGCTCACGTTGAGTAAGCCCGCGCCGTTTACGGATGCTCTGGAGCCGTTCCCCGAGGTCCATATGTTCCAGGCTAACTGCTGCTACGGGTCAGCCGCGCAGAGTTGGGGCATGGCATTGCTCGACACCATCTTGCTTGCGCCAACGTGACGTCGAGTGTTCGGACGCTTCTGCCACGACTAGGGCTCGTTCACCCAAGGCCCGCCACAGCCGCCCTCGCAGTTGCCTCCTCGAGACTGAATCCGCGAGCTTGAAGCACTCCAAGTACTGCTTCCTCAGCAACTATCAGTAACTCTTCGTCGAGCGCCGGTTCATCCATGGCATCGAACGCGACCAACGGCGCCAGGCGCAGCAGTCGTTTCAAAAAGTCACGCAAGACCTCTCGCTCGGGGATGCCTTTGAAGTCCAGCGTGTTCCACACCCGAAGGATTGATTTGATCAGATGAGGACTTCCGCCCAGCGATGTGCGCCGTGCATAAATCTGGTCGAATGCTGCCTCCCCCAGCACGTCAAGGGCCGAATAGGGGTTGGTATCGGCCGGGGAATACACCAGCTGAGCGCGCCACCACATCCGGCCGAAGACATGGCGAGTCAGGTCGGAGCCCAAGACGCGGTCGCCCGGCGGGTTGGGATAGCGCCAGTGAGCAACGTCGGGCAACACGATTAGGGCCAAGAACGCCCAAACGTCACCCGCAGCGGCTTCGGCCGGCGCGATCCGCATTTCGCTGTGGAGCAGCGCCGCGGATTTGAGGTCGAATTTGACCTTTTGGTCTGCTGATGGAGGCTCCGGAAAGCCGGACTCTTTGGCCAAGTCGACGAGGATTTCCCTGAGGTTCTGCAACTTTTCCGGGCTGACCCGTGCGCCACCTGTCGCTACGTAGACAGCCGCGTCATCGGCTGTCCCCCATCGTGTTGCGAGATCGAGCGGTCCCAGAGTTCGATACTCGGACGCCAGTTCTCTTGCACGGTGACGCAGCAGCCTCGGGTAGAGCAGTGTCATGCGACCCCCTCGAAAATCTTCGCCGCCGCCTGGAGCTCAGAGGCGAAGACGTTGGGCGATTGCTCCGCCCTGAGGCGAATATCCGTCACCGATCGACCTGGGAACAGTCGTTCGAAGAGTTCTTGAAGAGTTGCACCGATCGTCTCGTCGGGATATTCGGACTCATCGTCGAACTCAGGTTGGTGTAGTGCGTGATCAACCATCGTCCGGGCAACATCCACCCGAAGCATCGCCAGTGCGATCTTGTCCTGTGGCCGCGGATTGCCTGCTCTCTGTAGCGCTTCGGCAATCACCGGCTGCCGCTCGTTCACCAGTAGTAGCAGCGAACCCATCGTCGCTGCATCGAGAGTACCGATCTCCAGGTGCCATGCAGCCGCATCCGGATAGTTTGTCTTCGCGAAGTCAACGATCGCGATCGGGAATTGCGGTGCATCACCCTGCAACCGAATCTGAGTTCGATCCGACCACAGCACTGAACCACCGCGACGCGCCGCGATCGGCCGATCATTGCCGTGCCTGCGACGTGCAAGAACCAGGAAGGTGTCTAGCACCAGAGTGCCGCCGAGGTCCGATCCGGGCAACTCGGCACGCAGTTCGACGGTGCCGGAATCGGGAACAGCTGTTCGCATGACCGGCCCCCTGAGCTTCGAGCCGGACGAAGTCCACACGGCTGCCAAGGCCAAGTCGGTCTCTGGCGCCAGACGAGACTCCGCAATTGCTCGCGCTCGATCTACCCGGATCTCTCGCCGTAAGAATAGGGTCGTCTGGTAGTCCCAGTGCGGGTACGCCTCTGGTAACGGGAGTTCGTCCCCGTCGATCTGCAGCAGCCAGTCACCGGCATGAACAACATCAGGCGAAGGAGTTCGGTAGGGCAGAACACGGTGAACCATCAGGACCCCACCGCCTCGGTGAACAGCACGATATCCGTCATTGTGTCAGCGGCCGGTTTCGCAATTGCCTTCCAGACATCACCTGTGCCGCCTTCGATTACGAATGTCGGCGTCGTGTGCAGTTGCCCGGTCGGATCCTCCCACCCCACGAGTCCCGGAACTTCCGCGCCGGCGGGCGGATCCGTTTCGAGGCTTCCGTCCGTCGCGACAGCCACGGCAAGGTCGGCAGAGACTCGCTGGGCGAGTTTGAGGGGAAGCCGGAATTCCTGGACCACCACCGCGTTTCCCCAGTAGTCATCAAGGTAGGCATCACCGACATACTCGATCTTGGGACGCCTCCGTTTCGGTTCAGCTCCCGGCATAGGTTGGGAACCCCCGTCTTGCCCTCTGCTTTCTGAAGACTCGAATCCAGTCGAATCGAGCCCAAGCTCGGCCCCACGATCGCCCATGTTCGGGGCTCCCGACGGGCGGCGACGCGCTGGTCGTCTCTTAATAACTTCCGTGTCGCCTGGCCTTCCATAATCTGTTGCTGAGCCGATTCCCCACGCACCCCCGACCAGCGGAGACAACTGATCACTTGCAGCACCCAGCGAAATCTGAGCGACCTCGACCTCACGGGCGCCGGCCAAACCAGTGATACGCTCCGCCGACTCCTTCAACCGCGTAAATGTCACCCTCACATAGGAACTGTCGGGCATTTCCAAAGACTGCGGGTTCCAACTATCGTGTGTCGGCGGCTCGGCGGCGGCAAAGGTTTCATCCATCGACTCGTCGGCTCGGAACACACCCGCGTATGCGATGTACTCGCTGGGCGGCTTCGGCCCCTGCCAATAAGTCACCACCAGTTCGGCCGGTCGCATCAGACATACATGGTGCACCATGCCCGAGTCGAAGCCTGCCATTCTCGCGGCCGAACTCGGCTCGAACCTCTGAGACATCGTTCGCTCGATCCCGAGCCGACCGAGCAGCTTTTTGGATCGCCCGTGGCGGAGGTCTTCTCCCCGGCCGTCGACCATCTTGGTGTAAGCCGACACAAACAACCGTAGTGGCTTCAGCTTCGTGGGGTCCGGTACGGAATATTCGATCCCATCGCACGTCACTGTGAACCGCATAGGGGGGACACCACGACTGCCCGGCAGCATCTTCGGCCACAGTTGCCATGCGATTGTGTCCGCGAGGTACTCAGCGACCTCGACCGGCGTCCGGTCGTCGAGGTGCGGATCGATGATGACGATGGTCGTGCCAGTCTCGGACTCGCCGAACGGACGCAAACCGAGCCTGGAAGCCATCGCATCGGCCGCGCCACCTACCAATGGCTCGATCACATCGCCCGATGCGTCTCCCCACCAATGGCGTCCCGTGTAGCGTCGTTTGCCACCGACGTCATTCGCGTCATAGCTCTTCCAGAGAGCCGCACCCATCAGCCTGGTCTCGTAACGGCCTTCATACTGGCATCTCGTATGCACCAAGATCGTGCCCGAATTCGACACGAGATACAGGATCCCCTTACCGAATCCATACGTACCACCGCCGAGGCTCTGATCGCGCGGCTCTCCGATGTTGCGGAGAAAGGCAACAAAATCCCGCCCCTTGTCGGTGACCGTATCTGCCCTCGTCGGTCCACCTAGACCCCGCGTTCCCCGGTCGGAAATGGAAAGGACTCTGATCGTGGGCTTATTCAGTGATTCGCGTAACGGCAGGACATCCTTCATCGGGGCGCGGCGTGTCATGTGTTCGCGCCAAGCCGACGCGTCCGCAGCACTGACTGTCTGAAGATCGATGCGGTAGTGGACTGTGACTCCGTCTCCGATCCGAGCATCCCAGCTGTTCTGCGCCGACTCGCGGACAAGGATCGTCAGATGGTCCAACTCGGGCTTTCCCAGCTGATTCCTGATACCTTCGGCTGCGCTGGCGCCTTCAGGTGGAAACGGTTGGGAGACCCAGCTCGGTGCTGTCACGCAAACTCCTCGATCATGGCACCCAGAAGTTCGTCCACTGCACTCTGAGACATCGGGGCAGGCGACTCCGGCGACAAGTCGATCGTGTAGTCGACATCCCGGATGTTGGCTGATATGCCCGCAGCCGCCAAATCGATCTGTGTGAGCCGTGGAAACGCGACATCAACGTTGTACCAACGCTCTTCATCAACCATGAACCGCACATGGGAGTAGTGGGCGTCGTCGGCGACGCGATAGCCGACAGACGCCAGCAGGCCCAACACGGCGCTCTCGTCATCCGCAAGGTCGAGAACCCTTGCAACCAGCGCCAAGAACCCGACCCCTGTCGACTCAGCCCGGAGCAAGCGCATCCAGACCAGCCCCAACGGACCACCCATCGGCGGTTCGAGCTGGTCCAATCCGTGAATACGAACCGCACGGCCATCCGTCGTCAGTGAGGTCTTCACTTCGACTGCCGCCGAGTCAGCGGCAAAGTCATGACGATGGCCGGACGGTCCACGCCACGTGCGATACGCGCTGCCGTCCCGCTCCAGAAGTCGAGCAAGCACCGTCAGTTCGCCGAATAAACCGGCCAACTCGTGCGGGCCCAGCGGCGGGCCCGGGTTTTGAAACAGGGCTTTCCACCGATCTAGAACACGGTTGAGCGTCTTGACAGGATTTTCAGGACTGGTTTCGGTTGCGACGAGCACATCCGCACACAGCATCGTGAAAATATCGTTCAGATCTCGGCGCAGGCAACCGAGATCGGCATAGAGTCGGTAGGTTTCGCGGTCCTCGAGCGCCCTTTTCCTGAGTTGCAATACGGGACCATTCAACCCTTTTCGGACGATCTGATGGCTACCGATGGGCACGAGCAGATGGCGGTGGCCATCGGCATCTACTGCCGCAGCCACGTGTCCGAGGGGGGTCGGAACCGGTAGGTCCGCAAGCCTGAGCGCGTTCTCCGTGATCTGCCCGGAGCCTTCCAGCCGACGCCAATGCTCGTCTACGACAACGCGAACAGCGGAGATCATCAGAGCTCCTCCGCCTCGATCAGGCTGAAGTCCTCTTCCTCGATGTCAACGCCCGAAAGATCGGCCGAGATGTAAGTCGACTCCCAAGCAACTGTGCTGTCGTGCTCTGGCTTTGGAAAGACCATTCCTACGCCTATGACGTGCTCGGGCACATCGAGCGGGGTACGTTTCTGCTTCGCTGGATCGGGATTGGAGACGCGATCGATCGGATACAACACCAGAAGGCCAGTATCAGGCAATTGGACCGCCCGGGCGCTCGTTATATCATCTTCGGTCATCTTTTCGGTATCACCGTCGAGATCGATAGCGGCATCGCGACGGCTCATCAACGTCTTGATGTCGGCAAAATCCGGTTGAGGTGTGCCGAATCGAGACCGGACGATGCGGCCGACCGAGACGCCGGGAGCAAATTCGAAGCCGTCGTCAGCGCCTTTCTGCGGATTGCCGATGATAGCAATATTCCATCGGCGAAGTGCGCCAGCATTTCGGATTCGCTTCTCAATATACCCAGAAATTAAATCCGCGTCGCACTCCTGCGATCGTTCGTGAAACTCGTATTCCCGGAGGAAATCCAGCACGATGTGACTCGGTACATCCCGGATGAGGTAGCGCCCCGCACTGGTGCGGTCATCGACGCGCCCTTGGTCGAGCGCGCCTGCGGCGAGGTTTTTTGCCGCGGTTTGATTTCCCAGAAGCCATTCAGCATCAGTCCGGAAATACCGGGTCTGGACTCGTTTTCCTCCGTAGGATGATGCCGCTGTCACCGCGTCCTTCATCTTGGCGGCCGCCGTGACCCGCAAAGCGGGATGGGTCCGCAACCGAACCGCGAAGTTCATCGGCGTCTTGCCCTCGGTCATATATACATCTATATCCCGTCGCATCTCGGTCTCGACGGTGGCAATATGACGGAACCAGTCCTCCAACTCGGCGGTCATCCATATCCGCGGCAAGTCTGCGTACCCATTTCGGTATCCGAACCACCGGCCCATCTGTAGCAGCGTGTCATACGTGGACACCGAACGCACGAAGTAACTGACCGAAAGCCCTTCGAGTGTCAGGCCGCGAGAAAGGGTGTTTCCCCCGACGGCAATCGCGACAACGGGGCCGTTCTCATAGTCGAGACGATCGGTACTTTCCGAGTTGTCCATAACGATCCGACAATCACGCAGCACACGAGGCAGTTGTTCGACCACTTCGTCGAAAGGAACCGGCCGTTCTCCGAACGACTCGGCGGAGACACGGCTCGTCTCGGTCACCCAAAGCTGCTTCAGCTCTTGGTGCAGCGCATCATCATCGAGGTCTCGAATCGTTCTGCGCCGCAGCGCTTCCAGCGGGGCATAGAAGCTGTTGTGCACGGCCGTCCGCACGCTCGTGTGGATCAGCATGGTGCAGTGCGGATTACCCGTCCCTCGAACTCGTCGAGCAGCGGTAGTGAGCCAGAAGTATTGGACGGCGCGCCGAAGGGTGTCCGTCACCACCGGCATGAATCCATCGGCATCCGCCTTCGTCTTCGGGCGGACAAGCTCCACGTCGTCATCGGGAACGTTTCGGATCATGTCGTAGCCGTCGTCGACTTCGTTCGGGTCCTCCCCGTCGAGCGCATACCGACCAAATAGCACTTCGGTACCGAAATGGCCTTCAGGTTTCGGCAGGTTCACAATGAAGTGTTGCGGATACAGGTCTTTCGCACTAGGGTCGATCAGCAAGTTCGCGAAAGGGGACGCCGTATATCCGACGTACGCCGATTTGGGCAGAGTATCGAGAATCTGCCGAATCAGCGGATTGATCGACGCCGTTGCAACGGTGGCCTGATCGGCCTCATCGTCGATGATCAGGGCCGGGCAATCTGAGAGGTAGTCCGAGGCATCGCTCAACCACCTAACCAATTTCCGCAGGACTGTCGCATTCTTCTTGACGACACACAGTACATGCGTCTTGTTTGCCTTTCCGAAGAAACTCGCTGGGTTGGCGGTCGGGCGGAAATCGTGATCGAGGTCGGTGATCTGTGACCACATACTGGGATTGGGTTCGACGAGCTGTTGAATCAAGCGCGCCTGAGTCTGTCGGCGCAAGCCGTTGTGGATACCCGCGAGCACAATGAACAGCTTGTATCCACGGTCAGCAGCCTTCGCCATCACAGCGGTAAAGTTTGTGGTTTTGCCCGATTGCACGTAGCCGACGACAAGGCCACGAGTCGAGAAGCTCATTTCTCGCGGATGACGAAGCAGCGAGACAATGCGAGTCGAGGACGCGTCCAAGCTGTCGATCGCGGGCGTCTGGGGCCAACCCTGCTTGAGGAGGCCCTTGGCAATCGCCGGCCAGAGTCGATCATCCGGATGCGGGCCCGCATACCAGGTCTCGTAGTTGTCGATGACTACGGAGCGTGGTTCTTGCATGTCGCGGATCCAGATCATGTCCTGGCTGTAGCGCTCTTGAATCCGCTGGATAACGTCGGGAGATGCGAACAGGGCAAGCTTCTTGACAGCTTCAGCAGGGGTGTCCTTGTCGAGAAACGACTTGAAGACGTCGTACTGTTCATCGATCAGATCACTCACCGGCACTCCTACTGTCTGCACTCGCTCTGGTACGACGGCGGGTTCGAACCCCCTGCACTAGCGGTAAGGCTAAGCGTTGCTACCGCCTTCGGGGAGCGGATCGGAAGCGACGTCGACCTCATCACTGGAATTGCTATCGCACTGCAGTCAGAAAGTGCTACATGTCACTCGTCGCCGCGAGTGGCGCGAAGTCACGGTTCAGCCAACCAGACTGGGTGTGGAGCGCGCTGGCTCCCTGAAGAGCGCAAGAGGCCCGTCGATGGCAGACATTCCGCCGCCCACCAGATCGAACCCGCCGTGCCGAGCCTGCTCCCACGTTCCTCCGACCGCCTCGTCCAGCCCCTGCACCGCAGGCAGCACGCCATGCACCGCTGCGCACAGGACATGAGCGGCGAGCCGAGGAGGTATCGCGTTACCGATCTGCTGCGCGATGTCCTTGCCCGACCATGGGTAGCCCGTGGGAAACGTCTGCAGCCGGCTTGCATCGTCAATGTTGATATGCCGAATGTAATTGCCGCCGAGGTCGATGATCCGGTTGCGAGAGACCTTGCCCGTGACTGTGTAGGCGGGCTCGTCGAAGTATCGCTTGCCACGAAGATCTGGCCTGCCGCCTGTTCCGTAATTGGAAACGACAACGAACTTCCCAGAGATGTTCAGGATCTTGCTCATCGGGATCCAGTCGAGCGCTCCGTTGTCAGGGCGGTCTTTCTGATGACGCACATACCGGCGATGGGTTGGCTCGGGCCACTTCACCGGATCGCTCAACCTAGCGATAAGGATTGCCCGCTTGCGTGTCTGGGGGACACCGAACTCCTCCGCTCGCATCACGTCCGCGTCGGCGAAGTAGCCCATCGCACGCAGCACGTCGACGTATTCCCGCCACACCGGGAGAACAGTAGGCACTTGTTCGAGCACAATCGTTTCAAACGGACGGTCGGCGGCCATCGCGACCATTGCCCACTTCAGTGGCTCGAGCACGAGACCTGTGCGCTCATCCTCGAGGTCCCCCAGCCATGTGTCGACACTGAACGGCCCGTTTTCGCCCATATGGCGTACCAAGCCGCGGACAGTCTCGAGGCGTTTACGGCCTGCACCCGAGCCCGCTACCGAATACGTCTGGCACGGGGGCCCACCTGTAAGGATTTTCGCAGCCGGAAAGTCGGATGGCGACCAGTCCCGTACGTCGGACATCAGCGTCGATAGACCCGCAGCCCTGCGAGTCGCCACCGCGTTCTCGTCGATCTCGATCCCGACCGACTTGATTTTCAGCCATGTGGCGGCCACATCGAGGCCACCGGGACCTGCGAAAAGATCGACCAGTTCGGCATTCGCGACGTCCTCGGAGCTGGCAAGCACTTTGTGATCTTATCGGCCATCTGTTCGATGCCGGGGGAAGGATGCGGCGTGCCCACCCTTCGGGTAACCCGAGACGGCATCCCGATCAGTTCGGCCCGTTGATCACAACCTGTCCGCAGCGGAGAGCCCCCGCACTCACGCGGGCAGCAGCCGCCCGACGACCTCGGCCAACTGCACTACGTTCCGGCATTCGTGCATCGTGATGTGCTCGGCGTACACGTGCGCGGCGGAGTCGCCGGTGGACCAGGAGCGGGCGGGTTCGGGGTTGAGCCAGTAGGCGTGCTTGGCCTTGTCGAGCATGAGGGAGAGGGCGTCGAGACCTGGGTCGGTGCGGTTGGTGCGGGCGTCGCCGAGGATGAGGAGGGAGGCGCGGGGGCCGAGGGCGTCGAGGTGGTTGGTGACGAAGCCGGAGAGGGCTTCGCCGTAGTTGCTGCTGCCGAAGCGGGTGACGCCGGATTCGCGGATGATGCGGGCGGTGAGGTCGGGGGTGGGCGGGGTGCCGGGGGTGAACCAGGGGGTGATTTCGGCGCAGGTGTCGATGAAGCCGAAGCTGCGGACGCGGCTGAATTGGTCTTGCAGGGCGGCGACCAGCAGGAGGGTGAATTCGGCGAAACCGGTGACGGAGCCGGAGAGGTCTGCCAGGACGACGAGGTCGGGGCGGCCGTGTTTGCGGGCGCGGAGGACGGGGGTGACGGGGACGCCGCCGGTGGACATGGAGGCGCGCAGAGTGCGGCGCAGGTCGATCTGGCCGCGGACGGCTTTGCGGCGGCGGGCGGCCAGGCGGGTGGCGAGTTTGCGGGCCAGCGGGTGGACGAGGCGGCGCATCTCGGCGAGGTCCTGTTCACGGGCGCCGAGGAAATCGATGCGGTCGCTGCTGGACTCGACGCCGCGGCGGGCGATGTAGTCGGTGCCGCGCAGTTCGGCGGAACGGATGCGGGCCTCGGTTTGCAGGGCGATGCGGAAGGCGCGCAGGCGGCGGTCGGCTTCGATGGTGTGCACGGCGGTGTCGAATTCGCTGGTGGAGGCGCCCATTCGGGCGACGATGCGTTCGGCGAGGTCGTCGGGCTGCAGTGCCTTCAGGGTCAGGTACGACGACCAACCCGCGCCGGAGGCGGTGGTCACGACGCCCGATGCGCCCGCGCCCTGTCCCCCGCTGCCGTAGCCGCCGAGTTCGGTGAGGGCGCGGCGAGCGAGTTCGGGTGTGGCGTCGGGGTTGTCGGCGAGAGTGGTGACCAGTTCGTCGCGCAAGGTCGCAATGGCATCGGAATTCGGTTCGCGCACTTGACCGTACCCGCCGCGACCGAGGAAGTAGAGGTCGAAGAGCTGATCGAAGACCGCGCGCTGACCGTTGCGGCGCAGCAGGGTGGCGGCGAGGCCGGAGCGGAGGCGGTCGGTGTTGTCGGTGCCGAGCGCGACAATGGCTTCGGCGGCATCGATGGTTTCGCTGGGGCCGACGTTGATGCCGTGTTCGCGCAGCAGCGTGACGAACGCGACGAGGCGGTCGGTCATCGATTCGTGGCGCGATCCGGCCTCGAGGTGAGCGGGTCCGGACGGCGTCACCTGTCGCCCCCATCCGGGGCTGCCCACACCCGAGATCCCCCGGTGCGGTTTCGGCGGTAAGGGCGTGGCCAGGAAGGGCGCGTAGGCGCGTCCGATAGGCGCCCGCTCGGTGCACCGAACCGGGCGGCGCCGTGACCCGGGGCCGCGCCTCGCGCCCTGCGAGTCAGCCGCACGCCGACTCCGCTGCCGCGTCTGCCCCATCCAGCTCGAGCCGCTCCACCGCGACCTGATGGTCGGACCGATGTTTCAACAGCACACCGAGCGTGGAGCGCACCACTCCACCCGTGAGTCGCCGAGTCCCCAGCGCGACGAGAGTTCGTGCCCAGTCGACGGTTTCGGCGACCGACGGCGCCTTGCGCAGCGGGAGCTGACGGAGCGCGCCGACGGTGCGCACGATCGGTTCGGCCAAGGCCGCATCGAGTTCGGGCACGCGCAGCCGGACGATGGCGCGTTCCAGCTCGGCGGTCGGATAGTCGATGTGCAGGTACAGGCAGCGTCGCTTCAACGCCTCCGATAGCTCGCGGTTGGCGTTGGAGGTCAGGATGACGAACGGTTTGCGGACGGCGCGGATGGTGCCGAGTTCGGGGATGCTGACCTGATAGTCGCCGAGCACCTCGAGCAGCAGCCCTTCGAGTTCGACATCGGCCTTGTCGAGTTCGTCGATGAGCAGCACGGTGGGCTCGGGGTTGCGGATGGCGGCCAGCAGTGGGCGCGAGAGCAGGAACTCTTCGGTGAAGACGTGCTCGCGCGTGCTGTCCCAGCTTTCGCCTTCGGTGGCGGTGATGCGCAGCAGCTGCTTGGCGTGGTTCCACTCGTAGAGGGCGCGCGCTTCGTCGATGCCCTCGTAGCACTGCAACCGGATCAGCTCGGCCGCGGCGGTAACGGCGAGGGCCTTCGCCAGTTCGGTCTTGCCGACGCCGGCGGGGCCTTCGATGAGCAGCGGTTTGCCCAGATGGCCCGCCAGGAACACGGCGGTGGCGATATCGGTGGACGGCAGATAACCGGCGTCGGTGAGCCTGCGGGTCACCTCGTCCACCGAGGCAAAGAAGTTACTCATCGGTAGACAGTGTAAAACGCATCGGTCGCCGGCCTCGCTTCACCATGCGAGCGGCGAGGACCGCAGCTCGGCAATCGTCACGCCGCGGCGGCGTTTCACCAATCCCCGCAGGGTTCCCGCGTTCAGATAGCCGACCCGCGCCGCGACGGCGTCCAGCGTCAGATCAGTGGTGCGCAGCAGATGCGCGGCACGCTCCAAACGGATGTCGTTGACGAAGTCGCGTGGTGACATGCCGAGTTCGGCCTGGGTGGCGCGCTGCAGGCTGCGCTCGGTGACGCCGATCGCCTGCGCGGCGGTGGAGATCAGGAACTGGTCGGCCAGATGGTCGCGCACCCAGCGTTCGAAGGCCGCGGTCACCGAATTGCCGCGGGCGACGATTTCGGGAAGCACGAAGTCGCTTTGCCTGCGCCCGTTGCCCGCGATCAGATATCGGCTGGTGAGTTCGGCCAGCGCCGGACTCACCGATTGCACCAGCGACAGCGCGAGATACATGTGCGACAGCGCGGCGCCCGCCGTGCTGACCCGCGGGCCGCGACACAGGATCCGGCTCTCGTCGAGCGCGATCTGCGGGTAGCGGCGGCGGAACGTGGGGCCGAGCCACCAGCTGGTGGTGGCCGCGGATCCGTCGAGGACACCGGCCTCGGCCAGGAAGAAGGTCCCCGAGCAGGCGCCGGCCACATGTGTGCCGTTCTCGTGGACCTGCCGGATCCGATCCAGCACGGGCTTGCTGCGGGCCGAGGTCACCAGATCGACCAACGGCTCGGGATCGAGCACCTGCACCGCGGGCACGATCATCATGTCGGGTTCGGGCGTGCCGTCGACCAGTGGTGTGGTGGCGATGGTGTGCCCATGCCCGGAGGTGACGCTCTCGCCGAAGGACATGGTGCGCACCCGCCACGGCGCGGGTGGTGTGTCGAGCTGGTCGCGGGCCGCGTTGGCGGTGTTGAAGGTCTCCTGCAGTGCCGCCAAACCGAAGTCGGCCACACCATCCATCACGAACACCCCGACATCCATGTCGGGAATAGTACTGAACATGTCGTTTCCGACACTCGGTAATGGCGGACGGGCCGCATAGTGTCTGTTCAGTTCCAGTGACGGCCCGCACAGTTTCGGCCCCCTCACCCCCGGCAGCCCCCAGCCGTCGTCCGCCGATCGACACCCTCGGAGTCCCGCATGTCGCTTGCCACCAGCCTCGTCCACCACATCCGGTTGACGGTCACCGATCTCGAACGTTCGCGTGAGTTCTACGAGGACGTGCTCGGCTTCGAAGTGGCGGCCGAATCGCCCGGCAACCCGGCCGATCCACTCGTGCGCGCCGACCCGTTCCAGCTCTACGGCGGCGTGGTGTTCCAGACCCCCGGCGGGATGCTGCTCGGACTGCGGCCGGTGGCCGACCCGGACGATCGCTTCGATTCCGAACGCGTCGGTCTCGACCATCTCAGCTTCACCGTCGATTCCCGCGACGATCTACTGAAGGCCATCGCCCGCTTCGACGAGGCGGGCGTGGCACACGGCGACATCGTCGAGATGGATCAATTCGGTATCGCGATCCTCGGCTTCAACGATCCCGACGGTATCCACCTCGAACTGACCGCGGGGATCTGATGGGCGTACGGACCCGCACCTGTACCGAGGTCGACCTACCGCCGTTTGCCCAGCTCTGGGCCAGATGGGCGGCGATGTCGGCTGCCTTCGCCGCCGCCGGATCGCAGTGGGGGCCGCGAATGTTGCCGTCGCTGGCATGGTTCGAGAGCTCCGGCAACAGCGGCTCGACGCTGTACGCGTTGCCCGGCGGCCGCGCGGTGCTCTCCGGCGGCGTGTGGACCTCGGACGCGCTGCGACTCGACGACGACGCACCACCGCCGGTGCATCCCGAGCCACCGGACTGGGCCGTCGACCCGATGCTGAACCCGCACGCCGACACCGGGCTCACCGCGTTCTGCTACTGGTGGGATGCCGGACGCTGGTATCGCGCCGACTCCCCCTCGGTGGCGCAGGCGGCCTCGGCACTGCCCGGCCTGTGGACCACCGACTCGGTCGCCGAGCTCATCACCTGCCTGGCGACCGGCCGCCCCAACGACGAACAACGCGCGCACGCGATCACTCTGATCTGTGCCGCCGAGATCGGCGCGGTGAGCCATGACACGGTGGCGAATGTGTTCGGCGACAACGATTTGTTCGATCTGGACGCGGCCATGGATCAGTTCGAGATGGCGGGACTCACCGCGCGTCAGACCGCTACCCGCGCGGCCACGCAGTGCCTGCGCGGTCCGGCCACGCCACGGTTCAGTACGGGTTCGCCACAGCTTCGACGCGTCCGGATTCGATGGCCTCGACCAGCGCTCGGTGATCGCTGACGGTCTGATCGGCGTAAGCGAGAGCGAACTCGGCCATGGCCCGGTCGAACGAATCGCCGGACCCGAGATAGCCGGCGATGGCGATGCGGTCGCCCGAGCGGGCATGGGCCCTGGCGAGGGTGTGCCCGCACAGCGCGGCGTACTGGCGCAGGCCGGCCGGTGACATGGTGTCGATCTCGGCGGAGCCCTTCATATCGCGCAACTGCCGCCAGTAGAAGTGGCGGCCCTGCGGTCCGGCGATCCAGCCGAGGAAGATATCGCTCGCGGACTGCATCAATCGCTGCCCGTGCACCACGCGGTGGCCGTGATTGCGGAACACGCTCGGCGTCAGATGCGGCGCGAGCACCGATTCCTCGGCCTCCTTCACCTGCAGAAACAGCGGGCCGCCGGTGTCGCGGTCGATGAGCAGCACCACGAAACAGCGGGTGCCGACGCTGCCGACGCCCACCACCTTGCGCGCGAAATCCACGATCCGGTACCGGTTCACCAGCACCCGGCGTTCCTCGGGCAGCGAGCGGCGATAGGCGGCGAAGACCTCCTCGACGGCGTCGGCATCGGCGACGGCGACCGGTGTGAGCAGTGGCGGTTGCTGCCGGATGCGCAGGCGACCGTCGGGACCGAGCTCGGTGAGTTTGTGCAGCGCCTGCAGGCTGGTGCGGCGGCGGGCGGCATCCAGGGTCTTCTCGACGTTCTTGCGGCGCTTCGGTTTACGGACCAGATCGACCAGGGTGTCGGCGTCGACCTGCTCGTACCAGACGTCGAGGGAGTCACGTCCGGCCAGCCGTCGCATGCCGTCGCGGTAGGCCGCCGCCGCGGTGCGCGCCGATGCGGCCGCCGCGTCATCGGTGCAGCCGTTGGCGCGTGCGGCGACCGCGATGCTGGCCGCCAGACGTTTCACATCCCATTCGAAGGGACCGGGCAGTGTCTCGTCGAAATCGTTGAGGTCGAAGACCAGCGACCGTTCCGGTGAGGCGAAGACACCGAAGTTGGACAGGTGCGCGTCGCCGCACAGTTGCACCGTCAGGCCGGTGTTCGGGGTGGCCGCCAGGTCGGCCGCCATGATCGCCGGAGCGCCGCGCAGGAAGGGGAAGTGCCCGGCCGCCATCCGCGCGTAGCGGATGGGCACCAGCTCGGGAACGCGGGTGGCCGCCTGCCGTTCCAGGATGGCGATCGGGTCGCGTTCCGGGGCGAGCCGCAACTGGCCGAGAGCCGAACGTGGCAGCTGCGCGCGCACCGCGCGACCAGCGTGCTCGCGCTCCGACGCCAGAGTGTCGGCGACCGTATTCGTCATCCACACAGTCTTGCCCGCGGCCGAGAACAGTACAACGACGCGGCGAAATCCGGTGTGTCCCCTATTGCCCCCGACCCGGTCGGCGTGCCCGCATGGGTGGGGTCTCATCCATTCGAATGATCCTCGGTCCGAACCTGTCCGCACCCGTGACCTTTGCCGCCAATTGCGGAAGAGTAGGGGGTGTGTCACCGCTGCTCGACCGATTCGCCCCGACCACGTCGGCCGGCCGGGATCCGGTGTCGCCCGAGTGCCCGTCCGGCACGGCAGGCGTGTTCCCGCACCGCTCGCACAGCCCGCGAGGCCACCGCTACGCCCGGACCAGCGCTCGAATCACGGCGAGGGCTGCGATCGGCTGATCCGCAGCATGCTGGAAAGGATAAGAAGGTGTTCTCGACAACCACATCAACCGCGTTTCGCCGGACGGCGGCGCGCGTCGCCGTCGCCGGTGCGATAACAGTGTTTCCGCTGACGGCCGTCGCGGTTCCGGCCGCTGCCGATCCGGCGTCGGCACCGCCCGGTATCACTCAGGTCGATCGCCCAGGCCATGGCGATTGGGACCGGTGGGACCACGACAAGAACAAGAAATGGGATCACGACAAGAAGTGGGACCGTGACTGGGACCGCAACTGGGATCGTGGTCACGGGCACGACCCGCTCTGGTGGCTGCTGCGCCATATCATTCCGCGCGGATTCGGCAGCTTCTGAGCGACCGCGGGCGGGAAAGGCGAGCACGACCGGTCGGGGTCCCGCCCGCATCACTCCTTGACCTCAACCTTCGTCGAGGTCCTACGTTCGATGTCATGGCAATTCTCACCGACGTCGAACGCGCGTATCTGCACACCGTGCGGCTGTGCCGGCTGTCCACCGTCAGCCCGGACGGCCAGCCGATGACGGTTCCGCTCGGCTTCCGCCTCAACGACGACGACACCATCGATATCGGCGGACCGAACCATGCGAACACCCGGCGCTACCGCAATGTGCTCGTCAACCCGAAGGTGAGCGTGCTGTTCGACGACCTCACTCCCGATCGGCCCGGCGAACTCGTCCCTGGCAAGGGCCGCGGCGTCGAAATCCGCGGTATCGCCGAAACGCTCACCGTGGAGGTACCGCCGGTGGTGCCGGAGTGGTTCTCCCATGACGTCATCCGCATCCACCCGCGCCGGGTGCACAGCTGGCATATCGACCCGGCCGATCCGAGCGGCCGCGCCCGCACCGTCGCCTGAGGCGTACACGCGAAAGGGCCCGTCCGCCACCGGCGAACGGGCCCTTTCTCGCGCGCGGAACTTACGCGGTTTCGGTGATGGGGCGATCCACCCAGCTCATCAGACCACGCAGCTTGGCGCCGGTGACCTCGATCGGGTGCTCGGCGTTCTGCTTGCGCAGCGCCTCGAGCTCCTTGTTGCCGCCCTCGACGTTGGCGACCAGACGCTTGACGAAGGTGCCGTCCTGGATGTCCTTGAGGATGTCCTGCATCCGCTTCTTGGTGTCGGCGTCGATGACCCGCGGGCCCGACAGGTAGCCACCGAACTCGGCGGTGTCGGAGACCGAGTAGTTCATCCGGGCGATGCCGCCCTCGTACATCAGGTCGACGATCAGCTTGAGCTCGTGCAGCACCTCGAAGTAGGCCATCTCCGGCGCGTAACCGGCCTCGACCATGACCTCGAAACCGGTCTTGACCAGTTCCTCGGTGCCACCGCAGAGCACGGCCTGCTCACCGAACAGGTCGGTCTCGGTCTCTTCCTTGAAGGTGGTCTTGATGACGCCCGCGCGGGTGCCGCCGATGGCCTTGGCGTAGGACAGCGCCAGGGCCTGGCCCTCACCCTTCGGGTCCTGATCGACCGCGATCAGCGCCGGAACGCCCTTGCCGTCGACGAACTGACGACGCACCAGGTGGCCCGGGCCCTTCGGCGCCACCATGCCGATGGTGACGTTGGCCGGCGGCTTGATCAGGCCGAAGTGGATGTTGAGGCCGTGGCCGAAGAACAGCGCGTCGCCATCCTTCAGGTTCGGCTCGATGTCATTGGTGAAGATCGACGCCTGCGCGGTGTCGGGGGCCAGCACCATGATCACGTCGGCCCACGCGGAAACCTCGGCGGGGGTGCCGACGGTCAGCCCGGCCTCCTCGGCCTTCGGCCGCGACTTCGAGCCCTCGGCGAGGCCGACGCGGACCTCGACACCCGAGTCGCGCAGGCTCAGCGAGTGCGCGTGGCCCTGGCTGCCGTAACCGATCACCGCGACCTTGCGGCCCTGGATGATCGACAGATCGGCATCGTCGTCGTAGAACATCTCGACTGCCACTATTGGGTTCCCTTCTCGATTTCTAGGAGTTAGAAAAGACTGATTCGGCTGCTCAGCGGGTCGCGGTGATCGACTTCGGCCCGCGGCCGACCGCCACCACACCGGACTGCACGATCTCACGGATGCCGTACGGTTCCAGCATCCGCAGCAGCGCGTCGAGCTTGGACCGGGTTCCGGTCGCCTCGACGGTGAGCGCGTCCGGTGACACGTCGATGACCTTCGCCCGGAAGAGCGTAACGGCCTCGATCACCTGGGTGCGCACGCTGGCGTCGGCGCGCACCTTCACCAGGATCAGCTCGCGGGCCACCGAGGCCTCGGCGTCCTGCTCGACGATCTTGATGACGTTGACCAGCTTGTTGAGCTGCTTGGTCACCTGCTCGAGCGGCAGATCCTCGACGGTGACGACGATCGTCATCCGGGAGATGTCGGGAACCTCGGTGCCGCCGACCGCCAGCGATTCGATATTGAAGCCGCGGCGAGAGAACAGGCTCGCCACTCGCGCCAGCACGCCCGGCTTGTCCTCGACGAGGACGCTGAGGGTGTGGGTGCTGCTCATTCTTGGTTCCCCTCGCTGGTCTGTGCGGTGGTGTCGGCGGGACGGCCGGCCTGCGTCCGGTCATGCGACAGCGCCTCGTGGATGACGGCGGGCTCGGCGGCGGTCTCGTCCTCGTCGAACAGCGGACGGATGCCGCGGGCGGCCATGATCTCGTCGTTGCTGGTGCCCGCGGCGACCATCGGCCACACCTGGGCGTCCTTGCCGACGATGAAGTCGATGACGACCGGGCGGTCGTTGATCGACTGCGCCTCCCGGATCGCGGCCTCGACGTCTTCTTCCTTCTCCACCCGGATGCCGTGGCAGCCGAGCGCTTCGGCCAGCTTGACGAAATCGGGGATGCGCAGGGTGTGCGTGCCGAGATCGGTGTTGGAGTAGCGCTCCTCGTAGAACAGGGTCTGCCACTGGCGGACCATGCCGAGGTTGCCGTTGTTGATCAGCGCGACCTTGATCGGCACGCCCTCCACCGCGCAGGTGGCCAGCTCCTGGTTGGTCATCTGGAAGCAGCCGTCACCGTCAACCGCCCAGACCTCCTTCTCCGGCGCGCCCATCTTGGCGCCCATGGCGGCCGGGACGGCGTAGCCCATGGTGCCGAGACCGCCGGAGTTGAGCCAGGTGCGCGGCTTCTCGTACTTGACGAACTGGGCGGCCCACATCTGGTGCTGGCCGACGCCCGCGCAGTAGATCGCATCCGGTCCGGCCAGGCGGCCGAGCGCGTCGATGACGAACTCCGGCGACAACGAGCCGTCG
Organism: Nocardia sp. CDC519; assembly: GCF_059509835.1. Classification (NCBI taxonomy): domain Bacteria; kingdom Bacillati; phylum Actinomycetota; class Actinomycetes; order Mycobacteriales; family Nocardiaceae; genus Nocardia; species Nocardia sp. CDC519. The sequence continues at coordinate 2,070,993 of NZ_CM183377.1, read as the reverse complement.
CTCGGCGCGGTCCAGCCGAGCGGGTAGGCGTCGCGGATGCCGTCGAGGTAGGTCCACCATTCGGTCAGCTCGAACGGCATGGTCTGGGCCGGATCGGACTTCAGGGTCTCGATCAGCTCGATGATCACCTCGCGGCAATCACCGACGATCGGGACATCGGCGTGCCGGTTCTTCCCGATCTCGGCGGGGTCGATATCGGCGTGGATGACCTTGGCGCCGGGCGCGAAGGAGTCCAGCTGACCGGTGACGCGGTCGTCGAACCGGGCACCGAGGGTGATCAGCAGGTCCGACTTCTGCAGCGCCGCCACCGCGGCCACCGAACCGTGCATGCCGGGCATGCCGCAGTGCAGGCGGTGGCTGTCGGGGAACGCGCCGCGCGCCATCAGCGTGGTCACCACCGGAATGCCGGTCAGTTCGGCCAGCTCCAGCAGCTCGGCCGAGGCGTCGGCCTTGATCACGCCGCCGCCGACGTAGAGCACCGGCGCCTTGGCCTCGGCGATCAGCCGGGCGGCCTCACGCACCTGCTTGCCGTGCGGCTTGGTGACCGGGCGGTAGCCGGGCAGCCGCATCTCCGGCGGCCAGCTGAAGGTGGTCTGCGCCTGCAGCACGTCCTTCGGGATGTCGACCAGCACCGCGCCCGGACGACCGCTCGAGGCCAGGTAGAACGCCTCGGCGATCATGCGCGGGATGTCGGCACCGTCGGTGATCAGGAAGTTGTGCTTGGTGATCGGCATGGTGATGCCGGAGATGTCGGCTTCCTGGAAGGCATCGGTACCGATGAGTCCGCGGCCGACCTGACCGGTGATCGCGACGATCGGCACCGAGTCCATCTGGGCGTCGGCGATCGGGGTGACCAGGTTGGTGGCGCCGGGACCCGAGGTCGCCATGCAGACACCGACCTTGCCGGTGGCCTGGGCGTACCCGGTGGCGGCGTGACCGGCACCCTGCTCGTGGCGCACCAGGACGTGCCGCACCCGGGTGGAATCGAACAGCGGGTCGTAGACGGGCAGGATGGCGCCGCCGGGAATGCCGAATACGGTGTCGACGCCGAGCTCCTCGAGCGAGCGGACGACCGACTGCGCGCCGGTGACCCGCTCGGGCGGGAGCTGGCGGCGGTTGGCCGTGGTCGTCGCGGGAGTACCGGCAGCTGCCGGCTGGTTCGCCGAAGGCGCTGGCCTGCGGGCCGAGGGCCCGGGCCGGGCGGTTGGTGCGCTCACCGTCTTGGTTCCTTACCTCTTGTCGTTATGACCCCGGGCGAGCCGCGAGTGGCGGTGCCTGCCCGTCCGGACAGCGGTCATGGTCCGAACACAAAAAAGCCCCCGACAGCCCATGGCTGTTCGAGGGTGGCGCGTCGCAGTGCGAGCTGACGTATCAGGTAGTCGGGCTCAACGCTGGACGCGCCGGCCGATTACGAGCAACTCGTTTCGATTCACGCGCATGACGGTATTTGTGCGTGAGGTGAAGAGTCAAACTGCTTGCCTACGCCGTCCCATTATGTGGGACGACAGTGGGTGCTCGAGTCCGTCCACCATGATGCGAGGATGGTGGTGTGTCATCACCGCATCAGTCCGTGCCACCGGCTAAATCGTCCCACACGTCCGACGCGGCGCCGGATACGGGTGGTCAGGCGAGCGAGGGCACACCGGCCCGTGTCATCCGCATCACACGACTGAACTTCATCGGCGTATTGGTGCTGGTGCTGTGCGTGTTCTTCCCGTTCGTCGGCTGGCCCGCCGCGCTGTGGTGGCTGTTCGCGCTGCCGATCGCGGTGTCGGTGTGGATTCTGCGCACCCAGACCACCGTCTCCGGGGCGGGACTTGATCTGCGCACGGTCTTCGGATCCCGCCACATCGACTGGGCGCAGGTGCGCGGCATCCGCATTCCCAAGCGTGGCTATGTCCGGGTCCACCTCGACGACGAGAGCGAGGTAAAACTACCGGCGGTAAGCTACGACCGATTGCGCGAACTGGTGGACGCTTCGGGTGGACGAATCCCCGACCCGTTCGCCGGACCCGCGGAACCGATCGCATCGGCGGACGCCGACACCACCGGCACCACCGAGCCCCCTTCGGGCGCCGACCCGACCACGGGCGGCGACACACCGACCCCCAGCGAGGCCGATACCGCGGCCGCACGCGACACCGACACCGCCCCGGGTAGCTGATCCCCGCTCCCCCACCGGCACACAGCCCGTGCCGGGTGCGGGAGTAACGTCGAGGAAACGCCGAGCAGTGCGCCGGCCGGACCGCCGGGCACCCCCCGGCCGGACCGCCGAGCCGCTCAGCGTCGTCGCACATCAGCCCCCGCGACCCGACCGAGGACATCCATGCCACCGCTTCGTTCACGAACCACCACCATCGGCCGCAATGCCGCCGGCGCCCGCGCTCTGTGGCGGGCCACCGGTATGACCGACTCCGATTTCGGCAAGCCGATCGTCGCCATCGCCAACTCCTACACCCAGTTCGTGCCAGGGCACGTGCACCTCAAGGACGTCGGCGAGATCGTCGCCGACGCGGTGCGCGCCGCGGGTGGTGTGCCGCGCGAGTTCCACACCATCGCCGTCGACGACGGCATCGCGATGGGACACGGCGGCATGCTGTACTCGCTGCCCAGCCGCGAGATCATCGCCGACTCGGTGGAATACATGGTGAACGCACACACCGCCGACGCGCTGGTGTGCATCTCCAACTGCGACAAGATCACCCCCGGCATGCTCAACGCGGCCATGCGGCTCAACATCCCCGCGGTGTTCGTCTCCGGCGGCCCGATGGAGGCCGGTAAGGCCGTCGTGGTCGGCGGTGTCGCGCAGGCGCCGACCGACCTGGTCACCGCGATCTCGGCCAGCGCGAACTCGGCGGTCAGCGACGAAGGGCTCGACGAGGTCGAGCGCAGCGCCTGCCCGACTTGTGGTTCGTGCTCTGGCATGTTCACCGCGAACTCGATGAACTGCCTCACCGAAGCGCTCGGACTCGCGCTGCCGGGCAACGGGTCGACCCTGGCCACCCATGCCGCGCGCCGCGCGCTGTTCGAGAAGGCGGGCAAGGTGATCATCGACATCGCCACCCGCTGGTACCGCGACGACGATGCCTCGGTGCTGCCGCGCAATGTGGCCAATGCCAAGGCCTTCCGCAATGCGATGGCCCTCGACGTCGCGATGGGTGGTTCCACCAACACGGTGCTGCACACCCTTGCCGCCGCGCAGGAGGGTGAGATCGACTTCGACCTGAACACGATCGAGGAGATCAGCCGCAAGGTGCCGACCCTGTCGAAGGTGGCGCCGAACTCCGATTACCACATGGAAGACGTGCACCGCGCGGGCGGCATCCCGGCGCTGCTCGGCGAGCTGCGGCGGGCGAACCTGCTGGAAACCGATGTCACCACGGTGCACACCGCGAGCTTCGACGAATGGCTCGACACCTGGGACATCCGCTCCGGCAAGGCTTCCGAGGAGGCCATCGAACTGTTCCACGCCGCACCGGGCGGGGTCCGCACCACCGAGCCGTTCTCCACCGACAACCGCTGGTCCTCGCTCGACACCGACGCCGCCAACGGCTGCATCCGCGACCTCGAGCACGCCTATACCGCCGAGGGCGGACTGGTCGTGCTGCGCGGCAATATCGCCCCCGACGGCGCGATCCTCAAGACCGCCGGCATCGACGAGGAGCTGTTCACCTTCCAGGGCCCGGCCGTGGTGGTCGAATCCCAGGAGGAGGCCGTGTCGGTGATCCTGGCCAAGAAGATCAAGCCCGGCGATGTGATCGTGGTGCGCTACGAGGGCCCGGCCGGCGGTCCAGGCATGCAGGAGATGCTGCACCCCACCGCCTTCCTCAAGGGCTCCGGGCTCGGCAAGGAGTGCGCGCTGATCACCGACGGCCGGTTCTCCGGCGGCACCTCGGGCCTGTCGATCGGCCACATCTCCCCCGAGGCGGCCAGTGGTGGCGTCATCGGTCTGGTGGAGGACGGCGATCAGATCCGCATCGACGTCGCCAGCCGCACCCTCGAGGTGCTGGTCGACGACGCCGTGCTGGCCGAACGGCGCGCCAAGATGGAGGCGCGGGAACGGCCGTGGCAGCCGGTGAACCGCGACCGTCCGGTGACGACGGCGCTGCGCGCATACGCGGCCATGGCGACCTCGGCCGACAAAGGTGCCGTGCGGCACGTGAAGTAGGACACGAAAGTAGGCGCTCCTCCCAGGCGAGGAGCGCCTACTGGTTTTCGAACGTGACAACTGATTTCGCACGGTCCGGGTAACTCACCGGGTACGCCCAGAATTCAGCCGACCACACAACCGCCGGCCCGCAACGGCACGCCGAACGGCACTCACGACCGGCAACGGAGAGGCGGATCGGAGGCGGATCAGATCAGACGATGCCGACCAAGGGGTTGCCGCCGTGCAGGTACCACCAGGCACCCGCGGCCGCGGCGATCGCGAGCAGCAGCACCACGAACGAGCCCCAGGCCGGGCGGGTGGCCCAGCCGCGGCTGCGGTCCAGCGCCCAGCGGCCGGGACCGGTGAGGATGATGACCGCGGCGGTGCCGGCGAGGATCGTCTCCAGCTCGACGGCTCCGGTGCCCTGCGTGTACTGGAAGTCGGGGTGCATGCCCTGCTTCCAGGCCCAGGCGTCGAGGATGACGGCCAGCACCGCGCCCGCGGCCAGTGGAGTGGCCAGGCCGAGGATGAGCAGGATGCCGCCGCCGACCTCACCGGCGATGAGCATCGCGGCCGATAGCGACGGATGGTCCCAGCCGCCCTTCTCCATCATCTGGCGGGTGCCGTCGATGCCTGGGCCGTCGAACCAGCCCGCGAGCTTCTGCATGCCGTGGTAAAGGAAGGTGCCACCGACGACCAGCCGCAGCAGGAACAGGCCGAGATCGAGGGTGCCGCGCCGGTTGTCGCCGTTGCGGCGGCGCACCCGGTTGGCCGTGGCACCGGTGGGCGGCGCGGCGGCGGGCGGGATACTCGCGTAGGCGTAGGTGGCGTCCGGATCGGCGCTCTTCGCGTCCGCGTCGGAGCCCGCCGCCGCCGCGGCGGAGTCCTTCCCGGCCGGAGCGCCCGCGCCGGCGGCGTCGACCTCCGGGTCGAGCCCCAGCTCCTCTTCGGTGCGCGGAATCTGCTTGGTCAGCTTCGGACGCTCGTCGCCCACCGCGGGAAACTCGCCGGTCGGTGAATCGTAGGGGCTGCCGACGCCGCCCTCCGACGATGACACCGCCCGCTGCTCCGCCGTGCTCGCAGCGGATTCGGGCTCGTCTTTCGACTTGTCGCTCACCCGTTCAGCCTAAGCCGCGAGGGCCCGGCGGTTAACCCTCTTGGACGACGGCGTGTCCGGTGACCTGTTTCGGCCACACCGGGTGGGCACCCGCGACAGGCGCGCGGTCCGAGGTTTCCGTTACGTTTGGGGTATGAAGTCGGTTGGCGCGAGGCGCTTGGTGGTGGGGGCAGTGCTCGGCTCGATGCTGCTGGGTGGCTGCGCGCGGTTCGATGATTCCGCGTCCAGTCCGTTCACGCCCGAGCCGACGCTGCACGGCGCGAATATCGAGCCGAAGAAGCCCGATCAGCCGCCGACCTCGACCACCCGCCCGAGCGGGCCGTGCATCGACCCCGATCCGGCGGTGGTGGCGACCTGCCTGGACACCACCGGCGGTCTGGTCTCGCTCGGCGGGTCCGCGCTGGTCACCGAACGGCGCACCGGACGGATCATGAAGGTGGTGCCCGAGCAGCCGCCGGTGGAGATCGCGCGCGTCGACGTCGACGGTTCCGGTGACGGCGGACTCACCGATCTCGCGCTCTCGCCCACCTACGGCGAGGACGGCCTGCTCTACGCCTACATCACCACCCCGAGCGATAACCGGGTGGTGCGGATCGCCCAGGGCGGCGGCCCGCCGAAGCCGGTGCTGACCGGAATCCCGAAGGGCGCCACCGGTAATCGCGGCGCCATCGAATTCACCGGGCCGGATCGGCTACTGGTACTCACCGGCGACGCGGGCAATCCCGGCGCGGCCGCGGCGCAATCGTCGCTGGCGGGCAAGCTGCTGCGGGTGAATTCACCGAGCCCCAACGGTTCGGCGTCGCCGGAGGTGGTGATCTCCGGGATCGGCACCGCCGGCGATATCTGCCTCGACAGCACCCAGGGCGTCTGGATCACCGACCGCACCGCGACCGAGGACCGGTTGCAGCGACTGGCACCCGACGGTGCCGTCAGCACGGCCTGGACCTGGCCGGATCGTCCCGGCGTCGCGGGCTGCGCGGCGGCCGCCGACGGCGTGGCGATCGCACTGACCGGTGCGAAGGCGCTGGCGCTGGCCGTCACCGATCCGGACACCCATGCGGTGACCGCGGCACCCACCCTGGTGGCGCAGGACAAGTACGGCCAGCTCAGCGGTGCGGCGTCCGGCGGTGATGGCACCATCTGGGTGTCCACGGTCAACAAGAACGAGGGCGGCACGCCGGGACCGTTCGACGATCGGGTGGTACGGATTCCGCCGCCCGCCGCCGGCGGAGGTGGGCCGGACTGATCCCGGGCTGACAATCCGGTCACGGCGCGCCCGCGTCGTGACCGGATGCCGCGCAGCCGCCGGAGCCGAAACATGAACTCCCGCCCGCGCATCAGCGCGGGCGGGAGTTCGCTGTCCGGTGGCTCAGGCGCCGCAGGCGGCCAGCACCAGTTCGCGGACGCGGGCCGCGTCGGCCTGACCGCGGGTGGCCTTCATGACGTCGCCGACGATCTTGCCGGCGGCCTGCACCTTGCCGGAGCGGATCTTGTCGGCGATATCGGGGTTGGCGGCCAACGCCTTGTCGACCTCGGCTTGCAGGGCGCCCTCATCGCTGACCATGCCGAGGCCCTTGGTCTCAACGATCTGCGCCGGATCGCCCTCACCGGCCAGCACGAAGTCGACGACCTGCTTGGCGACCTTGTTGTTCACCGTCTTGGCCTCGACCAGCTTGATCACCTCGGCCACCTGGGCGGGCGTGATCGGCAGATCCTCCAGCGCGACCTCGCGCTCCTTGGCCTTCTCGGTCAGATAGGCCACCCACCAGGAGCGCGCCTCGTTGGCCGGTGCGCCCGCGTCGACGGTGGCGATGATCAGATCGAGAGCGCCCGCGTTCACCAGATCGCGCATCACCTCGTCCGACAGTCCCCACTCGGACTGGATGCGGGCCCGGCGCAGCCACGGGTATTCCGGAATCGTGGTGCGCAACTGCTCGATCCACTCGGCGTCCGGGGCGACCGGGCGCAGGTCCGGTTCGGGGAAGTAGCGGTAGTCCTCGGCGGTCTCCTTGCGGCGCCCGGGCGAGGTGGAGCCGTCGGCCTCGTGGAAATGCCTGGTCTCCTGCACGATCGAACCGCCGGAGGCCAGCACCGCCGCCTGACGGCGCATCTCGTAGCGGACGGCCACCTCCACGCTGCGCAGCGAGTTGACATTCTTGGTCTCGGTGCGGGTGCCGAATTCGGTGGCGCCGACCGGCATCAGCGAGACGTTGGCGTCGCAGCGCAGCGAACCCTGCTCCATCTTGACGTCGGACACGTGCAGCGACTTCAGCAGATCGCGCAGCGCCGTCACGTACGCGCGCGCCACCTCCGGCGCCCGCTCCCCCGCGCCGGTGATCGGCTTGGTGACGATCTCGATCAGCGGCACACCGGCGCGGTTGTAATCGAGCAGCGAATGGCTGGCGCCGTGGATGCGGCCGGTGGCGCCGCCGATGTGCACCGACTTGCCGGTGTCTTCTTCCATGTGCGCGCGCTCGATGTCGACGCGGAAGGTGCTGCCGTCGTCGAGCACCACATCCAGGTGCCCTTCGGTGGCGATGGGCTCGTCGTACTGGCTGATCTGGTAGTTCTTCGGCTGATCCGGGTAGAAGTAGTTCTTGCGCGCGAACCGGCCCCACGGGGTGATCGAACAGTTGAGCGCCAGGCCGATGCGGATGGCCGATTCGACGGCCTTCTCGTTCACCACCGGCAGCGATCCGGGCAGGCCGAGGCACACCGGGCACACCTGGGTATTCGGTTCGGCGCCGAACTCGGTGGGGCACCCGCAGAACATCTTGGTCGCGGTGGACAGCTCGACGTGAACCTCCATGCCGAGCACCGGCTCGTACCGGGTCACGACATCGGCGTAATCCATCAGTTCGACGGTAGGTGCGCTCATGGCGAACAGTCTATGTAAGGGCTACCGGCGGGCGTGCCGACGGTCCGCGCATGCTCGGCGCGCGGCTAATTCGCCGGCACCCGCTGGGTGAGCCAGTCCTTCACGTAGTCGAGCACCTCGGGCGCGATGGTGGTCTCGATGGTCGAATACTCGCTGGGCAATCCGGTTCCGGCGGGCTGCATCAGGTGGTTGAGCCCGGGGAAGGTGTGCACGGTGGCATCCGGGTCGCCTGCGAGCAGATCGCGCATCGGCTGTTCGTTCTGGCTCGGCAGGACCTGCAGATCCTTCTCGCCGAAGAAGGCGAGCACCGGCACCCGCAGCGCCGACAGCGCGGGAGCCGGGTCGTAGCTCATGAACGAGGTCATCGACGGGGTGAGCAGGGCGTCGATCTGTTCGTCGGTCATCCGCTGGCCTTCCGGCAGCGTCTGGTTGTGCTCGCGCGCCACCTGCCGGGCCTTGTCGAGATCGCCTGCCCGCATCGCGTCGGCCAGCGCGGTGATGTAGCCGACCTGCGCGGCGGTCTCCTCCGGGGACGCGCCGCCGGCGGCGAACAGCGCGCGGTTCTGTTCGATCAGCACATCCCCGCCCGGGACGGCGGGCCCGGCCATCAGGATCGCGAACGCCACCCCGCTGTCGGGTTTCGATGCGACCAGCGGGGCCAGGTAGCCGCCCTCGCTGTGCCCGAACAGGCCGACGCGCGCCGGGTCGATATCGTCGCGGGTGCGCAGGTAAACCACCCCGGCCGCGGCATCGCCCGCCAGATCGTCGTAGGTGGCCTGATCGAGATCGCCGCTGGTGCCGCCGACGCCGCGGTCATCGGTGCGCAGTACCGCGTACCCGGCGCGGGTGAGCGTATCGGCGAGCAGCAGAAACGGCTTGTGCCCGAACAGTTCTTCATTGCGATCCTGCGGGCCACTGCCGGTCAGCATCAGCACGGCCGGGAACGGGCCGTCACCTTCGGGTTTGGTCAGCGTGCCGGCGATGGTGATGTCGCCGTTCGGGTAGCTGACGTCCTCGGATTCGTACGGGAACGGCGGTTTCGGTTCCTGCGGGCGAGCCGCGGGCGTCAGCGCGCCGGGCCGCATGACCAGCGGGAATGTCTGCCCGGACTGGGTGAAATCGCCGGTGATCTGCCCGGCGCCGGTGTCGAGTCGGCCATGGAAGGCGGGATCGCCCGGTATGTCGGGAATGGTGAACTCCACCCGATCCGGTTCCGCGACGACTTCGTCGAGCGACACATCCGCTACGCCCTGCGACGGAATGTCGATGGTGGCACTGTCGGCGGACAGGAAGTCCACCCCGATCTCGAGGGGCTGGCCGGGGACGTCGATCTTGCCGTGCCAGTCACCGCGTACCGGGTTCTCCGTCGCCGATCCGGAATCGGACCCGTCGTCGGAGCACCCGGCCAGCACCATCGCGGCCACCATCGACAGCACCAGTACCGCCACTCGTCGCGCACGCATGATCTTCACAGTACTGATCGGGCACGCGTTTCCGCGGAAGCCGCACAGCGATGCCGCACCGAGGCGGACCGCTCAGCCGAAGAACGCCTCGGCTTCCCGATACCGCTCGGCCGGGACCCGTTTGAGCTGTTTGGTCGCCTCCGACAATGGCACCAGGCCGATCTCGGTACCCCGCAACGCGACCATCTGCCCGAAATGCCCGGCGTGCACGGCCTCGGCGGCATGCAGTCCGAAACGGGTGGCCAGCACCCTGTCGTACGGGGTCGGGCTGCCGCCGCGCTGCACGTGCCCGAGCACCGTGGTGCGAACCTCTTTGCCGATCCGGCGCTCGATCTCCACGCCGAGCTGCTGGGCGACACCGGTGAACCGCTCGTGCCCGAACTCGTCGACACCGCCCTCGCGCAGGGTGAATCCGGAATCGGGCGCGGGATGCGATCCTTCGGCCACCACACAGATGAAATGCTTGTCACCACGCTGGAAACGGCGCTTGATCATCGCGCACACCTGCTGGACGTCGAAGGGAACCTCGGGCACCAGGGTGAGGTGAGCACCCGCCGCCATGCCCGCGTGGATCGCGATCCAGCCCGCGTGCCTGCCCATGACCTCGACCAGCATGACCCGCTGATGCGATTCGGCGGTGGTGTGCAACCGGTCGATCGCCTCGGTGGCGATGGCCAGCGCGGTGTCGTGGCCGAATGTGACGTCGGTGCAGTCGATGTCGTTGTCGATGGTTTTGGGCACGCCGACGACCGGCACACCTTCGTCGGACAGCCAGCTGGCCGCGGTGAGGGTGCCTTCACCGCCGATCGGGATGAGGGCCTCGATGCCGTTGTCGTCGAGGGTCTGCTGGATCCGGCCGAGCCCGTCGCGCAGCACGTCGGGATTGGTGCGTGCGGTGCCGAGCATGGTGCCGCCCTTGTTGAGCAGCCGGTCGGTTCGGTCGTCGTTCAAGATCTGGATCTTGCGATCCTCGAGTAGGCCGCGCCAGCCGTCCTGGAAACCGACGATCGCGTCACCGTAACGCCCGTTCGCGGTGCGTACGACGGCGCGGATCACAGCATTCAGCCCTGGGCAGTCTCCGCCTCCGGTCAAGACTCCGATGCGCATGGCCGCTATCTTGCCTCGCATCGGGCTCCGATGGAGCCCCGCCCCCGTGAACGATGAGTAACAGTGACCGCGGGACTCAGGAGGGGCACTTCCCGCCGCTGAGTTCGCGCAGATGCTGCGAAATCAACGTCGCCATCTTGTTGAGCATGGTCATCCCGTCGGAGAAGTTGCCCGACGCGGGCTGGGCGGCGAACGCGACCGCGATCTGCCCGCCCGCCGCCGGGACGAGGCCGAATTGGCGCACCAGATAGGCACCTTCGGAATCGGGACCCCAGCCGCCCTTGAAGTCGGCGGCCGCGAACACCGAACCCAGCCCCCACTGGTGATTCGGAATGATCTGCCCCATCAAGGCGACGACCTCGGCCGAGTCCGGCAGGCACGGCAGCCGCGAAGCGAAACGCACCTGATCGGCCAGCGCCCATTCGGCCTGGCCGAAAGCCGAGAATTCCGACCTGGCCTTGGTGGCGGGAACGGTGGTCACCGCGTCACCGCCCTCGCGCAACACCGATTGCACCGCCTGCGCCGCCTCCTGCGGGGTACCGAGCGACTGCCACAGCGCGTCGGCGGCGGAGTTGTCGGAAGCGGTGATGGCCGCGGTCGTCGAATACGACGGGCTGCCCTGGCTCTTGCGCAGCGCGGCAATGGCCAAGGGCACCTTCATCGTCGACCAGGCCGGGCCGGTGGTCCAATCACCGAAGGTCACCAGCTTTTCCCCGCCGACCGGCATGATCGCCAGGCCGAGCCGCCCCTGCTGGCTCTTGCTCAGCTCGGCGATATCGGCGGCCAGCGTCCCGGGGACGACGATCGAGAGGCCCTCGTGCTCGGCCTTGGCCGCCGCCTCGGTGACACTCGGCATCGCCGGTGTCGCGGGCTCGGCCTCGCTGCCGCACGACACCACCACTAGCGCCGTCAGCACGGCGACGACCACGGCCGCCCGCCGTCGGATCTCAGGGAAGCGTCCCGCGTGTTCAGTTGGCATGTTTCGACACATTCTGGTTGCGATCTCCCCCCGGTCTCGGTGTCGGTGCAGCATCCGGAAACCGTACTTGTTCGGCGCCCGGACCGCCTGTTGCGGTGCTGCGGCAACGGCCCGGGGCGCCGAGAATACCCGATCGCTCGCGACCGAACCCGGTTACGCACAACCGATCTCGACGACTCACCTACTGGACAATCGACCGGATTCGCCTGACCTCAGTACACGTACACCACGGCGTTGTCCCCGCCGGTGCAAGTGACGAGCCGATCCTGCTCGGAACAGCTCATGGTGTAGGTCCGGCCGGTGATGGGGCTGGCGGCGACAACCGAAGCGGGCGCGCTACCGCGCCCACCGCCGGCCGCCGCGGCGTAGGCCTTGCGGACCTCCTCGGCGAACTCGCAGCTGGTCACCTGAGTACCGACCGCGGCGTTGGCGAAGGCGACCGTCGCCGGTGGACCGCACGGGCGGGCACCCGGTGGCAACGCGATCGGCGTCGGCCGGGCCGATGTGGTCGAGGTCCTGGCCGAACCCGTGGTGCCGCCGGTGCGGGCGGCGGCCGAGGTGGGCGCGGCGGCGGTAGTCTGTGCGGTGGTCGACTCGGCGTCATCGGAGCCGAACATCTGCAAGCCGACCACGGCGCCGATGGCGATGACGGCGACCACCAGCACACCGATCACGATGGGCAGCACCACCGAACGGCGACGCCCCTGTGGCGCATAAGGGTCGTGCGCGTAGGGGTCATGCGCATATGGGTCGGGCTGGTATCCGGCGGGTGGGTGCCCGCCGGGCGGATAGCCACCGCGCTCGGCGCCGTACTCCTCGCCGTATCCGCCGACCCGCGGGTCGGGGGCGCCGTAACCGGCGTGTTCACCGTAGGGCGGGGGCGGGGGTGCGCCGTAACCGGCCGGCTGGGGATATCCCGGTGACGAGCCATAGGCGGGTGCGTGGCCGGGAGGCGGTTCCACCGGCGCGCCGTAGATCCGGGTTTCCTGATCGGCGGGGTAGCCGCCCGCGGGCCCGTCATCGGCAGCTCGGTCGTCGTCGGGGCGTGCGCCGAAGCCACCCGCGCCGTAGAAGCGGGTTTCCTGATCGGCCGGGTAGCCGGCGCGGTCTTCGTCGTCGCGGTACCCGGCGGCGCCGGGATGGCGGGCGGTGGGCGCGGATTCGGCGGCGCCGTAGACGCGGGTCGTCTCGCTGGGCGGGTACGGTGCGTCACCTCCGTCGTGGCCGCGCGGTGCGGTGCCGGACTCGCCACCGGAGCCGGTGGACGCCGCTGCGGCGATCCCGCCCAGCAGGGTCGGCGCGGCCGGGCCCGCATAGTCGGGCAGATCGGGTCGCGCGGCGGGATCGACCGCGGGGTGCAGCTGCGCACCCTCGTACAGGTGCGCGTCGGGGAACGGGCGCACTTGCGGCACCGGGCCGGTTCCCGGCGCCACCCCGATCTCCTGGGTCGGCAGCGTGAACTGGGTTTCGGTCGGGCTCACCTCGGTCGGTCCGCTCGGACGGATGACGGGCAACGACACCTCGCCGGTCGACTCCGGCGCCACCGCGCTCAGCTCGCCGGTCCGCGACGGATCCGGCGGCCGCACCACCAAACGCGCGAAACCACCGGTCGCGGGCGCCGACCCGGCCGCGGGCGCACCCGCGGCGGCAGGCAGCGCGGCCCGGGCAGCGCGGGCGAGTTCGGCCGCGGTGGGGAACCTGTCGTTCGGATCCTTGGCCATGCCGCGCGCGATCACCGCGTCCAGCGCGGCCGGCACGCCGGGGCGTTGCACGCTCGGACGCGGCGGCGGTTCGGCCAGATGCGATCGGATCAGCACGCTCATGCTGGCCGCGGGGAACGGCGAGGCGCCGGTGAGGCATTCGTGCAGTACGCAGGCCAGCGAATAGATGTCGGCGCGGCTGGTGACCGGGCCGATATCGAAGCGCTCCGGCGCCATATAGGTGTAGGAGCCGATGGCGACGCCGACCATGGTGATGGCGCTGTCGCCTTCGGTGTGGGCGATGCCGAAATCGGCGAGGTAGGCGAAGCCCGCCTCGGTGACCAGGATGTTGGCGGGTTTGACGTCGCGGTGCACGAGTCCGTCGGCATGGGCGGCGTCGAGGGCCGCGGCGATCTGCTCGATGATCGACACCGCGCGATGCGGGCTCAGCGCGCCACTGGTCTGCAGGATGGTGCGCAGATCCGAGCCGGGAACCAGCCGCATGTCGATGAACAGCCTGCCGTCGATCACGCCCCAGTCGTGGATGGGGATGATGTGCGGTTCGGCCAGCCGCGCCGCGGCCTGCGATTCGCGCCGGAACCGGACCTGATACTCCGGATCCTGGGCCAGCTCGTCGGAGAGCAGTTTGAGCGCGACTACCCGGTCCTTGACCGTGTCGTAGGCCTCGTAGACCTCACCCATGCCCCCCTTGCCCAGCAACGACCGCAACTCGTACGGCCCGAACCGTTTTCCCACGTCGGACCCAGGTGCCACCACCGGTGTCAATCCTCCACTCCCGGGCGCTGGTCGCGGTCGTCTGCGACCGTGCGGTCCGGGACCGGAACCTGCCCGTCAAACAGTGGATTGTCCTGGTGAGACCACCCCGTGGTCAAACGCGAACACGATCGCGGCGGCCCGATCGCGCAGATCCAGCTTGCCGAATATGTGTCCGACATGGCTTTTCACGGTGACCTCTGAGATGCCGAGCTCACGAGCGATTTCGGAGTTGACCCGGCCGCGGCCGATGAGCTCGAGGACTTCGTACTCGCGGGCGGTCAGCTCGGCCAGCCTGGCATCCGTCGGTGTCGCCGGGCGCACCGTGCGATACGCCGACAGCACCCGGCCGGTCACCGCTGGGTCGAGCCAGGCGCCACCGCCTGCCACGGTGCGCACGGCGCGGATGAGATCCTCGGCCGGGGAATCCTTGAGCAGGAATCCGGCCGCGCCGGCGCGCAGCGCCCCGGAGAGCAGTTGATCGTCGTCGAAGGTCGTCAGCACCAGCACCGGCGGTGCATCCGGGCGCATCCGGACCAGCCGGGTCGCCTCGATGCCGCCGACCCGTTTCATCCGTAGATCCATCAGGATGACGTCGGGCGGTTCGGCCGAAATGGCGGAAACGACCTCGTCACCGTCGGCACATTCGGTGACGACGAAACCGTCGCGGCGGCGCAGGATCCGGCGCAGTCCGCCGCGAACCAACTCCTGGTCGTCGACCACCAGTACCGCGATCGTGGTCTCCGTTGCCGCAGTGGTCACGCGTTCTCCTGTCTTATCGGACCACTCGGCCCGAAGGCCACATCGTGGTCGCGCCGTCCCCTCGGTCCCAGGGTCACCGGCAGTCCGCCGGTCAACCACCCGCAGAGCACGCTCGTCCGTGGCGGAGCGTGCGGAAATCGCGCCTCGACCGACCAGCCGTCGCCATCCGGTCCCGCGGTCATCCGGCCGCCGAGCAGTTCGGCCCGATGGCGCATCCCCGTCAGTCCCATTCCTGTCCCGCTCGTGAGCGAGCCGGCGGGCAAGGTGTTCGCGACGGCCAGGGTGACGGTCAGCGGATCGACCGCCAGCCGGAAACACACATCGGCGCCCGGCGCGTGCTTGGCGACATTGGCCAGCGACTCCTGGCCGATGCGGTAGAGCGCGAGACCGACGGCGGCGGAGACCGAGTCGAGGTCGCCGGTGATCTTCGCGTCGATGGACAGCCCGGCCCGCGCGAAATCATCGAGCAGGGCGGCGATGTCCTCGGCGCTCGGTTCGGCCAGATTCTTGGACGGCCCGTCCAGCAGCCCCACGGTGCGGCGGATATCGGCCATGGCCTGGCGGCCGAGACGTTCGGCGTCGGTCAGCGCGTCGACGGCCTCGTCGACATCGCGGTCGGTCTGTAGCGAGTGCCGTGCGGCCGTGAGATGCAACAGGGTGACGCTGAGCGAATGCGCGATGACGTCGTGCACCTCACGGGCGATCCGCCTGCGTTCCTCGGCGGCCGCCTGGGCCGCGCGGATGCCCTGGTATTCGCGTTCCTGGTAGAGGAACCGCCGCTGTGATTGCAGCATGACGCCGACCATCCAGCCGAGCACGATGCCCAGTGCGTACATCGGCATGCCCTCGAGGGGCACCGAATCCTCGAGCCAGGGCAGTTTGCCGAAGCTGTCGAACATCACCAGCAGGCCGATCGAGACCACCACAAAGGGCACGCTGACCCGTTTCGAGGAGATCGCCGCGACCTCGCCCGCCGCGACGACCAGCACGAAGGGCGCGAAATCGGTCGCGACGGGCTGCGCGAGATACATCACGGTGGCGCCCAGCGAGGTGACCATCAGCTGGGCCGGGGTGGGTACCACACCGAGAAAGGCGAACAGCGGCAGCGAGGCAAACAACAGCGCCAGTGCCAGCAGCGGCAGCGCCGACGGGAAGTACTCGTGCCGCTGAACGGTGGCGGCGATACCGGTGAGCAAGAACGCCAGGTCGGCGATGATGACCACGCCGGGCGGATAGTCGAACGGCAATTCGTCGAGATTGCGCCGGAACGCCGCCCACGGGCTGCGTACGAAGGCCACGATCCGATCGCGGAGGCGCCCGCTCTCCCGGAACGGCGCCACCGGGCCGACGAACCCCGGCTCGGGTGTGACGCTGCTCGCACTCATCCTGCCAGGATATTCGCCCGGCCGGCTCCGGCACATCGTCCGGTGATCGGGCCGCCTCTCCACCCACGGTAGGAGAAGAATTCGCGTCCCTGGCACGACGACAACGCCGCGGCCGCGTTTGTAGCGTGAATCGACGCTCTCGAGTGGCGTGGCTCCCGCAAACCCGAAGACCCAGCTCACGAAAGGCCAGAAGCCATGACCTGGGAAGATCAGCACACCCGCATCGACATCATGCACACCGTGCTCGCTCGCGCTGCCATCGATCCGCACCGCCCCGATCTCTTCGACGGCCTGCCCGATCTCGACCGCCTCTTCGGTGGGCGGCAGGGGCTGCTGCTGGCGCTGCGCAACCGGTGGAACGTGCACTTGGAGGCCAAGCTGGAGGAAGCCCACGAACAGGGCAGGCCGCAGCTGGAGGCCTACCTCGAACTGTGCGCCGAACAGCCCGAACTCCATGCGCTGCTGGACGGCCCGAATCGACGCCACCCGAGCGCGGCCGAGGCGATGGCACGGTAGCGTCGCACCGGCCGATCCCGGAGGCGTCGTCGAACACGCGCCTACCCAACGAAATACACGCTAGAGAGAGGGCGGGGAACGCGATGACGCAACCAGCCGTGCTGGAACTGTCGAACGTCAACAAGGAGTATCTGGTCGGCGACCAGGTGGTACGCGCCCTCGACGGGATCAGCCTGGACATCGCGGCGGGCGAATTCACCTCGATCATCGGACCGTCCGGCTCGGGCAAGAGCACGCTGCTGCATCTGCTCGGCGCGCTCGACAGCCCCGACTCGGGTTCTATCCGATTCCAGGGTGAGGAGATCGGCAGCCTCGATGAGGAGCGTCAATCCGAATTCCGCAGGCACCGGGTCGGTTTCGTGTTCCAGTTCTTCAATCTGCTCCCGACGCTGTCGGCCTGGGAAAACGTCGCCATCCCGAAGTTGCTCGACGGCACCGGACTACGCAAGGCCAAGCCGCGCGCGCTGGAGCTGCTGGACCGGGTCGGCTTGGCCGAGCGGGCCGAACACCGGCCCGCGGAAATGTCCGGCGGTCAGATGCAGCGGGTGGCGGTGGCACGGTCGCTGATCATGGACCCGCCGCTGATCCTGGCCGACGAGCCCACTGGCAACCTCGATTCCAAGACCGGCGCCTCGATTCTCGAACTGCTCGGTGAGGTGGCCGGCTCGGGCAATTCGGTGGTGATGGTGACCCACGATATGGGTGCGGTTCGCTACTGCGACCGGGTGGTCACCCTGCGCGACGGCAAGATCGGCTCCGACGAGCGTGCCGAGCGGACGGTCAACGCATGATCCGCGCCGCATGGGATCGGCTACGGCTGTTCAATATCGGCGAACTCCTCGCCCACCGCGGGCGCACCATGATGTCGCTGACCGTCATGGGTGTCTCGGCCGGCCTGCTGGTTTCGGTCCTCAGCATCGCGGGCTCGGTCACCGGATCGGTCGACCGGCTCACCCGCGGACTCGGCGGCGATGCGGTCCTCGAGATCACCGGCATCACCGATGCCGGTTTCGAACAGGCGTTGCTCGCGCCGATCGCCACCACTCCTGGCGTGGAGAGTGCGGTGCCGATGTTGCGTGCCCAGGTGGGCACCGGTGCGGATCGCACGCTCCTGATCGGTGCCGACGCCTCCGTCGCCGCCCTCGGCAGCGAACTGGCCGGGCCGATGAGCGCCATGGCCGCGAAGCTGCTCTCGGTGCCCAACGGGGTGCTGGTCGGTGACGCGGTCGGCCGTGCCGAAGGTGAGCAGTTCCCGCTGGGGTCGGCCACCGTCACCGTCGCCGGGGTGCTCGATCCCGAGACCTCCGGCAAACTCAACTCCGGCCATATCGTGGCCGCGCCGTTGCCGCTGGCGCAGAAGATCACCGATCGGGCCGGGCGGCTGGATTCGGTGCAGATCCTCGCCGCACCCGGCACCGATATCGAGGCGCTACGCGCCGCGCTGACCGACGCGGTCGATGGACGGGCTGTGGTCGCCGATCCCGGTTTGCGCACCGCGCAGGCCGGCGGCGCGATCATGATCGTGCGGTACTCGACGCTGATGGCCGCGGCGGCCGCGCTGATCGTGTCCGCGTTCCTCATCTACAACGCGATGAGCATGGCGGTGGCCCAGCGCAGGCCCACCCTGTCGCTGCTGCGCGCGATCGGCGGCAAGCGCGGGCCGATGGTGCGCGATCTGCTGGTCGAGGCCGCCCTGCTCGGCTTGTTCGGCGGTGCGGTGGGCGCGGTGGTCGGCATCTTCATGGGCCGGGTCTCGATCGCGCAGTTGCCAGCGGCGATCGTGCAATCGGTCGAGGCCCGCACCGAATACATGGTTCCCGGGTACGCGGTACCGCTGGCGATCGCGGCGTGTGTGCTGGCCAGTGTCGCCGCTGCGGGTATCGCCGCACGTCAGGTGTACAAGGTGCAGCCGATCGAGGCGCTGGTGCCGATCGGGGTTGGGCGCAGCGATGCCACGAGTCCGGTGCTGCGCTGGGCCGCAGCCGTTCTCGGTATCGCGCTGGCCGTTGCGGCGGTCGTCATCGCGCGCACCGACCTCGGGCGCTTCTCGCTGGCCGCGATCTCACTGTCGTTCGGCGCGGCGGTGGCGCTGTGCTTCGCGGCGACCGGGCCGATCGTGCACGCCTCGGCCGTGGTGGCGCGCTGGTTCGGCGCACCGGGAGCGTTGGGCGCGACCACACTCGAACGCGCGCCGCGCCGGGTATGGGCGACGATGATGACGGTGATGATCGGCGTCGCGGCGACCGTGTCGACGGGTGGGGCGTCGAGCAATTTGGTCGACTCGGCGACGACCTCGTTCGAGGATCTCGGCGATACCGATCTGTACGTGAGCCCGGTGTCGATGGAGCAGTTCCCCACCGGGCCGCTGCTACCGGAGGGCCTGGTGGACAAGATCGCCGCGCTCCCCGAGGTGGAGCAGGCACGCGCGGGACAGATGGCATTCGCGACCCTCGGTACCGGACGGGTGATGTTGCAGGGGTACCCCTCCGACGTCGTCACCCAGGTGCAGGGCGCGATCACGCCGGCCAGCGCCGAGCAGATGGGCACCGGCACGGGTGTGGTGCTCTCCCGCGATGTCTCGCGCTCGCTCGGCGCCGAGGTGGGCGACGAGTTGACGCTGCCGACCCCGACCGGCGACCACACGGTGCGGGTGGTGCAGGTGATCCCGTACTTCTCGGTGATCTCCGGCATCGTGGTGATGGATATTTCGCGACTACACGAGTGGTATCAGCGGCCCGGTGAGACCATCATCGGCATCGACCTGAAACCGGGCGTCGACGTCGCGGCGGCGAAGGCCGCGATCCGCGAGCTGGCCGGGCCGCAGTTGAGTATCCAGTCCGGAAGCGAAGCGGTGGACGCGATTTCGGCGAGCTTGCGGCAGGGCACGTCGATGAGCAACGCCATCCTGTGGATCGTGGTGCTGGTGGCGACGGTGGCGCTGCTGAACACCTTGATGCTGTCGGTGCTGGATCGGCGCCGCGAACTCGGTGTGCTGCGGGCCATGGGCACCGGCCGCAAGTTCCTGCTGCGCTCGGTGCTGGCCGAGGCGGCCGGCATCGGCATCACCGGCGCGGCCATCGGTCTGGTGGTGGGCGTGGTGGTGCAGTATCTGTCCACCATCGCGATCGGCCATGCGATGACCATCGACGTCGTGTGGGAACCGAGCCCGCTGCTGCTGGTCTACGGCACGCTCGCGCTGCTGCTGGCGCTGCTCGGCTCGATCCCGCCCGCCGTGCGCGCGGCGCGGATGCCGATCGTGGAGGCGCTGGCCGTCGACTGACGGGTGACGACGAACGGCCCGGTACGCGATCTGCCGCGCACCGGGCCGTTCGCTATCGGCAACGCCGGCCGTCGGTGGTTTACAGCGGCGCGTCCGCCCACCACTGCATGACGGCGTTCTCCGAGGACAGCCGGCCGAATTCGTCGGCGATCGGACCGGAGTGCCGCACCGAGATCAAGGCATTCGCGCGGATCGGATCGGCACCGCCGAAACCCACCACCAGATGGGTGGTGGTCAGCGGCCCGTCCGGTTCCGGCTCGATCCAGTGGTAGGAGGTGTACGCCGCCCCGCTCTTGGCCCCGGTGCTGCGGGAATTGGGCGGAAGTTCGCCGAGCACAGCCCGCGCATCGTCGGCGTCCTCGTACACCACGATGGTGTAGCTCATGTGCGTATCGGATTCGACGCGGCGACGGCACTCCCACACCGTTGTCCACGGGCGTGACGACAGTGCGCGGTCTTCGATGCGTACCGGATCATCGGGCTCGTAGGCGGTGCACACGGCACCCTGATACCCCTGGCCGGTGTCAGCTGTTCCCTGCGGTAGCAGGCTCGGGAAGATGCGGCGGCTGCGCTCGACCGGATCCTCCTGCGGGGTGATGTCTTTCGCCGGTGTGAACGTCGACGTGGACCCTGCCGAGGCAGCGGCCTCGTCGCTGTCGTCGCCGCCGACCACGAGCACCACGACCGCGAGCACCAGCAGTACCACGAGGAAGCCGACGATGGTGAACACCGCTATCAATGCCGGACTGCTGCCGCGTTTGACCGGAGCTTGTTGCCCCGGATGCGGATTCGGAGCGTACGGAGGTGCGGCGCCGAATCCCGGGCCGCCGTTGTGCGCGGGTTGCCGATGACCCTGCGGGGCGGCGGTTGCGGGCGCGCCGGACGACCCGTTACCGGCGTCCGGTGAAGCCGGTTGTGCGGGTTCGCCTTTGAGCCGAAGCGACGACGCGGCCTGAGATCCGGGATAGGCGGTCACCGTGGTCGGATGGTTGCTGTTGTCGTTGCCGCCGGTGTCAGCGGCGTCGCCGGTACCGGCGGACTCCCCCGGATGACCGGTGCCGCTGGCCGAGTCGCTCACGACCGCACCGCCGGCTCCCGAGTTCCCGGAATCGGTCCCGGCACTCGACCCAGCGGGTGTCTCGTGCCCGTTCGGCCCGGACTGCTGTGCCTCGGATCCTACTGCGGGATCGGCCTGCCCGCGCGAGTCCGAACCGGACGCGGTCGAGGGAACCGCTTGTGGGATAACGCTTTCCACAGGTAGCGGCATGGCGCCGGGCTGCCCCCGCGCCGGCGACGGCGCGAAGGAACCGCCGCCCGGCTGTCCGGCGGATGAAGCGACGCCCTGGGCCGCCGGACCACCCGGCTGAGGTGCCTGATCGGCGGGCGCACTCTGCTGTACCGCATAGGAGGGCTGCCCGGCCGGCGGAGCCGGAGGAGCCTGCGGGGCCGCCGAGCCCGCGCTGGCGGTCTGGTCGGGCATACCGTGCTGGGCCGGATACGGCGGCGCGGCCGGGGTCATCGGCGCCGCCGGCGGATGCTGCGGCATCGGCGCGGCAGCCGGGGCCGGGGGCATCGGCGCGGCAGCCGGGGCCTGGGCCATCGGCGGCACGGCCGGATACCCCGCGACGGGCGGCGGGTAGGCCGCCGGCGGCGCGCCGCGCGGGGGCACCGGCTGATACCCCGGGTTGCTCAGCGCGTGCCGGGCGGCCGCGGCGAATTCCACACACGTGCCGAAACGGTGGCTCGGATGCTTGGCCATCGCGACCGTGAGCACCGCATCCAGAGACTGCGGCAGCCCGCGCCGTTTCACCGCCAGCGGCGGCGCGGCCAGTTGCAGATTGCCGTGGATGATGTCGGCCGGGTTCGGCGAATCGAACGGGGCCATACCGGTGAGCAGCCAATACAGCGTGCACGCCAGCGAGTACTGGTCGGAACGGCCGTCGAGTTCGGAGCCGGTCATCTGCTCCGGCGAGGCGAAGGCCAGGGTGGCGGTGAACATGCCCTGCTGGGTGAGCTGGGTGGTCTGCGCCCGCAAGCGGGCCAGGCCGAAGTCGGTGAGGAATACCCGTTCGCCGTGGCCCGCGCTGGAACGGGCCAGCAAGATGTTGCCCGGCTTCACATCCCGATGTAGCACGCCGATGCCGTGCGCGTAATCGAGGGCGTCGGCGACCCCTTCGATGATCTGCACCGCACGTTCGGGCGGCAGGGTCAGCGCGGTCACCGACGACGCGTCGGCGCCATCGATGTACTGCATGCTGATCCACTGCTGATCGGCTTCGGTGCCACGGTCGTAGACCGCGACGATGCTCGGATGGTCGAGCTGGGCGGCCAGGTCGGCCTCGCGTTCGAAACGCGCGCGTACCGAGGCGTCGGCGAACAGATCCCGGTTCAGCAGCTTGAGCGCGGTTTGCTTGTCCAGCCGGGGATGACGGGCCAGGTACACCGATCCCATGCCCCCTTGGCCGAGCAGTCGCTCGATGGTGAACCCGGCGAAAACGTCACCGCTGTTGAGCAACGCGACCCCCTTCCGGTGACAGACGGCCCCGTGAGCCTACCGGGCCGCGACGCGTTTGCGGTCAACGCATCAACCAGGGGTGACGAGCCCGGATTCGTAGGCGAGTACCACCGCCTGGGCGCGGTCGCGCAGGTCCAGCTTGGCGAACACTTTCGACACGTGGGTCTTCACGGTCTGCTCGGCGACGAACAGCGCCTCGGCGATCTCGGTATTGGACATGCCCTTGGCGATCAGCTCGAGCACTTCCCGTTCACGTGGGGTCAGGGCGGCAAGGGCGGGAGCCGGTTTGGCGCGGGCGGCGGCGCGGCGGCTGGTGACGTCGGCGATGAGGCGGCGGGTGACGGTCGGCGCGAGCAGGGCCTGACCGTCGGCGACCACCCGCACCGCGCGCACCAGTTCCTCGGCAGGTGCGTCTTTGAGCAGGAACCCGCTGGCACCGATGCTCAGCGCCTCGTAGACGTAGTCGTCGATGTCGAACGTGGTGAGCATGAGCACCCGCACCGGCGGATCGAAGCCGGCCGCGAGGATGGCGCGGGCGGCGTCGAGACCGTTCATCTCGGGCATGCGCACATCCATCAGCACCACGTCGGGTCGCAGCCGTTTGGCCTCCGCCACCGCGACCTTCCCGTCGGGCGCGTCACCGATCACACTGATATCGGGTTGCGCGGCGAGCAGGGCGCCGAAGCCTTGGCGCACCATCGCCTGGTCGTCGGCGATCAGAACCGTTATAGCCACGCGCCCACCCTAATTGCCGTCGGCGGAAGCAAGCGCCCTGCGCCACGTCCCGCGCCGGGACCGATGACGCGCACGGGCAGCATCCTTCGCCCACCCGGCGATGATCCGGTCTCAGCCCACCGATTCGACGCTCGTCGAGGACGGCACCCCGAGTGCCGGGGCGGGGCCGATCGGCAGCCGGGCGTGCACCTCGAAGCCGCCGTCCGCGCGCGGACTCGCGGTCAGCTCACCGCCCGCGGCCAGCGCCCTGGCCCGCATACCGGTGATGCCGTGGCCGCCGTTGCCGACCGGGCGGGCGGCGGTGGCCCCTGGATCGTTGCTCACCACGATCTCCACATCGGCGGACACGGTGATCCGGACGTGGACGGCGGCGCCCGGCGCGTGCCGGGAGGCGTTCGACAGCGATTCCTGCACGATCCGGTACAGCGCGAGGCCGGTCGTATCCGACACCGCCGACAGCGGCCCGTCCACGTTCCAGTCGATCGCGACGCCGGCGCGGCTCGCACCGAGGAACAGCGTCTCGACGTCGGCGGCGGTGGGTTGCGGCGCGTGTTCGGGCAGCTGGCCGTCGCTGCGCAGCACGCCGAGCATGCCGCGGATCTCGTTGAGCGCTTCGCGGGCGGTGGACCCGATGGATTCGAATTCGGCGCGCGCGGCCGGGGTGACGCCCTCCACCCGGTAGGGCGCGGTCTGGGCCTGCACCACCACCAGCGACATGTGGTGGGCCACCACATCGTGCAGATCGCGGGCGATGCGCGCCTTCTCCTCCAGAATGGCGCGCCGGGCCCGTTCCAGCTCGTTGGCCTCCTCCTGCTGGGTGAGCAGCTGGCGCGACTGCACCAGCCACCGGATCAGCAGCGCGAACAGCACAATGGCGCCGAAGGACACCGGCCACGCCCACACCGACTCGGAGAACGCGCTGTCACCGGCCATGGTGGTGCCGAGCAGCAGCGAGGTCGCGCCCCACACCACCACGATCATCGGCACCGGCGCCCGCAGCGCCACCGCGAACAGCAGCACGTGCAGGGTGATGATGTGCACGACCTGGAACGGGATGTCGTTGCCCGGTGTGTGCGGGATCGCCAGGGCGATCACCAGCGCAGAGCCCGCCGAGATGGCCCAGCCCAGCGACGGGTTGAGCCGGACGAGCAGGACCGGGAAGGCCGCGAGCGCGGCGAGGAACGGTTGCACTGCGGCGGGCACGTCGTGGGTGAGGTGCAGCGTCGGCCAGGCCACGGTGAACAGCACCACCGCGGCGAGCACGGTGAACAGGTCGAACCACATCCTGGCGTTCAGCTGCCGCAGCCGGGCGCGGCGCCGGGCGGCGGGGGTGCTGAGGTCGGTAGTCGCGACAGTCGGGTCCGTCATAGCTACGACCCTAGGAACTCCGGCCCGGGTGGGCCTCATACCGGCGGATGAATTCCGACCCCCTACCCAGGTCCTACCCCGGGTGACCGCTCCCCCGCAGGCACGGCCCGCGAACCGCTCCGCGGCGGGACGCCCCGGTAGACCGCGCGTTCCTAGCGTCGATGATCATGAGCACACCGACCAGCGCCCGTCGCGGTTTCCGCCCGTCGACGCCGGCCGACCCCGCCCGCCCTTGCGCCAGCCGAGTGCGCCGCGGCCGGGTCGCCGCCCTGACCGCCGCCGCGCTGACGACCATGGCGGCCACCGTCATGCTGGCCCCCGCCGCGCAGGCCGCGACCATCGCGCCCGTCCCGCAGGACCCCTCGGCCACCGCCGCTGTCACCGACCTCACCTCCGGCGGCCCCGGTTCGGCCGCCGCCGTCCCCGCCGATTTCGCCGAGGTGATGGGCTACCGCCCCGCGCTGGTCGACGGGCTGCTGGTCGCCCCGCACGGCGACTGCTCGTCACCGGTGCCGTTGCCCACCGAGTTCGACACCGCCTGCAAGGCACACGACCTCGGTTACGACCTGCTGCGGTATGCCGATCGGCAGGGCGCACCGCTGGGCCCGTGGGCGCGACAGGCGATCGACCGCAGGCTGGGTGAGCGGATGAGCCTGGCCTGCGATACCCGGACCGCACCCTTCGCCCGGGGCCGCTGCCACACCATGGCCGCGGTCGCCGACACCTTTGTCGACCTGAATTCGCGTCGGCAGGGCTATGGCGTCCCGGTCACCGAATCCTTCCTCGGCGGGGCCGGCGCGAGTACGTCCGCCCGGCCCTGGCTGTTCGGAGGCGCCGCGCTCACCGCCACCGCGCTCACCGGCGTCATCGTGCTCGGCCGTGGACGTCGCGCGATCGCGCGCACGCGGCCGGCCGGCCCGGCGTCGTGGGGCGCCGCACCTGTCCCGGCGATCTGAGCGGCACCGAAACCACCATCAGCTGCCCCCGTCCACCCTTCCGCCGGCACCGTCGACATTCCTTTCAGCACAGCAGAGGTTGCCCGATGAGCGATTCCACGACCCTGACCGCCCGCGTTCGCGCGTCCGAGCGGCCGACCCACCGCCGACCGCAACCGGCCACCCGGCCGCCGGATGGTTCGAGCAGGCGGGCACATGCCGCGGCCACCCGCGAACAGTCCCCCACCGCACCCAAGGCCCTTGTCGGCCTTCAGAATTCGCCGGGGGCTAGCGTCGCGGCGCCTCGGCTCCGTCGCGCCCGGACGGCCGCGCCCCCGCGTCATCGCCGTGGCCGCGAGAGACCGGTCCCGCGCGGGCGCCGCGGGCAGGCCCTCCGGGCACCGCGCATCGGCACCACACTGGCCGTCGGCGCCGGCACGCTGATGTCCCTCGCGCCCGGTCTGCTGCCGCGGACACCGATGGCTCAGGCGGTGCTGACGGGCCTGCTGGTGGCGCTCGTGCTCGGGGTCGCGGGCGTCGGGCGTTTCATCCTGCGCAGGTGTGGTGTGGCCGGGGACCTGTCCCGGTGGCGGATGCCGGTGCTCGGCGCGACGGCGATGCTGATCGCCGCCGCGACGGCACACGCGGGGCATTGGCAGAACCGGCTGCGCGCGGCGATGGGAACCCCGGCGATCGGACCGGAATACTGGCTGTGGTGCGCGCTCGGGGCGACGGCGATCGCCGGAGCGCTCTACGGCCTGGCTCGCGGAACCGCCTGGGTGGTACGCACACTCGGCCG
Organism: Nocardia sp. CDC519; assembly: GCF_059509835.1. Classification (NCBI taxonomy): domain Bacteria; kingdom Bacillati; phylum Actinomycetota; class Actinomycetes; order Mycobacteriales; family Nocardiaceae; genus Nocardia; species Nocardia sp. CDC519. The sequence continues at coordinate 2,044,530 of NZ_CM183377.1, read as the reverse complement.
CACTCGCACGATCGCCGTCGGCGTGGTCGTGGCCGCGGCGCTCGGTCTGCTCGGTGTGCCCTCGATCGTCGACTGGCGGCGCGGCGCGTACGCAAGCGCCAATGCCGCGATCGATCCCGAGGTGCCGCGCCCGGTCTCGGCGACGCGTTCGGGTAGCGCCGATTCCGCGGTCAGCTGGCCGTCACTGGGCGCGGAGGGCAGGCGGTTCGTCTCCGGGGAGCCGCTCGGGCCGGTGCGGGTGTACGTGGGCGTGCAGTCGGCGCCAGACCTGGATTCCCGTGTCGCGCTGGCGGTTCGAGAGTTGGAACGGGCGGGCGGGCTGACGCGCTCGCATGTGGTGATCGCGGTCCCCACCGGGTCGGGATGGATCGATGCCAATGCGATCAAAGGCCTCGACGAACGCTTCCACGGCGACGTCGCGCTGGTCGGCCTGCAGTACTCCTACGCGCCGAGCTGGGCGACGTTCCTGTTCGGCCGTGACGCCGCCGCCGAATCCGCGAGGGCCCTGTTCACAGCGGTAGAGCAACGCATCGCCGGCCTCGCGGTGAAGCCGCACCTGCACGTCTACGGCCAGAGCCTCGGCGCGCTGGGCGGGAGCGCGATCTTCGCCGACGCCGCCGAGCAGGACCGCCGCACCTGCTCGGTGCTGTGGGCCGGGCCGCCCGTCGGGTCCGTGCACCGCACCGGCGCCACCGTGCTGGCCAACTCCTCCGACCCGGTGGTGCACTGGTCGCCGTCGCTGCTGTGGCGTGCCCCGGATCTGAGCGGCGCGCGCGTGGACGCGCCGGTACCGGGCTGGCTGCCGGTGGTGAGCTTCCTGCAGACCACCGCCGACCTGCTCGCCGCCCTGGACGCCCCACCCGGGCACGGTCACCGCTACGGCGCGGACCAGGGCACCGCACTGCCCGACTGCTGAGGCAGGGGTTGACCCCACTGTGAAACAGGTTCTAGTTTTGGGTGTGTTTGTCGTGGACGGAACAGTCGAGATAGCCGCACCCGCCGATGTCGTGTGGGGTGTGATCACCGGATTCGAGCGATATGGCGAGTGGAACCCCTTCGTCAGCGAATGCCGCTCCACCCTCGAGGTCGGCGCGCCGATCGACATGGTCGTCCACCTCACCGGCTCGAAGCCGCGACGCCAGCGTGAGTTCATCACCAGCCACACTCCCGGCGAGGAGTTCAGCTATTCGATGAAGCCGGTGCCGTTCGGGGCGCTGCACAGCAGGCGCACCCACACCGTCACCGCGCTCGGACCGGACCGCACCCGCTACGACTCGCATTTCGAACTGGGCGGCTGGTTGAAGCCGGTCGTGGAACTCGCGCTCGGCAAGGCGCTGCGGCGCGGGTTCACCGGCATGACCGAAGGCGTTGCGCGACAAGCCGAGCGCCTGCACGCCTCCTGACCGGACGATCCCGCACCGGAGGAACGCGGTGCGGGATCATCGCGAACTCAGGCGATCGGGCCCCTGGCCGCCTCATAGGCCGCACCCACCCGGTACAGCCGGTCGTCGGCCAGCGCCGGCGCCATGATCTGCAGGCCGACGGGCATGCCGTCGTCCTTGCTCAGCCCCGACGGCACCGACATCGCCGGATGACCGGCCAGGTTGGTGGGCAGGGTGCACAGGTCCGACAGGTACATCGCCAGCGGGTCGTCGACCTTCTCACCCAGCTTCCAGGGGGTGAACGGGCTGGTCGGCGAGACCAGGACGTCGACCTGCTCGTAGGCGGCGTCGAAATCGCGGGCGATCAGGGTGCGGACCTTGAGCGCCTGGCCGTAGTACTCGTCGTAGTAGCCGGCCGACAGCGCGTAGGTGCCGATCATGATGCGGCGCTTGACCTCGGGACCGAAACCGGCGGCGCGGGTCGCGGCCATCACCTGTTCGGCACTGTGCGCGCCGTCGTCGTCGACGCGCAGGCCGTAGCGCATGGCATCGAAGCGGGCCAGGTTCGACGACACCTCGCTCGGCATGACCAGGTAGTACGAGGACAGCGCGTATTCGAAGTGCGGGCACGACACCTCGATCACCTCGGCCCCGAGCTCCTTCAGCACCGCGACGGCGGCATCGAAGGATTCGAGCACACCGGGCTGATAGCTGTCGGAATGCAATTCCTTGACCACACCGACCTTCACCCCGCGCAGATCACCACTCGCGCCGGCGCGCGCCGCGGCGACCACCGCGGGGACGGGCACATCGCGCGAGGTGGAATCACGTGGATCGTGGCCCGCGATCACCTCGTGCAGCAGCGCGGTGTCGAGCACCGTGCGCCCGCACGGGCCGCCCTGATCCAGCGAGGACGCGCAGGCGACCAGGCCGAAACGCGAGACGGTGCCGTAGGTGGGCTTGGTGCCGACGGTCGCGGTGACCGCGGCGGGCTGCCGGATCGAGCCACCGGTATCGGTGCCGATCGCCAACGGCGCCTGATACGAGGCCAGCGCCGCGGCCGAACCACCGCCGGATCCGCCCGGGATGCGGGTGGTGTCCCACGGGTTCTTGGTCGGCCCGTAGGCGGAGTTCTCGGTGGACGAACCCATGGCGAACTCGTCCATATTGGTCTTGCCGAGGATCGGGATTCCCGCCTCGCGCAGCCGCGTGGTCAGCGTGGCGTCGTACGGCGACACCCAGCCTTCCAGGATCTTCGACGCGCAGGTGGTCGGCATATCGGTCGTGGTGAACACGTCCTTGAGCGCCAACGGAACTCCGGCCAGCGGGGAGGCCGGCGCCTGCCCCGCGGCCAGCGCGGCGTCCACCGCCGCGGCGGCCTCGAGCGCCTGCTCACCGGCGACGTGCAGGAAGGCGTTGTATTCGCCGTCGACCTCGGCGATGCGGTCCAGATGCGCCTGGGTGACCTGCGTGGAGGTGACCTCGCGGGAGTGGATCTTGCCGGCCAGCTCCGCCGCCGACAGCTGCGTCAAGTCGCGCCCACCCGTCGCCCGGCCACCGCCCCTCACGGAATCGCTCTGCGATGCTGAACTCATTCTTCCTCCCCGAGGATCTGCGGCACCATGAACCGCTGCTCTTCGACCGCGGGCGCACCCGAGAGGGCCTCGTTCGGGGTCAGGCCGGGCACCACCACGTCCGGGCGGGTGACATTGGTCGCCGGGTTCGGCGAGGCGGTGGCGGGGACGTCGGCGGCGGCGACCTCGGAGATGGTCCGCACGTGGCTGAGGATCGAATCCAGCTGACCGGCGAACTGATCCAGTTCGTCGTCGGTCAGGGCGAGCCTGGACAGCCGGGCGAGGTGGGCGACCTCGTCGCGGGAGATGGCGGGCACCGCGGACCCCTTTCGAAAGTTGCGCGTGGACGGACGTGCGTTGCGTACAGCGTCTGACACCGCTGCATACGCGACAGCCACGCATAGCCTAGCGACCGGCCCGCCGCGCCCTTCCCGCGCCCAGCGCGTCGCTCCCTCGGTCGCGCCGACGCCGGCGCCGGTCACGCGCCGAGACAGGTATCCGGTCGGCACATCGCCCACCGCAGCCCTCATCGCGCCGGCGGCACGCCATGGATCGACACCGCTTCGTTCACGACTGGTTCATGTTCGATACATCTACGAGACATCCGACCGACATGCTGAAATCACCGGAAGCATCGGCAAACCGAGTGGATCACGGAAACTTTCGACTCGATAACCGGCGCTCGAGGGTGTAAGGATTGCCAGACCGGGTATACGTTCGCCAGGCTCGGCCGCCAAGGAAAGGACAGCACGTGTCTTACCTGCTCCGCGTGCAACTTCCGGATCGTCCGGGAAGCCTCGGTGCACTCGCACTCGCACTCGGCTCCGTGGGCGCCGACATCCTCTCCCTGGATGTCGTGGAACGCGGGGCAGGCTTCGCGGTCGACGATCTGGTCGTCGAGGTGTCGCCGGGGGCATTGCCCGACACCTTGATCACCGCCGCGGAATCGATCAGCGATGTGCGCGTCGATTCCATCCGGCCGTACTCCGGAGTGCTGGACACCCACCGCGAGCTCGAGTTGATCGACCAGGTCGCCAGCGCCCGCGACGACCGATTACAGGTGCTCGTCGACGGCGCGCCCCGGGTGCTGCGCGTCGGCTGGAGCACCATTCTCGACCTCGGCCCGCAGGGCGCCTACCGCGTCGTCGGCAGCCAGAGTGCCCCGGAAACCCAGGCCTCCTCGGCGCCGTGGATGCCACTGAACAAGCCGACCGTGCTCGATCCCGAGGCCGACTGGGTGCCCGAGATCTGGCGCGATATGGACACCAAACTCGCGGCCGCCCCGCTGGGCGATTCCAGCAAGGTGCTGCTGCTCGGACGCCCCGGCGGACCCGACTTCCGGCCCTCGGAGGTCGCGCGGCTCGGCTATCTGGCCGGCATCGTGGCCACTGTCCTCGGCTGATCCGCGGCTCGACGCGACGACCGAACCCTCCGCTCAGCCGGCCAGGGGCAAGCGCAGCACCGTGAGCGGCTGGCCGTCCTCGGTGTGCCAATTCCGTTCGGGCACCGGGACGAAACCGAATCGGTCGTAGATGCGCCTGGCGTCGACCATCGGCGCCATCGTGGTCAGCACCACCGCGTCGAACCCCTGCGCCGCAGCCATCTCGATCACCGTCCGCACCAGCGTCGTCCCGACCCCGAGACCGCGGGCACGTTTGTCGACGGCGAGCATCCGGAACTCCAATTCGCCGGGCCGCGCGATCTCCGCATACGGCGTCCCCGGGCGGGCCACGGTCAACGAGCCGACCACTCGATCCTCGTGCACCGCCACCAGCACCTGCGCCGACGCCGCCCGATGCTCGACATCGGCGAGTTCGTGCACGTAAGGGTTGCCTGCGGGCACATAACCCTCGCCGACGTACACCTCGACGGTCAGCTCCGACACTGTCGCGTACTCCCCCGGCAGTGCGTCCCGGACGATCGGCTCGGCATTCACACCCATGCCAGCATCCTGCCATCGCGAGCGCGCCCGGCTCCGGGGCGGGCGCCGGGCTACCCCGCGGCGCCGGGGCTGTACAGCTGCCATTTGTCCGGTTTGCCCGGCGGGTAGGCGACGGTGAAGGTGTCGCCGATGGACGGCCAGTTGTTCACGTCCCAGGCGAAGCGGCCGTAGACGACCGCGCCCTCGACCATCGGACCGGTCAGGTTGCCGGTGATGGTCACGTACTGCTCCCCGGTGAGGTCGTCGGGGCGCGGACTCACCCCGGTGACATAGAGCGTGCCGACCTCCGGCTCGGACAGCCGGACGCCGCGACGGCCGCGCAGGACCAGCGCGATCATCCCGGCCAGAGCGCCGACCATGATCACCAGCATCGCGAATTCCAGCATGAGCACAGCCTAGTGGCGACCCGGCCGGCGACGGCGCTCAGCGCTGGGTGAGTTCGCTGGTGCCGTGCTCGGTGCGGCGCAATTGCCAGACCGAGGAGCGGGTCCGGCTCGACCGGCCGTTGCCCCGGTCGATCAGAGTGCGGTTGTTGGTGGTGAAGATCAATTGGGCGCCACGGGCATTGGTTTCGGGGTTCTGGAACAGCTGGATCAGCCGGTCGGTCTCCTCGGCGGGTAGCTGCCCGCCGATGTCGTCGACGGCCAGCACCTTGCCCGAGTCGAGCGCGTCGAGCATGGTCGGCAGCAGCCGCAGCAAGGTGAGCGTGGCGGTGGATTCGTCGCCGATGTGGAACGGGACGTCGATGCCCTCGTGCACCAGCCGCAGCCCGACACCGCGACGGTCCACCATCCGCTCGTAGAGAGCGTCGCGCGCGTTCTTCAGATTGGTCAGCTCGCGTTCCAGCAGCACGGGGGTGACGCCGTTATCGCTGAGCAGCGACTCGGCGTAGGCGGGTGAAGACACCGCCCGCTCGGCCTGCTCGGTGAGCCCGGCGATATCGACGTCGAGTTCGCGCAGGTAATCGGCGTAGAGCGGATCGTTCTCGGCGATCAGCAGATCGGTGATGCCGAGGTCTACGGTGCGCAGCAGGGTCAGCAGCCGGGCGGCGTTCTCCGCGGACCGGGAGATGTGGCTGCCCACCAGGTGCTCGACCCGTTCCGGTTCGACCGGCCCGCGCTGCACCTCGAGCATCGATTCGAACCAGCGGTAGGCAGGCACCAGCGCCTCGGCATACATCTGCCCCGCCAGGCTCAGCAGCAGCGAGTTCGGCCGCACCAGCGGCGCCAGCGCGCTGATCCCGTAGCGCGCCGCCTCGAACATCGGACCGATCTTGATCTGTTCGCCCGTGCGCTCGAACACGATCCGCTTACGCGAACGCGGGTGCGCGTACAGCCATTCCGCGATGACGTCGGCATTGTCGAGTGCGAAGCCATAGGTGTACGGGCAGCCCTCGGCCACGAACGAGGCCACGAACTCGGTCGGCCGATCGGCGAACCCGAGATGCGGCGAACGCACCGGCCCCGCATACGGATCCCAGCCGGTGACCGAATGCAGCACCGCGTCACGCATCTGGCCGAGCGCGTCGATCAGGCTGGACTTGCCCGCACCCGCGGCGCCGTGGACCGCCGTCACCGGCACCGCGACCGGGCCGGATCCGCGACTCAACCGCAACTCCTGCCGGTCGGCCAGCGATTTGTGATTGGTCACCTGAAAACTGCGCAGCATGCGGGCCATCCTTCCCGCTCCGCGCGGTTATCGCGACATCGGCTCGCGGCAGGCGCGGCTACTGCGCCGCGGCGGCCCGGCCCGCGCGGCGGCCGAAGAAGGTACCGTCGCCGAGCGAGGTTCCGCTGATATAGCCCCACGAGTGCAGGCCGGAGGTGGCCCGGCCCGCGGCGAACAGGCCGGGGATCGGCTCGCCGTCGAGATCGAGGACGTGCCCGTCGACGGTGGTGCGCAGCCCGCCGATGGTGAACACCTCGGCGCCACCGCCCGCGGTCCCGCCGTCACCGTATTCGGGCGGGGCCATGCCACGGCGCACGTCGATCGCGGCGAACGGTGAGCGCAGCGGCCGCAGCCAGCGCGCCGACTTGTGGAAGTACGGGTCTTCACCGCGCTCGGCGTACCTGTTGTATTCGCCGACGGTGCGCTGCAACGCGCCCTCGGGCATGCCGATCTCCTGCTCGAGTTCGGCAAGGGTCTCGGCGACGAAATGTGGCTGCACGCCCCAGCGTTCGTCGACCGGCACCTCTTCGTAGGCCTGCTCGTCGAGGATCACCCACACCCGCAGGTTGTGCTTGAACAGGGCGGCCTGGCCGACCAGACCGGGGTAGACGTCCTCGTTGATGAACCGCTGGCCCACATCGTTGACGATCATGCCGCGCACCATCATCCCCGGCACCAGCGAGATGCCGACCTGTCCGGCGGACATGTGCTTCACCGCCGCGCCGACGGCCTGCGCGATGACGATGCCGCGTCCGTCGTCGCCGCCGTCGCTGTTGACGCCGAGCCCCACCAGCTGCGGCGCGTGCTGGGCGAGCATCTCCGCGTTGTCGGCGAACCCGCCGGTGGTGAGGACGACGCCGCGGCGCGCCCGGTAGGTCACCGTGGCACCGAAATGCCGCGCCGCCACGCCGACAACGCGAGTGCCGTCGACGATCAACCGCAGCGCGGCGGTATCGGTGTGCACCGCGATATCGGTGCGGTCCACGGCCTCGCTCAGCACCGCCATCAGCACCTTGCCGCCGAAGCCGTCGGAGGTGACGCGGTGCCCGCGCGGGGCAGGCGTGGCGATCTCGTTGAACGGATAGGCGTTCTCCCCCATCCACATCAGACCGTCGTCGGTGGGCGGCACCCAGGTCGGCGAATCCCACAGCGAAGGCTTGAACGGTACGCCGTGTCCGGTCAGCCACTGGTAATGCGCGACGCTCTCGCGGCTGTAGAGCCCCACCTTCTCCTGGTCCGCGTCGGGTCCGAGCGCGGCGAGCAGGAACTTCTCCATATCCGCTGCGGTGTCGTCGAATCCGCAGGCCTGCTGGATGGGTGTGCCGCCGCCGAGATACATCTCACCGCCGGACAGCGCCGACGAACCGCCACCGCCGCTCTGCCGTTCCAGCAGGATCACCTCGGCCCCGGCGGCATCGGCGTCGAGTGCGGCGGCGGCTCCCGCGCAGCCGTAACCGACCACGAGAACGTCTGTTTCGTGGTCGTAGGCCGCGATATCGGCGGCGGCGATCGGGGTGACGGGGACGCGGGCGCTCATCCGGTTCTCCTGTGCTCGGCAACTACGTCATCGGCGTGGTGCGGGTCACAGTAGGGTCGGCGGATCGGCGGAGGCAGCGGTGTGTCCAGTCAGTGGGAGACGGGCGCGGCGCCACCCGCCGTCACCCGGCTCGACCACAGACCGGTGCGGCGAGGGGGCCGCGTCGCCGGATCAGTGCGGCTGATCGAGCTTGTCCAGATCTGCCAGGACCTTTTTGTGCCAGTCGATTTCACTGCGGATGCGCATGCGGGCGTGCTCGGCGATGAGGTCGTCGGCCGCGCTCTGATCCGGCCAGCGCCGATCGAGGAGGTGTTCGATGTGCGAGGCGCGGGCCCGCAGGGCGGCGATCCGGTCGTCGAGGTAACCGCGCAACAGTTCCCGGTCGAGATCGGCGCTGACGGCGAGGGCGAGATCGACAGGGTCGGGCCGGATGTCGATCTCGGTGAAGGCTTCATCGCGCAGTGCGCGCAATTCCCGCAAGCCTTCGTCGGTGACCTCGTAGACGGTGCGAGCCGGTAGCGCGCCGGGCTGCTCGGTGCGCAGCGCGCGGATGAGGCCTTCGTCGGCCATCCGGTGCAGAGCGCTGTAGAGCGAACCGGGTTTGACCCGCGACCACAGGTCGGCGCGGTCGAGCCGGGCATCGCGGCGCAGCTGATGGCCGTGCATGGGGCCGCGTTTGGCCAGTGCGGCCAGGACGAACAGCCGAGTCTCGTTCACCGTGCCAGTCTGCCACGAGTACTCGGATTTGAGTACTCTGCATTGCATGACTGTGCGACCCATCCTCATCGCGGGCGATCCCCGGCTGACCACACCGGCCACCCCGGTCACCGTGTTCGACGACGAACTGCGCGCGTTCATCGACGACCTCTTCGAGACCAACACCGCGGCCAATGGCGCCGGACTCGCCGCGAACCAGGTCGGCGATCCCCGCGCGGCATTCGTCTACGACCTGGTCGACGAGGGCGTCCACCACCGCGGACACGTGATCAACCCGGTCCTGGAGACCTCCGCGCTGCCCGAGACCATGCCCGACCCCGACGACGACCTCGAAGGCTGCCTGTCGGTGCCCGGCGAATGGTTCCCCACCGGGCGCGCCGGGTACGCGAAGATCACCGGCGTCGACGTCACCGGAAGCCCGGTCACCATCGAAGCCACCACCGCCTATCTGGCCCGCTGTTTCCAGCACGAAACCGACCATCTGGCCGGCCACCTCTACCTGGATCGCCTGATCGGCCGCAACCAGCGCGCCGCGCGCCGGATGATCAAGGCCAACAACTGGACCGAGCCCGGCCGTTCCTGGCTGCCGTCCGAACCGGCCCGCTGAACGTCACTGCTGTGCCGGTGGCATGTGGCGCCAGGGAAGCAGCACCGAACTCGCGATGACGACGATCGCGGCGACGGCGATGGCGACCCGCAGCCCGACCGCGGCCGCGACGCAAACCACCGGCGGCGATGAACAGCGGCTGCGCGCATTTAGAGCTGATCGACCACGCGGTGCCGACCCGAGCCGTCTGCCCGTCGGCGGTGTTGTTCATCCGGAACGTGGTGAACACCGGGTTGAACACACCCGCGCAGAACAGCAGCAGGGTTTCGGTGGCGATGATGATGACCAGGCCGAGCGGGTTCGGGCCGGCGAGCAGCAGCGGCGCGAGCCAGCAGGTGCGCAGGGCGCCGAATCCGAGCAGCACGGTCCGTTCGCCGAAGGCGCGGACCAGTCCGGGTGCGCAGATCGACCCGATCAACCCTCCCACGCATGGCAGGCCGAGCGAGAGCCCGTATTGCCAAGGCGCGAAACCCAGTTCACGCAGCATGAGCAGCGCCATCAGCGGTGTGGTCATCAGGATGGACCCGCCGAAGACCATCGCGTTCCAGAACAGCCGATGCAGCGCCGGATGGCCGAAGATAACGGCCCAGCCGGTGCGGAGCTCGGCGAGCCGATGACGGTGCGGGCGTCGGCCGGGCGGGTTCGGCTCGGGGGTGCGGATGCTGCGGATTCCGAGCGCCGCGAGCAGATAGCTGACGGCGTCGATGAGGACGGTGAGCGTCAGACCGAAGATCGCGATGAGCGCGCCGCCGACCGGCGCGCCAAGGGTGGAGGCGGTCCAGAACGTCGTCTCCATCCGGCTGTTGGCGCCGATTCGCTGCTCCTGCGGCACAAGCGATTTCAGGTACGCGCTGTTGGCGGCGTTGAAGACGATCGCACACACCGTCTGCACCGTGACGACCACGGACAGCTGCGCGTAGGTGAGCACACCGAGCCATGCGGCCGCGGGCACACTGGCCAACGCCGCGAAGACGAGCAGGTCCGCCCACACCATGATCGGGCGTTTCCGCCGGAAATCGATGAAAGAACCCATCGGCAGCGCGATGGCCGCGCTCGCCACGCCTGCCATGGCCGCCAGTAACGACACCTGCAGGTTCGAGGCGTCGAGCACGAGGATCGCCACCATCGGTAGCGCGCCGGCGCCGAGCGCGCTACCGATCTGGCTCACCGTGTAGGCGCCCCATAGCCGGTAGAAATCCGGGGCGAGCCGCTGGGCCGGTGCTAGGACAGCGCCGGTCGACCGGCCGCGCTCGTCGAGTCGTCCCCCCATCCCGCGCGCTACTCGGCGGGCGTCTCGATCTCACTCGACGCGGGCCGCACCGCGTCCGGGCCCGATTCCAGCAGGGTGCGGAAACCGTCTTCGTCGAGAATGGGGACACCGAGTTCCTCGGCCTTGGCGGCCTTGGATCCGGGGGAATCGCCGACCACGACGAAGGCCGTCTTCTTCGATACCGAGCCGGCGGCCTTACCGCCGCGCACCATGATCGCTTCCTTGGCACCGTCGCGGGAGAAGCCTTCCAGCGAGCCGGTGACGACGATCGACAGGCCTTCGAGGTTGCGTTCGATGGACTCGTCGCGTTCGTCCTCCATCCGCACCCCGGCGGCCCGCCATTTGTCGACAATGGCGCGATGCCAGTCGACGGTGAACCATTGCGCGACCGCGACGGCGATGGTGGGGCCGACGCCGTCGGTGGCCGACAGCTCCTCGACCGAGGCCTCGCTGATGCGCTCCAGGCTGCCGAATTCGGCGGCGAGCGCGCGGGCGGCGGTGGGGCCGACGTGGCGGATGGACAGCCCGACCAGCACCCGCCACAGCGGGCGGTTCTTGGCCGCGGCGAGATTGTCGAGCAACCGGCGCCCGTTGGTGGAGAGTGTGCCGTTCTTGTTGACGAACAGCGAGGTGGTGAGCAGGCGCTCATCGGTGAGGTCGAACAGATCGCCCTCGTCGGTGATGGCCCCGGATTTGAGCAGGTCGACGGCGGCTTCATAGCCGAGCGCCTCGATGTCGAAGGCGCCGCGCCCGGCCATGTGGAAGACCCGTTCACGCAGCTGGGCGGGGCAGAACCGCTGGTTGGGGCAGCGGATATCGGCGTCGCCTTCCTTCTCCGGGGCGAGTTCGGTGCCACATTCGGGGCAGTGGGTCGGCATCACGAAGGCGCGTTCCTCGCCCGTGCGGGCGTCGACCACGGGCCCGAGCACCTCGGGGATCACGTCGCCGGCTTTACGGATGGTGACCGTGTCGCCGATGAGCACACCCTTGCGCTGCACCTCCGAGGCGTTGTGCAGGGTGGCCATCGCGACGGTGGACCCGGCGATGCTCACCGGCGCCATCACCGCGAACGGGGTGACCCGGCCGGTGCGGCCGACATTGACCTGGATATCGAGCAGCTTGGTGGTGGCTTCCTCGGGCGGATATTTGTACGCGATGGCCCAGCGCGGGGCCCGCGAGGTGGAGCCGAGTCGGCGCTGCAGCGCCATTTCGTCGACCTTGACGACCAGGCCGTCGATCTCGTGCTCGATATCGTGGCGATGCTCGCCCCAGTAGGCCACCCGTTCCAGCACCGCGTCGACGCCCTGCACCAGCTTGGTGTGCGTGGACACCGGGAGCCCCCACGCGGCCAGCGCGTTGTAGGCCTCGTGCTGCGAACTCGGCGTGTATCCCTCGATGCGGCCGAAGCCGTGGCAGATCATCCGCAACCGCCGCCGCGCGGTGACCGACGGGTCCTTCTGGCGCAGCGAACCCGCGGCGGTATTGCGCGGATTGGCGTAGGGCGGTTTGCCTTCGGCGACGATGGCGGCGTTCAGCGTCTCGAAGTCCTCGAGCCGGAAGTACACCTCGCCGCGGACTTCCAGCAGATCCGGAATCGGGTGATCGGGGTGGGCGGTGAGCTCGCCGGGAATGTCGTCGATGGTGCGGGCATTGAGGGTGACGTCCTCACCGGTGCGTCCGTCGCCGCGGGTGGCGCCGCGCACCAGCTTGCCCTTCTCGTACACCAGATTCAGCGCGACACCGTCGATCTTCACCTCGCACAGATAGTGCAGGCCCGGCCCGGTTTCGGCCTCCACGCGCGCGGCCCAGGAGCGAAGCTCGTCGAAATCGAAGGCGTTGTCGAGCGACAGCATGCGTTCGAGATGGTCGACAGCGGTGAAATCGGTGGCGAAACCGCCGCCGACCAGCTGGGTCGGCGAATCGGGCGTGCGCAGATCCGGATGCGCCTCCTCCATGGCCAGCAGCCGCTGGAACAGCGCGTCGAACTCGCCGTCGGAGATGATCGGAGCGTCACGCACGTAGTAGCGGAACTGATGCTCGCGCACCTCGTCGGCCAGTTGCTGCCATTCCTGACGCTGCTGCGAGCTCGCGGACTCGGCAGCCGGCGCGGCGGCATCCATGGCAGGCACGGTCTCCTCGGGCGCTGAGGTGGCGGGGCTTCCGGTGTCACTCACGAGTCGAACATTAGCCGAGCCCACCGACAATTCCCGCCACGTTCACGCACGTCCACGCGCTGCCGCAACCGCGCACCGGGCGGATACGCCGACGCGAGGCCCTTCGGCGTGCCGCCGGTCTAACCGTCGAACGACAGCGACTCCGGTTCATCGGAGTATGCGGTCGCGACGTCCCTGGCGAGGGCAAGCGCACGCCGAGCCCAATCGAGCGGCGCCGTCGCCAGACCACAGGCCGGCGACACCAGGATCTGGTCGGCGAGGGTGCGGCGGGGGAAGCCGAGCCGGTCGATCAAACGCACTCCGGGCTCGGCGATCTCGCGCCAGCCGAGCGGCGTGGCCGGCGCGGCGGTCGGCACCAGGCCGAGGACCAGCTGTGTGCCGCCATCGAGGAGCTCGCCAATGGCGTCGAGTTCGGCGGTGCCGATGGTGGCCAGATCGAAGCCGACGGCCGTCGCGGCGCAACGCCGCAGCAATGGCAGGGCGGGCGGGGCGGCGCAGGTGTGGACAAGGACGGGAACGTTCTGTGCGGCGATGACGGCATCGAGCAACGCGAGCGCCTCGGGTTCCGGCAGTGCGCGCACGGTATTGAGCACGCTGGCGCCGCGCAGCGATCCATTGAGTACCGCGGTCAGGTCGGGTTCGTCCAATTGCAGCACGACCTCGGCGTCGAGGCGTTTGCCCACGTCGGCCACGTGCTGGGCCAGGCCCTCGGCCAGTGAGGCGGACAGATCGCGCAGCGCGCCCGGATCGGTGAGCGCCCGGTGCCCGGAGCGCAATTCGACCTCGGCGGCCAGCGTCAGCGGGCCGACGGCCTGCACTTTGACCGTGCGGCCCGAGCCGCGAAGGCCCGCCGTCTCCCACGCCTCGTCGAGCGCGTCGAGATCGGTGCGCAGCAGATCCGACGCGCGGCGCGAGGTCGCGCCCGGGCGGTCCGCGAGCCGGTAGCCGCGCGGTGTGGTGTCGAACCGCAGGTCGACCAGCAGCGCCGAGGCCCGGCCGATCATGTCGGCGCCCACCCCACGGTCGGGCAGCTCGACCAGATGCGGCAGACCCGGCATTTCACCCACCGAGATGGCGGCCGCCTCGCGCGGATCGGTGCCGGGCCATGAGCCGATGGCGGTCGCGACGCCTGCGGGCAGGCCCGCTCGTGTTTCCGTGCTCACAGTTCACCCTCGCCCGCGATGTCGCAGCTCGCACCAGGCAGGCCCGGCCACCGGGCGACGACGGTGTCGGTCACCGATGCGCGCCGGACGCGGCCGTGCGCGCGGTCGCCGCGATGGTGCCGCTGCCGATCACCCGATCGCCGTCGGCGTCGGGCTGGTACAGCACCACGGCCTGGCCGCGGGCGACACCGGTGAGCGGCTCACGCAGCTGCACCGTCAAGCCGGAACCGGTGGCCTCGGCGACCGCCGGGGCGGTGCCGCCGTGCGCGCGCACCTGCACCACGCATTCGATCGGACCATCCGGCGCCGAACCCGAAGTCCAGATCGCGCGATCGGCCTCGATCGTCCACACCTGCAGCTCCTCGGCCGAACCGACCTTCACGGTGCCCGAGTCGGGGTCGATCTCGGTGACGTAGCGCGGCTTGCCGTCGGCGGCCGGGCCCGGCAGACCGAGGCCCTTGCGCTGGCCGATGGTGAAGCCGTGCACGCCGTCGTGGGTGGCCAGTTCGGTGCCGTCGGAATCGACGACGGCACCGGGCCGGATGCCGATCTTGGCGCCGAGGAACGCGCGGGTATCACCGGAGGGGATGAAGCAGATGTCGTGGCTGTCCGGCTTGTTCGCGACCGCGAGTCCGCGCTCGGCGGCCTCCGCGCGGATCTGCGGCTTCGGGGTGTCGCCGACCGGGAACATGGCCCGCGAGAGCTGCTCGGCGGTCAGCACGGCCAGCACATAGGACTGGTCCTTGTCGGCGTCCACCGCGCGGCGCAGCACGCCATCGGACAGGCGGGCGTAGTGGCCGGTGACGACGGCGTCGAAACCGAGGGCGATCGCGCGATCGGCCAAGGCGGAGAACTTGATCTTCTCGTTGCAGCGCAGGCACGGGTTCGGGGTCTCCCCCGCCGCGTAGGCCGCCACGAAATCGTCGATCACGTCTTCCTTGAAGCGGTCGGCGAAATCCCAGACATAGAACGGGATCCCGAGCACATCGGCCGCCCTGCGGGCGTCACCGGCATCTTCCTTGGAGCAGCAGCCCCTGGAACCGGTGCGCAACGTGCCCGGTGTGGCCGACAGCGCCAGATGGACGCCGACCACCTCGTGGCCCGCGTCGACGGCGCGCGCGGCGGCCACCGCCGAATCCACACCACCGCTCATCGCGGCGAGTACTCGCATCAGAGGCCTCCCTTCGCACCGGCCAGGCCCGCGGCCCTGGCTCGTTCGACGACTTGCGGCAGCACCTCAAGCAGCGCCTGCACATCCGCGCCGGTACTGGTGTGCCCCAGCGAAAAACGCAATGATCCGCGCGCCTGCCACGGCTCGACGCCCATCGCGATCAATACATGGCTGGGCGAGGCGACCCCGGCATTGCAGGCCGAGCCGGTGGAGCATTCGATACCGGCGGCATCGAGCAGCATCAGCAGCGAATCGCCCTCGCAGCCTGCGAAGGTGAAGTGCGCGTTGCCTGCGAGCCTGCGCTCGTCGTGCGGGCCGTTGAGCACGGCGTCGGGGATCAGCTCCCGCACGCCGGCGATCAGTTCGTCGCGCAGCCGCGTCAATTCGACGGTGCGTGCGGGCAATTCGCTCACCGCCTCGTGCAGGGCGGCCGCGAGACCGACCGCAGCGGCCACATCGACCGTGCCCGACCGCAGATCGCGCTCGTGCCCGCCACCGTGCAGCAGCGGCACGCACGGCACCTGCCTGCCGAGCAACAGCACGCCGATCCCGTGCGGACCGCCGACCTTGTGCCCGGCGAAACTCGCCGCCGACAGTCCGCTGGCGCCGAAGTCGATCGGCACCTGCCCCGCCGCCTGCACCGCGTCGCTGTGCATGGGCACGCCGAATTCGGCTGCCACCGCGGCGAGTTCGGCGATCGGCTGGATGGTGCCGATCTCGTTGTTCGCCCACATGACGCTCACCAGCGCGACCTCATCGGCGTGCGCCATCAGCTCCGCGCGCAGGGCGGTCACCGACACCACACCGTCGGCGTCGACGGGCAACCACGTCACGCTGGCACCCTCGTGCTGTTCCAGCCATTCGACCGTATCGACCACGGCATGATGCTCGATCGCGCTGGCGATGATGCGGGTGCGGCGCGGATCGTCATCGCGGCGGGCCCAGTAGATGCCCTTGACCGCGAGATTGTCGCTTTCGGTGCCGCCCGCGGTGAAGATGACCTCCGACGGCCGCGCGCCCAGATCGGCGGCGATGGATTCGCGCGCCTCTTCCACCCGCCGCCGCGCCGCCCGTCCCGATCCGTGCAGCGACGAGGCGTTCCCGACCAGTCCCAGCGCAGCCGTCATCGCCTCGATGGCGGCGGGCACCATGGGTGTGGTCGCCGCATGATCGAGGTAGACCGTCTTGGGCGCAGCGTTGACCGGACCCGGGAAACCCGACTTCATGACCAGTAAAGGATAGCCGTCACCGGCATCCGGTTATTCCCGGCCGGTCGCCCCTCGTCAACGGTGAGCCGGGCCACCGGCCAACATCCGGATCATATACCTATTGATCGTGCCGTTATTCAGCGGTACATTACTCGTCGATAGATGGTTGCGGCTCGGCCGAACGGGCCCGCGATCACCACGGCCGGGCCGTTCCGGCTCGGCGACCGTATCGAACGAGGTAATTCCGATGAGCCGAAACAATCACCCGCACAACCGCACCCGGCGCACTCTGGCCAGGATCGCGGTGGCCTCCACACTCGCTCTTGCACCGATCACCGCACTCGCGGTCCCCGCCTTCGCGGCGCCCGTCGCGCTGGAACCTGCGGACGGTCTCGACGCCGCCGAACGGCCCGGTCACGGGCGTCATGGCCACGGGCATGGTCGCGGCCACGGCCACGGCCACGGCCACGGCGGGCACGGCAGCTGGAATCGCGGCCACGACCACGACCACGACTGGAACCGGGGCCGCCACGGTCGCCACGACTGGGATCGAGGCCACCACGGCCGTGGGCATTTCCCGCTGCCATCCACCGGTAGCGCTTTCTGACCTGGCGCAACGCCGAACACGGCGGGCGCAGGACCGCCTTCCGATCACTGCTTGAATCACTGATTGAAACGTGTTCTACTCGGTGTCATGAGTCGAGTCGACACCGATACCCGGGAGCGGCTGCTGGCGGCCGCCGAGCGCCTACTGCTCGAATCGGGCTATGAGCGGGTATCCATTCGCGCGGTGTGCGCCGCGGCCGAGGTCAACCCGGCCGCGGTGCACTACCACTTCGGGTCCAAGCAGGCGCTGGTCGCCGCGTTGTTGCAGAGCAGGCTCGGACCGCTGTGGGAGGCGTCGCTGGACGATCTCGCCGAGCGGGCGGCCACGGTGGCCGAATGCGTGGACGCGGTGCTCGACCCGCTGGCCCGGCTGGCCGACGATCCGATCGGCCGGTTGCATATCCGGCTGCTCGCGCGGCTGGTGCTCGGTCGTCAGGACATCGGCTGGACCGCGCGCTGGTTCACCCTCGACCCGTTCGCCGACTTGCTGCAGCAGCAGTATCCGGCGCTGTCCGCGCATGAGGCGCGGTCGCGCTGGATGCTCGCCTTCGATCTCATTCTGGGCCAGTTCGGTTCGCCGCTGGCCGAGGATCGTGACCTGTCGCCGCAGATGGTCGCGACACTGCGGGCGTTCGTGACCGCGGGCCTGAGCGCATCGGTGGAGGCACGATGAACACGGTTTTCACCCCCGCCGGGCTCGGTCCGATCACCTTGCGCAACAGGGTGATCAAAGCGGCGACCTTCGAGGGCCGCACACCCGACGCGCTCGTCACCGACGATCTGATCGAGTACCACCGCGCGCCCGCGGCCGGCGGAGTCGCGATGTCGACGGTCGCCTACTGCGCCGTCTCCCCCGAGGGCCGCACCGACCGGCATCAGATCTGGATGCGCCCGGAGGCGGTGCCCGGCCTGCGCAGGCTCACCGACGCCATCCATGCCGAAGGCGCGGCCGCCAGCGCACAGATCGGGCACGCCGGGCCGGTCGCCAATGCCGCGTCCAACCGTGTACCCGCGCTCGCACCGGGCCGGATGTTCAGTCCGCTGGGCATGGCTCGGACCGTGCGCCCCGACGCGGCCGAATTGCGGCGCGTGGTGCGCGCCTTCGCCGACGCCGCCCGCACCGCCGAGGAATCCGGGTTCGACGCTGTCGAACTGCATTTCGGGCACAACTACCTGATCAGCTCGTTCTTCAGCCCGCTGCTCAACCACCGGCGCGATGCCTACGGCGGCAGCCTCGTCAACCGCGCACGGCTGGCGCGTGAGGTCGCCGAGGCGGTGCGCGAGGCGGTCGGTGGACGCCTCGCGGTGCTGGCGAAACTGAACATGGACGACGGTGTGGTCGGCGGGCTGCGGCTGGAGGAGAGCTTGCAGATCGGGCGCTGGCTCGAAGCCGACGGCACCCTCGATGCCCTGGAGCTGACCATCGGAAGTTCGCTGCTCAACCCGATGTACCTGTTCCACGGCGATGCCCCGCGCAAGGAATTCGCCAAGGCCTTCCCCGGGGCGATGGGCTGGGGCATGCGGCTGGGCGGACGGTTCTTCCTGCGCGAATACCCGTACCGCGAGGCCTACATGCTCGACCTGGCCCGCCAGTTCCGCTACGAGCTGAAGATGCCGCTGGTCCTGCTCGGCGGCATCACCACCGCCGAGACCATGCAGCGGGCGATGGACGAGGGATTCGAGTTCGTGGCGATGGCGCGGGCACTGCTGCGGCAACCGGATCTGCTGCTGCGGATCCAGCAGAACGCGAACACGCCATCACTGTGCACGCACTGCAACAAGTGCATGCCGTCGATCTTCAGCCGCACCACCTGCGTGCTCGCAGGCCCGGACCAGCCGGTGCCGCGGTGAATCCGCCGTCGTCGGTGGACAACTGCTGACCACACACTCGGCTGCCCTGCGCTGGGCGGCACTCGACTCGGCGATTCCGCCGACAGCGTGGGCCTGCCGCGCGGGTGGCCGCTGGGCGGCGACGACGGACGCCTACCTCCCTTTCGCGAACGTGCGCCCGCTAGACCCCTGCGACAGTGTGCGCCCGCTCCGTCCGCGCGACCGCATCTGCCAGGTGGGAGTTCGCCGCCGCGAGGGCCGAACGCGCGCCATCGGAGAGCTGCGGTGTGCGCATCAGTTCCTCACACCGCCGAGCCAGCTCACGCCGGTCGGAGCCGGGCTGCTGGATCGGCTCCAGCACGATCTCGGCGACGATGCCGCGCGAGCGCAGAATGCGCCGGGCCGAGGTGGCGAAGGTGTCGTCACCCACGAAACCCGGTGCGGTGCAGGGCTCTCCGTGCGCGTCCAGGTAGCGCAACCGGATCGGCTGGACCGGCGTGCCGGTGTCGATCGCGGCCTGGAACAGCGCGGGCCGCAGCTTGCCGAAGGCCCGCCCACACCAGGTGGTGCCCTCCGGGAACGCCGCCACCCGCTCCCCGGCGCTCAGGCGTTCGGCGATCTGCGCGACCACCCCGGGCAGCGTCCGCAACCGCTCGCGCTCGATGGGAATGATCCGCATCAGCTTGGCCAGCCCGCCGAGCATCGGCCAGTCGATCAGATCGGCGCGCGCGACAAAGCTCAGCGGCTGCACCGCGGCCAGCACGACCACATCCGACCAGCTGATATGTCCGGCGACCACCAGTACACCGGTGCCGGGCGAGGCATACTGCGCCCTCGGGCCCTGCGCATCCCCGCCGAGCCCACCGCCCGATCCGCGATTGTCGATCACGCGCAGCGTGATACCGCAGCTGCGCAGCACCGCGCGGGCGTACTCGCGTTGCAGCTGTTCGCGCCGGCGCGCGGGAGTGAGGATATGGGCCGCCGGGTAGCTGGCCAGCAGTCCGGCCAGGCGGACCGCACGGCCGGCCACCCGAGCCGAACCCGCGGCATCGGTGGCCTGAACGCAGCCGGGCCCGCAGGGACTGACCGGCATCCACGAATGCACCGCGGTCGCGGGCGGGGCGTCGAACACCATGACGCTCACCGCCCGCTGTCGAATCCGGCGGCGGCGCCCTGCAACCGCTCCAGGTACCGGGTGTTGATGGTGTCGAGGCCGAGCAGGGCGACGAAGTCGGCGACCGCGAAGTCGGGGTCGTGAGCCGGTTCACCGCAGATCTCCGCACCGAGGCGCAGGTAGCCGCGCAGCAGCGGCGGCAGCTTGGGGCGTGCGGGCGGGGTGAGCTCGTCGAGCGTTTTGCCGTCCACCACGACCGGGCGATACGGGTCAACCCGGCGTTCGGGGTCGCAGGCGTGGCGGCCGAGCAGCAGGTCGCGTACGCCGCGCACGTTGACGCCGGCCGGATCCTCCGGAGTGTCGCGCATCGGCACCGACACGCATCCCATCACCCACTCGTATCCGGTGAGCTGGATGTAGTGCAGGATGCCCGCCCACATGAGGGTCAGCACCGAACCGTTGCGGTGATCGGGCACCACACAGGCGCGGCCCATCTCGACGATGCGGTGGCCGGTGGGATCGAGGCGGGTGAGGTCGAATTCGGTGGCGGTGTAATAGCCGCCCGCGGCGGCGACCTTGTCCGGCGGCAGCATCCGGTAGCAGCCGACGAACTGCTCGGTCAGCTCGTCGCGAACCAGCAGGTGATCGCAGTGCTCATCGAAGCGGTCGGCGTCGAGGCCGGTGCCGTCATCGGGGATTTCGAAGCCGGGTTCGGCGGCGAAGACGTCGTAGCGCAGGCGCTGTGCTGCCGTGCGGTGCTCGGTATCGGAGGAGACGACCAGTGAATACCGAGACCGTTCCACCCCGGTGTCCGTCGGTCGAGCCGGGGCTGTCAACACGGACGTAATAGTCATATCCGTTATGAGGCCAGCCGCAGACTGCGCCGGAGCGTCCGCCGAGTGTCGCGTGTATGCCCGTTCGGTGAACGAGACGGCCGTCACACCCGGTGTTCACCGCGACGTCGACGCGCGTTCCCTGCGGCGTCGGCCACGCACAACCGATCGCGCCGTCCCGGTGCGGGACAACGCGATCGCGGCAGGTATCGAGCCTGGTCAGGCAGCTATAGGTGGTTGTTGCTCGACGGCGGGGCGGTCCTTGTCGATCTCGGCGAAACCGGGGCGGCCGTTGCCGGTGAAGGCGACCAGCCAGCCCATCACCGCCATGAACCGGTTACGGAAGCCGACCAGATAGAACAGGTGCACCGCCAGCCACATGTACCAGGCGATCAGGCCCTTGAACTTGATCTTGTCGCTCACCTTGGCGATGGCGCTGCGCCGGCGGATCACCGCCATGCTGCCCTTGTCCCAGTACTCGAACTCGGTGCCGGGCAGCTTCTTGCGCCGGATGATGTCGGCGGCGTGCCTGCCTTCCTGCATCGCGACCGGCGACTGGCCCGGGTAGCCCTTCAGCGAGGTCATATCGCCGATGGCGTAGATGTCGGCGTAGCCACCGACGGTCAGGTCCGGGTTGATCAGCAGCCGCCCGGCGCGGTCGGTCTCGGCGCCGGTGGCTTCGGCCAGGATCTCGGTGAAGCCGCTGGCCTGCACACCCGCCGACCAGACGACGGTCTCCGCGGCGATCCGGTGCTCGACGCCCTGCTTGTCCTTGACGGTCACCTTGCCGGGTTCGATATCGGTGACGAAGGTGCCGAGCAGCACCTCGACCCCGCCCTTGGTGAGCGATTGCTTCGCGTACTCCGACAGTCCGCCACCGAACGGCGGCAGCACCTCACCGGCGCCCTCGACCAGGGTGACCGACACGTCCTGGTGGTAGTAGCGCTTGGCGAGTTCGGCCAGCTGGCCTGCCACCTCGACACCCGTGGCACCGGCTCCGACGACGACGAAGCTGAGCAGCCGCTCGCGGGTCTCCTTGTCGGCGCGCTTCGCCTCGGTGAAGACGTGGTCGATCTGGGCGCGCAGCCGCTTGGCGTCGTCGATGGTCTTGAGCGAGAAGGTCTTCTCGGCGAAATCGTCGCGGCCGAAATACGACTGGTTGGCGCCGGTGGCGGCGATCAGCGAGCCGTAGCGGATACGGCGCGGCCCATCGGCGGTCTCGTAGACGAGTTCGGCGGCATCGGGATCGATCGCGGTGACCTTGCCCAGCCGGACATCGGCCTTCTCGTGCCTGCGCAGGATCGAGGCGATGGGCGGTGCGATCTCGTCGGCGGCCAGCACGCCGGTGGCGACCTGGTACAGCAGCGGCTGGAACAAATGTTCCGGCGTGCTCGAGATCAGCACGTAGGGCACATCCGATTTGGCCAACTGCTTGGCCGCGGCGAGGCCGCCGAAGCCCGATCCGACGATGACGACTTCGACGAACTCCGTTTCCGCAGCCCGTACGGCTTCCGTATTACGCATCCTCACAACACCCCTGTTGATCATGACAGCCTGTTCATCATGAAGAACCGTTATCAGGAGTCGAGATATTTCACCCGTCAGGGCGCATAATTCAGATGACTCTTATCTGAATCACTAATTAATGGAGGTAACGGTGGAGCTGCGCCAGCTCACCTACTTCGTCGCGGTGTGCGAGGAGCTCAGCTTCAGCAGGGCCGCGACCCGCTGCTTCATCTCGCAGTCGGCGATCAGTCATCAGATCGCCCGGCTCGAACACGACCTCGGCGTCCAGCTCTTCGAGCGATCCACCCGATCGGTCGTTCCCACCGACGCGAGTACCAGGCTCCTTCCGCTGGCCAAGCAGATGCTCAGCCTGGAGTCTGCCATCAGGGCCGCGGTGCGCACCTCGCGCCCGCGCATCCGGCTGGCGGCGAACATGTCGTTCGCGACGCGCTCGCTCTCGGCGATCGCGGGCGCCCGTGATGCCCACCCCGGCGCCGAGATCGAGTTCGTCATCAAGCCCTTCCGCCAGCGTATCGCCGCCGTCGCGGACGGCGACTGTGACCTCGCGCTGATCCGCGGCAGCGTGGACCAGCCGGGGCTGACGGTGGAGCAGCTGTGGGTGGAGGACCTGATGATCGCCACCGCGCCCGCGCATCCGCTGGCCGGACGCACCGACGTGACGCTGACCGAACTCAGCGCCTATCCCCTGCTGCTACCGCCGGAATCCGAGCAGGTGCTGCTGCACAATGTGGTGCGCGCGGCCTTCGCCGACCAGCCCTCCGGCCCCACCTTCGGTCCACCCATCCCGCCGGATCACACGGCGACCATGGAGCTGATCAACCACCCGGACGCGTGGACGATCCTGTACGCCAACAGCCCCACCGAAGGCATCGCGACGCTGGAGTTGGCCGGTCACCCGTTGCGCGTGCCGGTCTCGGCGGTCCTGCGCACGGGTGCGCGCCGATCGCCCATTCTGACGACGTTGCTGGCGGCGTTGCACTGCGCATGAGCGGTGGTCGGATCAGGCCAGGGCCCACGCCACCGCGAGATCCCGCTCCAGTTGCGAGCCCTCGTCCTCGATCGACCAGACGACCTGCTCCACCGCACGCATGAACGCCCAGCCGCGGGCACGTTCCCGATCTACTCCGAGCGCGTCGGCGGTCATGGCGATCATCCGGCGCGCGTCGGCCGGGTTCGGCTCGCTCTGCACCTGTTTGAGGATCAGGAACCCGGCGTCGTAGGCCGCCTCACCCAGGTACGGCTTCGGGTCGATCAACAACCACGGCTCGCGTTCGGCGGCAACGATATTGCCCAGGTGGGTGTCACGGTTGACGATCAGCAGCGGGCCGTCGAGCTCGGCCAGCTCGGCGCACCAGCGGCGAGCCCGATCGAGCAGCAGCGCGGGGAGCGCCGCGACGATCTCCGGATCGTCGGACCACTGCGCCCATTCGGCCACTGCTTCCACGGCCGACGGCGGTGCCGGATATCCGGGAGGTAGCTCGCCGGGTTCGCGCCGCAGGCGCCGGTACAACTCGGCCGCGATCAGCACTTTGCCTGCGTTTTCGGGCGCACCCTCCAGCGGCGGCGTCGGCTGTCCCAGCAAGGGAAGACCGGGTCGCGCCCATTCCAGCAGCATCGCACCGCTACCGGGATCGAAGTCGAACAGCCGCACGGCGCCGTCACCGGCGTAGCAGTACAACCCTGCGGGCTCACCGGCGTTCTCCACGTCGACGAAGGGAACCTTCAGCACCGCGACCGAACCATCGTCGCGCCGCACCGGCGCGACGAACGAATGGGTGCCGCCCCCGAATGGTTCGCCGATGAGTTCGAGGCTCCAGTCGCGGCACCGGGCCGCCACGAGTCCCGGTAGGGTCGCCAGCCAGTGCTCGCCCTCGTCGCCGAAGAAATCGCGGATCGATGCGGCCACGTCCGGCGGCAGTGCGATGGTCACCCGGTCAGCCTGCGGCTCGGGGCCGGCCACGGGCAAGCGAATTCTTGCTGCGTGTCCGGCGGGTCTGCGTTTCCGGCGGGTGCCCGGTCCGGTGGCGCTCCTGTGATGCCGACGATGTGCCGCTCAGCCCCAACGATGCGCACCGCGCAGCGCCACCCGGTAGGCGATCCATCGTTTGGTGGACGGGGAGGTGGCGCAGACCAGCGCGGTGCCCACGATGACCAGGAGCGGGACATAGGCGATCAGCGCGAGCCATTCGCCGGTGACGCCGATCGCGACACACGCGATGAGACACAGCAGAGTGGCCAGTACCGAGCAGATGATCGTCAGTATCCGTCCGGAAGGTCTGCCGGTCAGCAGTAGAAGGCCTGCGGAATTCCACAGCAGCGCGACCGCCGCTACCACCCCGAGTAGCGGAATGTTCTGCTGCACCAGCTTGTCGTTTCCTTCGCCGATCGCCTTGACGGTATCGGTCACGCCGAGGATGAAGATGCCGGCGAAGAGCAATCCGAACAGCTGCGTGATGATTCCGGCGGTCAGCACGGTCTTCATCGAGGGTTTCGGGCCGTACGCCGGATTCGATGGCGCCGGGCCGTAGCCGGGCACGGCGAACCGTGCCCCGGGACCGGGCATCGGGACGCCACCGTGCGGCGCCCACGCGGCGGGCGGCCCGGAGACACTCGCGCCACCGGCGGGACCGATCGGCCCCGCTTGCCGGATGGTCGGCGACGACGGACGCACCGGCACAGCCACATGCCTGCCCTCCAGCGCATCACGCATCGCGGTGGCGAATTCGGTGCAACTGCCGAACCGCTCATCGCGCCGTTTGGCCATGGCGCGGCCGAGCACCGCGTCGACGCTCGGGGGCAGATCCTTGCGGATATCGGTGAGCCGGGGCACCGGCTGGGAGATGTGCCCCATCACTACCTGGCCCGGATTGGTCGAGGCGTACGGCGAGCGACCAGCGAGGATCGCGAACAGCGTGCAGGCCAGCGAATACTGATCGCTGCGCGCGTCGACGACCTCACCGGAGAGCTGTTCCGGTGAGCCGAAAGCGATGGTGGCGGTGAAGGTTCCGGTGGCGGTGAGTGTGGTGTTGGCCTCGGTGAGCCTGGCGATACCGAAATCGGTGAGCACCGCGTGTGATTCGCGGCCCGCGTCGGCATCGGCGATGAGGATGTTGGCGGGTTTCACGTCGCGGTGCAGTACGCCCTGGCCGTGCGCGTAATCGAGCGCGCCGGCGGTGTCACCGATCAGCCGCGCCGCCGTCGACGCCGGGTGCATGCCCGCATTCCAGGAACCGGCATCCGTGCCGCGCACATATTGCATCGCGATCCACAGATGACCCTCGTCGGCTCCGCGATCGAACACCCCGACGATCCCCGGATGATCCAGCCGCGCAACCACATCGGCCTCCAGCTCGAACCGCCGCGTGAGCTCGGGATCATCGGACACAGCCTTGTTCAACAGCTTCAACGCCACACTGCGCGGCAGCCGCGGATGCTTGGCCAGATACACCGTCCCCATCCCGCCCTGCCCCAGCACACCCTCGAGCTGATACCCGGCGAAGGTCGTACCCACCCCCAGCACGCCTGCTCCTTCCGATCGCGGTCGAACACCGCGACGCTACCGCATCGGGGTGCCGGGAAACGGCCGTGGTGTGCGGATCAGAAAGCCAGCGCGGACCAGGAAATCTCGATCGGGAAGGGGTACGGGAACGACACCCCGTCCGCCGAATCTGGTGTCCATTCACCGGCCAGCAGGTAGTTCGACGAGCGGAGCGGGCGTACGCCGGAAGGCAGTTCGGCATGGCCGATCTCGAGGATGTAGACGCGGATCGCTCCGATACCGGTGAGGTCGGGTTTCAGGTCGACTTCCCAGTACGACGGGATGCCGGCGCCGGCGTACCGGGCCTTCTTCGCCTCGACATCGCCTGGTGTATTCGACGGTGACAACACCTCACCGACCAATACCGTGTCGGTGGCGCGGACATCGGCGCCCGGCGGGAGGCAACGGTGGACGAGGAAATCGGGCGTGACGAAGTCGGATTTACCGGTCGTTCCAAAGAAGACATTGGTTTCGAGATTCCCGCGCCAGCACCGCTCAGGATGAGAGGCCCTGTCGTCGCCGGCGCAACTCCTGATCTCCTGCGCCAGCAACAATGTGGCCAACTGATGTTCCCCCGGCCCACGCCGTAGCCACACCACGCGCCGATCCCACAGCTCGATCTGATCGGCGATCTCCTCGGGCAGCTTTTCCAGCTCTTCCCAGGTCATGTACTCGGGAAGATCGGGACGGTCGGTGCGCGAGGCACTCGGCACGGTCATGCGCTCATGGTACCCACCAGCACCGATACAGCCGTCCAACGCATGTGGCCCCGGCCGGAAATTCCGGCCGGGGCCACACGTCGCTGCGCGGCGGACTAGCCCTTGTGCGACTTGACCGCTTCGGTCAGCTGCGGCGCGACGTTGAACAGGTCGCCCACGATGCCGTAGTCCGCGATCTCGAAGATCGGGGCCTCTTCGTCCTTGTTGACCGCGACGATGGTCTTCGAGGTCTGCATACCGGCG
The DNA here is from genome assembly GCF_059509835.1 of Nocardia sp. CDC519. Lineage (NCBI taxonomy): Bacteria > Bacillati > Actinomycetota > Actinomycetes > Mycobacteriales > Nocardiaceae > Nocardia > Nocardia sp. CDC519. The sequence continues at coordinate 2,017,707 of NZ_CM183377.1, read as the reverse complement.
CGATGCTGGATGGCGCCGGAGATGCCGAGGGCGATGTAGAGCTGCGGGGAGACCGTCTTACCGGTCTGGCCGACCTGGAACTGGCCCGGGTAGTAGCCCGAGTCGACGGCGGCACGCGAGGCACCGACGGCGGCACCCAGCGAGTCGGCCAGCGCCTCGACGACCGAGAAGTTGTCGGCCGAGCCGACACCACGGCCACCGGAGACGACGATGCCGGCCTCGGTGAGCTCCGGACGGTCACCGGCGACGACGGGCTCGCGCGAGGTCACCTTGACCACGCCCTCTTCCTGCGCCGGAACCTCGACGGTCACCTTCTCGCCGGCACCGGCCTGCGGGGCGGCCTCGATGGCACCCGGGCGCACCGAGATCACCGGCACGTCGCCGGTGGCCTTGGCGTCGACGGTGAAGGCGCCACCGAAGATGGAGTGCACGGCCGAGCCATCGGCGTTGACGCCGATGACGTCGACGAGCAGGCCGGAGCCGATGCGCGCGGCGAGGCGGCCCGACACCTCCTTGCCCTCGGCGGAGGCGGCGACGATGACGGCGGCGGGCGAGGCGGCCTCGACCAGACCGGCCAGCACGTCGACCTTCGGGGTCACCAGGTAGTTGTCCACATCGTCGGACTCGGCGATGTAGATCTTCTCGGCGCCGGCCGCGGCGAGCGCGTCGGCCAGCTTCTCACCGGTGCCCGCGGCGCCGAGCACCACGGCGGACGGCGAGCCGAGGGTACGGGCGGCGGTGATCAGTTCGGTGCTGACCTTCTTGACCGCACCGTCGGCGTGCTCGACGAGCACAAGTACTTCTGCCATTTGTGTTCTCCTGTGTCTGATTGCGGTGTTCGCGATGCCCTGCGCGGTACCGGGGCGGGCATCGGATTCACATCGCGAAGCAGTCTGGTACGGGCGGGATCAGATGATCTTCTGACCGATGAGGTACTGGGCGATCTTGGTGCCGCCGTCGCCCTCGTCGGCGATCTTCTCGCCTGCGGTACGCGGGGGCTTCGGGGTCGACGCGGTGACCGCGGTGCCGGCGTTGGCCACGCCCACGGTGGAGGGGTCGATACCGAGGTCGGCCAGGGTGAAGGTCTGCACTTCCTTCTTCTTGGCGGCCATGATGCCCTTGAAGGAGGGGAAGCGCGGCTCGTTGATCTTCTCGGTGACCGAGACGATGGCCGGGAGGTTGGCCTCGAGCTTGAACACGCCCTCGTCGGTCTCGCGCTCGCCGGTGATCTTGTCGCCGTCGACGGTCAGCTTGCGCAGGTGGGTGAGCTGCGGGATGCCGAGGTATTCGGCGATGATCGCCGGCACGGCGCCGGCGCGGCCGTCGGTGGCCTCGTTACCGGCGATGACCAGCTCCACGCCTTCCACCTGGCCGAGTGCGCCGGCCAGCACCCACGCGGTCTGCACGGCGTCGGAGCCGTGGATCGCCGGGTCGTTGATGTGGATGGCCTTGTCGGCGCCCATGGACAGCGCCTTGCGGATGGCCTCGGTGGCGCGGTCGGGTCCGGCCGACAGCACGGTGACCTCGCCGCCCTGCGCCTCCTTGATCAGCAGCGCTTCCTCGACGGCGCGCTCGTTGATCTCGTCGAGCACCGCGTCGGCGGCCTCGCGGTCGAGGGTGAAATCACCATCGGAGAGCTTGCGCTCGGACCAGGTGTCGGGAACCTGCTTGATGAGTACGACGATGTTCGGCATCGGTCTTCGTCGACCTCCTGTTCTGGGTACACGGGGTATGGGCGGTCGGTCGCACGATCCGGCGGGCCGTACGTCCATGTGAGTCGCTCAGGGCGTGACACTACCCTACGTTAAGTTACTCGTGGGTAACTTACTCCGCGAGGGTCCTGAACACCAGACCGGGAACAAGTTCACCGGCCCGTACCAGTAACGTCAGAACGATGAGTGAGGCTGTGATTCCTGCCGCAGTAGGCGAACCGGCACCCATGACCGCCGCGACGCCGGGCGCACTCGACCCGCTGCCGCTGACCGGCGAGCGCACCGTGCCTGGAATCGCCGAGGAGAACTACTGGTTCCGCAGGCACGAGATCGTCTACGCGCGACTGCTGGAGCGCTGCGCGGGCAAGGTGGTGCTCGAGGCGGGTTCGGGCGAGGGCTACGGCGCCGACATGATCGCCGGCGTCGCCACCCGGGTGATCGGGCTGGACTATGACGCGAGCGCGGTCGAGCACGTGCGCGCGCGCTACCCGCGCGTGGAGATGATCCAGGGCAATCTCGCCGATCTGCCGCTGGACGACGCCTCGGTCGACGTGGTGGTGAATTTCCAAGTGATCGAACATCTTTGGGATCAGGCACAGTTCCTGCGGGAATGCCTGCGGGTGCTGCGACCGGGCGGCGAGCTGCTGATCAGCACGCCGAACCGGATCACCTTCTCCCCCGGCCGCGACACTCCGCTCAACCCGTTCCACACCAGGGAACTCAATGCCGCCGAACTCACCGAACTGCTGGTGGAGGCCGGTTTCGAGGTGTCGGTGATGACCGGCGTGCACCACGGCGAGACGCTGAAAGCGCTGGACGCCAAGCACGGTGGCTCGTTCATCGATGCGCAGATCGAGCGCGCGCTGGCCGGTGAACCCTGGCCTGCCGAACTCACCGCCGACGTCGCCGCGGTGACCGTCGACGATTTCGCCCTGACCACCGACGACATCGATGCCAGCCTGGACCTGGTGGCCATCGCGGTGAAGCCTTGACCGATAACGCACAACCCGTGCCCGGCCAGTTCACCCTGGTCCTGCATTCGCATCTGCCGTGGCTGGCCCATCACGGCCGCTGGCCGGTGGGTGAGGAATGGCTCTATCAGTCCTGGGCCGCGTCCTACCTTCCGGTCGTCGACGTTCTGAGGACCCTTGCCGCCGAAGGCCGTTCGCATCTGCTGACGCTCGGCATCACCCCGGTGCTCGCCGCCCAGCTCGACGATCCGCACTGCCTGGCCGGTATGCATCACTGGCTGGGCAATTGGCAGTTGCGCGCCGACGAGGCCGCGATGGCCGGCAACATCGCGCTCGGCAGGCATGAGCACCGGCTGGCCGCGGCCGCATTGGCGGAGTTCGAACAGCATTGGCGTCATGGCGCCGCCCCGGTGTGGCGGCAGCTGATCGATGCCGAGGCGATCGAACTGCTCGGCGGCCCGCTGGCCCATCCGTTCCAGCCGCTGCTCGATCCCCGACTGCGCGAATTCCAGCTCACCGAAGGGCTCGCCGACGCCCGGCTGCGCTGGGGCCACACCCCGTCCGGGATCTGGGCGCCCGAATGCGGTTACACCCCCGGCATGGAGGTCGGCTACGCCGCCGCGGGTGTGACGCATTTCATGGTCGACGGGCCGGCGCTGCGCGGCGATTCCAGCCTCGGACGGCCGGTTCGCGAATCCGATGTGGTGGCCTTCGGCCGCGATCTCCAGGTCAGCTACCGGGTCTGGTCGCCGAAGTCCGGCTATCCGGGCCACAGTGCCTACCGCGATTTCCATCACTACGACCACGCCACCGGTCTCAAACCGGCCCGGGTCACCGGCAAATCGGTCGCCGGGCCGGACAAGGCGCCCTACGACCCCGAGCTGGCAGCCGCCGCGGTGCGCGCCGACGTCGACGATTTCGTCGCCACCGTGCGCGAACGGCTGATCGGCGAGTCCGAGCGGATCGGCAGGCCCGCGCTGGTGGTTGCGGCCTTCGACACCGAGCTGTTCGGGCACTGGTGGCACGAGGGTCCGCAGTGGCTGGGGCAGGTGCTGCGCGCGCTGCCCGAGGCGGGCGTCACCGTCGGCACCCTGGCCGACGCGCGGGCGAACGGCTATGTCGGCGAGCCGGTGCAGTTGACCGATTCGTCGTGGGGCTCGGGTAAGGACTGGCGGGTCTGGGCCGGCGATCAGGTGCGCGATCTGGTGGAGCTCAACGACGATATCGTCGCCCTCGCGCTGGACACCGTCGACAAGATGCGCGCGGATTCCTCGGCGACCGGCCGCGACCAGGTGGCCGATCAACTCCTGCGCGAGGCCATCCTGACCGTGTCCAGCGACTGGGCGTTCATGGTCAGCAAGGACTCCGCCGCCGGCTACGCCCGCGAACGCGCACACCAGCACGCGCACGCGGTGCGTGAGATCGCCGCGGCCGTCGGGGCCGGTCAGCTCGCCAAAGCACGGCAGTTGGCGGCAGGATGGGGGGCGGCCGACGGATTCTTCCCGGCCCTGGACGCGCGTCGGCTGCGCGCTGCCACCTCAGAAGGACATACATGAAGATCTTGATGGTGTCGTGGGAATACCCGCCGGTCGTCGTCGGCGGGCTGGGCAGACACGTCCATCACCTGGCCACCGAGCTCGCCGCCGCGGGCCACGAAGTGGTCGTGCTGGCGCGCCGCCCCACCGGCACCGACCCGTCGACCCACCCCACGCATTCCTACATCGCCGACGGCGTCCTGGTGGTCGCGGTCGCCGAGGACCCGCCGTTCTTCGATTTCGGCGAGGACATGCTCGCGTGGACGCTGGCGATGGGCCACGCGATGGTGCGCGCCGGCGTCGCACTGAACAAGCCCGGCATCGGCGAGGGCTGGACCCCCGATGTGGTGCACGCCCACGACTGGCTGGTGGCCCATCCGGCCATCGCCCTGGCCGAGTACTACGACGTGCCGCTGGTCTCGACCATTCACGCCACCGAGGCCGGCCGGCACAGCGGCTGGGTCTCCGGCCGGGTCAATCGCCAGGTCCATTCGGTGGAGTGGTGGCTGGCCAATGAATCCGACGCGCTCATCACTTGTTCGGCCTCCATGCAGGACGAGGTGGAGCGGCTCTACAGCCCCGACCGCATCCCGCTGACCGTCATCCGCAACGGTATCGATGTCGGCGCCTGGACCTTCCGGCCGCGGCCGCCGCGCACCGGACCGCCGCGGCTGCTGTATGTGGGCAGGCTCGAATACGAGAAGGGCGTGCAGGACGCGATCGCGGCGCTGCCGCGGATCCGGCGCGCCCACCCCGGCACCACGCTCACCATCGCCGGGGTCGGCACCCAGTTCGAATGGCTGCGCGAGCGGGCCAGGGTGCACCGGGTGGCGCGGGCGGTCACCTTCGCCGGCCAGCTCGACCACACCGAACTGCTCGGCTGGCTGCACGGCGCCGACGCCATCGTGCTGCCGAGTCGCTACGAACCCTTCGGGATCGTCGCGCTGGAGGCGGCCGCGGCGGGCACCCCCCTGGTCACCTCCACGGCCGGTGGGCTCGGTGAGGCCGTAATCGACGGCGTGACCGGGGCGTCCTTCGAACCGGCCGACGTGGACGGACTCGTGCAGGCGGTGCGCGCCGTGCTCGACGATCCGGCCGCCGCCCAGGAACGCGCCTACGCCGCCCGCGAACGCCTGACCGCCGATTTCTCCTGGGATGTGGTGGCCGCCGAGACCGCGCAGGTGTATCAGTCCGCCAAGCGACGGGTGCGGACCCCGCTCGGGCGTCCGGTGATCACCATGCGCCCACTGCCGGAACGCGATCCCAACCAGCCGGTCTGACCGGCCGGCTCATTCCTGCGGGGCGAAGACGAAGATCTCGCCGATCCGGGTGGCCACGACCACCTCGCCGTCGGCGCTGACCGAGGTTCCGGTGGTGGTGCCGCTCGCACCGGGCAGCACGTCCGAGTCGAGGGTCTGGCCGGTCTCGGTATCGAAGGTGATCAGGTTGAGGCCGTCACCGATGGCCGCCACCGTGTAGCCGGTGTGGCCCGCGGTCTGGGCGGGCGTGCCCCGGTGGCCGAGATCCTTACGCTCCCAGACCTGTTCGACGCTGTCGCCGTTGTCGCGCAGGGCCAGCAGGTAGCCGTCGTCGCCGGCCGGGATGATCAGCCCGTCGGCGGAGACGGAGATGCCGCGGCGCGGAGTCCACTCCAGCGGATGCACCCATTTGGTGCTGCCCTCCATGGCGTCGACGGCGATCAGCCGGTCGCTGTTGTCGCCCACGTAGACGGTGCTGCCGTCGGCCGACAGGGCCGGGCTGGTGGCGCTGCCGCCCTCCAGCATCTCGGCGCTCCACAACCGCTCGATCTCGCCGTCGATGTAGCGCAACGCCACCAGCGAGGCCCTGGCGTCGCCCGGACGCCACACGGTGGCGTAGAAGCGCCCGGAGTCGGTGTCGATGGGCGAGACATTGGCCACCGCGCACTGCGGGCCGCCGGTGGGGCAGTCGTCGAGGCCGTCACCGGACGGCGGCCAGCTGAGAGCGGGAAGTTCGAGATGATCGGGCTGGCCGAGCAACTGCATGGTGGGCACCAGCCGCTGACCGGTCTGCCGTGACAGCACATCGATCTGGCCGGCCTGGGTGATGGTGAGCAGGTTGCTGTCGCCGGTGAACTGCAACGAGACGGGCACGCCCGCCACCGCGGTGCGCCAGCGCGGCTGGCCGAGGTAGTTCATCGACGTCACGCCGCTGTCGTCGCCGACGTAGACGTTGGCGAGGCCATCGATCAGCGTCGGCGAGGAGATCGCGTTCGGCCCCATCGGGTTACAGAACCGTTTGCGGCCGGTGGGCATCTGGAAGGAGAAGATATTGCAGCCCGACGGTGTGCGGGTGGTGACGAACATCTGGCCCTCGGCCGCCACCCCGACCGGAGTCGCGATCGGCCCGCCCACCGGGCGCGACCACTTCAACTCCACCGCGTGCGCGCCGGTGACCGGGCTGGTACCGCTGTTGCGGGCGTCGTGATGGGCGCCGGGCCAGCCGAGGCCGGGGCCGACGGTGATGTCATCGACATCGGTGCCGCAGCCGGTGAGCACCACCGCGCCCACTGCCAGTAGCGCCGCCGCCGTATTCACCCGCAGCCGTTGCCGCCCGGATACAGCTCGTACGCTGCCGATTCGCACCTGCTGCTCTCCTTCACACGCGATCTGCCGTGATCATCTCCCCGCGCGCCCGCGCGTGCCAGTGAGGTTAGCCGACGGGTATCGATCCGCTCGGGGCAGCACGTCAGTAGGCTGTGTGCGCGATAGGCGGACACACGACGGGAGAACAGTTCGTGACGAGCATGTGGGGCGCACCGTTGCGTTCACGGTGGCGGGGATCGCGGCGCCGCGATCCGCAGCAGGCACGCTTTCTCACCATGGCGTCGCTGCGCTGGGTGATCGCCAACCGTGCCTACACGCCGTGGTACCTGGTGCGCTACTACCGACTGTTCAAGTTCCGGCTGACCAACCCGCATATCGTGTTGCGCGGCATGGTGTTCCTCGGCCGGCGGGTGGAGATCCACGCGACCCCGGAGCTGGGCCGGATGGAGATCGGCCGCTGGGTGCACATCGGCGACGGCAATGCCATCCGCTGCCACGAGGGTTCGCTGCGCATCGGCGACAAGGTGGTCTTCGGCAAGGACAACGTCGTCAACACCTACCTCGATATCGAGATCGGTGAGTCGACGCTGGTCGCGGACTGGTGCTACATCTGCGACTTCGACCACAAGATGGACGACATCACCATGCCGATCAAGGATCAGGGCATCGTGAAGAGCCCGGTCCGCATCGGCCCGGACACCTGGATCGCGGCCAAGGTGACGGTGCTGCGCGAGACCCGCGTCGGCCGTGGCTGCGTGCTCGGCGCGCACGCCGTGGTCAAGGGCGAGATCCCCGACTACTCCATTGCCGTCGGCGCACCGGCCAAGGTGGTCAAGAACCGCAAGGCGGCCTGGGAGTCCGGTGCCGAACAGCGCGCGGCCTACCTCGCCGCGCTCGAGGACATCGAACGCAAGAAGAACGGCGCCCCGGCTCAGGCCTGAGCGGCGGGCCCGCCGCCCGCGCGGGGCCCGATCACGGCTGCGGTAACGCCCGGTTGTCGGCGCGATCCATTACGGTCTGCCCCATGACGAGGTACGCGGCGCTGTTGCGCGGGATCGCCCCGATGAACCCGAACATGACCAACGACAAGCTCAGAGGCGTGTTCACCGGGCTCGGCTTCGAGGCGGTCGCCTCGGTGCTGTCGAGCGGCAATATCGTCTTCCGCACCGGCGAGGCCGATCCGGCCGAGCTGGAGGACCGGATCCAGCGGGCACTCAATCGGGAACTGGGCATCCCGGGCGGCACCATCATCCGCGACTACGACGAGCTGCGCACGCTGCTGGACTCCGAGCCGTTCGAGGGACTGACCCATGGGCGCGGCACCTACCTGACCGCGACCTTCCTGAAGAGCACCAGCAACGAGCCGATCGAGCTGCCCGACGATCCCGATCCACTCACCCGCGTGGTCGGCTACGACCCCGCCGCCCGGGTCTTCCTGTTCGTCGTCGACAACAGCACGCCGAGGACTCCCGATTTCATGGCCTGGCTGGAGCGCACCTACGGCAAGGACATCACCACCCGCACCTGGCTCACGGTGCAGCGGGTGGTGAAGAAGATGGAAGCGATCACCTGAGCACCCGGGCCGCGCGCGATCACGCAGCGAGGCGTAACGCGGCAGGCTTCCGGGTCGCGCCCGAGATCGATCATGTGCCTGGCGTCCTCGGCGGCGGTCGGGCAGAGCTATCCGGAGTCGGGCCGAGCGGCAGCTACGGCCTCACACAGGAACACGGTGGCGTGGCGGCCGATGCGCATGATCACGAGCGTGAAGGGCTGGGAGCCGGTCGGTTTCAGGCGGCGGCGCAGCTGGTCCGGGTCGACGTCGACGCCGCGCACCAGGATCTCCAGCGCGCCGCAGTCCCGTCGGCGCAGCTCGGAGCGCAACGACTTCTCGCGGAAATCCAGCTGGTCGAGCACCCGGAAGCCGCGCACGCCCTCGGGCACCCGGTCGCCGGTGAGGTAGGCGATACGCGGGTCCAGCTGCCAGAGACCGTGTTTCGCCGCGTACTGGCGGACCAGGCCGGCGCGGACGATGGCGCCGTCGGGGTCGATGATCCATTCGCCGGGGGCGCGTTCGGGGATGTCGTCGGGCTCGGCGTCGGTGAGGATGGTGGCCCGGCCAGTCGACGACAGCACCGTCGCACGGCGGGTGACGCCGGAGTCGGTCAGTCCGGGCGACCACAGGCAGGCTTCCCGGACCGAACCGTCGAGGGACACGACCTCGATCTCTCCGGTCCAGTCGAGGCTATCGAAATCCAGTCCGGGGGCGCATTTCACGGCCAGATCACGACCGGGATAGGCGGCGAGGAGGTTCGGCAGCGGTGGTTGGAGTTTCGCCGGATCGTGCGTTCGCCTGCCGTCGGCTCGGCGCGCTGGATCAGCGATGATCACAATGTCCCGGGTACACGGGACCAATGCATCCGCCTTGACCAGCAGCACATTTCGGGCGGTTACCGCGTCGTCGCCGGGCCGCCGAGCAGGTGCGATTCGCTCCGGCACGACAACCCCGGCGGACGTGTTGTCGGACGACACCGAACCGGTCGATGCATAGTCGGCCGGTTCGTCGACAGCAGCCGTCGTGCCGATAATGCCAATCGTTCGGGCCGGCCGCCGCGCCAGCGACAGCGCCGATCGGCCTAGATTGTGCCGCGCCATCGCGAGGCGAACGTCGTCCAGGTCGCTGCCGATCACGGCCGGGCACACCCGCGCCAGCTCGGCCAGTTCCGCGCCGATCGAGCAGGTCACATCGTGGACGGCGCGACCGGCGAGCCGGGCCGCCCGGTGCCGCGCCACCACTGTTGGCGTGGCCTGCTGGAGCGCGTCGTCGGTGAACAGCCACTCCCCCGCGTCGGCGAGTTTGGCGGCGGCCCGGCGGCGTAGCCGCACCGTCTCGATCAGTGCCGCCGCCCGGTCGCCATGGTCGCGGCGCACCCGCTCCAGATCGCGCAGGTGCGTCGACGGGGTCAGCTCCAGCCGGTCCACGTCGGCCAGTGCGGCGGCGCCCGCCGCACCGGCCAGGAAGACGACGTCCTCGTGGCTGAAGCCGTAGCCCACTACTGGCCCGGGGCGCCCGGCTTCACACCGGTGATCATGGCGTTGTAGAAGAACTGGCGCGGCACCACCCGGCGCATGACGTTCTCGTCGACCCAGCTCAGGCCCAGCCACGCCTTGTACATCGCCATCCGGTAGCGCCAGGTGAGCTTTTCGGCGGGCACGGCGGCCTCGAAGGTGCGCACCGGCCAGCCCCACAGCGCCGCGGCGAACTCCTCGGTGTGCGCGGCGACCTCGACCGCGCCGGCCGAGCGGGCCATCGCCTCGAGCTGGTCGGGGGTGAAGGTGTGCAGGTCGACGACGGCCTCGAGGGCGGCGGCGCGCGAGGACTCGTCCAGCTCCTCCTGCGGACGGCGCCAGCTCGCCAGACCGGGCAGCTTGGTGAGGTTGGTGGTGGCGCCCCAGGTGATCCGCCCGAGCCAGCGCGCGTAGAAATTGCCGGCGGTGGTGGGCTCGCCGGCGAAGACCAGGCGCCCGCCCGGCTTGAGCACGCGCAGGCATTCCTTCAGCGCGAGTTCGACATCCGGGATGTGGTGCAGCACGGCGTGGCCGACCACCAGGTCGAAGGTGTTGTCCTCGTAGGGGATGGTTTCGGCGTCGGCGACGCGGCCGTCCACGTCCAGGCCGAGGTTCTGCGCGTTGCGCAGGGCGACCTTCACCATGCCCGGCGACAGGTCGGTCACCGAACCGCTCTTGGCCACCCCGGCCTGCATCAGGTTCAGCAGGAAGAAGCCGGTGCCGCAACCGAGTTCCAGCGCCCGGCCGTAGGGCAGCGCCACCGGCCCGACCGCCGCGTCGAAGCGGCCGCGCGCGTACTCGATACACCGTTCGTCATAGGAGATCGACCACTTGTCGTCGTAGGTCTCGGCTTCCCAGTCGTGGTAGAGGACCTGGGCGAGTTTGGTGTCCTTGAGCGCGGCTTCGACCTCGGCCTCGGTGGCATGCGGGTTCGGCGCGGGGTCGTCGTGGCGTACCGTCATGGTGGCCTAGCCTAAACCCTCGCTGTAGGTCGTCACATACCAGTGGGTGGGATCGCGCGCGCGGCGGCGGATCAGCGTCCGACGAACTCCGCCGAGCCGGGCCCGTCGGCCAAATAAGAACGTGTTCCTATCAGGCGGTCTTCCGTGCCGAACAGCTCCGACCACGCGATTCGGGCCCGATCGTGGCCGTGCGGGCCCGCCTCGAAGACCGCTTTCGCGGCCGCCAACGCGCGGGCCGGACCGTCGAGGAAACCACGCGCCCAACCCACCGCCGCGGTGTAGACGTCATCGGGTGCCACGACCTCGTCGACCAGTCCGAGGGCGCGTGCCTCGTCCGGTTCCACGAAGCGGCCGGTGTACACCAGATCCTTGGCGGCGCCCGGCCCGATGAGCGCGGTGAGCCTGCGGATGCCTGCCAGCGGGATCAGGCCCGCCTTGATCTGCGGCAGCCCGAGCTTGACGTTGTCGCCGATGACGCGGCGGTCGGCGCCGAGGGCGAGTTCCAGGCCGGAACCGAGCGCGTAGCCGCTGATCGCGGCCACCGTCGGCTGCGGAAGCCGGGCCAGGCAGCCGAGCGCGTGCTGCAGATCGGCGGCCACGGCGCCGGCCTGCTCGGCGGAGAGCGCGGCCAGTTCGGCGAGATCGTCGCCGGCGCAGAAGACGCGTTCGTCGCCGTAGACCACCACCGCGCCGATGCGCGGATCCACGCCGACCGCATGCGCCGCGGCGGCCAGCTCCCGCACCACCTGGATGTTCAGCAGGTTCATCGGCGCACGGGCGATACGCAGTACCGCCACCCGGCGTTCGGTCTCGCCGTCCAGCTCGTCCACGGTCACGAATTCGGCCATGGCTGGCAACCTACCGGGTGCGCGCCGGATCTTTCATTCGCGCGTGGAGCCCTGCAGCTTGCGCTGATCGGGAAGGTCGTCGAAGTACCGGGCGCAGTCCGGGAAGCTGAGCGCCTTCCTGCCCTCGGCGGCACTGAACACCGGTTCGATCGGGTCGATGGCGCGCTCGGCGGCCAGGATCTCGGCGGTGGAGGCGTAGCCGGACAGCGCGTCCAGCTGAGCCCAGGTGGGCGGCAGCAGGATGTCGGCCCCGGCTCGCCAGCGGTCCAGCGCTTCCGCGGGGGTACGCCACTGGACCTCGTCGGCTTCGGAGGTCGCGCCGTCGGCACGCTGGCCTTCGGGCAGCACGGCGACGAAGAATCGGGTGTCGTAGCGACGCTTCTCGACCTCGGGGGTGATCCAGTTGGCCCACGGGCGCAGCAGATCGGCGCGCAGCACCAGGGTCTCCTCGACCAGGAACTGCGCCAGCGACAGCTCACGCCGCTCCAGCTTGCCCCTGGCCTCGCGATAGCCGGTGGTATCGGCGACCACCTGGTCGGCGGCCGGGCCGGCCAGCAGCACTCCGCACTCTTCGAAGGTTTCCCGCACGGCGGCACAGACCAGGGCCTGTGCGCGCGGTTCGGTGGTGCGGAAACGCTCGGCCCACCAGGCCGGTTCCGGCCCGGCCCAGGCGATGTCGGCGGTCGCGTCGGAGGCGTCGACGCCGCCGCCGGGGAAGACGGTCATGCCCGCGGCGAAGGCCATGGCTCCGACCCGGCGCTGGAGGAACACCTCGGGGCCGGTGGCCCCGTCGCGCACCAGCATCACCGTCGAAGCATCCTTGGGCAGCACCACATCACTCATTCCTGCACCCTAACGCTCGCTTGGGAACGGGCACGCCGACGGCGTGGGGTTCCGACCACTCAGCGAGAACGGTGTTTGCCGAAGCGGCGCGCCCGGCGCGCGAAGTATCGTCCGTCGACTCGATCGAGCGCGATGGACTGACTGAAGGCCTCGCTGAGGTTCTCCGCCGTCAGCACATCCGTCAGCAGCCCCTGGGCGACGACGGAGCCCTCGTTGAGTAGCAGCCCGTGGGTGAACCCCGGTGGGATCTCCTCCACGTGGTGGGTGACCAGCACGATGGCCGGTGCGTCCGGATCGGCGGCCAGATCGCCCAGGCGCTCGACCAGTTCCTCGCGGCCGCCGAGATCCAGGCCGGCGGCGGGTTCGTCGAGCAGCAGCAGTTCCGGGTCGGTCATCAGCGCACGGGCGATCAGCACGCGTTTGCGCTCGCCCTCGGAGAGGGTGCCGTAGGTGCGGTCGGCCAGGTGCTCGGCGCCGAGGCTTTCCAGCATGTCGATGGCGCGGTCGGTGTCGACGTCGTCGTAGCGTTCGCGCCAACGGCCGAGCACCGCGTAGCCGGCCGAGACCACCAGATCGCTGACCTTCTCCTCGCGCGGCACCCGGCCCGCTACCGCGGCCGAGGACAGACCGATGCGCGGGCGCAGTTCGCTGACGTCGACCTTGCCGAGCACCTCGCCGAGCAGATGCGCGATGCCCGAGGTGGGATGCACCTCAGCGGCGGCCATCCGCAGCAGCGAGGTCTTGCCCGCGCCGTTGGGGCCGAGCACGACCCAGCGTTCGTCGAGCTCCACCTGCCAGGTGACCGGGCCGACGAGGGTATGGCCCGAGCGGCGGATGGTGACGTCGGTGAAATCGATGAGCAGATCGGGATCCGGTTGCGGCACGCGCTCCATCTTGGCTCAAAAGCCACGCGCGCGTACGACCGGGCCGCGTACCGGCGGTGACAGATACCGGGCGATTCAGCGAGTGAGCAGGCCGGGTGTGGCGATGACCGTCATCGAACCCGGTGCCACTTCGGTGAATCCGGCATCGCGCACCGCGACGGCCGTGCCCGCGTGCACCGCGCGGCTCAGCTCGGCCCAGTGCTCGGGATCCGATTCGCGCACCGCGCAGGCGAACTCACGCTCGGCCCAGGCCAGCGCGGCACGCTCGGGCAGCGCACCGGCGAGCAGCATGCTCGCGTGCCCCACCTGTGCCGCGGCCTTGCCGAGGGTCATGCCGAGGGCCGAATTCACCCACAGCACGGGCAGTTCGGGATCCGGCGGGCCCGGGTCGTCATGGTCGAGGTCGGTGCCGCCGATCTGCAGCTTCCTGATCCGCGGGTCGATCGCGCCGACCGGGCCGGGGACGAGCGCGCGGGCCTGTGCGCCACCGAGCTCCACGGTGACGCCGTCGACCTCGTTCGCCGCGGCCCACTGCGCCCCGCGCGCACGCCGGGCGACCTTGCGGATCCGGGACCGTTTCCACGCCAGGTATCGGTCGGCCCATTCCCCGCCGGGGCCGACGCGCGGATCCAGGCACAGCGCCACCGCGGACGCCGCCGCGGACGCCAGCAGCGCGCTGCGGGCGGGCGGGTCGGTTTTGGGCAGGTACAGCACCATCTGCATGGCCTGCACCAGCGCCGGATCGTCGGGGTCGCCCGCACCGCCGTAGCCCGCGGCGAGCTCGGCGTGCCTTGCGGCGAAATCACCGTCGGTCGGGCGTGGTTCGGCGGGCGCGGTGTCCTCGATCTCCTCGACCGGGGCGGCCTGCTGCGGCGTATCGGTCATCGGCTCAGCCCAGCGGTACCCGGCGCAGCAGTCCGTCCATGGCGTCGGCCGCCTCCACCTCGTCCCTGGTGACGCCGAGGATGAACAGCACCGCATCCAGGTAGGGGTGCGACAGCGCGGCGTCGGCGATCTCGCGCAACGCCGGCTTGGCGTTGAAGGCGACACCGAGTCCGGCGGCGTTGAGCATGTCGATGTCGTTGGCGCCGTCGCCTACCGCGACGGTCTGCTCCATCGGCACCCCGGCCTCGGCGGCGAATTTGCGCAGGGCGGTGGCCTTGGCGGCCCGGTCGACGATATCGCCGACCACCCGTCCGGTGAGCTTGCCGTCGACGATCTCGAGCGTGTTGGCCTGCACGAAATCCAATTCCAGATCGTGCGCCAGCGGTTCGATCACCTGGCGGAAACCGCCGGAGACCACCCCGCAGCGGAAGCCGAGCCTGCGCAGGGTGCGGATGGTGGTGCGGGCACCGGGGGTGAGCTCGATCCGTTCGGCGACCTCCTCGATCACCGACTCGTCCAGCCCCTCGAGGGTCGCCACCCGCTGGCGCAGCGATTCACCGAAATCGATCTCGCCGCGCATGGCCGATTCGGTGACCCGGCGGACCTCGTCCTCGACGCCGGCGTGCGCGGCCAGCATCTCGATCACCTCGCCCTGGATCAGCGTGGAGTCGACGTCGAAGACGATGAGCCGCTTGGCCCGGCGCGCCAGTCCGGCCCGCTCCACCGCCACGTCGACCTGCTCGGCCACCGCGACGTCGGCCAGTGCGGTGCGCAGCCGGGAATCGGTGTCCTCGCCGGGGTCGGTGGCGCTGACCATCAGCTCCATACCGGTCACCGGGTAGTCGGCGACACCGCGGATGGCATCGATATTGGCGCCGAGCGCGGCGAGCTGACGGGAGACGGCGCTGAAGGCACGGGCGGTGACGGGTGCGCCGAGGATCACCACAGCATGGGTGGGCACCGGCGCGCGGGCAGGCTCGGCATCGATGTCGACGTCGACGTGCATGCCGACGGTGTTCATCGCCTCTTCGAGCTCGTCCTGCAGTTCTTCGGGATCGTTCGGGCAGGTCACCAGCACCCCGAGGGTCAGACGGCCCCGGATGACGACCTGCTCCACATCCAGCAGGCTGACCTGATGGCGCGACATCGCCGTGAGTAGCACCGACGTCACGCCCGGCCGGTCGGGACCGGTGACGGTGACGAGAACTGTGGTGTCTGCCAAAACCTGCGCTCCAGTCTGTGTGAAACGCAGAAGCGGCGTACAACGGATACCCCGGGGGGCCGCCGACGCCGCAACTACGAATTGTCTGCTGCGCATGCACCCGCTGGTCACCCCGGCGAGTGCACACTCATCGTCGAATGCTGTCTTCCGCTACTTGGTCAGGGCGCCTTCATGCACCTCGGTGGCATGCTTGCCCGAACCCCAGCCGACGTGGGCCTCGGCCCGCATCCGCTCGACCATGTGCGGGTAGTGCAGCTCGAAGGCCGGACGCTCGGACCGGATCCGCGGCAGCTCGTAGAAGTTGTGCCGCGGCGGCGGGCAGGTGGTGGCCCACTCCAGCGAGTTGCCGTAGCCCCACGGATCGTCCACGGTGACGACCTCGCCGTAACGGTAGCTCTTGAAGACGTTCCACAGGAACGGCAGCATCGAGGCGCCCAGCACGAACGCGCCGATGGTGGAGACCGTGTTCAGCGTGGTGAAGCCGTCGCTGGGCAGGTAGTCGGCGTAACGACGCGGCATGCCCTCCGCACCCAGCCAGTGCTGCACCAGGAAGGTGGTGTGGAAGCCGATGAAGGTGGTCCAGAAGTGCCACTTGGCCAGCCGCTCGTCCATCATGCGGCCGGTCATCTTGGGGAACCAGAAGTAGATGCCGGCGTAGGTGGCGAACACGATGGTGCCGAAGAGCACGTAGTGGAAGTGCGCGACCACGAAGTAGGAGTCGGTGACGTGGAAGTCCAGCGGCGGGCTGGCCAGGATGACACCGGACAGACCACCGAAGAGGAAGGTGACGATGAAGCCGATGGAGAACAGCATCGGCGATTCGAAGGTCAGCTGCCCCTTCCACATGGTGCCGATCCAGTTGAAGAACTTCACACCGGTCGGGACCGCGATCAGGAAGGTCATGAACGAGAAGTACGGCAGCAGCACCGCGCCGGTGGCGTACATGTGGTGCGCCCACACCGCGATGGACAGGGCGGCGATGCCGAGGGTGGCGTAGACCAGGGTGGTGTAACCGAAGATCGGCTTACGGCTGAAGACCGGGAAGATCTCGGAGACGATGCCGAAGAACGGCAGCGCGATGATGTACACCTCGGGGTGGCCGAAGAACCAGAACAGGTGCTGGTAGAGCAGGATGCCGCCGGTGGCCGGGTCGTAGATGTGGCCACCCAGGTGGCGGTCGTAGGCCAGGCCGAACAGGGCGGCGGTCAGCAGCGGGAAGGCGAGCAGGACCAGGACGCTGGTGACGGCGATGTTCCAGGTGAAGATCGGCATCCGGAACATGGTCATACCGGGCGCACGCAGGCAGACCACGGTGGTGAGCATGTTGACACCACCGAGGATGGTGCCGAGACCCGAGACCGCGAGGCCCAGGATCCACAGGTCGGTGCCGACGCCCGGGGAGTGCAGGATGTCGGTCAGCGGGACGTAGGCCGTCCAGCCGAAGTCGGCCGCGCCGCCGGGGGTGATGAAGCCCGCGGTCGCCATGGTGGCGCCGAACGCGTACAGCCAGTAGCTGAAGGCGTTCAGTCGCGGGAAGGCGACGTCGGGGGCGCCGATCTGCAGCGGCAGGATGATGTTGGCGAAGCCGAACACGATCGCGGTCGCATAGAACAGCAGCATGATCGTGCCGTGCATGGTGAACAGCTGGTTGAACTGCTCGGGCGAGAGGAACTGCAGACCCGGGCGCGCCAGCTCGCCACGCATCATCAGCGCCATCAGGCCGCCGATGAGGAAGAAGACCATCGAGGTCGTCAGGTACATGACGCCGAGGACCTTCGGGTCGGTCGTGGTGACCATCTTGTAGATGAACGACCCCTTGGGACCGGTCCGCGCCGGAAAAGGCCTAGTCGCTTCTAATTGAGGGACTGGCTGGGGCTCTACGGCAGTCACTGATCCTCCTGAAGGTGCCTTTAGGTCGCTCCGCAGGCTCCACTGTCAGCATGTGTCCGGTGGCGCCCGGGCACACGACGGTTAGCTTGCGCTCTTCGAATCGTAAACCGTGCTGCCGCAGGCGACCGAGCGGGTCCTACTCTGTGTCGTATTCGCGGCCCCTCGACACCCGTTTCCGCTGCCCTGGCCCGGTGTGTCGGCGCGGCGCGGACCGATGAGTCCGGCTCGACCGCGCCGTCTCTATCGATGGACATCGCCGCTGATCCCGGCGGCGGTGCGAACACCGAGGAGAGCGCAGATGGCACAGAACGCAGCGCACCGGCCCGGCGATCCCTGCTGGGTCGATGTCTACAGCTCCGACCCCGATCGCACGATCGCCTTCTACGGGGAACTGTTCGGCTGGACCGCCGAACGCGATGACGATTTCGGCGGCTATCTCACCTTCCGCACCGACGGTAAGGCCGTCGGCGGCGGGATGGGCCGAATGCCCGATGATCCCGACAGCCCGGATCAGTGGACGGTCTACCTGGCCGTCGAGGACGCCGAGGCGACCGCGACGGCCGCCGTCGCGCGCGGCGGGCAGATCGTGGTGGCGCCGATGGCGGTCGGCGATCTCGGCTCGATGGCGGTCCTCGGCGATTCCCGCGGCGCGGGGGTCGGCATCTGGCAGGCGGGCACCTTCGGCGGTTTCGAGACCGCCGGGCTGGTCGAGGGCGGGCAGTGGAGCGATCATCACGGCGCCCCGTCCTGGTTCGAACTCACCACCCGCGATTTCGCCGGCTCGGTCGAGTTCTATCGGACCGTCTTCGGCTGGGACGACCTGTTCCCGATCTCCGACACCCCGGAGTTCCGCTACAGCACGCTGCATTCCACCAGCCCCATGCTCGGTGGCGTGATGGACGGTTCGAGTTTCCTGCCGGAGGGGTCACCGGGCGGATGGTCGGTGTATTTCGGCGCCGACGACGTCGACGCCACCGTCGCAAAAGCGGTGCGGCTGGGTGCGACGGTGACCGCGCCCGCCGAGGACACCCCGTACGGGCGGCTGGCCACCCTCGTCGACCCGAACGGTGCGCGATTCAGCCTCGGCGGCGACAAGGGCTGAGCACCGGCCGACCTCACCTGCGGATCGAGGGTGCGCGCATGTACCCTCACCGGCATGCCGGTGAGCGCGATGGGTCATGCACGCACCCGAATCCGCACGATCATGGGTGCCGTCGTCGTCGGCTGCGCCGCGATGCTCGGCGCGGGTTGCGCGACGCCCGCCGATGATTCGGCCTCGATCATCCGCACCACCACCAATATCGCCGGTGCGGGTGTGGTGGGGCTAGAGCGCGATACCGCGCGCGCGTGCAGCCTGCCCACCGCGCCCGATCCGGCCGCCGGCGCCACCCGCACCGTCACCCACCCGTTCGGCGTCACCGAGGTGCCCGCCGACCCGCAGCGCATCGTGGTGCTCAGCACCGCGGCGCTGGACGCGGTGTGTGCGGTGGGCCTGTGGGAGCGGGTGGTCGGCGCCGCCACCGTCGATGGCCCGCGCCCGCAGCCGAGCTACCTGGGCACCGGCATCTCCGAGATCCCCGGCGTCGGCACCGTCGCCGCGCCGGACCCCGCCCTGATCGCGGCCCTGCACCCCGATCTCATCATCGGTGACCTGCCCGCGGCCGGCGCCGATTTCGGTGCGCTGTCGGGGATCGCGCCGACGGTGCTGATCGGTGACACGGGCGACTGGCAGCACCAGTTCACCACCCTCGCCGCGGCAATGGGACGGTCCGCGGCGGCGGAGACGGCGCTGGCGAACTTCCGCACCGAGGCGGCAGACGCCGGAAACGCCGTGGCCGCCAACCTCACTCAGGCCTCCCTCGTCCGCTTCACCGGCGACGGCACCAGGGTGCTCGGCAACGAGACCATGCCCGCGCAGGTGCTCGCGGCCCTCGGCGCCCATCGTCCGACCGCCCAGCGCGCGGGCTCGTTCGACGTCGACGAATCCGAGCTGACGCCGGTGGAAGGCGATCTGATCTACGTCATGTTCGCCGGCCCCGAAGGCCGCGAACACGGCGAGACGGTGCTGCGTTCGGATGAGTGGAAGGCGCTCGGCGCCGCCACCGACCGGCGGGTGTTCGCGGTGGACGACACCATCTGGCACACCAAGGGCCTGACCGCGGCCCGCGCCGTGCTCACCGATCTGCGCAACACCCTCAACGCCTACGTCAACGACTGATTCCCCGGCCGGGGCCACCCTGGGTGGGCAAACCACCACCCTGAGAGGGTGTGAGCCCGCGCCTTGGGGTGCTGGGGCCGCGGCCCCGTGACGGCGAGAGTGGAAGACAACCAACAGCGCCTTCCATTCCTCCGAGGGGACACCATGCACACTCCAGTCGAATCGCACACCGGCAACGTCACCGTGCTGCCGACGGCCCGGCCCGCCGCCGTCGACCCGCAGGCGGTCGTGCTGGACGCCGCGGATGTCTCGCTGTCCTATGCCGAGCTGGACAGCTGGTCGAACCGACTGGCCAGGCTGCTGCTCGAGATCGGCGCGGGCCCGGGGATCCGCGTGGCGATCGCCGTCGACGAGCCGGTGGAGGCCGTGGTCGCCGAACGCGCCGTCGTCAAGATCGGCGCGATCCCGATGACGATGCACGAGGGCGAATCCACCGCCTTCGGCACCGGCATCGGTGTCACCACCAAGCAGGAACGTCCGCAGCTCGACGATCGGATCAGCTGGCTGGTGCTCGATGACCGGTCGACGTTGCGGCGCTACCTGGCCGGCTCGGACGGCCCGCTGACCGAGGCGGATTTCGCGGTCACCGCACGCTCGGCCTGATCGGCGTTTTCTGCTCGTCGCGCGGCGCGGCCCGGCCCGGAAAATCGCGGGCGCGCAGTGTGGCCGATACGCCCCCGGCGCGGCGCGCGCCGGTTCACACTGGACTTGCCGTGTTGTTGCTGCGCGGCGAGTACTACCACCACCGGGGTAGCTCGGGGGCGAATGCCTCGGTCGGCTACAGCGCGGTCGGAACGTAGGACTTCCATGACACAGCTATCCTCCGCACCCACCGACTCCGCACCCGCTCTCCCGGCGGGCGCGTTCCCGCTCTCTGCGGCCCAGCGCGGTATCTGGTTCGCCCAGCACGTCGCGGGCGACACTCCGATCTCGATCGCCCAGTACATCGAGCTGGCCGGGCCGATCGACGCGCAAGCCCTGGCAGCGGCCGCCCGGCAGGCCGGGCGCGAGTTCGGCACCGGGTATCTGCGACTGATCGAGGTCGACGGCCATCCGTTCCAGGTCGTCGATCCCACGCTGGACGACAGCATCCGCGAACTGGACCTGCGCGCGGAGCCGGACCCGGAGGCCGCGGCACACGCCTGGATGCGCGCCGAATATTCCGCGCCCCTGGAGCTGACCCGGGATCGGCTGGTGCGGATGGCGATGCTGCGGCTGAGCGATGAGCGCTGGTTCTGGTATTCGCGCATCCACCACATCGTGCTCGACGGCATGGGCGCGCTGGCCATGGTGCAGCGCACCGCCGAGCTGTACAACGCGGCCGCCGAGGGCAGGCAGGCGCCGCCGTGCAAGGCCGAGGATCTGCGCCGCATCGTCGACGCCGATCTGGCCTATCGCAGCTCCGACCGGTTCGCCGCCGACCGTGAGTACTGGCGTGACCATCTGGCCGGAATGGCCGATCCGGTGAATCTGGCCGGGCGCACCGCCGAGGTCGAGGCGCATCCGGCCCGCGTCGCGGGCGCGCTGCCCGCCGAGACCGCGGCCCTACTGGACGAGGTGGCCGAGGCGGCCGGTTCCGGGATGGCGCCGACGGTGGTGGCCGCGTTCGCCGCCTACCTGTCGGCGATGACCGGCGCCGGCGAGGTGGTGCTGAGCCTGCCGGTGTCGGCGCGGATCACCGCGACGCTGCGGCGTTCGGGCGGGATGATCGCCAATGTGGTCCCGCTGCGGCTGACGCTGTCGCCGACGATGACGGTGGGTGCGACGATCCTGGCCGCGCAGGGCGAGCTGACCGGTGCGCTGCGGCGACAGCGCTACCGGCAGGAGGACATCGTCCGCGATCTTGGCTGGTCCATGGACGAGGCCGCTTCCTTCGGTCCGACGGTGAATCTGATGATGGCCGACACCAGGATCACGCTCGGCTCGGTCGTCGGCCGGCTGCATGTGCTCACCTCCGGGCTGATCGACGATCTGTTCGTCAACCTGTATCCGGGCATCGGCGGGGAGAGCACCCACATCGATTTCCAGGCCAACGCCAATCTCTACAGCGATACCGAACTGGCAGCACACCACGAACGGTTCCTGCTGTTCCTGCACCGATTCCTGGCCGCGGGGGTCGACGCCCCGCTGGCAGGCATCGTGGCGCTGACCCACGCCGAGCGGGGTGAGCTGGTGCCTGCGCACGGCCCTGCCGGTGGCGCCGAGCGGACGCTGCCCGAACTGCTCGCCGCGGTGCGCGACCCGGAGGCCGTCGCGCTGGTGGGCGGTGCGGCGCGGCTGACCTACCGCGAGGTCGACGAGTACACCAACCGGCTGGCCCGGGTGCTGATCACGGCCGGGGCCGGGCCCGAACGCGGTGTCGCCACGGCCATCCCGCGTTCGGTGGAATCGGTGCTGGCGATGTTCGCGATCGCGAAGACCGGCGCGGCGTTCGTGCCGATCGATCCCACGTATCCGCTGGACCGTATCGAGCACATGCTCGACGACAGCGGTGTGGTCGCGGGCGTCACGGTGGCCGACGCGCGCGAGACCTTGCCGGAGCACGTGGAGTGGCTGGTGCTCGACGATCTCGCCACCGCCGAATCGGTGGCCGCGCGGGATCCGGGGCCGGTTCACGACGCCGACCGACGCGCGCCCGTGCGTCTGGATCAGGTCGCCTACATCATCTACACCTCCGGTTCCACCGGTCTGCCCAAAGGCGTGCTGGTCACCCATCGTGGTCTCGCCGATCTGGCGGCCGGCTCCGGCGCGAGCTTCGGCGTCGACGCCGACGCTGTTGTCGCACATGCCGTCTCGCCCAGCTTCGACATCTCGGTCGAGGAGATCCTCATCGCTTACACCGCGGGGGCCACGCTGGTGGTGGTGCCGCCCGCCGCGTTCGCGGGCGAGGAGCTGGCCGAGGTGCTGCGCACCTTCGAGGTCACCCATCTCAATGTGACGCCGACGGTGGTGGGATCGCTGGATCCGGCGTCGCTGCCGCGGCTGCGGACGGTGGTCGTCGGCGGTGACGCCTGCCCGCCGGAACTGGTGACCACCTGGGCGGGCCGCGCGCTCATCAATGGCTACGGACCGACCGAGACCACCGTCACCGCCACCCTCACCGCGCCGATGACGCCCGGCGCCCCGGTGACCATCGGTGGCCCGGCCCGTGCGGTCTGTGCGGTGGTGCTGGATGCGTGGTTGCGCCCGGTGGCGCCCGGCGCCGTCGGCGAGCTGTATCTCGCGGGTCCAGGGGTGGCGCGCGGCTACCACCGGCGTACCGGGCTGACGGCGAGCAGGTTCGTCGCCGACCCGTACTCCCCCGGCGCGCGGATGTATCGCACCGGCGATCTGGTGCGCTGGATCGCCGCGCACGGGCGGCACGAGCTGGAATACCAGGGCCGCAGCGACTTCCAGGTCAAGATCCGCGGCTTCCGGATCGAGCTCGGCGAGATCGACGATGCGCTGCAGCGGCAACCGGGGGTGGAGTTCGCGTTGACCCTCGGGACCGAGACCCCTGCGGGGTCAACAGCTCTGGTGTCGTATGTGCTGGCCGCCGGCGACGTCCATCCGGAGGCTCTGCGTGCGGCGCTGGGCCGGAGCCTGCCCGCCTACATGGTGCCCTCGGCGATCATGATGCTCGACCAGGTGCCGCTCACCCCGCTGGGCAAGGTGGACCGTAAGGCACTGCCCGCACCGGATTTCGCTCCGGCGCCGACCACCGGGCGGGCGCCGTCCACTCCAGCCGAGCACACGCTCGCCGCCCTGTTCGCCGAGGTCCTCGGCCTGGACGCGGTGGGCGTCGACGACAGTTTCTTCGCGCTCGGCGGCGACAGCATCGTCTCGATCCAGCTGGTGTCGCGGGCCAAGGCGGCCGGACTGGGGTTCAGCGCGCGCGATGTGTTCGAGCGAAAGACGGTGGCCGCGTTGGCCGCTGTCGCTACCGAGGTGTCGGCGGAGCAGGTGCGCGAGTTGCCCGGCGGTGGGGTGGGTCCGGTGGACCTCACGCCGATCGTGTGGGCGATGGTGGAGCACGGGCGCCCATGGCATCGGTTCGCGCAAGCCGTGCTGATCGGGCTGCCGGACGGGTTCACCCGGGACCGGTTGCGTGCCGCGCTGCGGACCGTCATCGACCACCACGATGTGCTGCGATCGACGTTACGACCGGTCGGCGAGGCGTGGGAATGGGTTGTCGCCGGGCCGGGTTCGGTCGAGGTCGACGCGCTGATCGACGTCATCGAGGCTGGGCCCGACCCCGAAACCACCTGTGAGCGCGCACTCCAGGACGCCGCCGACCGGCTCGATCCCGAAGCCGGAGTGGTGGCCCGCTTCGTCATCATCGAGCACGGCGACGCCGAACCGCTGTGCTGGCTGGTGCTGCATCATCTGGTCACCGACGGAATCTCGTGGCGCATCCTGCTGCCCGATCTGGCCGTCGCGGCCGCGGGCGGCGAGCTCGCGCCGGTAGGCACGTCGTTCCGGCGCTGGGCGCGGGCGCAGACCGAGCAGGTCGCGACCCGCGCGGCCGAACTGCCGGTGTGGCAACGCATCCTGTCGACCGAGGATCCCGCGTTCGGCCGCCGCGCCCTCGATCCCGCGGTCGACGTGGTCGCCACCATGGGCCGCCATCAGACGGTGATCCCGGCCGAGATCGCCGATACCGCGGTGACCACCGTGCCCGATCGATTCCACTGCGGCGCCGACGATGTGTTGCTCGCCGCACTGACGATGGCGCTGTGCCGCTGGCGAACCCGCACCGGCGCGCTGATCACCCTCGAAGGGCACGGCCGGGCCGAGGAGATCCTGCCCGGCGCCGATGTGGCGCGCACCGTCGGCTGGTTCACCAGCGTGTACCCGGTCGCGATCGACCTGGCCGGCATCGACCTCGACGACGCGTTCGCCGGTGGCGCCGCCGCGGGCGCCGCGGTGAAAGCGACCAAGGAACAGTTGCGCGCGGTCCCGGACAAGGGCGTCGGCTACGGCATGCTGCGTCACCTCGACGCCGAAACCGCCGCGGCCCTGGCCGAGACACCGCAGCCGCAGCTCGGATTCAACTACCTCGGCCGGGCGGGCACCGCCACCTCCGGCGCGTGGCTGCCGCGCCGCTTCGCCGCCACCCAGGACGATGGCGCACCGCTGCCCGCCGTGATCGATATCAATGCCGTGCTTACCGACGGCGGGCTGGAGGTGACCTGGGACTATGCGGGCCACCTGCTCGACGCCGACGACGTGGCCGAGCTCGCCGAGCTGTGGAGCGCGGCCCTGCGAGCGCTGGTCACGCATGCGGGCCACGCGGGCGCCGGTGGACGGTCGCCGTCGGACTTCGACCTCGTCCCGCTCACCCAGGCCCAGATCGACGACTGGGAGCAGCGCTACCCCGACCTGGTGGACGTGTGGCCGCTCTCGCCCTTGCAGTACGGCCTGCTCTTCCACGCCCGCTACGACTCCGACACCGCCGACGGCTACACGGTGCAGTCGCTGCTCACCCTCGCCGGCGCCGTCGACGCGGACCGGCTGCGCAGCGCCGCGCAGGCGCTGGTCGACCGGCACGAGAACCTACGGGTGGCGTTCACCGAAACCGAGGACGGCCCACGTCAATTGGTGCTCGGGGCAGCCGAGGTCGGCTGGCAGGAGATCGATCTCACCGCGACCGGCGAGGCCGAACGTGATCGGGAACTGCACCGGCTGATCGCCCTGGACGCGAACACCCGCTTCGATCTCACCCATCCGCCGCTGCTGCGGTTCACCCTCATCCACCTCCGACCGGACACCTACCGGCTGATCATGACCAACCATCATCTGGTGCTGGACGGCTGGTCCACGCCGCTGCTGGTGCGCGAACTGCTCACCCTCTACGTCACCTCGGGTGACACCACCGCGTTCGCGCCCGCCCGGTCCTACCGGGAATTCCTGGCCTGGCTGGCCGAACAGGATCAGGACGCCTCGGTCCAGGCGTGGTCGCGGTATCTCGCGGGTGTCGACACACCCACCCGGGTGGTCGCATCGCTGGCCGATATCGAATCCCCGCAGACCGCCGAGGTCTCCGCCGAGCTCACCGCGACGACCCTCGCCCGGCTCGAATCGGCGGCCCGCGACTGCGGGGCGACGGTCAACACGATGGTGCAGGCGGCGTGGGCCATGCTGCTCGCCATGCTCACCGGACGCACCGACGTGGTGTTCGGCGGCACCGTGTCGGGCAGGCCGCCCGAACTGGCCGGCGTCGAGGACATGGTCGGGCTGTTCATCAACACCCTGCCGGTGCGGGTGCGGTTCGCGCCGGGCGAATCGGTGGCGGACCTGCTCGCGCGGGTGCAGGCCGAGCAGGCGCGGTTGCTCGATCATCAGCATGTCGGGCTCGCCGCCATCCATCAGGCCGTCGGACTGCCGGAACTGTTCGACACGCTCGCGGTGTTCGAGTCGTATCCGATCGATCGGGAAGCGCTGTCGCAGGCCCTCGACATCGCCGGGATGCGGGTGCTCGATGTGGCGGGCACCGATGCCACGCCGTATCCGCTGAATCTCATGGTGATTCCACTGCGCGGGCTCGACGGCCGCGATTCGCTGCGGATCACGCTGAAATACCTCGCCGACCACTTCGACGCGAGCCAGGCGGGCCCGCTGCTGGATCGTTTCGTCCGGCTGCTGGTGCAGCTCGCCGACGATCCCGGGCGCCCGGTGGCCCGGCTGCGGTACTGCGACGACGTCGAACTCGCCGCACTCGCGCCGGTGCAGGGGCCGCCGTCGGCGCCGCAGCGACCGCTGCCCGACATCCTCGCCGACGGCGCCCGCCTCGACCGCGCCGCCCTCGCGGTGGACGCCGGCGAACTCACCATGACCTACGGCGATCTCGATGCCTGGTCGAACCGGTTCGCCCGGGTGCTGCTGCGGCGCGGCGTCGGCCGCGAGGTGTTCGTGGTGCTGGCCCTGACCCGCTCGCTGGAATCGGTGGTGGCGGTGTGGGCGCTGGCCAAGACGGGCGCGGCGTTCGTGCCGCTGGATCCGAGTCATCCGGTGGAACGGATCGAGCACATGCTCACCGATTCGAAGGCCCCCATCGGCGTGACGGTCACCGAGATCGGCGAGAGCTTGCCCGGCACCATCGACTGGCTGCTGCTCGACGACCTGCCCACCATGCGCCGCGCCATGACCGTCTCGGCGCACCCGATCACCGACGCCGAGCGCGGCGGCCCGATCGATCTGGACCAGACCGCGTATCTGATCTACACCTCCGGCTCCACCGGCAAACCCAAGGCCGTGCTGGTGAGCCATCGCGGGATCGCCAATCTCGCCGCGGGCAAACGCGAAACCCTTGGCATCGATGCCTCCGCGGCGGTATTGCAGGTGGCCTCACCGAGTTTCGACGCGTCGGTGTCGGAGCTGGTGATGGCGCACAGCGCGGGCGCGCGGCTGGTGGTCGCGCCGCCGGAGGTGTACGGCGGCAGCGAACTCCAGCGTTTGCTGCGCACTCGGCGCGTCACCCATGCCGTGATCACGCCCTCGGCGCTGGCCACCATGGAACCGACGGACCTGTCGGAACTGCGGGTACTCGCCGTCGCCGGTGAGGCCGCGACCCCCGAGCTGATCGCGCGCTGGGCACCGGGCAGGCGCATGGTGAACGTGTACGGCCCCACCGAGTTCAGTGTGTGGGCCACCGGTCCGGCCGAACTCACCGCGGGTGCGCCGATCACCATCGGCGGCCCGATTCGTGGCGCGTCGGCGCTGGTGCTCGATACCTGGTTGCGTCCGGTGCCGGTCGGTGTCGCGGGCGAGCTGTATCTGGCGGGCCCGGCGCTGGCCCGCGGCTACTTCAACCGGCCCGCCTTGACGGCGGGGCGATTCGTCGCCTACCCCTCGGGTAACGCGGGCGAGCGGATGTACCGCACCGGGGACATGGTGCGGTGGGTGCGCGACGGCGACTCCGCGTTGGCGCTGGAGTATCTGGGGCGCAGCGATTTCCAGGTGAAGATCCGTGGTCTGCGCATCGAACTCGGTGAGATCGACGCGGTGCTGTCGGCGGTCGATGACGTCGAATACGCCGTCACCATCGGCCGGGCCGGGCCGGCGGGGGCGACGGTGCTGGTGTCGTATGTGCTGCCCGTCGCCGGTGCGACGCTCGACCCGGAACAGCTACGCGCCCGCGTCGCCGCTGAACTTCCCGGATACATGGTGCCCGCCTATCTGGTGGTGCTGGACGAGATCCCGTTGACGCCGGTCGGCAAGCTGGATCGGGCCGCGCTGCCGGTGCCGGACTTCGCCGCGGCTCGGCGGCCCTACCTCGCGCCGCGCGGACCGGTGGAGCAGGCCGTCGCCGAGGTCTTCGCCGACGTGCTCGGCAGCGAACGGGTCGGTGCGGACGAGTCGTTCTTCGAACTGGGCGGCAATTCCCTCAGCGCGACCAGGGTGGTGGCGCGGGTCAACGCGGCATTGGGCTCGACCATCGCGCTGCGCGACCTGTTCGACGCACCGACCGTCGCCCAGCTCTCGGCCCGGATCGTGCCCGCCATCGACGGCGCGCGGGGCCGGTTCGTGCTCGCGCCCCGGGTGCGCCCGGACCGGGTGCCGCTCTCGCCCGCCCAGCAGCGCATGTGGGTGCTGAACCGGATGGACCCGGCGTCGGCGGTCTACAACATCGCCGTCGCGCTGCGCCTGACCGGCGACCTCGATCTCGCCGCGCTGCGCCGGGCACTCGGCGATGTGGTGGGCCGCCACGAGAGCCTGCGCACGATCTACCCCGCCGATGCCGAGGGGCCGCGTCAGGTGGTGATCGGCGCCGAGGTCGCCACGCCGGCACTCGAGATCACCAATACCGATGACGGTGCCGCACTCCGGGTCCGCATCGCGGAGCTGACCGGTGCCGGTTTCGACATCACCGAGCAGCCCCCGCTGCGGCTCGGCCTCTTCCGCCTCATCGGCACGGCCGAACCGGAGCATGTGCTGGTCCTGGTGGTCCATCACATCAGCGCCGACGGGTTCTCCATGGCGCCGCTGGCCACCGACCTGATGGCCGCCTACGCCAGGCATCGTTCCGTGGCGGTGGATGGGCCGTCGACGACCGTCACCGAATCCGAGCAGGCGCCGCTGCCCGTCCAGTACGCGGACTTCGCGCTGTGGCACCGTGAGCTACTCGGCGACGAATCCGATCCGGAATCCCTGGCCGCGCAGCAGATCCGGTATTGGACCGAAACCCTGGCAGGCGCGCCCGACGTGCTCGATCTGCCCGCCGACCGGCCGCGTCCGGCGGTGCAGTCGATGCGCAGTGCGGATGTGCCGCTCACCATCGATCCCGCGCTGCATCGCCGGCTCACCGAACTGGCCGCGACCACCGAGACCAGCGTGTTCATGGTGTTGCACGCGACGCTGGCGGCCGTGCTCGCCCGGCTCGGCAGCACCGACGACATCGTGATCGGCACGCCCGTGGCCGGTCGCGGCGATGCAGCGCTGGACCGGCTGGTCGGCATGTTCGTCAACACGCTCGCCCTGCGCACCCCAGTAGATCAACGGCTGAGTTTCGCCGAATTCCTCGCCTCGGTGCGTGGACGCGATCTGGACGCGTTCGCCGCGGCCGATGTGCCGTTCGAACGGCTGGTGCAGGTCCTGGACCCGCCGCGCTCGACCGCGCATCATCCGATCTTCCAGGTCTCGCTGTCGTTGCAGAACTTCGTCGAACCGATGCTCGAACTGCCCGGTCTGCGGGTGCAGGTGCAGAACTTCCAGCGTGACAGCGCGCAATTCGATCTCATCCTCGACCTCCGCGAACGCTTCGGCCCCGGCGGGCCGGAGGGTGTGCAGGGCCTGCTGACCTACGCCACCGACCTGTTCGAACCCGACACCGCCGCGACGCTGGCCCGGCGCTGGGTGCGGCTGCTCGCCGCCGTCGTCGCCGATCCCGGGGCGCCGCTGGCCGAGATCGATCTCCTCGACGACGCCGAGCGCGCCGAGCTGGTTCCGGTGCGCGGGCCCGGCAGCGTGGGGACCACGACGCTGGCGCAGCTCCTGGCCCGCTCGGTTCAGCGGTATCCGGACCGTCCCGCGATCATCGCCGACGGGCGGACGCGGACCTATCGCGACCTCGATACCGACTCCGACCGGCTCGCCGCGCAACTGATCGAGGCCGGCGCCGGACCGGAAACCGTTGTCGCCCTCGGCATGCCACGATCAGCGCAGCTGCTCATCGCGCTGTGGGCCACCGCGAAGACCGGCGCGGCGTTCCTGCCGGTCGATCCGAAGCATCCGGTGGACCGGATCGAGCACATGCTGGGCGATTCCCGTGCCCGGCTCGGTGTCACGGTCCCCGCCCATCGGCCCGCACTGCCCGACAGCACGCACTGGGTAGTCCTGGACGGCGAGCCCGCTGTGGCTTCGTCACCGCATCCGGTCCCCGAGCCGCACCCGGATCAGCCCGCCTGGCTGATCTACACCTCCGGCTCGACCGGCACCCCGAAGGGCGTCACCGTCACCCACCGTGGGCTGGCCGATCTCGTTGCCGCACAAGGTGAGCTGCTCGGGCTCGACGAGCAGGCCCGTGTCCTTCAGGTAGCGTCACCGAGCTTCGACGCCTCGATCTTCGAGGCGCTGATGGCGTTCGGATCGGGTGCGGCTGCGGTCGTCGCACCGCCGGAGGTCTACGGTGGCAGCCCGCTGGCCGAGCTGATCGAGGCCGAGCAGGTCAGCCATCTGGTGATCACGCCGTCGGCGCTGGCCACCGTCGACGCCGACGCGGTGTCGAGCGTGCGGATGCTGGCGGTGGCGGGCGAGGCGGTGGGCGCCGAGCTGGTCGAGCGCTGGTGCAGCGGCCCCCATCGCCGCATGCTGAACCTGTACGGTCCCGCCGAATTCACCATTTGGGCGACGGCATCGCGGCCGCTGCTGCCGAACTCGCCCGTCACCATCGGCGCACCGATTCGCGGAGCGGCGGTGCTGGTGCTCGACGATCACCTGCGCCCGGTCCCGGTGGGCGTCGCGGGCGAGCTGTATCTGACCGGCCCCGCGTTGGCGCGCGGCTACCACAACCGGCCCGGCCTCACCGCCGCGCGCTTCGTCGCCGACCCGTTCGGCGCGCCAGGCACTCGCCTGTATCGCAGCGGTGACCTGGCCCGCTGGGTGCGCACGAACACGGGCACGGTGGAGCTGGAATATCTGGGGCGCACCGACTTCCAGATCAAGGTGCGCGGGCAGCGCGTCGAGCTCGGCGAGATCGATGCGGTGCTTGGACGCGCCGAGGGCGTCGACTTCGCCGTCACCCTCGGTGTCCCCGGCCCCACCGGATCCACGGCACTGGCGGCCTATCTGGTGCGCGCACCTGGCGCGGAGATCGACCTGACCGCGGTGCAGGCGTTCGCCGCCGACATCCTGCCGTCGTACATGGTGCCCGCGGCGTTCGTCGTGCTGGAGGAGATACCGCGCACCGCCGTCGGCAAACTGGACCGCGACGCGCTGCCGGCGCCGGTCTTCGCCACCGAGCAGACCGCCTATCGGCCGCCGGGCACCCCGACCGAGCAGGCCCTCGCCGAGATCTTCGCCGAACTGCTCGGCCGACCACGAGTGGGCGCCGACGATTCCTTCTTCGCCCTCGGCGGCGACAGCATCCTGGCCATCCAGCTGGTGTCGCGGGCGAAACTGCGCGGGATCGCCTGCACGCCACTACAGGTCTTCGAACACCGCACCGTCGCGGCGCTGGCCGCGGCCGCCGACGCGGCAGGCCCCGCCGTCACGCTGGAGGAGCTACCCGGCGGCGGCGTCGGCGACCTGCCGCTCACCCCGATCGTGCGCTACATGATCGAGCGGGGCGGTGATTTCGGCCGGTTCGCCCAGACGGCGGTACTCGAGCTGCCTTTGGGAATCGACCGCGAGCAGCTGGTCGCGACCCTCACCGCCGTGGTCGACCGGCACGACATGCTGCGCTCGCGGCTGCGCCACGACGGTACGGACTGGCGGTGGAGTGTCGCGGCCCCTGGCGCGGTCGACGTCGGGGCTCTCCTGCACCGGATCACCTTCGACGCCGTGGCCGATACCGTCGAGCTGCACGAATTCGCGGTCACCGAACTGGATTCGGCGCTGCACCGGCTCGACCCGGCCGAGGGGGTCCTGGCGCAGTTCCTGTGGCTGGATCCGGTCGGCGCGGCCGGCACCAGGACCGCATCGGGCCGGTTGATCGTGGTGCTGCATCATCTCGCCGTCGACGCGGTGTCCTGGCGCATCCTGGTGCCCGATCTGATCGCGGCCTGGGCGCAGGTCAGCACCGCGACAGCGCCGGTGCTCGCCGAGACCGGCACCTCCATGCGCCGCTGGTCGCACGCACTGACCGAGCAGGCCCACACCGAGCACCGCATCGCCGAACTCGACTACTGGCGCGCGGTCGTGGCCGGACCCGACCCGCTGCTCGGCCCCCGCGCACTGGATCCGGCGATCGACCTGTCCGACACGCTGCGCACGGTCGAGGTGACGGTCACCGCCGACGTCACCGCGGCCCTGCTCGGCAACCTGCCACGGTTGTCCGGCGGCGGCGTCAACGACGGCCTGCTCGCCGCGCTCGCGCTGGCCCTGATGCGCTGGCGCGCCCGGCGCGGCACCACCGAATCCACCGCGCTGATCCGGCTCGAAGGCCACGGCCGGCAGGAGGAGGTCGTGCCAGGGGCCGACCTGTCGCGGACGGTCGGCTGGTTCACCAGCCTCTACCCGGTGCGCTTGGCGCTCACCGGTATCGACGTCGACGACGCCTTCACCGGCGGCCACGCGATGGGCGCCGCGGTGCGCGCGGTCGAACGCACGCTGCGCGCGGTGCCGGACAAGGGCATCGGATTCGGCCTGCTGCGCTACCTGAATCCCGAGACCGCGCAGCGGCTTCCGCGCGCACTGCCCGGGCAGATCGCGTTCAACTATCTCGGCCGGTACTCCACCGCCGACATCCCGGCGGGCCTGGAGGGTCTTGGCTGGCTACCGACCGACGATCTCGGCGAACTGCCCGCCCCCGAACATCCCGATGTCCCGTTGATGTCCGCGCTCGCAGTGGATTCGGTGGTCATCGGCGACCGGCTGCACGCGACATTCGGCTATCCGCGCACCCTGCTGGACGGCGCCGACGTCACCGAATTGGCGGACCTGTGGATCGAAGCCCTCGCCGCCCTCGCCACCTACGCCGCGTCACCGGAGGCCCAGCGCACCGAAGCCGCGCCGCAGACACCCGCCCCGGCAACGGGACTCGGCCTCGACGTGCTGCTGCCGATCCGCCCCGACGGCAGCGAACCGGCACTGTTCTGCGTCCACCCCTCCTCGGGCATGGCCTGGAGTTACCTCGGGTTGGCCGAACGGCTGCGGCCGGGCCGCCCGATCTACGGCCTGCAAGCGCCCGACCTGTCCGGTCGCGAACCCTCGGCCCGCTCCATCGACGAGTTCGCCGACCGCTATATCCGCGAAATCCGTGCCCTTCAGCCCGACGGGCCCTACCACCTGCTCGGCTGGTCCTTCGGCGGACTCATCGCCCACAACATGGCGGCGAAACTGCGCGCGCAGGGCGCGACGGTGGGCGTGGTCGCGCTGCTGGACGCCGACACCGCCGATATCGACGGCGACAGCATCGAGCGGCTCACCCCCGGCGGTTTCGTCAACAGTTTCGGCGCCGTGTTCGGCATCGACAACGTGCCCGCCGAGGCCACCGCGCGAGAAGCGGCCGAACTGATCCGGGAACGCTTCGGCGGCGTCTCGATCATCGACGCCGACACCATCGAACGCATGGCGGCCTCCTACAACGCCTCCGCCCGCACCCGCACCGGCTACCAGCGGCCGCGCTACGACGGCGACCTGGTGTATTTCAGCGCCACCGTCGACAGCTCCGACATCTTCGGGCCCGAGGGCTGGCGGCCCTATGTGAGCGGGACGATCACCGACCACGACGTCGACGTCACCCACGACGAAATGACCACCCCCTACGCGCTCTCGATCATCGCGCAGGAGCTCGATACCCATCTGGGAGGCCCGCAATGAGTCCCGATCACGGCGTCCTCGTCGAAGGCATCGAGAAATCCTTCGGCGCCGTCCACGCGCTGCGCGGCGTCGACTTCCACGCCGCCCCCGGCGAGGTGCTCGGCATCCTCGGCCCCAACGGCGCGGGCAAGACCACGACGGTGAACATCCTGTCCACGCTGATCCCGCCCGATCGCGGGCGCGCGGTGGTGGCCGGCCACGATGTGGTCGCCGACCCGGCCGCGGTGCGCCGATCCATCATGCTGACCGGCCAGTACGCCGCCCTCGACGACATGCTCAGCGGCTACGAGAACCTGGTGATGTTCGGCAGGCTGATGGGTTTGCGCAAACGCGCCGCCCGCGCCCGCGCCGACGAACTGATCGCCGCCTTCGACCTGGTCGCCGCGGCGGGACGGCGGGTCGGCACCTATTCCGGCGGTATGCGGCGCCGCATCGATATCGCCTGCGGGCTGGTCGTGCGCCCGGAGGTGGTGTTCCTGGACGAGCCGACCACCGGCCTCGATCCACGCAGCAGACAGGGCGTCTGGGATCTGGTCGGCGGCTTCCAGCAGGCGGGCATCACCACCCTGCTCACCACCCAGTACCTGGAAGAGGCCGACGCGCTCAGCGACCGGATCATCGTCATCGATCACGGCGTGGTGATCGCCGCGGGCACCGCCGACGAACTCAAGGCCCGCACCGGTGGCAGCTATTGCGAGGTCGTGCCGCTGGATCTCGGCGATCTGCCGGCCATCGCCGACGCGCTCGGTTCGCTGCTGCCGCAGGGCAATCGGGCGATGTTCACCACCGAATCCGACCGCATCGCGATCCCCGCCCCCGATGGCGCGAAAACGCTGGCGGAGGCGCTGCGGCGACTGGACGCGGCCGGGGTCGAACTGGTCGATATCGCGCTGCGCCGCCCGTCGCTCGACGACGTCTTCCTCCAGCTCACCGGCCACCTCGCCGCCACCGAGTCCGAGGCCGAGCCGCAACCCGCTGCGGCACAGGCACTGCCATGACCGCCGCGGTCTGGTTGACGGGCACGCGGGCCCGGCAGGTGACCCCCGCGCAGTGGTGGGTGCTCACCGCCCGGTTCATCGTGCCGTCGGTGCGGTCCGGTGAGATCCTGTCCTCGATCCTCGCACCGGCGGCCTTCACCGCGAGCTTCTATCTGCCGATGAAGACCGTGATGATGTTCGCGGGCACCGGTTTCAGCAGCTACGCCCAGTTCATGATGCCGATCGTGATCCTGCAGGCGGCCGCGTTCACCGCCATCTCGGCGGCCTTCCGGTCGGCCACCGACGCTGTCGCCGGACTCAACCGCCGCTTCGGCGCCATGCCGATCAACCCGTTCGTTCCGGTCGCCGCGCGGATGGCGGGCAACGTCTTCCGGTTGGTCATCGCGCTCACCACGGCGCTGGTCTGCGGGTACGTCATCGGGTTCCGGTTCCGCCTCGATGCCGTGCACACACTGGGGTTCCTGTTGTTCGCGCTGCTCGTTGGCATCGCGTTGACGCTGGCGGCCGACGTCATCGGCACACTGTCGAAGAGCCCGGAGGCCACCACGCAGGCGCTGGTGCTGCCGCCGTTGATCCTCGGCATGCTGTCCACCGGACTCGCACCCGCGGCCCAATTCCCGGAGTGGGTGCAACCGTTCGTGCGCAACCAGCCGGTCTCCCAGTTCGTCATCGCCTTGCGCGCGCTGGCCGGCGACACCCTCGGCAATGCCGGCGACGTGTCGTGGTCGCTCATGGGGCCGCCGCTGGCCTGGGCCTTCGGCATCCTCGCGGTCTGCGCGCCCGCGGCGGTGCGGCTGAGTGCCAGGAGGCGATGATGACCCTGCCCGCCGCCGACCCCGCCGACCTGCGCACCGCGCCGGAAACCTCGGCTACCGCGCTGATCCGGCACACCGTCATCCAGACCCAGCGGCTGCTGCTGCGCTGGGCGCGCAACCCGATCACCCTGCTGGAGACCCTGCTCATCCCCTGCCTGCTGCTGCTCATGCTCGACATCGTGGTGGGCGGGCAGATCCAGAAGTTCACCGGCCAGGACGCGCTCTACGGTTCGGTCCCGATGGTCGCCGTCGTCGGTGCGCTCTCGGGCGCGGTCGCCGGCGGGGTGCTGCTCGGACGGGAACGCGATGCCGGGCTGCTGGCGCGGTTCTGGGTACTGCCGGTGCATCGAGCGTCGGGCCTGGCCTCGCGGATTCTCGCCGAGGGCTGCCGGATCTTCGCCGGCACCGTCACCGTGGTCATCGTCGGCTACCTGCTCGGCTTCCGCTTCCAGCAGGGTCTGGCCGCGACGGTCGCGTTCCTGCTCGTGCCCACCCTGTTCGGCCTGGCGTTCGCCACCGTGGTCACCGCCGTCGCGGTCTACACCGCCAAAGCCACCCTGGTGGAGGCGATTACGATCCTCACCTCGCTGATGATGTTCTTCAGCACCGGCTTCGTCCCGCTGGCCGCCTACCCGCAGTGGCTGCAACCGATCGTGCACAACCAGCCCATGTCGACCGCCGTGGACACCATGCGCGCCCTCGCCAAGGGCGGCGAACTGGCCCGGCCGCTCACCCTGACCCTGCTGTGGTCGGCCGCCGCGATCGTGCTGTTCGCGGTACCGGCCACCATCGGGTACCGGCGGGCCAGCCGGCGCTGACCCTCCCGGCTCACAGCCGACTCCCAGCGAATGCCCAGCCCGGCCGGAGCCGGCAGCCATAGCGTCGAAAGCGACAACGTGGATCGAGGGAAGGACATCTCGTGGGCAGACAGCACAGGCGCGGCGGCGAACACGAGCACGATCGGGGGCTCGCGCACGATCTGCGGGTGATGTCGCGTCGACGGGCGCTGTGGATGTTCGGTGCGGCGGGCGCCGCGGGGGCTGCCGCGGTGGCAGCCGGGTGCGCGAGCGACGACGGCGCCGAGGCCGTGACGACGAGCACGGCGGCGTCGACCGAGACGCCCGTCGCCGCACCCGCCGAAACCGCCGGCCCCTACCCCGGCGACGGTTCCAATGGCCCGAACGTGCTGATCGAATCCGGTGTCGTCCGCTCCGATATCACCGGCAGCTTCGGCGCCTACACCGGTGTGGCGGAGGGTGTGCCGCTCACCATCGACCTCACCCTGCACGATCTGGCCGCCGGGACCCTCGGCGCGGGCATGGCGCTGTATCTGTGGCAGTGCGACCGGGAAGGCCGCTATTCGCTCTACAGCGACGGCGTCACCGAACAGAACTATCTGCGCGGAGTCCAGATCGCCGACAGTGCGGGCAAGATCACCTTCGCCTCGATCTTCCCGGCCTGCTACGACGGCCGCTGGCCGCACCTGCATTTCGAGGTCTACGACTCCCTCGAAGCCGCGGTCGCCGGCGACAACGCCCGCCTCACCTCACAGATCGCACTGCCCGAGGACGTCTGTGAAGCCGTCTACGCCTACGACTCCGGCTATTCGGCGAGCATCCCGAATCTGTCGGCGGTATCGCTTGATTCGGACATGGTCTTCGGCGACGGCTGGGACGCCGAGCTCGCCGACGTCACCGGCTCCCCCGCCGCCGGCCTCACCGCCACCCTCACCATCGGCGTCGCGGAAAAATCGGCCAACACCTCCCCCGACGGCGGCGCCCCCGGCGGGATGCCACCGGGCGCGAGCAACGGCCGCCCGCCGGGGCCACCGCCCGGCGGCACCCGCCCGCAGCCCGGCAACTGAGCGATCCCGCCCCGGTCCCCGGCCGCCCGAGGCGCCCCACCTGCGGGTCTGGCAAATACTCCGCGATCGCGCGCGACGCACCCGGCACCGATGCACGCCCCGGCCCGGCGATGGCGGACAATGGGGCGCACGGCAGCGGCCGCCACAGCTCCCCACCTGGCCGGTGAGGATGGCCGCTCGACACAAGGTGTTGTGTTGTCCGGAGTTGTCACCCACAAGGAGTAGTGTTCTGGGTGTAGGGAATTCCGTGACAGCAGCGTGCTCGGATGTGCGCGGGAAAGGCGTGGAGGCAGGATGAAACTGATCGATCGGGTGTCGGCCATCAACTGGAATCGGGTGCCCGACGAGAAGGATGCCGAGGTCTGGGACCGGCTGACCGGCAACTTCTGGCTGCCGGAGAAGGTGCCGGTGTCCAACGACATCCCGTCGTGGAACACCCTGACCGCCGACGAGAAGCAGCTGACCATGCGGGTCTTCACCGGCCTCACGCTGCTCGACACCATCCAGGGCACCGTCGGCGCGGTGAGCCTGATCCCCGACGCGCTCACCCCGCACGAGGAGGCGGTGCTCACCAACATCGCGTTCATGGAATCGGTGCACGCGAAGAGCTACAGCTCGATCTTCTCCACGCTGTGCTCCACCCGCGAGATCGACGACGCCTTCCGCTGGTCGGAGGAGAACCGCAACCTCCAGCGCAAGGCCGAGATCGTGCTCGACTACTACCGCGGCGACGAGCCGCTCAAGCGCAAGGTGGCCTCAACCCTGCTGGAGAGCTTCCTGTTCTACTCCGGCTTCTACCTGCCGATGCACTGGTCATCGCGGGCCAAGCTCACCAACACCGCCGATATGATCCGGCTGATCATCCGCGACGAGGCGGTGCACGGCTACTACATCGGCTACAAGTACCAGAAGGGCCTCGAGCAGGTCACCCAGGCCGAACGCGACGAGCTCAAGAACTACACCTTCGAGCTGCTGTTCGAGCTCTACGACAACGAGGTCGAATACACCCAGGATCTCTACGACGAGGTGGGCCTCACCGAAGACGTCAAGAAGTTCCTGCGCTACAACGCCAACAAGGCGCTGATGAACCTCGGCTACGAGGGCCTGTTCCCCAAGGACGAAACCGAAGTCAATCCGGCCATCCTGTCGGCGCTCTCGCCCAACGCCGACGAGAACCACGACTTCTTCTCCGGATCCGGGTCCAGCTACGTCATCGGCAAGGCCGTCAACACCGAAGACGAAGACTGGGAGTTCTAGAACCGGCGGTCTGCTCGAGCCCGGCGTCCACGATTCGATCGTGGCGTCGGGCTCGAGTTATTTTGTCCGAAGACCGGTCCCCCTCGGTGGGTCGGCGCCCACCCGAGGGAGTTTCGTTGTTGCGTCGCCTGGCCATCGTTGCCGCAGTAGTGATCGGCGGCGTCGGCTGTCAGCAGCAGAGCGCGTCGAGTCCGGTCGATGAGATCTGGTTCACCCCCGCCGTCTCCGAGGCGCAGGTCTCCGAGGTGTTCCAGCGCATCCGCACGGTCGATCCGTGCGCCCTGATACCGCGGTCGGCACTGCAAGAGCACGGGACCGTCGGCGAGGTGCACGTCGGTGGGCAGACGATCAACGGCTGCCGGGCCCGCCTCGACGCCGGCGGATCGGCGGTCGACACCACCTGGGCGCTGGCGTGGGCGCCGGCCGCCAGCACCGTCCAGGAGACCCGGCGGGTCGGTGAGGTCAAGGTCGAGGTGCTCTCACCGGAGGATCTCGGGTCCACCGGGGAGCCGAAACAGTGCTGGGCCACCGCGGAATTCCCGTCGATGGCACAGATCGTGCTGACCGTCGAGGCGCCGACCCCGGTCGACACCTGCGCGATCGGCAACGCGCTGATCGACACCGCGATCGAGCAGCTGCCGAGCAGCCCCGGCTACGGCACCTCGCCGGATTCGGTGCGCACCGTGCTCACCGGCGCCGACCCGTGCGAGGCGCTGCCGAAGCTCGCCGCCACCCCACTGCCCGTGCACGACTATCAGACCGCCCACACCTGCCGGTTCGGCACCGCCGACGCGCCCACCGCCATCGAGTACGGCTACCAGGCCGAAGACGAGATCCGCCGCGATCAGACCGTCACGATGGACAACCGCACCGTCTACGTCGGCCGCGTCGGCGGCGGCCAATTCATCGGCTACACCTTCGCGGTGGGCCAGGAGCTGCCCGGCGGCGCACTGCCCGTGATCACCGTGCTCGGTAAGAATCAGCCGGAGGTCGAGCGGGCCCGCGACCAGCTGATGACCATGTACCCGCTGCCCTGAGCGCGGCGGTCCGGCTCAGATCCCGAGCACCAGCTTCGCGGTGGTGAAGTAGATGATCAGGCCGGTCGCGTCCACCAGCGTGGTCACCATCGGCGCCGACACCACGGCCGGGTCGATCCGCAACCGCTTGGCCAGCAGCGGCATGGTGCCGCCGATGGTCGCCGCCCACCCGCAGATGATGATGAGCGTGACGCCGACGACCACCGCGATGCGCGGGCCGACGAAGAAGGCCCCGATCACCACGCCTGCCCCGGCCAGCATGGCCCCGAGTACCAGCCCCACCCGGCATTCGCGCCAGATCACCTTCAGCAGATCGCTGCCACGAACCTCACCGACCGCCAGCGCGCGCACGCACGCGGTGGCGGCCTGCGCACCCGCATTGCCACCCGCTCCGATCAGCAGCGGGATGAACAGCGCCAGCTGCGCGGCCTGTTCGAGGGTGCCCTCGAAGAAATCGGTCACGCTGACGGTCAAGGTGGCCGCCAGCAGCAACAGCAGCAGCCACAGCGCCCGGTACCGGGCCAGCTGGAAGACCCCCGCCGCCATGTAGTGGCCTTCCCACGGCGCCGAACCGGACTGCTTGGCGACGTCCTCGGTGTCGGCGGCCTCGATGACCTCCACCGCGTCATCGAAGGTCAGCAGCCCGACGAGGCGATCCTCGCTGTCGACGACGGGCAGGTTGAGGTCGTTGGTCTCGCGCATCAACCGGGCCGCCTTCTCCGCGGAGTCGGTGGCGCGGACGAACGCGGGCTCGGTGACGACCAGATCGGCCACCATCGTC
Source organism: Nocardia sp. CDC519 (assembly GCF_059509835.1). Lineage (NCBI taxonomy): Bacteria > Bacillati > Actinomycetota > Actinomycetes > Mycobacteriales > Nocardiaceae > Nocardia > Nocardia sp. CDC519. The sequence goes on along the minus strand of NZ_CM183377.1, from coordinate 1,977,375 downwards.
TCGGGGCTGCTGAGCACCAGCTCCCGCAGTTCCACGATGCCGCGCAACCGGCGTCCGGTGTCGACCACGGGCAGGGTGTAGACGGTTTCGGCGCCCGCACCCTTGAGCTGCACGGTGCGCAAGGCTTCGGCGACGGTCAGATTCCCCGGCAGCGCAACGACTTCCGGCGTCATATACCGGCCGACCGAGCCCTCCGGGTAGCCGAGCAGGGCGGCGGTCATCCGGCGTTCCCGCGGGCTCAGCCCCGCCAACGCCTTCTTGGCGACCTTGGCCGGTGCCTCGCGCAGCATCCGGGCACGGTCGTCGGGCGCCATGGCCTCGACCAGTTCGCGGAAACTCTGATCCCGCATGCCCTGCAGGATCTGCTGCTGGTCGACCGGCTCCAGCTCTTCGAACACCGCCAGCGCGAGGTCCTTGTCCAGCAGCCGGAACGCGACACCGGCGCCGACGGCGTCCATGCGGGCGATCTCGTCGGCGATGACGTGGGGTGGGTGGGTGTCGAGCCAGTGCAGGGCCGCGTCGACGCGGTGGCGTTCGACGACATCCTGCAGGGATTCCGACAGCGTGGGACGCTCGTGGATCAGTTCGGTCTGCGACATGGCAAAGTCCTCGGCACAGCAGTGAGTTGGCGAGTGAATCGGAAATCGACATCACACCGCGGGCGCTCACGCCAGTCGCTACCGCCGGAAGAACCTGCTACCGGGAACGCGAAGGCGCGGCGCCGCGCGGCCTTCGACTGGGAGGTTCGCTGCGCATCGCAACACCACCTCCTCCGGAATTCGCCGCCGCGTCATATCGCGGCCGGTCCCCACTACCGGCAGGCGGACGCCCACCGGTTCTTATGCAAACGCATTCCCGTGCAGGATACATCCCATCTGTCCCACCCGCGCACCGACACGTTCGTCACACGGCGTTTCACACCCCGGGCGTGTCGGACTACAGCTCCCCGCGTCGCCGCCGTCACACCCGCCGGGCGTCGCACCGGCAGCCGGGCGGACGCAGCCAGAAGCCACTCCGGGCCTGGCGGACTCGGTCGAGCCCCGGCTACTCGGCGTGGCCGCGATTGCCGGCCCGCCAGGATGAGGCGGACCACCCTTCACAGCTGCGGCAGGTAGCTGAGCTGCACCAATTCCGGGGGGCGGGAGCGGGTGACGAAGGTGCCGCGGCCGGGGGGTTGGGTGGTGGGGCGGACGTTGGCGAGCAGCGCGCCTTCCTCGGGGGAACCGCTCAGGACCAGGCCGTCGGCGCCGAGGTCGCGCAGCCGGCCGAGGACCGGGTCGTGCAGGGCGAGTGCGGCGCCGGCGCTGGCGCGGGCGATGATCACGTGCAGGCCGATGTCGTGGCCCTGGGCGAGGAATTCCGCCAGCGGCGCCAGCGGGTTGCCGGTGGAGGCGGCGCAGACCCGCTCGTAATCGTCGACGATGACGAACAGTTCCGGCCCCCGCCACCAGCTGCGGTCACGCAACTGTTGCGGCGAAACGTCCGGGCCTGCGGTGCGTTTCTCGATGAACTGCACGACGGTGTCGACGGCCTCGGTGATCGTCTGCGGTGTGGGCGAATAGCGCGCCACCTGCGGCAGCCCGGAGGACATCTCCAGCAACCGGCGCGCGGGATCGATGATGACCAGCGCCGCCTCGTCCTTGGTGGCCGCGCGGCCGAGACCGTCGACGATATTGGCCAGCAGCGTCGTCTTCCCGGATTCGGCGTCGCCGAAGACCACGAAATGCGGCTGTTTGGCGAAATCCAGCACCAAGGGGGCGAGGTCGGTCGCCCGCAGGCCGATCACCACATGGCGGGCGCTCTGCTCGATCCCCTCCGCGTCGGCGATGGCCAGCAGATTCTCCCGCGCCACCCGCATCGGCAGCGCCCGCACCTCGGGTGCGCGCCTGCCCGGGTAGCGCTGGGCGAGCATCCGACCGGAGGACAGCAGATCACCTGCCGGGGCGCTCAGCTCGGCGCCCGATTCCAGCCGCGGCATCGCGATCATCATGGCCTTGATCCGCGTTCCGGCGCGGACCAGCCCCCGGCCCGGCGTTCCTGGCACGCGCGCCGCGTCGTTCTTGTTGAACTCCGATTCGCCCGGATCGTCGAGGCGCAGTTCGAGTTTGGTGCCGAAACGTTCACGGAACACCGGGCGCAGATGGGCCCACCGGACCGCCGACACGATGACGTGCACCCCGTAGCCGAGGCCATCGGCGGTGAGATCGATCAGATGCTGTTCCAGCGCCTCGTCGTGCCGGCGAGCGTAGCCCCAGTCGTCGACGACGAGGAAGACATCGCCGAACGCGTCCGCCCGCGCCGGATCCGGCGTGGTCGCGCGCCGTCGCCGGTACTCGGCCATCGAGGCGATCCCCAGTTCCTGGAACAGCTGGCGCCGGTTGCTCAGCACCGCGGCGACTTCGGCGACGGTGCGGCGCATACGGTCCGGCTCGCCGCGCCCGACCACCGCACCCACATGCGGCACCTGCTCGAGGTCGGCGAGTGCGCCACCGATATCGAGCACATAGAACTGCACCTGCTCGGGTGTGTGGGTGGCGGCCGCCGACAGCACGATCGTGGCCAAGGTGGTGGATTTGCCCGAGCGCGTCCCGCCCACCACCGCGACGTTGCCGTCTTCGCCGGCCAGCGGCAGCACCAGGGCACGTTGCAGCTGTTCGAACGGATCGTCCACCACCCCGACCGGTAGTTCCAGCATGCCGAAACCGCCGGGTGCCCAGCGGTGATCGGTGATCAGTTCGTCGATGGTGGCAGGCTCCGACAGCGGCGGCAGCCAGATCCGGCGGGCGGGCACACCGGCCGCGCGCACCTGCGATACCAGCGAATCGAGCAGGGTCCGTTGCACACCGCGCGCCTCGGCATCCTGGTCGTGGCGCCGCTCCGGCCGCGCCAGATAGGCGGTTTTGAATCGGATAGGTGCCGCGGCATCGGCTTTCAGGTACGCGAAGCCGGGCGTACTCGGCAACTCATAGGCGTCAGGTACCCCGAGCACCATGCGCGATTCGGCCGCCGAAAACATCCGCAACCCGATCCGGAAGGACAGGTAGGCCTCGAACGGACCGAGCCGATAGCCCTCGAGACGCGCCGAGGACAGCAGTAGATGCAGACCGAGCGCCCTGCCGCGGCGGGCGATGGCGACCAGGGTGTCGCCGAAATCCGGTTTCTGGGCGAGTAATTCGGTGAACTCGTCGATCACCAGGACCAGGGCGGGCAGGGGCTCGAGATCGCGGCCGCGCCTGCGGGCGGAATCGTAGGCGCCGATATCGGCGTAATTGTGCCTGCGCAGCACCTGCCTGCGCCGTTCGATCTCACCGGCGAGGGTGGCCATCAGCCGATCCACCAGCGGCAATTCCGCGGCCAGGTCGTTCACCACGGCCGAGACGTGCGGCAGCGGCTGGAGTCCGTCGAAGGTTTCGCTACCCCGGAAGTCGACGAGCAGGAAGTTCACCGCGTCCGGCGGATGGGTGACGGCCAAACCGAGCACGATGTCCTTGAGCAGCATCGATTTACCGGATCCGGCGGCGCCGACCACCAGCCCGTACTGACCCATCCCCGATTCGCCGACCTGTTTCAGATCCAGCTCCACCGTCTCACCCAGATGGGTGACGCCGATCGGGATGCGCAACCGCTCGTGTTTGGAACGGTGCTGCCAGGCCACTTCGAGGTCGAGCCGGTCGTCTGCGCCGATACCGAACAGGTCGGCGAAATCGACGTTGCCGTCGAAGGAGGGGCGGCGGATCTCGCCGTCGGCCCGGCGAGCCGGCCAGGCCGCCGCGACCCGGCTGACCAGTTCGGCGGCACCGTCGGCCAGATCGGGCAGCACCATCTTGTCCGGCGGCAGTTCCCGCAGGTCGGGCATGGCGATGCGGAACGGGCGGCCGCGGTACAGGGCCCAACCGGGACCGTCGGGCAGGCGGGCGGCCCGCTCCGGGTGGATCCGCGATTCGTGCGGGCGGTGCAGGCGCAGCTCGATATGGGAGGGCAGCAGATCCGCGAGCCAATCCGGCGCCTCGCTCCAATCGCGTACCGTCGCCACCACGTGCACGCCGTATTCGGGGCCGGCGCTGGCCACTTGGCGCAGGATGGCGGCGAAATCGGGGATCTGCTCGCAGAAATCGCCCCACCGGTCCAGCAGCAGGAAGATATCGGCGGCGGGCCCGCCGACCAGTACCGACCGCGCCGCGCGCAGGCTGGCAGGCGAGTCGATGTTGTTGGCGCGGTACATCTTCTTGCGGGAACGGATCTCGGCGACGATGGTCTGCAGCAGGGAGAGCACCTGCTCGGGTTCGTCGTCGCCGGCCACCCCGGCGATATGTGGTAGCGCGCCCATCGACCCGAGCCGATTGCTGGACTCCAGGACATAGATCTGCGCTTCGTCCGGAGCGTGGGTGAGCGCGAGCGAGCCGGTGAGGGTGCGCAGCAGCGTGCTCTTGCCCGCGCCGGCACGCCCGACGACGAGCAGATTGCCGTCGGGGCCCGCGAGGTCCAGCCAGACGGTCTCCCCGGCGGCGCCGTCGGTGCGGCGTTCCTGCCCGACCGGCACCTTCAATCGTCCGGTGCCCCACCAGGCTTCGGCCCGCAGCCCGAGGGTCGCGTCCTGCTCCAGCCGCCCGAGCAGGCCGCCGAGCTGTACACGGTCGCCCACCTCGACCGCACCGGGATGCCTGCGCCGCACCTTGGCGATGTACACCTCGTCCTTGAGCAAGCCGTAGTGGTTCGGCGTCTGCCTGCTGGTGCGGGCGCGCACTTCGGCGAGGGTGTAGGTCCACAGGTCGTGGGCGCTGATGCGGCCGCTGCCGTTGTCGGCCAGGCCGGTGCCGATGCCTTTCACCATGGCAGCGGTGAAGATCGATAGCGGCGCCGATTGATCGGCACCGCCGCGCCCGTCTTCGGCGGTTTCCACCGCACTGGTCGCGGTGAGCACGCAGATGCCCTCACCGGCGGCGAGCTCCTGGCCGACGTCGTCGATGGTCGGCGTCGACTTCATCACGTCGGCGCCGAGGAAGGCCCCGCTGTAGCAGCAGTCGAGCAGGATGACCTTCGCCGCGGCCGCCGAATCCTTGATGAGCTCCCGGATGAACGTGGCCGAGATCCCCGTGCTCGACAACAGTTGCGGATCGGTATTGCTGGTGGCCAGGTACAGGTTCTGCCGGGTGCGCAGGCCGTGGCCGGAGAAGTAGAGCAGCACCACGTCGTCGGGGCCTGCCCCGCGGAACAGGCGCTCGATGCTGCGCTCGATTTCGGCCTTGGATTCGTTGATCAGTAGATCGGTGGGCCGGAAGCCGCCGATTTCCGGATCGCGCAACAACTCTCGCAGTTGTTCGGCATCGGAGACCGGCGCGTAGAGCCGCGACAGCCCGTCGAAATGGTAGGTGTCGTTGGCGATGAACAGCGCGATGCGTTGTCCGGCCGGGCTATTCATCGGTGAGCAGATCCAGCAGCCGGTCGATCTGTTCGGCCGAGGCCGCGGTGATGGTGAGCTCGTCCTCACCCTTCTTGATGGTGATCGACCGTGCCCCCGCCCGGTCGATGAATTTGGCCACGATATCGCGCACCACCCAGGCGGCGGTGCCGAGCGCACCGCCGGATACGGCGAGCTGGCCGATCTGTTCGACCACACCGGATTTCGCGCCCTTTGGCACGGCGACGGGCACCGAGCGCACCCGCACCCCGCGGATCTCCTCGAGGTCGGCGCGTAGCTCGCCGGTGACCTGATCGAGCCAGTCCGGGCCACGGCGACCACCGCCATCGATCACGAATACAACATCACCCACGGCCGCCACCCCTCTGGTCACACACACTCCCTATGCGACCACAATAGCGCCGGCCACCGACAACGTCGCCAAAAGAAATGGCGCGGACCGGTGTTCACCGATCCGCGCCACCGACGAGCGCGCCGGTGCGGCCGCTGCCGTGGTCAGCCGGGCCGGTGCCGATGCCAGTGCCGCTGGGCCTACGTCGACGTCTCAGGACCTGGGCTGACGGCCGAGTTCACCGACCCGTCCGGTCGAGAGGCGTTCTGGTTCGCCAGATCCTCCACGCAGTACATACAAGACTGTTTGAACCTGCCGATGTTCGTGTGATACCGCGTGTGCGCGCTACGCTTACGCGACGGCATCGGTCGGCCCTTTCGAACGGCAGACATCTTTGCCCGAGTCTCAGTGCCTGCTGCCCGCCCATAGTTCGGATTTCCCGCGCCCTTTCGCATCTCCGATAGTCGCTGCCGGGATTCCGCCGGCATCGCGTGTCCGAACCGCGGGTGCGCGTGACCGAATTTTCCGAAGTTGGGATTGGCTTCGACTCAGCACAGAGGCGAACTCCATAGATAACACCATGAGCTGGCCTATCCATGAGAACCCCCGCCCTGCGCCTACGACGAGCAGCGCTTATAGCATACAGCTGACGCAGTTCTCAATTTCGGTCCCCTGCAACGCCATCTGACGCAGCCGGATGTAGTACAAGGTCTTGATGCCCTTGCGCCAGGCGTAGATCTGGGCCCGGTTGAGATCGCGGGTGGTGGCGGTGTCCTTGAAGAACAGCGTCAGCGACAGGCCCTGGTCCACGTGCTGGGTGGCCGCGGCGTAGGTGTCGATGATCTTCTCGTAGCCGATCTCGTAGGCGTCCTCGTAGTACTCGAGGTTGTCGTTGGTCATGTAGGGCGCCGGGTAGTAGACGCGCCCGATCTTGCCTTCCTTGCGGATCTCGATCTTCGACGCCACCGGGTGGATCGAGCTGGTGGAGTGGTTGATGTAGGAGATCGAGCCGGTGGGCGGCACGGCCTGCAGGTTCTGGTTGTAGATGCCGTGTTCCATGACCGAGGCCTTCAGCTCACGCCAATCGTCCTGGGTGGGGATGCGCACGCCCGCCTCGTCGAAGAGCTGCCGCACCCGATCGGTCTTGGGCTCCCACACCTGATCGGTGTACTTGTCGAAGTACTCGCCGCTGGCGTACTTCGATTCCGGGAAGCCACCGAAGTAGCTACCGCGCTCGATGGCGATCCGGTTCGACGCCCGCAGCGCGTGGTAGACCACGGTGTAGAAGTAGATGTTGGTGAAGTCGATGCCCTCGTCGGACCCGTAGTGGATCCGCTCGCGCGCCAGGAAACCGTGCAGGTTCATCTGCCCGAGACCGATCGCGTGCGAGGAGTTGTTGCCCTGCTCGATGGAGGGCACCGAGTAGATGTGGGTCTGGTCCGAGACCGCCGTGAGCGCCCGGATCGCGGTCTCGATGGTCTTGGCGAAATCCGGCGAGTCCATCGTCTTGGCGATATTGAGCGAGCCGAGGTTGCAGGAGATGTCCTTGCCGACCTTCGAATAGGACAGATCGTCGTTGAACTCCGACGGCGTGGAGACCTGCAAGATCTCCGAGCACAGGTTGGAGTGGGTGATCTTGCCCGCGATCGGGTTGGCCCGGTTCACCGTGTCCTCGAACATGATGTACGGGTAGCCCGACTCGAACTGCAGCTCGGCGATGGTCTGGAAGAACTCGCGCGCCTTGATCTTCGACTTGCGGATGCGCTTGTCGTCGACCATCTCGTAGTACTTCTCGGTGACGTCGATATCGGCGAACGGCTTGCCGTAGATGCGTTCTACGTCGTACGGCGAGAACAGGTACATGTCCTCGTTCTTCTTCGCCAGTTCGAAGGTGATGTCGGGGATCACCACGCCGAGCGAGAGGGTCTTGATGCGGATCTTCTCGTCCGCGTTCTCCCGCTTGGTGTCGAGGAAGCGGTAGATGTCGGGGTGGTGCGCGTGCAGGTACACCGCGCCCGCGCCCTGCCGCGCGCCGAGCTGGTTGGCGTAGGAGAAGGAGTCTTCCAGCAGCTTCATGATCGGGATGACGCCGGAGGACTGGTTCTCGATCTTCTTGATCGGCGCGCCGTGCTCACGGATGTTGCTGAGCAGCAACGCCACACCACCACCGCGCTTGGACAGCTGCAGGGCGGAGTTGATGGAGCGTCCGATGGACTCCATGTTGTCCTCGATGCGCAGCAGGAAGCACGACACCGGTTCGCCGCGCTGCTTCTTGCCCGAATTGAGGAAGGTGGGGGTGGCCGGCTGGAAGCGGCCGTCGATGATCTCCTCGACCAGCTCGCGGGCCAGCTGCTCATCGCCTGCGGCCAGCGTCAGCGCGACCATGCACACACGGTCCTCGAACCGCTCCAGGTAGCGCTTACCGTCGAAGGTCTTGAGGGTGTAGGAGGTGTAGTACTTGAACGCGCCGAGGAAGGTCGGGAACCGGAACTTCTTGGCGTAGGCCTGCTGGAACAGGCTCTTGATGAACTCGCGGCTGTACTGGTCCAGTACCTCGCGCTCGTAGTAGTTCTCGTCGATCAGGTAGTCCAGCTTCTCGTCCAGGTTGTGGAAGAAGACGGTGTTCTGATTGACGTGCTGCAAGAAGTACTGGTGGGCGGCCTCACGGTCCTTGTCGAACTGGATCTCGCCGTTCGGGCCGTACAGGTTCAGCATCGCGTTGAGGGCGTGGTAATCGAGTACCTCGCCGCCCTCCGCGCCCCGGATGGGGGCCTGCTCTAGGCGGGCCGTCTTACCGGTCGGTGCTGTCGTTGTTGCTGCCAAAACAATCCCAATCCCTCTCGGACGCGCTCGACGTCCTCCGCGGTTCCCATGAGTTCGAAGCGATACAGGTACGGCACCCCGCATTTGCGCGAGATCACCTCTCCCGCATAGCAGAAGGTCTCGCCGAAGTTCGTGTTGCCGGCCGCGATGACTCCGCGCAGCAGGGCGCGGTTGTGCGGATCGTTGAGGAACTTGGCGACCTGCCGCGGTACGAAGTCCTTATCGGACCGGCTCCCCCCGAGAACGTGCCGACCGCCCCCGTAGGTGGGGACGATCAGCACGTAGGGTTCGTCGACGCGCAGCGAATCGGCGGTGTGCAGTGGTATGCGAGTCGCCGGGAGACCCAGCTTCTCGACGAAACGATGTGTGTTCTCCGACGCGCTGGAGAAGTAGACCAGCGCGTTGTCCGAGGCGTCGGAGGACTCGGACATGGCCACCTCCCTCTCACATCGGAAGGACGGATGCGTCGGATCAGGCCGCGACGGCCAGCGACTTGATGCGGTCGGGCCGGAAACCGGACCAGTGCACGTCGCCCGCGACGACCACGGGGGCCTGCAGGTAACCCAGCGCCATGACGTAATCACGCGCCTCGGCGTTCTCGGAGATGTCGATGACTTCGTAGTCCACCCCGGCCTTGTCGAGGGCCTTGTAGGTGGCATTGCACTGGACGCAAGCGGGCTTGGTGTACACGGTGATGGTCATTGATGATGTCCCTCTCTCCTATGCCTGATCCACAGCCGGTGATCCGTATGCAGTGCCTGTGACAGCAAGATCCTGGTTGCTGCGCAAACTCCTGGATCTGGCCCGAAATCCCCTGCTCGGGCCGGTCCTCACTGGGTCGGGCTAGGTGCTCTCGCTTGCCCCGCTCCAGTACCGAAGACACTACACCTAGTGGCCGACACTTTGGAACAACACGACATGTTGCGAGTCACAAGAATGAAATTTCGTCGCCGTAAGTCCCTGGACAGTCGATTCGCAAGCCGACACGACCGTGTCACAGATCACAATTCGATACTTCGGCGCTTCCCCAGCAAACCCTTGCATCACGTCGGTCACAAGCGCCTCGAGCGCCTCCTGCGCCTATCCCGCCCCATCGTCACCACCCTCGCATGAGGCCGTCGCGACCCAGAAACGACGGTGCCGCCCGCATCCGGCGAAGGAAGCGGGCGGCACCGTCGGCGGTACGCGGGATCAGGCCGAGACGAGCTCGTCTCGCGCGGCGCCGACCAGCTCGGCGATCGTGGCCGACAGGGCGGTCAACGCCTCGGCGTCCTCGCGCGGATGCGCGGCGCCGAACCGCTCGCCGATCGTGGCGAAGTGCAGATGCGCGGTCTCGACGATCCGCCCGCCCGCGACGCCGACGGACTTGACCGCGTCGCCGTGCGCCCAGCGCGCCGCGTTGGGGCTGATGGAGGCGCTCACCACCGCGACCGGCTTGTCCTTGATGGCACCGGCGCCGTACGGGCGCGAGAGCCAGTCGATGGCGTTCTTCAGCACGGCGGGCAAGGTGCCGTTGTATTCGGGGGTGACCAGCAACAGGGCGTCGGCCTCGGCGGCCGCGGCCCGCAGCGCCTGCGCGGCGGCCGGCACCGAACCCTCGACGTCGAGGTCCTCGTTGTAGAACGGGATCTCGGCCAGGCCCTGGTAGATCGAGATCGCGGCGTCGTCCGGGGCGATCTGCACCGCGGCCTCGGCGAGCTGGCGATTGATCGAGCCGGCGCGGAGGCTGCCGACGAGGGTGAGGATGCGGGTCGTGCTCATGTCTTCTCCTGGTCTACTGGTAGCGACTGCCGATGTAAGCTATGGGTTGATAACCGGACCGTGGTCCGAATAATTCCTACCGAAGTAGGCGTGCCACCAGTGAGCTACAACACCCCTGTGCCCGAACCCCTCATACCCGGTACCGCCGACACCTCGGCCAGGGCGGGCGATGCCGGACCGCTGCTCCACATCGGCGCGCCGCTGCCGGGAATCAGCGAACCCACCGAACGCGCCGACGCCGCGCGCAACCGTGCGCTCCTGCTCGATGCCGCCCAGCAGCTGGTGCGCGAGCACGGCGTCGACGGACTCACCATGGACGCGCTGGCCAAGCGTGCCGGCGTCGGCAAAGGCACGGTCTTTCGCCGCTTCGGCAACCGGACCGGGCTGATGCTCGCCCTGCTCGACCATTCCGAACGCAAGTTCCAGGAGGCGTTCATGTTCGGGCCGCCGCCGCTGGGCCCGGGCGCCCCGCCGGTGCAGCGACTGGTGGCCTTCGGGCGGGCGCGACTGCTCGACATCGAGGTCGAGGGCGAACTGCACCGGGCGGCGGAGATGGGCTCGGCCGACGAACGGTACGGCGGACGGCCCTACAACCTGCTCAAGACCCACGTCTCGATGCTGCTGCGGCAGGCGGTGACTCCCGGCGACATCCCGTTGCTGGCCGATGCGCTGCTCGCCGCGCTGAGCGCCGCGCTGGTGCTGTACCAGATCCGCGCTCAGGGCTACACCAGAGAGCAGATCGGCGATCACTGGGAAGGTCTCGTTCGGCGTGTGGCGGGGCCCCATCCGCCAGTAGAGTGAGCGGCTATGGGGAACCTGCGTGCACAGATCATCGCCGAGCTCGGCGTCCAGCCGTCCATCGAGCCGAAAACCGAGGTCCGGCGCCGGATCGATTTCCTCAAGGACTATCTGCGCGCCACACCGGCGAAGGGATACGTCCTCGGCATCAGCGGCGGCCAGGACAGTGCGCTGGCCGGGCGGCTGTGCCAACTCGCCACCGAGGAGCTGCTGGCCGAGGGTGTCGAGGCCACCTTCATCGCGGTGCGGCTGCCCTACGGCGTGCAGGCCGATGAGGCCGATGCGCGGATCGCGATGAACTTCGTCGCGCCGCAGCGGTCGGTAGTGGTCAATGTGCGCCCCGGCGCCAATGCCGTTGCCGCCGAGGTCGCCTCGGGATTGCAGGTGCCGAAGCTGCGCGATTTCGTGCGCGGCAATATCAAGGCCAGGGAACGGATGGTGATCCAGTACGCCATCGCCGGTCAGGAGAATCTGCTGGTGGTGGGCACCGACCACGCGGCCGAGGCGGTCACCGGCTTCTTCACCAAGTTCGGTGACGGTGGCGTCGACCTGACTCCGCTCACCGGCCTCACCAAGCGTCAGGGCGCGGCGCTGCTCCAGGAGCTCGGCGCACCGGCCTCGGTCTGGTCCAAGGTGCCGACCGCCGATCTGGAAGACGATCGCCCCGCCCTGCCCGACGAGGAAGCACTCGGCCTGCGCTACAGCGAGATCGACGACTACCTCGAGGGCAAAGAGGTCAGCGCGGAGGTGGCGCAGCGGGTGGAGGACATCTTCCTGAAGACCCGGCACAAGCGCACGGTGCCGGTCACCCCGCTCGACGACTGGTGGCGCTGAGCCGCGCGACTCGCCGAACTCCGCCGGCGCGACGCGCTGAGCGGCCGCTAGTTCGACGGCTCCGGCTGCTCCGGGTGCGCCTGCTGCGCGGCGATCACCTCATCCAGGCGCCGTCGCAGAAACCGCGCCGCCGGATCGGTGCCGATCCGCGCCAGGGCCTGGCGGTAGTGCCGCTCCGCCGCACGATGTCGACCGGCCCGGCGCAACAGGTCCGCACGCGTGGCCGAGACGAGATGGTTGCCCGCGAGCCGCGGATGGTCCGCGATCTCGTCCAGGGCCGCGAGCCCGGCCTCCGGGCCGTCGAGGAAGCCGATGGCGACGGCGCGATTCACCTCGATCGCGGGTGTCCAGGCACCGGCCTTCAGCTCGTCATAGGCGGAAACGATGGCGGCCCAATCGGTCTGCTCCCAGCTCGGGGCGACGGCATGTGAGGCGGCGATCCTGGCCTGCGCGAGGTACTTTCCGCCGCCGCCCTCCTCGGCGGCCGCGACCAGACACGAGAGGCCCGCCCGGATTTTCGTCCGGTGCCAGCGGCGGCGATCCTGCTCCTCCAGCGGAATCAGCTCACCGCCCGCACCGCGACGTTGGGCGCGGCGGCTGTCGGTCAGCAGCATCAACGCCAGCAGGGCCCTGGCCTCCGGCTCGTCCGGCATCAGCTCGCACACCAGGGTGCCGAGCCGAATCGCCTCATCGCACAGCTCATCTCGCACCGCCTCAGGGCCCGACGTGGCGAAATAGCCCTCGGTGAACACCAGGTAGATGCAGGCCAGCACGGCCGGAGTGCGTTCGGGCAGCAGCTGCGGGGGCGGCACCCGCAGCGGGATGCCCGCGTCACGGATCTTGGCCTTGGCCCGGCTGAGGCGTTGCGCGACCGTGGATTCCGGTTGCAGGAACGCCCGCGCGATCTCGGCCGTGCGCAGCCCGCACACCAGCCGCAAGGTCAGTGCGACCCGGGATTCCGGCGCCAGCGCGGGATGACAGCAGGTGAAGATCATGCGCAGCTGATCGTCGGCGATCGAGCCCACATCCGGCTCCTCGTCCTCGGGTGCGAGTCGGGCGGCAGCGTATTCCTTGGCCTCGCGGGAGGATTCGCGCCGCAGACGGTCGAGGGCCCGGTGCCGGGCGGCGGTGGTGATCCAGGCGCCGGGGTTGTCGGGACTGCCGCGGCGGGGCCAGGTGCGCAGCGCGTCGGCGAACGCTTCCTGAACGGCGTCCTCGGCCAGACCGACATCGCCGGTCAGCCGAGCGAGCGTGGCGACAGCCCGGCCGAACTCGGCGCGGTAGACGCGATCGAATTCGGCCGGCTCGGTGGTCACGGACACAGTGCTACTACTGGCCGAGGTCGACGATCTGGCGCAGTTCGGTGCGCCCCTTGGCGCCCAGCGGGATCTGGGCGGCGATCTCCGAGGCCGCTTGCCGATCAGGGGCCGCGAACAGATAGAACCCGTCGACCACCTCCGCGGTTTCGGCGAAGGGGCCGTCGGTGATGGACAGTTCGCCCTCCCGCATGCGCAAGGTCGTCGCCGATGACGGTGGCCGCAGCGCACCGCCCCCGCGTTTCGCCGCACCGACCCGGTCGGCGAAGCGCTGGTGCTCGGTGAGCGCGGCCGCCCATTCCGGGGTGTCCGGGACGATCACCGCGTCGGCGCGATCCCACAGCAGCGCCATCCACCAATCGGCCCCTGGTGTGTCGTGCGGGGTCCACTGCACCAGCGGGCGCAACTCGACCGCACCCGTCTCGACCGCGGGGAGCTGCCTGGCGAGTCCGATGGCCTCGTCGAGGTCGGCCACGTCGAAGACGTAGAACCCGCCGACCACCTCGGCACCCTCGGCGAACGGGCCGTCGGTGAGCAGTGTGGTGTCACCGTCACGGGTAACGTTCACCGCGGTACTGGACGGATACAGCGCCGCACCGCCCGCGATGGCGGCGGCGACCCGCTCCTCGAATTCCGCGTACCGCTGGACCTCCGCGTCGAACTCCGCGCTGCCCGGAAGTGCTTCCGGATCGTCATCGCGCCCGACGAGCAATGCCAGGTACTGCATGGCGTCATCCTTCCTCGAATCGGAGGAGCCCGATACCCCTCTCATCAGCACGACGGATGACGATCGCGGTTCTCGACATCGCTGCCGACATCGATGCGGATCAGCCTGCCCGGCCGCTCACGCCCGTGCGAAAACCGGTCAGCCGCCGGCGAACGGCGGCAGGACGTCGACGCGCGGGGGCAACGCGACGGCGGCATCGCGGGTGAGTTCGTCACCGACGAGATAGGCGCAGACGTCGAGCATCTTGTCCAGGTCGGGGCCGTACTCGCGGGCCAGGGCGGTGCGCAGGTCACCGACGGTGGCCCCGGCGGGTAGGTCGAGCGTTTCGGTGTCCTTGCCGACCGCGTCGGCGATGGCGGCGAAATAGCGGACCTCAACCACCGATGGCTCCCATCGTCCGTTCGGGTGGGACGAAACCGGCCGCGTCGATGCCGTGGCCCGCCCACTTGTTCCACATCGCGCCCCGCCACAGCTGGGCGATCTCGGCATCATCGGCGCCCGAGCGCAGCACCGCGCGCAGGTCGAACTCCTGATCGCTGAACAGGCAGGAGCGCAGCATGCCGTCGGCGGTGAGCCGGGTGCGGTCGCAGGTATCGCAGAACTTCCTGGTCACCGACGCGATGATGCCGACGGTCGCGGGCCCGCCGTCGACCAGCCAGCGCTCCGCCGGCGCCGACGGATCCGATCGCCCGGCGGCGGTGAGTTCGAATCGGGTGCCGAGCACCTCGAGCAGTTCGGCCGCGGTCACCATGTTCGTGCGCGCCCACTCGTGATCGGCGTCCAGCGGCATTTCCTCGATGAACCGCAGCTCACAGCCCTCGTCCAGGCACCAGCGCAGCAGGTCGGGCGCACCGGCGAGCGTCTGGCGCATCAGCACCGCGTTGACCTTCATCGGGGCCAGGCCGGCGTCGCGGGCGGCGCGGATGCCTGCGAGCACGGAGTCGAGCCGGTCGCGGCGGGTGAGGGTGGCGAAGCCGAAGCGGTCGACGGTGTCGAGCGAGACGTTGACCCGGCCGAGCCCGGCGCGCGCCAGTCCCTCGGCGCGATGTTCCAGACCGACCCCGTTGGTGGTCATGGCCAGCGGCGTCTGCGGTACCTGCGCATGGCAGCCCGCGATGATCTCTTCCAGATCGCGGCGCATGAGCGGCTCGCCGCCGGTGAAGCGGATCTCCCATATGCCCAGCTCACGCACGGCGAGCGCGACCAACCGGACGATCTCGGCGGCGGTCAGCAATTCCTCGTGCGGAATGGCGGGCAGGCCCTCTTCCGGCATGCAGTAGGTGCAGCGCAGCGAGCATTTCTCGGTGATCGAGACCCTGAGGTCGCGGGCGACGCGGCCGAATCGGTCCACCAGCAGCGGTGTTTCGGGGCGGCCGTCGAGCGAGGGACGCCCGGACCGCACGGCGGGGATGCCCATCTCGACCAGCGTCACCCCTCCATTATGACCCGTCGGCCGCTGGGCACCACGGCGCCGTCACCGTCGCCACACCTCACAATCGCCGCGGTCCAGGGGTGAGACGATGGCCGCGACCATGGCCGCGACCTGCGATTAGGCTGAGCGCATGACTACCCGGTCCGCCACCGTCGCCGTCCGGTCCGTCGACGAATATCGCGACAGCATCGAGACGCTGCTGCGTCCGCTCGCGGCGCGACCGGTCGAGACCGTCGCCGTGTCCGCCGCCCTGGGCAGGCAGCTGGCCGACACCGTGCGCGCCCCCGTCGACCTGCCGGTCTTCCGTAACTCCGCGATGGACGGCTACGCGGTGCGCGCCGCCGACGTGGCCGTCACACCGGTGACACTGCCGCTGTCGGGCGTGGTCGCGGCAGGCGATCCCGGCCTGGAGCCGCTGGCGCCTGGCACCGCGCGCAAGGTGATGACCGGTGCGCCGGTGCCGCCGGGCGCCGACTGCGTGGTCCCGGTGGAAGACGCGCGCGGCGAGGCGGGTGCCGTCGTCGTCGAGCGCGGGCGCAGCCGGGGCGAGTTCGTGCGGGAACCGGGCACCGACGTCCGGGCCGGTGACGAACTGGTCCCCGCCGGGACGCTGCTCGCGCCACGGCATATCGCCGCGCTGGCGGCGGTCGGCCTGCCGTCGGTGCGGGTGTTCGAGCCGATCCGGGCGGTGGTGATCACCAGCGGTGACGAACTGGTCCCCGCGGGCACCGCGCTGGCGCCGGGCCAGATCTACGACTCCAACGGCATCGCGCTGGCCGCCGCGCTCACCGCGAACGGCGTCGCCGTCGCCGGCGTCGAACACAGCGGCGACCAGCCCGCGCAGTTCCGCCGGATACTGTCGGCCGCAACGCGTTCGGCCGACGTGGTGTTCACCACCGGCGGGGTGTCCAAGGGCGATTTCGAAGTGGTCAAGGACGTCCTGGAACCGATGGGCGGGCAGTTCGGCTCGGTGGCGGTGCAGCCGGGTGGCCCGCAGGGTTCGACCGTGGTCGATGGCGTTCCGGTGCTCAGCTTCCCCGGTAATCCGGTCAGCGCGATGGTCTCGTTCGAGGTGTTCGCCCGTCCGATGCTGCGCCGCCTGGCCGGGCTGCCCGAGGTGGAGGTCTTCGAACTGCCCCTGCTGAGCGCCATCCGTTCACCACGGGGCCGCCGCCAATTCCTTCGGGGCCGGCTGGCCCGTACCGCGGGCGGGCCGCGCGCGGTGGAGGTGGTGTCCGGGCCCGGCTCGCACCTGGTCGCGAGCATGGCGGCGGCCGATGTGCTCATCGATGTGCCCGCCGAGGTCGATGCTCTGCCGGTCGGCGCGACTGTGCGAGTGTGGTCGCTGTGAACGAGTTGTCGCATGTGGACGCCGAGGGCCGCGCCCATATGGTTGATGTGAGCGCCAAGGCCGAGACGACCAGGGTCGCGGTCGCGGCGGGTGAGCTGCGCACCACCGCCGAGGTGGTCGCCTTGGTGCGCGCCGACGATATGCCCAAGGCCGATGTACTCTCCACCGCCCGGATCGCCGGCATAGCGGGCGCGAAGAAGACCTCCGAGCTGATTCCGCTGTGCCATCAGCTGGCGTTGTCCTCGGTAAAGGTGGCCTTCGGGTTCACCGAGGATTCGATCACCATCGAGGCCACCGCGAAGACCAAGGGGCCCACCGGTGTCGAGATGGAGGCGCTGACCGCGGTGGCCGTCGCCGGGCTCACACTGCACGACATGGTCAAGGCCGTCGATCCGGCGGCCGTGCTGACCGGAGTCCGACTACTCACCAAAGACGGTGGCAAGCACGGGCATTGGGAACGGCCCGCGGCCGAGTCCGGCGGCGCCGATCGGGTGGTTCCCGCCACCCCCTCCGATGCGCGTGCCACCGAGGTGTCCACCGAGTCCGCGCGGCCCGGCAAGTCCGCCGTCGTGCTGGTCGCCTCGACCGGCGCGGCCGCGGGCACGCGCACCGATACCACCGGTCCCGCCCTCACCGAATGGCTGCGCGGCCTCGGGTTCTCGGTACGTGGCCCGCTGATCTACGCCGACGCCGATATTGCGGCCGGCCTGGCCGAGGCATTGGGTGACGCGCCCGAGCTGGTCGTCACCACCGGCGGCACGGGCGCCTCCCCCACCGACGCCACCCCGGAAGCCACCCTCGCCGTGCTGGATCGGGAGCTGCCCGGCGTCGCCGAGGCCATCCGGCAGCGCGGCACCGCGAAGTTCCCGCTCGCCGCATTGAGCCGCGGGGTGGCGGGACTGGCCGGCCGGACGGTGATCGTGAACCTGCCCGGCTCCCCCGGCGGGGTCAAAGACGGTATCGCGGTGCTCGAGCCGTTGCTCGGGCATCTGCTGGCTCAGGTCGCGGGAGGCGGTGACCATGACAACGGGTGATCTGGTGCGGCTGGCCGAGATCAGTGATCGGCCACTGGATCCGGCGGTGGTCGACGCCGCCGTCGCGGGCCCCGAGCACGGCGCGGTGGTCGTGTTCACCGGGGTGGTACGCAACCACGATGGTGGGCAGGCGGTCTCGGCGCTGGAGTATTCGGCACATCCGGACGCGCAACGCTTTCTGCGTCGTTGCTGCGCGGAGCAGGCCGACGCCTCCGGGCTGCCGGTGGCCGCGGTACACCGGGTGGGCAGCCTGACGATCGGCGATCTCGCCATCGTGGTGGCCGTCGCCGCGCCGCATCGGGCCGAAGCCTTCGCCGCCTGTGCCGAACTGGTGGACCGGATCAAACACGAGGTGCCGATCTGGAAGCGACAGCTGTTCGCCGACGGGCTATCGGAATGGGTCAACGCCTGCGGCTGAGCGTTCGACCTGCGGCGGAGCACTCGAGCCACGGCCGGATTGTCGTTACCGCGACAGGATGACGCGCTCGCGAGATGTCGCATACGAGACAGATTTTCCGTGTTTACGCGGGGATTCTTTCGGGTAAACTCTGGCCTCGTTTCGTGACGAGTCATGGGATGTCCGTATACGGTGGCCGTCAGGTGCTTGTAGATCTCCCGCAGGAGAGGGCATGCGTTCTGACCAAGTCACGTTGCATCGGTTCGTCATCGGCGAACTCACTGCGGCCGGATTGGACCGAGACAAACTGATCCGGGACATCGGGCTCCCGTCATGGGCCCTTGCCAGCCCCGAGGCGTATGTGCCGAGCGAGATCTTCGCGCGCCTGTGGGAGGTCGCCGAACACGAGCTCGGCGATCCGGCCGTCCCGCTGCGCGTGGCGAACCGCTACAGCATGGGCGCGCTCGGCCTGTACGACTACCTGTTCTCCACCGCACCCGATCTCGGCTCCGGGTTGCGCACTCTCGGACCGTATGTCACCGCCGTGACCACCAACCATCGCTGGGGTCTGGTCCAGGACGACGACGAAGTGACGCTGTCGATCGAGATGGTCGACACCGATGGCTACAGCCGAGACCGGATTCATCTGTGGGGGCTGGCCGCCGTCGTGGCGCGCAGCCGCCTGGTGATCGCCGCGCCGGTGATCCCGATACGGGTGCAGCTGCGGCGCGAGCCACCGCCGTCGCTGAACGCCTTTGTCGAACTCTTCGGCACCACCGATATCGAATTCCGGGCACCCATCGACGCGGTGACCTTCCGCGCCGCAGATATGAATCTGCCGCTCACCTCCACCGATCCCACTCTCGCCACGGTGCTCAAGCCGTTGGCCGACGCGCTGCCGCCGCCTCCGCCGCTGGCCACCACCTGGGCGGAGCAGGTCGCGACGGCTCTGGCCAAGGCCTTGGAAGTCGGTGAGGTATCGCTGGAAGCGGTAGCGCGCAGGATGGCGACCAGCCCACGCACCCTGCAGCGAAGGCTGATGGAGGCCGGAACGACCTGGCGTCAGGAGGTGGACCGGGCGCGCGCGGCGCGGCTCGCGGAGGCCACCGCGACCGGTCCGATCACCCGGGCCCGGCAGGCTCAGCTGCTCGGGTACACCGATCCGGGTTCGCTGCGGCGGGCGGCGCGACGCTGGTCGATCACCGGCTCGCATCGCCGGTGCGAGCAGTTGGACTGAACGCCGCCGACCCGACCCGGGGCCGGCGACGTTGCACCGGTCCGGATGTTATTTCAGGAATCGCGCGGCGATGCGCCAGAAGGTGCCGCCCTCGAGGGAACGGAAGTCCCAGCTTCTGGCGGCCGCGTGGGACGCGGCGACAATGGCCGGTACGTCGAAATCGTAGCGGGTGGCCGTACCTTTGGCCTCCAGCGCGGCGATCACATATGCAGTGGCAGTCTCCCTGGTCGCGTACATGACACTCTCCCCTCGTCAACAAGCGAACTTCGAAACTGTCCGCAGTGCACCGGGGGCCCACGAGGCGACACGCCTAGTGCGGCGACACGACGAACATGATGACGAGTTTTGTGCGACCGGCACGGTCGCGCCAGCGCCTATTGCGCCACATTGGTGATAAACGCGCCAATTTCGGATTATCCGGCCGCCGACTCAGTGCGGCACGTATCGCCATACCGGCAGCATCGAGGCCTCGTCCAGCAATTGCTCGCCGGCGTGCACCGTCTCGTTCAGGCGTTTCAGCGCCAGTTCGGTATCCAGACCGGCACCGATGAGAACCAGCCTGCTGCGGCGATCCTCGCCGCGCCGCCATGCGGCCGGCTCGCATACGAGATGTCTTCCTACCATGTGCAGAACGAACTTGCGATGCTCACCGGCGACCGCGAATGCGGCGAATCCCTTGGCGCGGAACAATCCCGGCGGCGGATCCTCGAAGAAGCCGATCAGTTGCCTCGGATCCAGATCGCGGGAGCTGGTGAACGACACGGTGAGGTACTCGTCGTGCAGATGGCGGTGGCCGTCGGTGGGATCGTGCTGATGCTCGGCGAGCAGTTCGTCGAAGCTCAATTGCTCGGCCACCCGCGGAGCTTCGCGCAACGGTTCGTCGAACAGCAGGCCAGGTTCGATCCGGCCGTGGCTGGTCGCGTACACCGGGGCAGGCTCGATCAGCGTGGCGATCTCCGCGCGCAGCGGTGCGAGCTGCGCCGGTTCGACCCGATCGGCCTTGTTGACCACCACCAGATCGGCCAGCCGCAGATGATCGGCCAGTTCCGGATGACGCTCCCGGTGCGCCGGGAACTGTTCGGCGTCGACCACTTCCACCAGGCCGCCGTAGCGGATGCGCGGATTCTCGCTGGCCGCCACCATGCGAATCAGGTTGCGCGGTTCGGCCAGGCCGCTGGCCTCGACCACGATGACGTCGATGCGGGCGCTCGGCTGGGCGAGCCGGTCGAAGAGCTCATCCAATTCGCTGACGTCGACCGCACAGCACACGCAGCCGTTGCCGAGCGAGACCATGGCGTCGACCTGGCCCGCCACCAGCATCGCGTCGATATTGATCGCGCCGAAGTCGTTGACGACGACCCCGATCCGGGTGCCGCGATTATCGCGGAGCAGATGGTTGAGCAATGTCGTCTTGCCGGACCCGAGGAACCCGGCGACGATCACGACAGGAATCGACTGGGCCACCCGGACACCCTACTGGCATCCGCCGACACCCTCTCCCCACGGCCGGATGCGGCCTAGGGTCAGTCCGTCGGCGCGAACAGGGCGGCGGCCAGCGTGTAGGCCAGGTTGATCAGCTCCGCGGTGATCGCGGTGTCGTCCATGCCGAGCGCCTTCGCCAGCGGCATCAGCAGTTCCATCACGGTGCCGACGACGCCGTCGTCGGAATCGCCGGTCCGCGCTTCCGGGGAGGTGCTGCTGGACCCGCTCGGCGCCTTGGTGGTGCTCGGCGTCGACTTCGGCGTGGTCGCCGGCGCGGACCGGGTCTGCGGCGCGTCGGAGCCGGGTGCCGTACGGGAGTTGTTCACGCCAGGCCGTTGCGCGGGAGCCGCCGGTGGCGTGGTGGTGGTCGGCGCCGGCGCGGTGGTCTGCGCGGGAGTCGGCGCCCCGGCCGGGGCCGGTTCCGCAGCGGCGGTCGTGGTCGGCGCCGCAGAGGTCGTCGTCGGAGCCGGGTCCTGCGGCGCAGGAGCCACCGCGGGGGTATCGACGCCGGTATCGGGCGCCCCGACCGGGGTATCGGCCGACGGCGGTGCGCCGAGCAGGAAGCTCACCAGTCCGGTGGTGATGGCGATGGCGTGCTTCAACTGCCCGTCGCCGGATTCCAGCAGCGCGGCATCCTCGGGGTTGGCGCCGTTGCCCATCTCGATGAACACATCGGGCACGGTCGTCAACGCGGGCCCGGCGACGTCGGCGCGGGTCTGCAAGCCGTCCACCACGCCCGCGTAGTTCGCCGACGGGAAGCCCGACGACAGGTAGGCATCGCGCATCGCCTTCGACGCCGCCAACCCGGCCGTCGACTGCACCCGGTCGGCCGCGGGGTCGGGGATCGGCAACTGCGGCACGATGACGTGGAACCCGCGATACTGCGCGGGCGCTCCGTCGGCGTGGATGCTGACCGCCACGGCGGCCCCGGAGGCGTTGGCGGCCGCGGCGCGCTCGTCGATGCACCCGCCCCAACCGCTGTCGTCCTGGCGGCTGAGCACGACGCGGGCGCCGAGGCTTTCCAGTGAGGTCTTGACCAGCTGGGCGACGTTCCAATTGATGGTGTGTTCGGCGACGCCGTTGACGGTGGTCATGCCGGTGGTCTGGCAGTCCTTCGTGCCGCCGCGGCCGTCGCTGACCTGGCGCGCGAGGTTCTCGGTGTGGTTCGGCCCCTGGTGGCCCGGATCGAGGAAGACGGTTCTGCCCGCCAGTTTGGTGGCCATGTCGGGCGATACCGGTGCGGCGGTCGCGGTGACGGCGGACGGAGCGAGCGCCATGGCCGTACCGACGACGGCGCAGAGACCAGCCTTGACGAAGTTCGGCTTCATATGCGGTCGGCGCTCCGGGACGGAGCGCCCCTCCCTTCCCACTAGCTTCCCACTAGCAACACCAAACCCAGTGGTTCACTCTGGTCACAGCGGCAACCGCAGCGCAACCCTCGTTACGGAAGTGTGATCTGAGCCACGACCGTTTCGCGCCGGGGGCCGGAGGAAGGGGTGTCAGCGCAGGTCAGGCGGCTTGCGGCAGCTGCCGCAGGGTGCGCAGCGCGTAGTGCACCCTGGTCTTCACCGTGCCCACCGGGACGCCGAATTCGGCCGCGACCTCCTGATAGGCGCGGTCCCGCAGGATCACTTCGACCACCGCGGCGCGCTGCGAATCGGTCAATCGGGCGAGTAGATCGTCGACCAGCAAACCGTCGACAAGGCCGTCGGCGAAGTCCGGATGCGAATAGCGGACATCGCTGAGTTCGGAGACCTCTTCCCACCCGGTGTCGCCGGGCCTGCTCGCGCGCGCCCGCGCCATATCGATCAGGACATTGCGCTCGATGGCCAGCAGCCAGGTCCGCAGGCTGCCCTTACGTTCGTCGAAGCGGGCACAGGAACGCCAGGCCCGCAGCAGCGTCTCCTGGACGGCCTGCTCGGCCAGCCCTTGATCGCCGAGCGCGTGCATGGCGCGCCAGTGCAGTAATGCGCGGTCCTCGGCCAGCACGGAGGCCAGGCCGTCGTCGGTGCACAAACGAGCGCACCGCGTCCCACACGCGGATCCGGAAACCATTCGAGCCGAGCGACGACCTGTCATGTAAGAGATATCGCGCATCGCGGCCTCGGTGACATCACTCACATCGAGGAAATTGTGCGAATCGACGAAATTCCCCGAATCGCCCAATGGGGGTGCACCCGTCTGGTAGATCTGCCGGGGAGATTCGGGGATCTCAGACCGGCCGCTTCCCGGCGGCGACCTTGCGGGATTCGAGGAGACATCGTCATGCGTGCAGGCACGCTGGTCATCGCCGGAGCCATCGCTTCGGTCACCACATTGCTCGGCGGTGGGACCGCTGCCGCCGCACCGGCCCCCGAGATGCCGCACGACGGCGTCTATATCGTCGGCGTCGATATCAACCCCGGATTGTGGGAAGCGCCCGGCACACCCGACCCGGCACACGGCTGCGATTGGCGGCGGCTGTGGAAGGTCGAGGGCGACAACACCGATATGCGATATGTCCGGGCCAACAATTACACCCGCGAACGGCCGGTCCGGGTATTGATCGAAGCGCACGATGTGGCCTTCCGAACGGTGAATTGCGGTCCGTGGCGACAATTGCCCACGCCGCCGAACAGCGGGTCCGCCGGCGCCCTCCCGACCCGCGGCTGATCGAATGCCACCGGCTCGCCGGTCGCTATCGAGCACTGTTCAGCATCACTAGGGTCGAACCATGACGAGGACCAGGATTCTGATCACCGGCGCCAGCGCGGGTCTCGGCGCGGGCATGGCGCGCCAATTCGCCGCCAAGGGCCGCGATCTCGCGCTGTGCGCGCGCCGCGTGGACGCGCTCGAGGCCTTGCGCGACGAACTGACGGCCGCGCACCCCGGTATCACCGTCGCGGTGCGCGCGCTCGACGTCGACGATCACGCCGCGATCCCCGGGGTGTTCGGCGAACTCCGCGACGAGCTCGATGGTCTCGATCGAGTGATCGTGAACGCCGGGATCGGCAAGGGCGCCAAGGTCGGCACCGGTCGCGCCGATGCCAATCTGGCGACCGCCACCACCGATTTCGTCAGTGCACTGGCCCAGGCGGAGGCCGCGCTGGAGATCTTCCGTGAGCAGAACTCCGGCCACCTGGTGCTGGTCTCCTCGATGAGCGCCGTCCGGGGATTCCCCGGCAAGCGGGCCGCGTACGCGGCGAGCAAGGCCGGGCTGGCCGCGCTCGGCGATGGGCTGGCCACCGAACTGCGCACCTCGCCGATCGCGGTGACCACCCTGCTGCCCGGTTTCATCGCCACCGAGATGGTCACCCAGGCCGGCGACACCCGGTTGATCGCCCCGCTGGACAAGGGCGTCGCCGCGATGGTCGCCGCGATCGAGGCCGAGCGGGTGCGTGCGTGTGTACCCGGATGGCCGTGGCGGCTGTTCGATCTCGTCCTCCCCCGGCTGCCGCGTGCGGTGATCGCCAAGATCGGCTGACCGGCGTCCGGCACACTCGAGATCATGATCGATACCGAAGGTACACAGCTGTTCCACCAGTCCATGCCGTTCACCGAACGGCTCGGCGTCGAAGTACTCGAACACGGTCCCGGCCTGGTCCGCAGCAGGCTCGCCTGGGACGAGTCGCTGTGCACCCTCGGCGGGGCGATGCACGGCGGCGTGCTCATGTCGCTGGCGGATGCGACGGCAGCGGTCTGCGCGTTCCTCAACCTGCCCGAGGGCGCGAGCGGTACGACGACCGTGGAGTCCAAGTCGAACTTCCTGCGCGCGATCCGGTCCGGCCACGCGGTCGCCTCCAGCACCGTGCTGCACCCCGGCCGCAAGTTCATCGTGGTGGAAACCGAAATCCGCGACGACGCCGACAAACTCGTCGCGAAGGTGACCCAGACCCAAGCCGTGCTGTGATCGGGCCTGCGGCCCCTTAAGCCGGTCTTAAGCCCGTCTCGAGAGTCCGGCGGCATCGTCATCGATGCCGGCCGGACCTGTTCCGAGAGGGGGGAGCAGGTCCGGGCGGCGCGCAAAAACGCACGGCGGCAACCTTTCCGCGAACTCCGCGCGCCCCCGCTCCCCCATCCCGACGGGTTGCGAGGGCCTCGCCCGGCATCCTACGATCCCGCTCGGCCCACCGAACACCAGCAGAGACGGGATTGTCTTGCCGAACGCGCATCCGGGACCCCGCAGTCCGCGCCGTCGCTTCACCGGCCGCCGCCTCCTCGGCGCACCCGCTGCCGCATTGCTCGCGGTCGCTGCCGGTTTCCTGGCACCGGCTCCCGCCCTCGCCGACCCGGCCTCCTGCCCGCCCGCCGCGGTGTCCACGGCGACGGCGGCGCGGGTCCCGCTGCTGGACTGGTCGGAGAACGTCGGCTTCGATGCCGAGGGCAACCTCTGGGTTTCGCGCATCTTCCGCAATGTCGTCGAGCGCTACGACAGGGCGGGCAACCTCACCGCCACCGTGCCGGTCACCTTCCCCGGCGCCGTACGGCCCGGCCCGGACGGGCTGATGTACGTCAACTTCGGCAACATCACCACCAGCACGATCATGAAGACCGGCGGCGTGGTCCGGTTCGACCCGACCGCGGCGAACCCGGTGCCGGAGGTCTTCGTCGACAACATCGGCATGGCCAATGGCGCCGCGTTCGACGAGGACGGCTACCTCTACATCACCGACACCGGCGGCGGCATCATCCGGGTGCGCCGCGACGGCAGCATCGATCGTGAGTGGACCGCAGCCGCACCACAGGATTTCGGCCTCAACGGCCTGGTGGCGCACGACGACGCGCTGTATGTGACGCTGCTGTCGAGTCCGACCGCGCGCGTGCTGCGGGTGCCGATCGCCGATCCGGCGCATCCGAGCGTGGTGGCCGATCTGTCGCCGCATTCGAATCCGCCCGCGCTGCCCGACGATCTCACCATCGCCCCGGACGGCATGCTCTATGTGAGCACCGCGACCGGCAGGCTGGCCCGCGTGGACGTCGCCACCGGCGCCACCTGCACCGTGGCCACCACCCAGCCGATCACCGCGCTCGCGGTGTCCCCCGGCCCGGACTCGACGGTGTTCGCCGGCACCGAGGGCGGCGATGTGCTGCGCATCCGGTTGAACCAGGGGAACTGACGATCGACGACGGGCGGCGGGCCATCGCCTACCGCCCGCCCGCACGCTACTTGCCGTGCGCCCGGAGCTGGTAGAGCCCTTCGGTTTCCGCGACCACCACGCCGTCGGCGTCGGTGACCACCGCCGTCAAGGTGAAATCGGACTTGCCCGCCGCGGTGGCCTCCGCGACGATCCGGTCGATCTCGGCGTCGGACAGTGTCGCCTCGGCCCGCACATCGGTCTTGGCCGGCTTACGGAAGTAGATGTGCAGATCCTTGACCAGCGGATAGAACTCCGAGTTGTCGAAGGTGGCGACGGCGATCGCACCACCGAGGATCTCGGCGACGGTGAACAGCACGCCGGCGTACATCACCCCGAAGTGGTTGCCGTTGCCCGCCACGGGCACCGTGGTGGCCGCGTATCCGCGACGCACCTCGACCGCCTGCACCCCCATGGTGTGCGCGATCGGGATGGTGTGCTCCATCGCCGCGTTCACGATCTCGGCGAAGGGAGGGGTGACCTCGCTCATGCGCAACAGTCCTTTCGACAGACTCGAACGCCCGGACGTGGTGCCCGGACCAGATGGGTGCCCTCGGTACCCCGATATTGGCACTGCGCCAATACTGGCATGGCGGAGCCTCCCGCGGTAGGTGGTTATCATGAGAAACGAGGCCGCCACCTCCCAGCGGCCGACCGGACGATCGAAACCGTACCCGGGCACCGACAAGACGGTATTTCCGAAAGGGACACCGCCATGGCATGGGCAGTACTGATCGTTTCCGGCGTTCTCGAAGCCGTCTGGGCCACCGCGCTCGGCAAATCCGAAGGCTTCACCCGGCTCGTTCCCTCGGCGGTATTCGCCGTCGCGCTCATCTTCTCGATGATCGGCCTCGCCTACGCGATGCGCACCCTGCCGGTGGGCACTTCGTACGCGGTGTGGGTTGGCATCGGCGCTGCCCTCACCGTCGTGTACGCGATGGCCACCGGCACCGAGAGCGTCTCCCTGCTGAAGATCGGCTTGCTGGTGCTGATCGTCGGCGGTGTGGTGGGCCTGAAGCTGGCCCACTGACGCCCCCGGATCAGGCGGATCAGGCGGTGGCCACCCGCACCGGCAGCGGGATCTCGTCGGTGTTCGCGTCGGGCACCTCGGTGCCACGGATCGAAGTGCCGGCCGTCTCCCGCAGGAACGCCCAGGCCACCAGGCCGATCAGGGTGGCGCCGATCATGTAGAACGCCGGGAACAGCGACCAGCCGGTCGATTCGATGACGGCCTCGTTCACCAGCGGCGCGGTACCGCCGAACACCGCCGTCGACACGTTGTAGCCGAGCGCGAACCCCGCGTAGCGCACGTGGGTCGGGAAGATGGCGGGGAAGGTCGCGCTGATGGTGGCCAGCTGCGGGATGTAGAACAGCCCGAGCACCACGAAGCCGAGCACGGCCCAGCCGGTGCCAACCCCCATCAGCCAATACATCGGCACCGCCAGCACCGCGAGCCCGACCAGCGAGACCAGCCACAGCGGGCGGCGCCCGACCCGGTCGGACAGGCCGCCGAAGAACGGGATGCACACCATCATCACCAGCTGGCCGATCAGCATCATCGTGGTGGTGGTCGACTCGTCGAGGCCGATGGTCTTCTGCAGGTAGGTCGGCTGATAGGTGAGCAGGGTGTAGTTCACCACGTTCAGTGCGACGACCAATCCGGCGAGGGTGAGCAGTTCACGCGGGTAGTGGCTGATCAGCTCGCGCAGCCCGGTGGGCGGGTGCGGGTTCTCGGCGACCTCGGTGAAGACCGGGGATTCGTCGAGCTTGGCGCGCAGATACCACCCGATCAGGCCGAGCGGAATGGCCAGCAGGAACGGGATGCGCCAGCCCCAGTCGTGCATGGCCTCCGAGCCGACGGCGAGCTGGCAGGCCAGCACAACGGCCGAGCCGCCGACGAATCCGCCCAGGGTGCCGAATTCGAGGAAGCTGCCGAGGAAACCGCGTTTGCGATCGTTGGCGCATTCGGCGAGGTAGGTGGCGGCGCCGCCGTATTCACCGCCGGTGGAGAAGCCCTGGATCACCCGCAGCAGGATCAGCAGGATCGGGGCGATCACACCCACCTGGCCGTGCGTGGGCAGCACGCCGATTAGACCGGTGGCCGCGGCCATCAGCAGGATCGTGGTGGCCAGGACGGCCTTGCGGCCGATGCGATCGCCGAGCGGGCCCCACACCATGCCGCCCAGCGGGCGCAGCACGAAGGAGATGGCGAAGCCGAGCATGGTGCCGAGCGTCCCCAGGTCGCCCGGGAAGAACGCATCGGTGAGGTAGGTGGCCGTCGCGGCGTAGACGCCGTAGTCGAACCACTCGGTGGCATTGCCCATCGCCGACGCGGCGACCGATCTCTTGATTCGCCCGGCTTCCGGTGTCCGGTCCGTCACGAGCACGTCCTCTCCGGCCGCCGAACCACCCCTGCTGGCTCGACCGGCACTGATCCGATCAGCCCATCGGCGGCAGTGGTGGCCGAGGGCTCGACACGAAGAACTTCGTTACCCGTTCCCGGTCGGCAGTAAACACCCCGCTACCCAGACCCGGTAGGAGAACCGCC
Source organism: Nocardia sp. CDC519 (assembly GCF_059509835.1). Classification (NCBI taxonomy): domain Bacteria; kingdom Bacillati; phylum Actinomycetota; class Actinomycetes; order Mycobacteriales; family Nocardiaceae; genus Nocardia; species Nocardia sp. CDC519. The sequence continues at coordinate 1,948,771 of NZ_CM183377.1, read as the reverse complement.
GTGCCGACCTGCGCTTCAGCGACGAAATGTGACGCCGGACACAGTGGCTTGAAATGGGGCGCGTCACAGTAGTTCTCCGGTCCTGGGGACGGCACCGAGCATCGCGATATGACACCATCGGCGAGCGGCCGACGGGCCGGCTTCGGAAGGACGCGCATGGGCTCAACTGTTTTCGCGGTCGCGCTGCCGATCGCTCTCGGCATCGTCATGTTCGGCCTCGGGCTGACGCTGACCGTCGCCGATTTCGCTCGGGTGGTGACCTATCCGAAGGCGGCGGTCGTCGCGTTGACCTGCCAGCTGGTAGTGATGCCGATCATCTGTTTCGGGCTGGTGCGGATCTTCGGGCTCGACGGCGCGCTCGCGGTCGGCATGATGCTGCTCGCCGCCTCCCCCGGTGGTTCGTCGGCCAATCTGTTCAGCCATCTCGCGGGCGGGAATGTGGCGTTGAATGTGACGCTCACCGCGATCAACTCGGTGCTCGCGGTGTTCACGCTGCCGGTCGTGGTCGGCCTGTCGTATTCGGTCTTCCTCGATGACGGCGCCGGCCTCGGGCTGCAACCGGCCAAATTCCTGCAGGTCTTCGCCATCGTGCTGGTGCCCGTCGCGCTGGGCATGTGGGTGCGCAACCGGTGGACCGCGTGGGCGCTGCGCAGGCAGGGCACGGTCAAGATCGGCTCGGGAGTGGTGCTGGTGCTGGTGGTCTGCGCCGCGTTGTTCTCCGAATTCGACGCCTTCACCGACCATGTCGGCGAACTCGGCGCGATCGCGCTGCTGCTGTGCACCATCGGGCTCGGCATCGGGTACGGCGTGCCGAGGCTGTTCGGTGTGCGCCACGAGGACGCGATCGCCTCGAGCATGGAAATCGGTGTGCACAACGCCGCCCTTGCCATCGCGGTCGCGGCGACGGTGCTGAACAACGACGCGATGGCGGTGCCCGCCGCGGTCTACGGATTCTTGATGAACATCCCGGCGGGCATCGCGACCGTGGCGTTCGCACGCTCACGCAAGCAGCAGACCACGGCGGATTACGTCGAGACCCGCTCGACCTCCTGAGGCTCGGGCAGCACACCGTCGGCGCGGAAGGCGGCGAGGTAGCGGTCGATGACCTCGGAGGTGATCGGCGGGCAGCTGATCCCGGCCGGCTCGAGGGCCTCGCGCGCACGGCTGTCGTCGAGGATGACATCGGCGACGCCCGAATCGCCGAGATCGGCGTAGTTGCCGATGAGCAGGGTCGCGCGCATCAAGTCGTCGTGGTCGACGGCCTGTTCGGCCAGTCGCTGCTTCGCCGCGTCCACGTCGACGGTATCGATGCGGTAGCCCATCCGCACCAGCCCGTCGAGGATCTCGGCCACCCGGGTCGGAGTGGTGTTGACCAGGTGATAGCGGTCCGAGTCCGGCAGGCCGGTATTGGCGATGGCGACCAGGGCGCGGGCCACGTAATCGACCGGGGCGAGCGAAACGGCGGTATCGCCGAGGTCCGGCGTGACGCCGAGCAGGGCGGCCGCGCGCACCATCGTCCACATCGAATCGTCGGCGCTCATCACGCCGGTCTCGACCGAGCCGCAGATGAGGCCGGGCCGGTAGACCGCGACGGGCACGCCGCGTGCACCCGCCTCCAGCACCAGCTGCTCGGCCACCCATTTGGCGGCGACATAGCCGTGTCTGGTGACCTCGGCGGCGGGGATGTCGCTGTCCTCGAGCACTACTCCGCTGGTTTCGGTGCCGAGTACGGCGTTGAGGGTGGAGACGAAGTGCACCGGTTTGATCCGGACGGTCGTCGCCAGCCGCAGCACCTCGGTGGTGCCGCCGACATTGGCCGCGCGCAGATCCGCGTAGGACTCCAGATGGTTGACCCGGGCGCCGTTGTGGTGGATGACGCTGATCCGGGCGGCCAGATCGGCGAAATCGGCTTCGCTCAGTCCCAGTCGCGGCTGCTCCAGATCACCGGGCACGGCCACCACTCGGTCGGCCAGATCGTGGTGGGGCAGCCGATAGCGGGCCAGCGCGGCGGTGATCCGGCGCAAGCCGTCGGCGTGGTCGCGGCCCCGCACCAGGCACCAGATGCGGGAATCGGTGCGGTCGAGCAGTTCCCGCAGCAGATGGACGCCGAGGAAGCCGGTGGCGCCGGTGAGCAGGACGTCGCCGGTGTCCACCGGCGGCACCAGGCCGGCGATATCGATCGCGGGGTCGAGGCGGGTGTCGGCGACGAGTTCGGCGACCCAGCGGTCGTCGCGCTCGGCGGCCGGCTCGACAGCGGCCAGCGCCCGCACCGTGGGCTGCTCGAATACCGTGCGCGGGTCGACCTCGATCCCGAGTCGTTCGGCCAGCCGCGTGCGCAGGGTGAAGACGAGCAGTGAGGTGCCACCGAGGTCGAAGAAGGTGTCGTCGAGGGTGATCTCGTCGGTGCCGAGCAGCTCGGCGAACACCGCGGCCACGGCGATTTCGCGGTCGGTGGTCGGCAGGTTGCCGGGTTCGCCTGCGGCGGCAGCGTTCCCGCGCACGGCGGCGGAGCCGGCGTCGGCGATGGGCTGACGCGCAGGCCCGGCACCGGCTGTTCCGACCGGTTGCCGATCGGCCGAGGAGGCGAGCCCATCCTTCGCTCGTCGCGGCCCACCGATCGCGCTCGCCGGATCACCGACGATGCGCGCCACCATCTCTTGGAACCGCAGCGCGATATCGGACACCGTCGACCGGTCATAACGTTGGGTGGCATAACGGAATTCGGCGGTGAGACCATCGCGCCCCGGCGCCTGCCGGACCGTCAGGGCGAGTTCGAAATGGGTGGTGTCCCGCGGGATGTCGAGCACCTCCACCCGGAGGCCGACCAGTTCGAGAGCCGGCAGCGCCGGCAGGTTCTCGAAGGAGAACACGGTCTGGAACAACGGCGAACGGCCCTCGGCACGAGGCGGATTCACCGCCTCGACGATGTGGTGGAACGGGACGTCGGCATTGTCGAACGCCGCGAGCGCGGCCTCGCGCACCCGGGCCAGCAGCGCCGTGAACGGCTCCCCCGGCTCGACCGCGACGCGCACCGGCAGGGTATTGACGAACATGCCGACCAGATGGTCCAGCGCGGGATGGCCGCGGCCCGCGACCGGGGTGCCGATCGTGATATCGGTGCTGCCGCACAGTTCGTGCAGCAGTGCGATATAGGCGGCGTAGGTGACCATGAAGACGGTGGCGTCGTGGCGTCGGGCCAGCTCGGCCAGAGCGGAGTCCGTCACCGCAGGCAGTTCGATATCGACGGTGCCGCCGGGGCCTTCGCTCGCGCCGTCGCGGTCCGCGGGAAGCGGCAGATACGCGGGCGCCCCGGCCAGCGTGCGAGTCCAGTACGCGAGCTGACGGGCCGCGATCGAGTCGGCGTCGGTGCGCTCGCCGAGCCGATCCTGCTGCCACAGTGCGTAATCGGCGTACTGCACCGGCAGCGCGGACCAGCCGGGCGTGCGTCCGGCGGCGTGCGCGGCGTAGGCGGTGGTCAGATCGGCGATCAGGGGGCCGAACGACCAGCCGTCGGCGGCGATGTGGTGGGCGACGAGCGCGAGCACATGCTCCTCGGCGTCCAGCCGGAGCAACCGCATCCGCACCGGGAGATCGCGCGTGAGGTCGAAGGGTGCGCCGGCGAGTTCGGACAGCCGCCGATCGAGATCATGGCGTTCGGCCTCTACCGGCGCGAGGTCGATCAGTTCGGCCGCGCGCGTGGTCGCCAGGATTCGCTGATAGGGCCCCGCCGACGTCTCCGGGTAGACCGTGCGCAGCACCTCGTGCCGGTCCAGCACGGCGGTGACCGCGGCCGCGAGCACCACCGGATCCAGCGGCCCGCGCAGGCCGAGCGCGACCGGCAGGTGATAGGCCGACGATTCCGGCATCAGCTGGTTGAGCAGCCACAGCCGCAGTTGGGCCGGCGCGGGCGCGATGCGTTCCGGGCGCGGCCGCATCGCCGGCGCGGGTGCGTCATCGGCGCGGGTGTCGAGGCGGGCAGCCAGACCGGCCACGGTGGGGGCGTCGAAGATCGTCCGCACACCGGTGCCGAGCCGCGCCGCGACCTGTGTCGCCGTCAGCGAGGTGCCGCCGAGGGCGAAGAAATCCGCACTCGCACCGACCGATTCGAGGCCGAGCACCTGCGCGAACACCGCCGCCACCCGGCGTTCGGACGGCGTGGCCGGTGCGCGGAATCCGGTGCGGCCGAAGACCGGTGCGGGCAGCCTGCGGGTATCGAGCTTGCCATTGGCGGTCAGCGGCAGCGCGTCGAGCACGGTGTAGGCGGCCGGACGCAGATAGGCGGGCAACTCGTCGGCGAGTTCGGCCCGCAGTGCGTCGAGGTCGACGCTCGCGCCGGGCGCGGGGACCAGGTAGGCCACCAGATGTGGTCCGGTGCGCTCGTCGGTGTGCACGGTGACGGCGGCGCGCGCGATCTCCTGGCGCGCGGTCAGGACGGACTCGACCTCGCCCGGTTCGATGCGATGCCCGCGCACCTTGATCTGAAAGTCGGTGCGGCCGTGGTAGGTCAGCGCGGGATCGCGACCTTCGGTGACGGTGACCAGATCGCCGGTGCGGTAGAGCCGTTCACCAGGGCGATACGGGTCGGCCACGAAACGGGCCGCGGTCAGGCCCGGCTTACCGTGATAGCCGCGTGCCAGTGCGGGGCCGCCGATGTAGAGCTCACCGGGCGTCCCCGGCGGCACCGGCCGCAGCAACGCGTCGAGCACCAGTGCGCGGAAGCCGCGCAGCGGTGCGCCGATGGTGACCGGACGGCCGGCGACCAGTTCGCCGATGGTGGCGATATCGGTGGCTTCGGTGGGGCCGTACCCGTTGCGCATCAGCCGTCCCGGCGCCCAGGCCTCGACCAGATCGGCGCGGATGGCCTCACCGCCGACCCCGAGCACCCGCAGCGACGGCAGCGCCGCCGGGTCCAGCGTCGCCAGCACGGCGGGCGTGATGATCGCGTTGGTCACCGATTCGCGGCGGATCAGCTCGGCCAGATCCTCGCCGGCCACCACATACCGCGGCGCGACGACGAGGGTGGCGGCGCCGGCGAGCGCGCACAACTGCTCGCCGACGGCCATATCGAATCCGGGCGAGGCGTGATGCAGCGTGCGCGCACCCGGATGCAGGTCGTAGCGGTCGCGGCGTTCGGCGGCCAGATTGGCCAGGCCGCCATGGGTGACCAGGACGCCCTTCGGTGTGCCGGTCGAGCCGGAGGTGTAGATCAGATACGCCGGATGGGCCGGGTCCAGCGGGGTCCGACGCTCGGCATCGGTGACCGGTCCCGCGTCGATTCCGGCGGTGGTCGCCGGATCGTCCAGCAGCAGCCAGGTGGTGGACTCGGGCAGGCCCGCCCGCAACGCCGCGGTGCTCACGCCGAGCCGGGCCGCACTGTCACCGAGGATGTGCGCGATGCGCTCGGCCGGATAGCCGGGATCGATCGGCACGAACGCGGCACCGGCCTTACTGATCGCCCACACGGCCGCCACCGATTCCGCCGAACGTTCCAGCACCATCGCGACCAGGGTCTCCGGTCCGGCGCCCGCGGCGATCAGGGCACGCGCGAGCCGGTCGGTCCAGGCGTCGAATTCCGCGTAGGTCCAGCGCCGATCGCCGTGCACCACGGCCGTGCCGTCCGGATTACGCGCGACTGCCGCCGCGATCAGCTCCGCCATCGGCACCGCGGGCACCGCGTCGGATCCCTGCCAGGGCACCAACCGCCGCCGTTCCTGCGGCCGCAGCACCTCGACGGCATGCACGGCGCTGTCGGCGGGTGCGGTGACGAGTTCGCTCAGGAAGTCCAGGAAACGCCGGTGCTGGGCGGTCAGCTCCGCGCGGGTGTACCGGTTCGGGTTGGCCTCCCATTCCACCCGCAGGCCGGTGTCGGCGGCCGGGTAGATGTTGAGGGCGAGGTCGGCCACCGGCCCGGTGGACAGCAGGTGCAGGGTGCCGGTCGCGGCGCCGAGATCGACGCCGGCACGGAAGTTCATGATGTTCACGGCCGGGCCGAATCCGCCCGCGTCCGGGCCGCGCCGCGCGATCCTGGCGACCTCCTCGCCGCGGAACCGCTGATGGCGCAGCGCCCCGCTCAACTCCCGGCGCGCGGCGGCGAACAGCTCGGCGATGGACGTCGCGGGCCCGGTGCCCACGCGCAGCGGCACCACATTGGTCACCATGCCGCCGGCACGACGCAGGACGGCTGTGGTGCGTGCGGTCACCGGCAGGCTCAGCGTCACCTCGGGCGCACCCGTCATCCGGGCGAGGTATCCGGCCAGCGCGGCCACCAGCACGGCGGCGGTTCCGGTCGCGCCCGCGGCCCGCTCCAGCGCCGTGTGCAGCTGCGGTTCGAGCGCGCCACCCACGACAATGGCCTGCGCGGCGGGAGGCCCCGGCCTGGTCGCGAGCGTCACCGGTTCGGGCAGGCCGTCGACCTTGTCGGCCCAGTATCGGCGATCGGTCTCGTACCGGGTCGAGTGCAGGTAGGCGATATCGGCGTCGACCAGGTCGGCGGGCGCGTGCTCGGTGCCTGCGGGCGGCTGCTGGCCGCGCATCATCGCCGCGTACAGCTCGGCGTGGCGCTGCTGCAACCGCATGGCGCCGTAACCGTCGAGGGCGATGTGGTGGGCGCGGCCGTAGATGAAGTGCCGGTCGGGGCCGATGTGCAGGATCGTCGTCTGCACCGGCGGGTCGTTGCGCAGGTCGAACGGGGTGCACTGGTCCGCGCGCATCCAGGCGCTCGCGGCGGATTCGGGGTCGGGTTCGTCGCGTAGATCGAGGTAGCCGATCTCGTCGTACTGGTCGTAGTCGATCCACTGCCGCACCTGGCCGTCGAGCTCGACGTCGAATCGCAGGTAGGCGCCCAGCTCGCGGGCCGCCTGCCGCGCGGCCGCCTGGTAGACCTCGCGGTCGAGCGGTCCGACGACGTCGATGTACTGCGTGGTGGTCAGCGGAACCTCGCCCAGCAGCTGCTGGGCAAACCAGACTTCCCGCTGCGCCGACGTCAACGGCAGGGATTCACCGACATCGCCGGACGATCTCATCGCGCTCTACCTTGCAACTAGCGGACCAAAGCCAAAAGGTTAGCCTAGCCTTTGCTCATTATCCACTCGCAGGTCACGAACAGATAAATTTGCCGCCTGTTCGCTATCTCCGGCAGTCGCGACCAGGCGGCGCGGGCGCCCCGGCTCAGACCCGCCGCATCACCGACACGACTTTGCCGAGCACCACCGCGCGATCGCCGTCGATCACGTCGTAGGCGGGATTGCGCGGTTCCAGATACACGTGCCCGTTGCGGCGCCGGTACACCTTCACCGTGGCCTCGTCGTCGATCATGGCGGCGACGATATCGCCGGAGTTGGCTTCCTGCTGCCTGCGCACCACCACGATGTCGCCGTCGCAGATGGCCGCCTCGATCATCGAATCGCCGCGCACCCGCAGCCCGAATACCGTGCCGCGACCGACCAATTCGCGCGAGACGGTGAGCATGTCGTCGGTGTGTTCCTCGGCCAGGATCGGCGCGCCCGCCGCGATGTCACCGACGACCGGCACCGCGACGGTGCCTTCGGCCGCGACCCGCTGTTCGGTCTCGCGCAGGAACAGCCGCACATCGATGGGCCGCGCCATCGCCTCCCCGCGACGCAGAAAACCCTTCTCCTCCAGGGCCTTCAGATGCCGCGACACCGACGACGCCGACCGCAGCCCCACCGCATCGCCGAGCTGGCGGGTGCTGGGCGGATAGCCACGCTCGAGCACCCACCGCTGGATGGTGGCGAGGATGTCACGCTGCCGCGGCGGCAGCGTCGAAGTGTCGAGATGCTCGTATCCGCTCACCCGGGAATGGTAAACGGGCTGCGTTTGGGCAGATGCACAAGCTGCCAGGGGCGAAGACTTGGACTTTGCGAATAGCCGGCCGATACCCCCGCGCGGTGTGCTTGGAGGCGACGAACGGAGTTATCCATGCTGCCCAACCACTCTCGTGGCCGTCGCCTCGCGCGCTGCCTCGCACTGGCCGCGCTGGCGGCGACCTGCGCCGTCGCCGCACCGGCGACGGCCGATATCCCGCTGCCGCCGTTGCCCAACGAGGCCGAGGTGTACCCGGCGATTCCGCTCCCGACGCCGCAGCAGGACCCGTGGTACGCCGACCCGGACGATCTGGCCGGTTACCGCAACGGCGACGTCATCCGGACCCGGGTCGTGCAGACCTATCTGCTCGGAGTGCCCATTCCAGTGCACGCGACCCAGCTGCTGGTCCGTTCCAGCGACGCGCAGGGCGAACCGCTGGCGACGGCGTCGACGGTGCTGATGCCGGGCATTCCGTGGCTCGGCCCGGGGCCGCGCCCGCTGATCTCGTATCAGGAAGCCATCGACAGCCTCGGCCAGCAGTGCAATCCCTCCTACACGCTGCGAGCCGGGTTGATGAAGGAGACGACGCTGCTGGGCCAGTTCCTTGCGGCGGGTACGGCGGTGGTGATCACCGATTTCGACGGAAAGAACAACGCCATCATGTCGCCGGCGGAGGGCCGGATGGTGCTCGACGGCATCCGCGCCGCACAGCGGGCCGGGCTCGGTCTGGAGACGGCGCCGGTCGGCCTGTGGGGCTATTCCGGAGGCGGTAATGCCTCGGCGGCGGCGGCCGAACAGCACCGCGGCTACGCACCCGAGCTGAATGTCCGCGCGAGCGCTCAGGGCGGTATCCCGGGCGACAAGGCCGCGATCGCACCGTTCGCGATCTCGGGCACGCAACCGCAGGCGAACTTCACCGGCTGGCTCGCGATCCTCGGCCTGGCCCGCGAATACCCGGAGATGGCCGCCGTACTGGATCGCTACCTCACCCCCGACGGCAAGAAGGTCGCCGCGGATCTATCCGACCGCTGCCTCTACACCACCGTCGCCACCACCCTGCTGCGTCCGGTGCGCGAGTACCTCACCTCCCCGGATGCCCTGTCGGACCCCGTGGTCCAGCAGGTGCTCCGGGACGCGAGCCTCGGCCATCCGGCGAACACCCCGGACATGCCGCTGCTGATGTGGCATTCGTGGACCGATCAGCTGCTGCCCGCCGAACTGGCCATCGACGATGTGGTGCGCCGCTACTGCGAGCGCGGGGTGAACCTGCGCTACCACAAGGTTCCGGCCTCCGAGCACATCAGCGCGGAGCTGGTCCCCGAACTGGCCACGGTCGCCTGGCTGGTCGCGGTCACCGCGGGCGCCGATCCGGGGCCCACGACCTGCTGAACCCGTCCGTAGGCCGTGGGCGGGCCGGTTCAGGCGCCGAGCCGGTCCAGCAGTGCGGTTTTCGCGGCAGCCCAGGCCGCGGAATGCACGTCGCCGAAGTCGGCGTGACCGCCGCCGGGTACCAGGTGCAGCGTGACCGGATCGCCTGCCGCGCGGGCGGCCGCGGCGTAGTTGCGGCTCTGGTCGGGCGAGACAGTGCCGTCGTTGTCACCGTGGACGACGGTGACGGGCAGCCCGACCGGCAGATGCTCGATGGGCGAGGCGATCCGGTAGCGGTCGGGTTGCTCGTCCGGCATGCCACCGAGCAGATCGCGCACGAACCGGTCGTGGCCGGTGATCGCGGCCAGGCGCAGATCCAGCACCCCGGCCATGATGGTCGCGCCGGCCAGACGCACCTTCGGGTCGGCGCCGGGGGCATCGGTGCCGTCGATGGTGTGCCGCCCGGCCAGCCACGCCGCCAGGTGCCCGCCGGCCGAATGCCCGGCAACATGTACCCGACTCAGGTCGAGCCGGCCACCGGCGCGCTGCTGCACCACCGTCGCCAGCGACTCGGTCGCATCGTCGACGTCGGCGAGTGTCGTCGGCCAACCACCCACCCCGCCGACCCTGCGGTACTCCACATTCCACACCGCCACACCATGGGCGACCAGATCCTCGGCCAGCACCGCCGTATAGCTCAGATCGTGCACCTGTTCCCAGCCGCCGCCGTGCACGAGCACGACCACCGGGAGGTCGCCGGAGCTGCCCGCGGGGAGATAGAGATCGCCGAAGTTGTCGTCGGCCTCGCCGTAGCTGATCCGCAGGGGATCGACAGCCGCGGGTGAGGTGCTCGGCGGCGCCGTCGTCCCGGCATCGCCACATCCGCACATCAGCGCGACCAGTGCCGCTAGGAACAGCGAGGAAACCTTCCGCACCACGACCTCCCACCTTGCGCCCGACCAGGACCGGTCTCCTCGGATTCAAGCAGGAGCCGGGCCTTCGCGGGCGCATCCGCGCGTGGTTCGGCCGGGTCCATCCCGCCGGTTTCCGGCAGTACGCCGACGGAATGGATGCCCCGGCCAGTTGGCCGCGTGTTCCCGCGGCCGTCACACCGGCATCAGCCGGTGACGCACCGGTCCCCTCACCAACCGGTACGCGATACGGGTTCGCGGGGAACGGATTCGGTGTGGACGCAACCGAATCCGCGCGCGCGATCTATCGAGCCGCGTCGAATCCTGCGCGTAGGTCGGTGAGGATGTCGTCGATGCCTTCGATGCCGACGGCGAGGCGGACCAGGCCGGGGGTGACGCCGGCGGCGAGTTGTTGGTCGGGGGTGAGTTGGGAGTGGGTGGTGGAGGCGGGGTGGATGATCGCCACCGACTACACCACCGAAGTCGCCTCCGACATCGGCTCCCAAGCCGCCATGGCCGCCATCACCGGCGAAGAATTCGAACTATCCGCCGACACCTTCACCAGCGCCGCCGCCGGCGCCGCCCACAACCAACTCGACAGCGGCGGAAACAACGGCGGAGACGAAGCAGGCGGCAACGGGCCCGGCGGCTCCGACAACGACCCCGACTCCGGGAACAACGACCGCGAACCACAGAACAACGACAACTCCGACCGCGGGGACAACAACGGCGACCGCGGCAGCAACAACGGCGACCGCGGCGGGAACCAGAACCCCGCCAACAACACGGGCAACGACGGCGGCTCGGACAACCCCAACGGCAACGGCAACGGCAACGGCAACGGCAACGGCAACGGCAACGGCAACGGCAACGAGCCTCCCGCCAACACTCAACCGGCATCCACCGGCGACCCCACCGGCAACGATGGCGCCCGCAACCCGGCCAACCCCACGGGCTCCAACGACCACGGGAGCGACGACACCCCCGAAAACACCGACCGTCAACCCGGCCAAACCGCACCCGCCAACGCCGACAGCACCGACGATTCCGTCAACAACGGCAACGGCAACGGCAACGGCAACGGCAACGAGCCTCCCGCCGACACCGATCCGGCAGCTACCGGCGACCCTGCCAACACCGGTGCCGACAATCCCAGCCAGCAGTCTCCCCAAATCTCTCCCGCTGGCAACGAACCACCTGCTCAGCCCCAGCAGACCGCAGCGGACGACCCGGGCAATCAGACCACCGGCGACAACGGCCGCAGCGGCGATGAGCCGTCCACCGGCGGCCAACCGAACTCGCTCGACCTGCCCACCCAGGACTCGCCCGGACCCGAATCCACGCAGCCTTCCCAGGACCCCACGTCCCTCGACCTGCCCCCGCAGGACAACCAGCCGGGCGTCCCCCAGCCGAGCCCGCTCGACCTCCCCGACCAACCCGCGTCCCCCACCACCACCGACCCGAGCCCCCTCGATCTCCCGGACCAGGGCCAGTCCACCGCACCCGCGAACCCGGATTCGAGCCCCCTCGACCTCCCGCCACAAGATCCCGCGCCGAGCGCACCCCAGACCCCACTGGACCTGCCAGTCCAGACCACCGATTCCAATCCCCAGAGCGCGCCGACCCAGGACTCCTCCAGCGAGTCGGGCACGGGCACGGGCACGGGCACGGGCACGGGCACGGGCACGGGCACGGGCACGGGCACGGGCACGGGCACGGGCACGGGCACGGGCACACCGTCGAGTCTGGGCGCGCCCACGTCAACCACCGGATCCACGACCACCCCACCCCAGTCCGCATCCCAGCCGGACAATTCCACCGGACCCAACCGCACCCCACCGACGAACGACGACCCCACCGCCCAACCGACCGTCGGCGCACCCGCCACCGCTCCCGCCGCACCAACGAGCACCACTGCGGCAGCATCCGCCACCGCTCCAACACTCGATGGGACGACCCAGCCCACCACCACACCCCCTGCGAACACCCCCAACTCTGCAACCACCCCGCCGGCCAACCCCGCCACCCAACCGGCCCAAACCCCAACCCCCACAACCCAACCCGGCCCGAGCCCGCAGAGCGGCCGCCCCTCTTCCGCGCGCCCCGCTCCGACCTCGAACGCAGCCCCCACCTCCCCCGGCCCGAACCCGAAAGACGGCTCTCCCGCTCCCCACACCCCGGAGCCGGACCACAGCGCACCTCAGTCCACCGCCCCTGACTCCGATGCCGGCCGAACCACGCCCGCGAACCCCACCGATCCCGCGCCCCACCGTCCCGGCTACGACCCCACCATCCACAAATACGTAGCCCACTTCAACGACGGCCGCCCCATCCCCCGCGACCCCTTCTTCGCCGGCGAATACAACCCCCACATCGGCCGCTACCAACCCACCGAAGCCGAATTCCAAGCCGAACGAGCCCAACTCGCTGCCAACCCACCCGAGACCGCGTCGCCGCCCGAGCAACACCCGCCCGCGTCGGACCACACCCGCCCCGATCCGACAGCAACCAACTCGGAGCCCACCGCACCCTCTCGCACCGAACCCGGCGACTCTTCGGGCTCCACTCCGTCACTCAATGACGGCGTCCCTGCCACCGGAGCACCAACAGACACCGCCTCAGCCGATCTCCACGATTTCACCAACCTCGAAGCCCACCGGGCACGCACCCAGCTCCCGAGCTGGTGGCCCAACCCTGCCCGGGACCAAGCGAACAGCGCCCGCGACTCCACCGCCCACTCTCCGAGCCCCTTCCCTCCGAACCAGCAGCGCCCGACCCCGACCTTCCCGGACGCCCGCGCCCCCGAATCCACCCCTCCTCCCCACCACACCCGCAGCGAATCTCCTTCGACTCCAACCCGGGACCGCCCCGCCCCCTTCGCACCAGCCCGGCCCCACACGACCGATCCCAACCACGGGTCGGCGTCCCACAACCAGCCCGCGAACAACCTGTCGTACCCATCGACCCCCGAATCTACTGCTCCGGCAGTTCATCCCAACGGCACCAATACAGCTGCCCAAAGCACGCCACATAACCCGACCACACCCCCATCGACAACTCCTCAGAATTCCGCCCTCACCCCGGATCAGCCCCGTGAAAATCGCGCACCCGATCCGGGCCGCGCGAGCAACCCGAGCCACAATCCGGCAGGCGCACAACCTTTTTCGCGTCATCCGCAGCTCAACACGCCGCCTCGCAACCAGCCACCACGACAAACACCGGCCGAACAGGCGCGCGCTGCCCGCGAGTTCTTCCGCAACCAACCGCCGATCGATGGTCGGACCACACCGGTAGCGGCAACCGGCACCCGCTACACCGGGGGGCGGCCTTCCTACGACGTACGTCGCCATCGCCTCGCATCCGGCGAGCACGTCTCCGTGGTCACCATCCGTGTCCACCTCACGCCGGGGACCGGAGTGACGCCAGATGACATGCGTCGGCTCATGGCCAGAACCGAGCAAGCGGTCGACCGGTCCTTGAACACCGCGCCCCAACTGCTCAGTCACGACCGACTCCTCGTCGACGTCGTCTTCACCGACGACCCCTCCGATGCGCACCTGCGAGCCGATACGAGCCACCGACATCAGGGCAATCGCACTACGTGGTCGCTCAGAGATTCCGAGCAAGCTCTCACTGACAACATTCGCCAGCATATGGGCCTGATGCCCACCGCAACCGGCGCAGATCCCACGCTTTCCCCGGACGAACTGCGCCAGATCAGCAATGACATCGCCTCGGCAAACACCGGACCCCGGTTCAGCAATCCGGCTGACACCAGGATCGAAGGCCCACTCCGCCTGGACTACATCGAAAGCCCGCAATTCCAGGCTGATGTCGAAGACTCCCTGCGCGATGGAAACCAGTTCACCACGGGCGCGGACCCCCGAACCCATCCGTACGGCAGGTTGATCAACGACGGCGGCCCCGACTTCCGAGGACGTAGCAATAACTGCCTCGACTGCGCTGTGTCAGCGCTGTCCTCGTTCTATGGGTCACCCCAGGTCTCCGCACCCAGGTTTCCTGATCGGTTACCCGACGGCAGCATCGACGAGCAGGGTGGCGAGCGTCACGGGCCGCAACGAGCCGCGCGTTGGCTCGGAGGCGCGTGGAGTACCTACGAAAGCACCAATCAATCCATACCTGAGCAGTACGCGTCTCTGCACGCGTACATCACGTCCCTCGGACCTGGATCTTCCGCGTTGGTCAACAGCTACTGGCCCTCGCTGGATGACAACGGAAACTGGGAGTTCGACGAGAATGGTCGACCGGTAATCGACGGTGGGCACTCTACTGTCATCGTCTTCCCGCCTGGTGCCAGCGGACCGGTGTGGTGGGATCCTCAGCACGGCACAACGTCCGACTCCCCACCCGCGTCGCTATATCAAAACGCATGCTCACTGATCTTCATCCCAATTGATGCAAATGGAGGACCACATGCCGGAAACATTGGAAACGCGGGAACAAGTTCGGGAGTACCTGGCGAGGGCGCTCCGAACGGATCGCAAATTCCGGGTACTGCCGACCCAATACGCCTGGGTGGCACAGGGAGTCCTGACACCGGAGGAGAGAGCGAGCGGCCAGGGAGTGGGCCTGGGGAACTACGTGGTCAACCGGCAGACCGGAGTGATAACGGCGCACTCGAGTCTGGCACCCCAGACGATCGGGGAAATGTACGACGAAGCGATTCGGACCGGCCAACCGGTGCGGGGCTATCAGGTCTACCCAGCGACATGGAGGGTGCACATCGAGCGAACGAAGGAGACTCCCGCGGAGATCGAGTATCAGCTGCGGGCCGAATCACTGACGGTGCCGCCGACGGAGCCGCCGGTCCAACGCCTGCTCACGATCAACAAACAGACCCTCAGCTATCACACGGACACCCGAGCAACTCACGTGACGTGCCGCGAAGCGATGGGCTGGGCGGAAGCCCGCAGTCGTCAGAACGGGACCTGGCCACCGACCGGGACATTCGAGTTCTAGAGGACGCATCTTCTCCTGCCTCAGCCCCGCAGGGCTCCCAACCGACCGCACCCACCGAGCACAACACCACCGCAGGGCCGAAGCCGGCCGAGCCGCCAACCAGCAGCGCCTCAGCCGAGGCAGCCCGGCCCGGCCCCTCCCACACCGCGCCTGCACCGAGCACCACGCCAGGAACCGACGTACCACCCAGCCGCGATCGCGCGGAAGGCAGACTTCCTGACGCGCCGCCTCGAGTCGAGCGAAGCCATTCCACACGTCGGACGGACGAGTCAACTCCACGCCGCGACTCCGGCCCTGAGATGCCTGCCAAGACAGCCCCGGCATCACCGGCGGACGCTCGAGAATCCGTCGCACCGGTTGCGGGCCAGTCCACACCGGACCCATCACTTCCGCGCGAGCAATACTTCCAGCCGAATGGTGACCCGGTACCGACGGACGACTTGGTGCATCCGGACATGGATGCAGCCGAGCTGAAACGCCTGAAAGAGATCCAGGAAAGTCTGAACAAGAGCGCGAGTGACTACCGGGACAGGACCGGTGCGTGGCCGCCGACTGCACCGGGCGTCGACCGCGACCACCCTGCCGTCGAGTCGCTGATCCCGGATGGCTTCGATCCGTACCATGGTCTCGGTCGCGACGCGTGGATGGATTCGATCACCAATCCGGATGGCAGCCTGATGTGGGCGGATAAGACTACACACCCCGAGGGCTTCCTCAGTGCGACCGATCGACACCCGGTGGTCCTGCCGGTCGGTGAGGTGATCGACCGCTTCGGGCCGCCGGTGGGCAGGTTCACCTCGCCGCCCGGCGTCTCGTATCCCGAACGTGCGCTACCCCCGACCAACCTCGATAACGGGTACCACCAATACGAGGTGATTCGCCCTCTGCCAGTCTGGCGAGGACCGATCGCTCCGCAAATGGGAGAGGCAGGGCTCGGCACCCAGCACTATTTACCAGTATCGGTACAGGCTCTTATCGCGGGCGGATATCTACGAGAGGTCCCCCCAACACCGTTGGACATGAGTGCGCCCGGCAGTAGCCACGACTTTTCGACCGCAGAAGATTCCGGCAGCGGTTCCGAATCGGGCTCGCAGGCGCAGACCCATCCGTTCGACGACGGCCATCCCGGCTTCTCGCTCATGGACGAAAACGATCGGTTCTACCGATACGCGCGCGAGCTGGAACCGCTACCAGGTCACTACGACGTGATTGCTCACGGCACGCCGAACTCGATCTCCATGGACACCACGGACGGCAGGCCAATGACTCCGCGCGAGTTAGCGAACCTGATCCGCCATCGCGCAGACTACGAGCCCGGCACTCCGGTCCGTCTACTGTCATGCAACACGGGTCACCTCGACGGAAACTTCGCCTCGCGGCTCGCGCGCTGCCTCAATGCCCCGGTCGTGGCGCCGGACGGGTATCTCTACATCAATGCATCCGGGGAGCTGGGTGTGGACCGAGCGCTTCGCCGCACCCTCCACCCGTCGCGAGTCCCGGATCTGCCCAACACATTCCATCGGTTCCATCCAGATGGGCGAGTGGAAGAGTTAGAACGATCCGATGTCGCGGGCACACAATCGGAGGCCGGCAACACCGCGACACATGCATCGTCGTCACCAACAGAAATTCGTCCCGTTGGTGCGGATCCCTCCGAAGCACTCCGGCCGACACCTCCCACGGCGGTTGCCGCAGCCACAGAGCAACACTCGCCGGGTACATCGCCGGAACCCACCGACCAACCGGCCAGCTCGAACTCCCCCAGGCCGCTTTCCAATGTCGACCACCTAGGTAGCCCGCTGCCCGCTGACCGCACCCCTGCGCCGGACGCACAGTACTCGGAGCCGACGGGTTCCGAATGGGATGCCGTACGCACTGCCGCAATCGAGATGGCTGATCGCATGCCGCGGCCGCCAAAGGAAGGTGATCCGCGAATGGCAGCTGCCCTACAGTTGCCGGATGGCACAATGTTCTCGGGCGCGAGCAACAGGTCCATCGACATCACCGAGTTCCCCGAACTCGAAGCTGTAATTCAGTCGATCCCTGCGGAGAACCAGTCTCAGTTCGCATGGCAATGTGCAGAACTAGACTGCATAACCCAAGCACTCAGAGCAGGCTACAAGCTCTCGGACCTGGCAGGGGCAATGAGCTCCGCCGCCCAGATCAGAGGCCGAAACTCGTCGAACCATGGGAAATGGCGACAGCCATGCCTGGGAGACTCTTACCTTCTGGGACTACTCGAGATCAGGTGGTAGAAATGACAGACTTTGCATGGCCAACCCGCACAACATCCGAAGTCGTGACCGCGGCGGGATGGACACCTGAGCGAAAATTCAACGCACAGCCGTGGCTCGAAGAGTTGAGGGATCAGGGATTCTTCTTCTCGGAATATTCGATAGATGTCATCACGAGCTTCGGAGGTCTCGTAATCCCGCCACAGCGCATAGAGGGAGCGCTGTACGCCGGCACCCGGATTCAGTTCGACCCCATGGAGGTCGGCGATGGCATGCGCGAGCGATACGAAGGGATCGAATCCCGCTTGGGCCAGATGCTTTCGCCGCTGGCCGACTGCGGAGGGGAAAGTGCGTTACTCATCGCGGAGAACGGATCTGTACTACAAGATTGGTCCGGTGGCATTCGGCTGCTGGGCGACAATTTTCCCGACGCGCTTGATCTAGCAATTCGCCGGCACAAATGGCCAGAAACGATAATCGAGTTCCGCAGTGGTGAATAGTATCCGCTCGACGACGGCGGATGCGCATACGGAAGACTTGGCACGATCCGACAAGGAGACCTGAGCGATGTACATACTGCCCGATTTCGATGAAGTCGTCGCACAACTCGATGACGCCGACGATGAGTCGCCGCTCGAGCAGGTACCCCTGCGGGAGCGGGTCGGTGTGCTGGACGAGGATCTTCGCGCACCCCTGGCTGCGTACCTGGATCAATCCAACGCTCTCTGGGTTACCGCGTCGATCGATGATCCCTTGGACCCGAGCAAGAAACGGGTAGTGTCGATCGGTTATTCGACCGATGGGACGTGGGCGTGGCCTTCGTATTGGGGGTATTTTGTGCGGCAGTACGGGGTGGAGGTGCCTGCCGAGTTCATTGCCCATGTGCGGGAACGGAACTTCGCTCCTGGGGTTCTCGATCGGGATGGGCTGCGGGCTGCGGAACGCGAGTTCGAGAAGCTGCTGGGCTGAGTCGGCAGGCTGAGGAGAGGGCAGGACGTGGATTACAACGAGCTCGGGATGATCCTGCGCGGGCTGCGCGTACCCGAATCTATCTACTCGATCGGCCGGTTGGCCGACGATCATTATTGCCTGGTGCCCGGAGAGGACGACGGCACGTTCGAGGTCTTCTGGTACGAACGCGGCGGCCGGCACGATCGGTGCGTGTACACCCGGCAGGATGCCGCGTGCTGGGGCATGCTCGGCATGATCGGCGGCGGACTCGACGGGTCGCAGCCGCTGGCTCCTGGCAGAGGGACCGCGGGTGCGCTTGGCGGTGCGCCGATTTCGCATCCAGCCGTGCAGGCTTTGCTGGACGATGATGCGGGCGGCGTTTTCGGCGAGTTCACCGAAGATGATTGGGTTCAACGGTTCGTCGTGCCGGAGGATCGCACACTGCCGATGGGCGTCCGTCGATTGATCTGGCCGGATCCGAAACAACACCCGGACGGATTCGCCGACCCGACGGGCCGGGCACCGATCCGGCTCCAACCGGGCCGCATTCTGGACTCGTTCGGCTCGACGTACACCCGTCTGATGTACGACATGGGAACGCCCTTCGTCGAACGCTCGCTCCCGATCGACTACGCGCATTCGGGTTATCGCCGCTGGCGAGTGATCAGCGAGACGGCGGTGTGGGCGGGCCCGGTCGCACCATGGTTCGGCCAGCCCGGCGGCGGCACCCAATACTTCACCCTCATGCCCGTCGTCGACCTGGTGGGCTCGAAATTCATCGAGGAGATCGCACAATGACCGGAGCTGGGCTCTTTCCCCAGGACCCGACCAGCCAGCTGGCCCAGTTCTCCAACGTCGAAACTCCGAGTTCGCTGGTGTCCGAGGGCCGATTGCGCGAACAAGCCTGGTGCATGATCGAAGCCGAGGACGGCTGGTGGGATGTGTTCTACTACGAACGCGGTTGCCGAACCCAGAACCTGGGCCGCGCCAACTCCCGCCTCGCCGCCCTCCGCCTGCTCGGCGGGCGAATGCTGGTCACCGACATACTCAATCGGAGCTGAGCCGCCGTCACACCCAACCCGGTTGGCTCGTACCACAATTCGCATGCAGTCCAGGAGTCGTCTGATGCCGCCGCCATTTCGATCAATCGAGCAGGTCCAGCACTACCTGGAACAAATCTTCGGCCCCGATCGGGATTACCGCATCGGCCCGATCGAGCATGGCTGGCTGTGCAGCCCGCAACCGGGACCGCACATCACGTTCAGCCAAACGATCGGAATGACCAGCCTCGTCGTCAACACCGAGACGGGCGTGGTGCATCAGTATCCGAGCTGGCCCGGTCCGAAGATCGCCGAAGACTACGCCGAAGCAATGCGGACGGGGCGATCACCCGCGGGCGGTCAGGTCCACCCGCCGTTGATGCGAGTAAGCCTCCAGCGGATCACGGAGAACGCTGACCGCATCGAATACCTCGTCACCGAACTACCGCGCCGCCGGCCGCCGCACGAGTTCCGTTTGGTCATCGAGAAAGGCGCCCTGGGATATCAACCGACGGAGACGACCGCCACAGCCGTGACATCTTGGCTGGTCGAGAGGCTGAACCAGCATGGGTTCTGGCCGGAATCGGGACGGATACTCGTGAGCGAGGCTGCGGCCGGCGAGATCGGTGGACCGTAGGTCCCGACATTTCCCTCGACCTGCCCGCTCGACGGCCTGTAATCCCTACCAGATTGATGCTCCTGGCCTGGCACCGAGGTCGGGAGAGTCATAACCGCCCGCACCTCCGGATTGGACCATGAAACCGCGCTTCTTCAGGTATTTCGCCCGCTCGGTCAGACTCGAAAAGACTCCTGATGGGCGCGATGTCGGCATCATCCTCAACAATCGGACCGGCCGGTTCGAGGAAGCATCGATCGAGATAGTCGAAGCCATTCTCGGCGCCCGAACAGAAAGTGACATTTCAACTATCGGTTCCGAGAGCGAATTCATTCGCGCTACCGAGCAGCTTCGCATGCACTACCTCCGCGGCGAAGGGCCGATCTTCGCCTTGTACGAAACAATAGAGGCAACCTTTGATCGCAGGCACGAAGAGCAACGCAAACTGACCCCCGACGAGCTCGCACTTATCACCACCCTCTACAAACGCACCTTCAAGATGTGGGAGGACGAGTTCGCGAGACAGGATGCCGGGCAACCGCCGTCGTTCAGCTACAGGTCCACCCTTTGACCGAGTTCGTATCAGCAGGTTCCGAGCTGGTCTCGTATTTCGCCCGGCGCAACGCCTCCGGGAGGACCGGCATCCTGCGTCAGATCCCTGGCGGCCGCACCGAATCCTTCGGCCCGGCCGGCACCTGGGAAGCCGTGAAAATATCAGATCCCGCCGAGGATCCAGAAGCAACACCGGTGACGGCCGAGAACGCTGCGCTGGAGATCTACCGGCAACGCGAAAGTGGCGCGGTCCCGAGGGTGGAGGGGGTCGCTATCCCGCTCCTCCCCCGAAGCATGGAGCCTGCACCGCGGCCCGGCGCCGGACCGGTCGACATCTATCAAGCCCAAGCCATCGCCGACGAGTGGATGGGCCGCGCCACCTCCGGCAAGCCAGGTCGTGGCGGAGTGTACGAGTTCGACGAGGGGTTCGTGGTCTATCCGCTGGTACCGGCGATCGAGGAAACACCTACCAGCGAATCGACACCACGTCGTCCCAGATCGCGACGAGCCGGCGGTGGAGTAGGGGTAATCGACAGACAAACCGGCAGTCTGTCGCTCTGGCCGAATCTCCCGCACAAGCAAGTAGCCGACATGTATCGACGTTCCCGAGCTCAGCAATAGCTAGGTGCGAAAGTTTTCGTGCACAATAGGTTTCACTGGGACGAGCAGGAGGGGGACGGAACATGGTGGGGCGGTTCGAAACGCCGGAGCAGGTGCGGGAATACCTGGCGGGCGCTCTCCGAACAAATCGCACGTTCTGGGTTCTTCCGACCGAACACGGCTGGGTAGCGCAGGAAGTCCTTACACCAGAGGAGATGGCGAGCGGCCAGGGTGTGGGTCTGGGGAATTACGTCGTCAACCGGCAGACCGGGGTTATCACGGCTCACTCGAGTCTGGCGCCCCAAACGATCGGGGAAATGTACGACGAAGCGATCCGGACGGGCCGGCCGGTGCAGGGCTACCAGGTGTATCCGGCGACGTGGAGGGTGCACATCGAGCGGACAAGGGAGACCCCGGCGGAGATCGAATATCGAGTCCAGGCCGAATCATTGACGGTGCCGCCGGCGGAACCGCCAGTGCAACGCCTACTCACGATCAACAAACACAGCCTCCGGTATCACACGGACACCCGCGCGACCCACGTCACCTGCAGACAAGCGACGGGATGGGCGCAGGCCCGCAGCCGCCAGAACGGGATGTGGCCGCCGACCGGGACGTTCGAGTTCTAGCAGGAACAGATGCCGAGCGGCCCTGCTGCCGATCACAATGCCCAGTGGCCGGCCTATCAGCGCACCCGATTCCTAGTTGTTGCGGGGCAAGGCGTTTGTCGCCGACGGCAGGGTATCGACCGTCAGCGCTGAGGCGTGTCGGGGGCCACCTGGACTTGATCGAATCCTTGGTCGAGAAGCATTCGGCGGTCCGACTTCCCGCCTGATCGCACCCAGTGGCTGGACACTGCATCGAGTACGGCCGTTGCGGCGTTGGTGAGTAAGTCGGCTGTGTATGCGTCGACCGCTGAGCCTCGTCGGTCTTTGAGCGCGTCGCTGACTCGCTGTCGCCATTCCGCTCGTCGCTGGTGGAGTCTTCCGACCAGTGCAGGCGTGGCCTCGATGAGTTGCAGGGTGACGAGGACCTGCTCGCTGGCCTGGATATCGTCCAGCCGGGCACGGAATACGTGATGGAGGGAATCCCAGGGGTCTTCGTCCGCGGGTCGGGCGGAGATGTCGGCGACCACGTCCTCGCCAGTGAGGTCGATGCCGTCGAAGACCACGTCTTCCTTGGTGGGGAAGTACCGGAAGAAGCTGCGCTTGGTCATGCCGGCTGCTCGCGCGATCTGATCGACGGTCGTGTTCTCGAAGCCCTGTCGGGCGAACAGGTCGATGGCTATCTCGGCGAGCACTGGAGGGATCGGGAAGGAGACCGCGCGGCGCCTGGCAGGGCTCGGCGCGAGCGTCATCCTGGTCGGGCGCGACAGAGACCGTGCCGAAGCCGCGGCAGCGGAACTCCGCGGCTCCAGCGGCAACAACAGCGTCGAGGCGATCACAGCGGACATGTCACGGCTCGGCGAAGTGAAGCGCCTCGCCGACGAGGTCGGCAGCCGGAACAGCAGCGTCGACGTGCTGATCAACAATGCGGGAGCGACGAGGTCGCACCGAGAGGTGACCGAGGACGGCCTCGAAACCGCGTTTGCGGTCAACGTCGTCGCACCGTTCTGTCTGACGCACTGGCTGATGCCGGCGCTCATAGCCTCGGGCGCCGGTCGGGTCATAAACATCACCGGCGGCATCCCGAAAGGCGGTATCGACCTGGACAACCTCCAGGGCGAGAAGTCCTACGTCGGCCTCTCCTTCTACAACCAGACCAAGCTGGCACAGATGGCGATGAGCTACCGCTTCGCCCAGGAGCTCGAAGGGAGGCCGGTGACGCTGAACGTGGCTTACCCCGGTCACGCCTACACCTCGATGAACAAGAGCCTCACCATCGGCACGTACCCACTACTGGCCCGCCCGATCGTGCCGCTGTTGCGACTGGCGATGCCGGTCGTCTATGGGCACCGGGCGCTGCTCGCGGCCACGCGGTCCAGTGTTTATCTCGCGTCCAGTCCCGAGGTTCGAGAAACCAGCGGCACCTACTTCAACAGCAAGGCCGCCCCGACCCGATGGCCCGACGCCGCCTTGGACGAAAGGACCCGAAACACCATCTGGGACCTGTGTGCGACACATCGCGACCGGCTGACCGCAATGTGATCCCGCCGTCGCGCGAACGGACCGACAAGACCCACCGCAACGCTCCTCTCAGCGTCGAGGGCAGACGTAGGAGCTGAGTCACCACCGCCGGTGTCGCCTGTCCCCCGACTCTGCCGTGCGTATCGACGAGCGTCGAGTCTGCTGCGATACGCCACGGCTGGCGTCGATTGTCCGGTCCACATGTGGTGCTCGACGAAGGACGGCCGAGGACGGCTCACGAGGGGTCGTCTCATCGAGGCCCTGGGCGCGCACATCATCCGACCGCTACACGGCCTCCAGAACGAAGAACAGGAAGCTCAGGAACGCTCCGGAGGTGGTTTTCGGCAGGGCGTCGGGGAAACGTTGGCGGGCGCCTGGTGCAGGTGGGGGTTCGCTGATGGTGGTGGTGCGGAAGCCGGCGGTGGTGAAGGCGTCGGTCATGGCGTGCAGGGGGCGGTGCCAGTAGGTGAGCACGGCCCTTTGACCGTTGAAGCTGTATTCCTCGGAGTGCTCGACGGTGGCGAAATAGTCGGAGTCGCGGTAGGCGAGTTTGAAGATGAATGGGTGGTTGACGGAGATGATGAGCCGGCCGCCGGGTTTCAGCACGCGGCGGAATTCGGCCAGCGGGGCGGTCCAGTCCTCCAGGTAGTGCAGCACCAGGGAGGCGATGACGTCGTCGAACGCGGCATCTGGGTACGGCAGCGGATCCCGGATATCGGCGACTCGGACAGCAGCGTCGGCGCCGAGTCGCTGGCGGGCAAGCTCCACCATCTTCGTGCTGGAGTCGAAGCCGGTCACGATGGCGCCTCGGTCGCGCAGCGCCGCGAATATCGGTCCGGAGCCGCAGCCGGCATCGAGAACCTGGCGGCCGGTCACGTCGCCGGCCAGGTCCACGATCGCGGGCCGCGCGTAGTAGCCGTTGATGAGGTTGTCTTCGGTTTCGGCGGTATAGCCCTCGGCGAAGCCGTCGTAGTCGTTATCGACAGCCATATCGACTGCATCAGCGGAACTTTCGGGCACGTACCCCATCCTGCCGGTGAACCGGACCCGGCGCCAGGAGGACGCTACACAAGCCTCTACAGGTGTAGTCCTTATTAAAGGTTAGCGAGCAACCTTTAATAAGGACTGTGGGCAACTAAAGCTTTCCGATACCGCCGCCTGACGGTCCATCCCTACCCGGACTGCTGGTGAAGTGGACATCTGAGAGGACCAGTTCGGACCTGCCCGGGTGCAGCTGCCCTCGCGAGAACTCGACTCTGTGCTGATTACCGAGCTCTGACCAACCGGTCGTATCGGCGGCGGAAGCGGGCGGCTGTGTCGGAGGATGCGTGGTGGGCGGCGGCTCGGACGGGGCGGAGGTCGGCGAGTAGGCGGGGGGATCGGACGGGGCCGTCGAGAAGGTCCAAGGCGGAGTTGGCTGCGGTGATGGCTTCGGTGAGGTCGCCGAGGCCGGCCAGGGAGGCGGCGTAGTAGGTGCGGTAGGAGGCTTCGTCCCGGGGGAGGTTGCCGGGGCGGGTGAGGCTTTCGTGGAAGAGGGTGGCGGCGCGGTGGTGTTGGCCGAGCATCTGGTGGCCTTTGGCTGCTAGGACGCGCAGCTCGGGCTCGGTGACGAACCTCAGCCATACGGGATCGTTGGCGTCATCGAGACCGCGATCGACTTCGCGCCATACCGAATTCGTTGCACGTTCGAACTCCCGGCGTTCGCCGACCGCCGCGTAGGCGGTAGCCAAACGTGCGGTTCGTAGTGCGTTGAGACGCGCCGAGGGAACGTGCCTGGCCAGCTCACTGGTTCGCTGCGTCACCCGGATCGGTTCGCGGCTCTTTGTCGGACGGTCCGTCAAGGTGATGCTGAGCCCGCCCAGCGCACCGGCCATCAGGTCGTCGTCGCCGCTGTGCTCGGCCAGCATGACAGCGTCGGTGTAGCAGCGGCGGGACACAGCACGCTCGTTCGCGTCGTAGGTGAGCCAGCCGACGCAGCTCGAAAGCCAACCGGTGGCGGCGATCAATTCGGCACCGATGCGCGGCCCGTACTCCCCGTAATCGAGCAACCTCCGCGCCAACCGGTACTGCTCCAGCGCGTAGCGCGCGATCCCTCCCCCGCCGAAGCGGTTGTCGTGCTCCCACAGTCGGCGGGTCAGGTCGTGGAGGTAGGTGATGTGCGGGGTGCCGACCTTCACCGGGCCAGAGGTATCGGCGGCGGCGCCGGTGATGGCGACCGTCGTTGCCAGGCCGAACTGTCTGCGGTTCACGTCCTCGGCTCCTTCGTCCCCGCTTCCGATGGTCCCCGGACCTTCGGTTCCGAGCAAGAGTGGGACGAGGGCAGTGCGTGGGATGCCCAGTGCGTCGGCGGCGCGGCACAGTTCGCGCACGTCGAAGATGGTGCCGACTTCGCCGCGCTCCACTCGGCCGGTGTGCGTGCGATCCCAGTGCAGTAGTGCCCCGAAGTCGGCTTGGGACAGGCCCATCTGTTGGCGCACCAGGGCCAGCGCCCGGCCGGGCCTGCCCGCGGCGAGGAGCGTGCGGAACGCGGGCATTTCCCATGCGTTGGTGAGCTTTTCGTCGTCCATCCATTGCCCCCTGCGATGTGCGGTCAGCGAACTCTAGTCCCGAAACCGCACGTCAGGGATGTCAACGGCAGATTCTGCACATCACTGCTGCGCAGTTTTCGGCGTCGCCGCACCCCCGCCCGCCCGCGAAGCTGATCCCGCACCCGGCGCCGGGCCGATGCCGATCCACTCGGCACACCGACCGGCAAGGCCGCCGCCCGGTGGCGAAAGCCCCCGGCGCCGAGTGCCCGACCCGAAAGGCACCCATGGACACAGCGATTCGACGACGTCAGGCGGGCTGCGCGCCGCAGCGGCCGGTCCCATGTCCCCCTCGTCAGATGTCGGGCGAGGAGTTGGCAAGGGAGGTCGCGATGTTGGTGGCGGTTCGTGATGGGCTGGTGCGGCTTGTGGAGCGGGGGTGAGCGGGGTGGATTCTTGGCATGTGTTGACGGGGGTTGTTTCGGCGCTCGCGGGGTGCGGTGCGGCAGTGTTGATCGTGGGGTGCGTGTGGCCGGCCGACCGGCCGGAACCGCCGGCACCTCGGCGGGCGCGTGCGACGCGGCCGACGGTGCCGGGCTTCGATCCGACGGCGTGGACCTGCGGGTTGCCGTTGGCGCCGCTCTCGCTCGAGGACGCGCATCGCGCGATGCAGCATCACCGCGAGCACGATTGTGCTCGTAAGCGCGCCGCGTTCGTCACATTGGTTGCGGCCGGGCGCATCACGCCGGATTCGAGGCGACAACGCACTCGATGACGGCTGCGTGCCAGCTGGATCGCGACGCTAACCGCCGAACGATCCGGCACCGCCGAGGTCACGGTCCCGGCCCGGGTCGTACAAATGGGACCCCACACAGGATATTCCGGATTGCAGGGCTCGGCCGACGAGGATGACGGCGGCCTGGCGCAATTCCGCGGCGTCTACCTGGTCTGCGATATCGGCGAGCGTGCCGCGCAACACCAGTTCCTCGGGCTGGCTGGCCCGGTAGACGACCGCCGCGGGGCAATCGGGGCCGTGGAACTCGGCGAGTTCGGCGGCCAGGGTGCGGATGCGCGTGATGGCCAGGTGCAGGACGAGAGTGGCTCCGGTGCGGGCGAATTCGGCCAGGGCCTCGGATTCGGGCATGGCCGTGGAGCGGGCCTGGGTGCGGGTGAGGACTACCGATTGCACCACCTCGGGGACGGTGAGTTCGGTGCCGAGGATGGCAGCCGCGGCGGCGTAGGCGGGGACGCCGGGAGTGACGTCCCAGGGGATGCCGTGCGCGTCGAGGCGGCGGGTTTGTTCGGTGAGGGCGGAATAGATCGACGGGTCGCCGGAGCAGAGACGGGCGACGTCGCGGCCGGATTCGTGGGCGCGCACCAGGTGGGCAATGATCTGGTCGATATCCAGGTGCTGGGTGTCGATCAGCTCGGTGCCGGGCGCGCAGTGCGCGAGCACCTCGGGGTCGAGGTAGGTTCCCGCGTACAGGCAGACCGGGGAGCTGCGCAGCAGTTCGACCGCGCGGACGGTCAGCAGGTCCGCGGCGCCCGGGCCGGCGCCGATGAAGTGCACGGTCATGCGGTGAGTCTATTCAGCCGGTCATATCGAAGGCCGCGATGACCTTGTGCGGCCGCACCCGCACCACCAGCTCGCCCGGCACGCCGTTGCGTTTGCCGAACTCCTCGGCCCGGTCGGCACCCATGTAGCGGCTGCCGATCGCGGTGGCGGTGCGCACCAGCTCATCGAGATCCTCCGACAGCGTCGCCGTGCCCTGGACCTGCACGAACGCATACGGCTCCTGCTCGAGATCCACGCACAGCGCGACGCGATTGTCGCGCGCCAGCGCCTTGCCCTTGGCCGAGGTCTTACCGGTGTTGAACACCAGCTCTTCGCCCTCGACGATGAACCACACCGGCACCACCACCGGCCGCCCGTCCCCCGCCGTGAACGCCACCTTGGCCGTGCGAGTGCCGTGACCGAGAAACTCACGCACCTTCGGATCCGTCAACGAAGCCATCCACCCAGCCTAGAGCCGCGATCGTCCGATGCCCGCGCACAACGAACGCATGTCACACCCGCTCCGGTCGGTCGGCGCCGAAGGGCCAGGTGGTCATCACGCCCATCAGCAGTTTTCGCACCCGCCGCGAACGGACTGGCTTTTATTTTTTTCTGACGTATGGTCGAAGCCAGTTGGAACTTCGAAAGCAGGAGCGACAATGGGTGACAAATCTCGCGGCAAGACCATGAAGAAACCGGCCAGCACGATCAAGGAGCGCCGGGCCGCGAAGCGTGAGCAGGCGGCGAATGAGTCGGTGATCGTCCGTAAGCGCAAGGGCTGATCGGATTTTCGCTCGCGCCGAGCCACACGGAACCGGGCAGGCGGCGTTTCGATCCACAGCACCCAGAAAATTCACACCGACTAGTTGGCGACTATTTTTTTCCCGGTCGAATACGGGATTCACAGCAGGATGTACCGCCGTGCAAAAAAGCGCGGCGGTTGCCGTTAAAAGGCCGGTCGTTTTACCTGAGGAGTACTCATGACTTCATCCGGAATCGCGGAGCGAAGAACACACCGCGGGTCGAGTTTCAGCACCGCGGAGATCAAGGCCCGCATCAAGGACATGTTCGACGCCAGGACGCAGCACGTACGAGCAGACGGGAACGGCAGTCGTGATCGTGACGAAGGGGAACCGTAGCGGCAGCGCGATACGCGCGCGGCCGCAACGCTGTACGCCGTCGACACTCTCGGGAGCCGGACGATCACCGGTCGTGATCGGCCGGCCGACGCGCCTACTCGAGGCGGTGGTCGCAGAGCTCCGCCGCAACGGCATACCCGCGAGCTACGGTGGCGCACCTAATATTTCGGTGCCCTTGCCCGAGGCCCACCGGGTGGACGATCGAGATCGAAACCACCACCGAGCGACCGGGAAGACGAGCCCACCGACGGCGGCCGAACCCGGAACCGCGGCGATCATCGTCCTCGTGGATCGCTCGCTGATCGAGTTCTCGTTCGGCGACTGGACGGGCAGCGCGACGGTCATCCGGCGGCTCGACCGCGCCCGGCGAATCCGCTCGATCGAACGCCGGATGCGGGAT
The DNA here is from genome assembly GCF_059509835.1 of Nocardia sp. CDC519. Lineage (NCBI taxonomy): Bacteria > Bacillati > Actinomycetota > Actinomycetes > Mycobacteriales > Nocardiaceae > Nocardia > Nocardia sp. CDC519. The sequence continues at coordinate 1,919,950 of NZ_CM183377.1, read as the reverse complement.
ATGGCAACCAATTCGGCGCTGAGCATCGCCGCACGCCGCCTGCTCATCGTCTGCGACGCCGGTCGAACGTCGCCAGCGGAGCGGGCGGAAGCGATCCGCTGGGTGCGCGGACTGGCACATCGCATCGGCTACGAATGTTCGATCAACGGGCTGCACGGCCTCGGCACGTGGTACACGGTCGTCGTCCCCGGCACCGATATCGCCCACGCCTCGCGATCGGTGGTCGAGTGGTACCGGAAGGGGCATCTGCCGTCAACGGTCCGGCGCCGGTGAACGGGCGTGGCGCCGGGCCGCACGAACCCTCAGTGCCTGCCGAGTAGCGCAGGCTGCTGTTCGGCGACCAACTGCACCAGAGCGTCGACGACCGCCGACACCTCCGGGCGGCGCAGGGTTTCGGGACGCGACACCAGCCAGTAGGACAGCCGGATGGCGACGGCTTCGGGCAGGACGCGGACCAGGTCGGCGTGGCGGTCGGCCATGAAACAGGGCAGCAGGCCGAGGCCCGCGGCGGCGCGGGTGGCTTCGACGTGGACGAAGACATTGGTGGAGGTCACCGAGTCGGGCAGGGTAGGGACGAAGCTGGAGGCCAGATCCAGATCGTCCACCTGGAGCATGGAGTCGATGAAGTAGACCAGCGGATGTCCGGCCAGATCGGCGATGGACGCAGGCGTTCCGTGCTCGGCCAGGTAATCGCGGGAGCCGTAGAGGCCGAGACAATAGTCGCCGAGTCGAATCGCCTTGGCCCGCTGCACCTGTGGTTTGCCCACCACCACCTCGATATCCAACCCGGACCGCTGCTGGGACGCGCGCCGAGTCGTCGCCACGATCTCGACCGCCACCCGCGGATGCTCTCGCCGCACCCGCGCGGCGGCGGGCGCGGCGAGATAGGCGCTGAAACCGTCGGTCGCCGACATCCGCACCACCCCCTCCAGCTCGCGCTGCCCCCGCGGGCCCGCCATGAACTTGACGGCCGTCTCGATGGTCTCCGCCGCGACCAGCGCGGTGCGGCCGAGTTCGGTGAGCTCCCAGCCGCCCGCGGCCCGGGTGAGCACCCGCCCGCCGAGGGCCTGTTCCAGCGCGGCGATCCGGCGGGCGATGGTGGTGTGGTTGATACCGAGCTCGTTCGCCGCGGTGACGTAGCGTCCCGACCGTCCGACGGCCAGCAGGACCAGCAGATCATCGGCGCTGGGACGACGAGCCGGACCCGGAGCGGACGCGTTCATTTCTGCATTTTTGCAGATACGCCCTGCGCATCTGGTCATTGCCGCCGACATCGGTGTGCGCTGATACTCATCGTCATGGCCTGTGGCGGCCATCACATTCGATCAGTGATGTGGTCGCGATGATGAGGGAGTTTCGACGATGAGCGTGCACGACGCGGCGAAGACCGATGACAAAGGAGTACCGACCGGCCTGCGGAGAGTGGTCGCCGCGTCGATGGCGGGCACGGTGGTCGAGTGGTACGAGTTCTTCCTGTACGGCACCGCCGCGACGCTGGTGTTCAGCAAGGTGTTCTTCGCCGAGACCACCAGCGATCTGGATGCGATCCTGGCCGCGTTCGTCACCTACGCGGTGGGCTTCGCGGCCCGCCCGCTCGGCGGCGTCGTCTTCGGTCACTTCGGTGACAAGTACGGCCGCAAGAAGCTGCTCCAGTTCAGCCTGCTGCTGGTGGGTGCGGCGACGTTCCTGATGGGCTGTTTGCCCACTTTCGGCCAGGTCGGCTATTGGGCGCCGACGCTGCTGGTGATCCTGCGGTTCATCCAGGGATTCGCCGTCGGCGGTGAATGGGGCGGCGCGGTGCTGCTGGTGGCCGAGCACAGCCCCAACCGCAGCCGCGGATTCTGGGCGAGCTGGCCGCAGGCCGGTGTGCCCGCGGGCAATCTGCTGGCCACGGTGGTGTTGCTGGCGTTGACCTCCACGCTGTCGGACGCGGCATTCCTGAGCTGGGGTTGGCGGGTCGCGTTCTGGCTGTCGGCGGTGGTGGTGCTGATCGGCTACTACGTGCGCACCAAGGTCACCGACGCGCCGATCTTCGTGGCCGCGCAGCAGGAGGCCGAGAAGGCCCGTGCCACCTCGTTCAGCGTGGTCGAGGTGCTGAAGCGTTACCCGCGTGGGGTTTTCACCGCGATGGGCCTGCGCTTCGGCGAGAACATCATGTACTACCTGGTGGTCACGTTCACCATCACGTACCTGAAGGTGCAGGTCGACGTCGATACCGACACCATCCTGTGGTGGCTGCTGATCGCGCACGCGATCCACTTCTTCGCGATCCCGATGGTCGGCAGGCTCAGCGACCGGTTCGGCCGGCGCCCGGTGTACCTGCTCGGCGCGATCACCGCGGGCACCTGGGGCTTCTTCGCCTTCCCGATGATGGACAGCGGCCACAACGCGGTCATCCTGGCCGCCATCATCATCGGCCTGCTGTTCCACGCCCTCATGTACGCCGCGCAGCCGGCGATCATGGCCGAGATGTTCCCGACCCGGATGCGGTACTCCGGTGTCTCGCTCGGCTATCAGGTGACCTCGATCGTCGCGGGCTCGCTGGCCCCGATCATCGCGGTGCGGCTGCTGGACACCTTCGACTCCTCGGTGCCCATCGCCTGGTACCTGGCCGGAGCCTGCGCGCTCACCGCCGTCGCGGTGATCGTCGCCCGCGAGACGAGTGGGCTGGATCTTGCCCAGATCGACTCGGCCGATGCGAAGTACCTGGCGGGCGAGGCCGCACGGGCCACCGCACCCGCACCCACCCCGGCCCCGGTGACGGCGAAATGATCGGCATCCAGCATGGGCCGGTCAGCCGGGACGACCGTCCCGGCACCGCGCCCGGACGCGCGAGAACCAGCACATCCGCTGCGAGCCCATGCACTCGGAGGACGGCGCGGTGAACACGCTCGAAGGGCGCCGCGCCCTGGTGACCGGCGGGGCGAGCGGGATCGGCGCGGCCTGCGCCCGGGCGCTCGCCGCCCGCGGGGCCCACGTCACCGTCGCCGATATCGATGAGGTCGGCGCGAAGGCGCTGGCCGAGGAGCTCGGCGGCAGCGCGTGGGGTGTCGATCTGCTGGCGGTGGGCGAACTCGAAGCGCTGACGCTAGAGGTCGAGATCCTGGTGAACAATGCCGGTATCCAGAGCATCGACCCCATCCCCGAGTTCGCGCCCGAGCGGTTCCGCACCCTGATGACGCTGATGGCCGAGGCACCGTTCCTGCTGATCCGGGCCGCGCTCCCGCACATGTATGCCAACGGGTTCGGCCGGATCGTCAATATCTCCTCGGTGCACGGGCTGCGCGCCTCGGAGTACAAGGTCGCCTACGTCGCCGCCAAGCACGCGCTGGAGGGCATCTCCAAGGTCACCGCGTTGGAGGGCGGCAGGCACGGTGTGACGAGCAACTGCGTCAACCCCGGCTATGTGCGCACCCCCCTGGTCGACAAGCAGATCGCCGACCAGGCCCGCACCCACGGCATCGCGGAAAGTGAAGTGCTGGAACGCATTCTGCTCACCGAGAGCGCGATCAAGCGGCTGGTGGAGCCGGAGGAGGTCGGCGCGCTCACCGCCTGGCTGGCCGGGCCGGAGGCGGGCATGGTCACCGGCGCGTCCTACACGATGGACGGAGGTTGGAGCGCCCGGTGATCGGTCGGTGGCGGGTGCCGGTGCGCGGGGCCGCGGCGAGTCCACCTGGTCAGGCCAGAGGCCGCGCCGCTCGCTCCAGCACCCGACGTGCCGGGTCGGCGCTATGAGGGGGCCGATCCGGCACACCGACAGCCGCCATATCTTGCCAGGCGGCCGCAGCCCTGACACGCGCCTCGAGCGCAGCCGTCGCGAGCAGGGCGCCCACTTGACCGTTCACAGCCAAGCAGGGTGCGGCGCCCACCGGGCCGGTCACAGCCATTACATGTCCAGCACTCGCCGCCCCGCGCACCGGTCAGCTCAGCGCGGCGATCGCCATATCGCGCAAGATCGCCCGCGCCCGCGCTGCCGTCGCCGGTGTCGCGCTGTGCGGGGTGGAGTTCATCAGGCCGAACGCGGCGTGCGCCTTCACCCGGGCCGCGTCCTCGGCCAGTTCCGGATGCAGTTCGCGCTGCACGCCCACCCAGATCTCGACGTAGCGGCGCTGGAAGCGGCGCACTTCCCGGCGCGCGGGTTCGGGGACGTTGTCGAGATCGCGATCCTGGATGCGGATCAGTTCGGGCTCGCCGAGCGCGAAATCGAGATGGAAATCGACCAGCCTGCCGAGCGCCTCGGCGGGCGAGGACGCATCGGCCACCACGGCCTCGCCGCCCTCGAAGAGCCTGCGACTGACCCCGACCAGCAGTTCGACCAACAGCGCTTCCTTGTTCGGGAAGTGCCGGTACACCGCGGGCCCGCTAATGCCTACCGCCGCGCCCAGATCATCGAGCCGCACGCCGAGGAAGCCGCGGTCGGCGATCAGGCGCGCGCCGGCATCGAGCAACTGCCGCCTGCGCTCGGCTTTCTGCTGTTCACGGCGCGTGAGCGTGCCGGTTTCCGTGCCGGTCATCGGCGCTCCTCCCAGCCGGTCTGGACAACTCGGTTAGTCAAGATTAACCTGTATTCCAGTTATCAGCGATTAACTGACCGGCAGGATGGCGTGATGACGATGACTCAGGACCCGCGCGCGAGCGCTGCGGTCTCCGACAACTACACGGCGCATCAGGCGCTGGTCGCCGATCTGCGTGCCCGGCTCGCCGCGACCGCGCTCGGTGGCCCGGAGAAGGCCAGGCAGCGCCATATCGCACGCGGCAAGCTGCTGCCGCGGCAGCGGGTGGATCAACTGCTCGACCCGGGCAGCCCGTTCCTCGAGCTCTCACCGCTGGCCGCGAACGGCATGTACGACGACGAATGCCCCGGCGCCGGCGTCATCACCGGCATCGGCCGGGTGTCGGGGCGCGAATGCGTGATCGTCGCCAATGACGCGACGGTCAAGGGCGGCACCTACTACCCGCTCTCGGTGAAGAAGCATCTGCGTGCCCAGGAAGTCGCGTTGCAGAACCATCTGCCCTGCGTGTACCTGGTCGATTCGGGCGGGGCCTACCTGCCGCATCAGGACGAGGTGTTCCCCGACCGCGAGCATTTCGGCCGGATCTTCTACAACCAGGCGAATATGAGCGCCAAGGGCATCGCCCAGATCGCGGCGGTGATGGGTTCCTGCACCGCGGGTGGCGCGTATGTGCCCGCGATGAGCGATGAAGCGGTGATCGTGCGCGATCAGGGCACCATCTTCCTCGGCGGTCCGCCGCTGGTGAAGGCGGCCACGGGCGAGGTGGTCACCGCCGAGGAGCTCGGTGGCGGCGCGCTGCATTCGCGGACCTCCGGCGTCACCGACCATCTCGCCGACGACGATCAGGACGCGCTGCGCATCGTGCGCCGCATCGTGAGCACGCTCGGCCCCCGGCCCGAAAGCCCCTGGGAGGTACGCACTCCCATCGAGCCCGCGGCGCCGGTCGAGGAGCTCTACGACGTGGTGCCGGTCGACCTGCGCACCCCGTACGACGTGCGCGAGGTGATCACCCGCATCGTCGACGGCGATCCCGACGGCGGCAGCGGCTTCCACGAATTCAAGGCCGAGTACGGCAAGACCCTGGTCACCGGATTCGCCCACATCCACGGCCATCCGGTCGGCATCGTCGCCAACAATGGCGTGCTGTTCAGCGAATCCGCCATGAAGGGCGCGCATTTCATCGAACTGTGCGATAAGCGAAAGATCCCACTGCTGTTCTTGCAGAACATCACCGGGTTCATGGTGGGACGCGATTACGAGGCGGGCGGCATCGCCAAGCACGGCGCGAAGATGGTGACGGCGGTGGCGTGCGCGCGGGTGCCGAAGCTGACGGTCGTCATCGGCGGTTCCTACGGTGCGGGCAACTACTCCATGTGCGGGCGCGCGTACTCACCGCGCTTCCTGTGGATGTGGCCCAATGCCCGGATCTCGGTGATGGGTGGTGAGCAGGCGGCGTCGGTGCTGTCGACGGTGCGCGGCGATCAGCTCGACAGCAGCGGAAAGCCCTGGACCGAGGAGGATCAGGAGGCGTTCAAGGCCCCGATCCGGGATCAGTACGAGCGGCAGGGCAACCCGTACTACTCCACCGCGCGGATCTGGGACGACGGCGTGATCGATCCCGCCGACACCAGAACCGTGCTCGGCCTCGCCCTGTCGGTCTGTGCGCAGGCTCCGCTGGAACCTGTCTCCTACGGCGTCTTCCGGATGTGATGACCATGCTGAACACGAATCATCCCGTCGGTTTCGACACCGTTCTGGTCGCCAATCGCGGCGAGATCGCGGTGCGCGTCATCCGCACGTTGCGCTCCATGGGCATCCGCTCGGTCGCGGTCTACAGCGATGCCGACGCCGGTGCCAGGCATGTGCGCGAGGCCGATGTCGCGGTCCGGCTCGGTCCCGCGCCCGCCCGCGAGAGCTATCTCGATATCGCCAAGGTGGTCGACGCCGCCGTGCGCACCGGCGCCCAGGCCGTGCACCCCGGTTACGGATTCCTGTCCGAGAACGCCGCTTTCGCCGCCGCGCTGGCCGAAAAGGACATCGTGTTCCTCGGTCCGCCGGCGAAGGCGATCGAGGTGATGGGCGACAAGATCACCGCCAAGAACACCGTCTCCGCGTTCGACGTGCCGGTGGTGCCGGGTATCGCCGAGCCCGGCCTCGATGACGACGCGCTGATCGCGGCCGCCGCCGACATCGGCTATCCGGTGCTGGTCAAGCCGTCCGCGGGTGGTGGCGGCAAGGGGATGCGGCTGGTCCACGAACCGGGTGAGCTGCCCGCCGCACTGGTCAGCGCCCGCCGCGAGGCCGCGGCGGCGTTCGGCGACGACACCCTGTTCATCGAGCGGTTCGTCACCAGGCCCCGCCATATCGAGGTGCAGATCCTCGCCGACCAGCACGGCAATGTGGTGCACCTGGGCGAACGTGAATGCAGTTTGCAGCGCAGGCATCAGAAGGTGATCGAGGAGGCGCCCTCGCCGCTGCTGGACGCGGCCACCAGGGCCAGGATCGGTGCGGCGGCCTGCAATACCGCGCGCAGCGTCGACTACGTGGGCGCGGGCACGGTGGAATTCATCGTCTCGGCCGACCGCCCGGACGAGTTCTTCTTCATGGAGATGAACACCCGCCTCCAGGTGGAGCATCCGGTCACCGAAATGGTGACCGGTGTCGACCTGGTCGAATGTCAGGTGCGGGTGGCGGCCGGGCAGCGGATCACCTTGGCGCAGGAGGACATCCGGCTCATCGGGCATGCCGTCGAGGCGCGGGTCTACGCCGAGGATCCCGGGCGCGGCTTCCTGCCCACCGGCGGCACGGTGGTCGACCTGGCCGAACCGAGCGGCAAGGGCGTGCGGGTGGATTCCGGGCTGCGGGTCGGCACCGTCGTCGGCAGCGATTACGACCCGATGCTGTCGAAGGTCATCGCGCACGGTCCCGACCGCGCGGCCGCGCTCGCGGCGTTGGATCGGGCGCTGGGCGAGACCGTCGTGCTCGGCGTGACCACCAATATCGAGTTCCTGCGGTTCCTGCTCGAAGACCCCGATGTCGTGGCCGGGCGTCTGGACACCGCGCTGCTGGATCGCCGGGCCGTCGACTTCACGCCTGCGCCGGTGCCCGACGACGCGTTCGCCGCGGCCGCCGTCTACCACTGGCTGCGCCGCTGGCCTACCCGGCCGGGCGACCCGTGGGATCAGCCGACCGGCTGGCGCCTCGGATCCGCCGCACCCACCTCGATCCGGCTCGAGGGCGGTAACCGCACCGAGCACGTCTACCTGACCGGCACCCCGGCGGCGGCGCAGCTGTGGATCGGCGAGGACGGTTCGCCGGTCTCGGTATCCGCCGAGCTCACCGCCCCCGGCGCGCTGACGATCACCGTCGACGATGTGCGCCACGACTACCGCCTGGCCGAACACGACAACCGGCTGTGGGTGGCCGGCCCGTCCGGTGTCTGCTCGCTGCGCGAGATGGCCGAGGTGAACGTCCGCGCCGGCGACGCCGATCTGGGTGACGCCGAAATCCGCAGTCCCATGCCGGGTTCGGTGATCGCGGTGCCGGTCGAACCCGGCGCCGAGGTCGCCGCGGGCGCGCCGGTGGTCGTGGTGGAAGCGATGAAGATGGAGCATTCGCTGACCGCGCCGACCGCCGGCACCGTCGAAGTGCTCGTGCGGCCAGGCGATCAGGTGAGCCTGGACCAGGTGCTCGCCAGGATCCACGCCGCCCCGGCGCCGACGACCGACTCCCCCGCTGCCACAACGGCTGCCGACCGATAGGACCACACGATGACCGACTTCCTTTCCACCGGAACACTTCCCGACGACTACCGCGACCTCGCGCTCACCGTCCGCGATTTCGCCAACCAGGTGGTGGCCCCGGTCGCCGCCGAACACGACGCCAACCACACCTTCCCGTACAAGGTGGTGCAGGGCATGGCCGAGATGGGCCTGTTCGGGCTGCCGTTCCCCGAGGAGTACGGCGGCATGGGCGGCGACTACTTCGCGCTGTGCCTCGCCCTCGAGGAACTGGGCAAGGTCGACCAGAGCGTGGCCATCACCCTGGAAGCCGGTGTGTCGCTGGGCGCGATGCCGATCTACCGCTTCGGTAACGAGGAGCAGAAGCAGCAGTGGCTGCCCCAGCTCACCAGCGGCCGCAACCTGGCCGCGTTCGGCCTCACCGAACCCGGCGCCGGCAGCGACGCGGGCGGCACCCGCACCACCGCCGTCGCCGACGGCGGTGACTGGGTGATCAACGGCAGCAAGCAGTTCATCACCAACTCCGGCACCGACATCACCACCCTGGTGACGGTGACGGCGGTGACCGGCGAATCGGGCGGCAAGAAGGAGATCTCCACCATCCTGGTGCCCACCGACACCCCCGGTTTCGTCGCCGAACCGGCCTACAACAAGGTCGGCTGGAACGCCTCCGACACCCATCCGCTCTCGTTCACCGATGTCCGGGTGCCGCAGGAGAACCTGCTCGGTGAACGCGGCCGCGGGTACGCCAACTTCCTGCGCATCCTCGACGAGGGCCGCATCGCCATCGCCGCGCTGGCCACCGGTGTGGCGCAGGGTTGTGTGGACGAGAGCGTGCGCTACGCCAAGGAACGCGAGGCCTTCGGCCGCGCGATCGGCACCAACCAGGCCATCGCCTTCAAGATCGCCCGGATGGAGGCACGCGCACACACCGCACGTGCGGCCTACTACGACGCGGCGGCGCTGATGCTGGCCGGTAAGCCGTTCAAGAAGCAGGCCTCGATCGCCAAGCTGATCGCCGGCGAGGCGGCCATGGACAACGCCCGCGATGCCACGCAGATCTTCGGCGGCTACGGCTTCATGAACGAATACCCTGTGGCCAGGCACTACCGCGACAGCAAGATCCTGGAAATCGGCGAGGGCACGACGGAGGTGCAGTTGATGTTGATCGCACGGGAGCTGGGCCTGTGAGCGCCGAGCAGAACACCGCGCCCGCCCAGATGCGCCGCGTCGTGCAGACCGGACTGTGGTTCGAGGAACTCGAGACCGGCGTCATCTACGAGCACCGGCCCGGCCGCACCATGACCGAAACCGACAACGTGCTGTTCAGCACGCTGACGATGAATCCGCAGGGCCTGCATATCGACGCCGCCTACAGTGAAGCGCAGGAGCCGTTTCATCAGCGGCTGGTGAATTCGCTGTTCACCCTCGGCACCATGGTCGGCCTCGCGGTCGCACATCTGACCCAGGGCACCACCGTCGCGAACCTGGGCTTCAGCGAGGTGAAGTTCCCGGCGCCGCTGTTCCACGGCGACACCATCTACGCCGAGACCGAGGTGCTGGACAAGCGTCTGTCCAAGAGCAGGCCCGGCGAAGGCATCGTGACCTTCCGGCACACCGCGCGCAACCAGCACGGCACGGTGGTGGCGGTGGCGGTCCGCAATGCGATGATCCGCGTCCGGCCGCAGTCCGAGGACGGTGCGGCGTGAGCGAACCCTGGGTGCCCGCGGGCCCGGCCTGGCTGTTCTGCCCGGCCGACCGGCCGGAGCGGTTCGCCAAGGCGGCCGCCGCCGCGGATGTGGTGATCCTCGATCTGGAGGACGGTGTCGCCGCGGACGACAAGGCCGCCGCGCGCAAGGCACTGGTCGAGACCCCGCTGGACCCGGAGACCACGATCGTGCGGGTCAATGCCGCGGGCACCGATGAGCACCGCCACGACCTGGCCACGCTCATCGAGACGGGCTATCGCAGGCTCATGCTGCCCAAATGCGAGTCGACCGCCCAGCTGGCGGCGCTGTCGGCCTATGAGGTGATCGCGCTGATCGAATCGCCGCTCGGCGCGCTGGAGGTGGCGCGCACGGCGGCGGCCGACAACACCATCGGCGTGATGTGGGGTGCGGAGGATCTGGTCGCCGGACTCGGCGGCGCGTCCAGCAGGCACGCCGACGGCAGCTACCGCGACGTCGCCCGGCACGTGCGCTCGACCTCGCTGCTGGCCGCCAAGGCACACGGGCGGCTGGCCCTGGACTCGGTGTATCTCGACATCGCCGACCTGGACGGTCTGCGGGCCGAGGCCGAGGACGCGGTGGCCGTCGGGTTCGACGTCAAAGTGGCCATCCATCCGAGCCAGGTGGCCGTCATCCGGGACGCCTACGCCCCCACCGACGACGAACTCGCCTGGGCGCGTGGCGTTCTCGACGAGGCACCGCAGCATCGCGGTGTCTTCGCCTACCAGGGCCGGATGGTCGACGCCCCCGTGCTGCGGCACGCCGAGCAAGTCGTGCGGCGCGCCCGCCGCTGATCCACATACCGAGCCAGGAGAACCACGATGCAGCCACAGTGGGTGCCCACCGACCGGGATATCGCCGAAGCGAAGATCACCGATTTCGCCCGTTTCGTCACCGCACGCACGGGTGTCCCCACACCCGATTACGCCGCGCTGTGGCAGTGGTCGGTGCGGGACCTGGCGGGTTTCTGGCAGGCGCTGTGGGATTACTTCGAGCTCGGCGAGACCGCGGGCGAGGTGCTGGCCGAGGAAACCATGCCCGGCGCGCGCTGGTTCCCCGGCACCCGGTTGAACTATGTGGATCAGGTGGTGCGGCAATTCCGTACCGACCGCCCGGCGATCGTGGCGCTCGGTGACGGCGGCGAAGAGGTCACCGAGGTCTCCTGGACCGAATTGATCGACCGCACCGCGGCATTCGCCCGGACCCTGCGCTCGCTCGGGGTACGTCCGGGCGATCGGGTCGCCGGATATCTGCCGAATATCCCAGAGGCGGTGATCGCGTTCCTCGGTACCGCGGCGGTGGGTGCGGTGTGGAGCGCCTGCGGCCAGGACTACACCGCCAAGGCGGCCCTCGACCGGCTCGGCCAGTTGGAACCGACGGTGCTGGTCACCGCCGACGGCTACCGCTTCGGCGGCAAGGCGCACGACAAGCGCGCCGATATCGAGCAGCTGCGCGCCGGCCTGAGCAGCGTGCGCGAGACCATCGTGGTCTCCCGCCTCGGACTCGATATGCCGGGCACGCTGGCCTGGACCGACGCCGTCGCGGGCACCGACGCCGATCCGGTGATCGAGACCGAAGCCGTCGACTTCGACCACCCGCTGTGGATCGTGTTCTCCTCCGGCACCACCGGCCTGCCCAAGGGCATCGTGCACGGTCACGGCGGCGTGCTGCTCGAACATCTGAAAGCCGTGGCGCTGCAATCGGATATCGGACCCGACGATACGTTCTTCTGGTACACCAGCCCGAGCTGGATGATGTGGAACTTCCAGGTGGCCGGACTGCTCGCGGGCGCGACCATCGTCTGTTTCGACGGCAGCCCCACCTATCCCGAGCCGGACGCGCTGTGGCGGATCGCGGCGAAGGTGCGCGCGACGGTGCTCGGTACCAGCCCCGGCTATGTGCTGGCCTGCATCAAGGCGGGCTCGGTGCCCAAGGACGAGCACGATCTGTCGGCCCTGCGGATGATCGGCATCACCGGCTCGGCGCTGCCACCGTCGTCGGCACTGTGGTTGCGCGACAACGTCGGCGACCATATTCCGATCTCCTCGATCAGCGGCGGCACCGATGTGGTGTCTGCGTTCATCGGCGGGGTACGCACGGTACCGGTATGGCCGGGCGAGCTGTCGGCGCCGTATCTGGGTGTGGCACTGGACGCCTACGACGAGTCGGGCAATCCGGTGCGCGGGGAGGTCGGCGAGCTGGTGGTCACCCGGCCGATGCCGTCCATGCCGGTGAGTTTCTGGCGCGATCCGGACGGAAAGCGTTATCACGACGCCTATTTCGATACCTACCCCGGTGTGTGGCGGCACGGCGACTGGATCACCATCACCGACCACGGCTCGGTCGTCGTGCACGGACGCTCGGATTCCACGCTCAATCGGCACGGCATCCGGATGGGCAGCGCCGATATCTATCAGGCCGTGGAACGACTGCCCGAGGTCGCCGAGGCGCTGGTGATCGGGGCCGAGCAACCCGACGGCGGCTACTGGATGCCGCTGTTCGTGGTGCCGGCGGCCGGCACGGAACTGACCGATGAGCTGGCCGAACGGATCAAGGACGTGATCCGCCGCGAGGTATCGCCGCGGCATGTGCCCGACGAGATCCTTGCCGCGCCCGCCGTCCCGCACACCCGCACCGGCAAGAAGCTCGAGGTGCCGATCAAGAAGCTGTTCCAGGGCGCCGACCCGGCCCGTGTCGTCGAACGCAGCGCCGTCGACGATCCCGATCTGCTCGACTGGTACGCGCGGATTCGTCCCCCCGGGCGCGGGTGATCCACGACTCACGGCGGGGAGCGCCACATTGCCGCTGGTTACCGAGCGATACCATGTCGGAATGAGTGTCGACAATCGCCGTACGGTGCGTGCGAAGGGCAACGGCGACTCGGCGCCACGGGAGATCCGGCGCAGGCCGAAGAACCGGCGAGCCCAGATCGCGGCGGCCGCCGCCTCGGCCTTCGGCTCCCTCGGCTACCACGGTGTCAGCATGGAGGACATCGCCTCGGGTCTCGGCATCAGCTCGGCCGCGCTCTACCGGCATTACCCCAGCAAGTACGCCCTTTTCCGGGAGGAACTGCTGCGCGTGGGCCGGGCCATGACCGAATCGGTCCACCGACCCGAGGCCGCCGCCGACGCCGGTCCCGAGCAGCGGCTGCGGCAGGTGCTCGACGCGCTCATCACCGCCACCATCGACAACCGGGCCAGCGTCACCCTGGTGCGCTGGGAGGGCCGCTACCTCGAGGCCGAGGATCTGGACCTGCTCAACGAACAGCAGGCGACGGTGGTCGACGCACTGGGCGCCGAGCTGCACGCGCTGCGCCCCGAGCTCGACGACGACGATCTCCGGGTCCTGCGCGCCGCGATGTTGAGCACCATCACCAGCATCGCCGACCACCACGCCGCGCTGCCCGCGAAATCGCTTACCCGCCTGCTGTCCTCGGCCTGCTGGGATATCGCGCGGGCCGAGCTGCCCGCCGTCGGCGATGCGGTGGAACCCGCCGCGGCGGCGGAGATCCCGGATTCGTTCAAGCACGAACTGCTGTTGCGCAAGGCGGTCGAGCTGTTCCACGATCGCGGGTACCCGAATGTCAGCGTGGAAGATATCGCGACCGCGGCCGGGCTGTCGGCGGCATCGGCGGTGTACCGCTTCTATCGAGGTAAGAGCGATCTGCTGGCCGCGGCGTTCCGCCGTGCGGCCGAACGGGTTTCGAGCGCGATCGGCCCCGCGGTCGCCTCCGCCGACAGCGCCGAGGCCGCGCTGGTCTCGCTGATCGACCAGTACGTGGAAGGCTCGTTCACCGAGCGGGCGCTGACCTTCGTCTACTACACCGAGTTCCAGCACGTTCCGGCCGAGGAACGCACGGTGCTGCGCAATATTCAGCGGCTCAGCGTGGAGGAGTGGGCGCGGCTGGTGCGTGAGGTGCGTCCGGAGCTCGCGCCTGCCGAATCCCGGTTCCTGGTGCACGCCGCGTTCGCCTTGGTGGTGGATCTGGGGCGCTCGTTCGGTACCGCGCCGATCGCCTCGCAGGGGCGGGTAGCGGCGCTGATGCAGATCGTGTTGTTCGGGCGCCGCGCCCAGGTCTGATTCCCGCTCTCCCCGATGGCCCGACGGGGCTCGACCCTGCTCATCCCGCGCACGGTAAGTTATGGGTCATTCTTACTATCAGTGCGGCAATTGTAGTCGTTACCGACTCTTTTGTGATTTCTAATTCACTTCTCCCGCCCGGGGAGAAAGTCGGGGTGAGCACGGGCACGGCCGGGCTATCATCGCCGCATGGGTGCCCGGAATCGCCGCGCGACGCGGGAGACGGCCGCGGGCGAGACCACCGGGTCTCGGTCGGTGCGGCGCAGGCCGCGCGACCGCCGCGCGCAGATCGCCGCGGCGTCGGCCGAAGCGTTCGGTTCGCTCGGCTATCACGGGGTGAGCATGGAGGACATCGCCTCGCGCCTCGATATCAGTTCCACCGCGCTGTATCGGCACTACCCGAGCAAATACGCGCTGTTCCGTGAGGAAACGCTGCGGCTGGGCAGGCTGAGCGTGGAAGCGGTGCGGCTCCCCGAGGACGCACGGCAGTGGACCGCGCGCGAGCGGCTCGAACACGAGCTGGACGCGCTGATCGGCGCCTCCATCGTCAACCGGCGCAGTGCCGCGCTGCTGCGCTGGCAACGCCGCTACCTCGAACCCGATGACGCCGCCCTGCTGCACACCCAGCTCACGGTGGTCGACAGCGCACTGCGCGAGGCCCTCGGCGACTACCGCCCCGACCTGCCGGTACGCGACCGCGCAGTGCTGACGGCGGCGCTGCTGAGCGTGCTGAGCAGCATCGGCGACCACCATGTGGCGATCCCGGTGCGCTCGCTGACCGATCAGCTCGGCGCCGCCTGCCGCGCCCTGGCCGACACCCGGCTGCCCCTGCCCGGCGACGACACCGAGGCCACCACGGCGCGCGAGATCCCGCTGACCTTCAAACACGAACTGCTGCTGGTGCGCGCGGTGGAACTGTTCCACGAACGCGGCTACCCGAATGTGAGTGTCGAGGACATCGCGACCGCCGCCGGGCTGCCCGCGTCCTCGGCGGTGTACCGCTTCTATCGCGGGAAGGGCGATATCCTGGCCGCCGCGTTTCGCCGTGCGGCCGACCGGGTTTCGGCCGCCATCGGCCCCGCCGTCGCCGGATCCGACGGCCCCGAGCAGGCCCTGCACACCCTCATCGACCTGTTCGTCGACGGCTCCTTCGCCGAACGCGAGCTGACCTTCGTCTACTACGCCGAGATGAGTAATGTGCCCGCCGAGGAACGCACCGTGCTGCGAAACATCCAGCGGCTCAATGTCGAAGAGTGGGCCAAGCTGCTGATGGCGGTGCGGCCCGAACTTCCCGCGGCATCCGCGCGGGTGCTGGTGCACGCCGCGCTGGCCATGGTGGTCGATCTCGGGCAGCGGTTCGGTTCGGTGGACCCGGCCTGCTCCCGCCGGCGGGTGGCCGCGCTGATGCGGCAGGTGCTGTTCGGGCGGTGAGCCCGGCGGTCAGGGCTGCGGTGACGGCGCCAGCGGTGCGTTCATGTCGTTGACCAGCCAGCGGTCCCCGGACTTCTCCATCCGCATCACCATCGACAGCTGCCCCGGCGCAGGCTGCCCCTGGGTGCCGAGACTGGTGATGGTCTGGCCGATCACCACGATGGCCTCCGCCGAAGTCTGGTCACCGGATTTGATCGCGCACTGCACATCACTGGCCGCCGAGACGACCTGCCCCTGCGCGAGCACGTCGCGCAACTCCTGGCTGGTGGCTTCGAACTGCTGGCGCCAGTCGCCGGTGGCACCGTCGAGCACCGCGCGGAAGTACGGGTCGAGGTTCTTCGCGTCGTAATTCGCCAGTACCGGGGCGTATTCGCAGGCCGCCTGCCGCGCCTGTTCCTGCGCGTCCAGCACCGCGTCCTTGTCGCGATCCTGGAGGTAGAAGTACAACGTCGACGCGGCGGCGGCGACCAGCAGCACCACCACGGCGCACCGGGCGGCCAGGACGCGCGCGGTCGGTCGTTGCCCGCCACGCCGGCCGACCATGGCGGTCAGCTTCCCGAGTGGGCGTATGCGCGTGGCGGGCGGTTCGCCGGGTGTGGTCGCCTCCTCGGACGGCGGCGGGGCGGCCGGGCGGTCCTGCTTCGAGAGTGCGGGGGCCACGGTCGACTCTGGATCGCTGTCTGCCTGCTGAACCGTTTCGGTCGCCGCCGCGTCCTGTTCGCCGGCGGACGCATCGGCGGTCACTGCGGGCGCGCCGACCACGGCGGACTCGGATCCGTGTTCGGCAACTGGATCAGTAGCCGAGCTTGCCGAGCTGGGTGCGGCGGTTCCGCGCGACCGCGTTTCCGTCCGTTCCACCGCGATGCTCAGCTCGTTCACTGCGTCCGTGGCGGCAGGGTCGGTGTCTTTGGTGTTCATACTGATTCGGTCCTATCTGCCGGGGATCGGGCGGGAGAGTTCGTTGCCGGAGACGCCCGGCGGCGGGCCCGCGGTGTTGTCGGGGACGTTCGGGCGCGGGGCATTGGCGGAACCGCGCACCTGCAAGGCCGGGTTGGTGGTGATGCAGTAGTTGTAGAGGCGCACCCGGGTGTCCGCGGTCGCGGTGGTCGGGACGACGGGGATGGTGTCGTATTCGCAGGTCGGGCGCGGCCAGGGGTCCACCAGGGTGTGATAGGCGCCGTCGTGGGCGGGGATGCCGATGGCGGCCGACCCTTCGCGCAGCGCCGGGAACAGTGCGGCGATGGCCGGGGCGCGCAGTTTCGCGGCCTTGGTGATGGCGACGAAATTGGTGACCAGGTTGGTGATCGGATCCTCGGTGGCCTGCACGAAGCCGCCGAGAGTCGCGAGCTGATCCGGAGCCAGATCCAGGAACCGGCGCACCTCTTGGTCGGCGGCGGTGAGCTGGTCGAACAGCGCACCCGCACCTGTGGTGAGGGTGGTCAGGTCGGGCTGGGCGTGCGAGGTGGTCTCGGCGATGACGCCGAGATTCTCGATCAGCTGACGGGTCTGCGGCAGCAGATCATTGAGCCCGGCCATGGCCCGGCTGATCCCGGAGATCATGTTGCGCAACCGATCCGGGCCGCCGGCCAGCGCCTTGTCCAGCTCGTTCACGATGACGGTGAGCCGTTCGGGATTGAGCCCGCCGACCAGACCGCTGACATTGGTCAGCACCGACTGCACCGACACCGGCGTCGAGGTGTTCGCCACATCCACGACCGCGCCGTCGTCCAGGTAGGGCCCGGTATCGGCATCCGGCCGGAAATCGAGGTACTGCTCGCCCGCCGCCGAAAGCCGCCCGACGGCGACGGTGCCGCCCACCGGGATCCGGGCCGACGAGTCGATCTCGGCCACCGCGGCGATGCCGGTCTCGGTCACCCGCACCTCGCGCACCCGGCCGACCCTGGTGCCGCGGAAGGTGACGTCGTTGCCGGCCAGCAACCCGCCGGAACCGCGCAGTTCGACGGTCACCGCGTAGGTGTTCGGCAGCGGATTGATCCGCAGCACCTCGGCACCCAGATACCAGGACCCGAGCACCAGGATCACCACGAGCCCGAGGTTCGCGATCGCGACGCGACGACGAACCAGGTAATTCCACAGCGGGATATTCACCGCTCACCATCCTGCGGAGCGGGCTGCGGCGCCGGCTGCCCCGGCACCGGCTGCGGCGGACTGGTGACCCGGCCGATCACCTTCTGGATCACCTGCGCGAGGCTGCCGATGAACGCGGGCACATCGCCGACCTCGGGCAGCCGGCTGCCGGTCGGATCGGTCAGCGCGCCGACACTCAGGTACGACACCGTCGCCGCGACGGCCAGCGTCGGCCCCTCGAGGGTGGCTTCCAGTGAGGGGTAGATCGCATGGAACCGCTCGAGCAGCTGCCCGAGATCGCCGCCCATCTGGGTGAACCCCGACATCAACCGCTGGATGCTGTCGAACAGGCTCACGAAATCGTCGCCGGTGGTGTTGGTGAAATCGCCGAGTGCGGCCATGGTGACCGACACGTTGTTGATCAGCGCGGAGATATCGCGATTGTTCTCGGCCACCAGTCCGAGCAGTCCGGGGAAGGTATCGGCCGCCTGGCCCAATTCCGCCTTGCGCGCGGCGAGTTCGCCGGTCAGCACATTCACCCCGGACAGCACACTGTCGATATCGCCGGTGCGGGCATTGAGCGCGGCGAGCACGCTGGTGAGTTCGGTGATCATGTGCGCCACCTGGGGTGCGCGCCCGCCGAACATCGAATCCATCTGCGCGGTGATCTCGGCGGCCTGATTGAGACCGCCGCCGTTGATCAGCATCGATACCGACACCATCAGCTCTTCCACGGACGCGCCGGCTCCGGTGTGCTCGGTGCTGATGACATCGCCGGGCTGCAGCAGCTCGGTCTCGGCGGTGGCCGGCGGCAGGGTCATCGCGATGAAGATGTCACCGAGCGGGGTGGCCTGGCGCAATTCGGCGGTGGTGCCGCGCGGCAGCTCGATGTCCTCGCGGATGAGCATTTCCACATCGGCGATGAAATTGGTGGTGGAGATATCGGTGACCACACCGATATCGGTGCCGCCGATCTTCACATGCGCGCGATCGGGCAGATTCAGCGCGTCACGGAAGGCCGCGCGAATGGTGTAGCCGGGGCCGCCGATACCCGGCTTCGGCATCGGCACGTTCTCCACCGTGATCCCGCAGCCGGTCGCGGCGCCCACGGTGAGTACGACGGCGAAGGCGCCGAGTGTCCTGCGGATCAGCACTGTCCTGCGAATCATCACTCTCATTTCGTGAGTCCGAGCAATGCGGCCGTCAGCCCGAAATCGGGACCGAAATCCTGGATCTTGCCGGTGCGGCAACCGTCGGAGCGCATCTGCACGCGCTCACAGAACAGTGAGAGCACCTCGCCGTCGAGCACCGCCTTGTCCAGCAGTCCGTGCAACCGCAGTGCCCGGTGTTCACGGCTGACGGCGTTGGAGAAGTTCTCGAAGAACAGCGGCGCGACGTCGACCAATTCGGTGAGGCCGCGCGCGTTGGCGCGCATCTGGGCGGTGATGGTG
This sequence comes from Nocardia sp. CDC519, assembly GCF_059509835.1. NCBI lineage: Bacteria > Bacillati > Actinomycetota > Actinomycetes > Mycobacteriales > Nocardiaceae > Nocardia > Nocardia sp. CDC519. The sequence goes on along the minus strand of NZ_CM183377.1, from coordinate 1,900,919 downwards.
GTGAACCGCTGTAACGCACCGGCCAGCTGATCGGAATTCTGGCCGACCACCGAGGAGGTGTTGTTCACGAAATCGTTGAGCTGGGTCAGCACGGCCTGCAGGCCGGGTGACTGCTCGCCCATCAACTGCACCAGCTCGGTGAGCCTGCCGCTGAAATCGCGGACGGTCTGATCGTTCTGGGCGATGATCTGGGTGATCTCGTTGAGTTTGATGATGGTGTTGGCGATCTGGTCCTTGTTGGCGAAGGACACCTCGAACGCCGACGACAGCGCGTCCAGCGTCGCGCGCAGTCGATCGCCATTGCCTTCCAGCAGCGGAAACAGCACCCGGCTCGCCATCGGGCCCTGGGCGTTATCGCCTTTGAGCGCGGCGCCGAGCTGATCGAAGTTCTCCAGAATGCGATCGAGCTCCACCGGCACCCGCGTCCGTTCCAGCGGAATATGCGCGCCGTCGGCCAGCAGCGGGCCTTCCCCCGAATAGGCGGGCGCCAATTCGACGTGCCGGTTGGTGATGAGCTGCGGTGAAATGAGCGCTGCCATCGCGTTTTCGGGCACCTTGACGCCCTTATCGATGGACATGGTGACCTGGACATAACTGCCCTTGGCCGTGACGGTGTCCACCCGGCCCACCGGCACGCCGAGAATGGCCACCTCATTGCCCGCGTACAGGCCTGCGACATTCTCGAAATCGGCGCTGATCCGCATGTGTTCGCCGAGATACTCGTTCGGCAGCGAACTGATGCTCTCCGGCAGCAGCGCGCATCCCGCCGCCAGCGTCGCCGCAACACACAACGCGGCGGTGCGAATGATCGTGCGGATTCTCATCAGCTGCACCCCTGTACGGCCTGGGCGAAACACAGCCAGTTGTCCGGCAGGAACCACGGCGCCCAGACATCGCCGTAGGGCCCGTTGCCGAGAGCATTGTTGAACTGGCGCAGGGCGATCGGCATGATCTCGTAGAGCCGGTCGAGGTTGTCGCGGTTCTTCTCCAGACCCTGGGTCATGGTGTTCAGGTTCTGGATCAGCGGCCCGAGTTGATCGTTGTTCTCGATGCCCATCTCGCGCAGCAGTGCCGACAGCGCGGCCACATTGTCGAGCAATTGCCGCAGCAGGTTCTGCCGCAGCGCGACCGCGTTGCCGATCGCCTCGCCGCGGGTGAGCAGCAACAGCACACTGTTCTGATTGTCGGCAGCCAATTGCGACACCTGGTCGAGGCCCTTCAACAGCACATCGACCTCGTCGCGGCGATCATTGATCACCTTGGCCAGCGCACCGATGCTGTCGAGCGCGGTGATCGCCAGCTCCGGGGATTCACCCATCTGCTGGTCGAACACATCCAGTGCCGTGCGCAATTTCTCCGGATCGATGCGTTCGATGCGTTCGAACGAGGACTTGTACTTCGAGTCCTGGATCACCTTGCCGAGGTTGTAGGGCACCGAGGTGTTCTCGATCGGAATCCGGTTGTCCGGCAACCCCTTACCGTCGCCCGGGGTGAGCTCGATGTGCAGTCGGCCCAGAATGGTCGACATCTTGATTGCGGCACGGGCATCCGGGCCCAGCCGCATATCGCGGCGAATCCGCAGATCGACCACCACTTTGTCGTCGACCAGCTGTACCGCCTGGACCGCACCGACCTCGATGCCCGAGACATCCACTGTCGCCCCCGGCCGCAAACCGGCCGCCTGCGCGAACTCCACCTGAATGGTCTTGTCCGACAACCGCGCCTGGGAGATCACGCTGGAACCGACCAGCAGCAGCACCACCGCCGCGGCAGCGCCGACCCCGAGCCACAGAAACCGATTCGAGGAATACTTCGGCAGTCGTATTCGTGCCATCACCGGCACACCTCCGATTGGGATTCGCCACCGACCTGCGAGAACAGTCCCGGTGGCAGCAGCACGCCCCACAGCGACACATCGAGGCGGCAGATATAGGCATTGGCGTAAGCGCCGTAGCTGGTGAACCGGGCCAGGCCATTGAGCACATTCGGCAGCTCGATCGCGGCCTGATCCAGTGCGGCGCCATTGAGCAGCAGCAACGCCACACCACTGGTCGCCATGTTCTGCGCCCGTGCCATATCCGGTTTGACCTGGGTGATCAACCCGACCAGCGCATCGGTGGAGGTCGCCACCTGGTCGACCGAACTCTTCAACGATTCACCCTCGGTGTACAGCGCTTCCACCAGCGATCTGGCCTGCGTGATGAGCGTTTCCAATTCCTTGCTGCGATTGGCCAGGCCGGCGATCACGCTGCTCAGATTGGTGATCACCTGGCCGAGGATCTCGTCGCGTTCGCCGAAGGTGGTGGCCAGCTCGGCCGCCTGCGTGATCAGCGCACTCAGCGATACACCGTCACCTTGGAGGGCCTGGATCAGCGTCTCCGACAGCGAATTCACCTGGTCTGGTTGCAGCACCGAGAACAGCGGCTCGAAACCCGACAGCAGCGCCGACACGTCGAACGACGGTTCGGTGCGCTCCAGCGGAATATGGCTGCCCGGTTCGAGCACCGTGCCGTCGCCTTCGCCGGGAATCAGCGCGATATAGCGCTGGCCGATCAGATTCTGATACCGCACCAGGGCTTTGGTGGTGGTGGTGAGCCGCTGCCGGTCCTGGATACGGAATTCCAGCCGGGCCTTGTAGTCGGCATCGAATTCGATGCTGTCGACCCGGCCGACCCGCACGCCTGCCATGCGCACGTCGTCACCGACGCGCACGCCGAGCACATCGGAGAAGGTCGCCGAGTAGCTGTGTGTATCGCCGGACACCGAGCGCTGCATGGTGGACCAGATGGTGTAGGTGAGCACGATTGCCAGCACCGCGAACAGGCTGAATCCGATCAGCGCCTTGCTCGACTTCATGCGTAGACCTCCACGGATCCACCGGCCAGCAGCGGCGTGAGCAGCAGGAGCTGAGCGGCAGTGGGTTTGCCGCCGACGATCTGGGCGACCGCCGCGTGACCGCGCACCGTGGCGACCGGACGGGCACCCGTCGCACCCGAGAGGGGGACGACGCGCTTCGGGCCTGCCGGCACAGGTGCCGCGACCGGAGCGCCGCCGGTGGAATCGACGCGAGCACCACCGGGCGCGGCGACGTCAGGTAACGCACCACCCGATCCGGGGCCGGAGGCCGCAGGCGCGGCATCAGCCGGTCCAGGTGCCACAGCCGCGGGCGCGGCACCAGCGGCTCCCGGAGCCGAACCAGCGGGCGCACCGGCGGCCCCTGGTGCGGCACCACCAGGTGCGCTACCGGCGGCACCAGGCGCCGCACCACCAGGTCCGCGACCAGCGGCCCCCGGCACCACGCCACCAGGTGCGCTACCAGCGGCCCGCGGCACCGCACCCGCTGGCGCGGGAGCAGCGGGAGCCGGCGCGGTGATCCCGGGAATCGCGGGCAGCCCGGGAATGAACGGCAAGCCGGGGATGGCGGGCGCGCCGGGCTGTGCGGGCGCAGGCGCGACACCGGGCACCGGGATCGCGGCCGGCGCCGGGCCCGCCGAATCGAGCCGCCGCGGCAACATCTGCGGCGGATACTCCTGCGGCGGCGCCACTGTCGGCACCGTCGGCCCACCGCAGCGCGGGCCGTACATGTCGCCGTAGTGCGGGCAATCCTCGGCCGTGTACTGCTGGAACGGGGTGAACGAGACGTCCATTTTCCATACCATCTGCTTGCGTGGGCCGAAGCTGAACACCGACTGCATCTTTTCCAAGGTCGCGTTGAGGTTGGCCGCCGTGTACGGGATGGCGTCGGGGTCGCGGGCCAATGAGCCGAACAGTTCGTCCAGGCCGGGCACCAATTCCTTGGCCGCGTTCGGGTTACGGGCGAACAGGCTGTTCACCGAGTCGACGGCGCCGCTGGCATTGGCCAGCAGGGCGATCAGTTTGTCGCGGCGTTCGGTGAGGGTGCGCGCGGTCGTCACCGATTCGGACAGGACGCCGACCAGTTCGGGCGCCGACTGGCTCAACGCGGTGGTGGCGCGGCCGAGATCGCCGAGCAGCTCACCCACTCCGTCGATGGCACGCACCTGGGTGATCCAGTTGTCGAGCCGTTCGATGGTCGAGCCGGGCACGCGGGCGCCGGGATCGAGGGCCGCGGAGAAGGTTGCCAGCACCCGGCCCAGCTTCTCGGGCTGGATATTGTCGAGCACATCGCGCAGCACCGTCAGCGTGGTCTGCAATTGGACGGTGCCCGCGCTGGTGTCCTCGGCAATGGTCGAACCCGCATGCAGGACACCCTCGGTCGGGCCGTTGTCGACCAGTTCGATCGCGGTGACACCGAACAGGTTGTTCGGAATCACCCGGGCGGTCACATTGTCCGGGATGGTTTCGGCCACCGCGGGTTTCAGATCGACGAACACTTCCTGGCTCTGCCCGGCCGCCACCACGTCGACCGCGCTGACCGCGCCGACCACCATGCCGCGAAACTTCACGTCCGCGCGCGCGGGCAGCCCGTCACCGGTGCTGGTGAGCGTGACGGTGACGGGCACCTTCGCCTCGAAGTAGCCGGTGTAGCGCAGCGCCAGCAGGCTCAGCAGCAACACCATGGTGGCCAGCACCGCGAGCCCGGACAAGGTCAGCTGACGGGCGGTGGGTCCACGCCCACTCGGATCCAGAATCATCGCGCCTACCCCGAGATCCGGAATCCGGGATCGATACCCCAGATCGCGAGGGTCAGGAACAGATTGGCGAACACCATCACGACGATGACCATCTTGATCGCCCGGCCCGCCGCCACGCCGACACCTTCCGGGCCGCCGGAGGCGAAATAGCCGTAGTAGCACTGGATGAACGTCGACAACATCACGAAAACGATCACCTTGAGCAGTGAGAAGAACACATCGGGACCGATGAGGAACTGGAAGAAATAGTGGTCGTAGGTGCCCGCCGAGGTGCCGCCGAGAAACAGCACCGACAACTTCGTCGCCAGATACGCCACCGCGAGGCCGATGCTGTAGAGCGGGACAATGGTCAGCGTCGCCGCGATCATCCTGGTGGTCACCAGATACGGCAGCGGCCGGATGGCGATGGATTCGAGGGCGTCGATCTCCTCGGAGATCCGCATGGACCCCAGTTGCGCGGTGAAGCGGCAGCCGGCCTGGATGGCGAAGGCCAGCGTGGCCAGGATGGGCGCCAGCTCGCGTGTGGTCGCGAAACCGGAGATGGCGCCGGTCAGCGGGCCCATGGTGAGCAGATTCAGCGCGGTGAACGACTCCATGCCGACGGTGATGCCGCCGAACGCGCACAGAATGATCACCACGCCGACGGTGCCGCCGCCGACGATCAGTGAGCCGTTACCGAAGCCGACGTCGGCGGTCAATCGGAGTACTTCCTTGCGGTAATGCCGCAGCACGAACGGAATCGCGCCCACCGCCTGGAAGAAGATGATCGCCTGGTGGCCGACCCTGCGGTTGGCCTGAATCGGGACCGCGGCCGCCGCACCGGCCATCCGCACCGGTTTCAGCGCGGGCGGAGTGTAGGAGCTGCCCACCTCAGATCACCTTCGTCGGGAACAGGGTGTTGTAGAGCTGAGTCAGAATGATGTTGGTGGCGAACAACATCAGCGCCGAGCTGACCACCGCCGAGTTCACGGCGTCGGCCACGCCACCGGGGCCGCCCTTGGCGTGCAACCCGATATCGCAGGCGATGATCGCGGTCAGCAGGCCGAATACCGCGGCCTTCACCAGCGCGACGATCAGATCGTTGGCGACGGCGAAGGAGGCGAACGAACCGATGAACGAACCCGGCGTCCCCGACTGCGCGTACACGTTGAACATGTAGGCGGTCGCGAAGCCGACGAAGACGATGAACCCGCACAGCAGCATGCTCACCAGCACCGCAGCCACCAGCCGTGGCGCGACGAGCCTGCGCACCGGGTCGACGCCCATCACCATCATGGCGTCGATCTCCTCCCTGATGGTGCGTGATCCCAGATCGGCGCAGATCGCCGAACCGACTGCGCCCGCGATCATCAGCGAGGTCACCAGCGGCGCGCCCTGGCGGATGATGCCAAGGCCGGCGACCGCGCCGATGAAGGTGGTCGCGCCGACCTGGTTCACCAGCGCGCCCACCTGGATCGACACCACCACCGCGATCGGGATGGCGACGAAGACCGTCGGCGCGGCCGACACGTTCGCCATGAAGGCGCACTGCTTGATGAACTCGTGGAACGGGAAACGCCGCGCGAATATGGCGCGGAAGGTTTCGATGAGCGCATCGCGACCGAGGGTGACCTGGCGGCCGAGCGTTTCCAGCGAACGCTGCGGATGACGTTTCCACAGGCCCCTGGCATCGGCCAGCGCCCGCTCCAGATCCGTGGGCGGGGAGGGCTTTTCGACTGTCGTCATCGGCTCCGCATTCCCATCGCTGCGACCTCACCGCTGAGCTGATGCTCGAGCGCCACCAGCCCGTACCCCACCACCGCGACGCCGGCGGCCACGGTGCTCAGCACCGCAAGCCACAGCCCGAATCGCAGAATCGGGTTCACCTTCATCCGCCCGCCGAGAATCTTGACGCCGATCACCAAGATGTCGATGAGCCACACCAGGATCATCATCAGGTCATGCACACATTCGCGAAAGTGAGCACCGGCCAGCACACGATCGAGCCGAGAAACGAGATCACCACATCGATTCCGTGCATATCGCGTAGATGAGCGGTGTGCGTCAGCGTCCAGATGACGCCGATCAGCCCGTATGGAATGCCGAGGATGATGAGCGTCCCGAGAAATTCGGAGACCTTCATCTCGTAGCTGAATATTCGATCCAGCTTCTTGAGCATCGCCCTAGTCCTTTCCTGCCGGCCGACCCCGTCCGGCGCACGATCCCCGCCGCCGCGCGCAGGCGCAGCGCCGCACGTGTACGGCGCGCCTCCCAACCGGTCCGGCTGGATCGGTATGTTACGCACCATTCCGCTCGATACGGAAGCGATTCGGCAAGATTCCATCGAGCTCTGGCGAGATTGACCAGATCAGCCAGGCACGATGCCAGCAGAGCGGCCACATAAGTTATCGACTGTTCGCTAGCCGAAGCAGCCTTGCGAGGAAGAATCACGAGTAACATAATGGGCGCAGTGGCACCCGGAGAGGCACACTCGGCCCGTCCGGCGCACCGGCAAGAGAACGGAAATATGCCCATGACCGCAGTCGCGCGATCCTTCGAGCAGCATGGCCTGCCGCCGCTGACCACCGAGCAGACCCGCATCCCGATCCGCACCCACCACCGGCCGTTCACCAAACGCCCCCTGGCACTGACCGACGCGCTGGACTTCTGGAGCTTCGGCGGCGCCGCCGCCAACGTCGTCATGCAGATGGCGCGCCCGGGCGTGGGCTACGGCGTCGCGGAGAGCCGGGTCGAATCCGGTGCGCTCATGGTTCATCCGTGGAAGCGGGCCCGCACGACCACGCAATATCTGGCCGTCTCCATCCTCGGCACTCAGGAGGAGAAGGACGCGTTCCGCGAGGCGGTGAATGTGGCGCATCGGCAGGTGCGCTCGGGCCCGGACAGCAAGGTGAAGTACAACGCCTTCGATCGCCATCTACAGCTGTGGGTGGCGGCATGCCTGTTCATCGGATTCGAGGACACCTACCAGCTGCTCAACGGGAAGATGACCGATGAGCAGGCCGAGCAGTTCTATCAGACCTCCTCGCCGCTGGCGACGGGCCTGCAGGTGCCGCGGGAGATGTGGCCGGCCACCCGCAAGGATTTCGACGCCTACTGGAACACGATGGCCCGCGAGGCCGTGCTCGACGATTTCGTCCGCGGCTACCTGGATGATCTGCTCAACCTGCGGATGATCCACTGGTATCTGCGAATCCCGTTCCGCGGGCTGCTGAAATTCCTGACCATCGGATTCCTCGCGCCCTACTTCCGCGAACAGCTGCGGGTGGAATGGTCCGAGGCCGATCAGCGGCGCTTCGACAACCTTTTCCTGTTCGTCGGTTTCGTCAACCGATTCATCCCCAGGTTCCTGCGGTTCGGCGGATCGCACGCGCTGATGACGGATCTGCGCAGGCGTATCCGCAAGCAGAAGAGCCTGATCTGAGAAGCACGCGCACCGGCGGCGCAGCGCGGCACCGCCGGATGCGGGTGATCGCGCGCTACCCCGGACCGATCCCGCCGGGGTAGCTCGCTCGGTTCACCGGCGGACGTAGATCCCGACCAGGTCCTTGAGGGCACGGTTCTCGCCGTGCAGTTCCTCGAGCGCGATGCGCAGGCGGCGGACCTCGTTGGCCAGGTCGTCGGCGCTGCGATGGCCGAATTCCGGGTCGGCGACCGGGGTTACCGTCTGGGTCGGGGTGGTGGTCACCGCGACGAGCGCGGCTTCCCGCTGCTCCGGCTGCGCTGCCTCGTCCGCCGCGGGCGCCTCGGCCACGGCGGTGACCTCCTCGACGACGGGGGTGGGCTCGGGCTCGGCGACGAGCGTCGCGGCGGTCGCCACAACGGCCTGCGGGCTCGGCGCGGCCTTCTTCGCAGCCGAACCGTTGGTCGACGCGGCCCGCTTACGTGCGGTGGTGGCACGCGCCTTCGGCGCCTTCTTCACCACGCGCTTGCGCGGCGCCGGGGCCTCGGCCTCGGCGGCGGGCTCCTCGGCTGCGGCGCCGTTGGCCGCCGCCTTCACCCAGTTGGTGAGGGCGCCCACCGACGGCCAGCCCGCCTTCTGCACCACTTCCTCGCATGCCGCGTTCAACGACTTGCCTTCGGCGCGGAGCTTTTCCACCTTCTTGACCGCCCTGGCTTTTTCCGCATCGGTGAATCTCTTGGCCATTGTCGCCGCTCCTGCTATCCAGATCATGGTCGTGTCACCCGGTATCGAACACAGGTGACAGCACAGCCAGTGCCGTGCGAAACATAACGGATATACCCGATTCCATGCCAATCAAGACAATGTCCGCGACCGGGCGCGGAATTCCCCGCGCGACGGGTGCGGGTTCTCGCCGTGCGAGGGTACGCGCGTTTATCGTTGTGCGGGAACGGTTTCGAAATCGCCCGGGCGGGAACTGCGATCACCCGGGCGATACCGAATACCGATACCGGCCGGTCAGCCGCGACGGCTAGGCCGGCGTCACCGACACCGGTACTCCGTTGAACACTGCGTTCCCGGACGGAATGTCGATCACCGTGTCATCGGTGAGCACATTGGTGTTCACACCGGCGTGCTCGCGCGCCACCCGCTGACCGCCGACAGTGTGACCCCAACCGTGCGGCAGACTCACCACGCCGGGCATGATCGCCTCGGTCGGTTCCAGATCCACGGTGAGCTCACCGGCGGCCGATTTCACCACCGCGTGATCGCCGAGGCCGAGCCGGGCGACATCATCGGGATGGATGTGCAGCGTGCAACGGTTCGTCCCGCTCACCAGGCGCGGCATATTGTGCATCCAGCTGTTGTTGGAGCGCAGGTGACGACGCCCGATCAACACCAGGTCCGGTGCGGCGGCGGTCGATCCGGCGCGCAGCCGGTCGACGTCGGCGAGCAGCTGCGGCGGCGCGAGTTCGACGCGACGGGATTCGGTGCGCAGCACCTCGGGCAGCCGCGGTCGCAGCGGCCCGAGATCCATACCGTGCGGATTCTCCAGCAACGTCGTCAGGCTGAGGCTTCCGTCGTTCCACGCGCCGTAGGGCCCGAGGCGCAACATCATGTCGATGCGCTGCTCGGTGGTGTTCACCCCCGCCAGTTCGCCCCTGCGCTCGGCGAGACCGGCTTTGTGCAGGGTGCCTGCGATGACGAATTCGTCGAATGCGGAGACGGCGTCGCGCCCGTCGGTGCCGCGGTGATCCGCTCCGGTGACCGCCGCCGCCAACCGTGCGATGACCGCCGCCTCGGACGGCCGCTCCCCCAGCGGCACCAGCGGGCGGGAGTAGCGCGCGTAATTGCGGACCGCGAATTGCAGCAACGCGAAATCATAATGCGGCGATTGCAACGGGGGCGGCGGCGGCAAGATCACATCGGCATGACGGGTGGTCTCGTTCAGATAGCAGTCCACGCTCACCATGAAGTCGAGTTCGGCGAACGCGGAATCCAACCGGGCACCATTGGGCGCCGACAACACCGGATTTCCGGCCACCGTGATCAACGCGCGCACCTGGCCCTCGCCCGGGGTGGTGATCTCGTCGGCCAGGGTGGCGATCGGGAATTCGCCCATGGCCTCGGGTAGTTCCCGGACCCGACTGCGCCAGCGGCCCAGCCGGAATGGTTTGGTGCGCACGATGCCGAGCGCCGCGGCCGAGGCGAACATCACCCCGCCCGGTACGTCCAGATTTCCGGTGAGGGTATTGATCACGTCGACGAGCCACTGGGTCACCGTGCCGAACTCGGCGGTGCAGGTGCCGATCCGGGCATACACGGCGGCGGTCGGCGCCTCGGCGAGTTCACGAGCCAGCCGGGTCACGGTCTCGGCAGGCACGCCGGTACGGCCCGCGACCGCCTCTGGTGCGAAATCAGCGGCGGCGGCGCGCACCTCGTCGAGGCCGTGCACGTCTGTCCGGATATCGATGAGGTTCTCGGCGAACAATGTGTGCACGATGCCGAACAGCAGATACGCGTCACTGCCCGGCCGGACGAACAGGTGCTCGTCGGCCAGCTCGGCGGTGCGGGTGCGGCGCGGATCCACCACCACCAGCCGCCCGCCGCGAGCGCGCAGCGCCTTCAATCGGCCGGGAAAATCCGGTGCGGTGCAGAGCGAACCGTTGGATTCCAGCGGGTTCGCGCCGAGCATCAGCAGGTAGTCGGTGCGCTCGAGATCGGGCACCGGGATGGCGAGCGGATCACCGAACATCAGACCGCACGCGACCTGCTTGGGCATCTGATCGGCGGTACTGGCCGAATACAGGTTCTTGGTGCCGAGCCCACGGATCAGCGCGGGCACATACAGCGCACCGGCCACACTGTGCGCATTCGGGTTGCCCAGATACAGCGCGGCGGCCTGCTTGCCGTACTCGGCCGTCACCGCCGGGAACCGCTCGGCGATCAGGTCGAACGCGTCATCCCATGAGGTAGTGCGCCAGGTATCGGTGGCGCGATCGCGGACCATCGGCTCGGTCAGGCGGTCGGGATCGGCATCGAGGGTGCCGAGGCTGGCGCCCTTCGGGCAGAGGAAGCCCTGGCTGAACGGATCCTGCCGGTCGCCGCGGACCGAGAGCACCCGGTCGTCGCGATCGAGGGTCAGCTCGAGCCCGCAGACCGCTTCACACAGCGGGCAGGTGCGAAGCCCGGTCCGCGTGCCGTCGCCGGAGGCGGGCCGGTCGGAGGATGCGGTGGAGATGGACGCGCGTGTGGCCATACCTCATCGTCGCGCGGGGAGGCGGCCGATGAGAAGGATTCGGCGCGATTATCTCAATTCGCTTCCGCCCCCATGGCTCGGACGAGCGATTTCGGACGCATATCGAGCCAGTGCGCTTCGACGTAGTCCAGGCAGGCCTTACGGGTGGTCGGGCCGTGGGCGATGGTCCAGCCGCCGGGGACGGTGGCGAAGGTCGGCCACATGGAGTGTTCGCCCTCGGCGTTGATCAGGACGTAGAACTGGGCGTCGTCATTGTCGAACGGGTTGGTCACGGTGGGGCCTTTCGATAGTGCGCAAGGGTAGGGGTTATGCGCGGTCGTGGTCGGTCCAGCGGCTGGTGAGGACGTGACCGATGCGGGCGAGCGCGGCATCGGTGGTCATCCGCCAGTGGGTGGTCTGGACGGCGTGGTTGTGCACGGTGCCGTCGACGGCGTCGGACCAGGTGGCGGCGCCGGTGGCGCCGGTCGGGTCGTCGGCCGCTGCGGTGAAATACACCAGCTCGCCCTTGTAGGGACGGGGGTGGTAGCGGGCGATCAAACGCAGCGATTCGGTGCCGGAGTCCAGCACCCTGGTGAGCCGATCGGCGCCGAAGGAGGCGAACGGCTCCGGCAGTGCGGACAGGTACCCGGCCAGCCGGCCGGGTTCCAGGTCGATGTCGGCGTCATCGCCGAGCAGGCCGCCGAGTAGTTCCGCCACCGGGATCGGTGCGGCCGGATCGACCTCGCCGGTGAGCGAACTGTCCATCATGGCCAGGGTGGCGACGTGCTGGCCCTGGTCTTGCAGCAGCACGGCGATGGCGTGGGCGAGCACACCGCCGAGTGACCAGCCCAGCAGGTGATAGGGGCCTTCCGGCTGCACCGCCCGGATCTCCCGGACGTAGCGCTGAGCCCATTCCTCGATCGAACCGGCCTGCGGTTCAGCCGAATTGAGCACCGGCGATTGCAGCCCGTACAGCGGGCGATCTGGTTCGATATGGGCGGCGAGGCCGGCGAACGACCACGCCACGCCGCCCACCGGATGCACGCAGAACAGGGGTTCGCGCGAGCCGACCGGCCGCAATGGCAGCAGGACGTCGAAGGCGGCGTCGGTGTCGATGTGGCCACGGCCCGCCCGGCGCTGCTCGATCTGAGCGACCAGCCCGGCAGGTGTGGGCGCGGAGAACAACCACACCACCGGGATCTGTTCACCGAGCGCGGCACCGAGCCGGGCGGCCAGGCGGGTGGCAAGCAGGGAGTTGCCGCCGCGTTCGAAGAAGTTGTCGTCCAGGCCGATACGCGCCGGCGACGCCACGTCCGGATCCACTCCGAGAACTTCGCCGAATGCCTCGCACACCGTGCGTTCCAGCTCGGTGACCGGGGCACGGAACTCCCGGCTGCCGGCCGTCGGGCGCGGCAGTGCGTGGCGATCAACCTTGCCGTTCGCGGTCAGCGGCAGCGCGGGCAGCCGCATCAACGCCGCCGGAACCATGTAGCTGGGCAGCAGCTGCGTCAGCGCGGCGCGCAGAGTTGCCTCCTCGATCGGTTCGGCCGCGGTGAAATAACCCACCAGCACGGCGTTCTCGCCGTCGGTGCGATGCGCGACGACGATGGCGTCGACCACCTCGGGCCGTGACCGCAGCGCGTGTTCGATCTCGGCGAGCTCGATGCGGTAACCGCCGACCTTCACCTGGAAGTCACGGCGTTCCACGTATTCGAGGTCGCCGTCGGCGTTCCAGCGGGCCAGATCGCCGGTGCGGTAGAGGCGGCTGCCCGGTGCGCCGAACGGATTCGCGACGAAACGTTCCGCGGTCAGCTCCGGGCGGTGCTGGTAGCCGCGGGCCAGTTGCGCGCCACCGAGATACAGCTCGCCGCTCACCCCGGCGGGCACCGGGTGCAGCCGGTCGTCCAGCACGTACACCTGATTGCCGGATTCGGGGGTGCCGATGGGCACGACCGGCTGCCGGGTGCCGCGGTCGGTGCGGAACCGGGTCACCGACACGGCCGCTTCGGTGGGGCCGTACAGGTTGTCGATGCGCGCGTCGGTGCACGCCGCGACGCGCCGCACGGTCGCGGCGGGCAGCGCTTCACCGATCACCAGGAGCCTGCGCAGCGAGGCGGGCAGCGGACGTTCGCCGGCGGCCTCGACGAGCATCGCCAGCAGCGACGGCACCAGGGTCAGCGTGGTCACCGCCGCACGCTCGATCACATCGAGCAGTCGGTGCGGATCACGCTGGGCGCCGTGCGGAGCCAGCACGATGCGGGCGCCGGTGCGGGTGGCCCACCACAGTTCCCAGATCGACAGGTCGAAGGCGGCCGAGGTCGATTGCAGCACCGCATCGCCGACGCCGAGCCCGTATTCGGCCTGCGTCCAGTCGAGCTGATGCGCGACCGCCGCGTGCGGGACCGCCACACCTTTGGGAGTGCCGGTGGATCCGGAGGTGAAGATGACGTAGGCGGTGTTCGTCGGCCGCAGCGGAGCCCGCAGCTCATGTGCGCGTACCGGTGCGGCGGCGGCAGCGGCGGCGTCGGCGGACCAGATGTCGAGCACCGTGGTGTCGCTCTCCGGCAGCGGCATCGGCGCCCGAGACGAGCTGAGAACCAGTGCCGGTGTCGCCGCCGCGAGCACAGCGGCGGTGCGGTCCAGCGGATGCGACGGGTCGAGCGGGACGTACGCACCGCCCGCCGTCACCACCGCGTACATGGCGATCAGCAGATCGATGCTGCGCGGCATCGCCAGTGCCACCAGGGTTTCCGGTCCGACGCCGCGGTCGATGAGCGCCCGGGCCACCTGGTTGATCCTGGCGGCGAAGTCCGCGTAGGTGAGGGCGGTGTCGGCGGTGAGCACCGCGATCGCGCCCGGCGTGCGGGTCACCTGCGCCTCGAAGCCCGAGGTGAGCAGTGCCGGGGCGAATGCGTGGGCCGAGCTGTTCCAGGCGCGCAGCACTCGTTCGGATTCGGCGGGATCCAGCAGCGGCAGATCACCGACCGGGGTCCGCGGTGCCGCGCAGATGGCGGTGAGCAGCCGGTGCAGGCGGCCCGCGAATCCGGCGACGGTCGACTCGTCGAACAGCGCCGTGGCGTAGGTGAGCGAGGCGGCCATCCCGGCGGGGGTGCCGTCGGCGTGGTAGCGGTCGGTCACCACCAGGTGCAGATCGAACTGGGCGACCTCGGAATCGAAATCCGCTGCGGTGACGGTCAATCCGTCGAGTGCGAAATCGGCTTCGACCTGGTTGTGGAAGGAGAAGCCGACCTGGAACAGCGGATGGCGTGCGGTGGAGCGTTCCGGGTTGAGCACCTCCACCAGCCGCTCGAACGGCACATCGGCGTGCGCGAAGGCGGCGACGTCGGCGGCGCGCACCCGGTCGAGCAGCTCGGTGAACCCGGCCGCGGGTTCGATCTGCGCACGCAGCACCAGGGTGTTGACGAACATGCCGACGAGCTCGTCCAGGACCGCCTCACCGCGTCCGGCGACGGGGGTGCCGACCGCGATATCGGTGGTGCCCGACAGCCGAGCCAGCAACACCGCGAAGGCGGCGTGGGTGACCATGAACAATGTCGCGCCCGCCGCGCGGCCGAGTTCGGTGAGCCGGGCGTGCAGGGCGGCGTCGATGCTGAAATCGAGGTGCCTGCCCTTGGTGGACACCACGGCCGGCCGTGGCCGGTCGGTGGGCAAGGTGAGCTGGGCGGGTAGCCCGGCCAAGGCGTCGGTCCAGAATGCCAGCTGACGCGAGATCAGCGAATCGGCATCGTCCTCGCTGCCGAGCAGTTCGCGCTGCCAGCGGCTGTAGTCGGCGTACTGCACCGGCAGCGGAGCCCAGTCGGGTGCGGCGCCGCGTTTGCGGGCGGCGTAGGCGAGCATGACATCGCGGGCCAGCGGGGCCAGCGAGGAGCCGTCGGCAGCGATGTGGTGCACGACCACCACCAGCACATGCTCTTCCGGGGCGAGGGCGAGCAGCCGGGCCCGGATCGGCACGGTATCGGTGACGTCGAAACCGTCACCGACGAAGTCCGCCACGGCGGCGCCGAGATCGTCGGCGGTGACGGCGATCGGCGCCAGCACCGGCGTACCCGCCCGCTCGATCGGCAGTACCAGCTGCACCGGGCCGTCCTGCTGCTGCGGATACACGGTGCGCAGCACCTCGTGCCGGGCCACCACATCGGTGATGGCGGCATTGAGCGCGGCGACGTCGAGTGCACCGGACAGCCGCACCGCCAGCGGGATGTTGTAGGCGGTGGACTGGCGGTCGAGCCGGTTGAGGAACCACATGCGCTGCTGAGCCAGCGAGAGGGGGATAGGACCGTCGCCGGTGCGCCGGGCCAGCACCGGGCGGGCGGGTTCCGCGCCGCCGCGAGCGTCATCGAGGACGGCGGCGAGCGCGGCGACGGCGGGGTTCTCGAAGATGGTCCGCACACCGACGGAGACGCCGAGCGCGCTGCCCAGCCTGGCGGCCAGTTGCGTGGCGGTGAGCGAGTTCCCGCCGAGGGCGAAGAAATCGTCATCGAGTCCGACGAGCGGCTTTTCCGAGACCGCCGCATCGGCGGTGGCGTCGGTCTCGGCGGGCGTGAGCCCGAGCACGCCGGTGATGACCGCGGCCACCGTGCGCTCGGTGTCCGTGGTCGGCGCGCGGAATTCGGCGGTGCGGAACTCCGGTTCCGGCAATGCCTTCCGATCCAGCTTGCCGACCGGAGTCAGCGGCAGCTCATCGAGGACCATGATGGCGCTCGGCACCATGTAGGCCGTCAGCGATTCGGCGGCATGCGCGGTGAGGGCATCGGTGTCGATGACGTGGCCATGTGCGGCAACGACATACGACACCAGCGACACCATGCCCGCGCTGCCGGTATGACCGACGGTGACCGCGTACTCCACGCTCGGATGCGCGGCGAGCACGGCGTCGATCTCCCCCAGCTCGATCCGCAGCCCACGCACCTTCACCTGCTGGTCGGAGCGGCCGACGTACTGGATCGCGCCGGAGGCCGTCCAGCGCACCAGATCACCCGTGCGATACAGCCGCCCGCCGGCCGGGCCGTAGGGGTCTGCGACGAACCGCTGGGAGGTCAGCGCCGCCCGCGCGTGATAGCCGCGGGCCAGGCCGGGGCCGCGCAGGTACAGCTCACCGGTGACGCCCACCGGCACCGGCTGCAGCCGTGCGTCGAGCACCGCCGCGGACATGCCGTGAATCGGTGTGCCCATGTCGAACGGGTCGCCCGGACGCATGGGAGCGCTGATCGTGGTGATGATGGTGGTCTCGGTCGGACCGTAGGTGTTGTGGACGTCGCGCCGCCGGCCCGCCCAGCGGCGCACCACCTCCGGGCCGAACGATTCGCCGCCGACGGTCAGCCGAACCACGCAATCCAGTTCAGCGGGGTCGAGCGTCTGCAGGACGGCCGGGGTCAGGAACGCGTGGCTCACCCGTTGATCGCGGATGAGCGCGGTCAGTTCGCTACCGCCGTACACCCCGGCCGGCGCGATCACCAGCGTGGCACCCGCGGCGAGCGCGAGCAGCAGTTCCAGCATGGAGGCGTCGAAACTGGGCGAGGCGACGTGCAGCACCCGCGACGCCGGGCCGACCTCGTACCGATCGCGTTGCGCCACCGCGACTCCGGCGATGCCGGCATGGGTGGCGACGACACCCTTGGGCACGCCGGTGGACCCGGAGGTGTAGATCATCCAGGCCGGATTGCCGATGCGCACCCGCCGCACCAGTTCGGTGGCGGCGATCGGTGCGGCACTGGCCTGTCGCAGCCGGGCGGCGGTGGCGGGGGCGTCGATCTCCAGCCAGTCCACGTCGCCGGGCAGGCCCGCGCGCGCGGCGACCGTGCTGAGCCCGAGCGCGGCACCGGAATCGGTCAGCATGTGGGTGATGCGTTCGGCCGGGTAGGTCGGGTCGACCGGCACGAACGCCGCGCCGGTCTTGGCCACCGCCCAGACCGCGAGCATCGACTCGGCCGAGCGCGGAATGGCCACCGCCACCACGTCTTCGGCGCCGATACCGGCGCCGATCAGCAGCCGGGCCAGCCGCGAGGACTGTTCGTCCATGGCCAGGTAGGTCAGTTCGCGCTCGCCCTCGACCACCGCGACGGCGCCGGGATCGGAGACCACGGCGGCCGCGATGAGCTGGGCCAGCGTGCACGGCGGCACCGGCGCGGCGCCGCGGCGGGCCAGCAGATGCGCGCGTTCGAGCGGCGCGAGCAGTTCGGCGGCGCCGATGGGCTGTTCCGGATCGGCGGTGAGCACGCCGAGCAAGCGGCCGAAGCGGCGCAGCAGTCCGGCGGCGGTGCTGCGATCGAACAGGTCGGTGGCGTAATCGAGTTCGATGCCCAGGTGCCCGTCCGCATCGGGTTCGGCGGCGACGGTGAATTGCAGATCGAAGCGGGCCACCGGCTCGTCGAACGGCACCGGCGTCACTTCCAGCCCGGGCACCGCGAAGGTGCCGGATCCGGTGTTCAGGTAGTTCAGCGCCACCGTGAACAGGGGATGGCGGGCCTGGGTGCGTTCGATGCCGAGCGCGTCGACCACCTGGTCGAACGGCACCGTCGCGTGGGCGAAGGCCGCTACATCGGCCTCGCGGGTGTGGTCGAGCAGTTCGGCGAAGGTCAGCGTGAGCTCGGGCCGGGTGCGCAACACCAGCGTGTTGACGAACATGCCGACCAGATCGTCGAGCGCCGCGGCGCCGCGACCGGCCACCGGCGTGCCGATGGCGATATCGGTGCTGCCCGACAACCGCGCCAGCAGCGCCGCCAGCGCGGCATGCAGCACCATGAACGGGGTGGCCCGGTGCTCGGCCGCGAGTTCGCGCACGCGGGCACCGACCTCGCCGCCGATGCGGGCGCGGATGCTCGCCCCGCGCTTGGCGGCGACGGCCGGACGCGGCCGGTCCATCGGCAGCGCGAGTTCTTCGGGCAGGTCCCGCAGGGTCTGCGCCCAGTAGGCCAGCTGCTCGTCGGCCACCGCGGCCACCGCGGCGTGCTGCCACAGCGCGTAATCGGCGTACTGCGCCGTCAGCTGCGGCCACAGCGGTGTGCTGCCGAGGACGCGGGCCAGGTAGGCGGCCAGCAGGTCGCGCAGCAGCGGGTTCATCGAGTAGCCGTCGGCGGCGATGTGATGCACCACCGCGACGAGCACATGGCTGGTGTCGTGTTCGCGCAACAGCGTCGCGCGCACCGGCACCTCGGTGGTGACGTCGAAACCGGCGGCGATGAACTCGGCGATGCGATCCTCGACCGAACCGGCCGGTGTTTCGAGGCGCAACGCGATGCCCGTGGATTCGACCGGCAGCACGACCTGGTGGCCGGTGCCCGCGTCATCGACGGGGTAGACGGTGCGCAGCGCTTCGTGCCTGGCGATGACGTCATCGAAGGCCGCCGTCAGGGCCGCGGTGTCGAGCTCGCCGCGGATGCGCACCGCCACCGGGATGTTGTGCGCCGCCGACGCGGGATCGAGCCGGTTGAGGAACCACATGCCACGCTGCACCGGCGCCAGCGGAATCCGCTCGGGGCGCGGGCCCGCGACCAGTTCGACGGCCTGCTCACCGGCCTCGCCGAGGCGGGCGGCCAGTCCGTGCACGGTGGGCGCTTCGAACAGCAGCCGCACCGGCACCCGCCGGCCCAGCCGCTCCCCCAGCCGCGCGAGCACCCTGGTGGCGGACAGCGAATTGCCGCCGAGGTCGAAGAAGCCGTCGTCGAGGCCGACGTGCTCGACGCCGAGCACCGCCTCGAAGGCCTCGGCCACCAGCCGCTCGGCCGGCGTCACGGGCGTGCGGTAGGCGACGCGATCGAACACCGGATCCGGCAGCGCGGCGCGGTCGAGCTTTCCGGAGGCGTTGAGCGGGAAGCTGTCCAGCACCATGACCGTCGAGGGCAGCATGTACGACGGCAGCGCGGCGGCCGCTACCCGCAGCAACTCGTCCTGGTGCACCGCCGTGCCCGGCAGTGTGGTCACGTATGCGACCAGATGCTCACCGGCCACGCGGGCCGCGGCCTGCGCGACGCCGGGTGCGGCGGCCAGCACGGCTTCGATCTCACCGAGCTCGATGCGCTGGCCGCGGAACTTCACCTGGAAGTCGGTGCGGCCCAGGTACACCAGTTCCGCGCCGTCGGCGGTGTGTTCCCAGCGCACCAGATCGCCGGTGCGGTACATCCGTTCGCCCGGGGCGCCGAACGGGTTGGCGACGAACCGGTCGGCGGTGATGGCCGGGCGCCCGTGATAGCCGCGCGCCAGCTGCGTGCCCGCCAGATACAGCTCACCCGCGACGCCGGGCAGCGTCGGCCGCAGCCGCGCGTCCAGCACGTACACCCGGCTGTTCCATTCGGGTTTGCCGATCGGCATGACGGTGCGCTCGACCTCGCCGGTCACCTCGCGGTAGGTGATGCTGACCGCGGCCTCGGTGGGCCCGTACAGGTTGTGCAGTCCGGCGGTGCTCACCGCGCCGAAGGCGCGCACGGTTTCGGCGGGCAGCGCCTCACCGATGACGAACACCGACCGCAACGACCGCAGCGCGCCGGTCTGACCGGCCGCCGCTACCTCAGCGGCGAACACACTCAGCATCGACGGGACGAAATCGGTGACGGTGACCCCGTATCCGCCGATCACCTCGGCCAGGTAGCCGGGATCGCGGTGGCCGTCGGGTGTGGCGAGCACGACCGTCGCGCCCACTCGCAGCGGCAGGAAGTACCCCCACAGCGACACGTCGAAGGTGGTGGCGGTCTTCTGGAGGTAGACGTCGTCGCCGTCGAGCCGATACCGGTGCTGCATCCAGTTCAGCTGGTTGACGATCGCCGCATGGGAGATCGTGACGCCCTTGGGCTTTCCGGTGGAGCCGGAGGTGAAGATGACGTAGGCCGGATGCTGGGGAAGCAGGGCGCCGGTGCGTTCCTCGGCGGTGATCGGCTCGTCGGAGAGCTCGAGTTCGACCGTGTCGACGCACACCGTCGGCCCCTGATAGCCGACGTCGATCCGATCGCGTTCGGTGGTCAGCAGCGCGGCGGGCCGCGCGGTGCCGAGGATGTGGGCGATGCGCTGCGCCGGATGATCGGGGTCGATCGGCACGTACGCGCCGCCCGCCTTCAGCACCGCGTACATGGCGATCACCAGGTCGACGGAGCGGCGAATCGACAAGGCCACCAGGGATTCCGGGCCGACACCGAGCGCGATGAGGTGGCGGGCCAGCCGGTTGGCCCGGCTGTCGAGCGCACCGTAGGTGAGGACGATCGCCGGGGAACCGTCATCGGGGGCGTAGACCAGCGCCGGATCCTCCGGCGTGGCCACGGCCTGCGCCTCGAATTCGTCGAGCAGCAGCTCCGGGATGTAGGCGGTGTGTGCCGAATCGTTCCATTCGGTGAGCACGCGGTGGCGTTCGCCGGAGCCGAACAGGTCGATATCGCCGACCGGCAGGTCCGGGTCCGCTGCCGCCGCGTTCAGCAGCCGCAACAGCCGGGTGCCGAATCCGATGACGGTATCGGCGTCGAAAAGGTCGGTGGCATAACCGAACCGCAGTTGGTCTTCGGTGACGGTGAGTTGCAGATCGAAGCGGATGGTGTCGTGGCCGGAGTCGTATTCGCTGAGGGTGAGCCCGTCGAGTTCGAGCCGCACCGGTTCCAGATTCTGGAAGAACAGCGCGACCTGGAACAGCGGATGCCTGGCCTGCGAACGCGGCGGATCCAGCACCTCCACCAGGCGTTCGAAGGGCAGCTCGGCGTGCGCGAAGGCCTCCAGATCGCGCTCGCGCACCCGGCGCAGCAGCTCGGCGAAGCCGGTGGCCGCGTCGACGTCGGTGCGCAGCACCACGGTATTGACGAACATGCCGACCAGATCGTCGAGCGCGGCGTCGCCGCGGCCGGCGACCGGTGCGCCGATCGCGATATCGGAGGTACCCGACAGCCGGGCCAGCAGCACGGCGAAGGCGGTGTGCACGACCATGAACGGAGTGCTGCCGGTGCGCGCGGCCAGTGCCGCGATGCGGTCGCCGAGTTCGGCGCTCAGGCCGATGGTGACGGTGGCGCCCGCGTGTGAGGCGATGGCCGGGCGGGGCCGGTCGGCGGGCAGGTCGAGCTGGGCGGGCAGGCCACGCAAGCGGTGCCGCCAGTAGGCCAGCTGGGTGGCGGCGGGCGATGCCGGATCGTCTTCGGCGCCGAGCGTTTCGCGTTGCCACAGCGCGTAATCGGCGTACTGCACCGGCAGCTCGCGCCAGCTCGGTGCGCGGCCGGCGACGCGGGCGGCGTAGGCGGTGGCGATATCGCGGGCCAGCGGTGCCATCGAGTATCCGTCGGCCGCGATGTGGTGCACGACCAGCACCAGGATGTGGTCATCGGCGTCGAGCCGGGCCAGGCCGATGCGGACCGGGACCTCGCTCGTCACATCGAACGGGGTGCCGACGAATTCGGCGATGGCCTCGGCGGCATGCCGCGCGTCCAGTGCGACGATGGGCGGCACCTGCCCGGCATCGAGCACCCGCTGGCTGCCGACCCCGCCGATATCGGGGTAGACCGTACGCAGTGTTTCGTGCCTGCCCACCACATCGGCGACGGCGGCGGTCAAGGCTGCCGTATCGAGGCCGCCGGTGAGCCGGATCGCGACCGGGATGTTGTTGACCGTCTCGTCCGGATCGAACCGGTTGAGGAACCACATGCGCTGCTGAGCGAGCGACAGCGGCACCGGGTCCGGGCGTTCCCTGCGGGTCGGCGCCGTCGTGGCGCCGCTGCCACGCAATCCTCCCGCCCGCGCGGCGAGCGCGGCGACCGTCGGCGCCTCGAACAGCAGCCGCACCGGGATCTCGGCGTCGATCTCGGCGCCGAGCCGGGCGGCCAGCCTGGTGGCGATGAGGGAGTTGCCGCCGAGGGCGAAGAAATCGTCGTCTGCGCCGACGGTCTCGCGTCCGAGCAACTCACCCATCAGAGCGGCCACGGTCTGTTCCAGGCCCGCGGCAGGCGCACGGAACGGTGCGGCGGTGAACCGCGGGGCGGGCAGGGCGGCGCGGTCGAGCTTGCCGGAGGAGTTCAGCGGGAACTCGTCGAGCACGACGAACGCCGCTGGCACCATGTACCCGGGCAGCGCGGCGGCGAGTTCCGTACGGATCGCGTCGGTGTCGAGGCCGCCGTCGGCCGCGACGATATAGGCCACCAGCTGGTCGCCGAGCCGTGCGTCCGCGCGCACCACGACCACCGCGCGACGCACGGCGTCGAGGTCGGTGAGCGCCGACTCGATCTCACCCAGCTCGATGCGCAGGCCGCGCAGCTTGACCTGGAAATCGGTGCGGCCCAGGTATTCCACCTCGCCGTCGGCCCGCTGCCGCACCAGGTCGCCGGTGCGGTACATCCGCTCGCCGGGCGCGCCGAACGGGTTGGCGACGAAACGCTCCGACGTCAGCTCGGGCCTGGCCACATATCCGGCGGCCAGCTGCGCACCGCTCAGGTACAGCTCACCCGCGACGCCGGGCGGAACTCGCCGCAAGCGCGAATCCAGCACCAGCAGTGCGGTATTGAACACCGGACGGCCGATCGGCACGGAGGTCTGGTCGTCATCGGAGACCTCGTGGAACGTGACGTCGACCGCGGCCTCGGTCGGGCCGTAGAGGTTGTGCACGGCCGCGCCGGTCAGGTCGCGGGCGCGTTGCGCGGTGGCGGCGGGCAGAGCTTCGCCGGAGGCGAACAGCAGGCGCAGGGTCTGGCCCGCGCCCTGGCCGCCGCAACGCCCATCGTCGGCTGCCCGAGCGTCCAGGAACATCGCGAGCATCGACGGCACGAAGTGGGCGACGGTGACCTGCTCCTCGCGGATCAGGCGGTCCAGGTAGGCCGGGTCGCGGTGCCCGTCGGGCCGGGCGAGCGCCAGCCGAGCGCCGGCCTGGAGCGGCCAGAAGAACTCCCACACCGACACATCGAAGGTGGCCGGGGTCTTCTGCACCACCGTGTCGGCGGCGGTCAGCGCGTACTGCTCCTGCATCCACACCAGCCGGTTGACGATGGCGCGATGCGGCACCGCGACGCCCTTGGGACGGCCGGTGGAGCCGGAGGTGAAGATGATGTAGGCGGTGGAACCGGAGGTGAGCGTGCCGATGCGGTCGGCGGCGGTCAGTGGGTGCGTGGCGTAGCCGGACAGATCGAGCCGGTCGATCCGCACCTGACGGGTGATGCGGGCGTCGAGATCGAGACCGGAGGTGAGCACGAATACCGGGCGGGCGGTGGTGAGCACGTACTCGGTGCGTTCGGCAGGATGGTCCGGGTCCAGCGGCAGGTAGGCCGCGCCCGCGGCGGTGACGGCGTACATGGCCGTCACCAGATCCAGCGACCGGCGCATACCGAGCGCGACCACCGATTCCGAGCCGACGCCCTGATCCACGAGCCAGCGCGCCAGGCGGTGCACCCGGTCCGCGAACTCGGCGTAGCTGATACGGCCGCGCGACATGCCCGCCGTCTCGAAGGTCACCGCGGTCGCGTCGGGGGTTCGGGCGACCTGCGCCTCGAACATCGAGACCAGCGTCGCCGCCGGGTCGACCGGGTGCGCGGTGTCGTTCCAGTGTTCCAGCGCGCGGCGTTCGGCCTCACCGAGCAGGTCGATATCACCCACCGGCAGCTCCGGCGCCGCGACGACGGCCTCCAGCAGCCGCACGAACCGCTCGGCCACCGACCGCGCGGTGGACCGGTCGAACAGGTCGGTGGCATAGCGCAGCACACCACGCAGGACGGTGGCGCAGGCGTCGGCCTGTTCGCTCAGTTCCAGCGCCAGATCGAACTGCGCGACCCGGTTGTCGATGGGATACGCGGCGACCTCGAGCCCGGGCAGCCGCAGCACGGTGTCCTCGCGGTGCTCGAAGGTGAGCAGCGTCTGCACGATCGGCGAATGTGCCTGCGAGCGCACCGGATCGAGCTCCTCCACGAGCCGCTCGAAGGGCAGCTCGCCATGGGCGAAGGCACGCACATCGGCCGCGCGGACCTCGGCGAGCAGATCGGCGAACGACCTGTCGGCATCGACCCGGGTGCGCAGCACCAGCGTGTTGACGAACATGCCGACCAGATCGTCCAACGCTTCCTCGGCCCGCCCCGCGACCGGGGTGCCGATGGCGATATCGTCCACGCCCGCCAACCGGCCCAGCAGAGCCGCGTAGGCGGCGTGCACCACCATGAACATTGAAACACCGTGGGACGTAGCGAGTTCGGCGACCCGTGCAGCCAGCTCGGCTCCGATGACGAACTCCACCGCCGCGCCGCGCCCCGAGGCCACGGCCGGCCTCGGCCGGTCGGTGGGCAGTTCCAGCACGGGCGCGAGACCCGCGAGTTCCTGCCGCCAGTGCGCGATCTGGGCTGCCAGCACCGAATCCGGATCGTCGGCCGAACCGAGGGCGGCGTGCTGCCAGAGCGTGAAATCGGCGTACTGGAGCGGCAGCGGCGACCAGCCGGGCTCGGCGCCCGCCGTGCGGGCGGTGTAGGCCGTCATCAGGTCGCGGGCCAGCGGCGCGGTCGAGACCCCGTCGGCGGCGATGTGGTGGACCACGACCGCGAGCACATGATCGTCGGGGGCGGCGCGCAGCAGCGCCGCGCGGACCGGGATACGGGTGCGCAGATCGAACCCACCGGAGACAGCGGCCAGTACCGCATCCATCAGGTCCGCCTCGGACACCTCGACGGGGCGCAGGCTCAGTTCGCCGGCGGGAACGCGGTCTAGCACCACCTGGGTGGGACCCTCGGCGTCGGCGGGGAAGATCGTGCGCAGCGATTCGTGCCGAGCCACCACGTCCCGCAGTGCCTTCTCCAGGGCGGGCACGTTCAGCGCACCGGTCAACCGGATGGTGATCGGGATGTTGTAGACCGCCGACTCCGGGTCGATCCGGTTGAGCAGCCACATCCGGGTCTGTGCCAGCGACAACGGAATCCGGTCCGGCCGCGGGCCGGCCACGAGCGCCGGACGCGACGCCGACTCCGTGGTGACGCGCGCCGCGAGGCCTGCGACGGTCGGCGCCTCGAACACCTCGCGCACCGTCAGCGCCGAACCCAGCGCCGCATTGGCTCGGGCCACCAGCCGCATGGCCAGCAGGGAATTGCCGCCACGGGCGAAGAAGTCGTCATCGGCGCCGACCGGGGTGGTGGCGCCGATCAGATCGGCGATTAGCGCGGCCAGCACCGCTTCGGCACCTTCGCGCGGGGCTCGGTAGGCCGGACCGGCGGCGGCGACCTCGACGGCGGGCAGCGCCTTGCGGTCGAGTTTGCCCGCGGTGGTGAGCGGCATCTGTTCGAGCACCATCAGACGCGCGGGCACCATGTAGGCGGGCAGCCGGCCGCGCACCTCGTCCAGCACCACCTCGGCCGACAGCGCGTCACCGCTGACGTAGCCGACGAGGCAGTCCTGCCCCGACGCATCGCGGGCCGCGACCACCGCCGCGTTGCGCACCCCGGCGATCGCGGTGAGCGCCGCCTCGATCTCCCCCAGCTCGATGCGCTGACCACGCAGCTTCACCTGGAAATCATTGCGGCCCAGGTACACCAGATCGCCGTTCCGGTTCCAGCGCACCAGATCGCCGGTGCGGTACATCAGCCGTCCCGGCGCGCCGAAGGGGTCGGCGACGAAGCGTTCCGCGGTGAGCGCGGCCCGGCCCTGATATCCGCGTGCCAGCTGTTCCCCCGCGAGATACAGCTCACCGGTGACGCCGATCGGTACCGGGCGCAGCCGCGAGTCGAGCACGTAGGCGCGGGTATTCCAGCAGGGCCGCCCGATCGCCACGTCCCGGTCCGATTCGGAGTCCGGATCGGTGAATTCGTGGAACACCGCCGAGATCGCGGCCTCGGTGGGTCCGTAGGAGTTGTGCACCGCGCCGGGGACATCGGCGCGCAGCGCGGCCAGCAGATCCGGGGTGAGGGCCTCACCACCGCAGTGCAGGTGCCGCAGCGAGGCGAGCGCATCGCCCATGCCTTCACCGATGAGCGCCGCCAGCACCGACGGCACGAACTCGGCGAAGGTGATGCGGTGCGCACGCAGCAGGCCGGACAGGTAGTCCAGGTCGAGATGGCCGCTCGGACGGGCGACGATCAGTGGCGCGCCGACCACGACCGGCAGGAAGCATTCCCATACCGAGACGTCGAAGGTCAGCGGGGCGCGCTGCAACAGGCGGTCGCGTCCGGTGATCTCGTACCGGGATTCCAGCCAGCGCAGCTGGTTGGTGATCGCCCGGTGCGAGATCGACACGCCCTTGGGGCGGCCGGTGGAGCCGGAGGTGAACAGCACGTAGGCGGCGTTGTCCGGGCGCAGCGGATGCCTGCGGTCGGCATCGGTGACCGGCGCGTCATCCACCTCGGACAGATCCAGCGTCGGGTAATCCAGCACGGGCACAGCGAGTTCCGGGAGCCGGGCACCGCCGGCCCGCACCACGAGCAGCGGCGCCGCTCCGGCGATGACCTGCGCGAACCGCTCGGCCGGATGATCGGGATCGATCGGGACATAGGCCGCGCCCGACCGGACGATCGCGTACATCGCCACCAGCATGTCGATCGAGCGGAGCGCGCCGAGGCCGACGATCGTCTCCGGGCCCGCGCCCTCGGCGATGAGCCTGCGGGCCAAGCGGTTCACCCGCGAACCCAGCTCGGCATAGGTCAGGGCCACACCCTCGAAACGGATCGCCACGGCATCCGGGGTAGCGGCGACCCGGGCGGCGAACAGGTCGTCCAGGGTTTCCGCGGGCAGCACCTGATCGGTGGCATTGCCTTCGGCCAGCAGCAGGTCGCGTTCGGCAGGCGACAGCAGATCGAGATCGCCGACGCGTGCGTTCGGAGTGTCGACCAGGGCACGCAGCACCTGCTCGAAGCTCGCCAGGAAGCGGGCGGCGGTGTCGGCGTCGAACAGGTCGAGCGCGTAGTGCAGGTGCACGTCTATGCCGTCTGGGGCGCCGTCGGCGGCGTAGCGGTCGGTCAGCGTCCAGTCCAGATCGAGCTGAATCGGCGCGGCGTCCACGTCGAGAGCGCTGATGGCGAGCCGGTCCAGGCGCAGGTCCGGTGCGGCCTGATTCTGGAGGGTCAGCGCCACCTGATAGAGCGGGGCGTGGGCCTGGGAACGCACCGGGTTCAGGGCGTCGACCAACTGCTCGAACGGAACGTGGGCGTGCTCGAAGGCGGCCACATCGACGGCCCTGACCTGCGCGATCAGCTCGGCGGCGGTGACGTCCGGGCGCACCCGGGTGCGCAGCACCAGTGTGTTGACGAACATGCCGACCAGATCGTCGAGGGCCTGATCGCCGCGACCGGCCACCGGCGTGCCGATCACGACGTCATCGGTGCCGGCCAGCCGCGACAGCAGGGTGGCCAACGCGGCATGCAACACCATGAACGGGGTGGCGCGATGGTCGGTGGCGAACTTCTGGACGCGGCGGTGCAGTTCGGCGTCGAGACGTGCGGTGAGCGCGGCGCCGCGATGGGACGCGACCGCGGGACGTGGGCGGTCCGCGGGCAGCGTGATCACGTCGGGCAGGTCGGCGAGGCGTTCGATCCAGTACGTGAGCTGCTGGGACAGCACGGAATTCGGATCGTCCGGACGGCCGAGAGCAGCGCGCTGCCAGAGCGCGAAATCGGCGTACTGGAGTGGGAGCGGCGCGAATTCGGGTGCGGTGCCGGAGGTCCGCGCGAGGTAGGCGAGCGCCAGGTCACGGGTGAGCGGGGCGAAGGACCAGCCGTCCGCGGCGATGTGATGGATGACGAACAGCAGCACATGGGTCTCGCTGTCGTCGACGGGTTCCGTCGGCCCGGTCAGCCGCAGCAGCTCGATGCGCAGCGGCACCTCGCTGGTCACGTCGAAACCTGTCCCGGCGGCCGTGGCCACCAGATGCGGCACCTCGGCAGCGGTGACCGTGCGCGGCTCGAGCGTCAGCGCCCGGGCAGCGGCGGGCAGCACCAGTTGCGAGGCGGTGCCATCGTGTTCGGGGTAGAGCGTCCGCAGCGTCTCGTGGCGGGCGATGAGGTCCTCGATGGCCGCGTTCAGGGCCGCCACATCGAGCGGGCCGGTGAGCCGCAGTGCGAAGGGAATGTTGTAGCCCGCGCTCGCGGCATCGAAGCGGTTGAGGAACCACATGCGCTGCTGGGCGATGGACAGCGGGATGGGCGCGGTGCGGTCCTGAGCCGTCAGCGGCGGGAGGTCCGGCGCGATGGCCGGCGCGTCCGCCTCGATCAGGCGGGCCAGCTCGCGGACGGTCGGGGCGTCGAATATCGCGCGCACCGGCACCTGCCTGCCGGTGGCCTTGCTCAGGCGCGAGGCCAGCTGAGTGGCGATGAGCGAGTTGCCGCCCGAGCCGAAGAAGTCGTCGCCTGCACCCACCCGCGGTGCGCCGAGCAGCGCGGTGAAGAGCTCGGCCACCAGGGTTTCCGCGGCGCCCTCGGGAGCGATGAACTCGACCAGTGCCGCGACCGGAGCGGGTAGCGCCTTGCGGTCCAGCTTGCCGGAGGCGTTCACGGGGAACGCGTCGAGCACGACGAAACCGGTGGGGATCATGTAGGCGGGGAGCACCCGGGCCAGTTGGGCGCGGATGGACTCGATATCGGTGCTGGGCGCGGTAACGGTGTCCGCGGCGGCCTCGGGCACCAGGTACGCGACCAGCTGGGCACCGGATCCGTGATCGTCGCGCACCAGGACAACCGCCTGGGCCACCGCAGGCAATGCCAGCAGCGCGGCCTCGACCTCGCCCAGCTCGATGCGCAGGCCGCGCACCTTCACCTGGAAGTCGGTGCG
The DNA here is from genome assembly GCF_059509835.1 of Nocardia sp. CDC519. NCBI lineage: Bacteria > Bacillati > Actinomycetota > Actinomycetes > Mycobacteriales > Nocardiaceae > Nocardia > Nocardia sp. CDC519. The sequence continues at coordinate 1,871,971 of NZ_CM183377.1, read as the reverse complement.
GCCGAGGAAGTTCAATTCACCGTCCGCGGTCCACGACATCAGATCGCCGGTGCGGTACATGCGGGAGCCGGGAGCGCCGAAGGGATTGGCGACGAAACGGTCGCCGGTCAGGTCGGGGCGGCCCAGATAGCCGTGCGCGAGCTGGGCACCGGCGAGGTACAGCTCACCGGGCACTCCCGCGGGGACCGGACGCAGCCGGCTGTCGAGGACGTAAGCCTGGCTGTTCCACACCGGCCCGCCGATGGGCAGCACGGTGTCGTCGGCATCGGTCACCTCGTGCGCGGTGATCTCCACGGCCGTTTCGGTGGGGCCGTACATGTTGTGCACGCGGGCGCCGGTCAGCGCGCGGGCGCGATGCGCGATGGCGGCGGGCAGGGTTTCCCCGGAACAGAAGATGTGCCGCAGCGCCGGGACCTCTACCGGCTCTTCGGCGAGGAAGGCGGCCAGCATGGACGGCACGAAATGCGCGACGGTGATGGATTCGCGGCGCATCAGGTCGGCCAGATAGGCCGGGTCGCGGTGGCCGTCGGGCTTGGCGAGCACCATCCGGGCCCCGACCTGCAAGGGCCAGAAGAACTCCGGCACCGAGACGTCGAAGGTCGCGGGCGTCTTCTGCAGCAACGCGTCGGTGGAGTCGATCGCCACGTACGCCGACTGCATCCAGCGCAGCCGGTTCACAATGGCGCCGTGGCTCATCGCCACCCCCTTGGGGCGGCCGGTGGAACCGGAGGTGAACAGCACATACGCGGTGTTCGAGGCGCGCAGCGGAGCGCGACGGTCGGCGTCGGTCACCGGAGCCGACGAGTACGGCGCGAGGTCGAGGCGATCGATGCGGATCGCCTCGACCGGGAGTTCCGCATCCATATCGGAGGTGAGCACGCACAGCGGTGCGGCGGTTTCGAGGATGTGCGCGGTGCGCTCCACCGGATGATCCGGATCGAGCGGCACATAGGCGCCGCCGGCCACGGTCACCGCGTACATACCGACCACGAGATCGATCGACCGGCGCATCTCCAGCGCGACCCGTGTTTCCGGGCCGACGCCGTGCGCGATCAGATACCGGGCGAGCCGGTTGACCCGCGCGGCGAACTCGCCGTAGGAGAGGGTGTCGCCGGCTGCCGACCCGAACCGGTGCGCGCTGCGGGCCGAGCGCTCTTCCTCGGCGCGCACCTGGTCGTCCAACGAGCTCGCCGACGGTTGCCCGACGGGTGCCGGCTCCGGCCGACCGGAGGCCGTGTTCTGGCCGGAGGAAATACGCTCGGCGATTTCCCCGTCGAAGGTGATCGCAGGAGCGTCCGGGGTGCGGGCGGCCTGCTCGGCGAACAGGTCCGCGAGGGTCCCGGCGGGGACCGGGTGGACGGTGTCGTTCCAGGCTGTGAGGATCCGCGTGCGCTCGGCCGGGTCGAGCAGCTCGATATCGCCCACCCGGACCTCGGGATCCTGGCTGACGGCCGTGAGTACGCGCAGGAAACGCGCGGTCAGCGATTCGATGGTGGTGGCGTCGAACAGATCGGTGGCGTAGCGCAGGTTGCCCGTCAGGGCGGCGCCACCGGTGTCGGTGACCACCAGATGCAGATCGAACTTGACGGTCTCGTCGGGGATGTCCACCGGCTGCACCCGCAGCCCGGGCAGCTCGATCGCCTCGGCCGCAGCGCGCTGCTCACCGAAACTCAGCATCACCTGGAACAGCGGATGCGCGCCGCTGCTCCGGTCGACATCCATGCTGTCGACCAGCTGCTCGAACGGCAGCTCGGCATGGGCGAAGGCCGCGAGGTCGGTGGCGCGCACCGCGTCGAGCAGTTCGGTGAAGGTGGCCTCGGGCCGCACCTCGCTGCGCAGCACGACGGTATTGACGAACATGCCGATCAGCGCGTCCAGCTCACGTGCGCCGCGCCCGCCCACCGGGGTCCCGACGACGACGTCGGTGGTGGCGCTCAGCCGCGCGAGCGTCGCCGCGAACGCCGCGTGCACGACCATGAACAGGGAGGCGCTCGCCCGACGCGCGAGGGCGCGCAGCCCCTCGGAAACCGCTGCGGTGACGGCGAACTCGACGACAGCACCGCGCTGTGTCGGCTGCGGCGGACGCGGCCGGTCGGTGGGCAGCGCCAGATCGGCGGGCAGCCCGTCGAGCACCGCATGCCAGAACCGGAGTTGCTGATGGACCGGATCGCCGGGCTGGTCGGCGACACCGAGCAGCTCGCGCTGCCACAGGCTGTAGTCGGCGTACTGCACCGGAAGTTCGGGCAGTTCGGGTGCGGTGCCGGCGGCCCGTGCCGTATAGGAGGCGATCAGATCGGTCACCAGCGGCGTCAGCGACAGTGCGTCGGCGGCGATGTGGTGGACGACGAACACCAGCAGGTGTTCGTCGGTGCCGTCGACGGCCAGCAGCGCGACCCGCGCCGGCAGTTCGGTGGTCACGTCGAATCCGCCGCGCGCGATGGCGGCCACCGTCGCCGCGATATCGCGGGAGCGCACCGCAACCGGAGGCACGTCGAGGCCGATCGCCGCCGCGGGCAGAATCGACTGATAGGGCCCGGACTCGCTCTCCGGGTAGAGCGTGCGCAGTGATTCGTGCCTGGTCAGCACGTCGAGCACAGCCTGCCGCATGGCTCGCGGATCAAGAGTTCCGGTCAACCGCAAGACCACCGGCAGGTTGTAGACGCCGGTAGCCGCCGAGCCCTGGGCTTCCAGGCGGTTGAGGAACCACAGCCGTTGCTGGGCGGGCGCGAGCGGAATGCGCTCGGGACGTTGGCGGCGGGTCAGCGCGGGGCGCGGGTGTGCTCCGGCGCGCAGTTCCGCGACGGCGGCGGCGAAGCCCGCGACGGTCGGGGCGTCGAACAGCGCGCGCACCGGGACCCGCACACCGGCCACCGCACCGGCACGCGCGGTGACCCGGGTGGCGTCGAGCGAGCTGCCGCCGAGGGCGAAGAAATCGTCGTCCAGGCCGACCCGTTCCACCCGCAGGACCTCGGCGAACACCTCGGCGACCAGCCGCTGATCGGCGTCGACGGGCGCGCGGAAACGCACCGTCCGCAAGGTCGGCACCGGCAGCGCCTTACGATCGAGCTTGCCGCTGGTATTGAGCGGGAACTCCGTCAACTCGACCACCGCGGTCGGCACCATATACGCGGGAAGCCGCTGGAACAGCGAATCTTTCAGCTCGGCGACGTCCAGGTCCGCGCCCACCGCCGCGATGACGTAACCGGCGAGGAAATCCCCCTCCGCGCCGCTGATCAACCGCGCCGCCGCCTGACTCACCCGCGGATCGGCCAGCAACGCGCTCTCGATCTCGGCCAGTTCGATCCGTTGTCCACGGAACTTCACCTGGAAGTCGGCGCGGCCCAGATACACCAGTTCGCCGTCGGCGGTCCAGCGCACCAGATCGCCGGTGCGATACATCCGCGCACCGTCGAACTCGAACGGATTGGCCACGAACCGGTCCGCGGTGAGGTCGACGCGGCCGTGGTAGCCGCGCGCCAGCTGCTCGCCGGCCAGGTACAGCTCGCCCGGCACCCCGATCGGCACCGGACGCAGCCGCGAATCCAGCACGTAAACCTGCGAATTCCATTCCGGTTCACCGATCGGCACCAGCGGCGCGTCGGCCGCGGTGACCTCACGGTAGGTGATCGAGACCGCGGCCTCGGTCGGGCCGTAGAGGTTGTGCAGTCCGGCGTCGCTCACCGCGTGGAACGCCGTCACGGTCTCCGGCGGCAGCGCCTCGCCGATGACGAAGACATCGCGCAGCGAGTCCAGCTCCTCGCGGCGGGCGTGGGCGGCGAACACCGTCAGCATGGACGGCACGAAGTCGGTCAGGGTGACGCCGTGGCGCGCGATCGTCTCGGCGATGTAGCGGGGGTCGCGATGCCCGTCGGGCGCGGCGAGCAGCAGGGCCGCGCCGGTGCGCAGCGGCAGGAAATAGCCCCACAGCGACACGTCGAAGGTGGTCGCGGTCTTCTGCAGATACACATCGCCGGTGCGCGGCCGGTACTCGTGCTCCATCCAGGCCAGCTGGTTGGCGATGGCGCGATGCGGCACCGCCACGCCCTTGGGCTTGCCGGTCGAGCCGGAGGTGAAGATCACGTACGCCGGATGATCGGGGCGCAACGGGGTTCGGCGCTCGCTCTCGGCGATGGCGCGCGAGGGCACCTCGGACAGGTCCAGCGCGTCCAACAGGTGCACCGGCGCTTCCGTCGCCGCCGCGAAACCCGCTGCCCGCGTGCTCAGTACACAGTGTGGCCGTGCGGTGTCGAGGATGTGGCCGATCCGTTCGACCGGATGCGCCGGGTCCACCGGCACGTACGCGCCGCCGGCCCGCGCCACCGCGTACATGGCCACCACCAGCTCCACCGAACGCGGCATCGCCAGCACCACCAGCGATTCCGGGCCCACGCCGGTACCGATCAGGAAGCGGGCCAGGCGGTTGACCCGCTCGGACAGCTGCGCGTAGGTCAGCTCGACCGGCACCGGATCCTCGGCCACCAGGGCGAGGGCGTTCGGGCTGCGGCGCACCTGGTTGTCGAAACCCTCGTGCAGGAAACGGTCGGCCACCTTGTGGCCGCTGGCATTCCAGCTCGCGGTGACGTAGTCGAGTTCGCCGGCGTCCAGCAGCTCGATATCTCCGACCGGCGTGGCCGGGTCGGCGAGTGCGGCACGAAGCAGCCGGAGGAACTTCACGGCGAACTCGCGGACCGTCGGCGCATCGAACAGGTCCGTGGCATAGGTGAATTCGGCACGGTAGCCGTCGCCGGAGTCCGAGATGGTGAGTTGCAGGTCGAACTTGGCGAATTCGGCGCCGAAGTCCACCGTCTCGGCGGTGAGTCCCGGCAGTTCCAGGGCGAGCGGGCCGAGGTTCTGCATGAACAGCGCCACCTGGAACAGCGGGTGCCTGGCCTGGGAGCGGGCCGGGTTCAGCACCTCGACCAGACGCTCGAACGGGACGTCGCTGTGGGCGAAGGCGCGCAGATCGCGGTCGCGGGCATGGGCGAGCAGATCGGCGAAGGGTAGCCCGGCGGGCACATCGGTGCGCAGCACGAGGGTGTTGACGAACATGCCGACCAGATCGTCCAGTTCGGCCGCACCACGACCCGCGACCGGGGTGCCGATGGCGATATCGGTGGTGCCGGACAGCCGGGCCAGCAGGGCGGCGAGCGCGGCGTGCAGCACCATGAACGGGGTGGAGCGAGTCTCGGCGGCCAGGCGGTCGATATCGGCACGCAGCCGGGCGTCGATGCCGAATTCGTGGACCGCGCCCCGATAGGAGGCCTGCTCCGGACGCGGACGGTCCGCCGGAAGATCGAGCTGCGCGGGCAGATCGGCCAGTTCGGCGGTCCAGAATTCGAGCTGCCGCGCGGCCACCGATGCGGGATCGGCGTCGTCGCCGAGCATCTGCTGCTGCCACAGCGCGTAATCGGCGTACTGCACCGCCAAGGGTGCCCACTGCGGTGCGTGCCCCTCGCGGCGGGCCGCGTAGGCGATGATCAGATCGCGCAGGAGCGGGCCCATGGACACACCGTCGGCGGCGATGTGGTGCGCCACCAGCACCAGCGTGTGATCGTCGGTGGCCGCGCGCAGCAGCCGGATCCGCACCGGGACCTGCTCGGCCACATCGAATCCGATGCCCGCGGTCTCCCGCACCGCGGCGGCGATATCCGCCATCGGCTCCGCGGCGAGCTCGACGACCGCGACCGGGCGCACCTTCTGGACCGGACCGTCCTCGTGCCGGGGATAGACCGTGCGCAAGACCTCATGGCGGCCGAGCAGATCGGTGACCGCCGCCGACATGGCGTCGAGGTCCAGTTCGCCGCGCAACCGCAGGGCCACCGGAATGTTGTCGACCGCGGCGGTGGCGCCGCCGGATTCGACGGCGAATCGGTTGAGGAACCACATCCGCCGCTGCGCCGGGGACAGCGGAACCCGGTCCGGGGGGGGGGGCGGGAAGGCTGCGGGGGGGGGGGGTGGGGTGGGGGTCGGTGGGGCCTCGGCTGTGCGACGGACCGCCGCCGCTGCCGGGCTGCCGCCGACTTCGGCCGCGGTCGGTTCGATCGATGCCGCACCCGCTGCGCCGCTGCCGAGTCCTGCGGTTGATGCGACCCCCGCGGCCGCGCGCCCATTGCCCGGTGCGAGCACCGCCAGGCCGGCGGGGGTGGGGTTGTCGAAGAAATCACGCACGTCGACGGTCGTGTCGAGGGCCGCGTTGATGCGGGCCAGCGCCCGGGTGGCGATGAGTGAGTTGCCGCCGAGGGCGAAGAAGTCGTCGTCAGCGCCGATGCGGTCGCGGCCGAGCAGGTCGGCGAAGATGGCGGCGACGGCGCGCTCGGATTCGGTCGCCGGTTCGCGGTATTCGGTGGTGGCGGTGCCGAAATCGGGTTCGGGCAGCGCACGGCGATCGAGTTTGCCGCTCGGGTTCAGCGGCATCTCGTCCAACACGATGACCTTGGCCGGGACCATGTAGTCGGGCAGCCGCTTGCGGACCGCGTCGAGCAGCGCAGCGGGATCGAGCGCGGCGGTATCCGGCGATGTGCCCGGACGGGTGCCTCGGCGTGCGCCGACCACATAGGCGACGAGCTGATCGCCTGCCGGCGAGTGATGCACGACGGCAGCCGCTTGGGCGACCTCGTCCTGGTCCAGCAGGGCCGCCTCGATTTCGCCCAGCTCGATCCGCAGCCCGCGCACCTTGACCTGGAAGTCGATGCGGCCCAGGTATTCCAGTTCATCGGGGCCGCCGTCGCTGCCCGGTGCCCACCGGACCAGGTCGCCGGTGCGGTACATGCGGTCGCCGGGGGCGCCCTCGGGGTTGGCGACGAAACGGTCAGCGGTGAGCCCTGGCCTGCAGAGGTAGCCGCGAGCCAGTTGCACGCCCGCCAGGTACAGCTCACCCACCACGCCGGTGGGGACGGGACGCAGGTTGTCGTCGAGGACCAGCAGGTCGGTGTCGTCGGCGGCGGTGCCGATCGGCACGCTGACACGGTCGGCGCCGGTCACCTCGTGCGCGGTGACGTCGACCGCCGCCTCGGTGGGCCCGTACAGGTTGTGCAGGGTGGCGCCGCTGATCTCGCGGAACGCCGCCGCGGTCGCCGCGGGCAGCGCCTCACCGGAGGCGAAGACCAGCCGCAGACTGTCGACGGATTCCGCGACATCGGGCTCGGCCACGAACACCGACAGCATCGACGGCACGAAATGAGCCACCGTCACCCCGGATTCGCGGATCGCGCGCGCGAGGTAGGCCGGATCCCGATGCCCTTCCGGGCGCGCGATCACCAGCCGGGCCCCCACCTGCAACGGCCAGAAGAACTCCCACACCGACACGTCGAAGGTGAACGGGGTCTTCTGCAACACCACATCGTCGGCGCCCAACCGGTACAGCCGTTGCCGCCAGCGCAGATTCGCCACGATCGCGCGATGCGAAACGGCGACCCCCTTGGGCCGGCCGGTGGAGCCGGAGGTGAAGATGACGTAGGCGATATTGTCCGGAGAAACGGTGGGCCAGCACGTGTCAGGGGCCGCGACAGCCTGATCGACCGTGCTGTTCACCTCGAAGCCTGCGCCCGGCCGATCCCCGGCCCCACCACCCTCGACGCACAACGTCGGCACGGTGGTCTCGAACGCCGACCGGTCTGCCGCGGTGGTGAGCACGACCGCCGGACGCGCGACATCGAGGACGTAGGCGATCCGGTCGGCGGGGTGATCCGGATCGATCGGGACGTATCCCCCGCCCGCCTTCACCGTCGCGTACATGCCGACCAGCAGCTCCAGCGAACGGCGCAGCGCGAGCCCGACCAGCACATCCGGGCCGACGCCGAGGTCACGCAAGCGGCGGGCGAGGGCGTCGACGCGGGCGCTGAACTCGGCGTAGGTGAGGGTGGCGCCCGCGAACTCCAGCGCGACGGCGTCCGGGGTGCGGCGCACCTGCTCCTCGAACAGGCTGATCAGCGTCTCGGCCGGGGCGAGTGGTGTCAGCACCGGTGCGGCGGCGATGACGGCGTCGGTCAGCAGCCGCTCCAGCAGTTCGCCGAGCCCGCCGTCGCCGGATTCCAGCAGCGCCGGGAACCGCCCGGACACCACGATCGGCAGCAGTTCTCCCGCGCCGAGCGCACCGCCCATGGCCTCGTCCAGTGCCGTCAGCTCGGCGGCCAGCTCCGCGTACCCGATCGCGGTCCCCTCGTGCGCGATGGCGGCGCGGTCGGGTTCGAGCTCGGCCACCGTGCGAACGAGCCCGGGCAGATCGTCGATACCGTAGGCGCGCCGCAAAGCGACCAGATCACCCGCAGCGCCGTCCATGCCGATCGAACCGGCCGCGATCGAATCCGCGTGAGTCATCAGCAGTTTCCTTCCGAATCGACGTTCGAGGTGGTGGTGCTCGCCGCGCGCCCGCCGGGTGGGGTGGTGTCGCTGGGCGGGGTCGTGTCGCCGCGCGACACGGCGGGATCGGTCGCGGCGCTGTCGGGTACAGCGATGTCGGACGCGGCGCGGTCGGGCGCGCCGGATGTCGGCGTGGCGATGATTTCGGCGGCCGCCGTCCGCAGGTTCGCGGTGGCGGTCGCCAAGCCGTCGGCGCCGAGCGCGGCCAGGACACCGGGGACCAGTCCGGCCAGACCGACGTTGATGAGCGTCTCCGGCTTCGCGGCCGCGCCCATCGCCTTGCCGACCGCGGCGATCTTCGCGGCGAGCTGCCCGAAGCTGACGGTGCTGTCGCCGTGCGTGAAGGCGATGCCGTCCGGGCGGATGGCGGCCGCGGCGGCAACCAGTGCCGGGAGGTCGGCAGGTGTGTGCGCCGGCGAACCTGAGACCCCGGCTGGAACGGTCACGTCCGCATCGCCCGGAGCACTCGAGCCCTCCATCGACTCCGAGCGCACTCCCGCAGCCGGCACGTCCCGTGCGGAAGTCCTGACTGTCGCGGATCGACCTGCGCGTTCGGCATCCGTGCGGATATCGATCGCTCGCACACTTATCTCCGGGTCGGCGGCGATGGCGTCGATGACCAGGAGCAACCGCTCGGCGAAGCGGCGGACGGTGTCGGCGTCGAAAATGTCGGTGGCATAGCCGAACTGGAAGTCCAGCCCGGCCCGGCCGGGGCGTTCGATGCCGGTGAGGTGCAGATCGAACTTGGCTTCGGCGAGGCCGAGATCGAGGGCACGCACTTCCAGTCCGGGCAGATTCACCACGCTGTGCGGCATGTTCTGGTAGGTGAACATCACCTGGAACAGCGGGGTGTAGCTGCTGGAGCGGGTGCGGCCCAGCGCATCGACGACCTGCTCGAAGGGGATGTCGGCGTTCGCCAGTGCGCGCAGGTCCCGGCGGCCGGTGTCGCGCAGCAGGTCGGCGAAGCGGGTGCGCGGGTCGACCTCGGTGCGCAGTGCGACGGTGTTGACGAACATGCCGATGAGGTCGTCGAGTGCGCGTTCACCGCGTCCGGCCACCGGCGCGCCGATGACGATGTCGGTGCTGCCGGTCAGTTTCGCCAGCAGCACCGCCAGAGCGCAGTGGATCAGCGAGAAGACCGTCGTGCCCTGAGCGCGGGCGATCACATCGAGTGCGGCCAACCGCTCCGCGTCGATGGTGAATTCGGTGGTGCCACCGCGCATGTCGCGCCTGGCGGGCCGAGGACGGTCGGTGGGCAGGGCGAGTAGTTCGGGTGCGTCGCGCAGTTCGCCGGTCCAGTACGCGAGCTGGCGCGCCGCCGAGCTGTCCGGGTCGTCGCTCGCACCGAGCAGCTCGTGCTGCCATTCGCTGAAGTCGCTGTACTGGATGGCCGGCGGCTGCCAGTCCGGAGCGCGCCCCGCGGCGCGTGCCAGGTACGCGGTGACCAGATCGCGGGTCATCGGCGCGATGGAGTAACCGTCGGCGCTGATGTGGTGTAGCACCACCACCAGGACGTGGTCGTCAGAGGCGAGCCGGAACAGTGCGGCCCGCACCGGCGGCGCGGCGGTGATATCGAAGCCGGTGGCGACGAATTCGTCGATGGTGGCCGCGAGGGCGGGCTCGGACACCGGCGTCGGCGTCAGGTCGAACGCGACCGCATCGGCGGCGAGCACCTCCTGAATCGGTCCGCCGTCGGTATCCGGGTAACGGGTGCGCAGCACTTCGTGTCGGTCGAGCACGTCGGTGATCGCGGCGGTGAGCGCGGCGACATCGAGTGCGCCGGTCAGCCGCAACGCGGCGGGCACGTGGTAGGCCGAGGAGTCCGGCGTGAGCCGGCTGACCACCCACATGCGCTGCTGCGCGGGTGAGAGCCGGGCGGGGCCGGCATCGGTGCGAGGCAGCAACGGCGGGCGTGCGGTGCCCTCCGACGATTTCAGTGCCGCGGCCAGCCCCGCGACCGTCGGCGCCTCGAAGACGGCCGCGACCGGTACCTGCCTGCCGAGGGCGGCACCGAGACGTGCGGTCAGCCTCGTCGCCATCAGCGAATTGCCGCCGAGCGCGAAGAAGTCGTCGTCCGCTCCGATGGTCCGCGCGCCGATGATCTCGGCGAAGGTCTCCGCGACGAGCCGTTCGAGCTCGCCGGCCGGCGCCCGGAATTCGGCCTCGGTGAAGACCGGTTCGGGCAGTCGAGCCCGGTCGACCTTGCCGTTGGCGTTCAACGGCAGCGCGTCGAGCACCATGATCGCCGAGGGCACCATGTAGGCCGGCAGCCCGGCCGTCAACGCCGCCCGCAGCTGGTCGTCGAGATCGGAATCCGCCTGCGGTGCAGCCACATAGGCGATCAGCCGGTCGCCCGATAGGGCAGCACGCCGGGCGACGGCCACCGCCGCCCGCACCCGCGGATCGCGCCGCAACGCCGCTTCGATCTCGCCGAGCTCGATCCGGAAGCCGCCGATCTGCACCTGGAAATCCGCGCGCTCGAGGTATTCCAGATTCCCGTCGGGCAGTCTGCGCACGATATCGCCGGTGCGGTACATCCTGGCGCCGGTGCCGTGCGGGTCGGCGACGAACCGATCCGCGGTCAGGCCGGGGCGTCCGTGGTAGCCGCGGGCCAGTTGCGCACCGGACAGGTACAGCTCACCGGCCACCCCGATCGGCACGGGACGCAGCCGGGCGTCGAGCACATGGACGCCGCTGTTCCACACCGGACGCCCGATCGGCACGGTGTGTGCCAGCTCGCCCGCCACCGGGTAGGCCGTGATCGACACCGCGGCCTCGGTCGGCCCGTAGAGGTTGTACAGGCGTGCGCCCGATTCGGATGCGCCCGGACGCGCGGGAGCAGGCGACGGCGCATCCGCCTCGGCGACGTGATCCCCGGCCTCCCGTGCGCATGCCGCGAATTCGGCGGCAGTGGCCGCGGGCAGCGCCTCGCCGATCGCGAGCACATGGCGCAGGGACGCAGGCAGCGGCCGACCGGCGGCCACCAGCATGCCGATCAGCGACGGCACCGCGTGCAGCACCGTGACCTCGTGTTCGGTGATGAGCGCACGCAGCCGGTCCGGATCGCGTTCGCTGCCGGGTGCGGTGATGACGAGCGTGCCTCCGGTCGTCAACGGCGACCACAGCTCCCACACCGACAGATCGAAGGTCGCCGGGGTCTTGAGCAGGGCGCGGTTGTCCCGGCCGAGGCCGAAATACCGGCGCAGCCAGATCAACTGGTTCACCACGGCGGCGTGCGGGACGGTCACGCCCTTCGGCAGGCCGGTCGAGCCGGAGGTGAAGATGAGGTACGCCGGATGTTCGGGCCGCAGCGGCCGGATCCGGTCGGCGTCCCGCAGGGGTGTGGCATCGCCGCCGAGTTCGAGCCGGTCCAGGACCAGCACCGGGACATCGGTCTCGATCGGCATGCCGTCGGCGGCCGTGGTGAGCACGCACACCGGCGCGGCGGTGGTGACGATATGGCGGATGCGGTCGACCGGATGATCGGGGTCGATCGGCACATACGCCCCGCCCGCCCGCACCACCGCGTACATGGCGAGCACCAATTCCACCGAGCGGCGCAGGGCGAGCACGACCGTGGTCTCCGGGCCGACGCCGTGCGCGATGAGGGTGCGCGCAAGACGATTCACCCGGGCGTCGACCTCGCCGTAACGCAGGTGCGCGCCGCTGACAGTGTCGATGAGCGCCGTTCGATCGGCATCGGTGGCCGCGAAGACCGCCAGATCGGCCAGCGTGACCGCGGGAACCGGGTACGCGGTCTCGTTCCAGCGCGCGAGCTGCGCGTGATCGTTCTCGCCGAGGAGATCGATCTCGCCGACCGGCAGTTCCGGGTGCGCCGCGACGGCGGCCAGGACGCGATGCAGGTGATCGAGGATGCGTTCGGCGGTGCCGGAGTCGAACAGATCGGTGGCGTAGCCGAGGGCCAGCTCGATGCCGGCTGCGGCGCCATCGGCGGCGTACTGATCTACCGCGAACAGATGCAGATCGAATTGTGCTGTCGCACTGTCGAACTCGATCTCGTCGATGTCGAGGCCAGGCAACCGCAGTTCGCCGCGTTCGTGATTCTGGAACGAATAGCCCACCTGGAACAGCGGATGCCGCGCGGTGGAACGGCGCGGGTTCAGCACCTCGACCAGCCGCTCGAACGGCACATCCGCGTGTGAGAGGGCGGCCAGATCGGTTTCCCGGGCGCGGGTGAGCAGCGCATCGAACGGTTCGGCGCCGTCGACCGCGGTGCGCAGCACCAGCGTATTGACGAACATGCCGATGACGTCGTCGAGTTCGGCCGCGCCGCGTCCGGCCACCGGGGTACCGACAGCGATATCGCCGGTGCCCGACAGCCGCGCCAGCAGGGCGGCGAAGGCCGCGTGCACCACCATGAACAGCGTGGCGCCGTTGCGGCGGCCGAGTGCGGTCAGTGCCGCGTGCAGTTCCGCATCGACGGTGCGGGCGATCTTCGCACCACGCAGGCTCTGCTTGGCCGGGCGCGGACGGTCGGTGGGCAGGGTCAGCTGATCGGGCAGCCCGGCGAGGGCGTCCTTCCAGAAGGCGAGCTGCCGGGCCGCGAGCGACTCCGGGTCGTCCTCGGCTCCGAGCAGCCGGTGCTGCCACAGCGCGTAATCGACGTACTGCACCGCGAGCGGGTTCCAGCACGGAGCGCACTGGTCGAGCCGCGCCGAGTACGCCGCCATCAGGTCCCGGACGAAGGGGGCGATGGAGGAGCCGTCGGCAGCGATGTGATGCAGCACCGCGGCGAAGACGAACTCGGTGTCGCTCAGCCGCAGCAGCCGCATCCGCACCGGGATCTCGGCGGCGATGTCGAAGGTGGTCTCGGCCAGCTCCCGGATCCGCGCGGGCAGCTCGGCCTCGGTCACCGGCTCCGGCTCGACGGCCGGGATCGCCTCGGCCGTCGGCACGATCAGCTGTTCGGCGGTGCCGTCGACCTCCGGGTACCGGGTACGCAGCGATTCGTGCCTGGCGATCACATCGGCGACCGCGGCCCGCAGCGCGGCGACATCGAGGGCGCCGGTCAACCGGAGCGCCAGCGGGATGTTGTAGGCGGTCGACGCGCGGTCGAAGCGGTTGAGGAACCACATGCGCTGCTGCGCCGGCGACAGCGGCAGCCGCGCCGGACGTGCCCCAGCGATCAGCGGCGGACGGCTCGGCTCGGCGTCGTCGGCGCCGGCCAGCGCGGCCAGTTCGGCGACTCGCGAATGCTCGAACAGCGCGCGCACCCCGACCGTGCGGCCGAACGCCGCCCCGATCCGCGCGGCCGCCTTCGCCGCGAGCAGCGAACTGCCGCCGAGATCGAAGAAATCGTCGTCGGCGCCGACCCGGTGCCCGGCGCCGGTGCCGAGCCCGAGCACCTCCGCGAACACCCCCGCCACGATCTCCTCGGCCGGTGTGGCGGGCTTGCGATAGGCGGTGCCCTCGAACACCGGCGCGGGCAGGGCGGCCCGATCCAGCTTCCCGTTGACCGTCAACGGAATCCGCTCGACCCGCACGATCGCCGCGGGCACCATGTGCTCGGGCAGCCTGCGCGCCAGCCCCTGCCGCAGCGCGGCGAGATCGACCGCACCCGGCGCGACCAGGTAGGCGACGATCCGCGCCTCGTCGGCGAGATCGGTGCGCACCACGACGGCGGCCTCCCGGACTACAGCCCGGCCGCCCGCGGACGCGGCGGAGCCGTTCGCGCCAGCGTTCGGCACGGCACCGGCGCGCCCGCTGTCAGCACCGCCGGGCAGGGCCGCGCCCGACGTCGTCCGGCTCGAATCCCCCGGCCCACCGTCCACCGACGCCTCATCGGGCCGCGAGGCCTCGGCCGGTCCCGTCGTCCCGTCGTCCAGCGCTGCTCGGCCGGGCGCCGCGCCATCGAACAGAGCCGATCGGTCCAGCGGCAGCGCAGTACCCGGCCGCGCCGCCTCATCGGCCGGCGCCGACAGATCCTGCAGCGCGGCCTCGTCCAGCAGCGCCGCCTCGATCTCACCCAGCTCGATCCGGAACCCGCGCAGATTCACCTGCTGATCGGCGCGGCCCAGGTATTCCAGTTCGCCGTCGGCGGTCCAGCGGGCGAGGTCGCCGGAGCGGTAGGCCAGGGAGCCGTCGGCAGCGTAGGGGTCGGCGACGAAGCGGGCGGCGGTCAGGGCGGGTCTGCCGAGGTAGCCGCGGGCCAACTGGCCACCGGAGACATAGATTTCGCCGGGCACGCCCACCGGCACCGGACGCAGCCGGTCATCGAGCAGCCGCACCGCCAGCCCCGGCAGCGCACCACCGATGACGCTGGCCGAGCCGGTGCCCGCCTCGATCGGCCGGTACGACACGTGCACCGTGGTCTCGGTGATGCCGTACATGTTCACCAGTCGCGGCGTGCGCTGGTAGCGCGCGAACCAGCCGGTCAACCGCTGCGGCTCGAGTGCTTCACCACCGAAGATCACGTAGCGCAGCGCGAGGTCGTCGCGGGCGGGTTCGGCCAGATCGGCGGCCGCGAGCTGATAGAACGCCGACGGGGTCTGATTGAGCACGGTCACGCCTTCGGCGGCGAGCAGTTCGCGGAACTGCTGCGGCGAGCGCGAGGTGTAGTAGTCGACGACGACCAGCGTTCCGCCGTGCAGCAGCGCACCCCATAGCTCCCACACCGAGAAGTCGAAGGCATAGGAGTGGAACAGCGTCCATACATCCGAGGGCCCGAACTCGAAGTGGCGCTGGGTGTTGTCGAGCAGTCGCAGCACATTGCGGTGCGGGACGACGACGCCCTTGGGCCGTCCGGTGGAGCCGGAGGTGTAGATGACGTAGGCGGTCGCGGCCGGATCGAGTGGTGCGCGACGGTCGGCGTCACCGATCGGCGCGCAGCGACCCTGGCCGGCGTTCTCCGGGTCGGCGGGATCGGTGACGGCGATGTCGATGACGGGCCCGCCGAACCATCCGCGCGCGAGTTCGGTCGTCGCACTGGTGATGGCGCACACCGGGCGGGCGTCGTCGAGGACGTATTCGATCCGGTCGGCCGGGTAGGCGGGATCGATCGGCAGATAGCCGCCGCCTGCCTTGACCACCGCCAGCAGCGCGACCACCAGTTCCGCCGAGCGCGGCAATGCCACCGCGACAAGGGTTTCCGGGCCCACTCCGGCGGCGATGAGCCGCCGCGCCAGTCGATTCGACCAGTCATCGAGTTCGGCGTAGGTCAGTGTGCGGTGGTCGGCACGCACCGCGACCGCCGCCGGGTCGAGTGCGGCGGCGCGGGCGAACCGCTCGGCGAGTGTGCCGTCGGCCGCGCGGTCGTCGCCGGTGACCGGCCATTCGTAGAGCGCGCGATGCTGTTCCTCGGCGGAGAGCATCTGGATATCGCCCACCACCACGGTCGCATCGGCCGCGACCGCCGCGAGCACCTGGGTGAAGCGGCGGCCGAGCACGGCGACGGTGTCCGCGTCGAACAGATCGGTGGCGTAGGTGATGTCGATGTCCATGCCGTCGGCGCGGCCGTCCGGATCGGATTCGCGGACGGTGAACTGGAGATCGAATTTCGCCGCACCGGCGTCGAATTCGAGCGGCCGGACGGTCAGCTCGGGCAATTCCATGGCGGGCAGGGCGAAGTTCTGGAAGGTCAACGCCACCTGGAACAGCGGATGACGGTTACGTGCGCGGGTCGGCGCGACCAGGTCGACCAACTGGTCGAAGGGCACCTCGGCGTGCGAGAGCGCGTCCAGATCGACGGCCCGCACCTGGTCGAGCAGGGTCTCGAAGCGCAGCCTGGTGTCGATGTGGGTGCGCAGGACGAGCGTGTTGACGAACATGCCGACCAGCCCATCCAGCTCGGGTGCACCCCGTCCGGCCACGGGAGTACCGATGGCGATATCGGCGCTGCCGGACAGCCGCGACAGCAGCACCGCCAGCGCGGCGTGCACGGTGCCGAACAACGTGGTCTCCCGTTTGCGGGCGAGTTCGCGCAGTTCGCTGTGCAGTTCGGCGTCGATGCGCAGCCGGAAGGTGGCGCCGCGATGACTGGTGACAGCGGGCCGCGGCCGGTCGGTGGGCAGTTCGAGCTGCTCGGGCAGGCCGTCGAGGGTGCGGCGCCAGTGCTCGAGCGCGCGCCGATGCTCGTCGGAGTCGGCGCGGTCGTGCTGCCAGAGCGTGTAGTCGGCGTACTGCACGGGCAGCGCGTCCCATACGGGGGCGCGTCCGCCGCGGCGGGCGGAGTAGGCCGTCATCAGGTCGCGGGCCAGCGGTCCGAGCGAGAAGCCGTCGGCACTGATGTGGTGCAGGACCAGTGCCAGCACATGATCGGTGGGGGCGAGGGTGAACAGCGCCGCCCGCAACGGAGTTTCCGTGGTCAGGTCGAACGGTTCGGCCGCCAGCGCGGTGAGCCGCTGCGATAGCTCGGTAGCGGTAGCGGTCTCGGTACGCAGGACGATCGCGGGCCCGGCGGCGTGGCCACCCGCGGCCGGCAGGATGCGCTGCTCGGGCCCCTCCGGACCGTCCGGGTAGACGGTGCGCAGCGTTTCGTGACGTCCGACGATGTCCGTCAGGGCGGCGGCGAGGGCTGCGCGATCCAGCTCGCCGGTCAACCGCAACGCCACCGGGATGTTGTCGACGGCATCGCCAACGCCGGTGTCCTCGCTGAGGAAACGGTTGAGGAACCACATCCGCTGCTGCGCCGGCGACAAAGGAATCCGGGCCGGTCGCTCCCGCCGCACCAGCGGGCGCCCGGCCCTGGTGCCGCGCCGAGCCAGCGCACGGACGGCGAACGCGGCGACGGTCGGCGCGTCGAACAACTCCCGCACACCGAGCTCGGCGTCCAATGCGGTCGCCACCCGGGCGACGACCTGCGTCGCGTTCAGTGAGTTGCCGCCGAGGGCGAAGAAATCGTCATCCAGGCCGGCCCGCTCGATGCCGAGTACCGCGGCGAACGCCTCGGCCACGAGCTGCTCGGCGTCGGTGCTCGGCGCCCGGAAAACGGCCGCCTCGTGCACGGGGGCGGGCAGGGCTGTGCGGTCCAGCTTGCCGGAGGCATTGACCGGGAACTCGTCGAGCACCACGAACGCGGACGGGCGCATATACGACGGGAGTCGCTCGGCCAGCGCGGCCCGCACCGCCGCCAGGTCGATCTCGGCGTCCCGCTCGGCGAGCAGGTACCCCACCAGCTGCTCGCCCGTGGCGGCAGCCGCGCGCAGCAGGACGACCGAACGGGCGACACCGGCGAGCTCGTCGAGTGCCGCCTCGATCTCCCCGAGTTCGATCCGCTGACCACGCAGTTTCACCTGGAAATCGCTGCGGCCCAGGTACTCCAGCTCGCCGTCGCGGTTCCAGGCCACCACGTCGCCGGTGCGGTACATGCGCCCGCCGGGGCCGAAGGGGTTGGCCACGAACCGATCGGCCGTCAGATCCGAGCGGCCGATGTAGCCGCGCGCCAATTGCGCCCCCGCCAGGTACAGCTCGCCCGCGACACCCGGCGGCACCGGGTGCAGCCGCGAGTCCAGCACGTACACCTGGGTGTTGAACACCGGCGAACCGATGGGCACCGACACCGTGTCGGCCTCGGTGACCTCGTGGCAGGTGACGTCGACCGCGGCCTCGGTCGGGCCGTACAGGTTGTGCAGCCGCGCGCCGGTCAGTTCGCGCAGCCGGTGCGCGGGACCGGCGGGCAGCGCCTCACCGGAGGCGAACACCATCCGCAGCGACGTGCAGCGGCCGGGTTCGGCCATCGCGGGTGAGCCAACGAACGCGGCAAGCATGGACGGCACGAAGTGCGCCACCGTGACGCCCTCGGCATCGATGACCTCGGCCAGATACGCGGGGTCGCGGTGCCCCTCCGGCTCGGCAAGCACCAGTCGCGCACCGATCTGCAAGGGCCAGAAGAACTCCCACACCGACACATCGAAAGTGGACGGCGTCTTCTGCAACACCACGTCCGAGGCGTCGAGCCCGTACGCCGACTGCATCCACACCAGACGGTTCACGATCGCCGCATGCGTGACCGCGACGCCCTTGGGCCTGCCCGTCGACCCCGAGGTGAAGAGCACGTACGCCGTGTGCGCGGCGGTCAGCGTGCCGAGGCGGTCAGCGTCGGTCAACGGCGCGTCCGAATAGTCGGAGGTGTCGAACTGGTCGACGTCGAGCACCGCCCACCGCCGCGCCTCGTCGCCGTCGGCCAGGTCCAAGCCGTCGGTGGAGCGGGTGAGCACGCACACCGGCCGCGCTGTCCGCAGCACATGACCGATCCGTTCGGCCGGATGCTCGGGATCCACCGGCACATATGCGCCACCGGCGGTGATCACCGCGTACATCGCGACCACCTGATCCAGCGACCGCGGCATCGCCACCGCGACCCGGCTGTCGGGGCGCACACCGATGGAGACCAGCAGCCTGGCCAGCCGATTCACTCGACCGGCGAAGTCCGCGTAATTCATGGTCGCCGCGCGCTGCGGCACACCGGGATACACCAGCGCGACCGTGTCCGGGGTGCGGGCGGCCTGCGCCTCGAACAGCGACACCAGCGTCTGCCCCGCGGGCACCTCGGCCGCGGTGGCGTTCCAGGTATCGAGCACCAGCGCGCGCTCGGCCGGGCTCATCACCTCCAGATCGCCCACCGGACGCTGCGGATCGGCGAGCGCCGCGGCCAGCAGCAGCCGCAGCCGGTCGGCGAAGGTGGCGACGGTGCCCGCGTCGAACAGATCGGTCGCGTATTCGAAGACCGCGTCGAGCCCGGCCGGCCCGTCGCCGTCCACGGTTTCGGTGATCGTCAGGTGCAGGTCGAATTTCGCGGTGCCGGTATCGAGATCGAGCCGGGTGGCCGTGACACCGGCCAATTCCAGGCGTGTCGTCGCGGTGTTCTGCACATCGAGCATCACCTGGAACAGCGGATGCCGTGCCGCCGAACGCGGCGGGTTCACCACCTCGACCAGCCGCTCGAACGGGACGTCGGCGTGCGCGAAGGCCCGCAGATCGCCGTCGCGGACCGCCTCGAGCAGCTCGGTGAAGCTGCGATCGGGAGGCACCTGCGAACGGAGCACCAGCGTGTTGACGAACATGCCGACCAGCTCGTCCAGCGCCTGATCACCGCGACCGGCGACCGGGGTGCCGAGGGCGATATCGGTGTGCCCGGTCAGGCGCGACAGCAGCGCTGCGAAGGCGGCGTGCACGACCATGAACAGCGAGGCGTTCGAGCGGCGCGCCACAGCGCGGATGCCGCGATGGGTGGCGGCGTCGATGGTGAAGGCGTACCGCGCGCCGCGGCCGGTCGCGACGGCCGGACGGGGACGGTCGGCGGGGAGATCCAGCACATCGGGTAGCTGCGCCAGCTCCGCCGACCAGAACCGGATCTGTTCGGCGAGTAGTGAATCCGGGTCGTCCTCGGCGCCGAGTACCTCGCGCTGCCAGAGCGTGTAATCGGCGTACTGCACCGGCAGCGGCGCCCAGTCCGGCGCGGTCGCGGCACAGCGGGCGCCGTAGGCGCGCATGAGGTCGCGGGTGAGCGGCGCGATCGACCAGCCGTCGGCGCTGATGTGATGCATCGACACGACCAGGACGTGGTCGCCGGCGGCCAGGCGCAGCAGGGTCAGGCGCACCGGTGGTTCCCGGTCGACGCGGAACGGGGTGGCGGCTTCGGCTCGGATCCGGTGGTCGAGCCGGTCGGGCGCGATGTCGTCGAACCGCATGGGCGTGCCTGCGGGCAGGACGCGCTGGCACGCAACCCCGTGCACCGCCGGGTACACCGTGCGCAGCGTTTCGTGCCGTTCGATGACGTCGGCCACCGCCGCACGCAGGGCTTCCCGATCGAGCGTCCCCGTCAACCGGACGGCGGCGGTCAGATTGTCGGCGACCGATTCGGCGTCGAACTGGTTGAGGAACCACATGCGTTGCTGTGCGTACGACAGCGGCACCAACTCGGGCCGCTCCCGCGCGACCAGGGCGGGCCGCGCTCGGCCACCATCGCCCTCGCCCAGCCGGGCGGCGAGCGCGCCGACCGTCGGGGATTCGAACAGCATCCGTACCGGCACATCGGTATCGAGCAGGGCGGCGATGCGGGCCGCGATCTGGGTGGCGACCAGCGAGTTTCCGCCGAGGGCGAAGAAATCGTCGTCGAGGCCGACCCGGTCGGCGCCGAGGGCCTGCGCGAAGATCTCCGCCACCGTGCGCTCGGCCCGGGTGACGGGTGCACGGAAGGTCGCGGTGGCCAGCTCGGGATCGGGCAGCGCCTTGCGATCGAGCTTGCCCGAGCTGGTCAGCGGCATCGCGTCCAGCCGGACGTAGGCGCCGGGCACCATGTACGAGGGCAGCACCGCACGCAGCCGGGAATCGAGTACTGCCGTCGGGTCGGTATCGGAATCGCCGGTCACCACATACGCCACCAGCAGCTCACCGGCGGTGTGCCGGTACACCCGCGCGGCGGCCGAGCGCACCTCGGGGCATGCGCTCAGCGCTGCCTCGATCTCACCGAGCTCGATGCGCTGGCCGCGCAGTTTGACCTGGAAATCGCTGCGGCCCAGGTATTCCAGTTCGCCCGCCCGGTTGCGCCGCACCAGGTCGCCCGTGCGGTACATCCGCGCACCGGCCGGGCCGTAGGGATTGGCGACGAAACGGGCCGCACTCAGATCAGCGCGTCCGTGGTAGCCGCGCGCCACCTGCACACCGGACAGGTACAGTTCGCCCACCACGGTGTCGGGCACCGGACGCAGGCGGGCGTCGAGCACGAGCACCTGACTGCCCGGCACCGGGCGGCCGATCGGTACCGAGCCATCGACCTGCGGCGATACCGGCGCATGGGTGGCGTGGACGGTGAATTCGGTCGGGCCGTAGAGGTTGTGCAACGCCGCGGAACTCACCGCGGCGAACGCGGCCGCTGCCGCACCGGTCATCGCCTCGCCGGCCACCAGCACCGTGCGCAGCGAGGCCAGCGCTGCGGCGGGCGCGGTCTCGGCGAAGACCGTCAGCATGGACGGCACGAACGAGGTCATGCTCACCCGCTGCGCCGCGATGGTCGCGGCCAGGTAGCCGGGATCGCGGTGCCCGCCGGGTGCGGCGACGACCAGCCGCGCGCCCACCGCCGTCGGGGCGAACAGCTCCCACACCGAGACATCGAAGGTGGCGGGCGTCTTGAACAGGACCACATCGTCGGGAGTGATGTCGTATTCGGTGGTGATCCAATCGATCTGGTTGACGACCGAGGCGTGCTGCACCGCGACGCCCTTGGGGCGCCCGGTGGAACCGGAGGTGAAGATGACATAGGCGGTGTGCGCCGATCGGAGCGGTGCGCGCCGCTCCGCATCGGTGACGGGCGCGGTCGAGTACTCGGCGAGCTCGTCGTCGACGGTCAGTACGGCAACATCTGTGCCGGTCCAGGTATCGCACGAGCGGACGAGCACGCACACCGGACGCGCCGTCTCCAGCACCTGGCCGATGCGCGCGGCAGGCTGCTCGGGGTCGAGCGGAACGTACCCGCCGCCCGCGATGAGCACGGCGTACGCGGCGATCACGAATTCCGCCGAACGGGGCATGTCCAGCGCGACAAGCGTTTCAGGCCCGACACCGGCGGCGATCAGGCGGCGCGCGAGCCGGTTGACGCGCCCGGCGAGTTCGGCGTAGGTGAGCTGCTGGTCACCGTCGACGAGGGCGATGGCGGCCGGCCGACGCTCGGCTTGGTAGGTGAAGGCGTCCAACAGGGTCGGTTCGCCCGGCGCGGGAATCCGCCTGTGCGGGGGCAGGTCTGGCAGGTTGCCTGCGCCGAGAGAGACGGCGGTGGCCACATCGACCGCGATCGCGCGCCGCTTCGGCCGCACCGCCGTCGCGTCCCCGGAGGCGAGCACCCGCCGTTGTTCGGCGGCGTCGAGCAGCGGTAGATCGGCGACTACGCGCTCGGTCTCCTCGACGATCGCCCGCAGCACCCGCAGCAGCAGACGCGCGTATTCTTCGATGGTTTCCGCATCGAAAAGATCTGTGGCGTAGGTGAATTCGGCGGGCACCCCGGTCGGCGCCGGACCTTCCCTGTGTCCGGCCCCGCCGAGGTGATCGGTGACCGTGAGTTGAAGATCGAACTTGGTCACGCCGGTGTCCAGGGTACTGGTCCGCGCCGCGATACCGGGGAGTTCGAAGCTGATGTCGCCCGTGTTGTCGAAGGAGAACAACACTTGGAACAGGGGGTGCCTGGCCTGCGACCGTGGCGGGTTGATGGCGTCGACCAGTTGCTCGAACGGCAGGTCGGCATGGGCGAAGGCCGCCAGATCGGCCGCCTTGACCTCGGTGAGCAGGTGTTCGACGGTGCCGTCGGGGTCGATGACGGTGCGCAGCGGCAGGGTGTTGACGAACATGCCGATCAGGTCGTCGAGGGCGCGATCACCGCGGCCCGCGACGGGTGTGCCGATCACGATGTCGTCGGCGCAGGCCAGGCGCGACAGCAGTGCCGCGAATCCGGCGTGCAACACCATGAACGTCGACAGCTGGTGCGTGCGCGCGGTTTCGGTGAGCGCGGTGTACAGCTCGGCCGGGATCTCGAATCGATGGATGGCGCCACGGGCGGAGGCGACGGCCGGGCGCGGGCGGTCGGCGGGAAGTTCGAGCAGATCGGGGGCGCCGGCGAGCGTGGTGGTCCAGAAATCCAGCTGCCGTCCCAGCGGTGCGGCCGGGTCGGCGGCCGAGCCGAGCAGCTCGCGCTGCCACATGCTGTAGTCCGCGTACTGCACCGGCAGCGGCGTCGGTGCGGGGACGGCGCCGTCGCGGCGGGCGGTGTAGGCGCCCATGACGTCGCGCGCCAGGACCCGCAGCGAGAGCCCGTCCGCGGCGATGTGGTGCACGACGACGGCCAGGGCGACGCTGCCGTCGTCCACCACGAAAACACGCGCACGGAACGGTATCTCGCGTTCGAGATCGAAACCGGCCGACGCGAACGCCGCGAGTTCGCCGTCCAGCGCGTCCGCGCCGATCGCTTCGGGCGTCACCACGAACTGCGCCGGCTCGAGCACCACCTGATGGGCGGCCGATCCGGCGGCGTCCACCCCGGGCGGGGTCGCCGGGAAGACCGTGCGCAGCACCTCGTGGCGTTGCACCAGGTCGCCGAGGGCGGCGCCGAGGGCGGGCAGATCCACCGCGCCGCGCAGCCGCACCACGAACGGCATGTTGTAGCTCGCGCTCGTGTCCTCGAACCGGTTGAGGAACCAGATCCGCTGCTGCGCGGGCGAGAGCGGCACATACTCCGGACGCGGCCGGGCGTACAGCGGCGCGAGCGCACCGGAATCGGCGCGCTGCTCGATCAGCTCGGCCAGCCCCGCCACCGTGGACGCGGCGAACAGTTCGCGCACCCCGAGCCGGCAGCCGAGGTCGGCGCCGAGCCGGGCCGCCACCTGGGTGGCGATCAGGCTGTTGCCGCCGAGAGCGAAGAAGTCGTCGTCGCGGCCGATCCGCTGCTGTCCGAGCAGTTCGGTGAACACCGCGGCCACCGCCTGCTCCACGGGAGTGGCGGGGGCGGTGTATTCCGCGGTGCCGCGCTGCGGTGCGGGTAGCGCGGCCCGGTCGAGCTTGCCGGAGGCATTGACCGGCAGCGCGTCCAGCACCACGTACGCGGCGGGCACCATGTACCCGGGCAGTGCCCGCGCCGCGGCGGCCCGCAACCGCTCCGGGGTCACCGTGTCCGGTTCGGCTTCCACCACATAGGCCACCAGCTGTTCGCCGACGCCGTGGTCGTCGCGCACCACGACCACCGCCCGCACCACCGAGTCCACGGCGGCCAGCACGGCCTCGATCTCGCCCGGTTCGATCCGCAGCCCGCGCAGCTTCACCTGGAAATCGGTGCGACCGAGATATTCCAGTTCACCGTTGGTCGTCCAGCGCACCACATCGCCGGTGCGGTACAGCCGCTCCCCCGGCTGATCGCCGAACGGATCGGCGACGAACCGGGCCGCCGTCAGGCCGGGCGCACCCGCATATCCCCGGGCGAGCTGTACCCCCGACAGATACAGCTCACCCGGCGCCCCGACCGGTACCGGACGCAACCGCGAATCCAGCGCGTAGACCCGAGTGTTGAACACCGGGGCGCCGATCGGCACCGAAACGGTATCGGCGTCGGTCACCTCGTGGAAGGTGACGTCCACCGCCGCTTCGGTCGGACCGTACAGGTTGTGCAGCCGGGCGCCGGTCAGCACCCGTAGCCGCTGGGCGAGCGAGGCGGGTAGCGCCTCGCCGGAAGCGAACACCGTGCGCAGCGAGGGCTCGGCGGCCATGTCCTGGTGCGCCAGGAACGCCTCGAGCATGGACGGCACGAAATGTGCGGTGGTGACGCCGTATTCGGCGATCACCGCGCGCAGGTGGGCGGGGTCGCGGTGGCCGTCGGGCTGGGCCAGCACCAGCGTCGCGCCGATCTGCAGCGGCCAGAAGAATTCCCACACCGACACGTCGAAGGTGGCAGGCGTCTTCTGCAACACCACATCGGCCGGGGTGAGCCGATAGGCGCGCTGCATCCACACCAGCCGGTTCACGATCGCGGCATGCGAGACCACGACGCCCTTGGGTTTGCCGGTGGAGCCGGAGGTGAAGATCACGTAGGCCGGATGGGCCGGGCGCAGTGCGGTGCCGCGTTCCCGGTCCCAGATAGGGCCGGTGGGGCCGTCGGCGGGCAGTTCGTCGAGGTCGAGCACCGGCACCACGCCGTCGGCCAGATCCGGCCGGTCACCCGCGGTGAGCACACAGGCCGGACGCGCGGTCGCGATGATGTGCGCGGTGCGGTCGGCCGGATGGTCGGGGTCCAGCGGCACATAGGCGGCCCCCGCGGCGAGCACCGCGTACATGGCGATCACCAGCTCCGGTGAGCGCCGGATATGCAGCCCCACCAGCGACTCCGGGCCGACCGCGCGCGCGATCAACGCCCTGGCCAGCCGATTCGCCCGGGCCGCGAGCTCGGCGTAGGTCAGGTCGGGGCTGCCGGCGAAGCGCAGCGCGACCGCGTCCGGGGTGCGCGCCACCTGCGCCTCGAACATCGACACCAGCGTGGCGCGCGGGTCCACCGGATGGCCGGTGGCGTTCCAGATCTTGGTGCTGACCTCCAGCTCCAGCTCGGTGGCGACCTCGACACCGGCCAGGGGCGCGTCCAGGTCGGTCGCGAGCAGCCGGTCCAGGTACCCGATGAAGCGGGCGTGGTGCCGGGCGATGTCGTCGGCGTCGTAGAGGTTGGGATTGGCCTCGAAGTCGACGTGCACCCGGTCGCGTTCGCCGTAGTAGA
The DNA here is from genome assembly GCF_059509835.1 of Nocardia sp. CDC519. Lineage (NCBI taxonomy): Bacteria > Bacillati > Actinomycetota > Actinomycetes > Mycobacteriales > Nocardiaceae > Nocardia > Nocardia sp. CDC519. The sequence continues at coordinate 1,846,416 of NZ_CM183377.1, read as the reverse complement.
CGTTGAGGCTCAGATCCTCCACCGGCCCGGTGGACAGCACGTGGTACTGGCCGGTCGCCGTGCCGAGGGTGAGGTCGCTGCGGAACAGCATGATGTTGGCCAGCGGACCGAACAGGGCGCGCCGGGCCGGGCGCCCGTCGTGCTCGGCGTCGCGGCGGATGTCCTCGGCCCGGTAGCGCTGGTGCCGCAGCGCGCCCGCGACCTCCACCCGGGTGGCGTGCAGCAGCTCGCCCCAGCTGCCGCCGGTCGACAGCCGCAAGGGCACGATATTGGACAGCATGCCCGCCGAGCGGCGCATCACCGCGGTGGTGCGAGCGGTCACCGGCAGGCTGAGCACGGCGTCATTGCGGTCGGTGAGCCGGCCGAGATAGGCGGCGAAGGCGGCGAGCAGCACCACCGCCGGGGTCGAATCCTGGCTCGCGGCCAGGGTGTTCATCCGTTGGGTGAGCGCCTCGGGCAGCGGCCGTCCGGCGATGAGGTTGGCCGCGGCGCGCGGCGCGGTGCGGCCGTCGAGGCTGGTCGGTGCATCCAGCCCGGCCACCCGTTCGGCCCAGTGCGTGCGGTCGGCGCCGAAACGGGAGCTGTCGCGATAGGCGTGCTCGCCCTCGACCAGCGTCGCAAGGGTGGCGGGTGAGACCGGCTCCGGCTCGCGTCCGAGCACCCGCGCGGTGTAACGCTCGGCCACCCGCATGGTGTTGGTGAGTGCGCCGAATCCGTCGAGGATGATGTGGTGCGCGCGCAGATACCAGAAATAGCGGTCGGCCTCGACCCGCAGCAGCGCGCCCGCGAAAAGCTGATCGTGGAGTAGATCGACCGGCGTACTGGATTCGGCCCGCATCCATTCTTTCGCTGCCGCAATCGGATCGGGATACGAACGGACATCGATCAACGGAATGTGGACCGAGGCCTGCGCGTCGACCCACTGGTACGGCACCCCGTCGGCTTCCCCGATGCGAACCAGCACCGATTCGTACTCACGCGCCGCCTCGATCGAAACCTCTTGCAGCAGTTCGGCGTCCACCGCACCACGCACGTCCACGTATTGCGCCACATTGATCGGCACCTGCGGATCGAGGAGCTGGGCGTACCAGACTCCCAGCTGCGCGGGTGCGAGCGGGAAGCGGGCCGGCGCGGATGTTCGCGCCTCGGTATGCAGCGTCGCCTGCTTCCGCGCGCTGGGTCCACCCAACTCCGTACCGTGCACCAGAGCCTCCTCGAAATGGCGAATTAACGGCTGGCCGAATGCTTTTGGGCAGCACGAATAAGCCTGCGCGGCGGGTCGGAGTCCCGGGCGCGGGCGGCTACCGCATGAGGTGTGGGCGAATGACACGCGACGCTCGTCTGGGCGCTCGCGCGTATTCGTCAGATGTGCGTGAACTGGAATCGGCGACCGTGTGGTCGCCGCCGTGCCGTCCGGAGCCGGCGCCTGATGGGACGGTGTCCGGAACGGAGACGAAGTGCCTAGCTAGTGATCTTTCCTCCAACTTCACTGCCGCCACGGATTCGATAACGGCGGTATGTCAGCTACATCACATGGATGTCATCCACGTATTGCGAACACTAGGCCAGGTCGAAATAAAAAGGAACTAAATGCTCTAAAAAAATCGGACAAGCGTCCAGATAGGGACCGGTGCGACCGGCCGCGGGCGGCTTTCTACCCGCGAGCAGCTCGGGCCCCCGCATGTGAGCTATCGCACTTTCAGATGGGCAGACTATGAGCCGAAACGTTGCATCTGCGTTGCATCCGCGCCCAGGCGCCGATCGAGCACCCGGATCTTGGCCTCGATCTGGGCGAACAGCGGCGAATCGCGATCAACGGTCGAGCGGTAGGCGACCCACGCGGCGGCGTCGTCGCGTCCCTCGGCGGTGGCGGTCCAGCGCCGCAGCGCCGCGGGATCACGCGAATCCAGCACCGAGGTCCGCAGCCGGACCCGCAGCTCATCGCGCAGATCGACGATGCCGGGCGCGTTCGAACGCGGCAGCACCGGGCCCGCATACAACCGCAATGCCGCATCGACGTCACCGGAGTCCAGGGCGGCGCGCAGGAAGTCGATATCGGTGGCCACCGGCACCTTCAGCCGATACGGCCGGGAACCGAACACCTCGGGCCCGACCACCGTGCGCAGCCGGGACATGGCGGCGCGGATGGTGCCGTTGTCCAGGTCGGTGTCGTCGAGCAGCAAGGCCAGATGGTCGGCGCCGAGCCCTTCGGGGTGCTCGGTGAGCAGCAGCAGGATCTCGGCGTGACGTTGCGACAGCGGCACCCGCTTCCCGGCGATGCTCAGCTGCGGCTGGCCGAGACCGAGCACATCGAGCCCGAGCCTGCCCCGATCCGGCGCCGCCTGGTGTCGATCGCGGGCACCGGCCGGTGCGTGCCGATCGGCCCGCATGGCCGTGAGCAGCAGATCCATTTCCGCTGCCGTGGCGGCGGCTTTCACCAGAGCCAGGATCTCGGGCCTGGCCACTCGTACTCCGCCGGCGATCATCAGCACGCCGACCAGCCGGCCATCCGGATCGTGCACGGGGGCGGCGGCACCGGTGAGCTGATGCATCCGGTGCAGGAAGTGTTCCGGGCCGTGGATCCAGGCGGCGCGTCCAGTGCGCACCACCATGCCGACGGCATTGGTGCCGATACGGCGCTCGCTCAGGTCGTCGCCAGCGCGCAGCCCGATCTCGGCGGCGGCGCTGATCCGCTCGGCGTCGCCGTGCACCGACAGCACCCGCCCGAACTGGTCGGCCACCACGACGATCAAACCGGTCCGGGCGGCGTCCTCGACGAGCAGCTTGTCGATCAACGGCATCAGCGCGGCGATCGGATGGGCATCGCGGTAGCGCTGGAGGTCCGCGCCGCGCAGCCCGCGACCGTCGACGACGTCCATCGGATCGATGCCACCGCGAACACTGCGCAACCACGATTCGAGCACCGCGGGGCGCAACAGACCGGCGAGCCGGGACAGCCGCTCACCACCGGCACCGAGATATCCATGCGCTTGAGCGGCATAGGCTTCCAGTGCACCGAGCTGCGTGCCAGGTTCTACTCCATGCCGCGAGGGGCGACCACCCGCAAGATTGCTGACCATTTGCCTTTCACCTACGACAAACTGTACCGGCGGGTACCGGCAACGACCGGCGGATGATCAGGTTTGTCCGCCAGGTCACACACGTCACGCCCGTCCCGTGAGTGTGAGCCACCTGGCATCGCGGGGCGTGGGTCAGCCGGACAACAGTTCGGCGGCGCGCTCGCCGATCAGCACCGCCGTCGCCTGCGGACCACGGCCCAGCGGCACCGGCACGATGGACAGGTCGGCCACCGCGAGACCGTCGACGCCGTGCACCCGGCAGCGCGCGTCCACCACGGCGCGGGTGTCGCCGGCAGAGCCCATGCGGCAGGTACCGGACAGATGTTGTGAGGTGGCCAGATGCGCGGTCAGCCAGTCGTCGGAGACCACCCCGGGAACCGGCTCCCCGGGGACCGCCCCCATCGCGTCCATGATCTCCGCCGACAACCGCACGGCCGCGCGCAGCCGGTCCCGATCCAGCCGCTGTTCCAGGTAGCGCTGGTCGATCCACGGCCGGTCAGCCGGATCGGCCGAACGCAGCCGCAGCTCGCCCGACCCGTGCGGGCGCATCAATGCGAGCGCGAACTGCCGGATTCCCGGCGTGAAAGCCATCGTGTACGGCCGGATTTCGATATCGCCGAGCTCGAGCACGTATTCGAGTACCTGGCTGCGCCGGTGTGGCGCGTCGTGCCGGTAGTCGATGCCGATCTCGGGATGGTCGGTGCACCATTCGCCCACCGGCAGCGCCTGCACGACCGGGATGCCCAGCGCGCGCAACCGCGCCGGATCACCGATGCCCGAACGCAGCAGCAGTGCGGCCGATTCGATCGCGCCCGCGCACAGCACGATCCGATCCGCCGCGATGAATTCCACGACGCCCGCACGCAGGCATTCCACCCCGATCGCCCTGGTCCCCTTGAACCGGATCCCGAGCGCGCTGGTGCCGGCCGACACGGTGAGGTTCGGCCGGGTGAGCGCCGGCAGCAGGTAGGCCTGTGCACTGCCGACGCGCAGGCTCGTGCCGGCACGCCGATCGATATTGGCCGGCACCGCGCCGAAACCCTTGTCCGCCGCGTCGGGCGCGTTCAGGTCCGGTATCTCGTCGAATCCGGTCGCCGCGACCGCCCGCACGAACGCCTCGGTCAGCGGGCTCCGGGTGGCCGGGCGGCGCACTGGGATGGGCCCTTCGGCGCCGTGCCCGGGCTGCGCGCCGAAGTCGTGATCATGTTCGAGGCGGCGCATCGGCTCGATCAGCTCGTCGTAAGTCCAGCCGCCGGTGCCGATCTCGCGGCTCCACGCGGCGAAATCGGCGGCGGGCGCGCGCACGAAATAGCACCCGTTGATCGACCCCGACCCGCCGATCACCCGTCCGCGCACCGTGGTGGACGTGGTGGTCGCCGTCAGCTGGATCGGATAGCGCCACAGCAGCGCCTCGTCGTCGAGCGGCAGTTCGGTGCCGTCACGCAGGCCGGGCGGGAAGCCATCGGGCGAGGTCCAGATCGGCCCGGCTTCCAGCAGTCGCACTCGGTGATCCGGGTCGGCGCTCAGGCGCGCGGCGAGCACGCAGCCCGCGCTGCCTCCGCCGACGATCAGCGTGTCAGCCATCCGGACCCATCGGCGCTCAGCGCGGCGGGGCGGTGGGCTTGAGCGCTTCGATACTGCGGGCCCGCCACGCGCCGAGCCACAGGCCGGTGCCGTAGGCGATGTCGTCGATGCGGCGGAAGGCGATGTAGCGCAACGGGTCGAGCCCGCCCGCGTCGCGGTGGGTGAACCAGTCGGCCAGGCCGTCGGCCAGCGCCATCGTCACCGCGATGCGCCGGATCCGCCGGGAGGCCACCATCGCCAGCACGGTGACCGGCCAATAGTGCCTGCACATGGCCGAGGCGAGGCGCCACAATCCGGCGAAGAAGCCGCGGGCCAGATAGATCGACGCGATCCGGGTGGGATTGTCGAGTTCGCCGAAGACGCGGCGCAACCGGCCCAGCGCGGCCACCAGGGTGAGCACGCCGCCGACGAATCCCCAGCGGGTCAGCGTGCCGAACAGCACCGCGGCCAGCATGGTCCACGACGGCACCGACAGCGGCGACACCATGCCCGCATGCCGTGCGCCCAGCGGCGCGGCGCCGGTGCCGTAGAACATCTTCCGGTTGAACCAGGCCCGGAAGGACACCCGGTGATCGTGGGCGACGTGCGCGGCGGGTTCGTAGCGCAACCGCCAGCCCGCCCGCTCCAGCCGCCAGCACAGGTCGACGTCCTCGGCGACGTGCATCGACTCGTCGAACCCGCCCTCGGCCAGCAGCGCGCCCCGCCGCACCAGCAACGCCGCACTCGGCACGTAGGACACCATCCCGCGCGATTGCACCGCCGATTCGCGCCTGCCCAGATCCAGCGAGGATCGGGTGTGCTCGTAGCGGGCCAGCGCGTTGGATTCCGGATCCAGCGCGACGATCCTCGGCGCGACCAGCGCGACCTCCGGATCGCTGAAATGCCCGAGCATGACCTCGAGCCAGCCGCTGCGTGGCACCACATCGGAATCCAGGAACGCCACGAACTCGGTTGTCGCCGCCCGCAATCCGGCATTGCGCGCGGCGGCCGGGCCGAGCGCGCGCTCATGCCGCAGCACGCTGACCTGGCAGCGGCCACCGGCCACCGGCGGTACCCGCACGGGCAGGTCGGAGCCGTCGTCGACGACGATCACATTGTGCCCGCGCAGGGCCGCCAACAGCCGCGCCAGACCCTCGGCATTGTTGTGCAGCGGCACGATGATGGTGACGTCCTCGGGCGAGGGCAGCAGTCGCGGCCGGGGGTTGGCCACCCCGGAATCGAGCAGCCGCCTGGCAACGACGGCGGACTTCGGGCCGTTGACCTCGAGGTACCCGTCGCCGATCATTTCGGCGGCTTCCGGGGCAAGGCGCAGCAACCTCGCGGGTGTTCCTCCGATCAGGATGCGTCCCCCGGAGTATGCGCGTACCCGTGGATCGATCCGCACCCCGAATCCGTCGGGAAGGCGATCATGGCGCATTCCTGGCATGTTAGACGGAGTTCGCTCGGCTGACATCAACAGTCGCGAAACACGCAACCAGTTCCGGAGTATTTCGCGTGGTAGGCCCGGTAACCGACAGGATCTGCGTTGCTGAAGGATTACTGAGCGAGTCCTCGCTCCGACGGCAACCGAATGGCAATCGCGTACCGCGCGGTCGGTGCGCGAGCCGCTCGCGGCCCGCGCACCGGTTCCGGCTAACGCCGCGCGCCTAGCCCAGCGGGCTTTCGTCACAGGCCCGTGACGGCCGCCGCGGCGGCGTGCTCAGGGTGAGCGGCACCGGCCCGGATTTGCGGCCACCAGAACGCCGCGGGGTGCTGCGGCGCGAGTGGTCGACCGACGAACGCGGCACCACCCGGCCCGCGTCGGCGAGGGCCGCCGCGCCGTAGCCCTGCACGCACTCCGGGTCCGGCCCGTCGGCGGGCAGACCGGTGAAGAACTTCGCCGCCATGCAGCCGCCGCGGCACGCATCGTAATGCGCACACGACGAGCAGGCGCCGCCGCCGGTGGGTTCGCGCAGCTGCCCGAACAACGCCGATTCCTTCCACACCGTCGCGAAACCGCCGTCGGCGACGACGTTTCCGGCGTGGAAGCGGTCGTGGATGGCGAACGGGCAGGCGTAGACGTCGCCCACCGGATCGACCAGGCACACCACCCGGCCCGCGCCGCACATGTTCAACCCGGGCAGCGCCTCACCGAAGGCCGACAGGTGGAAGAACGAGTCGCCGGTGAGCACACCGTCACCGTTGCGCAGCAGCCATTCGTAGAGTTCGCGCTGCTGTTCGGGCAGCGGATGCAGTTCGTCCCACACATCGGCGCCGCGCCCGGACGGGCGCAGCCGCGTCAACCGCAAAGTGGCGCCGTAGCGGTCGGCGATCTCCTTGAACTGGTCGAGCTGGGCGATATTGTGCCTGGTCGCCACCACCGACAGCTTGGCATCCTGGAAACCCGCCGCGGCAAGGTTTTCCAACGCTCGGATGGCCATGTCGTACGAACCGGGACCGCGCACCGCGTCGTTGACGGCGGCATCGGCGCCGTCGAGCGAGATCTGCACATCCACATAGTCACTGGCGGCCAGCCGCGCGGCGACCTCCGGCGTGATCCGGACGCCGTTGGTGGAGAACTTGACTCCCACCTGGTGCGCGGTGGCGTAATCGACCAGTTCCCAGAAGTCCGGGCGCACAGTCGGTTCGCCGCCGCCGATATTGACGTAGAAGATCTGCATGCGCTGGAACTCGTCGATGAGCGCCTTGCACTGCTCGGTGCTCAGCTCGCGCGGATCGCGCCGGCCCGACGACGACAGGCAGTGCACACAGGACAGATTGCACGCGTAGGTGAGTTCCCAGGTCAGGCAGATCGGCGCGGCCAGGCCGGATTCGAAGCGATCCACCAGCCGCACGGCGCGGTCGTCGTCGGCCGCGAAGGTCATCGGCTCCGGGGCCGCGGCCAGCGGCGCCGCCTCGGGGGCGCCGACGATCATCTGCGAATCGGCCAGCTGCGCCAGCGCTTTCACATACGGCGCGGCCGCGGCGTCATCGATGCCGGCGGCCCGCATGGCGGTGCGCACCGACGGCTGTGCGGGCAGTGACCGCACGATCTCGACGATCCTCGGGTTCTTCAGAAACGACAGCTTCCGCGTGCCGAAGTGATACAGCAACGCGCCGAACGGTTCCGGCCGCAGGGCAACCCGCGGATGCAGTTGCCAGCGCGTATCGAGATCGAGCATGGTCACCGCTCCTCTCAGCTCAGTAGACGCCGCACATACCGTCGATGGAGACCTCTTCGATGAGCGATTCCTCCACCAGCGGTGTGTCCTCGGCCGAGCGCTGCGCGACCGCGGCGATCGGGCCGCGGTTGTCGGTGTCGGCGGGTCCGTTGAGCCCCTTGTCCGGCATGGCTACCTCCACTCTGTTGGGCACTGTGGTCGCGGCCACAGGTGTAGCCGCGCTCACACACCATAACGTCATGAACTGACAAAAAGAAGCCGTTTCGGCCGACGAACCGACAGCGCCCGCACCGAGCCCTCTAAACTTTCCGGTGGCAAGCAGCTGAACAGGACGTGACGGGCGCACGCGCCCGCGGTGGTAGAGGTGGCATGGGAGTCGGGCGAACGCAGGCCAGCGGGGGCGGTAATACCCTCTCCGAATCAGAGATCGTGGAAGCCGCGCTACGGGTGGTCCGCGCCGACGGTGTGGACAAGCTGTCGATGCGCCGGCTATCGCGCGAACTGGGCGTTTCCCCGATGGCCCCGTACTACTACGTGGCCGATAAACGGGAGCTACTCGACCTGGTGGCCACCGCGGCACTGGCCGGTGTGCGCAAACCGCCGCCGGAGTCGGGCCCGTGGCAACAGCGGCTGCGTGAACTCATCGACCAGATCGATGAGAAACTACGCAAGCACCCCGGCCTCGGCGATGTGCTGATCGAGCAGATGCTCGGTAAGCAGCTCGACATCATCGCCGCGGTGATGGAGATCCTGTTCGACGCGGGATTCAGCGATCGCAACGTGCTGGCCGCCTACGCGACCATCCACACCTTCCTGTTCGGTCGCAGCCGGGTGAACCCGCGTGACCGGTCGGTGCTGACCGACGTCACATTGCCCGATGCGGTGGCCCGCGCCACCAAATACATGCCCGACCTGCGCGGCAAGTATTCGTACGACTTCGGCATGGGTGTGCTGATCGCCGGGCTGGAAGCCCAGCTTGTCCAGCAGCCCGATCCCGACGTACGATAAAACTGAAACACGTTCTAGTTTTGCCGTCCGGCACCGGATCGGCCGCGCACACGTTCGAGAGGACGCCATGACCACCGTCGAAGTTCCACACGGCTCACGATCGGTCGTGCTGCGGGTAGCCGCGGTCATCGCCGAGACCGCCGATACCTGCTCACTGGTCTTCGACGTTCCCGAAGAGTTGCGCGAACGCTTCCAGTACCAGCCGGGCCAGTTCCTGACCCTGCGCATTCCCAGCGACCTGACCGGCTCGGTCGCGCGCTGCTATTCGCTGGCCAGCTCGCCCTACACCGACGACCGGCCCAAGGTCACCGTCAAGCGCACCGAGGGCGGCTACGGCTCCAACTGGCTCTGCGACAACATCACCGCCGGTTCCGAGATCGAGGTGCTGCCGCCGTCGGGCGTGTTCACCCCGAAGGATCTCGACGAGGATCTGCTGCTGTTCGGCGCGGGCAGCGGTATCACCCCGGTCATGTCGATCCTGAAATCGGCGCTGGCCCGCGGCACCGGAAAGATCGTGCTGGTCTACGCCAACCGCGACCCGGAATCGGTGATCTTCGCCGACGAACTGCGTGAACTCGCCGACAAGCATCCGCAGCGCCTCACCGTCATCCATTGGCTGGAACCGCTGCAAGGCCTGCCCACCGCCGACGCGCTCGCCGGCCTGGTCCGCCCCTACACCGGCTACCGCGCCTTCATGTGCGGCCCGCGCCCGTTCATGGACCGCGTGCACGACGCGCTGGCCCAGCTCGACGTCCCGCGTAACCGCACCCACGCCGAGATCTTCAACTCACTGGCCGGTGACCCGTTCGCCGATCAGGCGCCGGTCGAGGTCAGCGACGAAGAGGCCGCCGACGCCGCCACCGTCGAGGTCGAGCTCGACGGCGAGGTGCACGAACTGCGCTGGCCGCGCAAGCAGACCCTGGTCGACATCATGCTGTCCAAGGGCCTCGACGTCCCCTACTCCTGCCAGGAAGGCGAATGCGGCTCCTGCGCCTGCACCGTCCTCGAAGGCAAGGTCGAGATGGAGAACGCCGAAATCCTGGATCCCGAGGACATCGAGAACGGTTACATCCTCGGCTGCCAGGCGCGGCCGGTCACCGATCACCTGAAGATCCAGTTCTGAGCCGGTTCGGCGCCTGACTCCGGCCGGGTCGGTTCGGTCGGCGAAGCGGTATATCGGGATTCCCGCGCTCCGCTATCGCATCGCGCGGTAGCGGGCGCGGCTTTCCGGATCCAGATGCTCGGTGGCGTAACTCAAAGCGGTACGCCCCATCTCGGCCGCGTGCCGATCGAGGAAATCGATCAGCAGCTGACGATCCACACGCTTGCCGACCTCGCGCAACATCCAGCCCAGCGCCTTCTGGATCAGATCGTGCCGGTCGGTGAGCAGTCGCTCGCTCAGCGCGAACGTGGTGGAGGCGTCACCGGCCTTGATGAAGGCGAAGGTGGACAGCAGCGCGACCCGGCGCTCCCACAGCGAATCCGAGTCGGCCAGCTCGAACAGCAGCTCGCGCGGCTTGTCCAGCAGCCACGGGCCGACGATGCGCTCGGCCGAGACGTCGACCAGATCCCAGTTGTTCACCCGGCCGCGCCGCACCGCGTCCAGGTAGAACCGCACCATCTCGGCACGGGCGGCCTCGTCGAAGGTGCGCGGCTTGGAGGCCCTCTCGAAACGAGTGTTGAGGATGATCAGACCCGCCAGCCGTTCCTCGTGCACCGGGCTGTCGAGCAGTTCGTCGATCTCGGTGAGCGCAAGCGCCGCAAACCGTTTGGCGACGGTGCGGGTGGCGGGCACCCGGACGCCGATGAAGACGTCGCCCTCGCCGTATTCGCCGGGGCCGGTCTTGAAGAACCGCTGGAGGTGCACCGCGTCGGCGGGATCGGCGTGCTCGGCGAGGGCGGCCCGCACCTGCTCGGCGGTGGCGTTCTCGGTCAACGTGTGGCCTCCGATCGCGATGTGCCGGGCGGTCAGCCGGTCGCGCCGAGCGCCCGCCCGGGTTCGAAAGCGGCAGCGGCGGCGGGCAGTTCGCCGGGGCGGCCGCTGTTGAGCACCCGCACCGTACCGTTGCCGGTGCTCGGCCGGCCCAGCGCGTCCATGCGCCGGATCGTCTGCGCGGCAACGGCCTGGGCGCTGTCGAACAATCGCACCCCGTCCGGCAGCGCGGCCACGATGCTGTCGACGACCAGCGGATAGTGGGTGCAGCCGAGCACCACACCCTCCACGTCGTCGGGAGTCCGCTCGGCCGCCGCCGCGATCGCGGCACGGGCAGCCACCAGATCGCCGGCGTCGATCGCATCGGCCAGACCGTGGCAGGCCACGCCGGTCACCGTCGCGTTACCGCCGAAGCGGGCGATGAGATCGGCCTGGTAGCGGCTCGCGGTGGTGGCCGCGGTGGCCCATACCGCCACCGAGCGGCAGGCGGCCGCGGCCGGTTTGATCGCCGGCACGGTGCCGATCACCGGAATGTCCGGGCCGACGTCCGCGCGCACCTGGTCGAGCGCGGTCACGCTCGCGGTATTGCACGGCAGCACGATCACCTCGGCGCCCATCGTCAGCGAGGCGCGTGCGGTCGCGACCACCCGCTCGATCACCCATTCCTCGGGTTTCGGCCCCCAGGGGGCTCCGTCGGGATCCAGTTGCAGCACCAGATCCACATCCGGGCGCAGCTTGCGCAGCCATGCCGCTGTCGGCAGCGAGCCGAGACCGGAATCGATGAGCGCGACGATCACACAGACAAAGGTATTAGCCCGCGCCGAGCAGCTCCGCCACCGGGGCACCCGCCGCGATCTTCGCCCTGGTCTTCATCACCTGTGCGGTCATCCCGGCGCCGACCACGCCGGTGAGCTTGCCGTCCTGGGTGTAGTAGGCCAGGAACTTGCGCCCGTCATCGGAGACGATGTGGATCTCGTCGGTGGGCCGTGGCGTGCCGAGCGCCTGGATCTTCACGTCGTACTGATCGCTCCAGAAGTAGGGCACCCGGGCGGCGGTGGGCGGCTCGGCGCCCAGCAGCGCGCAGGCCAGCAGCTTCGCCTGCTCGCCCGCATTGGTCCAGTGCTCGACGCGGGTGCGTGCGCCGTCATCGTGCAGCCAGGCCGCGACGTCGCCGACAGCCCACACACCCGGTGCGGAGGTGCGGCCGACCTCGTCGGCGAGCACGCCACCGCCCGCCGCCGGTTCGGCCAGTTCGATGCCGGAATCGGCCAGCCATTCGGTCACCGGACGTGACCCGACGCCGATCACCACCAGCTCGGCCGCGACCTCGGTCCCGTCGGTCAGCAGCGCGCCGCGCACTCGGCCGTCGTCGGCGGCGAGCAGCGAATCGACGCCGATGCCGCAGCGCAGGTCGACGCCCTCGTCCCGGTGCATGCGCGCCACCAGCGCACCGACCTGCTCGCCGAGCACCGAGGCCAGCGGCGTCGGCTGCGGCTCGACCAGCACCACTTGGACATCGCGCGCGCGGAAGCTGGCGGCCACCTCGCAGCCGATGAATCCGGCGCCGATGACCAGGGCGGTCGTGGCGTCGCCGAGTTCGGCGCGCAGTGCGCTGGCGTCGGCGTGATCGCGCAGTACATGCACGCCGTCGAGCTCGGGCAGGCTGGGCAGCCTGCGCGGGCGCAGCCCGGTGGCGATGATCAGTTCGCTGTAGTCGAGCACCGAGCCGTCGGCCAGCCGCAAGCGCCGGGCGGCGGTGTCGACGCCGACCGCCTCCTGGTTCAGCCGCAGATCGATCTTCTTCTCGGCGAAGAACTCCGCGGGCCGCAGCGTGGTGTCGTCGGTCTCGCCGCGCACGAATTGCTTCGACAGCGGGGGGCGGTCGTACGGCGGCCGCGATTCGTCGCCGAGCAGGATCAACTCACCCTCGTAGCCCGCGCGGCGCAACTCCTCCGCGGTGCGCAAGCCGGCCAGACCGGCCCCCACGATCACGATCGGCGCTGCAGTCATGCCGGCATCCCTTCCTTCGGGCCGTCCGTTCGGCCACCTCGCTGACGACAGTCCACCCTAACGTCCGCTTGGTCGGTGCTGTAGTGAGGACCATCACCTTCACCGTGCCATCGATTGCCACGCAATCGTGTCCATTCCTATATCGACCGGGCGGTCAATCAGGCCTATACCGAGGTCAGGACAGATTTTCGGGTCTGTCCGCACCAGCAAATGCAAGGAGGCATTTATGTTCACCGAAAGCCGTGCGCAAGATTTCCTGGCCGTAGTGCTGGGCGTCTTCGCCGCACTCTCACCGCTATGGGTGGAGACCAACGATCGGGCCATGTGGTCGTTGATCGTGCTCGGTGTGCTCATCGCACTGACCGGTCTGGCGCAGATGTACCGAGCTGAGATGGCCTCCGCCGATTACGCGATGGGCCTGTTCGGCGTGCTGATGTTCCTGTCCCCGTGGGTCATGGACTTCAGCGGCTTCAGTGGCGCATCCTGGACCGCATGGGTGGTCGGCGTCGTGACGGTCGTGGTCGCGGTGGCGGCGCTGCCCGCGGTCTCGGGACGGTTGCACGATATGGCTCCGCACCACTGAGACGGCCATGACCAGACCCCGTCGAGCCGGGCGTCGCCGCAGCGCGAAAACCGACGGCGACGCCCGTCAACTCATCTTGGACGCGGCCGAAAAGCTGTTCGCCGCACAGGGATTCGACGGCACCCCGACGGCGGCGATCGCCGAGGCCGCGGCCGTGCCCAAGGGCCTGGTTTTCTACTATTTCCCCACCAAGAACTCGATTCTGTCGGCCCTGATGGCCGAACGGGTACCGCAACAACCGATCAGCGACATCGACACCGTGGTCGAGCCGGGTGATCCGGTGGCCAGTCTGGTCAATCTCGATGCGGCGCTGAACCTTCGCGACCATCATTCCTCGGTGTTGCGCGTCATCATGTGGCGCGAGGCCGACACCCACCCCGACGTCCGCCGCCAGGTGCGCAAGCTGCGCGATCAACTCCTCGACGTCACCGCCCGCGTCCTCCAGGCCAGCGCCCCCGCCCCGGTCCGCCCCGGCACCCTGCGCGCCTGCGCCGCCGCCTGGGTCTCGGCCATGTTCGCCATCGCCAGCACCGACCGCCTGCACGCCCTCGACGGCGTCCCCCTGCCGACGACCGACGAAATCCTCAACGTCGCCCAGGTGGTCGCCGCTGGCATGACGCAACTGGGCTGAACCCGTCGAGCATCCGGCCGGAGAACGGTTGCACTCGATCAGCCCGCTACCTGACCTCGATGATCTTCTCCCCGGCTCCGAGCATCTGTACGACAGTGGGCAGGATCGGCAGGAAGCGGCGCCCCGCTCGAGCGCTTCTGCCCAGACATCGACATCCGGGGCGGATAACAAGCCGATGTCGCAGACGTGCACAGCGTCATGGCCCTCCTCCGTCAACGCGCGTGCCAGTGCTGGTGGCAGTTGTGCGTCGACGACGAACCTCAAGAGGCGGTCCGCAGAATCGGATGGTCTGCCTCGGCCGCTGCGAACACGAGGCAGGCGCGGATGTCCGCCAACTCCAAGTAGGGATAATCCTCGAGGATGGAGTCCTCCGTCTCGCCTGCTGCGAGTAGTTCGAGTACATCGCTCACCCGGATGCGCATACCGCGAATGCAGGGACGGCCCCCGCACTGATTCGGATCGAACGTAATCCTCGACACCTGATCCAGCATAGCGGCGTCGGGCCGCCGGTCTCCAGCCACGACACCCCGGCTCACCTGCGCGATCGTCGGGCCGAACCGTGGTAGCAATAGCTGCCATGCAGGTTATCCAGCGTTTGATAACCGGCGCGCTCCTCGGCGCCTCTGCGGTTCTGCTGGCCGGGACGGTTCCTGCCCCGGCGTTACCTCGCTACCCCGTGGCCGATCCCGACCCGTTCTACGCGCAGCCCGCCGATCTCGCGGCGTACCAGCCCGGTGATGTGCTGGCGGTGCGGCGGTTGCCGCCGCTACTGACCTTTCCCGGATCCACGCTGACGCTGGTGAAGTTCCGGTCGACCAATTCACGCGGGCTGCCCATCGCGGCCACCACCACCGTGGTGACGCCGCCGGGGCACCGCCCGGACGGGCCGCTGCTGTCGTATCAGCACATCATCAACGGGCTGGGCCCGAACTGCGCGGTGTCGCGGGTGCTCTACACCAGCGATCCGAACCTCCAGGTCCGCGAGGCCGTCGCGCTCAATGCCTTGCTGCTGCGCGGCTGGAGCATCGCACTGCCGGATCATCTGGGCCCCACCTTCGCCTACGGCGCCGCCAAGCTCGGCGGGCAGATCACGCTCGATGGAATCCGTGCCGTGCAGCGCGTTCCGGAGCTGGCGGTGCAGCACAGCCCCGTCGCGATGGCCGGGTACTCCGGTGGCGGCATGGCCACGGCGTGGGCGGCCGCGCTGGCGCCGAGCTACGCGCCGGAGCTGAAACTCGCCGGTGCCGCGGCCGGCGGCGTGCCCGCGAACCTGATGCGCATGATCGAAGCGCTGCAATTCGATCCGCATCCGGCGTTCGGGCTGGTGCTGGCGGCGGCGATCGGGCTGGAACGCGAGTACCCGCACCGCTTCCCGATCAGCGACAACCTCAATGCCGCCGGGATCGCGGCACGTGACGCCATGGCCAACGGCTGCACCAACGACATCCTCGCCACCGGCGCAGGCCGCAGCGTCCGCGATTACGCCAGCAATACCTCGCTCATGCACGATGCCGACGCCAGGGCGGTGCTGGAGGAGAACAGCATCGAGCTCTTCGACGGTGTGCCGAACATGCCCATCTTCGAATGGCATTCACCCACCGACCCACTCATCCCGGTCGACTCGCTCGTCTCGATCAACCGCCGCTACTGCGCGGCGGGCGTGCCGGTGCAGGCGGAAACCATTCCGACACCGGAACATCTATCGGCCGCGGTACTCGGGATGCCGCTGATGGTGGCGTGGCTGGATGCGCGCTTCCGCGGCGAGCCAGCACCGAGCAACTGCTGAGTCGCGCTATCCGGCGCCCAGCCCCCGTAACGCCACCTCCACCTGGTGCTCGATGGCGCGTGGCGTGCGGTCGGGCAGCAACTGCACGACACGGATGAGCGCCAGGAACTGGTAGGCGATATCGCGGGCGGTCACGTCGGCGGCCAGGGTGTGGTCGGTGTGGGAGCGCGCGAGGGCGGCGCGGCCGATTTCGGTGAGGTGCGCGAGGCATCGGTCGAGATCGGCGTCCGAGGGTTGGCCGCCGGCGAGTACGTCGATCATCGCCTGGTTGGCGGCGAGGCCGGTGAGTGCGGTGGTGAAGAACTCGCGCAGTGCCTCGATCGCGGAGGCCTGCGCGGGGAGGGCGGCCTCGGCCAGTGCGGCGAAATCGGTGCCGGTCACCGCCTGCACGAGGTGTTCGCGGGTGGGGAAATGCCGATAGAGAGTGCCGATGCCGACTCCGGCGGCCGCGGCGACGGCGCGCATGTCCACGGCCATGCCGTTGTTGCGGAAGGCCTCGCTCGCGGCGGCCAGGATCCGCTCCTTGTTCTCGGCGGCGTCACGGCGTTGCCTGCGGTCGTCTGCCATGCGAACACTATAGCTATGCGGAACCTCAGTTCCGGTTGATGCTAGGCTGTTCCGGAACACATGTTCCGGAACAGGAGAATGCAATGCGGACGATCGTGATCACCGGCGGCACCGACGGGATGGGCGCCGCACTGGCGCACCACTTCCTGGAAACGGGAGACCATGTGGTGGTGATCGGGCGCAGCCGCGCCAAGTTCGAGGCCTTGGTCTCCACCGTCTCGACGCCCTCGGCAGCGGAATTCCTCGAGGCCGATCTCTCATCGGTCGCCGAGAGCCGTCGCGTGGTCGATCGACTGCGGACGACGTACGAGCGCGTCGACGCACTTGTACTCGCGGCATCGTTCATCCAGCAACGCCGCCGGCAGACGCCCGAGGGGCACGAAGCGTCCTGGGCGCTGTTCTTTCTCAGCAAATACGTCGTCGTTTCCGGCCTCACCGAACTGCTGCGCGCATCGCCGCGGCCGGTCGTGGTCAACACCGCCGTCCCTGGCGCACGCGCCGACGCCATCGATTTCGATGATCCGGAGATGACCGAGGAATTCACCTTCCGGCGGTCCAATGCCCAGCAACGACGCGCGAACGAATTGCTCGGCATCCTCGCGACGGAGGCGAATCCGAACCTCATGTACGTGACGTGGGGGCCGAGCCGCCTGGTCCGCACCAGCTTTGCCGGCGAGGTCGGGATGGGTATGCGGCTGTCGGCCGCCGTGCTCGGACGGCTACTCGGCCAGCGCCCGGAATCCGCGGTCCGCCCTATCATTCGACTCATCGACGATCCCCGCCCCGGACGGTTCGCCTACCGCGGCACTCGCGACATCGCCCTCGCCGACGGCGACCGCGAGACACACGACGCCGCGCGTCTTGCGACGATGATCGAGGCCGACTTGCACTGACCCACAGCAGCTCCCACCACCGCAGAGGTAATGGACCGCCGAAACCGTTCTGACGCAGGCCGCGGCGGGAGCCCGGCGGTGCGGCCGAACCGCAGACGCCGACACGCCGCAATACACCGCCCTCGGGTAAGAATGACCTCATGGATGCCGATTACAACGGTCTCGGAGATGGACTTCGCGCTCGCCAGGAGGGTTTTCACCGCACCGAACGGGAGCAGTCCGAACCGGCCGTCGCCATGGCTGCCGGCTTGACGGGAGCGGACACGAACACCAACGGGGCGATCACCAATGGGTCGCTGCCCACCCGCACGGCCGCGCAGCCCTCCGCATTCGACTGGTCCCCGGCTCAGCTTCCGCCCATGCCCGAGCCGCGGCGATCGGCCCCGGCACCGGAACCCGAGCCCGCGCACGGCATCGGCCTGACCGGCGTGGACAACACGGCAAACGCACAAGCCGCGCCGGCGCCGACGCCGACCGAACGGCCCGCGACCGCGGAAGCCGAAACACCTTCGCCCGCACTGGCTCCCGCGCCCAGCCCGCGCCCCGCGATCCCGTCGCGCCGCGCGGCCCGTGCCGCCGCCGAAGCCGCCGCCGACGCCCCCGCCGAACCCCCACTCCCACTACCGAACGCCGATGGCGGCGTCGACCTACACCGCATCATGCGGCTGCTGCTGGCCAGCGACGAACTCAACGCCCTGGCCACCAAGGCCGAAGCGGGCACCCTCTCCCCCGACGAGGTCGTGCGAACCGCCCGCCGCACCCGCGCCGCAGCGGTCGAGGTGGTCTCCGCGTGGTACGGCGGCTCCACCCAGATGGTGAAGTTCGCCCAGGCACTGTTACAGGCCGCCGGCGAATCGGACTGAGAAGTCCTGGCCGCACCGGCCGGCCGTACACCACTCGCGAAAAACAAAACGGCGCCGCTCCTTTCGGAGCGGCGCCGTTTCGGCTGGTACGTCAGATCACTTGATGATCTTGGTGACGCGACCGGCGCCGACGGTACGGCCACCTTCGCGGATCGCGAAGCGCAGGCCCTCGTCCATGGCGACCGGCTGGATCAGCTTGACGGACATCTCGGTGTTGTCACCGGGCATGACCATCTCGGTGCCCTCGGGCAGGGTCACAACGCCCGTCACGTCAGTGGTACGGAAGTAGAACTGCGGACGGTAGTTGTTGAAGAACGGGGTGTGGCGGCCACCCTCGTCCTTGGACAGGATGTAGGCCTGGCCCTCGAACTCGGTGTGCGGGGTGGTGGTGCCCGGCTTCACGACGACCTGGCCGCGCTCCACGTCCTCGCGCTTGATGCCACGAACCAGCAGACCGACGTTGTCGCCCGCCTGGCCCTGGTCGAGCAGCTTGCGGAACATCTCGATACCGGTGACCGTGGTCTTGGTCTTGTCCGGGCGGATGCCGACGATCTCGACTTCCTCGTTCACGTTGATCACGCCACGCTCGACGCGACCGGTGACGACGGTGCCACGACCGGTGATGGTGAAGACGTCCTCGACGGGCATCAGGAACGGCTTGTCGGTCTCACGCACCGGGTCCGGGATGGACTCGTCGACAGCGTTCATGAGCTCGACGACCGAGTCGACCCACTTCTGGTCGCCCTCGAGCGCCTTCAGGCCGGAGACGCGGACGACGGGGGCGTCCTCGTCGAACTCCTGCGAGGCCAGCAGCTCGCGGACCTCCATCTCGACGAGCTCGAGGATCTCCTCGTCGTCGACCATGTCCGACTTGTTCAGCGCGACCAGGATGTAGGGCACGCCGACCTGACGGGCGAGCAGCACGTGCTCGCGGGTCTGCGGCATCGGGCCGTCGGTGGCGGCGACCACGAGGATGGCGCCGTCCATCTGCGCCGCACCGGTGATCATGTTCTTGATGTAGTCGGCGTGACCCGGGGCGTCGACGTGCGCGTAGTGGCGCTTCTCGGTCTGGTACTCGACGTGGGAGATGTTGATCGTGATACCACGAGCCTTCTCCTCAGGCGCCTTGTCGATCTGGTCGAAAGCGAAGCTCTCGTTCAGATCCGGGTACTTGTCAGCCAGCACCTTGGTGATCGCTGCGGTCAGCGTGGTCTTGCCGTGGTCGACGTGACCGATGGTGCCGATGTTGACGTGCGGCTTCGTCCGCTCGAACTTCGCCTTCGCCACTGTGGTGTCCTCCTGGACTTGTTGGTGCGTGCAGTTGCAGCAGTGCGGTTTTTACTTACAGGGGTCGTGCAGACGCCCGGCCGATGGGGCAGGACACGTGTCCTGCCCCGTCGTACTACTCGCCGGTCGCCTTGGCGATGATCTCCTTCGACACGTTGGCCGGAACCTCCGCGTACGAATCGAACACCATGGAGTAGTTCGCCCGGCCCTGGGTCTTCGACCGCAGGTCACCGATGTAGCCGAACATCTCCGAGAGCGGAACCAGCGCCTTGACGACACGGGCACCACTGCGTTCCTCCATGGCCTGGATCTGGCCACGGCGGGAGTTCAGGTCGCCGATCACATCGCCCATGTAGTCCTCGGGCGTGATGACCTCGACCGCCATGAGCGGTTCGAGGATCACCGGACCGGCCTTCTTGGCCGCTTCCTTCAGGGCCTGCGAGCCGGCGATCTTGAACGCCATCTCCGAGGAGTCGACGTCATGGTACGCGCCGTCGAGCAGGGTCACCTTCAGGTTGACCAGCGGGTAACCGGCGAGCACACCGTACTGCATGGCGTCCTGCGCACCGGCGTCGACCGATGGGATGTACTCGCGCGGCACGCGGCCACCGGTGACCTTGTTCTCGAACTCGTAGGTCGCGCCGTCCTCGCCGACGAACGGCTCGACCGCGATGATGACCTTCGCGAACTGACCGGAACCACCGGTCTGCTTCTTGTGCGTGAATTCGAGCTTCTCGACCGGACGGGTGATCGTCTCACGGTAGGCCACCTGCGGCTTACCGACGTTCGCCTCGACCTTGAACTCGCGCTTCATCCGGTCGACGAGGATGTCCAGGTGCAGCTCGCCCATGCCGCCGATGACGGTCTGGCCGGTCTCCTGATCCAGCTTCACCGAGAAGGTCGGGTCTTCTTCCGACAGCTTCTGGATCGCGGTGCCGAGCTTCTCCTGGTCGGACTTGGTCTTGGGCTCGATGGAGACCTCGATGACCGGGTCCGGGAAGGTCATGGACTCGAGCACGATCTGGTTGTTCGGATCGCACAGGGTGTCACCGGTGGTGGTGTCCTTGAGGCCGATGACCGCGTAGATGTGGCCGGCGGAGACCACGGGAACCGGGTTCTCCTTGTTGGAGTGCATCTGGAACAGCTTGCCCAGACGCTCCTTCTTGCCCTTGGTCGCGTTGATGACCTGGGCGCCGGAGTCGACCTTGCCGGAGTACACGCGGATGTAGGTCAGCTTGCCGAAGAACGGGTGCACCGCGATCTTGAACGCCAGGGCCGCGAACGGCTCGTCGGCGCTCGGCTTGCGGGAGATGACCTCTTCCTCGTTGCCGGGGACGTGACCCTGCACGGACTCGACGTCCAGCGGCGAGGGCAGGTAGTCGACGACGGCGTCGAGCATGGGCTGCACGCCCTTGTTCTTGAACGCCGAACCACACAGCACGGGGTAGAGCTCGGAGGACACGGTCATCTTGCGGATGGCGCCCTTGATCTCATCGATCGTGAGCTCTTCGCCACCGAAGAACTTCTCCAGCAGCGCCTCGTCCGACTCGGCGACGGTCTCGAGCAGCTCCTGACGGTACTGCTCGGCCTTCTCCTTGAGATCGGCCGGGATTTCCTGGACCTCGTACTTCTCACCGAGCTTGGTCTCGCCGGTCCACACCTTGGCGTTCATCTCGACCAGGTCGACGATGCCCTCGAAGGTGTCCTCCGCGCCGATCGGCAGCTGGATGACCAGCGGCTTGGCGCCGAGGCGGTCCTTGATGGTCTGCACGGTGAAGTAGAAGTCCGCACCGAGCTTGTCCATCTTGTTGACGAAGCAGATGCGCGGCACGTCGTACTTGTCGGCCTGACGCCACACCTGCTCGGACTGCGGCTCGACACCTTCCTTGCCGTCGAAGACGGCGACGGCGCCGTCGAGCACGCGCAGCGAACGCTCCACCTCGACGGTGAAGTCCACGTGGCCCGGAGTGTCGATGATGTTGATCTGGTTCTGGTTCCAGAAACACGTCACCGCCGCGGAGGTGATGGTGATGCCGCGTTCCTGTTCCTGTTCCATCCAGTCGGTGGTCGAGGCACCGTCGTGGGTCTCACCGATCTTGTAGTTCACACCGGTGTAGAACAGGATTCGTTCGGTTGTCGTCGTCTTGCCCGCATCGATGTGGGCCATGATGCCGATGTTGCGGACCTTGTTCAGGTCGGTGAGCACGTCCTGTGCCACGGAAATCTTCCCCGCTCTGCTTCGTTAGCGATCAGCTAGTTGGGATTCTCGGGGACGACCGGGGAGGTCGCCACTATGTCAACGCCGGAAGCGGCACCGAAGTGCCGCCCCCAGCCGCGATACCTGCCGACCCCACCAGCGATGGGCCGGGCAGACGTCACCAGCGGTAGTGCGCGAACGCCCGGTTGGACTCGGCCATCTTGTGGGTGTCCTCGCGGCGCTTCACCGAGGCGCCGAGGCCGTTGCTGGCGTCGAGCAGCTCGTTGGCCAGACGCTCGACCATGGTCTTCTCCCGGCGCGCACGCGAGAAGTTGACCAGCCAGCGCAACGCCAGGGTGTTGGCGCGGCCCGGACGGACCTCGACCGGCACCTGGTAGGTGGCGCCACCGACGCGACGCGGCTTGACCTCGAGCGACGGCTTGACGTTGTCGAGGGCACGCTTGAGGGTGACGACCGGATCGGTGCCGGTCTTCTCGCGCGCCTGCTCGAGTGCACCGTAGACGATGCGCTCGGCGGTCGACTTCTTGCCGTCGAGCAGGATCTTGTTGACCAGCTGGGTGACCAGCGGCGACCCGTAGACCGGGTCGTTGATCAACGGACGCTTGGGAGCGGGGCCCTTGCGCGGCATATCAGCTCTTCTCCTTCTTGGCGCCGTAGCGGCTGCGGGCCTGCTTGCGGTTCTTCACACCCTGGGTGTCGAGGGAGCCGCGGATAATCTTGTAGCGCACACCGGGGAGGTCCTTCACACGACCGCCACGGACGAGCACCATCGAGTGCTCCTGCAGGTTGTGGCCTTCACCCGGGATGTACGCCGTGACCTCGACCGCGCTGGTCAGGCGAACACGCGCGACCTTACGCAGCGCGGAGTTCGGCTTCTTCGGGGTCGTGGTGTACACACGCGTGCACACGCCACGGCGCTGCGGGCTCCCCTTGAGGGCCGCGGTCTTGGTCTTGGCGACCTTGTCACGGCGACCCTTACGGACCAGCTGGTTGATGGTTGGCATAGACCGGCTTTCCTTATTGGTTAATGCGGTGTCGTATACGTGTCATCGAGCATTCACTCGCACGTCCGGCCACGTTTCTCGCGTCCCGAGGTCGGGCGTGTCGCGCGCAGGTCAGGGGCCCTATTTCAGGGCACGCTGGAACTGTCAGCCGCTCTCGCTGGCCTACGTTCTGCGCTCGAACTTGCCCGCATGCTTCCGGGCACAGCGATCCACGATACTCGGCAGCCGGAGCATGGGTCAAAGCGGGGTCGCTCACGCGGCCGGCCGCGCGGCGCTCACCTGGCCAGATTCAAGGTCAGCTCCACGAGTTTCTTGGCGGCGGCGCACGGATCGGGATGTGCCGAGCCGGGGCGGTAGTTCACCCACCATCCCACGATGCCGGTATCCGCGGCACTCGCGCTCACGCCACAGGAGTCCGGATCGCCGGGCCGCCGTGTCTCCAGCGCGCTGCGGCCCTGCACGGTGATCGTGGTGGTGGTGTAGCCGAGCTTGTCGTTATTGGTGCGCTCGTTGTTGAGCGAGCCGATCTCGTACCAGTTCAGCGTGACCATGCCGCCGCCGGTCGCGCCGCCCTCCAGATCCCACATGCAGACCGCGCCGTAGAACGAGGGCTGCACGAAGCCGGTCTCGTCGACGACCTTCGCGATCTGATCCTGGGAGACCACATCGCATTCGCGCAGCAACTTGTCGAAATCGGTATCGACCGTGCTCGCCTCGGCGGCGCCCGCCGGTTGGGCCGAACCTTCGACGGTGCGTCCGCAACCGCCGAGCACCAGGGTCAGGCCGACGGCCGCCGTCACCGCCAGCGTCGCGCGCACGCGCCCACCCGTGCCGCTCATCACCGCTCCCCTCATTGCAGCCTCTGCACGGTCAGCTCGGCCAGCTTGCGCATCTTGTCGCACGGATTGCCGCCGTTGGCCTCGAACAACCCGTAGGACATCGACCATTCGAAGAAGTCGTCGCCGATCTGCACCGCGAGGTCGCAGACCGAACCGCTCGGCTCCAGCGCCTGGAAGCCGGTCTTGCCCGCCACCTCGATCGACTGCGGATTGCGGCCCTGGGTGGTGACCCAGGCGCGCTCGCGTTCGATCGGACTGCCGCGGAAGGAGGCGAAGGTGACGCTGGTGGATCCGCTGCCCGCGGCCTGCCAATTGCAGCCGGTGGAGTTCTTGAACACCTGCGAGACCTGGGCCATCCCGGCGATCTGGCGCACTTCGTCATCGGTGACGTGGCCGCATTCGCCGACGAACGGACCGAGCGTGGCGACCTTCGGCGGCGGCCGGTGCGGGGCCTGCGGAGATTCGTCCCCCTCGCTGGAGCCGCACGCCGACAGCAACAACGTCAGGGCCGCCACCGAGACGAGGACCGACGGGATACGCATGCGATGAACTCTACCGACCGGTCGCGAGTCCGGCCGCGCTACAAATTGCCGCGGGCGTCCTGTTCGCGCTCGATGGCCTGGAACAGGGCCTTGAAATTGCCCTTGCCGAAACCGAGCGAGCCGTGCCGTTCGATGAGCTCGAAGAACACCGTCGGCCGGTCGGTGAGCGGGCGGCAGAAGATCTGCAGCAGATAGCCGTCCTCGTCGCGGTCGACCAGGATGCCGCGAGATTGCAACTCCCGCACCGGAACTCGGACCCGCCCGATCCGCGCCCGCAGCTCCGGGTCCTCGTAGTAGGCGTCCGGGGTCGGCAGGAACTCGATGCCTTCCCTGCGCAGGTTGTCCACGCAGGTGAGGATGTCGGAGGTGGCCAGCGCGATGTGCTGCACGCCCGGTCCGCGGTAGAACTCCAGGTACTCATCGATCTGCGAGCGCTTCTTGCCGACGGCGGGTTCGTTGAGCGGGAACTTCACCCGGTGGTTGCCGTTGGCCACGACCTTGCTCATCAGCGCCGAGTACTCGGTGGCGATATCGTCGCCGACGAATTCGGCCATGTTCGTGAAACCCATGACCCGGTGGTAGAACTCGACCCACTCGTCCATCCGGCCCAGTTCCACATTGCCGACGACGTGGTCGATCGCCTGGAACAGCCGGGCCGGTGCGCCGGGGCGCGGCTGGTAGGTCGAGCGCCGGGCGACATAGCCGGGCAGGTAGGGGCCGAGGTAGCCGGACCGGTCGACCAAGGTGTGCCTGGTCTCGCCATAGGTGGCCAGCGCGGCCGAGCGGACGGTGCCGAATTCGTCGCTCTCGTCGTGTGGTTCGACCAGCACGGTGGCGCCGTGGCGGCGCGCCCAGTCGATGCACCGGTCCACATCGGGCACCTCGAGGGCGATATCGACGACGCCGTCGCCGTGGCGGTCGTGATGGGCGATCAGCGGGCTGTCCGGATCGACGGCGCCCTTGACGACGAATCGTGCACCACCGCTGCGCAACACGAACGCCTTGTGGTCGCGGTTGCCGGTCTCCGGGCCCGAGTAGGCCTCCAGCCGCATGCCGAACGCCGACTCCAGGAAATGCGCGGTCTGGGTGGCGTTGCCGACCACCCACACCAGCGCGTCCCAGCCGATCACCGGGAACGGATCGATAGTCACATCGTGGTCCACCAGGCCGACCAGCGTGCGCAGCTCATCGTCGGCCGGCGCACCGGCGCGCCGGGCGTCCGGCAACTGCTCGAGAGTCATGCACCTAGGAAATCGCCGTGCGCGTCGGTAGGCAACCAGCAGGTTTTCGAGTATCCACACTGGCAGATCGGTCTAGTAAGCCGCCTCGGATGCTGAGCAGAATGACTAGCATTGAGGCATACCGCAGTGTCCGAACGGAGGCCGCCCATGTCGCGCACGCCGGCGAAACTCGACGAACTCGATCTCGCGATCCTCACCGCGATGCACGAGTACCAGAAGGCGGGGATCCTGGAGCTGTCCCGGCGCACCCGGGTCGCGCGGGCCACGGTGCAGTCGCGGATCGCGCGGATGGAGGAGGCCGGGGTGATCGCGTCCTACGATCCGCAGATCGACGTCACCGCCGCGGGTTTCGAGGTGCAGGCCTTCGTCACCCTGGAAATCGCCCAAGGCGCGCTCGACGCCGTCGCCGCCGAACTCGCGGCGATCCCCGGTGTGCTCGAGGCCTACGCGACCACCGGGTCCGGTGATGTGCTGTGCCGGATCGGCGCGGATTCGCACACCGGGCTGCAAGAGGTGTTGCTCAGCATCGACCGGACGCCGCCGGTGGTGCGTTCGCACAGCGTCATCGTGCTGTCGACGGTGGTCGAGCGGCGCACGCTGCCGTTGCTGCGCACGCTGACGCCGACCGGGACGAGTAAGGCGCCTGCCTATCGCGGCAACCGCTGACGAGGTCCTCGGTCCGCGGGCTCCGGGCACCGGCTCGAGCAGGTGGTTCCGGCAGGTTCGCATCGAGCACCAGCCCATCCGCACCGAACACCGTCGCACGCACGCCGGGCACCGGTCCGCCGACTTCGATCCCGACTCACAGGTGTTCAGCGTCGGCCTATGGGCGCAGATCGGCGCCTACATCGAGAAACTCGAGGTGCGGGGCGAGATCCGGTTCGAGGAAGGCCAGCAGGGCCGACGCCTCGGCCTCCACCTCGGCCTTCTCTCGCGCTGTCCAGGCGCGGTTGGGGCTGATCCGCATCCGGGCGGTGCTCTTGTCCGGGAACACCTTGTACATACCGGCCAGGAAGCCGTCGACCAGAATCGGCGAGGCCTGGATCCGCGCGGTGTTCGGCAGGCCGTCCGGTGCGATGCGGGAGCGATCCTGGTGGGAGAGCAAGGCGTTGTCGTACCAGCCGAGCAGGCGGACCGGGGCAGGCAGATCGGGGTCGGCGAGTTCGGCATCGGCCAGGTCGTAGAGGGTGCGGCCACGTTCGTCGGTATAGGTGCGCAGCCGGTCGCCCAGGTGCGCGACGGCCGATTTCATTCCGGTCAGTTTCGACCAGGTCTGCATATCCATGGTGCTGGCCGGGCCGAAGGCGCGCAGGTAGCGCAGCACCAATTCCGCGACCGGATAGGCCGGGTCCAGTGGTGCGCCGAGCCAGGGCTGAACGCGCGACCACACCGGTCTGCTGTTGTCACGCCACATGCCTCGCGGCGGTGTCTGCAATACCGGCAGCTGATACAGCCAGGTCTGCACCACCGCGCCCGGATCGCGATCCGGGAACAGTTCGGCGGCTCTGCTGCGCAGCTCGGCGGTGGAGATGGGCTCCTCGCCGAGCACCTGTTCCCCGCGCTCGCGCACCTCGTCCGGGTCCAATCCGACCATGGCGCCGTAATTGAACCCTTTGCGGAACGGAATCTTCTCCAGTTCCGGCTGGATCAACGGGGCGATCCGCAGGGCGTCGGGCGGGGTGACCAGGTGAATCGTGCCGCGCATCAAGGTGATCCGGACCAAGGAACGATCAAGCAGCCCGGCCGATACCGCCGCCGGATCGAAATCGGCAATCCGGCTCCACAATCCGATGAACGGCGGCATGGTGTCCTGGGCCTGCAAACCCACCAGGTGGTCGCACATGTCGGGCACCGACAGCTCGGTGCGTTCGAGCAGATGCTGGCGGGCGAGCAGGGTCCGGTTCAGGGTCCGGGCGGTCAGTTCCATGGTCCGCTCACGGTAGAGCGAGCCACCGACAGGCGCCAAGCGAACCACCCGGCCTCAGCGGACGGTGACGACGACCTTGCCGGTGGCCGTGCGGTTGTCCAGCGAGGCGACCGCATCGGCGGCTCGCTCCAGCGGGAACAGCACCGGCTGCGGCGCGGTGATCGCGCCCGAGGCCAGCAGCGGCTCCACCTCGGCCCACTGTTCGGCCAGGTAGCCAGGATGCGTCATCACCCATTCACCCCACGCGGCGCCGACCACCTCGACGTTCTTGAGCAGCAGCCGGTTCACCTTCACGGTGGGGATCTCGCCGGCGGTGAAGCCGACCACCAGCAGCCGGCCCGCGGAGGCCAGCGAACGGATGCTGTCGGTGAAGCGGTCGCCGCCCACCGGGTCGAGCACGATATCCACCCCGCGCCCGCCGGTCAGCTCCTTCACCGCATCCAGCCAGCCGTCGGTGAGCACCACATCGGTGGCCCCGTTGGCCCGCGCGACCTCGGCCTTCTCCTCGGTGCTCACCACCGCGATGGTCCGGCCTGCGCCGAGCGCGGCCGCCATCCGCAGCGTCGAGGTGCCGATGCCGCCGGCCGCGCCGTGCACCAGCACCGTCTCCCCCGGTGCCAGCCTGCCCCGGTTGCGCAGGCAGAAGTGCACGGTCAGATCGTTGAACAGGATGCCGGCACCGGCTTCCAGCGACACGTTGTCGGGCAGCCGGAACACCATCTCGGCAGGCACCACGGCCACCTCGGCCATGGCGTTGCCGAGCAGCGTCAACGCGATCACGCGATCGCCCGCGCGCACATGCGCGCCCTCGGGCGCCTCACGCACCACACCGGCGATCTCGCCACCGACGACGAACGGCAGCTGCGGCTTCATCTGGTACAGCCCGCGCGTCATCAGCACATCGGGGAACGCGACCCCCGCGGCGTGCACATCGATCACCACACTGCCCGGATACGGCGTGGGCTCGGCGATGTCGACGACCTCGATGGACTCGGGTCCTTCCAGTGTGCTGACCTGGGCTGCGCGCATGTGCCGACCTCTTTCGTCTCCGCGCCGTCGTCATCGGCGACGCCGGATCCCAACATAATCGGCGCGGCCGCACCGCGCGTGCCCAACCCGGACACCGCCGCGCCCGGCCCGCCCCGCCGACACCTCGGCGGGCCCGATCCGCTTGTGCCGAGCCCCTGTTCAGTGCCGGGACCTTTGTTAAGCTCACCCACAGTGCATCGGGAGGGAAGGGGGACGTCCGTGAGCGAGAACGAGGGCAGCACGACCATCCGCGTCGATCCGGAGGTGCTGCGCAGTTTCGCCGGGCAACTCGGCGATGAGGCAGGCAACGTCACCGGGCTCGGCACGGCCGAGGACGCGAACATCAGCGGGGCGGTCGCGGCGCTACCGGGCACCGCGTTCGGTGCCGCCGCCCAGCACGCCGTCGACGCCAGCGGCAAATGCCTACAGCGCATCAGCGAGCGGCTCACCACCGTGGCCGACAGTCTGCGCAATACCGCGGGCGCCTACGAACTCACCGAAGCCGATTTCGAGCAGAAGCTGCGCACGATCGGACTGTCGCAGTGACGCTCACCATCCCCGGCGTCGAGCAGTGGAAGCCCGATCAGCTCGGCACCGCCGCCACCAACGCCGCCAACCTCGCCACCCGCCTCGACGGCCTGGCCACCTCCGGGCGCACCAGCGCCGAGACCTTGCCGTGGAGCGGTCCGGCCGGCACCGCCGCCAAGACCAGGATGGATACCGAGAAAACCAGGACCGGTGCGGTGAGCGCGGCGCTGCTGGAGCTGCAGACGGCGTTGAACGTCGAGGTCGGCAACCTCACCGAGACCAAGAACAAGGTGCTGCAACTGCGGGATACCGCGCAGACACCCAATGGCGAGATGCCCGGCTTCCAGGTCGCCGCCGACGGCACCGTCAGCGCCCAGGCGCGCATGGACTACCTGCGCAAACACGCCGACGGCAAGGCGAATGTGGAGGGTGAATGCCTGGCCGAGATGTATCTGGCCGCGGTGCATCAGTGGCATATCGCCAATGCCCTCAAGGCCGCCTCCGATGCCGCCGAGCGGGCTCGGGTCGCGGTCGAGAACGCGGCCGTGAAGCTGGATCAGGCCTTCGAGACGCTGGGCGATCCGAAGCTCAACGTCGCCCCGCCCGCGGTCCCGGCGAGTACCGCGCCGGCGGCGACCTCGGCGCCGCAGAGCGATAAGCCGAGCAACAGCAGCCCGCTGATGTCGGGGTCGGGCTCCGGATCCGGTGGCGGCAGCGGAGCGGGCAGCGGCGGCGGTTCGTCCTCGGGCGGCGGCAGCTGGTCGGAGAGCGCCCTTGCCTCCGGCGGCCCGCCGAGCAAGATGCCCACCGGCGAGCAGGCCCAATGGATCCAGGAAGCCATCCGGGTGCTGCGCGAAAACGGTTACGACGTCTCCGATTCCGATGCCGCGATCATCGCCGCCATCATCGAGAAGGAATCCGGCGGCGACCCGAACGCGATCAACCTCTGGGACAGCAACGCCGCCGCGGGCATTCCGTCGAAGGGCCTGATGCAGACCATCGACCCCACCTTCAACTCCTACAAGCTGGCCGGGCACGACGACATCTGGAACCCGGTCGACAACATCATCGCCGGATCCAGGTATGCCATCGAACGCTACGGCTCACTGAGCAATGTGCCGGGCATCGTGGCCATGGGCCAGAACCAGAGTTACGTCGGCTACTAGAAGCCCGGCGCCGATCGTGCAGGAGGAAGCGGCAAGGTTGCTGGAACCCCGGTTCGCGGGCAGGCGGTGCGCCCCGACCCGGCGGCTCGACGCGAGGGTGTGACGCACGCCCCGTAAAGTCTTCTCACAAGAAGCACCGCATGAGAACGCGGCACACCGTGCAGCGCGAGGAGCACAAGTGTCACTCGATCAGCCACTCGCCCCGCTTCCCCAGGAGGGCATGGGCTTTGCCTCGGCGTGGCCCGTCCGAGCCGGCGATGTGGATCCCTACAACCGTCTGCGATTCGACGGCGTCGCCCGCTATCTCCAGGACATCGCCTGGGAGCAGCTGCAGCAGACGCTGCTGGAGCGGACCGATCCGAACTGGATCGTCCGGCGCACCGTCATCGACGTCGTCCGGCCGATCATGTGGCCGGATCAGGTCCGGCTGGAGCGTTGGTGCTCGGCCATGTCGACCCGCTGGACGAATATGCGGGTCCGGATCACCAGCGATAACGGCGGTCTCATCGAGACCGAGGGATTCTGGATCAATATCAGCGAGTCCAACAACCGCCCGGCCCGGATCAGCGATGAGGGCCTGGCCTACCTGGCGCAGACCGCGCAGGAACACCGGCTGCGCTGGCGGCCCTGGCTCACCGACGCCACCCCTCCCGAATCGGACACCGACCAGCCGTTCCCGGTCCGCGCCACCGATATCGACCAGTACAACCACGTCAACAACGCCTGCTACTGGCAGGCGGTCGAGCAGTTCCTGGTCGACTATCCGAAGCTGGTGGCGGGCCCGCACCGCGCCGTCATCGAATACGTCGCGCCAGTGCTCGCGCGCGAGCACATCACCGTCCGCAGCCGCTACGAGCCCGGTGACGGCGCGGGGGCGCCGACGCTGCGACTGTGGTTCGTCGTCGGCGGCACCACGACGACGATCGTGCGTGTCATGCCGCTGCCCGGCTGATCGAACGGCACCGGCCGCGGGCGCCGCTCGGCGTTCACCGCGGCCGGGCCCGGATTCGCTCAGCTGTTGGCGGCCTTGAGCAGGTCGGGGCGGCTGGTGAATTTGACCCGCGGACGCCCGGCGGATTTGCCCGCGGTGCGCTCGGCCTGGTCGATGGCCCGCCAGCCGTCGCGGTCGACCAGATCCGGCTGACGCTGCTGGATCAGGGCCCGCAGCGCGGCCCGGTCGGCGCGCGGGGTGGCGAGCTTGCCCGCGATGAAATCGGCGATCAGGCCCTCGACGGTCTCCTCGGCGTCGACCCGGTTGGAGCCGATCACACCGCGCGGCCCGCGCTTGATCCAGCCGCTGACGTACACCCCAGGCACCGGTGTGCCGTCCTCGCCGATAACCCGGCCGTGCTCATTGGGCACCACCGCGCGCCGCTCGTCGAAGGGCAGGCCGGCGACGGGTTCGCCGCGGTATCCGATGGACCGCAGCACCAGCGAGGCAGGCAGGCTGCCGGTGCGCTCGGTCGGTCGGGCCACCAACTGCTCACCCTCACTGAGCAATTCGTTGTGCACGTACTCCAGCGATTCCACCCGGTCGGTGCCGGTCAGCCCGGTGGGCGAGGCCAGGTAGCGGAAGACGATCCGTTTGTTGGCCGGATCGCTGGAAGCGGCCGCGTACTCCTTGGCCAGGGTGTATTTCAGCGCCAGCGACGGCTCTACGTCGGGATCGTCGAGGATGGCCTGGCTGGCCGGATCCAGCTCCAGCTCGGCCGGATCGATGACGACGTCGACGCCCTTCAGGTGCGCCAGCGCCATGAACTCCGGCGAGGAGTAGGCGGCCTGCAGCGGGCCGCGCCTGCCGAGCACGACGACCTCACGGATATTGCTGCGGCGCAGCGCGTCGAGGGCGTGATCGGCGATATCGGTCTTGGCGAGCTCGTCCGGGTCGACGGTGAGCACTCTGGCCACATCGAGGGCGACATTGCCGTTGCCGACGATGATCGCCCGCTCGCCGGACAGATCGAACTCCCGGTCGGCATAGTCGGGATGGCCGTTGTACCAGGCCACGAACTCGGTCGCGGAGTGGCTGCCGGGCAGGTCCTCGCCGGGGACGTCCATGTGCCGGTCCGAAGACGCGCCGACGGCGTACACCACGGCATGGTGATGTTCGAGCAGCTCCTCGTGGGTGATGTGCTCGCCGACCTCGACGTTCAGATAGAACTGCAGCGTGTCGCGGCGGAACGCGGACTGGAACATATTCGACACGCCCTTGGTGCCCGGGTGGTCCGGCGCAACGCCCGCGCGCACCAGGCCCCACGGTGTGGGCAGCCGGTCGAACATCTCCACCTCGACGTCGGAGCGGCGCAGGAGTTCGTCGGCGGCGTAGCAGGCGGCGGGGCCGGCACCGACGACGGCGACCCGTAGCGTGCCGAGTTCCTTCGGTGGTCTGATGGGAGCGGCGATCGGATCGAAGTTGGTCTCCAGCGGATGCCGTTGGAAGTAGGCGGCATTGATATCGCGGAATCGGGCCAGCGATGCGGTCAGGTCGTCTTCGGAGAAGATGGCCTCCACCGGGCACGCGTCGACACAGGCTCCGCAGTCGATGCAGGTGTCGGGGTCGATGTAGAGCATCTCGGTCGTCGCGAACTCCGGCTGGTCCGGGGTGGGTCGGATGCAGTCGACCGGGCACTCGGAAACGCAGCTGGCGTCATTGCAACAACGCTGCGTGATTACGTAGGCCATATTGTGCAGATCCTCGAAAACTGGGCGTGGGCTATGACCACCCCGGGTGTGGGTGGCGCAGCGTCACGGTGCGGATCACGGGGTGACCGGAGGGCCGTCGTGCTGTGACGCCGCTTTCAGTTTGCCTCGAGTGTGGCAGGGGTCTCCGCACCGGAGGGCTTACGGTAGTGCCATGGTGCGGACTCTGATCCTCATGCGGCACGGTAAATCGGCTTATCCGGACGGCGTCGAGGACCACGAACGCCCGCTCGCACCCCGTGGGCAGCGGGAGGCGGGACTGGCCGGGCAGTGGCTTCGTGAGACCCAGCCGCCCATCGACGCCGTGCGCTGTTCGACCGCCACCCGCACCCGCGAAACACTCGCCGCGACCGGCGTCACCGCGCCGGTGGTCTACGAGCGCGGCATCTACGAGGCCTCGCCGCAGACCCTGATCGAGCTGGTCCAGCTCAGCGATGACGACGTCGCCACCCTGCTGGTGATCGGCCACGCACCCGGCATGCCGTGGACGGCGTGGGAGCTGGCGGGCAACCGCGACAGCGAGCCGGCGATCGAACTCAGCCGCAAGTTCCCCACCTCGGCACTGGCTGTACTCCAGTTCGACCGGCCGTGGTCACAGGTGGATCCGGGGACCGGTGAACTGGTGAGCTTCCACGTGGCGCGCTGAATACGTAGAGGCCCCTTGCCGAACCCGGCCGTCAGCGCAGTAGCTTGCCGCCGAAGACCACACCGGCCCCGAGCAGCACCAGCAGCACGAAGGCCGCGAACCCGCCGAACAACCACCACACCACACCGAGCGCGAGCGCGAACGGCGCGACGGCGATGGCGGTGATCACCGGGCTTTCCTTGACCGTGGCCCAGGCCGAACGAGCCCGGACGCGGTCGATTTCCTTACCTGGCATGGCTCCAGGGTAGGCCGGAACCGGCAAACCTGTCGGTGCTCGATGCGATGCTCGTCACATGGATTGGAAAATCGAACTCGTGGCCATCCCGGTGACCGACGTCGACCGCGCCAAGGATTTCTACACCAAGATCGGTTTCAACGCCGATCACGATCACTCGCCCAGCGAGGACATCCGTTTCGTGCAGCTCACCCCGCCCGGCTCCGGCTGTTCGATCTGTATCGGACGCGGCATCACCGAGGCGGTGCCCGGCAGTGTCGAGGGCATGCAGATGGTGGTGGACAGCGCCGAGAAGGCGTATCAGCAGCTGCGCGCGGCCGGTGTGGAGGCCACGCCGGTGCAGGATCTCGGCTGGGGCCTGTTCACCTTCTTCGCCGACCCGGACGGCAACAAGTGGGCCGTGCAGGAACTGCCCGATTACGCGGCCGGTTCGCCCAGCTGAGCGGGTAGCCGCCGGGTCCCTCGCATTTCGTGTTTGCTTGGAGTGCACTCCAGGTGACTAACGTCGTCGGCGTTCGGCGAGAGGGGCAGTCAGGTGAGCGAAACCGCACGTCAGGGTGTCGACAGCAGCGAGAGGGAGCGGCCGCGCTATTCGATCGGCGAAGTGGCCGAGCGATGCGGCTTGAGCCGGGACACGCTGCGCTGGTACGAGCGCATCGGGCTGATGGATTACATCGGCCGCGATCACACCGGCAAGCGTCGTTTCAGCGACCGTGACCTGGACTGGCTGGAGCTGATCGGCCGTCTGCGCACCACCGGCATGTCGGTGGCGGACATGGTCCGGTAC
Source organism: Nocardia sp. CDC519 (assembly GCF_059509835.1). Lineage (NCBI taxonomy): Bacteria > Bacillati > Actinomycetota > Actinomycetes > Mycobacteriales > Nocardiaceae > Nocardia > Nocardia sp. CDC519. The sequence continues at coordinate 1,812,168 of NZ_CM183377.1, read as the reverse complement.
GCGGAACTCGTGCGTGCCGGCGATGCCACGCTGCCCCAGCGCCTGGAGATGTTCCGCGCCACCCGCGCGGACACCTTGGCCAAGATCGCCGAACTGCAACGGACCGTCGCCGTACTCGACTACAAGATCGAGCTCTACGAGGGAAAGTCGACGACGGTCCGCCCGATCAGGTCAATCCATTGCGAAGGGACAACCGATGAATGACGCATCGCGCAGCGAGTCCGTGCGGGTCGGCGGCGAGGCGGCGGGCGAGCCGAGCGGCACCGGCACGATGGCGACGACGGCTCTCGGTACCAGTGGCATCGAGGTCGGCGTCCAGGGCCTCGGCTGCATGGGGATGAGCGAGTTCTATGGCGCCACCGATCTCGCCGAAGCCCGCGCGACGCTGGACCGCGCGCTGGAACTGGGCGTCACCCTGTTCGACACCGCCGACGTCTACGGCGCAGGCCACAACGAGGAGTTCCTGAGCGATTTCCTCCGGGCCAACCGCGAGCAGGTGGTGCTCGCCACCAAATTCGGCATTGTCCGCAAGGCCGACGACCCCGCCTACCGAGGTTTCGACAACTCCCCCGAATACATTCGCGCCTCGGTCGATGCCAGCCTGCGCCGGCTCGGCATCGAGGTGATCGACCTGTACTACATGCACCGGCGCGATCCCGAGGTCCCGATCGACGACACGGTGGGCGCCATGGCCGAATTGGTCCGGGCGGGCAAGGTGCGGGCGCTGGGGCTCTCGGAGGTCACCGGGGCGGAATTGAAGGCCGCCACCGCGGTGCATCCGATCGCCGCCGTGCAATCGGAGTGGTCGCTGTTCTCCCGTGACGTGGAGAAGACCGCCGTTCCCGCCGCCGCCGAACTCGGGGTCGCGTTCGTGCCGTACTCCCCGCTCGGCCGCGGTTTCCTGACCGGATCGTTCAGCACCGCGAACGAACTCGGCGCCGGCGATTTCCGCACCAGGATGCCCCGCTTCACCGGCGACAACGCCGCGCGCAACGCGGCACTGCTGGCACCGGTGCGTGCCATCGCCGAGGCTCGCGGGGTGAGCGCCGCCCAGGTGGCGCTGGCCTGGGTGCATTCCAGGGCCCGAGCCCACGGGCTCGCGGTGGTACCGATTCCGGGCACCCGCAAGCGCTCCCGGCTGGAAGAGAACGTCGCGGCCGCCGGGCTGGTGTTGTCCGCCGACGAGCTGGCGGCCCTGGAACCGATCGCCGGCCAGGTGGCCGGTGACAGGTACGCGGACATGTCGTTCACCTCCGCCGGTCGCGAGTAGCCGTCTCCGCTCGGACCGTGGTCCGTTTGTCCTCGGGTCCACGCGCGCGCCGCGGCGGCGAAGGCTAGCATCCGACCATGGAGCCCGACGCCGCCCCGGAACGCGTGTGGATCGACCGGCAGACGCCCAGCGCGTACCGCGCGCTGGTCCAGCTCGCGACAACAGTGCGCGCCGCGGGCGCCGACGCCGGACTCGACCGCCGCCTGCTCGAACTGGTGAACGTGCGGATATCCCAGATCAACGGCTGTGCGAGCTGCCTGGATCTGCATCATCGGGCCGCGCTCTCCGCCGGCGCGACCGCGCAGGAACTGGCCATGCTGCCGTCCTGGCGGCGCGGCGACTTCTTCGGCCCCGCCGAACGCGCGGCCCTCGGACTGGCCGAAGCCACGGCGACGCTTGCCGATGAGTCGAGCATCGATCGTGAGTACGCTGGCGCTCGTCGGCAATTCTCGGAAGACCAGCTCGCGGTCATCATCTGGGCCGCAACCACGATCAGCGCGTTCAACCGCGTGTCGATCCTGAGCAAACACCCGGTGCGCGAGAGGAGATACGGAGCATGACCGATTCGACGGTGGCGACCGAGGTCGTCCACAACAAGGACAAGAACCGCTACGAGATCTGGTACGGCGGCGAACTCGCAGGCTTCACCGAGTACGAGGAACGCGGCGATCAGATCGTGTTCATCCACACCGAGATCGATGAGGCGTTCGGCGGCAAGGGCCTCGGCACGGTGCTCGCGCATGAGGCGGTCGAGGACGTGATCGTGCGCGGACGCGTGATCCGCCCGGTGTGCCCGTTCATCAAGGCCTACCTCGATAAACATTCCGAGTACGACGCGCACGTGATCGGCAAGGGCATCAGCCGATGAGCGACCTGGACCCGCATCCGGACGAGGCGCTGTGCGAGCCCTCGCCCGGGCCGGGTCCGGTGGTCGAGGAGTATCCCGCGCGTGAGGTGCCGCTCGGTGGTGTGCGCGGGGTGTTCGTCGAGCGGGTGCTGCCGCAGCGTGATCTGCCCACCGTCGGCGCCTGGTGCTTCCTGGATCATTTCGGCTCGCCCACCGTCACCAAGACCGGGGCGCCGCCGGATATCGATCCGCATCCACATATCGGGTTGCAGACGGTGACGTGGCCGTTCGAAGGCGAGATCCGCCATCGCGATTCGGTCGGCTCGGATGTGCGGATCGAGCCGGGACAGCTGAATCTGATGACCTCCGGCCGCGGCATCGCGCATTCGGAGTACGGCGTCGCGGGCGCGCCCGCCGGACACGGCCTGCAATTGTGGATCGCGCTGCCCAGCGCGGCCGCCGGGATCGAACCGCATTTCGAACAGCACCGTGAACTGCCGGCCTACGAGGTCGCGGGCCTGCGCGCGACGGTCCTGCTCGGCACGCTGGCCGGAATTACGTCGCCCGCGATCATCTACACACCGCTGGTCGGTGCCGATGCCCGCCTCGATGCGGGGGCACGGGTCACGCTGCCGGTCGAGCCGAGTTTCGAGTACGCCGTGCTGGTGCTCGAGGGCGAGTTGACCGTCGCGGGCACCGAAATCGGCCCCGGCCCACTGCTGTACCTGGGTACCGAGCGCGAAGAACTCACCTTGACCAGCAACGGGGGCGCACATTTCGCGCTGATCGGCGGTGAACCCTTCGGCGAAGATCTGGTGATGTGGTGGAACTTCGTCGGCCGCAGCCACGAGGAGATCATCGCGGCCCGCGAGGATTGGGAGAACCACAACGTCGAGCGGTTCGGCGATATCGCGGGACATCCACCGCAGCAACGGATTCCGGCTCCGCCGCTGCCCGGCCTCCGGCTCAGACCACGCAAGCGGCGCTTCGGCGGCCATTGACAGCAGACGACCCGGCACCGCCGTCGCGGGCCGGGTCGCCGGTACTGCTGGTGTTCAGGCCGATTCGGCCAGCAGGGCATCGAGAGCACGGTAGCTGTCGTTGAGTCCGGACTCCATGCCCGACTGGAGCATGCCGTCCCGCTCGGCCTTGGTGTGGAACTGGCTGTCGGTGACCACCTTGGTGCGGCCGTCGCCGAGATCGACGAACGTCGTGGCGTCGATGGCGACGTGCGCGGGCATGCCGTCCCATTCGAAGGACTGCACGATGCTCTCCTTCGGGGTGATCTCCCGGAAACGCCCCTCGAAGCCGTGCGATTCACCATCGGCGTGTTCGACGAAGCGCCAGTGCCCGCCCTTGCGGAACTCCCAGCGTTCGACATCGAGCTGATTGCCGCGACCCCACCAGCGCGACAGCTGCTCGATCCGGCTGTAGGCCTCCCAGACGCGATCCACCGGGGCGTTGAACACCCGCTCGACATGGATCTCGGTGTCCGAGGTCGTGGAGATGACGGCGTCGTTCGTGGTTGTGTTCATCGGTTGTGCTCCGTTTCCGTAGTTTCGATTCCGGTTGTTTCGAGGAATTCACCGAGACGGTCCATCCGGGCCTCCACCATCCGCCGATAGCCCTGCATCCAGGCCACCTCCCGGTCGAAGACGTTCTCGCCGAGCCGGCAGTACCGCACCCGGCCGCGCTTCTCCGTGACCACCATCCCCGCCTGTTCGAGCAGGTGGATGTGCTTCTTGATGCCGGTGAGGGTCATCGCGAAGCGCTCCGCCAGCTCGCTGACGGTGGCGGGGCCATGTCCGAGGTGCTCGAGGATGCCCCGTCGGGTGGGGTCCGCGAGCGCTCCGAAGGAGGCGTCTAGGAAGTCATACTGAACCATCTAGTTCAGTGTTGCTGATCGATTCCGCCGGTGTCAATACCCGAGCGCGAAGTCCCGGCGCGGGCCCGGTTTGCGCGGCGCCACGAAAGCGGGCCGCAGCGTCGCGTTCGGTTCCTGTTCACCGCGCGGTCCCGGTATGGTCTTCGCAACTCGAACCGGACATTTCGCCGATGGCGCCAGCACCCTAGGACACGATGAGGCTCACCAAGATCACCGCGACGGCACTGCTCACGCTGGCGGCCACCGGCATCACGGCCGGTCTGGCACCGGCCACCCCCGGGCCCGACCGGGCAGCTCTCGATCTGTCCGGAACGGTCCAGCAGATCGACTACCGCGTCACCGCCGACGAGGACCGGCGCACTGCCGTGACCACGATCGAAGGTGGACGTTTCGAACTCGTCGAAGACGGTCGCGTCGTCGCCCTCACCGACCGTGCCGGACACATCGTCGCCGCCTTCCCCATGGCCGTCCACCTCGGCGACAAGCAGGTCGAGCTGACTCCGCTGATCGAGAACGACGGCACCAGCCTCACCCTCGCACCGGCCACCTCGGAAACCGCGCCGACGCCGCTGCGCGACATCAACGCCGAGGAACGTTTCTTCGCCGAGGTCGAACGCCACAAACCGGCCATCATCACCGGCGCGATCATCGGCGGGGCCATCGGCTTCGTCCTGGGCCTGCCGCTCGGCTTGTTCGTCCTCGATTTCATCACCGTCCCCGTCGGCACCGTGGTCGGCGCGGCCATCGGCGCGTTCGCCGGGCTCGCCCACTCGGGCGGCCAGCCCGCCATCGATGCCGCGGTCGCCTACCTGAACCGCGCCCCCTGAGTTCGCGGGCCGAAACCTACGAGCACGGCATTGCCTGTTCCCCACCCCGCCGCCGGCGGGGTGCCGCCACCATCATGTGTGGGGACAACGCCATCGCGGGAGCGCTCCCGCCCGGATTAGGGTTCCGCGAAACAGGCGACTAGGGAGTGGCTGCGTGCGGGTGTTGTTGTCGGCGAGCGGAACACGCGGGGATATCGAACCCGCCCTCGGGCTCGCGCTCGGGTTGCGGGCGCTCGGCGCGGAGGTGTGCCTGTGTGCGCCGCCGAATTTCGACACCCGCTGCGCCGAACTGGATGTGCCGTTGGTGCCGGTGGGGCCGCCGGTGCCCGGTTCACAAGGCGTGCGAGCGACCGTTGCAGAACTGCTGGGCTACGCCGAGCAGTGGCCCGCGGCGCAATTCGGCACAGTACCCGAGGCGGCCGTCGACTGCGATGCGGTGATAGCGACAGGCATCAGTGTGATCGCCGCCAGGTCGGCCGCCGAGAAACTGGGAATCCACTACCAGTACGCGAGTTATCAACCGACGAGTTTGCCGTCGCCGCATCATCCGCCGATGCCACGAATGCCCGGCGATCGGCCCGCGCCGGCGGCGATCGGCAACCAATGGCAATGGGAGGTCGACGCTCTCGGCTGGAACGCACAGTACGGCAAGGCGCTGGCGGCCCATCGGGCCGCGCTCGGGCTACCGGCGGTGGACGATGTACGTGAGCACGTCATCACCGACCGTCCATGGCTGGCGGCGGATCCGGGCTTGGCGCCCTGGCCGCAATCGCCTGATCGCACCGTCGTCCAGACCGGCGCCTGGTTCGTGCCGGACCACCGCCCCCTCCCCGCCGATGTGGAGGCCTTCCTGGACGCGGGTACACCACCGGTGTACATCGGCTTCGGCAGCATGCGCCTGCGAAACAACCTCGCCCGCACTGCGATCGCAGCAGTCCGTGCGCACAACTGCCGTGCCGTTCTATCTCGCGGCTGGGCGGAGCTGGCATCGAGTGACGACCTGCCCGACTGCATCACAATCGGCGAGGTCAACCATCAGGCTCTCTTCCCCCGCGTCGCCGCCGTCGTACACCACGGTGGTGCCGGTACGACGACGGCCGCCGCCCGCGCCGGCGTGCCCCAGGTGGTCGTACCCCAGATGATGGACCAACCGTATTGGGCGGAGCGGGTTTCCGCCCTCGGGATCGGCGCGGCCTGCGACGACACCGATCCCGATCCCGCCTCGCTGGCCCGCGCCCTCGGCACGGCACTGATGCCTGCCACTCGCGAGCGCGCGAGCGCGGTGGCCGCGACGATCCGCACCGATGGCGCGATGGTGGCGGCGAGGTTGCTGATCGACGCGATCGGCTAGGCATTTCCGATCCGGAACAGCCTGCCCGGCCATGCCTGCCCGACCGGTCGCCACCGTATCGCCCCCGGGAGCACTCGGCACGAACAGTTCGGCCCCCGCACCGTGCTGGTGCGGGGGCCGAAAAGTTGCCGCCTACCTACCGGTTACCGGTAGTCGCTGAAACCGTAATCGTCCAGCGGGACCGCGGCACCGGTGGTGGTGCCGAAGCCCTCCGGGCTGTAGTAGGTGTCGTCGTAGGACGGCACCGCGTACGCCGCGGCACGGGCCTCTTCGGTGGGCTGAACCTGGATGTTGCGGTAACGGTTGATACCGGTACCGGCGGGGATCAGCTTACCGATGATCACGTTCTCCTTGAGACCGATGAGCTTGTCGGAGCGGCAGTTGATGGCCGCATCCGTCAGAACTCGGGTGGTCTCCTGGAACGACGCCGCCGACAGCCACGAATCGGTGGCCAGCGATGCCTTGGTGATACCCATCAGCACCGGGCGACCGGCCGCGGGCTCGCCACCCTCGGACACGACGCGACGGTTGGCCGCCTCGAACTCGGCGCGCTCGGTGAGCGAACCGGGCAGGAACTCGGTGGCACCGGAATCGATGATCGTCACCCGACGCAGCATCTGGCGCACGATGACCTCGATGTGCTTGTCGTGGATCGACACACCCTGCGAGCGGTAGACCTCCTGGACCTCGTGGACCAGGTGGATCTGCACCTGACGGGGGCCCATCACGCGCAGCACCTCGTGCGGATCCGCCGCGCCTTCCAGCAGCTGCTGGCCGACCTCGACGTGGTCACCGTCGGAGAGCAGACGCTCGGTGCCGTCGTCGTGCTTGAACACCCGCAGCCGCTGACGCTTCGAGAGCTTGTCGTAGACAACCTCTTCGCCACCGTCATCCGGGATGATGGTGATCTTGTAGAAGCGGTCGTCGTCCTCGAGCCGCACGCGACCCGAGACCTCGGCGATGGGCGCCTTGCCCTTCGGCACGCGCGCCTCGAACAGCTCCTGAACACGCGGCAGACCACCGGTGATGTCGTCACCGGCGACACCACCCTGGTGGAAGGTACGCATGGTCAGCTGGGTACCGGGCTCACCGATGGACTGCGCGGCGACGATACCGACGGCCTCACCGATGTCGACCAGCTTGCCGGTCGCCATGGAGCGGCCGTAGCAGGTCGCGCACACGCCGGTGCCGGTGGTGCAGGTCAGCACGGAGCGGACCTTCACCTCGGTGATGCCGGCCTCGAGCAGCGCCTCGATGGCCGGGTCGCCCAGGTCGTGACCCTTCGTGATGATGACGTTGCCGTCGGCGTCGATCGCATCCTGCGCCAACGTGCGGGCGTAGGTGGAGGTTTCGACGTGCGCATCGCGGATCAGCGTGCCGTCGGGCTGCTTCTCCGCGATCGGCACCACGATGCCGCGCTCGGTGCCACAGTCGTGCTCGCGCACGATGACGTCCTGCGAGACGTCCACCAGACGACGGGTCAGGTAACCCGAGTCGGCGGTACGCAGCGCGGTGTCGGCCAGACCCTTACGGGCACCGTGGGTGTTGATGAAGTACTCGAGAACGGTCAGGCCCTCACGGAAGGAGGACTTGATCGGCCGCGGGATGAACTCACCCTTCGGGTTCGTCACCAGGCCCTTCATACCGGCGAGGGTACGAGTCTGGGTGAAGTTACCCGTTGCACCCGAATCGACGATCGTGATGATCGGGTTGTCGGCCGGGTAGTGCGCGCGCAGCGCCTTACCGACCTCTTCGGTGGCCTCCTGCCAGATCTTGACCAGGGCGTTGTTGCGCTCCTGGTGATCGAGCGCACCACGCTGGTACTTCTTCTCGATCTGATCCGACTGCGCCTCGTAGCGCTCCATGATCTCGGCCTTCTCCGGCGGAACCAGAACGTCCGACATGGAGACGGTGACACCCGAACGCGTGGCCCAGTAGAAGCCGGCGTCCTTGAGCTTGTCGACGGTCTGCGCCACCACGATCATCGGGTAGCGCTCGGCGAGATCGTTGATGATCGTCGCCTGCCGCTTCTTCGGCATCTGCTCGTTGATGAACGCGTAGTCCGCGGGCAGCAGCTCGTTGAACAGCACCCGGCCCAGCGTGGTCTTGGTGGTCCACGCATCGCCGCGCCGCCAGCCGTCGGGGAACAGCTCGGCCTCGACGTCCTTGGGCGGACGCTGGTCGGTCAGCCGCACCTTGATCAGCGAACGCACGGTGAGCTCACCGCGGTCGACGGCCATCTGCGCCTCGGCGGGCGAGGAGTACACGCCCTGCTCCGGAGCATCCTTGGTGGCGGGCCGGTACTCGCCCTTGGCGCCTTCCTGCAGGCGGGTCAGGTAATACAGACCGGTCACCATGTCCAGACGCGGCATGGCCAGCGGACGACCCGAGGCCGGCGACAGGATGTTGTTCGACGACAGCATCAGGATGCGCGCCTCGGCCTGCGCCTCCGCCGACAGCGGCAGGTGCACGGCCATCTGGTCACCGTCGAAGTCGGCGTTGAACGCCTCACAGACCAGCGGGTGCAGCTGGATGGCCTTACCTTCCACCAGCTGCGGCTCGAAGGCCTGGATACCGAGACGGTGCAGGGTGGGCGCACGGTTGAGCAGCACCGGGTGCTCGGCGATGACCTCTTCGAGGACATCCCACACCTGCGGACGCTGCCGCTCGACCATCCGCTTGGCGGACTTGATGTTCTGCGCGTGGTTCAGATCGACCAGACGCTTCATCACGAACGGCTTGAACAGCTCGAGCGCCATCAGCTTCGGCAGACCGCACTGGTGCAGCTTGAGCTGCGGGCCGACGACGATGACCGAACGGCCCGAGTAGTCGACACGCTTACCGAGCAGGTTCTGCCGGAAACGACCCTGCTTGCCCTTGAGCAGATCGCTCAGCGACTTCAGCGGGCGGTTACCGGGACCGGTGACCGGGCGGCCGCGGCGGCCGTTGTCGAACAGCGCGTCCACGGACTCCTGCAGCATCCGCTTCTCGTTGTTGACGATGATCTCGGGGGCACCGAGGTCGATCAGTCGCTTGAGGCGGTTGTTGCGGTTGATCACGCGGCGGTACAGGTCGTTCAGGTCGGAGGTGGCGAAGCGGCCACCGTCGAGCTGAACCATCGGACGCAGCTCCGGCGGGATCACCGGAACGGCGTCGAGCACCATGCCCATGGGCGAGTTGCCGTTGGACTGGAACGCGGCGACGACCTTGAGCCGCTTGAGCGCACGCAGCTTCTTCTGGCCCTTACCGCTGCGGATGGTCTCGCGCAGCGATTCGGCCTCGGCCTCGATGTCGAAGTTCTCCATCAGCTTCTGGATGGACTCCGCGCCCATCGCGCCGGTGAAGTACTCGCCGTAGCGGTCGGTGAGCTCGCGGTAGAGCACCTCGTCCACGATCAGCTGCTTGGGGGCCAGCTTGGTGAAGGTGGTCCAGATCTCGTCGAGCCGGTCCAGCTCACGCTGGGCACGGTCGCGGATCTGCTTCATCTCCCGCTCGCCGCCGTCCTTGACCTTGCGGCGGACGTCGGACTTGGCGCCCTCGGCCTCGAGCTCGGCGATATCGGCCTCGAGCTTCTGCGCGCGGGCCTCGAGATCGGCGTCGCGCTGATCGGCGACGGCCTTCTTCTCGACCTCCATCTCGGCCTCGAGGGTGGACAGCTCGTTGTGCCGCAGCTCCTCGTCGACGCTGGTGATGACGTAGGCGGCGAAGTAGATGATCTTTTCCAGATCCTTCGGCGCCAGGTCCAGCAGGTAACCCAGCCGCGAGGGCACACCCTTGAAGTACCAGATGTGGGTGACCGGCGCGGCCAGCTCGATGTGGCCCATCCGCTCACGACGCACCTTGGCGCGGGTGACCTCGACGCCACAGCGCTCACAGATGATGCCCTTGAAGCGGACACGCTTGTACTTACCGCAGTAGCACTCCCAGTCCCGGGTGGGACCGAAGATCTTCTCGCAGAACAAGCCATCCTTCTCCGGCTTGAGCGTGCGGTAGTTGATGGTCTCCGGCTTCTTCACCTCACCGTAGGACCACCGGCGGATGTCTTCGGCGGTGGCAAGGCCGATCCGGAGTTCATCGAAGAAGTTGACGTCTAGCACGTAACTTCCTTTCCCCTGTGCGGGTCGAATTCGAGCAAAAGTTCACTAGTGAGTCGAGCGCGGAGGGCCGGATGCCCGAGGAGGGCATCCGGCCGACCGCCTAGTTCGCCAAATCGTCGACGGTGGCCGCTTCGTTCCTGGACAGGTTGATGCCCAGGTTGGCCGCCGCCCGCTCCAGATCCTCGTCGTCGCCGTCGCGCATCTCGATCGCGGCGCCGTCGGAAGACAGCACCTCGACGTTGAGGCACAGCGACTGGAGTTCCTTGAGCAGCACCTTGAACGATTCCGGAATGCCCGGCTCCGGAATGTTCTCGCCCTTGACGATCGCCTCGTAGACCTTCACGCGGCCCACCACGTCGTCGGACTTGATGGTCAGCAGCTCCTGCAGGGTGTAGGCGGCGCCGTAGGCCTGCATGGCCCAGCACTCCATCTCACCGAAGCGCTGACCACCGAACTGCGCCTTACCACCGAGCGGCTGCTGGGTGATCATCGAGTACGGGCCGGTCGAACGGGCGTGGATCTTGTCGTCGACCAGGTGGTGCAGCTTCAGGATGTACATGTAGCCGACCGCGACCGGGTACGGGAACGGCTCGCCGGAGCGGCCGTCGAACAGGGTCGCCTTGCCGTTCTCGTCGACCATGCGGTCACCGTCACGGTTGGGCAGGGTCGAGGCGAGCAGACCGGTGAGCTCCTCCTCGCGGGCACCGTCGAACACCGGGGTGGCGATGTTCGAGTCGGCCGGCGCGGCCAGCATCTCCTCCGGCAGGGCCTTCGCCCAATCCGGACGGGTGCCGTCGCCTGCCACGTCGACGTTCCAGCCCGCCTTGCCGATCCACCCGAGGTGGGTCTCCAAGATCTGGCCGATGTTCATACGACGCGGCACACCGTGGGTGTTCAGGATGATGTCGACCGGGGTGCCGTCGGGCAGGAACGGCATGTCCTCGGTGGGGAGGATCTTGCCGATGACGCCCTTGTTGCCGTGGCGGCCGGCCAGCTTGTCGCCGTCCTGGATCTTGCGCTTCTGCGCCACGTACACCCGGACCAGCTCGTTCACGCCGGGAGGCAGATCGTCGTCGTCATCGCGCGAGAAGACGCGGATGCCGATGACCTTGCCGGACTCACCGTGCGGCACCTTCAGCGAGGTGTCGCGGACCTCGCGGGCCTTCTCACCGAAGATGGCGCGCAGCAGCCGCTCCTCCGGGGTCAGCTCGGTCTCACCCTTCGGGGTGACCTTGCCGACCAGGATGTCGCCGTCGCGGACCTCGGCACCGATGCGCACGATGCCGCGCTCGTCCAGATCGGCCAGCACCTCGTCGGAGACGTTCGGGATGTCCCGGGTGATCTCCTCGGCGCCCAGCTTGGTGTCGCGGGCGTCGATCTCGTGCTCTTCGATGTGGATGGAGGTGAGGACGTCGTCCTCCACGAGGCGCTGCGACAGGATGATCGCGTCCTCGTAGTTGTGGCCCTCCCAGGGCATGATCGCCACGAGCAGGTTCTTGCCCAGCGCCATCTCACCGTTCTCGGTGCAGGGACCGTCGGCGAGGACCTGGCCGGTCTCGACCCGCTGGCCCTCGTCCACGATCGGACGCTGGTTGGCGCAGGTGCCCTGGTTGGAGCGGGCGAACTTGCGCATCCGGTAGGACTTGCGGGTGCCGTCGTCGGCCATCACGGTGACGTAGTCGGCGGAGACCTCCTCGACCACACCGGCCTTCTCGTTCACCACCACGTCGCCGGCGTCGACCGCGGCGCGCAGCTCCATACCGGTACCCACCACGGGGGCCTCGGAACGGATCAGCGGCACGGCCTGACGCTGCATGTTCGCACCCATGAGGGCACGGTTGGCGTCGTCGTGCTCGAGGAACGGGATCATGGCGGTCGCCACCGACACCATCTGACGCGGCGAGACGTCCATGTAGGTGACCTCGGTCGGGGAGACGTACTCCATCTCCTCGTTGCCCTTGCGGGCGAGGACCCGGTCTTCGAGGAAGTTGCCGTCGGCGTCGATCGGCGAGTTCGCCTGGGCGCGGACCTCGCGGTCCTCCTCGTCGGCGGTGAGGTACTTGACCTCGTCGGTGACCCGGCCGTCGACGACCTTGCGGTACGGCGTCTCGATGAAACCGAACGGGTTGACCCGCGCGTACACCGACAGCGAACCGATCAGGCCGATGTTCGGGCCTTCCGGGGTCTCGATCGGGCACATGCGGCCGTAGTGCGAGGGGTGCACGTCACGGACTTCCAGACCCGCGCGCTCACGGGACAGACCACCGGGGCCCAGCGCGTTCAGGCGGCGCTTGTGGGTCAGACCCGACAGCGGGTTGTTCTGGTCCATGAACTGCGACAGCTGGGAGGTTCCGAAGAACTCCTTGATCGCGGCGACGACCGGGCGGATGTTGATCAGGGTCTGCGGCGTGATGGCCTCGACGTCCTGGGTGGTCATCCGCTCGCGGACCACGCGCTCCATGCGGGACAGGCCGACCCGGATCTGGTTCTGGATCAGCTCGCCAACGGTGCGGATACGGCGGTTGCCGAAGTGGTCGATGTCGTCGACCTCGACCGGCACCTCGGCGCCGCCGGGCGCGGTCATCGCGCGGTCACCGGCGTGCAGGCGCACCAGGTACTCGATGATGTTGACGATGTCTTCCTTCGTCAGCACCGAGCTGGTGACCGGCTCGCCCAGGTGGACGCCCAGCTTCTTGTTGATCTTGTAGCGACCGACGCGGGCCAGGTCGTAGCGCTTCTCCTTGAAGAACAGGTTCTCCAGCAGGGTCTGCGCGGACTCCTTGGTTGGCGGCTCGCCCGGACGCAGCTTGCGGTAGATGTCCAGCAGCGCCTCGTCCTGACCGGCGGTGTTGTCCTTCTCGAGGGTGGACATCATGATCTCGGAGAAGCCGAAACGCTCGACGATCTCCTCGGTGGTCAGACCGAGCGCCTTGAGCAGCACGGTGACCGGCTGACGACGCTTGCGGTCGATGCGGACACCGACGGTGTCGCGCTTGTCGACGTCGAACTCCAGCCAGGCGCCACGGCTCGGGATGACCCGCACGCTGTGCAGATCCTTCTCGGTGCTCTTGTCGACGGTGTGGTCGAAGTAGACACCGGGCGAGCGCACCAGCTGCGAGACGACGACACGCTCGGTGCCGTTGATGATGAAGGTGCCCTTGTCGGTCATCATCGGGAAATCACCCATGAAGACCGTCTGGCTCTTGATCTCACCGGTGTTGTTGTTGATGAACTCCGCGGTGACGAACAGCGGAGCCGCGTAGGTCATGTCCTTGTCTTTGCACTCATCGATGGAGGCCTTGACCTCTTCGAAGCGCGGATCGGAGAAGGACAGAGACATCGACCCGGAGAAATCCTCGATGGGCGAGAGCTCCTCGAGCACCTCCTCGAGCCCACCGACCAGGCCGACGTCGCCGCGGGCGGCTGCCCGCTCACGCCATTCGGGCGACCCGATCAGCCAGGCGAAAGATTCCGTTTGTAGATCGAGAAGCCCGGGCACCGCAAGCGGCTCCCTGAGCTTCGCGAAAGACACCCGCAACGGGGCCCCGGGGATAGACCCCGCAACTCCCAGCTTCGAATTGGCGCTTGTCTGGGTGGAGACTGCCAAGATGCGTCCTTCCAGCACCTCACGCGCGTCGCGTGGTGGTCCGCGACCGTCGCTTGTCTGCTACGAATTCCGCTGGTTACAACCCGAACGAAACTCGAACAGGCACCAACGGAAGTAACACCGGAAGGTGGAACTTACGTGTGCAAATCGAGGTATGGACAGGAGGCAGCCAGCGCAACGTCCAAACTTACACCTACTGACACGGAGGTGTCAAAGTACCAGCCATGCGAATTTTCGCGAGGCCGACGCGCCGTGTCCGGCCACCCTGCTCCGGCCGGGTCCGATTCCGCTGGCTGCGTCGAGAACCACGGTGAGCCGAGTGTCGACTGTGACGGATTACCGCCACGGTGACAGCTGCCGCTGCTGTGAATAGCGTGACGGGTCCGGCGAGACTCGTCAAGTGGCAGCACCGGGTGGACAGTCGGCGAGATCGACTGCCCCGCTGCGCTTATCCCGGCTTCCCGGCCGCCCTGATCAGGCGCTGGTCAACGGTCGACGATGTCCTCGGCCAGCCATCGGCCGTCCACCTTGCGCATCTGCAGCACCACCGGCCCGGCCACGCTCTGCTGCGCGATACCGTCCTTCTCGGCGCTCACCACGAGGTTGACCAGAACCTCGGCGCGATCGCCGGTCAGTTTGGTCACACCGACCGGCTCGACATGCGCTTCGGTGCTGGTCCCGGCCTGTTTGATGGCCGAGATGGTGGTGGCGGCGTAGCTGTCGAGCTCGGCGCGCATCTTGCCGGTGAGCACCTGGGAGACGGCTGCCTGATAGCCGTCGATGTCCTTCAGCTGATACCCGTACACGGTGCGCAGTGCGTGCTCGGCGGCCGCGCGCACCTCCTCGGTGGCGGCATTGTCGACGAACGCGGCGTTGTCGTCGGGAACGCCCGGCCGCAGCGCGGCGACGACGGCGAACGCGGCCAGCGCGAGCGCGGCGAGGCCGCAGGCCAGCGGGAGGGTCCAGGAACGGGCACGGCCGGCCTGCGGTCGTCGGCGCGGCAGGAAACGGCGCCGGTCCCGTCCGCTCGCCACCGGGCGCGACAACCGGGCCGCGCGGGTGGTCTTGGTGCGGGGCGCGCGGGAGGTGTTCGCGCCGGTCATCGCGGCAGGCCCACGACTGTCCGCACCGCGGGAGCCGGCGCGCGGACCGGCCGCGCGGGCGCCGGAGGCGGCGATACCACGCGATCCCGTCGACGGCGTGCCGGTGCGGCGGACCGGACGCGGCGTGCGTTCGACCGGGCGGCGCGAGGAGATCTTGTTGACGGGTCGGCGTTCAGCCATCGCTGTTCCTCCTGGCACCGGTCGGCAGCTCGGTTCGTGCGGTGAGGCGCGGCGAGGTGCGGCCCTGCGCCATGAACATGCTGGTCGCAGGCACCCCGCCGGGAGCCGTGGGCATGACCGCGCCGTGGGCGGGCCGCCGTGGCGCGGGGCGGGTCGGTCCGCCGAGGCGGTTGCGTAGATGCCCGGTGCGGAGCCTCACGGGATCTCACCTGCCGGGGGTGCACCGCCCGGACCACCCGGGGCGGGCGCATCGCGAGACTCGCCTGGAGCGGCGCCCTCACCTTGCCCACTCGGGCCAGGTACATCGCGAGACTCCTCCGGTGCGGCGCCCGCGCCCGGCCCACTCCGGGCAGGCGCGTCGCGAGACTCGTCCGGAGCGGCGCCCTCGCCCCCACTCGGGTCGGGTCCGTGCGCCGGGTCGCCGGGCGGGGCGGCCCCGGGTGCCGCCGGATCGGCGGGGCTGGTCCCCGCATCGTTCAATGGCACCGGCTGCCCGAGCGAGGACACCTGCTCGGCCTTCCAGGTATCGCCGTCCTTCGCCATATCGAGGCTCCAGGTGTACCGATACCCGGACGGCTGTTCGCCCGGCCTGGCCTCGGTGACCCGGAGCACCACCAGCGCCGACGCCCGGTCGAGCTCGGAGTTCAACGAGGTCACGGCGGCGCCGAGCACACTCGACTCCATCCGCACCCCTGCCTGCGTCGCCATTGCCTCGGCCTGCTGCTGATGTTCGGTGGCCGAGGCCAGGATCGGCCCCGTCATCGACGAGCGCGCGATCGCCAGCGACCCCGCCACGTCATCGATGTTCATCGAGGTCATATTGATCGCGGCCTGCTGGGCGGCGTCCAGCGCCGCATCGCGCGCCGCCGCCCGCGGGCCATCGGTGAAGTACGCCGCCCGCACCCACCCGGCCCCGAACCAGGCCGCCGCAACCGATGCGAGCACCAGCGCCGCCACCGCCGCCACCGTCACGAACCGCGGCGGACCGGGGCTCTCACCGCCCGCACCGCGCTTGCGGGTCACACCGGCGACCGGACCGTCCACTGTCACGTCCGAATCGGCAGCCGCTTCGCCCCGAACCGCAGCCGCCTCGCCCGTATCAGCAGCCACCTCGCCCCGGACCGCAGTCACCTCGCCCGAATCAGCCGTCGCATCGCCCGGATCAGCAGCCGCCTCGACGGACCCGGCAGCCGCCGAGCGGGTCCTGCGGCGCGGCCGACCGCCCCGCACTCCGGCCTCGGCAGCCGGCACTTCGCCAGGACCACGCACCGCAGACTCGGATCCGGCGCCGGGCTCACTACCGCCCGCATCGGCGGAAGGTGATCCACGGTCCATCTCCTGCGCAGATTCGGACCGGCCGCTGGTCTTGCGGCCGCCGAGGTCCGGCGCGGCGCCGTCGGTAGGACGGGAGGGTGGGTTGTCGGCGGAGTCGGGATCGCGGGACGGCGCCCTGGTGTCCTCGGGGTCGGGTGGGTCGAGATTCACTGCGCACCTCGTGTCGTTCGGTTCAGCGTTTCGGGGTCACTCCCAGCAGGGTGGAGATCTGGACGGCGATGGGGGTGAGGTTGAGCTTGTCGGGGTCGACCTTGGGGTTGTCGTCCCAGGGCTGGACGATGAGCGGGTCGGCGAGGTCGGCGCGTTCGCCGCCGCGGACGGCGGTCGGATTGCCGAAGGGCACCGCGCAGTGGGCCTCGGTATTGAAGGGGAACTCGTCGCGGGTGTCGTCGAAGTCCGGGTTCTGCGCCTTCATCCGGTCGAGAATGGCCTTGGTGCCCTCGTAGCCGACGGTGCAGGCGGGCGGATTGTTGGTCTCGAGCACCAGCCCGAAATGGCTGGTGCCGTCACCGGGGGCGGTGGCCGAGGCACCGATGGACAATTGCGGCAGCATTTGCAGCAGCGGTTTGAGCGCGTAGAACTTCGGCGAGATGGCCAGCAGCAGCACGCGCAGGTTGGCCAGGTCGGTGGTCAGGGCGGCGCCGCTCTCGTCGAGCAGCGCGCCGATTTGCTGACCGGCGTCGGTGCCGGTGCCGATCAGCCTGCGCACCGCCGGATCGCTGGTCCGCAATTGGGCTGCGAGCTGGTCGAGACCGGCGCTGAATTCGCGGATCGCATCCGATTGCGCGGCCTGGGTGCCGAGCGCGACGCGGCCGTCGCGGATGAGCTGCACCGTCTGCGGCAGCGCCTCCCGGAAGCTCTCGGTGAAGGTGTTCAGCGATTCGAGCAGCCCGCGCAGGTCGCCGCCCTTGCCGTCGAGTGCGCGACCCAGTTCGGTGACGGTGGTGCTCAGCGCGGTCAGGTCGACGGTGCTCGCGAGGGTGTCGACGCTGCCGATCAACTCTTCCACCGGCACCGGCGTGGTCACCGAGTCGATGATCGATCCCTCGCGCAGATACGGTTCGCCCACCGTGTCCGGTTGCAGATCCACATACTGCTCGCCGATCGCCGATCGGTTGGCCACCACAGCCCGCGCCGACGCCGGGATCGGCGGCGAACTCGAATCGATCGTCAGCTTGATCAGCACGCCGTCGTCGGTGAGGTCAACGCCACCGACCCGGCCCACCGGAACTCCGCGATAGGTGACCTCGGCGCCCGCGTAGGCGCCGCCGGTGTGCTCGGCGCGTAGCAGCACCTCGTACTGCCCGAATCCGAGCATGTGGTCGAGCCGGATATAGCGGGCGCCCACGTAGACGACACCGAGCACCGCGATGACGGCGAACGCGATCAGCTGGATCCGCACCATGCGCGTCATCGCGGTCCACCTCCGAACGGTTCCAGCAGTGGCCCGAGCTGCGGCGGCAACCCCGGTACGCCCGGTTGGCCCGGCACAGGAAGGACGGCCATGGTCGGCGGCAGCGGGAACAGCGACACCGTCGGCCAGCCGGGCCGCGGCCCGTTGCCGCCGTAGTACGGATTGGACGGGTCGACGTTGACCGGCGGCCCGGTCGGCGGGATGTACACCGGATCGGGTTTGCCGACGCCGAGATTGCTCAGGGTGACGCCGATCTGCTGATCCACCGACAGCCAGGTATTGACCTGCCCGCCGAAGGTGCCCTCCAGCGTCGAATCCGGGAACGGATAGGTCGGCACGAGCGGCAGCGCGGTGACCAGGTCCGGCGCGGCACGCCCGAGCTCTTGTAGTGCGGGCCGCAGCGCGCGCAGATCGCGGATGAGATCGTCTTTGGCGGTATCGATGACGTCGAACCCGGCCCGCCCCACCCGATCGAGCTGGGCCAGCAGCGCGATCAGCTGCGGCCGCTGTTGTTCCAGAATCCGGATACCTTCGGGCAGTTCGTCGAGGATCTGATCGAGTTGGCGGGTCTGCGCCGCGACCCGGTTGCTCAGCGTCTCCAGTCCGTCGAGTGCTCTTGTGATGTCATCGACCTGTTCGTCGAGTCCGCCGATGAGGGTGTTCGCCTGCTCCAGCACCGCCCGCACCCGGTCTTCGCGGCCGCCGATCGCCTTGTTCAACTCGCTGACGATCGGCTGCAATTGCGCCACCCCACCGCCGTTGAGCAGCAGCGACAGCGCGCCGAGCACCTGCTCCACCTCGGTGGCGTGCCTGGTGTTGGTCACCGGGATCACCGCGCCGTCGCCGAGTCTCGGCCCCGCATCATCGCCGTCGGGTGCGGACAGTTCGATGAACTTCTCACCGAGCAGATTCGATTGGCGCACTTCGGCCAGCGCGTTCGCCGGCAGATCGACCGAAGAGTTCACCACGGTGGAGACATTCGCGGTCCAGCCGTCCTCGGCGAGGCTGATGTCCTCCACCCGCCCGACCGGTACGCCTTCGACTTTCACCGCCGATTGCGGCACCAGATCCAGCACATCGTCGAACCGGATATCGATGTGCACAGGGTCTGATCCGACGTCCGCGCCGCCGGGCAGCGGAATGCTGTAGATGCCGTCCGACGAGCACGAACCCATCAACAGCCCGGAGACCACCGCGGCCGCCGCGAGCGCCGTCCGCCGCATCATTTCGGACCTCCCTGCGAGGGCGGCAGCCGGTTCGACGGCGTGCCCGGCACCGTCCCCGGCACCGGCGCGCGCTGCTGGTTCTCCGCGCTGAGGATGCCGAACGGCAGGATCAGCGTCGGCGTCTGCACGGCTGCCGTGATCTGGTCGGTGATGTGCTTGCAGCGTTCGAGCAGCGGTCGCATCTGCTTGCCGAGCGCCTCGAACTTCGGGTCGCCGGGCATGAGCTTGCTCAGGTCGAGCATCCGGCACATGGCGCCGAACGGGTCTTGCAGATCGGTGAAGTTGGCACGCATATCCAGCGTGCCGGATTCGCCATTGTGGATATTGATGAGATTGCTCAACGCCACCGGCAGCACCGGCAGGGCCTCGGCCAGTGCGTCGCGCCGGTCGGCGAGGGTCTGGGTGAGGGTGATGAGCGAATCGGCATTGCCCTGGATCAGTTGCCGATTGGCGTCGATGAACCGGGCGACGTCACCGAGGGCGATGGACAGCAATTCCAGCGCGTTGCCGAGATTCTGCCGTTCCCCGGCCAGGAACGACGACAGGTCGGCGAGCTGGATGTTGAATTGGCGCACCTGCTGGTCGTTGCGGGCCAGCATGGTGATGAACGCCTGCAGGTTCTTCACGGTGTCGAAGATGTCGCCGCGCGAATCCGACAGCGTGCGCGCGGCCGCCGACAGTTCGCTGATGCCGTCGGCGATCGCGGCGCCGTTGCCGGTGAGGTTGCGCGCAGTGGTCCGCACCAGCTGGTCCAGCGCGCCGTCGGCATTGGCGCCGTCCGGGCCGAGCGCTTCGGACAGTTCGGTGATGCTGCGGTAGAGCCGATCGACCTCGACCGGGGTGGCGGTGCGCTCACGCGGAATCGTCGCGGTGCGCTCCATTTTCGGGCCGCCCCGATAGACAGGCGTGAGCTGGATGAAGCGATCCGAGACGATCGACGGCGTGATCTGGGCGGCTCTGGCGTCGGCGGGGACGTCGTAGGAGCGGTCGACGCTCATCACGATCTTCACCTGATCGCCCAGCGGTTCGACCGATTCCACCGAGCCCACCGGCACCCCGAGGATCCGCACATCCGAGCCCTCGTAGATGCCGACCGACCGATCGAAATAGGCGGTGATCGTGGTGGTGTTGAGCCGGTCGAACACCCACCACAGCGCCGCGGCCAGCACCAGCGCGATGACCGCGATCAATGCGATCGCGATCTTGCCGCCCCGCCGCAACGCCATCAGTTGCCTCCCAGCGTGCGCACCGGCGGCCGGTAGCCGGGGATCTCCGGAAGGCCGGGCGGGGTGATGTTGACGATCACCGCGTCGAACCAGCGCCCGGTGCCGAGCACATTCGCGTACAGCCCGTAGAACGGCGCCGCCAACTCCAGGGTTTTGCTGATATTGGCCTGGTTGGCGTTGAGCAGGTCGATCGCGGCCTGCAAATTGGTCAGCGCCGGGCCGATCTGTTTCTCGTTGTCGGCCACCAGCGCACTCAGCTCGGTGGACACGGTCTGGGCGCCCGCCAGCAGCTGCGAGATGGCCTGCTGACGGATATTGAGTTCGGCGAACAGCTGCCCGCCCGAGGTCAGCAGACGCTCGAATTCGGCATTGCGGTCAGCCAGCACCTGGGTGGTTTTCTTCGTCGCGGCGAACAATTTGCGCAGTTCGTCATCGCGTTTGGCCACCGTGGTCGACAACCGGGTCACCCCGTCGATCGCGCTGCGGATATGCGGCGGCGTGGCGGCGAAGGCGTCCGAGAGCACCCGCATGGAGGTGGCCAGCTGGGTGGTGTCGATCTCGTCGAGGGTGCGGGCGGCGTCGCTGAAGGCGTCGATCACGTCGTACGGGGAGACGGTGCGCGACAACGGGATCCGCTCGCTCGGGTCGGCCATCCGCGAACCCTGCGGGTCCAGCGCCAGATACTTCTGCCCGAGCAGGGTCTTGATCTGGATGGACGCCGTGGTCTCGTCACCGATCCAGGTATCCCTGGTGCGGAAATCGACCACCACCCGGTCGCCGTCGAGGCGCACCCCCGACACCGACCCGACCTTGACTCCGGCGACCCGCACCTCGTCCCCGCGATCGAGCCCGGCCGCCTCGGAGAATTCGGCCGAATACGAGATGCCCGCACCGATGATGGGCAGCCGGTCGAGGAAGAACGCCGACATCGTCACCAGCAGCACCATCACCAGCCCGAGCACGCCGATGAAGGCGGGACTGCGCTTGCCGAGTAGCACCCGATCGTCCATCAGCGGCCCCCTTCCCCATGGCAACGCGGCGCGGCATTGGTGTAGAGCGGCTGATTGATCGTCGGCAGGCCGGCGGGCAGATTCAGCTGAGGCGCGTCCGGGGCGCCCGGGCCGGCAACGATGTCGATGCCGCACAGATAGAACTGGAACCAGGAGCCGTAACTGCCGACGCGGCCGAGCTTTTCCATCTTGATCGGCAGCGTCGCCAGCGCCTGATCCACCTCGTCGCGGCGTTCGTTGATCACCCCGGTGAGCTGGTTGATGCCGGCGATGGTGCCCTGCAGCGACGGCCGGGTCGGCACCAGCAGCTCGGAGGTGGCGGTGGCGACGTCACCGAGGGAGGTGACCGCGCGGCCGATCGTGTCGCGTTGCGCGGCCAGCCCGTCCACCAGCGCCGCGGTATTGACCACGAGCTGATCGAACTGGTCCTCGCGGGCGTTGATGGTGTCGAGCACCTCGGTCAGATCGCGCACCAGCTCGCCGATCACCGCGTCCTTGTCGGCGATCTTGTTGGTGAGATTCGCGGTGCTGGCGACCAGGTCGGCGACGGTGCCCTGCTCACCTTGGAAGACCTGGATGATCTCGTAGGACAGCTTGTTGACGTCCTCGGGCTGCAAGGTCCGAAACAGCGGCCGGAATCCGTCGAACAGGGTGGTCAGATTCAGTGCGGGCCGGGTGCGTTCCAGCGGAATCGTCGCACCCTCGTTGATCTTGCGGCCCTGCTCACCGGGACCGCGCTCCAATTCGATATAGCGCTGCCCGACCAGATTGCGGAAGCGGATGGTGGCCATCACCGAGGCGGGCAGCCACTCGCGGTCGGTGAGTTCGAACTTCACCTCCGCCACCCGGCGGTCCACGATCGAAATCCCGGTCACCTTGCCGACGCGGACGCCGGCGATGCGGATCTCATCACCCGGATTGAGCGAGGTGACGTCGGTGAAGCGGGCCTTGAACATGGTGCCGCCGCCGGTGTAGTTCGCGATCGACAGCCCGAGCATCACCGTCGCGAACAGCGTCACCACCACGAAGACCGCGAGTTTGGTGAGCGGCCCGCCCAGACCACGCAGCTGCGCCCTCATCGCACACTCACCTCGCTCCCGCGAAAGGCCGGTGCGGCGATCCTGGTCACCCAGCCCGGCACCTGGTCCGGCGAAACACCCTGTGCGGCACCGTAGATCGCGCCGAGCGCGTGCTGCTCGCCGGGCGAGCCCGCGATGGTCGGCGTGTTCCCGGCCGGGAACACCCCGAACTGCGGTGGCTGCATGGCACCGATCTGCTGATCGCCCGGGTTGCGGCTCGGTGGCTGATAGGAGCCGTCGTTGTTGGGCCCGCCCGGATACTGCCCCGCATCCACACCCAGCGGGAACTCGGGGAAGCAGGCCGGGCCGCGGGTATCGAGCCAGCGCGGTTCGTCCTGGTTGGGCAGATACCGGCCGCGGGTGTTGACCAGCTCGATCGTCACCCGGGAGCCGGGGCGGTCGGTGCCCATGCCCATGATCTCGTCGATCCGCGGACGCATCTTGGCGAAATTGGCCAGCGCACAGGCATAGGTCGGTGAATAGGTGGCCAGCAATTCCAGCGCCGGACGAGCGTCCGCGGCGACATCGATGACGTTGTCGTGGTTGGCGATCAGGAAATCGGCGGTCGCCGCGGAGGTGGGCGTCAGCGTGGCCAGCAGGACGTCGATATCGGTGCGGCGCTGCACGATGGTCGCGTTGGTGGTGCGCAGTTTGTCCAGCGCGTCGATGAGCTGCGGTGCGGCGTCGGCGTAGGTGATCGCGGTCTCGGCGAGACTGCGCAAACCCGCACGCAATTCGGGCAGCACCGCGTTGACGTCGGTGAGGATGACGTCGAGCCGGTCCAGCGTCGTACCCAGCTCCTCCCCCTGCCCGGCCAGCGCCTGCGACAGCGCGCCGAGGGTCGCCGCCAGATCCTGCGGCGGGATCGCCTGCAACAGCGGCAGCAGATCGTCGAGCAGTTTGCTCACCTCGACGGCATTGCCGCCGGCATCCTGATGCAGCGTCACCCCCGACGTCAGATGCTGCGGGCTCGGATCCTCGGGAATCAACAGATCGACATACCGTTCGCCGAACAACGTCTTCGGCAGCAGCCGCGCGGTCGAGTTCACCGGAATCTGCTCCGCGCGCGCCGGATCGATCGCGAGCTCGAGGGTCACCTGGCCGCCCTCGGCGCGGCTGGAACGCACCTCGCCGACGGTGACGCCACGCGCCTTCACATCGGCGTTCTTGGTCAGCGCATTGCCGACGCTGTCGGTGATCAGCCGGACATCGACCGAGTTCACGAACGTCTTGTTGTAGATGGCCACCGTCGTCCACAGAAACAACGCGACCACCACGAAAAAGGCGATGCCGAGCAGCCGATTGCGCACCTTGGCCGTCGACCGCCACCACTGCACCCGGCTGCTCATCCGGCCACCCGCACCGTCGTCGTGGTGCCCCAGATCGCCAGGCTCAGAAAGAAGTCCAGCACATTGACCAGCACGATCGCCGCTCGCACGGCCCGCCCCACCGCCACCCCGACACCGGCGGGCCCTCCGGTGGCGTGGAAGCCGTAATAGCAGTGCACCATGATGATCACGAAGGCGAATACCAGCACTTTGAGGAACGAATACAGCACGTCCTCTGGTGGCAGGAACAGCCCGAAATAGTGGTCATAGGACCCGCTGGATTGGCCGTTGAACCAAATGCTGATCATCCGCGAGGCCAGAAAGGTCCCGAGCAGACCGACGACGTAGAGCGGGATCACCGCGAGAAATCCGGCGATCACCCTGGTCGTCACCAGGAAGGGCACCCCGGGCACCGCCATCACTTCCAGCGCGTCGATCTCCTCGGAGATGCGCATGGCGCCCAATTGCGCGGTGAAGCCACAGCCCACTGTCGCCGACAATGCGAGCGCGGCCACCAGCGGCGCGATTTCCCTGGTGTTGATATAGGCGGTGAGGAATCCGGTGAGCACCGAACTTCCGAGCGAATCGAGCGCCTTGAAACCCTGGAGTCCGACCACCACGCCGACCGAACCGGACATGAACACGATGACGCCGATCGTTCCGCCGATCACCGCGAGCGCACCGCTGCCGAACGTGACCTCGGCCAGCAGCCGCATGACCTCCTTGCGGTAATGCACCGCGGTGCGCGGAATCCAGGCGATCGCACGGGAATAGAACGACATCTGCTCGCCCGCGCGGTCGATGACGTTCAGCGGCGCGCGTGCGGCCTCCCCGGCCCGGCGGGCCGTTTTCGCGAGGGCTGGATTGCGGTAGCGGACAGCCACCGGTCAGGAGCCCTTTGCGGGAACAATCTGCAAATAGATCAAGGTCAGCACCAGGTTCACGAAGAAAAGCACCAGGAACGTGATCACCACTGATTGATTCACCGCGTCGCCGACTCCTTTCGGTCCCCCGCTGGGATGCAGCCCCTTGTACGCGGCGATCACGCCCGCGATCAGCCCGAAAACGGCGGCTTTGATCTCACCGATCCACAGATCGGGCAGCTGGGCCAGCGCCGAGAACGACGCGAGATAGGCGCCCGGTGTGCCGCCCTGCAACAAGACATTGAAGAAATAGCCGCCGGCGATGCCGACCACCGACACCAGCCCGTTGAGCAGCAGCGCCACCAGCATCATGCCGAGCACCCGGGGTACGACCAGCTTCTGCACCGGATCGACGCCGAGCACCTCCAGCGCGTCGATCTCCTCGCGGATGGTGCGCGAGCCCAGGTCGGCGGCCACCGCGGAGCCGGCCGCGCCCGCGATGATCAATGCCGTCACCACCGGCGCCGCCTGCTGCACGGTCGCGAGCACGCTGGTCGCGCCGGTGAACGATTCGGCGCCGAGCTGTTTGATCAGTGAGCCGGTCTGCAACGCCACGACCGCGCCGAACGGAATCGCCACCAACGCGCTGGGCAGAATCGACACGCTGGCGATGAACCAGGATTGCTCGATGAATTCGCGCCATTGGAAGGGCCGGCGAAATACCTTGCGCGCCACATCGAGAAACAGCGCGAAGATCTTCCCGGCCTGAGCGAACCCGGACTCGACCGGAGTCCGTAAACGCGCGAGCGTTGGGTTCACGATGGCCGATGTTACCTGCGTTACACCTTGCGACAGTCCCGCATAACCGCCGTGTCGCGGGGTTTATCGGCGACCAGGCGCCGAAAAGACGAATACCGCGCCGGTGATCCGGCGCGGTATTCGAGGGGGTGTGGTCTACCTGTTCGGAGTCTGGTGATGCGGCACGGTGGCGTCGTACGGGCCACCCTGCGAGAGCTGGGCGGTGTCGTAGGACATCACCTGGGTGTCATCGTTCTCCTCCAGCGACTGCTGGATGGCGACCTGCGCGGCGTGCGGCAGGGTGTGCATGATCTCGCGCACCCGCTGCTTGCGGCGGTGCACCGCCTGGCGCACCGGCATACCGGGCTGGGCCTTCATCTGCGGGATGATGCCCTCGATCTCCTCGGCGCCGCCGTGGTGGTGACCGGCGTCGACCATGGCCTGCTCGCGGGCCATCTGCGCCTCGTCCTTTTCCTCCGACATACCGATCGGGCCGATCATGCGGCCGTTGAGGAACTGCTTGACCACCGGCTCGTCGGAGGTGAGCAGCACCTCGCGGGGGCCGAACATCACCAACTGGCGGCGGAACAGCATGCCGATGTTGTCGGGCACGGTGCGGGCCAGGTTGATGTTGTGGGTCACGATGAGGATCGTGGCGTCGATCTGGGCGTTGATGTCGATGAGCAGCTGGCTCAGGTAGGTGGTGCGGACCGGGTCCAGACCGGAGTCGGGCTCGTCGACCAGGATGATCTGCGGGTCGAGCACCAGCGCGCGGGCCAGGCCGGCACGTTTGCGCATACCGCCGGAGATTTCGCCGGGGAGCTTGTACTCCGCGCCGAGGAGACCGACCATCTCCATCTTCTCCATGACGATCTTCTTGATCTCCGACTCCGACTTCTTCGTGTGCTCACGCAACGGGAAGGCGACGTTGTCGAACAGATGCATGGAGCCGAACAGTGCGCCGTCCTGGAACAGGACGCCGAACAGCTTGCGGATCTCGTAGAGCTCCTTGTTGGAGCAGGTGGTGATATCGGTTCCGTCGATGTAGATCGAGCCGCGCTCGGGGCGCAGCAGACCGATCAGCGATTTCAGAAAGACGGACTTACCGGTACCGGAGGGGCCGAGCAGCGCACTGACCTCCCCGGCGGGCAGGGTGATCGAAACGTCCTGCCAAATCCGCTGGGAACCAAAGGACTTGGTAATGCCTTCGGTCCTGACCTCGACGCCCACGCCAACCTCCACATTTCTCAGCGAGCCGCCCCACCGGCGAACCGCGGGCTCGACCTCGCGGTGTGTCACGTCACAGTGGGTTCGGTCACTCTATCGCATGGGCATGTCGTCGCACACCCCAACCTGACCGAAGAGTAACCCCCGAACGGTCCGGTTATTCGGCCGACCCCGGCAGGTGGCCGGAGAACACGAACGGGCGGCCCCAGGAAATGGGACCGCCCGTTACGGCGTTTCGCTCGGAAATTACTTGACCGAGACCGAGGCGCCGGCCGCTTCCAGCTTCTCCTTGGCGGCGTCGGCAGCGTCCTTGGCGACCTTCTCCAGGATCGGCTTCGGGGCACCCTCGACCAGGTCCTTGGCTTCCTTCAGGCCCAGGCCGGAGACGATCTCGCGGACCACCTTGATGACCTGGATCTTCTTGTCGCCGGCACCCTCGAGGATGACGTCGAACTCGTCCTGCTCGGACTCGGCCTCGGCGGCACCACCGGCAGCGGCGCCACCGACGGCGGCGACGGCGACCGGAGCAGCAGCGGTGACCTCGAACTTCTCCTCGAACTTCTTGACGAAGTCCGACAGCTCGAGCAGGGTCATGTTGCCGAAGGTCTCGAGCAGTTCGTCAACGTTGGCCATTGTTGTTTCCTTTCGGTGGATGATGTCTGGGTCGGACGCGGATCGCGCCCGTTTGATTTGCGGCGTTCACGGGGCCTGCGTGGTTACGCTCCGCTTCCGCCTCCGGCCCCTGAGCTCACGCCGCGGGGGTTGGTGGCGCTTATTCGGCGCCTTCGGCCCGCTTCTTGTCCTCGAGCGCGGCGGCCAGGCGGGCCACCTGCGACGCGGGAGCGTTGAACAGGCCTGCGGCCTTGGCCAGGTTGCCCTTCAGCGCACCGGCCAGCTTGGCCAGCAGCACCTCGCGGGTTTCCAGGTCGGCGATCTTCTCGACCTCGGACACGGACAGCGCGTTGCCGTCCATGTAGCCGCCCTTGATGACCAGCGCCTTGTGATCCTTGGCGAAGGTCTTGAGCGCCTTCGCCGCGTTGACCGGCTCGCCCTGGATGAAGGCGATAGCGGTCGGTCCGACGAACAAGTCGTCCAGGCCCTCGACACCGGCCTCGGCGGCAGCCCGCTTGACCAGGGTGTTCTTGGCGACGGAGTACGTGGCGTCGGCACCGAGCGCGCGGCGCAGTTCGGTGAGGGCACCGACGGACAGGCCACGGTATTCCGTGACGACGGTGGCCGTCGAGCTCTTGAACTGCTCAGCGATCTCCGCGACCGCGGTGACCTTCTCGGGTTTTGCCATACTTCGCCTCCTCTCTGATGTCGGTTCGGACCCGAACTACCGACCTGAGGTGGCGAAACAACAAACGCCCCGGACGCAGAGCGTTCCGGGGCGCAATAGGATGAACCGATCCGGGCCGGGGCCCGTGGTCGACTCCCAGCCTCGGCTCTCCCTGCGTGGGCCGCCGGCTGATGCCGGACCTTCGACCGAACCCATGCGGGAACGGCGACCAACGGTCTTCGGTAGAACGGATTGGGTAGCGATCGAACACGTCGATAACTTCGCTTCAGAGTACCGGTAGGTCCCCCATCTGGCAAAACGGGGTCCACTGAGCCCGCGAATCAGTCAATTTCAGTGTCGTGCATCACATTCGACCCGCAAGGTGAGCAGGATCGCAGAGCATAAGTGTTACTTGAAGTAACTGTTACTACATACGCTGCTCGCCATGACAACCTCACTAGTCGATCCACCGGTGCTGCTGGAACGACGTGCGCACCGATTCCTCGCGCTCGCGGTGATCTGCCTCGCCGAACTGCTCGTCGTACTCGACAACACCATCGTCAATGTGGCCCTTCCGTCGATCGGTGTCGAACTGTCCACCGGCGTCAGCGGCCTGCAATGGGTGGTCGACGCCTACACCCTCACCTTCGCCGGCCTGCTGTTGGCCTTCGGCAATCTCGGCGACCGCTACGGGCGCCGCCGGGTGATGATGATCGGCCTGGTCGGCGTCGGTGCGATGTCGGTGGTCGGTGCGCTGTCGAGTTCGCTCGACGGTGTCATCGCCGCCCGTGCGGCCATGGGGGTGTTCGCCGCCGCGGTGTTCCCGGCGACATTGGCGCTGATCATCAATATCTTCACCGACCGAAGGGAACGCGCCCTTGCCATCGCGGCCTGGACCGCCATGGCCGGCTTCGCCATCGCGATCGGACCCATCTCCGGCGGCTGGCTGCTCGAGCATTTCTCCTGGCACTCCGTCTTCTGGATCAACGTGCCGGTGGCCCTCGTGGCCTTGATAGCCACCGTGTTGTGGGTGCCGGAATCACGGTCGGCGGAGGTCGGCAGGCTCGACCTGGCGGGCATCGCGTTGTCCATCGCCGGTATCACCCTGCTGGTGTGGGCCATCATCGAAGCCCCGCGCTATGGCTGGCTCTCGGCGACGACGCTCACCGCGGCGGCCGGTGGCCTCGCGCTGCTCGCCGCGTTCATCGGCTGGGAATTGCGCACCGGCGCACCGATTCTCGATATGCGCCTGTTCCGCAACCGACGATTCTCGCTGCCCGCCCTTGCCATCGCGGTCGGCTATTTCTCGATGTTCGGCTTCCTGTTCCTGATCACCCAGTATTTCCAGGGGGTTCGCGAATACACACCGCTCGAATTCGGTATCGCCTCCTTGCCTTTCGCGTTCTCGGTCGCGATCGGCGCGCCCGTCGCCACCCTGCTCGCGCAACGCCTCGGCACCACCCCGGTCATCGTGTTCGGCTTGCTGCTCACCGGGCTCGGGCTCTATCTCGGCGGTCAGGTGACCGTCGACAGCGGCTATCTCACCGATGTGCTGCCGTCGATGGTGTCGATGGCACTCGGCCTGGCCATCGTGCAGGGGCCCGCCACCGAATCGATCATGTCGTCGCTGCCGTTGAACGAGGCGGGCGCCGGCTCCGCGGTCAACGACACCACCCGCGAATTCGGCGGCACGCTCGGCGTGGCCGTGCTCGGCTCGATCGTCGCCTCGTACTACACGACGAAGGTGGCGCCGCTGATCGACCGTGTGCCAGGAACGCTGATGTCGGACAACGAGAAGGACTTCGCGAAGTCGACCCCGTTGAGCGTGCTGGAGATGCGCAAACGGGAATTGACGCCGTTCTTCGACTCGCAGCGCGAGAACATCATCACCGCGATGAAGACCGCCTGCTTGGAAGGCTCACATGCCGCCTCGCTGGTGGCCACGGGCGCGGTGGTGGTCTGCGCGGTGATCGTCGCGATCTTTCTGCCCTGGGGTGTGCCGGAGGGTGATTCGGTGCTGCTCGGCTGGCGCGGGAAGGCGGAGTCGGACTGAGCGGACCGGTCGGCAGGTGTGGGTGGCCGGTGGGTTCTCCCGGCCGGCCTCCGTCACCGGAGTCTGGTTACTTGCGGTGCCGCCCGGCACGGGTGCCGGCAGAACCGGAGTCATCGTCGCGGTGACTGTCCTTCGCACTGTCGTCGCTGGATCGTTCGCCGATTCGGCGGGGTTTGGGCAGGCGCCGGTGTCCGGTGGCTCCGGCGTCATCGCCGGACCGCTTCCGACGCAGCTCGTCGAGATCGACGACGCTACCTGCCCGACCGGTGCCGGGTGAGTCGGTCGGGCTCGCCGACCACGAGCCGACCGGCCACGCTCCGGTTTCGCCCTGCAACTCCGACCGCAGGACCGGCCTGGTCGGCGCCGGGTCGTACGACGCGCCGAATTCCGGACGCCACGTTTTCGGTGGAGCGGCCTCTGCCACCCGCCGCGGGCGCCGCGGGAGTGGAACGACCTTCGAGGACCGCTGGTCCGGTACTTCCTGATCCGACATCGAGCTAGCAGCCGCCTGGTGCCGCGACATCGGCCGGCGCACCGGGCCGATGTCTGATCCTTGTGCTGAGTCCGTCGCTCACACCCCTATTCTCTCTCAGCATCCGCGCGACCGCAGAATCGGTCGCCGCGGCCCGCTCGGCGGCCGGGGCGTAGGGCCGGTGAACGCCGAAACGGCGGGAACGCAGATCGCGTTCCCGCCGTTTCGGTGGTGCTCAGGTGCTGCTTACGCGTCCTCGTCGAGGAGGTTGCGGGTGCGGTTCGGGTCCACCGGGATGCCCGGTCCGGTGTTCGTCGAGACCGTCACCTTCTTGACGTAGCGGCCCTTGGCGGTCGACGGCTTCACACGCAGGATCTCGTCCAGCGCGGCGCCGTAGTTCTCCACCAGCTTGGCATCGTCGAAGGATGCCTTGCCGATGACGAAGTGCAGGTTGGCCTGCTTGTCGACGCGGAAGTTGATCTTGCCGCCCTTGATGTCGTTGACGGCCTTGGTCACGTCGGTGGTGACCGTGCCCGTCTTCGGGTTCGGCATCAGACCGCGCGGGCCGAGGACACGCGCGATGCGGCCGACCTTGGCCATCTGGTCCGGGGTGGCGATCGCGGCGTCGAAGTCCAGCCAGCCGCCCTGAATCCGCTCGATCAGATCCTCGGCGCCGACGGCGTCCGCACCGGCGGCCTCGGCCTCGGCGGCCTTCTCGCCGGCCGCGAACACGATGACGCGGGCGGTCTTACCGGTGCCGTGCGGCAGGTTGACGGTGCCGCGGACCATCTGGTCGGCCTTACGGGGATCCACACCGAGACGAACGGCGACCTCGACGGTCGCGTCGGTCTTGGTGGTGGCGGTCTCCTTGGCCAGCCGCGCGGCGGCCAGCGGGGAGTAGAGCTTGGTGCGATCGACCTTCTCGGCCGCGGCGAGGTACGCCTTGCTTCGTTTTGCCATGTTTTCTCTGTCCTTAGCTGTGGTTCAGAAGTGGTTATCGGGCCTGGCCGGCCCTCCCACCAGTTGCAGGGAGCTGACGCTCAGCCCTCGACCGTGATGCCCATCGAACGAGCGGTGCCCGCGATGATCTTCGCGGCCTGCTCGATGTCGTTGGCGTTCAGGTCTTCCTGCTTGGTCTTGGCGATCTCGCGCACCTGGTCCATGGTCACGGTGGCGACCTTGTTGCGGTGCGGTTCGGCCGAGCCCTTCTGCACGCCTGCGGCCTTGAGCAGCAGCTTGGCGGCGGGCGGGGTCTTCAGCTTGAAGTCGAAGGTCCGGTCCTCGTACACCGAGATCTCGACCGGAATGACGTTGCCACGCTGCGACTCGGTCGCGGCGTTGTACGCCTTGCAGAACTCCATGATGTTGACGCCGTGCTGACCGAGCGCGGGGCCGACCGGAGGGGCCGGGTTCGCCTGGCCGGCCTGGATCTGCAGCTTGATGATCCCGGCGAGCTTCTTCTTCTTGGGGGGCATCTTTCTTCCTTGGTTTCGGTTCCTTACGGTTGCCGTAAGCCTGTCGCGGGCGCGAACCCGCAGCCGGGCACGCCCGGCACCGCCCGACGAATCCGGTAGTACTGCACCGGCTCGCGCGCGAACCCTGACACCTTACCGGGATCGCCGCGCGCGCGATCATGTGGGGCCGGTGCACGGCCCCTTGATCAGATCTTCGCGACCTGGGTGAACGCCAGCTCGACCGGGGTTTCCCGACCGAAGATCGACACCAGCACCTTGAGCTTCTGCTGTTCGGCGTTGACCTCGGAGATGCTGGCGGGCAGCGTCGCGAACGGGCCGTCCATGACGGTGACCGACTCGCCGACCTCGAAATCGACCTCGATGACCGGCTTGGCGACGGCCTCGGTGGCGGCTTCCTGAGTGGCGGAGGCGGCAGCGGCAGCAGCGGCCGGCGCCTTCTTCTGCTGCGAGGCGGGCACCAGGAACTTCACCACGTCGTTGATGGTCAGCGGCGAAGGCCGGGAGGTCGCGCCGACGAAGCCGGTGACGCCGGGGGTGTTGCGCACCGCGCCCCAGGACTCGTCGTTCAGTTCCATGCGGACCAGGATGTAGCCGGGCAGCACCTTGCGGTTGACGTTCTTGCGCTGGCCGTTCTTGATCTCGGTGACCTCTTCGGTGGGCACTTCCACCTGGAAGATGTAGTCCTCGAGGTCGAGGTTCTGCACACGGGTCTCGAGATTGGCCTTGACCTTGTTCTCGTAGCCCGCGTAGGAGTGGATGACGTACCACTCGCCGGGCGCGCGACGCAGCGCGGCCTTCATCTCCTCCACCGGATCGGCCGGGGCCTCGTGGATGGGGGCTTCCTCGGCAGCGGCGGCCTCGTCAGCGGGCGCGGATTCGTCGACGGCCACGGACTCGTCGGCGGATTCCTCGACGGAGCCGGCGGCCGACTCGGCCACCGCGTCGTCGACCGGGAACTCGTCGTTTGTGTCGTTCTCCGGGGTGCTCACTGGGGCACTCGCTTCCTGTGTCGTCACGTAAATCCTCTGCGTGCCGGGGCCGGACACGGTGAAAATGGTCCGTCCGTCCCGTCCCGGGGTCGGCTTCCGGCGGCGTTCGTTAACCGAACAGCCAGTCGACACCTTTGACGAACGCCACATCCAATCCCGCGATGAACGCGACCATGAAGACCACGAACACCAGAACAACGCTCGTATAGGTGACCATCTGCTTCCGGTTGGGCCAGATCACCTTGCGCAGTTCCGCGATCACCTCACGCAGGAACTTGATCAAACGCTTGAACGGATTGCCCGGCTTCTTGCGTTCGGCCCGATCGGAGGTCTTGGCTGCCTTGCGCGGGCGGTCGATCGTGGCGACCGCGCCGTTATCGGCCGACGAGGACGACGAACCGGTGCGGGCCCGCCGGGCGGACCGCTTGCCGCTCGGCCGACTCGCCGCGGCGGTGCCATCGCCGTCGTCGCGAGTGTCCCGCTCGTCGCTCACGTCAGAACCCTCTCTCATCGCTGGCATCCAGGGCAGGGGCGACAGGACTTGAACCTGCAACCTGCGGTTTTGGAGACCGCTGCTCTGCCAATTGAGCTACGCCCCTTCGGCTGGACGGTGGTGCTGATGCCCAGCCACATGTGCTGTATTCAGTTGTCCTGGTGCCACACAACACGCGCGCCGCTCCGGCAGTTGCCGGCCCCGTCAGCGGAAGTTCCGGAGCTGGGCTCCGGGCCGCCTGGAACCAGCCTTGCAGAGCAGCGCGCATCGGCTGGTGACCCCAGAAACCCGAGTGTACGTGAAGACCGGTGGCATTAGCCAATCCGGCCCCCACGAACCAGGTCAGGACAGCTGCACGGTGGCGGTCGCGCGCCCGAAGATCTTGCGGCCCGCCGACTTCGCGACGATGGCGACGACCGCGGTCTTGGTCTCGGGATCGACCGATTTCACCTTGCCGGTGAACTCCACCTCGGCCGGTTCGTCCACACCCACGTAGACCGGGCTGGTGAAGCGGACGTTGTACTCCTTGACCGCACCGGGATCGCCGAGCCACGAGGTGACGAATCCGCCGCCGAGGCCCATGGTCAGCATGCCGTGAGCGACAACGTTGTCCAGGCCGACGAGCTTGACGACCTCGTCACTCCAGTGGATGGGGTTGGCGTCGCCGGACACACCGGCGTAGTTGACCAGGTCGCCCCGGGTCAGCCGGACGGTGCGCGGGGGCAGCTCGTCTCCGGCGCTGATCGAGTCGAAGGCGATGGCGTGCTTGCTCGGCGCGACGTCGGGAGCGGTCGGCACCGGCGCGGGCGCCGAGGTGGGCACGGTGCGCGGGTGATGCTGCGGGGTCTCCTCGCCGAGGCCGTGCATGAGCACGTTGCGAACCGCGCCGGCCAGGTTCGGGTCGATATCGCCGCCGCTGCGGCCGATCAGCGTGGTGTAGGTGGTGAGCACCAGCTCGTCGCGCTGATCGGTGACGATGTTCTTGGTGACGATGATGTCGCCGCCGAAGGCCTGCCGGAACGAGTGCAGGTAGACGTCGCAGGTCAGCTGGTCGCCGACCTTGATCGGCCGGTGGAATTCCAGGATCTGGTCGGTCTGCATGATCTGGCTCAGGTCGTAGCCGGTGACGACCTCTTCGAACAGCTTGCGCTGGGCCAGGATCCCGACCAGGGAGATGAAGGTCAGCGGCGCGAGCAGGCCGTCGTAGCCGTACTCCTGCGCGACGTCTTCCTCCCAGTGCACCGGGTGGTAGTCCTGCACGGCGCGGGCGTATTCGCGGACCTTTTCGCGGCCGACCTCGTAGTAGTCGTCGACGCGGTAGTGGTGACCGACCATGGCCGCCGCGTGTTCGGCGGGGTCGAAACTTTCGCCCGTCGCGACCGCTTCGTCTGTACCGGTGTTCATTGTCACGGGAGGACTGTACCTATCTGACCCCGTCTGCGGAGTCGGTGGAGCGTAGACCACCGCTGGCCAGATGCACCGTGCCAACGCAGTCGGGCCGGACGCGAGGTCCGGCCCGATGCTTGTGTCACGGCGGTTGTGTTCCGGCTGGTGCCGGAATCGAGGTCCCGGCGCCGATGCACGCGGTAGCTACACGCGTGGTTGGCTCAGCGGGACTCGCGGTGCGCCCGATGCGTGCCGCAGTTCGGGCAGAACTTCTTCAGCTCCAAGCGGTCCGGGTCGTTACGCCGGTTCTTCTTGGTGATGTAGTTGCGGTGCTTGCACTGCTCGCAGGCCAAGGTGATCTTTGGCCGGACATCGGTGGACTTCGCGGCCACGATATGCCTTCTTTCCGGAACTGGGCTTGATCGGTTGTGGTAGCGATGGCCGGACTTGAACCGGCGACACAACGATTATGAGTCGTTTGCTCTACCGACTGAGCTACACCGCCACGGGTCGCATTGCCTTACGGTGCCGTGCCCAGCCCCTCCGAGCGGGGAGCGATGCCGAGTCGGTCACCACCGGCAATCCGGCGAGCCCCCTAACGGAATCGAACCGTTGACCTTTTCCTTACCATGGAAACGCTCTGCCGACTGAGCTAAGGGGGCATGACCTCTTACGCACCGTGACCCGACTTTCCGTGACCCCGGCGCTTCGAAGTCTTGAACGAGGTTACACACTCACCCGTCTATGCACCAAACCGGCTGGTCAGAGCGGGTATTTCCGATCTCGTGGGCCCAGCCGTGGCCTCGCGCGCAGCACCGGCCGGCCCGGAAACGGAAGAACCCCCGCGGATCGTTTTCGATCCACGGGGGTTCTCGGTGGCAGGTGTAGGATTCGAACCTACGTAGGCTTTCACCGACAGATTTACAGTCTGCTCCCATTGGCCGCTCGGGCAACCTGCCGTCGCGCTTCTCGGCGCGCAGAGCAGAATACAACGAACCCACACCCGGAATGCAAACCGGCTGTACAGCGGCATGGTTCGACCGGCTCGCCCCTGCCTGCGGCGACACAGACCGCGTCCGGGGACTAATCTCGTTCGGCCGGGTAGAACTAGGTGGGTGCGGCGAACCATCCGGCGCGACCTCGAACGCCGGACCGTCAGGACAGGAGCGCAGTGTGGCCGATTCGTCTTTCGATGTCGTCAGCAAGGTCGATCGCCAGGAGGTCGACAACGCCTTGCATCAGGCGGAGAAGGAGCTGAACACCCGCTACGACTTCCGCGGCACCGGTGCGGCGATCGAATGGTCCGGTGAGGACAAGATCGTGATCAGCGCCGAGGCCGAGGAGCGGGTCAAGGCCGCACTCGAGGTGTTCAAGGAGAAGCTGATCCGCCGCGATATCTCGCTCAAGGCGTTCGACGCCGGCGAGCCGGTGGTATCCGGCAAGACCTACAAGATCACCGGTTCGCTGGTGCAGGGCATCGACACCGAGCACGCGAAGAAGATCTCCAAGAAGATCCGCGATGAGGGCCCCAAGGGCGTCAAGGCCCAGATCCAGGGCGACGAGCTGCGCGTGAGCAGCAAGAAGCGCGACGACCTGCAGGCCGTCATCTCGCTGCTCAAGAGCGAGGACTTCGGCATCGCCCTGCAGTTCGTCAACTACCGCTAGCCGAGGTCACCGCCCCGGGCGCCGGGGCGAGTCCTTCGTCACGCCCAGCTTCGGGGCCGAGCAGGCCCAGCGGGAATTGCGCGCCGAGGTCAGCCGCGCGGACGGCCGGCCAGCTCTTCGAGGCGGGCGATGCGGTCGGCCATCGGCGGGTGGGTGGAGAACCAGCGGGCGGCGCGCTCGCCCGGGCGGAACGGGTTGGCGATCATCAGATGGGACTGGGCGGTGAGCTGCGGTTCCGGTGGCAGCGGGGCGGCTTGGACGCCGCGTTCCAGCTTGCGCAGGGCCGAGGCCAGAGCGAGTGGATCGCCGGTGAGTTCGGCCCCGGATTGATCGGCCTGGTATTCGCGTGAGCGCGAGACGGCCAGCTTGATCAGGGTGGCCGCGATCGGGCCGAGCAGCGAGACCAAGATCACGCCGATGATGTTGGGCCCACCCTCGCGGTTGCCGCCGAAGGCGGTGGCGAAGAAGGCCAGATTGGCCAGACCGGAGATGACGGCGGCCAGTGCGCCCGCGACCGAGGAGATGAGGATGTCGCGGTTGTAGACGTGCGAGAGCTCATGTCCGAGCACCGCGCGCAGCTCGCGCTCGTCCAGGATCTGCAGGATGCCGCTGGTGCAGCACACCGCCGCGTGGCGGGGACTGCGGCCGGTAGCGAAGGCGTTGGGGGCGTTGGTCGGGCTGATGTAGAGCCGCGGCATGGGCTGACGGGCGGCGGTGGCGAGCTCACGCACTATCCGGTAGATGACCGGCGCCTCCAGCTCGCTGATCGGCTGGGCGTGCATGGCCTTCAACGCCAGCTTGTCGCTGTTGAAGTAGGCGTAGGCGTTCATGCCGACGGCCAGCAGGATCGCGATGACCAGGATCGTCGGGCTGCGGAACATCGCCCCGGCGAACACGATCAGCGCGGATAGTCCGACCATCAAACCAAAGGTCTTGATCCCGTTCGCATACCCATGCCCGTGCATACGTCTCCTCGCCGCTCCCCCGTCCTGTATGGATTTCCGCGCCGCCCGACGGCGCACAACGCTGCTCGACTGCTACTGATCTTCACGTAATCCAGCAGTTCGAGTGCTACAGAATGGCAACGATCGCGGCGCTGCCGGAGTTCCGGGTGCGCCGCGGCGAGGGCCTAGCCCACTCGTTCGATGGTGTAGCGGACCAGCCGCACCAGCGCGTCGTTGGCGGGGCCCGGCGGCAGCGCGGAGAGTTCGGCGTAGGCGAGGTCGGCGTACTCCTGCAGCTTCTGCTTGGCCTGGGTCATGCCGGGGGAACGGCCCAGCAGTTCCAGCGCCTCATCGACTTCGGCGTCGGTCTCCAGCGGGCGGGCCAGCAGGGCACGCAGCCGGTCACCGTCGGGGCCCTCCTCGCGCAGGGCGTAGAGAACGGGCAGGGTGTGCACGCCTTCGCGCAGGTCGGTGCCGGGTGTCTTGCCGGATTGCGCCGATTCGGAGGAGATGTCGATGATGTCGTCGGAGATCTGGAAGGCGGTACCGACGGCGTCGCCGAGGCGGGCCAGCCGCTCGACGTGTTCGGTGTCGGCGCCGGAGAAGGTGCCGCCGAATCGGCCGGCGGCCGCGATCAGCGAACCGGTCTTCTCCCACACCACGCGCAGGTAATGGGCGACCGGATCCTTGGCCTCGGCGGCGCCCATCGTCTCGCGCATCTGGCCGGTGACCAGTTCGGCGAAGGTTTCGGCGATGATCCGCACCGCGTCCGGGCCGAGGGTCGACACCAGCCGGGAGGCATGCGCGAACAGATAGTCACCGGCGAGGATCGCGATGCTGTTGCCCCAGCGCGAATTCACGCTCGGCGCACCGCGGCGCATGGTGGCCTCGTCCATCACGTCGTCGTGGTAGAGGGTGGCCAGATGCACAAGTTCGACGACGGTGCCCGCGGTGATCAGGTCCGGGTCGGTCGGGCGCGGGCCGAGCTGGCCGGTGAGGATGGTGAACAGCGGACGGAACCGCTTACCGCCGGCCTTGGCCAGGTGCAGTGCGGCCTCCTGGAGGAAGGACGCACCGTCGGACAGCTCCTCGATCAGTAGCTTTTCGACGTCCGCCAGGCCGTTACGCACCGTGGCGGCGAGTTCGGAATCGCCGAGATCCACCCCTGCCACTACCGTGCTCTCGTCGCTCACAGCAGATGTGCTCATTTCTTCTCCCAGCGATGCGTCCGACCCACGGTCAAAGAACCTAGCGTGTCCACGGTAGATAACCCCATGAACACCGTCACTCCCGGCAATATCCGCTGGGGCGCACCGCACACCTTCGCATACCGGACCGGGCGACGGACGGTGAGCCCGGCGGTGCGTCGGCGGCCGAGTCCGCCACCCCGCCGCATGTCACACGGCACCGGCGTCGACACCGGTGCGGCCGCGCTGCGAGTATGGGTCCATGGGTGCACCGGATGTCACACCAGCGGGCGGTGACGAGCAGACACACGGCGCGGTCCCCGCGCACGCCGATGTCGTCGTGGTCGGGGCGGGACCGGCCGGATCGGCGGCGGCGACCTGGGCCGCACGAGCCGGCCGCGATGTGCTGCTGGTCGATTCGGCGGTGTTCCCGCGCGACAAGACCTGCGGCGACGGCCTGACCCCGCGCGCCACCGCCGAATTGGAGCATCTCGGGCTCGGCGACTGGGTGCGCGCGCATACCGTCAACCACGGTTTGCGGATGACCGGCTTCGGGCGCGAGGAACTGCTGCCGTGGCCGGGTGGATCGTTCCCCACCTACGGAAGTGCCGTTCCGCGCACCGAACTCGACGACAAGCTGCGCGAGACCGCGGTGAAATCGGGGGCGGGGATGCTGGAGGGCGCCAAGGTCGTCGACGTCACCCGCGACGGTGAGCGTGTCACCGGCGTGACGGTGCGTACCGGGGCGGGCACGCGGTCGATCAGCTGCCGGACCCTCGTCGTCGCCGACGGTGTGCGTTCGCCGGTCGGCAAGATCCTCGGCCGCGAATGGCATCGGCAGTACGCCT
Source organism: Nocardia sp. CDC519 (assembly GCF_059509835.1). Taxonomy (NCBI): domain Bacteria; kingdom Bacillati; phylum Actinomycetota; class Actinomycetes; order Mycobacteriales; family Nocardiaceae; genus Nocardia; species Nocardia sp. CDC519. Next base: position 1,772,704 of record NZ_CM183377.1, on the reverse strand, counting down.
ACGGCGTGGCGGCCCGCGCCTACATCAGCTCCGGACGTTCGGCCGATCAGTGGATCACCTCGCATCTGGAATTGCGGGACGCGAACGGTTCGCTGGTGCCCGGGTATGGCTGGGTGTTCCCGCTGGCCAACGGTGAGGTCAATATCGGGGTCGGTTCGCTGGCGACCGAGAAGCGTCCCTCGCATATCGCGTTGAAGCCGCTACTGGAGCACTACACAGCGTTGCGGCACGAGGAATGGGAGTTCAGCGGGTCGCTGCGGGCGGTGGCGTCGGCGCTGCTGCCGATGGGCGGCGCGGTGTCGAATATCGCCGGCCGCAACTGGGTGCTGGTCGGTGACGCCGCGGGCTGTGTGAATCCGCTCAACGGCGAAGGCATCGATTACGGGCTCGAAGGCGGGCACATGCTCGCCGATCTGCTCGACGAACCGGATCTGAGCACGGTGTGGCCGGAGTTGCTGCGGGCCCGCTACGGCCGCACGTATTCGGTGGCGCGCCGGATCGCGGGCCTGGCCACCCATCCGCGCATGGTGCCGATGGGCGGGCCGCCGGTGATGCGGTCGAAGTTCTTGCAGCGCACCGCGGTTCGGGTGATGGGCAATCTGGTCACCGACGAGGACGTGGATCTGGTCGCGCGGGCCTGGCGGATGGCCGGGCGGGTGTCGCGGCGTTTCGACGAGCGGCCACCGTTCTGCTGATCGCCGCATCGAGCGGGCCGGGGCCGCGTGCGGACCCGCGCCGCCCTACAGTGGAACGGTGACGCCGCGACCGGTGCCCGAGGATCTGCTCCCGCATCTGCGGCGGGCACGGGATCTCGCCGACCGTGAATACGCCCAGCCGCTGGATCTGGACGGCCTTGCCGCCGCCGCGGGTGTGTCGAAGTATCACTTCCTGCGCTGTTTCGCCGCGACCTACGGCAAGACGCCCGCGGTGTATCTGGCCGAGCGACGCGTCGAGCGGGCCCAGGATCTGCTGCGCGCCACGAATGTCACGGTGACCGAGGCGTGCATGCTCGTCGGCTACACCAGCCTCGGATCGTTCTCCCGGAAGTTCACCGAGTTGGTCGGGATGTCGCCGTCGGCGTATCAGGCGAAGTTCGCCGCCGACGGCGCGCCACGGATTCCGGGTTGCTACGTGTTCATGCACGGCTTGTCCGATCGGGCACCCCGGCCGGACAAGGAACGGTGACGCCGCAATTTCGGAGAAGCCGCCGCGGTGTGCGCGCACATAGCCTGAGCTCATGACTCCGATTACGCACGTTTCGCTGGTCACGGTGTACGTGACCGATATGGACGCGGCCAAGCAGTGGTACCTCGACAAGCTCGGCTTCGTGGAGACCGCCGATGTGACGATGGGCGACAGTGGTTTCCGCTGGCTCACCATCGCCCACCCCGACCATCGCGAACTGGAAGTGACGCTGATGGTGCCGGGCCCGCCGCTGGACGAGAACCTCGCCGAAGCCACCCGGCGCGCGCTCGCCAACGGCACGCACGGCGCGCTCGGCCTGGCCACCGACGACTGCCAGAAGGCCTACGAGGAACTGTCGGCCAAGGGCGTGGAGTTCGTGCAGCCGCCCTCGGACCGCCCCTACGGCGTCGAAGCGGTGATGCGCGACAACTCCGGCAACTGGCTGGTGCTGGTGCAGAAGAAGGATTACGACCCGAGCGATTTCGCGCCGTAGGCGCGTGACGTGGATGCACGCCAGCACGGTGTGCATCCACCTCGCGGATCAGGCAGAGGCCTGCCCGGCGAACCACTTCTCGATGAACTTGCGCTCGCTGTCGAGCACGCGGTGATGCAGTTGTTCGGCCAGCGGCTCGATGGCTCCGCCGACCAGCGGAACCTTCACCTTCACGGTGCCGACGACCTCGATTTCGCTGCCCTCGGCGGTGGGCCGCAGCTCATAGGTGCCCGACATCTCCGAGTTGACGCCCTTGGACGTGCCTTCGAAGCTGCCCTTGGCGATCTCGCCGGTCAGCGGCTGCCAGGTGTCGGTGCGGGAGACCACCAGATCGCTCTTGAGCACCTTGCGCACGATGCCGGGAATCTTGTCGGGACGGATCTTCTCGCTCATCGCGAGCCGGATGGTGCCCTCGCCGCCGGGGTGGGCCAGATCGAGGGTGGCGGTCTCGGCGCCGGCGAAGCGGGCCTGCCACAGCTCGTCGCCGGTGAGTGCCCGGTGCAGGTCCTCCACCGGAACGGTGTAGGGCACCGTGAAGCTGAATTTTCGGGACATGGCGTCACGGTAGCCGACCCCGGCTCGCCCGGCCCGGCATCGGCCGCACATGGCGGACGGGCACGCGGTGCGGCGGGCCAGTAACCTGTGGCGGTGTCGGAAACCAGTCAGCCGGAGGGGCGCCCGGTACGCCTGCGGCGGGCGCGGATCGCGGTACTCACCGCCGCCATCGTGGTCAGTGTGCTGATAGGTCTGCTGGTGCTGGCGGCCTGGCGCAACGACTATCTGATCAGTTCGGATATGGGCCGCACCACCGGTGAAGTGATCTCGGCTGGCCGGCTGCGCTCGGCGGTGAAGTATGTGACGCCCGATGGTGTGACGCACAATCCGAAGGTCGGGGTGCTCTACCCCACCAACCTCACCAAAGGCGAGCACATCAACGTCGAATACAACCGGGCCGATCCCGACCTGGTGCGGGTCGCCGGACGCGACGTACGGGTCGCGATACCGCCCGCGCTGTCGGTGATCGCGGTGACGTGGGCGCTCGCGCTGCCCACGCTGTGGATTCTGCGGCGAACCGAACGCAGGCCGGTCGAGGTGGCGACCGCGAAGGTCTGAGAGGTGTTCGCCGGAACTTCGCGTGGGTGTCATGTCGGCGTGACTGGGCTGACGGCGCCACCGATCACACTGGAGACGTGCGCGTAGCCATCGTGTCGGAGTCTTTCCTGCCGAATATGAACGGTGTCGTCAACTCCGTGCTCCGGGTTCTCGATCATCTGGACCAGCACGGGCACGACGCGCTGATCATCGCGCCGGACACGCTGCGTGGGCAGCCGCCCGCGCCGCGCTTCCACGGGCGGTTCCCGGTGTACCGGGTGCCCGCGGTGATGGTGCCGAAGATCAGTTCCCTGCCCGTCGGCCTGCCGCAACCGGGCATGGTGCGCGCCATCGCCGATTTCGACGCCGATGTGGTGCACCTGGCCTCGCCGTTCCTGCTCGGCGCCGGTGGGCTCGGGGCGGCGCTGCGGCTGGATCTGCCCGCGGTGGCGGTGTATCAGACCGACGTCGCGGGGTTCGCGAAGAGTTATGGGCTCGGGCTGGCCAGTCGCGCGGCATGGGCATGGACGCGGCGGATTCACGAGGGCGCGGCCCGTACGCTCGCGCCGTCGTCGGCCGCGGCGGCGGATCTGGCTCGGCACGGCATTCCGCGGGTGCATCGGTGGGGTCGCGGGGTGGATATCGGACGGTTCACGCCGTCGGCGCGGCGAGCGGCGCTACGAGAGTCATGGGCCGGCCCGGAGAAGCTGATCGTCGGCTTCGTCGGACGGCTCGCGCCGGAGAAGCATGTCGAGCGGCTGGCGGCGCTCGCGCACGATCCGGATATCCAGCTGGTGATCGTCGGCGACGGCCCCGAACGCTCCCGGCTGACCCGGTTGATGCCGGGCGCGGTGTTCACCGGGGAACTCGGCGGTGCCGAACTGGTCCAGGCCTACGCGAGCCTGGATGTGATGGTGCACGCCGGCGAACACGAAACCTTCTGTCAGGGAGTGCAGGAGGCGCTGGCCTCGGGGGTTCCGGTGATCGGACCCGATGCCGGCGGCCCGCGCGACCTCATCGCGCACTGCCGCAACGGGTATCTGCTGCCGGTGGATCGGTTCAGCGAACTGTTGCCGAGCGCCGTCGCGGCCCTGCGTGATCCGGTGCTGCGCGCCCGCTTCGCCGGTGCGGCCCGGAAATCGGTGCTGCACCGCACCTGGCCGGCGATCTGCGAAGAGTTGATGGGCCATTACGCGGACGTGATCGGCACCGAGTACCGGATACCGCGTTCGGCCTAGATCGATCGCTCGACACCGCGGCCAATGCCGTCCGCCTGCACCTCTTCGAGAGGAACGACGAAGACCGGCATCCGGGCGCGGAACCCGGATGCCGGTGCGACGAGCCGATTCATGGAACGTCGCTACCCGACCTCCCAGGTGACCGGAAGTTCGTGCACGCCATAGATGTTCATATCGGTTCGGAGCGGCACCTGGTCGGCGGGCACGGCCAGCGACAGCGTCGGGAAGCGACGCAGCAGGCCGGCGAAGCCCGCGGCCATCTCGATCCGGGCCAGCTGCTGGCCGAGGCACTGGTGCATCCCGTGCCCGAGGCTCACGTGACCGCGCGCCTTGCGGTGGATGTCGAGCCGGTCGGGTTCCTCGAATCGCATCGGGTCGCGGTTGGCAGCCAGCAGCGAGACGACGACGGTGGAGCCAGCCGGAATCGTTTCACCACACAGCTCGATGTCCTCGGTGGCGTAGCGATAGAAGATGTCGGCGACCGACAGATAGCGCAGCAGTTCCTCGACAGCGTCGGGGATCAGCTCCGGTTCGGCGTGCAGCAGCGCCAGTTGGTCTGGGTGTTCCAGTAGCGCGAAGGTGCCGAGCGACAGCATGTTCGCGGTGGTCTCGTGACCGGCGAGCAGCAGCAGGAAGGCGATACCGGTGAGCTCATCAATGCCGAGATCCTCGTCGCGGGCGAGGTCGGACAGGATGTCCTCACCGGGCTCGGCCCGTTTACGGGCGACCAGTTGCGCCAGGTACGTGTGCATCGCGCCGAAGGCCGCCATCTTCTCCTCCACCGTCTGTTCCTTGACCAGGAACTGCGCGGAGTTGGCCTGGAAGTTCGCGCGGTCCTCGTAGGGCACGCCGAGCATTTCGCAGATCACCAGCGACGGCACCGGCAGCGCGAATTCGGCGACCAGATCGACCGGCGGGGTGAGCGCAGCCATGGCGTCGAGACGCTCCTCGACGATCTCGGCGATGCGTTCTTCCAGCGCGCGCATCCTGCGGACGGTGAACGCGCCGATGAGCTTGCGCCGCAACCGAGTGTGGTCCGGCGGATCCATGGAGATGAACAGGCCGGGGATCTGCGGCGACGGCTCGGTGGGAAACGGCATGCCCGGGGTCTCGTACGGGATGTGCATGATGTCCAGGTCCTGGCGGGAGCTGAACCGGGTGTCGGCCAACAGCGCGCGGACTGCCTCGTAACCGGTGACCAGCCAGCCCTCGTGGCCGTCCGGGAAGAGCAGCGGGCTGACCGGGCGGGCCGCACGCAACCGGGTGATCGCGCTCGGTGGATCGAACGGGCCCGCGTCGCGCTGCTGCGGCAGACCGTGCGGGGCGGAGACGGTGTCGGTCATCGGATGTCCTTGTCGGAGAGAAGAATCGGGATCTAGTCGCGGTCGATGAGAGTGATGGCCCCTGAGGGGCACAGCAGTGCGGCCTCGGCGACCGCCGGCTCCCACTCCGCGTCGGGAGCGGAAGCCGGCGGCAGTACCCGGCCGTCGTCGGGGTGCTGGTCGAACACCGCGGGCGCGGTCAGCACGCACATGCCCGCGCCGATACAGCGTTCGCGATCTACCTGGAGTTCCGGCACGGTCACGCCCGGCTCAGGCGGCGACGGCGTGCCGGATGACGATGTCGCCCTGGGTGGTGCGCGCGAACACCTGCACGGTGTCCACCGGCTCGGCGACGACGGGCGCGATGGTGTTGCGCACCGCGCCTACGGTGGCGGCCGTGTCCAGCTGGGCGACGCTGGTGGGGTTGATGCCGATCTCCAGCTCGCCGACCGAGGTCTCCAACCGGATATCGCCGCGGGTGGCGGCGCCGATGCGGATATCGCCCTTGGCGGTCTTGGCGGTCACCGAACCTTGCGGGCGCTCCACGATGATGTCACCGAGCGACACGGTGAGATCGCAGTGCCCGAGCTCGCCGGCGCCGAGCACGCGGCCGACGCCGCTGGTGGCCGTCAGCTCCGAGCCGACGGGCACCTCGATGGTCACCTCGATGCGCGGGTTGCCGCCGAACGGGGTGTGGCTGCGCCAGTTCTTCGGGGTGATCACGCTCAGGGTGCCCGCCTCGAATTCGACGACGGTCTGCTCGGCGGCGCGCACATCGGCCTTCTTGTCGGCGTCGGCCGGCCGGACCAGCACGACGCTGTCGGTGCGTTCGGCGGCGATGACGGTGACGTCGGCGGCCAGGACGTCGACGGTGACGGCGATCGGCTGCGGGGTCTGGAAGGTGTACATGGGGTTCTCCTCGAGATCGTGCTCCCGCTGCCTGCTCGCCGCGGTCGCTGTTGCGTTGATGTGACTACTGTCGCGGGGGCGGCTGATACGGACCTGACACCGAGCTGATGCCCCGCCTGATATGCCGGGCGGCCTCATTGAGCACGCGGTTCTACCCCGCTGACCACGGCATTCGACCGGATGAACACCTCGCGCGAACCGCTCGGAACGATCCACGATCCCGTTGCACACCACCCGGTCGGCACACGTCGGGCCGCACGGACACGATCTCGCGCGGCGCCGGGCACGGCCCACCAGCGAGACCGCACAGCTGGCTGACGACCGGACACCATCCGTCGGCGCCACACGCAGCGCCAACCACGCAGGCCGGTCGACCGGCCGGCAACCGGCAATCCGCCGGCACCATGCATGGCCTACCGCCCGGACCACCCGCCCCCGGGGGGCGACGCCGGGCGCGCCGTTGACGACCCGGGCAGAATGAGCCGGTGCAGATCACGATGCTCGGCCCGCTGGAGATCCGGACAGCTGACGGTGGATTGATAGCGATACCGGGTGCACGGTTGCGCGCGTTGCTGGTGGCGCTGGCGCTCGAGCCCGGCCGCGCGGTCGCCAAGACCAAGCTGGTCGACTGGATCTGGGGCGAGCAGCCGCCGGCGGATGCCGCTAATGCCTTGCAGGCGTTGGTCTCCCGTTTGCGCCGGGTGTTGCCCGAGGGCGCGCTCGATGTGCAGGCGGGCGGGTACCGGCTGGCCATCGAGCCGGGAGCCGTCGACGCGGTGCGCTTCGATCAACTGCTCGATCAGGCGCGCGGCGGCGATGACGCGTCTCAGGCCCGGCTGCTGCGGGAGGCCCTGGAACTGTGGCGCGGGCCGGCGATGCAGGATCTGGGCGACAGCGATGACGTCGCCGCGGTCGTCACCCGATACGACAACTTGCGGCTGTCGGCGATGGAGGATCTGTACGAAGCGGAGATCCGGTTGGGTCGCGGGGCCGAGCTGGTCACCGAGCTGACCGATCTGGTCGCCCAGCATCCGGCGCGGGAACGGCTGGCCGGTGCGCTCATGCGGGCGCTCGCCGCGGCGGGGCGCGGGGCCGAAGCGCTGACGGTGTTCCAGCGCACCAGGGAGGCGCTCGCCGATGAACTCGGCGTCGACCCGTCACCGGAGCTGTCCACGCTGCACGTCGCCCTGCTGCGCGGCGAGGTGGGCGCACGTCCGCAGCAGCGCAGCACGAACCTGCGCGCCGAACTCACCAGCTACATCGGTAAGCGCAGCGATATCGCCGCGGTGCGCGAACTCATCGCCGCGCACCGGCTCACCACGCTGACCGGCCCCGGTGGTTCCGGCAAGACCCGCTTGGCCTCCGAAACCGCCCACTCCATGCTCGGTGATCTGCCCGACGGCGCCTGGCTGGTGGAACTGGCGGGCGCCGATGGCAGCGGCGATCTGGCGCAGGCGGCGCTGTCGGCCTTCGGGCTGCGTGACGCGCTGCTGGGCAGCACGGCCGATACCGAACCGATGGATCGGCTCATCGCGGCGATCCGCGACCGGGAAACCCTGCTGATCCTGGACAACTGCGAGCATGTGATCGAGGCCGCGGCCGGCTTCGCTCATCGCCTGCTCGGCGAGTGCCGGCGGCTGCGCATTCTGGCGACCAGCCGCGAACCCCTCGGCATCACCGGTGAGGCGCTGTGGCAGGTGGAACCCCTGCTCTTGCCCGGCGCCGACGCGGACCCCGACACCATCGCGAAAACCCCCGCCGTGGCGCTGCTGCGGGACCGGGCAGGTGCGGTGCGCAAGGATCTCGGCAGCGACCCCGCGACCCTGGCGACCATGGCCCGGATCTGCCGTGCCCTCGACGGCATTCCGCTGGCGATCGAATTGGCGGCGGCGCGCTTGCGCACCATGTCCCTCGATCAGCTCGCGCACCGCCTCGACGACCGGTTCCGGCTGCTCACCGGCGGCAGCCGCACCGCGATCGCCCAGCACCGGACCCTGCGCGCGGTGGTCGACTGGAGCTGGGAACTGCTCAGCGAGGCCGAACGGACGGTGCTGCGCAGGCTCGCGATGTTCGCCGGTGGCGCGAATCTAGAAGCGGCCGAACATGTTTGCGCCGACGGCGGCACGGTCGAACAGTGGGAGGTGCTCGAGCTGCTGACCGCGCTGACCGAGAAATCGTTGCTGCTGGTCACCTCGGACGATAATCCGCGCTTCCGGATGCTCGAAACCATCAAGCAGTACGCCGCCGATCGGCTCGCCGAATCCGGCGACGCCGAAACCGCCCGACGTGCTCACCTGAAGTACTTCACCGACCTCGCCGCCACCGCCGAACCCCACCTGCGCCGCGCGGAACAGCTGAAATGGCTGGCCGTGCTCGAAGCCGAACACGACAACATCGCCGCGGCCATGCGTGGTGCACTCGGCGCAGGCGACGCCGACGGAGCGACGCGGCTCGCGGCGGCCGCCGGCTGGTACTGGTGGCTGGGCGGGCACAAGGCCGAGGGCACCGAATACGTCGTCGCGGCAGCCGAATCGGGCGGCACCGTCGATGCAGAGACGCAGGCGATGGTCTACGGGCTCGTCGTGCACTTCGTCAGCGCGGGCCGCAATGACGAACAGCACATCGCGGAATGGATCCGCAAGGCGTGCGCGGCCGGCCGTGGTGTCGAGGGCGGCCATCCGGCGCTGCGGTTCACCACCGCGCTCGACCGCATGCTCGCCGGCCCCGACGCGTTCCTGCCCGCCTTCGAGGCCCTGCTCACCGACGACGACCCCTGGGTGCGGGCACTGGCCCGGCTGCAACTGGGCAAACTGCGCACCGTGCTCGGACACGAGGGCACCGCGGCCGACGAATACCTCGAACAGGCGCTCACCGAGTTCCGCGCCATCGGCGAGCGCTGGGGCATGTCGTTCGCGCTGACCGAGCTGGCCGCTCGGACCGCCCTACGCGGCGAATTCCGGGCGGCGTGCGAACTGTACGACGAGGCCGCCGCCGTCATCACAGAAGTCGGCGCGATCGAGGATCTGGTGCCGATCCACGCCAGGAAAGCGCAGCTGTACTGGCTGCTCGACGACCCCGACGCGAGCGCGGCCGCCCTGGCCGAAGCGCAGCGCCGCGCCGACCAGACCGGCTGGCCGACCTCCCTCGCCGAAGTCGCCATGGCCCGTGCCGAACTCGCCCGCTGGACCCGCGACACCGCCCTCGCCCACCAGCAGATCGACCTCGCCCGCACCGTCCTCGGCCCCGACGCCGAGCAACCCAACGTCTCCGCCACCCTGCATTCCCTGCGCGGCTACCTCACCGAAGACCTCACCGAGGCCCGGACCCACCACACCACCGCCTACCAAGCCGCCACCCTCTCCGGGCACGCCGCCCTGATCGCCCAAATCCTTGTCGGTATCGCAGATCTGGCCTTGCGCTCCGGAGATTTCGAGCAAGCCGCCCGCCTGCTCGCGGCAAGCACCGCCGCCCGCGGGCTACCCGACCGTTCTCATCCGGACGCGGCTGCCATCGAGGAGGAGGCACGGATCCACCTCGGGGAGAAGGGGTTTGCAGTGGCGATGAAGGAGGGGGCTGTGGCGGATCGGGACGAGTTGGTAGCGCGGACGCTCGGTTCGTGACAATTTGTGAGTTCAAGGGCAACGCGCTCGATGAGATCAGTGGCGTCAAGTGACCACAGGTGAGGGATCGCCGGGCGAACGTCCGTGGTCCGAGGTCTTGGCGGCCGAAGAGGTGCGGGGCCAGCCGGCGGGTCCATCGGTATCGGATCTGGTGGATCGGTTTTCGGTCGATGGCGAGTACGACGACTACTACGAGGTCGTCGCGCAGGGGCTGTACGAGCATGGCCGAGCCGGCATCGAAGTGCTGGTACAGGAGTTGGCCAGTCGGCGGATTCCACAGTTGCGCGCTGCGCTGACCGTGCTGGCAGTTCAGCAGGGCGATGATCCGCAGTTCGTTGAGCGGGCGAAGTCGCTGGCCGGCAATGCCGAGCCTATCGTTGCGGCGGACGCGATCAGGCTGCTCGGTTCACTCGGTGTCACCGATGTCGCGGACAGAATCCGTGGCCTCGTAGGGCATTCGTCGCCACTCATCCGGGCGAGCGTTCTGGATTATCTGGCTCGCGTGGAGCCGGATTCGGCACGCCCTGTGTTGATTCAGGCCCTGGAGGATTCTGACTACATCGTGCGTGAGACTGCTATCGAGATCGGGGGGAATGCCGCCGTTTCCCTCACGAACCGCCCCTCCAACGAGTGATCTCACCGCCAGCAAGCCCGACCACGACCTCCACCATGTCAACGTCGCATAGGTTGTCGGCGCGGAGAGGCTCGATAGGGTGTGCGAAGTGCCGGCAGCCTGTGCGAGGTCGGTGTACGGGGCGAGTCCGCGCGACGTCTGGTGGCTATCGAGCGGGCACGACACCTACCCGCTGGGCGAGTCGGCCGAGGTCGCCTGTGGTGCGGTCGCGGCGGGCTGTTCGCATCATGTGGCCGACCAGCTCCCGAACGTGGACCATGGTGCGAACATGCTGGGGGGCGGCGTGTTCGGCGCGTAGCAGGGCGTGCAGCGAGTCGCGGTAGTTGCGCTGCATGGCGTGTGCGCGGCCGATTTCTACGAAGTGAAGGTTCCGTTATCCCACTCGCGGACCAGGTGCGTGAAGCCGACGCCGATGCGTTGATCATTCCCGCGCCGGACCATCTGGATCCGATCACCCTCAATGCCGTCATGCATTACAGCGACGTCGAATCAGTTTGTCCTCGCCTGTCTTTCGCTCGCTGGTCGATCGGACGCCAGCAGTGAGCGGCTGGATAGCCGCCGGGTACGCGGTCGCGAGTGGGCTCCCGTTGCTGGTGATCGCGGCTACGGCCTGCTTGCCGTACCCCACCAACGGCGCATCGCCCCGGCGACGAGGTCACCGGGGCGATGCGGAGGGGGACGGGAAGAGCGTGTGGGGTTCACGCTCGCTTGCTGAAAGTCGCTCGGGACCACACGTAGCCGATGATGGCGAAGCCTGCGCACCAGGCGAGGGCGGTGAGGGTGTCGGCGGTGGAGGGGGTGCCGGCGAGGAAGCCGCGGACGGATTCGATGATCGGGGTGAAGGGCTGGTATTCGGCGAACTGGCGCACGCCGGGGCCCATTTTGTCGGCGGGGACGATCGCGCTGCTGAGGAAGGGCAGCATGATCAGCGGGACCACCGACATGCCCGCGGCCTCAGGGGTTTTCGCCGACATGCCGAGCGCGACGGTGAGCCAGGCGGCGGCGAACGCGGTGGCCAGCAGGACACCGAGGGCGCCGAGCCACTGCACGGCATCGGCCGGGGAGCGGAAGCCGAGCGCGAAACCGACGCCGAGGACGGCGGCGATGGCGACGATATCGGTGACCATGCTCGCGGCGACATGGCCGGTGAGCACGGCACCCCTGGACACATCCATGACCTTGAACCGGTTGATCACGCCCTTGGTCATGTCCGAACTCACCGCGACGGCCGTGCCGGACAGCCCGTAGCTGATGGCAAGCATGAGCATGCCCGGCACGGCGTAATCGATGTAATCCCCGCCGACGTCGAAGGCGTCGCCGAAGACGTAGACGAAGATCAGCATCATCACGACGGGCATCAGCGCCGCGTTGAACACGGTGACGGGTGAGCGGGTGATGTGGGTGAAGTTGCGGCGCAACATCACCGACGAATCGAACAGGGCGGCGGACAGGCTGCTGGTTGCGGTCGCGGTGCTCATCGTGCTTCGGCCTCCGTGGTGGCGTGCCCGGTCAGGGCAAGGAAAACGTCGTCGAGATCGGGGGTGTGGATGGAAACCTGCGCGGCCTCCATGGAGTGGGCGGCGAGCCGGTCCAGCAGCTCACGCAGCGCGGCCGAGCTGCCGTCGCCGGGAACGCTCAGCGTGAGCGCGTCCTCGTCGGCGGTGGCGCCGGACAGGATGCGCGCGGCCGCGGCCAGTTCGGTGCTGCTGGTGAAGCGCAGCCGGATGTGGCTGCCGGGGACGCGGCGCTTGAGTTCCTCGGCGGTACCCTCGGCCACGATATGGCCCTGGTCGAGGACCGCGATGCGGTCGGCCAGCTGGTCGGCTTCCTCGAGGTACTGGGTGGTGAGGAAGATCGTCACGCCGCCTGCGGTGAGCTCACGCACGATCTCCCACATGGTGCGCCTACTGCGCGGGTCGAGCCCGGTGGTCGGCTCGTCGAGGAAGACGATCTCCGGCTTGGTGACCAGCGTCATCGCCAGATCCAGCTTCCTGCGCATACCACCGGAGTAGCTGCCTGCGGGCTTGCGCGCCGATCCGACCAGATCGAATCGTTCCAGCAGCTCGGCGATCACCCGCTTGCCGTCCTTGCCGCGCAGGCGGTGCAGATCGGCCATCAACCGCAGGTTCTCCTCGCCGGTCAGCAGATCGTCCACCGCGGCGAACTGCCCGGTGACGCCGATGGACGCGCGAACCGCCTTGGTCTCGGCATCGACATCGTGGCCCGCCACGCGGGCGGTGCCGGAGTCGGCTTTCAAGAGGGTGGTCAGGACGTTCACCGTCGTGGTTTTGCCGGCTCCGTTGGGGCCGAGCAGGGCGAAGATCGTGCCCGCGTCGACGGTGAGGTCGACGCCGTCGAGGACTGTTTTGTCCCCGTAGGACTTCCGCAGCCCGGAGGCCGCAATTGCTGTGCTGTTCATGGCAACTACCGTCGCCGGTGCAGCTGATACCGGCCTGACACCGTCCTGATACGTGCGCTGACAGCGACCTGACGCGTGTTCTGACAGCGCCTTCTCGTGTCGTGCCAGTGGTATGTCAGTTCGGCGTCAGCCCGCCGTCAGCCGGGTCGGCGACCGTCATTGCCGTGAACACCACCGCATTCGCCGCCACCGCTCCCGTCTTCGTCTCGACGATGCCGGCGGAATGGGCCACCCGCGCACGGCAGTTCCTGTTCGGTGCGCACCCCCTCGCGCAGCTGATCCGTTTCGCCGCGGTCGGCGGCGCCAGCAATATCTCCTACCTGCTGCTTTTCCTCGGTTGCGCCGGGCCTCGGCCCGTTGGCCGCCAATGCCGCCGGTTCGATCGTGAGCACGATGATCGCCAACGAACTACACCGCAGGCTCACTTTCCGGGCAGCCGGCCGAGTCGGCTGGTTCACCGCGCAATGGCAGGGCGGCGGGCTGGCGCTGCTCGGCCTGCTCACCAGCACGGCCGCGCTGGCGGGCATCGAGTTCCTGGCACCCGGCCTGGACGAGATCACCAGGGCGTCGCTGGTGCTCGCGGTGATGGCGGCGGTCTGCGCTTCCTCGCCCTGCGCGGCTTGTTCTAGTTTGCTCGATCCATGGTTGCCTGCTGCTGCGCGCAGCACGGTTCGCCGACGCCACGCGGGTCCTCCCTGCCGTGAACGGGCTCATCCTGGATGAGCGCAGCACTAGCCGGTGGAGGACTCACGAACGAACGTCCCCCGCGCGGCCGCGTCGGCGGCCGATTGCGCGGCGCTGCGGGCGGCGAAATCGTCGATCGGGTCGCCGCTGGCGAGCAGGCGGTAGTACAGGGGGCCCGATACCGCGGCGAGGACGGCGCGCGGGTCGGTGCCGGGAGGAGCTTCGCCTCGGTCGATGGCGGCGGTGACGCAGGGGGCCCATTCGGTGAGGCGGATGTCGTAGAAGCGGCGCAGGGCGGCGGCGGTGGTGTCGTCGCAGGTGGCGGCGGCGATGACGGCCTGGAAGAGCCGGCCTTGGCGAGGATCGGTGAGGGTCTTCGCGACCAGGCGGGCGTTGGCGGTCAGATCACCGAGCAGGGAACCGGTGTCGGCACGCGAGACGGACGTTTCGGCCATGTCGACCAGCAGATCGGCGATGAGCCCGGTGGGGGTACGCCAGCGGCGATAGACGGTGGTCTTGCCGACCTCGGCGCGGGCGGCGACCTCGGCCAGATCGAGCCGCGCGAAGCCGTTTTCGGCCAGCAGATCACCGGCCGCATCCAGCACGGCCGCGCGCACCCGGGCCGTGCGACCACCGGGCCGGACCGACCCCGGGACCTGCGATTCTTCCGTCATAACGGGACTCCAGTTTCATTTATCGCCGAAGGGGTGTACGTTCCGAGTTGTTAACGGAACTATAGACCCTTTAGGAGTCATCATGGAGTACCGGCGGTTGGGTGCCTCGGGGCTGCTCGTTCCCGCATTGAGCTTCGGCGCGGGTACCTTCGGCGGACGCGGCGAACTGTTCAGCGCGTGGGGCGATACCGACGTCGAGCAGGCGCGGCGGATGGTCGACATCAGCCTGGAGGCGGGCGTCACCATGTTCGATACGGCGGATGTCTATTCCGACGGCGCCTCCGAGGAGGTCCTCGGCGCGGCCATCCGGGGACGACGCGATCAGCTGCTGCTGTCCACCAAGGCGAGCCTGCCCACCGGGCCCGGCCCCTTCGACGCCGGCTCGGGCCGCTCCCGGCTGATCGGCGCCGTGGAGGCCTCGCTGCGCCGGCTCGACGTCGACCACATCGACCTGTTCCAGCTGCACGCCTTCGACGCCAACACCCCGATCGAGGAGGTGCTGCACGCCCTCGATGATCTGGTGCGCGCCGGCAAGATCCGTTACCTCGGCGCCTCGAACTTCGCCGGCTGGCAGCTGATGAAATCGCTGGCCGCCGCCGATCGGCACGGCCTGACCCGCTATGTCGCGCACCAGGTCTACTACTCGCTGGTCGGCCGCGACTACGAATGGGAGCTGATGCCGCTGGGCCGGGAGGAAGGCGTCGGCGCGGTGGTGTGGAGCCCGCTCGGCTGGGGCAGGCTGACCGGCAAGATCCGGCGCGGGCAACCACTTCCGGAAGGCAGCCGGTTGCATCAGACCGCCGAAGCGGGCCCGCCGGTGAACGACGAACTGCTCTACGACGTGGTCGATGTGCTCGACGAGATCGCCGCCGACACCGGCAAAACCGTCCCGCAGATCGCGTTGAACTGGCTGCTCACCCGCCCGACGGTATCCACCGTCATCGTCGGCGCCCGCAATGAGGAGCAGCTGCGCCAGAACCTCGGCGCCATCGGCTGGCAGCTCACGGCCGACCAGATCGCCCGCCTGGACAAGGCGAGCGCCGTCACGCCGCCGTACCCGTACTACCCGTACTACCGGCTGGCCGACTTCACCCGGCTCAACCCGCCGGCGGTGTGAAATCGGTTGTCGCGGCGGATCGCCGGCGAACCTGCGCCGAGGCATTCACGGCGAAAGCGGCAACGGAAGCGGCGGGCACCAGGTGGCCGCCGATAACGCAGTGGTGCGGATGGTTGTTGATAACACCGGGATGGAACTATGCGTCACCAGCGCTGAGCAGCCGGCCGTCGCCGGCGACCGAACTGTCCCCGCGCGGGCGCGACGACCTCAGTGAACCGGGGGGGCGGTGAACAGCACAGGTCTCCACCGCCGCCGGAAGCAGCGCGTCGACCGAGCGGCACGTGGACTTCGAGTTCCCCGCTCACGTGCGGCTCGGGCGCTCAGTACACGTCGCGCACGTACCGCTTCTCCGCGACGAGCTGCTTCTTGAATGCCAGCGCCCCGTCTTCGTCGAGCTTGCCGTGGATCTGGGCGAGCGTGAGCAGGGTGTCGTCGACGTCCTTGGCCATGCGGGCGGCGTCACCGCAGACGTAGAGGTGGGCGCCGTCGCGCAGCCAGGACCACAGTTCGGCGCCGTGCTCGATCATCCGGTGCTGCACGTAGATCCGTTCCCGCTGGTCACGGGAGAAGGCGAGGTCGAGGCGGGACAGGTGCCCGGACCGGAACATATCCTCGAGTTCGGTGCGGTAGTAGAAGTTCTGCGCGGCGTGCTGATCGCCGAAGAACAGCCAGTTGCGGCCGGTGGCGCCGAGGGCGCGGCGCTCGTGCAGGAATCCACGGAACGGCGCGATACCGGTGCCGGGGCCGACCATGATCATCGGCACGCTCGGGTCCAGCGGCGGACGGAAATGCGGGGCGCGTTGCAGGAAGATCGGCACCTCGGTGGTGTCGGCGCGGTCGGCGAGGAAGGTCGAGCAGACCCCGCCGCGCCGGGCCGCCGAACCCGCGGCGGCCGGATCGCCGTAGCGCACCACGCCGACCGTCAGCTCCACCTGATCCGGGCTCACCAGCGGGCTCGACGAAATCGAATACTGGCGTGGCTGCAACTTTTTCAGCGCGCCCAGCCATACGACCAGGTCGGCGCGCACCGGGAAATCGCGCAGCACATCCACGGCTTGCCGGTCCCACAGATAGCCGGCCAACTCGTTGCGGTTGTCCCGGCGCAGCAGCTTGGCCAGGCGCTGATCCGGGTTGCGGTCGGCGACGAATTCCAGCAGATCGTGGGAGATCTTGGTGATGTCGTAGCGGGTGCGCAGCGCCTCGGTCAGCGGCATCTCGGTGGCGTCCACCTCGACGGTGCGCTGCCCGTCCAGCCCGGTCGCGTCCAGCCATTCCCGCACCAGCGACGGACAGTTGGTCGGCCAGACTCCGAGCGAATCCCCGACCTCGTAGCTCGCGTCGAGTCCGCGCAGATCGAATCCGAACCTGCGCACCTCCTTCGAGGAATCGGCACTGGACAGCACCTCGTTGCGGACCAGCGGCGCGCGCAGCGGGGCGTTGCGGCTGAACGGCGCCGGGGCACGACGCACCGGCTGCGGGGCGGGCGCCGTCATGGTGCGGTCGAGCACAGCCGTGGCGGTGCCGGCGGACCCGCCGGGCGGCGGGAAACCGATCGAATCGGGGGCAGGCCCGGAAACCTGGCCGCCGCTTCCGGTGAGCACCGCGATGACCTCGTCCAGCCAGGCCTGTCCGGGTTCGGTGAAATCGGGTTCGCAGTCGACGCGCGGAAGCAGCCTGGTCGCACCGCGTTCGGCGAACTTCTCATCCAGTGTGCGGCCGTGCCCGCAGAAATCATCGTAGGAGGAATCACCCAGCGCGAAGACGGCGTAGCGCATGCCGGTGAACCGGGTGGCGCCGTCGTCGAGCCGCTGCCAGAAGTCGCTACCGTTATCGGGCGGGCCGCCATCGCCGAAGGTGCTGCTGATCACCAGCACGTCACCGGTGAGAGCGCCGAGCTCACAGGAATCCATCTCGAGCAGCCGTGGACTTAGCCCTGATTCGGTGAGGCGTTGCGCGGCCGTCGCGGCGAACTCCTCGGCATTGCCGGTCTGCGATGCCCACAGCACGGTCACTACGCGCTGTTCGTCGGCGGACTCGGAGACGGCCGTGATATCGGCTCCCCCACGGGAATACATACCCGCCAGCAGTCCGTCCACCCACAGCCTGCTCTGTGGCGACAACGGCGCCGATGCGGGCAGCACCGGCTGGCCGGTGACCGGCAGCGAGTGCAGCGCGGCCAGATAGCCGCCGAGGTAGATCCGTTCGGTCTCGCTCAGCGTCGGCGTGGCGGTCGCGTCCAGGCCGAGCATCGCCGCCAGCGGATGGGTTCCGGTCTGCGGTTGTGCGATAGGCGTCTGTTGGACCGGACGAGCCACCGGAGCAACGCGTCGCAACGCGACCGCGCAGGCCTTGAACTCCGGTTGCAGCGAATCCGCGTCCACGGCATCGTTGGTGACGGCGTTGATGGTCAGGTACTCCCCTTGTTCGTCATTCCAGTGGAAGGGCGCGAAGCAATCGCCCTGGCGCACCCGGTCGCTGATCCGGGCGGGCAGCACGGCCCGGCCGCGGCGCGAGGTGATCTCGAGTTGATCGCCGGGGGCCAGCTCGAGGGCGCGGGCGTCGTCGGGGTGGATTTCGACGAACGGTTCGCCGTTGAGTTTGTTGAGCTTGTCGATGCGGCCGGTTTTGGTCATCGAATGCCACTGATGTTGTAGGCGGCCGGTATTGAGCAGGAACGGGTAGTCGTCATCGGGCATCTCCTCGGGCAGCAGATGCCGGCGCGGCCAGAACACCGCGCGACGGCTCGCGGTGGGGAACGCCAGCCGCGGGCGATGCCCGCCGGCGTCGACGAACTCCGTTTGGCTCACGCCATCGTTGACGTAGCGGATCGGATTGCGACGCCGCTCGGGTTCGGGGCACGGCCACTGCATTGGCCCTTCACGCAACCGCTCATAGCTCATCCCGCGCAGGTCGTAGCCGGTCGCCGGGTTCGCGAACTGCCGAATCTCGTCGAAAACCTCCGCGCTGGAAGCGAAATCGAAGCCGTCGAAACCCATGGCGGTCGCCATCTGGGCGATCAGCTGCCAATCCGGGCGCGCATCGCCCGCCGGCTGCACCGAGCTCTGCAACAGCGTGACGTTGCGTTCGGAGTTCACCATCACCGCGTCGGCCTCCGCCCACAGCGTGGCGGGCAGCAGCAGATCGGCGTAGGCGTTGGTGGCGGTGTCGAGATAGGCATCCTGGGCGATCACCAGCTCGGCGGCTTCCAGGCCCGCGATGACGGTCTTCCGATTGGCCACGGTCGCCACCGGATTGGTGCAGATGATCCAGGCCGCCTTGATGGTGCCCGCGGACAGTCCGCGGAACATGTCGATGGTCCCGGGCCCGGATTCCGCGCGTATGGTGCCGGGTTCCAGGCCCCACACCGTCTCCACGAAGGTGCGGTCGGCGGGGTCGAGCACGCTGCGCTGGCCGGGCAGCCCGGGACCCATATATCCCATTTCCCGCCCGCCCATGGCGTTGGGCTGACCGGTCAGCGAGAACGGGCCGCTGCCGGGGCGGCAGATCGCTCCGGTGGCCAGATGCAGGTTGATCAGGGCGTTGGTGTTCCAGGTGCCGTGCGTGGACTGGTTGAGGCCCATCGTCCACAGGCTCATCCACTCGCCGGCTTCGCCGATCCAGCGGGCCGCGGTGCGCAGATCCTCGACGGCAAGGCCGGTGATCTCGGCAACCCGGTCGGGGGTGTAGTCGGCGAGGAATTCCGGCATCATCGCCCAGCCCTCGGTGTGCTCGGCGATGAATTCGGCGTCGATATCGCCCGCCTCGACCAGCAGGTGCAGCAAGCCGTTCAGCAGGGCCAGATCGGTGCCGGGCGCGATCTGCAAGAACAGGTCGGCGCGGGCGGCGGTATCGGTGCGCCGCGGATCCACCACGATCAGCTTGGCGCCCGCCTTCAACCGGTCGGCCATCCGCAGGAACAGGATGGGATGGCAATCGGCCATGTTCGCGCCGATGACGAAGAACAGGTCGGCGTGATCGATGTCGTCGTAGGAGCCGGGCGGCCCGTCCGCGCCGAGCGATTGTTTGTATCCGGTGCCCGCACTGGCCATGCACAGCCGGGAGTTGGCCTCGATATGCACCGTGCGCAGATATCCCTTGGCGAGTTTGGTGGCGAGATACTGCGCTTCCAGCGACATCTGCCCGGAGACATACAGGGCGATGGCGTCGGGGCCGTGTTCGTCGAGGATGGCGCGCAGCCGGTTGGCGGCCTCGGTGACGGCGGCGTCGACGTCGATCGGCGTCGGCGCCTCGTCACGGCCGTCGCGGCGGTAGGCGGTGCGCATGCGGCCGTCGGTGCGCATGAGCTCGGCGTGGGTGGCGCCCTTGGTGCACAGCCTGCCCGCGTTCGACGGATGCAGTTTGTCGCCGCTGACCTTGGCGATGACGGTGGCGCCGGTCGCGTTGCGGGCGGTGTCGACGGTGATGCCGCAGCCCACACCGCAGTACGAGCACGCCGTCCTGGTCGTGCCCGGCTGCCGGTCGGTCGCCGCATCGGACATGCCACCGATCATTGCGGCGCTCGGTTTCAGCTGGTTTGCCCGATGTTATCGGCAGATGACGTTTCCGCTCACCGAGGCGTATGCACCGCTGTGAGCTGGGCGTTCACCGGGGTGCGAGGTATATCACCCCAGCTTGTAGGCCCGGTGCAGCGCGACTGCGCCCAAGCTCAGGTTGCGCCACCGGACGCCGGACCAGCCCGCGTCAGCGATCCGCAGTGCCAACTGACGCTGATTCGACCAGTCCGGAATGGACTCGGAGAGGTAGGCGTAGGCCTCGGGGTTGCTGCTGGCCACCTTGGCGATCATCGGCATGATCTTGGTCAGGTACAGCCAGTAGACCGAACGGAAGCCGGGCACCGTCGGCGTGGAGAACTCGCACACCACGAGTCGTCCGCCGGGTTTGGTCACCCGCAGCATTTCCCGCAGCGCCAGATCCGGATCGGCCACATTGCGCAGGCCATAGGAGATGGTGACGGCATCGAAGGAATTGTCGGCGAACGGCAGCGCCATCGCATCGCCCGCGACCATGGGCACATTGCGGAACCGGCCCGCCTTCAGCATGCCCTGGGAGAAGTCGGCCGCCACACACCAGGCACCGGACTTGGCGAACTCCGCGGTGGACACCCCGGTGCCCGCGGCGAGGTCGAGCACCCGCTCGCCGGGCCGCGGCGCGATCGCCCTGCGCGTCTCGCGCCGCCAGTACCAGTCCTGACCACCGGAGATGAGGATATTGGTGGAGTCGTACCGCTGCGCGACCTCGTCGAACATCGCCGCGACCTCATGGGGCTGCTTGTCCAGCGAGGCCCGGACCGAGTGTGTTTTCGCCACGCCACCGACATTAACCGCCCGCACTCGCGGATCGATGCGCGCACCGGTGTTGCCTCGATTACCCCTGCGGCTCACCACAGATGCCGGTAGTGCACACCGGCATCGACCAGCAGGGCAAGGCCGAGCAGGACGAAGATGACGCGGACCGAGATCGGGCCGTATTTCGTCAGCACCCGAACCACTGTCCGATAGATCCGCTGCGCGCCCGGCGAGCGGCGGGTCGCCAACACCAGCACGAGCAGCGGCGGCAGCAGCGCGAGCGCGCAGTAGGCCACCACGATCACCGGCCACAGAGCCGGCAGCGGATCGCGGGCCGAGATCATCGCCAGCCCGGCCAGATACGGGATGGCGGTCGGCGCTTGCGCGAGGCCGATGGCAACGCCGACGATGCCGAGCAGCCACGGTTTGCGCCGGAACGCCGTCGCCCAGGCGGGCTGCTGCGCGCGAGCACCCGCGGGCAGGCAGGCGACGGCGATGAGCGCGAGGCCGATCACCAGCTCACCCCAGGCCCGCACGGTCGGCGTCAGCCGGAAGTCGAACAGGCCGGTCAGGAAATTGATGCCGAGCACGGCCAGCAGCCCGAACGTGGTGGTGACCGCGAAAACGCCCGCGATGAAACTCAATCCACCCGGAACCGGCGACCTGCGGCCCAGCTTGCTGTCGAACACGATGGCCGTGGTGACGCCGACGAGCAGCAGGTCAAGGGAATCGATGAATGCGAACCCGGCGAGTGCGAGAAGTAGGGCCAGCATGTCCCGGCCAGCTTACTAGCCGAATGGATCGCCACTTCCGGCCCGACGAGCACCGGTACACGTCGCGGTCTGTGCGATACAGCGGCCGGTCCGGTACGTCGGCCAGGTCATGCCGACGCTACTCGGATCATCCCCGCCTACGCGCGGGTCACCTTGCGAAGACCGGCACATTGTCCGCGCGACGGCACATGAAGCCCCGGCGACCGACATCAGACCGGCGAACTCTGCCCCGCAGCACCCGCCGAGGTGCGCCGAATCAGACGGGCGACCCGGCCGCCGTCCAGTCCGCCGCGCGCCCGGTGAGCGCGAGCAAGCGGTCGACCTTCGGTGCATCGTCCGAAACCGGAACCACCGGACCGAACAAGCCCGGGGTCCCCTCCGCCGGTGTGTCGGCCAAGAACTCCAGCAGCACATCGAGATCCGCATCGGCGACCGAGACCTCCCGGCCGGTGGCGCGGGCCAGATCCCAGGCGTGGATCACCAGTTCGTCCAATGCCACCCGGGCCATGATCGCGGCGGGCATGC
This sequence comes from Nocardia sp. CDC519, assembly GCF_059509835.1. NCBI lineage: Bacteria > Bacillati > Actinomycetota > Actinomycetes > Mycobacteriales > Nocardiaceae > Nocardia > Nocardia sp. CDC519. Next base: position 1,750,713 of record NZ_CM183377.1, on the reverse strand, counting down.
TCACCCCGCCCGCTTCGGTGTCACCGTCCCACGCCGAATCCACCCGCCACGCGGCGACCAGCGCGTCCAGCTGACGCGGAATCCGGGTGCGCCAATCCGGTACCAGCGGATTCTCCGGCCCGGTCGTCGGCGCGACCGATCCGCCGACGGCCTCCTTGGTGGCGGCCTGCCGGAACGCTTCGGTCAGATCGACCACATGCGCGAGCAGATCGCGCACCGTGGTGTCGGCGCACGGGGTGGGTGCGTCGAGCTGTTCGTCGGTGATGTCGGCGACGACGGAAGCGAGGGTGGTGGCGGCGGGGGCGAAATCGAACTCCGGTGTCATCGTGTCTCCTGGAGCGAGCGGGTGGGCGTCCACTCGTTGAGACGAGTCCACCCGCCGGAATTCATCGCCGCCGCGAAACAACCCGCCGATGGTTGCCGGATCGGGCCGACCGGAGCATGCTCGACAGCGTTGGACTGTTGTCCGCCCCGTCGCGGCACCGCGCGGGGCTTACGCGGAGAGGAGCCCACGATGACCCCGAACACCCCCGACCCGGTCCCGGCCGCCGACCCCGCCGACCTGGCGGAACAGTCGGTCGAGATCGCGCCAGAGGACGAGGACACCGGCCTCGACACCGCCGAGCTCCGCACCAGGGACAACTGGGAAGCCAACCCGGCCGACGTGGTGGAGCAGTCGATTCCGGTGCCGATGGACGACGAATACGAAGACGAGGAGACCGAAGCGCCCGCCTGACCGGGCCCGTGCACGCCGTCGCCCGAGCGTTCGGGCGGCGGCGCGCGCGTGCTAGCCCTGGATCTTCGCCCGCACGGTGGCGTGCAGTTCGCGCAGGCTCGACCGTTCGGTCACCACTTCCAGCACCCGGATACCGTGCGCGTTCCCGGCCAACTCCACGGCCAGCTTTTCCGGTGTGACCTGCTGGTGCGGAATGCGGTAGGCCGCGCACAGGGCGGCCAGATCCATGCCGTGCGGGGTGCCGAACACTCGCTCGAACACGCCCGCGTACTGCGGGTCGCCCTGTTCGAGCAGTTCGAAGATGCCGCCGCCGTCGTCGTTGGCGACCACGATGGTCAGGTCGGCGGGCCGTGGCTCGCCGCGCCCGATCAGCAGCCCGGACGCGTCGTGCAAGAAGGTGAGGTCACCGATCAGCGCGATGGTGCGGCCGGCGTGGTGCAGCGCCGCGCCGACGGCGGTGGAGACGGTGCCGTCGATGCCCGCCACACCCCGGTTGGACAGCACCCGCACGCCGGGGCGGGGCGCCGACACCAACGCGGCGTCACGCACCGGGTTGGAGGCGCCGAGCAGCAGCTGATCGCCCTCGCGCAGCGCGTCCATCACCACCGCGGCCACGTGCAGACCGGTCGGCTTGGGATGCCCGGCCAGTTCCTCGCGCACGACCTGACCGGCCTTGGCGTTCAGATCGCGGCAGTGCGCCAGCCATTCCGGACGCGGCTGCCCGGTGGTGACGGCGCGGGTCCCGGTGCCGACCACATTGCCGGAGACATCGGGCCAGCGCGGGCCGGTCGTCAGCGCGTAGACCGTTACCTCGGGATCGGCCAGCACCTTCGACACCTGACGATGCAGCGTCGGCCGTCCGGTGATGATCGCCTGCTTCGGCTTCAGCAACGGCAGCGCCAGCGGATGTAGGGCCGGACCGTGCATCGGGGCGGTCGGCTCGGCGACGGTCGGCAGCTGCGACAGTTCCGGGCGCAGGCCGGCGCCATGGCCGGAGATGACAACGGTATCGGGGGTCAGGTCGATATCGAGCGGCACATCGAGGGTCGCGTAGCGGGTCGCGGTCCAGGCGCTGCCGTCGGCGCGGCCCTGCGGCAACGCCTCGCCGGGCGCGAGGTCGGGGACCAGCGGTTCGCGCAGCGGGATGTCGAAATGCACCGGCCCGGCATTGCCGGAACGGGTGCCGCGCGCGGCGGCGAGCACCCGGCAGACCGCCGAGCGCCACACACTGTTGTGCTGGTCGTAGCCGCCGGCGTCGTCGGTTTCGGCCAGGCCGAGGCTGATGGTGGCGCGCACCTGGCTGCCGAACAGGCCGAGCTGCTCGATGGTCTGGTTGGCGCCGGTGCCGAGCATCTCGTAGGGCCGGTTGGCGCTGAGCACGATGAGCGGAACCCGCGCGTAGTTGGCCTCCAGCACGGCAGGCCCGAGGTTGGCCACGGCGGTGCCGGAGGTCATCACGACGGGCACCGGACAGCCGGAGGCGATGGCGAGACCGATGGCGAGAAACCCGGCGGTGCGTTCGTCGATGCGCATGTGCAGCCGCAGCCGTCCGGCGGCGTCGGCGGCCTGCAACGCGAAGGCCAGCGGCGCATTGCGCGAGCCGGGGCACAGCACGACATCTCGCACGCCCCCGCGCGCCAGCTCGTCGACGACGACCTGGGCCTGTGCTGTTGACGGGTTCACCTCTCCAGACTCTCAGACGGTGCGCCGTCCCGACGCGTCAGCCTGCTCACAGCCAGCGTTTCTTAGGGTTTGCTAACCTAAGTGGCATGGCCAAGCGCACCAAGTACGTCAAGCCGGAAGACCGGCGGATCTGCACCGCCGAGGTGGTCGCGAGCAAGCGGATCAGCCCGCATTTCGTCCGCGTCACCGTCGGCGGGGCGGATCTCGCCGACTTCACGCCGATGGGCTACGACCAGTGGTTCCGGCTGTTCCTGCGCCGCCCGCAGCAGAGCGAGCTGAGGCTGCCCACCGCGGCCAACAACCTCTGGTACGCGCAGTACCTGATGATGAGCAAGGAGACGCGGCCGCTGGTGCGCAACTACACCGTGCGCGATTTCCGTCCCGCGGGCGAGGGCCGGTTCGGCGAACATGCCGAGATCGACATCGATTTCGTCTCACACGGCGACGACAGCCCGGCCTCGGCCTGGGCGAACAATGTCAGCGCGGGCACCATGGTCGGCCTGTTCGACGAAGGCGTGATGTATCAGGCGCCGGAGCATACGAATTGGTCGCTGCTGGTGGGCGATGAGAGCGCGCTGCCCGCGCTCGCCGGCATCCTGCGGTCGGCCCCGCGCGACCTGCGCGGCGCGGCCTATATCGAGATCCCCCATACCGATGACGTCCAGGAACTCGGCGAACCCGAAGGCGTCCAGGTGCATTGGCTGCCACGCACCGACGCATCGGCCAAGATCGGCGAATTGGCGGCGGCCACGGTCCGCACCGCCGAACTGCCCGGCACCGGCGTGTACGGATTCATCGCCGGGGAGCAGGCGCTGGCTTCGGGGGTGCGGCGGCATCTGGTGAACGAACGCGCAATCCCCAAGGCGGACGTCACCTTCACCGGCTATTGGCGCTTCGGCAAGGCCGCGCCGAGCTGAATCACGCCGCCGGGCCGCGAAATTCGCCGGGCGCCCCGGCCGGACAGCCGGGGGCCCGTACGAAAGCGGTACCGCCGCGAGGATCCGCAGCGGTACCGCCAGGGGGCGTCAGCCCGCGTGCCGCTGCACCAGATCGCCGACGCGCGGCAGCGCCTCGATGACGTTCTTCTTGGCCGAGGAACGCATCGAGTTGTAGACCTTCTTGATGGCGGGCCGGGTGGAGGCTTCGGCCCGCTCGTCGGTCACGGCGAGCAACGCCTCGGCGACCTCGTCCGACTTGGCCACGAGCAGGTCGGCGAAGCTACCCGAACCGGCAGCGGTGTACTCCTGCCAGTAGGGCTCCAGCTGCGCGAGCAGCTTGGGCGCCAGCGACTCCAGCGCGTCGGGCACGATGGACGGGCTGATCTTCTTGACCGCCGCGTATCCACCCTTCACAGCCAGGCCGGACGCACCACCCTTGTCCGAGACCTCGGCATCGAGCACCTGGACGGCGTCAGCGAGGAAGGCCGGGCGCTTGGCCTCGTCGAGCAGGGATTCAGACAGTGCTGCAACCACTTTCAGGGTCCTCCGGATCGTTATTTCGATGGACGAGCAGCCGCAACTATACGCATCGCTTTCGGGCTTGCGTGGGCTATGGCTGCCACGGCAGCAACTGCACCATCAGCCCTTCACAATCGGCGAGCACTGTGCCCTGCTCATCGACCAATTCGGCGCTGATGAAAGTTTTGCGACCTTCGATTCGTTCGACTCGCCCGCGCACCGTCAGCGGGGTCTCCAGCGGAGTCACCTTGCGGTAGTTCACATGCAGGTAGGCGGTGCGGCTGATCGGGCGGCCCGCGTAGTGCACGATCATGCCGAGCAGGTCGTCGAACAGCAGCGGCAGCACCCCGCCGTGCGCGGCGGAATTGCCGCCGAGATGGAAGCGGCGGAACACGCCCTTCATCACGATGCCGTCCGGCCCGGCCTCCACGGTGCGCCACGGGAGCAGCAGCAGACTGCCGCGGCCGGGGAGTTCGACCGCGCGGCCGGCCGGGCCCTGCAATTCGGGTGCGCGATAGGGCTCGAGCAGTTCGATCAAGCGGTTGGCCTGGGCGAGGGCGTCGGTGAGCACGTCGTCGGGCGCGTCGATGGAGACGGTCAGATCCTGCAACGTGCGCATGGCCTCGACGAACGGGCCGAAATCCGGCCCAACGCGCGCCGGGGTGATCTTGGGAAACCCACCGTGCCGCTCGTACCGAGACTCATCGACCATCGGATCCGATTGGCGGCCTCCCGGCTCTCTCCGTGGTGACGCAGGCTGCCTCCTCCGATCGCGTCGCTCGGCCGCCGCGTCGATAACGGGTTCTACTCGCTCACTCATACCTGCACGCTAACGCGATTTTTTACACCGTCAAGTCGATGCCTCCCGCCGACCGGGAGTCGAGCGGCTCACACCTGCGCCGGAACCGCCCACCCGCGGGGCCATAATCACTGACGTGACGTTCAATCCGACGCTGTGGCGGCCCGTACCCGGGTTCGAGAACCTGACCGACATCACCTACCACCGGCATATCGAGCAGGGCACCGTCCGGGTCGCCTTCGATCGGCCCGAGGTCCGCAACGCCTTCCGCCCGCATACCGTCGACGAGCTCTACCGCGTGCTCGACCACGCGCGGATGACCTCCGACGTCGGCGCGGTGCTGCTCACCGGCAACGGACCGAGCCCCAAGGACGGCGGCTGGGCCTTCTGCTCCGGCGGCGATCAGCGCATCCGCGGACGCAGCGGTTACCAGTACGCCAGCGGCGAGACCGCCGACACGGTGGATCAGGCCAGGGCGGGCCGGCTGCACATCCTCGAGGTGCAGCGGCTCATCCGGTTCATGCCCAAGGTGGTGATCGCGCTGGTCAACGGCTGGGCCGCCGGTGGCGGGCACAGCCTGCACGTGGTCTGCGATCTCACCCTGGCCAGCCGCGAACACGCCCGGTTCAAGCAGACCGACGCCGATGTGGGCAGCTTCGACGGCGGCTACGGCAGCGCCTACCTGGCGAAGATGGTCGGGCAGAAGTTCGCCCGCGAGATCTTCTTCCTCGGCAGGCCCTACACCGCCGAGGAAATGCACCAGATGGGTGCGGTGAACAAGGTCGTCGACCATGCCGAACTCGAGGACGTCGCGCTGGAGTGGACCGCCGACATCAACGGCAAATCCCCGCAGGCCCAGCGCATGCTCAAATACGCGTTCAATCTGGCCGACGACGGCCTGGTCGGCCAGCAGCTGTTCGCCGGTGAGGCGACCCGGATGGCCTACATGACCGATGAGGCCGTCGAGGGCCGCGACGCCTTCCTGGAGAAGCGCGCACCCGACTGGAGCCCCTACCCCTGGTACTTCTGACCGGTCACCACCGCCGGGCGAGGACCCACACCACGAGGGAGACCGATGGACATCCTGAGCAGCCGAATCCTGCTGCGACCGGCCGATTACGACCGGACGCTCGCGTTCTATCGCGACGATCTGGGGCTGGCCATCGCCAGGGAATACCCGGGCGGCACGGTGTTCTTCGCCGGACAGTCGCTGATCGAGATCGCCGGGCACGGTGGTTCGGACGGCTCGTCGAGCTTCGATGGAGCTATCTGGCTGCAGGTGCGCGACGTGTCGGCCGCCGCGGTGGAGCTGACGCTCAAGGGTGTGTCGATCGAGCGGGCGCCGGTGCAGGAGCCGTGGGGCCTGATCGAGATGTGGGTCCGCGATCCCGATGGGGTGGCGATCGTGCTCGTGGAGGTGCCCGACGATCACCCGATTCGTCGCGATAGCCGCAGGAAGCCGGAATGACCACGGCCACGCCCGGTGACTGTCGGCAGGCCATCGAGTTGCTATCCGGACAACGGAGGGGAACGATAGCGCTCGGATGGCCGCCCGCCCGGGTGACCGTAGCCCGCGTACATCCGACGAACGAATCGCAGTTTCGATGTTTGGCCTATCCGAGCCTCATTTTCCCGCGCCGGTCGCAGCTGGTTCGTACCGGCACGGCAACCCGTTCCGCACCCGGACTCGCGCGCATGACACGATCCCTGTCGTGAGCGAGCGCAACGAGGTGGAGCCGTGAGCGAGCGAACTCTCGGCACCTCCACCGCGTCCTCGACGGAGCCGAGTGCCAGCGAGGTGGAGTCATGAGTACCCTGCGAACCTTGCCGATGCCCACCGGTTCGGGCATGCGTGATGTGCTGCCGCACCTGCGCGAGGCCCTCGAGGGCAATGGCCCGGCGTGGCTGCCGATTCCGACCAGTGATCGCCGTGAGGCCCGCCGGTTGAGCAGTGCGCTCTCCCCCGGCGAGCCGATCGAAGACGATGTCGCGCTGGTGGTCACCACCTCCGGCACCACCGGTGTGCCCAAGGGCGCGATGTTGAGCGCGGCGGCCCTGCGGGCCAGCGGCAATGCCACCCACGACCGGCTCGGCGGTCCGGGCAGCTGGCTGCTGGCACTGCCCACCCACCACATCGCCGGGATCCAGGTGCTGCTGCGCAGCATTCTGGCCGGCACCGAACCGACCGTGCTCGACGTCTCCGGCGGTTTCCTACCCGAAGCACTGGCCGGCGCCGTCGCGAGCATGCCGGGCCCGCGCCGCTACACCTCCCTGGTGCCGACCCAGCTGATCAAGGCACTCGACGCCCCCGCCGGCGCCGCCGCCTTGGCCGAGCTCGACGCCGTGCTGGTCGGCGGTGCGGCCACACCGATCCCGGTGTACGAGCGCGCGAAAGCCGCGGGGATCAATGTGGTTCGCACCTACGGCATGAGCGAGACCTGCGGCGGGTGCGTCTACGACGGCGTCCCGCTGGACGGCGCCGAGGTGCGCATCGAGGACGGCCGGGTGCTGCTCGGCGGCGCCATGCTGGCCTCCGGCTACCGCGGCCTGCCCGACCACCCGGCGTTCGCCGAACCCGGCTGGTTCCGCACCGAGGACGCGGGCACCTTCGACAACGGCGTGCTCAGCATCAGCGGCCGCCTCGACGAAGCCATCATGACCGGCGGGCTGCTCGTCATCCCGCAGGTCGTGGAGGCCGTGCTGGTCACCCATCCGGCGATCAGCGAGGTCGTGGTGCTCGGCCTGCCCGACGAGCGGCTGGGCCAGCGCGTGGCGGTGGCGGTGGTACCCGTCCCCGGCGCCGACCCCACCCTCGACGACCTGCGCGACCACGTGCTGCGCGAACTCGACCCCATCGCCGCACCCCGCGAACTCGCGGTGCTGGACGAGCTGCCGCTGCACGGGCCGGGCAAACCGGACCGCGCCAAACTGCGGGAGATCCTGATATCGGAGTCGGCGCGGTAGAGATGCCACCGCACTCCGCCCGCGCTGCACGACGGCCACCCGTGCATACGCGCCGCGCGATGTCGGCGTGCCCCCGGTACGCCGATCACACCGGGTAGGGCACGCGCTCTTTGGCCGTGCGCAACGCATCCGCCCACCACAGCAGCTGGCGCGCCATCACGTGCAGGGCATCGGTGGCCGCCTGGTCCGGATATCCGTCGGCCGGGTCCAGGGATGACCACGGATTGTGCAGGCTGACCGTCTCCCGGACGGTCACCGCGTGCAGTTCCGCGAGCACCGGACGCAGGGCCTCGACCGCACGCAAGCCGCCGGACATCCCGCCGTAGGAGACGAATCCGACCGGTTTCGCGCGCAATTCGGGCCCGAGCATGTCGATGGCGGTCTTGAGCGGCCCCGGATAGCTGTGGTTGTACTCGGGCGTGATCACGATGAGGGCGTCCGCGCGGCCGATGCGTTCGGTGAGGGACGCGAAATCAGCGTCGGCGCCCATCGAGTGCGGGATCGTCGTCGCGGCCAGATCGAGGAGGTCGACGTCGAGGCCCGCGCCGGTCAGCCGATCGTGCACCCACGCGCCGATCCGGGCGCCGAAGCGGCCGTCGCGGACGCTGCCGATGAGTGCGGCCACTCGCAGATCGTGCACTGCGGTCTCAGGATTCATCAGATACCTTCGCTGGTCGGAGGGTTGTTCGACGGCGTTCGACCGTCACCGGCAACGGTAGAAGCTCAACAATTGTTGAGGTCAAGTCGCTGGTGCTTGCTCCGCTTGCGTCGGCCTTGCGGCGCCCACGCAATCGCGGTGCAAGCTCGGTGCAAGCAGCCCCGCGCACAGTCGTCGGCATGACTGATTACGCATCGACCGGCCCCCTCGCCATCGAGGCCGACGGCCTGGTCAAGATGTTCGGCGCCCAGCGCGCCGTCGACGGGGTGAGTCTGGCCGTGCCGCAGGGCGCGGTGTACGGGGTGCTCGGCCCGAACGGCGCCGGCAAGACCACCACCATCCGCATGCTCGCGACCCTGCTGCGCCCCGACGGCGGCAGCGCCCGCATCTTCGGCCACGACGTGCTCGCCGAACCGGACGCGGTGCGTTCGCTGATCGGTGTCACCGGGCAGTACGCCTCTGTCGACGAGGATCTGACCGCCTCGGAGAATCTGATGATCTTCTCCAGGCTGCTCGGGCTCTCCCGCGCCGAAGCGCGCCGCAAGACCGCGGACCTGCTCGACGAATTCGACCTGACCGAGGCCGCCGACAAGGCGTTGAAGAACTTCTCCGGCGGTATGCGCAGGCGACTGGATCTGGCCGCGAGCCTGATCTCCACCCCGCCGCTGCTGTTCCTGGACGAACCGACTACCGGCCTGGATCCGCGCACCCGCGCCCAGATGTGGGAGACCATCCGCCGGCTGGTCCGCGAGGGCGCGACGGTGCTGCTCACCACCCAGTACCTGGACGAGGCCGATCAGCTGGCCGACCGGATCGCGGTGATCGACCGGGGCCGGGTGATCGCCGATGGCACCGCCGACGAACTCAAATCCTCGGTCGGCCAGTCCTCGCTGCACCTGACCCTGACCGACAGCGATCAGATCGCCGAGGCCCGCCGGATCATCGGCGATTTCCTCGGCACCGATGCCGCCGTCTCGCCGGAAGCCGGGCGTCTCACCGCCGCCCTGCCCGATCCCGGTGTCACCGCGGATCTGCTGATCCGGCTGCGCGAATGGGAGATCGGCGTCGAGGAGATCTCGGTCAGCAAGCCGAGCCTGGACGAGGTCTTCCTCACCATCACCGGCCATCCGGCCGAGGACAACACCGACGACATCGAACTCGAACGGAGTGTGGCATGACCACTACCCTCACGGCGCCGGCGCGGACCACACCGGTCCCGCAGCCCGCCGGCCCCATCACCCTGAAACAGACCTTCGACAACACCCTCACCATGGCCTACCGGGGTCTGCTGAAGATCAAGCACAACCCGGAGCAACTGTTCGATGTGGTGATCCAGCCGATCATCTTCACGCTGATGTTCACCTACATCTTCGGCGGCGCCATCTCCGGTGACGTGCGCAGCTACCTGCCGGTCATCATCCCGGGCATCCTGGTGCAGACGGTCATCATGACCTCCATCGTCACCGGCGTACAGCTCAAGGAGGACATGGAGAAGGGCGTCTTCGATCGCTTCAAATCCCTGCCCATCGCCCGCATCTCGGCGCTGTCCGGTGCGCTGACCGCCGATATGGTCCGTTACGCCATCGCCTCGGTGCTGACCCTGGTCATGGGCCTGATCATGGGATTCCGGCCCGATCCGCTCGGTGCGATCGCCGGTATCGCGCTGGTGATCGTGTGCTCGTTCGCGACCAGCTGGATCTGGGCGTTCTTCGGCGTCATCGCCAACAAGGCCTCGGCCGTCCAGGGCTATTCGATGCTGGTGATGTTCCCGCTGACCTTCGCCTCCCCGGCGTTCGTGCCGAAGGAGACCATGCCGGGCTGGTTGCAGGCTTTCATCGACGTCAACCCGATCTCGCATCTGGTGTGGGCGTGCCGTGACCTGATGAACGACGGTCATGTCGGCTCGCATGTCGTGTGGTCGCTGGTGGGCGCCGCGGTGATCATGGTGATCTTCGCGCCGCTGACCGTGCGCGCCTACATGCGGCGGGTCTGAGCCCGTGCCCTACCCGACCGGGCCCGTTCGCGCGTCATCGTGCGAGCGGGCCCGGTGCGCGTGCGACCACCTTCAGCAGGGTCATGATCCGATCCGCCGCGACCAGCCTGCGCAATCCGGCCACCTCCGCCGTCGCCCGATCGATGCGGTCGCAGCCGACGGTGTCGCGGTGCAGTTCGCGATGCCGCGCCAGCGCCATCACCGGGTAGTCCTGCCTGGCCTTCGCGGCGGGGGCCAGCGCGAGCAGCTCGAGCCCGATCGCGCAGGCCGGATCCAGGCTGAGCCGCTGTGATCCCACCGCGCAGGCCACCGCGCCGATCTGCGGCACATCCCAGAACTGGATGAGCCGTTCCACCGCGATATCGGCCAGTTGCGCGGTCATCGCCGTCATGTCGGCGGCCTGCCCGTAGAGGGTGTGCGCGTCGAGCGTGGCGCTGCACAACATCATCACGCCGGGACCCGGCACGAACTCGCGGCCGGGCCAGCCGACCAGTTCGAGCGCACGACGGAACAGCTCGAGGCCACGCCCGCTGTTGCCCTCCGCCAGCTCGATCTCGGCCAGGCTCGCCGCGACGGTCGAGAGCCGGTGATTGCGCCGGACGCCGGGATCGTCGAGGGCGGCCAGCCGGGAGGCGCCGGAGTCGGTGAGCCCGAGCGCGATCTCCAGTTCGGCCCGCGCCCGCACCGTCTGCCCGGACGCGGTGAGCGAGGCGGCCAGGAAACTGCGCATCTCCAGGCTTTCCTCGTAGGCGCCCAGCCGCCGCAACTGCTCGGCGGCCAGCTCGTAATATCCGACGGACTCGGCGTAGCGCCCGTTCTGCCCGGCCAGGCCGCCGAGATGCTGGTTGATCATGGCGCCGGACCACACGTCGTTGTCGGAGATCATCGATGCCGCGATCATCGCGTCCCGCGTCGAGCCACGCAGTTGACCCGAGTTCTCCCAGGAGTTGGCGCGCACGATCAGCGCGGCCAGCGCGGTATCCCGGTCGGCCGAGCGAGTGGCGTCCGCGAGCAGGCGCGAGACGGTCCAGCCGTCGATCGGGCAGGTGATGAATCTGCCTAAGAACCGGGCCAATTCGCTGAGTTCGCCGTCACGACGCAGCAACCGCCGCGCGCGGGTGCGCACCGTCGCCGCGTCGCGCAGTTCGCTCTCCATGTACATCAGATGCAGGCCGCTGTAGACGTATCCGAGCATTTCCAGATCGGCATCGATGCCCCGGCTCTCCGGCGGGTCCATGGCGAGCATCCGGTGCACCCAGCCGACGAGTTCCATATGCGCGCCGCGCATCACCCACAGCATCGCGCACACCGGGAAGACGGTGTACATGGTGTGCGCGTCGCGGCGCTCGTCGGCCAGCCGCAGCACGGCGGTGAGGTTGTCCATTTCGGCGGCGACGGTGAGCACCAGCGCCACCTGGCCGTCGTCGTGGTCGTGGTAGCGGCGGACGGCGGTCAAGGCGAATTCGCGCGCCCAGCCGCACATTCGGGTGGCCACCAGATCTGCCTCGGCCCGCGGATCACTCGGTTCGGCGGGGTCGGCACCGGGCGACGCGGCGAGTTGCTCCTCGCCGAACTCGCGAACGGTCTCCAGCATCCGATACCGCAGCGGCAGGCTCACATCGGGATCGGGCCGATCGTCCTCGAGCACGGTGAGCAACGACTGCCCGACCAGCCCCTCCACCGCGGCGACCACATCGCCGACCTCCGGGCCACCGGCCACGAACTCCGCCGCCTCCAACGTGAACCCGGCCGGGAATCGGCACAGCCGGCGCAACGCGATCTGCTGCGGCTCGTCGAGCAGGTTCCAGCTCCAGGCGATCACCGAGTGCAGGGTGCGGTGGCGTTCCGGCGAGGACCGGTCGCCGCTGCGCAATAGAGCGAAGCGGTGTTCGAGCCTGGTGTCGATCTCCTCGACGCTCATCGAGCGGACCCGCGCCGCGGCCAGCTCGATAGCCAGCGGCAAACCGTCGAGCCGATGGCACAGCCGCGCCACCACCTCGGGGTTCAGCCGCGCGGTCGGGCGCACCGCCTTGGCACGGGCGATGAACAGTTCGGTGGCCGGTGAGCCCGCCGCGTCGATCGTCAACGGGGCCAGCGGATACACGGTCTCGGCGGAGATGGCCAGCGGCGCGCGGCTGGTGGTGAGCACCGTCAGCTGCGCACAGCTGCCCACCAGATCGGCCACCACTTCGGCCACGGCGTCGACCAGATGTTCGCAGTTGTCCAGGATGAGCAGCATCGGCCGCTCCGAGAGCGCGTCCCGCAGCCGCTCGCGCAGTTCGATCCGGATGCCCGCCCGGATCAGCACCGGGTCGCGGGCGAAATCACCGAGCCCGAGGATCGCCCCGATCGCCGCCTCGACCTCGCCGCACGCATCAGCACCGCCCTCGGCCCGCACCGAGGCGAGTTCGACCAGCACAACCGGCTGTTCACGGGCCATCCGCGCACCGAGTTCATTGGCGATTCTGGTCTTACCCGTGCCGCCCGGGCCGAGCACGGTGGTGACGCGCGAGTTGCGCAGCAGGTCCTCGAGCGCCGTCAGGTCGTCCGCTCGGCCCAGCAGGGCGTTCGGCGCCGCACGCACCCCGATCGCGCTCGGACGCTGCGCGGAACGGGAAGGCGGCGGCTCGGCAGCGGGCACCCGTGCGGCTTCTGCGTCCGTGCGATGAACGGCGGATCCCGATGAATCGTCCACCCGCGCGCTGTACCGGTCCGGGAGGCCGAGCGACTTCGATTGCTCGGCTCGGCGCGACAATTCGGCGTGCCCACCGGGCGCGCGCTCGGCGGGGCGGTGCACCGTCCACTGCGAGGGCCGCGGGGACTCGGGATGCTCGGTGACCCCGTTTCGTTCGGCGGGACCGATCGCGGTGATCGATCGAGCGGCGTCATCGCCGGCCGGCGGAAAATCGCCACGCAGGATCGCGGTGTTCAGCTCGGCCAGCGCCGGACCGGGATCGGTGCCGAGGTGGTCGGCGAGCGTGGCGCGGATGGTGGCGAAGACATCGAGGGCCTCGTTGGGGTGGCCGGCGGCGGCCAGCAGGCGCATCAGGGTGCGGGCGTTCGGTTCGCTGAGCGGGTCCGCCGCGAATGCTTCACGCGCGAAGGCGATGGCGCCGTCCAGGTCGCCGATCGCTTCACGGGCGCTGAGTTCCAGCGCGTCCAGCTCGGCCCGGAGATCGGCCGCTGCGCCGGCGAGTTCGTCGGCCAGCGGGCCGGCAGTGAGATCGGCTCCCGGTTCGCCGCGCCACAGCGCCCTTGCCTCGGCCACCACGCCGAGACAGCGGGCGTGATCGTTCCCGGCACGAGCCTCGCGAGCCTGCTCGAGCAACATCGACACGGCAGTGAGATCGACCTGTTCGGCGGTGAGCCGCAGTCGATAGCCTGCCGGGCCGATCTCCACGGCACCGTCCGGAAGTGCGGTGCGCAGCCGGGACACCTGCGTGTGCAGCGCGTTCATGGGCGCGCGCAGCGGCTGCTCACCCCACACCTCATCGATCAGCGCCGGTGCGCTGCGGCTGCGGCCCGGCGTCACCGCCAGTGCGGCGAGCAGCATCCGGGCCCGGACACCCGGCACCGCCGTGAGCGCACCGTCGCGGCGCAGCGAAACCTCGCCCAGCAGTCCGACCACCACCGATTCTGCGGGCGTCACCACTGGTCTTCGGCCGCTCGGACCGTTCAACTCGGAAACCATGCCGTGGTCATCGTATGCGCTGGTCCGGCCATGAAGCGCAGCGAATTACCTGCGGTCCGACCGGTCGGTCGCCTACGCTGGGCCAATGGCCGAATTCGAGGTGGTGCGCCAGATCGTCATCGCGGCCGAACCGGCACGCGTGCACGAGTTGATCAACGACTTCCACAACTGGGTCGAGTGGTCGCCATGGGAAGATCTCGACCCGGAGTTGCGCCGCATGTACAGCGGCCCCGACGCCGGAGTCGGAGCGCGCTACGCCTGGGAGGGCAACCGCAAGGCCGGGCGCGGGACGATGGAGATCACCTCGAGCACCGAGCAGGAGATCCGCCTCAAGCTCGACTTCGAGAAACCGTTCAAAGCCAGCAACAATGTCGTGTTCTCGCTCACCCCCGCCGAAGGGGGCGGCACCCAGGTGGTGTGGCGGATGAACGGTGAACAGCGCGGGCTGATGGCGCTGATGGGCAAGGTCATCTCGATGGACAGCCTGATCGGCAAGGATTTCGAGAAGGGTCTCGGCCGGCTGCGGCTGGCCGCCGAAGCCGCGTCCCGGTAGCGCGCCGATTAGGCTGCGGACATGGCTACCGCAGCGCAATGGATCGAGGGCGCCCGGCCCCGCACTCTGCCGAACGCTATCGCCCCGGTCATCGCCGGCACCGGAGCCGCCGCGTCCATCGACGGCCTGGTGTGGTGGAAAGCGATTCTCGCGCTGCTCGTCTCGCTGGCGCTCATCATCGGCGTGAACTACGCCAACGACTACTCCGACGGGATCCGCGGCACCGATGACGAACGCGTCGGCCCGCTACGGCTGGTCGGCTCGGGCCTGGCCTCGCCCGCCGCGGTCCGTACCGCGGCCATCGTCAGCCTTGGCGTCGGCGCCGTCTTCGGCCTGATCCTGGTAGTGCTGACCGCGTGGTGGCTCGTCCTCATCGGCGCCGCCTGCCTGGCCGGCGCCTGGTTCTACACCGGCGGCAGCAAGCCCTACGGTTACAGCGGTTTCGGCGAGATCGCCGTCTTCGTCTTCTTCGGCCTGATCGGCGTGCTCGGCACCCAGTTCGTTCAGGCCGAACGCATCGACTGGGTCGGTGCGGTGCTTGCCGTCGCCGTCGGCGCCTTCTCCAGCGCGGTCCTGGTGGCGAACAACCTGCGCGATATCCGCACCGACACCGAATCCGGCAAGGTCACCCTCGCCGTGAAGCTCGGCGACCCGCGCACCCGCACATTGCACCTGGTGCTGCTGGCCGTGCCGTTCGTGGCGACGCTGCTGCTGGTCGCGCGCTCACCGTTCGCCCTCGTCGGCCTGCTCGCGATCCCGCTCGCCGTCCGCGCCAACGCCCCGGTACGTGGCGGACGCGGTGGCCTCGAACTGATTCCGGCGCTGCGTGATTCCGGATTGGCGTTGCTGGCGTGGTCGGTGCTGACGGCAGGTGCGCTCGGGCTGGCGTCGCTCTGACGTTGTCGACCTCGCACAGGTTGTGACTACTGCACACAGGTTATCGACGCCTGCTGAACCCATAACTTGTGTGAAGTACCGACACCTATGTGACGAACGAACGCGGGCCACCCGGGTTGCGGCGATGGGCCGGCGCGGGATCGGCGCAGCCTGGGCGGCGGTCCGGTTCCGCGACATGTCCGGACCGAGGTGGCGACGGCCGCTGCGAGCCCGAATCTGCCGCACCCGTCGCGGCCGGGGCACGACCGATGGCAGTCCCGAATTCCCGGTGCAGGCGAATCGATCGCGCACGAAAAGCGTGGCAGCGCCGTACTGTTGAAGCAGGGGCGAGGGGCTCGACGGTATGGCGCTCAGCGGTCCCGTCATCACGAGGAGGGACCATGTCGGAGGCCGACGACCGCGAAAAACGCGCGCAGCAACCCGATTCGCCGCCTCCGCCGCCGGAGTCGAGGCCGCCGGATTCGCCGGCGACCGCCGAATCGAGCTCGACCACGTCGATCGGACCGTCGGGCACCAGTGCGATGTCGCCGGAACCGGCCGACTCGCCCCACGGCCCGGGGCTGCCCGCTAACCCGGATATCGCCGATCAGAACCGGCCCGCGATACCGCAGCCACAGACGCCACCGCCCGGGCAGCGTCCGCCGATGGGATCACCGTCGCCGGCTTCCGGCCCGCCTCCTGACCACCAGCCGCCCGAGCCCAACCAGCCCCCTCCGCCCGTGCCGCCGGGCTCCTACCCGCCCGGCCCGGCGGGACCGGGCTCGTACCAGGCTCCGGTGCAAGGACATTCGGCGCCGACTCCCGCGTCGATCCCGCCGTCCGGCGAACACTGGCCGGGCGGTGAGCCGTTCCCACCGCGACCCAGCGGACAGCCACCAGGCAGCGGACCACGCCCAGCACAACCCGGCGAACACACGCCGCCCAGCGCGCCCTTCCCGCCGCACCCCGGACCGCAGGCGCAGCACGCTGCGCCGTACCCACCACAATCCGGCGGATGGATGCCGGTCAGCGGGCCCTATCCCCCGCAGCCCGGCGGCCACGCACCCATCGGCGCACCGCCGCCACCGCAACCCGGCGGCCAGAGCCCGGGCGGTCCCCTTCCCCCGCAGCCCGGCGGGCAGAGTCCGGGCGGCCTCTATTCCCCGCACACCAGAGGACCGGGGCCTGGCGGTCCCTATCCACAGCACCTGGGCCCGCCTGGTCAGGGCGGACCGTTCGGCTCGCATCCTGGTCCGGGATTCGGGTTCGATCCGCAGCGTGGTGCGCCGATGCTCGGCGCGGGCACGCCGGTGCGGGCGCGGCGGCGGCCTTGGATCATCGCGTCGCTGGTGATCCTGGTCGTGGCGGCGATCGGGGTGGGCAGTGCGGTGTTCGTGCTGCGCACCGGCGATGGGCCCACCGTCGAGCAGCGCGGCCGGTCGGCGTTGGCGTCCGCGCAGTTGCGGTTGCTGGATACGCCCGCCACGCATTTCACCGGGACGGTGAAACCGACAGGGGCGTCGGCCGGGCGGCTTCGGGTGGATCTCACGGTCACCAACGTCGGTGATGCGACGGGCACGGTGTCGGTGCGTGAGGGCATCGACATGGACTACCTCGGGGTCGGCGGGAAATCCTTCCTGCGGGGCAGCGAGCAGGCGTGGCTCGCGCTCGGCGAATCCGCCGAGGACGCCGCGCGATACAAAGACGTGCCGGTGCTGATCGGGCCGGAGCGCTTCGGGTTCGATCTCGCGAGCACCCTGGCACCGGCACGGCTGGCGCTGGCGCTCGATCCCGAGGCCGAGCGCAGCGCCGACGTCACCGTCGGTGACCCGATCGAGATCGACGGGCACCCATCGACGCCGATCACCAGCGGCTCCATCACCACCTATGTGCGCAATTTCGATGCGGCAGGCGAATCGAGCGACGCGTCCGAACCGCCGGTCATCGACCGGATCGTCAGCGCGTCCTCGTCCGGCGATTCCGCCGACTCCGGTGACGGGGACCCTGAACTACCCGAGTTCACCCTCGAACCGGAATCCGGCGAGGCCGACGACGCCCTCAGCATCTACGAGGAACTGCCGGGCCGGGTGAACGACCTCGGCAACGCGGTGGATTCGCGGATCTCGGTGGGCGGCAATATCAACGGCCAGTTCTTACAGAACCCCTGCCTCGGCGTCTGCACGATCCAGTTCGTCATCACCAATACGGTGAACACCTCGCGGGATATCCGGGTCACCACCGTCAGGTTCGACTACAGCGTCACCATGCAGTCGTCGGTGCCGGTGGCGCTCGGGGCCGGCTGCAACGGTAGCGGCACCATGCCCGCCAATGGCTCGACGACGCTGTCGTGCAGCGCGACCTACGATCCACAGCTGATCCCCGCCGGTCAGACCCGGCCGATCACGGCCACCATCCAGGTCACCGTGCGTGCCCTCGATCCGCAGCAGGTCACCGAACTCCAGGACAAGACCGTCGACCGGGGCCGCCAGGTCAAGGACATCTCCCAGGACGCCCCGAACAGCTACCGCCGCTACACCGAGACCGGTGGCACGCTGCCCCAGCCGAAGTGGACCCAGCGCTATGACCGGACGAGCAGTTCGGCCCAGGAGCGTGGCGGTGCGGGGAAGCCGATGCGCGAGGATCAGGTCGCGGCGGTGTCGAGCGTCATGGATCGCCTCGGTGTTTCCGGGCCCGATAAACAGAAAACGATTCAGGCTCTGCGCAATGCGAACAGCAGCCCGATGGGCGCCGAGGCCGCCGATATCATCGGCAAGGGGCATCTCGCCGGGTCGGAGGGCTTCAAAGATCTGGTGTCGAAGTTCCGCGGGCCGTCCGCGGCCCGGCCGGCGGCCATGCAGGAACTGCGCCTCGGTGACGAGTTGTACCGGCGCGGCCATCACGATCTGGTGTTCGGCCGGACGAAGGAGGGCCAGGGGCGCTTCGATATCGACGTCGGCATCAAGGGGCCCGACGGTCGGGTGACCTTCGCATACCAGGCGAAAGAGGTCGCCTCGATCAAGGGCTTGCGGTCGGCGACGGCCTCGGTGGTCAAACAATTGGTGGACGCGCCCGCCGAGCGGAAGGTGGGCGTGCTCGAGGTCGCCGCGCCGTCGACCGCCCTGGATACCGATACGCTGCGTTCGCTGCACGACCGCTCCGCCTCCAGCGGCATCGCGTTCGTGCTGCGCTTTTCCGACGACAAGGAGCTGATCATTCCCGACGGCGCGAAAGTCTTCCCGGAATGACCGCGGCCGAACCGCTTCGGGCGCCGGCGTTCTCGTTCGTCTGGACCTGGTGGCCGACCGGTGTCGGACGAGGCGTGGCCGCGCAGTTCGAGCTGGCGGACCGGCTTACGAGTTGCGCAGGCAGGCACGGTCTGTTGACGGCGTCGCGGGTGAGTTGCCGCTGGCTGGTCGAGGGGCGGATCGTGCCGGGAGCGCAATCCGCGGTTGCGCTGGCCGCCGGTCTCGCCGATCCCACCGTGCCCGCGCTGCTCGATGCCGCCCGCCCGGCCGACGTTCCCGGCCATGCGACGATCGGTGCGCTCACCGTCACCGGGCCGGGCACCCGATTCGACGCCGCCGGATCCCCGCACACCGAGGACGATCTGGTGCGCGTGGGGGTGGATCTGACCGGCACGGAACCTGTCGTCGATCTCGAGGTCCACCATGACATCTGGCTGACCCACGACTTCCGTGGCCGGGCGCAACCGGAGATCCACCGCGGCAATGCGCCCCGGCTGGCCGCTACCCTCGCCGACTTCGACGCGTTGCTGGATGTCGCCGTCGAACCCGGACCGCCCTCGAATTTCGGAACCCCGCGATCGCGCGGCATCGAGCCGCCGCTCGACGATGACGGTGCGCCCATGGACGTCACCGAGTGGTTGTGAACCGCGGGCACGGTCACGCACGAATACCGGCCAGGGCGAATAGACCTGGGCGCCCGCACCGCACCGCCGGGTAGCGGGACTCTCAGTCCCGATCGGGCACGAGCACACCCAGCAGCCAGTTCACCACCGTGACGATGATCGCGCCCCAGAACGCGGCCCAGAAGCCGTCGATGCGCAGGCCGTAATCGGTGAATTCGGTGATCCAGGCCGTCAGCCACAGCATCAGGGCATTGACCACCAGCAGGAACAGCCCGAGGGTCACGATCACCAGTGGCAGCGACAGCAGCTGCACGATCGGCTTGACGAGGGCGTTCACCGCGGTGAACACGGCCGCGACCGCCAGCAGTGTGATGATCTTGGCGCCGTTGCCCTGATCCTCCGGGCTGATGATGTCGATCTTGTCGATCCACGTCGCGGCCAGCCAGATGGCGAAGGCGTTGATGACCAACCGAAGCACAAGCTGCATGGAGCCATGCTAGAGCCCGAATCTCGGATCCGGGCGGCACCGAGCCGAATCTTCGGTGTTCAGGCGGCCCGGTCCAGTAGCGCGTGCACCCGCGTGCGCAGCGCGTCCGCCTGCTCGTCGCCGCCGATCAACGCCGCCGTCGTGGCGTTCGGCGCCCGCAGAATCGCCAGCAGGATATGCCCGGATTCGATGCCCTTGTCCTTACGTGCCAACGCCTCCCGCAGCGCGAGCTCGAGCGTCTTCTTCGCCTCGCGGGAGAACCGGATATGGCCGAAGGCCATCCCGCCGCGCCCGAACCGTCCACGCGGCTGCGGTGGTTCGGCACGGTCGAGCGCGTCCTCGCCGAAGGTGGCCTCGAGACTGTCGCGTACCGCGTCGAGGTCGATGCCGATGGAGCGCAGGGCTTCGGCGTCGCGGTCGCCCAGCGGTGCGTTCTCTCCGTCCTCCGCCAGCGCCGCCGTCACTCGCTCGTGGGTGAGTCCGGCCGAGGCCAGCGCGTCCTTCATCACGGGCTCGGCCTGCGACAGCACACCGAGCAGTACGTGTTCGACGCGAATTTCGGGCGCACGCAGCTGCCTGGCCTCCTCTTGCGCCACGACGACGGCCATGCGCGCGTGTTTGCTGAACCGTTCGAACATCAGCGGCCCCTGCCTCTCCGGTTGTATTTCTGATGTACCGCCTGCTTGCTGACCTCGAGGGCATCCGCGATGGCCTGCCACGACCAGCCCTGATCCCTGGCGTTGGCCACCTGGATCGCTTCGAGCCGTTCGAGCAGCCTGCGCAATGCCAGCACGGCCCGCAGCCCGACCTCTGGATCGGGGCTGCCGGCCGCCGCTGCCAGCGTGGTTGCTTCCGTCATGACGTCAATTTTGATTGACGACACGGCCCTTGTCAATAAAAATTGACATCACCGGCGAAAAGAAAGCGCCCCGGCCGAATCTCGACGTTCACTCGCTTCCACCCGACGGGAAGGCGAGTCCGAGAGCCGAATACCGGGGCGCTGCCGATCGCAGCCGGCCGCGATCAGCCTGTCGCCGCGCCGAACTGCTCGCGCAAGCGGTACTTCAGCACCTTGCCCGACGCATTGCGCGGTAGCGCGTCGACGAACTCCAGCCGCAACGGCACCTTGTATCCGGCCAGATCGCCGCGCGCGAATTCGCGCAACTCGTCCAGCGTGAGCGAGGCGCCGGGCTGGGTGGCGACGACGGCCGTCACCGCCTCACCCCACTTCTCGTGCGGCAGTCCGAGCACCGCCACCTCGGCCACCGCCGGATGCCGGTACAGCACGTTCTCCACCTCGGCCGGGTAGACGTTCTCGCCGCCGGTGATCACCATGTCCTTGACCCGGTCGACCACGTAGACGAAGCCGTCCTGGTCGGCCTGCCCGATATCACCGGTGTGGAACCAGCCCTCGGCATCGATGACCGCGTCGGTAGCCGCCTTGTTGTTCCAATAGCCCTTCATGACCTGCGGCCCGCGCACACAGATCTCGCCGCGCTCGCCGTCGGGCACCGGGTTGTTGTCCAGATCGACCAGGCGCACATCCGACAGCGGCAACACCTTGTGCCCGGCGGCGCCGATCCGGGTGGCCACATCGTCGGTGGACAGCACCAGCGCCAGCGGCGCGGTTTCGGTCAGGCCATAGCCCTGGGCGAAGGGCACCCCGCGCTCGCCGTAGCGGGTGATGAGCGCCTCCGGTACCGGCGCGCCACCACAGATGAAGGTCCGCACACTCGACAGATCCGTGGTCGCGAACTGTGGCACCTGGGCCATGAACAGATACATCGCCGGCACCCCGAACATGGTGGTGACCTTGTGCTCGGCGATCAGCGCCAGCGCCTGCGCCGGGTCGAACGCGGCCATCAGCACCAGGTGCGCGCCCTTCTGCAACGACACCAGCGTCGTCACATTCAGCCCGCCGATATGGAACAGCGGTGCGCAGACCAGCGAGACGTCGTCGTGGAGGGTGTCGAAGGAAAGCAGCGCGTTGACGTTGTTCCAGAACAGGTTTCCGTGGGTCAGCATCGCGCCCTTGGGCTTGCCGGTGGTGCCGGAGGTGTACATGATCACCGCTACGTCGTCGGCGTCTGGATGTTTCGGCTCGGCGATCGGTTCCCGGGCCGTCAGCAGCTCGTCGAGGACCTCCCACCCGGGGCGCGCGGTCAGCGAAATCGACCGGCTCACCCCGGATTCGGCGAGCACCGGGTCGACGATCTCGGCCCGGTCCGTATCGGCGATCAACGTGTGCACGCCGGCGTCGCCGAGGATGTAACCCAGCTCGGCGGCCGTCAGCCGGAAGTTGAGCGGGACGAACACCGCGCCCGCCCGCGACGCCGCGAACAATGTGACCAGGAAATCGGGATGGTTCAGTCCGAGGTAGCCGACCCTGTCGCCGGGCCGCACCCCGCCCGCGACCAGTTCCGCGGCCAGCCGGTCGACGCGTTCGAGGAGCGCGCCGTAGGTCAGCGTCTGCCCGTCGAAGGTGATGGCCGGGCGGGCCGGCCCGGAAGCGGCCCTGCGGGCAATCCAGGAACCGAGGTCGGTCGGCGGGGTGATCATCGGCATACCTCCAGGTCACCGTCGCGAGCGGCGCGGCCACTGTGACGGACATCGCAGCAATGTCGCGCCAGCCTATTACGGACGTGAACCGTCGTAAATAGGAAAATGAGACCGGTGCCACAATGTGTCGGTGGTTGACACGCGACGAGCCGGGCGTCCGCGCGATCCGGAGCTGGAACACCGCGCCCACCAGGCCGCCCGCACGGTCTATGCCGAACGCGGCTGGAGCGGGTTCACGCTGGACGAGGTGGCACGGCGCTCCGGCATCGGCAAAGGGTCGCTCTACCTGCGGTGGCCATCGAAAGAGGCGCTACTGGTGGACGCGGTGCGTTCGCGGATCCGGTTCATCGCCCATATCGACACCGGCGATCTGCGGACAGACCTGATCGAGTTCGCCACCAGCTGGCTGGCGCACGAAAGCACCGATGACGGATCACTGGCACGCCAGTTGTCGGCCGACGCGCATCGGGTCGCGAAACTCGCCGACACTCTCGCCGGCGATCCCTACCCGGAGCATCTGCGCGCCACCCGCGCGATCATCCGGCGCGGCATCGAACGCGGGGAGCTGCCACCGCAGACTTCGGTCGCCCTGGTCGCCGATCTGATCGCCGGAGCTGTGTCCAATCACGTCACCGCGACGCCGCCGCATCTGCGGGAACGGGCGAAAGCCGAATCCGCCGCCTATATCGCGGCTTTGGTGGACACGATCCTGGCCGGCGTCCGCGCGACCGCCGGCACAGGGCCCGAGTCGACCGGCCGGTCGACATCGAAGGCGGGCAGGTCCGCGCGCGATCGGCAGAGCGCGGCGCGATCCGGGTAGGCCGGGACGCGCGAGGAGGGCAGGCGTTCAGCCGCGCCAGATGCCCGTCGCGGTGAAATCGGCCAGTACGGCGGCGGGTTCGTCCAGGTCCAAGCCCTGTCGGGCAACCCAGTCGTCGTCGAAATACGTGCCCGCGTACCGGTCACCGCCGTCGCAGAGCAGGGTGACCACGCTGCCGGTGCGACCCTGCGCCAGCATCTCGGCGATCAGCGCGAACGCGCCCCACAGATTGGTGCCGGTGGAACCACCGACGCGCCGGCCGAGCACCCGGCTCGCATGACGCGCGGTGGCGATGGAGGCGGCGTCGGGCACCTCGATCATCCGGTCCACCACCTGCGCGATGAACGACGGCTCCACTCGCGGGCGCCCGATGCCCTCGATCCGCGACGACATGCCCGTCTGGTAGCCGGGATCACCGGTTTCGTAGCCGCCGTAGAACGCCGAGTTCTCCGGGTCCACGATCGCCAGTTTCGTGGCGTGCCTGCGGTAGCGGATGTAGCGCCCGATGGTGGCGCCGGTACCGCCGGTGCCCGCGCCGGTGACGATCCACTCCGGCACCGAGTGATTCTCCAGTTTCAGCTGCTCGAAGATGGATTCGGCGATGTTGTTGTTGCCGCGCCAGTCCGTCGCCCGCTCGGCATGGGTGAACTGGTCCATGTAGTGACCACCGCATTCGGCGGCCAGCCGCGCGGCCTCGGTGTACATCTCCGGTGGGCGTTGCACGAAATGGCAGCGTCCGCCCTGCGCCTCGATCAACGCGATCTTCTGCGGCGAGGTACTGGCGGGCATCACGGCGACGAAATCCAGGCCGAGCAGTTTCGCGAAGTAGGCCTCGCTCACCGCCGTCGACCCGGACGACGCCTCGACCACGGTGGTGTTCTCGGTGATCCAGCCATTGCACAGGGCGTACAGGAACAGCGAACGTGCCAGCCGGTGCTTGAGGCTGCCGGTGATGTGAGTGGACTCGTCCTTCAGATAGAGCTGGATATCCCACTCGACCGGCAGCGGATACCGCAGCAGATGGGTGTCGGCGCTGCGCTGGGTGTCGGCGTCGATGAGCCGGACGGCATTGTCGACCCAGGCACGCGGGGCGCTCCGGTCGACGTACTTCACGCCTTCGACCCGCCCTGATCGCCCGGCTCGTCACCACGCAGCCGAGCCCGCAACTGCGCCTTGTCCTGCCTGCGGCGCTCGTCGACCACGGCGATGTCCTCGTTGACCTTGGTGCGCAGGCCCTTGAACAGGATCAGCGACAGCGGCATCGCGATGATGAGCGCGAACAGCGCGGCCACCACCAGCGGGATCTGCACGTCGATGAGCTTCGCCGCGACCACGATCACCGCGGTGATCAGCGCGACCAGGCCGAGCCGGGCCACGGTGTACAGGGCCAGGTTGCGGGCCAGCCGCCCACCCGTCGAACCACTGGTTTGCCGGGCGGATGCCCCTTCCGGTCGCGATGCGTCACTCACGATGTCCAGAGTAAGCGGAGGTCGTTCGGGCACTCGACCCGGCGCTCCCCCGACCTCGTTGGCCTACGGGGTCCGCTGCGGCGATCATCGCGCGGTCCGATGCGCACAATATCCGATTTGTCTATTACCTCCCCTTTACCAACAGTAGGTCATTCGAGTACCTGGGGGTCGCGGTGCGACTATGGCGGCATCTTGATGAGGGATAGTTACTGTCGAGAACGGAGAGTTTGCTATGACCGCGATCACCGTCGGCGGCCAGGACACCCTGCTGACGCCCGGCCAGGTTGCCGCCCTGTTCCATGTCGATCCGAAGACCGTCACCCGGTGGGCGCACGCCGGTCGGCTCGGGTCGCTGCGCACCCCGGGTGGGCACCGCCGGTTCCGTGAGTCCGAGGTCATGCAGCTGCTGAAGTCGCTCACCACCGAGGCCACCACGCGCTGATCGGTCTCGATCCGCCCGCCACGACACGGTCCGTCCGCAGCTGTCGTGGCGGGTATCGCACGTCTCGATGCGCGCGGGCCCGGCGCGGGTCTACCCTCGGTAGCAGGAGGTGAGCGACGTGACGTACCTGTTGGCACTCATCGCGGTCGTGGCGATCGCGGTGCTGTGCTGGAAGGCGTTCGGCCCCGACCGAGGTGCGGGTATGCCCGCACCACCGCGACGCGCCCCCAAGCGTGTCCTCGGCCCGGATGACGACCCCGAATTCCTCTGGCGCATCTCGCGTCAGCAGCACCCGGACGGCGACCCCGGGCCCGCCGAGCACTGACGCTCGGATCAGTCGCGCGCGTGTGACGAGTCGACGTGGCCGTCCCGGTCGATTCTCGGTGCGGGCCCGTCACCGTCCTCCCGCAGCTCACCCGCGTCATCCAAGAGCGGTAATCCCTCACTGACGCGCAGCCGATCGGCGATCATCACCAGATACCGCTGCGCCTCCTCCGACAACCCGCTCGCCACCCGCACCAACCGCGCCAGGGCGCTATCGCCCGGTCTCTGTCCGAACGATTCCCCCGCGAAGTCCGCAGCATCCACGCGCAACCCTCCTCGAGCTCCCGCACGCACCGGCACAGCGCGCTATCTCGAACGACACGCTCACCCGGGCAACGGCACGCCAGATGATCTGTGATACATGTCACTCAGAGTCGCGTTAATCTCCGCGCGGGGATCGCCGGGTTACCGCGCCCCGATCGGCTTACCGAAGAACGAGGCGAAGGTTTCGCCGAGCATGGAGCCCATGAAATCCAGCTGGCCCGGGGTGCCGAGCATCGAGGGGACGTCGGTGGTTGTGCAGCCGCGGGTGGCGGGGACGCCGTTGAGGCGGTCGCGCATCCACATCAGCGCGGCGGGGCCGCCGGTGACCTCGGCGACGATGTGTTCGCTCGCATGGTCGCGGGTGTAGGTGACCTGGGCGTTCGGGTCCGTGCAGTAGGTGTCGACCAGCTGGTCGGTCGCGTGCAGCGGCAAAATCTCATCCCAGGCGGAATGCCAGATGAACATGGGCATTGCGGGGACCGAGCGGCCCATGCGGGTGTCGTCGAGCATCGCCGCGACGGCCGGATCGCGCATCGGGTCACCCTGGGTGCGCATCATGCCCTTCATGTTCAGGAACGGGAACAGGCTCGACTGATACTGCACGCATAGTGGGGCTTTGAGCGTCATCAAGGTCTTGCCCAAGGGGTCGAGGTTGCGGTCGAGAAACGCGGCGAACTCGGGGTATTCGCGGGAGAGCCCCATCACCGCGGCGAAGACGAGGCCCGAGGTGGCCTGGTTGTTCGACATCTCCAGCGCCGCACCGAGATCGGCGCCGACGCCGCCCATCGCGGTCGCCGCGATGTTCAGTTCGGGCGCATAGGTCCGGTGCAGTTCGGCGGCGTGACCGGTGGCGATGGAACCGCCGGAGTAGCCGTACATGCCGACCGGCGCGTCCGGCCCGACCTCCAGCGGCGCGAACGAGGTGGCCGCGCGGATCCCGTCGAGGGTGATGCGCCCGGCCAGCGGTCCGGCCGCGTACGCCGAATTCGGGCCCTGATGGTCGGGGATCACGACCGCCCAGCCCTGTTGCAGTGCGGCCTGGGCGAAGAGGAACTCCGCGGGTGCGACGATCTGGCCGACGAACGGTGCGACCGAAAGATGTTGCAGCGCATAGGATGGCGTGCAGTAGCCGGCGGTGGAATCCTCGGCGATCTGCACCGACAGCAGCTTGCGCGGTGTCGGCGAGGTGCCGCGCGGCTTGATCAGGGTGGCCACGGCCGGGATGGGCTCGTCGCGACTGTTGTTGGACCGGTAGGACACCTGCCAGGCGTCGACGTTGAGCGGGATGAGCCCGAAGTTGCCGACGTTCACCTGTCGCACCGCGATGATCTCACCCGGCGCCTTGGCGCCGAACACCTCGGCGGGCGGATGGTAGAAGCCCGGATCCAGTTCCGGCGGCAACGGCAGTACCCGAGCCGGTTCGATCGCCTGCGGCGCGGGCTCGGCAGCCGCCGGGGTGCCGACCACGGCGAATACGGCGACGGCGCTGAGGGACAACGTGCAGATCCGGCGAACCCACCCCGGTTTGGTCTTCATCGACCCACATCCTCACTTCAATTTGAGACGCCAACGTCTCAACTTCGGCGCCCACTATGGCACGGATGTGTCCCAGATCGCAATCAATCGGTCGCGGTACCAGGCAGGACCAGTGCGAGCAGCACCGTCGACAGCACCGCGAGCAGTTCGTCCACCGGCGGCCGCGGCCGCTGCTGACTCCACCGATGCACCGCGCCGTTCACCGCCCCGATGAACCCCGCCATGGCCAGCTGCCAGCCGCCCGGCGGGGTACTCACCTCAGGCACCGCCGACGCCGTTTCCGCGATCACCTCGCCCCATTCGTCACGCACCTGGGCCCGATGCCGTTCCACGGCGTCGCTGACGCCCACGATCTCCACGAACGCGACCTGCACGCAGCGCGGATCATCGGTGATCGCATGCACGTACGCGCGCAGACCCGCCTCGATCAGTGCCCGCGGTTCGGCGACGCCCGCGCCCGTCAGCCCTTCCCGGAAGGCAGTCCGCGCTCGCTGCTGCACGTGGTCGTACACATCGACCAGCAGCTCTTCCCGCCCCGTGTACTGCTCATAGAACTGCCGCCGCGACAGCCCCGCCACGGCGCACACATCCGAGATCGAACTCGCGGCGTAGGTCTTCTCCGCGAAGACCGTCAGGCCCGCCTCGAGAAACAGCGCCCGGCGCTCGGCCCGCCGCTCCGCCACCGACCGCCCGGCATAGTTGTGCCTGGTCCGCGCCGTACTCACCGCCAGCGCCCGGCCTCAGTTCAGGCCGGCGTAGGAGTGCAGGCCGGAGACCACCATGTTGATGATGAACAGGTTGAACAGCATCGCCACGAAGGCGGCGACGTTGATCCAGGCGGCCTTGGTGTCGCGCCAGCCCGAGGTGGCGCGGGCGTGCAGGTAGGCGGCGTAGAGGACCCAGGCGATGAACGAGCAGGTCTCCTTGGGGTCCCAGCCCCAGAACCGGCCCCAGGCGGCTTCGGCCCAGATGGCGCCGAGGATGACGCCCGCACCGAACAGCGGGAAACCGATGATGGTGGTCTTGTAGGCGATCCGGTCCAGCGTGCGCGCGTCGGGCAGGCGACGGGCGATGGTGCCGAAGACGTTGTCCGACTCCTGGCCCTGCGGCTGCCGGATGCGGTACAGGAACAGCAGACTCGCCACACCCGACACCATGAACACACCGCTGCCGACGCTGACGATCGTCACGTGGATCGGCAGCCAGAACGATTTGAGCGCGGGCACGACGGGCGCTGCGTCGGCGTAGAGCACGGTGCCGGCCAGGAACATCAGGATCAGCAGCGGAACCAGCAGGAACACCCACATGGCCCGGTACTTCTGATCGCGCAGGAAGATCAGCCCCACCACGGCCGTTGCCGCCGTCGCCATGGTGACGAACTCGTACATGTTGCCCAGCGGGAACCGATGGGTGGCGAAGCCGCGCAGCACGATCGAGAGCACATGCAGTGCGACCGCGACGAAGAGCACCGAGAACGCCATATTGCCCAGGCGCTCCGACAGCGGCAGCCGCGGCGCTTCGACGATCTTGCCGGGGACCGCCGGATCGACGGCGACCGAACCACCGCCCGCGGCCACCAGCTCGCGCTCGACCACCTTGCGGGTGCGCACCGACGCGTACTGCACGATCAGCAGTACGAGCACCAACGCGTACACGAAGATCGCGGACATGTACGCGAAGTCGCTGTAGCGCGCGAGGGTTTCGTCGATCTGCATCATCTATCTCCCGTGGTCTTCCCGGTCGGCGGCGCCGCGTCGTCGGGCGCGCCCGCACCGAGCAGGCGTGCGCGCAACCGATCGAACTCCCCGCCCCACCCGGCCTGATCGGACCTGGCGAGTCCACCCATCTCTACTACGACGCGTCGTTGGTCAACGGTACCCGCTTCGGCCTCGGCCGGGTACACGCGCAGCCAGATTCGCCGGCGCGAGACCAGCAGCGACACCAACAGCCCTGCCATCATCGTCACCGCGCTCACCAGCACCCACTGCTGCGCCGGATCATGCGAGACCTGCAGGTTGACGAACTCCTCCGCGCCGTCGAAGGTCACCACGGTGCCGTTCGACAATGTCGTGGACTCGCCGGGACGCAGGTTGACCCTGGCTTCCTTGGTGAGCCGTTCCTGCCGGATCAGTTCCTGATCGAGCGCGAACAGCGACTGCGGACGCCCGGTATCCAAGCCGGTGTCACCGCGGTAGATGTCGACGGCGACGGCCGGATCGTTCATCTCCGGATACGACGAGGTGAGCAGCGTGCCGTGCAGGTTGGCGGTCGGCGCGAACAGGCCCTCGATCGCGATCTGGTTGTCGCGGCGCTCCTGCTCGGTCGGGTACAGCCCGCCGGGCGGATCGAAGCGCAGGACACCACTGGACAGGAAGGTGGTGGCGTCGTCGGGGCGCCACTGCACGGTTTCGGTGCGGGTCTCGCCGTTCGGGAACTTCACCGTGAACGTCGGCGCGTAACCGTGGCCCTGCAGGTAGATGCGGTCGCCGGCGACACGCAGCGGGTGATTCACCCGGATCTCGGTCTCCCGCCAGGTATCGGTCGCGAAGTCCTCGCCGGCCTGATAGGCGATGTTGGAGCGGAACATCTCGGCCTGGCCGTTGTCGAGGTAGTCGGCGTGGAAATCCTTGACCCGCACGCAGATCGGCGTCATGCCGGTGCCGTCGTTGGCCGAACCGGTCCGGAACGAGTCGAACGCCGCGGGTGACGTACTGCAGAAACCGGGACCGTTGTTCGCGATGACGATGACGCTGCCCTCGTAGCCGAACAGCTTGCCCACCGCGATCGACACCAGCAGCCCGACCAGCGCCAGATGGAAGACCAGGTTGCCGAGCTCGCGCGAGTACCCCTTCTCCGCCGAGAGCGTCACCTCGCCGTCGCGGTCACCGTGTTCGGCTCGGCGCTCCCGGTGCCCTTCGTGGTTACGCGAGCTGCCGCCTTCGGGCCCGTCGCTCGCGCCCGGGCGCCGGACTACGGTGCGCCAGCGGCGCAGTTGGCCGGTCGCGGTGGCGATCACGTCGTCGGGGGTGCCGTCGACCGTCGCGGAGTAGTGGTGCGGCAACCGCTTCAGGTTGCGCGGCACCCGGACCGGCGGGGTGCGCAGCGCGCGGTAGTGGTCGACCGCGCGGGGCAGGATGCACCCGACCAGCGAGATGAACAGCAGCACGTAGATCGCGGTGAACCACGAACTGGAGAACACATCGAACAGCTGGAAGCGGTCCATCCAAGGGCCGAGCGTCGGCCGGTCGGCGATGTACTGGGCGACCTTCGACTCGTTGAGTTCCCGTTGCGGCAGTAGCGCGCCGGGGATGGCGGCCAGCGCCAGCAGGAACAGCAGCACCAGCGCGGTGCGCATGCTGGTGAGTCCGCGCCAGGTATTGCGCACGAAGGCCAGTACCCGACCTGGTAGCGATTGGCGCGGCGGTCGCGCCGGAGCGTCGGGACGGTCGATCACGGTCATATCGGCAGGGTCACCTCGGAAACGAACCCGTCGCGCACCCATGCCACGAACTGATCCCAGGCGCCGGTGACCAGCGCGATGCCGACGGCGACCAGCAGCAATCCGCCGATCACCTGGATGGTCCTGGAGTTGCGCCGCAGCCAGCCGACGCCGCGCAACGCGCTGGCCGACCCGAACGCCAGAATCACGAACGGCAGCCCGAGCCCCAGGCAGTACGCCACGATCAACGCGACGCCACGGGCCGCGGTGGTGCCCTCGGTGCCCGCCGCCACGGCCATCACGCCCGACAGCGTCGGACCGAGACACGGGGTCCAGCCGAGGGCGAACACACCGCCGAGCAGCGGGGCGCCGGCGATGCTGGTCAGTCTGCGCGGTTCCATCCTGGTGTCGCGCTGCAAAGCGGGAACCAGGCCGATGAACACCAGGCCCATCAGGATGGTGACCACACCGCCGAGGCGCATCAGCAACTCGCGATTGACGTTCAAGGTCTGGATGACGCCGAACACGGTGGCCGTCGCCAAGACGAACACCACGGTGAATCCGGCGACGAACAATCCGGCCGCGCCCGCGACCCGCATCCGAGCCGCCCGGACCGGGGCGCGCTGCGCCAGCGCGACCGACGACCCGGACGTGCCCTTCGCCTCGGCCACCGTCGCGGGGGGCGCCTCCGCCCCGACCAGCCCGGCCAGGTACGACAGATACCCCGGCACCAGCGGCACCACGCACGGCGAGGCGAACGAGACCAGTCCGGCGAGCAGGCAGGCGCCGAGTGCCAGCAGCAGCGGCCCGGTGGCCGCTGTCTGCTGGAACGAATCACCCACCCCGGCCAGAACCGTCACTGCTGCTCCGGATCGGCCGCCGTGTCGGCGGCCTCGTGGTCGTCATCGGGACGGGTGAGCGCCGCGGAGGCGGGGGCGGTGCGATATTCGAGCACCCAGTGGCCGAGCGAGGAGCGAACCATCACCTCCGCGCGCACACCGCGGGGCGGACGGGTCGACGGGTAGCGGCGGCGCACCGCCGTCCGGCTGCGGACCGGTTTCATCGTCTCTCCTGTGTGGCTTCCCGGAGGGTGTTCATCGCCCCTCCGGCGCTTGACTGACGGTCCCCCCGGCAGGTTCCTCGCGAGCGATGCTCTCGACGACAGGTTGTAGATCTTCGGCCAGCACCGCGCGCAGGAAGATGGCGGCGACCCGGTGCTGACGATCGAGGACCAGCGTCGTCGGGATGACGCTGGTGGGGAAGTTCCCGCCGAGCGCGAGCAGGGTGCGCATGGACGGGTCGTAGATCGACGGATAGCCGATCTTGTTGTCGACGACGAAATCCTGCGCCTTGTCGCGCTGCGGATCGCGGACATTGATGCCGAGGAAGGCGACCCCGGAATCCTTGGTCTGCTCGTAGACCTGCTCCAACGCGGGTGCCTCCGCGCGGCAGGGCCCGCACCACTGGCCCCACAGATTCAGCACGACGACCTGCCCGGTGAAATCGGAGAGCGCGATATCGGCGCCCTCGTTCATCAGGTCGGGGCCGGACAGCTTCCCGATGGTGCCGCGTGAGCTGGGCGGGTTGTAGAAGATCTCGGTCTTACCGCCGGGCGAGACGAATTCGAAGGTGCCGCCGGAAGCCACCGCGTCGTCACCGGTCGCGCAACCGGTCACCGCCGCGGCGACCAGCGCCACGCAGGCCAGCAGGACCGGCATCAGCCGGGCCCGCCGTGACGACACCTTCCTTCTCATGCCCCGTGCACCCTCATGCCCCGTGCACCGTGGGATCCGAACCGCCCGCGGGCTCGGAGTAGACGATGTCGACGAGGGTGTCGCCCTGATAGACCAGCGAGGTCAGCGACGCCAGCGAGCACTGGCGCTGGCGCGGATCGTGCCAGAGCCGCTGCCCCTGGAGGAAACGACGCAGCGTCCACACCGGCAGCTGATGCGAGACCAGCACCGCTTCCCGGCCGGTGGCCTCGGCGCGAGCCTTGTTCACCGCAGCCAGCATGCGGTGCGCGATCTGCAGGTAGGGCTCACCCCAGGACGGGGTGAACGGGTCGCGCAGCTTCCACCAGTGCCGCGGCTTGCGCAGCGCGCCGTCACCGACGGATACGCGCAGGCCCTCGAAGGTGTTGCCGGCCTCGATCAGGTTCTCGTCGGTGCGCACGATCAGCCCGTGCTGCGCCGCGATCGGCTCGGCGGTCTCCTGGGCGCGCTGCAGCGGCGAGGCGATGACGGCGGCGATGTCGTGATCGGCCAGCGCCCGTGCCACCGCACCGGCCTGCGCCCGGCCCGACACCGACAGCCCGAATCCGGGCAGCCTGCCGTAGAGGATGCCCTTCGGATTGTGCACTTCGCCGTGGCGCAGCACATGCACGATGGTCTCGACGGCGCCGCCGCCGTCGTGGATGCGCGGCTGGGTGGCGGCCACCGGCGCGGCATCGTCCTGGTCGTCGACGGCGGATTCGGCGGCGGCCGCCGCGGCCGCGGCTTCGGCGGCGGCGGTCTCGGCAGCGGCCTCGGCGACCACGGCCTCGGCCATCGCGGTCTCGGCGGCGGTGGTCTGGGCGACGGCCTCGGCGATGACAGCGGGATCGGATTCCGCGGCGGCGACGGCAGCGGCGGTCTCGGCGACCGCCTTCGCGACCACGGCATCGGCGGCAGCGGTCTCGGCGACCGCCTTGGCCGCGGCGGCCTTGGCCGTGGCGGCTTCGACGGCCGACGCCGCGTCAGCGGTGTTGTCGGTGGGTTCGCGCTCGGAATCGGGCTGGCTCACGCGCGGGTTCCTTCGGGTGTGGCGGCCGCGGCCGCGTGTGCGGCGGCGGGCAGGGCGGCGGCGATACGGGCGAAAGCGTCCTCGTCGAGCGCCGCGGACACGAACCACGCTTCGAACGCGCTCGGCGGCGCGTAGACCCCGCCCTCCAGCAGGGCGTGGAAAAAGGCGGGATAACGCCAGGTCTGGCTCGCCTTGGCGGTGGCGTAGTCGATGACCGGGGAGTCGGCGAAGAACACGCTCACCATATTGCCTGCGAACTGAACCTGGTGCTCGACCCCTGCCTCACCCAGTGCCTCGGCGAACAGGATGCCGAGACGTTCGGAGTTGCGATCGAGCGTGGCGTACACCTCGTCGTCGGCGGCCCGCAGCGTCGCCAGGCCGGCGGCGACCGCCACCGGGTTACCGGACAGGGTGCCGGCCTGATAGACGGGACCGAGCGGGGCCAGATGATTCATGATCTCGGCGCGGCCGCCGAACGCCGCCGCGGGCAGGCCACCACTCATCACCTTGCCGAAGGTGTACAGATCCCCCGCGACGCCGTCGAGCCCGAACCAGCCGGAGGGGCTCACCCGGAAACCGGTCATCACCTCGTCCATGATCAGCAGCGCGCCGTGCTCGATGGTCAGCTTGCGCAGGCCCGCGTTGAAACCGGGCAACGGGGCGACCGCACCCATGTTGCCGGCCGCCGCCTCGGTGATCACGCAGGCGATCTCGCCGGGGTTCGCGGCGAACGCGGCGGCCACGGCCTCGAGGTCGTTGTAGGGCAGCACGATGGTGTCGGCGGCCTGGGCGCCGGTCACCCCTGGCGAAGTGGGCAGGCCCAGGGTGGCGACACCCGAGCCCGCGTCGGCCAGCAGCGCGTCCACGTGGCCGTGGTAGCAGCCGGCGAACTTGATGATCTTGGTGCGGCCGGTGTAGCCGCGGGCCAGCCGGACCGCGCTCATGGTGGCCTCGGTGCCGGAGTTCACCAGCCGGACCCGGTCCACCGGCGCGACCCGCCCGGCGATGTGTTCGGCGAGTTCGATCTCGGCCTCGGTCGGCGCACCGAAGGACAGGCCGCCGGTCGCCGCCTTCTGCACCGCCTCGACGACGGCGGGATGGGCGTGCCCGAGAATCATCGGGCCCCAGGAACACACCAGATCGACGTAGTCGTTTCCGTCGGCGTCGGTGAGTGTGCAGCCGTTGGCGGAGGCGATGAAGCGGGGTGTGCCGCCGACCGAGTGGAAGGCCCGCACCGGCGAGTTGACACCGCCGGGAATCACCTCGGTGGCCCGTTCGAAGAGCTGAGCGGAAACCGGCACCGTTGCCCTGGTCACGCGCGGAGAAGAACTCACGCGTTCCAGTCTGGCAGCCCTACCCGATCGCGTCGACGACAGGGTGTAGTGGAGTGACCCACACCGCAGCCCGATCGGGCCGCGCTCAGGTGTACATGCAGGGCACGGAGGCGGAGATGGTGTGCAGCCAGCACATGAGGTTGTTGTAGACGCCCGCCGAACCGGTCTCCGGCGCGAACACCGCCGCCGGTGGTGCGGGCTCGAGCGGCAGCCCGGGGGCCGCGCTCGCGGGCGCGGCGGCGAACCCGATCGCGGCGATCACCGCTGCGGCCGCACAGGTCCTTGTTACCAGCCGATTCATGGCGTCATCCTTCGCTAGTGGTCCCCCGGGCCCAGACGGTAGCCGAATCGGATTGGGCCGCAAAAACATTCCGGTCGGAATCGTTTGCCCGGCGGGTACGCACGATCCGGGTGACGACATCGATCAGCGCCAGGCCCGCCGCCGCGATCAGCAGCGACGCCGGCACCAGCCACGGGCCCGAATAGCGGGTGGCGCTGAACCCGGGTACCTCACCCATCGGCGCGAACTCCGTGGTCTGCACGCCTTGACGCCAACTGAGCACGGCCGCAACGACACACACCACCGCGATCAGCGCATCGACGGCCATCGGCACGATTCGTCGGTTCATCGCTCGGCTCCGTTCTCGTCGGGACGCGGCTCGGGCGTCGGGTCGGCGACCGCGCGTGGTCCCGCGTCGGCCTGCGCGCCGTCTTCGACGGGCCCGTCGCCGGCCCGCGGTCGCGGATCGGGCCTGCGCTCGTCCAGTGCGGTCGTCAACGCGGCGCGCAGGCCGCGATGATCGCGAGCCCACGCCTGCACCACGTCACCGTCGGTGCGCCGCAGCCCGATCCCGGTGCGGCGGCGCGGCACCCCCGACAGTTCGCCGAGCGCACGCGCGGACTCCCAGGGTTCATCGTCCCAGCTCTGCTCATCGGATTCGCCGAGGACGGCGTCGATGGCGTCGAGCGGCAGCGTCTCGGTGCCGTTACGCAGGGTTTCGAAAGTGAGTTCGACGCTGACGTGCCTGCGCGCGGCGACCACTTGCAGCGCGACGAAGCCGGCGATCAACACGCTGCAGAAGACGAGGGCGAACCAGTGCGGCGTACTTCCGGTGGCGAGTTCCAGGATGAGGATGAGCAGGCACAGCGCGGGCCCGTAGGCGACCGCGCGCCATCGTCCGCCTGGTTCGGCGAACAGGACGGTCCCGGAATCGTTCATGCAGCACCGCTCATGACGGCTGGGACCGGGACAGCGACAGCGAGGAGATCAGCCGAGGAGGCCGGGGATCAGCAGGACGGCGACGGTGACCAGACCGAACAGCACCAGCAGGCTCAACACGAGCAGATCCCGCCGAACGCTCTGTGGCTGTTGGATCACCACTCGCATTACTGCCTCCGATCTCCCGGAGCAGTCGCGACGTCCACATCCGAACGTCGGGGCGACCACTTCGGGTTCCCACTCCTACTGTGACAACCCTCACGATACATGTCGGCGCGGCCCCGACAAACTCAGCCCCGGCCCCGACGACCGTTCACCGCCGGTTCATCTGGAAGTACCGGGTCGAGTCCGGACGGTGACTCAGATAGATCGCGCCGGCCGCGAGCACGCCCTGCACGATGGCCGCGCCGCCGGCCACCAGCGAGGCGATTCCGCTCACCGCGTCCAGCGCGAACAACGACCCGATGGCCATGAAGACCAGCCACACACCGGCGAAGGTGAGCACCGCGCGCGCCCAGGCCTTGCCGCGAGCCAGCTGATGCACCACGAGCAGCCCGATCCCGGCGATCACCAGGCCGAACACCACGACGAGCGCGAACGCGATCGTCACCATGAGGTCGGCGGTCGCCTCGCTGAACTGCGGGTCGGTCGTCCGGGCCTGTTCGAGCATGTCCGCGGTGAAGCTGTCGCGCTGACCGATGGCGGTGATCACCGAGGCGATCAACTGCACCAGGCCCACCGCGATGGCGGCCCACCACAGCTGACGCGCGGTGCCGACGTCTTCGGGCATGACGGGCGCCGGGTCGGCGCCCGGCGGTTTCGGCATGTTCACGACAGCCAGTGCGCCGCCTCGGTCGCCCAGTAGGTGAGCACGATGTCCGCGCCCGCCCGGCGGATACCGATCAGCGATTCGATGATGGCGCCGCGACGGTCGATCCAGCCGCGTTCGGCGGCGGCGGTGATCATCGCGTATTCACCGGAGATCTGATAGGCGGCCACCGGCACCGTCGAGCGGTCGGCCACCTCGCGCAGGATGTCCAGGTAGGACATGGCCGGTTTCACCATGACCAGATCGGCGCCTTCGGCCAGATCCAGCTCGACCTCGCGCAGCGACTCGCGGCGATTGGCCGGATCCTGCTGGTAGGTGCGCCGATCGCCCTGGAGCGAGGAGCCGACGGCCTCACGGAAGGGGCCGTAGAAGGCAGAGGCGTATTTCGCCGCGTAGGCGAGGATGCCGGTATCGAGGTGGCCGGTGGCGTCGAGACCGCCCCGGATCGCGGCGACCTGGCCGTCCATCATGCCGCTGGTACCGAGCAGATCAGCACCAGCCTCGGCCTGCGCGATGGCCATTTCCACATAGCGGTCGAGGGTGGCGTCGTTGTCGACGGAGCCGTCGGCGGCGAGCACACCGCAGTGGCCGTGATCGGTGAATTCGTCCAGGCAGGTGTCGGCCATGATCACCGTCGACGAGCCGACCTCTTCGGCCAGGGCGCGCAGGCCGCGGTTGAGGATGCCGTCCGGGTCGGTGGCCCCGCTGCCCGCGGCGTCCTTGTCCTCCGGACGCGGCACCCCGAACAACATCAGCCCGCCGACACCGGCCGAGACCGCCTCGACCGCGGCCTTGCGCAGCGAATCCAGCGAATGCTGCTGCACGCCCGGCATGGATCCGATCTCGCGCGGCTCATCGATGCCGTCGGCGACGAACATCGGCAGCACCAGATGCCGCGGCTCGAGTGAGGTCTCCGCCACCAGCCGCCGGATCGCAGGGGTACGCCGCAATCGTCGCGGACGTTCCGTTCCCGTCATAGCCCGCACGATACGCCTGCGGCGCCGGCCGCGTTCAGCCGCGTCGACGCACTCCGATCCCGGCGAGATGGGCCGAAACGGCCGGTAGGGCGGCCGAAAACCGTTGCGCACAACGAAGTTTGTCAGTGGCCGCGGGTAGAATCGAAGACATGTTCGAAGGGGCGCGCGTGCCCCGGATCACCACGGGAGGGATGTCAGATGGCTTCGAAGGCAGCTCACATCGACCACGTCCACACCGCGCCCGCACGGCGTCCGCTACCGGCCGGGCGCCCGCGCTCCTGGTACATCCTGCACAACCGGCGCCGCAAGGCGATGCGGCTGGCCATCGCCCTGCTCGATTCGGGCGTGTACGCGCCGGGCTTTGCCACCGACCGCAAGATCAGGGCCGCCGCGGAGATCGCGGGCGTGCGGCCGCCCTCGGATGCCACCTGCGAGCTGGTGCGCACTCTGCTACGTCAGCACCGCTGAGCGGCGATGGGCCTGCGCCGCATCGGCCGCGCAGGCTCGCCTCCGTTGGCGCACCGCGCCGAATTACACTCACCGGTCGGAGTTTTCGGCGGACAACACCTGTCGGCGCGCCCGCGCGCTGACTACCATCGGTCACCGCCCACGAGCGCGGTACCACCACCGCTCGCCCACAGACGAATTCGGATCAACGATGACATCCGCAGATGCCGTGCACGCCATGCTGCTCGGATTCGCCGGCCGTATCCCGGACCGGTACCTGACCGATCTTCGCTACAGCCTGAGCCTCGGTGATCAGCGCGAGGTCGCCTACGCCGTCGAGGCGATCG
The DNA here is from genome assembly GCF_059509835.1 of Nocardia sp. CDC519. NCBI lineage: Bacteria > Bacillati > Actinomycetota > Actinomycetes > Mycobacteriales > Nocardiaceae > Nocardia > Nocardia sp. CDC519. The sequence continues at coordinate 1,712,161 of NZ_CM183377.1, read as the reverse complement.
CGCGCCGCCGCAAGATCGCGCTACGCCCTGCCGAACTCACGACCCTGGCCGAGATTCTGGGAACGCGATTCACTCGCTGGGGCATGCGCGATGTCGTGGCACCCGCGCCGGGCGCGCGGGTCCCGTTCGAATTCACCCCGCTGCTACCGGATTCCGCCGAACTGTCGGTAGCGCCGATGCCGCGCGCGCTCGATCTGACCGGTGCCACCGGCAGCGCCGATCACGCGCCGGACGAGATCGATACCGCTGCCATCGAAGCGGCCCGCGAGCACAGCTCGGTGATCGGCGTATGGCGGTCCTGGCGCAGGCCCGCGCAACCGTATCCGGAGGGGTGGCCGCGCACACCGCGGCGGGTTTACCTGGTGGAGGTGGGCGGTGCGGGCCTGCCGTGGATCGTCGCCGCCGATGTGGCCTCGGCGCTGCACACGGCGGGCGAGACGGACGGGCAGGTCGAGGCCTACACCACCGGTGACGATCTCCCGCGCTATCAACTCGGCGCCCGTGCGCGCTCGTGCCTGCTGTGGGCCGCGGACGATACGGCACCGCGCATCCCCGCCCCGTTCACCGCGCACCCCGTCCGCTTCCCCGCGAACCACCCGCGGCTGACCGACACCAGGGCAGCGGTGCGTTACCTGCGCACCGCGCCCGCGGTCTGCCGGGCGACCGGAGTGGCGGATACGGTCGAGCCGGAATCCGCTGTGCCGGTACCGATGACGATCCGCACCGACGGGCGCTGGGTGTGGCCGGAAGCGGTCGCGCACTATCTCGACGAGTACGGATTGGCACCGGATCCCGCACTGACCGAGCATCTGCGGACCGCTGGACCGCCACCGCTTTTCGTCGACGGTGTCGCCCTGTTCCGAGCCGGAATCAGCGGGCGGCAGGTGCCGGGGCCGCGCAGCCTGGTGAGCGCGGAAGCGCCTGCCCCGCATCGTCATCGGTATGCGCCGGTGCCTGCCGCCGTGCTGCGGGTGGCCTGGTCGCGAATGCCGGATCGACTCGATCTGACCGACCTCTCCGGAAACGACGACCTGGCCGAGCTGCTGATGGACCGCGGCGACCGAGCCGTCATCGGTGCGGTTCGCGAGCTCGGGGTGGCCGTCGGCCTCTGGCGGGCCTGGCGCTTCCCCGCGCACGAACCGCCGCGCCGCGGGCACCGGCACTACCTGGTGGAAGTGAGTTCGATGAACGCCTTCCATCGCGCCGCCGGCCCGCACTGGATCGAACGGATCTCGCGGGCGGCGGGCCGATCCGACGGACGGCCGGCCACCATCGAGGTACTGGCCACCGGTGCTCCCCGCAGCACCGGCCAGACCCGGGTCTCGGGCAAGAGTGCACTGCTGTGGGCCCGCACGCGGCCGGAGTCGCGCACGATCACCCGGGTGCGCGCTTTCGTCACACCGACCGATCTGCAAGACGGGGTGCTGCGATTCCGCGCGGACATCGCGGCGCAGGAGCGGCACACGCCGACCGCAGCCTACTGGGCGGAGCTGCGTCGCAACCGCGCGGCCATCGCTGATATCCCTGTGGAACCCGAGCCGACCGACGTCGACCCGCCGCGGGGATCCGCCCGACGTGCGCCCGGCGATATCGCCCGCACGCTCGGAAGATTCGTGCTGCGCACCCTCTTCGCTCTTCCCCTGGCCATCCTGGGATGGGTGCTGCTCGCGGATCATCCGGACGCCGCGCGCTGGTACCTCTACGGGATGGGCGGCTGGTTCGTCGCAACGCTGATATTCGGGCTGCTGCTGTTGGAGGTCGGCTCGCACCTGCACCGCCGTCCGCAGGAGGCGGCCGCCCGGGTGCGCAGACGCGCCGATGCCGAACGCACCCAGCGCCTGGAGAAATGGCAACGCGCGGCGACTGGTTCGATGATCGAACTGCCGGGCTCGCTCGCCGATGTGTATACCGAGCTGCGCCGCACCGAACGCACCCTCGGCTCCCTCGACCGCGCCACCGAGGACGCATCCGCCGCAAGTGATCTCGTCGGCGGCGAGAACAGCGGTGGCCGTGAGGAGAGTTCGCGCGACGGCGGCCCGGGCGAGGGGGTCACATTCCGGACTGCTCGCAGCAGCGGTCCGCTCGCCGGCAGTTCACGCACCGTTGGCGGCGGCGGTTGGCGGCGCGCCGACGACGCACGCGCCGGCGGCGATGCACCCAGCGCCGGGAACACATCGCGCGGCAGCGGCGGCGATCCGCAGGGCAACGGCGCGAACGCCCCCGACCAGCGCGGCGGCCGAGCACGCGGCGAGACCGGACGGCGAAGCAGCGGGTCGCGCGGCAGTGGCGCCCACGGAATCAGTTCGGGCGGTGGCCGGTTCGGGAAGAATTCGCAGCGCGGAGGTTCGCGCGGTACCGACGCGGCGCGGAATAGATCACGCTCGGGCACTGCGGGACAGAGCGTTTCACGGACGGGCCGTTCGCGCGAGGGCGGCGGTTCGTCCGCCGACAGCAGCTGGTATCGCTCGAACAGCGTCCCCGGACCGGTCGACTGGGGCGCGGGCGGCGACAGCTGGAGCGGTGGGAGTTCCGGCGGCTGGAGCGGCGGCGATTCCAGCGGTGGCGGCGGAGGGGGCTGCGGTGGTGGGAGTGGTTAACTCGGACACCCCGAACACACCAGCAGCGCGATCGATGATCGCGCTGCTGGGTCGAACGGTGGTGTGCGGTGCGGCGGCCGGACTAGCGGCTGCGGCGGCTCTTCTTGCGCGGCGGGGGCAGCAGGCCCTCGGCGCGCAGCCGGGCGGCGTGCTCGGCCAGCGCCTCCACGAGCGGGCCGACCTGGGCGGTTTCGGGCTGCACGTCCACGCGCAGGCCGAACTCGATGGCGGTCTCGGCGGTCTTGGGGCCGATGCACGCGACGATGGTGCGGGCATGCGGCTTGCCTGCGATACCGACCAGGTTGCGGACGGTGGAGGACGAGGTGAACAGGACCGCGTCGAAACCGCCGGTCTTGATCATCTCGCGGGTTTCGGCGGGCGGCGGCGAGGCGCGCACCGTGCGGTAGGCGGTGACGTCGTCGATTTCCCAGCCGCGGTCACGCAGGCCCTCGGCGAGGGTTTCGGTCGCGATATCGGCGCGCGGCAGCAGCACCCGGTTCACCGGGTCGAACACGTCGTCATAGGGCGGGAAGTCGGCGAGCAGCCCCTCGGAGGACTGTTCACCGCTGGGCAGCAGCTCCGGATTGATGCCGAAGGAGCGCACCTTCTCCGCAGTGGCCTCGCCGACGCAGGCGATCTTCACCCCGGAGAACGCCCGCGCGTCCAGTCCGAATTCGGAGAACTTCTCCCATACCGCGCGCACCGCGTTGGTGGAGGTGAACACCACCCACTGGTAGCGGCCGTCGACCAGGCCCTTGACCGCGCGTTCCATCTGCGCGGGGCTGCGCGGCGGCTCGACGGCGATGGTCGGCACTTCCATGGGGATGGCGCCATGGGTCACCAGGCGCTCGCTCATCTCGGCGGCCTGATCCTTGGTGCGCGGCACCAGCACGGTCCAGCCGTACAGCGCCCGCGATTCCCACCACGACATCTTCGACCGCTGCGCGACCACCTTGCCGATGGTCACCACCAGCGGGCCGACCAGCTCGGAGGCGGCGCTGTTGAGCGTGGCCAGGGTGGCTTCGATGGTGCGCTGCTGCCGGGTGGTGCCGCGTACGGTCACCGCGACCGGCGTCTGCGGCGCCATACCGTGTTCGACCAGCGCGCTCGCGGTCTCGGCCAGGTGGCCGGAGGTGGCGTGCAGCACCAGCGGCCCGGGCGCGGCGGCCAGCGCCGCCCAATCGACCTCGCCGCGCACATCGGCCTCGGTGTGGCCCGATCCCAGTGCGATACCGGCGTAGCTCGGCACCGCCGACCCGCCGGGCAGACCGGGCAGCACCTCGAACACCATGTGCGAGCGGGTCACGGTGGTGACCTCGGCGATCACCGCGTCGGTGGTCAGCGGATCGCCCGCGACCACGCGCACCACGTCGTGTCCGGCGCGCGCCTCGGCGATCAACGTCTTGGCGACCTCGGCCGGCTCACCGAGAGCGGGCCGCACGTCGACGGCGGACTCACCGTCGGGGCCCGGCTCGACGGCGGTGCCGATCAGGGCCAGCACACCCTTGTCGACGTCGGGGTCGGTGAAGGCGAGCGTTGCCCGGCCGAGCACCTCACGCGCCCGCACGGTGAGCAGCGCCGGATCTCCTGGACCCGACCCGACGAACAGGATTCGACCGGGATGCTTCTTAGCGGCTCGACTCATCGGTTGTTCTCCATTGGACTGGGATCGGTGACGTCTGTGGGGGCGGCCGCTGCCGGGGCGGGTTCGGCGGCGAGCAATTCGCGCGCACCGAGCTCCAGCAGCTCGCGGGCCAGCGCCCGCCCCAATTCGGCGGCATCAGCGGGCGCACCCACCACCGACGCGCGCAGCACGTCGGAGCCGTCGATGGCAGCCGCGCAGCCGCGCAGCGAGAGTTCCTCGACGATGCGACCGTCGTCGTCGAGGGATTCGACCACCTCGGCGATGGCGCCGACCGGTGCGGTACATCCGGCCTCCAGCTCGGCCAGCAACGCCCGTTCGGCGATCACGGCGGCCCGGGTGGCGGCATCGTCGAGCGTGCTGAGCAGCTCGATCAGTTCGGCGTCGTCGCTGCGGCATTCCACGGCGAGGGCGCCCTGAGCGGGTGCGGACAGCATCTGCACGGGTTCGAGGGCCTCGGTCACCGCGTCGAGGCGGCCGATGCGCGCGAGCCCGGCGCGGGCCACGACGATCGCGTCGAGTTCGCCCTCGCTGACCTTGCGCAACCGGGAGTCGAGATTGCCGCGCAGCGGCACGATCTGCAAGCCGAGGCCGAGCGCGCGCAGCTGCGCGCCGCGGCGCGGAGCCGAGGTGCCGACCACCGAACCGGCGGGCAGCTCACCGAGCACCAGGCCGTCGCGGGCGACGAGGGCGTCGCGGGGGTCCTCGCGCTGCGGGATGGCGGCGATGGTGAAGCGGTCGTCCGGCGCGGTGGGCAGGTCTTTGTAGGAGTGCACCGCGATATCGACGGTGCCCGCGGCGAGTTCGTCGCGCAACGCCGAGGTGAAGACGCCGACGCCGATCTTCTCCACCGGATCCGAGGACAGATCGCCGGGTGTCTTGACCACGACCAGTTCCGCGGGCCGACCGGCGGCGATCAGCGCGTCACGCACGGTGCCCGCCTGGGTCAGCGCGAGCAGGCTGCCTCTGGTGCCGATCCGCAGCGGGGCGCGCACCTCCGAAGCCGACCGGGTGGTGGCCGTCATCGATGCATTCATGCTGACTCCTTTTGGGCGTGGACGAAACGGCCTACGTGGTTACGCAGGCTGCCGCCTCCGGCCATCGACCCGTTCACGCCGTCTGCTCCTCTTCGTCGCCGAGATGGCCGGCGGTGAAATCGTCGGCCAGGGTGACTTCGCTGTCGTCCGGGACCGCGTGGATCTCCATGGGCGCGGCAACCGCCTGCGCCGCACCGGGTTTGAGTTCGAACAACTCGCGTAGCGCCTCGGCGTAGCTGTCGCCGCCCGGCGTCGAGGCCAGCTGCTTGACCCGCACCGTCGGCGCGTGCAGCAGCTTGTCCACCACCCGGCGCACCGTGCGCGCGACCTCGTCGCGTTCCGGATCGGCCAGATCGGGCAGCCGCGAATCCAGCCGCATCAGTTCGGCTTCCACCACTTCGGCGGCCCGCTGACGCAGTGCGGCAACGGTCGGGGTGACCTCGGCCATCCGCTGGCCGGCCAGGTATTTGGCGAGTTCGTCGGCGACGATCGTGCGGGCTGCCACCGTGTCGTCGGCGGCCGCGCCCGCGGCGGGATCGCGCTGCAAGGTCTCGATATCGATGACGGTGACCCCAGGCAGCCCGGCCACCGCGTGTTCCACATCGCGGGGCAGGCCGAGATCGCAGAACACCAGCGGACGTTCATGCGCGCGGTCGCGCGCGGCGAGCGCGGTGTGCGTATCGGCCAGGTTCACCACGGCGCCGACCGCCCCGGTGCAGGTGATCACCACATCGGCGGCCGCCATGGCCTCGGGCAGCCGGGACAGCTCCATCGCCTCGGCCTCGACCCCGTGCGTGCCCGCGGTGGCGGCGAGCCGCTGTGCCCGTGCCATGGTGCGGTTGACGACGACGATGCGTCCGATGCCCGCGCGCGACAGATGCGCGACCGCGAGCCCGCCCATCGCACCGGCGCCGACCACGACCGCGGTCCGTCCGGTGAGCGGGCCGAGCACGGCGCCCGCGCGGTCGAGCGCGACCGACACCACCGAGGCGCCGGCCCGGTCGATCCCGGTCTCCGAATGCACCCGCTTGCCGACCCGCAGCGCATGCTGAGCCAGTTCGTGCAGGGTGCGCCCGACGGCCTGCTGGGCGTCGGCGGTGGCGTAGGCGCTGCGGATCTGGCTGAGCACCTGCTGCTCGCCGATCACCATCGAATCGAGTCCGCTGGAGACGGCGAACAGATGCTCGGCCGCCGCCTCGCTGTAGCGGACGTAAGCGTGCTTGGTCAGATCCGGCAGCGGCAACCCGGAGTGCTTGGTGAGCAGGTCGCCCACCTCGGCGAGACCACCGTGGAAGGCGTCGACCACCGCGTACACCTCGACACGGTTGCAGGTGGAGACGATCATCGCCTCGGACACGTGGCTGGAGGTGAGCAGCCGGTCGATCAGCTTGGGCCGGTCGGAGTCGGTGATGGCGACCTTCTCCAGCACCGAGACCGGGGCACTGCGATGGGAGATGCCGACGAGAAGAACACTCATGGTGTGACCACCGATCCCTTGCTGGTTGGCTCCGTTGCCGAATGCGAGGTTGCCGGATGCTGTGGGGTTGCCGGATGCTGGGTGGCCGCCGCCGGATGGGCGCGGCCGGGATGCGCGGGCTGCGGATGGGTATTCGCCGCCCGGCGGCCGACGCGGCCGGAACCGAGCGGATGGGCGACCGGGATCGAGTCGCCGCGCTCGCCGACCGCGGGCCCGTCGCCCGGCCATCGGTCGGTCTCGGCATTGCGCACCCGCTCGAACGACAGCATCTGCATCTCGACGGCCAGATCGACCCGGCGCACCTCGACCGTGGCCGGTACCACCAGCTCGCAGGGGGCGAAGCTCAGAATCGACTGCAGACCGGCCGCGACCAGCGCATCACAGACCTGCTGGGCGGCATCGTCGGGGACGGCGATGACCGCGATGGTCGGCTCGAGCGTGGCGATCACCGCATCGAGTTCGCCCGCGTCACGGACCCGGAGCCCGGACACCGTGCGCCCGATCAGCGCGGGATCGTTGTCGAACAGGCCGACAACGGTGAATCCGCGGCGCCGGAATCCGCCGTAGCCGACGAGGGCGCGACCGAGGTTTCCCGCGCCGACCAGCACGACGCGGTGCCCCTCGGACAGGCCGAGCACATCTTCGATCCTGGTCCGCAGCTTGGCGACGTCGTAGCCGACGCCGCGAACACCGTTGGGGCCGAGGAAGGACAGGTCCTTGCGCAGCTTCGCGGAATTGACACCCGCCGCGACAGCGAGTTCCTCACTCGATACGATGAGCACACCGTCGTCGGCCAACATGGCGAGGACTCGGAGGTAGGTGGCCAGCCGCGCCACCGTCGCCTGCGGAATGTCCTTATGGGTACGATTGGCGGCCTCGTGGTTCCGCGAGCCGCCGCCTTCGGGCCCGTCGCTCGACCGCAGAGCTTTGGAGGCGCCACCCGGCGCCTCATGGTGCTCTGTCACGTCCTCGGCTCCTCGCCCGTCCTGAAGTCAGGCCGGTTCGTCTGTGACCTCCGTCCCGGGCTGCTCCGGTGACGGGATCGAATGTCGGGTTGATTCACCGCGCGCCGGCACACTCGAGAACGCTGCTCGAGAACGCTCTCGAGAATCCTCGGCCCGCGGGTCGCGTGCCACCACCGTAACCGCTTGTGAAGCCCTGCACAAAGTCGGTGAAATTGGCCTCATTTTCCCCCGCGACCAGCGCAGCGCCGCTCGGCGCGCCGATCATCGGCTCAGGTCGGCTCGCAATCGGGGTTCGTCGACGTCGAAATAGCTGTGCTCACGACCGTTGAGCAGCACCACAGGAAGCCGGTCGCCGTATTCCGCGCGCAGGCCAGGGTCGGTGGCGGCGGCTTCGTCGACGTCGATGGTGCCGACCTGCACCCCGTAATCGGCGCAGATGGTCCGCAACTGTTCGAGTGCGATGGCACACATTCCGCAGCCGGCCCTGGTCAGCAGGGTGACCGACGGCGGCGCGCCGGATCCGGCACTTTCTGTGGGATTGGTCATGAAGGTTATTAAATCCCCTCGCCACGCCAGTGCGACTGCGCACGGTCCTGGGGTCATGAGGGCGGAATCCGGTTACTGTTGGACGTGGCTTGCGCCTGGCAGGTCACGGCCGGGCGGCGGTGGAATGTGCCACCACGCAGGCCCCCGGTCAGGCGCGAACCGACACAGCGGTCGAGCGACGGGCCCGGAGGCGGCACCTTGCGTAACCACGTAGGGGCCCCGGGAGACCGCCGGATCGACACAGCGGTCGAGCGACGGACCCGGAGGCAGCAGCTTGCGTAACCACGTAGGGGCCCCGGGAGACCGCCGGACTGACACAGCGCGACGGGCGGAGGTACTGGTGCCGGAACGATCGAGGGTGGCGAGGACCGGATTCATCGCGGGGCGGTTCGGCGAGTTTCCGGCGCGGTGGAATCTGGGCCCGCTGGGCCAGGGCCTCACCGATCAGCTCGCCCGCATCTCCCGCAGCCCGTTCGGCCCGAGCGAAGAGGAACTGCGGGCCAACCTGGCGGGTGAGGCCAGCGCCGACGCCGCGCTGGCGCTGCACGACGCGGAATTGGCCTCGGCCGCCGACGAGGAGACCGGTGGACCGGAGGTTCCGCGCGATCTCACCGCGGCGGCGTTTTTCGATGTCGACAACACCATGGTGCAGGGCGCATCGATCGTGCATTTCGCGCGCGGACTGGCCGCTCGCAAATACTTCAAGACCTCGGATCTGGTCGATATCGCCTGGAAACAGGTCAAATTCCGGGTGACCGGCAAAGAAAACAGCACCGATATGGCCTCGGGCAAGGAAAAGGCGCTCGAATTCATCGCCGGCCGTTCCACCGCCGAACTGGCCGCACTCGGTGAGGAGATCTACGACGAGATCATCGCCGACAAGATCTGGCCGGGCACCAGGGCGCTGGCGCAGATGCATCTGGACGCGGGTCAGCAGGTGTGGCTGGTCACCGCGACGCCGGTGGAGCTGGCACAGGTGATCGCCAAGCGGCTCGGGCTCACCGGCGCGCTCGGCACGGTGGCCGAGAGTGTGGACGGCAAGTTCACCGGCCGCCTGGTCGGTGACATCCTGCACGGGCTCGGCAAGGCGCACGCGGTGCGCACCCTCGCCATCCGCGAGGGCCTCAACCTCAAGCGCTGCACCGCCTATTCCGACAGCCACAACGACGTGCCGATGCTGTCGCTGGTGGGCACCGCGGTGGCGATCAACCCGGATTCGGATCTGCGTGAGGTCGCCAAGAACCGCGGCTGGGAGATCCGCGATTTCCGCACCGGACGCAAGGCCGCCAAGATCGGCGTGCCCACGGCGCTTGCGCTCGGGGCGGCCGGTGGTGCGGTGGCGGCGGCCATCACCCGGCGGCGCGAGCTGCACTGACGCCGTCGCGATCCGAACCGCACCGGCAGCAGCGCCGGTAGCGCGGCCCGCGCTACCCCGTGAACGGGTTGCGCCGCTTGGTGAGCAGCTTGTACAGGGTCTGCTGGATGGTTTCGCGAACCTGGTCGGTGACCTCGAACATCGTCATCGGATCGTCGGCGGCCTCTGGCTCGTATTCGGTGGTGGCGATGGGCTTGCCGAATTCGATGTACCACTTCGAGGGCAGCGGCATCGCGCCGAGCAGGCCGAGGTGCGGGAACAGCGGCGTCACCGGGAAGTAGGGCAGCCCGAGCAGACGCGCCAGCGGCTTGATATCGGCCAGCTTGGGGTAGATCTCCTCGGATCCGACGATCGAGCACGGAATGATCGGCACACCGGTGCGCACGGCGGCGGCCACGAATCCGCCGCGGCCGAAGCGTTGCAGCTTGTACCGGTCGGCGTATTTCTTGCCGACGCCCTTGAACCCTTCGGGGAACACGCCCGTCAGTTCACCGGTGCGCAGCAGCCGCTCGGCGTCGGGACGGCAGGCCAGGGTGTGCCCGGCCTTGCGGGCCAGCACGCCGAGCACCGGCGTCTCGAAGACCAGATCGGCCGCGAGTAGGCGTAGCGCGCGCTGCTTCGGGTGATGGTCGTGGATGGCGAGCTGGAGCATCAGCCCGTCCAGCGGCACCGTGCCGGCGTGGTTGGACACGATCAGCGCGCCGCCCACCTCCGGGATGTTCTCCATGCCGCTGACCTGCACCCGGAACCAGAAGTCCGACAGCGGGCGCAGCGCGGGCAGGATCACCGATTCGAGCAGATGCTCATCGAAACCGAATTCGTCGACCTGATAGTCGCCGGTGAGCCTGCGGCGGGCGAATTCGGCGGTCTTGCTGATCTGCTTGCCGAGCGCACCGCGCATCAGCTCCGCCAGCGATTGCGGTGCGGCCGGCGCGGCGGCCAGCCGATCGGTCAGCGACGTCACGGTGGGCACCGGAGTGCTCCACTCCCGTGGCGTGGGCCGTGGCCGTGGTTCCACGGCGAGGTCGTGCAGCTGGATCACTTTCGCTACATCGTTCATGTATGTGCTCCCGTACCGGCCCCTACCAGGCCGAGCAGTTTGTGTTCCGCGGCATCGATCCACGAGGGATCGACGACGGGCCGCAGCGCTGCGCCCCCGATGAAGTCGTCGAACGCCTGTACCGTCGTCCACCGCGGCTCGAATCCGAGCTCGGTGCGCATACGAGTGGTGTCCAGGCCACAACCGAAATGGAAGTAGTCGAGCTGTTCGGCGCTGAAATCGCGCATCACCGGACCCATCAGGGAGCGGCCGATGGTGCGGAACAGCGCCCACGGGACCGGCATGGCGACCCGGCCCGCACGGCGAACTGCTTGTGACAGAGCCAAGGCTCCATCGCCTGCGATGTTGAACGTACCTCCGGGTGCACCCAGCGCTGCGTGCACCAAGGCGGCGACCGCGTCTTCTTCGTGCAACAACTGCATCCGTGCGTCGCGGCCGAGCACCGTCGGTGTCAGCGGCGAACGCAGGAACTGGGCGCCACGCCCCGCCAGTCCAGGCCCGACGATGGGCGCGAAGCGCAGAATCGGCGCGGCGATATCGGGACGACGTCTCGCCAGCCCGCGCACGAATCCTTCGATTTCGATCATGTCGCGCGCGAACGCGCCGCTCGGCGGGGTGCGGGCACCCATTTCCTCGGTGAACTTCGCCGGGTCCTTGGCGCTTCCGCCATAGACCGCCGACGACGAACGCAGCACCACCCGCCGCACCGCCGGCGCTTTCTGGCACACCGCGAACAACTGCATCGCGCCGAGCACGTTGAGGTCTTTCATCGCCGCACGACTGCCACCGGCCGGCGGATGCGAGAGCACCGCGGCATGCACGACGGTGTCGACGTCGTTGCCCGCGATCACCTTGCGGATCAATGGATTACGGATATCGGCGCGGATGAATTCGGCACGCCCCATCCGACGGCGCAGCTCGGGGCTCGGGGTCAGCGAATCCACGGCGATGACGCGCGCGATCCGCTCGTCCTGAGCCAGCCGGGAGACCACATTGCCGCCGAAGAACCTGGCCGCGCCGGTCACCATCACCACGTCGGGCAATCGTGCGCCCCTACTAGCCTCAACGTCCATACGCACCGGGCCGTCCCACCTTCGAGCCCCCTCGGATTTATTCCCGTTCCAGACTAACTGCTGCCGTACCCTCCGCCGCGAGATTTAACCGCCTTCTAACGATGACTTCAGTCACCGGAAACACGCCAGGTTTCAAATCTTTGTATTTCAAAATGAAAGACCCGCCACCTGATCGGTGACGGGTCCTTCTGCTGTCATCAGCGCTTACTTGCCGAGTTTGCGCCGCTGCACGCGGGTACGACGAAGCAGCTTGCGGTGCTTCTTCTTCGACATGCGCTTACGGCGCTTCTTGATCACAGAACCCATAGGGTGTTCCTCGCGTTCTCTCTACTCGGCGCGCACGCACTCACGTACGCCAACTGTCCGGTCGCTCGGCAAGCCTCACTCCCAATGTTCGCGCCACCTCGGCCAACGAACATGCGGTAGCCCCGGTGCGTGAACACGAACCGAGGGTCCATCGTACCGGCCCGGGCACAAGCGCCGGTAATCGACTCATCCCGCGTCGAAGTAGGACGTCTCGAGGTATTCGTGCACCGCTTTCGCGTGCACCCGGAACGACCGGCCGACGCGCACCGCGGGTAGCTCTCCCGAGTGCACCAGCCGATACACCGTCATTTTCGACACCCGCATCAGATTCGCGACCTCGGCGACGGTGAGGAACTGCGTTCCTCCGCCGAGCACGGGTTGTCCCTGTGGCGAACCGCCACCACTTGGAGACATCTTGTTCGAAGACATCATCGCACCACTGACCTCCGGCACGTCCGCGCCGCTGGCTTCCCCACCGGCGGAACAGACACGCACGTGCTCCTTGAAGCTTAGCGGGACCAGTGGGATTGCTGCGACGGGTGTGAGAAATCAGCCGATATTGCGCGTCGACCGGCGGCTACTCGGCGGCCACACCCTGTTCCACCGACCGTTGCTTGGCCGCGTGCAGCGCTTCCAGGAACGCCGAACGCACGCCGCCGCGCTCCAGCTCGCGCAAGGCGGCCGCGGTGGTGCCCGCGGGCGAGGTCACCGCGGCGCGCAGATCCGCCGCCTGCTGGCCGGATTCCTCTAGCAGCGCGGCGGAACCGATCATGGTCTGCACGACCAGCTGGGTGGCCACATCGCGGGTCAGGCCGAGCCCGACGCCTGCGTCGACCATGGCCTCGACCACGAGGAAGAAGTACGCGGGCCCGGAACCGGATACGGCGGTCACCGCGTCCATCTGAGTTTCCGGCACGACCACCACCTTGCCGACGGCGCCGAGCACCTCGGAGACCAGCTCGAGCTGATCGGCCTTGGCGTAGCGACCCGGCGCGAGCACACTCATGCCCTGCCCGACCAGCATCGGCGTATTCGGCATCACCCGCACCACCGGGAAACCGGCGGGCAACTTGTTCTCCAGCCGAGCCGTCGGCACTCCGGCGGCCAGCGAGACCAGCACCTGATCGCGATCGCCGCCGAGTTCGGCCTTGCCCAGATCGGTGAGAACCGCGTCGACATCGCCGGGTTTCACCGCGATCACCAGCAGGTCGGCGCCGACGGCGGCATCGGTCACCGAATCGGTGATCCGGATGCCGAACCGGTCCGCGAGCATCTCGCCGCGATCCGGGTGGGTCTCCACGACCACCAGATCCTTGACGGCCCGTCCGGATTCGAGCAAACCCGCGATCAACGCTTCGCCGATGCGCCCGCCACCGATCACAGCAATTCTGGTCATGAGCCATAAGGCTAGACGGCCGACAGTCCGCACTGCCAACAGTCGTGAACTCGCCCGGCCGGGGGCGGCCGCTGTCAGCGCGGGACGGGCATCAACGCCAGCTGACGGCTCTGTGCGACGACGGCGCCGGTGGAGTCGATGACGAGCTGATCCTCGTCGAACATCCGCCCGCCCACCTCGTGCGTGGTGGCGATGATGCGCAGCCAGCCGGGGGCGGGCCTGCGCCGCAGGTAGGTGGTCATCTGCACGGTCGGCGCCCAGCCGAAGCTGCCGAGGTTCGCCGGCACCGGCGGGCTCATATCGGCGGCCATCATGGCGAAGTACATCGACACGTCCGGATCGTTCTGGTCACCGGCACGCGGGCGCATCCACAGGCGTAGCCGGGGAACTCCCGTTTCGCCGGCCAGGAAGCGCGCCCACTCGGAGTCGATGCACAGATCGGCGCCCTGCGCGACGTGCACGATCTGGCCCATCGGCGAGTCGGGGTCGTAGGCGAGCGCGGTGGCGCCGGGTTCGACGGGCATATCGGTATGCGACGGTGCGTAGGCGGGCGGGGTCTCGGCGTCGTCGAGATGGCCGAAGGTGAAGGCGGTGCGCACCATGGCCTTTCCGCCCTGGCTCAGCGTGGCGTCGAGCAGACAGATCTGGCGGCCGACCTTGCGCACGCTCACCTCGTACTCGACCGCGCCGGGTTCCGGTGCGCCGAGGAAGTCCGAGCTCGCGGCGATGGGCGCCATGGCGGTGCGCTCGGGATCGACGGTGCGCAGCCAGGTGGTCGCGGCGGCCGCCGAGGCGGCGACCATGGTGCCGCCGTGCACCTTGGGGCCGATGGTCCAGATCGGATCGATGGTGCCCGCGTAGCGTCCGGTGGCCGCGTCGGTGGTGGTGAGCTCGGTGAGGGCGCACACCTGGCCGAAGGGGGCGGCGGTGGCCTGATCGGGGTCGGCGGTCAGCTCCGTCGTCATCGTCACTCCTGTCGTTCGGCCAACTCGTTCGTACAGCGTACAAGTCGGGCTGGGCGGGTCGATATTCCCGGGTGGGTGACCGCGCGGACCGATCAGGCGGATCCGCTGCGCGGCGGCTGCGGCGCCGGCGCCGGGGTGAGCCCGTTGAGATGCTCACGGGCGAAGGCGAGCGTCCGGGAGAGCATGGCCGCGCGATCGGCGGTGGTGCGCGCGTTCTGGGTATTGATCTCGGCGACGGCGTGACCGGAGAACCCGGACCGCACCAGCGCCGCGCACACCTCCACACACGGCTGGGAGCCGTCGCCGGGGACCAAATGCTCGTCGTGCGCCGCGCCGCGTCCGTCGGCCAGATGCAGATGCGCCAGGCCCGCACCCATCCGCGCGGCCAGCGCCAGCGGATCGGCCCCTGCGGTCGCGGTATGCGACAGATCGAGGGTGTAGTGCGCGAAGCCGGTATCGGTCGGATCGTAGGAGGGGCTGAACGCCGTCAGCGCCAAGCCCGGCCCGCCGCGGCGCTCCAGCCGCTTGGCGGCCCCACCGCGACGGCCGAACAACGTATCGGCGCGCATCGGGAACATGTTCTCCACCGCGACCACCACGGAACTGTCGGCTTCCAGCTCGGCCACCTGGGCGGCGAAGTTCTCCGCGTAGCGGCGCTGCCAGCGGAACGGCGGATGCACCACAACGGTGTCGGCACCGAGCGCTTCGGCAGTGCGGACACTGCGCTCGAGCTTGGCGACCGGATCGGAGCCCCACACCCGTTGCGAGATGAGCAGGCATGGTGCGTGCACCGCAAGCACCGGGACCGCGTACTTGCGGGCGTAGGACTGCACGATCGCGATGCTCTGGCTGGCCGGCTCGGCCCACACCATCAATTCGATGCCGTCATAACCCAATTCGGCGGCATACCGGAACGCCGACTCGGTGTTCTGCGGGTACACCGACGCCGTGGACAAGCCGACACAGATCCGGCCGCGCTCGGGCGAGGCAGCCGGCTCCCCCGCCGCGCTCGCGTGGCCCGGCTCCACCCTGGTCTCGTCCGCCTGCCCGATGTTCCCCACAGCCGCTCCCTACTCAGTTCGTACTGAGAAGAAAGGCTAGCGGTCCGAGCGTCACAAAGATGCCGACCACGACAGCGATCACAGTGCTGAGGATGTCGTCGGTGCGACGCAGGATGCGCACCAGCGCCACCAGACCGAGGATGACGACCATGGCCAGCGCCAGCGCCACCCACGGCAGCATCTCCCACATCCGCTCGAAACCCTTGAACAGCAACATGCCCGCGACCGCCGCGCCCGCGCTCTGACCGCCGAGGATCATCCACTGCCGCTTGTTCGCCTCGTATTCGGCCTTGCGGGCGCTACGGGAGCCGCGCGTGCCCGATGCGGCGGCGCCCGACGCCAGTGCGGCGCTGGTGCCCGCGGCCGGTTTCTTGCTCAGTGCGGCCGCTTTGGCGCCGGCGAGCGAGGTCACCTTGCCGAGCGCACCGGATTTGCCGAGCGCGCCGGCCTTGCGGCGCAGCGATGACGAGGTGCGGCTCAGTGCGGCGGTGCGGCGCCCCCAGGATGATTCTCCTGGCTCGTCGTCGTCGAACTCGTCATCGAGTTCGTCGTCGAGCAGCTCGTCCTCGTCGTAGAAATCCTCGGCGTCATCGTCGAGATCGGCGTCCGCCGCCACCGGGGCATAGACATCGGTGCGCTGATCGTCGGGTTCGACGATCTCCGCCGGTTCCGGCCGGGAGGCGCCGCGCCCGGATCGGCCACGGCCCTTGCGGCCGGCTTCGGCGCGCTCGGCGCCGTCCCGCAGCAGATCGCCGGCCACGGTCTGGCCCGAGAGCAGTTGCTGATCCTGGTTGGCCAGCGACCACGCAGCCGTCGGGATGCCGCCGGTCTCGGGGCCGCCCGAACCGGAACGATGCCGTCGCGCCGACCAGGCGGGCAGGCCGTTCTCGCCCTGCGCCTCGCGCCGACGCGGCAGTTCGGGGCGGGTGTCGCGGGCGGGTGGCTCCGGCGCCGCGGTGGGACCGGGTGCGAAACCTTTGATGGTGGGTGACCAGGCGGCGGTCGCCGGGCCCTGGTCCTGCGCGGGCTGCGGGCCCGGCGCGTAGCCGTTGTCCTTGGGCGGGGTCCAGGCCGGGATCGCCGGTCCCGGCTCGGTACGCGTGGGCGCGAACCCGTTGACGGGCGGCGGCGTCCAGGCGGCGGTGGCCGGGCCCGGATCCGCGAGCCCGGGCGGGGCCGGCGGGCCGACCTGCTCGACGGGCTGCCAGGACGCCCGCGGGGTGGGGCCGTAGCCGTTGGTCGGCGGGGTCCAGGCCGCGGCGGCCGGGCTGGCGTCGGCGCGGGCGGCTCTGGCTTCGGCGACCTTGGCCTGCGCGGCGGCTTCGGCTTCGGCGGCCGCCCTGGCCTGGGCCTCGGCGGCGGCCTGCGCTTCGGCGGCGGCCTGGGCCTCGGCAGCCTCGGCGGCCCGGCGGCGGGCGGCCCGGCCACTCACGGAGCTGTCGCGACCACCGGGGGCCGCGGGGGCGGGCTGCCAGCCACGACGCACCGGATCGGTGGCGTGGCCGTTGGGTGCCTGGGGCTCGGCGTCGTACTCGTCGTCGGGATCGGCGCGCCGACGGCGACGTCCGGTGCGCCCGGAACCGAGAGCCTCGGCGACGACCGGCGATGGCGTCTCGACTCCGGTGCCGTCCTCCGACCCCGGCGCGCTGTGGCGTGAGCGGCGACGTTCGCGCGGCTCGGTATCGGCGTCACCGGCGAGCGGATCGAAGCGGGTGATCGGGCCCGACATCGGCGAGTACACCGGCTCGGGCTCAGGGGCGTGCGGAGCAGGCGGTTCATAAGCGGGAGCGAGGAATTGGGTCGCCGACGAAGCAGACCCGTAGCCGTTCACCCCGTGCGAACCGTTCACACCGTTCGACCCGGCCGAACCGTTCGTGCCCACGCCGTAGGCGCCGTGCGAGCCGTTGACGCCTTCGGCCGCAGCCGGCGCTGGTGCCTCGTCATCGTCGTCGGGCGCCGAGTGCGCGGATCGTCCGCCGTCGATCACCGGAAGATCGCCGGTCAGTTCGGCGACCGAGAGCCCGCGTCCGGAGCGACGGCGCCGGCCCCCGCCCGACGAGGCCGCTCCCTGCTGGCCGTTGCGGGCCAGCAGTTCGGCGACCGACAGCTGTTTGGATTCCTCACTCATGAAGGCACCGTTTCGATCGGGCCCGCCGACGCGGCGCTGCCGGGCGAGGCAGCGCTGACGCCGGCTGCCGTGCCCGGTGTGCCTGTGACAAGGGGTCCACCGTTCATATCGGTATCCAGTTTGCGCAGGATCAGTCCCTCCCGCAGCGCCCACGGACAAATTTCGATGCTATCCAGCGATAGAGCCCGCATACTCGCCTCCGCGACCAATGCACCGGCCACCAGTTGCTGGGACCGGTCCGCACTCACGCCCTCCAGCTCCGCCCGGTCCGAGGCGGTCATCCTGGAGATGAAACCGATCAGTTGACGAAGACCTGAGCTGGTGAGTGTACGTCGAACCCGGGGGCCCGCGCCCGAGGGCGCCGCTCCGGTGAGCCGCGCCAGCGAACGGAAGGTCTTGGAGGTGCCGACGGCCAGATCCGGTGCGCCCGCATCGATCACCTGTTTGGCGGGGGCCACCAGTTCCGCGTCCAGCCAGTCGCGCAGCACCGCGACCCGGCGCTTACCCGGCGGATCCTCGTGCAGCCATTCCCTGGTCAGCCGGCCGGCGCCGAGTTGCAGCGACAGCGCCACATCCGGGTCTTCATCGGCGCCGTTGGTGATCTCCAGCGAGCCGCCACCGATATCGAGATTCAGGATGCGGCCTGCGCTCCAGCCGTACCAGCGGCGCACCGCGAGAAACGTCAGCCGGGCCTCGTCCTCGCCGGACAGCACCTTCAGATCGACGCCTGCCTCGGCGCGTACCCGCGCGAGCACCTCGTCGGAATTGGTGGCATCGCGCACGGCCGAGGTGGCGAACGGCATCAGCTCCACGCAGCGCGAGGTCTGGGCGATGCTGGCGAATTCCTTGACCGTCGCGATCAGCCGCTGCGCGCCGGCGGGGGTGAGTTTTCCCTCGTCATCCATGTTTTCCGAGAGCCGCAACGTCGCTTTCGTCGAGCTCATCGGCATCGGATGGCCACCCCGATGCG
Organism: Nocardia sp. CDC519; assembly: GCF_059509835.1. Taxonomy (NCBI): domain Bacteria; kingdom Bacillati; phylum Actinomycetota; class Actinomycetes; order Mycobacteriales; family Nocardiaceae; genus Nocardia; species Nocardia sp. CDC519. Next base: position 1,693,563 of record NZ_CM183377.1, on the reverse strand, counting down.
CGTCCACCACCAACAGGTGAACGGTATTGCTTCCCACATCGAGTACCCCGAGACGCACATGAACACGGTACTCGCGACCGGGCGCGCGGACCTGATGCGGTCGACGACGACGGATGCGAGCTTCAGCTCAGGCGACCGAACTGTTAGCGTCGACAGGTGTGACGGCAGGCGCAGCGGCATCCGGCCAGACCCGGCCGCGACCAGCGGGAAAGATGGACCCGACTCCGGAAGTCGACCTCGATTTCCCGCGTGAATGGATCGAATTCGTCGATCCGGCAAACGACGAGCATCTCATCGTCGCCGACCTCACCTGGCTGCTGTCGCGCTGGACGTGCGTCTTCGGCACGCCCGCCTGTCAAGGCATCCTCGACGACCGCCCCGATGACGGCTGCTGCTCGCACGGCGCCTTCCTCGCCGACACCGACGACCGCAAACGCCTGCAAAGAGCTGTGAAAATGCTCACACCCGAGGATTGGCAGCTCATGGACCAGGCCCGCAATGCCGAGGGCAAGGTCAGCAAGAAGGGTTATCTGGAGCTCGACGAGCTCGAGGACGAGCCCGCCCTGCGCACCCGCCGCTACGACGGCGCCTGCATTTTCCTCAACCGTCCCGGTTTCGCGGGCGGGGTCGGCTGCGCGCTGCACACCATGGCATTGCGGCGCGGGATCGAACCGCTCGAGGTCAAGCCGGACGTGTGCTGGCAACTGCCGATCCGGCGCACCCAGGACTGGGTGGACCGCCCCGACGGCGTGCAGATCCTGCGCACCGTGATCACCGAATACGACCGGCGCGGCTGGGGTCCCGGCGGCCTCGATCTGCACTGGTACTGCTCCGGATCACCGGACGCCCATGTGGGCGCGCGCCCGGTGTGGCAGTCATATGGCCCCGAGCTCACCGAACTGCTCGGCAAGCCGGCCTACGACGAGCTGGCCAGGCATTGCAAGCGCCGGGAGGGGCTCGAGCTGATCGCCGTGCATCCGGCGACGGTGCACGCCGACCGCATACGTGAGCAGGCCGAAGCGGCCGAGCAGTCCGCGTAGGCCCACCCGCCGCCGTCACGAGCCCCGGCACGCCCCGCCACCGCGCTCGGCTTACTACCGCCCGCACTTTCCTACAGGGCAGCACGACGCGACTCGGCGACGTCCGGCTCAGCCCTGCCGGCCGGCCTCGGGCAGCCGGGCCGGGCGATCGTGCGAGGCGGGCGTCCGCGCGGCTGCCGCCGAGATCAGGCCTCGAGCTTGTACCCGAGCCCGCGCACGGTCACCAGGTGCTCCGGCCGCGCCGGATCGGCTTCGATCTTCGAACGCAACCGCTTGACGTGCACGTCGAGGGTTTTGGTGTCGCCGACGTAGTCCGCGCCCCAGACCCGGTCGATGAGCTGGCCACGGGTGAGCACCCGGCCGGAATTGCGCAGCAGGTATTCGAGCAGGTCGAACTCCTTGAGCGGCAATGTCACCGGCTTGCCGTTCACCAGCACGGTGTGCCGGTCGACGTCCATGCGCACCGGTCCGGCCTCGAGCACGCCGTTCTCGCTGCCGCCGTCGAGTTCGTCGCCCGCGCCGCGGCGCAGCACGGCGCGGATGCGGGCGATGAGCTCGCGCGCCGAGTACGGCTTGGTGACGTAGTCGTCGGCGCCCAGTTCCAGGCCGACGACCTTGTCGATTTCGCTGTCGCGGGCGGTGACCATGATCACCGGCACGCCGCTGCGGGTGCGCAGCTGCTTGCACACGTCGGTACCGCTCATACCGGGCAGCATCAGGTCGAGCAGCACGATGTCGGCACCGGACCGGTCGAACTCGGCGAGCGCGGACGGGCCGTCACCCACGACGGTGACCTCGAAACCTTCCTTCTTCAGCAGGAAGGCGAGCGGGTCGGCCAGCGACTCCTCATCCTCGACGATCAACACACTCGTCATCTGCGTGCCTCCACACCATTGGTTCGGCCCGGCACCGTCGGGCGCGGGCTGGTTTCCTTCTTGCTCATCACCACGCCGCCGGCCTCTTCCTCGCCGTCGGTTTCGTGATGTGCCGGTATACGCAGGGTGAAAGTCGAGCCGGTGCCCAACTTGCTCCACAGCGTGATCTCACCGTTGTGGTTGGCGGCCACGTGTTTGACGATAGCCAGCCCGAGGCCGGTGCCGCCGGTCGAGCGCGAACGCGCCTTGTCCGAGCGGAAGAAGCGTTCGAACACCCGCTCTTGATCTTCCTTGGCGATGCCGATACCGCGATCGGTGACCGCCATGGCGACGTGATCCCCGCGCAGCGACCGGCTCACCGAGACGTGCGATCCGGCCGGCGAGTACGCGATGGCGTTCTCCACCAGATTCGACAGCGCAGTGACCAGCAGTGTCTCGTCGCCGAGCACCTCTAGCCCGCTGGGCCGGTCGGTGCTGACGGTGATGCCCGCGGCTTCGGCGGTGGTGCGGGAGCGGTCCACCGCCTGCATCACCACGGTGTCGACGTCGACCACTTCCAGTTGCGGCAGCTTCTCCGCGCCTTGCAGCCGGGACAGGGCGATCAGTTCGGTGACCATCTTGCCGAGCCTGCGCGATTCGCCGAGCACGCGTTCGCCGAAGTGGCGCACGGCGTCGGGATCGTCGGCCGATTCCAGCAGCGCCTCGGCCAGCAGGCTCATCGCGCCGACCGGCGTCTTGAGCTCGTGGCTGACGTTGGCGACGAAATCGCGGCGGGTGGCTTCCATGCGCGCCTGTTCGGAATCGTCGTCGGCGAACAGGACGGTGAAGTTGGTTTCCTCGCGTGAGAGCGGCCTGGCCACGCCGCGCACCGCGATGCGGCTGCGGCCGGGCACCGGGTTCTTGGCGGTCAGGTCGAACTCCGCGGATTCGCCGCTGGCCAGCACCTTCTCCACGGCCGCCCAGGCGCGTTCGTCGAGCAGCCGGTTGCGGACCAGGCCGAGTTCCTCGGCGCGCGGGTTGACCAGCACGACGTCGCGGTATTCGTCGACGACCGCGATCCCGCTCTCCGAAGCCAGCACGATCAGGTCGAGCACCTGCGACATCGTGAGCCCGGATTCGGCCTGTCTGCGCGCGGCCTGCCTGGCGTTCATATACGGGATGAGCAGTCCACCGATCGCCAGTCCGACGACAGCCGCGACGACTGCCAGCAACACGGCCTGGGGAACACTCACATCTAGAATCGTACGGTCGCCGGATGCGGCCGCGACGCCAGGTCCGCGAAGTTTCACGCAGGTCACAGGTGCTTATGGCGACGTTAGCCAGGCGTTCACTTGTTGTTCGGCCAAAGTGTGGCGTAAGCGGGCAACACCGTGGTTACGGCGTGTCGTGCAGGGCGGCGTTGACCGCGGCACCGTGTGTCTCGACCCACGCGCCCAGGGCGTAGATCGGGACGAGCAGATCTCGGCCCGCTTCGGTGAGCACATAGTCGACCCGCGGCGGCGCCGTCGGATAACTGCGTCGCTCCACCAGCGTCATCCGCTCCATCCGGCGCAGGGTCTGGGTCAGCATCTTCTGGCTGATGCCGCCGATCGCCGCCCGCAGATCGCGCGGACGCATCGGCCCGTCGCGCAGCATGTACACCACGACCGGAAGCCACGAATTGCCGAACAGGTCCACGCCCATGCGGGCCGGGCAGTCCGATTCGAAATCGCCGTACGGGGCGAACTCCACCTGCACGTCCTCCAGAGTGCCACCGCCGTCGGGCACCCGGAGGTGCCTATCGGAATACCTACCGTCGGGGGCGACAGGTCTTCGAGCACAGGAGTTCACATGCGAATCGGGATCATCGGCGCCGGGCAGATGGCGCGCGCACTCGGCGGCGGGTGGGCCGCGGCCGGGCATGAGATCGTCGTCGGCGCTCGCAGTCTCGCAGCGGCCCGCGCGGCCGCGGACGCGATCGGCCATGGCGCGGGCAGTGGCGAGATTCGCGATGCGGCGAGCTTCGGCGCGGCGGTGCTGCTCGCCGTCCCGGTCAGCGCGCTGGACGACGTCCTCACGGTGGCCTCGGACGCGTTGATCGGCCGCACGGTCATCGACTGCACCAACGCCTTCGCCCCGGACAGCACGCTCCCGAAGGGCGCCAGCGGTTTCGTGCTGTCCGAGGATGCGGTCGCCGAGCGGATCGCGGCCACCGCCGCGGGTGCGCGGGTGGTGAAGGCGTTCAATGTGTGTGCCGCCGAGGTATTCGCCGGCCCGGCAAGGGTTTTCGAGAATCGCCGACTGGCCGTGCCTATCTGCGGTGACGATCCGTCCGCGGTGAGCCTGGTCGGTGGCCTGGTAGCGGATCTGGGACTGGTCCCGGCACCGGCGGGCGGCCTGCACCGGGCGCGCTACCTCGAAGCCACCGCGGTTTTCACGGTCGGGCTGTGGTTCGCCGGATATGACGCGCGCGCCGTATTCCCGCCTGTCGAAGCGGCGTTCGCGGTCGCGGACTGATCGCTCGCCACACCGGGCGTCAGGCGCGCTGTCAGCGACAGGCGAGGCCGACCCGGCCGTCACAGGGCCGGTCGGGCGAGACTCGACCCGGACCGGGCGGACGAAGCGATGACGGCCGGCTCACCCGCGACAACGAGCGAGCGGGGCCGCGCGAGTTCGAATACTCACGCGACCCCGCTCGGCCGGCGGCTCGGCGCGGCGATTCCCCTCCGTGATCGCCGCGCCTGGTTCAGGGGCGGCCGGGGCCGGGCATCACCAGCCCGTGTTGCCGCGCACCGGGATGTTGACGAAGCTCGGGCGCTGCGGGTCCAGCTGGACGTGCTGCGGCTTCAGCGCGGTGTCGACCAGCATCGGCAGGATCGGCAGACCCTTCGGGAAGTTGCCCGCGTACACATCGACCCGCAGCCGGTGGCCCGGCTTCAGCAGCGCCTCGGTCGCCGGGAGGGTGATGTCGAGGGTGGTGGCCTCACCCGGGACGGTCGGCTTGCGCTTGTCGAGCGAGGTGTACGGGCGCGGATCGGTGTAATCGCCGTTGGCCGAGCGGGTGCTGTTGGCCTCGTCGATCTCGCGCAACGAAGCCATCAGCTGCCCGGAGGACAACACCGTGGACTGGCCGTCGGGCGCCACATCGTTGACGGTCACCACCCAGTAGCCGTCGGCGCCGTCCTGAACGGTGTTGAGCCGCACCGCGATCGGGCCGGAAACGGTGGTCGCCTCGGCGACCGGCGCGCTGGTGAAGGTCAGCCCGTTGAGCTCCTGGATGCGGGAGTCCTTGGCGCAGCCGTCGATGATCGACAGCACACCGGCGGTGCCCTGGGCGGCGTCGTTGGAGCACAGGCTGGTCAGGCCGGGCGCCACGGTCAGCCGGGCGGTATCACTGGTGGGGCCCGCGGTCAGCGAGCCGTCGTGCAGGCTGCGCGCGGTGCCGCTCGCCGCGGCGGACAGATACATCCGCCGGTGTTCGGCGCGCTCGCCGGCCGGCGCCGACTCACCGAATCCGTTGCGGGTGACCCAGCCGCCGCCCTGCTGGCGCAGGGTCACCGGACCGTAGCTATCGATGCCGTTATCGATGCCCTTGAGCCACTTGTCGAACCACGCGCGCTGCAACACATCCAGGCGCGGCGGCAGGCCCGGCTTGCCGTACTCGTTGCCGGAGTTCAGGTGATAGGTGTTGCCCATCAGCAGCTGCTTCTGGCCGGGCGGCAGCGGGATCTTGTTGTAGATCTTGGATTCGGAGTAGGTGAACAGATCGTGCCAGCCGCCGACCACGAAGGTCGGTGTGCTGATCGTGCTCGGATCACCGAGCCAGGACTGGCGTTCGGAGCTGTTGCGGTTGAGCATGCCGCGCACTCGTGGATCGAGCTCCTCCATCTTGACCTTGGTGTAGGCGTTGAGGAAGACGTCGAGGTAGGTGAACGGCGAGGCCATCCGGTCGGCCAGCCACTGCTGATCGAAATTGCCGACGACCAGCGACGAGACATCCGGCACCCATTTCAGGCCGTTGATCGCGGTCAACCACAGCGGGATGAAGTTGAAGCCGAACCCGCCGCCAGGTGCGAGCACATCGTTGACCAGGTCGCTGCCGGGCACCACCGGGAAGATCGCCTTCAGCGCGGCCGGCTGCTTTTCCGCGGCCTGCACCTGGTTAATGCCGGAGTAGGAGATGCCGTTCATGCCGATCTTGCCGGTCGACCACGGCTGGCGCGAGGCCCAGTCGATCACCTCGACGGTGTCCTGCTGTTCGCGATCGCGCAGCATGTCCCACTCGCCCTGGGAGAACCCGGTGCCCCGCACGTCGACGACGACCTGCGAGTACCCGCTCTTGACGAGCTGGCGGTCGACGGCGAAATTGCGCAGTTCACCACCGGCGAAGGCCTTGGTGAGGTCGGTGACGCCGGACAGCGGGGTGCCGCTGAGATCGACATCGCGCAGCGCCTGCAACAGCGCGTCCGACAGGCCGGGGATGGATCCGGCGTGATCGGCCAGATTCGACACCAACTTGGTGTAGGGGGTCATGTTGACGATGGTCGGCGTCTTCGTATCGACCGGACGCCCGGACTCGTCGGCGGGACGGTAGACGTTGCCCTTGAGCACCGTGCCGTCGCTCATCGTGATCGGCACGTCCCATTCGATATGAATCTTCGGGTACGGCTGGGGGCCGTCGTGGGAAGCAGCCCAGCTTGCGCCCGCCGCACCACCGTCCGGACCGGCCGCCGCCGGCGTCGCGAGCGCGCTCTGTCCCAGCAGGGGAACGAGCAGCACCGCCGCCACCATCATCACAACGGCCCGTAAGACGTACTTCATCGGACGTGACCCACCTCTCGCACTGGTCAGACGATCAGCAGCCTACACAGCCCTTACCGTGGAGTAATAATCGTCAGTCACTTAATGTGCTCGGCGGCCGGTCGAGAGAGGGTTTTGCCGGTTCGACAGGCGGCCCGCAGCGGTGACCGACCCAGACGGATGGAGCGGATACCGGGCCGAAACGCCAGCGGGGGGGGGGGGGGGGGGGGAAGGGGGGGGGGGGGGGGGGGGGGGGGGGGGGGGGTTTTCTTCTCTTTGTTTTTACCGTGGTGGGATGGAGGAGGCCGCCACCGCACCAACCCCCCATCTCCCCCTTTCCCAAACCACCCCCCCCCGCGCTGACAGAGATGCGGGAGGTGCTTACTTACCGCCCTGGCTCGCGACGGCGGCGGCACCCGCGGCGGCGGCCTCCGGGTCGAGGTATTCGCGTGGGCGCACCGGGCGCAGGTTCTCGTCGAGCTCGTAGCGCAGCGGGATGCCGGTGGGGATGTTGAGACCGGCGATATCGTCATCGGAGATCTGGTCCAGGTGCTTGACGAGGGCGCGCAGCGAGTTGCCGTGCGCGGCGACCAGCACGGTCTTGCCCGAGAGCAGCTCCTTGGAGATGGTCGACTCCCAGTAGGGCACCATCCGGTTCACCACGTCGAGCAGGCATTCGGTGCGCGGCACCTCGATGCCGTCGTACCGCGGATCGCCGGTCTGGCTGTACTCGTTGTCGGCCTCGATCGGCGGCGGCGGGGTGTCGTAGCTGCGACGCCACAGCATGAACTGCTCATCGCCGTACTTGTCGCGGATCTGGGCCTTGTTCTTGCCCTGCAACTCGCCGTAGTGGCGCTCGTTCAGACGCCAGTCGCGCACCACCGGAATCCAGTGCCGGTCGGCGGCGTCCAGCGCGATGTTGGCGGTGCTGATCGCGCGGCGCAGCAGCGAGGTGTAGACGATGTCGGGCAGGATGCCGTGCTCGGCCAGCAGTTCACCGGCCCGCTTGCCCTCGGCGATGCCCTTGTCCGTCAGATGGACGTCCACCCAGCCGGTGAACAGATTGAGGGCATTCCATTCGCTCTCGCCGTGGCGCAGCAACACGAGGGTGTACGTCATGCGGGCCATCCTGCCATGGCCGGATCGGCGGCGTGCGTGCACCTCGAGCGGTGGACGCGCCGGTCAGGAGGTCGACCGGAATCAGCCGGGCGCGGGCAGGTCCGCTGCGAGGATGGCGGCGCCGACCAGGGTCGCTCCGTCGGCGAGGGCGGACCGTTCCACCCGGAGCTCGCGGATGAAGTTCAGCCCGGCGTGCCGGGTGATCGCCGCGCGCATCGGCGCCCACAGCGGTTCCCCCGAGTGCGCGAAGCCGCCGCCGACGACGACGGTGTCGACATCGAGCAGCGCCGCGGCCGAACTGATGGCCTGCCCGAGGGCGGTGCCCGCCCGTTCGAGCGCGGCGACGGCGATCGGATCACCGGCCGCGGCGGCCCGCGCCAACTCGGCCCCGTCCGCACCCGGCCAGCCCTGCTCTCTGGCCCACCGCGCCGACGACATCCCGCTCGCGATGGCCTCGACGCAGCCGTATCCGCCACAGGCGCACGGCACATCCCAGCCGGGCACCACGATGTGGCCGATGTGGCCCGCATTGCCGGTACGCCCGACGGCGACGCGGCCATCCACCAGCAGTCCGCCGCCGATCCCGGACGAGACCGTCATCGCCAGCGCGTTCGGCACACCGCGCAGCGCGCCCGAATGTTGTTCGGCCAGTGCGAGACACGCACCGTCGATGGCGAATCGCACTGCGGCACCGGGAAACAGCTCGCCGACCGCGGCCCCGATCGCGAAACCGTCGCGCCACTCCGGGATATTGAGTGGGCCGGTGACTCCCGCAGGCACATCCACGGGCCCCGCCGATCCGATCCCGACCGCGCGCACCGGTTCCCCCGCGGCCACCGCGAGCAGCAGCGACCGGCACGCCGCCCACACCCCCGACTCCGGAACCGCGACCCGCCGCACCGCGCTCACCCGGCCCGCATCGTCGACGACCCCGGCCGCGAACTTCGTCGCCCCGATATCGAGCGCCAGAATCGCCACGCAGCCTCCCTGATCGATGTGCCGGGGCGATTGTCGCCCACAGCGGACGGGCTCGGTGGGCGACACAGCAGGCCCGGTGGTCCGGGCCGTACAGCTCCGTCGCCCGCAGGCAATGCCGGTGTCGAGAATTCGCTGGCATTCGGCCCTCGAATCCACGCATGCTCAGCACGTGACCGATGACGACCCGCAGATCGTGACCATCTTCCGCTCGCGCCTACGCCCGGACGCCGAGGCCAACGGCTACGCCGCCATGGCCGAACGGATGGAAGAACGCGCCCGCGCCATGCCCGGTTTCGTCGAGATCAAGTCCTACACCGCCGCCGACGGGGAGCGGGTCTCCATCGTCGTCTTCGACAACCGCGCCCATCACGACGCGTGGCGCAACGACGCCGAGCACCGCAACGCCCAGCGTCTCGGTCGCACCGATTTCTACAGCGAGTACTCCGTCACCGTCTGCGAACAGCGACGGCACCACAGTTTCCGGCGGGCATCGGGCGAGGTCTAGTACCGGCCCATCCGCACCGGTGCTCAGCGGAGGCGGCACGCCGAACCGGCGGGTCGCCTGCTCGCGACCCGCCGGTTCCTTCGCGTGTCAGCCCGCTGCCGGAAACCTCATGCCATTTCCGGCACCCGCAGGTGCGCGATCGCCAGTTCGAACTCGCGCACGTCGAGCGCTTCGACCCCGGTCTGCCTGGCGGCGTCCACGCGCAGGGCCGCCGACTGTTCACGGCTGCGCCGCATGGCCTCGGCGTCGTCATAGGTGGTGCAGGACACGGCCCGGCCGGACTTGCGGTTGACCATCAGGCTCGCGCTACAGAACCCGTCGAGTTCCTCCATCGCGGGCAGGGTGCTGGCCTTGTAGACCTCGACGGCCGCGTCGATGCGGCTGGCATCGGTCTTCACCCAGGTCGCGCGCACGCAGGCGCCCTCGTGGGTGCGGTGGGCCCGGTGCAAGCCGGCGATTTCCCATTCTTCGACGTGCGCGCTCCCGCCGAACAAGGCGATCGCGCGTTCACGGATCGGGCCCACCCGCTCCGTGCTCGCATGCATGGCTTCCTCGGTCTCCCAGGAGCTGGTGGCGATGCAGCGGCCACTGGTCCGGTCGACCATCAGGGACAATCCGACGCACCCTGGTATCTCTTGGAGTTCTGGCAGCACGACATCACGCATATGCGCAATCCCGGCGTCGATAGCGGAGGGTTGCGCCAAAATCGTGGTAGATCGCGCGTACACGATCCACCCCCTCTCTGCTTCGGGGCAGCGCCCGGTGGCGCCACCGGTGCTCTTCACGATGCTCCCCTGCCGACGCGTTAGGCAAGGGTCCGCACTGATCGTCCCCGGCTGCGGGATGCACCGGGCCGGCCGGCCGGGCCATTCCGCCGACCGGCGCACGACATCGGGCTAGCCGTGCTGCGGATAGTGCTGATCGAGCCACTGTTCGAAGGTCGGGCCCGCGATGATCGCACCCGGACCGGGTAGCAACGCACCCGCGGCGAGGAGGTCCCGGTTCGGATCGTCGTCGTCGACGATCTCCTCGACCCGCGCCGGGCTACCGCGCCGTGCGGCCAGCCGCGCGGTGGCCGCGGCCAGGTTCAGTTCCTCCGGACCGGCGATCTCGGTCATCTCCAGGGCGGAGTCGGCCAGCACCAGCGTCACCATCTGCTCCGCGACTGTGCGCGCGGCGACGAGTCGAGTTCGAGTCGCCGGGACGTAGGCGGTGTCACCGCGGGTGGTCCACTCCAGCATCATCTCGGTGAATTCGTGGAACTGCGCGGCCCGCAGAATCCGCACCGGCACCGGGCCTTCCCGATATGCACGCTCATGGGCGAGCTTGCCGGCGTAGTGGCCGGCCGGGAACGCATCGATGCCGATGATCGACACCAGGACGATCCGCCGCACCCCCGCCGCCGAGGCCGCCTCCTGGACGTTCCGGGCGATGGTGGCGAAGAAGTCCTGTACCGCAGCGGTTTCCGTGGTCGACGCGTTGGTCGCGTCGACCACCACGTCCGCTCCGGCCAGCGCCGGAGCCAGTCCCGCGCCGGACAAGGCGTCCACGCCCGCCGCCCGCGTCAGTTCGGCCACCTCATGGCCCTGATTCTGCAGAACATCCACGACCTCACGGCCGATCCGTCCGCTCGCACCGAGCACCGCAACTCGCATCACTACCTCCTGCATCCGGCGTTGTCATCACACCGACGAGGTGGTGCCCGCGAGTGTGACAAAGCGCCGCCGAGAGCTATTCGGCCGAGGCTTCCGCGCGGCCGGCTCAGGAGGTGCGGCGGGCGAAGCGGCCGGGGTCGGCCTGATCGCGCGGCTTGACGATGATCTGGTCGAGGTTGACGTGCGGCGGCCGGGAAGCGGTGAAGGCGACGATTTCGGCGATGTCCTGGGCGACCAGTGGATCGATGCCTTCGTAGACCTTGGCGGCGCGCTCCTCGTCACCGGAGAAGCGGACCAGGGAGAACTCGGTTTCCACTGCGCCCGGGGCGATTTCGGTGAGGCGGACCGGTTTGCCGAGCAGTTCGCCGCGCAGAGTGCGGTGCAGCACGGCCTGGGCGTGCTTGGCCGAGGTGTAGCCGGAGCCGTTGTCGTAGGCGTGGAAGGCGGCCACGGAGGTGATGGTGACGATGAGCCCGTCACCGGAGTCGATGAGCTTGGGCAGCAGCGCCTTGGTCACCCGCAGGGTGCCGAGCACATTGGTCTCCCACATCCAACGCCAGTCGTCGAGGTCGGCCTCGGCGACCGTCGCCAGGCCCTTGGCCCCGCCCGCGTTGTTGACCAGCACGTCCACCCGGTCGATCGCGTCGGTGAACGCCCGCACCGAGTCGTCGGAGGTCACGTCGAGTTCGAGGGCCGTCCCGCCGATCTCCTCGGCCAGCCGCTGCAGTCGGTCGAGCCTGCGGGCCCCGACGTACACGTGGTAGCCCTGCTTCGCGAGCTCGCGAGCGGTGGCCGCACCGATTCCCGAACTCGCTCCGGTGACGACGGCGGTACGTGTGCTCGTGGCTGCGTCGACTGTTCCCTCGCTGCGCTCACTCATGACTCCGAGCCTAAGGTGCCCCCACCGGCATCGCCGCGCGCCCGGTACGGATCACACCACCGGACGCCGATCGCGCGCTCGGCGGAGCCGCCGCGTCCGGCGAGCCGCTAGCCTGACGCCATGGGTATTCGGGAAGTCGTCAGCGCGGACGGAACCAGCATCGTCTACCGGGTCAGCGGGCCAGCCGAGGGCACACCGCTGGTGCTGCTGCACGGATGGTCGGCGAACCTGCGGTGCTGGGGCCGGGCCGCCGACGATCTCGCCGAGCGGTACCGCGTCATCGCGGTCGACCTGCGCGGGCACGGCTATTCGGGGGCACCGCGGGCCGGCTACGACGACCCGAAGAACTGGGCCGCCGACCTGGCCGCGGTGCTGTCCGCCGAATCCATCGAGTCCGGCGCGGTGCTGCTCGGCTGGTCCTATGGCGGCATCGCCATCAGCGACTACCTGACCGCCTACGGCACCGGCGCGATCGCCGGCGTGATCTTCAGCGGCTCGCTGGCCAATATCGGCCCCGACGTCCCGGGTGCGGCGGTCGGCCCGGCCATGCAGACCGCGATTCCATCGGTGTTCGAGGAAAGCGCGGGCCGGGCCATGCGAGGTTTCGCGGCGTTCGGCAACTCCAATACCGGACCGGGCGCCGACAAGGGCGTCGACGCACAGCGCCTGTTCGGCGCCAGCCTCTCGACTCCGCCGTTCGTGCGCAAGGCGCTGTTCTACCGCACCGTGGACAACTCCGAGACCCTGCGCAACCTCGACATTCCGGTGCTGGTGCTGCACGGCACCGCCGATCCCGTTGTCCCGATCGACAACGGCCGCTATATCGCCGAGCTGGCCCCGAAATCGCGCACCTCGTTCTGGGCGGACGCCCAGCACGGGCTGTTCATCGAGGACCGCGAACGCTTCGTCACCGAGGTCAGCGAGTTCATCGACGAGCTGTGAACCGGCACGCTCGAACGGACACGCGGCACCTGAGCGGTGCGCCCCGAAACGCGGCCGTGAGCGGGCTCACAGTCGGCCTGTGATGGCTGTCACTCGACGGGAAGCGGGCACCTGAACGCGGCGTTACACGATGCAGTATGGACAGTGTGAGTCAACGCCCGGAACCACGGCCCCGTCGGATCGCCGTGTTGTCGGTGCATACCTCACCACTCGCGCAACCGGGCACCGGCGATGCGGGCGGCATGAACGTCTACGTGCTGCAGACCGCCATCGAGCTGGCCCGGCGTGGCACCGAGGTGGAGATCTTCACCCGGGCCACCTCCTCGAATGTTCCCCCGGTGCAGGAAGCCGCGCCGGGTGTGCTGGTGCGCAATGTGGTGGCGGGCCCCTTCGAGGGCCTGGACAAACACGATCTGCCCACGCAACTCTGCCCGTTCACCGCCGAGGTGCTGCGCCAGGAGGCCAGGCATCTGCCCGGCCATTACGACCTGGTGCATTCGCATTACTGGCTGTCCGGCCAGGTCGGCTGGCTGGCCAGAGACCGCTGGCGGGTGCCGCTGATCCACACCGCGCACACCCTCGCCGCGGTGAAGAACGCAGCGCTGGCCGAAGGCGACTGCCCGGAGCCGGCGACCCGCGAGATCGGCGAGAAGCAGGTGATCGCGGAGGCCGACCGGATGGTGGCCAATACCGGTGAGGAGGCGCGCCAGCTGGTCGAGCTGTACGGCGCCGACCCCACCCGGATCGACGTGGTGCCGCCCGGCGCGGATCTGAGCCGCTACCGGCCCGGCGACAAGGGCGCCGCGCGCGCGGAGTTCGGCCTGCCCCGCGACGAGCAGGTGGTCGCGTTCATCGGCCGGATCCAGCCGTTGAAGGCGCCCGATGTGCTGGTGCGAGCCGCGGCGGAGGTATTACGCCGCGAACCGCATCGCAAGCTGCGGGTGCTGATCGTCGGCGGCCCGTCGGGCAGCGGCCTGAAACGCCCGGACGCGCTCATCGAACTGGCCGCCGAACTCGGCATCGCCGATCGGGTGACGTTCTTGCCGCCGCAATCCTCGGACCGGCTGGTACAGATCTACCGCGCCGCCGATCTGGTCGCCGTGCCCAGCTACAACGAATCCTTCGGCCTGGTCGCGCTGGAAGCGCAGGCCAGCGGAACTCCGGTGCTGGCCGCCGATGTGGGCGGGCTCGGCACCGCCGTCGACGACGGGCGCACCGGCTTGCTGGTGCCCGGACATCGCACCGACGATTGGGCCGATGCCCTGACCACCTTGCTCGACGCGCCGGCCCGGCTGGAACTGATGGGCGCCCGCGCGGTCGAGCACGCCGCGGGTTTCTCCTGGGCGCACACCGCCGACGGGCTGCTGGCGAGCTATTCGGCGGCGCTGTCCCGCTACGCCGACGACCGCGCCGGCCTCGCCGCTCTCTCGGCCCGCACGACTATCCTCGGCGACAGTCAGGCCAGATCGCGGGCGCTGTGGCGGCGCCGGACAGGAGCACGCCGATGAGCCAGGTACCCGAGGCGGCCGCCGTCGCCGACGTGATCGACGCGACGCTGGCCGACCGCGAGATCGAATACACCCGTCCCGCCGAAGACACCTTCGTCGTGGTGCTGCCCGGCGAGCGCAAGCTGAAGACCACGCTCATGCTCACCGTCGGCAAGCACGGTGTGCGCATCGAATCGTTCGTCTGCCGCAAACCCGACGAGAACTTCGAAGGCGTCTACAAGTACCTGTTGCGCCGCAACCGCAAGCTCTACGGCGTGGCCTACACCCTGGACCGGGTGGGCGACATCTACCTGGTGGGCCGGATCTCCAACCATGCGGTCGACCCCGACGAACTCGACCGCATCTTCGGCCAGGTGCTCGAGGCCGTCGACTTCGATTTCAACACCCTGCTCGAACTGGGGTTCGCCGAATCCATCCGCAAGGAATGGAAGTGGCGGGTATCGCGGGGCGAATCGTTGAAGAATCTGCGCGCGTTCGAGCATCTGATCGACGAATCCTCCGACACGCCTTAGGATTCGCAGATTCGCGATCTCGGCGTCGACGGTGCTCGGAATCTCGGCGCGTCGGTCGATACCGGGCTCAGCGTCCACCCGCCGGCTGCGGCGGGACCGGAGTCGCGGAGATAGTGGTGGCAGGCTTGCCGTTCAACGCCGACATCGATGTCCACGTTTCCCAGTCGATGGTCCAGTCGTAGAGATCGCCGTCGGCCGCCGACAGTTCGATCCTGGTGCCGGTGACCTCGACCGGATCGCCGTACAACGCCGTCGCGAAATAGGCCTCGGCGTCGGCGGGCGAGAGATTGATGCACCCGTTGGTGACATTCGCCGCGCCCTGCGCCGATAGCGATTCCGGATTGGCGTGGATGAACTCGCCGTTGTTGGAGATCCGCACCGCCCACCGTTCGCGCACGTTCTCGTAGTACGGCGGATTCGACATCATGAAGTCTTCGTACTTCTCGGTCACCACATGAATGCCCGAGCGGGTGACGTTGCGCGCCTCATTGCCCTCGCCGTAGCTCACCGGGAAATCGAAGATGACCGCACCGTCGCGCACCACCTGCATGCGGTGGCTCGGCGCGTTCGCCTTGACGATCTGGGCGCGGCCGATGGTGAAATCGGAGGTGATATCGGAGTCGCCGTAATTGCCGTTGCCGAGGTCGAGCCCGTAGAGCATGGCCGCCACGTGCACGCTGGTGCCGGGGGTCCAGTACTCCTTGGGCCGCCAGTGCAGCCGCGAGCCGCCGTTGTCGTCGGGGAACCAGGCCCACGCGCCCTCGGTGGGCGGATTCGTGGTGACGGTGAGCGCCTTCTCCACCGCGGCCTTGTTCTGCACCGGCGCCTTGAACTGGACGATGATCGGGGCGGCGATGCCGACTTCCTGACCGTCGCCGATATTCAGGGTGGCCGGGACGGTGGCCTTCGGCGCGAGCGTGCTGAAAGTGCCGTCGATCGGGACTGGCTTGCCGTCGGTGCCGATAGCGGTGCCGGTCCAGGTGTAGGAGGAGTCGTAGCCGAGCGGCTCGGTGGTGCGGTAGCTGCGCTTGTCCGGCGACATCTCACCGGTGACCTGCCTGCCGTTGGCGTTGGTCAGCGCGATCTGGTTGATGGTGCCGTTCTCGACGGTCACCGAGACCGGTGCGGTCGGGTTGACGTCGGCGGCGTCGTCGCCGGGCGTGATGGTGACCGAGGCGATCGGTTCGTCCGACGCCGGGCCGGAGCCTTCGCCCCGGTCGATGGTGCATCCGGCGATCAGCGCCACCACCGCGAGCAGCACACCCGCCACAGCGGCAGCCGGCCGGAACGTGTCTGGTCGGTTGCTCACCCCTTCGAATCTACGCCCGGCTAATCGGTGGTCGGCCCATCCTCTGGTCGAATCGGGCGCGTAGCGGTGTGTGTTCGGCCACGTCGGGGGCGATGTTTGCCGATAGCACATCGCCGGGGCCACAGCAATCGCGCAGCAACTCGATCGGGGTGAGTTCTACAGCGTGATCCCCACGGTGACCGGCTCGGGAACCAGCCCGATGCCGAATCGATCGGCAACCCCGTCCCTGACCGTGCGCGCCAGCGCGGCCAGATCGGCCGCCGTCGCCCGGCCGCGATTGGTCAATGCCAGCGTGTGCTTGGTCGACAGCCGGGCGGCGGCCTCCGGCCCCGGGAACCCCTTCCCGAAGCCTGCCCGCTCGATCAGCCAACCCGCCGACAGCTTCACTCCGTCCGGTGCGGGATAGGTCGGAATCGCGACGTCGCCGACATGCGCGCGGATCGCGGCCAGCACCTGCTCGGCCCGCTCCTGCGGCACCACTGGATTGGTGAAGAACGACCCCGCGCTCCAGGTGTCGTGATCGGCCGGGTCGAGCACCATCCCCTTGCCCGCGCGCAGCTTCAGCACGGCCTCCCTGACCTGCCCGGCGGGCCGTGTTTCGCCGTCGCCGGCGCCGAGCACGCGGGCGAGTTCGCCGTACCGCAGCGGGGCGCTGTGCCCGCTCATATCGAGCGCGAACTCGACCGCGAGCACCACCGCCCGGTCACTGTGCTTGAGCACGCTGGTGCGATATCCGAACCCGAGTTCGGCCGGTTCGGCCCAGCGGATATCGCCGGTGCCGCGGTCGAGCAGCCGGACCCGGCGCAGCAGCCGATCGACCTCGACGCCGTAGGCGCCCACGTTCTGCACCGGCGTCGCCCCGGCCGACCCCGGGATTCCGGACAGGCATTCCAGACCGCCGAACCCGGCGTCGACGGTGGCCGCGACCACCGCGTCCCAGTTCGCGCCCGCCTCCGCGAGCACACCGTCGGCGCCGAAGGTGACAGCGGTATTGCCCACCCGCACCACCACACCGTCGAAGCCGGCATCGCCGATGAGCAGGTTGGAGCCACCGGCGAGCAGCAGCAGCGGGATACCCGCGCCGTCGAGGGCACGGACCGTCGCGACCAGGGCGTCGGTGCTCGCGCATTCGGCGACGATGGCCGGACCGCCCACCCGCAGCGTCGTCAGTTCCGCCAGCCGCACCTCGTCGCGGACCGTCGCACCGGTCCCCGACAGCAGGTCACGCACGTGTTCCGAGGACACCAACCGTGAAGTTCGCACAGCCAGACGGTAGCGTGTCCGTCCATGGCTACACCCCTGGCGTATACGGCCAGCTACACCCATCCGGCTGCCGCCGTGCGCGCCGCCGTCGCCGACAAGCAGTACTGGACGGACCGGATCGCGGCCGTCGGCGGGCCGAATGCCCGGCTGGAGTCGGTCACCGTCGAGGGCGATCAGGTGCGCGTCGAGATGGTGCAGGCCATCGCCGCCGAACTGCTGCCCTCCGCCATCACCGCCGTGCGCCCGGGTGACCTGATCATTCCCCGGATCGAGAGCTGGACCGGCAACTCCGCCACCTTCGAGGCCCGCGTCGAGGGCGCGCCGGCCGAGGTCCGCGGCACCATCACCCTCAGCGACGCCGGCGCGGGCTCCACCGCCGTGATCGACGGCAGCATCGAGGTGAAGGTTCCGCTGTTCGGCGGCAAGATCGAGGCCGCCATCGCCGAACGCCTCACCGAGCTGCTGGCCGAGGAGACCGAGTTCACCAACGCCTGGATCTCCGAGAGCTGACGCGTTGTGACGCCCACGGCGTCGCCGGGGACCGGTTTGTGCCCGGTCACTTCTTCCGCTGCCCGGCGATGCCGTGACAACCGGTCCCGGTAACGTAACCGCCCATGGCTCGCCGACTGGACTACTCCGCCCGCTACCCGCTGCACACCACCAAAGAGCTGTACGCGGCGCTGTCGAACCGGGATTACTGGGAGGCCCGGATGGAGGAGATGCGCAAGTACTCCCCCAACGAAGTGATCAGCCTCGAGTCCAACGACGACGGCATCGAGGTGGTGCTGCACCACATCCTCCCGCGCGACACCCTGCCCGAGATCGCGCAGACGGTGATCCGCAAGGACATGGTGATCACCCGTAAGGAGAGCTACGGCCCGTTCGGTCCCGAGGTGGAGGGCAAATACTCCGCGTCCATCCCGGCGGGCCCCGGCAGCCTCACCGGAACGATGCGGCTGTTCCCCACCGAGATCGGCTGCGCCATGCGCATCTCCTCCGAGGCGAAGGTGTTCATCCCGATGGTCGGTCCGCGCCTGGAGCAGCTGATGCTGGTGAACCTCGTCGACCTGTTCCGTGCCGAGGCCGAGGTGACCCAGCAGTGGCTGGAAGAACAAAACCCCACCAGCTGAATCCGATAGGCACGATCACTCGCGGCACCACCGGCGTCAACCGGTTACGTCGCAGCGACCGCTGGCTGATCAACGACGACCTGGTCACCACCCGTCTGCACGCCGCCGCCGATCCGCTCGTGGTCGACCTCGGCTACGGCGCGAGCCCGTGGACCACCTTCGAACTGGCCGCCCGGCTGCGCACGGTGCGCCCGGACGTGCGCGTGGTCGGGCTGGAAATCGACCCGGATCGGGTGGTGCCGGGCCGCGACGGCGTCAGCTTCGCGCGCGGTGGTTTCGAACTCGCCGGCCTGCGCCCGGTCCTCGTGCGCGCGTTCAACGTGCTGCGCCAATACCCGGAAGCGGCCGTCCCCGACGCCTGGTCGACCATCCTGTCCGGCCTTGCCCCCGGCGGCCTGCTCATCGACGGCACCTGCGACGAACTCGGCCGCCGCAGCGCCTGGGTCCTGCTCGACCACACCGGACCGCTATCGCTGACACTGGCCTGGGACCCGTTCACCGTCGACCGCCCCTCCGATATCGCCGAACGTCTCCCGAAGGCGCTGATCCACCGCAACATCCCCGGTGAAGGCGTACACGCACTCCTCGCCGCCGCCGACCGGGCCTGGTCCCACGCGGCGCCGCTGGCGCCGTTCGGTCCACGTGTGCGCTGGCACGCGGCCGCAAACCTGTTGCGCGACCAGGGTTTCCCAGTGCGGGAGTACCGCAGGAGAATGCGCGACAACGTGCTATCGGTGCCGTGGGAAGTGGTGGCGCCGCTGCACCTGTATGAGCCGGTAGCCGTTCGCATCTGAGCCCGCAGACCACTCCGGTGGCACGCACATACTGGGTTTCTGCACTTAAA
The DNA here is from genome assembly GCF_059509835.1 of Nocardia sp. CDC519. NCBI lineage: Bacteria > Bacillati > Actinomycetota > Actinomycetes > Mycobacteriales > Nocardiaceae > Nocardia > Nocardia sp. CDC519. Next base: position 1,674,224 of record NZ_CM183377.1, on the reverse strand, counting down.
TATTTCGGATGGAATATTCCTGGTGGGCTCCAATCTCGTTGTCTGCGAATGACTTACAACTGATTCGATAGTGCTATCGTGGTGCTCGGGGGTCTCGAGCGGTATCTGCGTGCAACAGCGAATCATCTGTCGCGGAAATGGGATGGTTGGTACCGGGCCGAAATGCCCGGATGATGCAAAAGCCCAGGATTCCTCCCGCGGCAGTGCCATTGCTCTACCCGTTTGCGGGTCGACCGGCCCGCCCTCGATGGGGAGGAACAGATGCAGGACACCACTTTGCCGCGCCGCCGACTGGGCAGTTATCTCACGGACTGGCGCACCCGCGCCGGGCTCAGCCTGAAGCAGGCGGCAGACCTACTCGGCATCGGTGCCACCAGCTTGTACCGGCTCGAGCACGGACAGAACGGCAGAGTCAACATAGGCCCCACGTCGAAGCGGCCTGCGAGCTGTATGGAGTGCCCGAACACCTCGTCGCCGCCTTCACCGGGCTGGCGCGGCAGACCAGCGAGAAGAGTTGGTGGCATGAGTTCGGGGATCTGATCCCCGAAAACTTCGACGTGTACATGGGGCTGGAATCTGCTGCGCAGAAGTTCATCTCGTACCACGTGGAGTTGGTGCCGGGAATCTTGCAGACTGCGGATTACACACGTGCGGTCGTGCGGGATGGGTATCCCGATAAGACCGCGGCCGAACATGAACGCCGCGTGCAGATGCGGCAGTACCGGCAGATGATCGTCACCCGCAAGCGGCGGCCACTCGAGGTCGATGTCGTGCTGCACGAATCCGTTCTGCGCCGCGTCATCGGCAGTCCCAAGATCTCCGCCGTGCAGTTGAAGCACTTGGCCGACATGAGTACTCGACCCAACGTCACCGTCTGTGTGCTTCCCTTTGCCGCAGGTGCTCCGACCACGGCGGTAAGCACCGGCCAATTCATCATCCTGAGCTTCGGCAACGACGCGACCGGAGCCCCGGCCGAGCCCTCCGTCGTCTACATCCCCGGCTACGTCGGTGACCTGTATTTGGAGAAACCTCAGGACGTGACCCGGTACCATCTGGCGCATAAGGCAATTCGGGACGCAGCCTTGGACGAAGTGGACAGCAGGGCTCTGCTCCGGCAGGTAGCGAAGGAGTTTCTAGCATGAACCTTGATCTATCCGGCGCCCGGTGGTTCAAGAGCCGCCATAGCGACGCCTCCAAAGAGTGCGTAGAAGTCGCCTTCGTCGACGGAGGCTTGGTAGGTGTCCGCGACTCCAAGAACCCCACCGGCGGCGCGCTGGTGTTCGGTCCGGGTGAGTGGGACGCATTCACCGCCGGAGTAGCGGACGGCAAGTTCGACCGCTGAGTCGTCAGAGCGGGAGCCGTGGGCAGACGTTGTCCAAGGCTCCCGTTTCACTGGTCGCTGCGTGAGCGCGCGTCGACCACGGCCCGGAGGGGCGTGGCTGCACCGTCGGCTGAGATCGCCGGCTCGGCAACACTTGCCCTAACCTTCACTATGCGCTGGGCTCTCATATTTTGAGCACTGTTGACCCGAACAGGCACTCACACCGGGATCCACCCCGGCCACCACGGGGGTACATTGTCTGGCCCGCAGACTGTCACTGGATAGTCGCCGCCCGGATTATGACGCCAGGCAAAGACAATCCAGACGATCGCCAGTACGCCGAGCAAACCCACTATCGGCGCCAGCACAAATCGTGCCGCCACTATATTGCTCCGCCGCGCAGCGAATGCGTTCACGAAATACCACCATGCACCAGCAGCCAAGAATAATAGGGGCGCATACAAAAATAGCAAAGTAAACGTATTTCCGGAATTTTCGCCGACGTCGCAAGCGCTCCAGGACCGACCGAGAAGCACAGCTCCCGAAAAGGCGGTGAGCAATCCGATGACAGTCGATCCAAGGATTCGGAGACCTGCCCCGCCCCCACCCAACGGCGCCTCGGAGCTTGTAACCGAGGTCATTTCGTAGACCGAATCTGCGGGACTTCCTGTCCGGCGACCGCATCAGCCAGAGTTACTGGGTCTACCTGCATATTCCCCTACCACCAGTCTCGACTTCGACGTTATCGAAAACCGTATCGAAACGTTCGCAGGAGCTCGGGGGCGCGTCGGTCGGCGTTCCTAACCGGCGGCCAGCGCCCGGCGCACGCGTACCGACGCCCAGGTACCCAAAGTCTCACCAGCCATGCGGATTTCGGTGGCGTCGCAGCGGTGGATGGCCAGCGCGTCGGCGACCACCTCGTCGAGGGCGGATTGGGCGATATCGGATTCGGCGAGATCGAGCACCGTACGGACGGGGGTGGTGACCAGGAAGGGGCCTGCGGATTCGAGATCGGCGCTCGGTAGTCGCCTGCGCTGTACCACCACCCGCTGGGTGACCGGTGGTCGTCCGGCGGCTGCGGACAGGTGCAGGTAGGTCGGGTGCAGCCGGCCGATTCCGTGCAGGTCGGCGGCACTCTGATGGGAGACGGCCACCGCGCCGTCGAACCAGGCCGCCCACATGGCGCATTCGTCGAGCGGGCCGTCCGGCCAGTTGGCCATCCGCAGCATTCCGACGCCGGTTCTGGTCACCGAACCGTTGCCGAGGCAGGCGCGAATCCGATCGGCGCAACCGGTGCGCAACACCTGACTGGTGGTGAAGAAGCCGGCGTGACGGCTGGCCAGCCGGCACAGCACCCGCCAACCCCGCCCGGAATCGGCACTCGAGGGCGCGAGAGGATCCGGAAGGAAACCCGGGCTGAACCGCGCCGCTTCACCGGCCATGGGAACCAGAGTACGTGGCAAACCTGTGGCTCATGTCACAATCGGTGGGTGCAGCTCCGTTACCGGTACCGCCTCAACCCCACGCCGGGCCACCGGGTGGCACTGGCGCGGGCGTTCGGGTGCGCTCGGGTCGTGTTCAACGACGCTGTCGCAGCACGGGAGGCAGCCCGACTTGCCGGCGTGCCGCTCCCGAAAGATGGGGAGCTGTCGAAAGTCCTCACGGCAGCAAAGGCCACGCCCGAACGAGCGTGGCTGGGTGAGGTGTCGTCGGTGGTGTTGCAGCAGGCGCTCGCCGACGCGAACACCGCTTACCGCAACTTCTTCGCGTCGGTCACCGGAAAACGTCAAGGCCCGCGACTCGGCACGCCCAGGTTCCGGTCGCGCCGCGACAACCGGCAAACGATCCGGTTCACCCGCAACGCCCGCTTCGCGGTGACGCCGGGCGGGAAACTTCGGCTGCCGAAGATCGGCGACGTGGCGGTGAGGTGGTCGAGGGAGCTGCCGGCCCCGCCGTCGTCGGTGACGGTTATCAAGGACGCGGCAGGCCGGTACTTCGCTAGCTTCGTCATCGAGGTAGACCCAGAGCCAATGCCCCAGGTCGACACCGAAGTGGGTATCGACCTCGGGCTGGCCACATTCGCGGTGTTGTCGAACGGCAAGACAATCCTGTCTCCGAAGTTCTTCCGGCAGGCCGAACGCCGGCTCCGAAAGGCGCAGCAGAATCTGTCCCGAAAGGAAAAAGGCTCGAAGAACCGGGCCAAGGCTCGGGTGAAGGTCGCCCGGGCGCATGCACGGGTGCGGGACGCGCGGCTGGACTTCGCACACAAACAGGCCACGACAGTGATCCGCGAGAACCAAGCGGTCTACGTCGAGGACTTGTGCGTTTCCGGGCTGGCCCGGACCCGCCTCGCGAAGTCGGTCTACGATGCCGGCTGGGGGTTGTTCCTACGCCTGATAGAGGAGAAAGCCACCCGGTACGGACGCACGGTCGTGAAGATCAACCGCTGGTTCCCGTCGTCCCAGATTTGCTCGACGTGCGGCCGGGTCGATGGACCGAAACCGCTCCGGGTGCGCACCTGGGCGTGCCCGTGCGGGGTGATCCACGATCGGGATCTGAACGCTGCCATCAACATCCTCGCCGCCGGACGGGCGGAGAGACGAAACGCCTGCGGAGAGACGGTCAGCCTCCCCGCGTGAGTGGGGAGCACGACTCTGTGAAACAGGAACCCACCGAGAGCGCCGACGGCGCTGGTAGGAATCCCCGCCCTTCAGGCCGGGGAGGACGTCAAGAGACATCCCTCACCGCACCCTCAGAGCCGACACAGAAACGTCGGGAAGAATCTGGTCCATGCCCACGAAGATCCGCTCCACCCTGACGGTCAGTCGCCGCACCCTGGTGATCGCCCTCGTCGCGGTGGCCGTGCTGCTGGCGACCGTGCTGGTCGGCGGCGAGGCCTACGCGCGGCACGCGGTCTCGAGCTGCGTGAGCAGCCAGTTCGAGAAAGAGATGGGCTCCAAGATCGACGTCGGATTCGGTGCCAAGCCGATGCTGGTCACCTGGGTCGACGGCAAGTTGCCCGAGGTGAACGTCAACAGCGACGACGTGAAGTTCGGCCCGGCGGTCGGCATGCAGGTGCAGGCGACCTTCCGTGACATCGAGGTCACCGACAACGGTCGCGGGGGCGCCGCGATCGGCCGCTCCACCGCCGACGTCACCTGGAGCAACGACGGCATCGCCAAGACTCTCGGCGGGTTGGTGAGCAATGTCAGCTCTTCGGCGGCCGAGGGCAAGCTGACCATGGAGGTCCTCGGCGGCCTCGCTCAGGTGCAGGTCCAGCCGCAGGTGATCAACGGCGCCGTGCAGGTCGACGTCGAATCCGCGCACGTGCTCGGCATCGGACTGCCGACCGATCTGGTGCAGGGCATCGCCGATCTGCTGTCGGAGAGCTTGCAGATGTACCCGTTCGAGATGAAGCCGACGGGCTTGCAGGTCACCGATGACGGCATCCATGTGCAGCTGGCCGGCGGCCGCACCGAGCTGCCGGCGAGCAGCGAAGGCAGCTCCTCCTGCTGAGCGCCCGGCGTGCCCGACGACACCGCACCGGCCCGAGTTCAGGCCGCGAATCCCTCCAGTACCGCACGGGATTTGGACAATCCGAGCCGGGTGGCGCCCGCCGCGATGAGCGCGGCGGCGGCCTCGGCGGTGCGGATGCCACCGCTGGCCTTGATCCCGAGCCTGCCGCCGACGGTCTCGGCCATCAGCTCGACCGCGTGCACGTCGGCGCCGCCCGCGGGATGAAATCCGGTGGAGGTCTTCACGAAATCGGCGCCCGCCTGCTCGGCCGCCCGGCAGACCTGCACGATCGCCTCGTCCGGCAGCGCGGCCGATTCGATGATGACCTTCAGCAGCGCCCGGTCGCCGATCGCCTCTCGGACGGTCACGATATCGGCGAGCACCGCGCTGTAGTCGCCGGCGACGGCGGCGCCGACGTCGATGACCATATCCACCTCGGCCGCGCCCTGATCGACGGCGAGCCGCGCTTCCGCCCCCTTGACCAGCGAATGATGTTTGCCGGACGGGAATCCGGCCACCGTGGCCACCACCAGCCCCGGCGCGCGCACCGGCAGCATCGACGGCGACACGCAGATGGCGTACACGCCGAGTTCGCGGGCCTCGCGTACCAGTTCTTCCACCTGCTCGGCGGTCGCCTCCGGCGCCAGCAGGGTGTGGTCGATCATGTCGGCCACTTCGGCCCGGGTCAGCGACGCGGAATCTGCCATGGGGACAAAGTCTGGCATATCGCCTGCACACCGTTCGGCCCGGCGGAATCCCGATTGCGCGACGCGGGCGCTTCACGCACACTGCTGTTGGTCGGGAAGAGAGGACAACCGTGCTGATCCGACGCGAACGCGCCGGCGACACCGACGCCATCGCCGCAGTCCACCGCAGCGCCTTCGGCCCGCAGTACACCGGCCAGGAGGCCATCGAACCCCCCGAGGTCGATCTGGTCGAACGGCTACGCAGCGATCCCGGCTGGATCCCGACGCTGTCCATGGTCGCGGTGGAGCACGATGCCGTCATCGGGCATGTCTGCCTCACCCGTGCCGCTGTCGGCCCGTTCCCGGTGCTCGCGCTCGGACCGATCGGAGTGCAGGCGGGCCATCAGGGTGACGGTGTGGGCGCGGCCCTCATGCATGCCGTCATCGGGGCGGCCGACGCTCTCGACGAACCCTTGATCGGGCTGGTCGGCCACCTGGATTACTACCCGCGCTTCGGCTTCGTCCCCGGCGCCCGCCTCGGCATCGCACCGGATGAATCGAGCTGGGCGAGCCACTTCCAGGTCCGTGCCCTCACGGCCTACGACGCCCAGATCGTCGGCGAGTTCCGTTACGCGGAGCCCTTCTACGGCTGATCGCGGTGGCCCGCGGCGCACTCGGTGCGAGCGGGCCTTGCTCACCTGCGAGGATGGGCGCATGAGTGCTGCTCCCTCCGTCTCCGACGATCGTCGTTACGTGCTGACCCTCGGCTGCCCGGACCGTCCGGGCATCATCGCCGAGATCACCTCGTTCATCGCGGGCTTCGGCGGATCGATCGTGGAGGCCGGTTACCACTCCGATGTGGAGACCGGCTGGTTCTTCACCCGGCAGGCCATCAAGGCTTCCACGGTGCCGTTCGATCTCGGTGAGCTGCGCACCCGCTTCGCCGACGTGGCGGCGAGCCTGGGCTCCGAAACCGACTGGCAACTGCTCGATTCGGGCGCGCGGCGCCGGGCGGTGCTGCTGGTCAGCAAGGATGGCCACTGCCTGCACGACCTGCTCGGCCGGGCGGCCTCCGGTGAGCTGCCCGCCACCATCGAGGCGGTGATCGGCAACCATCTCGATCTGGCCGAGATGGCCGAAGCGCACGGGGTGAAGTTCCATCATGTGCCGTTCCCCAAGGACCCGGCCGAGCGCGGGCCCGCCTTCGAGCAGGTCCGCGCCCTGGTCGACCAGCACGACCCGCACGCGGTGGTGCTGGCCCGCTTCATGCAGGTGCTGCCCGCGGAACTGTGCGAGCACTGGGCGGGCAAGGCGATCAACATCCACCACAGCTTCCTGCCCTCGTTCGTCGGCGCCCGGCCGTACCACCAGGCCTTCGCGCGCGGGGTCAAACTCATCGGCGCGACCTGTCACTACGTGACCCCCGAACTGGACGCCGGCCCGATCATCGAACAGGACGTCATCCGCATCGACCACGCCGACGACGTCCGCGACATGGTGCGTCAGGGCCGCGATATCGAGCGGGTGGTGCTGGCGCGCGGCCTGCGCTGGCATCTGGAGGGCCGGGTGCTGGTGCACGGCCGGCGGACGGTCGTCTTCTCCTGACCGGGTCGTCGCGCAGGCTCCGGCGAGTTCACACCGGCTGTGACCTGTGTGGGCTCGCCATAAGGTATGGGACGCCTCGGAATGGGATGCCGCAGCCGGCTTCGCAAATCACGGTCGAGCAAGGGGTCGCCGGCGCCCCAGCAGTCGAGATCGGCAGGCGTCGAACCGACCACGCAGGCTGGTGCAAGCTCAGCCGACGGCTTCGACCGGCTGGTACACCGAGTCGAGCACGCGCCCCAGTTCCTCGTTGAAGCGTTCGTAGGCTTCCACGTTCCCGAGGTGCCCGGTCGGCAGCACCTCATAGCGAACCAGACTGCCCACCTCCGCGAGGATTTCGGCGAGCTGCTCGGAGTGCACCGGGGGCGTCATATCGTCGAACGCTCCGGCCAGCAATGTGGTGGGGACGACCAGATTCCGTGCGGATTCGCCGAGATGCATATCGGCGAGGAGGAAGCCGAACTTCGCGCGGACCGAGGCCGGGCAGGAGCGCACGACGGCCATGCTGAAATCGACCAGCTCGCGCGGGGCGTCCAGGGTCATGATCTGCCGGGCGAAAGCCCAGCGGACGGGGGCGATCGGCGGGAAGACGATGGGGGTGCCGAGGCCGAGGCGACCGAACCAGAACGGCAGCGGGATGATGCGGCCGCCGAGCCAGGACAGCGGCTTGTTGAACGGCGGCACCACGGTGGTCTCGGCGATCAGCGAATGCGGGCCGGTGTTGCTGAGCAACACGGCTTCGGCCTGCGCGCGGACCCGGTCGGGATGCTTGCCCGCCCAGGCCTGCAGGGTCATGCCGCCGAGGCTGTGGCCGACGAGGACGGCGCGCTGGCCGGGACGCAGGGCGGTGTCGAGGACCGCGCAGAGGTCGTCGGCGAGCAGATCGCAGTCGAGGGGGCTGGAGCCCAGTTCGCTCTCGCCGTGGCCGCGCTGATCGTAGGCGATGACGCGGTATTCGCCGGCGAAGGCGTTGATCTGCGGATACCAGTATTCGATGGCGCAGGTCCAGCCGTGCACCAGCACGATGACGTTGCCGTCGGCCGGTCCGTACGCGTGGACGCGCAGCTTGACGCCGTCCGGGGTGGTCACCGGAATGACGTCGTGCGGAACGGTCGGCGGGTTCAGTGCGGCGTTCTGGTAGGTACGTGACCGCAGGTTCGCACGGTGCACGTCCAGCAGGCCCCGAAGCTGGGTCGGGAGGCTCGCCAACGCCGTCGGCAACATTGCACGCATCGGACACTCCTTTGTGTTACTGATAGATACAGTAACCACTGGAGCGCGTGCTAGCTAGTGCTAGCAGTCAGGAAATTCCGGAGAACCGCGCGTCACCAGCGCAGACGGCAACGAAATTTTTTTCGGGAACGGCCGCTGTTCCGAAGGGCCAGCCCTGGCTGCTCAACAACCACCCACACTGCTGCCCCAGGCCCGTGACCAGGGCAGAGTCGCGTCTTACCAGCGCGGACCGCGCTGGATCTCGTCCACCTTCGGCCGCACATCGGCGAGATAGATGCCCGTCGCGATGATGGCGATGAAGGCGAACAACCCCAGCCCCGCGAACGACAGCAGCAGAAGCAGCACCGCCACGCCGAGGATCGCCAGCCAGATCGGCTTGGTCAGCTTGTCTACCGCTGTAAACGCGTCCGGACGCTGACGTAGGGCATGAATCAGCGCGAAGATGGTCGCGCCGAAAGCCAGCAGCCACAGCACGAGCACGATAAGGCCGGTCACACCCTGCGCAATTTCCACTCCACCATGATAGGAGCAACCACCGCGGCCCACCGGCTACCGAGGGCGAGGAAACGAAAAGCGACGACCCCGCGCACCGGATCGGTACGCGGGGTCGTCGAGTAGCGCGACCGCAGGCCCGTCACCGGGCGTGCGGCAGGCGAATCAAGCCTTCTTCGCGGCGGTCTTGCGCGCCGGGGCCTTCTTCGCGGGGGTCTCGGCCTTGGCGGCGGGAGCCTTGGCCGGAGCCTTCTTGGCGGCGGGCGCCTTCTTGGCGGGGGCGGGCGCGGTCTCGGTGGTGACCTCGACGACCTCGGCGTCGACGACGGCGTCGGCAGCAGCCTCGGCCTCTTCCTCGACGACCTTGGCGGAACGGCCGATCAGGTCGTTGACCCGGCCCAGCACGTCCTCGGCCCGCTCGGCCGCGTCCTTGTACAGCGACTCGACCCGGCCGACCTGCTCCTCGACCAGGTGGTTGGCGCGCAGCCGCTCCACGGTCTCCTCACCGCGCACGGCGAGGTCGGAGTACAGGTCGAGAACCTGGCGGTAGTACTGCTCGGCCAGCTTGCGCAGCTCCTCGGGGGTGAACTTCTCGCGCAGCTCGGCGAGATCCTCCGGCAGCTCCGACGGCAGGCCGGAGAGGCGCTCGCGCAGCGAGTCGAACTGGCCCTGGACGTCGGCGGGGAGGTTGGCGATGCGCTCGCGGGCCTCGTCGACGCGGCCGGTGACATCGGCGGACTGGGCGCGCTCGCGCACCTGGGTCACGGCGTCGAGGACCGCGGTGTAGACGGCGTCACCGGCGCCCACGGTCGCGTAGAGCGGCTTGGTGGTGGCGTTGTCGGTCATGTTTCGTTCTCCTGGCGTGGCGGAGTGTCGGTCGTAATATGCGGAACGGCGCTGTCCCAGTCATCCCCCCCTGATTCGTTCCCTCCGTTTTCCCGGCGAAACGATTCGTAAATATCCAGCAAAACCTGCTTTTGCCGTTCACTGATCGTCGTGTCGGCGAGCAGGGCGTCCCGGACCGGGCTGTGCGGCCGTTGTTCGAGATAGCCGGCCCGTACGTACAACACCTCCGAGGACACTCGCAGTGCCTTGGCGATCTGCGCGAGCACCTCGGCGGAGGGGTTGCGCAATCCGCGCTCGATCTGACTGAGATACGGGTTGCTCACCCCCGCCAGCTGTGCGAGCTGGCGCAGCGAGACCTGGGCGGCCTCACGTTGCGCCCTGATGAAACCTCCGATGTCGTGCGCCGCGTTGGAGACGCGACCCCCCCGTTCCCCGAGACCGGAACCATCGTCCGGCTCCTCGGTGTGCTGGGCGGAAACCTCGGGCTGGTCTGCCATCACTCACCTTCTGGCGGTAGTACGTAACCAATGGTAGGACAGGGTGCTAGCTATTGCAAGCACTTGTGTTAGCACCCTTCGGGCAAATTTCCGGCAGCGCTGTCTCAGCCGCCGAACATCAGGTGCGACACCGTGTAGATGGCAAGTCCGGCAAGCGAACCGACCACCGTGCCGTTGATCCGGATGAATTGCAGGTCACGCCCGACCTGCAATTCGATCTTCTTACTCGCTTCTTCCGCATCCCACCTGGCAACGGTATCGCTGACGATGGTCGCGATCTCGTCGGCGTAGTTGGCCGCCAGATACCGTGCGCCGCGCTCGATCCAGCCATCCACTTTGCCGCGCGTGATCTCATCATCGCGCAGTTGCTCGCCGAGCGCTTGCACGTTTTCGGCAACCTTGCGGCGCAGCGTGCTGTTGGGGTCGTCGGCGGATTCCAGGATCAGCCGTTTGGCCGCGCGCCAGGTCGCCTCCGCCATACCGGTGATCTCCTCGCGGCCCATGATCTGGGACTTGATCCGTTCGGCCTTGGCGATCATCGCCTCGTCGTGCTGGAGGTCGTCGGCGAACTGCTCGAGGAAGCGATTGGCGGCCAGGCGCACCTCGTGATCGGGCGTCGAGCGCACCTTCCAGGTGAATTCGACGACCTCGCGGTAGATCTTCTCCGACAACATGATGTTGACGAACTTCGGCGCCCACTGCGGAGCGTCGCGCAGCACCACCCGGTCGATGGTCTCCTGACTGCCGAGCGCCCATTGATGGGCGCGCTCGGCCAGCAGATCCAGCAGCGGCAGCTGACGATTGTCGGCGAGCAACTCGGCCAGCACCCGCCCGATCGGCGGACCCCACTGCGGTTCGGCGATCCGCTTGACGATGGTGTTGTCGATGACCTGCTCGACGTCCTCGTCACGCAGTACTCCGACCACGGCGCGCAGAATGGTCGAACTCTCCTGCGCCACTCGCGCGGCATTGGCCGGCTCGGCCATCCAACGGCCGACCCGCCACGACACCTGCGCGGAGTTGACCTTCGCGGTCACCACCTCGGGCGAGAGGAAATTGGTGCCGACGAAGCTGCCGAGGCTGGCACCGAGCTGATCCTTTTTGCGCTTGATGATGGCGGTGTGCGGGATGGGCAGACCGAGTGGATGCCGGAACAGCGCCGTCACCGCGAACCAGTCGGCCAGTGCGCCGACCATGCCCGCCTCGGACGCGGCCCGCACATAACCGACCCAATCGCCGCCGCCGCCGCGCGACTCGAGCCAGCGGCAGCCGAGATAGATCGCGGTCGCCAGCGCCAGCAGTCCGGTGGCCAGCGACTTCATCTTCCACAGATCACGACGTTTGCTCGCGTCATCGGTGAAGGAGGTGAAGCTGCTCGGCATCGTCGGCTGCGCGCCGGCGGCCTCGGAGCTGCGGTCGCCGAGGACCGCGGTATCGCCGGGAGCGTTGTGCATGTCCTCCATTCTGCTGGCCTTTGCGCTCCGGCAGCGTCGCCGTGCGCAACCGGAGGGTCGCCGAGAGTGGCCTCATCGGTGTGACTCCGCTCGCATCCACCCCCCGAATGCGGTGATCGGCACCCCAAAAGGTCCTGCTGGGGAGTAATGGGACCTAAGCTGGGTGACACGGATCCGTTTCGAACGAGGGAGCCCACCCTGTCCACCGAAGACCTTGTCGACGTCGGTGAGCGCGCCGACCGACCGGCGGCGGTGCGCACCGGCAACACCGATGGCCGCAAACGCCGGTGGCGACAGCACAAGATCGACCGCCGCGAAGAGCTGGTCGACGGCACCCTGGCCGCCGTACGCGCCCGCGGCAGCAGCGCCGGAATGGACGAGATCGCCGCCGAGATCGGCGTCTCCAAGACGGTGCTCTACCGCTATTTCGCGGACAAGAACGATCTGGTCCACGCCACCATGCAGCGGTTCATCGAGATCACGCTGATGCCGCGCGTCTACGGCGCGATCAGCCTGGATGCCGACGAGTACCAGCTGGTGCGCACCGCGCTCGGTGAGTACGTCGGCGCGGTCGACGAGGACCCCGAGGTCTATCGGTTCATCATGGGCAACGGCTCGGCCGACCAGTCCTCGCTGGCCGAATTCGAGAAGCTGTTCGCCGAGGTGGTCGCCGCCGCCATCATCAGCAGGGCCGACGATCTCGGGATCGAGACCGAGGGCGCGCTGCTGTGGTCGTATGTGCTGGTCGGCGGCATCCAGCTGGCGACGCACTGGTGGACCACGGACAAGACCATGTCGCGGGAGGAAGTCATCGATTACCTGTCGATGATGGCCTGGAGCGCGATCGAGGGCATGGCGCGCGCGGGCGGCTCGCGCACCAAGTTCAACGCCTTGCCGCATGTGCTGCCGAAGCCCGTGGACACCCCCGAGATCGCCGAAGGCACCGTCTGAGCCAGTCGCGGCCCCGGATGTGACGCGGGACTCGACATCGCGGCGCGGTTGGTTAGTCTGAACGCCAGCGGGGCGCTACAGAGGGGTTGCGTCTCCGTTCGCGCGTCGGCACCAACGGAGGTACCTCGATGGCGAAACAAGTGCCGACATCCCGGCTGGCTCGCGGGACGAAGCTCGGCGCGGTCGCGGCCGGATCCGTGCTGCGCAATCAGCGCGCGCGGCTGTCCATGCGCGGCCGCTCGGAAGCGGTGCGCGCGAAGATGGCCGAGGAATCCATGATCCGCACCACCGAACAGGTGGTCATGGTGCTTGGCACCATGAAGGGCGTGGCCATGAAGCTCGGCCAGATGATGTCGGTGCTGGATCTGGATCTGGTGCCGCCCGATCATCGCGAACGTTTCCAGAAGCGCCTCGCGGTGCTGCGCAATGCCGCGCCGACGGTGTCGTTCGAGGCCATGCGCGCGGTGATCGAGGAAGATTTCGGCCGCCCGCTCGACGAGGTGTTCGCCGAGTTCGAATCCGAACCGGTGGCGGCGGCCTCGATCGGCCAGGTCTACCGCGGGCGGCTGCACGACGGGCGCAAGGTCGCGGTGAAGGTGCAGTATCCGGGCATCGATATCGCGGTGCGCGCGGATCTGAAGAACCTGGCGATGTTTCGCCGGGTTCTGCAATCGGCAATGCCGTGGGTGACGCCGGCGGTGCTGGACGAACTTCGGCTGAATATGGAGGCCGAACTCGATTACCACGCCGAAGCCGAGACCCAGCGGCAGATCTCCGAGCTCTACGCCGGGCATCCGTTCATCGTGGTGCCCAGGCCGGTGCCGGAGCTGAGTACCCGGCGGGTGCTGGTCAGCGAATACCTGGTGGGCAGCGGTTTCGAAGAGATCAAGGAGATGCCGCAGGCCGAACGGGACCGGATCGGTGAGATCATCTACCGCTTCTATGTGGGTTCGCTGTTCGTGTTCAACGAGTTCTGCGGCGATCCGCATCCCGGCAATGTCATGCTCACCGAAGACGGGCGGGTCGGGTTTCTCGATTTCGGCCTGTTCAATCGGATGGATCCCGAGCACGTCCAGTTCGAGGCGGCGTGTCTGCGCGCGGCCGCCGAGGACCGCGCAGAAGACCTGCGGCAGTTGATGATCCAGCGGGGGGTGATCGACTCGCCCGAGGAGATCGGCCCGGAGGAATGCCTCGAGTATGTGCTCGCCGCCTCCGAATGGTGTCTCATCGATGAGGAGTTGACCATCACTCCGGAACTGGCCAGCGGCGCCTTCCTGCTCGCCGTCGACCCGCGGGCCAGCGAATTCACCGGGATGAAGCAGCAGAACCTGCCGCCGGAGCATCTGTTCTCCCGGCGCGCGGACTTCCTCACCTTCGGCATGCTCGGCCAGCTCGAGGCGACGGCCAACTGGCATCGCATCTCCCGAGAATGGCTCTACGGCGAGCCGCCGGTGACCGAACTCGGTCAGCAGCATCACCGCTGGCTGACCGAACGCACCGGCGACGACACTGCACGATCCGGCAAGACTCGACACAAGGCATGAGGGAACATATGGCGGACAGCCGCGAATTCGATCTGATCCTCTTCGGCGCGACGGGTTTCGTCGGGAAGCTCACCGCGCAGTATCTGCTGGGCGCCGCGCCGGCGGACGCCAAGATCGCATTGGCCGGACGCTCGGTGGACAAGCTGACCAGGGTCCGCGATGAACTCGGCCCCGCGGCCGCGAAGTGGGAGCTGGTGGTCGCGGACGCGGCCGATCAGCCCGCCCTTGATGCGCTCGCCGCCCGCACCACCGTCGTGGTGACCACGGTGGGGCCGTACCTGCGTTACGGGCTGCCGTTGGTCGCCGCCTGCGCCGAGGCGGGCACCCATTACGCCGATCTCACCGGCGAGCCGTTGTTCATCCGCGAGGCGATCGACCAGTATCACGAGCAGGCCGTCGGCACCGGGGCCAAGATCGTCAATTCCTGTGGCTACGACTCGGTTCCGTCGGATCTGAGCGTGTATCAGCTGTACCGGCGAACCGTCGAGGACAATACCGGCGAACTCACCGACACCACGTTGATCGCCTCGCTCAAGGGCGGGGTCAGCGGCGGCACCATCGATTCCGGGCGCGCGATGATGGAGGCGGTGGCCGCCGATCCGGCCAAGCAGTCGGTGCTCAGCCACCCGTATTCGCTGAGCCCGGACAAGTCGATGGACCCGGATGTGGGCAGGCAGTCCGATCAGGCGTTGCAGAAGGCGAGCTCGATCGACCCGAGCCTGGACGGCTGGGTGGGCACCTTCGTGATGGCCATGCACAACACCAAGATCGTGCGCCGCTCCAACGGGCTGCTCGGCTGGGTGTACGGCAAGAACTTCCGCTACCGCGAGGTGATGAGCGCGGGTAAATCGCCGGTGGCGCCACTGGTGGCGGCCGGTATGTCGGGCGGGATCGTGGCCACGATGGCGGCGGGCGCGCTGCTCTCGCGGGTGAGCGCCGGCCGCAAGCTGCTGGATCGGGTGCTGCCCAAGCCGGGCACCGGCCCCAGCGAACAGGCGCGTACCAGCGGCTGGTTCACCATGAAGACCTACGCGCACACCACCTCGGGCGCGAAATACGTCGCGACCTTCGCCGGGCAGGGCGATCCCGGCTATCAGGCGACGGCGGTGCTGCTCGGCGAGAGCGGGCTGTGCCTGGCCTTCGACGGCGCGAAGCTGCCGGAATTGGCGGGTGTGCTCACCCCGGCCGCGGCGATGGGCGATGCGCTCACCGAACGGCTGCGGGCGGCCGGGATGACCATCGAGGTCGAGCGCGCCTGAACCCGGCACGGCTATGAATCTCTCGCGGACAATGGAGTCGGCTCGATGAATCTCGCTCGGCGCACGATGAACAACCCGGCGCTGGCCGCGGTGTACGAACGGGCCTGGCGTCCAACGCTGTTCTATCTGGCCAGCGGCCGCACCACCGCGGCGGATCGGCGTTACGCGGCCGATTCGCTGCGGCTGCACAAGGCGCATCGGGTGCTCGATATCGCCTGCGGTCCAGGCAATTTCACGCGATATCTGAGTGAGCGGCTGCCCGATGACGGTTACGCGGTCGGGGTGGATTACTCGCCGCCGATGCTGGCCAGGGCCGTGGCAGACAACGCGGGGCCGCGGGTGGGTTACCTGCGCGGCGATGCCCGGTTCCTGCCGTTCGCCGACGGATCCTTCGACGCGGTGTGCTGTTTCGGTGCGCTGTATCTGATTCCGGACCCGTTGGCGGCGGCGCGGGAGATGATCCGGGTGCTGGCGCCGGGCGGCCGGATCGCGATCACCACCAGCCATCGCGATGATTCGGCGTTCGGGCATGCGAGCCGGATCGTCGGTGGCTGGTCGGGTCTGCGGGTGTTCGACACCGAGACGTTCCCGGCCTTGTTCGCCGAGCACGGGTTGGTCGAGATCGATCAGGAGATCCATCGGCTGCTGCAATACGTGTCGGCGACCCGTCCGGGCTGAGATCTCGCGTCGCCGGCCGGGCCGATCGCGCAGTCAGGGCGAGATCGAATTTGCTACCTCCGCTGCCGAATACGAAGCCGACCACATCAGCTTCGGCCAGCGGTGCACCGTGCTCTGCCGGGAGGCCGGTGACGCCGTCGCAGCGCGGATGTTCAAGTCGGGAGCCGATGTGGCGGTGCGGTTTTCACCCAGGTTCCGGTGGTCGGATCGGGTCCGCGAGCCACCATCACTATCGTGCGCGACATCACAGCCCGGTTCCGGTGCCGGCTTCCGAAGGCGGCGACACCGCGCATTTCCGACCGGTAGAGTCCGAATCGACGCGGCGGGGATGTGATGGACCGAGCGGAAGGGGGAGCCCAGGATGGCGGTACCGGAAACGGGGCAGAGCCGGGCTCGGCAGCTGTACGTCGCGGCGGTGGACGGCGGTGCAACGCCGTTCGAACTCGACGAGGACGTGGCCACGAATCTGGCCGCGGCCTGCGACATCCTGGTCGACGATCTCGATCGGGCCAGAGCCGGATCACATGTGATCACCGAGGTTTCCGGGTTCCCCGACCTACCCACCGGCCATGCGCTGGCCCGCGGATTCGGCATGAAGGGTCGCGAATATCTCGACACGTTGACCGCCCTCCAAGAGACCGCGCTGCTCTACAAGGCGGCTTATCTGGCAGCGGGCAAGAAGTTCGCCGACGCCGAGGCCGCCAACAAGGCCGCGATCGACCTCGTCGCCGCGCATCTGGCGCCGCGGTGAGGCGGGCCGTCGAGGGAGGAACGCACCATGGCTGACGACGCCGTACCCGCCGGTGATACCGATCCCCCATACGCACCGGAGCGTGAACATTTCATCGGCTACACCCATCAGGAGATCTGGGACCGCGTGCACGAGGTGATGGATCCGGCCGCGCTCGACCGCGCGGCGGCGGTCTGGCAGGCCAATGCCACCGCGCTGGCCGAGGCGTTCCGCGTATTCGGCGATGCCACCGCTCGCGAGTTCGCGCGGTGGTCGGGACAGACCGCCGACGCGGCCGCACAGGCCACCCGTGATTTCATTCGCGTTGGCACCGATGCCCACGAGGTGTGCGCTGCGATCGCCGCGCTGTTCGAGCTGGATCGCGACGCGGCGCAAACGGTTCGGGCTGCGATCCCGCCGCCGCAGCCGTATCGTCCGCTCGACGATCCCGCCGCCGAGGCCGTGCACGGCGGGCAACGAAGAATGGATCACGACATCGCGGCGGCGGCCGTCACCGCCGACGTCCAGGACCTCATGACACACGTCTACTCCCCCGCCATCCCCGCTTCGGGAGACCGGGTGCCCCGCTTCGCGGTACCCCGCACCGATTCCACCGGCGGCGGGAGCCTGCCACTGTGAAATGGGTACTCACCCCGGACGAATTCAGCTACGTCTGGCAGAACGAAACCGATCTGGATCGCCGCCCCTATCCGGTCAACATGGCGCCCGCCGCCACCGTGCGCACCGAGAGCGAACACCTGCGCCTGCGATTACCGCAGCGGTTCGCCAGACAGGCCGACCCCGATCTGGCTGCCGCGCTCATGCTGTGCGCTCGCGCCGACGCCACCACCGTCACCGTGTCCGGCGAACGCACCGCCTCAGGTAACGGAGACTGCCCCGACCGCATCTTGGCCTTCGCCGCCGTGGTGCACCAGCACGCCGCGATCCTGGTGGCCGCGCCCACCACCGTGACGGTGCAGATGAGTCATGCCCGCGCCCTCGGCGAGCTGCTGGTCGAGGTGATCGGGCCGGCGCGCCCGGGCCGGGCAGGCACGCTACGCGAACCGCAGGATGCGGTGCTCGGCGCCACCGACCACGCGGGCAATGGCCAGACCTTCTCCACCAACGGTGAGCGCGGCGCCGCCCGCTTCCGTCGCGCTCTGCGCAAACCGGTCGACGGGCGCGGCTTCATCACCGTCACGGTGGAACCGGACAATCCGATGTCGCCGCCGACCCGGCATCGCACCTGGCTCGACGTCAGCGGCGACGGACGGTATCTGCTCACCACCGCCGATGAGCTCACCCTGACACCGGTGTCCGATGCCGATTTCGCCCATCAGCTGCTCAAACTCGCCCAGATTCGCTGATCGCGCCTGCGAATGTGGTAGGTCTGACGGATGGTGAAGCACTGGTCGGTTCCGGTCCGGGAAGCATTGCAGGCCGACGGCGTGCGTATCGCCGATCTGGACACCTCCGCCCGTCCCGGTTTCGACGGCGACAGGAAGCTCGGTGAGGCCCTGCTGACCGAACGCGGAAAGGTGCTGTCGGATCTTCAGGAAAAGCTGTACGCCAACGGCCGATCCGGTGATTCACGCAGCGTGCTGCTGGTGCTACAGGGTATGGACACCGCGGGCAAGGGCGGCATCGTGCGGCATGTGATCGGGTCGGTGGATCCGCAGGGCGTCGACCACGCCGCCTTCGGGGTGCCCACCGAGGAGGAGAAGCGCCACCACTACCTGTGGCGCATCCGCAAGGAGTTGCCGCGCGGCGGCCAGATCGGCGTGTTCGACCGCTCGCACTATGAAGACGTGCTGGTGGTGCGGGTGCACAATCTCGTTCCCGCCACCGTCTGGGGTGAGCGCTACGACGAGATCAACGCCTTCGAACGCGAACTCACCGATGAGGGGATCACCCTGGTGAAGGTCGCCATGTTCGTCTCCCTCGACGAACAGAAGAAGCGCCTGCGCCAACGCCTCGAACGCCCCGACAAGTACTGGAAATTCAACCCCTCCGATATCGACGAACGCGCCTACTGGCCCTCCTATCAGGAGGCCTATCAGGCCATACTCGACCGCACGAGTACCGAGCGGGCGCCCTGGTACGTCCTGCCCGCCGACCACAAGTGGTATTCCAGGCTCGCCGTCACCGAACTG
Source organism: Nocardia sp. CDC519 (assembly GCF_059509835.1). Lineage (NCBI taxonomy): Bacteria > Bacillati > Actinomycetota > Actinomycetes > Mycobacteriales > Nocardiaceae > Nocardia > Nocardia sp. CDC519. The sequence continues at coordinate 1,655,262 of NZ_CM183377.1, read as the reverse complement.
CTCATCGCGGCCTTACAGGACCTGGACCTCGATTGGCCGCCGGCGCACTTCGACGTCGCCGAGCAGCTCGCCCGCCTCGACGAGGCCTGATCAGTCAGCCGGACGGCCCGCCATCGCCTACGACCGGGCGGCCGCAGGCGATGGCGATCGACTAACGCTCGTCGACGATTTCACCGTTCTGCACGGTGCCGTCCGTGGTGAGCGCCAGGGTGGCGGTGACGGGCGGGAAGGCGGCCGAGGCGTCGAGCGCGGCCGCCAGCTGCTCGGCCGTTTCCCAGCGCCATACGTCCTGGTAGGTGCCGTCGTCGAGGCGGATGAGCCGAGTCTCGACCAAGCCGTCGAAACCGGAGCGGATGCCTGCGATCACCTGGGCGCGCTGGGCCAGCATCTGCTCGAGCTCGGCCGGATCGACGGAGTAGTGGTGCACACGAACTGCGGACATGAGGATTCCTTCTTTCTCGGGTGTGATTTCACGGGACCTGGTCAGGCCGGCTGCGGACGATTGCCGAGCACGGGCGCGGCGAATCCGGCGCCGCCCGTGGGCAGCCACGCCCGGGTGGCCAAGGTGGCGGCGGCGAATGCCATCGGCCCACCCCACTTGTCGACGCCGTCTCCGGCGGCGATGTGCGAGGCAGCGGCGCCGCCGTAGACGAACACCAGTCCGGCGTAGGCCCACTCCTTGGTGCGCGGATGACCAGGGGTCAGGATCGCGGCGAGCGCGGCCACTTTGGCAGTGCCGAGGATCGTCGCGAAGTACATGGGATAGCCGAGGTGGTCGAAAACTTCTCGGACATAGCGGATGCGGGCGAGGTCCCAATAGGAACCGACCGCCGTTTCGGCCAAGACAGCGGTGATCGGGACCCAGCGCGCGAGTCTCAGCGCACGCGAGCGCGCGAGGGTGTTCGGTCTGGTCATGGGCGTGTGGCTCCTTTCGACGAATGCGGTAACCAGATTCCGCCGTGCCAGCGCCGCGAACAACGGCGTATCCTGCAACGATCGTTAATGCCTGTGTTCACGATCGGATCGGCAGTGGAGCTACGTGACATCGAGATATTCCTGACCCTCGCCGAGGAACTGCACTTCGGGCGCACCGCCCAACGCCTGCACATATCCACCGCACGGGTGAGCCAGGCGATCCGCCTCCAGGAACGCCGGTTGGGGGCGAAGCTGTTCGAACGGACCAGCCGCCGTGTGGAACTCACCCCGCTGGGCGAACGGCTGCGCGAGGAGCTCTCGGTGGGCTACCGCACCATCCAGGGCGCGATCGATTTCGCGACGGCCACCGGTCGCGGCATCGGCGGGCTGCTGCGGGTCGGATACACCGCCGCCTGGTGCGGTACCACGCTGATCGCGGCGGCGGACCGGTTCACCGCACGTTATCCGGGTGGCGAAGTGCAGATCCGCGAGGTGCAGGTGGGCGACTACCGGCAGTTGCGTGCCAGGGAGATCGAGCTGCAAATGAGTGAGTTCCCGATCGAGGAACCGGATCTCATCACCGGCCCGGTCGTCTTCGCCGAACCGAGGGCGCTGGTCATCTCATCGAATCATCCTGTGGCACAGCAGAAGTCACTGACCATGGAGGATCTGGCCGGCATCCAGCTGATCGACGGCATCGGCCCGTCGCAGGCGATCAACAGCTTCCATTTCCCGACCCACACCCCCTCCGGCGCACCGATCCCGCGCGGCCCGGCGGCGGCCACATGGCCCGAGGTTCTCACGCTCATCAGCGCGGGCAAAGGTGCCTGCCCCTGCTCTGTTCGCGCCGCCGACTTCTACCCGCGCCCCGGGCTGAGCTTCATCCCCTTCGCCGATGCTCCACCGATCGAGTTCGGCCTGGTCTGGCATGCCGACGGCCCTGCCGCCCGGATACAAGCCTTCGTCGACACAGTGCTCGAAGGCCTGGCTGCCTGAGCGGCGAGTGGCAGGTACGTTCGAACGTTTCCTCCCGGCACCGACATGGCGCGCGGCGGCTCCGCCGTTCCATACACCCTTGTCTGGAACTGGGGCGCCGTCTACCATTTAATGAGACTCCGGGTCCCAGATAATCTCCCCCGGAGCTGGCACGAGGGAGACACCGATGACGCTGTCTGTGGCACGTGAGGCCGCATCCGCTGATCAGACCTACCGCGAGGTACTCCAGGGGCTGTCAGAGGGGTCGGTCAACAAGCACTTCGACCCGTATGTCGACATCGACTGGGACTCCCCCGACTACGGCGTCGACCGCACCGATCGGCGCTGGATCCTGCCCGAGGCCGATCCGCTGGGCCACCATCCCTGGTACAAGTCGCTGCCCGTCGAGAAGCAGATCGCGATGGGTATGTGGCGGCAGGCCGGGATCGCCAAGGTGGGACTCGACTTCGAGCAACTGCTGATCCGTGGGCTCATGCAGTACGTGGTGTCGCTGCCGAACGGCGATCCGGAATTCCGCTTCATCACCCATGAAGCCGCCGAAGAGTGCAACCACACGCTCATGTTCCAGGAGATGATCAATCGCATCGGCGAGGACGTCATCGGCATGGGCTCCATCGACCGCAAGCTGACGATGATCATCTGGCCCGCGGTGAAGTACTTCCCCGAGTTCTTCTTCACCATGGTGCTCGGTGGTGAGGAACCCATCGACCATTTGCAGAAGTCGATTCTGCGCGGCGGCGACCAGATGCATCCGATGGTGCAGCGGGTCATGCAGATTCACGTGGCGGAGGAAGCGCGGCACATCTCCTTCGCGCACGAATATCTGCGCCGCAACGTGCCGAAGATGCACCCGGCCACCCGCTTCGCGCTGTCGCTGCTGTTCCCCACCGCCATGCGCATCATGTGCGAAATGATCGCGACCCCGCCGAAGGAGTTCATCGAGAAGTTCGAGATCCCGCAGTCGGTGGTGAAGGACATGTACTGGCGCAGTGAGGAATCCAGCAATGCCCTGCGCGATATCTTCGCCGACGTGCGCGCCTTGGCCGAACAGAGCGGTCTGATCAACCCGGTGTCGAAGTTGGTGTGGAAGGTGCTGGGCATCGACGGGAAGCCGTCGCGGTACCGGAGCGAACCGGTTCGTCGCGCGGTCGCCTGATCTCCGCGGACGTTCGCTCCCGGGCGGGAGCCAGATGTGTCCCGCCGCCGAGGCATCGGCCCGGCGGCGGGACACCGCCGTCAGTCGGCGACGAGCCGGGTGCGCATGTGCGAGTGTTCGCGCTGCCGCCGGATGACATACGTCCCCGGCACGCTGCCGGTGGCGCCGTGTTCGGGATGCATCAGGTAGGCAACGGATTCCGCGGCGAAGATGCCGAGCGCGAGCCCGGACGGGTCGGCGACGTCGGTCGTCCACCGGCAGGTACCGGGTTCGGCGACCAGCGCGTGCGGATTCCCGCCCGCGGCGCCGCGCAGCACCTCGATGCCGTCGGGCGGGACGGGCCACCAGCTCGCGTCCGGGCTCGGCGTGACCGAGTCGAGCAGGTACAGCGGGATGACGATCAGGTCGCCCTGGGCGTGCATGCCGCGGATCACCGGGATGCGAAGGGATGCGTCGAGTTGTTCCAGGACAAGGGATTCGGTCATGGTCATCACCTCAGGTGCGGTGTAGGAGCTGGGAGTATTGCGTGCCGGTCAGGCCATAGGTCCAGGCCGCGGCGTCGACGGGATCGGTGAGATATCGGGGAACGGTCAGGCCATAGCGGCGGCGGGTGCCGTCGCGTTCGACGGAACCGTTCACCGCGACCAGCACTCGCTGGTCGTCCGGTAGCTCGTAGAGCATCAGTTCGTAGCCGTGATTGCCGGGATCGGGCGCGCAGGCCAGCAGTTCCATGCCGGCTTCCTCGACATAGGCAGGCCAGCCGAGTCGTTCGATGGCGCAACGCCGCACCTCGACATTGGTTTCCCGGTCGATGGCTTCGGCCGTGGGGTCGGTGATCACCCAGCCGGGCACCTGTGTCCCGTGCCAGAAGAACAGTTCCCAGCCGTCGGAATAGCGGATGGCGGGGCCGTCGGCGCAGTGCAGGCGCAACCGGCCCCGGTCCCCCGCGTCCTCCGCGGCCAATATTTCGGGACGCTCGGAAACGACGCACAGATCCTCGTCCGGCCACCACGGGCCACAGGCCGCCGCTACCGCCGCCCACAGCTCCCACGCGCGGGCATGTTCACCTGCCCGATTGGGCGGGAAATCCGACCACACGACCGAGCCCGACCCGCAGTGCGCGTTGTTCCGGATCGAACTCGGCCCGCCACCGGCTGCCATGATGATGCGGCCGATAGTGCCCGCCCATGAAGACGTCAACGGACCGGCGATGTTCTGCTCGAAGGGCTCCAGCGCGCACGCCCATCGGTCGTACTCGCGTCGCGACATACCGACGGTCACCCGCATGCGGCTGTGAATTCGCGAAAGTAACTGCACGACAGCGGGTTCGGGAGATGTTATCGGTCGCGGCCCGCGCTTGGCTCCCGGCTCACCGGTCGCACGGGCGATCAGCGGCGAGGAGACCCATCGAAAGCGTGGTGGGCCGAGACCGGCGAGTTCGTAGATTTCGGAGATGGCCGCCTCAGCGGCGCGACGATCGGCCGGTTCGGTGCACAGCATCCGGCCGAGCCATTTCTTGCGGATGTTCGCAGCTTCCCGCTGCCCGAGAACACTCACCGGATGGCGGTGGTGTCGTCCTTTCCAACGATCATGCGATCAACAGTGACAGATCGGGACAAGATCGGCAAGCACTCCTCCTGCGCAGCGTCCCGGAACCGCCTGGCATGGGCGGATCGGTGCGCGTCATCCGAAGGCGCAGTACGTGCAGCGATGCCGGGTGCTCAGGGGCTCGCATCCGAATGTCAGGTGGGTTCGACCGGCGCACGTCAGGGCGCCGGTCGTCACCGTGATTCAGCCGACGCGAATCGACCCGAGCAGGTCGAACAGTTCACCCGCCACATGCTCGGGCAGCTCGAGACCCGGGAAGTGGGTTTCGCCATTGAGCCGGGAGTAGCTGAACCACGGATTCTTGGCGGCGAATTCGGCGTGCAGCGCATCGTATTCGGGGGCCTTCGGATGGGAGAATACGTGCCGGATCGGCTGCGGTGTGCTCATCTTCTCCATTCGGCCCATCGGGGAACCCCATGTCCGATAAGCCTTTTCGACTTCCCGCCCGGAGCGGGCCCACATGTCGTAGCCGTGCCCGCCTGCCTCGAATCGGACGTGGTTGAGCACGGTCTCGTCGGTGCTGCCGTCGAGCCAGGATCGCAGCAGTTCATCGCGCGCGGCCTTCCAGGTGGCCGGGTTCTGCAGGGCGGCGACACCGGCGGCGAACTCCGGGGGCGGCGGGGTCATGATGAGATCGAGCAGCAGGACCGCAGGCACCCGCTCGGTACCGAGCTGGTCGGCCATGTCCAGGCCGACCCAGCCGCCGTGCGCATGCGACAGCGGCACGAACGACTCGACCTCGAGCGCGTCGAGCAGCCCGATGGTGTCGGAAACCTGTTCGGCCACACCGAAATCACCAACCAGTGTGCGATCCGGTCCGTGACCACGCCAGCACACCCGGATGACGCGATGCTTGTCCCGCAAGTACGGCAGCAGCGGGTTCCAGGCGCGGTGGTCGTGGGCCCAGCCGTTGAGCAGCACGATCGCCGGCGTATCGGGTGCGTAGCCCTGGTCGTCGAAGGCGATCTCGACGCCGTTGATCTTCATCGTGTTGATCATGTTTCTCTCCTTCTCCCGAGCCGCGGCAGTGCGGGCACGGACGATTCGCCGGTTCAGGCGGCCTGATCACTGATGGTCGGCCGCAGCCGGGTGGCAGCCAGCTGGGAATCGGTGAGACCGGGCAGGCGACCGGCCACCATCAGCAGCGGATCACGCACGGCGTCGGGCAGGCTGTTGAGCAGGCGCATGCGGTAGGACGTCTGCTGGGTGCGTTCGATGCCCGGCCGTTGCTCGCGCTCCCAGCTGAGCAGCGCCTCGGACATCGGCAGGTCGGCACTGACGGCGGCGGCCAGCGAGACCGCGTTGATCATGGCCGTGCCTCCGCCTTGCCCCAGATACGGCGGTTGCGCGTGCGCGGCATCGCCGAGGAAGGCCACCCGGCCGCGCGACCAGGCCGCCAGCCGGATGAATTCGAAGTTGTCCCAGCGGATCTGCACGTCCGGTGTGGTGCGCAGCAGTGATTCCAGATAAGGGAAGCTGCGCACCCAGGAGTCGACGTCGATGTGGTCGCCGCGGGTGGCGGCGTCATCGGCATCAGCGACCAAGGCGAGGTAGACGTGTTCGGGGGTGCACGGGGTGTACAGCAGCCTGCGCCGGCCTTGGAAGTGCTCGAGATGTTTGACGCTGTCCGCGGCGGGAAGGTAGCCGGTGGACGCGGGCACCATGAGCCGGGCCGCGCCCTCCCGCATCCGGATGCGGCGGGTGGTGAGACCGAGCCGGTCACGCAACCGCGAATGCACACCATTGGCGACGACGACCAGATCCGCCCTTGCGGTCCGGCCGTCCTTGAACTCGACCCGTCCGTCCGGGTCGGCCGCCACAGCAGCCGAGTCGGTGACGAGGTCGACGCCGGCCCGGGTGGCCGCCTGCACCAGCGCGTCGATCAGCCGGTCACGTAGCAGTGTGTAGCAGCGCGGTCCGCCCTCGGCGTTGATATCGATCCGGTACAGGGTGCGCCCGGTGCGCGACCGGGCTTCGATCGCCGGGCCGATATGCGCGCCACGCGTGGCGTCGGCGAACGCACCGATCTCCGCGAGCGCGGATAACCCGTTGTCCCATATATAGATTCCGGCGCCGATCGCCCGGATCGCGGACTGCCGTTCGTGCAGTCGCACGGTCCAGCCCTTGCGGGCCAAGGCGGTCGCGGCGGTCAGCCCGCCGATGCCGCCGCCGATTACTTCAGCGTGCCGGTCAGCCATGGAACGCGGTCCTCTCTGGTGGAACTGGGGGCGACAGCGTTGGTCGCGGATCGGGATGTGACAGTGCCGGGCCACGCGACGCGATCGGCTCGTCCGGACGGGGCAGGATCTGGGTCGAGCCGGCAGTCGCCCGGTCTCGCCATCTGTCAGGGCGACAGCTGGGTACGCGGCGGGATGCGCCCTGTGTACGAATCCGGCAGTACCGGGATCGGGGTTCGTCGGTCACGGAATGGGTTGAGCGGCAGAAGAACCGGGCGCATGCCGGGTCCACCCGGGATCACCGGTCTGGACGAAGGCGCCCCACTGCTTCCGCGTCGGCGCACCGAGCATGCGAACCTCGGCGGGCGTGAGCGGGCGCAGCATGGCCGAGTCGTGCCAGGCGGAATCGTCACCGAAGAGCAGGGGCAGTTCCAGGCAATGGCAGGCGCCGAACGGGTTGTCCGGATGCAGGGTGTGCACCCGGTAGCGGTAGACCTCGGCGCCATGCGCGGCGAACAGATCGGCGAACGCGCTGGTGCCGTCGTCGAAGGCTTTGCGCCCGACCAGGTTCTGCACGGCAGACACCAATCGTGCGCCCGCCAACGGCACCGAGCGGATCCTCGAGAACACCGGATGCGGACCGTCGTAGAACGCCCGCATTTCCTCGGCTGTCGTGCCGATCACGAGCTGCGTCCCCGCCGCACGCCCGCGCACCTCGCGTTCCCAGCGCGCCCGGTCCGGCAGCGGATCGGCCCCGGCGACCGGCAGAAAGGGCGGTGCCGAATTGAGCCCGCCCGGACCGGCGAGCTTCTTCGCCGCCGCGGCCTGCGCGGCCAGGATCTGCGTCAGCGGTGCGTCCTGTGGATCACCGCCGAGCGCGGTGAGAAACGCCTGCGCCGCCCGCTGCGCTTTCGCGGCGCTCTGAAAACCGATTCCGAACGGTGAACTCTGCACGATCGCGCGCCGGAACAGTCCGCGCGTCGATTCGATGCCGAGCATCGCGACGATGGAATGCGCCCCCGCCGACTGCCCGGCCACCGTGACCAGGCCGGGATCACCGCCGAATCCGGCGATGTGCTCGCGCACCCACTCCAGCGCGGCGATCTGGTCGAGCAATCCGAGATTGCCCGGCGCGACGCCGGGCATCCGCAGATAGCCGAGCACCCCGAGCCGGTAGTTGATCGACACGACGACGATGCCGGTCTCGCGAACCAACTCGGTGGCGTCGTACAGATTCCACGCACCACCGCCCGCGAGGTAGGCCCCGCCGTGGATCCACACCATGACCGGCCTACTGCCCGGTTCGGCGGCGGCGGGCGCGGTGACGGTGAGCTCGAGGCAATCCTCGGATTGCGGCAACCGGACGGGCGCGCCCATCACCGGTTCCAGCCGGCCCGGCAGCTGCGGCGCGGTAACCGGCGAGCGGTGCTGGTGCGGCCCCTCGTACACGATCGGCTCCGGTGCGCCGAACCTTGCGGCCCTGGCATACGGGATCCCTCGGGACACCACGACGTCACTGTCGTTCATGTCGCTCCTCCTACGAATATCGCAAGTTGACTTGCGTTACCGCCACGCTAGGCCCCCGACCGAGATAACGCAAGAGCACTTGCGATAATGGGTACATGGCCGATGAGGCGAACCACACTCCGCAGTTGCGCGGCGCTCGACTGCGGCGCGCGGTCCTGGACGCGACACTCGCGCGTATCGAGGCCGTCGGCATCGACGAGGTGCGCGTGGCCGATATCGCCGCCGCCGCGGGCGTGCACGAGACCTCGATCTACCGGCGCTGGAAAACCCTGCCGAGGCTGCTGCTGGACGCGCTGCTCTCCCGGATGGAAACCCAGATCCCGATTCCGGACACCGGATCGGTGCGCGCCGACCTGCTGGCATTCATGACGATGCTGGTGGGCTTCGCGCGCAGCCCCTCCGGTGCCGCCCTCATCCGCTCCACGAGCATCACCGACACCGACGCCGAGGCCGACGCGGTCCGGCGCGAATTCTGGGCGGTGCGGCTGGCGGCCTCACAGCAGATCGTGCGTCGCGGCATCGAGCGCGGGGAGATCGCCGCGACGGTGGATCCGCGGCTCGCCATGCTGACTCTCGGCGGGCTCGTGCACATCTACATCACCCAGCTCGACGGCACGATCCCCGACGACCTCCCCGAGACCGCGGTCGACCTGCTGATGGCCGGCCTCACACCGCGCTGACCAGGTCTGTACCCAATGCGCGCGAGAACACGCCGCGTATTTCGGAAACTCTCAGGTTCACCGACCATGATGTGCGCGTGCCCGCTGACGCCGGAACACCGCGTCCGGCTCTACCATCAGGGCAGCAGGCAACGCGAAAGCGAGCGAAAGGCGTGGTGAACGCACGGTGAGCAACAACCCGGGTCGGAAGAATCCGCTGGCGGCGGCCGAGCGCGCCGACCGCAACCGCAAGATCGCGATCCAGGTGGGTGTCGCGGCGGTGCTCGTCGGCCTCGTCGCCGCGATCGGCATCGGGATCGCCATGCGCGGCTCCGACTCCGAGGACCTCGGCCCGATCCCCAGCGTGATCGCGGGCGCCCCGGCGAATCCGGGCGCGACCCCGGCCGCGGAGGCCCCGGATCCGGCGGCCTCCAACGGCGCCATCATCGTCGGCAATCCGGACGCGAAGGTGACCGTGCGCGTCGTCGCCGACCTGCAATGCCCGATCTGCAAGTTGTTCGAGGAAGCCAACGGGCAGGTGCTCGCCGATGGCGTCGCCGACGGCACCGTGAAGGTCGAATACAACATCGCGTCGTTCCTCGACCAGATGTCGACCACCGAGTTCTCCTCGCGTGGCGCGAACGCCGCCTACTGCGTTACCGATACCGGCGTCGACAAGTTCCAGGCCTGGTTGCAGGCCATGTTCGCGCAGCAGCCGCCCGAGGGTGGCAACGGCCTGTCGGATGAGCAGCTGATCGAGATCGCCAAGTCGGTCGGCTACACCGATCCGAAGGTCGCGCAGTGCATCAACGATCGCACCTACGACAAGTTCGTCCAGGCCAAGTCGAAGAAGCTGCTGGATGAGGGCATCAAGGGCACGCCGACCGTCTTCGTCAACGGTGAGCAGGTCCAGACCCGTGAGGCGCTGTTCCAGCCGGGTGGGCTGGCGCCGCTGATCGCGCAGGCCGCGGGGCAGTGATCGCGGCCGCCCCCAGATCCGCCTGGGTTCTGCTGATCGGTGGTCTGGCCGGCTGGATCGCCTCGTTCACCCTCACCGTCGAACGGTTCAAGCTGTTCGTCGACCCCGCCTACCAGCCCTCGTGCAGCCTCAACCCGATCCTGTCCTGCGGCTCGGTGATGACCACCGATCAGGCGGCGCTGTTCGGGTTCCCCAACCCGATCATCGGCGTCGCCGGATTCGCGGTGGTCGTCACGCTGGCCGTGCTCGCGGTGGCCGGGGTGGCCCTGCCGCGCTGGATCTGGGTGGGGCTGTGGCTCGGCACCATCGCGGGCACGGTGTTCATCTGCTGGCTGATCTTCCAGAGTCTGTACCGGATCGGCGCGCTGTGCCCGTACTGCATGGTGGTGTGGGCGATCATCACGCCGCTGCTCGCGGTCCTCACCCAAACGCTGTGGGGTGGCTCGCGCGGGCCGATGCGGGTGGTCGCGGAATGGCGGTGGACGATCGTCGCGCTGTTCTACGCGGTGGTGCTGCTGCTGATCTTCCTGCGCTTCCAGGACTATTGGCTGTCACTGGTCTGAGCGCGGGCTAGTTCGGCGTCCCCGGCGCGAGGACGACGCGGACGGTGCGTTGCCCGCCCGGCCCGCTGACGCCCAGTTCGACGATGTCGTGCGGTCTGTGCTTGTTGATCGCGGCGCGCAGGGCGCGAGCGCTGGTGACGATCTTGCCGTCGATCGAGGTGATGACCTCGCCGTCGGCCAGTCCGGCATTGTGCGCGGGCAATCCGTAGATGGCGACGTCGACCCGGGCGCCACTCGGCTTGGCGTCGGAGATCAACACCCCGAGGGTGGCGGTGGGGCCGACGTGCACGGTCTCGGTCGGCGTTCCGGAACGGATCTGGCGCACCACCCGCATAGCGGTGTCGATGGGCACCGCGTAACCCACGGGCGGACGTTGCGCTTGCACACCAGGCTCCTCGTCCTCCTGATCACCGGACGCCGCCGCGATCACTCCCACCACCGCGCCCGAGTGATCGGCCAGCGCGCCACCGGATTGGCCGGAACTCACCTCGGCGCTCACCTCGACCATCCCGGACAGTGCCTTACGGGACAGATCCGCGGAATTCAACGCCAGGATGGTGCTGTCCAGGTCGGAGATGCGCCCGGCCACCGCTGTGGGCTCCCCGGTGCCGCCCGCATTGCCGATGGCGAGCACCTCGTCACGCACTCGCAGACCCGACGAGCTGCCGAGCCTGGCCGTCGTCAGCCCGGTGGCGCCGACCAGTCCGAGCAGGGCGATATCGGTGCTCGAGTCATAGCCGAGCACCTGCGCGTCGTAGACCAGGCCGTCCGAGACCCGGGTGACCTTCACCGACTCGGCGCCCTTGACCACGTGATGACTGGTGAGCACCTGGCCGTCGGCGGTCAGCACGATTCCCGATCCGGCCGCGCCCACCCCGAACGGCTTGGTGGCGACGTTGATGTTCACCAGCACCGGCTCGATTCCGGCCGCCACGGCCACCGGATCCAGCGGTGGACGCGGCGCGACGACGGCGGGCGCTGCCGCGGGGATCCGTTCCAGCGAAGGCCAGCCGGGCAGCTCACCGCGGTATCCGAGGAAGGCCGCGACGGCAAGGACCGTGGCGACGACGGCCGCACCCAACCGGCCGGCGCCACCCCGTCGACGGGGGTGGTCGTCCCGCAGGTCATCGCGCGAATCGTGCCGGTCGCCGTCCATGCGCCTCCCACTTCACCCGCAGCCGATCACACCATTGTCTCCCGAGCGCTCGGCTGGAGGCTCGCGAATTCCGGTCGCAGGGCGGTGAGCTGGGCTTCTACGCCCGAATCAGTCTGATTTACGGCGCCGGAGGCGGATCAATCGATGGTGCGGCCGTTCGGGTTTGGGCAGTGGTGGTGGCGCGTTCTCGGTGGGCACTTCCACGTCGTAGCGGCGGATATACGCGCCCGCGAACGCCTGCAAGGTGGCCGTCACCGGGATGGCGAGCAAGGCCCCGGTCGGCCCTAGTATCGCCGCGCCCGCGAGCACCGCGCCGAACGCGACCGCCGGATGCATGTCGAGAGTGGTGGCGGTGATCCTCGGTTGCAGCACATAGTTCTCGAACTGCTGGTACAGAATGATGAATCCGAGCACCCACAGCCCGTCGGGTGGATTGTTCACCACCGCAACCACCACCGGCAGCGCACCGGCCAGATAGGTGCCGACGGTCGGGATGAACTGCGAGACCACGCCCACCCACAACGCCAGCGCGAACGCCGAGGGCACATCGAACACCCGCAGCATGATGTAGTGCGCCAGCGTCGACACCAGCGCGAGCAGGCCACGCGAGTAGATGTAGCCGCCGGTCTTCTCCACCGCGATATCCCAGGCGCGCAACACATGCCGCTGCTTTCTCGGCGGCAACAGCGAGCAGACCGCGTTGCGGAAGCGCGGACCGTCGGCGGCGAAATAGTAGGTGAACAACAGCACCCCGAGCGCCTGGAACAGCGCAGACACGGCAGTCGTGCCGATGCCCCACACATTGCCCGCCAGGCCCATCGCCGGGCCCTCCAGGCTGGAACTCCACTCGGTGGCGTACTTCTCGATGTCGTCGCCCGACATCTCGGTGTGGAAGGTCTTGTTGATCAGGTCGACGGCCTCGTCGGCATAGCGTGGCGCGTTCTCCACCAGGGTGGTGACCTGTTCCACCAGCAGCGAGCCGAGCGTCCACACGAATGCGACCATCACCAGCAGCAGCGTCAGGAACACCGCGCCGGTGGCCGGGCCGCGCCGCCAGCCGTGCCGGGCCAGCCAGTTCACCGACGGTTCGATGGCGAAGGCGAGGAACAGCGACACCATCAGCACCGTCAGCAACCCCTGCAATTGCTGCAGTAGCCAGAACGCCGCGACGAAACCCGCCACCGTCGCCGCGGCGAGCAGGAACGCCCGCAGCAGCCACGGTGGCGGATTCAATTGGCCCGCGGAACCGGGCCGGTCTGCTGGTCTCTGATCGTCCTCGGCAGCCACCCCGTCAAGTTACCCAGGCGCGCGCGTGGCTACCGTTCGACGCCTCACATGGTCGCCACGTCGATGACGAACCGGTACCGCACGTCGCTGGCGACCACGCGGTCATACGCTCCGTCCAGTTCGTCGGCGGCGATCACCTCGATCTCGGCGCCGATGCCGTGCTCGGCGCAGAAGTTCAGCATCTCCTGGGTTTGCGCGATACCACCGATCATCGAACCCGACAGTGAGCGGCGGTAGCCGGCCAGCGTCATCGGGCGCACCGACAGCGGCTGCTCCGGCAGGCCGAGGATCACCAGGGTGCCGTCGAGGGCGAGCAGCTTCATGTACGAGTCGATCGGCAGGTCGGCCGAGACGGTGTTGATGATCAGGTCGAACTGCCCGCGCAGTTCACGGAAGGTCTGCTTGTCGCTGGTGGCGTAGTAGTGGTGGGCGCCGAAGCGCTTGCCGTCTTCCTGTTTGCTCAGCGAGTGGCTGAGCACGGTGACCTCCGCGCCGAGGGCCGCGGCGATCTTCACCCCGACGTGGCCGAGCCCGCCCATGCCGATGATGGCGACCTTCTTGCCCGGGCCGGCCTGCCAGTGCCGCAGCGGCGAGAACAGGGTGATGCCCGCGCACAGCAGCGGTGCGGCCACATCGAGCTCGATGCCGTCGGGGATGGACAGCACGAAGTTCTCGGTCACCACGACCTGGGTGGAGTAGCCGCCCATGGTGTAGCCGCCCGGTTGCACGGCGTCGGGGACGGGCGTGTTGTAGGTCATCGTGGACCCGCCGGTGCAGTACTGCTCCTCACCGGCCAGGCACGCCCGGCAGACGCCACAGGAATCGACCATGCAGCCGACGCCCACCCGGTCGCCGACCTTGTGCCTGGTCACCGCGGAGCCGACGGCCGCGACGATGCCCGCGATCTCGTGCCCGGGCACACACGGGTAATTCGCGCCGCCCCATTCGTTGCGGGCGGTGTGGATGTCGGAGTGGCAGATGCCCGCGTACTTGATGTCGATCAGCACATCGTGTGGCCCCAGCTCACGACGTTCGATGGCGACCTTCTCGAACGGCGCGTCCGGTCCGGCCATGGCGTAAGCGGTAGCAGTACTCATGCGTTCATGCCTACCGCCGCATGCGGGTGTTTGCCAACTGTCGGCTGGATCCGCCGGGTGACCAGCAGGCCGGCGGACGGGTGCACGATGCCGGTTACGGGCGTGCCGACGCTGCGGCTCGCCCGCGCTCGACTCAGCCCGCCGCGCGGGTGGCCCGGCGCGGGCGACGATGCCGGGCACCGGCACCGGTGGGCGCGGAGTCCTCGAACCGGCGCGGAGTGTCGGCGTTGTGGCCGCGCGCGTTCGAGCCGTGCGGAGCGCCGGACCGATCGGAGCGGCCGGCCTGCTCGCCGCGACGGGCGGGCTGCCTGGTGCGGCCCTGGCCGTCGGCGTGGCGGGCCTCCGAGGCACCGGTACCGCGGCGCTCGCCCTGACGTTCGTTGCGATCACCCTGCGGGCCACCGCGGCGGCCGCCGACCCGGTGTTCGGTGGCAGCCCGGCCCGCGGCCGGGCGATTGCGTCGCGAACCGCCGCGACCGGCGGACTGCGCGGCCCCCGGCTCGGCGTTACGGCGGAAGCCGCGCGTACCACGGTCGTCCTGGCGCGGGCTCGCCGCGCGATGCTCGGGCGCGGCCACCGCGCCGATCAGGGCGGTCACGGCCGGCGAGGTCGCGCTGGCACGCTGCGGGGTGACGGTGAGACCGGCCTTGCGCAGCAGCACCGCGACATCCTTGCGCTGCTCGGGCAGCACCACGGTGACCACGTCACCGGAACCGCCCGCACGCGCGGTGCGCCCGGAACGGTGCAGGTAGGCCTTGTGTTCGGCCGGCGGGTCGACGTGCACGACCAGCTCGACGTCGTCGACGTGCACGCCGCGCGCCGCGATATCGGTGGCGACCAGGACCCGCGTCGTGCCGTCGGCAAAGGCGCTGAGATTGCGGTCGCGGGCCGCTTGGGAGAGGTTGCCGTGCAGGTCGGCGGCCGGAATGCCGGAGTCGGTGAGCTGCTTGGCGAGCCTGCGGGCATGATGCTTGGTCCGCATGAACAGGATCCGGCGGCCGGTGCCGGAGGCCAGCGCGCGCACCAGATCCTTCTTGGCGTCGGCGCCCGCCACCTCGAACACGTGGTGGGTCATGGTGGGCACCGGGCTCGCGGCGGTGTCGACCGAATGCGTCACCGGCTCCCGCAGGAACCGCTTGACCAGCCGGTCCACCTCGTTGTCGAGGGTGGCCGAGAACAGCAGGCGCTGGCCGCCGGCCGGGGTGGCGGTGAGGATGCGGGTGACGGCGGGCAGGAAGCCGAGGTCGGCCATGTGATCGGCCTCGTCGAGGATGCTGATCCGCACGGCGTCGAGCGAGACGACACCCTGGCGCATCAGGTCCTCGAGCCGGCCGGGGCAGGCGACGACGATATCGGCGCCCGCACGCAGGTCACGGGTCTGCCGGTTCACCGGCACGCCACCGAAGATGGTGACCACGCGCAACCCGCAGGGCCGGGCCAGCATCTCGACGGTGGCCGCGATCTGAGTGGCGAGCTCGCGGGTGGGTGCGAGGATCAGCCCGGCGGGATGACCGGGCCTGCTGGTCGCGCCGGCGAGCCGCTCGACCATGGGGATGCTGAAGGCGAGGGTCTTGCCGCTGCCGGTTTTACCGCGGGCGAGCACATCGCGCCCGGCCATGGTGTCGGGCAGGGTGGCGGCTTGGATCGGGAACGCGCCGGTGATGCCCGCGGCGTTCATCGCATCGATCAGTGCGGCGCGCACACCGAATTCGGTGAAGGGCGCGACGGGGGCAGCCGTGGACACGGCGGCAGAAGCTTTGTCGGACATGGAGATAACAGGTGCCTTTCCGGCATCGGAGCGAGACCGCAGCGTCGCGCAGGACTCGAATCCTCACCCGATGGTGGCAGCGCCGCGATGACCGGCGCGAAAGCTGAACATCCACGACGGAGTTGGGAACCTGCGCGAAAGATCAGCGCACGGAACCTCCGCAACCCTACCGCATCCGCACCGTCTCCGTTGGCGGCCGACGCCGCCCGGCCGGACCGCTCATCGACGCGGCCGCCAGATCACTGGTCACAGCCGTGATCTCGGCGGCCTCGCCCCGACTGGGAGCTACGTCACACCTGCCGCTGCGGCCTGTCGGCCATCATCTGTCGTCCGGGGCGCGCCTCGATCGGCTCGCCCCACTCAGGTGCGCACCTCGTCCGGTGATCGCCGACGCCGAAGCCAGGGGGCCGGGCACCGCGCCGGACGTCATCCCAGACCGGCCCGCACCGCGACGGCGATTCCGCGCAGCGTCGCCTCCAGGGCATCGCGCACCCTGCGCTGACGCGTGCGGCTGTAGCGCGCGGTATCGAATTCGACCTGCACGGTCATCCGGTCGCCGACGGTGAAGACGGTCAGCTTCGGCGATATGTCCGGCGCCATAGCGAAGATGTCATCGCGGACCAAGACGAGCCCGTTCGGCAGCGAATGCGCAGGCAAGCGACCGATATTGGAGATGGTGAAGCTCGGCGGGGTCGACAGCACGGCCGCCATCACCGGATCGTCACCGACCCGCCGCGCGGCCAGCAGCACCATGGCCGCTTCCCGTCGTTCGAGGGCGTCACGGACACCGGCGTCGACCCGGCGGCTCAGCTCGACCGGACTGGCATCGTCGTCCACGAATACCGGCGTCCCGATGCCGGAGGCGAAGTTGACCAGCACGGTGTCGGGCAACGGTGGACTCACCCGGGAGCGCATATCGGCCGCGTGCCCGCAGTTCAGCAGCAGCGGCCCCGGCGCATCGAACTGCTCGCGCACCGCGACCAGCGCGGCGCCGGTGAACAGACTGTTGACCGAAACACCGTGCGCGCGGGCGGCCGCGATGAGCGCGGCGGTCTCGTCCGGTGTCGATTCGATGCGCACCATAGCGAATCGGCCACCGGGGTCGGCATTTCCGTCGTACGGAAACGCGGCAGGCGCCGAGCCCGGCAGGGCGGCCGCGACCTGCGCCCGGACCTGCGCCACCCACTCCGACACGGCGGCCTCGCCCACCAGCTCGGCCATGCGATGGTCGAGCGCCTGCGGAATCCGCTGGTCGGTCGCCGCGCTCGGGATCGGCGCGCCCGTCACGTGCGCGGTATAGTGCCGCCACAGCTGATCCAGCAGCGCGAAAGCCGATCTGCCGTCGGCGATTCCGTGATGGATGCCGAGCACGAGCTGGACCCGGTCGCCGTCGCGCAGGAGCTGGGCCCGCAACAGCCCGCTCGACCAGTCCACCGGAACGTTGACCAGCCGGAAGTATTCGGCCTCGGCTCCGGCGCGCACCTCGAGCCGAGGCCGCCAATCGTCGTCGACCACGAAGTGCTGGACGCCTGCCGCGTCGAGGACCACCTGGCTGCGCAGCAGCGGATGCGCGGCGACGACCTCATCCAGCGCCAGCCGCAGTAGTTCCTCGTCCACTCGGCCGCGCACGGTGGAGCCGATATAGAGCGGCATGCCCGCGGTGCGGACGCTGCCGACGCGGGCGTCGGGGGTGAAGTAGGCGCTCTCGAAGGGCGATAGCGGACGGTGCTCGGTCATCGGACTCTCGTTTCCCTGCGTCGGTTCGGCCTGCACCGCCGAACATACAGGCGTTTCAAACATTTGTCACAGACGTATGTTTGAAACATCCGTCACGAACAGGCGTCAGCCGGCTTGCTATGGTGCCGAGGTGGGAACTCGCGAGGATCTACTCGACGCGGCCAAGGCGTGCCTGGCCGAACGTGGCTACGCGCGCACGACGGTGCGCGATATCGTCGCCGCATCCGGCACCAACCTGGCCGCCATCAACTACCACTTCGGCACCCGCGACGCGCTGCTGCATCAGGCGATGCGGGAATCCAGCGGTGCGGCGGTCCAGCAGATCCTCGACTCGCTGGCCGCCGACGATCCCAGCGACCCGGCAGGCAGGCTCGAGACCTTCCTGCGCCGGCTGATCGACTCGTTCGGCGCGAATCCCGGCCTCTGGTCGGCCAGCATGGAAGGGCTGGCGCAGGCCATGCACGCGCCCGAGCTGCGCGCCGAGATCGGCGCCGCACAGGACGAGGCGCGACGTGGACTGGCACAGTTCGGCGGCCCCGGCGGCGACGATGCCGTCGGCGCCGTCCTGCACACCCTGATCAGCGGCCTGCTGGTGCAGTGGGTGATCGACCCCGCTCACACGCCCGGCCCCGAGCAGCTCAGCGCAGGCCTGCGCGCCCTCACCGACCGGCTCTCCCCCAACGCCACGCCCGAATAGTCCACCGACGACAAGAGCCGCCTCCCCGCGAACGGGAAAGCGGCCCTTGTGGATTCGAGCTATTCGGCTGGCGCGCCGGCTTCGGCTTCCGCCGCGGCGGCCGCTTCCGCACGCCGCCGCACCCGGCGCGCCGCCGCGACCATGTTCCGCAGCGACGGCTCCAACTGCCAGTAGTGCCTGGTCTTCAATCCGCCGTCCGGGTTCGCCCACAGCCGCTGCGGCGTGACGGCTTCGGCTGCGGCGGTGAGCAATTCATCCAGCTCATCGATATCGGGGATGCGCGCCGAACGACTTTCGTACACACCGGGGCCGACGCCGTGGCTGAGGCCCTGGCCGGAGGCGCAATCTTCCTTGAGCGCGTTGAGCACCCATTCGATGGAACGGGTGGCCACGATCGCGGTGACGTCGGCGTCGAGCTGTTCGATCGCCTCCACCACCTCGGCGCGCCCGGAATAGCCGATGTGCGTGTGGATCTGGGTTTCCGGTTTGACGCCCGAGGTGGCCAGCCGGAACGCACCGACCGCCCAGCGCAGGTACTCCTTACGCCCCTCCGGTCGCGGCGGCAGCAGTTCCCGGATGGCGGGCTCGTCGACCTGGATGATCGAGATACCCGCCTTCTCCAGATCCACCACCTCATCGCGGATCGCCAGAGCCACCTGGTCGGCGGTCTCGTACAGCGGCTGGTCCTGACGCACGAACGAGCGCGCGATCATGGTGACCGGGCCGGTGACCATGCCTTTGACCGGTTTGTCGGTCAGCGACTGCGCGTAGCTGATCCACTCCACCGACATCGGCTTCGGGCGGGAGACGTCGCCGTAGATGATCGGCGGCCGCACACACCGTGAGCCGTAGACCTGCACCCAGCCGAAATGCGTGGTGGCGAAGCCGTCGAGCAGTTCGGCGAAGTACTGGATCATGTCGTTGCGCTCGTGCTCACCGTGCACGAGCACATCGAGGCCGATATCTTCCTGCAACCGGACGGTCGCCTCGATCTCGGCTTCGATCCGCTTGCGGTATTCGTCGTAGGACAGCCGGCCTTCGCCCAGGTCGTAGCGGGCCTGGCGGATCTTGGCGGTCTGCGGGAAGGATCCGAGCGTGGTCGCGGGCACCAGCGGCAGGTTCAGCTTCGCCTGCTGGGCGGCGCGGCGCTCGGCATACGGCTCACGTTCGCGCATCTCCGGGGTGATCGCATAGACCCGCTGGCGCACGGCGTGCTTCTGTTTGAAGTGCACCTCGGTCGGGCGCTTGCGCCATTTGTCCGACGGGCCCTCGGTGAGCGCCTTGGCCAGCGAAACGACTTCGCCCACCTTCTGTTTCGCGAAGGCGAGCCGATCGGCGACATTGCCCTCGATGTCGTATTCGGCGAGCACGTCGTAGGGCACGTGCAGCAGGGTGGTTCCGGTGGAGACCACCAGGTCGGGGCAGACCTTGGCCAGCTCGTTGAGGTATTCCAGGGTGACGTAACGGTCCGCGCGCCAGACGTTCTGGCCGCTGATCACGCCCGCGTAGAGGCGCTTGCGGCGGATGCCGGGAATCTTGGCCAGATCCTCCGGGCGCATCCGGTAAGAAGCCAGATCCAGTCCGATGGCCTCGACATTGGTGCGCGCCAGAATGGTCAGCGCCTCACCGAAATCGCCGTACTGACCGGTGACCAGGATGCGCGGACGCAGCGGCGCCTTGGTCAGCCGCTCATAGGCCCGCTCGAAGGCGGCCAGCTCGGCCTCGGACCGTTCGCTGGTGAAGCACGGCTCGTCCAGCTGCACGCAGGTGGAGCCGCGCTTGGCCAGGATCTCGAACAGCTGCTCGTACACCGGCAGCAGCTTGTCCAGCAGCGACAGGGTGTCGAAACCGCCGGACTCGCCGGGGATGTGCCCGGCCTTCGACAGCAGCAGCAGCGACAACGGGCCGAGCACCACCGGCCGCAGCTCGATGCCGCGGGCCATGGCGCGATCCCATTCGTCCAGCAGCGCCTCGGGGTGCAGGGAGAACTCGGTGGTCTCGTCCAGCTCGGGCTGACGATAGTGATAGTTGGTGCCGAAGAACCGCACCAATTCCAGCGGCGGCAGATCCGGGCGGCCACGCGCCATCAGGAAGTAGAAGTCGAGCGGATCCATCCCCTCCTGCAAGTCCCGGAACCGGGCGGGCACCGCACCGAACAGCAGCGCGTTGTCGAGGATGTGGTCGTAGAAGGAGAAGGTATTGCCAGGCACCTGGGTCAACCCGGTGGCGGCCAGCTCGTCGAACTGGCGCTCCTGGATATCGCGCCCGACCTCGAGCAGCTCATCGCGGGTGATGCCGCCGTGCCAGTACGCCTCGAGCGCGCGCTTGAGTTCCCGGTGCGGCCCGATCCGCGGATATCCGAGGACGCTCGACCCGAAACCATCGGTGACGTTGACCATGACGGGGACACTCCCTTTCGATCACCTGCGCGACATCCACCAGCGGAGATGGGTGCCGCAGAACGCTGCGCTCGGCGCCGACCGATCCAACGGCCGACTGTTGAGCAGCTTATGCCCGGCAGCGGCGGCAGCTACCGGATACCCGGCGAAGTACGTCTATCGGGCCACTACGCTCGCCGCCGGTGGCGTCATGCCAGGCAATCCGACGAACCCGACCCAACGAGACAACTGATCTCGTGCGGGCCGGGTAACTCGCCGGGTACGCCCAAAATTAGTTCGGCACCCAACCGCCGGCACGGATGCCCAAACCCCATCGGCACACCGCCGCCCGCAAAATACGCGGAGAGGCGGAACTGCGAGGCGGAACTGCCAGCTACTTGCTGTTGTATTGGTAGAACCCCGCGCCGGTCTTCTTGCCGAGCAGTCCGGCCTCCACCATGCGCATCAGCAGCGGCGGCGCCGAGTACAGCGGCTCCTTGAATTCGGCGTACATCGAGTCGGCGATGGACTTGACGGTGTCGAGGCCGACGAGGTCGGTCAGCGCCAGCGGGCCCATCGGGTGGGCGCAGCCGAGCACCATGGCCTTGTCGACGTCTTCCTTGGTGGCGAAGCCGGACTCGACCATGCGGATGGCCGAGAGCAGGTACGGCACCAGCAGCGCGTTGACCACGAAACCGGAGCGGTCGGCCGAACGCACGACCTGCTTGCCCAGCACCTCACCGGCGAAGGCCTCGGCGCGCGCGGACACCGAATCGCTGGTCTTCAGCGTGGTGACCAGCTCGACCAGCGGCAGCACCGGCACCGGGTTGAAGAAGTGCATGCCGACGACCCGCTCGGGGTTGTTGGTGGCGACGGCGATCTTCATGATCGGGATGGAGGAGGTGTTGGAGGCCAGCACCGCGGCGGGATCGGTGACAACCTTGTCCAGCTCGGAGAAGATGGCGGTCTTGACCTTCTCGTCCTCGAGCACGGCCTCGACGACCAGCTGGCGATCGGCGAAATCGCCCAGGTCGGAGGTGAAACGCAGGCGCCAGGCGGCCTGCTCGCGCTCGCGTTCGGTGATCTTGCCGCTGCTCACGCCGCGATCCAGCGAGCGCAGGATGCGCGCGCGACCGGCGGCGGCCAGCTCCCGGGTCTGCTCGTAGACCAGCACGTCGACGTGCGCGCGTGCACACACCTCCGCGATTCCGGCACCCATCTGTCCGGCGCCGATGACACCGACACGTTGAATCTTTTCGCTGCTCACGTCCAGCTCCTGGGGTAGGTCTTGGCTGTCGGGGTTGTCGGCGCCCGGTGGTGACCGGCACCTTCAGTTGATCAAGTTATAGGGATGCCCTCCCGCCCGGGGCTGTTCGGGCGGGAGGGCGGTACACCCCTACCGGGGTAGAGGACTCGCTATGGAGTTGGCCTCACGGCGCCACCCGGGGGTGACGCCGTCAGACGCCGATCAGTGGAACTGACCCTCTTCGGTGGAGCCCTTCAGGGCGGCCGTCGAGGTGTTGGGGTCGACGGTGGTGGCGATGCTGTCGAAGTAGCCGGCACCGACCTCACGCTGGTGCTTGATGGCGGTGAAGCCACGCTCGGCGGCAGCCTTGAACTCGCGCTCCTGCAGGTCGACGAAGGCGGTCATGCCCTCGCGAGCGTAGCCGTGGGCCAGGTCGAACATGCCGTAGTTGAGCGAGTGGAAGCCGGCCAGGGTGATGAACTGGAACTTGAAGCCCATCGCGCCGAGCTCCTTCTGGAACTTCGCGATGGTCGCGTCGTCCAGGTGCGCCTTCCAGTTGAAGGACGGGGAGCAGTTGTAGGCCAGCAGCTGGTCCGGGAACTCCGCCTTGACGGCCTCGGCGAACTTCTTCGCGACCTCGAGGTCCGGCACGCCGGTCTCCATCCAGATCAGGTCGGAGTACGGGGCGTAGGCCTTGGCACGCGCGATGCAGGGCTCGATGCCGTTCTTCACACCGAAGAAGCCCTCGGAGGTGCGGGTGCCGTCCAGGAACTCACGGTCGCGCTCGTCGACGTCGGAGGTGATCAGGGTGGCCGCCTCGGCGTCGGTGCGGGCGATGATCACGGTGGGCACGCCGGCGACGTCGGCGGCCAGGCGAGCCGAGGTCAGGGTGCGGATGTGCTGCTGGGTCGGGATCAGCACCTTGCCACCGAGGTGGCCGCACTTCTTCTCCGAGGCGAGCTGGTCTTCCCAGTGCGAACCGGCGACGCCGGCCGCGATCATGGCCTTCTGGAGCTCGTAGACGTTGAGCGCGCCACCGAAACCGGCCTCACCGTCGGCGACGATCGGGGCCAGCCAGTTCTCGACCGAGGTGTCGCCCTCGACCTTGGCGATCTCGTCGGCGCGCAGCAGCGCGTTGTTGATGCGGCGCACGACCTGGGGCACCGAGTTGGCCGGGTACAGCGACTGGTCCGGGTAGGTGTGGCCGGACAGGTTCGCGTCACCGGCGACCTGCCAACCGGACAGGTAGATGGCCTTCAGGCCGGCGCGGACCTGCTGCACGGCCTGGTTACCGGTGAGGGCGCCGAGCGAGTTGATGTAGTCCTCGTTGTTGACGAGATCCCAGAGGATCTCCGAGCCGCGGCGAGCGAGCGTGTGCTCCTCGACGACGGTGCCCTGCAGCTTGACGACCTGCTCGGCCGTGTAGTTGCGGGTGATGCCCTTCCAGCGGGGGTTGGTGTCCCAATCCTGCTGGATTTCGGCAGCGGTCTTCGGGGTGCCGACAGTCGACATCTGTGACTCCACTTCCTCGTTCGGTCGGTGCCGCACCGTTCGTGCTCCGCTGAGGGAGGTTTCGCTCGAACTGCTGGAGCGGCAATTTGCAGGCTTGCTAGGCCCAAGGGGTGTACTTCCACACGATGGCACATCCAGAAATAGCCGTCTACCTGTTGGTACTGTGAATCTCAGCTAGGTTTCACCCGTCGTTTGCTAACTCTGCGAAATTTGCGGGCTAATTGCAAGCGTGAAATCTACTCGCGAGTAGCGCTGACATGCGGTTTTAGCGTAACGCTCGTACTGTTTGGGATCAGAGGGTGGTGCGGCACCCCGCGCGGCCGACGCGCCGGGTTGTGAGCACACTCACAGAGCTCGCGGCCGGGCCATTGTGCGACCCGTCACGCGCGGACACGCGAAGCCGCCCGGACCGGTTACCGAGCGACCACTCGTCCCACTCGCCGGAATCATCCGGCCGCATCCGCGACACGACGGCACGGCACGCCGAACCACATGGGAACCGGAACCTGCGCCGATGACCGCGGGCGATCGGCGACGCCGAGCGACCGAGCCAGCCCAATCGCTACCTGCACCGACGCGGGCCGGGCAGGATTGCGAGCGACCGATCGGGCAGACTCGACACCAGTCGTCTCCCGGACGAGCGTCCAGTTACATCGACGGCTCACGCGACGAGTCGCAGTGCGGCAGGCACAGTCGCAGTGCGTCAGACAGGAGCACCATGCGGACCACCAGCATCACCGCCGCCATCGTGACCAGCTGCGCCGCCGCGGCATTGTTGCTGCCCAGCGCGCACGCGGCGCCCGCCGAGACCGGCGTGGTCGACTCGATCCAGCCGCTCTCCCCGGCGGCGACCCTGCCCGGCTCGGTGAATTCGGTCCGCATCACCTACTCGTCCACCGGCGCGGGCGATGTCCCCATGCAGACCAGCGCCGCGGTCTACTTCCCGCCGGGGCAGGCACCCGAGGGCGGCTGGCCGGTGATCGCGTGGGCGCACGGCACCGTCGGCCTCGGTGACGACTGCGCCTACAGCATCGCCGGGCCCGGTGCGGTGGAACGGGACTGGGCCTATCTGGGTACCTGGCTGGATCAGGGCTACGCCATCGTCGCCGCCGACTACGCAGGTCTGGGCGGGCCCGGTGAGCATCCGTATCTGAACGGCGTGGTCGAGGCCCACAATGTGGTCGACGCGGTGAAGGCGGCGACGCGCCGATTCGACACGCTGTCGAACAAGTGGGTGGTGGTCGGGCAGTCACAGGGCGGCGGCGCCGCGGTGTTCACCGCGCGCTACGCCACCGAGTTCGGTGGCGGGGAACTGGATTATCGCGGCGCGGTCGGCACCGGCGTGCCCGCCTACATCGAGGACATCCTGCTGCCCCTCGGCCCGGGCATGCCGCCGATCGAGCTGAGCTCGCACACCACCGCGTACGTGCTCTACATCCTCAACGGCCTGCGCACGACCTATCCCGAGCTCGACATCGAGTCCTTCCTGACCGATGCCGGTCGCGCCTGGCTCGCGCGCGCCCGGCAGGCCTGCATCGTGGCCTTCGGCGACGAACTGAGCGCGAACAATGTCGTCGTCGGTGATCTGTTCGCCCGCCCGCTCAACCAGATTCCGAACCTGCACGGCCTGCTGCGCGGCTACATGGGCCTGCCCGAATCCGGCTACGACAAGCCGCTGTTCCTCGGCCAGGGCCTGCGCGACACCGACGTCATCACCCCGCAGACGCTGCACTTCGCCGCGACCCTTGCCGCCGCGGGCGAGCCGGTCACCCTGCACACCTATCCGACCGGCCACGACGGCGCCGTCAACGATTCGCTGCCCGACTCGCTGCCGTTCGTGCGCGACCTGTTCGCCTGACGCGGCGCGGAACCCGGCCGGATCCACGGCCCGGCTAACTCCGCGCAGCATTCATCCTCCGGTCACCACGACGTCATTCGGCTGGGTAACGATCGCCGGAATTCTCGCCGCGGCGAGAAGGCGTGTCGAGCAGGAAGGGGCCGATGGTGGCCAGGATGAGACGGCCGTGGTTGATCGCCACGGTGGCAACGGTTTCGGTGGCGGTTCTCGCCTGCGGAACCGATGACGGTGACGCGGGCCCGCCCGCAGCAGACGGCTGGCAACGCGACGCCGCGACCAGTTACCACCGGCTGGCCACCTATCCGGTCTTCCGCAATCTGCCCGCGGGCACCGCGCCGGATGCCAGCACCGTCGCGGAGATCTCGGCGGTCACCGAGGACGGCGAGACGCTGATCTACACCGACGCGCCGGGCAAGCGCATCGGCTTCCTCGACCTCAGCGATCCGGCCGCGCCCGCAGGGGCGGGCTCGATCTCGCTCGAACAGCTCGGCCATGCCGACGATCAGCCCACCTCGGTGGCGGTGGCAGGCGATTACGTGCTGGTCGTGATCGACAGCAGCGGAGGCGATTTCGCGCATCCCTCGGGCCGGGTGGATATCGTCCGGATCAGCGACCGCACCAAGGTGCACAGCATCGATCTCGGCGGCCAGCCCGACTCCATCGCGGTGAGCAAAGACGGCACCCGCGCGGCCATCGCCATCGAGAACCAGCGCGACGAGAAGTTCACCCCCGAGGGCGGCGAGGAAGGTGATCTTCCCCAGCCGCCCACCGGTTTCGTGCAGATCCTCGACCTGGCCGGCGAGCCGAACCAGTGGTCGGCGCGGCCGGTGCGCATCGACGAGAACGCCGCCCGCGACGCCGGTCTGGATACACCGCAGGACCTGGAGCCCGAGTACGTGAGCATGAACTCGCGCGGCGAAGTGGCGGTGACGCTGCAGGAGAACAACGGCATCGCCATCATCGACGCCGCGAGCGCGACCGTCCGGAAGGTGTTCTCGGCGGGCAAGGTCGGCGTCGAGGGCATCGACACCACCGAGGACGGCGCCATCGACCAGTCCGGATCGATCACCGATGTCGCGCGCGAGCCCGACGCCGTCGGCTGGATCGGCGACGGCCACATCGCGGTGGCCAACGAAGGTGATTGGAAGGGCGGCAGCCGTGGCTGGACCGTCTTCGACGCCGCCACCGGCGAGGTGGTGTGGGATGCGGGCAATACCTTCGAGCAGTTGACCGTGCGCACCGGGCTGCACGCCGAGGGCCGCGCGGAGAAGAAGGGACCGGAACCGGAGGGCCTCGCCGTCACCGAACTGGACGGAAAGCCGGTCGTGCTGGTCGGTTCCGAGCGCAGCAACTTCGTCGCGGTCTACGACGTCGCCGACCCGGCCGCGCCACGATTCCGGCAGATCCTCGCGACGAATGTGGGGCCGGAGGGGATCCTGCCGATCCCGTCGCGCAATCTGCTCGCGGTGTCGTCGGAGGAAGACGATGCGGACAAGGGCCTGCGCGGCGCGGTGACGATCTTCGGCTACGGCGGCGAATTCGCCGGCAGGGGTGTGCCGCAGTTCCCGTCCGTCGTCTCCGCCGACGGCGCGAACGGCGCACCGATCGGCTGGGGCGCGCTCGGTGCGCTGAGTGCCGATCCGGCCGCCGCCGACCGCCTCTACACCGCCACCGACTCGGCGTACGGCCCGTCCCGGATCCTCGGCCTCGACGTATCGACCGAACCCGCCGTCCTCGATACCGAGCTGCCGATCACCGAGAACGGCGCCCCGGTGAGCCTGGATATCGAAGGCCTCGCCGCGCGCGCCGACGGTGGCTTCTATCTCGCGGTGGAGGGCGCGGACGGGCCGGGCAACGCCCTGGTTCAGGTGACCCGGAACGGGGTCGTCGAACGGCGTATCGCTCTGCCCGGCGAGATCAGCGCAGGACTCGGCAAGTACGGGCTGGAGGGCGTGGCCGTCCAGGGCTCGGGCGCCGAGGAAACCGTCTGGGTGGTGTTGCAACGCGAACTGAAGTCCGATCCGAAGGGCCTGACGCGGATCGGCAGGTACGCACCGGCGTCGGGCGAATGGCAGTGGTACGGCTACCAACTCGACACCACCTCGACCGACGGCGATTGGATCGGCGTCTCGGAGATCGCGGTCGACGGCGATTCGCTGCTGCTGCTCGAACGGGACAAGCTCAGCGGTCCCGCCGCCGCGGTGAAGGCCGTCTACCGGGTCGCGATTCCCGGTGCGCCGGGTGTCGTGGGCGCCGCGGCGCCCACGGTGCTGCCCAAGACCCGCGCGCACGATCTGCTGCCGGAGCTGTCGGCCACCAACGGCTGGGTGCAGGAGAAGGTGGAGGGGATGGCGATCGCCGGGAACGGCGCGCTGTATGTCGTCACCGATAACGACGGCGTCGATGACGCCACGGGTGAGACCGTCTTGATCCGGGTCGAGCTTTCCTGAGATCCGCACCGGCGGGCGGCGTCGATTCGTTTCCGGTGCCGCCCGCCGCACTGTGGCGCGAACCACTTCCCGCTGATGGTCGTAGTGTGGCGAATACCACTCTCGGCCGATCATTCATTCAGGCTTGAATTCATCGGGCGCACCGTAACGCTTTGCATGGTCTGAAAACGCTGTGACCAGGCGGCTGACCCGTTGATATGTCTCGCATTTCACAGCCCGCGCGACATTTCTTGGTGACCGGCCACAAGCCTTGGCGTGACGTTCACACGAGCGCTACCCAAGATTGCGGCAGGCACACCTATTTGTACTCCCGGGACGATATGGTGTGCGTCACGTGCGCCGGATTCGGCGACGGGCGTCGTCCGGTGAACGCCCGCGCGACCGGTGCACGGGTGGATCGGAGTTGTGTGATGCGGGACATCGTCGACGACCTGTTGCGGGTGTGGCACTCGGGCCGGACGGGCGGATTGGCGACCATTGTGCGCACCAATGGTGCGACCGATCTACCCGTGGGCGCGGCCATGCTGGTCGACCCCGACGGCGGTGTCTTCGGCTCGATCACCGCCGGCGGCATCGAAGAGGCCGCCTATGAGGCCACCGCGACCTCGGCCCGCACCGGACAGCGCGGCATGCACCGGCTCAGCGTCACCAATTCGCTCGACCCCGGCCGCGACGACGGCGTGATCGACGTATTCACCGAGCCGTTCTCGCGCGATCACTTCCCGGAGTTCCCGACGGTCGCCGCCGAAATCGCCGCGCATCGCCGGGTCACCGTTTTCACCGTGGTGTGGAATCCGGAGCCGGAGGTGATCGGCCAGCACCTGATCACCGACAAACGGCACAACACCGAACTGGTCTCGCTGCCGCAGTCCGATATCTTCGTCTCCTCGTTCGCCCCGCCGCCGCGGCTGATCATCTTCGGCGCCAATTCCTTCGCCGCGGCATTGTCGACCCAAGGGCAACTGCTCGGTTATCGAATCACCATCTGCGATACCCGGCCCAATTTCGCTACCCCGGAATCTTTTCCCGGCGCCGAAGTGGTGGTGGACTGGCCGCACCGATACCTCAATACGCTCTCGGCCGCCGGTGAGATCGACGCCGACACCGGCATCATCGTGGTCGCCCAGGATCCGAAATTCGAGATCCCACTGCTCACCGTCGCGTTGCGGCTGCCCGAGGTCGGGTACCTGGCCGCACTCGGTTCACCCTCGGTGCACGCCCGCCGCGTGGACGATCTGCGCGCGGGCGGTTTCGACGACGCACTGCTCGCGCGCCTGCACTCCCCCGCCGGCCTGAGCATCGGCGCCCGCACCCCGGCCGAAACCGCCGTCGCCATCGCCGCCGAACTGCTGGCCGCTCGGGCCGGACGCGCGGCCGGGCGCACCGGCGAACGCAGGCAATCGGTCGGCACACTCGCCCAGCGCGCGATCTGAGCCACGATGAGTTCGGCTCACCCCGAGCCGAACCACCCCCGGTTGGATGAGATGACGGCCGCGCCCGGTTACACCCAGGGTGAATCCGTTCCTCGCCCTGCTCGACGCCGAACTCCACATCGCCGGCTCGGAGATTCTGTGGCGCGAGATCGTCGGCAACGGCTTCGGCATGGCCTCGGCGCTCGGCGGTATGCGGCGGCGGGTGTGGGCGTGGCCGATCGGCATCGCGGGCAATGCGCTGCTGTTCACGGTGTTCGTCGGCGGGGTGTTCAATACCCCGCAGCAGTTGAACATGGCCGGACAGGCGGGCCGTCAGCTGATGTTCGTCGCGGTCAGCGCCTACGGCTGGTGGAGTTGGTATCGCTATGCGCGCGCCGAGACCGGGCTCGAGCACCGCGGGGTCGATCCGCGCTGGGCGAGCGCACGGGAACGCTGGCTGCTGGTCGCGGCCATGGCGGTCGGCACGCTCGGCTTCGCCCAGGTCTTCGCCTGGATCGGTTCCTACGGCCCCTGGGCGGAGGCGTGGATCTTCACCGGCTCGGTGCTGGCCACCTACGGGATGGCGCGCGGATGGGCGGAGTTCTGGCTGATCTGGATCGGCGTCGATATCGTCGGCATCCCGCTGCTCGTACGAGCCGGGTACTACCCGTCGGCGGTGCTGTATCTGGTGTACGCGGGATTCGTGGCGTGGGGCTTCACGGTCTGGGTGCGCACCCTGCGCCGCGCGGCGTCGGATCGGGCCGATGAGCAACCGTCGCCCGCGCTCACACCCTAGGCCGGATCGGTTCGCCGTCTACCCGGCGGCGGACACTACCCGCGCCGGCGGGCGCGGCCACCCGCTGCCGCCGATTTCAGGCGATCGCACAAATGCCCGCCGCGAAACTTCGGGACGGCTGATAAACCCGCACCGATCGCACCCCAGCGGTTGCGCGCACCGCGTAGGCGTGGACAGTTGAGGTCGTGATCCTCACCGTGACAATGAATCCCGCCTACGACATGACCTACCGAGTCGAAGAACTCGAACGGGGTCGGGCGCATCGGGTGCGATCGGTCGAGCAGCGCATAGGGGGCAAGGGAATCAATGTCACCAGGGTGCTCAACCAGCTCGGCAAATACGCCCGCGCCACCGGTTTCGCCGACCACGCCTTCGCCGCCGCGGCCGAACTGGAACTGCCGGTCGATTTCGTACACGCGCTGCCCTGGGTGCGCAGAACCGTGGTGATCAGCGAATCCGGTTCCGGAACGGCCACCGCGCTCTGGGAGCCGGGTGCGAGGATCACCAATCCGCATGCGGCCGAACAACTCGCGGTGCGCGTGGCCGGTCTGCTGCCCGATATCTCCGGGCTGGTGATCGCCGGTTCGCTACCCGGCGGCATCGATCCGGAACTACCCGCCCAGATCGCGCGCAGCGCCCTGGAGCACGGCGTGCCGACCATCTGCGATCTGGACGGTGAGGCGATGCGACTGGCCGCGCGGCTACCCGGGGTGGTACTCACCCCCAACCGCGGTGAGCTACGACGGCTCACCGATTCCGATCCGCGGACACCCGCCGAGGTCGTCGAATCGGTGCGGCCGCTGATCGCGGGCGGCGTGCTCGCGGTGCTGGCCAAGCGGGGCGCCGAGGGCATGGTCGCGGTCACCGCCGAAGGCGCGTGGACGGCCGCGCTGCCCGAACCGCTCGCGGGCAATCCGACCGGGGCGGGCGATTCGGCCACCGCCGCCGTCATCGCGGCGCTGTCGACCAGGAAGGCGCCGGACTGGCCTGCGATCCTCACCGACGCCGTCGCCACCTCGGCCGCGGCCGTTGTCATCCCGGTCGCGGGCGAAATCGACCGCCGGCTGCGCAGCCATCTCGCACCCACCGTGCGGGTCGAGCAGATCTCCGCCGATCCGGACGGCCGCGAGATCGCCGAGGCCGTACAGCCGCGGGCCTGAACGCCTACTTGAGCACGTACGGGGATACCGAGCTGCGGTGCTCGCTGATGTCGAGCACCTTGCCCAGCGGGGGAAACGCGCGCTGCGGGCAGTTGGCACGTTCGCAGACGCGACAGCCGGCGCCGATGGGGGTGGCCTTGGCTTCGCCGAGATCGATGCCGTCGGCGTAGACCACCCGTCCGGCATGGCGGAGCTCGCAGCCGAGCCCGATCGCGAAGGTCTTGCTCGGCTGCCCGTAGGCCGTGGCACGGCGTTCGACGGTGCGCGCCACCCACAGGTACTTGCGGCCGTCGGGCATCTGCGCGATCTGGGTCATGATCTTGCCCGGATAGGCGAAGGTCTCGTACACATTCCACAGCGGACAGGTGCCGCCGCTGGAGGAGAAGTGAAACCCGGT
This sequence comes from Nocardia sp. CDC519, assembly GCF_059509835.1. Classification (NCBI taxonomy): domain Bacteria; kingdom Bacillati; phylum Actinomycetota; class Actinomycetes; order Mycobacteriales; family Nocardiaceae; genus Nocardia; species Nocardia sp. CDC519. The sequence goes on along the minus strand of NZ_CM183377.1, from coordinate 1,623,731 downwards.
GGCGGACTGGCGTTTCGACATATTTCCGGCCCGGTCCACCCGGACGAACGAGAACGGCACGCCGCGCAATTCCGGTCGTTGCAAAGTGGAGAGCCGGTGACAGATCGTCTCGTAGCTCTGGGTGAAGAACGCCGACAGCCGTTCGATGTCGTAGCGGAAATCCTCGGCGATTTCGTGGAAATGCGTGTACGGCAACACCGTCGCCGCGGCGAAATAGTTCGCCAACCCGAGCATGGCCAGCTTCCTGGCGTCCTCGGAGGCGAAACTTCCCTCGTCGACGAGCCTTTCCAGCAGTGGCCCGCATTCGAAATAGGCCAGTTCGGCGGCGAGTTTGAAGGTGCGCTGGCCGCCGGACAGGTGCGGTGCGATCTCGAGCCGGAGACTGTCCGGATCGTAGCGGTGCAGCACGCCCTCACCGAGGTCGATCCGCTCGATGATACGTACACCGTGCGCGCGCAGCATGCGTGCGATCTCGCTGTTCACGTCGCCGCCGTGGAACCGGATCCGATTGGCGAGTTCCTCTGCGGCGGTGTCCAATTCGTGGATGTAGTTCTGCCGCTGATAGAAATAGTCGCGCACTTCCTCGTGCGGTTTGCTGATCGTCGCGCTACCCGAGCCGTCGGCGAAACGATCCTCGGTGGCGGCCGCCAGCTGAGCGCTGGTATTCCGATAGCGGCTGTGCATGTTCACCAGCGCGCGCGCCATACTCGGATGCGCGGAGACGATTTCGGCGATCTCCTTGGCGTCGGCCTCGATACCGAGCTCGGCGTCCATCACCACTTCTTGTAGTTCGGCGATGAGCCGCGTGTCGTCCTGCGACGAGAAAAAGGTGGCATCGACGCCGAACACCTCGTTGATCCGCAGCAGCACCGGGACGGTGAGCGGACGCACGTCGTGTTCGATCTGATTCAGATAGCTCGCCGAGATCTCCAGTTGTTGAGCGAGCGAGACCTGGCTGAGCCCGCGTTCGGTCCGCAGCTGACGAAGCCGCGCCCCGACGTAAGTCTTGGCCATGCGTCCAGCTTATGGCTGATTTCGCAAACCTGCCAATAGCAGAATTAGCAGTGGGTTCGAGCAATATGTCACAGCGGCGGGTTACCGTCGTCTGGTGCTGTTCACCGATGTCGTGCGAGCGTCGGAGACCGTCCGCGCCACCCGCTCGCGGAAAACGAAGATCGCCGCGCTGGCCGAGTTGCTGAGCGCGGCGCAGGCCGACGAGCTCGCCGCCGTCGTCGCCTGGGTGTCGGGAGAATTGCGGCAGGGCCGCATCGGCACCGGCTGGCGCACCCTCACCGGGCTCGGCGAGACTGCCGCCGATACTCCCACCCTCACCGCGGCCCGGGTGGACGAGTTGTTCGGCGAACTGGCCGCCACCTCCGGCCCCGGCTCGGCGAATCGGCGCAAACAACTGCTGAGCGAGCTGTGGCGCACCGCGACCGCCGATGAGCAGGCCTTCCTGCTGCGTCTGCTGACCGGTGAGCTGCGGCAGGGCGCACTCACCGCCGTGGTCACCGAAGCGGTGGCCCGCGCCGCCGACGTCCCGCTCGAGCTCGTTCGCCGGGCCTACATGTTGTCCGGGAAGCTGCCGGTCACTGCCATCGCCGCGCTGACCGGCGGCGAAGCGGCGCTGCGCGAGTTCCGCTTGGAGGTGGGCCGCCCGATCCAGCCCATGCTCGCCTCCCCCGGCGCCGCGCTCGACGACGCCCTCGCCGAATTCGACGGCGCCGTCAGCGTGGAACACAAACTCGACGGCGCCCGCATCCAGGTACACCGCGACGGCGACCAGGTGTGGGTCTTCACCCGCACCCTGCGCGATATCACCGCCAACGTGCCCGAGCTGGTCGAGTTGGTCGCGGGACTGAACTGCACCAGCGTGGTCCTGGACGGTGAAACGCTGGCCCTCACCGACACCGGGCGTCCGCGCCCCTTCCAGGAGACGATGGCGCGGTTCGCGTCCGCTGATCCAGGGCAGGGCGTCGCCGTCCCGCCGCCATCCAGCGCATTCGGCGACTCCGGCGTGCCCGGCGGTTCCCGTGACCCCGGCGGCTCGGGCAGCCCCGGCGGTACCGGCAGCCCCGGCGACTCGGGCGGCGAAGGCAGCCCCGGCGGCTCAGGGAGCTCAGGCGGTTCAGGCGACCCCGCCGACTCGGGCGGCTCGGGTGGCTCGGTCGACCCGGCCGGCTCGGAGCCGACTGTCCCGACGGAGCTACGGCCGATGCCGACTTCCACCCGCGAGCTGCTGCTGCATCCCTACTTCTTCGATTGCCTGCATCTCGATGGCCGCGACCTGCTGGACGAGCCGCTGCTCGAACGGCGCGCGGCGCTCACGAAAGTGGCCGGGGAACACAGCATTCCCGCCCTCATCCGGCCCGATGCGGAGGCGGCGGCGGAGTACTTCGACGGGGCGCTGGCCTCGGGCCACGAAGGCGTCATGATCAAATCCCTCGACGCGCCGTACGCGGCGGGGCGGCGCGGCCGGTCCTGGCTGAAGATCAAGCCGACGCACACCCTCGACCTGCTGGTTCTCGGCGCGGAATGGGGCTACGGCCGGCGCACCGGCTACCTGTCGAATCTGCATCTCGGTGCCCGCGACCCGGCGTCCGGCGAACCGGTGATGGTCGGCAAGACCTTCAAGGGCCTCACCGACGCCCTGCTGCACTGGCAGACCGCCGAATTCCCGCGCCATGAACGCACCCGCGACCAGCACACCGTGTATCTCTGGCCGGAGCTGGTGGTGGAGATCGCCCTCGACGGCGTGCAGACCAGCACCCGCTACCCCGGCGGCGTCGCCCTGCGCTTCGCCCGGGTCGTCCGCTACCGGCCGGACAAGACGCCCGAGCAGGCCGACACGATCGATACCGTGCGCGCGTTGCTGCCGTGAGCGGACCGGCGGCGCCCCCTTTCCGCGCGGGACATGCTCGGTGTTCGTCGACGTCGACGCCGCCCGGCGGCAGGCGAGCGGCAGGGCCGGCCGAGTCGGCGCGCGGTGGCGACCGTCCGGGCTGCCAGGGGCGCGTTCAGGGTTCCGGCCAGGTGGGCGGGTCGAGCCGCGATTGGATGCGCTCCACATCGGTGTCCGACGGCATCTCGTTGGTGATCTTGGTGATGAGCACCTGGATGTCGATGCGGTCCGGGTTCTCGCCGGACCGCAGCAGTTCGGTGGCGATCTGGCGCACCTCGTCGTCGGAGAGGCGGCGGCGCAGCAGCGCCAGCAGCGGGATGTAGTCCGATTCGGGCACACCCTCGGGGTAACCGGCGCGCAGCCAGTCGATGATGGCGTTCAGGAAGGGCGGCATGGGGCATCAATCGGGCTCGGTGAGCGGTTCGGCCAGCGGCCAGCCGCCGGCCGCCAGGTGCGAGGCCACTCGCGAGATGTCGTCCGGGGCGGGCTGTTCCTTGGCGATGCGGGCGATCGCGTCCTCGATATCGGCGAGGGTGATCTCGCGCTCCGGGTTCTCCCGCGCCAGCTCCTCCGCGACGGCGGCCACCTCGTAGTCGGTGAGGTGGCGGTGCAGCACGGCGAACAGGGCGACGTAATCCGAGCGCGGCACGCCCTGCGGGTAGCCGGCGCGCAGCCAGCCGATGATCCGGCCGAGCAGCTTCGGCCGCTCCGGCTCGGACTGGATGGGGTGGGTCGAATCGGTCACTGCACGCCCTTCAGGACTCGCCGAACAGATGGATGCCGAACCTGGCGGCGAGAAACGCTTTGGCCGTATAGAGCACACCCGCCACCACCGCGGCGATCACCAACCCCAGACATACCAGAGCCCCGGCGAGCGCCGGATAGTTGCGCCGGATCACCCCGCCGTCGGCGCGGATCTCCGAGGCCGACCAGAACCGCACCCCGAACGCGAAAATCATCGGCAGCCCCGCGCCGAACACCAGACCGGCCGCGACGACCTTCCACAGCGAGTTCAGATTCGTGACAAGAGTGTGCACAGCGAGCTCCTAAACCTGGGCCGAACGATTGTGGCCGGTGTCGGGGCCAGGCGCCGGGCCGTGCCGCACATCCTCGATGATGCCGGTGTCCACGGATCCGTCGCCGCCGGCCGCTGGGCCGTCACCCGGCCATTCGTTGACGTTGGTGGTGTCGACGGGGTTGCGCCGCGACCGCAGGTAGATCAGCCCGGCCAGGCCGATCAGCAGGGCGAAGACCACGAGCACGCCGGGCAGGCCGCCGATGAAGTGCGCGATGGCCCAGCAGATGGCGCCCATGATTCCGGCGGCGGGCAGCGTCAGCAGCCAGGCCACCACCATGCGGCCCATCACACTCCAGCGCACCTCGGCGCCCTTGCCGAGTCCGGTGCCGAGGATGGAGCCGGTGGCGGTCTGCGTGGTCGACAGCGGCAGGCCGAAGTGCGCCGAGGTCAGGATGATCGCAGCCGAGGACGATTCGGCCGCAAGGCCCTGCGGCGAGTCGATTTCCACCAGCCCCTTGCCGAGGGTGCGGATGATGCGCCAGCCGCCGAGGTAGGTGCCGGCCGCGATCGCGACGGCACAGGCGGCCATCACCCACAGCGGCATCTCGTCGTCTTTGGTGAGGCTGCCGTGCGCGACCAGCGCCAGGAAGATGACGCCCATCGTCTTCTGCGCGTCGTTGGTGCCGTGCGCCAGCGAGACCAGCGACGCCGAACCCACCTGACCCCAGCGGAATCCCTCGTTGACCTTGCCTTCTTCGGCGCCGCGGGTGATCCGGTACACCAGCCAGGTGCCCACCGCGGAGACCAGGGCCGCGATGACCGGCGCGAGCACCGCCGGGATGACGATCTTGGCGAGCACGCCGCTGGATCCGTCGGCCCAGATGACCCCGCTCCAGCCGAGCGCGGCCAGGGTGGCGCCGATGAGACCGCCGAACAGGGCGTGCGAGGAACTCGACGGCAGGCCGAACAGCCAGGTGAGCAGATTCCACAGGATGCCGCCGACCAGTCCGGCGAACACGATGATCAGCAGGTCGTGCCCGGACACCGCGTCGAGTTGCACGATTCCCTTGGCCACTGTCGCCGCGACCGCCACCGACAGGAACGCACCGATCAGGTTCAGCAGCGCCGACAACGCGACCGCGACCCGTGGGCGCAGCGCCCCGGTGGCGATCGAGGTGGCCATCGCGTTGGCGGTGTCGTGGAAGCCGTTGGTGAAATCGAATACGAGTGCCGTGACGATGACGATGAGCAGAACCAGCAATTCAACGGTCACGCCGTCCAGTGTGCGGTATCCGTTTTGACGATTTTCATACGGATGCCAAATCGCGTCCGTGTCGTGTTCATCTAAGATTCCGGCACTTCGGGTAATGGCCGGAGCCCACCGTATGGCCTCCCCCTTTTATCGGTTGACCGAGAGTCACACGGGCCGAGGCGAGGCGCGAGTAGACCGCTGGCTCATGTGACTCTGGCGGCGAACCGGACCAATCGGAGGATGGCGAACCGGATCAATCGGAGGATGGACGGGGGGCCATGAGGGTCAGGATCAAGGCGAGCAGCAGTAGGGCGGCGAGGGTCCAGGACAGTGCGGCGAACCCGTGCGGGGCGGCCGCGGCGGCGACCAGGGGGCCGGTGGTGGCACCGACGTAGAAGCTGAACATGGCCACCGAGGAGGCAGCCGCTCGAGCGTCGCCGCCGAGTTCGCCCGCCGATTGCAGGACGGCGGGGGCGATGACGCCGAGACCGCCGACGAGCACGGCCAGCAGCACCGTCAGCAGGGCTACGCCCGTGCCGGCCAGGGCCGCGGCGATCATGGCGGCCGCGGCGACCAGTACGCCGAGCACGATCTGGGCGTGCCGGGAGAGCCGGGCAAGCGGAATCGCCAGCAACGGCAGGGCCAGCATGACCGGGAGGGCGCCGGCCCGCAGGGCAAGCAGTTCTCCGGATCCGTGGACCAAGCCCGCGATTTCGATGCCGGTGTACACCCCGACCATGACCGCCATGCTCAGGGCGCCCGCGATCAGCATCGGGAGCAGCGCCCGGATGCGCAGCACCGCGGGGATGGCCGCGTAGCTGTGGCGCAGGGGCAGATTCGCGGCGGCGGGGGCGTCGTCGAGCATGACCGAACGCAGCGCGAAGGCGAGCACGGCGAACGCGGCGGCGGAGCCGAGGAACACGGTGCGCCACGGGAACCAGCCGACCACCGCCTGCGACACGATCTGTGCCAATACGGTCGCGGCGAGGAACGAGGTGGCCATCGACATGGTCACCACCGCCCGGTGCCCGGGTGCTATCCGGGTGGCGACATAGGCCATGAGCGCGGGTGGAATCGACCCGACGACCAAACCCTGCACAACCCGAAGCGGGATCTCCACCGACGCACTGAAGGCCAAACCGGTCAAGAGGGTGACCACCGCGGCGGTGAGCATGCCGGTGAACAGCACCCGGCGATGACCGAACCGATCCGACAGCGGCCCGAAGAGCACGAACCCGCCCGCGTAGCCGAACGCGAACGCGCTGATGATCCAGGTCATCACACCCGCTCCGACGTGCCAATCGGATTTCATGGCGCTGAACAGGGGAATCGGTACATACATCTGGCCCGTGGCGAGCAGGGCGGAGAGGACGAAGACCGGGAGGGTCTTGGCGGTCGAAGCGTGCGCGGTGGGCGCCGGGATCGAATCGGGAAGTGCGAGAGGGGCTGTCGGCGATGCCATGCGAGGAAGCGTACGTCCGCGATCGACCATTCGTCAACCAAATAGTTGGTTTAATGGAATGGTAAAGTCTTGCCCATGACGCCCAACACCAAACGCAGCGACGCCACCAGGCAGGCTCTGTTGCGCGCGGCCCGCGACGAGTTCGCCGAATACGGGCTGGCCGGCGCAAGGGTCGACCGCATCGCCGAGGCGGCGGGCGTCAACAAGGAACGCATCTACGGGCTGTTCGGCAGCAAGGACAAGCTCTTCGACGTCATCCTGATCGACAGCCTGCGCGAGTTCATGGAGACCGTGCAGCCGCTGGCCGACACCGAGGTCGGCGATTACGTCGCCAAGCTGTTCGACTACCACCACGACAACCCGAAGCTGTTGCGCCTGATGCTGTGGGAGGCACTGCACCGCGGTGCCGACGCGCACGATATCGACGGTTGGCGCGCCGACTTCTACGAACGCAAATTCGACCGCGCCCAACAGCAATTCGGCGTCGATCAGCAGCGCGCGGGCCTGCTGCTCATCGCCCTGTGCGGAGTGGCGAACTGGGCCAACACTCTTCCGCAGACCGCGCGGCTGCTACTGGGCGACGCCGCCGACGACACCGCGACCATCCGCGCGTTCATGGCCGATTTCGCCCGCGCTGCCCTGCGCTATGACCCGAGCTCGCCGGTCAATGTCTTGACCAGCCCGAGAGAGGGGGCGCAGGCCGGTACCGCCAACGATTCCCGGCCGCCCTCCGCCCCTGAATCAGCCGCAACCGAATCCGGACGCGTGGACTGCACCGCGAATACGCCCGGCGCGAGCTCCCGCGCAGCGGGCCGCACGCAACAGGCGACCGCTGGTCCCCAGGTTTCCGGTTCCGATCCCGTCGACGCGGCAGCCGAACGCCTACGCGCCGCCCAAGCCACCGTCGAAGCCGCGCGCGCCGAGCTGGCGTCGGCCCTGCGCGACGCCCACGCCGCGGGTACCAGCGCCAACCAGCTGGCCCGCCAGGTCTCGGGGACGCTATCGCGGCCCGTCGTCCTCAAACTCCTGGCGGACTAGCGGGCGGCATCCACCGCCGGTTCGAACGCCCGCTGTACGGACCTTCCGGCTACTCGGACGCCCGGCTACTTCGGGCACTGGAGATCCGGATGCCCGGCCCCCGCTCAGAACGCCGCCTCGTCCAGCGCCATGATGTCGGTATCCAGCGCCGCGATCACGTTCTTGACCGAGGTCAGCGTGGGCAGCACGTTCCTGGCGAAGAACGTCGCCACGCCGACCTTTCCGGCGTAGAACGCACGGTCCTTCTCGCTCACCTCACCGGCGAGGGCTGCGGCGGCGATCTCGGCCTGGACCAGCAGGCGCCAGCCGATGAGTAGATCGCCGACGGCCAGCAGGAACCGCACCGAACCGAGCCCGACCTTGTAGATCTCACTCGGCTCCTGCTGCGAAGCCATCAGGTAGCCGGTGAGCGTGGCCGCCATGGTCTGCACATCGGCCAAGGCCGTGCGCAGCCGTTCGCGTTCGGGTTCGAAGCGGCCGCTCTTCGCGTCGAGGAAAGCGTTGATCTGGCCGGTCACATGGCCGATCGCCAAGCCCTTGTCGCGCACGATCTTGCGGAAGAAGAAGTCCTGCGCCTGGATGGCGGTGGTGCCCTCGTAGAGCGAGTCGATCTTCGCGTCGCGGATGTACTGCTCGATCGGGTAATCCTGCAAATAGCCCGATCCGCCCAGGGTCTGCAGCGATTCGGTGAGGTACTGGTAGGCGCGCTCGGAGCCGACGCCCTTGACGATCGGCAGCAGCAGATCGTCGACGCGGTGCGCCAGTTCCTCATCGGCCCCGGAGACCAGCTGCGCCACATCCGCGTTCTGGTGTGCGGCGGTGTAGAGGTACACCGCGCGCAGGCCCTCGGCGTAGGCCTTCTGCATGGCCAGCGAGCGACGCACATCCGGGTGATGGGTGATGGTGACGCGCGGCGCGGTCTTGTCCGTCATCTGGGTCAGGTCCGCACCCTGCACCCGCTCCTTGGCGTAGGCCAGCGCGTTCAGGTACCCGGTCGACAATGTGCCACTGGATTTGACGCCGACCATCATGCGCGCGTTCTCGATCACCTGGAACATCTGCGCGATACCGTCGTGCACCTCGCCGACCAGCCAGCCGACGGCGGGCACCTCGCCGCCGAAGGTGAGTTCGCAGGTGGGCGAGGATTTCAGGCCCATCTTGTGTTCGAGATTGGTGACGAACACGCCGTTGCGCTCGCCGAGTTCCAGCGTCTCCGGGTCGAACAGGAATTTGGGCACGTAGAACAGCGACAGGCCCTTGGTGCCCGGCCCGGCGCCTTCGGGCCGCGCCAGCACCAGATGGAAGACGTTCTCCGCGGTATCGCCGACGTCGCCGCCGGAGATGAACCGCTTCACGCCCTCGATATGCCAGGTGCCGTCCGGCTGCGCGATGGCCTTGGTCCGCCCGGCGCCCACATCGGAGCCCGCATCGGGTTCGGTGAGCACCATGGTGCCCTGCCAGCCCTTCTCGTAGCCGCGAGTCGCCCAGTGTTGCTGCTGTTCGGTGCCGATGTTGTAGAGCACCGCCGCCATCACCGGGCCCATATTGAAGAACGAGGCCGACGGGTTCGCGCAGGTGATCATCTCGTTGACCGCCCACACCAGCGCCGACGGTGCGGGCGTGCCGCCCATGCCCTCGGGCAGACCGAGCCTGCTCCAGTCGGCTTCGCGCACCGTGGTCAGGGTCCGGCGCAGCGCGTCGGGCACGGTGACGGTGTGCTCGGCGGGGACGAACCGCACCGGGTCGCGGTCGGCGGCGGCGAAGGATTCCGCTACCGGGCCCTCGGCGAGGCGTTTGACCTCGGCCAGGATCTCGCGGACGGTGTCGGAATCCAGGTCGCCGTAGGCGCCGGTGTCGAGCAGTTTGTCCAGTCCGAGCACCTCGAACAGGTTGAACTCGATATCGCGCAGGTTCGCCTTGTAATGCCCCACCGCGTCCTCCTCGACTCACCGCCCGCGGTCAGCCGACCGTGAGGGTCTTCCGGCTTGTGACTACTACGAACCGAAGCGTGCCGCACCGCTCACGAGCTACGCAACCGTAAGCACGCGCCGACCTCACCGCCCCGTACTGGACGCTTGTGCGCAAGGTTTCACCTCACGGCAACGCAGGAAACCGACTCGTCATCGAGAGATATTCCGGCGCAACAACTTCTGTCTAACGTTTCGCAGCACGAATACAGGCTCTGTATACAACCCGGTCGACAGCCGTGACCGGGGCGAACGCGCAGGTATTCGGTGCGGAACCCATGCGGTGCCGCCACCACAACTGATGAGTGAGAAGGGTTCGCCCATGTCCGATTCCTCCCGATTCCGCCGACATCGCGGCAGCGTCCGATCCCGGCGTTCGGTCAAGGCCCTCGCGGTACCGACCGCGCTCGCGCTGGCCGGCGTGCTGCTGACCGCCTGCGGCGCCAGGGACGACGCCGCCGCGGACGGCTCGAACGCCGTCTCCTGTGTCGACACCGCCAAGGACACGATCAAGATCGGTTCGCTGCATTCGCTGTCGGGCACGATGGCCATCAGCGAGGTGACCGTTGCCAATTCGACCAAGCTGGCCGTCGACCAGATCAATGCCGCGGGCGGTGTGCTGGGTAAGCGGATCGAGCTGGTCCTCGAAGACGGTGCCTCGGACCCGAAGACCTTCGCCGAGAAGGCGGAAAAGCTCATCAGCTCCGACTGTGTGGCCGCGGTATTCGGCGGTTGGACCTCGTCGAGCCGTAAGGCGATGAAACCCAAGTTCGAAAGCCTGAATTCGCTGCTGTACTACCCCGTTCAGTACGAGGGTCTGGAGGACAGCAAGAACATCTTCTACACCGGCGCGACCACCAATCAGCAGATCGTGCCCGCCCTGGACTATCTGAAGCAGAAGGGCGTGAAATCGCTGTACCTGGTCGGCAGCGACTACGTGTTCCCGCAGACCGCCAACCGTGAGATCAAGGCGTACGCATCGGCCAACGGTATCGAGATCAAGGGTGAGGATTACACCCCGCTCGGCTCCACCGATTTCTCCACGATCATCAACAAGGTGCGCAGCGCCGATGCCGACGCGGTGTTCAACACCCTCAATGGTGATTCCAATGTCGCCTTCTTCCGCGAGTACACCAACGCGGGCCTGACCGCGGCCGATATGCCGGTGGTGTCGGTGTCGATCGCCGAGGAGGAGGTGGCCGGTATCGGCGCGCAGCACATCGCGGGCCAGCTCACCGCCTGGAATTACTACCAGACCGTGGACACCCCGCAGAACAAGGCCTTCGTCGACGCCTACAAGGCCGCCTTCGGCGCCGACAAGCCCACCTCCGATCCGATGGAAGCGGCCTACGCCTCGGTGTACCTGTGGAAGAACACGGTGGAAAAGGCGAATTCCTTCGCGGTGGCCGATATTCAAGCCGCCGCCGACGGCGTGAGTTTCGAAGCACCCGAGGGCCTGGTGACCATCGACGGCAGCAACCACCACATCACCAAGACCGCACGGATCGGCGAAATTCGCGCGGACGGCCTCATCTACACGGTCTGGGATTCCGGGCAGCCCATCGCACCCGACCCCTACCTCGACACCTACCCCTGGGCCGAGGGACTGAAGTAAGCCCGGCTGCCGCGGCGGATGCCGACCGCCGCGGCAGGTTCTGGACGACCGCGGTTCGCGGCCTGGTCCGGCAGCTCACGAGCCGGATGCGACGAAGCATCCCCGCCACGGGTTGCCAGGACCCATGAGGGGGCCGCGAACCACCCGACCAGCATCAGACGCCCCGCCGAGAACAGGACCACAGGGCCGGCCACGCTACGGGCGACCCCGAGTAGCCCGGTTCGCGGCCCGTGGGCCGCGAACACGCCGCGCCAGCGGCAAGAAGATACGGAGTTTGGATGGAAGTCGTTGTAGGCCAGCTCTTCACGGGGTTGAGCCTCGGGTCGATCCTGTTGCTCGCCGCGCTCGGGCTCGCGCTGACCTTCGGTCAGATGGGCGTGATCAATATGGCGCACGGCGAGTTCATCATGGCCGGTTGTTACACCACCTACGTTGTCCAGCAGGTGGTGTCGTCGGCCGGGGTGTCGCTACTGGTGTCGTTGCTGGTCGGATTCCTGGTCGGCGGCGCGTTGGGGGCGGCGCTGGAGATGGGATTGATCCGCTGGATGTATCACCGTCCGCTGGACACGCTGCTGGTCACCTTCGGTGTCGGCCTGGTGTTGCAGCAGCTGGCTCGCGACATCTTCGGGGCGCCGGCCAAGAATGTGCTGGTCCCGGAGTGGTTGAGCGGTGGTGTCACGATCCTGGATGCCGTGGTGCCCAAGACCAGAATCTTCATCCTGGTGCTCGCCGTGGTCGCGGTGACGGCGCTGGCGATCGTGTTGAAGACGACGCCGCTGGGCCGGCGGATCCGGGCGGTGGTGCAGAACCGCGATCTCGCCGAAACCAGCGGTGTTTCTTCACGTTTCACCGATATCAGCACCTTCTTCATCGGTTCCGGGCTGGCCGGTGTCGCTGGTGTGGCGCTCACGTTGATCGGTTCCACAAGCCCCACCATCGGTCAGAGCTATGTGATCGATGCGTTCCTGGTGGTGGTGATCGGCGGGCTCGGCCAGATCAAGGGCACGGTGATCGCCGCGTTCGCGCTCGGGCTGCTCAATTCGTTCATCGAGTATTCGACGACCGCCTCGATCGCCAAGGTGATCGTCTTCGTGATCATCGTGATCTTTTTGCAGGTCCGCCCGCAGGGCCTGTTCACGGTACGGACAAGGAGCCTGGCATGACCACCGCAGCGCGCTGGTTCGCGAATCCCTCGGTCCGCGTGTGGGGCGGATTCGCCCTGGCCGCGATCTTGTTGTTCGCAGTGGCGCCCGCCGTGCTCAGCGATTTCCGGTTGAATCTGCTCGCGAAATTCCTGTGCTTCGCCATCGTGGCCGCAGGCATCGGATTGGCCTGGGGGCGTGGCGGAATGCTCACCCTCGGCCAGGGGGTGTTCTTCGGTCTCGGCGCCTACATCATGGCGATGCATCTGCAGATGGCGGATGCGGCGCGGCTCGGCAACGATGTGCCGGATTTCATGGAGATCTCCGGGATCCGGGAGCTGCCCGCGTATTGGCAGCCGTTCGCGTCGGCGCCGGTGGCGATCATCGCCATTCTCGTACTGCCCGCCCTGGTCGCCGCGGCGCTCGGTTACGGCGTGTTCAAGCGCCGGGTCAAGGGCGCGTACTTCGCCATTCTGAGTCAGGCGCTGGCGGCGGCGCTGGCGATTCTGCTCACCGGTCAGCAGACCATCGGCGGATTCACCGGGCTCTCGGATTTCCGGGCCTTCTTCGGTTTCAAGCTCACCGATCCGGTCAACCGGCAGATGCTGTTCTTCATCGCGGCGGGCACCTTGCTCGCGGTGGTCGCGGTGGTGCGTCAGCTCATGCACAGCCGATACGGGGAGCTGCTGGTGGCGGTGCGCGATCAGGAGGAGCGGGTGCGTTTCCTCGGATACGACCCGGCCAACGTGAAGATCGTCGCGTATGTGGTCGCGGCGTTCTTCGCCGGGATCGCGGGCGCGCTGTTCACGCCGATCGTCGGCATCATCTCACCGGCCGATATCGGGGTCGTGCCGTCGATCGCGTTCTTGATCGGCGTCGCCATCGGCGGCCGCACCACCTTGCTCGGCCCGGTGCTCGGCGCGATCGGGGTGGCGTGGGCGCAGACGGCGCTGTCGGAGCAGTTCCCGTCCGGCTGGACCTACCTGCAAGGCGTGCTGTTCATCGTGGTGGTCGGGTTCGTGCCGGCCGGGCTGGCCGGACTGTGGCCGACGCTGCGCCGCGTGATCGCCGAACGCAGACCGAAGCCCCGCGACAGCGCACCACCGGCGCAGCCGGCCGCCGAACCCTTGCCGGTGCGGACCGAAGAAAAGGTGCACACGCGATGAGCGATCACGAACCCAAGCTCGGTGGCAACGCGGGCATGTCCAGCGAATACCTCGAAGTTCGCGGCCTGTCGGTGAGTTTCGACGGCTTCAAGGCCGTCACCGAGGTCGATCTGACGGTGTTGCAGGGCGATCTGCGTTTCCTCATCGGACCCAACGGCGCGGGCAAGACCACCCTGATCGACGCCATCACCGGCCTCACCCCGGCCACCGGGTCGGCGCAGAAATCGGGCGTGGAGCTGCTCGGCAAGAAGGTGCATCAGATCGCGCGGCTCGGCGTCGGGCGCACCTTCCAGACCGCGAGCGTTTTCGAGCAGCTGAGTGTCGTGCAGAATCTCGATATCGCCGCGGGTGCCGGACGTTCCGCGCTCACCCTGCTGCGGCGGCGCAAATCGGTGCTGCCCAGCATCGAGGAGGCGCTCGAGATCACCGGCCTCGGCGCGCTGCGCGATCAGCCCGCCGGTGTGCTCGCGCACGGCCAGAAGCAGTGGCTCGAGATCGGCATGCTGCTGGTGCAGAACGCGTCGGTGCTGCTGCTGGACGAGCCGGTCGCGGGCATGAGCGCCGAGGAGCGTGAGGAGACCGGAAACCTGTTGCGGCGCATCGGCGGTGAGCGCGTCGTGGTCGTGGTCGAGCACGACATGGATTTCATGCGCGCCTTCGCCACCTCGGTGACGGTGCTCGCCGGCGGCCGGGTGTTGAGCGAAGGCACCGTGGAACAGGTGCAGGCCGATCCCAAGGTGCAGCAGGTCTACCTCGGCACCGCCGCCGAATCGAACGACGAGGAGAGCGCCGATGCTCGAATTGGCTGATATCCATTCCGGTTACGGCCGGACCGAAGTGATCCACGGCGTCTCCCTGACCGTGCCCGACGACAGCGTCGTCGCCGTCATGGGACACAACGGAGCGGGCAAGACCACCCTGCTCCGCACCGCCGTCGGCCTGCTGACCTGCAAATCCGGCAGCATCACGTTCAATGGTGAGGTGATCACGTCACTTTCGCCCTCGCGCCGGGTGCGCCGCGGGATCGCCTACGTTCCGCAGGGGCAGCAGAGTTTTCCACAGCTGACCACAGCGGAGAACCTTCAGGTGGTGGCCGACGGCCGCAAGCGCGGCAAGGCGCTGATCGACGAATCGCTCGACCTGTTCCCCGCGCTGCGCGAACTGCTCACCCGCAAGGCCGGGCTGCTGTCGGGCGGCCAACGTCAGCAGCTCGCCATTGCCAGGGCGTTGATCACCGAACCGAAACTGCTCATCCTGGATGAGCCGACCGAGGGCATCCAGCCGTCGGTGGTCGCGGAGATCGAACGCACCATCATCGATCTCACCCGGCGCGGCGGGCTGAGTGTGCTACTGGTGGAACAGCACATCGGCTTCGCCTTGCAGGCCGCCCAGCGCTATTACGTGCTGGAATCGGGCCGGATCACGTCGTCCGGCGAAGGCGGTGCGGGCGCGGAGTCCGTGGTCCGTTCGGCGATGGCGATCTGAGCCGCCGTGACGCGACGGGGGCGGATCCCGCTGAGCGCGCAGGTGTACGAGGCGGTGCGCCGCGATCTGGCGGCCGGCGCGCTGGCCTCGACCGAGCGGCTGGGCGAGGAACGGCTCGCAGATAGTTACGGGGTGTCGCGCACACCCGTGCGCGAGGCGCTCGCCCGGCTGCTCGCCGATGGACTGGTGGAGCGCCGCGCCGACGGGCTGTACCCGTTCCGGCCGCGCCTGGACGAACTCGACCAGCTCTACGAACTGCGTAATGTGCTGGAATCCAGGGGAATCCAGCGCGCGCTCGGCGAACCGACGCACGACCTCGAGCTGGTCCGCGCCGAACTCGAGCACTGGCGTCGGCTGGCAGCACAACCGCCCGAACCCGGGCCGGCGCTCATCGCCGCCGACGACCATTTTCACATCGTGCTGCTGCGTTCGGCGGGCAATGCGGCGCTCGCCGACGCCCTGGCCTCGGTGCAGGTGCGGGTGCGTCCGGTGCGGACCATGGATATGCCAACCCCTGACCGCATCGCCACCATGACGGCCGAGCACATCACCATCGCCGAACAGCTACTGGCGGGCGATCCCGCCGCCGCGCTGGAAACGCTGACCACGCATATCGATTCGTCGCGGTCGCATGTGATCGCGCGGGCGAAGGCGGCGCTGCGTCTGACCAAGCTGGCGCAGGTCGTGCGGGACTGACCGGGCGGTGCTCGCGTCGGGCCGCACCGATACAGGTCGTGCGGATCGAGAGTCAACGCTCGTGTCGGCACGGGCAGGTACAGGTCGGTGCGTGCGCGACAGCGTGGCGCACTGCGTATCCCTCACGGTCACGGCCGCGCAGTACCGGCCTGCGGTAGTCAGCAACCGGGCTGAAACGGCCAGCAGGCCACTGGCTCTCGCGGCGATGCGATGCCGCCTGCAGGCACCGCGGGAACCGTAGCCCGGCTCTGCGGCGTGGCGGTGGCACCGGTCGTCGTGGTGGCGGTCGGTTCGACGTCGGGTCCGTCGGTGAGCACGGCCCGCACGATCACGCCGAGCACCACGAGCGTGCCGAGCACGCCCGCGGTGAACACCACCCACGCCGCGGCGGTCTGCCTGCCGCTGTTCTCGGGTTTCGGTTCGCGGCTCGGCGCGGGGCGGGCGGGTACCGGTTTCGGTTTCGGCGCGGCGGCGTCGAACCCTTCGGCGAGCAGATCATCGCGGGTCAGCTGGATGTCGCTGCCGCAGGATCGGATGAGCGCCGAGGCCGCGGCCAGCACGCGATCGGCGGTCCAGGCGCGCGGGCCTGCGGCGAAATTCTCCAGGTAGATCCGGAATTCGGTGGTGTCGGCGGCATTGGCGACCACCACGTCCAAGCCGGGGCGCAGGGTGGTGCGGGCGGGCCGGACCACTGCCCCACGCCACGGCAACAGCACAACGGCGCCGCAGAGATGGCCTGGGTCTTGCAGCGAACGCTCCAGCGCCGCCTTCACCTCGTGCACCGCGTGCTCGAGTTGGTCGGAAACGCTGACGCCCTCGGGTTGTTCGAGGTCGGCGGGCTGGGAGCTGATGGTCCACGGCCCGCCGCCGCCCACCTCGAGAATCCCGCTCTGCCTGCGCCGGAACCCGCGCGCCTCCAGCACGGTGACCCCGCGTGGCGTCCAGACGACGGCGTCGACCTGGCGTTTTCCGCGTTCGGGGCCCACCTGTAGATCGATGAGGGCCAGACCGGTGGTCGGGAGCCTGCGCAGGCATTCGACGAATTCCCGTTCGGGCGCGGACAGTTCCGCGTCCGACTCGATCTTCACCAGCATCGTGCACTACCCCTGACGTGCGTCCCGATCCAGCCTTCGCTCCCGGCGCCGGGCCACGCACACGCAGGGCCGCCGCCCGAGCCGTTCCGCTAGATGATGACGCCCCGCACGAGGGAAATCCACCCGAATGGCGACGACGGGCGCGGGGCGGCACCTCGGCGCGCGGTGTACCCGCAGTTCACCGCGGCCGGGTGCCATTCGGTCAAACCCACTGGACCAGCTGGTAGAGAATGCCGTTGGGGTCGGCCATCTGGAAGTAGCGTTCGCCCCATTCCTCGGTTTCGATCGGTGTGACGATCGGGACGCCTTCGGATCGCAGGCGCGCGTATTCGGTATCGATGTCGTCGACGACGAACACCACGAGCAGCCCGTCGCCCGCGCTGCCCGCGGCACTGGCCGGCTTGAAGCTCTTCAGGCCGGTGCGCAGGTAGATGAGGCTCATGCCCGCGTCGTCCCGGGCGAGCGAGACGAACCCGTCGGCCGACATCTTCTCGGTGAACCCGAGATGATCGGTGACGAACTTCGCCGAGGCCTGCGGGTCGGCGACATTGAGCGAGATGGCGGATTCGGTGATGCGCATACCGGGCTCCTTCTGATGGCGGTTCTCTTTACTAAGTACGCTATACTTTGTAGAGAAATTTCCGATGCGCCGCATTGTGATGTGAATCACTCTATGGAGGTGGGATGGCCGGGCCGAAGGAACGCAGTAGCGCGGGAGACCCCGTACGGACCCTCGAGTTGCTGTGGCGGGTGCCCAGTTCGTCCGGGCGCGGGCCCAAGCAGCGCAGCAGTGTCGACGAGGTGGTCGCCGCGGCCATCGAGATCGCCGATGCCGAGGGCATCGGCGCCGTGACGATGCGCGCGGTGGCCGCCCACCTCGGGCTCACCCCGATGGCGACCTACACCTACGTCCCCGGCAAGGCCGAGCTGATCGATCTCATGCTCGACGCCGTCTACCTCGCCATGCCGCGCGCCGACCTCACCGGCCTGCCGTGGCGCGAACGGGTCGCGACCGTCGCCGCGGAGAACCGCGCGATGCTGACCGAGCACCCATGGGTGGCCTACATCCCGACCACCCGCCCGCCGCTCGGCCCGGGCCAAACCGCCAAATACGACCACGAATTGCGCGCCTTCGACGGCCTCGGCCTCGACGACGTCCAGATGGACGCCGCCCTGACCTACCTGCTCGGCTTCGTCACCTCCGTCGCGCGCATCGCGAACGACACCGCCGGCGCCGCCGCCGACACCTCGATGTCCGACACCGAATGGTGGGAACGCGCCGCGCCGCTGCTCGAATCCCTCATCTCCCCAGACCGATACCCGCTCGCCACCCGCGTAGGCGCCGCCGCAGGCGCGGCCCACGATGCCGCCTACAGCGCCGATCACGCCTACGAGTTCGGGCTCGCCCGGGTGCTCGACGGACTGGAAAGATTGATCGGCCGCGCCGGCAACTGATCGACAAGCCTTGTGCCACAGCAAGATCGGTGCACATTGCGCGCACCGGCTGCGACAATGTGAATATGCCCGACGTACGTGCTCATATCAGGAACGGGCGTCCGGTCCGCGCCCATGACCGTCGCCCGTCAGGACGCAGATACCGATCACCGCGTTATCACCACTACCGCGTCAGGCGATCATCGCGGAGCTTCGGCTCCCCGTACGGCACCCGGCCCGTGGCCGCCACCGAACGCGACACCGATATCGACAGCATCTTGGGCATCGGCATCATGTGTGTGTTCTTCGGCCTGATCGCTGGGCTGATCGCGCTGGTGGTGAGCACTGTCGGGTCGAGCGGAGTCGATGCCGAACGGCAGCCGCCGCCGGTGCCCGTTCCCGCGCCGCCGACGGCTGCGAAACCGCCGCCGCCCCCGTGCTATCCGTTCCAGCCCGCGTGCTGACGTCACCGCTCGGCGAACAGCCACGGTTCGATGCCCGTGACGCTCGCACAGCAGACGCCGCGTCCCGGTCGGTGCTAGTGCCTCATCTCGTCGCGTTGAATGCGCAGCGCGGTGATCGTCGAGGCCAGACCCTCGTACTGGTTTGTCAGCAGGACGATTTCGATGAGGTGGCGGTCGTCGTAGTAAGTCGCCAGCTGCTCCCAGGCGGCGTCGTCGATGTCACGGGTGGTGACCAATTGGTCGACGGCGGTGAGCAGGGCCCGATGCTTTTCGGACCAGCCGGGGGCGTCCGGGCCGGTGCGCACCCGGTCCAGGATCTCGGGGGTGACGCCGGCGCGCTTGCCGAGCTTGATGTGATGGTCCATCTCGTAGTCGCAGGAGCGCAGATGCGCGACCCGCAGGATGACGAGTTCGGATTCGTGCCTGGTCAGCTTGCCGCCGGGCATGAGCTTGCCGGAGTAGTGCAGCCAGCCGCGGAACAATCCGCCGGTACGGCCGAGGGTGCTGAACAGATGTGCGTCCGCGGTACCCGCGGCCCGCGAGAGCACCTGCCAGACCACCCAATTGATCGGTCCCAGCTGACGCAATCGCCCCGGGGACACACGTGGTTGCGACGTCGAAACCATCTGCGCTCGCCTCTTTCACGAAACTCGGTGCACCCGGCCGTGCGACGACCGGACGCGCAGGCCCTGCCCGAGCCTACCCGCGCCTCGGCTGCGGGTGGGGCCCCGGAGACCACCCACCAGCGTCCGCGGTGCGCGACAGCCCGCGCCCACCGAGTTCCCGAGTTTCCGAGCTGCCGAGCTGCCGAGCTGCCGAGCTGCCGAGCTGCCGAGCTGCCGAGCTGCCGAGACGATCGGGCCCTCCTCGGCTCCGGGTCCGGCCCCGACATGCAGAGCCGGACCTGCCCTGCGGACAAGGGCCTGCTATCGCCCGAGCAGGTCCGAAACGACGACGAACCGGTACCCGTCCGCCTTCAACGCGGCAACGATGCCCGGGATCGCCGCCAGGGAATTCGCCCGGTTCCCGAACATGACGTGCAGCAGGATGATCGAGCCGGGCCGCACCTCGGCCACGGTCTGCTCGACGATCCGCTCGGCGCTCGGCGCGCTCCCGGAGTCGGGCTCCACATCCCACATCACCGTGGTCGTGTCGTGGTCGGAGAGATACTTCGGCAGCGTCCACAGCTTTTTGCCGTAGGGCGGGCGGAAGGTGATCGGGCCCTGGTATCCGGTCCTGCGGATCTCGGTGTCGGTACGGCCCACCTCGTCGGCGACGGTGCCGGGCGTCACGAACACCATGCGCCGGTGGTTGTAGGTGTGGTTGCCGATCTCGTGACCGGCCGCCGCGATCGCCGCGCCGAACTCCGGGTGCGCGGCCAGATCACGCCCGTTGAGGTAGAACGTGGCGGGCACCTCGGCCTCGGCCAGCACCTTCAGTACCTCGGGAGTTTTGGTGGTCGGTCCGTCGTCCAGCGTCAGTGCGACCACCTTCTCGTCGGTGTCGACTCGATCGACGATCCGGCCGGCCAACTGG
The DNA here is from genome assembly GCF_059509835.1 of Nocardia sp. CDC519. NCBI lineage: Bacteria > Bacillati > Actinomycetota > Actinomycetes > Mycobacteriales > Nocardiaceae > Nocardia > Nocardia sp. CDC519. The sequence continues at coordinate 1,603,460 of NZ_CM183377.1, read as the reverse complement.
AAGGTCCGCGAGTTCATCAAGGAGTAGCCGCCGACGGCCAGCACAACGACCACCACCAACGTCACCGCCGCGCCGATCAAGACCCGGCGCTTCATCGTCGGCCCGTCATCGGTTCGGCCACACTTCTTTCAGTCGTGCGGCCGCCTCGGCGGCCTGGCGTACCCCGGCCTCGTACGCGGGTTGCAGCGCGGCGGTGCTGAACAGGTCCACTCCGAACGCTTCGATGGCGCCTGCGTCGGGCACGATCGAGATCTCCCGTCCGCAGCCGTGCTCGCGGTCGGCGCGGCTGCGCGGATACACGTGTGCCAATGGCTCCATGATCACCACGACGTCGGCCCCGGCGGCCAGATCGGCGTTGATGCTGGAGCGGTAGCCACCGTCGTAGTAGTGGCTGCCGTCGATCGGGATGGGCGGGAAGACACCGGGCACGGCCGTGCTGGCGGCCAGCGCTTGCGGGAGAGTGGCGACGTCGTCGCGGGTCCACGGCCGCAGTTCACCGGTGCCCGCGTCGATGGCGGTGATCACCAGGTCCGCATCCGGCCAGTCCGCGAAGCCGACCAGCGCGCCGATCCGCTCGATATGCTCGGCCGGCTCACCGGTCCTGGCGGCCAGAGCCAGCTCGCCGATCCGCCTGCGCATCTGCTGCGGATCCTGCCCCCGCCGGCCGATGAGGCCGGTAATCTCCATCATGACCGTCGAATCGTATTGCACGGGAGCCGAATCCGACCGTTCGGCGGCCATCAGCCGCGACAGCTCGCCGTCGCCCGCCAGCACCGAGCCGACCACAGCGCCCGCGGAGGTCCCGACAAACCGATCCGCTCGCGTCAGATCGATTCCCGCCTCCCGCAACCCGACCCCGAGACCGACCAGCCAGCAGATCCCTACCGGCCCGCCCCCGCCGAGCACCAGCGCGATCCGGTCCTGTTCCGCCGCCACATCAGACATGTAGGCAGGCTAACGAACACGCGCGTGATCCGCTGTGGAACTTTCACCGCCGCCGGGCGATCACCGAATGAGGTCGGCAGCACCGACGCATCGACCGACGACCGCGCGGTGAGCCGCAGCGCATTTTTCAGGCCCATGAACGCAAGCGACCCGGCGCGGTGCGGGTGGCACCGGCGCCGGGTCGGCAGGGACCGATCGGTTCGCGATCAGAAGTTGATCATGTGTCCCGCGAGGCCGTGGATGGCTTCTTGCAGGGCCTCACTCAACGTCGGGTGGGTGTGCACGTTGCGGGCGAGCTCGTTGACCGTGAGGTCCCACTTCTGGGCCAGGGTCAGCTCCGGCAGCAACTCGGAGACGTCGGGGCCGATGAGGTGGCCGCCGAGCAGTTCACCGTGCGTGGTGTCGGAGATGAGCTTGACGAAACCGGTGGGATCGCCGAGGCCGTGCGCCTTGCCGTTGGCGGTGAACGGGAAGGTCGCGACCTTCACGTCGTAGCCCTCGTCGCGGGCCTGCTGTTCGGTGAGACCGAAGCTGGCGACCTGCGGCTGACAGAAGGTGGCGCGCGGCATCATCCGGTAATCGCCGAGGGGCATGGTCTCCGCACCGCCGATGGTCTCGGCCGCGACCACACCCTGCGCCTCCGCGACATGCGCAAGCTGCAGCTTGGCGGTGACGTCGCCGATGGCGTAGATGTGCGGCACATTGGTGCGCATGTAGTCGTCGATGGCGATGGCGCCGCGATCGGTGAGCGCGACGCCGGTGTTCTCCAGGCCGTAGCCCTCCACCCGCGGCGCGAAGCCGACGGCCTGCAACACCTTGTCGACGGTGACGGTCTCCACCGAGCCGGACTTGTTGTCCTTGATGCTGACGGTGACCTTGGAGCCGTCGTCCTCGATGGACTGCACGGCCGCACCGGTGGTGATGGTGATGCCGAGCTTCTTGTACGCCTTGGTGATCTCCTTGGAGACGTCGGCGTCCTCATTGGGCAGCGCGCGGTCGAGGAACTCGACGATGCGCACGTCGACCCCGTAGTTCTTCAGCACGTAGCCGAACTCCATGCCGATCGCGCCCGCGCCGACGATCAGGATGGATCCGGGCAGGTCGCGGGTGAGGATCTGCTCCTCGTAGGTGACGACGTTGGCGCTCAGCGAGGTGCCGGGCAGCAGCTTGGTGACGGTGCCCGTCGCGATGATCACGTTGTCGAAGGTGACGGTGTCGGTGCCGCCGTTGCTCAACGCCACCGAGAGGGTGTTCGGGTCGGTGAAGGTACCGAGACCGTCGTATTCGGTGATCTTGTTCTTCTTCATCAGGAAGTGGACGCCCTTGACCCGGCCGTCGGCGACCTTGCGGCTGCGGTCGAACGCCGCACCGAAATCGAAGGACGCCTCACCGGAGATACCGAAGGTCTTCGCTTCCTTGGTGAAGATATGAGCCAGCTCCGCGTTGCGCAGCAGCGCCTTGGATGGGATGCAGCCCACGTTCAGGCACACGCCACCCCAGTATTTCTGCTCGACAATCGCTGTTCGCAGGCCGAGTTGAGCGGCACGAATCGCGGCGACGTAACCGCCGGGACCAGCACCGAGAACGACGACATCGTAGTGGGAAGTCACGGCTTCGAGCCTAACGCTGTTGCTGGAAGTTCACTCGCCTATCCCCCGCAATGGTGAGGAGTCCGGGGCTACTCGTGAGTAGTTATTCCAGCTGTCGCGGGTGGTTACGGTGGTCCCGTGGTTACCGGGCGATACGGCAGTGCCGGTCTCAGTGCCGCGACGATGTCCGGCGGGGCCGAATCGCGGGCGCGAACGAGACCGCGGGCCGCGAGCACCGCCCGCGCCGAACCGGGCCGATCGGATCGGTTCAGCACTTCGCCGGATACCGGGCGCCTCGGCCGGTCAGACGAGCGAGTGGGCTCGTATGTCGCCCGGAGCGCCGAGGCGGACCACGTCGACGCACGAGTGCACCGGGGCGCGGCGGCCGCCGACACGCTGGGCGGAACCGCCTCCACCCAGCTGATCCGCCTGGTCCGCGACACCGCGCTGCGGGCAGGCATCGCCCCCGAACGCCTCGCGACGATTCATGGCACCTCGGACGACGCACTGCGCGGCGAACTCGACCGGGTACCGATGCGCTCGCTGATCCAGCTGTGGGAGCTGCTCGCGAGCGCCGGGCCGGGTGCCGGGCTCGCCGTCGTCGAGGACGCACCGCTGGGCCGGCTCAGCACCTGGGACTATCTGATCACCACTGGCGCGACTCTCGCCGATTCGCTCACTGCGGCCCAGCCGTACCACCAGCTCGTCACCGCCGCGACCGAAGGTTTCGATCTGCACCATGCTGGTGAGCTGACCATCGGCTACCGCACCGGGGCGGGCGATCCGGCGGTGGCCTCGGTCGTCAACGAGTACGTGCTCGGCTACTACCTGCGGCGGGCCCGCGAAGGTCTCGGCAGGAACGTCGTCCCGGCCCGGATCACCTTCAGCCATCCGGCTCCGCGCGAGCACCGGATGCTCACCGAAGCGTTCGGCACCAGCCGCATCGAGTTCGACGCGCCCGCCGACACCATCACCTTCGCCGAAGCCGACGCCCTCGCCCCGCTGGTCCGCGCCGATCCCGCTCTCGCGGAGCTGCTGCGCAGTCACGCGGATCTGGTGCTCGCCGCCGCGCGTCCGGTCGCGGGACCGCTGGACGAATTCCGTACCGCCCTCGCCGCTGCCATCGACGCGGGCGCTCCGACCCTCGCGGAGGTCGCGGCCCGGGTGGCGATGAGCCCCCGCAGCCTGCAACGACGTCTCGCCGACCACGGCACCACCTGGCGTCATGAGCTCGATCGGGTGCGATATCGCCGCGCCGAGGAGCTCCTGAGCGCCGGATCGACGACCGCCACCGTGGCTGCCCGCCTCGGCTTCACCGACGATCGCGCACTGCGCAAAGCGTTTCGGCGCTGGAGCGGAGCCTCGCCAGGAACTGTTCGGCGCCGCTGAGATTCAGCCCGCGCAGCCGGCACCGGAGCCCGACCAGTCGGCTGCCGACGGGGCCGGCGGCGACGAGTCCCACTGCGGCTGGGCTGCGACTGGCTTCGTCGGCGGGCGGCGCGTCCGGACCGGTTCGTGGCATGCGCGGACCTGGGATGCGTCCCGGAACCGCCATACCTTCGTCGTATCCGGACGGACAGTCCGCGAAGCGAGAGAGGCACAACGATGCAGATCACCACCGGACAGCAGATTGCGGCCAACGAGCAAGCTCACTCGCCCGCCCCCAGCACCACCCGCGAGATCCGTTTGGCCGCACGCCCTTCCGGTGCGCCGACCGCGGCCGACTTCGATCTCGTCACCACGCCGATCCCCGACCTCGCCGACGGCCAGATCCTGGTCCGCAACACCTGGATGTCGGTCGACCCGTACATGCGCGGCCGGATGGACGACAAGCCTTCCTACATTCCGCCGTTCCAGGTGGGTGCGGCGCTGGAGGGGTCGGCGCTGGGTGAGGTGATCGCGTCCCGGTTCACCGGAATTCCCCTGGGCGCCACCGTCACCCACTTCGCGGGCTGGCGCGAGCACGCGGTGATCGACGGCGACACCGCCACCGTCATCGACCCGTCCCTCGCCGAACCACACCACTATCTCGGCGCCCTCGGCACCACCGGCCTCACCGCCTACGCGGCGCTGACCGACGTGGCCCCGGTCCGCCCGGGCGACACGGTGTTCATCTCGGCGGCGGCGGGAGCGGTCGGCAGCGTGGCCGGGCAGATCGCGCGCGAGCTCGGCGCGAGCCGGGTGATCGGTTCGGCGGGTGGCCCGGCCAAAACCGAATTGCTGACAACGGAATTCGGCTTCGACGCCGCCATCGACCACCGCGCCGGCGACCTCGCCGGCCAATTGGCGCAGGCCGCGCCCGAGGGCATCGACGTCTACCTCGACAGCGTCGGCGGCGAACACCTCCGCGTCGCCGTCGAAGCGATGCGTCCGCACGGCCGGATCGCCCTGGTCGGCGCCATCAGCGGCTACAACGGCGACTCCACCCAGCGGGGACCGGACCTGTTCCTGGCCGCCACCAGGGAAATCACCCTGCGCGGCATGCTGGTGAACAGCTACTTCCCGATCTTCGGCGAATACATCGCCAAGGCCGCCGGATGGCTCGCCGACGGCACCCTGCGCACCCGGCACACCGTGTACGAAGGTCTCGACCAGGCCCCCGCCGCCTTCCTCGGTGTCCTCACCGGCGCGAACTCGGGCAAGATGCTGGTCCGCCTCGGATGAGACGCGGACTGCTCGCCGTCAGGGACGGGGCTCGTCATCGCCCCGCCCCTGGCCGCCCGCAGCGCCGCCGGCGAGCGTGGTCGATGCGTCGACCGTCAGTCGACCCAGACCTGCTCAGCGACGCGGCGGAAGTTCCCGCCGAACACCGCGGCTCGGTCGGCTTCGCTGAATCCGCGCTCGGCGAGCACGTTGTCCAGTCCTGGCACCTCGGCGAGGCCGAGCAGGTCTTCGGGTGGGGTCCACTGCAAAGGGCCCCACTTGGTGTACGCATCGGAGAAGGCGCCGGGATTGGTGCGGATCTCGTGGTTGAAGTCCTCGGCGTCGAACGAGTAGTCGGAACCGATGCCGATGTGGTCGATGCCGACCAGTTCCGCGCCGTATTCGATGTGGTCGGCCATCGCCAGCACCCGTTCGGCACGTTCGTGCTCGCCATTGCGGCCGAGGAAGATGCCGACGCCGTTGATCCCGATCACGCCGCCGGTGGCCGCGCAGGCCCTGGCCTGATCGTCAGTGATATTGCGCGGATGCTCCCAGACCGCGTCGAAGTTGGCGTGGCTGTAGATCATCGGGGCCTCGGTGAGTTCGGCCAGGTCCAAGCCGGTGCGGCGGGAGCAGTGCGCACCGTCGACGAACACGCCCGCCTCGTTCAACGCGCGAACCAGGTCGCGGCCGTAGCCGGTGAGCCCGGTGTCCTCGGCATCGAGGCAGCCGCAGCCTGCGGCGTTCGCGTGGTTGTAGGTGGGCAGCAGCGAGCGGACGCCCAGATCGCGGAAGCGGGCGACGTTGTCCAGGTCGCCGTCGAGCGGGGCCGCGTCCTCGAGGTCGAAGGCGAGCGCGATGGTGTTCGGGTCGCCGATCTCGGAAACCTTCGTGACCAGCCGGAACCGCCCGTCGGCGTGGGCGTCGGCGCGAAATTTGTGCAGTAGGGCGAGGGTGTCGGCGCTCGACTGCGGCGAATAGCCGACGTTCACCGACAGGTACGACCCCAGCGGGTAGCGCGCCAGCTCGCTGACGTCGGCGGTCGGTAGCAGCGGCAGGCAGCTGTGCTGCTCCCACAGAAACGGCGGCACGGCAACCTCCTGGATAGTTCAGTATCCGAGCAGCTCATCCTATGTCTCGCCGACGGCGGCCGAGGGTAGCCGCGTGGCGGTCGTCACCGCTGGGCAACAATGTGAGGATGAGCGGCGTTGACGAGGAAGTGACTGATCCGTATCTCTGGCTCGAAGAGGTGACCGGCGAGGCCGCCCTCGACTTCGCCCGCTCGCATAACGACGTCGTGGTCGAGCGCTTCGCCTCCGCCGACCGGTTCACCGAGTTGCAGCGCCGCATCCTGGACATGCTCGACACCGACACCAAGATCGCCTACCCGGGCCGTCGCGGGCAGTGGCTGTACAACTACTGGCGCGACGCCGAACATCCGCGCGGACTGTGGCGGCGCACCACCTTCGACGAGTACGCCACCGACAACCCGGACTGGGATGTGCTGATCGACCTCGACGCCGTCGCCGCCGAGGAGGACGAGAACTGGGTGTGGGGCGGTGCGGGCGTGCTGCGACCTTCGCAGAGCCGCGCGCTCATCTCGCTCTCCCGCGGCGGCGCCGACGCGAAGGTGGTACGCGAATTCGATCTGGAGACCAGGAAGTTCATCGCTCCGGAGGATGGCGGGTTCTTCCTGCCCGAGGCGAAATCGCAGATCAGCTGGATCGACATCGACGCGGTGTACGTCGGCACCGATTTCGAGCCCGGTTCGCTCACCGATTCCGGGTATCCGCGCATCGCCAAGCGCTGGCGTCGCGGCACCCCGCTCGCGGCGGCGGAGACGGTGTTCGAGGGCGAGGCCGCCGATGTGGCGGTGTCCGCAGGCTACGACCGGACGCCCGGCTACGAGCGTCACTACATCGGGCGCGCCATCGACTTCTTCAACGAAGAGGTGTACCTGCTCGAGGCCGACGGCACCTGGCGTCAACTGGAGACACCGCTGGATGCCAGTGAATCCTGGTACAAGGATTGGTTGCTGGTGCGGTTGAAATCGCCATGGGAGGTCGGGTCGACCACCTACCCCGCCGGCGCGCTGCTCGTCACGAACTTCGACGATTTCCTTTCCGGTGGACGCGATTTCGACGTGCTCTTCGAACCCGACGCCCACACCGCCTTGCACGGCTACGGCTGGACCGAGAACCATCTACTGCTGGTCACACTCGAGGATGTGCAGACCAAGCTGTACGTCCTCACTCCCGGCGCGGACGGCTGGCGCCGCGAACCGCTCGCCGACACTCCGCCGATGTCGACCACCGGCGTGCTGAACCTCGACCCGCTCGAGGGTGGTGACGAATACATGCTCACCACAAGCGGATTCACCACCCCCGCCACGCTGCTCGCCGGTTCCGTCGGCGGCGAGACCACCCGCCTCAAACAGGAACCCGGCTTCTTCGACACCGACGGCATCGAGACCGAACAATTCTTCGCCCGCTCCGATGACGGAACCATGGTGCCGTACTTCGTCATCCGCCACCGTGACCACAAGGACTCGCCACAGCCGACGGTGATGTCCGGGTACGGCGGCTTCGAGGTATCCCGCACCCCCGCCTACAGCGGCGCCTCCGGCATGGGCTGGCTCGAACGCGGCGGCACCTGGGTGATGACCAATATCCGCGGCGGCGGCGAATACGGCCCCGAATGGCACACCTCGGTGCAGAAAGCCAACCGGCACAAGGTGTACGAGGACTTCTCGTCCATCGCCCGCGACCTGGTGGCCCGCGGCATCACCACCCCTGAACAGCTCGGCGCCGTCGGCGGCTCGAACGGCGGCCTGCTCATGGGCGTCATGCTCACCCGCTACCCGGAACTGTTCGGCGGCATCGTCTGCCAGGTCCCGCTGCTGGACATGAAGCGCTACCACCGCCTGCTGGCCGGCGCCTCCTGGATGGCCGAATACGGCGACCCCGACAACCCCGAGGAATGGGAGTACATCAGCAAGTACTCCCCCTACCAGAACGTCCGCGCCGACAAGCAGTACCCACCCATCCTGCTCACCACCTCCACCCGCGACGACCGCGTCCACCCCGGCCACGCCCGCAAAATGGCGGCGCTACTCGAACAACTGGGCCACCAGGTCTGGTACCACGAAAACATCGAAGGCGGACACGGCGGCGCCGCCGACAACAAACAATCCGCGTTCCAAGCGGCGCTGATCTACGAATTCTTCACCCAGATGCTGGTGGAGAAGCGGGGGTAGGAGTTCGACGCCTTGGCCTACGCCGAGGGGCCTTCACCACGCTCGAGCAGTTCTTTCAACCGCTGATGGCTGGCCGGTGCGCCCTTGGCCGCCACGCGCCGAACCATTGGCACCAGGGCGGTGGCCGCCCCGCGGCCGTCGAAGTCGAGGGTGAAGGTCACCCGGCAGCCGTGGTCACCGCGCGGCTCGACGGTAATCGTCGCGGCCGGGCGGATCGCACCGTCGACCCCATGCGCGGCCCAGAAGGTGGATGGCTGACCACTGTGGTCGGCCATATCTGCTTGGACATGCTGCGCACCCGGACCTCGCGCCGAGAGGAGCCATTCGACCAGCGCCTACCCGAACCGGTCATCACCCGGGCGGGCGTAGACCCGGAGCAGGAGGCGGTGCTCGCGGATGCGGTGGGGCTCGCGATGCTCATCGTCCTCGATACGCTCGCGCCGGCCGAGCGGGTCGCGTTCGTGCTACACGACATGTTCCAGATGCCGTTCGACGAGATCGCCCCGATCGTCGGCCGAACCGAGGCGGCGGCGAGGCAGCTTGCCAGTCGTGCCCGTCGACGAGTCCGGGCCGCACCGATGCCCGATCCCGACCTCGGTCGACAGCGTCGGGTGGTCGACGCCTTCCTCGCCGCGGCGAGAGCCGGTGACCTGGACGCCCTTGTCGCGACTCTGGACCCCGATGTCGCCGTGCATGCCGAAACCGGCGGCGGTGTGGTCAGGCACCTCCGAGGCGCATCGGAAATCGCCGAGCAGGCAATCGCGTTCGCGTCGCGCGCGGAGAACGCCCGCCCGGCACTCGTCAACGGTGCTGCCGGTCTGGTCGCGGCGAGTCACGGTCAGCCGCTCGCCGTACTGGCCTTCACCGTCGCCGGAGGCACGATCGCCGAGCTGGACATTTTCGCCGACCGTGAACGCCTGAGCCGCCTGGACCCGGCATTTTTCGGCGACGAGCGGGCATCCGGCACCCACGACCAAAGGTACTATGGCTGACATAGCTATGGCACCCATCGAAGGAGTGGATCGTGGCCGATGCGGATGGGCATCCTGATCTCGAGGAGTTCGATCTGTCCACGGTGCTGGCCGCGCTCGCGGATGACAATCGGCGCAGCGTGATCGCGCAGTTGTATGCCGAGCCGGAGGGGACCGAGCAGTTCTGCAGTGTGTTCGGGATGCCGTGGGCGCCGTCGACGCGGACCCACCATTTCCGGGTGCTGCGCAAGGCCGGGTTGATCTGGCAGCGGGATGTGGGCAACGGCCGGATGACGAAGTTGCGGCGCGACGATATGGAGCGGGTGTTCCCCGGGCTGCTCGAGGCGATTCTCGCCGCCGACCGGCGTCGTCATCCGGCCGCGCCGGCTACCAGGTGACGGGCAGGGAGACCGGCCGGTGCACGAGCACCCCGGTTTCCCACTGAATGGTGTTCTCCGGCACCGCGAGTTCCAGGGTGGGCAGTTCGGCGACCAGGCGGCGCAGCACTTCGGTGATCTCCATCCGCGCCATCGCCGCACCCATGCAGTGATGCATACCGTAGCCGAACTGTAGGTGGCGCTTGCCATTACGTGCGGGATCGATCACTGCCGGATCGGGATACACATCCGGGTCACGGTTGGCGGCATGCGCGTCGGCGTAGACGATCTCACCGGGGTACAGCACGCCTGCGCCGAGCTGGATCTCGCGCGTGCTCACCCGGGGAAACGTCGAGATCCGACCGAGCGGAAGCAGTCGCAGGAACTCCTCCACGGCAGTGGGGATGTCGTCGGGATGATCCACCAGGTACCGCCACAACTCCGGTCGGGCCAGCGCCACATAGGCGATCTTGGTGATCACCGACAGGATGTTCTGATCCCCGCCGACCACCGAGCCGAGCAGAATCGCCGCGTATTCGGCATCGGTAACCGGCGGCGATACCGAATCGCGTGCGGCGAGCAGGTCGAGGATCAGGCCGGGCCGCAGGTCGCGGCGCCGCGCCACCAGGTCCTCGATGTAGTGGTAGAGCGTCCAGAAATCGGCGAGCAGCTTGTCCACATCGGTGTCGTGGGCCAGCTGCATCTCCCGCGACAGATGCCGGAAGTGGGCGATATCGGCGGTGGGGATGCCGAGGTAGTCCACATTGACGCCGATGGTCACTGGATCGAGCAGCGCACCCACGAGGTCGGCCGAACCGCGTTCACGCTGGGCCCGCAGCTCGGCGAGCGCATCGTCGAGCACCCGGTGCACGGCAGGCACCCGCCGGGCCATGGTGGCCGCACTGTAGGCCGAGGCCACGAAGCCCTTGAGCCGCCCGTGGCCGGGATGGTCCAGATTGAGCAACATCTCGGTGGGCATGATCGTCGGCAGGAAGGTGGGACCGTCGTCCACATTGGTTTCCGCCCGCGCGAAGCTGACATCGGTCAGCACCGCGTGCACGTCGCGATAGGAGGTGAGGTGCGCGGCGGTATGCCCGCTGGGCAGCGTGACCTGCGGTAGTCCTCCGCGCGAACGCTCGGGCAACGGTTCGATCATGGTGGGCGGGGCGATACCGGCGAGACCGTCGAGATCGACCCGGACCGCGTCGAGTGCGTGGGTCATGAGGTGACTCCTTCTGGGCTGGAACCGAATTCCCGGTTCTCGGTGGTTCGTGCACGACCGCGCACCGCGACGATGAGGAGGGTGAGCACGACGAGCAGGGCGATGAGAACGCCGACTGTGGTGGTGAAGGCCGTCCGGTAGACGTCGGGGTGGCCGAACTGTCCCGCCGCGGTGTCATGGGCGGCCGCTCCGCTGAGCTGGGTGCCGACGACCGCGGCCAGCACGATGGCGTAGCCGGCCACGAAGACCGCCTCGCTGCCGATGCGGAAGAAGTTCAGTAGCCCGGCCGCGGTACCACCGCGTTCGGCGGGAACCACCGACAACGCGTGTCCGTCGACCAGGCCGATCGGCAGACCGAAGCCGAGGCCGAGCAGCACCATCGGGACGATGATCCACGCGACCGAGCGGTCCTGGGACAGCGTGAGCACACCGGCGTTGCCGAGGATCAGCGCGCCGAGGCTGAGGTAGACGACCTTGCCGATGGTCAGCGCCGGGAAGCGGGTGATCAGCTGCCCGACGGCCACCGGGGCGACGAAGACCGGGATGGTCATCGCCAGCATGAGCAGCCCGGAGGTGCCGGCCGACAGGTCGGTGATACCGCTCAGGGCCGAGGGCAGATAGGTGAGCAGGGTGACGAAACCGATCGAACCGGCCACCGGCACCAGGCACATCGCCAGGAACTCCCGATTGCGCAGCAGGCCGAGATCGAGGATCGGACCGTGGTCGGCGGCAGCGGGTTTCGCCGCGGGCAGCAGCCGCGTGCCGATTCCGGCGGCGGCCAGGATCAACGCGTGCACCACGAACACACCGCGCCAGTCCAGCAGTGAGATCAGCAGGCCGGAGATGGTCGGGCCGAGGGCGAGGCCGAGGCCGTTCACCGTGCCGAAGACGGCGAAGGCCTTGGTCCGGGCCGGGCCCTCGTATGCGGCGGACAGCAGGGCGGTGGAACCGGTGAGGATGGCCGCGGCTCCGACACCGGCGAGCACCCGGGCCAGGTCGAGCACCAGCAGATTCGGCGCGGCGACGCTGCCGACGCTGCCCGCGACCACCAGCGCGGCACCGAGACCGAAGGTGCGGCGATGCCCGATCCGGTCGCTGACCGCTCCCCACAGCAGCGTGGTGAGCGCGAACGCGATATTGAATCCGTTGACAACCCATTGCAGCGCAGTGGGATTCGAGCCCAGATCTTCGGAGATGAGTGGCAGTGCGATCGCGGTGCCCGCGATCGCCATCGGTGTGACGAACTGAGCGGCGAGCACCACGGGCAGCGTCGCCCGGCTCGGTGTCGCGCTCGGTACTTCGGTTTCGGTGGTGACTGTCGACATGAATACCCCTGGGGCGGTGGATGGACTGGCTGCGGAGTCGGCGACTACCCGGCCGATAGGTACTATGATGCTAGTAGCTACGATCCTTCTAGTACAACCGCAACCGCGCACCGGCCCGCGACCACCTCGCCCCAGGAGAATGTGATGACCACGGCGCCCCGGCCCGACCACAGCAGCACCGATGCCCTCATCGACACCGATGTCCTGGTGGTCGGCGGCGGCCCGGTGGGCATGCTGGTCGCCGCAGAACTGGCCTTGCAGCAGATCCGGACCGTCGTCGTGGAAACCCGCATCGAACTCGATGTGCGCCCGCGCGCGGGTACGGTGCACGCGCGGTCGCTGTCGCTGCTGGCCCGTCGCGGTTATCTCCCCGGTGTCCGGCCCGAGGACATCCGCCGCGATCCGCACGGCGTGCGCCGGACACGATTCCAATTCGCCGCCCAGCCGGTGCTCGCCCTCAGCGCGCCGAGTGTGGAACCGGCGCCGATCGCGGGGATCCCGCAGGCCCGGCTGGAGGCCGCGTTCGAGGAACGCGCCAGGGAACTCGGTGCGCGAATTCTGCGCGGCCACACCGTCACCGGGCTGACGGAAACCGCCGAAGCGGTGCGCGCCGATGTTCTCGACCTCGCCGGCGACCGCACCCTGCGGATTCGCGCGGCCTATGCCGTCGGCGCCGACGGCGCCCGCAGCCTCGTCGCGCGGACCGGCAATTTTCCCGCCACGACGTACCCGGCGAGCATGAATGCCATTGCCGGGCTTGCCGTCGCCGCAGCGCCGGAACAGATTCCGCCCGGCTGGAATCCGACGTCCACCGGCTGGACCATGCACAACCCGAACCCGTACGGCCAGGCCCGAATCATCGCGATGGATTTCAGCGGTCCACTCGAGCACCGCCCGGAACCGACCGTCGAGGAGTACCGCGACCGTCTCGGTCACGTGCTCGGCACTCCGCCGGAACTGGCCGAGATCAGCCACCTGACCCGGTTCAGCGACCACGGCCGCTTCCGCACCCGCCTGCGCGACGGACGCCTGCTGCTGGCAGGCGATGCCGCGCACAGTCACTATCCGCTGGGCGGCCAGGGCCTCAATACCGGCATGCAGGACGCGTTCGCGCTGGGCTGGCGGCTGGCCAGGGTCATCACCGGAGGCGACCCGCCCACGATCCTGGACGACTACTCGCGCGAACGCGTGGCCGTCGCCTCGGCGGTGGTGGGCAATACCGTGCTGCAATCGCGGATGATGAACCCGCACTCCCCGCAACTGCGCGATGCCGTGCTGGCCATGCTCGCGGTTCCGGTGATCCATGATGCCGTCGCCCAGCTCATCAGCGGGCAGTTCCAGCCCGGTTTCCAGCACGATCTGGTGCTGACCGAGGCCGATGGCCGCGAGCGCACCCTGGTGGAGTTGCTGCGCGCGGGCCGATTCGTGGCGATCCGGCCCGACGAGCACACACCGGTGCCGGACGCACCGGCCGATGCCCTGGTGGTGACCGGCAAGGTAACCCCGGACCAGACGTGGACCTCGGCCCTGATCCGGCCCGACGGTTACCTTGCCGCCACCTTGTGAGGCAATGGTCAGCCGGGCCATCGGTCGAGGACCTCACGCACCTCGGCGATGGCCTGCCCGGCATCACGGAACCGCACCGCCGTCCAGCCCGACGCCCGTGCGGCGGCACAATTCTCGGCCAGATCGTCGATCAGGACGCATTGCTCCGGTGCGACGCCCGCGGCCTCGGCCGCGATGGCGAAGATCTGCGCATCGGGTTTGCGGAACCCCACCTTGCAGGAATCGACGAGCGCACTGAGCACGCCATCGAGATCGATCATGCTGCGCCAGTGCGGTTCCCATTCGACAACGTTGTTGCTCAGCACTCCCACCGGAGTTCCGCCTTCGGCCAGTTCGATGACGAAATCGCGCACCGCCGGGTTCACCTGGTGCCCGGCGAACCACTGCCGGCCGAAATCCGCTTCGCTGCGCGAGAGGTCGAGATCGGGTTCCTTGGCCCGGATCGCGGCATGCAGCTTGCGCACCCAGGCCCGCTCGTCGAGCAGGGCCAATTCGATCGGCGCCAGCGGCGGCAGCCCGTATTGGGCGCCGACTTCGGCGATCGCGTACTTGAACAGGTCCACCGGAATGCCCGTCACCTGCTCGTACCGCAGGAACAGCTCATCCAGCGGTGGGGAGAGCACGCCACCGAAATCGAACCAGACGAACGGCCCCGACGTGATCGGCCCGCTCACTGGACCATGGTCCAGACGTCGGCCGGGCGGAAGCGCAGTTCCACCGCACCGGCGGCGATCACGTCATCGCCCTGGACCAGACTCACCTGAGCCCGCGCACCGCCGGCGTCACCGGGCACCGCGGCCACGGTGGCCTTGGCGACCGTATCGCGTTCGAACTCACCGAATTTGGTGAACTCGATATCCAGCCGATGCATCACCATGCGGCTGGTGTCCAGTCCGAGCACGGCGTTCGCGGCGGCCATCGCGATCTGGCGGGCGGCCTCGAACTGCAACATGCCGGGCACATGGTCGAGGGCGTGATCGAACAGCGAGGGGTGGTTGGTGTCGATGATCGTCAGCGCCGACAGCTCCAGCCCGGCCAGCACCGGGTTGGCGAGGATGGCATTGCGCGGATTGTGCCTGCCCACCGAGCCCGGCCGCATCCGCGCGACCGGCAGCTGCTCCGGAATCGTGTGCTGCGGCGGCAGGCCGAGCGATTCGCGCCCGCGCACCCGGATCCGGTTCCACACCGGCGCGGGCATCCACTGATAGACCATCACCTCCCTGGCGGCTTCGTGGCCCTCGATCTCGGCCACCATCTCCAGCGACAGGCCGATGATCTGATCGTCCCGGCGCTTCTCGCCGACCACCCGCGCCTCGATGACGCAATGTCCGGGGCAGTTGCCGATGCGCAGGGTGTCCGGATCGGCGATGGCGAAATCGGCGGAGCCGAAGATGAACTTCTCCGAACGATCCACCCCGAGAAAGGTGTGCGCGTAGTAGATGGCGACCTGCCGGAACACCTCGATCAGTAGCAGCGGATCGTAGGTGGTGGAGGTGCCGCGGTGATCGCTGAAATATGAGTGGTTGCGGGGTAATTGGGCGGCGAAGACGGCGCCGCCCGGCACTGGCTGGGCGTCGGTGAGGAACACCTCGGCGATGGATTCCCGGTGCACGATGCCGCGCGGGATATTGCGGTCGAAGGTCAGGGTCGGGGTCTGCGTTGCTGCGGTCATGATCGAGCCTTCCAGGAGGGGGTGGCGGCGGTCTGGTCAGCGGACGGCGATGTCGTATGCCCAGGCGTTGACGCTGTTGCGAGGCGGGTCGAACAGCGAGGTCACGTTGTGCACGGCGGAGGTGGCGGCGACGCTGTTGCGGTCGGTGTAGAGCGGGATCGCGACGGCGTTGTCGAGCAGGTGGGCGGTGATCTGATCGAACAGCTGCTTGCGCTGCTGCCGGTCGGTCGCCTTGGTGGCGTCGATGAGCCAGCGGTCCACCTGCGGATCGGCGAGTTTGGAGCCGGCGACGATGGAGCCGATGGTGATGCCGTCGATCTGGCCGTATTTCAGGTCCGGCGAGGTGGATCCGTAGGCGCGGTTGAATTGCAGCGACAGATCCAGCCCGCCCACCTGGCGTGGGAACGCCTCGTACTGGTTGCGCGCGAGCAGGTCGTAGACCTGGGCGTTCTCCACGAACTGCAAGTCGACCCGGATGCCGAGGTTCTGGCGCAGTTCGGCCTGCCAGGCCTTCAGGAAATCGTCTTCGGGATAGGTCGGTACGGTCGCGAGCAGCCGGATGACCAGCTGTCGGCCGGTGCTGTCGGTGCGATAGCCGTCGGCGTCGCTGCCGGTCCAGCCGGCTTCGTCGAGCAGGGCGCGCGCGGCGGGAAGATCTGCGGTGCCGCGGTTTTCGTACTTGGCGTCGTAGTAGGCGCTGTCCGGCGAGATCAGGCTCCAGGCCCGGCGCTGGGAGCCCTTGGTGAGACTGTCGACCACCGCGGCGATATCGACGCCCTTGGCGATGGCCCGGCGAACCCGCACATCGGTGGTCGGCCCATTGGTGAGATTGAGCATGATGACCGTGGGCGAGGCCGCCGAGCCGATCTGCTCGTACTGGAACCCGTCGATGCCGTCGAAGAGCCCGATATCGGTGGCCTTGACGGTGCCGATCGCGTCGACCTCACCGCTGCGCAGCAGACCGGCCCTGGTGGACGCCTCCGGGATGTACTTGACCACCAGCTCGTCCAGGTAGGCGGCGCCCTGATGCGTGGCGGTGGCCGGGCCCCAGCGGTAATCGGGGTTCTTCCGGAACCTGATCTCCTGGCCCTGCACCGCCTTGTCCAAGATGAACGGCCCGGATCCGACGAGACCGGCACCGCTGGTGAGGGCCTGTTTATCGCCGGTGAGCGTGCTCGGCGCGACGATGGCGCCGCTGAGTCCGGCCAGGGTGGACAGGAAATCCGCTCGCGGCGTGCTCAGCGTGATCCGCACCTTGTAGGGGTCGAGCACATCGACGGCGCTGACGCTCGAATACTGCAACAGCCCGAGCACCGTCCACGACGGCGACTGCGGATCGCGCAGCAGATCGATATTCGCCTTGACCGCGTTCGCGTCGAATTTCTCGCCGTTGTGGAAGGTCACGTCCTGGCGCAGGGTGAACTCGTAGACGGTGCCGTCGGGTGAGATGGTCCACTCGGTGGCCAGCCAGGGGTGGAACTGTTCTTCGCGGTCCTCGGCGATCAGGCTGTCGTAGCTGTTGCGCAGCACCTGCGAGGCGTCGAACGCCGCGCCGAAGTGCGGGTTGAGGCCGCGTTCAGGATAGTTCGGGAGGGCGATGGTGAAGGTGCCGCCCGCCTGCGGCGGGGAGGTCGGGCCGCCACCGCCGCTGCCCGGTTCCGGGTCGGAGGCGCAGCCGGCCACCGCCAAGGCCAGGGTGGCGAGCAGTAGCAGGAAGGGTCGAGTGATGCGGTTACGCACGCGAATAGCTTTCTGTGGTGGCCCGCGCGGGCAGGCGCGGAACGGATTCGAGCAGGGCACGGGTGTAGGGCGCCGACGGTGCGGTGAAAACGTCGTCGGCCGAACCGGATTCGACGATCTCCCCGTCGTGCAGGACCAGCACGCGATGACAGATCTGCCGGACGACGGCCAGATCGTGGGAAATGAAGACGACCGCGACGTGACGTTCGCGCGCGAGTTCGGCGATCAGCGCGAGGATCTGGGCCTGGACCGAGATATCGAGCGCCGACACCGGTTCGTCGCACACCACCAGCCGCGGCTGCGCGCCGAGCGCCCTGGCGATATTGACCCGCTGCCGTTGTCCACCGGACAGCTCGCGGGGATGGCGATCGATCACCTCGGCGGGCAGATGCACCGCGTCCAGCAGCCGCCGCACCTCGGCCGCGGCGCGTTCGCCACGACCGAACCGCACGGCGACGCTTTCGGCGATGATGTCGCCGACCCGGTAACGGGGGTCGAACGAGCCCACCGAATCCTGTGCCACCAGCCCGATCTCGCCGGGTCGGCGGGTGGCTCTGGTCAACGGCGCGTCACCGAAACGCATCGCACCGCTGTCGGGTTCGACGAGACCGCTGATCATCTTCGCCACGGTGGATTTCCCGGAACCGGATTCGCCGACCACCCCGAGCACCTCGCCTGCCTGCACCTCGAATGAGATGCCGGTGGCGGCCGGGACCGAACGCCCACGCACCCGATACGACTTGCCGAGTCCATCTGCTCGGAAGATCGGCGGCCCGGCCGGGGGCGGCGCGCCCGCGCTACCCTGCGGCACCGCGGCCAGCAGCTGCCTGGTGTACGCGTGCGCGGGCGCTTCGATCACCTGCCGGGCCGGGCCGGACTCCACGATCCGGCCCGCTTTCATCACCAGGATCCGGTCCGCCACCGCGGCGACGACCGCCAGATCATGGCTGACCAGGATCATCGACCGGCCGCCCGCGACCTGGCTGACCAGCAGGTCGAGCACCTGCGCCTGCACCGTCACATCGAGCGCGGTGGTCGGTTCGTCGGCGATGAGGATATCCGGATCGCCGGCCAGCGCCGCGGCGATCAGTGCGCGCTGACGCTGCCCGCCCGACAGCTGAAAGGAATGCTGCCGCTTGCGAATCGCGGGTTCGGCGATGCCGACCGAGGTCAGCAGTTCCTCGATGCGGCGGTCGCGTTCGGCACGCGGGAGTGCCGGTAGGGATTCACCGATCTCGGCGGCGATCGTGCGCAGCGGGTCGAGGGCGACGAGGGCGTCCTGGAGGATCAGGCCGATCCGGGTGCCGCGGATCCGGCGCCACTGCCGCTCGGTCAGCTCCTGCGCGGAGGTGCCGAACAGGTCGAACCGGTCGGCCCGCACCCGCGCGCCGTCGCCCGCCAGGCCGACCAGGCTGCGGGTGGTCACCGATTTGCCGGAGCCCGATTCGCCGACGATGGCCAGGATCTCCCCGCGCCGCAGCTCGAAGTCGATTCCGTCGACGACATCGCCGGCGCGGCCCGCGAATCCGATGCGCAGATTCCGCACCCGCAGCACGGTCTCGGCCTCGGTGTCCGCGGATGGTTCGGCGGTGGCCGTGAGCGTCATGGGTGTGCCCTCCGTTCGAAGCGGTGACCGGCGTAGCGGCCGAGCACGGTGGTCGCCAGCACGACCACCGTGATGGCGGCGCCGGGGAAGGCCACCGACCACCAGGCGATCCGCAGATCGCCGTGGCCCTCGGCGAGCATCGAGCCCCATTCCGGTTCCGGTGGTTGCGGTCCGAAGCCGAGGAAGCTCAGGGCCGCCGCGCCGAGAATGCTGGTGCCGAGCCCGAGCGTGACCACCACCGGAAGCGAACGCAGGGCGTTGGGCAGG
Organism: Nocardia sp. CDC519; assembly: GCF_059509835.1. Classification (NCBI taxonomy): domain Bacteria; kingdom Bacillati; phylum Actinomycetota; class Actinomycetes; order Mycobacteriales; family Nocardiaceae; genus Nocardia; species Nocardia sp. CDC519. Next base: position 1,584,281 of record NZ_CM183377.1, on the reverse strand, counting down.
ATGTGGCGCACCACGATCCGGGTGCGCGACCGGGTGAACAGGCCCGCCTGTGCGACGTATTCGCTGCCGCGCACGGCCCGCGTCTCCGCCCGCATCACCCGCGCGAAGCGTGGTGCGGCCGCGATACCGATGGCGAGAATGAGATTCGGCGTGCCGGTGCCGGTGAAGGTGATGAGCACCAGGGCGAGCAGGATCTCCGGGAAGGCGCCGAGCAGATCGAAGGTGCGCGAGGCGATCGCGTCGACGATGCGGTTGCCGATCCCGGCGATCAGGCCGAGCGTCACCCCGATCAGTACCGCGAGCGCGGTCGCCGATACGCCGATCGTCAGCGACAGCCTGGCCCCGTGCACCACCCGGGTGAACACGTCGCGGCCGAGCTGATCGGTGCCGAACAGATGGGCGGCCGATGGCGGTTGGTGCGCGGCGAGCAGATCGGTCTGCAGGGGGTCTCCCGGCCCGAGCACGCCGGGCGCGAGCGCGGCCAGCGCCGCGAGCGCCAGCACCGCTGTCGCTGCCCATACGGCTGCCGGATGCGCGGGCAGCGCGGGAAAGCGCAGGCGTGCTGCGACTTTCGTGGTCATGGCGTGGCCTCCCGCAGTCGCGGATCGATCCAGAGGTAGGCGATGTCGACAAGCACCGTCACGGTCAGGTAGATCGCCGCGGTCAGCAGCGCGACACCGAGCACCACCGGGACATCGGAGTAGGTGACCGCCTCCACGGTCGCGCGGCCGATGCCCGCGCGGCCGAAGACTTCCTCGATCACGACCGTCCCGGTGAGCAGCCCACTGACCGCCCAGCCGGCCAGCGTCGCCGCGGGAATCAGCGAATGCCGTAGCCCGTGCCGCAATCGCAGCCGGGTGGTGCTGATCCCGCGCGAGCGTGCGGTGAGCGCGAACGGCTGCTCCAGCGCGCGCTCGATCCCCTCGCGCATCACCTGTGCGAGCACCGCGGCGATCGGCAGCGCCAGCGTGACGGCGGGCAGGATCAGCCGCTGGAACTCGTTTCCCGCCGTCACCGGCAGCACCTTGAGGGTGAAGGCGAAGATCCAGATCAGGATGAGCCCCATCCAGAACGGCGGCGCCGAGGCGAGCACGACCTCCGCTGTGCCGAGTGCGCGGCTGAACACATCGCGCCGCCCGGCGGTCAGCACGGCCAGCAGCGGCGCCAGCACCACCGCGATGAGCAGGGCGAATCCGGCGAGCTGCGCGCTGGTGCCGAGCTGTTCGCCGAACAGGATGTCGGTCACCGGTTCGCCGCGCACATAGGAGTAGCCGAGGTCACCGTGCAGCAGCCGGTCCAGATGCCGCACGTACTGCACGCCGATCGGTTGATCCAGACCCCAGTCCTGTTCGATCCGCGCTCGCTGGGTGGGATCGCTCGACTCACCCATGATCGCGGTGACCGGATCACCCGGTGCGATGTGTACGGCGAGGAAGGCCAGGGTGACCGCGGCCCACATCATCGCGACCGCGGACAGCACGACGCCGACGATGCGGCCGAGCACGACGTGACGATGCGCAGTCATCGCTCAGACCTCGATGGGCGCGCCGACCAGGCTGCCCCATTCGGTCCAGGACCCGTCGTACACGCGCACCCGCCGATCACCGAGCAGCTCCTCGAAGATCAACCACCCGAGCGCGGCCCGATGCGAGAGCCGGCAGTAGGCGATGATCTCGGTGGCCGCGTCGATGCCCAGTTCGGCGACCCGCGCCCGGATCTCGGCCACCGGCCGCAACAACCCCTGCTCATCGAGCAGATCCTGCACCGGAAGACTCGACGCACCCGGAATATGCCCGCCACGCTCGGCCCCGTGATCGATCGGCTCGGTGACGGGGGCGACCCGCGCGCCCGAATATTCTTCCGGCGAGCGCAGATCCACGATCGCGGTCGGCGAAGCGATCGCGGCGAGGACGTCCTCACGGCCGGCGACGAGTTCGTCAGTACGCGGAGCCACCAAGGGAAGTGGCGGTGCCGAGGGGGCGCGCGATGGGTCCGCAGGTGACACGGGCGCGGGCGGTTCAGCCGCAGGCGGTATGGCCTCAGGCGGTTCAGCCGCAGACGGTCGCGAAGGTACCGGCGCACGACCGTCTCCGCGCCAGGCCGGCAGTCCTCCGTCGAGATAGCGCAGGTCTCCGCCGACGCCGACGGCCGCCGCCACCCAGAGGGCGTAGGCGGCGAATTGGGTGGGTTCGCCGGCGAAGATCACCGTGGATTCCGCATCCGCGCCGAGGGCATGCAGCCGGGCGACCAGTTCGTGCGGTGCGGCGAACTCGCGGCGCGTGCGGTGCCACAGCAGGTCTTTCCAATACACCGTGCGCGCACCGGGAACGCTCGGCGCACCACCTGCTTCGCCGAGGGTGCTGCCCGGTGCCGCACCAGGCGTATTGGTCACCTCGATGACGACGACGCCCGGATCGGTCAGCCGGGAGCGCAACCATTCCGCGTCGACGACACGGCTCGTCACGACACTTCCCACCGCAGACCTCCCGCTCGTACCACCGGCTCCGTTGAGCTCGGTGGCGAAAACATAAGAGGCCCGCCACGCTGCCGGGAACACAAAAAGTCAAGCAGACTCCAATTATGTGTTCCCTGATTCGGGATACATATCCTCGGCAGCGCGTTGCCTCCCGATCGCCGAAAGGGGCCCGATGTCCGGCCACCGTGCTGCCCACCTCATTTCCGCAGGTCGGCTGCGTACCGATCCGCCGAAGCGGCTGGTGCTGCTCGACGTCCGGGCGGGTGCGGGCGGCCCCGGCTGCGCGCGACGCCATCTGCCTGGCGCGCGATTCGTCGACGTCGACGCCGATCTCACGGGCAGCGCGACCCCGTACTCCGGCGCCCGTCCGCTCCCGGAACCGGCGGATCTCACCGCGGCGTTGCAGCGCTGGGGCATTCACGCCGACAGCACGGTGGTGGTCTACGACGATGCCGGTTCGATACCAGCTGCCCGGGCCTGGTGGGTGCTGCGGTGGGCGGGGCTGCCGGATGTGCGCGTGCTCGACGGTGGGTTACCGGCCTGGCTCGCCGCGGGCGGTCCCGTCGTGTCGGGCGAGGGCTCGGAGCCACGCGAAAAGGGCACGGCCACAGCACAACCCGGTGGGCTGCCCGTCATCGAAACCGCCGCTGTCGCCACGCTGCCGGAACGCGGAGTGCTGCTCGATGCCCGCCCGCAGTCGCACTATCGCGGCGCCGGCGAATTCGGCGGCCATATTCCCGGAGCCGTCAGCGCGCCGGTGTTCGACGATTTCGATCAGCACGGACTGCTCCGCGACGAGCAGACGCTGTGGACCCGCTATCGCTCGCTCGGACTCACCGATGCGACCGCGGCCGCGTCCTATTGCGGTAGCGCGATGGCCGCCGCGCTCCAGGTTTTCGTGCTCGCCACCCTCGGCCTCGAGATCGCCCTGTACCCGGGATCGCTGTCGCAGTGGACCGCTGATCCCGCCCGTCTGGTCGTCGGCAGCGCGGTCGTCACGCCGGACCCGGCTCCCGCCCTCTGATCCGCTACCAGCCAGGAGATTCCATGGCAGACCAGCCCCGTCACGTCATCCTGAACGCCAATCTGATTCCGGGTGGCACCATCGGCAGCCCATGGCGGCGGGCCGAGGAACCCGCGGCGCATTTCGTCGGCATCGAGCATTACCTGGACGTCGCGCGCACCGCCGAACGCGGCCTGCTCGACGCCGTCTTCCTCGCCGACTCCCCCGATATCCAGGCCAAGGACTGGACCGCGCCGAGCCGGCTGCTCGACCCGTTCATCGCGCAATCGGTGATCGCCGCGCGCACCGAGCGCATCGGCCAGATCATCACCGCGACCACCTCCTACAACGACCCCTACAATCTGGCCCGCGCCTTCGCCGCGCTGTCCGCGATCTCCGGCGGCCGGGTTGGCTGGAATTTCGTCGTCACCGGCGGCGATGCGGCGGCCCGCAACTACTCGCTGGATCAGGCGCTGCCGAAATCCGAGCGGTACGCGCGCGCCGCCGAGTTCCTCGATGTGGTGCTCGCACTCTGGGATTCGGTGCCCGCCGATGCCATCGCGGGCGACAAGGCGACCGGGCGCTATCTCGATCCTGCGGTGGTGCGCCCGATCGGCCACGATGGCAAGTTCTTCCGGGTGGCCGGTCCGTTGAAGGCGCCGCCGCTGACCCACGGCCGTCCGGTGCTGATCCAGGCCGGCGCCTCCACACATGGCGTGGAACTGGGGGCGACGACCGCCGACGCGGTGTACTCCGCGCACGTCGATCCGGCCTCGGCCGCTGCCCGCCGCACCGAACTGCGGCGGCTGGCCGCGCATGCCGGACGCGATCCCGACAGCGTGAAGCTGCTGCCCGGTCTGATCGTGGTGCTCGCCGATTCGGAGGCCGCCGCCCGGCAGGGGGAACGCGAACTGATCGACCTCATCCCCGACGAGGTCCAGCTGGTCAACCTGGCCGACCGGCTCGGCATCGCACCCACCGACCTCGATCTGGACGCGCCGTTCCCGTGGGACAAGATCCCCGCCGAGCACACCGACGCCGGTTCCCGTGGCCAGCGCGCTGTGCTGCTCGAATACGTCCGCGCCAGCGGAGCCGACACCCGCGGCGCCGCTCGGCTGCTGGCGTCGGGCAGCGTGCACGCGAAGGTGGTCGGCGGGCCGGAGCAGGTGGCCGACTTCATCACCGACTGGTTCCGCGGCGGCGCCTGCGACGGTTTCAATGTGATGATCGATGAATTGCCCGGTGGGCTGGCCGATTTCGTCGACCATGTGGTCCCGCTACTGCAACGGCGTGGCATCTTCCGCACCGAATACGCGACCACCACCCTGAGAGGGCATTACGGGCTGTGAGCGCGCCGTCATTGTTCGTCCAGCTGCGCAGCGGCCCGCCCGCCGCCGAGGTGTATCGGCACACCATCGATATCGCGGTGCGCGCCGAGCAGCTCCGATATCGCACCATCTGGTTCGCCACCCGCCATTTCCGGGCCCATCACGCGGCGCTGCCCTCGGTGTTCCCGTTTCTCACCGCCGTGGCCCAGCACACCGCGACGATCCGGCTCGGTGCCGGCGTCGTCAGCATCCCGTTCGAGCATCCGGTCCGGCTGGCGGAGGATGCCGTGGTCACCGATGCGCTCAGCGGCGGACGGCTCGAGCTCGGCGTCGGCAAGGGGCTCGGGTTCGGGCTTTCGGCCAGCAGCTGGGCCGGATTCGGCGTTCCCGACAGCGAACGGGAGTCGATCTACGCCGAGCGGCTCACCGCTGTGCACCGCATCCTGGACGACGGCCTGGTCACCGACGAGGTCGCGCTGTATCCGCCGCCGGGAACACTGCGATCGCGCATGTGGCAGTCCACCGGGAATATCGACACCGCGCGCCGCGCCGGTGCCGCCGGTGACGGCCTGCTGCCGCACGGCAATTCCCAGGCGCGGGCGGGCGGCAGCGTCACCGAACTGGTCGACGCCTACCTGGAGCAGTGCCGCGGCACCCCGCGTATCGGTTCGAGCGTCGCGGTACTGCCGGGCGCGAGCGAACACGATTCGCTGGACCTGCTCGACACCGATATCGCGCTGAGTCCCGCCTTCTATCCCGAATTGCCGGGCGAATCCGAACGGCGCCGGTACCTGGCGGACAACCGGATCCACATCGGATCCGCCGCGCAGATCGTGGACGAGTTGCGCGCCGATCCGGGCCGGGCAGCCGCGACCGAGGTGCTGTTCTATGTTCCGCTCGCGGTGGGCCACCCTCGGTACGGGGAATGCCTGCACCGGATCAGCACCGAGATCGCGCCGCGACTGACCACGTTGCCGATCCGATAGTACGAAAACCCCTCGGCGACGCGCTGCGACATCCGGTCGCGCCCGCTCGCCCGGCATCATTGGCAAACACGTTTTGCCCCAGCGAATTCGGCCCCATGAAGCGTTCACAGTGGCCCAGCACCGGGCTTGTGCCGCCCGGTCCATTGCGCGCCAGCGGCGCGGCGTGTGGTGTGGCCAGCGGCAACGGGTGGCGCGGAGGGCGTTGCGCGTGGTGGGCGGCGGACGGCGCACCCTCCACCCGAGAGAGCGATTCCGTTCAGTCCAAGAACTCGCGCAGGGTTGCGCCCGCCGCATCGGCCAGCAGGCCGGCGAGTTCGGCAAGGGCGGCTGGATCATCGGGAAGCTGGGGCACCGCGACCCGGACCGTCCCCGGCCGCTGCGGCGCCACATGGGATTTCGCGCCCGAACCCACGATCACCCCGTGCCTGGCCAGGCCCAGCAGTGCGCTCTGTTCATCGGCCACCTCGACCCACACGACCAGGCTGTTCACTCCGGATCGTGCGGTGACGCCACGCTCCCGCAGGGCCGCGAGCAGCCCGGAGCGCCGCGCCGCATACCGATCGCGGGCGGTCTCGATCAGTGCGGCGGTGGACCGGTCGGCGATCAGATGCGCCAAGGCATCCTGCAAGATCCGGCTGTTGGCCGCGATACCGTGCACTCGGCCGCGGATGGCTCGTTCGACAAGTTCCGCACTACCACCGATGACGCAGGTGCGGATATCCATCCCGTACGCCTTGCAGTAGCTGCGCACCCGGACACTGCGCTCGGGGAAGAAGCCGCCGAGCGACGGAGCCTGCGCGTAGGCCAGCGGCCCGACCGCATCGTCCTCCACGATCCACGGCACCGTTTCGGCGGCGCGCAACACCTCGGCCAGTTCGGCGGCGCGGGCCTCCGACAGCGCTCCGCGCGCGGCATAGGCGCCCTCCGGTTGCAGCACCACCACCGACGGCGACCGGCGCAGCACCGCAGCCAATGCGTCCGGCAGGGCGCCGAATTCATCGGATTCGATGCCGGCCACTTCGTAGCCGACGTCGGCCAGGGTGTCGAGGAAGCCCGGCATCACCGGCTCCTCCACCGCGACCAGCGAACCCGTGGGCGCGGCGGCATGAACGGCGAGGAAAAGCCCCTCCGAACCCCCGCCCGCGGCGACGAATGCTTCGGCGGGGAAGGGCCAGCCGTCGATGACCGCGTCACGCAACCGATCGGTGATGTACTCGCGCCCCGGCCGGTTGAGCCGCTCGGTGTGCAGCCCGGCCAGCATCGCGGGCGCCAGATCCGGTTGCAGGTCGTAATCGGGGCTGCCGGTGAGCAGGTCACGATCGGCGAGCGTGCGCCCGGCCGGCGCCGGATCCACCGCGGCCACCACCGTCCCGCCGCGCCGATTGGTGGCGATGAGACCTTCCTTGCGCAGCTCACCCCACGCGGCCACGACCGTGCGCGTGCTCAATCCGCAATGCTGCGCGAGCTCCCGGATGGTGGGCAACCGCATCCCCGTCTCGAGCGAGCCGTCCCGGATCAACCGGGCGGTGACCGCCCGCACCGACTCCGAGGTATGCGACGCATTGGCCTCCAACGCCCGCACCAGCAGCGCCGACCCCGAATCCGTCACCGATACTCCGCTCGTCGCATGACAACAGTATGACGAATATATGTGTTCAGTTGGCGAGTTTTGTTCCCGGCTGATGGATATATGTGCACGGTGCGCGGATCGCGCGGCCACCGTCGGATGGGACTGGTGACGCCGAGCCGCGGATCCGCCCGAACGGACGCGACGCGTCCGGCGGTGCGAGCTCAGATCCCGGTTACCGACAGAATGCGGAACGGGGTAGCAGGAGTACCGGGACCGAGCGGGCCGCCCTTGTCGAATTGCGATGCGACGACGAGGGTTCGGTCGTCGATATGCACCAGTGTCGTCGGGACCGCGAGGGTCGGATCGGACACTTCGGCCTCGCGTTTCGCGCCGGTGCCGTCCGCGGTGAGAGTCCAGCGGACGACGGTGTTCTTCATGTTCTGGGCTACCCGCAGCGTCGTGCCATCCAACTCGAGGCCGTCGCCCATCGACACCTCACCGCCGTTCAGATCGACTTTGCCGATAGCGCCTCCGGCGTCGCCGCCGAGGTCCACCCGGTAGAGATCGCCACCGGCCGAATCGACGACGAGCAGCAAGCTGCCGGCGGCATCGGCGGTGATGCCGTTGAGGGTGTAGGCCTCGGGACCGTGCGGTTCGATCACCGGGTTCAGGTCGAAGCCAACGGTCAGTTCACCCCGGCCGCCACCAGCGATGACGCGGTTCAGGTCCGCCGGGCTGACGCGGTAGAGGACGGCGCGTTTGCTGTCGGTCAGGTAGGCGGTGCCGTCGGCGGTGATCGCGATGTCGTTGACGAAGCGCTCGCCGCTGCCGGGCACGTCGAGCCGGGCGAGCAGGGCGCGCGAGGCGATGTCGTACACGCTCACCCCGGCCGTCGAGTCGGTCACCCAGAGCCGCCCGGCCGAGTCTACGCGCAGCCCGTTCGCGGTGACGCGGCCGTCGGTGCCGCTGGGCAGGAAGACGTCGGCCCGTTCGGCCCCGGCCGCGGCGCGGTAGATCGTGCCGTCGGCGAAGGAGCCGACGTAGATATCGCCGTTGCGCTCGTCGACCGCGATGCCCTCCGGGTAGACGCGATCGCCGGGCAGTTCGAAGGCGGTCTCGATACGCGGTGCGGGTTCCGCCGATTCCGCGGTGCCGCCGCATCCGGCGAGGGTGAGAGTGGCGGTTGCCGCGAATACCGCCGCCGACCAGCGGCGAGGCGATGCGTGAGACATGGTGTGGACCCCTTTGCAGACAGCTTATTCGTAGCCAAACCGATCGGCGTGCACGAATGTAGATTAGAGTTCTAATGCTCGTCAAGACTCTAATGACGGGAAGGCTGGTTACGATGCCCGTATGACGTCCATGCCCGCCGACGAACGCATCGGTTCGTATGTCAAACGCGCCGAGCAGGCGTTGAACGCGGCCAAGAACGCCGCGCTGAAGCCGGCGGGCGTCACCGTTGCGCAGTACGCGGCCCTGCTCTACCTGGCCGAGAACCCCGGCATCTCCGCCGCCGCGCTGGCCCGGCTGTGCGGTGTGACGCCGCCGACGATGAACACGGTGCTCACCAACCTCGTCGACCGCGGCCTGATCGAGCGCACCCCGCACGCCTGGCACAAGAACGTCCTCGAAACCCGGCTCACCGAGGCGGGTGAGGCGGTCATGCGCGACGCGGACGTCCGCGCCGTCGCCGTGGAGCGGGCCGTCGCGGCCGGATTCACCGCCGGGGAACGCCAGACCCTGATCGATCTGCTCACCCGTTGCGCGGACCTCTTCGACGCCACCCGGGGCGAGGCGCCCGCCGCACAAGAGCGGCACTAGCCCTAACAGGTGCGGCCGATGCCGTCGTCGAGCTGCTCTGGACCGGCGCGACGATCTTGCCGTGCAGGCCGTGCGGATCGCCGAGCCGGGCGGGCGACGGGCGATCGGGCGAGAGCCGGGCGGGCGCGCTCGAACCCCGTCCGCTCCCGCATCTTTCGACCCGATCATGCTGCCGACACGCCCCCGCGCGCCCCGGCGGCCGGTCTACAGTGACGCTATGGCCGAGCCGAATCGGACAGCCGGCGTGCTCTACGACATCGACGGCGTGCTGGTGACTTCCTGGCGCGCCCTGCCCGGTGCACCCGATGCCGTGCGGCGCCTGGCCGAGCAGGGTCTGCGCCGCGCCTTCCTGACCAACACCACCTCGCGCACCCAGGCCGAGATCGCCGAACGGCTGTGCGCGGCGGGCATCGAGGTCTCCGCCGACGAGATCGTCACCGCGGCCCGCATGACCGTCGAGTACCTGCGCCGCAACCACCCCGGCGCCCGCACCTGGGTGCTCAATCACGGCGATATCGACGCCGACCTGGCCGGCCTGCGGCTCGACGACACCGACCCCGAGGTCGTCGTCCTCGGTGGCGCAGGCCCTGAATTCAGCCACCGCGCGCTCAGTCGCGTCGTCGAATTGATGCTCGACGGGGTACCGGTCGTCGCCATGCAGGGCGGCATGACCTGGGCCACCGACGACGGCCTGCGCATCGACACCGGCACCTACCTGCCCGGCCTCGAAGCCGCGGGCAACGCCACCGTCACCGTCATCGGGAAGCCGTCGGCCACCGGATTCCGCACCTGCGCCGCGACCATGGACCTGACACCTGAGCAGGTCGTGATGATCGGCGACGACCTGCACTCGGACGTGCTGGCCGCCCAAGATGTCGGCATGACCGGAGTCCTGGTGCGCACCGGCAAGTTCCGCACCGCCGTACTGGAAGCGTCGCCACGCCAACCGGATCACGTCATCGATTCGATAGCAGACCTACCCGCCCTCCTCGCGACCCCGAACTGACCCGCCGGCTCCCGATTCGAGCTGTCATCCGCTGAGCGCGAGGTCGTCATCGGGCTCGCAGCGTAGGCTGTGGCATTTCGGTACGGGTGAAAGCTGCGTGAGGTAGTCGGAACTTTGCGTAAGGCCACCGCCTTCGGCGGGCGCTAGCCGAGGACGAAAGCTACGAGGAAACCTGCGGCCGTGGCGATCCCGACCCACCATCCACCTTCGCGGTACGCCTCTGGCATGAGCGAATCCGCGAGGACGGCGATCGTCGCACCGCCCGCGAACGCTTGCACAGTGCTGATCTGCGTCCCGGAAAGGTTGTCGGAGAGCACGTTTCCCAGCACAGTGACCACGACCAGCACCACGCCGGTGATGGTCCACAATGCCAGTGCGCGCCCGGGCGCGAAGCCGTGCCGGTCGCGCATCAGCGCCGAACCGCCGATCGCCTCTGGCACATTCCCCACCGCCACCGCGACCAGCAGCACCACGCCCCCGCCGCCGGACAGCGAGACGCCGAGCGCGGTGTTCTCCGGAACGCCGTCGAGCACCGTGCCGAGCATCAACGCCCAGCCGATCGCGGTGGGGCCGAGCCGCTGTTCGATGAAACGGTTCGCGACCACGTAGACCGTCGCGCCCGCGAACAGTGCGATACCGGCGATCCACGCACCCGCTTCGACGAACGCGGGCTCGAACAGTTCATTGGTCACCGCGGCGATCATGGTGCCCGCGCCGAAGGCCATCAGCGAGGCGAGCAACGGCTTCGGCAACGACCACCGCAGACCGATAACGGCGCCGAGTACCAACGGCACTGCCGTGCCCAATCCGTAGAGCAGTGCGGTCCCCATTCGGCCACGGTAGGTCAATGGGCGGTACCGCCTCTGTTTCCGCGCCGAAGCCTTCTAAATAATTCTAGGAATTCCCTTCAAAATCGCCCGTGCCGCCGTAGCTCTCGGTATCGTCCGATTCGGCAAACAGCCAGTGACACTGGCCAGGTAATCCCAGATCGGAGTTCGTGTTTGACAGGTGTTCCCTCCGACGTGCTCGGATAGTCGCTCGCATGCCGTCGGCGATGGGGAAGGCCGGTGAGTGTCGAACATCTCGCCTGCCCCGACGCCACGAGCGAATAACGAGCCGACGCAGACTTGCCAACTCGGCCGACGCGCGGTCGGCCGTCAGTTGCGGCGAAGGGCCCGATCCATGACGAGGGGATCGGGCCCTTCGGTATTGTCTGCCCCAATGTCACAGGATGCGAATACGGGACGAATGTATGCCGGGCAACCCGTAGAGGACCGGCAGCGCCAACGGCGTGCGCGTTTTCTGGAATCCGGTCTGACCGTTTTCGCGCGCGACGGATACGCCAACAGTTCGGTCGGCGCCATTTGCAAGGATGCGGGGCTGTCGTCGCGGCAGTTCTACGAGGAGTTCACCGGCCGCGAATCCTTGCTGATCGAGCTGTACGAGCAGATCCATCGGGAATCGCGCGCCGCGGTCGAGGCGGCGCTGGCGGAGCGGTCCGAAGCGAGCGCGGTGGAGAGCATCGACGCCGCGGTCCGCGCGTACGTGGAATCCATCGGCACCGATCCGCGCAAGGCCAGAGTGGCACTGGTCGAGGTGGTCGGCGCCGGGCCGAAGGTGGAGAAGCTGCGGCTCGAGCTGCGCCGCATGTGGGGTTCGCTGCTCGCGGGCGCGGCCGAGGACGCGGCCATGCACGGCGAGATCCCGCCCGGCGACTACGAGATGCGGATGCTGGCCATCATCGGCGCGGTCAACTATGTGGTCGACGAATGGAGCGGCTCGGAACCGCGCCGCCCCCTCGACGACGTGATCCGCGTGCTCAGCCGGGTCATCATGGGTGCCGTCGGAGCGTGATCGAGGCCGGGTACTCCGCGTAGCCTTGGCGCGTGGAGACCGTACCGATCCAGATGCCCGACGGCAGCACCGTCCCGGTGCGGCTGCTGTCGGCCTCGGGTGCCCATCGTCATCCGGTGACGCCGGACGTGCCGCGCCCGGTCGTGGTGCTGGTGCCGGGCCTCGGCGTCCCCGGCGAGTACTACGGATACTTCGCCCGGCTGCTGTCCGAGCGCGGTTTCGACGTGGCGATCACCGAGCTACGCGGCAACGGTGCCAGCACCCCCAAACCCGACTCGTCGAGCACTTACGGCTACCACGAACTGGTCTCGGTGGATTTCCCCGCCATGTTCGAGGTGGTGCGCGACCGCTTCCCGGACAGCACGCCCTACCTGCTCGGCCACAGCATGGGCGGCCAGCTCGGCGTCATGTACGCGGCCCGCATCCGCGGCCGCCTCGGCGGCCTCATCCTGATCGCCTCCGGCACCCCCTACTACCGCGGCTACCGTGGGCTCACCGGGCCCGGCATGCTGGTCGGCACCGCCGCCGTCTCGCTGACGGCCAACCTGGCCGGCTTCTGGCCCGGTGACCGCTTCGGCCCCAACGGCTTCGGCCGCCAATCCAAAGTCCTGATCTCCGACTGGGCGCGCCTGGCCCGCACCGGCCGCTTCGTCCCCGTCGGCGCCGACATCGACTACGAGGAACGCATCGCCCGCCTCAAACTCCCGGTCCTGTCCATCACCATGACCGGCGACGACCTCACCCCCGAACCCTCCGCCCGCCACCTGCTGGAGAAGCTACCCAACGCCGACATCACCACCTGGCACGAGACCCGACCGCTCGGGCACAACGGGTGGATCACCGATCCGGACAGCACCATCGATCGGATCGAGAAATGGTTGCGGGACAGGTGATTCGGGCTCGGGTCCGCCGTTTCCCTACTCGGACACCGGATCTTCGGTCCGCGCACGCGCCTTCAGCACAACGCCATAGCTCACCAGCCCCAATAGCGCCGCACCGACGACGACCTTGACGCCGTCGAGGGCATTGTTGGCCTGTTTCGTTCGGGCGTAACTGGTCCCCCACCGGCCTGTCTCATCCGGATTACACAGTTGGTCGGGCGATATCACGTAGCCGCTGATCTCGGTGAAGCTCCACCTGCGGCACACCACGTCCGAATCGAGCCACCCCGCCACTCCCCACGCGATCAATGCGCCGGTCAGCAGGAACCACGTCAGATAAGCCCACGCGTTCTCCCGCAACGTTTGCCACATGCGTCCGGCCATCCCAGCAATGTACCGACCTCCACTCGCCATGACGACGCCCACGGCACTTCCTGAGCCGGGTCGCCGAGCTCGCCATGACCGCCTGGGCCCCCGTTGCGGCTCGGAGCGGTTCACGCCCCGCGGAATACCACGATGCACCCTAGGTCATCCGAATGAAGGAGCCGGCCGGCCGCATGAGGGTTACGGGGGTACCGCGGCAGGAACGCCGAAGGCCGGCCCACCTGGTGGTGGACCGGCCTTCGGTTCGAGATGTATTGCCGGGAGGCAGGACTCAGAAGTCCATGCCGCCCATGCCGCCGGTGGGATCGGCGGGAGCGGCCGAGGCCTTCTCCGGCTTGTCGGCGACGACGGCCTCGGTGGTCAGGAACAGGGCCGCGATGGAGGCCGCGTTCTGCAGGGCCGAGCGGGTGACCTTGACCGGATCGGCGACGCCGGCGGCCAGCAGGTCCTCGTACTCGTTGGTCTGGGCGTTGAGGCCCTGACCGGCGGGCAGGTTGGAAACCTTCTCGGCGACCACGCCGGGCTCGAGGCCGGCGTTGAAGGCGATCTGCTTCAGCGGAGCCGACAGCGCGACACGCACGATGTTCGCGCCGGTCGCCTCGTCACCCTCGAGCTTCAGATCGTCCAGAGCCGGAGCCGACTGCAGCAGGGCCACGCCACCACCGGCGACGATGCCCTCTTCGACGGCAGCCTTCGCGTTGCGGACGGCGTCCTCGATGCGGTGCTTGCGCTCCTTGAGCTCGACCTCGGTCGCGGCACCGGCCTTGATGACCGCAACACCGCCGGCCAGCTTGGCCAGGCGCTCCTGCAGCTTCTCGCGGTCGTAGTCCGAATCCGAGTTCTCGATCTCGGTGCGGATCTGCGCGACGCGGCCCTTGATGGCCTCGGCGTCGCCCGCGCCCTCGACGATGGTGGTCTCGTCCTTGGTGACGACGACCTTGCGCGCCTGGCCGAGCAGCTCGATGCCCGCGGTCTCCAGCGAGAGGCCGACCTCTTCGCTGATGACCTCGCCACCGGTGAGGATGGCGATGTCGGCGAGCTGGGCCTTGCGGCGGTCACCGAAGCCCGGGGCCTTGACGGCGACGGACTTGAAGGTGCCACGGATCTTGTTCACGACCAGGGTCGACAGGGCCTCGCCCTCGACGTCCTCGGCGATGATCAGCAGCGGCTTGCCGGCCTGGATGACCTTCTCCAGCAGCGGCAGCAGGTCCTTGACGGTGGAAACCTTCGAGCCGACCAGCAGGATGTACGGATCCTCGAGGACCGCTTCCTGACGCTCCGGGTCGGTGACGAAGTAACCCGAGATGTAGCCCTTGTCGAAGCGCATACCCTCGGTGAGCTCCAGCTGGAGGCCGAAGGTGTTGCTCTCCTCGACGGTGATGACGCCTTCCTTGCCGACCTTGTCCATGGCCTCGGCGATCAGCTCACCGATGGACGGGTCGCCGGCCGAGATACCGGCGGTAGCGGCGATCTGCTCCTTGGTCTCGACCTCCTTGGCGGTGTCGAGCAGCTTGGCGGTGACGGCCTCGACGGCCTTCTCGATGCCGCGCTTGAGACCCAGCGGGTTCGCGCCGGCCGCGACGTTGCGCAGGCCCTCGCGCACCAGCGCCTGGGCCAGCACGGTGGCGGTGGTGGTGCCGTCGCCCGCGACGTCGTCGGTCTTCTTGGCGACTTCCTTGACCAGCTCGGCGCCGATCTTCTCGTACGGGTCCTCCAGCTCGATCTCCTTGGCGATGGACACACCATCGTTGGTGATCGTGGGGGCGCCCCACTTCTTCTCCAGCACGACGTTGCGACCCTTCGGGCCCAGCGTCACCTTGACCGCGTCGGCGAGGCTGTTCAGGCCCCGCTCGAGGCCGCGACGGGCCTCTTCGTCGTACGCAATTGTCTTGGCCATTGCGGTGAGATCCTCCAAGTAATGAGGCTGACACACAGGATGACCGCATTGTCGGGCCACCCTATTTACGCTGGCCAGGCTCGGTGCCCGCGACGGACGACCAGGGGTGTCTTGGATACCCGATCTCACCGTCCCGACCTGGCACTCACGGGTAGAGAGTGCCAAGCCCTTTTTAGCACTCGCCCGTGACGAGTGCAAGGTCGGGCCCGGGCTAGCCCTGCAAACGATCGGTCACTCGCAACGCCAGCGCGAGGAACGCATCGGCGCGCCGCTCCTCCGGCGAGCGCGGCTCACCCTCGTCCACGGTGACGAGTTCGGCGTCGTTGATCAGCAGTTCGGCCTCCACCCGCATGATGGCCCGGATGAACGGTGGCGCCACCTCGGGCGGCAGGTCGCCGTTGACGATGTAACTGCCGTCATCGAGGGATTCGGTCGAGACATACGACAGCGCGCGCAACAGATCGTCGCGCCGTTCCCCCGCGATCAGGTCGGAGTTCTCATCATCCGCCATTGCTATAGGTTACCGGCAGTGCCGGCGGCGGGGCGGCCGCACGTCCAGCTGCCACCCCGCCGCGACCTTCCGGCAATCATCCGGTGATGCCGGCTCGCCGATCGGCCGCGGCGAGGCGAGCGCGGCCGGGATTCAGGATTTGTTGTTCTCGATGAGACCGGCGAGCAGTTCGACCAGATGCGCCTCCGCAGTCGATTTGTCGATGCCGATACCGGACAGCACGCCGGTACCGTTCTCCTGCTCGAGCAGGGCGAGCAGGAGATGTTCGGTGCCGATGTAGTTGTGGCCGAGCCGCAGCGCCTCGCGGAAGGTCAGTTCGAGCACCTTTTTCGCCTCGGGGTCGAACGGCACCAGCGGGGGCACCTCACCGCCACCTGGCGGCAGGGCAGCCGTGGCAGCCTCACGCACCGACTCGACCGTGGCGCCCTGGGTGAGCAATTCCTTGGCCGCGAGGCCGTCGGGTTCGGACAGCAGCGCGAGCACCAGATGCGGCGGCGCGATCTGCGTGTTACCGGCCGTGCGGGCCGCCTCCTGAGCCGCCATGACCACATTCCTGGCGCGTGGCGTGAAGCGAGCGAAGCCGGCTTCGGGGTCCATGGCACCCGCGTCACCGGGTGCTTTGGGCACGAACCGCTTCTGCGCGGCCTGTTTGGTGACGCCCATGCTCGCGCCGATATCGGTCCACGAGGCGCCGGAGCGGCGGGCCTGGTCGACGAAGTGGCCGATCAGGTGATCGGCCAGTTCGCCGAGGTGTCCGGCGGCGACCATGGCATCGGCCAATTGATCGAGGACGTTGTCGGGACGGGCCTTTTTGATGCCTTCGATGAGGTCGTCGAGCTTGAGCGAAGAAGTCATGCGTCAACCATAGGTTGACGACCCAGTGTCGTCAACCATTGGTTGACGATTGCTACTTCGCGCCTGCCCCGGCGGCCGCGAAGCGCACGATCGTCTCCTTGACCCGCGCCGCGGTGCGCCCGGTCAGCACCATTCGTCCAGGTGCGTCGTCGGCGCGCACGAACTGGATGACGCCGTCATGACGCCCGAGGCTCAGGCACTGGAGGTAGTAGCGGAACTTCAGCTCGCCCGGTTCCCGGCCGCGCAGGCGAGCGGTGATCGCCGCGGCGGCGTAGGAGCCGGTCGGCAGCGCGGTCGCGCAGGCCATCCGCAGCTCACGATCACCGGGACCGGCGACCACAGCACTGTCGCCGGCAGCGTAGATGTTCGGATGCGAGACCGAACGCAAGGTGGCGTCGGTGCGGATCCGGCCGTGCGCGTCCACCGCGAGACCTGCCCGCGCGGCCAGCTGCGGCACACCGAAACCGGTGGTCCACACGGTGGCACGGGATTGCAGCGAGGTCCCATCGGCCAGCCGCACCGCGTCCGCACACACCTCGATGACCTTCGCCGCCGCGTGAATCCGGACACCGAGCCCTTCCAGCACCCGGCGGATATGCGTCTGCGCCCGCGGTGACAACCACGCACCCGGTTCCGTTGCGCTGACCAGCTCCACGCAGACGTCACTGCGGGATTCGGCGAGTTCGGCGGCCACTTCGATGCCGGTCGCGCCGGCGCCGACCACGACGATCGGGCCGTCCGCGGGGATGCGGGCCGCCGCTTCCGGCGTCGCCACCGAATAGGCGTATTCGGCCACGCCCGGCACCCCGGCGTCGTCGGCGACGCTGCCGAGCGCGTAGACCAGCGTGTCGTAGCCGAGCGGTTCGCGATCGGCGCATCGCAGCAGCGCGCGCTCGGCGTCGAGCTCGGTCACCCGGGCGTGCACGAAGCCGATACCCCTGGGTTCCAAGAGTTCTCGCAGTTCCCACGCCCGGGTCTGCTGGCCGGCGAAGCGCTGGTGCAGCCGCACGCGCTCGACGAAATGTGTTCGGGCATCGACCACGGTGACGTCGGCGCCGGGCGTCTTCTTCGCGAACCGGCGCACAGCCGCCAAGCCCGCGTATCCGGCGCCGAGGACAACGATCCGATGCTGTGCGCTCATGGTGGGCTCCTCAGGGAATGGGGACGGTGACACCACTCAGACCGGATGACCCGCCGATCCCTGACAGCTCGCGGAAGTGAGGCCGGTCACACTGCTCGGGCGGTGCCGAAGTAGGCTAGCTTGTCCGGCGCGACCACCAGTCGCAGCGCCGTCACCACCTCACCGTCGGAATCGGCGGTACAGACCGCGAGGGGCGCGCCGTCGGCCCAGGCGCAGACCGCGGGCAGCCCGTTCACCTCGACGATCTCGATCGTCACACCCGGCACCACCCAGCCGAAGAGCTTGGTGAGGTACACCGCGACCTTCGACGCACCGACCACCGGCCGCCGGGCCACACCCACCATGCCGTTACCGTCGGCCACCGAGACCACGTCGGCGGCGAGCATCTGCTCCAGTGCGGCGATTTCGCCGTTGCGGGCGGCGGCGAAGAACCGCTCCATCAGCGCACGCGCCTGCTCGGCCGGAATATCGAAGCGCGCCTTGCCATCCCGCACTCGTCGGCCCGCGCGATGGAAGATCTGCTGCGCATTGGATTCGGTGAGCTCGAGCATTCCGGCGATCTCACGATGCGAATATCCGAAGGCCTCGCGCAGCACGAACACCGCGCGTTCGACCGGAGTGAGCCGTTCCAGCGCGGTGAGCAGCGCCAACGACACCAGCTCGCGTTCCTGCGCCGATTCCAGCGGGCCGAGCTCCCCCGCACCGGTCGGCACCGGCTCGGGCAGCCACGGCCCGACATACCTCTCCCGCCGTGCCCGCGCCGAATCCAGCCAGCTGCGACACAGATTCACCACGACCGTGGTCAACCAGGCCTGCGCCGAACGGATCTCGCCGCGATCGGCGGCTTCCCAGCGCAGGTAGGTCTCCTGCACGGCGTCCTCGGCTTCGGCCGCCGAGCCGAGCATCCGGTAGGCCAGCGAGAACAAGCGCGGACGCTCGGCTTCGAAATCCGCCAGCCCCTGTGCGTCCATCCGCCACCTCCCGCGCCGTCAGCGGTGACGATACCCGCGGCCGCTCAGCTCTCGACGCCGTTGTGTTCGCGCTTACCACCCGGACGGCGCAGCCGCAGCCGCGACGAACCGCGCATCGCCGGGCGACGGATGGCGGGCCGCCGGATCGCCGGACGCCGCCGCTGTGCCCGCCGCTGCGCCCGCCGTTCGGCCGGTTTGTGCTCCCAGGTCTCCGGCCGGGCCGCGACCCAGCGCTGCGAATACCAGGCGAACGGGATATGCCCCAGGTACAGCACGATCAGCACCAGCAGCAGCACGATCGGATAGGTGACCAGCGCGGCCGCGGCCGCCGCCACCAGCACCAGCAGCCCGGCGGCGGCCTGCGGCGCCACCGACACCGACTTCATCGCCAGGGTCGGGATGGTGCTCACCGCAAGCAGGGCGGCGAACACCACCCACGCCGAGACCATGCCGAAGCCGACCCACCAGCCGTCGCCGAACTGCACATACAGCGCGACCGGGGCCAGGGCGATGAGCGCGGCGGCGGGGGCCGGGACGCCGACGAAATACTCGCGCGCCCAGTCCGGGCGGGTGTCGTCGTCCATCAGCGTGTTGAACCGGGCCAGCCGCAGCACGATGCTCACCGCGAACAGCAGGGCGATGATCCAGCCGGTGCTGTTGTCGCTGAGCAGCCCGATGTAGAGCACGAGAGCGGGTGCGACACCGAAGGAGATGGCGTCGGAGAGCGAATCCAGCTCGGCGCCGATCTTGGTGGTGGCGGCCAGCATCCGCGCGAGCCGCCCGTCGAGGGTGTCCAGGACGGCCGCCGCGCCGATCATGGCGAGCGAGACCCCGAATTCACCGTCGAGCGCGAACTTCACCGCGGACAGGCCGGAGCACAGCGCCATGATGGTGACCATGCTCGGCAGCAGCCGGATCGACCGGCGCCGCCGTCCGGCAGTGCCCGGCTCCATCATGACCCTGCGGTCGGCAATACGGCCAGCACGGTCTCGGCACCGATGGTGCGCTGACCGACGTCGACGAGCAGTTCGGTGCCCGCCGGGAAGTAGGTGTCGACCCGGGAACCGAAACGGATCAGGCCGTAGGTGTCGCCGATGGTGAGCACGTCACCGGGCTTGGCATCGCAGACGATGCGGCGGGCCAGCAGGCCCGCGATCTGCACGACCACGATCTGGGCGCCGGACGGGGTGTCGATGACCATGCTGTTGCGCTCGTTCACCGAGCTGGCCTCGGGCAGGTCGGCCGAGCGGAACTGGCCGGCCTGATGCAGCACGGTGCGCACGGTCCCGGAGACGGGCACCCGCTGCACGTGGACATCGAGAACGGACAGGAAGATGCTGACGCGGGGCAGGGGCTGATCACCGAGGCCGAGCTCGGCGGGCGGCACCGCGGTGTCGACCAGCGCGATCTCGCCGTCGGCGGGTGCGACGACGGCGCCGGCCCGGTTGGGCGGCACCCGGTGCGGATGCCGGAAGAACGTGGCGCAGGCCGCGGCCGCCGCCAACCCGCCGCGGCGCACCCAGCGACGTTTGCCGCCGAGCACCGCGACGGCCAGTGGTGCCGCGACGAACGGCAGACCGGCCGGGTGCAACGGCGGGATCGCATGGCGCACCAGATCGGCGACGTGGCCGAGGCCGGTGCGTTCGGGCGTGCCGGGCGGGGTGGGACGGCGTGCCACAGGCTCCTCTTTCGTGCTCGGTGCAAGACGAACGCGCCGTTCGAGGCCCGTCACGGCGACGGTCTCGATGCCCGTCGACGGATGAAAGCGGTCGTCGAACAGGTTCGGCGCAAGCGTTCACACCTTACGGGAACCGCGCCCGTGGCACCCGGTGTCAGTGCGCTGAGCGGCGCCCGGTGAACAGTTTCACCAGGTAGAGCAGGATGACCGCACCGGCGAGGCAGGTGAAGAAGCTGAAGAACCAGCCGGCGCTCTCCACATCGACCCCGAACAGTGCCAGGACGAATCCGCCGAGCAGGCCGCCGATCACGCCCACCACGATATTGAGCAGAATGCCCTGTTGAGCATCGGTTTTCATGATTTTGCTGGCGATCCAGCCCGCGAGGCCCCCGATGATGATCCACGCGATGATCCCGATTCCGAGCATGGTGTCCTCGAATCTGTGGTTGGGCACGCCGCCGGTTTGCGGCGTGTGCCTGGGATATACCCGGGTCATTGTGAGAATACGCACTCGCGTGTACCCCGGGTAGCGCTAATATGAGGGAGCCTCATGTCTACGAGTTCGCGTAGTACCAGCTGATTCGTAGCTATCGACCAGTGAGGATCCACATCGATATTCGGGGACACCCCGGCGGCGCCGACGCCGCAGGTACATAGGAGACGCACCATGGCTGCTCGTTTCGCCCAGACCACTGGCGCAGAGCACACGGCGATCCTCGGGCTCGGCGTCTATCGCCCCGCCCGTGTGGTCACGAACGACGAGGTAGCGGGCCCGATCGACTCGAGCGACGAATGGATCAGGACGAGGTCCGGCATTCGCACCCGGCGCTTCGCCGACGATTCCGAAACCATCCAGAGCATGAGCGTCGCGGCCGCGCGCGGGGCGCTGGAATCGGCGGGAGTCGCCGCCGACCAGGTCGATTGCGTCATCGTCGCCACCTCGACCCATTTGCTGCTCACCCCGGCCGCGGCGCCGCAGATCGCGACCGAGCTCGGCATGAACGGTGCGGCCGCCTTCGACATCTCCGCCGGATGCGCCGGCTTCTGCCATGGGCTGGCCCTCGCCTCGGATCTGGTACGCGCGGGCACATCGAAGAACGTGCTGGTTGTCGGGGTGGAAAAGCTCACGAACACGATCAATCCGACCGACCGCTCCACCGCGTTCCTGTTCGCCGACGGCGCGGGCGCGGTCGTGGTCGGCCCGTCCGAGGAGCAGGGCATCGCCCCCACGGTGTGGGGTTCGGACGGCACCCAGCATCACGCCATCCGCCAGGACAAGGACTGGATGGAGTTCTTCGCCGAGATCGACGAGAAGGGCCTCGACGCCGTCCGGCCGTATCTGGCGATGGAGGGCACGGCGGTGTTCCGCTGGGCGGCGCACTCGCTGGAGAAGGTGTGCCGGGAGGCCATCGACAGGGCAGGCCTGTCCACCGGCGATCTCGACGCGATGATTCCGCATCAGGCGAACGGCCGGATCATCGAGATCATGGCGCGGGTGCTGGAGCTGCCCGAGCATTGCGCGCTCGCGAACGATATCGAGGAGACCGGTAACACCTCGGCCGCCTCGATTCCGCTGGCGATGGAGCAGCTGCTGCGCACCGGGCAGTCCAAGCCGGGCGATACCGCCCTGCTCATCGCCTTCGGCGCGGGCCTGTCCTGGGCCGCGCAGGTGGTATCGCTGCCGAACTGGCAGTCCTGACGGCGCAGGCGAGGCGGGTGCGGACTACGCGCCCGCCTCGACCGCTACCTTGATCTTGGCCAGGGTTTCGTTCATGCCCTTGGTCAGCGCGTCCTCGAAGGCCTGTTCACCGCCGAGCACCCCGTCGATGGCCTTGCGCACGAGCCAGGTGACGCCGTTGGGCACGTCTCGGCGCTCGATCAGGCGGGTACCGGTGGCGCTGGGCTCGAGGGTGTAGCTCCAGACGGTGCGGTTCTCGTTCATCCGGAAGGCGAAGGCCTGGTTGGGCTCGTACCGCACGATGCGCGAGGTGGTCGGCCAGCGCTTGAACCCGTCTTTGTTCAGATTGATCGTCCAGGTGCCGGCCTTCGGCGTGCCCAGCGGGACCATTTTGACGCACTGCGGACTGAACTCCGGCATCCGCTTCAGGTCGGAGACGACCTTCCAGACCTTCTCCGGCGGCGCGGCGATGTCGATGGCGGCTTCGAGATTGTTCGGCAACACTGCCTCCGGTTATGTGCGACTACGAGTGACGCGCATCCTAATCGTAATGATGGCCAGGTCACATTTTCGCATGTCTGCGGGCCCGAATGTAACGAGCGGCGCACAATGGGGATAGACGAGAGAACACAGCCACCAGCGAACCGCCCGCAACAGTGAGGTGATCGGCCGTGAAACTGCGCTCCCTCCTACATCGTCATCCGCCGCAATCGAGGTCGGCGGCATCGAACCTTCCGCAATTGCCGCTGATCGAGCCCGACGGTGAATCCACCCCGCGCGTCGAGGAACGTCTCGAAAGACTGCTCACCCCAAGCGAACTCGAACTGGTACTGCGTCACCGCGTGTGAGCGCACCCTCCGCCGCTACGACAGCAGCGCATACTCATGAGGTGAGTTCCCCCGCTGCACCCAAGCCGGCCATTCTCAGCGTCGACGACGACCCGGGAGTCTCCCGGGCCGTCGTGCGCGATCTGCGCCGCCGCTACGGCGCCGACTACCGCATCCTGCGCGCGGAATCGGGCCCGGCGGCCCTAGAGGCGCTGCGTGAATTGAAACTGCGCGACCAGCCGGTCGCGGTGCTGATCGCCGACTACCGCATGCCGGGCATGGACGGCATCGAATTCCTCGAACAGGCCATGGACCTGCACCCGTACGCGCGGCGGGTGCTGCTCACCGCCTACGCCGACACCAATGCCGCGATCGACGCGATCAACGTCATCGATCTCGATCACTATCTGCTCAAGCCGTGGGATCCGCCGGAAGAGAAGCTCTATCCGGTGCTGGACGCCTTGCTGGAGGCATGGCGCGGCAGCGACCAGAAACCGGTGACCGGGACCAAGGTGATCGGCAATCGATGGTCGCCGCGCTCCTCACAGGTGCGCGAATTCCTGGCCCGCAACCAGCTGCCCTACCGCTGGTACCTGGCCGACGAACCCGAGGGCGCGCGGCTGCTCGAGGCCGCCGGCGCCGATCCGCAGCGATGTCCGGTGGTGATCACCGCCGACGGGCGGGCGCTGCTGCAACCCAGCGACAGTGAACTGGCGGGCAGCGTCGGGCTCAGCACCGAACCGGTCGGCGATTTCTACGATCTGATCGTCGTCGGCGGCGGACCGGCCGGACTCGGCGCGGCCGTCTACGGCGCGTCCGAGGGTTTGCGCACGGTGCTGGTGGAACGCACCGCCACCGGCGGGCAGGCCGGGCAGAGTTCCCGGATCGAGAACTACCTCGGCTTCCCGGACGGCCTGTCCGGTGCGCAACTGGCCGACCGCGCGCGACGGCAGGCCGCCAAGTTCGGCGCCGAGGTGATCACCACCCGCGAAGTGGTCGGACTCGAGGTCAACGGGTCGGCGCGCACCGTGCGCTTCGCCGACGGCGGACGGCTGTGCGGGCACACCGTCATCATCGCGACCGGAGTGGACTATCGGCGCCATCCGGCGCCCGGGGTGGACGAATTCACCGGGCGCGGTGTGTATTACGGCTCGGCGATGACCGAAGCGGCCGAATGCGCCGAACACGACGTCTACATCGTCGGCGGTGCGAACTCGGCAGGTCAGGCCGCGATGTTCCTGTCCCGCAACGCGCGCACGGTGCATCTGGTGGTGCGGGCGGATTCGCTGGAGAAATCCATGTCCTTCTACCTGATCCAGCAGATCGCGCAGACGCCCAATATCCGCGTGCACACCCGCACCGAGGTGGTCGGCGTGGACGGCGACGATCACCTGCACACGATCGTCTTGCGCGACAACGAGACCGGGGCCGAGGAGAAGGCCGCCACCGAGCGGCTGTTCCTGTTCATCGGCGCGGCACCGCAGACCGACTGGCTCGACGGCGTGGTGGCGCGCGACGACGACGGCTACGTACTCGCGGGCCCCGATCTGCTGGTCGAAGGCTCGCGTCCGGCCGGCTGGGAACTGCCGCGGCCGCCGCATCACCTCGAGACCAGCGTGCCAGGGGTGTTCGTGGCCGGCGACGTCCACGCCGAATCGGCCAAGCGGGTCGCCTCCGCCGTCGGTGAGGGCGCGATGGCGGTCATGCTCGTCCACCGGTACCTGGCGTAGGAGGCGGCCATGGGCTCCGAAATGATCTGCGACCCCACGGAACTGCGGACGCTGTTCCTGTTCGAGAAACTGAACGACGAGCAGCTGGCGTGGTTGTGCGCCGACGGCCGGATCGAACGCATCGAGCCGGGACCGGTCTATCGCGAAGGTGAACCGGCGACCTGTTTCTACGTGCTGATGGACGGCGAGGTGCGGTTGACCAAGCTGTCGGGCGGCCAGGAGATCGAGATGGTGCGCACCGACCATCGCGGCTCCTACGCCGGGGCGTGGGCGGCCTATCTGGGCGAGCGCGCCGATCAGCACTACGGCGGGTCGATGTACGTCACCCGGCCGTCGCGGTTCTTCGTGCTCGATGCCACCACCTTCGCGCGGATGATGCACGAATGGTTCCCGATGGCGGTGCATCTGCTGGAGGGCGCGTTCTTCGGCCAGCGCAACAACAACGCCCGCATCGCCCAGCGGGAACGCCTGCTTGCGCTCGGCTCGCTGTCGGCCGGGCTGACCCACGAACTGAACAATCCGGCCGCCGCCGCGGTGCGCGCCACCTCCGGCCTGCGCGAGCGCATCGCCGGCATGCGGCACAAGCTCGCCATGATGGCACAGGGCAAGTTCGACACCGCCTCGCTGGAATCACTGGTGCGCTTGCAGGAGGAGGCCGCGGCCCAGGTCGCCAAGGCGCCCGAGCTGACGCCGCTCGAGGCCGCCGACCGCGAGGACGTGCTCGGCGAATGGCTCGACGAGCACGGCATCGCCGACGGCTGGGATCTCGCGCCGAACTTCGTGCAGGCCGGTTTCGACGCCGACTGGCTGGACCGGGTGGCCGCGACGCTCGAGGACTGCACCCCGCAGGTGCTCGAAGGCGCCATCCGCTGGCTGAACTACACCATCGAGACCGAACTGCTGATGAACGAGATCGCCGACTCCACCGCGCGCATCTCCACCCTGGTCGGCGCGGCCAAGCAGTATTCGCAGATGGATCGGGCCCCGTTCCAGGTGGTCGATCTGCACGAACTGCTCGACAGCACGCTGGTGATGCTCAACCGCAAGATCGGCGATTCGATCCAGGTGGTCAAGGATTACGACCGTGCGCTACCGCCGGTGCCCTGCTACGCCGCCGAGCTGAATCAGGTCTGGACCAATCTGATCGACAATGCCGTGTACGCGATGGACGGGGCAGGCACGCTGACCATCCGCACCCGCCACGACAACGACTGCGCCGTCGTCCAGATCAACGACACCGGCCCCGGGGTGCCCACCGAGGTCCGCGACCGCATCTTCGAGCCGTTCTTCACCACCAAGCCGGTCGGTGAGGGCACCGGGCTCGGCCTCGACATCTCGTTCCGGATCGTGGTCAACAAACATCACGGCGACATCCGGCTCGAATCCCGCCCGGGTGACACCACATTCACCGTCTGGCTGCCGCTGCACCGGAAAGAGGACGAACCGGCGAATCTGGAATCGACAGGAGATCCGGCATGACCGAGCTACCCGAGGGCATTGATCCGGCCGTTCCGCCGAGCGGGCCCGGCTGCGTGGAATGCGAGGCCGCCGCGGGCTGGTGGGTGCATCTGCGCCGCTGCGCGCAGTGCGGACATATCGGCTGCTGCGACAGTTCACCGCAACAACACGCGAGCAAGCATGCCGCGGCGACCGGCCACCCGTTCATCCAGAGCTATGAGCCGGGCGAGGACTGGTACTGGGATTTCCGCACCGAGGAGATGTTCAGCGGCGGGCCGGAGCTGGCGCCGCCGCATCATCATCCAGAGGATCAGGGTGCGCCGGGCCCGCGGGCGCGAGTGCCCGCCGACTGGCAATCGCTGATCCACCGCTGAGCTGCGGCGACGGGAGCGTTCAGCGATCGATAAGGCGGCGGCAAGGCCCATCGCCGACAGTGGGCCACGCACCTGTCCGCGCGCCCGGCGGGCGCTCGATCCTGTGAGGCACCCATGTCGAAGAACCGTCCCTACCCGGTACGCTGCATCGGACGCGCCGGAGGCTCCGGCGCCGCTGATCACCGGGGAACCCACGATATGAAGCGAATTCCTGCGACGATTCTGTCCATCGGCGCCTTGGCGTTGGTCCTGGCCGGCTGCGGTCCGGACGAGTCCACCGAGGCGAGCGGGCTGCGCAAGGGCACAACCGATACCTCGAGCGCCTCGACCACCACCTCGGCCCGCGCGACCACCACCTCGGAGTCCAGCGAGACCTCCTCGGCGCCCACCACGACGCGCACCGGGGGCAGCACGTCCGGAACCGCTTCGCAGACCACCTGCGCCGAATTCCGCCAGCTCGACATCGCCGCGGAGAAGGCGCTGATCGAGGCGATCCTGGCCGAACACCCGGAAAGCCCGTTCGCGGGCAGCCCCAACGTCGCCCTCGGCACCGCCAAGCTGGTCTGCCTGTCCGACGAGATGGCGAACACTCCGGTCGCCGAAGCCGCGGGCATCGTCGAACCCTGAGTAGCGCCGTCCGCGACGCCGCAGGCGGCGCGAATCAGATGCAGAATGGTCAGCGATGGCTGATTTGGCTCTTACCGCGCGTCTGAATCCCTCTGCCGCCGATGCCCGCCGCGGCGTCGTGCGGTTGCATGCCGAGGTGCTCACCGCCCTCGGGCTGCGGGAATGGGATGGGATCACGCTCGTCGGTTCCAGGCGCACGGCCGCGGTGGCCGGTCTCGCGCCCGCGGGCACGCCCGCCGGGGTGGCCCTGCTCGACGACGTCACGTTGTCCAATGCCGGCCTGCGGGACAGCGCGACCGTGGTGGTCTCACCCGCGACCGTCCACGGCGGTCGGCGGATCTCGGTGAGCGGCTCGGCGCACGCCACCGGGTCGATTCCGGCGGCGACGCTGCGGCAGGCGCTGCTCGGCAAGATCGTCACCGTCGGCGATACGGTCTCGTTGCTGCCGCGTGATCTCGGCCCGGATCTGCCCGCCTCGGCCGCGAGTCAGGCGCTCTCGCGCACCTTCGGCATCGCCTGGACCACCGAACTGCTCACCGTCACCGCCACCGATCCCTCGCCGGGCCCGGTGAGCGTGCAACCCAATACCGCCGTGGACTGGGGGCCTGGAGCCATCGCACCGGTGGGCGGTAACGGCAGGCCCGCCACCGGCTCTGCCCGGGAGGACTCCTCCGCGAGCATGACCGCCGATCCGACCGGCACCGTCGCCGCCGCCCGCCCCGCCCCGATCCCGGTCGAGGATCTGGTGGGCGCACACACCCAGGCGGCCAAGCTCACCGAATGGCTGACGCTGGCCCTCGATGAGCCCGAACTGCTGAAAACCCTTGGCGCATCCCCACATCTGGGTGTGCTGATCACCGGTCCGGCGGGCGTCGGCAAGGCGACGCTGGCCAGAGCGGTCACCGCACCGCGGCGCATCATCGAACTGGATGGCCCCGCCGTCGGCGCCGCCGAGAGCGGGGCACGGCTGCGTGAGGTGGCGCAGGCGGTGGCCAAGGTGAGTTCCGGGCAGGGCGGCATCCTGCTCATCACCGATATCGATGCGCTGCTGCCCGCGACCGCCGACCCGGTGGCCACGCTGATCCTGGATCAACTGCGCGCGGCCATCGCCGAACCGTGCGTCGCTTTCCTGGCCACCACCGCGCATCCGTCCGCGCTCGATCCCCGGCTGCGCGCCCCCGACCTGTGCGATCGCGAGATCGCGCTGACGCTGCCGACGGCCGCGGTGCGCCGGTCGCTGCTGGAACAACTACTGCGCAAGGTCCCGACGGGTGATCTGAAACTCGACGAGATCGCCGCGAAGACACCCGGTTTCGTGGTGTCGGATCTGGCCGCGCTGTGCCGGGAGGCGGCGCTGCGCGCGGCCTCGCGGGCCAATCGCGATCAGGCCGAACCGCAGCTGTGCCAGCAAGACCTGGTCGGGGCGCTCGAGGTGATCCGGCCGCTGTCGCGTTCCGGGATGGAGGAACTGGCCATCGGCAGCCTCGGCCTCGACGACGTCGGCGATATGGCCGAGACCAAACAGGCCCTCACCGAGACCGTGCTGTGGCCGCTGCGGCATCCGGATTCCTTCGCCCGCCTCGGTATCGAACCGCCGCGCGGGGTGCTGCTCTACGGTCCGCCCGGCTGCGGCAAGACCTATCTGGTCCGTGCGCTCGCCGGGACGGGCCAGCTCAGCGTGCACGCGGTCAAGGGTGCGGAGCTGATGGACAAGTGGGTCGGCTCGTCCGAACGCGCGGTGCGTGAGCTGTTCCAGCGGGCGCGGGATTCGGCGCCGTCGCTGATCTTCCTCGACGAGGTCGACGCGCTGGCGCCGCGCCGCGGGCAGAGCTCGGACTCCGGCGTCGGCGACCGGGTGGTCGCGGCGCTGCTCACCGAGCTCGACGGCGTCGAACCGCTGCGTGAGGTGGTGGTGCTCGGGGCCACGAACCGGCCCGAGCTGATCGATCCCGCGCTGCTGCGGCCCGGCCGCTTGGAGCGGCTGGTGTTCGTTCCGCCGCCGGACGCGCAGGCCCGGCTGGCGATCCTGACGACGGCGGGACGGTCGGTGCCGCTGGCCGCCGACGTCGATCTGGCGGCGCTGGCCGAGGACCTCGACGGGTATTCGGCCGCCGACTGCGCCGCGCTGCTGCGTGAAGCGGCGCTGGCCGCGATGCGCCGCGATGTGGCCGCGGCCGACGTCACCGCCGCCGATCTGGCCGCGGCGCGTTCGGTGGTGCGGCCCTCGCTCGACCCCGACCAGGTCGAATCGTTGCGCCGCTACGCCGACGCCAGGGCCGGCGACCGCTGAGGGCGGCGCCGCACCCGGGTCCGACCGGTTTTCCGGCTCTCCTCACCACGGCCGAAAGATCTGCGGAGGTATAGCCGGTTCGGCCGAATATGGCGGAGCACATAGCCACCTGGACACAAGTCCTACTATCCACCCACGTAGGATGGGAGCGCAGCACCCCGCCGCACCGACCCGACGGAGTGAAGTTTGCTCGGAATTCTGCTCGCCCATGCCCTGGCCGCTCTGGTGGCGCCGCTGTGCGTTCGGGCGATCGGTCGCAATGCGTTCTATCTGCTCGCCCTCGTTCCGCTCGGCAGCCTCGGCTGGGTCGCCGCGAACTGGAACGAGACGGTGCGGTCGCGGGTCAGCTGGGCGCCGAGCATCGAGATGAACATCGATCTGCGCTTCGATTCGCTGGCGGCGGTCATGTGTGCGCTGGTGCTCGGGATCGGGTCGCTGATCCTTTTCTATTGCGGACGCTACTTCGACGACTCCGAACCGAAGCTCGGCATTTTCGCCGCGCAGATGGTCGGCTTCGCCGGCGCCATGTTCGGTCTGGTCACCAGCGACAATATGGTGTTGCTGTTCGTCTTCTGGGAGACCACGACCGTCCTGTCGTTCCTGTTGGTCGGCCACAACTCCGAACAGGCGCAGAGCCGGCGCGCGGCGATCCAGGCGCTGCTGGTGACGGCGGCGGGCGGGCTGGCGATGCTGGTCGGCATCATCATCCTCGGGATGAGCACCGGCAGTTATCTGCTGTCGGATCTGCTCGCCGCCGAACAGCCGCCAAGTGGTCTCGCGGTGAACGTCGCGGTGATGCTGATCCTGGTCGGGGCGCTCAGCAAGTCGGCCATCGTTCCGCTGCATTTCTGGTTGCCCGGCGCCATGGCCGCGCCCACCCCGGTCAGCGCCTATCTCCATGCCGCCGCCATGGTGAAGGCCGGTGTGTATCTGGTGGCGCGGCTGGCGCCGGTATTCGCGACCAACCCGGTCTGGCATCCGATCGTGCTGGTGCTCGGCGGCGCTTCGATGCTGCTCGCCGGGGTGCGCGCGTTGCAGGTCAGCGACCTGAAATTGGTGCTGGCGTTCGGCACCGTCAGCCAGCTCGGGTTCCTCATCCTGATGGTCGGCATCGGCACGCCCGATGCCGCGCTGGCCGGGCTCGCGCTGATCGTGGCGCACGCGCTGTTCAAGGCCTGCCTGTTCATGGTGGTCGGCATCGTCGATCACGGGGCGGGCACCCGTGATCTGCGTGCGCTCACCGGCCTCGGGCGACGTGCAC
Source organism: Nocardia sp. CDC519 (assembly GCF_059509835.1). Lineage (NCBI taxonomy): Bacteria > Bacillati > Actinomycetota > Actinomycetes > Mycobacteriales > Nocardiaceae > Nocardia > Nocardia sp. CDC519. The sequence continues at coordinate 1,553,674 of NZ_CM183377.1, read as the reverse complement.
CGGTGCTGTACGCGGTGGCGGTGGCGGCCGCGCTGAGCATGGCGGGAATCCCGCTGATGGTCGGGTTCGTGGCCAAGGAGGGCGCCCTCGATGCCACCTTGCACGCCGACATCCTCAGTGATCCGGCCCGCATCCTGTTGACCGTGGTGGTGACGCTCGGCTCGATGCTGACGGTCGCCTACAGCGCCCGCTTCCTCTGGGGCGCGTTCGGCGACAAGCCCGGCGTCACCGAACCGGACTGGCATCGCCCCGGCGTCCTACTGCTCGGCGCGCCGGCCGTACTGGCCGCGGGCAGCCTGGCCGCGGGCCTGGCCGCACCCGGCCTGGACAAGCTGATCAGCCCGTACGCGCGCTCCATCCCCGGGGTGCTCGGCACGCATCTGCTGCTGTGGCACGGCTTCACCGACGTCCTCGCGCTGACCATCGTGATCGTCGCGGCGGGCCTGGTGATCTTCACTTTCCGCGGCCGGATCGGGGAATCTCCACGACCGCTGCTGGGCAACGCCGACCGCGCCTACGACGCCACCCTGCGCGGTATGGACAAGCTCTCGCTGCGGATGACGGGCTCGGTGCAGCGTGGTTCGCTGCCGGTCAGCCAGGCGATCATCCTCGGCACGCTGATCATCCTGCCGTCGGTGGTGCTGGCCATGGGCACCCGCACCGGGGTGCAGCTGCGGCTGTGGGATTCACCGTTGCAGCTGGCCATCGGCGCGATCATGGTGGCGATGGCGCTCGGCGCGACGGTGCTGCGCAACAGGCTGGCCAGCGTGCTGGTCGTCGGCGTCACCGGCTACGGGTGCGGGGTGATCTTCGCGCTGCACGGCGCGCCCGATCTCGCGCTCACCCAGTTCCTGGTGGAAACGCTGACGCTGGTGGTGTTCGTGCTGGTGCTGCGCGCCTTCCCGGCCGAGATCTCCGGCTCGCGCACCGCCGGATTCAACGTCCGGCGGGCGGTGCTCGCGGCCTGCGTCGGCGCCACCGTCACCGTGCTCGGCGCGTTCGCCGTCGCGGCCCGCAGCGCCGAACCGATCTGGCATCGCATTCCCGGCGCGGCCTACGAATTCGGCGGCGGCAAGAACGCGGTGAACGTGCTGCTGGTCGACATCCGCGCCTGGGACACCCTCGGCGAGATCTCGGTGCTGGTCGTGGCGGCCACCGGTGTGGCCTCGCTGGTCTTCCGCAGCAGGCGTTTCGGCAGTGCGCCGCGCGCGGTGGACGCGCCCAACTACCGGCCGGGGCTGGTGAGCTGGCTGCCCGCGGGCCGGCTGGTCGACCGCCGCGAACGCTCGATGGTCATGCAGATCACCACCCGCCTGGTCTTCCCGACCATGATGGTGCTGTCGGTCTACTTCATCTTCTCCGGCCACAATGCCCCCGGCGGCGGGTTCGCCGGCGGTCTCACCGCCGGACTCGCACTGGTGCTGCGGTACCTGGCCGGTGGACCCTACGAACTCGGTGAGGCGCTGCCGGTGGAAGCGGGGCATCTGCTCGGTGCCGGGCTGGCGCTGGCGGCGGGCACCGCGACCACCTCGCTGATCTTCGGCGCACCACCGTTGTCGTCGGCGATTCTGGAGGTCACGCTGCCGCTGCTCGGCCACGTCAAGCTGGTGACCTCGCTGTTCTTCGATCTCGGCGTGTATCTCATCGTGGTCGGACTGGTGCTCGACGTGCTGCGCAGCCTCGGCGCGCGGCTGGACCGCGAGCTGTCCGAATCGCCGGAACCGGCCGAGGTGCGGGAGGCGACCGCATGACCGGGTCAGCGCCCGGAGGAGGCAGCTTGCGTAACCACGGAGGGCGCCCCGGGCATGCGCAGGAGGGCACCGCATGACCGGGTCAGCGCACGGAGGAGGCAGCTTGCGTAACCACGGAGGGCGCCCCGGGCATGCGCAGGAGGGCACAGCGTGAGTGTGAACCTGACGCTGCTGATCGTCGTCGGCGTGCTGGTGGCCTGCGGGGTGTATCTGATCCTCGAGCGGGCGGTGTCGAAGATGCTGCTCGGCATGATCCTGTTCGGCAATGCGGTGAACCTGCTGGTGCTCACTATGGCGGGCGGGGACGGGAAACCGCCGATCAGCGGCGCCACCGATGACGCCCATGAGGAGATGGCCGACCCGCTGGCCCAGGCCATGGTGCTGACGGCGATCGTGATCACCATGGGCCTTGCCGCCTTCGTGCTCGCCCTCGCCTACCGCTCCTACACCCTGACCACCACCGATGATGTCGAGAACGACCCGGAGGATGTCGGGATCGCGGCCACGCGCGAGCAGGAGGATCCCGAGGAATGATGCTGTCGTCCGACCTGCTGCCGGTGCTGACGCCGCTGCCGGTGCTGATCCCGATGCTCGCGGCCGCGACGACGCTGGTGTTCGGCCGGCGTCCGCGCACCCAGCGCCTGGTCGCGCTGATCGCGCTGTCGGTGGCGGTGGTGGTCTGCGGCCTGCTGCTGTTCCTGGCCGACCGGGATGGCACCACCGCCTTGCAGGTCGGCGCCTGGGAGACGCCGATCGGCATCACCCTGGTGGTGGACCGGCTCGCGGCCGCCATGGAGCTGGTGTCGTCGATCGTGTTGCTCGCGGTCGCCATCTACGGCGCGGGCCAGAACATTCGCGATGCCGATTCCGAGCAACCCACCTCGATCTTCTGGCCCACGTATCTGGTGCTGAGCGCCGGCGTGTCGATGACGTTCCTGGCAGGCGATCTGTTCAACCTGTTCGTCGGTTTCGAGATCCTGCTGGTCGCCTCGTTCGTGCTGCTCACCCTCGGCGCCACCGAGGAACGCATCCGTGCGGGCGTGTCCTATGTGATGGTCTCGATGCTGTCGTCGCTGATCTTCCTGACCGGCATCGCCTTGACCTACGGCGCCACCGGCACGTTGAACATGGCCCAGCTGGCGCTGCGGATGGACGAGGTGCCGGTCGGCATCCGCAATGCGGTGTACGCGGTGCTGCTGGTGGCCTTCGGCATCAAGGCGGCGGTGTTCCCGCTGTCGAGCTGGTTGCCCGACTCCTATCCGACCGCGCCCGCGCCGGTGACCGCGGTCTTCGCCGGCCTGCTCACCAAGGTCGGTGTGTATTCGATCATCCGCACCTACACGCTGATCTTCCCCGACGGCGGCTTCGATAATGTGCTGCTCATCGCGGGCCTGCTGACCATGCTCGTCGGCATTCTCGGTGCGATCGCGCAGAGCGATATCCGCCGACTGCTGTCGTTCACGCTGGTCAGCCACATCGGCTACATGGTCTTCGGGGTCGGCTTGGCCAGCCGGATGGGCCTGTCGGGCGCGGTGTACTACATCGCCCACCACATTCTGGTGCAGACGGCGTTGTTCCTGGTGGTCGGCCTGATCGAACGGCAGGCGGGCTCGGCGTCGCTGCGCAGGCTCGGCGGGCTGGCCGCGGCGAGTCCGCTGCTGGCGATCTTGTTCCTGGTCCCCGCGCTGAATCTCGGTGGGATTCCGCCGTTCTCCGGCTTCGTCGGCAAGGTCGCCCTGCTCCAGGCGGGCGCGCAGAACGGCAGCGTGCTGGCCTGGACGCTGGTCGCCGGTTCGGTGGTCACCAGCCTGCTCACCCTGTATGTGGTGGCGCGGGTGTGGAGCAAGGCGTTCTGGCGGCCGCGCGCCGAGGCCACCGAAGGCCATCTGGCCGCCGCCACGCTGCCGACCCTGGTGGAGGATTCCACCGACACGCTCTACGACGAGCGCGCCGATCCCGGCCGGATGCCCGCCCTGATGGTGACCTCGACCGCCGCCCTGGTCGGGGTGGGGATCGCGCTCACGGTCTGGGCCGGGCCGATCCTGAACATCGCCGACCGGGCCGCCGACGACCTACGCGACCGCGGCGTCTACATCACCGCCGTGCTCGGATCGGAGCCGCGATGAGCCGGGAAACCGTGATCCGGATCGCCGTCCTGTGCTGGCTGGCCGCCGTGTGGGTGGCGCTGTGGGGCCGGCTCAGCGTGGCCAATGTGCTGGCCGGGCTGGTGGTCGGCGCGCTGATCATGGTGACGCTGCCGCTGCCGCGGGTACCCGTCACCGGCTGGGTGCGCCCGGTACCGCTGATCCAGCTGATCGCGGTGAGCATCTATTACGCGCTCGAATCGAGTGTGCAGGTGGCCTGGTTCGCGGTGCGGCCGGCGCCGCCGCCGATCTCGGGCGTGCTGCGGGTGTACTTCAGCTTCAAATCGGATCTGGTGCTCGTGCTGTGTACCAATCTGCTCAATCTCATTCCCGGCACCATGGTGCTGGAACTCGATCGCGAACGCTGCGTGGTGTACGTGCACGTCATGGATGTGGGCAGCGATAAGGCGGTGGACAAGTTCTACAGCACCACCCGCCGGTTGGAGCGGCTGCTGATCGCCAGCTTCCAGCGTCCGGCGGCCCGTTCGGTACCGGAGGTGAGCGCATGATCGTCGTCGCCGTGACGGCCGCGATCCTGTTGGTGGCGGCCGCGGTGATCACCGCCTACCGCACCCTGGCCGGGCCGAGCACCCTTGACCGGGTGGTCGGCATCGACTCGCTGGTGGCGATGGCCATCTGCGGGCTCGCGGTGTGGGCCGCCTACAGCCGCGACACCACCGTGGTGCCCGCCATCGTGGCGCTGGCGCTGGTCGGGTTCCTCGGCTCGGCCGCCGTCTCCCGATTCCGCGTGCGGGACGACCGATGATCGCCATCCTGGACTGGATCTCCGGCATCCTGATCGTGCTCGGCGCGGGCCTGGCCTTCACCGCGGCCATCGGCATCGTCCGGTTCCCCGACACCCTGATGCGCATGCACGCGGCCACCAAACCGCAGGTCATCGGTCTGAACCTGGTGCTGGTCGGCACCATCATCCGGGTCTACGACAGCCCGGACGCCTGGATGCTCGTGCTCGTCGGCCTGTTCACCCTGCTCACCGCACCGGTGATCGCGCATCTGATCGGCCGCACGGCCTACCGCGAGCAACGGCACCGCGACGGGTTGCTCGCCGTCAACGAACTGGGCAACGAGTTGGACCAGCGGCCGGGGAACTGAGCGGCGGGCCGGCTACTCGGCTCATCGCGTCGAATTTCGCGCGATCGAACAGCGCTCGACCAGGGCCGGGGAACCGAGCTCGGGGGCCGGCTACTCGGCTCATCGCGCTCCGCGCCGTCGAACAGCGCTCGACCGGGTGGGAACGAACCCGTGCCGCGCCTACTCGGCCGAGGCTCCGACCGATTCCAGGTCCTCGGCCCGCGCCTTCTGCCGACGGGCGAACCACGTCCCGTGGAACGCCGCCGCCACCGCCGCCAGCAGCGCCAGCACGATGGTGCCCGCGAGCACCGGATACTCCGCCATCGGCACGGCCAGGTAGCGGTAGGAGATCAGCAGCGCGGCCAGCACGAACGCACCGCCTGCGACCAGCCGGATGCGGAACCAACCCCACCCCCGCTCGGGCTCGCGCAGCGCCGACTCCACGGTCAGGCACAGCACCGCGCCCGCCACCAGGTCGACGCCGTAGTGGTAGCCGAAGCCGAGCGTCGCGGCCAGCGTGCACAGCAGCCAGAACATGCCACCCCAGCGCAGCCAGCGCGGGGCCAGGCTGCCGTCGGCAGCCCGACGGGTGTGCAGGAACACCGCGAGCGCCCATGCGGTGTGCATCGACGGCATGCAGTTGCGCGGGGTCACCGAGTCGAAATCCAGCGCCGAGGGATTGCGGTCGATCGGCGGCACCACCTGCGGCCAATAGTTGCCGAGCTGGAATCCGGCGCCGTCGGCGCCGAAGGCGAACATCGGGCCCACCACCGGGAACAGCACATAGATCAGCGGGCCGACCAGGCCGAGCACCAAGAACGTCCGCACCAGGTAGTGGCCGGGCCAGCGTCCGGTCGACACCACCCCGCGCAGCTGCCACACCGCCACCACGATCGCCGCGGCGGGCAGTTCGATGTACACCCAGTGCAGCACCGCCTCGACCGAGGGGCCGAGGGTCTCCAGCACCCGCCCCATCACCCAGGACGGGTCGCCGAGCGCGTGATCGGCGAGCATCACGTATTCGTCGAGCACCTGCGGCTGGGTGAGGATCGTGACGTGCAGCCAGACGTCACCGACCTTGGTGGCCAGGATCAGCAGCGCGCCGAGAGCCGCCGCGTGCAGGGCATTGCGCCGTTCGACGCCGTCCCAGCGCACCAGGGCCAGCACCGCGATCGCGGTCAGCACGATCACCGGGCCATTGCCCACCGTGAACGGCTCACCGGCCAGCATGCGCGCACCCGCGCAGACGACGTCGATGCCGACCGCCGCGCACAGCGCGATGATCCGCCGCCGCGCCGGCAACCCGACCAGCGCCAGCACCAGGCCGGCCCACGGCACCGTCATCGACTTCGGCGTGCCCGCGTAATCACGCCACAGACTCTCCAGCGGACCTTCGAACCCCTGCGTGGACGCCACCACCTGGAGGGCGATCAACAAGACAGGCACGGCGGCGATCGCGGTGCCGAGTGCGAGGACCCGAATCCGAGTACGCGGCATGGACAATCGGGCCGCGGCGCCAACTCTGGAGTTCGGATCTTCGACTAGCACATCGACCATGTTAAACGGCAGGTGAACGTCATCCCCCTGGCCGAGGGAACGTCAGGCGACCACGGCCCGCGCCGTTACTGGTCGAGTTCCTTGACCAGCGCGTCGACCACCGCGACAAGATCGCCCTGTGCGGCCGCCGCCACCTTGCGCTGACGCTGGTAGGAGGCGCCGCGGACGGGGATTTCGGCCACCGAGGCGAGCTCGTCGGCACAGCCGAGCAGTTTGGCCGTCGGCTCCAAACGGTTCAATAGCTCATCGAGGTCATCTGTGACGAGTCGCTCATTACTGTCGGCGTCCACGATGACGATGGCGTCGAGCCCGTAGCGCGCGGCCCGCCATTTGTTCTCCTGCACATGCCACGGCGGCAGGGTCGGCAGTTGTTCGCCGTTGTCCACCCGCCGGTCCAGGTCGACGATGAGGCAGTGGATGAACGCCGCCATCGCGGCCAGCTCGGCGCGGGTGGAGATGCCATCGCAGACGCGCACCTCGATCGTGCCCCATTTGGGTGCAGGCCGGATATCCCAGTGCATGCCGCCGAGCTGTTCGAACACACCGGTTTTGAACTGATCGTGCACGAAATACTCGAACTGGGTCCAGTTCTCGAACTGGAACGGCAGCCCCGCGGTGGGCAGCTGCTGGAACATGAGAGCGCGATTGCTGGCATAACCGGTATCGGATCCCGACCACATCGGCGAGGACGCCGACAGCGCGAGCAGATGCGGATACGACAGCAGCAGCGAGTTCAGGATCGGAAAGACCTTGTCCTGGTGCGACACTCCGACGTGCACATGCACGCCCCAGATGAGCATCTGCCTGCCCCACCACTGGGTGCGCTCGATCAGCTCGTCGTAGTGCGGTGAGCGGGTGAGCTGCTGGGCCGACCACTGCGCGAACGGATGGGTGCCGGCGCAGAACAGGTCGACGCCGAGCGGATCCGCGGCACGGCGCACCGTGTTCATGGTCGCGCTCAGGTCGTCCATCGCCTCGCCGACGCTGTTGTGCACGCCGGTGACGAGTTCGACGGTGTTGCGCAGCAGCTCCTTGGTGACCTGCGGGGTGCCGTCGTGGGCGCGCAGATCACCGACCGAATCGAAGACCGCCGCAGCGGTATTGGACAGATCGCGCGTCACCTTGTCGACGAGCGCGATCTCCCATTCGACGCCGATGGTCGGGCGGGGCGAACCGTGGAAGACAACCCTCTCGATCCCAGCCCCACCCATGCCGGCACGCTCCTACTGGATCACGCCGCAGGCGACCCGGCCGCCCGCGTCGCCGGTCGCGAGGGTCGCCTGATCCGGGCCGGTCCCGCCGGGATGGCTGTAGCGGCTGGGGATATTGGCGAAGTTGTCCGAATCGGCGTGGATGATCAGCGCCTTACCGCGGATATCGGACATGCTCACCTTGTCGGTGGTGGTGACCAGGGTGGCGTTGCCGTCCTCACGCACCTGCAGCGAGGTCAGGTCGCCGCTGGCCGGATGCGCGTTGGCGGCGCCGACCTGCAGGTGGCCACCGGCGGAGAGGAAGTCGCCCGCCGAACCACCGGTGGGTGCCACCGAATTGGGCTCACACTTGCCGACCTGGTGGATGTGCAGGCCGTGGAAACCGGGGCGCAGGCCGTGCGCCTCGATGCTGATCTTCAGGAAGCTGCCCGCCTCGGCGATGTCGGCGGTGCCGACGGTGGTGCCCGCGGCGTCCTTCAGCTCGACCTTGGTACCGCCGGCGGCCGGGGTTTCACCGTGCCCGCCGGCGCCGGTGCTGCCGTGGCCACCGCCGTGACCGCTCTCGGCACCGGCCGGAGCGGGTGAACTCGTCCACACCGGCGGGGTGGTTCCCTGGACGTCACTCGATTCCTGGCTGTTCGTGCAGGCGGTGAGGCCGAAGACGGCGATCGCCAGCACCGGGGTCACGGTCCGCCAGGACGGGCGACGAGTTGTGGACGGTGCCATCGGGGAACTCCTTTACGAGTACCGAGTTTACGAGTAAAGCTGGGTGGACACGTTGTTTTATCGGTCAAGATGATGCCACGCCCGCCGTGTCGCTCGATCCTCGGGCCGTGTCGGACTCTTGATCAGTTACCCGTCACCACGACGACCACGCCGGCGGAACCGCCGCCCAAACCAGGAATCATCGGTGCCACACCGGCGCCCAGAATCGCCGCGACGGCGTCGGCTGCCGCCTTGTCGCCGGCGGCGTTGCCGTAATAGACGGTGGTCGCGGGGATCGTGGAGCCCGCGTAGTTGCCGGCGGACGCGTTGGTCCAGCCGTTGGCCTTCAGCTGGTTCACCGTCCGGGAGGCCAATCCGGCGACCAGACTGTTGTTGAGCACCCGGATCGGCGTCGACTGATCCAGCACCGGGGTGGTGGAGGTGGTGGTGGTCGGGGCCGCCGTCGTCGTGGTCGGTTTCGCGGTGGTGGTGCGCGCGGAGGTGGCCTGCGGAGCCACCGCGACCGAGGTGGTCGTTGCCGGCGCGCTGGTCTCGGCGGCCGTCTCGGTCTCGGAGTCCGCGCTCGACAACGACATCGCGCCCAGACCGGCGAAGACGATGGCCAGTGCGATCAGCACCATCGCCAGCGCTCGCAGCGGGATCCCGCCGGAAGTGGGTTTCGGGTAACTCACCTGTTCGAGCCTAGTCCGTCACACCTGGAATCCGAGCTTGCGCGCGTCACGAGCTTTGCGCCTGCTGGCCCGAAGCCTGCGCAGCCGTTTGACCAGCATCGGGTCGGCGGCCAGCGCCTCCGGGCGGTCTACGAGCGCGTTGAGCACCTGGTAGTACCGGGTGGGCGACATCGAGAACAGCTCGCGGATGGCTTCTTCCTTGGCACCCGCGTATTTCCACCATTGGCGTTCGAAGGCCAGGATGTCGTGTTCGCGGCGGCTCAGGCCGTCGTCATCGGCCTGCTGAGTGGCCGTGACCTCGTCGCTCGTAGAAGGGCTGTCCTGGATTGCGGAAAGGTCCCGCGCTGCTGCGCCGTCCATCTTGCTCCCTCGCCGAGTCACCGTCGGACGAAATGATGCTTGTACGTCGCCGATCATTCAACCATGGGGATAGCCGATCGTGCGGTCTGTCCGACGGCGTGTCCGGTACCAGCGGTTACGCGTCGCGACGGCGGGCCGCGCGCGTTTCCCGGCTTCCGAACGGACCCGCCGAGGGGCGGCGCGCACCGCGCGAGGACGAGGCGGCAAAATTGGGCGCATGGCAATCCTCCCTATCGTCATCGTCGGCGATCCCGTTCTGCACAACCCGACCGAGCGGGTGACTCAGTCGCCGGAGGAGCTGGCCGGGCTGATCGCGGACATGTACGAGACGCTCGACGCGGCCAACGGCGTAGGCCTGGCCGCTAACCAGGTGGGGAAGCCGCTGCGGCTGTTCGTCTACGACTGCCCGGATCAGGCCGCCGACGGCACCGTCACCCGGCGTCGCGGCGCGGTGATCAACCCGGTGCTGGAGACCTCCGAGATCCCCGAGACCATGCCCGATCCCGATGACGACGAAGAGGGCTGCCTGTCGGTGCCCGGCGAGCAGTTCCCGACCGGCCGGGCCGAGTGGGCCAAGGTCACCGGCATCGACGAGCACGGCCAACCGGTGGAGATCGAGGGCAAGGGTTTCTTCGCCCGGATGTTGCAGCACGAGGTCGGCCATCTCGACGGCTTCCTCTACGTCGACGTGCTGATCGGCCGCAATGCTCGCGCCGCCAAGAAGGCGATCAAGCGCAATGGCTGGGGCACACCGGGTTTGAGCTGGCTACCCGGCACCGTGCCGGATCCGTTCGGGCATGACTGATTCCGCAGGTATTCCGCTCGGTCGCCGGGTGGTCATGCGGTATCTGCTGCCGGAGGGCTACCCGCAGCCGATGACGGATGTGATCGGCGAGTTGGTCTCACTCGACCCGCCGACGGTGCGCGGCGCCGACGGCCAGGTGGTGTCGGTGTCGACCGATCGCGTCGTCGCGTTGAAAGCGCTGGGCCCCAGGCCGATCCGTACCCGCGAGATCCGCGCGCTGGAGGCCGCGGCGGCCGACGGCTGGCCCGGCGCCGAGCACGCCTGGATCGACGGCTGGCTGGTGCGCGCCGGTAACGGCTACACCGACCGCGCGAACTCCGCTGTCCCCCTGGGCAATTCCGATGGACCACCGCTGGTTTCGGCCGACGCGCTGCAGCGGATCGGTGCCTGGATGGCCGAGCGTGGCCTGCCGTTGCGGCTGCAACTGCCCGACCGGCTGGCGCCACCGCCGTCGGGCTGGCACACCTGGGGCGAGACGGCGGTGCTCGGGATCGATCTGGACAACTTCGTGCTGCCGCGTGGTCCGTCGATGGTGCGCATCGCCCCCGCCCCCGATGCGGCGTGGCTTGACCTGCATCGCCGCCGCGGGGAGGAACCCGGCGATCCTGCCGCACCGCTGCCCGATCTCGATGTACTCACCTCGGTTCGGGCGGGTGAGGTCCGCTTCGCCTCGCTCGGACTGCCCCAGCCCATCGCGATCGGCCGTGGCGCGCTCACCGTCGCCCCGGACGGCAGGCATTGGATCGGGCTGACCTGCGTGGCGACGGCGGCTCAGCATCGCAGGCACGGCTTGGCCTCGCTGGTGTGCGCCGAGCTGATCCGCTGGGGTCGCGACCGCGGCGCCACCCACGCCTACGTGCAGGTGGAGGCCGACAACGCGGGCGCGCTCGCGCTGTACCGGGAGCTCGGCTTCCTCGACCACCATCACTACCGCTACGCCGCCCCCGGCCCCCGCATCCCGGTGGTCCGGTAGAACGGGATCAGGCCGTTCATTCACCTCTCTTCGACAAGGAACCCCGTGCGCCTCGCGACCTGGAACGTCAACTCGATCCGCTCCCGGATCGACCGAGTCGCGGCCTTCCTCGACCGCCAGGACATCGACGTGCTGGCCATCCAGGAAACCAAATGCCGCGATGACCAGTTCCCCTACGACCGCTTCGACGCGCTCGGCTACGAGGTGGCGCATCTGGGCATCAACCAGTGGAACGGGGTGGCCATCGCGTCCAGAGTCGGGCTGGCCGATGTGGAGTTGGCGTTCCCCGACCAGCCCGGCTTCGACAAGAACGCGGGCGAATCGCTGATCGCCACCCCGGTGGTGGAATCGCGCGCCATCGGCGCCACCTGCGACGGAGTGCGGGTGTGGAGCTTGTACGTGCCCAACGGCCGCGCACTCGACGACCCGCACTACGCCTACAAGCTGGAATGGCTGGCAACCCTGCGCGATAACGCCGCCCGCTGGCTCGCCGAGGACCCGCAGGCCAAGATCGCGCTGGTCGGCGACTGGAATATCGCTCCCACCGACGACGACGTCTGGTCTCCGGAGTTCTTCGCGGGCAAGACGCACACCTCGCAACCCGAACGCGACGCGTTCGCCGCGGTGCTCGACACCGGCTTCGCCGACGTCATGCGCCCCTTCGCGCCCGGCCCGGGCGTCTACACCTACTGGGACTACACCCAGCTGCGTTTCCCACGCAAAGAGGGCATGCGCATCGATTTCGTCCTCGCCTCCCCCGCGCTCGCGGCCACCGCCACCGACGCGGTGGTCGATCGTGAGGAGCGCAAGGGCAAGGGCGCCAGCGACCACGCGCCGGTGATCGCCGAGTTCACCGGCTGAGCACGCCGGTAGCGCGCAGTCCGAGGCTGCGGCGACCGGTCGCGGCACTGATACCGTTGGCGCATGAGTACCGAATCCGCGGTGCGGCCGCGTGCGCAGCATCTCGGGCCGCAACGGCGCAGGCCGCAGGTGCTCGACGCCGCCTTGGCCATCGCCATCGAACAGGGCATCGCGGCCGTCACCATCGCCGCGGTCGCCGAGCGGATGAACGTCACCCGTCCAGTGGTGTACGCGTGCTTTCCCGATCGGGTGGCGCTGATCGAGGAGTTGATCCGACGCGAGGAGGGCTACGTCGCCGACGGGGTGTTCGGCGCATTGCGCGAACGGGACGTCGACGCCGGCGAACCCGTCTTCGTCGAGGGCTTCCGCGCCCTGCTCGAAGTGGTCGCGGCCCGGCCGGAATCGTGGCTGCTGCTCTACGGCAACCCGGACCCGGCCGTCGCTGGTTCGTTCGGCCGTGGCCGCGCGCTCGTCGTGCAGCGCTGCACCCGGCTGCTGCGCCCGACGCTGCGGGCCTGGGGCATCGAGGACGCCGACCGTAAGCTCCCGGTCCTGGTCGAGCAGTGGATCTCGGCCGGTGAGGGCGCGGTGCGCAGCCTGCTCGCCGATGACGGGCAGTGGACTCCCGAGGAACTGGGCGCGTTCGTCGGCGCCGCGGTCTACCGGGCGCTGCGCAACGCCTGAGCCGGGTCGCGAGCACCTCCCATCGCGAGCCGCCCCTGACACCAGTGGTCGCGGCATACGATGGAACCGGCTGTCCGTCCGTTCGGCGGGAGGTGTGGTCATGGCTTTCTATCGGCAGGTGGGGTCGGTGCCGCCGAAGCGGCATACCCAGCATCGCGACGATCAGGGGCGCCTGTTCTACGAGGAGCTCATGGGTGAGGAGGGCTTCTCCGGCGACTCCTCGCTGCTGTATCACCGCGGGCTGCCGCCGGCGATCGTCGAGACGACGGTATGGGAGCTGCCCGATCAGTCGACGACCCCCAATCATCCGCTGCACCACCGGCATCTGCGGCTGCACGAGCTGTTCCCCGGCGACAGCTGGGCCGAGATCGACGTGGTCACCGGACGCCGATTGCTGCTCGCCAATGCCGACGTCCGCCTGTCCTACGTCGTCGCGGGCACCGCCTCTCCGCTGTACCGCAATGCCATCGGCGACGAGCTGGTCTATGTGGAATCCGGCGCCGCCGTGGTGGAGACGGTCTTCGGCGCGCTGCCCGCCCGGCAGGGCGATCAGGTGCTGATCCCGCGGGCCACCACCCACCGGTGGCTGCCGATCGGGCCCGACCCGTTGCGCACCTATGTGATCGAGGCGTCGAGTCACATCGCGCCTCCGAAGCGCTATCTGTCGAAATACGGTCAGCTGCTGGAGAATTCGCCGTACTGCGAACGCGATCTACACGGCCCGGCCGAACCGCTGCTCGCCGTCGGCACCGACATCGAAGTGCTGGTCAAGCACCGGCCGGGTGCACAGATCGCCGGCACCAGAATGGTGTACGCCACCCACCCGTTCGATGTGGTGGGCTGGGATGGCTGCCTGTATCCGTTCACCTTCAATATCAGCGATTTCGAACCGATCACCGGACGGGTGCATCAGCCGCCGCCGGTGCATCAAGCCTTCGAGGGCACCAACTTCGTGGTCTGCAATTTCGTGCCGCGCAAGGTCGACTATCACCCGCTGTCGATCCCGGTGCCCTACTACCATTCCAATGTCGATTCCGACGAGATCATGTTCTACTGCGGCGGGAACTACGAGGCCAGGCGCGGCTCGGGCATCGGGCAGGGCTCGATCTCGGTGCATCCGGGCGGCTACGCGCACGGTCCGCAGCCCGGTGCGTACGAGGCGAGCATCGGAGTGGAATTCTTCGACGAGCTGGCCGTGATGGTCGACACCTTCCGCCCGCTCGAACTCGGCGAGGGCGCGCTGGCCTGCGAAGATCCCGGTTACGCGTGGACCTGGTCCGGGCGGGGCCCGCGGTGAAGACGCGCATCGAGGTCGCGCCGGATGCACCGTTCGGGCCCGAGCATCTGCCGTACGGGGTGTTCGCCCCGGGGGGCGACGAATACCGCGTGGGGGTGCGGGTGGGCGATCACGTCATCGATCTGGCCCTCGCCCTGGACGATCCCGTCTTCGCCCGGCCCGATCTCAATGCCTTTCTGGCGCAGGGCCCGCAGCGGTGGGCGCAGGTGCGGGAGCGGGTGCGCGAACTGGTCGAGGGCGAACTCTCCGCCGATGCGGTCTGCCCGCTGGCCGCGGCGCGGCTGGCGCTTCCGGTGCGGATCGGCGACTACGTCGATTTCTACGCCAGCATCGACCACGCCACGAATCTGGGAAAGCTGCTGCGCCCGGGATCCGAACCGCTACTACCGAATTGGCGGCACCTGCCGGTCGGGTATCACGGCAGGGCCGGAACGGTCGTGGTGTCCGGCACCGATATCGCGCGTCCGCGCGGCCAACGGCGAACCGATTCGGCCACACCGGATTTCGGGCCTTCGCGGCGGCTGGATATCGAGGCCGAGCTCGGGTTCGTGGTCGGCGTCGGTTCCCCACTCGGCAGCTCGATCAGTACCGCCGCCTTCGCCGAGCATGTCTTCGGCGTCGCGCTGATCAACGACTGGTCCGCCCGCGATATCCAGGCCTGGGAATATCAGCCACTCGGGCCCTTCCTCGGGAAATCCTTCGCGACGTCGATGAGCGCGTGGATCACCCCGCTCGCGGCCCTGGAATCGGCCCGGATATCGCCACCGCCGCAGGACCCGGCGCCCCTGCCCTACCTGCGCGAAACCGAACCATGGGGCCTCGATATCGAGCTGGCCGTGCACTGGAACGGCGTTCCGGTGTCGCATCCGCCGTATGCCCGGATGTACTGGTCACCGGCCCAGATGCTGGCGCATCTCACCGTCAACGGCGCCGCCACCCGCCCCGGCGATCTCTACGCCTCCGGCACCATCTCCGGCCCCGCCGCCGGAGAATGTGGTTCGTTCATGGAACTGTCCTGGGGCGGCACCGAGCCGATCAGCCTGGACGGCGCCGAACGCACCTTCCTGCTCGACGGTGACGAGGTCACCATCACCGCCACCGCACCGGCGGCCGACGGTACCCGCCTCGGACTCGGCGAAGTCACCGGACGGATCCTGCCCGCGCACGAATGACTCCGCCGGCACGGTGGCGGGCCTCCTGTCTCGATCTGCCCGATCAGCCGGCCGCCGCTGCGCCGTTCAGCGGAAACCGCGATGAATTCCGCGCGAGCGCGCAGTCTGAATCGATAAGCCCAGTTCATCGAGCGGGAGGACACCGATCATGCAGAAGATCGTCACCAACCTCTGGTACGACGGCAACGCCGAGGAAGCCGCCGAATTCTACTGTTCGCTGTTCCCGGACTCCACGATCATCCGGGTGCTGCGGTTCAGCGACAGCGGGATGGGCGAACCGGGAGCGGTCATGACCGTCGACTTCGAACTCGCCGGTCAGCGCTTCACCGCCATCAACGGCGGCGGCGAGTTCCAGTACACCCACGCGATGTCGCTGCTGATCAATTGCGACAGCCAGGACGAGGTCGATCGGCTCTGGGACGCCCTGCTCGCCGGCGGCGGCACGGAGATCGAATGCGGCTGGCTCTACGACAAGTACGGAGTCCCGTGGCAGGTGTGGCCCACCGAAGCCGATGAATTGCTCACCGGCGATCCGGCCGCGGTCGACCGCGCGACCGCGGCGATGCTGAAGATGAAGAAGATCGACCTGCGGGCGATGCGCGCCGCCTACGAGAACGCCTGATCTGCTCACCCGGTGCGGTATCCGGCGGTGAGTTCGGATGCCGCGCCCAGGTCTGCTCCGGGCGCGCAGCGGGGCGGGTATGGTCGGGCGGGTACGCATCACGCCAACGGGGGCTCGCACCAGCGGGCTGAGAGGACGGCTAGCCCGATGCCGGGCGGATCAGGGCCGTCGACCGTATGAACCTGACCGGGTAATGCCGGCGTAGGGAGGAAAAATATGGGTTCCACCGGCCGTTCCGCGACCACCGCAGGGGTCGACACGGTGACCACCGGCCCGATCGAGGGCAGCGTCAAGCACTACGAAGAGGTCGAGGCCGACGGGCTGACCTTGCGCATCCCGGTGCGCCGGATCAATCTGACCACCGGCGCGCACTTCGACGTCTACGACACCTCGGGCCCGTACACCGACGACACCGCGACCATCGACCTCGAAGCCGGCCTGCCCAAGCTGCGCGACGAATGGCCCAAGCCGCAGATCGACGGCCCGCGCACCCAGCTGGCCTGGGCGCGGGCGGGCATCATCACCGCAGAAATGCGCTATATCGCCGCGCGCGAAGGGGTTTCACCGGAACTGGTGCGCGACGAGGTCGCCGCGGGCCGCGCGGTGATCCCCGCCAACCACCGCCATCCCGAATGCGAGCCGATGATCATCGGCAAGAAGTTCGCGGTGAAGATCAACGCCAATATCGGCAACTCCGCCGTCTCCTCCTCCATCGCCGAGGAGGTGGAGAAGATGGTGTGGGCCACCCGCTGGGGCGCCGACACCATCATGGACCTGTCCACCGGCAAGAACATCCACGAGACCCGCGAGTGGATCATGCGCAACTCGCCGGTCCCGGTGGGTACGGTGCCGATCTACCAGGCGCTGGAGAAGGTCAACGGCGATCCCACCAAGCTGACCTGGGAAATCTACCGCGATACCGTCATCGAGCAGTGCGAGCAGGGCGTCGACTACATGACGGTGCACGCGGGCGTGCTGCTGCGGTATGTGCCGCTGACGGCCAAGCGCGTCACCGGCATCGTCTCGCGCGGCGGCTCGATCATGGCGGCCTGGTGTCTGGCCCACCACAAGGAGTCGTTCCTCTACACCCACTTCGAGGAACTGTGCGAGATCCTGGCCCGCTACGACGTCACCTTCTCCCTCGGTGACGGCCTGCGCCCCGGTTCCATCGCCGACGCCAACGACGAGGCCCAGTTCGCCGAGCTGCGCACTCTCGGCGAGCTCACCAAGATCGCGAAATCGCATGGTGTGCAGGTGATGATCGAAGGCCCAGGCCACGTGCCGATGCACAAGATCGTGGAGAACGTGCGGCTGGAGGAGGAGCTGTGCGAGGAGGCGCCGTTCTACACTCTCGGCCCGCTGGCCACCGATATCGCCCCGGCCTACGACCACATCACCTCGGCCATCGGCGCCGCGATCATCGCCCAGGCCGGCACCGCGATGCTGTGCTACGTCACGCCCAAGGAGCATCTGGGCCTGCCCAACCGCGATGACGTCAAGGTCGGCGTGATCACCTACAAGATCGCCGCGCACGCCGCCGACCTCGCCAAGGGTCATCCCCGCGCCCAGCAGCGTGACGACGAATTGTCCAAGGCCCGTTTCGAATTCCGCTGGGTCGACCAGTTCAACCTGTCGCTGGATCCGGACACCGCCCGCGAATACCACGACGAGACCATGCCCGCCGAGCCGGCCAAGACCGCGCACTTCTGCTCCATGTGCGGCCCGAAGTTCTGCTCCATGCGCATCTCCGCCGACGTGCGCGAATACGCCGAGAAGCAGGGCCTCACCGATGTGGAGGCCATCGAGGCGGGCATGGCGGAGAAGTCCGCGGAGTTCGCCGACGCAGGCAAGAAGGTCTACCTGCCGGTCGTTTCCTAGCAGCACCGAGAAACGCACGCCCCCGGCCGGATTCGGCCGAGGGCGTGCGTTTGTTTCTCAGCTGTCCGGACCCCGCGGTCCATTACCATACCGACAATCGGTAATGACTCGATCAGACGCGGATAGGTGTGGGTATGGACGGCCAGGAAATACGCCAGGCGAATCTCCCCCGAACAGAACCCGCCGCACCGCGGCGTGGTTCGGCATCGGAGGCGCCTGAACGACCGTCTCGACCGCGCGGTGCGATGGACCGCAAGCAGAAGATCGGTTTCGCACTACGCGCCGCTACCGCGCAACTAGCCGGACTGCCCGGTGTCATCAAGACGACGCTGGGCGTCGGCGGCCGCTCGACAGCGGTGGAGCTGCCCGAGGCGCCACCGGACAGCAGACTCACCCGGCGTGCCTTCGAGCTGGCCGAATCCGTCTACTGCGGTGAACTACAGCAGCACTGCCTGCGCTGCTGGTACTTCGGCACAGCGTTCGCACAGATGGCCGGACACCGCTTCGACCCAGAGTTGCTCTACGTCGCAACGCTGCTGCACGACATCGCGCTGACCGATCGGTATCGGCCCACGCCGGAGCAGTCACCATGTTTCGCCGCACACGGCGGGACGGTGGCGCGAGCGCAACTGCTGACGTGGGGAGCCGCGGCTGAATTCGCCGACCTCGTCGAGGAGGCCATCGACCTGCACATGGACGTCAGAGTGGATCCCGCGCAGGGGGTGGAGGCGCACCTGTTGCACGCCGCCGCGCACCTCGATGTCGCCGGCAGCCGGATCGGCGATCTGCCACGTGCACTTCTGGCCGACATCGTGCGGATCCACCCCCGCGACCGGTTCACCGACTCCTTCCTCGTCGCCATGCGACGGGAGGCGCACGAGCGACCGGATTCTCGAGCGGCGGTGATGTGGAAGCTGGGCATGCGAGTTCCGGTGCAGTTGAATCCACTGAACAAGTCCCTGTCCAGTTGACATACACCGAGCGGCATGAGCTCCGTATGGCCGCACGCGACGGCGGCTTCTACTGTTCGAAGCGCTGATCGACGAAGTCGGCGAAGGCGACCTTGCCGGGGATGGCGCCTGCCTCGGTGAAGGCGTCGGCGATTTCCTGTTCGGAGGCGACCACCTCGTCGGTCAGCGGGATCGGCTCTTTGATCGAGCGGGTCCAGGTGGTGCGGGAGGCGTCGACGGGGATGGCGGTCAGTTCGGCGTACTTGGTGGACCACAGCTCGAGGTTGTCCGACGACCACTTGGTGGCCGCGGCGTAGCGGGTGAAGAAGTCGCGGATGGCAGCCGACTTTCCTGGGTCGTCGACGGCCTTGTTCGAGGCGACCCAGAAGTTGTAGCCGTTGGCGGCCTGATCGGCGGAGGCGATGGACTTGGCGCCGACCTCCTTTTCCGCGATGGCGGTGTAGGGATCCCAGACCGCCCAGGCGTCGACATCGCCGCGGGTCAGCGAGGCGTAGCCATCGGCGGGCGCCAGGTAGACCGGTTCCACCTCGTCCAGGCTCAGGCCCGCTTTCTGGAGTTGCAGCAGCAGGTTCGCGTTCGCCGAGCTGCCCTTGGTGACGGCGACCTTCTTGCCCTTCAGATCGGCCACCGAGGCGACCTTCGAGTCCTTGCCGACGAGAATCGCATCGCCCTTACCGGTGGCCGCCAGCGCGCCGACGATCTTGATATCGGCATTCGCGGCGGCACCGAAGATCACCGGGGTATTGCCGGTCTGCGCCAGATCGATGCCCCCGGCTCCGGCCGCCTCGATCAGCGGCGGGCCGGCTGTGAAGGTGGAGAACTCGATCTTGTACGGCAGATTCTCCAGCTGGCCGGAGGCCCGCAAGAGCACCTCGATCGAAATGGCCTTCTGATCCCCGACTTTCAAGGTCACCGCACTGAGGTCCACCGGCCCGCTCGGCGCGGGCGCGGCCTCCTCACCGCATGCGGAGGTGGCGAAGACAGCGGCGGCCACCATGGCCGCACCTGCGAGCCGGAATATCGAGAGTCGTTTCACCAGAACTGCTTTCCTGCGTAGTGGAGCGGGTGGATCAGGCGTCGACGCCGAGTAGCCGCAGCAACCGGGCGACGTGCTCGGCGGCCTCCGGCGACGAATGCGGACGCGGACGGGCGAGATCGATGCGGACCTCATCGGCGATGCGGCCGTGCTCTAGCACCAGCACACGATCGGCCAGTGCGACCGCCTCCGCGACATCGTGGGTAACCAGCAGCACCCCGAATCCGCGTTCGGCCTGCAACCGCAGCAGTAGATCGTGCATGGCCAGGCGCGTGAGCGCGTCAAGGGCGCCGAACGGTTCGTCGAGCAGCAGCAATGTCGGGTGCGCGACCAATGCCCTGGCCAGGGCGACGCGCTGGGCCTCACCGCCGGAGAGGGTGAGCGGCCAGGCCTCGGCGCGCTCGCGCAGATTCACCTGCTCGAGCAGCTGCCGGGCGATCTTCTCGTCGGCCCGGCGATTACGCGGGCTCGGCCGCCCGAGCGCGACATTGCGCACGACCGGAAGCCACGGAATGAGCCGCGCCTCCTGGAAGACGATCGTCGGCTGCGCCTGCACCGTCACTGTTCCGCGATCGGCCTGTTCGAGGCCGCCGATGATCCGCAGCAGCGTCGACTTCCCGGAGCCGCTGCGCCCGACCAACGCGACGATCTCACCGGCGGCGATCTCGACGTCGACGCCATCGAGCACGCTGCGCCCGCCGAAGCTCTTGTCCAGGCCACTGATTCGAGCCGCCGCACGCGCGGCCACTTGCTGGGTGACGGTCATGGTTGGACTCCTCGGTCGACGGACGGACGCCAGCGCAGCGCACGTTGTTCGAGCGCGCGCACGATCGCATCGGTGGCGAGCCCGAGCAGGCTGTAGATGAGCAGCCCGAAGATCACGATGTCGGTGCGCAGGAATTCGCGGGCATTGTTGATCACGAAGCCGAGGCCGGCGCTCGCGTTGATCTGCTCGGCCACGATCAGCGACAGCCAGGCGATGCCGAGACTCTGCCGCGCACCGACCAGGATCTGCGGCAACGCACCGGGCACGATGAGCAACCGCAGGCGTTCGGACAGCGACAGTTGCAGGGTGCGGCTCAGCTCCAGCAGCTTCGGATCCAGCTGACGAATACCGGCGAAGGTATTCAGGTACAGCGGGCAGAACACACCGAGGGCGATCAGGTAGATCTTCGGTTCCTCGCCGATCCCGAACCAGATGATGAACAGCGGGATCAGCCCGAACAGCGGGATGGTTCGCACCATCTGCAATGGCGGATCCAGCACGTATTCACCGGTCGTGCTGATTCCCGCGAGAATGCCGAGCACCAGCGCGAGCACCGCGCCGAGCAGGAATCCGTACAGCGCCCGCTCGCCCGACACCAGCAGCGCCTCGCCCAGTTGCCCGGACCGATACAGCTCCAGCCCGGCGTCGAGCACCACCGACGGCGCGGGAAGTTTCTTCGCCGACACCCACCCACTGCTACTGGCGATCTGCCAGATCACCAGCAGCGCGATCGGAGCCAGTGCACGCAGGAACCCCGGACGTCGATACAGCGGAACCCGCTGCTCGGCCCGCTCGGTGCGCCTCTCCATAAGCATTCGTGCATGATGCGGGCCGGCGCGGGCCCGCCGACAGGGTTGTACTCAGGGTGAATCGATCGCGCGGCCGGTCGGCCGTTTCGTCCCCGTAGAGTCACGCTCCGATGACTTACTGTCCGCCGCAGAAGAATCCGCCGTCCGAGGGGCCCGCCGGGAATCCACCGCCCGCGAACCCACCGCACCCCGGGCTCGGTCCCGCGCCGGCGCAGTATCAGTACCCGCCGCAACCGTACGGTCCGCCGCAGCTGCCGCCCGAGCCGACGTCGACACGGTCGTCGGCCCCCAGATCCAGCACGTCTTCGACACCCTGCGCGGATAGCGCGTGACCGCTCGTTAATGACAATGGTTATCATTAGCGGATGACCACAGCGCAACTACCCGTCACCGTCCTGTCCGGATTCCTCGGCGCGGGCAAGACCACCCTGCTCAACCACATCCTGGCCAACCGGGAGGGTCGCCGGGTCGCGGTGATCGTCAATGACATGAGCGAGGTGAATATCGACGCCGCGCTGGTCGCCGGGCAGGGGCATCTCGATCGCACCGAGGAGAAGCTGGTCGAGCTGACCAATGGCTGCATCTGCTGCACCCTGCGCGAAGACCTCATCGAGGCGGTGGCCCGGCTGGCCGGGGAGGGGCGGTTCGATCAACTCGTCATCGAGTCGACGGGCATTTCCGAGCCGATGCCGGTCGCCGCCACCTTCGACTGGGAGTTCGAGGACGGGTTCAGCCTCGGACCCGTCGCCCGGCTCGACACCATGGTGACGGTGGTCGACGCCTCGACCTTCCTGGCCGAGATCGCCCGCGGCCAGGCGCTGGCCGAACGGAATATGCAAGCGGGCGAGGGCGATGAACGCGGAATCGCCGATCTGCTGGCAGATCAGGTGGAATTCGCGGATGTGCTGCTGATCAACAAAACCGACCTGGTGAGCGAGAGCGCGGCCGGAGCCGTGGAGGCGGCGGTGCGGCGAATGAATCCGCGCGCCAAGGTCTTACGAACCCGCCACGGCGTGGTCGAGCTGAGCGAAGTATTGAACACCGGCCGCTACGACCCCGTCGCAGCAGCCTCCACCGAGGGCTGGGCGGAGGAGTTGGCGGGCGGTCACGTCCCGGAGACCGAGGAATACGGCATCAGCAGCCTCACCTACACCGCCGAACGCCCATTCCATCCGCAGCGGTTGTCCGAGGCGTTGGAACAACTGCGCGGCCTGCTGCGCAGCAAGGGTTTCTGCTGGATCGCGAGTCGATCCGACCTTGCCGCCATCTGGTCGCAAGCCGGGCCGAATCTGGTGTTCGAACCGGCCGCGTGGTGGTCCTCGCTCGAGATCCCGGCCGGGCAGGAGATCGTCTTCATCGGCATAAAGCTCAATCGCGACCATATTCGGGCCCTGCTCGACCGCGCGCTGCTCACCGACGCCGAAATGGATGCGGGCCCGCAGGCCTGGGCGAGCTACCCCGACCCGTTCCCCGCCTGGGGCGAACTCCACGAACACGCCTGAGCCGCCTCCCGCACGGCGACGGCCCAGGTCCGCCGGCGGGACCTGGGCCGGTGCGCGAGGATGTCAGCTCAGCTTCTCGAAGAACTGCCGGATATCGCCGGTCAAGACCGCCGGCGCCTCGTGTGCGGCGAAAT
Organism: Nocardia sp. CDC519; assembly: GCF_059509835.1. NCBI lineage: Bacteria > Bacillati > Actinomycetota > Actinomycetes > Mycobacteriales > Nocardiaceae > Nocardia > Nocardia sp. CDC519. The sequence goes on along the minus strand of NZ_CM183377.1, from coordinate 1,530,652 downwards.
GCCCTGCGGCGTCATTGGGTCCGCCGACGACCGAAACGACATCGTAGGAATTCCAGCTGACGATATTGCTGTGGTCGCGTTCGGCGAATCGCCGCATCGACTGGAAATCGCCCGTGAACATGGCCAGCGCGGTCGGCGTCGTAGTCGGCTTCGCGGGCTGCTCGCTCGCATGGGCCTGCTCGTAGTAGAAGCGAATCGAGGTGGGGCCGGTGCCGGTCAGCCAGTACAGCGCGATGTTCGCGATCACGAACTCCTTGTCCAGGCTCTCGCCGAACAGCTGCGCATTCCATCCGAGCAGCCCGAGCGGGGAATCCGCCAGCGCGTACGCCAGGGTCTGCGGCTGCTGGCTGCAGAAGACGTTGAATCCCATCTTGTTGTCCTGGAACCACTTCAGATGTTCGAGCGCAGCCAGGTCGTCAGCGGAAATGCCCTCGAACTCGGCCGGATCGCCCGACGGGAACGAGAACAGCTGGGTGACGTGCACGCCTACCACCCGATCTGGCGCGATCCGGCCGATCTCCGGCGAGATCATCGAGCCGCCATCGTTGCCGATCGCCCCGAACCGCTCATAGCCCAGCTGGGTCATCAGCTCCACCCACGCCTTGGCCGTGCGCTGCACGTTCCATCCGGTGCTGCGGGTCGGGCCGGAGAAACCGAACCCGGGCAGCGATGGGATCACCACGTGGAAGGCGGGTGCGTCGGGCGATTCCGGCGCGGTCAGCAGCTCGATGACGTCGAGGTATTCCAGCACCGAACCCGGCCAGCCATGGGTGAGGATCACCGGCAGCGCGTCCTCGCGCTCGGACCGGACGTGCAGGAAGTGGATGCTCTCACCGTCGATGTCGGCGATGAACTGAGGGTAGGCATTGAGCCGCGCCTCCACCGCCCGCCAGTCGAACTCGTCGAGCCAGTATTCGGCGAGCCCGCGCACCCGATCGCCCGGCACGCCATAGGAATCGCCGACGCCGGGCAGCTCGTCCGGCCACAGGGCGCGCTGCAACCGCTCGGTCAGGTCGTCGAGGCGGGCCTGCGGGATGTCGACAGTGAAGGGACGGACGGTCATGGCGAGCTCCTCGGGATTGGAACGGAATGGTTCGTTCTGTTCACACCGTAACAGAACGGATCATTCCGTTTCAAGTGCTAGCCTGAAGCCATGCCGAAAACATCCGACGCACCAGCTCAGAAGGGGTTGCCCGGCCGCAAGGCCCAGGCCGCCCGCAATGACAGCATCATCCTCGACGCGGCCCGGGCGGTGTTCCTCGCCGATGCCGCCGCCCCGATCTCGGCCGTCGCCGAACGCGCCGGCGTCGGCATCAGCGCGCTCTATCGCCGCTATCCGAGCAAGGACGTGCTGCTGCGCACCCTCTGTTACGACGGCCTGCGCCGTTACAACACTGAAGCCGAAGCGGCACTGGAGGATTCGGATGGCTGGCGCGGTCTCGTCGGTTTCCTGGAGCGAGTGGTGGACGCCGATGTCCACTCCCTCACCGTGCGTCTGGCGGGAACGTTCACGCCGGACGATTCGATCGTGCCCGACGTGCAGCGCTCCGGTGAGCTGACGTCGGAACTGGTCCGGCGGGCCCACGCCACCGGCCGGCTTCGCCCCGAGGTGACCGACCTCGACCTGGGATTGGTGCTCGACGCCTGCGCTGCCGTCGGCACCCCCGAACCCGAACGCACCAGACAATTGCGTCGACGAGTACTCGCCCTGCTGGTCGAGGGCATGGCCGCCGCAGGCGAACTACCCGGTCCCGCACCGCAGCCGGGAGAGTTCGCCTGGCGCTGGCAACCGCGCACCGGCCGGTGAGCATCAGTTCGAGATGCCGACCGCCCGATGCAGATAGGTGCGGTCGGTGAGCTGATCCAGCATGAAATCGGCAATGTCGGCGCGTGAGATCTTCAGCGACAGCCCGGCTTCGTCGCCGGCGAAGCCCTGCCGATAGGTGCCGGTCGCGGGCCCATCGGTGAACGCGCTCGGGCGCACGATCGTCCAGTCGAGATCGCTGGCGCGCACATACTCCTCCTGGCGGACGTGGTCGTTGTAGGCCGGCCGCAGCACCAGGCCGAACAGGATGTACTTCCACAGGAAGTTCAGGTTGGGCCTGCTGTCGCCGACACCGAGGGTGGACTGGCAGATCAACCGCTTGACGCCGTTGCGGCGCATCGCCTCGATGACGGTGCGCGTCCCCTCGGCCCGCACCACCCCCTTGCGGCCGTTGCCGAGTGAGATCAGCACCGCGTCCTGACCCGCGACGGCGCCCTCGACGGCGGCCGGGTCGAGCACATCACCCTCGAGCACCCGCAGGTTGTCGTGGGTGGTGCTCACCCGGCTCGCGTCGCGCGTGAGGACGGTGACCTCGTGGCCCTGCCGCAAGGCCCGTTCGAGGACGTGGCGGCCGAGGGTTCCGGTGGCTCCGAAGATCGCGATTCGCATGGTGTTCTCCTGAATTCTCGAAAGCTGTTGTTTCGTTGGTGAAACCAGTACACCCGCAGCGATCGAGACGTTCCATGGTCTGCGATCTCGCAAACATAAGCGGGCGTCTCACTCCCGCTCATGATCGCTGGGCTTCAGAACCTCAGGCCCGGCCGAGCGCGAGCGCAACATTGTGCCCGCCGAAACCGAACGAATTGGTCAGCGCGTAGTCGATCCGCTGCGGACGCGCCGCGCCGGCGACGATATCGAGGTCGACGTCCGGATTCTCCAGATTGAGCGTCGGCGGCACGACCTGTTCGCGCAGCGTCAGGGCGGTGATGATGGTTTCCAACGCACCGACCGCGCCGATGGAGTGCCCGAGGGCCGATTTCGGAGCGTAGATCGACGCCGTCGGCGTGACCGCGGTGATGGCATTGGCCTCGGAGGCGTCGCCGATCGACGTCGACGTGGCGTGCGCGTTGACATGCTGGATATCCGAATCCGTCAGTCCCGCGGTGCTGATCGCCTTCCGCATCGCGCGTGCGGCACCGTTGCCCTCCGGTTCGGAGGCGACGATGTGGTAGGCGTCGGAGGTGATGCCCGCACCGAGCACCCTGGCGTGCGGGCGCGCACCCCTGGCCCGGGCGTGGCGCTCGGATTCGAGCACGACCAGCGCTCCCGCCTCACCGAAGACGAAACCGTCACGATCCCGGTCGAACGGCCGCGACGCGCGTTCGGGCTCGTCGTTGCGGGTGCTCATGGCCCGCATCATGGCGAAACTCGCGATCGGCACCGCATGGATATGGCCTTCGACGCCGCCCGCGACGACCACGTCGGCCTCGCCGGTACGGATCAGCCGCCAGGCATGCGCGATCGCCTCCGACCCCGACGAACATGCTGAGACCGGAGCGTAAACCCCTGCCCTGGCGCCGATTTCGAGACTCACCGCGGCGGCCGGACCGTTCGGCATGACCATCGGGACGGTCATCGGCGCCACCTTCCGATAACCGCCCGCGCGCATCGCGTCGACCGCGTCGATCAGGGCGTCACCACCACCGAGGCCGGTACCGATGACGACCGCGAGCCGCTCGCCGTCCACCTCCGGCGCGCCGGCCGCCCGCCACACCCGGCGGCCGAGTACCAGCGCCAGCTGTTCCACATACGAATGCCTGCGCTGCTCGACCCTGGTCAGCTCGCCCGCCGGATTCTCGGCCAGTTTGCCGCCGATCCGGACCGGAAGGCCTTCGGCGAAGTCGTCGTCCAGCGGGCCGATGCCGGTGCGGCCGCGCAGCAGCTCCGACCAGGTCGCGTCCATATCGGCGGCCAGCGAGGTGGTGGCCGCGTACGCCGTCATGACCACGCCGTCCGTCGTCACCGGAGTTTCCGAAGCGACTGTTACATTCACGATGACATGGATACCTGCACCAATCGCTACAGTCAACCCATGGCCCGCCCTCTCGACCACGCCAAACGCACCGAGCTCCTGGCCGCCGTGGTGCGGTATATCGCCGAGCACGGCCTCGCCGACCTGTCCCTTCGCCCGCTCGCCGCCGAGCTGGGCACCAGTTCACGGATGCTCATCTACTACTTCGAGACCAAGGAGAATCTGCTGGTCCAGGCGCTGGCGACACAACGACCCGATATCGCCGCCCTGTTCGCAGACATCACCGATGCGGCCGCACTGCGGGAGCGGCTGTGGGATTTCTGGGTCGCGAACAGCGCGGGCGAGGGCGTCACCAGCGTCAAGGTGATGATGCAGGTGCTCGGCGCGGCGTGCGCGCCCCACGGTCCGTACGCCGGTTACGCCGAGGAGGCCATCGGCGTCTTCGTGCAGAGCCTGTCCGCGGGCCTGCGCCGCGTCGACACCATCGACGACCCGGAAGTCGTTGCCACCCTGCTGATTTCCGGGCTGCGCGGCATCCTGCAGGACCGGCTCATCACCGGCGATGCCGACCGCACCGACCGCGCGGCCCGCCGCCTGATCGAGCACACCGTGCGCTGATTCCGGTCCGCCGTTTCTGTCGGTACCCACTGCCATACTGCCGGCATGGCTGAATCCGGTAGCACCCCAGATACCAGCAAGACCATTTCCTACGACGATCCCGACGCCCCCTGGAATCGGGAGTACTCGCCCGAGGAGGTCGCCACCTGGAACGACGACATCATCCGCGAGTTCCGGGAGAACGGCGGCGCGGTCGGCGGCGATTACGCCGGCTCCACCCTGCTCATCCTCACCACCACCGGCGCCAAATCCGGCCGCCCCCACACCGTCGTCCTCGGCGCCCTCTACCGCGACGACACCCTCTATGTCAGCTCCTTCATCGAAGACCGCTACCCCGCCTGGTATCACAATGTCCGGGCGAACCCCGAGGTAACAGTCGAACTCGGCCCCACCACCTACCGAGCCACCGCCGAAGCGCTCACCGGCGAACGCTACGACGAATTCGCAGCCTGGGCGCTCCGCGAGAACCCACTGTTGGCCGACTACCAATCGAAGGTGTCGAAGCCGCTACCGCTGGTGGTGCTGACGCTGGTTGAGCCGATCGAGGCGGGCAAGTCCGAATAGCCGGGCTCGAGGTCTGGTCGCAGTCCTCCCTGATGGCTCGACGACGACGCCGACTGCACCGCCCGTCCGGCTCGGGGTGACGTGCGAAACCGCCGACCGGCACCCCGATAAGGTGGGCGGGTGGAATTGCTGCCCTTGGTACCCAGTGGTCGGACGCCGGTTCGGGCGCTCACTATCGCCGGAACGGACTCGGGTGGTGGGGCCGGGATTCAGGCGGATTCGCGGACCATGGCGATGTGCGGGGTGCACGCATGTGTGGCGGTGGCAGCGGTGACGGTGCAGAACTCGGTGGGGGTGAGCGGGTTCCACGAGATTCCGCCGCAGATCGTCGCCGATCAGGTGCGGTCGGTGGTCGGGGATATCGGAGTGGGCGCGGCGAAGACCGGAATGCTGGCGTCGACGGCGATCATCGAGGCGGTAGCGGAGGTCTGCCGGGAGGTAGGTATCGGGCGGGACGGGGAGATTCCGCTGGTGGTTGACCCGGTGGCGGCCTCGATGCACGGTGATCCGCTGCTGCACGAAGAGGCACTGGACGCGGTGCGCAACACACTGTTCCCGATTGCCACCATCGTCACGCCGAACCTCGACGAAGTGCGCCTGATCAGCGGCGTCGAGGTCACCGATGAGGCGAGTGCACGCCGGGCCGCCGAGGCCCTGCACGCCTTCGGGCCGCGCTGGGTCGTGGTCAAGGGCGGGCATCTGCGCTCCTCGGAGAACAGCACCGACCTGCTCTTCGACGGCGAGCAGTTCCTCGAATTCACCGCACCCCGCATCCACACCGGCAACGACCACGGCGGCGGCGACACCCTCGCCGCGGCCCTCGCCTGCGCGCTCGCGCACGGCCACTCGGTGCCGGACGCGTTCGAATTCGCCAAGGAATGGACCCGCCGCTGCCTGGCCGCCTCCTACGACCTGGGCAAAGGCCATGGCCCGGTGTCACCGCTGTGGCGTTTGGAGTCCACGGGCCTGTCGTGACCCGTTTTTGTCGGTGGGTCGGCGCATACTGAGGTCGTCGCGAAGCACCGCTGGCCTCAACGGCGCGGCACAGCGAGAACAGCGTGGTTCGAGTGCACGCGGCACAGTTGGTCCAGCCGCGGGGCGGATTCGCTCACTCCGCGGTGAAAGCGAGGTGCAATGGCTGATCGGCATCGATGGTGAAACCGCTGAGCCTGGCATCCGCGCGGGCCAGGGCCGAGACCATCTCGGTGAGGTAAGCGACGAAACGCTCCACCGGCATCGGATCCTCGCGGAGGTTGGCGCCGAGCCACCAGTCGGTGGCCGAGGCCACCGCACCGAAAACCGAATAGATCACCAGCTCGACACCATTCGGGTCGATCGGACGTTCGTGCACCGTTCCCATGAACAGATCGGCCACCTGCCCGGCCGCCTGCCGCGCCGATAGCAGCGAACGCGGTGACTGCGCTGCACTGTCTCGGCGCTGGGCGAAATGCCCGTTCAGAATGAACCGGAAAACGTTCGGATGCTGCGTCACGACCGCCACGTATTCGTGCGCTCCACGCCGAATCAGTTCGCGCACAGGGTCATTGGTGAGATCGACGCCCTCGACGATCCGCTCCCACAGCAGGTCCCGCATCCGATCCACGATGGCGTCGTACAGATCCGCCTTATCCGCGAAATGCCGATACAGCTTGGGCTTTGCCGCCCCCGCCGCCTTGGCGATCTCCCCCATGCTGACCTCGGGCCCGACATCCCCCAGCGCCCGAAACGCCGCGTCGACGAATTCCGCCCGCACCTTCACCCGATGCTCGGCCCAGCGCTGCGTCCGCGCGTCCACCCGTCGCCCCGGAACCTCCCCCACCCCCCGGCCGCCGCGTTTCACCACGTCCGGGATCGTACTCACCGCCGGCCGACGCCAGCGGTCAGGGAGCCACCCGCCGTCACACCGCGGACAAAGAGGCGAGTACGCGCTCGGCATCCGCCGATTGCAGATGCTGCCTGATCCGTTCGGCAAACGCAGGCGCGCCTGCCTCACGCATCGCTTGAGGCAGTGCCTTCCCCCGGCGAGGAACCCAGTAGGCGAGCTGCTCACAGACCACTTTCCGCACAAGTCGGTGATTGTGGTCGTCGATCAGCGGGAAGAAGTCGTCGGCACTGTGTATCTCGTAGATCAGGTCGTCGATGCCCTCGAAGTCACAACCATTCGCGGTCAGCACGATGTCGATGTCGGCGTGGACGGCAGCACAGTGGACGTGGGCGTCGAACGAATCCGGATAGTCCAGCCCCTTGTCCACGGTGTATCCAGTGATCAGGCTGTTCTCACCAAAGGTCTGGGCGATCTTGCGACGGATACCTCCCACCTGCTCCTCAGCGAGAAATGGGTTGTTCCTTCGCCTGTGGTAGAGGGTTTCGGCCATGATGTCTTCGGTCCAGAAGACCTCGAACATCTCGTGGCCGCCGCGTAGGTAGAGCAGGCTGAGCCAATCTCGAAGAGTGCGGGAGTACAGAATGTTCGCGTCCACAAGCACTCTCGTCGCCCGCCCACCGATCATGCCGACATGCTACAAGTCGGCGAGCAGGCTACGGGTACAGATGGTCTCAGGTTCAGTCGAGCACGCCCCACTCTTCCTCCATGGCGCGGAGTTCGTCGAACGCCCTACTCTGGCGCTCCAATTGGGACCGCCGGAATGCGAGGACATCCCTGCTGTAGAGCCTGGTGTGCGAACCGACCTTGTGGGCTGGAATCTTGTTCTCCCGAACGAGTTTCATCAGAGATGGTCGCGAGACGCGCAGCATTTGCGCGGCGGCGGTTGTTGTCACCTCGTCCGGGATCGTGCCGATGGTGACCGTGGATCCGCGACCGATCAGCTCGACGATCTGCATGACGAGCGCCGACAGCTCGGGCGGCATCCTGAGGCATTGGCCGTCACCGGTGGACAGTGTGACACTCGCCGCCTGAGCTTCGGCGGCGCCGTCAGCGGAGGCCAGCACCTCGCGTGCCTGCTCGACCTCTCGCGGACTGACCGACACAGTGGCTCGCCCATCGCGATGCAGGGTCTCCATCAGTCCTCCTTCCCGAATGCGAATCGCTGTTGCTGCTGGTAGCACACTCAGCCTAGCCGTGTTTCAGTTATATGTGCAACCTTTTTCGGTTACAAATGGAGCAAGACCCCCGATCGGAGACCGAGTGAGAATGTCCCGACCGGCACAGCGTCAGCGCCCTCGGGGCCGCTGCGAGACAATGCCCTCATGTCCGAGGAAATCGTTGATGTCTCGATCACCGCGAACGATCCGGAATGGCTGGCCGAATTCACGCGGAGCCTGATCACCGACCGGCTGGCCGCCTGCGGCAATATCATCTCCGGTGTGCGGTCGATCTACCGCTGGAACGACGCCGTGCACGCCAACGGCGAGAACCTGGTGATCCTGCACACCCGGCGTTCACTGGTGAGCGCGATCATCGAACGCGCCGACGCCCAGCACGCCGACGAGACACCACAGGTGCTCGCCGTTCCGGTGGTGCAGGCGCATCCGGGGTACCGGCAGTGGGTGCTCGATTCCACCCTCGAGCCGACACTGTTCGCCTAGCCGGCGGCCGGGCGAACGGCCACCAGCTCGGCGGGCGTGTACGCGGTCAGCTTCCTGGATTCCCGGATCAGGTGCGGCTGGTCCGAATAGCCTGCGGCCGCTGCGAGTTCGGCAATGCTCGTGCCGGGTGCGGCTGCGGCGAGGCGGCGAAACCGCTGGAAACGCAGAATGCGGACGAGGGTCTTGGGTCCGTAGCCGAAGCTCTCGTCGAAGCGCCGGCGCAACGTGCGTTCGCTGAGGGCGAGTGCGCGGCCGAGAAACGGGATCAGTTGCGCCTGCGGCGGGGTGCCGCGCTCGATCAGCCGGTAGGCGGCGAGCATCGCAGGATCTGTTGTCCGCGAATCTCTTTCGACCGCCAGCAGCCGGGCGAGTGACGCTATCGTCGCCTCGGCCGAGGTCGCGTCGACCCGGCCCGCGAGGCGCCGAGCCCGGGCACCCAAGAACTCAGCGAGATCGACGCGCTGCCCCATCAGTTCCGATGCCGGGACGCCCAGCCAGGCCGACGCGGTAGCGGGCCGGAACCGCAGACCGCAGACGGTCGCACCAGCGGCGAGGACCTCGGTCTGCGGTTCCCGGTCGGGCCCCGCGACCCGCAGCCCGCCATCGATCCACTGCACATCGATGGTGGCGTCCGGGGTGATCAGCACCGGAACAGATCGCTGATCCGGCATCCGGTGGACCCAGGCCCAGCCGAAAGGTCCGATGGACATCGGCTGTTCCCGGTAGATGCCGACCGCGCCGGCGAGTTCCGCCCTCATCGGCAGTGGCCGAAACGTTCAATACCGGAGAGCCGAGGGCAAGCAGGATCGAATTCGAGCGGTCCGGGCCGGTACCGGGATCGCACCGAGTCGACGAAGGAGTTCAGCAGTGCAGCCACGAATCAGCGTCCTCACCATCGGTGTGGATGACCTGCGAAAATCGGTTGAATTCTATCGAGATGGGCTCGGCCTCGTCACCGAGGGGATCGTCGGCACCGAGTTCCCGCATGGATCGGTCGCGTTCTTCGACCTTCAGCCCGGGCTGAAACTGGCGCTGTACGCTCGCGCCGATATCGCCCACGATGCCGGCATCGACCGGTCGGATCGCAGCCCGACCGAGTTCACCATCGGCCACAATGTCGGCAGCCGCGCCGAGGTGGACCAGGTGATGGCGGCGGCGGCCGGGGCCGGAGCCCGGATCGTCAAATCGGCGCGGGACACCTTCTGGGGCGGGTATGCGGGCTATTTCCAGGACCGCGACGACCATTTGTGGGAGGTCGCGTTCAACCCCGCGTTTCTCCCCGAGCAGCAGTAGCCGTCACCTCGAATTCCGGCCGGGGCCGGAATCGACCGGCCGTCGCGGTCGACCCCGCGGCGTTAGGCCTGCGCGGTGAGGTATTCGACGAGGGCGTCGACGATGGTGCGGGTGCCCTCCTCGCGCTGGGCTCCGGTGTCGAAACCGTCCAGGTGAGCGCCGAATTCGACGAGCGTGAACTTGGTTCCGGTCGCGGTGGGCTCGAATTCCCAGGTGGCGACGGATGTGGAGATGTGCTGGCCGTTGACCCACATGTCGTAGGTGTAGACGATGCGTTCGTTATCGACGATGTCGGTGTAGGTGGCCACGAAACGCGAGGTCATCTTCTTCTCGAAGGTGCCCTCGTTGATCTCCTGGCCGCCGACCCGGAAATCGACCGAGACCTCACCCTGCTCCCAGCCTTCTTCATTGCCGAACCATTTGCTCTTGATGGTGGGGTCGGCAAAGGCCTGGAAGGCGACGGCGGGGGCGACGGGCACCTCGCGCTCGATGGTGAACTGGGCGTGGTTGATGGAACGGGTCACAGTGTCGGTCATGGTCGTTCTCCTTCGGTGGTGGTCGTTGATTCGGTGAGCAATGCCTCGAGCCGGTCCACCCGGCGCTCGGCCGGCGGACGCTGCCGCCGCATCCAGTCGATCGCGGGCCCGAAGGCACCGGGAACCAGCTGGTAGGTCCGCACCCGCCCGATCTTCGCCGAGCTGACGATCAGCCCGGCTTCCAGCGCCTTGAGGTGCTGCACGATCGTCGGCATGGCGACCTCGAACGGCGCGGCCAGATCCGAAACCGAAGCGGGCCCCTGCGCCAGCCGCTCCACGATCGCCCGACGAGTCGGATCGGTCAGCGCCCGGAACACACTGTCCAGGCTCCCGTCCGGCTCATCCCGTGAATACTTAGGCACATGCCTAAGTATTCACATCGACGGTAGTTCACGCAACCCCTGGATCGGCATCGATCGAATCCAGGGAGTTGGAGGGAACCCGATGAGTGCCCTGGACGGTGGCTCGAGTTTCACCCACTCGAGAAGCGGGTGGCGGCAGAGGAAGCCGTGACTCGGGCGATACGCCTAGCGGGCGTCGCCGGTCGGATCCACGAAGTGGGCTGATAGGCGGGCGGCGAGACGAGTGAGTCCGGCCGCGTCGATCCGGGGACCATCGGACCAGGAATCGACGTCGAACCAGTGGATCGTCGCGGGCGTACCCGTCGGCCTGGCGAATACGTGCTGATGGAAGTGGTCCACGCTGCGTCCGGCGATCGCCGAGAAGACGAATTCGGGTTCGAGTTCGTGGCGCAACGCGTGCGCGCAGCGGCGAACCGCCCAGCCGATTGCCGCGGCCTCGGTATCGGTCAGATCGGCCACCGTCGGCGCGTGCCGCCGGCTTTCGACGAACAGGTAGCCCGGGACCGGTGCGCCTTCGGTGAGGGGCCGGTGGCTGACCACCACCAGGTCATCGGTGTAGAGGATCGGGCCGACCAGTCGGCCCGCACCCCGATGCTTGGCGCAGATCAAGCACTCGAGCTCCATCGTTCAACCGTATCCCCCGAGCCAGCGACCGAACACGCAGTCGCGGTGCGGAATTCGATGGATCCACACCGGTCGACCACCGATGGATCACGCGCCGACCGCGCCGGGTTTCGGGGTGGGCTGCGGCCCGAACCCAACGATCGGCAGGCGCAGCGCGGCCGGGGCGTGGGGTGGGACGATCGGGTGGCGGGGTGGGATCGGGGGGATGCGGCGGTGGGGGGTGCCCATGGGTGGGCGGGTGTCTTGTTCGCCCTTGTTCGGCCAGAGGGCGGCAGCGCGTTCGGCTTGGGCGACGATGGTCAGCGACGGGTTGACGCCGAGGTTGGCGGAGATGGCGGCGCCGTCGACGATGCTCAACGTGGGGTAGCCGTAGACGCGGTGGTAGGAGTCGATGACGCCGTGGTCGGGGTCGGCGCCGATGGCGCAGCCGCCGATGAAATGGGCGGTCATCGGGACGTCGAACAGGTCGGGCCAGGTGCTGCCAGCGGTGGCGCCGAGCTTCTCGGCGACGCGGCGGGTGGCCTCGTGACCTGCGGGAATCCAGGTGGGGTTTGGCTCGCCGTAGCCTTGTTTGCTGGCGAATTTGCGGCCGAACAACCCGCGCTTGGTGTAGGTGGTGATCGAGTTGTCGAGTGACTGCATGACCAGCAGAATCAGCGTGCGCTCGCTCCACTGCCGGGTGCGCAGCAGGCGGACGGTGCGGATCGGCTGCTTCAATGCCACCGGCAGCACCCGCACCCATGGCGGGATCCGGTGGCCGCCGTCGATGAGATAGGTCTGCAACAGGCCCATCGCATTGGAGCCCTTGCCGTAGCGCACGGGTTCGACGTGCGTATCGGGGGTGGGATGGAACGACGAGGTGATGGCGACGCCGCGAGTGATGTCCATATTCGGGTCGACCTCGGTGCGGCCGGCGCCGAGAATGGCCTCGGAATTGGTGCGGGTCAGCACGCCGAGCCGCTTCGAAAGGTTCGGCATGACGCCGGTGTCGCGCATCGTGAACAGCAGCCGCTGGGTGCCCCAGGTGCCGGCGGCCAGCACCACCCGACCGGCGCGGAAGGTGCGCTTCCCGCGCCGGGTCCAGGAACCGGTGCGGTGGGTGTCGACGAGCCAGGTGCCGTCGGGCTGGGGGCGGATCGCGGTGACCGTCGTCATCGGATGCACTTGCGCCCCAGCCTTTTCGGCGAGGCCGAGGTAATTCTTGACCAGCGTGTTCTTGGCGCCGTGCCGGCAGCCGCTCATGCATTCGCCGCATTCGATACAGCCGGTGCGGTCCGGTCCCACTCCGCCGAAATAGGGGTCGGGCACGGTTTTGCCCGGCTCGCCGAAATACACACCGACAGGCGTGGGCACGAACGTCTCGCCGACGCCCATGTCCGTGGCCACCGCCCGGATGACGTCGTCGGCGGGCGTCATATGCGGGTTGCGCACCACCCCGAGCATTCGCGCCGCCTGCTCGTAGAACGGGCTCAGCTCGTCGTCCCAGTCGGTGATATCGGCCCACTGCCGATCGGCGAAGAATGCGGGACCTGGTTTGTACAGGGTGTTCGCGTAGTTCAACGATCCCCCGCCCACTCCGGCGCCGGCCAGGATGAAACAGTCGCGCAGCCGGTGAATGCGCTGAATGCCGTAGCAGCCGAGCTTGGGCGCCCAGAGATATTTGCGCATATCCCAGTTCGTCGCCGCGAACTCGTGGTCGGCGAAACGCCGCCCCGCCTCGAGCACCGCGACCCGATAGCCCTTCTCCGTCAGCCGCAGCGCCGACACGCTGCCACCGAACCCGGAACCGACGATGAGAACGTCGACATCGAGTTCCCCGCTCATCTGCCACCTCCGCCGCCGACGTTAACAGCCGTGGACGTGCGGTTACCCAAAATTGTGCAGTATCGCAACAGTCGCGCGGCGCCCGTTCCGACGCGTCACAATGCGCCCGTCGAGCGGCGACGCCGCGTGCTCCGCCGGCGGATGACCGGAGCGCAGCACCGAACGGAACGGCACGGACGCCGCGCGGCGTGCGATCCGGGTATCGACACAAACTAGAACGTGTTCTACTTTGTTGGTGTCGGCCGAGGCCGGCCCCGCTTCGTCTCGACACCGAGGATCTCGATGGATTGGTACACCGGAAACACCGTTTACGACACGGTGCTGACAATCGCCTTCGTCTTCGCGGCGTTCGTCATCGTGGGCGGGCTGTTCGTGCAGAGCCCGTACGGGCGCTTCGCTTCGGCGAATATCGGCTTCAATCTCAACCCGAAGCTCGGCTGGTGGTTGATGGAGATTCCCGCCACCATCGTCTTCGCCGTGTTCTACCTGACCGGGCCGGACCGCTTCGAGCCCGTTCCGCTGGTCCTGGCCGGAATCTGGCTGTTGCACTATGCCAACCGCGGCTGGTTCTTCCCGCTGTCGATCCGGCAGGTGCCCGGCAAGCGCAGCAGTTTCAACATTTCCGTGCTGTCGGCCGGCGTTTTCGTCACGGCCGTGCACGGCTACCTGAACGGTTCCTTCTTCAGCCACGACTATCTCGACCAGTACGGGACGCAATGGCTGACCGATCCGCGCTTCCTGATCGGCGTCGTGGTCTATCTCGCGGGGTTCTCGCTGTTGGTCCGATCGGAATGGATCGTGCGGAATCTGCGGGACAAGAACGATCCGGGCGCGACCGAATACCGCATCCCGTTCGGTGGCGGATTCCGGTTCGTGAGCAGCCCGGCCTATCTGGGCGAACTGGTGGCCTGGGCGGGTTTCGCACTGCTCACGTGGTCGCTGGCCGGTGTGGTCATCTTCCTGATCACCGCGGGCAATCTGGTGCCGCGTGCGTTGGCGACGCACCGGTGGTACCGGGAGAAGTTCGCCGACTATCCGCGTGAGCGGAAAGCCTTGGTGCCGTATCTGATCTGAGCACCGGACGAACCGACGCGCCGAACCCGGCGGCTCGGCAGGTGCCTACACCGCACGCCCGTTCTCCAGCGCCGCGTGCAGCGTCACCGCCCACTGGTGGACGATCTGCTTACGGCGCGCGGAGTCATCGGTCAGCACGTCGGCGAGCCCGAGGCCACGAGCCATGTCCAGGGTGGCCTGGACCAGGTGGTGGGCCACCGGATCCGCATCGTCGACGCCGAGCGCCTCGACCGCACGGCGGTGCGAGACCCGGCCGAACCGCGCCTCCAGCGGGACGATGCGTTCGCGCAGTGCCGGGTCGGCGGCGGCGTGGGTCCACACCTGCAGGGCCGCTTTGAACAGCGGGCTGGTGTAGGACTCCACCAGACCCGCCACCACGGCCTCGGTGCGCCCGACACCGACGGCGGTGGCGGCAACGGTCGCCGCCTCCGCCTTGGCCTGCTCGGTCCTGGTGTCGAACATGTACTCCAGCGCCGCGGTGATCAGGTCTTCCCTGGTGGGGAAGTGGTGCTGGGCGGCCCCACGCGACACCCCGGCGCGCTCGGCGACGACGGCCACCGTCGCGGCCGCCCAGCCCATCTCGGCCAGACAGTCGATGGTCGCCTCGAGCAGCCGCTGCCGGGTGGCCCGGCTGCGGTCCTGCTTCGGTTCGTGGGGTGTCGCCATGGGCCTATTGTGCCCAGCTGGGTGGGCGCTTCTGCAGGAAGGCCGTCATGCCTTCGATCACCTCGGGGGTGCCGAAGAAGCTGCCGGAGCGCTGCGCGAGTTCCTCGGCTTCGGCATCGAACCCGGCCAGCAATGCGGCATTGACCAGCTTCTTCGATTCCGCCAGCCCCTGCGGTGAGCCCTTGCGCAGCTCCCCGCACAACCGCTTGACCTCGGCCGCGGCATCGTCGGCGGCAATGGTGACGAGCCCGATCTCCTGCGCCACCGCAGTGTCGAATTTCTCACCGGTGAGGTAGTAGCGACTGGCCGCACGCTGGTTCAGCCGCGGCAGCAGAGTCAACGAGATCATGAACGGCGCCATGCCGATCCGCACCTCGGTGAGCGCGAAACTGCTGGACGGACCGGCCACCACCAGATCGCAGGCGGCAATGATGCCCATGCCGCCCGCCCGCACATTGCCGTCGATCTGCGCGATCACCGGCTTCGGCGCGGCCACCAGTCCGCGCAGCACGTCGATCATCTGGCGGGTGCGCTGATCGGCCGCGGTGGCGGGATCGGAGTTCGCGGCCTCGCTCAGATCCGCGCCGGCACAGAAGGTAGTGCCGGTGTGGGTGAGGACGATGCCGCGCACGGCGGAATCGTCGACTGCGCGCTCGATCCCGGCCAGCAGTTCGCGAACCAGCTTGGACGACAGCGCGTTCCGGTTGTGCGGTGAATCGAAGGTCAGCGTGGCGAACCCGTCGGCCACCTCGTAGCGCACGAACGGCGCATCGGTTGTCTCGGTCATGATTGCTCGGCTCAGTAGGACTTCGGCAGACCCAGCGAATGCTGGGCGACGAAGTTGAGGATCATTTCCCGGCTCACCGGCGCGATCCGCGCGATGCGTGCCGCGCCGAGCATGGCGGCCAGGCCGTATTCGCTGGTCAGACCGGCGCCACCGTGGGTCTGGATGGCCTGGTCGAGAGCCTTGATACTCGCTTCGCCCGCCGCGTACTTGGCCATGTTGGCGGCCTCGGCGGCGCCCATCTCATCGCCGGCGTCGTAGAGGGTGGCGGCCTTCTGCATCATCAGTTTGGCCTGTTCGAGCTCGATCTTCACCTGCGCCAGTGGATGCGCGATGCCCTGGTGCGCGCCGATCGGCGTCTTCCAGACGGTGCGTTCCTTGGCGTACTCGACCGCTCGGTCGATGGCGTAGCGGCCCATGCCGACGGCCATCGCGGCACCCATGATGCGCTCCGGGTTCAGCCCGGCGAACAGCTGCATGAGTGCGGCGTCCTCCTTACCGACCAGGGCGCTCGCGGGCAGGCGGACGTCGTCGAGGAACAGCGTGAACTGGTGATCCGGCTCGATGATGTCCATCTCCTGCGGCGTCTTCTGGAAGCCGGGAGCGTCGGTGGGGACGATGAACAGCGCCGGCTTGAGCTTGCCGGTCTTGTGGTCCTCGGTACGCGAGACGATGAGCACGGCCTCGGCCTGATCGACGCCGGAGATGAAGATCTTGCGGCCGTTGAGGATCCAGTCGTCGCCGTCGCGGCGGGCGGTGGTGGTGATCTGATGCGAGTTGGACCCCGCGTCCGGTTCGGTGATGCCGAAGACCATCTTGCCGCTGCCATCGGACAGCTTCGGCAGCCAGGCCGCCTTCTGCTCGTCGGTGCCGTACTTGGTGATGATGGTGCCGCAGATGGCCGGGGAAACCACCATGAGCAGCAGGCCCGCGCCCTGAGCGGCCAGCTCCTCCATCACCAGCGCGAGCTCGTACATGCCCGCACCACCGCCGCCGTACTCCTCGGGCAGGTTGACGCCGAGGAAGCCGAGCTTGCCCGCCTCGGCCCACAGTTCGTCCAGCGGCTCGTTGGCGCGTGCCTTGGGAAGCACGTAGTCGCGGTAGTTGTACTTCGAGGCGAGTGCGGCGACGGCGGCCCGCAGTTCCTTGCGCTCGTCGGATTCGATGAAGCTCATTCCCTACTCCTGTGTCCAATTGGTCATGACCGGGGGCCCTACGTGGTTACGCTTCGCTGCCGCCTCCGGGCCTGACCCGGTCATGACGGATCTTCCGAGGGCTCGTCCACCACGGCGAGCACCGCGCCGACCTCGACCTGCTGGCCGACGGTCACATTGAGTTCGGTGAGGACGCCGGTGGCCGGGGCGACGATGGTGTGTTCCATCTTCATCGCTTCCAGCCACAGGATCGGCTGCCCGTGTTCGACCTGATCGCCGACGGCGGCGCCGAGCCGGATCACGCTGCCGGGCATGGGCGCGAGCAGCGAACCGGCGGCCACCTGATCGGCCGGGTCGGTGAAGCGCGGCAGCCTGCGCACGGCGACCGGGCCGAGCGGAGAGTCGACGCAGACCAGATCGCCGTACCGGGAGACCTCGAACTGCCTGCGCACCGGCCCGCGCTCACCGGGAACCCCGAGCACCACCCGTTCGGGCGACAGGTCGATCAGCTCGAGACCCTCATGGCCCTCGATCTGCACACCGGTACGGGTGAACCGGTAGCGCACCTCGTGGGTACCGCTGACGCGACTCTCATATGACTTGGTCTGCGGAGCAGAGGCGAGATTGCGCCAGCCACTGGGGATTCCGCCGTCCACGCGGGCGGCGCGACGGTTGGCCGCGGAATCGGCCAGCGCAGCCGCCACGATGGACAACGCCTCGTCGGCCTCGCTGACCAGCGGCGCCGACAGCGCCTCGAGACCGTGCGTATCGAAGAATGCGGTGTCGGTGTCACCGGCAAGGAAGGCCGGATGCCGCAGCACCCGTACCAGCAGGTCACGGTTGGTGACCAGGCCGTGCAC
The DNA here is from genome assembly GCF_059509835.1 of Nocardia sp. CDC519. Taxonomy (NCBI): domain Bacteria; kingdom Bacillati; phylum Actinomycetota; class Actinomycetes; order Mycobacteriales; family Nocardiaceae; genus Nocardia; species Nocardia sp. CDC519. Next base: position 1,512,950 of record NZ_CM183377.1, on the reverse strand, counting down.
CTTCGCCCGCTGCAGGGCGGTGGCCAGCAGATGTGCGGCCTCGGCGCGGGTCTCGGCGTAGGAGATGACCTTGGCCAGCATCGGGTCGTAGTGCACGCCGACCACCGAACCGTCCACCACGCCGGTATCGAGTCGCACACCCGGCTGTTCCAGGACGGTGAATTCACCTGCGGTGAACGGGATGTCGAGCTTGTGCACCGGCCCGCTCTGCGGCTGCCAATCATGGGACGGGTCCTCGGCGTAGAGCCGTACCTCGATGGAATGCCCGCGCTTGGCAGGCTGCACCGGCGGCAGCGGCAGCCCCGACGCCACCTGCAACTGCAACCGCACCAGGTCGAGTCCGGTGGTCTGCTCGGTGACCGGATGCTCCACCTGGAGACGGGTGTTCATCTCCAGGAAGAAGAAATCGCCCTTCTCGTCGGCCAGGAATTCGACGGTGCCGGCTCCCTCGTAGCCGATCGCCTCGGCGGCCAAGCGCGCGGCTTCGAAGAGCCGGTCCCGCATGCTGCGTCCATCTGCGCCGCTCACGGCCCCTGCGTGGTTACGCTCCGCTGCCGCCTGAGCTCGCAGCGCGTCGATCTTCTCGACCAGCGGCGACGGCGCTTCCTCCACGACCTTCTGATGACGACGCTGAATCGAGCATTCGCGCTCGCCGACGGCCCAGGTGGTGCCGGCGGTATCGGACATGATTTGGACCTCGATATGCCGCCCGGTCTCCAGGTACCGCTCGCAGAACACCGTCGGATCGCCGAACGCCGATTCGGCCTCGCGCCGCGCCGCCTCGATCTGGCCGGGCAGCTCGCTCAGCTCACGCACCACGCGCATGCCCCGGCCACCACCACCGGCCGAGGCCTTGATCAGCACCGGCAGCTGATCCTCGGTGACCTCGGCCGGATCCAGTTCGGCCAATACCGGAACACCGGCGGCGTCCATCATCTTCTTGGATTCGACCTTCGAGCCCATCTGCTCGATGGCGGCCACCGGCGGACCGATCCACACCAGGCCCGCATCCAGCACCGAACGCGCGAATACGGCGTTCTCGGAAAGGAATCCGTAGCCAGGATGAATCGCGTCGGCTCCGGCGGACAGTGCCGCCTCGATGATCAGCTCACCGCGCAGATAGGTCTCACCGGGGGTATTGCCGGGCAGCCGGATCGCGGCGTCGGCCTCGGCCACATGCGGGGAGTCGGCGTCGGCATCGGAGTAGACCGCGGTGGTGGCGATGCCCATGCGACGGCAGGTGGCGAACACCCGGCGCGCGATCTCACCGCGATTGGCGACCAGGACATTGGTAATCGGAGTTGTCATCGCCGAGCGCCTCACATTCGGAAGACGCCGAAGCCCTCGGCGCCCTGGATCGGGGCTGTGTGAATGGCCGACAACGCCATTCCCAGCACGGTGCGGGTATCGCGCGGATCGATGATGCCGTCGTCGTAGATCCGGCCGGACAGGAACATCGGCAGCGATTCGGCCTCGATCTGCGCCTCCACCATCGCGCTCATCGCGGCGGCGCCGTCCTCGTCGAAGGTCAGGCCCTTCGCCTCGGCGGCGGCGCGCTGCACGATGGTGATGACGCCCGCCAGCTGCGCACCGCCCATCACGGCGGACTTGGCACTCGGCCAGGCGAACAGGAAACGCGGATTGAACGCGCGCCCGCACATGCCGTAATGGCCCGCACCGTAGGAGGCGCCGATCAGCAGCGAGATGTGCGGCACCTTCGAATTCGACACCGCGTTGATCATCATCGAGCCGTGCTTGATGATGCCGCCCTGCTCATACTCCTTGCCGACCATGTAGCCGGTGGTGTTGTGCAGGAACAACAGTGGCGTATTGGACCGGTTGGCCAGCTGGATGAACTGGGTGGCCTTCTGCGATTCCTCGGAGAACAGCACACCGCGCGCGTTGGCGAGGATGCCGATCGGGTAGCCGTGCAGTTCGGCCCAGCCGGTGACCAGGCTCGATCCGTACATCGGCTTGAACTCGTCGAAATCGGAGCCGTCGACGATGCGGGCGATCACCTCGCGCGGATCGAACGGGATCTTCAGATCCGATGGCACGATCCCGAGCAGTTCCTCCGGGTCGTACAGCGGCGAGATCACCTCCGCGCGCGGCTGCGGGCCCTGCTTCTTCCAGTTCAGCCTGCGCACGATGGCGCGGCCGAGCCGGATGGCGTCCTGCTCGTCGGCGGCGAAGTAATCGGCCAGACCCGAGACGCGGGCGTGCATTTCGGCACCACCGAGGGATTCGTCGTCGGATTCCTCACCGGTGGCCATCTTCACCAGCGGCGGGCCGCCGAGGAACACCTTGGCACCCTCCTTGACCATCACCACGTAATCGGACATGCCGGGGATGTAGGCGCCACCCGCCGTGGAATTGCCGAACACCAGCGAGATGGTGGGAATGCCCGCCGCCGAGGCCTGGGTGAGATCGCGGAACATCGCACCACCCGGAATGAACACTTCCTTCTGGGTGGGCAGATCGGCACCGCCGGACTCCACCAGCGAGATCACCGGCAGCCGGTTCTGCTTGACGATCTCGTTGATTCGCAACGTCTTACGCAACGTCCACGGGTTCGAGGTACCGCCGCGCACCGTCGGATCCGGCGCCACGATCATGCATTCGACGCCCTCGACCACACCGATACCGGCGATGGTCGACGCACCCACCTGGAATTCGCTGCCCCAGGCGGCCAGCGGGCACAGCTCCAGGAACGGCGAATCCTCATCGAGCAGCAATTCGATGCGCTCACGCGCGGTGAGCTTGCCGCGCTTGTGATGCCTTGCCACCTTGTCCGGGCCGCCACCGGCGATGGCCTTGGCGAATTCGGCCTCCAGCTCGGCGAGCTTGCCCGTCATCGCCTCCGCGGCCGCGGTGTATTCCGGCGACGACGGGTCGAGGGTGGATCGGAAGGTCGTCATGACTGGTACCCCAATACTTTCGACGCCAGCATGGTCAGGATCTCGTTGGTGCCACCGCCGATGCCGAGGATGCGGACATCGCGGTAGATGCGTTCGATCTCGGATTCGCGCATGTAGCCCATGCCGCCGTGCAGCTGCACGCCCTGGTTGGCCACCCATTCGGCGGTCTCGACGGCGGTGTTCTTGGCGTGGCACACCTCCGCGATCAGGTTCTGCTCCCCCGCGGTGTGCCGCTCGACCAGTGCGCGGGTGTACACCCGGGCCAGGTCGACGCGGCGGTGCATCTCGGTGAGCGTCATCTGTACCGATTGGCGGCTGATCAGCGGACGGCCGAAGGTCTCACGGTTGCGGCACCATTCGAGGGTCAGGTCCAGCGCGCGCTGCGCCTGCGCGTACGCCTGCACCGCGAGGCCGACCCGCTCGCTGACGAACGCCGTGGCGATCTGGGCGAATCCGGTGTTCTCCGCGCCCACCAGGTTGTCCACCGGCACCCGCACATCCTGATAGGACAGTTCGGCGGTGTCGGAGGCCAGCCAGCCCATCTTCTCCAGCCTGCGCGCCACCGTGAAGCCCGGCGTATCGGTGGGCACGATGATCAGCGAAACCCCACCCGCGCCCGGCCCGCCGGTGCGCACCGCGGTGACCACGAAATCGGCGCGGCAGGCCGAAGTGATGAAGGTCTTGGCGCCGTTGATGACGTAGTGGTCGCCGTCGCGGACCGCCGAGGTGGTGAGGTGCCCGACATCGGAGCCGCCGCCCGGTTCGGTGATCGCCAGCGAACCGATCAGGTCGCCGGCCAGCGTCGGCTTCACCCAGCGCTCGATCTGTTCGGTATTGCCGGACCCGATGATGTGCGGAACCGCGATACCGCAGGTCATCAAGGATGCCCAGGCGCCGCCGGAGGCGCCCGCCTGGTGGAACTCCTCGCAGAGAATGACCGTTTCGATCGCATCACCGCCGGACCCACCCGCGGATTCCGGGAACTCGAGGCCGAGCAAGCCGAGTTCGCCCGCCTTCTTGTGCAGTTCGCGCGGGAGTTCGCCGCCGCGCTCCCAGGCGTCGAGGTCGGGCAGGATCTCCCGCTCGACGAACCGGCGCACGGTGGCGCGCAACTCTTTTCGTTCCGGCGTATCCCAGACGCTCATCGGGCACCCTCTAGCAACTCGGTCGGAATATCGACATGACGGGAGCGCAGCCATTCGCCGAGCCCCTTGGCCTGCGGATCGAAACGGGCCTGGTAGGCCACGCCCTTGCCGAGCAGGCCGGAGATGATGAAATTCAGCGCCCGCAGGTTCGGCAGCACATGCCTGGTGACCTCGAGCGAGGCGGTTTCCGGCAGCAGCTCACGCAGCCGCTCGACGGTGAGCGTGTGCACCAGCCAGCGCCACTGCTCGCCGGTGCGCACCCACACGCCGATATTGGCGTCGCCGCCCTTGTCGCCGCTGCGGGCCAGCGCGATGCTGCCCAGCGGGGCGCGCCGAGTGTCGTTGCCGGTGAAGGGTTCCGGAAGCTGCGGGGTCGGCACCGGCTCGAGCGCGCGGGTGTCGGAGGCCTGGGCGATATCGACCCGGGTGCCGTCGGCCAGCACGGCGATATGTGGCACCTCGCTCGCGTCGACGAAGCCCGGCGTGTACACGCCGTAGGGCGAACCGTTGCCCGGCAGGGTGGTGAAGCTACAGCCCGGGTAGCTGGCCAGTGCCAGCTCGACGGCGACGCTGGAGAAGGCCCGGCCCACCTTGTTCGGATCCGGATCGCGCACCACGCAGCGCAGCATGGCGCTGGCCTGTTCCTCGGTGTCGGCGTCCGGACGGTCCAGGCGGGCGAGGGTCCAGTCGAGTTCGGCGGGGCGCACGGTCAGCCAGGATTCCAGCTGACGTTGCGCCAGTTCGGCTTTCGCTTCGATATCGAGCCCGGTGAGCACGAACTCCATCTCATTGCGGAACCCGCCGAGCGTATTGAGCGAGACCTTCAACTGCGGCGGCGGCGCTTCGCCGGTCACGCCGCTGATCAGCACCCGGTCGGTGCCCTCCTGCTCCACGCGAATGGTGTCGAGCCGGGTGGTCACGTCGGGTCCGGCGTAGCGCGCGCCCTGGATTTCGTACATGAGCTGGGCCTGAACCGTGTCGACGGTGACCGCGCCGCCGGTGCCCGGATGCTTGGTGATGACGCTGCTGCCGTCGCGGCGGATCTCGGCGATCGGGAATCCGGGGCGGCCGAGGTCTTCGAGTTCGGTGAAGAAGGCGTAGTTGCCGCCGGTGGCCTGGGTGCTGCATTCGATGACGTGCCCCGCCACCACCGCGCCCGCGAGCCGGTCGTAGTCGGTGCGTTCCCAGCCGAAGTGCGCGGCGGCCGGGCCGACGATCACCGAGGCGTCGGTGACCCGCCCGGTGACGACGATGTCGGCACCGGAATTCAGGCATTCCACGATGCCCCACGCGCCGAGGTAGGCGTTGGCGGTGAGCGGGGAGCCCAGCTCGAGTTCGGCGGCGCGACCGGACAGATCGTCGCCCTCGACATGCGCGATCTTGGCATCCAGGCCCAGCTCGGCGGCGACCTTGCGCAGTTTCTCGGCCAGGCCGGCCGGGTTGAGCCCACCCGCATTGGTGACGATCTGGACATTGCGTTCCAGCGCCAGTGCGAGGCATTCCTCGATCTGCTTGACGAAGGTCTTCGCGTAGCCGAGGCTCGGATCCTTCATCCGGTCCCGGCCGAGGATCAGCATGGTCAGTTCGGCGAGATAGTCGCCGGTCAGCACGTCGAGCGGGCCGCCTTCGAGCATCTCGCGCATCGCGCTCAACCGGTCGCCGTAGAACCCGGAACAGTTGCCGATCCGGATGACGTCCGGATCGTCGGCCAGCCTACTCATCAGCGGTATGCCTCCTGTCGCGCTGGGTCGGGCCGTCGCGGCGATCGCGGGCCACCGCCACGGCGCCCGGAATCCGCGTACGGCACCAGCATCACAGGCAGTCAGGAAAAAATCAAGCTTGCGTGCTTGTTAATTGAGAGCTATCGTCCGCGGCGCATCGTCGCAGGCGAGAAGGCCGGCGGTAGCGGGAGGGCACAGCGGCAGACGCCGCCGCCAGGCGGCAGACAAGCCGCCGCCGGCATCACGGCCCACCCGAGGCAGCCGGTCCGTACCGAGGCCGACGACAGCCCGGCCGGGACGGCCCGACTGCGGGCGCGCGGCCCACAGACGGCACAATCGGCGTCATGTCCTCCAATGTCGCCGTGGTCTTTCTCTTCGCTCTCGCCGGATTCCTCATCGGCGGGGCGTACACGACCTGGAAGACAGCACGTCCACTGGCCATCGCCCTTGGCGTGTGCGCGGTACTGGCGGCGGTGGGCGCGGTCGTCTGGCTCATCTGAACGGCGAGCCCCGAAGTTCCCGGCCGCGAATGATCAAACAGAGGTGAGCCGGAAGATGCGTAGGTCTTCGGGCACACCGCTCAACGGCGCGGCGAACATCCCCCGCCGATACGGCTTCACCGTGTACCCGAGTTCTTCGAGCACCCCCGGCGAAACCGAGCGCAGGGTGGCCTCCGACAGCATGGTGCGGCCGTTGCCGCCCGCTTCCATCACCCGTGCCGCGATGGTGACGTCGACGCCGAGCCAGTCGCCGCCGATCTCCCTCGGTGTGCCGGTGTGCAGGCCGATCCGCATCTGCGGGGTATAGCCGTCCACGCTCACCTCGGCCAGCGCCCGTTTGGCCGCCACGGCCGCCTTCACCGCCGCGTCAGCGGTGGGGAACACGGCCATGACGCCGTCACCCATGCGTTTCACCACCTGACCGCCCCGTTGGGCGATGGGCGGCTCGATGGCCTTTGCCACCCGGCGCAGCAGTTCGAGGGTGGCCTCGTCACCGGCCGACAGCGACCATCGGGAGAACGACACCAGGTCGGTGAACATGACGGTGACTTCCTGGCTGCCCCGGCCGCGCCCCACCCGCTCCAGCGCCGCCTGCCAGACCTGAAGCGCGCCGAATCCGATCTCCCGGGCCGCACTCGGACGGGGACCGACGAACTTCTCCGCAGCCCGCGCGACCGCTCGCGGGCCGCCGGGACCCGAGACCGAGAGCGGATCACCGAAGGACGGATCGCCGGGGAGCTGTTCGCGGGCCTTGCGTAGCGCGCCGATCACGTCCGGGCGCTGATTGGCCGCCGTCATCAGGGCCGCGATCGCGCGCGGCCGGTGGCGACGGGAGGGCCCGGCTTCCGCCGGGGAGTCGACCGCGCCGGGATCGGCGCCGTTCGCTTCCGGTTCCGGTCCGGACACCGCACCGCCGGAAGGTGTTCTGCTCACGCCCCGAGGGTATCCCAGCCGCCCCGCACCGGTGACGCCCGTGAACGGCGCCGGCCCGGTGCGAAAGTTCGCACCGGGCCGGAAAGTACCGCACCGTCCGCCGGGCAGTGGCGGACGGTGCGAGGGGCCGCGGACCTCCCGACAAGGTCTGCTACCCACAACCCGAGTGGCGAGGGAGGGCTACTCGGGTAGTCCATATATTCGGGCTAGGCGTCGCGCTCGTTCACCGCGAACAGCGAAGCACCGAACACGATCGCGACGAAGGCGACGAAGTAGAGCAGGCTGCCCCACACGTTCCAATGCCAGTTGCCCACGGGCTCTTCCACCGCGAGGAAACGGTTGGCGTTGGCGAAGGGCAGGAACGGGGTGACGTTGCGGCCGAAGCTGCCGAAGGCGCCGAGCAGCGGCTCGATGAGCAGCGACCACAGCACGATCAGCGAGATGGCCGCCGCCGACTGCCGCACCAGCACACCGACCGCGATGGCCAGCGCCACACACAGGAAGGTGTAGATGGGCAGGCCGTAGATCGTGCGCCAGTGGCCTTCCAGCACCAGCGTGGCGGAGGCTTCGGACCCGCCGACCAGCTTGCCGACCAGGAACGCGCCGAACGCGAGCACCGTGGTGAGCACGGCGCCGTAGAACCCGACGAGCGCGGTCTTGGTGAGGATCACCAGGTTGCGGTTCGGCACCGCCTGGAACGTGGTGCGGATAACGCCGAAGCGGTATTCGCTGGTCACCGTGAGCGCCGCCATGATCATCAGCACCATGACGCCGAAACCGGACACGCCCGCGGTGACGGTGCCGATGTCGAGCGAGGGCACCTCACCCGATTCGGTCCCCGCCGTGCGCACGACCAGCGCGAACAATGCCGCGAGGCCGAGGCCGAGCACGACGACGATCGCCGAGCACCACCACGGCGACCTGGTCGAGGTCAGTTTGATCCGTTCCGCTTCCAGCACGCCGATCACAGCGCACCTCCCATCACCTGATCGTCGGTCCCGACGCCGCCACCGTGGTACTGCACGGCGCCGCCGGTCATCCGCATGAACGCCTCCTCCAGCGAGGCCCGCTGCGGCGCGAGTTCGAACAGCGTGATGTCGTTCGCGCCCGCCAGCTTGCCGACCGCGTCACTGGTGACACCGGCGATCATGAGGGCGGGGCCGTCCTGGCCGGTGCCGTCCTCGCGCACGGTCATGCCGTTGGAGGTGAGAATGCTGCGCAGCTGATCCAGCTGCGGGCTGCGCACCCGCACCGACGACTCGGAGGCGCGGTCGATGAATTCCTGGGTGGTCGAATCCGAGATGAGCTTGCCGCGCCCGATCACCACCAGGTGTTCGGCGGTCTGGGCCATCTCCGAGAGCAGATGGCTCGACACCAGCACGGTGCGGCCCTCCGCGGCCAAGCGCTGCATGAACCGGCGGATCCACAGGATGCCCTCCGGGTCGAGGCCATTGACCGGCTCGTCGAACAGCAGCACCGGCGGATCGCCGAGCAGGGCGCCGGCCAGGCCGAGTCGCTGGGACATGCCGAGGGAGAATCCGCCCGCGTTCTTACCGGCGACCTCGGACAGGCCGACCAGCCGCAGCACCTCCTCGACCCGCGATTTCGGGATGCCGTTGGAGGCGGCCATCCACTGCAGGTGAGCGCGTGCGGAGCGGTTGGGATGCACCCATTTGGCGTCGAGCAGGGCGCCCACTTCGCGCAGCGGATGGTCGAGGTCGTGGTACGGCCTGCCGTTGATCAGGGCGGTTCCGGCGGTCGGCCGGTCCAACCCGAGGATCATGCGCATCGTGGTCGACTTGCCCGCGCCGTTCGGTCCGAGGAAGCCCGTCACCTGTCCGGGACGAACGGTGAAGGTCAGATCCTGAACCGCGACGGTCTGCCCGTAGTGCTTGGTCAGGCCCTTCAGTTCGATCATGCCTACAGCATTGCGCAGATCGCGCCGGCGCGCGTCGGTATAAAGGCTTGTCGTCGGTCATCCTCGAGGATGATCCGTCCCTCGGTGGTACCCCGGGTCGACCCCGAGGGACCGCTGACCGTCGCCGAGGGCGGCACACCGCCGGCGACCGGTCACCGCCGACTCTCCGGCGATGACAGACGAACGGCGGGGCTGTGCATGGCGGCGAATCGGTCTGCCGTCGCGTCAGCCGGGCGAAACGATCAGCCGAGCGCGGGCGAGGACGCCTGCGCCCAGAACCGCTTCGGGATGCGACCCGCCTCGCGGGCCAGCCGTCCCGCGCGCACAGCGTCGGCCATGGCGGCGGCCATGAGAGCCGGTTGCCTGGCGCGGGTGACGGCCGTGGCCAGCAGCACGGCCGAGCAGCCGAGTTCCATGGCCAGCGCGGCATCGCTCGCGGTACCGATCCCGGCGTCCAGGATCACCGGGACACCCGCCTCGGCCACGATCATCTCGATATTGTGCGGATTGCCGATGCCGAGGCCGGTGCCGATGGGAGCGCCGAGCGGCATCACCGCCGCACAGCCCGCCTCTTCGAGCCTGCGAGCCAGGATCGGATCGTCATTGGTGTAGGGCAGCACCACGAAACCGGCGTCGACCAGCTTTTCCGCGGCGTCGAGCAGTTCGATCGGATCGGGCAGCAGGGTGCGCTCATCGGCGACGACCTCGAGCTTGACCCAGTTGGTGTCGAGCGCCTCGCGGGCCAACTGCGCGGTGAGCACCGCCTCGGCGGCCGTGCGGCAGCCCGCGGTGTTCGGCAGCGGGGCGATATCGAGGCGCTTCAACAGATCGAGCACGCCGGTGCCGCCCGCCGCGTCGACCCGGCGCATGGCGACGGTGGTCAGCTCGGTACCGGAAGCCACCAGGGCCTCCTCCAGCACGGCCAGGCTCTCGGCGCCGCCGGTGCCCATGATGAGCCGGGAGCCGAACTGCCTGCCCGCGATCTCGAGCGGGGTATCGGCGGCCAGGTCAGCCACCTTGAACCGCCGTCAGCACGTCGATCTGCCAGCCGCGGCCGACCGGCTCGTCCCAGCGCGATTTCGGGAACACCGCACCGTCGACGGCCAGCGCCACACCCTGACAGGGCAGATCGAGCCGAGTGAGCAGTTCACGCACGGTGAGCGGTTCGGCGAACTCGTGGTCCCGGCCGTTCACGGTGACACCGATGGGCACAGATATCGCGGTCATCGAACTCCTCCTGCGGATGGGACAGCCGGCGCGGACGGCGCCGAGAAGCGTTGCGGATCAGCGGAAGCCACCTCGGGCAGCGGGGCGCCCGCCAGCTCGGCGAGCACCGCGTCGGCGGTGATGGCGGTGGTGAGCATGCCGTTGCGGCCGTGGCCGGTGGCGGCGATGATCCGGTCGGTGAGCCTGCCGATCAGCGGCAGATTGTCCGGTGTGCCCGGGCGCGAACCCGCATTCGCCTCGGCCAGTTCGTATTCGCCGATACCGGGCAGGATGGCCTCCGCGTCGGCGATCAGGTCGCGGACGCCGCCGACGGTGACGGCCCGATCGAAGCCCGCCTCGTATTGCGTTGCGCCGACCACGATTCCGTCTTCGCGCGGCACCAGATACACCGGCCTGCCGTGCACCCGGGCCCGGATCACCCGGTTCGGAACGGGCTGTGCGCCCGGCCGATGCCGCAGCCGCAGGATCTCGCCCTTGACCGGACGAACGGGCAGCATCGGGCACAGCCGAGCCGAGGCGGCGCCTGCGGCCAGCACGATCTGATCGTGCGGCAGGGCATCGATGTCGTCGACGGCTTCGGCCCGCACCTCGACCCCGACGGCGTCGACGGCCACCCGTAGCGCACCGAGCAACAGCCGGTTGTCGATGGCGGGTTCGGCGGTGGCGAGCATGCCTGCCCGGACGGTGCGGGCCAGTCCCGGCTCGAGTTCGCGTACCCCCGCGCGGTCGAGGATGCGCAGATCGTGGCCGTGGCCGCCGACCCAATCGGCGATGGTGTGCAGGTCAGCGGCATCGGCGGCGTCCAGCGCCACCGTCAGGGTCTGTTCGGCGACGTACACGTGGGTGCCGGTGGTGGCTTCGAGCCGCGCCGCGAAGGCGGGCCAGTGCGCGAGGGCTGCGGCACCGAAAGCGAGGACGGCGTCCTCACCGGGCCAGCCCTCCGACAGCGGCGCCAGCATTCCGCCGGCAACCCAGGAGGCGCCGGAGGCGACGGCCGGATCGAACAGGGTGACCGTCCACCCGGCCTCACCGGCCCGCCATGCCGCGGCGAGCCCGATGGCGCCGCCACCGACGACGGCCAGAGTGGGCATCGGTTCCTCCTCGTGTTCGCATACCCACGGTAGCGCGGCTACGGTCGAAGGCGTGCAACCCTCCCACCCGAACCGACCGCTGCCGCCACGGGAGCGCCTGGCTACCGCGCGGTTGTATCTGTGCACCGACGCCCGCAGGGAAAAGGGCGATCTGGCCAAGTTCGCCGAGGCCGCGCTCGCGGGCGGGGTCGACATCATCCAGCTACGCGACAAGGGGTCACCGGGCGAGCAGAAGTTCGGCCCGCTCGAGGCCAAGGCCGAACTCGGCGCCCTCGCCGAATTGAAGGCCGCCGCCCGCAGGCACGGTGCGCTCGTCGCGGTGAACGACCGGGCCGATCTGGCGCTGGCCGCCGGCGCGGACGTGCTGCATCTCGGTCAGGGCGATCTGCCGCCGTGGTACGCCCGGCGCATCCTCGGCCCCGACGTGGTGATCGGCCGCTCCACGCACAATCGCGCCCAGGCCGGGCTTGCCGCCATCGACGAGCACATCGATTACTTCTGCACCGGGCCGGTCTGGGCCACGCCCACCAAACCGAACCGGCAGGCCGCCGGGATCGACCTGGTCCGCTCGACCGCCGAAGCGCATCCGACCCGTCCCTGGTTCGCCATCGGCGGTATCGATACGCAGAACCTGGCGGAAGTACTGGCCGCCGGGGCCGACCGGGTCGTGGTGGTGCGGGCGATCACCGAGGCTCGTGACCCGGAAGCCGCGGCGCGGGAGTTGAAAGCGGCGTTGCTCGCGAACGTTTGATCGCGACAGCGGCAGCGCGTGGGGCCCGCGCCCGGCACGTGGCAGGCCGATCGCCGATCAGGACAGGATCTGGCCCGTGGTCAACGCCAGCGTGGTCGACGTCTCGACCTGGTGCGCTGCGATGTCCTTCGCGGTCAGCTCCGCGAGCCCCTCGACGATCGTCGCGAAATCGCCCGGCCCGTCGGCCACCGCGTGCAGCCAGATGAAGCCCTGCTCGGCGAGGTCGACGGTGCGTGGGAGGGCCGCGGCCAGGGCCGGAGCCTGGGCGATGCCCGCCAGATCGACGCGCGCGGGCACGGCGCGCAGTTCGGGCCAGGCCAGCGCGAAACCCGGGTGCAGGGGGCGCGCGTCCACTTCGTCTTCCGGTACCCAGGCCAGCTCGACGCTCTCCCGGTTCGCACTGGTCGCCAAGGTGTGCGCCGCGTCGGCGACGACGGTCGTATAGGTCCAGCCACTCGGCGCGCAAGCCGTCACCCGTTCGGCGCGCACCCGCACGTCGGTCGAGGCGATTCCGGCTTCCTCCCATGCCTCGCGGACCGCGGCGTGCATGGGTGTCTCATGGCTGTCGCGTGCCCCGCCGGGCAGCGCCCATGTGCCGCCCTGGTGGCTCCACGGGGCACGATGCTGCAACAGGACCGCCGAGCCGCCGCCCTCCAGCGGCGCCCGCAGCAGTAGGCCGGCAGCCCCGAACTTTCCCCAGTGGCGGACCCCATCCGGTCCGCGCGACCAGCCGTCGCCGTCACCACGCATTTCGCACCATCCTCGTCACCTGGCACTCCCTATAGTGCCGCACGCGCCGCCTCGTGTGGGCGGCCTCCGCGCGACACCCGGCGAACCCGGCCGGGATCGGCGACACGCCACACACATCGGCCTCATGGCACTAACCTTGGCCGGTTGACGACGCCGACGACCGGTCACCGAGGCCGGATGAGTTGTCGGCGCACGGGACGGGGCCGGACAGAATAGGCTCCGAAACAGCGCAAACAGGCGCCCCTGAGCGGGGAGGTGGACATGACGCGGTTGGCAGCGGATCGGGCGGCGGCGGTACTGGAGCCGGCGACCGATTCCGAGCCGCCGAACGGGAGTGGGCGACGGCTCCCGGTGCGTCCGCATGTGCGGGCGATGCGTGAGCAGCTCGACCCGGCCAATCTACGGTCCTTCGCCCGGTCCACGCCGGGCCGGTTGATCGGGGTGGGCCTACTATTGGCCGTGGTGTGCCTGGCCGCCGGTGCGACGACGGCGGCGACGGTCAACGAACGCCAGAACGGGCTCGACGTACTCCTGGTCGAAACCGAACCCGATGCGCATTCCGCACACCGGATCTACACCTCGCTCTCGGTGGCCGACGCCGCCGCGGCGACCGCGTTCATCTCCGGTGGACTGGAACCACAGCACGTGCGCGACCGCTACAGCCAGGCGGTCGGCGAATCGGCGGCCGAACTCGCCGCACTGTCCGGCGAAGGCCCCGACCAGCGGTTGCGCACCGGCATCGCGACCGGGCTCCCGGTGTACACCGGGTTGATCGAGACGGCACGGGCCAACAACCGCAGCGGTTACCCGGTGGGTGCGGCCTACCTGAGCGAAGCGTCGAACCAGATGCAGACCACGCTGCTGCCGATGGCGGGTGAACTCCAGCAGCACCGCTCCGACGCGGTCGACGACGCCCAACGTCGTCATGTCCGGCCGCCGTGGATCGCGATCGCGCTGCTGGTCCTCGCCCTGGCCGGATTGGTCTGGGCCCAAGTCGATTTCGCGCGGCGCTGGCACCGCACGTTCAATCCGGGGCTGCTGCTCGCCGCGGGCGCGGTGCTGCTGTTGCTGATCTGGACGGTGGTGGCGGGATCCATCTCGGCCACCGCGATGATCCGCGGCCGCGATGACGCTGCCCGAGCGGCCGACCGCCTGACCGAGAGCCGCATCCTGGCCCAGCAGGCCAGGTCGGCGGAAACCCTGAAGTTGGTGCGCCGCGACGCCACCGGCGATTACGACCTCACCTACGACGCCAACCGCACCAGGCTCACCGAACTACTCGCCGACGACGCCCCCGGCGCCGCGGACGCTCGTGCGGCACTCGACCGTTGGCATGCCGCGCACCAACGGATGAACGAGGCCCTCGACCGTGGCGATTTCGTCGCCGCCGCGGCGGTGGCGACCGGCCCCGGCGCCGGCGATTCCGCCGCCCAGGTGGACGCCCTCGATCAGGCACTGGCCGCCGGAATCGCCGATACCAGGGACAACCTGCGCGACGACATCTCACAGAGCGCGCGGGTGCTGGATTTCCTCGCCCCGGGCGCGCTGATCCTCGGCATCCTCGGCGCGGCCTGCGTCGCCCTCGGTGTCTGGCCCCGACTGCGGGAGTATCGATGAAAACCGTTCGTACCGCGCTCGTCTTCGCCGCGGTCGCACTGATCGGCGGCTGTACGGCCGAGCCGGTCACCCGCACCGGCATCGACGGTATCGATTTCACCGAGCCGCCGCTGCCCGCGCAGGCGGCCACCATCGCGACCGACGCGAACGTCTCACCCGAACCCGAACCCGATTGCGGCGATCCGACTGCGAGCCTGCGGCCCGACAATGCCGCCGACGGGCCGACTCTCGACGCCATCCGCGCCCGTGGACGGCTGGTGGTCGGCTTGGACGCGGGTTCCAATCTGTTCAGCTTCCGCGATCCGATCAGCGGCGCCATCGTCGGCTTCGACGCCGATATCGCCAGGGAGGTCGCCCGTGATCTGCTCGGCAGCCCGGATCTGATCGAATACCGCAGCTTGTCCTCGGCCGATCGGGAGAAGGCGCTGCAAGAGCATTCGGTCGATCTGGTGGTCAAGACCATGACCGTGACCTGTGATCGGCGGCAACGGGTTTCGTTCTCCACGGTCTATTTGCTCGCGCATCAGCGGGTGCTCGCCGTGAAGGGCTCCGGCATCGAAAGCCTCGCCGACCTGGCCGGTAGGCGGGTCTGTGTGGTGGCAGGCACCACCTCGGTGGATCACATCCGGCGCTACGAGCCCAAGGCCACCATCCTGACCGTGCCCACCTGGGCCGACTGCCTGGTGGTGCTGCAACAGCGCCAGGTCGACGCCGTCAGCACCGATGACTCGATCCTGGCCGGCCTGGCCGCACAGGATCCCTACACCCATATCGTCGGGCCGAGTATCAGCGATGAGCCGTACGGCATCGGCATCTCCAAGGGCAACGACGATCTGGTGCGGTTCGTCAACAAGACCCTCGCCCGTATCCGCGCGGACGGCACCTGGACCCGCATCTACGACCGTTGGCTCTCGGTCCTCGGCGAAACCCCCCGCCCGCCCGAACCGGTCTATCAGGACTGACCATGCACGACACCGGCGCAGGCCCACACGAACCCGCGGCATCCGGCGATGCCGCGGGGCCGAGTGCTGCCGCGGATCCCGGTGCGGCCGTGCCCGCCGGGGCCGATCCGGCGGACGCCGAACCCACCCGGCCCTCCGAACGTCCGGCCGGAACCCGAGGCAGGCACGCCAAAGCCGACACCGGTGCGACCCCGAGGCCCTCCGATACCGTCCCGCCGCCGGAGACACCGGCCCCGATCGCGGTTCCCGCTCCGACAACGATGGTCACGCCCGAGCATGCTCCGGTCGCCGCAGCCGCCGCAGACCTGCCCGGAGCAGCCGAATCGGCTGCGCACCAACCCCCGAGCACCCGGGCCACCCCAGCCGAGCCCGGCGCCGCCGAGGATCGACCCCCGGCATTCCCCAGCACACCGGCGGTGTCCGGCCCCCACACCGAAGCGGACGCACCACCGTCCCCCGGCACCCAAGCGTTCCCAGGGCCACCCGCCTCCCCCGGCGCCCAACTCACTCCCGGCGCCCCAGATCCCCGCAACATCCACACCGACACCGGCACCCCACCGGCACCCGGCACCCAGGCATTCCCAGGGCCACAGGATTTTCCCGGCACCCAACTCACTCCCGGCGCCCCAGATCCCCGCGACACCCACACCGACACCGGCACCCCACCGTCCCCCGGCACCCAGGCATTCCCAGGGCCACAGGATTTTCCCGGCACGCAGCTCGGCCCCGGCACCCAGGCGTTCCCCGGCACTCGAGCAACTCCTGGCCGAGTCCCCACATCAGCGAGTGATTCGGCCGCAACCATGCGCACCTCTGGTCGCAGTGTGCGCACGGCGCTCTCGCGTCCTGCGGTGCGCAAACTGGGTGCCGGGCTGGTGGAGATTCCGACGGTGGAGCCTGCCGACCCGCGCTCGGCGGTGCTCGCGAATCCGGTGGTGGCGGAGGGGAAACGGTTCTGCTGGCGGTGCGGTTCCCCGGTCGGCCGCACCACGCCGACGCATCCCGGCACCACCGTCGGCACCTGTGACAATTGCGGCGCGCCGTTCGATTTCCGCCCCTCCCTGCATCCCGGCGACATGGTGTCGGGTCAGTACGAGATCCAGGGCTGCCTGGCGCACGGTGGGCTCGGCTGGATCTATCTGGCGATCGACCGCAATGTCAGTGATCGGTGGGTGGTGCTCAAGGGGCTACTGCACACCAAGGACGCCGAGGCACAGGCCGTCGCGATGGCGGAGCGGCAGTTCCTGGCCGAGGTCGCGCATCCGAGCATCGTCAAGATCCACAATTTCGTGGAGCACACCGGTTCGGACGGCACCACGGTGGGCTACATCGTCATGGAGTACGTGGGCGGGCGATCGCTGCGCGACATTCTCGACAGTTATCCACGATCCGAGCGGATGCCGATCGCCGAGGCCATCGCCTATGTGCTCGAGGTGCTGCCCGCGCTGGACCATCTGCATTCGATCGGCCTCACCTACAACGACCTCAAACCCGACAACGTCATGGTGACCGAGGACCAGGTCAAGATCATCGACCTCGGCGCCGTCGCCACCATCGAGGCCTACGGAAATCTCTACGGCACCAGGGGTTTCCAGGCGCCCGAGATCGCCAAGACCGGGCCGACCGTCGCCACCGACATCTACACCGTCGGCCGCACGCTCGCGGTACTGACGGTCGATATGCCGATGGAACACGGCCGCTACCTCGACGGCATCCCCGATCCATCCGAGCATCCCGTGCTGGCCCGGCACGAGTTCTTCTACCGGCTGCTGCTGTGCGCCACCGACCCGGATCCGGCGCGCCGCTTCCCCTCCGCCCGCGCCATGTCCGCGCAGTTGGCCGGCGTGCTGCGCGAGATCCTCGCGATGGAGACCGGCGTCGAACATCCACAGCTGTCCACAGTGTTCAGTCCACAGCGGGCCGGGTTCGGCACCGAGGAACTGCTGGGACAGACCGACGCCTATGCCGATGGCGTTCCGCGCAGCAGCAAGTTGTCCGCGCGTGAGGTGGCCCTCGCCCTTCCGGTGCCGGTCGTCGACCCGGCCGATCCGTCCGCACCACTGCTGTCGGCCGCCGTGCACCCCGACCCCGAGCATGCGCTCGAGGCCCTGGACGACGCACGCGAACGCGCCGCCGCCGACCCGGACAACGCACCGCCGAATCTCGAGACGGAGCTGCGGCTGGCCGAGGCACGGGTACATCTGGATCGCGGGGAACCGGCGGCCCTCACCCATGTCCTCGCTGGTATCCCGGCCGCCGAACGAGATTGGCGGGTGGATTGGTACACCGGCCTGGCCGAGCTGGTCGAACTCGATTTCGAGAAGGCCTTCGCCCGCTTCGACGCGGTGCTGAGCGTGCTGCCCGGTGAGATCGCACCCAAGCTGGCGCTCGCCGCTACCGCGGAACTGGTATTGCAACACTGGGATTCGCCCGATCCCGAGCAGTGGCGCGCGTACGCGGAGAAGTTCTACGCGACCGTCTGGCGCACCGATCACGGGGTGGTGAGCGCGGCGTTCGGTCTGTCCAGGCAGCTGATCGCGGCCGGCCGGGTCGACGACGCCGTCCATGCCCTCGACGAGGTCCCAGCCACCTCCCGTTACTTCACCACCGCGCGGATGACGGCGGTCCTGCTCCTGCTCACCGCGGCTGCGCCCGCCGAACTCGATGAGACCACCCTGCAATTCGCGGCCGCTCGAGTGCAGGCCTTGCCGTCGAACGAGCATCGCGCGGTGCAATTGCGCTTGCTGGTGCTCGGCACCGCCCTGGCCTGGTTACAGGCCGGCCACACCCCCAAACGCCCGGACGCGACGCTGCTGGGCGAGCCGTTCACCGAACGCGATCTGCGCGACGGCACCGAATCCGGCCTGCGCACCCTTGCCCGCATCTCCCCCAATCGCACCCATCGCTACGCACTGGTCGATCTCGCCAACGCCATCCGGGCACAGACCTGGTTCTGAGCGCGCCGGACGCTCCGATCCGTAACGGGGACCGGAGGACACCGACGCCTATCCGTGCTCTGCCACGACCGTCTGCGCCGCCCGCGCGATGGCGAGTTCCTCGTTCGTCGGCACGACGAGCACGGCCACCTCCGCGTCCGGAGGCGAAATGATCCGCGCCGAACGGTCTTTCGCCGTGTTGCGCTCCGGATCGACCGCGATGCCGAATCGCTCGAGCCCGGCCAGGGCGTCCGCGCGGACATCGGAGCTGTTTTCCCCGACCCCCGCGGTGAAGGTGATCGCGTCCACCCCGCCGAGCTCGATCAGGTAAGCACCGAGATAGCGGCGCAGCCGGTGGATGTAGACGTCGTAGGCCAGCCGCGCGGCCTGATCACCGCCATCGATGAGCCTGCGCAGTTCACGGAAATCGTTGACGCCGGACAGTCCCTTGAGTCCCGAATTGCGGTTGAGCAGTTGGTCGACCCGGTCGATATCCATGTTCGCGGTGCGCATCAGATGCGCGATGATGCCGGGGTCGAGGTCGCCGGAACGCGTGCCCATGACCAGACCTTCGAGTGGGGTCAGGCCCATGGTGGTATCGACCGCCCTGCCGCCCCGGATCGCCGACGCCGAGGCGCCGTTGCCGAGGTGGAAGACGATCTGCGAGACCTCTTCCGGCGCCCGCCCGAGCACTTCGGCCGCCCGCCGCGATACGTACTCGTGCGAGGTTCCGTGAAACCCGTAACGGCGAATACCGTGCGCCTGCGCGACTTTCGCGTCGATCGCGTAGGTTTTCGCGGCGTCGGGCAGATCATGGAAGAACGCGGTATCGAACACCGCCACCTGCGGGGTATCGGGCAGCAGTTCTCGCACGGCTTCGATACCCATGACATTGGCCGGATTGTGCAGCGGTGCGAGCGCGGACAGTTCGGAGATGGTGGCGATGGCGCGATCGTCGAGCAGGGTCGGCCGGTAGAACACCTCGCCGCCGTGCACCACCCGGTGCCCGACCGCGGCCACCCCCTCGCCGGACAGGTCGTGCCCGGAGTCGGCGAACATCCGGAACGCCAGCCGCAGCCCCGCGGTGTGATCGGCGATCGGTCCGCGCCGCTCGACCGTCTGCCCGTCCACGGTGTGTTCGACCCGGCCGTCGTCCTCACCGATGCGCTCCACCAGGCCGGACGCGGCGACGACCCCGGATTCGGGTTCCAGCAGCTGATATTTGATCGATGACGAGCCGGAGTTGATGACCAGCACCCGTTCGTTACCCATCACGCCTCCTCCGCCGGCGCGAGCACCGCACCGCCACACCACCGGTAACCCGACCCCCGACCCGCTTGTTCCGCCCTGTGACCGGCCGGACAGCCGGGCTCATTCGCCCTGCGCCTGGATCGCGGTAATGGCGACGGTATTGACGATATCGGTGACCAGCGCGCCGCGAGACAGATCGTTGACCGGCTTGCGCAGACCTTGCAGCACCGGACCGATCGCGATCGCACCCGCGCTGCGCTGCACCGCCTTGTAGGTGTTGTTACCGGTGTTGAGGTCGGGGAAGATGAACACCGTTGCCCGCCCGGCGACTTCGGAATCGGGCAGTTTGGCGTCGGCCACCGTCGGCTCGATCGCGGCGTCGTACTGGATCGGGCCCTCCACCAGGAGCTGCGGCGCGCGCTCACGGACCAGTTTGGTGGCTACCCGCACCTTGTCCACATCGGCGCCGCTACCGGATTCACCGGTGGAGTACGACAGCATCGCCACCCGCGGATCGATCCCGAAACGCTCGGCGGTCGCGGCCGAGGAGATCGCGATATCGGCCAGCTGCTCCGAGGTCGGGTCGGGCACCACGGCACAGTCGCCGTAGGCGAGCACCCGGTCGGCGAGGCACATCAGGAACACGCTCGACACCGTGGACACGCCGGGCACCGTCTTGATGATCTCGAACGACGGCCGGATGGTGTGCGCGGTGGTGTGCGCGGCACCGGACACCATGCCGTCGGCAATGCCCTTGTGCACCATCATGGTGCCGAAATAGGAGATGTCGGTGACGGTTTCGCGGGCCCGCTCCAGCGTCATGCCCTTGTGTTTGCGCAGTTCGGTGTATTCCCGGGCGAACTCTTCGAGGTGTTCGGAAGTGCGCGGATCGAGCACCTCGGCGTCGGCGATGTCGACGCCGAGTTCGGCGGCGCGGGCCCGGATCGCGGTCTCGTCGCCGAGAATGATCAGGTCGGCGATCTTGCGCTGGAGCACCCGGCCGGCCGCGCGCAGGATCCGGTCGTCGTCGCCTTCGGGCAGCACGATGCGTTTACGGTCGGCCCGCGCCCGCTCGATGAGCTGGTATTCGAACATCTGCGGAGTGACCACCGTCGAGCGTGGCACCTCCAGCCTGCGCAGGAATTCGCCGGCGTCGACGTGCTGTTCCATCAGCGCCAGCGCGGTATCGACCTTGCGCGGATTGTCGGCCGACATGCGGCCGCGGGTGCGGTGCGCGGCGCCAGCGGTGTCGTAGGTGCCGAGGTTCGTGGTGAGGATCGGCAGCTTCGGCTTCAGACCCGTCATCAGGCGGGCGATGGCCGGATGCGGCAGCAGGCCGCCGTTCATGATGATGCCCGACAGCGACGGAAAGCCTTCGGCCTCATGCGCGTTCACCACGCTGAGCAGCACGTCGGACCGGTCGCCCGGTGCGATGACGACTTCCCCGTCTTCCAGCCGTTCCAGAATGTGCTCGGCCGTCATCCCGCCGACCATGATCTTCATGGCCTCGCGATGCAGCAGCTCCGGGTCGCCGCTGTACATCTCGCCGTCGATCGCGGCGCACAGTTCGGCCATGGTCGGCGCGATCAGCAGCGGCACTTCCGGCAGCGTCCACGACGGCACCTCGAAACCGGACAGCGCCGCGCACACCTGTTCCAGCTGATCGGGAGCGCAGCGATTGGCGATGATCGCGACCAGTTGCGCGTGCTCGGCCGACAGCTCCGACGAACACAGCTCGGCCAGCTGCTTCACCTCGTCGGGAGTGCGCTCGGAACCACGTACCACCAGCAGCACCGGGGCACCGAGATTCACCGCGATCCTGGCGTTGTAGCGCAGCTCGCTCGGGCTGGCCACGTCGGTGTAATCGCTGCCGACCACCACCACCGCGTCACAGGACCTGGCGACCTCGTGGAAGCGCATCACGATCTCGCTGATCGCGGCGTCCGGATCGGCGTGCACCTGCTCATAGGTGACGCCGATGGCCTGCGCGTACTCGATATCGGCCGTGCTGTGCTCGAGCAGCAACTCCAGGATGTAGTCGGGCTCGTCGGTGGAGCGGGTGATCGGCCGGAACACCCCGACCCGCGCGGTGGTCGCGCACAGCATCTGCAAGACGCCGAGCGCCACCGTGCTCTTGCCGGTGTCGCCTTCGGGTGACGCGATGTACACGGTGGACGGAGCTAGGTCGGCCATATCGCAGAGCTTAGTGAACCGGCGGCAATCGGACCGGGTGACGTTCGCCCCGCCGATATAGTCCCCGGAATGGCCGAGCCGTTTCCGAATACGCAATGGGGTTCCCGCGACAGTCTGCTCTCGCGGTTGGCGCATCCGATCGCCGCGAGCAAGCCCGGATCGTGGTTGATCCGCACGCTGACCCCCGCCGACCGCGCGGTGCTGCGCCGTACCAACGGCAAGCGCACCCTGCTCGGGCCGATCGGCGCGCCGGTCATCCTGCTCACCAGCACCGGACGCAAATCCGGGCAGCCGCGCACCCAGCCGCTGCTGTACGTGCACGACGGCGACACGCTCTACGTGGTCGGCAGCAACTTCGGCCAGGCCCACCACCCCGCGTGGACGGCGAACCTGCTGGCGAATCCGGCGGCGACG
This sequence comes from Nocardia sp. CDC519, assembly GCF_059509835.1. Lineage (NCBI taxonomy): Bacteria > Bacillati > Actinomycetota > Actinomycetes > Mycobacteriales > Nocardiaceae > Nocardia > Nocardia sp. CDC519. The sequence continues at coordinate 1,490,623 of NZ_CM183377.1, read as the reverse complement.
GTCGTCATCGCGGGTGAAACGATCCCGGTCACCGCGACGCCGGTGCCGGACGATGCCAAAGACGCCGTCTACGAGCGATTCGTGGAGGTCACCCCGGCATACGCCGCGTACCGCGAACGCACCACCCGCGATCTGCGCATCTTCGCGCTCACCCGCGCCTGATTCGCGCCTGTCCGGGCGATGCCCGTCGAGCGCATGGTCGACCGGCACGGGCGACGACCAGCCGATCGCCTACGCCGGCATCCGGATCCGCGTGCCATCGGCGTGCTCGGTCGACACCGGCGCCGACGACCTCTCGCGGCGGTAACGGGAGATCATGGCCCGGCCCACCGTACGAGCCGGGCCGCGGCAGCCGACTAACCCAGCGCCCGCAACCGCGGCGCCAGATCGCGCTGGAACAGATCCAGGAACCGGCGCTGGTCGTGCCCGGGGGCATGGAAGACCAGGTGGTTGAGGCCCGCGTCCAGGTACGGCTTGATCTGGGCGACGGCGTCGTCGGGATCGCTGGCGACGATCCAGCGCTTGGCGATCTGCTCGATCGGCAGGGCGTCGGCGGCGGCCTCCATCTCGATCGGGTCGGTGATCGAGTGCTTCTGCTCGGCGGTCAGCGACAGCGGCGCCCAGAACCGGGTGTTCTCCAGCGCCAGTTCCGGATCGGTGTCGTAGGAGATCTTGATCTCGATCATCCGGTCGATATCGGCGACCTCGCGGCCGGCCTTGGCCGCGCCCTCGGCGACGGCGGGCATCAGCTTCTCGGTGTAGAGGTCCATGCCCTTGCCGGAGGTGCAGATGAAACCGTCACCGGCGCGGCCGGCGTACCTGGCGACCAGCGGGCCACCGGCGGCGATGTAGACGGGGATACCGCCCTTGGGCACGTCATAGATCGAGGCGCCGACGGTGCGGTAGTACTGCCCGTCGAAATCGGTGCGCTCGCCGGTCCACAGCGCGCGCATGAGCTCCACCGACTCGCGCAGCCGTGCGAAACGCTCCTTGAATTCCGGCCATTCGCCGGTGTAGCCGGTGGCGATCTCGTTGAGCGCCTCACCGGTGCCGACGCCGAGCATCACCCGGTTCGGATACAGACACCCCATGGTGGCGAAGGCCTGCGCGATCACCGCCGGGTTGTAGCGGTAGGTCGGGGTGAGCACGGAGGTGCCGAGCAGGATGCGCTCGGTGCGTTCACCGGCCGCGGCCATCCAGGCCAGCGAGAACGGCGCGTGCCCGCCCTTGTGCCGCCACGGCTGGAAGTGGTCGCTGACCGTCGCGCTGTCGAGGCCGTGTTCCTCGGCCAGCACCGCCAGCTCCACCAGCTCCCTCGGCCCGAACTGTTCGGCCGACGCCTTGTACCCGAGTTTGAGATCCGCCACCTGCGCCACTCCTGTCGCTTCGTGCGGGGTCACCGCACACCATTGCACCGCTTCCGCGATCGCCCGATACAGCCGAGGGCCGCCGGGGATTGTTCCCGGTGCCGCGCCCGATATCGCTGCCGCGCCGCACTGAGCGCGACCCGCCCTCGACCATAACCAGCGCTGCCCGGCTGCTGAACCCCCGCCGGGAGAATCGCCGCTCGGACGCACTGGCCGGGCGCGCATAGGGGTGATGTGTCACGCAATGCGGGCCGCGGCGCGGCCGATAGCGGACAATTGGCCGGGTGACCTCCGCAGACGATCGGATCCTTTCCTACCTGACCGATATGGACGGTGTGCTCGTGCACGAGGATCATCTGATCCCCGGCGCCGACGAGTTCCTCGCCGAACTGCGCGACAAAGAGATCCCGTTCCTGGTCCTCACCAACAACTCCATCCGCACGCCGCGCGATCTCCAGGCCAGGCTGCGCCACAGCGGGCTCGACATTCCGGAGTCGGCGATCTGGACCTCCGCGCTGGCCACCGCCACCTTCCTCAACGATCAACGCCCCGAGGGCACCGCCTATGTGGTCGGCGAATCCGGGCTCACCACGGCATTGCACGAGATCGGCTACGTGCTCACCGACAGCGACCCGGACTATGTGGTGCTCGGCGAGACCCGCACCTACTCGTTCGAGGCGATCACCACCGCGATCCGGCTGGTCGAGCGCGGCGCCCGGTTCATCGCCACCAACCCCGACGCCACCGGCCCCTCCCGCGACGGCGTGCTGCCCGCGACCGGATCGGTCGCCGCCCTGATCACCCGCGCGACCGGCCGGGACCCGTACTACGTCGGCAAACCCAACCCGCTGATGATGCGCTCGGCGCTGCGCCGCATCGGCGCGCATTCGCGGACCAGCGTCATGATCGGCGACCGGATGGACACCGACGTCATCTCCGGGATGGAGGCGGGCATGCGCACCGTCCTGGTGACCTCCGGCATCTCCACCCGCGCTTCGGTCGAGCAGTACCCGTACCGCCCCACCCTCGTGGTGGATTCGGTCGCCGATCTCATCGGCCGCACCGAGACGCCGTTCGCCGACTGAGCGGCGGGCCCGCGGAAATCGGCACGTGTTACCTTTCGCAGAACGAACGATCGCGCGAAGGGTGCCGACGGGATGGTCAGTTTCTTCACCACCGACGGGGACCTGCTCGTCCCGGAACGGTTCGCGGTCAGCCGCTGGTCGTCGAATCAGATCGGCGGCACCGGCGTCTGCGCGGCGCTGGCCAGGCAGCTCGAACGGCATTGCCCGGCGGGGTTCGTCCCGGCCCGGCTGACGGCCGATCTGTTCCGGCCGGTGCTGAACGAGCCGCTCGCGGTGCGCAGCGAAGTGGTGCGCGAGGGTAAGCGGATCCTCGTGGCCGATGCCGAAATCGTGCAGAACGACGAGGTACGGGCCCGCGCGACCGCGGTGTTCCTGACCACCGGTTCGGAGCCGCCGGGCCAGGTGTGGAGCCCGGAGCTCGAGCTGCCGGTGCCGGAGCGGCGCCTCTCCCCCGAGGGCGAGCGCGGCCTGTTCAAGAGCGGCGACCGGGAGTGGACCCATGACATCGCCGCGAACCAGAACGCCGACCGCAAGATCTCCTGGCACAGCCTGCCGCCGCTGGTCGCCGGCGAGGAGATCACGCCATTCCAGCGCGCGGCGTTCCTCGGCGACTCCACCAACCATGTGTGCCATTGGGGTTCGGACGGCCAGGGCTACATCAACGCCGATATGACGCTCACCCTCGCGCGGCTGCCGATCGGTCACGAACTCGGGCTGCGCGCCGACAACACCATTGCCTCGGCGGGTATTTCGGTCGGCTCGGCCACCCTCTACGACCGCACCGGCCCGATCGGCACCTGCGTCGTCACCGCACTCGCCAACGCCCACCGCCAGATCGATTTCACCGCGCCGCGCTGACCTCGGCGGCCTACAACGCCGCGTACACCGCCTCGACGAGGTCGTAGGCGCGGCGATCGCCCGCGAGCCCGTCGCGGCGCAGATTCGGGATGAAGGCGAACGCGACATCGTGGTCCGGGTCGCCCAGGCCGATCGAACCTCCCGCGCCCGGATGGCCGAAGGCGCTCGCGCGGGCCGCGGGCGGCAGCCGGAAGCTGGGCGATGGCCGCATGAAACCGAGCCCGAAAGCGCTGTCCAGCAGCAACACCTCATCGGCCCCGCGCACCCGTTCACGGATGGCCTCGCGCACTGTGTCCGGGGCGAGCAGTCGGCCACGCAGCAGATCGCGATAGAAGGTGGCCAGCGCGCGCGGGGTGGTGACCATCCCGGCGCCGGGCCAGCCGCCACCCAGCACAGCGGGATCGTTGTAGGAGCCGGCCGGGTTCGTGGAGGCCCGCATGAGCAGCGAACCGGGGTCGCGGTAGGCGGCGGCCAGGTTCTGCACCGTATCGTCGCCGATCGCGAGTTCTTGTGCTGTCCACTGCGTCTGGGATTCCGGCGGGAAGCCGACGCGGGCCGCGCGAGCAGCTACCTCGGCCGGGGCACCTATCCACAACTCGCTACCGATATGCGCCCGCACGAACTCGCCGACCGTGTCGCCGGTGCGCCGTCGCACCAATTCGCCGACCAGCCAGCCGAAGGTCAGCGCGTGATAGCCGTGCCGTGTCCCCGGTGTCCATATCGGCTCCTGCGCGGCCAGGCGCGCGGCCATCGCCGCGGCGTCGGCGGCATCGGCGGGAGTCAGCGGCTGCGTGAACGCGGGTAGTCCGGCGCGGTGGGTCAGCAGGTCTTCGGTGGTGGTGTTCTCCTTGCCGAGCCTCGCGTACTCCGGCCACCAGCGGGCGACCGGCGCGGTGGGGTCGATGCCTTCCCGCTCGGCGACCATCAATGCCGCCGCCGCGGTGACGGCCTTCGTGCACGAGAACGACACGCATGGCGTATCCCGATCCCAGGCCCGCCCCGTCTTCACGTCCGCCACCCCGCCCCAGAGATCGACGACCGGCTCACCGCCGACGAAGACGGCCACGGCCGCCCCCGTATCCCGGCCGTCGGCCAGGTTGGCCTCGAACACCTCGCGTACCGCGCGAAACGCTGGATCGCATCTGCCGTCGACCGCCATAGCGAAATTAGAACACGTTTCAGCCCCGGCGAGCAGCCGTTTCATCCTGCGACCCACGACAGGTGCAGGGGTTACCCCGCAGGCCGTCTCGCCGCGGCCGTCGTCGATGGAGCCCGAGCAGGTCCCCGGACACGCCGGGTCCGCGACCGACTGCCCGCCTATTCGCGCGGTGTGCCGATGACGTCGAGCGCCGCACTGAGGCGCACCAACGCGGCAACGGTCGGCGCGAAATCGGGGCCGAGTTCGTCGGCCAACCGCTGGGCCATCACCGCATGGTGCGGACGGATCAGGGCGATCGCCGCGCGGCCGGATTCGGTGACCGCCACCAGCTTGGCGCGCCGGTGCGCCGGATTGGGGCGGTACTCGGCCAGCCCCTTGTCGACCAGCAGGTCCGCGATGCGCTGCACGCTCTGGCGGGTGATGCCCATGGCGCGGGCGATGCCGGCGACCGACTGCGGCCCGCGCAGCACGGCGCCGAGCACCTGCCACCAGGCCGCCGTCATCCCGGCCGGGGCGGCCAATTCCTCGGCGATGGCGAGGAATTGGCCGTTCAAGCGGAATGTGGTGATCGCCGCGGTACTGAACAGATCCTGCTCGGCATGGGCGGCGACAGACCGGCCGGAATCGACACTCACGAGGCCGCCGCCTTGGCCTCCCACTCGGCCAGCACGGGGTACGCGGACGCATCGCTCTTGGCGAACAGCCGGTACCAGGCATCGAGCACCTGCGGCTCGAACAGGTCGAGCCTGGCGAAGATCTCCCGGGCGAATTCCCATGGCGCGGAGGGGCCCGCGGTGATCAGGTCACCATCGGTGACCGCGGGCGCGTCGACATAGTTGGCCGCCCCGGCATATCCGCTCGCGGCGAGGTATTCGGCGGCGCCGCTGGTGTGCCGGCGCTCATCGAGCAGGCCCTCTTTGGCGAGGCCGAAGGTGGCACCGCAGATGGCGGCGACCGGAACGCCCGCTTCGAGGAACTTCCGCGCCGCGTAGGCGAAACCACTGAGTCCGCCGCGGTCCCACAGTTCCGATCCCGGCAGGATCAGCAGCGCACTGTCGGCGGCGTCGAGTTCGGCCAGCGCCAGATCCGGCACGATGCGCATCCCGCCCATGGTGGTCACGGTCTCGCCCATCGGCGCGACAGTGCGGACCTGAAAGCTACCGGGTTCGCGCTGCAAACCCACGTTGTGGTTGATCTGCGCGATCGCCGCACCCACTTCCCAGTCGGCGAGCAGATCGTAAACGGCTACGTGCACTGTCTTCGTGGTCATGACAGTATGCTGTCATGTTTGACAGGATGCTGTCAATACCTCGGATGTGAAAAAGGGCCGGCACCACCGGGCACCGGCCCTTTCCGCAGCGTACGGACGCCGCGGCGAGCGAACTCAGCTCAGCGCGTGCTCCAGATCGCCGAGCAGATCCTCCACATCCTCTAGCCCCACCGAGATGCGCACGACACCGTCGCTGAGCCCGATGGTGGCGCGTCCCTCCGGCCCCATCGCGCGATGGGTTGTGGTGGCCGGATGGGTGATCAGGGTCTTCGCATCACCCAGGTTGTTGGACAGGTCGACGATGCGCAGCCGGTTCAGCACCTCGAAGGCGCGCTTCTTCGCCTCGTGCTCGGGCGCCTTCAACTCGAAGGTGACAACGGTGCCGCCGCCGCTCATCTGACTCGCGGCCAGGTCGTATTGCGGATGCGATTCCAGGAACGGGTATTTCACCCAGCTGACAGCGTCGTTGCCCTCCAGGAACCGCGCGATCCGCAGGGCGGATTCGGTCGAATGCTTCACCCGCAGCGGCATCGTCTCCAGGCCCTTGAGCAGCGTCCAGGCGTTGAACGGGCTGAGCGCGGGGCCGGTGTGGCGCATCAGATTCTTGACCGGCCCGCCGATGTAATCCGCGGAACCGAGGATCGCACCGCCGAGCACCCGGCCCTGCCCGTCGATGTGCTTGGTGCCCGAATACACCACCACATCGGCACCGAGCTCGAAGCCGCGTTGCAGCAGGGGCGTAGCGAAGACGTTGTCCAGCACCACTTTCGCGCCCGCCGCATGGGCCAGCTCGCTCACCCGGCGCACGTCGACCAGGGTCTGCATCGGGTTGGCAGGGGTCTCGAAGAACACCGCGGTGGTCGGCACCGACAGCGCCTGCTCCCACTGGTCGAGATCCTCGCCGTCGACGAACACCGTCTCCACGCCCCAGCGCGGCAGAATCTCGTTGCACACCACGAAACACGAACCGAACAGACTGCGCGCGGCCACCAGCCGGTCACCCGCACCGAGCAGCGCGCCCAGCGCGGTGAAGACCGCTGCCATGCCGCTGGCGGTGGCGAAGCACGCTTCGGCGCCGTCGATCAGCCGCATCCGCTCCTCGAAGGTGGCGACCGTCGGATTGCCGTAGCGGGAGTAGACGAAATGCTCGACGTCACCGGTGAACGCCGCCTCGGCCGCCTCCGCACTCTCGTAGACGAAGCCCGAGGTCAGGTAGAGCGCTTCGGAGGTCTCCTCGAACCCAGAGCGCCGCAGGCCGCCGCGCACGCCGAGGGTGGCCGGACCGACGCCCTCCGGCAGCGGCCGGTCGAACGCACCGCCGGTGATCACGACTGCCGCCAGGGCAGGCCGTCGGCACGCCAGCCGGCGCTACCGCGGTGACCGAACTCGTCGAGCGGGCCCTCGAACCCCTCGCTGACGTTGTACGACGGCTCGATGCCCGCGCTGGTCGCCAGGCTGGCGGCATGCGCCGAACGCTGGCCGGAGCGACACAGGAACACCACCGGGGCATCCGGGTCACGCCCGTCGAGGATGGTGCGCAGCTGCTGGGCGAACTCGGGATTACGCGCGCCGGTGCCGTCGACCCATTCGATCAGCACGGTCTGCCGGTCGATGGCGCTGGTGTCGGGGATGCCGACGAATTTCCATTCGGCCTCGGTCCGCACGTCCACCAGAACCGCCCGGGGATCGTCGCGCAATATCTCCCACGCCTGTTTCGGAGTGATGTCGCCGGCATAAGTCATGTGTGGCACCTTCCTCGAGAATCCGCACTTGCCGCATCTGGCTTCGATGCGCGCCAGGTCGTCACCCGGAGCACCCCACCGCGGAGGAGGGTTGCCGGCCAGCAAGCCGGGGCTTGACGCTGGCACTCATGACCTGAAATGAGATTGCCTGGCCGGGGGTTGCCCTGTCAAACCCCCGATCAGGGCCTTGCGCTGGGGTTCAGTGGCAGACCAGCCAGGTGTTGTCGACCCGTTTCAGGGTCCAGTTCCCGGCTGCCTCGGCGCCATCGACCTTGCTGGTGACGGTGGCGGTCGCGCGGTCGCCCTCGACCTTCAGATCCTCGAGTTTCGTGATTTCTACGGCTTTTCCGGTCTCGCCTTCGTCCAGCCTGCCCGCCATCGGCGAGCGCTTCGGATCGAAGTCCGGGCACACCGCCTCCTCCGGCGGAAGCAGGCCGTAGCGCGAACTCACCTCACCGAAGTCACGCACCGCGGCGGCTACCCGGTCGGCCTCTGTGACATTTTTCTCAACCGGCGAGACCAGCTCGGCGATGACGATGACGGCGAGCACGAGCGCCGCGATCACCGCGGCGATGATGAACGGCGCCATCGACCGGGTCGAATCGCCGGATTCGGGCTCGTCGCCCGGTTCGCGCCGGGCCGCGCCCGGATCTGGCTGCTGATCGCTCATGAGCTGATGATCCCTTGGTCCCCCGAGGCCACTCGCGAGGCCCCCGATAGAATCGGCGGGATCGCGGCCGGTGCCGTGCAGGTGAAATCCAGCCGTGCGTCAAGTTAGCCTAAGCTAAACACCGACGCCCATTAACTGTCTCGACCAATAAGGTGCGCGTAAACGATGACCGAACAGACCGCAGCTGCACGCCCGCTCCGCATCGCGATCGTGGGTGCCGGACCGGCCGGTATCTACGCCGCCGACGCGTTGATGAAGTCGGATGCGGATGTGTCCATCGACCTCTATGAGCGCATGCCGGCGCCGTTCGGCCTGATCCGCTACGGCGTCGCCCCCGACCACCCGCGCATCAAGGGCATCATCACCGCCCTGCACAAGGTGCTCGACAAGCCGCAGGTTCGCCTGCTCGGCAATATCGATTACGGCTCCGACATCACCCTCGACGACCTGCGGGTCTACTACGACGCGGTGATCTTCTCCACCGGCGCCAACGCCGACCGCGCCCTGCCGATCCCCGGTATCGACCTGGACGGCTCCTACGGCGCCGCCGACTTCGTCTCCTGGTACGACGGCCACCCGGATGTGCCGCGCACCTGGCCGCTGGATGCGGAGAAGGTCGCCGTCCTCGGTGTCGGCAACGTCGCGCTGGACATCGCGCGCGTGCTGGCCAAGACCGGCGACGAACTGCTGCCCACGGAGATCCCGCCGAACGTCTACAAGGGCCTCAAGGAGAACAAGGCCGTCGAGGTGCACGTCTTCGGGCGTCGCGGCCCGGCGCAGGCCAAGTTCACCCCGCTGGAGCTGCGCGAACTGGATCATTCGCCGACCATCGAGGTCATCGTCGATCCCGAGGACATCGACTACGACGAGGGCTCCGAGGCCGCGCGCCGCCACTCCAAGCAGGTCGACATGGTCGCCAACACCCTCGAGCAGTGGGCCATCCGCGATCAGGGCAACCGCCCGCACCGGCTCTACCTGCACTTCTTCGAGTCGCCCGCCGAGGTGCTCGGCGACGAGAACGGCAAGGTCGTCGGCCTCAAGACCGAGCGCACCCAGCTCGACGGCACCGGCAACGTCAAGGGCACCGGCGAGTACAAGACCTGGGATGTGCAGGCGGTCTACCGCGCCGTCGGCTACCTGTCGCAGAACATCACCAACCTGCCCTTCGACGATCAGGCCGGCGTGGTGCCCAACGAGGCCGGCCGCGTGCTGGCCGACGAAGACGCCGACGGCAAGGCGCGCTACATGCCCGCCACCTACGTCACCGGCTGGATCAAGCGCGGCCCGGTCGGCCTCATCGGCCACACCAAGGGCGACGCCAACGAGACCGTGGCCTGCCTGCTCGACGACAGCAAGGACTTCACCCCCGCCGAACGCCCCGAGCCCGAAGCGGTGATCGAGTTCCTCGAGGGCAAGGGCATCCCGTTCACCACCTGGGACGGCTGGTACCGCCTCGACGCCCACGAGCGGGCCCTCGGCGAACCCGAAGGCCGCGAGCGCGTCAAGGTCGTGGAACGCGAGGACATGCTGCGCGCCAGCGAGCCGCACAAAGTCTGACCGCTCCCCGGGATCGGGGAGGCGCGAAATCCGACGCTGAGGCATGCTGTACACGTGTTCGATGCCCATGTCCACATCATCGATCCGCGGTTTCCGCTGATCGAGAATGAGGGCTACCTGCCGGAGCCCTACACCATCGATGACTATCGAAAGCGTATGTCGCGCTTCGACATCACCGGTGGGGCCGTGGTCAGCGCGTCCTTCCAGGGCAGCGATCAGAGCTATCTGCGGGCGGCGCTGGCCGAACTCGGCGAGGGCTGGGTCGGCGTCACCCGGCTGCCGCTGGACGCGGGTGACGAGGAGATCGTCGAGCTGGACAAGGTCGGGGTGCGGGCGCTGCGGTTCAACCTCAAGCGTGCCGCCGCCGACATCGCCGCCATGACATTGCAGGCGGTGCGCGCCTACGAGCTCGCGGGCTGGCATGTCGAGGTCTATATCGACGGTCAGATGCTGGCCTCGCTGCAACCGGTGGTGTTGAAGCTGCCCGCCCTGTCGGTCGACCACATGGGCATGTCCGAGGAAGGACTGCCGTTCCTGCTGGATCTGGTCGACCGCGGCGCCAGGGTGAAGGCCACCGGGTTCGGCCGCGTCGACATGGAGGTCGCCGCCGCGCTGCGCCGCATTCACGCGGTGAACCCGGAAGCCCTGATGTTCGGCACCGACCTTCCGGGCACCCGTGCGGGCAGGCCGTTCGAAGACTCGGATGTCGACCTGATCTGCGACGTGGTCGGCACCGATATGCACAAAGTGCTCGAAGACAACGCCCGCGCCTTCTACCGGCTGCCGCCGGTCCAGCGGCCGATCGCCGACCCCGATCCGACACTTCCCTTGCACGCCCCGCCCGCGCCTACCATGCCTATTCCGCGCGCGGAGCTGCCGAAATCAGGAGCGACGGATACGGTTCCGCTGCCGATCGTGGAGTGAGATCGGTCAGTATCGGCGGGCGCCGGCGAATGGCATTGCCGCCATATCGGATTCGACGACGCCTTCGCCGGACGTCGCGGCGTGAATGACCTTGCCGCCGCCGGAGTACAGCGCCGAGTGCCCGCCACCATAGAACGACACCAGGTCGCCGGGGCGTAGATCGTTGCGCGAGACGGGAGTTCCGGCGGCCAGCTGCTGATGGCTGGTACGCGGTAGGTCGACGCCCGCATGGCGGTAGGACCACTGCACCAATCCGGAGCAGTCGAAGGAATGGGGCCCGGTCGCGCCGGGGACGTAGGTCGCGCCGAGCTTGCTGCGGGCGGCGGCGATCGCGGCCTCGCCACGGGTCTGCTCGGGGACGGACGCGGGTGCTGGTGGCTGCACGCCCGGGAGCTGCGGTAGGGCGAACGGTAGCGGTGGGATGGTGAGGTCGATCGGCTCGACCCGCACCGGCATGAGCTCGGCCCTCGCGGGCACGATGGCCGGAATTTCACCTATTTTCACCTGGGGAATTTCATGTGCCGGAATGTTGTCGATTTTCGGAGCCGTGAAGCTGTCCGGCACGGTGTCCAACGGAGTTTCGAATGTGCCGATTCCTGGAACTACCAGCGGTTGCGCCGTCGCCGAGCCGGTGGCCGGTAGCAGCGCCACCGCCGCGGCCGACCCGAGTGCCAGCAGCAATACCCGGCGCAACCGGCGAGAATATCGAACGTCGTCGTCAGATGATGCCATGATGCGGTCCTCCGATGCTCACATCGAGGCCGATGGCGGACGAGCGTTGTTCACCACGGCCTTCGAATTGATTCGAAAAACGTCACGGTGATCTGTTCGGTCCAGTCGATCCGAGCGTCGATCTTTCAGTCATCGGCATGACGAGTACAGCGGAACACACCTCTGCCGTATAACGAAGCAATAACGAACCGTTATCACGAGTTAATTACATCTGATTATTCGAAAAATCTGAGCCGTGAACGCCGGGTCGTCGCCCGCAAGCCACCCGGGGCCGCTCACCGCCTCGCGAGCCGCTCCTGCTCCTTCTGGTAGGCCCGCCACGCTTGCTGCGTCGGCGTCGGCCTGGTGGTGAGCGCTTTCCAGTCCGTCGTCCGAACGAAGTTCACCACCATCAGCACCGGAAGGATGAACGCCTGGAAGAAGATCAGATAGCTGCCACCCTCGAACACGAACGCCAGATACCCGGCGTAGGCGAGGAATCCCGCCCCGAACGCCCCATTGAGCCACCGCGAGGCCTCACTCTGCCCGGCCTTCACAGCAGCCATCACCAGCATGAGCGTGCCGCTGAACACGAGCATCCAGACATACCAATCGAACACGGAGGTTCCTCCCGAGCCATCGCACCGCCCTCCGGCAGCACACCTGATGCCGCCAAGACAACCGCCCGCACCTTGCCGAACCCTTTCGAATCCCTTGCGCGCCGCCAACAGCGGCGGCGGGCACGGCAGCCGTCGCCGTCTCCGGCCTAGACGACGATCGCGGCCGCCAGCCAGACCCCCGCTGCCAGCAATGCTCCGAGCAGTTCCACCAGAATCGACAGGCCAACGCCCTTCACCGCATGCCACGTGGACTGCCAGGCCAGGCGTTGACCGCGGACCCGCTGGAGTTCGGAGATGTACACGCCGGCAATGAATCCCACGAACAGGCCGACGACCGGAATGACGAAGAAACCGATGATGCCGAGGATGGCGCCGAGGTAGAGGGAGCGGTTGGGTACGCCTGCTTCCTTCAGTTTCCGGCCGGGCCAGGTGTATTTGGTGACGCCCGAGATCACCAGCAGCACAGTGGTTATGGCGAAGACGGCCCAGGCGGTCGCGCCACCGGTGAGGAAGGCCCAGACGGCGATGGCGGCGAAGATCAGGATGACGCCGGGCAGGATGGGGATGACGATGCCGAGCAGGCCGACCACGATCACCAGGCCGACGACGATCTCGCCCCACACGCTCACTGACCAGTCCCTCCGTTGTCGGCGCGGCGGCCTCGACAGCACCGGCCCGTCCTGATGCGCTCGCGCCGTCCGACCGAAGCACGCAGCCGCGTACCGCCCGGTCGCCGGGCGAACCTTATGTCCGGATTCTGTCCTATCGGGCCAGGTCGTGCAGCATGGAGGTACGGGTCACAGCGGGCCGAGTTATTGTCGTACTGTCAATACGTCTCCGGGCGGCTCCCGGTGACGAGCACCGGCCCCCGGTGCGCAGGATTCGACGACGAACCGAGGTAGGGCGTGAGCACTCCATCCACCACGCAGGGCCCGCTCGCGGGCATCCGGGTTATCGAACTGGCCGGCATCGGCCCAGGTCCGCACGCCGCACTGCTGCTGGCCGATCTCGGCGCCGACGTGGTGCGCGTGCAGCGGGCGGGTCAATTGCCCGGCGGATTCGACCGCCCGCAGCTGCGCGGCCGCACCATCGTGGAGGCCAATCTCAAGGATCCGGCCGATGTCGAGAAGGTGCTCGGACTGCTCGACAAGGCCGACGTGCTGATCGAGGGTTTCCGTCCCGGCGTCACCGAACGCATGGGCCTCGGCCCCGACGCGGTGCTGGCCCGCAATCCGCGCCTGGTGTACGGCCGGATGACCGGCTGGGGCCAGTTCGGCCCGATGGCCGACCGCGCGGGCCACGACATCAACTACATCAGCCTCACCGGCGTGCTGCACGCCATCGGCCGCAAGGGCGAGCGTCCGGTGCCACCGCTGAACATGGTCGGCGATTTCGGCGGCGGCTCGATGTTCCTGGTGTTCGGCATCCTCGCCGCGCTGGTGGAACGGCAGACCTCCGGCAAGGGGCAGGTCATCGACGCCGCGATGGTCGATGGCGCCCTTGCCCTTTCGCACATGATCTGGGGTATGCGCGGTTCCGGCGCCTGGTCGGAGGAGCGCGGGGTGAACCTGCTCGACACCGGCATGTCCTTCTACGACACCTACGAGACCGCGGACGGCAAGTACATGGCCGTCGGCGCGATCGAGCCGCAGTTCTACGCGCAGCTGCTCGCCGGGCTCGGTATCGATCCCGAGGGCCTGCCCTATCAGATCGACCCGGCCGGCCAGGACACCCTGAAGAAGCTGTTCGCCGAACGCTTCCGCACCAAGACCCGCGACGAGTGGACCGAGATCTTCATCGGCACCGACGCCTGCGTCACCCCGGTGCTGACCTTCTCCGAAGCCACCGAGAACGAGCACATCGTGGCCCGGGAAGCCCTGCTCGACCTGGAGAACATCACCCAGCACGCCCCCGCCCCGCGCTTCTCGCGCACCCCGAACCCCACCCCCACCCCGCCGCCGACCACGGCGACGCCGATCGAATCGGTGTGGGCGGACTGACCCGAAAACCACTGAACGGCCGGGATTCTGGGAATCCCGGCCGTTCGGCGTGTCAGGGCCGGACCGATACCGGCCTCCGACATCGGCCCCGGCTCCCGCGTCGGTATGCGGCCCCGTCCCGGTGCCGGGTATCGCCCGTCGGCGGCGCGCACCCTCAGTAGCAGGTCAGCGGCTGGAGTGGTTCTGCCGCACGCGGACTCAAGGTTTCATAGGCGCGGGCGATGGATTCGGCGGCGCGGCGGAGGTCGGCCTCGGGGTGGGTGAAGGGCAGGCGCAGGAACCGTTCGAAGGCGCCCTGCACGCCGAAGCGCGGGCCGGCGGCGAGCAGGACGCCGTGGTTCGGGGCGGTGGCCGCCAAGGCGGTGGAGACCGGGGCGGGCAGCTGTGCCCACAGCGACATTCCGCCCGCACCGGGGGCGACATGCCACTCCGGCAGGTGCTCGGCCAGGGCATCCAGCAGCGCGGCCCGCTGGTCGCGCAGTTGGGTGCGGCGCCGGGCCAGGATGGTGTCGGCGTGTTCGAGCAGATAGGTGGTGGCCAGCTGATCCATCACCGGGGTGCCCAGGTCGACGGTGGCGCGGATGCCGAGCAGGCGGGTGATCAGGGACTGGCCCGCGCGAATCCAGCCGACGCGCAGACCGCCCCAGAACGACTTCGAGGCCGAACCGATGGTGATGATCTCGGTGCCGCGAGCGAACGCCGCGGTCGGCGGGGGTGGCACGTCGTCGGTGAGCGCGAGATCGGCCATGGATTCGTCGACGATGATCGACATCCTGGTCTCCCTGGCGATAGCGGCGAGCTCGGCGCGGTCCTCGGCCGGCATGAGCAGCCCGGTCGGATTGTTGAAATCCGGCACGAGATAGGCCAGCGAGGCTGCGGTCTGCCGGGCGGCGCTGCGGATTCCGTCGAGATCCCAGCCCGAATCCGGGCGCAGCGGCACCGGCACCGGGCGGGCGCCGACATCGCGGATGGCTTCGATGGCATTGGGGTAGGTGGGGTGATCGATCAGCACCCGCGCGGCCGGCGGAGCGAGCACGTTGAGCAGCAGCCGCAGGCCGTGCTGGGCGCCGAGGGTGACCAGGATTTGATCCGGGTCGGTGGGCAGGCCACGCTCGGTATAGCGGCGCGCCACGGCCTCCCGCAGCGCCAGCACGCCGACCGGATCCATACCGTGCGTACCGAGGTAGGACGGAATGCCTTGCAGCGCAGTGGTGTACGCCTGCTCCATCTCCGGGGGCGCGGTCATGGCGGCGTAGGTGAGGTCGACGGTCGGCTGGTCGGAACCGGCCATCATGGCGAGGATGCCCTTGGCCGGGCGGCTGCCGTCGTGCTGGATGCTGGGCGGCAGCGCGACCGTGCTGCGCGAGCCCTGCCGGGTGATCAGGTATCCGTGTTCGCGCAGCAGCGAGTAGGTGGAGGTGATAGTGGTACGGCTGACGCCGAGGGTGGCGGCGAGGTCGCGTTCGCTGGGCAGGGCGATGCCGAGTGGCGCGCGTCCGTCGTGGATGAGCAGCCGGATCCCTTCGGCCAATGCGAGGTAGGCGGGGCGCGCGGGTTTGCGCGCGGCCCCGTCGGGTTCCGGGTCGCGCCAGCTGCCGAGGTCGCGAGCCAGGCCCGCCGCACCGATCACACGTGTCGCCATACAGGCCAGTATGGCGGTAGTGGCTCTTTATCGGCAAGGCCAGTTGGCGCACGCTGGGCGAATGACCCTGTTCGTCACCCTCGCCGTCATCGTGACCTTCAGCCTGCTCGGCTACTACTACGCGCCTCGCCACACCGAGGAGGGTTGGCAGGTGGATCGGCTGCGACCGCGGGATCCGCTCAGCAACCTGCCGGTCTCGCACTACGATGAACAGCGCTTGTTCCGGGACATCGCCGCGGTGTATGCCCGCCGCGAGGACGAGGACCCGAGCGACGATGACGCCCCGGGGCGTCGGCGGGGTCGCGCTGAGCCGTCGACGTGATCGACTCGACGAACGGAGCAGTCCAGTTTTTCCCACTGGACTGCTCTGACCGCACTTGTCGGTGGTACCGGGCAGACTGTCGGCTATGAACGCAGCAGTCGGCGCGCCGGTGACGGCGGCACTGTTCGATACGGCGATCGGTACCTGTGCGATCGCGTGGCGCGGCGGCGCGGTCGTGCGATTTCAGCTACCCGAGGCGAGCCGGGAGGCCACTCGCGCGCGGATCATGCGGGAGAGCCCGGAATTCGGTGCGGTGACCGAATCCGAACCGGGCGCAGCGATCGCCGACGCCATCGCAGGCATTCGAGCCCACCTCGACGGCGAGCTGGACGACCTGCGCTGGATCCCCCTGGACACCAGCACCATCCCGCAATTCCATCGGTCGGTGTACGACATCACTCGCGATATCGACCCCGGACACACCCTCAGCTACGGCGAGGTGGCCGAACGGGTCGGTGCGGCGGGCGCGGCCCAGGCCGTCGGCCAAGCCCTCGGCCGCAATCCGATTCCGCTGATCATCCCCTGCCACCGGGTCCTCGCCGCCGATCACGGCCTGCACGGATTCTCCGCACCGGGCGGCATCGGCACCAAACAGCGGTTGCTCCAGATCGAACGGACGCCAGGGATCGGCGAACCGACCCTCTTTTGAGCGTTGATGGAGCCCCGCCGCCGAGCTCATCGTGGGGTTCTTTGCCGGGGCGCACCTTGCGGGACGTCTGCCGCCAGGAGGCCCGGCATCCGATGTCGGCCCGATCCGCGATCACGCGCGGAGCTTGGCGACGAATTCGCTCAGCCGGGCATCAGCGGATGCCTCGTCCAGCGCCTCGGCCAGTGCGTCCCGGTAGGTCGGCTCGGCCCTCTGCTGCATCGCCCGGCCCTCTTCGGTGATCACCGTGTACACGCCGCGGCGGTCCTTGGGGCATAGATCGCGACGGGTGAGACCCCCCGATTCCAAGCGGGCGACCAGACGGCTGACCGAGCTCTGGTTGAGGCCGATCAGCTCAGCCAACTCTTGCATACGCAGCTCGCCATTCTCGGCCTGCGCCAGCCGGCACAGGGACTGGTACTCCGACAGCCCGATGCCGTGGCGTCGCTGCATCTCCTTGGCCAGCCGCTGGTTCACCCTGCCGTGCAGCGCCACCAGCTGATCCCAGATCGCTTCGTCCACGATTACCGCCTTCCCGGTTGACATCAGAGTACATGCAGTGACAACATCTGCATGCACTTACATTTATTGCATGTACATGCAACCTATGGAAGGAAGTGGCCATGACCGCACAGCGCATCGAGAAGATCGCGACCACACCCGATTGGTACGCGCCGTACAAGATCTCGCAGGCAATCGCGGCCAACGGCCTGCTGTTCGTCTCCGGGCAGGCGGGCATCGACGAGCAGGGGCGCACCGTCTCGGACGACTTCCTGACCCAAGGGCGGCAGGCCTTCGCCAATATCAAGCGAGTCCTGGCCGAGGCGGGGGCCGACCTCGCAGACGTGGTGAAGGTCGGCATCTTCGTCACCGATATGGCCGCCAACCTCGACAAGATCATTCAGCTCCGCGGCGAATTCCTCAGTGAGCCCTACCCCGCCGACACCTTGCTCGAAGTGTCTTCCCTCGCTCAGCCCGACTGGCAGATCGAAGTCGAAGTCACCGCCCTCGCTCGCTGACTCTCGATCCACCTTCCCGGAAGGAAACGCAGGTCCGACATCCGTCGAGACGTCAGCCCGAGGTCTCCCCGCGCAGCAAGGCGGCCAGCGACTCCCGGTCCGTCACATCCATTTTGATGCACGCCCGATACAGGTGGCCCTCCACCGTTCGCACCGAAACCGTGAGCCGGTCCGCGATCTGGCGGTTCGTCAGACCCGCGGCCACCAGGTTCGCGATCTCGCGTTCCCGGGCGGTGAGCGGAAGTGGTTGCGCCGCTTGCCGAAGCGCGGGCGTGCTCGCGCCACCGCACGCCGCGGCGAGCCGGTTCGCGGCGGCCGCCGATTCCAGCAGACGGCGGCGGTCACCCGCACGTTCATGAGCCGAGGCGGCTTGCGCGGCCGCATCGGCGGCCGACAACATCGCACCGATACGCTCGAATTCCGCTGCGGCGGCATCGAGTCCCGGCCCATCGTGAGCGGCCAGGGCGACGGCGTGACGGGCCTGCACCTGCACCAGCCCGCCGTCGACCTTGGCGGCGAGATCGGCGAGCCTGCCCGCCACCGAGTGCTCACCGAAGCGGGCCGCGGTGTGCAATGCCATGGCCTCGATGGCGTGCTGATGGGCGCGGGCGGCGGCGTCAGCGGCGTTCACGGCGATGCGGATGGCGGGCGTGATCGTGCCCTCGGCGCCGGCCAGCCACGCCTTGGCGATCTCGAGCTGCGGTTCGTAGACGGCGCTGTGCCTGCCGCCGCGCTCGGTCGCCCCCGCGATGGCCTCGGCGGCGTCACCGGCCCGGCCGAGCGCCGAATACGCCTCGGCCAGCCGCAATCGCGCCGGAAACATCCATGCCGCAGCGCCTTCGGTGGTCAAGGCGGCCAACGCCTGCTCGAGATGTTCGATACCGTCCGGGAACCGGCCCTGCGCCACATCGACGGTGCCCTGCAAGATCTTCGACATCCCCCAGGCCAGATACTGCCCCGGCGCCGAGTAGCCGAAATAGGCGGTGGCGCAGCGACGCGCGCCTTCCATGTCACCGGTGAAGGTGAGCGCGAGCACCTCGGCATGGGTGGACATGAAGCGGTTGAGCCCGTCGATATGCGATTCGACCTCGTGCCCGCGCTGGGCGTACTGCCTTGCGGCCTCACCGCGGCCCATCAGCGCCAGCGCCAGGCCGCCGCCGAAGGAGGCCCACCACACCGCCCAGGGCGGGGCATCCTCGGTGTTCATCACCGACTCGGCGTCGTCGAACGCGTCGTCGATGCGGTTCTCGTTCACCGCGCACGCCGAGGCCAAACCGGTGAGAATCGCCGCGATCTTCGGATGACTCACCTTGGAACGCACCAACGCGAGCACCTCATCGGCACGGTCGGCATCACCCATGGCCCACAACAGATTCGACACCCGGGTGCTGCCCCAGCGCGCCAGCTGCACCTCGTTGAGCTGGTCCGGATCGAAGCTGGCCAGAGTGCGTTCGGCCTCGATGCGATGGCCCTGCCACAGCAGCGCCCGCGCCAGCAGATCCGCCGACTCCACGCCGCCGCGACGTTCCACCGCCGCCCGCGCGAACCGTTCGCCCAGGGGCAGATTCGCCAGACCGATCGCATCGGCGGCCGCGGCTTCGAACAGTTCCAGATCGGCGGATTTATCGCTGTCCAGGGCCAGTTCGGCCAGCCGGATCCGGTCGGCGGCGGAGTTGATCGGCCGCTCGCTCAACGCCGAATACAACCGTCCGCGCAGGCGCCGCGCCGAAGCGATTCCCAGCCTGCGCCGGATGACCTCACCGAACAGCGGATGGTTGTAGCGCACGACCAGTTCGTGCGAGTTCTCCACCACCCGGATGACACCGCGGTTCTCGGCCGCCTCCACCGCCTCCTCACCGGCCAATTCGGCCATCACCTCGAGGTCGATGGGCTCGCAGAAGGTGAGCAGCTCCAGCACCCGCAGCACCGGCTCGGGCAGTTGTTCGACCCGATCCTCCAGCAGCGCCGCCAGTTCCGAGGTGACCGCGGCGCGTCCGCGCAACTGCCAGACCCCGTTGACCTGACGCAACGAACCGGCTTCCAGCGCACCTTCGACCAGGTGCCGCAGGAACAGCGCATTGCCGCCGGAGGATTCCCACATCAGATTCGCGGTGAAGCCCTCGAGCTGACCGCCGAGCATCGACTCCACCAGATCCACGCTCTGCCGCTGGCTGAACGGGTTCAGGTCGATGCGCAGCAGATGGCCGTCCTTCCACAGTGAGGTGACCGCATCGGGCACCTGGACTCCGCTGCGCACGGTCGCGACGATGCGGGCGGCGCGGTCGATCGCCAACTGCAACAACAACGTCGCCGACAGTTGATCGAGCAGATGGGCGTCGTCGACGCCGATGATGATCGGCCCGTCGGCGAGCAGCGCCTCGCGTGCGGCCGACATGAACGTCACCGGATCGTGCGCGGTGTACACCCCGACCATATGGGCGAACACGCCGAGCGGGATGCTGCGCGCCGACTCGGTGCCCGCCACCCAGCGCACATTGCCGCCCACCGCCGCCGTGGCCTGTCTGGCCAGGGTGGTCTTGCCGACGCCCGCGTCTCCGGTGAGCACCGCGCCGACCGGGCCGTCACCGGTGAGCGCGGAGCGAATCGCCTCGAATTCGGTCGCGCGTTCGATCATCGGCCAGTTCCGAGCCATTCACATACTGTATCTTTTTGCGCCGCCTGCGGCGCCGCGGTTCGCGGCCCCTGGATGTCTCGCGGCTCAGTGACCGTTGCTTGCCTTCGGCGTGCGCAGCGATCGCTGAGACGCGAGACGGGCCGCGAACTTTGGGGCTCGGTCTCGCTTCGCTCGAAAACGCAGGCTGACCGGGCGTTGTATCGGATGCGGACGGTTTCCGACCGATGACTTCTGGTCCCAGCCGGTGCGGGCGCCGAGCACGGCGTCTGCCGCTGTTCGGGTGCGGGCTAAGGCGCCAGTACGTCGTGGCGGACGATCGTCTGATCGCGGCCGGGGCCGACGCCGATGCAGGACATGCGCGCCCCGGACAGTTCCTCGAGCCGCCGCACGTAGGCCTGGGCGTTGGCGGGCAGGTCTTCGAAGGTCCTGGCGTGCGAGATGTCTTCCCACCAGCCCGGCATTTCCTCGTAAATGGGCTTGGCGTGGTGGAACTCGGTCTGGGTGGTCGGCATCTGCTCGACTCGTTCACCGTCGACGTCGTAGGCCACGCAGATCGGCACCGTCTCCAGGCTGGACAGCACGTCGAGCTTGGTGAGGAAGTAGTCGGTGATGCCGTTGACGCGGGTGGCGTAGCGGGCGATCACGGCGTCGAACCAGCCGCAGCGGCGAGCCCGGCCGGTGGTCACGCCGACCTCGCCGCCGGTCTTGGCCAGGTAGGCGCCGGACTCGTCGAACAGCTCGGTCGGGAACGGGCCCGATCCGACGCGGGTGGTGTAGCACTTGAGGATGCCGAGCACAGTGCTGATCTTGTTCGGCCCGATGCCCGCGCCGACGGCCGCGCCGCCGGAGGTCGGGTTGGACGAGGTGACGTACGGGTAGGTGCCGTGGTCGACGTCGAGCAGGGTGCCCTGCGAGCCTTCCAGCAGCACCGTCTCGCCACGCTCGAGCGCCTGATTGAGCTTCAGCCGGGTGTCGCTGATGCGGTGCTTGAAGCGCTCGGCCTGCTCGAGCACCTCGTCGACCACCTGCTGCGGTTCCAGCGCGCGGCGGTTGTAGATCTTGACCAGCACCTGGTTCTTGAACTCGAGGGCGGCCTCCACCTTCTGGGTGAGGATCTTCTCGTCGAGCACGTCGGCGACCCGGACGCCGACGCGGGCGACCTTGTCCTGGTAGCAGGGGCCGATACCACGGCCGGTGGTGCCGATCTTGTTGTTGCCGAGGAAGCGTTCGGTGACCTTATCGATGGCCACGTGGTACGGCATGATCAGGTGCGCGTCGGCCGAGACCAGCAGGCCGGAGGTGTCGACGTCACGCTGCTCGAGGCCGGCGAGCTCGTCGAGCAGCACGCCGGGGTCGATCACGACACCGTTGCCGATGACGTTGGTGACGCCGGGGGTGAGGATGCCGGACGGGATCAGATGCAGTGCGAAGTTGTCACCGTTGGGCAGCACCACGGTGTGGCCGGCGTTGTTGCCGCCCTGGTACCGAACCACCCATTGCACGCGCCCACCGAGTAGATCGGTAGCTTTGCCCTTGCCCTCGTCGCCCCACTGGGCGCCGATGAGGACGATTGCCGGCATGGTCGTGTCTCCTACGGTTCGACGCGCAACACCGTGTGTGTTGCAGCTACCTGCCCGTATCGAGGCGGTGGCCGGAAGCACAGTCTAGTCGACCCCCCGTGGCGGCCCAGTCGGGCCACGCACCGCGCGCCTCTTCCGACCCAGGTCGCGCTCTCTCCCCGGACAGGCCGCAACCACAAACAACGGCCGACGCAAAACGAACACGGCCGCAGGCGGCGCACATCAAACACAGCTATGGTTGCTGCTAGCGGACTGACAGTCGTCCGGGTGAACGGGTAGGACGACCGACGGGAGTCGGCCGGATTCGAGGAGGGTGTACGGCAGTTTGAGTACCCACGTTCTCCGTTGCGACGGCGCACCGGTACCGATTGCCCTCGCCTCCCAGCCGACCACCCAGACCGATGCGATTCCCGATACCGGCGAGATCGATGAACTGCTTCCGGTGCTCGCCGCCGACAGCCTGCCCCGGTTGATCGTGCTCGGTGACGACGCCGCGCTGGCCGCGGTGCTCACCCATCTGATGCGCACCGAGCGGTTGAATGTGGAGGTCGGCTACGTCCCGGTCGACAAGACCTATGGCTCCCGCGCCTATGAGACAGGCACCGGCAACGCGGCCGCCAAACGCGCGCTGGAGGGCCGCGCCGCCGAGGTGCCGCTGATCCGTGACGACACCGGAACGGTACTGGTCGGGCGCGCGACGCTGGTGGGTGTCGGGGGTGAAAAGCTCGAGGGCGAAGCGTACGTCGACGACACGCTGTTGTTCTCCGGCAAGGTCGCCGCCATGCTCGTCTCGCCGACGCTGGAATTGCCCGGCGTGCGCGCCACTGTCCAGCGCGGCGTGCGGAAACGACGATGGGTCAGCGGCCGCGCCGCACAGCTCGGCACTCCGGGGGCCCGTGTCACCCGGGACGGCATCGCCGGCGAACGCACCGTGCCGCGATCGACCTTCTACCGCCATCACGAATCCTGGCTGCTGGTCCGATGAGTTTTCCCGCCCAGGCCCGCCGCTCCGGTGCGGTGCGGCCGAGCCCAATCTTTCTGCTGGTCGTCGCGATCACGGTGCTGGGCGGGGCGCTGGCCTGGGACGCCGATCTGGACTCGGTGCGGGCCAAGGCGGGCGTGTTCCTGCTGGTGGTGTTCGGCTGGATCGTCAGCCTGTGCCTGCACGAATTCGCGCACGCGTATGTGGCGTGGCGAGCCGGTGACCGCGAGGTGGAGCTGCGCGGCTATCTGACCCTGAATCCGTTGAAGTACAGCCATCCGCTGCTGTCGATCGTGTTGCCGATCGTGTTCATCGCACTCGGCGGTATCGGGCTGCCGGGCGGCGCGGTCTATGTGCACGCGCACAATTTCTCCACCCGGATCCAGCGCATCATCAGCGGTGCCGGACCCGCGGTGAACGTGGCGTGCGCGGCGCTGCTGCTGATCGTGGTCCGGTTGTTCGGCAGCGCCGAGGAACATGCCGCGTTCTGGTTCGGGCTGAGCTTCCTGGCGTTTCTCCAGGTGACGGCGGCGCTGCTGAATCTGATACCGATTCCCGGGCTGGACGGGTACGGGCTCCTGGAGCCGTCGCTGAGTTATCAGACCCGCCGCGCACTCGACCAGTTCAAGCCGTTCGGGATGCTGATCCTGTTCGCGCTGCTGTTCACTCCGGCGATCAACCAGGTGTTCTTCGACGCGGTGTACGCGCTCTACGAGCTGTCCGGGGTGCCGTCGCTGTGGTCGCGCTGGGGCGGTTATCTCACCCGGTTCTGGACCTGAGACGACGCAGGGCCGCCCGGTCGATGGACCGGACGGCCCTGGTCTTCGCCGGCGCACCGCGGCCCCAGCGCACCGGTCACCACACCAACAATGGCCGGTTGCGCGTCGCGGTGTGCGGCGAAGTAGGCGACCGCGCCACCCCTCGTCGGCTCGGTCGGTTCTCACCGTAGGGAGCGGCGGACGGCCTCGCCCGAGTAGCGGACTACGCGAAGATCGCTCGCGCGGCGGCGGTACCGTCCCGCGCCGCACGCAGGCGCCGCGGGCACACCAACGGCGGGTCGAGTAGTCGGTTCGCCGGCACCGGTTCGACGCAGGTCAGCGGCCGGACCGGGGTGTTGCGGGGCCCTCGGGAAACGTTCCGGCCTCAGTCCTCCGGCCGTACATACGGATTCGGCACCGTCGGCGGCAGCAGCGCGATCGCGGAGATGCGCTGCATACCGCAGACCTGCATGAGATCGACCACCGTCGAACGCACCTGCGCGAACACCACATGCGCCGAAAGGCCGGCCCCGGCAACGAGCTCCGGGCGCGCGCCCTTGGCCACCGAGCGCAACACCCGCGCGGCCTCGGCCTGATCGGGTTGCTCACCTGGGTCGGCGAGCATCATCCTGCGCACCACGTCGACCGCGTGACCGAGGCTTTCCACCTCGTCGATCAGGCGCGGATCGAGGATTTCGTCGTCGCGCACCAGGGTGAGGCCGCGGCGCAGCAGCACGCGAGTGTTGCGGACGGCGTTGTCGAGTGGGTCGGCTGTGGCACGGATGCGTTCGAGCCGTTTACGGGAATTCCAGTACAGCGGGGAGATACGGCTGATCTCCCGGCCGCCTTCCAGGGTTTTGCGCAGCGAGTCCAGCTGCGCCTGGGTGGCGCGCACCGCGGTCAGCGCGTTGTGCACCTTGTCGGCGTCCTGTTCGAGCAGGCCTGCCGCGCCGTCGATGAGCGACTTGCCCATCACGCCGAGGATTTCCGCGGCCTGCTCCCTGGCCCGGCGCACCGGATGCAAGGGGATCGCGGCCACGACGACCACCCCGACCAGGCCGCCGACGAGCGCATCGATCATCCGGGAGAACCCGCCACCCGCGGTCGGCGGCATCAGCGTGGCGACGAGCACGGCCGAACCGGCCGCCTGCATCGCGATGATGGTGCCGCCGTCGAGAAACACCGCAAGGCTCATGGCCACACCGACGACCAGCGCGATCTGCCAGACACCTGTCCCGGCCTGGGAAATGAACAGATCACCGATGCCGATGCCGACCGCGACGCCGACGACGAGTTCTACCGAACGGCGCAGCCTGGCGCCGAAGGAGATGCCGATCGACACCACCGCCGCCGTCGGCGCGAAGAACGGTTGCGTATGCCCGATGAGATAGTGCGCGACGAACCAGGCAAGCGCGGCGCCGAGCGCGCACTGCAGGATCGGCAGCGCGGATAGCCGAAGACGTGTCCATGAACTGCGCAGCCGGTCCATGCCGCCGGCCCGGGCGAGGGCGACGCGAGAGGTCGGGTCGATCAACTCGGGAGCTGTCCGGTCGTGGTGCCGGCGATCAGTCCAGGCCCAGTTCCGCGGCGGCGCGCGGATCGCAATCCTCGAGCAGGTCGAGGCAGCGGGCGTATTCGTCGGATTCGCCGATGGCCCGCGCGGCCCTGGCCAGCGCGCCGACACTGCGCAGGAAGCCCTGGTTCGGCTCGTGGCTCCACGGCACCGGGCCGAAACCCTTCCAGCCGTTGCGGCGCAACAGATCGAGGCCACGGTGGTAGCCGGTGCGGGCGAAGGCGTAGGCCGCGACGACATCGTGGTCGACGCCCTGCCCGGCGGCCTCCGCGCGGGCGAGCGCGGCCTCGGCCAGATGCGCCCACGCGATCGAGGCGGCCGGATGATCGGCCGCGACCTGCACCGGATCGGCCTTGGCGAGGAGCGCGTCCTCGGCATCGGAGATTTCCGGCAGCAGTACCGGTTGCGGTCCGAGCAGATCACCGAACGAGGTCATGGGCTTCATTGTGCACCGCCGGTGCCCGGAGGGCATGTGCGGGCCGAACGCGGCGGGCCAATGGCGGCCTGGGTGGGACGCGGGCCATTAGGCTGGCCGTCGAAGTTCACAATGTTCCGCTGAGCGAGGGGTAGTGGTGTCCGACCCGAACGACGACAAGAACCCGGTGCGCAAACCCGCCGACGCCCGCACAACGGACGAACCGGCCGCACCGCCCACCTCTGCCGCCGACGGGACCGAACCCACCTCGCCGACCGCTTCGGACGCCACGGACACTGCGCGCGCCACCGACACCACCGACGCCGACGCGGACGCCCCCACCAAGGCGTTCGCGCAGGTCGACACCGGTACTGCGGGGAACAGCCGCGCGGCCGACTCGGGCGCCGGTTCCGAACCCGAACCGACCTCGGGCTCGGACTCGGGCACACGCTCGGACTCGGCCTCGGACTCAGGCGCGAATTCGGGCGCGACCTCAGGCTCGGCCTCGACGCCGCCGGGCTCCGGCCCGGACTCGGACACGACCTCAGACTCGGGCTCGACCTCGCGCCCGGACTCGGACACGACCTCAGACTCAGACTCGGGCTCGACCTCGCGCCCGGGGTCGGGCTCGGGCTCGGGCTCGGGTACACGCTCGGACTCGGGCAAGTCGGCTCCTGCGGCCGCCGAAACGTCCGGTCCGGCAGACACATCCGATGACCCCGGCGCAGAGACGGCCGAGATCTCCCGTGACCGGATCGTCGAGCGCGGCGCCCGAGAATCCGCCGGCACGCCCGCCTCCGGCGCGTCCGCCACCGGGTCCGGCGCAGCCGGCTCCCCCGCGACCGGATCTTCTGGATCCGAAAACGCTCCGGTGGCAGCAGTGCGCGAGGATGGCCGGGCCGACCCGAAATCCGGCGAGCGGCAGCGCAGTGCGGGTGCGGCCACCGGGGCCGGGGCGGGCACATCACCCGCCGACTCCGGCGTGAATCCCCCCTCGCCACAACCACCCACTACAACCGACAGCGAAGCCGACGCCGAGACCGAGGCGATCGCCACATCCGGCACAGCGCGGAAGGACGATGCGGCCGACGTGTCACCGGACGACGGCGCCGATGCGAAAACGGTCGCCATGCGGCGGGTCGATCCCGCAAGTGGCGGCACGGCCGGAAGTGGGGCGAGCGCGACGGCAGCGGCGGGCGCCTCCGCCAAGAGTGGGCCTCGCGCTGCTGCCGCAGGTGCCACCGGTGCGGCGAACGCTCCTGGTGGGCGTGCCACCGATGCGGGCAAGCCACCGGCAGGCCCATCGGGTGCAGGCCACGGCGCCGATGCTGCCGGTGCCGACGCGACAGCCGATTCCGGCGGTCCCCGCGCCGATGACGACTCCGCAGGCGACGCCACCGAATCCGGATCACCTACGGCACCGGCGGCCGCTACCTCGTCCGAGGACGCCGCGACCGTCCAGATGCGAGCCGTACCGAACCCGGCCGACGCCCAGACCGTCGCCATTCCCGTGCAGCGGGCGGGCGGTACCGATCGCGTGGCGAGTGGCGGTGCGCGGCAGCCGCTGAGTAAGCCGCCGAGCACACCGCGCCCGGCCGCGGGCCCGAAGCAGGCGGGGGCGCATGGGCCGTCGGGACCCGAGCACGGTGGCGTGCCGCCGCAGGGCAAGCGGCCGCAGCCGGGAACGACCAACAAGGGCGAGACCGAGCGAGAGACTCCGCAGCAGCCTGCGCCCGAACGAGGCGGGCCGCAGAGTCGTGGGCCGCAGGGCCGTCCACGGCAAGGTGGTGCCGAGCAGGGCGGTCCGCAGCAAGGTCCGTCGGCCGGGCCATTGCAGAAGGCACCGCAACAGCGCGGGCCGCAGAGCTCCCCCGGTGGGCCGAAGCAAGGCGGTTCCGCGCAGGGCACGCCGCAGCAAGGCGGCCCCGGTGCAAGGGGGCCGAAGACACCACAACCGCAAGGTGGCACCGGAGGCCCGCAACAGGGCGCGCCGCACCAGGGCGATACGCCGCAGGCCGCGGGCGCAGCGGCGGCGGGCGCAGCGCAGCAGGCGTCTGGCAGCAGACAGCGTCCGGGAAGTGCGCCCTCCCCTGCGGATATGCAGCCGACGACGCCCGCGCAATCGCTGGCGGGTGGCCCGCGTCCGCCGCAGCCACGTGCGGTGGCGGCGCCGCAACGAGTGGAGCCGGCCGCCCCTGAACCGGCGGCCGAGGCCGGTCGCCGCCCCAGCCGGTGGCTGCTGGCCGTGGCCGGAGCCGTGGTGCTGGTGGTCGGGCTCATCGCGGTGCTGCTGGTCGCCGTGGTGGGCGGCGACGACAATTCGCCCGAGGCACAGATCCGCAACACCATCGGCAGCTACACCCGGGCGTTGCAGGACGGTGATCTGGAGACGCTGCGCTCCACCACCTGCGGCACGCTGCACGAGTTCTACCGGGGCATTCCCGACGATCAGTTCGCCGGGGTGCACCAGCAGTCGGTGGAGCAGGGCAGCATCCCGGTGGTCGAGAACATCCAGGCCATCCGGATCACCGAGAACACCGCCATCGCGCAGGCCACCGTCTACACCAAGGCGGATCCGGCGCGCTCGGCACGGACGTTCGATCTCCAGCACACCGAGGACGGATGGAAGGTCTGTGACCCGCCGGACAGCGCGCCGTAACGATCCGGCGGCGATGTCGCCGTATCCGGTATCGAAGGTCACAGTTACCCCCTCCTAGCTGGTCGCTGGTCCGAATCGCCAGTAGCATTGCCCGGATCATGGGCAGGGAACAATCGATGGCGCGGCCGGACGAGGTGGTGCGGACGGCAACGCTCGCGGGGCGGCGATTCCGGATCCGGGATCACTACGAGGTCGGCCGGGAAAAGATCCGCGAGTTCGCGCGCGCGGTGCAGAACGATCACCGCGCGCACCAGCACGAGGTCGATGCGCGCAAGCTGGGCTATGAGGGCATCATCGCCCCGCCCACGTTCGCCTCGGTGATCGGCATGACCGCGACCAGGGCGCTGCTGGATTCGGTGCTCACCGAATACGACCTGTCCCAGATCCTGCAGACCGACCAGGTGTTCCGGGTGCATCGGCCGATGGTCGCCGGTGACCGGATCACCAGCGAGGTCGAGATCGAATCGATCCGCCGGTTCAACGACAACGACTTCATCCACGTGAACTTCGTGTTGAAGAACCAGGACGACGAGATCGCGCAGGTGGGTTCGTCCACGATCGTGGCAAGGCGCGGGGTGGAGGTGGCCCCCGATATCACCGAAGCGGTCGCGAACATCATGATGCACGGCCGCGCCGATGCCGAGCCCACCGCGATCGGCGAGCTGGACGCGCTCATCGAATTGGACGCCGATGCCCTCGACACCGCGACGACGCCGCCCCCGGCCCCGGTGCATGCCGTTCCCGAGTTCGATCGGCTGTCGGAGGGTGCGCAGATCGAGCTCGGTACCTCCTGGCTGACCCGCGGCGATCTGGCGAATTACGCGGGCGTGTCCGGCGACTCGAACCCCATCCATTTCAGCGAACACGCCGCCAAACTGGCGGGCCTGCCGACGACGGTGGCGCACGGCCTGCTCACCATGGGCCTGGCCGGCGGCAAACTGACCTCCTGGCTGGGCGATCCGACCGCGATCGAATCGCTGAGCGTGCGCTTCGCGGGATATGTGCCGGTGCAGGCCGACGCTCGCAGCGCCGTCGAGTTCTCCGGCAAGATCAAGAAGCTGGATCCGCAGCGGCGCACCGCGACCGTCGTGCTATCCGGGACATCGCAGGGCCGCAAGCTTTTCGGTCGCGCGATCGCCGAGGTCAGGCTCGGCTGAGGCCCGGCCTCACTCCAGCTTCGCGTGCATCAGGTAGACGTTGTAATCGCTCCACGTGGTGATGTTGAAGTACAGGTCGTCCCCCGATGACCACGGGTGGATGAATCCGCCGTACAGCTCCGGGTAGTCGCGCACCGTCACCGTCGGCGTGCCATCCGACCACCCGCCCTGCGGCGAATTCGCTTCGCGCACAACGATGGCGGCCTTGGCGGTATCGAGGTAACTCATCTGCCAGACATCGCGCTCGGCGTCGTATCGCACCGACAGCTCACCGGCCGGCCCGTTGACGATCGGGGTGGCCGAGCCCGCACCGCCCACCGGCGTCCAGGATCCGTCGCGCCAGTACTGATACGCGGTGGTGTTGAGAATCTGATCCTTGGGCACTCGTGCCAGCCCGACGGCACCGAGCCGGGTATTCGGCGTGCCGAACACGTAGACGTGCTCACCGTGCGGAACCATCGCGCTCACTTGGAAATTCGCGAGCCCGAAGATGTTGTCCCAGCGCGCGTGCGGATCCTTGGTCCAGGTCTGGCCGTGATCGTCGGAGTAGGCGATGCCGCCGTAGTTGGTGAAGAAGGTGCCGGGCAGGCTGTTCCAGGTCCGAATCGACATGTAGCTCATGTACTGCCGCTCACCCAGCGCGAAACCCGAGGTGGGGATGGTGGTGACCTCCACGTTGTCGAGTTTGCGGCTGGAGAGCACCTCGGCGGCGTGGCAGCGGCTGTCGGTGACCATCCGGTCGTAGGTCATGCCGTCGTCCAGCCTGCGATCGGTGCTGAAGGCCAGCACGTTGCTGCGCCAATCGCCGCCCATGCCGCCCGGCGGATGGAAGCCGCGACCGACAGTGTCGCCGAAGGCGGTGGCGATCTCGCCGGGCGCCGATTCCCACATGATGCCCAGGTCGGTGCCCTGCACCTGCCAGCGCTTATCGGTGCGGTTGACCGAATTCGCCCCGGTCTGCTTGGCCACCTCGCGCACGGCGCCCACCTTCGGGGCGGCCGGGGCCGGGGATTGCGGCGCGGCTTCGACCGGTGGCCGCACCGGCGGCGGGGGCGGCGGAACCGGCCCGGGATCCGGGCCTGGACCAGGAATCGCGAAGTGGAACGGCTTGGGGCTCAACAAGATTTCCGGGATGCCGAGCTGCTCGGCCAGGCTCGGCGGCGGTGCGGGCTCATCGGTGAGGTCCGGGCAGGGATTCATGCACGGATCGGCGGGCAGCTCCATCTGCACCCTGGTCGGCTTCGGCTCCGGCGGCTGCGGTGGCAGCACCGTGATCACCGGATAGGGGATCGGCACCTCGAGCGTTTCCGGGATCAGCGGTTCATGCGTCGGCGCCGGATCACTGCGGCACGGCCCGCTGCCCGGCACCCCGTCCTGCGGTCCCGCGCCCGCCGGCACCGGCTCCGCGCACACCAGCACACCCGCGCCGAAGACCACCGCGCCGAGCGCGGCCATCACCCGCCTCGCCATCGTCGACCCCTCGTTCCATGGCTGAAGTTCGCACCAGCGTGTGACCCTACCGGCCGAAGATCATCTGCTGTCGCCGAACGAGGCCGACGCGCACCAGTGCGATGTGTTCGACCAGCAGGATCCGCAGGCGAACGGCCGGTTCCGAGCCCGCGGCGCGCATCTGCGCCGACCGGCGAGCCGAAGCCACGAGGGCTCGGCCAGCGGGTGGTTTTCGCGCGCGATCACGCGGATAATCGGCGGGGAATCGCCCCCATCGCAGCCCGCCAGCGTTCTCAGGATCTACCTCATGAAGATTCCGCTCATCCCCCGCCGGGCGCTCCCCGGTGCCGCGGCCGCTTGCCTGGCCGGCGTGACTATCGCGCTCGCGCCCTTGGCCATCGCCGCGCCGGACCGCACCGACGGCCACAGCACCACCGACTGGCAGACCTCACCGAATCAACTCGACGAACCACATCAGCGACCTACCGGATCGACCACACCGAAGGCATCGCCGTTCTACCTGACCTGCGGTGAAGCCCGCCGCGACGGTGAGGCACCGATCCGGCAGGGCCAGCGCGGATACTCACTGCGGCTCGACCCCGATCGCAACGGTGTCGCCTGCGAACCCGGCGAGCCGTAACGGCGCTAGCGCGCGGCCTGGAAGACCAGCACCGTCCCCCCGATACGGATCGCGTCACCGTCGGCCAGCAGTGCGCCGGTGTCGATCGGGAGTTCGTTGACGAAGACGCCATTGGCCGAATGCAGATCCTTGATCAGCAGCCCGGCCCGGCTCGGCATGATCTGCGCGTGATAGCGGCTGGCCTTCGGATCGTCGATCACCAGGTCGTTATCGGTCATCCGGCCGATGCGCAACCCCGCCTGGGCGACGACGACCGCGCGACCGTCCGGCATCAGGATCTGGCCGCTGCGCACCGCGCTCGGCACCTCGGTGACGGTATCGGTCATCGCCGCGGCCATCCGCTCGGCCCGCTTGAACTCCACGGTGTTCAACGGTTCCTGGCGCAGCACCCGCTGCTCGAGCTCGATCAACGCCGGGCCCGGATCGATGCCGAGTTCGTCGGCGAGCACGGTGCGCACCCGGCGACAGGCATCGAGGGCGTCGGCCTGGCGACCGGACAGATACAGCGCGGTGATCAACTGCCCCCACAGCGGTTCGCGCAGTGGATGTTCGGTGGTCATCGCCACCAACTCCCCGACCACCGAAGACGCCCGCCCGCAGGCGATTTCGGCGTCGATGCGGGCGGAGGCGGCGAGCAACCGCTCCTCGTCCATCGCGGTGGCGAAACCGTCGGCGAATTGCAGGCCCGCCAGATCGGCCAGTGCCCGGCCGTCCCATTCGCGCAGCGCGGTTCCGAACAGGTGGGCGGCCGTGGCATGGTCGCCCACCTCGGCGGCCCTGGCGGCGGCATCGCGGGCGGCCTCGAACCGGCCGAGATCGCAGGCCTCCTCGGCGATCTCCAGCCGATAACCGGAGGACTCGGTGCGCAACACGGCGGCCGGGTCGATACCCGAATTACGCAGTGCCTTACGGATATTCGAGACGAATACCTGCAGGCTCGCGGCGTAGGAGTCGGGCGGATCCTCGTTCCACACCATGTCGGCCAGCGCCATCGACGACACCGCGCGACGCCGATTCACCGCCAACGCCGCAAGCAACGCCCGCGGCTTGGGCCCGCCGACCGCCACCGGCTCACCGCCGACGAGCAGCCGCACGGGCCCGAGCAGGCGCACCTCGAGACTCATGTGCTGTCGCCCCCGCCAGGGTTGTGGGTCAGGCGCTGATCGACCGTCCCGCGGACTTCAGATCATTGCACGCCTCGACCACACGCGCCGCCATGGACGCTTCGGCCTTCTTCAGGTAGCTACGCGGGTCGTAGGTCTTCTTGTTGCCGACCTCGCCGTCGATCTTGAGCACACCGTCGTAGTTGCTGAACATGTGGCCCGCGACCGGCCGGGTGAAGGCGTACTGGGTGTCGGTGTCGACGTTCATCTTCACCACGCCGTAGCGCAGCGAATCGTCGATCTCGGACTTCAGCGAGCCCGAACCGCCGTGGAAGACGAAGTCGAACGGCTGTGCGTCGGCGCCGAGGCCGAGCTTGGCCGCGGCCACCCGCTGACCCTCGGCCAGCACCTCGGGACGCAGCACCACGTTGCCCGGCTTGTACACACCGTGCACATTGCCGAAGGTGGCCGCGAGCAGGTACTTGCCGTTCTCGCCGGCTCCCAGCGCCTCGATGGTCTTCTCGAAGTCGGCAGGGGAGGTGTAGAGCTTCTCGTCGATGGCGGCCTCGACACCGTCTTCTTCACCGCCGACGACGCCGATCTCCACCTCGAGGATGATGTTGGCGGCCTTGGTGGCCTTCAACAGGTCCTTGGCGATCTCGAGGTTCTCATCGATCGGGATGGCCGAACCGTCCCACATGTGCGACTGGAACAGCGGGTTGCGCCCGGCGTTCACCCGCTCCTGCGAGATCGCGATCAGCGGCCGGACGAATCCGTCCAGCTTGTCCTTGGGGCAGTGGTCGGTGTGCAGCGCGATGGTGACGTCGTACTTGGCCGCCACCACGTGCGCGAACTCGGCCAGCGCGACAGCACCGGTCACCATGTCCTTCACACCCTGGCCGGAACCGAACTCCGAGCCACCGGTGGAGAACTGGATGATGCCGTCGCTACCGGCGTCGGCGAAGCCCTTGATCGCCGCGTTGATCGTCTCCGACGACGTGCAGTTGATCGCGGGGAAGGCAAAGGAGTTCGCTTTGGCCCGACCGAGCATCTCGGCGTAGACCTCCGGAGTCGCGATGGGCACTGTGAAGACCTCCGTTTTGTGCGGCAAAAAGACGATTTTGTCAGCCCCACCCTAAGCCAGCAGGCTTTCCGCCGATATCAGGGGATCATTGCGCCATTTCGCTGCCTCCTCGGCGCCTTGACCGGGGCAGGCTCGAGCCGGATCGCGCCTGCCCCGGAGTCGCTCCGTGGTTACGCTTCGCTGCCTCCTCCGCGCCTTGACCGGGGCAGGCTCGAGCCGGATCGCGCCTGCCCCGGAGTCGCTCCGTGGTTACGCTTCGCTGCCTCCTCCGCGCCTTGACCGGGGCAGGCGGGGGATGACCCGGTACTGTGGGCCGGGTGATTGCGCTCGCAGCCTCCGACGCGGTGACAAGCAACCTTGCCTTGACTCAGTTGCTCGATCCGATGTATCTGCTCACCGAGTCCTGGCTGCGGCACGCCGTCCTCCCGGCCATCCTGGTCATCGTCTTCATCGAGACCGGTCTGCTGTTCCCGCTGCTGCCAGGCGACTCGCTGCTGTTCACCGGTGGCCTGCTGGCCGCGCAACCGGATCCGCCGGTGTCGATCTGGGTGCTGGTGCCCGCCGTCACCTTCATCGCCTTCGCCGGTGACCAGTCCGGCTATTGGATAGGCCGGGCCATCGGGCCCGCGCTGTTCCAGAAGGAAGACAGCCGCTTCTTCAAGAAGCACTACGTCACCGAGACGCACGCGTTCTTCGAAAAACACGGCCCGAAGACCATCATCCTGGCCAGGTTCGTGCCGATCGTGCGTACCTTCATGCCGGTGCTGGCCGGCGTGTCCACGATGAACTACCGCAAGTTCGTCGCCTTCGACATCGTCGGCGCGATCCTGTGGGGCGGCGGCGTGACCGTCCTCGGCTACTTCCTCGGCAATGTCGCGTTCATCCGCGACCACGTCGAGGCGATCTTCCTGCTCATCGTGTTCGTGTCGATCCTGCCCGGCATCATGGCCGTCGCGAAGAAGCTGCTCGGCCGCGGTTCGGCCGAGCAGGTGGATCCCGCCCGTGATGTCGAGCTGACGGCGTCGACGAACGAGACCACGCGCTGATCGCAGTGACGCCGGCGTCCTCCACCCTCGCATTGGGCAGCTTCGAACCGCTGATCTCGGCGGGCCCCGCACTCGTCTGGACGATCGTGCTGACGTTCGTCTTCCTGGAGTGCGCCTTCATCATCGGCCTTTTCCTGCCCGGCGATTCGATGCTGATCACCGCGGGCGTGGTGATGGCCTCGCATGCCTCCGGTGAGGCGCAGGTCTGGGGCCTGTCGCTGGGCACCATGGTCGCGGCCATCGCGGGCAATCAGGTCGGTTACGTCGTCGGCAGCCGCACGGGCCACCATCTGGTGGCCCGCAAGAACGGCCGCTACATCAACACCCGCAACCTCGCCCGGGTCTCCGAGATGCTGCACCGGCACGGCTTCGTCGCGGTGCTCGTCGCCCGCTGGATCCCCTGGGTGCGCACCCTCTGCCCGATGGTGGCCGGCGCGGCGGGCATGGATCACCGCAAATACACCATCGCCAGCACCATCGGCGCCGTGCTCTGGGCCCCGGTCCTGCTGCTCATCGGCTACTACGCCGGCGGCTTCATCCAGCGCGTCCCCTGGCTGATGCCCGCCGTGGTGATCGTGCTCGTCGTCGGCCTGATCATCGGCACGATCCTCGGCATCCGCCAGTACCGCCAGGAGATGGCGCAGCCGGTCGAGGACTTCGACCTGGATGCGGCGGGAATGCCGGAGCACTGAGCGGCCGCGCGTGCCCGGTCCGCTCGTAGGTACCCGACGGACCGGAACAGCACTACGCTCGAGTGCTGGTCAGGGCGTCGAGGCCGATCTCGACCCGATTTCCCGCGAGGTCGAGGGTCGTCGTGGTCGAGCTGTCGGCCACCAGTTCGTGGGGTTCACAACCCCGCCGCGCTCACCATGTGCGCTGCTTCCATCAGCATCCAGCCCGACAACTGCACCGACAGATCGCGTTCGGGCACCTTCGACGACGTCACCGAACCACCCGAGGTGAAGTAGCCCGCGCCGGAACTGCCGCCGGGCAACTGTGCCGGTTTGCTCCAGTCGTGGCCGAACAGCGGTTCGCCTTCGACTTCGAGCCGGTTCGCCCACGCGGCCTTCGCCGAGGACAGCACGATCGATGCCGCGCACCGGCGGTCGGCTTCCTGTTCGGCGTCGTCGCCGGGCAGCATCAGGGCCACCAGGGCGAGATAGCGGATCAGGATGCCGTTGAACAGGCCGCCGTCACCGCCGCCACCGCCCTGGACGACGCCGCGCGTGGTCATCCGATCCTCGACAGCGGTGAGCAGGCGATGGACTCGCGCGAGATGTTTCGCCTCGCCGGTGTGCACGGCGAGTTCGGTCTCCACACCGAGCACGACGCCCTGGCAGTAGGTGAACACCGGGCGCTCGATCTCGCCGGAGGGCAGGTGGATGCCGTCGAGGATCAGGCCGGTTTCGGGGTCGCGCAGGGTGGCGTCGAGCCAGTCGGCCATCTCGGCGGCGCGTTCGTGGCGGCCGAGCCGCAGCAAGGCGATGGCGGCCGGGCCGTTGGCGGGCGCGTTGAAGTAGTCGGCGCCCACCCGCCACGGGATGCCGCCGCCGGTGTCGGGATCCCAGGATTCGTAGAGTTCCTTTTCCAATGCGAGCAGCGCGCCCGCCGCGTCGGCGTCCTGGGTGCGCTGCGCGCGTTCCAAAGCGATGGCCAGCCACGCCATGTCGTCGTAGTAGCGGTTGGTCCACCCGGTGATGTTGCGCAGCCGGTGCGAGCGGGCGAGCGCGCTGATGCGCTTGCGGCGCGCGGGGGTCGGCACGCGGGTGGCGGCATCGACGGCGCAGTCGATCAGATGCGCTTGCCACCAGTAATGCCAGGACAGGAACAGCCGCTCACGTTTGGTGGCGGGCCAGCCGACCACGCCGAGGGTGGTACCGGGCAATCCCCACAGCGGGCGTAGATGCCGGGAGATGATCGCCGATTCGGCCATATCGGCGCGTTCGGACCACAACGCGGGCGTCGGCTCGCTGAATTCCCCCTGACGCCGTGCGTCCCTCCGCGTGGTCATAGCTCAATGGTGCCAGGTCGGCACCGGGTTTCGCCGCCCAATTGTTACCAGGCTGTGGTCAGATCGGCATGTTGCCGGATCCACGCGTGCATGGCGATGCCCGCGGCCACGCCGGCATTGATGCTGCGGGTGGATCCGAACTGCGCGATCGACACCGTCAGCGTCGCGGCGTCGCGGGCATGATCGGTGACCCCGGGTCCCTCCTGCCCGAACAGCAGCAGGCACCGTCGCGGCAGCCGAACCGTTTCCAGCGGAACCGATCCGGGCACATTATCGACCGCGACGACGGTGAGATCCTCGCGCCGTGCGAATTCCAGCAGCGCCGCGATATCGGTGTGATGCTCGATGTGCTGATAGCGGTCGGTGACCATGGCGCCGCGCCGATTCCAGCGCCGCCTGCCGACGATGTGCACCGCCGCGGCGGCGAACGCGTTGGCGGTGCGGACGACGGTGCCGATGTTCGCGTCGT
Source organism: Nocardia sp. CDC519 (assembly GCF_059509835.1). Classification (NCBI taxonomy): domain Bacteria; kingdom Bacillati; phylum Actinomycetota; class Actinomycetes; order Mycobacteriales; family Nocardiaceae; genus Nocardia; species Nocardia sp. CDC519. The sequence goes on along the minus strand of NZ_CM183377.1, from coordinate 1,453,470 downwards.
GCCCGAAGTTCTCGATCGCGACGTGGAAGGGATGCCTGCGCGCATCGATGTCGGCGACGATCGCCTCGCGCGTCCAATACCGGTAGGCGTCCACCACATTGCGGCGATCGCCTTCGGCGAGCAGCACCGGGTCCAGTCGTGGATCCTGCGGTGGCTGCCCGCCGAACTCCTCCGCCCACGGGCCGACGCCATGCGGATGCTCGCCCCATTCGGTGGGGCCGGGGAGCTGTTCCGGCACGTCCGGCACGAGATCGGTCACGCCGTCGATGCTAATTCCCGAGGTGGGAGCCCCCGAGCCCGGCAGGGCGAACTAGGCCGAGACGCCGATCGCGATGACGACGATGATGATGTACAGAATGAAGAAGACGATCGAGATGATCAGCAGGATCGACGAGATCATCCCGCAGATGTAGCCCGCCTTGACGTTCCCCCGACCCCCGATCATTCCCCCGGAAGCATCGATCTCGGCCAGCGCCTTCTTACCCATCGACCACGCGAACGGGCCCAGGATGCCGCACATCACCAGGCTGAGGATGCCGAGCACGAGAATGGTCGTGGCCTGCGGATGATCCTGCTGCGGCCCGTAACCGTAGGGCTGTGCGTAGCCGTAGGGCTGCGGCGCGCCATAGGGCTGTGACGGGTAGGGCTGTGACGAGTAAGGCTGTGACGGGTAGGGCTGAGAAGCATGCGGCTGCGAGCCATACGGGTCTTTGCCGAGGTCCGGCGGCGGGTAAGTCATGCCGGTGATGTTATCGGTGCCGCGGCTTCCCGTCGCCTGGCAGCGAGCACCGAAGTGGTGGTGGCGGCGACGAATGGGCGCAGGCGCACCGGGTGATGGGCGAGGATGGTAGTGCGAGCTACACCATCGACCCGGTGGTCAGCGCCCTCGATCGGGCCATCCGCCTCGACAACCATGGAGCTCATGACCGATTCTTCCGTCACTCAGACGCTGGTGCTCGACAAACCGGCCACCGAGGAACCGACCGGGATGCGTGTGCTGCGCGCGGTGCTGCGTGCGCCGTTCACCGCACGGACCTGGAAAGAACTCGCCTATCTGATCCTGGCGTTGCTGCTCGGCATGCTCGGAACGGGCTATGTGTACCTGGCCGGCGGCCTCGGCGTCTTCGTGGCACTGACCATCATCGGGATCCCGGTGCTCGCGCTGGTGATTCTCGGCGGCAGGCTCTGGGGCCACGTCTACCGTGCGCTGGTGCGTGACCTGCTCGGCACACCGCTGGACCCGCCGCCGCCGTTCGCCCCGGCCTCTGGGCTGTTCGGATTCTTGAAGGCGGCGTTCACCGATATGCCGAGCTGGCGGGCGCTGGCATTCGTGGTGGTGCAGTCGATCGTCGGGATGGTCGGCGGGTATTTCCTGCTGATCGCGACCGCGATGATCGGGTTCACCGCGATCTCACCGCTGCCGTGGTACCTGTTCACCCCGACCAATATCGACGAGAACGGCGTGGAGCGGCATTCGCTGGCCCAGTTCGGCGACTTCTACATCGACACCTGGCCTCGGGTGCTCGGGTTCGCGGCGCTCGGCGTGCTCGGCTGCTTCGCGCTGCCGTGGCTGTTCCGGGTGGTCTGCCTGGTGCATCGGCAGCTGGCGATCTGGCTGCTCGCGCCGACCGCGCGGGACCGACGGCTGGCCGATCTGCAAGAAAGCAGGCGGGTGGCGGTCGAGGATTCCGCGGCCACACTGCGCAGGCTCGAACGCGATCTGCACGACGGCACCCAGGCACGGCTGGTCACCATCGCGATGGCGCTCGGCCGAGCCGAGGAGCGGCTCAGCCACGGCGCCGACGCCAGCGACCTGATCGCCGACGCGCACGCTGGCACCAAGGAAGCGCTGGCCGAGCTGCGCGAACTGGTGCGCGGAATCCATCCGCCCGCTTTGGAATTGGGCCTCGAACCGGCGCTGGAGACGCTGGCGGCGCGCTGCTCGGTGCCGGTGGAGCTGCGGGTGCATCTGCCGGTGCGGCCGCACCCGGCGATCGAGGCCATCGCCTACTTCTCCGTCGCCGAACTGCTGACCAATGTGGTGAAACACGCCGGTGCGTCCCATGCGTGGGTGTCGGTGCTGCCCTCGGGTGATGATGCGCTGGTGGTTTCGGTCCGGGACAACGGCAGCGGCGGTGTGCTGCAACCGATTCCGGGCGAGCCGGTGGCAGGCAGTGGGCTGGCCGGGCTGGCGGCGCGGGCCGCGAGCGTGGACGGCGGCCTCACCGTCGACAGTCCCGTCGGCGGGCCGACCGTCGTCACCATCACCCTGCCGACAGCGGGCCCGCGATGAGTACCGGGGCCGCCCAACCGGATTCGCTGCGCGTGGTGATCGCCGAGGACAGCGCCATCCTCCGCGACGGACTGGCCGGGCTGCTCGCCGAACGCGGGCATCAGGTGGTGGCGATGGTCGGCGACGCGACGAACCTGTCCGAGGTGGTGGCCGAACACGCACCCGACGTCGCCGTGGTCGACGTCCGGATGCCACCGACCTACACCGACGAGGGTTTGCTCGCCGCCATCGAACTACGCCGCAAATTCCCGCTCACCGGCGTGCTCGTGTTCTCCCAATGGGTGGAGACCCGCTACGCCACCGAATTGCTCGCCGCCGGCGCGAACGGCGTCGGCTACCTGCTCAAAGACCGGGTCGCCGACGTCCGCGAATTCATGGAAGCCCTCGACCGCGTCGCCACCGGCGGCACCGCACTCGACCCCGAGGTGGTGAGCCAACTGATGGGCGCCTCCCGCCAGCAACAGGCCCTCGACCGGCTCACCCCGCGCGAGCGCGAAGTGCTCGAGCTGATGGCCCAGGGCCTCACCAACGCCGCCATCGCGCGCTCCCTGACCGTCACCGAACGGGCGGTCGAGAAGCACATCGGCAATATCTTCACCAAGCTCGATCTGCCGCCCTCGGACACGCATCACCGCAGGGTGATGGCGGTGCTGCGGTTGCGGAGGTAGCTACGGCACGCTCCGTCGAGTGCCCGCAGTACGTAGCCACAATCGGCGAACTCAGCTCAACCGGTAGGCGAGCTTGGCGAACTGCCCCATCTGCTCGACCTCGACCAACCGCATTCGGTCCGAGAGGATTCGGCGCGGCAGGAGTGGGGCGCCGGACCCGAGGGTGACCGGGGTGATGCCGACGATCACCTCGTCGAGTAGGCCGGCGTCGGCGAACTGGCCGGCGAGTTCGCCGCCACCCACTATCCAGATATCGCGGTCGGCTGCGGCTGTGGTCATCTGGGCGTGGACAGGGCGGACGTCGCCCGAAACGAATCGGAGGTTCGCTCCGGGGATCGGGGGCAGATCGCGGTGGGTGAATACCCAGCACGGGCGGTCACCGTAGTTATCCGGCCAGTATTCGGGTGGGTTGTTGGCTGCCATCCATTCGTAGGTTGTCGCGCCCATGCACATGGCGCCGACGCCGCGCAGGAACTCGTCGATGTCGCTGGTCGCAGTGTCGGCGTCGGCGATGGCCAGCAGCCAATCCAGGGAGTTGTTCTGGTCGGCGATGTAGCCGTCGAGGCTGGTGGCGGTGTAGTAGCGGGTCGTCATGGTGTCCGATCCTGGCACCGAACCCTGCCATCTTCTGTCAAGTTATGCCCGACCTGCCTCCCGACGACGGCTATTCGCAGGCGATTCCGTCGTTGTCGCGATCGAGGTGCGGTGCGTAGCCGGGGTCGTCACGGTGCAGGGGTGCCACGCCGGCGTCGCGGGCAGCGTCGCAGTTCTTGTAGTAGACACCAGGCGCGGGTGCTCCGGGCGCAGGCCGGGCGGGCGGGCAGAACTGGGCCGAGCCGGAGTTGCAGAGCAGGTCGGTGAGCGGATCGGCGGATGCTGCGGGTGCCGCAACGAGCAAGGCGGAGGCAGCGAGCACCCCTGCGGCAGCTGCACCCAGAGCATGTGCCGGACGATGAATCGAGAGTTTCATGTGGACTTCCTGATGTCGGGCAGGAGAAGAACCCCCTGGCCACAAGCCATTTCTTGGTTCCGGAGCGACCCGGGACGGAGGGCTCCCCCCGACAGGAGACGACCGTGAGCCCACGGTAGCAATGACCCGTGGGCAACAGCAGGCAAATTACGGAAAATCGACCTATAAATTCCGTGCAGCGGGAACCGGGGCGGGTGTCGTCGCGTCGGCGATCGCCTGGGTGTCCCAGTAGAACGGACAGATCTCGGCGATGCGCGAATTCTCCATGCGCAAGGTTTGCAGGATCGGGAAGTCGAGTTCGCGGCCGGTGGCGCGGGCTCGGCCGTGGATTCTGGTGTGGACCACGGCGGTGCTGCCGGTGGCGAGGAACTGCTGGTCGAGGAGGTCGAAAACCTCCCAGACGGCGCTCATGGCGGTGAAGAAGCGTTCGAGACCGGCGTGGCCGCGCCAGATTCCGCCGTACGGGAGGGCGTCGGCCTGGTAGAGGACGACGTCCGGGGAGAAGTACGGCGCAAGGGTGGCGAAGGAGGCTCGGCCCGGGCCGCCTGCCGCGAGATAGCGGGCTTCGGCGGCGTACATGCCGGTGAGGACGTCGAGCGTGGTCGGGTCGGACATGCATCCGAGCATGTCGCCGGATGACCGCCGACGCTGGCGGCAAACGGACGTCGCATCCGGTCGGCGAGGTTCGGCCGATGCCGCGGCCGGCCGCTTCAGGAGGTGTCGCCGGCAAACCAGCGGCTTCCGGTTACGGCGCAGCTCACGGGCCTATCCTGGATGCGTGGGGTGATGGTGATGGACCACGTACGCGTGCTGCGAGTGGTGCTCGGGGTGACGGCCGGGTACCTGATCCTGCTCGCGGTGTGGCTGGGGTGGGTGGTGCAGCATACGCCGGACGGGACCGTCCCGTTCCAGATCATGGCGCTGGTCGGGATCTTCGGGTCGGGCATCGGGATCGGGCTGTTGTGGGTGGAGCGGCCGTCGAAGGCTGATCGCCGGCTGGCGCGGCACGGTATCGAGGGGTGGGCTCGGGTGGAGCATGTGCGGCCGTTGGCGTGGACCGATCATCACAATGAGCTGACCGAGTTGGATCTGGAGTTCACCGTGCCGGGAGCCGAAAGTTACCGGGGCACAGTTGTGTACGACGTGACACCGGCCGACAAGGAACGGCTGGCGATCGGGGAGGTGATCTCGATCCGGGTGGATCCGGAGAACCGGGATCGGGTGCTGTTCTGCCTGTGAGCGAGGCCGGCCGGAAACAATGCCGCCGACCGAATCGGTTGCGCGAGTTCAGTTCCGCCGCTCGTGCGCCTTCGGATCCGCGAGCAGGTACTGCGCCGCACCATACGTCGCGAGGATGACGCCCTCGGTCACTCGCCGCGCACGCTCACCTCGCGCGAACACACGGCGCAGCACGATCAACCCGTCGGACACGGTGAACAGCAACGCGCCGAGACCGAGGCGGCTGCGCGGATCCGCGTTCGGGATATTCAGCCCGGCAACGTTTTCCGCACCCGGCGCCAGCCCCGGATCGGAGGCGAGCACCGCGGCGGTGCCGAGCGTCGCTCCGTAGGCGGTGAGCGGGGCCGCGATCGCGGGCGCCTTGGCACGCAACAACGCAGCGGCACCGATCCACGCCAGCACCCTCGGCACCGCGACGGCCGGAACCGGCCGCGCACCATATCGCCACCACAGCGACGCGTATCCGGCCTGCATGACCGCGAACGACGACGCACCCGCGATCAGCCTGCGGTCGTCGTCCGGGTCGATGAGCAGCACGTCGCCGACGGTGGCGGCGCCGAGCGAACTCAGCAGCACGGTCCGGTCGGTGGGATCGAGTTCAGCGGAACTGCGCGCGACGTCGGCCGCCAGCAGCGGCATCATCAGCGGCTTGGCCACCCACTGGAGCTTGTCACGACCGGTGAGCGCGCCGAACACCGTGACGGCGGTGGCGGCCAGATACCCGGCGCGGAACGGGCGCATACCGTCAGAAGCTCGGCTCGGCGGGCTTCGGCGGCAGCGTGACGACCTGCCCGGCATAGCTGAGCCCGGCACCGAAGCCGAGCAGCAGCGCCAGCTGACCGCCCTTGGCCTTGCCGGTGACCAGCATTTCCTCCATGGCCAGCGGAATCGACGCGGCCGAGGTGTTGCCGGTGTTCTCGATGTCGTTGGCCATCGGGATGTCCTCGGCCAGGCCGAGGTTCTTCTTCATCAGCTCGTTGATGCGGGCATTGGCCTGGTGCGGGACGAACACCTCGATGTCCTCCTTGGACACCCCGGATTCCTCCAGCGCGGCCGACAGCGCACGCGGCAACGTCACCGCGGCCCAGCGGAAGACCTTCGGGCCCTCCATGCGCAGCGACATCCGCCCGATCGGCTCGACCGCGGGATCGGTGCCCTGCAAAGCCTGAGCCTTGTTCATGAATTCCAGGAAGTCGACGTCCTGGGCGATGGCCTCGGCGTTCTCGCCGTCACTGCCCCACACCGTCGGGGAGATACCGTTCTCCTCGCTCGGCCCGACGACGACCGCGCCCGCGCCGTCACCGAAGATCATCGCAGTGCCGCGATCGGTCGGGTCGAGGCCGACGGTCATCGTCTCGGCACCGATGACCAGCACGTATTCGGCCGAACCGGCGCGGATCAGGTCGGCGGCGACACCGAGGCCGTAGCCGAAACCGCCGCAGCCGGAGGTGAGGTCGAAGGCGGGGATGCCGTTGATGCCGAGGTCGGCGGCAATGGTGGGCGCGCCGTGCGGGGTGAGCTTGAGCCAGCTGGAGGTGCACAGGATCAGCGCGCCGATCTTGGAGCGGTCGATGCCGGTGTTGTTCAGCGCGCGATCACCGGCGGCCGCGGCGATCGAACGCAGCGTTTCGTCGCCGCTGATCCAGCGACGGTTGCGGATGCCGGTGCGCTCGTAGATCCACTGATCGGTGGAGTCGAGGACCTCGCACACCTCGTCATTGCTGACCACGCGCTGCGGCCGGTAAGCACCGATACCGAGCATCGCGACATTGTCGCGGCCCTTCTTGACTGCAATGCTCACCACGGCGACTCACACGACCCTTCAACTACCGAATAAATCAGCACCAGGCTAGCGGAGGGCAACTACTCAGCCCAGAGCCAGATCCTTCAGCCCGAGAATCGAGCGGTACTCCAGCCCCTCGGCGGCAATGACCTGATCGGCGCCGGTCTCCCGGTCCACCACGGTCGCCACGCCGACGACGGTCGCGCCGGCCTCACGCAGCGCGCGCACGGCGGTGAGGGGCGAGTTACCGGTGGTGGTGGTGTCCTCGACGACCAGCACCCGCTTGCCGACGATGTCGGGGCCTTCGATCTGCCGCTGCATGCCGTGGGTCTTGGCGGCCTTGCGGACCACGAACGCGTCGATCGGACGGCCGGGGGCATGCATCACGGCCAGCGCCACCGGGTCGGCGCCCATGGTGAGCCCGCCGACGGCGTCGAAATCCCAGTCGGCAACCAGCTCGCGCAACAGTTTGCCGATCAGCGGGCCGGCCTGGTGGTGCAGCGTCGCGCGACGCAGGTCGACGTAGTAGTCGGCCTCTTTACCCGAGGACAGCGTCACCTTGCCGTGCACGACGGCGAGTTCGCGCACCAGCGCCGCCAAACTGTCCCGGTCGGTTGTTGCCTGATCGATCATCTGAGTCCTTCCGCGTGTGTTCAACGAGTCGCGTCACAGCGGTTTCGGCGAAGTCCGCCCGCCAGCACCTGCGCGTCAAGGGTACGGCGTGCGCTGTCGGCGCTGAGCAGAGCGGGTTACTTCGGCACCGGACCCTGATATGGGCGGAATCCGGGGTGGAACGGGCCGCCGGGTAGCTGCGGCGCGTCGTCGTCGGAGGCGGGGGCGCGGAAGTCGCCGGGGCGGCTGCTGCGGTCGACGGATTCGATGCGTTCGGCGACCCGCTCCTCCCGCGCGGCCGGGCGGGCGTCGGGGACGACGGCCAGGCTGGGGCGGCGGGCGGACGGCGGTTCGGGGGCGGGCCCGTCGGGACGGCTCGCGGGATCGCGATCCCGGCCGGTATCGGCCGAAGCGGGACGGGCATCGTCGGACCTGGATGGGGGCCTGGCCCCGATCACGCCTGCATCGGGCTCGGATTCGGCGGGCTCGGGTTCGTCGTAATCGGAATCGTCGAAGTCGGCGTCGTCATAGTCGGAATCGTCGTAGCCGGTGTCGAATTCGTCGTAATCGGCATCGTCGGGATCGGGCTCGGGATCGCGGAACCGGGCCGGGGCGACGCGAGCCGGACGCTCGACGGGCTCGTCGACCTCGGCCGCCCTGGCGCGGGCGCGGCCCTGCGACCGCCCGCCTTCGGGGTCGAGTCCGCGCGGCTCCGCGACCGGCGGCAACACGTGCAGCAGACCGGACAGCCGCAGCACCGCGTCGATGGCGGTCTCCCATTCCTTGGCCGTGGTGCCGACCGAGAGCATGCCGAGGGTCCAGTTGCCCTCGCTCCACAGCATCTGCACCGTCTCCGGCAGCGTCTCGATGAAGGCGACCATGCGCTGGTCGACGGCATGCCTGGCGATTTCCGGGTTGGTCGCGAAGACCACGCGATCACCGATGGCGCCGAGCAGTTCCAGATCGTGGTCCTTGGGCGGGGAGGCGGTCTTCAACCGCATATCGACATCGATATCGGAGCCGATCTGCCTGCGCACGGCCACCAGCGTCGCCGAATCCTCCAGGTCGAACAGCACGAACTTCTCGCCCTTGCGGATACCGGAGACCACGTCGACCGCAGACAGATAACCCAGCTTGGCCAGCGCACCGCGCCGCCACGTCGAGGGCAGCGCCGGTTCCACCGACACATACGTATAGCCCTGGGCCTTGGCCCAGACCTGGCGCGCGTGACCGGTCCGCTGCCGCTGGAGCCGATCGAAATACAGCAGTACGACCGCACCCACGAGTGCGATCGCCGCCAACCCGAACCACATAGCCGTCATCGTCGTCTAGCCTATCGAGCCGACCGGGGGTTTGCCCGGCACCACCCGCGCGCGCCGCAGCGTTTGTGGCCGATCACGAAACTTGTCATCGTCCGCCGCCGGGAAGTGCGGTGCTGATGATGATCTTCGCGTGAATCGACCCGTCAGGGGCCTTGTCACCCTGGACGACCACGAGTTCGCCAGTGGGCAGATCCGCGGGCGATCCACCCGACAGCGAGATCACCTGGGTGTTCGCGTCGGTGGTCACCGTGACGGTCGCGCCGCCGATCGAGCTGACGGTGAGCGTGCCCGCGTTGTTGGCGGTGATGGTGCCCATGGTCGCGCCGATGCCGTCGATGCCCTCGATCCCGGGCAGGCTGGGGATGACCAGCGGCGGCGTGCTCGGGCCCGGCGTCGCGTTCGGGGTGCGGCCGGCGGTGGGCAGCGAGGACGTCGCGGAGTCACTGGCCGACGGGGTGGAATCGCCACCGCCGAACAGCAACCCGGCGACCGCACCGGCAACCGCGATCAACAGGACCACGGCCAGCCCGAGCCCGATCCACAGCCCGGTGTTGCGCTTGGGCGGGCGCGGCGGTTCACCCGAGGGCGGCATCGCGCCGAGACCGCCCATCGCCGCCGGATCGGGGGTGGGCTGGGTCGGCGGCTGCCACTGCTGAGCTTCGTACCCGCCCCACTGGCTGTCGTAGGTGGGTAGTTCGCGCGTCGGGTTGGACGGCGGCTTCCACGGCTCGTACTGGTCACCGCCCGGATACGCCGTCGGCCCGTAGGCCTCGGTGTACTCGGTGGTGTGCAGCGGCTCGGTGCCGGAACCACCCGGCGAACCCAGGTGTTCGGTCGGCGAATCGTCCGGCCGCTGCCCCCACGGATCGTTCGGGTTGGTCATGCACCCAGCGTACGAGGGACGGGCGCCACGAGCATTCCTGTCGGAACACCGCGACGCCCGCCGCACCCGATCACCTGCCGACGACGAGTCCGTCCCCGTCGGGGCTGACGCCGACCTTGACGGTGTCGCCATCGGTGATCTCGCCGGCCAGCAACTCCTTGGCGAGGGTGTCGCCGATGGCCTGCTGGATCAGCCTGCGCAGCGGCCGCGCACCGTAGACCGGGTCGTAGCCGCGCACCGCCAGCCAGAACCGGGCCGAGCCGCTGACGTCCAGCGTCAGCCTGCGCTGGGCCAGGCGCTTCTGCAGCTGGTCGAGCTGGATGTCGACGATGGACTCGAGCTGTTCCTCGTTGAGCGCATGGAACATCACGACGTCGTCGAGCCGGTTCAGGAACTCCGGTTTGAAGGCCGAGCGCACGGCGTTCATCACGAAGTCCTTGTCGCCACCCGCACCGAGGTTGGAGGTGAGGATGAGGATGGTGTTGCGGAAGTCGACCGTGCGGCCCTGGCCGTCGGTCAACCGGCCCTCGTCGAGGACGGCGAGCAGGATGTCGAACACATCCGGATGCGCCTTCTCGATCTCGTCGAACAGCACCACGGTGTAGGGCCTGCGCCGCACCGCCTCGGTGAGCTGGCCGCCCTGGTCGTAGCCGACGTATCCGGGCGGTGCGCCGACCAGCCGGGCCACCGAATGCTTCTCGCTGTACTCGCTCATGTCGATGCGGACCATGGCGCGTTCGTCGTCGAAGAGGAAATCGGCCAGCGCCTTGGCCAGCTCGGTCTTACCGACGCCGGTGGGACCGACGAACATGAACGAGCCGGTCGGCCGGTTCGGGTCGGCGACGCCTGCCCGCGCCCGGCGCACGGCGTCCGACACCGCCTGCACGGCCTCTTCCTGACCGACCACGCGACGGCCCAGTTCGGACTCCATGCGCAGCAGCTTCTGGGTCTCCCCTTCGAGCATGCGGCCCACCGGAACCCCGGTCCAGGACGAGACGACTTCGGCGATGTCGTCGGGCCCGACTTCTTCCTTCAGCATGACTTCGCCGTCACCGGCCGAGGCAGAGGCCTTCTCGGCCTCGGCGAGCTGCTTTTCCAGCGTGGGGATCTTGCCGTAGCGCAGCTCGGCGGCCTTGCCGAGATCGCCGTCGCGTTCGGCCCGCTCGGAGGCTCCGCGCAGCGATTCCAGCTCCTCCTTGAGCGCGCGGACCTGGTCGATGGCGTTCTTCTCGTTCTGCCAGCGGGTGGTGAGCTGGTTGAGCTTTTCCCGGTCGTCGGCCAGTTCCGAACGCAGCTTCTCCAGCCGCTGCTTGGAGGCCTCGTCGGTTTCCTTCGCGAGCGCGACCTCTTCGATCTCGAGCCTGCGCACCGCGCGTTCGACCTCGTCGATCTCCACCGGACGCGAGTCGATCTCCATGCGCAGCCGCGAGGCCGATTCGTCGACCAGGTCGATCGCCTTGTCCGGCAGGAACCGGGAGGTGATGTAGCGGTCGGACAGGGTGGCCGCGGCGACCAGCGCGGAGTCGGTGATGCGCACACCGTGGTGCACCTCGTAGCGCTCCTTGATACCGCGCAGGATGCCGACGGTGTCCTCTACCGACGGCTCGCCGACCAGCACCTGCTGGAACCGGCGCTCGAGCGCGGCGTCCTTCTCGATGTGCTGGCGGTACTCCTCCAGCGTGGTGGCGCCGACCAGGCGTAGTTCACCGCGGGCCAGCATCGGCTTGATCATGTTGCCCGCGTCCATCGCCGATTCACCGGTGGCGCCCGCGCCGACGATGGTGTGCAGCTCGTCGATGAAGGTGATGATCTGCCCGGCGCTGTTCTTGATGTCTTCGAGCACGGCCTTGAGCCGTTCCTCGAATTCACCGCGGTACTTCGCACCGGCGACCATGGCGCCGAGGTCGAGCGAGATCACCGACTTGCCACGCAGCGATTCCGGTACGTCACCGGCGACGATGCGCTGGGCCAGCCCTTCGACGATGGCGGTCTTGCCGACGCCGGGCTCACCGATGAGCACCGGGTTGTTCTTGGTGCGCCGCGACAGCACCTGCACCACTCGGCGGATCTCGGTATCGCGGCCGATCACCGGGTCGAGCTTGCCGGAGCGGGCGGCCTCGGTGAGGTCGGTGGAGTACTTCTCCAGCGCCTGGTAGCTGCCCTCGGGGTCCGGGTTGGTGACCCGGGCGCTGCCGCGGACGGCGGTGAAGGCCTCGCGCAGGGCGTCGGCGGTGGCGCCGTACTTGGTGAGCAGCATGGTGATATCGGAATCGCCCTCGGCCAGGCCGACCATGACGTGCTCGGTGGACACGTACTCATCGCCCATCTCGGTGGCCAGTCGTTGAGCCGCGGTGATCGCGGCCAGCGCTTCGCGGCCGAGCTGGGGGGTGGTGGTGGCACCGGTCGCGCTCGGCAACCGGTCGATGATCTCTTGCGCCTCGCGTCGTACGACCGCCGGATCGGTCCCGACGGCCTTCAGCAAGGGGGCGGCGATGCCGTCGGTCTGATCCAGCAACGCCACCAGCAAGTGCGCCGGACGAATCTCCGGGTTACCCGCGGCCGAGGCCGCTTGCAAGGCAGCGGTCAGCGCCGCCTGGGTCTTGGTGGTGGGATTGAACGAGTCCACAAAGCACCTTCCTACTGGTCGATAATTTCCCCGGTGCCGAGTGCGTACAGCGGCTGCCTTCGCCGTCGGCACGGTGTCCTTCGGTTCAACGTTGGAAAGGTTGAGTCTGTTCCGCTCAACTTTGCCGATTCTAGCGACCGCGGCACGCCGGACTCGACCCGAACGCTACGCCGCGACCGTGACCGGTGAACCGGTGTTGCGCATCCAACATGTGACAAATGCCGGTAACCTGCCCATACCCACATGACCACGGCGTTTTCAGGGATACTTGCCTCGACGGAGGACCGCCGGTTACGGGTAGGTCCCCGGGCAGCTCTTCGAGGGAAAGGAAGCCCACGCCGTGGATGCGCGTTCGGCTGCGCTGGTCCGCGCCAACTTCCGTTCGGTGGTCGATTCACCGCACGGACCCGAGCGGTTGATCAGTGCGTTTTATGGTCACCTGTTCGCCGAGAATCCCGGGCTGCGGGATCTGTTCCCGCCCGCCATGGATATGCAGCCGAAACGCCTGGTCACCGCCATCCAGTACATGCTCGATCATCTCGAGGACTGGGACCGGGCACAGAAGTTCCTCGAACAGCTGGCCCGCGATCACCGCAAGTACGGCGTCGAAGCCTCCCATTACGACCTCGCCGGCCGCGCCCTGTTCGCCGCCGCCCGCACCTACAACGGTGCCGACTGGAGTGATGAACTGGCCGACGGCTGGCGCGATGTCGCCCTGCTGATCTCGGCCGCCATGGCCATCGGCGCCAACTCCGACGATTCCCCGCCCTACTGGGAGGCCACCGTCGTCGGGCACCGGCATGTGCTCGACGATCTCGCCATCGTGCGGCTGCAATCCGACAGCCCGATCCCCTATCAGGCGGGCCAGTACGTGCCGGTCGCGGTGCCGCAGCGGCCGAAGATGTGGCGGTATCTGTCGCCGGCGATTCCGGCCAATCCCTACGGCGAGATCGAATTCCACGTCCGCAAGGTCCGCGGTGGCTGGGTGAGCCCGGCCATCGTCAACGAGACCACCGTCGGCGACCGCTGGCTGATCGGCGGCCCGCTGGGCGGGCTCCATGTGGATCAGGAAAGCGGCCGGGATGTCTTGATGATCGGTTCGGGCACCGGCATCGCGCCATTGCGCGCCCAGCTCATCGAGATGGGGCAGCGCGGCATCAACCCGCGGGTGCACTTCTTCATCGGCGGGGTGTACCCGTGCGATCTGTACGACGTGGAGAACATGTGGCAGCTCTCGCAGAGCAACCCGTGGCTGACGATCGTTCCGGTGTGCGAGCAGAAGACCAACCCGTGGTGGTATCCGCATCCCGCTGCCGACGCGCCCTACGGCATGCACCGGCGCCTGGTCGGTAATCTCGGTGCGGTGGTCGCCAGCTTCGGGTCGTGGTCGGATCGCCAGATCCAGATCGCCGGCTCGGCGAAGATGATCGCCGATACCCGGCGCGCGCTGCTGGCAGTGGGCACACCGGAGTCGATCATCAGTTCCGATCCCGTCTGAGAGTAGGTATGGACATCGATCCGCATGCGCCACGCAACGGCGCGATTCCGGAAGCGCCCGTGTGGAAGTCGACCGTGGTCGGACATCATCGGCTGCGTCATGATCTCGCGGTGATCCGGCTGATCGGCGAGTTCGTGCCGTTCACCGCCGGGCAGTCGGTGGAGGTGCGGGTACCGCAGTTCCCCGGTCTGCGGCGGCGCCTGTCCCCCGCCCTGCCGCCCTCGCTGGACGGCAAGCTCGAGTTCCATGTGCGCACGGTGCCCGGCGGCTGGTGCAGCGGCGGGATCGTGGCCGATACCGCGGCCGGCGACGAGTGGACGATCGGCGCACCCGCAGGCACCTTCTTCGTCGATCCGGAGGGCGACGAGGTCGTGATGATCGCGGGCGGCACGGGTTTGGCGCCGATGCGCGCGCAGATCCTGGAACTGGCTCGTCGCGAGGTGCAGCCGCCGACCTACCTGTTCGTCGGCGGTGCGTCGCCGCGCGACCTGTACGCGGCCGACATGCTGACGCTGCTGGCCGAGGAATTGCCGTGGCTGACAGTGGTTCCGGTGGTGGAGACCCCGGACGATCCCGATCTGCCGGACGAATGGTACGAGCGTTCCCGGGTGGATATCGGCTTCGCACCCGATGAGATGCTGTACGGGACGCTCGCGGAGGTGGTCGGCTCGCACGGCGCGTTCGACCGGCACCAGGTGCTGGTGTGCGGCTCGCCCGGGATGACGCGCGCGACCGTGCAGCGGCTGCTCGACACCGGGACACCGGCGGAACGAATTCAGTGGGAGGGCGGCTGATCCGGCCGCTCATGGCTCAGAAGAGCGGATCGTGACGAATGTTCATGGCTCGGGTCCCGGTGGCCATCAACCGGAACTTGGTGGTCTGCACCATCGAAGGTGAGCCGACGATCTGCACATCACGGTCGGCCCATGCGCCGTAGCCGGCGACGATCTTTCCGATCTGCCCGGTCACCCGTGGTTCGAGGCCGGGCCAGGTTCTTTCCGATTCGCCGGAATCGTAGTACCACCACGGATTCTCGGCGCGTTCGGTCACCGGCGTGACGGTGAGCCATTTGTTGGCGACCGCGAGCCGGCTCAGCGTCTCCAGGTCGTAGAGATCGCACGGATGGTGGCCGCCGACGAACAGGTGCACCTTCGGATTGATGCGTCGCTGTGACATTGCCATGAGCTGGGCGCGAAGCGGTGCGATACCGGTGCCGCAGCCGATCATCAGCATTTTGCGTTTGACGTTGCGCGGAATTCCCAATCCGCCCAGCGGGGAGCCGAGCAGCCACTGATCACCGACCGCGGTGTTGCCGACCATCGCCGGGCTGACCCAGCCACCGAGGACCGAGCGAATATGGAATTCGATCTCGCCGTTGGCATTCGCCGGGACCGCTGGCGACATATAGCGCCACATCCGCGGCCGCGACGGGATCTGCACGCTCAGATATTGGCCCGCCGCGTATTGCATCGGCTGGTCCAATTGCAGCCGGATCACCGCCAGATTGCGGAGCACCTCGCGGCGTTCGACGACCGTTCCGGTCCACACCGGCGGTGTGCTCTCCTGTTCGGCGGCGCCGATCATGGTGTCCGAGATCAGCGCCAAGCCCTCCGTCCAGGCGCGTTCGACCTCGTCGGTCCACATCTCCGAACCGGCGAATCGGCGCATGGCCGTCTTCAACGATTCCGATACCGCCGTGTAATGGGCCCGCTGGACCCCGTACTTGCGGTGATCGCGGCCGAGCTGGGCGAGGAAGGGCAGCAACTTTTCCGGCTCCTCCAGCCGGTCGAGCGCGTATCCGATGGCCTTGACAAGGCGGTCACGCTGCGCGTCCATCGCCGCGGGAAAATAATCGCGGACACCCGGATATTCGGTGAACAAGATCGCATAAAACGACTTGGACAACCGCTCCGCCCCACCCTCTTCCGCGGCAACCGCTTTGAACGTCGTCCTGATCAACGCGACGGTCCGCGAATCCATATGCGCCACAACCCCATTTCGCATTCGAGCACTATCCGTGCCGGCGAGTGAGGTGCTGCGGGACACTCGTCAGCAGCCGTGGCTTTGGAGTGTAGGCGAGGTTTGCCGGCAGTGGAATGGACGGACGAAACATCCCACGTGCAATTCCGACAAAACAAGGGTATGGCGTACGAATTCGCGACGAAACCGACTGAAGGACTGGATAAAACGGGTGAAATCCGTCACTCGACCACTCAATATGCAAGCTTCACAATGAAGTTCGCATCCGACAGCGATCTGTCGGCAAATCCGAAACGTTCCCGGACGGACCTCGGGCCCCGACCCGGCCCACGAGCGGAGCCGGGCCGGGGCCCGAGAACTCATCCGGCGAACGGCTACCGGCGATGCCGCGGCTGCCACACCACCAGCGCGGTGCTGCGCTGCGGCGGGGTCAGATCCGCGCGGTAGTTCGCCCGCGCGCGCTCCAGTTCCGCACTCAGCTCGGCGACGCGCTGTTGCAACTGTTCGACCTGATTGGTGAGTTCGATGATGCGTTTGATGCCCGCCAGGTTGACGCCCTCGTCCTGGGACAGCCGCTGCACTTCGCGCAACAGCTCCACATCCCTTGCCGAATAGCGTCGCCCGCCGCCCGAAGTGCGTTGTGGCGTCACCAGCCCCAGCCGGTCATACGTGCGCAGCGTCTGCGCATGCATACCGGCCAATTGGGCCGCCACCGAGATCATGAAGTACTCGGCTCGCGACGGCCCACCCGACGCCTGCTTCGGATCTCCGGACATCACGCACCTGCCCATCCTGCTCGCGGATCGAAACCGCTGGCCTTCTCCGCCTCCTGCAGCGCCCGCAGCGCCTCGGTGGCGTTGTCATCCAGTTTCTGCGGCACCGCAACCTTGACGGTGACCAGCAGGTCACCGGCTCCGCCGCCGCGCTTGGGCACACCGCGGCCGCGCACCCGCAGGATGCGGCCGTCGGCGGTGCCCGGAGGCACCTTGACCCCGACCCGGCCCTCCAGCGTCGGCACCGACACCGTGGTGCCGAGGACCAGTTCGCTGTAGCTGACCGGCAGTACCAGGGTCAGGTCGTCGCCGCTGCGGCCGAAGACCCGGTCCTGGCTGACGTGCACGGTCACGTACAGATCGCCCGAGGGCGCACCGCGCAACCCGGCCTCGCCCTGCCCGGCCAGCCGGATCCGCTGCCCGTCCGCCACACCAGGAGGGATGCGGACGGTGATGGTGCGGGTCCGGTTCTGGATACCACTGCCATGGCAGTCCACGCACGGGTTGTCGATGATCGAGCCGGTACCGCGGCAGTCGTCGCACGGTTCACTGAACCCGAACGCGCCCTGGTTGCGGCTGATCACGCCGGTGCCGTTGCAGTGCGGGCAGACCCGCGGGCTGGTGCCCGGCTTGGCGCCGCTGCCGTGACAGGTGGTGCACGGCGACGGACTGGTCATCCGCAGCGGGACGGTGGCGCCCTGCGCGGCCTCACGGAACCCGAGGGTCGTCTCGGTCTCCACATCGGAACCGCGCCGGGGCCGGCTCGCCGATCGCGTGCCGCCCCGGTTGAACAGACCGCCGAACAGATCGCCGAGGCCACCGTCGGCACCGGTGGCACCGGCGCCGAAGATGTCGCCGAGGTTGAATTCCTGCGAGAATCCGCCACCGGCGCCGCCGGGAGTGAATCCACCGCGCGGATAACCACCGCCGGCGAACAGCCTGCGCGTCTCGTCGTACTCCTTGCGCTTGACCGGATCCGACAGCACGGCATGCGCCTCACTGACGGTCTTGAACCTCTCCTCGGCCTTGGTGTCGCCGGGGTTGGCATCCGGATGCAGGTCACGCGCGAGCTTGCGGTAGGCCTTTTTGATCTCGTCCTGCGAGGCGCCGGAGGAGACGCCCAGCTCCTTGTAGAAGTCCTTTTCGATCCACTCCCGTTGGCTCACCGGGCATCTCCTCCTTTCGTTCCTCTTGTACGGTGCGGCTCGGCCGCGCTCTTATCCTTCGTCGGTGCCGGCATCAGCATCCGATGCCTCGGCCTGGTCGGGTGCGGGGGCTTCGCCCTGGTCGGCGGGGGCGGTGGTGGGCAGATCGCCCACGCCGTCGGTTACCCCCACCAGCGCGTGCCGAAGCACCCGGTCACCGAACCGATAACCCTTGCGCATCACGAGGCCGATCACCGGATCGTGTCCGGAACCCTCGTGCTGCACCGCCTCGTGCAGAGTCGGATCGAAAGGCTCACCCTCCGAACCGAACTCCTCGAGACCCTGTTTGCGCAGTGCGTCGCTCAGCTTGTCGGCAACCGACTTCAGCGGCCCCGATTCCAGATCGCCGTGCGCCCTAGCGCGATCGAGATCGTCGAGCACGCCGAGCAATTCGGTGACAACGCCGGCCTTGGCCGCGTCGATCGCGGCCTTGCGGTCGCGCTCGACCCGGCGCCGGTAGTTGGCGTACTCCGCGGTCAGACGCTGCAGGTCGGCGGTGCGCTCGGCGAGCTCGACCGCGGCGTCGGACACGGGTACCTCGGCGGCGTCGACCTCGGCGGCGTCCGGCTCGGCCGGGGCGGAACCATTGCCCGCCCCGGCAGCCTCCCTGACCTCACCGGTCTCGGGATCGATCTTGCGCTTGTCGACGAAGCTGATCGGCTCCTCGGAGTTCCCAGCGTTCGCGTTCGTCACTTCTTCTCCGTGTCGACCGGCTCGTCAACGACCTCGGCATCGACGACCTGATCGTCGTCGGCCGTCGCGGAGGCACCGTTACCGGACGCGGCGGCGTCGGCGGCGGACGACTCGTAGATCGCCTGGCCCAGCGCCTGCGACTCGGTGGCCAGCTTCTCCACGGCCGACTTGACCGCGGCGATGTCGGTGCCCTTCAGCGCCTCGTTCGCCTCGGCGATGGCCGCCTCGACCTTCTCCTTGACGTCGGCGGGCACCTTGTCCTCGTTGTCCTTGATGAACTTCTCGGTCTGGTGCACCAGCGACTCGGCCTGGTTGCGGGTCTCGGCCTCCTCGCGGCGGGCCTTGTCCTCGGCGGCGTGCGCCTCGGCGTCCTTGACCATCCGGTCGATCTCTTCCTTGGACAGGCCGGAGCCGTCCTGGATCTTGATCGTGTTCTCCTTGCCGGTGCCCTTGTCCTTCGCGGTGACGTGCACGATGCCGTTGGCATCGATGTCGAAGGTGACCTCGATCTGCGGCACGCCGCGCGGGGCCGGCGGGATGCCGGTCAGCTCGAAGGAGCCGAGCAGCTTGTTGTGCGAGGCGATCTCGCGCTCACCCTGGAACACCTGGATCTGCACCGACGGCTGGTTGTCGTCGGCCGTGGTGAAGGTTTCCGAACGCTTGGTCGGGATGGTGGTGTTGCGCTCGATGAGCTTGGTCATCACGCCACCCTTGGTCTCGATACCCAGCGACAGCGGGGTGACATCGAGCAGCAGGACGTCCTTGACCTCACCCTTGAGCACACCGGCCTGCAGGGCGGCGCCGACGGCGACGACCTCGTCCGGGTTCACGCCCTTGTTGGGCTCCTTGCCGCCGGTCAGTTCCTTGACCAGCTCGGAGACCGCGGGCATACGGGTGGAACCACCGACGAGCACGACGTGGTCGATATCGGAGACCTTGATGCCCGCATCCTTGATCACGGACTGGAACGGCGCGCGGGTGCGGTCGAGCAGGTCCGAGGTGATCTTCTGGAACTCGGCACGGGTGAGCTGCTCGTCGAGGAACAGCGGGTTCTTGTCCGCGTCGACGGTGATGTAGGGCAGGTTGATCGAGGTCGACTGCGAGGACGAGAGTTCGATCTTGGCCTTCTCGGCGGCCTCACGCAGCCGCTGCATGGCCATCTTGTCCTTGGTCAGGTCGATGCCCGAGGTGCCCTTGAACTTGTCGACCAGCCACTTGACGATGCGCTCGTCCCAGTCGTCACCACCGAGGTGGTTGTCACCGGAGGTGGCGCGGACCTCGACGACGCCCTCGCCGATTTCCAGCAGCGAGACGTCGAAGGTGCCGCCACCGAGGTCGAAGACCAGGATGGTCTGTTCCTTGTCGCCCTTGTCCAGGCCGTAGGCCAGCGCGGCCGCGGTGGGCTCGTTGACGATGCGGAGCACGTTCATGCCCGCGATCTGGCCGGCTTCCTTGGTGGCCTGACGCTGGGCGTCCTCGAAGTAGGCCGGGACGGTGATGACCGCGTCGGTGATCTCCTCACCGAGGTAGGCCTCCGCGTCACGCTTCAGTTTCATCAGCACGCGGGCGCTGATTTCCTGCGGGGTGTACTTCTTGTCGTCGATGCCAACGGTCCAGTCGGTGCCGATGTGGCGCTTGACGGAACGGATGGTGCGGTCGACGTTGGTCACTGCCTGGTTCTTCGCCGGCTGGCCCACCAGCACTTCGCCGTTCTTGGCGAACGCGACGACCGACGGCGTGGTGCGCGAACCCTCCGAGTTGGCGACGACGACCGGCTCACCACCTTCGAGAACGGCGACGACCGAGTTCGTGGTCCCGAGGTCGATTCCGACCGCACGAGCCATTGTTTCCTCCTATTTTTCGATGCCTGTGTGGTGTCGGGGCTATCAGCCCATATCGGCGCTTACCGCGCCATGGACCAGGCCCCTGACACTGCACGGAGCACGGTCCCAGCAATACTGAGCGTGGTCGGCTCAATCCTGCCCGTCGCCCACACCGGGCGTCAAGTCAAACTTGAGTCGAACACACTCAATGTTGCTCGATCAGCTCAACCAGCGGTGGTCAGGGTCTATTCCCCGGGGGCGAGGATTTTTTCTCGCAACCCGTCACCGCCTCGCCCATCCTCCTCCGCACACCGACAGCCGACCGGTTCGTCGAACCGAGGCGGCATGCGCGCGGAGGCGCGGCTCAGTCCGGCCGCCCGACCCCGGACGGGCGCATGAACAGGGTGGCCAGCAGCGCCGCGGCGAGCAGGGCAGCGCAGAGGTAGCTCGACAGTTCGACGGCCGAGGACATCGCTTCGCGGGCCGCGGTGGCGACGGGTTCGGTGGCCGGATCGGCAGCGAGGGCCGGGATGACCGAGCCCGCACTGTCGGTGACGGCGGCGCGCAACTGGAACAGCATGCGCGGCAAGGTTCAGCTGTTCAGCCTCGACGCCCTGGTCAACATGGTCGGCGCAGCGGGCATGCATGTGGAGGTGACGATCAGCCCGGCCGCGTGACCCTCGCCGACGCGACGACGATCACCATAACCAAGGTGGTGGACGCAACGGCCCGCCCGCTCACCGCTTACCGGTGCGCACGTCTTCGGCGATGTCGTCGTCGAGGGTGACGCGGACCAGGGCGGCGGCCAGGTCGGCGACATGACCGCGCGGGGCCAGCTCGGCCAGGCGGTCGGGGTCGGTGGGCAGGTCGACGCGTTCGGCGCCGTGTAGTGCGCGCTCGTCGAAATGCGGGCGCGCCCAGGTCCACACGTCCTGCACTTCACGCAAGAAGATATCGGCGCCCACCGGGCCGATGCCCTTGAACTGCTGGAGGAGTTCGGCGGCGCGGGTCGGGTCGTGGTCGGCCTCATCGGCGAGTTTGCGCAGGTCGCCGTCGTAGCGGTCCAGGATGGTCGAGGCCATCGCACCCAAGCGGGAGGCGGTCGACTCGTCGTATCGGCGGTAGTGCGCCCGGCCGAGCGCGTCCACCAGTTCCTGCCAGTCGGCATCGGCGACGCGCTGCGGCGTGCGGTAACCGCTATCGATGAGCTCCTTGGCCGCGTCCACCGCGAGATCGGCCGAGATTCGCGTGCTGAGCAGCTCCGACAGCATCAGTAGCTGGAACAGCGGGGCCGGTGTGTCGGCCAAATGGATGCCCGCCGCGGCGGCGTACCCGGTACCCGCCCGGTCCAGCAACGCGTGCACCACATCTCGCTGTCCCATCCCTTTCCAGTGTGCAGCCCGCGCGAGCGCGACGCACGGATCAGCTCACATCCGTGGCGTGAGCTGGGCGAGAATGCCTTCGGCACTGCGCGCCGCGGTGCGGCAGGCGGTGGCGGTGAACTGGTCGGCCAGCGGGTGCTGGGCGCGCGCACGCCATTTACGCGCGGCGGCCACAGCTTCGGCACGCTTGGTCCCGGCATCGGTCTCGGCGGGTAGGCCGAGCCGCAGATGCGCGGCTACGCCGGAACCGCCGATGAGCCTGATCAGTTCGGCCAGCTCGGATGCGGGCAGGCCGGGCTCCTCGGTGCGCAACCGGCCGAGCAGACGCAATTCGGTGAAACCGTGATTGTCGGCGAGCAATGTGCGCACCTGCGGCAGCAGCGAATCGGCGGCGGTGCCGGGATAGGCGGTGAGCACCCGGTCCAGCGCGCTGAGCGCCGAATGGGCCTTGAGCTGATCGGCGCGCTGACCGAACTGCACGTCGAGTACCGAGCGCAATTCGTTCACCCCGCTGCGCTCGGTGAGTTCGGCGGCAAGCGTCGTCGAATCGCGAGCGCCGAGCCGCACCAGCGTGATCGCGAGCCTGATGCCGAACAGCCCGAAACGATCGGCGAGCTGGGCGCGCAACTGCGGCGCGACCGGCAGCGGCAGATCGGGACGGGCGAAGCGGTCGGCGGACAGCAGCGCGGCCGACAGTTCCTCCATGGGCACACCTGCCAGCGCCTCGAACGCGGCGAACTCCTGCTGGCGCAGCGTCGCCGCCGCGAACGCCAGCAGCCCGGCCACCGGGATCACCGCCTGGCACAATCCGGTCCGTTCCAGTTCGGCGGCGAACCCGGCGGCCACCTCGCGCGCCGAATGCAGGGCGTCGATGCGGCCTGCGCCGATCTCGTCGGCGCGCGAGACCACCCCGATCACACCGAGCGGGCCCGCGCCGCCACCGGCGGTCCCGACCCGTTCCAGGAACCGGATGTCGGCCTCGTCGAGCCTGCGCAACAGGTAGACGACGGCGTCGGCGCCGGGAATGCTCGTATCCTCCGGCGTCAGCAGGCGGGCGGTGCGGGCCGACACCTCACGTGACAGCGACGACGTGCCGGGGGTGTCGATGATCGTGGTGGCGGCCAGGGTCGCGGCAGGCCACTCCACCTCCAGGTGGTCCACCTCGCGCCGCCCGGGCGCGCCCCAGTTCAGGCCGTCGAGATCGAAGGTCAGGCCGTGCGCGCCGGCACCGCGGCGCACCACCACGTTCGCCGCGCGACCGTCGGCGGAGAAGGCGGTGACCGCGGGCGTCGGCCCGTTGCGATACCAGGTCACCACCCGCGTGCACTCGGTCGCGTCGGTGGGGGCGATCTGCTGGCCGACCAGCGAATTCAGCAGCGTCGACTTGCCCGCTTTGAGCGAGCCGGCCAGCGCCACCCGCAACGGCTGGTCGAGCCTGCGCGCACAGTCGGCGAGCAGCCCGCGCGCCCGCGGCACCTCCGCCAGTTCCCGGCGCGCCGCCCCGATCAGCCCGCGTGCCTGCGTCACGATTCCCGGCTCGGTCTCGAGCTCCGCTCTCACGCGGTCACCGTACCGGGCTGATATCCGGCGCCGCCGCCGATCCCGTCTCGGTAGACCTCATCGCCGGCGGACGCAGGGCGTCGGCGTGATTGCGCAGCGCGGCCACCGCGCGCAGCTGACGTTCCAGCTCCGCGCAGCGTTCGGCGCGGCGGGCGGACTCCATGGTCGCGGCCTCCTGCGCGGCACGCAGCGAATCGTCGATGGAACGCAGACTGCGTTGCGCGACGCCGGTGTAATGGTCACGCAACGCTCGGTGGATGCGATGCAGGCGATCCTTGGATTCCTTGCCCGCCTGGAACGCCACATCATCGACGTAGCGGCGGACCGCGACCTTGGCCTCGTTGCGTCGCTTGGCGAGTCGGGCCTGCGCGTCGTCGCGGAACGCTTTGCCACCGACCAGCACACCCGCGCCCAGCGAGATCGGGTTGAGCAGGGCCAGCCCGGCGAACGTGCTGGCCAGGCCGACCATCAGCACACCGCCGTACGAACCGCGCATACCGACCAGCAGCTTGCTGCCGATACCGATATCGGGTTCCAGATCCGCGAGAGTGACCGCCGCCGAGCGCGATTGATCGTCTTGCTCACCCGGACGCACATCGGGCAGGTCGACCGCGCCGAGTTCGATGAAATGCTCGGCCACCCGCTCACTGAGCTTCTCCGCGCGCGCACCCGTCCACAACAGGTTGTCACCGAGGGCCGAATCGACTGTCCCGGTGAGCCATTCCTCGATGCGCGCCCAATGCCTGCCCGGATCGTGATCGTCTATCCATTCCTCGGCGGTGCGGGCGACGGTGCGCAGCCGGTCGCGCAGATCGTGGTCGACGTCGCCGGCGAGATCGGTGATCCCGTCGGCGAGAGTCTGCTGCCAGGCCGCTGTGCGGCGATGCAATTCCTCGGCGGCCGCCTTGGCCGCCTGCAGCTCCGCGACCGCGGCCGCGCCCTGCCGTGGATCGCGCAGCGCGACCAGCTCGCTGCCGAGGGCGAGCGCCAGATGTTCGGCCGCCGAATGGATATCGCGGGACACCGCGATCCGCGTCGCCCGCTGATCGCGCGCCACCACCTGCTCGCGTAGGAACTGGAAGAGCACGCCGAACCCGGATTCGGCGCCGAGCTGCTTGTCCTGTAACCGCAGCGCGTGCGAACGCAGCAGCGACGACACCGCGATAATCGGCACCGGCAGCTGGGCGCGATCCAGATGGGCGCGATCGGCGGCGGCCACCTGACGCCAATGCGGATACAGGTCGATCTTGGTGAGCACCAGGGCCACCGCCGGGCAGAGCTGGCGGACCTGCCGCAGGAACGCCAGCTCGGGTTCGGTGAGTTCGGTGGAGGCATCCGAGAGCACCAGCACCGCATCGGAGGCCGGTGCCATGCCCAGAATGGTTGCCGTGCAGTTGTTTCCCTGGCCGATGCCAGGGGTGTCGACGAGGACGATGCCGTCGGCCAGCAGCTGATTCGGGGCGGTGATCTCCAAGCGGGTGGCTCGGCGATCGGCCACCACCGGGGTGCGGGTGGCGGCGGCGATGTCGTCGACGTGCACGCGCTCCTCATGGGCCCGGTCGGCGCCGGTGAACACCAGGTGGGCAGCGGGTGCCGGGCCGTGCGAGAGCACCGTCGGCACGGTGGTGGTGGCGTCGTCGCCGACCGGGCAGAGATCGCTGTTCAACAGCGCGTTGACGAACCGGCTCTTGCCCTGATCGCGCTGGCCCGCGATCACGATCCGCCGCCGCGGATCGCGGACCCGGTCGGCCGCTGTTTCCAGGCGGGCGACCAGGTCACCGCGATCCGCGGCGCGGGCAGCGGCAATGGTCTCACCGAGCACCGCGAGCAGCGACGCCGCAGGCGGTGTTGTGGTGGCCGGTACAACCATCTCGGTTGTTCTCCTTCTCGGTGCGACCGTCGTGGTCAGAGCAGAGCGTCGTCGTCCGCAGTGGGCGAGGTGGCCGCGGCGCCGGTATCGGCGAACAGGCCGGACTCACCCGAACCGCTGAGGCCACCGTCCAGGCCGGAACCGAAGGCGCTGGAGACGTCGACGGTGGACCAGGTGCTCGCGGTGGAGTCGATGCCGGAGCTCGCCGACATCCCGAGGTCGGCCGTGGTGTCAGCGGCGGCGTCGACGGAGCCGCCGAGGCCTGCCACGGCATCCGTATCGACCGTCCCGGCGGCGCCACCGAGGCCGGTCTCCAGACCGGTGGCTCCGATCGCCGAATCGATGCCGCCGGAGACACCGGTCTGCAGACCTGTCCCCAGCTGTCCACCGAATTCGCCCGCGGCATCCGCACCCGCGGACAGCCCACCGCCGAGCTCGGCACCGGCGCCCGCGACGCCGTCAGCCGCACCGCTCACACCGGCAGCGAGGTCACCGGCTGCGTCGACGCCTGTGGACAACCCCGTTTCGAGGCCTGTCCCCAGCTGTCCGCCGACACCGGTCACCGCGTCGGCCGCAGCGCTCACACCCGCACCGAGGCCTGCGGCGGTATCAACACCTGTGGACAACCCGGACTCCAGGCCCGCGCCCGAGCCGAAGTCGCTGTCGAATTCACCCACAGCTTCCACAGCGCCATCCACACCCGCGGACAGGTCGGTTTCCCCGCCGAACAATCCGCCGAGACCCAGTTCGAGCCCGGTGCCGGCTTCGCCCCCACCCTCGATGACGCCCTCGAGTCCGGTGCTCACACCGCCACCGATCTCGGCCCCGGCACCGACCACTGTCCCCAGCCCAGCGGCCATCGTCGCCCCCAGATCGGCGCCGGCCTGCGCCCCACCTTCGGCGCCACCGGACACCGCGCCCTCGAGCTGCGAGCCCACTCCGGCGCCGAGCCCCACACCGGCATCCACAGCTCCGTCCAGTCCCGCGCCAACGGCGCCGGCCAGATCGGCTCCGGCCTCGACCGCACCCGCAGCCCCTGTGGACAACTCCGCCCCCAGATCCGCAGCACCATCCACAGCACCACCGACACCCGCCCCCAGCTCACCACCGAGCTCCAGCCCGGAATCGATGGCACCGCCGACCGTCCCGTCGAGATCGGTATCCACAGCCCCGCCGATGCCTGCACCGAGGTCGCCGCCAAGCTCCAGACCGGAATCGACAGCGCCCTCGAGCGCCCCGCCCACGCCGACACCGAGGTCCCCGCCGAGCTCCAGACCGGAATCGATCGCGCCGCCGACACCCGCACCCAGCTCACCACCCAGTTCCAGGCCTGCGTCCGACGAGCCGCCGAGGCCCAGTTCGAGCCCACTGCCGACGGAACCGCCGAGGTCCAGCCCGGTGTCGATGGCACCGTCGAGGTCGGCGCCCAGCTCGCCACCGAGTTCCAGACCGGTGTCGATCGCGCCACCGACGGCCCCACCGAGGTCGGTATCCACAGCACCGCCGATGCCGGCCCCGAGATCGCCACCCAGTTCCGCGCCCAGCTCGCCACCAAGGTCCAGAACGGTGTCGATCGCGCCACCGACGGTCCCACCGAGGTCGGTATCCACAGCCCCGCCTATGCCTGCCCCGAGGTCGCCGCCGAGTTCCGCACCGATATCGAGCGCGCCATCGATCGCGCCACCCACGCCCGCGCCGAGGTCACCACCGAGCTCCAGTCCGGTATCCACAGCCCCGCCGACGCCCGCACCGAGGTCACCCCCCAGGTCCAGCCCACCGCCGATGGCGCCGCCGAGGTCCGCGCCCAACTCACCACCAAGATCCAGACCGGTATCGATCGCGCCATCAATCGCGCCACCCACGCCCGCGCCGAGGTCACCACCCAGTTCCGCACCGGTATCCACAGCCCCGCCGACACCCGCACCGAGGTCACCCCCCAGGTCCAGCCCACCGCCGATGGCGCCGCCGAGGTCCGCGCCCAACTCACCACCAAGATCCAGACCGGTGTCGATGGCGCCGCCGACGGTCCCACCGAGGTCGGTATCCACAGCTCCGCCGATTCCTGCGGCCAGGTCGCCACCCAGTTCGAGGCCTGCGTCGATCGCACCATCGGCTACGCCGCCCACGCCGGCTCCGAGGTCGAGCCCGGTGTCGATCGCGCCGTCCAGCACCGCGTCGAGGTCGGTATCGATCGCACCACCGATCCCGCCAGCCAGACCACCACCGAGCTCCAGGCCCGTATCGATCGCACCGCCGATGCCGGCCGCGAGGTCACCACCCAGGTCCAGACCGGTATCGATCGCACCGCCGATCCCGCCCGACAGATCCCCGCCGAGGTCGATGCCGGTGTCGATGGCGCCGTCGACTATCGCGCCGAGGTCGATGCCGGTGTTCGCGCCACCGCCCAGATCGATGTCGATGCCGGTATTCGCACCACCACCCAGATCGATGTCGATGCCGGTATTCGCACCACCACCCAGATCGATGTCGAGGTCGGTGTCGGCGGAGCCGCCGAGGTTCAGGCCGAGGTCGGCGCCGAGGTTCAGGCCTGCGTTTGCGGCCGCTCCGGCACCTACCGCGCCCACGGCGCCGATGGCGGCGCCTGCGGCGGCCTGGGCGCCGGCGGCGATGATCGCCGTCAGCTGGGAGCCGCCGCTGACCAGGGCCGATTCGGCGACCATCGGGGCTACGGCGGTGATGTCTTCTGGCGTGACGTCCGGCAGCCCGGCGGAGGCGAGGGCCTGGCAGGGGTTGAGGCAGTAGCCGGCCGCGGCTTCCGGGTCGCGCAGCAGGTCGAGGATGAACTCGAGAATCGCGTTGGGTGTCATCGAGAATCTTCTCCTGGGCTCAGCGGACCAAGATCCGCGGTCGTTGGAATGCATTTCACGCTAGGGACGCGAGTCGTTACTCCGGAACGGGGCAAAGCCCCACATTCGCGGCCCGGCACCCATTAGGGGCATTCGATCGGTTAGGGGAAATTCCCCGTATCGCCCCGAGCCGGTAACAGCGGACACGCAGCAACCGACATGCGGGTTGAGTCGGGCAGCGTCCCGATTCGTTTCCTGATCAAACAATCTCGGCATCGGCAGCGGCACTCGGTTCGAATGGGGATCTTCGGCATGACACAGCGTCTGGCGCTCGGCATTACCGTCGGGTCGGCGAATTCGGTTGCCGTACTGGCAAGCCGGGACGGCGAACCCGGCATCGACAGCGCCTCGGTGCTGACCCATCCGACCGTGCTCCGCCTAGTTCCCGGCGCGCCCGCGCTCTTCGGCACCGAGGCCATCGACGGCGGCAGGCACGCGCCCGGTGTGCGGATCGACGGTTTCGTGTCGCGAGTCGGCGACCCGGTGCCCATGCTCGCCGACGACGGCACCTCGCATACCGCATCCGACCTGGTAGCGACGGCAATCACGCGTCTCGTCGAGGAGTCGGCCGCCCCCGGCGCGACGGTGGTCGCCTGCCATCCGGCGCACTGGACCGCGCACACCGTGTCCGTGCTGCGCACCGCACTCGACGACGCGGGCGCGGCCGATGTCGCGTTGATACCGGAACCCGTTGCGGCAGTGCGCTGGTCGTGCGCCGCGGGCCGGACCACCGGTGACGGCGCCGTACTCGTCTACGATCTCGGCGCGACCGGCCTGACGGTCTCGGTGGTGCGCACGGGTGATCGAATCGAGTTGCTCGGCGCTCCGGCGCATTCGACCGATATCGCCGGCGCCGAATTCGATCTGCTGACCATGCGCTATGTGCTGGCAAACGCTCCCACCGGAATTGATGCCGACCCCTTCGACCCCGCCGTCGAACGCGAATTGTCGGCCCTCCGGGAACGCTGCCGAATTGCGAAAGAAGAGCTTTCCACACATACCGCGACCGTGGTCACGACCGGCCCCGACGGCGCCACGGTCCGGCTGGTCCGCGACGAACTCGAAGATCTACTCCGCGCTCCGCTGCGCGATTCCATGCACCTGATCCGTGACGCGGTGCATCGCGCCGGCATCGATATCGGTGACGTCCACCAGGTTCTGCTGACCGGCGGTGGTGGTGCGATCGGGCTGCTCGCCGAACTGATCTCCTCCGAGTTCGGCCTTCCGGTGGTCTCGGCTGCCGAGCCGGCGCACACCAGTGCTCTCGGCGCGTCGGCCTTCGCGGCCGATCTCGCCGACACGGCAGTCGAAACCGTATCGTTCGCCGCGATCGGCCACCTGCCCGACGAGTCAGACGAGCCGGCCACCGAGTCGGTACGCCCCGTGTCGGCACCGACCCCGCTCCCCCTCCCGGTCGACACCCGCAAGCCGGGAGCTGCCCGAACTCGCCGGCGCCGGATCGCCATCGTCGCGGCCGCCGCGGCCGCCATCGGGCTGCTCGCCACCGGCACCGTCGCGGTCAGCACGGGTGCCGGGACGGGCACCCAGCACCCTGCCGCCCCTGAGCACACCTCGTCGTCGACGGCAGGCACGCCCGGGACGGCCGGTGGGCCGACCACCGCCGGAGCTGGATCGGCGGCCACCGGCGGCACCGCAGGCACCGTCGCCGATGCCGGGACATCGAAAGATGGCGCCGCTCAAGCGAACCCCTCGACGCCGGGGGCGGTCACCGTCGTCAACTCACAACGCGAGGGTGCCCCCGCCGGTCCGGCCGGTTCGGCGCCATCGCCCGCTGCCCCCGGGCCGGGCCAAGCGCCACAGCCCGCACCCCAAGCCCCCGCGCCCGCGCCGCAAGCCCCGCCGCCTGGACCGCAATCACCTCCGCCCGGGCCGGCACCGCAACCACCGGCACCGGCACCGCAGCAGCCGCCGGCGCAGACGCCGAAGCTACCCACCGACGGCCTGACCGACACGCTCGGTGAGACCGTCGAGGGTGTCGGCGGCACCGTGGGCACCGTGCTGCGCGCGCCGGGCGAGATACTCGGCGGTTCCGGTGGCTGAACCGGTACCGGCCGCGGCCTTCGATACGCTGCCCTGCGCCCGGGAGCTGTTCCGGGAACTGGATTCCGAAGCGCCCGTGGTGCATCTGATCCGGGGACGTTCCGGCACGGGTAAGTCGACGCTGCTCGAGGCGGTGCGCGCCAAACTGCGCGAGCGGGGCGTCAAGGTCTTCGACACTCCGGGTGACGATGGTGCCCCGGCCGGCGCGGCCCTGGTGGTCGACAACGTCGACGTGCTCGACCACGCCGAGCTCGAATCGCTGCGCGCCGCCATCGATTCCGGCGCATGCACCGTCGTCGCGGCGGGCCGCCCCCGCCATCACGATCCGCGGCTGCGGGCCCTGTTCGACGCGGCCCTGCGGCGCGGTCGAGTCGTCGAGCTGCGCCCACTCGGTGTCGCCGAGATCGCCCCGTTCGCCAGAGAACTCGGTCTGTCGGTGCCGCGTGCCGTGGCCGCGCACATCCACAAGCAGACCGACGGGATCCGCGGCGGTGTGGTGGCGGCGTTGGCGGCGGCCAGTCAGGGCCGCCTCGATGCGGGCATCGACGCCGTCGACGCCGCGGTCGACGGCTGGGCCAGGACGGTCCTCACCGATATCGATCCGGCCCTGCTCGACACGCTGGCCGTCGCCACCACCGGAAGCGGTTTGGACGCAGGCGAACTCACCGAGGTCCTCGGCGTCGATGCCGGCACCGCCCGCGATCTGATCGACCGCGCCAGGGCCACCGCCCTCATCACCGACGCCGATCTGCTGCTCGCGCCTGCCGTGCGGCCGCTGCGCGCGCTACTCGGCGAACGACGCTTCCTGACGATTCAGCGCGATCTGCTCACGGCCCGCCTGGATGCCGGGCTACTGCGCGATCACACCGCCGTCTTGCTCGCCGAATCCGGCGTACGCGATGCGCGCCTGGCCGAATTCCTCTGCACCGCAGCCGAGAACAACGGCAACGACGCCGTCCGCTATTACGCCGCGGCCGCGCAGGCCGGCGCGAACCGCGACGCCATTGCGGTGCGCTGGGCCCACGCCGCGGCCCACGACGGCGATTACGACACCGCGCTGCGGCTGGCCGAACCGTTGCTCGCCCGCGACGACGCGCCCGTCGCGAATCTCGCTGCCGCCGTGCGCCTCTGCGCCTGCATCCTGACTCGGCGCGGCCTGACCGATCGCGCCGCGCGCCTCTACGCCTGGCTCGGTCCCGAGCGCGCGGGCGCCGAGTGGGCCGAAGGCGCAGCGGTCCTCTACCTCTCCGGTGACGCCGAGACGGCCGCGGCCATGGCGACAGGCGCGAGCCGCTGGCCCCCGACCGAAGCGAACACCCCCATCCGGCTCGTCGCCGAGGCGCTCGGCCATTCCCTGCACGGACGTCCGGGCGATACCGCGAACGCGATCGCCACCCTGGTGCGCGCCACCCACTCCACCACCACCCGCTTCGCGCCGTGCACTCCCACCGCGGCCGCGACCCTGCTCTGCCTGAGCACCGGGGATCCGGCCCGCGCCGCCCAGACGCTGCGCCGGGCGAACGCGAGCGGCGCCCAGTTGCCGGTGCTCTCGGCCTGGACGGCCCTGGCCTGCGGTGACGAAACCGGCGCCACCACCGCCCTCGCCGCCGTCGACTGGGATCGCCTCGACGTCCGCGACGCGCTGCTCGGCCACGCCGCAACGGTCGGTCTGGCCCGGCGCAGCGGTGATCAGGCCGCGCTGACTCAGGCCTGGCAGGCGGCCCAACCGCTGCTGGACGAGGTGGAGGCGGATCTGCTCACGCTGCTCCCGATCGGCGAGCTGTGGCTGGCGAGCATCCGCTGCGACGACGAACACCGGATGACCGCGCTCGTCGAGGGCGCCAACACACTGCTCGACCGGCTCGGCCATCCGCCGGCCTGGGCCAACCTGTTCCACTGGTACGGCGTGCAGGCCGCCATCGCTCGCGAGCGCCCGGACGAACTGCTGCCGCACGCTCATGCGCTCAAGGCCGCCGCCGAGTCGGGCGACCGGCACGCGGGCGCCCTCGCCGACGCAGGCCGCACCTGGGTGCTGGTGCTGCGCGGCGAGGTGCGCGCCGACCGGGTGGAGGCCGCGGTGGCCGCGCTCGGTGCGATCGGTCTGAGCTGGGACGCCGCCCGCTTGGCCGGAGACGCCGCGCTGGCCGCGCCCGATTCGGCCACCGCCACCTCGCTGCTCAAGTTGGCGCGCACCGTGCGCGCCGATGCCCGTCCGTCGGCGCTCGCCCCGATCACCCCGCCACGACGTGCCGCCACCAGCGCCGACACCGGCGACGACGGGCTGCTCAGCGACCGGGAGAGCGAGGTCGCCGAATTGGTGCTGCTCGGCCTGACCTATCGGGAGATCGGCGCCCGGCTCTACATCTCGGCCAAGACCGTCGAACATCACGTCGCCAGGATCCGCAGGCGCCTCGGCGCTGGTTCGCGCTCGGAGCTGCTGGCCATGCTGCGCGCGATGGGATACGGATCGCTGCTGGTCTGACGCCCGGCGGGCCGTTAACAGCGGCGATGCCGAGATCGAAATCGTCGATGGGAGGACGCAAACACTCGAACGCCGTGCGCACTACGCCTAGGCTCGAACGGGGGTTCAGATGACAGCCGAGATCGCGAACAACACGAATCGACCGAGACGCAACGGTTCACCACCGGACACCGATCCACCGGCGGCGAACGTAGCCGCCCTTACCGCCGCGCGGTCCGGCGCGATCGATGACACCGCCGTCACCCGCACACAGCCGCCGGCCGGGTTCAGGTCGGCCGAGCGCCGTGGGGCCGCCGACCCAGGGCCCGGCCACCGATTCGAGTCCATGCCGTTCGCGCAGGCGATGTTGCGCGAACTGAACCGCCGCGACGGCCCACCACCGGTCTACCTGGTCCGTGGCCGCGCAGGCACCGGGAAATCCGCGCTGCTCGGCGCCGCCCGCGACCTGCTGACCTCGCACAACGTCAAGGTGTTCGACGATCTGGCGACCTTGCCGAAACGTCTGCTCGCCGACACCGAGCACGAGGCCGCGGCCCGGCGCGCCGTGCTCATCGATGACATCCACCTGCTCACCACCGATGACATGCAGATGTTGAGCGCGGTGATCGGCGCCCGCCGCCACACCGTCGTCGTCGCGGCGCAGCCACGCCCGCACGACCCCGACCTGCGCGCCCTCACCGAAACACTGGCCGGGCCCGGCCGGGTGATCGAACTGCGCACGCTCGGCCTGCCGGAGCTGATGTCGTTCGCGCGGGAACTCGGGCTGCTCGTGCCGCGCCCGCTCGCCGAATACATCCATGCCCGTACCGGCGGGATTCGGGCCGGCATCGTCGCCGCCCTGCGCGCTGCCTGCGCGGCCCGCCGCGAGGCCGCGGTCGGCGCGGTGGACCTCGCCGTCGCCGGCTGGGCCACGAACCTGCTCGCGGGTCTCGCACCGGAGCTGCTCGACACCCTGGCCGTCGCGAGCGCGGGCACCGGACTCGATGCGAGTGAGCTGGCCGAGGTGTTCGATATCGATTTCGCCTCCGCCCAGGATCTCGTCGACCGGGCCAGGGCGACCGCCCTGGTGACCGACGCCGATCTGCTGCTCGCGGCGGCCGTCGATCCGCTGCGCGCCCAGCTCGGCGTCCAGCGATTCGTGACGGTACAGCGGCGCCTGCTCATCACTCGGCTCGACGCGGGCCTGCTGCGCCCGGACACCGCGATGCTGTTCGCCGACTCCGGGGTACGCGATCCGCGATTGGCCGACTTCCTCGTCTCGGCCGCCGATCGCGCCGGCGGCGTCGATGCGGTGCGCCTCTACTCGGCGGCCGTGGCGAGTGGCGCCGATCCCGGCGCGATCGTCGATCGCCGGGCGCTGGCCGGCCACCACATGCACACGACCGTCCCCACCGAGCCGCCGCCGCAGCCGAACCCCACGCCGCCCACCCCGTTGACCGACCGCGAGCAGCAGGTCGCCGAGCTGCTGCTGCTCGGCCTCACCTACCGCGAGATCGGGTCGAGGCTCTACATCTCCGCCAAAACCGTCGAGCACCATGTGTCCCGGATACGGCGCCGGATCGGTGCCGGGTCCCGAGCAGAGTTATTGTCGATGCTCAGCGCAATGGGACACGGTCCGCTATTGGTGTGGCCGTCGCGCGGAACGATCCGGATCGAGCAGGACGCCGAAGCGAGGACATGAGGATGGCCACTGGGGTGGGCCTGCGTATCGCCGCCGAGGAGTGCACCGCGGCGATCGTGACCAACGACGGCGAGCCGGAGTACATCGTCCGTGAGCCGGTACTGCACATGTCCGACGAGGGCGACGCCGAACTCGGCGGCACCGCGCCGGCCGGGCACACCCACACCATCACCGGATTCGCCGAAGCCGTCGGCGATCCGGCCGGGATCTCGGTCGACGACGGACCCGCCTACCGGGCCGAAGACCTGGTGGCCACTGCCCTGTTCTGCCTGATCAATCTCACCGCCGACCATTTGAACGGCGCCGCGGAGTTCTACGCCACCCATCCGGGCGACTGGCCGCAGCAGCAGGTCACCGCCCTGCGCGATGCTCTCGACTACCTGGGGCTGCGTTCGGTGGTGCTGGTCAGCGAGGCCGAACTGCCCACGGCGAGCGAACTGCCCGCCGACGCGGGCGCCGACACCCCGGCCCGGGTGTACGCCTACGGTGCGGCCGCCACGGCACTGACCGCGGTGCTGGCCACGCCCGCGGGCAACACCCCGCCGGATCCGGCGACGGCCGAGAACTCGACTCTCGACACCGACGTGATTCCCGCGGTCCCGGCTCCGGAGCCGACGGCGCAGGCGTATTCGGCCGCGATCCCGATCGCCGAGCCGCCCGCCACCGAGATGGCGACCGAGATGGCCGCGGTCGCCCCCGAGGCCACACCCGCCGAACCGGCCGCGACAGCCGAGAAACCGGCCGCCAACAGCCGCACGCCCGTGCTGATCGCGGTGGCGGCGCTCGTGGGTCTGATCCTCGGCGGCATCGGCGTCGCGGTGCTCTTCCGCGAGGACGACAGCACCCCCATTCCGCCGATTCCCGATGCCAAATCCGAACAGGTGACGGCGAGCCCCACCCCGCCCGTACCGCCGCCCGGCCCGCTTCCGGTCGCACCGCCACCGACCACCGTGGCCCCGCCGGTCACCGAGGAGCCGCCGGTGACGGCGGCGCCGACGACCGAACCGGAGCCCGCGCCCGAGCCGCCGCCGAGCGAACCGCCGCCCCCGCCCACCTCGGAGCCGCCCATCAGTACCGGCAGTTCGTCGACCAGCCCGAGCCGGACGACGACCACCACCCGTCCGTTCCAGCCGATGCCGCAGCTGCCGCTGCCGCCCGCGCTGGAAATCCCCGGCACCCGCCGATAATCGCCGACCAAGTGGCGACGGGTGTGATGTGTGGCATAAAGTGATCCGCTGACCGGTCACAGCGGTATCCCGCGCACCACCGGTTCATAGCTCCACGTAGGCTGTGCGCCAACGGATTCTGCCCGTGGCCACGGATTACCTGGCACATCTGTGCCGACGAAGGGACTTCATGCGCAAGTCGGTGGCGCGTCGCGCCGCGGTCAAAGCTGCCATCGCCTCGACCGTTCTCCTCGCCCCCATGTTCGGCACCAGCCCCGCCGTGGCCGAGGCCCCGCAGCTGAAACCCGGTGAGCTACCGGCCGAGCTGGTCCAGGCCATCTCGCGCGACCTGAAGATGACCCCGACCGAGTATCTCGACCGTTCGGCACGGGCCCAGCAGCTGAGCAGCTACGCCCGCGAATTCCGCGCCGAACGCCCGGACGCGTTCGCCGGCGCCTGGATCGGCACCGACGGCAAGCCGGTCGTCGCCGTCACCTCGCCGGACGCCGCCAAGATCGCGGCGGCCGACGGCTACCAGACCCGCCTGGCCCCGGTCTCGGCGGACAACCTGGAAACCTCGCTGACCCAGCTGAATCAGTGGATCGGCACGCTGCCGAACGAGCTGTCGAGCGCGATCAACTCGGTGGCCATCGACTTCCTCAACAGCCAGCTCGTGCTCAGCGTCGCCAACACTCCGGTGGGCCACATGCTGAACCTGCCGACGCTGATCGCCAACGTCAAGGTCATCCTCTCGCCGGGTGGTGGCGGCCCGGTCGAGCGTCGACCGATGGGCGGCGACACCTACATCAGCGCCCCCGGCTCGCTGAAGGACACCGCGCTGCGCGGGGTCGATGTCTGCTCGTTCGGCTTCAACAGCGTCGACGCCGCTGGTAACGCGCTCAATATCAGTGCCGGACACTGTAATCCGAATCTGGGCAAGGGCGATCAGCAGGCCGGGGTCTACATGCCCAACGTGCGTGACATTCCGGCCAGCCCGGAGCTCGGCACCTTCGTGCGGGCCAACCTCGGTGGTCAGAGCGGCCTGGATTACTCGGTCATCAAGCTGAACGACCGCGCGGTGCGGGCAGGCATGGACCAGCCGTCGGTGCGCGGCGCCAACGGCACCACCCTCACCGTCACCGGCATCGCCGACCCGGTGATCGGCGCCCCGGTCTGCAAGTCGGGCCAGTCGTCCACCTTCACCTGCGGCTTCGTGGTGGCCGATCGGGTGGAGACGCAGCTGTTCACCGCCGACGGTGAGTCCAAGACCGTGCGCGGCTTCGCCAGCACCGCCTGCACCCTCGGCGGCGACAGCGGCGGCGCGATCGTCTCGGGCACCCTTGCCCTCGGCATCACCAGCGGCTCCAACGCCGCCGAGGCGCCCAGCTGCGACGAAGCCAATATCGCGCTGGCCCAGTACGGCGGCACCGCGACCCTCGGCATCCCGATCCGGCCGATCCTGGCCGACATCAACGCCTCCGCCGGTGGTGGGGTCGGCAGCGGGATCACCGTGCGCACCCGCCCGAACGCGGGCTGAGCCGCAAGGCTTTACGAACACGGTCCCGGGCCGTCCGAGCGCTGAATGTCGGCGTGCGGGCGGCCCGGTCCGCGTTTTCGCCGGGCTGCCGGCTCGGGTAGCGCCGACGGTGCGGTATCGCGGGCGCGGCGACTCTGTACTCGTGGCGGTCGGCGGTTTTCGTGGCGCCCGACAAGGTCATCGGCACAAGATCAGTGGCGACCTACAACTCGGCGCCGTATCCGGCCCCGTACCCCGCCTGATCTGTCCGGATTCGAGCAAACCGGTCGGCCGAACAAGTAGGCATCGGAGGCTGGAGCCCATATAGTCTGGTCATGCTCCTGCCACGCATAGGTCATTTCC
Organism: Nocardia sp. CDC519; assembly: GCF_059509835.1. Lineage (NCBI taxonomy): Bacteria > Bacillati > Actinomycetota > Actinomycetes > Mycobacteriales > Nocardiaceae > Nocardia > Nocardia sp. CDC519. The sequence continues at coordinate 1,416,154 of NZ_CM183377.1, read as the reverse complement.
GGTCGCCCCGGACAGCTCCGCAACGGACTGGGATGCGAAAAGCCGCGATCGCCGCCTCGGCCGCGATCCTGCTGTTCGGCCCCACCGCAGCGGTCGCGTCAGCCCAGCCCGACACCGAACCCGGGCTGCCCGCCGAGCTCATCACCGCGGTCTCCCGCGATCTGAAGATCTCGGCCGACGAATACCTGCGCCGCGCCGACCTCGCCCAGCAGGTCGCCGCGTTCGCGGCCACCGCGCAGCGGCAGTTCCCGCAGGTGTTCGGCGGTGCGTGGCTCGACGACGCGGGCAAGGCCGTCGTCGCCCTCGCGCCGGGCTCCGGCATCGACGAGGCTCGCGCGGCCGCCGAATCCGCCGGATTCGAGGTGCGCAACGTGGCCAAGAGCCAGTCCGCGCTGCGTGGTGAGAAGAGCGCGTTCGAACGCTGGCTCGACGAACAGCCGGAGCCGGTGGCCTCGCTGGTGCGCGGCGTCGTCATCGACACCGTCAACAACAGCATCGCGGTGCGGGTGGACAAGCCCGGCCTGCCGATGCCGAGCTTCGTCGACCCGGCCCGCGTCATCGTGATGGCCCCGCCGGTCGCCGGTGAGGCGCTGCCGTCGGCCGATCCGATCGCCGAGGTCACCGGCGCTTCGCTGGCCGGTGGCGACGGCTACGCCTCGGTCGCCGGGCGCACCTCGCTGCGCTGCTCGTTCGGCTTCAACGGCGTCGACCGGGACGGTGCCACCGTCAACGTCACCGCGGGCCACTGCAACCCCGACATCGCCAGCGCCGGCGGCGGTAACGCCGCCGCCGTGCACGAGCTGCTGCCCGGCGACAAGCTCGGTGGCAAGCTCGGCACCTTCAGCAAGTCCGTGCTCGGCAACCAGGACTACTCCATCGTCCGCATCGCCGATCAGGCCCGGGATCGCTTCGCCAACAACGCTGTTCGTGTGCCCGGCGCCGCTCCGATCCTGGTCGACGGTGTCGCGACGCCCGTCGTCGGCGCCCCGGTCTGCAAGTCCGGTTCCCGTACCGGCTTCAGCTGCGGTGTGGTCAACGCCGTCGATCAGACCGTGCAGGTCGGCGACCGCCAGCTCACCCAGAGCTTCTCGGCCAATATCTGCGCCCTGCCCGGCGACAGCGGCGGCCCGATCGTGACCGGCCGTCTGGCCCTCGGTATTTCGAGCGCCTCCTCGGTGGCCGACTTCCCGGTCTGCGAGATCCCCAACCTGATCGGCGCCCTCACCGGCAACACCCCGCAGCTGTTCGCGCAGCCCGTCAGCGTGGTGCTCTCGGACAACCCGGGCCTGCGGATCCGCACCAACTAGGTTCTACGCTCGGCAGAGACGTCGAGAGGCCGGCAGCATACGTGCTGCCGGCCTCTTTCGTTGTACGGGCACTCAGTCCCGTTGGCGCCGCGCGCTCGTACCCACTGACGCCGCTCATGTCGGCCTATGACTCATTACCGCCTGATCGGCCCGCAGGGGCGCGAACCAACGAGGGATGAACCCTGGGTTACCCCCAGGATTTTCGGATGCTCAACGGGGCCCGAGTGGCGGCGGACCCCCAATGTGGGCGCCGGAACATCCGTTGACCGGCCCGAGGGCGTTGCACATCGAGCGCGGCACCCCACAAGGCGCGTATTTCGGGACAGCCGGCCCACCGGACAGGGCCGAAAACGCAAACCGGCCCGCCCCTTTCGGGACGGGCCGGTCGCTCGCGGCGCGAACTGCCTCTAAGGCAATTACTTGCCGCCCTTCATGTTCTCGTCGGACCACTTGGTGGTGCCGGCAGGCGCGTTCAGGGTGTTGATCAGGTCCATACCGGCGATCGCCAGGGCAGGACCGCCGACAGCGATCGTCCCGAGGATGCCGCCGATACCGGCGAACGCGACGATAGTCGGGATCGCCGCGATGCAGCCGACGATGGTGAGGCACTCGACGAGACCGACTGCCGTGCCGATCAGACCGCCGGCGACCACACCGATCGCGGTGCCGAGAAAGCCGCCCACCGCGGTGGCGATGCCGAACTGGCTGGCGAACTCGTTCTGAGCGCGCTGGTTCTCGATGGGCGAGGCCACCGGCTTGAGGCCGAGGTTCACCGCATTGACCTTCTTGTCGGCCAGCTTGTCGGCAGGAACAGCGGCCTTGTCCGGAGTCAGCTCGAGGACCTTGCCCTCTTCCTTGACCACGGGCTTCACCGGAACCTCGACGTCGGCGACGTTGAAGGCGATCGGCAGCGAGACCACCGTCGCGCCCTTGTCGTCCTTGATCAGGTAGACGTCGTCTTCCTTGACGTCCTTCGAGGACTTGGCCAGCTCGAAGGTGCCGTTCTTCAAGGTGGTGACGACGGTCTTGTCGACCAGCTTGACGGAATAGCTGATGGGCTGCGCCGCCTCGGCCGCCGGTTCAGCGTGAGCCGTGCCGAACCCCATGGCCATCGCGCCGGTCACCATCGCGGCAATCGCGGTGGTCTTGCGGAGTTTCATTCAGTTTCCAATCCATCATCAGGTTGTCCGTGCACCGATGACGCCCACGTGCGAGCTCAATCATTTCGGCCGGCAACTCCGAAATCCCCTCCGAGCATTGTGAACACAGGCACACAGAACAGAACGCCGTGAGCCTAGTCGAACGAAAGTCCAGATGCGAGATTCATTACGTATAGGAACGACCGCAAACGGGTAAGCCTGTCCTTATCTCATGCGGGGTTGTGCATGCCCTTTACGGTGTTGAACAGCTCGAGTCGCATAAAGGCGGACCTGTCTTGTGTGAGCTTGATCACAGCAAAATCCGCGGTCAACCCCCAGGAAGATGGGGCACCACCCGATCGCAGATCCTACGCTGGACACCACAAGTTACCGGCGGGTAACTTACTGGCAGTTAGGATACGAGCCATCCCGAGGCGCACAGCCTCGACAGCTCGTGTTGCCTCTAAAGAAAGGTCGCGACATGAATGCCCTGACCGTGACGCTGGGCACCCTTGGAGCGGCGCTCAGCCTTCTCTGTTGGGTGTCGTTCTTTGGCGGCGCCGGAACAATGGTGCGGACGATCATGATCGGTCAGTCCGCTCCCGATCGGTGGCGGCCGTTCTTCCCGCGCTTCAAGCAGATGCTGGTGGAGTTCATCGCGCACACGCGCATGAACAAATTCCGCACCGTCGGCTGGGCGCACTGGCTGGTCATGATCGGCTTCCTCGCGGGTGCGCAGTTCTGGTTCATGGCCTACGGGCAGACCTTCAAGCCCACCTGGTCCTGGCCGTTCATCGGGGAAACCTGGTGGTTCCACCTGGGCGATGAGATCCTCGGCGTCGGCACGGTGGTCGGCATCGTGACGCTGATGGTCATCCGCCAGCTCAATCACCCGCGCCTGCCCGCGCGACTCTCCCGTTTCAGCGGGTCGAAGTTCGGCCCTGCCTACTTCGTCGAGTGGGTCGTGCTCAGCGAGGGCATCGGCATGGTGCTGGTCAAGGCGGGCGTGCTGTCGCTGCACGGCCATTCCAGCTGGACCGACCCGGTCACGGGACAGCTGGCCAAGGTGATCCCCGCCAACGTCACGCTGATCTCGATCTTCGCTTTCATCAAGCTGATGTCCGGCATGGTCTGGCTGTTCGTGGTCGGCCGCAACATCACGTGGGGTGTTGCCTGGCACCGCTTCTCGGCGTTCCCGAACATCTACTTCAAGCGTGAAGACGACGGCGGCGTGGCCCTCGGCACCGCCAAGCCGATGATGTCCAACGGCAAGGCCCTGGACATGGAGAACGTCGACCCCGATACCGACACCCTCGGTGCCGGCCGGATCGAGGACTTCTCCTGGAAGGGCTGGCTGGACTTCACCACCTGCACCGAATGTGGTCGCTGCCAGTCGCAGTGCCCGGCCTGGAACACCGGTAAGCCGCTCTCGCCGAAGCTGCTGATCATGTCGCTGCGCGACCACGGTTACGCGAAGGCGCCGTACCTGCTGGCCGGTGGCCGCAAGGACATGGGCGGCGACGAGGTGGGCCTGGTCGACGCCGAGGGCAAGCCGGACGAGGCCAAGCTGGCCAAGATCTCCGAGGCCGCGCGCGCGGAGGCCGAGCGTCCGCTGGTCGGCGGCGAGGACGTCAGCGGCATCATCGATCCCGAGGTGCTGTGGTCCTGCACCACCTGTGGTGCGTGCGTCGAGCAGTGCCCGGTCGATATCGAGCACGTCGACCACATCATCGATATGCGCCGCTACCAGGTGCTGATCGAGTCGGAGTTCCCGTCCGAGCTCGCGGGTCTGTTCAAGAACCTGGAGAACAAGGGCAACCCGTGGGGCCAGAACGCCAAGGATCGGCTCAACTGGATCAACGAGCTGGACTTCGACATCCCGGTCTTCGGTAAGGACGCCGACAGCTTCGACGGCTACGAATACCTGTTCTGGGTCGGTTGCGCCGGTGCCTACGAAGACCGCGCCAAGAAGACCACCAAGGCCGTGGCCGAGCTGCTGGCCACCGCTGGCGTGAAGTTCATGGTGCTGGGTCAGGAAGAGACCTGCACCGGTGACTCGGCGCGCCGCGCGGGTAACGAGTTCCTGTTCCAGCAGCTGGCGCAGCAGAACATCGAACTGCTGGACTCGGTGTTCGAGGGTGTCGAGCAGAAAAAGAAGAAGATCGTCGTCACCTGTGCGCACTGCTTCAACGCGCTCAACAACGAGTACCCGCAGGTGGGTGGTACCTACGAGGTGGTGCACCACACCCAGCTGCTCAACCGGCTGGTGCGGCAGAAGCAGCTGGTGCCGGTGGCGTCGGTGTCGCAGAACGTCACCTACCACGACCCCTGCTACCTGGGCCGGCACAACAAGGTCTACAACGCTCCGCGTGAGCTGATGGAGGCCTCGGGCTCGAATCTGGTCGAGATGCCGCGCCACGGCGAACGGTCCATGTGCTGTGGCGCCGGTGGTGCCCGCATGTGGATGGAAGAGCAGCTCGGCAAGCGCATCAATATCGACCGCGTGGACGAGGCGCTGACCACCAACCCGGCCAAGATCGCCACCGGTTGCCCGTTCTGCCGCGTCATGCTCACCGACGGTGTGACCGCGCGCCAGGAAGACGGCAAGGGTGAAGGTGTCGAGGTCGTCGACGTAGCCCAGCTGATGCTGGACGCGATCGAGCGGGTCGAGCCGACCAAGTTGACCGAGAACCTGACCGTCATCCAGGAACCGAAGGCCGAACCCGAGCCGGAACCCGAGCCCGAGCCCGAGCCCGAGCCGGTCGCCGAGGCCGCTCCGGCTGCGGCGAAGGCCGCTCCGACCGGTGGTGGCCTGGCCATGAAGGGCCCGGCCAAGGCTCCCGGTAAGGGTCTCGGCATGAAGGGCGCGGCCAAGGCACCCGGTGCGAAGGCTGCCGCTCCGGCCGCCGAGACGGAGGCCGCGGCTCCGGCCCCGGCCAAGGGTCTGGGCATGAAGGGCGCCGCGAAGGCACCCGGCGGCAAGGGCCTGGCCATGAAGGGCGCGGCGAAGGCGCCCGGCGCCAAGGCCGAGGCTCCGGCCGAGGCCGCTGCCGAGACTCCGGCCGCTCCGCCGGTCAAGGGTCTGGGCATGAAGGGCGCGGCCAAGGCGCCCGGCGGCAAGGGGCTCGCGATGAAGGGCGCGGCCAAGGCTCCGGGTGCGAAGGCCGCGGCTCCGGCCGAAGCCGCGGCTCCGGCTGCCGAGGGACCGGAGGCGGGCACCGAGACGGCATCGGCTCCCACCGAGACCAAGCCGACGGTCGCCGCCAAGGGTCTCGCCATGAAGTCCGGGTTCAAACGCCCCGGACCGAAGGCGCCCGGCGCCAAGGCTCCCGCGGCCGCTCCGGTGGAATCGGCTCCGGCCGAAGAGGCTGCGACGGAATCGGCCCCGGCCTCGGCTGACTCGGCTCCGGCGCAGGCCGCGACCGAATCCGCTTCGGCGCCTGCCGAATCCATGCCGACCGTGGCGGCGAAGGGTCTTGCCATGAAGTCCGGGTTCAAGCGCCCGGGACCGAAGGCGCCCGGCGCCAAGACTCCGGCCGCGAGCCCGGCTCCGGCCGACTCGGCTTCGACCGAGCAGACTCCGGCTTCGTCCGAATCGGGTTCGGCTCCGGCGGAATCCGCATCGGCTGCCGCGGAATCGGCTCCGGCCACCGCCGCATCGGAATCCACCGAGGCGGAGACGCCGGCGAACGGCAACGGCGCATCGGATGCCCCGCTGCCCACCGCCAAGCCGGGTGGTCTCGGATTCAAGTCCGGTGCGAAGGCTCCTGGCCGCAAGAGCTGAACCACCACATCCGAACAACCATGATTCGACCCGGGTCCCGCACGGCGGCCCGGGTCGAATCATGTCAGCGGCCCGCGAAATCCGCAGGGCCAGAGGGATTGCCGGACCCTACTCGGTCTCCTTCGGATGGCCGGGCATGCAACGCTCCAAGAGGACACGCCCTGCGGTCTTGCTGCCCTTCGGCGCGTGTTCGACGAAGTACCAGAGCCTGCCGCCGTCGCTGAACTTGTATTGGTATCGCTCGTAGGTCCGCCCCTGATGTGTGCCGTACCGGAATCCGCCTTTGAGCGTGTACAACCTCGCCGAGATTCGTTCCGGCTCTCGGGTTAGCACATCCCATGCGTCGACCATGGCATTACGAGCCGCGGCCAGGCAGTCGGTCCAGCCTTTTTGCGCCTCACTGGTGATAAAGATGATCTCGTACTCGGCTCGCTTCAGCGGTCGCGGGACGCCCCGCTCCTTGCTCACTCGTCGGCCCCGGGATTCGGCACCGGCACAGGCTCATCAAGGTAGTGAAGATCGGAGCCGTCCACGTGAATCCGAGGATCAGCGTATGCCTCCGCAGTGTCGCGCCACGCGGCGAGGACAGTGGTCAGCCGGGCCAGCCGACCGACGGCGAGACCGCCGCGCGCATTGTTGAGGAAGTCGGCGACAAAAGCCGGCCGCTGATCTTCGGGCAGCAATTCGATCCACGGAAATGCGATGGTCAGCCGATCGACCACCTTGCCGAGCAGCTCATCGTCGAGAGCAATCGCCAGCAATTGGGTCAGCGCGCTCAGAGTCTGCTGGTTGGCATCGGACTCCGCGGCATCGCTGAGTCGCACGGGCGGCGCGGATCGGCGAACGAGTGTCACGTCACCGTTCTTCTCCATCGCCTCGATCACCCGGTTCGGGTCCCGTAGGAACTCCGACCATGTCGCAGATGTACCCATACCCTCAGTATGTCAGAACTACTTCTGATATCTAGGCCACGGTTGGGGTGGCCGCGCCGAGCAAAACTTGATGGCATATGCCTTCAGTTTGACTCCATGCGAGAATTGCGGATAACTTCTCTCATGGGTGCCCGGAACGCGGGCGCTGCGGCGACTATGCACAGCCCTCGGGAGTATGGATGGATTTCGACTGGTCGGAGGCCGATTCGGCCTTTCGGGACGAGGTGCGGGAGTTCCTGCGGGAGAAGTTGACGCCGGAGCTTCGGGCGGCGGGGCGGTTGGCAACGAGCGTTTATCCCGACCATGAGGCCAGCATGCGGTGGCAGCAGATTCTGCACGAGCGCGGCTGGGCCGCGCCCACCTGGCCGGTGGAGTACGGCGGCTGCGACTGGACCCTCACCCAGCACTACATCTTCAACCGGGAACTGGCACTGGCCGGTGCGCCGCCGCTGTCGCCGATGGGCATCCGGATGGTGGCGCCGGGCATCATCGCCTTCGGCACCCCCGAGCAGAAGCAGTTCTTCCTCAACGGCATCCTCACCGGCGAGGTGTTCTTCTGCCAGGGCTACTCCGAACCCGAGGCCGGATCCGATCTCGCATCGCTGACCATGAGCGCGGTCGAGGACGGCGAGGACTTCATCTGCAACGGCAGCAAGATCTGGACCACCCACGCCACCGAGGCGAACTGGATCTTCTGCCTGGTCCGCACCTCGCGCACCGGCAAGAAGCAGCAGGGCATCACCTTCCTGCTGATCGATATGACCTCGCCGGGCATCGAGGTCAGGCCACTGGTGATGACCTCGGGCGAGCAGGTGCAGAATCAGGTCTTCTTCGACAATGTGCGGGTGCCGAAGAGCAATGTGCTCGGCCGCGTCGATGAGGGCTGGTCAGTGGCCAAGTACGTGCTCGTGCACGAACGCGGCGGCGCGGCCGCGCCCGCGCTACAGGTCATGGCCAAGGATCTGGCGGAGGCGGCGGCCGAGCAGCCCGGTCCGGACGGGAAACCACTGATCGACGATGCCGGATTCGCCGCGCGACTGGCCGATGCCCGCATCCGCGCCGATGTGCTGGAAATCCTCGAATACCGGACGATCTCGGCGCTGTCGCAGGGCCGCGACCCCGGACCGGCCTCGTCTATGCTGAAGATCCTCGCCACCGAACTGAGCCAGCAGCTCACCGAACTGGCGTTGCTGGCAGCCGGACCGCGCGGACGGGCCTACCAGCCGCATGCCACCAAACCCGGTGGCCCGATTGCCGAATTCACGCCACCGGCCGATGGTTATCACAGCGGACCGCAGTGGCAGGCCGTCGCGCCGCTGCGTTATTTCAACGACCGCGCGGGTTCGATCTACGCGGGCAGCAACGAAATTCAGCGGAACATTCTCGCCAAGGCAGCATTGGGGCTCTGATGGACTTCTCACTCACCGATGAACAGCAGTTGCTGCGCGATTCCGTCGCGGGGTTCCTGACCGCGCGGTACGAGCTGGAGAAAAGTCGCAGCGCGGCCAAATCCGTGGCCGGCTGGCAGCCCGAGATCTGGCGCGGATTCGCCGAAGAGCTCGGCATTCTCGGCGCCACCCTGGCCGAGCGGGTCGACGGTATGGGCGGCGGTCCCACCGAATTGATGGTCATCGCCGAGGAATTGGGGCATGCCCTGGTGGTCGAGCCGTTCGTCGACACCGTCGTGGTCGGTGGCGGATTGCTGTCGCGAGCGGGCGGTGAACGGGCCGACGCGGTGCTGCGGGACATCGTCGCCGGTAGTGCCCGCACCGCGTTCGCGGCGCTCGAGCCGTCGGCAGGGGAATCCGCGCACGATATCTCGTTCACCGCCCGCAGGGACGGCGACGAATGGGTGCTCGACGGTTCCAAGATCGTGGTCACCAGCGCCCCGCTGGCGACGCATCTGATCGTCAGCGCCCGCACCGGCGGAGACCGGCGCGATCGTGACGGTGTTTCGCTGTTCCTGACCGAATTCGACGCGTCGGCACCGTCCACGGGACTCGAGGTGCACAGCTATCGCACGATCGACGACCGGCAGGCCGCCGACCTCACCTTCACCGGCTTCCGCCTGCCTGCCACGGCCTTGCTCGGCGCCGAGGGCGAAGCGACCGCGATCATCGAGGCGACCCTGGAGGAAGCGATCGCCGCGGTGGCCGCCGAATCGGTCGGGCTGATGCGCAAGGTCGTCGCCGACACGGTGGAATACAGCAAACAGCGGCAGCAGTTCGGCCAGCCGATCGGCCAGTTCCAGGTATTGCAGCACCGCATGGTGGATATGTACATGGAACTCGAACAGGCCACGGCCGCCGCCTATTTGGCTGCCTTCGCGCTGTCGGGCTCACCGTCGGAGCGGGCGCGCGCCATTTCGGCGGCGAAGGTGACCATTGCCCGGGCCGCACGTTTCATCGGTCAGCAGTCGGTGCAATTGCACGGCGCGATGGGCATGACCGAGGAACTGGCCATCGGGCACTATTTCAAGCGGCTCACCGCGATCGAGAACGAATTCGGTTCCAGCGCCTATCATCTGAACCGCTACGCGCGTCTGACCAGACCGTGAGAGCCCGCGCTGCCCGGAATCCGCCGCCGGGCAGCGCGGCGTTCGACTGCGCATCTAGCAGTTCTCGAACGCCGCCTTGACGTAACCGGCGGACTGATAGAGATAGTCGTAAGCCCAGCGCGCCACCGAAAGCCGCGGCTCCGGATCCACGAAAAGTAGTTCCCCGGACCAGCATTTGCCGAGAATGTAGCGCGCGCGGGAGATATGCGGCGTGAACGTCACCACGATCACGCGCGTCCAGCCCTCCTCGCGCGCACGGCGCGCCAGGTAGCGGCCCTCGCCGCGAGTCGTGCGCGGGTCGGGGTCGAAGCATTCCACCTCGAAGCTGTAACCGCCGTGGCAGATCCGGTTCACCAACGCGCTGTGTTCGTAGGGATTGGATACCAGCACCCGCGGCGCATAACCGTCCCGGGCGAGGGTCAACCCCAATTCCTCACGTCCGTCGTGGGCGCCACCGAGAATCAGAATCGCGTCGGCAGGCGCGGGGCCCTCGGTCTGTGGCCGCACATATACCGGCCACAGTGCCGCCGTGACGATCGCGAGCACCGCGCAGACGACGAGCACAGTCCCGCCGATCCGTCGCATCGGCCGATCCTATCCACGCCGTCCACCAGCGGTGATGCATGGCCGCGCCGAGCGGGCGGGCGCGCTCTCCCCGTTCGGGCTTGACCTTGACACCGGTATCAAGGCTTACCGTCGCCGCATGAGGACATTTCCCGCACTGGCATTGATCGACGGGCAGCCCGCCGATCCGGACACACTGGTATCCCACGCCTTCGCCGGCTTCGCGCATTTCACCGCGATGCAGATACGCGACAGCGCCGTGCGCGGGCTGGACCTGCACCTGGACCGATTGGCCGGAGCCTCGCGGACGCTGTTCGGCGCCGACCTCGCACCCGAACGGGTCCTCGCCGATCTGCGGACCGCGGTCGCCGGCTCACCGCCCGATCTGTCGCTGGTGCTCACGGTGTTCGACTCCACCGGGGAATTCACCGGCACCTCCGCCGAACCGTCGCTGCACACGCTCATCCGGACCGCGGCGCCCGCGAACGGACCGCGCGGCCCCCTCTCGCTCGCGATCTACGAACACGAACGGTTCATGCCAGAGATCAAGCATGTCGGTGAGGGCGCCAAGACCTACTACCTGCGCCGCGCTCGGGCGGCGGGGTTCGACGACGCCGCCTTCGTCGACCGGCAGGGCCGCTTGTCCGAAGCCTCGATCTGGAATCTGGCGTTCTGGGATGGGGAAACGGTCGTCTGGCCGGAGGCGGCGGTGCTCACCGGCACCATGATGGGCATCGTGCGCCGCCGGCTGCACGCGGCCGGGATACCGCAGCGGACGCAGGCGATCCGCCCGACCGACCTGCCCGGCTTCGGCGGCGCGGTGGTGCTCAATTCGTGGACACCCGCGATAGCGGTGGACCGGATCGGCGAGACCAGGCTGAGCGGTTCCTCGGAGCTGGTCGGCGTACTGCACACGGCACACGCATCGGAACCACCGACTTCCCTGGCGGACTGACGGGATATCGCCCTGGCAAGGCGGCTTCGCGCATCCAGACCACCGCGGCGGGCGAACCCGCAGGTCAGGGAAGTTTCCACTCCCTGTACATCTATTGTTGCCCGGACTCTTGCCTCGGTGTGGCGGAGTAGCCACCGGCGCGGCTTACCAATCGATCATGCGATGCACAGTCTTCGGAACCGGGTACCTGGGGGCCACGCACGCCGCGTGTATGGCCGAACTCGGGCACGACGTGATCGGGGTGGATGTCGATCCGGGCAAGGTCGCAAAGCTCTCCGACGGTGTGGTGCCGTTCTACGAGCCGGGTCTGGAGGCGGTGCTGCGCCGCAACCTGGACGCTGGACGGCTGCGCTTCACCACCTCCTACGAGGAGGCGGCCGCGCATGCCGATGTGCACTTCCTCGGCGTCGGCACGCCACAGAAGAAGGGCGAATACGCCGCCGACCTGAAATACGTGCACGCGGTGATCGACGCGCTCGCGCCGATGCTCGAGCGACCGTCGGTGATCGTCGGCAAGTCGACGGTCCCGGTCGGCACCGCCGCCGAACTCGGCGCCCGCGCCAGGGCTTTGACCTCGACCGATGTCGAAGTGGCATGGAATCCGGAGTTCCTGCGCGAGGGCTTCGCGGTGCAGGACACGCTGCGCCCGGACCGGCTGGTGCTCGGTGTCGACCGCGACCGCGCCGAATCGGCATGGGTGGAACAACTGTTGCGCGAGATCTACGCCGACCTCATCGCCGCCGACATCCCGTTCCTGCTGACCGATTTGGCCACCGCTGAGCTGGTGAAGGTGTCGGCGAACGCCTTTCTGGCCACCAAGATCTCGTTTATCAACGCGGTCTCGGAGGTGTGCGAGGCCACCGGCGCCGACGTCACCGTGCTGGCCGACGCCCTCGGCTACGACGCCCGCATCGGCCGTCGTTTCCTCAACGCGGGCCTCGGATTCGGCGGCGGATGTCTGCCCAAGGACATCCGGGCCTTCATGGCGCGCGCCGGTGAACTCGGCGCCGACCACGCGCTGACCTTCCTGCGCGAGGTCGACAACATCAATATGCGCCGCCGCACCAAGATGGTGGATATGGCAACCAAGGCCTGCGGTGGATCGCTGCTCGGTGCGAATGTCGCGGTGCTCGGCGCGGCCTTCAAACCCGAATCCGACGATGTGCGCGATTCGCCCGCGCTCAACGTCGCCGGAATGATGCAGCTACACGGCGCCGTTGTCACCGTGTACGACCCGAAGGCGCTGGAGAATTCGCGCCGGGTGTTCCCGACCTTGAACTACGCCACCTCGGTGGCCGAGGCCTGCGATCGCGCGGACGTGGTGCTTGTGCTGACCGAATGGTCCGAATTCACCGCGCTGCGGCCGCACGACCTGGATCCGGTGGTGCGGGCACGGTCCATCATCGACGGCCGCAACTGTCTCCTACCGGCCACCTGGCGGGAGGCCGGATGGGTGTACGCGGGGCTCGGCACACCGTAGAGTTGCCAGTCGAGGCGGGGGCCATCAGGTAAACGGCCAGCACTGCCGCGAACTCCACAGATCTCGGTCGGTAGGGTTCGGGGACGAGCCGCCGCGTGCAGACGATGCGGGCTCACATGTCGTGGAGCGGGAAGATGAGCAGCTGATGGGTTCGGTACTGGGAGTTGCGGTGGGGGCCTGCGCCGTTCGGCTGGCCCGCCCCCACGCCGGGTACCAGCACGAGCATCTGGCCGCGCGGTCCTTCGACCTCCAGACCGTCCCGGTAGCCGAGCAGGACCCGGCCGAACTCGCCGCCCAGGCCGTCGGGGTGACGCTGGAGGCGTCCGCCGATATCGCCGCAGCGGCCATCGCCTACCGCACCGACCAGCAGGCCAGGGCGCTCCGCGCGGCCATGGCCAAACAGCAGGTCACCAACTACGAGCTGGTTCCCGAACTCAACGCGATCGTCGAATTCGCCGAGCGCAGCGGCGATATCCGCGGGGCGTCCATGCTCGTCGTCTACGACCTCGGGAGCTCGGGGCTGTCGGTGAGCATCGTCGACGTCGAGACCAGGCAGGTCCGGCACACCGAACGCACCAGCGATATCAGCGGCGACTACATCGACTCACTGATCCGCGAACAACAGATCGCCTCCGGCCGCATCGCGCACCCGCACGATCCGTCCGGTTTGGCGCAGCTGGACGCGTTGTGCAGGCAGGCCAAGGAACAGCTGTCGAGCAATACCGCGGTGGCGTTGCCCAGCGAGCAGGGCCTGGTGTTGCTGGCGCAGGAGAATTTCGAAGCGCTGATCACGCTCGCGGTGGAATCGTCCGCGCGGATGGCGCGCGAGGTGGTGATGCGCTCCGGTATGCCCGTCAACGGCGTGCTGGTGGTCGGCGGTGGCGCCCGGATTCCGCTGGTAGCGCGGGTTTTGGAGCATTCGCTAGGGCTGCCGGTCGTGGTGCCGGAAGATCCGGAGACGGTCGCTGCCCGCGGCGCCGCACTGCTGGCCCGAGCCGTGCGCGCACCGCGTCCGGTCGCGACGACGGCTGCGCGCCCTGCCCCGGACCCGGCCTTCGCCGACGACGAGCTGGCCCCGTCGTGGCTGTCGGCGCCCACCGAACGCAGGCGCGGGCGCCGCGAGATCAGCGGTGCCGCGTTGACGGTGAGCGCGCTGGCGGTGGTGGCCGCCATCGGTCTCGGGCTCGGCTACGGCCCGCAGGTGCTGGAACGCGATTCCCACACCAGCGAGGGCAACACCTCACCACTGCCGACCACACCGTCGAAGGCGAGCGCGCCGCTCCCGCAGACCGCGGTGCCCACCACCACCGAGGCCGAGGAAGCCATCGCCGAGCCACCGCCGCAGCGTCAGCGGCCGGACGAGCCCGCGCCCACCACCGTCGGCCCCAACACCATCGTGGTGGTTCCCGGGCTGCCGCCGATCATCGTTCCGACGATCCCGCCGCTGTTCCCTCCGCCGCCGCCGGGCTGAGCCGGCTTCCGACGCCGAGCGGCTCGTCGTTCGCGTGCCGCAGCGGTTGGTCACCTGCCGGTCCGTGTTCCGGTCCGCGCGGTCGGCGTGAGCAGCACCGCACATGGGCCGACCAATGGGCGGGCAGGTCCGCGCGGCGGACGGTCGGTCACCCGAGATGCGGACACCGGATCCGAACAGCCCGCGCGAACACCACCGCGACCGAACTCAGGCCTTCGCGTGGCGCGGGCGGTTGGTCACCTTCGGTGCGGGTTTCCCCGATCCGAACGGCCGCGCGAGCAGCACCGCGATACCGGTGGTCAGCGGCACCGACAGCGCGAGCGCGATACCGCCGACGGCCGATCGCGCGATCTCGATGGCCACGGCGTCGCCGACCAGTACGTCACGGATCTCCCGGCCCGCGACGCTGAACAACAGCAGCAGCGGCAGCGCACCACCGGCGTAGGCGAGCACCAGGGTGTAGACGGTGCTGGCGATGTGGTCGCGACCCACCCGCATGGCGGCGGCGAAGATCTCGCGGCGCGAGGCACCCTCGTCCAGCGCCGCCAGTTCGAAGGCGGCCGAGGCCTGGGTGATTGTGACGTCGTTGAGCACACCGAGCGAACCGATGATGAAGCCCGCCAGCAGCAGCCCGGTGATGCTGACGTGTTCGAGGTAGGTGGCGACGTTGGTGTTCTGCTCCTCCGACAGCCCGGTCAGGTCGGTGACGCCGATGGCGATCCAGGACAGCACCGCCGCGAGCACCATCGAGGTCAGTGTGCCGAGTAGGGCCGAACTGGTCCGCAGGTTCACGCCGTGCGCGAGGTAGAGCACCGCGTACAGGATCAGCGAGCCCGCGACCAGCGCGACCGGGATGGCCGGCTTGCCGTCCAGCAGGGCGGGCAGCATGAACATCACCAGCACGCCGAAGGCGAATCCGAGTCCGAGAAGTGCGCGCAGTCCACGCCAGCGCGCGACCACGATGATCACCACCACGAAGGCCAGGGCGATCAGCGTCAGCGGCAGGCCGCGCGCGTAGTCGTCGAAGGAGTAGAGCGGGGTTCCGTCGGGCGCGGTCTGCCGGACGATGCGAATGTGGTCGCCCGCTTTCAATTCCGGCTGCCCCGGCCCCGGAGCGATCTCGAGCAGCGTGTGATTGCCCTCGTGCGGCCCGGATTCGATGGCGATCAGGCTGCGCTGGCAGGTGTAGGCGTTGGTGGCGGGCGGATCCGGTTTGTCCGCGAACACCTTGCCGAGCGACGGACTGCCGCAGGCCCCCATGTCCTGCAACACCACGGTCCCCGCCTCGGTCTGCACCGCCCCGCCCCCGGCGTTCTGCATCGGCAGCGGAATATCCACCTGCTGCTCACTGGGCCACAACGCGATGGTGGCGATCACCACGACCACCCCGATGACCGCTAGTAACCCGACAACGACCCGCGCAGCGGTAGCCCCGATGGCAATCGGCCCGGAGTGATCGTGATGGTGATGGTGGTCGCTCACGCGCCGAGCTTAATGGACGTGGTTTTCAAGAGCACCGGAAGCGGTCGAGACAACCACCGAGCCCAGATTCCCCCACCAAAGAGACCTTTCACCGCCCCACAGGATCCAGATACCCACCAAGCACGGACCCGACCAACCGCCCCAACCCCAATCGGCCCAGCTGGTCTTTCTCCCCACCGCACCAACTGATCTCGCAAGATCCGGGTAACTCACCGGGTACGGGCTAACTCGCCTTTATGCAATACCGCCGGCCGCCAACGCAAAGAACCCCGCGTCTAAGTCTGGCCAAAAAAACGCGGAGAGGCGGGCAAGCCGGCGGAGAGCAGGGGGATGTCTCCGCCGGCCGCAGGGTGGCGCCCAGGGGGGTAGGCAGCCTGACCCACAAGGTCGGCTTGTCCAGGGGGGGTAGACAACCCGACCGGGCGCTCGAAAGCGCCGATGCCTACTGTACACAAAACAACTTGTTTTGCGCTAGTAAGTCTCCAAAAACCGCGATTAGACGAACATGAAGTCTGTTTTCACCGCAGGAAGCAGGGGCTGGTCCCGTTGACGGCGGTGCGCTACTGGCGGTAGCTGGACAGGAAGTTGCCGAAGCGTTCGATGGCGACGGCCAGGTCACGGGCCCACGGCAAGGTGACGATCCGCAGGTGGTCGTGGTTGGGCCAGTTGAACCCGGTGCCCTGGACCATCAGGATCTTCTCCTGCAACAGCAGGTCGAGGATGAGCTTGGCGTCGTCGTGGATCTCGTAGACATTCGGGTCCAGCCGCGGGAACGCGTACAGCGCGCCCTTCGGCTTCACGCACGAGACGCCGGGAATCATGTTCAACCGCTCCCAGGCCACATCGCGCTGCTCCAGCAGCCTGCCGCCGGGCAGGATCAGATCCTCGATGCTCTGGTGGCCGCCGAGCGCCACCTGGATGGCGTGCTGCGCGGGCACATTCGGGCACAACCGGGACGAGGCCAGTAGGTCGATGCCCTCGATGAAGCCGGCCGCGTGCTCCTTCGGACCGGTGATCGCCAGCCAACCCGACCGGTAGCCCGCCACCCGGTAGGCCTTGGACAGGCCGTTGAACGTCAGGCAGAGCAGGTCCGGTGCCAGCGTCGCCAGCGAGATGTGCTTGGCGTCGTCGTAGAGGATCTTGTCGTAGATCTCATCGGCGAGCAGCAACAGCTGATGTTTGCGTGCCAGGTCGACCAGCTGCTGCAACACCTCGGTGGAGTACACCGCGCCGGTGGGATTGTTCGGGTTGATCACCAGCAGCGCCTTGGTCTTGTCGGTGATCTTCGATTCGATGTCGGCGATATCGGGCTGCCAGCCGTTGGACTCGTCGCACAGGTAATGCACCGGCGTGCCGCCCGCCAGGCTGGTCATCGCGGTCCACAGCGGATAGTCCGGGGCGGGGATGAGCACCTCGTCGCCGTTGTTCAGCAGCGCCTGCATGGTGATGGTGATCAGCTCGGACACACCATTGCCCAGGTAGACGCTGTCCACGTCGAGCTCGGGGAAACCGGGCACCAGCTCATAGCGGGTGACGATGGCGCGCCGGGCCGACAGGATGCCCTTGGATTCGGAGTAGCCCTGCGCATAGGGCAGGGCGGCGATGATGTCGCGCATGATCACATCGGGGGCCTCGAACCCGAACGGCGCCGGGTTGCCGATGTTGAGCTTGAGGATGCGATGCCCCTCGGCCTCCAGCCGTGCCGCATGCGCGAGTACCGGTCCACGGATCTCGTAGACGACGTCCTGCAGCTTCGTGGATTGCTCCAGAACACGCGGCGGGCGATGCGGATGATGACCAGTGCTCACCGCTCCATGGTGCCATCCTCGGCAATTCTCGCTCCGGGTCCCCGCCTCGCCGTCGCGTAGGGTGACCGGCGTAACTGTGGGTGGAGGAGACCGGGCGTTGGACAGCAGCAACAGCGGGGGCGGCTGGCAGAGTGGGCCGATGGGCCCGGATCACGGCTGGCAGAGTGGGTTCGGGCCGGGGGCTCAGCCACCGCCGGGGGCGCCGATGCCGAACCCCGCCTTCGGCGCGCCGCTACCACCTGGACCACCACCCGGCCGTGGGCCCGGTCGCCGTATCGCGTTGATCGGCGTCGCCGTGCTGGTGGCCGCGCTGGTGATCGGCGGCGTCGGAGTCGCGATCGGCGTGACGATCAGCGACTCGGACCCGGTCGAGCAGGCCCGGCCGACGACGACCGCGCGGCCGTCAGCGCAGGATTCCCGCGAGGCGGCCCGGCAGGCGGCGTGCGATTTCACCGCCATCATGACCACCTACGACTACCGCGATCTCGAGTCGTACAGGCGGTCGGTCGACGCCGGCTCGACCGGAACGTTCAAGAGCGATTTCGACAACACCTTCCCCGACCTGAGCAACCTGATGGTCACGATGCAGATGTCGTCGACGAGCTCCGCCAACGAGTGCGTCTATCTCACCGGGAACGGCAAGCGGGCCGAGGTGAGCGTCCATGCCGACTACACCGTGACGAAAGCCTTCGAACCGGCGCCACGGAACGAGCGCCAGTCGTTCACCGTGACGATGGAGCGGGTCGACGGCCGGTGGTTGTGCTCAGGAATGGCTCCCGCCGAACCGAAATAGCGGAGCTCAGCCCGCCGACCCTGCCGCGAGCCCGTTGGCGGCGGTGCTCCCGCAGAACTCCTCGATGCGCTCGTCCAGCGCGGCGGCTTCGGTGGCGCCGTCGAAGGTGGGCGCGGCGAGGCGGCGGCGGACGCCGGTGAGCCGTTCCTCCAGTTGGGCGATGCGTTTGTCCTCGGCGAGGCCGAGCACCGGATGCAGGGCCTCGCTCGCGCCGTCGAGGCTGCCGTTGATCAGGTGCGCGGCCGCCGAATCCACCCGGGCCAGGGCCTCGGCGCCGTAGGAGCGCTGCCATGCCGGGCCGGTGGAGTACAGCTCGATCGCCTGCTCGGTCGCCGCGAGGGCGGGCTCGGCCATGCCGAGATGGATGTAGGTGGCGCCCGCGTAGTACTGCGCCTTCGCGTCCGGGAAACCGAAGACGCCGCCGATGCCATCGTGCAGGGTGTCCGAACCGGAGCCGTCGCGGGCGTCGGTGGCCGCGCGCAGGCAGCGCTCGGTATCGGCGGCACTGCCGATCTTGGACCAGATCCTGGCCTCGATATTGCTCAATCGCACCCGCGCGGTGGCCGAATCGGCGAATTCCAATCCGCTCTGGGCAAGTTCGACCGCTCGGCGTGGACGCTCCGACCAGTACTCGATGAGCGCATGCATGCCCCGGGTCCACGCGCGTAATCCGTTGTGCCCACATAATTCGGCATAGGCCCTGGCGGCGCGGATCTGTTCGGCGGCGGCATCGTAATGGCCGAGATCGGTACTGGCGTTGGCGAGCAACCCGGACAAGCTACCCGCGAGCAGATACAGATGACTGGTATCGGCGGGACGCTGCTGCCCCTCCAGCAAGCGATACACCCGCCGCCGCACCCGCAGCATCTCCACCACCATCGGGACCGGCGGAATATGCACGTAGTCGTTGGCGATTCGGGTGACGTCGGCGTCGAGCTGTTCCAATGTCATCGCGCCGATATTGGTGCTCTCGGCCCGGCTCGCGTGTTCACTGGCCTCGTGGGCAGCCGCCATTATCAGATCCCTCTCCGAAATCGCTGCTAACGCATCGCCTCTCACCGCGCCGGCGTCTATGAGGTCCAAGAGTTCCGCGTCGCTGGAATAACTGCTGTGCGCCGAGTCGCCGGCTCGCGCGCCGAATCGCGGTGTGGCGGGCTGACTGATCAGCTCCGCGAACCGTGCCCGCACCACATCGTCGGACCTGGCCAGGGAGGTATCGAGCGCGGCCTGGTTCACCGGGCGCGGATGAACCCGGCTGCCGCCCGCTTCCCATTTGGATACCAGGCGCTGGTGCACCCCCAAATGGGCGGCAAACTCCCGGATACTCATCCGCATGGCGTCGCGCAGCGCCCGGGTCTCCTTCCCTGACCACTGCCGGACCACGTTGTCTTCCCTTCGAACGAAACGTCCCCCACAGGTTACGAGCAAATTGTGAGCGCTGCCACATGCCTTTTCGACTCGAATAACTGGCAGCGCAAGGGCAGTGGAACGCCGGCGGGTCGGCGCTTGTGGCGCGCCGGGCATTACCGCGAGCCTGGAATCGGTGGCGAATCCGACTCCGACCGGCCCGGCGTCAGCGGGCCAGGGGGCTACGCGATGAACGTGGAAAAACTGAGGACGATCGACGATTGGGCGGCCTTCTACCGGCACGAATTCGGGCTGGTGGTCACCGAACGCGGCGGGTTCGTGATGCTACCGATCACCGCGAGGGCCTGCGTGATTCACCTACCCACCTGGCGCGCGGAGAAGGTCCGTGCGGCACTGGCACAGCAGGGCGTGCGAGTTCCCATGCTGGCCAGGCAGATCCGTTGGAGCTTCCTGGCCACCCCGGACAGCAGGCCAGGCGCGCAGCTCATGGAGGTGCTCAACCGCCTCGACATCGGCATACCCGCTGTCGGCAGTGCCGTCATGCTGCCCACCGGCCTCGGTCGCTGGACCAGAGAAGGCTGCTACTGGGTCGAGCCTCCGGAGCGAGGCCGACGACTGCCGCCGCTGTCGACGATCGTCACAGCCGCGCTTGCGGTGGGTGCGGATCGGCCCGACTAGAGCGGTCGGTCGCGCTCGGTCCCGGCGCATAGACGAGGAAGCTGTGCGCCGGGCCGGGCGGGGGGACAGGATCGGCGCGGGCGCCGGTCCTGATCGATACCGGAAGATGGTGCCGGTGCCGACGTCGGCCCGTTCGCGCCGGGAGCTACCGGTCCAGGCTCGGCAGCGGGAAGTTCAGGTACGCCTTCGACGGCGTCGGGCCCCGCTGACCCTGGTATTTGGAGCCGGTGGCGGCGCTGCCGTAGGGGTTCTCGGCGGGGCTGGTCAGCCGGAACAGGCACAGCTGACCGATCTTCATGCCCGGCCACAGCGTGATCGGCAGGTTCGCCACATTCGACAGCTCCAACGTGATGTGGCCGCTGAACCCGGGATCGATGAACCCCGCGGTGGAATGGGTGAGCAGGCCGAGCCGGCCCAGACTCGACTTACCCTCCAGGCGGCCCGCCAGATCGTCGGGCAGGGTGCACACCTCCAGCGTGGAGCCGAGCACGAACTCACCCGGATGCAGCACGAACGGCTCACCGGGCGCGGGCTCGACCAGACTGGTCAGCTCGTCCTGCCGCTGAGCCGGGTCGATATGGGTGTATCGGGTGTTGTTGAACACCCGGAACATCCCGTCCAGGCGCACGTCGATGCTCGACGGCTGGATCAGGTTTTCCTGGAACGGCTCGAGCCCGAGACGCCCACCGGCGATCTCCGCGCGGATGTCACGATCGGAAAGCAGCACGCGCACGAGCGTAATGGCAGGCCATCGCGGCCCGGTCACCGGGAAGTTGTCGGACCCCTGCGGCATCATCGGCCCATGTCCGATTCCGACGCAGGCAGCCACCGTCATCACGCCATCGACTACATCGAAATCGCCGTCACCGATCTGCCCGCGGCCAAACGCTTCTATACCGAGGCGTTCGGGTGGCAGTTCAACGACTACGGACCCGCATACGCCGGCATCCGAAACCCGGCCGGAGCGGAAAACGCCGAGGTCGGCGGGCTGGCGCTGGCCGAGCAGGTACGTCACGGCGGGCCGCTGGTGCTGCTGTACTCCGACGATCTGGACGGCTCGGTGCGGGCGGTCGAGGCCGCGGGCGGGACCGTCGTCAACGGGCCGTACGAATTCCCGGGCGGTCGGCGATTCCACTTCACCGATCCGAGCGGGAATGAGCTCGGGGTGTGGGCGCAGAAGTAGTTCGGCCAGGACGAGGCGTCGGTTCCGCGCGGGACCGAGCCGGGTACCACCTCGAGCCGAGGCGTAGAACCACACCCGGCCCGCGGCTTCTCCTGATGCCGCGAGGTCCTGTCGTGCGCTTCGGTCGGCGCCGACTCGCCCGGAGCGGCTAGCCGGCGACCCTTTCGCCGGCGCTCTGCACATCGGTGATCCGCGGGAATGGGCTCGCGGCCTCGAACTGGTAGGCCAGATCGAGCAGCGTACGTTCGGCGCCGTGCCGGGCCGACAGCTGGATCGAACCGGGCAGGTTCGCCGACATGCGCCCGTGTGGCAGCGATACCGCGGGCCCGCCGCCGACATTGTTGAGCGGGGTGAACCCGACGTAGTCGACGAGCTTGGCGAACAGCTCGTCGAACGGCAGGTTCGGGGAATGATCGCCGAGCAGCGGCGCCGGATGCGAGAGCACCGGGGTGAGCAGCACGTCGACGTCGGTGAAGTGGGCGTCGTAGATCGCGGGTGCGGTGCGGAGCCTTCGCACCGCGCGCATGACGCTCAGCGGCCGGCTCGTGGCCAGCGCCGACAGGCCCTTGGTGAACGGATCGCGCAAACTCGGATCGAAATGTTTGCGCTGCGCGATCCGGAACGAGGTCGACAGCAAAGCCGCCACCGCCGCCCAGTACAGCTTGAAATCCTCGATGAACTGCTCGTCGACCTGGAGCCGGGTTTCGACCAGCTCATGGCCGAGACCGGCGAAGACGGCAGCCGCTGAGTCGAGGATCGCGCCGGTCTCTTCATGCACGGCCCGACCGCGCACGTCGTGGCGGATCACGCCGATGCGCAACCGCCGCTCGCTCGGGCCCTCCACCAGGCCGATGGGTGGAAGTTTGGTGTTGGTGTGGAAGCGTTCGGCGGCCGCCAGATAATGCGCGGTATCGCGGACCGAGCGGGTCAGCACGCCCTCGGCCACCAGGTGCACCGGTAGCTGCCTGGCGCCGGGCTGGTCCAGCAGCCGGTTGCGGGTGGGTTTCAAGCCGACCAGGCCGTTGGCGGCGGCCGGGATGCGGGTCGAGCCGCCGCCGTCATTGGCGTGCGCGATCGGCACCACACCGGCCGCGACCAGCGCCGCGGATCCGCCCGAGGACGCGCCCGCCGAGTAGTCGGTGTTCCACGGGTTGCGTGTCGGCGGACGGTCGGCGTATTCGGTGCTCGCCGTGAGCCCGAACTCCGGCAGCGTGGACTTGCCGAGCGCGACGAACCCCGGATGCAGGAACTGCGCGCCCGGCCCGCTGGTACGTGCGGCCGGATGCGGATCGAAGGCGGCCGAACCGTGGCAGGTGGGCAGCCCGGCGATATCGGTGTTGTCCTTGACGAAGGCGGGCACCCCGGAGAACACCCCAGAGGCCGGCTGCGCGGCCCGCGCCCGCGCGAAGCATTCGGCCTGAATCGCGTTGAGCTGCGGGTTCACTCGCTGCGCTCGTTCGATCGCGGCCTCGATCACTTCGGCCCGCCCCACCTGCCCGTCGCGGATCGCGGCGGCCAATGCCACCGCGTCCATCTCGCCCAGCGCGTCGTCGGTGAATGCGTGCGTGGTGGTGCTCATGTGCTGGGTGTTCCTTACGTCCGGTGCGTGCGGGGCGATCCGGCTCGAACAGTGGATCGAGAACGCGGTGCCTGCCACTGCTTTCGCAGGATAACGATCCTCATGCCGCCGCGCCGCTCCTCCACGGTTCGCGCAGGTCAGCACCCCCGGCGTCCAGGGGAAGCAGATGCGCCAACAGCAGCTTGATCAGCAATACCGGCGCGAACCAGAGCAGTTCCTGCGGGACGGCGATCAGGCTGGTCACCACGACCACACCGAACGCGGTGGCCGCGAAGGCGATCGGGCGGCGCAGCGCCTCCGGCGTCCCGGTCACGATGACGGCACCGGCCATAGCCACCGTGTAGATGACGACCGCTGCGGCCCACCCGAAACCGGGTGCCACCGCCGCCAGGATGAACGGTTGCAGATGCGCTGCGACGAAGCCCAGGTGATGGATCCACGTCCGGCCAGGGCGGTGATACCAGCGTTTGGCCGAGGTCAGCGCATTCACCACCGCGCCACCGAACAGGTCGAAGGCGATGACGGTGACCACCGCGACCGCGAGCCAGGACCACCCGGCCGTTGCCGCCAGCGCGAATCCTGTTGCCGCCCCGCAGACCGCGGAACCGAAGCCGAGACCGACCTCCGACCGGGTGGCGCCCGGCGCGATCAGCCGATCGATGAGATTCATCGCCGGATTCCTTCCACGCAGATCTGGAGCACCGGGTCGACCAGATCGCGTAGCGATAAGTCGGGGTCGACCAGGGCCTGCACCAGACATCCTTCGATCGCCGCGACAATGACCGCCGCGTGCCGCGCGCCGACCCCCTCCCGTAGTTCCCCCTGCTCGGCGGCCTCGGCCAGCAGTCCTGAGATGGCGGCGCGATAGTCGCGATAGACGCCGACCAGATCGATGGGCGGATTCGCGGCCCACACATCCAGCAGAACCCGCACGTGATCGGGATGGGAGTCCAGCATCTCCATCGCGCCACGCACGAGTCGGGCGAGCCGTTGCAGCGCGGGCCCCTCACCGAGGTGGGCCAGTACCTGCTCGGTCTCGGCCATGTAGCTACCGAAGACGCCGCTGAGCAGTGCATCCCTGCTGTCGAAATACAGGTAGATGGTGCCCTTGGCGATCCCCGCCTCGGCCGCGACATCGTCTATGCGCGAGGCCGCGAACCCCTTGCGGGCAAACACCTTCGCGGCGGCATCAAGGATTTCCTGCCTGCGTGCGGCACGATCGACTACTTTCGGCATAGCCCCATAATGAATGACCAGTCAGTCATAAACAAGCCTCTGCGACCGTCATCGTTCGGCGAGCTTCCTCCGCACAAGCAAAGGCCCCGAGTGACTGATCACTCGGGGCCTTCTCTTTGAGCCGATGACGGGAATCGAACCCGCGCTGTCTGCTTGGGAATCAGGGTGAAGTGCTCACATGGCTTGTTGATCTGCGGGTTTTGCTGCGCGCTGAGATCCGGCGTTTACCGGTTTTGACCGGGTTATATGGCACGTTTGTGGCACGCGGGCGATTCCGTCCACGTGCCAGCTTTGGTTGTTTGGCCCTGGTGGTGGGTGGCCTGCACACATCGGGGGCTGGCTTCACCGCCTGCCCCATAGGGCCTGCCCTTCGCGCGTAGAGGCTCCGGGGTCAAGGGTGGGCTTGCCCATCACGCAGTGACGCGTAGCGCCCTTGACGCTGGAGGGGCGCGGGAACACAATGCAGGCCACCGACCACCAGGGCCACGCGGCCGAAGGACGCGCAACGACTACCAGGCCAACCACGACGGCACGGGCCGGTCGCTTTTTCCGCAACGGAAGAGAAGGGGGCCGAAGCCCCCTTTCGGGTCAGTCGTCGTCGCGGGCGGTGAGGGCTTCGAGGTAGGCGGCGTGGCAGTCGGTGCAGGCGTGGTCGTGTTCGTCGCCGGGCACGTAGTACGGGAGGGTGGTGGTGGCGGGGTTGGTGCAGCCGGGGGTGGTGCAGGCGGTGGGGTGGATGGTGGCGTTCATGGTGAGGGTTCCTCTCTGTCCGGGTCGGTGGAATCTGGGCTCCGCCCGGACCAGGCCGGACCCGCCCTCGCAATGGCTCGGCGGCCGGGGGTCGCGCGGCACCCTTGCCCTGTTGAAGGTCACCGCAGCTTGAGGCTGGGACTGTGCCGCGTGGCCCCCGGCCGTCGACACCGCTTGGCCGTTGCGAGGGCGGGTCCGGCCTGGTACGCCATCGGCAGATTCCGCCGGCCCGGACAGAGAGGAACACGGTGAACGCCACCAGCCGCCCCGTCTGCACCACCCCCGGCTGCACCAACCCCGCCTGGTGACCCACGGACTATGTGTCCGGCGACGAACACGACCACGCCTGCACCGCAACGCAACCCGAAGCCCTCACCGTCCACGGCACCCCACCGCGGCTTCCTCGGCAAAGTCCCCGTCTCGGACCGGACCACAGCCAGGCCCCACGAACGGCGCCGGCGGATTCGTCGCGGAGCTGCGGGAGAGCAAGCCCGGTAGGACAGACGACGTGCCCAGCACTGCTCGGACGAATGACAAGTGCGGCAGAGCTGGCGGTCTCCGTGCTACCACGTCGCCAAAGTGGATCCGTGACCGCCAGACAGGGCCGGATGCACCTGGGCCAGCGCGTCGCGCCGCCGACGCGCCGACGCGCCCAGGCGGCGCCCTTCCAGCCTGGTTTGCGCGTCGCTGCGCGGCGGCGGCGCGAAGCGCCGCCGCAGGCGCTCTTGATCCTGTATGGCGAAATTCGGCAACCACTCGCAGAACGTGCGGGATCGCTGAATAGCGCCAGAAACTAGGCGCTTTGGCGCTGGGCCGTGAGGTCGAAGCGGGTCGTGATGCGCATGGACGATGCGCGCTCGTCGATCAGGCCCATCCGCGCTGTGCGCTCGGCCGCATCTAGATGTGTCGGATGAGCGGTCATCTGGCCGTCCCACTTGCGGTACAGCAAGCCGGGCTCCGCCGTGAACCATCCGTCCGTGAGTGCATCGGCGGCGAGCAGGAGGCCCACGTCTTCCGAGGCAGGCAGTGCCATCCACCCGCCAGCGGCAAGAAGTAGGTGCCTGTGAATGCATAGCGATGCGGGGTGAACCGACGCTCGGTAGTCATGGCTTCTCCAGTGGGCGAGGACAGTTCCACTGATCAGACGCCCGTCCGGTGGGTCCTGGTCAAACCCAATCGTCGATCCATCCGGGAGCAGATCGAGGACTCGTGATGTAGCCCATCCCACCCCGGGCTGGCTCAACGCCTCGATATCCCGTGCCAGGGTGCCAGGGGTCAGCTGGTCATCTGCATCGAGGACCTTCACCAACGCACCAACGGAGCGAGCCAACGCCAGTGAACGACAAACGCCAGGGCCTCCATGCCGACCCATACCCGGCTTGACTCGCGGGTCGTCGGGCAGCATCTTCGCGGCTTCGCCTGTCGTGCCGTCTTCCTGGACAATCCATTCCCAGTCCCAACCTTCCGGCAGCTCCTGAGCGAGTAGCGACCGATAGGCGTCATCGAGATATTCGGCGACAGGGCGATACGTCGCGGTGATGACCGAGATTGTCCGAATCACTTGGACTCCCAACGACGAAGCGTGGTCGAAAAGGTCAGTTCAGTGCGGTCGCCCGGAAGAATCACGTCGGAGAACTCCACCACCCGGCCCGATGTGTCGACGGCGCGTTTCTCCACGACGAACACAGCGACGCCGGTAGAAAGGTCGAGCTCCTCGGTTTCTTCAGCAGTCGGCGGCCGAGTCCCGATCGTCTCGTCAATCCGATCGATCTCGATTCCAATGGTGTACAGCTGATGCTGGGTGCCGCCCGGCCAGGGTTCCTTTGTGTCGTCGAGAAGGTCCGGGTTCTCGGCCGCCAGCTCATACGCGATATGTGACGTGCTGAGATTCAACGGCACGCCCTCATGGTCTAGCCACGTGCGATAGTTCCGACGAAGAACGCGGGCACCGATTGGCAGACCGAGAATCCGAGCCATCCGTTCATCGGCCTCGACGACCTCGTACTTGGCCGAGAATTCAAGATCATTGACCGTGACGCCCGTGTCCCGCTCAGTGGCTCCGGTTTCCCTGCGCTCCGCCTCGGGAAGGTGAACGCGGTCCTTCTCCCACTGATAGCGATCAGATGACCGGCGAACCTTCTGGCGGGGTTTCCGCACGAAGGTGCCGATTCCATGTCGAGCCTCGATCACGCCCTCGCCGCGTAGGACAGCTAGAGCCTGACGCAGCGTCGGGACGCTCACCCGATGGCGTTTGATCAACTCAGCCTCGCTAGGGAGACGTTCGCCAGGGCGTAGCTCCCCGGCGGCGATCCGCCGTCGCAGGTCATCAGCAATTAGCTCGTACTTCGCGGGCATGCGATCCCTTCCCACTGTCCAAGACCTCGCCATCTTAAGTCCTCTGTAGGTCTTGACGCCTACAGCTCCTCTGTGCTCCTATATAGGAGTAAGTCCTCTATAGGACATGACGAGTAAAACAGAAGGAGATGACAGAGATGGCTCTCAAGGACATGTGGATTCCGACCGACTTCCGTTCCGTGTTCCCGAAGGGTGTGTTGCTGCTCGGTGATATCGAGGCGCAGACCGAGTTCAGCGAGGACCGCAACGCGCCGAAGCGTCAGGCGCTCGACTACGACCGCGACGGCAACGGCTCGGGCAAGCGCCTGTGGAAGGCCACGATCATGGACCGGGCTGGCGGCAAGGCGAACCAGGCCGGTTTCGATATCACCTTCGTCGCGGACCAGATGCCGGTTCCGTCGGAGCCGGAGGTCATGGAGGGCCTGCGTCCGATCGAGCTGGAGGGGCTGACGCTCAAGCCTCGGCTGGTCGGAAACGGCCAGTTCAAGTCGATCGGCTTCTACATCCGGGCGACGGGCATCAAGGGTGATACCTCGGGTGCGAAGCAGGCGCCGGCCGATCCGGGTGCGGCTCGCCCGGCCAGCGGTAAGGCGGCGGCCTGATGTCGTACGTGAGCGCAATGATCAGTGGCGACGGCATCTCGGTCGTCTACTCCCCGGCCCGACCGATGGACATCGACAGCAACCGCACGGTTCCGGCGTCGGTGCATGTGGAGTTGGAAAGCAAACACGGCCACCTCTACCTGTCGCTGAGCATCGCGGATGCGCGGACGCTGCTGGCCGAGCTGCCGGGCGTGTTGGCCGAGCATGACGAGGCCGTGTCCGGTGCGGTTGTCGATCTGGCGAAGAAGTCGGCCGCGTAATGAGCACGAACGAGACGGCCGCGAGCATCCGCATTGCGCGGGGGTTCGCGGTCGTCACCATCATCGCTGTCGGGGTCGCGGCCTTCGTGCTGTCGTTCGCGTCCCTGCGGGATCTAGCGATCTTGGCGCATGTCCCGGCCCGGTGGGCGTGGCTGTTCCCGGTGATCGTGGACGGCACCATCATCCAGGCCACAGTGTCGGCGCTGGCGTTGGCGAAGTCGCCGGAACGCAGCTGGTTCACCGGGGTACTGGTCGCGGGTGCGGTGGTGTCCATCGCCGGGAACTCGCTGCACGCGGTCGCGGCCGGGCAGGAACTTCCGGCCTGGGCCTCGGCGCTGGTGGCGGCTATCGCCCCAATCTCGCTGCTCGCTGACACGCACGGGCTGGCGGTGCTCTTCCGCGCCGCTCATCCCGAACCTGCCCCGGCCGCCGAGCCTGCGGCCGAACCGGAATCGGCGCAAGAGCCCGACCCGCAACCGATCCCCGAACCCGAACCCGAACCGGTTCCCGTTCCTGAGCCTGCGCCGGTCCCGGCTGCGGCTGTTCCTCCGGCACCTGTGGTGCCGACTCCACCTGTTCGTTCCTCGCGACCGGTGCAGGCAATGCTGCCGATCGCTGTCCCTGTTGGGGGTGCCTGATGTCGAAAACTGCTCTGTGGGCTGGTGTTGCGGCGCTGCCGCTGCTGGTCCTGTTGCCCGCCGCGCCCGCTGCGGCTGATCCCGGTTCCGAGTGCGTCATGTTCTGCGACGACCAGTCCACCGGGTCTCCGGTCGAGCCCCGGCCCGAGGTGGATATGCGGGTCTGCTGGCGTTGCGGGCTGCCGGTTCCGTTGCTGGGCAAGCCGCTGGAAGAGGAGACGAACCCATGGGGTCGCTGATGAAACGCCCGCTGGTTTCGGCGCTGTTCGCGGTGGCGTTCCTGTTCATGCTGGCCGGGCTGGTGATGCTGGCCTTCCGTCCCGCCGCGACGGCGAGTGAGCCGGTCTCGGAGACGGTGACGGTGGTTTCGGTGGTCACGGTCTCGACCACTAGCGGACCGGCCCCGCAGTACCCGTTCGGGGAGGTGATCCAGTGAGCGCCACCGCTGCCCTGGTCCTCGGGAGTGTGTTCGCCGCGAGCGGGGTCATGGCCTACTGGTCCGGGCTCCGGGCTCCGCGCACCGAGTCGCCGGCTGATCAGGTTGCGGCTGCTCCGGCCGATCTTCGGCCTGCGGTGTTCGTGCTGTCGGATTCGGCGCAGCTGGCGTTGATGTGGCCGGCGCTCGGGCTCGGGTCGCCGGAGTCGGGGTTTCCGAACATTGTGGCCGCCGACTACACCGAGTCGGGGCTGATGGTTCAGGTGCAGATGGTGGGCGGCCAATCGCTCAAGGACTGGACCAACGATGACACCCTCGACGCCCTGGCCCACTACCTGGCGGTGCCGAAGGTGCTGGCCTCGTCTCCGGCTCCGGGGTTCGTGTGCCTGGATATCCGCACCACCGACACCCTCGCCGAATCCAAACCCGTCAACGAACTGCTCCATTACGGGGTGGATCTCGAAGCGGTGCCGGTCGGGGTCACCGAGCACGGGCGGGTGTGGCTGTTGCAGGTGCTGTATGCCCACATCCTGCTCGCCGGTGCCACCGGCTCGGGTAAGGGCTCGGTGATCTGGTCGATCATCTCCGGCATCGGCCCCGCCATCAAGGCCGGGTTCGTGGACGTGTGGATGGCAGACCCCAAGGGCGGCATGGAATTCGGTCGCGGTGACCGGATGTGGGTGCGGTTCGAGTGGACCGCCGATGGCATCCTGGCCATGCTCGAAGAAGCCGTGACGGTGATGCAGGAACGCTCATCCCGGCTGCGCACGGCCGGGGTTCGCAAGCACATCCCGACCACCGATGAGCCGCTGATCCTGATCATCATCGACGAAGCCGCCGCGCTGTCGTCGTACGCCACCCGCGAGCAGCAAGAGAAGTTCCGCTACCTGACCGGCCTGCTGCTATCCCAAGGCCGCGCGGTCGGTGTCTCGGTGGTAGCGGCATTGCAGGACCCGTCCAAGGAGACGATGCCGAACCGGCAGCTGTTCCCGGTCCGTATCGGGCTGCGGCTGGATGAGCCCACCCAGACGGCGATGATCCACGGCCAGGGTGCCAGGGATCGCGGTGCCCGCTGCGACGAGATCTCCGACCAGACCCCCGGCGTGGGCTACGTCGGCGAAGACGGAACCACCGAATTCGTTCGCGTGCGGGCGTTCTGGGTCTCCGACAACGACATCGACCGCATCGTCGCCACCTACGCACCCGACCAGCCCGACCTGGCCCCTAAGGCCGATTATTCCGATTTCGATCCGGACGACATCCCCGGCGATGACGACAACCCCGGCGGGCTGGTGGCGGCATGAAACGGGGCTTTGTGACTGAAACCCATGTGGTCATCTACTGCGACGGCTGCGGCGATCCCTACACCGAGAACACCAGCGAATCAATCTGCTTCGCCTCGGTGCACCAAGCCGTCAGCCACCTGTCCCACCGAGAAGCGTTGCTGGGCTGGATCTACGACGGCGACCGCGTCTGGTGCGACGGCTGCCGCGCCGCTGCCCGCTGCGAAAGTGCCGGCCACCGCTTCCCGGCCCCGTCCCGGCTGTTCCGTTCCTCCCGACCCGCCGTCTGCACCGTCTGCGGCATCCACGAAAGCGAGACCGTCTGATGAGCACCAAGATCACCCGCGACTCCGCCGACATCGATTCCGTGATCGATCTGCGGTCGCGTCGACGCTGCCAGCTCGAACGCGGTGGCCTCGACCCGATTGCGGTCGCGATCAACCTGCTCGCCGAAACCGGCCCCGCTCCCGGCTGGGACTCCGATTTGGACGGATGGGCAGCATGAGCACGCCCGAGGCCAAGCCACCGGATCGGCGGGTGGACCAACTGCTGGCCGACGCCGCCGCCCGCCACCGCCGCCGCAAGATCCCGTCCCGCAAGCCGACCGAGCCTCACCAGCTCGCCCTGTTCGACCTCCCGGCAAGGAGACCCCGCCATGACCGCCAAGACCAGCACCCAGCCTGACCCGTTCAACGAGGTCTGCACCGCCGCGCTGTATGCCGCCTGGTACCTACTCGTGGGCACCGTCACCGCGGCTTGGTGGGCGGTGCTGTTCCCCATGATCTCGCTCCCGATCGCGGCCGCTGTCGCTGCCGGGGTGGTGTTCGGGTGGCCGTTTGGGGTCGGGGTCGCTGGGGTGGCCGGCGTGGGGATCATGCTCTGGCGACTGCGGAGACCAGAGATGTTCGAGCGCTGGGTGGCCCGGCGTGCCCGAACCCGGTTTCTGACCTGGTGGCGCTACCGGCTGCGTTGGGATCGCAAGCTCACCGCCTGCGGCCTGGCCGTCGTCACGGGCGAGTCCATCAAGGTTCCTCGGCTGGTGTCGGTGGCTATCGGGGAGTTCTCCGACCGGGTGCGGGTGCGGATGCTCGACGGCCAATGTCCCGCCGACTACGACAACCGCACCTCCCACCTCTGCCACGCCTTCGGCGCACTCGACTGCCACGCCAGCCTCGCCGGTCCCGGCCTCTACGACCTGACCTTCCGCCGCTCCGACGCCCTCGCCGCCACCGTGATCCTCCCGCGAGTCGACCACTGGACCAAGGACAAGAACGAGGCTGCCTGATGGAAACCCTGAGTACTGATGTGCCGCTACGCCAGACCGCCGCCGAACGCCGCGCCCTGCCGGACTTCCGGGATGTGGCCGAAGCGACGGCGGAGAAGTTCGATGTGTGCAAGCGGCCGATCCCGATGCGGGTCGAAGACCCGAAAACGTTGACCGTCTCCTACGTCGCCGCCCCCTGCAAGTCGACTATCGAATCGGTGTGCCCGGCGTGTGCGAAGCAGGCCCGCTACCTGCGGATGACGCAATGCCGGGAGGGTTGGCACCTGGATGCCGAACCCGTCGAAGAACCCAAAGACCCCACCGAACAGCAAACAGACCTCGTCGCCGCCCGCTCGGATCTGTTCAACCAGTACCAGGGCGCGAAGGCCGAAGACGATGCCGAGCTGATGGCCGGTATCCGCGAGATCATCGAAGACCTCGACCGCGAACTGCGTGACTCCGGGTTCCGGGGCCGCCTGCCCGCGCTGGACGAGAGGCCGGCCACTCGCCGGACCCGTTCGACCCGCCGTCGTCAGGACGCGCCGAACCTGCCGCGCCGCAAGGTCTCCCGCACCACCATCGGCCGCGAATTCTCCGGCCACCGGCCCTCCATGTTCGTCACCCTGACCATGCCCTCCTACGGGGGCATCAACTCCGATGGTGCGACCGGCCCGGACGGCATCCCCTGCTCGGACGGGTCCCCGCGTCGCCCCGACGAGTACGACTACACCCGCGCTGCCCGTGACATCGTGCATTTCTCGGCGCTGGTGGATCGCTGGATCCAGAACCTGCGCCGTGCGGTGGGCTATGACGTGCAGTACTTCGCCTCGGTCGAACCGCAGAAACGCGGTGCCCCGCACCTGCATATCCTGCTGCGGGGCGCGATCTCGCGTGATCTGCTGCGCCAGGTCACCGCCGCCACCTACCACCAAGTGTGGTGGCCGCACTTCGACCACGAGCAGTACACCGCCGACCGGATGCCGGTCTGGGACCCGGCCGACATGACCTTCGTCGACCCCGACACCCGCCGCCCCCTCACCGACTGGGACCAGGCCCTCGACATCATGGACTCCGTCGATGAGCTGCCACCGGCGCACACGGTGCGGTTCGGCTCGCAGATGGACCGCAAACACATTCGCGGTGTGCTCGGCGGCACCCAAGAGGTGAACCGGCATATCGGCTACGTCACCAAGTACCTGACCAAGTCCATCGCCGAAATCGTGGAACCACGGTCACAGCGGGCCGCCGAGCATTACGACCGCCTCCACGCCGAGCTTCAGTACACGCCGTGCTCGCCGCGCTGCGGGGTCTGGCTGCGCTACGGCATCGTCCCCAAGGGCGCCAGCGACAAGACCATCCCTGGCAAATGCCGAGGCAAAGCGCACCGCCGTGACACCCTCGGCCTGCCCGGTCGCCGGGTCCTGGTCTCGCGGCGCTGGTCCGGCAAAACCCTCCCGGACCACAAGCAAGACCGCGCCGAGTTTGTTCGGCAACTGCTCGCCCGAGTGGGGATCGAAAAGCCCGACACCTCACACCTGCGGGTCACCCCGGTCCAGCCCGGCGACCAGTCCGTGCCGCCACGCGATCACCTGATCATGGCCGCCATCGCCCAACGCACCGCCTGGCGCGCCCAATACACCAACGCCCTGCTCGCAGCGGCACCACCAGACACACACGACCTTTCGGCAATCCAGCCAGCAGCATAAGTAAGGGGAGAGAGATGGATATCGGTCCGGGATACGTCGACGTCCAGGGCGCAGCGCTGTACCTGGGCACCGGCGTTCGGTTTATCCGCCGGTTGGTCGCCGAACGCCGGGTGGTGTTCTACAAGGTCGGCGGTCACGTCCGGTTCAAGATCGCCGACCTCGACGCGTACGCACAATCGGGCCGCGTCGAGGTGGCTCCCTGCTATCAGAAGGCGTCCTGATGGCCGGGAAACGCGGTTTCGGCAGTGTGCGCAAGCTGCCGTC
Source organism: Nocardia sp. CDC519 (assembly GCF_059509835.1). Classification (NCBI taxonomy): domain Bacteria; kingdom Bacillati; phylum Actinomycetota; class Actinomycetes; order Mycobacteriales; family Nocardiaceae; genus Nocardia; species Nocardia sp. CDC519. The sequence continues at coordinate 1,382,280 of NZ_CM183377.1, read as the reverse complement.
GGGCCGGTGGCAGGCACGCTACCGGGGTCCCGATGGGCAGATGCGCCCGGCACCGAGGACGTTCGCTACCAAGAAGTCGGCCGAACAGTGGCTGTCAACCACTGAGGTGCAGATCCTTCAGGGCGATTGGATCGACCCGGAGCGGAGCAAAGTCACCGTGGCGTCGTATGTGCAGCGCTGGATCGATCAGCGTCCGGGCCTGCGCCCGAAGACGGTGGGCCTGTATGAGTGGTTGTTGCAAAAGCACATCGAACCGACTGAGCTCGGTGACACTGAACTCGGCAGGCTGACCACGCCGATTGTTCGGCAGTGGCGGGCCGAACGTCTGGATTCGGGCGTGTCGGAGATTGCGACGGCCAAGGCATATCGCCTAGTGCGCGCCGCGCTGAATACCGCTGTTGATGAGGACAAGATCATCCCGCGCAATCCGTGCCGGGTCCGTGGAGCCGACAAGGAGTACAGCCCAGAACGCCCGGTCCTGACTATCGCTCAGGTCTTCACGCTCGCAGCGGCGGTCCCCGAACGCTATCGAGTGCTGGTGCTGCTGACTGCGTTCTGCTCGCTGCGTTGGGGCGAGGTGACAGCGCTGACGCGTGAGGACTTCTCGGATGGTGCGGTGTCGGTGCGGATCGGCAAGGCTCTGGTCGAGCTGCCGGGCAAGGGCCTGGTGGTCTCTCCGCCCAAGTCTCGCGCCGGCCTTCGCACCTTGACGGTTCCCGAGGCCATCCGGGCTGATGTGCTCGCACACCTTGACGAGTATGTGGCCGACGCACCGACCTCGTATGTCTTCACCGGGCTGAGGGGCAACCCGCTGCGACGCTCGAACTTCTCCCAGATCGTCAAATGGGGCAAGCTCACCGCGTCGGTTGGCCTGGCCGGTGTGCACTTCCACGACCTTCGCCACGCGGGGAACCTGTGGGCCTCGAAGTCCGGGATGTCGACCAAGGATCTGATGGCCCGGATGGGGCACGACGACATGCGAGCGGCCCTGATCTACCAGCGGGCGACCGATGATGCGGAACGCCGCATCGCTGAAGATCTGTCGCGCATGGCGACCGCGTACCGCGAGGGCCGTTCCGGCGGATAGTGGCACGTGTGTGGCACGCGGCGATTTCGAACATGGCCGAAAACGAACGATGACCAGGACAAAAGTCCTGGTCATCGTCCTTTGAGCCGATGACGGGAATCGAACCCGCGCTGTCTGCTTGGGAAGCAGAAGTTCTACCATTGAACTACATCGGCCTACGCGTTCGCGCGTCCGCGAGCTTATCAGACCGGGCGCTGCGCTGGTCAATTCTGGTGGGCCCGCGTGGGGCTCATTCACCGCCGTCACTACGTCGTCCGGTGCGGAATACTGTCGGCGTTCGCCTCGGCCGCGGGGACGCCGTCACGTGCGGCGTCACGGCTCTTGATCGATGGGGTCGCGTGGGTCGATCCCCGTCGCGCTCGGGGGTGCACCCGCGCGCTGTTTCGGTTCGCGCCTGGACGCCTCCTCCGCCCGCACGTCGGCGCCCGGGAAAGTGACGTCTGGGCGTCGCGGCCGCGGCGGGATAGTTTTCTCACCCGGGGGCACAGCTGAGTGAAAGAGAGACCCCATGCGTAAGACAGCCGCCGCCGTCACCGTGACGGCCGCCCTCCTCGTCCCCGCACAGCTGGCCGGTTCCGGTATCGCCGCCGCCGATCCGGTGCGGCCGGTGAGCACCGGCTCCGCCGAGATGCCACCCTCCTGCGTGGGCAAGATCAATCCGATCGTGTTCTTCCTCCAGTCGCTGTCGGGTACTCAGCCTCGGCACTGTCTCTGATCCGCCGCACGGCGCTCACCCGGCTCCCAGCGCGACATATCCGCCCCACACGAGGTACATGGCGTTGACGGCGACGCCGGCGGCTTCGGCTCGGCGGGCACCGGTCGCGGTGCGCAGGCGGTCGAGCCAGAGCAGCAGGTAGACCGCGAGCATGGCAGCGGCGAGCCAACCGCCGACGGCGCGCCAGGCGGGCACGATGACCATCGCGCCGATCACGATCTCGGCGATGCCCGACACGGCGACAAGGTGTTTCGGCCCTGGCAACCAGGACGGCACCAGGCGCGCGAAGTATGCGGGGGCCAGCAGGTGTGCGAGGCCGCAACCGATGAGGAACAGTCCGAGCAGAGTCGCTGCGATAGCGTGCATGAGGTGAGCATGTCGCCGGACGGCCTGTGGCGGCTTGAACGAAACGATCGCCGCGTCGTGTTCGCCTGCGACGAGTCGGCGGCCGTGTTCGCCGATACCGGAACCGCGGCGGTCGGCCGGCATGAACATCCGGCCTGGAAACTTCTGCTTCCGCTCGGCGATGGTCCGGCGGAGGTGGCGCGCACCGGTCGGCTCACTCCGCCCGCGGTCCTGATCCCGCCGCAGTGGCCGCATTCCAGCCGCATCTCCGGCGGCTACATCGGCGTCTTCGTCGACATCCCGCTGCTGCCGCGCGGTGTCGGCCCGATCGCGCTGTCGGCGCTGGACAAGCGCAGGCTCCGTGCTGCGCTGGCGATCCACGACGACCTCGACGGCGTCCCCGACCTCGAAGCGGTGCGCCGGGAGCTCCTGCTGCGCGCGGGGCGGGGCGACCACCTCGATCCACGGGTGGCCCTGGCGCTCGAGCAGCTGATGGCGGCGCCCACCCTGGCCGACCTGGCACGGACCGTCGGACTGTCCGCGCCGAGGTTACGTCGCCTGGTCCACGAGCAGGTCGGTGTTCCGCTGGCGCGGCTGCGCCGGTGGCGACGGCTGCGCACCGCCATCGGCGTGCTGCCCGCCGGGTCGGTGGCCGATGCGGCCGCGCACGCGGAGTTCGCGGATCAGGCGCACCTCGCGCGGACCGCGCGGGACATGATCGGGCGCGCGCCGTCGTCGCTGCTGATCTAGCGCCGGATCGCCTCAGCTCGGCGCCTTTTCGATGCGGGTGATGCGGGTGTGGCCGTCCAGGGTGGCGACGGTGATGATCTGGTGGAAGGTGTCGGGGGGCTCGCCGGGGTACTGCTGGACCAGGTCGACGAGGAAGCGCTCGGGAGCCGAATCGGCGAGCGGGGTGATGGTGACGCAGTAGCGGGTGCCGAGCGGGACCTGGGCGATGCCGCGGTCGATGCCCGCGGCATCGGAGACCGCGGCGTCGGCGGTGACGAAATTGCGGGCGCGGTGGCCGTCGCGGGCGACGTAGTAGGCGTGTTCGAAGCCGAAGATCGCGTCGGCACCGGAACCCGTTCCGCCGGTCGGCGTTCCGGAGACCACGGCTCCGCCGGTGCCGTCGAGCTGCTGCACGCAGCCGTCGGCGGCGTAGGGCGGCGATTCGGCGGGCGATTCGGGCGGTGCCGACGTGGGCGTGGCCGTGGCGGTCGGCAGCTGGTTGCCGCCGTTGGGCTGCTCGGCCGAGTCGGGTGCTTGTCCGCGGACGTCGGCGGTCACGGTGCGTTTGTCGTCGCCGTCGGTCGAGGTCGAGATGACGACGGCGACAGCTGCGATCCCGATGGCCAGCCCCACACCCATCAGGATGCTCAGCGCGCGGCCGCCGCTGCCGCCGTCATCGCTGGTCGAGCGCATCGCCCGGGGTTGACGTCGGCCGCCACCGATCTTTCCGCTGCGATCGATCAGCGGCGGCAGCAGCGACGGCTCGTGGTCGCGGTAGGCGGCGACGGTCTCCTCGGGGGCGTCGTATTCCGGCTCCTGCTGCCACTGTTCGAGGTCGTCGGCGGCGGGTTGCTCGGCGACCGCGGGCGGTTCCAGTGGGCCGGTGGGGGTTTCGAGCCAGTCGTCCCAGCTGCCTTCCCGTTGCCCGGGCCCGTCCGGCGGCGCGGCGGCCGCAGGTGGCGGCCTGCGCCTGCGCCCGCGTTTGCGCGGCGGTACCCGCACCATCGGCAGCCCGGGGTCGAACGGGTTGTCGCTCATCGGTCGTCGTCGGCGCCGATCGCGGGTGCGGTGACCATGGTCGGCAGGGCCGCCGGAACGGTCACGCCGAGCTGCCCCGGCCGCGGCTTGCGTTCCTGATCGCCGCCGCCCTGGCCGGCGCCGGGCGGAACGACCATGCCGCCGTGGTGCCCACCCGAAGGCGGCGGCGGTGCGGCGAACGGGCCACCGCCCGCGCCGCCGTCGTCGGACGGCTTGGGCTCGGCGGGAATCGAACGCGGCGGCGCCGGGGGCGGGGCCGCCATCGCGGCACCGGGGGCCGACGGGGCCGTCTCCGGTTTCGGCGCGGGCCCGCCACCGAAGTCGAATGCCTTCGGCGGGACCGGGCTCCCCGGAGTACCGGCGGGTGCGGTCGAGGCGGGGCCGGTCTCGGCGTCGTCGGCCTTGTCCGGGTTGAGGGCCCGCTCGATCGCGGTGCCTGCCTGGGCGCCGACCGTGTCGACCACTTTCAGGCCCACGTCGGCGATCCGGTCGATGATCTTCGTGCCGAGTTCCACCCCGGCATCGATGGCGGTGGTGCCGAGCTGCACACCCGCCGCCACGAGCTGCTGCTGCAACTGCAACTGCATCACCAGCGCCGGGTCCATCGGCTGGCCCGGCACGGTGCCCGGCACGGTTGTGGTGGTTCCGGGGATGGTGGTGCCGGGGGTGGTCAGCACACCCTGCGGGGTGGTCATCGTCATCGGACCCATATCGCGCAACCGCTGCCGATGGCCGTCCATTTCGCCCTGGGCGGTGTTCACCACGCCGAGTGCCTCCCGGATGGCTTGGGCGGCACGGTCGATCACGGCGTCGGTTTCCGGGGCGGAGGTGGCGGTGTCCAGGATGGCGCGGGCGTCCCGCCGGAAATCGTCGATGATGACGTCGACCTCGCGGGCGGCGCGGCTGCTGGTGCCGTGCGCGTCCGACAGCAGCGCCGCGTACTGCGGCCCCCGGTCGGCCACCGCGCCGATCTCACTGCGAGTGGTGCGGATGACGGGAACCGCGGTGTCGGCGGCCTGGCCCGACCACGACGATTCCAGCGCGTGCAGACCACGGGTCTGGGTGGATTCGGTGGCGTCGGCGGTGGCCGAGGCGGTGGTCAAGGCGCCGAGCACCTGCTGATCGGGCGCGGGTGCGCCCGAGCCGAGCCCGGAACGCAAGCGCCGCAGCGGTTCGGCCAGCACCGTGACCATGGGCGGATCGGAGATCGGTTTCATGCCTGCTCACCCGCCCGGCCGAGTGCGGTGGCGGCGGTGGCGTCCAGGTCGGCGGCCGCGGCGGCCTGCCCCTGCACCGTCTGCCCGTAGGCGGTGACCAGCGTCGCGGCGGTGGTCAACGCGGTGTGGTCGTCGGCGACGGCCGCGACGAACTCGGTCGCGAAATCGGCGCCGAGCAGCCCGACGCCCGCGGCGATACGAGAGATATCGGTGCCAGGCTCCAATCGGGCCGCCGCACCCGCGAGCTCACCTGCCACCTGATCCGCGACCACCTTGTAGGTGTTCACCGCATCCGGATCGATCCGCACAGTTCGCGCCACTTCGGCCCCCTTCGCTCGTCGTTCGGGTACGACTGGACTGTAGAACAAAAGCCCTGACCCAGCGTCTTCCACGATGGGTTACCCCGCGGGACACCGCAACCCCCACGACCGAAACCGGACGCCCGCGCGTGTCGCGTCCGGTGGACGACAGCGCGTCGCGGCTCAGCCGGCGCGCAACAGCCGGAAGCGGGAGCCGTGGAAGATGAGCGGTTCGCGGTGCGGATGGGTGGCGATGCGGTCGACGCTGAGGATGACGACCTGGTGATCACCCGCAGGAACCTGCGCCTGCACGGTCCCTTCGATCCAGGCCGAGGCACCGTCGATGAACACCGCGTCACCACTGCCGTGATGCAGTTCCAGCCCCTGGAAGCGGTCGGCGGACCGGCTGCCGAGTGCGCGGGCGGCATCCTGCTGTTCGGTACCGAGCAGGCTGAGCCCGAGCTGATCGGCGCCGGTCAGGCGCGGCCAGGTGGTCGAGGTGTTCTGCACGCAGAACGACACCAGCGGCGGATCGAGCGAGACGGGCACGAAGGTCGCCACCGCCAAACCGTGCGGCACCCCGTCGAGCTGCGCGCAGACCGCGACGACACCGCTGGGGAAATTCGCGAACGCGCGGCGCAGTCCGGCGCCGTCGGCGGGTGCGGAGAACAGTTCATCCATGGTTGGCCACTCCTGTTCCGGCCAGCGCCGCGACCGCCGGGCGCCACCGCTCGGCGTAGCCGGCGATGACGCCGTCTTCGCGGAAGGTCTGATCCGACAGATAGAGCCCGGGCAGGGCCGTCGCCCCCAATTCCACCAGCACGGGCTTGAGCAGCAAGTCCGGCGCGAGGGCGTGTGCCGGTCCGGCGCCGAGCATCAGCGGTACGGCGACCACCCCGGCCAATCCGGTGCCGCCGTCGAACTGTTCGAGAAACAGCTTCAGCAGGCCGGTGTAGGTGGCCTTGAAGGTGGGGCTGGCGAATACCACCAGTTCGGAGGCGGCCACCGTCCGTACCGCCGCGCCGACCTGTGGATCGCCCCACGACAGCAGGGCGGGTCCGAACGACACCAGATCCACCACGGCCGGTTCGGATTCCGGTTGCAGGGTTTCGGCGAGCAGCCTCGCCGCGGCCAGGGTGCGCGAGGCCGGTTTCGGATTGCCGACGACCACCGTCACTGCCACTTTCGTCTCCTCACTTCTCAGATCACACCGTGCAGCGGTGGCGGGGTGCCGTGCAGCACCGACCGCCCGATGTGCTGGTACTTCCATCGGACCGGATCGTGCAGGGTATGGGTGCGGGCATTGCGCCAGAAGTGGTGCAGGTTGGCTTCGGCTGCGGCGCTGCGGGTCCCGGAGACCTCGAACAGCGCGGCGGATACGTCGTTCGCCGCGCGATCGGCGACGACCTTCGCGGTGGCGACCGCGATCGAGGCTTCGGCAACGCTGTCCGGCGTCGTGGCACCGGGCGGGTCGTGCCGTGGCCGAGCGCCCGCCGCCTGCGGTCGAGCCCGGTTGTCCTGCGGCAGATCGGCGGTGCGCTGTGGACCCTCTGCCGTGGCGGCGTCGACGGTTGCCGCAGCAGCCGACAATGTGGCCTCCGCCGTCCGCACGGCGACCGCCAGTTCCCCGAAACGCTGGACCAGCAGTGGATCGTCCACGGCCCGGTCCACCGCTGCCTCGAACCACGGCCTCGACTTGGTGCGCACGAATTCCGTTGCCGCGTCGAGCGCTCCGCGGGCGATACCGGTATCGATCGCCGCGTGGAGCAGCTGCGCGAACGCGCCGTAGCCACTGGGCGCGCCGACCGCTGCCGCCCGGGCGACCAGCTGATCGCCGGAGACCAGCACCCCGTCGAATTCGACGGTGCCGCTGCCGGTGGTGCGCTGGCCGATGCCGTGCCAGTCGTCGATGATCCGTACTCCGTCGGTGTCGGCCGGCAGGAAGGCGACGTACTCCCCCGGCGGCAGGCCGGACCGGCTCTCCGGGTCGTCGAGCCTGGTGAGCACCGCGAGGATGTCGGCGAACAGTGACCCGGTGCAGTAGAACTTCGTGCCGTCGATGCGATACCCGGAAGCCGCCGGGCGGACCGTGGTGGAGATATCGGCGACCGTCGAACCCGTGCGCTCGGACTGTGCATTCGCGATCCGGGCGCCGTCCAGCACCGCACCGAAATACCGGCTCCGCTGCTGCGGCGAACCGGCCAACCGCAGCAGGTTCAGGTACACGAAGTGGCTGTGCGGGATCTGCGCGATATTCGGATCGGCCGCGGCGAGTATGCGCAGCACGTCGGCTACCACGCTCGGCGGCAACTGCGCGCCACCGAACTCGGCGGGCACGGTGATGGCGAGCAGTCCAGAGGAGGACAGCTGATCTATTTGCGCATAGGGCAACTCGCGTTCCCGATCCCGCGCCGCCGCGCCGCCGGCGAACTCGTGCGCGAGCCGGATGGCCACCGCGCGGGCCTGCGCGGCCGAGGTGATGCGGGCGGCGCCGACGGCGGTCATCGTCCGGCCGCGACGGGCGTGCGCGCCGCCTCCAGTTCCCGTACCAGCGGCAGCACCTTGGCCCCGAAGTATTCGATCTCCTCCTGGAAGTGCAGGAATCCGCCGAGGATGAGGTCGACGCCGAGATCGCGGTAGGCCACGATCCGTTCGGCTACCTGCTCGGGTGTGCCGATCAGCTGGGTGCGGAATCCGTCGTTGTATTGCACGAGATCCTCGAAGGTGGAGTCGGCCCACATTCCCTTGCCGTCGCGGGTGGCGGCGCCGGCCTGCTGGACCGCATCGCGGAAACCCTGCACCGCGGGTTTGTTCGCCTTCTCGATGATTTCGCGGAGGGTATCGCGGGCTTCTTTCTCGGTGTCGCGGGCGATGATGAACCCGTTGAGGCCGAACTTCACCTCCCGCTGATGCTCGCGGGCGACCGCGCGCAGATCGTCCAGTTGTTCGGTGACGCCGTCGAAATCCTTGCCGTTGGAGAAGTACCAGTCGGCGTAGCGGCCACCATTGCGGCGGGCCGGGGTCGAGTTACCGCCTTGGAACAGTTCGGGATTGGGGCGTTCCGGGGTATTGAGCGGTTTCGGCTTCAGCGTGAAATCACGGATGCGGTAGAAATCGCCGCCGTAGTTCACATTGTCCTCGGTCCAGATCTTGCGGATCACCTCGAGGAATTCTGCGCTGCGCCGGTATCTTTCGTCGTGTTCGAGCCATGGTTCACCGAGCGCGGTGAATTCACCGGCGAACCAACCGGACACCACGTTGATGGCGAATCGGCCGTTGGACAGATGATCCGCGGTCGCGCCGAACTTCGCCAGCACCGCCGGATGCCACAGTCCGGGATGCACCGCCGCGATCACCTTCAGCCGCTCAGTGGCGCCGAGCAGGGCCAAGCTGAACGAGGTGGACTCGTGCTGGAATTCCGCGCCGTAGGAGGCGGTATAGCGCACCTGCGAGAGCGCGTACTCGAAACCATTGTTCTCCGCGGTCTGCGCCAGTTGCTTGTTGTACTCGAAATCCCAGCTGGTGCGCTGCTCGATATCGCTGGTCACCAGGCCACCACTCACATTGGGCACCCAATAGGCGAACCGGATCCGGTCGGCGATCTGCTCGGTGGTCATAGTTGCTCCAAGGTCGGGTTCGTCGGGCCGCCGGGCCGGTGCCGGGCGGACGGTCGGCGCACCATCCACTTCAGCACCGGGCCGGTGGCCGGACGAGGGTTTGAATCTGTGCGATCGGATCGCCGGGTCAGCCCACTGCCAGCGCGGGCGCGAACGACGACCGCTCGAACCGGCCCGCCGGTGCGAACCGGCCGAGCAGCTCGGCGGCGTCGACCCCGGTGACCTGCGTGATGTAGGCGGCGGCGTCGGCAGCCGAATCGATGGCGAGCAAGGGCTGCGGCCGGTGCAGCAGACCCACCAGCGCCGACGCGAACCGCGGTTCGACGGCCGCGGCCGCGAAGAACGGTTCGGCGATCTCCCCGAGCGCGGGGTCGCTGAGGAACAGCCTGGTCACCTTGTTCGCGGCGTCGCTGCGGGCGGCGAGGAAGCTGTCGTACTGCGCTTGCAACCACGCCGCGTCGAACGGGCCGTCGTGCACGGCGGCCGCCGCGATCAGCCGCTGGGCCTGGATCAAGCCGCTCTGGGCGCCCTGCCCGGCGATCGGGTCGTAGGCGACCGCGGTGTCACCGAGCGCGGCGACCACATGCCCGTTGGCCGTATGCCCGACTCCGGCCCGGACCACCGGCCGCACCGCGCCCTTCAGCCAGGAATGCGGGTCCTCGGCGATCACCTCGGTGGCGAGCACTTCCGGCAGATCCCATTCGGCGAAATCGCGGTAGAGGTCCTTGACGATGCGCAGCGCGGACTCGGCGGAATCGGCTGCGGCGAAACGCGATTCCCATTCGCTGCCCGGGCGGGCCCAGCCGAGGAACGCCCAGCTCGGGCCCGCGTCCTTGTGCAGATACGGGCCCCACCAGCCTTCGCCCTGGTCGGCGATGATGGAGAAGCCGCTGTGCGCTCCGCCGGCCTGGCCGCGGTGGGCGAACACGCCCTGATCATGGCCGAGCCCGGTGACGGTGACGGTCAGCAGGGAACGTTGTGGCTTGTCGTAGACGGTGCGCTGCGGATCGATGGCGAACAGCTCGGACAGTCCGGCCTTGCCGGTCGCGACGAGGGTCAGGTCATTGGCGGCCGCGATGGTGTCCAGCGTTTCGGGTGTGACCGGTTCGACGAGGAAGGCGCCGCCGCGCTCCCGGAAGGTGCTGAGCCGCTCGTCGGCTTTGAGCCTGGTGTCGACCGCGACGCCCACATAGCCGTCGAACTGTCCGTCGAAGGCGATGAGCTCGGCCTTGTCCGGCCCGACGATGCGCGCGCTGAGCCCGGTGTGCCTCGGCGCGCGCCCGGTGTAGCTGTCCAGTCCGAGCGCGGCCTCGGCCTGCTGGGTCTCACCGAATTCGAGGGCGGTACCGGTGGCGGGCACATCGTCGCGGAGCGCACGCTGATCGCGATCGCTGTAGAGGGTGACGTCGAAGCCTGCGTCGAGCAGGCCGAGCGCCGCAGTGACGCCGGTCTGGCCGGCGCCGATCACCGCGGCCGAACGGGTGGAGCGGGAAGCGGAATGCTGCGTTGTCATGGGTGAATGGTGCTGGTGGCCAATCTCTTCCGGCAGTATTGCGATCACGCAGAATCAATAGGGAGACCGTATGACGATGACGCATACCATGGCGGCATGTCGTTCACCGTCACCGAACTGAGCGGGGACCGCACCGAGCAGTACCGCGGTCTCGCCGAACAGGCGCGGGCACTGGTCGCCGGCGAATCCGACCGGATCGCCAATGCCGCGAACCTGTCCGCGCTGCTGTTCCACACCCTGGCCGATCTCAATTGGGCGGGCTTCTATTTCTTCGACGGGCACGAGCTGGTGGTGGGGCCGTTCCAGGGCAAGCCCGCCTGCGTGCGGATCGCCCTCGGCCGCGGGGTCTGTGGCACCGCCGCCACCACCCGCGTCACCCAGCTCGTCCCCGACGTGCACGCCTTCCCCGGCCATATCGCCTGCGACGCCGACACCCGCTCGGAAATCGTGGTCCCGCTGGTGCGGCAGGGTGAGCTGGTCGGGGTCCTCGATCTGGACAGCCCGCTACCCGCTCGCTTCGACACCATCGACCGCCTCGGGCTGGAGGCGGTGGCCGGGATATTTCTCGGCTCGTTCTGAACGGGGCGGCGCAGGGCCTGGCGCCGGGCCGCAGGCCGCGCGTGCCGATTCGGCCGACACCCCTGTTCGACTGCCCGGTGGACCGGATCAACCGCTCTCCGGTCCGTCCGATCTACACCGACGGCGCTGCCGCGACTCGACGGACGGCCTCGTCCGGCAGGGCCGTCGATCCAGGACCACCCAGCCGGTAGCGCGCTCCACGATGTTCCTCAGGAAGCCGATCACCGGCGCCGAAGAGCGCATTGCGCAGCGTGCCCGGTTGATATTCGGTGGCATAGACACCGCGCTCGGTCAGCACCGGAACCACGTGCCGGACAATGTCTTCGAAGCTGCCGGGAGTGATCGCGTAGGCGAGGTTGAAGCCGTCCAGATCGGTGCCGTCGACCCATTCCTGCAAGCGGTCGGCGACGGTTTCGCCGGAACCGACGAAGACCGGGCCCATACCGCCGATACCCGCCCACCGGCCGATATCGCGGACCGTCCATTCACGTCCGTCATCGTCGAATTCCTGGAAGGCCGCCACCGCGGATTGGATCGCGTTGCTCTCGACTTCGCCGATCGGGTCGTCGAGGTCGTATTCGGACAGGTCGATACCCATCCAGCCGGACATGAACACCAGCCCGCCCTCCACGCTGGCGTAGGACAGGTACTCCTCGTGTTTGCGTTGGGCGGCGTCGTCGGTCGCATCGGTGATGATGGTGGCGAGGGCGTAGATGCGGGCGGCGTACCGATCCCGGCCCGCAGCCTCGAGGGCGTCGCGCACCCGCGCGACCGTCTGCGCGAGCACCCGTTTCGACGGTCCCGCGATGAAGATCGCCTCGGCGTTCTCGGCCGCGAACCGCACCCCGCGTGGTGATGCGCCCGCCTGATAGATGACGGGGGTGCGCTGCGGCGACGGCTCCGACAGATGCACACCCGGCACGGTGAAATGCTTGCCACGGTGCCCGATGTGGTGCACCTTGGCCGGGTCGACATAGATGCCGCGTTCGCGGTCGCGGACCACGGCGTCGTCCTCCCAGGAACCCTCCCACAGCTTGTAGAGCACCTCGAGGTATTCGTCGGCCTGGTTGTAGCGCTCATCGTGATCGAGCTGATCGTCGGCGCCGAAATTCCGGGCCGCCGAAGGCAGATAGCCGGTCACCACATTCCAGCCGAGCCGCCCCTTGGTGAGGTGATCGAGAGTGGACAGCCTGCGCGCGAACGGATACGGATGCTCGAATCCGGTGCCGGTGGTGATGCCGAAGCCGAGATGCTCGGTGACCGCGGCCATCGCCGACACCAGCAGCAGCGGATCGGCCAGCGGGATCTGCGCGGCCTGGCGCAGCGCGGCGGTGTCGTCGCCGCCGTAGACGTCGTAGGTGCCGAGCACGTCGGCGATGAAGATGCCGTCGAACCGCCCGCGCTCCAACAGTTTCGCCAGCTCGGTCCAGTAGGACAGGTCTTTGTAGCGGTGCGATTGATCGTCGGGATGGCGCCACAGCCCGGGTGACTGATGGGCGACGCAGTTCATATCGAAGGCATTGAAACGGATCCGTCTGCTCATCGGGCCACCGCCTCGCCGCGCGCACCCGCGCTCCACGCGAACGGCAGGTCGGTGCCGTTGAGCAGGTGATCGCCGATGGCCCGTGCCTTGAAAATCGCCGGATTGTGCACCGAGATGGTGCGGGCATTACGCCAATGCCGGTCCAGCCGCAGCCGCTCCGAGACCACCGACGCCCCACCCACCTCGAACAGCTGGGTGGTCGCCGCGAGCACGGTATCGATGACGCCGAGCTGCGCCTGCGCGGCCGCCAGTTCGGCTGCCGCCAGCGATTTCTCGTCGGTCGCTCCGCTGGCGAGCACCTCGTCGAGCACATCGGCCACCGCCAGCACACTGGCCCGAGCCCCGAACGCGGCCGCCGACAGCCGCCCGATCACCTGCTGCACCAGCGGATCGGCGCGCGGCAGATCGGCGGCGGCATGGGTGTAGGTGCGGGTGCGTTCGACGACCCAGGCCCTGGCATCGCGTTCGGCGCGCGCGGCGATGCCTGCGAGCACGGCGAGCTGGACCAGTTGCAGGTACGAGGTCGCGTAGGTGGGGCCGGGCGCACCGTAGCCGGGGCCGAGGATGCGTTCTTCGGTCACCACGACGTCGGTGAATTCGGTGGTGCCGCTGGCGGTGAGTCGTTGCCCGAAGCCGTCCCAGTCGTCGTGCTGCCGGACCCCGTCGGCGTCGGCGTCGACCAGCACCCCCACCCGCTCGCCGTCGCGGTCGGCGGCCACCAGGATGTGATCGGCGTAGAGCGAGCCGGTGCTGTAGTACTTGACGCCGTTGAGCAGCCAATGGTCACCCCGAGGGGTGAGCGTGGTCCGGTAGCGGTCGACGGCGCCCACACCCGGCTCGGTGATGGCATTGCCGACCAGCGTGCCCGCCCCGACCGCGCGCAACCAGGCGTCGCGGGTCGGGCCGGGTTCGGCGAGCAACTGATCCTCGACGAAGGAGAAATGCACCCGCAGCGCCTGCGGCAGATTGGATTCGGCGGCGGCGAGATCGATGAGCAGCCGGAACAGCTGGCGGACGGTCACGCCGAAGCCACCGGCCTCCACCGGGGCCCGCAGCGCGCCGAAACCTGCCGCTTTCAGCCAGCCGATTTCCTCGTGCGGCAACCGCCGGTCGATCTCCCGCTCGACCGCGCCCGCGGCGATCCGGTCGAAAATCGGCGCGAAGGTCGCGTCCAGCTCAGCGTCGGAAACAGATGTCGCGGATGTCATCGGCCAACGATCACCCAACGCGCCGCCGAGATCACCGGTTACGCGCAGCGCGATCGAAACGCACACCTGTCGGTGCCCCGGGCTATGGTCGCGTCGTGACTGGCGAGCGGTACACGTTTACGGCGCGCGTGTGGGAACACCACGGGCAGGGCGCGTGGCATTTCGTCGATCTGCCCGAGGACATCGCCGATGAGATCGAGGAGATCTACGGGCACCGCTCGGGCGGGTTCGGCTCGGTGCGGGTCCGGGTCACGATCGGTGGCAGCCGATGGTCGACGTCGCTGTTCCCCGACAAGTCCAGGGGCACGTATGTGTTGCCGGTGAAGAAGCCGGTCCGCGTCGCCGAGGATCTGGTGGCCGGGTCGCGGGCGCGGATCGAGATCGTCATCGCGATCTGATCCGCGCGCCGCTCATCGGGTCAGCTCGGCAGCTTCACGCATTCGGTGACGATCTTGGCCTGCGCCGAGCGGGTCTTGTCGGCGTCTTCCTTGCTCATGCCGAAGTTCTCCGCGTCCGGCGACTGTGGGTCGTGCTCGCCGGACAGCAGCGTGCGCAATCCGTCTTGGGAGATGCCCTCGGCGACAAAGACCTTCGCCACGCAATCGGCGAGCGCCTTGTCCTGCATGCCCTTGTCCTGCATGGATTTGGACAGGTCCGCCTCCGTGACGGTGGCCGCCTCGGCATCGCTGCTGCCGCACGCAGCCAGCAGCGGCAGGGCGATGAGCGCCGTGGCAATCAGCTTGATCCGCACCGAATTCCTCTCTCAGGGGTGTAGCAGCCGGGCCGGCGAGGGCGCCGGGCCGGCGGGTCCGCATCGCGTGACGGCGCGGATCCACGCCCGTGTGTAGTCGTAGCGATACGGAGTCCGCAACCCGAAACGGCGTTTTCGGGGTATTCCACAGGTACTCAGAGATCCATCGCGGCGCGCAGCGCGGTATCGAGGCGATCCATCGTCTCGGCGTCGGCCTCGTCCACCCGTTCGGCCAGCCAGCCGCGATAGATCCGGCCGATATTGCCCGCGTGCACCCAGCCGAGCGAGCCGAGCGGGACGGCGAGGATGTCCTGCGGATCCTGCTCGAGCAGTTCGGCGGCGATCAGCCAGGGGCGCGGGGATTCGTTGATGCCGTCGCTGCTGATGAGCACGACGGTGCGGTGCGGTGCCGATCCGTGCGGGTGATACAGCCAGAGTTCACCCCTGCGCACGCATCGCCTCCTCCGCGGCGGCCATCTCGGCCGCGTCTCTGGCCGCCTGAGCTGCTACCTCGGCGGGCTCGGGGATGGGCCCGACGCCGGTGCGCACGGCTTCGCGGCGCGCGGCCTTGGAGATCCAGGCCGACGGTGACATTCCCGCGCGGGCGGCGGCCTGCTCGGCGAACGACCAGGCGGATTCGTCCAGCGAAAGGGTGACCTTACGCGTTGCCATACCATTTATCGTACCGCTCGCCGGGCCGCCTGCCCACCCGCAGGAACGGCAACTGACGTCGCCTGCCTGCTGTTAATCTGACGGCTCACGAGCGATCGGAGTCCCACGATGAGCACCCTGCGCCATGACCGATTCGGCACCGGCGAACCGCTGGTGCTTGTGCACGGCGTCGGCAGCCGCAGGCAGGTGTGGGAGCCGATCATTCCGGCGCTGGCCGAATCCTTCGAGGTGATCGCGGTGGATCTGCCGGGTTTCGGCGAATCGGCGCCGTTGCCGCACACCACCGTCGGCACGCTCGCCGACGCCCTTGCCGATTTCCTCGCCGCCGAGGGCATCGAGCGTCCGCACCTGGCGGGAAATTCGATGGGCGGCGGTATCTCGCTCACCCTCGGCGCGCGCGGGCTGGCCCGCTCGGTGACGGCCTATTCGCCGATCGGTTTCTGGGATACCCCCGGCCGGATCTGGTGCCAGCAGTCGCTGGGCAAGTCGAAGGCCATCGGCAACCGTCTGCGCCCCGCGCTGCGGAAAGTGCTCGGCACCGCGGCCGGGCGGACCGCCTTCCTGAGCTTGGTCATCGGCAAGCCGTGGGCACTGGATACCGAGACCGCCGTCGCCACCGCCCTCGGCGCCATGGACGCCCCCGGCTTCGACGACGCCCTCGCCTCCTTCGCCGACTTCCGCCTACCCGACCCCGGCGCCCTGGCCGGCCTCCCGGTCACCATCGCGTGGGGCAACCGCGACATCCTGCTCACCTACGCCACACAGGCGCGCCGGGCCAGGGCCGTGCTGCCGGAAGCCGAGCACATCACCCTGCGCGGCAGCGGGCATACGCCCTTCTACGACGACCCGGCCGGCTGCGCCCGAGTACTGCTCGATCGGCTCGGTTAGCACGCGGCCAGATGGTCAGCGTCCCTGCCACTGCGGCTCGCGCTTCTGCGCGAAGGCCAGCGCCCCCTCGGCGGCATCCTTGGAGAACAGTGCGGGCAAGGCGACCTCGCCCTGTTTGGCAAAGGCCTCGGCGCTGCTCCAGTCCGGCGATTCGTCGATGATCCGCTTGCTCGCCGCGACCGCCAGCGGCGCCGCCGCGGCGATCTCGGCGGCGAGTTCGAGGGCGGTATCGAGCGCACCACCCGGCTCGGTGACCCGATTGACCAGGCCGAGCTGATACAGCCGCTCGGCGCCGATCCGCCCACCCGTCAAGGCCAATTCGGCCGCGGTGCTGCGCGGTAGTCGCTGCGTCAGGCGCAGTACGCCACCGCCCGCCGCGACCAGCCCGCGCTTGACCTCGGGGATCCCGAACTGCGCGTCGCGGGCGGCGACGATCATGTCGCCGGACAGGGCCAGCTCGAACCCACCGGCCAGGGCATAGCCCTCCACCGCCGAGATCATCGGCTTGGCGGGCGGTTTCGCCGCGATCCCGAGCGGCCCGCGATGCGGCGTCATCGGCATCTCGCCGCGCGAGGCGGCGACCAGATCCATTCCGGCGCTGAATGTGCCGCCCGCACCGGTGAGGACCAGCACCCGGGCCTGCACATCGGCTTCGAACGCGTCCACGGCCGCCTCGATGGCCTGCGCGGTGGCCAGATCGATGGCATTGCGGGCTTCCGGACGGTTGACGGTCAGCACGGTGATCGCATCACGCCGTTCGACCAGCACCAGATCGGTCATGGGATGTCCTCTCGATGGGCAGCACCTGGCCGTCATGGATCGTCGACGACCACCGGGATCGACACTATTCGAGCCGGGCCCCGCGTGACCCGGCTTCGGCTCGCTCTCCCGCTCAGCGAACCGATGCCACGGACCGTGGGCCGCGGCGTGCCCGAAAGCGCCCCACGGACGAACTTACCGCAGAGTAAGATAATGCCATGGGCTCACACATCGCGGTGCGGTTCGAAGGTGAACGCGCCTACGTCACGCTGAACCGGCCGGACAAGCACAACGGCCTGACCATCGAGATGCTGCGCGATCTGGTGAGCGCCGCGCACGCGGTGGCCGAGCGGCGCGACGTGCGCGCGGTCATCCTCTCCGGCGCGGGGCCGAGCTTCAGCAGCGGACTCGATATCGCCGCGGCCACCGGCGATCCGCTCGCCATCGTGCGCAACTTCGTTCCGCTGCCCTGGCGCGGCACCAATACCTTCCAGGAGGCCTGCTGGGCCTGGCGCCGGCTGCCGGTTCCGGTGATCGCGGTCGTCCACGGGCGCTGCTACGGCGGCGGCCTGCAGCTGGCGCTCGCCGCCGATTTCCGTTTCGCCACCCCCGATTCCGAATACTCGGTGATGGAGGTGAAGCACGGTCTCATTCCGGATATGTCCGGCACCGCGACGCTGGCCCGGCTCGTCGGCGCCGATCAGGCCCTGCTGCTCGCCATGACCGCCGACACCGTCGGCGCCGCGCACGCCGCCCGAATCGGGCTGATCACCGAGATCAGCGCCGATCCGATGGCCGAGGCCGAGAAGCTCGCCGACCGCATCGCGGCCCGTCCGCCCGACGCCGTCGCCGCCGCCAAGCGCCTCATCGACCGCGCCTGGCACGCCTCGGCCCGCCGCGCGTTCGCCCTCGAGCGTGCTGCGCAGTTGCCGCTGATCGTGCGGCGAGCATTGGGATCGGGTGGAAAAACACCGAAATAGGTTTGGGAATCGCCCGGTCGCAGGCGCAACCCCCCAATTCTGGGGATTTCACTGCTAGCATTTCCGACGATTTGCCAGCCAGTCGAAATGTGGTGCACGACACACGCGTGCGTTCCGTGGATCGAGGCCCGTTTCGGCGCGACCCCGGAGGGCCCACCCCTGTGAGCAGAACCGCGTCCATCCTGATGTCCGCGCTCGCGGGCGCCTCGGCCCTGCTTCTCACCGCGACCGCCCCGGCCACGGCAAACCCTAACGCCATCAACCCGATCCCGGTGCTCAACGGCACCAACGGCCTGCCGAACCTGCCGGGCCGCACCCAAGCCGTCTTCCAGGTGACGGGCATGGCCAGCCCCAACGTCACGCAGAACTACAACGTGCTCGGCACCGACCTCGGCATCATGTGGGACAACGGCCACGGCGAGATGCTCACCGCCTTCGGCGATACCGCGGGCCTCGGCTTCCCGAACCTGCTCGCGGGCAGTATGTGGGCGTGGCGCAGCAATATTCTGGTGCGCAGCCACACCAAGGATCCCTCCGGCGGCATCTACTTCGACAGCGTGGTGCGCGATGTCTTCGGCCAGGCCCGCGATCTGATTCCGAGCCCGAAGATTCCGTTCCTCGAGATCAGCCGCATCCCCACCGCGGGCATCTCGGTGGGCGGCGTGCAGTACATGAGCACCATGTCGGTGAAGACCTGGGACGCGCCCGGCGAATGGACCACCAACTTCTCCGGCCTGGCCGCCTCCGCCGACAACGGCGAGACCTGGGCCGATCTCACCGCCACCCGGCGCCCGAACGAGGGCGGCAACGCCAACTTCCAGATGAACGCCTTCGTGAAGGACGGTGGCTTCGTCTACGTCTACGGCACGCCGTCCGGCCGCGACAACGCCGCCTACATTTCGCGGGTGCGTGAGCCGGATATCCAGAATCTCGGCGCCTACGAATACTGGGACGGCGCCGGCTGGATCCGCGACGTGAACAAGGCGGCGCCCATCATGCACGGCGTCGGCGAGCTGTCGGTGATGTACAACGACTATCTCGGCCAGTTCATCTCGCTCACCACCGATCCGTGGAACTCGGTCGTCATGCGCCGCGCGTCCTCGCCGGTGGGTCCGTGGAGTGCGCCCGAGGTGCTGATCGATACCCGGGCGTTGCCCACCGCCTATGCGCCCTCGATCTTCCCGTATCAGACCGGGAGCGATCTCTACTTCCTCACCACGGTGCACAGCCAGTACAACGTGCTGCTGATGCGCACCCGCCTGTAGACCCGATCCAAGGTCGTCGATGCCCGCGCTGTCCGGCGCGGGCATCGTCGCGTTTCCGAGCCCGCGCACAGCTCGGCTGACGGCCGCAGCGTTACGCGTCGACGGACCAGCCCCACGGCGCACCCGAGCGAATCGAAGGCCCCGATGACTAACTTGACCTGAACAAAGGTTGATGTACGAGCCTGGGGATCACACACGATCAACCGGGAGGACCATCATGACCGCGCAACTGATCTCGGACATCGCCGAAACCCAGCAGTGGCTGCGGGCACGCGCCCGCCCGCTGCGCACCGAATCCGACGCCGTCGGCGCCGATCTCGATCCGCTGATCGCGCGACTCGCCGAGGCGAGCGTCGTGGGCATCGGCGAGTCGACCCGGTTCTCCCGGCAGACCTTCGGCGTGCGCGAGCGCATCTTCCGGGCGCTGGTGCAGCAGCACGGTTTCCGGGCCCTGGCGATCCAGGACGGCGCCCGCTCCGGCGAACGGCTCGACGCCTACGTCCGCACCGGCCAGGGCGATCCGGCGACAGCGCTCGCCGGGGCCTGGCGGCCGTGGCGGACCGCGGACATGGTGGCCGCCCTCGACTGGATCCGCGCGTTCAACGAACAGCATCCCGACGACCCGGTCACGGTGTTCGGCATCGAACCGCCCGCCGCCGAACCCGCCGATTACGACGCCGTGCTCGATCACGTCCGCACCGAGGCACCGGATGCGCTGGCACAGCTGCGATCCCATCTCGATCCGATCCGCACCGCGCACCGCGTGGACGAACATGTACAGCGTCACCAGGGGATTCATCCCGGCCGCCCGTTCATCGAACACGCCCGTGATGCCCTGCACCTGATCGAACAGCTGGCCGGGGTCCCCGAGGAGATCGCCGCGCGCATGCGGATGATCGTCGATTTCCATCAGTACAGCGTCGCCGGTCAGGGCGGATTCGCCAGGGACGAGCGGCGTTCGGCCGAGACCATCATCGAGCGGCAGCGACGGACCGGCGCGAAGATCGTCTACTGGGACGGGATCGGTCATACCGCGGGTGCCGACGCCGGAGTCGGGCGCACCGACCCGGCCCTATTCCGCGGCGCGGGGGTCCATCTGCGGGCCGAATTCGGCGCGCAGTACCGCGCCGTCGCGGTCGGCTTCCATCACGGCGATCTCGGTGTCGCGATCGCACCGGACCCGGCGCCCGACTTGATCGACGCCCAGCTCGGCGCGATCGATCTGCCCGCCTTCTTCGTCGACCTGCACGGCGACGCTCCCGAACCGGTCGACCGGTGGCGGCGCGGGCCGGTGAAAATGCGCACGATCAGCGGGATCTACGACCCGGCCAAGGACGATGAAGCCTTCATCACGGTCGGCTCGCTCGCCGACGCCTTCGACGTGCTGATCCACGTTCGTGCGTCGACGCCCGTGGAGTGGCTGCCGGAGTTCGCCGCCTGATCGCGCGGTCGCACAGTCGGGGACGGGCCCGGTGACACCGGTTCACAACGACAGCGAACGAGACCAACGCACGCGTGATCGCGAGCGCAGCCGCGCAGCGGGCCGAATGCGCCGGGTCGGAGCGGTGACGCGCGGCGGGGTTTTGCCGGGGTGTCACGCTGACCAGCTCGCCCCTAGGTGCGGGCTGGTCAGCACTGGGCTCACGGACCGCTGAGGCGGGCAGCGGGGCCGCCGGGTTGCCGAGGCACCCCGGTGGGTGTCAATACACTGGCCGCTATGGACGCGGCCGAATGGGATGCGCGGTACGCGCAGGGTGAATTGGTGTGGGGCGCACCGCCGAACAGCACCGTGGTGGAGCACGTCTTCGGGCTGGATCGGGTGACGCCGCTGCATCCGGGCCCCGACGGCGTCGTCCCCGATCTGCCGCGCGCGCTCGACCTGGCCTGCGGCGAGGGCCGCAACGCGCTGTGGCTGGCCACCCACGGCTGGCGGGTGCACGCGGTGGATTTCTCGCAGGTGGGCATCGATAAGGGGCGCACGGTCGCGACCCGGCTGTCGCGCTCGGTCCGGGAGCGGCTCACCTGGCAGTGCGCCGACCTCACCGATTTCGAGTCGACCGGCATCACCGGCCCCTACGAGCTCGTGCTGATGGTGTTCCTGCATCTACCCGCCGCCCAGCGCCGCCCCCTGGTGCGGCAGGTGGCGCGACTGCTGAGCCCGGGCGCCACCCTGCTGGTGCTCGGCCACGACAGCACCAATCTCACCGACGGTTACGGCGGACCACAGGACCCGGAGATTCTGTTCACGCCCGACGACATCGTCGCCGATCTGGCGGGGCTCCCCGATATCCACATCAGGGTCGCCGACCGCATTCAGCGCCCCACCGAGGGCCGCGACGCGATCGACGCCCTGGTCATCGCGTCCCGGGCGGATCTGGAACCGGAGCAGCCGGCGCCGTCCGACTAGGGGAACAGTCCACAGGTCGTGGCCGCTGGACTGTGGACCGGACGGCACGATCAGTCGTCGCTCTGCACCAAGGCGCGTCAGATATCGCCCCGGCCTCAACAGGCCGGGAAGCCCTGTGTCCGTCAGCGGTCGACGCCCGTGCGCGCGGTCCGGGCCAGTGGGCTATCCGACGACGCTCCATCGCGTCAGCCATCTGCCCGCCGTCGCACCGATGACGTCGAAGCCCGTCCGGAAAGAATGCGGCTGACCCGGGATAACGCAGACCTCGGCGGCATCGCCCGGATCCGGGATGCCGAACGGGTCGCTACCGCCGTTGATCACCACCACCTCGATATCGCCGGTCGCCAGCAGCTCATCGCGCCGGGATTTCTCCGGCTTACCCGGCGGGTGCAGCGGGAACGCCAGCGCGATCACTCCGCGCGCGCCCACCTCGATCGCGGTCCGGCACGCCACCCGCGCCCCGTTGCTGCGCCCACCCTGGATGAGCGGCAGCTTCTTACCCACCCGCCTGCGCACGGCCTCGACGATCTCCACCCAGGCCGCGTCCTGTTTCACCGCCGATCCTGGCGCCCGCCCGCCCGCGACCCGGTACGGCTGGGTCACCAGGCCCACCGCCCCACCGGCGTCGAGGGCCGAATCGCGAACAGCCAGAATGTCTTTGGTATCGACGCCGCCGCCCGCGCCGTGGGTCAGCAGCAGGAGGAACCCGGCGCCGCGCGGACGGCGCAGCTGCACCTCGGCGGGCCCGGCACTCGTCTCGATCCGCACACCTCACAGTAACCGCAGGTCAGCTGCCAGCCGCCGGCCCGGCGAGGGGTGGCGTGTTCATCGCGTCACATTGGCTGATTTCGTCTTTGCGACCGCCTTACTGGCCGGTAATATGGCGAATAAGTTACCCGCGAGTAGCATGCGGAAAACCGGTATGGCTACCCGGAGGCGACAACGGGCGGGAACGGCAGAACAACCGACCGCACCAACTCGATGGAGAGTGAGTAGCAGACATGGGCCATTACAAGAGCAACGTCCGCGACCTGGAGTTCAACCTCTTCGAGGTGCTCGGCATCGGCTCGGTGCTGGACAGCGGCGCCTACGGTGACCTGGACACCGACACCGTGAAGGAAATGCTCAACGAGGTCCGGCGCCTGGCCGAGGGCCCGCTGGCCGACTCCTTCGTCGAGGGCGACCGCAACCCGCCGGTCTTCGATCCGGAAACCCACACCGTCACCCTCCCCGAGGCCTTCAAGAAGTCCTACCGCGCCCTGGAAGACGGCGAGTGGATGAAGGTCGGCGTCCGCGAGGAGCTCGGCGGCCTCGGCGCCCCCTCCAGCGTCGTCTGGGCGTTGAGCGAGATGATCCTCGGCGCCAACCCGCCCGCGCAGATGTACGGTGCGGGCGCGGGCTTCGCGCAGGTCTTCTACAACAACGGCACCGATGAGCAGAAGAAGTGGGCTCAGATCATCGCCGAGCGCAACTGGGGCGCCACCATGGTGCTGACCGAGCCCGACGCGGGCTCCGACGTCGGCGCCGGCCGCACCAAGGCCATCAAGCAGGAGGACGGCTCCTGGCACATCGAGGGCGTCAAGCGCTTCATCACCTCCGGTGACTCCGACGACCTGTTCGAGAACATCATGCACCTGGTGCTGGCCCGCCCCGAGGGCGCGGGCCCCGGCACCAAGGGCCTGTCGCTGTTCTTCGTGCCGAAGTACCACTTCGACTTCGAGACCCAGACCCTCGGCGACCGCAACGGCGTCTTCGTCACCAACGTCGAGCACAAGATGGGCATCAAGGTCTCGGCCACCTGTGAGGTCACCTTCGGTGGCCACGGCATCCCCGCCAAGGGCTGGCTGGTCGGCGAGGTGCACAACGGCATCGCGCAGATGTTCGACGTCATCGAGAACGCGCGCATGATGGTGGGCACCAAGGCCATCGCGACGCTGTCGACCGGTTACCTGAACGCCCTCGACTTCGCCAAGGAGCGGGTGCAGGGTGCGGACCTGACCCAGATGACCGACAAGACCGCGCCGCGCGTCACCATCACCCACCACCCGGATGTGCGTCGCTCGCTGGCCATGCAGAAGGCCTACGCCGAGGGCCTGCGCGCGGTGTACCTCTACACCGCCGCGCACCAGAACGAGGACATCGCCCAGCTGGTCTCGGGTGCGGACAAGGACACCGCGTTCCGCGTCAACGATCTGCTGCTGCCGATCGTCAAGGGCGTCGGTTCCGAGCGCGCCTACCAGTACCTGACCGAATCGCTGCAGACCTTCGGTGGCTCCGGCTTCCTGCAGGACTACCCGATCGAGCAGTACATCCGCGACGCGAAGATCGACTCGCTCTACGAGGGCACCACCGCCATCCAGGCGCAGGACTTCTTCTTCCGCAAGATCGCCCGCGATCGTGGTGTGGCGCTGGCGCACGTGGCCGGCCAGATCCAGAAGTTCATCGACGCCGAGGCGGGCAACGGCCGGCTCAAGGGTGAGCGCAAGCTGCTCGCCACCGCGCTCGAGGATGTGCAGGCCATGGCCGCCACCCTGACCGGGCACCTGATGGGCGCCCAGGAGCAGCCGACCGAGCTGTACAAGGTCGGCCTGGGTTCGGTGCGCTTCCTGCTGGCCGTCGGTGACCTGCTCATCGGCTGGCAGCTGCTGCGTCAGGCCGAGGTGGCAGGCGCCAAGCTGGACGAGGGCGTCACCGGCGCCGACGAGGCGTTCTACAAGGGCAAGGTCGCGGTCGCGCAGTTCTTCGCCCGCAACGTCCTGCCGGAGCTGACCGCCACCCGCACGGTGCTGTCCAACCTGGACAACGACATCATGGAGCTCGACGAAGCCGCTTTCTAGGCCCGCCCGCCTCTCCGGGATTTTGGCCGGATTCAGGTGCCGTGGGAGTCGCGTTGGCGGCCTGCGGTGAGTGCCGGGGTGGGTTAGCCCGTACCCGGTGAGTTACCCGGATCTTACGAGATCAGGTGGCAAGTAGAGCAAAAGCGAAAGAGCGGCTCGGAATTTCCGGGCCGCTCTTTCGTGTGTCTGGGTGTCGTGTCTCCGCCTGGCGGGTGTCGGCGGGCCCGGATAAGGTTCTCCTTGCGTTCGAACCGGGTGGGATCTGTCCAGGAGGAAACGGTGAAGCTGAACCGATCGTTGGCCACGCTTGCCCGCGTCGGAGCGGTGGGTGCGGTGTGTTCGATGGTTCTGGCGGGGCCCGCCATCGCGGATCCGAACAACGTCAATCCGATTCCGGGGCTGAACGGCCAGCCGCGCGGGTTGCCCGCGCTGCCCGGGCCCACGCAGGCGATCTTCCAGGTCACCGGCATGGACAGCCCGAACCGGACGCAGAACGTCAACGTGCTCGGCACCGATCTCGGCATCATGTGGGACGACGGGCGCGGCGGCATGATCACCGCCTTCGGCGACAGCGCCGGGCTCGGTGTGCCGAACCTGCTCGCGGGCAGCGTGTGGGCCTGGACGAGCAACGTGCTGTTCCGCAGCCATGATCCCGACCCGTCCGATGGCATCATGTTCGACGGCGCTGTGCCCAATCCACTGCCGAGCCCCAAGATTCCGGGCATCGAGATCAGCCTCATCCCCACCGCGGGCATCTCCGTGGGCGGGGTGCAGTACATGTCCATGATGTCGGTGCGCAGCTGGGGCGATCACGGCAAGTGGGACACCAATTTCGCGACCCTCGCCGTCTCCGGTGACGGCGGCCAGACCTGGGCCCAACTGCCCACCACCCGCCGCGCCAACATCGACGGATTCGAGAAGTTCCAGCAGAACGCCTTCGTCAAGGCCGGCGGCTACGTCTACAAGTACGGCACCCCGGCGGGCCGCGACCACGCCGGCTACATCTCCCGGGTCAGAGAGCACGAGATCGCCAACCTGGACGCCTACGAATACTGGGACGGCCACGGCTGGAAGCCCAACGACGCCAAGGCCGCAGCGCCGATCGTCGGCGGCGTCGCCGAACTGTCGGTGCAGTGGAACGACCACCTCGGCCAGTACGTCATGCTCACCACCGACCCCTTCAACTCCGTCGTGCTGCGCACCGCCCCCGCCCCCGAGGGCCCGTGGAGCCCACCCCGCACTCTCGTCGAAGCCGCCGCCCTCCCCACGGCCTACGCCCCGATGATCTACCCCTACCAAACCGGCGGCGACCTGTACTTCCTGCTCACCGTGCACAACCAGTACAACGTCATCCTGATGCGCACCCCGCTGTAACGCGGGCCGGTAACGCCGACTTCTCCCCGGACCGAGGCGATTTCGCGCCGATGTGCTCGGCGCCGGCCGCTTCTGCGGTGCCCGGACAGGTGTGCCATACTCTGCGCGCGATACCGATTGCCTTTCGCTGCAAAGCTTTCGAAGGCTGGGGTAACGAATGAGCGACGACTCGGTGCAGGAATGCGCCGAGGTAGGGATCGGCGCCTATCGTTTGCCTTCTCGGTACCGAGTTCTGCGCAATGTGACATCCGGCGCGGCAGAGGCGATTTTCGGCGCTCCGCTGTGCCGGTTTCGTGGTTTCAGGCGAAAGCGGTGAGGGGACATGATCGAACAGCGCTACACGATCGGCGAATACGTTCGGGAACGGCGGCATTCGGTAGGAATGAGCTGCGGCGAAATGGCGGTGCGGGCGCGGGTTCCGCGAGTGGTCGCCGAAGAGGTCGAAAGCGGTGCACGCGAACCCAGTTCGGAAACCCTGTCGCACCTGTTCGACGCCTTGCAGGTTCCGGTGTGGTTCCGCGGGCATATCAGCAGCCTGACCCGCCCGGACTTCCTGCCGAGCGGGCTCGGTGCGGCACCGGACACCCCGACGCCCGACGATCTGGCGGATCTGCGCAGCCTGACCCATCCCGCCTGCTTCCAGGTATTTCCGACCTTCGATATCGTCGCCGCCAATTCCGCTTATCAGCGGTGGTTTCCCGGTGTGGAAGCGGGGACGAACGCGCTGGAATGGATGTTCTTGAACCCGGCCGCGAAAGCGGTGCTGCCGGAATGGGCGGCGGAAGCGCGGCTGCTGGTGAATGCGTTCCGGGTGCTGTCACCGGGGCTCGCCGACGACAAACGGATCGCTGAGATCGCCGACCGCTGCGGACGCGCACCGGAATGGGATCAGATGTGGGCGGCACCGCTGCGGCCCGAGGAGCTGCACCGCGATCGGGTGCTGGTGCGCGACCCCGTCACCCGGCGCAACCGCGGCATGATCGCACGCATCTACGCGCCGGAATTCCCGCGGCGGCCGTGGATGCTGTACCGGCTGGTGCCCGGCGCGGGGCGCTGACCACCGCGCGCCGAGCCGCCTCGGGATGACCGGGCCGGCCGCTACTCACATTTGACGATCGGGATCGGATCGTATTTCACGGTCCGGGTGGTCCGCGAAACTTCCCTGCCGGTAGCGATATCGGTGATCACCCGGGTGTCGCTGACGGTGAAACCGTCAGCGCCCTCGGTAGCGATGCAGCCATCACCCTTGGGCAGGGTGATGGTCTTGGGTTTGGTCGGCTTGGTGCGTTCGCCGGTGATGGATTCCACCTCGACGGTCTTGGTGCCCCAGATCCGCACGGTCACTTCGGAATTGTTCGCGGAGGCCTCGATATAGATGCCGTTGGCGGTGTTGTTGCGGAAGCTGAGGTCGATGGCGCCATCGAAGACCGTCGCTTCGCGGGCTGCCGGATACCGCGAGATGTAATAGCTGTGCTCGGTGTGACCGGCGTCTTCCAGACCGGCGAAATAGGCCGCGTTGTAGAGCGTGGTGGCGAACTGGCTGATACCGCCGCCGACCGCCTTGCTCGGCCGGCCGTGGTCGATGATGCCGGATTCGACATAGCCCTCGGCTGTGCCGCGCGGGCCGGTGAACTCGTTGAGCGAGAAGGTTTCTCCGGGTTTCACGACGGCGCCGTTGACCTTCCTGGCGACGGTCCGGATATTCACCCCGGACGGCCCGCTGAATCCGCCGGTGGTGAATTCGCCCATCGGCTCCACGATGCCGAGGCCGGCAGCCGCTTCGGTGGTCAGCTTCGGCTCCACCTTCTCGTACACCGCGGGCGCGGTGCGCTGCGGCGCGGGCGCGGCCAGCAAGGTCGCGAGCGGTTCGAGGGTCTTCTGCCAGTTGATCTTGTCGCCGACCACCGACGGAACCACCGTCGGTTTGCCGCCGGTGAGGGTGAAGGTCGCGTCCTTGGGCTCGACCTCGGACTCCTTCAGCTGCGGAGCCAGCAGGTCGGTGGCGACCTTCTGATCGATGCGCGGGGTCAGACCGCCGTTGCCGTCCGGCGCGAACGACACGATGGTGGCGATCTGCTCGGGAACCAGCTGGGCCTTACCGCCCTTACCGTCGAAGATCACCGGCGCCGACACCGCGGGCTGGGCGATCTGCTGCAACGCCTGGTCGATCGCGTCCTGGCGAACGGCGACCGGGGCGGGTACCACCGGCAGGTTCATCGGTGTGCCCGCGACCCAGTTGTGCACGAGCACCTCGCGGGCAGCGGCCGCATCGAGCACTCGGCCGGGGACCGGAGCCACCGCCACCGGCCGAGCGTTCTCGAAGACGATGGTGCCCTCGACGGTGGGGCGGTCGTGCACCCGCAGCGCGTCGAACGTTTTGCCGAGCGCCTGCTCGTCGACGGCGGTATCGACCTCCACCGTCTCGGTGCCGAACAACGAGGTCAGGCGGGTGATCGGGTTGAGCGGCTGATCGCCGATCCGATCCCAGGTGCCGTCCCAGTCGACGCTGAGGCCCGCTGAGCCCGGCACCAGGGTGGTCTGCACATCGCCGATCGTCACGGGCAGTTCCCGGCCCGCTCGACCATCCAATTCGGCGCGCAGCTGGGCGTCGGCCGCGGATTTGTCCATGCCGCCGATCTCGACCCCGGCGACCACCACACCACGCGGCACCTCACCGGAGGACATGGCCAGGTCGGCCACATAGCCGAGCAGGCCGAGGCCGAACAGGGCGCCGACCGCGATACCGATCTTGCGTGCCTTCGGCGACTGCATGATCTGCAGGAACTCGGGACGCTTCTTCGATTCCTCCGGCTGCCGGGAAATCGGGCGACGCTCGCCCGGTGCGCGTGGGGCCGGTGGGCGGGGCGGTTCGGCGCCCGCCGAGCCGGCTTCGAGGTCTGCCCGGCTCTGCTCCGAGTAGGCGTAGGCGGCGGTTTTCTGCGTTCCGACGGTGTCCTCGGACGGAGCGTGCGAGGCCCACTCGCGCTCATGCGCGTTCTCGGGGCCGTTTTCGGCCTGGGCCGGTTCGTTCGCTGCCGACGCCGTGGACCCGAATCGCAGCGTCGGCTGGGCACCACCTGCCGTCCCAG
Organism: Nocardia sp. CDC519; assembly: GCF_059509835.1. Classification (NCBI taxonomy): domain Bacteria; kingdom Bacillati; phylum Actinomycetota; class Actinomycetes; order Mycobacteriales; family Nocardiaceae; genus Nocardia; species Nocardia sp. CDC519. The sequence continues at coordinate 1,353,368 of NZ_CM183377.1, read as the reverse complement.
CGGTCGGCGGGACCGCGCTCATCACCTCCGTGGGCGATTCGCCTGCGTCGGGGTGAGCGGAGCCCCTCGGCACATCGCCAGCCGGGCCGTGACGACCTGCGCTGCTGCGCGAGCCTCCGGCTCGGTGGTTGTGCTCGATCGCCAGCGCGTCGGTCGCGATGACGTCATCGTCCGGATGGGCCGTGGGTGCAGCCGATGTCGGCGGGATCGGGAGCCGACGGGTCAGCGGTTCGTTCGGTGTCGCATCGGTGGGCCGCACCTGCTCCGAGTGCGACCGGGGCGGATCGGGCTGGACGGGCAGCCGCTGCGTCAGATGCTCGGGCGGCGAATCATGCCTCTGCTGCGGGCCCGGCTCATGCGCGGGCCCCCTACGGGAATCGCGCGCGAGCCCCGGGCGCGAGTCGTGCGCGAGCCCCTGGCGCGGATCGAACGCGCTGTCCGGCGCTGGCCCCGGCGGATCGGCGGGCATCGGGATCCGGAGGGTCGCCCGGTCGAGCGGCGAACTCGCGCGACCGAACCCCGGCGCCGGATCGGAGGCAGGTTGTTCGACGCGTGGCCGATCCCCCGCGCTCGGCTGGAGACCGCCGGGTCGCTCGGCACGCGGATTTTGTGCGGGCCGCTCGGCACCGCGCGGATTTTGCGCGTTTAGACCCGGCGCCGCCGGTGAATCCTGGGGCTGCGGGTGCCGATGGTCCGCGAGCGGCTCCTGCGCCTGCTGGGACTCCTGTGCCGACCGACCCTGCTCGGCCTGGAGGCGCTGTTGCTGCTGGGCGCGGGCCGATTCGAGGAACTGTCGTAGCCCGCCGTTGGTGGGCTGTGCGCGGCGGGCGGGCTCGGATCTCTCGCCGCGTCCGGTGTTCGACTCGCCGGTCACGAATCGTCCTCCCCACATCGGGTTACAAGTTTTCCAGCGCGGTGCGCGCTCGCCCAACGATAACGGTCGGCACCGACCACGTCAGTGCCGCACAGATCACACTGGACCGCGACCCAGCAAACGATCGGCAAAGACGCAGTTCGCACACCAAAAGGCTCCGTGCAGTTGCCGGGTCGGGGGTCTGGCAACTACACGGAGCCGATCTGTCTATCGGTGCCGCATTCGCCGCGTTACACCCGCCTGCCACATCAATTTCCTCCGGCGCGGGACAATCGTGCGCGACCAGGGGTGACGACGAGCGAGGAGATGATGGCATGCAGCTGGGAATGATCGGCCTCGGCCGGATGGGCGCCAACATCGTGCGCCGGATCGTCGCCGACGGGCACACCGCCGTCGGCTATGAACGCCACGCTCCGCATATCGACGAACTCAGCGCCGAACTCGGCGCCTCGTTCTCCGGAACCACCGATCTGGCCGAGTTCGTCGGCAGGCTGGAGACGCCCCGTGTGGTGTGGGTGATGATCCCGGCCGGCGCGACCGGCGCGGTCATCGACCAGGTCGCCGAACTGCTGGAGCCCGGCGACATCATCATCGACGGCGGCAACAGCCGCTACCACGAGGACATCGAACGGGCCGAGCGACTGGCCCCCAAGGGCATCCACTACGTCGATATCGGCACCTCCGGTGGCGTTTTCGGCCGCGCCCGCGGTTTCTGCCTGACGATCGGCGGCGAGGCCGACCAGGTGAAGTACCTCGACCCGCTCCTGCGTTCGATCGCGCCCGGCGTGGACGCGGCGCCGCGCACCCCCGGTCGCACCGGGGAGCCCTCCCCCGCCGAACAGGGGTATCTGCACTGCGGACCGGCCGGCGCGGGGCATTTCGTGAAGATGGTGCACAACGGCATCGAGTACGGCGCCATGGCCGCCTACGCCGAGGGTCTCAACATCCTGCACAAGGCCGATTACGGCGCCGAGTACGACGGCGGCGCGCATTCGGCCGAGGAGACCCCGCTCGACCATCCCGAGTACTACCGCTACAAGATCGACATTCCCGAGGTGACCGAGGTGTGGCGGCGCGGTTCGGTGGTGGCCTCCTGGTTGCTGGATCTGACCGCCGCCGCCCTGCACGCCGACCCGAACCTCGACTCCTTCGGCGGCCGCGTCTCCGATTCCGGCGAGGGTCGCTGGACCATCGACGCCGCCATCGACATCGGCGTCCCGGTTCCCGTCCTTTCCGCCGCGCTGTTCCAGCGCTTCTCCTCGCGCGGCGAATCCCACTACGCCGACAAGATGCTCTCCGCCATGCGCAAGGCCTTCGGCGGCCACAACGAGCTGCCGCAGGAATAGGACGCCGCAGTCTCTTCTTGACGTGCGCGTCAACGATTGCGCTTCGGGTAAGCGGGATATATTCGGCGCGACCGGCGGACCGGGTGATCAGGATCATCGGCTGTTGCGCGTGCGGATCGGCGCTGTCGAGGTGTCGACTCTAGGTACCGAACGACCGTCGTGCTGCGGCGGGAGGCTAGGAGGCTGGATCTATGCTGCGGGAATTCCTGGACAAGGGTGTGGTGTCGGCGCTGGATCGCGCCGCGCACGCACAGGCGCCGGTGGTGACGAAGTATGCGGCGTGGCTGCGGGACCGGCATCCGGAGGAATCACCCGACGAGATCGTGCGGCGCCTGGAGCGGCAGTACTTGATCGCGGTGACCGCCAGCGGTGTCGGTGTGGGGTTGAGTGCGGCAGTGCCAGGCGTGGGCACGGTGGTGGCGTTGTTCGCGACCGGCGCCGACACGCTGGTTTTCCTGGAGGCCTCGAGCGTGCTGGCCACCGGGGCTGCAGCGGTGCACGGGATGACGCCGGAGGAAGTCCTCGACGACCATCTCGTCTCGGCCGTGGTCCTCGGCCAGGCCGGGACGAAGGCTTTGGGACAAACGGCGGGCCATGCCGCCGGCAAGTGGGTCGATGTGCTCGGCGACCGGATCCCGGTGCTGAACCGCATGGACGATTCGTACATGAAGCGCTTCCTGGTCCAGTTCGTGGTGAAACGCGGTGCGCTGATGTTCGGCAAGGTGATCCCGGCCGGTATCGGCGCGGTGATCGGCGGCGTCGGCAACAACGCCCTCGGTCGGACCGTGATCGCGAACTTGCGCAGCACGCTGGGGCCGGCGACGTCGGCCCAGGAACCCGCGCCGGTCAACGCCTGAACGGTCGCGGCGGCCTGAACTCGCCGGCTCCCTTGTCGGTGCGCCGGCCCGCCGGTGACACATAACCCCAGGTCATAGGCAAACCTAGCCCGCGCGATTACGAAGTTCCCCGCAGAACGCTTGACATGTTCTTTGTGTTCAGTCTTTACTGAACACATCAGTATTTACGGAACACGCGAGTCCCCACCGGCCACCGGAATCCTCTGCAAGGAGCATCATGACCACCGCCGCCATTCGCACCGAGGGCCTCACCAAGCACTACGGCAAGCATGTCGCGCTCACCGACCTGCACCTCGAGGTGTTCGAGGGTGAGGTGTTCGGATTTCTCGGCCCCAATGGGGCGGGCAAGTCCACCACCATCCGGATCCTGCTCGACCTGATCCGGCCGACGTCGGGCCGGGCGGAAGTTCTCGGCATGGACCCCCGCGCCGGCGGAGCCGAACTGCGCCACCGAATCGGTTATCTGCCCGGCGAATTGGCGATCGAGGGCCACCATTCGGCGCGCGAACTGCTGACCTTTCTCGCCGACCGGCGCGGCGACGTCGCCCGGCGGCGCATCGTGGAACTGGCCGAGCTGCTCGACCTCGATCTGTCCAAGAAGGTCGGCTCGATGTCGAAGGGCAACAAGCAGAAGGTGGGCATCATCGCCGCCTTCATGCACAATCCCGCCCTGCTGATCCTGGACGAACCCACCTCCGGGCTCGATCCACTACTGCAACAGCGCTTCCTGGACCTGGTGACCGAGGCGAAGAACAATGGCCAGACGGTGTTCATGTCCTCACACATCCTCACCGAGGTGCAGCAGACCGCCGACCGCGCCGTCATCATGCGGGCCGGGAAACTGCTCGGCACCGAGAATGTCGAGGATCTGCGCAGGCGTTCGCCACGCGCGGTCGAGCTGATATTCGGCGAGGAGATCTTCCCCGACGATTTCGCCCGGCTGCCCGGTGTGCGCGATCTCGACATCGAGGGCAGCACGCTGCGCTGCACCACCGAAGGCGAGGTGGATTCGCTGTTCAAGGTCGCCGCCAAATATCAGCTGGTCAGTGTGCTGTCCAACGAACCGGACCTGGAGCAGATCTTCTTCAGCCGCTACGGCCGCTGAGCCCATATTTCCTTTCCGCACAGGAGCATTCGCCATGTCGAGCACCGTTTTCACCCAGACCTTGAAAGAACAGCGGCGCGGCCTGATCGGCTGGTCGATCGGCCTGGCCATCGTCCCGATGATCTACCTGCCGTCCTACCAATCGCTGAAAGAGCAGGGCTCGCTGGATATCCAGCAGAACAGCATGTACGACGCGATGGGTTTGAGCGATTTCGCCAGCGGCACCGGGTTTCTCAACTCCACGGTGTACTCGCTGATGGGTTTGCTGCTGATGCTGATCTTCGCGGTCACCATCGCCACCAGAACGGCCACCCAGGAGGAGAACGGCAGCCTGGATCTACTGCTGGCCCAGCCGATCAGCCGGACCGGACTGTTGACGCAGCGTTTCGCCGCACTCGCGGTGCAGGTCGCGGTCGTCACGGCGGTGCTGACGGTGAGCGTGATCGCCGGCGCGAACTCCGGCAACCTCGAGGTGGAGACCGGAAATATCGTCGCGGCCAGTGCCGGGCTCGGGCTGCTCGCCCTGTTCGCCGGGTCCGTCGCGCTGCTGGTCGGCGCGGCGACCGGTAAGCGTTCGCTGGCACTCGGGGTGGCGGCGCTGCTCGCCGTCGCCGGTTACCTGGCCAACAACCTCGGCGACGACTGGCTGCGCAAGCTTTCCCCGTTCTACTACGCCAACGGCGATTCCCCGCTGGTCAATGGCTGGAACGCCGGGCATCTCGCGGTGCTGGCGGTGGGCGGCTGCCTCGCGTTGATCGCGGCGCTGGTGTGCTTCGATCGCCGGGATCTGGCGGTGTGAACAACACGTCAGGGGCGGGCCGAGCCGGCCCGCCCCGTTTTCCCGTTTCTCCCGCCGGAAGGGATACTCGACCGATGACCAGTTCGGAACGCGACCCAGCGGCCCCGACCCCGGAGCAGTTGGCCTTCGTCGAGGATTTCGCGCTCGTGCTCGAACGCATGGGCCTGGTCCGCATGACCGGCCGCGCCATGGGCTGGCTGATGGTCTGCTCGCCGCCCGAGCAGACCTTCGCCCAGATCGCGGAGGCCTTGCAGGCGTCCAAGGGCTCCATATCCAACGCCCTGAAGAACCTGACCACGATGCGCTGGGTCGACAAGATCTCCAAACCCGGCGACCGCAAGGACTACTACATTCTGCGCGCGGGCGTGCTCCCCGAGCTCACCCGCCAGCAGAGCACCCAGTACGACGATCTGACCGCGATGACCTCCCGCGGCCTTGCCCTGTTCGCGGACCCCGACGGCGAGCAGGCCTCCCGGGTCCGCGAAATGCACGAGTTCTTCGTGTGGATGGGCAAAGAACTTCCGGCGTTGATCGACCGCTGGTACGCCGAACACCCGCGGGCCTGACGCGCGGCCTCACGCCTTTCGGCCGCGCACCCACGCGTACACGAAGCCCAGCGTGAAGCCGAGGTGCACGACGAGGAACACCGCGGCGAGGTCGCGGGCATCGCCGCTGAACACACCCCAGACATCGTTGGCGGCGACGGCGCCGAATCCGACGATATTGGCCGGCACCACACTGGCCTGCACCGCCGCCGGCTCCGCATTACGCGAGCTCCAGTTCAACACCGCGATCCCCAGCAGCGGCCCACCGAGCAGGCGAAGCAGGGCGATCAGTTCCGGCGACGGATCGTCAGGGACCGCGCCGACGCCGAACTGCGCGGGCACGAATATCAACGCCAGGCCGATGCCCGCGAGATAGATCGCCGTGGTCACGAAGAGCGCCTTGAGCATACGAACACCTCGGAATAGGACTGCGACGAATTCAGGATCGCAGAAATCCACCGCCGCGGCGCGAGAAATGTGGCTCGATCACCGGGCCCGCGTCTGCACCCCCTTGTGCCCGTCGCTTGTGTGGATCACCTGAGACACGGCAGAGGGTCGAGGCCGGATTCGTCCGCTTGCCGAGAAATCCTCACCGTTCGACTGATGAGCCGCTGAGGGCGCGACGGCGAACAAGCGTTGTCGCGCCCAGTTCGGCCGCGATATCCTGCTGGCCTGGAGGGGGTTCATATGCGAGGCAGTCGGTTTCGACAGTTCTGCATTACCGTCACGGCTGCCATGATCATCGGTCCGACGCTCGGATCCGGTGCCGGCATCGCTACCGCGGAATCGGGGTTGGAGCGATTCGAACGACAGCATGTGGAGTGGCATGAGTGTTCGGACCCCGATCTGGCCGCCGTGCGCGGCGAATGCGCGCAGATCAGGGTGCCGCTCGATTACGGCGTGCCCGGCGGCCGGACGATCGGCCTCGCCATCTCGCGCGTGCCCGCGACCGACCCGGCGCGGCGGCGCGGTGTGCTGCTGACCAACAGTGGTGGTCCGGGCGCGCCGGGACTCGACCCGGGCAATGCGGTCGGGAACGGGCTGTCGGCCGAGGTGCGCGCGTCCTACGACCTCATCGGATTCGATCCGCGCGGAGTCGGGCAGTCCACGCCGGTCGACTGTGGATGGCCGCCGGGGCGGGTGCCGGGCGGCGATGGGCAGCCGGGTGCGGATCGTGCGGCCTTCGATCGCGATGTCCGGCGGGCCGCGCAGTTGGCGGCGCTGTGCCTCGGGGCGGAGGGCGGTGCGCTGCCGCACATCAATACCCGCGACACCGCGCGGGATATGCGGATGATCGCCGCGGTCCTCGGTGAGTCCACGATCAGCTATTACGGGCCTTCTTACGGCAGCTACCTCGGTGCCGTGTTCACCCAGATGTTTCCGGAACACAGCGACCGGATCGTGCTGGACAGCGTGGTCGACCCGGAACGGTACTGGCTCGGCACGTTCCAGGATTCGGGGGGCGCCAATGAGGCCGCACTGGCGGACTGGGCGGAGAAGGTAGCCGCCGAGCAGCAACAGTTCCAGCTCGGGGACAGTGCCGCGACCGTGCTGGCCACCGTTGGCGACCTCATCACGCGAGTGGCGCAGCGACCGACCGAAATCGCCGGGTTGACGGTCGACGACGACATCTTGCTCACGACGTTGAACCTCGCGCTGTCGTTCGGGCCGTATGCCGCTCAGCTGGCCGAGCTCCTGCATCAGCTCCGAGCCGTCGCCGATGGGGCCGCGGTAGCACCGATTCCACTATGGGAGAACGTGCGTGGCTGGGTCGGCGGGGGCAGGATGTTCGAGGCGCATATGGCCGTCAAATGCGGCGACGTCGCCGCACCGCGCGATCCCGAGTGGTATTGGCGCAATATCGAACGCAGCCGGACCGCGCAGCCGATCTTCGGTCCGCTGTTCAACAACATCGCACCGTGTGCGTTCTGGCCCACGCCGCTCGAACCGCCCACCCGGATCCGGCATTCCGTGCCGGTGCTGCTGTTGCATGCCGACGGCGATATCCGCACCCCGTATTCGGGCGCGATGTCCATGCGCCGCCTGATGAGTGGATCGCGACTGGTCACGCTGCGTGATGTGCGTTGGCACGGCGTGCTCGGGCTCCCGAGTACCTGCGTGGCCGAGGCCGTCGACGCCTTCCTTCTGGACGGCTCACTACCGACGACCGATATCGAATGCCGGCTCGACCCAGCCTGATGGACGGGGCCGGCACCACACAGCCTCACGCAGATCGCGACCCTACTGCCCGCGAAGGTTGTGCCGCCCGCACATCAATCGAACTGCGCGTCCAGCCAATCAATGGTCTGCATACCGAAAAGATCGGTGCCCCAACCGTAGAGGTCGGTGATCATGCGGATCATGCTGCAATTGGAGGGCGCGTAGGTGACATCGGTTCCCTTGGAGCGGTAGATGTCGGCCAGTTCGCGCGAATCCGCGGCCGGCACCAGGGACATGAACGAATCGTCGGCGGCGCAGGAGGTGATGAGCACCTTCGACTCCGGCGCGCCCGCCTGCCCGAGGATGTTGTCGTCGTAGGCGCGCTGGAAAGCGGGCTCGTCGGCGGGATTGAGGCCGGAGGTGAACAGCATCTTCAGTGGCACGAACGGCATGCCGAAGTAGGCCGGGGTCTGGCATTGGGTGCGGAAGAAATCGGCGATGGCTTTGCCCGCGGGGTTGAGCTTTTCGTCGATCTTCATCTCGGGGTACCACGGTTCGAGTCCGAGCAGGGTCGCGAAGGCGAAGCCGGAACCGACCGAACCGTCGGCCACGCGCATGAAGTTGCGCGGCTTCACCACCATCCCTTCCAGAACGGTGGCTTTCACGTCCAGGTCCGGCGCGTAGGTGGGCTGGAGTTCGGCGGAGAAACCCGCGCCGACGCCGCCGCCCGCGATACCGAACAGACCCACCTGAGCCTTCGGGTCCAGGCCCGCTTCGCGGAAGTTCAAGGCCGCGCGGGCACCGTCGAGCTGGGCGTGGGCGGCGAACTTGCCGGCGAACACGCCGTGCGGTTTGCGGTCGGCGTCATTGCCGACGTCGGAGATCATGACCGCGTAGCCCTTGCCGAACAGCATGGCCAGCGGGCCGAGCGCCGACCAGGAGGCGCCGTCGAGCGGATCGCCGCCGGTCCACTGGGTGCTCGGGTGGCAGGACCAGCCGACGCTGTCGTTGGCTTCCTGATACGAGATCAGCTTGCGCTGGTCGTTCGGCTTACCGTCGACCGGGATCATCAGGATGCCGGTACTGATCACGGGCGTGACGCCGTCGACGCCGGTGGTCACGTACATCAACTTGTAGGCGTCGAGGTTCGCCGGTTTCACGCCGGAGAACATGACGTCGACCTTCTTGGATTTCAGGACCGTGCCGGGCTTCTCGTCACCGGTGAGCGGAGGTTCCTGATAGAAGGGGTCGTTGGCGAGCAGCGCCTGGAAGGCTTCGCCCGGTGCGGCGAGGGTGGCACCCTGGAGCGTGCCGACCACATAGCCGTTGAACACCTCGCCGAGGCCAGGCGTGCGCGGCGGCACGAAGGGTTCGGGCGGTGCGGGTTCGGGCTGCGCGAAGGCGATTCCAGCACCGGCGAACAGGGTCAGCGCGGCCGCCGACAGCGCGGTCAGCGGGCGGCGCAGCGATGATCGAGTACCACCGCTTGGCCGGCGCCGCTCCGAGCGCATGAATCGTGCTGCCTTCATGGTCAGTTCACCGCCATTTCCGCGCCCACCGGCGTCACCTTCATCTGCCGCACCGCCGAATCCAGCAGCTGCGGGATGTTCAACAGCGGGCGATGCGATTCCATTTGCATTTCGTACGGCGTGCGCATAACCGCTTCCAGTGCGGGCCAGTTGTTTTCGACCTGCCACTTGTATTTCGGCAGCAGCTCGGTCGTGATGTATTCCCAGCGGGCATCGAGCACCGACCAGTTCCACTCCGGCAGCGGCATCGTCAGCAGCGCGGGCCTGCCGTCGGCCATCGTGAACGGAATACGCACCGGCTTGAATTCACGCGGCGGAGCCACGCCGGCCACCGACGGCGACCCGGCCGCGCCGCTGACGTAGGTGATGGCCTCACCGACCGCGCCCTTATAGGCCCGGACCGCATCCCACTGCCCGCCGATCGCCCAATCTTGTTCGCGGCGCAACAGGGTGGCATTGCCCGCGGCGATCCGGTCGCGATCGCCGGAAGCGATATCGCGCCAGGCGTTCATGATGTCGGCGCCGAAGAGCCCGGCGGCCTGGAATTCCTCCAGCGCGGGCAGCCCTCCGGTGACGTATGCGTCGTGCATGGGCATCAGATCGGAGAAGATGTTCTTCTGCATCACCAGGATCATCCCGATGATGTAGTGCAGATCCGCCGGCGTGATCTGCGGTCCCGCTTCGGCCAGTGCGGCCAGCCCGCGCGGCAGCATCGCGACGGCCTGCGGTCCCGCGGTCTGTTCGACCGCGCCGATCACCCCGCGCGCCGACTCCGACAGGCCGGGCAGCGAATAGATGTTGCTCATCAGCTCGAAATCGATGAGGCCGCCACCGAAATCGGCGCCGACTTGGCCACCCATGCCCGCCCACTGCAGTTCCCGGTGGGCCAGTTGCAAATCTTCGTAATAGCGGTACGACCTGATCAGGTTCTGCCGGTTGGCCTCGACGCCGGCCCGCGGATTCCACGCTCGCAGCTCGATTCCGGCCTTGTTGGTGGCGTCGACCAGCCAGTATTGGTAGAGCAGGGCGGCGTAGCGGGTGGGGGCGACGCCCGCGCCGCGGGCCTGGTCGAGCAGGCCGCGCAGTTGGGCCGCGTCGTAGGGCAGGTCCGGATGCACTCCGCCCGGTCCCGCTTCGGCATTGCGGTTCACCAGCGGCAGGTCCAGATAGCGGTCCAGATCATCGGCCGCGGCCGGCGTCGCGGCCAGGCCCATTCCGACTGCGGCAGCGAGCAGCACCACTGCCGCGCGTAGCACTATTCCGATGCGCATCAGCCGTTCAGCCTTCCTCTCCGCACGCTCGATTTCTTGACCTCGAATTCAAGAAATGCGCGGTGTGACAGCACATTTCCCGCGGATAGCCACATTCCGAACAGACCGGCTCGGATGCCGAAACACCGATCGATCTCCACCCGGCCCCGACAGCCCAGCAGGTTACGAGCAGGTAAACACACCCTGACCGGCAAAATCAACCCTGCCACGCGCCAAGGCTCACGTCCGCGGAATCGGCGGAATCGAGCGGAGATCGCCTGGTAATCGCGCGACTATCGGCAGCGAGTCGCGGCAAACCCCGCTCGAGTTTCGATGCGAAGCAATGGAAAAGATCACAGAACGGTAACGTCAGGTGGTTCTATAGCGAATGCGACGCCTGACCCGCAAACGAGGCCGGATAGCAGCGAGCCGGTAGCGGACCGAACTGCCACCGCCCCACAGGGACCGACTTCGGCTTCCCGTCCGTGTCGGCCGTTCCGGCGTTCCGGGCCGGGTCGACCGGGAATGATGAGGGCGTTCCGCCCGAGTCCACGGCCCCGTCACCGAGGAGGTACCGGTGCTTCCCGTCACGTACTCGATGAGCGTTTCGCTGGACGGTTTCATTGCCGGCCCCGGCGACGACATCAGCTGGACCGCCCCGGAGCCGGAAGTCTTCCGCTTCCACATCGAGCAGACCCGCGACCTCGCCGGGATCGTGTGTGGGCGCAAGTTGTACGAGACGATGCTGGTGTGGGAGACCGCCGAGGAGACCATGACCGACGAGGCGGAATTGGAGTTCGCCCGGATCTGGCGGCCGATCCCGAAGGTGGTGTTCTCGACGACCCTGGAATCAGTGCAGGGCAATGCGCGCCTGGCCACCGACGACCTTGCCACCGAGGTCGGGCGGCTGCGGGATCGACCAGGCGACGGCGTGGTGGAGATCGGCGGGGCCACGCTCGCCGCGGCCGCCATTGCCGAGGACTTGATCGACGAGTACCGCCAGTTCGTCTACCCGATCATCGTCGGCGCGGGCACGCCGTACTTCCCGCCGCGCGCCGAGGCGCTCGAGCTGGAACTGGTGGAGTCGCGGGCGCTGAGCCCGCGCGTCGCCTACCTGCGCCACCGGCGCACGCGCTGAATTCCGCGGGCAGCCTCGAAATCCGCGCGGCACGCGCCTCGTAAGAAGCCGCGCGCCTCGTAAGAAGCACTAGCGGGTGGGAGGAGCGGAGGATGGCCGGCGATCCGCACTTTACCCACAACTGAAAGGGTGGCACCCGGCCAGCCGCCGGATGCCACCCTGCACATCGGGATTCGCGCGAACGCGGAGCGGATCAGCGCTCCAGGATCGCGACGACGCCCTGCCCACCCGCGGCGCAGATGGAGATGAGCGCGCGGCCGGAACCCTTCTCGGCCAGCATCTTCGCGGTGGAGGCCACGATGCGGCCGCCGGTGGCGGCGAACGGGTGGCCCGCGGCCAGCGAGGAACCGTTGACGTTGAGCTTGCTGCGGTCGATCGAGCCGAGCGCGCCGTCCAGGCCGAGGCGCTCCTTGCAGTACTGGTCGGACTCCCAGGCCTGCAGGGTGGCCAGCACGACCGAGGCGAAGGCCTCGTGGATCTCGTAGTAATCGAAATCCTGCAGGGTCAGGCCGTTGCGGGCGAGCATGCGCGGCACCGCGTAGGTGGGCGCCATCAGCAGCCCGTCCGGGCCGTGGATGTAATCGACGGCGGCGACCTCGGAATCCACCAGGTGCGCGAGCACCGGCAGGTTGCGCTCGGCGGCCCATTCGTCGCTGGACAGCAGCACCGCGGAGGCACCGTCGGTGAGCGGGGTGGAGTTACCCGCGGTCATCGTCGCGTCACCGGCCTTGACGCCGAAGACCGGCTTCAGGGTGGCCAGCTTCTCGATCGAGGAGTTGGGGCGCAGGTTGTCATCGCGGGTCAGCCCGAGGAACGGGGTGATCAGATCGTCGAAGAAGCCGCGATCGTAGGCGGCGGCCATGTTCTTGTGCGACAGGTAGGCCAGCTCGTCCTGGGCCTCGCGGGCGATGCCGAATTCCTTGGCGGTGATGGCGGCGTGCTCACCCATCGACAGGCCGGTGCGCGGTTCGGCGTTGCGCGGGATCTCGATGCCGAGCATGCTCGGGCGCAGCTGGCCGACCAGCTTCAGGCGGTCCTTGTTGGTCTTGGCGCGGTTGGCGTCGAGCATCCATTCGCGCATCCCCTCGCTGACGCCGATCGGCGCATCGGAGGTGGTGTCGGTGCCGCCGCCGACGCCGGCGTCGATGCGGCCCGCCGCGATGGCGTCACCCACGGTGACGATGGCCTGCAGGCCGGTGCCACAGGCCAGCTGCAGGTCGTGCGCGGGGGTGTAGGGGCTGAGCTTGCTGCCGAGCACGCTCTCGCGGATCATGCCGTGCTCGCCGACCCGCTTGAGCACCGCGCCGCCGACGACCATGCCGAGGCGCTCGCCCTGCAGGCCGAAGCGGCTGACCAGGCCGTCCAGGGCGGCGGTGAACATGTCCTGGTTGGAGGCGTGGGCGTACGCCTTGTCGGAACGAGCGAACGGGATCCGGTTACCGCCAACGATCGCGACCGGACGCGGCTGCTTGGTGGTGGTGGCCGTGCTCTTCGTCGAACGGGCTTTGCTAGTCACTCGAGTCTCCAAGGTCTCGTCGGGATCTTCCGCCGCGCCCCGGACGCTGGTGCGGAACCCCTCCACACGGTTCGGCGCCCGGTCGCAATCGGTTTACATTAAACTTACTCTGGAGTAAGTTTGTTGTCGATACCGCACCCCGCAATTGTGCGCTCGCGCACCTCACGGGCGATGCCTGCGCCGCTGGTCAGGCAGCCTATGGAGTGTTGCGAGCGCAAACAGGGGGACGCACCGACATCCAAGACATCGAGCACAGAAAAGGTGGGAATCGTGGCAGCCAAGAGCAAGGGTGCACCCAACCTCTACGGATCGTTCGTCCATTCCGCCCCCGGCGCCTTCCTGGCGAGCAAGCTGGGCCTGCCGCAGCCGGAAACCCTGCGGCGCTACGTCAAGGGTGAGCCCGCACTGCCGGGCCCGGTGCTGCTGGGCGGTAAGGGCCGGGTCGCCGAACCGATCCGTGCCCTGCTCACCGACTACACCTTCGCCGACGCCCCCAGCCAGGGCACCAAGTACGGCGCACTGGTCTTCGACGCCACCGGCATCGGCACCATCGAGGACCTCTCGCAGCTGTTCGAGTTCTTCCAGCCGGCCATGCGCAGCATCGCCGCCTCCGGCCGCGTCGTCGTCATCGGCACCACGCCGGAACTGGCTTCCAGTGTCGACGAGCAGATCGCCCAGCGCGCGCTCGAGGGCTTCACCCGCAGCGTCGCCAAGGAACTGCTGCGCGGCGCCACCGCCCAGCTGGTGTACCTGCACCCGGAGGCCTCCGCCGCCGCCACCGGCCTGGAATCCACGCTGCGGTTCCTGCTCTCGGCCAAGTCGGCGTTCGTCGACGGCCAGGTGATCCGGGTCGGCAAGGACGACGCCGTCGCCCCCGCCAGCTGGGACCGCCCGCTCGAGGGCAAGGTCGCCGTGGTCACCGGCGCCGCCCGCGGCATCGGCGCCACCATCGCCGAGGTCTTCGCCCGCGACGGCGCCCAGGTGATCGTCGCCGACATCCCGGCCGCCGGTGAGGCGCTGTCGGAGACGGCGAACAAGGTCGGCGGCACCGCGCTCGCGCTCGACGTCACCGCCCCCGACGCCGCGCAGAAGCTGGCCGAATTCGCCACCGAACGCTTCGGCGGCATCGACATCATCGTGCACAACGCCGGCATCACCCGCGACAAGCTGCTGGCCAACATGGACGAGGGCCGCTGGAACTCGGTCATCAACGTCAATCTGGCCGCGCCGCATCGCATCACCGAGGGCCTGGTGTCCTCCGGCGCGCTGCGGGCCGGTGGCCGCGTCATCGACGTGTCCTCCATCGCCGGTATCGCCGGTAACCGCGGCCAGACCAACTACGGCGCGTCCAAGGCCGGTGTCATCGGCATGGTGAACGCCGAGGCGCCGAAGCTGGCCGAGAAGGGCATCACCATCAACGCCGTCGCACCCGGTTTCATCGAGACCGCGATGACCGCCGCCATCCCGCTGGCCACCCGCGAAGCCGGCCGGCTGATGAGCTCGCTGCTGCAGGGCGGCCAGACCGTGGACGTGGCCGAGACCATCGCCTTCTTCGCCAGCCCGGCGTCGAACGCGGTGAACGGCAACGTGGTTCGCGTCTGCGGTCAGAGCCTGATCGGAGCATGATGACCGAGACCATCACTCTCACCGAGCCGCCGAAGAACGGCAAGCTGTACCTGAAAGCCGCGCTCGGCTCGGTACCGCTGCCGCTGGTCTCGGCGCGTAAACCGACGCTGCCCGACCGCGAGATCAAGCTCGACGGCGTGCGGGTCGATCCCGATCACCTGGCGGCCTACTGCCGGGCGACGGGCCTGCGGTTCGGTGATTCGCTGCCGCTGACCTACCCGTTCATCCTCACCTTCCCGGTGGTGATGCAGCTGGTGGTGCAGCGCGACTTCCCGTTCGTCGCGGTGGGTGCGGTGCACGCGGAGAACGTCATCGAACGCACCCGCGAGATCTCGGTCAGCGAACCGCTCGACATCACCGCCCATATCGAGAATCTGCGCGAGCACCCGAAGGGTCTGCTGGTCGACGCGATCAGCGAGATCCGGGTGGGCCGCGAGCTGGTGTGGCGTCAGGTCACCACCTTCCTGCACCAGCAGCGCACCTCGCTCTCGGGTGGGCCCAAGCCCGAACCCAAACCCGACGAGGTGCCGCCGCCCCCGCTGCGCACCCTGCGGGTGGATCAGCCGACGATCACGCGGTACGCGGCTGCCTCCGGCGACCACAACCCGATCCACACCTCCGCTCTCGGCGCCAAGGCGTTCGGGTTCCCGAAGCCGATCGCGCACGGCATGTGGTCGGCGGCAACGGTTCTCGGCTCGATCGAGGGCCGGATTCCGGAGCAGGTCACCTACTCGGTGAAGTTCGGTAAGCCGATCTTCCTGCCGTCGACGGTGAACCTGTACGCCGATCAGGCCGACGGCGGCTGGGATCTGGCGCTGCGGCACCCGAAGAAGGGGTATCCGCATCTGACGGCCACCTTGCGCTGAATCGGATGGACTCGATGGGAGCCGCGCATCTTTCGGGGTGCGCGGCTCTTTCCATGCGTGCGCTGCGATTCAGCAGTCGCAACCGCATCCGTCGCAGCAGCACCCATCGCAACAGCCGCCCCCGCCTTCGCCCCCACCGCAGCAGCTGCCGCAGTTCGAGCAGCATTCGGCGCCGTCACAGCAGTTGCCGAGGTTGTTCTTCCACCAGGCTTCTTTCTGTTCCCCGCTGCACGGGCTGGTGTGGTCGGCACAGCATGCGTAGCCGGTGCAGTAGACGCCGAGCACGATGGTGAGCGCCTCACCGATGCCCGGGCGGCGGGTCGGCGGGCGATGGCGGGTGCGCTGCGCCCGCGCCCCGGGGCGCGGCTCGGACTCTTGCCGCGGCACCGAGCAGGCGTGTGCGGCCAACACACCTACCCCGCCTCCGATGCGGCGCACCAGTGCCCGTAGCGGATCGAGCAGCATCCACCGGACGGCGGGCTCGTCGGCGAGGTCGGTGGACGCCAGCGCCGCGCGCAGCCGCGAATCCGATTGATGCAGCAACTCATACGCTTGCGGCATGCCGGTGCCGGTGGCAGCGAGCGGGTTGAATCTCCCGCGTTCGCGATCGGCGTCGAAATCCTCGATGGCGTCCGCGAGATGGGCGATCCGGCCGAAGTGGCCGCCCGCCTCGCGCAGTGCCGCGATATTGTCCGGCCGGTCGGCGAGCACCGCCGAATGGGCGAAGAATTCCGCTGCGCACATCCGGCTCGGCTCGGTCAGCTCGTCGAGGGAGAGCAGGTGGGCGCGGCGTTCACGATCGGATTGCGAATCGAGTGCCGCCACGAGCGGTTCCACATCGAACCCGATCAGCCGGGCCTGGCGTCGGGCGGCGTCGGCCCAGCGGCTCGACATCTTCGCCATCGGGCGGCGGGTCAGCGCGGGGCTGTCACCGTCATCGACATGGTCGCGAATCTCGGCCGCCCCCAACAGCAGTGACGCCGTCGAGGCCAGCATGATCCCCTTCGAATCGGCCGTCGCGACCTGTGCGCGTCGCATACCGCGCAGCGCGCACGGACCGGCGGTGGTCCGCTCCGCCCGCCCTTCGAGCTGTGCCTCGGTGAGCATGCTCAACACGATCGCGTCGGTATTGGTAGCGCTGCGGGCCAGTTGCCCGTGCCCGTCGCGCAGGCCGAGACACAGTCCACACATATGCGCCTGCCACTGCCCCGGATCCACCCCGTACTTCGCCGCGCTGTGCGCGCACGGCTTCAGCAACCCGAACAACTGTCCCCTCCGCAAGTCTTGCCGACATCCCCGGCCCCGTAGAACGCATCGAACTCTCGCACCTGCCGCGCCGGGCGGCAACTCCGCCGGCCCTCACCCCAACGTCGCCGTGGCGAACAGAAATCGACTTCACGCACCCGACGCTGCGCCGGTACGCACGGTGGTCGCTCGGGCCGGCAGTCACGACCCGCTCGCACTGACACCGCACCCGCCGAAGTGCATGCGACCGAGACGTCAGTGCGGGCGGATCCCCTGCCGAACCGATGCTCCCCGAAACCGGGGTTATTCGGCCTTCTTGCGGCCAGCCAGACCACTCCACGCCAGATCGTCGAGCAGGTCGACGGCCTTGGAGACTTCGATCCGCCCGGTGGCGACGCGGTCGGCGATGGCCTCGCCCGCACCGATCACGGCCGCCGCGACGACGTCGAAATCGGTGCCGGGTTCGGCGTGCTTGGCGCTGGATTCGAGCAGTTTGGCGGTCAGTTCGATGACGCGCTCACGGGCGTTCTCGATTTCGGAGGCGAAGGCTTGCTGGCCGATGGCCTGGCGGTAGAGCACCTGCCAGGAATGCCGGTTGTGGTCGACGAAACCGAGGAAGCCTTCCAGCGCGGTGCGCAGCTGTTCGTGCGGGGACAGCAGCGGATTCCCGGCCGGTGCCACGGATTCGATCAGGCGCAGGCCCTCGCGCTGGATGCAGGCGCGGAACAGTTCGTCCTTGGAACCGTAGTAGAGGTAGAGCATCGGCTTGGAGATCTTGGCCTCGGCGGCGATGGCGTCCATCGAGGTCTCGTGGAAACCCTTACGCGAGAACACCTCGACGGCGGCGTCGAGCATTTGTTGCTCACGAACCGCCCGAGGAAGTCGCTTCGTTCCGCCCGCCATCCGCTCTCCTACTACAGGGTGAACACCCTATATTACTCCAAGGTAAGTTCTTGTTGGACAGATTTGCCCGGCAGTCGCTCAGAATGGGTTGTGCCCAGCGCGGCTCTCAGCAGTGCAGTGGCGCACCCTTGAACCACGCCATCCGCAATACCGACGCATCCACCTGCGCGATGGGCAGCCGCCCGCTCCACACGGCCTGCTCGAGCCGGTCGAGCACCTGCGGAACAGCATCGGTGGTGATCCACAGCGCGTTGTCGGCACCGGCCACCAGCGAGGCCTCCACCGCCTCCGGGATGCTCATGCGGTCGGTGATGGCCGCCATGCCGCCGAGATCATCGGTGAAGATCGGGCCGTCGAAGGGGGCCGCGCCGTAACCGGTGCCCTTGCGCAGCAGTTCCATCGCCGCCGGGCTGATGCTGGCGGGCACGTTCGGCGCCGTCAGCCCGGGCACGTCCAGATGGCCGACCATCACACCCGCGCCCGAACCCACCAGGTCGCGGAAGGGCACCAGATCGCGGTTCTGCAACTGATCCAGCGGTGGGGTGCGTACCGCGCCGAGATGCGAATCGCCGGAACCGGCGCCGTGCCCGGGGAAATGCTTCATGACCGTGCCGACCCCGACCTCGCGCATCGCGCGGATGTAGGCGCCGGCGTACTCGGTGACGACCATCGGATCATCGGAGAAGGACCGGTCGCCGATCACGGAGTTGTCCGGCTGGCTGCTGACGTCGACGTCGGGCGCGAAATTCACCGTCACGCCGAGGTCTTTGAGCGCCTTACCCCGTTCCAGGGTGGCGGTGTAGAACTCCTCGGTGGTCATCGTCTCGGCGGTCTGCCGCGCCGAGGGTGCGGGGCCGATCAGGTCGCTGACCCGCGATACCCGCCCGCCCTCTTCGTCGATGGTGACCATCAGCGGCACGTTCGCCGCCGCCTTCACCTGCTCCACCTGGCCGTCGGCCAGCAGCGACTGATCGGTCCAGCCGCCGATGAAGATGCCGCCGACCTGGTGATCACGCACCACGGCCAGCGCGTCGGCGGTGCTGTTCACGCCGACGGTGAGCAGCTGGGCCAGCTTCTGGCGCGGGGTGAACTTCGCCAGATAGTCGGCCGAGCAGTCGCGCTCGCGGGTCGTGGTGGCACCCGGCGTCGCCGCGGGGGTCGCTTCGGTGGCGACCGGACGCGTGGTGGCCGAGTTTCCGGCGTCGCCGCCGGAACAACCGGTGGCGATGGCAGCCAGTACCGCGAACAGGACGAGAGGCGTCTTGCGCATGTATCGACGGTAATCCGCGCGCCCGGGTCGGCGGTAATCCGTTCGGCGTGCCGGGGTAGCCGCGCGCCCGCGCGGGAGCGGCTCACCGGCCCGCTCCGGGAGTAACCTGAGGACGTAGCCAGGAGACCACCGGGAGGTCGCCGTGTCCTGCGATCTGATGCTCATCGCCTATGACGGATCCGAGCACGCCAAACGGGCCATCGAATACGCCGGACGATTCCTCACCGCCGACCGCGCCGTCGTGCTCACCGCATGGGAGCCCATGGTGCGCCAAGCCGCCCGCATCTCCGGGCTGTCCGGGGTGATGCAACCGGAATGGGTTCCCGACGAGGAGATCGAGGACGTCGCCTACGTGTCGGCCCGCGAAACCAACCGCGAGGGCGTCCGCCTGGCCGCATTGGCCGGGCTCAACGCCGAGGCCAGAACCGCCGAATGCACCTCGACGATCTGGAACGCCATCGTCGAATGCGCCGACGAACTGAACGTCGACATCATCGTCGCGGGCACCCGCGGCGCCACCGGGATCCGCGCGCTGCTGCACAGCAGCGTGGCCGACGCGGTGCTCAAGCATTGCCATCGGCCGGTCTTCCTGGTCCCGCCGGAGAAATGAACCGTCGAGCCGGGCACGGTTGCTGGTTGCGCCTGCGCGCGATGAGATCTACGTCGCCCCGGCGGACGTAGCTCACCAACTCGGGGAAATCCGGGGCTACCGTCGGGCTATGGACGGGTTCTTGCTGGCAACCCCGGACGGAGTGGTCCGGGCGCACGACACGCGCGCCACCTTCGACGACGCACAGCGGGCAGTCACCGCGCTGCGCGACCGAACGGCCGCGATGGTGGTGGGGGCCCTGCCCTTCGACCCGCGGGAACCGGCGGCGTTGAGCGTGCCGGGACGGGTGGAACACACCGCGGGCCCGTGGCGCCCGGCCGCGGTTCCCGAGCTGCCGCCGGTGAGCGTCATCAGTGAGTTGCCGAGCACCGGCGAGCACCTGGCGCGGGTGGCGAAACTGGTCGAACAGCTCGGCGATACCCGGCAGCCGTTGCGCAAAGTGGTCGCGGCGCGTTCGGTGCTCGCGGCCGCCGACGAACCGCTGGACGCGCAGGTGGTGGCCGCGCAGTTGCTCACACGACATCCGCGCGCACACGTCTACGCGGTGGATCTGACGCCGGCCGGACGCCCGGGCGAGACGCTGGTCGGCGCGACACCGGAGGTGCTGGTCTCGCGGCACGGCACGACCGTCACGCTGCACCCGCTCGCGGGCACCCTGCCGCGCCTGGCCGATCCGGACGCCGACGCCGTGCAGGCCGGTGAACTGCTTGCCAGCACCAAGAATCGCGACGAGCACGCCTTCGTCATCGACTGGATCGCGGAGAAACTGCGCCCGCTGTGCAGCTCGCTCACCATCCCGGACGGCCCGGAATTGGTGCAGACCCAGCAGGTCTGGCATCTCGGCACCCCGATCACCGGCACCCTGCGCGACCCCGCGCCCACTGCCCTCGAACTGGCGCTGCTGCTGCATCCGACGCCCGCCGTCTGCGGCACGCCCACACCGCAGGCCCTGGAGGCGATCATCGAGCTCGAAGGAGATCGCGGGTTCTACGGCGGGGCCGCAGGCTGGTGCGACGCGGACGGTGACGGCGACTGGGTGGTGGCGATCCGCTGCGCCGAGATCGCGGCCGATGGACTGTCGCTGCGCGCCTTCGCCGGCGGCGGGATCGTCGCGGCCTCGGAGCCGCGCGTCGAACTGGACGAGACGACCGCCAAACTGCGTACCCTGCTCGACAGTCTCAATTGCGCGCTGCCTGATTGACCCCCGTCACCAGCCGATCCGGAAATATCTTTTCGCTATAGCAGACCTGCGCGTACGCGAATCCCCGAAGTCCTGCTAGGTTGGCCGGGAATACCTGCCTTCCGCGAAGTATTGGAGTGCCCCGATGAAGTTTGCTGTACCTGGTGCCGCTAGTGCGGTCGCCGGCGCCGTCCTGGGTGCGATCGCGGTGTTCATCATCACGGCGGCAGTGCAGCAGAACACCCGCCCGGAGATCGACCGCAGCGGCGACGCCGACTCCTCGCTGTTGAACAACGTCGAATACGGCAGCCGCTGATCCACACCCGGTTTTCCACGGATCGCTCGCGCCCGGCGCGAGCGATCCGCTAGCTGCGGTGCCCGCCGATCTCGCGCAGCACCGCGGCACGAACACCCGCGCGAACCTTCCACCTCATCGCCGCCTGCCGTCCACGCGGCGCCGCATTCGCACCTCGATCGACCACCGTCGAGCCCTGTCCGCGATTCGCTCCGCGCCACCGCGTCGTCCGGATCGCCGCTACGCCGCGATCCCCCGCCTGAACAGGCTCGGCTGCGTGGGCCCGGCGCAGGGCGCGGCTACCCTCGCGTGTGCTCGCTCCCATGCCCGCGACGCCGACTGATACGAACGTGATGCCCGACGACACCAGAACCCCCGTGCGCCCACCGGCGGCCGACCGGCCGGCCACGGGCGCCCGCGACGCGGCAAGGGCACCCGCGGAGACCGCCCCGCTGGGGAGGCGCTGGTTCGCGGGCACAGTCGTCGCCGCCTTCCTGCTGACCTTCCTCCAGGCGCCCGGACTCACCGTCGCCGACACCAAATACGACCTGGCCGAGAACCCGCTCGGCTTCCTGGACCGCGCCTCGCACATGTGGAGCAGCCAGGCCCCGATGGGGCAGGTGCAGAACCAGGCCTACGGATACTTCTTCCCGCACGGCAGTTTCTTCTCCCTCGGCGATCTGCTCGGGCTGCCCGCCTGGGTGACCCAGCGGATCTGGTGGGCGCTGCTGTTGCTCGCCGGCTTCTGGGGAATCGTCAAGCTGGCCGAAACGCTCGGCATCGGCAGTCGCGGCTCGCGCGTGATCGCCGCGCTGGCGTTCACACTGTCACCGCGGGTGCTCACCACGCTCGGGTCGATCTCCTCGGAGACCTTGCCGATGGTGCTTGCGCCGTGGGTACTGCTGGCTCCGGCCGCGCTCGGCACGGCCTATCAGCGACGGCGCGGTGGCGCGCGCTCACCCGCGGGCAGTGCGCTGGCCTTGGCGCTGATGGGCGCGGTGAACGCGGTGGCGACCGTCGCCGCCTTCCTGCCCGCGCTGCTGTGGTGGGCGTCGTATCGGCCGAATCGCCGCTGGTGGCGGTTCACCGCGGCATGGATTCCGCTGCTTGTGCTCGCCACGTTCTGGTGGGCGGTGCCGCTGCTGCTACTCGGCCGGGTGAGCCCACCGTTCCTCGACTACATCGAATCCTCCGGCGTCACCACCCAGTGGGCCTCGCTCGGTGAGGTGTTGCGCGGCACCGACAGCTGGACGCCGTTCGTCTCGCCCGAACGCATCGCGGGCGCGGTGCTGGTCACCCAACCCGCCGCGGTGCTGGCCACCGGCCTGATCGCGGCGGCGGGCATGGCCGGACTCGCCATGCGGTCGATGCCGGGACGCGGCCGGCTGACGTTGATCCTGTGCGTCGGACTGGTCGGCATCAGCGCCGGATACGTCGGCGAACTCGGCGGTCCCTTCGCCGAATCGGTGCGCGTATTCCTGGATTCGACCGGCGCCCCGCTGCGCAATGTGCACAAGCTCGAACCGCTCATCCGCATCCCGCTGGTACTGGGTCTCGCGCATCTGATCGCCCGCGTGCCGCTGCCCGCCTCGGTACCGATGCCGGTCTGGCGCAGCGCGTTCGCCCATCCCGAACGGGACCGGAAAGTCGCGGTGACGGCGTTGATCCTGACCGCCCTCGCGCTGTCCACCTCGCTGGCCTGGACCGGCAAGCTGGCCCCGCGCGGCGCCTACGACGAGGTCCCCGAGTACTGGCGCCAGACCGCGCAGTGGTTGAACGACAATGCCGCCGACACGCGTGCGCTGGTGGTGCCCGGTGCGCCGTTCGGCAGCCAGGTGTGGGGCCTGACCCGCGACGAACCGCTGCAGGCGCTCGCGCGGACGCCGTGGGCGGTACGCGACGCGGTGCCGCTGAATCCGCCCGGCACCATCCGCGCGATGGATTCGGTGCAGCGGCTGATCGCCGACGGGCGCCCGTCGGCCGGGCTGGCCGCGACGCTGGCCGGGCAGGGAATCGGCGTGGTGGTGCTGCGCAACGACCTGGACCCGGACACCTCGCGGTCGACCCGGCCCATGCTCGCCCATCAGGCGCTCGACCATTCGCCGGGGCTGCGCAAGGTGGCCGAGTTCGGCGATCCGATCGTCACCGGCGTCATCGCCGATGGGCTGGTCGCCGACGGCGATCTGCGCCCGGCGTACCCGGCCGTCGAGATCTACCGGGTCGACATACCGACGCCGGGAACCCCGGCCGAGCTGCGCAGTGGCACCGGCGCACCGGACGAGCTGCCCGGCGCCTACACCGTCCCGCTGAGCACCGTGCCCACGGTGCAGGGCGGGCCGGAAGTGCTGGAGCGGCTCAATCGCGATCCCGGTGCCGGCGCCGAACCCCGGCTGCTCGCGGCCGACCGGGAACGCGCCGGACTGCCCATGGGGCCGGTGACCATCACCGATACCCCGATGGCGCGCGAAACCGATTTCGGCAAGGTCGACAACCATAATTCGGCGCTGCGCGCACCCGACGACGCGCGCCGCACCCACAATCTGGTGCCCGACTATCCGGTTCCCGGCGCGGAACCGGTGCGCGGCGAATGGTCCGGTGCGACCGTCACCGCGTCCAGTTCCGCCGCCGACGCCACCCAGATCGGCGGTTCCGCGCCGGGTAGCTCCACCGCGGCCGCCGTCGACGGCGATCCCGCCACCGGCTGGGTCAGCAATGGCGCCGAACGCGCGGTGGGCCAATGGCTCCGGCTCGATCTCGACCAGCCCATCCGTGCCGGACTCTTGCGGTTGACGACCAGCGCGGCCGCCATCGGCGATCCGGTGAAGTGGGTGGAGGTGCGCACCGACAACGGCAGCGTGTCCGCGCGTATCTCCGAACCCGGTGCGCAGGTGTCGATTTCGCTGCCTGCCGGGACGACCAGCTGGATGACCATCACCGCCATCCGCACCAGGGATGGCACGGCGGGCGGCCAGTTCGGCATCAGCGAACTCACCCTCGACGACTATTCGGTCCGCGACGCCCCGGTGCGCGTCGACATCCAGCACCGCACGGTGCTCCCACCCGCACCCGAGGCGGCGACCGTCGCCGGCTGGGATCTCGGCCAGGAATTCCCCGGCCGCAGCGCCTGTTTCGACGCGCCCGATCGAGTGCGCTGCGGGAAGGGCCTGGCACTCGCGCCGGAAGAACTCGGCGCCTTCCAGCGGACGCTGTCGGTGCCCGACGGAGTGACCGTCACGCCCGAGCTGACCGTGCGGACCCGGCAGGGACCGGCGCTCGAAGCCCTGCTCACCGATCCGCGCCGCCCGATCGCGCGCGGCAAGTCCGACGTGGGCGACCTGCGCGGTTCGGCGTTCGCCGCCACCGACGGCGACCCGCGCACCAGCTGGACCGCACCCGAGGACTCGGTGCGAAACCTGCTCGGCGCCAGGCCCACCCTGACCATCGAGCTGCCGGAACCGGCGCTGGTGACCGGCCTCGACATCACCTCCTCGCTGGGCGGGCTGCCCGCCGCGCCGACCTCCGTCGCCGTGAACCTCGGCAATGGACCGCAGGTGCGCGAACTCGACGACGAAACCACCCGGATCTCGCTGCACCCCACCGTCACCGACCGCATCGAGCTCACCGTGCAGAGCTGGGATTCGGTCCTCGACCGCACCGCGCTCGGCTTCGCCCAGACCCAGCCGCCCGGCCTGGCCGAGGTGTCGGTACTCGGGCCGGACTATCCGGCGCCCGCCGACCCGGACCGGTTGATCACGGTCGGCTGCGCGGACGGGCCGACCGTGGCATTGGGTGGCGTGGTCTTCCAGACCTCGGTCACCGCGACCGCTGCCGAACTACTGTCGGGCGCACCGGTTTCCGCGCGGGTCTGCGGAATCGATGCGGCCCAGACCGATCCGGGTGCGGCAGCTGCCGATTCCGACGACGCCTCAGGTGCACCGGACTCGGCGCCGAGCCCGGCCGTCGACCTGTTCCCCGGCCGCGTCGACGTGATCGCCGCCCCGACCGAGCTGTTCTTCGTCGACCGATTGCGGCTGGACGATCCCGCGGTCGACCCGGTGCCGGATCCGCCGGTCGCCGGCGGGCCGCGACTGTTGGTCCTTCCGCTCAGCACCAACGTCGGCTGGACCGCCGAAACCGCCGACGGTCGTGAACTGGACCCCGTCGTGGTCGATGGCTGGAAACAGGGCTGGCTGCTGCCCGAAGGCACGCAAGGCCCGATCACCGTCGCATTCCCCGTCGACCGCTGGTATCGCCTGGCCATTTTCGGCGGGCTGCTGCTGTTGATCCCCCTTGCCGCCCTCGCCATTCCACGCCGCGGCCGCCCGCTGCCCGACAGCCCGGCCCCGCGCACCTGGCGTACCCGCTGGGTCCCCGCCGTCGGACTCGCCGCCGCCACCACGATCATCTCCGGCCCGGTCGGCACCGCCCTCACCGCGGCCGGCCTCGCCCTGATCCGCTTCGTGCCGCGCATCCCGCGCACCGCGCTGGTCGTCGTCGCCGGCGTGGGCACGACCATTTCGGCGGCCGCGCTGTCGACGGGACCGTGGCGCTCCCCCACCGGTTATATGGGTGGTTCGCTGTGGGTGCAGCTGCCCGCCCTCGTCGCCGTCATCGCGGTCGGGATCGCCGTTCTGCCGCCACGCAAGGGTGGGTCGCCCGAGTCCGATCAGTTGCCGTAGGGCGAGCCGGCAGCCGGATGCCACGAATACGCTGAGCCGCAGGTCATCCGATCGCCGTACGGGTTCGGCGGCGCGGCGATGGGCCGATTGCCGTCGGTAACCGCTACGCGTCGGCCGTCTGCTCCGCCTTGCGCGCCGCTGCCAGCTGCTCGCGGCGGCGCACGTAACGGCGCACCGGCTCTTCGATCAGGGCATAGCTGGCGGCGGAGATGGGCAGGGTGATCGCGATGGTGAGGGTGAGCACGAGCAGGAAATCACCGCTGAACGGCACGATGCCGAAGACCGGGAAGACGATCGACAGCACGGCGAGATGCCAGATGAAGATGCCGTAGGACCAGCGGCCGATCGCCTGGCAGGCGGCGGATTCCAGCCATCGATGCGGCTTCTTCTCGGCATCGCGCAGGATCAGCGGCGCGAGCAGGGTGAATCCGATCAGCGCGCCCAGACCCATCTTCGCCGCGTACTGCCAGGGCTCGGCGCGGGTGAGCCCGGCGGGGCCGCCGAAGTTCGTCGCCGAGATCAGGAAGACGACCAGCGCCACGCTCCACATGAGGGGCTGATTTCCCGCGACCCGGCGAAAGCGCGATAGCGGCCGACTATCGAATATCACTTCGGCCAACAGCATGCCCGCGGCGAACCATGGCAGATATCCCGGCAGCCAATTGTCGGCGTGAATGGCATCCGGAGTCGGCACCGGAAGGAAATTCCAGCCGAGACTGATCAGCGCCAGCCCGAGCACCGCCGGAATGCGCGCCAGCGCCGCCGAACCGCGCAGACCCGACAGCGCGAAAGCCAGCAGCGGCAGCACCAGATAGAAGGCCACCTCCACCGACAGACTCCACATCTGGGTCAAGCCGTCGGTCAGCGTCAGGGGGATGAACACCTGCAACAGCAGCAGATTCGACAACCACACCCGGAAACCCGCGGTATCGGCCGCACTCGGCAGCAAGATCAGCACCACGCACACCACCACCCAGTAGGCGGGCAGGATGCGGGCCGCGCGGTGGCGCAGGTAGCGGCCCACTCCGGGGGCGGTGCCGAGCCCGCGCGCGGCCGCCGCATGCGGGCGCCACAGCAGGAACCCCGACAGCGCGAAGAACACCGCCACCGCCATATCGAAGCGCTCGAGCACCCGGCCGAGCACCGGAATCCCGGTCGCCGCGGTCTGGAAGGCGACATGGGTGAGCAGGACACCCAGTGCCGCCATACCGCGCATGCCCTCCAATGCGGGCAGGAAGGCGCGCGGACGAGCCGGGGCGTCCGTGGTGGTGGGTGCGGTGGCGATCATCGGGTCCAGTCTGCCCTGCGGATTTCGACATGAGAATCCGACATTTCACTTTTCGCGCTAGACTCGGGCGATTTTAGGTCCGATTCCGGCCTCGGCACGGCGTGGTTCATCACCGGGCTGTTAGTGTCGGGGCTCACGAGTGCTGTGGCATGCCCACAGTACCGACGGAGCGACCCGTGTTCTACAACGAGGAGACTTTGCATGGCACAGAGTGCCGGAACCAAAAGGACGGTTGCCTGCCTGCTCGTAGGCCTCGGCGCGCTGCTCATCGTGGCCGCGCTGATGATCCCGACCTATACCTTGAGCAAGATGGCGAAGACTCCCCTCGACCTCGAGATCACCACCATCGCCACCAATGTGCCAGGCCAGGAAAGCCTCGTGCTCGACGCCAAATCGCTGACGGCCCCCGAGGGCTCGGCAAAGGTCGACCAGAACGTTCCCCTGGTCTTCCAGCGATTCGTGACCGTCGAGGAACCCTCGGACGCGGAGAAGATGACCGTCCAGGCGGGTACCACGCTCCGGCGTACCGATAAGCAGGGCGACACCGGCCTGCTCACCGCCGAGATCGACCGGGTCACCATCGACCGCAAGACCGGCGAGCCGGTGGACGAGGACCCCAACGGGTCCATCGCCGCCACGGTGAACAAGGAAGGCGAGAGCGTCGCCGAGCCGTTCAAGCGGGAAGGCCTGCAGTACCGCTTCCCGATCGGCACCGAGAAGAAGGACTACCCGTACTTCGACCGGACCGCCCGCGTCACCTCCGATGCCAAGTTCATCGAGGAGACCGAGATCAACGGCACCACCGTGTACCACTTCCGTCAGGTCGTCGAGCCGGCCAACCTGTACGACGCCACCAAGAACCCGTCGTACCGGCTCAGCCTGCCCGCCGCCAAGTGGGGCGTGGAGGGTGAAGGCGACATCACCATGTTCCGCTGGTACACCAACACCCGTGACCTGTACGTCGAGCCGGAGACCGGCACCGTGGTCGACGGCCAAGAGGCCATCCACATGTACTACGGCCGCACCGGCGACAAGCCCGAGGTCACCGCGCTGAAGGCGACGCTGACCTTCGACGAGCCGACCATCGAGTCGCAGCTGTCGGTCGCCAAGGAGAACATCGACAAGCTGTCGCTGTTCGGTCGCGTCGTGCCGATCATCCTCGGTGTCGTCGGCCTGATCGCGCTGATCGCCGGCATCGTGCTCGGTGTGCGCGGTGGTGGCGCCGGCGCTCCGGCCGGCCGTGGCGGTGTGCCGCCGCGTCGCCCGGCTCCCGCGGCACCGACCGCACCGTCGAGCCCGCGCCGTGGTGACGCGGACGCGCCGACCGAGACGATCAAGCTTCCCGAGAAGCCCTGATCGCTCGCGGTAACACGCACTGATCGACTCGGCTCCCCCGGCATCACGCCAGGGGAGCCGAGTTTTTTTGTGTGCGGAGCGGTCCCCGCCGCTTCTGACCGGAGGGCGCAGAGTGCCTCCGATCCGTGCGCGCGGTGGGCGTTCTCGGGAGACCTCGGCGCGGCATCGGGGGCGGAAGGGCGCGGCCGGGGCCAGGGGTGCGACGATGGCGGGCGTGCCTGCTGTTCGTCGCCTACCCGTCGTGGCGGATCTGAGCTTGGTGACGGCGGGCGCGATGACGGCCAATGTGGCCGGGTATCTGCTCCAGCTGCTGGCCGGGCGCTGGCTCGGCGTTGCCGGGTACAGCGAATTCGCCAGCCTGCTCGCGGTGCAGCTGCTGTGCGCGGTGCCCGCGCTCGCCTTGCAGAACGTGGTCGCCAGGGAACTGGTGCGCGGGGCGAGCGTGACAGCGCTGCGCGGGTTGCAGTGGCGGTGCGCGGTGATCGTCGCGGCGGTGGCAGCGGCATTGATCCCGGTGGTGACCGTGGTGCTCGAGGTGAGCCCGGTGGCCTGTGCGGCGGCGCTGATGGCCGCGCCCGCGCTGGTGATGCTGTCCGGTGAGCAGGGCGTTCTCCAGGGCGGCAGGCGGTTTCGCGGACTGGCCGTGGTGCTCGGCGCGGCCGGAGTGGCGCGGGTGCTGCCCGCGATCGTGGTCCTCGCGCTGGGAATGGGTGCCGGGCCCGCCTTGTGGGCGGCGGCGCTCGGCATCGCGGGTGCGGCGTTCTTCGCGCGGTATGTGGCCGGGCCTGCGGCGGAGGCGGCGGTCGCGCCGGAACACGGTGAGCCGCCCGCCGCACTCGACGGCGCGGCGCTGGATCTCGACGCCCCGGTCCCGAACGCCGGGTTCGCGGGCGTGATCGCGGTGGTGCGGGCCGCGCAGGTGCAGGCGGCGTTGATGGCGTTGTCGTCGGCGGATCTGATCGTGGTGCGCATCGTGCTGAACGAAGACGACGCCAGCCGGTACGCGCTGGCCACCATGGCCACCAAGATCGCCTTCTGGCTGCCCGCCGCCGTCGGCATGGTGCTGTATCCACGGATGGCCCAGCCCGGGCACTCGGCGAGCGCGATCCGGTCGGCGCTGGCGGTGCTGTCGGGCATCGGCGTCCTCGCGGTGCTCGGCGCGGCGGTGGCAGCCCCGCTCGCGCCGTTGTTCGCCGGTGAGGACTATGCGCCGATTCAGGGGTTGCTGTGGTTGTTCGCCCTGCACGGCGCCGTTCTCGCGGTGCTGCAAGGCGCGCTGCTGTCGGCCATCGCCGTCGACCGCACCGCCCTGGCCGGCCTCACCTGGCTCGGCCTCGCCCTCGAGGTCGTCCTCATGCTTGCCTTCGCCCGCACCGTCCCCGCGCTCATCATCACCGCCGCGGGCGTCGCGGGCACCACCACCGTCATCGTCGCGGTGCTGGTGCTCTATACCGCCGCCCGTCAACCGGCCGAGGACCCTCGATCGTGAGTGCGCGTGCTCGGAGCCGTGGCGGCCGATGGGCGGCGGTCGTTCCCGCGGTGTACAGCGCGCTGCTGACGCTGGTCGTCGCCGGGCCATTGCTCGCGCCCGGTTATCTGCTGTTGCGGGATGCGGTGAGCACGCCGCGGTCCTATCTCACCGATGCCGCACTCGGATTGGGTGATGCGGCTCCGCGTGCCGTCCCGCAGGATGCGCTGCTGGCGGCCCTGTCGACGGTGGCGGACGGCGGACTTGTCGTGAAGGCGATCCTGCTGGCCGCGCTGTGGGCAGCGGGGTACGGCGCGGCCGTGCTGGCGCGTGAGTTGCTGCGGGTTCCGGTCGCGGCGCAGCTGGTGGCCGTCACCGTAGCGATATGGAATCCCTTTGTCGCCGAACGGCTCTTGCAGGGCCATTGGAGCCTGCTCACGGGATACGCGGCCCTGCCGTGGACAGCGCTAGTGGCCCATCGGCTGCGTCGGCGCGTCGACAGGCGAAACGACGGCCGATCCACGGACCGCGCCCACACGGACCGTTCGACCGATCCCACGGCCGCCGCGCCGACCCGCGGCTCCGGGTTCCGCGACTGGGCCGCGTTGGCCGCATGTTCCGCGGCCGCCGGGCTGACGCCGACGGGCGCCCTGCTCGCCGGCATCGTCGGCCTGCTCATCGCCGGACGCCGCAATTTCCCCGGCGTCCTGCTACTGCTCGCGGCCGCCTCCGCGCCCTGGCTCGTCGCCACGGTCGCCTCCGGTGCCGGCACCGAACCCTCGGACCCCGCCGGTATCGCCGCCTTCGCCGCCCGCGCCGAACCGGGCCTCGGCACGCTCGGCAGCCTCGCCGGGCTCGGCGGCATCTGGAACGCCGACGCCGTGCCCTGGTCGCGCACCACACCGCTCGCCGTCCTCGGCACCGCGATCCTGCTGGTTCTGGTGGCCTTCGGGGTGCGGGCCGTGGCCGGCGGTTCGCTTCGCCGCACCGGATCGCCGCCCACCCCGAGCGCACGCACCGGCTGCAGGCTGCTCGGTCTGGCGGTCGCGGCGGTGCTGCTGCCCGCCCTGGCCGCCACCGCGTGGGGGATGGATGTTCTCGAATGGCTGGTCGTCGAGGTGCCCGGCGCGGGACTCCTGCGCGACACCCAGAAATACGTCGCCCTCGCGATGCCCGCCTACGCCCTGTGCGCCGCGGCCGGCTGCGTGGCCCTGGCACCCCGACTGGGTGGCGCGAAGGCCACCGGCCCGGAACCGGCGTCCACTGTCGGCGATACGGACGGCGAACCAGGTTCGGCCGATTCGGCTTCCGCCGCACCGGCGCACACGCGAGGCGGCCCAGACCCGGTCCCCGGGCCGGCAGCACCAGCAGAGCCGAACGATGCCGCTGCGAACCCTGCACCGTCCGAGACCCGCCCCGCGCTCACCGCGATCGCTGCCCTGTTCATCGCGGCCCTGATCCTCCCGCTCATAGACCTGGCCTGGGGTGTCGGCGGCGAGCTGCGGGCGGTGAGGTATCCGGCGGCCTGGCAGGAGGCCGCGGAACGAGTCGATGACCCGGGGGACGTGGCCGTCTTGCCTGGCGGCATGTTCCGCCGGTTCCCGTACAGCGGCACCGCGCCGGTGCTCGACCCGGCGCCGCGCATGCTGCCAAACGATGTGTTGCAGACCGGCGAACTGCCGGTGCGCGGGCAGACGGTCTCCGGCGAGGGCGCACGCGCTCGGCAGGTGGAGAACTTGCTGCTGGAAGGTGGCTCACCCGAGGAACTCGCGGCGCTCGGCGTCGGCTGGGTGCTGGTCGAACACCGCACACCCGGCCCGACAGGCGAGGCGAAAACGACGCTGGCGCACCTGGAACCCGTGCTGAGCACGCCTGACCTCGCGCTCTATCGCGTACCCGGCGTCATCGCCGACCGCACGTCCGAACACCGCGAGTTGGTGATCGGCGCACACATACTCTGGGCAACGCTGCTGTTCGCGCCCCTGCTCACGATCCGCCTACGGGCGCCGCGCCGTTGAATATCTGACGGCCGGCCAACTCACAGCCCGGCCCGCGCGCTGCAGCCGTATCGACGACGCGCACGGCGCCGAACCGAACGTGCCGACGTCCGCTCGGATCACCGCTGCGTCCGCGGGCACCGGTCTCGCATCAGACGGGCGGAATCAGCCCGGAGACCTTGCGCCCGTCCGCCACCGCGGACAGCACTTGATACACCCCGGAAGCCGTGCTCTCCCAAGAGAACTCCCGCGCCCGCGCCCGCGCCTTCTCACCCATGATGGTGCGGGCGGCGGCATCGTCGAGAAGTTCGGCGACCGATGCCGCGAGCTGGTCGACGTCGTCGACGAGGACACCGGTGACGCCGTCGACGATGGAATCGGTGAGCCCGCGCGAGGATCGGTAACCGACGGTCGGCACGCCGTGCTGGGCGGCCTCGATCACGGCGAGACCCCAGCCTTCCTTGCGCGAGGGCATCACGTGCACCCATGACCTGGCGAGCAGTTCGTGTTTGCGGCGTTCGTCGACGTGCCCGTGGAAGGTGACCGCGTCGGCGATGCCCAGCTGTGCCGCGACCGATTTCAGGTTGTCGGCCCACCAGCCGTCACCGATGACGTCGAGCTGTACGCCCGGGATCCGGCCGCGCAGTTGCGCGACGGCGGCGAGTGCGTCCTCGATCTGCTTGTGCGGCACCAGCCGTGACAGCACCACCACTCTGGGCTCGGCGGTGCGGGTTTCGGCGGCGCCGGTGGGGGCGTCGACTGGAACAGGTTCAGCGCCGTTGCGCACCACCGCAATGCGCGATCCGTCGACGCCGAGAGTTGTCAATTCCTCTGCCGACGGCAGCGAAACCGTCAGGTATTGATTGTCGCGATGCACTCGGGGCGAGAGCCGCGATTCGATCCACCAGCCGATCCGGCCGACCAGCCGGCCCGCGACGGGCCACTGCTCGCGATGCCCGTGATGCACCAGCACCACCGAGGGCGCCTTGCTCGCGGCGCGGGCGAAGAAGGGGATGCCGTTCTGGGTGTCGATCACCGCGTCGGGCCGGATGCCACGCAACGGCCCGAGGCCGAGGCGCCCGAGGGCGATGGCGGCGAGCGCGCGCGGATACACCGAGTAGCGCCCGCCCGCCCGGCTGATGTCGATGCCGTCGACGGTTTCCCTGCGGGCCGCGCCGGGGTAGCGGGCGGTGCGCAGGGTGACCTTGACGCCGCGGGCGGCGAGGTGGGCGCCGACCTGCTCGAGGTAGCGTTCGCTGCCGCCGCCCTGCGGATGCCCCGTGTCGCGCCAGCAGAGCAGTAGGACTTCGCGCACGGTCGAGCTTCTCCGGTCGTCGGGTCCCCGTCGGGAACGTCGGATATCGTCGTACACCCTAGTGGACGGCTTCCGGGTGTGGTCCGATCCCGGTCCTGACCGGCTGCCGACCCGGCCGCGACCGGGCGACGCGGCCGATTGTGCGAGACTCGGCGCCGTGCTCAGAGCCGAAAGAACGACTCGGTGGTCCCCGCAGGCCCGGATGCGCCCGGGACGTCCGACCGTGCCCACAGCCGCGCGGGCCGAGCGGCGCCGCCCGCGGTTCGCCGAGCGCGCCACCTTGCGCCGGTCGATCCGGCTGCTGAGCAGTTTCCGCTTCGAGCAGACCGCGCCCGCGGTGTTCTACGGCGGGCTCGCCACCGACAGCGCCGCCATGATCGGCGATTTCTATGCCGATGTGACCGGAAGGGAGCTGGCCGGCGCGACCATTATCGATGTGGGTGGCGGTCCCGGCTATTTCGCCGACGAGTTCGCCCGCACCGGTGCCAGGTACATCCCGGTGGAGCCGGACCCCTCGGAGCTGCACGCGGCCGGGCTGACGGTGCCGGGCGCGGTGCGCGGTTCCGGGATGGCGCTGCCGTTCCGCGACGGCGCGGTCGATATCTGCTTTTCCTCGAATGTCGCCGAGCACGTGCCGGATCCGTGGCTGATGGCCGACGAGATGGTGCGGGTGACCAGGCCGGGCGGGGTGATCGTGCTGTCCTACACGGTGTGGCACGGCCCGTTCGGCGGGCACGAGACCGGTCCGTGGCACTACCTGGGCGGGGAGTACGCCGCGCGCCGGTATGTGCGCAAGCACGGCCGCGAACCCAAGAACAGGTTCGGCCGGTCGATGTTCGCCGTGCGCGCCGCCGACGGTTTGCGGTGGGCGCAGCGGACGCCCGCGCAGGTGTTCGCGGTGTTTCCGCGCTATCACCCGCGGTGGGCCTGGTGGCTGGTTCGTGTTCCGTGGTTGCGCGAGTTACTGGTCAGCAACCTTGTCGTCGTCGCGGTCAAACCGGACTGAACATCGCCCTCGAACGGCGGAACGAACGATCGCTTGTCAGCGCGCCCACAGCGCCGGGCGCCGGGCCCTGGTGCCGTGCCGAGCTTCCTGCCAGGGAGATTCCCGCATGGCGAGGCCGACGGTCTCCAGCGTGGTCAACCCGACCAGATCGGCCAGTGTGCCGACCATGGCGACCGCCTCCGCGGCCTGCATGGCGGCGGTTGCCTGCTCCATGGTCAAGGTGCGGCCGGGTAGGAACGACACTACCCAGCCGCCGCTGCCAACGCTCTTAGCTTGATGCTCGGTCTGGTCGCTGGTCATCAACGACCGGCCGATCACTTGCACCGCCATGAATCGGACTCCCCAATTGCGGTATCGGTTCGATGGGTCGAGCGAGCTGATCAGTAGCTACAGCATCCACTGTCCAGCAACAGAACGCAATAGTGCGTTCTGACGAAAAGCGAACCGACAGGTCGGAATTCGCGCAGCTCATGGCAGTGCGCCAAGATCGAACTGAAACCTGTTACAGACAATGGGGCGACAAAACTGTAACGTGTTCTCATGGATTACGACAGCCTGTTCATCGGCGGCCGCTGGACCGCGCCCGCCACCACCGAGCGCATCCAGGTCATCTCCCCGGCCACCGAGGAGCCGGTCGGCAGCGTTCCCGCCGTCGACCGGGCCGACGTCGACGCCGCGGTCGCCGCGGCCCGCGCCGCCTTCGATTCGGGTCCGTGGCCGTCGACGCCGCCGGAGGAACGGGCCCAGGTGCTCAGCCGCGCGGCCCGCCTGATCGAGGAACGCGGCGCCGACCTGGCCGCCACCCTCACCGCCGAGATGGGCGCCCCGCTGATGGCGGCGACCACGCTCAACCAGATCCCGGCCGTGGCCGCCCTGGACTACTACGCGGGCCTGGCCAAATCGTTCCCCTGGAACGAGACGCGCACCGGCGTCTTCGGCACCACCCGGGTCTCCAGGGAACCGCGCGGCGTGGTCGCGGCCATCACCGCCTGGAACGTGCCGCTGTTCCTCGCGGTCAACAAGCTGGGCCCGGCGCTGCTCGCCGGCTGCACCGTTGTGCTCAAGCCCTCCCCGCTGACGCCGCTGACCACCAACAAGGTGGCCGAGATCTTCGCCGAGGCCGGCCTGCCCGAAGGTGTGCTGTCGGTGCTCCCGGCCGAGGCCGAGGCCTCGGAATACCTGGTGTCGCATCCGGGTGTGGACAAGCTGACCTTCACCGGCAGTACCGCCGTCGGCCGCAAGATCGGTGCCATCGCCACCGGGCAGCTGAAGACGGTCTCGCTGGAACTCGGCGGCAAATCGGCGGCAATCCTGTTGCCGGACATGGACATTGCCGCGAGCATCCCCTCGCTCGCGTTCTCCGGGCTGATGAACACCGGCCAGGGTTGTGTCGCGCAGACCCGAATCCTGGCCCCGCGCAGCCACTATGACGAGATCATCGACGCACTGGTCGCGCATGTGCGCACCATGACCGTCGGCGATCCGACCGATCCGGCCACCCAGCTCGGCCCGCTGATCTCGCAGCGCCAGCGCGAACGCGTCGAGGGCTATATCGCCAAGGGCAAGGCCGAGGGTGCGCGTCTGGTGCTCGGCGGCGGCAGGCCCGAGGGGCTGGACAAGGGCTGGTTCGTGGAGCCGACCATCTTCGCCGACGTCGACAACACGTCGACGATCGCGCGGGAAGAGATTTTCGGGCCGGTACTTTCGGTGATTCCGTACGGCACCGAAGACGAGGCCGTCGCGCTGGCCAACGATTCCGATTACGGCCTGGCCGGCTCGGTGTGGACCAGCGATGTGGAGCACGGCGCCGAGATCGCGGCGCGGGTGCGTACCGGCACGTACGCGATCAACTGGTACGCGTTCGATCCCACCGCGCCGTTCGGCGGTTACAAGAATTCCGGCCTCGGCCGGGAGAACGGCCCCGAGGGGGTCGACGCGTACTGCGAGCAGAAGTCGGTACTGATGCCGCTCGGCTGGACCGGCTAGCAGCGCAACCGAGTCCGGCCGCGGCCGGCAACGAACGAGATACGGATCAGCCTCCGGGGCACGGGCGAACGCCCATCACTCCGGAGGCTGAATCACGCGCAGAATCGATTGCGGATCATCCGTGGATGCGGGCGGGTCGACAACCTCGACGCACCACCCGGGCGGCAGGACCGATTGCAGCCGGCGCGCCGCCCGGTGCAACGGTGTGCTCGCGTGCGGCAATGCCGCTGTCGGTAGTTCGGCTACCGGAGTTCCGGTGTACCCATCGGCCATGCTCCACACCCTCTCGCGCGGCGATCGCGTCGTCGGCGGCGGTTCTCCCGCGCCACGAGCGGATCGGGGAAGCAGTTCAGTCGATCAGTTGACTAGTCGAACTGTGCTGTCGTGAGACGGAAGAACACGCAAAGCATAAGCCACACAACAGGCTCAACTCGGCACAACGGACAGGTACCCATCGCGCGTCGCGCCAAACAACAACGGCATGCGTCGAAACCTATGGCCGGTCACACCCCCATTTTCGAGCGAAGCGAGACCGAGCCCAAGAGTTCGCGGCCCGTCTCGCGCCTGCGCCGCCGCTGCGTACGCCGAAGCCAAGCAGCGGTGGCGCGGACGCGAGACATCCGGGGGCCGTGAACACGCGACGCCGCAGGCGGCGCCGCAAGTTTCAGCCCAGGCGCTGCTTGAGGGCCTCGAACTCGTCGCGGACACCGGACGGCAGCTTGTCGCCGATGAATTCGAACCACTCTTCGATGAGCGGGATCTCCTTCTTCCACTCCTCGGCGTCGACCTTCAGCGCCTCGTCGACGTCGGCGGGATCGACGTCGAGGCCCTCCAGATCCATCTGGGCGGCGGTCGGGACGTTGCCGATCGCGGTGCCCTCGGCCTCGGCCTTGCCCTCGATCCGGTTGACGATCCACTCCAGCACACGGGAGTTCTCGCCGAATCCGGGCCACAGGAAGCGGCCGTCGTCGCCGCGACGGAACCAGTTGACGTAGAAGATCTTCGGCAGCTTGGCCGCGTCGGCGTTCTTGCCGACGTTGATCCAGTGGTTCAGGTAGTCACCGACGTGGTAGCCCATGAACGGCAGCATGGCCATCGGGTCGCGGCGCACGGTGCCGACCTTGCCCTCGGCGGCGGCGGTCTGCTCCGAGGACAGGGTGGCGCCCATGAAAACGCCGTGCTGCCAGTCGAAGGACTCGGTCACCAGCGGGACGGTGGTCTTGCGGCGGCCGCCGAACAGGATCGCCGAGATCGGCACACCCTGCGGGTCGTCCCATTCCGGCGCCAGAATCGGGCACTGCGACATCGGGGTGCAGTAGCGCGAGTTCGGGTGGGCGGCGAGGGTTTCGGTCTCCCGCAGGTACCAGTCGTTGCCCTTCCAGTCGATCAGGTGATCGGGCTCGCCCTCCAGGCCTTCCCACCACACGTCGTTGTCGTCGGTCAGCGCGACGTTGGTGTAGACGGTGTTGCCCGCGTCCATGGTGGCCATGGCGTTGGGGTTGGAGCTGTGGTTGGTGCCGGGCGCGACGCCGAAGAAACCGAACTCCGGGTTCACCGCGTAGAGGCGGCCGTCCTTGCCGAAACGCATCCAGGCGATGTCGTCGCCGAGGGTCTCCGCGCGCCAGCCGGGGATGGTCGGCTGGATCATCGCGAGGTTGGTCTTACCGCAGGCGCTGGGGAACGCGGCAGCGATGTAGTAGGCCTTGTTCTCCGGGGAGATCAGCTTGAGGATCAGCATGTGCTCGGCCAGCCAGCCCTCGTCGTGCGCCATCGCCGAGGCGATGCGCAGCGAGTAGCACTTCTTGCCGAGCAGCGCGTTGCCGCCGTAGCCGGAGCCGTAGGACCAGATCTCGCGGTCCTCGGGGAAGTGGGTGATGTATTTGGTGTCATTGCACGGCCACGGCACGTCTTGCTGGCCCTCGGCCAGCGGCGCGCCGACGCTGTGCAGCGCCTTCACGAACGGGCGGTCGGTGCCCAGCTTCTCGAGCGCGGCGGCACCCATCCGGGTCATCACCCGCATGGAGACGACCACGTACTCCGAGTCGGTGATCTCCACACCCAGCTTGGGGTCCTCGGCACCGAGCGGGCCCATACAGAACGGCACCACGTACATGGTTCGGCCCTTCATCGAGCCGCGGTACAGCTCGGTCATGGTGGCGCGCATCTCGGTGGGGTCGACCCAGTTGTTGGTCGGGCCTGCGTCGGCCTCGGTCTTGGAACAGATGTAGGTGCGCGATTCCACGCGCGCGACGTCGGAGGGGTCGGACAGCGCGAGGAAGGAGTTGGGCTTCTTCTTCTCGTCGAGCTTCTTGAACGTGCCCGCCTCGACCAGCTGGGTGGTCAGACGGTCCCATTCGGCGTCGGAACCGTCGGCCCAGACCACCCGATCAGGCTGAGTCAGCTCGGCGACTTCCTGTACCCAGGTGAGCAGTTCGCTGTGTTCGGTCGGCGCTTTGCCGTCGGATCCACGAAGACCAGGAATGGTCGCTGAGGTCATGAAAACTCTCCTGAGATGGGCGGTTCTGCGGTGTTTCGATCCTGGCCCAATCGGCGCGTGACCAGCCCCGAACCACCGAGCGCCACCATTGGCTGGATGGCACCCGCTACAGCCCGTCGATCGCGCCGGCCGGCTGGACAGCGCACAGGGCGAAGCGGACGCCCAGGTTCCTGTCTAGAGGTTAACGCGATATGACGAACCGTACGGAATCGGGTTCCTCATAGGTACCCCCGATCATTGCCGATCATTCGTCCCACGTCCGGCCGACGCCATCCAGTGATCGATGCTCTCGATATCGCGTTCACAGGCCGCGAGCTGACCGGGTTGTTCGGCGATATAGCGGCGCAGCCGGGCCTCCAGCTCGGCGGCCTTACGGTCCACCTCCACCATGCGTTCGGTGCTCGCCCGCACCACCCGCTCCGACAACTGCGATTCGGCCTCCACCATTGCCGTGCCGACCCGCTGCTCGAGCTGGGCTTTTACATTCACGAGGGCATCGGAGACCCACTGCCGGAGGTGATTGCGATCGGCGAGCTGGCCGCGCGCTCGCACCACCCAGGCGGCCACGCCTGCGCCGAGCAGCAGCGTCACCGGAACGCTCGCCACATCCAGCGCGGGCACCAGACTGAACGGCGAGACCACCAGTCGGCCGAGGCCGACACCGGCCGACGCGCCGAGCGCGATCATGAGGTGATCTTCGACACCCCGCTGCCGCGGCTCGGGATCCGGGCCCACTC
Organism: Nocardia sp. CDC519; assembly: GCF_059509835.1. Classification (NCBI taxonomy): domain Bacteria; kingdom Bacillati; phylum Actinomycetota; class Actinomycetes; order Mycobacteriales; family Nocardiaceae; genus Nocardia; species Nocardia sp. CDC519. The sequence goes on along the minus strand of NZ_CM183377.1, from coordinate 1,313,925 downwards.
GCGGCGGCGGATCGCGACGCGCCGGGCCCGGATCGGGGCCGCCGACGCGCGAGGCCAGTTCCGCGAGCCGGTGCTCGATATCGACGTCGACGGCGGCGGCCAGTTCGGTCACCGCTTGTTGCAGCCGGTCCGGATAGTCGCCGATATCGGAGCGGCCGAGCCGGTCGAGTTCGGCCCGCGCCGCGGTGTGCAGGGCCCGCACCCTGGCGCCCACCTCGGTCATCAGATCCAGCCGGGCCAGGTGCAGCTGGCTGCGCAGGTTGGACATGGCCGCGGCCCTGCCGCCGTCGCGGCCGGCGAGCAAGGTGGCACGTTCTTCCCGCAACCGCATCGCCGCGGTACCCGCGCGCAGCGCGGCGACCTGTTCGACGATGCGGGCCCTGGTGTCGGTGAGCACCCTGGTGCGCACGGCGGCCAGCCGGTCCGCGCCGTCGCCGACGGCGCCGAGGGTGGCCGCGGTGAGCTCCGCGTGCAGCGCGGCCAGCCCGGAACGATCCAGCAGGGCGGTATCGCCGGAGGAGCGCGCGGCCACCGCGAGGCGGGCCGAGACCGGGACGATATCGATATCGGTGATGCCCACGCCCGCCAGTAGCGCCAGATCGCGTTCGCGCACCGCGCGCCAATCCTGATGAGCGTGGATGCCGTTCATGGCCAGCAGCACCCTGGTGCCGCCGGCGCGGAGCCCGCGCACCATGTCGAGGACACCGGCGCCGAGGGTGGTGCCCGCGTCGAGCAGGATCAGCGCCACCGCGGCGGGCGCGTCACCCGACGGTGAGGTGGTCTCGACGGCGGCGCGGGCGTCGGCGACCGGATCGGTCAGATCGACATGCGGTTCGAAGCGGGCCAGTTCGGTCCTGAGCAGTGTGGTGTTGGCGTCATCGGGCCCGATCAGCACCACACCGGAGGCGTTGCCGTTGCCGCTGACGGCACGCAGCAACGCCATCCCCTGCGGATTCCATCGCTGCACCACCGCTTCCAGCGCCGCGGGCAACGCGGCGGAATCGGTGCGCGAGGGGTGTTCCGGGGGATCAGAGACCGGCACTGCTCATTCGCTCCCATAGCCGGACGTAGCCGTTGTGCACCCGCACCGCGGCGCGGCGAGCCGCCGGCGGCATATCGCTGGAGACCAGCGAACGCCAGCGCGCGGCCCGGTCGAGGGCGTCGTCGGCATCGGCGGGCGCGGGCGAGGGATAGCCGGCGGCCAGATGCGCGACCGACGGATGGGCAAGGCCCGCACACAGACCGGTCCACAGGGCATCGTCGCCGTAGAGGTAGTCCTCGAGGACGTCACGTGCGCGGCCGCCGTCACCGGGGACGGCGCGCGCGGCCAGCCGGGTGAGTTCGTCGAGCAGCTCGCCGCCGCGCTGGGCCGAGACCTGCTCGTAGCGGCGGTGCAGCAGCTTGTGCAGTGGATCGACGGCGCTGGCGGCGTGCAAGATCTGCAACAGCGCCTGGCCGGTGATCTCCGGCTGATGCCGGACCACGGTGAGCGCGCAGTTGACCCCGTACAGATCCCAGCGCTGCAACAGCTGGGTCCGCTCGGCGACGTCGGGGCCGGCATTGGGCGCGGTGAACAGGTCCGGCGAGAGCGTGAAGGCCGGATCGGTATTGCCCGCATGCCTGCGCAGCGTCGCCAGATCGGCCTCGGTGACGGCGCCGGCCCTGGTGCGCACCGCGAGCGAGGAGACAACGGGCAACACCTGGCGGCCGAGCTCGCGGCCGTACTGTTCGGCGGCGAGGACGGCATCGGCCCATCGAGCGCCGACCGCGTCGGCCTTGTTGAGCACGACGATGGTCCGGTCCGGCGGCAGCGAGCCGATGATGCGCGCATCGGCCGGGCCTGGCGCGGCGGCGAGCACGTAGACGATGATGTCGCCGTCGAGCACCGGATCCGGCAGGCCGGGTTCATCCACCGGGCCGGTCTCCACCGCCGACATCAGCGCCAGCGCGTGCAGCACGGTAGTGCGGCCGGTGTGCGCCCGGCCGGTGACCTGGATGCGCGGCGGCATCCGCCAGCGCTCCACCGCGAGCCCGGCGTGGTAGCCGATCTGCGGGTCGTTGCCCTGGCCCTGGCGCAGGGCGTCGAGCAGTTCGTCGAGTTGATCGCGCTCACGCGTGCGCTCACGTCGGTCGAGCATGGTTCCATCCGGTCCGGCGGCGTTCGGCATCGGTGCGCACCCCCCTGTCGAGTTCTGCGGGCATTGTCTCAGAAGTCGGGGCCGGGGCCGGTGCGGGCCGGTTCACGAACCGCTGACGTATTTGTTCACCGTGCGCACCGCCCAATTGGGTGCGTATTTCGCCGCGGTGGCGAGCAGTTTCGCCTGCGCGCCGATCTCGTAGTGCACCCGCGGCAGCCTGCCCTGCTTCCTGGTGGCCGACCAGATGCCTGCGGCGACGTCGTCGGCGGTCAGCCGCACGCCGAGGGAGCGAGTGGATTTGGTGGTGACGCCCTCGACCATCGCGGTGGCCACGAACAGCGGCCAGATCGCGATCACCCGGATGTCGTGGTGTGCCCATTCCAGATCCAGCGCCTCGGTCAGGCTTTTGACCGCGGATTTGGTGGCGCCGTAGCTGGCGAGTTCGGGCTGGCCGTAGATCGCCGAAGCCGAGCAGAGGTTCACCACCTGGGCGCCCGGAGTGTCGCGCAGATAGCGGAACGCCAGGTGGGTGCCGTGGATGACGCCGCCGAGATTCACATCGACGATGGTCTGATGCTGGGCGAGGTCGATCGATTCGAACGGCCCGGCGCGCAGAATGCCTGCGTTGTTGATCAGGATGTCCAGTCGTCCGGCGTCGTCCCAGAACTCGGCGAGCCGCTCGGACCATGCTGTGGTGTCTGTCACATCGAGGAGTCCGGTGCGCACGCTGCCGCCCGCTTGGCCGATATCGGCCGCGAGCCGCGTCAGCCCGACCTCGTCGACGTCGTAGGCGCCGACGCGATAGCCCTGGGCAGCGAAAAGCAGCGCCGTGGCGCGGCCGATGCCCGCGGCAGCGCCAGTGATGAAAACGGTCGGACCACCCATGGCAGGAAGCGTAATGGGCTCGGCCACACTGTGCCGTACGATCCGCCGGGGGCTGGCCCGGCGAATGCCGGGTAACTTACCCTGACCGGACGGTCGGCACCACAGTCGGTGCGTAGCTTGACTTTTCGTTCACGACGAGCGGGCGGCACACGCGCGGCGCCGGACCGCGCGGCGGCGAGACGCCGCTGGAAGCGCCCGAGATCGTGCATCGGGCCTCGACGAGGAGGTTGCGATGACTCGCGACAGGGCGAAGCGGCCGCAGGCCGCCCCCACGACGACCATCGGCGCCGCGGACAAGCCGGCGCTGCTGCCGAGCCGTGACCCGTTCCACCGCCCGCCGCCCGGATTCGCCGACCAGCCCGCGGGCACCATTCTGCGCAGCCGCGAGGTCGAGGTGGCGCTGTTCGGCGTGGTGCCGCAAAAGGTTTCGGCCTGGCAGCTGCTCTACCGCAGCTGCGATCTGCACGGCACTCCCGAGGCCGCGGTCACCACCGTGCTGTTGCCACACGGCGCCGAACCGGCCGAATCCCGCCCGTTGCTGGCCTTTCAGTCCGCGATGGACGCGGTCTCGGAACGGTGTTCGCCGTCCTACGCCCTACGCCGTGGCGCACATGCGCTCGGATCGATCGCCCAGCTGGAATGGCTGCTGGTGGCGAACGCGCTGCGGCGCGGCTGGGCGGTCAGCATCGCCGACCACGAGGGGCCGCGCGGCAATTTCGGCGCGCCCCGCGAACCCGGCTACCGCGCCCTCGACGGCATCCGCGCCGCCCTCGCCTTCGCGCCGCTCGGCCTCGGCCCGGACACCCGAATCGCGGCGTGGGGCTATTCCGGGGGCGGTATGGCCAGTTCCTGGCTGGTGGAGATGGCGCCGACCTACGCACCCGAACTCGATATCGCCGGTGCGGTGCTCGGCGCCCCGGTGGGCGATCCCGGTCAGGTTTTCCAACGGCTCAACGGCGGCTACTTCGCGGGCCTGCCCGCCATCGTGATCGCGGCATTGCGCCGGATATATCCGGCGCTCGGCGCGATCATCCAGAACGAACTCACCCCGGACGGCCACAAGCTGGTCGCCCGCGCCGAACGCTCGACCACGCTCGCGGCCGTGCTCGGCCTCGCCAACAAGAAGATGGACGACTACCTGCCGCGTCCGCTCGACGAGATCCTGGCCGCGCCGGAGATGCAGGCCATGCTCGACGATCTGCGGCTGGGCAACACGGCGCCGAAATGCCCGGTGCTGGTGGTGCAGCCGGTGCACGACCAGGTGATCCACATGGACGGCATCGACGGCCAGGTGCACCGCTACCGCAAGGGCGGCGCCGACGTCACCTATGTGCGCGACCGGCTCAGCGAGCATTTCTCGCTGCTGCCGCTGGCCACCCCGATCACCCTGGACTGGCTCGACGCGCGGCTGGCGGGCAAGCCCGTCACCGAGGCGCGCGACGCCACGGTCTGGTCGGTGCTGGCCTCGCCGGTGGGTGTGCGCGGGCTGCTGGAAATGGCGCGCACAGCGGTGCTGGTCGCGTTCGGGCGTCCGCTGCGCGCGCCGCAGCCGCCGGTGACCGAGGTCGCACAGGCGAAAGCGGCCTGAATCCGGGCCGATGGCCGCAGGCGGTTGAGCCGGGCCCGGCCGATTCGGCCCGGCCCGCCCGAGCCGGTCAACGCGGGTTTACCGGGCGCGCGACCCGATAACCACGCGGTCGCCTGCGCCGTAGAACACCCGATGCTGGACAATGGAGGTGTGAACGACGCCGCGAACCATACAGACGAGTCAGTTCCGGTCCCACCGTCCACAGCATCGGCTCCGGCTGAGGCAGGCCGGCGGTCGAAGACCGGGTCCCGCCTGTATCCACGGGTGACCAGTTTCCGGTCCCGCCGCGGTGCTCTCACTCCCAACCAGCAGAAATCCTGGGATCGCACCTGGCCGCTGATCGGTCGCGACGTGGCCGACGAACCGCTGGATGCCGACGCCTGGTTCGGCCGCTCGGCCCCGCTGGTCATCGAGATCGGCTGTGGCACCGGCACCGCGACCGCCGCCATGGCACAGGCCGAACCGCACCTGAATCTGATCGGCATCGAGGTCTACCAGCCGGGCCTGGCCCAGCTGGTGCAGGCCATCGAACGCGAGCAGATCGGAAACATCCGGCTGCTGCGCGGCGATGCCGTTGATGTGCTGGAGAACATGATTGCCGAAGAGTCGCTGACCGGCGTGCGCGTGTTCTTCCCCGATCCATGGCCCAAGGCCCGCCATCACAAGCGCAGGCTGTTGCAGCCCGCCACGCTCGCGCTCATCGCCAATCGGTTGAAGCCGGGCGGTGTGCTGCACGTCGCGACCGATCACGCGGGTTACGCCGAGCACATCGCCGAGGTCGGCGCCGCCGAACCCCTGCTGACCGGCTTGAACGAGACCACCGGCGGGGTCAGCGCCGAGCATCGCGACAGCGCGCCGATCGGTTTCGAACGCCCGGTCACCAAGTTCGAGGGCAAGGCCCATCGCGCCGGTAGCGCCATCACCGAGTTCATATGGGGGAAGATCGAATGATGAGCGTCAGTGAGATGGCAGCGGCCGCGGACGAGGTTGCCGGCGAGGTGCGCGGCGCCGACACCGCCGATATCCGCCGAGTGCTGTTGGTCTGGGACGCCCCCAATCTGGACATGGGTCTCGGCGCCATCCTCGGCGGCAGGCCCACCGCCGCCTACCGTCCGCGTTTCGACGCCCTCGGCCGCTGGCTGCTCTCGCGCACCGCGGAACTGTCGGTCGGCGCCGGACAGCGGGTGGAACCCGAGGCGACGGTGTTCACCAATATCGCGCCGGGCACCGCGGATGTGGTGCGGCCGTGGGTGGAGGCGCTGCGCAACGTCGGTTACGCCGTCTTCGCCAAACCCAAGATCGACGAAGATTCCGATGTCGACGCCGATATGCTCGCCCATATCGCGATGCGCCGCCGCGGCGCAGGGCTGGCCGGCATCATGGTCGCCTCGGCCGACGGGCAGGCCTTCCGTGAGCCGCTCGAACAGATCGCCGCCGACGGCGTGCCCGTTCAGGTACTCGGCTTCCGCGAGCACGCGAGCTGGGCGGTCACATCCGATACCCTCGAGTTCGTCGATCTCGAGGACATTCCCGGCGTGTTCCGTGAACCGCTGCCACGGGTTAGCCTCGACTCGCTGCCCGACGAGGGTGCCTGGCTGCAGCCGTTCCGGCCGCTGTCGGCGCTGCTCACCTCTCGCCCCGCACAAGGAGTCGCTTAGTGTTCACCCGCTGGGGCGATCTGGTCTACCGACTACGTTTCGCCGTCATCGGCGTCGTCGTGGCCGCATTGCTGGCTCTCGGCGGCTACGGTCTCGGGCTCGGCGACCATTTGAGCAACAGCGGATGGGACGACCCCACCTCGGAATCGGCCGAGGCGGCGCGGATTTCCGACTCGGCCTACGGCCGCGATCACACCAGCGACGTGATCGTGCTGTACACCGCGCCCGAGGGCAAAACCATCCAGGACCCGGAGTTCAGCAGCAAGATCATCGACAGCCTGAACCGGCTGCCGCGCGAACATCCCGAGCAGATCGCCAAGGTCAACGGCGCCTACTGGGCCACCGAAACCGGTCCGGCGCAACCGAGTCTGTTCGGCTCCAAAGACGGTAAACACACCTTCGCCTCCATCGCCATCGTCGGCGACAACGACACCGATATGGTGCGCAACTTCCGTGCGGTGAAGGACGCCTTCTATATCGACGGCGTCGACGTGCAGGTCGCCGGCCTGCAGGCGGTGGCGGGCACCCTCAACGACACCATCGCCAGCGACTCCAAACGCATGGAGGTCCTGGCCATTCCGGCCGTGGCGATCCTGCTGTTCTTCATCTTCGGCGGCGTGGTGGCCGCCTCGCTGCCGTTGATCGTCGGCGGTCTGACGGTGATCGGCGCCAACGGCATCGTGATGGCGTTGACGAACTTCACCGACGTCAACTCCTTCGTCTCCAACGTCGTGTCGATGATCGGCCTCGGTCTCGCGATCGACTACGGCCTGTTCATCGTCAGCCGGTTCCGGGAAGAACTCGCCGAGGGTTACGACACCCCGGCCGCGGTCCGGCGTTCGGTGATGACGGCCGGGCGCACCGTGGTGTTCTCCGCGACCATGATCATCGCCAGCCTCGGCGGCATGCTGCTGTTCCCGCAGGGCTTCCTGAAATCGGTGGCCTACGGCACCATCGCCACGGTTTCGCTGGCCGCACTCACCTCGATCACGCTGTTGCCCGCCATGCTCGGCATTCTGGGTCCGCGGGTGGACAAGTTCGGGCTCAAGTGGTTCCGCAAGACCAAGACCGCCGAGGAAGTCGAGAACGGTTTCTGGGGTCGCTCCACCCGCTGGGTGATGAAGCATCCGCTCAAGATCGCCATCCCGATCACCATCCTGTTGCTGCTGCTGATCATCCCGGTGAAGAACCTGCAGTTCGGCGGCATCAACGAGCGATATCTGCCGCCGGACAACCCCACCCGGATGGCGCAGCAGAACTTCGACGAGATCTTCCCGCTGCGCAAATCCGATCCGGTGCAGCTGATCATGGTCTCCGACAACAGCACTTCGGTCGGCAAGGTCTGGAAGCAGGCCAGCGAGGCGCCGGGCCTGGCGGGCAAGTTCGAGGTGCCGTCGCGCTCCACCGAGCGCACCGACGTCTACCGGACCACGGCGACGCTGATCGACTCCGAGGACTACCGGCCGACCATCGAATACCTGCGGGCGATGGAGGTTCCCGACGACGTCCGGCTGCTGGTCGGCGGGCAACCCGCGTTCACCATGGACAGTATCGATGCGCTGATCGATCGCATGCCGCTGATGATCGCGCTGGTGCTGTTCGTGACCACGGTGCTGATGTTCTTGACCTTCGGCTCACTGGTGCTGCCGATCAAGGCGGCATTGATGAGCGCGCTCGGCCTCGGCTCCACGCTCGGCATCCTGACCTGGATCTTCGTCGACGGCCACGGCGCCGATCTGCTGAATTTCACGCCGCAGCCGATCATGTCGCCGGTGCTGGTGCTGATCATCGCCGTGGTCTACGGCTTGTCCACCGACTACGAGGTGTTCCTGATATCTCGCATGGTGGAAGCGCGCGCACAGGGCGCCTCCACCACCGAGGCGGTGCGCATCGGTACCGCGCACACCGGCCGCATCATCACCGCGGCCGCGTTGATCCTGCTGGTGGTGACCGGCGCGTTCGCGTTCTCCGATCTGGTGATGATGCAGTACATCGCCTACGGCATGATCGCGGCGCTGTTCATCGACGCCACCATCCTGCGCATGCTGCTGGTGCCTGCCACCATGAAGCTGCTCGGCGACGACTGCTGGTGGGCACCGGCCTGGATGAAGCGCATTCAGCAGAAGATCGGGCTCGGTGAACCGATCCTCGACGACGAACGGCCCACCCGCGGCGAGGTCGTCGACCTGGTGAAGACCACGCCGATCACCGACCCGGTGACCATGCAGATGCCCGCCATGCCGGAAAGCCAGCAGCGTAAGACGCCGCGGCGTCCGCGCACGGTGGAGGAGATCGAGGCCGAGGCGCCGACGCAGCGCCTGGATGCCCTTCCGCCGGAACCGAACCGGCCGCGGGGCGCGTCGTCGACCCAGCACATTCCGATGCCGGTGCCGCCGGATCCGACCAGGCCGCGGGCGGCGCACGCGACGCCGCCGGAGCCGGAGTCCGATGCGGGCGAGGCCGGCGGTTCGACCTTGCGGTTGGCGCCGGATTCCCCGCAGCCGCGCGGGTCCGAGCGCGTCCGGCCGCCGCGCGGGGTCGCCCCCGGGGCAGCCGGTGACGTCGCTTCGGGGTCGGAATCCGGTGTCATCGGAGGTTCGGGCACGCCGAGCTCCCCGGAATCGGCGCCGGGCCGGTCCGCCGATGCGGGCCCGAACCATTCGCCCGAATCCGCTGCGGGCCCATCCGCTTTCGGCGGGCACTTCGGCCCCGCCGATCCGACCCGGCCGCGTCCACATCCGCCCGAGCAGCCGTTCGCGCCATTCGGCGAGACTCCCGCCGCGACGGAATCCGCTCGGCCGCACCACGATCCGTTCGGTGCCGAACAGGGTCGCGCCACGTCCAACGGAACTGCCGAACCGACCGGCAGGCAGGCCGACCCCGCGCCCTCCCATCGCGCGGAGCAGGCGCCGGGGGACGCGACGGCAACCGCGTTCTACCGGGTGCCGGCACCCGGACAGCCCGCACCCGACCGGCTGCCTCCGCTGCCCGGTTCCGCGCCGGAGGGCGAATCCGCGCCCGCACCGCAACCGCATGCGACACCGCGTCCGCTGCTGCCCCGTGTCTCCACGCCGGGTGCTTCCGCGGGTCCGGCACCGGCGCCCGATGAGTCCGAGACGACGGAAGTGCCTGCGCAGCCATCGGATTCGACGCAGGCGGCCGAAGCCGAACCCGGCGACGACAGCCGTAGCAGCATCGAGAACTGGATGGCGGAACTCCGCTCCTCCCGTCGCCGCACTCCGCCGCCGGACCAGGGGCGGCACCATTCCGGTGATGGGCGCACGGTCAGCGTGAACGAGCTGCTGCGGCGGCGCGAGAGCGAGTAGTCGCAGACCCGCGGCCGTGCGGCTGCCGGGCTCCCGTCTACCTGCCCTACGACGTCGGCGGGTTCTCGCTGCTCGCGTCGGCGAAGGCGCGAGCGTAGCGGGTGCCTGCCAGCAGGAGCAGCACCCCGACGATGAGGAAGGCGGCCACCCGCACCAGGCCGTCGAGCGTGGCAAGGTCGAACAGGAACAGTTTGGCCAGGGCGGCAGCGGTGACCAGCAGGCCGGAGCCGAGGGCCAGCTTGGCCACCGCAGGCGAGCCCGCCAGTTTGCGCAGGCCGTACAGCAGCGCGGCGGTGGCGGCGACCATCCAGGCGATGGTGGCGGCGCTGTGGCCGATGAGGAAGCCGTCGGACGCGCCGGAGGCCACACCGATGGACACCGTCGCCACCGTCACCGCGTACAGCCCGCACAGGCTCGCGGCGACCCAGAGGACCACGTCGGCGATATCACCGCCGATACCGGGCAGCCTGCGCACCGCCCACACGCCCGCCGGCACGACGGCGAGGGCGAGCAGGGCCGCCAGTAGCGTCGCGATGTCCAGCTGCTGTTCGGCGAAACGCTGCACGGCAAGGGTTTCCGGGGAGGCGCTGTCCAGGAAGACCAGCGCACCGAGCGCCGCGAACATCACACCGATACCGGCGGCCACCGGGTTCCGCAGTTGCCCGGCCACGGCGAGGAAGCCGAGCGCGACCAGCAACAGCGCGACCGGCAGGGTCTGCACATCGGTCACCCCCAGGCACGCCTCGAGCAGAGCGAACGATCCGGCGACGGCCGCAGCGATCGCGGTATGCGGCGGAATGAACCGGCGCAGCCGCTGATTCGGCGCAATCGCGGTCGCCGCCAGACCGAGCAGTACCGCGGCGAACACCGCGGCAGCGAACACCGAGGTGCGGCGTTCGAACATCACCGGCGCTGCCAGCAGCGGAATCGCCGCGATGGCGAGGGTGACCGTCGCGGTGATGTCGCCGGAGCGCTCGCGCACCGCGAGTACGGTGCCGACCAACCCGACGGCGGCGATCGCGACCGCCGCCGTGAGCAGCCAGTACAGCCGGGCCCGCTCCGGGTTGTCGAAGGTGGCGACGGCGATCGCGGCCAGCGTGGCCAGCACCGCGGGCGCGGTCCGGATGACGTGCAGAATCGGCCAGTTGCGCGCCAATTGCACCGGCACACACGCGGCTTGCAACACGATCAGGAATCCGAGCAAGGCCAGTTCCACGGTCAGCACTGGCGACAACACCGCCGCGCCGGCCACCACAAGCACCGCGAGAGTCTGCGAATTCCACCGCACCGCCAGCCACACCCCGCCCGCCGCGACAGCCGACGCCAGTGCCAGCCCCACCACCGGCGGCAACCACTCGTACACCGTGGTCACCCCGACCACATTCAGATAGCCGCCCGCAATACCGGTGGCCGCCAAGGCGATTCCGCCGACCTGCCCGCCACTGCGCGCGTACACCCGCACCCCAGCCCCCACCAGCGCCGCGGAGAACGCCACTCCGGCCGCCACCCGGGGCACCGGCCCGAAGAACCCGGCCTGCGCCGCCAGCACCAGCAGCATCACCACCCCGATGAGGGTCACCCCGACCCCGGCCACCGCAAGCACCCGGCTGATCACGCCCTCCTGCTGCCACCACGGCGTCCGCTTCGGCGCCTGCGGAGGACGCCACGCCTGCCCCGCCGGCACACCCCAGCCCCGCCCTCCCGGCGGAACCCCATACGGAATCCCGGTGCCACGCGGCGCCCAACCACCCGGCTGCGCGAAACGTCCGGCCGGGTACGGATACCCACCCGCCTGCGGCCCATAAGGGCCGGGAGTCGCAAAGGTGCCGCGCCCCGGCACCGCACCCTGGTGCGCCGCGGAGCCCGCCTGCGGCTGGGAGGCGCCCGGCCCGGGGAACGCGGGCGCGTCCGGGGGTACGGGCGCACCCGGCGACCCGGGCGCGCGCGATGGCTCGGTCGCACCCGGTTGTGAAGTACCCGCAGCAGTAGGCGTCCGGTCGGCGCCCGGCTGAGCGTGGTCGCGGCCAGATGACGGCCGGTCGGCATTCGACCGTTCCCGGCCAGCGCCCGCCTCCGCCTCCTCGACGCCCGCCCGCGCCTCGTCTACGCCGGACTGTGTCTCGGCAACGCCCGACTGTGTCTCGGCAACGCCCGGCCTAGCGCCCTCGACGCCCGCCGACGGCTCGACGTCACCCGATCGCGCCTGGTCAACGCCCGGCCTGGCATGTTCGACGGCGTCCGATCCTGCCTCATCGGCGGTCGATCGTGCGCGCCCGACGCCCGCCGACGGCTCAACGACACCCGGCGACACCTGACCGGCACCCGACTGCCGCCGGCCGACACCCGGCTGTGGCGTGCCGGCCACCGGGTGCTTTGCGGAGAGCCCGGCGTCAGGCACGGATGAGCCGGTGGCGGGCTCCCCGGCCGCACTGTCCGCCCGCTCCGACGCGACCTGACACCGCAGCAGTTCCAGGTCACGCCCCAACGCCCACATCTGATCGCCGAGCGTCTCGAACTCTCCCGACAACCGCGAGATCAGCACCGGATCAATAGCTGTACTCATGCTTCCAATGCTGAGTTCGACGGGTATGGAACACATGAGTAGAAACACCCGGCAACAGACGAATATCTACGCGAATCCGCTGGTAAAGGCGCTGCGGGCGTTCGATGGCCGACCCACCGGGGCTACGGACCGGCCAGCTGTCGCGTTCGACTGTCCCAGGCGTCCCGCAGCATCAGCCGCGTGGCCCCGGCCGGCGGTAGGTCTACGTCATCGGACGCTGTCTCCGCCCGCCTCGTTCGCAGGGCCGAGCACCGCGCCGGCAATCGCATTCAGGCCGTGCGCGGGGCTGTTCAGGAGCGCGGCGGGCCCTCAGAACCCCATGAGCTTGCGCCAGTTCGACATGAACGGGTGCTTGGCGGTGACGGAGCCGAAGCGGGTGCGGCCGTGCACGATCAGGTGCAGGCGGCCGATGGGTGGGCCGGTGCGGACCTTGTTGTTGGCGCTGGAACCCACCAGATCGAGGCCGTTGAGGTCGACGGTGGCCTCGCTGGGCACGATCAGGGTCAGGCCGGTGGCGTAGTCGTCGACGTGCAGTTCCACCACCTGGGTGGACATGATCGCCTCGGTGAAATCCAGAGTGACCGAGGAGAGCACGTTATTGGTGTGCAGCACGGGCGCCACCTGCCAGGGGCCGCGCCGGCTGAGTGTGGCGAGCCTGCCGCGGATGACGTTGCCAGGATGCTGCGGCATGGGCGCGAGGTGCGGCGTCGACGGCCCTGTCAGCGGCCGTGGCGCGTTCACAAAGGCGGTGGACGGTGCTGCGGGCTGCCCGACCAGTCGGACGCCGGGCAGATCGATGAGCACGGAGTTCAGCTCGCCGCGGGTCTTGGCGGCCAGCGCCGTATCCATCCGCTCGGTGAACTCCCCCAGCGACAGCATTCCCAGCCCGACGGCACGTTGCAGCAGCTCGCCGACGTGTTCTCGTTCGGCATCGGAGACCCGCAGGTCACGATCGCCTACCGGCCCGCCGGAGCCGATACCTGATGAAACCGAATCGGGGCCGCCCATGGGTCCGAGGTTACCGAGAAACCGCCCGTTCCGGCATCGGGGCGATCCCCGATTCCGGCGCCCCCGGCATCCTCCGGAAGTCGTACGATCGCCGCCCACAGCGTTGGCGACCCGCCGCACGACACAGCACCGAACTGCCGACCGGCAACGATACGACCGCAACGATCAGCTGCGCGAACTCCCGACACCGACCCCGATAGGCCGAGCGCGACGCCCTACTCGAGCCCTTGCTCGATGGCATACCTGGTCAACTCGACCCTGTTCGCCAACTGCAGCTTCCGCAGGGTCGCCTGCACATGGTTCTCCACGGTGCGGTGCGACAATCCGAGCCTGGACGCGATCTGCTTGGCCGACAACCCTTTCGCCACCATCCGCAGCACCTCGGTTTCGCGTTCGGTGAGCGCGGGCCGCGGCGGCGTGGCCGGGTCGGCGGGCGCGGTGGCGATGCGGCGGTACTCACCGAGCACCAGCCCGGCGAGTCCGGGTGTGAACACCGCTTGACCGGCGGCGGTGGCGCGCACGGCATCGCGCAGCTCCGCCGACGACGCGCTCTTGACCAGATAGCCGGTGGCGCCCGCCTTGATCGCGTCCAGCACATCGTCGCGTTCGGCCGACGCCGACAGCACCAGCACCCGGCTGTCCGGCGAGACCCGCAGCACCTCGGCGGTGGCCTGCGCGCCGTTGCCGTCGGGTAGTTGCATATCCATCAGCACCACATCGGGTCGCACGGCGGCGGCGCGTCTGGTCGCCGCGCCCACACCGTCCGCGGTGGCCACGACCTGGAACCCGGATTCGGTCAGGTCACGGGAGACGCCGTCGCGCCACATCGGGTGGTCGTCCACCACCATCACGGTGATCGCGTCCTCGCTCATCGGCTACCTCCCTCTCGATCGGCCACGTGGCACCCGGAATTCCCATTCGGTGCCGAAGCCGACGCCGCCGGTCTCTTCGGTCAGCAGTTCCGCCGTCCCGCCGAGTGCTCCGATCCGGCCGACGATAGAGCGTGACACGCCCATCCGCCCCTCCTGTTCGGCCTCGGCCAGCCGGCCGGGTGCGATGCCGACGCCGTCGTCGCGGACGCTGACGATCACCTCGTCGCCGGTGTCTTCCAGCAGCACATAGGCTTTCGCGTCCGGCCCGGCGTGCAGACCGACATTCGACAGCGCGGTCGCGACCGCGGCCGCGATCTCGGTGGCGACCCAGCGCCGCACCGGTACCGGATCACCTGGCGTGGACACGAAGACGTCCGGCGTGGCGTGTTCGGTGAGCAGCGGCCGCAGATCGACCTCCGCCCCGCCCTCGTCGGCACGTGCACCCTGCTCGGAGATCAGCACCCGCAGCGCCACTTCCTGTTCACCGGCCCGCTGCGCGAGTTCCGCGGTGGGTCCGCCGATTTCGGTACCGCGACGTGTGATGTAGCTGAGCACCTGCAGCACGCCGTCGTGTACCTGACGGGCGAGCCGTTCGCGTTCTTCGGTCGCCGCGTTCAGCCGCACCGCCCGCTCGAGCTGACGTTGCGCGGTACGCGCGGTGTTGGCGGCAAGCCCGAGCGCCAGCCCCACCGATACCAGCACCGGTGCGGTCGCATCGGTCCACACATCCTGACCCCACTGGTCGCGCACGGTGATGCTGGCGGCGGCGATGAGCATGCCCGAACACACGCCGAACACCGGCCCGCGCAGGATCGCCGCCGAGATCACGGCATTGGTCGCCCACAGCGTGGTCGGCAGGGTCTGGTGGCCGTGATACCAGTCGTAATCGGCGACCAGCCGGGTCGAAGCCATCAGCGCGATCACCACCGCATGGTCGCCGAACACCACCCAGCCGCGCAGCCGGAGGGCGTCGGGGAAATGCCACTGCGACAACATGATCGCCGAGACGCCCGACCACACCGCCATGCTCGCGATCAGCACCCAGCTCAACCGCTGGTTCTGGTAGTAGGGCACCGAGGCGATCTGCTGGCCCACCGCGTACAGCAGCGTCACCAGCCGGAAGGCCTGCGCCGCCCGCCACAGCGGGGCGGTGGCGGTGTCTGCGGAGCTCGGTTCAGTCGTCCGTGGTGGCGTCATCGCGGGTCCCGGTGTCGTCGGTGCGGCCCGGTTTGTCCCCACCGGATTTCCCGCCGAGTTTGCGCTGCGCCTCGGCCAGGATGGCCCCGACATCGAAGCGCCCCGGCTCGGGCACATCCGGCTCCGCCGAATACAACCTGCCGTCCTCGTCGGTGCGCAGCTCCTCGAACAGCTCCTCCGGATCCTCGGCCAGCAACGATCGGATCGCGGTGTTCATCACCGCGACGAACGGCACCGCGAGCAGACCGCCGGCGATCCCGCCGAGCACCACGCCCGCGGTGATGGCCAGCACCACCGCCAGCGGATGGATGCTCACCGCCCGCCCCAGCAACAGTGGCTGCAACACATGCCCCTCGAGCTGCATCACCGCGATGATGATGCCGAGCACGATCAGCGCCGTCACCAGGCCCTTGGTGACCAGGGCGATGAACACCGCCACGAACCCGGCCAGGAACGCGCCGATGATCGGGATGAAGGCGCCGACGAACACCAGTGAAGCCAACGGCAACGCCAGTGGCACCCCGAGGATGGCGAGCCCGGCGCCGATACCGATGGCGTCGACAGCGGCCACCGCCACCGTCGCCCGCACGAACCCGACCAGCGATCCGAAGCCGAGCTCGCCGGCCGTTCGCACCCGCTGCCGATGCGGCGTCGGCACGATCCTGGTGATGAAATGCCAGATCTGATCGCCGCTGTAGAGGAAGAAGATGAGGATGAACAGGGTGAGGAAGGTGCCGGTAAGGATGTGGCCGATCACCGTCGCGGTGGTGAGCGCCCCGCTGGTGAGCTCGTCCTGATTGGACTGGATGGCCTTGACCGCGGTGTCGCCCGCGCTGCGGATCTGATCTTCACTGAGGTGGATCGGCCCGTTGATCAGCCAGTCCTGCACCTCTTTGATGCTGTTGGTGAACTGATCGGTCAGCTGGGGCACGCCCTCGACGAACTGCTCGACCACGAAGGTGAGAATCCCGGCGACCAGCCCGAGCGAACCGACCAGCACCACGAACACGCCGACCGAGCGCGCTATCCCCAGCCGTTGCATCCAGTCCACCAGCGGCGCCAGCAGCGCGGCCGCCAACAACGCGATGGCCAGCGGAATCACCACCGTCGCCAGCCGCTGCACGACCATGGCCAGCACGGCGACCAGCGCGAAGATGACGAGCAATCGCCACGCCCACTCCGCGCTCACCCGCACGATCGGATGCACCGCGTCGGCCGCCGCCGACGCTCTCCCCTCCCGCTGTGCCGCCGTCTTCGGCGTCGATCCCGCGGAACCTGACTTCGGCTCGGTCACCCTGGAGAGCTTATCGGCGCAACACCGCCACGCAGAGGATAGATGTTCGAAACGCTAGATTGGTGATCGTGTCAGCGCCCTTGGAAGCGGTCAAACAGACCATGCATACGCGCTGGCCGCTGTACCTGACGTCGATGCTGTTGGCCAATGCCTTCGGCGCGGTGCTGGTCTGGGCGTTCATCCAGTACGGACTCCCCATACCGGAAGGTGAGGCCGCCGGACCGCGCCAGGTGGGCCTGCTGATCCCGGCGCTGGTCTTCGTGATCGGCGGCCTGCTCAGCGTGGTCGCCTCGGCGTGGATGCTGCGGCCGGTGATGCGGTGGCAGGTGCGCGGGGGCCCGCCGAGCAGGCAAGAGCAGATGGCCGCGCTGCACGCGCCGCTGCGGCAGTCGATCCTGCATCTGGCGCTGTGGATCGTCGGTGGCGCGGTGCTGGCCTCGCTGATCATCGTCGACACGCCCGAACTCGCCGGTGCGGTGATCGTCACCGAATGTATGGCCGCGACCATCGTCTTCGGCTTCACCTACATGCTCGGTGAGCGCATCCTGCGCCCGGTGGCCGCCGAAGCACTCACCGCCGGCACCTTCGACCACACCTTGACCCCCGGTGTCGGTACCCGCATGGCGATGACCTGGGGCATGGGCACCTTCGCGCCGACCATCGCGATCGTGCTGCTGTGCGTCACCCAGATCTCCTCCGACATCAAATTCTCGGCGCAGTCGCTGGCGGTGTCGATTCTGCTGCTGTGCGGTGTGGTGATCATGCAGGCGCTGGCGTTGTCGATGCTCACCGCCTCCAGCATCTCCGACCCGGTGCGCCAGCTCAGCCAGGCCATCGACCGGGTGCAGGCCGGCGCGCGGGATGTGCAGGTCGAGGTGTTCGACGGCAGCGAGATCGGGCTGTTGCAGGTGGGCTTCAACCGGATGATGGAGGAGGCCGCCAAACGTCAGCAGCTCCAGGAGCTGTTCGGCCAGCACGTCGGCGCCGAGGTGGCCCAGCGCGCGCTGGACTACGGCACCGAACTCGGCGGTGAGACCAGGTTCGTCGCGGTGCTGTTCGTGGACATGGTCGGCTCGACCGCCACCGCCGCCGAGCGCCCGCCCACCGAGGTGGTGAGCCTGCTCAACGAGTTCTTCCGGGTGGTGGTCGACGTCATCGATCGCCACCACGGCTTCGTCAACAAGTTCGTCGGTGACGCGGCCCTGGCGATCTTCGGCGCGCCATTGGACCGGCCGGACGCACCCGCCGCCGCCCTGGCCGCGGCCAGGGAATTGCGTGAGGCCCTGCGTGAGGTGCACGGCCTGGATATCGGTATCGGCGTTTCGGCCGGATTGGCCGTCGCGGGAAATATCGGTGCGGCCAATCGATTCGAATACACCGTCATCGGAGATCCGGTCAACGAGGCCTCGCGGCTGACCGAGCTGGCCAAAGACCAACCCGGGCGGGTGCTCGCATCCGGCTCCGCGCTGTATTTCGCCGATGAAAGCGAGCAAGAGTTTTGGGTGACCGGCGACGAGGTACAGCTGCGTGGACGGCGCAGAAAAACCAGATTGGCCTGGCCCAAGAACGGCGCCGAGGCCACCGACGATGCAGACGAAGAACAGGTGCGTTCGTTAGGCTGACCGCGTGACGGCCAACGGCGCTCCAGCAGGCGATTCTGTCTCGCCTGCGGCCGCTGCCGCGCCGGTTCGGCGCAATTTCCGGTGGCTGAAATGGGTCGCCGGTGTGGCGTTGCTCGCATTATTGATCGGCGAGGCCATCTATCTCTGGCCGCGTCTGCACGAGTCGTGGCGCACTCTCACCGAAATCCATTGGGGCTGGGTAGCGCTGTGCATCGCATTCCAGGCGATGTCGATGAGCGGATTCGGCCGCGTGCAGAAACAGTTGCTCGGCGCCGGTGGTGTGCGGGTCAGTCAACGCAAATCGGTAGCCGTCGTCTATGGCGCGACGGCGATGTCGGTGACGCTGCCCGCCGGCCAGGTTTTCTCCACCGCGTTCACCTACCGGCAGACCCGGCGCTGGGGTGCGAGTCCGGTGGTCGCCTCCTGGCAGCTGGTGTTCTCCGGTGTGGTCGCCGCGGCGGGCCTGGCGTTGCTCGGCGTCGGCGGTGCACTGCTGGTCGGCAATCGGGTGGGGCCGGTGAAACTGATCGTCACCGTGCTGGCCATTGTCGCCCTGGTGTGGGCGGGCAATTACATCTCCAGCAATCCCGGTGCGCTCGAAACCGTCGTGCGCCGAGTGCTCGCGCTGGTGAATCGGGTGCGCAAACAGCCGCCCGACCATGGAATGTCCAAAGTCACCGACATGCTGGCGCAGCTGGAATCGGTCGACCTCGGTACCCGTGACGGTGCCTGGGTGGCCGGATGGGCGGTGGTGCACCGCATCGCCGACGTCGCCTGTCTCGGCGCCGCCTGTTACGCCATCGGCGGCGACCCGAAATGGGCAGGCCTGCTGATCGCTTTCGCCGCGGGTAAAGCCGTCGGTTCGATTCCGTTCGCGCCCGGCGGCATCGTCTATGTGGACGCGACCTTGATCTACGGTCTCACCGCCGCCGCGGGATTGCCTGCCGCGCAGGCGGTGGCGGCGGCATTCGTCTACCGGCTGGTGAGTTTCATTCTGGTGGCGATCATCGGCTGGATCGTTTTCGCGTTCGGTTTCCGCACCAAACAGGCCGACGAGGTGGAATACGAAAAGGAATTCGAGCAGCGCCGCACCGTGTAGCCGTGGCGTGGCCGGGGATTGATTGAAACGAACACTAAGCTGGCCGGGTGAGGATTTTCCTGCCGTTGGTGGTCGATGCCCTGCTGGTGGTGCTGTTCTGCGCGATCGGACGGCAAAGTCACGACGAGGCGGTGCTCGCCGGATTGTTGCGGACGGTCTGGCCGTTCGCGATCGGGTTGGCGGTCGGCTGGGCGGTGGCGGTGATCGCGGCCGGCCGGATGTACGGCGAGGGCGCCCGTTTCGATGGCAGTTCGCTCTGGCCCACCGGGGTGCTGGTCTGGCTCGGCACCCTCGCCGGCGGCATGGTGCTGCGTTCGATCAGCGGCCAGGGCACCGCGTTCAGCTTCGTGCTGGTGGCCTCGGCCGTGCTGGCGTTGTTCCTGCTCGGCTGGCGAGCCGCCTGGAACGCGATCAACTGATCGGGTTCCAGGCTCCGGTGATCTGATACGAGAGCGGTTCAGGGCTCGGGCTTGGTGAACGAGCGGAACATCCGGGCCGCCATCCGCACCGCCGCGTCGCCGCCGTCGATATTGTCGATGTGGACCGCGAAGGCCAGATCCCCCATCGTGGCGATCAACCAGCCGTCTTCGCCCGCTTCGGCGACGAAGCCGGTGACCCCGCCGTACATCCGAAGCTCTTCCATCCTCGGATCGTTCATGCCGTCGCGCATCATGGTGCGCAGCCGATCGGTGACCGGGGCAGGCAGCGGTTCCAGCTGAGCATCGGTTTCGCTGGGCCGTCCACGCTCGATCATGGGCGGCGGCACCGAGCCGCGCGCGATGGTCGCGGCGGCGATGGCCATACCGAAGGGGCTGGCCAGGACCGCATCGGCGCCCGCGCCCTGCCGGACCTGCTCGGCGCTGCGTCCGGAGATGGCCAGCCGTCCGGTGACCTCGTCCAGACCCGGTACCCGGAAGTCGACGCCGATGCCGAGTTTGGCGGCCGCCTCCGCGGCCTCCTGCACCGAGACGTCGGCCGGCGCCTTACCTTTTTCGACGCCCACGATATTGCGGAACAGCTCGATGTTCGCGCCGATCGGGTACAGGCCGGTGAACGCCACCGGCCCGTGCTCGCTGGCATAGCCGTTCTGGGCGACCGCGACCACCGCACCGGTGGAGGGCTGGATCGCCACCAGCGACGCCGGGCTCGCCACGCTGACCACGGCATCCAAGGCAGCACGCTGCAACTTCTGGTCCATGGTCGCGGCGATATCGGGCCCTGCGGGGCCCTGTTCACCGGCCAGCTGGGTGATGAATCGGCCGTCCTTCTCGAACAATTGGACGGCCCATCCGGAATGCGCCTGCTGGCTGTCCTCCCAGACCTCGGCCAGCCCGTCCAGCATCGGGGAACGCACCCGCCGGTCGACGGAGATCACCCGCGGCTGCTTCTCCATCACCACACCGGGAATGGGCGCCATCCGCGGTTCGAGGATGTTGAAATCGCCGTCGCGCAGGCTGACCGCGACGATCGGCTTGCCCCCGGAGGAGGCCAGCTGCTGCATCAGATACGGCCCGGTGATCAGCGAGGCGACCGGTTCGATGGCGTCGGCGAGCGCATTCGTCGAGGCGACCGGATCGGGCATGAGCGCAGGATCCAGTTTGATCACGTTGATGTTCTGCTCGGCCATCAGCGGTTCGCCGACGATATCGACCACGCGCGGTGGCGGTTTCGGAGTGGTGCGCACCAGCTTGACCTCGCGGGTGTGGCTCAGCTGCGGCATCACGATCGCGGGGTCCCAGGAGATGCGCCAGCCGATGGCGAGCTTACGGACCGAACCTTCGATGCTGTAGGACCAGTTCTTCTTTTCGCCGAAGCTCCAGTCGACGTCCATGCTGAACAGACCGGAGGCGGGGTCGAGCTCGATGAATTGGGTTTTCTCGTAATCGACTTCGCCGGATTCCAGGCCCTCGAACATTTGCTTCAAGGTTGCCGAGGCCGCGGTGGGGTAGGACGTCAGCTCCGCGGCGGCCGCGTAGTCGTGCTCGTCGAGCAGCTCGGTGAACCGTTCGACGACAGCCTCGGCTTCGTTCGGCTGCTCACCCAGACCACACGATCCCATCGCGAATACCAGAGCCGCCACCCCCGTGAGGGCCAGTGCGCCCCGGAAGCGAAAGCGGCGGGATCCCCACACATCCATGTCGCCCACTCTTCACTCTTGTCACTCCAGTAACAAGACCACCGTACCTGAAAAATCCCTGTTTGCGGCGCCCCCCGAGCCGGGAGAGCAACCCGTACACAACGGTGTCAATTGTGCCCGAACCCTCCCGTCTCCGAAGCCGATCACCAACGTCGTCCGATGGCCCGAAGACAACCGGCGCAGCTACCGTACCGACCGAGCCGACGCCGCGTGCAGATACCACCGAACTCGGCGTTTCACATTAGATACCCGATCCGATCCGCGACCAATCGCGCAGGTACGCACCGGGTGAATCGGTAAGGTTGCCGGCATGTCCGACACCGCCGCGCCGAGCCTGCCGATCCTGGTGCTCAACGGTCCCAATCTGAACATGCTCGGCGTACGCCAGCCGGAGATCTACGGCTCCGAGACCCTCGCCGACGTCGTGGAATTGTGCACGCGCACGGCGGCCGGGCTCGGCCGCGAGGTGAAGGCGTTCCAGTCGAATTCCGAGGGCGCCCTGATCGATCGGATCCACGAGGCCCGCGGGACGGTCTCGGGCATCGTCATCAATCCCGGCGGGCTCACCCATACCTCGGTCGCCCTACGCGACGCGCTGGTGATTCCGGAGGTGCCGATCGTTGAGGTGCACGTCAGCAATGTGCATGCCCGCGAGGAGTTCCGCCACCACTCCTTCATCTCGCCCATCGCCACCGCGGTGATCGCCGGGATGGGCGTGTTCGGATACGCGGCGGCGATCGAATTCCTGGTGCGGCGCCGACCGAGCGGCCACTGATCGACCGCCGATCGAGTGGCGGCGCCGATCAAGCGATGCGGAATACCGGGAACCCCGGCGCGATCGCGGCCAGCTCCGCATCGGTCGCATCCTTGGTGACGCCCTCGAAGAACCGGCCCACCTCCCAGCCCCAGCGCTTCAGGTAGGCGCGCAGCAGCGGCACCTTGTCGGCGTCGTCGATCTCGTGCGCGGTGAACGCCTCCACCTTGCGACCGAGCCGCAGCTCGCCCTCTCCGGCGGCGCGCAGATTCCGCACCCACTGAGTGTGTCCGCGCGGCGCGACCAGGTAGCGCGCGCCGTCGATGTCCATGACGTTGACCAGCGTGGTGCGCCACTGCCCGCTCTTGCGGCCGCGCACGGCCAGCAGTCGCGAGCCCATGATGCTGATGCCCAGCTTGGGCAGGGTGTTCATGAACCGATTCATCGTCGCCTCGCCTCGTGCCGGGCCGATGTATCGGGTCGCCGCGTTCGTGCCGGTCATGTCCATCTCCTTTGTGAGCGCCGCTCTCTGTTGAGAACAACAGTCTCACGCGCGGCGGCACAAGTCAAGAGCAGTGCTCTCTATCTGTGGCGCTGCGGCCGCATTCCGCTGCGCTGATGGACGATGGTCGAGTGGCGGCGGCTGATCTCACCGATCTGTTTTTCGTGCTCGACCTGAGCGGCGTACTCGCGAACGCGGTGCTGGGCGGAGTACTGGCCAGAGCCGAACGGTTCGATCCGATCGGGTTCGTGACCCTGGCGATCCTGTCCGGGCTCGGCGGCGGCCTGATCCGCGACACCCTGCTCCAGCGCGGCACCCCCATCGCGCTCACCAACTACGCCTACCTGGTGACCGCACTCGCCGGGGCGTTGATCGCGTTCGTCCTGCTCATCGAGGGCAAAATCTGGGACCGCACTTTCCTGTTCGTCGACGCAGCCGCCCTCGGCTGCTGGGCCGCCACCGGCGCCCAGAAGACCCTGGCCGTCGGCCTGGGCTGGTTGCCAGCCATCCTGCTGGGCACCATCACCGCGGTCGGCGGCGGCATGGTCCGCGACATCGTGCTGCGCCGCACCCCACGCATCTTCGGCGGCAACACCCTCTACGCCACCGCCGCGCTGGCGGCGAGCATCGTCATGGTCGCCCTCGCCGCAGCAGGCCAGACCACCGCGGGCATGATCTGCGCGACCACCGTCGGCGCGGGCCTGTGCCTGCTCGCGCACTGGCGCGGATGGACCCTCCCGGAGAGCCTGCCGCGCCGCGCGCAGTGAGCCGGCTAGATGCTGGTCCGGCCGAGCATCGCCTCGACGGCCGCGGCGATACCCCTCTTGTCGTAACCGCCGACGGGCAGGGTCGCGCCGTTGGCGTGGCGGACGATGCCGTCGGCGTCGACGAGCATGCTGCCCGACTGCTGCATCGTGCCGAATACCGTGCGGGTCAGGCCGATCGAGGCGTGCGGGGTCGCGGTCGCGCCGACGAGCACCGTGAAAGGGATGCCGTGCCGCGCTTTCCAAGCCAGCGCGCGATCGCGATCCTCCGGCACCGCGATATGGATGCGAAGGCCCGCGTTCTCGAATTCGCTTCGCCGCGTATGCAGATCGCGGACGTGCCGGGTGCAGATCGGGCAGGACGTGGAACGCGTGAAGTACACCAGAGCACCGTTGGCGCCGAGATTCTCCGACAAGCGCCACGGGCGGCCATCGGTGTCCTCGAGTTCCAGGTCGGGCGCGGGGGATCCTGCAGTGAGCATGGGGAATTCCTTCGATGCGGGGATGGTGTGGGGCGAACGGATATCCGAGGCGGACTACAGCGGATCGGCGAGGCGTTCACGAACGGCGGCACGGGCGCGATGCAGCTGCGACTTCATCGCCGCGGTACTCAGGCCGAGCGCCTCGGCCGTGTCACGACCCGGGTGCCCGAGCACATCGCGCATGATCAGGACCCTGCGCTGCAGCGGCGGCAGTTCGGTGATGGCGCGGGTGAGCTGTTCGGCGTCGAGCCTGCGCAGTACTTCGTCCTCGGCGGAGACGACCGTGCCCGAGTCGGACCCGTCGTGCTCGCGGTCGAGCACCCGCCGAGCCCGTCGCAGACATTCATTGCGGACGATCCGGAACATCCACGACGCGATCGCCGTGGCGGTGCGCAATGTCCCGATCTTGCGGTACAGGATGATCAGCGCCTCTTGCGCGGCGTCTTCCGCGTCGGCCGACGACGCGCACAGGTGCTGGGCGAAGCGGCGCACATGAGGATGGGCCCCGTCCACGATGGCCGAGAGCGCGTCCCGATCACCTTGCTGCGCCGCGGCGACGAGTTGTTCAGCGGCCCATCCGCGTTCCACTCGGGGCCTCCCCTCGGTACTCCGATGCGGCGCCCGGCAGCGGTGCGACCGCAGCGGCGTTCGGCGCGGTCATGGGTTTCATGTCGACTCTCACAACCATAAGAGCGCCTCCGACCGGAAAAGGATTCGGATCGGCGACAGTTTCCTCCGCGCCCGCTATCGTCGGTTCCGACTCGGCAGCTCGCCCACCGGCATCGCGAAAGCGCCTGCCCGAGTTCGCTCGACCGATACCGGCGATGCCCGGCATCGACGCACCCAGCCGACGAGAAGCCGAGGCCTCGAGGGAACCGTGCCGGATCTGTTCTACTACCCGAAGATCAACGCGCCGCGCTCGGTGATCTACCAGGCGGTGCTGTACTGGGATCGCTTGGTCACCGTTGCGCCGCCGGGACCGCTGGATCATTTTCTCGGTCCGCGGATGCGTCAGTTGAACGACGCGGGACTGTACCTGCGTTTGCCTGCCGACGAGTGGCCGGGCGGCACCGGCGTGATCGAACGGACGCTGTGGACACTGACGCGGCTGCTCGATGAGATCCCCGCGGACGATCTGGTCCCGGACAGCGGTCCCGACAGCTACGTTCATCGCGGAAAGTTCTCGCCGGATCTCATCGAGGAACTGCGGCGACGGGGGCTGGCTCGCAGCAGCGGCCTCGCGGTCTACATGTCGGCCGCGACTCAACTGTGCCTGATCAGCGCCGCGGCCCGTGAGCTCGCCCTGCACTACAGGCATTCGAATTTCGGTGATCGCGACGCCGGCTACCACTACATCGACAGCCTCTACCCCTACACAGACAGTCCGGCCGCCCATCGGTTCGCACACTCACCGTTCGCATTCATCGACGATGACCCCGGTCCCGAGGGCTCGATTCATCCTCGCCGGTACCGCGGGTTGTTCCCCGGCCGCCTCCCCGACCCGAGCCCGGCGCCCTGTCTGGATGTCGAAATCGGCGGGCTGTTACCGGTTCCCGGCCATGACGTCCTGATCGAGGATCTGATCGCGTTCCGGGAGAAGTACAGCGATGAACGACGACGCCTCATCACGGCGATCGACCGCCTGGTGCGCGGTCTGCAACGCGACTACGGCCGGCCCCGGGACGTGTTCCACGCCCTACAGGGTGAGCTGGAGCGGGCCCTGGCCGATCTCGAGCACGCGGGCCGCTGCGCGAAGATCAATTGGGTACGCCGAGCGGTGACGGTCTCGATCGCCTTGGCATCCGGATACGCCGGGCAGCAGCTGTATCCCGAGCTTGGCTGGTTTCTCGGCGTCATCGGCGGAGCCGCGATCAATGTCGCTACCACGACCACCCGTGCGCCCCGGCGCGAATTCGCCGATGACATCACCTACTTACAGCGGACGCGTTCCGCCGTGGCAGGCCACTCGTAGGTCTCGCCGCAGCCGGAACGGCGCGACAGCGGAGTGCCGCGCCGGTTGATCAGCTCTGCGCGGGCTCGGGCAACACGTCCCCGGTTTCCAGTAGCGTCTTCAAGTTCGACAGGATCGAAGGCCATCCGCCTTGCACCCCGTCGAGCACCCGGCTGCCGGGCGCGAACCCATCGTGGACAACGGTGAGCTTCACGACCTCGCCCTGCGGTTCGATCTCGAAGGTCACCTTGGAGCGGGGTTCGGCGGACCATTCGGCGAGTTCATCGGCGTCCATTCCGAATTCGGCGGCGAACTCGGGGCCGATGGTGTGCCAGGTGAAGGACAGGCGGCGGGGCGGATCGGATTCGAGCACGATCTGCTCGGGATCTTTACCGACCCAATTGCCTTGCTTCCACACCATTTCCGAGCCCTGCCGCCAATCGGTGTCGAAGGTGGCGCCCCAGTAGCGGCTGGTGAATGCCGGATCGGTGAGGGCCTGCCAGAGCTTTTCCGGCGTGGTCTTGATGTAGGTGGTGTAGACGAATTCGGTGTCACTCATCGGACTGGTCTCCAATGCGGATTTCAGGTCGGCGAGGGCGGTGACCCGCGCGCGGTGGTAGCGGTTGATCCAGCGGTCGGCGATGGCGTTGATGGGTTCGGCGTTCAGGTAGTGCAGCTTTTCGCGGCCACTGCGCCGGGTGGTGACCAAGTTGGCGGCCTCGAGCACCGCCAGGTGTTTGCTCACCGATTGGCGAGCCATGTCCAGCCCGGCGCACAGCTCCCGCAGGCTCTGGCCATTGCGAGCCTGGAGGCTGTCGAGCAGTCGCCTGCGGCTGGGATCGGCCAGCGCTTTGAATACCTCGTCCATCGCCGTTCTCTCGTGATATGCAGCCGTTTGGCTGCCCAAGCCAGAATAGGCAACCAAACAGCTGCATGTCAACGGTCGAGCAGCGAGCATTGCCACGGCGAAATGTAGTACGTATGCTACAAACCATCACCAACCCACGACAGGGAGGGAAACCATGACTGTGGGTGACGGCGTGGTGCTCGACGTGGAGCAGCTGCGCATGCGCTACGGATCCAAGGACGTCCTCGACGGCGTCTCATTCCGGGCGCGACACGGCGAAGTGGTGGTCATGCTCGGCCCCAACGGGGCGGGCAAGACCACCACCATCGAAATTCTCGAGGGATTCCGGGTGCCCTCGGCGGGCAGGGTCGACGTGCTCGGCGCGAATCCGGCGCACGGCGACGAGGCCTGGCGGGCCCGGATAGGGGTGGTGCTGCAATCGTGGCGCGACCACAAGAAATGGCGTCTCCGCGAACTGCTGTCCTATCTGGGCACGTTCTACGGCCCCTACAGCACTGATGGCGTCCGAAAGCCCTGGGACACCGATGAACTCATCGAGCTGGTCGGCCTCACCGAACATGCCGGCGCCAAGATCTCCACCCTGTCCGGCGGGCAACGCCGCAGGCTCGACGTCGCGATCGGCGTGGTCGGCAAGCCCGAGGTGCTGTTCCTCGACGAGCCGACCGCCGGATTCGATCCGGAAGCCAGGCGCGAATTCCACGATCTGATCCACCGTTTGGCCGACGAGCAGCAGACCACCATCCTGCTCACTACCCACGATCTGGACGAGGCCGAGAAATTGGCCGACCGCATCCTGATCCTGGCCGGTGGCCGGATCATCGCCGACGGCTCGGCCGACGAACTCTCGCGCCGGGTGTCGGTCGAGGCCGAGGTGCGCTGGACCAGAGACGGCCAGCGTTTCGTGCACACCACCACCGAGCCGACCAAGTTCGTCTACGAGCTGTTCCAGCAATTCGGCGCGGACATCGGCGAACTGGAGGTGCGCCGCGCCTCACTCGAGGAGACCTACATGTCGCTGGTCCGCCACTACGAGAGCGGCACCGGCGATGCCGAAATCCACGCCATCGAGGAGGTCGTGCGATGAACCCGACTACCGTCGCGATCCGGGCCGGATTCCGCCGGGCCGGCATCGAACTGCGGATGCTGTTCACCCATGGCGAGGATCTCGGCGGGATCCTGCTCACCCCGATCCTGCTGCTCACCGCGCTGTTCTTCATGCGCAACAGCACCTTCCAGGACACCGACCTGAGAATGGGCGCGTTGGCGTTGCCCGGGGTGATCGGCGCGGTGGTCGCCTTCAATGGCTTGTACGGCATCGCCCAGTACCTGGTGCTGGACCGGGAGGACGGCACGCTGTTGCGCGCCAAGGCCACGCCGAACGGCATGATCGGCTATCTCATCGGCAAGCTCGGCGCCAACGCCGGTTCGGTGCTCGCGCAGGTGGCTATCCTGCTGGGCGTGGGAACGGTGATCGTGGGAGGTGTGTCGCTCGACAGCGTCACGTCGTGGCTCACGTTGGCGTGGGTGCTGGCCCTCGGTCTGCTCGCGATATCCGCACTCGGCGCGATCCTCGGCTCGCTCTTCGACGATCCTCGTGGCCTGTTCTTCTTCACCATGCCGCTGATGGGCCTGGTCGCCATCTCCGGCATCTTCTATCCGATCACCGGGTTGCCCGGCTGGTTGCAAGTGGTGGGACAGGTATTCCCGATGTATTGGCTCGGTCTCGGTATGCGCTCGGCGATGCTGCCCGATAGTGCTCGGGTGGTCGAGCTCGACGGTTCCTGGCGCCATCTGGAAACCGCTGCGGTACTCGGCATCTGGTCGGTGGCCGCGCTGGTGATCGCGCCGGCGGTGATGCGCCGGATGGCCCGCCGGGAGTCCGGCGCGGCCATGGCCGAACGGCGGGAGAAGGCGTTGCAGCGTGCCTACTGAGGTCATCTACAACCGGATCGCGATGCTGCGCGCCGAGCGCGGCATCTCCCGGCGCGAGCTCGCGGAAGCGCTCGGCGTGCACTACCAGACCATCGGATATCTGGAGCGCGGCGAGTACAGCCCGAGCCTGCATCTGGCCTTGCGGATCGCACAGTATTTCGAGGTGGCGGTGGAGGTCGTCTTCTCCACCACCCCCTTCCCCAGACTCGGGTCGGACTCGGAATCGGCCTGATTCACGCCGCGGACTACGGAACCAGAGTGAACCCTGCGGCATGGCGAGGGCGTACGACGGTGAGCCGCCGATCCGTGGTGGCTATCTGCGTCAGATTCCGACGCTCCGCCGCGGCGATAACCGAGGCGTCGGCCGTACCAAGTGGAAGGTCGCGGTACTTGGCAACCAGTTCGGCGATCCGAAGCCAGTCGACGGCGTGGACGGGTTCGACCGCGAACAGGCCCTGTGCCAGATCTCCGAGGAAACGCACCTCGGCCTCAGTGCCGAGTCTGGTGCTGATCAGGTATACCGCCTCGGTGATGACCAGCGTCGGCACGACGAGCGGGCCGCGATGGGTTTGCAGCAGGTCCAAGGACGCTTCGTGGTGGGCGTCGTCGGCGTCGACGTAGGCATACAACGAGCCCGCGTCGACGACCAAGGCGCTTATCGGCCCCACTCCGCGCTCAGGATCTCATCGATCCGGCTCGATACATCCGACTGCCCGCTTCGTCCGGCGCCTGCTGCACCGAACTGTCGCCGGCCTTCGGGGGGCATGGAGAGAAACTGCGCGACTGCCGCACGAGTCAACTCGGAAACCGTGATTCCGCGTCGTTGCGCCTCGTGTCGCATACGCTCGTCGAGTTCGTCGGGCAGTTTCACCGTCGTCCGCTTCATGGTATGCCAGCATACCCTCGCCCGCCCGAACGCCACTGGCAACGGGCGGGCGACCTGCTCAGGACTTCGCCCCGCCGAACAGCTCGAACACCGACACAGGCTTCCCGGCTTCCTCCGTTGCCGCGATCGCCTTGCGCCAGATGCCCTGGGCGGTATGCGAGATGGTCGCGTCGACGCCGACCTCCTCGCTGGCATCGATGATGTGCTGCGCACCGGCGTCCATCATCTTGAACGCCGACAGATCGCCCCAGCCACCTTCCTTGGCCGCCTTGGCGTACTCCTCCATGAAGAAGGGGTAGGCGCCGGCGGCACGCTGGGCGAAGGGCAGGAACTGGTCGATGTCCTGGCCGGAGCGGGCGATCACGGCCAGCGCCTGATCGTAGGCGAGCATCCAGGGATGGAAGACGATGAGCAGCGCCTGGTAGAAGACCTGCGCGAGACCGTCGTCGGTGCCGAGGTACTCCGGCGGGCTGAGCGGGCGCAGCAGCTCGGCGTGCGCGTCGAACACCTCGCGCGGGCCGCTGTAGAAGATGTACGAGGCCGGGTGCTCGATATTGTCGCCGGCCGACATGACACCGCCGGAGAGGAATTCGGCGCCGTGCGAACGCACCCACTGCGCACCCTTGCGCGCCTTCTCGGGCGAATCCGAGGACAGGTTCGCGATCACCTTGCCCGCGAGATGGTCGGTGGCCTGACCGAGCACGTCGTACATGGCGTCGTAGTGGGTCAAGCTCACCACGGTCACCTCGTTGGCCTCGAGTGCCTCGGCGACGGTGTTCGCGCGCTTGGCACCCAGCTCGACCATGGCGTCGACCTTGGCGCTGCTACGGTTCCACACCGTGACCTCGGTGCCCGCCTTCAAGAACGCCCGCACCATGGCCTGCCCCATCGGCCCGAGACCGATGATCGAAACCGAGGCGGTGCTGCTCTGCTGAGACATGTGCTGATCCTTCGAAAGTCGATACGGTTGCTGTCGGCGCCGGTACTCATGGTTCATCTGCGCAGGTAGGCGCGACAAGACCGCACATGCAGGTACGGTTGCTTACGTCGAGGTCCGTATCGAGGTCAGGAGGATCCAGTGACGGTCGGCAGTGACGCGGATCACGATGCGTGCGGGATGAGCGTGGCGATCGACGTCGTCGGCGGGAAGTGGCGGCTGCACCTGATGTGGGTGCTCGGCGACGGTCCACGCCGTTTCGGCGAGATCCGGCGCCTGCTCGGCGGCGTCAGCGAGAAGGTGCTCACCGAGAACCTGCGCCATCTGGAGACCTCCGGCGTCGTGCACCGGGAGATCTACCCCGAGATCCCGCCCCGCGTCGAATACTCGCTCACCCCGCTCGGCGCCGAACTCGCGGCAGCGCTGCGGCCGCTGGAGGAGTGGGGCGACCGGCATCGCGGTGAGCTGGTCACGAAGCTGATGTCGGCAAGCTGACGCTTCCGGCCCCGGCTTCGACCGCGACGGCGTACCGATGAGCGAGCACTTCGCGCCGATGCCGCCGGAACCGACCGGGTTCGCGGTACCCGTACCGCACGGCTACCGAGATCGCCGAGTGGTGGACGTGATCGCCTGCCTCGTCCTGTGGGCCGTCGTCTTCGCGCTGGCGCTGATCAGCGCGTTCTGGTTCTTCTGGCACGTCGCCATGGGCGGAACGTTCTCCTCGCCGTCCTGCACCGGGCAGCCCGATACGTGTGCCGAAGCGGAACGAGAAAGCGAGACCGCGAGCAGTGTGTTGTTGCTCGCGGTGGTGGTGATCCCGGGTGCCGCGCTGGTCGTGAACGTCGTCGTCGCGTTCGCGAATCGGGCATTCGCGCGGCGCGGGCCGGCGTCACGGAGGCTGCCGCTGTTCGTTTGGCCGTTGCTCGCGATCGCGTGCCAAGCGTTGTGTCTGATGGTCGCCCTGAGCTGATCGACGTGATGGCCGGCTGTCGGATCGACGCGGCTATGACGGCTTCGGCTCACCCAACCGCTCGTCGGCGATCCGGCCGCCGAGCTGTTCGAGCAGCACCGCGGCCTCGGCCATCGAGCGGCTCGCATCGGGTTCCATGTCGGCCAGGGCATAGCCGGCGTCGAAGCCGGCCGCGGCGAGCTCGTCCGGGCCGAGGTCGATCCGTCCGGCAACGGCGATGACGGGGACGCCCGCGGTTCGCGCGGCGGCGCACACACCCATCGGCGCCTTCCCGTGCAAGGTCTGCCGGTCGAGGCAGCCTTCGCCGGTGACGACCAGCGTCGCCGATTCCAGCACGGCCGCGAAATCGAGCAGTTCGAGCACCACCGCTATCCCACTGCGCATGTCCGCCCCGAGCACGGCCATGGCGCCGAAGCCGGTCCCGCCCGCCGCGCCCGCGCCCGGCCGGTCGGCATGGGCCGCGCCGACCAGCATGGCCCAATTCTGTAGTGCCGCTTCGAGAACCGCCTGCTCAGCTGGCCCGGCACCCTTCTGCGCGGCATACACCGCGACCGCGCCCGACGGCCCGAGCAGCGGATTGTTCACATCGCCGGCGACGATGAACTGCACGTCCGCCAGGCCCGGATGCAGACCCCGCAGATCCAACCGCTTCGCATCACGCAAAGCCGCACCGCCCCTTGGCACTTCGTGTCCGTCCGGCCCATAGACGCGCGCCCCCAGCGCCGTCAGCATGCCCGCCCCACCGTCGGTGGACGCGCTGCCGCCGAGCCCGAGCACGATCCGCTCGGCGCCCACCGATAGCGCGTGCGCGATGACGACGCCGAGCCCGAAAGTGCTGGCCTTCAACGGGTCCGGTAGCCCATCGGGAAGCCGTGCCAGGCCGACCACCGCGGCGAGTTCGATCACCGCGGTATCGCCACGCACCGCGTAGGAGGCTTCCACCGTTTCGCCGGTCGGCCCCGGCGCAGGCATGGTGACTCGCGTCCACCCGGCCGAGACGAACGCGTCGACCGTCCCGTCCCCGCCGTCGGCCACCGGCGCGCGCACCACCCGCGCATCCGGCCGCGCCCGCGCGATGCCCGTGGCCAGCGCCGATGCCACCGCGGCAGCCGACAGCGACCCCTTGAACTTGTCCGGGGCGAGTACGACGGTCGGCACCGGCTCCATCCTGCGATTGTCCACCGTCGCGCCCCCCGCCGCACCCCGGCGCCGGACGACGGGTCCCGGCCACCGATACGGCGACGCGTTGCGATGTGTCCACGGCGCGCCGGTGGAGTAGCTTCGAGCCATGTCGACAGAGGTCCGCAACAACACCGCACTGGAACGCTTCGAGATCTACGTCGACGGCGCGATCGCCGGGTACGCGGAGTACCAGGACACCAATGCCGAACGGGCTTTCGTGCACACCGAGATCTACTCCCAGTACGAGGGCCAGGGCTACGGCCGCATGCTCGTCGAGACCGCGCTGAACCAGACCCGCGCCGATCATCTCGGCGCGCTGCCGATGTGCCCGATGGTGCGCCATTTCGTGGAGACCCGCCCGGAATACTTGCCGATGGTCCCGCACTGGGCGCGCGGGCGGCTCGGGCTTCCGCAGTAGGAGTCGGCTCGCGCAGGCGAGCGGTTCGCCGCGCGCCCCGGTCGCCCCGGCGCGGTCGATGGCCGCCGCGAACGCCCCGCGGCCGGTGCCGCCCGGACACGAACGCAGCCGCGGTGCAGCCGTCTCGGTGCGACTCAGTACGCCGAAACGGCCCCGTCCAGCGCCTGCTGAAGATCCGTCTTCACCAGCCGCGCGATCTCGGCGGGCCGGGCGGGCAGATCCACGATCGGCACACCGAAGTAGAAGCTGGCCGACTTCGCTTCCTCTTTGGTCGGCTCCACCGCCGGATCGGGGCGCTGACCGTAGCTGAGTCCGATGCTGAGCAGTGCGGGATCGGTGCCGAGTTTCATCGTGCGGAAGGCGATATGCCCGATACCGCTGCCGATGGGCTGCACCTTGGCCGGGTCGATGTCGTTGCAGGTGCCTTCCGGGAAGACCGCGAGACAATCGCCGTCGTGCATGCGTTCGGCGCAGACGTCCATCATTCGCTGCCCGGCCGCGTTCACCGCGCGCAGACCGTGATCGCGGCCGCGGAAGACCGGGATGCCGCCCATCATGTCGATCTTGCGGCGTTGCTCGCGTTCCAGGAACAGCTCGTCCTTGGCCAGCACCCGCACCCGGCCGATGATGGGCCGCAGCTCGCTGCGCCAGGCGGCCGCGGCGACGGTGTAGGGGTCGAGCTGGGACAGATGATTGATCGCGATCAGCAGCGGTTTGCGGGAACGGATCAGCTCCGCGATCCGCGCCCTGGCGCCGGCCGCATAGCTGATCCGCGGCCGGAAACGGCGCCCGAGCAGGGCGTATGCCGCACGCGCCTGGAACCGCCGCTGCTGATGGGCGCGGTAGTAGTCGTACACGGCATCGCTGTTTTCGAGGACGACCTCGGGCGGTTGCATGCCGCCGACTCTACGACGCCGTCCGGCCCGGTCAACGCCCATGTTGATCTTGTCACCGGACTCGCGCGCATCCGGCACGACACGGAACGCGAAGACAAGCGGCGCGACGGCGCGATAGCTGCGATGATGACGGTGTGGCACGCGCAGAAGACCCGGATGATCGGAAAACTCGCGGCGGTGGCGGTGAGCACGGCAGGCGAAGTTCTCATCGCGGCGAGCAGGTGGTTCGCGCGGGCACCCTGCTGGTGTCCTCCACGGAACTGGTGGAGCCCACCTTCCGGCGCACCGTCATCTACATCATCGAACACAACGACGCAGGCAGCCTCGGCGTGGTGATCAACCGTCCCAGCGATACCGCCGTGCACGATGTGCTGCCGCAGTGGGCCGAAGTGGCCGCCGCACCGCGCACCCTGTTCGTCGGCGGTCCGGTCAAGCGCGATGCCGCGCTGTGCCTCGGCACCCTGCGCGTGGGCGCGTCCATCGAGGGTGTCGCGGGTCTGCGTCGCATCGACGGCCGGGTGGTGTTGATCGATCTGGACAGCGATCCCACCCAGATCGCCCCGCTGGTGGAGGGTGTTCGCATCTTCGCCGGATACGCGGGCTGGACCTTCGGTCAACTCGAGGGCGAGCTGGAGCAGGACGACTGGATCGTGCTATCGGCGCTGCCGAGTGATCCCATCACCACCCGCCGCACCGACCTGTGGGCGCACGTCCTGCGCAGACAGCCGCTGCCGCTCTCGCTGCTGGCGACTCATCCCATCGAGCTGGAGCGCAACTGACCCGCACACGCCGACGATCCCCCGCCGCAGCAGGGGATCGAAGCGGCAGGGCTCAGCGGGCCTGCTTCTTGAACAGCGACATCGACCAGAGGTAGCCGACGCCGGCGATGCCCGCGCACCAGGCCAGCGACACGACGCCGTTGACGCCGATCTCGGTGCCCATCAGCAGGCCGCGGATGGTTTCGGTGATCGGGGTGAACGGCTGGTATTCGGCGAACCAGCGCAGCACCGTCGGCATGGTGTCGGTGGGGACGAGGCCGCTGCCGAGGAACGGCATCATCACGATCGGGAAGGGCATATTGCTCGCGCTTTCCGGGTTCGGCGCGGCGAGCCCGAACCCGACGGCCAGCCAGGTGAAGGCGAACACCACCAGCATCAGCAGGACGATGACGGCCACCCACTCCACCGGCGTGGCGTCGGGCCGGAAGCCCATCAGCATCGCCACCCCGAGCATGCCGGCCATCGCGAGGGTGCCCTGGATCAACGTGCCGACCACGTGTCCGGTGAGCACGGCCGACTGCGCGATCGCCATCACCCGGAACCGGTTGACGATGCCCTTGGTGATGTCGGTGGCCAGCATGACCGCCACCGACACCGTCAGATATGCGGGCAGCAACAGCAACATGCCGGGCGCCAGATAGTTGATGTACTTCGTTCCGGGTTCGAGCCCGGCTTCCAGCGCCCCGCCGAAGACGTAGTTGAACACCAGCAGCAGCACGGTCGGCATGATCAGGATGCTGAACGCCATGCTCGGATAGCGCCGCACGTGCAGCAGGTTGCGCCGCAGCATGGTCAGCGAATCGGCGAAGACGGACGGGGACGGGTCCTGCATGGTCGCGGTGGTCATCGCACGGGCTCCTTGTCTGCGACGGGGGTTCCGGTGAGGGTGAGGAAGACGTCGTCCAGGTTGGGGGTGTGGACCGACAGTCCCTCGGCGGGAATGTGGAATTCGTCGAGCCGGTCCAGCACCGCGCGCACCGAACCGATTCCGCCGTCGCTCGGCACCGCGAGGGTGAGTTCGTCCTCGATGGGGCGGGCGCTGGAACCGAAGGCCGTGGTCGCCGCGTCCAGGGCGCCGCGTTCGGCGAATTGCAGCCGGATATGGCCGCCGGGCACGAGCCGCTTCAGCTCCGCCGCGGTGCCTTCGGCGACGATGGTGCCGCGGTCGAGTACCGCGATGCGATCGGCGAGCTGATCGGCTTCCTCGAGGTACTGGGTGGTGAGGAAGACGGTAACGCTGTAGCTGTCGACGAGTTCGCGGATGATCTCCCACATCGAGCGCCTGCTGCGCGGGTCGAGGCCGGTGGTCGGCTCGTCGAGGAAGATGATGCGCGGGTCGCCCACCAGCGTCATCGCCAGATCCAGGCGTCTGGTCATGCCGCCGGAGTAGGTGGCGGCCGGCTTGTCCGCGGCCTCGATGAGGTCGAAGCGTTCGAGCAGGTCGGCGGCGAGGGATCGGCCCACGCGCCGGGGCAGGTGATGCAGGTCGGCCATCAGCATCAGGTTCTCCCGGCCGGTGAGCAGTTCGTCGACGGCGGAGAACTGGCCGGTGACGCCGATCGCCGCCTTCACGGCGTCGCGTTCGGTGTCCAGATCGTGGCCGCCCACCTGGATTTCGCCGCCGTCGGAGCCGATCAGGGTGGTGAGGATCTGCACGGTCGTCGTCTTGCCCGCCCCGTTGGGGCCGAGCAGCGAGAAGATCGTACCCTCGGGCACGTTCAGATCGATGCCATCGAGAACAACCTTGTCGCCGTAGGACTTTCGGAGCCCGGAGACCCAGATCGCCGGTGGGCGTCCACCTGTGGACATGGCCTTTCCTTCCTGGAATTTTTCATAAAACAATGCGAATGACAGCATGAGTTCTCCGCACCGCTCCCCTGGGGAGCGGAGGTGTCAGATGTGAGTGTGTTCAGTTGGCCGGCCGACGCCGACGGCGCCGACCGGGCGGGATCACGTCAGATGTCCAGCTCTTCGATGGGCGGACGGTCGGCGATATCGGCGACCCGCTGGAAGAGCTTGTCGGGCATCTTGCCCTTCAATTCCGCGAGGGTGTCGACGATCTCCAGAGTGAAATCACCCCAATCCGTATCGCTGGGGCCGGCGAGCATTCGCCGCCAGCTCTTCCAACTCGTCCAGTCCTTCATGGCCACGTCGGGTAGTTCATCCCAGTTGGACAGCTGGGTATGCAGGACGAACTTGCCCTTGCGGCTACGGAAGACCCGAATGTGTTCGATGCGGGTGTCGTTCATATCCCGCAGCTCACCGAGCAGCGAGCCCTCGAATCGCACCTGCCGGACACCGTTGTGGCCGACTCGGAGCACGATTTCGTCGTACCCCTCCTGCCTGCCCTCCTCCAGTTCGATGAACCGGCGCAGCGCGGTGACCACGGCCCCCGACAGATTGCCGCCGACGAGCTCCTGGGCCCGCTGGAACAGGGGGAGATCGTCCTCGGCAACGTAGATCGTCTTGTTGGGCATGACAGTGACTATACGTAGATGTATACGTACACGCAAGACATTCCGGAAAACCCGCGCCGAACAGGCTGAACCCGGACGTGAGCGGGCCCGTATCTCCTTCCAGGCGGCGCGCGGCACCGCCCACTCGGCGGTGGAAGGAGGTGCGATGCCCGACAGAGTTGTGGACTATCTGGTGCGCGCCATGCCGGACCTCGATGTGCGGCATATCTTCGGCGTCGACGGCGCCAATATCGAAGATCTCTACGACGCCATCTTCGATGCGGGCGGCGCGGTGACGGGCGTGGTCGCCAAGCACGAATTCTCCGCGGCGACCATGGCCGACGGATATGCCCGCTGCACCGGCGGGCTCGGCGTGGTGGCCGCGACCTCCGGCGGCGGCGCGATGAATCTCGTTGCCGGACTCGCCGAATCGTATGCCTCGCGGGTACCGGTGCTGGCGTTGATCGGGCAGCCGCCGACCACGCTGGAAGGTCACGGCGCCTTCCAGGATTCGAGCGGACAGGCCGGCGCGATCGACGCGGTGCGGCTGTTCAGTTCGATCAGCCGCTACTGCGCACGCGTCACTCACGCCGCCGACCTGCCCGAACGGCTGGCGCGGGCGCTGCGGGCCGCCCGGCGCGGAGGGCCGTCGGTGTTGCTGCTGCCCAAGGATGTCCAGCAGGCCGATATGGGCGCCATCGCCCCGTTCCGTCCCGATCCGCGCGCGACCTGGCTCGACGACGACGAACTCGAGCGGGTGCTGACCACGCTGGAAACCGCACGCAGGCTCGGCAAGATCGTGGTGATCGCGGGCGACCAGGTGGCGCGTGACGATGCACGTACGGCACTGGCCGAGGTGGTGGACGAACTCGACGCGCTGATCGGCGTCGCGCCCGATGCCAAGGACACCTACGACAATTTCGCGCCGGCGTTCTGCGGTGTCGCGGGCGCCATGGGGCACCGTGAGCTGGCCGATGCCCTGGACGAGGCCACACTGTGCCTGCTGGTCGGCACCCCGATGCCGATCACCGCGCGCACCGGGCTCGACGAGCTGCTGGGCCGGACCGCCATCGCCAGCATCGGAATGGCCATGCCGCACCTGCCCGCGATCCACGCGACCTGCACCGACGTCGGGGTCGCGTTGCGGATGATCCTCGCGCGGCTGCGCGGCGGACACGACGGGCACGCCGATACCGGGCTCGCCGATTCCACCAGCACCGCCGCGGCATCGCCGGTGGCCACCGCGGTCCGCACCACCGCGGTCACCCGCGTCGCCCCGGCCCGCACCCTGACGCCGATGCCGGTGCCCGAATCACACGGTCCAGGCCTGCACTACCGCCAGATCGTCGACGCCATCCAGGCCGCACTGCCCGATGGCGCGGACATCTTCGCCGACGCGGGCAATACCGGCGCGGCCGTGGTGCATCAACTGCGGGTGCCGCGTAGCGGCCGGTTCGTCGTCGCGCTCGGGATGGGCGGAATGGGGTATGCGTTCGGCGCAGGCATCGGATCGGCGTTCGCCCGCTCGCCCGACGGGCACCGCTCCGTGGTGATCGCCGGGGACGGCTCGTTCTACATGCACGGCTTGGAGCTGCACACCGCCGTCGAGTACGCGCTGCCGATCACCTTCATCGTGTTCAACAACAACGCCCACGCCATGTGCGTCACGCGCGAACAGCTGCTGTATCGGGACCGCTACAGCTTCAACCGTTTCCATCCCGCACTACTGGGCGAGGGGGTGGCGGCCATGTTCCCGACGCTGAAGGTGCGCGCGGTGCACACGATGGACCAGTTGCCCGCCGCTCTCACCGAATGCCTCGGCTGCCCGGGCCCCTCGTTCGTCTCCATCGATTGCGACCCCGACGAAATCCCACCCTTCCTGCCATTCCTGAGGAGTACACCGTGACCACAAGTGCCCTGCCCGCCCTCAGTGACATCGGGGACGACGTGATTCCCGGAATTCTGCGGATCGAGAATTCCGATAAGGAGGCCACCACGCCGATCATCATGGACATGCTGCGGTCGGTGTATCCGCACGACCAGATCTACGGTGACTTCTGCCCCGTCCAGGCCTACATCGCGGCGCCGCCACGGGAGGTCTTCGAATACCTGTCCGACACCAGATCGCTGGAGGAATGGACCTACAGCCTGCGCGGATTCACCGAAACCGAAGAACCCGGCCTGTGGCTGGCCTACGACCGGCTCGGCGATGCGACCGAGATCTACACCCGCACCGTCACCGATCCGCATGCCATGACCGTCGATTATCACTGCGCCTGGGATCAGGGCGATCACCTGTGGATGGTGTACCTGATGCGGGTCGTGAACGCGCAGGTCGTGTTGAACAAGCCGGGATCGGTTGTGCTGTAGGTCAATTGCAAGCATCCGTTCTACGACGAGAATCCCTATCCGGACACCGCGCCGCCGAAACGTCCGGTGTGGGTGGGGGATTTCTGGGAGATGTTCTCCGCCGGGCACCAATTGGAGATGGACAACCTCAAGGCGATCTGCGAATACCGGGCGTCGAAGGGCCTGCCGATCAAGCCGGAGTGGATGAGCCGATGACCGAAGCGACGCGTGAACCGCAGGTCAGCCTGGTCGACGTAGCCAGCTATCTGCCCGGCGAACCGGTCGGCACGGAATATTTCACTCAGTTCTCCCGGTCGGATCGGATGGCGAAGAACGTCATGTTCCGTTCGCCGAAAACGCGCTACCACGTGGGACGAGACGAAACTGCCGTCGATATGGTCGAGCAGGCGGTGGCGCCGCTCATCGCCCGGCACGGCGCGGATTTCCTGGCCGGCATCGACGTGTTGATCACCCACACACAGCTGCCGGACAACCCCGTGATGGGTTGCGGTCCCGAAGTGGCACGGCGACTGAACGCCAAGCCCGGCTGGGTCTTCGACCTGCACAACGGCGGCTGCGCGGCGTTCGTGCACATGATGGCGCTGGCCCAGACCATTCTGCGCACCACCGACGCCAGAACCGCCCTCATCGCCGCCACCCAGAACTGCGCGGGCCCGGTATTCACCCAGCCCGATATCCGCAAACTCGCCCAGGCACCCGTTCCCGGCGACGGCTGCGGCGTCGGCCTGCTGGTCCGCGACGACAGCGCCCCGATCCTCGACATCGAATGCCGCACCTACCCCGAATTCGCCGGCGATATGGACTTCTCCACCAATGGCGACCGCAAATACTGGGAGCCGGGCGAGGGACAGGGCTGCGTGAGTTTCACCGAATCGAAGATCACCAAGGTGTTCGCGCGCGGTAATCGACTGGTGCCGGAGGTGGCGCTGGCGGTGTGCGATCGGATCGGGGTGAAGGGGCGCGATATCGACACCTTCGTCACCAATCAGCCGAACCGTTTGTTCCTGCGCAACTGGCACGATGCGCTGGAGCTGCCCGCCGAACGTCACCCGGATACGTTCGACACCTGCGGAAACCTCTTCGCCGCCGGCATTCCGGTGACCTTGGATGTGGAGAACCGAGCCGGGCGATTACGCAATGGCTCGGTGGTTCTGATGTCGGCGTTCGCGCACGCGGGTGATTTCGCGGCCGCTGCCGCGGTGCGGTGGGGTGCGGCGCGATGAGCGTTCACCTGGCCGATCGCAGCCGCCCGTCGCGTCGGTTCGCGGTCGCGCCCGCACCCATCCGTTTCGACCTGAGTTTGAGCGAAAACCCGTTCCCGCCGCTACCTTCGGTGCGCGGGGCGATCCAGCGCGAGATCGGGCAAGCCAACAGGTATCCCGAGTTCCTGCCGACGCGATTACCGGCCGTCATCGCCGGCCGTCTCGGTGTGCGCCCGGACCAGGTGGTGGTCGGCTCCGGCGCCACCGGCGTCGCCATGCAGATCCTGCAGACCCTCACCGAACCCGGCTCCGACATGGTGCTCGGCGTGCCGACCTTCGACGGCTATCCGATCATGGCCGGGATGGCCGGGGTGGAGGTCATCGGCCTACCCCCTCGATCCCGCGGGCGAACAAGACCTGCCCGCCATCGCCCGCGCCGTCACTTCCCGGACGCGGCTGGTGGTGCTGTGCCGCCCGCACAATCCGACCGGAACCCTTGTCCCCCAACGCGATCTACGCCGCTTTCTCCGCATCATCCCCACCCACATCCCGATCATCCTCGACGAGGCGTACGCCGAATTCCTGCCCGTCGCCGAGCGCCTCGATCCACTTCCCCTCCTCTCCCGCCACCCGAACCTGCTGATCCTGCGCACCTTTTCCAAGGCCTACGGCCTGGCGGGCCTGCGCATCGGCTACGCCCTCGGCCACCCCGACCTGATCACCCGAGTCCGCCGCCTCCAACTCCCGTTCGGCACCCCCACCCTCACCCTCACCGCCGTCACCGCCTCCTACGCCGCCGAACCAGAACTCGCCGTCCGCGTCGCCCGCATCACCGAGGAACGCGATTCCCTCCGCGAAGCACTGCGCCGCACCGGCATACCCGTACCCCCCAGCTACGCCAACTTCCTCTACCTCCCCGGCCCCGGAGTCGCGACCGCCCTCCGCCGCGCGCGTATCGCCGCCAAGGCGTACCCGGATGGAAGCGCACGAATCGCCGTGGGCGATGCGGAAGCCGGCCGTGCCGTCCTGGAAGCAGTTCGTGCCCTGTCGCGGGCCGGATCTCGCTGAGCGAGCTGCCCGCTGTGATGACGATGGCCAGCCGTACTCGGTCTCGAATCCGCTAGGCCGGTGGGTCGGACCGGGTGAGTAGCCGGAGGATTTCCGTGGTGCCATCCGCTCGATGGACCTCGGCGAGTTCCCTGGGTGTTTTACCGGCCAGGTCGCCTGCTTGCGGCCCCATTCGCGCGTCGAGTCGCGCCCCGGCGCGTAGGAGGGCTTGGACGCACTCGGGCGAGCCACGGTACGCCGCCGCGCACAACGGTGGCCACTCGGTCGGCAGATCCGGGTTCAGGCCATGCTCGAGTAGCAGGCGAACTGCCTCGACGTGCCCTTTGTACGCGGCCATCGACAGAGCCATCGGCTCGGCCTCGATACCCTGCGCCAGCAGGTAGGCGATGATCTCGGTCCGGCCCCACTCGGCGGCCCAATTGAGGAGCGCGCCAACGGGAGTCGTAGCCCTCGCCAGATCGACGCCGGCTTCGTGCGCGCGCCGCACTTCCTCGACGTCA
This sequence comes from Nocardia sp. CDC519, assembly GCF_059509835.1. Classification (NCBI taxonomy): domain Bacteria; kingdom Bacillati; phylum Actinomycetota; class Actinomycetes; order Mycobacteriales; family Nocardiaceae; genus Nocardia; species Nocardia sp. CDC519. The sequence continues at coordinate 1,271,621 of NZ_CM183377.1, read as the reverse complement.
CGGCGCACCACCGCCATGACGAGATCGAAATCCCGCGTACCCGGCACCGGATCAGTATGCCCGCGCGGGCTTCCGGCGAGCCGCTCTGTGGCGCGGCTTGCGATTTCGGCGCCCGCATCGCTCAGTAGGGCGAGCACAACCCTTCCGGAGACCGAGGGGGGTTCCGGCTCGGCGCGGAGACCGCAGTAGTGCGGTCCGGGTATTCACGGCGGCTGCGAGTTCGCGCGTAGCGCTGCCGGCCCGCATACCCGACAAGGCGCGTCGATCAGGTTGACCTCGATGGTTGTTGAGGTTTTAGCGTGGGTCCCAGTTGATCTGAGCGAGCAGGAGAACCCACATGATTCTCGTAACGGGAGCCACGGGCAATATCGGCAGTGCGTTGTTGACGCAGTTGGCGGGCACGGCGCAGGTGCGGGCGTTGACGCGCGATGCCGGCCGGGCTCGGGTTCCCGAGGGGGTGGAGGTCGTCGAGGGGGACCTGGGTGACGTCGACTCGTTGACGCCGGCGCTCGAGGGGGTGCGGTCGCTGTTCCTCCTGTCCCGGATGGGGCCGGATGCGGAGATCGTCGAGGCTGCTCGGCGGGCGGGGGTCGAGCATGTGGTGCTGGTTTCGTCGATCACTGTGATCACCCATCCGCATCTGGGGCCCGCGGCCGAGAATGCGGCGGTGGAGAAACTGGTCGAGGCCGGCGGGATGCAGTGGACATTTCTGCGGCCGACACAATTCGCCTCGAACACGGCGATGTGGGCGCCGGCGATCAACGCGAATCAGCCCGTCGAGGTGCCGTATGCCGATGTGGGGCTGCCGACGATTCATCCGGCTGATATCGCCGCGGTGGCGCGCGCGGCACTGCTCGATTCCCGGCATCGCGGCCGCAGGTATGAATTGACCGGTCCGGAGCTGATCAGCTCGCGTCGGCAAGTCGCGGAAATCGCCGCCGCGCTCGGCCGGGAAGTGCGTGTCGAGGAGATCAGCCGGGAGCAGGCGAGATCGGGGATGGTCGAGGTGTTCGGCGAGGACGCCGCCGACGCGGTGCTCGATGTGACCGGCGGCGATGTGAACGAGGAACTGCTCGCGGTGCGTGACACCGTCGAGCGCATCACCGGAACACCTGCGCGGCCGTTTCGTCAGTGGGTGGCGGAGAACATCGCGATATTCCGGTGAAGGAGAAGTACTTCGGGCCAGCAGACCGGAGGGCTGTGTTCGAAGGCCGCGATCGTCAGAACCGCAATCGCAGAAGGCCACGCAAACGCTCTCCGATCCGTCCTCTCCTCGAGGGCAATCGGAACCCGAGATGGGCGGCGAACCCTGCGATATCCGCTTCGGTGGAGACCTTTGGGCGTCCCCGCGCCCACTCGGCGAACGTCTGCTCGAAATCCGGGCCTGCGGCGTGGGCGAGCAGTGGATTATGACGGGCGAGGATGCCCGCACGTTTGCGCAGCAGGGCGGATTCGGCGGCACGCAGTGCGGTGTCGTCGAATCCGGGCGGCACGGCCTCACCTGCCACCAGGGCACGGACCACCGCCGCTTGACGTTCGGCGAGGGCGCGGAGTTCCTCGGGCGACGCACCGCGCGTGGTTTCGCGACCCGGTTCGGGCTGCTCACCCGAGCCGCGGCGGTAACTCCCGGGAACCACGGCGGTCACACTCGCCCCCGAACGGACCGCGCGGCGCGGGCGCGGGCGGTGATCGGCGCGCGGGCGGCGGCATTGGCGATGGCGTCGAGTTCGTCCAGGAGCTCTTCGGCGGGCGGATAATTGCCGTCCCGTTCGAGCATCAGCGGGGCCGGACAGTCGATGGTGAACTCGGCAACCAGCGTGAGGACTTCGGCGGGAACCGGATGCTGGTGGGTGTCGTGGTAGTGGCCGCCGGATTCGGTGCCGCCCGCGATATGACAGTAGGCGAGCCGGTCCACCGGCAGGCGACGCAGCTCGGTGAGCGGATCGCGGCCGCGGTTGCGGGCGTTGGCGTAGATGTTGGCGATATCGATCAGCAGGTATGCGCCGGTGCGTTCGACCAGTTCGGTGAGGAACTCCGATTCGGTGAATTCGTCGTCGGGCCAATCGAACAGGGCGGCGATGTTCTCCACCGCGAGCGGTACGGGCAGCCCGTCCTGGGTCCGGATGATGTTGCGGGTCAGCACTCCAAGCGACGCGCGGGTTCGCGGAACGGGCAGCAGGTGCCCGGCCTCCAATCCGCCGGCCCGCACGAATGCCACATGCTCGCTCACCAGCGGTGCGCCGACCCGCTCGGCGCACAATGCCAGATGCGCGATCCGCCGGTCGTCCACCGGCTCAACACCACCAAGTGAGAGCGTGACACCGTGCGGCACAACGCGCGTCCCCCGCGCACGCAACGCCTCCAGCTCCGGCGGCACAGCAGCCGAGGCGGGCAGCGATTCCGCGATCACCTCACAGAAATCCAACCCGTCGAGCTGGTCGATCAGGCCGCAGATCTCCGACCGCCAGCCGATCCCGAGCGCGTGATCCGGCAGCACACCGTTCATGAACTCAGCCGCCGCAGCCACCGCAACCGCCACAGCCGCTACAGCCACCGCCACCGTCGCCCCCGCCGTCACCGCCACCATCGGCGCCACCCGAAGGCGGTTCGACGGCTTGGGCCAGCCCCGGATCGAGCGCCGTCAGGGCCGCGGCGCCGAATACCGCGACGGCCACAGCGGCCGCGCCGACGCCGTAGGTGGCATACGCGGGTGAATTCGACGGACGCAGGTGCGAATTATCGTCCACCGCATGTGCTCTGGCCGCCTCGCCGCGTGGGGTCAGCCGCTCCGGCGTCATCACCCACCACCCGGCGAATGCCAGGACGAGCAGACAGGGCACCAGGAAGCCCGACGGGTTGCCCGCGAGCACACCGGCGACGAACCGCACGACGCCGAGCACCCCGACGATCAGGATCGGCATCCCGGCATCGCGTGCGTCGCGCTTGTCCTCCTCGCCGGTGAGGTAGCCGCGTTCGACCAGCGACGTTTCCAATTCCCGCACCGGCGTTTTCGCGGCGGCGGTGATGTCGTTGATCGTCTGCTTGTGCGGGCCGAGCACGGCATGGATCGCGCTGGTGAACCAGTCCAGCTGGGCCCGCTCGGCCGCGGTGGGTGGGCGGGTGGGAGTGGCATCGGAATCGATGAGTTCATGGCTGCGCAGCAGCGTGACGGCGGCGGTGACCGCGCGTTCCGCGCTGAACAGCATCGCCGTCTCGGGAGCGGTCAGCTTGTCGAGCGAGACGCCGGTCCATTCGGACGCATGCCGGTGGGTGTACTTGTGCTGCAGATATATCCCGGCCGCAACGGCCAGCAGCGCGACCGGAATGTAGACCATCAGGAAGTCGGCGCCGGAGATTCCCCAGGTCTCTCCCGCCGCGACGAGCTCGAGGTGCGTGGCGAACTCATCCACCGCAACCACCACCGCCGCAACCGCCACCACCGCCGCAACCACCGCCACCGTCCCCGCCGGCACCTCCGCCGCCATCGGCGCCACCGGTCGGGGCATCCACCGCATTGGCAAGTCCCGGATCGAGGACGGTCAGCGCGGACGTGCCGAAAACGGCCACCGCGATCGCGGCGGCACCGATGCCATAGGTGGCGTAGGCGGGTGAATTCTGCGGCCGCAGATAGGTGTGCTCGGACACCGCCCGCTTCTTGGCATCGGCGCCGCGCCCGGTGACCCGCCCGGGACGGACCACCATGCCCCACGCGATCGCCAACGCCGCCAGCGTGAAGAACAGGAACATCGTCGGATTGCCGTTGATCAACCCCGCGAAGAACCGGATGACGCCGAAGATCGCCACGATCGCGATGGGCATGCCCGCATCACGAGCGGCCCGCCGGAAAGCCGCGTCGGGCAGGTACCCGCGCTCGGTCAGCGACTCCCGCAGCTGCTCGATCTGGGCGCTCGCCGACGCCGCGATGCCGGCGACGGTCTGTTCCTGTGCCGTCAGCCGGTCGAAGATCGCCAGCGTGAACCAATCGAGCTCGGCGCGGTCGGCCGCGGTCATCGCGCGCGTCGGGGTGGCACGCGAATCGATGAGATCGTGGCTGCGCAGCAAGGCCAGTGCCGCCATCACCGGACGCTGATCGCCGTACAACATGGCGATCTCGGGCGCACTCAACTTCTCGGGCGGCGCGGCCGACCGGTCGATGTTGCGCCGCAACCACCATCCCGCCGCGACGGCGAGAATCCCCACCGGGAGGTACACCGACAGGAATGCCGAACCCGAAATACCCCAGGTCTCCCCCGCGAACACGTCGGGATGCGCTGCGGCGAACCGCTCCATCACACTCATTCTTCGCGCCTCCGACCTGCGTCACCGTTGCACCAAGTATCGGGGCGAAGAGTGTTCGGCGCCACGACAAACCGGTGGCGGAACAGTAAAACCCGCGTGACCAGTGAGTTTTCAGCCCAGCCAATCGAGAACCGAAGCCGCGGTCCAGGACTGCTGCATGCTGCCGAGCGGTTCGCCGGTGAACGGTTCGTAGTATTCGGCGAAGCTGCCGTCGCTGGCTTGGCGCAGGCCCTCGGCGCGCAGCATGTAGGAGCGTTCGGCCCAGCCGCGGCGGGCGAACGACCAGGAGAACAGCCAGGTCATCACCGGCCAGACCGGGCCGCGCCAGTATTCGCGCGGACGGAAATCCTTGGACACCGGGGAGGTCGACGGCGGCAGCGCGTAGCGCAGATCGGGGTGAGCGCACCAGCGCGGACCCTCGAACGCGCGGATCAGGGCGCGTTCGGCGTCGCGTTCGAGCCCGCCGCACAGCAGCGGCGCGAACATCGACAAGGTTTCGGTGGTGATCCAGCGCTGCAACCGGACGTCGAAATCGCGTGCCGCGCCGGTGCGTGGGTCGGCGGAGGCGACCACACCGGCGCGGAACCGTTTCGCCCATCCGTACAGCTCACGGACGTCGGCGTTGGGCTGATGGTATTCCTCGCCGATCTGGGCCAGCACCTCGCACGCCATGGCGAAGATCGCGGAGACGAACACGTCCTCGACGGCGAAACTCATCATCGAGGTGAGCTGGTAATCGTCGTAGCCCGCGCGGCGCATCTGCTCCACCAGCCACAGGTAGCGGTCGTATTCGCGGTCGCTCGGACGCTGGCTGGGGTCGTCGATGACCAGCACGTCCTCGCGGCGATAGGCGGGCAGATCCCCTGGCACCACATTCGCGTAAGCCCGATCCCAGCGCGGTGAATTGTCCATCCCGGATTCCCAGCCGTGATAGAGCGTGATCCGGCCGTTCTCCTTGGGGTCGCGGGCGGTGGCCAGCCAGCGATGCCAGCGCACCAGATCGGGCCAGCGCCGATTCAGGAACTCCTCGGCCACGGCTCGGGTACTGCGGCCGTGCCTGCGCGAATGGTCGAGGATGCGCTGCACCGCGATGGCGTGCACCGGAGGCTGGGTGATGCCGGAGGTGTCGGGACCGTCGGGCGCGTGCACGGCCAGCGTGCGGCACTCCCACCTGGCCGGACCGGGAAAATAGCCGTCGACGCCGTTGGCGAAGACGATGTGCGGGATCATCCCGTTCTTCCACTGCGCTGACAGCAGCGTGTCGAGCTCCACCACTGCCCGCTCCACGCTCAGCGGCGCCAGACCGACCGTGACGAACGCCGCGTCCCAGCTCCACATGTGCGGGTACAGCCGGGGCGCGGCGCTCGTCATCGTGCCCAGGTCGTTACCCCGCAGCAGATAGGCCGCGCGGGCGGAGAGCTGAGTGGGGGTGAAACCTGGGTGGACCATGCTCCTATTCTGCGGGCTGACCGGCGCAAACGCTCGTCGGGGCCGGGTTGTTACCGGCCGGTGAGCTCGGTGTTTCGGGTTCGTCACCGGAGGCTGCTGTGCGACACCGGAGTCGAGCACCGTGGGTCGCCCCGGCCGATCGCACCACCGCAACGGCCGGCCGAACGCACCACCGCAACGGCCTGCCGATCGCACCACCCCAACGGCCGGCCGAATGTGCGACCGCGCCGACCCGCACACGCGGCGATGGGCCGAAGAAGAGACAATTGGACACGGACAGCGGCTTGGGCCCCGGGCGAACCCACCCCACGACTCAGTACTGCTGCGGCTGACGCTGGATGGCGCTGGCACCGATCGAGCCGAGCAGGGTGATGATGCAGAGTCCGGCGATCAGGTTGATCACGGCGGTGGCGATCTTCGCGTCCAGATCGGCTACCAGCGTGAACGGCAGCAGCACCGCCAGGGCGGTGAGCAGGCCGGTGATCCAGTAGTAGAACTGCATCGGGCTCGGCATGAACGCGAGCAGCAGGTTCAGCAGGCCGGTGGCGGCGATCGCGGCGGCGGCGCCGGCCAGCGCGTACGAGGTGGTCGAGACCGTGCCGTAGGCGCCCGCACCCTCCGGCGAGAGGACCGAGATCTTCAGGATCCCGCGCACCAGCATGATCGCGACGACGATGACCAGCGCGACCACCACCGCCGTGCCGACGCCACCGGCCCACAATCTGCCCAGATTGATCTGCGGCATCTGCCGCTGCGGCTCCTGCCCGTACTGCTGCGGCTGCTCCGCGTAGTGCGAGCTGTACTGGCTCTGGGTGTAGGGCTGGGTGTAGGGCTGCTGGTGCGGGTCTTCCCGCCCGTAGTTGCGCGACGGATCCGTCATAGGGCGAAACTACCTCGCAGAGCCTGCTGTGCATATCGGAACCGACCTGGCCTGTCGCCGCGACCTGCCCACCGGCCGCCGGTTACCCCGCGCATCCAGCGGTACCTGCGCGGCGCGCGGAGATGTCGGCGCAGGTACAGGCACTGCGGTCGCCGATCCCGGGAGCGGAACGCGCGTTCGGCGCCCGATAGCGTGATCGTCATGGAATTCGCCGCTGACACCGATATCGCCGCCCACTCGTCTCGGCCGGCCGCGCTGATCACCGGCGCGAGTCGCGGTCTCGGCGCCGCCATCGCCCGGGCGCTCGCCCCCACCCACGAGCTGCTGCTCGGCGCCCGGTCGAGGCAGTCGCTCGATGCCATCCTCGCCGAGCTGCCCGGCGCGACCGGGGTTCCGGTCGAACTCACCGACTACCCGGCTGTCGCGCAAGCCGTCGCCCCGATCGAACGGCTGGATGTGCTGGTACACAATGCCGGGATCGCCGATCTCGGCACCATCGCCGAATCGTCGGTGCGGCAGTGGCGTAACCAGCTGGAGGCCAATGTCATCGCGGTAGCCGAACTCACCCGCCTGCTGCTGCCCGCGCTGCGCGCCGCGAACGGGCATGTGGTGCTGATCAATTCCGGTGCCGGCCTGCGCGCCAACGCGGGCTGGGGTTCCTATGCCGCGAGCAAGTTCGCCCTGCGGGCCTTCGGTGACGCGCTGCGGCTCGAGGAGCCCGACCTGCGGGTGACCTCGATTCACCCCGGCCGCATCGATACCGATATGCAGCGCGACATCATCGCAGGCGAGGGGCGCGAATACCGCCCGGAGGAATTCCTCACCGCCGAAACCGTCGCACTGGCCGTGCGCAATGCCATCGAGACACCGCGCGACGCCCACCCCACCGAAATCATCCTGCGCCCGATCGCGCGCTGAACCAAGAGCATCGCTTGGCCCGAAGCACTGTCCAGTGGTCAGGCACGTGGTCGGGTCTGAGCGGTCCACTGGTGCCCGTCGAACCAGCGGAGAAGGCTCGGATCGGCATGATCGGGATACCAGCCCGGCGCCATTGCGGTCAGCGGGCGGCTCGCGGGCCGCGAACCCGAAGTCGATGCCTTGACGATGGCGAAAACGAGGCCCGCCACTCCTGCGATCAGCACCAGAAAGACCAGCAGGACGAAAAAATGCCAGATGCTCAATGCTCCCATCCGCCCAGTATTTCGTTGACTGCCGCGCTGGTTGCAACGCTCTGCGTGCGGCCGGTGCCGGGAAGTGCGCGGTCGGTGTGGCCTCGAAGGCGCGCTGTGTGTCCAGCGCAGTTGTGGCGATCCCAGGGAAACCGGTTCGACGCCGGTAGAGTCCTCGCTGCATATCAGCACGTCAGTGAGGTCTTCGGTAGCACGGTTCGGTTCGGCGAGCGGGGTTGCGTGATGGACAGACGCCAGATGTTGTCGATGGTGGCCGCGGGAGCTGCGATGGCCTTGGCCGGATGCAGTGCGGCGCAGGGTGAGCCGGCCGCGGCGGGAATGCCGGAGGTGCCGGTTCCGGCGCCGGTGCCGCCGCCGCTGCTGCCGCCGCCACCGGGTGGCCCGAAGACGACGATCGCGGCCGAGACCATCACCGCTCTGCCGGGGCCCGGCAGCAGCATGGCGCTCACCGTGGACGACGGTGCGAGTCCCGAAGTGGTCGGCGCCTACATCCGGTTCGCCAAGGACACCGGCGCCCGGTTCACCTTCTTCGTCACCGCCTATTACGAATCCTGGAGCGCGCACCGCGACGAACTGCGTCCGCTGGTCGATTCCGGGCAGATCCAACTCGGCAACCACACCTGGGACCACGCCGATCTCACCGCGAGCTCCGCATCGGCGGCCGCCGCGCAACTCGAGCGCTGTAAGACGTTCCTGTGGAACACCTTCGGAGTCGACGGCACGCCCTACTATCGTCCACCGTTCGGACGGCACAACGCCGCCGTCGATGCCGTGGCCGCCGACCTCGGATATACCGTCCCGGTCATGTGGTACGGCTCGCTGTCGGACTCCGGGCTGATCACCGAGGCGTACCTGATGGAATGCGCGCGTAAGTATTTCAACCCGCAGACGATCGTCATCGGGCACGCCAACTTCCCGCCCGTCACCCGCTGCTACGGCCAGCTGGTCGACATCATTCGGGAACGCAACCTGTCGATGGTCACGCTCGACGATGTGTTGCAGGTGCGGGCCTGAACCCGGTGGCTCAGGCCCTACGCCCTACTCAGGGAACGATGTTCACCATGCGACCAGGAACCACGATGATCTTGCGCGGCGCATTGCCTTCGAGCAGCGCCGCGATCTTCTCATCGGCCAGCGCCGCCGCCTCGATCGACGCCTGATCGGCATCGGCGGGCACCTGGATGCGGCTGCGCACCTTGCCCTTCACCTGGATCGGGTACTCCACCGACTCGTCCACCAGCAACGCCGGATCGGCGACCGGGAACGGCCCGTGCGCCAATGCGGTGGTGTGGCCGAGGCGCTCCCACAGCTCCTCGGTGATGTGCGGGGCCAGCGGGGCGAGCATCAGCACCACCGGCTCCACCACCGAACGCGGCGCACCGTTGGGGTAGGCCTTGGTGAGGTGGTTGGTCAGCTCGATCAGCTTGGCGCCCGCGGTGTTGTCGCGCAGTGCGGCCAGATCCTCGTCGACGCCCGCGATGGTCTTGTGCAGCAGTCGCAGCGTCTCGTCCGTTGGCTGTTCGTCGGTGACGCGCAGCGCGCCGGACTCTTCGTCCACAACCAGCCGCCACACCCGCTGCAGGAAGCGGTGCGCGCCGACGACGTCCTTGGTCGCCCACGGACGCGAGGTGTCCAGCGGACCCATCGACATCTCGTAGAAGCGGAAGGTGTCGGCGCCGTACTGATCGCAGATCTCGTCCGGGGAGATGGCGTTCTTCAGCGATTTGCCGATCTTGCCGTACTCCTGGTTCACCTCGATCTCGGTGCCGGAGGCGTCGGTCCAGAAGAACTTGCCGTCGCGCTCGACCACCTCGGCCGCGGGCACGTACGCGCCACGGGAATCGGTGTAGGCGTAGGCCTGGATGTAGCCCTGGTTGAACAGCCTGCGGTACGGCTCGCAGCCGGAGACGTCACCCAGATCGAACAGCACCTTCTGCCAGAACCGCGCGTACAGCAGGTGCAGCACGGCGTGCTCGACACCGCCGACGTACAGGTCGACGCCGCCCGGATCGTCGGGGCCGTGCCCCTCGGTGCGCGGGCCGAGCCAGTACTGCTCGTTCTCCTTGGCGCAGAACGTCTCCGAGTTCGTCGGGTCGGCGTAGCGCAGCTGATACCAGGAACTGCCCGCCCAGTTCGGCATGACGTTGGTGTCGCGACGATATTTCTTCGGGCCGTCGCCCAGATCCAGCTCGACGTGCACCCAGTCGGTGGCCTTGGCCAGCGGCGGCGACGGTTCGGAATCGGCGTCGTCCGGGTCGAAGGTGACCGGCGCGAAATCGTCCAGCTCCGGAAGCTGCACGGGCAGCATGGATTCCGGCAATGCGTGCGGTGCGCCGTCCTCGTCGTAGACGATGGGGAACGGCTCGCCCCAGTACCGCTGACGGGCGAACAGCCAGTCGCGCAGCTTGTACTGGACGGTTCCGGTGCCGTGACCGTCGGCTTCCAGCCTGCCGATGACGGTGGCCTTGGCCTCCTCGACGCTCAGTCCGTTCAGGTAGTCGGAATTCACCAGGGTGCCGTCGCCGGAGTAGGCGGCCTCGGTGACGTCACCGCCGGAGATCACCTCGACGATCGGCAGTCCGAACGCGGTCGCGAACTCCCAGTCGCGTTGATCGTGGCCCGGGACGGCCATGATCGCGCCGGTGCCGTACCCGCTGAGCACGTAATCGGCGACGAAGATCGGCACCTGCGCGCCGTTGACCGGGTTGGTGGCGTAGCTGCCCAGGAAGACGCCGGTCTTCTCCTTGTTCTCCTGCCGCTCCAGATCCGACTTCGCGGCGATGGCCTTGCGGTATCCGGCCAGTGCGTCGGCGGGCGTGGCGCCGCCGTTGGTCCAGCGCGGGTCCACGCCGTCCGGCCAGGCGGGAGCGGTCAGCTGGTCGACCAGCTCATGCTCGGGCGCCAGCACCACGTAGGTCGCGCCGAACAGGGTGTCCGGGCGGGTGGTGAAGACCTCCAGCTCATGCCCGTCGGCGGCGAAACGCACCTGCGCACCACGGGATCGGCCGATCCAGTTGCGCTGCATGGCCTTGACGTTCTCCGGCCAATCCAGCCGATCCAGATCGTCGACAAGCCGATCGGCGTAGGAGGTGATCCGCATCATCCACTGCCACAGGCGCTTACGGAACACCGGGAAATTGCCGCGCTCACTGCGGCCCTCGGCGGTGACCTCCTCGTTGGACAGCACCGTGCCGAGGCCCGGGCACCAGTTGACCACCGAATCGGTTTGGTACACCAGGCGATAGGAGTCGATCAGGGCGCGGCGCTCGGCTACCGACAGGCTCGCCCAGTCCTTGTCGCCCGGCACCGCACGCGCACCGCTGGCGAACTGCTCTTCCAGCTCCGCGATCGGGCGGGCACGATCCAGTTCCTGGTCGTACCAGGCGTTGTAGATGCGCAGGAAGATCCACTGCGTCCACTTGTAGTACTCGGGATCGGTGGTCGCGAACGAGCGACGGCGATCGTGGCCGAGGCCGAGCCGATCCAGCTGGCGCTGCATGGTCGCGATATTGGATTCGGTGGTGTCGCGCGGATGCGCGCCGGTCTGCACCGCGTACTGCTCGGCGGGCAGGCCGAAGGCGTCGTAGCCCAGCGCGTGCAGCACATTGCGGCCGTGCATGCGGTGGTAGCGGGCGAACACGTCGGTGGCGATATAGCCGAGCGGGTGACCGACGTGCAGCCCCGCGCCGGACGGGTACGGGAACATGTCCTGCACGAACAGCTTGTCCGGCGGGGTCGGGCCGGCCAGCGGGCCGACCGGGTTCGGGGCGTGGAAGGTGCCGCGCTCGGCCCAGGTCTGCTGCCAGCGGCGCTCGATTCGGCCGGCGAGCTCGGCGGTGTAGCGGTGCGCAGGTGCGTCGTCGGATGCGGCTGTCTGCCCGGCCGCAGGGTCGGTTGCACGGGTGTCCTGCACGGTTCTGCCTTCTTTGCTCGCCGATCGGGAGAAATATCGTCGTCGAACAGGGTAAGTCTTGGCACTTGACAACCCCAAAAAGGGGCCGATCGGGTCGGCGGCGAACCGGTCTGTGCGTTCGTCCGGCCGACCAGCGGGTCTGGTGACCCTGGTACGGCGGCTCATCGCCGGATTTCCGCGAACCGGTGGTGACCGGATCCGGCGGTCCCGCGCGGTTCGGCGCACGGCCGTGACGCCCGCCACGATCGCGTCGCTTCGCCGGTAGCGGTCGGCCGCTGGTAGACGGCCTGCGGTAGCCTGCTCGGGTGGTTGTCGTCCCCATCATCCTGTTCCTGCTGGCCGCGGTAGCGCTGGCGATCGGCGTGCTGGGTCTGGCGGGCAAGCTGCCGCGCAACCGATTCGTCGGCGTGCACACCGATGAGGCGCTGAGCACCGACGAGGTCTTCCGCGTCGCCAACCGCGTCGCCGCCCCCACCTCCCTCGCCGCCGGTGCGCTGCTGTTCTGCGGCGGGCTCGTCACGCTCGCGGCCGGTGGATTCGCCGTCGTGCTGATCGCGCTCGGCGTCGCCGTGATCGCCCTGTTCACCCTCGGCGCCGGCGCCACCGCCGGAGCCCGCGCCGCCGCGGCCCTCGCCCCGCCCGCCGAAACCGGCGGCTGCGGCAATTCCTGCGGCGCCTGCTCGCTGCGCGACACCTGCCAACCCGCGGTCTGAGCACGCCTGCTCAGCCGGGCCTGGTCCCGTCACGCCGACCACTCACGGTCGGGGCCGATTCGCAGCACGTTCCGCGAGTCCTCGCTGCGTTATCCGTCGCCGAGCACCCTGTGACCGCTCACGAGTGAACATTCGGCAAAAGCATCAGATGTAACACTGGTCACACCAGCTCGCGGTGGCTATCGTCGGACGGCATGGAAAGTACCCGCTGGAGAGCGACCTGCAAGCTTGCGTTGTCCGCCTTCATCGCGGGCGGCGTCCTTACCGCGACCGTGCCTGCGGCGCAGGCCGAGCAGACCGGGCCGGATGTGTCGTCGTGGCAGCACATCGATGGGCGGATGATCGACTGGTTCGCGGTGAAGCGGTCGGGGCACGACTTCGCGATGGTGAAGGCGACCGAGGGGCTCAGCTACATCAACCCGTATTTCGTGCCGGACAGCGTGCTCATGCGGGCGGCGGGGGTGGCGCGCGGCACCTACCACTACGCGCGGCCGCAGTTGCCGCCGGAACCGCAGGCCGCGATGTACGCGGCGGTGGTGCTGGGACAGAACGGGCCGCTGGACCTGCCGCCGGTGCTCGATCTGGAGGATTCGGGCGGGCTCGCCCCGGCCGCGCTGATCGACTGGACGCACCGCTATCTCAACACCGTGCAGGCACTGACCGGGCGGGTGCCGATCATCTACACCTATCCGAACTTCTGGCGCACGGCGATGGCCGACAGCGACCAGTTCCACCGGTACCCGCTGTGGATCGCCGATTATCGCGGCAATCCACAGCCGGAGGTGCCGGGTGATTGGCCCGCGTGGACGTTCTGGCAGACCACCGACAGTGGATCGGTCCCCGGCATCGCCGGTGGTACCGACGTGAACGTCTACAGCGGAGCCCAGGGCAATTTCGCGCAGTTCGCGAACATGGCCGGGCTGTTCGGCAGCAGCTGATCACATGCCGATGCGCCCGCCGTCGGCCTTCCACACGGCGACCACCGACGGGCGCGGCTGGGTGTCGCCGCCATCGGGCCAATGCGAGACGGGCGCGTCGGCGGAGGCGCCGTCCGCTTCACCCGGATGCTGCACACACACCAGCACCCGCTGCTCGGTGACGACGGGCCCGCAGGTCTCGCCGCCGGCGGGCACGGTGAGGAACTGCTTGGTCTCACCGCGGCGCTCGCCCTCGAGCGTCACCGCGAACAGGCCGTCGTTGGATTTCAACGCGTTGCCGTCGGTGGAGATCCACAGGTTGCCGTACGGGTCGAAGGCCACATTGTCCGGGCAGGAGATCGGGCTGACCTTGGTCTTGTCGAATCCGCCGTAGTAGGTGTCGGCGGCGGCCGGATCGCCGCAGACCAGCAGCAGCGACCAGGTGAACTCGGTGCCCTTGTGGTCGTCGACGATCTCGAGGATCTGCCCGTTCTTGTTCTTGATCCGCGGGTTCGCCTCGTCGGGGCCGGCCTTGCCGTCTTCGCCGCGCTTGCTGTTGTTGGTCAGCGCCACGTAGACCTTGCCGGTCTTGGGGTTGGCCTCGAAATCCTCCGGGCGGTCCATCTTGGTGGCGCCGACCTTGTCGCCTGCCAGCCGGGTGAAGACCGCGACCTCTTGGGCGGACATGCCTTCCACCAGTGATTTCGCGCTGCCGTCCTCGCCGGCCTCGAGGATCGGGATCCATTGGCCCTTACCGGTGAAGCCCTGATCGGACGGCACATTGCCGGAGCCGTCGATGCGGTCGGGGTGATCGCCGGTGAGTTTGGCGACGTACAGCGTGCCTGCGTCCAGGATGGTCATGTTGTGGCGGCGGCTCGCCGCACCGGTGCCGGGCTGGATCTTGCGGGACGAGACGAACTTGTACATGTACTCGAACCGCTCGTCGTCGCCGCTGTAGGCGACCACGGTGCCGTCGTCGGTGACGTGGATATTGGCCGACTCGTGCTTGTTGCGGCCGAGCGCGGAATGCTTGACCGGGGTGGAGGTAGGATCCCACGGGTCGATTTCGACGACGTAGCCGAACCGGTTGGACTCGTTGGGTTCCTGCGCTACATCGAAACGCTTGTCGAACTTCTCCCAGAAGTGCGGGGAATCGACCTCTCCGACGCCGTAACGCTCGGCGCGTTCGGCGGCGACGGGATCGGCGGGCTTGCCGACGAAATAGCCGTTGAAGTTCTCTTCGCCGGAAAGCACTGTGCCCCAAGGGGTCACCCCGCCCGCGCAATTGGCGAAGGTGCCCGCGACCTTGGTGCCGGTGGGGTCGGCGGAGGTTTTCACGAAATCGCTGCCGGCGGCCGGGCCGGTGAGCAGGAATTCGGTGTCGGCGGTGATGCGGCGGTTGTACTTGCCGAAGGCCGGGGTGAGCTTGCCAGAACCGGACTCACCCGCCACCTCGACCACCGAGAGTCCGTGCGCGGCAATCGCGATACCGAACTGCTCGGGCGTCATGGTGTCGCCGTTGAAGCCTTTGAACATGAACGGCTCGGTGGTGTATTCGTGGTTGACGACGAGCAGGTAGCGGTTGGCCTGGCCTTCGATCGGCAGCAGCGCGGCGAAATCGTTGTTGTAGCCGAACTGCTTCGCCTGCGCGGCGGCGGTCTGGTTGTCGAAATCGAATTGCGGCGCGTCGGGGAAGATCGGATCACCCCAGCGGATCACCACGCCCTGCTGGTAGCCCTCGGGGACGACGACGGCGTCTTCTTTGTTGGGCGCCACCGGCGTGAACCCGAGGCCCGAACCGGCGTCGGTGTTCGAGGCCGCCTCG
Organism: Nocardia sp. CDC519; assembly: GCF_059509835.1. Lineage (NCBI taxonomy): Bacteria > Bacillati > Actinomycetota > Actinomycetes > Mycobacteriales > Nocardiaceae > Nocardia > Nocardia sp. CDC519. The sequence goes on along the minus strand of NZ_CM183377.1, from coordinate 1,256,435 downwards.
GCACCGTCGTCACCGCAAGCAGCGAGCAAACTGCCCGCCCCCACCGCCAGCACCGCGGCCGCGCCGCCCTTGAGCACCCCGCGCCGCGACATGGCGGAGACGATGTCGCCGAAATATTCGCCCGAGGACTTGTTGGAGACCTCGTGGAAGCACGCGTTACCGCACTTGTAAGCGCAGGTAACCGCGGAGCGCGACGAACTGCCGTCATGCTGCACGAAAAGGGCGAGTGGGGTGAAGCTCACGGTGCCTCCTGGATCAAGCCGACGGGCGCACGCTAAACCACCAGGGCGAGTCGAAGACTACGGCAAGATGAACGTCCATCGAATTAGGCAGCCCTCAGTTATCGCCCTGAACAGGACAAATCGGCGCCGATGGAAGCCGGTCAGCGCGTGTGGCCACGTTCCCATTCCTGGAGAACTTCCGCCAGCGTGCGCCGCTCACCCGGCATGCCGTATTCATCGAGGGTCGACCACGTGCCGTCATCCCACTGCACCCAGCCACGAATGTGGGCGTCCTCGGTCACCGCGTGAACCTCTCGGCGCGCTGATCCGGAACGATCGCCCCCACCGCCACCAGGGTGCGATAGGCGTCCCGCTTGTGCGGGCAGCTGTCGATACCGCACCGACGGTGCGCTTGCATCGTGGCGTGCGCCATCCGCGCCGACATTCGAGGTGCGCGCGCGGTGATCGGAGGTTCATCGTCATCGAAGGCGTAGGGCAGAACGTAGATCAAGCCGAGCAATAAGACGGCAACCGTGCCCGAAACTGCGAACGCGGTGATGTAGTCCGACATGGAACCCCCTGCGGTTGTTGGTTTTTGGGAGCAACCGGCGCCGGGGAATGTGGGGCACGCACCCGGCGCCGGAAGCTGGTAGAAGGTTGGGGCGAGAGATGCCGCCGCACGGGTACCGGCGCCCCACCATCCGAGGTGGGGGGAATTCCCCGCCCTGCCAGCGAATTCGATCCGCATCGGAGCCGATGCCACCCGGCTATCCTGGTATTCAATGCTTGGCGAAGGTGTGGCCGAGGCCTCGGCCGGCGTTCGTGCAGGCTCCGGTTCCGCGAAGAAGGACAGGCACATGCCGAACCCTGACGACCTCGCCGGACGTTCGATCGGTGAGCGAATCCAGTCCATACGCACCCGCACCGGAAAGTCGCGCGCCGTTGTCGCCGGACTCGTCGGCCGGTCCGAGGAATGGCTACGCGATGTCGAGCGCGGACGCCAAGGAGCTCCGGGGCTCGAGATGCTGCTGAAGCTCGGTCAAGCGCTCGGTGTCCGCGATCTCACCGAGTTGACCGGGGACCACGAGCTGCTGGTCGGCCTGTCTCGACGGGCGGGCCATGCCGTCGTCCCCGCAATTCGCGAAGCGATCGAATCGGTGGACCTCACACCGACTGAGCCCACGATCCGGCCGGACGAGCTTCGCGCCCGCGTGGATCGCGCGTGGCGGCTGTGGCACACGTCGACGACGCCGCGCGCTGACGCGGGTGCCATGCTGCCCGAGCTCATCCGGGAGGGCAGGCGCGCGCTGCGCACCCTCGATGGAGGCGACCGCCGCACGGCCGCAGCGGCATTGTCGGGTGCTTACGCGCTGTCGGAGCAGGTTCTCGCATGGGTGGCCGACGCGCCGCTGCTGTGGCTGGCTGCCGATCGTTGCATGGCCGCAGCCGAAATCGCCGACGACCCCGTCACCCTGGCCTCCGCCTCGTGGGTGCTCGGCAATGTCTGGCGTTCGACGAGCCGCGAAGAAGACGCCTACCGCTTGGCTCAGAACGCCGTAGCTCTGCTCGAGCCACGGTTGGACGACAGCAAGGAGGCGAAGGCCCTGTGGGGCGCCTGCCACCTGCACGGCGCGATCACGGCGGCTCGCCTGGGTCGTGAGGGTGACGCGCTGCGCGGTATCGACTCCGCCATGGCGATGGCCCGCGCGCTACCCGAGGGCTCCGCGCACCCGTGGACCCTGTTTGGGGTCGTCAACACCGAGGTCACAGCCGTTTCGGTGATGGTGGACATGCGCAGATCCGGAGGCGCACTCGAAGCGGCCTCGGTGGTCGACCCGGACGCCATGCCGAGCATCGACCGCCGCGCCCGGCTCTGGCTGGAGCTGTCACGCGCCTACGGGCAGCAGAAGGACTGGCTCGGCGCTCTCGGCGCCCTCCGGACGGCGACCGCCATCTCCGAGGAGTCGATGAGCTGCCACCCGATGTCCCGCAACCTCGCGGCAGAACTGGTCACGCACGGCGGCAAGATCATCGAACGCGACGCCCGCTCGCTCGCACAGCGGCTCGGCGTCACGGCGTAGCTCACCCGGTCCGGCGAGAGCTCCATGGCCGAGGCAGCGCGGACCGCGCGCGAGGTGCCATCTCGACCACGGTGATGTCGAGATCCCGCCAGCCATCGATCTCGGCGATTCTTACCGTCGGTCGATGTGAATGCTCATCTCGCCGACGACCTCCGTGATGATCTGCGGCTGCGCGGTTCGGTCGTATTGTTCATGTCGCTCGCGGCTGCGCTCGGGACGTCAACCATCTACCCGCTGCAACCGGCGATCGCCGAAGTGGCGGGCTCCTTGCATACGTCGATCGCCGTGGCCGGATTCGCGCTTGCGGGTGGCCCGATCGGGTATCTGGTGGGTCTCGGGCTGATCGTCCCGATGATCGACCGATTCTCGCCCGGCCGGACGCTCGCGATGCAGTTCGGCGCCTTGGCCGTCGCGTTGGCGGTGAGCGCCGTCGCGGATCGTGCGTGGCAGGTGGGTCTGCTGATCGGCGTTATCGGCGCGTGCTCGTCGGTCGGGGCGAGCCTCAGCTCGCTCGCGGGGCGGCTGGCTCCCGCACACCGGCGGGCCACGGTCCTCGGCATCGTCACCGCGGGCATCGCGGCCGGGATCCTCGCGGGCCGGATCGCGGGAGGATGGCTGGCCGAGGAAATCGGCTGGCGCGGAATGCTTCTGGTATTCGCCGTGGCTTGCCTGTGCGCCGCCGGGCTGTGCCTGGTGCTGCTGCCTGCGACCCGAGGCGCCGCCGAACTCGATTACCTCGCGATGCTGCGCTCACTGCCCGGTCTGTTCGTACGGCACCCCACGCTGAGGGTGGCCGCGGTGTGCGGCGCGCTGTGGTTCTTCGCGTTCTGCGCGGTATGGGCCGGGCTCGCCGTCGCGCTCTCGGCGCCGCCGTTCTCCTACTCCGCAGAACAGATCGGCCTGTACGCACTGGCCGGGCTCGCAGGCATCCCCGCTACGCAGCTGGCCGGCATCTGGACCGATCGGGCGGGCGCGCGGCGGGTCATCCTGCTGGGTCTCGCGCTTGCCGGTACCGCCCTCTTCATCACCGGCCCGACCCTCGCGAACACGATCGCCGTCCTGATCTGCCTCGCCCTGTTCGACGCCGGCCTCTTCGCCGCTCAGGTGGCGAATCAGAGCACCGTACTGGCCATCGATCCCGACGCTCCCGCCCGATTCAACAGCGCGTACATGCTGGTGTACTTCATCGGCGGCAGCCTCGGAACCGCTTGCGGCGCAGCATCCGTCGAGTGGTTCGGCTGGACGGCTACAGCATTGTCGGCCGTCGGCGCCATCGGAATCGCCGCCGCTATCGCCGCGCTCAGCGCGCGGGGCGAGGTGCGGGCCGGGGCGCGTGGACCGAGCCTCTAGGCATGCGCTGTCGATGATCTTCCCAGCGATGACGGCTCGATCCGGCTCCATTACGGTGATCACGCCGGACGGAACGCTTCGACATTCGCGGCCATGGGGTGGCTCAGACAGTTGTCCTGCACTGTAGCGAACCGGATCATCGATCATCCGGGGGGCAGCGTATGGGCCTGCAAGGGATACGTTGCCAATGCCACCCCTTCCGTGTCCTGGCCGCCGACAGCTCACGTTGCGCTGGGGGTGCCATGGCACCGGGCCCAGGCATCGAACGGGTCGGACGATGCCGGTCGGGGTCCGCTGCCACGAGTCTGGCGCCTGGGACCTCTTGACCTCGAGTATGGTTGATGTTCCAACCTGGTCGGTATGAGCATCCTTTTCCACAACACGATGCGGATCACCGAAGGGCATCTGGAGGAGTTCTCGGCGGCGGTGAAACGCGCCGTGGCGTTTGTCGAGGAGCACGGTCCGCAGCTGATGGTTCACGTCTTTCTGGACGAGGAGCGCGGCCTGGCGCACAGCTTCCAGCTCTACCCGGATTCCGAAGCGGTGCTGGCACATTGGCAGCTGTCCGACCCTTATATCCAGGACGTGATGGCACACTGCACCGTGCAATCGTTCGAGACCTACGGCGAGATGTCCGAGGAGGTCATCGCGGGGCTGCGGTCCGGGCCGGCGGGCGAGCCGACGATCCGACCCGCGCTGACCGGCTTCACTCGCTTCGGGGCGGCGAAGCGGCCCGGGTGAGCGCCACCACCGGGATGACGCGCTCGGTCTTCTGCTCATGGTCGGCGAACCACGGGTAGGCCTGTTTCAGCATCGCCCAGATCCGCTCGCGTTCCTCGCCGTCGAGCGTCGTCGCGAAGGCGTCGTAGGTCTCGTCACCTACCTCGACGACCACCTTCGGGTCGCCGACCAGATTCAGGTACCAGTCCGGATGACGGGGCGCGCCCATGTTGGAGGCGATCACCAGCACCCGGTCGCCGTCGCGGTGGAACATCATCGGCGCGGTGTACGGGCGTCCGCTGCGGCGGCCGGTCGTGGTCAGCAGGAGCAGCCGATCCCGGTGCATGCCTTCCGGGTCCTCACCCGCACGGAACTTCGCGATCGTCTCCCGATTGATCCGCGCTAGATCCACCGCACCTCCCGCAACATCGGGCCGCCCGTCGGCGCTTCGATACCCATTCGAAACCTTATCCGATTGCCTCGATATACCATCCATGTTATGAATTGGGGAGAGGTCGAGACGGAACCCGAGGTAGACCGATGGTTCGACTCGCTCACACTGGAGGATCGAACAACTGTCATCTTCTATGTCGATCTACTCGTCGAGAAGGGCGTGCTACTCGGCGAGCCGTACACCAGGCAGCTGCGTGGCAAGCTACGGGAGCTCCGCTTCTACCTCACCCGAGATGCTGTACGGATCACCTACTGGATCGCGCCCGGTCGGCGAATAATCCTGTTGACTGTGTTTCGTAAACAGAGGATGCGCGAGGTCGCCGAGATCGAAAGAGCCATGCGAGCGATGAACCGGTGTATTGCGGAGGCTCACACCGTGGAGGAGGACTGACATCCATGGGCGAACACACAAGCTGGGCCGCGCGGCGGGCCGAGGTTCTCGCGCAGCCGGGCGCGGCAGCAGCCTACGACGCCGCGCGTATCCGGTTCGAACTCGGAGCGGCTGTCAGAGCGCGCCGGGAGGAACTCGGCATCACTCAATCCGAATTGGCACAACGAGCCGGTTTGCGCCAGCCGGCGGTCGCTCGGTTCGAGGCGGGCGGAACCATGCCGACGATCCCGTTGCTCGAGCGGTTGGCGCAGGCCCTGGAACTGCGGCTTCGGGTCCATTTCGAACCGGATAGAGCTGCGGGCTAGGAAACTTCAACAACTCAGTGGTCGTCGTAATGCCCGTCGTGCGAAGCATGGCGGTGACCGTCGTGGATGTAATCGACGTGATCGCCGTGCGGCACCGCGACATGCCCGCAGCCCTCGCCGTGGACGTGGTCGTGCGGGGAGCATTCGGTGTGGCCGCCGGCCTCACATTCGTCGTAGTGGCCTTCGTGTTCGCGGTGCAGGTGGCCGTCGTGCACGTAGTCGACGTGGTCGCCGTGCGGGACGGAGACGTGCCCGCAGGCCGGGCCGTGCTTGTGCTCGTGTTCGGTGTGCTGAGCGTGTGCTGTCGTCATCAGAATCCTTCTTCCCGTGTGGGTCGGGCGGAACCGAAGAGCACCTCACACATTATCAAGTGCGCATGAATGCGTGGTAGCGACGAAATCGCCACGCCGGACGACCGGCGTGGATTCGCCGAGGCGACCAGCGCCGGTTGTGAGGCCGGGACCGACCGATGAAGCAGGCCCCTACAGCACCTGGTCGAGGAATCGGCGCAGTCGTGGCGTCTCCGCATTGTCGAACAGTGCGTCGGGGCTGCCGGTCTCCACCACCTGACCGGCGTCCATGAACACCACGCTGTCGGAAACGCTGCGGGCGAAGCCCATCTCGTGGGTCACCACGATCATCGACATGCCGCCAGCGGCCAGATCCGACATGAGCGCGAGCACACCTTTGACCAGCTCCGGGTCGAGCGCGGAGGTGGCCTCGTCGAAGAACATGATGTCCGGTTTCATGGCCAGCGCCCGCGCGATCGCCACCCGCTGCTGCTGGCCGCCGGACAGATTGGCCGGGCGGGAATCGGCCTTACCGGCCAGCCCGACCACCTCGAGCTGCTCGAGCGCCAGCGCCCGCGCCTGCTCCTTGGACAATCCGCGCAGCTTGCGCGGGCCGAGCGCCACATTCTCGGCCACGGTCTTGTGCGGGAACAGGTTGAAATGCTGGAACACCATGCCGATGCGCTGGCGCAGCTTATCCGGGTCCTCGGTGAGCACCGACGTGCCGTCGAGCAGGATGTCGCCGGCGTCGGGTTCGTGCAGGCGGTTGAGCACCCGCAGCAGCGTGGATTTACCGGAACCGGACGGCCCGATGACGGTAGTGGTCTTGCCGGCGTCGACGTGGATGTCCACACCGCGCAGGATCTCGTTGTTCCCGAGCTTCAGCCGCAGGCCGGTGCCGGTGAGTGAGGCGCTCATCTACCCACGCCCTTCCGTGATCGCGGCCTGTTCGACCGGGTCGATGGGTTGATCGGGGCGGCCGGTCCGCATGCGCCGGTCGATGTAGTTCACCAGGTGGGTGAGCGGAATCGTCAGCAGCAGATACACCAGACCGGCCGCGACCAGCGGGGACAGGTTGCCGGTCTGCGCGTTGAGGTCACGGCCGACGGCGAACAGCTCACGCTGGGCGGCGAGCAGCCCGAGGAAATAGATCAGCGACGAATCCTTGATCAGCGCGATGAACTGATTCATCAGTGCGGGCAGCACCCGGCGCACGCCCTGCGGGATCACCACCAGCGTCATCGCCTGCCGGTATCCGAAGCCGATGGCGCGGGCGGCCTCGAGCTGGCCCGGCTCCACCGACTGGATGCCGGAGCGGAAGATCTCGCCGATATAGGCCGAGGCCAGCAGCGCCAATGCCACCGCACCCAGCCAGTACGGGTTGTTTCCGGTCAGATCGCGCACCACCGGGCCGACACCGAGGCCGATCAGCAGAATGATCACCACGGCGGGCAGGCCACGGAAAATGTCGGTGTAGATCCGGGCCGGCCAGCGCAGCCACCGACTGCGCGAGATACCCGCCACCGCGAGCAACATGCCGATCGCGGTGCCGAGCACACCGGAGACGACCGCGAGGATCAATGTGTTCGGCAGGCCGGTTTTGAACAGATCCGGGAAGGCCTGCCGGTACAGCGACCAATCGAAGAAGGTGTCGCGCAATTGCTCCAGCGTCGACTTCGGTTCGGTCTGCGTCTGCTCGGCCGGTGCGCGTTCGGCGGCGATGGCGGCGAAATCCGGAAGCTCCGGCACCGGGGCGGCTTTCGAGCCCGGCTTCCAGCCCGGCGGCAATTCGCGCGGCACCCACTTGCTGTAGAGCTCGGCGTAGGTGCCGTCGGCGATCACCGCGTCCAGACCGGCGTTGAGCGCGTCGACCAGCGGCTGCTTGTTCTTGCCGACCGCCCAGGCCGCGAAATTCTCCAGACTGAAGGAGTTCTCGGCGATCTTCGTGCCGTCACCGGGCGAGATCGCGCCCTCGGCCTGCGCCGACGGCGCCACCCAGGCATCGACCTGCCCGGATTTCAGGTTGGAATAGGCGGTGTTGTAATCCGGGAACTTCACCGGATCCAAACCCAGTGTGTTGACGACGTATTCGTCCTGCACCGTGCCCTGCACCACCGCGACCCGGCTGCTCGGGCCCAGATCGTCGAAACTGCCGATCGGGCTGCCGTCGGCGACGACGAGCGAGAAATAGCCGAAGTCGTAGCCGTTGGTGAAGTCCACCATCCGCCTGCGCTCTTCGGTGGTGGTGATATTGGACGAGCCGACATCGAAACGCCCACCGGCTACCTGCGCGAGCAGGCCCGCGAATTCGGTGCCGGAGAATTCCACCTGCAGACCCAGTTTCGCGCCGACCGCGCGCAGCAGTTCATTGTCGAAACCGGTGAAGGCGCCCGCGGAGTTCACGCAGATGCTCGGCGGCGCGTCCGACAGGGTGCCGACGCTCAGCTTGCCCGGGGTGATCAGCCCCAGCTTGGAGATGTCGATGGACTCCAGCGGCACCGTGGCCGGCGTGGTGTAGCGGTCCTCGCCCGCCTTGGCCGGTGAGGCCAGGTTCTTCGGCGCGGCCGCGGCCGCCTCGACCCCGGGTGGGGCGCACAGATCGCGGGCCGACGAGCCGTCACCGGAACCGCAGGCCGTCGCCAAGCCGACGACGGCGAGCAATATCACGGCGATCAACACACGAGACCGCACAGCGAGCAGACCAGCCATGGGAGAACACCCTAGCCGCCCAGCTCAGGCTATCCGGCGGCTACCGGCGCGAGCCGGGGGCACGAGGTCGGTGACCACTGGATCGGCCCGTTCCGGCGGATTCGACCACGGTGCGAGAAATCCCGCCGCAACCGCCGGACAACGCGCTGCTAATCGGAGGACGCCGGTCGCGGGTTCCGACTCGATCGAGTGAGAAGCGTCGGCTCGCGCCGCCCCCGATCGTCGCGGGAACCTTCCGCGCGACCGCCGCGACAGGTATCAGGCGATCCCACTGATCGGCTCCGGGTTGATCTCGTCGCGCCAGTTGATCGCCTCCACGACGCGGCTCAGGTCATAATCCGGGCCACTGACGCCGACGGTGAACAGTGTCGCGCCCGCCTCGAGGAATGCGGGCGCCAGGCTGCGGCCCGGCCAGCTCACCGAGCGCTCGATCCGCCCGGGGTCGGTGCCCGCGGCGGCGCAATGGCCCCCGAGGATGCCGCTCTTGCGGGTGAAGACCTCGAGATCGCCGAAGCTGTGCCAGATGTCGGCGTGTTCGGCGACCAGGCGCAGCGTTTTGCGTTCACCGCCACCGCCGATGAGCATCGGGATATCGCGTACCGGCTGCGGATTCAGCTTCTTCATCCGCGCGTCGATCCGGGCCAGGGACGATTTCAGCAGGTCCAGCCGGGTGCCAGGGGTGCCGAATTCATAGCCGTACTCGGCGTAATCCCGTTCGAACCAGCCGCCGCCGATCCCGAGGATCAGCCTGCCGCCGCTGATGTGGTCGACGGTGCGCGCCATATCGGCGAGCAGATCCGGATTGCGATAACCACCGCCGGTGACCAGCGCGCCGATCTCGACCCTCTCGGTCTGCTCGGCGAACGCGCCGAGCATGGTCCAGCATTCGAAATGCGCGCCGTCGGGATCGCCGGTGAGCGGGAAGAAGTGGTCCCAGTTGAAGACGATGTCAACGCCCGCGTCCTCTGCCCGCCGCACCGCGTCCCGGATCAGGCCGTATTCGGACGCGTGTTGCGGTTGCAGCTGAACTCCCACACGAACCGGTCGGCTCATCGCGTTGACTCCTCGTCGCTCGGGGCGCTTGCCCGACCGAGGCTACCGCCGTGCGCGTATTCCGGCCGGGCGAACCGCGCGCAGCCATGGCCCGGCTGATAGAGTGAGAGATATATTGCCTCACAATCTCATCGACTGATCGGCGGGTTCCGCGTCGGAAATGGTGGTGCACATGGCTGGTCACCGGAAGGACGGCGAATCCGGTTCGCTACTACGACGACATCTGGGTGACCGGCGCTTCCTGCTGGCGCTGCCGCGTGCGGTGACCTTGCAGATCCTGCATCCGGCGATCGCGACCGCGTTCGTGGACCACGTCCCGTATCGGCTCTGGTGGCACAAGCGGCGCACGGTTCTGCAGATGATTCGCCTGGCCTACGACGAACGCGACGGGCGCCCGATCATCCGGTACGGGCACGAGCACGTGAAGGGGCGCGATCAGCTCGGGCGCCGCTATCACGCGCTGCACCCCGAGCTGTTCCATTTCCAGCACGCGACCTACGTCGACACCCTGTTCACCGCGGTGAACACCTTCGACGTCCCGCTCTCGGCCGCTGAGCACGAACAGCTGTACGCCGAATGTTGTGACTGGTACCGGCTTTACGGCGTGTCGGCGCGGTACATGCCCGAAACGTGGGCCGAATTCCAGCACTACTTCGCCGAGGTCTGCGCCACCCGGCTGCGCCTCACACCCCACGGTGCGCAGTTGGCCCCGCAGGCACTGCGGCCCGACGCGTGGGTGCCGCGACTGACACCCGGCTATGCGATCCGCGGGCTGCTGCACGAACGCGCCGCCGAACTACTCGGCGTCACCGTGAGCGCGCGCGACCGGGCGGCGCTGCGTGCATATGCGGCCACCCTCCGGTCCGGCGCGCAGCTCGCTCCCCGAACGCTGCGGTACGTCCCGACCGCCCGGTGAGATAGGTGCCCGGCGCCCCGGATCGGCCCCCGCGGCGGCGCGGCCCACACCGACCGGCGCTGCGGGGCGAGCGCACCGCACGTAAGATCCGCCGGAACCCTCTACTCGGATCGTCCGGCACGTTCCTGCCGGTGAAGGGAAGTGATCTGCCGTGGCTACGGTGACCTTCGACCAGGCCACCCGGTTGTACCCGGGCGCTGGTAAACCGGCTGTCGACCAGTTGAACCTGGAGATCGCCGACGGTGAATTCCTGGTCCTGGTCGGGCCGTCCGGCTGCGGGAAATCCACCTCGCTGCGGATGCTGGCCGGTCTGGAGGAGGTCAACGGCGGCCGGATCCTGATCGGCGAGCGGGACGTGACGCACGCCGAGCCGAAGGAACGCGATATCGCGATGGTGTTCCAGAACTACGCGCTCTACCCGCACATGACCGTCGCGGAGAACATGGGCTTCGCGCTCAAGCTCGCCAAGGTGAACAAGGCGGAGACCAAGCAGCGGGTGCTGGAGGCGGCGAAACTGCTGGACCTCGAGCCCTACCTGGACCGCAAGCCCAAGGCGCTGTCCGGTGGTCAGCGGCAGCGCGTCGCCATGGGTCGCGCCATCGTGCGGCAGCCGCAGGTGTTCCTGATGGACGAGCCGCTGTCGAACCTCGACGCCAAGCTCCGGGTGCAGACTCGCACCCAGATCGCGCAATTGCAGCGCAGGCTCGGCACCACCACGGTGTATGTCACCCACGACCAGGTCGAGGCCATGACCATGGGCGATCGGGTCGCCGTGCTGCGCGACGGACTGCTGCAGCAGTGCGCCTCGCCGCGCGATCTGTACCGCGATCCGGCCAACGTGTTCGTCGCCGGGTTCATGGGCTCGCCCGCGATGAATCTGTTCACCCTGCCCGTCTCCGACGGCACCGTCTCTCTCGGCGGACACCGGTTGACGCTGCCGCGCTCGGTGGCCGACGCGAGCAATGGCTCGGTGACCGTCGGCGTGCGGCCGGAGCATCTGGAGATCGGCGGGGACGGTTCCGCGCTCACCAAGGGCGGCGCCGGGATCGAGATGGAGGTGGACGTGGTCGAGGAACTCGGCTCCGACGCCTACATCTACGGACGCACCATCGCCGACGATGCCGGCGAAACTATTGTGGCGCGCGCGGATTGGCGTAACCCGCCGGCCAAGGGCGAGCGGGTGCTGCTCACCGCCGACCCGGAACACACCTACTTCTTCGCCGCCGACGACGGACGCCGGCTGAACTGAGACCGCACGTCCGCCCGGCTCGTACCGGGCGGACGAATCTCGCAGCGGTTCGACACGCTAGGTGCGGTCGGCGCCCGGCCCACCTCTGGACCGCACCCACTCCTCGTTCAGCCGCACACCGAGCTGCTCGAGCGCGATCTCTCGTCCGGATTCGCTGCGCACCTGCACGCGCACCGGCGCCCCGGTGGATTCCTCGACCAGTTGCAACGGCGCGGGACCGGGCTGCAAGTAGGTGTCGCCCCACTGCATCAACGCCAGCACCACGGGCAGCAGATCGCGACCCTTGCCGGTGAGCACGTACTCATGGCGGGTTCGTTTGCCTTCGTCCTGGTAGGGGCGTTTCTCCAGCAGCCCTGCCGCGGTGAGCTTGCGCAATTGGCTCGCGGCCGCGGCGTCGGTGATGCCGACTCGTGCCGCGAAGCCGTCGAATCTGGTGGTGCCGTAATAGGCCTCGCGCAATATCAGGATGGCCGAGCGAGTGCCGACCACGTCGAGCGCCTTCGCGATCGAGCAGTGCTCGGGTTTCCATGAGCTGAGGTCGGCGAGAGGCCCTTCCATCACGGCTGCCATGACCAGCATCATACCGACCCTGACTTGCCTCCACTATTGCCAGACGTACCCTGGCTATATAGCGTCATAGTCAGATGTGACGCGATCGGAAGGAAGAACCATGAGAGACGCGGTCATCGTCGAGGCAGTCCGCACGCCGATCGGCAAGGGCAAGCCGAATGGAGCCCTGCACGACGTCCACCCGGTCGACCTGCTCGCCCACAGCCTGCGCGCGGTGGTGGAGCGCAGCGGCATCGATCCCGAGCTCATCGACGACGTCATCGGCGGCATCGTCACCCAGGTCGGTGAGCAGGGCGTGAATATGACCCGCCGCGCCGCCCTGGCCGCAGGCTTTCCCGAGTCGGTGCCTGCCACCACGGTGGACCGCCAGTGCGGCAGCAGTCAGCAGGCCATTCACTTCGCGGCACAGGGCGTCATCTCGGGCGCCTACGACATCGTGGTCGCCGCGGGCGTGGAATCGATGGGGCGGGTGCCGATGGGCGCGAGCCTGATCGGCACCGAGGATCCGTCCGGTGCCGGATTCGCCGAGCGCTATCCGGAGGGGTGGGTGCCGCAGGGCATCAGCGCCGAACTGATCGCCGCCACCTGGGGATTGACTCGCACCCAGCTCGACGAATTCGCACTGACCAGCCACGACAAGGCGGCCGCCGCCACCAAGGACGGACGATTCGACGCCGAGCTCGCACCCATCGCCGGACTGAGCACCGACGAGGGCATCCGGGTGGGCAGCACCATGGACACCCTCGCGAGCCTGCGCCCGGCCTACTACGACCCCGCCATGGCCGAACGGTTTCCGCAGATCGGCTGGCAGATCACCGCGGCGACGGCCAGCCAGGTCAGCGACGGCAGCGCGGCCGTACTGATCATGACCAGTGAGAAGGCCGCTCAGCTCGGTCTGCGACCGCTCGCCCGGCTGCACAGCTTCGCCGTCGCCGGTGACGATCCGCTGCTGATGCTCACCGCGGTGATCCCGGCCACCCGAAAGGTCTTGCGGCGGGCCGGACTACAGCTGTCCGATATCGATCTGATCGAGATCAACGAGGCATTCTCACCGGTGGTGCTGGCCTGGGCACACGACACGGGTGCCGATATGAGCCGAGTGAACGTCAATGGCGGAGCGATCGCGATCGGGCATCCCCTCGGCGCATCGGGGGCCCGGCTGATGACGACTCTGGTGCACGCCATGCAGGAACGTGGCGCGCGATTCGGTCTGCAAACAATGTGCGAGGCAGGAGGTTTGGCGAACGCGACGATCGTCGAACGACTCTGAACCGAACGTGCGGCGAGCGAGCGAGCGCGGATGGGCGGGTCGGGTGTACACCCGAGGGCACATCGGCGCCCGGCCCGCCCGTTCGAGCTCACACGCCCCGATCCCGGACCGCCTCAGCCGGGCGCGGTGAAGATGGCGACCAGGAATCCGCACACCCAGGCTCCGGCGAACAGTGGCGCGCCGATCAAGGGCGCCCAGCCGATCGGGCGTCGGCTCCGGACGGCATCGAGCACGGACACGACGACGGTGCCGATCGTCAGCGCGAAGCCGACGACGGCGATCGCGTACGCGGCCGTCAGGTCGTGTGGGCGTGCCGACTCGCGGCCGGTCAGCTCGTACCACTCCAGCAATTGGATTGTCACCCAGCCGGTTCCGGCCGTGATCAGGGTCGCGGGGATCGCGCGTGCGAGATCCGGGATTCGCCGTCGCACAGTTCGAGTGTGCGGGCGACGCGGCGGCGCGGCAATACCGAGGGCGAATCCACGTCCGGACCGAGCCGACTACCCTGCTGACGATGAGCGAGGTCGAAGCCGTCGGCGTGTACGCGGTGCCCATGCGCACCCGGTTCCGTGGCATCACCGTGCGCGAGGGGATGCTGGTGCGCGGGCCGCTCGGCTGGGGTGAGTTCTGCGCGTTTCCCGAGTACGACGACCGGGAGGCCGCGCAGTGGCTGGCCACCGCCGTCGAGCAGGTGACGGTCGGCTGGCCCGCGCCGGTGCGGGATCGGATACCGGTGAACTGCACGGTGCCCGCGGTCGGGCCGGAACGGGCGCATGCCATCGTCGCGGGGTCGGGGTGCCGCACCGCCAAGGTGAAGGTGGCCGATCATCCCGGCTCGCTATCGGAGGATGTGGCGCGGGTCGAGGCGGTGCGTGATGCGCTCGGCCCGGACGGTGCGGTGCGGGTGGACGCCAACGCGCTCTGGGATGTGGAGACCGCGGTACGGAATATCCGCGAGATCGACCGGGCGGCAGGCGGTCTCGAATACGTCGAGCAGCCCTGCCGCACGATCGACGAACTGGCCGCGGTGCGCGGGCGAGTGGAGGTGCGGATCGCCGCGGACGAATCCATTCGGCGGACCGAGGATCCGCTGCGTGTGGCGGTCGCGGGCGCCGCCGATATCGCGGTGCTGAAGTGCACACCGCTGGGCGGAGTGCGCCGCGCGCTCGAGGTCGCCGATGCCGCCGGACTCCCGTGCGTGGTGTCCTCGGCACTGGAGACCAGCGTCGGGCTGTCGGCGCAGGTCGCGCTCGCCGCGACGCTGCCCGGGCTCGACTTCGCTTGCGGGCTCGGCACCGTCGCGCTGTTCGAGGGCGATGTGGTGGCCGAACCACTGCTACCGGTGGACGGGTACCTCCCCGTCCCGCGCACACCACCGGCGCCCGACCCGGACCTGCTGGAGCGTTACCGGCATCCCGACCCGGACCGGACCGCCTGGTGGCACGACCGCTTCGACCGAGTACACGCCCTCCTCGGCCGCCGGTAGCCCGGCAGCCGGATCACCGCGTCAGCGGATGTGCGTGGTGCCGGAGCAGCGCACCGGCGGAACGGGCACGAAGCCGGTGTTGGTCACCGAAACGTCGAGGCGAACCGGCCCCGGGCCGGTGTGGATGGTGAACCCACATGTCGTGGACAGCCTTTCGCCGGAACGAAACGAGATCGGCAGCCCTTCTCGACCAACGATATTCGGTGCGCGGCGGATACACCCTTCGGTCCAGCCCCCTTGACGGTTACGCGGAGCGGGCGGCTGTGAGCACTACGACATTTCCGTTCGAGTGCGTGGCCGGATCAACCGAAACGCACGCCGCAACCGGTCATGGTGCCGCGCAGCAGCAGCGCCGCTTCCGGGCCTATCACGCCGTCTACCAATTCGACGTATCTGGTACAGAATTCGGGGCCGTGCGGGGCCTGCTCACCCGGACGCGGTTCGAGATGATGGGTCAGCTCGTGCAGCACCACCAATTCCCGCAGCGCCCAGGCGGTTCCGCCGGTATGCAGCGGGACGGCGAGCACCGCGCCGTCGGCCTCGTAATGGGCCGCGGTGGTGCCCACTCGGGAACGCACCCGCACCGGCGTGCCGGCCCGGGCCCATTGCCGCGCGACCCAGTTCAATGCCAGCACCCGATCGCAATAGGTCTGCACCGACTCGACGGAGGCGAACCGGCGCTCCACCGGCAAGGTGATCTGCGAACCGAACACCTCCACGGTGCGGTTGCCGAACTCGTCGGCCCGATCGAACGCACCGCGCACCAACTGCTCGGCGTCATAGACCCGGGCCCGCTGACTGTCTCGCACGCTCATCACGGCACCACCCGCGCTGCGCTGGGGGTCGGCCGGCTCATCCACGCCGGATGGACCACGGTGGAACGTGGACGACACGTCGGCTGGGATGCGGGCACGGTGACGTGGCGCCGGTCGAGGTACCGCGGTCGGCGGGCACTTGTGCTCCAGGCCCAGCTCGACCCGAGGCATCCGCGACGCCGACCGCAGACGCTGAAGCTGTCGCGGTGGTGCGCGGGCGCGATCGTGATTGGCTCGTTCGCGCTGGGCCGGGCAGGAGGCCGGGACACGGTCAGTCCGCGCGGCGTGCGGTGAGGCGGCCGCGCGGGGCGGGGAGTTCAGGGGAGGTGCCGAGGCGGGCGGCGCGACCCGCGCGGTCGCCCGCGGTGCGAGCGGCGGGCGCGTACCCGGTGGACGCCTGCGGGCCGCGCCAGGTGCCGCGAGCTTCGGAGGTGCGGGTGTAGAAATCGACCAGCTCGATCTCCTTGTTGCGCAGGGCGAGCGCGGTTCCGGTGGACGCGGCGGCGGGTTCGGCGCTGGCCTCGGTCTCCACTTCCGATTTCACCTCGGCCAGCCGTTTGCCGATACGAGCCGCGAACGCCATCTGGAAGTTCAGCCGGGCCGTCACCGCGGCGACCGGCGCCTGCACCCGGCGGCGCACCCGGCGGCCGCCGCGCACCTCGACGACGATCTTCTCCACCGTCGCCGACCGGTAGGCGCCGGACTTGATGTACTGGTCGGAGGCTCGCACCATCTGCACCAGAAGGCTGGTGTAGAGCGCCTCGCAGGTGTCGATATCGGAGTCGAAGCCGTAGGCGTAGACCTGGGTGGAGGTCCTGGCCACATCGCAGCGCACATCGTTTGCCGAGGCGATAGCCACGAACAGCTGGACGTAGGTGCGCAGGCCCTTACGCCCGGGCTCGCCGATCGGGATGATCCGCTGGATCGGCGTGGGTCTGCGCTCGCGGCCGGCCACATGGGCGCGCGCCACGGCCAGATCGATCGAGGAGCGGGTGGCCAGCCGTTGCGCGGCGGCGAGGAAGGCTTCGGCCTCGTGCTCGTTGTCGGTCGACTCGGCCTTGCGCAGCAGCCCGCCGATGCGGGTCAGCATCTTGTCCGGGGCGGGATCTGCGACAGTCATCGCGAACCAGCCTAGGCATACCGACCGACATGCCCGGGCGCGTCGGGTGATCAACATGTATGTTGCGTTGTGCACCGCCGGGTGTGCTGCCGCTCACGTCTCGACCTTGGAGTTTCCGCGATGGCTTTGAAGAAGGTGTCCCTACGTGCTGCTCTCGTGTCCCGTGCCGCGCTCACGGTGGCCTCGGCGGCGGTGCTGACCACGGCCTTCGCCACCGCGTGCACCAGCGACAGCGGCGGCAACCCGACCAGTGAAAACCTCACCGGACGCGGGCCCATCACCTACGTCGAGGGCAAGGACACCACCGAGACGGGTGTCGTCAAGCAGCTCATCGACCGGTGGAACGCGGCCCACCCGGACGAGCAGGTCACCTACAAGGAGCAGTCCAACGACGCCTCCCAGCAGTACGACGACCTGGTCGAGCACATGCGCTCAAAGTCCTCGGACTACGACGTGTTCGCCATGGACGTGCCGTGGACCGCTGAGTTCGCCGCCAAGGGCTGGATCCAGCCGCTGAAGGACTCCTTCGCCATCGACACCTCGGCCCTGCTGCCGCCGACGGTGGCCAGCGCCACCTACAACAACACCCTCTACGCGGCCCCGCGCAACACCAACGGCGGCCTGCTGTTCTACCGCACCGACCTGGTGCCGAACCCGCCCAAGACCTGGGACGAGATGCTCGGCATGTGCAATATCGCGCGGGAGAACAACATCGGCTGCTACGCCGGCCAGCTCAAGAACTACGAGGGCCTGACCGTGAACACCGCCGAGGTGATCAACGCCTACGGCGGCACCTTCGTCGGATCCGACGGCAAGACCCCGACCGTGGACAGCCCGCAGGCCCGCGCCGGCCTCGGCAAGCTGGTCGACGCCTACAAGCGCGGCGACATCCCGCCGGAGGCGGTCACCTTCACCGAGACCGAGAGCGGCGCCGCCTTCACCCAGGGCAAGCTGATGTTCCTGCGCTCGTGGCCGTCCACCTTCGGTGACGCAGGCTCGGAATCGTCGGTGGTGCGCGACAAGTTCGCCGTCGCCCCGCTGCCGGGTGAGTCCGGCATCGGCGCCTCGACCCTCGGCGGCTACAACGCCGCGATCAGCGCGTTCTCCAAGAACAAGGCCACCGCGCTCGACTTCCTTCGCTTCCTGATCAGCGAAGACGCCCAGCACATCGTCGCCTCCGGCGCGCTGCCCTCGGTGCGCGAATCGATGTACGACGATCCGGCCCTCATCGCCAAGATGCCCTACCTGCCCGCCCTCAAGGACTCGATCTCCAACGCCGTGCCGCGCCCGGTGACGCCGTTCTACCCGGCGGTGTCGAAGGCCATCCGCGACAATGCCTTCGCCGCCCTGAAGGGCGAGAAGTCGGTGGACGATGCGATCATCGGCATGCAGAAGGGCATCGAGGCGGCCGGTTAGCGGGAAGTTCGGACGGACCCGACCTGCCGGATGAGGAGAGAACGGGTGTCGGATCCTTCGGGAACGGATACGGCCGTGCGGAAGGTGCGCGCGGGCGAAGCGGATGAACCACCGCGGAACAAGCGCGGCTGGGGCGCGGTGATCGCCGACGAGCTGCGGCGCTCCGGTAAGGCGTGGATGTTCGTCGCGCCGGTGCTGGTCGCGCTCGCCGTGGTCATCGGCTACCCGGTGTTCCGGGCGCTGTGGATGTCGTTCCAGCAGGATTCGGGCGGCATCGACCCCGAAACCGGCATGTTCATCGAGGGCGGCAGCGCCGGGTTCTCCAACTACACGCACTGGCTGCTGCAGCAGTGCGAGACCGCGGCGGGCACCGTCGACTGCCCGACCGGCAACCTGGGCTCGCAATTCTGGCTGGCCATCGGCGTCACGCTGTTCCTGACCGTGGTCACGGTGTCGCTCGAGGTGATCCTCGGGCTCGCGATGGCCGTGGTGATGGGCAAGACCTTCAAGGGCCGGGCGCTGCTGCGCGCCGCCGTGCTCATCCCGTGGGCGATCCCGACCGCGGTGACGGCGCGGCTGTGGGAATTCATGTTCCAGTACGACGGCGTGGTCAACCGGGTGCTCGGCACCGGGATCCTGTGGACCTCCGACGAATGGCCCGCCCGGTTCGCGGTGATCGCGGCCGACGTATGGAAGACGACGCCCTTCATGGCCTTGCTGCTGCTGGCCGGTTTGCAGGTGATCCCGAACGACGTCTACGAGGCGGCGAAGGTCGACGGCGCCTCGGCCTGGCAGCGCTTCCTGCACATCACGTTGCCGCTGCTCAAGCCCGCCCTGCTGGTCGCGATCCTGTTCCGCACCATGGACGCGCTGCGCATGTACGACCTGCCCGCCATCATGACCGCCGACAACCCCGCCACCCGCACGGTGTCGATGCTGGTGGTCGAACAGGTCCGGCAAGGTCCCAACAGTGCCGCCGCGCTGTCGACGATCACCTTCCTGATGATCTTCGCGGTGGCGTTCGTGTTGGTGAAGGTGCTGGGCGCGAACGCGGTCCGCACCCAGGAAGAGCAGCGGAAGGCATGATGGCCGCGACCACGATGACGAAAGAGAAGCCCGCCGCGCCCGTCACCAGGAACGTGCCGTGGACCCGCAGGCTCGGCTCGGCGCGGCTCTACATCGGCGCGTTGATCGTGCTGGTGTGGGGGCTCGGCCCGTTCTACTGGATGGCGGTCACCGCGTTCCGCGACCCGCGCTACACCTTCGACAACACGCCGTGGCCCACGCATCTGACACTGGAGAACTTCCGCGACGTCTTCGACACCAGCCGCGGCAACGACTTCGGTCAGGCGATGGTGAACAGCGTCATCATCGGCTCCATCACCACCGTCATCGCGCTGCTGCTCGGCGTGCTGGCCGCCTACGCGCTGGCGCGGCTGACCTTCCGCGGCAAGTACCTGGTGTCGGGGCTGATCCTGAGCGCGTCGATGTTCCCGGTGGTCGTGCTGGTCACCCCGCTGTTCCAGCTGTTCACCGATCTGGGCTGGATCGGCAAGTACCAGGCGATGATCATCCCGAACATCTCCTTCGTGCTGCCGATGACGGTCTACATCCTCGCCGCCTTCTTCGCCGAACTGCCGTGGGAGCTCGAGGAGGCCGCCCGCATCGACGGCGCCACCAAACTGCAGGCGTTCCGGCTGGTGATGCTGCCACTGGCGGCGCCGGCGGTGTTCACCACCGCGATCCTGGCGTTCATCGCCGCGGTCAACGAGTACCTGCTCGCGCGGCTGCTCTCCAGTGAGTCGACCAAGCCGGTGACGGTCGCGATCGCCGGTTTCTCCGGCAACAACCCGCTGGTCCAGCCGTACGCCTCGATCATGGCGGCGGGCACGCTGGTGACGATTCCGCTGGTGATCATGGTGCTGCTGTTCCAGCGGCGGATCATCTCCGGTCTGACCGCTGGTGGCGTCAAGAGCTGAGGGCGGCGGTGCCTGGCTCTCCGCTCGGCACCCGGCCCGCTCGGCCGTTCATCGCGAGCTCTGGCGCGGGAACCGGTCGTCATCAAGCACTGGCCGACGCGGCGCGCGTCCCGCACCGGGCCAGCAAACACTGGGCTAGCTATCGTCCAGCTATGATCGGCGGGGTAAGTCTGTGCCCGTTTCCGGTACCCAGGCGGGTGTGGATCGGTGACGATGTGTGATCAGACGGTGGGGTAGCCGAGTTTTACCGACGCTCCGGGAGGAGATGATCGTGAGCTCGTTTCGTGACCGGCTCCGCGGTGGCCGATCTCCGGAGCCGGAGTACGCCTCGATCAGCGGATTCGACCCGCGCGCCGGAAAATCGGAGGACGGTGGTTCCACCGGCAGGAGGTCCGGACGCGAGCCGGAGGGCCCGGATCGAAGACCGCGCACCCGTGGTAGCCGGATCCGCAGGCTGATCCTCGCGCTGTTCGTCATCTTCATCGCCGTGCCCGCGCTACTGATGGCGCTGTTCTACTGGAGTGCCGAGATCCCCTCGCCGTCGGCGATGCGCACCAACCAGATCGCCACCATCACCGCCGCCGACGGCACCACGGTGATCGCGAAGGTCGTCCCGCCCGAGGGCAACCGCACACCGGTCCCGCTCGCCGAGGTCCCGGTGCATGTGCGCAATGCGATGCTCTCGGCCGAGGACCGCAATTTCTACACCAACCCCGGCTACTCGATCCCCGCCTTCCTCCGCGCAGCCAGGGACAACCTGCTCGGCAAGGAGAACGCCGGCGGTGGTTCGACCATCACCCAGCAGTATGTGAAGAACGCCTTCCTCGACTCCGAGCGCACCGTCACCCGGAAGATGCGCGAGCTGGTGATCGCGGCCAAGATGGCCCGCGAATGGAGCAAAGACGACATCCTCGCCGCCTACCTCAACACCATCTACTACGGGCGCGGCGCCTACGGCATCGCGGCGGCGGCGAAGGCGTACTTCAACAAGCCGGTCCCGGAGCTCACCCTGGCCGAGGGCGCGGTGCTGGCCGCGCTGGTCCGCTCACCGTCGATCCTGGATCCGGAAACCCATCTCGAGGATCTGAAGGCGCGCTGGCGGTATGTGCTCGACGGCATGGTCGAGATGGGCGTGCTGAACCGGGCCGACCGCGAGACCGCGACCTTCCCGCCGATCATCCCGATCACCGACGTCGCCGACGACGGTGCCGCGCGCGGGCCCGAGGGCCTGATCCGCACCCAGGTGCTGCGCGAACTGCGCGCGGCGGGCATCTCCGAACACGAACTCAATACCGGTGCCCTGCAGATCACCACCACCATCGACCCCAAGGCGCAGCAGGCGGCGGTGGCCGCGGCGCAGAGCGCGATGGAAGGCCAGCCGCCCGAACTGCGCACCGCGGTGGTCTCGATCGATCCGCGCACGGGCGCGGTGCGGGCCTATTACGGCGGCGCCGACGGTGTCGGATTCGATTTCGCGCAGGCCCCGGTGCAGACCGGTTCGGCGTTCAAGACCTTCGCGGTACTGGCGGCCCAGCGTCAGGGCATCTCCATGGCCAAGCAGTTCGACAGTTCACCGGTGCAGGTCAACGACGTGCTCGTGCGCAACGTGGACAACGAGTCATGCGGCACCTGCTCGCTGGCCGAGGCGTTCAAACGGTCCCTCAACACCAGCTTCTACCGGCTCACCCAGTCGATGTTCAACGGTCCGCAGGCCATCGCCGACGCCGCGCATCAGGCCGGGATCCCGGAGGAGATTCCCGGGGTGCCCGGCCGCTCGCTGAGTGAGAACGGCGGGCCGCCCGCGCCGTCCATCGTGCTCGGCGTGTACCAGGTGCGCCCGATCGATATGGCCTCGGCGTACGCGACCATCGCCGCCTCCGGCAGGTATCACCAGCCGTATTTCGTGCAGCGGGTGGTGACCGGCACCGGCCGGGTGCTGCTCGATCGCGGCGCCCCGGAACATCAGGTGGGCCAGCAGCTGCCACCCGGTGAACAGCGCTTCCCCGCGGCCATCGCCGACCGCACCACCCAGGCCATGCTGCCGATCGCCGCCTACTCCAACGGGCACGCCCTCGACGGCAGGCCATCGGCGGCCAAAACCGGCACCACCCAGCTGGGCGACACCGGCGAGAACAAGGACGCCTGGATGGTCGGTTTCACGCCGTCGCTGTCGACGGCGGTGTGGGTGGGAACCGAACACTCGCAGGCGATCCGCACCGCGGGCGGCGCCCGCATCTACGGTTCCGGCCTGCCCGCCGACATCTGGAAGCAGACCATGGACGGCGCGCTGGAAGGCACACCGGCAGAGAACTTCCCGGTTCCCGAAGGCGGGTCCGGGCAGCCGATCATTCCGGCCGGTCCACCCCAGCCCTCCGGCGGGCCCTACGACATCCTGAACCCGCCACCCGGCGAGCAGCCGCGCGGACCGGAGATCATCTTCCCGCCCGCCCCGCAGGCCCCACAGCCCGAACCGCAGGAACCCATCGTCATCTTCCCGCCGGCACCCCCGCCACCACCGCCGCCGCCCCCGCCGCGGCAGGTGGAGATCCTGCCGGGAATCGTGATTCCGGTGCCGGGATGACGCCGGGGGAACGCAACCCATGTCAGCATCGTTTGCCAGGGTGAGAGCGTGACCGTGCGGCAGCGGCACCGGGCCGACGCCGACGCCGCCGGATCGATGCGGAAGGATAAGCGACGAGCGACACGACAGCGGCGCGAGCAGCGGCCCGCAGGCGGTAGCCCGCGTGCCACGCAGCAGCCGGGGAGCGCCGCCGAAACGAACACCGCGGCACGAGCGGAGGGCCCGGCGCGTGCCGCCAACTGAACGACAGACGAGAAATAGGGGCTACGCCGGTGGATTTCAATGTCGTTGACCGCCAAGAGACATTGGTGGCGGGAACCGTGCTCCGCAGCCCGGCACTGGCTGTGGAGGGGCCGCGGCGCACCAAGGTGGAAGAAGCGTGGAAGCGCAATCTGGCGCGTGCGCTACCCGGTCCGCCGGCGAGCGCGTTCGTCGACCACGCGCCCGAGATCAACTCGTATCTGACCCATATCGTCGGCTACCGCTGCCGCAGTCTCGATGACCTGCTACCCGGTGACGTACTCGCCCGGATCCCGGCAGGCAAGTTCGCCCGGTTCACCCTCAGCGGTGACGATCTCGGCGACACCGTGGTGACGGTATGGCGCGCGATCTGGGACGCCGAGGCCGCGGGCCGGCTGGAGCGTTCCTACACAGGCGATTTCGAGCGCTACCCCGACAACCGGACGGTCGAGGTCTTCGTGGCGCTGGCAGACGATTCGGTGGACGGGTAGGAACAACGCTGTGGACTTCGAGATAGTCACCCTGGACGAAAGCCTGGTCGCCGGGCTCACCGTGCCGCTGGCCGGCCGCGAGGTCGCCGCCCGCGACCTGGACCTGGTGAACTTCACCTGGGACCGGTACCTGGCCAGGGAGAAGAACGTGCCACGGGTCGCGGCCTACATCGGCCAGAACGATCACGCGGTGGCGGTGCTCGGCTACGAGGTGTCGTCGATGGACGAGATGGACGCGGGCGATGTGGTCACCCGCGTGCCGAGCGGCCGGTACGCCAAGTTCGTCGTCTCCGACAAGCCCTACGACCTGCTGCGCACGGCCTGGGCGCAGGTGCGCAAGGCCGAAAGCGCCGGCACCATCACCCGCTCACACGCGGCCGAGATCGAGCGCTACACCGGGCCCACCTCGGTGGAGGTGTACGTCTCGCTCGACTGAGCACGAATACGAGGAAGCCGGTCGAAGCATTCACTTCGACCGGCTTTCCGCCGTTTCGACCCGGGGTGGATCAGGCGTTGATGATGAACGCTTCCAGCTGCTCGCGGGCGACGTCGTCGGCCAGCTGCTGCGGCGGGGACTTCATCAGGTACGCCGACGCCGGGATGACCGGGCCGCCGATGCCGCGGTCCTTGGCGATCTTGGCCGCGCGCACCGCGTCGATGATGATGCCCGCCGAGTTCGGCGAGTCCCACACCTCGAGCTTGTACTCCAGGTTCAGCGGCACGTCGCCGAAGGCGCGGCCTTCCAGGCGCACGTAGGCCCACTTGCGGTCGTCGAGCCAGCCGACGTGATCGGACGGGCCGATGTGCACGTCGTTGGCGCCGAGCTCCTTCTTCAGGTTGCTGGTGACGGCCTGGGTCTTGGAGATCTTCTTCGACTCCAGGCGCTCACGCTCGAGCATGTTCTTGAAGTCCATGTTGCCGCCGACGTTGAGCTGCATGGTGCGGTCGAGCTGCACGCCGCGGTCTTCGAACAGCTTGGCCATCACGCGGTGGGTGATGGTGGCACCGACCTGGCTCTTGATGTCGTCGCCGACGATCGGGACGCCGGCCTTGGTGAACTTCTCGGCCCACTCCGGGTCGGAGGCGATGAACACCGGCAGCGCGTTGACGAAGGCCACGCCCGCGTCGATGGCGCACTGCGCGTAGAACTTGTCGGCCTCTTCCGAACCCACCGGCAGGTAGGAGACCAGGACGTCGACCTTGGCGTCCTTGAGCGCCTTGACCACGTCGACCGGCTCGGCCTCGGACAGCTCGATCGTCTGCGCGTAGTACTTGCCGATGCCGTCGAGGGTCGGGCCGCGCTGCACGACGACGTCGCTGGGCGGCACGTCGGAGATCTTGATGGTGTTGTTCTCGGAAGCGAAGATCGCCTCGGACAGGTCGAAGCCGACCTTCTTCGCGTCGACGTCGAACGCGGCGACGAACTTCACGTCGCGCACGTGGTACTGACCGAACTTGACGTGCATCAGACCGGGAACGGTCGCGGTCTCGTCCGCGTCCTTGTAGTACTGAACGCCCTGGACCAGCGAGGATGCGCAGTTGCCCACACCTACGATGGCGACGCGAACCTCTGGGGCGCTCTCAGCAGCTTTGACATCACTCATGGCCGGTATTTCCCTCTTTCTGTGGTGCCGCCTTCGTCGATTGCTCCGCCGCAATCAACTCGTTGAGCCAGCGCACTTCGCGCTCGCTTGATTCGAGTCCGAGTTGATGGAGCTGGCGGGTGTAGCGATCCAGCGAGCCACTCGCCTTCTTGATCGCCTCCCGTAGCCCCTCTCGGCGCTCCTCGACCTGACGCCGCCTGCCCTCGAGGATCCGCATCCGCGCTTCCGCGGGGGTGCGGCTGAAAAAGGCCAGATGAACGCCGAAGCCGTCGTCGGTGTAGTTCTGCGGTCCGGTGTCGGCAAGGAGCTCGTTGAAGCGCTCCCGTCCGGCCGGAGTCAGCTGGTAGACCCGCCGGGCGCGACGTGTGGTCGCACCGGCCGGGATCTCCTCCGCGAGCAGCCCGTCCGCCTGCATTCGGCGCAGTGTCGGATAGAGCGACCCGTAGGAGAAGGCCCGAAACGCGCCGAGCAGGCCCGTCAGCCGCTTACGCAGCTCGTAACCGTGCATGGGCGATTCGAGGAGCAGCCCGAGGATTGCGAGTTCGAGCATCGGGCTTCACCCCCTGACTGTGTGCAGACCTAACCGATGGATGCGATTACCAACTATATCGGAGCGATATAACCACGCATAGTTGTTAGTGATGTATTACGCATTTGCGCAGGTGGGGGCGGTGTTGGACCAGCTCGGGTCACCACGCTCGCCGCGCTGGCAGCCAAAAGGCGTTCGCATCGGCGCCGAAACACGTCACCGTTCATTGGCGGCTCGGATCACCGGCCGGGCGGCAGCGCCCCCGCCGGCCATTGGCAGCTCGGGGCTGCGACCCGCGACAGCTCAGATCACTGGCCGGCAGCTGCTCAGGTCACCGACGAGCGGCAGTCCGGACCGGCGGCTGCCCGGCCGTGACAGCTCAATCCGCCGGGAAGATCTCCAGCGGCTTACCGGCGAGATCGACGGTCATGTGTCCGGTCCGGTCGTCATCGTCCTCGACGAAGATGTCGATGCCCCGGCCCCGCATCGGCCGGGGCACTCAGTTCGTAGCCGATACCGAGATGCTGCACCGCGCCGGCGGGCAGGCGCACCGACTCCGGCGCACCGCGCAGAATCCCGGCCAGCGCGGTCAGGTCGATGGCCCCCAGATCGATGGGGCGGCCGTTCGCCCAGCTCACCGTCGAGGAACCGCTCGTCTGGAAACCTTCGGCATCGAACCGGTACATCACCGGACGGCCCGCCTCCAGCCGCTGGACCACCACGAACTCGGGCATGACCGTGACGGTGTCGACGATGGCGTCGCCGAACTCGCGTCGATAGCTGTCCACGAACAGAGCGAACCCGGAACCGGTGACCAGACTGGGCAGCGCCGCGGGCTCGCCCTCCTCGACCTGCTCCGCATCGACGACGGCCAGTGGGCCCCCGCCCTCCTCCGGGCGCAGGATGCCCGCCGTCGCGCCGATCACCGCGGCCACCGCGAGCACCGCGACCGGAATCCACCAGCGGCGTTTCCGGCGGTCGTGCTGCAACACCGCCGAACCGGCGAGATCGCCCGGCACCTGCAGATCGCGGACCAGGCCGCTGAGCTCGCCGAAGGATGTGGCGCGCATTGCCGCGCGGGTCCGCGCGGCGTGCTCGTCCTCGGTGAGCTGCCCGTCCTGCAAGGCCGCGTCGATCAGCGCGCACGCCTCGACACGGTCGGCGTCACGGGCCCTGAGCCGGTCGTTTCTCGTCATCACGGGCCTACCCCTCGAACGGCCATACGCGCAGGACCTCGCCGGCCGGGCCGAGGATGAAATGGCCGGACTCGCGGAATTCGTTGCCGACATAGACGGCCACGACCATGCGGCCCTCGTTCGGCGGGAAGCTGTGGATCTCGACCGACAGGTGCGAGACCTTGCCGTCGGGCACCTGCGCGATCGTCGCGGCGTTCGCCAGCGCGGCGCCGATCGCGGCGGTATCGAGGACGCCGAGATCGACCGTCGGGGTGTCGACCTTGCGGGTGGTCGGATCGCTCGGCCGCTGGAAGCCGCCACGGTAGTCGTAGGACACCTGACGGTTGGGCTGTCCCGGCACGGCGCGGTCGACGTCGCCGTGGTCGGGGTACAGGGAGATCTCGTCGGCGAGGGTGTCGCCGAATTCGGCGCGGTAGTCGGCGATGAAGTGGGCCAGGCCCTCGCCGGTGAGCAGATTCGGAGTCTTGATGACGATGGGGTCGACGTCATCGAGGTCGGCGCGCGGTACCGGAAGCTCGGCCTCGGGTGCTCCGTCGCCCGGGGCGGCGGCCACCGGCGTTTCGGCCGGTGCGGGGTCGTCCGCGCGGCCGGTCAGCGCGAAGGCACCGAAGGCGACGAGCAGTGCGGCCGCGGTGAGTGCGGCCAGGTAGCCGCCCTGACGGGTGGGCTGCGCCCGCCGCGGTGGCGCCGGGGTGCGGCGCGGGCCTTGCAGGTCGGCGGTGAGTTCGGCCAGATCACCGAGGGTTTTCGCCTCGGCGAGCAGATCGGAGTGGGCGCGGTGCTCGTCTTCGGTGAGCTGGCCTTCGGTGCGGGCCAGGTCGAGCAGTTCGGCGGCGGCGGCGCGATCGGCGGTGCGAGCTCTGGTGGACGACGGGTAGGCCGTTACCGGACGCGCGGTTCTCGGGGCGGGGGACCGTGGGCCGGGTGCCGGCACCGCTGACGGCGTTTGCAGATCATCCACCAGCGCGGACAGCTCGCCCATCGTTGTCGCGGCCCTGGCCTGCGCAACCCGGTCGTGATATTCGTCGGCGCCGAGCTGGCCCTCCGCATAGGCGGCGTCGAGCACACTCGCGGTGTGGGATCGGTCGAGATCACGTGCGCGCATCCGACCGGGAACTGGCGTCGACACGAACGCAGTCTAATCGGACATGTGCCCATTTCGCTGTCCTGTTTCACCGTGCGACGTGCGGTTTCGTCGTCGCCGGTCCGGCCGATCGGCGGCCGCGGGCCGCCCGCCGAACCTCCGCGTCGTTCGGTCGGATAGTCATGCGCTGGAGTCGCGGCGATTCGTCCATCACGTCGACCCGGGCGTGTCAGCACGCGATTCGCCCGGACGACGGCGGGTCCGGCGCTGATCAGCGGGCAGACCAGCAGATATCGGTGTCGCAGATGCGCCAGTGCGGACGTATCCGTCCCCGGCCACCGAACACGCCGGGCGCCAGCGCAACGAATTGGACACGGCTACTCTGGGGAGCGTGCGAATTCAGCGGCAAGTGGTCGACTATGCGCTACGGCGCCGGTCGCTGCTGGCTGACGTCTATGCGGGCCGTGTCGATGTCGCCGAGGTGTGTGATGCGAATCCATATCTGCTGCGTGCGGCGAAATTCCACGGTCGGGGGAGCGAGGTCACATGCCCTATCTGCCGGAAAGAACAGCTCACCCTCGTATCCTGGGTCTACGGCGACGGCCTCGGCCCGGTAGCGGGCTCGGCCCGCACCCCGGAGGAACTGCTCCGTCTCGCCGAGACGCGCGAGGAGTTCTCGGTCCATGTGGTCGAGGTGTGCCGGACCTGCAGCTGGAATCATCTGGTGCAGTCCTATGTGCTCGGCACCACACCGGTTCCGCCGCGACGACGCTCCGGAACCCGAGCCAACCGGCGGACCGCTGCCGAATGAAACACCTGGTCATCTGCCCGTCGGGTGACTTAGAGGGCCGAGCCCGGTCCATCGCGACCTGCCCGGCCCCGAGCCACCCAGACCGATACGAGCTTTGGAGATCTTGTCAGTGAATTCGCCCTACGAGAGCCCTCACGGCGATGACCCGAACGCCCGCACGCAGCGCAGCCCACAACCAGGCCCGAACCCACGTCCGATGGGGCCGCCGCCCGGGCGGCCCGGCGCTCCGGGTGGTCCGCGTCCGCAGGTGAGCGGGCCCCGCCCGGGTATGGGCGGACCGCGCCCCGGTGCGCCGATGCCAGGCCCGAACGGCCCACGGCCGGGCCCGAACGGTCCGCGTCCCGGCCCGAACGGACGGCCGGCTCCGCAGGGTGGCCGTGGACCGCAGGGCGGTCCGCCGCCCGGTAATCCGCGCGGCCCACAGCCGCCGCATCGTCCTGGCCCGCCGCCGGGCCGGGGGCCGCAGGGTGCCCCGCCCCCCGGTCGCGCGCCGCAGGGCAGGCCCGGCCCGAATCCGGCGCCCAACTCTTCGCAGTCGACCCAGAAGATCGCCCGGCCGGGCGAGGGCGCCAAGCCGCCGTCGGCCCAGTCGACGCAGAAGATCAGCCGCCCGGCCTCGCTGTCGGAGGCGGTGTCCCAGCGCGACCGCAAGGCCTCGAGCACGGGCCCGCGCCCGGCCGCGCGCAGGCCCGTCGCCGGCGCTGCCGCGGGCGCTTCGACTACCGGTGAACGCCGGGCACAATCGCGTTCCGGCCCGCCGTCGGGCCCACCGCCGCGGCGTGGTGGTGGCGACGGCGACGGCCCCGATGGTCCCGGCGGACGCAGGCCCCGCGCCAAGAAGAAATCGCCGTGGCGAATCGTGCGCCGCACCATCTATGTTCTGATCGCCTTGGCGATCGTGGTGCCGAGCACCGTGTTCTTGATCGCCTACTCCACGGTTTCCGTTCCCCAGCCGGGCGATCTCAAAACCAATCAGGTGGCGACGATCTACGCCGCCGACGGCACCACCGAGATCAGCAAGGTGGTTCCGCCGGAGGGCAACCGCACCGAGGTCACCATCGACCAGGTGCCGCCGCATGTCCGCAACGCGGTCACCGCGGCCGAGGACCGGGATTTCTACACCAACCCCGGCTTCTCGGTGTCCGGTTTCGCCCGCGCCGCGCGCGACAACCTGCTCGGCAAGGAGAGCGCGGGCGGTGGCTCGACCATCACCCAGCAGTACGTGAAGAACGCGCTGGTCGGTGACGAACGCTCACTCAACCGCAAGCTCAAAGAGCTGGTGATCTCGGCGAAGATGGCGCGGCAGTGGAGCAAGGACGAGATCCTCGCCGCCTACCTCAACACCATCTACTTCGGCCGCGGCGCCTACGGCATCGACGCTGCCGCCAAGGCCTACTTCGACAAGCCGGTGCAGGATCTGACCGTGGCCGAGGGCGCGGTGCTCGCGGCCACCATCCAGCTGCCCTCCTCGCTGGATCCGGAGCAGAACCCCGAGGGCGCGAAGGCGCGCTGGAACTACGTGCTCGACGGCATGGTCTCGGAGGGCAATCTGCCCGCCGCCGAACGCAAGTCGATGCAGTACCCGGCGGTGCGGCCGCTGTCCTCGCTCGGCGATAAGGCCAACGACGACGGCCCCGAGGGCCTGATCAAACAGCAGGTGCTGCGTGAGCTGTCGGCCGCGGGCATCAGTGAGCAGCAGCTCAACACCGCGGGTCTGCAGATCACCACGACCATCGACCCCAAGGCACAGCAGGCCGCGCTCGACGCGGTCGCCGAGAACCTGCAGGGCGAGCCGGAGAAGCTGCGCACCGCCGTGGTGTCGATCGATCCGAAATCCGGTGCGGTGCGGGCCTACTACGGCGGCAAGGACGGCCAGGGCTACGACTTCGCCAACGCGGGTCTGCAGACCGGTTCGTCGTTCAAGGTGTTCGGCCTGGCACAGAACCTGGAGATGGGCATCCCGCTGTCGCAGATGTACGACAGCTCGCCGCTCACCGTGCACGGCATCAAGATCAGCAACGTCGAGGGCGAATCCTGCGGCATGTGCACCATCGCCGAGGCGCTCAAGCGTTCGCTGAACACCAGCTTCTACCGCATGCAGCTGGATATGCAGAACGGCCCGCAGAAGATCGCCGATATGGCGCACAAGCTGGGCATCCCTGAGGAGATCCCCGGCGTCGGCAAGACGCTGACCGAGCCGGATGGTTCGGGTCCGAACAACGGCATCGTGCTCGGCCAGTACCAGGCCAGGGTGCTCGATATGGCCTCCGCCTACGCCACTCTCGCGGCCTCGGGCAAGTACCACGCCCCGCACTTCATCCAGCGGGTGGTGACCGCCGACGGTGAGGTGCTGCTCGACCGTGGCGAGGTCGCGGGCGAACAGCGCGTCTCGGAGGCCGTGGCCGACAACGTCACCGCGGCGATGAAGCCGATCGCCGCCTAC
Source organism: Nocardia sp. CDC519 (assembly GCF_059509835.1). NCBI lineage: Bacteria > Bacillati > Actinomycetota > Actinomycetes > Mycobacteriales > Nocardiaceae > Nocardia > Nocardia sp. CDC519. Next base: position 1,225,062 of record NZ_CM183377.1, on the reverse strand, counting down.
TCCCGCAACCACGGCCTGGCCGGCGGCCGGGAATCGGCCGCCAAGACCGGCACCGCCCAGCTCGGCGATACCGGCGAGAACAAGGACGCCTGGATGGTCGGCTACACGCCGTCGCTGTCCACCGCGGTCTGGGTCGGCACCGAACAGGGTGAGCCGCTGCGCAATTACGGCGGCGCGATGATCTACGGCTCCAGCCTGCCGTCCGACATCTGGAAGGACACCATGGACGGCGCGCTCGAGGGCACGCCGAAGGAGACCTTCCCCAAGCCCGCGCCGATCAAGGGCCAGGCGGGTGTGCCGGAGTGGACCGCGCCGTATACCGCGCCGTCCACCACGGAGGCGCCGCCGTTCCAGCCGCCGGTGGTGATCACCCCGAGCCAGGTGGAGATTCTGCCCGGCATCACCATCCCGGTACCGGGCGTACAACCGAATCCGCAGGCGCAGGTGCGGCCACAGCCGCAGCAGCCGTCGAACTCCGGGCCGCTGCCGGGGCAGCCGACCGCACCGGCCGATGGATCACCGTCCACCGGCCAGGGGCAATCGAGCGAGGACAGTTCCGATAGCGGCGAGGACTCCGGCGGCGGTGGCACCGGCGGCGGCCAGGGTGCCGAGGATTCCGGGGGGACGAGCGGAGCTCCGCCCGGCCGCTCCCGGTAGCCTCGGGTGCCGTGACCGATCAGCGACTGGTGGGCGAGCCGACCAACGGGAACGCGCACACCGGCCCGTCGGCCGAGCAGCCCGGCAGCCCGCGATACGAGTCCCCGGCTCCGCTCGCTCCCGATCTCCGGTCGGCCGACGCCCGAGACCGGCCGAGCCGCAACGACTCCCTGACGGCGCAGCTGTGCACGGTGATCGGCGGCCCGGTCGGTGATCACGCCCTGATCGGCCGCACCCGGTTCTGGACGCCGATGCGGGTGCTGTTCCTGTTCACGGTGCTGTTCCTCGCGCTCGGCTGGGGCACCAAGGCCGCGTGCATCCAGCAGACCGAAGCCGCGGGCGGCGGCCTCACCCTGGACTGGAACGACGGCCGCCAGTACACGGCCATGTGCTATTCGGACACCGTCCCGCTCTACGGCGCGGAACGGCTCAACGAGGGCGCGTTCCCGTACAAGAAGTCCTGGACCGAGGAGACGCCGGACGGCGGTACCGAAACCCGGTACATGGAGTATCCGGTGCTGTCGGGGCTCTATCAGTACGTGTCGATGCAGATCGCCAAGAGCTGGGACGCCGGTCCGCTGCCGGGCGCGCTGCAGGTGGTCGTCTACTTCAATGTCATCGCGGTCGGTCTCGCGCTGGCCTGGCTGGTCACCGTGTGGGCGACGGCGCTGCTGGCGGGCCGGCGGATCTGGGACGCCGCCCTCGTCGCCTGCTCACCGCTGGTGATCGTGCACGGTTTCACCAATTTCGATGCCCTGGCGACGGCTTTCGCCGCGACCGGCCTGCTGGCCTGGGCGCGCAAGAAACCGGTGCTGGCCGGCGTGCTGCTCGGCTTGGGCGGTGCGGCGAAACTGTATCCGCTGCTGCTGCTCGGCCCGATCCTGGTGCTGTGCCTGCGCGCCGACCCGATGCACCGCACGCCGAGCGCGCACATCAAGATCCGATTGAACGAGATCGACGGCCTGCCCGCGGCGCGGGAGTGGATCCGCGAGATCCCCCATCGGGTGCGGATTCTGGGTACTCGCCCGCTCGGTGCGGCCTGGCTCACCGCCGGCGCCGCCGCGGGCACCTGGGTGATCGTGAATCTCCCGATCGCGGTGCTGTATCCGACCGGCTGGCGGGAGTTCTTCCGGCTCAACACCACCCGGCACGCGGATCCGGATTCGATCTACAACGTCATCACCTCGTTCACCGGCTGGCCCGGCTTCGACGGTGTGCTCGAGCACAGCGAGCAGCCCGCCATCCTCAATCTGGTGTCGCTGACGCTGTTCGTCATCGCCTGCCTGCTCATCGCCTATATCGGCCTGACCGCCCCACGCAGGCCGCGCCTGGCGCAGCTGTGCTTCCTGGTGATCGCCGCCTTCCTGCTGACGAACAAGGTGTGGAGCCCGCAGTATTCGCTGTGGCTGGTGCCGCTCGCGGTGCTCGCGCTGCCGCATCGACGGATCCTGCTGGCCTGGATGACGATCGACGCGCTGGTCTGGGTGCCGCGCATGTTCTACTACCTCGGCCTGGATCGTAAAGGCCTGCCGGAGCAGTGGTTCACCGGCACCGTGCTGCTGCGCGATATCGCGGTGATCATCGTGTGCGCGCTGATCGTGCGCCAGATCTACCGGCCCGAGGAGGATCTGGTGCGCCGCGATTTCGTCGACGATCCGGTCGGCGGCCCACTCGACCACACCACCGATCCGCTGCTGCCGTGGCTACCGGAACGGTTGCGGCCACGGGAAGGCCGGGTACCCACGCGCTGACATCGCGTGGGCGGTTCTCAGCGAGCGCGCAGAATACGGGCCTGCCGTTCGGGTTCCTGCGGCAGCAGATCCAGATCGAGTTCCCAGGCGCTGCCGGTCCACGGATCGAACAGTGGGGTGCCCGGGATCGTCGGCAGGTGACGGCAGGCCTGCGATAACGTCGCGACCAGGGTGTCGTCGGAATCGGATTCATTGCTGCCGATGATCACGGTGGACAGCCCGATCAGGTCGCCGCGCATGAGCAGCGAACCGAGCCGCTGCACGTCGGTGGCCTGATAGCCGTGCGGGAAATCGGCCGCCACCAGCACCCGATGCTCGGTGGGCGGGGTGCCCGCACCGCTGTTGTAGGCCATTTCGGCGAGCTCGGCGGCGTCGGCGAGCGTCTTCAGCCGGGCCGAGATATCGGTGTGGTGGGTGACCGGCGGGCCGCCGAGCACGGGCCCGAGCAGGCCGGTGAGGCCGGTGAACGCGCTGGTGAGGTCGATGACGTCGACGACGGTGGTGCGCTGCGGGGCCGCCGCGACGAGCCGGGCCAGCAGTGCGCCGACGATCGGCGCGACCGCCGCGGAGGATTCGGCATCGATCCACAGCGGACGGTTCAGCGGGACCGGCACACAGTACGGAATACGCAGCGGCCCACGGTCGATGGTGTAGAGCTCGCCGAGCCGGATGCCGTCGGCGGGTGCGGGGGCGCGATCCCACGCCTGCGATTCCCACGACGCCAGCGCGGGCGGCAGCGCCTGATCGGCCTCGGCCAGTTCCCGCACCAGCTGCTCGCTGTCGCGGCGATGGTTCGCCTCGGCGGTGGCGTTGAGTTCGTCGTGGCGGCGCTGGGCGGCGGCGCGGGCGGCGTCGGCGGCGGGGGTGTTCCTGGTTGCCGGATCCGAGACCGCTTCGGACAGCTCCTGATCGAGCCGTTTGGCCGCGTAGTCGCGGGCCGAGATCAGGGCCGCCGCCGATCGCGCGGCATCCTCGAAGATCATCCACAGCCGTTCCAGACCGTGGCCCACCTCGAGCGGGCTGCCGCCGGATTGCGCGGGTGCGGACATCGCGTACGTGTCCGCCCGCGGGGCGGCGGCGGGCGCCATCCCGGCCGCACCGTGCGCCTGCAACAGTTCCGGCAGACCGCCCGCATAGCCTTGGCCGAGCGCGCGCACCTTCCACGCGCCTTGACGCCGGTACACCTCCAGGCAGATCAGCGCGCGCTCACCGGCGGCCGGCGCGATCGCGAATTCGACCGTGACGGAGCCATTTTCGGACAGCTCGGCAACGACCTTGCCCAGTTCCGCCGACCGGCCCGCCACGACCAGCAGGACCGCCTGCGCGTCGGCCCGGACCTCGGCGAGGGAGACGGTGACGCCGTCCTCGCCGAGGTGCACTCCCGCCGTCGTCGTCCGATCACCGGTGACGACATCGGCGGCGGCGCGCACCCGCAGATCGTCGTTCACCACCAGCGCCGAAATATCCAGTGCCGCATCGGCGTGCACGCCGAACCGCACCGTCTGGGCGGTCAGGGGAACGTTCTGCCCCGCCGTCAGTTGCCGCACGTCCACTTCCCCCGTCGTCCCTCAGCCGGCGGCGAGGAAACGGCCGAGCTGCGGTACTGCCTCCCCGGGATGTTTGGCCTGGAAACCTTCGCCGAGCGCCTGCATCTTCCAATCCCCGCCGGCCCGATAGACCTTCGCCATCGCCATCGCGGTGAACGGCATGCCGCCGGCCAGGGTGTAGCGGGCCAGTTCGGCGTTGTTGCCGCCGTCGATCAACCGGCAGAAGGCGTTCTGCACCTGCTCGAAGGTGTGACCCTTGTAGGAGGTGACGATGAAGAACAGCGTGCTGATGTGGGCGGGGATGCGAGTCAGATCCACCAGGATCATCTCGTCGTCGCCCTCGCCCTCACCGGTGAGGTTGTCGCCCTGATGGCGCACCGAGCCGTCCTTGGAGCTGAGCTGGCCGTAATAGGCGACATCGGCGGGCTGATGGTCGGCGAACATGACCACCGAGGCGTCGAGGTCGATATCGACCGTGCGGTTGCCGAACATGCCGCGGCTGCGCACCGGATCCCAGCCGAGACCCATCTTGACGAAGGTGAGCGCGGACCCGCCCTCTTTGCGCAGGGTGACCCGCTGGCCCTTCTGCAAGCTGACCGGACGGTCCTTGCTCAGGCTGATCTCGCCCTGCGGCTGCGTAGGCGGGGGCGGGACCGGGGCACCGGGCGGCGGGTAGCCGGCACCCGGGCCCGGCGGGGGCGGATAACCGCCACCCTGCGGCGGGTAGGGCGCGGTCGGCGGCGGGGGCGCCGGGTAACCGCCCTGCGGGGGCGCGGCCGGCGGCGGCTGGGTCGGGTACGCGGGCTGCGCGGGCGGCGGCGGGGCCGGGGCGGGCTGCGGCGCGGCGGCGGGCGGCGGAGGCGGCGAATCGTCGACGGTCACCCCGTGGTCGGTGACCAGCGCCGCGAAGCCACCGGCGTAACCCTGGCCGACCGCGCGCACCTTCCACGCACCCTGACGGCGGTAGAGCTCGAGCGCGATGACGATCGACTCGGTGTCGAGACCCTCGATGCGGTACTCGTAGAGCGGGGTGCCGGAGGCGTCCGACACGATCGCCGTCGGCGCCGGATAGCGGCCGAAATTGCTGGTGGCGTCGTCGAGGGTGATGACGGCGCGGATCTGGTCGATATCGGCGGGCACCGCGTTCAGCGACACCGCGAGCGAGGCCGGCTGCCCCGGCGGGCCGGGTACCAGGTTCACCCCAGGACCGCTGGGCTGATTGAAGAACACGAAGTCGGCGTCGGAGCGCACCTTGCCCTGCTCGGTGACCAGGAGCGCGGACAGATCCGCCTGCGCCGTCAGCTGAATGGAGATCACCACATCGTTGCCGGACAGCGGGCCGTTCTGACCCTTGGCGAGTGTTGCGGACAAGTTCGACCCTTCGCTTGTCGGTGCGTACGGAAGCCACTCTACGAGAAAGGTGGATACCACGGCTCGGATGCGTTCGCAGCGCTTACGCCCGGGCTGACATCTGCCGCGGGCGCCATCGTCGATTAGTGTGACGGCGACGCATATGGAGCATGGGGGGATGCCCGTGTTCCCGACTCCACACGACAGGCACAACTCCCCTTATGGCGCAACTGTTCGAACAGTCGAAGAAGGTGATCGAGGCTCATCTCGCGGGCACGAGTCTGCGCGCGATTTCCGGGTCGATGATCGCCTATGAAGGCAACGTCCAGTTCAAATCCGCCGGATTCGGTGGTGGCGATGGCGTGATCGCCGGCCTGAAGCGGCGGGCGACCGGCGAGAAGCTCTCGCTGATGGAATGCGGCGGTCACGGCCGGGTGTTCTTCGCCGTCAACGGCCAGAACGTCTCGGTGGTGAACCTGAACAACGAGACGCTGCAAGTGGAATCGCAGCAGCTGCTCGCCTTCTGCGGCAACCTGCGCACCGATGTGCGCTTCGCCGGACTGCACGGCGCTTCCGCCGGGCAGGGCCTGTTCACCACCACGGTGTCGGGCCAGGGCCAGGTGGCGTTGCTGTCGGCGGGCGGGCCGCTCATCCATCTCGAGGTGACACCGCAGTTCCCGCTGGTGGTGGATCCGGACGCGTTCGTCGCCGCGCGCGGCAACCTCAATCAGTCATTCGTCACCGATGTCTCCTGGCGCACCGTCGTCGGACAGGATGCGGGCGAGGCGTTCTCGTTGCGCTGGGATGGCCAGGGCGTGGTGTCGATCCAGCCGGCGGAACGGTAGGCACGATGTTCGAGAAGGTCAACGGCAAGGTCGTCAAGGTCGACGTCGGGATGGCGGGCGGTGTGGTGGGCCGCCAGGGCGCGATGCTGTTCTACACCGGCGACGTCTCCTTCGCCCCGCACCAGATTCCCGGCGGCCAGGGCATGGGTGGCGGCGGCATCATGCGGATGGCGGGCCGGATGATGCAGGGCGAACACGAACGCACCATGCTCGCCCAGGGCAACGGCCAGGTGCACTACGGTTTCGCGGGGCTCGAAGTGCACGTGGTGCAGATGCAGCCAGGTGCGGCGCTCCGGGTGGAAGCCTCACGGCTGCTTGCTCATACGGCCGGGTTGCAGAGCTCGGTGGTGTCGGTGATGAGTTCCGGTGGCGGTGGCGGTGGCGGCGGTCTGATGGGCGCGCTGCGCGGCGCGGCCTCCGGCGCGATGACCGGCCAGGGCATGTTCACCACCCAACTGACCGGACAGGGTGCGGCGGTGCTGCTCGCGCACGGCGGTTTCCTGGAACTGCCGGTGGGCGGGCCGAACCCGATCGTGGTCGATCCACAGGCCTTCGTGGCCGCCTACGGCAATGTGCAGACCGAACTGAAAACGGCGATGAGCTGGCGCGACGCCGTCGGCCGCGGATCCGGTGAGGCGATGCAATTGCAGTGCACCGGGCAGGGTGTCGTGTACGTGCAGGCCTCGGAAGAGAAGTTGTGATCATGAGCCAGATCCTGAACCCGATGAATCTCGGTGAGAGCGACAACATCCCGGGAAACAGCTACGCCTACTGCATCGACCTGAACAAGCCGTGGTTCATGCGCAAGGGCGCGATGATCGCCTACTACGGGCAGATCCAATTCCAGCTGCTGACCCACGGCCTCCAGGGCTCGCTGATGCACATGGTGTCGCAGCAGTTCTCGGCACCGCTGTTCACCAGCGATTATGTGGTGGCCGAAGGGCACGGCAAGCTGATCATCGGTGACCGCGGCTACGACATCAACTCCTACGATCTCGACGACGGCAACCTCACCATCCGCGCCGCCAACCTGCTCGCCTTCGAACCGGGCCTGGCGCTGAACCAATCGATCGTGCCCGGCTTCCTCACCCTCATCGGCACCGGCAAGTTCCTGGCCTCCTCCAACGGCCCGGTGATGTTCGCCGAACCGCCACTGCGGGTGGACCCGGAATCCCTTGTCGGCTGGGCCGATTGTCCCTCCCCCAGCCACCACTACGACCACCGCTGGATCTCGAGCTTCCTCGCCGCGGGCGCCGCCCGCTTCGGCGTCAACTCCGGCGAGGAACGCCAATTCGATTTCACCGGTGCGGGAACGGTGCTGATCCAGTCGAGCGAGAAGGTGATCAGCGATTCCGCGCTGGTCCGCACGATCGAGGGACAGTTGCAGAGCGGGATGACGGTGCCAGGGTTGCAGCGGATCCAGGGTGTGGTCGCGCAGCAGCTTGCGGGGCAGCAGCAGTACTGAATCAGCACCGCACACTGCCCGCCTGCGTCCTCAGGCGGAGGTCTCCGCGTCGATCGTCTCGCGCAGGATGTCGGCGTGCCCCGCGTGCTGGGCGGTTTCGGCGATGAGGTGGGTCAGTACTCGGCGGACGCTCCGGACTGCTCCCGGCTCATGCCAGGGGGCTTCGGGGAGCGGGTGGGTCGCGGACAGATCGGGGATGGTGGCGAGGGCCTCTTCGGTGCGGGCGGCGATCTGCTCGTAGTGGGCGAGGATATCGGCGAGGGTGTCGCCGGGCTGCATCTGGAATTCGTTGGTGTGGTCGATCATCCACTGCGGGAATTCGCGCGCCGTGCCTGCCGCGATATCGGCCCAGGTGACGCCGTCCGGCAGGTCGTAACCCATTGCCGTTGGGCCTTCGACGGCAAAGCGCATCCAGGTCTCCTCCATCGAGGCGACATGCTTGATCAGCCCGCCGAGGCACAGGGCGCTCACGGTGGGATGTTCGCCGGCCTTGGCATCGGTGAGTCCGTGAACGGTGCTGGTCAGCGCGGATCGCGCCTCGGCGAGGGCTTCGAGCAGTTCGGTGCGTTCGGCATCGAGGGTGGGGGCGGTCATCGCGGATCCTTCCGGTGTGGTTGCTCGGTCGGATCAACAATGACAGGGGAAGCGGACAGGATGTGTCCGCTACTTCGGGCACACTGACATTCATGCCGAAAACCTCAGCGCGACTGCTGGCCCTGCTCTCGTTGCTCCAGGTGCGCCGGGACTGGCCGGGTGCCCTGCTGGCCGAGCGACTCGAGGTCAGCGCGCGCACCGTGCGCCGCGATGTCGATCGGCTGCGTGAGCTGGGCTATCCCATCGCCACCACCAAGGGTCCGGACGGCGGATACCGGCTCGAAGCAGGCACCGAGATGCCGCCGCTGTTGTTCGACGACGAGCAGGCGATCGCGCTCGCGATCGGGCTCGGTTTGGCCACCACCTCGGGCGTCGGCATCGAGGACGCCGCGGAACGAGCGCTGAACACCGTCCGGCAGGTCATGCCCACACGGCTGCGCCACCGGATCGACACCCTGCGCATCGCCGCGGTCGAGTCGCGGCCGAACCGCACGGAGGATCGGGTCGACACCGAAGTGCTGACCGCGATCGGCGCCGCCGTCCATGCCCGTGAGGTGCTGCGTTTCGACTACGCTTCCGTCACCGCGACGGAGGCGGGCGAGGCTGCCCGGCCGCGCAAGGTCGAGCCCCATCACCTCGTCACCCGCGCAGGCCGCTGGTACCTCATCGCCTGGGACCTGGACCGCGCCGACTGGCGCACCTTCCGGGTCGATCGAATCACCCCGCGCACCCCGACCGGGCCCCGCTTCGCACCGCGTGAACTGCCCGAAGGGTCGGTATCGGCTTTCGTGGCCCACCGATTTCGCGGCTCCGCCTCTGGCGCGTGGCCCTGCCGGGGCGAGGTGATCCTCGACCTGCCCGCCGCCCGCGTATCGCGGCACAACTACCAGGACTGGATCGTCGAGGAACTCGGCCCGGACCGATGCAAGGTCACCCTCGGATCCTGGTCGTGGACGGGACTTGCGGCCGTCCTCGGCAATTTCGACGCCGATATCGAGGTGGTCGGACCGCCCGAACTGGCCGAGGCATGCGCCCGGCTGGCCCGCCGATACGCCGCGGCCGGGGCCACGACCGGCCCTATCGAATAGAAGATGCGGTGACCTGGAATCACGGCGGACAGCGGACCGGTTCCGGCTCAGCGTTGTCCCCGTGCGCGGCTCAGTGTTGTCCGTGCGCGGCTCAGCGTTGTCCGTGCGCGGCTCAATGTTGTCCGTGCGCGGCTCAGCGTTGTCCGTGCGCGGCTTGGATCACTCCGTCCAGCACCTCCCGCGTGCGGTGCAGATCCCGGATGCAGGCGTCGATGCGATCGCGTTCGGCGGCAAGGGTTTCCGCGAGGAACGGCGTCGCGGTGGCGTTGGGGCTGCCGTCGGCGTCGTGGATGCAGGGCAGCAGTTCGGCCATGGTGCGGCTGTGCAGGCCGGCGGCGAACATTTCCTGGATGCGGATGACCCGGTCCACCGCGGACTCGGGGTAGTCGCGTTGGCCGCCGCCGGTGCGGGTCGAGGCGAGCAGGCCCTGAGTCTCGTAGTAGCGCAGCGACCGGACACTGACTCCGGTCCGTTCGGCCAGTTCACCGATGCGCATGACCACACCTCCGAGGTTCGGGCTTGCCCCTGACATTGATGTCAGGTTCTACGGTACGCCCATGCTGCTTCTCACCGAATTCCGCGACCAGAACCTGCACCTGCCGAACCGCGTGGTGATGTCGCCGATGACGCGCCTGCGTTCACTGCCCGACGGATCCCCGACCACCGATGTCGCCGACTACTACGCCCAACGCGCCGACGCCGGACTGATCATCACCGAGGGCATCTGGCCGCATTCCAGCGGTCAGAGCGAGGCGTGGGTGCCCGGACTGCAAACCGCGGCGCACGTGGCCGCCTGGCGGAAGGTCACCGATGCCGTGCACGAGGCGGGCGGGCGGATCTTCGCCCAGCTCATGCACGGTGGCCGCAAGGGCCATCCGCTGGGACGCATCGACGGCACCCTTCCGGCAGGCCCTTCGGCTGTCGCCGATGTCGATCACGTGCATCTGCTCGACGGCAGCACAGCAGATCCTGTCGTGCCCGCGGTGATGACCCGAGCCGATATCGCCGCCGCTGTCGAGCATTACGCCGCCGCGGCCGCCAACGCGATCGAGGCCGGGTTCGACGGCGTCGAAATCCACGCCGCCAACAGCTACCTCGTGCACCAATTCCTGGCCGATAACACCAACCTGCGCGATGACGAATACGGCGGCTCCATCCCCAACCGCATGCGTTTCGCCCTCGAGGTCACCGACGCCGTGATCGCCGCCGTCGGTGCCCACCGCACCGCGATCAGGCTGTCTCCGGGCAATCCGCAGTTCGGCATGCTCGAAGCCGATCCCGGGCCGCTGTATCGGCCCCTGGTCACCGAGTTGGACCGCCGCGGCCTTGCCTACCTGCACCTCATCGACAACGACGACTACCCGGCGCTGGCCGACCTGCGCCCGCTGTGGCACGGGACTTTCATCGCCAATGTCGGCGAAAACCGTGCGCAGACCACCGCGTCAGCAGCCGAGAGCGCGCTCACCGAATCCGACGCCGACCTGGTCTCCTTCGGCCGCGCCTTCATCTCCAACCCGGATCTGGTGGACAGAATCGCCCGCGATCTGCCACTGAGCCCGATCCGTGAATCCCACCTCTACGGCCGCACGGCCGAGGGGTACTCGGACTATCCGACCTGGGACGAGACCGCAGGCAATCGCCGAGAGACCGCGGCTTAGGTGAGGGTGTCCGGCCGGCTGTCAGCGCCGTCCCGGATCGTATTCCCATGCATTGTCGGGCAGACCGGGGCGCGTCGGCACCTGGGTGATCCGCGCACCGGTCACGATCCCGATCTGGCCCAGCGTGGTGGGCATCATGCAGTCCCGGCTCAGCTGCCCGGGGGTGCCGGCGAACCCGGTGACCGACTTGTAGTACGGCCCGAACGGCTGGCCGTATGTCAGGTTCAGACCGAAACAATCCACCTCGAGGATGTAGGTGCCGTCACCCCCGCACTGCGCCGACGCGCCGGTCGCCCACTGATTCACCACACAGTCCCGCGGCTCCGCGGCCGCCGAACCGGCCGCGAGCGTGCTCATCATCGCAGCGCCCGCGACGATCACAGACATACCGACAACATTCCGGGCCATACCCATATCCAGGTTCTCCGTATCGCTGTCCGACGAATAAGCAGTCCCGGCCAACCTATCGCGAAAGGTCTCGGCTAAGCCGCCGCGGGCGCCGCGTCGATGAACCAGTCCAGGATCTCCTCGCCGGCCATGATCCCGGTGGATTCGGTGACGGTGAGGTTGGGGTGGGTCCAGTTGAGCAGTTCCAGTTCGCCGTGCCGGGGGCGGATGGCGGAGTCGGCGGCGCGCAGCATTTCGGCGTCGAGGGCTCCGTCGCCCGCCGCGAGGGTGAGGGCGGTATCGGTGAGTTCGCCCGATTCGATGAGGCGGCGGCGCACCTCGGCGACGGCGCGGCTCTTGCAGACCGCCAGTGGCATGGTGTAGATCTTGCGGCCCTGCTGGGAGGCCGACCAGCCGCGGGGGCGGCACCAGGCATCCCATTCGGCGAGGAAGCCGTCGGGCACGGCCTTCGGTTTCACGACGAGATAGCAGAACAGGTGATCGGCCACGCGGAATTTCGACACCCAGCTGTCGTCGATCCGGGCGCGTAGTTCGGCGCTGATCGCGGAAAGGGTGGCGCCGCCGGCGCGGACTTCGGCATCGATATCGATGCGCCAGCGCATATCAGGGACGCCGTCGACGAGGATATTGCCGCCATTGCTGGCGATCGCGTAACGCCATGGGGCGCCGGGCAATTGGATGCGACCGAATTGCTTGATGGTGCGAGTGGTGGTGGGGACGACGGCGGCGGGCCGGGTGAGGGTGCGCATCCGAGTGGCCGCGATGGTCGTCATGTACGACAGCGGCGCGCCCTCGAGATGTTCGACGCAGACCGTCGCGAGCTCATCGTCGGTGCTGAACGCGTTGCGGGAGTAGATCATGGTGCGGTCCAGGTCGGTGGCGACCAGCACCTGTCTTCGAGGCGGAATCACTGCTGCACATCCTTGATCAGTCCCATACACGAATAGGCCAGGTCGTCGACGACCTCGACCGGTACACCGCGGGCCGCGGCGAGCAGGCGGATATGGGCGTGCTCGGGAGCGTCGGGCTCCCGTACCAGCACGCGCCACGGCATCCGGCGCAACAACACCCGGGTGGTCTCCCCGACCCCGGGTTTCACGAAATTCACGCTCGACACCCCGTATTCGGCCCGTACCTGCTCCACCGAGGCCCAACCGGCCCAGGTAGGGGTGCGGTCGCCGGCCCGGATGCCCGCCACGGACGCGGGCACCCGCTCGCGGACGGCATCGAAGGCCGCGGTGACGGTGTCGACGAGGCGTCCCGAGACGTCGTCGGCGGCGAGTTCGCGATAGAACTTGGCGCCGTGGAAATCGCCGGGTCCGATCAGATCGTCGTTGAGCACGGTGCGTGAGACCAGCCCGGAGACTGTCGAATTCAGGCAGGCCGAGGCGATGAGGAAGTCGTCGCGGGTGCCGTAGGTGCGGACGCAGTGGCCGGGATCGGCGAGGACGGCCAGGTCGTCGTCGAACCGCGCGCCGCCCGCCGCGTGATAGGCGTCCAGGGCCTCCGACAACTCCCGGGTGATGGCGCCCTTGCCGGTCCAGCCGTCGACGAAGACGATCGAGGCCGGATCATGATGGGCGGCCAGGTAATCCAACGCCACCGCATCGATTCCGCGATCACGCACGATCGACACCGCGTAATGCGGAATGTCCAGGCTCGGCATCTCGTGGCCGCGCCCGTCGCGCAGCCAGCGCCGCATGAGCACACCCACCGGCGTGCCCGCCCGCGCGAGCGAGACCAGCACGATATCGGTGCCGCGTTCGGCGACGACCAGCTCCGCCACGGTCCCGACGGCGAGCGCCAGCCGCTCCGCGCTGTCGGCGAGCACCTGCTCGAACAGCTCGCGGTACTGCGCATCCGGCTGGTACTCGATCGGCAGCGACTCCGCGTAATGCGCGATGCCCGCCTGAATGCGCTGTTCGCGTTCGGCGACATCGGCCTCCAGATCGACATCGGAGAGGTCTTTCAGCAGCCAGGCGACGTCGTCGGGGGCGTAGGAACCGAAGGCAGGCCCGTGCAGCGGCCCGGTGGCGATGGTCGTCCCGGAACCGGATGCCCGAGCTCCAGCGGTGGTGACTGCTACGGATGGCATCGCACCTGTTCCCTTCGAGACAACGGCGGTCGACGGACCTCCGTGCCCATTCTCCTCGCCCACGAGACCGGCGGCATCGGCGCTGGCATCGGACCGGCCCGCGTGCAGCAGGCGCGGATCGGCACCGGGCAGCACCGCTACCAGCACATCCGCACCGGACGCGGTGAGCACATCGACCAGCCCGCCCGCGCCGACCAGCTCCTCGGTATCGGCGGGCGCATCGACGACGGTCACCAGCACCGGTTCACCGCGCACCGCATCGGCCTCGGTGACATCTCCGGTCCAGGCGTCGAGTTCGGCGATGAAATCCTCGGCCCAGTGCGCGTTGTAGAGGTAGCGCGGTTGATCTTGGCCGGATTCCGGTGCGGTGAAACGGAATCCACGCCGCAACGGATAGCCGGGCTCGTCCAGCACGTAGGCCGGGGACCGGGTGGTGGTCTGATACCGCGTCGCGATGCCCGAGTCGGCCAGCGCGACCGCCAGCCGCAGCGGCAGATACATCAGCTCCTCGTGCCCGAGCACGATCACCGGGCGATCGGCGAACTCCGTGGTCAGCCGGGCCCGCAGGGCAGTGGCAGCTGTGCCGAGCGCGGATTCGAAGGCCGCGGTATCGGAGTGCAGGATGCCGTGCCGACCGCCCTCCGGAACGTGGGCGGGCCAGGGCAATTCACATCGCTGGAACGAACCCCGCTGCGGAGCCACCGGATTGAGACGTGGTTCCGGCAGGCTCGCGACGGCCTCGATGAGACCTTCGGGCAGCATGGTCCGCCCGGCGGCCAGGCACACCGTGTCGATACGAGCGCCGAGTTCGCGTGCCGCCGCCTCGAATCGGGCGCGATCGGATTCGGTGCGCATATCCACCAGCGAGGCCAGCACATAATGCGATCGCGGCGCGAAGGCGTGCAGTGCGCGTACCGCATCCATCGCGGTGTCACCGGTGGAGATCTCGTCGTCCACCAGCACCAACGGCAGATCGTTGACGAAGATGCCCGCGGGCGCGGGTTGCAGCAGATGGGAGGTGGCATGGGAATGCCCCTCCTCGAATCCGGTGAGCGTCTGCGCCAGCGGGACCTCGCGCCGGGTGGAATGCAGGTAGCAGGTGGCGCCGATGCGGGCGGCCACACAGTGGCCGAGGCCGGTCGCGGTCTCGGCGAACCCGAGCACCACCGCGTCCCGCTCGCCCAGCGCGCCGCGCACCAGATCACCGAGCCGGTCGCCCGCATCGAGCACCACCCGTGGATCGGTGGGCAGATGTTTGCCGAGCACGGTCGACACCAGCAGATGCGCGCGCTTCGAGTTGCCCCGCCGTAACCCCGGCCGGATCAGCGAATCGATCGGCAACTCGGCAGGCAGCACACCGAGTTCGGACCCATGGCGGTAGGAGTTCTCATGCTGCAACTCGATACCGAGGTGACGACTCGTCCACGCCGTACCCGCTTCGGACAACTCGCCGTCCGGCCGCGTGATCGGAGACCCAACTCCGACCGATTCGCGCTGCGACTGCGTCGCTACCTCGTTCATACCGTGACCAACGCCGTCAGCAGATCCACGAACGACACTCCTTTGTTGGCCACCCCGAACACCCTGGCGCGCAGCAAGGTCTGCCGCGCCCAGCTGCGATGCGGACGCATCTCGTTCATCTTGTTCCGGTACTCCGAGGCCGCCACCCCGCCCACATCGGCTTGCAGGATGTCGAGCGCGTCCGAGTACTCCTCATGGGTGACCACCGACAGCGCGTGTACCGCGGCCACATGCGAGGGATGGATCACCGTCTTGCCCTGAATGCCATTGGCGCGGTCGAGCGTGATCTCGCGCAGCAGGCCGTCGAGATCCCGGCTGACCAGGTAGCGCCGGAACGGCACCGCATCCGATTCCTCGAACGGCGCGGTGCGCAGCAGCGGCCGGAACATCCGCTCGTGATCGGCGAAGTACTCCCACACCGGGCCGGTGATGACGAAGCCGGTGCCGTCGGCACGGCCCAGATAGTTGACGATATCGGCGATCACATCGGCGACCACCCGCACGTCGTAGATGGTCAGATCGCGGTCGCGGCGGATACCGAAGGTCGAGCACATATCGGTCGCACCGACGCGCACGGCCAGCACATTGTCGCGGTGTTCGGCCAGCAGCGCGGCGATCTCGGTGAGTTCGGCGTCGCGCGTCTGCCGATGCACCAGCGCCGCCGACTCCAGCACCGGCATGCCGTAGAGCGGACGGCCCAGCAGGGCACGCGCATGCTCCAACGCGGCAAGATATTTCGACCCGGAGGCCGAGTCGAACTTGGGGAAGACGAAGCCGGTGAGCACCTCGGCGCCCGGCCCGAGCTGCTCGGCCAGTTCGATGATGGTGTCGGCGTCGCGCACCCGGACGAACAGCATCGGATTCGGATCCACGCCGGCCGCGAGCTCGTCGAGGGTGCGCACCGCCTGCGCCTTGGCCGATTCCACCTCGTGATCGGCCACGGCGTCCTCGAGGTCGATGACCATCGAGCACACCCCGCGCGCGGCCCGCTTGCAGATCGTCGCAGTGAGATCGGCCCTGGTCGCGGGCGCGTACAGGGTCGCGCCGAGCGCGACGGCGAGCAGTTCGCGGTCGGTCTGACCGCCGATGGGCTCGGGTTGGCGGTGGAAAAGCGTTCTCGCGTCGGGACCGTTCAGCTGCCGGAAATGGCGCAGCAGCACGCGCTTGCGCAGGGAAACTTCCTGCTTGACGGCGATGCCTGCGGTCATCGTCTCCCCACCCCTCACTCTCGTCGTGGTCCTGACTGTTTTCTCATGCGATCCACTACGCCTGCTATGAAATCCGCGACGGCATCGAGCTCCGTCACATACGCCCAATAATCGGGATGACGCCCGGACAGCGCACCGGTGATCCGGTCGATCCGTTCGGCCTGCGCGTCCAGTACCG
Source organism: Nocardia sp. CDC519 (assembly GCF_059509835.1). Classification (NCBI taxonomy): domain Bacteria; kingdom Bacillati; phylum Actinomycetota; class Actinomycetes; order Mycobacteriales; family Nocardiaceae; genus Nocardia; species Nocardia sp. CDC519. The sequence goes on along the minus strand of NZ_CM183377.1, from coordinate 1,208,697 downwards.
ATCCCCACTCGGCGGCGAGCCCGCGGCCCACCGCGAGCATCTGCGCGTCCCGCAGCCGGAATCGTACGGCCTTGGCCTTGTCTTGCGGATTCTCGCGCACCTCACGCAGCAGCGTCAGCCGTTTGGTGACGGCGTCGACCTGCTGTTCGGCCTCGGCGAGATTGCCGCGCGCGGTCGTGGTCAGTTCAAGTGCTAACTCCGGGTCGTTCTCGGCCGCGGCCGCGCGGGCCCGGCTCAGGGCGTCATCCGCGGCGGCTATGGCCCGCTGGCTTTCTCGCTCATTGTCAGACAGATCCGCCGAACTCGCAGCATTGAACTCCCGCAGTAGCGCGGAGTACGCCGCGCCCACCCCTTCGGCCCTGGTCCGCGCCGCGGCCAGCCGGGTGCGCACCGAGACGATCGCGGTCGATGCCGCGGCGGCGCGAGATGGGGCCTGCGCCAAAGCATCTGCCAGTTCTTTGCTCGCGGCGTCGAGCCGGTTGGCGGCCTCGCGCACCGCACCGACGCCGGCGCCCGCGCGGGCCGAACGCAATGTGATCAGTGCCTCATCGACCGCGGCACCGGCCCGGCGCACCGACCCGTAGTGCGCGTAAGGGGACTCGGCGGCCTGCCCGCGCACCGCGGCGGCAGCCGTGGTCACCTGATCGGCCAGGCGCGGCACCATCGCCACCACCGCGACGGCCTCTTCCAGCTGCGCCTGATTGCCGCGGTAGTACTCGTCCACCCCGCGCGCGGCCTCGGTCAGCCTGCGCACCGTCTCCTCGGTTCTGACCTGCCCCTGCGGCACCGGCGCGCCGCTCGCCTCGGCCTGATCGAGCTGCTCGGTGAGCTTCAGGTAGGCATCGGCGGCGGCGTAGCAGCGGGCTCGCACCGGCTCCCACCGCCGGTCCAGGCCGCGTTCGGGGAAGATCTGCTCGGCGGCCGCGGTGGCCGATTCGGCGACGCTCTGGCGCCGGTCCATGTCGAGGAACGCCGACGCGAGCGAGTGCCGAGCCTGCTCGATCCACTCGGTATTCCCGGATGACCGGAACCATCCACGCCTGCGGCCTGCCACGACCCGATGGTAGGAGATCTCGCCGGGGCGGGGTCGGGACAACGGCCGAGGCCGGGCACCGTCCGCATCGAGGCCGCGCACCGGTGCGAGCGAATGCGGGCTACCCGCATCGGTTTATACGCAAGATCGCCGAAACCTACTACTGTCGTATCTCGTACCCGGCGATTCGGACATGCTGGGAATCACAGACGACTATCGAAAGGGAATCCCGCATGGGTGTCAGTTTGTCCAAGGGCGGCAACGTCTCGCTGACCAAGGCGGCGCCTAACCTGACCGCTGTCGCGGTCGGCCTCGGCTGGGACGTTCGTACCACCACCGGCACGGACTTCGACCTCGACGCCAGCGCGATCGCGACCGGAGCCGACAAGAAGGTGGTCTCCGACCAGCACTTCGTCTTCTTCAACAACCTGCGCTCGCCCGAGGGCACCATCGAGCACATCGGCGACAACACCACCGGTGAGGGCGAGGGCGACGACGAGGTCATCAACGTCGATCTGGCCAACACCCCGCCCACCATCGAGTCGATCTTCTTCCCGGTCTCGATCTACGACGCCGACACCCGTCAGCAGTCGTTCGGCCAGGTGCGCAACGCCTACATCCGGGTCGTCGACCGCTCCAACAACGAGGAGCTGGCCCGCTACGACCTGTCCGAGGACGCCTCCACCGAGACCGCCATGGTGTTCGGTGAGCTGTACCGCAACGGCGCCGAGTGGAAGTTCCGCGCCATCGGTCAGGGCTACGCCTCCGGCCTGGCCGGTATCGCCCGCGACTACGGCGTGAACGTCTGATCGAGCTCACCCTCGGCCGGGGAGGGGGCCCGGCGCCGGGCCCCCTCCCACCTGCCTCGCCACCCATGGGAAACTGATCCCACCGGGGGTTCAACGAACATCCACGCGGTCACTCACTCGCTGGGGTCCGACTGGACATCTCATGGTCGGGCGACCAGGCTTGATGATGACGGTCGCTCTCGACGTCGGCCCGAAATGTCGGGTTCACCGTCGACCGGTACGGTCGTGTCGAGCGCCGCTCGCACCGGGTCGGCGATCGCACACAGCAGCTTCAGACGTCCCACCATGCCCGGATGACGACCGACTCCGGCGCCGCACACGAAAGGTCCCCGCGTGGTCCTGCGCATATTCGGCCTATCCTTCCTGGTCACCGTCGCATCACTGGTAGTGGCACTGCTCTACGGTGGCCCCACCGCCCTGGTGCTCTGCGCGATCCTCGGTGTCCTCGAGGTGTCCCTGTCGTTCGACAACGCCGTCATCAACGCGACCATCCTGCAGCGGATGAGCGAGTTCTGGCAGCGCATGTTCCTGACCATCGGCATCCTGATCGCCGTCTTCGGCATGCGCCTGGTGTTCCCGCTGGCGATCGTGTGGGTCACCGCAGGGCTGAACCCGGTCGAGGCCTTCGACCTGGCGCTCAACCCGCCCCCGGGTGACGCCGCCTACTTCCCCAACGGCGATCCCAGCTACGAGACGTTGCTCACCGACGCCCATCCGCAGATCGCGGCGTTCGGCGGCATGTTCCTTGCGCTGCTGTTCCTGAACTTCATCTTCGCCGAGCGTGAGATCACCTGGCTGTCGTGGCTGGAGCGGCCGCTGGCCAGGGCGGGCAAGCTGGACATGCTGTCGGTGGTCGTCGCGGGTATCGGCCTCATCCTGTGCGCGGAGTTCCTCGCCGAGGAAGAGGTCCGTTCGACGGTGCTGCTGGCCGGCCTGCTCGGCATGATCACCTACATCGCGGTCGACGGCCTCGGCTCGATGTTCCACGCCGAGGAGCACGCGGGCCCGTCGGAGGCCGCCAAGGCCACGGGTAAGGCCGGTTTCTTCCTGTTCCTGTACCTCGAGGTGCTCGATGCCTCCTTCTCCTTCGACGGCGTCATCGGCGCGTTCGCCATCACCGCCGACCCGATCATCATCGCCCTCGGCCTCGGCCTGATCGGCGCCATGTTCGTCCGGTCGATCACGGTGTACCTGGTGCGCAAGGGCACCCTGTCGGAGTTCGTCTACCTCGAGCACGGTGCGCACTGGGCGATCGGTGCGCTGGCCGCGATCCTGCTGATCTCGATCGGCGTGCACGTCAACGAACTCGTCACCGGCTTCATCGGTATCGCGTTCATCGGCGCGGCGTTCATCAGCAGCATCATGCGCAACCGGCGCGAGGGTGAGCCGGAAGCGGCCGCCGAAAAGGAGCCCACCCCGGTAGGCTGACCGGCGGACGCAACCGAAGACTCGAACGGCAGCGGCCTGGCTTGGCCGCTGCCGTTCTCATCTCCTGAGGGGGGATCGCGGCGATGGCGATCGACGATCAGCGGGCCGGCGGCGGGAAAGTCACCCTGTCCAAGGCCACGCCGAGCATCAATCTCACCAGGCCGGGCGAGCTGCAAGGCATCATGCGGGTCGAGCTGACCTGGGCCGCGCGCGCCAAGAGCCTGTTCCGCAGATCCACTCCGATCGAACTCGAGCTCGGCTGCCTCTACGAACTCGCCGACGGCCGCACCGGTGTGCTGCGCACCGCCACCGATGCAGGCGCACTGGAATTCGAGCCGCACATCCTGCTCGACCGCGACGGCGCCCGTCCCGGCAGCGCGGGCTTCAATATGGATCTGGCCCGACCCGAAGCGTTTCGGCAGGTCTTGATCTTCGCGCTGTGCGCGCAGGCACCGAACTGGGCCGCCGCCAAGGGCACGCTCACCCTCGCGCCGACCATCGGCGCGAACGTCGAACTGGCACTGGACGAGCCGGTCGCCGACACCCGGTCCTGCGCCATCGCGCTGTTGCAGAACCAGGGCGCGGGCATCACCGTCTACCGCGAGGCCAGGTACCTGACAGGTGCGCTGGACGAGCTGGTGCGGGCCTACCGGTGGGGCATGGACATGGATTCCGCGCGCGCCTGAACGGCGCTCAGAGCATGCGCCGCGGGTACAGCCGCGCCTTCGGCCTGCGCACCGCGACTCGCGACCACACCGCATCCTGCACGGCCAATGTCGCCCAACCGGCCAACGCCATCCCGGACAGGTTCAGCGCCAATTGCAGTGTGCTGCCCCATACCTCGTCCCAGTGCGCGAACACCGCCGCCAGCGCGATATTGCCGGCCGCGGGCACGGTCGTCACCGAGATGAACACGCCGACGAGGCCGCCCGATTTCGCCGACGTCAGCGACAGCACGCCCGCCGCGGCGGCGATCACGGCCACGATGAACGACCACTTGTCCGGGGTGTAGATGAAGGCGGTCTCCGGCCCTGTTCCCACATCCTCCGCGGTGATCCAGCCGAGCCCGCGTGCGATGAGTACCAGCAGGAACGTCAACACGATGGCGGTGAGGAACCCCAGGATCAGGGTGCGCACCGCCAGCCCGAACAGCACGAATCGCCGTCGCACCAGCGCCACCCCGAGCGCCGCGATCGCACCGAACTCCGGACCGAGCACCATCGCGCCGATCACCAGGATCTGCGAGTCGACCACGATGGCGATGGACGCCAGCGTGGTCGCCAGCGTCATGAAACTCAGGTAGGTCCAGTTGAGTTCGGTCTCCTCGTAGGAACGCTGAGCCACATCGGCCCAGACCACCGCGTCCGCGCTACTGCCGGGGGTGCGCACCTCGGCCTCGAAACCGGCCAGCGACAACCAGGTTCGCACCGGCTCGAGTTCGATACTCCCGCATTTGTGCACGCCGGTCGCGCGCAGCCGTTCCACCAGGTCATTGGCCGCTTCCCTGGCGATGTGCGCGATCACCAGGTCACCGGCCGGGCGCAGCGCGGCCCCGCGCATCACCGCCAGCCCGCTGACCGCGTCGTCGCTCTCGAGGATCTCGATCACGGCGTCGGTCTTGTCGGCAGGCGCCATTACTCGCACGTGCAGCATGCGCTCAGTCTGGCGTATGCACCGGCGGCGGGCCGAGCGAAACCCGGATAGCGCCTCGTACCGGCTAGCTCTGCTGCTCCGCGAGCTCGGCCAGCCGGTCGATGGAAGCGGCCAGCTTGTCGGCGGTGGTGGCGCGGGCACGTGGCAGCCGCATCTCGTCGGTCAGGCGCGTCCAGTCGTAGGTGTGGCGCACCAGCGAACGCCGCTCGTCCAGCGGCTCGACTTCCCAGCGCCACAGATGGCCGGGCGGTTCACGATCGGGCTCGGAAGGCTGCCAGGCGATCAACCTGCCCTCCTCGAACTCGACCACATGGTTGTGCCGGGTGGAGCCCTTGGTGATCACCATCGTGAAGACATCTCCCACCGCGCGCACCCGCTGGCCTGCGGGTGCCTCGGACAGGTTGTCGTTGCCGTCCCAGCGCGGCTGCTGCGCCGGATCGGCGATCAACTCGAACACCACCGCCGCCGGCGCCGCGACCTCACGTTCGGCACTGACCACTGTTTCCATCTCTGAGCTCATGCCCTGATCGAAGCACAGCCCGCGCGGCTGGGCTCCTCAGCAGCGACGATCTTTGTCGGTACCCGGTAATACAGTGGCGCTATGGCAGCAGCGGTCCACCCTGCGCCGGGCCCCTCACCTCGGCGCGCAGCCGACGATCTGATGCAGATCGTGGCGCGTACACCGCTGTTCTTCTCCAGCTATACGCCGCTGTTCGCGATTCTCGCGGCCCGTTTCGCCGCCACCCCCTGGCTGGCGTTCGGCGCGCTCGCGCTCATGGGGTTCGGCGCGGCCTGCACGATCTGGGCGCTGTCTCTGCTCGGCTCGTCGGCGCGCTCGTCGCTCACGGTGGCGCGGGTGCACGAGAGCGGCAGCGAATCCGGCGGGTATCTGGTCTCCTACGTGCTGCCATTCCTCACCGTCGAAACGCCGCGCGGGCTCGACGTCCTCGCCTACGGCCTGTTCCTGCTGGTGTTGCTGATCGTCTACGTGCGCACCGACCTCATCCAGGTCAACCCGATGATCTATCTGCTGCTGCACCGAATCGTGAAGGTGCAGACCGAGTCCGGGGACGTGGCCTACGTCGTCGTGCGATCGGTGCCGCGCCCCGGCGATACCGTCACGGTGGCCCAGCACGCGGGAATCCGAGTGCTGACGGAGCGGCGATGAGCATGCGCAGCGGCCGGGACTGGGCAGGCATCGATATCGGCGGCGAACCGATCGACCTGCTACTCGGCTGGCGAGACGGGCGTAAGCGCTTGCAGGCGTTGCGGATCGAGTTCGCCGCTGCCCTCGGTGCGGAGCTGCGCGCGATCGCCGCGGCCACACTGGACCAGCTCGCGGCGATGGCGCCGATCGAATACGACACCATCGCCGCGCTCGTCGACGGTGAGGAGTTCTTCTCCTTCGCCCTCGACGGGCTCGACCGAGCCCGTCCCGAGGACACCGCGGGCGAGCCCGACGCCCAGATCGCCGGATTGCTACAGCTCATCGCCCGTTCGGCGACGCTGGATACCGTGCTGCCCCGGCAGATGCGCGACGGCACCTTCCTGTTCTACGTGCTGATCTGCGAATCCGCCGGGCCGGATCGGCAGCGCACCGCCTTCGTGCGGTTGCAGCACGGACTGCGGGTGGCCTCGGCGCACCGCATTCTCGCCACCTTCGGTGAACGCCTGAATCGCGTCGGCGACCCGGTCTTCGCCTTCGCCGAAGAATTCGATCTCGTCATCGCCGCCGACGAGATCGCCATCCTCAAACCCGACACCTTCCTGCGGCTGTTCACCGACCTCGAACTGCTCACCAAGGCCACCCCGGATTTCGTCGACCACATCAGCGAGGCGCTCGGCCTGGAGCTGGCCGCGCCGGTCAAAGACACCATCATCGCCGTCTGCGCCAAACGGCCCAGCTACGCCAAGCTGCTGAAACGGCTCAGCGGCGTCGACTACCTGCCGAAGATCACGCTGTCGTCGTTGCAGGCCGAGCTCGACCGCTATCCCGAACTCCCCGAAGGCATACACATCGACGACTCCGGAATCGTCTTGAGCGATCAGGGGGTACCGACATTTCTGGAGATCCTGGATCAGCGGATCTGGCGCGGACCCTTCGACGATTCGTCGCGAGTGGCTACGGCGTATCGGCGGTTGCGGCCGCGGTGAGGCGCCGGTTGCGAGCGTCAGCGGTGCCCGAGGATGGCGGCGAGCATCCCGCCGACGAAGTCGGCACCGAAGGCGTTCATGGCGGCCGGTGTGGTCGGCGTCGTGCCGGTCTGGACATCGCAACCGGCGAGCGGCCGGCCGGCTGCCCGATCCTTCAGCCACGCGAAGGCGGCCGGGGCGCCGAGCCCCCACTCGAAGGCATGCGGTGACACCGCCGATGGGACGACATCGCGCCGATAGGTCACCGCGGTGCCTGCCGCACAATACTTGTCGACCAGCTGATCGGAGGACGCGATCGTGCTCAGCTCATCGTCCACCGCGTTGTACAGGTAGACCGGTGCGGCAGGAGCCGTCGCGCCGAGGGTGCGTTCGGCGATCAGCTGTTGCGTCAGCGGCGCGTTCAGCACCTGCTCCAGCGGTACCGTCAGCAGCGTGCCGAAATCCCGGAACGGGAAGCTCACCAGGTTCTGCGGTGTGCAGCTCGCGGCCGCTCCGGCCAGCAGTCGCTTACCCTCGGCGGTGAGCACCCGATCCATCATCGCGGCGAACTCCGGCGAATCCTGTTGCAGCGCGGCGATCCCCACCGGCGGCAGACCGGCGACCGGGGTGCCGTTGCCGTTCCTGAGGCCCGCCATCAGATCCACCACCGGCGCACCGATGGCCATGCCCGCCACGTTCAGTTCCGGGGCGTAGTCCGGTTGCACCTGCGCGGCCCAGGCGGTGGCGATACCGCCGCCGGAATATCCCCAGAACATCGCGGGCGCGGCCGCCGCGAGCCCGAGCTCGGCGAAGTTCTGCGCCGCCCGCACACCGTCGATCGCCACATAACCCGGTTCCTTCGGTGTCAGGAAATGGTTGTCCACCCCACCCAGGTCCGGGACCGATACGGCCCAACCCTGGTTCAACCCCGCCGCGATCATCGGCACTTCACTTGCCGTGGTGGACAACGTGATCGGACCGCCCGCACCGGCGAAATCGAACCACGGCGCGCCGGTCTGCAAGACCTGCGAGGGCATGCAGTTGGGTGCGATGGCGTCGATCATGCTGTCGTAGGACAGGATCGCGCTCGGCGCCCTGCCGTGATCGCCCATCAACACCGTGGTCACCGCGGCATACGGATCGCCATGGGAGTCGGTGGTCCGATAGAGCAGCTGCCAGGCCCGCACCCGCATGGGAATCAGCTGGAGCGAGACCGGGGTGATCGGCCTGGTCCGCAAGATCGTGCCCGGCGCCGCCGATTCGTAGCCGGCCGGCGGCAGGTAGAAGGCGTCAACGGTGTTCGGTATCGCCGCCGTCGGTGCTGCGACGGCGATCAGAGCCGCGCAGGTCGTGAGGACGCTGACGGCGAGTGCGGTGATCCTGGCCCGCAAACCCCGTCCGCGGCCGAGTGATTCCGACTGCCCGATCCCCGCTGTCCGCATGGGCACACTGTAGAACGTGTTTCAATCTATGGCGCCGTTTTCGAATAGGCTCGCCGCGGTCCATTTCGACCTCCGGACCGTTGAGCTGCGGCTTCGGTGCGGCCGCCGGCGGTGCTCGGCTTTCGACGACGGGGGTTCCCGCGCCCACTATCCGCTCGCGAGCCCGGGGCGGCAGGCGCGAACCGGCCCGCCGACCCAGCCGCTGGTCCGCGTCATCGCCTGATCGGCGGGATGAACGGACCGGCACCCACGAACAGCCGATGCGGCGGACTCGACTGGAGTCCGCCGCATCGACTTTCGGCGCGCAATCAGCGGCCACCTGCTCCGCTCAGTTGGTCGCCTCCGCTCGGGCGTCGGTGGTCGGGGCCTCCGCCTTCCTGGTGGTGGTGGTCGACGGGGCCGTGGTGGTCGGTTCCGTCGTCGCCGCCGGCGCCTGGGTGGTGGTCGGCGCGGGAGCGGTGGTGGTGACCTCCGGGGTGGTGGTCACCGCTTCGCTCGGCGTCGTCGGGGCCGTGGTCGACGGATCGGCCTCGACCTTCGGCTTCGCCGTGGTGGTGGTCGCAGGTGCGGTGGTCGTACCCTTGGCCGGTTCGGTCGTCGGGGCCGCCGAGGTGGTCGACTCCGCCGCCTCGTAGGCCGCGGCCAGATCGGCTTCGGTGGGCTTGGAGTTGGTGTCCACCTTCTGGCCCGCCTGGGCCTGCTTGGCCAAGTGGGTGATCCAGGCCGCCGCGTACTCGGCCGAGGTCATCGGCTTACCGTTGCCGGGATCGGCGTCATCCCAGTAGTCGAAGTGATGACCGGTGTGGTTGGGGCCGAGGGTCTGCTTGTACGGATCGCTCAGGATCACCGGGATGGTGTTCTGGTTGGTCACGATCAGCCCGACGATCTCGTTGAGGATCTTCTGCGGCAGGTACGCCAGCGGCGACATCTGATCCACCGCGATGGCGTCGGCCTGCGCCGGATCCTGCGGGGCAGGCGCACCCGGCTTGTACTCCGGATCCGAGACCCGCAGCAGCACCTCGAGGAAGGTTTCGTCGCTGGCCATCCAGTTCGGCTGGGAGGCGATATCGGCGAACGCGGTCATCGCGATCCGGCCGAGCACCACCGCGACGTCCTGGCCGGTCGCCGGGGTCAGCCCCTCACGTTCGAGTGCGTCGACATTCAACTGCCTGCCCACATTCACCGCCAGATTCAGCAGCGAGATGTTCTCCGGAGCCGAGCAGGTGAGATCGCCGTCGGAGCAGAACGAGGCGATCTTGCCGTTCAACGCCCCGAAATCACCACTGGTCCCGGGCAGGGCACCCGAACCGGGCACCGGCTTCTGCCCGTTCTGATATTTCTGGTCGAAGCCGTCCGGGTTGGCGAACGGATCCTCCGCACCGGGGAACGGGCCGTCACCGGTCGAGCGGCCGGGATCGGCGAGGATCACCACGCCGAGCACGTTCTCCGGGTCGACGATCCCGTACTCGCCGTCCTGGCCGGGTTCCTGATGCCCGACCTCCATCGCGACGCGACGCACCACATCGGCGCCCTCGCTGTAACCGACGATGGAGAACTTGGTGTCCGGGCAAGCCGCCGCGATCTCCGACATCACCTGCTTGGCATTGGCGACACCGGCATTCACGGCGTCTTCGTAGCTGGCCATATTCGCCGGGTAGGCGATGTACACGGCGGCGTAGGAGCCCTCGGCGACGTCGTCGCGCGGCGCGTTGACCACCGGGTCCAGCCATTCACTGCTGTGATCACCCGACAGCGCGGCGGGCAGCGGATTGCCGTTGGCGTCCACCAGCATCGCCGTCGTCCCCTCACGGGGAGTGTCATTGCGACCGGCCACCGAGATGGTCACCATGTCGCGGCATTCGGTGACCGAGGCCACCAGCTGCGTATCCGCCTCTTCCGGTGCGGCGGTGAACGCGAACGTCGCGGCCACCGCCGCCGCCACCCCGAGTACCGCGGGCGCGGCAACGGCCGAGGCCAACCGATGTCGCGCGAAGAACTCACGAAGAGCCATGTCCGAACCCCAGATTCCTGTAACCGACAAGTGGAAGGACAGGCCCCCCGACGGGCCATGTGTCACGTATGAGGTCGTGGGAGGTGGGAAGAGTGTTACTGGTCGGATGTCAGTCGTGTCCTGTGATCGATGTTGCGACCGCATCCGGCCGATCCCGGAAAATGGCTCTGGCCCGCTGCTTCAGGCGATGAAAGCCTCGGCGATCGCATAGCTGTCCTCGTACATGTGGTAGCGGCTGATCTTGCCGTCGGTGACGGTGAAATGCAGTGCGTAGGCATTGGTGAACGTCTTGCCGGTGGCCTTGACACCGAAGACGCAGGTGGCGAAGACAACCGCGTCCTCGCCCTGCGCGAATTTGCCGGTGATCTCGAACGATTCCGGCGCCGTCAGCACCTTCGGAAAGATGCCGAAGAATTCCTCGATTTCGGCCCGGGTGGAACGCTCACCCGCCCACGGCACATGCGCGGCGCCGTTCACCCGGAAATCGACCTTGTCGGCGAACTGGTCGAGCAGTGCGCTCATATCGCCGGAGCCGAAATTGCGGAAGAACTCGTCGACGACCTCGATGGTGGAGCTGGTGTTGCCGGACATGATGTTTCTCCTTGTCGTTGGATCGGAAAGGGCGTCAGAGAGCAAGTGCGGCACAGCCGGCCGTGGCGCGCTCGGATCGCCTGGCCGGTGCTCAGCACCGCGACGTCGTCGGCGCGAGCCTGGCTACCAACTAGGTGGTTGGATTCTGACACGGCAGCTCGCAAGTGTCCAACCAACCAGTTGGATGCTAGGTTGGGCTACCGTGAACAGCCGGGGCGACGGATCAGGAAGGGCCGGGAGGACGCCGTCACGGGCGCCCTCACCGAACGCACATGCGACGAGATTCCGCTAGAACCAAACAGCTACTGCTCGAGGCGGCCAGGGCCGAGTTCGCCGAGCACGGCATCGCCGGTGCCCGGGTGGACCGGATAGCGGCTGCCGCCGGCTGCAACAAGGAACGCATCTACGGCCATTTCGGCAATAAGGAGGCCCTGTTCAGCGCCGTCCTCGCCAATGCCATGCTCGGACTTGCCGATACCGTCAAACCCGGCGAGAGCTCCGCCGCCGAACTGGTCCGGCGCGTATTCGACTACCACCGCGCCGACCCGTCGCTGCTGCGTCTGCTGATGTTCGAGGCCCTGTACTACGGCGACACCCTCGTCGACAGCAATGTGCACCGTCGTGACTGGTACGCACAGGTGAAAGCCGCCCTCGTCGAGCGGACCGGCCTGCCGGAACAGCAGATCGGCCGCGCCCTGCTCACCCTCGTCGGTCTCGGCGCCTGGCCGATCGCCATGCCCCAGCTCGTCCGCTTGTTCCTCGGCGATTCCGCGGGCACCGACGACGCCATGGTCGATCTCAGAGAATCCCTCGCCGCCTTCGCCGAACGAGCCGCAGAGCTGCCCTAGCCGAACTCAGCCCCGCGCCATATCCACGAACCGGCTCAAATGCAGCTGGTGCGCGACCGTGATCGTGGCCGTCGGCCCGTTTCGGTGCTTACCGAGGATCAGGTCGGCCTCGCCACCGCGCGGGTCGTCGCGTTCGAAGGCGTCGGGCCGGTGCAGCAGGATGACCATATCGGCATCCTGTTCCAGAGAGCCCGATTCGCGCAGGTCGGAGACCATGGGGCGCTTGTCGGTTCGCTGTTCGGGGCCACGGTTCAGCTGGCTGATGGCGACCACCGGGACTTCGAGTTCCTTGGCGAGCAGTTTCAGGTTTCGGGAGAAATCCGAGACTTCCTGCTGACGGGATTCGACCTTCTTGCCGGAGGTCATCAGCTGCAGGTAGTCGACCACGACGAGCTTCAGATCGTGGCGCTGCTTGAGCCGGCGCGCCTTGGCCCGGATCTCCATCATCGTCAGGTTCGGCGAATCGTCGACGAACAGCGGCGCCTCACTGATCTCACTCATCCGCCGCGCCAGCTTCGTCCAGTCGTCATCACTCATCCGCCCGGACCGCATATCCCCGAGCTTGATCTTCGCCTCCGCCGACAGCAGACGCATCACGATCTCGGTCCGGCTCATCTCCAGCGAGAAGATAACGCTCGCCAAACCGTGTTTGATCGAACAACTCCGCATGAAATCCATACCAAGGGTGGATTTGCCCACGCCGGGCCTGGCGGCGACGATGATCATCTGGCCGGGGTGCAGTCCGTTGGTGATCTCGTCGAGTTCGGTGAAACCGGTGGGGACGCCGAGGGAGATGCCGCCGCGGCTGGCGATGGAGTCGATTTCGTCCATCGTGGGCTGGAGCAGTTCCTCGAGCGGGAGGAAGTCTTCGGTGGTGCGGCGTTCGGTGACCTCGTAGACCTCGGCCTGGGCACGGTCGACGACCTCGGCGATGTCCTGGCCGTCGGCACCCGCGTAGCCGTACTGGACGATGCGGGTGCCCGCTTCGACGAGGCGGCGCAGAATGGCCTTCTCAGCGACGATCTCGGCGTAGTAGCCGGCGTTGGCGGCGGTGGGGACGGTCTGGGTGAGGGTGACCAGGTAGGGGGCGCCGCCGATGCGTTTGAGTTCGCCCCGGCGATCCAGGCCGGCGGCGACGGTGACGGGGTCGGCGGGTTCGCCGCGGCCGTACAGGTCGAGGATGGTGTCGTAGATCGCCTGATGGGCGGGTCGATAGAAATCGCCGGGACGCAATGCCTCGACCACGTCGGCGATGGCGTCCTTGCTGAGCAGCATGCCGCCGAGAACGGACTGCTCGGCCGCCATATCGTGCGGTGGCTGGCGCCCGAAATCCTCGCCGGGCGGTTCCGGCGGGTAATCGGTATGCCCACGGTCATCGACGACTGCCACCTGACTCGACCGTCCTCTCTACCCGATAGGGCTCACCCTATTGACGACTGGTTCTACCCCCGGGGTACGACAGATTCGGCGTGTCGGACAGGCATGACCAGCACCGTTGCCCACCCCCGGTCGCGAGTTCAGTTACCGCTCCGGCATCCACCGGATCGTGACCGCTCAGAGGCTCGCGCACGGCGATGCGACGAACCTAGGCGACCGCGCATGCACATACCAAACCCGGCTGTGCACACATCTGTGGATAACCTGTGGACTGTTTACCCAACGGTGTGCACCTCCTGTGCACTACTTGGGGAAAACCCTGGTCATCGACCACAAACACGCAGATAGGTACGTATTTCCACAGGTGTGCATGTGTGGATAAATAAAGTCTCGGCGTGTCGGTGGAGTTGAACAGCCGGGCGTGTTGAGTTAACAGACGATGGACAAGCTATGAGGTGAATCACATTACGAGCGGTTGGTTTCTCCAATGATCCACAACATGCACATCTGGGGATAACTTGCCGGGCTGTGCACAGCACGAACCCACGCCACGGTCGCCCGGCAACCGGCAGAAGACAGAGCTAATCCCCGGTTACCCACACGGGTATAGCCCGTTGAACAAACAGTGCACAGCCGAAGGCCACCCCCGTGCGGAACACGGGCGTGGCCTTCGACTCGATGTATTCCGGCGCTCGGCCGAGAACTCAGCTCTCGGCTGCGACGACGTCCAGGTCGAACGTGGCAACCACATCCGGGTGCAGGTGCACCGAGATCTTGTGCTTACCGGTCGACTTGATGTGCGACTTCGGCAGATCGATGCTGCGCTTGTCCAGCACCGGTCCGCCGGCCGACTTCACCGCGGCGGCGACGTCGGCCTGGGTGACCGAACCGAACAGCTTGCCGGTGCCCGCGGTCTTCACGCTCAGCGAGACCGACTCCAGGCCCTCGATGGCCTGCTTCAGCTCGTTGGCGTGGTCCAGGTCGCGCACGCGACGGGCATCCTGCGCCCGGCGAATGCCCTCGACCTGCTTCTGGGCGCCACGGCTGGCGACGATGGCAAGGCCGCGCGGGAGCAGGTAGTTGCGCCCGTAGCCGTCCTTGACCTCGACCGTGTCGCCGGGGGCACCGAGGTTGTCCACATCAGCGGTCAGAATGAGCTTCATTTGCGTGCCTCCCTTGCTCAGCGAGCCGTCGACACGTAAGGCAGCAGCGCCACCTCACGCGAGTTCTTGACGGCAACCGCGATGTCGCGCTGGTGCTGCACGCAGTTGCCGGTGACCCGGCGGGCACGGATCTTGCCGCGATCGCTGACGTACTTGCGCAGCAGCGCCGTGTCCTTGTAGTCGATGTTGACGAGTCCGGTCTTGCTCTCCTTGCAGAAAGTGCAAGCCTTCTTCTTGAGCACCTTTTCGCGCGCGGGCGCTTTAGGCATGGTCTTCTACTCCGTAATCTTGGTGGCCCACCGTCGCGGGCCGATATGAGCCGTTGTCAGAACGGCGGTTCGTCATCCATGCGGCCGCCCCCGAAGGAGCCTGCCGCGGGCGCGCTGCCCCACGGGTCGTCGGCGGCACCCTGGCCACCGGAACGCCCACCACTGTTGGCCTGCTGGTAGTTGCCACCACCGCCGCCGGAACCACCGGAGCCGCCGGATCCGAATCCGCCGCCGCCCCCGCCGCCGCGGCTGGTCTTGTTGACCTTCGCGGTGGCGTAACGCAGCGAGGGACCGACCTCGTCGACCTCGAGCTCGACGACCGTGCGCTTCTCACCCTCGCGGGTTTCGTAGGAGCGCTGCTTGAGCCGTCCGCTCACGATCACACGAGAACCCCTGGTCAGGCTCTCGGCGACATTCTCCGCGGCCTCGCGCCAGATGTTGCAGCGCAGAAACAGCGCTTCGCCGTCTTTCCATTCATTGGTATTACGGTCGAACACGCGGGGCGTGGAGGCGACGGTGAAGTTCGCCACCGCGGCGCCCGCGGGCGTGAATCGAAGCTCGGGGTCGGCCGTCAGATTTCCGATGACGGTGATGACCGTGTCGCCTGCTGCCATGAGGTTCCTCCTGCTCGGTGTGCAGTTCCCGGGTGCACTCGCTTGTCGTGCTAGAGCCTAGAGACAGGCACCGACCAAACACGGGTCAAACGAGGACCGAAAGAACTACTTGTCGTGGCGCAGGACCTTGGTGCGCAGCACCGACTCGTTGAGACCCAGCTGGCGGTCGAGCTCGCTCACGGTGGCGGGCTCGGCGGTCAGGTCGATGACGGCGTAGATGCCCTCGGCCTGCTTGCGGATCTCGTAGGCGAGCCGGCGGCGGCCCCAGATGTCGACCTTGTCGATCTTGCCGCCATCGGTGCGAACCACGCTGAGCATGTTCTCCAGGTTCGGACCAACGGTGCGCTCGTCCAGGCTCGGGTCGAGGATGACCATTACTTCATAATGACGCACGGACCAATCACCTCCTGTGGACTAGGAAACGGCCACGGACGGTCCGTGGCAGGAGGGTCGTCGCGTCAGCAACCCGGCAAGGTTACCTGACCAGGTATTGACCGGCGAAATCGATCCCCCCGCCACTACGCTGATCGGTATGCCGAACGGACCCGCAGCAGGCGAGCTGGTCGCCGGTCGCCTGCCACGGGTGGGGGCGGCGACCGTCGCGGTGCTGCTGTGCGGGCTGACGTTGCTGGCCGCGTTCTGGAACAAGGCGCGCTGCGCTGGGGCGCCGTTCCGCCAGGACGGGCGTTCGGTGGCATTCGATCTGTTCAAGGATTCGCGGGTCTGTTATTCCGATATCCAGTTCCTGTGGCTGGGCCGCGATATCGATCAACACGTCTTTCCTTATATCCATGGCGGCATCACCGGCGACGGCGCGCTGGTCGGCGGGGCGGTCGAATATCCGGTGCTCAGCGGGCTGCTGATGTGGGTCGGCGCGCTGCGCGCCGACAACGATGCGATGTTCCTGCTGCATTCGGCGTTGCTGCTGGCGCCCTTCGCGCTGCTCACCGCCTGGTTGCTGGGCCGGATGGCCGGCTGGCCCGCGCTGTTGTGGGCGGCGGGGCCCCCGCTGGTGCTCTACGCCTTCCACAATTGGGAACTGCCGGTGGTGTGCGCGGCGGTCGCGGCGATCTACGTCATGACGATGCTGCCGCGCTGTTCACTGCGGACCAGGGCGGTGCTTGCGGCCGTTCTGCTCGGGATCGGCTTCTGCCTCAAGTTGTATCCGGGGATCTTCGTCCTGCCGTTGCTGGCGTATGTGCTCACCGGCGGGGCCGATGCCGCGGGCGCCGGCCTGCGCGATCGGCGTTTCGACGTGCGTGGCGCGCTGCTGACCGGTGCGGCGGCGCTGGCCACCGTGGTCTTGGTCAATCTGCCGTTCGCACTGGCCGGGTACGAGGGCTGGCGGGCCTCGTTCACTTTCCAGCAATTGCGCCAGGCCGATATCACCACCAATTCGATCTGGTATTGGGGCCTGCGGCCACTGTTCGGGCCGGAGGCAGTGGACGAGCAGAATTTCCAGCAGGTGGTCTCCGGCGCCTCGCCCGCGCTGATCCTGCTGTCGTTCGTGCTGGCGATGTGGCTGGGGTGGCGGCGGTTCAGCACCACGGGTGTGTTCCCGTGGGTGGGCGTGAGCGGGGCGATGCTGTGTGGATTCCTGCTGTTCCACAAGGTGCATTCCCCGCAGTACACGCTGTGGATCATTCCTTTCCTGGTGCTGCTGCGTGTGCCGTGGACGTTGGTCGTCGCCTATCTGGTGGCGGACGCGGCCATCGGCGTCGGCGTATTCCGGTACTTCTACGCCCTCGGCACCGGCAATTCGGTCGAACTGACCGAGGCCATCGTGCAATTCGGGGTGTGGGGCAGGGCCGGGCTGCTGCTCGTGCTGTTCTTCGTCTTCGTGCGAGCGGCCCCGCGTGCCGAAAGATCCGCCGTCCCACCGGCTCCGCGGCGCGACTCCGGCGAACTGCTGCCCGTGGGCTGAGGGTCGACAATGGTGCGATGAACGAACCCGCCGACATCGCAACGACGCGCACCGCCTACGACGGCGTGGCCGGGCTCTACGCCGACCTCGTCGCCGGCCACCTGGAGCGCAACCCCTTCGAGCGGGCCATGCTCGGCATCTTCGCGGAACTGGTGCGCGACAACGGATCCGGCCCGGTGGCCGATATCGGCTGCGGGCCAGGCCGGTTGACGGCGCATCTGAGCGAGCTCGGTCTCGACGTCTTCGGCATGGACCTCTCGCCGGAGATGATCGCGCTGGCCGAACAGGCCTATCCCGGTCTGCGCTTCGAGGTCGGCACCATGGAGCGGCTCGGGATTCCGGACGGCTCGCTGGCCGGCCTGCTCGCCTGGTACTCGATCATCCATCTGCCGCCGCGGCGGGTGCCCGAGGTGCTCGCCGGCTTCCACCGGGCGCTGGCCGATGGGGGCTATGCGCTGCTGGCTTTCCAGGCGACCGACCCGCCCGAACCGATCACCGCGTTCGACCACAAGGTCACCGAGGCCTACCGCTGGTCACCGGAGCATCTGCTCGAGCTTCTGGTGGCGGCCGGTTTCGCGCCGGTGACGCGGATGGTGCGCGAACCGCAACCGGATGAGCGGTTCGATCAGGCCTATGTGCTGGTGACCAAGGACCCGGCCGCGGCGGTCTGAAATTTCCCCTCCCTCATAAAACTAGAACGTGTTACATTCGATTCATGGCACCGACGCCGATCGATGACGCCGCGTCCGCTCACTGGCGATTAATGCGGTACGCGGCGGTTTCGAGCGCGACGTGCCGGGCAGAAGGTTTACCGGGCAGCGTCCGGCGAGCCGAACATTATGCAACCCGTTCCAGGGCATAGGGAGACCAGAACCGCCATGCGTACCGAGATCTGCGACCGCCTGGGGATCGAGTTCCCCATCTTCGCCTTCACCCATTGCCGCGATGTGGCGGCCGCGGTCAGCAATGCCGGCGGTCTCGGGGTGCTCGGCGCGGTGGGCTTCACCGCTGAACAGCTCGAGGTCGAGCTCAGCTGGCTCGACGAGCACGTCGGCGACAAACCCTACGGCGTCGACCTGGTGATCCCGTCGAAGTACGAGGGCAAGGGCATCGACGGACTCTCGCCCGAGGAGCTCGAAGCCGAACTCGCCAAGCACGTTCCCGATGGCCACCGCGAATTCGCGGCCAAGCTGCTCGCCGACCACGGTGTGCCGGAACTGCCCGCCGATGAGGTGCACCCGCAGTTGCTCGGCTGGACCGCCACCACCGCCGCACCGCAGATCGAGGTGATCCTGCGGCATCCGAAGGCCAAGCTGGTGGCCAATGCGCTCGGCACCCCGCCGCCGGATGTGGTGAGCAAGATCCAGGAGTCCGGCCGGTTGATCGGCGCGCTGTGCGGTTCGGTCAAGCATGCGCTCAACCACAAGGCCGCCGGTCTGGATTTCGCGGTCTGCCAGGGCACCGAGGGTGGCGGGCACTGTGGCGAGGTGTCCTCGCTGGTGCTGTGGCCGCAGGTGATCGATGCGGTCGGCGATATGCCGGTGCTGGCGGCGGGCGGTATCGCCGACGGCCGTCAGGTCGCCGCGGCGATGGCGATGGGCGCGGCCGGCGCGTGGACCGGTTCGATCTGGCTCACCGTCGAGGAGGCCAATGTGCCGCCCGCGCAGATGCAGACCTTGATCGAGGCCACCAGCCACGACACCGTGCGTTCGCGGGCGTGGACCGGTAAGCCGGCGCGGATGCTGCGCAATGACTGGACCGAGGCGTGGGAGCAGTCCGACACCCCCGATCCGCTGCCGATGCCGCTGCAGATGATGGTCGCCCTCGACGGCGTCAAGCGCGGGCACCGGTATCCGGAGGCCGCCAAGGACGTCAACTTCAACCCGGTCGGCCAGGTGGTCGGCATGATGAACAAGATCGAGCGTTCCGCCGATGTGATGGCGCGCCTGGTCGAGGAGTACGTGGAGTCCTGCGAGCGGCTGAACAAGCTCAACGGGGCGCTGTGAAGTAGTCACCAGTTGTAGGAAGGCCGCCGGACCTCGGGTCCCGGCGGCCTTTCTCGTCGGCCGCAATGAGTTTCGCCCCGCTATCGGGGGCAAGTAGAGAGTGCCGATCACGGCACTCCGGAGAACCGATCCGGTGGGGGCGGCCCGGCACAACCCCACCCGCCGGACGGGTCGGGAGAACCGGGGCCGTCAGGCCGTCGCGGCGTGCGCGGAATCGGGTTCCTCGGCCGCGTCCAGCAACTCCGCGAATCGGGCGAGCACCTTCTCGTGATACATCCCGAAGAGGTCTTCGAAGAGCGCCAGCTGCGCTTCGGACGGCCCGGAATCGGACTCCCACACCGCCATCATGGCTCGCCACACCAGCACGTGCAGATCGGCGGCACCGGCGAAATAGGCTTCGATCGCCTCCGGGACCTCGAGCACCATCTCGCCGATGGAGTTCAAGATCGCGCGCTGCATGCTGGAGCCGAGCGCGGTGAGCAGCCGGCGCACCAGGCCGATCTCCACCGAGAGGATCTCGCGGTAGTCCGGAACCTCCAGGCGGGCAAGCGATTCCAGCCTGTCGATATCGGCCTTGAGCGCCGCCGGATCGGCATCGCAGCGGCCCGCGGTGTAGGCGAGCAGTGCGTCCATGACGATGCCGCGCTCCACCTCGACGATGTCGCGGAACATCTCGATCGCCACCTCGGGCATGGGCACCGAGTAGCGGAACAGATGCCGGTACACGTCGATGCCGCCGAGTTCGCGAACGTCGCGAATGGTGAAACCCTTGCCGCGCCGGGCGTCGACGAAGCCGTAGGACTCCAGCCTGCCGAGGGTGAGCTGCGCGGTGGCGCGGTTCATCTCGAATTCGTCGGCGACCTGGCGCACCGAGGGCATCAGATCGCCGGGCCGGTACTCCCCCGCGGCGACCCGGCGTGCCAGCTCATCGGCAGCATCGGCGACCACCGTCCGGGATCCCATCCTGCACCCTCACCTTCGTCATACGTCCCAGACAGTCTAGGCGCAATGTGCCAGACTGCACATGGATACTACGGGGCGGCGCAGTGTGAGGTGAATCATGACCACTCGATGGGGCAAGGGCCGGGCAGGAGGCCAGGCGACGGGTCGATACGGCCTGTTCCCGGCGCGCCCCGACGGCACCCCGCCCATGAGCCGGGCGGCGCGCAACGCCAGGCTGGCGGCCCTGCCGGTGGCGTACGCGGGGCGGCGCGCGGCCGGAGCGGGCAGGCGCGCACTCGGCCGTTCCGCCGCGGAGGTGGATCGCGAGATCCAGTTGCGGACCGCCCAGCACATCTTCGAAGTGCTCGGCGAGCTCAAGGGGTGTGCCACCAAACTCGGCCAGCTGCTGTCCATTTATCAACTCGCGCTGCCGGAAGATATAGCCGATCCCTATCAGATCGCGCTGGCGCGGCTGCAGGACGCGGCGCCGATCATGTTGCCGCCGACCGTCGACGCGGCGATGGCGGCGAGTCTGGGCGGTGGCTGGCGGGGCTCGTTCCGCGAGTTCGACGATCGCCGCGCCGCTGCCGCCTCCATCGGTCAGGTGCATCGCGGGGTGTGGCATGACGGAAGGCCGGTCGCGGTCAAGATCATGTATCCCGGCGGGCGCGCGGCGGTGGAGGCGGATCTGACGCAGCTGCGGCGGATTTCGACGCTGGCGTCGGTGTTTCTGCCTGGTGCCGACGTCAAGGCCGTCACCGAGGCGATCTGTGAGTGTGTGCGCGGCGAACTCGATTACGGGGCCGAAGCGGCCAATCAGCAGGCCTTCGCGGCGGCCTTCGCCTGCGCACCCGAGTTCTCCATTCCCGCCGTGGTGGAACAGCGCGGCGATGTGCTGATCACCGAATGGCTCGACGGCACACCGGTCTCGCGCATCATCGCCTCCGGCAGTAAGGCCGAGCGCGATCGCGTCGGCATGCTGATGACGCGGTTCATCCTCTCGGGCTGGCAGCACGATCTGCTCTACGGCGATCCGCATCCCGGCAATTTCCGGTTACTGCCCGACGGGCGCCTCGGGATCGTCGATTTCGGCGCCTGCTCGCCGTGGCCGATCGAATTCCGCGCCCTCGCTTACGATTTCTGCGACGCCTTCTTCACCGGCGGCCCGGCCGACCTCGAAGCCGCGGTGCGGGCACACGGCTTCGTCGATCCGAGCCATCCCCTCGATGCCGATGCGCTGGTCTCCACCCTCGGGGAATGCGGGGATCCGCTGCGGCACAGCAGCTTCCACCTGACCACCCGCTGGCTGCGCCGACAAGTACTGCGCACGACGAATCCGCGGCTGTCGAATGTGGTCAGGGAATTGGCCATGCCCGCGCCGTTCACCCCGTTCGCCAGGGCCGGGCTGACGCTGATCGGGGCGTTGAGCCAGCTCGAGGCCGAGGTGTCCTACTTGGACGAAGTGGTCGGCGCGCTGCCGTTCCTGGACGAGGTGTTCCAGCGGGCGGGCACGCTCGCTGAGCAGGTCGAGCCGGGTGCGCAGCGGCGGCTGCGAGTGGTCCAGCAGGTGCCGATCAGCTGAGGTCCGCCGACGGTCAGCGGCCGAGACCGAACCGATATCGCAACGCCGCGCGGTCACCGCCGCCGATGAGTGCGCGATCGCCACGGAGGAAGCGACACCGGTCTGCACTGTCCCAGACAATTGGGTTTCGCGGCTGCCGTCGCGGTCGACAGGAGGCGAGCCCGACAACCGGCCTCCGACCAGCTCACCGGCGGAACTCAGTGCGACAACCACTCTCGCCAGGTCGGCCGGATCAGCTCCGCCAGCACCGCGTACCCCTCGGCCCCCGGATGCGCGCCGTCGCCGATGCGGACCTCGTGCCGCCAGACCGGATCGGCGCTGAGCCGCTGGTGGGTGCGGACATAGGGCACGGCGGCGGTGGCGCAGAGCTCGGCGAAGCGGGCGTCGAGGGCCGCGGTACGGGCATTGTGCTCGTCATCGTCGATCGGTGGCGGAGCGACGACCAGGGCCGGCCAGCCGCGGTCGGCGGCCTCGGCGAGCAGGGCGGTCAGATTCGCCACCGAATCGGCGGCGGCCACCCGCTGCCTGCCGTTCTCGATCATGGTGTCGTTGACACCGAAGGAGAACACCAACCTGGCATCGGCGTCATCGGGCAAGCGCGGCAGGGATTCGGCGAGCCAGCGCGCCCGGATCTCGGAGGAGGTCTGCCTGCGCACGCCCAGGTTGTACGCCGTCACCGGATGGCCGCAGGCGTGCGCGTCGGCGACCAGGCGGCCTGCCCAGCCGAGCGCCGACGGGTCACCGACGCCGGCGACGAAAGAATCACCGACGAAACAGATACGGGTATCGCGACTCACCCGATGATCATGCCCCCGCACTGCGGACGTGCACGTGCCCGGCCGTGCAATAAGATCGCGGTGTTCGTTCGGGAGGGAGTGATCGTGGCAGGGGAATCGGAGCGGCGTGCCGCCGCCCCGCAATGGTTCGCGGACCTGCTCGGCAGCCGGCACTGGATTCGCCGCACCGAGCCGTTTCCGCACGTCTACGCGCGTGATGTGTTCGCGCCGGAGTTCTATCGCCGCCTGGCCGAGGAGTTCGACCGCGCCCGCCGCGAGCATGCCGATCGATTCGCCAAGGTGGCCGACAACTATGGGGCCAGCGGTATTCGGCTGACCGAGCTGAGCAACGGCCCGCTCGCGGTGTTCCAGTCCCGCGAATGGCACGACATGATCGCCGGTGTGGCCGGAGTCGAGGCGACCGGTGACGTCGAGGCGTCGCTGCACAGCCACCCGGTCGACAGCCCGCGCGGCTGGCCGCACAACGATCTCGCCCCGGCCTGGTTCGCCGGCGCCGCCCCCGGGCCGGGTGAGGTGCGCGTCCCGGAACCGAACGTCGACACCAAGACCGGCCCGCGCAGCGCCGACATCGTGGCCAGGGAAACGGTACGGGCGGTCACGCTGCTGTTCTATCTGGCCAACGACCCGTGGGAGCCGGGCGGCGGCGGTGAGACGGCGCTGTTCAGCCGGGGTGAGCGCGGTGCGCGACCGGCGAAACTGGTCCCGCCGCTGAACAATTCGCTGGTGATGTTCGAATGCACACCGCGCTCATGGCATGCCTTCGCCGGTGCCAACACCGCCGAACGCAACTGTGTGGTGATGTGGCTGCACCGGCCGAAGGCCGACGTGGTGCGGCGTTGGGGAGGAGACCGCATTGTCCAATGGTGAGCGCCGCGTCTGCCTGATCACCGGGGCGGGCGGCAGGCTGGGTGACGCGTTCTGCCGCGCGCTCTACACCCACTACGACATCGTCGCGGTCTGCCGCAATCGGGTGCCGGCCGCGCCCTCGCAGGAGGAGTGGTTCGTCGATCCGCTCGAACCGGATCGGGTGATTCCGCAGAACGAGTCGCGGGTCTTCGTGGTGCATTCGGATCTGACCGAGCCCGGCGAGCCCGAACGGGTCGTCGATCTGGCGCTGGCCAAGTTCGGCCGGGTGGATCTGCTGGTGAACAATGCGGCGAATATGGCGCTGCATCCGCTCGGCGTGGTCGACGGCGATGCCGCACTCGACGCGTTCGGACCGGTGTTCACGCTGAATGTCGAGGTGCCCCTGCGGCTGGCGACCCGGCTGGCGCAGCGGTTCTGGCTGCACGACGACGCCGCCAACCGCGCGAACAACCGCAATGTCGTCAATGTGTCCAGCATGTCGGGGCCGGAAGTCTTCGGTGGTCAGACGCTGTACGGCACGTCCAAGGCCGCGCTCAACAAGCTCACCCGCCATCTGGCCGACGAGTTCGACGAGTTCGGCGTGCGGGTCAACGCGATCGCGCCGGATGCGTTCCCCGGCTCCATCGCCACCACGAAGGTCGTCCGCGCCATCGTCGAACTCGACAGTGGCGAGATGACCGGGACGGTGTTCAGCGTGGTCCCGCCGACCGGCCCTCCGGTGGGGCGGCACGCTCGCACGGCCGGGGCCTGAGTCCGTCCGGCCGCACCCAACCGCGACCACCGCACGGCCATCATCCCGGTGCGGAGAAGCGGGCCACGCTGATCGAGGCGCCGCCGATACCACTTCCCGGCTGTCTGGGCAACCGATTGCCGGACGTCGGTGCGGCGTGTTGGTGTGTATCGTCCGCCTCGGCCTCCTGCATACTCACCTGCAGTGAGCGAGGGTGGCCGGCGTAGCTTCAACTCGATCCGAAAGTACCGATACGACATGCGAGTCGATGGGCGGGACATCCCGGTCACGGGCAGCCTGCTGCAGCCGTTGACCCGGCGCACCAGTGACATCATCCGTGTCGTACTCGCCGCGATCGGGGTCGGGGTGGTGATCGCGGGTTCGCTGATCACCCGGCCGGAATGGCTGGCGCTGGAACGTTCGGTCTCCAATATCGTCGGATTCCTCAATCCCGACCAATCCAACCTGGTCTATCTGCTCTACGGCATCGCCATCCTGATCCTGCCCTTCGCCATCCTGATCGAGCTGGTGCTCGGCAGGCAGTGGAAACTGATGGCCGGATACGCGGCGGCGGGGCTGGTGGCCGGGTTGCTGCTGTCCATCACCGGTACCGGGCTGTCGGCGCCGAAATGGCATCTGCAGGTGCCGGACAAGCTCGACAACACGTTCTTGCAGCAGTTCCTCGACGATCCGCGCTGGATCGCGATGCTGGCCGCGGTGCTGACGGTGTCGAGTCCGTGGCTGCCGGACCGGGCCCGGCGCTGGATGTGGTTTCTGCTGCTGGCCTTCGCGCCGATCCATCTGGTGGTCAGTACCGTCGTGCCGGCGAGGGCGATGTTCGGGCTCGCGGTGGGCTGGCTGGTGGGCGCGGTGATCGTGCTGGTGGTCGGCACGCCCGCGCTCGAGGTGCCGCTCGACGCGGCGGTGCGGGTGCTGGCCAAGCGCGGGTTCACCGTGACCGCGTTCACCGTGGTGCGGCCGTCGGGCCCTGGCCCGCTGTTGCTGTCGGCGGCGGTGGCCGGACCGGAGCGCCGGCTCACCGTCGAGTTGTACGGCAAGAACCAGCGCAGCCACGGCGCGCTGCGCCAGCTGTGGCGCTGGCTGACGTTCCGTTCCAGCGAGACCGCACCGCTGCACGGTTCGATGCACCGCGCGGTCGAGCATCGGGCGCTGATGGCGATCGCGGTCGGCGATCTGGGGATGGCGGCGCACGCGCCGGTGGCGGTGGCGTCGCTGGATCGCGGGTGGATGCTGTACGCGCATACGGTGCC
Source organism: Nocardia sp. CDC519 (assembly GCF_059509835.1). NCBI lineage: Bacteria > Bacillati > Actinomycetota > Actinomycetes > Mycobacteriales > Nocardiaceae > Nocardia > Nocardia sp. CDC519. The sequence goes on along the minus strand of NZ_CM183377.1, from coordinate 1,183,207 downwards.
GCGCGGGATGCCGCTGGCCGAGCTCGACGAGGAGGTGCTGCCCGGGCTGTGGCAATCGCTGGATTCGCTGCACCGGCGCCAGATCGCGATCGGTGATCTGCGCCCCGACGAGATCCGGGTGGAGGACGGCCTCGCCCGCTTCGGCGGGTTCATCGGCGCCGAGCTCGGCGCCTCCGACGCGCAGATCCAGTCCGATGTCGCACAGCTGCTGGTCTCCACGGCGTCGATCTTCGGCCGCGAGCCCGCGGTGCGCGCGGCGATCGCGACCCTCGGCGAGCAGGCGGTGCTCACCGCCTCGCGCAGGCTGACCAGATCCGGTATGCCCTCCGGGATCCGCAAATCGGTGCCGGACTGGAAGGCGGTGATGTCGGGCACCCGCGACGAGGTGCGCAAGCAGACCGGCCAGGACCGCATCGAGGCCGAGCAGATCACCCGGTTCAGCCGCAAGAGCATCATCCAGCTGGTGCTGCTGATCGGCCTGGTCTACGTGGCCTATCCGTTCATCAGCGCGGTGCCGACCTTCTTCAGCCAGCTGCGCACCGCGAATTGGTGGTGGGCGCTGGCGGGCCTTGCCTTGTCGACACTCACCTATATCGGCACCGCGGCCGCCCTCTGGGCGTGCGCGTCGGGTGTGGTGAGCTTCCGCAACCTGGTGATCATGCAGGTGGCCAACACTTTTGCCGCGACCACCACACCCGCCAGGGTGGGTGGCCTCGCGCTGAGCGTGCGATTCCTGCAGAAGGGCGGCCTCGGCGCGGTCCGCGCGACGGCGGCGGTGGCGTTGCAGCAGGCCGTGCAGGTGATCACCCACATCAGCCTGCTGGTGTTCTTCAGCATCGCGGCGGGTACCTCGGCGGACCTGTCACATTTCGTGCCCGACGAGACCATCCTGTACCTGCTCGCCGGCGTCGGCGTCGGCATCATCGGCACCTTCATGTTCGTGCCGAAACTGCGGCGCTGGCTGAATACTTCGGTGCGGCCGCAGCTCCAAGAGGTGCTCGGTGAGCTCGCCGATCTGGCCAAGGATCCGAAGCGGTTCGCCATCATCATCGCCGGCTGCGCGGCACTGACGCTGGGTCAGGCGCTGGCGCTGTGGGCCAGTGTGGAGGCCTTCGGCGGCGGGACCACCTTCGTCACCGTCACCATCGTGACCATGATCGGCGGCACCCTGGCCTCCGCGGCGCCGACGCCGGGTGGTGTCGGCGCGGTGGAGGCGGCGCTGATCGGTGGTCTGGCCGCATTCGGGCTGCCCGCCGCCGTCGCGGTGCCGTCGGTGCTGCTCTATCGCGTGCTCACCTGCTGGCTGCCGGTGTTCTGCGGCTGGCAGGTCATGCGCTGGATGACCAACAAGAACATGATCTGAGCCGACCGTGAACACAGTTGCGCCCACCTCTGAGCGACAACATGTTTCGCTGACGCTCAAAGGTGGGCGGCACTATCCCCGGGGCAGATCTGTCGGCGGCGCTGCCGACGTCAATGGTCCGGTGCGCGGCGAGGATTCACGTGAAACCTACGAATGCTGGTTGCGCAGCTCGACTTTCACGACCTTGCCGCTGGCGTTGCGCGGCAACTCCGGGACCACCACGAGCTCCTTGGGATGCTTGTACCTGGCCAGGTTCTCGTTGAGGAACGGTTCCAGCTCGGCGAGGGTCAGCTCACCCTCCGGATCGGCGAGGGCGACCACCGCGACCGGGACCTCCCCCCACTTCTCGTGCGGACGGCCGATGACGGCGGCCTCGCGGATCCGCGGATGGGCGAAGAGCACGTTCTCCACCTCGGCGCAGTAGATGTTCTCGCCGCCGGAGATGATCATGTCCTTCTTGCGGTCCACCACATAGATGAAGCCCTCCTCGTCCTGGCGGACCAGGTCGCCGGAGTGGAACCAGCCGCCGGCGAAGGCGTCGGCGGTGGCCTCCGGCTTGTTCCAGTAGCCCTGCATGAGGGTCGGTCCGCGATAGACGATCTCGCCGACCTCGCCGGGGGCGACATCGTTCATCTCGTCGTCGACGATGCGGGCCTGGATGGTCGGAATGGGCTTGCCGACCGAGCCGAGCTTGCGGATCGCGTCCTTGCCCTCGAGCACGCAGGTGATCGGCGACATCTCGGTCTGCCCGAACACCGCGACGTTGAACGCGTCGGGGAAGCATTCGGCCATGGCCTTCAGCACCGTGTCGGAGGCGGGCGCGGCGCCCCAGCTGAGCGCCTTCAGCGCGAGCTTGCGCTCCTTGACGGTGGGCTCATCGCAGATCAGCTGCCATTGCGCGGGAACGCAGAAGGCCGTGGTGGCCTGCTCCGCCTCGACCGCGTCGAGGAATTCGGTCGCGTCGAAGGCGCCGAGCGGATGCAGCACCGTCTTGGCGCCGAGCATGAAATACGGTGCGAGACTGCCGAGTCCGGCGATGTGGAACAGCGGCGAGGTGCAGAAACCGATCGACTCCTGATCGATGGCCATCGCCCGGATACAGGTCAGGGCCTGAGCGTTCATATTGGCGTGCGAGAGGATCGCGCCCTTGGGGCTGCCGGTGGTGCCCGAGGTGTACATGATCAGGCTCGGCGTGTCCTCGGGGATGTCGAGCGGGGTGTGCGGCTGCCCCTCCTCGGCGAGCAGGGCCTCGAAGCCGAGTACGCCGTCGGCGGATCGGCCGCCGATGACCACGCAGGTCTCCAGCGATTCCACCTGCCCGAGGACCGCGGTGGCCAGCGGCTGGAGCACGGTGTCGGTGATGACCACCTTGGCGCCGCTGTCGGAGGCGATGTAGGCGACTTCGGGCGGGGTGAGCCGGAAGTTCACCGGGACCGCGATGGCGCCGAGGGCGTTGATGCCGAAGACCGACTCCAGGTATTCGGGATAGTTGAGCGCGAGGATGAGCACTCGGTCGCCGAAGCCGACACCGCGGCGGGCCAGCGCGTCGGCGAATTTCAGCGAGCGTTCGTGCAGTTGCCGCCAGGTGGTGTCGGCGCCACGGAACCGCACGGCGACCTCGTTCGGCCGCATGGCCGCATGGGTCGCGAGCTGGTTGTTCCAATGATTGCGCCGCGATCTGATCGGCTCGTCCAACGCTTGCACACCGGTGGTCATCCAGGCACTCCTCTCCCGCACGGTGGCCGCCGGAGCGTCCGGCGGTGGTGACGGGCTCAACCTGTGCGAAGAATAACAAGTAACTTACTCGGCAACAAGGATTCGCGCTGCTGATTCGGCGTTAATCTTCCGGCCACACCGCCATGGCAGGGCTATCGGCAATATTCGCAGGCTATCGGCGGTTTATCCGCCTCGACAGGTAGGCCGACACCGCCAGCAGGATCGCAGACGTATGCGAATCCCCACTTACTTACAGCTTGTCGAGAGGTTGATTCGCGTGTCACGATCTCCCCGAGAGCGGGCACGCCCGCGACGAGCAGAGGAGAAGCAATGCTGCGGACCAGGTTCACCGAGACCTTCGGTGTGGAACATCCGATCGTGCAGGGCGGCATGATGTGGGTCGGCCGCGCCGAACTGGTCGCGGCCGTCGCCAATGCCGGCGGGCTCGGTTTCATCACCGCCCTGACCCAGCCAACCCCCGACGACCTGCGCCGCGAGATCGCGCGCACCAGGGAACTCACCGACAAGCCCTTCGGCGTCAACCTCACCATCCTGCCGTCGATCAACCCGCCGCCGTACGCCGAATACGTGCAGGCCATCATCGACAGCGGCATCAAGATCGTGGAGACCGCAGGCAGCAACCCGGAACCGTTCCTGCCCTATTACCGCGACGCCGGCGTCAAGGTGCTGCACAAGTGCACCAGCGTCCGGCACGCACTCAAGGCCGAGCGGATCGGCGTCGACGGCGTGAGCATCGACGGCTTCGAATGCGCGGGCCACCCCGGCGAAGACGACGTCCCCGGTTTGGTGCTGATCCCGGCCGCCGCCAGGGAACTGAGCATCCCGATGATCGCCTCCGGCGGTATCGCCGACGCTCGCGGCCTGGTCGCCGCGCTGGCGCTGGGCGCGGACGGCGTCAATATGGGCACCCGGTTCCTGTGCACCCAGGAGTCGTGCATCGACCACAAGGTCAAGGAGCGGATCGTGGCAGGCAGCGAGCGCGACACCCAGCTCATCTTCCGCACCATGCGCAATACCGCCCGCGTCGCCGACAACGAGATCAGCCGCAAGGTCGTCGAGATCGAGAAGGCGGGCGGCACCTTCGACGACGTCCGCGATCTGGTCGCGGGCGCACGCGGGCGCCGCGTCTTCGACGAGGGCGATCTGGACGCGGGCATCTGGTCGGTCGGCCTGTGCCAGGGCCTGATCCACGACATCCCCACCTGCGCCGAACTCATCGAGCGCATGGTCGGCGAGGCCGAGCAGCTGATCACCGCGCGGCTGGCGGAGACCGTCGTCGTCGGCTGATCCGCAGCGGATCGGGGCGAATACCGCGCCCCGGCTCGCGCTCGGCCCCGCGATCGCATGTGCCGGGCCGACCGACCTCACTGACGCGAGACGGCGAAGTGCCGTGGGGCGAATCGGCCCGGCCCGGACCTGCCCGCTGCTGGAACTCGGTGGCGTCTCGGACGAGCGGGCCTCGCGGCCCCGACACGGCTCAATGGTGGCGCGCCGCCAGTGCCGAGACGGCGTCGTGGTCGTGTGCGGCGACGACTTCGATGCCGTCGGGCAGGGCGTGCAGACGATGGATGGTGGCGAAGGTGGCGTCGCGATCGGCGTCGAACAGCAGGCCAGGCATGGGGGCCTTCTCGCGGATCAGTTCGATCTGGAGTTTGTTCCAGACGGCATCGCCTGCGAGCAGGACGCGGGAGCCGTCGTCCACGGCGAGCAGCACGCCGATGCTGCCGGGGGTGTGGCCGGCCAGGTCTACCAGGACGACCGAACCGTCACCGAAGAGGTCCTTGCTGCGGTGGAAGGTGAGCACCGGTGGGCCGTCGAGTTCGAAAGGCGCGCAGGCCCGGTTGTCCAACGTCGCCCGCACGACCGACATGGGCGCCTGCGGCCCGGCGGTGGCCCAATCCAATTCCACTGCGGGCAGCTTGATTTCGATCGACGACGGCAATTCGAGCAGGCCGGAGACGTGATCCCAGTGCAGATGGGTCGGCAGCACGAAATCGATATCGGAGACCGCGATATCGCGGGCGGCCAAGGCATCGGACAGGCCGAGCACGGGCTTGTCCGGCGCGACCAGCAGCGGAATCGGGAACGGCAGCCCCGGCAGCACCCGGCTGTGCGGGTCGGCGCACAACGCCGGGTCGACCAGGAACCGGGCGCTGGGATGTTCGACCAGGTACGAACCCATCGCCATCGGCAGCTCGCGCAAGCTACGCACCCCCTCGGCGACGATGGTGGCCGGCGCCGACATCGTCGCCTGCGGGATCACCCGCAACCGGACGGTGGCGCGGGCCCGCGGTAGCGGCGCCTGCTCGATGCTCGCCAGTAACCCGGCATCGGGACGGCGTGGGCGCAGCAATTTCGGCGGCGTAGCCACCAACGCCGCACAGCAGCGCAGCACGGTCGGCACGGTCGGAATACGCCCATCGCGGATATCGGCCACGCTGCCACGGTAGGCGATCCGGCGTGTCGGCGAAAGGGCACGCAGGCAGCGCAATCGCACCTTGCCGAGACCGAATTCTCCGGCATAATCGCGTGGGTACCAGCCGGGGTGCGCGGCTGCCGATGCCTGATCGGGAAGAGGGGACGGATGGGGGCGAATCAGCTTGGCGGCCAAGCGCTTACCCGCCGCGCGCTCACCGATGCCGCGGTCGCGACCGTCGCCGGAATACTCGCCGTGGACCCGTCCACGATCAGCACCGGCACGAGCTTCGCCGACCTCGGCCTCGGCTCGGCGCAATTGGCTCGGTTGACCGCGCATCTGGAGGACGCCTTCGGCGTCGAGGTGCCGATCACCGCCCTGTACGACCACCCCGATATCGAACAACTGGTCGACTCCCTCATGCGATGAGCCCACCCCATCCCACCTCGACGCCGGTCTCGGTCATCGGCATCGGCTGCCGCCTGCCCGGAGCCGACGGACCGCAGCAGTTCTGGCAGCTGCTCCTCGACGGCCGAGACGTCACCGGAATGCCGCCGCAGGGCCGCGCCGGTCATCAGCGAGGCGGTTACCTCACCCGGATCGACCGCTTCGACAACGAGTTCTTCGGGATCTCCGGCCGCGAGGCAGCGGTGATGGACCCACAGCAGCGGATCGCCTTGGAAGTGGCCGTCGAGGCACTCGACGATGCCGGAATCGGCTACCGCGCACGCGGTTCGGCGGGCGCGGTGATCTTCGGCGCCTGCGGGTTCGAGCACGGCGGTGCGGTACTCGGACACGGCGGCTACGACCCGCCGTACGCCGTGACCGGCTCGGCGTCGAGCATCATCGCCAACCGGCTGTCCTACGCCCTCGATCTGCGCGGCCCGAGCCTGGTAGTCGACACGGCCTGCTCGTCGTCGCTGGTCGCGGTGGATCTGGCGGTGCGATTGCTCGCCGACGGCAGCGTGCCGTTCGCGGTGGTCGGTGGCGTCAACCTGACCTTGCTTCCGCATACCGGCGACTATCTGGCCGAGGCCGGGTTCCTATCGCCCACCGGCCGGTGCGCACCGTTCGACGCGGCCGCCGACGGCTATGTGCGCGGCGAAGGGTGCGCCGTCGTCGTGTTGCAACGCAGTGTCGACGCTCGGCGCGAGGGCAATCGCACGTATGCGGAGATCGTCGGCTCGGCGGTCGGCTCGGACGGCCGGTCCAATGGGTTGTACGCGCCGAACGGGCGGGCGCAGCGCGAGATCATCCGGACGGCGTGGCAGCGTGCCGGGCTCACTCCGAGCGTGCTCGGGTATCTCGAATGTCACGGCACCGGTACCGCTTTGGGTGACGCGGTGGAGGTCGGGGCACTGGCCGAGGTGCGCGCGGAGGCCGATGGCGATGCCTGGATCGGATCGCTCAAATCCACTGTCGGCCATCTGGAAGCCGCGGCCGGAGTGGCCGGGTTGATGAAGGCCGCGCTGGCCGTGCATCACGGAACCATTCCGCCGACCGCCAATTTCACCTCGCCCAATCCATTGCTGCGGCTCGACGAGCGCGGGCTGCGTGTGCCGGAGGTGGCCGTCGACTGGACCGGCGTGCCCGCGGTCGAGCGATATGCCGGGGTCAGCTCGTTCGGCTTCGGCGGAACCAATGCGCATGTCGCGCTGCGTGGGGTCGTGAAGCCGCAACCGCGCGAGCCGCAGCCACCATCGCTCATACCGCTGTCGGGTCGCGACGCGGGCGAACTGAGGGAAACTGCGTCGCTGATGGCGCGGATGCTGGATCCTGCGGCATTCGTTCGTGATGCCGACTCCGGCGTCAGCGCTCGGCGCGGTCCTGACGCCGTGCGTGCGGCGGTGGATGACGCCGATAGCGCCGACCGGCCGATCGGCCATGCGGAGCCGATCACAGCGCGCCCCGGCCCACCCGCGGCCGAGCAACCCACCCAGGTCTCGGCGGCTGACGGTGACCGTCGCGGCGGCACTCCGCTGCCGGTTCTCGCCGCGGGCTCGGCCCGGCTCATCGGCGCGGCGATGCGGGCGGCGGTGATCGCCGACGACGCCGCGGCCGCCGTCGCCGGGCTGCGTGGATTGGCCGGGGGCGCAGCGGATCCGCGCGTGATCGGGCCGGCGGCACAGCGTCGGCCCGGTGGATTGCTGTTGCTGTTCTCCGGTCAGGGCGGCCAGCATGCGCGGATGGGACGGGTGCTCGCCGCGCGCTATCCGGTGTTCGCCCGCGCGCTCACCGCGGCCGCCGATGCCGTCTGCGACGCGGGTGGACCGCGGGTATGGACGCCGCGACGTGGCTTCGGCGGCAACGACAGCGGACGTAACGCGACCGAGGTCGTGCAGCCCGCGTTGTTCGTCTATCAGATCGCGCTGTCGGAGCTGCTCGCCTCATTCGGGGTGCGCCCCGACGGCGTGGCCGGGCACAGCCTCGGCGAAGTCGCCGCGGCCGCGGTGAGCGGAGCATTGACGTTGGCGGACGCGGCGCGGGTGGTCGTCGCGCGCAGCCGGGCATTGGCGCGGTTGGACGGTCAGGGTGCGATGGCGGTGCTCGAGGCCGAACCGGACCAGGTGGCGCTCATGGTCGAGCCGCTGCGGGCGTCGGCCGGGATCGCGGCGGTCAACGGACCGCGTTCGGTGGTGGTGTCCGGCACCGAACGCTCGGTGGAGGCGGTGGTGCGGCGGGCACGGCGGCGAGGCCTGTTCGCCCGTCGGGTGGCGGTGGCCTTCGCGGCGCACAGCCCGCAGGTGGAGGCGGTGCTGCCGGAGTTCTGCGCGGCCATCAAGGACGTCGTCGCCCGCGTACCGCAGACGCCGGTGTACTCGACCACCCATGCCGGTCGCACGATCACCTCCGATGCCACCGACGCCGAGTACTGGCTCGATAATGCCCGTGGCACAGTCGAACTCGCACGCGCGTTGCGCAGCGCCGCCGATGCGGGGTTCTCGACGGTGCTGGAGATCGGCCCGCATCCGCAGCTGATCTCGGCAGTGCGTGATCACGACGATCTCGGCATGACCGCGCATGCGGCGACCGCTCGCGACGACGAGGCGGCAGGCCTGCTCGCCTGCCTCGCCCAGCTGTATGTGGAAGGCCGGGCACTGAATTGGTCGGCGCTCGGCGGGTTTTCGGGTGCCCCGCGCAGGCGATGGCGGCGGCGCCGGTTTCCGCTCGTCGCCGGTGCGGCATCGGCCGGTGCCGAGGATTTCGGCGAGCACGTGGTCGGCGGTGTGGCTCTGGTGCCCGCGGCGTATTGGTTGCGGCGGTTCACGCAGTTGGCCGGTGCGTGCGGGCGGGCCGCGCTCGCGGAGGTCGTGGTGCACGCGCCACTGGCGGCCGGCGCGACAGCCGAGGTGGTGTTGCGGCGGGAATCGGAAAGTGTGCGGGCGGAGGCCCCGGGCGCCGGAACGCTGGCTAAAGCACGGCTCACCGATGGCCCCACACCCGGTGACATCATCGCATGGATGCGGGTGGTCGATGCCAATCGGGCAGGCCGCAGCGGTCTGCGTGTCATCGCACCCACCGCCTTCTACGCGGCGCTGCGCGAGCGCGGACTCGCCTACGGCCCTGCGTTTCGCCCGCTGCGTACCATTGCCGGCGGCCACGACCGTGCGATCGGCACCCTCGCGCCCGCCGACGCCGACGCCACCGCGACGATCGACGGCTGCCTGCACCTGCTGGCCGCCCTCGACCACTCCGCTCTCCCGCCCGATGCCGTCCCGCTTCCGATCGCCATCGCCGCGGCCTGGCTGTCCACCGAACGAGACCGCCGCCTCTGCGAGGTCCACGCCCTGCTGCGTACCCGCACCGCCACCGGGCTCATCGGCGACGTCATCGCCACCGACCAGCACGGCGCACCCGCCCTTGCCCTCACCGGTGTCCAGATCCGCTTCACCCGTCCGGGCGGCGAGCCGGCGAACCCGGTGGCGGCGCCGGCGGATGCGCTCGCGCCCCGGCGCGGGGCGCGCACACCCGTGGGCGCGGACACGGTCGTGCGAAGCACGGGCACGGTCGATTTCGATTCCACGTGGCACACCGGGGACGTCCGGAGCGACCCGTGGCAGCCGACTCCGCCCGATGCCACTGCCCGGTCGACGCCGGGCCGGACGGCGCTCCCCGGCCGCCCGCCCATCGCCTACCCGGACCGGGCAGCGCCTGCCCTCACCCGCGTCCCCGAAGCGCCCACCGTGTGGTGGCGCGAGACCTGGGAACCGTTCGAGTTCCCCGCGCCTTCGCCGAGTCCGGTGACCGCGACGGCATCGGTGAATCCCGCCGGGCCCGGCGCGGGCGCGGAGGTTCGGCGGATGCTGGTGGTCGGTGAATCGGAGGCTGCGGTCCGGCTGACGCGGGTGCTGGATCGGCGCATGCCCAGTGAGCGGGTGGCGCGAGAGGCGGATGCGGCCGCACCGATCGTGGACGCGGTCCTCGCGGGCAGGACCGCGGCGGCGCGGACGGCAGTGGTCGTGGTGTGGCCCGCCGACGATGACGACCTGGCCGACGCGGGGTACGGGGCAGTCGTCGATCGGATGGGGCGCGTGCTCGACCTGGTACAGCGAGTCGTGCGCAGCCCCGTGGCGGCTTCGCTGAGCATGGTGCTGCCCGAGCTGCACGGTGTCGCCGAGCCGAGCGTGATCGGCGGGGTCGCGGGGCTGCTGCGCTCGGTGCGGCTGGAATCCGGTCCGATGGTGCGGCTGGTGTGGACCGATGACCGTGGCGACCCGGAGATGCTGGCCGGATTGCTCACCGATGCGTCGCCGGGACTCCCGGCGGAGCTGCGGCTCACCGGCGGCGGGCCGGCCACCCGCCGGTTCGTCCCGGTGGCACCGGAGCGGGCGCCCGGCACCATCGACCCGCTCGGCACGTATGTGGTCTGTGGCGGGCTCGGCACGCTGGGTTCGGTCGCGGTGCGGTGGCTGCTCGACAGCGGCGCCCGCGACGTGGTGGTGCCGACGCGCGCCCCGCGGCCGGTGCCGCCGCTGCTGGATGGTCGCGAGGATCGGATCGTGGTGGTGCGCTGCGATACCGCCGATCGCACCGATCTCGACCACGCTCTGCGCGATATCCGCGAATGCGGTTCCACCATCCGCGGTGTGGTGCATGCCGCCGGCGCACTGGAGGACGCACTGATCGAGGACGTCACTCCCACCCAGCTGGACCGGATGTTCGCGCCCAAACTGGCCGCCGCCACCAACCTCATCGAACTGACCGCCGCCGATCCCACCGATTTCGTGCTGCTGTTCTCCTCCGCCGCCGGTGCGTTCGGCGCACCCGGCCAGTCGGCGTACGCCTGCGCGAATGCCGCCATGGACGCCCTCGTCCACCGTTATCCGCATCGGCGCGTCATCAGCGTCGGATGGGGACTGTGGGACACCGGGCTGGCCGAATCTGCCGGTGGGGCCGACCATTTGCGGCGGGCGGGCATCGTCCCGTTCGACGCCGATCGTGGCGCGGAGCTGTTGCAGCAGGCCATCGGCCATCAGGCGGGCCACCTGGTCGCGCTGGACTACCGGGAGACGGCGGATCCGTCACCGGTGGCGCAGCGCTTGGCCGAACTGCTGGCCGGGCGCCGAGCCGTCACCGAGCCCGGTCCCACCGGGGATACCCAGCTGGTTGCCCTGATCCACCGAATCCTCGCGAACACCTTGCGGGTGGCTGCCGATTCCATCGATACCGCAACGGATTTCAACGATCTCGGCTTGACGTCACTGCTCGCTGTCGAGATGCGCCGCGCGCTCGAGCACGAACTGCGTATCCGCATCGCGACCGCGGACCTGTTCCGCCATCCCACCGTCGAATCGCTGGCCGCCGCGCTCGCCGAACGCATCGAGCACCCGGCTGCCGGTCACCCCACATGACGCCGTCGTCCTATCTGCTGCACGAGCGCGTGGGGGCACATGCCCTCGACCGGCCGGACGCGGACGCTGTCGTCACCTTGACCTATCGGGGGACCGAACGCCTTGCCGCGGCATCGACCTATTCCGTACTTCACCACGCCGCCCTCGCTTACGCGCAGACCTTGCTCGACATCAGTGCGCCAGGGGACCGGATAGCCATCATGTGCCCGCACGGAGCCGCCTACGCCGTGGCGTTCCTGGCCTGCCTGAACTCCGGACGCATTGCGGTGCCGCTGTTTCCGGTGGGCCGTCCGGTCGAGGCCGAGCGCGCGGCCGTGATCCTCGCCCACGCCCGCCCCACGGTGGCGCTCACCGCGCCCGGCGATTCGCGAACATCGGCGATCATCGGTGAGCTGCCCGTCGTCACCGTCGATCCACTGGTAGAAACGCGAACCGACCCGCAGCCACCGCCGGTCGATCCCGCGAGTACGGCCTACCTCCAATACACCTCCGGCTCGACGCGCACGCCCGCGGGTGTCGAGGTGACGCACGCGAATCTCGCTGCGGCGATACGGCAATTGCGATCCACCCTACCGGCGACGACCGCCGCGCCCATCGTTTCCTGGCTGCCGTTCTTTCACGACCTGGGTTTGGTGTTCGGGCTGTCGCTGCCGCTGTATTCGGGGGTGCCTGCCGTGACCATGGCTCCGGAAGAATTCGCCAAACGTCCGGCGCGCTGGCTGCGCGCCTGCTCGGACTATCGTGCCGGTGCCACCGCGACACCGAATTTCGGCCTGGCCCTGTCGGTTTCACACACCACGGAGGCGGAACGCGATGGATTGGACCTGTCCGCGCTTCGTGTCGTTCTCAACGGCGCCGAACCCATCCGTGCGGCAACCCTCACCGAATTCACCGCCACCTACGCGGCACACGGGTTCCGTCACCACGCCCACACACCGGGTTTCGGGCTCGCCGAGGCCACCCTTCCGGTCACCATCGCGGGCCAGGACGACGAACCGGTGGCGCGGCTGTTCGATCGCCGGGCGCTCGGTGCGGGGCGGGTCGTCGTCACCGACGACGAGCCGACCGGCACCCGGCTGGTCGGGTGTGGCGTGCCGGTGGGGCAGCGGATCGCCATCGTCGACCCGGACCGCGGCACCGAGGTCGAGCCCGGCCGAGTCGGCGAGATCTGGGTGGCGGGCCCGAATGTCTGCGCGGGCTACTTCGAGAACCCCGCGGTATCGGCCGCGACCTTCGACCAGCCCTTGCCCTCGACATCCGGCGGATGGCTGCGCACCGGCGATCTCGGGTTCCGGCACGACGGCCAGCTGTACATCGCCGGACGGTGCAAGGACGTGATCGTGGTGGACGGCCGCAATCATTACCCCGCCGATATCGAGGCGACCGTGACGGCCTGCGCGCCGGAACTGCGGCCGGGGCGGATCGCGGCGTTCGGTCACGACGACGGCAGCAGCGAGCAACTGGTGCTTGTCGCCGAGATCAGGGCGGCCGATGTCTGTGCCACGCAGATCGACCGCCGGATCCGCAGTGCCGTCGCGACGGTCCACGGCATCACCCCGCGCGACATCGTGCTGACCGTGCGCGGTCGGCTACCACTCACCAGCAGCGGAAAGATTCGCCGCTCGGCCTGCCGGGAACACTATGTTGCGGGCACACTCTGAGTCTCCACAGCGGCGCGATCATTCGGTGCGGCCGAGGAGCCGGTCGGTTTCGCGGCGTTCACGTTTGGTTGGCCTGCCGGAACCGCGATCGCGGCGCGGCATGGTGGCGAGGATTTCCCGCGACGGCGGCGGCGGACTGCGGTCGATCAGGCATTGCGCGGCGATCGGAGCGCTCACTCGTTTGGTGATGACGCGCTCGACGATCACGATGCGTTCGATACCGCTGATCCGGATGCGCACCTCGTCGCCCGGGCGGACGGGCTGGGCGGGCTTGGCCGTCGTGCCGTTGACGCGGACGTGCCCACCTCGGCAGGCTTCAGCGGCGGCTGAGCGGGTTTTGAACAGCCGGACCGCCCAGGTCCAGGAATCCACTCGGGCCTGGTTCGCGGTGTTCTGGTTGCCGGGCTCGGCGCGGGCCACTCTTTAGACGATACGGCGTGCGGTGACCACGTCGTCGGGGCTCAGCGGGGTGTAGGAGACCGGGGTACCGGACTGGACCGCGTTGAGCAGCTGACCGCCGCCGGCGTAGATGCCGACGTGTCCGCCACCGTTGGTGATGACGATGTCACCGGGACGCAGATCGTGGAAGGCCACGGGAGCGCCGACGTGCGACTGTTCGAAGCTGGTGCGGGGAAGCTTGATTCCGGCCTGCCGGTAGGCCCACTGGACCAGACCGGAGCAGTCGAAGCTGAACGGGCCCGCCGCGCCCCAGGAGTACTGGGCGCCGACCTTGGTCTTGGCGGCGTTGAGGGCGATATCGCCGGGGGAGTTGTCGAACACGCCGGGCATCACCGGGGCGAAGCCGGGAACACCGGGTGCCGGGGCGGCGGCCTGCGGCCCGCCCTGCGCGTGCGGGGCCATGGCGGCCTGCAACTGCTTGTTGAGCTCGTCTACCGGCTGCTGGAACTCGGGCGGGACGTCCACCTCGAACTTACCGACGCCGGGAACGTCGATCGTGGCCGCCGATGCCGAAATGGCCGGCATGGCCCCTGTGGATGCTGCCACCGCGCCCATGACGAGCGCACCCTTGACGGAATTCGGCAAACGAGAATCCCGCTGCAAGCTGTGTTTACCCACCGAGCTGCGTCTCCGATCTTCGTGCTCTACCGCCGACCGAGCAAGGTTGACGACTATCTGCCGATGCCCGGTTCGAACAGCCGAGACCCACGAATCCCGACCGACGATGAAGCGGTGACCAGGTGGCGCCGCCTCTCTGACGAAGCGACAGACTCCACTAAGTCACGAGAAGATTACGGTGCGGACGCGATGTTGTCCAGCGCACAGAGCAGGGACTTTTCGAGATCTGCACACGCGGATGCAAACACAGTGCGCAACCGGACCATTCGCTCGGAGCCGCTTCGATAACGGACCGGTATCGCTGAAAACCTCCCGTTATCGGACCGATGCCGATAGTTACCCATCATCGGAGCTGGCCACGGATTTGCCAGCGTGAACAGCTACCACCCGTGAACCCGAACAGCATCCGCACAGCTATCTTCCGCGGGCCGAACCGCCGGCGAGATCGCCGACCGAGCGCTCGAGTTCTTCGATCCTGCGCCGCGCGGCCGCCAGCTCGACCTCCAGTTTCCCGACAGCCATCACCAGGGGCCCGACCGCCAGGTCCGCCACCAACTGCGGATCGTCGTAACCGCGCTGAATGGCGATGAGGATGTTGTCGCGAATCCGGCTCGCGACCACCGAACCGGCGGGGACCTCCCAGGACTCGACGACCTCGGCGGTGCCGGAGGGAATCTCGTCCTCGCCGGGCATCTCGTGCTCGCCGGACATAGTCGACTCCAATCTTCGCGGGAGGCCCAGCTTAGTTTCGGCAGGCACCGGCCGCGTCGCCGCCGCTCCGTGATCATGAATCGATAGCCGTATCTAGGACACGCCGTAGAGATGCCCAGAGATCTCTGTCGATCCGCGCTACGGTGTCGGGGTATGGACCCCGTGCGCAATCCGTATGCTCCCGGCGCCGGTCAGCGCCCACCCGAATTGGCCGGGCGCGATAAGCAACTCGACGCTTTCGACATCGTGCTCGAACGCATCGCGCGCGGGCGGCCCGAACGCAGCGTCATGCTCACCGGGCTGCGTGGAGTCGGAAAAACCGTGCTGCTCAATCAACTTCGTTCCGCCGCGGTCTCCCGCGGTTGGGGCACGGGCAAGATCGAGGCTCGTCCCGATCAAGAATTGCGAAGGCCACTGTCGTCGGCGCTGCATATGGCCGTCCGCGCGATCGCGATGGCGCATCGCAATCCCGAGCGGGTCGACGATTTCCTCGGCATCCTCAAGGCCTTCGCTCTGCGCGCGACCGCGGACAAGGGCATGCGGGAACGCTGGCAGCCCGGCATCGACGTGCCCGCCGTGACCGGGCGCGCCGACTCCGGCGATATCGAGATCGACCTGGTGGAGCTGTTGGTCGAGGCGGCCGCGCTGGCCGCCGATATCGGGGTCGGGATCGCGATCTTCATCGACGAAATGCAGGATCTCGGGCCCGCCGACATCTCCGCCATCTGCGGGGCCTGTCACGAACTGAGTCAGGACGCGGCGCCGCTGATCGTGGTCGGCGCGGGTCTGCCACATCTGCCCGCGGTGCTCTCGGCCTCGAAAAGCTATTCCGAGCGGCTGTTCAGCTACCACCGCATCGATCGGCTGGACCGCGAATCCGCCGACCAGGCACTCATCGCGCCGGCCGAACGCGAGGAAGTGAAGTTCACCGACGAAGCACTGCGGGCGCTGTACCAAAAGGCCGACGGCTACCCCTATTTCGTGCAGGCCTACGGCAAGGCGACCTGGGATCAGGCCCCTGGCAGCCCGATCACCGCCGAGGACGTGGCGGTCGCCGCGCCGACGGCCGAGGAGGAGCTCGCGGTCGGCTTCTTCGGTTCCCGCTATGAACGCGCAACCCCCGCCGAACGGGAGTACATGCGGGCCATGGCGGATCTGTCCGGCGATGACGGCCCGGTCGCGACGGCGGCGGTTGCCGCGGAACTCGGCCGGAAACCGGCGTCGCTGTCGCCGGCGCGCGATGGGCTGATCAAGAAGGGGCTGATCTACTCGGCCGAGCGCGGGACGATCGGATTCACCGTTCCACATTTCGGCCGGTATCTGCGCAGCGTCTGATTGCCCGTTATCCACCCTTCTACCGCGAGGGTTAGAAACCTGTAGAAATCGCCGGACTCCAGACCTACCGGCGGGTAACCAACTTTCCTACACTCGAATGTGATCCCGATCACGTCCGAGGAGCAGATATGGCTACCACCGCGAAAGTCGACGCCACCGAGGAACAGGCCCGGGCTCTCGTCGAAGAATCCCGCGAAACCGGCTGGGCCAAGCCATCCTTCGCCAAGGAGATGTTTCTCGGGCGATTCCGGCTGGACCTGATCCACCCGTATCCACGCCCTACCGCCGACGACGCCGACCGCACCGACGAGTTCCTGGCCCGGCTGCGCCCGGTCTGCGCCTCGATAGACGGCGCGCTGATCGAGGAGCAGTCGCGCATTCCCGATGATTACGTCCGCGCGCTGGCCGACCTCGGCTGCTTCGGCCTGAAGATCCCGCACGACTACGGCGGGCAAGGCCTGTCGCAGTACGGCTACAACCGGGCGCTCATGCTGGTCGGCTCGGCACACCCGAGCCTCGGCGTGCTGCTGTCGGCGCACCAGTCCATCGGTGTGCCCGAACCGCTCAAACTGGCGGGCACCGAAGAGCAGAAGCGTGAATTCCTGCCCCGCTGCGCCGCGGGCGCGGTCAGCGCGTTCCTGCTCACCGAACCCGACGTCGGCTCCGATCCGGCACGCATGGCGAGCACCGCAACCCCGACCGCGGACGGCGAGGCCTACGAACTCAACGGGGTGAAGCTGTGGACCACCAATGGCGTGGTGGCCGAACTGCTGGTGGTGATGGCACGAGTGCCCAAGAGCGAGGGGCATCGCGGCGGGATCTCGGCGTTCGTGGTCGAGGCGGACTCACCGGGATTGACCGTGGAGCGGCGCAATGCGTTCATGGGCCTGCACGGCATCGAGAACGGCGTCACCAGGATGCACAACGTTCGGGTGCCTGCACGCAATCTGGTCGGCCGCGAGGGCGATGGGCTCAAGATCGCACTCACCACGCTCAATGCGGGCAGGCTGGCGATTCCGGCGCTGTGCACTGCGGCGTCGAAATGGTCGCTGAAGATCGCCAGGGAATGGAGCGGTCAGCGGGTGCAGTGGGGCAGGCCGGTCGGCGAGCACGCCGCGGTCGCGGCGAAGCTGTCGTTCATCGCGGCCACCACCTTCGCGCTGGAAGCGGTGCTCGATCTGTCGGGCACCATGGCCGACGAGGGCCGCAACGACATCCGGATCGAAGCGGCCCTGGCCAAACTGTGGTCCAGCGAGATGAGCTGCCGGATCGCCGACGAACTGGTCCAGATCCGTGGCGGCCGGGGCTACGAGACCGCCGCCTCGCTGGCCGCCCGCGGCGAACGCGCCGTTCCCGCCGAACAGCTGGTGCGCGATCTACGGATCAACCGCATCTTCGAAGGCTCCAGCGAGATCATGCGGCTGTTGATCGCCCGCGAGATGGCCGATGCGCATATGGCCGCCGCCGGCGCGCTGGTCGACCGGAACGCGGAGTTCAAGGACAAGGCCAAGGCGGCCGTCGGGGCTGGCGGTTTCTACGCGAAGTGGTTCCCGCAGCTGGCTGTGGGTGCCGGCACCGTGCCCGCGAGCTATCCCGAGTTCGGCCCGCTGGCCGGGCATCTGCGGTTCGTGGAGCGCAACGCGCGCAAACAGGCCCGGTCGCTGATGTACGCGATGGCGCGCTGGCAGGCGGGCCTGGAGTACCGGCAGAACTTCCTCGGCCGCATCGTCGATATCGGTGCGGAGCTGTTCGCCATGTCCGCGGCCTGCGTGCGAGCCCAGGACCTGCGCACCGCCGGTGCGGTGGAGGCGCGCTCGGCGACCGAACTGGCCGACACCTTCTGCCGGCAGGCCAGGCTCCGGGTCCGGGCACTGTTCGAAGCGCTCTGGGACAACACCGATGACGAGGACCGCGCGCTGACCCGCGGCGTGCTCGACGGCAACCACGAATGGCTCGAGGACGGTGTGCTCGATCAGAGTGAAGGCACCGGCCCGTGGATCGCCGAATGGCAGTTCGGTCCGTCGACCCAGACCAATCTGCTGCGCCCGTTCCTGCCCTCGACCCGCCGCGTGGGGACCTGACCGCACCGCGCCGGAGCGCGATGGAAATATTCAGCAATCTCGGCTATGCGCTAGAACTCGCAATACCTGCATCGCGAAGCGGGCACCCATCGTCGTCAGCGCAATCTACGGTTATCTAGTAGTTCTGCTCGATAGCCGAAGACAAACCTCCACACGGCCATCAGCAGAATCTGCGAAGATATAGCAAAAATTGTAGATACACCCATAATTTCCTGCTTTCCATGCGGGCCGCCCCCGATGTCGACCGCAGGACTCGGTTGGACAACGTGTGCATAACGCCAGGTAGGTGCGGCTAACGGGGCACCATCCGGCAGCGACATCCGGACGAGAACACTCCGACCACGGTGCGGACCTGTCCCACGGTGGGGCCGACAGGAGATAGTCATGTCCACGATGACCCTTGCGTGCCGGGCAGCCGACCACGACGGCCATCGCCTCACCGTGGCCACCGACGACGGCGTCCCGCTCGCCGTGCGCGTCTTCGGCGCCGACGACGCCCCGCTGACCGTGGTCTTCGTGCACGGACATTGCCTGCACACCGAATCCTGGTCGTTCCTGCGGGCCCATCTGCTGCGGCACTGGGGCGGCGCGACCCGCATGGTGTTCTACGACCACCGCGGCCACGGCGAATCCGGTGCGGGTGATCCGGCCACCTACACGATCGAACAACTCGGCCGCGACCTCGACACGGTGCTGCGAACGGTGAGCCCGCGCGGACCGGTGGTGCTGGTCGGTCATTCGATGGGCGCGATGGTGGTGCTGGCCTATGCGCGATTG
Source organism: Nocardia sp. CDC519 (assembly GCF_059509835.1). Classification (NCBI taxonomy): domain Bacteria; kingdom Bacillati; phylum Actinomycetota; class Actinomycetes; order Mycobacteriales; family Nocardiaceae; genus Nocardia; species Nocardia sp. CDC519. The sequence goes on along the minus strand of NZ_CM183377.1, from coordinate 1,164,197 downwards.
TTCCCGCAGTCGATCGGCACCCGCGTCGTCGGAGTGGGGCTCATCGCCGGTGCCGCCAAGGGACTCACCGAGGTCGGCCTCGGCAGGTTGCTGAATCGGCGCGCGGTGAACTCACTGCATTTCGCGGTGCGGCGGGCGCCTCGGACGATGCAGGCCTCGAAGCGGCTCTCGCGGCGAATCCTCGAACCTATCCTGCGGGAAGCGAATTTCGGTACCAGGAAGGTGAATCCGCGTCTGGTCGCGCTCGCCACCGCCATGATGAACGAGACCTCACTGCTCACCATGGCCGGATTCCTGTCATCCCTGATGGCCTTCGACGAGACGGCCGCTCTGCACCGGCTCGGCGCGATTCCGGCGCTGGTGCTGGCGGGCACGGCCGACATCATGGTGCCGTTCACCCATTCGGTGGTGCTGGCCTCGCAGTTGTCGGGTTCGGAACTGGTGCGGCTCGAAGGAGCAGGTCACGGCGTGATCTTGGAACGCGCGGAGGAGGTCGCCGCCTCGATCGCCGGCCTGGTGGAGCGAGCCTTCGCGGCGGCCACAGGGCACGGCGGCGGGTACGCGTCGGCGGGCTGAAGACATCGCTACTTGCCGGTATCCGACGAGCCGAATCCGATAACTTCAGTTACTGTGTTGTAGATCACGATGTGTGGTCGGTCACACGACACGCCGTCACGCGGCCAGCGAGGTCCGCGCGGTAGCCGATCCGGATGACCGGGTATGAACTCAGGAGGAATCGATGACACGCAGCGAATTCGCGGATCTCCGCTACGCCGTCGGCCAACTCCGGCAGTCCATAGAGGCACTGCGCGCGAACTACGGCGATGCCACTACGGTGCGCCGCCTCGAAAACGATTTGGAGCGGCTCACCATCGACAGCGAAGACCTCGAGCAGTCACCGCCACCGAGAGTGACCAAGCGGTCACAGGAACCCATCTACGTGCCCGACAGCAAGTCCGACGAGGCCGCGTGGATGGGCGCACAGGACGAGGGCCTGGGCTTCCACTCCCGCCCCCGCACCACATAGCCCTGCCGTCGTCCGCCCGCCGCACGCGGGCGGACGACGTGCGTCTACCTCCCGATCCCCGTTCCCGCGGCGAGTTGCCACCGGTTCACCACACCCGGCGCCGGCGCATCGCCCGCGATCGACTGTGATACAAATCACCGCACTACGGCGGGGTCCGCGTTGGCGAGACCCTGCTCATGCGATAGCACCTGCGGCGTATGGTGCTCAGCATCACATTCGATCGCGGAGGTAATGATGACCACCCGCACCGCGGATCAGCGAGGGATCGACCGGTGAGTGCCGCACCGACCGTGACCCCCGAAACGGGAACCGGCGTCTTCAGCAGGACAAGGGCCCGCATCACGCAGCAGACATTGCGCACCGACCGATGGTGGGTGCCACCACTGTTCACGGTGCTCGGCCTGGCCGCGTTCGTCATCTACGCGACGATCCGCTCGTATGTGCGCACGGCCTACTGGGTCGCCGACTACCACTACCTGACGCCGTTCTACTCGCCGTGCCTGAGCACCTCCTGCGTCGAGGGCTCCAGCCATTTCGGCACGCCGATCGGTGACATCCCCGCGATTCTGCCGCTCGGGTTCGTGGCGCTGCCGTTCCTGCTCGGTTTCCGGCTCACCTGCTACTACTACCGCAAGGCCTACTACCGCTCGGTGTGGCTGTCGCCGCCGGCCTGCGCTGTCGCCGAACCGCACAAGAGCTACACCGGCGAGACCAGGCTGCCGCTGATCATCCAGAACGTGCACCGCTACTTCTTCTATGTCGCGGTGATCATCTCGGTGATCAACACCTACGACGCCATCGGCGCCTATCACGGCGCGAGCGGCGGCTTCGGGATGGGTCTGGGCAGCCTGATCCTCACCGGCAATGTGATCCTGCTGTGGGCTTACACCCTGTCCTGCCATTCGTGCAGGCATATCGCGGGCGGCAGGCTCAAACACTTCTCCGCCCATCCGGTGCGGTACTGGTTCTGGACCCAGGTCTCCAAGCTCAACACCCGGCACATGGCCCTGGCCTGGACCACCCTCGGCACGCTGGTGATCACCGACTTCTACGTGATGTTGGTTGCCAGCGGGACGATTTCGGATCTTCGATTCATCGACTGAGGAGTTTTCGCGGCTATGCCAGAAGTGGAACGGCACGCATACGACGTCGTCGTCATCGGTGCCGGTGGCGCCGGACTGCGCGCGGTGATCGAGGCTCGGGAACGTGGTCTTTCGGTGGCGGTGGTGTGCAAATCGCTGTTCGGCAAGGCCCATACCGTGATGGCCGAGGGCGGCTGCGCGGCGTCGATGGGCAATGCCAACGAGAAGGACAACTGGGAAACCCACTTCCGTGACACCATGCGCGGCGGCAAATTCCTCAACAACTGGCGCATGGCCGAACTGCACGCCCGTGAGGCGCCGGACCGGGTGTGGGAGCTGGAAACCTATGGCGCACTGTTCGATCGGACACCCGACGGGCGGATCAGTCAGCGCAATTTCGGCGGCCACACCTATCCCCGGCTGGCGCACGTCGGCGACCGGACCGGTCTGGAGATCATCCGGACCATGCAGCAGAAGATCGTGTCGCTGCAGCAGGAGGATTTCGCCGCGACCGGCGATTACGAGTCGCGGATCAAGGTCTTCGCCGAATGCACGGTGACCGAACTGCTCAAGGACGGCGACCGGATCAGCGGCGCCTTCGGCTATTGGCGCGAATCCGGCCGGTTCATCCTCTTCGAGACACCCGCGGTGGTGCTCGCCACCGGCGGGATCGGCAAGTCCTACAAGGTCACCTCGAACTCCTGGGAGTACACCGGCGACGGCCACGCGCTCGCGCTGCGCGCCGGGGCCGCCCTGATCAATATGGAGTTCCTGCAGTTCCACCCCACCGGCATGGTCTGGCCACCGAGTGTGAAAGGCATCCTGGTCACCGAAGGTGTGCGCGGTGACGGCGGGGTGCTCAAGAACACCGACGGCAAGCGGTTCATGTTCGACTACATCCCCGCGGTGTTCAAGGGCCAGTACGCCGAGACCGAGGCCGAGGCCGATCAGTGGCTGCGCGATAACGATTCCGCGCGCCGCACACCCGATCTGCTGCCGCGCGACGAGGTGGCACGCGCCATCAACGAGGAGGTCAAGGCCGGTCGCGGCACCGAGCACGGCGGTGTCTACCTCGATATCGCCTCCCGGATGCCGGCCGAGGAGATCGTGCGCAGGTTGCCGTCGATGCATCACCAGTTCAAGGAGCTGGCCGATGTGGACATCACCAAGGAGCCGATGGAGGTCGGCCCCACCTGCCATTACGTGATGGGCGGCATCGAGGTGGATCCCGATACCGGCGCGGCGCGGGTGCCCGGTCTGTTCGCGGCTGGTGAGTGTTCCGGCGGTATGCACGGCTCGAACCGGCTCGGCGGCAATTCGCTGTCGGACCTGCTGGTCTTCGGCCGGCGGGCGGGGCTGGGTGCGGCCGCTTACGTGGAGGGATTGGGCTCCCGGCCCGCGGTCGCCGACGCCGATATCGCCGCGGCCGCGACAACCGCACTGGCCCCATTCGATCCGCCTGCCACGGGCACCGGCGAGAACCCGTACACCCTGCACACCGATCTGCAGCAGACCATGAACGATCTGGTCGGCATCATCCGCAAGGAACACGAGGTGCGCGAGGCCATCGACAAGCTGGCCGAGCTGCGCGAGCGGTTCACGGCGGTGACGGTGGAGGGCCATCGCCAGTTCAACCCGGGCTGGCATCTCGCGCTCGATCTACGGAACATGCTGCTGGTCAGCGAATGCGTCGCGCAGGCGGCGCTGCTGCGCACCGAGAGCCGCGGCGGCCACACCCGCGACGACCACCCGGCCATGGATCCGCAATGGCGCAACAAGCTCCTGGTCTGCACGCTGGACCCGGCGCGACCGGACGACATGGTGCCCGGTGTGTCGGTGACGGTCGAGGATCAGCCGCCGATGCGGTCGGAACTGCTGGCGCTGTTCGATCTGGCCGAACTCGAGAAGTACTACACCCCAGCCGAACTCGCCGGGCATCCGGCGGCCGGAGTTTCCACCGACGGAGAGGCCTGACTATGGGTTACGACGCCAGGTTCCGCATCTGGCGCGGCGATATCGACGGCGGCGAGCTGCACGACTTCACCGTGCCCGTGCACGAGGGCGAGGTGGTGCTCGACATCATCCACCGCTTACAGGCCACTCAGGCGCCCGATCTCGCGGTGCGCTGGAATTGCAAAGCGGGTAAATGCGGTTCGTGCTCGGCGGAGGTGAACGGCAGGCCGCGGCTGCTGTGCATGACCCGGATGTCGACATTCACCCAGGACGAGCTCATCACGGTGACGCCGATGCGGACCTTCCCGGTCATCAAGGATCTGGTGACCGACGTGTCGTTCAACTACGAAAAGGCCAGGGAAATACCGTCGTTCACCCCGCCGCCGGATCTGAAGCCGGGGGAGTACCGGATGAAACAGGTCGATGTGGAGCGGTCGCAGGAATTCCGCAAATGCATCGAATGTTTCCTGTGCCAGAACACCTGTCACGTCGTTCGCGATCACGAGGAGAACAAGCAGGCGTTCTCCGGTCCGCGGTTCTTGATGCGCATCGCCGAATTGGAGATGCATCCGCTCGATGTGGCCGACCGCCGGGATATGGCTCAGGAGGAGCACGGCCTCGGCCTGTGCAATATCACCAAATGCTGCACCGAGGTGTGCCCGGAGCACATCAAGATCACCGACAACGCGCTCATTCCGATGAAGGAACGGGTGGTCGACCGCAAGTACGATCCGCTGGTGTGGCTGGGCAACAAGCTGTTTCGCCGCTGACCGGCGGTCTACAGCTGGGCCGTCACCGCTCGCTCGGCGGTGTCGGCACCCTCACAGCAGGGCCACCACACCCGCTGCCACCAGCCATACCAGCGCCCCGACGAGCAATGCCGACGCCAACGAGCCGGTGAGTACATAGATACCCACCGCCGACACCGCGAAAAGCAGCGCGACGATAAGCCATTCGACCCAGTCGTGCGGCCGCAATCTGCGGTACAAGGGGTGGGTGTTTTTCAGCCCACGATCCACAAGTTGTTGTCTACCCGTTATCTTCGGATGTCAAACACCAGGTAGATCGTGGGCCGGTGCGCTCGAGGCTAGGAAGTGCCGGGCCGGTCGAATTCACCGTCCTGCACGCCCGCGGTGAACGCGGCCCATTCGCCCGGGGTGAAGATCAGGGCGGGGCCGTCCGGGTTCTTTCCGTCACGCATGCCGACGTGGCCGTCGGCGAGCAGTGCCACCTCGACGGCGTCGCCGTTTTCCCCTTCGCCCGCGCGCAGCCAGGTCGCGCCGGTCAGGTCGATGTCGGCGCCCTTGTCGATACTCATGCCAGGAACTCCTTCGCCAGCTGCCGCAGCAGGTGCCTACTCGATGGACCGTCCAGCGCGGAGTGCCGGAGGTTCTCGTGCGCCCGATGGTACCGGCGCACATCCGCCGGGCGTTCCAGATACAGATCCCCGGTCAGACCCTCGGCGTGCACCACCGGCGGTTCCAGCGGACGGCCCGATCGGTCGACGCCGAATTCCAGGATGGTGAACGCGCCGGTGCCGACACCGAGCGGTACGCCGGCGGTGAACGGCAGCACCCGTACGGTGACATTGTCCCTGGTGCCCGCGTCCGCCAGCTGCCGCAGCTGGCCCGTCATCGCCTTCGCGCCGCCGACCATCCGGCGCAGCACCGCTTCGTGCACGATCACATCCAGGTTCGCCGGTGCGACCCTGCGGGAGATCAGCGCCTGCCGTTGCAGCCGCAGCTGCACCCGCTTGTCGAGTGCGGCCTCGTCGTCACCGGGGTGGGCCAGTCGGTACAGCGCCCGTGCGTAGTCGGCGGTCTGCAACAGCGGAGGGACGAGCTCGGGATGATAGGCCGTGACGGATTCCGCCGCCGCCTCCAAACCCACGTATACGTCGAAGGTTTCGGGAATCACGTCACCGAAGGCGTGCCACCAGCTCGGGGTGTCGGCCTGCTGGGCGAGCCCGGCCAGGCCCTCGGCGAGTTGATCGGGGACACCGTAGATCCGGCACAGCTCCCGGATGTCGATGGTGCGGATCCGGTCGGCCTGACCCTTCTCCAGCCGTTGCAGGGTGCTGGCGCCCCATTCCATCAGCCGAGCCGCCTGGGCGATGGTCAACCCCGCCTGGGTGCGCATATCGCGCAGATACCGGCCGAGTTGCCGCCGCGGCAGACTCGTGGATTTGCTTCCCGAACTCACCGAACCAGCTGGCACCGCATGCTCCGTTCTGCTCTGGGATCAGCCCCTTGGCGTCGATCCGGAGAAGCCATGCGTGCGGTCCCCCGTCACACTTCGCCTGGGCATTGGGATCTTTCATCCACTATGGGCAATCCTGCACTCCACAACGGATCTTGTGCTGGGAATTCGCGCGAAAAGTCGGCAGATCCGGAAACTGCGCCTGCAGGGGCCGCCGTGATGGTGTGCTGGAAGTGTGCCGGGCCGGAAAACTGCCTCGCACAAGGGGAATCACGCAGGACTCCGAAGTCTAGTACGAGGTATCGCACGCAGAACGGGGAGAGTCATGACCGTACACCTCACCGAGTCGTCGCCGACCGCAGGCGACCCAGCCGCTCCCGGCGCCCACCGCGCCGCGTGGACGGGGGTCGCGTAATGCAGCTGACCAACCTCAATATGCATGTCGCGTCGCTACTGGCGTGCCGCAACGATCCCGGCGTCATGACCACCGAACAGGCCCATGCGGCAATGCAGTTGCATCTCGACTGCACCGTCGACGAATGCCGGGTACGGCGGCGCGCGCGGGCGACCCTGGTGGAATCGGGCCGGTGTGTCCTCGACGATCGAGCGCTGCGGTAGTGAGGGGGCAGCGCTCGATCACCGGCCGGTGATCAATGCCAGGAATGGTCGGTGATCGGAGTCCGTGGGCCGAACTTCGGTTTACGGGCCTGGCCGCTGACCGACAGCAGCCGCACCGAGCGATAACGGTGCGGCCGTAGCGGTTCCAGATATTCCACCATCGCGGCATCGTCGAGTGGGCGCCCGAGCAGGGTCCAGCCGACGATCGCCGCGAGGTGGAAATCACCCACCGACAGGGCGTCGGCATCGCCGAAGGCCCGCTGCGAGATCTCGGCGACCGTCCACTCGCCGATCCCGGGCACGCTGCGCAGCAGCTTCGCCGCCGCGGCGGGCTCCATCCCGGTGCCACGCTCGAGCGAATCGGCCACCCGCGCCGCCCGGACGATGGTCTGCGCCCGCTGCGGGCCCACGTTCGCACGGTGGTAGGTCCAGGACGGGATATGGCGCCAGCCGTCGGCGTCCGGGGCCACCCGCATGCCGTCGGGCGCCGGGCCCGGCGGTATGCAGCCGAATTGGCGCACCAGCCGTCGCCATGAGGCGTGCGCGGCGACGGTGTGCACCTTCTGCTCGAGCACGGCGGGTACCAGCGCTTGGAACACCAGCCCGGTGCGCAGCATGCGCAGGCCTGGATGGCGGCGGTGTGCCTCGGCGATCTTCGGGTGCTCGGGCGCGAAGCCGGACAGATCCTCGTCCAGGCACAGCATCCAGGGCAACCGCTCGAGGAACTCGTCGGCGCCGGACCCCCAGGCACGGGCCCGCACAGCACATGGTCCGGCCTGGACGAGCCGGTAGGTGACGGGCCCGGACGGCATTCGGGCGGTGAGCCAATGCGCGCCGTCACGGGTCAGCTGATAGCAGGGATCGCCGGGGCCGCGGCGCAGCGGTGAGATCGTGTGCGCTAGATCGATCGGCCGCTCCGAGGTGACGATGCGGTCGGAGCCGGTGCGGCTCGCTTCCGATTCGACCCTGACATCACGCACGGTTTCATTGTGCGCTCCGGCGGCCAGGCATCCGCAGTAAGGGGTGGGAGCCGCCGGGCGGCAGCGGGCTCCCCGGTCCCTATCACGATCCGATGACGGCATAGCCGCAGGTAAGGCCGGGTTTGTAACGTTCGGGAATATCCAGCGATAATGGCGGCGAATCGGCAAACAGCTGGCAGTCGCCACTACGGAGGTTTTCGACAATGATCACCAACGCGCTCAACTGGTTGCTCAACGCCTGGGGTGGAGTATCCGCCGGCAGCTCCGGCTACCAGATCCCGCCGGGCACCCTGCCCTTCGGCAGCTGAGCCACATCCGGCGCGGGCGCGCACGCGAGCACCACGAAACTCGCGGGCGCGTCAGCCTCGGTCGCCCAGAATGAGCTGGGCGAGATGCCTGCTCGGACGTCCGGCCAGCTGCGTGGCCTGGGTCCGGCAGGAGAAGCCGTCGGCGATCAAGATCGCATCGTCGGCCGCGCGCCGCAACGCGGGTAGCAGACCGTTTTCCGCCACCGCGACCGAAATGTCGTAATGGCCCTTCTGCATTCCGAAGTTGCCGGCCAGCCCGCAACACCCGGTGATTTCGGTCACCGTGACGCCCATTCTGGCTAATATCCGGCGATCGGCATCGAAGCCGAGAACCGCGTGCTGATGACAATGCGGTTGCACCACCACCGACTGCCCGGAAAGGTCCGGCGCGACCCAATCCGGTTCCGCATCGAGGAACTCGGCGAGGGTGCGCACCGCCGCCGCGGTACGCGCCGCGCGCGGGTCCTGCGGCAGTAGTTCCGGCAGGTCGGCGCGGAGTGCGGCGGTGCAGGAGGGTTCGAGGCCGACGACGACGCCACCGGCCCGCACATGCTCGTCCAGCGCGTCCAGCGTCGCCCGCAGCCGCTTACGGGCACCGTCCAGCTGGCCGGTACTGATCCAGGTGAGCCCGCAGCAGACCCGTTCTTCCGGGACGCGGACCCGGTAGCCCAGCGATTCCAGCAGCCGCACCGCGGCCAGGGCGATCTCGGGATCGAAGGCCTCGGTGAAGGTATCGATCCACAGCATCACCTCGGTGGCGCCGGTCGAATCACCGCGTGAGCGTCGGCTGTCGCGCCAGATCCGGCGGAAGCCGCGCGCGGCGAGCCGCGGCACCTCACGCCGTGGATCCATGCCGCCGGCCCGGAGCCCGAGCCGGCGCAGCGCCTCGACCCGAGAGGCGGCATTCACCAGCCGCGGCGTGCGTCCGGCCGCCGCCAGCCAGCGCGGTAACCAGCCGAGCGTGTAGTGATCGACCGGCCGCGGACGACGGCGATAGCGGCGATAGAGCGCCTCGGATTTGTAGGTGGCCATATCCACACCGGCCGGGCAGTCCGACCGGCACGCCTTACAGGACAGGCACAGCTCCAGCGACTGCGCCACCGCGGGTGACGACCACGGCAGCGCGCCACGCACCACCTCCTGCAATACCCGGGCACGCCCGCGCGTGCTGTCCTTCTCATCGGCGGTCGCCAGGTAGGACGGACACATGAAGCCGCCGCTCGCGCCGGTATCGGCACGGCATTTGCCGACACCGACGCACCGGTGCACGGCCGTACTCAAGTCACCGTCGTCGTGCGGGTAGGCGAAGCCGACGCCCGCGACGTTCGGCAGCCCGGCCAGGCGCAGGTCGTGGTCGATCGGCGCCGGATCGACGAGCACGCCGGGGTTCAGCACGCCGTCCGGATCGAACAGGGCCTTGAACCCGGCGAACGCCCGCAGCACTTCGGGGGTGTACATGACCGGCAGCAGTTCCGACCGGGCGCGGCCGTCGCCGTGTTCGCCCGATAGCGAGCCGCCGTAGCGCACCACCAGCTCGGCCGCATCGCGCAGGAAGGCCCGGAAACGTTGCGGCGCATCGGCGATCGGCAGATCGAGGCGCACGTGGATGCAGCCGTCGCCGATATGGCCGTAGAGCAGCCCGTCGACGTGATGTTCGGCGGTGAGGGCACCGAAATCGCGCAGATACGCGCCGAGATGTCGCGGCGGAACGGCGGCGTCTTCCCAGCCGGGCCACGCCGGGCGGCCGTCGGGGGTGCGACCGGCCAGACCGGCTCCGTCGGCGCGGATTCGCCAGAGGGCCGCGGCGGCAACGGGATCGGTGACGATGGTGGCGTCCAGCGCGCCCGCCGACCGGCACAGCCTGGATGCGGCCGCGACGGCCTCCTGCGTGGTGTGGCCGGCGAGTTCGACGAACAGCCAGCCGTTGCCGCGCGGCAGGTCGGGCACGGTGCCGCGATGGGTGCGGACGATATCGACGAGGCGGGCATCGATCCCTTCCACCGCGAGCGGCGCATGCGCGGTGACCGCGGCGATATCGTCGGCGGCGGTGGCCATATCGGGGTATCCGAGAACCGCGAGCACCGTCGCGGATGGCACCGGAACCAGATCGACGGTGGCTTCCACCAGCACACCGCAGGTGCCCTCGGTGCCGACGAATGCCTTGGCGATCGACGAACCCCGTTCGGGCAGAAGATGTTCCAGTCCATAACCGGAAGCCTGGCGTTCGAAGCGGCCGAGGCCGGTGCGCACCACCGCCAGCGCGCCGCGGGTGAATTCCGGGAGCCCCGGTAGCACCGACAGATCGTCGGCCAGCACCCGTTCGGTGCAGGTGCCGTCGAGAACACGCAGCTCACGCACGGTATCGGAGGTACGGCCCCAGGCCAGGGCGTGCGGGCCGCAGGCATTGTTGCCGATCATGCCGCCGAGGGTGCAGCGGTTCTGCGTCGACGGGTCGGGGCCGAACCGCAGCCCGTGCTCGGCTGCCCGCCGTTGCAGACTCGACAGGATGAGACCCGGCTGCACCCGAGCGGTGCGTCTTTCCGGATCCAGCTCCAGCACCGCACCCATATGCCGGCTGAAATCCAGCACGATGCCCGGGCCGATGGCATTGCCCGCCACCGACGTTCCCGCACCGCGCGCGGTGATCGGCACGCCTTCGGCCCGCCCGAATTCCAGCACCGCCGCGACATCGGCGTCCTCGCGCGGGAACACCACCGCCGCGGGAAGCACCCGGTAGTTCGACGCATCCGAGGAGTATTCGGCGCGCCGCCGCTCCGATACGTCGACCTCGCCGCGGAGCCGGGAGCGCAGCGCCCGCGCCAACCGAGCCCGTCCGTCCTCGTCGGTCACGCCGTCCAGCGTAGGCGGCCACCTCGCCTGCGCATGGCCCGCCGCACCCAGTGGCTAGCGCCTGCGCTCAGTCCGGTGCACTAAGCGACCACGGCGCCCGCACTCGACCCGGCACGAAATCGCGCTCCGAAACAACTTGCTCTCAACCTTTGTTGAGGTCTTAGTGTCGGTGGCCTGAGGTTGACTGGCGGGGAGTGGAAGGACGTGTCGAGGTGAGCATCGAATCGGTGGCCTGGAACCAGATGTACCGGCGGATGAACGCGCCGAAGGAGCAGCGGCCGTTCAGTATGGCCACGGCTCGGCGGATCCTGCGCTTCGCTGCGCCGCACAAACGCCGGCTCGGCGTGTTCCTGCTGTTCAGCGTGGTGTCGGCGCTGTTGGCGGTGGCGACGCCGCTGCTGGCCGGGCGGGTGGTGAACGGGATCGTCGACGGTGCGGCGCCGCGCGTGGTGGTCATCCTGGCGCTGGCCATCGGCGGACTCGCGATCGTCGACGCCGGGCTCGGATTGGCGATCCGGTGGCTGTCGGCCCGCATCGGCGAGGGACTGATCCTCGACCTGCGCACCGCCGTCTTCGACCACGTGCAGAAGATGCCCATCGCCTTCTTCACCCGCACCCGCACCGGCGCGCTGGTCAGCCGATTGAACAATGACGTGATCGGCGCGCAGCGCGCGTTCAGCGACACGCTCTCCGGCGTGGTGGCCAATCTGGTGACGGTCCTGCTGACGCTGGTGGTGATGATCCAGCTGTCCTGGCAGATCACCCTGCTGGCGCTGCTGCTGTTGCCGGTGTTCGTGATCCCGGCGCGCCGGATGGGTGATCGGCTCGCCGATATCCAGCGCGAGGCCGCGGGCCTGAACTCGGCGATGAGCACCCAGATGACCGAACGCTTCTCGGCGCCGGGCGCGACGCTGGTCAAACTGTTCGGCCGGCCGCATCAGGAGTCGGCGGAGTTCGCGCTGCGGGCACGGCGGGTCCGCGATATCGGGGTGCGCACCGCCATGCTGCAGACCGTCTTCGTCACCTCCCTGACGTTGGTCTCCGCGCTGGCGATCGCGCTGGTCTACGGGCTCGGCGGCTGGTACGCGCTGGCCGGACGGCTGGACGCGGGCGCCGTCGTCGCCCTGTCGCTGCTGCTGACCCGGCTGTACTCGCCGTTGACGGCGCTGGCCAGTGCGCGGATGGAGATCATGTCCGCGCTGGTGAGCTTCGAGCGGGTCTTCGAAGTGCTGGATCTGAAGCCGCTGATCGAGGACGCGCCGAATGCCGTCCCGGTCCCGGAGGGTCCGGTCGCGGTGGAGTTGCGGAATGTGCGCTTCGGCTACCCATCGGCGGACAAGGTGTCGCTGGCCTCCCTGGAAGAGGTCGCGACGCTCGATACGCGCGGCGGAGTGGAAGTGCTGCACGATATCTCGCTGCGCGCCGAACCCGGGGAGATGGTGGCACTGGTCGGTTCGTCCGGAGCCGGTAAGTCCACCATCGCGCAGCTGGTGTCGCGGCTCTACGACGTCGACAGCGGCGCGGTACGGCTCAACGGCGTCGATGTGCGTGAGCTGAGCACCCGCTCGATCCAGCAGGCCGTCGGCCTGGTGACCCAGGACGGGCACCTGTTCCACGACACCATCCGCGCGAATCTGCTGCTGGCTCGTCCCGAGGCCACCGAGGCCGAGCTGTGGGACGCGCTGGAGCGAGCGCGGCTGCGTGATCTGGTCGCGTCGCTGGCCGACGGGCTCGACACGGTGGTCGGCGAGCGCGGATACCGGCTCTCGGGTGGTGAGCGTCAGCGGCTCACCATCGCCCGGCTGCTGCTCAAGCAGCCTCGCGTGGTGATTCTGGACGAGGCCACCGCCTCTCTGGACTCGACCTCCGAGGCCGCGGTGCAGGAAGCACTGGCCGAGGCGCTCGAAGGGCGCACGGCGCTGGTCATCGCGCACCGCCTCTCCACCATCCGGGCCGCCGACAAGATCGTGGTGCTGGAGGACGGACGCATCGTCGAACGCGGCACCCACCCGCAGCTGCTGGCCGCGGGCGGGCGGTACGCGGAGTTGTACCGGACGCAGTTCTCCGAGGAGCCCGCTATCGTCGCCGCCTGAACGGCCGACGGTCCAGGACTTCCGCCCGCCGCACCGGCCGCCCACACGACATCCGTGCGGGCGGCCGACGTGTGGGACTTCAGGCGACCGGGCACCGGAAAGCCGGCGCGGCTCGCCCGGCTTCGATCAGAACTCGCCTGCGACCCCGAAGACCGTGCGGCCCGAATGCGTGCCGTCCTTGATCGAGCGCAGCACCCGCTCGGCATCGGTCACCGGTGCGAAATTCTCGATCTCCGACAGGTGGCGCGGGCGCAGCTCGTTGGCCAGCCTGCGCCACAGCTCGCGCCGCTTCTCGATCGGGTGGTTCACCGAGTCGATGCCGAGCAACGCCACACTGCGCAGAATGAACGGCATCACGGTGGTGGGGACCTCGGTTCCACCGGTCAGGCCGCTGGCCGCGACGGCGCCGCCGTAGCCGATGGCGCTGAGCACATAGGCCAGCGACGCCCCGCCGACGCTGTCGACCGCACCGGCCCACCGGGCCTTGGACAGCGGACGGACCTTGGTCTCCGGTTCCGGGAGGCGGCCGATCACCTCGTTGGCCCCGAGCTCGGCCAGCCGATCTGCGGCGTCGGCCTTTCCGGTCGAGGCGATCACCTCGTAACCGAGTCCGGACAGAATGTCGACGGCCACGCTGCCGACCCCGCCGGTCGCGCCGGTGACCAGGATGGCGCCGTCATCGGGAGTGAGGCCGCGGTCGAGCAGTGCCTGCACGCTCAGCGCCGCGGTGAACCCTGCCGTACCGAGGGCGGCGGCGTCGCGGGTGGACAGCCCGTCCAGCTTCACCACCCATTCGGCGGGCACCCTGGCGTATTCGGCGAAACCGCCGTGATGCGAGACGCCGATCTCGTAGCCGTGGGCCACCACCTGATCGCCGGGCGCGAAATCCTCGGATTCGGATTCCACGACTTCACCGGTGAGGTCGATACCGGGGACGATCGGGTAGTTGCGCACCACGCCGCCGCCCGGGGTGATGGCAAGGCCGTCTTTGAAGTTGGCGCTCGAATAATGCACCTTGATCGTTACCGCACCCGGTCCGAGGAACTCCGCCCCGACCTGCTGCCGCGCGAGCACGACGCCGCTGTCCGATTCGTGTGCCACCATCGCCCAGAATTCCATGGGCCCGAGCATACGAGCGTGCGGCCGCGGAGAGGTCAGACCGGAACCAATTCGAGCCGGACGCCGAGCAGCCGGACCGGGCGATCGAGCTCGAAGCGGTCGATGATGCGCAGGGCGGCGTCGATGATGGCGTCGCGGTCGGTGGTGGGTTCGGGCAGTTTGGTCTGTTTGCTGCGGGTGTAGAAGGTGTTGGTGCGCACGGTCACCGACACCCGGATGGTGATCCGGCCCGCTTCGGCCATTTCATCGGCCACCTCACCGGCCAGCCGCGCGACCTGGGCGCGGATCTCGTCCCGTTCGGTGAGGTCGTGCGGGAACGTTTCGGATTTGCTGCGGCCCACCGGGATTCGCGGCTCGGTGACCACGTCGGTATCGCCCGCGCCCTTACCGAGCACCCAGAGGTACGGGCCGGTGGTCGGCCCGAAGGCCGCGGCCAGCCGATGCCGGTCCGAGGCCATCAGGTCACCGACCGTCTCGATCCCGAGTTCGGCCAGGCGGGCGGCGATCCGGTTGCCGATACCCCACAGCGCGCTGGTTGGGCGGTGCGCCATCACCTCGGTCCAGTTGGCGGCGGTGAGCCGGAACATGCCCGCCGCCGCGCCCGCACCGGGTTCCGCGGAATCCTTGCCGGAGGATTTGGCGAAACCGGTGGCGAGTTTGGCGGTGAGCTTGTTGTCGCCGATGCCGACCGAGCAGCTCAGCTCCAATTCGGCGATGGCGGCGCGGATGTCGCGGGCCAGGCCTTCCGGATCGTCGGTGTCGGCGGCCAGGAACGCCTCGTCCCAGCCCCAGACCTCCACCGGACCGAAGGTCCGCAGCAATGCCATGACCTCCTCGGAGGCCTCTTCGTAGCTGGCCATGTCCAGCGGCAAGAACACACCGTCCGGGCATTTGCGCACCGCGGTGCGCAGCGCCATGCCTGCCCGCACCCCATAGGCCCGCGCCGGATAGGAGGCACAGGTGACGACCTTGCGCGGCTCCTGCGGATCCCCGTTCCCGCCGACGATCACCGGCTGCCCGCGCAGCTCCGGATGACGACGGAACTCCACCGCCGCCTGGAATTGGTCGAGATCGACATGCAGCAGCCACCTGGGCATACGTCCGTCTTACCGCATGGGTATGACTCTCGACTCCGTCCGCGCCGCGGCGACGCGGCAGATCGCGGATGGCCGACCGGAATCGGCGACCGTTGCGGTGAAGGACTTTACGGTGTAAATGTGTGGCTTATCGCGCTGTAGCCGGCCTCGAACGGGTCGGCCCGGCAACGACCAGGAGGTACCCGCCTGATGACCATTCCCGAACTCGGTATCGAGCAAGCGCGGCAGGTGCTCGCCGCGCAACCGTTCGCACAGCTGGTCGGCACGGAGTTGACGGCGTTCGGGGATGGCACGGCGACGTTGGTGATCCCGTTGCGGAAGGAACTCGGCCAGCAGTTCGGGTTCGTGCACGGGGGAGTGCTGGCCTACGCGGCCGACAACGCGATCACCTTCGCGGCGGGAACAGTCCTCGGGGCCAATGTGCTCACCGGCGGTTTCTCGGTGACCTACCTGCGGCCGGCGAGCGGAACACTGCTGCGGGCGCAGGCGAAGGTGACCGGTTCGACCCGCCGCCAGGCCGTGGTCAGCTGCGAGATCTATGCCGAGGACGGCGACGGTGAGCCGGTGCTGTGCGCGGTCGCGCAAGGCACCACACGCACCGTCGAACGCGAACTCGGCAACGGCGGCTGAGCTACCGGGCCAGCAGTGCGCGCAGCGCGCGAATGATCTCATCGGGCGCCTCTTCGGCCATGAAATGGCCCGCATCGAGCGTGCTGTGATCGAGGTCGACGGCCCAGTTCCGCCACAGCCGCGCCGCGTCGAACCCGAGCGCGGAGCCCCAATCCTGCTGGATGACGGTCACCGGCATCGCCAGCCGGTGACCGGCCGCCCGGTCCGCACTGTCGTGTTCGATATCCACCCCCGCGCTGGCGCGATAATCGGCGACGATCGACGGCACCGCCTCGCGTGCGGCACGCAGATACTCGGCGCGGATACCGGCCGGAATGGCGGTCGAATCGCGAGTCCAGATGTCGAGGAAGTAGCCGAAGAACGCATCCGCGCTCGCCGCGATCATCTGTTCCGGCAGGCCGGCCGGCTGCGCCATCAGATACAGGTGGAACGCGACCGCGGCGTCGGCGCCGTGCAGCACCTCCCACATGTCGAGGGTGGGTAGCACATCCAGGGACGCCAGGTGGGTGATGCGGCCGGGATGGTCGAGTCCGGCGCGGATCGCCACGAGGGCGCCGCGGTCGTGGCCCGCCACCGCGAAACGGTCGAAGCCGAGCGCTTCGGCAACGGCGACGATATCGGCGGCCATGGTCCGCTTGGAGTACACGTCACGGTCGCGTTCGGCCGGCTTATCGCTGGCGCCGTATCCGCGCAGGTCGGGGCAGATGACGGTGTGCTGAGCGGCGAGGTCGGTGGCCACGTGCCGCCACATCAGGTGGGTTTGCGGAAACCCGTGCAGCAGCACGATCGGGCTGCCGGAACCGCCGACGGCAACCTGTAGGGCGATATCGTCGGCGACGCGCACGCGCCGGGAGTCGAATCCGGGAATCATCGAGGTCATCGGGTATTTCTCCTTGATCGGTTCGGTCTCGACCAGGCTGGCGTGGCCCGATGAGCAACCGATGAGCGCGCTATACCGTGAGGGCGTGACAGTCTCGTTCGGCGTGCTCGGACCCGTGCTCGCCTGGGATGCCGACGGCGCACGGATCGACCTGAAAGGCCCGAGGCATCGGGCGGTGCTGGCGCGATTGCTCGTAGCGCGCGGGCGGGTCGTGCCGGTGCAGGTCATCATCGATGACCTGTGGGGGCCGGGCGGGGGCACCAAATCCGCGGTCCGCACGTTCGTCGCCGCATTGCGTCGCGCGCTCGAACCGCAGCGTCCGGCTCGCACCGCCGCCCGGCTCCTGGTCACCGAGGGCACCGGATACGCCCTGCGGGCCGAGCAGGACCGGGTCGACGCGTGGCGGTTCGAGCGGGCGGTGCGCGAGGGGGCCGACCTCACGCCCGCCGACGCGCTGTCCACGCTCACCGAAGCGCTCGGCTGGTGGCGCGGGCCGGCCTACTCCGAGTTCGCCGATATGGCTTGGGCTCGAACAGAATCGGCACGGTTGGAAGAACTGCGGCTCACCGCCGTCGAGCGGCAGGCCCGAGCCCGGCTGACGCTCGGGCGTGCCGCCGACGCAGTACCGGATCTGGATGCGCTGGTCGGCACCCATCCGTGGCGGGAGGAGGCGTGGCGGCTGCTTGCCCTCGCCCTGTACCGATCCGGACGCCAGGGCGACGCACTCGCGGTATTGCGCAGGGCGCGTGGCATTCTCGTCGATGAGCTCGGCGTCGACCCCGGACCGCGATTGGCCGCGACGGAGTCGGCCATCCTGCGCCACGACATCGGTGTCGACGACGCTGCCGAGCGGGTGTGGGCCGAGGCCACCGCGGCCTACGACCGCACCGTGGCAGGCGGAGCCACCGCGCGCCTCGAATCGACGGTCGGGCTGCTGCGCAGTCTTGCGATGACCGGCAGCGGCGGGCTCGCCGCCGCCAGGCAGCAGCGGCTCGACACGGTCGCCGCGGCCGAACGCCTCGATGATCCGCAGCTCACCGCACGCATCATCGGCAGCTACGACGTGCCGGGCATATGGACTCGATCCGACGATCCCGACCAGGCGGCCCAGATCACGGCCGCCGCCGAACGCACGCTCGCCCGGCTACCGGCGGACGCGGCGGCCGGCTCGAGGGCCCGGCTGCTGACGACCATCGCCGTCGAAACCCGGGGAATCCGCAGCCGCCGCGGGCTCGACGCGGCCCGCGCGGCCACCGGAATCGCTCGGGCACTGGATGATCCGTCCCTGCTCGCCTTCGCATTGAACGGCCTCTTCCTCCAGACCTGTGATCGCCCCGGCCGCGCCGGCGAACGCGAAGCCATCGGCCGGGAACTGGTGGAACTGTCGCGCCGCCACGAGCTGGTGCCGTTCGAAATCCTCGGCCACCTCGCCCTGATGCAGACCCGCAGCGCTTTCGGTGATTTCGACCAGGCCGACGTCCACGCCGGTGCCGCCGACCGGCTGGGAGCCCGCAACGAACGGCCGCTGGTCGCGGTGTTCACCGGGTGGTATCGCGCCATGCGGGCAGCCGCGACCGGCGCACCGATCGAGATCGCCGAAGCGGGCTATCGCACCATCGCCCAGCGGTACGAGAACTGCGGTATGCCGGGATTCGAGCAGGGCGCGCTGCCGATGGCATTGCTGTGCCTGCGGGTATGGCGCGGGGCTCCGGCGGAATTCCCGGCAGCGACCGAGTGGGGCCCCTATGAGCCGTGGGCTCGGCCGCTGCTGCTACTGGCCGAAGGGCGCCGCGACGAGGCCCGGGCACGCCTGGCCCGTGTCCAGGAACCACCGCCGGGTCTGCTGATCGAAGCGTTGTGGAGTCTTATCGCACGAGCGGCGATAGATCTCGGCGACCACGCCGCGATGGCGCGCGCCCGTGCTCGGTTGACGCCCGCCGCGGGCGAGATCGCGGGCGCGGGCAGCGGGATCCTCACCGCGGGGCCGGTGCAGGGGTATCTCACCGAACTGGACGACGCACTCGCGCGGGAATAGCGAGTTCGCACCCCGGTGGTCGGGCCGAAAATCACCTCGGGCAGACGAATTCGCCATTGCGCGACGCTGATTCGCAACCGGATACGCACACCCTGTCGAGCGGTGTCGCAACCCTGCTCACCGGTCGATTCGGGGGATCGCCTTCGATACCCGCGGCGCGGGGGCACAACCTGAGGTATCCGCAGATGCCGAACGAGCCGTGCCCATCGCGGGGCACGGCTCGTTCGGCGTCAGGGCTGCGGCGGATCAGGCCGTGGCCGCCAGCGGCCGTCCGTCCAGCGCCGGTTCCTGGACCGGCTCGATGGCGTAGGCGAGGATCTCGGCCACATCGGCGACCGGGCGGACATCCAGCGCGGCGAGCACCTCGGCCGGGACGTCGTCCAGATCCGGCTCGTTGCGGGCCGGGATGAACACCGTCTTCAGGCCGGCCCGTTGCGCGGCGAGCAGCTTCTGCTTGACGCCGCCGATGGGCAGCACCCGGCCGTTCAGCGTGACCTCGCCGGTCATGCCGACATCCGAACGCACCTGCCTGCCGAGAGCCAGCGATACCAGGGCCGTGACCATGGTGACACCGGCCGAGGGACCGTCCTTCGGCACCGCGCCCGCCGGGAAGTGCACGTGGATATTGCGATCCAGCACCGAGGGCTCGATGCCGATCTCTTCCAGGTGCGAGCGGACGTAGGTCAGCGCGATCTGGGCCGATTCCTTCATGACGTCACCGAGCTGGCCGGTGAGCGTCAGCGAACGTTCGCCGTCGACGGCGTTGGTCTCGATGTAGAGCACATCGCCGCCGAGACCCGTCACCGCCAAGCCGGTGGCCACGCCCGGGACGGCGGTGCGTTCCACCGAATCCGGGGTGAAGCGGGGACGGCCGAGGTATTCCTTCAGATCACCGACGTCGATGGTCAGCGATGCACCGGAACGCACTGCGGCCGGGTCCTTTTCGATGACCACGTCGTCGTAGCCGAGTTCGGCGTCGTAGCCGAGCCCGATCGTCGGCACGGCATCGGCGACCGAAGCACCCTCCGACAGCGTCGTGGCCGCCTTGCGCAGCGCCTTGGCGATCAACCGCTCCATCTGCCGCACACCGGCCTCGCGGGTGTAGTTGGCCGCGATCTCACGCAGCGCACCCTCGGTGACGGTCACCTCCTCGGCGGTCAGCGCATTGCGTTCCAGCTGGCGCGGGACCAGGAAGTCGCGGGCGATGGCGACCTTGTCGTCCTCGGTGTAGCCGTCGACGGTGATCAGTTCCATCCGGTCCAGCAGCGGGCCGGGGATGGTCTCCATGACGTTGGCCGTGGCGATGAACAGCACGTCGGACAGGTCCAGATCGAGGTCGAGGTAGTGATCGCGGAAGGTGTGGTTCTGCGCCGGGTCGAGCACCTCGAGCAGGGCCGCGGCCGGGTCGCCGCGGAAATCGGAGCCGACCTTATCGATCTCGTCCAGCAGCACGACCGGGTTCATCGAGCCGGCTTCCTTCATGGCCCGCACGATGCGCCCGGGCAGCGCGCCGACATAGGTACGCCGGTGACCGCGGATCTCGGCCTCGTCACGCACACCGCCGAGCGCAACTCGCACGAATTTGCGCCCGAGCGCCCGCGCGACGCTTTCACCCAGCGAGGTTTTACCCACACCGGGCGGGCCGGCCAGCACCAGCACCGCGCCGGAGCCGCGTCCGCCGACGACCTCCAGCCCGCGGGCGGC
Source organism: Nocardia sp. CDC519 (assembly GCF_059509835.1). Taxonomy (NCBI): domain Bacteria; kingdom Bacillati; phylum Actinomycetota; class Actinomycetes; order Mycobacteriales; family Nocardiaceae; genus Nocardia; species Nocardia sp. CDC519. Next base: position 1,143,622 of record NZ_CM183377.1, on the reverse strand, counting down.
CCGCCGCGCCCGCACCGCCAGGTACTCGACCATCCGGTCCTTCACCTCGTCGAGGCCGTGGTGATCGGCGTCGAGCACGGCGCGGGCGGCCGAAACATCGGTGTTGTCGGTGGTTTTCACCGTCCACGGCAGTTCCAGGACGGTGTCGAGCCAGGTGCGGATCCAGCCCGATTCGGGGCTCTGATCGCTGGCCCGTTCGAGCCTGCCGACCTCGCGCAGCGCGGCTTCGCGCACCGTTTCGGGCAGATCGGCCTGCTCGACGCGGGTGCGGTAGTCGTCGGCGCCGTCGGGTTCGTCCTCGCCGAGTTCCTTGCGAATGGCGTTGAGCTGCTGGCGCAGCAGGAATTCGCGCTGACTCTTCTCCATGCCCTCGCGGACCTCTTCGCTGATCTTCTCCGAGACCTCGGTCTCGGCGATATGCGCCTTGGTCCATTCGATCAGCGTCGCCAGCCGCTGGGCCGGTTCCGGGGTTTCCAGCAGCTCGCGCTTCTGCTCGCTGGTCAGGTAGGTGGCGTAGCCCGCGGTATCGGCGATCGCGGAGGGATCGCTGAGCTGGTTGACCGCGTCGATGACCTGCCAGGCCTCCCGGCGTTGCAGCACCGAGACGACCAGCTTCTTGTATTCGGCGGCGAGTTCCTTGGTCCGCCCGTCGGCGGGCACGTCGGCTACCGGTTCGGCCTCCACCCACAGCGCCGCACCCGGCCCGGTCACCCCGTGACCGATCTTGGCGCGCCGCTCCGCCTTCAGCACCGCCGCGGGCGCGCCACCGCGCAGCCGGCCGACCTGTTCGATGGTGGCGACCACGCCGTAGGCCGCGTACCCCTCGTCCAAGCGGGGCGCGACCAGGACCTGGTCGGTCTTCGCGGCACGCGCGGCATCAATGGCCGCCTGCGCCGATTCGTCGAGTTCGATGGGCACGACCATGCCCGGCAGCACGATCGGATCGGTCAGGAACAGCACCGGCAAGTTCTGAGCTGCAGTCACGTCTTCGACCCTTTCAAAGTTGAGCGATGCCTACTCAACCCCGGGCAATTCGGGTTTGTTCCAGGGGAGTGGCGGGGTTCACTCAGGGCGAAAGCGGCGCCGAATACATCAGCGCTCCAGGGTGGACGTGCGCGGCGGCTACCAGCCGAACAGCAGCAGATGTACCCCGCCGACGACGACGCCGAGCAGGCCGCCGTGGACGTACAGCAGCCAGGCGTCTTGTTCGACGGAGGCGTAGAACATCTCCATGAACTCGCCGGGGGTGAGTTGTTTGAGTTTGCGGGCGGCGAATTCGTCGATCTTCTTGGCTTGTTCCTCGGTGAACTCGGCGTCCTCGACCAGGGACGGTGCCAGGCCGACGGCGGCGCCGGCGGCTCCGACCTTGAGGTTGTCGAATTGGCGGCGGCCGAAGGCGGCGCGGACCATCGAGGTGGTGCGGCCGAGCTGGCGGTGGATCTCGTCGGAGATCAGCCGTTCCAGCAGCTGACGGGTCTTATCGCCGTTGGGGCCCGCGAGCAGTTCCTTGGACAGATTGGGCAGGGTGAGCACCTGGTAGGCCAGGATGTGGGCCAGATCGACCGCGGCCTGCGGCTGACGCTTGGCCAGCAGGGCTTGGCGCCACAGGTACTTGTAGCGCGGCTGCGGATCGCCCGGCTCGAACACCATCTTGATCGCGATCAGGTTGACCAGCACGCCGATACCGGCCGACACCAGCAGCACGATCACCCACGCCGGCACCCAGCCGAGTACCGGGATGCTCGGATGCACGTGCAGATACAGCGCGAGCAGCAGCCCGAAGGGCGCGCCGAGCAGGCCGATCCGCACCATGAACCGCAGCTCCGGCGCGGCGATCGTGGTGGTCAGATCCTTGAGGATGATCGGGTTGTCCTGCAGGTACCGGATCACGAAGCCCTTGACGTCGATCAGCTGGTCGACATTGTCACCCAGCGATTCGAACGCGCGACGGCACAGCGCGGGCAGCTCCCGGTCCACCCGCTGATAGACCAGCTGCTTCATCGCCCGCGGCAGCGAACCCCACAGCTCGGGATTCTCCCGGTACATCACGTCGTCGACGATCGACTGGACCTGCTTGTGCGCCATCTCGGCCACATAGTCGGCGATACCGTCCAGGTCGAGTTCGTGGATGAAATCGCGTGGACTGCCGATCCGCATCAGCGCCTTGTCCACGCAGATGCTGGCCATCTTCTCCGCGCGGGCCGGGATGAAACCCTGGAAACCGAAACGGGAACCGTCCTCGGAGAACACCGGAAGTACCTGCACCCGGCGCGGCAGATACGGGTAGAGCACTTTCAGGCCGGGCACCCGCACACCGCGGAAGCTCAGCGGCCAGAACAGCATCAACACGCCGGTCCAGTTGGTCAGCCAGCCCGCGATCCCGGCGAAGATCGGGAAGCTGATCAGGTCCACCACGAATTTCGACTGCCCGGTGAGCTGCTCCCAATCGATGAACACACCGGACGCGAGTGTGGTCACGCGGGCTCTCCCTAGGCCGGCCGGTACGAATGCCCGGAATGGTTGTCTGAGACATCGAATGAGACTCGAGGTCCCAACATTCTCATTGCCCCGTGGAGGTGTCAACGATTCGGGGCGCGGCGGCCGCGACTACCCGTTCATGATCGTGTCACGCTGCGCGCGGGCAGTGCGGCGACCGCGCGTTCGGCCGCGACCAGGGCACTGTTGATCGAGATCTCACCGCGCATTCCGGGGGCGGCCACCATATCGCCGGCCAGGAAGACATCGTCACCGCGGTCGATCGCCGGACGGTCGCGCCAGGTCCGGCCGGGCAGGTCGAGGGCGCCGGTGCGGCCCTTCGCCGTGCCGGTCCGGGAGAACGTCGTCCTGGTGGCGCGTCCGGGGATGACGAGATCGGCGAACTCGGCAAGCCGCTGCTGGGCTTGCCCGGGCGTTTCGCCGGCGCGCACCGGCATCTGCAGTTGGAACAGCGACTGTCCGGCCGGGGCGATGCTGTAGTCCTGCATGGTGTAGCTCTCGTGGAACCCGCCCGCGTCGAGGTCGAAGACGATGCTGCGGTCGCGCGGTGAGCTCTGCACCGCGATATCGAGCAGGGCGGCGTGCCCGCTGGTCCAGGTCAGGCTGTCGTCGCCGAGCAGGCGCCGGGCCGAGGCGAGTTCGGTGGCCACGATCACCGGCCCGGCCGAGGTGTCGACGCTGTCGATGCGCGCACCGGTGGTGATCTCCACGCCGAGTCCGGCGGCGTGGGCAGCCATCCGGTCCATCACCCGCTGCCAGCCGCCGCGCACCCACCGCACCGCGGGCACCCGTGGCCCGAGCACCCGCTGGAACAGGCCCCAGACGAAGGCCGCCGACAATCGCCCGGTGTCGGCGTCAGAGGTGGCCACACTGATCGCGTTGGCGATGTGCTCGGCGGTCGCCGCGCCCCAGCGCGCCGAGGCCCAGCTGCGGAAATCCTGGTCAACCGGCGGTTTCAGATCGAAACGGGCCTGCGCGCGCAGCATCCGGGCGGGCGGTATCCGGCGTACCCGGCCGTCGGTGCGAAAACCGAGGCGCGCCATCTGTTGTGGTGCGGGCCAGCCGAGGCCTGCGGTGAATCCGCGTGCCTTCAGCCAGGTGTAGTGCGGGCCGTCGGCATAGAAGACGTGCGCGCCGTCATGGGCGATGTGCGGCCCCGAGGTGGCGCGACCGCGCCCGCCGAGCGTCGAGTGCGCCTCGAACAGCCGTACCGGTGCACCGGTTTCCGCGCACGCTATGGCGGCGGTGAGTCCGGCCAGGCCGCCGCCGATCACCGTGATGTACTGCGTCATCGCAACGTCTCCAGTTCGCCGAGGGGCAGTGGGGCGGCCGCATCGATCTGTGCGGCCATCAGGTCCGCGGTGGCCCGCAGATAGCGTTCGCTGTCCATTCCGGAGGGGTGGTCACCGCCGAAGATGTCGCACATCAGCCAGTAGTGCGCGATGGCGCCGACGATCACGGCCGCGGTGGCCTCCCAGTCGACGTCGGCGTGCTTCGGGCCGGCGAGTTCGGTCAGTCCGCGCGCGACCACCGAGGTGACCACGACGAACTCCTCGCGCCGGAACACCTCGAGTACTTCGGGGGCGATGGAGTTGTCGCGCAGCAGGATTCGGGTGACGTCACGGTCGTGTTCCAGGCGCATGAGCCCGATCCGGCACAGCATCCACAGCCGATCCGCCGTCGACGCGCTCGGCGCGACCGCCGCAAGGAACTGGGCGATGGAGAAGTCCGGGTCGAGGAAATGCTGCCATTCGCCGCGGTCGACCAGCCGCGAGCGCACCGCCTCGACCAGCAGTTCGTCCTTGGAGGCGAAGTGCCGGTACAGCGCACCGGAACCACGCGAGAGCCCGGCGGCCGCTTCGATCTGGGCGACGGAGGTGCGGGCGAAACCCTGTGCGCCGAACAGCCGCAGGGCTTCCGAAACGATCCGCTCCCGTGTCGATGCCATCCGCACTCCCGTAAGTAACCACTTACTTACATGACATCCCGGCCGCTTCGGCTATGCAAGAGGTGACTGACGAGATGACTGAAAAGCGCTACCGAACAGCTCGGCAAACCGCTTGCACCTGCGCATTTCCGGGGGCAGCGGGCGAGCATTCCGCCCCGACGGCCTGCCTGCCTGCTGGGTGAAATCAAATACAAGCACGCATGCTTGCTTCTTTAATCGGGAGCTGAGATGCTGAACCCCAACGTCACCACGAGTGACATCCGGTAACGACAACGCGGGGCGAGGACTCATGGCTGACCTGGAAGCGTTACTCGGCGATCTGGCCGAGGAGAGCGCCGATCTGGAACGACTCGTCGCCCCACTCGCCCCCGCCGAGTGGGCCACCCCCACGCCCGCCGAGGGGTGGACCATCGCGCATCAGATCGGGCATCTGGCCTGGACCGACGAGATCGCCACGATCTCGGCCCGCGATGCGGACCGGTTCGCGAAACTGGTCGCCGAGGCCGGGCCGCGCGTGCTGACCTTCGTCGACGAGGCCGCCGAAGAAGCAGCGGCCGCGGAGCCCGCCGAACTGCTGCACCGGTGGCGGCGCAGCCGGGCCGAATTGGCCGACGCACTGCGCAACGTTCCCGCCGGCGCGAAGGTGCCGTGGTTCGGGCCGCCGATGAGCGCAGCCTCGATGGTCACCGCGCGGACGATGGAGACCTGGGCGCACGGCCAGGACGTGGCCGACGCGCTCGGCGTCACCAGGACACCGACCGCCCGACTGCGGACCGTGGCCCATATCGGCGCGCGGACCAGGAACTTCGCCTACATGGTGCGCGGTAAGCAAGCGCCGGCCGCGGAATTCCGGATCGAACTCACCGCGCCCGACGGCAGCGTGTGGACCTGGGGTCCCGAGGATGCGGAACAGCGCGTCACCGGTTCGGCACTGGACTTCTGCCTGCTGGTCACCCAGCGCAGACATCGTGACGATCTCGCGCTCACAGCAGTGGGGGCGGACGCGGCCGAATGGCTGACGATCGCGCAGGCCTTCGCCGGGCCCAGTGGTGCGGGACGCGCGCCGGGCCAATTCGCCTGAGCTGGATCGCCCACGCCGATACGTGAAGCGGGCGAGCGCCAGTCTTGGGTGCGTCGCGACGACGATCGGACGTCGTTGGCCGGGTGTCTCGATGTGGCAGTCGAGAATGACGCTCGCCAGCGACCTCGGAATACCCCCATTTTCACGGCGCGAAACCTCGTCGACCCGGATGGTTCACCCCCGTGTCACGGGAACGCCGAGCCAGCGGAACGTGCGGGGCCGACGCTGTGATGCTGCTCTCAGCGATGCGGCACGCCCACCGTCCACGCCGTAACCTGGACGAGCGTACGGCTTTCAACGATGCGGGCCGTCGACCCCAGGGAAACCAGGGCGGAGGGAAAGGAAAGCATCGTGTCAGCATTCGAGTCTGCTCAGATCGCTCGCCATACCGCCATCGTGCTGGCAGGCGCGGCCAGCCTCAGTCTCACCGTGGTGTCCGGCGCCTATATCGCCACCAACATGCCCGGTCTCGAACGTCCCGGACAGCTCGCCGCGCCGTCGGCGCCGCTCATCCGCGAGGGCGCACCGCGGCCCGGACCGACCCATCGCACCGGATCCATCCTGCTCACCGACGGTTCCGGCCAGGCTGCCGTCTACCGTGACCGGCCCGCGGTCGCGCCGGGTGCCCTCACCGCGCCCGAACCCACCGCGCTGCCCGCCGAAACGCAGGCCGCTCCCGCCGAGCGCGACGGCGTCGGCGGCCGGGTCGGCCTCGGCACCACCTACGTCGGCGCCCGAGTCGCCCCGGCGCAGACCAACACCGTCTCGATCACCCTCGACACCAACGCGCTGACGGTGCTGAGCGGAATCCTGATGTCCGAACCGGTCCGGGAACGCCTCGGCGTATCCACCGACCCGTCCGGGGTCACCCAGATGCGCACCGATGTCGACACCCGGCGCGGCGAGGTGACCTTGGTGTTCTCCGATCCGACGCTCGGTGAGCATGCCCTCGAGCTGGACCGGAATCCGGCGCCGGGGCAAGCCGATCGGGCCGACAGCGGCGCGGTGGTCGAGGACGCGCCGGACGAGGCGCGCCCGGCGCCGGCCGTTCCGGCAGCCGGAAGCGACGTCGTCACCGCCTGATCGGCACCCGTTCCCCGGCGAGCGCAGGCCGGCGACGGGCGGTGCTCGGCGCCGCGCCTATCGTGCTTCCCATGTCGACAATCGCCACCCGGATCTGAACCCATGTACGACTTCTGCGTGATCGGGGGCGGCATCGTCGGCGTGGCGACCGCGTACCGGATCCTGCGGCGGGCGCCGGGAGCGAGCCTGGTGTTGCTGGAGAAGGGCGATGCGCTCGGTACCCATCAGACCGGGCACAACAGCGGCGTCATCCACTCCGGCATCTACTACGCGCCGGGCAGCTTGAAGGCCACACTGTGCAGGCAGGGCGCGCGGGCGACCAAGGAATTCGCGGCCGCACACGGGATCGCGTTCGCCGAATGCGGGAAGCTGCTGGTGGCGACCGACGGCGCGGAACGGGAACGGATGCTCGCGCTCTACGAGCGGTCGCGGGTGAACGGGGTGGACGTCGAGTTGCTCGACGCCGCCGAGCTGCGCCAGCGGGAACCCCATGTGACCGGGGTGGGCGCGCTGTTCGTCCCGGATACCGGGATCGTCGACTACCGCGCGATCACCGACGCGCTGGCCGAGCAGGTGCGCGCCGCGGGCGGGCGGATCGTGCTCGGGGCGCGGGTCGATGCCGTCACCGAGACCGCCACGGGCGTCACAGTCTCCGGTCCAACGGGTAGCCGGACCGCGGCGAACCTGGTGGCATGTGCCGGGTTGCAGGCCGATCGGGTGGCCCGGATGGCGGGACTGCGCATCGACACCCGGATCGTCCCGTTCCGCGGTGAGTACTACCAGCTACCTGCCTCGCGCGCGGGGTTGGTCGACACCCTGATCTATCCGATCCCGGATCCTGATCTGCCGTTCCTCGGTGTGCACCTGAGCCCGACCATCGACGGCGAGCTCACGGTCGGGCCGAACGCCGTGCTCGGCCTGTCCAGGGAGGGCTACCGCAAGGGCAGTATCGACCTGCGTGATGCCAAGGAGGTGCTTGGCTATCCGGGTGTGCACCGGGTGGCTGCGGCCAATGTCCGCACCGGGCTGCGCGAGCTGCGCAATTCCCTGTTCAAACGCGGCTACCTGGCCGAATGCCGACGCTACTGTCCCGAGCTGACCATGGCCGATCTGCGACCGCGGGAAGCGGGCATTCGTGCCCAGGCCGTGGCAAGGGATGGCACGCTGATCCACGACTTCCTGGTCGAACGCACCGACCGGATGGTGCATGTGCTCAACGCACCGTCACCGGCGGCCACCTCGGCGCTACCGATCGCCGATCACCTCGTCGACCGGCTCGGGCTGCCCGCCGACCGAGCAACCGACCGGTAGCCATCTGGAAATCCACCTCCCCAAATCTCGGCGCAACCCTCGAATAAAGAGGAAGGCTGTAGTACTTTTGTCGCAGCCGTGGAGGGAGGGCCCATGGGCCGCATCAGATATGCCAGCGACGTCGGCGCACCGGTCGAGGTGGCTTTCGCCTACACGGACAACCATCTGTTCGTACCGGACTGGATGTTCGGCGTCGCCGGATTCGAACCGAGCGGCGACACCGACCGGGGGCTCGGCGCGCGCTTCCGCACCGACGCCGGGCCGATCCTGCTCCGCACCACGCTCACCTGCGAGATCACCGAGTACCGGCGCAACGTCGTGATCGGGTATACGCTGCGTGGACGCCTATCCGGCACTCTGACACTGCGATTCGATCCGCTGGGCTACGGGCGGTCGGTGCTCACCTCCGAGGTCGACTACGATCCGCCACGTGGCCTGGCAGGCCGCATGCTCGCTCGTCCTATCGAATCGGGTGTCCGCTCGGCCCTGCGCCGCACAGAGTCCCGGTTACGAAGGGAGATAGAGCAATTCCACGGTACCGATCTTGTCGGCCGGATTGCGTAGGGTGCGAGGCATGATCATCGTGAGCACCGACGGATCCTGCCTGCGCAATCCCGGCGGCACCATCGGCTGGGCATGGGTCAATCATCAGGGCCCCTCCGATAGCGGGGGCGCCGTGTCGGGCACGAATCAGATCGCGGAGCTACGCGCGTTGCTCGAGGCCATCCTCGCCCACCCCGGTGATGAACCGCTGCTGATCGAAAGCGATTCGCTCTACGCCATCAAATGCGCCTCGGAGTGGATCGCGGGCTGGCGGCGCAACGGCTGGCGCACCTCCGCGGGCGCGGCGGTCAAGAACGCCGAGCTCATCCAGCAGATCGATCGCGCCATCGCCTCCCGCCCCGGGCCGGTCCGTTTCCGCTGGGTGCGCGGACATGTCGGCAACTACTTCAACGAGCAGGCCGACACACTGGCCGGCCAAGCCGCCCGCCGGGTCGCCGCCGATCCCACCGCCGCCGCCGATCCGGTGACGGTCGAGATCCCCGCACTCGCCACCACCATCCCGGCCCCCGCCGTCCGCGCGGAACCGGCTGTGCCAGAAGAAAAGCCGGCTGCCCCGCGCAAAGTCGCGAAGCAGCCGGCCGCAGGAGCGCTGACGCTGTTCTGATCGGCGCCGCACCGACCACCTGAATAGACCTCCGGCGGTGGTGGCTCGACCCACCGCCGGGGGTCGCTATCGGTGGCTCAGTTGCCCGGCTCGGGAGCGGGCTGATCGGCAGGCGGGGCCGGGGGCTGCTGGGCGGCGTTCGGGTCGATGCCGGGCAGCATGGCCAGCTCCCACTTGTTGACCAGCCACTTGTCACCGGACTTCTCCATGCCCGCGACCACGGCGATGTCCTGGCGCTTGGGCTCGGGGGTGGCCGAGTTGGTCTTCATCAGGCTGATGTTCACCAGCACCTGGGTGTTCTCGGTGTCGCCGGAACGGAAACCGCAGGTCGCCTTGTCGACCCAGGCCTTGACCTTGGACTCGACCAGCAGCTGGCGCAGCACCTCCCAGTTCTGCTCCAGATCCGAGACCACATTGTCGGTCGCCCGGCCCTTCAGCTCGGCGATGAAGTTGTCGAGATTGCCCGCGTAGTCGTAGGTGTTGGTCGCGCGGGCGAAATCGCAGGCGGCCTGGCTGGATTCGTCCTGCGCGGCGAGTTCGTCGCTACGCTGCTGCGCCTGCCGGAAGAACACGACGGCGGTGACGACCAGCGCCACCAGCACCACCCCCGCCACGAAGGCGAGGACGACGGGCAGCACACCGCGCTCATCGCCGCTGTTGTCGGCGTTTTCGACCATAGATCCGGTCCCACTCTCTTTCGTCACGCCGCTGCCCTACTGCATTGCCGGGAAGTCGAACTGAGCCACGAGCCAGCGCCCGTTCTCCTTCTTCATCTCCACGTTCGCCGCGACCCGGACCTTGCCAGGGGTGGAGTTCGGGACATCCGCGGTGGAGAAGGTCTGGTCGATGACCAGGACAAGGGTGGCGCTCTCCGCGTCGCCGGAGGCATAACCGCACATGACCTCGTCGGCCCGGGAGTCGACCTGCCTGCCCTCGAACCGCGCCTTCAGGTCGGGGCCGAGCTGGGCGACCATCTTCTTCCACTCACCGGTCGCGGTGTCCTCGAGCCGGCCCAGGTAATCGTCGACCTTGTCGCCGCTGTAGGTGGCGAACTGGTTGCCGAAATCGCAGGCCGCCTTGGTGGCGGCGGCGCGGGTGTCCAGCTCGTCCTGGCGGTTGCCGGACTGGAGGAAGAACACCACGCCCGCGATCGCGGCGGCGATCGCGAGGACCACGGCTGCGGCGGCTGCGATGAACAAGGGATTGCGGCGCTCGGCCCGCGCGGCTTCGGCGGCGGCCGGTGTGCGCACCTTGACGGTCTTGTCGTCGTCGGACTTGGTGGCCTTACCGGGCCTGCCGGCTTCAACGGCCTTGTCGACCTCGACGGTCTTGTCCGCGTCAGCGGCGGCCTTGACGGTCTTGTCGGGATCCGCGGCGGCATCGGCCGCATCGGAACCGACCTTGTCCACCTCGGCGGCGTCGGTCGATCCGGCGGCCGCGCTCTCGGCCTTCACGGTTTTGTCCGCGTCCGCCGTGCTCGCCTTGCCGGCAGCGGCCTCGTCCGGCTCGGCCGCACCGGCGCCGACCTTACCGGTGTCGCGGTCGGCAGCGTCCGTGGACTCGGCGTCGCCGTCCGGGGCCGGTGTGGTCGCCTCGGCGTCGGAAGCGGCGTCATCTGTGGACATGAGTACTGTTCACACCTTCCCGGCACACATCGGGGTGTGCCGTGTATTTCGTCCGGCCACGCGCGCGCCGGGCCGCAGGCATTCATCTGCGAGTATGCCCCGGCGCACGCGCGACGCGTTCAGCCGGTCGGGGTTACCGCACCGGCGGCATGGTCCGTTCGTTCGGATCCACACCCGGCGGCATGTGCGAGCCGTTGTTCGGGATGTTCGGCCGCGGCGCGTTCACCGCACCTCGAATCTGCTGTCCCGGCGGCGGATTCTCGCAGTAGTTCCACTTCGGCATGGTCCCGTCGGAGACGACCTGCGGGCTGGCCGGGGTGGACTGGTACTGGCAGAAGGGCCGCAACCAGATGTCGAGGATGGTGTGGAATTCGTTGTCGTGGGCGGGTACGCCCAGCGCCGCACCACCGAGTTCGAGCGCGGGGAACAGCGCCCGCATGGCCGGGGTGCGCAGCTGCGCCGCCTTGGTGATGGCGACGAAGTTGTTGACCAGGCCGGTGATCGGATCGGTGGTGGTGTCGAGCACCGCGCCGAGGCTGGCGAACTGGCCCGGGGCCTGCGACAGCACCGACTGCAATTCGGCGTTGGCGTTGTTGAACTGCTCGAACAGCACGCCCGAGTTGCGGGTCAGCGTCCCGAGGTCGGGCTGGGCCATGGACGTCGTCGACGCGATGGTGCGCAGGTTGGTGATCAGATTCGCGGTCTGCGGCAGCAGCGAATCCAGGCCGGCGGCCACCAGGCTGACGCCGTCGATGAGCGAACGCAGCTGATCCGGGCCACCGCTGAGCGCGATATCGAGTTCGTTGAGGATGACGTCGAAATGCTTCGGATCGATCTGGGCGATCAACGCGCTGGTGTCGTCGAGCACCGCCCACACCGGGGTGGGCGTGCGCACGGTCTCCGGGTTGTATTCGATCACCGAGCCATCGGTCAGGAACGGGCCCTGATCGGTATCGGGCCGGAAGTCGATGTACTGCTCACCCGCGGCCGACAGGGCCTGCACCGCGACCACGGTGTCCACCGAGATGTCGTAGTCGTCATCGATCGAGGCCTTGGCCGCGATGGCGGCGCCGCCGTTGATGAGCTCGATCGAATCCACCTTGCCGACGCGGAAACCACGCAGCGTGACGTCGTTGCCCGGTTGCAGACCGCCGGAGCGGTCCAGCGTCACCGTGACGGTGTAGGTACCGCGCAGCGGATTGATCCGCATGACGTTCACCAGCAGATATGCCGCACCGATGATCAGCACCAGCACCAGGCCGATGGTGGAGTAGAGGATCTTGTGGCTTTTCACCGGTGGCCTCCCGTCACCCGGCCGTAGACGACCTGGAGCACCTGGATCAAGCTTCCCGCGAAGTCGTTCAGGTCGTTGACATCGAAGAACTTGCTGGTCCCGGGGGCGGTGAGCAGGGCGATATCGAGGTTGGTGACGTTGACCTGCGCGGCGAGGCTGTTACCGCGGAAGGTCGCGTTGACGCCAGGGCGGATCTCGCGGAGCGCGTCGAGCATCGCACCGAAGTTGTCGCCGGTGGCGGCCAGGGCGCCCATCAGCTGATCGAGGCTGTCGAGCAGCCCGGCCAGTTCACCGCCGGAGGTGTTGGCGTAATCGCCGAGCGCGACGCTGGCGGTGCCGATCTTGGCGAGCAGATCACCGATGGCCTTGTTGTTCTCCGCGACCGCGCCGATCATGTTCGGCAGGGTGTCGGCGACCTGGCCCAGATCGGAGCGCCTGGCCTCCAGCGTGGTGGCCAGCGCGCCGAATTCGGCGAGCACGCTGTCGATCCGGGCGGAATTGTCGTTCATGCTGGTGACGACGCCGGTCATCTCGTTGACCAGATGCACCACCTGATCGCTGCGACCGCCGACGATGGAGTCGAGTTCGGCGCCGAGCCTGGCCAGATGGGCGATGCCGCCGCCGTTGAACATCATCGAGACCGACAGCAACAGTTCCTCGACCGTGGCGCCCGCCGAGGTCTGCTCGAGCGGCAGGGTGTCGCCGTCCTCCATCATCTGGGTGCCGGGTTCGGCCGGCGGCATGGACAGCGCGACGAACACATCGCCCAGCGGGGTGGCCTGGCGCAGTTCGGCGGTGCTGCCGACCGGCAGCTGGATATCGGTACTGATATCCATATCGACGATGGCCTGGAAGTTCGAGGTGGTGATATCGGTGACCACCCCGACGTCGGAGCCGCCGACCTTCACCTTCGCCTGATCGGGCAGGTTGAGCGCATTGTCGAACACCGCCTTCAGCGAATAGGTGTCGCCGGTGGCGCCCGGCTTGGGCAGCGGCAGCTTCTCCACGGTCAGACCGCAGCCGGAGGTCACCGACATCGCCCCGACGGCCGCGACCGCGACCATGCTGCGGCGGGCTCGTCTGCTGATTCGATTCATCATTTCGTCAGTCCAAGCAGTGCGGCGGTGAGTCCGAAGTCGGGACCGAAGTCCTCCATGCGACCGGTGCGGCAACCGTCGGCGCGCATCTGGATCCGTTCGCAGAACAAGCTGATCTGCTCACCGGCGAGGGTGGTGCCGACGATGCCGTGCAGCCGGATGTAGCCGAGTTCCTTGTTCATCGACTTGTCGATGCTCTCCAGCAGCATCGGCGCGACGTCGATGACCTCGGTGAGCCCGCGCGCGTTCTGGCGCAGCTGATCGGTGACCGCCGTCATCCTGGTCAGGGTGTCGCTGATCTGCGCCTGGTGATCGGCGAAGATCGAGCTGGTGTTGGTGAGGAAGCTGTTGAGCTGATCCAGCGTGGCCTGCAGACCGGGGGCCTGCTCGGCGAGCAGCGTGGTCATCTGGGTGGCCTGGTTGCTGAAATCGCGCACCGACTGGTCGTTTTCGGCCAGCATCGTGGTGAGCTCGTTGAGCTTGATGATGATGGTCGAGATCGCGTCCTTGTTGTCCAGGCCCACCTTGAGCGCGCTCGACAGCGCGTTGAGGGTGTCGCGGATCTTCTCACCGTTGCCGTCGAGCATCGGGTAGAGCACCCGGCCCGACAGCGGGCCGAGCCCTTCCTGACCCTCTTCCGGCTTGAGTGCCGCGGCGAACTGATCGATGGTCTTGATCATGGTGTCGAGTTCGACCGGGACATCGGTGCGTTCCAACGGCAGATGATCGCCGTCGGACAGCGTCTCGCCTTCGGTGAACGGCGGAGTGATCTCGATGTGCCGGTCGGTGACGATCGACGGCGAGATCACCACGGCCATGGCGTCCTTGGGGAACTTCACATCGCCGTCGAGGGTCATGTGCACCTCGACGAAGGTGCCGCGCGGCACGATCTTGTCGACCTTGCCGACGTCGATGCCGAGCACCTGGATGCTGTTGCCCTCGTACATACCCGCGATGTTCTCGAAGTCCGCGGTGATCTTGATGTCGTTGTTCAACGGGCCGGGCAGCAGCGAGCAGCTACCGACCAGCAGCGCGGTGGCTCCGACGAACAGCGATTGGGCGATCGTTTTGAGTCTCATCACGCGCACCCCTCGGCGACTTGGGCGAAGCACAACCAGTTGTCGGGGAACAGCCACGGGATGCCGACCTCGGCGTAGTTGCCGTTACCCCAGGCATTGGCCAGGTAACGCACCGCGGGCGGCATGATCGACAGCAGCCGGTCCAGGTTGTCCTTGTTCTTCTGCAGGCCCGAGGCCATGATGTTGAGCTGGTCGAGGGTGCCGGAGAACTGGTTGTCGTTCTGCGCGCCGATCTGCTGCAACTGCGCGGTCAGGGTGGCGACATTGTCGAGCAGCTGACGCAGCAGGTTCTGCCGTTCCATCACCCGGCTGGCGATCGCCTCACCCTGGGTCACCACCAGCAGCACGCTGTTGCGGTTGTCGGCCAGGATGGTCGTGACCCGGTCCAGATCCTTGAGCAGGGTGTCGACCTGGGTCTTGCGCGAGTCGATGGTCTTGGCCAGCGCACCGACGCTGTCGAGCGCCTGCGCGATCAGCTCCGGCGAACCACCGAGCTGCTGATTGAACAGGTTCAGCGATTCGGCCAGCTTGGCGGTGTCGAGTTCCTCGAACTTCGGGGTACCGCGCTGCACGACATCGGCCAGGTTGTAGGGAACCGTGGTGTTGGACTTGGGGATCCGCTTGTCCGGCAGGCCCGAGCCGTCACCGGGCTCGAGGTCGATGTAGCGGGCGCCCAGCAGCGTCGCCATCTTGATCGAGGCGTGCGCGTCGGGGCCGAGCTTCACATCGTCGTTGACCTGCAGGGTGATCACCACGTGATCGCCCTCGAGTTCGGCGCTGGAGACCCGGCCGACCGGGACGCCGGCGACGTCGACCTTGTCGCCGACCTTGATGCCCGCGGCCTGAACGAACTCGGCCTCGATCGACTGCTCGCCGATGCCGAGGCTCTGGAAGCCGGAGGAGGCGATCACCAGCAGCGCCACCAGCGCGGCGCCGATGATGCCGAGACCGAAGTAGCGGTTGGCGTTGAACCAGGTTTTGATCTTGGTCATGGGCGGCACACCGCCGACTGTCCGTTGCCACCGATCTGCGAGAAGATCCCGCGCGGGAACAGGATCCCGTAGAGCGAGACGTCGAGGCGGCAGATGTAGGCGTTGGCGTAGGTGCCCTCGGAGGTGAACCGGCCCACGTCGGCGAGCACCGACGGCAGGTCGATCGCGGCCTGGTCGAGCTTGGCGCCGTTGGCCAGCAGCAGCGTCAGCGCATCGCGGGTCGAGTTCTGCGCTGCGTCCAGCTTGGGCTGGATATTGCCGACCATGTCGACCAGTGCGGTGGTGGCGTCGGCGATCTGCACGGTGGACTGCTGCAAGGACTGGCCCTGTTCATAGAGCCCGCCGATCAGCGCCCTGGTCTGGGTTACCAGCGTCTCCAATTCGTCCCCTCGTTTTGCCAACCCCGACATGATGCCGCTGAGGTTGGTGATCACATCGCTGAGAATCGCGTCCCTGCGCTCGAAATCGGTGGCCAGCGTGGCGGCCTGGGTGATGAACGAGCTCAGCGAGATCCGGTCGCCCTGCAATGCCAGCACGAACGTCTCCGACAGGCGATTGACCTGCTCGGGCTCGAGCGCCTGGAACAGCGGCTGGAAACCGTTGAGCAGCGCCGAGATGTCGAACGACGGCTCGGTGCGCTCGAGCGGGATGGTCGCGTTGTTCTCCAGCGGGGTGGCATCCCCGCCGGTGCCCGGCGCCAGCGCGATATAGCGCTGGCCGATCAGGTTCTGATAGCGCACCAGCGCCTTGGTGTTGCCGTAGAGGGTCTGCTCGTCCTGGACGATGAACGACACGTGGGCGTCGTTGTTGTCGTCGAGTTCGATCTTTTCGACCTTGCCGACGCGCACGCCCGCCATGCGGACGTCGTCACCTTCGCGCAGACCCAGCACGTCGGTGAAGGTGGCCGAGTAGGTCTTGGTGTCGCCGTCGACGGTGCGGGCCAGCGTGTTCCAGATGACCACGGTGACCAGGATCGATACGACTGCGAAGAGGCTGAAGCCGATCAGCGGTTTGCGGATGCTCATCGGCCGGCCCCCTCTGCGGTGACCTGCACAGTGCCGCCTTCCAGAGCCGTGCTCAACATCATGTACTCGAGGGTGGAGGCCCGCCGGCCCAGCAGCGCCGTCAGCGCCGGATCATCGGTGTAGGCGATGGGCCGGGCAGCCGGCTTCACGCCGGGGCGCTCGGTGTTCGCCGCGGGCGCGGCCGCACCCGACTCGGACCGATCGGTGCCAGGCTGGGTGGCCGGCGCCGGGGGCCCCGGCTGCGGCGCGGCCGGAGCGGGAGCACCGGGCACCAGATTCGGGAACAGGCCCTCGAGCGGGGTACCGGCGAACGGGTTGGGCAACGCCGCGGTGGGTGCCGGCGCCGCGGGCGCGGTGACCTGGGTGGTCACGCCCGGAATGGCGGGCATACCCGGCATCGGCGGCAGCACCGGCAGGCCCTCGGCCGACTTCAACCGGCCCGGCCGCATGGATTCCGGCAGCACACCGGGATCGGCGACCGCTGGGGCGGTGGCACAGCTGGGACCGGCAAGGTCGCCGTAGCGCGGGCAGTCCTTGACGGTGTTCGGCTGCCACGGGGTGAACGTGACGCCCGCGTTCCAGACCATCTGCCGCTGCGGCCCCCAGGTGAAGACGGTGTTCAGCTTGCGGGTGGAGCTGTTCAGGTTGGCGATCGCGTTGGTGATGGCGCTCGGGTCGGAGGCGAGCGCGCCGATGGTGGCGTTCAGGCCGGCGGTGACCTCTTTACCGGAGTTCGGGTTGATCGCGAACAGGTGGTTGATCTTGTCCGCGGTGACGCTCGCACCGCTGATCAGGGCGGCCAGCTCCGAGCGGCGGTCGGCGATGGTGCGCGCGGTGGTGACCGAGCTGGCCAGCACGTCCATCAGTTCCGGCGCGGATTCGTTCAGCGCGTGCGCCGAGGCGGAGAAATCGCCGAGCAGCACACCGAGATCCGGAATCGACTGGTCGACCGTGGTGAGCCAGCGGTCGAGGCGCTCGATGGTGGAACCGGGCACCCGGCCGCTGCCGTCGAGAGCGTAGGACAGGGTGCCGAGCACCCGCCCGAACTGCATCGGGTCGATCTGATCGAGGATGTTCTGCACCGTGGTGAGAGTGTCCTGCAAGGCGACGGTGCCCTTGCTGGTGTCCTCCTGGATGATCGAGCCCTCTTCCAGATGCCCGTCGGACTGGCCGTTGTAGACCAGCTCGACCGAGGTCACGGCGAACAGGTTGCTCGGCACCACGCGCGCGGTGACGTTGTCCGGGATGCCGTCGACATACTCCGGCTTCAGCTCGATATGGACCTGCTGCAGTTCACCTTTCGCCGCCACCGACACGCTGTCGACGGCGCCGACCAGCACACCACGGAACTTCACGTCGGCGTCCTGCGGCAGGCCGTCACCGGTGGTGGTGAGGTTCGCGGTGACGTTCACCTTGGGCACGAAGTAGCCCTGATAGCGCGCCATCAGGAAACCGAGAATGACTGCGAAGACGACGAGCCCGCACACACCAGCGATGAGCAGCTGCCGCATGGTGGGCCCGCGCCCACTCGGATCGATGATCATTACCTACCCCGAGATCCGGATGCCGGGGTTGACACCCCAGATTGCCAAGGTCATGAACAGGTCGGCGAAGACGACGACGATGATGCACATCTTGATCGCGCGGCCCGCTGCCACACCGACACCCTCGGGTCCACCCGAGGCGAAAAAGCCGTAGTAGCACTGGATGAACGTGGTGATCGCGACGAACACGATCGCTTTGAGCAGCGAATACAGCACGTCGGTCGGTATCAGGAATTGGTAGAAGTAATGCATGTAGGTACCGCTGTCGGTGCCGCCGATCAGCTGCACGGTGACCGCACAGGAGATGTAGGCCATGGCAAGGCCGAGGCAGTACAGCGGGACGATGGTGATCATCGCGGCGATCATCCGGGTGCTGACCAGGTAGGGCAGCGGGCGGATGGCGACCGATTCGAGCGCGTCGATCTCCTCGGAGATGCGCATGGCGCCCAGTTGAGCGGTGAACCGGCAGCCGGCCTGCGCCGCGAACGCCAGCGCCGCCAGCAGCGGGCCGAGCTCACGGGTGGTCGCGAAGGCCGAGATGGCGCCGGTGATCGGGCTGAGGCCGAGCAGGTTCAGTGAGGTGTGGCCCTGGATGCCGACGGTCATACCGCCGAAGGCGGACAGGATCAGGATGACGCCGATGGTGCCGCCACCGACGACGAGATTGCCGTTGCCCCAGGTGACGTCGGACAGCAGCCGCCAGACTTCCTTCGGGTACTGCTTGAACGCCAGCGGCATCGAGCCGATGGAGCGCAGGAAGAAGAACACCTGGTGGCCGAGGCGGGCCAGCATGTCCTTGGGCGCGGTGGCCGCGCTGCGGAGCTTCTGGAAGGGCCGCAGCAGGGGCGGCACATAGGTCGCTGACACCGGCTACACCACCGTCGGGGGGAAGAGGGTGTTGTAGACCTGCGTGAAGATGACGTTCACGCCGAACAACATCACCGCGGACATCACGACGGCGGTGTTGACCGAGTTGGCCACACCGCCGGGGCCGCCGCGGGTGTTGAGCCCGGTGTCGCAGGCGATGATCGCCGCGAGCAGGCCGAACAGCAGCGACTTGACCAGGGCCACCAGCAGATCCAAGGTCACCGCGAACGAGGAGAAGGTGGCGATGTAGGAGCCAGGGGTGCCGCCCTGGGCGAAGATGTTGAAGATGTAGCCGGTCAGGAAGCCGACGAAGACGACGAATCCGCACAGCAGCACGCTGACGACCATCGCCGCGCCGAGCCGGGGGGCGACCAGCCGCCGCATCGGGTCGACGCCCATCACCTTCATGGCGTCGATTTCCTCGCGGATGGTGCGGGAGCCGAGGTCGGCGCAGATGGCCGAACCGACGGCGCCCGCGATCATCAGCACGGTGACCAGTGGTGCGCCCTGCTGGATGATGCCGAGGCCGTTGGCCGCGCCGATGAACGAGGTGGCGCCGACCTGACCGGCGACCGCACCGACCTGAATCGAGACAATGACGCCGATGGGGATGGCGACCAGCAGCGTGGGCGCGGCGGCGACGCTTGCCATGAAGGCGCACTGGCGGATGAACTCGTCGAACGGGAACCGCCGCCGGAAGATCGAGACGACGAGTTCGGTGACGGCCTGTGCGCCCATCGTCATCTGACGGCCGAGGGTTTCCAGCGACTTTTTGGGATGGTCGCGCCAGTAGTCCTTGGTCCACTCGACCGCATCGCTCAATCTCGAACCCGCTGGTGGACTCTTGGTCGACTGCACTGACTAACCCCTCTCGACGTCGGTTTACCTGCCCCGACGACTTGTTTGCTTGACGCACCTTACTACGGAGTAGCGCAGAACACACCATAGACATGTGATTGCGGTCATAGACCGTTGTCACTATGCACTGTGACCACTGAGTTATCGCCGCGGAGTTGGTATTGATCCCAATCTTTCGCGGAATAGAACTAGAACAAGTTACAGATCCCCAGCACGGAGGCGGGACCGGTCGGCGAGTCGGTTCCCAATAAATAGGGAAACCATTCATCGAAAATTGCGCGGATTCAATTCTGGACAGACGACCATGACAAGACTCGCTTTGTAAACTTCGCCGACAATAATAGAGCCGGTGATAGCAAGGAGCTATTTCGCAGGAAAGAGACAGCACCGGCTAGATGCATGGAAACCGGCGTCGTGGCGGGCTCGCCCCGGCCGATGACGCGCCCGAGCACAAATACTGACACGATGGGTCTCGCAGATTGATATCGTGCGGGCTTCCGACGTCTGGAGGGACATGTTCAGCAAACTCGCCAAGGCGGCCAACGCCGTCCTCGCCGTCGCCATCGGAGCGGCGCTGCTCGGGACCGGCGCTGGCGCCGCCGGCGCCGCACCAGGCGCGCCGGTCATCGGCGGCGGATCCGGAATCGTCATCGACAATCAGTTCGAGTGCACGGTCACCACGGTCGGCCACGATGCGGCGGGACGACTGGTCGGACTCACCGCCGGACACTGCGGCGACGCGGGTGCGCAGGTGTACGCCGAGGTGAACCGCGGCTACGGACCGATCGGCAAGTTCGTCTTCTCCAACCACGAACTCGATTACGCCGTCATCCAGTTCGATCCGAACCGGATCACCCCGGTGAACCGGATCGGCAACGTCACCATCACCGGGATCGGCGCCGCGCCGCAGTTCCCGACCATCGTCTGCAAGGAAGGCCGGACCACCGGCAACACCTGCGGCGTCACGTGGGGCGATGTCTTCCAGACCAACTACGAGACCTGGGCCCAGATGTGCGTGGTCGAAGGCGACTCCGGCGCACCGGTGGTCGTCGGGTCCACCCTGGTCGGCATGGTGAACGCCTACCTGGCCATCGCCTGCTTCGGCCCCGAGGTCGGCACCAACCTGACCGCGATCATGGACGACGTCAACGCGCGCGGCGGGACGGGCTCGGGTTTCCGGCCCATCTGATCACCCCGGAACGCGAACGATACGAATGAGCGGGCGGATATCGCCCGCTCATTCGGCGTTTCCGGGGCGTTCCGGCCGGCTGTCGGCGCGTGCCGGAGCGAGCGCGGGCGCGGAGATGCCGCACTGCGGCATGCAGTCGACATCGTCCAGCGTGGGCGCGAGCCTGCGCGGTGCGCGCAACAGCACCGCCGCGAGCACCGCGCCGGTGAGCAGCAATCCGACGCAGATCCACATGGCGACCCCGAAACCGGAGTCGAACGCCGCCGGATCGCCGAGCGCACCGGAGATTCCGGCCAGACCGGGCAGCGCGGCCACCGCCAGCAGCTGGGCCGTCCTGGCGACGGCGTTGTTGACCCCGGAGGCGATGCCCGCCTCACTCGGGTCGACGGCGCCGAGCACGGCGCCGGTGAGCGGGGCGACCAGGACCGCGAGCCCGAGGCCGAACAACAGCACCCCCGGCAGCACATCCACCGGGTAGGCGGCGCCGGGGCCGACGCCGAGCAGCAGCATGAGGCCGAACGCGGCCAGCACCGGCCCGGCCGTCATCGGCAGCCGCGGCCCGTGCCGCTGCGCCCACCGTCCGGCCGGGGCCGACAGCAGCAGCATCAGCACGGTGACCGGCACCGTCGCCATACCCGCCTGCAACGGCGAGTACCCCGCCACCACTTGCAGTTCGAGTACCAGCAGGAAGAACACCCCGCCCAGCGCCGCGTAGACGGCGAGCGTCACCAGGTTGGCGGCGGTGAACACCCGGGAGGCGAACAGCGACGGCGGCACCAGCGGATGGTCACTGCGCAATTCGATCACCACGAACACCCCGAGCAGCAGCACACCCGCGAGCACCAGCCACGGCATCGCGTCGATCAAGCCGAGGGTGAGCGCAGCCAGCGCCACCGCGACCACGAACGCACCGGGAACGTCGAGGCGGATATCGGCGTCCGGATCGCGGCTTTCCGGCACGTGCCGCATCGCCACCAGCACCACGATCAGCGTCAACGGGACGTTGAGGAAGAAGATCGACCGCCAACCGGCCAGCTCGATCAGCCAGCCGCCGAGCAGCGGGCCGATGGCGCCCGCCACCCCGCCGAAACCGGACCACAGCCCGATCGCCGCACCCTGATCACGGGCGTCGATCGAGGACGAGATCAACGCCAGACTGCCGGGGGTGAGCAGCGCACCGGCCATGCCTTGCAGGATCCGCGCGACGATCAGCATCTCGATGTTGACCGCCGCACCGCACAGCACCGAGGCGAGCGCGAATCCGATCACGCCCCAGACGAATACCGTGCGCCTGCCGAGCCGGTCGCCCAGCGATCCACCGAGCAGGATGAACGAGGCCAGCGTCAGGGTGTAGCCGTTGAGCGTCCACTGCAGGCCTGCGACATCGGTGTCGAGTGCGGCGCCGATCTCCGGCAGCGCGATATTGACGACGGTCGCGTCGAGCGAGGCCACCGACGACCCGAGCACGGTGGCCAGCAGAATCCAGCGGCCGGTGCGCGAGCCTAGGCGCGGCAGCTGCGTGGTGCTCACCGCTCCCAAGATACGGCGGAGTTACAGCTCCTCGACGCACACGACGAAACGGCGCTCCGGATACACGTACCCGCTGCCGCCCGAGCCGCACGCGTCGGCGGAGTCGGCGTCCTGCTCGATCGAGAGCACCTTCACGCCGTCGACGGCCGGTTCGGTGCAGTCCACCCGCTTGGGATCCTCACCGCCGACATCCATACAGCCGCCGACGACCCAGTCGATATCCAGGCACAGCGCGCCCTGCTCGACTCCGTTGACGGTTTCGGCGTAGTAGCTGTCGGCGTCGCTGACGCATTCGGACCGCTTGGCCACCTTGCCGATGACCTTGTAGTTGGCCGCGCGGCTGCCACAGGAGGCCTGATCGATCTCGGCGTCGGTGGTGGTGCCGCCGAGGGTCACGCAGTCGCCGATCTCGGCGTCGAAGGAGGTGTTACCGCCGGTCGGCGCGGTGCTCGTGGTGGTGCGCGGTGCACGGGTGCTGGTCGGCTCGGAGCCCGAGGTCGATTCGGCACTGCTGGTGGGGGATATCGCGTTGTCGAGCGCGGGCTGCGCGGTACCGGTGACGGTGGTGCTGCACCCCGCCGCGAACGGCACGAGCGCCGCGGCGACGGCACAGGCCGCCAGCGCCCGATGGGCGAAGGTCGAACGACCAGACACGAAAAGTCCTCCCGAACTTACAACGCCGAACTCACACCCCCATACGAATCCGAAGTCCACAACAGTGCTTGGAATACCTCGAAATGAATACACCACCGCTTCGGTGCGGTCGAGTCGAGCGCCGCGCCGCGCGTCGCGCATGCGCCGGGAACCGCCCCCGCAGCAACGATCTCGCCTATGGTGGGGAGGCCGGTGCGAGAGGAGTCGGACATGAAGCTGATCAGCGCGATCGCCTGCGCCACCGCGACAGCCGGGGCCTGTTTCGCGGCACCGGCGGTGGCCTCGGCAAATACCGTGCAATGCGCCGCGGACAACGGAGCCGACGTGATGATCCTCGATGGCGACCACGGCTGCCGCGCGCGCTCGGGCCCGACCGGTAAGGCGCGCTCGGCCGGGGTGGACGGCATGGGTTACGCCATAGCATCGTCGGGCGCCACCGCGGTCGGGATCGGCGCGGCGGGCGGACTCGGCGCGAGCGAAGGCGTCGGTGGCGTGCCGATCGCCGTCGGGCTCGGACCCGATGCCGTGGCGTTGACCTCGCTGCTGCCGGTGGGCGGCGCACCGAGTTCCACCGCGGTGGCGGTATCGCTGGCGCTGGACGGCTCACGCGCCCAGGTGCTCTCCGGCGAAGACGCCGTGGTGTGCTTGGGCGTGGCGGCGTTCGCCTGGAATGCCGGTACCGGCGAGGCCTGCCTGGCGACACCGGTGGGCCGCTGGCAGCGGTCGTGAGCACGGCCGAGCCCGCGCGCCGGCTCTCGGCCCCGCGCGAGATGCTGGTCGACCCGCGGTTCATCCGGCTGGCCGACCATTTCTTCGGGATGTTCAGCCAGCCCAGCCGGGGTGGCGGCGCGCTGGCGATCTATTTGGACGGCGAACCGGTCGTCGACATCTGGGCCGGCTGGGCGGCCAAGGACAAGCGCTGGAACGGCGAGAACGTCGCGCTCACCTTCTCCACCGGCAAGGGCGTCGCCTCCACGGTGCTGCACCGGGTGGCCGAACGCGGGTTCATCGATTACGACACGCCCGTCGCCGAGTACTGGCCGGAGTTCGCCGCGCACGGCAAACAGGACATCACCGTGCGCGACGTGCTCTCCCACCGCGCGGGCCTGCATCGGGTGCGCGGGCTGGTGCCGGGCCGCGAGGGCATCCTCGACTACGACTCGGTGGTGCGGGCGCTGGCCGACAGCCCGCCCGACCCGCGGCGCATCCGCACCTCCGGCTACCACGCCATCACCTTCGGCTGGCTGGTCGCCGAGCTGGTCCAGCGGGTGACCGGCGACCCCTTCACCGACGTGCTGCGACGCGAGATCGCGATCCCGCTCGGCACCGACGAATTCTGGTTCCGGGTGCCCGAATCCGAGCGCTACCGGATCGCCAAGACGTTCCCGCATCTGGCTCCGCCCGGCATCCGGTGGAACACCGCGTCGTCGGTGCTGTCGTGGGTGCGGCCGATCCGCGGGCTGGCCGAGGCCGGAATGCCGGAGAGTTTCGACGAGCTGGTGCGCGATCCACGCGTGCACGATGCGGTGATGCCGGGCTGGAACGGCGTGTTCTCGGCGCGGGCGCTGGCCAGGATGTACGGGGCACTCGCCAATCGCGGACAGGTCGCCGGCCTCGGCGCCGATCGCGGGCGCACGATCCGGTTCTTGAAGCCCGAGACCATCGAGAAGATCAATCAGGTGCAGCCGACCGAGAGCCGCGACTATGTGCTCGGGTTCCCGCTGCGGTTCACCCTCGGCTATCACCGTCCGGTGCTGATGACCAAACAGCAGCCGCGAAAAGCGTTCGGGCACTATGGCGTCGGCGGGTCCGGCGCGTATGCCGATCCCTTGCTCGGCATGTCGGTCGCGTTCGTCACCAACCGCCTCGGCAATGCGGTCACCGCACTCGGTGATGCCCGGCTGGCCCGGTTGGCGGCACTTGCGCGCAATACCGTCCGCAGAGAACGTCCCGTCGACGATCTCGACCCCGTCCACGAGCACTGAACCGCCGCATACCGCCTGCCGTATCCAGCGGTATGGAACCGAGCACCCGCGCCGGGCAGGTGGTGCTGCGCCGGCCGCGCGCGGCGCTCGTGCATGCCGCCGCGGCGGGTGTGGACTTCCAGTGGTACTTCCGCAGGCGCCGCGCGCGCGACGGCGATCCGTTCCTCGTGCCGTTTCCGGGACTGGGCGAAGCGGTGTTCACCGGCACCCCCGAGGGCGCGCGCGAGGTGTTCCGCGCGCCGCTCGACGCACTGGTGCCGCCGCGGCCGAATCCGATCGAACCGCTCGTCGGCACGGCCTCGCTCATCCTGACCGGCGGCGAACGTCATCGCCGCGACCGCGCGCTGCTGGCGCCGGCCCTGCACGGGTCGCGGGTGCGCGGCTACGGCGAACTCATCGCGGAATCGGTGCGGGCCGAGGTGGATCGGTGGCGTCCCGGCAGCGTCATCGATGCGGGTTCGGCGGCTACCGCGATCACGCTGCGGGTGATCCTGGAGGCGGTGTTCGGCGTCGGCGCCGAACACCGGCCCGCCTACATCGCCGCGATCGGCGCGTTCCTCGGCAGCTTCTCCGGCCCCCTGATGCTGGCGCCGGTATTGCGCCGCGGCTTGTTCGGACTGACACCGTGGGACCGGTTCGTCGCCGCGCGCGAGCGGCTGGACCACCTGTTGCTCGCCGATATCGCCGAGCGGCGCGACGGGTCGGCGCGCGTACGCCGCGACGGTTCGGCACGCGGACGACATAGCGGCGCAGCGGACGAACGGCGCGATGGCGCACCGGGCGAGGACATCGCATCGACCCTGCTCGGCACCCGCTACGACGATGGCAGCACGATCTCCGATCGCGACCTGTGCGATCAGCTGCGGACCCTGCTCGTCACAGGTCATGAGACCACCGCCAACACGCTGGTCTGGGCACTGCTGCGAGTGCATCGCGAACCCGCCGTACTGCACCGGTTGCGCGAGGAACTGCGGGAGGCGGGCCCGGATGCGGCGCCGGAGGAACTGCTCCGGCTGCCCTACCTCGATGCCGTCTGCCAGGAAACCCTGCGCTTGCATCCGGCCGTGCCGATCGTGCTGCGCAGGCTGACCACACCGTTCACCCTGCGTGGTGTACCGCTTGCCCCCGACGCCATCATGGGCGTCGCGGTTCCGCTGCTGCATTCGGATCCGGCGGTGTGGTCCGAGCCGGATCGGTTCCGCCCCGAACGGTTCCTGGACCGCCGCTACACCCCGTTCGAGTTCGCGCCCTTCGGCGGCGGTCATCGCCGCTGCGTGGGGGCCGCGCTCGCCGATGCCGAACTACGCATCGCCCTCGCGACGATCGTCGGCCGCACCCGGCTGCGGCTCGCGCCGCCGCTGGATCACGGCCGCTTGCCCCGCGCGCTGCCGCGCGGGATCGCCACCGGGCCGAGCAGGCGGATCCGATTCACGGTGTGCGAGTGATTTAGCTCACCAACAGGTTTGAGTCCGTCCGATACCGGCCGGCCGGGTCGATCACCGCACCGCCTGCGACTCACCGGTGTGAGCGGCGCGTTTCGCCGCACCACCGGCCGCCGTCGCGGGCCATGCGCAAACGAACAACCGGTGGCGGTTGCCTATCACCGCCGCACCCGGCTGGAAACGTCGGCTCATCAACGGTAGGAATGGTCGGCGGAGCGGTAGGTGTAGCCGCCAGGGTCGCCGCCGCCATGGCAGCGGATCCGCGGATACCCGGTCGGGGCCGCTCCGGGCTCCACGACCCGTCGGTGCGCCGAGAACGATGCGCACGCCGCGGGGGCCGCGCATGTTCGATGCCGAAGCCGTGGGGTGCTCCGCAGGTCCGGTGAGCAGTCACCGGGCCGCTCCGCAGGTCGCGCGCGAACGCGCCGTGCAATCCACGGCGAGCGGGTGCGGCCGAGAGATGGAATGGACGAAGAACATATGTATGCCGCCAAGACCACCGAGTCGATGACCACGCGCCGTCGCGGCGCGCACCGGCTCCGCCAGGGCGTCCTGTTGACCGCGGCGGTCGCCACCGCGGGCGCTTTGCTCGTCGCTCCTGCCCAGGCCGCGCCCCAGCTACCGTCGGGTTCGGCGGAAATGGCCACCGAACCGGTGCCGCCGCAGGCCAACTTCGCACCGCCGAGCCTCAACCCCGGCGAGGGCGAGGTGGTCGGCGTCGCGCAGCCGATCATCATCAACTTCAAGGAGCCGGTGGGCGACCGTGCCGCCGCCGAGCGCGCCATCAAGATCACCTCGTCGAACCCGGCGGAGGGCCACTTCTACTGGTTCAGCGACAAGCAGGTGCGCTGGCGGCCCAATGAGTTCTGGCCGGCCGAAACCGACGTCGTGGTGGAGGCGGGCGGCAGCCGCAGCGCCTTCCGGGTCGGTGAGGCGCTGATCGCCACCGCCGACGACAACACCAAGACCATCACCGTCACCCGCAACGGTGAGGTGGTCAAGACCATGCCGACCTCGATGGGCAAGCCCGACCACGAGACCCCCAACGGCACCTACATCGTGGGCGAGAAGCGCCGCGAGATGGTGATGGATTCCTCCACCTACGGTGTGCCGATCGACGATCCGGAGGGCTACAAGCTCGACGTCGAGTACGCCACCCGCATCTCCAACAGCGGCATCTTCGTGCATGCCGCGCCGTGGTCGGTGGGCCAGCAGGGTGTGTCGAATGTCAGCCACGGCTGCCTCAATGTCAGCACCGAGGACGCCAAGTGGTTCTTCGAGAACGTCAAGAAGGGCGACGCGGTGGTCGTGCAGAACACCGCGGGCGGCACCCTCAACCAGCGTGACGGGCTGGGCGACTGGAACTGATCCACTGATACCGCAACGGCGGCGCGTCCCTACCGGGCGCGCCGCCGTTGTCGTTCGCGGCCTACCAGATCTTGACGCGCTCTTCCGGCTCCAGGTACAGGGCGTCGCCGGGCTGGATGTCGAAGGCCTCGTGGAAGGCATCGATATTGCGCACCACGGCATTGCAGCGGAATTCCGGCGGCGAATGCGGGTCGGTGGCCAGCCTGCGGATGGCCTCTTCCGGCCGGATCTTGCTGCGCCACACCTGCGCCCAGCCGTAGAAGACCCGCTGCAATCCCGTCAGCCCGTCGATGACGGGCGGCTCGGCCCCGTTCAGTGAAATCCGGTACGCCTCCAGCGCGATCGACAGCCCGCCGAGATCGCCGATGTTCTCGCCGATGGTGAATTCACCGTTGACGGTGTGCTCATCGGGCAGGTCCGTGGGCGACAGCACGCCGTATTGATCGATCAATGCCTTTGTGCGCTTGGCGAATTCGGTGCGGTCGGCATCGGTCCACCAGTCGACCATATTGCCGTCGCCGTCGTACTTGGCGCCCTGATCGTCGAAACCGTGCCCGATCTCGTGCCCGATCACCGCCCCGATTCCGCCGTAGTTGGCGGCGTCGTCGGCGTTCATATCGAAGAACGGCGGCTGCAGAATCGCTGCGGGGAAAACGATTTCGTTCATGCCCGGGTTGTAATAGGCGTTGACGGTCTGCGGCGTCATGTGCCATTCGTCGCGGTCCACCGGGCCGCCCAGCTTGTTCAGATCCCGGTCCACTTCGAAGGCGTAGCCGCGACGGTAATTGCCGACCAGATCGTCGGTGGCGATCTCCAGCGTCGAATAGTCGCGCCAGCGGTCGGGGTAACCGATCTTCGGAGTGAACTTCTCCAGCTTGGCCATTGCAGCCTTCCTGGTATCGGGCCCCATCCATTCCAGCTCGGAGATATTGCGGCGGTAGGCCTCTCGCAGGTTCTCCACCAGCTCGACCATGCGTTCCTTGGCCGCCGGCGGAAAGTGCCGCTCCACATACAGTTTGCCGACGGCCTCGCCGAGCAGGTCCTGCACCAGCGACACCGCGCGCTTCCAGCGTTCGCGGTTCTCCTGGGCGCCGGTGAGCGTGCGGCCGTAGAAGTCGAAGTTCTCGTCGACCAGTTCCTCGGTCAGATAGGGTGCGCGAGCCCGGAGTACCCGCCACATCGTCCACGCCTGCCAATCCGACAGCGACTCCTGCGCCCAGGTGCGGGCGAAGACACCGAGATACTCGGGCTGGCGCACGACGAGTTCGGCGAACAGCTCGCCCGCCTCCTTGGACACGTTCTCCGACAGCGCCGAACCCCAGGCCTGCCAATCGAATTCGGGATGATCGGCGACCAGTTCGGCGAAAGTGCGCAGGTTGTAGCTCAACTCGGCTTCGCGGCGGCGCACCACATCCCAGTGCCCGGCGGCCAGCTTGCGTTCGAGTTCGAACACCCGGTCGCCCACCGGCTGCGCGGGCAGCAGCCCTGCCACCGCGTCGTCGGCGGCGGCCAGCGCGAACATCCGGTCGATATGGGCGATGTAGGCGGTGCGGATCGCCTCGAATTCGTCCTGGCGGTAGTAGGACTCATCGGGCAGGCCGATGCCGGACTGGGTGAGGTTCACCAGGTAACGCTGGGAATTCTTGTCGTCGGTGTCGACGTAGACCGCGAGCGCACCGCCGACGCCGGTGCGTTGCAGGCGGCCGAGCAGGGCAGCGAACGCGGCGCGGTCGCTCACCTCGGCGATGGCCGACAGCTCATCGGCGATCGGCGTGAGCCCGGCGGCGGCCACCCGCTCGGTGTCCATGAAGCTGGCATACAGGTCGGCG
Organism: Nocardia sp. CDC519; assembly: GCF_059509835.1. Taxonomy (NCBI): domain Bacteria; kingdom Bacillati; phylum Actinomycetota; class Actinomycetes; order Mycobacteriales; family Nocardiaceae; genus Nocardia; species Nocardia sp. CDC519. The sequence continues at coordinate 1,114,157 of NZ_CM183377.1, read as the reverse complement.
ACCTTGCGGCCTTCGGTGCCCGGCGCACCGCCTGCCTGCTGGATGATGGCCTTGACGTCGAGTTCGGCCTGGTCGTAGAGCGTGCGGAAGGCGCCGTCGACGGCCCGGTCGGCGGGAATCTCATAGGACTGCAGCCAGGCGCCGTTGACATGCGCGAACAGGTCGTCCTGTACCCGAACGGCCGGGTCGAGGTAGGAAAGGTCGATACCGGAGGGACTGGTCAGTTCGGAGGTCACGACCACCAGTATGCCGGTGGCCGTGATGTCGGTGGGGTGCGGCGAAAGGTCACCGATCAGGTTTTGCCGCCCCGACCGTCAGTACTTGTGCCATCGACTCACAGGAGGCCGACACATGCGGAAACTGACTTTTGCCATGAATGTGACCCTGGACGGCTACATCGCCGCCCGCGGCGACGACCTCGGCTGGAGCGGGGGTGAAGGCCCGGACTCCTCGCCTGGTGACGAGCTGTTCGAGTGGTGGTCCGACCGGGTGGCGGAGACCGGTCTGGCGCTGTACGGGCGCAAGCTGTGGGAGGCGATGAGTTCGCACTGGCCGACCGCCGACCAGCAGCCGGGCGCCACGCCGGCGGAGATCGAGTTCTCCCGCCGCTGGCGGGACATGCCGAAGGTGGTGTTCTCGTCGACGATCGGCACGGCCGACTGGAATACCCGCGTCGTCACCGGCGACCCGGTGGCCGAGATCACCCGGCTGAAAGCCGAGGACGGCGGCCCGATCGACATCGGCGGCGCGAGGCTCGCCGGCGCGGCCATGCGGGCCGGGTTGATCGACGAATATCTGCTGGTCACCCACCCGGTCCTGGTGGGTGGCGGTACACCGTTCTTCACCGCACTGGACAGCTGGGTGCGGGTGAACCTCGTGGAGACCCGGACCTTTCCCGGCGGCATCCTGCTGACCCGATACGAGACGAGGCGGTGAGCACGGGACGGGCGATCGGCTCGTGAGTGAAGGCCGATGTCGTTCCCGATCACAGCGTCGGGGGCAGATCCAGCCATGACTTGCCGGTGACGTCGAATCCGGTGAGCTCGGCGATCTTCCCGTCGACGATGTGCAGGACCGCGAGGGCGAATGGCCGGTACTCCTTGTCGCCCGGCTGACGCAGATACAGCGCGGCGGCAGGCATGCGGTTGACCGCCGTGACGAAACCGCGCCAGTCGTCGCGGCCGCGCTGGAACAGCCCGCCGGAGACCCAGCCGTCGACCGCGTCCTCGGCCGTCGTGACGACGGTGCCCATTTCGGGCAGCATCGCGAACCGCAGGTGGTCGCGTAACAGGGCGGTCAGCCCGTCGAGGTCGTTGTGCTCGTGAGCCGCGATGTAGGAGTTCACCACGGCTCGCTCGGCATTCGACAGCGCGTGGGTGGCGGGACCGCGCCAGTCGAGGCGGCGGCCGGGCAGCTGCTCGCGCACCGTCACCCGCGCCCGCTGCAGTGCGCTGGTCACCGATGCGACGGTCAACTCGAGCGCGTCGGCCGCCGTCGGCGCGGGCCAGCCGAGGACGTCACGCAGGATGAACACCGCCCGCTGCCGCGGCGGCAGGTACTGCACGGCGACGATGAACGCCAGCTCGATCGTCTCGCGCGCCACCACCGAGTCCTGCGGGTCCTCGGGAAGCATCCGGTCCGGGTACGGCTGGAGATACAGCAGGTCGGCCTCCGACAGCTCGGACGGTAGCGGGGTGCGGTTGTTGCGCTTGTCCAGAAAGTCGAGGCAGACGTTCGTCGCGATCCGGTAGAGCCAGGTCCGCAACCCTGCCTCGCCCCTGAACGACTCGCGCTTGTTCCACGCACGCAGGAACGTCTCCTGCGTCATGTCCATGGCGTCTTCGTAATTCGCCAGCATCCGGTAGCAATGCACCTGCAGCTCACGCCGATGGCGCTCGGTGATGAGCGCGAACCGCGCCGCATCGCCCGAGCGAACCACCGCGATGAACGTGGCCTCGTCGGCGCCCGGCGATCCAGCGTCGGTCATGGTCGTCGATCCTGCCACCGGGGCGGTGGCCATCGGATCGGAACCGACGACACCGCACGGACCGGCACGCCTATGCTCGCCGACTCGAAACCTCCTGCCGCGGAAGCCGATCGGCGGGCGCGATTATTCGAGTGACGTTCAGGCCGGCAGGATGATGCGGTCGAACTCGCCGGCGATGGCGCCGTCGAGGAAGGCCTGCCACTCCTCAGGGGTGTAGGTGAGGGTGGTGGCGCGGTGGCCGAGACTGGTGTAGCCGTCCTCGGCGGTGTGCACGGTCAAGACGCTGGTGGCGGGCCCGCGCCCGGTGACGGTGGCGATGAATGCGGTCCATTCGCATGCGGTGACGGTGATGATGGGCTCTTCGTCGGGGCGGTTGGCCGGGTTGCGGCGGTATTTGCTGTCACGGATGAGCACCGCATCACCATCGAACCGAACCTCGACACATTGATTGCCATTGTTGGATCTGCTCGATGTGAACCAGCCGCGGGCATGCGGCCGATACTTCGCGGTGGTGGCCATGGGCCGCATTTTACCCGACCATATACCGTCTGAGCAGGGATAATGAGTCATCTCGCGACAATGATTGTTCCAGTGCGCGCACGAAGGCGAAGCTCAGATCGCGCACCTGCTCCGGGTCGTCGACGGCACCGCCGAAGACCGCGCTCTCGGCCCAGCCGAAGGTGGGTAGCCGCTCGCTGGTGAAGTCGATCAGATGGAAACTCGACCCGCCGAGCACCGCACCGGCCGACGCGGTGAACGGGATGACGCGCACCTCGACATTGCCGAGTTCGGTCATCAGGTCCACCAGGTGACGCAATTGCGCGGCCAGCACATCCGGCCCGCCGGTCTGCTGACGCAGCGTGCCCTCGCCGACCACCGCGGTCAACTCCACCGGATCTTGCCCGCGCAACCGCCGCTGGCGCTGCATCCGGATCGCCACCAGCTGCTCCACCTGCACCGGCCGGATCATGACATCGGCGCTGATCAACGCCCTGGCGTAGGCCTCGGTCTGCAGTAGGCCAGGCACCACGGAGCTGTCGTAGCTGCGGATGCTCTGTGCGCCGTACTCCATTCCGTAGAGCCGCTGCAATTCCGAGCCGATCAGCGCCGACGATTTCGCCCACCAGCCGCGCTGTTTACTGGCCCGCAGCAGCTCGAGCAGTTCGGCGCGTTCTTCCGGTTCCACCTCGAGCTGATCGAGCACGGGGCCGATGGTGTTGGTGGTCAGCACCCGCCTGCCCTTTTCCACATGCGACCAGTTGGCCGGTGTGAAGCCGACCAGCTTGGCGAACCCGGCCGAGTCGTAGCCGCGCTGTTCGCGCAGCTCACGCAGCCGCAGCACCAATTCCCAGCGGGCAACTGTCGGTGAAACGGGTGCCATGGCAGCCGATGCTACGCCCGCCGAAGTCATCGGCGTGTGACTATTGTCAGCGCTGGTGGCCGGGTCTACTGTCGAGGTCAGCGGTCGATCCCACCTGTACGAGATCCACCAGCGCCGAGGGCGAGGTTCGTCATGAGTACGTCCCGCACCGATTCCGAGCCGGGCAGTTATCCCGCGTCCGATCCGCCTCACCACACCCGCGCAGACTCCGAAGCGGTGGCCCGCTGTCACCGCTACCGCACCGAGCACGGCCTGTTCGCCGACGTCGATCGGACATTGGGCCGCATCGTGCTCGAGATCGGGGCGGTCGGCGCGGTGGCGATGCCTGCGGTGCTCGGCCGGCAGGTGCACGACCGGCTCGACAGCCGGGGGATGCGCAACGGCCCGATCATCGCGCATCCGCGCTCCTCGCGCTGGACCTTCCTCACCGAACCGGTGGACGACTCCTACCTCGATACCGATCTGTTCGCGGATCTGTTCCGCGAATGCGCGTCGGTGGCGCTGCCCGGTAGCCAGATCGTGCTGCCCTCACCGGCCGACGAACGCAACGGCTACCGGATCTGGATCAACCCGCCGCAAGGCGATTACCGGCCCGAGTTCGGCCATGTGGTGGCCGCGACCAGAGCGGTCGCGGTCAGGGCGCGGGAGTCGGGGTGATGCCGACCTTGTCTTCGATGCGCTGGTTCCATTCGCGTTCGCACTGGTCGATCTCGGCCTGATCGCCGCCGGCGTTGCTCACGCAGTCGTAGAAGTCGGTGAAGCCGGTCTCCTCGGCGAACCCCCAGTAGACGATGCCGGCGATGACGGCACCGACGATCGCGAGCGCACCGAGGATCAGCCCGATCCACGCCATGACGGCACCACCGGCACGGCCCCGCGTCGCCTTGATCACCGCGATCACGCCGAAGATCACCGCGAACAGGCCGAACAGGACGCCGCCGACGACCGTCCAGAAGCTCAGTGCGGCCAGGATGCCGAGCACCAGCGCGGTGATCGCGAGACCCTTGCGCTGGGGCGATTCCTGCCAGTATTCGGGCTGACCCGGGTACCGGCCGGGCGGCGGGGATGGATAGTCGCCGGGAGGAGGAGGCGGATACTGCGACATGGTGTCCTCTCGGTCGGGCCGCCGGCTTGGGCATCGATGGATCGCGCCCGCCGGCCTTCGATGGTAATGGCGGACCGCGCGTGGACCGGTGCGTCGGCGGCCGTTCCGGCGTGCCGCCTATGGACCGCCGAGGCGCGCGTGCATCTCCCAGACCAGGACTTCCGAGGGCATCCGCGCGGTGATGCGCTGCCCACCCGAGCGCGTCATCCGCACCGCGTCGCCCTCGTAGAGCGGGCCGACGCCCTCCATATCGACCTCGCCGCGCGCGATGAACACGTGCAGATACAGCGCGTCGGGCAACTCGATGACCGAATCGGGACCGCCCGGCTCGGTGGCCGCGAGCCGGGCCACGTGCAACGCCGAATGGCTGCTGTTGATGGCGATGGCGGTGCGGTCGCGATAGCGGGGGAGCCCGGAGGCGACGGTGACCAGGCCGCCGCCGGCCAGCTGATCGTCGATCTCGAGCTGCTGGTAGCCGGGCTCGACGCCGGGCTCATCCGGCAGCACCCACATCTGCACGAAATGGACCGGCTCGTCGTGTTCGGGTCGATTCCCGTCCAGCCGCCAGGAATCGTTCTTCTCCGAATGCATAATTCCGGTGCCCGCGCTCATCCGCTGGGCCAGGCCCGGATAGATGATTCCGCTGTGGCCGAGGGAATCCTGATGGACAAGGCTGCCGCTGAGCACCCAGGTGACGATCTCCATATCCCGATGCGGATGGGTATCGAAGCCCTGACCTGGCAGAACTATATCCTCGTTATTCACGAGCAACAGCCCGTGATGGGTGTTATCGGGGTCGTAGTGCTGGCCGAACGAGAACGAGTGTTTCGAATCGAGCCACGAGATACGCGTTTTCATGCGGTCGCCGCCGCGATGGACATCAATATGCGGAGTCGTGAGTGTGGACATCGCGGTCCTCCTCTCGGGCCCTGGCACCATCGCCTTTCCGGTCGAAGTACCGCAGGCGCGACCGCGGGCGCGCGATACTCCCCATTCCTTGTAAATTGTCTGCACTCGGCATTTTACGCGAGCGACCAGCGGATGAACGGTAGGTGAGCAGTACCGGCCGATCTGCCGAATCGGTGCGGTGGCGTAACAGAATGTGCCCCAAGGGAACCGGAGGGATGGGCCGGATGCGACCGGAAACACTCGCCCGCGTCGAGCGGCAGCTCCGCACCGAGGCGCACCGCGACGGGATCACCGACTTCGTGGTCGGCGTCGCAGTATTCCGCGACCGGAAACTGCTGGTCGTGCGGCGGGTACCGGACGATTATCACGGCGGCATGTACGAACTGCCCGGCGGCGGTGTCGAAACGGGGGAAAGCTTCGCCGAGAGCGTGGCCAGGGAACTGCACGAGGAAACCGGTCTGCGGTTACGCGCGATCACCGATTTTCTGGGCAGCTTCGACTACGCCACCAGAACGAAGGCACGAGTCCGTAAATTCGCCTTCGTGGTAGAGGCCGAACCAGGTGAGGTCGAACTGGCACCCGGCGAACACGACGCCTACGCCTGGATCGATGCCGAGGGGCTGGCCGAGTTGCCGATGGCGCCGGATATGCGGCAAACAGTCATCGCACTGGTCAGCACCGGAATTCGCTGACCACTCCCGCACCGCGGCGACCACGGCCGGGCATGCTCGGAAATATGGACAGAACCTGCTCCGGGTAGCCTCCCGGCCGTGTCCAGTGCTCGCCCCGACAACCGCCATGGGGCGGACGAGTCCGGCGAGCCTGCCGCCCCCGCACCGCCGATGAACGCGCTCGGCAAGGCCAGGGCTTTTCGCACCGCCCTGCGGGAGAGCCCCGGTGTGGCGCGGCTTGCGCTGGTCCGGTTCACCGGACAGTTCGGTGACGGCATGTTCCAGGCGGCGCTCTCGGGTGCCATCCTGTTCAATCCCGAACGCGAGACCGATCCACTGGCCATCGCGGCCGGGTTCGCGGTGCTGTTGCTCCCGTATTCCTTCATCGGACCGTACGCGGGCGCGCTGCTGGACCGATGGGATCGGCGCACGGTGCTGCTGGTGGCGAATGTGCTGCGGGCGGTGCTGATCGGTGTCGTGAGCCTCGGCCTGCTCGGCGGGATCGGCGAGACGCCGCTGCTGTTGCTCGCGCTCGCGGTGGTGGGCATCAGCAGGTTCGTGATGGCGGGGGTCTCGGCCGCGCTGCCACGGGTGCTGGCGCAGCGCTGGCTGGTGCCGACGAATTCGGTGCTCGCCACGGTGGCCTCCGGCTGCGCCGGGGTGGGGGCCGCGGCGTCGGTCGCGGTGATCGGGCTGATCGGCGCGGGGGATACCGGATCGGCGGTCGCGGTGGGCGCGAGCGCGACCGGTTCGGTGGCGGGTGCGCTGCTGGCGGCCGGATTCGCGGCTCGCGCGCTCGGCCCGGAAGCCGGGTCGGCCGCACGAACCGGCACGGTGCGCGCGGTCGCGACCGGACTGCGCACCGGCGCCCGCGCGGTCTGGGATTCGGTGCAGGTCACCACCGCGATGATCGGGATCGGCACGCACCGCATCGTGTTCGGGATGAACACGCTGATCATGGTGCTGGTGCTGCGGCAGGCGCCCTCGGACGGCTCGGGCGTGGACAGCGGCCTGATCGGCTTCGGTGTCGCGATCGCCGCGACGGCGAGCGGCATGCTGGTGGCCGCGGTGGTCGCGCCGGTGCTGATCCCACGGTTGGGCAGGCCGCGCACCGTGCTGGCGGGCTTGGTGACCGCGACGGCAGTGCAGCTGCTGCTGGTGACGCCGATCGCGGTGGCCGACACGGGTGACGCCGCGCATCGGGCCCACCAACTGCTGCTTGCCGGGGCCTTCCTGTTCGGTTTGGCCGGCCAGACCATCAAACTCACCGGTGACGCGGCCATGCAGATCGATGTCGACGACACCCGGCGCGGCCAGGTGTTCGCCCTCCAGGACACCGTGTTCAATGTGGCGTTCGTGCTGGCCATCGCGCTCACCGCGCTGGTCGTCCCCACCGACGGCCGGTCGCTGCCGGTGGTGGCGGCCGGTGCGGCCATCTATTGCGCGGGCGTAGCCGCCATCGCCCTGAACTCCCGGCGTGCACGGGCGGCGAGGAGCACCCGCTGAGCCGGTAGCGTCACCGCGCTGTTCCCGGCGAGTAGCCGATAAGCCCCGGGTGTCCAGGCGGATCGGCCAATCCCGCACATCGACCCCTCGAACGTCGGCGGAGTTCGTCGATCCGGCCCGGACCGGCTGGACGAGGAGGACGCTCAGCCCCGCTCGTCGGCTGTGGACCCGGCCACCGCCGGATCCACAGACAGTTCTTGCTGCCCGGGCAACGCATGCACCTGCATCTCCAGGTCGAACTGCACCACCAGGCCCGTTGGATTGCCCGGCTGCATATCCGGCCGCCCGAACGGATCCACCGGCGGAATCGGCTGCGGCGGCGCGGGCATCGGGCCGGGCCGACTCGCGAGAGGCGGCTGGTCGCCGTGCCCGCCGGAAGGACCCATCGACGGCGCCGGATGGGGCGGGGCGTGCTGCCCGGAAACCGACTCGGGCGCGGCCTGCCCCGCGCGCGGATCCTCCGCGGGGCCGGGGTGTGTGGCCGCGTACCCGGCGGGGGAGTCGTGACCGGCGGGGGCCGGCGGGGCATCGCCTCGGACGATCCAGTCCAGGGGCTCACTGGCCGCGTCGGCGCTGGTTCCGGTGATCTGGTGGTCCCAGACGCCTGCCCCGGACGGGTCGGTGAAGAAGGCATCGAGTACGCCGTCGTCGTTCAGGTCGAGGGCGGCGACGTCGGCGACGCCATCGCCCTGGGTGTCCCACATGGCGTCGTCGATCAGCCCGTCGCCGTCGAAGTCCAGCTGCACGGCGTCCGGCGATCCGGCCAGTTCCAGATTCGCCTGCGTCGACCAGACGTCGACGGCGCCGTCGCCGGTTCCGAAGGCGTACTCGATCTCGTTCATATCTGCTTGGACGCGGCGCGCGCTGATCCGGTTCCACCGCGAGCAACATTCGTCGATCGGGGGCTCCCATCCCTCGATTCGGGCTCCCCGCACGGTAAGTTGATCTTCGCTTGATCCGGCCGGGCCCCGGAGCCGGCTGCACCGGTGGGGCCACGGGATCAGCTACGCCCGTTCCGATCCGACCCGGGAGCCGCCGCGCCATGGGACTTCTGCCGAACCACCTCGGTATCCACTCCCGCGCCGCCGCCCCGCTCCGTCCCGCCCTGTTCGGCGTGCTGCTCACGGGTGTGCTCGCGGTGCCTGCGCCGGTGCAGGCGGCACCGTTTCCGTGGGCGCCGCCGCCGGTGAACAGTTGCGGCGAGGTGGGTTTCGATCCGCTCGCCCGTGAGCCGGACCCCGCTCAGCCGCCCGCGCCACCGCTGCCGCCGCAGATCGATATCCCGGTTCCGGTCCCGCAGCTCACCCCGGTGCCGGTGCCGGACCCGCCGCAGGACAACACCCGGATCGTGCCGGAGCCGCTGCCGAGCGATCCCTGCCGCAACCCGTGCCCCGATATCCGCGACAACGCGAAACCGGAAGAGTCGGCGCCCGCCCCGCAGTCGCCACCGGCGGCGCCGGGTTCGGGTTCGAGTAATGGCTCGGGCAGTGGTTCCGGTTCGGGCAGCTCCTCCGGTTCCGCCGAGCCGATCAAACTGCCCAAGATCCAGATCAAACCCGAGATCGAACCCATCCCGATCCCGGTACCCGGCGAGCCGGGCGACCCACCGCAACCCGCACCGCCCCACGTGGTGCACCCCGCCGAACCCGGACCGCTGAGCGCCGCGGTCGCGCCGGCCCGGGTGGAGTCGGTGCGGTTGGTCGAGCAGGTCACCGGCCCCGGCTCGGCGAACCGGACCGATATGCGCTGGCAGGTCGACGGCACCGATCTCGGCCTGATGTGGGAGAACCGGCCCGGTGAGGTGGCCGTGGTGTTCGGCGACACCTTCGGCAAGGGCTGGAGTCCGGGCGGCGCGGGCGGCGCGGACGAGGACTGGCGCAGCAACGTCCTCGGTTACAGCACCGACCGCGACCTCGCCGACGGGCTGCGGATCGACACCATGGTGCAGGACAGCCGCTGCCACGCCGCCGAACTCCTCGGCAGCCGCAAGGTGAAGAACTGGGAGACCACCACCATCCCCACCTCCGGCTTCGCCCTCGGCGACCGCCAGTACCTGAGCTATATGTCGGTGAACCGCTGGAGCCGCATCCCCGGCCTGTGGTGGACCAATTACGGCGGGATCGCCTACTCCGACGACAACGGCAGCACCTGGGTCAAGGATCAGCATGCCAAGTGGGAGAACCTGTTCGGGCTCGGCCGGTTCCAGGTGGCGGCGATGGTCCCGCAGGGCGATTACGTCTACATGTTCGGCACACCCAACGGGCGCATCGGCGTGATCGGCCTGGCCAGGGTGCCAAAGGACGAGGTGCTCAACAAGTCGGCCTATCAGTACTGGGTGGGCGGCACCTGGGCGCCCGCGGCCGAAAACCTCGCGACCCCATTGGTTCCCGGGATCGCTTCGGAACTGTCGGTTCGCTACGACGCGGAATCGGGCCGCTGGCAGATGGTGTATCTGGATTCGGCGCGCGGCGCGATCGTCCTGCGGACCGCGGCGTCACCGCAGGGTGCGTGGACCGAGGCGGTGCCGCTGGTGTCGACCACCGACTACCCCAAGTCCTACGGCGGCTTCATCCATCCGTGGTCGACGGCGAAGGATCTGTATTTCACCATCTCGGCCTGGGACAGCTACAACGTCTATCTCATGCACGCGCGCCTCGATCAGCCCTGATCAGCAGCGCCGGAACCGCACCGTCTGCCCGGGCCTGGCCTGCGCCATGAGGTCGATGTCGGCATCGGCCACCACCGCGATCACCGGATAGCCACCGGTGATCGGGTGATCGGCGAGAAACACCACCGGCTGCCCGGCCGGCGGCACCTGAATGGCGCCGAGCGCGACCCCCTCGGTCGGAAGTTCCTGTGTGCGAGATCGTTCCAGCGGCGGCCCGGATTCCCGGCGCAGCCGCGCACCGACCCGGTCGACGTCGGCGCTGACCGACCAGCTGCCTGCGAACAAGGCCGCCGGATCGGTGAACCAGTCGTCCCGTGGGCCGGGTATGGCTCGAATATCCAGCAGCACCGGCAGATTCGGCAGCGGCGCGAGGTCGAGGATCGGAAAGGTCCGTGGCGCAGGGCCGATGGGCACCTCATCACCCGCGCGCAGCGGTTGCGGCCCGATCCCGGACATGGTGTCGCGGCTGCGCGAGCCGAGTACCGGCGCGACGTCGACGCCGCCGCGCACGCCGATATAACTGCGCAACCCCGTCGACGCGAGGCCGAGCGAAACGACTTGGTCCGCTTCGAGTTCCAGCACGCTGGCATGCCCGACCGGACGGCCGTCGACCGTCACCGGCGCGGGCGCTCCCGTGATGGCGAGCGTGGTGGGGCGCATGGTCCGCAATCGCACACCGCCGAGCAACACCTCGATCCCGGCATGCCCCTCCGGATTCCCGACCAGCCGATTGGCCAATCGGAGCGCCGCGCGATCGGCCGCTCCGGATACACCGACGCCCGAATCGAACCAACCGGCGCGGCCGAGATCCTGGATGGTCGCCAGCGGACCCACCCGTTCGACCAGCAGTTTCGCATCGTCGGTCATTCCTGCCTCCCCGGCGCTGCCACAGACCCGTCCGCTCTCATCGCCCCGCCGGCGCGGGCGCGCTGATCTCATCCGCGCGTGCGCCGTGGCCCGGTCTCATCGGCTTGCCCGAGCATCGACGAAACGCACCGCGGTGCCCGCTCGGATCAGCGCGGGCGGATCACGGTCGACGTCCCACATGGTCAGCTCAGTACGTCCGATCAGCTGCCACCCGCCCGGCGACTTACGCGGATAGACCGCCGAATATCCGCCCGCCAACGCGACGCTCCCGGCCGGGATCGCCGTCCGCGACTCGGCGCGGCGCGGCACCGTGAGGCGGTCGTCGGGGGAGCGCAGGTAGCCGAAGCCGGGCGCGAAACCGACGAAGGCGCAATACCATACGGTTCCGGTGTGCGCGGCGATCACGCCCTCGACGCCGAGGCCGAGCGTCCGGGCGACCTCGTCCAGATCGGCGCCGTCGTAGTGCACCGGGATCACCACCGGCTCGCCCACGGGCGATGTTCCACGGGAAACGTCGCCGGAATCGGCGCGCTCGGTCAGCTCCTCGAGGACGGTGTGCAACGCCCGCCGGACCGGCTCGGCGTCGCGGGTGGATCGCAGCGTGACCAGCACGGTTTCAGCGGCGGGTAGCACATCCTGCACCCCGTCGAGCCGCCGATCGCGCAGTGTCGCAGCCAATTCCGCTACCGCGTCCGCCGGATGCGGAGTGAGCAGAAAGGCGCGATCACCGGCCGGGCGAATGGCCTGCGCGGCGGCATCGGCGCGCGCCCGGTGGGGCACCGAACCGGTCGATGTTGTCATCAGCGCCTCCCTCCAGGCCACCGATGGTACGGCCCCCGCGCGCGCCGTATCGGCGATCGCGCGCACCCGGCCGGGGCGGGTCACCCCGTTCAGCTGAAGGGCGCGACCACCACGCCGACCTCATCCAGCGTCTCCCGGATCAGCCGGGCCATGTCCACCGCCTCGGGGGTATCGCCGTGCACGCAGATGCTCGTCGCGCGCACGGTGACCTCACCGGACCCGCCGACGGTGCGCGCGGTGCCGGACATGGCGATCGAGACCGCCTGGGCGACCGCCTCATTGGTATGCAGAATCGCCCCGGAGGTACCGCGCTCGGCGAGTCCACCGGACGGGGTGTAGCCGCGATCGGCGAACCCCTCGCCGATGAACCGCACCCCGATATGGCCGGCGGCGTGTTCGAGTTCGGTACCGGCCGGGCCGAGCAGCGCGAGCTCGGGATCATATTCGGCGACCGCGGCCAGCACCGCGTCGGCGATCTTCCGATCCCGTGCGGCCGCGTGATAGAGCGCGCCGTGCGGCTTCACATACCGCACCCGGTCGCCCTCGGCGCGGGCGAAACCATCCAGGCCGCCGATCTGGTACAGCACCTCGTCGCGCAGTTCGGCGGGCGCCACCGCGATCGCGCGCCGGCCGAATCCGGCCAGATCGCGGTAGCCGACGTGGGCACCGATCCGGACGCCCTTCTCCACCGCCGACGCGCAGGTGCGGCGCATGATCGTCGGATCACCGGCATGCCCGCCGCAGGCGATGTTGGCGCTGGTGACGATGTCGAGCATCGCCGCGTCATCGCCCATCGTCCACGGCCCGAAGCCTTCGCCGAGATCACTGTTCAGATCCAGCGCCATGCGCGTCCTTCCCGTCGTCACCATTGTCCCCGGGGTGTGATTCCGCAGACAAGGATCGCAGTCCTGGCCCGGTCGCGGGGTATCGGCCGCCGTCGAGGGCGGATTCGGCGATGGTCGTCGCCGGGCCGGGCCAGTACGCTCGGAGCAATCATGGCCACGTATTTCGACCCGAAGTCCTGGTCACCGCTGTGGGCAGTGGACTTCGGCAAACGGCTGTTCGAGCAGTCCTCGCTGGAGCAGTGGATTTCCTACACCACGGCCTGGGTGGATCCGGTGGCCGATCTGGGTGCGGGCACGGTGACCGCGCTCATGCCCGATGTGCTGCTCACCGTGCTCAGCGAGGGCATCCTGAGCCGATTCGGCGGCCAGGAAGTCACCGCAACCCTGCTCGGCCATGATCTGACCGCGACCCTCGAGGTATTGAAGGTGCGCCGCCGCGGCGCGCACTTCCAGACCAAGACGGTGCTCACCGACCTGCAGTGGGATCGGCACCCGATCCGCGAGATGACGGTGATCGCGCACGGCGTGCGGCTCATCCCCGGTGTGCCCACCAAAGTGCGCACCGCACAACTCGATGTCGAGGGCACCGTGACCACCGCCGCCCTGGTCGACTGGCTCAACGAGCAACAGCTGGATTGGAAACTCTCCCTCGCGCCGGACGGCCTGGTCCGCGCCGTACACCGGCAGCGCCGGATCACCGCGGTCGCCGACGCCTGGGTGCGCGACAACCTGCTCACCCTCGACGTGCGCCGGGCCGGCTGGTTCGGTGTGCCGATACCGCGACGGATGCGTACCGTTCGCCCGATCCGCCTGCCCGAACTGCCCAACGACGCGCGCGTCGTGCACGCCGCCCGCGAGGGGGAACTTGTGCGGTTCCGGATCGAGTTGCCGGAGGTCAGCGGTTCGATCGACCTGGCGCAGATGCGCGCGGCGATCGTCGCGGGGACGACGCTGATCGTGTTCTAGACCGGCCGCGCCGGTCCGGCCGGATCAGCCGAGCAGCCGCCTCACTGCTGGCTCTTCCACCACTCCAGGAGTGCCGCCTCGGCCTCGTCCCTGGTCAGCGGGCCACGATCGAGCCGGAGTTCCTTCAGGTACTTCCAGGCCTTGCCGACCTCGGGCCCCGGTTTCAGGCCGAGGAGTTCCATGATCGCGTTGCCGTCGAGGTCGGGCCGCACCCGATCGAGGTCCTCCTGCTCCTGCAGCCGCGCGATCCGGTGCTCCAGATCGTCATAGGTGGCGCGCAGGGCCGCGGCACGGCGCTTGTTGCGGGTGGTGCAGTCGGCGCGCACCAGTTTGTGCAGCCGGGGCAGCAGATCACCCGCATCGGTGACGTAGCGGCGCACCGCGGAATCGGTCCACTGGCCCTTGCCGTAGCCATGGAACCGCAGGTGCAGGAACACCAGCCTGGCCACGTCCTCGGTGAACTGCTTCGGGTATTTCAGCGCCCGCATCCGCTTGCGCACCATCTTCGCGCCCACCACCTCGTGATGGTGGAAGCTCACCCCGCCGCCGGGCTCATTGCGTTTGGTGTCCGGCTTGCCGATGTCGTGCAGCAGCGCCGCCCAGCGCAGCACCAGGTCGGGATCGCCCTCTTCCTGGTCGATGGCCTGTTCGAGCACGGTCAGCGAATGCCAGTACACGTCCTTGTGCTGGTGGTGCTCGTCGATCTCCAGCTTCATCGCGGGCACCTCGGGCAGCACGATCTGAGCCAACCCGGTCTCGCACATGATGTTGATGCCGTCGATGGGATGCGCGCCCGCGATGAGCTTGTCCAGTTCGGTGCGCACCCGCTCGGCGGTGATGCGTTCGATCTCACCGGCCATCTCGGTGATCGCCTCCTGCACCCGCGGATGCAGCGTGAAACCGAGCTGGGAGACGAAGCGGGCGGCGCGCAGCATCCGCAACGGATCGTCGCCGAAGGATTCCTGCGGCGTCGACGGGGTGTCGAGCATGCCCGCGAGCAGGGCGTCCATGCCGCCGAGCGGATCGACGAACTCCAATGCACCGTCCGCGCCGATCTTCACCGCCATCGCGTTGACGGTGAAATCGCGCCGCACCAGATCACCCTCGAGGCTGTCGCCGAAGGTGACCTCCGGATTGCGGGAGACCCGGTCGTAGGCGTCGCTGCGGAAGGTGGTGATCTCGAGCTGCTGATCGTCCTTGGCCGCGCTGACGGTGCCGAAGGCCAGGCCGCCGGTATCCCACAGATGGTCGGCCCAGCCGCGCAGCAGCTGCTGCACCTGCTCGGGCCTGGCATCGGTGGTGAAATCGAGATCGGTGCCGAGGCGCCCGAGCACCGCGTCGCGGACACTGCCGCCGACCAGATACAGCTGGAATCCGCGCGCGGCGAAGAGTTCGCCGAGCGGGGTGAGCACATCGCCGAGGCTGCCGAGGGTCACCGCCGCCGCGGCGAGCAGCCTGGTGCGGCGCTCATCGGGCGCGAGCTGCGCGTGATCGGTCTGCGCTGGCAGCTGGGCGGGGTCGGGGCCGGTCGAAACCACGAACGTGAACCTTACCCAGGCGCAGGTTGTCCCGGACACCGCCATCTCCGCGGGCCGGGAACGGCGCCGCCATACGCCGGACTATGGACGGCCGGGGCGGCGCCGTCGATTAGGATTGCTTGGTGTCCCCGGCCGATCGCGCGAACAGTCGACGCCGCCAGCCCCGGCGCCGAGGTTCGGCCGGAAACGCGGCGAGACCTCGCATGCGCACGGTCAAGGAGACTTCCGCGGGTGGCCTCGTCGTCGACGGTCTCGATGGGCCACGTGAACAGCGCAGCGCCGCCCTGATCGGGCGCACCGACCGGCGCGGGCGGCTGCTGTGGTCGCTACCAAAGGGCCATATCGAAGAAGGCGAGACCTCCGAGCAGACCGCCATCCGTGAGGTCGCCGAGGAAACCGGCATCCAGGGTGTGGTGGTCGCCGAACTCGGCAGCATCGATTACTGGTTCGTCACCGACGGCCGCCGGGTACACAAAACGGTGCACCATTTCCTTTTACGCTCGGTCGGTGGTGAACTGTCCGACGCGGACATCGAAGTCACCCAGGTGGCGTGGGTTCCGTTGAGTGAACTCGACTCCCGGCTCGCCTATGCCGACGAACGGCGCCTGGCCGAGGTGGCGAACCGGCTGATCGACCGGATGGAGACCGGCAAGCAATGACGCGTGGACTGCGGATCATCGTGGCGGTCCTGACGATTCTCGGCGCGGTGGCGACGCTGCCGGTGCTGAGCGAACCGCCCGCGGGCGCGCAGCCGAGCGAGTCAGGTGAGGCGTCGTCGCCGAAGTTCCTCAAGCTCTCGCTGGATTCGGTGACCCCGACCACGGTGACCACCACCAGCGATCCGCTGCTGACCGTGTCGGGCACCGTCACCAATATCGGCGATCGGGTGGTCGACGACGTCAGCGTCCGGGTGCAGCGCGCCCGCGCGATCGCCGAACCCAGTGGGCTACGCACCGCACTGCGGCTGGACCAGGCCAACTACGAGGTGGCGGGCCCGTTCGAGGACGTCGCCGAACGGCTCAGCCCCGGCCAGCGCCGCCAGTTCACGCTGAGCATCGCGTTGCGCGCCGACGACACCGGCGCCTCGCTCGACATCACCGCGCCCGGGGTATATCCGCTGCTGCTCAACGTCAACGGGGAACCGGCCTACGGCAGCCAGGCCCGCCTCGACGACGCCCGCTTCCTGCTGCCGGTGCTCGGCCTGCCGCCCGCGTCGGCCGGCGATACCGAGGCGGTGCCGCCCGCCCCGGCGCCCCCGGTGGCCACCACGCTGGTGTGGCCGCTGGCGGATCGGCCACGGCTGGTGGCCGGGCGCGCGGGCACGGTGGACGAGCTGCCCGAACTGACCGATGACGAGCTGGCGTCGTCGCTGGCCAAGGGCGGCCGGCTGGAACAGCTGCTGGACGCGTTGGAGACCGTGCTCGGCAGTGATGCGGGCCGGGACAAGCGGCTCGCGTCCTCGGTGTGCGTGGCCGTCGACCCGGATCTGCTGCTCACCGTGGAGGCGATGACCGGCGACTACCGCGTGCTGGCCAGCCCGTCGGACCCGGGCGGTGCGACCAGGGCGGGCACCGGCTCCGAGCATGCCAAGGCCTGGCTGGACCGGTTGCGCTCGCTGGCCTCATCGATGTGCACGGTGGCCCTGCCGTTCGCGCAGGTGGACCTGTCGGCACTGGCCGCGGTGGACGATCCGCAACTCACCGCACGCGCGGTGAAGGCGCCCGCCGACGTGGTCGATTCGATCCTGGCCACCCGGTCGGTACGCGGCGTGAGCCTGCCCGATTCCGGCAGTATCGACACCAGCGCGGGAGTACTGCTGCGCAGCAACGGCTTCAAGACCGCGATTCTGGCCGATAATGCCGTCGCGCCGGCCGGCGATGCGGCGATCGCCTCGGCCCGCACCGGCGTCACCGGACGCACGGCCGCCACGCGCACCGCGCGCACCGAGCCGGAACCGGGTACGCCCGATATGGTCCGGCTGCCCGGCATCACCCCGCCCGCACCCGAAACGCCGGTCCCACCCGCAGCGACGCCGCCACCCGCCGCGGGGGCTCCGACGCCCCGCGTCCCCGAACCCGCCGACGATCCGGCCCTGCGCGCGGCCACCTTCGATATCTGGTCGGCGACGGCGCTGGCCGCGATGGGCTCCAACCCGCCGACGCCCTCGTTCACCCCCGACCGGGTCCGCTACGAGGTCACCAAGGACTCCAGGACCGCCCGCTTGCAGGACGCGCTCGGCGCACTGTCGTGGAGCGCGCTCAACCCGCGCCCGGACCGGCCGCGCTCGGCCCTGCTGGTGCCGCCGCAGCAGTGGGGCGCCAACCGCGATGAGGCCATCGCGGTCCTGCGGCAGGTCGATCTGCTGCTCCAGAACAATCTGGCCACCCCGCGCACCTTCGCCCAGCTGCTCGACCAGCCCGCAGACATCGCGCCCTACCAGGTCGATTACCTCGCGCAGGCGAGTCAGGACGCGGCGCCCGGCCGGTTCGTCGCGCCGATCCGCGAACAGGGCCATCGGATCAGCGAACTGATGCGCGCGCTGGTCGAGGTGCCGCAGTCGGAGCCGACGCCGCAGGAGTTCCTCACCCCGCTGCGCGATGACCTGGTGCGCGCGCTGAGCCTGTCGGACCGCCGCGGTGAAACCGCGATGGCCGATACCTTCGCCCAGCGCCGGGTGGAGCAGACCACCACGGCACTGGACCGTATGTTCGGCTCGGTCACCGTGCTGCCGCCGGGCGGGGTGTACACCCTCGCCTCCGAGCAGAGCCCCTTGCTCTTGGTCGCCCGCAATGATCTGCCGGTCGCGGTGCGGATCCGGTTCCGGATCGACGCTCCGGCCGAGACGAAGATCACCGATATCGGTGAACAGCAGCTACCGCCGCGCGGCACCCGCTCGTTCCAGATCCCCACCGAGGTCAGCGACTCCCGTAACCTGGTCATTCCGATTTCGCTTACCACGCCGGAGGGGGTGCCGCTCGGCAACGCCACGTCGGTGTCGGTGCGTTCGAACGCGTACGGTCAAACGCTGGCGATAATTACCGCATGTGCCGGGATACTGCTGTTCCTGTTGGCCGGACGCCGCCTGTGGCGCCGGTTCCACGGAGAGCCGGATCCCGCCGACAAGGGCGTCGATCCGGGCATCCGGCGGCGGGTGAACAGGTACCGGCGGGCGCGTAAGCGCGCACTTCGGCAGCAAGGACAGCAACAGGAGGTGTAGATGAGCCAGGCCCGCCCGGCGCGCTTCGGCGCGGCGCAGCTCATCGTCACCGTCCGGTTCCGCTGTCCGGCGATGCACAGGAGGCATGATGGGCGACGATGATCAATTCGCTCATCAGCGACCCGAGGACCGCCCCGACGGACCACCGGCCCGGCGGGCCCCCGCGGCGCCCTGGGAACGAGGACCGCACCCGGAGCCGACGATGAGCGGCGACGGCGCAGGCCCTGGAGTGCCCCGCATCAGCCGCCCCGGCGAACCGCCCGCCCCGGGCCGTCGGATGCCGCCGCCGCAGCGTCCGGCGCCGCCGGTGCATCCCGGTCAGCAGAGTTATCCGGCCGAACCCCGGCCACCACGGCCCGGCCCACCCCCGTCAGGGCACCCGGGACGTCCGGGGCCGCTACCGCCACCGCAGCGCATCCCGCCGCGCGGCATGCCGCCACAGGGCGGAGGCAATCCACGCAGCGGTGAGCTACCGCGGCAACGCCCGGTACGTCCGGGACCGCCGCAGCAGGGCAGGCCGCAGCGGCCGCTTCCGCCGCAGGATCAGGGTCGTCCGGTTCCTGGGCAACCGGGGCATCCACAGCGTCCCGGCGGCCCGGCGCAGCACGGCCGCCCGCCCGGCCGGCCACCGCAGGGCCGACCGGCGCCGGGCCAGCGTCCGCCGCAAGGCAGGCCCGCCCCGCGCGAGGAACAACCGCCCCACCGTCCGCCCACGCAGCCGCAGCCGCAGGTGCGACGGCCCGCGCCGCCCGAACGGGTGGCGCCCCGCACCGAGTCCGGCAGACCGAGCACCAAGGGCATGCCGGTCGTGGTGGCCGAGAAACCCGGCACACGCGAATCGAAGGAAAGCGCCAACGCCCGGCTGCTGCGCGACTCCGGTTCCATCGCCTTCGCCACCCTGATCAGCCGCATCACCGGCTTCGGTAAGCAGCTGTTGCTGCTCACCGTGCTCGGCCCCGCCATCGCCAGTGCCTTCACCTCGGCCAGCCTGATCCCGAACATGATCGCGGAACTGGTGCTCGGCGCCGTGCTGACCGCGATCGTGGTACCGACGCTGGTGCGCGCCGAACAAGAGGACGCCGACGGTGGCGCCGCATTCGTGCGCAGGCTCGTCACCGCCGCCTTCGTGGTGTTGGCGACGGCGGCATTGCTGGCCACCGCGTCCGCGCCGATCCTCGCCACCCATCTGTTCGTCGCCGCCGACGGCGAGGTGAACACCGACCTCACCACCGCGCTGACGTTCCTGCTGGTTCCGGCGATCCTGTTCTACGGCATGTCGGCGCTGTTCACCGCCATCCTGAACACCAGGCAGAACTTCAAACCCGGCGCCTGGGCTCCGGTGTTCAACAACATCGTCGTGCTGGTGACGCTCGGCCTGTACGCGGTGACCCCCGGCGAGATCTCGCTGGACCCGGTGCGGATGGGCGATTCGAAGCTGCTGATCCTCGGCGTCGGCGTCACGCTCGGCGTCGTCACCCAGGCGATGGTGCTGATCCCCGCCATCCGCCGCGAGGGCATCGACCTGCGCCCGCTGTGGGGAGTCGACGAGCGGCTCAAGCAGTTCGGCACCATGGGCGCCGCGATCATCCTCTACGTGCTGATCAGCCAGATCGGCACGATCTTCGCCAACCACATCTCCTCGCAGGCCGACGCGGCCGGTCCGGCGATCTACAACAACGCCTGGGCGCTGCTCCAGCTGCCCTACGGCGTGCTCGGCGTCACCCTGCTCACCGCGATCATGCCGCGGTTGAGCCGCAACGCCGCCAATGACGACACCCCGGCGGTGGTCGACGACCTCTCGGCCGCGACCAGGCTGACGATGATCGCGCTGATCCCCATCGTCGTGTTCCTGACGCTGGCGGGCCCGCAGGTCGGTGACGCGCTGTTCGGCTATGCCCGGTTCGCCGAGGACGCCGAACGCCTCGGCCAGGCGGTCAGCTGGTCGGCCTTCACGCTGATCCCGTACGCGCTGGTGTTGATCCATCTGCGGGTGTTCTACGCCAGGGAGCAGGCCTGGACACCGACCTGGATCATTCTCGGCATCGTCACCGTCAAGATCATCGGCTCCGCACTGGCCCCGGTGCTGGCCAGCAACGGCGATCAGGTGGTGATGGTGCTCGGCGCGGCCACCGGTGTCGGTTTCACCGCGGGCGCCTTCATCGGCGGGTATCTGCTGCACCGCAGCCTCGGCGATCTGCGCATGGCCAACGTCGGGCACACCATCACCAGGGTCGTGCTGTCGTCGGCCGCGGGCGGCGCGGTGATGCTGATCGTGGACAAGGTGCTCGGCCTGCACCGGCTCTCGGACGCGCTGCACGGTCCCGGCTCGTTCATCCGGGTCGCCATCACCTCGCTGGTGATGTTCGGGGTGGCCTTCGGGCTCATGCGCCTGGCGGGCATCCCGGAGATCGTCGCCATCACCGTGGCGATCTCGCGCAAACTCGGCATCACCCCGCCCGCCCCCGATCTGGGCCTGGACGAACCGGTCGAGGACGAATACGCCACCCAGATCCTGCGCAGGCCGGATCCGTACCTGGCCTACTCCCACTACGACCCCATGGACGCACAGACCATGGTGCTGCCCGTTATCCGCTCGAATGCTGTTGACATCACCGGGGTCGGCGAGTTCCCGTACCCTGTTCGGCAGAGAAGCACAAGTGGCGAATTCGCCGGGGTTGCGAAACATCAGGGCGAAGGAGGACCGAGGGTGAGCGACGACGCGGTGGGCGGCGTCCCAGCCGCCGAATCAGCTGCGAACACGGCGGGCGGGCTCTCCACCGACGTTCCGCTCGCCGCGGGGGAGCAGCCCGATTCCGCATCGGCGCACCAGCCGGAGCAGGCCGATCCGCACGAGGTGGATCCGTCCGCCGACGCCGAGCACGCAGACGACCGCACCGAGCGCCATGCGCCGCCACGCGATCCGATGTACGACACCGGCATGCTGCCGGTCATGCCGCCGGTCGGTGGCGGTGACGGCGGCGGCCCGCGGCGTACCCCGCGCGGCCCGAAGCTGATGCCCGGCGCCTCCGTCGCCGGCGGTCGTTACCGGCTGCTGGCCAGCCACGGCGGTGCGCGCGGCCTGAAGTTCTGGCAGGCGCTCGATATCAAGCTCGATCGTGAGGTCGCGCTGACCTTCGTCGACGCCGATCAGAAGGCCGCCGACAACTCCGGACATGATGGCCCGCAGGCGATCCTGTCGCGCACACTGCGCCTGGGCCGGATCAATTCGCCCGGCCTGGCACGCGTGCTCGATGTGGTGCGCGGCAGCTCCGGCGGCATCGTGGTGGCCGAATGGACTCCTGGCCGTTCGCTGCGCGAAATGGCCGATACGGTGCCCTCGCCGATCGGCGCGGCCCGGGCGATCCGGGCGCTGGCCTCGGCCGCCGAGATGGCCCACCGCGGTGGCGGTTCGCTGTCGATCGATCATCCGGATCGGGTGCGCATCAGCGCCTCCGGTGACGCGGTGCTCGCCTTCCCCGGCACGCTCGCCGATTCCGACGCCCAGTCCGATGTGCGTGGTCTCGGAGCCATGCTCTACGCACTGATCACCGCTCGGTGGCCGCTGCGGGCCGGTGGCGTCACCGGTAGTGCGGCCACCGTTGGTGGGCTGCGGCTGGCCGATTTCGGCCCCGATGGCACCCCGGTCGAACCGCGCCAGATCCGCCCGGAGGTGCCGTTCGAGATTTCCGCCGTCGCGGTCCGTTCGCTGGAGCCGAACAAGGGCGTGCGCACCGCCGCGACGGTGCAGCACGTGCTGGAGCAGGCCTCGGTGGTCGATCAGAAGACCGATTTCATTCCGGTGCTGCGGCTCGGCCAGCGTGCCACCGCGCCCGCTGACGAATCCCTCGCCGATCCGGAACTGCTTGCGGCCGAACGGGAGAAGTCGCAGCGGATGATGTGGATCATGGTGGGGCTCGGCATCCTCACCGCGCTCGTGGTCGGCATCATCATCTGGTGGATGGTGAGCATCTTCGCGCCGGGCGCCTCCGATGAGCCACTCAACGAACAGCGCAATATCGGACTCACGACGGCCAATTCCGCTCCCGCCGAACCCGCCGCGACGCCCGGCGCGCCCGCACCGAAGGCCGGCGTGCCGGTCCCGGTGACGGGTGTGTCGGTGTTCTCGCCGGAGGGCACCCCCGACAACGTCAACGGCGTCAGCTCGGTGCTGGACAACAACGCCTCCTCGATGTGGCGCACCGACCAGTACTTCCAGCAGTTCCCGGCGCTGAAGAAGGGCGTGGGCCTGCTGGCGACCCTGCCGAGCCCGGCCAAGCTCACCAATGTCGCGATCAACTCGCCGAGCCCTGGCACCCGGGTGGAGATCCGTACCTCGCCGACGACCTCGCCCACGCTGGATCAGACGCAGTTGATCGGCAGCGCGACCTTGGTCGACGGCGTCACCCAGATCCCGGTTCAGGCCGATCAGGCCGCCCGTTATGTGCTGGTCTGGATCACCGGCCTGGGTAACGCCGACGGCCAGTTCCAGACCTCCATCGCCGACATCCGCTTCGACGCCGCCCGCTGACGCGCGCCCGGAAACTGCTCTCACCAGGCAAAACGCCGTAACATCACGGGCTGGTCGCGGTGCGGGGCAGATCACGGTTCGGTTGCTACCGAATCGTTACCCACGTTATGATTCTGCTCGCGCTCTCAGCAGGGGAGCCTCTCGGGATCAGGCGTTTCGATCCCTGCATGCTGCGATTTCTTCGGTGCCCGGCCAGGCCGGCCGGTCACTCTGATGAGCGCGTCCAAGGGGTTGGCATTGTCGTCGGAATCGAACGCGGGCTTCCGCAGGGGGAGGCCACGAGCCTTCGCGCGGACCGGCTCGCTCGTTCTGGGCGAAGCCACCGACGCCGAACTGCTCCGCGCGCACGCCGGCGGCGCGCCGCACGCCTTCGCCGAACTGCTGCGCAGGCATAACGACCACCTCTGGCAGACCGCGCTGCGCACCTCCTACACCCGCGAGGACGCCGCCGACTCGCTGCAGGACGCGCTGCTGTCGGCGCACCGCACCGCAGGCTCGTTCCGGGCCGAATCCGAGGTGCGCAGCTGGTTGCATGCCATCGTCGTCAACGCCTGCCTGGACCGGATCCGGCGCAACAAGACCAGGCGCGCGTTCTCGCTGACGCCGGAGAACATGCCCGAGCCCATCGAGGAACGCGACGATATCGCGCGGCTGGAAATGTCGATGGTGGTCGACCGTGCCCTGTTCTCGCTGCCGCCGGACCAGCGCACCGCGATCGTGGCCGTCGATCTGGAGGGGTATAGCGTGGCGGATGCGGCGGCGCTGCTCGGCGTTCCGGAAGGCACGATCAAGAGCCGCTGCGCCCGGGCCAGACAACGGCTCGGCGAACGCCTGGAATTTCTGCGGGATCCAGGGAACCGGATGTGACCCTGCTGCGTCAGTAATAGTGACGAACCACGAGACGATGTAACCGCCGCCTGGCATTCGCCCGGCTGCGTGCAAGGTCAAATGTAAGAACACTTGGAGGTGCGATGGCGACCCGATCCGTTCCGCAGCCTCCGTATTCGGCGGAGCTGCTCGCCGACCTGCACGCCGACAACCTCTCGCGCGAACTGAGCGAACAGTTGTGGCCCGCGGTCCACGGCGATCCGGAGGCCCAGCGTTATCTACGGTCACTCGACGAGGTGAGCGCCCAGCTGCGCGCCCTCGGCCGCGACGACCACATCATCCATCCGATGCCCGACGACGTGTCCGCACGCTTGCGGCAGTGGGCCGAGGAACTGGGCCAGGCCGAAACGGACCAGGAACCGACCGCACGGATATCCGAACCGCCGGCCGCCGCCCCGCGCGACGAATACGAATCTACCGGCGCACCAACGACTTCGGTGGTCTCGCTGCATGAGCGCCGCCGACGGCGGATGCGCGTGCTCACCGCAGCCGCGGCAGCCGTCGCGGTGCTCGCCTGTGCGGCGATCGCGATCACCGCCGTGCGCCAGGACAGCACGGTGAGCCCCACCGCGGCACCGACCACCGCCGACGTGGCACCGGGCGAGGATCTCGATTCCACCGTCGCACTCGGCGCGCTCGGCCGGCACGACGTACGCGGCCCGCTCGCCGACTCCACCGAACTCGCCGGATGCGTCGCGGCCGCCGGATACGACCGCAAGGTCCTCGGCTCCTCCGATATCACCTACCGCGGCACGGACGCGGTGCTGATCCTGCTCGCGGGCACCACGCCGGGCCGGATCACCGCCCTCGTCGTCGAGCCCGGCTGCACCGCGAACGAGCCGAGAGTGTTCACCGTCACCGACATCGGATAGCCCGCTCACCCGGGGAACAAGTGCGTTTACCCTGTTGTTGACCGACACGTCCCCTTGATGTCTTTCGGAAGGGCCCCATGAGCACGCCAGTTCGCGACCTGATCATCGTCGGCTCCGGCCCCGCCGGCTACACCGCCGCCGTCTACGCGGCCCGCGCGGAACTACAGCCGCTGCTGTTCGAGGGAACGCAATTCGGCGGCGCTCTGATGACCACCACCGAGGTCGAGAACTTCCCCGGGTTCCGCGACGGCATCATGGGCCCGGATCTGATGGAGCAGATGCGCGATCAGGCCAAGCGTTTCGGCGCCGACATCCGCACCGAAGACGTCGACGCCATCGACCTGAGCGGACCTGTGAAGAAGGTCACCGTCGGCGATGAGACCTTCGAGGCCTACGCCGTCATCCTCGCGATGGGCTCGGCCGCCCGCTACCTCGGCGTCCCCGGTGAGCAGGAACTGCTCGGCCGCGGCGTGAGCGCGTGCGCCACCTGCGACGGCTTCTTCTTCAAGGGCCAGGACATCGTCGTGGTCGGCGGCGGCGATTCGGCCATGGAAGAAGCGACCTTCCTCACCAAGTTCGCCTCCAGCGTCACCGTCGTACATCGGCGCGATGAGTTCCGGGCCTCGCGCATCATGCTCGAGCGCGCCAAGGCCAACGAGAAGATTCGCTTCGTCACCAATGCCGAGGTCGTGAAGGTCAACGGCGACACCAGCGTGACCAGCCTCACCCTGCGCGACACCCGCACCGGCGAAACCTCCGAGCTCGCCGCCACCGGCATGTTCGTCGCGATCGGTCACGACCCGCGCAGCGAACTGGTGCGTGGCCAGGTCGAACTCGACGACGAGGGCTATGTGAAAGTGGCCGATCCGTCCACCGCCACCGCGGTGCCCGGCGTCTTCGCCGCGGGCGACCTGGTCGACCACACCTACCGGCAGGCGATCACCGCCGCGGGCACCGGCTGCCGCGCCGCGATCGACGCCGAACGCTGGCTCGCCGAACAGGGCGATATCACCGCCAACACTCTCGACCACGCCGGACGCCCGGTCGCGGTCTCCGCCAACTGATCCGGCGCACCGCGCATTTCACCTGCTAGAGGAGAACACCCATGTCCGAATCCACCATCACCGTCACCGACGCCACCTTCGCCGATGACGTCCTGCTCAGCGAGAAGCCGGTTCTGGTCGACTTCTGGGCGGACTGGTGCGGCCCGTGCAAAATGGTCGCGCCGGTGCTGGAGGAGATCGCGGGCACCCATGCCGATAAACTGACCGTCGCCAAGCTGGACGTGGACGCCAACCCGGTCACCGCCAAGGATTATCAGATCCTGTCGCTGCCCACTATGATGCTGTTCGCCGGTGGCAAGCCGGTCAAGCAGATCGTCGGGGCCAAGGGCAAAGCCGCCCTGCTGCGCGAACTCGACGGCGTCATCTGAGATCGCGGCGAACTCCGCCGTAAGGCAACGCACACCGGCGACGCGCCGTAGTATGCCCAGACCCGGAATTGCCGAAATCCGGTCCGGGTCTGAGACAATCGACCGATGCTCCGGTTGTGCGAGGGTGTAACCCATCGCATGAGTGGGTACCCGGGCTGACGGAAGGGAAAGGGCTCTCACGCATGCACCGACTTCGTCACGGCGATACCGGTCCAGCCGTCGCAGAGGTTCGGAGCACCCTGGCAAGTCTGGGCTTCCTGCACGAGCACAACGCCGATGGCGACGGTGCGCCCGAGTACTGGAAAGACACCGACGCCACCTTCGATCACCAGCTCGACTCCGCGGTGCGCGCCTTCCAGCAGCATCGCGGACTGCTGGTGGACGGGGTGGTCGGTCCGGCGACGTACCGGGCGCTGAAAGAGGCCTCCTACCGGCTCGGCGCGCGCACGCTGATCTACCAGCTGTCGGCGCCGCTCTACGGCGACGATGTGGCGACGCTGCAGCGCAGGCTGCAAGACCTCGGCTTCTACGTGCACCGGGTGGACGGCTACTTCGGCCCGCACACCCATGACGGCCTGACCGCGTTCCAGCGCGAGATCGGCCTGTCGGCCGACGGCATCTGCGGCCCGGACACGCTGCGTTCGCTGGATCTGCTCGGCGCCAGGGTCACCGGTGGTAATCCGCATCGCATCGCCGAAGAGGAAGTGGTGCACCGCGCGGGCCCGCAGCTGACGGGCAAGCGGATCGTCATCGATCCTGGCCTCGGCGGACCGGACAAGGGCCAGGCCGTGCCGACCGAATTCGGCGACGTCTACGAGTCGGAGATCCTCTGGGATCTGGCCAGCCGGCTGGAGGGCCGGATGGCCGCCACCGGCATGGAGACCTTCCTGTCGCGTCCGTGGGGCGCCAACCCCTCCGACGCGGAACGGGCCGAGACCTCCAACGCCTTCGACGCCGACCTGATGATCTCGCTGCGTTGCGCGAACAACCCGAGCTCCTCGGCCAACGGTGTCGCGGGCTTCTATTTCGGCAATTCGCACGGCTCGGTCTCGATGATCGGGCAGGTGCTGGCCGGCTTCATCCAGCGTGAGGTGGTGGCGCGGACCTCGCTGCAGGACTGCCGTACCCATCAGCGCACCTGGGATCTGCTGCGGCTCACCAAAATGCCGACGGTTCAGGTCGATATCGGGTACCTGACAAACGAATACGACGCCTCGGTGCTCACCAATCCGCGCATGCGCGACGTCATCGCCGAGGCCATCCTGGTGTCGGTGAAGCGGCTCTACCTGCTCGGCCAGGACGACCAGCCGACCGGTACCTACACCTTCGCCGAACTACTCGCCGAAGAGCTCGCCGCGGCCGACCGCGGATAGTCTGCCCAGCTACGAATCTGCCCCGCCGGACCTGTTGCCGGCGGGGCAGATTCGTTATGGCGCTACGGCTCGTGTCAGAGGCTGAGGATGCGCGTCGGCACCGTCATCGACGCGGCCGCGAGCAGCTGATCCAGCGCCCGCTCCACGTCTTCCTTCCAGCCGTGATCGGAGTCGAGTTCCAGCCGCAACCGGGGAAACCGGTGATGCGGGGCGACGACCTCGAAGCCGGCCTCCTCCAGGAAGTCGGCGTCGATCATGCAGGTTTCCGGTGCGCAGCGCGCGGTGGCGCGGCCGGAGGGGCGCAGCCGATCGCGCACCGGGGTCGCGATGCGTTCCATCAGGGTCATCGACCCCATGGTCCGATCCGAGAGCGCGGTGCTGGGCGGATCACCCCTGATACCGAAGACCTCGAGCGCACGGACACCACGGCGCATCAGATCGGTCACCACGGCCTGAATCAGGCGGTAGCCGATATCGGAGTCCTGATGCGGGGGCTCGGCCCGCAGCGTCGTCAGCAGGATGGCATCCGGGCTCACGGGGGAGGTGGGGAACAGGGCCGCGCGCGGTACGGCGCTCGGTGGAGCGTAGAGCGCGCAACCGGCGGCGTTCCCGTCGACGGTGGCGATCTGGCCGCACGAGCCCCATTCCAGCATGACCGTCGACAGCCAGGCTTCCTTCTCGAAGACCGGATCACTGAATTCCTGGGAGTCGGCGGCCACGGCCGGATCGATCTCCCAGAACACACAGCGCCGAGCATGCGCGGGCAGTTGGTCCAGCCCGTCCAGGGTTAGTGCTGTGACGCTGGTCGACACCGCTCTGCTCAGCCTCCAGCTGTCCGATTCATCCACGCTCACGCCGCATCACTGTCTTCTCGCCAGCAAGAATATGCGATCAAGCGAACCCGCCTCATTCCACGTCACTGTGCTGCTCGGTCCGGGGCTCTGTGCGATTTTCGGGCACCGTCACAGTGACGTTTCGGTGCCAGGTCGAGGGTTACGGGTGCACAGGCTCTATTTTTCTTATGTTGCGATGTTGTTCTGCTGCATCAGGCCGACGATGCGCTCGAGATCGTCGACCGAGCCGAACTCGACGACGATCTTCCCCTTGCGCTTGCCCAGACTCACCGTCACCCGGGTGTCGAACGACTCCGAGAGCCGCTCGGCCACATCCTGTAAGCCCGGCGCGTGCATCGGCTTGCGGCGCGGGGCGGGGGGCGCGGCGTTCTCCGGTTCCCGGTTCGCCAGCGTTACCGCTTCCTCGGTCGCACGCACCGACATGCCCTCGGCGACGATTCGGGCCGCGAGCGCCTCTTGCGCGTCGGCGCCGCCTTCCAAACCGAGCAACGCCCGAGCGTGACCCGCGGACAACACACCGGCGGCCACCCGCCGCTGCACCGGCACCGGCAGCTTGAGCAGCCGGATCATATTCGTCACCGCGGAACGGGAGCGGCCGATGCGGTCGGCAAGTTCCTCGTGCGTGACGTCGAACTCCTCGAGCAGCTGCTGATAGGCGGCCGCCTCTTCGAGGGGATTGAGCTGCACGCGATGGATGTTCTCCAGCAGTGCGTCACGCAGCATCGAGCCGTCATCGGTCTCGCGGACAATGGCCGGAATGGCGGTCAGGCCGGCTTCCTGGCAGGCGCGCCAGCGGCGCTCACCCATGACGAGCTGATAGCGCTCGGGGTCGGATTCCAGGCGGCGCACCACGATCGGCTGCATGAGCCCGAACTCGCGAATCGAATGCACGAGCTCGGCCAGCGCGTCTTCCTGGAAGACCTGACGCGGCTGCTTCGGGTTCGGCTCGATGGCGTTGGGCGGGATCTCCCGATAGACGGCGTCACCGGGGGAGTCGAGTTCCGAGGCGGTCGCGGGGGAGTCGGGCACCCGATGCAGGTAGGCGGTGGCGGGCTGGAGCGGGCCGGGATCGACCCCGATGACCACACTCGCGGCCGCATCGCCGAGACCGGTCGACGCCGGTCCGGTCGGGATCAACGCGGCGAGACCGCGTCCCAGACCACCCTTCTTAGCCTGACTCATCGGGCCTACCCCTTTCTCGTTCCACCGCCACAGGTCCGCTCGGCCTGCGTCACTGGGCACCTTCGGTGACCGCCGCGCGTTTCGCCGCCGCGCGTGCCGCCATTTCCCGACCGGCATCAAGGTAGCTCATCGCCCCTCGCGAACCGGGATCGTAATCCAGCACCGTCATGCCGTAGCCGGGCGCCTCCGAGACCTTCACGCTGCGCGGGATGACCGACCGCAGCACCACATCGCCGAAGTGGCCGCGAACCTCCTCGGCGACCTGGTCGGCGAGTTTGGTGCGACCGTCGTACATCGTGAGGATCACGGTGGAGACGTGCAGTTCGGGATTGAGGTGCGACTGGACGAGCCCGATATTGCGGATCAGCTGACCGACACCCTCGAGTGCGTAGTACTCGCACTGAATGGGGATCAACACTTCCTTGGCCGCGACCATCGCGTTGACCGTCAGCAGACCGAGCGACGGCGGGCAGTCGATCATCACGTAGTCGATGTCGTAGCCGGAGATATTGGCTTCCTGGATGGCGGCCTTCAGCCTGCCCTCGCGCGCAACCATGGACACCAATTCGATCTCGGCGCCGGCGAGGTCGATGGTGGCCGGAATGCAGAGCAGCCGTTCACTGTGCGGGCTCTGCTGAATCGCGTCTTTGACCGAGATTTCGCCGATGAGCAGTTCGTAGCTCGACGGCACACCCGAGTGGTGTTCGACCCCGAGCGCAGTGCTGGCATTGCCCTGCGGGTCGAGATCGATCACGAGCACCTTCATCCCCTGATGCGCCAGGGCGGCCGCCAGATTGACCGCGGTGGTCGTCTTGCCGACGCCGCCCTTCTGGTTAGCGATCGTGATGATCCGTTGCTCATGCGGTTTCGGCACTGTCACCTTTCCTGGATGCAGTATCTGACTCGCGCGGTGCGCCTCCGCCGCGATCGGGGTCTCACTGGGGGAGATGTGCCCGAACGGTGTGCTTCCGAAAGTTTCCGGACCGGCATTGCTGGAATCCAGCATGCCCGGAACTCGCGATGTTTCCCGTGAAACATTCGCTGAACCGCTCGACATAGACAGCTCCTAACGCGAGAACTCCAGATCACGTGCCCCGAGAAAACGTCGGCGCCGTGTCTTCAAACAAGCCGTGTCGGATCGAACTTGATGCTCAACCGGGACCGCGGCGCCCGATCGACCGAGCGGAGCTTCTGCCGCTGTGACATCCACATCCCTCCGTGGCACCAACGCTCACGCCCGACGCCCATTAGCTTGCCAGCACCGAGCAGGATAAGAAAGCTGAATCGCGGTGACGCGCGCACGACACGCGGATCCGTGACCATTCGCGTGCGCGGGACCATGTTTCCCGTGAAACATCGACGTCCGGAAACGGTCAGTTGGCCTTCCGGGCGGCCCGCGCCGCCCGACGCGCAGACTTCTCCGGACGCGACTTCGCCGGTCGCTCGGAACGGGGGAGGCGCTCGGCGCTGATGACGAGTGTCGGCGTTTCGACAATGCCCACGCCGCACTCCAGCACCTCAGCCTTACCCGCGCCGGCCCGAGCGAGCGCGTCGGCATCGCGGGCCAGTTCCTCGGCCGCGCTGACACCTTTGAGCGCGAGCATGCGCCCGTGCTCGTGCACGAGGGGGAGAGACCATTGCGCCAGTTTCGCCAGCGGGGCCACCGCACGCGAGGTGACCACGTCCGCGCCGCCGGCCTCGTGAATCACACCCGACTGTTCTGCGCGGCCGCGGACGACGGCCACCTCCAGGTCCGCCTCCTCGATGAACTCACTCAGAAAGATCGTGCGGCGCAACAGCGGTTCCACCAAGGTGATGCGCAGATCAGGTCGGGCGATCGCCAGCGGAATGCCCGGCAGCCCGGCGCCGCTACCGATATCGACGACCGACGCGCCCTCAGCGATCAGCTCTCCGATCACAGCGCAATTCAGAATGTGGCGGTCCCAGAGCCGGGGAACTTCACGCGGACCGATCAAGCCGCGCTCGACGCCGGCGGTCGCCAGGGCGGCACAGTAGCGGCGGGCGAGTTCGAGACGGTCACCGAAGACCGTGGCGGCCACCGCCGGCGGCTCCAGCTCGGCCGGCAACTCGGTCGCTCCGCCGAGATCTCGTTCCACGTGAAACATCCTTCCGAGCGTCATCGAAAATCGGTGCCGGGCACCGTCGGCCAGATATGGCGAAGGGCCCCGGT
This sequence comes from Nocardia sp. CDC519, assembly GCF_059509835.1. Lineage (NCBI taxonomy): Bacteria > Bacillati > Actinomycetota > Actinomycetes > Mycobacteriales > Nocardiaceae > Nocardia > Nocardia sp. CDC519. The sequence continues at coordinate 1,082,376 of NZ_CM183377.1, read as the reverse complement.
CCGAAGACCCGAGGCCCTATCCAACCATTGCCCGCCCCGTCAGCGCACGGGGCGTGCCGGTCTATCCGTCAAGCCGGAACGACAACCACGTGCCGGTTGGGTTCCACGCCTTCACTCTCGCTCGCCACACCATCGATGGCGGCGACGGCATCGTGCACGATCTTGCGCTCGAACGGCGTCATCGGAGCCAGCGACTCGGGGGCGCCGGTCTCCTGTACCCGCTTGGCAGCAGCGGTACCGAGCGCGCTCAGCTCCTCCCGACGCTTGGCCCGCCAACCCGCGACATCCAGCATGAGCCGGCTACGCACGCCGGTCGCCTGCTGCACGGCGAGGCGGGTCAGCTCCTGCAACGCGTCGAGCACCTCACCGTTGCGGCCGACGAGCTTCGACAGGTCGCGGCCGCCGTCGATACTCACGACCGCACGGTCGCCCTCGACGTCCAGATCGATGTCGCCGTCGAAGTCGAGCACATCGAGCAACTGCTCCAGGTAGTCGCCCGCGATCTCACCCTCTTCGATCAGCGCTTCCTCGGCATCGGTCACGTCGGCCGCATCGGTGTCGGCATCAACCATCGTCGTTGCCACAGTGGCGTCCCCTCCGTCGCTCTCAACTGTCATGTGATTTCCTTCATCTGCTCGTCGCGGCCACCGGTGTCCGGATGCGCCGCGATCAAGGGGTTGCTCGGCGATCGTGGTCTCCCACGGATCGAATGGGCTCGGCTGAGCGGACTCAGCGGCGGCGTTTCTGGTTGGCCCGGCCGCGGTTGCCCGACTTCTTCTGCCCGCCCGGACGTTTCTGCCCGGGGGCCGGCTTGCTCGACGCCTTTGCCGCCGGCGCCGCCCCGTTGGTGGTGGCGGTGTCGTCGTCGGTCGTCGTCGCGGCCGGCTGCTTCTTCCGGGTATCGACCGGCTTGGCGCCGGGCTTCGGGGCATTCTGCGCGCGCTGCTCGAGCTTGGCCTGCTTCTTGGCTTCTTCTTCCTTGGCCATGCGCCCGAAGACCAGGTGCTGCTGCCCGTAGGTCCAGATGTTGTTGGAGACCCAGTACAGCAGGATGGCGATCGGCAGGAACGGACCACCGACGAGCACGCCGAGCGGGAACACCCACAGCGCCAGCTTGTTCATCAGCGCGGCCTGCGGGTTGGCCGCCGCCTCCGGGGTCTGACGCGCGACCGAAGCGCGGGCGTTGAAGTGGGTGGCGACCGAGGCGATCACCATCAACGGGATCGCGACGGCAGCGATGGAGACCCGGCTCGGAATCCCACCCCAGTCCTCGAAGGCCAGCAGCTCATTGGCCGGGGTGGTGATGAATGCGGAGATCGGGGCACCGAAGATGCGGGCACTCAGGAACGACTGGACGTCGGCCGCGTTGAACACGTAGTTCGGCGTGTTCGCGTTGGTGACCGGATCCATGCCGAGCTGACCGAATCCGTGGCCTGTTCGGTTGAACGAGCGCAGCACGTGGAACAGACCGAGGAACACCGGCACCTGAGCCAGGATCGGCAGGCAGCCCATGAGGGGGTTGAAGCCGTTTTCCTTCTGGAGCTTCTGCATCTCCAGCGCCATCTTCTGGCGGTCGTTCTTGTACTTCTTCTGCAACTCCTTGATCTGGGGCTGCAGCTCCTGCATCTGCTTGGTGGTGCGCACCTGCTTCACGAATGGCTTGTAGAGCACCAACCGCAGCGTGAACACCAGGAACACCACGGCCAGCGCCCAGGTGAGTCCGTTGTCCGCGCCGAAGGCGAACCCGAAGACCCGGTGCCAGAACCAAAGGATCCAGGACACCGGGTAATAAATGAAGTCGAGCACGGCTCTATGCACTCCCGTCGTTCGTATCGCCGACCACCGCGGGCGGTGGTCCTGTACAAGCCTTGGCCTCCGGCTCCGAGTCGGCCGGCGGGGTCGATTCCCGTGACGATTCGGCGGTTGCCTCGTTCCCGTGCTCGGCGCGGCGTTTGCGCTCCGGAACGGGGTCCCACCCACCAGGGTGCCAGGGTGCGCATTTGGCCAGACGCACGACCGTCAGTCCGAGGCCGATGAACAGCCCTCGGGTGCGCAACGCGGTGACCGCGTACTCGCTACAGGTCGGGGTGAAGCGGCAGACCGGCATCCGGGTGGGGGACACATACGTCCGGTAGAGCTCGATCAGGAAGATCAGAATATTGGCCGGCAACCGGACCAGGACCGCGGGCGATCTCATGCCGGTGCACCCGGGTGGACGTCTGAGCGGACGGCCGGGCCGAGGCCGAGTTTGCGGGCCGCGCCGCGCAGCTGACGCAGCAGCTCCGCCGAATCGGCGGTGGCGGCGCCGGGCAGAGCGCGGATGACGATGTCGGCCTCGACGGGAATCTCGGTGCGCATCTCGGCGCAGATATGACGCAGGCGGCGGGCCACCCGGTGACGAATCACCGCGTTGCCCACCGCCTTGCTGACGATCAATCCGAAGCGCGGACCGCCGACGCGAATCAGCACATCCTCGGCCGGTTCGGCGGCGGGATCCACGGCGTGCACGAACGCGTGCACCACCAGATCCCGCCTCCCGGTTCGCTGGCCGCGACGCACCGTCCTGGAGAAGTCGGCACGACGATGCAGCCGATTCGGCTCAGGCAGCACCCGAGAGTCCGGGGGCGAGTGAGCGATCAGGGACGAGGAGCGCAGCGTTCGGCGAAACGGGCATCCGACACCGAATCCGGGAGGTGGATCAGGCCGTCAGGCTGGCGCGGCCCTTACGGCGACGCGCGGAAACGATGGCGCGGCCCGCACGGGTCCGCATCCGGAGGCGGAAGCCGTGAACCCGCGCCCGACGACGGTTGTTCGGCTGGAACGTCCGCTTGCCCTTGGCCACGGTCAACACTCCTCGAGTTGGTGGGCGCCTGTCGCGCCCGAAGCTTTTCGGTGATTCGTTCGTCCTCGACGTGCGGCGATCCTGGCGAACAGTCAGCACAGGACAGCCACCGCACCGAGGGGTGACTGTACGAGGGTACTCAGCGGCTACGAGCGGGTCAAACTCGCCCATATCAGGGGTGTGCGGGCGTGAGCTCGTCCACACCCCTGATCGGCCCGCCCCGGTGACCACCGGGGGTGTAGCCGGACGATTGCCGGCAGCACCGCAGGTCGGGGCGTCGCGGCCGGTCAACGCGGCCGTGCTCCCCAATCCCCAGGAGTTCTCCACATCTGTGGATAATTGTGTGGAAAGACCCCGTGAGTGGCATATTCGTTAAGCCGACGGTGCCGCGCCGCCATCCGGAATCCGCGAACGCGGGATGCGTGGCGAACCGGTCACGGATCTGCGCGGGATCGGATCGAACCACCACGGTAGACGTCTTGCGTACCCCGGCCGTCTGCTCCCATCGACCAATTTCCGGGGAGGACACTGCATGGACGACGAGCAGAACGTGTTGGCCACCGTCTGGCCGGAGGTGGTGGCCGAACTCACCACCGGCTCTCCCGATGGTGCCATCCCGTCGGTCTCGCGCGCACAGCAGGCGTGGTTGAAGCTCGTCAAGCCGCTGACCGTCGCGCAGGGATTCGCGCTGCTCTCGGTGCCGTCGTCGCTCGCCCAGGAGGCGATCGAGCGTGATCTGCGCGAGCCGATCCTGCGTTCGCTCGCCCGCAGGCTCGGTCCGCAGGTGGAGGGTCTCGGAGTGCGTATCGCCGCGCCGACCACACCGGGAGCCGAACGTCCGAGCGCCCCGCCCAGGCACGCCAGGATGACCAGCAGGCCGGAACGCCCGCGTGAGCCGGTCCGCAGGCCCGAGTACCCGGGCGCGGAGTCCGCGGGCCGCGGCGAGTTCAGTCCGCCGCGCTACGCCGCGGGCAACGAGTACGCCCCCGACTATCCGAGCGCCGACTACGCGGGCGGACGCAACTACCCGCCGGGCCAGGATTATCCACAGGGTCAGGATTTCGACCGCTCCGATAGCTACGCCCGTGCCGACGGATTCGCCGAGGGCGGCGGCTACGGCGCCGACGATAGCTACGAGCAGCGTGACAACTTCGACCAGCGCGATGGTCGCGACAGCTACGGCAGGCCCGAGTTCGCCCGCGGACCGGAATTCGCCGAGTCCAGCGAACGCCGGTCCGAGCAGGATTACCGTCCCGCGCCCGACTATCGCGAGGGCGAGTACAACCCGCGCGGCGACTACCCGGCATCCGAGGCCGAACGCGAGGCCGAGGGCCGCGCCGACAATGCTCCGGCGCCGCGCCGCGAGCCGGCCACACCGCGCCGCGAGTCGGTGCCGCCGGGACAAGAGTCCCTGTTCACGCCCGAGCCCGCGCCCCGGGCCCCGATCCAGGCCCGCGACCCCGGCCCCACCGAGGAACCCGCGCCCGCCGCCGCGCGTGAGACGATCCGCGAGGCCGGACCCGATCCCGCTCGGGAGCCGCTGCGCGATTCGGTGCGCGAGCCCGCCGGTGACGGGACGCGCCCCGATCACGACGACGAACCCGTGGTCAATGTGCGCGATTCCTGGCCCACCTACTTCGCCAAATCGCAGGAGTCGCAGGCACCGCAGTCCTCCTCGGCGAGCCTGAACGCCAAGTACACCTTCGAGACCTTCGTCATCGGCGCGTCCAACCGTTTCGCGCACGCCGCGGCGGTCGCCATCGCCGAGGCGCCGGCGCGCGCCTACAACCCGCTGTTCGTCTGGGGTGCCTCCGGCCTCGGCAAGACCCATCTGCTGCACGCGGCCGGGCACTACGCCCAGCGGCTGTTCCCCGGGATGCGGGTCAAGTACGTCTCCACCGAGGAATTCACCAACGACTTCATCAACAGCCTGCGCGACGACCGCAAGGTGGCGTTCAAGCGCCGCTACCGCGAGACCGACATCCTGTTGGTCGACGACATCCAGTTCATCGAGGGCAAGGAAGGTATCCAGGAGGAGTTCTTCCACACCTTCAACACCCTGCACAACGCCAACAAGCAGATCGTGGTGTCCTCGGATCGCCCGCCCAAGCAGCTCGCCACGCTGGAAGAACGGCTGCGGACCCGGTTCGAGTGGGGCCTGATCACCGATGTGCAGCCGCCGGAGCTGGAGACCCGGATCGCGATCCTGCGCAAGAAGGCCAGGATGGACCGGCTCGATGTGCCGCATGACGTGCTCGAACTCATCGCCAGCCGGGTCGAGCGCAATATCCGTGAGCTCGAGGGCGCGCTGATCCGGGTGACGGCCTTCGCCTCGCTCAACGGTCAACCGCTGGATCTGCCACTGGCCGAGGTGGTGCTGCGGGATCTGATGCCCGACACCGCCGCGCTCGAGATCACCGCGGCCACGATCATGGCCGTCACCGCGGAGTACTTCAACACCACGCTCGAGGAGCTGACCGGCCCCGGTAAGGCCCGCCCGCTCGCGCAGGCGCGCCAGATCGCGATGTATCTGTGCCGTGAGCTCACCGACCTGTCGTTGCCGAAGATCGGGCAGGCGTTCGGCCGCGATCACACCACGGTCATGTACGCGGAGAAGAAGGTCCGCAAGGAGATGACCGAACGGCGCCGGGTCTACGACCAGGTCCAAGAACTCACAGCCCGCATCAAACAGCGTTCGCGCTGATCGCCGTACACACCCTGTGAAAGTCCCTGACCTGGGTTGACGCATGCCCGAGGGCTGTGGATTCCTCGAGGAATTCCTGTGGAGTCCTCGAGGAATCCACCGTTTGTGCACCGTTTTACCCACAGGCAGCCGGGACGGGCGTCGCGGATCTACGCACAGGCAGTTGTCCACAGCGTCCACAGGGTGGTGCGTGCACAGGCGCTGAGCGGGCGATGTCCGAAGTTGTGCCTGTGGAATCCTCGAGGAAACCGTGTGGAGTCCTCGAGGATTCCACCGGTTGTCCACGCTGTGGTGCACATGTGTGAACAACCGGGTGAATCCGGTGGAACAACTCGAGGATCAGCGGTGGATGAACGTGGGACAGATTCCGTGCCTCCACAGATGCCCCACGTTCATCCTCGAGACACTCCACGCTCATCCCCATGCCACCACGCCCTGTGACCTGCGCAGACGGGCGATTTCCCCAGAATCCACAGGGCCTATTACTACTTCGGTTCTTCTTCAAATAGATCTCTCTTGAAAACAGGCTGTGTGGAAAGTCGGTCGGGCAGGCTCGGCTCGGCGATGGGGTCCCGGACAACAGGCAAGGAAGAGACGGGCGCACCGCGCGAACGGGACCGCGGAGGAACCGAGCCGGATCACCGATAGCCGAGCCGGAGCCGCGAGCGAGCGGGACGGGACCGGAGGGTCGGACCCGGGTGCCGGGTCGCACGCGGTACCGTTTGGTTGTCGGTCGTCTGTGCCACACTTTCGAAGGCGGCCGCGACAGCACGTCTTTCGAGAACCAACGCTGACCAGCCGTCAGGGGTCGGACGACATCGTTCGATCACTGCTAGACCACGGAACCGGGAGAGGACAGATCGGGCGATGGAGCTTTCGAGCATGAAGTTTCGGGTCGCCCGTGAGGATTTCGCGGAATCGGTCGCCTGGGTGGCACGCAGCCTTCCGTCCCGGCCCCCGGTGCCGGTGCTCGGTGGTGTGCTGCTGGTAGCCGACGAAGACGGGCTCACGGTTTCCGGCTTCGACTACGAGGTCTCCGCACAGATGCGGGTCGCGGCCGAGGTCGCAGGTCCCGGCCAGGTGCTCGTCTCCGGGCGGCTGCTCGCCGATATCACCAAGGCGCTGTCCAACAAGCCGGTGGATGTCTCCGTCGACGGCACCCGCGTGCTGATCAGCTGCGGCAGCGCCAAGTTCTCCCTGCCCACCATGCCGGTCGAGGACTATCCACAGCTTCCCGAGGTGCCGCAGCAGAGCGGTGAACTCAATGCCGACGTCTTCGCCGAGGCGGTCGGTCAGGTGGCCGTCGCCGCAGGCCGCGACGACACGCTGCCGATGCTCACCGGCATCCGCGTCGAGATCGAGGGCCCGCATGTGGTCCTCGCCGCCACCGACCGCTTCCGGCTGGCGGTGCGCCACATCGAATGGCAGCCCGCACGGCCCGATATCGAGACCGCGGTGCTCATCCCCGCCCGCACCCTGTCGGAGTCGGCGAAGACACTCGGCGCCACCGACGCGCCGGTGCAGCTGTCGCTCGGTACCGGGGCCGGGGCCGACGGCCTGCTCGGCATCGTCAACGCGGGCCGGCGCACCACCACCCGCCTGCTGGACGCCGAATTCCCCAAGTTCCGTCAGCTGCTCCCCAAGGAGCACACCTCCATCGCGACGCTGCCGGTCGCCACTCTCACCGATGCGATCAAGCGCGTGGCCCTGGTGGCCGAGCGCGGCGCCCAGGTGCGGCTGGAGTTCTCCGGTGAGGGCCTGTTGCTGTCGGCCGGCGGTGACGACGCGGGCCGCGCCGAGGAGTGGCTGGAGGCCGATTTCCGCGGCGAGCCGCTGACCATCGCCTTCAATCCCGGTTACCTCATCGACGGGCTGTCCGCGCTGCATTCGGATCGGGTCACCTTCGGCTTCACCACCCCGAGCCGTCCCGCGGTGCTGCTGCCTGCCTCCGAGGAAGAGCCGCAGCCGTTGGATTCCGGTTCCTTCGCGGCCCTGGACAGCGCCTACATCTACCTGCTGATGCCGGTCCGGCTCCCGGGCTGAGGCCGGGTGTGACCGTCGGGTGCGAGCAGGATCCGAAACCGGCAGTGCGGTACGTCATTTCGGTGCGGCACATCCTCACCGAAACGGAAACCGGTGTGGCACAAGAAAAGTTGTCCACAGTTGTGGATACAACTGTGACATCTCGTTCGGCGAGCTGAGCGCATGTTCATCCGAGCGCTGACGGTGCGTGACTTCCGGTCCTGGGAGCACGCGGACATCGAGTTATCCACAGGCGGAACGGTTTTCCTGGGGGCCAACGGCAACGGCAAGACCAATCTGCTCGAGGCCGTCGGCTATCTGTCCACCCTCGGCTCCCATCGGGTCGCCGCCGAGGCACCATTGCTGCGGATGGGCACCGAGCGGGCCAGGATCGGCGCGACGGTGGTCAACACCGGTCGTGAGCTGCGCATCGACGTCGAACTCAATCAGGGTTCGGCCAACCGCGCGCAGATCAACCGGTCGCCGGTGCGCAGGCCGCGTGAGATCCTCGGGATCCTGCACACGGTGTTGTTCGCGCCGGAGGATCTGGCACTGGTGCGGGGCGATCCGGGGGAGCGGCGCCGGTTCCTCGACGAGTTGTGCACAGCCAGACTGCCGCGGTTGGCGGCGGTGCGGGCCGATTACGACCGGGTGCTGCGGCAGCGGTCGGCGCTGTTGAAGAGCGCGGGCAGGCAAGCCCGTTCCCGTGCCGATCTGAGCACCCTCGACGTGTGGGACGGTCATCTGGCCGCGCACGCCTCGGTGCTGCTGGCCGAGCGATTACGGCTGGTCCATGAGCTGTCGCCGCATCTGGCGGCCTCGTACGCCGCCATCGCCCCGGAATCGCGGCCCGCGGCCATCGGCTACCGCAGCGCCGCACTACCGGTGGAATTGCTCGATCCCGCGCGGGCACCCGAGCCGGGCGACGCCGCCGCACTGGAGGCGATCCTGCTGCGCGAACTCGCCGCGGCTCGCCCCCGTGAACTGGAGCGAGGGGTCTGCCTGGTGGGCCCGCATCGCGACGATCTCGAGCTCATGCTCGGCGACGCGCCGGCCAAAGGTTTCGCCAGCCACGGCGAGTCCTGGTCGTTCGCGCTGGCCCTTCGGCTCGCCTCGTTCGAGCTGTTGCGCGCGGGCGGTACCGACCCGGTGCTGCTGCTCGACGACGTCTTCGCCGAGCTCGACAGGCGCAGGCGCACCGCCCTCGCCGCGGTGGCGGCCGGCGCCGAACAGGTGCTGATCACCGCGGCGGTGGCCGAGGACGTCCCGGCGGAGCTGTCGGCAGCGACGCTGCGGGTGGAGACTTCCGGCGATGCCGAGCGCCGCACCTCCCGGATCGTCCGCAGCGTCGACTCCTCGGCCGCAGGCTGATCGATGCGTCCGGAACCGCTCGTCGTCCCGGTGCGCGGGGAGGCGCTGCCGTACAGTTCTCTCGTGCGTCCAGCGCTGCCTGCCTGGTCACGGGCATCGATCCCACGTTGTCAACAGCCTGTGGATAACTCGGTATCGTCGGAGAGCTCGCCGATGGGCCGCAGCTCGACAGCGACCGCCGGGCAACGGCCGCATTGGCCTCGGAAATGGCCTTCTACCTGCTGGTATGCCGGTAGGAGTCGGCAGGTCGCGGTACCCGGCCGCCTCGGAACGGCCTGGTACACACAGCGTGTCGGAGCCTGGGGACAACTCGCCAGAGCTGGGGACAACTCGACGAATCGAACGGAGCGGCGATGACCGATCGAGCCGAACCGCCGGGCGGCCGGAGCCCGGACGCGGAACCGGAATTGCGCGGGATCGACCTGGCTCGCCGAGCCCTCGAAGAGGCCCGCGCTGCCGCCAAGGCCAGCGGCAAATCGGTGGGCCAGGGTCGTTCTTCCCCGCGGCGGAGCCTGCGGACCGGTGCCCGCCGCCGCAGTGGATGGTCCGGTCCTCGGCCGGACGACCGTGATCCACAGATGCTGTCCAAGCTGGCCGGTTCGATCGCCAAGAGTCGAGGCTGGTCGACGAAGGTGGCCGAGGGCATGGTGTTCGGCCGATGGTCCGGTGTGGTCGGTGAGGACATCGCGAGCCATGCGACGCCGGTCAAGCTGGAGAACGGGGTGCTGAGCATCGCGGCCGAATCCACCGCGTGGGCCACTCAGTTGCGCATGTTGCAGTCGCAGATCCTGGCCAAGATCAATGCCGCCGTCGGGCAGGGCGTGGTGACGTCGGTGAAGATTTCCGGTCCGGCCGCACCGAGCTGGCGCAAGGGGGAACGCCATATCAAGGGCCGCGGACCTCGCGATACCTACGGCTGAGCCGTTCCTTTGTGTGGTACCCGGTGTTACATTGATCCGAATTGCCGGTCCCGGGTCGTGCTGGCGCCGCGAACTGCGGTTTCACGTGGAACAGCGCGGCGATCCGGGCCGCCGGCCCGCGCCACTCGTCGAAAGTTGTCACCGATGACCGTCGTTACCGAGCCGTTTCCCACGTTGCCGACCCGCACGGTCCGGCGCGGCGATATCGAACTCGCCGTCTTCGAATGCGGAAACACCGACGGGCCCGCGATCATCCTGGTGCACGGCTGGCCGGATACGCACACCCTGTGGAACGGTGTCGCCACCCTGCTCGCCGACCGATTCCGGGTGATCGCCTTCGACAATCGCGGAGCGGGAGCCAGTACCGTCCCGGCCGAGGTGGCCGCCTACCGGATCGAAGAGCTGGCCGCCGACGTGCGCGCGGTCGCCGAGGCCGTGGCGCCCGGTGAGCGAGTGCACGTGCTCGGTCATGACTGGGGTTCGGTGATCGGCTGGGAACTGGCCTCGATGCCCGATGCGGTCGGCGCGATCGCCTCCTTCACCTCGGTCTCCGGCCCCAACCTCGACTTCCTCGGTGCCTACCTGCGCGGGCCCTTCTCCCTCGCCCGGCTGCGCAATTCCCTCGCCCAGGGCGTGGCCTCGGCTTATACCGTCGCTTTCCAGATCCCCGGACTGCCCAACCCGGTATTGCGCGGTTTGTCCGGTCGCTGGCCGCGATTCCTGTCGTTCTTCGACGGCATCGACCCCGCCCTGGTGCGGCCTGCGCCCACCCTGCGCGCCGACATGATCAACGGCCTCGAGCTCTACCGCGCCAATATCCGGCCGAGGCTCGGCAACCCGCGGCCGCGCCCGATCGACGTTCCGGTCCAGGTGATCGTCGCGACAGGCGACCGCGCGGTGCGCCCGGTGGTGCATCTCGAAGCGGATAATTGGGTGCGGGACCTGACGATGCGCCAGATTCCGGCCAGGCATTGGTCGCCGCTGTCGCATCCGGCGGATCTGGCCCGGCTCACCGCGGAATTCGTGGCCCGCGGCACCGAAAGCTGACCGGCGGGAGCGATCCGGGCGCACGCGGAACGAGACGAGTCGCAACACAACTCTCACGCCAACCCTGATGGATCGAAACCGCCGGGCGGCGGATCGGACCCACCGTGATCCGATTTCTCGCATTCTCGTAGCCGTCAGGGGTGTCGTAGGTGCACTGTAGTTTGGGCGTACCAGTAGGATGGTGACGTAACTAGCGGCGATACCTTCGGCGCGTTCCGCACAGCCCGCGCGGTGGACCGTGAATCTCGACCAGCTCAGAATCCGGCCCCTCCGTGTGCTGTGGCGACGCTGTGCCGGGGATCAGCAAGTAAGGAGAGCTACCGACCAGTGGCTGCCAACGACTCCAATGCATCGGGCTCGACCAAGGCGTCTTCGGGTAAGGCGGGCAACAAGGACTACGGTGCCTCCTCCATCACGGTTCTCGAGGGGCTCGAAGCCGTCCGTAAACGCCCAGGCATGTACATCGGCTCCACCGGCGAGCGCGGTCTGCACCACCTGATCTGGGAGGTGGTCGACAACTCCGTCGACGAGGCGATGGCCGGGTACGCCACCCGCGTCGACGTCACGCTGCTCGCCGACGGCGGCGTCGAGGTCATCGACGACGGCCGCGGTATCCCCACCGGAATGCATGCCCAGGGCGTGCCCACCATCGAGGTGGTCATGACTCAGCTGCACGCGGGCGGCAAGTTCGACTCCGACTCCTACGCCGTATCCGGTGGTCTGCACGGCGTCGGCATCTCGGTGGTGAACGCGCTGTCCACGCGGCTGGAGGCGGAGATCGATCACGACGGCTACCACTGGACCCAGGAGTACAAGGACGCCACTCCCGGCAAGCTGATCCAGGGCGAGGCCACCAAGCGCACCGGCACCACCATCCGGTTCTGGCCGGACCCGAACATCTTCGAGACCACCTCGTTCAACTTCGAGACGGTGGCCCGCCGCCTGCAGGAGATGGCATTCCTGAACAAGGGCCTCACCATCACCCTCACCGATGAGCGGGTCTCCGACGCCGAGGTCACCGACGAGGTGGTCAGCGAGACCGCGGAGGCGCCCAAGCACGCCGACGCCGAGGCGCCGCAGGCCGAGCACAAGGTCAAGTCGCGCACCTACCACTACCCGGGTGGTCTCGAGGATTTCGTGCGCCACATCAACCGCACCAAGCAGCCCATCCACAACTCGGTGGTCGCGTTCACCGGTAAGGGCACCGGCCATGAGCTCGAGGTCGCGATGCAGTGGAACTCGGGCTATTCGGAGTCGGTGCACACCTTCGCCAACACCATCAACACCCACGAGGGTGGCACCCACGAAGAGGGCTTCCGCGCCGCGCTGACCACCGTGGTCAACCGGTACGCGAAGGAGAAGAAGCTCCTCAAGGACAAGGACGGCAACCTCACCGGTGACGATATCCGCGAGGGCTTGGCCGCGATCGTCAGCGTGAAGGTCGGCGAACCGCAGTTCGAGGGCCAGACCAAGACCAAGCTCGGCAATACCGAGGTCAAGTCGTTCGTGCAGCGCACCTGCAACGAGCACCTGGCGCACTGGTTCGAGGCCAATCCGGCCGATGCCAAGACCATCGTGAACAAGGCCGTGTCCTCGGCGCAGGCCCGGGTCGCCGCGCGTAAGGCTCGTGAGCTGGTCCGTCGCAAGAGCGCCACCGATCTGGGTGGGTTGCCGGGCAAGCTGGCCGACTGCCGGTCCAAGGATCCGAGCAAGTCCGAGATCTACATCGTCGAGGGTGATTCCGCCGGCGGCTCGGCCAAGTCCGGGCGCGACTCGATGTACCAGGCGATCCTGCCGTTGCGCGGCAAGATCATCAATGTCGAGAAGGCGCGCATCGACAAGGTCCTCAAGAACAACGAGGTCCAGGCGATCATCACCGCCTTCGGCACCGGTATCCACGACGAGTTCGACATCTCCAAGCTGCGCTATCACAAGATCGTGCTGATGGCCGACGCCGACGTCGACGGCCAGCACATCTCCACCCTGCTGCTGACGCTGCTGTTCCGGTTCATGCGTCCGCTGATCGAGCACGGGCACGTCTACCTGGCCCAGCCGCCGCTGTACAAGCTCAAGTGGCAGCGCGCCGATCCGGAGTTCGCCTACTCCGACCGCGAGCGCGACGGTCTGCTCGAGGCAGGTCTGGCCGCGGGCAAGAAGATCAACAAGGACGACGGCGTCCAGCGCTACAAGGGTCTGGGCGAGATGAACGCCAAGGAACTGTGGGAGACCACGATGGATCCGGCGGTCCGGGTGCTGCGTCAGGTCACCCTCGACGACGCCGCCGCGGCCGACGAACTGTTCTCGGTGCTGATGGGCGAGGACGTCGAAGCGCGCCGCAGCTTCATCACCCGCAATGCCAAGGACGTCCGCTTCCTCGACGTGTAGCCGGTTCGGCAGGGTCAGGGGAATCGACCCCCTGACCGCTGCCTGGAACCGCCGCAGCCCCCGAGCCTTCCAACGGAGAGCCATTCATGACTGAGACCACCCTGCCGCCGAACGGCGGCGCAGGCGACCGCATCGAGCCGGTCGACATCCAGAACGAAATGCAGAGCAGCTATATCGATTACGCGATGAGCGTGATCGTCGGCCGCGCGCTGCCCGATGTGCGCGACGGCCTCAAGCCGGTGCACCGGCGGGTGCTCTACGCGATGTACGACAACGGTTACCGGCCCGATCGCGGTTACGTGAAGTCCGCCCGCCCGGTCGCCGAGACCATGGGTAATTACCATCCGCACGGCGACGCCTCCATCTACGACACCCTCGTGCGCATGGCCCAGCCCTGGTCGCTGCGGTATCCGCTGGTCGACGGCCAGGGCAACTTCGGTTCCCGGGGCAACGACGGCGCGGCCGCCATGCGATACACCGAATGCCGCCTGACGCCGCTGGCGATGGAGCTGCTGCGCGAGATCGACCACGAGACCGTCGATTTCACGCCGAACTACGACGGCCGCTCGCAGGAGCCGGTGGTACTGCCGAGCCGGGTGCCGAACCTGCTGATGAACGGCAGCAACGGCATCGCGGTCGGCATGGCGACCAACATCCCGCCGCACAACCTCAACGAGCTCGCCGACGCCATCTACTGGGCGCTGGAGAACTACGACGCCGACGAAGAGGCCACCCTCGCCGCCTGCATGGAGCGCGTCAAGGGCCCTGACTTCCCGACCGCGGGCCTGATCGTCGGCGGGCAGGGCATTCACGACGCCTACACCACCGGCCGAGGTTCCATCCGCATGCGCGGCGTGGTGGAGATCGAGGAAGACACCCGCGGCCGCACCACCATCGTCATCACCGAGCTGCCGTACCAGGTCAACACCGACAACTTCATCAACTCGATCGCCGAGCAGGTGAAGGACGGCAAGATCGCCGGCATCTCCGATATCCACGACGAGTCCTCCGACCGCGCGGGTATGCGGATCGTGGTGACGGTCAAGCGCGACGCCGTCGCCAAGGTCGTGCTGAACAATCTGTACAAGCACACCCAGCTGCAGACCAGCTTCGGCGCCAACATGCTCTCCATCGTCGACGGTGTGCCGCGCACCCTGCGCCTGGATCAGATGATCCGGTACTACGTCGAGCACCAGTTGGAAGTCATCGTCCGGCGCACCCGGTACCTGCTGCGCAAGGCCGAGGAACGCGCTCACATCCTGCGCGGCCTGGTCAAGGCGCTCGACGCGCTCGACGAGGTCATCGCGCTGATTCGGCGTTCGGCCAATACCGATACCGCGCGCACCGGCCTGATGCAGCTGCTCGACATCGACGAGATCCAGGCCACCGCCATCCTCGATATGCAGCTGCGCAGGCTCTCGGCGCTGGAGCGGCAGAAGATCGTCGACGAACTGGCCAAGATCGAGGCCGAGATCGCCGACCTCAAGGACATTCTGGACAAGCCGGAGCGGCAGCGCGCGATCGTGCGCGACGAGCTGGCCGAGATCGTGGAGAAGTACGGCGACGAACGGCGCACCAAGATCATCGCCGCCGACGGCGACGTGGCCGACGAGGATCTGATCGCCCGCGAGGACGTGGTCGTCACCATCACCGAGACCGGATACGCCAAGCGCACCAAGACCGACCTGTACCGCAGCCAGAAGCGCGGCGGCAAGGGTGTGCAGGGCGCGGGTCTCAAGCAGGACGACCTGGTCAAGCACTTCTTCATCACCTCGACCCACGATTGGCTGCTGTTCTTCACCAACAAGGGCCGGGTGTACCGGGCCAAGGCCTACGAACTGCCCGAAGCCAACCGGACCGCCCGTGGTCAGCACGTGGCGAACCTGCTGGCGTTCCAGCCGGACGAGAAGATCGCCCAGATCATTCGGATCAAATCCTACGAAGACGCCCCGTATCTGGTGCTCGCCACCAAGAATGGCCTCGTGAAGAAGTCGCGGCTGTCGGATTTCGACTCCAACCGCAGCGGAGGCATCGTCGCGGTGAACCTGCGCGACAACGACGAACTGGTCGGTGCCGTGCTGTGCTCGGCGGACGACGACCTGCTGCTGGTATCGGCGCAGGGGCAGTCGATCCGCTTCGCGGCGACCGACGAGGCACTGCGTCCGATGGGCCGGGCCACCTCCGGTGTGCAGGGTATGCGGTTCAACGCCGAGGATGAGCTGCTTTCCCTCAACGTCGTGCGTGAGGGCACATACCTGCTGGTCGCGACGTCCGGCGGGTACGCCAAGCGCACCGCTATCGAGGAGTACACGGCACAGGGTCGCGGCGGTAAGGGTGTGTTGACCATCCAGTACGACACCCGGCGTGGCACGCTGGTCGGTGCGCTCATCGTCGACGACGACGATGAGCTGTACGCGATCACCTCCGGGGGCGGTGTCATCCGCACGGGAGCCAAGCAGGTTCGCAAGGCAGGCCGCCAGACCAAGGGCGTGCGATTGATGAACCTGGGCGAGGGCGATACCTTGCTTGCGATCGCGCGCAACGCCGACGAGCCCGAGGCTCTCGACGACGACACCAGCGATTCTTCCGAGCAATAAACACAGCGGCGGCAACGAACGGATCTGAGGATTGCATTGACCACTCCGAATCAGCCGAATGACGAGCGGCAGCAGACGAACGGCGTGACCGAACGGGTCGCACCGTCACCGATTCCGCCCCGGCCGATCCAACGACCGGAGTCCGAACCGTCCAATGGCGGTCCGGCGGGCGCGAATCCGCAGGCCGGCGCCGGGCCCGCCGCACCGTCGCGCGAAAATGACGACAAGCAGGGCGATTTCGGCTCCGACAGCGCTGAATCGGCGCCGAAGGAGGGCGGTAGCGCCTCCGATCAGACCGTCCGGATGAACGGTTCCGGTCAAGCGCCGCAGGGCGATTCGGGTGCGCCGAGCGGCAACGGCGGCGGTCAGTCGCGGTACCAGGACGGCTGGTCGGCGCTGCCGCAGCGGGAGCCGCAGTCCAACCTGCCCCGGCCCGGGCATTCGCCGGTGGCCGGAAGGCAGGCGCCCGCCGGAGGCGGCGGCCTCGGTGGTGGTGGCGGTCTCGGCGGGGGCGTCGGCAATGCCAGGACCACGGCCGATCTCGCGGCCAAGGCGGCCCGCAAGGAAGCGGCGATGGTGAAGTCGGTGGGCCTCGACGGGCCGACCCGCAGCATCTCCCGCCCCGAACTCACCAAGGACATGCCGGATCTGTCCGAGATCCGGCATCCGCTGCCCCCGGAGAACCCCACCGCGCCCAAGCCGGGCCCCACCCCGGTCTCGCCCGCGGTGCCGGTCGCGGTCGCCCAGGCGGTCGCCGGTGAGCCGTTGCGCGCCACGGTCCAGATCCGTCGCATCGACCCCTGGTCGACGCTGAAGATCACCCTGGTGATCAGCGTGGCGCTGTTCTTCGTGTGGATGCTCGCCGTCGGGCTGCTCTACATCGTGCTCGAGGGCATGGGCGTGTGGGAGCGGCTCAACGACACCTTCACCGAAATGGTGTCGCAGGACAGCGGCGCGTCCACCGGCCTGATCGATGCGGGCACGGTGTTCGGCTACGCCGGCGTCATCGGGCTGATCAACGTGGTGCTGTTCACCGCGCTGGCCACCGTCGGAACGTTCATCTACAACCAGTGCTGCGATCTGGTCGGCGGCATCCAGGTGACCCTGGCCGACCCGGACTAGAACCCCACCCGACGGCCGGTACCGACGCCCTCCGCCGGGCGCGGTGCCGGCCGTTATCGTTGCCGGGGCAAGCTCGGCCCACCCTCGTCCGCAGCCCATCTACCAGGCGTTTTGGTCGTAGTCGGCGCGTCGGGTAATCTCTGTTCTCGGTCGTTGCGTTCGGTGCAGTACCCGGCTGAACACAACAACGAACACACGGGCCTATAGCTCAGGCGGTTAGAGCGCTTCGCTGATAACGAAGAGGTCGGAGGTTCAAGTCCTCCTAGGCCCACTCCCGAACATCACAGTAGGGTGGGAACCATGAAAATTCTCCTCACACTCGGTGTCGTGGTCGCGGTTCTCATCGGAATAACCAAACTGCGCCAGCGCAACGACGCCGACCTGTGGCACGAGGTCACCACCCGCTGACAGCTCGGGCAGCCACCCGGGGCCTTAGCTCAATTGGCAGAGCACTGCCTTTGCAAGGCAGGGGTTAGGGGTTCGATTCCCCTAGGCTCCACTCGCTTCCTCACCCATGCCCACGGAGAGCGTGGGCCGGGGCTCGTTTCGCGTGTTGGTTTGGGGGCGCAGCCCCCAAACCCCGCCCGGAGGGCTTCGCCCCCGGACCCCCACTAGCGCTTGCCCAGCTCGGGTTGTCTACGCACCAGGGTTTGCCTCGGGGGCTTTGCCCCCGGACCCCCTCTCAGGTTGGCCCGCCATAAAGGTGCTGGCCCGGCGGGCTGGCGATTGCGCGGTGGCTGCGTGTCGATTGTCGTAGCCGGTGGGCTGCGATCACCGCACAGCCTGACGGGTGGGAGTTCGTGAATCTTCCCAGCTGCGCCTGTCTTGTCAGCGCACTGCTAGGGGCTTACGTTTACTGCACTCGCCGAGGGCACGGGTGTGGATGGAGGGGCCGATGCGGATCTCGATACGGGGGGATGGGGACGGGCTGCGGGTTCGGATGCGGTTCGAGATCAATCGGCGGCGGTGGCTGATTCTGCGAATCGCCCTGTGGATACTCGCGATTCAGGGGCTGGTGGTCGGGGCGTGGGCGGTGGTGGCGCCGCGGTCCTGGTACACCAGCTTTCCCGGATTCGGGATGCGGTGGATATCCGCCGACGGGCCGTACAACCATCACCTGGCCGCGGACGTTGGGGCGTTCTTCCTCGCCTTGGCGGCCGTCACCGGCGCGGCACTGTATTACGGGGACAGCTTGCTGGCGCGGGTCGCCGGGCTCGGGTGGGTGGTGTTCGGAGTACCGCACCTGATCTACCACCTGCTCCACAAACCGGCCGAGATGGGCGGCGTGAGTTACACATTCAGCGTTCTCGCGGCGGCACTGCTACCCGTCCTCGGGCTGGCGGCGATCCTGGTGGCGCCCGCCGAACGCACCCAGGTGCGTGACCCGGCGCCGCTGAACATCCGGTTCCCACGACGCCGGGAACGGTGAACGCTGCTCAGCCGAGCGCGGCGGCCTGCTCGATCCGGCGCAGCTGCTCCGGCTCGGGCCAGCTCCTGATCTCGTAGCGGGTGGGCGCGAGGCCCGGCACCGGCGTCAGGCCGAGGATCTCGACCACGCGGGCGAACGGCGCGTCGAACAACGTGCGTTCCTCACCGTTGTCGTCGGTATCGCAGAAGACGACGAGATCGGCGTCCGGCAACAGATAATCCACACCCTCACCCCATGCGGTGATGGTGCGCGGGCCGTCGCCCGGGTCGTAGTACATCAGCGAGGCGACATAGGCGCTGGAGGAGTCGGCGAGCTCGGCGTCCAGCGACTCGAAATCGAAGTCCTCTTCGAGGATTTCGTTCAACCACTCGGTCTGCGCGGCATACTCGGTGACGGCGAGGCCACAGCGGGCCCGCTGCGCGGCAGGCAGCTGCTCATGCGGGCCTGCCTGATCGAAGGGCACCACCCGGCCGTCGTCATCGACGGTGTAGGCCTGCGGACTGAGCGGACGCTCGGACTCGCCGTACTGCTCCTCGACCATCTCGAACAGCGAACCGATCATCTCCGGATCATCCGGCGCCACGATCAACGTGTCCGCATCCGGCAGGAACGCCACGGGGCGGCGGCCGTAGCCGGCCCGGAAGCCCGCCAACCAGCCCGGAACCAGCAGCCAGGACGTGAAGTAGCCGTCGCCGTCGTCGGCGAAACGCAGCACGGAACCGGCCTCCAGGTCCGGCAGCTGGGCCATCGTGGACAGATTCGCCAACGCGGCCGCGAAGACCTCATCGGCCGACACATTCCACGCCGCTCGATGATCGTCATTGACGATGGTGCGCCGATCGGGCAGGTCGACGGCCACCAGCTCGTCCACGAACGGCAGCACGGTGCGCCCGAGCGGCTGATCGGACGCGGGCACGGTGCTGCGGTAGGTCACGGGCCGGAGCACCGGCCGCAGCAGGGGACGGGCCTCGGCCCAGTTCTGAGGAACCTCGAAGTCGGTCACGTCGCACACGGTAACGGTCGCCTACGACACTTCCTGGCGTTGGCGACAACCGCCGGGTATCAAGCGATTTCGGCCCTGCCGTCGTAGGCGGTGCGCGCCGCCGCGATCTCGCGCTGATGTGTTTCGGTCCAGGTGACCAGCGCCTGAATAGTTTCGTGCAGGCTCCCGCCGAGCGGGGTGAGCTGGTACTCCACCCGAGGCGGAACCACCGGATACACCGTGCGCCGCACCAACCCGTCGCGTTCCAGATGCCGCAGCGTGCGGGTGAGCATCCGCTGGCTCACCCCGTCGATCTCGCGCCGCAATTCGGTGAAGCGCATGGTGCGACCGGCCAGCAGTGCGATCGTCAGCAATGACCATTTGTCGGCGATGCGGTCCAGGATCTGGCGCACATCGCAGTCTTCGCGGGTGTCCCATTGTTTCGCGGTGTAGTCGTCGGTATCCGCGCAGTAACCGAGTGACTCAGAAGTGCCGTCTTCCATGGAATCAAATAGTGACCGATGATGCTCTCAGTTACAAGAAGTAACCGACAGGTACTTCGGGAACCGAGGTGGAGGTGGCGTGATGGCAGGCAAAGTGGGGTCGTTCGCGGAGATCGAATCCGAATTCGATGCCTATGTGGGGCGCATCGTGTACGCGACGATGGTGACCGTGGACAGCAAGAACCGTCCGCGCACCAGGGTGCTGATCCCGGTATGGGAGAACGTCGACGGCACGCCGCTCGGATGGCTGGCGACCTACCGGACGCCGATCAAGTCCGCCCACATCGCCCGCAACCCGCACGTGAACTTCTCGTATTGGGCTCAGGGCAGCAATAATTCGGTCGCCGTCGATGCGACGGCGCAGTGGATCGACGATCCGGCCAACGGTGTGCACGACCCGCGGACCAGGGATCGGATCTGGCGGATGTACGCACGCACCAGCCCGCGCGGCGCCGGATATCAGCTCGGGCAATTCTGGAGCGCACCCGACGATCCGACCCTGCACATCATGCGGCTGGAGCCGTGGCGGATCCAGGTCATCCGCGGCCGGGATCTGCGCAGCCGGATCTGGCAGGCGCCGGCCGACGTAACGGCCGGGCCCGCCCCGGTATCCCGGTGAGAGCTCAGATCGGGCGCTTGGCGATGACGGTCTGCAAGCGGGCGCGATCCCGCTCCAGCTTGCGGGCCTCATAGGCAATGGGGAAGTAGCGCAACCGTTCCGGCAGCAGTGGCACGAGCCTGGCGATCACCCAGCCGATGGCGCGCAGCTTGCGTTCGTCGGATTCCGACCAGGTCAGGCCGAGCTTGCGGCGGGCGGACTCGGGCGTGGTACCGACGGTGACGAAGTATTGCAGCGCGCCGATCGGGGCAGCCGCCCGCTTCCACACCGGCACGAGCACCTTGGGCAGGCCCTTCGGAGCGCCGACCGAGCGGATCACCCGCAGATAATCGTGCGCGGTCTGGGTGGCGACCAGATGGTTCTCGACGGTGTCGGCGAAGAACTTCTCGAAGTCGGCGTAGGTGGCGGGCACTTCCTTCGGCGGCACCGAGAAGTTACGCATGAGCTGCAAGGTCTCGGCGTAGTACTGCTCCTTTTCCGCCGGGGTGAGTGGACGCTTGGAAAAGTACTTTGCGTTCTCACTGAAGGCGAAGGTGCCGGTGTGCAAGACCCAGGCCCACGGCCCACTGGACAATGCACGATGCTTGACGCCCGCGGCGTCGGTGGTGTTCAGCGATGCGTGCATGGCGCGCAGCCGGGCGGTTTCGGCCAGCGCTTCCGGGCCGCCGTAGGTCCAGGTCATCACCGCGGACAGGCTGCGTACGGCGCGGCCGATCGGGTCGGTGCGGAAGGTGGAGTGTTCATCTACGACCGCGGAGATCGTCGGCTCCATCGTCTGTAGCAGGAAGGCGGAACCAGCGGTGAGCGAGAATGTGACCAGACCGACTTCGTCCCACATCCGGGTTCCCGGGCCGATGGGGCGTGGTTCGGGCAGGTGGGTGGTGCGAGATTCGGCCTCTACGGACGCGGTCATTGCGATCTCCCTTGATCGGCGACAGTGAGCGAGCGTGAGAAAATAATACTCTAACTCTCTCACGATCGCAGTGCGTGTTTCCTTGGCCGGACGCCGAGCCGGCGGCACACCGCTAGCGTGCAGGGGTGGATTCTGTACTCGATTACCTGCTCATCGCGCCAGCGGAGGTCGCGGCGCTCACCGATGTGTCGCAGGCCTGGCAGCGGCACCGGGACACCGCCGCGCGGTTCGAGACCCCCGTCGATGCGGCACTGGCTTGCGGGTTCGGCGCTGATCGACTCGGATACGCGTTCCTGTCCGGGTATCAAGCGGCATTGCGAGCCTTGCTGCCGCAGCTGTCCCCGGAGGATCTGGTGTCGCTGTGCGCGACCGAGCAGGGCGGCGGGCATCCGGCGGCGATCCGGACCACCGTCACCGAGCGGGCCGGGCACGGGCTGGTCGACGGGACCAAGACCTTCGCCACCCTCGGCGAACCCGCTGACCGTCTGGTGGTGATCGCCAGTGCGGGCACCGATGCCGGCGGCCGCAACCGATTGGCTGCCGTGCTCGTCGATGCCGAGCAGCCGTCCGTGGTGCGGTCCGCGCTTCCCGAAACCCCGTTCATCCCGGAAATACCGCATGCGACGGTCACATTCACCGCTGCCCGAGGGCGGCTGCTGCCCGGCGACGGCTACACCGACTATCTGAAACCGTTCCGCACCATCGAGGACATTCACGTGCTCGCGGCAGCGCTGGGCTGGCTGATCAGGATGGGGCGCAAGGGTGCGGTGGCGCGATCGTTGCTGGAGCAATTGCTGGCCGACGCGGCGATCTTGCGTGATCTCGGGCGGGCGCCGGCGAGTTCGCCCGGTGTCCATATCGCGCTGGGCGGGGTGCTCGCCCGCTTCGACGAACTACCAACGATGACGGCGCCGATCTGGGCGGCCGCCGAGCCGGAGGACGCCCGCCGATGGGAGCGCGATCTGCCGTTGCTCCGGGTTGCCGGGAAGGTGCGGGGCCTGCGATTGACCGCGGCCTGGCAATCGGTGCACGGCCCCGCTAGTTAGTGCCGGAAACGAGGTTCCGCCAATCGGTTCCGGCGGAACCTCGTCCGGACATGAGAGCGGGCCTCGGCGAAGGGGGGGAGTTAGCCGAGGCCCGCGTAAGGTCGGCCCGGGGGGGAGGGGCCGACGAGAACGATCCTACGCGAAGATCCACGTTTTTGTGTGTATGAGGACAGTCGGTTTCGAAGTTTTTTCGGGGTAATTCACAGGGTTCGGGGCCCGAGGTTGGTGAATCGGACACCCGGCTCGATCCCCGGTCGGCCCGCCGATGGCTCCATGGTTGCCAAAAGCGCAGGCCCGCACCCGTTTACCGGGCTGTATACGCGGTTGTCCAGGAGTTCAGGCGCGATCGGTAAACATGCCGACCGGTCGCTGTAGCGTCTGCCGGGGTGCTATCGCCGGCCGCGTGTCGTCGTCGGCGGTGCCGGCCATTGTGCGGTAGCCGACGCGATATCAGAAATGTGTCGTACCCCCGTGGCAGCATCCCTCGCGTGGACGACCTCGCCTCGCGAACGCTGCCGTCGCCGGTGTATTTCCGCCTCCGGTTACCCGGACGCGGGCCGTCCCCGCGCCCGAACGAGTACCGGCCCGCCGGGATTCGAGTAGTCCGGTACGCGCGACCGCTCGCCCCCGTCGGCGGGATCATCGAATCGGTCGCACCCCGATCCGGTACCCCCGAGCACCGCCCGGATCGCGGTGCGGCCTTCTTTCGTTGCCCACCGGTAACCGGGCGGCCCGGCAAATCGGATGAAATCGGTCACCCGACGCGCAATACTCACACCAGGTCTGGTCGATCGTCCGAATGGTGCGATCGATCCGGTTGCCGGCCCTCGCGATTAATTTCGGCACCCGGGGCCGTCATATCAGCAGGTCGCCGAGGAAGCCGGCCACCGACACCGCATGTCATCGAGCTCTACGAACTTCAGGAGAATCATGGGTGACGCAATAGTCGCCGAGGGTCTCGTCAAGCGATACGGCCCGCAGGTCGCCCTCGACGGGCTCGACCTGACCGTGCCCGAGGGCACCGTCACCGCCCTGCTCGGCCCGAACGGCGCCGGGAAAACCACCACCGTCCGCGTCCTGACGACGCTGTTGATCCCCGACGGCGGCCGCGCCACCGTCGCGGGCATCGATGTGCTGCGTGATCCGCGGGCACTGCGCCGCCGGATCGGCGCGTCGGGCCAGTACGCGGCGGTCGACGAGTACCTCACCGGCTTCGAGAACCTCGAAATGGTCGGACGCCTGTACCACATGGGCGTCCAGCGCAGTAAAGAACGCGCGCGCGAACTGCTCGACCGATTCCGGCTCAGCGACGCCGCCGATCGCCCGGTCAAGGGCTACTCCGGCGGTATGCGAAGGCGCCTTGACCTGGCGGGTGCGCTGGTCGCCGCGCCGCCGGTGCTGTTCCTCGACGAGCCGACCACCGGCCTGGACCCGAGAGCCCGGCTGGATCTGTGGGATGTGATCGAGGAACTCGTGGCCGGCGGCACCACCTTGCTGCTCACCACCCAGTACATGGAGGAGGCCGATCGGCTCGCCGATTCCATCGCGGTGATCGATCGCGGCAAGGTCATCGCCAAGGGCACCGCCGATGAGCTGAAGACGATGGTCGGCGGTGACCGCATCGAGCTGACCGTCGACCATGTGGACAACCTGGCCATCGCGCAGCAGGCGCTGGCGGGTCTGGCCGACGGCGAGATTCACCTGGAGCCGGGCCTGCGGCGCATCATCGTGCCGGTCAGCAACGGCTCGCAGGCCCTGGTCGAGGCCGTCGGCAAGCTCAACGACCACAGCGTGAAAATCCACGACGTCGGCCTGCGGCGCCCATCGCTCGACGACGTCTTCCTCACCCTCACCGGACATGAGGCCGAGGAACTGATCAACGCCGACGACGCGGCCGAGGGCCTCGGCGCGCTGGAAGCTACGGAAGGAAAGACTCGATGACCGCGGTCAGCACCACGCCGGTCGTGCCCGATCACGGCCCTGGTCTCGGTGAGCGGCTCTCGACCGTCGTCTCCGACACCATCACCATCACCAAGCGCAACGTCATCAAGATCAAGCGCGTGCCCGATGTGCTCATCTTCAGCACGCTCTCGCCGATCATGTTCGTGCTGCTGTTCGCCTACATCTTCGGCACGGCGATCAAGGTGCCCGGATTGGAGGGTGGCTACCGCGAATTCCTCATCGCCGGCATCTTCGCCCAGACCTGCGTGTTCGGCGCGACCTTCACCGGGCTGAGCCTGGTGGAGGATATGCAGAAGGGCATCATCGACCGGTTCCGGTCGCTGCCGATGGAGCCGGTCGCGGTGCTCATCGGGCGCACCATCAGCGATGTCGTCATCAATGTGGTGAGCCTGGTGGTCATGTCGCTGACCGGCCTGATCGTCGGCTGGCGGATCCGGGGTTCACTGGTGGACGCGGTGCTGGCCTATGTGCTGCTGCTGCTGTTCGCCTACGCGATCTCCTGGATCATGGCCTTCGTCGGTCTGATCGTGCGGGCACCGGAGGTGTTCAACAATGCCAGCTTCATGGTGATCTTCCCGCTCACCTTCCTGGCCAACACCTTCGTGCCGATCGAGGAACTGCCGACGGTGCTGCGCGTATTCGCCGAATGGAACCCGGTCTCGGCCGTCACGCAGGCGATTCGCGAGTTGTTCGGCAACACCTCGCCGGTACAGCCGCCGCCGGATACCTGGCCGATGCAGCATCCGGTCGCGACGACCCTGATCTGGGTTGTGGTGATCTTGGCGGTCTTCGTCCCGCTCACCCTGTGGCGGTACAAGCGCAGCGTCAGCCGCTGAGGCTCAGCTCTGCGCATCCGCGCCGGCACCCGTCTCGGGGGTCGGCGCGGAACCGTTTCGGGAGTAGCCGATGCGCGGCGGGGCGGGGGCCGGCTCCGGCGGCTGCGGGCGCTTGGCCCGGGCCAGCCAGGCGGCACCGCCCGCGGCCGCGACGGCGGCGGCGGTCAGAAGCCGATTACGGGAACGCGAAGACAGGTGCGGGGACCTCGAGCTCATGGGTCAACTCTGACACAGACCCCGGGCTCGCGCACCGAGCCCCAGGTCAGCGCGCTGCCCGGGACGTCATGGCACGATGGTCGGGTGACCATGACCGCGTCGGCGCCGCCGGCACGATTCGAATGAGCAGATGAACCCCCAACCTCCCGCGACGACGTGTGTCCGGCACCCGGATCGGGTGACCGGCCTGGCCTGCACCCGGTGCGGTCGCCCCGCCTGCCCGGAATGCCTGCGTCCGGCCTCGGTCGGCCAGCACTGTGTGGATTGCCTGCGCGCGGACAACCGCGGCGCCCCGCAGGTGCGCACGGTGTCGACGGCCGCCGCACCGCGAGTGCGGATCCCATA
The DNA here is from genome assembly GCF_059509835.1 of Nocardia sp. CDC519. Lineage (NCBI taxonomy): Bacteria > Bacillati > Actinomycetota > Actinomycetes > Mycobacteriales > Nocardiaceae > Nocardia > Nocardia sp. CDC519. The sequence goes on along the minus strand of NZ_CM183377.1, from coordinate 1,056,515 downwards.
TGTCACGTACGCGTTGATCGCGATCAACGTCGCGGTATTCGCCATTACCGCCGCGCAATCACGCAGCCTGATCGACAACTACAACGGCTCGCAGCTGTTCCTGCGCTGGGTGATGTACCCGCCTGCGGTGGCCGATGGCGATTGGTTCCGGGTGATCGGCTCCGGTTTCCTGCACTATGGGCCGATTCACCTGCTGCTCAATATGTTCGCGCTGTATGTGGTCGGCCGCGATATCGAGCTGGTGCTCGGCCGGACGCGCTACCTCGCGGTGTATCTGGTCTCGCTGCTCGGCGGTTCGGCCGCGGTCATGATGTTCTCCCAGGACAGCCTCACGGCGGGCGCGTCCGGCGCGGTCTACGGCCTGTTCGGGGCCATCACGGTGATCTTGATCCGGCTGCGGCAGAACGCCAACAGCATGTTCATCCTGATCGGCATCAACGTGTTCATCAGCTTCTCGCTGCCGGGCATCTCACTGTTCGGCCATCTCGGCGGGCTCGCGGCGGGCACAGTGGCCACCCTCGGCATCTTGTTCCTGCCCGCCTGGTTGAAGGCCGGGTCGACGCGCAGCGCGCAGATCATCGGCTGGTCCGCGGTCGCTGCGGTCGCGGTGATCTCGCTGGCCGTCCTCGGGACGGCGGCAGCGTCACTGCTGCCCTGAGTGCACGCACGGGCGGGAATGTTTCACGCGAAACACCGACCGCGAAGCGCGAGGCTGCGCATCCTGCTCAGGGCCGGGTGATGTCCCCGCTCAGCCGCAGCTGCTCGACCAGGACGTCGTAGACGTCTTCGGGGTGGGTGCCCAGGTCCCAGCGCCCGAAGATGAGCAGCCGCTCGGCGTCATTGTGGATGAGCTCGATCTCCAGCATCGGCGTGCGGCGCCCGAGACGGCGGTAGTAGACGATGCGCGCACGCAGGATCTGGTCGGGGCGATATTCGGTGGGGCCGGTCAGCGAACGCACCACCAAGCGTGGATCCGCGCCGGGAATCACCGAGAGCCGGGGGCGCTGCCGGAACCCGAGACCGGCCAGCCCCAGCAGCAGCACGGCGGCAAGGCCGATGAGCAACCGGCCCGGTGGATCGTTGTTCAGCACCGCGACCACCGCCAGGATGACGCCGCCCGCGCTCGCCGCGACCAGCGCGGACATCGGTGTGGTCCACGAAAGGCGCGACTCAGGATTCACGATTTCCTCGAGTTGTCCACAGGTTCATCCACAGGTGTGCATGAATGACACGTCTGTAATACGGGCGGCCGGCAACCGGGCTCAGCGCCACCTCATGGTCATGATCAGGCCGATCACCATCAGGCCGAAGCCGATGAGGAAGTTCCAGGCGTCGAGGTCGCGCATCCAGCTGATCTGATCGCCCGCGAGGTAATACACAAGCAGCCACACCAGGCCCGCGAGCATGAACCCGAGCATGATGGCGACGTACCAGACCGGCGACGGACCGACGGCCTTCACCTTCACCGGGGTGCGGCTGGCGGGGGAGCTGGAGTAGTCGGTCTTCTTACGGACCTTGGACTTGGGCATGACGTCCTCGAATTCGGCGAACAGGGCAATACCGGCGTCCCTCCGGTTCTCTCTAGGCTATCCCAACTGGTAATGGATGCGACGGCCTGTGGGTAGGCCACGTAATCTCGAACCATGCGTGTTCTGGTCGTCGACAATTACGACAGCTTCGTCTACAACCTGGTCCAGTACCTGGGCCAGCTGGGCGCGGAGGCCGAAGTCTGGCGCAACGACGACCAGCGCCTGGCCGATCTGGATGCGGTGGCCATCGAATTCGACGGCATTCTGATCAGCCCCGGGCCCGGCACCCCCGATCGCGCGGGCGCGAGCATCGAGTTGGTCCACGCCGCCGCCCGGCAGCGCACCCCGCTGCTCGGTGTGTGTCTCGGCCATCAATCCATCGGGGCGGCCTTCGGCGCCACCGTCACCCGGGCGCCGGAGCTGCTGCACGGCAAGACCAGCGAGGTCTTCCATATCGGCGCGGGCGTGCTTGCCGGACTGCCCGATCCGTTCACCGCCACCCGCTATCACTCGCTGACCGTCCTCGAAGACACCCTGCCCGAGGAGATCGAGGTGCTCGGCCGCACCGAAAGCGGGATCGTGATGGCCATGCGGCACAACGACCTGCCCATCCACGGCGTGCAGTTCCATCCGGAATCGGTGCTCACCCAGGGCGGCCACCGGATGCTGGCCAACTGGCTGGAAGTGTGCGGCGAACGGCCCGCCGAGGGTCTGGTGGAGATGCTGGAGGCGGAGGTCGCGGCGCTGGCGATCTCATGAGCCGGCCGTACGTGCTGCTCTCGGTCGCCGCGAGCGTCGACGGCTATATCGACGACGCGAGCCCGCAGCGGCTGCTGTTGTCGAGCGCCGAGGACTTCGACCGGGTCGATCAGGTGCGGGCCGAATCGGATGCCATCCTGGTCGGCGCGCAGACTCTGCGCAGTGACAATCCGCGACTGCTGGTGAACGACGCGGCTCGGCGAGCCGAGCGTCTCGCCGCAGGCAAGCCCGAGTACCCGCTCAAGGTCACGGTGACCGCCGGCGGTGATCTCGATCCCGAGCTGCGGTTCTGGCATCACGGCGGTGACAAGCTGGTCTACACCACCGTCGCCGGAGCGGCTCGGCTCGGCGACCGGCTGGGCGAGTCCGCCGAGGTCGTCGCGCTCGGCGAACAGATCGAGCTCGGCCGGTTGCTCGATGATCTCGGTCATCGTGGAATCGGCCGGTTGATGGTCGAGGGCGGCACCCGCATCCTCACCGGTTTCCTGGCGGCCGGGCTCGCCGATGAACTGGTGCTCGCGATCGCGCCGCTGATCGTCGGCGACGCCGCCGCCCCGCGGATACTGGAACCGGCCGATTTCCCCGGTGGTGCGCGGCGGCGGATGCGGCTGGCCGAGGTCGGGCGCGCCGGCGATGTCGCGGTGCTGCGCTATCTGCCCAAGACCGGTGATCTGCCCGAAGCGTAAAAGGAGGAGGCAATAGTGGGTATCGCCTCGACCGACCACAACTGGATGCTGCGCGCGATCAACCTCGCCAACCTCGCCCCGCGCAGCGCGACCGCCTTCTCCGTCGGTGCCGTGATCGTCGCCGACGGTGTCGAGATCAGCTCCGGATATTCGCGGGAAACCGATCCGAAGGTGCACGCGGAAGAGTCCGCGCTGGACAAAGTGGCCGCGGATGATCCCCGGTTGGCGGGTGCGACGATCTACAGCACCCTCGAACCGTGTTCGGAGCGCGCCACGGCGACGCGGCTGCCGTGCACCGAGCGGATCCTGCGGGCCGGAATCCCCAGAGTCGTCATCGCCTGGCGGGAACCGGGCACCTTTGTCACCAACTGCGTCGGCGTGGAACGGCTGCGGCAGCAGGGCGTCGAGGTGGTCGAACTACCGGAACTGGCCGAGGCGGCGATGGCGATGAACCGCCACCTCGACCTGTCCTGATCGGTTCAGCGCGTCACGGCCTGCCGTAGACGGCGGTGACGAACTCGCCGAGCTGGTTGTCATCGAGATGCCTGGCCAGATCGGCCTCGCTGATCATGCCGATCAGGCGCTTGTTCTCGATCACCGGCATGCGTTTGACCTGGTGGGTCTCCATTTCGTCGAGCACCTCGTCGACGTCGGCGTCGGCCGAGATCCAGCGCGGCGTCGCTTCGCACAGCTCCGCGGCGCGAGTGCCCGACGGGGACAGACCCTGGGCGATGCATTTCACCACGATGTCGCGGTCGGTGATGATGCCGCACATCCGTTCGTTCTCGTCGGCGATGACGAGCGAGCCGACACCGAGTTCGGCCATCACGCGGGCCGCCTGTGCGACCGTTTGATCTCGGGAAATCCACTGAGCGCCGGGCTTCATGATGTCCCTGGCAGTGGTCATCTGGGCTACCTCCTCATGGATTCAGCTGAGCTGATCGGGATGGAGCCCATCAATTGTCGCACCGCACGGACCGACCGGTTCGGTGAATCGGCATCCCGTTCGCCCGAATCCGGCGGCCGGTCCGGCGGCGCGGTGGATCACGGCGGGCCGAGCGGAAGCACCCCGGTGTAGATGACGACGGTGCTGTTGCGCCCGACCGAGGAGCCCGCCGCCGGCTGCTGGTTCAGCACCTTGCCGACGTTCGCCGAATCCAGCGTGACCTGCGTGTTCTGCACGATCTGGGTGGTCGAGCCGGCCCAGCCGGCCTGGCGCAGCCGGTCGACGGCCTGCGAGGCGTTCAGCCCGACCAGGCTGGGCATGGTGAAATCGGCGCCGAGCGAGACCTGCACCGTGACGGTCGATCCCTTCTCCGCGGTTGAACCGCCGGCCGGGCTGGTCGCGATGACCTCACCCTTCGGCCGGGACGAGACGACCTCCTGGACGACGACCTTGAACTGCGCGCCCTCCACCAGATTCGGTTCGGCGACCTCGATGTCCTGGCCGACCACATTGGGCACCCGGACCTGCTCCGGCCCGCTGCCGATGGTCACCTTGACGGCCCGGTCGACCTCTACGCTCGCGCCCTCGGCCGGGTTCTGGCCGATCACCTTGTCCAACTCGGCGGTGCTGGAGGCCTCCTTGTCGACCTGGGGATCCAGCCGCAATCCGATGGCGTTGAGCTTCTGCTCGGCCTCCTGCCTGGTCAATCCGGTCAGCCGGGGCACCTGGATCTGCGCGGGCCCGGTGGACACGTGCAGGGTGATGGTGCTGCCCTCGTCGACGCGGGAACCGCCGAGGGGCTGGGTGGCGATCACATTGCCGGGAGCGACCCTGGCATCGGGCTTTTCCTGGATGGCGACGTGGAAACCGAGATCCTCGAGTTTCTGCTCGGCCTGCTGCACCGAACTGTTCGACAGATCCGGCACCGCGACCTGATCGGGCTTGCTGCCCGGCCCGATCAGCACCCAGAACAGGGCGATCGCGACGATCACCGCGGCCACCGCGCCCAACGTCAGATAGGCGGTGCGCCGCTGGCTCGGCGGCTCCACCGGCTCCTGTTCACCGGTGTCGTCACCGCCGCGATAAGCGGAGCGGTCATGGTTGTCGACGGTGTGGTACGAGTGCTGTGCCGGTTCCTCCGAGCCGAGGATGGTGGTGCGGTCCTCGTCGGTCATCACCATCGGCGCGCTCGGCTTCTGCCCGCCGAGCACCCGGATCAGATCCGCGCGCATTTCGGCGGCGGTCTGATACCGGTTGGCCGGGTTCTTGCTCATCGCCTTGAGCACCACCGAATCCAGTTCGCGTGGCACCCCGTCGTGCACGAGCGAGGGCAGCCGCGGATCCTCGCGCACATGCTGATAGGCCACCGCCACCGGCGAGTCGCCGGTGAAAGGCGGTTCGCCGGTGAGGATCTCGAAGAGCACACAGCCCACCGAGTACACATCCGAGCGGGCGTCGACGGATTCGCCGCGCGCCTGCTCCGGCGAGAGGTATTGCGCGGTACCGATGACGGCGGCGGTCTGCGTCATCGGGTTGGCGGCATCGGCGATGGCGCGGGCGATGCCGAAGTCCATCACCTTCACCGCGCCGGACCGATTGATCATGATGTTGGCCGGCTTCATATCGCGGTGCACGATCCCGGCCTTGTGGCTGAAATCCAGTGCGGCGCAGACATCGGCGATGATCTCCATCGCCCGGCGCGGCGGCAGCGGACCCTTGCCGCGCACGATGTCGCGCAGCGTCTCGCCGTCCACGTACTCCATCACGATGTAGGGCAGCGGGCCGCCGTCGACCTCGGCCTCGCCGGTGTCGTACACCGCGACGATGGCCGGATGATTCAACGCGGCCGCGTTCTGCGCCTCTCGTTTGAAGCGCAGATAGAAGGTGGGGTCGCGGGCGAGGTCGGCGCGCAGCACCTTGATCGCCACATCCCGGCTCAGTCGCAGGTCGCGTGCCTTGTGGACCTCCGACATCCCGCCGAACCCGATGATCTCGCCCAGCTCGTACCGGGAGGAGAGATTCTTCGGGGTCGTCATGGCAGTCCTTGCTGGGAAGTAGCCGGCGTGCTGCTTTCGGTGACGACGGGACGTCGGGCACCGGGAATCTCGGGCAATGGTATGTCGACGGTCGGCACCCGCCCGCGGGTGGTCGTCGGCTGTGTCGAGGTGCGCTGAACCGTGGTGGTCGGCTCGGTCGTCGACGGTTCGGTGGTGGTCGGTTCGGTGGTCGTCGACGTGGGCGGTTCGGTGGTGGTGGTCGGCGGCTGCGTGGTGGTCGGTTCCTCGGTGGTGGTCACCGGGGGCGGCAGCGGCCGCACCGTCGTGGTGACCGGCGGCGGCAGCGGCTTTGTGGTGTGCGGCGCGACCGTGGTCGACTCGATCTGCCTGGTCGGATCGGGGTTGGTGTCGCCACCGAACAGCAGCCAGATCACCAGCCCGCCGAGCACCACGGCGCCGACACCGAGCCCGGCCATCCACTTCTGGGTAGAGGTCGGTCCGCGTTTGTGGTCGTCGGGCGGCATCGGCGCGCGCCCGGAGGCGGCGGTGGCACCGACCGTCGTCGGAGTCGCCGCGCCGGTCGCCGCCGCCGTCGGATAACGCACGGTCGCGCCGTTGTCGTAGGCGGGCTGGGCCGAGGGCAGCACTACCGTCGGCCCCGGCGGGAGCACCCTGGTGGCGCCGGTGGGCGCGGGTCCGGTGCCCATCCCGCGTGGCGGCGGTGGCCTGCGGCCAGCCCGCACCGCGGCGACGGCGTCGGCGAATTCGCCGCCGTCGGCGTACCGCTGGGCCGGATCCTTCCCGATGGTGATGTCGATCAGTTCGCGCACGTTGGGCGGCAGATCCGAGGGCATCGGCGGTGGTGTCTCGCGCACATGCTTCATCGCGACGGTGATCGCGCCGTCGCCGCTGAACGGGCGCTGGCCCGCCAGCGCCTCGTAGCCGACGATGCCGAGGGAGTACACGTCGCTGGAGGCGGTGGCGTCCTCGCCGACGGCCTGCTCCGGTGCGATGTACTGCGCGGTGCCCATCACCATGCCGGTCTTGGTGACCGGCGAGGCGTCCACCGCTTTGGCGATGCCGAAGTCGGTGATCTTCACCTGCCCGGCGGGGGTAACCAGGATATTGCCGGGCTTCACATCGCGGTGCACCACACCGGCGGCGTGCGCCACCTGCAGCGCCCGGCCGGTCTGTTCGAGCATGTCGAGGCCCTGCGCCACCGAGAGCCTGCCGAGCCGGTTGAGCACCGTATTGAGCGGTTCGCCCTGCACCAGTTCCATGACCAGGTAGGCCACCTCCCCGCCCTGCGGGTCGACGGTCTCGCCGTAGTCGTAGATGCCGGCGATGCCGGAGTGGTTGAGCTGCGCGGTGGTCTTGGCCTCGGTGCGGAACCGATGCCGGAAGGTGGGATCGGCCGAGAACTCCGACTTGAGCACCTTGACCGCCACCCGCCGGTCGAGACGGGTGTCGAGGGCTTCCCAGACCTGGCCCATACCGCCGGTGGCGATCAGCCGCTGCAGCCGGTACCGGTCCGCGATCATCGCACCGTTGTTCAGCATCGGATTCCCCGCAGATTCACTCGCACATCCATCTCGTTCAGCGCCCTTGCAGGCCCGCGTCCAGTACCGCGCGGGCTACCGGCGCGGCGACCGACCCACCGGTTGCCGCCTCCCCGCGGTCACCGCCGTTCTCCACGATGACCGCAATCGCGATCTTCGGGTTCTGCGCGGGCGCGAAGGCGATATACCAGGCGTGCGGTGGGGTATTACGCGGGTCCGAGCCGTGTTCGGCCGTTCCGGTCTTGGACGCGATCTGGTACGGCCGTCCGCCACCGCCCTTGGTGTTCTGTTCGGAGGCGACCATCAGGTTGGTCACGGTCGACGCTACCTGGGCGCTCACGGCCTGCCCGACCGACACCGGTGTGGTTTCCGACAGCACGCTCAGATCGGGGCCCTGCAGCTGGTCGACCAGGTACGGCTCCATCCGCACGCCGCCGTTGGCGATGGTCGCGGCGATCACCGCGTTGTTGAGCGGGGTCAGCGCGACGTCGCGCTGACCGATGCTGGTCTGGCCGAGTGCGGCATCGTCGGGGATCGGCCCGACGGTGCTCTCGGCGACCGGGATCGGCACCCCGCGATGCGGCCCGATGCCGAAGGCGGCGGCCTCGTCCTTCAGGTTCGAGGCGCCCACATCGACACCGAGCTCGACGAACGCGGTGTTGCACGACATACGGAACGCGTCGTACAGCGAGGCGGTCGGGCCTGGGCCGCAGGTGGTGCCGTTGTAGTTCTCCAGCGTGGTGCTGGTGCCGGGCAGGGTGATGTTCGGCGCGGCGGTGAACTGGCTTTCCGGGGTGGCGACCCCGTTGGACAGCGCCGCCGCGGTGACGATCACCTTGAAGGTGGAGCCGGGCGGATAGGTCTGCGAGACGGCGCGATTGAGCATCGGCTGGTTCGGGTCCGAGCTCAGCTGCTCCCAGGCCTTGGTGCCCTGGGCGCCGTCGTGGCCCGACAGCAGGTTCGGGTCGTAGCTCGGGGTGGACACCATCGTCAGGATCTTGCCGGTGCTCGGCTCGATCGCGACCACCGATCCGGTGTAGCCCTTGCTGGTCAGCTCGTCGTAGGCGACCTGCTGCATGACCGGGTCGATGGTGGTGACCACATTGCCGCCGCGCGGATCGCGCCCGGAGAACAGATCGACCAGCCGGCTGCCGAACAGCTGATTGTCCGAGCCGTTGAGCACCGGATCCTCCGCGCGTTCGAGCCCGGTGCTGCCGTACTGCATCGAGTAGAAGCCGGTCACCGGGGCGAAGGCCTCGGGTGCGGTGGGGTAGGTGCGCAGGTATTTGTAGCGGTCGTCGGTGGCAACCGAGCTGGCGAGCACGGTGCCGCCGGCCGAGATCTGGCCGCGCTGGCGCGAGTACTCGTCGAGCAGCACCCGGGAGTTGCGTGGATCCGCGCGCAGATCGTCGGCCTTGATGACCTGGACGTAGGTGATGTTGGCCAGCAGCGCGACGACCATGACCATCACCGCGACGGCGACCCGGCGTAGGGGAGTGTTCACTACCTCGGCCCCCCTTCCTGACGGTTCTGATCCCGCCGCATCATCTCGGTCGGCGCCTCGGCGATCGGCGGCGGTGCGACTTCCTTCTTGCGGACCGGCGCCGGCGCGCGGGCCGCGTCGGAGATCTTGATCAACAGCGCGAGCAGCGCGTAGTTGGCCAGCAGCGACGAACCACCATAGGACATGAACGGCGTGGTCAGACCGGTCAGCGGGATCAGCTTGGTGACACCGCCGACCACAACGAACAACTGGACCGCGATGGTGAACGACAGACCAGCGGCGAGCAGTTTGCCGAAGCTGTCGCGGACCGCGAGCGCGGTGCGCATCCCGCGCATGATGAACACCAGGAACAGGATCAGCACCGCGGTCAGCCCGATCAGGCCGAGTTCCTCACCGATGGTGGTGACGATGAAGTCGGTCTTGGCGAAGGGCACCTGGGACGGGCGGCCGCTACCGAGCCCGGTGCCCGCGAGCCCGCCGGTGGCCAGCCCGAACAGCGACTGCGAGATCTGGTAGCCGGTGTTGTTGTAGTCGTCGAAGGGGTGCAGCCAGGTTTCCACGCGCACCCGCACGTGCCCGAACAGCTGATAGGCGAAGACGAATCCGAGTGCGAGCAGCCCGCCACCGATGATCAGCCAGCCCACCCGCTCGGTGGCGATGTAGAGCATCACCAGCACGGTGCCGAAGATCAGCAGCGACGTGCCGAGATCCTTTTCGAACACCAGCACCCCGATGCACACGATCCACACCGCGAGGATCGGGCCGAGATCGCGGGCCCTTGGGAACTCCATGCCGAGGAAATGCTTGCCCGCGGCGGTGAACAGATCGCGCTTGGCCACCAGCACCGAGGCGAAGAAGATGATCAGCAGGATCTTGGCGAACTCGCCCGGCTGCATGCTGAAACCCGGCAGCCGGATCCAGATCTTGGCGCCGTTGGTTTCGGAGAATCGGCTCGGCAGCAGCGCCGGGATCGCCAGCGCGACCAGCCCGATCAGTCCCAGGGTGTAGCTGTAGCGGGCCAGCGTGCGATAGTCGCGCAGCACGATCAGCAAGGTGATGAACACGATCGTGCCGAGCGCCGTCCACAGGATCTGCTGGGTGGCGTCGGGGGAAGGCACCGGCCAGTCGTTGTAGGCGGCGGCCTGCTGATCGGCCAGATCGAGACGATGGATCAGCACCAGGCCGAGGCCGTTGAGCAGCGCGACGATGGGCAGCAGCAACGGGTCGGCGAAGGGTGCGAAGCGGCGGATCGCCAGATGCGCGATCCCGAACAGAGCGAGGTAGGCCAGACCGTATTTGGCGATGTCCCAGGTGATCGACTGCTCCTGGCTGGCCTCGACCAGGAACAGCGATGCGGTGGTGACCACTGCCGCGAAGCCGAGCAACAACAGCTCGTTGTTGCGTCTGGTGCTCGGCGCAGGCGCGGGAGCGAAGCCGCCCGGGGGACTCGGATAGGCCCCGGCGGACGGTGGTGCCGGTGCGGACATCAGTCCGTCACCCGGCAGTTCTCCCCCGCGGTCTGGGGCTGGGTCGGCGGAGCCGTGGTGGTCGGCGGCGCCGGCGTCGGGGTGGCCGAGGCCGGCGGCGCGCCTTCACCATTGGGTGCCGGAGCCGGGGGTGGCGCGGTGGTGGTGGTCGGGGCGGGGCCCGTCGGCGGAACAACCGGCGGCGCGACGACACCTGGCTGCGGCACCGAGCTCTTGGTGTCGCACGGCGGCAGCAGTTCCCGGTCGGCCAGCACGGCCATCTGGTCCTTGGCCTTGTCCAGCGAGCCGGGCGGCAGGCCCTTGTCCACCTGGTCGCGTCCGGTCTGCTTCAGGTCCTCGACCTTCAGTTCCCGGCAATCGGCAGGCATGTCCGCATCGGCGTCGACCAGCGTCAGCTTGCCGTCGGCGGCGACACAGCCGACCAGATCGACCTCATGGATCGAGTAGCCGAGGATCGAGCCCGGCAGCCCGCGCATGACGACGACGCGATCGTTGTCGGCGCCGACGTAGTAGTTGGACCGGATCATCTTGTACCCGACCAGCAGACCGACGCCGACCGCGGCCACCAGCGCGACCGCGAGCAGGATCCAGCGCAGCCGATGCGATTTCGCCGCGGGCGGCGGTTCCGGTGCGGAGGCGGCCCGGCGCGGCGCCGCACGCGGCGGGCGCATGGCGGCGGCTCGGCCGGCCGCGGTGTTCGGCGGTGGAGTGTCCTCGTCCTGGCCCGACGCCGCGCCCGCGACGATGGGGTGGCTCTGCCCGTAATCCAGGTCGATGACATCGGCGACGACCACGGTGACGTTGTCGGGTCCGCCGCTGCGCAAGGCGAGTTCGATCAGCCGGTCGGCGCATTCGTCGGTGCTGCCCTCGCGCATGGTGTTGGCGATGGTCTCATCGCTGACCACATCCGAAAGCCCGTCCGAGCACAGCAGATACCGGTCGCCCGCGCGTGCCTCGCGCATCACCAGCGTCGGCTCGATCTCGTTGCCGGTGAGCGCCCTCATGATCAGCGAACGCTGCGGATGCGTGTGCGCCTGCTCCGGGGTGATCCGGCCCTCGTCGACCAGCGACTGGACGAAGGTGTCGTCCCTGGTGATCTGGGCCAGCTCGCCGTCGCGCAACATGTAGGCGCGCGAATCGCCGATGTGCACGAGGCCGAGCTTCTTACCGGCGAACAGCATGGCGGTGAGCGTGGTGCCCATGCCGTCGAGCTCGGGTTCCTCCTCGACCTGATCGGCGATGGCCGCATTGCCCTCACGGGTGGCGCGGTCGAGCTTGCCGAGCAGATCGTCGCCCGGTTCGTCGTCGTCGAGGTGGGCCAGCGCCGCGATCATCAGCTGCGAGGCCACTTCGCCCGCCGCGTGTCCGCCCATGCCGTCGGCGAGGGCGAGCAGGCGGGCACCCGCGTAGACGGAATCTTCGTTGTTGGCCCGGACCAGACCGCGGTCGCTGCGCGCTGCGTAGCGGAGAACAAGTGTCACGATCGGAGCTCGATCACAGTTTTGCCGACCCGGACGGGAGCGCCGAGCGGAACACGGACAGCGGTGGTGACCTTCGCGCGGTCGAGATACGTACCGTTCGTCGAGCCGAGATCCTCGACGTACCAGTCGTCACCACGCTGTGACAGCCGCGCATGTCTGGTCGAAGCGTAGTCGTCGGTGAGTACCAGCGTGGAATCGTCCGCACGGCCGATCAGCACCGGTTGGGTGCCGAGGGTGATGCGGGTGCCGGCTAGTGAACCTTGAGTCACCACAAGATATTTGGCGCCCTTCTGGCCTCGGCGCAGGGACGGCAGCACCGCGGGACCGCGCGCGGCCCTCGGCTGGACCCGGATGCCGGAGGCCGCGTAGATGTCGCTGCGCAAGGTCCGCAGCACCGCCCACACGAACAGCCACAACAGCAGCAGGAAGCCCGCACGGGTCAGCTGCAGGATCAGTCCCTGCACGGCGCTCCACCTCCTGTTCGACCGTGTGTCGGTGCCGTAGGTGTGGTTCGACCCACCCCCACCGCTGTGCTGGTCTTGCCGGCTCCGTATGCGGTGCCTCGCGTGTGTGGGCACATCATAGGGCCGTCAGCCGATACGGACACGCCACGACCGCCCATTTCCGGACAGTCATGTCGTGACCTGCATCGCGAGCTTACGGGATCAGACGATGCGGATCAGGATCTCGGAATGCCCGGCGCGGATCACATCGCCGTCGGCCAGTTGCCAGTCCTGCACCGGGGAACCGTTCACCAGGGTGCCGTTGGTCGAGCCGAGATCCGACAGCATGGCGGTCTGCCCGTCCCAGCGGACCTCGATGTGCCGACGGGAGACGCCGGTGTCCGGCAGGCGGAAGTGCGCGTCCTGGCCGCGGCCGATGATGTTGCTGCCCTCACGCAGCTGGTAGGTGCGGCCGCTGCCGTCGTCGAGCTGGAGGGTTGCCGAATAGCCCGAGCCGGCCGCGGGAGCCGCGGCATATCCGCCGCCGGCGTAGCCGCCCTGCGCGCCGTAACCGGGCTGCTGGGAGTACGCCTGGCCGTAGCTCTGATCGTCGCCGTAGCCGGCCTGATCGCCGTATCCCGGATCCGCGTAGCCCTGGTCGGCGTAGCCGGGCTGGCCGTAGCCCTGCTGAGCCCCCTGCGGGCCGTAGCCCGGCTGGGCGCCGTAGGCCGGGTCGGCGTAGGCCTGCTCGCCATAGCCGGGTTGCCCCACGCTTTGCTGACCGCCCGGGGCCGGTGCGTAGCCCTGATCGGCGTAACCGGGCTGCCCGTAGCCGGGCTCGGAGTAGCCCCCGCCTTGCTGGCCGTAGCCCTGATCGGCGTAGCCCTGCTGCTGGTACCCCTGGTCGGCGTAGCCGGGCTGACCGTAACCGGGATCGGCCTGGCCGTAACCCTGGTCGCCGTAGCCGCCCTGCTGGCCGTAGGCCTGCTGACCGCCCTGCTGGTAGTCGTAGCCGTTCTGGTAATCGCCACCCTGGTAATCGCCGTAGCCCGGCGACTCCGGCGCGCGATAGTCGGCGCCCGAACCGTAGGGCGCGCCCGAACCGTAGTCCTCGGGGTACGCGCCGTTCTGCGGCCCGCGTCCCGCGGGCGGGGGTGCGTACCCGCGGTTGCGTGGATCGGACTCCGCGGGCTCACGGCTCGGGTCGTAGCCAGAGTTCTGCGTCATGGGGCCAGCTCCTGGTTGCGGGTGTGCGGGTCGTTGTGGCGGGGGTTCCGGGCTGCGAGCTGCGGGAGCCGCACGGCCGACGTCGGGATCGACCCGGCCGCTCGCCCTGAACTGTCCGGTGTGCAGCGTAGGGGATGCCTCGAACGCCACGTGTACTTCGCCGTAGGTCTGCCACCCTTGTTCGCGGATGAAGTCCTGCAGATGCTTGGCGAACGCGCGCGTCGTGAGGTCGTGATCGGCGTCGAGCTGCTGATGATCCGACGAGTTGATCGTGATCACATAACTGTTGGGTGCGAGCAGATGCCCGCCGCCGAGTTCCTGGACGTGATCGGCCGCCTCGCGCTGCAACGCCGCCTCCACCTCCTGCGGCACGACGCTCCCACCGAAGACCCTGGCGAACACATCACCGACGGCGCCTTGCAGGCGACGCTCGAATCTCGAAACGATGCCCATCTCGGCCCTCCCTTCGGTGAGATGTCTCCTCATTCGCAACGACGACACGCGGACGTGGCGTGTCGTTCAACGAGCACGTTCTTTGCATGATATCCGCGATCGTCTACACCTGTAACTGATGGAACTCGCGCCGGGTTCCCGCGGGTCGTCGCCGGGGGTGGACCGCGATTTCGTATCCGGGCGGGCTCCGTGATACTGTCTCCCAGTCGCTCGGGCGAGTGGCGGAATGGCAGACGCGCTGGCTTCAGGTGCCAGTGTCCTTCGGGACGTGGGGGTTCAAGTCCCCCTTCGCCCACAGATGCGGGAAAGCCGCAGATCAGATGGACAATCTGATCTGCGGCTTTTCTCGTTTCCGGGTCAGGCCGGCTTGATATTGGCGTTGCGGTGCAGCACATTGCCCGGGTCGTACTGCGCCTTGAGCGCGGCCAGCCTCGCGTACTTCGCACCGTAGGACCTACGGATCAGCTCCTCATCGGGTTCGGCCATGAAGTTGATATAGCTGCCAGGGTTCGACGACAACGGCCCGAGCGCGGACCACGTCTGCCTGGCCCACTGCCGATCTCCGGCCAGCAGCTCCGGGTCGGGGGCGACGGCGGCGATATTGCAGACGTAATGCGGCGTGCGCGCCCCGCCGAAGGCGGTGTCATCGGCGGCGACCGCGGCGAACGCGCCGTCCAGGCAGAAGCACGGCATGAACGACATCGGCGAGGCCTTCTTCGGAATGGCATCGGTGATGACCGCGATCGCCTCGTCGGAGATGTCGTCTATATCCACGGCCTTCTCATAGCCGTAGATGCCCCAGGGCGCGGCGTTGTCGAGCAGGCTCTGCAATGCCGTGTAGGGCATGGGTGTGACGAATTCGAACAGCGGCGGCAGCGCGTCACGGATCGGCGCGACCATCCGGGCATGTTCGGCGGCGGTGCCGAAACCGGCCACCAGCAGGGCATAGCCCGGCATCAGGTGGTATTGCTCCGGCACGAACGGCTCCGGCGGTGCGCTCAGGCCGAGTCCCATCAGCGCGCCCGCCCGCTCGGGCAGGGTCGGGAGGAACTCGCGGCACATCCGCAGCATGTCGGCGCCCGCGGCGCGGTCCCAGAAGAACAGTCCGAAATGGATCTCGGGCCCGAGCCGGTGCAGCCGGAATTCGAACTCGGTGACCACGCCGAAATTGCCGCCGCCACCACGCAGGCCCCAGAACAGGTCGGCATTCTCCTGGTCCGAGGCACGCACGATGCTGCCGTCGGCCAGCACTACCTGTGCGGCGACCAGGTTGTCGATGGTGAGTCCGAAGCTGTGGGTGAGCCAGCCCATCCCGCCGCCGAGGGTCAGCCCGCCCACGCCGGTGTGGCTGATGGTGCCCGCGGGTACCGCCAGGCCGTGGGCCTGGGTGGCGGCATCCATATCGGCCATCGTCGCGCCGCCGCCGACGCTGGCGATTTCCTTCTCCGGATCGACCACGACCTTGTTCATCGCGCTGAGGTTGATCATCAGCCCGTCGTCGACGCACGAGGAGCCGCTGAAGGCATGGCCGCCGCCGCGGACGGCGATCTCGAGATCGCGCTCGCGGCCGAAGGACAGCGCCGCGGAGACGTCTTCGGCGGACAGGCAGCCGGCGATCGCGGCCGGGTGCCTATCGATATCGCCGTTCCAGAGGGAGCGGGCGGTGTCGTAGCCCGCCTCGCCGGGACCGAACACCGGCCCGCTGATCTTCGAACGCAATGCGCCCAGATCGGTGTGCATTGTCTGTGTCATAGCTTTCTCCGCCCATGTGGCCCCGCCCCACTGATTCCGGAGCCCGGCACCGCCGCCGGCTCATACCGACCCCCACCCACCTGAAACGTGGTGGGCTCCGCTGCCGCGCCTGCTGCGCGCTGTCAGGTGATACGCGCCACGTCGGCACGTGGTTCAGCACGGTCGTCCCGCAATCCTCGGTCGGCGCGGTGAAGACCCCTGGCAGCCGGCCTCTGACTCGTGGAACGCGTTGCATTGTGTTGCCGCGGAATTCGTTGAACAGGCTTGACCGACAATGAGAACCTGTTCTAATTCATGGCATGCGCAGATTTGACGGCCGCCGGGTGGTGGTGACAGGTGCCGGATCGGGTATCGGACAGGGCATCGCTTTGCGACTGCTCGATGAGGGCGCCCAGCTGGTCGCCGTCGATATCGACGAGCCCGGCCTGGCCGCCACCGCGGACAAGGCAGGCGACGCCGCCGACCGGCTGCGGACGGTGCGGCTCGACATCGCCGATCAGGACTCGGTCCGCACCGGCACCGAGACCGCCCTCGAGTACCTCGGTGGGCTCGATGTGCTGGTGAACTCCGCAGGCATCCTGCGACCGGCCCGCACGCACGAAATGCCGCTCGACGCCTGGGACACGGTGATCCGGGTGAACCTCACCGGCACCTTCCTGATGACCCAGGCCGCGCTGCCCGCCCTGCTCGATTCCGGACGCGGCGTGGTGGTGAACCTGTCGTCGACCGCGGCGTTCCAGGGTTCGCCCTATCTGGCCGCCTACGCGGCCTCCAAGGGCGGCGTGGCCAGCTTCACCCATGCCATCGCGCTCGAATACGCCAAGCAGGGCCTGCGCGCGGTGAACATCGTGCCGGCGGGGATCACCAGCGGGATCACCACCAAATCGATCCTGGAGCAGCCGGAGGGTTTCGATCCGAGCCTGTTCGCGCGGCTCACCGGCTGGCTCAACGGCGGCGCACTCGGCAGCCCGGAGGACATCGCCGGCGTCGTCGCCATGGTCGCCTCCGACGACGGCCGCTATATGACGGGCACAGAGCTGCGGGTCGACGGCGGCGCCCTCATGTGAGCGCCGGTGCGATCAGGACGCGGCGGGCCGGGCGATCAGCAGATGGAACGGGATCGGCGGGTTGGGGATCCGCCGGTGCTCGACCGCGCAGCCGGCCGCGCGCAGCGTGTCGATCACCTCGGCGACCGGGCGAAGGGTGAATCCGTAGCCGGTGAACGGCAACTTCCTCATCGCATCGGGATCGCCGATGCCGATCACGAGCCTGCCCCCGGGGCGGACCACCCGCGCCAGTTCGGCGCAGGCGGCGGGCAGGTCGTCGACGAAGTAGACGGTGTTGCACGTGATCGCGGCATCGAGGCTGTCGGTGTCGAGTGGCAGCGCGGTGAGCGAACCCTCGGCCAGCCGCAGCCGGCCCGCGGCGATATCGGCGGCGAAACCGGATCGGGCCCGATCGAGCATGTCGGCGGAGATCTCGATGCCGTGCACGATGCCGTCCGCACCCACCCGGCCCAGCAGCTTCTTCAGGCCGATGCCGCCGCCGAAACCGATATCGGCGACAGCCGGTGCGCCGAGCGGTTGTCCGGCGGTGTCGTCCGGCTCGAGAGCGGCGTCGACGGCCGCCGCGACGGCGCGACCGTTGCCGCGATCCAACATCGGCGCGACCACCTTGCCGAGCAGGCCGTGCGGATTACCGAGCTGTCCGGCGACGGTCGACAGGATGCGGTCACGAAGCCCACTCATGCGGCCATGGTATCGGCGCCGGGCGTGAGTGCCGGTGCGGCAATACTGTTCTGGCGCGGTCACGGCCGGCCGCCGAGCAGGCGGCGCATTTGCGTCAGCGTCTCCAATAGGACGGAAATGTCGAACGAAAGGCGGTCGCCATGCGCGCACCACTGGCCCTGCTCGCCACCTGTGTCCTGATGAGTGCGGGCAGCGCGAGCGCCGCACCGGTCTGGGGCCCACTCGCGCCGCCCAATCCGCATCTGGGACCGCTCGGCACCGCGACCATGCACGGCGACGCCGGCTCGTCGGACGCGACACCGCTGGCGGGTCCGGGCACCGGCAAGCACGCGGTGACGATCTATCCGCTGGCCGCCGCCTGCCCGACCCTGTTGCAGGGCAACGACGGTCTGGTGGTGGCGTTGTGCACCACGGTCGCCGGGCGCGAGCCGACGGTGTTCCTGATCGACCCGCAGTCACCGGTCGGCCTGCCGCTGGCCTCGCTGACGCTGGTCAAGGGCAGTCTGCTCGGCGGTGTGTACGCCTACCTCGACAACGCCGACCGTCTGGTGGTGGTGGACGGTAACCGGGATCTGCTGCGAATCGGGCACGGCCGCACCGAATCCGGACGCTGGCAACTCACGGTCGACGCCTCCGTGCCGCTGGCGGGCTCGATTCCGGCGGGTGACAACGTGACCGGGCTGGTGCCGGATTGGTCCGGCAATGTCTGGTTCGCCGCCGGCGGCGGGGTGGTCGGCTTCGTGCGGCCCGCAGGGGCGGTGGCGGCGATCGCGCTGCCCGGCGGCGAGCAGGTGGCCAACAGCATCTCGGCGGCGCCGAGCGGGCGGGTCGCGGTGGCCACCACGCATGCGCTCTACGAGCTGCGGGCAAGTGGTTCGGGTCCGGAGGTGTTGTGGCGCGCGCCCTATGAGCGTGGTCCGGCGCGCAAACCGGGGCAGCTGAGCTGGGGGACCGGTTCCACCCCCACCTATTTCGGCCCGCGGACCGGCGCCGAGTACCTCACCATCGTCGACAACGCCGAGGGCCGGGTCCGGCTGCTGGTCTTCCGCACCGGCAGCGGGGAGTTGGTCTGCACTCGGCCGGTGCTGACCGAAGACGGTGCGGGCAGCGAGAATTCGCCGATCGGGATCGGCCGGTCGGTGTTCGTCGCGAGCACCTACGGCTACCCGTATCCGGCCGTGCCCGAGGGGGCGGGTCCCGCGGTGCCGCCGACGGCGCCGTTCGCCGGCGGCCTCACCCGAGTCGATGTGGACGACAACGGTTGCCGCACAGTGTGGGACAGCCCGGTGCGCAGCGCGGCGGTACCGCATCTGTCGACCGCGGACGGCCTGGTGTACACCGTGTCGCGGATCGGGCTGCCGACCACGACGCCGCTGGATGGTTACGCGTTGACGGTGATCGACCCGGAAACCGGTGGCGTACTGGCGAACAGTGTGCTGCCTCCGACGATCGTCGGTGATCCGTTGCAGATGTCGGCGTTGATCACCAAGAGCGGCAAGCTCTTACAGGGCACCGTCACGGGGATCGTCCGGGTGGGCTGACGGCCGCCGGATCTGTCCGATTCACCCGTTTAAACCTCTGATGAGGCGAAGATCACACTACGGATTTCAGTAACTCCGATGGTGCTGATCCGAGCCCGCCGTCGAGTGCGCTGATCGCATTGCGGCGACCGGATAACCTGCCGGTTAACTGTGTATTGGTACATGTAGGTCGCCCTCTGCATGATGCCGATCGTGTTTGTTCCGTGATAAACAAACCTGCGGTCGCTTTCTCGCCACGCTTCATTCAGCTATCCCCATTATCCACACTGAATCCCCAGGTAGCGGGCCATCTTGTGAGTACCGACCGGTAGTGAGCGGGTAGGCGTGGCTAATCGCCTGGGGGTGTCCGGCCGTAGCGAGTCCGTGACCTCGAAAAACGAAATGCAATTGCAGATGAAAGGACCAAATCGCGATTCACATCGGCCGCTGTGAGTTAGCTGGAACCGTGAAAAACGAGGACTTCACATGGGTTTGCGGGCGGTCTGCTTTATACGCTCAGCGGCCGCGCAGAGGGTTGCGTGGGCATAACGATTGTGTAGAGTCGACGGCAACGCTGGCCGCAGCTGAGCACGACTCGCTGCGGCCAGCGGAACTCAAATGGGGGAGTTCTTCACCGATCCGATTCCCGGCGTTGCCAACGGTTGCCAGAGCCGTGATCGCTCACCGTGTGCTCGGCGATGGCTACCGTCACCGATCCGTCGCGATAGCTACCGTCTGGTCGGTTTCAGAACGGTCCCGTTCCAGCACTGCCCGCCGGCCCGCACCGAACACGTACAGCAGAAACAGCGCCTCGGCCGCGAACCCGATCGCGATCCGCACCGGCGCGGGCAGGCCGCTCGGGGTCACGAAACCTTCCAGCAGGCCCGCCACCAGCAGCACGCCGACCAGCCCTAGCGCAATCGTGGCGGTGGTCCTGCCCTGCCGCGCCACCGCCTCCAACCGGCTCGACCGCCCCGGATCGATCAGCGTCCAGCCGAGTTTCAGGCCCGCGCCACCCGCGACGAAGACCGCCGTCAGCTCGAGCGTGCCGTGCGGAAGGATGAACCCGAAGAACGATTCCAAGCGCCCGGCCTCGGCCATCAATCCCGCCGTGACACCGAGATTGAGCGCGTTCATGAACAGCAGATACAGCGCGGGCAGGATCAACACCCCGGTGAACAGCGCGATCGCCGACACCCAAGCGTTATTGGTCCACACCTGCGCGGCGAACGCCTCGTTCGGATGCTCGGAGTAGTAGGTCTCGAACGCGCCACCGGGCGCGGTGACCGCGCGGGTATCGGCTGGAATGCCGAGAACCGAACGCGCCGAATCGAACTCGGCCACCCAGCCCGCGATCCCACCCGAGACCAGCAGGAACACCGCGCCCACCGACACCCACCACGGCCACGCGCGATACACGGCGGCGGGGAAGCGGTGGGTGAAGAAGCGGCCGACCTCCGACCAGGTGTCGGCCCTGGTGCCGAGCACCTTCGCGCGCGCCCGCGCCAGTACCGCGCTCAGCCCAGCCACCAATTCCGGATCCGGGCTATGGGTCTGTAACCGGGCCAGCTGCTGCGAGGTGCGCCGATACAGCGCGACAAGCTCGTCGGCCTCGGCGCCGGTGAGGGTGCCCTTGCGGGCCAGGAAGTCCAGCCGGTTCCAGGACCCGCGATGCGCGTAGCTGTATGCGTCCACGTCCATTCGGTTGCCTCCCACTCCCGCTCTGGGAAGAATGCTAGGCGACATGGCTGAGTTCACCACCGGCGAAGCAGTGGCCCTGGAGCTGCCCATCGCGCGCATCCCCACCAGGGCGGCGGCGTTCCTCGTCGACGTGATCATGCAGCTGATCCTGGGCTGGACGCTGATGCTGGGCGTCGTCTCGCTCCTGCTGCCGAGCGAACTCGACTCCGCGTGGCTGGCCACGGCGGTGCTCGTCACCGTGGTCACGGTGCTGGTCGGCTATCCGGTGGCCTGCGAAACCCTCAGCCGCGGGCGCACCCTCGGCAAGCTGATCTTCGGGTTGCGCGTGGTGCGCGCCGACGGCGGCCCGATCGATTTCCGGCACGCGCTGACCCGCGGCCTGGCCGGCGCGATCGTCGATTTCTGGATGCTCGGCGGGTTCGGCGCCATAGCTATGATCAGCTCGCTGTGCTCGCCCAACGCGCGCCGCGTCGGCGATGTGCTCGCGGGCACGGTCGTCGTCCACGGGCAGCAGCGGCTGCCGATCCCGGCGCTCGCCGTACCGCCGCCCTGGCTCGCCGAGTGGGCCACCCGACTCGATCCGAGCCCGCTGCCCGACGATCTGGCGCTGGCAGTCCGTCAGTACCTGACCCGGCTGCGCACCCTCACCCCGGCAGCACAGGTCGAACTCGGCAATGCCCTCACCGACGCCGTCTGCGCGCGCCTCGGCATCACCCGCCCCGGCGATTACCCGGCACCCCAGATTCTCGGCAGCGTCATGGCCGAACGGCAGCGTCGCGCGCTGGCGGCGCCGGTCGCGGCACCAGCGGTCCTCGGGTGGGCGACAAAACCTGCCGTCGCCCGAACGTGAGCGGATCGCGACGCTACCGGCAAACACCTTTCGCCCGGCTTTGAGCGACAACTCGGAATTCTGTCGCTCATATGCGGGCGAAAGGTATCTCCGGACCCGGCGGTGGGGGGCGTCGAGGAGCCCCGTCCAGCGCACGCGACGGTGCGGCCGAAGAGCCCCACCGATCGCGCGGGCCGGTGGTCTACAGCCCTCCGGACTGTTTCAGCTCCAGGTACTCGTCGGCGAGCGCTTCCGGCAATTTCGCCGGCTCCGCCGCTACCACGTCGATTCCGCTGCGGCGCAGCGATTCCCGCACCAGCGCGCGTTCGGCGAGTAGCGATTCGGCCGCTGCCGCCCCGTAGAGCTCGCCGGGAGTGTCGCGGCGGGTGGCGGCCGCGGCGACCTCCGGGTCGGTGACCGAGACGATCAGCACCCGATGACGATGGGCGAGCACCGGGAGCACCGGCATCAGATTCTCCTGCACCGCGGCGCCGTCGAGAGTGGTGAACCAGACGATCAGGCTGCGCCGCCGGGTGCGGTCGATGGCGGCGCGCACCAGGGCGGCGGTATCGGTATCGACCAGCGCCGGCGTCACCCCGGCCAGGGCGTGCATCAGCTTCGATTGCAGCCGTCTGCCGCCGATGCCGCGCACCTCCGCGCGCACCTGACGGTCGAAGGCGAGCAGATCGACCGAATCGCCGGCCGCGGCGGCCAGCCCGCCCAACAACAACGCCGCCTCGATGCTCGCATCCAGCCGGGTGCCGTCCGCACCGCCGGTGCCTACCCGTCCGGCGCTGACGCGGCCGGTGTCGAGCAGCATGAGCATGTGCCGGTTGCGTTCCGGGCGCCAGGTGCGCACCAGGACGTCGGCGGCGCGAGCGGTGGCGCGCCAGTCGATCGCGCGCACGTCGTCGCCGGCGACATATTCGCGGAAGGAATCGAATTCGGTGCCCTGCCCGCGCATGTTCGCCACCGTGCGGCCCTCGAGATGCTGCAGTCGTTTGACCTTCGAGCGCAGCAGTTTCTCGCTGCGGAACGGCGGCAGCGCACGGACCCGGGCGGGCACCGTGTGCCGAGTCTGCCGTCCGGCCAGGCCCAGCGGGCCGATGACGCGTACCGTGATCGGCCCGGCGACCCGATCACCGCGCCGGGTGGGGGTGAGGGTGGTGCGGTAGCGGGTGCGGGTGCCCGGCTCGACGGCGAGCCGGTGGGTGCGACCGGCGGCGTGCGCGCTGCCGGGCCAGTCGTCCCACAGCACACCGCGGACGGTGCGCGGGCCGGTGTTGGTCACCACGAGCTCCACGTCGGTGCTGCGTCCGAGCCGCACCACCGTCAGCGGATCTCTGGTCAAGGTCAGCGCGGCGGCGCTACCGGCCGCACCGAGATCGACGAGCACCGCCACCGCCAGCAGCGCGCTCAGCACGGCGACGCCGAACCAGGACGGCAGCACGAAGGTGACCACCAGCGCCGCCGCCACGGCGACGGCGAACAACCGACCGGTGACGACCACGGGCCTACACCGGAACCGGGACCGCGAGCAGTAGCGACCGCACGACGCCTTCGGCGCTCACCCCGTCCAGCTCGGCCTCCGGGCGCAGCTGCATCCGATGCCGCAGCACCGCCACCGCAACGGTTTTCACGTCGTCCGGGGTAACGAAGCCGCGTCCGTTCAACCAGGCGAACGCCCTGGCCGCCGCCATCAGCGCGGTCGCGCCGCGGGTGGAGGCGCCGTGCTGCACGGCCGGGGCCGCCCGGGTGGCTCGGCAGATGTCGACGATGTAGGCCAGCACCTCGGGGCTGATCGTGACGGTGCCGATCGCGGCCCGCCCCGCGGCGATATGCGCCGGACCGGCTACCGGGCGCAGACCGGCCGCGGCCAGATCGCGCGGATCGAAACCGCCGGCATGCCGTTGCAGGATGCGGAATTCGTCGTCGCGTTCGGGCAGCTGGATGTCGACCTTGAACAGGAAGCGGTCCAGCTGCGCCTCGGGCAGCGGATAGGTGCCTTCCTGTTCGATCGGATTCTGGGTGGCGACCACCACGAACGGATCCGGCAGCGGGCGCGGGGTCCCGTCGACAGAGACCTGGCGTTCCTCCATCGACTCCAGCAGCGCGGACTGAGTCTTCGGCGGCGTGCGGTTGATCTCGTCGGCCAGCAGCAGGTTGGTGAACACCGGGCCGGAGCGGAAGGTGAATTCGGTGGTGTGCGGGTCGTAGATCTGCGAGCCGGTGACGTCACCCGGCATCAGATCCGGGGTGAACTGCACCCGGGAATGCTCCAGATCCAATGCGGTGGCCAGTGCACGCACCAGCAGCGTCTTCGCCACGCCCGGAACGCCTTCGAGCAGCACGTGGCCGCGGCACAGCAGCGCGAGCACCAGATACATGATGGCGTTGTCGTTGCCGACCACCGCCTTACCGATCTCGGTGCGCAGCGCCGCGAACGCGGCCGCCGCCTCCTCGGCGCTCGGCGCCTTGCTGGTGTCAATGCTGGTCACGAGACCTCCGCTTCGATCCATTCGAGTTGCGCGGCAACCATTTCCAAGGTGTGTTCATCGGGTACCGGCCCGTAGAGCGCGGTGTACACCCAGTTCGGGTCCGCACCGGTGCGTGCGGTGAGTGCGGCTGCCACCTGATCCGGCGCGGTATCGGCGGTGATCCCGAGCGGCGAACGCACCCGGCGCAGGGTGGCCGCACGCAGTTTCGCCGCGACGTATTCGTGGTCCTTCGACAGCCGGTACAGCGCTGCCTGCCCGGCGAGCAGCTCATTGGCGGTGACTTCGACCGGGCGCGGTTCCCCGACCAGCGCGCCGCGCCGTCGCGCCCGCCACCACACCAGCAGAGCCCCCGCGATGAGGAACTGCAGGCCGCCGAAGGCGACGGGCGCGGGCAGGCGTTCGAAGATGGAATCCGATCCGGAGCCGAAGTCGGGGTCGACGTCCTCGGGGTAGTCGGGTTCTGGCAGGTCCGGCGGAATGTCCGGCGGCTGCGGTGGCGGGGGAGCGTCGGGCGCGCCGCACGATTGCAGTGCCGCCCACAGCAGCAGAATCAGCACCGCGATGCCGGCGAGGGTGGCCCAGAACTTCGGGTCGCGCAGCAGATCCGGCAGCGGCGGCAGGCTCCGGCGGGTACGTGAGGTGCGTTCGGCGGCGTCGACTTCGCGGGGTTCGGCCGCCGGTGCCGGCGCGGCCGCGGAGAATTGATCGACGAATTCGAGCCTGCGGTACTCGTCCTCGGTCGCATGCCTGCCGCCGTAGACGACCTCGTCGAAACTGTGTGCGGCGGGCCGGAATTCGTCGGCATGCTGCACCGGGGCCGCCGCGGTTGTGACCTCGTCCGCGGTCTCGGCGGCGGTACGGGATCGGCGGACGTCGAGCAGGCCGCGCTGTTCGAGCCCGCGCAGGGTGGCGCGGAAGCGTTCCCGCAGGGCGGAGTCGTAATCGCGGCGCTCGAGCGCGGAGTCGGCGGCGGCGCGGTGCTCGGCGGCCGAGCCGAGCCGAGGTGGTTGCGGCGCCGAGCCGTTGTCGGGGGTGTTCAGCTCGGCCATCGCACCCCCTGGGCGACCGGCGCGGGAGCGGGCAGCCGGATGTCCATGCCTTCGCGCCGGCAGCGGCGGTCCACGTAGACCACCACCCTGGTGGCGGATTCGACGATCTCACCGAACGCGACGATCAGCAGCACCGCCGAGGTGGTCAGGACGATGACCGCCCAACGATGGGTGCCGGAGAAATCGGAGAGGAACCACGGGATACCGAGCAGCGGCAAGGCCGTCAGCAACAGCAGCGCGCGCAGACACAGCCACAGCCATACCGTCGGCCACTGGGCTCCCGCGATGAGCAATTTCGAGCGCGCCACCGCGGTCCGATGGTTCGCACCTTCGGCGAAGATCACCGGCACCGCAACGAAACGATTGGCACGCAGCCAGCCCAGCCACAGCAGGGCGAATGGCAGCCCGATGATGAGCACGGTGCCCAGCCCGAGCACCGCGACGCCGACCAGCGTGAACAGCGATCCGAACACCAGTTGCGGGCCCAGCCGCGCCCCGGAACGCCGCAGCGCGGTGCGCCAGTCGATGGGCGCGCCCGCGATCACACCGGTGCCGATCGCGGTGGTGAGCCCGCGCAGCGCGATGCGGACCAGCCAGAGGCAGACCAGGGTGCTGACCACCACCGCCCACGCGACCGCGGCATCGTCGTCATCGGACAGCCGCGCGACGCCGGCCGTCACACCGGCGATGACGAGTTCGGCCGCGATGAGCAGCGTCGCACCGAACCCGGCCAGCGGCCGGATGGCCGACTGGATGAGCGCGAACGGCGTATCGAGCAGTTCGCGGAAGGTCATCGGACGGATCGGCACCGTCGTTCCGAGAGTCCCCGGTACCGGATCGTTCCCCGCCCCGACGGCACCGGCCGTTTCGGCTGGTGGCACGCGGCCGAGTGTAACCGGTCGGCGAGCGCCGAGCCCGCCGATGACGCGGTGCAGCGCGGGCGATGCCGTCGGGGCCGGGTGCGCCGGGCGCCTTCAGCGCAGCAGATGGTCGACCACGCGCCGATAGCGCTCCGGGTCGATCGAGGGCAGGCCGAGCAGGGCGCGCAGGTAGACCCCGTCGCCGACCAGGCGGATCAGGTCCGCGCGCACCGGATCGTCGATCTCGTCGTCCAGGCCGTCGGACCAGGAGGTCATCATCTCGGCCAAGGCCTGCTGGACGGCGTCGGCCTCCGGGCCCGCATTGGCGTCGACGGTGCGCATGGTGGCCAGCATCGATCGGTACAGCTCGAGCTCGAGTGCTTCGTCGGCGGAGTCGGGGTTCGGGATCTGGAGATACCACTGCGCCACCGAACCGCCCGCGGCCACCGAATCTTCCAGTTGGGTGCGGGCCCGTTCGGTGAGCCGCCGGACCAGTCCCGCGAGCAGGGCGTCCTTGCTCTTGAAGTGGTAGAGCAGCCCGCCCTTCGAGACGCCGGCGGTGGCGGCGACGTTCTCCAGGGTCACCTGGGACATGCCCTTGTCCAGCACCAGTGTTTCCAGGGCGTCCAGGATGCGGTCGCGGGTGGTGGTTGTCACGGAATCACTATACCGGCTGGACGGTAATGTTCGGTACTATACCGTCTGGACGGTAAGAATCACGAACGACGGAAGTCGAGAAGGATCATGGACATCACCACCGGGATCGGCCCCGACCTGCGCGACACCCCACCCCGCGCCACCACCCGGGACTGGATCGGCCTGGCCGTGCTGGCCCTTGCCCTGCTGCTGCTCGCGGTCGACGCGACCGTCCTCGATATCGCGGTGCCCGCCATCAGCGCCGATCTGGCGCCGAGCACCACCCAGCTGCTGTGGATCATCGACGTCTACTCGTTCGTGCTCGCCGGCCTACTGGTGGTGATGGGCAACCTCGGCGACCGGATCGGCCGGCGCAAGCTGCTGCTGATCGGCGCGGCGGGCTTCGGGCTCGCCTCGCTGCTCGCGGCCTGGTCGGTCAGCCCGGAGATGCTGATCGCCGCTCGCGTACTGCAGGGCATCACCGGCGCGACCCTGATGCCTGCCACCCTCGGCCTGATCCGCGCGATGTTCCTCGACCCGCGTCAGCGCACCTTCGCCATCGCGGTCTGGGGTGCCATGGCCGGTGGTGGCGCCGCGGCGGGTCCGCTGCTGGGCGGCTGGCTGCTCGAGCACTACTGGTGGGGTTCGGTGTTCCTGGCGAACCTGCCGGTGATGCTGGTGTTGGTCGCGCTCGGACCGCTGCTCATCCCGGAATCGAAGGACCCGAACCCGGGCCGCTTCGACATCCCCAGCGCGGTGCTGTCGATGCTGGCGCTGGTGCCGTTCGTGTACGCGGTCAAGGAATTCGCGGCGCACGGTGTGCGCGCGGTGCCGATGGTCGCCGGTGTGGTCGGCGTTGTCGCGGGCGTGCTGTTCGTGCGCAGGCAGCGCACCATCGAACAGCCCATGCTCGACCTGCGACTGTTCGCGGTGCCGCAGTTCCGCACGGCGGTGCTGACCAACCTGCTCGCGGTCTTCGCGCTGGCCGGCGTGCTGTTCTTCGGCTCGCAGTACCTGCAACTGGTGCTCGGCCGCTCGCCGATGCAGGCGGGATTGCTGCTCCTGCCGGGGCTCGCGGCAAGCGTCGTCGGCTCGCTGCTGGCCGCCGTACTCGTGCAGCGCTGGCGGCCGACCGCGGTGCTCGGTGGATCACTGGCCGTGGCGGCGGTCGGTGCGGCGCTGTTCTGCTGGCTGACCGCCGACGCCGCGACCGGGATCGTGCCGTTCGTGCTCGGCTTCGGCCTGATCGGCACCGGCGTCGGCATCGCGCTGACGGTGTCGTCGGATCTGGTGGTCAGCTCGGCTCCGGTCGAGCGGGCCGGTGCGGCGGCGGCGATTTCCGAGACCGCCTACGAAACCGGTATCGCGCTCGGTGTGGCGCTGCTCGGCAGCGCGGTGATGGCGGTGTTCCGCAATGGGCTCGACCTGGCGGCGCTGCCGTCGGAGGCGTCCGGCGCGGCCGCCGAATCGCTGGGCGGTGCGGCGGAACTGGCGCGGCAGCTACCGGAGGCGGCCGGCTCGGCGCTGCTGACGTCGGCACACGAATCGTTCGTCACCGGCATTCACCTGGCCTCGGTCGGCATCGCGGGCATCCTGCTGGTGGCGGCGGTACTTGCGTTCCGCTCGCGGGCCGCGCGGAGCTGACGGGGGAGTCGTCGCGCTGAACCGCTCATCGGGTGACGTGGTGAGCGTCCTGTCCGACCGGTCGCGCTCACTTCGTCCGGGGCCGGGCGAGTTCGGTGCGCTGAGTACGGCCGCGCAACGTCACCGACTCGCCCAGCTTCCACTGCGCTGCCTCCTCGGCATCGGCGGAGGCGACGGTGGATGCCGAACTCAGCAGCAGCCCCGGATCCTGTTTGGCCAGCTCGCACAGGCGCGCGGCCTCGTTCACCGCATCACCGATGACGGTGAACTCATAGCGCTGATGCGCGCCCACATTGCCTGCGACCACCCGCCCCGCGGCCACCCCGATGGCGGCGGAGAAGTCGGAGGAGTGCGCGTCGAGCCGGACGCGGATGGCGCGAGCACACGCCAGGGCCGAGCCCGCCGCATCGGGCAGCGGTGCCGGGGCGCCGAAAATCGCCAGCGCCGCATCACCTTCGAATTTGTTGACCAGCCCGCCGTGGCGTTCCACCTCGTCGACCACGATGGCGAAGAACTCGTTGAGGATGGCGACGATCTCGGCGGCGGGGCGGGTCGCGGTCAGGGTGGTGGAACCGATGATGTCGATGAACAGCGCCGCCGCCTCGCATTCCTGGCCACCCAATTGCGGATTGCTGCCGATGGCGGCGACCGCGACCTCGTGGCCGACGTGCCTGCCGAACAGGTCGCGGATCTGTTCACGTTCCCGCAGCCCGTGCACCATCCGGTTGAATCCGCTTTGCAGCTCGCCCAATTCGGTGCCGTCGTAGACGGTGACCGCCACATTCAGGTCGCCGCCCTCCACCTGCCGCAGCGCCCGGCGCACCCCGCGGATCGGCGCCACCGTCGCGGCCGAGGCCTGCATCATCAACAGCATCCCGAATATCAAAGTGGCGCCGCCGAGGGTCAGTACGCAGACCGCCATGCGTTCGGTGCTGACGTCGAAACCGGTCAGCGACAACAGCGCCACCACCATCGACAGCGCCACCGGGACGGCCGAACCGAGCAACCACATCAGCATGGTCCGCCCGAAGACGCCGATGCTGTGGATGACCTGCCCCGGAGCGGCGTCGAGCACCCGCGCCGTCACCGAACGCAACGCGAACTCCGCGATCAGATAGCTGTTGGCGCACACCACGATCGCGCTGAACCCGATGCCGAGCACGATCTTCGGGATCAATGCCGGATCGGCGAGCCCGTAGAGCAGGCTCAGCACCACGGCACCGCCGAACCACAGCCATGCCTGCTGGCGCACCAACCGCCGCGGCACCCGCACGGCCGCGCGCTGTTCGGCCTCGGTGGGCACATGTTCGGGATCGGTCGCCCAGCGCAATGTCCGCAGCCCCGATACCGTTCCCCACAGCAGGCCGACGACCACCGCCAGCACCGCATACAGCGGCGCGGCGATCGCATTGAGCGGCAGCAGCCGCAGGGTGAAGATGGTCGGCCCCGGCAGCACGAACCCGATCAGCACGATCGCCACCGCGATCCCGATCAGGTTGGCCCCGATCAAGGGAATCGTCAGTAGCAGCTGAATCCGCACCCGCCGGATCCCGGACTTCTCATCTGCGGGCCCGAGCAGTCGCGAACCCCACGGTTTGGAACCGAAGGCTTCGGGCGTGAGCTGGCTATCGGGCATGGTTGGCAGCGTATGCGCTGGTGCGCGCCCGCCAGGCCGGTCGGCGCCGTCGGCGGTGAGACCGGACAAGTGCGCCCCCGTCCCGTTGTGAACCGCCCCGGATCCGCCCGATGAACGGCGCCGCCGCTGCCGGGCTCTCATAGTTCGCCCCCGAGGCCACCGTCGGTTCGGGCGTGTGCTCGCGGCCACGGCTCGGGTCCGGGGCGGACGGTGCTCAGCGACCGGGCGGCAGTTCACGCGGGCCCGACGGTCCGGGCAGCTCCGGGCTCTGCCGGCCGGGCAGTTCATCGTGGGTGGCGGACGGCAGCCCGTACCCGGAGGCCGAGGCCTGCGGCAGTGCCGAGTAGCGCGGATCGGTGGAGTAGCGGGGGTCGGTGGTCGGGTAGTAGTGCGGCACCTGGGGGTCGACGGCCGCGGCGGCGATGCGCTGAGCGTGCCAGTACTCCGGCGTGCCCGGCGTCAGCTGGTACCCGGGCGGCACCTGGTAGCCCACCTGCGGGGCGGCTTGGGCGGCCGAGTCTTCGGAGTCGACGGTGACCTTGCGGGTGCGGCGCAGCGTGAAGGTGATCTCCTCGACCTCTTCGAACGCCTGGCGCGCGGTACGCAGCGGATGGGTCGCTGTATCGATGGCGTTGGCGACGAAGGAGGGGACCAGCGGGCGGATCCAGCGGGCGGCGGTGTCGGTGAACGGCACCTGACCGATCAGCGGCAACTCCAGTCCGCCACCTGCACCGGAGCGTTCGGACCGGTCGGGCGCTGCCGTCGGCACCGCGGGGGCGAGGGGGCCCGGTGCCGGGGTGATCGCGTTCGCGCCGACCGGGGCGGGCAGATTCGTCGGGGTGGCGATCCCGTCGTGCGACACGGTGGGGTCCTTTCGGTCGGCGGCCGGAGTTCCGGCCGGTAGTTCGGCGGTCGCGCCCGCGCCGACGGCCCGGCGCGGGGGTTCGGTGATGCCGATCTCCAGGCCGCCGATGGCGGCGATGACGCGGGTGCGCTGGCGTTCCCGGTCGATGGCGGTATCGGCCTCGACGGCCAGCCGGGCGGCGGTGAGCTGTTGATCGGCGCGCAACCGCTCGGCCTCGGTGCGCACTTCGGCTCGCTTCACCGCGATGGCGGCATCGGCGGTCCGCTCGGCCCGGTCCCGGATGGTGTCGGCGGCCAGCCGCCGGTCCTGCGCGGTTTCCCCGCGCCAGCGTCGCAGGATCAGCGGCAGCAGCGCGAGCAGCACGAACGCGGTCGCCGTCAGCAGCCGCAGCAGCAGGGCGCCGGCGTGGGCGGTGGTGTGGTCGTGCATGGCGACCCAGCGCGCGCCAAGTCCACGGTCGGCGGCGGCGAGGGCGGCGGTCTCGGCGGCGTCGACGCGCACCTGCGCATCGGTGACGGCCTGGTCGAGTGGTGCGATCCGGTCCAGCGCGGCGGCGTGCTTGGCGCGGGCGTCGGCGAGCATGTCGTCGGCGGTCTGTGATTCCGGTCCGCGCCCGGGGACGCCGGTGATCCGGGTCTGCGGGCATTCCGGGGTGGGGTTGTATTCGCAGCGCGCGGTGATGAGGGCCTTGTCGATATCGGCCTGCGCCTGCGCGATCGTCTGGTTCAGGTTGGAACGGTCGGCGCGGGCCCGGTCGAGATCGGCGCGGGCGTCGCGCACGGACGGCACCGAGGCCGCCGCGGCCGCTGCGCGTTCGTCCAGCAGCCGGTCGACGGTGCCGCCGAACAGCAGGGTCGAGGCCAGTTCCGCCAGCAGCACCCCGGTCAGTGCGGCCACGACCACCCGCCCGATCGAACCGCGCCGGTCGCCGGTCTCGCCGTCGCGGCGCAGCACGGTTTCCGGGTCGACCGTGGCCAGCGCCTTGCCGATGGCGCCCGCCAGCAGCACGACGATCACCGCCGCCGCGATCACACCGAAGGCAGGCCATCCCGACGCCGCACCCGCCGCACCGGTGACCGCTCCCGCGACCACCGCGAACAGCACGACCACCGCGCCGGTGAGCGCGTATGCACTGTGTTCTCGGCTGTCGTCGATATCAGGCCGGGCGCCGGCCCTGTCCCCGCCGAGCCAGGTGAGCATGCCGATGACGGTCATGGGATTCCCACATCCTCTATGTCCGAGTCCTTGTCGCGCTCGGCCCCGATGTTCGCGCGCAGCTCGCTTCTCGACTGCCACGGCGATCGCCCGCGCGTGGCGAAAGTGTCACGGATTCGTTGTCACAGCGTGACAGGCGATCTGCCGATCCACCGAGCGCGGAGCGGGCGATGTGGTCAGCCTCACAGCAGGCGTCGATGTCGCCGACGGCGGAGATCGGCGGGGCGGACCGCCGCGCGCGCGGATCCGATGCCGCAGGTAGCGCCCTATGTGCCGAAGACCGCGCTGCCGCAACGAGATCCGGACCGGCGTCACACGCGGCCGAGACCACGATCAGATGTGTCGAAGACCACTCGGGCGCCGTTTGCTGCAAGTGTGCTGAAGCGCACATCGGGTAAAACAGGCCGGACGGTCGGATCATGTTCTGTGCTCGTCACAACGCTGTCGGAAATATCTCATCGGCCCGCGCAATGGTTAGCCGCACCACGAATGGTTTGTCCGGCTCCGGCGCGGGGAAATCTGCTTCGATGCAGGTGAAAGCGGGTGTTCGAGCGCAATGGCGCGCTCGGTCACCCTCCGGAAAGCCCCCTGACAACCCCCTCCGACCTGCACGGAACGGGATCGATCAGTGCCCGGATGCTGCTTTACACTGGACGACGCGCACACGTGGAGGACCTGAATGAAGAAGCCCAGCTAGACCTGGTTATTAGCGAAACCTAAGTTGGTTGGGCTCGGGACCTGACTTATCGTTTGCTCTTACGCCGAACACAGAATGTTCGGTGCCCGAACGCCCGTACAGGCACCCTGACCCGGTGCCGAGCGTAGCGGGCACAACCCCGCGCGGCGGTAAGGAACACGTAAGCGTTCCGTTACCACCGAGCACCCCTACTGCATAACAGGAGCGGGTGGACAACTAGAGACGTGACTGCACCCAGCGGCGAGCGCCGCGAATCGGATACAGGGAACCATCAGCGCGGCTGGCTTCCCGAAGGTACCGGCGCAGTCTTGACGGAGGCGTTCGACAGGCCGTCTTCGACGGCCGCCCGAATCGAGGGCCGACTTTCTTGAAGGCAGAGGCATGACGCAACTTCCTGGCCACAGGTCACCTGGACCCATCGGTCTCTACGACCCGGCGAACGAGCACGACGCGTGTGGCGTCGCCTTCGTCGTGGACATGCACGGCCGCCGCAGCCGTGACATCGTCGACAAGGCCATCACCGCCTTGTTGAACCTGGAGCACCGTGGTGCCGCGGGCGCCGAGCCCAACAGTGGTGACGGCGCAGGCATCCTGATCCAGGTGCCGGACCGGTTCTTCCGTGCCGTGGTCGACTTCGAGCTGCCGCCGGAGGGCTCCTACGCCACCGGTATCGCCTTCCTGCCGCAGGCCCGTCGCGAAGCCGCCGTCGCCGCGTACGGCGTGGACAAGATCGTCAAGGAAGAGGGCCTCGCCGTCCTCGGCTGGCGTGAGGTGCCGATCGACGAGTCCTCGCTCGGCGCACTCTCGCGCGATGCCATGCCGACCTTCCGGCAGATCTTCATCGGTTCCCCCGCCGACGGCGAGCAGCTGTCCGGGATGGACCTGGAGCGTCGTGCCTACGTCATCCGCAAGCGGGTCGAGCGCGAGCTCGGCAAGTCCGGCGCCGGTGAGGGCGCGGTCGGCCGCGAGTCGGTGTACTTCCCGAGCCTGTCCGGGCAGACCTTCGTCTACAAGGGCATGTTCACCACCCCGCAGCTGCGGGCGTTCTACCTCGACCTGCAGGACGACCGGGTGGAGTCGGCGCTCGGCATCGTGCACTCGCGCTTCTCCACCAACACCTTCCCGTCCTGGCCGCTGGCCCACCCGTTCCGCCGGGTCGCGCACAACGGTGAGATCAACACCGTCAGCGGTAACGAGAACTGGATGCGCGCGCGTGAGGCGCTGCTGCGCTCCGATGTCTTCGGCACCGACTCCGCGGGCAAGAACCGGCTGGAGAAGATCTTCCCGGTCTGCACCCCCGGCGCCAGCGACACCGCCCGCTTCGACGAGGTGCTCGAGCTGCTGCACCTGGGCGGTCGCAGCCTGCCGCACGCGGTGCTGATGATGATTCCCGAGGCCTGGGAACGCAACGAGACCATGGACGCGAAGCGACGCGCGTTCTACGAGTACCACTCGATGCTGATGGAGCCGTGGGACGGCCCGGCGTCGGTGTGCTTCTCCGACGGCACCGTCATCGGTGCGGTGCTCGACCGCAACGGCCTGCGCCCCAGCCGCATCTGGGTCACCGACGACGGCCTCGTCGTCATGGCCTCCGAGGTCGGCGTGCTCGACATCGATCCGGCCAAGGTGATCAAGAAGGTCCGCCTGCAGCCCGGCCGCATGTTCCTGGTCGACACCGCGCAGGGCCGCATCGTCGGCGACGACGAGCTCAAGGATCAGCTCGCCTCCGAGCACCCGTACCAGGAATGGCTGGACGCGGGCGTGAGCCGGCTGGCCGATCTGCCCGACCGCCCGCATGTGCACATGTCGCACGACCGGGTGCTGATCCGGCAGCAGATCTTCGGCTACACCACCGAGGAACTGAACCTGCTGATCGCGCCGATGGCCAAGACCGGCGGTGAGGCGCTCGGTTCGATGGGCACCGACACCCCGATCGCGGTGCTGTCGAGCCGGTCGCGGCTGCTGTTCGACTACTTCTCCCAGCTGTTCGCGCAGGTCACCAACCCGCCGCTGGACGCGATCCGGGAAGAGGTGGTCACCAGCCTCAAGCGCAATATCGGTCCGGAGGCCGACCTGCTGCATCCGAGCCCGGAATCCTGTAAGCAGATCGCCATCGAGCAGCCGATCCTGGACAACGACGAGCTGGCCAAGCTCGTGCACATCAACGACGACGGCTCGCACCCCGATCTGCGTTCGGTGGTCGTGCGCGGCCTGTACCCGGTCGCCGAGGGCGGCGAGGGTCTGCGCAGGGCGCTGGCCGCCATCAACACCCAGGTCTCGGCCGCCATCGACGGCGGCGCCCGCATCATCGTGCTGTCCGACCGTGAGTCCAACGAGAAGCTGGCGCCGATCCCGTCGCTGCTGCTCACCTCGTCGGTGCATCACCATCTGGTCCGCGAGCGCACCCGCACCATGGTCGGGCTGGTCGTCGAGGCCGGTGACGCCCGCGAGGTGCACCACATGGCGATGCTCGTCGGCTTCGGCGCGGCGGCCATCAACCCGTACATGGCCTTCGAGTCCATCGAGGACATGATGGAGCGCGGCGCGCTGGAGCTGCCGGGCAGCACCGGCGATCACGCCGCCGATTTCCGCAAGGCCGTGGCCAACTACAACAAGGCCGCGAGCAAGGGTGTGCTGAAGGTGATGTCCAAGATGGGCATCTCCACCCTGGCCTCCTACAACGGCGCCCAGCTGTTCCAGGTGATCGGCCTGGATCAGGGCCTGGTCGACGAGTACTTCACCGGTCTGCGCTCGCACCTGGGCGGTATCGGCCTCGACGACATCGCCGACGAGGTCGCGGCCAGGCACCGGATCGCGTTCCTGGAGAACCGCACCGAGCGCGCGCACCGCGAGCTCGAGGTCGGCGGTGAATACCAGTGGCGGCGCGAGGGTGAGTACCACCTGTTCAACCCGGACACCGTGTTCAAGCTGCAGCACTCCACCCGCACCGGGCAGTACTCG
Organism: Nocardia sp. CDC519; assembly: GCF_059509835.1. Classification (NCBI taxonomy): domain Bacteria; kingdom Bacillati; phylum Actinomycetota; class Actinomycetes; order Mycobacteriales; family Nocardiaceae; genus Nocardia; species Nocardia sp. CDC519. The sequence goes on along the minus strand of NZ_CM183377.1, from coordinate 1,020,833 downwards.
ATCTTCAAGGAGTACACCAAGCTGGTCGACGACCAGTCCGAGCGGCTGGCCTCGCTGCGCGGCCTGTTCAAGTTCAAGTCCGGCGAGCGCGCGCCGATCTCGATCGACGAGGTCGAGCCCGCCAGCGAGATCGTCAAGCGGTTCTCCACCGGTGCGATGAGCTACGGCTCCATCTCCGCCGAATCGCACGAGACCCTCGCCATCGCGATGAACCGGCTCGGTGGCCGCTCCAACTCCGGTGAGGGCGGCGAGCATCCGGCTCGGTTCGAGGTCGAGGAGAACGGCGACTGGCGCCGCAGCGCGATCAAGCAGGTGGCCTCGGGTCGTTTCGGTGTCACCGCGCACTACCTGACCAACTGCACCGACATCCAGATCAAGATGGCCCAGGGCGCCAAGCCCGGTGAGGGCGGTCAGCTGCCCGCGCACAAGGTGTACCCGTGGGTCGCCGAGGTGCGGCACTCCACGCCCGGTGTCGGCCTGATCTCGCCGCCGCCGCACCACGACATCTACTCGATCGAGGATCTGGCCCAGCTGATCCACGACCTGAAGAACGCGAATCCGCAGGCGCGGATTCACGTGAAACTGGTCGCCGAGCCCGGCGTCGGCACCGTCGCCGCCGGTGTGTCCAAGGCGCACGCCGATGTGGTGCTGATCTCCGGCCACGACGGTGGCACCGGCGCCTCGCCGCTCACCTCGCTCAAGCACGCGGGCGGTCCCTGGGAGCTCGGCCTGGCCGAGACCCAGCAGACGCTGCTGCTCAACGGTCTGCGCGACCGCATCGTGGTGCAGGTCGACGGCCAGATGAAGACCGGCCGCGACGTGATGATCGCCGCGCTGCTCGGCGCCGAGGAGTACGGCTTCGCCACCGCGCCGCTGGTGGTCTCCGGCTGCATCATGATGCGGGTGTGCCATCTGGACACCTGCCCCGTCGGTGTGGCCACGCAGAACCCGATCCTGCGCCAGCGCTTCACCGGCAAGCCGGAATTCGTCGAGAACTTCTTCATGTTCATCGCCGAAGAGGTGCGCGAACTGCTGGCCTCGCTGGGCTTCCGCACGCTGGACGAGGCCATCGGCCGGGTCGACCTGCTCGACACCAGCAAGGCCAAGCAGCACTGGAAGGCGGCCAAGCTGGACCTGTCGCCGATCCTCGACGACGTCGAGACGGCGTTCATGTACCAGGACCGCCGCTGCACCAAGACCCAGGACCACGGGCTGGACAAGGCGCTGGACAACGAGCTCATCGCCCAGTCGGCCGATGCGCTCGAGCGCGGCAAGCCGGTCAAGTTCGAAACCAAGATCACCAACGTGAACCGGACGGTCGGCACCATGCTCGGCCACGAGGTGACCAAGCTCTACGGTGGCGCCGGCCTGCCCGACGACACCATCGACATCACCTTCACCGGTTCGGCGGGCAACAGCTTCGGCGCGTTCGTCCCGGCCGGTATCACCCTGCGGGTGCAGGGCGATGCCAACGACTACGTCGGCAAGGGCCTGTCCGGCGGCCACATCGTGGTCCGCCCGGCGCCCACCGCGCCGCCGGAGTTCGTGGCCGAAGAGAACATCATCGCCGGCAACGTGATCCTGTTCGGCGCGACCAGCGGCCTGGCGTTCATCAACGGCATCGTGGGTGAGCGGTTCGCGGTGCGTAACTCGGGCGCCACCGCGGTGGTCGAGGGCGTCGGCGATCACGGTTGTGAGTACATGACCGGCGGCAAGGTCGTCATCCTCGGTGAGACCGGCCGCAACTTCGGCGCCGGTATGTCGGGCGGTGTGGCGTTCGTCTACAACCCGAACGGCACCTTCGAAGCGAAGGTGAACCCGGACCAGGCCGATGCCATCGAGCCGCTGTCCGGCGACGACTTCACCTGGCTGCGCGACATCATCACGCAGCACCGCGACCAGACCGGATCGGCTGTGGCCGAACGCATTCTGAGTGACTGGTCGCAGCAGGTGAACCACTTTGTGAAGGTTATGCCACGCGAATACAAGAAGGTGCTGCTCGCTATCTCCGAGGCTGAGAAGAGCGGCAAGGACGTGGACGAGGCAATTATGGAGGCTGCTCGTGGGTGACGCGCAGGGATTTTTGAAGCACACCTCGCGTGAGCTGCCCAAGCGGCGTCCGGTGCCGCTGCGACTGATGGACTGGAAAGAGGTCTACGAGGAGAACTTCTCCCACGAGACCCTCCAGCGTCAGGCCAGCCGGTGCATGGACTGCGGTATTCCGTTCTGTCACAACGGTTGTCCGCTGGGCAACCTGATTCCGGAATGGAACGACCTGGTCTACAAGGACCGCTGGCGCGACGGTATCGACCGGCTGCACGCGACCAACAACTTCCCGGAGTTCACCGGGCGGCTGTGCCCGGCGCCGTGTGAGGCGTCGTGCGTGCTCGGGATCAACCAGGACCCGGTGACCATCAAGCAGGTCGAGGTCGAGATCATCGAGAACGCCTTCGACGAGGGCTGGGTCGCCCCGGTGTACCCGACCCGGCTCACCGGTAAGAAGGTCGCCGTCGTCGGTTCCGGCCCGGCCGGTCTGGCCGCCGCCCAGCAGCTGACCCGCGCCGGTCACACCGTGACCGTGTTCGAGCGGGCCGACCGCATCGGTGGTCTGCTGCGCTACGGCATCCCGGAATTCAAGATGGAGAAGCGCTTCATCGACCGCCGCCTGGCGCAGATGGAGGCCGAAGGCACCATCTTCAAGACCGGTGTGAACGTCGGTGTCGACATCACCGCCGACGAACTGCGCGAGCAGTTCGACGCGATCGTGCTGGCCGGCGGTGCCACCCAGGCCCGCGACCTGCCGATTCCCGGTCGTGAACTGGACGGCATCCATCAGGCGATGGAGTTCCTGCCCTGGGCCAACCGGGTGCAGCACGGCGATCCGGTCACCGACGCCGAAGGCCTGCCGCCGATCCACGCCCGCGGCAAGAAGGTCGTCATCATCGGCGGTGGCGACACCGGCGCCGACTGCCTCGGTACCTCGCACCGTCAGGGCGCCGAGAGCGTGCACCAGTTCGAGATCATGCCGCGTCCGCCGGAGGAGCGCGCCAGCTCCACCCCGTGGCCGACCTACCCGCTCATGTACCGGGTGTCCTCGGCCCACGAGGAGGGTGGCGAGCGGGTGTTCTCGGTGAACACCGAACGCTTCGTCGGCAAGAACGGCAAGGTCACCGGCCTCGAGGCGCACGAGGTGAAGATGGTCAACGGCCGCTTCGAGAAGGTCGAAGGCACCGACTTCACCCTCGAAGCCGATCTGGTGCTGCTGGCCATGGGCTTCGTCGGCCCCGAGAAGCCGGGCCTGCTCACCGACCTCGGCGTCGGCTACGACCAGCGCGGCAACGTCCAGCGTGACAAGAACTGGGCCACCAACATCCCCGGCGTCTACGTCGCCGGCGATATGGGTCGCGGCCAGTCGCTGATCGTGTGGGCCATCGCCGAAGGCCGCGCCGCGGCGTCCGCGGTGGACACGTTCCTGGAGGGTGAGACCGCCCTCCCGGCGCCCATCACCCCGACGATGGTCGCCCAGCGCTGAGCCGATAACAGCCGAAAAGGCGTTGTGCGGGATGTTCCTGCACAACGCCTTTTTGCGTTCTGGGGTTTCGCCCGGTGATCGAAGAATCCCGCGCGGTGCCCGATCGTTTCGGTTCCCGAAACACAAAGGGTGCGCAGGCAATATGCCTGCGCACCCTTACGGTGTCGATTCAGCTCAGGGCTGGCCGGTCGCGAACGCGATCAGCGCGTCCAGGAACGGCTGGCCGCCCATCACGTAACCACCGATGACGGCGCCTGCCGGGATGGTGATGATCCACAGGAACGGCACGAAGCAGCCGATCAGTGCACCGATGGCGATGCCGGGCAGGTTCTTGTTGACCTGCTCCATCAGCCGGTCGTAGGAGCTGATGTCCTTCAGGTTCGAGACGTCCTTCAGCTCGGCGCTGTCCTCGGGCGTCATGGTGGCGGCCAGCGTGACGGTGCGGCCGTCGGCGCTGATCTCCTCTTCCACCGCGATCGGCAGGCCCGCGACCTCCGAGCGCAGCGGCACCTGGTCGACGGTCGCGCCGTCCTCGGACTTCAACAGCACGGCCGAGCCGTCCGCGGCGACCTCGAACCGGCCCTTGTCGACGGCCCAGGTGATGGTCTTGTCAGAAGGGGAAACGGTGGTGTTGTAGTTGATACCCTGCACAACACCGGAAGTCGCGTCCCCCGAGGTCACCACGGCCGACTCGTTCGCCACAGCGGGCTGACCATTGGCAGTGGCCGCGGTGATCCCCACCGCGGTGACGGCCATGAAAACGGCAGCAGTGATCTTTCCGAACTTCATTCTGTGAATTCCCTCCGCTTTGCCCGTCCCCCATGAACGGACACACGGTGACCCTATCGCGCGCAATTCCTTGCGCTGCAAGAGGGTTGAACAGCGGCGGAATATCGCATTTGCTGATTCTCTTCCGCCGCAGGCATATTCGGCTGCCGGAATTCGAAACTCGAGGCTGTCGGCTCTTTCCGGGGATCGCTATGTGTGTGCTGAAGCTCCCGGGGGTGATGGCTCCTCCGCCGGGGTCGAGAGAGCGGACCGTGCCGGCCGGGTGGGGAATGAGTGGTTTCGGCGTGGGCGGCCCTCGACCGACATGCCCGGTGCGCGCCGCCTGCCGCCATACGGCACAGTAGGGGTGTGCAGCTGATTCTCGTTCGCCATGCCCAGCCCGTCCGGATCGAGCAGGTCGAGGGGGCGGCGGATCCGGGGCTGGCCGGGGTGGGGGTGGAGCAGGCCGAGCGGGTGCCCGCGGCGCTGGCGCATCATCGGATCGCGCGGGTGGTGAGCAGTCCGCAGCGCCGGGCGCTGGAGACCGCGCGGCCGACGGCGGCGAAGCTGGGACTCGAGGTCGAGGTGCTCGACGGGCTGGCCGAATACGACCGGGACCTGCCCGCGTACATCCCGATCGAGGACGCCAAGGTGGAGTTCCGGGCCGAATACGATCGGATCAAGGCCGGTCATCTGCCGACGGTGATCGACGAGCCCGCGTTCAAGTCGCGGGTGCTGGATACGATCACCGATATCGCGGTGCGCGCCGACCACACCGATACCGTGGTCGCGTTCGCGCACGGTGGGGTGGTCAATATCCTGCTCCAGGACATTCTCGGCCTGGCCCGCCCGCTGACGTTCCCGATCGACTACTGCTCGATCACCCGGATCCTGTTCTCTCGCACCGGACGGCGCACCGCCGCCACCATCAACGAGAACGGGCACGTCTGGGAGCTGCTGCCGCGCAACATCAAGGCCTGACCCACACGGCCATTCCCAGCAGACTGCCAGCTCGGTCCCACCGCTGTCCCAGCGTCGGCGGCTTTCCTGGAGTTCGTGCACCGCGGACGCGGTTCATGTTCCGGGAGAAAGGGATTGACGTTGCACTCCACGAAACTGTCTTCTGTTCGACGGATCGGCCTTCGGGTCGCGGTGGCGGGTGCGCTCGCCGCGGTACCGGTGGCGGCGGTCGCTGCCACCGCATCGGCCGAGGCGCCGAGCGCAGCCACCACCCAGGTCGCCGAGGCGGCTGCCCCGGTCGCGGCGAGCGCCGATGAGGTGAGTCGACCGGGGCTGCACCTCGGGGAGCACCGCGATGGTGAGCGTCGCCTGTACCTGGACGATCACCGCCCCGGCGGCCCGGGCCCCGACGGTTCCGGACCGCGCATCCTGCATCGGGTGCTGCCCGGCGCTACCGGTTCCTTCGGTAGCAGCTAGCGGCTGCGCACACGACTGCGGCCACCGACCCGGCAGTGCCGAGTGGGTGGCCGCAGGGCGGGGCCGCTGATCACGCCATGCGCGCGAACCAGTTGTGCATCCAGGAGATGGCGGTCTGCCCGCCGCCCACCTGGTAGGTGCCGTAGCTGGTGTGGGCGTGCGACTGGTAGAAGTCCTCCAGCTCCTTGATCCGCTGCTGGTTGGCGGATTCGGTGAGCTGGGCCTGCAGGGTCGGGATGCCGCCGTTCGCCATCAGATCGTTGATGATCGCACCGGCTTCCAGCTGGTAGCGCCACATGTTCGCGGGATTGGCGTCCGAGCTCTGCGCCAGGAATCCGGCGAACCGGGTGACGAAATCGTCCGAGGCTGTCGCGCAGTAGAGGTCGTCGACGGCGCAGATGGTGCGCACCCGGTCGTGGATCCAGCCGAAGCCGCCGACCCGCGGCCCACCGCCACCGGCACCACCCGCGTGCGGACCGACCTGGATATCGTTCGGCGAGCGCCGCGGATCCGAGATCAGGCCGACGCCGGCGATCCGGCTCGGCGGGACGACTCCGACGCCGGTGCCGATCTCCGCGGCGAGATCGCCTGCGGCGTCGGCACCCTGGCTGTAGCCGACCAGGCCGATCTTGGTGGCACCGCACCGCTGTGCCATCGCGCCGACGAGCCCGCGCGCCTTATCGGTGGCCTCACGCTTGGACTGGCCGTAGACATCGCCCTCCCACGGGAAAGCGGTGGCGGCGTAGGTGACGTAGTCGACCTTCGTCTCCGGGCCGAGCCCGTTGGTCACGCCGGACAGCATGCCGGGCTGTGGCTTCTTGTCATGGCCGGTTTCCCAGGTGCCGGGAATCGCCACCACGTACAGACTCGGGCATCCGGGTGCGGCCGTTGCCACGGCGTTACCTCCGACAACCAACCCGGATGCGATCGCCACGCACGCGCCGAGTGCCGCGGCAACCTTCTTGAACTGCATACTGCTCCAGTCAACCCATCGCCCCTGATCAGGGCGTTCCCGTACACGCTGTCGCTACGATGCTGAACTCGCCGGATGGCGCACCGGTGCACACGAAGTGAACACCATTCCACCCGTCGAGTGCGCACACCCGGATAACATCCGAGGCCCCGACGCACACACCGCGAATAACAATAGGGCTACACCGGAACGCCCGCCAACCGAACGCGATCGGTTGTCCGGTTTCCTCTACTGGAGCTATCTCGCACCGATCCGTGGAGCTACGGCCCGGTGCGAGTGACGCGTCCGGCTAGTGATTCTGCGGCGGGTACTACCCACCCTGCGGCGGGTACTGGCCGCCGTGGGGCGGATTGTTCGGGTCCTGCGGGTACTGGCCCTGCCGCGGGTACTGACCCTGCGGCGGGTACGGGTTGTTCGGGTCCAGCGGGAACTGGCCCTGCGGTGGGATCTGGCCCTGCGGCGGCTGGGCGTTCTTCTTGCGCTTCATGAGCAGCACGACCGCCACGACGATGGCGAGAATGGCGACGACGCAGATGATCCCGATGATCCACCCACCCTTGCCCTTCTTGCCTTTGCCGCCCCTTTTCGCCAGCTCCTGCTCCATGGCCGCGGTCCACACGTCCGGGCTCGCCCAGGTCGAGTGATCGAGCGTGGCGGCGTTGGTCAGCAAGTCGAGGTGATACAACGAAGATCCCCAATCCGATGTGTGTCGGCGGCCTCCTCCTGGCGCCGGATCCTCCACACTATTGCCCGCGGGCTCGGCGCGCGAACATTCGGCGAGCCGATCGCGTCACCGCGGCTTGACCAACGGGAACGGCAACGTCTCCCGAATACTGCGCCCAGTGATCAGCATGACCACCCGATCAACACCCATACCCAGCCCGCCGGTGGGTGGCATGGCGTGTTCGAGGGCCTGCAGGAAGTCCTCGTCCAGTTCCATGGCCTCCGGGTCGCCGCCCGCCGCGAGCATGGACTGCTCGGTGAGCCGGCGTCGTTGTTCGACCGGGTCGGTGAGTTCGCTGTAGGCGGTGCCCAATTCGACGCCCCAGGCCACCAGGTCCCAGCGTTCGGCGACGCCCGCGATGCGGCGGTGGCTGCGGGTGAGCGGGGAGACCGAGGTGGGGAAGTCGATGTAGAAGGTGGGCTCTTCGGTGCGGTCTTCCACCAGGTGCTCATACATTTCCAGCACGATCTGGCCGGCGTCCCAGGCGTGCTGGTACGGGATCGTGTTGGCGTCGCACAACTCTCGCAGCCGCGTGACGTCGGTGCGTGGAGTGATCTCGGTGCCGATGGCCTGCGAGATGGCTCCGTGCACGGTCTTGACCGGCCATTCACCGGAGATGTCGACGGCCTCGAAGGTGCCGTCGCCCTTGGGGCGCATCGCGACCATCGCGCCGTTGGCGGCCAGGGCCGCGTTCTGGATCAGCTGACGGCACAGGTGCATCATCCGCTCGTAATCGCTGTGCGCCTCGTACGCCTCGAGAATGGTGAATTCCGGGTTGTGGCTGAAATCCACGCCCTCGTTGCGGAAGGTGCGACCCAGTTCGAACACCTTCTCCACGCCGCCGACGCAGAGCCGTTTGAGGTAGAGCTCGGGGGCGATGCGCAGGTAGAGGTCCAGATCGTAGGCGTCGATATGGGTGCGGAACGGCGTCGCGTTGGCGCCGCCGTGCACCTGCTGCAGGATCGGCGTCTCGACCTCGATATAGCCCCAGTCGGTGAGCGAATCCCGCAGCGACCGCACCACCGCACTGCGTTTGGCCAGCACGTCGCGGGTCTCCGGGTTGATCATCATGTCGACGTAGCGTTGCCGGACCCGCGCCTCCGGATCGGCCAGGCCCTTCCACTTGTCGGGCAGCGGGTGCAGGCATTTGCCCAGCATCCGCCAGTCCGCGACCAGCAGCGACAACTCCCCGCGCCTGCTGCGCCCGATCCGCCCGCTGACCTCGATGAGATCGCCGAGGTCGAAGAATTCGCCGAATTCGGCGCAGCGCTTGGCGCCGAGGCGTTCCCGGTCGAGTACCAGCTGGATGTCGTCGGACCAGTCGCGCAGCACCGCGAACACCACGCCGCCGTAGTCGCGGATGCGCAGCAGCCTGCCGCATACCCGCACCGTCGTCCCGCGCGGTGACCGGCGCGCCGCCGCGACGGTGTGGGTCGGCGGATAGGCGACGGGGTAGGCGTCGATGCCGGTGGCGGCCAGCCGATCCAGCTTGTTCATCCGCACCCGCACCTGTTCGGGCCTGCGCGCCAGCTGGAGTTCGGCCTCGGATTCGGGCGGCTCGGGCGGGCTGCCGTCGGCGTGCAGGCCGGTGCTGGTCGGCGGGACGGCGGGGTGGCGTCCGGTGTGCGTGGCCGGGTCCGGTTCGGCGCCGAAACGCGGCAGGAACCCTTCGGCAAGGCCGCTGGCCATCGCCACCCGCGGCAGCTGCCTGCGTTCCTCGAACAGGAAGAACCGCGGCACCCAGATCGGCTGATATTTCACATTCGACCGGTACAGCGCTTCGAGCTGCCACCACCGGGAGAAGAACAGCAGCACCCCGCGCCAGGCCCGCAGGATCGGCCCGGCACCGATGCGTCCGCCTTCCTCGAATACCGAACGGAACACCGCGAAGTTCAGCGAGATCTTGGTGATGCCGTACTGGTCGGAGGTGAGCGCGAGCTGGGAGATCATCAACTCCATCACGCCGTTGGGTCCGAGCGGGTCGCGGCGCATCAACTCCAGCGAAACTCCGGTGCGGCCCCACGGGACCATCGACAGCATGGCGAGTACCCGGTCGTCGGAGTCGACGGCCTCCACCAGCAGGCAGTCGCCATCGAGTGGGTCGCCGAGCCGGCCGAGCGCCATCGAGAAGCCGCGCTCGTTCTCGGTATCGCGCCAGGCCTCGGCCCGCGCCACGATCTGGGCGAACTCATCGGCGGGGATATCCGAGTGGCGCCGGATCCGCACCCACATGCCTTGGCGGCGCAATCGGTTGACGGCTTGGCGGACCGGTTTCATCTCGGCGCCGGCCAGGGAGAAGTTCCTGGTGTCGAGCACGGCCTCGTCGCCGAGGCGCAGCACCGACAGCCCGGCTCTGCGGTAGGCGGTCGCTCCGAGTTCGCTGGCGCCCATCACCGCGGGCGCCCAGCCGAACTGGTCGGCCAAGCGCAGCCAGGCATCGATCGCCTGCGGCCACGCCTCTTTGAGGCCGATCGGGTCACCGCTGGCCAGGCAGACACCGAGCTCGACCCGGTAGGTGATGGCGGCCTTGCCGCTCGGCGCGAACACCACGGCCTTGTCGCGGCGAGTGGCGAAATAGCCGAGTGAATCCTCCACGTCGGAGCGGGCCAGCAGTCCGCGCAGCGCGGATTCGTCGAGCCCGGTCATGGCGTTGTCGGCGCGCTGGGAGCGCAGCAGCACGATGAAGGCACTGAGCAGGGCGACCGCGCCGAACAGGCCGAGCAGGAAATTCACGAAATGATGCGGCGAGCCGTCGAACTGCTCGTTCTCCACCAGGATCGCGCCGGTCACCCGGTACACCGCCCACAGCGGGCGTTGCGCCCCCGCGGGCAGCGAGCCGGGGAACATCTCCACCAGGCCCCAGCCGAGCAGGCAGCCGAGAGCGGCCCCACCCACCAGCGCGAGCAGCGCTTTGCGGCCGGCACCGCGGCGCACCCGGGTGTAGAACTCGGGCCAGGCGGCGATGAGCACACCGATCACCGCCACGTGCACCACGGCCGCGACCAGGGCGTTCACATCGCGGTCGGTGAGGAAGGCGACGACGTTGTCGAGCACCCACGTCACCAGGTAGATGACGAGCAACCACCAGGCGATGCGTTTTCGTCCGGCCGTCGCCGCCGCGAGCAGACCCACCACCAGTGCCCACACCAGGCTGGTGTCGGGAGCGTCGAAGTAGTAGTCGTCGATGTAGTGGCGGGGCGCGTGGGTCAGATAGCGCAGCGCGGGCGACAGGCTCCACAGCAGACATGCCACCGCGAACACACCGAGCACCAGCCCGGCGTAATGCGGAACCTCGGCCAACCGGCCGCGCCCCCGATGCGGTACCGGCGCAGCGGGTCTGCTCGCGGATAGCTCGGTGGTCGTGCGTAGGTCGTCTGGCGCGGAAGTCACCGATCCAGTGTGACCGTTGGGGTGGATTTGCCGGTCGTTTGTCGCGGCGTGTTCGCGACCCCTTTGCGACGTCTCAGAAATGGCGGATCAGTGCCGGATGCTGGGCCGCTGCAGTCTCGGCCGGGCCGGAGGAGTAAGTATTTAGTTCATGTCGGAACCAGTCGATGTGCCGATCGATGACGAAGCCATTCGGCTCGGCCAATTTCTCAAATTGGCCAATCTGATCGATTCCGGTTCGGAAGCCAAGACGGTGATCGCCGCGGGTCTGGTGCGAGTGAACGACGAGGTCGAGCTACGGCGCGGACGGCAATTGCACGTCGGCGATGTGGTCGCCCTCGCCGGTCACCAGGCGCGAGTCGCGGAGTAGGCCGGATCAGTCCGCTGCGCGGACCACGACCCCGTCGTGATCGCTGTAGAGCATGTCGCCCGGCACGAAGGTGACACCGCCGAACTCCACCGGTACGTCCGTGTCGCCGGATCCGGTCTGGGTGCTCTTGCGCGGGTTGGTGCCCAGCGCCTTGATACCGATGTCGAGGGTGCGCAGGATGGCCGAATCGCGCACGGCGCCGTTGACGATGACGCCGGCCCAGCCGTTGGCTACGCCGCGGCCCGCGATGATGTCGCCCACCAGAGCGGTGTGCACGCTCGCGCCGCCGTCCACGACCAGCACCTTGCCCTCGCCCGGTTCGCTCAGCGTCTGCTTGACCAGCAGATTGTCCTGGAAGCAGCGGATGGTGGTGATCCGGCCGGAGAATGCCGCGCGGCCGCCGAACTGGATGAATTGGGTATCACAGCTGCGAATCTCGGGGCCGATTTCGTCGGCCAGGTCCGCGGTCGCCACAACATCTGTCGGTTCGGTCATGGCCCTCAGCTTAGAGGTGGCCGGGTTTCACCCCGAACGGACCGCTCGGTCTGGGACCGTTCCCTTGGGCCCGACACGATCAGGCGCAGCCAGGCGCCGGACCGCGCATGGCCGGAGCGAAGGCGGAGGTACGCCTATCGATGTCCGTAGCGCAGTTCGTACATCTCGCGATCGTGGTCGGAAATCTTGCCGTGATCGACCAACCCCGGATCGAGCCCGTGCTGCACCAGCCGATACCGGCGCCACACATAGCTGAGCGCGACGGTGAAGATGATCAGCGGCACGATCATCATCACGATCAGCCCGAGCTTGAGCGGCATCGGTCCGGGAAACAGCAGCACCAGCGCGAAGAACGGAATGATCGGCCCGATGAACCGCACGAGATAGCGTTCCATGGCCCCGTGCCCGACCAGGTCGTGGACCACCCACTCGTGCAGGTCCGCGGGGAGCTCGCGGCCCAGATCATAGGCAATGCGCTGCCCGAAGGTGGGTTTCTTCATACCTAAAGGCTATGCCTGTGCAGGAGGTCACCGCCAGCTGCGAATGGGGATTCGAGCAGGGCATTCGACCGATTTCCCACACTCGCTGTGTCCCGCCGGCAGTGCTCATTCCGTGCCGTCGGCCCCGCGGGTCCGGTGGAATTCCGCGATCTGCTTGGTGAGGTTGTCGGTGCTGTGCTTCACCGCGATCTTGACGAACGGCTCGATGGTCTTGCCGAGTGCCTTGCCCGCCAGTCCACCGGGGACCCGGTAGTCGACGATGGCGTCGACGGTGCACCGCTCGGCGTCCTTGGCGTGGAACAGGAAGGTCGATTCGACCTCGAATCCTTTGATCGACTTCACGCCGATCGCGACATGCGGTTCCCAGCGCACCACCTGGATCCGGGAGTTCAGCGAGACCGGCCCCAGCTTGATGTGGCCGTCGAACGTCGCACCGACACCTTCGGTCTGGCTGCCCACCGGCGTGAACTCCTGCACTTCGCGCAGAAAGCGCGGCAGGTTGCGGTAATCGTTCACGTAGGCGAACGCGGTTTCGGCCGAGGCGTCGCAGTCGGCGACGATCTTCACTTCGGTCATGGCGCAACCTTAACCGGGCGTTCGCCCGCGCCCGTCATGCCGTGACGGCCAGCGTCGCCGCCAGGCCGAACGCCGCTGCCATCACCACCACCTCGACGGTGGCCCGGCGCAGCGAGGCATCGGCGGGCATCCGGTGATCGGCGGCGCGGCCGACCCAATCGCGGCGCCACCACCAGCCGAGGGCCAGCAGCACGCCCAGGATCAGTGTCTTGGCCAGCAGCACCCGTCCGTATCCGGTCTGCACCAGCGGCGCGAGCCCGCCGATCCGGACCAGGCCGTTCACCAATCCGGTCACCGCGACGACCGCCACCAGCGGCAGCGCCACCGCGGAGTAGCGCGGCAGGGCGAGCGCCCATTCGCCACGAGAACGCACCACCAGCGCCAGTCCGATCAACAGGCCGAGCCACGCGCCCGCGGCCAGCGCGTGCACGGCGGCCAGCACCGAGCCGAACGGCTGCTGGGACATATGCCCGGTGATCGGCCGCAGCGTCAGCGCCACCGCCGCGAAGACCAGCACCAGATCCGGCGAGGCGGTCGCCGGGCGCCGGAACGCCAGCGCCGAATAGCAGGCGATGGCACCGGTCCCGATCAGGATCGCGATACCGACCTGGCCGCCGCTGAGCTCGGTGAGGAAGGTGGCGAACCGTCCGGCGTCCAACGCGCCGACCCGCACCCCGACGACGTCGGCGGCCTCGAACACCAGCACCACGAATTCACTGCCGCACCAGATTCCGGCGAGCACCGCAAGCAGCCGCCACGGCGGCCGCAGCCGCTCGTGTACCCGCGGCAGCGCGGCCAACCCGAGCACGGTGGCCCCGGCCAGATCGGCGAGCACCCGGACCGCGCTCTCGGCCGTCACCGCGGTCAGTGCCCAGGCCAGCAGCACACCGAGCAGCCCGGACGGGACGACCAGCAGCAGTGCCGGACGGCGGTCACGGCCGCCGGTCGCCCGATCGGTCACCGGCCGCTCTTACCGCTGCCCTTGCCGAACAGGCCCGTCCCGAACAACGCGAAAGCCAGTCCGCCACCGAACAGCACGATCGCGCCGACGATGAACACCCAGATCGGAACGCCGCCGGAATCGCCGTCGCCCGCGTCCGCCGAACCCAGTGCGGGGCCGGGGGTTCCATTGCCGGGGGTGGTGAGGGTGAAGGTGAGTTTGCCTTCCACCGGATGCCCGTCGGCGGAGGTGACCCGGTAGCCGACCCGGTAGGTGCCCGCCGGTCCGAGTTCGCCGACCGCGACGCTCACCGTCTTCCCGTCGACCACCGGATCGCCCTTGGACCACAGGTGATCGTCGGGGCCGACCACGGTCAGCGAGGGGAAGTTGGGTTGCAGGTTCTCGTTGAAGGTGATGGTGACCCGCTCGGGGCCCGCATCCAGCGAGGCGCCGTCCTCGGGGGAGGTGCCGACCACCGCGGAGTGCGCCGCGGCAGGCCCGGCGACGGTGGCGCCGACACCGAGGCACACGGCCCCGGCGAGCAGGGTGAGCAATACTGCGCGCAGTCGCACGCGCCCGCCGCTCACGACCGCCGTCCCCGCAGGACCGAGCCGACGCCGAGCCCGAGCCCGACCAAGCCGACCGCAAGCCCGATTCCGCCGAGCCAGCGGGCCGTGGTGTCGGTGCCGGAATCATCGGATTCGGTTGCCGCGGCCTGATCTTCGCTCTCCACGCCGTGCGTGCCGTGTGAATCGCCGGAGGCGGCGGCCAGCGTCAGGGTGGGGGCGGGGTTGGCGACCAGGCCCTGATCGGCAGGCTGATTCCAATCGACAACCTTGCCGTCGCTGTAGGTCTGCTTGGTCGGGAAGCTCACCGAATCCTGCTGCGGCAGGGGGCCGAGGGCCACCGCGAACTGCTGGAACTGGCCGGGCCCGACACCGGGGTTACCCGGATCCGCGGTCCAGGTCACGGCGGTGACCTGGGACTTGTCATTGCGATCGACCTTGGCGGTCCAGCCGGGGATCGGCTCGGTCATGGCAACCGCGAGATTGGGCACGGTGACGGTGACGGCTGTGGTCGCGGCGGTATCGGATTCGGTCGGAACCCGGAAGGTGGCCACCGCCATCGAACCCTGCTCCGCACCGGGCGCGTCGACGGTGACGTGGGCGTTCGCGACCCCGGCGGTCAGCGCGAGCAGTCCGCCGCCGAGCGCCACCGTGCAGATGGCACGCGAAATGAACGTTTTCATGAATGAAGTGCTTTCTCTCCGAAAGGTATTGATGCGTCAGGCCGGGCGCGCCAGGGGCGGGGCGCGCGGGCCCGCGGCACCGATCGGAGACCGGCCGAGCAGCCGGAAGATCGCGACACCGGCATTCGGCGGGCGGTGCGTGAAGAGCGTGCGCGGCGCCGCCATCACGATCCGAACGGCCGCCGATACCGCGCGATAGAGCCGCTCGGCGAGCGGGATCAGCGCGGCGCAGACGGCGGTCGCGGTGAAGTGCGCCAGCAACATCGGGCCCGAGGGCAGATATCCGCCGAGCAGTTCGCCTGCCGGTGCTGCCGCGGTGGGGGAGGCGTGCTCGTGGCCGTAGAGACCGGTGAGGGCGACATGTCCGCCCGCCTGTCCAGCGGCCAGCCAGGCGAGCACCGAACCCCAGCCCATCGGCCGCGCGGCGGCGGCAAGACCGGTCACCGAAGCGGCGATCAGGATCAGCGCCAGTTCGGCCGACGACGGATACGCTCCACCGGCCAGCCCGTGCGCGGCGACCGCGAGCGCGCCGGCCGACGCGCCGACCAGGAAGCCGCGCGGGCTACCGGAGGTCGGGCGTCGGTACATCGGTGCGGTGGATCAGCGCACGCCGAGGCGGGCCAGGACGTCGGATTCGAGGCCGGTCAGTTCGTCGGCGATGGAGGCGTGCACGGCGCGACGGCGCTGGGCGGGCATCTGGTCGGCGGTGCGCACGGCGGCGCTCAGCGCTTCCAGGCGGTCGCGGGTCGCCGCGACGAACTTCTTGCCCTCGCCGTTGTCGCCCGCGCCGACCTTGTCGAGCGCGGCCTCGGTATTGGCGATCCTGGCGTGCAGGCGGGCACCGTGGCCGGTGTACTCGCCGAGCTGTTCGACGCCGATACCGAGCTGGTGGGCCTTGCGGTTGTCGAGCTGGGCGCGCACCGCGGTGGCGCCGCGGTAGGCCAGCGGGGCGAGCACCGGCACCAGGATCCTGGCCACGCCGATGTACTTCTTCACCTGTCCGACGCTGAACGGATCACGCTCGGCCTTGGCCGCGGCCTTCAGCGCGGCCTTCTCCTCCGCCTGCAGCGCGGCGATCTGAGCCTTGGCCACCTTCTTCTGGGTGCGGGTCTCGGCGCGCCGCTGTTTACGATCGTTCTTCGCGGCGAGCTTGGCTTCCAGGGCCGCCTTGTGCTTGAGGGCTTTCGCCTCGGCCCGGCGGCTCGGGCGCCGCTTGCGCTTCGTGAACAACCCCATCGTTGGCCCTCCGTCATGCTGGTTCGCCCTGGCGGCTCGGCGCGCGAAGTTGCCCGTCCGCCCATGTCACACGGTTTGCCGACACCCTATCCGGTCGCGGCCGGTCGCTGCGAGGGCGGCGGGCGAACGCCGGGGGCGCGGGCGACGATTCGCTGATCTGTCGGGGGTAGGGACCATACTGCTTACGTGCATCCGGGCAGGGCCGATCGAGAGGGTCGCGAGTTGGACGAGGGAACCGAGCAGGATCGGTCCGTCGCCGCAGCGACCGCGTTTCTCGATGCCAGGGCGCTGATCGGGTGCAGGCACCGGCTGAATATGAACGCCACGCATCCGGAGCTGCTCACCGGCGTCCGCGAGGACGCGGGCGTGCAGCAGCGTCGCGAGGCCGCCGTCGCGCATCGGCTGCGGGTACGCGACGCCTTGGTCGGCGCCCGTCCCGAACAATGGGTGGTGATCGATCCGGCGTTGCGCGCGGCCGATCGCGCCGAATCCACCATGCGCGCCTGCGCGGCGGGAGCGCTGTGCATCTGGGGCGGATTGCTGCCGCAGGAGCCCGATACCGGTCGCCGCGGCGGCGCCGAGATCCTGCTGCGCGATCTGGACCGCGGCGGCTATATCCCGGTGATCGTGGTCAACCACAAGGTCACCGATCCGCGTCAGCCCGAGCCGGCCGAATTCCACCCAACCACCTCGGATCTGTACCACTGGGATCCGCAGCCGGATCCGCACCGCAAACTGCGTCAGCAGCCGCGCGATCAGCAACGCCTCGCCCACCTCTACCGCATGCTGCAACGGCACGGGCTGGCCAGCCCCGCCCTGGTCGGCGGGGTGATCGGCTACCACTTCGACCGCATCCTGGTCCACGATCTGACCCAGGTGCTCGCCGATTACGACCAGCGCTACGCCGACCGGATCGCGGTGGTGCGCGGTGAGCTGCCGACGGTGCCGTCGAAGGTGCCCGAGTGCAGGCAGTGCCCATGGTGGAACCGCGGCGGGGCCGACGGGCGCGGGTGCGAGGGCTGGTTGATCGACCACCGCGACGTCAGCCTGGTCGCGCCGGGCTCCCGCGCCGACGTGCTGCGCGGGCACGGCGTGCAGACCATCGACGATCTGGCCGCCTGGTCCGGGCCCGAACCCGAGGACTGGCAGCACGGCCCGTTCGAGGAGGCCGTGGTCACCGCGCGCGCCTGGATCGCGGGCGCGCCACTGGTGCGCCGGTTCGACCAGGTGAAGGTGCGTCGGGCCGACGTCGAGGTCGACGTCGATCTGGAGAGCTTCCAGGAGTTCGGCGCGTACCTGTGGGGCACCCTGCTCGACGGGGTGTACCGGCCGTTCGTCACCTGGGATCCGCTGCCCACCGAGGACGAGGGGCGTTCCTTCGGCGAATTCTGGACCTGGCTGATGCGCGTGCGGGCGGAGGCCACCGCCGCCGGCAAAACCTTTGCCGCCTACTGCTATTCGCGTACCGCCGAGGACAAGTGGCTCTACGAGTCGGCGCGCCGGTTCGCCGGTCAGCCGGGGGTGCCGACGGTGGAGCAGGTGCGCGCCTTCGTCGATTCGCCGCAGTGGGTCGACATGTTCCAGGCCGTCACCGAGCAGTTCATCTGTCCGAACGGCAAGGGCCTCAAGAAGATCGCGCCGGTGGCCGGTTTCGCCTGGCGCGATGCCGAGGCCAACGGCGAGGCCTCGATGAGCTGGTACCGGCTCGCGGTCGGCTACGACGGCGCGCCCGATCTCACCCAGCGCACCCGGCTGCTCGAATACAACGAAGACGATGTGCGCGCCACCATGGTGCTGCGGGAATGGATGTGCCCGCGGGTGCCGGGCCCGCACCGCGCCGAGCTGGAGGTGCCCGCGCTGGCCGATTTCGCGCGGCCGGCCGATCTCGCGCGAGTGGGGGACCGCTCTCGGGCGTCGGAGGCGGTCGGCGGCGGCGGTAATATTTCGGCGTGACTGAGCACGTCGAAACACTCGAGTTCCAGGCCGAAACCCATCAGCTGCTCGAGCTGATGATCCACTCGGTCTACTCCAACAAAGACACGTTCCTGCGGGAGCTGATCTCGAACGCTTCCGACGCGCTGGACAA
Organism: Nocardia sp. CDC519; assembly: GCF_059509835.1. Classification (NCBI taxonomy): domain Bacteria; kingdom Bacillati; phylum Actinomycetota; class Actinomycetes; order Mycobacteriales; family Nocardiaceae; genus Nocardia; species Nocardia sp. CDC519. The sequence continues at coordinate 1,002,560 of NZ_CM183377.1, read as the reverse complement.
GCTGCGGCTGGAGTCCTACAAGGACAAGGACCTGCACGTCGACACCTCCGACCTGCATATCGAGCTGGAGGTCGACAAGGACGCGCGGGTCCTCACGGTCAAGGACAACGGCATCGGCATGTCGCGCGCCGAGGTGGTGGACCTGATCGGCACGCTCGCCAAGTCGGGCACCGCCCAGCTGCGCAAACAACTCAGCGAGGCCAAATCCGAGGCCGCCGCCGAGGAGCTGATCGGCCAGTTCGGCATCGGCTTCTACTCGACCTTCATGGTCGCCGACAAGGTCACCCTGACCACCCGCCGCGCGGGCGAGACCGAGGCCACCCGCTGGGTGGCCGAGGCCGGTAGCTCCACCTACAGCATCGAAACCGTCGACGACGCCCCGCCGGGTACCGCGGTGACGTTGCAGCTCAAGGCCCCCGACGAGGACGATCACCTCTTCGATTACACCCAGGAGTGGAAGCTCCGCGAGATCGTCAAGAAGTACTCCGACTTCATCGCCTGGCCCATCCGCATGTCGGTGGAGCGCACCGTCACCGAGGGTGAGGGCGAGGACAAAAAAGAGAAGACGATCGTCGAAGAGCAGACCCTCAACTCCATGAAGGCGCTGTGGACCCGCCCCAAGAGCGAGGTGAGCGACGAGGAGTACAAGGAGTTCTACAAGCACGTCAGCCATGCGTGGGACGAACCGCTCGAGACCATCCCGCTCAAGGCCGAGGGCACCTTCGAATACCAGGCGCTGCTGTTCATTCCGTCGACGGCGCCGTTCGATCTGTTCACCCGCGAGCACAAGCGGGGCGTGCAGCTCTACGTCAAGCGGGTGTTCATCATGGACAACTGCGAAGAGCTGATGCCGGAGTACCTGCGCTTCGTCAAGGGTGTGGTGGACGCCCAGGATCTTTCGCTCAACGTCTCGCGCGAGATCCTGCAGCAGGACCGCCAGATCCAGATGATCCGCAAGCGCCTGGTGAAGAAGGTGCTGTCCACGGTCAAGGACCTGCAGGGCGCCGAAGACCAGGGCAAGTACCAGACCTTCTGGCGCGAGTTCGGCCGCGTCCTGAAGGAGGGCCTGCTCTCCGACTTCGACAACCGCGACACCATCCTCGAGGTGTCGTCGTTCGCCTCGACGCACTCCGACTCCGAACTCACCACGCTCGCGCAGTACGTGGAGCGGATGAAGGACGGCCAGGACTCGATCTACTACATGACCGGCGAATCCCGCCAGCAGGTGGAGAGCTCGCCGCATCTCGAGGCGTTCCAGGCCAAGGGGCTAGAGGTGCTGATCCTGACCGATCCGGTCGACGAGATGTGGGTCGGCTCGGTGCCGGAATTCGACGGCAAGCCGTTCAAGTCCATCGCCAAGGGCGAGGTCGATCTGGAGACCGAAGAGGAGAAGAAGGAGTCCGAGCAGCTGCGTGAGCAGCAGGACAAGGAGTTCGCCGAGCTGCTGGGCTGGCTGGGCAAGACCCTCGAGGACAACGTCAAGGAGGTGCGCCTGACCAACCGGCTCACCACCTCACCGGCTTGCCTGGTGGGCGACGTCTTCGATTTCACGCCGATGCTGGAGCGGATGTACCGGGCCTCGGGCCAGGTGTTGCCAGAAACCAAGCGCATCCTCGAGCTGAACCCGACCCACCCGCTGGTCACCGGCCTGCGCGAGGCCTACGACTCCCGCAAGCAGGACGCCGACGAGGGCAAGGTCCCCGAGCTCACCGAGACCGCCGAACTGCTGTACGGCACCGCGGTGCTGGCCGAGGGCGGCGAGCTGAAGGATCCGGCGAAGTTCGCCCACATCCTCACCGATCGGCTCACCCGCACGCTCTGATGCGAGCCGAGGGCAGTCCGCCGATACGGCGGGCTGCCCTCGCCACAGTCGTGCGGCCGCGCCGCTGACGCCACACCAGCCCGGCGATATCTGCGCGCTGGAGCCACGGTTCGTCCACCGCGACCGGTCGCGTGGGCTATCCATCCGCTAACGCACGGCATCCAACCGCGGTGCGGCGCAATGAGTCCGATCTCCTGCTGTTCGATTCGGTGCCGATGTGCGCGACCCAGCCCTTGGTCTGGGATTTGTACAAGTAGCTGTCGATGAAGGCGATAGATCATCCGGAGTGCGAGATCCGCGCTCCGGACAGGAGATCGATCATGTCGACTACGACCCTGCGTGGCCGTAGCATCCGCCGGGCGGTGGCCCGAACTGTTCTGCTGGGGGCCCTTGTGCTCGCTCCCGCCGCGACGGTAGCGCCTGCATTCGCCGAGCCGATCGGCTCGACGCCGACCGCGCCCACTCAGCCGACCACGGCGCCCACTCAGCCGACGCCGCCGACAACAGCGCCGACGCCGCCGACAACAGCGCCGACGCCGCCGACAACACCACCACCGACGACGCCCGCGCCCACCCCGCCACCGGAGCACAAACCGCCGAAGCCCTGCCCGGACGGTGGGTTCGATATGGGCACGGGTTGCCCGCCCCCGCCGCCGGACCCGTACGGCCCCGACGGCTATGACGTGCACGGTTACGACCGGTCCGGCTACGACCGTTCGGGCTTTGACCGTTCCGGTTACGACCGCTTCGGACGGGACCGTTTCGGTTATGACCGCAACGGCATCGGCCGCGATGGCTACACGCGCCAGGGTTGCGCGGTCGATGGCAAGGACCGGCCGGACGCCGACCACGAGGCCTGCGAGCGTTGGCGCTCGCGCCCGGCGACCGGTAGCGCCGGCTAGCGAGTTCGCGGCCTGCCGGGGCCGCGCTCCCGCCTCGCCGCACGCGCGAACGCCCGCCGACCCGCGGTGAGCGGGAGGGCGGGCGTCGAGCGCCGGACAGCGCGAAACGATGCCGGGCGGGGTAGTACTACCGCGGGATTACCGCGGCGCCATGCGCAGCGCGCCGTCCATGCGGATGGTCTCGCCGTTGAGGTAGTCGTGCTCGACGATGTACTGCGACAGCTGCGCGTACTCGTCCGGGCGGCCCAGCCGCGACGGGAACGGCACACCGGCCTCGAGGCCCTTGCGGTACTCCTCGGTGACGCCGGCCAGCATCGGGGTGTCGATGATGCCGGGGGCGATGGTGTTCACCCGGATGCCGAACTGGGCCAGGTCACGCGCGGCCGGAACGGTCATGCCGTGCACGCCGCCCTTGGAGGCGGAGTAGGCGATCTGGCCGATCTGGCCCTCGAACGCGGCGACCGAGGCGGTGTTGATGACCACACCGCGCTGGCCGTAGTCATCGACCGGATCGGTCTTGGCGATGGCGTCGGCGGCCAGGCGCATCACGTTGAAGGTGCCGAGCAGGTTGACCGTGATGACGGTGCGGAACAGCTCCAGATCGTGCGGGCCGTTCTTGGACAGGATGCGCCCGGCCCAGCCGACACCGGCGCAGTTGACCACGATGCGCAGCGGCGCGCCGGATTCGACGACCTTCGCGACGGCGGCGCTGACCTCGTCGTTGCTGGTCACATCGGCCGGAAGGAGGGTGACACCGGCGGGCACGTTGTCGCCGGCCCGCTCGATCGACTGCGGCACGTCGAGCCCGAAGACGGTGGCGCCCAGTTCGGCGAAACGCTTGGCGGTGGCGGCGCCGAGGCCGGACGCGCCTCCGGTGACAATGGCGGCGGAACCCGAAATCTCCACGATGGTCCTCTCGTTCGTGACAAGCCAGTTGGCCCTTCGTCAATTTGCACCCTAACGGGTCACCGGTGAGGCGCGGATCACCACTCCCTGGCCCCGGGGCCCAGCGGTCCGGGCAATTTGCGAACACTAGTGTTCGCTGATGGTACCGTCGGCCGCATGACGTCGATATTTGGTGGATCGGTCGCCGGCCGCCGGGTGCTGATCACCGGTGCGGCCCGCGGCATCGGAGCCGCGCTGGCCAGGCAGTTGTCCGCGCACGGCGCGCAGGTGGCGCTGCTCGGGCTGGAATTGGAATCGCTGGCGGAGGTGGCGCGCGAGTGCGGCGGGGCGCCGTGGCGCTATTGCGATGTGAGCGACCGCGCGCAGGTGGACGCCGCGGTCGAGGAAGTCGTCGGCGAACTCGGCGGCCTCGATGTGGTGGTCGCCAATGCCGGTGTAGCCAAACAACTTCCGCTGATCGGCGGCGATCCGGAGGTGATGGAGCGGACGCTGGCGGTCAACGTCCTCGGCGTGTACTACACGGTGCGCGCGGCGGGCCCGCACATCTCCCATTCCGAGGGCTACGCGCTGGTGGTCTCCTCGCTGGCGGCGGCCGTGCACCTGCCGCTGCTCGGCGCCTACAGCGCGTCGAAGGCGGGGGTCGAGGCCCTCGGCGACACCCTGCGTCACGAACTCCGGCACACCGGGGCGAAGGTCGGCGTCGCGTATTTCGCCGAACTCGACACCGATATGACCGCGCGTGGATTCGGCACCGAGGCGGCACGCTCGCTGCTCGGCCGCAGCACCGTGTCCGGGGTGGCGCCGCTGGGCCCGGCCATCGACGCCGTCGAACGGGCCATCGCGCGCAGGTGCCGACAGGTGGTTTCGCCCTGGTGGGTGCGGTTCGTGCTGCCGTTGCGGCCGATCGCGCAACGCGTCACCGAGCTGGCGTTGCGGCGCGGCGTGCACGAGGCCCTGAGCATCGCGCGCACCGAAGCGACACCCTTCACGACCGAGCAGCCCGCGCGAACCAGCAGAATGGGTCAGCACCCGCCCGACCGAACACCGGAGTAGCCAGCCATGACCGACCCGGCCACCAGTCTCCGCCAGCTGCCGCGCGGCCGGCACGGTCTGCCCCGGGAGCAGGTCGTCGCCTCACAACGCGAGCGGATTCTGCACGCGATGGGCGAGGCGATGGTCGACAACGGTTATGTCGGAACGTCGGTCGCGGCGATCCTGAAGAAGGCCGGTGTCTCGCGCGAGACCTTCTATGAGCAATTCCGTTCCAAGGAAGACTGTTTCGAGGCCGCCTACGAGCGGGCCGTCGAGCAGCTGCTCGCCCGGATCGACGAGACCGATGCCCCCGCAGCCGATCCCGGCGATCCGGCGCCTATCGACCCGGTCGAGCGAATGCGCCGGCTGTTCGACACCTACCTGCGGCATCTGGCCGACGATCCGGCCGGTGCCCGGCTGTTCCTCGTGGAGGTCTACGCCGTCGGAGCGAAGGCGGTCGCCCGGCGGATGGAGCTACAGGACCTGTTCGTGGAGCGGATCGCCGAGGTCCTCGACGCCCGCACGCCCGAACAGCGCTTCGCCTGCCGAACCCTCGCGGCGGCCGTCGGCGCGATGGTGACGGGCAAGATCGCCACCGATGATGTGGCCGGGCTTCGTGCGCTCCGCGAACCCTTGCTCGAGCTCGTCGTTCGCGGCGGGGATCTGTACGGGCAGGCGCTGGCGGGCGGCTGATATCGGCGTCAGCGCAATTCCTCGGCGGGCTGCTCTGAGCCATCGGTTGCCGCGATGGGCGCTGCGACCGCTGTCCGGCGCCGGGTCAGCAGGTAGAAGACCGCCCCCGCGAGGGCAGGCACGGTGATCGCGACGGCCGCGCCCGGCAGGGTGCCGAGGCCGGGCCAGGCGAGTCCGGTGAGCGTCAGCGAACCGAAGAACAGGAACAGCAGCCCGGAACCGATGCCGATGGCGCGTTCGGGCAGATGCTTGCCGACCAGGATGCCCAGCGCGATGGCCAGTGCGTCCGCGGCGACCATGCCGATGGTCGAGCCCAGCCAGACGCCCGCCCAGTCGTAATCGGTGGCCAGGGCGGCGGTGGCGAACATGGTGCGATCGCCCAGTTCGGCCAGCAGGAACGCCGACAGCACCACCAGGAACGGGGCCGCGGTGGCGAAACGGGAGACCTTGGGAGCGGCTTCGGCGTCGTCTTCGGGATCGAGGTGCTCGCGCAGGGTCCAGACGCCGACGGCGAGGAAGGTGAGCGCGGCGACCAGCGCGATCGCCGTGGTCGGCAGTGCCGCGCCGAGGAAGTGGCCGACGGCGACCGAGATGACGTGCACCGCGGCGGTGGCGGTGGCGATTCCGCCGAGCACCACCCACCAGCGATAGCGCAGCGCGAACGTCAGCGCCATCAGCTGGGACTTGTCACCGAGCTCGGCGAGGAAGACGATGCCGATACTCAGCAATACGGTGGCGATCATGTGATGTGTTCTCCCGGGCTCCGGCCAGTCGGCCGGAAAACGGGACGCCTCCGGCCGACAACGTCAAGGTTGTCTCGGCCGAAGGTCTCGCCCACCGGAGGGATTCCGGTTCACGCAGCCGGACCCGCGCCACACGCGGCGGCGGATCAGTATGTCGACTACGCGATTGGGGGCTACTCCCCTTCGCTGCTGCCGACTCTACCCGCCCTGGCGTCGCGACGGCAACTCGCTGTTGTCGAAATCGCAATGCGCGCAATAAGTTTGGCGATCCGTGCGGTAGATTTCGGGTGCCCTTACGCGGCCAGCAGCATAGCCAGAACCGCGGTGTCGGGATCGCTGATCGGATCCAGCCCGACCCGGCTGACCAGCGAGGTCACCGTTCCGTCCAACTCGGCCTCGGCCCATGCGGCCCGGTGTTCCAGCCCCAGATGCGGCACGCCGGGCAGCAGCACACAGCCCGAGGCGGCCCCGCTGCATTCGGGCAGCGACGGATTGGTTTCGGACGGCGGATGCAGCATCAGCAGGGCGGGCGGCACATGCTCGGCAAACTTGCCGGGCGTCACCGCGGACTCACCGAGCACCGGCCCTTCGGCCAGCACCAGCCCTACGGTGCCCGGCTCGGGATCATCGGGCAGATCCTCGCGCGCCCCGAACACCGTCGATGTCGACAGCAGCCCGGGCAGGCTGGCCACCCGCACCGCGAGCACCAGCAGCTGCGCCCATTCCTTGGTGGTATCGGGCCAGCGCCCGGAGATGACGAACCCGCGAAGAGATCCGCGCGCTTGGAACGGCGTGACGCCGATCTGACCATCGCTGCGCATGAGGCCTCCCGTCATGGAACCGGGGGCGGCATTGCCCGTCCTCGAACTGTGGACTTGAAGAATGAACCCGAAGGCATCTGGCACACAAGTACCAAAGAGTGCCAGTACGTCTCGGCGTCGACCCGAAGAGGGCTTTTCACCAGCAGAAACGCAGCGGGCCGCGACACCATGCGGTGTCGCGGCCCCGGGCGCGTCGGATGCTCTTACCCGAAGATCAGGCCCTTGCCCTGGTTCACGGCCTTGGCGAAACGGTCCTGCACGTCGGCCCAGTTGACGACGTTCCAGAACGCCGTCACGTAGTCGGCCTTGACGTTCTTGTACTGCAGGTAGAAGGCGTGCTCCCACATGTCGACCTGCAGCAGCGGGATGATGCCGAGCGGCACGTTGGCCTGCTGGTCGTAGAGCTGGAAGGTCAGCAGCTTCTGGCCGAGGGTGTCGTAGCCGAGCACCGCCCAGCCCGAGCCCTGCAGGCCGTTGGCCGCGGCGGTGAACTGCGCGCGGAACTTGTCGAACGAACCGAACTGGTCGTCGATGGCCGCGGCCAGCTCGCCGACCGGCTTGTCGCCACCGTTGGGGGACAGGTTCTTCCACCAGATGGAGTGGTTCACGTGTCCGCCGAGGTGGAACGCGAGGTTCTTCTCGTGCAGGAAGATGGCGCTGTGATCGCCGGCCTCACGGGCGGCTTCCAGCTTCTCCAGTGCCGTGTTGGCACCGGCGACGTATGCGGCGTGGTGCTTGGAATGGTGCAGCTCGTTGATCTGCCCGGAGATGTGGGGTTCCAGGGCGCTGTAGTCGTAATCCAGATCCGGCAGCGTGTACTCAGCCACGATGTCCCTTCCTTGTCGGGCCGCGCACTCACGAACCTCGCGAGCGCTCTCGACCATCATTCGTACACCCGATCGGTTCCAACTTGCCCGGATGCCCCGGCATTCCGGTGACGGTGCTCACTCGGGTGGGCCCGGGCGCTGCCGCGCCACGTTCATCGGCGAGCAGTAAGAACCGCACTCGTGCATCGAACCATGCCGGGAAGCGACTAACTAGTCGGGCGGTCCGGGCTGTGGATCGCGAATGCGGGCGGGTGGGGCAGGTCGAACCGTTCGCCGGGGCGGATACCCATTCCGGGAACGTCTATCGGTGAAACGCCGATGCCGCACACCGGACCGGCCCGGTATGCGGCATCTGCTCGGCTGTCGCCGGCTCAGAGCGGGGGCGCGATCCCCGGCCGCCTGGTGCGCGGATCGCCCGCGTCGTGCGCCGCCCACCAGCGCCGGCCGCCCGCGATGAACTCCGGCAGCGGGATCTGCTTGCCGCGGGGGTCGTGGATGGTGATGCTGTCGAACCAAACCCGCACGTCGAGTTCGCGCGGATCGAGACCCTCCTCCTGGGAGAACTCGAGCACATGCGGCGAGACGCGCTGATCGATCATGGTGTCGAAGCTCAGCAGCTCGCTCCACAGCGACCAGCTGCTGTCGTCGATGTCGATGAAATCCCAGCCGTGCAGCCTGCCGCCGCCGAAACTGGTGATGGCATCGCCGAGCCCGTCCAGTTCCAGCGGCAGCACGGTGGGTTCGACGTCGTCCCAGCGGTGGATGCGCAGCGAGGCGGCCACCCGGCTGACGCCGTGGAAGGTCATCCGGACCTTGATATCGGCAGGTGTGGATTCCTGTGCGGGCAGTGTGAGTACTTCGAGGTCGAGTTCGAGTCGGCCGGTGTCGGCATCGACGGCGAGGCCGAGGCACGCGGCCTCCCTCAGTGCGATGTCGATTCCGGCGGTGTCCAATCCGTCAAGTAGCCCCCTGCTCGAGTTCATAGCGCCAGGCTACCGAGATCACCGCCCAGATCGGCGCATTTCAAGTTTTCACTAGGGTTGTCGTTTTTTATGGAACCGAATCCGCGTCGCTTCCGTCCAAGTACATGTCGGGAGCTTCGACGGCGCAGCTCCCGAACAAGGCGGCGGATGACCGCTCCGGGATGGCTGGAGGGGAGTCCCGGATCGGTCGTTCGCAACCGTCGCCCGGTGATCGCCCAGTTGAAGCCGCGATAGCGTCAGCCTGTGGACGATGCGCCGGACGATAGCTGACACCTGTGGATCAGGTTGTGGAATCTGTGGATAACTACACCGACTTATCCACATCCCCCCAGAAATCGGGGCACCGGTCGGAAGTCGGCGCGGCATAACCTACGCGGGGCCCGCTGGCCCGGCGCGTCCCAGGTGGGCGGTGTTCGCACCGATGGACGGGCACGGAAGTCCGCGATCGTACGGCACCCATGGCAGGATCGAACACGTGACGAGCTCCGAGGTCCCGACGGTACCGCTGAACGAGGTGCCAGGTGAATTCGACGACAGTGCGCGCGCTGCCGCGGAGAAGGCCGGCGCGATCCTGCTCGACGTGCGCGAGCCCGACGAGTGGGCGCTGGGCCACGCGCCGGGCGCCGTCCACATTCCGGTGGACGACATCCCGGCCCGGCTGGACGAACTGGACTACGACGCCCAGCTCTACGTCATCTGCCGGCAGGGCGGCCGGTCCTTCGAGGCGGTCAAGTACCTGACCCACGTCGGATTCGACGCCGTGTGCGTCGTCGGCGGCATGGTGGAGTGGCAGCGTACCGGCCGCCCGCTGGTCGGCGAGGGCAAGCACGAGCCCAAGATCTACTGACGAAAGAGCGAGGTGCGACGGCATTGAGTACGGTGGTGCAACCCTGTGCGCGCTGCGGCGCGCGCTGGGCCGTACAACAGGCGGCGCCGATGCACTGGTGCCCGCGTTGCCGTGGCGTCCTGCTCTCGCCCGGGCCGATCGACGCGCCCGCCGAACGGCGCAACTACCGGTGGGTCGCCCGCAGGCCCGATCACCGTCCGCGCGGCACCGTGGCCCCCGGCCGCACCGGGCCCACTCCCACCCCGCACTACACCGAGATCCCGCGCTGGGGACTGCGCGATGAACCGGCCCGCGAGCCCGTAGCCGCCCGGCCGCCGCTGAATGTGCTGGCCGGCTGGCTGCCCCCGCTCTTGATCGCGACGGCGCTGATGTTCGCCATCGCGGCGGGCTCCGAACTCGGTCGTTACCTGCTGCTACTGCGCAATCGCACCTATCTCATCGATCCATTGCTGTTGACGTTCTCCGACGCGATGGTCAACGCTTCGGCGCTGTTCGCCGCGGTGCTGGCATTGCTCGCCGCGGTCGCCGCCGTCGGCTGGCTGATCCAGGCGCGCCGGGCCGTGTACGAGGGTCGTGGTCTGCGCGATCCGCGGTCGCCGCGGATGCTGGTGCTCGGCTGTGTGATCCCGGTGGTCAACCTGCTGTGGCCGGGAGTTTTCCTGAGCGAGATGGTGGCCGGCCGGGAGGATCCACGGCCGCTGCGTGCGGTGCGGGTGTGGTGGGCGATCTGGGTGTTCGGCGGAGCCTGCGCGGTTGCCGCGCTGGCCTGGCGCAGCGCCGACTCGCTGCAGGCCGAGGCCGACGGAGTGCTGTTCACCGCGTTCACCGACGCCGTGGCGGTGGCGGTGGCGGTGGCGACACTGTGGATTGTGCGGATGGTGGAGGGCCGCGATCTGCTCGGGCGCGCCCATATCGCGCACCGCTGGGTGGTGGCCGCGGACCCGGCGGTGCCCGTCATCGAACCGGTGCAGCCGGGATCGGCTACCGTCGCAGCCCGGGCCGATGCCGGCGCCGATCGTGAGCATCAGGAGCAGGAGGTCGTGGCGAAGTGAGCCAGCCCAATCGCGCACCATTCGTCGTCGCCCATCGCGGCGCGTCCGCCGAACGCCCCGAGCACACCCTCGCCGCCTATGAGCTGGCCCTGCAGGAGGGCGCCGACGGCGTCGAATGCGATGTCCGGCTGACCAGGGACGGGCATCTGGTCTGCGTGCACGACCGCACCGTCGACCGGACGTCCTCGGGCACCGGCCTGGTCAGTGAACTCACCCTGGACGAGTTGAAGGCCCTCGACTTCGGCACCGCAGGCGAACCCGCCTCGGTACTCACCCTGGCCGAGCTCATCGCCCTTGTGCTCGATTGGCGCAGCCGCCCGACCAAGCTGTTCATCGAGACCAAGCATCCGGTGCGCTACGGCGCGCTGGTGGAGAACAAGCTGCTGGCCGAATTGCAGCGCTTCGGCATCGCGACCCCGGCCTCGGCCGATCACTCCAGGGCCGTGGTGATGTCGTTCGCGGCCACCGCGGTCTGGCGGATCCGCCGCGCCGCGCCGCTGCTGCCGACCGTGCTGCTCGGCGAATCCTCGCGCTATCTGGGCGGCAGCGCGGCCACCACGGTCGGCGCCACGGCCGTCGGCCCGTCGGTGAAGACGCTGCGTGAACACCCCGATCTGGTGGACAAGGCCGCCGCCGCCGGCCGCGCCACCTACTGCTGGACCGTCGACGATCCCGAAGACGTGCGGCTGTGCGCCGATCTCGGCGTCAGCTGGGTGGCGACCAACCATCCGGGGCGGACCAAGGCACTGCTGGCCACCGCCTGAGCCGGTCGAGGCCCGGAGGCGGCAGCGGAGCGTAACCACGCAGGGCCTCCGGCTCGGGCGCCGATCGACACCGCCTGAGCCGGTCGATGGCGACTGCCGAGCCGAGAGCGTGGCGCGCGGAGCGGGCGGCCGTGACCGGTGTAGTTTGACCAGCCGTGGGTAAGAGCAAGCGCAACAGTCCGAAGCCCGGCGGGAACCGGGCGCAGCGTCTCGCCGAGCGGCGAGCCGCGCTGGAACAGGCCGCCAACGCCGTCACGCGCCCGTTCGAGGGTTTGGCCGCCGAATGCGATCTCGTCGCGTTGCGCGAGTTCGTGCCCTCGGCGACCGCGACCCTGAAGCTATCGCCGGGCGCCGCGGCCGAACGTTCGGTCGTCCTCGCGACGGTGCTGCCCGGTGCGGTCGCCGCGCTGGTGCGCGCGGGTGACGAGCCGACCGGCTATGTCGGGGTGCAGGTGCAGGCCGAGGGGGAGAACCCGGCCGCCGATCTCGCCGCGGCGATCTTGTGGACCCAGTCGGCGGAACCGGGTGAGTCGCTGCCCGCCGCCGCGAGCGTCGAAGGTGGGCCCACCCTGGCCGACGTCATCGACCCGGGCGCCGCGCTCGAGTTGACGGTGCATCAAGATTTCGACTGGTGGGTGCCCGAAGGCGTGGAGCCCGATCCGCAGGTGGCCGCGACCATCGAGCAGGCCAAGCAGGCGATCATGCCCTCGGATCGGCTGGATCTCGGTGCCGACGCGATCGGCGCGGCCTGGTGGGTCGACGCGGGTGAGAAGGCGCATCTGCGCTGGGTGCGCCCCGAGCCGGAAGACGATCTGATGCTGGCGCTGGCCCGGTTGCACGCCTCGGGTGGTCTGCATCTGGGTGAGGGTTCGCGGTTCGCGGGCTCGTTCCGTACCCACGGGCTGCTGGTGCCGGTGTTCGATCTGGATCCCGAGCGGCACGCGGCCGAATGGGCCGCGCCCGCAGTCGAGTTCGGTGCGCGGTTGGCGCAGGCGCTGGCCTCGGACGCGCCGATGTCGGCCGAGGAGCGGCGGTCGCGCGACGGCCTGCGTTCGCGACAGGTCACCCTGCGTTGACGCGTCGGCGTCGTTCGCGCTGAATCGGCGCGCGAAAACAGTGAGACGGCTTCGGTGTCCGGCCTCGGGCCGGCCCGGAGCCGTCGCTGTTCGGGGGTGGCGAAATTCCACCGTAGTAATTTTGTGAAAAAGGCTCCTTTCTAATCTTGGCTCCGTTACGTTCTCTGCATCACCGAAAGATGGTGTAGGTGAGGGAAACCTCACCGGCCGATGAGGAAAGTAGGGAAATCATGGACGCCATTCTCGAGCTTCTGACCACGCTTCTCAGCAGCCTGAGCGCCAGCGCGGGCTGAGTAGTGCGGAATTCGGCAGGCCGAGCACGCCGCAACGTGCTCGGCCTGCCGATCGCTCGATAGCGCGGTGGCGTATTACACCGAACCGCCGGCGGCCGACGGGGCACCCGAAGTGTTGCTCGGGCCGCTCATTTCGCGGGCGATGAATTCCTCCAGATCGAACAGGTTCGACCCGGCGCGATCGGCGATGGTGAGGAGGGTGTTCATATTGGCCACCTCCTCGACCTGTTCCTTCAGGAACCACTGCATGAACTGCTCGCCGAGGTAATCGCCCTCTTCGCGAGCGGTGCTGGCCAGCTGGATGATCTGGTCGGTGACCGCCTTCTCCTGGGCCAGTGCCAATGCGATGGGTTCGCGGGCATTCTCGAAATGCGATTTAGCAGCGTCGACTCCACCGAGTTCGATGCTGATATCGCGGTCGAGGAAGTACTGCACGATCATCATCGCGTGGTTACGTTCTTCGACGGCCTGGGCGTAGAAGCGCTTTGCCAACTGCGGCAGGTCGGCGTTGTCGAACCAAACCGCAATCGCGATGTATTGATGCTCGGCATTGAATTCATGCCGGATCTGATCGTGGAGCAGGCTGTGGAATTTGCTGCGTGGAGTTTCCGGATGGCTGGACATGACACAGACGTTATCGCTGGTCAGCGTCCTTGTCATCCAAGTCGACCCTTATTGAGGATAGTGTTTCCTAATTAGTTGCGTACTGTCCCAGCCATTTTGGGGGCGGAGTTGCCCGCCGGTGCGACGGTGGTCGGCAGTTCACGCGCGGCGAATTCCTCCACGTCGAACAGGTTGCCCGCGGCGCGCTCGAGCACCGTCAGCAGCGTCGTCATGGCGGACACCTCGTCGAGTTGCTGCTCCAGGAACCACTGCATGAACTGCTCGCCGAGGTAGTCGTTCGAAGCGCGCGCGGCCTTGGCGCACTCGACCGTCTGATCGGTCAGCCTCTGCTCCCGGGCGTGCAGGAAAGCGATTGCGGCGTGCGGTGATTCGAAGGTCGGGCGCACCTCGTCCAGGCCGCCGACGGTGACCTCCAGATCGCGGTCGAGCAGATGCTGCACCATGCGCAGCGCATGGCCGCGATGCTCGTCGGAACGGCCGTAACAATGTCGGGCCAACTGGGGCAGCCGGTTCGCCTCGAAGTACACCGCGGCGGCCAGATACTGCTGGCCCGCGGTGAACCCGTGACGGATCTGATCGCGCAGCAGGGCCGGGAACGACCGGCCGGCGTCGAGGTCGGACATGTGCTCGACGTTACTCGCCGCGCAGATCCTCCGGAACGGGTTGCCCGGTCGCCAGCGCCTCGAAGAACCGGCTCGCGTTGGCCTTGTCCCACAGCACCACATTGCCGCTGGAGGTATCGCCGAATCCGCCGATCGGTACCGTCGTCGCCAGCGTGTCGCCGCGCAGCGCCCAGCCGAGCCGCGCCAGATCCCAGATGTGATCGCCGTTGTCGACGGTCAGCGAGCGCGCGGTGTCGCGAGCCATCGGCCACAGCTTGAACGGATTGGCCAACGTGCTCGGGCTGGTGGCCTGTTCGAGCAAGGCGGACAGGAACAGTCGCTGATTGTTCATCCGGTCGATATCGGCGAGCGCGGTGGCGCGGGTGCGCACGAAACCCAGCGCCTGCGGCCCGTCGAGGGTCTGGCAGCCCGCGGCCAGATTGATGCCGGCCAGCGGGTCGTCGATGGGTTGCGGCACGCACACATCGATCCCGCCGAGCGCGTCGACCACTCCGGCGAATCCGGCGAACCCGATCTGCGCGTAGTGGTCGATGTGCAGCCCCGTGGCGATCTCCACCGACTGCACAAGCAGTTGCGGACCGCCGAATGCGAAGGAGGCGTTGAGCTTGTCCTGGCCGTAGCCCGGGATGCTGACGTAGGAATCGCGCGGCAGGCTCACCAATGTGGTGCGGCCCGAGGGCGGCACATGCACCAGGATGATCGTGTCGGTGCGCTCCGGACCCACCTCGCCACCGGTGGCCAGGCCCTGCTCCTGATCGGCGGTGAGCCCGGACCGGCTGTCGGACCCGACGAGCAGCCAGTTGGTGCCGGGCGTGTCGCCCACCCGGTCGGAGTAATCGGCGAGCGCGTCGATCCGGTGCAGGGTGCGGTCGAGCTGAATGACCGCGGTGACGATCAGCAGCATGAACACCACGAGCATGACCAGGAACCACCGGAAGAGATGCCGTTTGCGCTTGGGCCGCGGCGGGCGTGGCGCCCGGCCGCCACCGCGTGGCGGTCGGCTCGGCGGGGGTGGGGGCACATCGCGGCGTCTGCGCGGGGGTTCGTCCTCGCGGAACGGGACGGGTTGCTGCGTCGGCGCATGGGTGGCCGCGCGGTGCTGTTCGGCGGGCGCCTCGGGCACCTGCGACCAGGCCAGCGGTGCCGCTTCCGCTCGGCCGTCACGGTGCAGCACCTGTGTCGGCTCGATATGGCGTGGCGGTCCGTTCGGTCCGTCTTTCCGCAGCCCGGGGGCTCCCTCGGGACGGCGCATCACCGGCTCGGCGGGCTGCCGGGCGTCCGGGTGCCGCGCCGGTCCGCCGCGATACGCGCCGCCCGGACGGTCCGCGTCGTAACGACGGGTTGCCTCGGGATCGGGGTGGGCTCCCGGGCGATTGCCGTGCGGGCCCGCAGCGCCGGGGTTGCGCGGGGCACCTCGTCGAGCGTCCTGCCCGGCACCGAGTCGATCGGAGCCAGGGCGATCGGGGTGCGGGATGCCCGGGCGGTCGGGTTGCTGCCGCCCGGCTCCTGAACGGCCGGGGTGTGCGGCGCCTGGGCGCTCGGGTTCGGGTCGTCCGGATACGGGGCGGTCGGATGACGGGATTGCGCCGGGCCCGCCGACCGGATGGCCGCCGCGTTCGCCCGCCCCGCGTGAGCCCCGGTCGGGCCGCTGCCACCCGCCCCGCTCTCCGGGTGCCTGCGGCCTGCCGGGTTCGGGGGATGGCCCACGCATCCCCGGTTCGGCCGGACGCGCGCCGGGCCGACCGGGCGCCTGCGGCGGGACCCGGCGCCTCCGTGGGTCGTCGCCGTTCATCATGTCGAACTCTACTTACCCACTACGCCCCCGTTTGTTACCCGACGCCACGCCGGTACGCACGCGCCCGATCCGGCAGGCCGGCGCGGACACTGCCCCGCCACCGTCCTCCGCCCTCGACCGGACCCGGCGATCCACCGCCATCGCTGTTCACGCCCGGCCAGCCGACCTGCTCAGGCGCTGATACGGGCGGCCGGGTCGACCATGGCGTGGGCGATTGCCGGCCCAGCGGCTGAGTGCCGTGCGGTTACCGCTCATGCTGTCTTCCGGTCTTGACCGGCTCGACGCGGTTACGGCGCCTCTGGGCCTTGCCCGGCGCGAGTCGAACCCAGTGCGGAGCTGGTCCAGCGCGATCAGCTGGTATCGCGGTTCACGGCAGCCGGCCGATTGCTCGCGGGGCGATATGGCGGCCAGGTCGTTTGTGGTGTGCACGATCGCCGGCGGCCAGAGTCGGAGCGCCTTGCGTCGTTACCGCTACTGCGGCCTCTGGTCTTGACGGCTTCGCGGTTCGTCGGTCGATCTGCTCACGGCAGCCAGCCGACCCGGTCGCGGAGCACGGTGTAGCCGATATAGGCGACCGCGTCGATCAACGCGTGTGCGATGACCAGTGGCCAGAGGCGGCCGGTGCGCTGCCAGTAGCGGCCGAAGATCAGGCCCATGACGATATTGCCGAGTCCGCCGCCGAGGCCCTGGTAGAGGTGGTAGCTGCCGCGCAGCAGCGCCGAGGCGAGCAGGGAACGGTTGTCCGACCAACCCAGTGCACGCAGCCGGGTGATCAAGTAGGCAACGACAATGATCTCTTCGGCGGCGGAGTTGGCGCAGGCCGACAGAATCAGGGCGGGCAGCCGCCACCAGTGCTCGTCGAGGGCGCTGGGCACGATCGTCACGCTGACGCCCGCCGCGTGCGCGATCAGGTACAGCGCGAGCCCCGGCAGCCCTATCACGGCCGCGAGCACGAGTCCGTGCAGCCAGTCCGGGCGCCAGCGCGCCCGAGCGAGGCCGATGGCGCGCGGGCCGATACCGCTGCGCCAGAGCAGGTAGAGCCCGAGCCCGGCCCACGCCGTCAATCGCAGCACGCCGAGCAGCTGGAACAGCAGGTCGATGGTCGACTGCGCCGAGCGCGAGGCATTGAGCGCGACGGTCTGCTCATCCACACCGCCCGGTGCGAGCGCGCTCTCCACCAGCGAGAGGGCGGCATTGAGGCCGCTCAGTCCGAAGGTGACGCCGAGCACCACCAGGATCTCGAGCCGAATCCCCGCCCGTTCCCGATCGGTCGGCTCACCGGTTTCCGCCCGGCCGAGGTCATCGCGCATGCAGCCGAATCTATTGCCCCCGGGCGCGGGAATCAGATCCGGCGCAGTCCGTTCAGGAAGGGGCAGCCTGCCAGCAACCGCACTGCTCGGCTCAGTGATTCGACGTCGTCGGCGGGCGAGGCGAAGGGCAGGCGGACGTCGTGGTCGCCGTCCTCGCCTTCTACCCGCAGGGTGAGTCCGTATCGGTCGATGGCGAGCGGATGCACAGTGCCGCGCTGCAGGCGGGGCGGCAGATGCCGGGCCAGTTGCGCGATGACGTCGGCGTGGTCGGCCTCCATATGCTGCAGCCAGGCCGATTCCATCGAGCAGAACGGGTCGGGCCTGGCCAGCCGCAGATCCTCGACGCACACCGATTCCGCGCCGGTGGCATCGGCGACCACGGCCGAGTTGATCACCAGACGCAACAGGGTGGCGGTGTGGCCGACGTCGAGCAGGCCCGGATCGGGGTTCTCCTTGGCGACCTCGGTGGCCAGCGCCCGCTGCGCCTGCGTCGGCACGGCTCGCACCCAGCCGCGCAACCACACCAGCGCGCGTACCGGTTCCCGCAGCGGCAGTGGGGCGTGGTCGGTGAGTTCCAGGACGGCCGGCGCGCCCGCGGCACCGGAGGCGGCGGCATGCGCGGCGGCGCTGTCGCGGGGCACGGCGATCACGGCGTCGCCGCATTCGCGCAGATGATGCACCGAGGTGGGGATCGGATCGGTGCCGGGCAGAGCCAGCACCGAATACTCGGCATGCGCACATGCGCTGCGCACCCGCTCGGCGGTCGTCGGTGCGCTGATCGTCTCCGGCATAGAAACCTCCACTGGGTGAACGTGCCCCACTTCACAGATGCGCAATTAGGTTAACCTAACCTAAGCGAAGGTGGGGATGCGCGCAACATCTGGCCGCTGGGTAAGTTGAAGTCCATGAGCAGCGAGCCGGTTCTGGTCGCATTGACGGCACCCGCGCGGCGACATCTGGCCGACGGCCTTGTCGTCCCGCCCGCCACGGCGCCA
This sequence comes from Nocardia sp. CDC519, assembly GCF_059509835.1. NCBI lineage: Bacteria > Bacillati > Actinomycetota > Actinomycetes > Mycobacteriales > Nocardiaceae > Nocardia > Nocardia sp. CDC519. Next base: position 984,452 of record NZ_CM183377.1, on the reverse strand, counting down.
CCGGGCCGGATCATCGCAGCGGATCTCGACGTTGCCGAGATCGCCGACATCCTCGCCGAAGCCGCCCACTCCGACACCGGTCTGGTCGCACGGACCGACGATCCGCAGCGCGCGCTCTCCCTCGTCGCCGGCACCGCCGCCGCGCTGTGCGGTGAGGACATCCGCACCGCCCTGACCACTCCCGATGTCGGCTTCCTCACCGGCCTGAAGCCACAGGCGGTCGAGGCCGTGCGCGGGGTACTGCTGGCCATCGAGACGCGGCATCCGCGGGAACTGGCTCAGGCGCTCACCGAGCTGCTGGCTCCGGTCGCCGACTGATAGCCCAGCCGTTCCCGGCCTCGGGAAGTCGGCCGAGCGCGTGGGCTCGCGCAAGTAATCTCGTAGGCGTGCCGCGAATAGCGTATTTCGGGCCCTCCGGAACCTTCACCGAGATGGCCCTCGCCGAACTCGAAACCTCGGGGGCCTTCGACGGGCCGGTCGAGCGGATCGCCGCGCCCAGTCAGGGCGCCGCCCTCGATTTGATCCGCTCGGGTGACGTCGACGGCGCCGTGGTGCCGATCGAGAGTTCGGTGGAGGGCTCGATTCCGGCCACCCTGGATTCGCTGGCCGTCGGCCCGCGGCTGCAGATCATCGCCGAGACCGAACTCGAGGTGAGCTTCGCGATCCTGGCCCGCCCGGGCACCCGGCTCGACGACGTGACGTCGGTGGCCGCGTACCCGGTGGCCGCGGCGCAGGTGCGGCTGTGGCTGGAACGTCATCTGCCCGGCGCCACCGGTTATGTGTCGGCCTCGAACGCCGCTGCCGCCGAGGATGTGCTGGCCGGGCGCGCCGATGCCGCGGTGTCCACCACTCTGGCCGGGCAACGCCTCGGCCTGGTGCCGCTGGCCGAGGGCGTCGCCGATCACGAGGACGCGATCACCCGGTTCGTGCTCGTCACCAAGCCGCGGGTGGCACCGCAGGCCACCGGCGCCGACCGCACGTCGATCGTGCTCGAACTGCCGAACGAACCGGGCGCGCTGATGCGCGCCTTCGGTGAGTTCTCCACTCGCGGTATCGATTTGACCCGAATCGAATCACGGCCCACCCGCACCGGGATGGGCACGTACCGGTTCTATCTGGATTGCGTCGGCCATATCGACGACGCCGCGGTCGCCGAAGCGCTCAAGGCGCTGCACCGCACGGCGCGTATCCGTTTCCTCGGCTCCTGGCCCGCCACCTCGGCCACCGGGACGCCGCCGCCGTCGGATGAGGAAGCCGCGCAGTGGCTGACCCGATTACGAAAGGGGGTTGCCGACCTGTGACAGGCAAGCTGATTCTGGTGCGGCACGGTGAGACCGAAGGCAATGTCGCACGGATGCTCGATACCAGTCTGCCCGGGCTGCCACTCACCGAACGCGGTGCGGCGCAGGCGAAGACCTTCGCATCGCGGCTGACGGTGCCGCCTCGGCTGCTGCTGTCCTCGCAGGCCTTGCGGGCCAGGCAGACCGCCGGCTACATCGAAGCCGCGAGCGGCATCTCGGCCGGAGTGCTCGACGGCGTGCACGAGGTGCAGGTCGGCGATCTGGAGGGGGAGAGCAGCCAGCAGGCGCACGAGCTGTTCCTCCGGGTGTACCGGTCCTGGCACGAGGGCGAGTTGACGCAGCGGCTGCCCGGTGGCGAATCGGGCCAGGACGTGCTCGACCGTTTCCTGCCCGCGATCACCGAATTGCGTGACGGATACCTACTCGACGACGCCGGCGATGTGCTGCTGGTGAACCACGGCGCCGCCATGCGCCTCGTCGCGCGGGCACTGACCGGCGTGGCGCCGCCGTTCACCATCGACAACCATCTCGACAACACCGAGACCATCGAGTTGGCGCCGCGTCCCGACGGCAGCTGGGAATGCGTGCGCTGGGGCCGGTTCACCCCGCCGTTCGGGCGCGCGCCAGCATTGGGGTCCGACGACCCGATGGGGTGAGCTGCGCCCGGCCACGCTGGTGACCGGGCGCGACGCTCGATGATTCAGGACCGTGGTCGGATCACACCACCGCTGGACTGTCCGGGAACTCTTCGCGTTCCGGCAGCGAGTTGATCAGATCTTGCAGCGCTATCCGCAGTCGGGCGTTGGTGCCGCTGCTGAACGAGGTCCACTTCACGCCGTCATCGGAGACGCTCGCCGTCGCGATGAAACGGCCCGCGCGCGTGTTGAATACGGCGATATGGTTGTCGGCGATCTCGCGGGTGCCGTCGCCGTAGACGACGCCGACGATCTCGGCATGCGAATCCAGATGCACCAGGGCCGAGGCGAGGGTCTGCGCGTCCCGTGGTGGATTGCCGACCTTGCCGAGGCGGTTGGCGGTGGCCGTCGCGTCGCCGAGGTCGTTGAAGATCGGCTCCAATTGCTCTGTCGGGGCGTTCATTCCGGTGAGTTCGAGCGCCTCGGCGGGCCCGAGCGCGGCGAGCACCGGACCGGGTAGATCTTCGTCGGCCTCGTCGATCACATACGACTCGGGTCCGCGCAGGGCGACCGTCACCAGATCGTCGCCCTTGGCCAGACACATCCGGCTCACCTGACCGGAGACGACCAGCCGCAACGCGATGGCCCAGTGCGGGCGGTTGAGCGCGCGCAGCCGGTCGGCGAGATCCGGTTGAACCACTTCGCCGTCGAGCAGATCCCGATCGGCGAGCGACTGGGCGGCCGCGGCCATCGCCGCATCGTGCGCGGTCTCGTTGTCGTAGCGCCCGATCGCGTTCAACACGACCGGGACCTCGTCGATCTGCAAATGTTCCAGCAGGAACTGCATTTCGTCGAGCGAGAGCGTGACCGCGCCGAGCGTCGCCGGACCGCGACCGGCACCGAGTACCGTCACTTGGCCGTCCCGGCGGGATCGGCACCGATGACGCCGTCGGCGGCGAGGCGGCCGTCGGAGAAGTGATCCGCCCGCAGGTAATCCGCGCCGTTGTGCTCGGACTCGTCGTCCTCGCTGTTGGCCGCACCGCGACCGAGCAGCGGGCTGGCGGGCCCGGTGGAGGCGGGACGGATCGGCGCGCCCTCGGTGCGCGCCACGGCGACCTCGGTGACCGGAGCGGCCGCACCCGCACCACCGCTGACCGGCGGTGCGCCCCAGCCCTCGGGCACCTTGAACGCGCTGCCCGCGCCGACCGACGCGCCCATCCCGGCGGCGCGGGTGGAGGCACCGGCCGCGGCCGCGGCGCCACCGGCGGCCATGCCGACCGGAGCCATCGACGCCACCCCTGGCGCGCCCGAGCTGGTGGCGGCGGCGATCGCGTTGGCGCCGAGATTGCCGACGGTGCTCACACCGCTGGTGGCGACCGAACCGGCCACGTTCGCGGCCTGGGTGACCGCGCTGCTGATGGCCGGGTTGTTCACCACCGCGCCCGCGGCGGCGAGCGCGGTCTGCACCGGGTCGCCATTGCCGCTCTGGAAGGCCTGATCGGCGTTGGAGGCGGCTTCGGCGGAGCCGGCGCCGTTGGCGATCGGCGGCGGGTTGATGAACTCACCGGGCGTGATCACGGTGGCGGTGGTGGCGGCCTCGTAGGTCTCCATCACCAGCGCGGCGCGAATGTCCATGGCGTGCTTGGCGACTTCGGCCGCCTCGAACGCGCCCGAGAGCGCACCGGCCGGGTTGGCAGAGGCGACGACCGCGGTATTGACCGCGACGATCTCCGGCAGGCTCGGCATCGCCAGCGAGGCGACGGTGTAGGCGGTGGCGTTGGCGGCGGCCTTGCTTCCCATCGTCGCGGCCATCACGCCCTGCTGGCCCGCCCATGCGGTGAACCCGCCGAGCCGGGCCAGTGCGCCGATGCCGTTGACGCTCTGCAGGCCGAGGCCCAGTTCGGCCATCACCCGAGTGACGGTGGCGGTGGCGTCGACCCAGGCGCCCGTCAGCGTCCCCCATGCGGTGGCGGCGGCCGAGATCGGAACGGCGTGCGCGCCCGCGTTCAGCGTGACGGAGTTGAATTCGGCCATGCGGGGCAGCCAGAACACCCCGGTGATTCCTGCGGTCATGCTTGTTTCTCCCCTTGTGTGAAGCTCGGAGCCGGATCGGCGGTCGGCTAGGCGACGATCGAGTTGAACGGTGCGCCGGTCAGCGTGACGATTCCGGCGGACATGGCGTCTTCGGCCATGTACTGCGCGAGCTGAGTGCGCAGGATCGCGGCGGCGTGATGCAGTTCGAGAATCCCCTGCGCGACGGCCCGATCATGGGTGATGGCCGCGTGATTGAAGTGGTTCGCGGCCAACAGCGACACCTCGTCGGCGCCCGAGGGGAGGACATGCGTTGCCGGTCCGGTCACCGCGGCCACCCCGGCCAGACGGTCGGCGAGCAGATCCAGTTCGACAGCTGCGGCGAGGATGAGTTCGGGTGTGACGTGCACGTTGCCAATCATGTCTCGACTCCTTCTAGTGGTAGCTGTTCGGCGGAACCACGAGAATTCCCCCTACGAGTACATTGGACGCGACGTCACCACGATCGGTTCCATCGAATCCAGAGTTTCCTTCCGGTCTTGCCGGCCAGACGCGAACCCCCATCCACAGGTTCGCATACAGCTCGGGCTAAGACTAGCCCCATCCCAGCTGATGGAGCCGTTCTTCGTCAATCCCGAAATAGTGTGCTATCTCATGGATCACGGTGATCGCCACCTCCTCGACCACCTCTTCTTCGTCGGCGCATATCTCCAGCAGGGCGTCTCGATAGATGGTGACGGTGTCCGGGAGTGCGCCGCCGTAATGACTGTCGCGTTCGGTCAACGCGATTCCGTGATAGAGCCCGAGCAGATGTGGATCCTCCGGATTGCGTGCCTCGATCAGCACTACGACATTGTCGATGGCCCGGGCGAGTTCGGGCGGAATGAGATCGAGCGCGTCGGCGACCAGCTCCTCGAAGCGGTCCTCGGACATCGAGACCGGCATGTACGTCGTCGCCCTGCCTAGCGCGGCTGCGGCGGCAGCGGTGCGGCGCCCGGCAGCGGCGGCGGGGTGTAGCGGCCGTCGCTCGGCGGCGGCACCGGGGCCTGGCCGTTGATCAGGATCTCGCCCTTCGCCGATCCGGTGATGGGCGCGAATCCTTCACGGTCGGCGCCCTTACCGACCATGCAGTCGAGTTTGCGGCTGCCGGCGAGCCAGCTGCGCGCGTCGATGTAGTCGAAGAACAGCGTCAACGTCTTGTTGCGCAGGACGTCCGGGCCGCCGAGGTATTCGGTGGACAGCCGCGCGCATTCGCCTTCGACGAACTTGTCCTGCTCTTCCTTCGGCGGCGGCGGACCCTGGAAGCGGCCGCCGAGATCGACGGTCGCCACGATCTCCACCGCGTGCGGCTGGGTGCAATCGACCGGATCGGTGGGCAGGTTCTGGTTGATGCCGAGGCACACGCCAGGGGCGAACACCTTGGACTGGTCGTTGTCGAGCACGCTGCCGGTGGTCGGCAGCGGCGCCGAGGCCGCACCGGTCAGGCCCGCGGCCTGAAGTCCGCAGCGCAGCTTGCGATCTCCGGTCTTGGCCCAGCCTTCGGGGCTCGGATACATCAGGCCGACGACGAAACGCCCGCGCGGGTCGAACTTCCCGCCGAGGTACTGCTGCGCCGCGGTGACGCAGTGCTCCTCTTTGAGTTCGGTGAATCGCAGCGAATCGGGGAAACGCGAACCGGGGCCGAATTCCTTGCCCGGGTACTTGCTCAGGTCGATATCGGCGGTGACCTCGAACAGATGCTTGTCCGCGCAGTCGACCTCGACCAGGTCGGAGCGATCCGGCGCGGTCCAGCTGAGGCAATCGCCGCGGGTGGCGGTGCCGAAGGTCTTCTCGGCGCCAGCGGGCGCGGCCACGGCCGGGTTGTGCGCTTCCAAGCCGGAATCGTTCTCGAAACCGGTGACGAACAGCGTCACCATGGCCGCGGTCACCGCGCCGACGGCGACCGCGAGCAGCCCCCAGCGCAATTTCGGCGCCGACAGCCGCAGCTTGCCTCCCGAGTCGGCGTCGGCATCGGGCGCCGGAGCCGCCGCCGTCGACCCGCGCCCCTGCCGCGGTTTCGACCGGCCGAACGCCGCGCCGCGCGGGCTCCGGCCGGCGGAGCCGCGGTCGGGGCGGCCGACGGCGGGCCGCGACGGATCACCGTCCCGAGCGGACTCGGGCACCGGCGGGGGCGTGTGCGCGTCATCGGAGGTCATCGCGATCCATCATGGCACGTCCGCGTCAGGGGCCGGAGGCGGAAGCTTGCGTAACCACGCAGGCCCCGCGGGCGTGCCGAGTGGATACAGCACGTCCGCGTCAGGGGCCGGAGGCGGAAGCTTGCGTAACCACGCAGGCCTCCGCCCGCAGGCCCCCGCGGCTCACCCCCGCAGGGCGGACGCGAACAATCCCGGCAGCCGCGCCGGATTCTTGCCCGCGTAGAACTCGGTGAGCTTGCGTCCGGTCGAGGTCGCGGTGGCATTGTCGACGAACCAGGGCGGCTTGGGGGAGAGCGCCCATTCCCGGTGCAGCACCGAGCGTGGCGCCGGGCGGAACGGGCCGCGCACGACGGTTCGTTCCACGTCGTCGAGCAGCAGCGCGTTGTGCACGATGCCGATGCCGCTCTGCACGTCGTCGAGGGTGTGGCCGGGGTAGGCGCCCCAGGAGGCGCGCGGGGTGAGGAAGGCCAGTCCGGTCCAGGCGTTGATCGCGACGGTGCCGTAGCGCAGCCGCTCGACCGCCCGCTCGAACGCGAGGCCGAGCCGTTTGATCGTCACCGGATGCGCGATGAGATTCGCCCCGAGCGTGCCGGTGAGCTCGTCGTTGGCGAAGTCCACCGCCCGTTGCAGGAACTCACCGCCCGCTCCGGGTAGCTCGACCACGCCGAGCACGGGCGCGAAGTATTCGGTGCGCAGCAGTGCGGTATCGGCGGTGGGCAGTTGTTCCACCAGCACTCGCCCGGAGCCGGGACCGAGCCGCCGGGCGTCCGGGTAGGCGGCCAGTGCGTCCGCGACCCGTGTGTCGCTGCCCGGGTAGTAGGCCGGACGCTGCGGTGCCTGCGTCATCGCCTCGCGCAGTGCGCCGAGAAACTGCTGCTTCTGCGGCCAGTCCGCGCTCAGCACCACCGTCTGCGCGGCGACACAGTTGTAGCCGCCGTTGTGCAGTCGCTGGGTGGCCACATGCGCGGCCTGATAGCGCAGATCGGCCTCGGACCATTCCCCCGGCACCACGACGGTCGGCGAGACACCGCCGAGTTCGCTGGTGATCGGCTTGTCCAGCAGTGGACGACGATCGTGGCGGCGTTCGATCGAGTCCGGTCCGGTGCCCCACACGATCGCGTCGTGGGTGATGGCGCTGCCGGTCATGTGCACGTGTGCGACCCCTGGATGCCGCACCAGGTACCCGCCCGCTTCGGCGCCGCCGGTGAGAATGCGCAGCACGCCGAGTTCGATGAGCGGGGCGAAGATCATCTCGAACACCGTGAACAGCGGATCGGTGATCGGGTTCAATTTCAGCGCGACGACCCGGTTGTTCGCGTACAGCTCGTACAGGGTGTCCAGCGGCGCGATCGACATGATGTTGCCCGCGCCGAGCACCACCCCGACCCCGCCGGTCGCGGCCGGTTCCCGCTGCGCGAGCCCGGCCTTGCGGCGCGCGGTCGCGGCGTCGACACCGGGGCGCAGCCACACTTCCCCGGAGAACCCGCTGAGCAGCAGCTTGTCGTAGGTGCCGGACGGCAGGACGGGCACCGCGAGCCGGCCACCAGGGGCCGGGCGCAGGTCGATGCCGTCGAGCGGGCTGCGGCCGGCCTCGAGTGCGCCCAGTGTTTCCGCGAGGGCGGTGGTGGCTTGCAGCAGAGTCAGCGGGCCGGACATCCACTCCTCGCCGACCAGCGGGGACTGCGGGTCGAGCTGCTTGATGGTGCAGGCGGCGCGGACCCAGTCGGCGGCGAAGCGCGCGGTCCTGGTGTGGATCTGTTCGAGGAGTTCGCGGCGGCGGCGCAGCGGAGTACCCGCCCACACCTTCTCGCCCGCGGCCAGCTCGGCCAGCGCGTTGTCGATTGCGGTGTCGTCGAAAGTGGTGGCCACAGCACAACTATGCGCCTGCGCGCCGGTTTCGGCCGGACGAATACGGATCCGCCCCCCGCCCGGTGCCGCGCTGCCCGCCGCCACCAACCGATATCCGATTACCCAGCACACGCCCCGCCAACTAGGCTGGTCAGCCATGATCGACCTCCGATTCCTGCGCGAACATCCCGACGTTGTCCGTGCCTCGCAGCGGGCGCGCGGTGAGGATCCCGCGCTGGTGGACGCGCTGCTAGAGGCCGATGCGGCGCGCCGGGCCGCGGTCGCCACCGCCGACAATCTGCGCGCCGAGCACAAGGCGATGGGCAAGAAGATCGGCAAGGCGAGCAAGGAGGAGCGCCCGGCGCTGCTGGCCGAGGCATCCGAGATGTCGGCCAAGGTCAAGGAGGCCGAGGCGGCCCAGCACGCCGCCGACGCCGATCTGGACGCCGCGCATCGTGCCATCTCGAATGTGGTGCAGGAGGGCGCGCCCGCGGGCGGCGAGGACGATTACGTCCTGCTCGACACCATCGGCACCCCGCCCGAATTCGACTTCACCCCGAAGGACCATCTGGAGCTGGGTGAATCGCTCGGCCTGATCGATATGGAACGCGGCGCGAAGGTTTCCGGCGCCCGGTTCTACTTCCTCACCGGTTACGGCGCGCTGCTGCAACTGGGCCTGCTCCAGCTGGCCGCCCAGCGCGCGGTCGCCAACGGTTTCACGATGGTGATCCCACCGGTGCTGGTGCGCCCGGAGATCATGGCAGGCACCGGTTTCCTCGGTCAGCATTCGGCCGAGGTGTATCACCTGGCCGACGACGACCTGTACCTGGTCGGCACCTCGGAAGTGCCGCTGGCCGGCTACCACTCCGACGAGATCCTCGATCTGAGCGGCGGCGCCAAGCGGTACGCGGGCTGGTCGTCGTGCTTCCGCCGGGAAGCGGGCAGCTACGGCAAGGACACCCGTGGCATCATCCGGGTGCACCAGTTCGACAAGGTCGAGATGTTCGTCTACTGCAAGCCCGAGGACGCCGACGCCGAGCATCAGCGGCTGCTGGCCTGGGAACGCGAGATGCTGGCCGCCATCGAGGTGCCCTACCGCATCATCGATGTCGCCGCGGGCGATCTGGGCAGCTCGGCCGCGCGCAAGTTCGATTGCGAGGCATGGGTGCCGAGCCAGCAGACCTACCGCGAGCTCACCTCCACCTCGAACTGCACCACGTTCCAGGCCCGCAGGCTCTCGGTGCGCTACCGCGACGAGAACGGCAAACCGCAGATCGCCGCCACCCTGAACGGCACCCTGGCCACCACCCGGTGGATCGTGGCGCTGCTGGAGAACCACCAGCAGGCCGATGGGTCGGTGCGGGTGCCGCAGGCGCTGGTGCCGTTCGTCGGCACCGATGTGTTGACGGCGCCGAAGTAGCGCGCCGTGTACGGCCCGATACGCCTGGGCGAGGATGGGTGCGATGTCCGATTCGGGTGATGTGGCAACCGGGGGGTTCGGTGTTGTCTAGGCTGTCGTTCGTGCGAGGAATCGGGTCTCGCGGCGATACCCGAACCCGGGTGCGGGCCGCGTCTGCGTTGGCGACGGCCATGGTCATGTCCAGGACCACCGGGGCCTTCTACGTGATGGGTGGCGCGCTCGGGCTGGTGATCACCGCCGTCGCGCCCGGCGATGAGGGCAACCGGCCGCTGGTCGGCAGTGCCGCCGCGGTGGCGTTGCTGCTCGGCATCAGCCTGCTCGGCTGGGGTCCGCGGCTGCCGCACAGCATCCATCACGGCTACGTCGCCATCGCGACGATCCTGGTCACCATCGCCGTCTACGCCTTCCCGAACACGGTCGGTGCGATCACGCTGGCCTCGTTCTATGTGTTCGTCGCCTGCGATGCCGCGTTGTTCTTCGTCTGGCCGCTGGCCATGGCGCATATCGCGCTGGCCATGGCGTTGTGTCTGTGGGTGCTGCCCACCCGTGAGGGTCTGCCGTGGTGGTCGGGGCTGATCCCGGCCGGGGTGACCTTCGGGGTCGGCGTCGTCGTCGGGATCCTCACCCGGATGGCGTCCGAGGCCGATATCGACGTACTCACCGGGCTGCTGAATCGGCGCGGTTTCGACCGGGCGCTGAACACCGCCATCGAGAACGCCACCCGCTCCGAGGAGGGGCTCGCGCTGGTGCTGGTCGATCTCGACCGGTTCCAGAAGGTCAACGATCACCTCGGGCACCGTGCCGGTGACGCCGTGCTGCAACGGGTCGCCGATACCTGGTCCAAGCTGCTCGCCCCGGAACAGCGGCTGGCCCGCTACGGCGGCGACGTCTTCGCACTGCTGCTGCCCGGCACCACCGAACAGGCCGCGATCCTGCTGACCGAACAGTTGCGCGCCGCCGTCACCACCGGCTGCTCGGCCGGTGTGACGTCCTGGCAGCCGGGCGAATCCGGGTCGCTGCTGGTCAGCCGCGCCGATGTCGGTCTGTACCGGGCCAAGCAGGCGGGCCGCAACCGGACCGTGCTGGAATCGTCGCGGCAGCTGCCGCTGGCGGTGGAGCTGCGCGAGGCCATCGACCGCGGGGCGCTGGACGTGCACTACCAGCCGATCGTCAGCCTCAGTGAGGGCGGCGGCAAGGCCGTCGGGGTGGAGGCGCTGCTGCGCTGGTCGTCGAGCGCGCAGCCGGACGTCACCACCGAGGGCCTGATCCGGGTGGCCGAGGAATACGACCTCATCTCCGACCTGGACGAGCTGGTGCTGCGCCGGGCCTGCGCCGACGCCGCGCGGCTGCAGGAGACCTTCGCCCAGCTCGATCTCACCCTCAACGTCAATGTCAGCGGGCTGGAGCTGGCCGAATCCGGCTACGCCGACCGGGTCACCGGGATCCTGGAGAGCACCGGCTGGCCCGCCGATCAGCTGGTGCTCGAGGTGACCGAAAGTGAGCTGGCCGCCGAATCGCAGACCGCCATCGCGAACCTGCACACCCTGCGCGACCGTGGCGTCCGCATCGCCATCGACGATTTCGGCACCGGCTACTCCTCGCTGAGCAGGCTGGCCACCCTGCCGAGCGACATCATCAAGGTCGACCAGTCGTTCGTGGCCGCGATCCGCTCCGATTCGCCCGCCCCGCCGCTGCTCGGCGTGATCGCGGCGCTGAGCAAATCGCTGGACCTGCAGGTCATCGCGGAGGGTGTGGAAACCGAGTATCAGGCGGCCGTGCTCACCGAGCTGGGTTTCGCGCTGGCACAGGGGTACCACTACAGCGATTCGCATCCGGTCGCCGAACTCATCAGCGATCTGAACCAGAACCAGGGCCGGATCGGTCCCGGTGCCGACGCCGATCGCAACGGCTGGGTTCCGCTCGGCTGAAATTTCCCTTGACCGGCATCGTCGGCTGCGGCGATGCTTGGCACATGCGTTTACTCGTCTACGGCTGTTGATTCGGCCCTGGCAGGCCTGCCGAACCGATCGGCATGCGTGCGCTCACCGTACGGGCGGTGCTGTTCACCGGTCTCGGTGATTTCTTTCCGCTCTATGCCGTCTATGCCCTGCTGTTCGCCGACCACGGCCTGAACGCCGGGCAGATCTCCTCGCTGTTCGCGCTCTGGTCCGCGACGGCGTTCCTGCTGGAAGTGCCTTCGGGCGCGTGGGCCGACACGGTGTCCCGGCGCGGACTTCTGGTGCTGAGCGGGCTACTGCTCACCCTCGGCTTCACGCTGTGGACGCTGCTGCCGAGCTACTTCGGCTTCGCCGCCGGATTCGTGGTGTGGGGCGCATCGGGCGCGCTGCGGTCGGGGACGTTCGAGGCGCTGCTCTACGACGAACTCAGCCTGCGCGGTGAACCCTCGGCGTTCCCGCGGATCCTCGGCTACACCAGGGCGGGCACCGAAATCGCGGTGCTGATCGCCATCCTTGCCGCGACCCCGCTGTACCTGATCGGCGGTTATCCGCTGATCGGCTGGGTGAGCGTGGCGATGGCGGCCGCGCACACCGTCGTCGCGCTGAGCCTGCCCGGTGCGCCCAAAGCGGTGTCGACCGCCGACGTGGATGAGGTCGAAGAGGATCCGACCGGCGCATCGACCGCCCGCGCGGCGGGGGCAGCCGCCGACCGGACCGCTGTCGCGCCGGAACCCACCGCGTTGCCGAGCGCGGCTGCCGGACCGACACCACCGGAGGCGCCGGGTCCATCCCCGCGCCCGACATCATCCGACGGCCCGATCACGCGGTACCTGACGATGTTGCGCTCCGGGCTCGCCGAGGCGACGCGGATCACGACCGTCCGCAACGGTGTGGTGCTCGGCGCGCTGCTCTACGGCATCACCGCCTTCGACGAGTATTTCGCCTTGGTGGCCGGGGAGGCCGGCGTCGCGACGGCCGTGGTCCCGGTACTGGTGGCGATCACCGTGGTCGGCTCGCTGATCGGTTCGGTGACGGCGGGGCGCACCGAGACCATGCGGGCCCGCACGATGGGAATCGCCATTGCCGCCGCGGGCGCGCTGTTCATCGCCGGTGCCGTCGTCGTCGGCCTGGCGGCGCGCTGGCCTGCGGCGTTGTACGTGCTCGCGGGGTCGGGCTTCGTGGCGCTCGGGGTGTCCTATGGCGTCATCTACAACACGAGCGTGGTCGCGGCGGCCCGCCTGCAGGACGCCATCGAAGGTCCGGCCCGCGCGACGGTGACCTCGGTGTCCGGACTGCTGTCGGAGGTGGTCTCGCTCGCGGCCTTCGGTTTCGTCGCGCTGGCGACGGTGTGGTTGTCGATGTCGGCGACCGTCGCGTTGCTCGGCATCGGTGTGCTCATGATCGCCGCGGTGACACCGGCCTGGCTGCCGCGCCTACCCCGGCCGTCGAGCGATTCGATGGACCACGGCCGATGATGCCCGGCGATCGGGAGAGCCGGTGGCGGCTGCACGGCAGCGCTGCGTCACGGGGATAGGGTGGCGCGGTGGTGCAGCGACGGCTCGGACTCGGACTCGGGATGTCCATCGGGGCCGGGGTCGCGGTGCAGGCCAGGATCAATGGCGCGCTGGGGGAGCGGCTGCACGATGGAATCGCCGCCGCGGTGGTCAGTTTCGGCACCGGATTGCTGGTGCTGGCCGTGGCTTTCGCGTGCTCGCGGACGTTGCGTGACGGCCTCGGCAAGGTGCGCCGGGCGGTGGCGGCGGGGCAGCTGCGGCGCTGGCAGTTGCTCGGCGGGTTGTGCGGTGCGGCGTTCGTGGCCAGTCAGGGGCTCACCATCACCGCGCTCGGTGTCACCGCGTTCACCGTGGCCGTGGTGGCCGGGCAGCTGCTGAGCAGCCTGGTGGTGGATCGGCTGGGGCTGGCGCCGAACGGGCACACCCCGGTGACACTGCGCCGCATCGGTGCCGCCGCGCTCGGGGTTTTCGCGGTGGCCCTGGCCGGGGTCGGTAGCTCGGAGGTCAGCGGGGCGCTGTCGGCGCCCACCGCCATCGCCGAGGTCCCGCCGGCGGTGCTCATCCTCGTTCCCGCCCTCGCGGGTATCGGCCTGGCCTGGCAGCAGGCGGTGAACGGACGTGTCGGCGCGGTCGGCGGCCCGTTCCCGGCCACCGGCATCAACTTCGCTGTCGGCCTACTCGGCTTGCTGGCCGTCGAAGCCGTGGTCGTCGCAGGTGCAGGCCTGCCAAGCGAATTCCCCACCGACCCATGGCTTTACCTCGGCGGCGTCATCGGCGTGGTCTTCATCGCCCTCGCCGTCCTGGTCGTGCGCTGGATCGGCGTCCTACTCCTCGGCCTCACCTCGGTCGCGGGCCAACTCCTCGCCTCGGTGGCCCTCGACGTCATGATCCCCACCGGGGCGGGGCTATCGATCACCGCCCTGATCGGCTGCGCTCTCACCTTGATCGCGGTGGTCGTGGCGACAGGCCGGCCGGGTTCGTCGTCCGAACAGCACAGCTGAAGATACGGCGAGGTACGACTGGCGGGACGTAGTCGTACGGCACAGCATCCACGCGCCGAGCCCGGCGTTTCCGTGCGGGCGTCGGGCTCGGCGAACTCAGACGAGCTTGCGGGAGCGCAGCTCATGCCCCTTCGAGGTCTTGCAGCGACCCGATTCCAGGTCCCACTGCCAGCCGTGCAGATTGCAGGTGAGGGTGTTGCCTTCGACCACGCCGAACTTGGACAGGTCCGCCTTGAGGTGCGGGCAGCGGCGTTGGACTTCCCAGCCGTCGAGTTCGGTGGAGGCGGAGTCGTCGTGGGCCTCGGCGAACCAGCCGTCGGCGTAGGCGATGCGCTCGTCGGTGAGGCATTTGAAGAAGGTGTAGAGGAACTCGTTGTAGCCGCCGATGCGCCAGGCCTGGAAGCGCGTGGACAGGAAGATGGTGTTCACCCAGTCCGGTTCGTTGTCGCGCAGCACGGTGCGTACCAGCTCCGGGGCGATCCGGAAGCCGTAGCGGTACTTGCCCTCACCCTCGATCGGACCGCGCACCAGGCGCTTCGGGAAGTCGAGCACCACGGTTTCCTCGCCGATCACCAGGCCGACGGGGTAGCCGATGCCGTCGCAGATCAGATCGCTCTGCGCCATGATCGGCTCGAACAGCGCCTTCAGCGGTTCCAGCAGCGGGCCCTCGCCGGTGGCCCACGTCGCCTTCTCGGCCGCGAGCACCGGCGCCATCCGCTCGGCCATCCGCTCGATGTAGGCGGCCTTGTCGTCGTAGATCTCGGCCGGGTCGAACGGATGGGTGAGCTCGAGCTCGGCGCCGCGCACATCGGCGACGGATCCGGGGATCATCAGCACGCCGCCGGCGTTGCCGTGGATCCGCATCTGCTCGAGAAACACCATCTGATCCGGGAAGATGTTGCCCTCGTCGCCGCGGTCGTCGTTGAGGTAGCGCAGTTCGTCGTCGAGGAAGACCGGCGGCCCGGCCGAGGGCACCACCCAGGTGGCGCCGACCTGTTCGATGTAGCTGCGGGCCCGGTCCATCCCGCGCTGACGCTTCTGTTTGCCGAAATTCGACTTGGTCCGGTTCGGGATGTCGTAGACCATCGGGTACCAGATCGCGCCCGAGTACTGCAGCAGATGGATGTCGACGTGCCCGAACGCCTCGTGCAGCACGTCCATATCCACCGGACGAGCGTCGTTCATGTTGAAACAGGTGGTCTCGCCGTCGGAGACGACCAGCCCCGAGTCGCCGATGGGCCCATCGGCGGGCGCACGCAAGGCGATGATCATGATGTCGAGCTCGCCACCGGGCCCGGTCACCGTGTGCTTGACCGAATCCTCGGTCTCGAAGAACTTGTGGAAGCCCAGCTTCTCCAGCTCACGGCGCAGATCCGGCACCGGGTAGTCCGGCAGCAGGACGGTGGCGTCCTTGTTGACGTGCTCGGCCAGGTTCTTCGCATCGAAATGATCGCGGTGCAGATGCGAGACGTAGAGGAAATCGCAATTGCCCAGGGTGTCCCAGTCGAGCCGGGAGTTGTCCGGGAACGGGAACCAGGACCCGAAGTAGGCGGGGTTCACCCAGGGATCGCAGAGAATCGACCCGGCCGTCGTCTGGATATGGAAACCCGCATGTCCGACGCTGGTGATCTGCACGAGCTTGTTCCTCCTGAACCGCGGTGTTTCCGAACTGTCAGCCGGTCGTCCAGGGTAGTCGCTACGGCGAGACGTCCCCGATGCAGTAGCCGTCGGATCCCTCACGCAAGGTGAACGTCCGGGTCTGGGTCACACCCGAGGAGTTCGTCACCGGAACCTGAACCGCGACATATCCGGCACGCAGCGCCTGTGAGCTGATCTGCTGATCGGCGAAGGCGGTGGTGCCGGTGAGCCGCCCCGGATTGTTGGCCAGCGGCGCCGGGAGCGGACTGCCCGTGCCCTGCGGATCCCAGTTCGCCGGGTTCGCCGTGCAGATCAGCGGGTGGGTGCCCTCCTGGTCGGACGGGTCGAGTGGCTTGCCGATGAGCCGGGCCAGGTAGCGGCGCACCGTGTGGCGGGCGTCGGCATCGTCGTAGCCGGGTTCGGCGCCCGCGGGGAAGACCCTGGGGCAGGCGTAGCCGGAGGCGACGGCCGCCCGGTCAACGGTGACGGTGGTGCCCGCGCTGCTGCGCCAGGTGATGACGTCATCGGTGACGGTTCCTGGCCGGGCCAGCGCGGCCAGCACGGGCTGTGGATCGGCGTACATATCGGCGACGGTGAGCGGCGGCAGCGTCCAGCAGGTGGTCTGGAGCTGGGCGATCGTCTTGCTCTCCAGGTCGACGGCCCAGCGCTGCACCGCGGGCGCCGCTTCTGGCACCCCGGGGACCGCACCGACCGGGGGTGCGTCGGCCGGGATCGGGGGTGCGGCGGGGGTGGTCGCCGGCGGGGTCCGGTCCGGGATCGCCGCGGGTGGGGTCGTCGCGGTGATGGAATTGCTGCCGGATGGATCGTCGCCGGGTATGCCCGATGCCGAATCGCATCCGGCCAGCAGTGCCGCGCCGGCAATGGCCGCGGCACCGAACGACGCCCGGCGGGACCTGCTCCGCCGCTGGTCCGGGTGCTGCGGCGGCGTCGCGCCGCGGTGCCCGCCGGTCATCGGATGGGCGCCGACCGGTCCGCCGGAACGCTCGGCACCACCCGGATCGCTCGCCCGCCGTACGGCGCTCGCATTCTGCGCGACGTTGCGGATGTCCTGCGATTCGGGCTCGGCGCGGTCCACTTCGGAGATCACCTTTCCTCGTGCGTGACTGGGGTCGATCACCCTTGCCTACGGCGCGCAATACCGCCGCACTGCCGGATCGGCCGGGCAGCGACTACGCTAGCGGAATTGTGGAACCCGTCTACCGGACGATCATCGGCCTGGCCCGAACCGTCTTCTTCGTTGAAGGTCTGAAGTTCACCGTCACCGGCGATGAACACATCCCTGCGTCCGGTGGTGCCGTCTTGGCGGTGAACCACACCGGATACATGGACTTCACCTATGCCGGACTTCCGGTGCGCACGCCCAAGCGCTATATCCGGTTCATGGCCAAGAAAGAGGTCTTCGACAACAAGATCTCCGGCCCGATCATGCGGGCGCTCAAGCATATTCCGGTCGATCGGTCCGCCGGCGCCGATTCCTACAAGGCCGCCGTCGACTATCTGCGGCGCGGTGAGCTGGTCGGGGTGTACCCGGAGGCGACGATCAGCCGCAGCTTCGAGATCAAGGAATTCAAATCCGGCGCCGCCCGCATGGCCATCGAGGCCGATGTGCCGATCATTCCGATCGTCATCTGGGGTGCGCAGCGGGTGTGGACCAAGGGTTTCCCGAAGCGGCTCGGCCGCACCAACACTCCGATCTCCATCGCCGTCGGCGAACCCATCCAGCCCTATGAACCCGCTGCCGAACTCACCGCGCAGCTGCGTTCCACCATGCAGCGCATGCTGCTCGAGGTGCAGCGCGACTACGAGCACGAACCCGGCGCGTACTGGGTGCCGGCACGGCTCGGTGGCAGCGCGCCGACGCTGGAGGAGGCCGACGCGATGGACGCCGCCGAGGCCGCGGAGAAGGCCGCCGCGCGGGCCGCGCGCAAGAACGCCGCTCAGCAGTAGGTCGACCACAGGGGGTTTGCCGGATGGCTCGTGAACCGATCTACGACATCCTCACCGGTTTGGTGCGCACAGTGCTCTGGGCGCAGGGATTGCGGATCGATATTCGCGGTCAGGAGCTGTTTCCGCGCAGCGGTGGCGGTGTGGTCGCGGTGAATCACACCGCTTACCTCGATTTCATGGAAGTCGGTCTGGTCGGCCGTAATTCGGGTCGCAATGTGCGGTACATGATGAAAGCCGAACTCGAACACGGGATCGTCGGCTTTCTGATGAAGCATTGCAAGGCGATCGGCGTCGACCGGTCGGCCGGTGCCGAATCCTTCGCCCGCGCTGTCGATGCGCTGCGCGCGGGTGAACTGGTGGTCGTCTATCCCGAGGCCACCATCAGCCGCAGCTTCGAGTTGAAGGAATTCAAATCCGGGGCGGCCAGGATGGCCATCGAGGCGGATGTGCCGATCATTCCGCTGGCCATCTGGGGCGCCCAGCGCATCTGGACCAAAGATATCCCGAAACGATTGGGTCGCAATAACTTCCCGATCAATATCCGGATCGGGCCCCCGATCCCGCCGATGGGCACACCCGATGAACTGACCGCGCGGTTGCGTACCGAACTCGGCGTCCAGCTCGCCGCCGCGCAGGACGGGTACCCGGCACCGGCCGGTGCGCTATGGGTGCCCGCCCGGCTCGGTGGCGGTGCACCGACGCTGGAGCGCGCGGCGGAACTGGAGCGCGCCGAGCTGGCCGCCCGCCGGGCCGAGCGCGCGGCGACGCGACGCCCGGCAGCCGACCCGGCCCCTGAACCCGAGTAGGACAGCGAAGCAACAGCTGGTGACGAGCCGGTTTGGCACCCGGCGCCGCTTCCGGCTAAAGTTTGGCGTCGCACGATGGCGGATCACCGCCGACGCGGCGATATGCGGATGTAGCGCAGCTGGTAGCGCATCACCTTGCCAAGGTGAGGGTCGCGGGTTCGAATCCCGTCATCCGCTCTCTTCACAGACCACGAAACAACGGGCGGGACGGCCGATCAGCCGTCCCGCCCGTTGCTCTATGCCGTTACCGCGCGGTGGACCGGAAATTGCGCAACCGCAGGCTGTTGCTCACCACGAACACCGAGGAGAACGCCATCGCCGCGCCCGCGAGCATCGGGTTCAGCAGGCCCGCCATGGCCAGCGGAATCGCGGCCACGTTGTAGGCGAAGGCCCAGAACAGGTTGCCCTTGATGGTGGCCAGCGTCCGCCGCGACAGCCGGATGGCGTCCGCCGCCGCACGCAGATCACCGCGCACCAGCGTCAGATCACTGGCCTCGATGGCGACATCGGTGCCGGTGCCCATCGCCAGACCGAGATCGGCCTGGGCCAGCGCGGCCGCATCGTTGACGCCGTCGCCGACCATGGCGACCACCTTGCCCTCGGCCTGCAACCGCTTGACGGTCTCGACCTTGTCCTGCGGCAGCACCTCCGCGATCACCTCGTCGATGCCCACCTGATCGCCGATCGCGCGGGCGGCGGCGGCATTGTCGCCGGTCAACATGATCGGGGTCAGGCCGAGCGCACGCAGCTGGGTGATCGCCTGCGCGGAGGTCGGCTTCACCGCATCCGCCACCACGAGCACCCCGCGCGCCTTACCGTCCCAGCCGATCGCGACCGCGGTCTTGCCCTCGGCCTCGGCGGCCGCCATGGCGCGTTCGAGTTCGGCGTCGAGCTGCTGGGACCAGTCGGCGAGCAGCCGGGCCCGGCCGACGATCACCGCGTGACCGTCCACCACACCCTGAACGCCGAGGCCCTCGATATTCGCGAAACCCTCGACCGGCTTCAGTTCGCCGACCTTGTCCCGTGCGCCCTTGGCGATGGCCTGGGCGATGGGGTGTTCGGAAGAATCCTCCAGCGCACCGGCCAGGGCCAGCACCTCGTCGGTAGCCGCACCGTCGGCCGCGATGACTTCGAGCAGGGTCATCTTGCCGGTGGTGACGGTGCCGGTCTTGTCCAGCACCACGGTGTCCACGCGACGGGTGGATTCGAGCACCTCCGGTCCCTTGATCAGGATGCCGAGCTGGGCGCCGCGCCCGGTGCCGACCATCAGCGCGGTCGGCGTGGCCAGGCCGAGGGCGCACGGGCAGGCGATGATCAGCACGGCCACCGCCGCGGTGAACGCCGCCGCGATCGCGCCGCCGGTGCCGAGCCAGAAGCCGAGGGTGGCCACCGACAGGGCGATGACGATCGGCACGAAGATGCCGGAGATCTTGTCCGCCAGCCGCTGGGCCTGCGCCTTACCGGTCTGCGCGTCCTCGACCAGCTTGGCCATCTGGGCGAGCTGGGTGTCGGAGCCGATGCGGGTGGCGCGCACCACGATCCGCCCGCCGACGTTGACGGTCGCGCCGACCACGGCATCGTCGGTGCCCACTTCGACCGGCACCGATTCGCCGGTCAGCATGGACGCGTCCACCGCCGAGGACCCCTCGACGATCACGCCGTCGGTGGCGATCTTCTCGCCGGGGCGCACCACGAACCGGTCGCCGACGGTCAACTCCTCCACTGGAATCCGCTGCTCGACGCCGTCGCGCAGCACCGAAACCTCTTTGGCGCCGAGCTCGAGCAGTGCCCGCAGGGCAGCACCGGCCCGTCGCTTCGACCTGGCCTCGAAGAAGCGTCCGGCCAGGATGAACGTGGTCACGCCGGCCGCGGCCTCGAGGTAGATGCTGCCGGAACCGTCCATCCGCGAGATGGTGAACTCGAACGGGTGGGTCATCCCCGGCGTACCGGCGGTGCCCCAGAACAGCGCGTAGATCGACCAGCCGAACGCGGCCAGCGTGCCGATGGATACCAGCGTGTCCATGGTGGCGGTGGCGTGCCGCAGGTTGGTCCACGCCGCCTTGTGGAACGGCAGCGCGCCCCACACCACGACCGGAGCGGCCAGCGTCAGCGACAGCCACTGCCAGTTGGTGAACTGCAGGGCCGGGATCATCGCCATGGCGATCACCGGGACGGTCAGCACCAGCGAGACCAGCAGCCGGGTCCGCAGCGAGGCGGTCGGATCCTCCTCCACCGGTTCGGCGGCGGCCGCTTCCACCTTCGGCGCGGGCAGGGCGGCGGTGTAGCCGGCTTGCTCGACGGTGGCGATCAGATCGTCGGGGGAGATGTCGCCGGTGAAGTCGACGCGCGCCTTCTCGGTCGCGTAGTTCACCGTCGCGGTGACGCCGTCGAGTTTGTTCAGCTTCTTCTCGATGCGGTTGGCGCAGGACGCGCAGGTCATGCCACCGATCACCAATTCGACCTGCCCGGTGGCGGGTGGTTGTGTCGCGGTGGTCATGGGTCGCTCCGTTTCTCTGGTGCTCAGTAAATTGTCGCTCGGTGCGAGGTCGGTGGGGTCGGGGGTCGGGTCAGTGTCCGTGGCCGGGCTGTTCGGCGCCGTGGCCCGCGTCCGGCGCGGCGGTCGTCGAGGCCGGGCCCGCGGTCGCGGTGAACTCGGCGGTCCGCACCACGCCCTCGTGCTGGAAATCCAGGAACAGCCGGTAATCGCCGGTGGTCGGGGCCGTCACGAAGAAGGTGATGCCGGGGCCGGCCGCGGTGACACCGTCGCCGGGCTCACCTTCGGGGTGGACATGCAGGTAGGCGAGGTCGGCGGCGCGCAGGGCGACCAGGTGACCATACGCACCGAGGTAGGGCTGCAGGTCGGTGACCGGCTGCCCGTTGCGGCTCACCGACAGCGTGACCTTCGAGGCCCGGCCCGGCGTGATCGCGCCGTCCAGCGTGACGGTGTAGTCGCCGACCGTGGTGCTGGTCGCCGGGGCGGGCAGCGGCTGCACGTCGTACTGGCCCGCGACCCGCAGGTCGGCGCCGAGGGTCAGGGCTTCGCCACCTTCGGGCGTGAAGTCGGCGTAGACCCGGTAATCGCCGGCCCGGGAGAGGTTCAGCGCAACACTCCAGGTGCCGTTCGCGTCGAGAACCGGGTGCACGTGCTGGAAGGCGGCCATATCGCGGCGGACCACGATCAGGTGCAGGTCCTTGTCGTGTGAGCGGACGTAGCGGGTGACCGGTGCGCCCGTCGCGTCCAGGATGCGGAACCGCAGCTGGGCGTCGGCGGTGGTGGTGGTCGTCGCGTTGTCCAGGGCCAGTGTGTAGCCGGCTTCGGTGGCGACCAGCCCACCCGGAAGCTCCGCGGATCCGGTCGCGTGGGCATCGTGCCCGGCCGGTTCGGAGGGTTCCGGACCGACCGCGGCGCCGACACCGAGAGCGATCCCGAAGACCGCCGCGAGGCCGAGGGCGAATCCGGCGAACTTGGTGGTTGTGTTCATCGGGAGGCTCCGTCTTTCTGTTGAGTCGATGCGGTGGATTGCTGTGGATGGATTTCAGTCGGCCAGTTGGAAGCCGGCCGCGGCGACGGCCTCCGCCAGCGCCGTCCGTTCGACGGGTGCGCCGTCGACGGTGACCGTGCCGCTGTCCAGGTCGACGGCGACGTCGGTGACGCCGGGCAGGGCGCCGACCTTGTCGCGGACCTTGTTGACGCAGCAGCCGCAGGTCATCCCGGTGACGGTCGCGGTGGTGGTGCTCATCGAGTGCTCTCCTTCTCGGTGACGGACTGTCCGTCGAACGTGGTTATTACCATACCCCCCTAGGGTAACTTGTCAATCCGCTCTGGCCACCTCCTGCTGCGCCGGCGAGTGCATGGTGACGGCGGCGATACCCGCGCCTGCCAGGGCGATCACGGCGGCACCGAGGAAGGCCGCGGAGAAGCCGTTGGTCAGTTCCGGCAAATCGCCGAGCTGGTCGGCGCCGAATGCGGCGGCCACGGCGGTCATCGCGGCCAGGCCGATCGCCGAACCCACCTGGTAGCTGACGTTCACGATGCCCGAGGCCAGCCCGCCCTCCTCGGGGCGCGCGGCGGAGATGGCGGTACCCAACGAGGGTATGAAGGCCAGCGACATGCCACCCGCGGCCACCAGCGAGGCCGGCAGCACGTCGACCCAGAAGTTGCCGGTGGGGCGCACCAGCGACATGATCGCCAGGCCGATGCCGAGGATCAGCAGGCCGGTCACGATCATCGGCTTGGCGCCGAAGCGCTGCATCGCCCGCGGTGCGATGACGATCATGCCGAGCATGATCAGCGTCGTCATCGGCAGCAGCGCCGCGCCCGAGGGGAACGCGCTGTAGCCGAGCACCTGCTGCAGGTAGAGGTTCAGGAAGAACCACATCGGCACCCAGGCCGCGCCGAGCAGCAACTGCGCGATATTCGCGGCGGCCAGATTCGGTGCGCGGAAGATGCCGAGCCGCATCAGCGGTTCACTGCTGCGCGACTGGAGGTAGACGAAGCCCGCCAGCAGCGCGGCCGCCACGGCCAGCACACCCCAGGTCTGCCCCGAGGCCCAGCCGACCTCCGGCGCCTGCACGATCGCGTAGACCGCCGCGGCCAGACCCGCGGTGACGGTGACCGCGCCGAGCACATCCACCGATCCCGAACGTGCCGGGGCGGCGGGCATGAGCAGCGGAACGGCGATCAGGGCCAGGATCGCGATCGGCACGTTGATGTAGAAAACCCAAGGCCAACTGATGTATTCGGTGATCACGCCACCCAGGAACACGCCGGCCGTGCCACCTGCCGGCGCCGCCGCGCCGTAGACGGCCAGCGCCTTGGTGAGTTCCTGCGGCGACGAGCCGAACAGCATCATCAGCAGGGTCAAGGCCGAGGGCGCGATGAGCGCCGCGCCGCCGCCCTGGATGGCCCGGCCCGCCAGTTCGGTCGCCACGTTGCCCGCGGCACCGGCGACCACCGATCCGGCCAGCAGCACCACCCAGCCCGCGGCGAATACCCGGCGCGCGCCGAGCAGATCCGAGAGCCTGCCGCCGAGCAGTAGCAAACCGCCGAAGGCGATCACGTAGGCGTTGAACACCCAGGTGAGATTTTCCTGGGAGAACCCGAGCTCGGCCTGCATCTTCGGCAGCGCGATCCCGATGATCGAGGTGTCCATGATGACCATGAACTGCGCGGCGGCGATCACCGCCAGCGCCCACCACCGTTTCGTGGTGGATCTGGTCTGCGTAGTCATGAGAAGTCCCTTCCCTTCCGGAAGCCGTATCGACTGCGCAGTACCATACCCCCCTAAGGTATCCATCCGTCAAGATCGGAACACGAAAAAGCGCCGGCACCTTCGAGAGGTGCCGGCGCGGCGGTGGCTGTTCGGTAGCCGGAACCGGTCCGCTACCTGCGGTGACTCAGGTCGCGTGCAGGTGACGCGCGGTCGGGGAGGTCGGGGTTCGCGACGGGTCGGGCGCGGTACCGAACAGCCGGTCGGCGGTGCCCGAGGTGGTGACGGTGAACCAGTAATGCTCGTTCTTGTAGTGGTGGTGCCGGTGATTGCGCCAGATGGCCCGGTAAAGCGAGTGTTTCGGCTTGTAGTCGGTGTGGATGAGGTAGTGGGTCCACTCGTAGCCGAGGCCGAGCGCGGTGATGGTGAGCAGGAACGTCAGCCCGAGGCCGAGGCGCGGGAAGGCCAGCAGGGCAATCGCGACCAGCACCACCACCAGCACGGTCAGCGTTTTCGTCGGGATGAAGATCAGCGGGATATCGCGCGGATCCACATGGTGCTCACGGTGTTTGCGGGCCAGCTCGCTGTCGATCGGGATCGGGCCGAGTGTGCGTGGGCGCCAATGCAACACGGTCACATGCACGACCCATTCGAAGATCGGGAAAACCGCGAGCATGACCGCAGGCACCAGCGCGTCGGTCGGCTGCCAGTCGCCGGCGATGATCCGGCCGGTCAGCGCCGCGAGCAGGGTGAGGCCGATCAACCAGGGCGAGGGATGCCGGACGAACTCACGGGCCGCCGCGCCGAGGGTGAGCCCGCGCCGCAGCGCGCGTTCATCGCGGCGCACCTTGGCGCGCGCGGTGGCCTCGATCGATGCCGGTTCTGGGGGTTGAGCTGTGGTCATGATGATTCCCGTGGTAGTGCTCGATGTCCGTCGAGGACGCTGATCAGAGCAGTGGTCGCCGGCTCGAGCAATGCTCGCGCTCGTTCGGCGGCCTGCTGCGGCCTGCCCGCCACGACGGCGTCGGCCAGTTCTCGATACCCCGCCACATTGCCCACCTCAGCGGACATGATCGGGGCAAGCGCCGCGAGCGCGGGCTCATACGCGGCCCGCAGCATGTTGTTCATCAGCCGGAACACGATCGAATCGGCGGCGTCGACGAGGTGATCCCAGAACTCCAGCGCGATCCGCTGCTGCGCGATCGGATCCGATTCCGACTCGGAAATGGAATCCACCAGGCCTGTCAGGGTTTTCGCCAGTTCCGTGGCATCTTCCTCGGCGATCCTGGCGGCCGCGAGCTCGGCGACCTTCGGCCCGTTGTGCAGCCGCGCCTCCAGAATGCTGCGGGCAACCGCCGGATCCAGCGCGCCCGCCCGCACCAGCAGCCGAGGCAACACCTCGAGCCCGGCCCCGCGCCGATAATCCAGCACCGTCGTCGCATCCCCCTGCCGCACCGCCACCAGCCCCGCCGCCGACAACCGCTGCAACGCCTCCCGCACCGCGGGCCGTGACACCCCCAACGCCTCTGCCAACTGCCGCTCGCTGGGCAACGCCGTCCCCGGCGCCAACTCCCCACTCAGCACATCGTCGGCGATCTGCTCGAACACATCCGCCGACACCGACCGCTTCACCACCGGTTGCAACGCCATGAGCCCACTCTGCGCCAGAAAGGTCAGGAGGTCAAGTGGCCAGACCAATTTGCTTGCCACGCAGGAGTCCGCGAACGCCCGGCGGAACTCGCCGCGATGACCTGGGGATCGTCAGCTCGGGTCGGAGCCGCGGATCGCCGAGAGCCAGGTGGCGGTGACGGCGGCGACGCAGGTGGCGGCCGTGAAGGCGGGGATGCCGCCGCCGTCGATGTAGATCCAGAACAGGCCGGCGAAGGGAGCTGCGACCACCGATTGCGCGTCCAGCAGCAGCCGCCGCAGGGGCGATGCCGCCGCTCGCGCCTGGGTGACGCCGTCCGGGTCAGGGCGCGATGGATTGTCGATCAGGCGGCCCGGCGGTTCGGTGTCGCGTACCCGGCCGGACGGGAAGAGCCGAACCTCACCCAACCGGACCGACCGTTCCCCGAGTTCGGCCGTCGCCTCGACCAACGTGATCAGTGCCGGATCGAAATACACCGGCAGCCAGCACGTCCGGCGCCCGTGCGTGAACTCCAGCCACGACCGGCTGACCAGCCGATGCTGCTGACGGACCCGCTTCACCGCAAGCGTCTCGTCCGCACCCACCCCGCTCCCGAGCCACCCCAGCGCCCGCGCGACGCGAACCCCCGAATACCCAACGATCCCCACCGCCACCGCCGCCAGCGCACTGAGCTGGTCCACATCGGCGAACGGCGCCCACGCGGTGATGACCGCGAGGGCGCCGAACGTGACGGTGAGCGGATAGGCCAGGGGGTGTTCGGTCCGGCCTGATCCGGGAATCACTTCAGGAAGCCGATTTTCGTGTAGTCCAGAGAGGCGAGGCCCGCGGCGCCGAAATTGGCGAGATCGGCGCGTACCCCGACGTTTCCTGCCGACTGGAACAGCGGAAGCGAATGCCCTTCCTGCCAGACCTGCTGGTCGACCTGGTTCGCCAGCTCGATCGCCTTCTTCGGGTCGAGCTCCGAAATCGTCTGCTCGATCAATGCGTTCAGTTCGGGCGAGCCGATGCGGCCATAGTTGCCCTGCAAGTCTTCCGGCTTGTAGCTGTAGATCTGGTTCAGGCTGCTGAGCGGGAACGGGTCACCGACCCACACCCACAGTCCGACATCGAAATTACCGGGCTGGATGACGTCGGTGAAGAATCCACGGCCCGGTTTGGTTTCGATATTCATCTTGACGCCGATCTGGGCGAGATTCTGCTGCATGATCTGTGCGATCTGCACCCAGGTGTCGTCGTTGTACATGACATTGCGGATCTCGAGCTTGCGGCCGTCCTTTTCCCGGACGTCGCCATTGAGCTTCCACCCGAGTTCGTCGAGTTCGCGCGCGGCGGCTTCCGGATCGAACGGCAGGCTGTTGTCCTGGTAGCCGACCTGCCCCTGCAAGTAGATGTGGTTGTTCAACGGTTTGGGGTCCTGCACCAGCCCGTTCTGTACAGCAGTAGCAATGCCCTGGCGGTCGATGCCCTTGGCGATCGCGACGCGCAGTTTCGGGTCTTCGAGGATGGAACCCGGTGCACCATTGAAGGTCAGATGCGACCAACTGTTGCCCGGTGCGCGGCGGATCGCCACACCCTCGGTATTGCGGGCCGTTTCCATGTCGTCGCGGGTGGCGAGGCCGACGGCGTCGAGTTCATTGTTCGCCAGGGCAGGAACGTAGGCCGAGCTGTCGAGCACCGAGAAGGTGATGGTGTCCAGGACCGGCTTGTCACCCCACCAGTTCGGGTTGCGGCCGAGCACGATACGACCCTGCCCCCGGTCGGTGGACTGCACCATGAACGGCCCCGCGGTCACTTTGATCTCGTCGACGAGGCTGTGGTTGAACGCCTCGGGAGTCGCGGTGACCGATTTCGGGTAAAGGAACTGATTGCCGGCGAATTGTCCGCGCCAATCGGCGAAGTGCTTGTTGAAGGTGATGATCGCCTGTCGGTCGTCTACGCCCCGCTCTACCTTCTCCACCCGGTCGAAGCCCATCGTGCTCGCGATCAGGAAGCTTTTGTCCCTTCCGCTGAGCGCGTTGGCCTGGGAAGCGATGTCTTCCCAGGTGATCGGGGTGCCATCGGACCAGACGGCCTTCGGGTTGATGGTGTAGACCACCGTCTGCGGATTGGTATTGGTGAGCTGGATATCGGTGAAGTAATCGGTATTGATCGACAGTTCGCCCGCGGCATCGATCTTGTAGGCCCGCGGCATCATCGGCCGCTCGATCGCGCCGATGTCGTACTCGTTGCCGTCATTGGACAGCGTGTTCCAGTTCGCCGGGTACGACGAGACCGCGAGTCGCAGATTCCCGCCCGGCCGGAGCTCGCTCACATCGTGCGGATTGATGTCGTTGGTGGCGCCCACCTCGGCGACTGCGCCTTCCGGCGCATCGCTGTCGTTCGACGCACAACCAGCCGCGATGAGGCTGAACGCGAGCAGTGGAACCGCGACTCGTCTGCGCAGCAACCGATTCCTCATGATCTGACCTTCCTGCTCGATCGTGCGTGACCGGAGCGAACGCGCCCTCATTTCAAGAACCCGATTTTCGTGTAGTCGTAGGACGCGAGTCCGGGAGCGCCGTAATTGGCGAGATCCGCGCGGACCGCGACGTTACCCGCCGACTGGACCAGCGGCAGCGAGAAACCGATCTCGAACAGCTTGCGATCGATCTCGTTCGCGATCTGGATGGCCTTCTGCGGGTCGAGTTCGGCCAGGGCCTTGTCGATGAGGTCGTTGATTTCCGGTGAGCCGATGCGACCGTAGTTGCCTTGGAGATCGTTCGGGTCGTAGCGGTAGACCTGCGGGAGGTTCTTCAGCGCGAAGACATCGCTCGACCACACCCATTGCCCGGCATCGAAATTTCCGGGCTGGAATACGTCGGTGAACAGGCCCTGACCAGGCCGGGTGTCGATGATGAGTTCGACGCCGATCTGCGCGAGGTTCTGCTGGATGATCTGGGCGATCTGCACCCAGCTCTGCGCGTTGTACATGACGTCGCGGATGGTGAGCCTGCGGCCGTCCTTCTCCCGGAACTCACCGTTGAGCTTCCACCCGAGTTCGTCGAGTTCGCGCGCCGCGGCTTCCGGATCGAACGGCAGGCTGTTGTCCTGATAGCCCACCTGCCCCTGCACGTACACATGGTTGTTGAGTGGTTGAGGATTCGCCACGAGACCGTTCTGCATGGCGACCGCAATACCCTTGCGGTCGATAGCCTTCGAAATCGCGACCCGTACCCGCGGGTCTTCCAGAATCGAGCCCGGCGCTCCATTGAAGGTCAGGTGCGACCAGCTGTTGCCCGGCGCACGCCGGATCTGCACACCGGGGGTGCTCTGCGCGGTGCGCATATCGTCGATACTGGCGATACCGACCGCATCGATCTCATTGTTCTGCAAGGCCGGGATCACCGCCTCGCTCGCCAGCACGGTAAAGGTGATGGTGTCGAGCTTGGGGGTCTCGCCCCACCATTTCGGATTACGACCGAGCACGACCCGGCCTTGCGCTTTGTCCACGGACTGGATGATGAACGGGCCCGCAGAAAGGCCGAGACCGTCGAGCTGACTCTTGTTGAAAGCCTCGGGCGTGCTGGTCACCGAGGCGGGCAGCAGGAATGCCTCACCCGCGAACTGGCCCTGCCAATCGGCGTAATGCTCCTTGAAGGTGATGATCGCCTGACGATCGTCGACGCCGCGCTCCACCTTCTCGACCCGGTCGAAACCGAATGTCATCTTGATCAGGTATTCGGGGTTCTCCCCACTCAGAGCCGCGGCCTGCGACCGCATATCCTCCCAGGTGATCGGCGTCCCGTCGGACCAGACAGCTTCGGGATTGATGGTGTAGACGACCCGCTGCGGATCGGTGTCCGTGAGTTCGACGCTGGTGAAGTAGTCGGTATTGACCGAAAGCTCACCCGAGGCGCTGGTGTGGAACGCACGGGGCATCAGCGGACGTTCGACCGCGCTGACCTCGCCGTCGGAGTCGATGTGCAGCGCGTTCCACTGCTCGGGAAATGAACTCAACGCCAGTCGCAGGTTTCCGCCGTCGCGCAGCTCGGAGACATCGCGCGGATTGATGTCGTTGGAGGTCCCGAGCGCGGCGACCTCGGCGCCCGGTGCCGGATCATCCGAACTCGAGCATCCGGACAGGACCAGACCGGTCGCGACGGCCGCAACGGCCACACGTATACCGAGCGAGTGGATCCGCACGGCAAACCTCCTATCGGCTCACGACGGGTTCGGGCACCGCGTCGATCAAAGTCCGGGTGTACTCGTGTTCAGGGTTGCCGAAGATCTGTTCCGCCGGTCCGGATTCGACGATCTTGCCGCGGTACATGACCGCGATGTCATGGGCCAGATTGCGGACCACCGACAGGTCGTGGGAGACGAACAGGTAGGACAGGCCGCGTTCGGTTTGCAGGTCGCGTAGCAGGTTCAGGACGCCGGCCTGAATGGAGACGTCGAGGGAGGAGACCGGTTCGTCGAGGACGAGCAGTTCCGGGTCGAGGGCGAGGGCGCGGGCGATGCTGATGCGTTGTTTCTGGCCGCCGGAGAAGTCGGCGGGGTAGCGGTCGGCGTGTTCGGGGCGCAGACCCACCTGTTCGAGCAGTTGCGGTACCCGGCGGGCGATTTCGGCGCGCGGGCGGCCATCGATGCGCAGCGGTTCGGCGATGGCGTCGTGGATGGGCAGGCGCGGATCGAGAGACGCGGTGGGGTCCTGGAAGACGATCTGCATCTTGCGGCGGATCTCGCGTTTGCGGGCCTTGGTCAGGGTCGCGACGTCGGTGCCGAGGATTTCGATGCGGCCGGCTTCGGGGCGCACCAGATCCAGGATCTGGGTGAGGGTGGTGGATTTCCCGGAACCGGATTCGCCCACCAGCGCCAGCGTCCGGCCCTTGCGGACTTCGAAGCTGATGCCGTCGACGGCGCGCACTTCGCCCGTGCGCCGGCGCAACACCACACCCGAGGTGATCGGGAAGGTTTTCACCAGGTCGGTCACCCGCAACACCACGTCGGGTTCGGTGTCGGCGATCTGCTCCGGCTCGCTGATCTCGCGGCGGTAGGCCTCGAACAGCTCCGCCGAACCCACCTCCGAGGTGCGGATGCAGGCGGCGGAATGCCCGGGTCCGGTGCGTTCCAGTGGTGGTTCGGCGGCGCGGCAGTCGTCGATGGAGATGGGGCAGCGCGGGGCGAACGAGCAGCCCGGCGGCAGGGCGTGCATGGCGGGCGGCGCGCCGACGATCGGGATGAGCGGGGCGCGGGCCGGGCCGTCCATGCGGGGGATGGAGCCGAGCAGACCCACCGTGTACGGCATCCGGGGGGTGTTGAACAGCTCTGCGGTGGCGGCGGTTTCGACGATTCTGCCCGCGTACATGACCGCGACCCGGTCGGCGAGGGTGGCGGCGATGCCCATGTCGTGGGTGATCATGATGACGCCCGCGCCGGTGATGTCGCGAGCCTTGCGCAGCAGGTTGAGGATCTGCTTCTGCACGGTGACGTCGAGCGCGGTCGTCGGTTCGTCGCAGATGATCAGCGCCGGATCATTGGCGATCGCCATCGCGATCACCACCCGCTGGCGCATACCGCCGGAGAATTCGTGCGGGAACGCCTTCGCGCGCACTTCCGGGTCGGGAATGCCCACCAGATCGAGCAGTTCGACGGCCCGCTTCGCGGCGTCGGCCTTGTTCATCGCGCCGTGCGCCAGCAGCGCCTCGGCGATCTGATCGCCCACCCGGTACACCGGGGTCAACGCCGAGAGCGGGTCTTGGAAGACCATGCTGATCGAGCTGCCGCGCAGCTTGGACAGCTGCTTGTCGCCCAGCCCCAGCAGCTCACGTCCGCGCAGCCGGATCGAACCGTTGATCCTGGCCTGCTCGGGCAGCAGGCCCATCACCGCCAGCGACGACACCGACTTGCCCGAACCGGATTCGCCGACGATCGCCAGCACTTCCCGGTCGTTGACGGTGTAGCTCACCCCGCGCACGGCATCGACGCGGCCCTCTTCGCTGGGAAAGGAGACGCGCAGGTCGGTGACTTCGAGCAGCGGCGCGGCGGCGGACTTCTCCGGCGGCGTCTGCGCGACGGACGTGGTGTCAGTACTCATGCCTTCGCCTTCGCCTTCCGCGACCTGGCCCGCTTCGCACTCGGATCGAATGCGTCGCGCAGCCCGTCACCCACCAGATTCGCGCACAACACCGTGATGATCAGCAGCCCACCGGCGAACAGGAACAGCCACGGGTAGGTCAGCGCGGATTTGGTGCCAGAGGCGATCAGCGAGCCGAGCGAGACATCCGGCGGCTGCACACCGAAGCCGAGGAAGCTGAGCCCGGTCTCGGCCATGATCGATGCGCCGACGGTGAGGGTGGTGTCGATGATCAGGATCGAGGCGATGTTCGGCACGATATGGCTGAGGATCACCGTGCGCGTGGGTGCGCCCATATATCGTGCGGCGCGGACGAATTCGCGTTCGCGCAGGCTCAACGTCAACCCGCGCACGATCCGCGCGCTGATCATCCAGCCGAACAGCGCCAGCAGCAGGATCAGCAGCAGAATCGAGCCGCTGCCCTTCGTGCGCGGGGCGAACAGGGCGATGATGATGAAGCTCGGCACCACGAGCAGCAGATCGACGAACCACATGATGGCCCGGTCGGTCCAGCCGCCGAGCAGTCCGGCGATGGAACCGGCGAGTGCGGCGATGGTGGTGGAGATGATGGCCACGCAGAACCCGATGATCAGCGATTTCTGGAGGCCGCGCAGCGTCTGCGCGAGCACGTCCTGGCCGATCTGGGTGGTGCCGAACGGATGCTCCGGGCTCGGCGGTTTCAGCAGTGCCGTGTAATCGAGCTGCTGGTAGTCGTAGGGCAGAAACGGCGGCAGCGCGAAACTCACGATGAACAACAGCACCAGGATGATCGCACCGGCCACGGCGGGCTTGTTGCGCAGGAAACGGCGCCATACCAGCTTGCGTCGCCCGGTCGCGGCGACCTCGGGGGCGCCCTGGACGATGATCTCGGCTTCGGTCACGCTGCCCCCATGGTGGGATTCCCGGGCCCTACGTGGTTACGCAAGCTGCCTCCTTCGGGCCTGACGCTCATCCCACACGCACCCTGGGATCGAGAATCGCGTACACGATGTCGGACAACAGCCCCGACACCAGCACCACCAGACCCGCGAACGCCGTCACCGTGACCACGACGTACAGGTCCTGGGCATTGATCGAATCGACCAGCCATTCACCAACGCCGTGCCAGCCGAAGATCTTCTCGGTGAAGGTGGCGCCGGTGATGAGTCCACCGAGGCTGTAGGCGAACAGCGTGGCCATCGGGATCAGCGCGGTGCGCAGGCCGTGTTTGTAGAGAGCCTTGCTCCTGGTCAGCCCCTTGGCGCGGGCGGTGCGGATGAAATCGCTCTGCAGCACGTCGAGCATGGCGTTGCGCTGGTAGCGGCTGTAACCGGCCATACCGCCGAGGGCAAGCGTCAGCGTCGGCAGCACCAGATGCTGGAGCCGGTCCACCAGCTGCGCACCGAAGCCTTCGATCGTGCTCGCCGAGGTCTCGCCGGTGTAGAGGAAGATCTGCTGCCCGGTCATCGAATTGATCTCCAGCGCACCGTATTTCAACAGCGTCGCGAGCAGGAAGACCGGTGTGGACAGAATCAGCAGCGACACGATCGTGGTGAAGTAGTCACTGAACTTGTATTGCCGGATCGCCCCGGCGGCGCCGATGAGCACGCCGAGTACAGTGCCGACGATCGAACCGATGATCAGCAGCCGCAGCGAGACTCCCACCCGGCGCGGCAATTCCTCGCTCACCGGCTGCCCGGCGAGGGTGGTGCCGAAATCTCCTTGCGGGATGCCCTTGATCCAGGTGAGATAGCGCTGCGGGATCGGCTCGTTCAGGTGCAGTTCCTCGGCCTTGGCATCGATCACCGATTGCGGCGGCCGCGGATTGCGCTGTTCCAGGCTGTCGAGCGGGCGAAAGGTCAGTGACGCCAGGCTGAACGTGAGGAATGACGCCAGCAGCAACAGCACGACATAGTTGAGCGCACGTCGTAGCAAAAAGCCGGTCATCGGTCCCCTCGAGTCCAGGTGTAGCCCCCGATCATAGGGAGCCACCGGCCACCGCGCGCGCCCGACGGGCAACCAGCGTGTTCATCTTTCGGCAAACTCGAAGACCGGTGGCCGGGCAACCCGTCGGCGTGCCGGGCGGGCGGCGCGGCGGCGTGCGCGGAAAGACAGCACAATGGAATGGGTGACCCGTGTGCAGCTGCCGAAGCCGGAACTCGTCGCCTCCGATGTGGACGGCACCCTCATCGACCCCGACGAGCGGGTCACCGCCCGCACCAAAGCCGCGGTCGGCGCCGTCGTCGCCGACGGTGTGCCGTTCGTGCTGGCGACCGGTCGCCCGCCGCGCTGGATCGGCCCGGTGGTGGACGGGCTCGGCTTCGCGCCGCTGTGTGTGTGCGGCAATGGCGCGGTGATCTACGACAGCGCCGCCGATCGGGTGCTCACCAGCCGGACTCTCGATATCGAGACCCTCGGCTGGATCGCCGACCTCGCCGAGGAGGTGCTGCCGGGGTGTGGTCTGGCAGCCGAGCGGGTCGGTGCCAGCGCCCACGACGCGGTGACACCGCAATTCGTCAGCTCCCCCGAATACGAACACGCCTGGCTCAATCCGGACGACACCGCCGTCGCCCGGCACGAGGTGATCGATTCACCCGCGATCAAGATGCTGATCCGGCTCCCCGGCGCCCGCAGCGGTGACATGCTGGCCGCGCTCGCCCCGATGGTCGGCGAGCGCGCCGACATCACCTATTCCACCGACCATGGCCTGATCGAACTGTCCGCGCCGGGCGTCACCAAGGCGTCCGGCCTGGTGATAGTGGCCGAACGGCTCGGCATCGACCCCGCAACGGCCATCGCCTTCGGCGATATGCCCAATGACATCCCGATGCTCACCCTCGCCGGTCGCGGCGTCGCCATGGCCAACGCCCACCCCGAGGCGATCGCCGCGGCGAACGAGGTGACCACGACCAACGCCGAGGACGGTGTGGCGCGCGTGCTCGAACGCTGGTGGGTGTGATCGCGGGCTGGAACTGCCCGGGCGCGTGCGGCCGGGAGGAGACTGTTTTCGCCCGCATCTGAGCGACAAGTCTCGCGATTGTCGCTCAAAGGCGGGCGGAAACCTATACCTGGCCGGGACCTATGCCGGCCCGGAACTACGGTCGGGTGGCCGATCGGGCGCGTGGATCTCGTAGCCGGCTCGGCACACTCAGTTACCCGCCTAGCCGTTCTCGGGGGCGACTGGCGGGGCTACCTCAGGTGCGGGCGCTTGGCCGACCTCGGGTGTGGACGGCTCCTCGCTCGCCGGGCCGGGTGCCTCAGCGGGCGGTGCCGCCTCGGGTGCGGGCGCCGCTTGCGGAGCCGGCGCGGGCGCTCCCGGAGCGGCCGGGGTTCCCGGTACCGGAGCAGGCGCCCCCGGAGCGGCCGGGGTACCCGGTACCGGTGCTTGCGCGTCAGCGGGTGCGGGGGAATCGGGCGCCGACACCTGGTCGGGCCGGTTCATCTCCTCCTGATAGGTGTCGTTGTAGGTCTTCCACACCGTGGTGACGATGCCGGTGACCTGGTTCAGGATCAGTGAGCCGTACTGGAAGTCCTCGCGCAGGCCGTCGGGGACGGGGTAGGAGTTGCCGAGCGGCAGGCCGAGCACTCCGGCGTCGGCACCGAGTTCGAGGAAGCGGTCGAGGATCTTGCCGACCACCTCGATGGCCTGCCCGTCCGGCGTCGAATACACGTACCCGTTGACGAACTTGGCGTACTGCTGACCCTGCGCGGCGGGCAGCGGCTCGGAGGCGGCCTGACCGAGCGGGCCGTCCGGTCCACCCTTCGACGCCCAGTACTTGGCGATGATGTTGTCGTTGACCATCGTCAGCAGCTTGGCCGTGAGGTTTGCCAGCGCGGCCACATCGGACTGCACCTGGCGCGACGGCGGCGTACTGCCCGACGCGCCGGGCGCGCCCGCGGCGATATCGCGGATCCGGTCCATCTGCGCGTAGGCGGCGTCACCGGGGCAGCTGGTGTTGCCGACGTCGCGGTGGGCGAACACGATCGGCAGCCGCACCTCTTCACCCTGCGCGTACGGGGTGAACTCGGTGCCCTCGGAGTACATGGTGGTGTAGCCCTTCGGGTCGAGCCCGGCGATCTTGGTGCGCCAGCCGACGAACCGCCCGACCGCGTTCAGCATGGGAGTGGACGGTGTCTCGGACTCGTAGTTGCCCATCATCGCCACGCCAGAGGTGTTCTCGTTGAACCCGCCCGCGTGCGCGCCCTGCACCGGCTTGTCGAGCCCGCCGAAACGACCCTCGAAGATCTGGCCGTACTTGTCGACAAGGGCGTGGTAGCCGATGTCGCACCAGCCGAGGGTCTGGGCGTGATAGGTGTAGATCGCGCGGACGATGCCGGCCGATTCGGCCTTGCTGTAGTCGTTGCGGCCCGCGGTGTGGTGCACCGTGACACCGCCGAGGCCGTCGTCGTAGGTGGGGGAATCGCAGCGGATGGATTCGTCGGCGCCCCACTGGTTCCGGGTGATAACCGTCGGCCCGCCGCCGGGCAGCGCGGCGGCGACGTCGTTGAGCGCGCCGTCGATGGCGCCGCGACCCGGATCGATCAGCACCGCTTTGAGTTCGGGTTCCGGCTGGTCGACGGGCGCGGCGGCCGGCGTCGGCTGGATGGGGGCGCCGTGATCCTGCGGCGCGGGCGCCGGTGCGGGCTTGC
Organism: Nocardia sp. CDC519; assembly: GCF_059509835.1. Taxonomy (NCBI): domain Bacteria; kingdom Bacillati; phylum Actinomycetota; class Actinomycetes; order Mycobacteriales; family Nocardiaceae; genus Nocardia; species Nocardia sp. CDC519. The sequence goes on along the minus strand of NZ_CM183377.1, from coordinate 948,535 downwards.
GCGTCACCAGGACCTGCACGGCGGTGGTGTTGCCGACGTAGATCGGCTCGGTGCCTTCGGTGCCGGACGGTGCGGCATTGTCGGCGGCGCCGGTGTCGATCGGCTCGGTCTCGTACCAGGGGCCCCAGGTGCCGTCGGGCTGCTTGGCCCGGATCATCGCCTTGGTGTTCAGCAGGTCCTCGGCGGTGAGGGCGACGACGCTGAACGGCGTGTCGCGGGAAAGTTCTTTGACTTGCGCGCCGACCTCCGTCATCAGCTCGGGCGGCACCGCGCCCGGTGCGAGGGCGGGGGTGTTCGGGTCGGCGCCGAGGGCGGGGTCGGCGATGAATTGCGCACCGGTGGGCAGGCGTCCTGGGACGTTCTGGATCTGCGGCGCGGAGGGTTGACCGGAGTCGAACTGGGGTAAGGGAATTTCGCTGGGTAATTGGATGCCGGGCGGTAGCGGAAGCCCGGGCGGCACCGGAACCGAGGCGGGCAGGGGAATCTTGCGCAAATCGGAAAGGCGCAGGTCGGGCAGGTTGAGGCCGGTCAATTCGCGCAGCGGCAGCACGATGTCGGGTGCGGAATTCAGTACCACTTCGGCCAGCTGCGCGGGGACGGCGGCGAGCTGGGTTTCGTTGGCGGTGCGGTAGTCCGAATCACTGGGCACGAGGGCGGCCAGCGGCGCCGCTACCGCAAGTGTGGTGACAACCGGGAGCACGTAGGAACGTTTCGGTTTGCGGTAGGGCACGAGCTTCTCCCATCGGGTCGAACCAGTGATCCGAGTGCATCAGTGCTTGCGTCGAGATGTCCCAAGGATCACACTAGTCACAAATTTCACATCTCTAAACCTCTTGTTGAGGATTATGTGTGCTCGAATGTAGCTCTCGGATCGTGGCCGGTCTAAACGACATGCCGACAGGCGCCGAACCCTGTCCGGTCCTTGGAAACCAAGGGGAGTGAACGGATGCCGCAACGAAACGACCGCGCTCGCGGGTTCTTGGCGCAACGCGTCGAGAATGCGCTGGCAGCGCCGCATTTACCGCAGTCGATGCGCCGGCGCCGAGGCAGGCGGAGTTCGTTGCTGGTCGTCGGCGCGACGGCCCTGCTCGTCGCCGGCCCGCTGGTGCTGTGGACCGGCGACGACGTGTATAGACCGCTTGCCGGGCCGGGCCACGGCCGCGGCATGAGCCAGCACGGCGCGCTGAAGAACGCGCAGGACGGCTGGACGGCCGAACGCATCCTCGGGCACTACTACCCGGGCGCCACCCTCGGCGCCGTCGGCCCGACCACCGTCGCCGTCCGGTTGATGGCACAGGACGACTCGACCCTCGACGCCTACGCCGAGGCCGGCGCGCGGGTGGCCGGCCGGATCATCGGCCCCGGCGAGGTCGCCCACCTCACCGCCCTACCGGATGGCGGCGCGAATGTCGTGGTCACGAGCGGTTGCGACGGCGAGGTGCTGTGGCAGACCTCGACCGCGGATCCGTGGATCTACCCCGTCGATCCCGCTCCGGGCCGCCCCGCCGCCGAGCACCTGACCCTGTGCGGTGGCGGCGCGTACCGCGGTTCGCTGGGTGTGGCCGGCGAGGACGGCGCTGCGCGCACGGTGAACCGGGTCGACGTGGAGGACTACCTGCTCGGCGTCATCCCGGCCGAAGTGCAGGCCAACTGGGCCGACAAGGGCGCTGCCGAGGCCCTGCGCGCCCAGGCCATCGCGGCCCGCTCCTACGCCCTCGCCGAGACGCGCTACCCGTACGCGCAGACCTGCGACACCACCGACTGCCAGGTCTATCCCGGTACCGCAATGGAAGATCCGCGCACCGCCGAGGCCGTCGCCTCGACGGCGGGCATGGTGCTGCTGCGCGACGGGCACGTCCTGCGTTCGGAGTACTCCGCCGCACCCGACGGCGGGCAGCCCGCCGACATCCAGACCTTCGAAGTCGGGCCCACCCCCGCCGAATTGAGCGTCGGCGCACCGCCGGCCGGCCCCGCGCCGCGCACCAGGACCTCCGACACCGAATCCCCGATCGACGCCGAATACGCCCGGATCGGCGGTGCGGAGAGTTCGGTGGGTGAGCCCATCGGGCCGGAGATGATCCTGCCCGAGAACGCCGGGCTGTACCGGCTGTACAGCAATGGCGTCATCATCTACACCCCGACGCTCGGCGCGCAGGTCGTGGACTTCACGACCCTGCTCGAGCTGGTGCCCGGCCTGGCCGATTCGGCGCCGGGCAGCGCCGAGCCCGGCGCCGCACCAGGAGATCCGGCCGGCCCGGCTTCGGTAACACCGGGCGCGCCGGCACCCGGAACCCCGGCGGCACCGGCCCAGGGCGACCCGGCGAGCGCTTCGGCCGCGCCCGGAGGACCCGAGGTGCAGCGAACGCCGACCGGCGCAACCCCTGAGGTGCAACCGCCGGGCGCGGCGGTGTGGTCGGAACTGCCGACCGAAGCCGACGTATTCGGTACACCTCGGCCACTCGGCGGCGCCTGACCGGGCGCTGTGATCCACGCCCTGAAGAGGCGGTGCGATCCGGCTTGACCTTGACGTAACGTCAACTTGCAAGCTGGTTGCACCGCCTCGACAGGGAAGGAGTTCAGGTCATGGTCGCGGGCACCCGGACCGGTGAATGGTCCATCCAGGATCTGGCCAAGGCAGCCGGTACCACCAGCCGCACGCTGCGCCACTACGGCGAGCTGGGGCTGTTGCCGCCGAGCCGGATCGGGACCAACGGGTACCGCTATTACGACCAGGACTCTCTCGTGCGGTTGCAACGCATCCTGCTGCTGCGAGAGCTCGGCCTCGGCCTGCCGGTCATCGCCGAAGTGCTCGCCGGAGAGCAGGACGCCACCGCGGCACTGCACACGCACCTGGAACTGCTTCGGCAGGAACAGGATCGGATCCGGCGTCGGATCGAGTCGGTGAACTCAACGCTGCGCAAAATGGAAAGAGGTGAAAAGCTCGTGGCAGCAGAAGTTTTCGACGGGTTCGACCACACCAGGTACAAGGACGAGGTCATCGAGCGGTGGGGCAAGGACGCCTACGAGAGCGGTGACCGGTGGTGGCGTTCGCTGAGCGAGGCCGAGAAGCAGACCTTCCAGCAGACCCAGCTCGATATCGCCGCCGATTTCGGCCGGGCCCATGCGGCCGGTCTGGATGCCGGAAGCGATGAGGTGCAGGCCATCACCCAGCGCCACTACGAGTGGCTGACCGGGGGTTACCAGGGCAAGCGCCCGGGCGCCGACCATTTCGCCGGACTGGGCGAGATGTACGTCGCCGACCCGCGTTTCGGGCAGAACTACGACCGGCACGGCGAGGGCACGGCCGAGTTCGTCCGCGACGCCATGCGGATCTACGCCGACCGCAACCTCCGATAGCCGAGGGGCCGCCGGATCGGGTCCGGCGGTCCACGGTTTCGCCGACGCCCGCACGGGGAACCTCCCGCGTGCGGGCGTCTTCGGCTCGCTCGCTGTCGGGACCGCACGGTAGAGTTCCGGCGACATCGAGAGGGGGGCGTCCCATGAGTTATCCCTATGGTCACCCGGGTCAGGGTCGGCCCGGTTACCCAGCGCCGCACAATTACGGACCGCCGCCCGGTTACGGCGCGCCGCCCGCGTACGGGCAGCCGCCGGGCTACGGCTATCCACCGCAACCGCCGCAGCAACAGGCAAGCGGCGGAACGGGAATCACCGCGGGCATTCTCGCCATGATCTGCGGTGCGCTCTACGTCTGGGGCGTCATCCGGGCGGTGCAGCTGACAAACCAGCTGGGCGCCCCCGTGGTGAGCGGCGCCCGCCGACGCGGCGGTGGCGGCAGCAGCTCCCGCAGCGACGTCGACATCGACCTCGATTTCTCCCAGAACACCGCCGACATCATGCTGTGGCTGACCGGCCTCATCGCCTTCCTGATGCTGCTCGGCGGTCTACTGCTGGTGTGCCGCACCAAGTTCGGCCGCGTCACCGTCATCATCGCCAGCGTGCTCGCCCTGATCAACATCGCCTGGGCGATCAGCATCATCGGCACGATGGTCGGCCAGATGGTCCTCGACCTGGCCCTGGTGGTCGCCGTCCTCATCCTGGCCTCCCTCAGCGCCACCGGCCGCTGGATCCGCGCCCCCCGCACCCCGGCTCTCGCCGCCCCCGCCCCGATGTACGGGCACTACCCGTACCGGTAGGCCCGGCCCGCTCATCGCAGACGGAGCAGCTCGGCGAGCGCCGCGAATACCTGACCCAGCAGTGGCGGCGCCTGCACGAGATCGCCGGAGCCGAGCAGGTTCCGCCCGCGCCCACCGTGCGCTCGTTGCGGGCCACCCCGGAGCGCCGCGCGTTCGGCAGGGTGCGGCTCCACCTGCGTGCCCGCTTCGACCAGCGCCGCACCAGTTCGCCGTCGCCGGTGTAAGCCCCGCCATACCGACGTGGAGCCTGGTCGAGCGGTGAGGTCGGGGCCCGGCCCGTCCTCTCGTCCGCACCGCGGCGCGTCGTCCTGGCAGCCGTGCGGTCGTGTTCGGGTTCACCGCGGTCTTCGCGGTAGTCACGCTCGGCCGGAACCGGTGGATCCCACCCGGCAGAGGTCGTCACCGGGCGCCCGGACGGTGCCTCCGCGCAGGTGACGAGCACGGGAAACCGGTGGCAGAACGCCTGCCGGATGCGCACCCCGCGACTCGACCCGGACCTCACGGGGAAGTCCGATACTCTGGGCTCCCGTGACCGTCGCATCGTCCCCCGGTAACTCCGCGTCCTCCGATTCCACCTTCGACCTGATCGTGGTCGGCTCCGGCTTCTTCGGGCTGACCGTTGCCGAACGCACCGCCACGCTGCTCGGTAAGCGGGTGCTGGTGCTCGACCGTCGCCACCACATCGGCGGTAACGCCTATTCGGAGCCGGATCCGCAGACCGGGATCGAAGTGCACAAGTACGGTGCGCACCTGTTCCACACCTCGAACAAGCGGGTCTGGGATTACGTCACCCAGTTCACCGAGTTCACCAACTACCAGCACCGCGTGTTCGCGATGCACAAGGGACAGGCCTACCAGTTCCCGATGGGACTCGGGCTGATCTCGCAGTTCTTCGGTCGCTACTTCACCCCGGACGAGGCCAAGGCGCTGATCGCCGAGCAGTCCGCCGAGATCGACACCGCGGACGCGCAGAACCTCGAGGAGAAGGCGATCTCGCTGATCGGCCGCCCGCTCTACGAGGCTTTCATCCGCGACTACACCGCCAAGCAGTGGCAGACCGACCCGAAGGAACTGCCCGCGGGCAACATCACCCGGCTGCCGGTCCGCTACACCTTCGACAACCGCTACTTCAACGACACCTACGAGGGCCTGCCCAAGGAGGGGTACACGAAGTGGCTGGAGAACATGGCCGCCTCCGACCTGATCGAGGTGCGGCTGAACACCGACTGGTTCGACGTGCGTGAGGAGATCCGGGCGGCGAATCCGGACGCTCCGGTCGTCTACACCGGCCCGCTGGACCGCTACTTCGACTACGCCGAGGGCGAGCTGGGCTGGCGCACCATCGACTTCGAGACCGAGGTCCTGCCCACCGGCGACTACCAGGGCACTTCGGTGATGAACTACAACGACGCGGACGTGCCCTACACCCGCATCATCGAGCCGCGCCATTTCCATCCCGAGCGCGCCTACCCGGAAGACAAGACCGTCATCATGCGCGAGTTCTCCCGCTTCGCGCAGACCGGTGACGAGCCGTACTACCCGATCAACACGCCGGAGGACCGCGCCAAGCTGCTGGCCTACCGCGAGCGCGCCAAGAACGAAACCGCAACGGCCAAGGTCGTTTTCGGTGGCCGTCTGGGCACCTACCAGTACCTGGACATGCATATGGCCATCGGTAGCGCGCTGAGCATGTTCGACAATGTGCTCAGGCCGCATCTGGAATCGGGCGCGCCGCTGACCGACAGCGAGCAGGCGTAGGTGCGCAGGCCCCGAATCCACGCCGCGACCACAGGGAACGAATGACCTCGCAACCGATTCTGGAAGAGATGACGACCGAGACCCGAGCCAAGGCGCTGCTGCAACGCATCATCCTGCCGCGGCCGGGCGAACCGCTGGACGTGCGGACCCTCTACCTGGAGGAGTCGCCGACCAACGCCCGTCGCGCGCACGCACCGACCCGCACCTCGCTGTCGGTGGGCGCGGAGTCGGAGGTGTCGTTCTGCACCTACTTCAACGCGCTGCCCGCCAGCTACTGGCGCCGCTGGAGCATCCTGAGCTCGGTGGTGTTGCGGCTGGAGCTGGCCGGGCACGGCCGTGTCGACGTCTACCGCTCCAAGGCCGACGGTTCCCGCATCCACGTGCAGGGCCGCGAATTCGCGGTCGAACCCGGCGCCGACTCGACCTTCGTGGAGTTCGAGACCGAGCTGGCCCCGTTCGAGGACGGCGGCTGGATCTGGTTCGACATCACCACCGACACCGCGGTCACCCTGCTGGCGGGCGGCTGGTACGCCCCGGTCGAGGCGCCCGGCGACGGCAGCATCGCGGTGGGCATGCCGACGTTCAACCGCCCGACCGACGCGGTGAAGACCCTGGCGGCGCTCGGCTCGGATCCGCTGGTGCTCGATCAGATTAAGGCCGTGATCATCCCTGATCAGGGCAACCGCAAGGTCGTCGACGAACCGGGCTTCGCCGAGGCCGCGGCGGTACTCGGGGACCGGCTGGCCATCCACGATCAGCCCAATCTCGGCGGTTCCGGCGGCTACAGCCGGGTCATGTACGAGGCGTTGAAGACCACCGACGCCCAGTACATCGTCTACATGGACGACGACATCGAGATCGAGCCCGATTCGATCCTGCGCGCGCTGGCCTTCGCCCGGTTCGCGAAATCGCCGATCCTGGTCGGCGGGCAGATGCTCAACCTGCAGGAACGCTCGCATCTGCACACCATGGGCGAGGTCGTCGACCGCGGCATCTTCATGTGGACCGCGGCGCCCAACGTCGAATACGACCACGATTTCTCCAAGTACCCGCTGCGCGACCGGGACAACTCCAAGCTGCTGCACCGGCGCATCGACGTCGACTTCAACGGCTGGTGGACCTGCGTCATCCCGCGTCAGGTCGCCGAGGAGCTCGGTCAGCCGCTGCCGCTGTTCCTGAAATGGGACGACGTCGAGTACGGCCTGCGCGCCCGCGCCGCCGGCTATCCGACGGTCACCCTGCCGGGCGCGGCGGTCTGGCATATGGCGTGGAGCGACAAGGACGACGCCATCGACTGGCAGGCGTACTTCCATCTGCGTAATCGTCTGGTGGTCGCCTCGCTGCATCTGCCCGGCGACGGCAAGCCGATGGTCGTCAACACGATCAAGGCCACGCTCAAGCATCTGCTCTGCCTGGAGTACTCCACGGTCGCGATCCAGAACGAGGCGATCCGCGATTTCCTCGCAGGCCCCGAGGGCCTGTTCGACCTGCTGCCGAGTGCGCTCGGCAAGATCCACGCGATGCGCAAGGACTACCCGGACGCGGTGGTGCTGCCGTCGTCGACGGAGCTGCCGATGGCCAGCCACCACAGCGTCGGCGCGGTCGGCGAGCCCGGTAACCCGCTGGCCAAGGTGGCGCGCCTGGCCAAGGGTGTGGTGCACAACTTCCGCAAGGTCGATCCGGTCAACCACGACACCCCCCAGTTGAACGTGCCGACGCTGGACGCCCGCTGGTTCCTGCTCTCCCAGGTCGATGGCGTCACCGTGACCACGGCCGATGGCCGCGGCGTCGTCTACCGCAAGCGCGATCCGCGCAAGGCGGCCGAGCTGCTCAAGGAAGCGCTGCGGCTGCGCAAGGAACTCACCGCCCGTTTCCCGGAGATGCAGCAGCGCTACCGGGCCGCCCATGCCGAGCTGACCAGCGCGGCCGCATGGGAGAAGACCTTCGGCGTCAGTCAGAACGGAACCGAGAAGTGAACGCGATGAACCCGAGCCTGCCCCTGGTCGATCCGGCCGAGGAGGGGTGCGGCGGCGCCTGCGCGTGCAGCGGCGAATACGTCGAGGTCCCGCGCGAGGTCGCGATCATCAACGCCGTGCAGGGCACCATCGGCGCCAACCCCACCGTTGTCTCCGCCGCCCGCGCGATGTCGCACTTCGGTGAGCACGCGCTCGGCTGGGTCGGCATCGCCGCCGCCGGCTGGCTGGTGGACAAGCCGCGCCGCAGGCAGTGGGCCGGGGTTGCGGTCGGCGCGGTCGGCGCGCACGCGGCCTCGATCGTGATCAAGCGGGTGGTCCGCCGCCCGCGCCCGAACGATCCGTCGGTGCAGGTCAACGTGTCGACGCCGAGCAAGCTCAGCTTCCCGTCCTCGCACGCGACCTCCACCGCCGCCGCTGCGGTGTTGCTCGGCAGATTGACCGGGCTACCCTTGCCAGCGGTGCTCGTCCCGCCGATGGTGCTGTCCCGGGTCGTGCTCGGGGTGCACTACCCCTCGGATGTGCTCGCCGGTTCCGCGCTCGGTGCGGCGTCGGCTGCCGCGTTGATCGGTACCGAGAAGCGATTGGCTTCGCGACGGGCGCGTAAACATGACCACTGAAGAAAAGGCCTTGGTTGAGATGAGTGAAGAGCCGACCGGCGCCGATCTGGCCGAAGCCGTCGTCAAGGGCCCGCCCAAGACCTTGGCCGGTGGCCTGATCAAGGCGGTCCGGCCCCGGCAGTGGGTCAAGAACGTCCTGGTGCTGGCCGCGCCGCTGGCCGCGGGCCCCGATGTGCTCGGCGACGCCTCGGTGCTCGCGCATGTCGCGATCGCGTTCGTCGTGTTCTGCATGGCGGCCTCTGGCATCTATCTGGTCAACGACTCCATGGACGTCGAGGCCGACCGCGCCCACCCGACCAAGCGGTACCGGCCGATCGCGGCCGGTGTGGTGCCGGTGAACCTGGCCTACATGCTCGCGGTGGTGCTGCTTGCCGGTTCGATCCTCGGCTCGCTGCTGGCATCGTGGCAGCTCGCGGTCGTGATGGCGGTCTACATCGGCATCCAGCTCGCCTACTGCTTCGGCCTCAAGCATCAGGCCGTGCTCGACATCTGCATCGTGTCCTCGGGCTTCCTGCTGCGCGCCGTCGCCGGTGGCGCGGCCGCCGATATCGGCCTGTCGCAGTGGTTCCTGCTGATCATGGCCTTCGGCTCGCTGTTCATGGCGGCGGGCAAGCGCTACGCCGAATTGCAGATCGCGCTGGGTACCGGCGCCAAGATCCGCAAGTCGCTCGAGTACTACACGCCCACCTACCTGCGTTTCATCTGGACGCTGGCCGCGACGGCGGTCGTGGTGTTCTACGGCCTGTGGGCCTTCGAGCAGGGCGAAGCCAATAACACGAACTGGTACGCCATCTCGATGGTTCCGTTTACCATCGCAATCCTGCGGTACGCGGTCGACGTCGATGGCGGCGAGGCCGGCGAACCGGAAGAGATCGCGCTGGGGGACCGGGTCCTCCAGTTCCTCGCAATCGCCTGGATCGGAGCGGTAGGTGTCGCTGTCTATCTCACCTGACGAGATGCTGGTAGCGGGAGCGGAGGGAACCGAATACGCGGAGCGGGCGGCTGCCGAGGAGCAGCCCGCCCCGGCCTCGCGTATCGCCCGACTATCCCGGGCCACATTCGTCGGTGGGGTGGTGCTGACCGCCGCACTGTTCGCGATCGGTGGCTGGCAACGCCGCTGGATCGCCGACGACGGCCTGATCGTGCTGCGCACCGTGCGCAATCTGCTCGCGGGCAACGGCCCGGTGTTCAACGCGGGCGAACGGGTCGAAACCAACACCAGCACCGCGTGGACCTATATCGTCTGGTTCTTCAGCTGGCTCACCCAGGCGCGGCTGGAGTACGTGGTGCTCGGCGTCGCGCTGACGTTGTCGGTGCTGGCGATCGTGTTCGCCATGCTCGGCTCGGCGCGGCTGTGGGGCGGATCGTCCTCGGCGCTGCTGCTGCCAGCGGGCGCACTGGCCTACATCGCGGTGCCGCCCGCCCGTGACTACGTGACCTCCGGCTTGGAGAGCGGTCTGGTCATCGCCTGGCTCGGCCTGCTGTTCTGGCTGATGGTGCGGTGGAGCCAGGCCGAACGCGTCCGGGTGCCCGGCCTGCTCGGGCTGGTGTTCCTCGCCGGTCTGGCGCCGCTGATCCGCCCGGAGATGACGCTGGTCGGCGGACTGGCGCTGCTGATGATCTTCCTGGCGCCGATGCCGGCCACCCGGCTGCGCCCGAGCCTGCTGCGACTGATCATCGTCGCGGTCGCCGGCCTGCTGCCGCTGGGCTACCAGATCTGGCGGATGGGCTATTACGGTCTGCCGTACCCGAATACGGCCGTGGCCAAGGATGCCGGTGGTGCGAAATGGGGGCAGGGCTTCACCTACCTGTGGGATCTGGTCGGGCCGTACTTCCTCTGGGTTCCGCTGCTGATCCTGCTCGTCGCCGGGATCGTCGCGGCGCGTGCCGGACGGGCCGGCGCGGAGCAGGCCGAGACCGAGGATCCCGATGAGCCGAGGGCCCGCTGGACGATCCGGTTCCGGCAATGGCTGCGTTCACCGAGTGCCGTCGTCGCCCTCATGCTCGGCAGTGGGGTCATCCTGACCGTCTACGCCCTGCGCGTCGGCGGCGATTTCATGCACGGCCGGATGCTGCTGTCGCAGCTGTTCTGCCTGCTGGCCCCGGTCGCGGTGCTGCCGGTGCGGTTGCCGGAAGCGGGGCTGCGAGCGATCTCGGCCGGCAGCGGTGCCTTCGTGCTGACCTCGCTGGCGCTGGTCGGCACGGTGGTGTGGTCGCTGCTGGCGATGGGCACCACCGCGATCACCACCGGCACCAAGATCAGCTCGTCCGGCATCGTCGACGAACGCGTCTACTACGTGCTCAACACCGGCCACGACCATCCGATCCTGGCCGAGGACTACCTCGATTACGCCCGGATGCGGCCCATGGTCAACGACATCATGGCCAATCCCAACGGCGGGCTGCTGCTGAATTCGCCGTCGTTCATGTTCTGGTACGTGGCGCCACCGCCGCAGCCCATCCCCGAGGGCGGCGCCGGCCATACCGTCTACTTCCTGAACTTGGGCATGACCAGCATGAACGTCCCGCTGGACGTGCGCGTCATCGACCCGATGGGGCTGGCCTACCCGCTGGCCGCGCACACCGAGCGGCTCGAGGACGGCCGCATCGGCCACGACAAGAGCCTGTTCCCGGACTGGGTCATCGTGGACACCGGCATGGTGGATCAGAAGCCGTGGATGCCCTGGTACCTGGACGAGAAATGGGTGACCCAGGCGCGGGTGGCGATGTCGTGCCCGCAGACCCACGCCCTGCTGCTGTCCTACCGCGGCGAGCTGACATGGGATCGGTTCAAGCACAACCTCCGCAACGCGTTGAACTTCGCGAAGTACCGTATCGAGCGGGTGCCCAAGTACGAGATCCAGCGTTGCGGGCTGGTCGACCCCTACCCGCAACCGCCCCGCTAGCGCGTTGTCGACGCGCCGCGAACAAAGCGGCGTGCCTCACTTTGTCTCGTTTTGATAACGCTCTGGCATAGGTCACGGGTTAGGCTGCCGTGGTACCCCGCCGTGTCCTGCCCGAAACGTGGGCCGGGGCACGGTGGCACCGAGGAACGCGGCGACCGCCGCATGACGAAAGGCCGAGAACACATGCGAGGCGTGATCGCGCGCAGAGCGCACGGTGGCCGACCGGGAGTCCGAAGAGCCGGTTCCTGGTTGAAGCGATCGATGCTCATGTCGCTGGCAGTGCTGCTACCGCTCGGGGCGTCGGTGGCAGGCCCCGGCGCGACGGCGTCGGCGGCATTCAACCCCGCCGGAATCGACTTCTGGGTCGATTCGGAGATGGGGCCGATCAAGTCCCGCGTCTTCCGCGCCGCGGACGGCAACACCAGCCGGGTGGTCTACGCCCTGGACGGCATGCGCGCCCGTGGCGACCTGAGCGGCTGGGAGATCGAGACCGAGGTCGTCCGCGAGCTGACCAAGTGGAACATCAACGTGGTCATGCCCGTTGGTGGTCCGTCGAGCTTCTACGCCGACTGGAACGGCCCGAGCGATTTCCTCGGCCTGAACACCGGTTCGGCGGGTTCGTCGTCGGGCTCGTCGTCCGGTTCGGCCGCGACGGGTTCCTCCGGCTGGACCGAGACCCTCGGCAAGACCAACACCTACAAGTGGGAAACCTTCCTCACCCAGCACCTGCGCTGGGCGCTGCGGGACCGGCTCGGGTTCAACCCGAACAACAACGGCGTCTTCGGCCTGTCGATGGGCGGTAGTGCCGCGCTGACCCTGGCCGCCTACCATCCGGATCAGTTCAGCTTCGCCGGCTCCTACTCCGGTTACCTGAACATCTCCGCGCCCGGTATGCGTGAGGCGCTGCGCGTGGCCATGCTGAGCGCGGGCGGTTACAACATCGACGCCATGGCTCCGCCGTGGGGCCCGCAGTGGCTGCGGATGGACCCGTTCGTGTTCGCACCACGACTCAAGGCCAACAACACCAGGCTGTGGGTCGCCGCCGGCAGTGGCCTGCCGGGCCCGGCGGATGCCACCGCGCCGCTGGACATCATCCAGGGCATGCCGCTCGAGGCGCTGGCGCTGGTGAACACCCGCGCCTTCCAGGTCCGCATGATGACGCTGGGCGCGAACAACGTGACCTACAGCTTCCCGCCCGTCGGTGTGCACAACTGGCGGAACTGGGAGTCCGAGGTCTACCGGATGATTCCGGACCTGTCGGCCCACATCGGCTAGACCGGATTCCGACCAGAAGGCCGCTCGGCACCCACCGAGCGGCCTTCTGCTTTCCCGGGGTACCTGGTGCGACCCAGGGCGGGCGATCCCGAGGTGCCCGGTTCGTGACTTCCCCGGGGCCACGAACAGCCGCGACGAAGGAGCCGCAATCCAACACAGCTCCCGGCAACGAATGTGCATACGGAAGCCCGCCGGAGTTGTGGGATGGATCACCATCCAGCAACATGGAGGCATTCATTGTCGATTGATACACCAGGAACATGCACACAGGTGGGTGCGTCTCGAGATCGTCCGACGCGGTCACCCGGTGTCCGATGAGGAGGCCGGTGTCGTAGCCATGCGATTGCTGACCGGCCGTTCAGGCGAAAGGTCTAGTGGAATGCGAAGTGCGCGCAGGCCCGGTAGAACGACGCGGTCCGGCTCATGGGTGAAGCGGGCGGCGGTAGGTGTCGCCGCGGCGATGCTCGTCCCCATGGGGGTGTCCATAGCGGGTCCGGCCGCTCCCGCCTCGGCGGCGTTCAACCCGGCCGGTTTCGATTTCTGGGTCGATTCCGGGATGGGCCCCATCAAATCGCGCGTCTTCCGCGCCAAGGACGGCAACACCAACCGAGTGGTCTACGCCCTCGACGGTCTGCGCGCCCCGGAGACGCTGAGCGGCTGGGAGATCGATACCAACGTCGCGCAACTGCTCACCGACTGGAACATCAATGTGGTGATGCCGGTCGGCGGTATGTCCAGCTTCTATGCCGACTGGAATGCGCCGAGTAGTTTCGCCGGCATCCCGCCGGGCACCGGTTCGTCGTCGGGTTCGGGCGCGCTCAACGCGCTCGCCGCCGGCCCGGGTAAGAGCTACCGGTACCAGTGGGAGACCTTCCTGACCCAGAATCTGCGCTGGGCGCTGCGCGACCGGCTCGGCTTCAATCCGAACCGTAATGGCGTATTCGGTTTGTCGATGGGCGGTAGCGCCGCACTGACGTTGGCCGCCTATCACCCGGACCAGTTCAGTTTCGCCGGTTCCTACTCGGGTTACCTCAACATTTCCGCACCGGGCATGCGCGAGGCGATCCGGATGGCCATGCTCGACGCCGGCGGCTACAACGTCGATTCGATGGCGCCGCCATGGGGCCCGCAGTGGCTGCGGATGGATCCGTTCGTGTTCGCGCCGCGGTTGCGTGACAACAACACCCGCCTGTGGATCTCGGCGGGCAGCGGGCTGCCCGGTCCGACCGACGGCCCAACGGCCGGCACCGTGAACGGTATGGCGCTCGAGGCGCTGGCCCTGGCCAACACCCGTGCCTTCCAGATCAGGATGGCGACGCTCGGCGCCAACAATGTGGTCTATTCCTTCCCGAACGTCGGTATTCACGCCTGGTCTTACTGGGCCGAAGAGGTCGCGCGGATGACGCCGGATCTCTCGGCGCATATCGGCTGAGCCCCGCATTCGGCAGGGCCCTGTTCGGCACACCCCTCACGGGTGGTCCGGACAGGGCCCGAATTCATGTTGTCCGGCTATTTCCGGCGCATTTCTGCCGCTATTCCTCGAATCGATGTGCGATGTGCGAAGTACGCGGGAAAGTTGCCGGGTTCGATGCCGCGAGGAGTTCGCTGCGGTCCGTTCATGATCACTTCATCCGGCGGAGCGGAACGTTCCCTCGGCGTTGGTGATCTTGGTGCGCGCCCGTTGATTTGGGATAACGAACAAATAATGAGGTCCGTCGCGACATCAACCGCGGGACACGGTAGTGTCACCGCACGATCACTGATTGTCGCGGACGGATTTCGGCCCGCACTGCAACCCCGGGTCTTGCTAACGATTCGGGGGTCGAATATCGTCCAGCGAGCATCAGTGTGACCAGATCGTTGTAGCGCCGTCGACGGCTGTACCGGAAGGTCGGGATTCGGGTACAGGCCCCGGCGGCGTCTCGTTGACACAGAACGGGTGTCGCCCGCAGCCGCGGGTGGCTCCACAACAGCAGAAAGAGAGCAGGATTCATGCGTTTCGGCAGGGCGGCCGCCCCGAAGAGGACCACGGGACGGCGAGGCGCGCCTCGCAGTTGGCGTAACCGGATTCTGGCCGTCGGCGCTGCGGCGCTAGCGCTGCCGATCGCCGCGGGTGTGGCTGCTCCGACCGCCGCCATCGCGGCTCCGGTGCACGGCCCCGCGCTGCGGGCGCCCGCCGGTGGCTACGAGGAGCTGATGGTTCCGTCGAGCATGGGTCCGATCAAGGTGCAGGTCCAGTGGGCCAGCCGCGGCGGCAACGCCGCGCTCTACCTGCTCGACGGCCTTCGTGCCCGCGACGACCGCAACGCCTGGTCGTTCGAGACCAACGCGATGCAGCAGTTCGCCAATGACAACATCACCCTTGTGATGCCGGTCGGCGGCCAGTCCAGCTTCTACGCCGACTGGTACGCGCCGTCCAACACCAACGGTCAGAAGACCACCTACAAGTGGGAGACCTTCCTGACCAAGGAGCTGCCGACCTTCCTCGAGGGTTACGGCGTCTCCCGCACCAACAACGTGGTCGCCGGTCTGTCCATGGGTGGTAGCGCCGCCCTGGCCCTGGCCGCCTACCACCGCGATCAGTTCAAGGCCGCCGCGTCCTACTCCGGCTACCTGAACATCTCCGCGCCCGGTATGCGTGAGGCCATCCGCATCGCGATGCTCGACGCCGGCCGCTACAACGTCGACTCGATGGCCGCGCCGTGGAGCCCGGCCTGGCTGCGGATGGACCCGTTCGTGTTCGCGCCGCAGCTGAAGGGTCTGCCGATGTACATCTCGGCGGCCAGCGGCCTGCCCGGTCCGCACGATCACCCGAACTCGGCGATCGGCGTGTTCAACACCGGTAACGCGATGGCCCTCGAGGCGCTGTCGCTGGTGAACACCCGCGCCTTCCAGGCCCGCCTGAGCACCCTCGGCATCCAGGCGCACTTCGACTTCCCGGCTGCCGGTACGCACAGCTGGAAGTACTGGGAGGGCCAGCTGTTCGCCTCCCGCAAGATGTTCCTGGACGCCACCGGCGGCTGGTGATCATCGGTCGCTGACGCGCTCGACGGCGCCGTTCGTTTCCTACGGAAGCGGGCGGCGCCGTTTGCTGTGTGGTGACCCGTGTTCGCTTGTGCGGTAAGCGAATACGGCTCCACCGCCGGCGTGACCGGAGCCGATGGCGGGAAACAGGCGGCGAACCAAATGGTTTGCTATGGGCGCGTCGTCCCCGGAACCACGGCCCGACCGGGGTACAAACATCCCTGTGGTAGGTATTGCGCGCGGTAGGCAGGGCAGCGGCGCACGGTTCGGCCGGCAGCCGCGCACGATCCTGCCCGCGCTCGCCACGGCGCTGGTGCTGCCCTTCGCGGCGGGGCTCGGCGTGGTGCAGGCGCCGGCTGCCGACGCTCAGCCCGCGGTCACCGCCGCCGCGCTGGCTTCGGTGCGTAATGTCATCTGGCTGACCGATCGGCATGTCGAGCTGTGGGTGAACTCGCCCGCCATGGGCGCACCGATCCAGGTGCGGTTGCTGCTGGCCCGGGATTGGAACACCCGCCCCGACGCGAAGTTCCCGGTGCTGTACATGCTCGACGGCCTGCGCGCCACCGAGGACGTCAGCGGCTGGATCAAGGATGCGGGCGCGGTCGATTTCTTCGCCGACAAGAACGTCACCGTGGTGCTGCCGGTGGGCGGGCAATCCAGCTTCTACTCCGACTGGCTCGAACCCAACAACGGCAAGAACTACAAGTGGGAGACCTTCCTGACCAAGGAACTCCCGCCGCTACTCGAGGGCCAGTGGCGGGCCACGAATGTGCGTGGCATGGAAGGCCTGTCGATGGGCGGTACCGCCGCCATGTTCCTGGCCGCCCGCAACAAGGATTTCGTCAAGTACGCCGCCTCCTACTCCGGTTTCCTCACCACGACGACGCTCGGCATGCCGCAGGCGATCCAGTTCGCCATGCGCGACGCCGGTGGGTTCGATTCCACCGCCATGTGGGGCCCGCCGACCAGCCCACTGTGGGAGGAACACGATCCGTACCTGCTGGCCGAGAAGCTGAAGGGGATCAGCCTCTACGTCTCCAGCGGTTCCGGTGCCACCGGGCCGCACGACGCACCGAGCGGTGTGGTGCCGGGCGTGAGCACCAATCTGGCCGGGATGGGCCTGGAGATCCTGTCCAGGATGACGTCGCAGAACTTCGTCACCAAGCTCGGTGACCTGAGCATCCCGGTGCAGGTGAACTACCGTGCCTCCGGCACACATTCGTGGCCGTACTGGGATTTCGAGATGCGCCAGTCCTGGCCGCAGGCCGCTGCCGCGCTCGGCGTGGAAGCCGATAAGCCCGCGTGCGAGGTGGGTGGGGCCATCGGTCCGGTGGTTGCCGCCAACGGCTGGCTCGGCGACTGCCTGACCGGCGAGTACCCGGTGAACGGCGGTGTGGCCCAGGACTTCCGGCACGGCCGGGTGTTCTTCTCCAAAGATGGTGGCGCACATCCGGTCGCGGGCATGATCGGCGGCGGCTATCAGGCCGCTGCCGGCCCGGCCGGTGCGCTCGGCCTGCCGACCGGCCCCGAACGTGGATTGCCCGACGGGCGCGGCAGAGTGCAGACCTTCCAGCACGGTTCGCTGTACTGGACTCCGCAGACCGGCGCGCAGGTGGTGCGCGGGGCGATTCTCGAAGAGTGGGGCAGGCAGGGATTCGAGGGCGGTCCCGCCGGCTACCCGGTCGGCCCGGAGATCAAGACGCCCAATCGCGATGGCGCGGTGCAGGGATTCGAGGGCGGGCCCATGTATTTCAGCCCGGCCACCGGCGTGCACCGGGTGGAGGGCCTGATCCTCGGCAAATACGCCGACATGGGTTTCGAGAACAGTTGGCTCGGCTTCCCCGCCTCGCCGGAGCAGCCGTTGAAGGATCTCGGCCGCTACAGCCGGTTCGAGGGCGGCAACATCTACTGGAGCCCGCTGTCGGGCGCCTGGGCGGTGCGCAATGGGCCGATCATGGACGCCTGGCGCGACGCGGGCTACGAGAACGGCCGCCTCGGATTCCCGATCAGCGACGAGTTCGCCATCCCCGGCGGGGTTCAGCAGAACTTCCAGGCCGGTCACATCACCATCCGCGACGGCAAGGCCCAAGTGCACCCCTGATCTTCGGCCAGGTCATCGCCGATCGGGGAAGGGTGCGGATGGATGAACCGAGGTCTGTGTCATGTGCCACACTTCGTAGCTGAGCAGCCGTATCCCGGTCTGGGTATTACCCTCGGTGTTCGCCCCCCTGGAAAACCTGAGCGGTTTGCGGCCCGTCTCGTGTTTCCGCGGCAGTTGCGCGCGCCAAAAGAAAAAAACTCCCGCTGAAACAAAAAAAAAAAGAGGGCC
>NZ_CM183377.1:0-930486 GCF_059509835.1 Nocardia sp. CDC519 | reverse complement strand
AAAACCTGGGGTGTTTGGCGCCTTTTTTTGTTTTTTCGGGGAGTTTGCGCGCGCCGAAGGCCAGCAGCTGCCGCGGAAACACGAGACAGCAGGGGGCCGCAAACCCGCCGCGCCAGCGGCCAAATAACAAAGGACTTTCATGTATCGGACCCGTGGCAAGGTAGTCGGCGTTGCGGTGGCGATCGCCGCATCCGGGTTGCTCGCCGCTTGCGGTGACAACGATTCGACGGCGTCGAGCACGCCGACGCTGACCCCCTCCACGTCGGCGGCCACGTCGGCGCCCGGATCCGCTTCCGCCGCGCCCGCGCCGGAGGGCGAGAGCGCTCCGCCCGCCCAGCCGAGTGCGGAGGACGCCCCGGCGCCCGCGCCGCAGGAACGTCCGGCGCCGGTGCCCGCCGAGGACATTCCGCCCGCCGAGACCGGCGATCTCGGTGACAAGGAGAAGACCTTCCTCGCCGAGTTGAACAAGCAGGGCGTCAACCCGTCCAACCCGCAGGACGCGATCACCATCGGCAACTACATCTGTGGCGCGGTCGCGGCGGGTAAGCCCGATGCCGAGATCGCCATCTACGCCAATGCGATGGCGGGCGCCGACCCGGCGTTCGATCCGGCCAAGATGCCGGTCGAGCAGGCCGGGAAGATCTACATCGACGTCGCGAAGCAGACGTACTGTCAGTGAGCGCGCGTCGCGGTTCGAGATCTCGCCGGTCCAGGCCGGTGGGCTGCCTGGTGCTGCTCGCACTGGCGGTGCTGGTAGTCATCGTGGTGGTGCTGGCCTGGTATCTGCTCGCCGGGCGGTTGCGGGAACCGGAGCCGGGGCCCAAGCCGCCCGATGAGCGGCCCACCAGCCAGCCCGCGAGCTGCCCCGATGTGCAGATGATCGCGGTGCCGGGTACCTGGGAGTCGGCAAGTAACGACGATCCGCACAATCCGACCGCGAATCCGGCCTCGCTGATGTTGAACGTCACCGGGCCGTTGCGTGAACAGTTCCCGGCCGAGCGGCTCGATATCTACACCGTGCCGTACGTCGCGCAGTTCTCGAACCCGATCGCGTTCCCGCCGGACGGCCAGCAGTCCTATAACAACAGCCGTTCCGAAGGCACCCGCAAGATGGTGGACACGCTCACCGCTCGGCATGCCGAATGCCCGCTGACCTCGTACGTGTTCGCCGGTTTCTCCCAGGGCGCGGTGATCGCCGGTGATATCGCGGCTCAGGTGGGCGCGGGTAACGGCCCGATTCCCGAGGATCTGCTGCTCGGTGTCACGCTGATCGCGGACGGCCGCCGCACCGGTGAGACCGGGCCGGGCAATGCGATCCCGATCGGCCCCGTCCCGCCGGGGGTGGGCGCCGAGGTCGCGCTGGCCGGCCTCAACGTTCCCGGCATCAGCATGACCGGGCCGCGACCGGGTGGGTTCGGATCGGTGGCCGATCGCACGTACACGATCTGCGCGCCGACCGACCTGATCTGCGACGCTCCGCGGGACGCGCTGCGTCCGACCAACATCGTCGGCAGCCTCACCACCCTGATCGGTGCGGTGGGCAATCCGGTGCACGCGCTCTACAACGGTTTTGTGGTCGATCCCAATGGCACCACCGCCACCCAGTGGACGGCCAACTGGGCAAGTGGCCTGATCGAGGCGGCTCCGCGGCCCCCGCATTCGTGAGGTCGGCAGAACTTCGGACGCCGCGGTCCGACCCCGTCGTCACGCTGTAAAGTGCGCTGATGATCGCGAGCCCGCCCCGTGCCAGGCGGCGGGTGCGCGCAGGCAATTTCCGATAGCCAGGAGCATGAGTTCATGACTGAAGCCGCCGCACCGGCTGGTGAGTTGAGCGCGCTGGGTTCGCCACTGCGTCCGTTCCGCTTCGCGGCTGCGGGTGAGGGAAACAAGCAAGAGGGCGGTGCCCGGAAGTTCATTCAGACCGCACAGCAGGCCGAGGAGTACGGCTTCGACACTTTCGTCGTTCCCGACCACCTCGGTGACCAGATCGGCCCGATCGCCGCGCTCGGCGCGCTGACCCAGGCCACCGAGCGGATCCGGCTCGGCACTTCGGTGCTGGCGAACGGTTTTCGCAACCCGGTGGTGCTGGCCAAGGACCTGGCCACCATCGACGTGCTGTCCAAGGGCAGGCTCGAGGTGGGGCTCGGCGCGGGCTGGAAGCAGGACGAGTTCCTCGCCGCCGGGCTCGAATACGATTCGCCCGGCATCCGCCTGGCCAAGCTCGATGAGGCGCTGACCATCCTCGACGTGCTGCTGCGCGGGCAGGAATGCACCTTCCAGGGCAAGTACTACCAGGTCAACGGCATCAAGGGCACCCCGCGTCCGCGGCAGGGCCCGCGTCCGCCGCTGTGCACCGGCGGCGGTGGCCCGAAGATGCTGCGCCTGGCCGCCAAGCACGCCGACATCATCTCCGTCGTTCCGGTCACCACCAAGAACGGCAAGGGTCTGCTCTCCGGTATCACCATGGAGAAGACCATCGAGAAGGTGAACCTGATCAAGGACGCCGCCGGTGAGCGCTTCGATCAGATCGAGCTGAACTGGGCGATCACCGCGATCGTCATCACCGACGACCGGGAGAAGACCGCGGAAATGGCGCTGTCGGCGATCGACCGCGGTCTGCACCCCGATCTCGAGGTCGACGTGAAGCTCACGGTCGAGGAGATCTTGAACTCGCCTTACGTGGCCATCGGTTCGTTCGAGGAAATCGCCGAACAGATCCGCCGGGTGCGGCAACTCACAGGGATGTCGTACGTGGGCGTGTTCCCCACCCAGATGGACGCGTTCGCCCCCGTGATTCCCTTGCTGCGGGACGAGTGAGTGGCTCTTCTCTGTAACATGTCTCTGGTTTGAGAACATCTAGCCGATAGGCGGTCACCGCGCAGACCGCAACAAAAATCTGCAGGGCCGGCTCGGTTGATACCCGGGCTCCCGCGGGCGAAAGCGAGTCGGGGCCTCACAGGTAACAGCGGCGAATGTCGTCGTCTGGCTGCGTGTGCCTCGGAGGAGAAGGAATGGACGAGACTTTCGACGATTACCTGGACGAAAACGGGAACATCACAATTCCCGAAGATCGCACCCTGGTCGATCACGTCGAGAAGCACACACGCAATGACGCGAACACGCTCGCGTACCGCTACATCGATTACTCGCGCGAGCGAGACGGTGAGGTGCACGAGCTGACGTGGCAGCAATTCGGGGTGCGCCTGCGCGCGGTGGCCGCCCGACTGCAGCAGGTGACCAACCCGGGCGACCGGGTCGCGATCCTCGCACCGCAGGGCCTGGACTATGTGATCTCCTTCTTCGCCGCCATCTACGCGGGCAACATCTCGGTGCCGCTGTTCGATCCCGACGAGCCCGGTCACACCGACCGGTTGCACGCGGTGCTCGGTGACTGCGAACCGTCGGCCATCCTCACCGCGAGCTCCTCCGCGGCCGGGGTGCGTCAGTTCTTCCGCTCGCTGCCCGCCGCTCAGCGCCCGCGCATCATCGCCGTCGACGCCATTCCCGACAGTGTCGGGGAGAGCTGGGTCCGCCCGGACATCGCCGTCGACGACATCGCCTACCTGCAGTACACCTCGGGCTCGACCCGGGTACCGGCCGGTGTGGAGATCACCCACCGCGCCGTCGGCACCAACCTGCTGCAGATGGTCGACGCGATCAACCTGGACTGGAATTCCCGCGGCGTCACCTGGCTGCCGCTGTTCCACGACATGGGCCTGCTGACGGTGATCCTGCCTGCGGTCGGCGGCAAATACATCACCATCATGTCGCCGAGCGCGTTCGTGCGCCGCCCGTACCGCTGGATCAAGGAACTGGCCGCGGTCTCCGACGGCGCAGGCACCTTCGCCGCCGCCCCGAACTTCGCGTTCGAGCACGCCGCGGCGCGTGGGCTGCCCAAGCAGGGTGAGTCGCTCGATCTGTCCAATGTCATCGGCCTGATCAACGGCAGTGAGCCGGTCACCACCTCGTCGATGAAGAAGTTCAACGAGGCGTTCGCTCCGTACGGTCTGCCCAAGACCGCGATCAAGCCCTGCTACGGCATGGCCGAGGCGACGCTGTTCGTCTCCGCGACCAAGTCCGAGGACGAGGCCAAGGTCACCTACGTCGACCGCGACGAGCTCAATGCCGGCCGCATGGTCAAGGTGGATCCGAGCGCCGAGAACGCCATCGCCCAGGTGTCGTGCGGTTATGTGGCGCGTTCGCAGTGGGCGGTCATCGTGGATCCGGAGACCGTGGAATCCGACGGCGGCGGCCATGAGCTGCCCGACGGCCGGGTCGGCGAGATCTGGTTGCACGGCAACAACATGGGCATCGGCTACTGGGGCCGCCCGGACGAGACCGCGGCGACCTTCCAGAACAAGCTCACCGAACGTCAGGAGTCGGGCAGCCACGCCGAGGGCGCCCCGGCCGACGGCAACTGGATGCGCACCGGCGATTACGGCGTCTACTTCGACGGCGAGCTCTACATCACCGGCCGCGTCAAGGACTTGGTGATCGTTGACGGGCGTAACCACTACCCGCAGGATCTCGAGTACTCCGCGCAGGAGGCGAGCAAGGCGCTGCGCCCCGGCTTCATCGCCGCGTTCTCGGTGCCGGCCAACCAGTTGCCCGCCGAGGTATTCGAGCAGGGCAGCCATTCCGGGCTGAAGTTCGACGCCGACGACGCCTCCGAACAGCTCGTCATCGTCGCCGAGCGTGGTCCGGGCGCGGGCAAGGCCGATCCACAGCCGATCGCCGACGCGGTGCGCGCGGCCATCTCGCAGCGTCACGGCGTCACCGTGCGCGATGTGCTGCTGGTACCGGCCGGTTCCATTCCGCGCACGTCGAGCGGCAAGATCGCCCGCCGAGCCTGCAAGGCCGAGTACATCGGCGGCACCTTGCGGGGCGGCTACACCCAGCAAGCCTTCCCGGACGCCCCGGAGGAGTGAGTTTCCCGGCCCGTCGCGGTGCATGCCGCGGCGGGCCGACTGCCCTGCCCGCTGTTCGGTCCACGCGCTGAAACAGCGGGCGGGGCGTCGACCGATATGGCTGTTCGAGAGACTTCGTGTTCGACCGACCGATGCCCGCGGCTGGGCGTCGCTAAGAGATGGGCGACGGTGCCCATTCGCCGCCGCGCCCAGCGCGCTTACAGGTAGCTTGAGGATTGATGGCTGAGAACGAGGGCATGGCTCCCGAGACGACCGACAACCACCACGTCGATCCCGGCGCGGAGGCCGATTCGGCTGCCACCGCCGCAGCTCCGGCCAATCCGGACATCTCCGTCGCCGAGCTGCGGGAATGGCTGCGCACGTGGGTCGCCGACGCGACCGGCCAGCCGCTCGAGCAGATCACCGTCGACCGCCCGATGGAGGAATTCGGGCTGGCCTCGCGCGATGCGATGGCCCTCGGCGGCGATATCGAGGAACTCACCGGTGTGGTGCTGAACGCGACGGTGGTCTACCAGCATCCGACCATCGCCTCGCTGGCCGACGTCATCGTCAACGGTGAGCCGGAGCTGCCGGCGGACGAGTCCGACGAGCTGTCCTACACCGCCGGATACGCCCCCGGCGAGGCACACGACATCGCCATCGTCGGCTTGTCGACGCGGCTGCCGGGTGCGGGGGATACCCCGGAGTCCACCTGGGAGTTCCTGATGAACCGCGGCGATGCGATCCGGGACCTGCCCGAGGGTCGCTGGTCGGAGTTCCTCAGCGAACCCTCGGTGGCCAAGGCCGTCGCCGAGGGTAAGACCAGGGGCGGCTACCTGGATCAGGATGTCGTCAAGGGCTTCGACGCCGAGTTCTTCGCCATGTCGCCGGTCGAGGTCGAGCGGGTCGACCCGCAGCAGCGGTTGATGATGGAGCTCACCTGGGAGGCGCTCGAGCACGCCAGGATTCCGGCGAGCGATCTCAAGGGCGCGCCGGTCGGTATGTTCATCGGCTCCTCCACCAGCGATTTCCAGATGATCGCCGCGCTCGGGCTGGCCGACCCGGATCCGACGCTGCCCGCCTCCGCCGAGGCGTACGCGATCATGGGCAGCTCCAACGGCATCATCGCCAACCGCGTCTCCTACTTCTACGATTTCCGCGGCCCCTCGGTCACCGTGGACACCGCGTGCTCGTCCACGCTGGTGGCGCTGCATCAGGCGGTGCGCGCGCTGCGTGACGGCGACGCCGATCTGGCGCTGGCCGGCGGCGTGAACATGCTGCTGATGCCGATGACGACGCTCGGCTTCGCGCCCGGCACCTCCGAGGACGGCCGGATCAAGGCCTTCGCCGCCGACGCGGACGGCATGGTGCGTTCCGAAGGCGCCGGCCTGGTGGTGCTCAAGCGGCTCGTCGACGCCGAACGCGACGGCGACCACATCTACGCGGTGGTCAAGGGCACGGCGATCAACAGCGACGGCCGCTCCAACGGCCTGCTCGCGCCGAACCCGGACGCCCAGGCCGACGTGCTGCGCCGCGCCTACCGCGACGCGGGCATCGATCCGAGCACCGTCGACTACATCGAGGCGCACGGCACCGGCACCCCGATCGGCGACCCCATCGAGGCCGAGGCGCTCGCCAGGGTGGTCGGCCGCGGCCGCGACGCCGACAAGCCGGCGCTGCTCGGTTCGGTGAAGACCAACTTCGGTCACCTCGAATCCGGTGCGGGCGTGCCGAGCTTGGCGAAGGTCGTCATGGCGTTCCAGCACAATGTGCTGCCGCCCAATATCAACTACTCCGCCCCGAGCCCGTACATCCCGTTCGAGCAGGCCCGGTTGAAGGTGGTGGACGAGCCGACCGAGTTCCCGCGCTACAGCGGTATCGCGACCGCAGGCATCTCCGGCTTCGGGTTCGGCGGCACCAACGCGCACGTGGTCTTGCAGGAATACGTGCCCGCGCAGGCAGCGGCCCAGGTCGCCGACGGCGCCGACACCGATGCCGAGACCACCGATGTGGTGGCCGAGACCACCGATGTGGTGGCCGAGGCCGAGAGCATCGTCGCCGAGTCGGAGGCGGCTGCGGAAACCGTTGCGGCGGAGCCGGAATGGTCCGCCGATCGAGCCGAACCGCTGCCGGTGATCCTCCCGGTGTCGGGCTACCTGCCCTCGCGCCGCAAGCGCGCCGCCGCCGAATTGGCCGACTGGCTGGAAGGCCCGGGCAAGGACGTTCCGCTGGCGGATGTCGCCCGGTCGCTGGCCAAGCGCAGCCACTGGCGTTCGCGCGGTGTGGTGCTGGCCAAGAACCACGAGGAGGCCGTCGCCGGTCTGCGCGCCATCGCGGCGGGCAAGCCGGGCACCGGTGTGTTCACCGCCGACGCCCCCGCGATCAAGGGCCCGATGTGGGTGTTCGCTGGTTTCGGCGCCCAGCACCGGAAGATGGGTAAGCAGCTCTACCAGGAGAATTCGATCTTCCGCCGCACCGTCGACGAGGTCGACGAGCTGGTGCAGGACGAGGCAGGCTACTCCATTCGCGAGATGATTCTCGACGACGCGCAGGACTACAACGTCGGCACCTCGCAGGTCGGCATCTTCACCATTCAGCTCGGCCTGGCCGCGCTGCTGCGCGCGCACGGCGCCGAACCCGCCGCCGTCGTCGGCCACTCCATGGGTGAGGTCGCTGGCGCCTACATCTCGGGCGGTCTGGCGCTGGAGGACGCGGTGCGGGTGATCTGCGCCCGCTCGCGCCTGATGGGCGAGGGCGAGCAGATGATCAGCGATGACGATGTGCGCAATATGGCGCTGGTCGAGCTGAGCGCCGACGACGTCGCCGAGCTGCTCACCGAGTTCCCCGACGTCGAGGTGGCCGTCTACGCGGCGCCGACCAATACCGTCATCGGTGGTCCGCAGGCGCAGGTCGCGCAGATCGTGGCGCGGGTGGAGGAGTCCGGCAAGTTCGCCCGGGTGCTGCAGACCCGCGGTGCCGGCCACACTTCGCAGATGGACCCGCTGTTGGGCGAGCTGGCCGCCGAGCTGGCCGGTATCGAGCCGACCAAGATGAAGGTCGGCCTGTATTCGACCGTCGACAAGGAGCAGTTCTACGCTCCCGGCCACGACCCGATCCACAACGAGGACTACTGGGTCAAGAACATGCGCCACAGCGTGTACTTCACCAACGCGGTGAAGCTCGCGGTGGATTCGGGTATCACCACCTTCCTGGAGCTGGCACCGAACTCGGTCGCGTTGATGCAGGTGCTCGGCACCACCTTCGCGGCCGGACTGCACGACGCGCAGCTGGTTCCGACGCTCAAGCGCAAGGAAGACGAATCGGCAGGCGTGATCTCGGCGCTGGCGCAGCTGTATGTGCACGGCCACGCCGTCGACCTGCCGTCGCTGCTGCCCGCCGGTGACTACGCCGACATCCCGCGCACGGCGTTCGTGCGCAAGGAGTACTGGCCCAAGGCCACCATGTCCACCGGCGGTAGCGGCCGGGCGCCCGGTTCGCATGTCGCGCTGCCCGACGGCAGGCATGTGTGGGAGGTGCAGGCCGCGGCCGTCACCGATCTGGCCACCTTGGTGCAGGCCTCGGCCGCGCAGGTGCTCAGCGACGTCTCGCTCGGCGCGACCATCGCGCACAGCGCACCGCCGGCTTCCGGCACGCTGACCACCACGCTGACCCCGCATCCCGGTGGGGCGTCGGTGCAGGTGCACGCGCGTGAGGGCGCCGGGTTCCGGTTGCTGTTCGACGCCGTCGTCACCTCGGGCGCCGCACTGCCCGAACCCGTTGCGGCCGCACCGGTTACGGCCGCGCCGGTCGAGGCCGCCGCGAGCACCGACCTCGAGGTCACCGAATCCTTCGGCGACCGTTGGGATCCCAACGGCTCGCAGACCGTCGAGGAGCGGCTGGCGTTGATCGTCGCCGAGTCGATGGGTTACGCGGTCGAGGATCTGCCGATGGAGATCCCGCTGATGGAACTCGGCCTCGACTCGCTGATGGCCATGCGGATCAAGAACCGCGTCGAATACGAATTCGATATCCCGCAGCTGCAGATCCAGGCCGTGCGCGATGCCAGCCTGCACGAGGTCGGCAAGGTGCTGCGGTACGCCATCGAACACCGCGACGAGGTGCAGGCCATCGCCGAGCGCCAGGCCGCGGGCGAGGACGTCAGCGTGGACGAGGGCTTCGTCGCCGCCGCGCGCGCCGCGCTGGAGGCGGGCGAGGATCCGGCCGCGGTGGTGCAGGCCGCCGCCGGTGCGTCGGCGAAGACCGACGCCGAGGACACCACGGTCGAGGCCGAGGCGGAAAAGATTGTCGCCGAGGCGGAGTCGGCCCCCCCGCCGAAGGCCGAGGCTGCGCCTGCCGCGAAGGCAGAGGCCGCGCCCGCCGCGAAGACCGAGGCCGCTCCCGCCGCCCTCTTCGGTGGCAAGGCCGAGACCGAAGACGACGTCCCCCCGCGTGACGCCGCCGAACGCATGACTTTCGCCACCTGGGCGGTCGTCACCGGCAAGTCGGCCAAGGGCATCTTCAACACCTTGCCGATCCTCGACGAGGACACCGCCGAGAAGCTGGCCGCGCGGCTGACCGAGCGGGTCGGCGCCGAGATCACCGTCGACGATGTGCTCGATTCCGAGACCATCGAAGATCTCGCCGACGTGGTGCGCAGGTTGCAGGACAGCGGCGCCGACGTGGACGGTTTCATCCGCCCGCTGCGCCCGCGCGCCGAGGGCTCGAATGCCGTGCCGGTGTTCGTCTTCCATCCCTCCGGCGGCAACACGCTGGTGTACGAGCCGCTGTTGAAGAAGCTGCCCGAGACCACCCCGATGTACGGCCTCGAGCGCGTCGACGGCGATATCGACGAACGCGCCCGCCAGTACGTGCCCGAACTGCGCAAGATCCAGGGCGACGGACCGTACGTGCTCTACGGCTGGTCGCTCGGTGCCGTGCTGGCCATGGCGGTGGCGCAGATCCTGCGCGCCGAGGGCGCCGATGTGCGCATCGTCGGCCTGATCGATCTGGCCATTCCCGCCGAGGGCGAGGACAACAGCCCCGAAGAGCGGGTGCGGCGGATGGAGCGCTACCAGGCGTTCGCGCAGAAGACCTACGGCGTGCAGGGCGAACTGGATCGGGACCAGCTGCTCGAACTGGCCAACGCGTCGGACGAAGAGCAGTTCAAGATGGTGTCGGATCTGATCAAGATGACCGGCGCGAAGATCCCCGGCGGGGTGCTCGAACACCAGCGCACCTCGTGGATCGAAAACCGTGCGCTGCAAAAGGTCCGCCCGACCCGCTATGACGGTGATGTGGTGCTCTACCTCGCCGACCGCTACCACGACGGCATGCTCGAGCTGGAGCCGCGCTACGCCGACCGGCTGCCCAACGGTGGCTGGGACGAGTACGTGCCCAACCTCGAGGTCATCCACATCCCCGGCGACCATCTGCAGATCATCGACGAGCCGCGCATCGGCAAGATCGGCGCGGACCTGTCCGCGAAGCTCGCGGAAATCGAGGCGAAAGGGGCCAAGTGAGCACGACTGCCGAGAAACTCGCGGACCTGCGTAAACGCCTCGAGCTGGCGCAGGAACCGGCGGGTGAAGCGGGGGTGGCCAAGCGGGCGAAGAAGGGAATTCCCAGCGCCCGCGACCGGATCAATATGCTGCTCGATCCTGGCACCTTCGTGGAAGTCGGCGCGCTGGTGCGCAAGCCGGGCGATCCGGAGGCCCTCTACGGCGACGGCGTGGTCACCGGGCACGGCCTGGTCGACGGACGCCCGGTCGCGGTGTTCTCCCACGATCAGACCGTCTACGGCGGATCGGTCGGTGAGATGTTCGGCCGCAAGGTGGCCGCGATCATGGAGTACGCCGAGAAGGTCGGCTGCCCCGTCGTCGGTATCAACGACTCCGGCGGCGCGCGCGTCCAGGAGGCGGTCACTTCGCTGGCGTGGTACGCCGAACTCGGCCGCCGTCAGGAGCCGCTGTCGGGTCTGGTGCCGCAGGTTTCCATGATTCTCGGTAAATGTGCCGGTGGTGCGGTGTACGCCCCGATCAACACCGATGTGGTGGTGGCGACCCAAGAGGCGTACATGTTCGTCACCGGCCCCAAGGTGATCCGCGAGGTCACCGGCGAGGACGTCAGCCTCGAGGAGCTCGGCGGCGCCAACAGCCAGGCCCAGTACGGCAATATCCACCACGTCGCCGAGGACGAGAAGGCGGCGTTCCAGTGGGTGCGCGATTACCTCGGCTATCTGCCCACCTCATGCCAGGAGCAGCCGCCGATCGTCAATCCTGGTCTGGAACCGGAGATCACCGACACCGACCTGGAACTGAACGGCATCGTGCCCGATTCCGACAACGCCGGATACGACATGCACGAGATCCTGCTGCGGATCTTCGACGACGGCGAATTCCACGAAATCGGCGCGACGGCCGGACGCAATCTGATCACCGGTTTCGCCCGGGTCGACGGACGCAGCGTCGGCGTGGTGGCCAACCAGCCCATGGTCTACGCGGGCGCGCTGGATGCGCGCGCCTCGGACAAGGCCGCCCATTTCGTGCGCATGTGCGACGCGTTCGAGATCCCGCTGGTGTTCGTCGTCGACACTCCTGGCTTCCTGCCGGGTGTGGAACAGGAGAAGATCGGCGTCATCAAGCGCGGCGGCCGGTTCCTGTTCTCCTTCGTCGAGGCGACCGTCCCGAAGGTGACGGTGGTGATCCGCAAGTCCTACGGCGGCGGGTACGCGGTGATGGGTTCCAAGCAGCTCGGCGCCGACGTCAACCTGGCGTGGCCGACCGCACGCATCGCGGTGATGGGCGCCGAAAGCGCCGTCAGCCTGATCGGCGGCAAACAGATCGCGGCCGCGCCGGAGGATCAGCGTCCGGCGATCCGGCAGCAGATGATCGACTTCTACAACGCCACCGTCGCCACGCCGTGGGTGGCGGCCGAACGCGGCTACATCGACGCCGTCATCGAGCCGTCGGCCACCCGGCTGGAACTGCGCAAGGCGTTGCAGCTGCTGCGCGACAAGACCATCCTGCGCAGCCCGCGCAAACATCACCTGCTGCCGCTGTAGAAGTGGGCATAGCGGCGTAGCCAGCAGACATCGGCTGGTTGCGCCCGATGTCGAGCGAAGCGCGATCGAGCATCCGGGTTCGCGGCCCGGCTCGCGTTTCCGCGACCGATGCGCAAGCCGAAGGCAAGCAGCGGTTCGGAAACGCGAGCCATCAGGGGCCGTGAACACGCGGCGCGAAGGCGCCGCAGTCAGACAGCGAGATCAGGCAACCTTCGCGGATTCGATCACGACGTTCTCCGACGGAACGTCCTGGTGGACGCCGTGCGAGGAGGTGGAAACCGCGGCGATCTTGTCGACCACCTCGGTGCCCTCGGTGACGGTGCCGAACACCGCGTAACCCCAACCCTGGCCGGCCGGCTGGGTGTGGTTGAGGAAGTCGTTGTCGGCCACGTTGATGAAGAACTGCGCGGTCGCCGAATGCGGGTCGTTGGTGCGCGCCATGGCGACGGTGTAGCGGTCGTTCTTGAGGCCGTTGCCCGCCTCGTTCTGGATCGGTGCCTTGGTCGGCTTCTGCTTCATATCGCCGTCGAAGCCGCCGCCCTGGATCATGAAGCCGGGGATGACGCGGTGGAAGATGGTGCCGTCGTAATGCCCGGCGTTCACGTACTCCAGGAAGTTCTTCACCGTGTTCGGTGCCTTGGCGTCGTCCAGCTCCAGCCCGATGGTTCCGTAGTTCGTCTCGAGATTCACCTTTGTCATACCCCACAGCTTTCCACTAGCCCCACCGGTCGACGGTAATTCGGGTGCCGTTTCTTCCGAATCCGCGTTCTGCTAAATAGCCGCCGCCCGGGCAATGTCGTGCTGAGCACGCCCCGTCTGGCACCGCGCTCTAGACTTCCCAACCGTGTCAGATGCAGTCGCTGTTTTGCCGGAGACGCCGCCCGCACCGCAGGTCGCTCCGCGCGATTTCCGGACCGCGCGGCTCATCGCGCTGGTCGCGGGAGTGCTCGGTGCCCTGTTCGCGCTGGCCACGCCGTTCTTACCGGTGACGCAGACGACGGCGACGCTGAGCTGGCCGCAGAACGGGCAGCTCACGAATGTGCAGGCGCCGCTGATGTCGCAGGTGCCGATCGAGCTGCGCGCGACCATCCCGTGTTCGGCGGTCGCGCAACTGCCGCCGCAGGGCGGCATGCTGCTGGCCACCGCGCCGCCGCAGGGCGATCGGGCGGCGCTGGAGGCGCTGTTCGTCCGGGTCTCGGACACCTCGGTGGACGTCGTCGACCGCAACGCCGTGGTCGCCTCCGCCCAGCGCGATGAGCTGGCCGGCTGCACCGACATCACCATCACCTCCGATATCGACCGCACGCACGCGATCTTCAACGGCCTGACCACCGATACGGGTCAGCCGGTGGAAGGGCAGCTGCTCGGCGATCTGCGGCCGCAGGTGGTCGGCGTGTTCACCGATCTGAAGGGTGAGGTCCCCGCGGGCCTGGCCTTCGACACCACCATCGACACCCGCTACAGCTCCACGCCGACCGCGATCAAGATGATCGCGATGATCGCGGCGGTGCTGTGCACGCTGATCGCGCTGACGGCGCTGGCCCGGCTGGACACCAGCGACGGGCGTGGTCACCGCCGGTTCCTGCCCGCGCACTGGTTCAAGCCGAGCTGGGCCGACGGCGCCGTCATCGGCACGCTGCTGGTGTGGCATTTCGTCGGCGCCAACACCTCCGACGACGGCTACATCCTGAGCATGGTCCGGGTCGCGCCGGACGCCGGCTATATGGCCAACTACTTCCGCTGGTACGGCGTCCCCGAGGCGCCGTTCGGCTGGTACTACTACGTCATCCAGCTCTTCGCCGAGGTGTCGACGGCCAGCCCGTGGGTGCGTTTGCCCGCGCTGGCCTGCGCGATCCTGTGCTGGATGGTGATCAGCCGCGAGGTGGTGCCACGGCTGGGTCGCGGGGTGCGCAACAGCCGGGTGGCGCTGTGGACCGGTGGCCTGGTGTTCCTTGCCTTCTGGCTGCCGTTCGACAACGGCCTGCGCTCGGAGCCGATCGTCGCGCTCGGCGCGCTGCTGACCTGGGTCTCGATCGAGCGGGCCATCGCCACCGGACGGCTGCTCCCCGCCGCGGCCGCGGTGCTGATCGCCGCGTTCACGCTCGCCGCCGCGCCGACGGGCCTGATGTGTGTGGCCGCGTTGCTTGCCGGTATCCGGCCCATGGTCAAGATCGTGGTGCGTAAGCGGCGCGAACACGGGACGCTGCCGCTGCTCGCGCCGATCGCCGCCGCCGGTCTACTGGTGTTGACCGTCGTCTACAGCGATCAGACCTTCGCGGGCATCCAGGAAGCCAACCGGGTCCGCCAGGCCACCGGCCCCAACCTGGCCTGGTACGAGGACTACCTGCGCTACTACTACCTGTTCGTGGAGACCGTCGACGGTTCGGTCTCGCGCCGGTTCGCCTTCCTGGTGATGCTGCTGTGCCTGTTCACCACCATGCTGGTGCTGCTGCGCAGGCGCCGGGTGCCCGGCATCGCCAGCGCCCCGACCTGGCGGTTGATGGGCATCGTGTTCGGAACGATCTTCTTCATGATGTTCAACCCGACCAAGTGGACCCACCACTTCGGCGCCTACGCCGGTATCGCCGGTTCGCTGGCGGCGGTCACGGCGGTCGCGGTGTCGGCCAGCGCGCTGCGTGCGCGCAAGAACCGGGCGATCTTCCTGGCGGGTCTGCTGTTCGTGCTCGCGGTGGCGTTCTCCGGGATCAACGGCTACTGGTACGTCTCCAGCTTCGGGGTGCCGTGGTTCGACAAGCGGGTCTCGGTCAGCGGCATTCAGTCCAACACCGTCATCCTGATCCTGTTCGGACTGGCGCTGGCGCTGGTGGCCTGGCACGCGCTGCGTGAGGGGTATGCGAAACCGCCGAGTTCGCCGCGCTCGGCCCGCGGGCGGCGGATCCGGAAATTCGCCGCCATCCCGTTGACGCTGGTCGCCGCGGCGATGGTGCTGTTCGAGGTGCTCTCGCTGGTCAAGGGCGCGTACTCGCAGTACCCCGGCTATTCGCTGGCGCGCTCGAACTTCGACGCCATCACCGGCTCCAGCTGCGGTCTCGCCAACGACGTGCTGGTCGAAGCCGATCCCAACGGTGGCCGGTTGACCCCGATCATCGATCCGGCGAACCCGCCGACCAACCCGAACGATCCGCTGGCCGGCGTCGACCCGGAGGGCTTCGATCCCAACGGTGTGCCCGACGATCTGTCCGCCGACGCCGTCGAGGTGAAGCCGGGCACCGGTAACACCTCCACCCAGTCGGTCGGCGCCGCGTTCGCCGAGGGGCAGAGCGCGGGCACCGGCGGCGGCCAGGGCGCGCTCGGCGTCAACGGCAGCACCGTGGCCCTGCCGTTCGGGCTCGACCCGGCGACCACACCCGTGCTCGGTAGCTACCAGAACGGCGTGCAGAAGCCGGCCTTCGTGACGTCGAGCTGGTACGGGCTGCCGGAGCGGTCCGAGGACAAGCCGCTGATCGTCATCTCCGCGGCCGGGCGCATCCTGTCCTACGACGACACCGGCGCCATGCAGTACGGCCAGTCGCTGACCGTGGACTACGGCAAGCGTCAGCCCGACGGCAGCGTCACCCAGCTGGGCACCTACCTGCCCCGCGATATCGGACCGTTCCCGTCCTGGCGCAACCTGCGGGTGCCGCTGGACGAGATCGCCCCCGAAGCCGATGCGGTGCGCATCGTCGCCAACGACCCGATCCTGATCGGCGACCAGTGGCTGGCTTTCACCCCGCCGCGGGTGCCGACCCTGGAATCGGCCAACAGCTTCCTCGGTTCCGAGCAGCCGGTGCTGCTGGACTGGGCCGTCGGCCTCCAGTTCCCCTGCCAGCGCCCGTTCGCCCACCACAACGGCGTCGCCGAGGTCCCGCGCTACCGCATCCTGCCCGACCGCCCGCTGGCCGTGAGCTCCACCGACACCTGGCAGGCCCAGGAATTCGGCGGCCCCCTCGGCTTCTCCCAGATGCTCGCCGAATCGGTCACCATGCCCACCTATCTGAAGGACGACTGGGCCCGCGACTGGGGTTCCCTGGAACGCTACGACCAGTACTACGAGGCAGTCCCGGCCGAACTGCAGACGGGCACCGAAACCCGCTCCGGTTTGTGGCAGCCGGGCAAGCTCCGGGTGTTCTGAGCCGGTCCCAGAACGTGACGAAGGGCGGTGCTCGTCATATCGACGAGCACCGCCCTTTCTGCGGAAGCCGGCTCCGGGCTGCGGATGCGGGGGAAGGTGCGGGACTTCTGAGCAGTCTGGACTGTTATAAGTCTGGCGGTACGCTCGTCGGCATGACGAGCGGCGCCCCGAGCGACTGGTACCGGTGGATCCCCGCGCAGATTACTGCGGCGGAATACGAGGATCTGCCTGCGGATTTCAGCCGCACCATCGAGGTGGTCGACGGTCACATCGTGAAGTGCGAGAGTCCGTCGCGGTTGCACAACCGGGTGGCGCGCAGGTTGGCTGCCTCACTGGAGAGCGGCCGTAAGCCCGAGCCATGCCTGATGGTCGAAACGGACGTCGACGTCCGGCTCAGCGACGTTCCGTTGAGCCTGCGCCGCCCGGACGTCACGGTGTATCACTGCCTGGAGGATGACGAACGGCTCTACGCCGGCGACGCCGTACTGGTCGTGGAGATCGTTTCGCCCGACAGCTCCTTCCGGACCGACACCGTCGAGAAAAAGGCTGTGTACGCGGCGGCCGGCATCCCCGCTTACCTGATCGTGTACCCCAACGAATCCGGCGACGGAATCTCCCAGATCGAGGAATTCCGGCTGTCGGACGGCCGCTACCACCTCGTCTACCTGCACACGCGCCGCCTGACGATGGAAGATCCGGTGCCGGTCGACGTCTCCTTCGCCGAATTGATCTCTGGGTGATCGGCTTCTGGTCGCGCGCCTAGGAAACTGAGGAAGGGCGGTGTTCGTCGATATGACGAGCACCGCCCTTCGGGTGGACGAGGGAAGTTCGCTGACTACACGTTGGTGAGGCGCCGGCCGAGTTCGCGCCGTAACACCTCCTGATCGGGTAACCGATTGAGCACCCGTAGCACCGACGGGCGCAGTTCTCGTTGCTCCTCGTCGGTGAGCAGTCCGACGAGATCGCGCAGGGGCATATCTTCGAAGGCCGGAGTCATAGGTTCAACTGTACGACTCGACGCTGGGTAAATCCTGAGATCGAAACAAGCAGTAGCGCAACGTTTCCCGGGCCGACACTGAGTGACCGGTGAGTTACTGCGCGGTATCGCCGGCGGCCGGAAAATCTACCCCGTCCGCGGGCGGATATACCCACCAGAGGGAAGGCAGGCGGTACATCCGTCGCGGCGGTGCGGTGACGTTGGCACTACGTCGACAGTGCCCTGTCGCCCGAGGAACTCGCTCGGGTCATCTGATCCGGATCGGGGAGTCGTCGGCCAGACCCGAGCGGGTCACGGTCGTGATGTCGAGTTCGGCCGGCATCGCATCCGGGTCGTACGGGGTGAACTGTTCCAGCGAACCCCAGTCGCGGCCCCAATCGTCGTTCAGGTACGTGGGCACGGTCTCGGCTTGCAGTAGTAGTTCGGTCCAGCCGAGGGGGCCGCCGCCGATGTCGTCCTGCCAGGCGTTGGAGGCGTCGGAGCCGACGCGGTCGGGCAGGATGCGCCAGCGCGGGACCTCGGCCACGCCGTAGCGGTGGTCGAAGGGACGCTGGCAGGGGAAGGCCAGGCCGACGTGCCAGTCCAGCAGGACCGGGTCGGTGTGGCCGACGACCGAATCGAGGGTGGCCAGGCGCGGCAGGCGGGGCGGGGTGATGGCCAGCCATTGCCGCTGGGTGATGTCATTGTCGGTGGCGACCAGGCGCACCGCGTTCACCTCGGCGGGCAGCTGGTCCAGCGGCACCCGCAGGTTGCGCCAGGACGGCGCCGGTCCGATATCGGTCGGCGCGATCGCGCCGAGGACGGTCATGGTGCCGTCGGCGGCGCGGGTTCCGTACTCCAGCACCAGGTCCTGGCCGTAGGTGAGCACGCCGTCGGCGTCGACGGAGCGGATACGACCGGCCGCGGTGATGGCGAGCACCTGGTAGGCGGGGTCCTCGCGCAGGGAGCCGGACAGGTCGAGGCGATACCACTGGGTGGTGAGCTTCGCCTGCTTCTGGTCGTCGTCCTGGTAGCTGCCGAGCACCGGGGTGCGGGCGGGGTCGAGGCCGAACGGGAGCGCGACAGTCGACCCGTTGATGCCCGCCTGCGCGGTGGTGCCGCCGCCGGTGCCCGCGCCGGTGGTGTCGCTGGTCTTGTTGTCGTTATCGGTTTCGACGGTATTGGCGCCGCCGCCGGCGATTTCCTCGGCGTCGGCGGTGAGATCGTCGGCCACGCCGTCGGGGGTGAATCCGACCGTCTGTACGCCGGGTTCGCTGGAGACGAGACCGTCGGCGGGGTCGCCGTCGTACGGAGTCAGCAGTGAATCGGCGGTATTGGTTTCCACCAGTACCGAATCCGCGAGCGCGCAGGGCTCACCGGCCAGGGAGCGCACATTGGATTTCGCGACCGAGTACGCGGGGTATTGGGAAACGGCGGCTTTGGCCAGCGAGGCCACCTCGAAGATCACCATCAGCGCGGCCGCGATCGTCAACGGGGCCGAGGCGTACCGGCCCCATCGCGAACCGCCGGAACGCTGATACGGCTGCCGGTAATGCAGCCACAGCGCGACCAGCAGCGCCAGCACGCTGAGCCCGAGGAACAGCGTCGATATGCCCTTGCCCGCCACCAGCGGCGCCTTGTCCCACCAGGGCACACCGTAACTGGACACATACCACCAGCCGTTGGACCCGGTGAACGTGATGGCGAGCAGGAAAAGCACGGCCGCGGCGAACAGCGCCCGGTTACGCGCCGAGCGAATCCCGTTGACGCCCACCGCGACCGCCGCCAAAGCGGCGAGCGAACCGGCCAGCCCGGCGTACACGCCGAAGTGATGGGTCCATTTGGTCGGCGTCCACATCATCAGCAGCAGCGAGGCGAACACGATGCCGAGAATGCGCACCGACGGCCCACGCGAGGTGCCGGGAATCCGGCCCTTGCGCAACACTTGCAGTACACAGACCAGCAGGCACAGCAGCATCAGCAGCACACCGAAACGCCGCGACAGCGAACCGTCCGGTGCCAGCATGAGCAGCGAGTCCCAGCGGGTGCGCTCGTCGAACCATGCGACGTTGGGCCCGACGATGGTGCGCACCCGGGTGGCTTCCATGACGGTGGCCAGGGTCTGGTCGGCGAAAATGACCACCAGCACCAGGGTTCCGGCGGCGATGCCCGGTGCGAGCAGCGCCGCGTAGCGGAAGATTCCGCTGGCGAGCGAACCGCGCGGGCGCTGAGCGGGTTTCGCATCGGCTTCCCGAACCCGGCTGTCAGGTCGCTGGGGGACGCCGTCCGGCCGAGCTTCGCCGCCCGCGCCCCGCACTCGCGCCCGAGCCTCGGCGAGCACCGATTGCGTCGCAACCTCACCCCGCGCCCGCTTCACGATCACCTGCAACACCGGCCGCGACCCAGCGATCAGTGCCGCGATACAGATCAGCCCGGTCGGCCCGGCGGCCAGCGAGAAGGCCGCGATGAGAATGCCGATCGCCGCGGGCAGCAACCGTGAGGTGGCGATGGCGCGTTCGATCGAGCACCAGGTGAGCAGCGCACCGGCAGCGATCAGCGGTTCGGGCCGCAGGCCGTTGTCGTAGGGCAGCCAGAAGGCCAGGAACACCAGTCCGGCCGTCCACAATGCCACCTTGTTGCGGCGCACTCGCGCACCGAGCCGGGGCAGCACCTCGCGGCTGATCACCAGCCAGCACACCACGCCGGCCAGCAGCGCGGGCAGCCGCATCCACGGGCTGGCGTCGGAGACCCGCGTCATCCATGACAGCACCTCGTACGACCACCCGAACGGCGCCTCGGGCACCCCGAACCAGCGGTAGTAGTTGGCCATGTAGCCGGCGTGCTCGGAGGCACGCGCCATGTTCAGGATGTAGCCGTCGTCGGAGGTGTTGGCGCCGATGACGTGCCAGAGCGCGAGCGTGCCGAGCACCGCGCCGTCGGCGAGGGTGAACCGCCACCAGTGCGCGGGCAGGAAGCGGCGCGCACGTCGCCCGTCGGAGGTGTCGAGCAGATGCAGCGCGATCAGCGCGACGATGGTGCTCAGCACCGCGATGATCATCGCGGCGAGCTTCAACACGCTGGGCGAGGAGCTGAAACGCGAATCGATATCGGCGTGCAACCGGATGCCGTCGAGCCGCGCCTGCTCCAATTCGGTGAACACGCCGACCATCTGCGGCCGGATATCGCGAGTGACGGTGGCGCGGAACGGCGTTCCATCCGCGCGATTCGCCCCGGAGATCTCGGCGCTGGTGGCCGCGGCTTCCGAGGTGACCCGCACGACTTCACAATCGCCGATCTCGGCCACCGGCGCCGACAGCAACGGCACATCACGCAACAGCACCGACAGCGAACCGTCGCGCACCGCCACGATCAGCCCCTTGGCCGAGGCCTGATCCGACTCCATCGGGATGGTGGAGACCAGCGTGCCCGTAGCGTCCCGCAGCACCGGGCACGGCACCGTGAGCTCGAGGCGCAGCGGTTCGTAACTCACCAGTGGCGCTTCGACGCTCGTCTGCCCGGCCTGCGGCCAGTCGAGCACCGCCTGCTCCTGACGCACCGGCAGCAGCGGGGTCAGCAACGCCAGCACGAATCCGAGAAATCCGGAGACGAGGGCGATCAGGCGGAGACGGTTGAACGCTCTGGGAGATCGGTCCGGTCGCACGGGACTCGACTCTAACCGGCGCTGCCGGACGGAGCCCGCTGCCTGCCCGTGGGCGCCGAAGCTAACGCAGCATCCGCACGTCCCACACCCAGACGTCCTCGACCCTGGTCGGTCCGGTGCCGAGCAGTTCGGTCATGGTCTGGCGCAGGGTATCGGCGTTGGTGGTGCGTGGCAGTACCACCACGTCGGCCTGCCAGTACCGCAGATCGGCCAGTGCCGCCGCGCGGTCGTCGGCGTCGATCGCCGGAACCTTTCCGGTGTCCTGCGCCTTCACCAGCAGCGACGCGGTGGCCCGCGCGGCGGGACCGTAGATGCCCTTCTTGTCCGCGCCGGTGGGCCCGACGAAGTAGCCGCCGGCGAGCGGGAAGGTGAAGCCCGCGTCGGCTTGCCAGCGCAGCGCCCGCGCGTCGGGTGGGCGCGGCGGCGGCACCACCACCACCGAGCCGTGGTCGACGTACCGGTCGACGGTGCCGTCGGCGAAGAACTGCGGCGTCTCCTGGCGCTCGGCCACCGGCAGGATCGTCGGCACCAGCGGCAGCAAAGCGAAGGCGAGCGCGGCGAACCAGCCGAGCGGCTTGGGGTCGACCGCGGACTCCTTCCACAGGGCGACGGCCCGTTCGGTGGCCAGCGCCAGGATCACCGCGATGGCCGGAATCGCGGCCATGGTCAGCCGGGATTCCAGCATGGAGTTGACCAGCGGCACCGATTCGAGCAGCCGCCATGGCAGCGCGATGCCGGTGGGTTCTTTGCCGAACTCCGCCTCCGAACCCAGTGACAGCACCCCGAACACCACGATGACGCCCGTCGCGGCCCGCACCATGCGCTCACGCCACAGCAGCGCGACGGTCGCCACCAGCAGCAACAGCAGCGGCCAGCCGAAATAGGCGTTCTGTTCGGTCGGATTGATCGCCACGCTCTGGCCGGGGGAGAACATGCCGCCGAGCGATTCCGAGGGGAACTGGGCGATGGCCTTGAGATCGTTGCCCATCGGACCGTGGTCGATGGATCGATAGCTCTGCGGCCCGAAGAACTGCCACCACAGCGGGATCGCGGTGAGCGCGAGCGTGATCGCCGCGGCCAGCGCCACCGTCGGGGTGGCGCGGCGCAGCACGAGCAGCCCGGCCCGTGGTTCGCGCAGGTAGTAGCCGATGGCGAAGACCGCGATGGCGAGCGCGAAGATCAGCAGAGGTTCCTCGCCGAGCGCGATCTGCATCGCCACCAGTAAGCCGAGGATCAGCGCATCGCGAACCCGGCGGCCCGG
The DNA here is from genome assembly GCF_059509835.1 of Nocardia sp. CDC519. Classification (NCBI taxonomy): domain Bacteria; kingdom Bacillati; phylum Actinomycetota; class Actinomycetes; order Mycobacteriales; family Nocardiaceae; genus Nocardia; species Nocardia sp. CDC519. The sequence goes on along the minus strand of NZ_CM183377.1, from coordinate 908,489 downwards.
CCGCTCGGTCACGCTCGCCCGGCGCACCAGCCGGATCAGCTGCCCGGCGATCAGCGGCAGCAGAACCAGCACCACGAAGTTCGGGTGGGCATTGGCGTGCGAGATCATCGCCGGCGCGAAGCCGCAGAACAGACCGCCGATGACGGCCGCGGTCCGCGAACTCACCAGTTCCCGGGAGAACAGCCAGTACCAGGCGAACGCGGTCGCGCTCAGGCCGAGGGTGAGGACGAACACGAAGGTGACCGTCGGCCCGAACAACAGGGTGACCGGCGTCAACGGGACCCCGACTCCGAACATGGCCGTATTGGCCATCATGTTCACCCCGGCCGGGAAGTTTTGCAGATTCGTCCCGAGCGGGTTCTCCAGATTCGCGACCGAATGGGCGGTGACCGCGAAGAACCACTCCCACATGGTCTGGTCCTGGCCGCTCTTGATCAGGTAGGAGCCGCTGGTATCGCGCCACTGCCCGGACAGGATGACGGTCGCGAGCACCAGGTAGCCGGTGCCGACCAGCAGGTCGGCGCGCGGTATCCGCAGCCGCGGACGGGTCCGTTCGGGTGTGTGGCCGGTGGCGAGCCGCGGAGCCGTCGACGGCCCTTCCGTCGCGACCTCCACCGCCGTCGATCCACCCCGCTCGACGTCAGGTTCCCCACTCAAAACGTAATACAACTCCTCGTGCCCGGCCGAATCAGCAGCCCACCGTACCCAACCACCCTGAGTGCGAGCTGACAACCCGCGGCCTGCCCGCCGCCCTCAGCGCGCGAGCGTGATCAGCGTGAACGGACCGATATCGGTGCTGGTGAAGCGCGGATCGTCGAACAGCGCGCGGGGGAAGGCGACGGTGTACCGGCTCACATTCGGATCGTTGGGATAGACGTCCTTTGCGAGCCTCAGCGTGTAGTCCTCGCCGCTGCGCCGGAACAGGAACGCATCCGGAGCCCGCCACGGCGCCGCGTCCATCGCGTCGAGTAGTTCCTGCGGGGATTCCAGCGTGCTCCACGCTTCGATCGCCGCCGCCCGTTCGGCGAATTCGGCGAGGGGGTTGGCGTAGTGCGAGGTCAGGCCCTGGAAACCGAAGTAGGGGTAGTAGGCGAGGAAGGTGGTGTCGGCGGTGAGCAGCACCGTCTCCGAGCGGGGGCGTCCGGTTCGGGCGGTGAGCGCGGCGTCGATCTCGCGGTAGTAGGCCACCGCCGACGGGTCGCGCTGATCGGCGCGCACGCCGTCGCCGTCGGTGTCGGTGTAGGCGGTGGTGATCTCCGGCGCCAGCACCCGCGGAATGTCCTGGGTGAAGGCCAGCGCACCGACCAGCGCCACCACGACCACCACGATCCGGAACCGCTCCGGTTCGTTGAACGCCTGATACGCCGCCCGTGCGCCCTCCACGAAACCGAACGCGCCTGCCGCCGCCAGCAGCACCAGCAGAATCGGTTCCAGGCGGAACGACAGCAGCGTCGTCCCCGCCACGGTCGCCAGCATCGACAGCAGCGACCACAGATACACCGCCAGCACGCCGATCCCGAGCGCCTGCGCCCGCCGCGACGATCCCGCCCGCAGCACCAGCCAGATCGTGCCGATCAGGCAGAACCCGCCGAGCAGCGAGAATTCCACCATCGGGAACGGCAGCTCCGCGCCGGCCTCGGGCAGATAGTGGAATGCCGTGCCGCCGCTGGGCCAGCTGCCGCCGAGCAGTTCCAGCAGGAACGGCAGATAGACGGTGAGCGCGATGAGTCCGGCGATCGCGCCGATGACGACGAGCCGCACCAGCGGAGGAAGTGCGGCCCGCCACGCGCCGCCGTCGCTCACACCGGAGCGCTGCGCGGAAGCGGTGATCTGGGTGGTGCCGGTGGCCTGGGTGGCATTGGCGCCCTGGGTGGCATTGGCGGGCTGCGTGGCGGTCGTGTCCCGCTGGGCGGTGGTGGGGTGGGTGACGGCGGCGTACCCCGCCGCGACCAGCGCCATCAATGTCACCGCGAAGGCCGCGAACGCGAGGTACAGCGTGTAGAAAGTGGCGGCCACCCCCAGGAATATCCCGGTGCCGAGCACCGCACCCCAGCCACCTGCGGTTCCCCGCTGTGCGCCCGGCCGATGCAGTGCACCCCAGGCCAGCACCAGCACCGGCGGCAGCAGAATCGCGATGACGGCGCCATAGGCCTCCGGCGCGGCATACGCGACCCCGACCGCCGTCACCGCCGCCGCCACCGCGACCGCCCAGTCCGCGCGGATCAGCTCCGACCAAAGCACCAGCGCGAGCACCGCGGCCACCGCGATCGAGCCGATGGCGTACGGCTTGAAGACCTCCCACCCGTCCATGCCGAGCACATTCGCCACCCGGCCGCCGATCCAGAACCATCCGGCCGGATAGAACGGCGGCAGATCCGCGTAGGTCATATCGCGCAGCGCTGCGCTGTCGGTGAGCCTGGTCAGGTACTCGGTGCGGAACTCCTGATCGACGGAGACACCGAACAGGTACAGCTTGGTCGCGGCCAGCGGCATCCCGAGCGTCACCGTGACGAACGCCGAAATCCCGGCCCACGACAGCAGTTTCGCCAACCAGAGCTTGGTCTTGCGCCGGATCAGCACGATCGACGCGACCAGCAGCAGGGCCGAGGCCACCTGCCCGACTGTGGTGAGGGCGCGAGTCACATTGGAGGAGTTGAACGCTGGCCACTGCACCAGCGAAAACGCGTACAGGCCGACCGCCGCGACCACGGCCGCGACAACCGTCGCCAGCACCGCCTGCCCCAGCGCGCCCCCGACCCGGCGCACCAACTGCCCCGACCGCACATCGTCGTTCGTTGTCATCGGCGCGCCCAACCTCCGGCTCCTGTCGTACCGACTGCACGTCGCGGTCAGCCTAGTGGAGCCTCATCCGCGCGCCTTCGTGCCGAGGTCCAGTGGGCCATCACGCGCATTCGACTGCCGGAGTCCGGTGGGCTGCCTCCGCGCCCTCGACGTCCCAGCCCGGCCGGCTCGAAGTTCAGTCGACGGCGGCCGCGCGGGTACGCCGCTGGTCGTACCCCGCAGGGCACCGCGACCGCCGTCGATCACCTGCTCACATCGGGAGTTTGCGGAAGATCGGGCGCGGAATGTGGCGCAGCACCGACATCAGGTAGCGCACCTGTCCGGGAGCCCAGATCAGCTCCTTGCCCTTCTGCGAGGCCTCGACCGCGAGCGCGGCCACCTCTTCCTTGTCGACGGTGAACGGTGCTTCCTTGGCCCCGGTCGCCTTCCAATGCTCCAGCGTGGTGGTGGTGCGCACCTGGCCAGGCCGGATGACGAGCACACGCGGGCCGTAGGGCCGCAGCGCCTCACCGAGGCCGAGGTAGAAGCCGTCGAGGCCGGCCTTGGTGGAGCCGTAGACGAAGTTGGAGCGGCGCACCCGCTCACCGGCGACCGAGGACATGGCGATGATGCGGCCGTAGCCCTGCGCCTTCATCTTCTCGCCCACCAGCACGCCGACCGACACCGCAGCGGTGTAGTTGATGCCGACGGTCTGCACCGCCTTGCGCTGGTTCTGCCACAGCTCCTCGGCATCGCCGAGAACACCGAAGGCGACGATGGCGACATCCACATCGCCGCCGTCCCAGGCCTGATCGATCACCTTGGGGTGGCTGTCGGTGTCGAGCGCGTCGAAATCGACGACGTCGACCTGCTCGGCCCCGGACGCCTTCATCTGCGCCACCGCGGTATCGCGCAGCGGATCATTCGGCAACGTGGCCAGGATGATCCGGGCGGCGCCCTTCTTCAGATACTCGGCACAGATCGCCAGCCCGATCTCCGACGTTCCGCCGAGCAGCAGGATGGTCTGCGGGTTACCTACTGCGTTGATCACTGGAGCTCCAGCCTCCTGGCCATATCGGACATGAAAACGCCTGTGGGGTCGACACTTCGGCGGATCGCGATCCACTCGTCGATGCGCGGGTACATCCGGTGGAAGGTTTCGGCGGTGGTGCGCGAATCCTTCGCTGTGTAGAGCCGGCCGCCGAATTCCAGGACGCGCTTGTCGAGTTCGGTGACCAGCTCGTTCAAGCCGGGCCGGATCGGGAAGTCGACGCAGATGTTCCAGCCGGGCATCGGGAAGCTCAGCGGAGCCTGGTTGCCGGGGCCGAACAGCTTGAAGACGTTCAGCGCCGAGATGTGCCCGGACGCCTGGATATCGATGATGATCCGCTTGAACTCCTCGACCGCTTCGGTCGGCACCACGAACTGGTACTGGAGGAAGCCCGCCGGACCGTAGGCCCGATTCCACTCCGCCACCATGTCGAGCGGGTGATAGAACTGGGTCAGGTTCTGCACCTTGCCGGTGTAGGTGCCGCCCATGGCGTAGTACGCCTCGCCGACAGCGCCGAGGGTCAGCTTGTTGGCCGTCCAGCTCGGGAAGATGTTGGGCACGGTGAGCAGCTGCGGTGCGTCGAACTTCAGCGGGTTCTTGCGCAGTTTCTTGGGCAGTTCGTCCACCGTCGCCAGGCGGCCGCGGGTCAGGCAGGCTCGGCCGAGCTTCGGCAGCGGGTTCATCACGTCGAACCACGCACTCGAGTACGTGTAGTTCGCCTCGCTCCCATCGCTGTGCACCGCGATGGTCTCGTCCAGCGTCCTGGTCTTGACGCCGTCGTTGAGGAAGTACGCGGTCTCGGTCGGGATCATCTCGATCGTCGCGCGCAGGATGATGCCGGTCAGCCCGTTGCCGCCGACCGTCGCCCAGAACAGTTTCGCGTTCTTCTTCGGCGAGATGGTCTGCACCTGGCCGTCGGCGGTGAGCAGGTCGATGGAGCGGACGTGGTTGCCGAAGCTGCCTTCGGAGTGATGGTTCTTCCCGTGGATATCGGAGGCGATGGCGCCGCCGATGGTGACCTGCCTGGTGCCGGGCAGCACCGGAACCCACAGGCCGAACGGCAGCGCCGCCTTCATCAGCTGGTCCAGGCTCACGCCACCGTCGACGTCGACCAGGTGGGTGTCGCCGTCGATGCGGTGGATGCGGTTGAGCGCGGTCATGTCGACGACGAGGCCGCCGCCGTTCTGCGCGTGATCGCCGTAGGAGCGGCCGAGCCCGCGCGCGATGATGCCGCGGCGCAGGTGGGCGGGCTTGCCGTCGTTGTCCTCGGCGACCATGGCCACGGCCTTGGCGATCAGCTCCGGATCGCTGGTCGAGAGCACTTCGGCGGATGTAGGTGCGGTGCGACCCCACCCGGTGAGCGTCCGGGTGCGCGTCGGTAGATCGAACGCGCGGCCCGCGCCGTTGGTGGCGGCGGGAACGCTGTCATCACCGGTCGTCGTGGTGGGGGTCGTAGCTTTCGTGGACATCGGCATAGAGGCTACAGGTATCGCCGAGCGGGCGGCCGGGGTCGCCGTACCCGCCGGTATGGCGTCGGCCACGCGCGCGGCCCCGGCGCGGTGGACGCGGTCCGGGCCGGTGGATGCGCGGTGGGCCGCGGCGGTGTCCATTACTCTCGTGCGCGTGAGTGCCGAACCCCATCTGCCGCTTCCGGTCGAACTTCCGCTGGTCGACGAGCCGGCCGGCGTGACCGATGGGAGCGAAGGAGGCAGCTTGCGTAACCACGAAGCGACCCGGGAGCGCCGAATCGAGCAGAGCACGGACGTCGACCTGAAGACGCAGGTGATCCGGTTCGGTCTGACCGGCGGGTTGTCGGCGATCGTCGATTTCGGCCTGTACTCCCTGCTGTACGCGCTGGGACTCCAGGTCAATCTCGCCAAGGCCATCGGCTTCATCGCGGGCACCACGACCGCTTACCTGATCAATCGCCGCTGGACCTTCCAAGCACCGCCGAGCCGCGTCCGTTTCCTCGCGGTGGTGGCGCTCTACGCGCTGACCTTCGCGGTGCAGGTCGGTCTCAACTGGGTGATGTACCAGGCACTGGACGACACCTGGTGGCGGTTGCCGCTGGCGTTCGTGGTCGCGCAGGGCACCGCCACGGTGATCAATTTCGTGGTGCAGCGGATGGTCATCTTCAAGATCGACTAGGGCGGACCGGCTCGGCACGGCCCGGCGAACTGACGGCGTCCGCCGGCGCGGGCAGGCTGCCGCCGGGCCGCGCGCGCCGCCCACTCCGCTCAGCTCTCGACCAGCGCGCCCGTCTCCGCCTTGACTCCGAAATAGTCGCCGCCCTTGGCGCGCACACTGTCGGTACCCCATTCGCGCTGTTCACGGCTGGCGGGCACCAGATGCGGGATGTGTTTGCGGCAGTGGATGTAGGCCTCTTCCACATCGACCACCACCCACAGCTGGGCCTCGCGCCCGCGCCGGCTCGGCGGCAGGCCGGGCACCCAGGTGCGCAGCGCGACATCGTCGACGATGCGGGCCGAGCCGTTGATGTGCAGGCCGATCAGATCGCGCAGGAAATCGATCAGCAGGATTCCGATGTGCGGGTTGGTGTGGATATTGCCGAGGCTGGCCAGTACACCGTTGCCCCGATATTCCGGGTAGGCGATCGTCTGCGCGTCGATGACGTGCAGGAAGCCCGGTTCGCCCGCCCGGAAGCTGGCATCGCATTCGCCGCGGGCGTCGGCGGTGGCGATGAACGCCATATCCATCCGGCCGACGAATTCGATCATCTGCTCGTTGAGCCGATCGCGGACCTGGTCGTCATAGAAGCGCCGGGCCCGGTCCTGGGTGCCGTGACGTTCCTGTAGTTCGTGCTCGCCGTCGCTGCCGCGCATGCGCGCCCCCTGAGATAGCCGGATTCGAGACCGTCGAGGCTCGTCGTCGAACCAGCGACTTAAAACGAAAGCTGATCAATTTTATCCGGCAAACACTCGGTTGCGGAGCGGAATGCGTCCAGCCGGGCCGACGAATCCCGAGCTCGCCCAAGGTTTTCCGGGCACTGACAAAACAGACTGGTTCGTTCGATTATCGGCATCGGGTTACCGCGCGGCGAACCTGCCCGCGCACAAGGGTTTTCGCGGCACGGCAAAGACCCCGTCGGGGAACGACGGGGTCGGTGTCTGCCGTGTGCAGTTGTCGATCGGACGGTCTGGTCCGTGTCTGCGGTGCCGGCTCAGCAGGCGACGCTGGTGAGCTGTCCACGCTTGCGGGCCGCAGCGGCCCGGACGGCGGCGCTGATCGCGACCACCGGCGGCAGCCAGCGGGCCTCGCCCGGGGCGATGCCCCAGCAGGCCGATCCGGCCGAGAGCTGGGTCGGCGGCAGCGGGATGCTCGCACCGTCGGTGTGGACGGTGACCCCGGCCGCGCGCATGGCCTCGATCGCCATGGCGGCCTTACGGGCACCGGTGACGAGGTGGATCTCGCGACGCTCGGTACCGGGGATCTCGATCACCGGTCCGGACAGGTTGTTGGCACGCAGGAAGCGACGGACCTCCGCGGCCAGCTCCCCACTGACCTCGATGGCGGACAGGTCGTCATCGGTGATCAGGCACAGACCGTTGGCCGTTTCGGCGACCGTCCAACCGCGCTGGGTGTAGTCCTGCGCGGCTGCGGACATGGCGTCCGCCGAGACGGAAGTCGGAAACGTCGTGCGCACTGTCTTCTCCATTCCCCGTTACAGATCAGGTCCTGCATTCATGGTTCGTATCGAGGGCAGGTGCCCGAAGCGTTACGAGATTCCGAGAATTTTTCACAACTGTCGGATTCGTCTCATTTACCGGCGAGTAATAGCGATCGGTGCTAGGGCGCCCATCGGCCGGTGGCATGGCTATGACCGGGGCAGATGTGACGAGGTCGGGGCTGGTTTCCGCGGCCGGGAGCGGGAAGGATTCCCGGCATGAGTGATGAGTCCGGCCGCACCGAGTCGCCGCAACCGGACGACCTGGAGGCCGAGTCGCGCTGGATCACCTGGCGCTCGACCGCGGCCCGCCGGTTCTCCGGCGCGGCCGCCGACGAGGAGACCCAGCCGGAGCCGTTCGTCAGCAGGCGCGCGTTCCGGCAGTGGTGCGCCGACGCCGTGCGCGGCCTGCTCGATGTGCAGTTCCGCAGGCCCGTCACCCGCACGCTGCTGCCGCTGGCCTATCTGCTCGGGCTGCTGTTCGCCTTCGGCATCCCGATCGCGCTGACGGTGCTGATGTGGCAGGCCTCGGCGTTGCTCGGCATCTTCGCCGCCTTGATCGCGGTGCCGCTGGGGTTGAGCATCGCCGCCTCGGTGCGCCTGGTGCTGGAGTTCCTGGTGAACGCCTCCCGGCTGGCCACTCGCGTCGAGCACATCAGCGATCTGGCCGACGACCTGTTCCAGGCGTTGTCCGACGTGGCCGAGCCGGTCAACCAGCTCTCCGAAGACGTTCGCGCGGTGCAGTTCTGGCGGTTCCGCCGCGGCGGCTCCCGTAAGTGATTGTCCTGCAAGCGACACCTGTCCTATCTGTGACATCCCTGGTATTGCCGTCCGGTTTCCTTGTGGAACAATGCCGTTCGTCTAACAAGGGGGAACAGTGGCAGCACAGGGGACCACCGGCTCGACCATGCCGAGGCGGCGCCTCGGCAGGCAGCTGCGCGATCTGCGCAACCGGGCGAGGATGACCACGCGCGCCGCGGCGCAGCAATTGGAATGGTCGGAAGCCAAGATCTGGCGCATCGAAACCGGGCAGACCTCACTGCGCGGCCTGGATGTAGAGGCCATGTGCAAGGTGTACGGGGCGCCGCCGGAGGCCGTCGCACCGCTCACCGCGCTGGCCAAGGAGACCAAGGCGCGCGGATGGTGGACCGGTTACAGCGACGTCATCGGTGAGGGATTCGACGTCTACATCGGGTTGGAGGAGGCCGCCGCGCGGCTGTACGCCTACGAGGACCAGCTGATTCCCGGCCTGCTGCAAACCGAGGCCTATGCTCGCGCGCTGCTGCGGGCCGCGCGCCCGGAGCTGTCCGATTCCGATATCGAGCGCCGGGTGCGGTTGCGGATGGCCCGCCAGCCCCTGCTCACCAGGGACGAAGCGCCGTTGCGGCTGGATGTGCTGATCGGCGAGGCCGCGCTGTGGCGGCCGCTGGGCGATCGTTCGGTGACCGCGGGCCAGCTCGACCATCTCCGGCTGATGTGCGAGCTGCCGAATGTGCGCATCCAGGTGGTGCCCTCGGATGCCGAGTACCACCGCGGCATCGAGTCCGGGCCGTTCGTGCTGCTGGAATTCCCCGCGCTCGATCCGGGGGCGGGTGCGCCGGAACCGCCGGTGGTGTACGTCGAGGCCTTCACCGGGCCGGTCTACCTGGACAAATCGCACGAAATCGACCGTTACCGGGCGGCTTTCGACAGTATCCGGGCGGTGGCGGTGGACGCGCGCACCGCGATCGATGACGCACGCGCCAACGTCCGCTGAGGCCTGCCGGGCGAGGCGGGCTCAGCGATCGGCCAGGCGGGGCGCGGCGGCGTCCTTCGGCGAGCGCAGGTAGGTCAGCGGACGGCCGTCGCGATCGGTGCGCGGCCAGTCGATGGCCAGCTGCGGATCGAAAGCGTCCAGATCATGGTCGAATTCGGGGGAGTATTCCAGCGAGCACAGATAGGTGACGGTGGAATCGTCGGCCAGTGACAGGATCGCGTGGCCGAGGCCCTCGGATAGGAACACCGAACGGCGGTGCACATCGTCGAGTACGACGCTGTCCCAGCGCCCGAACGTCGGCGAGCCCTCGCGCAGATCCACCACTACATCGAGGAAGGCGCCGCGCACGCAGCTCACGTATTTGGCCTGACCGGGTGGGTTTTCGGTGTAGTGGATGCCGCGCAGTACCCCGGCGGCCGACACCGAGGTGTTGACCTGGAGCAGATCGAAGCGCCGGCCGGTGGCCTTCTCGAACTCGGAGGCCTTGAACGTCTCGGCGAACGTCCCGCGCTCGTCGCTGTGCAGCCGCGGGGTGAACACCCAGGCGCCCGGGATCGACATCTCCGTGATCTGCATGTCACCAACCTTGTCCGTGCTCGAGCAGATCGAGCAGATAGCTGCCGTACCCGGAGCGGACCAGCGGATCGGCCAGCGCGCACAGCTGTTCGTCGTCGATATAGCCCATCCGCCAGGCGACCTCCTCCGGCACGCCGATCTTGAGGCCTTGGCGTTCCTCGATGGTGCGCACGTAGTTGGCGGCATCGAGCAGCGAGTCGAAGGTTCCGGTGTCCAGCCACGCGGTGCCGCGGGCGAGCACATCGACGTGCAGCTTGCCCGCTTCCAGATAGGCCCGGTTGATATCGGTGATCTCGTATTCGCCGCGTGCCGATGGCCGCAGGCCGCGGGCGATCTCGACGACATCGTTGTCGTAGAAGTACAGGCCGGGGATCGCGAAATTCGAGCGCGGGACCTTCGGCTTCTCCTCGATGGATACCGCTCGGCCGTCGGTGAATTCGACGACGCCGTAGGCCGAGGGGTCCGATACGCGGTAGGCGAAGACCGCGCCGCCGTCCAGTCCGGCGAACCGGCTCAGGCTGGTGCCGAGGCCCGGCCCGTGGAAGATGTTGTCGCCGAGCACCAGCGCCGCGCAGTCGGTGCCGATATGGTCGGCGCCGAGGACGAAGGCCCTGGCCAGGCCGTCGGGTTCGGGCTGGACGACGTAGTCGATGGTGATGCCGAACTGGGTGCCGTCGCCGAGCAGGCGGCGGAACGATTCCGCGTCCTCCGGGGTGGTGATCACCAGGATCTCGCGGATCCCGGCCAGCATCAGCGTGGAGAGCGGGTAGTAGACCATCGGCTTGTCGTAGACCGGGACCAGCTGCTTGCTGACACCGCGCGTGATCGGGTGCAACCGGGTCCCGGTGCCGCCGGCCAAGATGATTCCGCGCATGTCTGCACAGTCTGCCAGGGCATCGGGGGATGAGGGCGACCGGTTCGACCGCCTGCGGCCGCGACGTTCGGGTGCGGCCGACGGCCGGCCCAGGCATCGAGCAGATTCCGAGTGCTGTTCGAAACGGTTACGGAGTGCGGGTACCAGGTATGGGGAACAGCGGATTCGGGCACTGTTGTTGCACAGATAGCGGTCACGCGGTGTGCCGGGGCGGCGAGTTGTGAAACATACTTGCTTCTGAACTGGCGCCGGGTGATCGGTGTGAACGTCAGCGTCGACGCTCATCCGGGCTGCCGTCCGGCCGGGGTTCGACGCCCCAGCGGAGGCAGGTGCGCCATGGGTGCGACAAAAGAACCGGGCATCGTGGTGAATCCCGGCGGTCCGAGTGCGCCGGGACGCGTCTTCGAGGCAGCCTTCCGAGGTGTGGTGCGACCGGTGCTGCGCAGCTTCCCGATCAACCGGATGACGCTGCCCGTCGGCGCGGCCCTGATCGACGGCCTGTCGATGTTGCGCCCGGAGCCCGCGGGCATCGACCGCGAACAGGTCAGGATGAAGGGTTTCCGGATGGAGATCGTGCGTCCGGCCGGAGCATCGCGGGCGCTGCGCCACGGTGCGGTGCTGTATTTCCACGGTGGCGGCTTCGCCATCTGTGGGCTGCGCACCCACCGGCCCGTCGTGGCCGGCTTGGCGCGCCGGACCGGGCTGCCGGTGGTCAACGTCGAGTACCGGCAGCTGCCCGGGACCCGGATCACCGAATCGCTGGCCGACTGCTTGGAGGCCTACCGCTGGCTGCTGCGCCACCGCGTCGATCCCGCGCGCATCGTCATCGCAGGCGATTCGGCGGGCGGTCTGCTGGCCTTCTCCACCGTGCTCGCCGCACTACAGGTGGGTCTGCCCGCGCCGGCCGGGATCCTCGGGCTCAGCCCGCTGCTCGATCTCGATTACGCCGCGAAGAGCGAGTACGAGAAGACCGCGCGCGACGCCTACATCCCGCTGGCGGCGCTGACGGCGGTGGTGCGGCTCGGCGGTGAGGTCGCCGGCGTACTCGATCCGAAGCTGTCCCCGGTCAACGCGACACTGACCGGACTGCCCCCAGTCCTGCTGATCGCGGCCGAACAGGAGCTGCTGCGCTTCGACAGCGAGCTCATGGCCCGGCGGCTCACCGCGGCGGGCGTGCCGAACTCGCTCGAGCTCTGGCGTGGCACGGTGCACGATTTCATGAGCATCGCGCCGAATCTGCCCGAGGGCCGGGCGGCCCTGGCGCGCGCCTCACGATTCATTCGAGCAAGAATCGAACAGGCCGAGCACGTGCGTACCGCGTGAACCGTGGGTGAACAATCCCGCACACGTGCCGAATCCGCCCGATAGGAATACCGCAACAATGTGATCCGAAATACGTTCCGTAATTTCGCGGGCAAATATTCGGCCATCACCGCAGAAACCCCGCCCGGTCGGAACCGGACGGGGTCACCTGCTGTAGGGAACCGTCGGAGAATTACTTGGCCGGCGGGTTGAACGGCTGGTTGATGGTGGTGAAGTACTGGATCGCGGCGCCGATCGCGACGGGCGCGGTGATCAGGATCTGGCCGGCCAGGGTGCCGAGCGCGCCGACGGCGAGGATGCCGCCGATGCAGCCGACCGCGGCGGCCGGGATGAACGGGCCGAACAGGCCGATGATGGTGGCCGAGGCGACGGTGGCGCCCGCGATGCCCCCGAGCACGCAGCCGACGGCCGCGCCGCCGATGCCGCCGACCAGGGTGGCGATGGTGGCGCCGGTGCTGATGGTGTCCTTCATCCGGTTGAAGGCGTCCTTCTCCCGGTCATAGGGGGACTTCCAGTTGGCCTGGTCCTCGAACGGCAGGGCGACCGGCTTGTAGACGGCCTTGGCCATGTCCAGCTGCGGGGTCAGGGTGGCGGTGCGGCCGGAGATGTCGGCGGCGATCGGGAACTCGAAATCGTCGACGCGGAACGACAGCGGGGTTCCGGCCAGCACGGTGCCGTTGCTCGCCTTCACCTTGAAGGTGTTGTCCTCGACGACCAGCGAGCCGGCATCGGTGGTGATGATCGTCGACGACTCGGTGCTCTCGGCGGTGAAGTTGACGGCGGTCTCGGGGGCGGGCGCGGCGTTGACGGTGCCGGCCGTGACGCCGAGCGCGGCGATCACGAGCGCCGAAGTCGCGGCGAATTTCCTCATCAGCATTTCTGGAACCTCGATGTAAAGCGTTCGGAGGGGACGAAATGATCGAAATAGAATTCAGCTAACGATGGGTGAACCGGCTGTGTCCGTTCGTTCAAATTCTGTTCACCGGGGGCGCGTTTAGCGCGGTGCGGTTCTGGAAATGTGTACTTCTGGGCGGCGTTTCCAGGGGATTCGCGGAGGCGGTGTTTCGCTGAATCGGAATTCAAAGCGAGCAAGGACACATCCATCCGTCTCGGCTATCTTCGCAATTCGCCCATGCCCGCGGTACCCGGAGCCCGCTCGCGGCGACGTAAGGTAAGTGGGGTGCGATTGCTGGTAACCGGCGGTGCCGGGTTCATCGGGGCGAATTTCGTCCAGCAGACCGTGACCGAGCGGCCCGACGTCACGGTAACCGTGCTCGACGCGCTCACCTACGCTGGGAACAGAGCCTCGCTCGCGCCCGTGGCCGAGGGCATCGACTTCGTGCACGGCGACATCGCCGACCTCGATCTGGTCGACGAACTGGTCAGCGGTGTCGACGCGGTGGTCCACTTCGCCGCCGAATCGCATAACGACAATTCGCTCACCGAGCCCTGGCCGTTCGTCCAGACCAACATCATCGGCACGTACTCGCTGCTGCAGGCGGTGCGCAGGCACGACGTGCGCTATCACCACGTCTCCACCGACGAGGTGTACGGCGACCTGGAGGCCGCGGATCCGGCCTTCACCGAGCAGACCGCCTATAACCCGTCCAGCCCCTATTCGGCGACCAAGGCCGCCAGCGATCTGCTGGTGCGGGCCTGGACTCGCTCGTTCGGGATCCGCGCCACCCTGTCCAACTGCTCCAACAACTACGGCCCGTACCAGCACGTGGAGAAGTTCATTCCGCGCCAGATCACCAATCTCATCGACGGGGTGCGGCCGCGGCTGTACGGCGCGGGCCATCAGATCCGGGATTGGATCCACGTCGACGACCACAACCGCGCGGTCTGGGATGTGCTCGAACGCGGCCGCATCGGGCAGACCTACCTCATCGGCGCCGACGGCGAACTCGACAACAAGACCGTGGTGCGGCTGATCCTCGAGGTGTTCGGCCGCGACCCGGACGATTTCGACCACGTCACCGACCGGCCCGGGCACGATCAGCGCTACGCCATCGACGCGAGCCTGCTGCGCGAGGAGCTCGGCTGGCGGCCCCGCTACGCCGATTTCCGGGCCGGCCTGGCCGACACCATCGCCTGGTACCGCGCGAACGAGGACTGGTGGCGTCCGCACAAGGAGAGCACCGAACGCGCGTACGCGGCGGCCGGCGAGACGACGATCAGCCCGAACTGAGCTGCCGCGCTCAGCCCCAGACCACCACGTAGTACTTGATGGCCGCCGCGGCCAGCGCGATGGTGGTGGCCGCCACGATGGTGATCGGCGCCGCGCGGCCCGGCGCCTTACCGCCGGGGCCGGTGAGCCGCAACGGCATCCAGCGCAGCAGCACCGCGAAGGTGAGGATGGCCAGCGGTACGAAGTAGCGGCCCTGCACGCCGTCGATGATGTAGAAATCGACCGGCGTGAACGACATGTAGAGCGTCACGTAGATCATCGCGACGCTGGCCGCCAGCGTCAGCGCCACGATCAGGGTGCGCCGGAAATCCGGGGTCGTCATCCGCTCGGCGATCCCGAGACCGACCGCGAACGCCAGCAGGCAGGTCACGATCGACATCGCGGGCACATCCACGTACCCGAAGCCGAGCTCGCCGAAGAACTCGGTGAACCACTCCTGATCGCGGCGGGCGATGCTCTCGCCGAAGACGCCGAGGAAACCGAACGGGTCACGCAGGATGCCGCTGAGCTGTTCGCCCGGATTCACCGTGTACCACTGGTGCCGCGGACGCATCAGGCTCATGCCGTCACCGGTCGGCGCGGCGATCTTCATCCACACCGCGAACCCGGCCGCGCCGATGGCCGCGCACAGCCACGGCAGCCGGCGCAGCAGGCCCGAGAAACCGAAGCGCTTCGCCGGAACCAGGACCACCAGCATGGCCAGCAGCACGTAGGTGGGCTTGCTCAACGGCAGCAGCACCGTCGCGGCGAGTAGCGCCGTCGTCTCCACCCGGCCCAGCCCCCGACCGAGGAACAGTGCCTTGACCAGCAGCGCCGAGACCATGATGGCCAGCGCGTTGGTCATCGTGTCCGCGGTGACGGTGCCCGCCTGGAACACCGCGATGGGCAGCAACGCCACACTGAAGGCCAGCCACTGCACGCGATAGCCGCGCAACGCCCACAGCGCGAATCCGACCACCACGAGATAGGCGAGCAGACCGGCGAGCCGGGTCAGCAGCACCATGCCGCCCGCGTCCAGATCGAGCACCCCGGCCAGCCGGATACCGATCGCGGCCGGAACATAAGGAACCGGCGAGTAGGCGGCGGTGTTGGTGAACCAGATCGTCTTGTGCTCGGCGGTCACCTCGGCGCCGCCGACGCGGTCGTAGCCGCCCGGGTCGCCGACCATCGCGCCCGGCTCTTCCGGGTTGTCGTTGTAGTCGCGGAAGGCGTAGCCCATCAGCGCGTCGATGGCCGCGGGCGCTTGGCCGCCGTAGGCGACGCCGCGATCGTCATCGATTTCCTGCGGCAGGAAGCCGCCGTGCGCGACCTGATAGGCGCGCCCGAACTGGGTGATCTCGTCGTGACCCCAGAACGGCGGGGTGATCACCGCGAATACGGCGCCGAACAGGGCCGCCAGGATGGTGAAGGCGAGGGTCGCGGCGCCGAACCTGGCGATCAGGGTGTCGGCGGTGCGGCGCAGGGGATTCGCGGTCCGCGAGGACTTCTCGGGGCGCGACGACGCGGCCGGGCTCGCGGCTTCGGACTTCGCCGCGCCGCCGGTGTCAGCGGTGGGGGTCTCGGGGTCGGCCGGATCCTCGGACGCTGCGGATTTCCGGTCGGCCGAGGTCGTCAACGCCCGGCCTCGCCGGGACGCGGGTCCTCCCCGGGAGCCGAATAGCGCAGGTAGACCAGTCGCGCCGTTTCATGCCGCGACCGGCGGATGCCGTCGAGGATCATGCCCGCGGTCCAGGCCAGGCTGCCGAGCAGCAGCAGGGTGAAGGCCAGGAACAGCGTGGGAAAACGCGGCACGGTGTGCGAATCGTAGAACTCGATGACGATCGGAATCGTCAGGATCACCGACACCAGCCAGCTCAACGTGCCGAACAGGCCGTAGAAGGCGACCGGCCGCTCATGCCGCGCCAGCCCGATGATGAGCGCCAGGATCTTGAAACCGTCGTGGTAGGTGCGCAGCTTGCTCTCGCTGCCGGCCGGGCGGTCACGGAAACCCACCGGGACCGCGGTCTGCGGCACCCGCAGATGCAGCGAATGCACCGTCAGCTCGGTCTCGATCTCGAACTCGCGGGAGACGGCGGGGAAGCTCTTGACGAAGCGGCGGGAGAACACCCTGAACCCGCTCAGCATGTCCTCGACGTTCTCGCCGAACACCTTGCCGACCACGCCGTTGAGCACCTTGTTGCCGGTCTCGTGGCCCGCACGGTACGCCGAGGCGCCCTCGTCCTGCTTGCGCACGCCGAGCACATGGTCGTAGGGGCCGTCGAGCAGGGTTTTGATCATCAGCGGTGCGGCCGACGCCTCATAGGTGTCGTCGCCGTCGATCATCAGGTACACATCGGCCTCGATGTCGGCAAAGGCGCGGCGAACCACATTGCCCTTGCCCTTGGTGTGCTCGGCCCGCACGATCGCACCGGCTTCGCGGGCGCGTTCTGCCGTGGCGTCGGTGCTCAGGTTGTCGTAGACGTAGACGACGATGCCCGGCACGGCGGCCTGCAGGTCGGTGACGACCTTGGCGACCGAAGCCTCTTCGTTGTGGCAAGGGACCACGGCGGCAATGCGAAGCTCGGTGGGATCCACCCGGGTCAATCCTCGAGGTCGGCTGTGAATGGGAACACCGGGAGATTACAGGTGCGCGCGGGCAAACGCCCCAGCGAGGTGCCTGCGGTACCGTCGCCCGAGTGTCACCCAGTGAGCCGACGAGTCCCGCACCGCAGTCAGCGCCTGCGGCGCCCGCGTCGTTGACCGGCAAAGTGTTCACCGCGCTGCGTCAGGGCAGTGCGTTCCTGGTGGTCGGTGCCATCGGTTTCCTGGTCGACGCGGGCACCTACAACCTGCTGGTGTTCTGGGGTGGGGAGGGTGTGCTCTATCACGCACCGCTGCCCGCGAAGATCATCGCGATCGCGGTCGCGACGGTGGTCACCTACTTCGGCAACAAGTGGTGGACCTTCTCGCACAAGAAGACCGACAACCCAGGGCGCGAGTACCTGCTGTACGCGGTGTTCAACGTCATCGCCATCGGCTTGCAGCTGGGCTGCCTGGGCTTTTCCCGTTATGTGCTGGATCTTTCCAGCGCGCTCTCGGACAACATCTCCGGCACCCTGATCGGCCAGATCGTCGCCGTGGTGTTCCGCTACTGGGCCTACGACAAGTTCGTCTTCGTGGGCAAGAGCGCCCCCGCTCCGGAACGGGTCGGCGCCGAATGAGCAGGGTTATCCGACCGGCCGGCCGGGTAGCTACTCGGCGGGCTTACGGCGTGTGCGATTGATATCCTCGCTCCCGCCGCGAACCGTATGCAGGGACATGTCTGTCCCGTCGGCACAATGAGGAATTTCGAGGACTTCATGGACCAGTCGGCTACCCAGGCCGTTACCGAAACGAACGATCGCGCGGACGTAGCGCCGGACGCGTTGCGTGTCGCCTCCCACCCGGCGCCCGATCGACTGGTGCTGCAGCGAGGGATCTTCACCGGCCCGTCGCCGAAGGTAAGCGATGAGCTGTACGCCGTGGTCAAGGGCCGCTCGACGCGGGAACGGCAGGCGTTGCGGCTGGAGAAGGGCGCCCTCGCGCACACCAACACCTATTTCGGGCGGTTCGCGGCCAGCTACTGGCAGCGCTGGACCACCGTCACCGCGGTCGAGGCGACGATGATGCTCGAGGTGGCGAACAAGGCGCGGGTGCGGCTGGTCGCCTCCGATATCGCCGGGCACCGGCGCATCATCGCCAGCGCCGACGTCGATGCCAGCGGTCCGCTGACCCTGTCCGCGCCGCTGGACCAGTACGTCGACGGTGGCGCGCTGTGGCTGGAGTTCGACGCGGTCGGCGCCGAGCTCGGCATCTCCGAACTCACCTGGACCACCGCCGCACCGGAGCGGGTGCGTCCGGTCGCCATCGCGATCTGCACCTTCAACCGGGCCGAGGATTGCGCGCACACCGTCGCCGCGCTCGCCTCCGATCCGGTCGTGCTCGCCGCCATCGATGCGGTCTACGTGGTCGATCAGGGCACCGACCTGGTACAGGACCGGCCGCTGTTCCAGCAGACGCTGCCCGTCTTCGGTGACAAGCTGCGCTACATCCGTCAGCCCAACCTCGGCGGGGCCGGCGGGTTCACCCGCGGGCTCTACGAGGTGTCCGGCGCCAATGAGCACGCCGACGTCATCCTGATGGACGACGACATCCTGTGCGAGCCGGAAACGGTGTTGCGGCTCAACGCTTTCGCCAATCTGACCGTGGAACCGACGCTGGTCGGCGCACAGATGCTGTTCCTGCTCAACCCGGACTACCTCAACGTCGGCGCCGAGGAAGTGCATCTGGACAAGCTGATGCACGGGCAGAAGGTGCCGAAGGCCCTGCGCAACACCAGCATGCTGAAGAAGAACCAGGAACGCCGCGTCGACGCCGGCTACAACGCCTGGTGGACCTGCCTGATCCCGGCCGAGGTGGTCAAGAAGATCGGGCTGCCGATCCCGATCTTCTTCCAGTGGGACGACGTCGAATACGGCGTTCGCGCCCGCGAGCACGGCTTCGTCACGGTGACGCTGCCCAATGCCGCGGTCTGGCACGCCGATTTCTACTGGAAAGACTTCGACGACTGGGCCCGCTACTTCAGCACCCGCAACTCGCTGATCGTGTGCGCCATGCACACCGATCTCGACGGCAAGGCGATCACCCGGCAGCTGTTCCGCAACCTGGCCGAGCATTTGGTGGCCATGCAGTACGGCCTCGCGCACACCACGTTGCAGGGTATCGAGGACTTCCTGCGTGGCCCGCAGGTGCTGCGCGACGGCGGCATCGAGGCGCTGGCGGCGGCCCGCACCAGCCGCGCCGAATTCGCCGAGACCATCAAGCATCCGGCCGCCACGCCGCCGGTGTCCTCCGCCGAGATCCAGGTCCGGCGCGCTGGTGGTGAGCCGAGCCGGCTGCTCGCGGTGCTGGTCAAGCGCGCGATCACGCAGTGGACCGGGCGCACCCAGCAAGGCATCGTCGGCGTCACCCGCGAGGACGCGCACTGGTGGCACGTGTCGCTGTTCGACCACGTCGTCGTCACCGATGCCTCCCAGTCCGGTGTGCGAGTTCGCCGCCGCGACAAGGCGACCGCGCGCAAACTGCTGCTGCGCACCATCCGGGTGCTGCGCCGCCTGCGCCGCGAACTGCCCGCGCTGCAACAGCAGTACCGGGCGGCGATGCCGGAGCTCACCAGCCGTGAGAATTGGGAGCGGTTGTACGGGATCGACGGAGGTCGCGAGGCGCGCTGAGCGCGGAACCATCGGTGACGCCGGATGACAACGGTTGTCGCCGATGGAGTTTCGGCGTGCCGCGACAGTTCGGGATGGTTCGTGGATCGCCGTGATTGCCATGGTCGGACTCGGTGTCTCCGTGTCGGTATCCGAGTGTGATTCGCCGTAGACAGTGCCGGCGTGCTCTGGCGCGATGCGCGGCCCTCTCGTGGTTCGAGCCTGCCCCGGACGGGTAGATACCGGTGTGCCCGGGCTGCTTCACGGCGGCCGCGGCATGAATCGGACGCAGCCGACGCAGTCGTCTTGTGGTTCGAGCTCGCCTGAGATGGGTAGGTACTAGTGAGCTCGAGCCGCCTCGACGGCGGCTGCGGCAGTGATCAGACGAAGCCGGCCCGCCGCTCTCGACATGAGCCACCGGCGAAACCTCGGTAGGGTGCGCGTGCACGTTACCGATCTTGGGAGGAATCGATGAGTTACCCGGGGCCGCCGCAGGCGCAGCCGGTGCCAGGTCAGCCGCAGTTCGGGGGTGCGCCGCAGTACGCGCCGCCGGGTGCTCCGCCGTACGGTCAGCCGCCGATGGGTCAGCCGATGCCGGGCCAGTCGCCCGGTCATCCGATGCCGGGTCAACCGCCGATGGGCCATCCGATGCCGGGCCAGCAGGCGCCTGGTCAGCCGATGCCAGGCCGTCCGCCGATGTTGAATGGGGCACCGCAGTTCCCGCAGGGCGGGCCGTATGGTCAACCGCCGCAGGGCATGCCGCCACAGGGTCGTCCGCCGATGCCAGGCGCTCAGCCGCCCATGCCGTACGGCGGCCCGGGCGCGCAGGCTCCCGCGGCCGGCCAGGGCCTGCCCGGCGACCCGCCCGGCCTCACCGTCGACGCCTCCTACACTCCGCTGGCCTTCCTGCTCGCCATCACCAAACCGAAGATCATCGTCAACGGCCAGCAGGTGCCCAACACCCGCTGGGGCGCCAACCACATCCCGGTCGGCCCCGGCCAACACCACGTCAAGGTCAGCACTCCCTGGCTGTTCGACATGGGCCCCGCCACCACCGCCGTCCCCGTCGCCGAAGGCCAGGCCGCGCGCCTCTACTACCGCGCCCCCGCCCTGATCTTCCTCAACGGCGCCATCGGCCCGGGCCCCCAGAAGACCCCGGGCATGGTCTTCGTCTACATTTCCTGGGCCTGCGCCGCCTTGCTGATCCTGCTCTCGATCCTGCCGCTGCTGCTGATCTAGACGTTGTCCGGAGCCGGATCGCACGCGGCCCGGCTCCGTCAGTGGCGGACCTGTCCCGCCGGGGGCAGCGTCGACCTGCAATCGGGCCGGATCCTGCCGGTAGACGCCGCCGCTGCTCGCTCTCACCGCCCGCTGGGACGGAACACCGAGGCGAGGGCGGGGGCGTGACCAGCGTTGTGCGAATCGGCTTGCGTCCTCCCGAAAACCCATCGGCCGCTACGGGATTCAAGTATACAGGAGGGCAGTCGCCTTACGACGGCGCGGTAACAACCTCGCCGACCGGCAACGCCGGGCTGTTTCTCGCCCCACCTACTGGCAGGTGTCGAACTGTTCACGGAGACGGCGTTGTACGTCGATCGCCTCCGGCGGGTAGTAGCTCTCGGGATCCTGTTCTCCGGCCGTGGTGCCGTACGAACACCCGCCCACGTGGACGGAGCCGCTGAACGACTTGCCGTCCGGCCCACGGGTACCGCTCCACCGCAGTAGCATCGGGTGGCGGGTTGTCGGCTGTAGGGCGGTGATCGTCGCCGTCAGATCCGCGTACGCCGAGGCCGGATCCCGGACACCGACACTCATGTTCGACATGTGCCCGTCTTCGATCCGGACGGCGAGGGCCTGCACTGGCAGCCCATTGACGAGGGTCAGCAACTGCTGTTCACGCTCCGCCGTGAGCGGAAACCCTACCCACCACATCGGCGCGTCTCCGGCCGGGAGGATGTCGACCCCGAG
The DNA here is from genome assembly GCF_059509835.1 of Nocardia sp. CDC519. Classification (NCBI taxonomy): domain Bacteria; kingdom Bacillati; phylum Actinomycetota; class Actinomycetes; order Mycobacteriales; family Nocardiaceae; genus Nocardia; species Nocardia sp. CDC519. Next base: position 887,056 of record NZ_CM183377.1, on the reverse strand, counting down.
TGCGTCGGTGCCGATCACCGGACGCACAGCGGCTAGCGATTCGGCCGCCGCGGGCGAGTGATTCAAGGTAATGGTGGCCACCTTCCCGCGGAACCAGGAGACCTCGGTGCCGGGCAGTGCGCCTCCGATCTGCCGGACTCCGCGGGCATCGGCGGCAACCTGATCCGGATCGAGACGTTCCCCGCGCCGAACCTTCAGCCGCTCCCCGACGATGAACTCCGTTGTCTGGTCGTATCCTTCGAAGTAATCCGCCTTGATCTCATTGATCCGCCGGGCCACCGCCGCGATCTGATCTTCGCTCGCCCCGGGCATCCGCACCCACAGATCCAGCACCGCACCATGGGTGATGTTATTGGAGTAACTGGCCGAGAAGCTCTCCACGCCGGGCATCACCGCGATCTCGGCCTGCAACTGTTTCACCTGCGTCGGCCGCCCGGGCAACCCGGTGCACCCGACGGCGGCAACCACGACCGCCACCAGAACGAAAACCCAGACCGCACACTTGATCCTCCCCATAAAGGAATACTGCCCCAGGATCCCGCTACGCGCCGCCGGCTGCGCAGCTCCGCTGGCCGGTGCGCGCTCTTCGACTACATGGAAGATTCGCAATGAGCACACAGGAAGAATTCGACGCGCAGCTCCGTGCCGCTCGAAAGACCCTCGAGTACAAGTCCGCCTACCGCGCCTGCGAATTGGCGCATGAGGTCGACCGGCAGATTCGGCTGACGCGTGACAAGGCCCCTGGACGGTGACAGCAGAACGCCACGGTCCGCCTGTGCGGGGCCGTGGCGTTGTGGGCCGGAACCGATCAGAGGAACAGGTCGGTGGTCAGGGGGCCATCGCCCGGGGTGACGCGGTACTTGTCCAGGTCGGTGATGCCGTGGGCGGCGAGGACGTCGTCGTCGATGAAGAAGTTGCCGGTGGTTTCGGTCGAGGGGGAGGTCAGCACCAGGTAGGCGGCGTCGGCGTAGATATCGGGGGTGCGGGAGGTGGCGACCATTTCCTCGCCGCCGAGCAGGTTCTTCACCGCGGCGGTGGCGATGGTGGTGCGCGGCCACAGCGAGTTGACGCCGATGCCGTCGGACTTCAGCTCTTCGGCCAGGCCGAGGGTGGTCAGCGACATGCCGTACTTGGCGATGGTGTAGCCGAGCGAGGAGCCCGCCCACTTCGGGTCGAGGTTCAGCGGCGGCGAGAGGGTGAGGATGTGCGGGTTGCGCCCGGCCGCGGCGGATTCGCGCAGCGCGGGGATGCACAGCTTCGACAGCAGGAAACTGCCGCGGCAGTTGATGTCCTGCATGAGGTCGTATTTCTTCATCGGCAGCGCGTCGGTGGGCGAGAGGTCGATGGCCGAGGCGTTGTTGACCACGATGTCGATGCCGCCGAACTGCTCGATCGTCTGGCGCACGGCTTCGGCGACCGATTCGTCGATGCGCACGTCGCCGACGAAGGGCAGCACCTTGCCGCCGGCGGCTTCGAGTTCGGCGGCGGCGGTGTGGATGGTGCCTGGCAGTTTGGGATGCGGCTTGTCGGTCTTGGCGATCAGGGTGATGTTCGCGCCGTCGGCCGCGGCTCGCTTGGCGATCTCCAGCCCGATGCCTCGGCTGCCGCCGGACATGATCAGCGTCTTACCCGCGAGCGGCTTCGATTCGGTCATTGACTGCTCCTGTCGTGTCCGCCGCGGTTGCGAGTACCGCGGCCATCCGCTTCTCGACATTAAGCGTAAACCCAGACCCTATGCAACCAGTTGCATAGGGCCTGCCAGTGTTGTGCCTCACACTCGCTCCAGCTATCCGGGATCAGCTGTTTCCGCTGGTCGGGCTAGAGAGCGCAACGCTGAACCGGGCCGATCAGTCGAGGTTCGGACGCACAGAGCGCGATCGCCCGCGCCCCGGTGCTGCCGGACGATGGACGGTGCCCGCCACCTCGGCGGCCCGCCGAACGATTGCCGCGGACGCCCGCGCCCCGGGGCTGCCGGAGGAGGACCGGGTCGGCCACCTCGGCTGCCCGCCGAACGATCGCCGCGGACGCCCGCGCCCCGGTGAATCCGGCCGAGGCGAACGACCGCGGGCAACCGGGGCCACCCACTACCGGTGACCCCGTTGCGCGGTTCAGCGCCGCGAGTTCTTCTCCCGGAACATCCGGCGGTGCTGTTTGCTGATATCCCGCCACGCCTTCTCGCGCTCGGCCCGCAACCGCTTATCGCTGCGCGCCGCCATCCACTCGTTCTCGCGGGCGAGCTTGCGGTAGCTGTCCAGCCGTCGCTCGGTGAGTTCACCGCTGTCGATGGCGGCGCGCACCGCGCAGCCGGGTTCGGCGTCGTGCGCGCAGTCGGTGAAGCGGCAGTCGGCGGCCAGGGTTTCGATATCGCTGAAGGTGCGTTCGAGACCCTCGGCCGCGTCCCAGAGACCGACGCCACGGAGACCGGGCGTATCGATCAGCGTGCCGCCGCCGGGGAGTGGACGCAGCTCGCGGTGCACGGTGGTGTGCTTGCCCTTCTTGTCGACCGCGCGAACGTCGTTCGTGGCGAACACATCCGCGCCGAGCAACGCATTGGCCAGCGTCGACTTACCCGCACCGGACGCGCCGATGAGGGCGACGGTGCCGTCGAGCAGCGCGGTGAGCACATCGAGCCCGTACTCGCTGGTGGCGCTGACCGCGACGACGGCGGCACCGGGCGCGACGGCCCGCACCTCGTCGAGCGGAAGATACTCGGCCGCATCGGCTTTGGTGAGCACGACGACGGGTTGCGCGTGCGATTCCCAGGCCAGGGCGAGCATCCGCTCGATCCGGCCCAGGTCGACGTCACCGTCGGCGGGGGCGCAGATCAGTACCGTGTCGACATTGGCGGCGAGTACCTGGGCGCGCGAATCCCGTGACGCGGTGGTGCGTACGATCGCCGAGCGTCGCGGCAGCAGCCGCCGCACGGTCATCGTCGCGTCGACGAGCACCCAGTCACCCGTGCACAGTCCGCTGATCTCGGAATCCGAGCGTGGGCAGATCGCGCGGCCGAGGCCGCTGGGTGTGGCGACATCGCATTCGCCGCGGTCCATCCGGATCACCCTGGCGGGTACATGGCCGGGCTCCAGATGTGCGGTGTAGTCGAGCCGGACGCTGTCGGTCCAGCCGTAGGGAATGAGCAGGTCGTAATCGACCATGGTGAGAGAACCTCCGTGGGGCCGAGCCCACGACGAGGGGCTCAGCGAGTTGAGTACGAGATGGAGTTCGGTCCGCCGGTGTGCACCCGCACAGCCGACGCGGACACGACAAACCGCGCGACAATCACCACGAACTCCACCTCCTCGTTCTCCTCGAAGCTCGGCGCCTACTCTCACACGCCGACCGCTGCCCGCGCAACCGAATTTCCCGGGCGTCCGCACCACTGAGCCGGCGCCGTCACGAGCTCCGCCCCCGACGCCTCGCATGAGCACCCGGGTCGCCAGGTGCTGCGCCGGATCCGGGCGACCTCGACTCCCGCACGGCCGGGAGCTTCCGGTGACCCGAACCACCGGCCGATGGCGCCCGCCTCATGAGCAGTCGCCGAGGACGGACCGGTACCGTCCGCGCCGCGCCGGACGAGGATCACGACGCCGCCGGGCGCGATCCGAACTCAGTCCGGCTTCCCGAACTGTTCGTGCCGCCCCAGACTGCGCAGGTGGAACCATTCCCGCAGACCTGCCGGGTCGCGCCTGGTCACCAGGAAAAACCAGGAGAAACGAATCCATTCCTGCGGCAGCAGCTTCCGCATCCCCGGCTGCGACATGAGGTAGCCGCGGTTGCGGTAGGTGAAGTAGCGCTTCACCGGATCGTCCGGGTACTGGGTGTGCATCCGGCCGCCGAGGATCGGCTTGAACTCGGCGGCGCCATTGGGATGCAGGTAGGCCGTTTGCAGGCAGGTGCCGAAAGGCAGCCCGGAGCGCACCAGGCGCCGATGCACCTCGACCTCGTCACCACGCACGAACAGCCGCAGATCGGGCACCCCGATGACGTCGATCGCCTGCGCCGAGATCAGCGCCCCGTTGAACAGCGACGCGATACCCGGCAGGAAATCCTCCTCGCCCAGCTCCGAACGCAGCCGCCGCCACACCACGCCACGGCGCAGCGGGAAAGCCAGCCGATCGGGTTCGTCGATATCGCAGACCACGGGCGAGACCTCGACCAGCCCGTGCCTGCCCGCGCAGTCCAGCAGCGTCGCCAGCACCTCGGGGCCTTCTGGCCTGCCGTCGTCGTCGGCCAGCCACACCCAATCGGCGCCGAGGCTGAGCGCGTGCAGGATGCCGAGCGCGAATCCGCCCGCGCCGCCGAGATTGTGGGCCGAGCCCAGGTAGGTGGTTTCCACCGGCTGATCCCGCACCAGCTCGGCGACCTCCGGTTCGTTGCCGTTGTCGACGACGATGAGATGGTCGACCGGCCGCGACTGGGTGGCCAGCACCTTCAGCGATTCGGCCAGCAGTTCGCGCCGCTTGTGGGTGACGACGACGGCGACGATGCGAGCGGTCGCGCCGGTATCGACTGCCGGGTGTTCGGCGGAGGTCGCGGACTCGACCGGGGACGCCCCGGCAGCGATCGGGGTGTTCTTCCCGGTCGGCTCACTCATGTCTGGTTCGGCTCCAGTTCTCGTTCGGCGTCATCGGCGGCCTGCTCGGCTTCCAATTCGGCAAGGACGGTCGCGACGTGATTACCCGCCTCCGGGCCTTCGTAGGCCCGCACCACTTCTTCGATACCGCCGTGCAGCCGGACCTGGCCGTGATCGATCCACAGGGCCGAATCGCAGAGCTGGGCGAGGAATTCGTTGGAATGGCTGGCGAAGACCAGGATGCCGGATCGGGCCACCAATTTCTGGAGGCGCAGCCGGGCTTTTTTCATGAATTCCGCATCGACCGCGCCGATGCCTTCGTCCAGTAGCAGGATTTCCGGGTCGATCGAGGTGACGACCCCCATCGCCAGCCGCACCCGCATACCGGTGGAGTAGGTGCGCAGAGGCATCGACAGGTATTCGCCGAGTTCGGTGAAATCGGCGATCTCATCGATCTTGGCCATCATCTGCTTGCGCGTCTGGCCGAGGAACAGGCCGCGAATTATGATGTTCTCGTATCCGGAGATCTCCGGGTCCATGCCGACGCCGAGGTCGAACACGGGCGCGACCCGGCCGCGAATACGGGCGCTGCCGCGGGAGGGTTCATAGATTCCCGACAGCAGCCGCAGCAGCGTGGATTTGCCTGCGCCGTTGTGCCCGACCAGGCCGATCCGATCGCCCTCCTTGAGCGAGAGGGTGATGTCGCGCAGCGCCTCGACTACCACGACGTCGGATTGATTGCGCCCGATGGCGCCGCCGGCCTTACCGAGGAACGCCTTCTTCAACGACCGCGATTTCGCGTCGAAGATGGGGAACTCCACCCACGCGTTGCGGGTTTCGATGCTCACATGATCGGTCATCGTTGCATCGGCTCCTATACCCAGTACGGCACGCGCGAACGGAATTTCTTCAGGGCGAACACGGCCGCGATCCAGCCGACGACGGTGATCGCGCCGACGATGCCCCAGTGATAGAGCCGCTGATCATCGCCGAGCAGCGGCGCGCGCACGATTTCCAGGTAGTGGAAGGTCGGCACGATTTCGGCCAGCTTGGCCCGATCGGCCACGTCGCCGCCCTGCTCTTGCAGGCTCTTGGTGTTCCACATGACCGGCGTCAGCACGAACAACATCAGCGTCATGCTGCCGAGGATCGGCGCGATATCGCGGTAGCGGGTGCTGAAGATGCCGAACAGGATCGACACCCACATGGAATTGGCGAAGATCAGCAGCAACGCAGGTATCGCGAAGACGACCGTCCAATGCAGGTTCTGCCACACCCCGAAGGCGATCAGCACCACGAAATAGATCGCGAAATTGTGCGCGAAGAACAAGAACTGCCGCCACACCAGCCGGTAGACGTGCACGCTCAACGCCGAGGGCAACTGCTTGATCAGGCCCTCGTTGGCGATGAACACATCCGAACCCTCGAGAATGCTGGCCTGGATGACGTTCCACACGATCAACCCGACCGCCACGTACGGCAGGTATTCGCGCAGCGGCTGCCCGAGCAGCGCCGCGTACAGGATGCCGATGGCGGTGGCCTGCACGCCGGTGGCGATGGTGATCCAGAACGGGCCGAGCACCGAGCGCCGGTAGCGCTGCTTGATGTCCTGCCAGCCAAGCGATAGCCACAGCTCGCGCTGACCGAAGCCGTCGCGCATGTCCTTGAACGCGCGGGCGAACGATTGCGAGTCCGAGACCAGCGGTTCGGCAGGCTCGGCGGGCGCGGTGACGGTGGGTTCTGAGGTCTGTTCGTTAGTCACATCGGAAACCGAGTCGGGGCGAGCGGCAGCGGCGGGCACGGTGCTCGACACTACTCGGCCGAGGCGTACCGGGCCCCGCCAGCACTACCGTCCACGCTCTGCTTGGGTTACAGGTACTGGCCGGTGCCGCCCATGGTGTGGCCGTGCTGGGCCGACCGCTGGTCGCCCGCGTGCACGCCCGGCGGCAACGCACCTTGGCGCATCTGCTCGAGCTGGGCACGAGCCGCCATCTGCTGGGCGAACAGCGCGGTCTGGATGCCGTGGAACAGGCCCTCCAGCCAGCCGACCAGCTGGGCCTGGGCGATGCGCAGTTCGGCGTCCGACGGCACCGACTCGTCGGTGAACGGCAGCGTCAGCCGTTCCAGCTCCTCGCGCAGCTCCGGGGCCAGGCCCTGCTCCAGCTCGCGGATCGAGGACTTGTGGATCTCGCGCAGCCTGGCCCGGCTGGCGTCGTCCAGCGGTGCCGCCCTGACCTCCTCCAGCAGCTGCTTGATCATGGTGCCGATACGCATGACCTTCGCGGGCTGCTCGACCATGTCGGCCAGCGATTCGCCGGAGTCATCGCGCTCGTCGGAGTCCTTGCTCTTCTCGTCGCCGTCGGAGACCACCTGCGCGGTGTAGGGCACGCCCGATTCCTTGCCGCTGGGTAGCAGCAGGGGGCGTCCCTCGGGTCCGATAACGACGACGGGATCCGATGCGTCATCCGAGTGCGTCATGGTCTCTATCATGTCGCGTCGGGCGCCGACGTGCTAAAGACGGTGCCTGTGGGGAGGGTTACGCGGCCTCACCCGCTGCCCTTAGAGTGGCCAGCATGACTTACGACGTCGCACGGGTTCGGGGCCTGATACCGTCCCTGGGCGACGGCTGGATCCATCTCGACCCGCAAGCGGGCATGCTGGTTCCGGATTCGGTATCCCGGGCCGTGTCAACAGGTTTCCGTACGTCGTCGTTTTCCCACGTAGGCCGTCATCACGCAGCCAAGCGCAGCGCCGCCATTCTGGATGCGGCGCGTGAGGCCGTCGCGGACCTGGTCGGCGGTGATCCCGCCGGCGTCGTGCTCGGACCGGATCGTGCGGTACTGCTGGCCTGGCTGGCCGAATCGCTGAGCTCGCGCCTTGGGCTCGGTACCGGGATCGTGCTGTCGCGCCTGGATGACGAGGCCAATGTGGCCCCCTGGCTCCGCATCGCCAACCGCTACGGCGCGCATGTGCGCTGGGCCGAGGTGGAGATCGAGACCTGCGAGATGCCTGCCTGGCAGTTCGAGGAGCTGATCGGGCCCACCGCGCGCCTGGTGGCGCTCACCGCCGCCTCGCCGATCGTCGGCTCGGCGCCCGCCGTCCGGGTGGCCGCCGACCGGGTACACGAGGTGGGCGGACTGCTGGTGGCGGATGCGTTCGGCGCCGCGCCGTACGCGCTGATCGACATCGAAGAACTCAACGCCGACGTGGTCGCGCTGAGCGCACCGTCGTGGGGTGGTCCGCAGATCGGTGCGCTGGTCTTCCGCGATCCGGCGTTTCTGGACCGCATTCCGTCGATGTCGCTCAACCCGTATGCCAAGGGTGCTGAACGGCTCGAGGTCGGCGGGCATCAGTACTCGCTGCTGGCCGGGCTCACCACCTCGATCGACTATCTCGCCGGGCTCGACGAACGCGCCACCGGCACCCGACGTGAGCGGCTGGAAGTGTCCATCACCTCGCTGCAGGACTACCACGACCAGCTGTTCGAGCATCTGATGGACACCCTCGACAAGATCGAGAACCTCACCGTCATCGGCCGCGCCTCCACCCGCATCCCGACCGTCAGCTTCACCATGGTCGGCCTGCAGGCGGAGAAGATCGCCGCCAAACTGGCCGACAACCGCATCGGCGTGCTCAGCGGCACCCACGGCGGCAGCCGGTTGCTGGACGCGCTCGGCGTCAACGACGAGGGTGGTGCGGTGACGGTCGGTCTGGCGCCGTATACGACGAAGTTCGAGATCGATCAGCTCGGCCGAGCGCTGGCGGCGTTGGACTGAGGTGCCCGGGGCGGCGGCGGTGCTGGACCGAGGCACCCGGGGCGCGGGCCGTGCTGGACCGAGCCACCTCGTGCGTCGGCCGTGCTGGACCGAGGCATCCGCCGGCCGTCCTGGACCGCGGACCCGGCCCGGCCCTCCGCGCATAGTGGCCGTCGCAACCGGTTCGGTCAGTAGTCGCCGATCTGCAACACGACCTTGCCCACGGTGTCGGGCGAGTCCAGCAGCGTGTGGGCCGTACCGACCTCGCTGATCGGCAGTTCGGCCGCGATCACCGGGACCACCGCGCCCTCGGCCACCAGCGGCCATACATGCTTGCGCACCTCGGCGATGATCTCGGCCTTGCTGCCGGGCCCGGTCGCCGGGCGGCCGCGCAGGTTGGTGGCTCGGACTGCCGCACGCTTGCCGAGCAGGGTCGCGAGGTTCAGTTCGGCCTTCGCTCCACCCTGCAATCCGATGACGACCAGCTGCCCGTAGGTGGCCAGCGCCTCCACATTGCGGGCCAGGTAGGACGCGCCCATATTGTCGAGAATGATGTCGGCGCCAGGCCCGCCGCTGCCCTGTTCGGCGCGGATGACCTCGACGAAGTCCTGTTCGCGATAGTTGATCAGGAGGTCGGCGCCCAGCTCGGCGCACTGTTCCAGCTTGTTCGCCGACCCGGCCGTCACCGCGACGCGCGCCCCCAGCCGCTTGGCCACCTGGATCGCGTGGGTGCCGATGCCGCTCCCGCCGCCGTGGATCAGCACCAGTTGCCCGGCGTGCAGCCCCGCGGTCATCACCAGGTTCGACCACACGGTGGCCGCCACCTCCGGCAGTCCGGCCGCCGCGCCCAGGTCCAGCTCGTCCGGGATCGGCAGCAGCTGCCCGGCCGGTGCGACGGCTCGCTCGGCATAGCCGCCGCCGGACAGCAGCGCGCACACCCGATCACCCACCGACCAGTCGCGCACGCCCTCGCCGACCGCCGTGATAACCCCCGAGCACTCGAGTCCGGGGATCTCGCTGGCACCCGGCGGCGGCGGATAGTGGCCCTTGCGTTGCATGATGTCGGCCCGGTTCACCCCGGCCGCCGCCACGTCGATGAGCACTTCGCCGGGACCGGCCTCGGGTTCGGGCGTCTGCGCCCACTCCATGACCTCCGGCCCACCGAATCCGTTCAACGTGATCGCGCGCACGCGCCCATACTGCCGGACCGCCGTCGCCCGGCCATCGGGAGCCCGCGCTACGTGGCCGGGTGGCTGCCGTGCTGTACCGGTCCGCTCCGCACCCGGACACCATGAGAGCCAGTGCTACGTGGCGGGTGGCGGCCGTGCTGGGACCGGGGCGCTCCGCTACCCGGCCATTGTGGGAGCCCTCGAGCGCTACCTGGCCCTTGGTCGTGCGGTGGATGTCGCCCCGCGACCGAGCCCGGCGCGGTGATGCGCACCCGCATCCGCGGCCGGCGGGGCGCTGCCCGCGTGGAGCGCACGCGGAGTAGCGCTCGTCGGGGTGGCCCGGGGCGGAAGGATGCGCGGGAATGCCGGGGGCCCTGCGGATTCGCCGGGTGTGGGCGCGGTCACCGAAGGTAGGCGCTAGCGTCTTCGAGCGTGAGCAGCTTCATCGACTTTCAGAATGAGATCTACTTCCGCGGGCTCGGCGGTGAGGTTCCGGAACTGCCGATGACGGCCGATGGTCTCGAAGAACGCGCCCGGGAGTTGCTCGGCGCCGAGGCCTTCGCCTACGTCGCGGGGAGCGCCTCGGATGAGCGGACCGCGCAGGCCAATCGCGCCGCCTTCGACCGCTACCGGATCGTCCCGCGCATGCTGCGCGGCACCACCGGCCACGGCACCCGCGATCTGTCGGTCGAGGTGCTCGGCACCAAACTGGCCGCGCCGGTGCTCACGGCGCCGGTCGGGGTGCTCGAGCTGCTCCAGGACCGGGGCGAGACGGTGGTCGGCGAGGTCACCAAGGAGCTGGGCGTCGGCATGGTGTTGTCGACGGCGGCGTCGTCGACCATCGAAGAGGTCGGCGCGGTGTCGGGGGAATGGTGGTACCAGCTGTACTGGCCCGCCGACAACGATTTGGCGCGCTCGTTCGTTCAGCGCGCGGAGAAGGCGGGTGCCAAGGCCATCGTCGTCACCGTCGACACGCCGTCGCTCGGCTGGCGTCCGCGCGATCTCGAGCTGGCGCATCTGCCCTTCCTGAAGGGCAAGGGCATCGCGAACTACCTGTCCGATCCGGTGTTCCGGGCCAAACTGCCCGCCGCGCCGGAGGACAGCGAGGACGCCATGCGCACCGCGATCCTCACCTGGGCCGGCCTCTTCGGCAATCACACGCTGCGCCCCGCCGATATCGCGCACCTGCGCGAATGGACCGATCTGCCGATCGCGGTCAAGGGCATCCTGCACCCCGACGACGCCAGGCAGGTGGTCGACGCCGGTGCCGACGCGGTGGTGGTGAGCAACCACGGCGGCCGCCAGGTCGACGGTTCGATCGCGGCGCTGGACGCGCTGCCCGCCGTCGTCGCTGGTGTCGGCGACCGGGCCGATGTGCTCTTCGACTCCGGTATCCGCACCGGCTCGGACATGCTCATCGCGCTGGCGCTCGGCGCCAAGGCGGTGTTCTACGGACGCCCGTGGGCCTACGGCCTCGGCATCGCGGGCCACGACGGCGTTCGTCATGCCCTGCGTCTGCTGCTGGCCGACTTCGATTCGGCGATGGGCCTGTCCGGGCACGCGAAGGTCAGCGATCTTTCCCGCGACCTGCTGGTGACCCCGCGCTGAGCCCGGAATGGGTAACCGGCCGGTAACTTCGCTGGTCGGACGACATAGAATACCGACGTGCCTACCAAACCAAGCGGTCGCGTTTCCGCTGAGCCGGAGTGGCTGACCCCGGCTCAGCAGAACGCGTGGCGGGCGTTCATGGACGGCCACCTCCGCTTGATGACCGCGTTGAACCGGCAGCTGCAACGCGACAACGATCTGAGCCTGGCCGAATACCGCATCCTGGTGCTGCTGTCCGAAGCGCCCGGCCGGGCCCTGCGGATGAGCGAATTGGCCGACGGCGTGCTGTCCTCGCGCAGCCGCCTCACCCACCAGATCCGCCGGATGGAAGCCCAGGGCCTGGTACGCCGCAACACCTGCGTCGAAGACGGGCGCGGGGTCCTCGCCGAGCTCACCGACACCGGAATGCGCAGGCTGTCGGAGGCCGCGCCCGGTCACGTCGAGGCCGTGCGCAAGGGATTCATCGACCTGCTCACTCCCGAGCAACTCGACCTCGTCGCCGACGTCTTCGGCCGCATCGACCTCGAAGCGCTCTCGGACGGCCACTGACCGGCCCGCACGATCGGTTACGATCGTGGACCTGGAGACGTGGCAGAGCGGCCGAATGCACTCGCCTTGAAAGCGAGCGTCGTGAGAGCGACCGGGGGTTCAAATCCCTCCGTCTCCGCCATCAACCCGCGCCGACGGCCGGACCTTCCCGGCCTCGGCGGCGGCAACGCCCCGATACCGATCGCGTCCCAGCGTGCGGACACGCCGCGATTATCGAGTGTGTCCTGCACCGCGAGTGTTTCAATGCGGCTATGACGTGGACCACCATCGCTAGATCCCTGAGCTTGCTGGCCGTGGGTACCGCGGCCGGTCTCACCCTCGCCGCGGCCCCCGCCCAGGCGAGCGACGCCAACCCACTGGACTGTTCGGGCGTGCCGCACGCGCAGGGCGTGGCCGACCGCCACAGCGCCATCCGTGGCGTGCCGGTGGTGCCGGTGTGCATGAACAACAAGGTCTACATCGGGATCCCGCTGGCCGTCTCGCCATTGGCGAACATCACCCGGCCCGGCACCACCACCGTCTGCCTGGTGGAACGTGAAACCGTCGAGGCCGCCGCGCGATTCGAATGGCGCCGGGATCAGCACGTGGTGCCGATGTGCATCGCGAACCGCGCCTACGGCGTCTACGAGCCCTGATCTCGGCCATTCGTGCTGGTAGCCGGGTGAATTCGGGCCCGGCCCGCTCCTCGTCGCCGCGGCCCGCAGGCCGTTTCTGGCAGTATGGCCACATGCTGTCACGGCGTGGACCGCGGCGCCGGCTGTCCGGCGCGCTGGTGAGCGCCGCACTCATGATCGGTGCGGCGACGATCGGCGCGCCCTTGACGACGGCGGCGCCCGCGGAGGAACAGGGCACCGGATCCTCCGACGGGCCGGGCATGGCCGAGCAGACCAGGCCGATGCCCGCCCGCCCGAAGATCAGCGGCGTCAGCGAGATCACCGACCGCAGGCTGCGCGTCTACGTCGATTCGCCCGCGATGAGCCGCACCGTCGAGGTGCAGGTGCTCTTGCCGCGGGATCGCAGCGCCCCTCGGCCCACGGTCTACATGCTCGATGGCCGCAGCGCCGTCGAGGACAGCAACAACTGGATCGAACGCGGCGGCGCGCTGCAGTTCTACGAGGACAAGAACGTCAACGTGGTGCTCACCGTCGGCGGGCCCGCCAGCTACTACACCGACTGGCAGCGGCCCGACCCGGTGCTCGGCACCAATATGTGGGAGACGTTCCTGACCAAGGAACTGCCCCCGCTGCTCGATGCCCGCTTCAACGGCAACGGTCGCAATGCCCTGATGGGCGTGTCGATGGGCGCCGAGGGAGCGATGATGCTCGCGGTGCGCGAACCGCAGCTCTACGCCGCCGTCGCCGCGCACAGCGGCTGCTATACCAGCGGATCCGATCTCGGGCAGGCGCAGGTGCGTGCCGTGATCGCCACCTACAAGGGCGATCCGGACAACATGTTCGGCGAGCCAGAGGATCCGGCCTGGCTGGCCCACGACGTCACCAGGAACGCGGAAGCGTTGCGCGGCAAGGCGATCTACCTGTCCTCCGGCAGCGGCGTCCCCGGCAAGTACGAGGTCCCGAGCAACCCGGAGCTGCTCACCGCCATCGGATTCGGCAGCCCGCTCGAAGCCGGCACCAACACCTGCACCCGCCGCCTCATCGACCGGCTCAACGCCCTCGGTATCGCGCACACCGCGAACCTGCGGCCCACCGGCACCCATTCCTGGCCCTACTGGGCCGACGAGCTGGTCAGCTCCTGGCCGACTATCGCGCGCGGGCTCGGCGTGGCCTGAGCCCGGCGGAGCTCAGAGTCCGGCCGGTCGCCTGGCTTCGGCGGTGGATCAGCCGCTCAGCGGTGGACCTGCTGCTCAGCCGGTGAACCTGGCGGCCACCGCCGGATCGGTGGCGAAACTCAGGAACAGATCGTTCTCGTGCGGATCGCCGGTGGTGACGCGCACGCCGTCGCCGGCGAACGGCCGCACCAGCACGCCGGCCTCGGCGCTGGCCTCGGCGAACGGCGCGCTGTGCTCGCCCAGCGCCAGCCAGACGAAGTTCGCCTCGCTCGGCGGCACCCGATAGCCCGCCGCCAGCAGCGCGTCGCGCACCCGGTCACGCTCGGCGATCAGCGGTTCGGTGCGATCGAGTAGTTCGTGGCGTGCCTCCAGCGAGGCGATCGCGGCGGCCTGCACCACCCGGTTGACGCTGAACGGAATGTGCACCTTCAGCAGCGCGGTGATCACCTCGGGCGCGCCCACCGCGTAGCCGGCACGCAGCCCGGCCAGCCCGTAGGCCTTCGAGAAGGTGCGGAGCACAACGACATTGGGCCTGGTGCGGCCGAGCTCGACGCCATCGGGGCGGTCCTGCGGGGTGAGTCGCATGTACTCGTAGTAGGCCTCGTCCAGCACCACGAGCACGTTGTCCGGCACCGAGTCGAGGAAGCGGGTGAGCGCCTCGCGGCCGACCGCGGTGCCGGTCGGGTTGTTCGGGTTGCAGATGAAGATCATCTTGGTGCGCTCGGTGACCGCGGCGGCGATCGCGTCCAGATCGTGCACCAGCTCCGGGTCCAGCGGCACCGGCACGGCCTTGGCATTGCCCACCTGGGTGACGATCGGGTACGCCTCGAACGAGCGCCACGCGAACAGCACCTCGTCGTCGGGGGAGGAGCAGGTGATCTGCACCAGTTCCTGGCACAGCGCGACGCTGCCGCAGCCCACCGCGACGTTCGCCGGAGAGACGCCGAGGAACTCCGCGAGCGCGGCCCGCAGCTCGGTGACCTGATTGTCCGGGTAGCGGCTCGCCAGCTCGGCCGCCTCGGTGATGGCCTTGAGCGCGGCGGGCAGCGGACCGAAGGTGGTCTCGTTGCTGGCCAGTTTGACCGCACCGGGATGGTTGCGGCCGGGGACGTACGCCGGAATGGAATCGAGGTCCGGCCGAATCTGCGCGGTCACCCCCCAACCATATGCCCGGTGCCGGAATTTCCGTGCGCGAGGGCCTCTCACGTGCAATTTCTCCCCAAGATCAGAATTCGGCCCTACGCTGGATTCATGTCGGGCACTTATGACGATCTAGCGCCGCTGCGCGTCGGGGACGACATGGCAACCGAAGGTGAGTCCGAGCCGGACCGGCGCCCGGCCGCGCACCCGCAGGTGCCCATCACCGTGGTCGAACCCGAGGGCAACGCCCGTGGCGGCATCGTGCTGCTGCACGAATCCGGTGAGTTCACCGGGCCGTTGCTGGAGCTCATGCAGGCGCTGGCCACCGAGGGCTGGACGGTCGTCGCGCCCAATCTGTTCCACCGCGCCACCGATCCGCCGTCGACCGGTGTGTTCGGCGACGAACTGTTCGAGGATTTCGACGCCTGCTTCGACTGGCTCACCCGGCGCGGGGTGTTCCCGGACTGCATCGGCGCGCTCGGCTTCGATACCGCGGGCACCGCCGCCTGCCTGGTGGCCACCAACCGCCCCATCGGCGCCGCGGTCAGCGTCGCGGCTCCCGGCATCGTGAGCCCGCTCACCGACAAGGCCGAAGCGCTGGTCGAGGCCGCTCCCCGCTTACAGGCACCGTGGCTGGGCCTGTTCGGCGAGACCGATCCGAACACCCCGGCCGAGGAGGTCGAGCAGTTACGCGACGCCGCCGCCCGCGCCGAGGTGGCGAGTCTGGTGATCAGTTATCCGGGTCTGCTGCACCGCGCCGACAAACCCGGCGACGACGAGGAGGAGCGCGACGATCTCATCGACGCGCAAACCAGGATCTTCGACTGGTTCGACAGCAATTTACGCTAACTACCAGCCGTTTTGCACTCTGTGGATCGGCTACTGTAACCTTGCTGCTCGGCGGTTCGAAAGGACCGGTGCCCTCGAAGAGAAGGCTCCAGGAGGCGTGCCAGAGCGGCCGAATGGGACTCACTGCTAATGAGTTGTCCCTTCACGGGGACCGGAGGTTCAAATCCTCTCGCCTCCGCCAAGCCCGGGAAACCGGGTGTACAACTGAACACCGCATGCGCCCGTAGCTCAACGGATAGAGCATCTGACTACGGATCAGAAGGTTAGGGGTTCGAATCCCTTCGGGCGCACTTCAGAAGGCCCCTCCCCAGCTCGGGAGGGGCCTTCCTTGGTCTCGGGGGGATACTTTCGTACCATTTTCGCGCCCGATCGGCGCCCGCCCCGCGCCGCACTCGGCAATGTGCGGGGATCGGCAAATGTGCAGGGATCGGCGTCGCGCCTGACCCCTCGAGCGGGCCTGCGCGGCTCGCCAACGGTGGGGAACACCCTTGCCCGGCCCGTAGGCTCGCCGTCGTGAAACTTGGATTGCTTTCGTGCATGGGCGCTCTCACCGTCGCCGCGGCGGCTGTGGTGGCGCCGGCCGCCTCGGCCTTCCCGACCGGTTCGTTCGGCGGCGGCGGAGATGGCAGGCAAGTGGTGCTCATCGACGGCACGATGGAGCTGAGCAACCTCGACCAGTGCTGGGCCAGCGGGTTCCCGCGGGAGATCGACGTCGACAACCGCAGCGACCGTCCCTTCCTGCTCTTCGCCTCCGACAACTGCACTGGCGCCCCCGTCGCGACCGTCGCTCCGCACAGCCGCCTCACCCATCACGGCTGGTCCGGCAAGGCCGCCTGACGACCGACCCGCGAAGTGGTACCCGGCTGCGCACACTTGGCGCGGCCGGGTACCGCCCGTTCTACTTCCAGTCGGGCACAGGGGGGAGCGGCTCAGTGAGCGAATCGGGCGTGGTGCGGCCCAGCAGCCAGACGAGGACGTCGGCGGCGGGCGCGGTGACCGTTGCCGTGGGGGTCCCCGCGCCGATCGTGGCGCTGTATCCGGGCGTGACGATCTCGAACGGCTCAGTGGCCGATGTGCTCAGGGCTGTCGCCGCCTCGGGCAGCAGCCGGTCGACGAACTCGGCAGGCCAGTCGGCGTGGGTGTAGCCGGATGCCAGGTCCACGTGATGGACCTCGACCTCCTGCCAGCGCATCCACACCACCTCGGTGGCCGGAATGGGGCGGCCCTGGCGGGTGCGGACCTCGGCCTGCCACTGTTCGGGCGTGAGGATCCGGGCCATGCCTTCGAACCGGGCGGCCGACTCCACGAAATCGGTGCGCTGCTCGGCGAGCGGTCGCGGCGCGCCTTCCTCGATATCGTGATCACGCAGGAAAGTGCTTGCGTACTGCGGGGTTTCGATTCCGGTGCGGGCCCAGAGGAACAGGTTGACCAGGCTGTCGGCGTTGCGGCACAGATGGGCGAGCACGTGGCCGCGGGTCCACCCGGGCAGCAGCGACGGCTCCCTCAGGGCGGCGTCGTCCAGGGAGTCGATGGTGGCGAGCAGGCGCCGGGTCGATTCGGTGACGGTGTCGAGCAGCTCCAGGGCTGCCTCGTGAGATTCGCTGGTCACGCGTTCGAGATTAACGGGCGGTGATCGGGGAGCCGCCTGGCTCGACTGCCCCGGCATGGGAGCGGCCGACAAGCCACCGGTATGCGATCGGTGCCACAGCCGGCGGACGGGCGGTCGGCGCGGCCGGCGGCTCGCCCCGCTCGCCCGGGCGAGCACTCACCCGGTCATCCGCTCGCACAGGGAGCCCTCACACTGGTCGCCCGCTCGCCCGGGGAGCCGTCACACTGGTCGCCCGCTCGCCCGGGGAGCCGTCACACTGGTCGCCCGCTCGCCCGGGGAGCCGTCACGCCGGTCGCCCGCTCGCCCGGGGAGCCGTCACGCCGGTCGCCCGCTCGCCCGGGGAGCCGTCACGCCGGTCGCCCGCTCGCCCGGGGAGCCGTCACGCCGGTCGCCCGCTCGCCCGGGGAGCCGTCACACCGGTCGCCCGGTCAGCTCGGGTTCGCGCGATAGGGCACGTGCCGGGTGGCGATCCGGTGGATCAAGCGCGCCGCTGTCCGCGCGGTCCGGTTGTCGATATCCAGACCGGGATTCAGCTCCGCCACATCCACGACTGCGAGCTTCCCGCTTGCGGTGACGCGATCGCAGACGGCCTGAATCGTCGCGAGCGGAATGCCGAAGGCCGCCGGGGCGCTGACACCCGGTGCGACCGCCGCGGGTAGAACGTCGAGGTCGATGGTCAAGTAGAGCAGGTCGATGTCGGCCATGAAGGCGTCGACGAAACCCAGCGCGGACTCCTGATCGCAATCGTCGTCGAGCAGATAGCGCACGTCGTACTTCGCCGCGGTGTCGAACAGCGCGGCGGTATTGCTCGGCTGGCTGATGCCGAGTACGGCGTAGCGCACGCCGGCGTCGGCCTCGAGGATCTGCCGGAACGGGGTGCCGGAGCTGGGGACGGGGTCGGCGCGCAGATCGAAATGGGCGTCGAGATTGAGGATTCCGATCCGCCCGGCGGCTCGGCCGAGCGCGGAACCCGCGACGCCGAGGTAGGTACCGTAGGCGATCTCGTGCCCGCCACCGAGCACGATGGGGAAGTGGCCGGCGTCGAGCAGTGTGCTCACTTCGGCGCCGAGCGCGCGCTGCCCCTCCTCCAGTCGTGCGTCCGACACCGTCACCGTTCCCGCGTCGTAGGCCCGGTGCGGGGTCGCCAAGGCCATCGGGGACAGCGCCTGGCGCAACGCATCCGGCCCCGCCGCCGCGCCAACGCGGCCCTTGTTCCGTCGCACGCCCTCGTCGCTGGCGAATCCGACGAAGACGCACGCGTCGGGCTCGACGCCGGCGCCATACGGTTCGACGACCTGATGCCAGCGCAGATGCTCGGGCGTGGTGCCGTCGGTGCGTCCGGTCCAGCGGGGTTGCATCGAATCTCCTCAGTTCGAGTAGGCGAGCGTGCCGTCGCGCCACACTCGGCTGATCAGCGGCACACCGGGTCGGTAGGCCAGGTGCAGATGGGTGGGCGCGTCGAGGGCGATCGCGTCGGCGCGGGTGCCGGGGGTGAGCGTGCCGACGTCGGTGCGGCGCAGCGCGCGGGCGCCCCCGGCGGTTGCCGCCCAGACCGCCTCGTCGGGCGTCATATGCATATCGCGGACCGCGATCGCGATGCAGAACGGGAGGCTGGTGGTGTAGCTCGTGCCCGGATTGCAGTCGGCCCCCAGCGCGACCGTCACTCCGGCGTCGAGCAATGCCCGCGCGTCGGGATAGCTACTGCGCGTGCAGAAGTCGGCGCCGGGAAGCAGGGTGGCCACGGTGTCGCTGTGCGCGAGGGCGTCGATATCGGCGGCGTTCACATGCGTCACGTGGTCGACCGAGGCCGCGCCCAACTCCACCGCGAGCTGCACTCCCGGCCCCTGGCGCAGCTGGTTGCCGTGTACGCGCGGGATCAGACCGTGCGCGATACCCGCGCTCAGCACGGCATGCGCTTGATCGCGGTCGAAGGCGCCGTGCTCACAGAACACGTCGATCCATTTCGCGTGCGGCGCGCACTTCGGGATCATCTCCGCGACGGCCATCGCGACGTATTCGTCGATCCGCCCGGCATACTCCGGCGGCGCCACATGCGCGGCCAGCAACGTCACCTCGTCGGTGTAGCGGCCGGCGACCTGCACGCTGCGCAGCTCATCGGCCACCGACTGCCCGTACCCGGATTTGCATTCCACGGTGGTGCTTCCGGCACGCAGCGATTCGTCCATCAACCGCCGCACATTCGCGCCGAGCTGCTCGTCGGTGGCCGCGCGGGTGGCCTCGATGGTGGTGCGGATGCCGCCTGCCGCGTACTTCTGGCCCGACATCCTGGCCGCGAACTCCTCGGCCCGGTCACCGGCGAACACCAGGTGGGAATGCGATTCGACGAAACCGGGCAGGACCGCGCGCCCGTCCAGCACATGGCCGGTATCCGCGGCGGGTGCGGCGGCGGAATCACCGACCCACGCCACCACGCCGTCGTCGAAGACGATCGCGGCGTCGCGCCGCAGGCCCAGCGGTCCGTCGCCGAGCGCGGGATCGTTGGTGACGAGCAGTCCGATGCCGGTCAGTGCCGTTGTTGCCATGGATGACTCCTAGATCCGGGTGTCGACCATCGCGGTGTGCGAGGGGTAGATCATCTGCGCGGGCGGGTTGTTGGTGCGTTTGGCGACCGGGTAGTAGATGGCGCCGGTGAACACGATGCCGACGATCCACGAGATATCGGCGCCGCCGAGCATCTCGGTGACGGGCCCGGTGTACATCTTCTGCGCCAGGAACGGGATCTGGGCGACGACACCCAGCGCGTAGCAGATCAGCGCAGGCACATTCCATGACCCGTAGCGGCCCTTGGGGTCGTAGAGCGCGGGCAGATCGATGCGTTCCTTGGAGATCAGGTAGTAGTCGATCAGGTTGATCGCGCTCCACGGGGTGAACACCATCAGCAGCACGAGCACGAAATTCTTGAAGTTCTCCAGGAAGTCCGCGCTCGCGGCGATCGCGATCAGCATCGACACCCCGACGAATCCGAGGATGTAGAGGGTGCGGGCGGTAGTGGAGATGTGCGAGCGGCCGTTGAACGCGGTGACGGTGGTGAGGATCGACATGAACCCGCCGTAGGCGTTGAGCACATTGACCGTCAGCTTGCCGACCACGATCACCAGGTAGATCAGGAACGCGATGGCGGCCGGGCCGGCCAGCTCACCCATGAAGCCGACCTGATTGCCGAGGAAGGCATCCCCGGCGACGGCCGCGACCAGCGCGCCGAAGGTCATCGACCACTGCGAACCGATGACGCTGCCCAGGAAGGTGGACCAGAACGTGGTGCGTTCGCTGGTGCTGCGCGGCAGGTAGCGGGAGTAGTCGGCGACGTAGGGGCCGAAGGTGAGCTGCCAGCCCGCGCCGAGGGAGATGGCGAGCAGGAAGGTCACCGCATCGAATCCGACGATGCCGAGGTAATCGCCGACGTTGTATTCGGTGAACAACCGGACCGCCAGGTAGCTGAACCCGATGATGCCGATGACGGTGGCGACCCGCCCGACCATGTGGATCAGCCGATATCCGGTGATCGCGACGAACGCGGTGAGCCCGCCGAAGATCAGGATGCCGATCGTCGGGTTGTCGATGCCGAGCACCTTGTTCACGGCTTGCCCGGCGAGCACGGTGCCGGTCGCGGCGAAGCCCAAGTACATCAGGATCACCAGCACCAGAGGCACCACCGCACCCTTGACGCCGAACTGGGCGCGGCTGGAGATCATCTGCGGTAGCCCCATGCGCGGGCCCTGCGCCGAATGCAGTGCCATCACCGCCCCGCCGAAGACGTTGCCGATGAGCAGACCGATGATGGCCCAGATGGCGTCGGCGCCGAAGACGACGGCCAACGCGCCGTCGACTATGGCGGTGATCTGCATATTCGCCCCGAACCAGAGCGTGAACTGACTGCGCGGGGTGCCGTGGCGCTCGTTGTCGGGGACGACGTCGATGGTGCGACGTTCGAGGGTGAGCAGGTCCTCTTGGGTGCCGTCGTTCTTCATGGCGGTGCCTGACTTTCTGCGGCGAAATCACTGCGGGGCGACTCGGCTTGCGGCGCCCTTCACAACGGTTCGATGCTGTGTGTTGGATCACGCCACACCGGATATGTATATGCCTGTATAGACAGGCTGTCAAGAGGCTGGAATCCGACGTGGTGTGTGATCGGCGATGGATCAGTGCGAGGTGGTGCTGCGACCGAGCTCGGCCGAGAGCCGGGCGCAGTGGTCGACCAGTACCCGGCCGTGTTCGGCGCAGGTCTGATCGTCGAGGCGGAAGGTGGGGCCGATGATGCTCAGCGCCCCGGCGATCCGTCCGGTCGCGTCGTGGATCGGCGCTGCGACGCCGGTCGAATGTTCCTCGAGAGTGTCGTGGGCGATGGCGTAGCCCTCGGCGCCGACCTCACCACGCAAGGCCGCGCCCACCGCGGTGCCGATCAGCGGCACCGTCTGCCCGACCCAGCCCATATGCCGGATGGCGTAGGTGCCCTCGATCTGCGCGATGTAGAGCGCGGTGCCGTGCGGTCCCGGCGCGGACAGGTACGTCGATTCCCTGGTGGTCTCGGCGATCTCGATCATCGCCGGCCGGGCCCGCAACACCAACTGGTTGTCGGCGATGGCGCGCGCCCCGATCTGCAATAGGCGCGGGCCCACCCGGTAGACGTTGTCCTCGCCGCGCAGCACGAACTCGGTCTGCTCCAGGCTGCGGATCAGCCGCAGCGCTGTACTGGTGGCCAGGTCGGTGGCCTTGGCGGCGTCGGCGAGGCTCAGGCCGCCGTGCTCGATGATGGCGCCGAGCAACTCGAAGGTCCGGCTCACGCTGCGGGTGACCTCGCCGGGAGCCATTCGCGTTTCCTCCATGCGCCGGGTGCCGGGCTATCGCCGCGGCTCTGCGAGCACTTCGTCGTGATGCTCGTCCAGCAGCGGGCTTCGCCGTACCGGCGGCCGTGCGCTGCCGCCGAAGACGACGGGTTGCCGCACGTAGCTTACGGTGCCCGCCGCCGGATGCTCGAAGGACTCGACCACACCGCGGCTGCGTGCCAGCTCGGAACCGAGCGCTTGCGCTACGTCCCACACCGGCGAGCTCGCCAGTCCGGCGGTGCCGAGGATGTCCACGATCTCGGCGACGGTGCGTCCGGCGGCCCAGTTCTCGATCTCCTTGCGCAGCGCGGGCTCGTTGCGGGTGCGCGCGGTGTCGTCGGCGAAGCGAGGATCGGCGATCAGGTCTTCGCGTTGCATCGTTCTGGTCAGCTTCTCGAAACCGGACTGGCTGGCGACGGCGAGGACGAACAGGCCGTCATCGGCCCGGTAGGTGTCGAATGGAGTCGAGATGGGATGCCGGTTGCCCACTCGCTCCGGAGCGGTTCCGGTGGCCTGGAGTTGGCTGTGTGCCGTCGGGAGCATGGCGAGCATGCTGTCGAACATCGCGATGTCGAGGTGCTGGCCGGCGCCGGTGGCCCTGGCGGCGAGCAGTGCGGTGCTGATGCCCCACGCCGCGAACAGGCCCGCGATCAGGTCGCCGAAGGATTCGCCGAGCCGGGTCGGGCCGGATTCGGGCGAACCGGTGATGCTCATGATGCCGGACAGAGCCTGTACGACCAGGTCGTAGGCGGCGGCCCCGGACATCGGGCCGTGCTGGCCGAAGCCGGAGATGGAGGCGTAGACGATGCGCGGATTGCGCGCACGAGCCGCCGCGTAGTCGATGCCGAGGCGGGTGGTGACACCGGGGCGGAAGTTCTCGACCACCACGTCGGCGTCCTCGATCAGCCGCAGCACCGCATCGCGACCTTCCGGGGACTTCAGGTCGAGTGCGATCGAGCGTTTGCCGCGGTTGAGCAGCGTGAAGTAGATGCTCTCGCCGTCGCGGAACGGGCCGAGGTGGCGGGCGTCCTCTCCGGTTCGGGCCTCCACCTTCACCACGTCGGCGCCGGCGTCGGCGAGCAGTGCGGTGCAGTACGGCCCGGCCAGCACCCGGGACAGATCGATGACGCGGACGCCGTCGAGCGGGGGTAGTGCGTTCATGTTGGCCTCTCAGTAGTCGAGGGTTCGGGTCGAGGGCGCGTTGCCCGCGATGGTCAGCAGCTGGATCTGCGAGGTGCCCTCGAAGATGCGCAGGATGCGGCAGTCGCGGTAGAGCCGCTCGATTTCGGATTCGCGCATGAAGCCCGCGCCGCCGTGGATCTGCACCACCCGGTCGACGATCCGGAAGCAGGCTTCGGTCGCGGTGTACTTCGCGATCGAGGCGGCCCGACGCAGATCCTGACCGGCGTCTTTCACATCGGCGGCCCAATCCGCGGTCACCCTGGCCGCCACCAGCTCGGCATCGCAAGCGCCGAGAAGCAGTTGGATGGCCTGGAATTCGGCGATCGGATGGCCGAACTGCTTGCGTTCGGTGGCGTACTCGCGGCCGAGTTCCCATGCGCGCAGGGCGATTCCATCGGCCATCGCGGCGACGTCGATGCGGGCGCGGTTGAGCGCGGTGAGCGCGATATTGCCGCCGCGGCCCTCGGTGCCGATCACCGCATCGTGCGGCAGGACGACGTCGTCGAGGTACACGGTGTAGGTGGGCGCCGAGCGGATGCCCAGCTTGTCCTGCGGCTCCGAGAACGAGATGCCGGGCGTGCCCTTCGGTACCGCGAACGCGGTGATGCCGCGGAATCCGGCATTCGGGTCGGTCTTGGCGAAGAGCACGAGCAGGTCGGCCTCGCGGGCATTGGAGATGAAGGTCTTGGCCCCGTTGAGGTGCCAGCCGTCGTCATCGCGGCGCGCCACCGTGCGCATGGAGGCGATGTCCGAGCCCGCATCGGGTTCGGTGAGGGCGAATCCGGCCAGCTGCTGACCCGAGGCGAGCGCGGGCAGCCAGCGTCGCTGCTGTTCGAGGGTTCCGCCGACCAGGATCGGCTCGAGACCGAGGTAGTGGGCGGTGTAGATCGAGGCGAGCGCGGCGTCGGCGCGGGCCACCTCTTCGATGGCGACGAGCTGGGCGCGCGTCGAGAGGCCGAGCCCGCCCAGCTCCTCGGGCACCGAAATGCCCATGAGGTCCTGTTCGGCGAGCCGGCGGATCAGTTCGGCAGGGAATTGCCTGGACTCGTCGCGGGCGGCGGCGCCCGGCAGGATCTCGGCATTCGCGAAGGCGCGCACGGTGCGGCGTAGGTCGGTCGTATCGAGCGAACGATCGAGTAGGTCAACGGTCACGAGGGTCTCCTCGACGGGCTAGAAATTTCATCTGATGAAAGTCGAATGCCACTAGGCGGCATGAATCGACTATGACCTGGATCGCAGAATTTGTCCAGAGCGAATCGAGCCGCGAGAGTGGCGAGCCGGGGGACGTTGACATTCCTGTATAGACAGGCTTATACATGTAGGGCCGATGTGACTCCACGCACATCGATGCTCGAACCGCATTGCTCGACTGCTGCCCCATTTCGAACCCGGGAGTTTGGTGTGAACACAACCGCCGAAGCGCTGACGCGCGGCCTCACCGCCCGCCACATCCGATTCATCGCGCTCGGATCGGCGATCGGGACCGGCCTGTTCTACGGGTCGGCCGAGGCCATCAAACGCGCCGGGCCCTCGGTGCTGCTGGCGTACCTGATCGGCGGCGCCGCGATCTACATCGTGCTGCGCGCGCTGGGGGAGATGGCGGTGAGCAACCCGGTCTCGGGGTCGTTCGGCGAGTACGCCAGCAAACACCTCGGACCGCTGGCCGGGTTCATGACCGGCTGGACCTACACCTTCGAGATGATCATCGTCTGCCTCGCCGACGTCACCGCGTTCGGCGTGTACATGGGCTTCTGGTTCCCCGATGTCCCGCGCTGGATCTGGGTGCTGGCGATCATCTTCTTCATCGGCGCGATCAACCTGCTGCACGTGAAGGTGTTCGGCGAGGTCGAGTTCTGGTTCAGCCTGGTCAAGATCGTCGCGATCCTTGCGATGATCGCCGGCGGCATCGCCATCCTCATCTTCGGATTCGGCGTGCACGACACCAGCAGCGGCGTGAGCCACCTGTGGGCCGACGGCGGATTCTTCCCCGAAGGGTTCGGCGGATTCGTCGCCTGCTTCGCGATCGTGATGTTCGCCTTCGGTGGCACCGAGATCATCGGCATCACCGCCGGTGAAGCCGAGAATCCGGAGCGCACGATCCCGCGTGCGATCAATACCGTCCCGGTGCGGATCATGCTGTTCTACGTGCTGACGCTGGCCGTCATCATGGCGATCAACCCGTGGCAGACCATCGGTTCCGAGGGCAGCCCGTTCGTGCAGATCTTCTCCGGCCTCGGCATCGGCCCCGCGGCGACGGTGCTCAACATCGTGGTGATCACCGCGGCGCTGTCGGCCATCAACAGCGATATCTTCGGCGCGGGCCGGATGATGTACGGGATGGCCCAGCGCGGCCAGGCGCCCGCGGTGATGAAGCAGGTCTCCCGCAACGGCGTGCCCTGGATGACGGTGGTCATCATGACGATCACGCTGCTGGTCGGCGTGCTGCTCAACTACCTCATCCCGGACAAGGTGTTCCTGGTGATCGCCTCGATCGCCACCTTCGCGACCATCTTCGTCTGGTTGATGATCCTGCTCGCGCACTACCGCTCGCGTCGCCGGATGAGCGCCCAGGAGGCGGCCGCGTTGAAGTTCCCGGTGCCGTTCTGGCCGTACGGGCAGCTGATCACCATCGGGTTCCTGGTGTTCGTAATCGGCGTGATCGCCTTCGACGACGACAGCCGGGTCGCGCTGGTGGTCGGCGTGGTGTGGCTGGCGCTGCTGTTCCTCGCCTATCGGCGGTGGGTGCGGCCGGAGTCTGCTGAACCGGGAGCCGCACCGGTGGCGGGGCCGATGCCCGCGGGTGCGGCAGCGGAGGTTCAGAAGCGCGGTGTGGCCGTCGCGGCAGGTACTGGGCCCGTCGCAGCTCGTGTGGCCGAACCCGCGGGTGCGGCTCGGGCGGCCGATGGTGCGGCGGTCGGTGCTACCGGCGATACGGCACAGGTGACCGATGCCGCGTCGGCTTCGACTCGGGCGCCAGGGGGACCGTCGTCGCTGCGGTGACCGATGGCGTCTCCGCACCCTCCGGAACCCCGGAGTTTCGTCCTACTACCTATTTCGAAACGGAGAACAATCGTGAGTATGGAGACCTTGCCGCGCGCGGAGCGAGCAGTGGCGGGCAATACCGATCCGGTGATCGTCGGGACCGGTCCCGTGGCGCCTGAAGACGTCGTGCGCGTGGCCAGGTACGACGCCCCGGTCCAGCTGTCGGACGATGCGCTGGCCGCGCTGGCGGAAAGCCGCAAGCGGATCGAGGCGCTGGCCGCCGACCCCAAGCCCGTCTACGGCGTGTCCACCGGGTTCGGCGCCCTCGCGGTCCGGCATATCCCGCTGGAGCTGCGCAAACAATTGCAGCGCAGCCTGGTGCGCTCCCATGCCGCGGGCTCCGGGCCCGAGGTGGAGCGTGAGGTGGTGCGCGCGCTGATGCTGCTGCGGCTGTCCACGCTGGCCACCGGCCGTACCGGGGTCCGTCCGCAGGTCGCGCAGGTTTATGCCGCGCTGCTGTCGGCAGGCATCACGCCGGTCGTGCACGAGTACGGCAGCCTCGGCTGCTCGGGCGACCTCGCACCGCTCGCGCACGTGGCGCTGGCCGTGCTCGGTGAGGGCACCGTGCGCGATGCCGCCGGCGAGCTGATGCCCGCCGGCCAGGCCCTCGCCGCCGCCGGTATCGAGCCGGTCGAACTCGAGGAGAAGGAAGGCCTGGCCCTGATCAACGGCACCGACGGCATGCTCGGCATGCTGGTGCTGGCCTGCCATGATCTGCGTAAGCTGCTCCAACTCGCCGACGTGACGGCGTCGATGAGCGTGGAGGGACTGCTCGGCACCGACAAGGTCTTCGCCGCCGATCTACAAGCCCTGCGCCCCCAGCCCGGCCAGGCCGTCGCGGCGGCGAATATGACTCGGCTGCTGAAGGATTCGCCCATCGTCGCCAGCCACGCCAACCCCGACTGCACCGTCGTCCAGGACGCCTACTCCCTACGGTGCGCCCCCCAGGTGGCCGGCGGCGCCCGCGACACCCTCGCCCACGCCGAGCGGGTAGCGGCCTGCGAGCTGGCCAGCGCCGTCGACAACCCGGTCGTCACCCTCGACGGCCGCGTCGAATCCAACGGCAACTTCCACGGCGCGCCCGTCGCCTACGTGCTCGACTTCCTCGCCATCGTCGTCGCCGACGTGGCCAGCATCAGCGAACGCCGCACCGACCGCTTCCTCGACAAAGCCCGCAACCACGGGCTGCCCCCGTTCCTGGCCGACGATCCGGGCGTGGACAGCGGACACATGATCGCCCAATACACCCAGGCGGCAATAGTTTCCGAGCTCAAGCGCCTGGCGGCTCCCGCCAGCGTCGACTCGATCCCGTCCTCGGCCATGCAGGAAGACCACGTGTCCATGGGTTGGTCCGCCGCCCGCAAGCTGCGCCGGGCACTCGACGGCCTGACCCGCGTCCTCGCCATCGAGGCATTGACCGCCGCCCGCGCCCTCGACCTGCGCGCCCCGCTCGAGCCGTCCCCCGCGACGTCCGCCGTGCGCGCCGTGCTCCGCGAGCACATCGAAGGCCCCGGCACCGACCGTCACCTCTCACCCGAGATCGAGAAGGCGGTGGAACTCGCGGCTTCCGGTGCGCTCGTCGCCGGAGCGGAGTCGGTGATCGGTCCGCTGGACTGAGCCTCACGCACGGATGGTTTCCGCTGCCCCTGTCGCTGACGACAGGGGCAGCGGTGTGCCGGGACCCCGCGAAGCCGGCGACCGCCACCTGATCTACGCCGATCGGTGTGGCCGGCCGTGCCCCGTCACTCATCCTCCGCCCGCCCCAGCGCCTCCAACATCTCCTCGAGCGTCCGCCGCTCACTCGCCATCCCATACCCGTCCAGCTCCGACCAGGTCCCGTCATCCCACTGCACCCACCCCCGCCGCTCATCCGCTGGATCCGTCACCGCATGTACCGCTCGGCCCGCTGATCCGGCGTAATCGCCCCCACCGCAACAAGAGTCCGATACGCATCCCGCTTATGGGGGCAGCTTTCGATACTGCACCTGCGGTGCGCCTGCATGAGGTCATGGGCCGTACGCGCCGACATCCGAGGAGCGCGTTCCGTGATCGGCGGGTCATCCTCACCGAAGGTGTAGGGCAGTACGTAGATCAGGCCCAGCAGTAATACGGCGATCGAACCGGCCACGGCGAACGCGGCGATGTAATCCGCCATTGAACCCCCTGCGATTGTTGGTTTTTGGGGACCACCCGGCGCCGGGGAATGAGGGGCACGCACCCGGCGCCGGGGGCTGAA
This sequence comes from Nocardia sp. CDC519, assembly GCF_059509835.1. Classification (NCBI taxonomy): domain Bacteria; kingdom Bacillati; phylum Actinomycetota; class Actinomycetes; order Mycobacteriales; family Nocardiaceae; genus Nocardia; species Nocardia sp. CDC519. The sequence continues at coordinate 858,711 of NZ_CM183377.1, read as the reverse complement.
CCGAATCTTGCGCCACAACGAGGTGGCGGATAAGGCGCGTGCCATGGGCAGGTGTGTGCACAGGGGGTGTGCACAGGTCGGTGATCATGGTGTGCGCCCGGGATGAGATGCCAGACTTCAGAGATGGGACGCCTGCCGAAGCAGCCGAATCACCAACTTCAGGACCTTCTCGACGAAGTTCGCACCAGTAGAAAAGGTTTCGCCCGTCGCATAGTCGAGCGCGGTCGAACTGTCGGCGTGGAGCTGCATTACGACCACACGTCCGTCGGTCGTTGGCTCGCCGGCGAGCAACCCAATCCGCCTGGGCCGATGCTGATAGCAGAAGTGCTCACCGAGTTGACGGGGCGTCGAATCACGCCAGAAAGCTCTGGGATGGCGAGCATTCAGGATTCGCCAGGCCTCGGGCTGGAATTTCCCCTCAGCCTCTCCGAGGCTACTGCCGAGGCGACTGCTCTATGGCGAAGCGATGTCGAACAGCGCAGGTTCCTCGTCGGAACGGTATACGCGGTCGCCGCTTACCCCGCGGCCTCGATACGGTGGCTGACTCTTTCCGGCCCTGATCATCCGACGTCGGCGGGTACGCGCCGCGTTGGTCTGGCCGACGTAGACGCGGTCCGGACTATGGTCGGCGCCTTCCGGGACCTGGACAACCAGGTCGGTGGCGGCAAGGTGCGCTCGACAATCGTGCACTACCTGCACAGTTCAGTCGCGCCGCTATTACGCGGGAGCTACGCGGAAACTGTTGGCCGCAAATTGTTCGCGTCCACGGCCGAGTTGACGAAGCTGGCGGGATGGGCGGCCTATGACATGGAAGAGCATGGGCTTGCGCAGCGATATCTCATACAGGCGCTTCGGATGGCGCGTGCCGCCGGTGATGCCGCGCTCAGCGCCGAGATACTGGCTGCCATGTCGCATCAGGCGACTTACGTCGGGCGCCCCGGCGACGCGGTAGATCTTGCCCGCGCTGCCCGAATCGCGGCGCGGACAGCAGGGCTGCCGTCCTTGGAATCCGAATGCCATCTGGTAGAGGCGCATGGCCACGCTGCTCGGTCCGACGGAACTTCATGTGCAGCCTCACTCAATGCCGCTGAGAGAACTTACTCGCGAGCGGGGGCCGTCCCCCTGTGGCTCGACTATTTCGACGCCGCCTACATGTCGGCGAAAGCTGCCCATTGTTTCCGCGATCTCGGTGACCACAAACGCGCCGCCGGCCTGGCCATCCAATCCCTGGACATGGCCGGTGGATACCTGCGCGGCAAGATGTTCAACCTTTGCTTGCTGGCCTCCGCGATTGTCGAGCAGGATCCCCACGAAGCGGTGCGTATCGGCACCGAGGCGTTGGACATGGCCGGTGCACTGGAATCGCGCCGCACCCACGCCTACCTGCGTGGTCTGCGGGCGCGGCTGACTCGCTACGCCGGGTTGCCCGACGTCGCAGCATTCCGTGACAGGGTGATACTCGAGCGGGTCAACTGAGTGACAACGCCCGGTAGACACCGACGACGGTCGCCGCGCCCACGATCTCGCCCCGGGCGATCATGTCGACTGCTTCGGACAGAGGGATCCACGCCACCTTCTCCGCCTCGTTGATGTCGGGCTCGGTTGTGGTGAGGTCGGCGCCTCGTGCCAGGTACACCTCTTGTGGCTGGTCCAACGTGCCGATCGCAGGCTGGTAGGTGACCAGATGTTCCATCGACCGGGGCCGCCACCCGGTCTCTTCCTCGACCTCCCTCGCAGCCGCCACGGCAACGTCTTCGGCGTGATCGACGTACCCACCAGGGAGCTCCCACACCCAGCGATCGATGATGAACCGGTGCCGGTACATCAACAGCACTTCCCGGTCATCGTTGATCACCAAGGTCATTGCGCACCGCGGCATCCGCGCGACATACTGCGTGAACCGCACCCCGTCCGGTAGTTCGATATCGACGGTGGACAGCTGGATGTGCCGGTTCTCATCCACGCGGCGCTCACCGAGAATCTTCCACTGGGTCACCCGTCGACGGTATCGGTGGATCTCGCCCGACGCCATATTCTGCTGCGTGGTGCCGTGGGGGGTGGCGGGGGGGGAAAAGGGGGGGGGGAAACGCCGGGCAGAGCCCTCCTCATGTGCCACTCGCGCGACAGTTGGTGCGTGGCGGGGGTGGAAGCTTCTTTCCGAGGAGTTTCTCGGCCTGGTGGCGGCGCGCCTCGACCTGCTTCGGGGACAGCTTCGCCTCGGCAGCGTGCAGCGGTTCCTGCGTCAACGCGCTCATCGTCAGGGTGAGGTTCACCTTTCCAGTTCCAGTGGTGGTCTCGCACGCATTATGGGTCTGTACAGCCACGATGCCGACAGAAGGGAGGCCCGCTTCGACACGGAAAGAACTGCGGGGCCTTCTCGTGATCCGGCAGGTGGTAGCCAAGGTCGAACGTGAGAAGCTGCCCCTGAACCGCCCCGAAGTCACTCGGGAGCTGAGTTCGATCCGCCGGTATGAGTCGGGTCCTCCCTTTTCGAGATCCAAGGGTCGATCAGGGCATCGAGGTCGGCCCGCCACTCGGCGTAATCGATGCGCGGTAGGTGCGTACTGGTCTGTGCGAGTTCGGAGATCGGCACGAAGGTGCGTCGCCGCACCGGCGCGAGTATCGCGATCGGTCGGCCGTCGCGGGTGATGGTGATGCTCGCTCCGGCCTCGACCGCCACCAAGACTCGATCCGTGTGTTCGCAGAAGTCGAGCTAGTCGATCGCTTTCACTCTGTGAGGTTCCCCGAGAAGTCGCTGCGGGTAAAGCCAATTGTCAGGGGCGCCTGAACACACGACGACCTCGGAGCTGCCCCTCACGCAGCTCCGAGGTCGTCGCCATCGTCGGTGCGCCGGCAGTCCGCCGCCGCACCGTTCAGATCACCCCTCCTGCATGGGAATCCGAACCCCACGCTCCCGTGCAACCTCTGCCGCGTGCTCGTAACCCGCATCCACATGCCGGATCACACCCATACCGGGATCATTGGTCAGCACCCGCTCCAGCTTCTGAGCGGCGAGCTCGGTGCCGTCGGCGATGCAGACCTGGCCGGCGTGGATGGAGCGGCCCATGCCGACCCCACCACCGTGGTGGATGGACACCCACGAGGCGCCCGACGCCGTGTTCAGCAGGGCGTTGAGCAGCGGCCAGTCGGCGATGGCGTCGGAACCGTCTGCCATGGCTTCGGTTTCGCGGTAGGGGGAGGCCACCGAGCCCGAGTCGAGGTGGTCACGGCCGATGGCTACGGGGGCGGAGAGTTCGCCGGAGGCGACCATTTCGTTGAATTTCAGGCCCGCGCGGTGCCGTTCGCCGTAGCCGAGCCAGCAGATGCGCGCGGGCAGGCCTTCGAAGTGCACCTTTTCGCCTGCCATGGTGATCCAGCGCTTGAGGTGCTCGTTCTCCGGGAACAGTTCGAGGATCGCCTTGTCGGTGGCGGCGATGTCCTTGGGGTCACCGGAGAGCGCGGCCCAGCGGAAGGGGCCGAGGCCCTCTTCGAAGAGCGGACGGATGTAGGCGGGGACGAATCCGGGGAATTCGAAGGCGCGGCTGTATCCGCCCTTGCGGGCTTCGTCGCGGATGGAGTTGCCGTAGTCGAACACCTCGGCGCCCTTGTCCATGAACCCGACCATGGCTTCGACGTGCTTGGCCATCGAAGCCTGCGCTTCGGTGGTGAACCAGCCCGGATCCTTGTCGGCGAGCTTGTGCCAGTCCTCCAGAGCCACGCCGATCGGCAGGTAGGACAGCGGGTCGTGGGCCGAGGTCTGGTCGGTGACGATGTCGATGGGCGCGTCCATCTCCAGCAGCTGCGGGAACACCTCGGCGGCATTGCCGACCAGGCCGATGGACAGCGGCTTGCGTTCGTCGCGCATCTTGATGGCCAGGTCGAGCGCGTCCTGCACGGTGTCGACCTTGGTGTCGAGGTAGCCGTGGGCGATGCGGCGGTCGATGCGGGCCGGGTCGCAGTCGACGCAGATCGCGACGCCCTCGTTCATGGTGACGGCCAGCGGCTGCGCACCGCCCATACCGCCCATACCGGCGGTGAGGGTGATGGTGCCCGCGAGGGTGCCGCCGAAGCGCTTGCGCGCGACGGCGCCGAAGGTTTCGTAGGTGCCCTGCAAGATGCCCTGGCTGCCGATGTAGATCCAGGAGCCGGCGGTCATCTGCCCGTACATGATCAGGCCGAGCTGTTCGAGCTTGCGGAATTCTTCCCAGTTGGCCCAGTCGCCGACCAGGTTGGAGTTGGCCAGCAGCACGCGCGGCGCCCACTCGTTGGTGCGGAACACGCCGACCGGCTTGCCGGACTGCACCAGCAGCGTTTCATCGGATTTCAGCGTCTTCAGCGTGCGCACGATGGCGTCGAAGGCCTCCCAGCTGCGGGCGGCGCGGCCGGTGCCGCCGTAGACGACGAGATCGTCGGGGCGTTCGGCGACCTCGGGGTCGAGGTTGTTCATCAGCATCCGCAGCGCGCCTTCTTGCTGCCAGCCGAGGGTGCTCAGCTCGCTGCCACGGTCGGCGCGGACGGGACGCGGGCCGGACTGCGGCCGGGTGGAAGCGTCGGTCATGGGGTTCTCTCCTCAGAAAAACGAATGTGTGCCGAATCACTGGTTAGGTGTATAGTCCTGTATATACAACCACCTGTCAAGCGTCCTCAGCGGAAGCGGTGAGACTTCCGTTCGGAAGGTAGTGACATGAAGGCAACGTCGACGGCTCCGGTGCGAGATTCGAATACGGATGTGCGATACGAGCGACCCGGAGGCGGCTGGGATGAGCGCTTGCGGGCCACTCCGATCGCGCCCCACCTCGCCGACCACTACGTATCGGCTATATCAGAAGGCTATAAGCAGGACGTCGATCCGGGTAGCGCCCCGAACGACCTCGCCCACCTGGAACACCTCGGCCCCGGCGACGTCGAGCTGGCGCTGCACCGGATCCCGGAATCGAGCGAGGATTGGGTGCTCACCCTCTACCTCGGTGGACGGCCGGCATCGTTGAGCGAGGTATTGCCGATCGTGCAGAGCCTCGGCGTGGAGGTGCTCGACGAGCGGCCGTACGTCATCGCGAACACCGGCGGCCTCGCCTGCCGCATCTACCGCTTCTCGCTGCGCTATCCCGAACGCCTGCTACCACCGCATCTGGACGACGCCGATTTCGCCCGCCGTTTCACCGCCACCTGCGCCGCCATCTGGCACGGCCGGGCGGAGGCGGATCGTTTCAATGAACTGGTACCGCGCGCGGGACTGGACCACCGCCAGGTCATCGTGCTGCGCGCCTACGCGAACTATCTGCGCCAAGGCGAATTCCCGTACAGCCGAGCCCATATCGCGAACGTCCTGGGTGAGCATCCCGGGATCACGCGCGGCCTGGTGAGTCTGTTCGAGGCCCGATTCGATCCGGCCGCACCGGAGTCCGATACCGAATCACTGCTGGAGACGCTCGAGGAAGGCATTGCCGCCGTCCCCGGCTTGGATGCCGACCGTATTCTGCGCGCCTACCTCAGCGTTATCGACGCGACTCTGCGCACCAACCACTACGTCCACGGCGAACCCGGCGCCGACACCTGCCTGGCCGTCAAACTCGATCCCCGCCGGATTGCCGAACTCCCTTCGCCGCGGCCGCATTTCGAGATCTACGTCTATTCCCCGCGCGTGGAGGGCGTGCACATGCGGTTCGGGATGGTGGCGCGCGGTGGGCTGCGCTGGTCGGATCGCAAGGAGGATTTCCGCACCGAGGTGCTCGGGCTGGCCAAGGCGCAAGCGGTGAAGAATGCCGTCATCGTGCCCGCGGGCGCCAAGGGCGGCTTCGTGGTCAAGCGTCCGCCCGCACCCACCGGCGATCCCGCCGCTGACCGGGAAGCGCTGCGGTCCGAGGGAATTCGCTGCTACCGCACATTCATCGGCGGGCTGCTCGACCTCACCGACAATCTCGACCTCACCACCGGCGCCGTGATCGCCCCGCCCGGCGTGCGCCGCCGCGACGGCGACGACACCTACCTCGTGGTCGCCGCCGACAAGGGCACCGCCACCTTCTCCGATATCGCCAACGAGGTGGCCGCGAACCACGGCTACTGGCTCGGCGACGCCTTCGCCTCCGGCGGCTCGGTCGGCTACGACCACAAGGCGCTCGGTATCACCGCCCGCGGGGCGTGGGAGAGCGTGAAGCGGCATTTCCGCGAACTCGGCGTGGATCCGCGGTCGCAGGATTTCACCGCGGTCGGCATCGGCGATATGAGCGGCGACGTCTTCGGCAACGGCATGCTCGCGTCCAGGCATATCCGGCTGGTCGCGGCGTTCGACCACCGCCACATCTTCCTCGATCCCGATCCCGACGCGGCGACGTCCTACGCCGAACGCTCCCGGCTGTTCGCGAAACCACGCTCATCCTGGGCCGATTACGCGCCCGAACTGATCAGCGCGGGCGGCGGAGTGTGGGAACGCACGAGCAAATCCGTGCCGATCAGCGCCCAGGCGCGCGCCGCGCTCGGCCTGGTCGACGATGTCACCGCGATGACCCCGCCCGAACTCGTGCGCGCGATCCTGCGCGCACCGGTGGATCTGCTCTGGAACGGCGGCATCGGCACCTATGTCAAGGCGAGCACCGAGACCCATCTGGACGTCGGAGACAAGAACAACGACGCCGTCCGCATCGACGGCGCCGAGGTCCGTGCCAGGATCGTCGGCGAGGGCGGCAATCTCGGCTGCACCCAGCGCGGCCGCATCGAATACGCCCGCGCGGGCGGGCGGATCAATACCGACGCCCTGGACAATTCGGCGGGCGTCGACTGCTCCGACCACGAGGTGAATATCAAGATTCTGCTCGACGGCCTGGTCGGAGCGGGCAGGCTCACCACCGGCGAACGCAACGCGCTACTGGGTGAGATGGCCTCCGAGGTATCGCGGCTGGTGCTGGCCGACAATGCCTCGCAGAACCAGCTCATGGGCACCAGCCGGGCCAGGGCAGCGGCCTCGATCGCGGTGCACGGCAGGCTCATCGACCATCTCGAGGCCACCACCGGCCTGGATCGCGAACTGGACGTGCTGCCGAGCAAGAAGGAGATCGCCGCGCGGCAGCGGGCGGGACAGGGGCTCACCTCACCCGAGCTCGCCACCCTGCTCGCGCACGTCAAGCTCGGGCTGCAGGCCGACCTGCTGGCCGGCGATCTGCCCGACAGCCCGGCCTTCGCCGACGATCTCGCCCGCTACTTCCCGCGCCCACTGCGCGAGCGGTACGCCGACGTGATCGCCGAGCATCCGCTGCGCCGCGAGATCGTGGCGACGGTGCTGACCAACACCGTCGTCGACAACGGCGGCATCACCTACGCCTATCGGCTCTCGGAGGAATCCGGTGCCAGCAATGCCGACGCGGTGCGCGCGTTCGCCGTGGTCGCGGCCGTCTTCGACCTGCCGGCCCTGTGGCGTGACATTCGTGGCAGCGGGTTGAGTGCCGAGCTCACCGACGAGTTGATCGTGCTCAGCCGCAGACTGCTCGACCGGGCCTCGCGCTGGATGCTCACCCAGCGCCCGCAACCGCTGGCCGTCGGCGCCGAGATCCGGCGCTTCCGCGATCGCATCGCCGAACTGACACCGGGGGTGGCGGGCTGGTTGTCCGGCAGCGACGCGGCCGATCTGGGCAACCGCACCGCCGCGCTGGTCGATCGGGGCGTACCGGAGGATCTGGCCGCGCGCGTGTCGCTGCTGCTGGATCAGTTCGCGCTGCTCGACATCATCGAGATCGCCGAGATCTCCGGCCGCCCGCCCGCCGCGGTGGCCGAGGTCTATTACCTACTCGGACAACGGCTCGGCGTGGTGCCGCAACTGGTGGCGGTATCCCGGCTGGAACGCGGCACGAAATGGAACGCACTTGCGCGCGTGGCGTTGCGCGACGAGTTGTACGCCACGATCCGCGCACTCTGCCAGGACGTCCTGGCCGACGGCGACCCGGGCGAGCCCGCCGAAGACGTCATCGGTGGATGGGAGCAGCGCAGCGCGGCCCGGCTCGACCGCACGCAACGTATCCTCGGGGCAATCTCGGAATCGGGCGAACAGGATCTGGCGGCGCTGTCGGTCGCGACCAGGCAGCTACGGGCGCTGGCGCGATGAGCACGCGGGCCGGTACGAAAACCCGTGAGGCAAGGGAACGGATGTCGGTGGTGGCGATCGAAGTAGTCGATGCGGAGCTCGCGGAGCTCTACGGCGGGCTCGGGACCGAGTTCGCCGCCTACGAGCGCGTCAAGCAGCTGATCGTGTCGCAGATCAAAGTCGGCAGGTGGCGCGAGGGCGATCAGATCCCGTCGGAGAACCAGCTGGTCAATGCGCTGGGCCTGTCCAGGATGACGATCAACCGCGCGCTGCGCGATCTCACCGCCGAGGGCGTGCTCAACCGGGTGATGGGCGTTGGCACCTTCGTCGCGCCGACCAAGGCCGCCTCACCGTTGTTCGAGGTCAAGAACATCGCCGACGAGATCTCCGAACGCGGGCACCGGCATCGCACCGAGATCGTGTTCGTCCGCGCCGAAGACGCCGATGCGGGCCATCCGCTGCTCGGTAACGATCTGAGCGGGAAGGTCTTTCATTCGCTGATCGTGCATTTCGAAGACGATGTGCCGATCCAGCTGGAGGACCGCTACGTGAATCCGGCGGAGGCACCGCGGTATCTCGAACAGGATTTCACCGCGCAGACCCCGAACACCTATCTCAGTGAGGTGGCCCCGCTCGAACGCGGCGAACACGTCGTCGAGGCGGTGCTGGCCAGTGCCGAGGAATGCCGGCTGCTCGGTATCGCGCGCTCGGAGCCGTGCCTGCTGATCCGCCGCCGCACCTGGTCGCGCAGCGGTCTGGTGAGCGCGGCGCGGTTGATCCATCCCGGGTCGCGCAGCCGGTTGGAAGGGGCGTTCGGCAGCGGACAGGGCTGAGCCGAATCTCGCGGAACGTCTCCCCAAGTGCACGAGACTCGAAAGCATCGAACCTTGGATGGCAGGCGTTGCCCGCCCGGCGCGGTGACGACCTGATCGTGGTGCTCGGCTGTGGCCCGCGCCAGAGGTCAGTCGCGGCGCAGCGCGTCGGCTATCCGGTCCGCGGCGGCGACGGGATCTTCGTGCTCCCAGATCCGGATGACGTGCCAGCCCGCCGCGGCGAGGGCGGCATCGGTGGCACGATCGCGGGCCACGTTGGCGGCCAGCTTCTCGGCCCACCACTCGGCGTTGTTCTTCGGGTAGGTGGCGTGCTGCGGGCAGCTGTGCCAGAAGCAACCGTCGACGTAGACGGCCACCTTGAGCCGCGGAAAGACCACGTCGGCGCGGCGGCGCTGGCCGCGCACCGGTGCCCGGTCGACGAAGTAGCGCAGGCCGCGCCGATGCAATTCACGGCGCAGGGCGAGTTCGGGCTCGGTGCCCGCGCGGCGCTGCCGGGACATGCGGGCACTGGTCGCGGGATCGGTGGGCCGACGTCGAGCGGTCACGGTTCGGTCCGCGAGCCCTGTCGGAGATCCGTCCACGCCGCGGACACCGCCGGCGAGTGCGCGTGCGCGGCCGAAGTGTCGTGCCGCTCGACGCGTCTCGGCGCGGTGACAGGGGCCGGCGCCGTGCTGGGCAGCCCGCGCATCCACCGGTCCGGGTTCATGCCGCCCAGCCGCCCATGCGGTCGAGATGGGCTTCCACATCGTCCAGGAACCCCGGCGGGAACCGCAGGCTGCCCATCGCGGTGCGGCGCAGGAAACCGGCGGTGGCGCGCGCCGAGAGCAGGCGGGAGTCGGTCAGGAAGTTCTTCAGATCCTCATACGGCTCGTGCACCGGCCAGGTGGACACCGGCACCTCGAACGCGCTGCCATTGCGGCCCCACGCGGCAACCGGCCACGGTTTGCCCGGCGGCAGCGGGCGATCACCGGGCAGCGGGTCCAGTGGCGCCGCCAGCCGGGCGCCCACCCACGACGCCATCCGCACACTCACCGCATTGCCGACCAGCTTCCAGCGATGGCCTTGCCGGATACCCGGCACTTCGGTGGCGGGCGCGGTCCAGTCGGGGTCGAAGCCCTGCAGCATCTCCCCGTCGACGATTCCCGGCGTCACGATCTCCCCGGACGGTAACCGTACGGCGGGCGGGCTGGCGATACCAAGACCGGAACCACCCTTGAGTGTCGGCACCGCGTTGACCGCCCAGCCGAGCCCGCGCACGCCCTCGGTCCAATAGAAGCCGCACGGATCGCTGTCGGCATCGCCCACCGTGCGCGGGCCGGCGTCCTCGCCGAAGAGCACCCCGCGCGGATCTTCGGTGCGCGAGGCCAGCATGAGTACCCGGTTGCGGCGCTGCGGCAGGCCGAAGGCACGCGCGTCCACCACCCGATACGCCCAGGTGTACCCCAGTTCCTCCAACGCGGCGGTGATGTGGCGCATGGCCGCGCCGCGCCCGAGTTGCAGCATGAACGGCACGTTCTCGATCAACAGCCAGCGCGGCCCGCGTTTGCGCCGGACCAGCCGGAAAACCTCATCCACCAGGCCCGAACGGTCGCCGGTGATGCCCGCGGTCCGGCCCGCCTGCGAGAGGTCCTGGCAGGGAAAACCGGCCGCGACCAATTCCGTCCCGCCCGGGATCGCGCGCAGCCGGGTGATGTCGGCGTGCAGCGGCACATCCGGGAAACGCGCTGCCAGCACCCCTTGCGCGCCCGGATCGATCTCGCACAGCAGCTCGGTCTGCCAGCCGTTCTCGGCCAGCCCGAGCTCGAGCCCGCCGATCCCCGCGAACAGCCCGACCATCGTGCTGTGTTTTTTCGGCGCCTGCGGCGTCGCGTGTTCGCGGCCCCGTGGTGTCTCGTGACTCCGCTGCTCGCCTTCGGTTTGCGTCGCGGCAGCGGAGACACGAGACGCGCCGCGAACTTTCATGCTCGGTCTCGTTTCGCTCGAAAACGGGTGTGACCGGCCATTGTATTCGGGGGTGTCGAACGCTCAGAGCGCCACTTCGCCGGTGCGGTTCAATGCGCGCATATCGGTGATCCGGGCGTCGAGTGCGCCCGCGATGCCTCCGGTGTGCGGGGTGTGGAAACGCTCACAACGCCACTTCGTTGGTGCAGTCGAACTCGCGCACGTCGGCGGCGGTGATCTGGACGTCGAGCTCGCCCGAGGTGCCCTCACCGCGGAACACCTCGACCGCCGCGCGGTTGGTCCAGCGCTCGTAGACGTTGACGCGGTCGGGCTCCACCAGATCCGCACCGAGGGTGAAATCCAGACAGCCCGGCGCTTCCCGCGCCTGCTCGACCACCTCGCGGCAGGCCTCGAGGTAGCGGTCCCGATCGGTGACTCTCAGGTATCCGGCGACGATCAGCACACCCGGAGTGTAAGTCCGGACCTGCCCGGATGGGCGGGAAGAAAATCGGTTGGCTGTTCGTAATCGCGGTGCCAGTCTGGATGGGCCCGTTTGTTGTCATACCCCCACTGCGATGATCGAGGGCGTCGCCGGTGTCGGGGTGCGGATCGCCGGAGACATCGATGAACCGAAGGGGGAGATTTGTCCGTCACGCTGGACGCGCCTTCCACTGACACGGAGGCCGATAGACAGCCGCTGCCCGCGCGCGCCACGGGGCGGCGCGCCTCGCTGCTCAGGTTCTGGCCGTATCTGCGGCCGTATCGAAACCAGCTGATCGCCGCCACTGTGCTCTCGGCAGTCGCCATGTTGACGGCGGTGCTCACCCCGCTGGTGATCGCGCGGATCGTGGACGGCCCGATCGCACGTGGCGATTTCGGCGGCGTCATCGCGCCGGTGCTGCTGGTGCTGGTGCTCGGAGTGATCGAAGCGATCGGCGTGTGGGGCCGCCGCTGGCTGCTCGCCGAGCCGGCCACCCAGTTCGAGATCACCATGCGGGCCAAGATCTTTCGAGAACTCCAGGCACTGTCCATCGGCAGGCACGATTCCTGGGAGTCCGGCCAGCTGCTCTCGCGCGCGGTCGACGATCTGGCCACCTTGCGCCGGTTCATCGGATTCGCCGGCCCGGTGCTGGTGATCCACGCCGTCGTCATCCCGGTCGGCCTGGCCGTGCTGGTGGCGATGAGCTGGCAGATCGGCGTGATCTTCGCCGTCGCCGCGGTGCCGATCACGATCATCTGCCTCCGATTCGAACGCCGCTATGCCGGTGCGTCGCGCCGCTCCCAGGATCAATCCGGTGATCTGGCCACCACCGCGGAGGAATCCGCGCAGGGCATCCGGGTGCTCAAGGCCTTCGGTCGCGGCACCTTCTTCGGCGCCCATTTCACCGCGCAGGCCCGCGAACTCCAGCGCACCGAGATGTACAAGGTGCGCCTGGACGCCACGCTCTGGGCGTCGCTGGTGGTGCTCTCGGAAGCGATCCTGGTGTTCGCGCTCGGATTCGGCGCGTACGCGGTGGTCGGTGGCACGATGTCGCTCGGTGCCGCGGTCGGCGCCATCACCCTGGCCACCTTCTTGCAATGGCCGATCATCTGGACGGGCTTCCTGCTCGCCGAACTGAACGATGCGGGCACCGCGGCCGACCGGTACTGGGAGATCATCGACACCCCGGTCGAGATCACCGATCCCGAGGCCCCGGTGGATCTGCCGGAACGGATCGTCGGTGAACTCCGGCTGGACGGTGTGCGTTTCGGCTTCCCCGAGGCCGAAAGCGAGGTGTTGCGCGATATTTCGCTGGTGGTCCGTCCTGGTGAGACGGTGGCGCTGGTGGGTGCGACGGGCAGCGGAAAGACGGCCCTGCTCAACCTGATTCCCCGGCTCTACGACGTCACCGGTGGCGTCATCACCATCGACGGCATCGATATCTCCACCCTGCGGGTGCGTGATCTGCGTTCGCTGGTGTCGGTGGCGTTCGAGGATCCGGTGCTGTTCTCGGCGAGCGTGCGCGAGAACGTCGCGCTCGGCGATCCAGACGCCTCCGACGACGATGTGCGGCGCGCCCTGGAGATCGCGCAGGCCATCGACTTCGTGTCGAATCTGCCATGGGGGCTGGACACCAGGATCGGCGAGCAGGGGTTGAGCCTGTCCGGTGGGCAGCGGCAGCGGCTGGCGCTGGCCCGGGCGGTGCTCACCCGGGCCGGTCAGGAACGTCGCGCGCGCATCGTCGTGCTGGACGACCCGCTGTCGGCTCTCGATGTGCAGACCGAGGAGAAGGTGCAGGAACGTCTGCGCACCGCACTGGCCGGCGCCACCACGCTGCTGGTCGCGCATCGGCCCTCCACCGCCGCCCTCGCCGATCGGGTCGCCCTGCTGGCCGACGGCCGCATCGTCGCCGAAGGCACTCACGACCACCTGCTGCGCACCAGCAGCCGCTACCGCGAACTGATGGGAGGTGAACGATGAGCAGCACCGACGGATCCGCGACGACGCGGGAATCCGGCTCCGGCGCCGCCGTGCTCGAACGCGCGGAAGAGATCGCCGATTGGCGGGGTATCGCCAGCGAGGACAAGGAGGTCACCGAGACCGGAAACCTCGTGCTCGCGGCGCGCTCACGGCGGCTGCTGGCCGAGCTGGTACGCCCGTACCGCAAGCTGGCCGCGCTGGCGCTCGCCATCATCGTGGTCGACAACGCCGCGACGGTGGTCGGCCCACTGTTCGTCGCCTACGGGCTCGACCGCGGCATCAGCGCGGGCCGAGCAGGCGATTGGACGCCGCTGCTGTGGGCCACAGGCGGCTACCTGGGCGCGGCCCTGATCGGTGGGCTCACCACGTTCTGCTTCGTGCGCGTCGCCGGCAGGCTCAGCCAGAACGTGCTGTTCGACCTGCGGGTGCGCGCGTTCGCCCATGTGCAGCAACTCGACGTCGAGTTCCACGAGAAATACACCTCCGGCAAGGTCGTCGCCCGCCTCACCGGCGATATCGAAACCCTCCAGGAACTACTGGAAGGCGCGCTGAACGAAGCGTTGAGCGCGATCCTGTCGGTCCTCACCATCGCGGTGCTGCTGGTCTACCTCGACCTGACGCTGGCCGCGGTCGTCTTCGCCGGTTTCGTGCCGCTGTTCCTGGTCACCCGCTGGGCCCAGCGCAGGCAGCGCGCCGGATACCGCCGCACCCGCGGGGCCATCGCCAAGGTCGTGGTGCAGTTCGTGGAGTCGATGGGCGGGATGCGCGCGGTGCAGGCCTTCCGCAGGGAAGAGCGCAACGAATCGGTGCTCGCCGTCGAAGACGGCGCGTATCGCGAAGCCAACGTCACCGCGGTGCGCGGCATGGGCGAATACGCGGGACTCACCCGGCTGCTCGGCAACCTCACCACCGTCGTCGTGATCATCGTCGGCGCCTGGCAGGTGATCGACGGCCACCTCGCCGTCGGCGTGCTGGCGGCCTACCTGCTGTACCTGAAGAACTTCTATGGCCCGCTCGACGAGCTGGCGCAGGTGTTCAACTCCTACCAATCGGCCGCGGCCGCGCTGGAGAAGATCTCGGGTGTACTGGAGGAGCGCCCGGCGGTAGCCGAGCCCAGTGATCCGGTTCCGCTCGGCAAGGTCGCCGGTGGGATGCGATTGGACCGCGTGTGGTTCGACTACGCCGCCCGCGTCCGCGCCGGGGCCGATGCCGCCGCCGCGGGAACGAGCACCGCCGAACCGGGCACCCCCGCCACTGCGGCCGGAGCTCAGGAACCGCGCGGCCCGGTTTTACCCGAGATGACCCTCGATATCCCGGCCGGCCAGGTGGTGGCGCTCGTCGGGCCCACCGGTGCGGGCAAATCCACCCTGGCCAAGCTGCTGACCCGCTTCTACGATCCGTCCGGCGGCGTCGTCACCCTGGACGGTATCGACCTGCGCCGGATCAGCGACGCGGATCTGCGCCGGCACGTCTGCATGGTCACCCAGGAGGCGTACCTGTTCTCCGGTTCGGTCGCCGACAACATCCGGCTCGGACGGCCCGACGCCACCGACGCAGAGGTGCACGAGGCCGCGCGGGCGGTCGGTTTGTACGACTTCGTGCAGGCCCTGCCCGAGGGTTTCGACACCGATGTGCGCAAACGCGGCGGCAGGCTCTCCGCCGGGCAACGGCAGCTGGTGGCCTTCGCCCGGGTGTTCCTCGCCGACCCGGCGGTGATCGTGCTGGATGAGGCCACCTCGAGCCTCGACATTCCCAGCGAACGCCTGGTGCAGGACGCCCTGGAGACGGTGCTGCGGGATCGGACCGCGGTCATCATCGCGCACCGGCTGTCCACCGTGGCCATCGCGGATCGGGTGCTGGTGCTGGAAGCGGGCCGCATCGTGGAAGACGGCACACCGCAGGAGCTGATCGCGGGCAACGGCCGTTTCGCGGGTTTGCACGCGGCGTGGCGCGAGTCGCTGGTGTGATGCGGCCATGACGCCGTTGTCGCTTACGGTAGATACGTGACGCACGCGACCGACGCAGCATCAGGCAACGAGAGCCCGTCGCCCTCACGGTGGCCCGCGGTCCTCACCTGGCGCGCACACGACGCGACGCGGATGGAATCGGTCCGCGTGACCGTCAATGGCAACCGCATCCGGGCCACCGGCCGCATCATCGGCGGCGCAGGCGCCGAGCATCCGGCGTTCAGCGCCTCCTACGATCTGGTCACCGACGAGAACGGCGCCACCAAACGCCTCTCGCTGCGCAGCACCACGGCCGCGGGGGAGCGGCACGCCTCCATCTCCCGCGATGAGGAGAACTACTGGCTGATCGACGCCACCGGCACCCACATCCGCTCCACCTTCGGCGGCGCCCTCGATGTGGACGTGGTGCTCAGCCCGTTCTTCAACACCCTGCCCATCCGCCGCTTCAGCCTCCAGCACGCGGTCGAGGATGTGCAGGTCCCGGTCGTCTATGTGCGCCTGCCCGAGCTCACCGTCCAGGAAGCCAGCCTCGTCTACAGCAGCGCCAGCGACGGCATCAGCGTGCTCTCCCCGGTGTCGAGCGCGACCGTCACCGTCGACCAGGACGGCTTCCTCCTCGACTACCCGGGCCTGGCCGAACGCATCTGAACAGCCGGCTGAGCGCCTGCCGGACGGGTGGGTCGGGCTCGCCGATCAGTCGAGGCGGGTGATGACGCCCCCGCGTTGCCCGGCCTCCCGCAGACGCTCCAGCCAGTCCTGATCGCCGGGCCTGATATCGGTGATCTCCCAGCGTTCGGTCGTTTCGTACCGTTGCCGCGCGTCGTGCCCTGCCTCGGTGAGATCGGCGAGTGAACCGTCCTCTTCGAGCAGGTCGCGGGCCGCGTTCAGCACCGTCAGGGTTTCGTCGAGCACCTCGAGCAGGGCCGCCGCATTCGGCTCGCAGATCGCGCGCACCAGGTCGGGGGCGGTGGCCGCGACGCGGGTGCCATCCCGGAACGAGCCCGCGGCCAGTCCGAGTGCCAGCTCACCGCCACCCGCGCCCGCGACCGCCAGGGCCTCGGCCAGGACATGCGGCAGATGCGAGATGCGGGCCACCGCCCGGTCGTGCTCCTCGGCGACGACCGGGACAACCACCGACCCGCAGGCGAGCGCCAGCCGCACCACCCGCGTCCAGGGCTGTGGATGGGTGCCGGGGTCGACCCCGACCGCCCAGGCAGCGCCTCGGAAAAGGGTCGGATCGGTTGCCGCCCAGCCGGACTGCGAGGTTCCCGCCATCGGATGCCCGCCGACGAACCGCGCGCCGAGCCCATGTCGCCGCGCGGCCGCCGCGACCGGCGCTTTCACGCTCACCACATCGGTCACCGCACAGTCCGGGGCGAAGGTGGAGACAGCGGACAGAATCTGGTCGACCGCTGGCATCGGCACCGCGACCACGATCAGCGCATCGGTCTCGGCTGCCCGGCGCAGTACGGCGGGCAGGTCGCCGGTGACGTCGAAGCCGTCCGCGCGCGCCGCCTCGGCGCCCGCCGCCGACCGGTTGTATCCCCACGCCCGGAATCCGGCGCCGACCGCCGCGCGCAGCAGCGATCCGCCGATCAATCCGGTCCCGAGAACGCAGACGGGGGCTTGCTGATCACCAGTCACCGGAACAGATTCGCATACGACTTCAACATTTGACCTCGAGCCGACTACCGTTGCGCCCATGGCAGCACAGCGCTCGGGCGGGAACAGGGCGGCGTCGGACGATTTCGACGACGTGGAAGGTTTCGCGGTAGCCGTTGTCCGTGAAGACGGCACCTGGCGGTGTAGTCCGCTGAGCTCGGCCGCGCTCACCAGCCTGGCCGCAGCCGAAGACGAACTCAAGGCACTGCGCAGCTCGGGCGCGGTGTTCGGATTGCTCGACGTCGACGACGAATTCTTCGTGGTGGTGCGCCCCGCGCCCAGCGGAACCCGCCTGCTGGTCTCGGACGCCACCGCCGCGATCGACTACGACATCGCCGCCGATGTCCTCGAATCGCTGAACGTCGAGATCCCCGATATCGATCCGGACGAATTGGACGATGTCGAACCGTGGGAGGAGGGCGATCTCGGTGTGCTGGCCGACCTCGGCCTGCCCGAACCGGTGCTCAGCGTCATCCTCGCCGAAACCGACCTCTACCCCGACGAGCAGCTCGGCATGATCGCCCAGCGCCTCGGCTTCGCCAACGAACTGTCGGCGGTGCTGGACAAACTGCCGCGCTGAGATGAGCATGGCCCGGCCCGCCGAGGCCGACATGATCCGCGCCGCGATCGAGGCCGCCCGCGCCGCCGACCCACGAGACGTCCCGGTCGGCGCGGTCGTCTTCGACGCCGACGGCCGCGAGCTGGCCCGCGCCGCCAACGCCAGGGAAGCCCTCGGCGACCCCACCGCGCACGCCGAGATTCTGGCCCTACGCCGGGCCGCCGCCGTGCACGGTGACGGCTGGCGGCTGGAAGGCGCCACCCTCGCCGTCACCCTCGAACCGTGCACCATGTGTGCGGGTGCCCTGGTGCTGGCCCGTGTCGGCCGCCTCGTCTTCGGCGCCTGGGAACCCAAAACCGGCGCCGTCGGCTCCCTCTGGGACGTGGTCCGCGACCGCCGCCTCAACCACCGCCCCGAAGTTCGTGGCGGCATCCTGGAACCCGAATGCGCCGCCCTCCTCGACGAGTTCTTCCACGCCCAACGCTGACCTTGCTGACCTGCCGATTTAGCGATCCGCGAGGCATCCGGTAGCCTAGTCGGCGGTGGCGTGTCCGAGCGGCCTAAGGAGCACGCCTCGAAAGCGTGTGAGGGGTAACCCCCCTCCGAGGGTTCAAATCCCTCCGCCACCGCCATAAAGCCCCTCACCTGTTCGGTGAGGGGCTTTTCTGGTCCGAGGTGGATCGACTAGTCGTAGTGACCGCGGCAGGCAACGACAATGTCATTGTCACCCTCGGACGTTGCGGGATCGTCGGCGTCGATGAGTTCCCGCCCGGTGGCCTGTCCCGCCTCGGCCTGAGCGATGCCCTTCGCCAGCCAACTCATCGCGAGTTGCTCGGACAACCGCCGCCGGCGAAAGTTCCGTGGCGTTTCGCCGTATTCGGATTTGAACGCCGTCGAGAAACCGGCGCTGGTGAACCCGCAGCGCGCGGCGACCTCGCCGATGGACAGCGGCCCGGGCCGCGCCAGCAGATCACGGGCCGCGCGCAGGGCTTCGGTGCGCCGCAGATCCCGGTAGGTG
Source organism: Nocardia sp. CDC519 (assembly GCF_059509835.1). Classification (NCBI taxonomy): domain Bacteria; kingdom Bacillati; phylum Actinomycetota; class Actinomycetes; order Mycobacteriales; family Nocardiaceae; genus Nocardia; species Nocardia sp. CDC519. The sequence continues at coordinate 840,199 of NZ_CM183377.1, read as the reverse complement.
ATACCGGTGTGATGCAGCACCGACCGCAGTTGCCTCGGCGACCAGCCGAGCGCATGGGCGACAGCGGGCAGCCGGACGTCACCGGAACCGAGGTTCTTTCGCACGAAAGCGCGGATGGCATCGATCATTTCGGCCGCGTTGGCCTGCTGCGGCCCGACGTCGCCGACGAGCATCAGGCCGAGCAGCTCGGTGGCCCGATCGCAAACGGCGTCGAATTCCAATGCCGTCAGGTTCGATCGACCGGCGAGGGTGCTGCTGAGCATGCTCAGCACCACCTGGCCGAGCGCGGTCGACATATCGAGCACCGTGCCGGAGGCACCGCAGGCGGACAACCGCTGTTGGAGTTGCGCGCGTGGCAGCAGCAGCGCGTACGCCGTCGAGACGGGTAACAGGACGCGGCAGGCCAGGTCCAGCTCGAGGACGAAGCCGTGCCGCGGCGGCACCCGGACCAGCCGCTCGGGCTGCTGGATGACGTATTCACCCTGCTCCGGGAACACGATCCAGCAGTGATCGGCCGGGCCGCGCCGGATATGGGAGCGGCTGCGGTTCATCAGATGGTCGCCGCGCTGTTGTGCGCGCAGCAGGGTGTAGCCCGAGGTTTCTTGCACCGTGATCCGCGCCCACCAGTTGGCCGGGTCGCGGTACCGGTGCTCGGCGGTGAGGAAATGGTCGGTGACCTCGGTCCACACCGCCGTGCTCGCCACGGTCAGCTCGGAATACCGCATGCCGGAAACTCGGTCGCTCTGATGATGATCTCCACGTGTCCGCTCAGCGGTGGTCGGACAAAATTCTCGCATCTCCCCGCCCGCGGGACGTCGCCCGCTCAGTCAACGGATCGGAGCTGAACCGGAACGCAGAGCGGACCATTGGTCATGAACTGCGGCGCATACGGGATCTCGGCCGGCGCGCAGGCCAGGCGCAGCTGCGGGAACCGGTCGAACAACGTGGCCAGCGCGATGCGCGACTCCAGCCTGGCCAGGTGGGCGCCGAGGCAGAAGTGCGGGCCGCGCCCGAAGCCGAGCTGATCCGAGTGGTCGCGATCGATGTCGAAGACGTCGGCGTCCGGGTACTTCTGCCGATCGCGGCCCACACCGGCGTACCAGCCGACGATCGCACCGGCGGGGATGTCGACCCCGGCGATCCGAACATCGTGCAGGGCATAGCGATTGAACATGGCGCACGCCGCGTTCCGGTAGCGCAGGGTCTCCTCGACCACATCGGCCCACCGATCACCGGCGCGGGCCGCCGCGAGCTGTTCGGGGAAGGTGTGCAGCGCCACCACCGCGTTGCCGAGCAGATGCATCGTGGTCTCGTGTCCGGCGACGATGATGATCCACAGCATCTCCACCAGCTCGGCGTCGGCGAGTCCGTGTTCGGGTTGGGCCCGCACCAGATCCGAGGTGAGATCGTCACCCGGGTCGTTGTGCTTGTCCGCGATCAACCCGGTCAGGTATCCCACCATTTCCTGCATGGCCGCCTGGGTCTGCTCGCCGGTGCTGGTGTGCGAGATGAGGGTGGCGGTCCAGCCGCGGAACTTCGGCCGATCGCCGGCGGGGACGCCGAACAGTTCGCAGATCACCCCGACCGGCAACGGCATCGTGAAGCTGTCGACGAGGTCGACCTCCGGCTGGTCGGCGAAGTTGTCGATCAGGTCGTTGGTGAGCTGCCGGATTCGGGGTTCGAGCTGAGCGACCCGGGCCGGGGTGAAGGCGCGGGCGATGGCCCGGCGCATCCGCAGATGGTCGGCGCCGTCCTTGTTGAGCAGGTGGTCGGCGTCGGTCAGTACCCGCAGCGGCCAGTCGGCGGGAACCGTACCGTCGTGCATCGCGGGGCAGTTCTTCGTGCTCTTGCTGAACACCGTGCCGTCACCGGCCAGGACCTCGGTCACCGCCTGATGGCTGACCGCCATCCACGCCCGAACGCCGCCCGGCAGTTCGTAGGGCACGATCGGCCCCGTTCGGATCATCCGGTCGAAGGTGTCGATTACTGGTTCGCCCGCGGTGGGCAGTTGGATGAGGGACTCGGTCATGCGGTTCTCCGGTGCTGTGATCGGCCTCTGACTGCGCGCGTCGATGGGCGCTCGACGAGTGTGGGCCGCGACCAGGCCGCGCAACCACTCGATCGGGATTCTCTGCCCCGCAGCGAAATCCGCTGTCGCGAATCGAAAATCCGGCGCCGTAGCCCGGCCAGCCTCGGCAGCTCTCAGCGCGGGCGCGGCACGTTCTGCTCGAACTGTCCGGAGACGTTGCCGGGCTCGAGGTAGAGGGCGACGACGATGTGCTTGTTGTTCTTGGTGGCGAACCCGATGCCGAGGCGGGTGCTCGCCTTCCACACGACCTGCGTGAAATGGCCGGTGTTCATGGCGAAACCCGGCTTCGCGTAGTCATAGTCCTTGACCTCGTCGTACCACATCTGGACAGCGGTCCGGACGTGCTGAACCCCGTCCGCCGTGCCACCGTAGGCCATGTAGAGGTTCTCCCCGGCACCGCTCTTGTACGGACACGAGTGGTCTATCTGGCCCTTGTCGACGTAGTACACGGCGCACTGCCCCGCCTTGCCGACCAGATCCTGGACCAGCGTCATGGGCGGCGAGCCGTGCCTGGCCCGGTATCTGTTGTGCGCATCGAGGCCCGCCTGTGCGTACTGCTCTTGTCCGACAGCCGGTCCCGTGCCGGTGACCAGCACGGTGAGCACACCAGCGGCGACAGCCGACCACAACCGTCCAGCACGCACGACAACCTCCCGGTGTAGAGCAGAGCTCGATGAGAAACGACCAGAGAACACTGGAACATGAACGGCCCGAAGCGATTCGGTCCGAGCTGAGCATACCGTTGTCCCGTGCCGCGCAGACCGGAATCTGCCTCCTGAGCCTGTCTCGATGACTCGTGCGCCCGTCTCGATGCGCCGACAGCCAGGAGCGTGACCGGGACGGACGCCCTCGGGTTCCGGTGACGTCGTCAGCGGCGGTTCAGGCCGGACAGCTGCCAGGCCAGGCGGTGGCGGACGGCGGGGAGTTTGCCCGCGAGGCGCATCGCCGCGTTGCGGAAGGGGCGCAGCTTCGCGGAAACGGTGGCGACGTCGGTGAGACGGCTCGCGATGGAAACCACTGCTTCGGCCGTGCTTCGGCGGCCGGTCGCGAGTTCGTCGAGGATGGCGTCGGGGGCGCCGCCCAGCACCTGCGACAGCGCCTCGGCGGAGGTGATCGCGTCCTCGATACCGAGGTTCATGCCTTGTCCGCCGGCCGGTGAGTGCACATGCCCCGCGTCGCCCGCCAGCAGGATTCGTCCGTGCCGGAAGGTATCGGCGATGCGGTGGTGGACCCGGAAACGGGAGCCCCAGAGCACTTCCTCGACCACTGCGCGGTGGGCTCGCGGGCCGCGTTCGTCCAGCAGGCGCTGCACGAAGGCGATATCGGGGTCGTGGGGTGCTTCGTCGACGGTGGCGACGATGCGGAACATGTTGTCGGGCAGCGGTGCGACGACGACCAGTCCGGCGGGGGAGAAGTACAGGATCACCTCGTCGCGCGGGACGCCGCCGGACAGGCGGACGTCGGCGAGGGTGAACGATTCGGCGTAGGTGCCGCCGTCGAAACCGATGCCCGCCTGTTCGCGCACCAGGCTGTGCATGCCGTCGGCGCCGATCAGGTAGCGGGCGCGGATCTGCTTGCCGTCGTCCAGGATCGCGGTGACGCCGTCGGCATCCTGGGTGATATCGGTGACGGTGGCGGGCCGAAGCACCGTGCCGCCGAGTTCGGAAAGCCGCTTCAGCAGGAACTTTTCGGTATCGGCCTGGGAAATCATCAGGGTGTACGGGTAGGCGGTGGGGAGGTCGCTGAACGGGACGGCGATCAGCAGCTGATCGCGGTCGCGGATGGTGAAGGTCGGGGTGTGCAGGCCGCGGGCGACGAGGGCGGATGTCACGCCGTAGGGCTCGAGCAGTTCGAGCGTGCGCGGGTGTACGACGGCGGCGCGCGAGGTGTTCGCGCCTTCGCTCTGGCTGTCGACGATCACCACATGGTGGCCGAGCTGTTCGAGAACGACTGCCGCGGTGAGCCCTGCCGGTCCGGCTCCGACGATCAGTACGTCGGTGTTGGAGTTCGTCATTGCGGTCCTCCTGAGAAAGTCAACAACTGTTGGCATTCAAGGTAGAGGCATGAATTCGCTATGTCAACAGTTGTTGGCCTACACTCGTTGACATGAGACGATCAGCGGAGGAAACGAAGGCCGTCATCCTCGCGGTGGCCAGGGAACGGTTCGCCGCCGACGGATACGACCGCGCGACCATCCGCGCCATCGCCGCCGACGCGGGCATCGATCCGGCGATGGTCATGCGCTACTACGGCAACAAGGAACGGCTGTTCGCGGCAGCCGTGGAATTCGATCTCGAACTACCCGACCTGTCGGCGGTGCCGCGGGAACGGCTCGGCGCCACCGTCGTCGCGCATTTCCTGGAACGCTGGGAGCGCGATGAAGCCCTGCTGATCCTGCTGCGCGCCGGGGTGACCAACGAATCCGCGGCCGAGCGGATGCGCTCGATCTTCGCCGCCCAGCTGGCCCCCGTGATCGCCCGCGCCGTCGACGACCCGCGGCAGGTGCCGCTGCGCGCCGGGCTGGCGGCCTCGCAGATCCTCGGGATGGCACTCGGACGTTTCGTGCTGGCGTTCCCGCCGTTGGCGGCGATGACCAGGCAGGAGATCATCGCGTGGATCGGGCCCACGCTTCAGCGCTATCTCACCGGAACACCTGATCTCGACGCCGACATCGAGCGGCTCGCCGCCGGCGAATAGTGACCGGCTACGACGCTCGGCCCTCGGTGGCCCGGCGCGCCGCCGCCATGTACCCGAGTACCAGCGGACGGTGGTCGTCCCGGCGATGCGCGACGGCGAGTTCGGCAGGCGTCACGCCGTGGATGGGGCGCACCACCACGTCGTCGCGGGCGATCAACGGGGCATTGCCTGCGGCGAGCAGCACCAGGCCGAGTCCCGCCGCGACCGCCTCGTAGGTTTCCTCGGCACTCGTGATCTCCGCGCCGATCGTGGGCGGGCGCCCGGCACGGGAATCCATGGCCAGCCAGTAGTCGCGCAGCGCGCCCGCTTCCGGTGGCAGCGCGAGGAAGGGTTCGTCGATGACGTCGGCGAAGTCGATGAACTCCCGCTCGGCCAGCCGATGCGAGGCGGGCAGTGCGATAGTGCGCGGCTCGCGGGCCACGACCACGGTGTCGAAGCGGTGCTGCTCCGGCAGCGGCAACCAGACGAACGCCACGTCCGTGCTGCCGTCGCCGAGCCCGGCGGTGGGATCGCCCCATGCGATCTGCCGCAAGGTGATGCTGATCTGCGGGAAGCGCTCGGTCACGCGGGAGCGGATGGCGGGCAGCAGGCCGCGGCCTGGGCTGGTGCTCATGCCGATGACAAGCGTCGCCGCCTGGGTGGTTTTCGCGGCGTCGACGGCGGCGCGGGCGGTGGTCCATTCGGCGAGGATGGTGCGGGCATGGGGGAGTAGAGCCAGGCCGACCGGTGTCAGCGTGACGGTTCGCCGGTCGCGATCGAACAGCGGGGCGCCCAGCTGACGTTCGAGGGCGCGGATCTGCTTACTCAGTGCTGGCTGAGAGATGAACAGCCGTTCGGCGGCGCGGCCGAAGTGCAGTTCCTCGGCGACCGCGACGAAGTAGCCGAGGTCCCGGCCGTGGACGTCCATAACCAATGGTTATCACAACGGGTCTTGGACGGGTGGTGCGGCAGCGGGCCAGGATGGATCCATGAACGAACCCAAGGTTTGGCTGATCACCGGCGCGACAAGCGGATTCGGCCGCGCGCTCACCGAAGCGGCGATCGCGGCGGGCGATACCGTCGTCGCGGCCGTGCGCCGCCCCGAAGCTCTCGACGCGCTGGTGGCCGCGCACCCCGATCAGGTCGATCCGGTCCGGCTCGACGTCACCGATGCCGCTCGCGCGCAGGACGTGATCGCCGACGTCCTGGCCCGGCACGGCCGCATCGACGTGCTGGTCAACAATGCCGGCCGCACGCAGGTCGGCGCCGTCGAGGCGACCACCGACGCCGAATTACGCGACCTGTTCGACGTGCACTTCTTCGGCCCGGCCGCGCTCACCCGCGCGGTGCTGCCGTCCATGCGGGAACGTCGCAGCGGCGCCATCGTGAATCTGAGCAGCATGGGCGGGCAGATGTCGTTCGCCGGGTTCGGTGCCTACAGCGCAACGAAATTCGCGCTGGAAGGGCTCTCGGAAGCGCTCGCCGACGAAGTGAAGGGCTTCGGCATCAAGGTGCTCGTCGTGGAGCCGGGCTCGTTCCGCACCAACCTGTTCGGTAAGAACGCCGCCTACTTCAGCGCCGACCACCCGGCCTACGCCGATACTGTCGGCGCGACAAAGGAATTCGTGCACAGCGGCGACGGTGCGCAGGCCGGGGATCCAGCGAAGGCGGCCGCTGCGATCATCACCGCGCTGAACTCCGAACAGACCCCGCTGCGCCTGCCGCTGGGCAGCGACGCCGTCGACGCCATCGTCGGCCACCTCGACGGTGTACGCGCCGAACTGGACCAGTGGGAAAAGCTCGCCCGCGATACCGCGTTCGACGAGTAGCGGATGGCATGCGCCGGGATCGCCGACTCGAGATCAGCCCGAGCCTGCGGTCCCGGAATCATCCCGGCAACCACACCAGGCAGAACGTATGTCCCACCGGGTCGGTGTACACCCGGAAATTCTCGGCCGCCTGCACGAATTTCGCGCCCGCGGCCAGCACGGCCGGCTCGGCGACATCGATATCGGTGACCAGGATGTCGAGGTGGATCTGTTGGGAGGCCTTCGGGTCGGGGAAATGTGGCGGCTCATATTCGGGCGCGAGCTGGAAGGCCAGGCGGCAGCCCTGCGGTTCGACCATCGCCACCCAGGTGTCGTCGCTTTCCGGTTCGATGATTTCCCCACCGAGTAGGCGCAAATAGAACTCGGCCAGTTCACGTGGTTCGGGGCAATCCAGCACCACCGTGCGTAAGCCGACGACGCCCGTCGCTGCCATGCTCGTCTCCTTCTCCGAGGCGGGTGATCACCGAAGGGCTACCCGTTCGGACCACCGGTAACCGCTGCCGCCGCGGCCGTCGGCGGGTTCGAGACCTTGGCCGCAGCCCCCTCGGGCTGAATACTGGAGGCAGCGCCTTCGCTGAACAGGGGCGCGAGCACGCTGCCGAACAGTCGATCGGCCGGGACGATCCGGCCGCCAGGAAATCGCGGTAGTGCGTTCGGCCGCAGTGGTGACAACCGCCCGTCCGGCAGCACGGTGATAGCCGGGCACCGCACCGGGTACTCCCTGGGTACTCGGAGATGGAAGGAACGATTGCCATGCGCGAGCCCTCCATTCGCGCCCGATCGTCTCGTGGTTTCGGTGCGAGTTTGCTGAGTTTGTTGTTTACGCTGTGGTTGGTGATCGGATTCGTCGCCGCATTTCAGCGCGACTATTTCACCGCCGCCCCGGCCCAATGCCGCGATTTCGCCACCATCGCGCTGACCGTCGTCTCGGGTCCGCTCAACTACGCGGGTCTCAATCCGAGGGTCGAGCACTGCACATTGCCCGAACCGAGCCAGTAGCTCGGCCGGCCGTCCGGCCGCGTCCCTCCGGTCCGCGGGCATGAGTCGACGGAGACCGGGCGTCTCCGGCTTCTTCGCCGTCCCGCGCGAGGTGCCGTCGGTCGCGTCGACGTCAGAGCAAAGACGGGCGAACCCCGCCCGGCTGGTGTGCCGGACGGGGTTCGTCGTGATGTGTTGTGCCGCGTGATCAGACTCCGGCTTGCACCGGCTTCTTCGCCGCGTCGGCATCGCGCTGCTGCAGTTCGCGCAGCTTGGTGCCCTCCACGTCGATGTCGGGCAGGATGCGCTCCAGCCAGGCGGGCAGCCACCAGGCCCACTTGCCCATCAGCACCAGCAGCGACGGGATCAGCACCATCCGGACCAGGAAGGCGTCGAAGAACACGCCCGCCGCCATCGCGAAGCCCATGGACTTCGAGGTGATGTCCGGCGACAGCATGAACCCGGCGAACACCGAGATCATGATGACCGCGGCCGAGGTGACCACGCGCGCACCGTGGTGGTAGCCGTCGATCATCGCGTCCTTCGGCGACTTGCCGCGCACGAATTCCTCACGCATGCGCGTCACCAGGAACACCTGGTAGTCCATCGCGAGACCGAACACGATGCCGATCAACATGATGGGCAGGAAGCTGATGATCGGATGGGTGTCCTCGATGAGCCCGAGCGCGCCCTCCTGGAAGAACAGCACGGTGACACCGAAGGTGGCCGCCATCGACAACAGGAACCCGAGCGCGGCGGTCAGCGGCACCAGGATCGAGCGGAACACCAGCACCAGCAGCAGGAACGCCGCGCCGGCCACGATCGCCAGGTAGGGCACGATGCTGGCGAGCAGCACGTGGTTGACGTCGGCGTAGATCGCGGTTTCGCCGGTGATGCCGTATTCCATGCCGTACTTCGAGGTGAACTCACCCTCGGCATCGCGCACCTGGGCGACCAGATCCTGGGTGGCCGCACTGTTGGGACCGGACTTCGGCACCGCCATGAACAGCGCCGCCTGCCCGTCCTCGCTCGGCTGAGCATTGGTCAGGTAGTCCATGTCCTCGTAACCGGCGAGCCGGTCGCGCAGCTCGGTCAGCGCGGGGTCGCGCTGCTCCTGCGGCACCTCGGACAGGTCGACGGCCACCACGAGCATGCCGTTCTTGCCTTCGCCGAAGCCTTCGGTCTGCAGCTCGTAGGCCTTGCGCATCGACGAATCCTTCGGCGCGCTGTCACCGCCGGGCAGGCCGAGGTTCAGGTTCAGCGCCGGCGCGGCGAGCGCACCGAGCACCACCACGCACAAGGCCAGCGTGACGGCCGGAGCCTTGGCGATGAGCTTGGCGAAGCGCATGCCGTTGGTGACCGAGGTGTCGTCCTCGGGATCGTGCTTGGCGACGAACGGAACCTTCGGCTTGAACAGGAACCGGCCGAACGCGCCCATCAGCGCCGGCAGCAGGGTGATCGCGGTGACGACGGCGAACGCGGCGGCGATCGCGCCACCGATACCCATGGCGGTCAGGAAGCTGACGCCGACGATGCTCAGGCCGAGCAGGGCGATGAGCACGGTCAGGCCGGCGAACACGACCGCCGAACCCGCGGTGCCGACCGCGACACCGGCGGCCTCCTCCGGCGAATCCTGCACGACGAGTTCGTGCTTGTACCGGGAGACGATGAACAGCGCGTAGTCGATCGACAACGCCAGACCGATCATGGACGCCAGGATCGGCGTGAAGGTCGGGACCGCGGTGAGCGAGGTGCCCATCACGATCACCAGGCCGGCCGCGCCGACGCCGACGATGCCGGTGATGATCGGGACGAATGCCGCGATCAGCGCGCCGAAGGCGATGATCATCACGATCAGCGCGACGCCGATGCCGATCATCTCGGCGGTGCCCTGCTCGGGCTGTTCCTGGGCGAGCACACCGGTCATCTCGACGGTCAGGCCGGCCTCACGGGCCTGCTCGGCCACGGCCTCGGCGGCCTCGCGGTGCTCGGGCTTGACGTCGGAGAACTCCGCCATCGTGAACGGCACGGTGATGACGGCGACGGTGCCCGGCTTCTGCTCGTTGAGCACATTCAGCGGCGCACCGGAGCACATGCCCTGGAAATCGGGCGCCTCCGGATTGTCGAGGCAGTTGGGCGAGGGGATCGGCGGGGTCTGGCCGGGTTCCAGCGCGGCCATGGCCTCGGCCTGCTGCTTGGCGGCCTCCGGGCTGGCAGGCATCATCTGCGTGGCCGTGACCGGGTTCACGATCGGCTGGCTGTGATCGACGATCTCCTGGTCACCAAGCTTCGGCGCGTTGAACTTCTGCACCATCGCGTCGAGGGCGGCCATGTTGTTGGGATCGGAGAGCTTGCCGTCCTTGGCGGCGATCACGTAGGTCGCGGTGATCGCGTCGATGCTGAAGCCCTCCGCGTATTGCGGCATGTGCTCTTCGAGGATCTCGGTGGCGCGCTCGGACGGCAGACCGGGCATGTCGAACTTGTCCTGGAACGGCTTCGCCAGGCTGGCCGCGGCCCCGCCGAGCAGCACCAACAGGAGCAGCCAGACGGGCAGCACTATCCATTTCCGGCGGAAAGCGAACTTTCCCCATCGGTATAGATAAACGGACACGGGGGTCTCTCCTAGCTATCGCTGGGCTTGCTTGGGATCGATTCAATTGCTGGAGCGTGTAGACAGCACCTCTGCCGCGGGTGCTTGCCGTCCCCGCCTCCAATTGACGCGCTCTGCCTACCGTGCGGTAGGTAGACTACCGTAGGAACTAACCGGAGGCACAACCTCAATATCTCGGGCACCCGGAGCCGGGCAGAACAGTGATGAGAGGATCATCCCATGACCATCCGTGAGTCGACGGACGCCGTTGTCGCAGGTGGAGGCACTAAACAGGCCATCCGAGACGCCGCCGTCGAACTGTTCACCCATAAAGGTTTCGAGCAGACGAGCCTGCGCGAAGTCGCGGATGCGGTGGGAATCACAAAGGCCTCGCTCTACTATCACTACGCTTCCAAGCTCGATCTGCTGCTGGCGATCATCGATCCGGTGATCGACCACATGCGGTCGGTGGTCGAAGACATCGACGCCGTCCCCTACAACCCCGAAGGCATCCGCGCCGTGCTGCGCACCTACGTCCGCGGCATGGTCCGCCACCGTGACGCCGGCGCCATGTGCATGCGGGACACCGTCGCGATCGTGAACGCGATGGCCGACCGCTACCCCGACGTCGCCGAGAGCACCAGGCAGCTGCGGCACTGGCTGGCCGGGCCCGATCCCACCGACGAGGCGCTGCTGCGGGCCAGCGCCGCGCTGGAGATCCTCGGCGTGGCGCTGCTGTCCACCGAGGTGGTGCCGGACGCGCCGGACGAGCTGGTGGAAAAGACACTCCTGGATGCCGCCACCTGCGTCCTGATCGCGCACCGGACCGCGTAGATTCGACGCCGTCAATCGGATACGTCAGGAGCAGGAGTGCACATCACCGCGAAGGTCGATCACGCGGTGCGAACGCTGCTCGAGATCGCCGACGCGGCGGGCACCGGCGCGGCGGTGAAGGCCGAGGCCATCGCCTCGGCGCAGCGCATCGCCCCGAAGGTGCTCGAAGGGGTGCTGGCCGAGTTGCGCCGGGCGGGCCTGGTGACCAGCAGGCGCGGCCCGGACGGCGGCTACCGGCTGGCGCGCCCGGCCGCCGCGATCTCCATCGCCGATGTCATCCGCGGCATCGAAGGCCCGCTGGCGTCGGTACGCGGTGAGCGGCCAGAGGACGTGCGTTATCCGGGCGCGGCCGAACCCCTGCAGCGGGTGTGGATCGCGCTGCGGGTCAATATCCGCGCCGTCCTCGAGGACGTCTCGATCGCCGATATCGCCGAGAACCGGCTGCCCGGATTCATCGACGCGCTCACCGCCGACCCCGGCGCCTGGGTTCGCCGCGAGCCCCGTGACGATCAGGAACTGCTCGGCCGCGCCTGATCCCGCGCCGTTTCCGGACAGTTCGGACACTCGACCAGTCCGAAACAAATGTGCTCGTCACGCCCGCGGAAATGCCGGTAGCCTCCATTCATCATGTTGATCTCACTGCTTCGCACCTACCTGGCTCCTTATCGAGCGCAGCTCGCCGGAGTGGTCGCGTTGCAGTTGATCTCGGTCATCGCGATGCTCTACCTGCCGAGCCTGAACGCCGACATCATCGATGAGGGCGTCACCAAGGGCGATATCGGCTTCATCTGGCGCACCGGACTGTGGATGCTCGTGGTCACCGGCGTGCAGATCGTGGCCTCGGCCTCCTCGGTCTATCTGGCCGCACAGGCCGCGATGGGCGGCGGACGCGACCTGCGCGGTGCGCTGCTGCATCGGGTCGGCACCTTTTCCGCGCGCGAGGTCGGCGGCTTCGGCGCACCGTCGCTGATCACCCGCAACACCAACGACGTCCAGCAGGTGCAGCTGCTGATCGTGATGGCGGCGACGATCCTGGTCATGGCCCCGATCATGTGTATCGGCGGCATCATCATGGCGCTGCGCGAAGACCTGAAACTGTCCTGGGTGCTGCTGATCGCGGTGCCGGCGCTCGGGCTGAGCATGGCGCTGATCATCGCCAGGATGGTGCCCGGCTTCCGGGAGATGCAGGCCAGGATCGACGGGGTGAACCGGGTGCTGCGCGAGCAGATCACCGGCATCCGGGTGGTGCGCGCCTTCGTCCGGGAACGGCAGGAGACCTGGCGTTTCGGGGTGGCCAACACCGAACTCACCGACACCTCGCTGCGGGTGGGCCGGCTGATGGCGCTGATGTTCCCGACGGTCATGCTGATCAGCAACCTCACCGCCGTCGCCGTCATCTGGTTCGGCGGGCACCTGGTCGATTCGGGCGAAATGCAGATCGGCTCGCTCACCGCGTTGCTCGCCTACATCATGCAGATCCTGATGGCGGTGATGATGGCCTCGTTCCTGGCCATGATGGCCCCGCGTGCCGCCGTCTCCGCCGACCGCATCGGCGAGGTCCTGCAGACCCGCTCCTCGGTGCACCCACCGGCGAACCCGCAACCGTTCCGCGGTGATCCGGCCGAGGTCGACGTCCAATTCGCCGAGTTCAGCTATCCCGGCGCGGAGAAACCGGTGCTGCACGGAATCCGCTTCCGGGTGGGCCCGGGCCAGACCACCGCCATCGTCGGCTCCACCGGTGCGGGCAAGACCACCCTGATCAACCTGATCCCGCGCCTGATCGACGTCACCGATGGCGCGGTGTACGTCGGCGGCACCGATGTGCGCCATCTCGATCTGGAACAACTGCGCGGCCAGATCGGCCTGGTGCCGCAGAAGGCGTACCTGTTCTCCGGCACCATCGCCAGCAATCTGCGCTACGGCAATCCCGACGCCTCCGACGACGAGCTGTGGCGCTGTCTGGAGATCGCCCAGGCCGCCGACTTCGTCCGGGAGATGCCCCAGGGCCTGGAAACCCCGGTCGCGCAGGGCGGAACCACCGTCTCCGGTGGGCAACGCCAGCGCCTGGCCATCGCCCGCGCCCTGGTCCGCAAGCCGCGCATCTACCTGTTCGACGATTCGTTCTCCGCGCTCGACGTCGCCACCGACGCCAGGCTGCGGGAAGCGCTGCGCCCGGAGACCCGCGACGCCTCGGTGATCATCGTGGCCCAGCGCATCGCCACCATCCGCGATGCCGACCAGATCGTCGTCCTCGAAGACGGCGCCATGGCGGGCATCGGCACGCATGAGCAATTGCTGCGCGACTGCTCGGAATACCAGGAAATCGTCGAATCGCAGCTGAGCGTGGAGGAGGCCCGATGAGGCCGGGGGCGGTTCCGGGCGCGCCGGACAGCAGGCCGAAATCCTTCGGGCCGTCACTGAAGCGGCTGCTGCGCAGGCTCGCTCCGGAGCGGGCCAACGTCATCGCGATCGTGACGCTGGTGATCGTGTCGGTGGTGCTCAACACCCTCGGCCCCTACATCCTCGGCCAGGCCACCAACCTGGTCTTCGACGGCGTCGTCGGCAAGCAGTTGCCCGAGGGCATCAGCAAAGAGCAGGCCATCGAGGGCCTGCGCGCCCAGGGCGACAACACCCTCGCCGACATGCTCGCCGGCATGGATGTGGTGCCCGGTGTCGGTGTCGATTTCGACGCGGTCGGCCGGGTGCTGATGCTGGTGCTGGTGCTCTATATCGGTGCGTCGCTGTTCAGCTGGTTGCAGGGCTACCTGCTCAACAACGTCATCAACCGCACGGTCAAGCGCTTGCGCAGCGATGTCGAGGACAAGATCCACCGGCTGCCGCTGCGCTACTTCGATTCCGCCCCGCGCGGCGATGTGCTCAGCCGGGTCACCAATGACGTCGACAATGTCTCGCAGAGCTTGCAGCAGACCATGAGTCAGCTGCTGAACTCGGTGTTCTCGGTGCTCGGCATCCTGGTGATGATGTTCTGGATCTCGCCGCTGCTCGCGCTGATCGCCCTGCTGACGGTGCCCGCCGCGATCGTCGTCACCACCCAGATCGCCAAACGCTCGAAACCGCATTTCGTCGACCAGTGGAAGTACACCGGCCTGGTGAACGCGCAGGTCGAGGAGGCATACACCGGTCACGAGATCGTCACCGCGTTCGGCCGCAACCGTGAGGTCGCCGAGGAGTTCGACAAGCGCAACGAGCAGCTCTACCAGTCCAGCTTCAAGGCGCAGTTCATCTCCGGCCTGATCATGCCCGCGATCATGTTCCTCGGAAACGTGAACTACGTGCTGGTGGCGCTGGTCGGCGGGCTGCGGGTGGCGACAGGCCAGCTCTCCCTCGGCGAGGTGCAGGCGTTCATCCAGTACTCGAGGCAGTTCAGTCAGCCGCTGACCCAGATCGGCGCGATGGCGAACCTGCTGCAGTCGGGCGTGGCCTCGGCCGAACGCATCTTCGAGATCCTCGACGCCGAGGAACAGAGCCCGGACCCGGTGATGGAGGACGTGCGCCCGGTCGATCGCGGGCGGGTCGAGTTCGAGGCGGTGTCGTTCGGGTACGAGCCGGGCAAGCCGGTGATCGAACGACTGTCGCTGGTCGCCGAACCAGGCCATGTGGTCGCCATCGTCGGCCCGACCGGCGCGGGCAAGACCACGCTGGTGAATCTGCTCATGCGCTTCTATGAACTCGACGCCGGCACCATCACCATCGACGGCGTCGACATCACCGATATCACCCGCGATCATCTGCGCTCGCGGATCGGCATGGTGTTGCAGGACACCTGGCTGTTCAAGGGCACGATCCGGGAGAACATCGCCTACGGCAATCCGAATGCCAGCGAATACGACATCATCGCCGCTGCCCGCGCCGCCTATGTGGACCGGTTCGTGCACGCGCTGCCCGAGGGCTACGACACCGTCATCGACGAGGAGGGCACCGGGGTCAGCGCCGGTGAGAAGCAGCTCATCACCATCGCCAGGGCATTCCTGGCCAAGCCGTCGATCCTGATCCTGGACGAGGCCACCAGCTCTGTCGACACCCGCACCGAACTGCTGGTGCAGCACGCGACGGCCGCACTGCGCCGCGACCGCACCAGCTTCGTCATCGCGCATCGCCTCTCCACCATCCGCGACGCCGACGTCATCGTGGTGATGGAGAAGGGACAGATCGTGGAGCTCGGCAATCATGAACGGCTGCTGGAGAACCGCGGGGCGTACTTCCGGCTGTACAACGCGCAGTTCGCTGCCGCGGCGGCAGACGCGTAGCGATTCGCGATCGGGTCGGGCCGAGTACACCGCCCACCTGCCGGGATGGGCGGCGCCTGCTGCGAAGATGGGCTGCGTGTCCGATCGCGCAGCTTTCTCGTTCACCGTCGGTACCCGTCTCGACGGGCAGTACGGGCGGACCGGGGTGATCAGCACACCGCACGGCGATATCGCCACCCCCGCGTTCATCCCGGTGGGCACCAAGGCCACGGTCAAGGCCGTGCTACCGGAGACGATGCGTGAGATCGGCGCGCAGGCGCTGCTGGCCAACGCCTACCACCTGTACCTGCAGCCCGGCGCCGACATCGTCGACGAGGCCGGCGGGCTCGGCCGGTTCATGAACTGGCCGGGCCCGACCTTCACCGACAGCGGCGGCTTCCAGGTGATGTCGCTCGGCGTCGGCTTCAAGAAGGTGCTGGCCATGGAGGCGGTGGACGTGCGAAGCGACGACGTCATCGCCAAGGGCAAGGAGCGCCTGGCCACCGTCGACGACGACGGCGTCACCTTCCGCTCGCACCTGGACGGCTCGAAGCACCGCTTCACCCCCGAGGTGTCGATGGGCATCCAGCATCAGCTCGGCGCCGACATCATGTTTGCCTTCGACGAGCTGACCACCCTGCTCAATACCAGGGCCTACCAGGAGAAATCCCTGCAACGCACGCACGAGTGGGCGCAGCGCTGCATCGACGAGCACGAACGGCTCACGCACGCCCGCGCCCACCGCCCGTACCAGGCGCTGTTCGCGGTGATCCAGGGCGCGCAATACGAGGATCTGCGCCGCAAGGCCTGCCGCGAACTCGAAGCCATCCGCGGCCAGGACGGCACCGAGTTCGACGGCTACGGCATCGGCGGCGCACTGGAGAAGCACAATCTCGGCACCATCGTCGGCTGGTGCAGCGCGGAACTTCCCGAGCACAAGCCGCGCCACATGCTCGGCATCAGCGAACCGGAGGACGTGTTCACCGCGGTCGCCAACGGCGCCGACACCTTCGACTGCGTGAATCCGTCGCGGGTGGCGCGCAATGCCGCGATCTACGTCGACGCGGGCCGGTTCAACATCAACACCAGCCGGTTCCGTCGCGACTTCACCCCGATCGACGAGAACTGCGACTGCTACACCTGCGCCAACTACACCCGCGCCTACCTGCATCACCTGTTCAAGGCCAAGGAGATGCTGGCCGCCACCCTCTGCACGATTCACAACGAGCGCTTCACGATCCGGTTGGTCGACCGGATCCGCGAGAGCATCGAGGGCGGGTATTTCGAGGAGTTCCAGGCCGAGACCCTGGGTACCTGGCAGGGCCGGATCAAGGCGCCGTAGTAGTCGGGTGCAGTTCGGCGTGCTCGGTCAGTTCTAGCTCGATGAACGCCCCGATCATCGCTCGCCACACCGCTTCGGCCACCTCGGGCGCGAGTCCGGCCGCCGCGGCGCGCTCACCAGCCAGTGCCACCACGCGTTCCACCCGCTCCGGCGCGCGTACCGCCCGATGATCGGACTTGAAGGTGGCGGCGACGCGGACCAGCGCCTGCCGGTCGGCGAGTAGTCGGACCAGCTCGCCATCGATGGCGTCGATACGAGTGCGGATTTCGTCGAGCGTATGAGGATCGGACATGATCGGCGACCCTACCGGCGCCGGCGCGCCCCCGCTCTCGGGCGAGGGCGCGGGCCGGGTGCGTCAGCCGTGCAGCGGGTCGGATCCCGCAGGGGCGTAGCTGGGTTCGTGCTTCTTGAGCACCGCGATGATGCGGTAGGTGATCGGCAGGAGCAGCACCTCGATCAGCGTCTTCCAGAGGAATCCGACGATCAGGTAGTTGATGAACTGCTGCCAGCTGTCGATGCCGATGGCGGTGGCGGCGATCGAGCAGAAGATCAGGGTATCGGCGAACTCGCCGACCACGGTCGAGCCGATCAGCCGGGCCCACAGGTGCTTTTCCTTGGTCCGCTCCTTGATCAGCACCAGCGTCGCCGAGTTCAGCAGCTGGCCCACGAAATACCCGGCCAGCCCGGCGGCCACCAGCTGCGGCGTGGTGCCGAGGACGGTGCGGAACGCCTCCTGGTTCTCGTAGAAGACCGCGGGCGGCAGTTGGATCGCGATCGCGAAGCACACCACCATCAGCAGGAGCGCGGCGAAGCCGTAGTAGATGGCGCGGCGGGTGGCGCGGAAACCGTAGACCTCGCTCAGTACGTCGCCGAGGATGTAGGCCAGCGGGAAGAGGAAGAACGCGCCGTCGGTGGAGATGGGCAGCACCTCGAGCGGCCCGAGCGTCACCGACTTGTCGGAGAAGAACTGCACGCCCTTGGTCGCGCAGACGTTGGAAATGATCAGCGTGGCCGTGAACAGCGCCACGATGGGGGTGTAGTAGCCCCGCGCGACCTGGGCGAATGCCGCATGGTTCGACGCGGGGCGCCCAGACCCCTCGTGATCGGCGGGTTTGTTCGAATCACTCACCCGACTCATCCAACCAGGTTTGCCATATGGTGTAGCCATGACCAATCCCGGCGATTCCGACGAGTGGTGGAAGCAGTACGGCGGCCAAGGCGTGTCGTCGGAGTCAGGTGGTGCCGGTTCGGTCCCGCAGTACCCCGCAGCCGAGCAGCCCGGATATCCGTCGGGGCAGCAGCAGTATCCGGCCGCGCCGCAGTATCCCTCCCAGCCGGCCGCGGGCGCGCCGCCGCAGTATCCCTCGGGTTCGCAGCCCCAATACCCGGCCGCCCCGCAATACCCGGCGTATCAGCAGCCCGCGCCGGATCCGTATGCGCAGCAGCCGTATCCGCAGCCGGGCTACGGAGCCCCGTATCAGGCCGGGTACCCCGGCTACGGCATGCCGCCGCAGGGCACCAACGGTATGGCGATCGGCGCGCTGATCACCTCGTGCATCGGCCTGCTGTGCTGCGGTTTGTTCGTGGTCTCGACGGTCGGACTGATTCTGGGTGTGGTTGCGCAGAAGCAGATCGACCAGACCGGCCAGGAGGGTCGTGGGTTCGCCCAGGCCGCGATCTGGGTCGGCGCGGTGAGCATCGGTCTCGGTGTGATCGTGTGGATCCTCAATATCATCGGAATCGTCGCGGGTCCGTAGTCGCGGCGGTGGCCCGCGGACAACTCGGGCCCGCCCGACCACAGCAACAATGAAGGGGCGCACCGGTTTCGGTGCGCCCCTTCATCTGCGTCCGGCACCGGGAGTCGCCCCGGTAGCCGCAGCTCAGCCCTTGACGACCTGCGTCCCGCCGGCGAACTTGTCGTGCCAACCCTGCTTGTTCGGGTCCTGCTCGATGGTGATCGCCATGTAGATGGCCAGGCCCAGGCTGGCCAGCTGGCCCAGGCACGGGATGATGTTGACGATCAGGTAGATGTTGCGCTTGATCGACACCTCGGGGCTGATCTTGGGCGCACCGCCGGGGGCGATGACGCGCAGGCCGAGGATCTTCTTGCCCAGCGTCGTGCCCATGTTCATCTCACACAGTACGAAGTAGGCCGACGGAATTCCTACGAACAGCAGATAACCGAGAATGATCCCGAACCAGTTCGTCATCACGAGTGTGACGACGAAGTTCACGAACCATGCCGGGATGATCGTGATCAACGCGTCGATGAATCGCGCACCGAACCGAGTCAGCAGATCACCCGGCTGCCCACCGAATCCCGGCTGCTGGCCGTACTGTCCGTAGCCCTGCTGCCCGTACTGCTGCTGCGGGTACGGATCCTGCTGGCCGTACGGCTGCTGCCCGTACTGCGGCTGCTGCCCGTACTGCCCCTGCTGGGCGTAGGGGTCCTGCGGCTGCTGGCCGTACGGCTGCTGCTGACCGAACTGCGGCTGGCCGTACGGCTGCTGCGGCGGCTGCTGGTCGTACTTCGGCTGCTCGCCGTACTGTGGCTGCTGCCCGAATTGCTGCTGCCCGTACGGCTGCCCGCCCTGCGGATACTGGTTGGGGTCGTACCCACCGCTTGTCATAAGTAATCCTCGTCCGTCGACAGATCGGTCGGTGGGTACGTTACGGACATCGATCGGGTGGCAACAACCCGTCCGGGTCGAGCGTCCAGGGCTTCGAGGGCAGCTCGAGCGGGTCGAATTCGGTCAGCAATTCCGCTGCGGTGCCCGCGGTGAAGCCGAGGGAACGGGCCAGCGCGGCGACCACCTGTCCGGTGCTCTCGCCGAGGGCGTGCCGGTCGGCCAGGGTCACCGCGCCGTCGCGTTTGGCCAATCGCTGCCCGGAGTCGTTGAGTACCAACGGAACATGTGCGTACTGCGGCACCGGCAGGTCGAGCAGCGTGGCCAGATAGGCCTGGCGTGGCGTGGACGGCAGCAGGTCGTCACCGCGCACCACTTGGTCGACGCCCTGTTCGGCATCGTCGACCACGACCGCGAGGTTGTAGGCAGGGACGCCGTCGCCGCGCCGCAGCACGACATCGTCGACCGGCCCGCGATAACGGCCGTGCAGTTGATCGATCACCTCGAACTCGGTCACCGCGGCCCGCAGGCGCAGTGCGGCGGGCCTGCCCTCGGCGCGTTTGGCCGCGCGTTCGGCCTCAGTCAGGTCGCGGCAGGTGCCGGGATAGGCGCCCATCGGTCCGTGCGGTGCGGTCGCCGCCTGCTGGATTTCCCTTCTGGTACAGAAGCATTCATATGTCAGGCCGGCGGCGGTGAGGTGGTCGATGGCCGCGGTGTAGTGCGGCAGCCGGTCGGATTGGCGGACCACCGGCGGGTCCCAGTCCAGGCCGATCGCGGCGAGGTCGGCCAGTTGCCTGGCTTCGGCGCCCGCGCGCACCCGATCCAGATCGTCGATGCGCAGCACGAATCTGCGCCCGGTGCTGCGGGCGAAGAGCCAGGCCAGCAGGGCCGTGCGCAGATTACCGAGGTGCAGGTCACCGGACGGGCTCGGTGCGTATCGGCCCGCGGGAGCGAGGTCGGTCGGCATTCCGGTCATGGTAGATGCGGCAGGGTCAGCCGGGCCGGGAGGTCGCGACGCACAGGCGCGGCTCCAGCCTGTCCTGGGGTATCGGCATGCCGGACTCCAGGTCGGCGAGCAGGCTCTGTGCGTGGGCGATCAAACCGGCGCCGTCGATGCCGTAGGGAAAGGATCGGGGACTTTCCGCACCGGCTTCGGTGTAATCGGAATCACTCTCGAAATCGGCCTCGAACGTCGAAAGCCGGTTTATCGCTCGGGCCAGTAGGGTATGCGCGCCCTTCGTGTTGCCGCGCTGAATGTGGGTGAGCCCCACGGCATACTGCGCCAGCCCCTGCCACAGCATCCGTTCGGCGAACGGGCCGTTCTTCCAGGCCGCCTCCAAAACCTCGTGTGCGTTGAATGCCAAGCCGTCGTCGAGTAGTTGCTGAGCGTAGGTGAGAGTTTGCTGGGGTGGCAGATTCAAGTCATCCGGAATTCGGGGAACACCCTGGCTACCCGGTGGCAGCGGGCGCCCGAGCCGGTCTCGGGGACGGGCGTTGAGGGCGCGACCTGTGGCGTCGCGATCGCGTTCGACCATGTTCTCCATGATCCACGCCGGTCCGGCGTTGTGCTCGCGCGGAGTATCGGATCGGGCATTTATGACCGATCACAGTCCAATCACATCCGATGAATACTTCAACTACCGAAACCGTCCCAGAAAGAAAGCCGGATGCTGGCAATGTTTCCGCAACGACAAAACTTCGCAAGCTTGGCAAAAGTGTTGTGGTAGTGGGCAAGAGACCGGCAAACTATGGATGAACCTGCTAGGGTTCACTGCGCGAGGCCCGCCCACGTGGGTGTTTTCGCCTCGCCGCCCGTGCGTTCTCGGAAATGCGAGTGCAGACAGGCGTACAGGGGAAGTTGCGCGCTATCACCAGGCGCACCACGGCGTTCGTCGTTCGGTGTCGGATGCCGGTTGATCGGAGCAAGTCAGAAGTCAGAACAAAATATCGTGACGCAGCAAAGGAGTCGGTGCCGTGGAGGTTGATTTGACGGGCGCTGTGTGGCGGAAGAGCCGGCACAGTGGCCCGGACGGGAACTGCGTGGAAGTCGCGCATCTCGTCGACGGCAACGTGGCGGTCCGGGACACCAAGGACAGCGGGAACGGACCGGTGCTGGCCTTCGCCCCCGGCGAGTGGGACGCATTCCTATCCGGCCTGGCCAGTGGCCAGTTCGGGCGCCGACAGTAGCGTCGGGCCGCAGCCGCAACACAGCATCACGGGCCCCGGGTCGATTCGGACTCGGGGCCTTCGCAGTGGTCAGTGCCCGGATTCCAGGTCCTGCTGGTTGCGCAGCACCGCGAGCTGCCGGTGTTCCTCTTCCTCTTCGATCGCCAGATTGCGTGCGGATTCCTCGCGCGGATCGGCGCGCAGCAAACTGCCGGTGCCGGGTTTGCCGGCCAGGCCCAGCTTGTTCATCTTCTTGGGCACCGGGGCGCCCTGGTATTCCAGCGGGAGCGGATGGCCGTGCTCGTCCACCGGGCCCAGCGGCTGGTGCACCTCGATGTACTCACCATGCGGCAGCCGCTTGATCACACCGGTCTCGATGCCGTGCTCGAGCACCGCGCGGTCGCTGCGCTGCAAGCCGAGGCAGAACCGGTAGGCCAGGAAGTAGGCGAACGGCGGGCCGAGCAGCAGGCCGATGCGTCCGGCCCAGGTGGTGGCGTTCAACGAGATGTTGAACTTGTAGGCGATGATGTCGTTGACGCAGGCCAGCGTCAGCACCACGTAGAAGGTGATGGCCATGGCGCCGATGGCCGTGCGTACCGGGACGTCGCGCGGACGTTGCAGCAGGTTGTGGTGGGCTCTGTCGCCGGTGAGACGTTTCTCGATCCACGGGTAGGCGATCAGCAGCACGAACACCAGGCCCATGGTCAGTGCCACCCAGGTCACCGCAGGCACGGTGTAGCGGCCCAGGTAGAGCTCCCATGGTGGCATCAACCGGGCGAGGCCGTCGGTCCACATCATGTAGAAGTCGGGCTGGGAGCCGGCCGAGACCTGGGAGGGGTTGTACGGTCCCAGGTTCCAGATCGGGTTGATCTGCAGGAGCCCGCCCATCAGTCCGACCACACCGAGGGTGAACGCGAAGAACGCGCCCTGATCGGCGGCGAACACCGGCACGATGCGGGCGCCCACCACGTTCCGCTCGCTGCGGCCCGGACCCGGGAACTGGGTGTGCTTCTGATACCAGACGATCGCGATATGGGCCGCGATCAGGGCCAGCATGATGCCGGGGAACAGCAGCACATGGGCGATGTAGAGGCGCGGGATGATGATGTCGCCGGGGAAGTCGCCGCCGAACATCAGCCAGTGCAGCCAGGTGCCGACGACGGGCAGCCCGATGGTGATGCCGGAGAACGCCGCCCGCAGTCCGGTGCCGGAGAGCAGGTCGTCGGGCAGCGAGTAGCCGAAGAAGCCTTCGAACATCGCCATGATCAGCAGCAGCGAACCGATCACCCAGTTCGCCTCACGCGGCTTGCGGAACGCGCCGGTGAAGAAGATGCGCAGCAGGTGCACGATGATCGAGGCCGCGAACAGCAGCGCCGCCCAGTGATGCACCTGGCGCACGAACAGGCCACCGCGCACCTCGAAGGAGATGTTCAGCGCCGTCTCGTACGCCCGCGACATGCCCACACCACGCAGCGGCTGGTAGGCGCCGTCGTAGACGACGTGGGCCATCGACGGGTCGAAGTACAGCGTCAGGTACACACCCGACAGCAGCAGGATGATGAACGAGTACAACGCGATCTCACCCAGCAGGAACGACCAGTGCGTCGGGAAGACCTTGTTGATCGAGCGCTTCACGAATGCCGCGGCGCGATATCGATCGTCCACCGCGTTGGCCTGCGAACTCAGTGTGCGTTCCAGTGCAGCCATAGTCGACACCCGACCCTGAGGAGAGTGAATTGGGTTCTACTACAGACGGTAGCACCGCGCGCGGTGTCCAGTCGATGGTTTTCTGCCCACCTCAGCGGTCTCGCCACCGGGTCGTTATCGTCGCCGCATGAGTACGGTGCAGCCGCAGGACGCGACGATGTACTGGCTGTCCGGCCGCACCCGCAACGACCTGTTCCTGCTCTACTGTTTCGCCGAATCCGAGCTGAGCACCGACCAGCTGCGCGCGATCATCGCCCGCCGCAGCGCGCGCATCCCCGACCTCTGCGTGCGCCTGCGTCCGGCGCCCCGCGATCTCGCGTACCCGACCTGGGTGCCGTGCGCGTTCGACACCGGGCAGTTCGTCGAATATCGGCTGCCGCAAGCTGATTGGGCGCACCTGGAGCAGGCACTCGGCGAGGTACTCGCAACGGGCGTCGACGCAGCCGTGCATCCTTGGCGGCTACATGTGTTCCGGGGAATCACCGGGGCGCCGCTGCCGTCGCGGGGGGAGAGCGCCCTCGGTGAGGTCGAATCCGGCTCGATCCCGGCTGCCGCCGAGGCCCTCGCAGGCCCGTCCGGATCCGTCGCGGCCCACCGGGCCACGGGCGCCGCACCGGGCGAGGTCGATGTGAGCGGGCCTCCGACCGGCCCGGGCCGCGCCTCCGGAACGACTGGACTGACCGAGCTCCGGCGCGCGGTGGACGTCACCGCCGATCCGTCCGGATCCAGGGCGGCGCCCCGGGTCACCGTCGCGGTGTTGCAGATGTCGCATGCGCTCGCCGATGGAAGACGTGCGGCCGAGCTGGCGCGCGCCCTGTTCGCCCCGCCGGTCCGCGGCTCGCGACGATCTCCAGCGGCATCGCGTGATCAGCGGGAAAACGAATTGCTCGCGGCGGAACCTGCCGATTCGTCGCCGCAGGTCTCGGCCGCGCGGTCACGGCGTGACCGAGCGGACTCGCGGGAGCGCGTACCCGACATCGGCACTCCGTCCGGCGCTGCGCGCCACCGGGCGGGACGCGCCGCCGCCACCGGACGTGAGATCGTCCGCACCGCCGCCGCAGCAGCGATCCGGTTCGGTGCGGCGGTCAAAACGATTCGGGTCGGTGCGGCCGCCAAAGCGATCCGGTTCGGTGCGGCTGTCGAAGCCGTCCGGCTCGGTGCGGCTGTCGCCGGCATCCCGGTCCGCATGGCACGCACCGTGGTCGGCGGCATCGGCGCGTTTCGTGCCCAGCGGGAGCTGGCGGAGGCGACAGCGGCAGGGGAGTTGCCCGAGGCGGGCGGTGGGTTCGCGGCGAGCGTTCTGAATGGCCCCGGCGAGGTCGGAGGCCATGCGGTGCGGATGATCGTGTGTCCGGTGGCGTGGCTGCGGGCACCGGGTTTCAGCGTGACGGTGCTTGCGCTGACGGCGGTGTCGATCGCGCTGGAGCGGTATCTGGACCAGCGCGGCGAGCCGGTGGACCGGCTGGGTGCGCAGGTGCCGATGGCCTTGCCCGCACCGGATCAGGTGGTCTCACGCGATGCCGGTCGGCTGCGAAGCGCGGCCGCTCTGGTCCGTGACCGGGTCGCGGGAGCGGCGCCGCGCAACAATTACCGCAGCCTCGGCGTCGAACTATTTTCCGGTGAGTCCGATCCGCGCCGCCGGGCCGAACTGATCGCCGCCGATCTCGCCGCCCGCCGCACCCGCGCGTCGCATCCGCTGCTGGCTGCCCAGGACCGGGTCACCGCCGCGCTGCCCGCCCCGATCCTGCGCCGCGACGTCGACCGCTATCCGATCGACATCGTGCCGGAATCGATTGCCGGCCATACCGTCGTCTCCAGCGTCCACCGCGGCCCGGCAGATCTCACCTTCGGCGCGGCTCCCGTCCTGTTCACCGCTGGCTTTCCCGCGCTCGGCTCGGTCATGCACCTGACCCACGGCGTCCACGGCCTCGGCGACACTGTCACCATCTCCCTCCACGCCGACCCGGAAACGATGCCCGACCTCGACCTCTACACCGATGTGCTCCGCTCGGCCCTCGCCGAGGTGGGCGGTATCCGCCCGGCTGCCGACTGATCAGAGCTTCCCCGCCGCGAGCTGATCGAAGACCTGCCGGTAGTACCTGGTGAAGAACGGGCGGCCCACCGCCCGCATCATCAGCAACCCGAACCGCGCCGAGCCGCTGATCGCGGTGTTGTCCCAGATGCCGTGCAGGGCGCTACCGCCGTCGCGGGCGGGTCGGGCGACCACCGTGTGATAGCTGCCGACGGCGAGGCCGCCCGACTCGGGTTCGGTGCGGTAGGCGACCTCCATGTGGCTCGGGCCGGTGGCTGCGGTGGACGCGACTTCGCGACCCGGGTCGAAGCGCATGGCCGCCACCTCCCTCGATAGGGCGCGAACTTCCTACCGAGATTTTCGCACCCTCGGTGAGATGGTGGTCACTGTTCGGCCGGGCCGTCACATTCGGCCGCCCGCCCTCGTCTCCAGACAGAGACCGAAGAACTGCCGATCACCGTAGGCATTCGCCCGGTGACGCGACGGAACGGAGTACGGCGATGCCCTCGAACATTTTGCTCACCGGCGGTACCGGCACCCTCGGACGTCAGGTGACGCCGCTGCTGCGTCAGGCAGGCGTGCCCTTTCGGGTGCTGAGCAGGCGCGCTCCCGGCATCCGCGACGGCATCGAATACGTCACCGGCGATCTGCTGAAGAACGTGGGTGTCGATGCCGCGGTGTCCGGCGCCGACACCATCCTGCATCTGGCCGGTGACGCCAAGACCGATGCCGACAGCACCCGTAACCTGATGACCGCGGCGGCCGGTGCCGGCGTGCGGCACGTCGTCTACATCTCGGTCACCGCGCCGGATTCGCTGCCGGTGCGGTACTACCGGCAGAAGGCGGCGGCCGAGCAGATCGTGGTGCGCTCGGGTGTCCCGTGGACGACATTGCGGGCGGCGCAATTCCACGACCTGCTGTTCGGTGTGGTCCGTGCGATGGCGAAATCACCGGTGATTCCCGCGCCCGGCGGGCTGCGGGCACAGCCGGTGGAGACGGCCGAGGTCGCGCAACGGCTGGTCGAACTCACTCTCGGTGAGCCGGCGGGGCTGGTGCGCGATCTGGTCGGGCCCGAGGTACTCGAACTGTCCGAACTCACCCGTGCGTATCTGCGCGTCACCGGAAAACGGCGGCTGCTGCTGCCGGTTCGACTGCCGGGCGCGATGGGGCGCGCCTACCGGGCAGGTGACAATCTCGTCTTCGGCTGTGACGTGGGCAAGCGCACCTGGGCCGACTTCCTGGCCGAGCACGCCGGATGAGGCGCGATCAGCGGGCGGTGGCCTCGACCGCGCCGGGGCCGACGGTGGCGCCTTCGAAGAACTGGGTTTCGCTCATGCCGAGGCGTGAGGTGACCAGTTCCAAAGCCAGCCGCACCACCGACATCTCATCGGGCGCCACCACTTGGGACTGTTCCAGTCGGGAGGTGCCGCGTTCGACGCGGATGCGGCAGCGCCAGCCGCGGCCGGTGGCGTACGGCTCGGGACGTCCGATCATCACGCGCACCGCCGCGCCGTCGACGGTGAACTGCTTGGTGGCCAGCAAATCGACCGCTGAGGTGTCGGCCGCGATCATGCCGCCACGTCCGGCACGGGCACGGTGGCAGCTATTGGCGGTGTTTCCCATCGAAATCTCCCGGTCCCAGGCGAACGGTATGGGAGTCGTGCTGCTCCCGTCGGGCATGACCGTATCGGCTGGCGAAGAAATCAGCAACACTTCAGCAAACGAGTTAACTCGGGTGTCATCTGCCGGACTCGTGCCGGATCTCGTCCGGGTAACCGCGTCGTGCATGGAAACTGGATAGATGGGCGTGCCAACGGCGGACGCTCCGGTCTCGCAACAACAGCAGCGACCGGCGCGGCGACTGTTTCGTAGTGGGGTCTGGTGCGGGTACCTGGCGGCCTTGGCCGTCGTCAGCATCGTCTTCGGCATACCCACCGATCGCATCTATCAGGCCGCGTGGATCATGGTCGGCATCGCGGCCTTCAACCCCTATCGGCCGTGGCGCGAGCATCTGCGGATCCTGATCGACTGGGTACCGTTGATCGCGGCGCTCGTGGTGTACGACCACACCCGCGGCATCGCCGACAAACTCGGCATGCCGGTGCGGGTCGAGGAGCTGGTCTCGGCCGAGAGCTGGCTGTTCGGCGGCACGATACCGACGGTCTGGCTGCAGCAGCAGCTGATGACCGGCGACCAGCGGCCGTGGTGGTCGATTCTCACCGGCATCGTCTACACCAGCCATTTCATCGTCCCGTGGCTGGTGGCCGCCATCTTCTATGTGCAGTCGCGCGGGCGCTGGTCGAAGTACATGCGCCGCATCGTGCTGCTGTCGTATCTCGGCCTGCTCACCTACATCCTGGTGCCCGCCGCGCCGCCCTGGTACGCCTCGCGCGAGGGCGTGATCGACGAGGAGGTCGGCCGGGTCAGCGGCTTCGGCTTCGGCATGGTCTCGTTCGATACGAGCGCCGATTGGCTGGAAGCGCAGGGCAATCTGGTCGCCGCGCTGCCTTCGCTGCATGCCGCGTTCTCGCTGATGGTGACGGTGGCGCTGTGGCCGTACGCCCCGAGATGGTTCCGGGTGATCCTGGCGCTGTACCCGCCTGCGATGGCGTTCACGCTGATCTACGGCGGCGAGCACTACACCATCGACGTGCTGCTCGGCTGGGCGTATGTCGGGGTGACGATCCTGCTCGCGCGGGCATGGGAACGGCACCGGCCGCCGCCCCCGGATGAACCGCGTGAGCCGCCGGCGGCCGATGTGGAGTCGGCAACCGACGGCGTTCGCGAGCCCTGAACCGGTCGTCTACTTCGTGCGCGGGGTGAACGGCTGGTTGATCGTGGTGAAGTACTGGGCCAGCGCCGCGATGGCCACCGGCGCGGTCACCAGCAGCTGGCCCGCGAGGGTGCCCAGCGCGCCGATCGCGATGATGCCGCCGAGGCAGCCGACGGCGGCGGCCGGGATGAACGGGCCGAACATGCCGACGATCGTCGCCGCCGCTACCGTCGCCCCCGCGATACCGCCGAGGATGCAGCCGACGACGCCACCACCGATGCCGCCGACCATGGTGCCGATCGAGGCGCCGGTGGCGATCGTGTCCTTCAGCCGGGTGAAGGCCGCCACCTCGCGGTCGTAGGGGGTCTTCCAGTTCGCCTGATCTTCGAACGGCAGCGCCACCGGCTGGTAGACCGCGTGCTCGAGGTCGAAGCGCGGGGTGAGGGTCGCGGTCTTGTCGTTGATTTCGGCGGCGATCGGGAAGAGGAAATCGTCGACTCGGAACTGCAGTGGTGTACCCGCCAGCACGGTGCCGTCCTCGGCCTTGATGGCGAAGATTCCGCCCTCGGTGGTGAACGAGCCGGAATCGATGGTGACGACGGTGTTGGTCGGGGTGGTGGTGGCGGTGTAGTTCACCGCGTCCGCGGTGTGCGGGTCCGCACCGGCAGGCCCGATGGTTAGGACGGTTGCTGCGACGGCCAGAGTGGATACGGCAGCGATCTTGCGCAGGAACATCGGGGCGAAACCTCCAGTGGGGACGGCTGATTCGAAGCGACGATAACAGTCGCAGATGCAGCTGAAGCCTGGCTGAAGAAGCCTGAACCCGTCTTCAGCGTCTCTCGCCGCCCCCTCGGGGAGAACGCGAAAGCCGGGTGTTTGCTCCCGTGCGATTCCGGCGTCCGGCGTTCGCGAGTAGACTTCAAGACCGGTGTTCGACGCGCATGTTTTGTCGTGGGGGGCCGTACTACCAGGGGATTCGCAATGGATACCCATACCGACGAGATCGCGGACGGCATCTATCGCATCTCGACTTTCATCCCGGAGCTCGGCCCGGCCGGGTTCACCTTCAACCAATTCTTCGTCGATGCCGAGGAACCGTTGCTGTTCCACACCGGAATGCGTGGCCTGTTTCCCCTGGTCACGGCGCAGATCGAGCGAATAAGGCCGGTCGAACAGCTGCGCTGGATCACCTTCGGTCACGTCGAGGCCGACGAGTGCGGCGCCATGAACCTGTTTCTCGCCGCCGCACCGAATGCCCAGGTCGCGCACGGTGCGCTGGGCTGTTCGGTGTCTATCGAGGACATGGCCGACCGGCCGCCGCGCCCGATGGTCGACGGCGAAGTCCTCGACATCGGCGGCCGCCACATTCAGCACTTCGACACCCCTCATGCTCCCCACAATTGGGAAGCCCGAGTCCTCTACGAGCAGGACACCGGAGTGCTTTTCTGCGGCGATCTGATGAGTCAATTGGGCAACGGTCCGGCCCTGACGGCCGCGGATCTGGTCGAGCCCGCTGCCGTCGCCGAAGACGTCTTCCATGCCACCTCGCTGGGCCCGGCCGTGCCCGCCGCGCTCCGTAAACTCGCGCAACTGCGGCCGACCACGTTGGCGATCATGCACGGATCGAGCTTCGTCGGCGACGGGGCGACCGCTCTGCTCGCGCTCGCGGATGAATATGAGCAGCGGCTGGCCGCCTGAACCGGGAACCCACGCCGGAAGCATCCTCGTGCTCCGGACGGTGACCTCGGATCCATGACCGCAGGTGTCGAACTGCGCGTATACGCCGAGCTGAACGACTTCCTGCCGGCACCGGCGCGGCACCGGATGCTGTGGCGGCCGGTGCGCCCGCATCAGACGGTCAAGGATGTGGTGGAAGCGGCGGGTGTGCCGCATACCGAGATCGATCTGCTGCTGGTCAACGGCGAATCGGTCGATTTCGGGCATCGCCCGCGTCCGGGTGACCGGCTGGCGGTGTATCCGATGTTCGAGACCCTCGATATCGGATCGCTGACCCGGGTGCGGCCCCGACCGCTGCGTGAACCGCGCTTCCTCGTCGACGTCAACCTCGGCGGCCTGGCCCGGCTGATGCGGTTGATGGGGCTCGACATCCGCTGCGAATTCGACGCCGACGATGCCGAGCTGGCCCAGATCTCGGCCGCCGAGCACCGCATCCTGCTCACCCGCGACAGGGGACTGCTCGCGCGGCGCATCGTCACCCATGGGGTGTTCGTGCGCGCGGACCGGCCGGTGGACCAGATCCTCGAAGTGATCACCCGGCTCGATCTCGCCGACCGCCTCGCTCCGCTCACCCGGTGTGTGCGCTGCGGCGACCTGCTCGACGATGTCGACAAACGCGACGTCGCCGATCGGCTGCCCCCGCTCACCCTGCGCTACTACGACACCTTCCGGCAGTGCCGCGGCTGCGGGCGCGTCTACTGGGCCGGCGCCCATCAGGATCGCCTCGACGACCTCATCGCGCGGATTCGTGCGGGCATCGCGGAGCGCGGGCGGGCCGGGACCGGTGAACAGACCTAGCGTTCGGTGAAGGGCACCGGGAGGTCACCGAAGCGCAGCGAGTTGGCCAGCTCCTCGGCCGATTCGGCGGTGAAGTTCCCGGAGATCAGCGTGGATCCGCCGGGCGAGGGCGACATGATCATCGGGGCGCTGATGACCTCGGTGTCGACGACGAAAGCCGCTCGCCTGTTGATGTTTTCGGTGGTGAAATCCGCGAACACCTCGGTGGCATCCCTGGTGAACGTCACCTCGATCGAGTGCCGGTCCGATCCGGGTTCGGGGCGGGTCTTCGCATCCGAGATGCCGCGATTGTCGAGCACCGAGGGGCCGAGCAGCAGCACTTCGGTGCCGTCGGCGGCACAGGTCACCAGTGGTAGCGCCGGGTCGTCCGCGCTGCGCAGCGGATCGGCCGCGCCGCAGTCGAGCGCGGCGATCGCCTGCTGCTGAATCGCGGGATCACTGCTCTGCCTGGTGATCTTGGCGGTGATCGGGTCGGTTGCCGGTGGGGCCGGGGCGCTGCCGGAGCCGGCCGTCGGCACCGCGGTGAGGACCGGCCGCACCGTCAGCTTGCCGGTGTGTGCGAGCCTGCGCGCTGCCGCGCCGTCGTCGTCGGGGACGGTGACCACCAGGGTGTCATCTTTGATCGTGACGGTCGTGCCCGGCAGCCGCATGCCCTCGGCGCGCCACAGAATGATCTGCCTGGCGGCACTCATGGTTTCCGGTGTCGGCGGTGTGCCGTCGGCGGTCTGTGCGGTCAGGACCACCGGTATGCCGGGCGGCGCTTGCGTCGTCGACGGCGGCGCCGTCGAGGTCGACTCCGGTACCGCCTGCCCGGAAACATCGCATCCGGTGAGCAGCGCAGAACCCGCGGCGAGCGCGATCACCGCACCGCGTACTCGCCAGGAGCTGGTGTACTTGCTCTTCATCGGAACCCCCCGATCTCGCCATGTGCCGGTGAGCCTAATCGACCGCGCCCGCACGCGTCAGCGCGTCGGCCTCGGCGTGCCGGTCGCCGGTGCCGCGAACTTCTCGATCCCCAGCCGTGCGAATTCCCGGCCCATCGGCCCGATTCCCACGGCCGACCACACCAATCCGTATTCCAGCGGCGCGGCATCGGCCAGCGGGCGGTACACCAGGTCGGGGCGCGCGTAGTAACGCGCACCCTGTGCCGCGCATATGGTGACGCCGTGGCCCGCGGCCACCAGCGTGAGCAGCTCCTGCCAGTAGGCCGTGGCCGGCCTGCGGTGGATCGGCCGGCCGCTGCGAATCGGACACGGCCACCACCCGTTCGTCACTGAACAGGACCGGCCCGGACACGAGATCGGGTTCGTCGACGGGGAATTCGATGAGCTGCACGTCGAGTTCGCCGCGGCGCAGCGACCCGAAGCGATCGGATAGGTGCACTTCACGGATCTCGACAGCACAGTCGGTATGCCGAGTCCGGAACTCGGCCATGATTTTCGCGACCAGCTCGCTGGCCCTCGGGCTGGAGAATCCGAGGCGCAGTATGCCGCCGCGAGCGGCATCGGCGGCCCGGTCGATGGATCGTTGGACGCCGGCGAAGTGCGGGGTGAGATCCTCGCGCAGCTGGTGACCGATCGGGGTGAGCACCACGCTGCGACTGGTCCGCTCGAACAGCGGCGCGCCCACCCGCCGTTCCAAGGCTTTGATCAGTTGGCTTATCCGAGCCCTCGACACGAACAGCCGCTCGGCGGTCCGACCGAAATGGAGTTCATCCGACAGCGATCTGACAGCCGTGTCACCGCGCGCCTTCGAGCTGATCGCCGAGCTCGAACTCGTGCTGCAATGCGAGGGCTGGGCGGACGCTCGGCTCGAGGAACTGGTCCGGATCCGGATTTCACAGCTCAACGCCTGCGCCTATCACCTCGATGTGCACACCCGTGCTGCGCTGGCCGGCGGGGAAACCCAGCAGCGGCTCAACCAACTGGCGGGCTGGCGCGATGCACAGCTGTACTCCGACACCGAACGTGCCGCGCTCGCGCTCGCGGAAACGCTGACCGTGCTGCCCGGATTCGAAGTGCCCGATGACACCTTCGGTGCGGCCGAACGCCTGCTCGGGCCGTACAACCTCGGCAATCTGATCATGATCATCGCCCTCGCGAACGCGCGGGATCGGATGTGCCTCGCCACCAGGACTGCACCGCCGTGCGGGGCGGACCGGCGAATGTGACTGCTCGACAGGAATGGAAACGATGCTCCGACAAGCACCCGATGCGCCGCGGATGGTGACCCGATACCAAGTGGCCTGCGACGTTCGTGATGTCCTCAGCGGCATCGGCGACAAATGGACCGTGCTGGTGATCGCCGAGCTCACCGTCGACACCCGCCGGTTCCTGCAACTGCATCGGCGGGTGCCGGGAATCTCACAGCGCATGCTGACGGTGACACTGCGCAAGCTCGAACGCGACGGCCTGATCGCGCGAACGGTGTATCCGACGGTTCCGGTCCAAGTCGAATACGCGTTGACGCCGATGGGCCGCAGCCTGCTCTCGGTATTGGAGGCGGTCGCGGCCTGGTCTGCCCGATACCGAAGCGAGGTGCTCGCCTCGCGCAGCCGCTGGGATGCGGCGATCCTCGATGCAGCGGGTTCGGTGGCGTGACGCACAACAGGCCGGGACACTGAGAAGTGTCCCGGCCTGTTGTTCTCTGCGGAGGATAGGGGATTTGAACCCCTGAGGGCGTTAACCCAACCCGCGTTCCAGGCGAGCGCCATAGGCCACTAGGCGAATCCTCCGTGGTGCAGCATACCGGCTGGACCCCGGCCGATGCCAAACGGGCCGGTCGCGGCGCTCCTCCGCGCTGGTGCGCGGCGTCGCGCCGGCTATTTGCGCAGGGCGTCGAGCACCTTCTTGACCTGCGCGCGGGCCGCGGCGTCGATGCCGTCGCGGTCGAAGCTGCTCATGGACGAGACGCTGATCTCGACCTTGACCGAGATATTGCTGTCGTTCACGGCGACGATGTGGTCGAGCGTGCTGGGGATGTAGTTGTAGGTGTGTTCCTGGGTGGCGTAGTAGCCGCGCTCGCCGATATCGCTCACGTTGCCGTGGTCGTAGCCGGTGCCGGTGGTTCCGGTGTCGAACTGCTTCCACATGTCGAACCGGGGTTCGTCCTGGTACTTGGTGTCGAAGGCGACCTCGAGCGACAGCGACGCATCGCCGCCGTCCTCGCCGGGGTTGGTGTTCTTGGCCCGGCAGCTGAGGTCGCCGCCGCCGATGCTGTCCATCGGGCCGTCCTCTTTGTGGGTGGTCTCCTCGCGGTTGACCGCCCACTGGTCGAGGACGCTGAGGTCGACCAGCTCGCAGGCGTTGCCCTCCTTGAAGGCGTACTCACCGTCCCAGGGCTTGTCGCTGGAATCGGACACGCTCGAGGCGATGGCGATCACACCGACGATGACCACGAGCAGCACCACCGCGGCGATCGAACCGCCGATGATCCAGGGCGTCTTGTTGCTCGGCCGCGGTGGCGGAGGCATGAAGCCGGCGGGCGGCACCGGCTGGCCCGGTGCCCACTGCTGCTGTCCACCGGGCGGGTACGGGGTGGCTCCGCTCGGGTAGGGGTTGGCCCCCGGATACGGTGCGGCGCCGCTGGCGTAGGGGTTCGCGCCGCTCGAGTACGGATCGCCGGGCGGATTCAGGTCCGAGCGCAGGATGGTCGGATCGGCCACCGGCTGGTTCAGGTCGGATCGCAGGATCGTCGGATCCGCCCTGGACGGGTCGGCCCCCTGCCCGGTGTTCGGTGTCTCCCACCACTGCGGTTCCGGGCCGCCGCTGCCGGGCGGATTCTGGTTGGTCATCTGTCGATCCCCTCGTGCGTGAGGGCAAAGCCCCTCCCGTTGTTCCCAAGGATCGTAGCCAGCGATCTTGTCGCGCGCGCCCCCTGTCTGCACGGCTCGCGAGGGACCGCTACACTGGCCGACGGATCCCGCGCGGCGCGCATCCTGTGAACTCCCCCAGGGCCGGAAGGCAGCAAGGGTCAACGGGCTCTGCCGGGTGCGCGGGGTCCCCTTTTTTATTGCCCCCAATTCGCAGCAATCGCCGGGTAACGTTGACCGGGGTGTGCCGAGTGATCGGCCCCCGTTCCCCTTACCCCACGCTGCTTGGAAAGGCTGCCAAGGATGCCCCGGCAAACGCAGATCGGTTTGATGAGCCATGCGGAGCTCGTGTCCGAACACGAGACCCAGACCGCGAATTACGCGACGCTCAAGACCGAGAAGCTCACGCTGGATCTCACCAGGGGTAAACCCTCACCGGAACAACTCGATCTGTCCGCCGCCCTGCTCGCACTGCCCGGCGACGGTGATTTCCGTGACGGCACCGGCACCGACTGCCGCAACTACGGCGGCCTGCACGGCCTGCCCGAACTGCGTGCCATCTTCGGCGAGCTGCTCGGCATCCCGGTCTCGAACCTGCTCGCGGGCAACAACGCCAGCCTCGAGCTGATGCACGACGTCATCACCTTCGCCACCCTCTACGGCACCCCCGATTCGCCGCGCCGCTGGGCCGACGAGCCGACGGTGAAGTTCCTGTGCCCGAGCCCCGGCTACGACCGGCACTTCGCGATCACCGAGGCGCTCGGCTTCGAGATGATCCCGATCCCGATGCGTCACAATGGCCCCGACACCCAGGCCATCGCCGCGCTGCTGGCCGAGGATCCGCAGATCAAGGGTCTGTGGGCGGTGCCGAACTACTCCAATCCCACCGGCGTGGTCTTCTCCGAAGATGTGGTGCGCGAACTGGTTTCGATGCCCGCCGCCGCCCCCGACTACCGCCTGTTCTGGGATAACGCCTACGCGGTGCACCCGCTCACCGACACCGCCGCCCCGGTGCTCGATGTGCTCGGCATGGCCGAGTCGGCGGGAAACCCGAACCGCCCCTTGGTGTTCGCCTCGACCTCCAAGATCACCTTCGCCGGCGCGGGTGTGAGCTTCATCGGCGCCTCCACCGCCAACCTGGACTGGTATCTGAGCCACGCGGGCAAGAAGAGCATCGGCCCGGACAAGATCAACCAGCTGCGCCATCTGCGGTTCTTCACCGACGCGGCTGGGGTGCGCGCGCATATGCAGAAGCATCGCGCGCTGCTCGAGCCGAAGTTCGCGCTGGTGTTGAAGATCCTCGAGGATCGGCTCGGACCGTCGAAGGTGGCGTCCTGGACCGAACCCAAGGGCGGCTATTTCATCAGCCTCGACGTCATGGAGGGCACGGCCGCCCGGGTGATCAGCCTGGCCAAGGACGCCGGAATCGCGCTGACCGCCGCCGGTTCGGCCTTCCCGTACCGGAAGGATCCGGAAGACAAGAACATTCGCATCGCGCCCAGCTTCCCGTCGCTGGACGAACTGGCCAAGGCGATGGACGGCCTTGCCACCTGCGTGCTGCTGGCGGCCACCGAGAAGATGCTCGATAAATAAGGGCTTGAAGGCCGGGGATGCCCCGGTAGCGAACCCGCGGCGGGTACCTCGCGCCGCGGGTTCGTCGTCTCGATCGGCCGGTTTCAGGCGGGTTTGTGGGCGAGCACCGCGAACATCGTCACCGACAGGTGGATGTCGCCGCTCGCCGCGCCCGCGGCCAGATCGGCCAGCAGCTGGTCGCGCTCGGCTTCGGTGATCGAACCGCGCGCCACCGCCATCGCCGAGATCCGCGAGACCAGCGCGCCCGCACCGGCCGAACGCTGCTGGACCAGGGCGTGCGAGCCGATATCGTCGACGACCAGCCCGGCCTTGGTGAGCTGGCCGGGCAGGCGACGGCCGGAGAACGGATTGGTGGTCGCCGAGATGAGGGTGTCGACGACGCCGCGGACCACCCGGTGGTCGCCGGGGTGCACGATCGCGGTGCCCCAATCGGCGTCCACCACCACGACCCGTCCGCCGGGTTTCACCACCCGCGCGATTTCACGGGCGGCGCGATCGGGGGCGGTGAGGTGCTGGAAGACGCGCTCACACAGCACCGCGTCGAAGGTGTCGGCGCCGAACGGGATGCCGTAGGCGTCGCCGGAATGGAATTTCGCCCGGGAGCCGAGCTGGGCGGCGTTGCGTTCGGCCGCGGCCAGCAGATGCGGGTCGGGTTCGACGCCGATGGCAGTGCCGGCGGGGCCGACGGCCTCGGCGAAGGTGATGACCTCCGAGCCGGTGCCCGAGCCGATGTCGACGGCGGTTTCACCGGGCCCCAGTGCGAGCGCCTGATGGGCCCAATCGCGCAACCGCGACAATCCGGGCAGCGCGGCCTCCAGGTCGCGCACATCGATCAGTTGTTCCTGGCCCGCCGAGTCGAAGCGGTCGGGACGTAACCCGAAGCTGTTCATTGGTGCATCCATCGTGGGTGTTGCGGATGTGGGTATCGCCGTTTGTGGCATGCGCCGAGCCTACGTGGGCGGATCAGTGCTCGCGACGCAGGTCTGTGACAGGTATCACTACCGCTGGGTAACCTCGCGGTGGAGTTCGCGCAGGTCCGGCAGACGTTACGAAACACCGCGTTCGGTTCCGCTCCTTTCCGCGCGTCGGCCGCGACGGGCTCGTGCACGGGACCTGGGCGGGGTGGGATGATCGGGGGACATCCGGACCGCTAGGAGGAGCGCAGCATGGCCAAGTTGACTCTCGCGCAGGAACCGGAGGCCGACGAGCTGCTGTCGGAGAGCTCGCTTGCCCTGGTCATCGGCATGTTGCTGGACCAGCAGTATCCGCTGGAGCACGCCTTCCGTGGGCCGAAGAAGATCGCCGACCGGATGGGCGGGCTCGATATTTACCGGATCGCCGAGGCCGACACCGCCGAGTTCGAGGAATTGTGCGCGACCCCGCCCGCCATCCACCGCTACGGGCGCTCGATGGCCCGGCGCACCCAGGACCTCGCGCGCTACATCATCGAGCACTACAACGGTGACGTCGAGGCCATCTGGACCCAGGGCGATCCGGACGGCAAAGAGGTGCTGCGCCGCCTCAAGGACCTGCCCGGCTACGGCGACCAGAAGGCCCGCATCTTCCTCGCCCTGCTCGGCAAACAACTCGGCATCCGGCCCAAGGGCTGGGAGGACGCGGCCGGCGCCTACGCCGAACCCGGTTCGCGCCGCTCGGCCGCCGATATCGTCGACGCGGAATCCCTGCTGGAGGTCCGCGCCTTCAAGAAGCAGATGAAGGCCGCCGCCAAGAAGAGCTGAGCGCGCCGGGCTCACCGGTGAGCGAGCGGACGACGCACCCCCGTGGCCACGGCGATGAATCGCCGGATCCCGGCTCGTCTCCATTGGTGGAGGACGACACCGAGGAGGTTGATCGTGCGTTCGTTGGTGATCACAGAGAACATCACGGTGGACGGTGCCATCGCAGGCAGGGGCCACCAGATTCCCGATCTGAAATTGCTGGACGCCAAGACTTTTCGCAATGAAGTGATCTACGCGTCCTACGCGCCGGTGTAAGGAACGCGTGGCTGGTCCCCACCGCGAGCCGCCGGGGTAACGGCGGCTCGCGGGCAGTGACGCGCCCGCGCACGACTCATTGAAATCTGGCCGCATTTTAATCTCGGCAGCGGTCGCAATTCCGTCGATGCTGTTCCCCGGAAGTTTCATTGAGATGAGGGATTGCGTTTCATGAGGATGAGGAAGCTGGCCGTTATCGCGGTATTGGTGACCGTCGCGACCGGCGTAGCTGCCGGAACATCGGGTGCGGCGCCGGA
The DNA here is from genome assembly GCF_059509835.1 of Nocardia sp. CDC519. NCBI lineage: Bacteria > Bacillati > Actinomycetota > Actinomycetes > Mycobacteriales > Nocardiaceae > Nocardia > Nocardia sp. CDC519. Next base: position 802,119 of record NZ_CM183377.1, on the reverse strand, counting down.
AAAGGACACCGGAGCCGTCGGTTTCACCGCGCACGCGACGGAAACACAGTCGATCATCACCACCGATGCCGGATCGCTGGTGGTAGAGGACGACACATTCAAGGTCAAGGCCGCGGACGGAACGGTGCTCGCCGGAACACCGTTGCGTTTCCGGGTGGATGAATTCGAATTCCCGATCGCCGCGCAGATTTCGGATCGCACCGCGACGTTGACGCCGCAATTCGATCTCGCGCATGCGGTCTACAAGCCGGTCGCGCTGCCCTTCGAGGACAAGGCGCCGTTCAAGTCTGAATACGATCGGGAAAAGGATGCCTGGACCAGGCTGACGAGCACCATCGCGATGGGGGCGACGATCGGCACACTCGTCGGCGGGCTCGGCGGCGCGGCCGTGGGCTGCGTGCTCGGCGGCATCGCGGGCGCCACCGTCGCCTCGGCCACCATCATCGGCCTGTTCGGTCCGTTCATCCCCGCCGCCGCCATCGGCTGCATCGGTGGTGTCCTCGCCGTCGGTGCGCTCGGCACGGTGGCCGGGCAGTTGCTGGTGACCGCGCCCGTCGCGATCGGGGCCGCGATCCAGTACTTCTCGACGATCAATCAGCCGTTCCCGGCGCCGGCACCGGCGAAGTAGCTGCGGACCGATGGTTGTCCGCCCATCTGGTCCGATCCGCGGGTAAACGGTAGGCCGCGGTGCGGTCTGCGCGGAAACCCCGCCGAGCAATGCTCGGCGGGGTTTCCGCGTGTGCACCGCCGCGCCGTCCGGTTCGGCCGTCGATTGTTCATGATTCGTCAGGCAACGGCTTCACCTGCGGAAACAGTTGTGTCCGGGCGCACATCGGCGTGCCGGGGCTTGGTGCGTCGCCCGAATCGGTGTTACCTTCGATCGCATGTTCACCGGCCGTATCACCGCTCAGCGCGTCACCTATGTGACCGCTGGTCTCGGTCTGCGGCTCCCGCTCACGCGGGAACTGTGTTGTCCCTGCTGTCGCGGCTGAGCGAGTTCTTCCGCTCGCGCGTCGCCGCCACGCCACACGTGTAGGCACGTCCCGTTGACGGGACTTCAGCAAGGAATCCACAGATGTCCCTTCCTACCCTGGAACGTAGCGTTTCTCGGTCCACTGCCCGTGTCCGCAACACTCGCCCGGTCGTCGTCGCGCCGGAACTGCGGATCTCCGACAATCCGGCGGCCGCGGTGCTGCGAGCCGCCACCGGCGGACCCGTCTCGCGCGACAATGCCGCTCGCGCAACAGGTTTGAGTATCGCGACGGTGAACCGTCAGGTCTCGGCACTGCTGACCGCCGGGCTGCTGCGCGAACGCCCCGACCTCACCGCCTCCGGTGCCGTCGGCAGGCCCCGCGTGCCCTTCGAGATCGACCACGACTCGTATCTGACGATCAGCGTGCACATCGGTGCCGCCGCCACCAAGATCGTCGCCGCCGACCTGCGTGGACGCATCCTCGGCGGGCTGGCCATCGCCACGCCGCAGACCGGCCAGGAATTCGCCGTCACCACCGTTGCCCGCAGCGCCCGCGCGTTCCTGCAGCGCTGGCATCGGCGTAAACCGTTGTGGGCCGGGGTCGCCATCGGCGGCCGTGTCGACACACAGACCGGTGTGGTCGACCATCCCAAGCTCGGCTGGCGCGCGGCACCGCTGGGCGCGGTGCTCGCCGAGGTACTCGAACTTCCGGTGTCGGTGGCGCCGCACGTCGAGGCCATGGCCGCATCGGAACTGCTGCTGCCCACCGGTGATCGTGACGTCACCGGGCTCGCCAAGGGCAGCAGCCTCTACTTCTATGTTCGCGAAACCGCCGGTGTGGCCGTCACTTTGGACGGCCGCGTGCACACCCCCAGCAACGGCCCCGGCTCCATCGCGCACCTTCCCACCGGCTCGGACGTCGAATGCACCTGCGGCCGTACGGGTTGCTTCGAGGTGACCGTCGGCGACCGTGCCCTGCACGCCCGCGCCGTCGGCCGCGGCATCATCCCCGCCCACAACGGCACCGCGGGCACCACCATCGCCGACCTCTACCGCGCCGCCGCCGAGGGCTCCCAGCCAGCCCGCGACCTCCTGGCCGAACGCGCGACAACGCTGGGCCAGACCGTCGCCCTCATCCGCGACCTCCTCAACCCCGACCGAGTAGTCCTGGGCGGCCAAGCCTTCACGGCCTACCGCCCCGCCCTGTCCCACGTTTCCCGAGCCTTCAACCAGTCGACAGCCCTCCCTCCCACCGACATCCGCATCACCGGCTTCGCCCCCAAAGTCCAAGAGTTCGCCGCCGTAGTAACCTCCCTGACCCCCCTCTACACCGACCCCCTCTCCGCCCTTCGCCGCGCAACCCTCACCTAGCCGCCGAGCGGTACATGACGTAGGCACTCGCGGCGTGTCGCCTGCGTCATGTACCACTCACCGGCTCGCAATGGGGGAGTCAGTTCCCCGCGGGGAACAGGCCTTCCACCGCGGTGATGAAATACGGGAAATGCCCGGCGAAGCGGTGGAGGTTGGGGTCGCGGTCGAAGCCGCCGAACCAGTAGAGGCCGGGTTGGCGGTCGGCGCTGGGATTGAGGTCGCGGAAGGTGCGGATCCAGTTGTCGGCGCGACCGGTGATGACGGTGAACGGGAGAGCGCGGGAGAAAACCAGCTCCTGGTCGGCGGGGGGAATGGAATCGCGGCGCAGGGCGTCGAGGCCGCGTTGCAGGGCGCGGACCTGGCCGGTGAGGGTGCGGCCGTGGGCGGTGCGGGTGGGCAGGAAACGCGGCAGCAGCAGCGCGGCCACACCGGCGAGCGCGATGGCGACGCCGACGAGGGCGTGGCCGGAGGTGAGGGCCAGGCCGATGGTCGCGCCGACACCGACCACGAGCAGGCCGATGCCCAACCAGATCGGCAGCTTGCGCCGGGTCTGGTCGATGAGCGCGCCGCGCTCGACCGCATCCGCCAGCATCGCTTCGCGCACCGGGCCGGCCTGCACCCGCCCGGGCGCACGCAATTCGCTCACGGTGACGGCCTCCGCGCCGCCGGGCAGCAGCGCCTCGTACACGGCCCGCTCGTACGGCCGCAGCTGATCGTCGGCGGGGTTCACCCGGGTGATCCGCCAATCCGAATCGCTGATCGGCGCGATCCACAGATAGCGCCGTACCGCGAGATCGACGACGGTGGCCGCGATATCGGTCGGGTCGGCGTTCTCGTCGAGCAGCACACCGGCCTCGCCGGGCAGGATGCCGTCGGGGGAGGTGAACTGCGCCTTGCCGTTCTCGCGCAGCACCGGGTCGATGGTGCCGGTTCCCGCATCGGCCTGCTGACGTCGCGCGCGGAACACATACGCCGCCGCGGCCGCAAGGGCCAGTAGCAGCGCACCGAACGCGGCGAGCACCGGCGCGGTGATATCGAAGGCGGTCGAACCGGTTTCGCGGATCTCGGCGTTGGCGGGCACGGTGCCCGGCGGGATCTGCAAGGTCAGGTCGATGGCGTCGCCCTTGTTGAGGTCGGTCTGCTCAAGGTAGAGCACGCCGTCGGCCTCGATGTGCACGTCCGCGCACGGCTTGCTCGCGTTCGGCGGACCGAGTGTGCAGTCCACGATGCCCATTTCGAAGCTCGGGCTGATCAGCGAGGCGGTGATGGAGGCGATATCGGCGTTCATCACGCCCACCCAATGGAAGAGCTGGGTGCCCTCCTGCTCGCTGACGGTGTTGTTCACCGAGTAGCTGAAACTCGATTGGCCGGGATCGGCGCGCACGGTGAACAGATCGCCTTCGACCTTCGCCGTGCCCGCGCCCTCCGCGGTGATGTCGGTGACCTCGAAGACCCGTTCGGCGCCCTCGCCCGCGGGCACCCGCAGCGGCACCGTCATGGTGAACTTGTCACCCTCGGGGACGGTGATCTGCTCTTTGACCTCGAGCACGCCCTCCCGGCTGAGTTTGAGATCGGCGACGATGGTGATGCCGTCGGCGACAGCTTCCTGCGCATGGGCTACCGGTGCGGTCGCGGGCGTTCCCATCGCGAGCAATCCGACGATGGTGATAAGCAGCGCGCCGACGGCGCCCCCCCGAAGAGTCAGCATGAGTGCCTACTCTAAACAGCTTGCTATTCTGCGTCAGCGGCTGTCGGTGAACATGAGACGAGGGGGTACGGGGGAGTGAGTCAACCACCGTACGGCTATGGGCCGGTCCCGCCCGGTGGACACCCGATCCCGCCCGGACATCGCCCGCCCCCCTACGGCCCGCCGCCGGGATACCATCCGCCGCCTGGTCACCGGCCTCCGCCGGGACCGCCGCCCGGTTACGCCGCACCTCCTGGTCACCGGCCCCCGCCTTCGCCCGGCTACGTCCCGCCCGGCTACGCTCCGCCCGGGTACGGCCCGCCGCCGGGATACGCTCAGCGCCCACCGTTTCCGCCGCCCGGCTACGCCCGGCCGATGCCGCCGCCGGTTCCCTACGGCCGTCCACCCGGTCCGCCGCCGCGCCGTTCCGGCGGTGGCGGCAAAGTGGTCGCGGTGCTCGTTGTGCTGGTGCTGGTGGTTGTCGGCGGTCTGGTGCGTGCCGGGGTGAAGACCGGTATTCGTGAGGACGCCTCCGGTCCGCGCCCCGGAATGACCTACGACAACGGCGAAACCGGCCCCGCCAAGACCGCCGACAACCCGCTGGTCACCGACCCCACCGCGACATTGATCCCGGCGAACTGCGATTACGCGCCGTGGGGTACCGGAGTCGAAACCGCGCGTGCCTTCTTCGACAGCGCCGAGAACTGCCTGGAGGCCGCGTGGAAGCCCGTGCTGGAGAAGGCCGGACTGCCGTTCCAGGCGCCCACGGTGAACGTCTCCGCCACCACCGAGGGCATCACGACCCCATGCACGGGCACCACCAGCAACTTCGCCGCCTTCTACTGCCCGGCCAACAAATCCATCTACATGCCGATCAGCCAGTTGCAGACCGATCTGTTCGGCGACAACTGGGTGGTGTACCTGTCGGTGTTCGCGCATGAATACGGCCACCACATCCAGAACATGTCCGGCATTCTCCGCGCCGCCAACAGCGAACGCGTCGATTCCGGTGTGCGCAGCACCCGCGGATTGGAGCTCTCCCGCCGAGTCGAGTTGCAGGCCAACTGCTTCGACGGCATGTACCTGTCGTCGTCCGCGCAGGGCGGCTCGCTGACGTCCGCGCAGATGAGCATGGCCCGCGAAGACGCCGAGCACCGCGGCGACCAGCCCGGCGACATGCGCGACCACGGCAGCACCGCCAACGGCAGCCGCTGGTTCAACACCGGCGTCGACGACAACCGCACCAGCCAATGCAATACGTTCGCCGCGCCGGCGTCCGCGGTGAGTTGATGCCACGGTCCGACCGATGCGCGCCGCCAGATACGGGCGCCGCTTCGATGTGTGGTGGAGGCGCGCGGACGGTTCCGAATGCCTACGGTCAGTGGCGGTGCGGGCCGGTCGGCCGTGGCCGGTCTGCCGGTGACTGGACTGGACGCGGGCCTGCCGAAGCCATACGGTCGTCATTCGCTGCGGGTCACGGCCGTGGATGCCGGACGGCAGAGTGTGATCGGGGAGGAACAACAGCATGACCCAGCCGCCTTACGGCCCACCACCGGGTTACGGCCCGCCGCCGCATGGCCGCCCGCCGAGAAGCGTCCCGCCTCCACCACCTGGTCCTCGTCCACCGTATGCCGCACCGCCGCCGTACGGCGCGCCTCCCGCCTACGGCGCACCGTACCCACCGCCGCCTCCGTACGGTGCGCCTCCGCCGTATGGCGCGCCCCTACCTCCGCCGATGCCGTACGGCCCACCTCCGGGGATGCGGCCGTACGGCCCACCCATGCCGTACGGCCGCCCGATGCCTCCACCGCGTTCCGGCGGTGGAGTAGCGGCCGTCTTCACGATCCTCGGCGTCTTCATCGTCGTCGGCCTGCTGGTCGCGGCGGGATTCGCGGCAAGCTCGTCGGATGGTTCGACAACCGCCTACACCCCGACGAGCACCCCGAGCTACACATACAGCTCGTCGCCCGCACCGACGACGACGTATTCGGCCAGTCCGACCACCACGCGGTCGAGCTCCACCACCAGCCGCCGAACCACCACAACCAGCAGTACCTCCGCGGGACCGAAACCCGTTGCCGCGCTGGCCACCAACCCGCTGTTCACCCACGCGGATACCGGACTCAACAACATCAATTGCTCGTATCCGGCCTGGTCGCCGACGGTGTCGGGGGCGCGTGCGTTCTTCGAGGCGCAATCGGCTTGCCTCGGCCAGATGTGGAGTGCGCTGCTCGAATACGAGAACCTGCCGTTCTCGCCACCCGGCTTGAGCGTGACCGCGACTGCCGCAGAAGCGACTTCGCCGTGCACCGGGGGGAGCAGCAATTTCGCCGCGTTCTATTGCGGTGCGAACAAGACGATCTACATGCCGCTGGACAGTTTCATGAAGAACGAGGACCCCTACGACACCGTGGTCTTCATGGCGGTCTTCGCGCACGAATACGGACATCATGTGGAAAACCTGACCGGCATTCTGAAACAGTCGCATCAGGAGTCCTACGATGCGGGCCCCACCACCGCGCTCGGCCTGGAGCACTCGCGGCGGCTGGAACTGGCCGCCCAGTGCTTCGGTGGCATGTTCATCGGCTCATCGACCTTCGTCGGCACGATTACCGCCGATGACGCGATGGAGACCGTGCGCGACAACTACAACCGCGGTGATTTCCCGGGCGATATGCGTGACCACGGATCCCCGCAGAATTACGGTGGCTGGTACGAGCACGGGTATCGCAACAACCGGGTCCAAATGTGCAATACCTGGGCTGCGTCGTCGGATTCGGTGTCCTGAGGGATCGGCGCGCCCGCCGGGCATGGCGGACTACGCTCCCCGCTTCTCCTCCCGTAACCGCGCGAACCACCCCGCCGCTTCCTCTGGCGTCGCCTGCTCGCCGAGGAGGTTCATGACGATGTGCCCGGCGCAGGCTGCCGCGAGCACGCGTTCGGCGGCGGCCATCGGATCGCCCCAGGGCAGATAGGGTTTCGCCAGCAGCAGGGAGGCGATGCCGTGCGCGGCCGACCACAGTTCCAGCACGATGGGGGTGGGGTCGCCGGGGTCGATCAGGCCGTCGTCCATCGCGGCCTTGACGGTGTCGGCCATGTATTGGAATGCGCTGCTGGTGAGGACCTGGTCGACGGCGCCGCGGGTTTCGGCGGGGGCGGTGGCCAGCCGGTACTGCTCGGGGTGGTCGAGTGCGAAGCGGACGTACGCCATGCCGAGATGGTGCAGGCGGACGATGGGATTCGCGGCGGGGTCGGCGTCGACGGCGGCGCGCATGGCCGTGTCCAGATCCTCGAACACCTGCGCCACCACCGCGTCGATGAGCTCGTCCTTATCGGCGAAATGCCGGTAGATCGACGGTGCGCTCACCCCGACCAGCTTGCCGACCGCGCGGATCGAGACGGCCTCGGCATTACCGGTGCGGTTGAGCAGATCGGCGGCGGCGGCGAGGATCTCACTGCGCAGCTGGGAACCGGTGCCGCGCGGTGAGCGTGGTCTGCGGGCAGCGATCATCGATGCCCTGCCGGTTCGGGAACACGGGCGACGGGTTCGGGTTCCTCGCTGAGCCCGATCTTGGCGTGCAGCCGGGCCAGCGGTTTCGGCGCCCACCAGTTCGCCGGGCCGAGCAGCCGCATCAGCGCGGGGGCGAGCAGCGCACGGATGATGGTGGCGTCGGCGAGCACGGTCAACGTCAGGCCCAGGCCCATGAGCTGGATGAACGAGACCTTCGAGGTGACCATCGCGCCGATCACGATGGCCATCAATACCGCTGCGGCGGTGAAGATCCGGCCGGTGCGGGCCACACCGATCGCGACGGCCTCGGTGTTGTCCTCGGCCGCGAGTTCGTCGCCGGTGCGCTCGGCCCGCCTGGCGACCCATTCCTCACGGATCCGCGACAGCAGGAACACCTCATAGTCCATGGACAGCCCGAACGCGACGCAGAACATCAGGATCGGCATGGTCGGCACCAGATAGCCCACGGGCGTGAAACCGATCAGGCCGGAGAAGTGGCCTTCCTGGAAGATCCACACCATTGCGCCGAAGGCCGCCGTCAGCGAGAGCGTGTTCAGCAGGATCGCCTTCAATGGCAGCACCACACTGCCGGTGAACAGGAACAACACCACGAACGTCGCCAGCGCGATGAGTAGCCCGGCCAGCAGGAGCTTGGAGCCGAGCGCGTCCAGGGAATCGGCGTTGACCGCGGCCGCGCCGGTGAACAGCGTGGGCGCGGGGGCGGCCACCGCGCGCAGCTGTTCGAGCTGCTCGGAGCCCTCGGGGGAGAACGGATCCAGGTCGGTCGCCACGGTGAGGTAGGTGCCGGTCTCGTTGGCCATCTCGGGTTGCCCCGGCGCCATCCGCCGCCCCGAGACATACACTCCGGCGCTGGACAGCACGGCCGGAACGTCGTCGACCCTGGACAGGCGGGCGGCGTAGTCGGCGACGGCGTTCTGATCGTGGAAGTCGTCGAGCACGATGGTGCCGCTGGCCCCGGAATCGGCGCGCGGGAACTCCTCGCGCAATGCGTCGCCCACCTGACGGCTGTTGGCGCTGTCGGGCATCACCCGATCGTCCGGGTAGCCGAATTTCACGCCGAGGAACGGCGAGCCGAGCGCCAGCAGCAGCGCGATGATCACCACCGCGACCGGCACCGCGAACCGCATGACCTGTTTGGTGGTGCGGTACCAGAGGGTGTGCTCGGGAATCATCGGTCCGCTCGGATGCGGATCGCGGCCGAACAGCCGCCGCAGCGGAGCGCGGAGATCGAGGGCGTTGACCCGATGCCCGATCAGCACCAGCGCGGCGGGCAGCACGAACAGCGCGGCCGCGGCGGCGGCGATCACCACAGCCACGCCGGCGTAGGCGAACGATTTGAGGAAGTACAGGTCGAACACGCTCAGCACCGCCAGCGAGAGCGCGACCGTCACCGCGGAGTAGAGCACGGTGCGTCCGGCCGTCTGCACGGCGCGGGTGGTGGCCGCTACCGGCTCCAGGCCCGCCGCCAGTTCCTCGCGGTACCGGCTGACGATGAACAGGCTGTAGTCGATGGCCAGCGCCAGGCCCATGGCCGTGGTCATGTTCAGCGCGTAGATCGACACGTCGGTGAACAGCGTGACCACCCGCAGGATGGCCAGCGTCGCGGCGATCGCGAACAGCCCGACCATCACCGGCAGCGAGGCGGCGATCAGGCTGCCGAACACCAGGATCAGCACGATCAGCGACAACGGCACCGCGACCGCTTCGGCCACCGCCAGATCATGGGTGATCTGCTCGGTGACGTCGTGATACACCGCCGCGACGCCGCCCTGGCGCACGGTCACGCCGCCGCTGGTGCCGGTGAGTTGCTCGGTGAGCTCGCCGGCGACCTGCTGGATCCGGTTCTCGTCGCCCTCGATCTCGGCGATGATCAGGCCGCTGTCGCCGTCGGTGCTGCCCAGCGCCGCGGCCATGGCCGGCGGGCTGGTCCAGAAGGACTGGATTCCGCTGATGTCGTCGCGGGCGCGCAGGGCGTCGACGAGTTCGGTGGCGCGGGCGCTGGTGGCCGGATCGCGCAGCCCGGCCTCGGAGCTGACCAGCAGCACGAAATTCGGGGAGGCGCCGGGGAAATTCTCCGCCAGCAATTCGGCGGCGCGGGTGGATTCGGCGTCGTCGGTGGTGAATCCACCGGATTTCATATGCGCCGACGCGGTGGCCCCGACGATGCCGAAGAGCACGGCGAGTGCGAACGCCACCGCGAGCACGATGCGCGGGAAGCGTGTGGTCAAGCGCGCTATTCGGATCAGCACAGGAGCCCCCTCCAGTAAGTTAGTGGCGTTAGCGTAACGCGGTTAACCTGGTGGCGGAAGGGGCAGATTCGCTATCGGCGCCCGCGCGCCAGCGCGCGTCGGCCGCGCGGACCGAGGGACGGCCGCTCCTCGTGCACCGTTATCCAGCCCGCGATCGTCAGCCAGCGCTGCTGAGCGAGGGCGTCGGCGCCGTCGAAGAAGATCGGCACACCCGAGCGATCCCGCATATGGACGGCGAGTTCCCGCCAGGTGTGGCCGCAGGCCCGGTCGACGTGCCGGGCCACCGCCGCGCCGATCAGATGGATCGGCTGCGCCGAGACCTGGTCGCCGTACTGCTCGGAGTGGAAACGCCGGGCCGCGCACAGCGATCCCGGCTCGTCGTCATAGGCGATCCAGCCCGCCCGCTGCGCGCGCTCGATCAGCCACAGATGCTTGAGCGCATTCGGCGCGATCTCGCCCACCCGGCTCTGAATCAGCAGGGCGACCGGCTCGGAGGCCAGCGCGTCGCGGCGGGTCGGCCCGACGCCGTTGGCCAGCCAATGCGCCTCGGCGACGGTGGCGAGCAGGCGGCCGAAATCGTCGATCCAGCGTTGTGCGCGCCTGCCGAGATCGGCCACCCGCTCGGCTTCGCGGCGCATCTCGTTCTGCGCGGTGAGCGTGCGAATGGCGGCCATGGTCGGTACCTGGCCGCGCTCGAGCAATTCCAGGATGGTGGCCGAGGTGACGGGATCGGCGACGGCGCTGACCGGTAGCGATTCGCGCTCTACCGCGAAATCGCCCGGGCTGATCGCGCGGCTGAGCAGCTGCACGGCGGCGCGGTTCCCGGCGAATTCGGTGCCGGAAAGCCAGGCGGCGGCAATGTCTTCACACGACGACACGGCGAGTTCCTCCGGGTGCGGGGGCGTGGATTCGTCGAGCTCGGTTGTGCCCCGGCCGGGGTGGATCCGACCGGGGTCACCAACCTGATGAAGATTGGCTACCGAAGTTGCCGACAACAGGTTAGCCAGCTGGTTGCGCCGGCATGCGCGAGGTGACGGTTTCGTTATTCGCTGGGTCGCTGCCGACATTCCGGTGGCGGTGGCCCGGCATTCTGGTGGCGCGGGCGCGACCAGCGCGGGTGTTCACCTGTCGGTGCCCGCCGGTAACCTCTGGCCGTGGCTCTGTACCGGAAGTACCGACCGGCTTCGTTCGCTGAGGTAGTGGGTCAGGAGCACGTCACCGACCCGCTGAGCACCGCGCTCGACACCGGGCGGATCAGTCATGCCTACCTGTTCTCCGGGCCACGCGGTTGCGGTAAGACCTCCTCCGCGCGGATCCTGGCGCGGTCGCTGAACTGTGTGGAAGGCCCGACCTCGCGCCCCTGCGGGGTCTGCCCGTCGTGTGTGGCGTTGGCGCCCGGCGGCCCGGGCAACCTGGACGTCATCGAGCTCGACGCCGCCAGCCACGGCGGTGTCGACGACACCCGTGAGCTGCGCGACCGTGCCTTCTACGCGCCCGCCGAATCGCGCTACCGGGTGTTCATCGTCGACGAGGCGCACATGGTCACCACGGCCGGTTTCAACGCGCTGCTCAAGATCGTCGAGGAACCGCCGGCCCATCTGATCTTCATCTTCGCCACCACCGAGCCGGACAAGGTGCTGCCGACCATCCGATCGCGCACCCACCACTACCCGTTCCGGTTGCTTCCGCCCGCCACCATGCGCGGCCTGCTCGGCCGCATCTGTGAACAGGAGAACGTGCCCGTCGAGGAGGCGGTGTATCCGCTGGTGATCCGGGCGGGCGGCGGTTCGCCGCGCGACAGTCTCAGCGTGCTGGACCAGTTGCTGGCGGGCGCCGGGCCCGAGGGCGTCACCTATACGCGGGCGGTGTCGCTGCTCGGCGTCACCGATGTGGCGTTGATCGACGACGCCGTCGGTGCGCTGGCCACCTCCGACGGCGCGGCCCTGTTCGGCACCATCGACCGGGTGATGGAGGCCGGGCACGATCCGCGCCGCTTCTCCGTCGACCTGCTCGAACGCCTGCGCGATCTGATCCTGCTGCGCGCGGTGCCCGACGCCGCCGAACGTGGCCTGGTCGCCGCCCCCGGCGATCAGCTCGAACGCATGCAAGCCCAGGCCGAGAGCATCGGCCCCGCCGCACTCACCCGCTACGCCGAACTCCTGCACGCCGGGCTCGGCGAAATGCGCGGCGCCACCGCCCCGCGCCTGCTGCTCGAGGTCATCTGCGCCCGCATGCTGCTGCCCGCCGCCACCGACTCGGACGCGGCGGCGTTGCAACGCCTCGAGCACCTGGAACGCCAGTTCGCTTCCGGTGCCGTGCCTTCCGCGGCGGCCGGGGCTCCAGCGGCCGTTCCCGCGGCGGCTCCGCCGCCTCCGGCCCCCGCCGACCCCAATCGTCGCCGCGGCGCCGAAGCCCTTGCCGCACTGCGTGAATCGCGCGCGCCGAAGTCGGAACCGCAGGATGCCGTGGCGGCCTCCGGCGCCGATCAGCCGAGCACTGATCAGGTCTCGGCCCAGCAGGATGGCGCGGCTGCCCGGCCCGAGGCGGCAATACCCGCGAACACCCAGCAGCCGCCAGCGGCGGAGCCGCAGGTAACCCCCGTCAGTGCCGGCGACGCGACCACCACCGCCGAGCAGCCCCCGGCCGGGAGCGATCACCACACTGCGCCCGCCGCCGAGCCGATCGACGAACCAGCCGCCGAGGCCACCCCGGTGGTCGCGGCCGTCGAGGAGCCTCGAGTCGATGACCTCGCGGGTGGGGAAGCGGCCGAGCAGGAGCAAGCACCTGACGCCGACCACGAGGTCGGGGCGCCCGGTGCCGAGACGGAAGTGGTCACCGCACCCGCTCCCACCGGCGATCCGCTGGCCGAACTCGAAGCCGCCTGGGCCGATATCAAGGCCGAGGTGCGCAAGATCGCGGTCGCGGTGCACGCGATGTTGACCGCCGCCGCACCGGCCCGCGTCGACGGCGCCACCGCCGTCTTCGTTCACCCGCATGACGCACTCGTGCAGCGGCTGTCCGAGCAGCGCAGTGTGGATGCGCTGCGGGCAGCGTTGCAGACGGTGCTCGGGCGTGAATTCGATGTGCGGTTCGAGGCAGGCGCCGGGCAGACCGCACCGCGCGGTGGCGCGGGTACTCGCGGCCGTGGTGGCCGGGAATCCGGTGGCGGCGGATCGCGCCGGTCCGGCGACGGCGCCGCCGAGGATCCCGCGCCGGCGCCGGGAGCGTCCGAACCGCCCGCCCCGCGCAGCTTCTCCCGGCCGAGCGCATCCGCCCCGGCGGGCTCGCCGTCGGCTCCTGCCGAGCCGGGCGCCGACTCGGCATCCGCCCGGGCCACGACGACCAAGGCGGCGAGCGCCCCGCCCCGCTTCTCCCGCCCCAGCCAGGCCAAGGCCGCCCCGATAGCCGACGACGACATTCCGCCCCCCGATTACCCCGATCTGCCCGACGATCCGGGCCCTGGCGAGTACAGCGGCGCGCCGATCCCGCCGCCGACGCCGGAGGAAGAGCAGGAGATGCTGGCCGAATCCGCGCGGCCGGTGGCGCCGGGAGACCGGCAGGACCCGGATGAGGTCGCCCTGCAATTGCTCGCCTCCGAGCTGGGTGCCGTCCGGTTGGAGTGAGGCGCATCGCACCCGGCCAGAGGGTTGACAACCACTGCCCGCCCGACGTTAAGTTAACCGGAGTTCGCATCCGGCGGTAGTATGTGCGGGTGGCCGCGAGCTCATGCGAGGCGAGGTTCTATCGTATGCCCAGGCGTACGGGCGACCTTGTCTTGCGTCGGCAGGCCCATGTCCTCGTTTGTACAGCGTTAGGCGGTAGTGGCGAAGACTGGGCAGGCGGCAGCTCTAGTAACCACCGCGGTTGCGTGAGCAGCGCAAATTGAACATGGGCGGTGTGAGCGTGGTGGCACGACTGGCACCGGGAGTACCGCGAATTGAATACACACGGTCGGTCTCATGGCCGGTCGGCGAGGTTACCCGCGCCGGTGCCGCCTAGTGCGGTCCGGGCGCAACCCTAGGAAGGAAACACTCCGATATGACCACAGAGGCCTACATTTTCGAGGCCATCCGCACCCCGCGCGGCCGCAACAAGAAGGGGTCGCTGCACTCGGTCAAGCCGATCGACCTCACCACGGGTCTGGTTCAGGAGCTGCGCAATCGCTTCCCGAACCTCGACGAAGACCGGATCTCGGATCTGATCCTCGGTGTCGTTTCCCCGGTCGGTGACCAGGGCGCCGATATCGCCCGCACCACCGTGCTCACCGCGGGCCTGCCCGACACCGTCGGCGGCTTCCAGCTCAACCGCTTCTGTGCCTCCGGCCTCGAGGCCGTGAACCTGGCCGCGCAGAAGGTGCGCTCGGGCTTCGACGATCTGGTGATCGCCGGTGGCGTCGAGTCGATGTCGCGCGTGCCGATGGGCTCCGACGGCGGCGCGTGGGCCATGGACCCGGCCACCGCCTACGACACCTACTTCGTGCCGCAGGGTGTGTCCGCCGACCTGATCGCCACCATCGAGGGCTTCTCCCGCGAGGATGTCGACGCCTACGCCGTGCGCTCGCAGGAGCTGGCCGCCAAGGCCACCTCGGGCGGCTACTTCGCCAAGTCGATCGTTCCCGTGAAGGATCAGAACGGCCTGGTCGTGCTCGACAACGACGAGCACATGCGCCCCGGCACCACCCTGGAAGACCTCGCCAAGCTGAACCCCTCCTTCGCCGGTCTGGGCGAGATGGGCGGCTTCGACGCGGTGGCGCTGCAGAAGTTCCACTTCGTGGAGAAGATCAACCACGTCCACCACGGCGGTAACAGCTCCGGCATCGTCGATGGCGCCGCGCTGCTGCTGATCGGTACCGAAGAGGCAGGTAAGGCCTCCGGCCTGACCCCGCGCGCCCGCGTCGTGGCCACCGCCACCAGCGGCGCCGACGCCACCATCATGCTGACCGGCCCGACCCCGGCCGCGAAGAAGGCCCTGGCCACGGCCGGCCTGACCATCGACGACATGGACCTGGTCGAGATCAACGAGGCCTTCGCCTCGGTGGTGCTGAAGTTCCAGAAGGACCTGAAGGTTCCGGACGAGAAGCTGAACGTCAACGGTGGCGCGATCGCCATGGGCCACCCGCTGGGTGCCACCGGCGCGATGATCACCGGCACCATGGTCGACGAGCTGGAGCGCCGCAACGGCCGCTACGCGCTGATCACCCTGTGCATCGGCGGCGGCATGGGCGTGGCCACCATCATCGAGCGCGTCTGACCCCCAACCGATACTTCACAAGGAGAAAGAAACTGTGAGCGAGACCAACATGATCGGTTGGGAGCAGGATTCGGACGGCATCGTCGTGCTGACGATGGACGACCCGAACCAGAGCGCCAACACGATGAACGACCTGTACAAGAAGTCGATGACCGCGACGGTCGAGCGGCTAGAGGCCGAGAAGGACAACATCACCGGTGTGGTGCTGACCTCGGCCAAGAAGACCTTCTTCGCCGGTGGCGACCTGAAGAACATGATGAAGGTCGGCAAGGACGACGCTCAGGCCCTCATGGATGAGCTCGGCCAGATCAAGGGCGCCCTGCGCCGCCTGGAGACCCTCGGCAAGCCGGTCGTCTCCGCCATCAACGGCGCCGCCCTCGGTGGTGGCCTGGAGATCACCCTCGCCACCCACTACCGGATCGCGGCGGATGTGCCCGGTGTGCAGCTCGGTCTGCCCGAGGTCACCCTCGGCCTGCTGCCCGCCGGCGGCGGCGTCATCCGCACCGTGCGCATGCTCGGCCTGCAGGGTGCGCTCATGCAGGTGCTGCTGCAGGGCCAGAAGTACCGGCCCGCGAAGGCCAAGGAGATCGGCCTGATCAACGAGGTCGTCGGCTCGGTCGAGGAACTGGTCCCCGCCGCCAAGGCGTGGATCAAGGCCAACCCCGAGGGTGGCGTCCAGCCGTGGGACAAGAAGGGCTTCAAGATCCCCGGCGGCACCCCGTCCTCGCCCGCGTTCGCGGCGAACCTGCCGGCCTTCCCGGCCAACCTGCGCAAGCAGATCAAGGGCGCGAACATGCCCGCTCCGCGCGCGATCATGTCCGCCGCGGTCGAGGGTTCGCAGGTCGACATCGACAACGCCTCGCTGATCGAGTCGCGCTACTTCGTGCACCTGCTCACCGGCCCGGTCGCCAAGAACATGATCCAGGCGTTCTTCTTCGACCTGCAGTCGATCAACAACGGTGGCTCGCGTCCGGCCGATGTGCCCAAGCGTGAGATCAAGAAGGTCGGCGTGCTCGGCGCGGGCATGATGGGCGCCGGTATCGCCTACGTGTCGGCCAAGGCCGGCTACGAGGTCGTGCTCAAGGACGTCACCCTCGAGGCCGCCGAGCGTGGCAAGGGCTACTCGGAGAAGATCGAGGCCAAGGCCCTCTCCCGGGGTAAGACCACCGAGGAGAAGTCCAAGGCGCTGCTGGACCGGATCAAGCCGACCGCGGACGCGGCCGACTTCGCCGGTGTCGACTTCGTCATCGAGGCCGTCTTCGAGAACACCGAGCTCAAGCACAAGGTGTTCCAGGAGATCGAGGACATCGTCGACGCGGACGCCCTGCTCGGCTCCAACACCTCCACCCTGCCGATCACCGGTCTGGCGACCGGCGTGAAGCGCCAGGAGGACTTCATCGGCATCCACTTCTTCTCGCCGGTCGACAAGATGCCGCTGGTGGAGATCATCAAGGGTGAGAAGACCTCGCCCGAGGCGCTGGCGCGGGTGTTCGACTACACCCTCGCGATCAAGAAGACCCCGATCGTCGTCAACGACAGCCGCGGCTTCTTCACCTCGCGCGTCATCGGCACCTTCGTCAACGAGGCGATCGCCATGCTCGGCGAGGGCATCGCGCCCGCGACCATCGAGCAGGCGGGTCTGCAGGCGGGCTACCCGGCCGCGCCGCTGCAGCTGTCGGATGAGCTGAACATGAAGCTCATGCTGAAGATCGCCAAGGAGACCGAAGAGGCCATCGCGCGTGGTGAGGTCACCATGGGCAAGGAGCGTCACCCGGCCATCGACGTCATCGAGTTCATGGTGAACTCGGGTCGCCCGGGCCGCCTGGAGAAGGCCGGCTTCTACGACTACGACGAGAACGGCAAGCGCATCGGCCTGTGGTCCGGCCTGGCCGAGCACTACAAGTCGAACATCGGCTTCGGTGTGCCGATCCAGGATCTGATCGACCGCATGCTGTTCATCGAGGCGATCGAGACCCAGAAGTGTTTCGACGAGGGCGTGCTGGAGAAGACCGCCGACGCCAACATCGGCTCGATCTTCGGCATCGGCTACCCGGCCTGGACCGGTGGTGTGCACCAGTTCATCGTCGGCTACCCGGGCGGCCAGGAGGCCTTCGTGGCTCGCGCCGACGAGCTGGCCAAGACCTACGGTGCGCGTTTCGAGGTTCCGGCTTCGCTGCGCAAGTAGTCATCGATCGCAGTCGCTGATCGCGAAAGGCAAGGCCCGTCACCGTGTTTCGCGGTGGCGGGCCTTCGCCGTCCGGTGCCGGTTTCCGGCCGGATCGGCGGTGCCGGACCCGAGCTCACCCGGGCCGCGGGCCGGCGGTGAGGCGGCGGCTAACGTCGGGTGGGTGGAATTCGGCGAGCATATCGAGCAGCTCACGGCGCATGCCGCGGCCCTGCGATCGGACGTGGTGGCCTGCGGCCCCGATCCTGCGGTGCCCACCTGTCCGGGATGGACTGTGCGGCAACTGGTTCGGCATCTCGCGCGGGTGTACCAGTGGGTCGAACAGGCCTTGCGCAGCGAGCCCGGTGCATCGGAACCGCCGCGCGCGGAGGAGCCTCCGGTCGAGTGGCCGGAGCTGATCGACTACTGGGACGCCCGGCTGACGGCAATGCTCACCGCATTGACCGAACTCGGCCCGGACGCTCCCACCTGGGTCTTCGCCGGCGCCGACACCGCGACCGCCCGTTTCTGGGCGCGCAGGCAGGCCCACGAGACCGCCATCCACCGGCTCGATGCCAGGCATGCCAGGATCGGTTCGGTCGACCCAGGCGCTGTCGGCGAGCTCTTCGACACCCGCTTCGCCGCCGACGGGATCGATGAGGCGCTGCGGGTGACCATCCCGCGCCAGTTGCGCCGCATTCCACCGCCCCGCGGCGGCAGGGTCCTCGTGCACGCGGTCGATACCGATCTCGCCTGGACCGTGCGGCTCTCGACCGACAGCGAACCGCTGCGGGTCAGCCTCGGCGGCCCGCCGACCCCCGCGGACGCCTCGCTGAGCGGCGCCGCCGACCAGGTGTACCGCGCGGTCTGGCAGCGCCCGAGCCGGGCCGTCCGGCGCGGTGATCTGGGACTGACCGCCGCCCTCACCCCACCCTGATCGGATCGCCCGCCACGCGGGACGGGAAACCCACCCACACCGTCGCGCACCGAGCTACGTTGGAGGTGCGCAGAGGATTCGGATACCGGAGCCACTCCGGGTCCGGAGGCCGAGCGCACGACGGCCGTCGGGCGATCCGCTCGACCGCCCGAGAACAGGATGTGCTCGTCGGCCGCCGATTCGTCGGGAGTGCGAGGTGGTGAGATGGATCCACGGGCGCGTTCGGACCGCGCGAGCGAGTCGGGCAGCGTCGTCTCCGATACGGCGCGCTGGCAGCCCGACCTCGCCACGCGATCACCTGGCCCCGAGCCCGAGGCCGACACGGAACCGGCCGAATCCGATGCCGCCGCCGGCGCGGACCCGGTAGCCGGTGCTGCCGACGAAACCGGCGCCGCCGCCAGGCCTGCCGTCTCCGGCAACGGCGACACCGGTACCCGGCCAGAAGACCGCGACACCCAGGAGAACAACCCCATCGCCATCGAGGACGAACTCGAGGCCATGGGCCTGTCGGGCGCGCGCGAGATCGGGCACGGCGGCTTCGGCGTCGTCTACCGGTGCGTACAGCGCGCGCTCGACCGGGTCGTCGCGGTGAAGGTGCTGTCCTCCGATATCGACGACGAGAGTCGCGAACGCTTCCTGCGCGAGGAACACGCGATGGGCAGGCTGTCCGGGCACCCGAACATCGTCGACATCCTCCAGGTCGACGTCACCGCCACCGGCAGGCCGTTCATCGTCATGCCGTATGCCACCCGAGGTTCGCTGGAGGTCGTCGTCCGCGACAACGGCCCGCTCACCTGGTCGGACACCCTGCGCGCCGGGGTGAAACTGGCCGGCGCGATCGAGAGCGCGCACCGGGCGGGCATTCTGCACCGCGACGTCAAACCGGCCAATGTGCTGCTCAGTTCGTACGGCGAACCGCAACTCACCGATTTCGGTATCGCCAGGGTGCCCGGTGGGTTCCGCACCTCGAGCAGCATGATCACCGGTTCGCCCGCGTTCACCGCGCCCGAGGTGCTCAAGGGTGATGAGCCGACGGTCCGCTCGGACGTCTACGGGCTCGGCGCGACATTGTTCGCGCTGCTCACCGGCCACGCGGCGTTCGAACGTCAGGCGGGGGAGAAGGTGGTGGCGCAGTTCCTGCGGATCACCACCCAGCCCGTCCCCGACCTGCGCGAACAAGACATCCCCTCCGACGTGGCCGCGGCCGTCGAACACGCGATGGCGCAGAACCCGGACGATCGCCCCGCCTCGGCCTACGAGTTCGGCGAGACACTGCGTGCGATCCAGCGCGCGCACGGGCAGATGGCCGACGAGATGGCCCTGCTGGACACCACCGACGAATCCGATGCCGCGCCCGCGCAGGGCGGCCGCACCGCGGTCACCGCGCGCCGCAGCTGGCCGCTGAACCTGAGCCCGCCCACCCCGCGCCCCGGCTACGACCCGTCACCGACCGCCACCCTGCCGCCGACCGCCGCCACCAAGTTCCGTCCGCCGACCCCGGCTCGGGAACCGATTCCGCGCACCCGGCTGCTCGACATCCTGCGTACGGGCGGTCGACGCAGGCTCGCGGTGATCCACGCGCCCGCCGGCTTCGGCAAGAGCACCCTGGCCGCGCAGTGGCGTGGCGAACTGACCGCCGACGGCGTCGCGGTCGCCTGGATCGGCATCGACAGCGACGACGACAACGAGATCTGGTTCCTGGCCCACCTGATCGAAGCGATCCGGCGGGTGCGCCCCGATATCGGCACCGGCCTGGACCAGGTGCTCGAAGAACAGCCCGCCGACGCCGTCGCCTATGCCATCACCACCCTCATCGACGATGTGCACGCCGGCGGCGCCACGGTCGTGGTGGTGATCGATGACTGGCACCGCATCACCGATCAGGGCACCCGCCGGGTGATGGATTCGCTGCTCGACAACGGCTGCCATCATCTGCGCTTCGTGGTGACCAGCCGGGACCAGTCCGGGCTGCCGATCAGCCGGATGCGGGTGCGCGACGAACTGGTCGAGATCGGGTCGGCGCAGCTGCGGCTGACCCGCGAGGAAACCAGGCAGATCCTGGTGGAGCGCAACCGCTTCAACCTCGACGACGCCCAGATCGACGAACTGCATCGCGCCACCGACGGCTGGCCCGCCGCCGTGCAGCTGATCAGCCTGGCGCTGCGCGGCAACCCGGATCCGGCGCCGCTGATCGCGCATCTGGCCGAGGGCGGGCACGGCATCCGCGAGTATCTGGCCGAGAACGTCATCGACGGGCTGGAACCGCGCATGGTCGATTTCCTCACCGCCATCTCGATCGCGGAGAAGGTGTCCGGTTCGCTGGCGGCGGCGCTGTCGGACGATCCCGAGGCCGAGCACCTGCTGGAACAGGCCGAACAGCGCGAATTGTTCGTCCGGCGAGTGGAATACGATCCGGAGTGGTTCCGGGTGCAGCCGCTGTTCGCCGAACATCTGCGGGCCCGGCTCGAACGCAGCGATCCGGCGCAGGTCAAGGCGCTGCATCGCAAGGCGGCCCGCTGGTACGCCGAACATCAGTTGCTACGCAAGTCCGTCGATCACGCGGTGGCGGCGACCGATCTGAAGATGGCGCTGGATCTGCTGGAGAGCGGCGGCATGGATCTGATCGACGGATCGCGGCTGGCCACCCTGCTCGGCACGGTATCGAAACTGCCGGTGCAGCAGGTGGCCTCACGGTCGAAGCTGCTGATGGCGGTGGCGCGGGCCAATGTGAACTTGCAACAGTCCGGTGCGGCGCGCAGCGCGCTGGGCCGGCTGTCGAATGTGTTGTCGCGCGGCCCGTCCGGTGACGCCGACGTCATCCGGCAGCGCTGTCAGGCCGCGGTGCTCTCCGCCGCCGATCAGGTCGCCCGCGATCACACCGAGGGCGTGATCGAGCAGATCGCCGACTGCCTGGAACATCCCGACGAACTCCCGGCCTGGACGGTGTCGACCGCGGCGAACCTGACCTCGTTCGCGCGGCTGTGCGAGTTCGATTTCGACGGCGCCCGCGCCATCCAGGATTGGGCCGCCGAATACCACGAACGCTCCAAGGACCCGCTGGGCAGCGTGTTCGGGTTGTGCAGTCGCGGCGCGGTCGCCTACGAACAGCTCGATATCGCCACCGCGGCCCGCTGTTTCCAGCAGGCCTTCGATATCGCGCGGGCACGCTCGGGTCCGCGTTCGCATGCGGTGCGGGTGGCGGCGGCATTGCTCGGCGAGTTGCACTACCGGCGCGGTGAGCTCGACGCCGCCGACCGGCTGCTGGACGAGAGCCATCAACTGGTGGCCCGGGTGGGCCCGATCGACTTCCTGATCTCCACCTTCGTCATCGGGGCACGGGTGAAGGCGGTGCGCGGCGATATGAGCACGGCCGCGAATCGGCTCGCCGAAGGTGAACGCATCGCCGTCGACCAGAACCTGCCGCGGCTGGCCGCGCAGATCCGCGCCGAACGGGTGCGGCTCGGCCCGGCCGCCGAGCCCTCCGGCCCGCAGTCGGCGACCGCGCGCTGGAACGGTGACCTGTTCCGCGATACCGGCCGCGCCGGACACCGCTTCACCGGCACCGCGGCGCTGACGCTGGAGGCGCAGGAAACCGCCGCCATCCGGGAGCTGCTGGCCGGCGGCGGCATCGAAGATCAGGACCGTGCGGTGCGCCGGGCCAGGGCGCTGTACGGGCGCACCCATGAGCAGCACCGCCCGCGCGCCCAGCTCGACACCTCGCTGCTGCTGGCCGAATGCCTGGCCGCGGCCGGCTGGGTCGGTGAGGCCGCGGCGCAGCTGGTGCCGGCGGTGACCACATGCGCCGAGCTCGACTGGACCCGGCCCCTGCTCGACGCGGGGCCGGGTGTGGTCGCGATCCTGCGGGTACTGCGCAACGACCTGCCCTCGGAGTTGCCCGTCCGGTTCGTCGACGAGCTGCTCGCCTGATCGGTCAGGGATTTACGGCTGCCACCACGGCCGCAGCGGCAGCGTATTGCGGCCGTCCGGGCCGAGCTTCACCCCGAGTACTTGATGCAGCTGAACCACATTGCGCTGGAAGCCCAACCGGCTGCCCGCCATGTACAGGCCCCACACCTTCGCGGTGCCCGCACCGGCCTCGGCGACGCAGGCGTCCCAGTTCTCGACCAGGTTCTTGCACCATTCGGCCAGCGTCAGCGCGTAATGCTCACGCAGGTTCTCCTCGTGCATCACTTCCAGTCCGATGTTCTGGATCTCGGAGATGATCCGGCCCGAACCGATCAGCTCACCATCGGGGAAGACGTAGCGGTCGATGAAATCGCCGGCCTTGGTGGTGCGGGTGTTGTCCGGGCGGGTGATGCAGTGGTTGAGGAACAGTCCGCCGTCGCGCAGCTTGCTCTTGATGAAGCCGAAGTAATAAGGGTAGTTGTGCACGCCGATGTGTTCGGTGAGCCCGATCGAGGACAGCGCGTCGAATCCCGTTTCCGCGATATCGCGGTAATCGGAATGGCGCACTTCGGCCAATTCGGACAGGCCTTCTTCGGCGATCTTCTTCTGCGCCCATTCGGCCTGCTCGGCCGACAGCGTCGCGCCGATCACCTTGACCCCGCGCTTGGCGGCATAGCGCACCATTCCGCCCCAGCCGCAGCCGATATCGAGCAGCCGGTCGCCTTCCTTCAGCCGCAGCTTGTCGAACACCAGCCGGTACTTGTTCTCCTGCGCCTGCTCCAGCGTCCAGTTCTCCTCGCCGTAACAGGCGCAGGTGTAGGTCATGGACGGGCCGAGCACATGCTCGTAGAAGGCATTGGAGACGTCGTAGTGGTGGTGGATGGCCTCGGCGTCGCGGGTCTTGGAGTGGCGCAGACCCTCCATGGCGATGCGCCGCCAGCGCGGCACCGTCTCCTGCGGCGGCGGTGGCACCGGGCGCAGGCGCTCCCATCCGAGCGAACGGGCGATGGTCAGCAGCGCCAGCGCCGACGGACGGCGGAACTTCAGGCTGTCCATCGCCTTCAAGATCTCGTACGGATCGCCGGGATGGACGCCGGTGACGGTCATATCGCCGGAAATGTAGGCGCGCGCCATCCCGAGATCGCCGGGAGCGGTGGCCAGATAGTTGATGCCGCGCGGGGTCTCGATATTGAGCGCGTACGGCGAATCCTCCGGTCCGGTGGCGCTGCCGTCGTAGGCGGTGAACCGGATGGGGACCTCGCCCTCGACCAGGGTCTCGAAGATCTCGGCGATCGTGAGCTTGGTGCCCAGATCCGCGAAAACATCGGATCGATCCTTGAACGTCGTCATTTGCGTTGCACCGCCTTCGAATACAAATCCAGCAGGCGCTGGTCCGGGTCGTAGCGTTTCTTCAGTTCGGTGTAGCCGTCGCCGCCGTAGAGTGCCGCGAACTCATCCTTGTCGTAGTACGAATCCGAGTACAGCGATTTGTGCCCGTCGAACTCGGTGACGGTCTGCTCGATCGCGCGGTTGGCCGCACCTTCGATCTGCCCGGGCACGGTCGGCACCGCCGACCAGAACCCGACGTTGACGTAGGTGCGGTCCGGCTCCAGCGGATACAGCGGCCACGGGCGCGCGGTTGTTCCCGGCACCCTCGGCTCGCGCAATCGCAGCGGGCACAGCCAGATCGGCTCGATCGGGATCTCGCGCAGGAACCAGTCGACGAAATCGGCGGTGCGCTCCACCGGCACCTCGATGTCCTGCACCACCCGCTCCTGCGGCGGGTTGCCCTTGCGCGCCTCGAGCTTGTCACCGATGTGATAGCGGCGGTCGAGGGCGACCAGCTTCCAGTAGAAGCTGCTGCGCCGGTACTTCTTCGGCCAGAACCGGCGGATCTTCGGGTTCTGGGTGCCGAAGGCGCGCGAGCACCAGAACCAGTCGGTGTCCCAGCGCCACAGGTAGTCGTGGATGGTGAGCCGGTCGCGTTTGGGTGCGCCGGAATCGTGCTGGATGGACCGGTAGTAGATGTCCATGCCGGTGTAGTCGCTGACCGGGCCGGGTTCGTCGGTCTGCCTGCCGAGGGTCAGGTAGCTCTCCTCGGCGGTGAACACCACGCCGTCGAGGTAGTCGACCCGTTCGCCGTCGTAGCTGCGTTCATCGACGATCGTGGCCAGCGTCGCCTCGAGTTCGCGCACATCGTGGAACCGCAGATGGCGCAGCGCCACATAGGGCTGCACGGTTTCCAGTTCGATTTTCAGGCGCGTCGAGTAGCCGAGGGTGCCGTAGGAGTTGGGGAAGCCGCGGAACAGATCGGCGTTCGGGCCGTCGGGGGTGGCGGTGATGATCTCGCCCGCTCCGGTCAGCACGTCCATTTCCAGCACCGATTCGTGCGGGAGCCCGTTGCGGAACGAGGTCGACTCGATACCGAGCCCGGTGACGGCGCCGCCGAGGGTGATGGTCTTCAGCTGCGGTACCACCAGGGGCGCAAGTCCGTAGGGCAGCGTCGCCGCGACCAGATCCTCATAGGTGGTCATGCCCGCGACATCGGCGGTCTTCGCGACCGGATCGACCGCGATGACCTTGGTCAACC
Organism: Nocardia sp. CDC519; assembly: GCF_059509835.1. NCBI lineage: Bacteria > Bacillati > Actinomycetota > Actinomycetes > Mycobacteriales > Nocardiaceae > Nocardia > Nocardia sp. CDC519. The sequence continues at coordinate 777,460 of NZ_CM183377.1, read as the reverse complement.
CGGAGACGTCCAGGCCGGGAGCGGTGTTCTTCGCTCTGGCCCGGAACAGGTTGGAGGTCTTCTTGGCCAGGCGCACGTCGGCATCGCGTGGGATGGCGCGATAGCTCGCGAGGAGGCGTTGCACGCCTTCTCGATGCGCTGCGAACCCGGATTCATATGCGGCCGGAGCGTGGCCGGCCTTCCCCAACAGACTCACTGCCACTCCTCGACGCTAATACTCGCGATCATGGTCGGCCACTGTGAGGTCCCCGACTCGGATGAAATGTCACGCATATGTTGCACCGTGTTCGAACCGGCGGCGAGTGGAATTCGGTAAAGCGGCCGCCGACCGGGCGCCGGGCGCGGCGCGAGTGCGGCAGGGCAGGATGGGGGCGAGATACCGCATCCGGACAAGGAGTTCATCGTGGGACAGGTCAGTGCCAGCAGTTCGATCGTGGTGGGAGCGGATCCGCAGCGCACACTGACGGCGATCGCGGACTACGTCGATGTGCGCCCGCGCATCCTCACCTCGCACTACCGCGACTACCAGGTGATCGAGGGCGGCCAGGGCGCCGGAACGGTGGCCCAGTGGACCCTGCAGGCCACCGAGAGCCGGCAGCGCAATGTGCGTGCCAGCGTGTCGGTCTCGGAGTCCGAGGTGGTCGAGCGCGACGCCAATTCGTCGATGGTCAATACCTGGACGGTGACCCCCGACGCCGCCGGTTCCCAGGTCACCCTGTCCACTACCTGGCAGGGCGCGGGCGGCATCAAGGGCATTTTCGAGGGCATCTTCGCGCCGTTGGGGCTGAAGAAGATCCAGGCCGAGGTGCTGGCCAACCTGAAGAACGAACTGGGCTGAGCCGGGTACCGGCCGGGTCGTCGCCCGGCCGGTACCACCCGGTCAGTCGTGGTCGCCGATATCGAACAGATTGCCCTCCGGGTCGGCGAGGGTGGCCCACTTGATCCCGTACTCGTCGTAGTCGGCGATATGCCTGGCACCGAGGGAGACCGCGCGTTCGATCTCCTCGCGCCACTGCCTGGTCGCCAGATCCAGGTGCACGACATTCTTTCCTGGCGTTTTATCCGGAACCCGGATGAACATCAGCGGCGTCGTCATCCCGGAGCTGCGACCCACCGTCGAGTAGAACTCGCTCGCGTCCGGATCCACGGGATGGCCGAGCAACTGTGCGTAGAAATCGGCCAGCTTGCCGGGGTCGTGGCAGTCGATGGTGACGTTGGCGATGGACAGGGTCATCGGGGCTCTCCTTCTGGCGTGCGTGGGGCTGTTGGGTGCTGGATATCCGGCGCGGTGCGGCTCACGCGGCGATCGGCCAGCACAATTCGGTGCGGTAACCGGCCGGATCGGGTGAACGGTCCGGCCCGATCAGGTAGAGCTCGCGGATCGGTTCGGGCAGCGCGACGTCGTGTTCGGCGACGTGGGTGCCCAGCGCGCCGTAGACGCGGTCGATCTCGCTGTAGGGACCGTCGTGGACGGCGACGGCGAAATCGCGGGCAGGCAGCGTCGTGAGGGTCAGCCCGTCCGGGAATTCACCGGTCGTATCCGCTGTGACGGGCACGAATCCGGTCACCTCGCCGTCATCGGCGGTGAAGAACTCCGGCGCGTAGCCGGCTCCGGCCACACCCGCCGGCACGATCCCGGCCGCCGCGAGCGCGGCGTCCAGCATCGGAAACGTCTCGGCGCACCACCGGTCGATCTGCTCGCGCGCGACAACGGCGGTGCGGGTGAGCGCGGTGAATTCCGGAATCCGGCGATACTCCACCCGCAGTGGCGGCGCGGTGGTGAGCAGCCCGCGCAGCGAGGCGACCACCTCCTGGGTGCGCTGCAACTGTCTTTCCATACGCAGCAGATGCGCGCGCAGCGCCGCATCGCGATCGGCCACATCCTGGGCGGCGAGCACCGCACGGATCTCCGGCAGCGGCATGTCCAGCTCGCGCAGCCGCCGGATGAGCTGCGCGTCGGCGACCTGCTCGGTCGAATATCGCCGATAGCCGGTGCTCGCGTCGATCCGCGCGGGCACCAGCAGCTCGATCTCGTGATAGTGATGCAGGGCTTTCACGCTCAGGTGGCTCAGCCTGGCGAATTCGCCGATCGGGACGATCGCTGTCATGACCAGAGCACACACCCTCCGGCTACCGGAGGGTCAAGCCAGCACGAACGCGAGCAGCAGTGTGGTCTGGAAGGCGCCGCGCCACCAGGAGTAGCCGAACCAGACGCCCGGGCTGACCTCCCGGATCTCGTCGTAGACCTGCGGGGTCGGCGAGGGGGCATAGTTCAGCGCCCAGGTGGGCGCACCGTCGACCAGGGCAGGCGCGGTGTAGACGTCGGCGCGCCAGGCTTCGATGCCGGCCGGGGTGACCCGGTTCATCAGCCAGCCACCGTCCGGGCCCGTGTAGAAGGTCTTGCCGATCCACAGGGCCGGCGCGAGTGCCTGCATCGCAGGCGGTCGCGTCACCCAGCCGTTCTTCACGCCGCTGGGCACCGCGCCGCGCGGCGAGGCCTTGAAGATGGCGTCCTGCTGTTCGGGGCTGCACCGGAAGCGCAGCGCGTCGACGGTGGCCGCGCCGTTGGCGGGGTCGATGACGCAGCCGCCGCCGTAATCGGTGGCCACCGGCGCCGGAGCGGCACTCGCGGGAGCTGCCACCATCAGCACGGCTGCCGCTGCCGCGGACAGCAGTGTTACCAGCCTGCGGGTGCGCAACCGAGCGCGTCGGGCCGGGTTCATCGTGGTCTCGCGAGCCATCCGAGCCTCCTCGGTGTGGGTTGTCCCTGCGGTTCGGCGTCGATGATCGCTGCGTGGTCGCGTGTCCACGCGGTGTCTCGGCGGGTCCGCCGAGGGGCAGACCTGTGGCCGATCCTATGCCCGTGGGTAGGTGTCTCGTGAGGGAATCGGTGGAGGTCAGCGCCGTTGTTTCGGCCTGCGTCGACCGCGCGGGTATTCCGGCTCGGCTCTCGTCCCTCGACCGCCCGGGAGTTCGCTCCGGCAATGCCGGGCGTGCGGCCGACGCGCCGCGCCGAGTCCACTAGGCTGGCGATGACACTTTCCGCAGATCGGCTGGAGAAGAGGTAACAGGCGTGCAGCCCGGTGGTCAGTTCGATATGCAGCAGATACTCGCCCAGGCCCAGCAGATGCAGGAGATGATGGTCGCGGCGCAGGCCGAGATCGCCGCCGCCGAAGTCGAGGGCCAAGCCGGCAATGGCCTGGTCAAGGTCACCATCAAGGCCACCGGTGAGGTGCAGTCGCTGACCATCGATCCCAAGGCCGTCGACCCGGACGACGTCGAAACCCTGCAGGATCTGGTGATCGGCGCGATCAACGACGCCATGGCCAACGCCCAGCAGCTGGCCTCGGAGAAGCTCGGCCCGCTGGCCGGCGGTGCGGGCGGGCTGCCAGGCCTGCCCGGCATGTGACCGACCGGAGTCAGCACAGGTGTACGAGGGCCCGGTCCAGGATCTGATCGACGAGCTGGGCAAACTGCCAGGCGTCGGTCCCAAGAGCGCACAGCGCATCGCCTTCCATCTGTTGCAGGTGGAGCCGCCGGAAATCGATCGGCTGCAAGCCGTGCTGCAGAAGGTGCGTGACGGCGTGCGCTTCTGCGCCATGTGCGGCACCGTCGCCGACGGCGAACTGTGCCGCATCTGCGCCGACCCGCGCCGCGACCGCACCATGATCTGCGTCGTCGAGGAACCCAAAGACGTCCAGGCCATCGAACGCACCCGCGAATTCCGTGGCCGCTACCACGTGCTCGGCGGCGCGCTCGACCCGCTCAGCGGCGTCGGCCCCGACCAGCTGCGGATCCGGGAGCTGCTGGCCCGCATCGGCAATCAGGAGGACGGCGTCGACGTCACCGAGGTGATCATCGCGACCGACCCCAATACCGAGGGCGAAGCCACCGCCACCTACCTGGTGCGGATGCTGCGCGATTTCCCCGGGCTCAGCGTCACCCGGCTGGCCTCCGGGCTGCCGATGGGCGGCGATCTGGAGTTCGCCGACGAGCTGACATTGGGCCGGGCGCTATCGGGGCGGCGCGCGCTGTAAGCCGCGGCAGCGCGGTCGACCTCAGAGCTTCAGCGCGGTCCAGGCGACGTCGTCGAGCGCGGAGCGATCACCGATGGTCCAGGCCCAGATCAGCTCCGACACCGTGGCCGCGTCGTCCAGCGTGGTGGTGAAATGCTTCTTCGGCGACCCGTCGCGGTACTCCAGGATGTATTCCGGCTCCTGGTGATAGGTCTGGATGTACTCCTGCTCGCCCCGCGACACCACCAGATACGGGTTCGGGGCGGCCAGCTCGGCCACCCAGCGCTGTGCCAGCGGCCGCGTCAGATACGGGAACTCGCCCGCCCCACCGTGCGATACCTCCACCGGCACATGCCCGGCAGGATCGATCAGCCAGGTGAGCTGCGGATCGTAGACGGCGTAGTTCTGTGGTGTCGCGAGCTGGAACAGCAGCTCGCGCACGAACCCGATCGCGTCGTACGGGCTGGAGATCTGCAGCACCGTCCCGGTATCTGCACCGCCGACCGGCGCCGAACTGAGGAAGGTGTCCGCCTCGGGCAGCTCGTCATTGCGCCGGTTCACCTCGGCCGCGATGGCCGCGACGATCTCACCTTCCGGTTGCCCCTGCTGGGTGGTCAGATACGCGTCGACCTCGGCCGGAGTCGTGGCCGCGCCGGAGGGCAACAGAATGTGGTCGTAGCTCACCCGGCCAGCGTACGGGTGCGCACCGACGAAGGAGAACCGCAGCGGCAACCGCCCGCGAGATCGGTGCATTCCACGATGAAGGTGTGCCTGGCATGGTCGAAATCGAAGCAGTCGGCGTCGGTGCATTCCGCGATACGCCCGGCATGCAGCACCAACGTGCCATGGCAGTGATCCAGCGCCGCCGCACAGGACGGACAGTTCGTCGCGCGCATATCGCCTCCAACCGTCTGAGTCCGTACCTCGTGCATAGCACCGGCGTATGCCGGGCAGTGGGAGGTTACTCCGGTGCGTGTCGTGATGGGGCGCACGCCTGGCCGCCGTCCTGGTGCGGCGCCTGCGGTCAGGCGGGGATTTCGGCGGCGGCGGTGATGAACGCGTCCAGGACCGCCGCGATGGCGGGGCGGTCGTCGGCGCGCGGGCGGGTGGCGAGTTCGTAGAGGCGGGCGGCGCGGACGCCGGAGAGGCGCAGGACCGAGAGTTCCGGGTGGGTGACGGCGTAGCGGGGCATGAGGGCTACGCCGTAGCCGGTCGCCACCAGGGTTTCGATCATCCGGAACTCGTTGAGGCGCTGCGTTATTCGTGGCTCGACGCCGGTGACGGTGGCGATGGAGCGCAGCACGTCGTCCACCGGGAAACCGCCGCGCACGCTCAGCCAGCTCTCCTCGGCCAGTTCTTCCGGGGTAACCGACGAGTGGCCGGCCAGCCGGTGGGTCGGGGCGACGACCACGTCGATGGGTTCACGCATGAGCACCCGCGCGGCGATGCGCGGGCCTGCCACGGATGCGGCGCGTTCGTCGCGGTGGGTGAGAACGATGTCGTAATCGGCCAGCAGGCGGTGCGTTTCCGACGGTGGCACGTCCTCGTCGCGGGCGATGACCTCGACTCCGCTGTCTGCCAGCGCGGGCAGCACCCTGGGCAGGAGCAGCGCGCCGCCGGACGGGAACACCGCCACCCGCACCCGGCCGCGCGGCGAGCCGCGGTAGTGCGCCATCTCCGCGACCGCCCGGTCCATCGCGGCGAGCACCTCGTCGGCGCGCACCACCAGCGCGTGACCGGCGTCGGTGAGCCGGATACGACGCCCGTCCGGCTCGAGCAGCGCCACGCCCGCCTCCCTGGCGAGCACCTTCAACTGCTGCGATACCGCTGACGGCGTCATGGACAGGGCAGTGGCGGTGGCGGCGACGGTGCCGCGGTCGGCGAATTCACGCAGCACTCGCAATCGCTCGAGCGACATCGGGGCACCCGCCGAATCCATTAAGCAATACTACACAAATAGTGCAGATCAATTCGATTGTTCTGAGCATTCGTCCACCCCCATCCTGGAACGCGTGACCACCCGCGACCGCACCCTCGGCCTGACCGTCGTCCTGCTCTGGGGCCTGAACTTCCTGGCCATCCGCATCGGGCTCGACCACCTTCCGCCGTTCTTCTTCGCCGCGCTGCGTTTCGCGGTGATCGCGGTCCCGGTCCTACTGTTCATTCCGCGCCCGAAGGTTCGGTGGCGGTGGATCCTGTTGTACGGGATCGGGTTCGGCATGTTGCAGTTCGCGTTCCTGTTCACCGCCATGCGGGTCGGGATGCCCACCGGGCTGGCCTCGCTGGTGCTGCAATCGTCGGCGCCGTTCACCGTCGCACTCGGTGCGCTCCTGCTGTCCGAGCGCATCCGCCCGGTTCAGGTCGCCGGGCTGCTGACGGCGGTCGCCGGCATGGCGATCATCGGCTGGGACCGCTTCGCGCACGCGAGCCTGATCCCCGTGCTGCTCACCCTGGCCGGCGGTTTCGGCTGGGCGCTGGGCAATATCGGCGCCCGCCGCGCCGGCCAGGAATCGCCCGGGGTCAACCCGCTGCACCTGACCCTGTGGATCACGGTCGTCCCGGTGCTGCCGCTGTTCGCCCTGTCCGCCGCCCTCGAAGGCCCCACCACCGGCTTCCACGACCTGGCCGCCACCTTCTCCGCCACCGGCTGGCCCGCCCTGGCCGCCCTCGCCTACATCGCGCTGCTCGCCACCGTCGTCGGCTCCGGCCTGTGGACCTACCTCATGAGCCGCTACCCCGCGGGCGCCGTAGCCCCGTTCTCCCTGTTGGTTCCGGTGGTGGGCATCGGGGCGTCCTGGATCTTCCTCGACGAGACCCCCACCCCCGCGAGCCTGATCGGCGGCGTCATCGTCATCGCGGGGGCATTCGCGGCGACCACGACGCGGGCCCCGGGCCGGACCGCATCCACACAAGGTGTGGTCGGACAGGAATCTGCCGAGGTCGCGGTCCGGGCATGAATCAGCCCGGCGTACTGCCGAAACGCGACTCGGTGGACTAACCTCTTAGCTAAGGAGGCCGGTCATGTCGAGCAGCTCAGCCGAGCAGTTCAATATTCACGAAGCGAAGACGAATCTGTCGCGCATCATCGAACGCGTCGAGCGCGGGGAAGAGATCGTCATCAGCCGGGCCGGGCATCCGGTGGCGAAGGTGGTCCCGCTGAAGCGTCGAGTCGATCGGCGGGGTCATGGCTCGCTGCGGGGCAAACTGAGGCTTTCGGCGGAGTGGGACTCCGATGAAACGAATGCCGAGATCGCCCGCGACTTCGGCATGACGACATGAGCCTGCTGCTGGATACCCACGTGGCGTTGTGGTGGCTGGAGGGGAACCCGGTCCTGTCCGACGAGCTCGTCGATGCGCTCAACCACGAGCCCGATGTCTACCTCAGTGCGGCGACTGTGTGGGAGGTCGCGATAAAGCAAGCGCTCGGAAAGCTCGACGGGCCACCCGATCTGCCCGAGCAGCTTCGGCACAGCGGGTTCGACCACCTACCGATCGATCATCGGCATGGCATCGTCGCCGGCCGATTGCCGTTGATCCACCGGGACCCGTTCGATCGGATACTCGTGGCGCAGGCGCAATGCGAGGGGCTCCGTCTGGTTACCCGTGATCCGTGGTGCCACAAATACGACGTCGATATCCTGCCCGCCTGATTCAGGCGCGCAGGCGTTCGCGGCGCAGCTGTTCCACCTCGGGCAGGTCCAGCGGCTCGAGGGCATCTACGCCGAGGGCTCGGCTGAGGATGAGGTCGGCGAGTTCCGGGTTGCGGGCGAGGGCGGGACCGTGCATGTAGGTGCCGATGACCGAGCCCTGGACGACGCCCTCCAGGCCGTCGCCGACGCCGTTGCCGACGCCGCGGGTCACCCGGGCGAGGCCGGTGGCGCCGGGGCCGAGCGCGGTTCCGCCGCGGTGGTTCTCGAAGCCGGTGAGCGGCGCGGTCAGGCCGGGAATGAGCGGGGTGGTGGTCACCTCGCCGATGGCACGCTTGTCCTGGGGTGAGGTGGTGGCGTCGAGCAGGGCGACGCCCTCGACGCGCTCACCGGATGACGTCTCGTACCACTGGCCGAGCACCTGGATGGCCGCGCAGATCGCCAGCACCGGGGCGCCTTTCGCGGCCGCCTGCTGCAAACCGGGGTAGCGCTGGAGGTGGCGGGTGGCCAGGCGTTGCGCCGAATCCTCGGCGCCGCCGAGGGTGTAGATGTCCAGCGATTCGGGCACCGGCTCGGACAGCGTGATCTCCACGATCTCGGCGTCGTAGCCGCGCATCCGCAACCGCTGACGCAGCACCAGCGCATTGCCACCGTCGCCGTAGGTGCCCATCACATCGGGCAGGACCAGTCCGATCCGCACGGTCGATTCACTCATCGGATTGCCTTTCAGCGAGCGTCGAGATCGCGGTTCAGATCACGGAACGCGGTGTAGTTGGCCAGCACCTCGACCCGTCCGGCGGGGCAGGAAGCGATGGCGCGCAACGGATCCGCGATCGTGGTGTGCTCGACACCGGCATAGGTGAGCCGGACCGCGAGATCGGTGGCGCGCTCACCGGCGGCCACCACCTGCACGCCCTCGAAATGCTCGAATCGCACATCCCACAGCCAGGACAGATCCTCGCCGTCGGGCACCTGACCGTTCACCGCGATCACCAACCCGGCCGCGTCGTGATCGATCATCGACAGCGCTTCCTGCCAGCCGGCCGGATTCTTCGCCAGCAGCAGCCGCGCTGAATGCTCCCCGACCTGCACGGTCCGGTAACGGCCCGCGATCTCGCGCACCGTGCCCGCGGCGGCGGTCGCCTGCGCGGGGTCGGCACCGAGCGCGACCGCGGCGGCCACGGCCTGCGCGGCGTTACCGCGATTGGCACGCCCGGGCAGCGCGAGCCGCAGTTCGGCGGTGAATTCGTCCGGGCCGCGCAGCTTTTCGCCGTCCAGCCACCAATCCGGTTGCGGGCGCTGGAAATCGGCGCCGGTGCTGCGCCAGTGCTCGCCCTCCCAGATGATCGGTTCGCCGCTGCGTGGGCAGCTGGTGGCGTCCATCGCCCAGCCGCTGCCCGCGGCCACCCACACCACGTTCGGGTGGTCGTAGGCGATGGAGGTGATGAGCACGTCGTCGCAGTTGGCGATCACGACCGTGTCGGGGTGCCGCGCCAGCCCTGCGCGCAGCTTGCGCTCGATCATATTGATCTCGCCGACCCGGTCGAGCTGGTCCCGGCTGAGATTCAGCAGCACCACCGCGGCCGGATTCAGCGAATCGGTGACGTGCGGCAGGTGCAGCTCGTCGACCTCGATGGCGGCCAGCCCGGCGGTCCGGTTGACGCTGAGCGCGGCGACGATGCCCGCATCCATATTGGCGCCGTCGGCCTGGGTGGCGACGTCACCGAGGGTGCTCAGCGCCGCCGTCGTCATCCTGGTGGTGGTCGACTTGCCGTTGGTGCCGGTGACCAGCACCGTTCGCCGTCCACGGCCCAGTTGATCCATGATCGTCGGATCGATTTTCAGGGCGATCAGCCCGCCGATCATCGACCCCTTGCCGCGACCGGCCTTCTGCGAGGCCCACGACGCCGCAGCCGCCGCCCGCAGCGCGATCCGCCCGCGCACCGATATGTCTGCCACGCCGCGAGTCTATGTTCGCGCCGCGCGCGGGGCCGGGTCAGGTGGGGGAGTCGTTGTAGAGCTTGCGCTCGTAGTTGGCCGCCGAATAGTAGGCCTCCAGGTCGTCGACGCTTTCGGTGACGTTGGTCTGCACCTCCTTGACCAGCCGCGCCGGGCTGGGCAGCGTGTCGACGGGCCAGTTGTCCGGCTCCCACAGGTGGCTGCGCATGAAGGCCTTCGCGCAGTGGAAGAAGATCTGCTCGATGTCGACCTCGACGGCCAGGATCGGACGGTGCCCACGCACCACCATGTCCTCGAAGTACGGTGCGTCGCGAACCAGCCGCGCCCGCCCGTTGATGCGCAGCGTCTCGCGGCGGCCCGGGATCAGGAAGATCAGTCCGACGTGCGGATTGGACAGGATATTGAGGTAGCCGTCGGCGCGCCGGTTGCCTGGACGTTCCGGGATGGCGATGGTGGTGTCGTCGAGCACCTTGACGAACCCGGCCGGATCGCCCTTCGGTGAGGCGTCGCAATTGCCGTCGGCGTCGCTGGTGCACATCACCAGGAACGGGGTGAGCGCGATCCACTCCCGGTCGCGCGGATGCAGGGCGACGCGCTCCTTGCTGACCGCGCGCGGCATGACCGCGCCGAGCAGCTCCCTGAGTTCGGCGGGATCGGTGATCTCAGGGACGTTGTCGCTCATAGCAATGATTCAAACATCGGCGGTGGTGTGCGGCGAACCTGATTTGTCCGGGTAGCGGAGTCGGAAATCTCACCCTCAGATGTCGATGTCGAACAGGTTCGGCTCGCCGCGGGCGTAGCGATCGGCGTCCACCTGCCGCAACGGCTCCAGTTCCGGCGAGCGGTACAGCGTGAAGGTGCGGCAACGCGGCGCCACCGAACCGGTCACGTCGAGCAGCGCGTTGACGGCGCTGCGAGCCGATTCGCTGGCACCTTCCATCGTGGCCAAGTCGATGTTGGTGCGTACATAGTCGCCGGCGAGGAAGAGGTTTTCCAACGCGCCGTGTGACTGCGGGCGCGAATTCCAGGACCCGGCGGTATTGATGAGCAGCGGGTCGGCATTGGCGTTGCGGCGCTGTTCGGCCTGCCAGGTGATGCCGGGATCGAGGAACCAGGAGTGCAGATCGGCGTCGCGCAGCACCTCGCCGCGGTCATTGAGGTGGGTGGTGATCTGCGCCCACGTCTCGCGGGCGATCTCCTCATGGGTGCATTCCTTGGCCGGTTTCCCGTAGAGGATGCCGGGGGTGTTCCAGTTGGAGATGTCCACGGACAGACAGTCGGCCACGGCGCCGTCACCGAATTCCGGAAGCTTGCGGGTCCAGAGCTGGTTCTGGCTGATCGAGGTGATCGCCCACGGTGAATCGATATAGGCCGCGTGCCCGGTGACGATGTCGGGTGCGGTGCGCAGATAGAACTGGATGCCGTTCATCCAGTCGGTGTGCAGGTTGTCCATGGCGGCCAGTTCCGGGCGGACGGTGCGGATATCCGGCGACCAGAGGGCACGGGCGCGTTCGGCCGGCAACGCGACCACATAGTGGTCGGCTTCGACGGTGCGCGCGGCCCCGGCGCCGTCGACGATGCGCGCGCCGCTGATCCGCCGGTCCCGCACGTCGAGCCCGCGCACCTCGGCGCCGAGTTCGAAGCGCACGCCCAGCTCGCGCAGCCGCGCCACCCACGGATCGATCCACACGTGGTTGGTCGGTCCGTTCAGCACGCGATCCAGATCGCCGTCGTTGCCGATCTCGAGCGGGTTGCCGAGGAACTGCTCGCCCATATTGCCGATGGTGCGTGCGCTGGCCATATCCTCTTTTGCGGCGACCAGCAGGCTGGTGAGAGTCCGTGACAGCAACGCCCGGAATTCGTGAGATCGCTTGTGCCCGTGGACGAAATCGCGCCACGACATATGTTCCCACTGGCCGAACCGGCGGGCGTCGCAACTGCTGAAGAAGACCAGCAGGCGGTTGGCGAAGAAGGCGCCCTCGGCCGGGGGCATCTTCAGCGTGGTCGCGATGGCGGCGCCCATGGTTTCCCGGAACGCCTGCGGGGTCGCGGTGGCCAGATGCGCGGCGCCGAGCGGGAGCCGGAAGTCGTCGCCGTCGCGTCGCGCGAAACGGGCCTGCGGTGCGGCGACGAGGTTGTTCCACACACCATCGGGGTTGGTACCGAACGGAATTCGACGCATGGTGTCGGGAATGTGGTGGTAAAAGCCGGGGAAGAAGCGGAAACCGTGCTCGCCGGGCAGGTCGGGGCGGCCATCGGTCCCCGTCCCCGGTACCCCGATGCTGCGCGCCTTGCCGCCCAGCGCCCTGCGCTCGTAGACGGTGACCTCGAAGCCGCGTTCGGCCAGCTCGTGCGCCGCCGTCAGCCCCGCGACCCCGCCGCCGAAGACCGCGACCCGGATACCGGGACCGGCCGCCGCGGATCTCGCCCCGAGCGCCCCCGCCGACGCCACACCGACCCCCGCCGCGACCGCTCCGCGAAGCACCGCCCTCCGCGATACGGTCCACTGTTGTTTCGCCATGCGCCGCTCTGCTGCCTAGCCTCGGGACCTCACTGATTTCCGACCACTTTAAGCGCACGTCGCCAGGGCGGATGGGCGGGTTGCCGAAAGTGGCGGTGGGCTGGGTGAACGGTGCCGTGACGTGGCGCGGGCCGCATCATCTCCGGGGTGATCCGCAAGCTCGGCAGGCAGTGGCTCGAATGCAGGGCGAGCGGCTCGCGTCCAGCTCCGAGTGTCGGCTACCGCTGGGGGTCGGGTTGAAGATTCAGGCTCGTCGGCACCTGCGGTGACTGTCCGACCAGCACGTCCGCTGTCACCTGGTCTTGGGCGGCGAGAGTGTCGGCGGCCGTTTTCAGTGACTCCGCCATTTCGCCGAGGTTCCGCTCCAGCAGGGTGCGGCGGTCGTCGAGGTAGCTGGTGAACCGGGCGAAGGCGGCCACGGCGTCCCCCTTCCACGCCCCGTGGCTATCCGCGATCGCCTGATCGGTTTCACGCAATGCCGTGCCGGAGTCGGTGAACAACACGTCGAGCCGGCCGGCGGCGGCACGCAAAACCTCGGGATCGACAGAAACCTGATCAGCCATATTTCCCCCTTGGCCTACTGAAATCGCCTGTCCCCGATACGATACCCGCGGACGCAGACGGCACAAGTAACCGTTGGGGGGCGCCGGACCGATGTTGTTACCCGATATCCGCTGGTGGAACGAGCTCGCGCTGGAGATGCTGGAAACGTCTCTCTCCCAGCGCATCACCACGATCGAAGACGCCGACAAACAGCTCGCCGATATCGGCAGACTGCCCGGCTGGGAAGGCGACGCCGCCGACGCGGCCCGTCGACGCTTCGCCGACACCTCTGATCAACTCACCGACGAAGCGGCCGCGCTCGGCGCCGTTCGAGCGTTGACCACCCAGACCCGCGAGGCCGTCAAACACCTGAAGCAGACCCTCGCCACGATCGACCAGCGCGCCACCGAAGCCGGGCTGGAGGTCTGGGACCACGGCCACGTCACCATCGCCGACAAACCGGGAGCCCCCGACCCGGCCTCGGTGGAAGCGCTCCGGCTCGAACTGATCGACGCCGCCCGCGCCGTCATGCGCCAGGCCGATGACATCGTCGCCGACGCCGCCGCTGTGCTCAACAAGGCCGCCAACGGGGAAATCACCGACAACGGCGCCACCGACGTCGTCGCCGCCTCCACCACCGGCGCCACCCAAGGCGGACTCACCGCCCTCGCCCCGCCGGAAAACGGGACAGCGCGCGAGAACAATGCCTACTGGGACGCCCTCGATGACCGCCAACGCCGCGAAATCATCGAACAGCACCCCGAATGGATCGGAAACCGCGACGGAATCCCGTCGATGGCGCGCCATGAGGCCAATGTCAACCGGATCGATGATGAGCGGGCGCGGTTGACGCAGGAGCGGGACCGGTTGAAAGAGGAGCTCAAAGACGATCCGGGACCGCCGAAGAATCCGAACGCGCCGATACCGAACGCGGATAAGAAGGCTGAGCTGGCGCGAGTCGAAGCGAAGCTGACGGATCTCGATTCGCTGGAACGGACGCTGGCCGACCATCCACTGGACCCGAACAACCCGGATACCGGTGCGCGATTGCTGCTGCTGGATATGCAATCCGGGGATAAGGGCATGGCTGCTATTGCCATCGGGGACCCCGACAATGCGGACCACGTCTCGGTAACTGTGCCCGGGGTATCGACAACGATGCCATCGCTGGACGGCATGGCTCTCGAGGCGGTAGCTCTACAGCAGGAAGCCTTGAGCCAGTTAGACGAAGCGAAACGAGGCGGAGAGACGGTATCAACGATCGCCTGGCTCGGTTACCAACCGCCGCCTGAGCTCGGAGTGGATGCGGCGATGACAGGTCGCGCCGAGGCCGGAGCTCCGAAACTGGCGAGCTTCTTCGAAGGTCTAGATGCCGCTTCGAACAAGCCCGATCCGCATATCACCGCACTCGGTCACTCATACGGGTCCTATACGACCGCACTCGCACTTCAATCCCTCGGGCCGGACAGCCCGGTCGACGACGCGGTCTTCTACGGCTCGCCCGGTATCAACGCCGACGATGAGAGCGATCTCAATCTCCGACCGGGTCACGGATTCGTCATGCGCGCACCTGACGACCCGATCAGCTGGGCAGACGACTACGGTGTGTTCGGGCCGGATCCGGTGACGACGAACCTCGAACAACTGTCTACCCGGGAATTCACCACCCGAGATGGTGTCTACCGTGAGGACTCGAACGGTCACAGCGAGTACCCCCAATCGGGAGCGAATGGTCGTCTGCGCACCTCCGGATACAACATGGCCATCGTTCTCGCCGGTCTCACCGGTGAAGACCCTCCATTGGAAGTGCGTTGACATGGCGATGAACAACGTTGCGCGCGTGTTGTTGTCGGTCGTGGTGATGGCAGTGCTCGGCGGGTGCAGTAGTAGCCTGGACGATTCCGAGCGCACACCCTCGCCGGAGCAGATCGCCCACGCCGAAGACATGATGCGAAAACTGCCGTCCGTTCAGGACACCGAAGCTCAGCTCATCGCACTGATCCGGCAGATCGCTGAGGCTGTTCGAAGCGTGGCACCCGGACTTGCCTGGGAAACCGAGGTCAACCGGGGGCAGAACACGTTGGGTTGCCCCGGGCCGTACTTGAAGACTGATGGCGTGTCGATGACCACCGATCGTCTCATCTCCTCGGTGCCGATCAGCGACACCGAATGGCCAAACGTGCTGCGTATGGCCCGGAGTATTGCCGCAGAGCAGGGCATTACATCGGTGACGATCATTGCCGACCAGCCGGGACGACACGATGTCACACTGCACTCGCCCGATCACGGAAACGAAATCAGGCTCGGTACCCGCAAAGCGGCCTTGATCACGGGCGTGACCGGCTGCCGATTCCGCGCCGAAGACCTCCGAAACCCACCAGCGAAGTGACCGGGCTCGGCCGCCAGATCGCTGTGCCCGGCGCAGGATGGAATCAGGCAAGCGGGCTTCGCGCCGACACAGCTCACGCCGACCCCGCAGCAGACGCTCCGCGCGGTCTCAGCGCCCGTAATGCTGCCCCGCGTATCCGAAGTCGTCGCCGCCGATCAAGGCCGGAGCTCGGTGGTGATCAAGCCGGTGCGCCGCGCAGCGCACGGCTCGACCGCACCCGCTCGGCTCACCGCCCGTACGGCTGCTGCCCCGCCGCATACCCGAAGTCGTCGGCCACCATGGCCGCCAACTCCAACAGCGCACGCCGGGTCGGCTTGCTCACCAATTCCAAGTCGATTTCCGCGCCTTCGGCGAGGTGGTCGTCGAACGGCACCACCTGCACCGCGCGGGTGCGGTCGAGGAACAGCTTGCGTAGCTGGTCGATATCGACCGAGGAGGCGCCGCGGCGAGAGGCGTTGACCACCACGACGGTTCGTTCCACCAGCTTGCTGTAGCCGTGGTGGTCGAGCCAGTCGAGGGTGGCCGAGGCGCTGCGGGCGCCGTCGATGGCGGGGGAGGTGACCAGGACCAGCGAGCTGGCCATATCGAGCACGCCTGCCATGGCCGAGTGCATCAGGCCGGTACCGCAGTCGGTCAGGATGATGTTGTAGAACGACTGCAGGATGCCGATGGCCTTGCGGTAATCGGCCTCGCTGAACGCTTCCGAGACGGCCGGATCCTGTTCACTGGCCAGCACTTCCAGCCGGCTCGGTGCCTGCGAGGTGTGCGCGCGGACATCGGAGTACCGGGTGATGTGCTGGTCTTCGAGCAGGTTGCGGACCGTGGAGCGGGTCTGCCGCGGCACCCGATGCGCGAGGGTGCCGAGGTCGGGATTGGCGTCGATGGCGATCACCCGGTCACCGCGCAGCGAGGCGAAGGTGGAGCCGATGCCGACGGTGGTGGTGGTCTTGCCGACACCGCCCTTCAGCGAAAGGATCGCGATCCGGTAGTCGCCGCGCACCGGCTGGTTGACGCGCTCGACCAGGTCGGCGTGCACCACATCGGCAGCGGATTCACCGGGGTTGATGATGCCGCGGGAGGCCTTGTGCACGGCCCGGCGCCACCCGCTGCGCGGCGCCTTGCGGGCCCGCTTCAGCAGGTTCAGGTCGTTGACCGAATGGCCGGGCTGCCCAGGCTGCGGCATGTGCTGCGGCACGAAGGGCTGCTGCTGCGGCTGCCCGGGCTGCTGGGTCTGCGGCGGGCCGCCCTGCCAGTCCGGTGTCTGGTACTGGCCGGTGGCGGGGCCGCTCATGCCGGTCGGCGCGGACTGCTGCATGGGCGGCTGGTAGGTCTGCTGCGGCGCGACCGGCGGCGGGGCCCAGCTGTTGATGGCGCCGCCGTGCGGATCGCCGCCCTCGGGCATCGGATGGTGGTTGCTCTGTTCGGGTGCGGGCGGCGGAGCCTGGAACTGCTGCTCACCCTGCGGCGCGAAACCGCCGGGCGCGAACTGGCTCTGGCCCGCGTCGAACTGCTGGCCGGGCGGCTGCGAGAACTGGCCGGGGCCGCCCTGTTGCTCGAATTGCCCAGGGGCGGGCTGCTGCTCGAACTGCCCGCTGTTGTGCGGCGCGAATTGGCCCTGCGCCTGCGGCTCGAACCCGCCCTGGTTCGGTTGCTGATCGAACTGGCCGGGCGCGGGGGGCTCGAACTGGCCCTGGTTCGGCTGCTCGGGGAACGATCCGGGACCTGCCTGCGAGAACTGGCCCTGCCCTGAAGGATCGAACGGACCCGAGGGCGCGAACTGACCCGGCGGCGCGAACGAACCCTGTTCCGGGAACTGACCCGGGGGCGCGAAGGAACCCTGTTCCGGGAATTGCCCGGGAGGGGCGAAAGTGCCCTGCTCGGGGAATTGCCCCGGAGGTGCGAAGGAGCCCTGCTCCGGGAATTGCCCAGGGGGTGCGAAGGAGCCCTGCTCCGGGAATTGACCGGGGGGCGCGAAGGAACCCTGCTCCGGGAATTGCCCGGGAGCCGGTTCGGGGAACTGGCCCGGCTGGGCGAACTGACCGCTGGTATGCGGTGCGGGCTGCCCCTGTTCGGAGAATTGGCTCGGCTGCGCGAACTGACCGCTGCTGTGCGAAGGGGACTGTCCTGGCTGCGCGAACTCGCCACTGCTGTGCGGCTCGAACTGCCCTGGCGCCGAAGCGCCGGGGGCGGCGAACTGGTCGGCGCCGAACGAGGATTCGTCGACCGAATACACCGACGTCGCGTCTGCGGCTCCGGCGCCGTTGCCCGATTCGGACTCCGGTGCCTCGCCCGCGGGGCTCGATTCGGCAGCCGCGGACTGCTCGGCTTCACCGGAGTCATCGTGCTGCGGCTGCTGCGTCGTGTCGGATTCGGTGGCGATTCCGGCATCCGCCGGATGACTCTGCAGCCAGGGCGGAGAAGTCGGGTTGTCGTTGTCTGTCACAGTTCCCCCATCTGCTCGGGATGTCGAGCAGAGAGCTCGGTGGCGCAGTTGCGGGTCAACGCTAGCAGGTGAGTTCGGCCCCGTGCATGCCGTGGCTTACCAGGTCCGAGACGGCACCGGCGCGGTCCGGACCGGCACAGAGCCGTCCGGACCGCGCCGATTGCCGCTCAGTTCGCCCGGTTGACCGCGGAAACCACCGCGCGCAGCGAGGCGGTGGTGATGGAGGTGGCGATGCCGACACCCCAGACCGTCTTGTCACCGATCGCGCATTCGACGTAGGCCGCCGCCTGCGCATCGTCACCGGCGGACATGGCGTGCTCGGAGTAGTCGAGCACCTGCACATCGAACCCGACCGTCGCGATCGCGTCGACGAACGCCGCGAGCGGGCCGTTGCCGGTACCGGTGATCTCCTGCTCGACACCGTCGACCTTCACCGTGGCGGTGATGGTGTCGGTGCCGCCGTCGGTCTCCGAGGCGGTGACCTTCTGCTTGATCCGCTCCAGCGGGCGCACCGGGTTCAGGTACTCGGTGGCGAAGACGTCCCACATCTCCTTGGGCGTCACCTCGCCGCCCTCACCGTCGGTGATCTGCTGGATCGCCTGAGAGAACTCGATCTGCAGCCGTCGCGGCAGCGCCAGCCCGTGATCGGTCTTCATGATGTAGGCGACCCCGCCCTTGCCGGACTGCGAATTGACCCGGATGACGGCCTCGTAGGTGCGGCCCACGTCCTTGGGGTCGATCGGCAGGTACGGCACCTCCCAGGTGATGTCGTCGACGTCGGCGCCCGCCGAATCGGCGGTCACCTTCATCGCGTCCAGTCCCTTGTTGATGGCGTCCTGGTGGGAGCCGGAGAACGCGGTGTAGACCAGGTCGCCGCCGTAGGGGTGGCGCTCGTGCACGGGCAACTGGTTGCAGTATTCGACCGTGCGACGGATCTCGTCGATATCGGAGAAGTTGATCTGCGGGTCGATGCCACGGGAGAACAGGTTCATACCAAGGGTGACCAGGCAGACGTTGCCGGTGCGCTCACCGTTGCCGAACAGGCAGCCCTCGATGCGGTCGGCGCCGGCCTGGTAGCCCAGTTCGGCGGCCGCCACGGCGGTGCCGCGGTCATTGTGCGGGTGCAGCGACAGCACGATCGCATCGCGGCGGGCCAGGTTGCGGTGCATCCACTCGATGGAATCGGCGTAGACGTTCGGCGTGGCCATCTCGACGGTCGCGGGCAGGTTGATGATCAGCGGCTTCTCGGGGGTCGGCGCGATGATCTCGGAGACCGCGTCGCAGACCTCCTTGGCGTATTCCAGTTCGGTGCCGGTGTAGGACTCCGGGCTGTACTCGTAGCGCCAGTTGGTGTCGGGGTGCTTCTGCTCGGTCTCCAGGCACAGCTTCGCCGCGTCGGTGGCGATCTTTTTGACGGCCTCGCGGTCGGCGCGGAACACCACCCGGCGCTGCAGGATGGAGGTGGAGTTGTAGAAGTGCACGATGACGTTCGGCGCGCCCGAGCAGGCCTCGAAGGTGCGTTCGATCAGTTCCGGGCGGCACTGGGTCAGCACCTGGATGGTGACGTCGTCCGGGATAGCGCCGTCGGTGATGATCTCGCGGACGAAGTCGAAATCGGTCTGGCTGGCCGACGGGAAGCCGACCTCGATCTCCTTGTAGCCCATCCGCACCAGCAGGTCGAACATGCGGCGCTTGCGGGCCGGGCTCATCGGGTCGATCAGGGCCTGGTTGCCGTCGCGCAGGTCCACCGCACACCAGGCGGGAGCGCGATCGATGACCTTGTCCGGCCAGGTGCGGTCGGGCAGTGTGATCGGCTCGACCTCCTCGGCGAAGGGCCGGTACCGGAAGGTCGGCATGGAGGAGTTCTTCTGCTTGTTCCAGGCCGGCTGATCGGCGGGCGCGGGCTTGGTGGGCGCGGTGATGGTGCGCGTGCCGGATACGAAGGCGTCAGCGGGTGACATGCGATTCTCCGTGGGTGTGGGTGGTGTCCCGAAAAGGCGGGTCGACCGGCGCGGCAGAACCCCGCGACGGGAGGCCGGTCCGATCAGACCCCGTCGCGGCGGCCGAGAAGAAGAGCCCGCTGCATGATGCCGGCCAGTTTACCGTGCCCGGATTCGGCGACGGAAGGGCGGTACCGATAGCGTCGGTGACCGGATGCGCTTGTACGGGCCTGCCCGGCCCGACGGGACGTGAGGAACATGGATGACTTGGCTCGAACAGCTGGCCGTCTTCGGGGCCGGTGTGGCCGCGGGCGGAATCAACACCATCGTCGGCTCCGGCACCCTCATCACCTTTCCGGTGCTGCTGGCGATCGGCTACCCGCCGGTGACAGCGAATGTATCGAACACCGTCGGGCTGGTGCCCGGCTCGATCAGCGGGGTGATCGGGTACCGGCGTGAACTGTCCGGTCAGCGCGCCCGGCTGCTGCGGCTTGGTGTCGCCTCGCTGTTGGGGGCGATCACCGGCGCGGTGGCCCTGCTGACCATGCCGGAACAGGCGTTCAAGGCCATCGTCCCGGTGCTGATCATCGCGGCCCTGGTGCTGGTGGTGGTGCAGCCGCGGCTTGCGGCCTGGGTGAAGAGCCGCCGCGACGCCGACAACACCCCCGAGCACGGCGGTCCGGTGCTGTTCGGCTCGATCTACGCCACCGGTATCTACGGCGGCTATTTCGGCGCGGCCCAGGGCGTGCTGCTGATCGGCCTGCTCGGTGTGTTCGTGCACGACGATCTGCAACGGCTGAACGCGGTGAAGAACACGCTCGCGCTGCTGGTGAATGCGGTGTCGGCGGCCATCTTCATCGTGGTGGCCGATATCGCCTGGGAAGCCGTCGCGCTGATCGCGGCCGGTTCCATCATCGGCGGGCAGCTCGGCGCCCGCGTCGGACGCAGGCTCTCACCCACGGTTCTGCGCGCGGTGATCGTCGTCGTCGGCACCGTCGCGGTGGTCCGGCTGCTCACTTCATGACCGATCGGTAATGGCAGAGCCTGTTCTGCAGATCTCTCTATAAGGAAGATCGTTCCATCACGGGTGCGGCCGGGTGAACAGCGGCTGTTCAACATTGGCGATTGCCGGTAATCTTCCCCCGGCCGCGCGCGTGAATTTGGAGGTGGCAGAAGTGGATAGGCGTGCCTTCCTCGAGGCGGTGGGTGCGGCGACAATGCTGGGGGTCCTCGGATCGACGGCCGGTGCGGTCACGGCGAATGCCGATCCGATCTGGGATGCACTGTTCCGTGAATGGGTGCCGGAGATCTTCGCGCCGCTGCCCGATCCGGCCGACCATTCGCCCGCGATCGTCGTCGGCTCCGGTTTCGGCGCTTCGGCTACGGCGCTGCGATTGGCGCAGGCCGGCGTTGCCACCACGGTGCTCGAGCGCGGCTCGCGCTGGCCCAATGATCCGTGGCGGGAGATCTTCACCGGCGACGACCTGCCCGACGGCCGCGGCTTCTGGCACCGCACCTCCTTCACCGGGGTGACCAAGGTGCCGATGCAGTTCGCCAGTTTCGGCGGGGTCCTCGATGTCACCGAATACCCGGGAATCGATGTGTGGCGCGCGGCCGCGGTGGGCGGCGGCTCGATCGTGTTCAGCGGTGTCATGATCGCGCCCGAGCGCAGCCTGTTCGACCATGTCTTCGGCGGCGTCGTCGATTACGGCGAACTCGAGCGCGTCTATTACCCACGCGTGCGGCAGATGCTGCGGCTGGACGCCATGCCCGCCGACATCTACCACTCGGCGCCGTTCACGCATTCGCGTGCCTGGGACGATCAGGTCCGCAAGGCCGGATATCAGCCGGTGCCCAACGATTCGATTTTCAGCTGGAACATCCTGCGCGACGAACTGGCCGGGCGCAGCAGGCCATCGGCGACGGTGGCGCGCAGCAATCTCGGCAATTCCAACGGTGCGAAATTCGATCTGAACCAGAACTATCTGCGCTACGCCGAGCAGACCGGCCGCTGCGGAGTGTTCCCCGGTCACCGGGTCGACGCCATCGCGCAGGAGAGCGGCGGACGCTATTCGGTCACCGTGACGAAACTGGCCCCGACCGGTGACGTGTTGCGCACCCGCACCCTGACCTGCGATCAGTTGTTCCTCGGCGCCGGTTCCATCGGCAGCACCGAACTGCTGGTCCGCGCCCAGGCCACCGGCGCGCTGCCCAACCTCAACGAGCACATCGGCGACGGCTGGGGCACCAATGGCGATGTGGTGCTGGCGCGTGGCGCCAGCTCGGTGGCCGGCTTCGGCCAGGGTGTACCGAGCGCCAGCCGGATCTACGACGATTCCGCGGTACCACTCACCCTGGAGAACTGGTACATCCCCGGCATCCCGTTCGAAACCGGAGCCCTGGCCTCCCTGGGCATGGTGCTCGATCCGACCCGCACCCGGATGGGATATGACAGAGGCACGGATTCGGTCGGGCTGAGCTGGTCGACCCGCAACCGCGACGAGACGGTGGCCGCCGCCCGCGCCGTCGACCGCGGGATCGCCGAGCGGGCGGGCGCGCTGGTCGAATACAGCGCTCTCGGCTACGACGCGAATGCCCTGTTCACCGCGCATCCACTGGGCGGTGCTGTGCTCGGCCGGGCCACCGACGGGTACGGCCGGGTACACGGTCATCCCGGGCTCTACGTCATGGACGGCGCGGCGATCCCCGGCAGCACCGCGACGGTCAATCCGTCGCTGACCATTACCGCGCTGGCCGAACGCAATATCGAGGCCATCATCCGCGCCGGACGGTGACGCGCCGCGACGAAGCGCGAAATCAGCGTGCCCGCCGCGGCGCGGTATTACCGTCGGCTGGGTTGTTCGGCAGCGAAGGGATCCTCACGTGGCAGTAACGTCGCCCACCGGCTATGAACTGGACGAGGTGCCCGAACCCGGCGAATACCCGCGCAAACCGCCCACCCTGTGGACCGATTTCCTGATGCTCGGGCTGGCCATCGCCTCGGTGGTGCTGGTCGGCTGGATCACCTTCTTCGAGGTCTCCGAGCAGACCTACCGCACCATCGTGATCGCCGACTACACCATCTGCGCGATCTTCGCCGTCGAGTTCCTCTGGCGGTGGCATCGCGCGGGCTGGCCGTGGACGTTCCCGTTCGTCTACTGGTACGAAGTGCTCGGCATGATCCCGGTGACCAGCCCGTGGCTGCGTGGATTCCGGTTGCTGCGGATCGTGGTGATCCTGGTGCGGCTGGCCAGGGTGGCGGACCGGGTCTTCGGCGACCGGGTGACCGCCGCGGTGGTCAACCGCTCGGTCGGCACGATTGTCGAGACGATCAAGAAGCCGGTCACCATGGCCGTGCTGGACGAGGTCGCCCACGCCCTGCGCGCGGGCCACTACACCCAGAACATCGCCGCGGCGCTGGAGGAGAACCGCAAGGAACTCGACGAGATGATCGTCGAGTTGATCAAGAACGATCCGCAGGCCGGCCGGGTCCGCTACCTGCCGTTCCACGACGACATCATCCGGCTGGTCGCCGATACCGTCTTCCGGATCCTGTTCCAGTTCCTCGACGATCCGCGCACCGACGAACTCGTCTCGGATCTGTTGCGGGAGAACATCGACCAGATCCGCGACGCGCTGAGCAACGGGGTGAAGGTGCCACCGTCCGCCTATGGTCCCACTCCGCTGGAACGCACCGTGCGCCATCACTTTCCGCGCTGAGCGCCGCCCCTTCGGGCGGGCTCATGCGGTGGCGTGGCGGATCCGGTCGCGCGCTCCGGCGTGCCGAATGGTTTCCCAGCCGATCAACGCCCCGAGCGCGACGAACAGCATCGTCAAGGTGACCAGTGCGGGCAGCATGGCGGCCACCGGGATCAGGGCGACCAACACGATCGCCGTGACGATCCGGGCCACGGACAGATTGCCGGTGGCGTAATGCTTGAACCCGACCAGACCCACCAGGTACAGGGCGACGCCGCCGAAGAGCGCGCCGAGCGGGATACCGTACAGGGCGTCGCTGAGGCTGTGGTCCGATTCGTCGCCGACGTAGTACAGGACCTTCTTCAACCCCAGCGACAGCCCGATGACGCCGGCGATCATCGGGAAATGCCAGTACATGTAGCACATTTGGGCGATCTTGATCTGGCGTGCGCCGGTGGCCTCGGTCAGGGCGTGCTCCACGGTCAGCGCGGCGACGTCGAAGTAGGCCCACCACAGCAGGCCCGAGATGGCCAGGCCGAGCATCGATGCGAGCGTGATCGGCCAGGAGATGGGCAGGCCTGCGACGCCGATGCCGATGGAGACGATCGATTCGCCGAGTGCCACGATGATGATCAGGCCGTACCGCTCGGCGTAATGACTGGCGGAGGCGAGCCGCCATTCGGTGCCAGCGAACCGGGTCCACACCCAGTCACCCGCGATCGCGGCGATCCACAGCGCGATCTGCAGTCTGCCGTCGACGAGGGCCGCGACGACGAGGAGCGTGGTGCCGAGGGTGATGGAGCCGAGTGCCCAGCGCAGGATCTGCGCTCGCAGCTTCGGATCGCCTTCGCCGGCCAGCCACATCAGGGCCAGATGCACCAGCCGCACCACCAGGTAGGCGATGGCGAACACCAGCGGCCCGAACCATCCGCCGTCGAGGTCGTCGAAGGCTTCGGGAATGGTGAGTGCGGCGATGAACGCGCCGCCCATGGCCACGAACATGCCCACCCGGGCGATACCCTCGTCGGCGCGGACGAGATTGCCGAGCCAGGAGTAGGAGATCCACAGCCACCACATCAGGGCCAGGCACAACAGCGCACGCAGCAGGTTCTTCGCGGTGGTCTCTTCGGAGGCGAGGTCGGTGACCATCGTGAACGCGAAGACCAGGACCAGGTCGAAGAAGAGTTCGAGCTGGGTCACCGAGGAGCCCTCGGCCATCGGCTGCAGCCGGGCTCGTTTGGATCCGATCATGGATGACATCGTGGCAGGTCGGAGCCTGCGATGCCCGCCCGACGGGCGGGCTCAGTCATCAAGCGGTTTGAAACGTCTCCGTTTCGGGAAATCGTTCGGCGAATTCGATGAACGTCTCCACCATCGCCTCGTTCGCGCGGCGCACGGAGCGCTTGAGCAGGAAGCCGGGAACGGGAATGGGCAGGTACAACTCGTTGTGGTACCAGACGTGGGTGCCCTCATCGGACTCGCTCAGCTCGAAGAAGCCTCCGCCCTTCACGCCACGCGTGCTGTCGACGACCTCCCAGGCCGAGCGGTTGCCCTCCCAGTCGTATTCCAGGACCTGGAGGTCGGAGCTGCCGAGCATTTCCGCTTTGACGAAAACCCGGCGCGGCCTGCCTTCTTCGTCGCGGGTGGCGACGCGGGCATCGGTATAGGCCGACGACCAATCCGGGAGCATTTCCACCGCTGCCAACGCGTCCATGACCTGTGCGGGGTCAGTGTCGACGACGAATCGGATATCGGTCTTCGTACGCATGTCTTACCTCCGCACCCCCGCATTACCAACGCGCCGATTGTGCCCAGCGGCACAGTGATCGTCAACACTGAGCCTACGGTTCCGTAGGTAGCTATACGGTTGGTCGACGGTTGCTGCGGGCGTGCGAAGTGACCGAAATGTGATGTTTCAGTTCGACCCCGACGGCTCCACTGTCGCATCGGGGCCCGGGTAGATCAGCGACTCGTGTCCGTCCTCGAAACGCACGATATACGGGGGCGACCCGTTCGGTCCGCGCACCTCGACGATCTCGCCGAGATGATCATGGTCGCCCACGATGTGACCGTGCACATGGAGCCGATCTCCGACGTTCGCCATCATGGCTCCCATTATCGGGGAGCGTGGTGCACATCACAACCCGCCCTGTTCTGCTATGGCCCGAGCGACCGCCGTTTCGATCAGATGCCTGCTCTGTTCTTCGGTGAAGATGCCCGGCAGCGTGAGCCGGTCGACGATCAGCCAATTCAGCGCCAGATACAGCAGCAGCACTGTGTCCTCGTCGCCCGGCATGCCGGAGTCGATGTGGTTGCGGACGTTGAATTCGATATCGGCGCGGACTCGTTCGGTGAGTACTTCGCGCAGTTCGGGCCGTCGGGTCGCCTCCAAGCGCAGTTCCAGTAGGGCGAGGTAACCGGTGCGGAAGGTTTCCAGCCGGTCCACCACGTCGGTCATCAGCTCGGTGATCGTCTCTTTCGTCTTCGGTCCGCCGAGCTTGGCCATCATCGCCGCGCTCGGCTCGAGGCGTTCGTAGAAGCGGCTGCCGGTCTGGGTCATCAGGTCGTCGCGGTTGGCGAAATAGTTCGAGGCCGTGCCCGCGGGCACGCCGGCTTCCTTGTCCACCGCGCGGAATGTCAGTCCACGCGCGCCCTCGCGGGCCAGGACCTCGATGGCCGCGTCGAGCAACGCGGCCCTGCGCTCCGGATTCGTTCTCACCTTGACACCACTCCAGTTGTAGTACTACGTTGAAACCACTACAAACAGAGTACAACATCTCAGGTGGTTCAAATGCGAAAGCTCGTCTACTACGTCGCCGTCTCGCTGGACGGGTACATCGCGGGCCCCGACAACCAGTTCGACTTCTATCCGGGCAGCGACGCCTACACCGAATGGATGTGCGCGCAGTTCCCGGATTCGATCCCGACCGCGGCCCGGCCGCATATCGGCATGGCGGTGGATTCGCCGAACCGGGAGTGGGACACGGTGCTGATGGGCCGCGGTACCTACGCCGTCGGTCCGGCAAACCCCTTCGCGCATCTGAAGCAATACGTCTTCTCGTCGACTCTCGCGCCGGAAGCCGATCCGGCCATCGAGGTGGTGCCCGGCGATCCGCTCGCCCTGGTCCAGCGGTTGAAGCGTGGCGAGGGCCTCGATATCTGGCTCTGCGGCGGCGGCAAGCTCGCGGGCGCGCTGGTCGGCGAGATCGACGAGCTGATCGTCAAGAGCTACCCGGTCGTCGCTGGTGCGGGCATTCCCGCCTTCGCCGACGCCTTCGATCCGACGCTGTTCACTCCGGTCCGGCGCAAGGAATTCGACAGCGGCAACCAGGTCACCTGGTATGCGCGTGCCTGATCGACTCACTCACCACAGAAAGCAGGACCCCATGCGAAAGCTCGTCTACTACGTCGGCATGTCCATCGACGGCTATATCGCCGGACCCGACGGCGGCATCGATTTCTTCCCGCTCCCCTCCGACTTCACCGAATGGATCGCGGCCGACTATCCCGAAACCCTGCCTGCCCATGTCTGGCCGCATTTCGGTATCGCCGAGGGCACGCCGAGCAAGAATTTCGACACCATGGTGATGGGGCGCGGCACCTACGAACCAGGGCTGGCCGTCGGCATCACCAGCCCGTATCCGCAGCTACGTCAATACGTCGTGTCCAGCACGCTCGGCACGATCGATGACCCGGGTGTGCAGCTGGTGGAATCGGATCCGGTCGGGCTGGTGCGGCGGTTGAAGCAGGAGGACGGCCTTGATATCTGGCTGGCCGGCGGCGGCACACTCGCCGGTGCGCTGATCGACGAGATCGACGAACTCGTCATCAAGAGCTATCCGGTATCGGCAGGCGCGGGTGTCCGCGCGTTCGACGGCCCGTTCCGGCCCACTCGGTTCACCCCGACCAGGCGGCGCGAGTTCGGCAACGGCACCCAGGTCACCTGGCTCACCCGCGCCTGACGCTCGCCGTCGACGAGGGCGATCACCGGCGGCAATAGCCCGTCGGCATCGATCTCAAACGAGATCCGGCACGGTTGTGTCCTTTTCCACAGGCTCGGAGGTAGGCCCGAAATCGCTGGATGCGGGCCGGTACGCTGAATCACCGGAATAAGCTTTTCGTCGATCTGGGAGGACCCTGTCGTGGCTCTCGTTGTTCAGAAGTACGGAGGATCCTCGGTCTCGTCGGCCGAGCGTATCCGGCGCGTCGCTGAACGGATCGTCGAAACGAAGAAGCAGGGGCACGAGGTGGTCGTGGTCTGCTCCGCCATGGGCGATACCACCGACGAGCTGCTCGATCTCGCCCAGCAGGTCTCCCCGGAACCCCCGGCGCGGGAAATGGACATGCTGCTCACCTCGGGTGAGCGCATCTCCAACGCCCTGGTCGCGATGGCCATCCACGCCCTCGGCGAGGAGGCGCGCTCGTTCACCGGCTCGCAGGCCGGCGTCATCACCACGGGCGCGCACGGCAAGGCCAAGATCATCGACGTCACCCCGAGCCGGCTCCGCGAAGCCCTCGACGACGGCCTGATCGTGCTGGTCGCCGGTTTCCAGGGGGTGAGCCAGGACAGCAAGGACGTCACCACCCTCGGACGTGGCGGCTCCGACACCACCGCGGTCGCGCTGGCCGCGGCGCTGAAGGCCGATGTCTGCGAGATCTACACCGACGTCGACGGCATCTTCACCGCCGACCCGCGCATCGTGTCCGACGCGCAGAAGCTCGAGCAGGTCTCCTATGAGGAGATGCTGGAGATGGCCGCGTGTGGCTCGAAAGTCTTGATGCTGCGTTGTGTCGAATACGCGCGGCGCTACAACGTGCCCGTGCATGTGCGCTCGTCGTACACCGACAAGGTGGGCACCACCGTTTACGGATCGATGGAGGACATCCCGATGGAGCAGGCAATCCTGACCGGCGTTGCGCACGATCGCAGCGAGGCCAAGGTGACTGTCGTCGGCCTGCCGGACGAACCGGGCTACGCCGCCAAGGTGTTCCGGGCGGTCGCCGACGCGGAAATCAATATCGACATGGTGTTGCAGAACGTCTCCGAGGTGGAGACCGGCAAGACCGACATCACCTTCACCCTGCCCAAGACCGAACTGGTGCGCGCGGTGCAGATCCTCACCGAGCGCAAGGCCGAGATCGGTTTCTCGGAGGTCCGCTCCGACGAGAACATCGGCAAGGTCTCTCTCGTCGGCGCGGGCATGAAGTCCCATCCCGGCGTCACCGCGACGTTCTGTGAGTCGCTGGCCGAGGCAGGCGTCAACATCGATCTGATCTCGACCTCGGAGATCCGCATCTCGGTGCTGGTCGCCGAATCCCAGCTCGACGAGGCGGTCAAGGTGCTGCACCGGGCTTTCGATCTCGGCGGTGACGAGGTCGCCGTCGTCCACGCCGGAACGGGGCGATAAATCATGGGTGTACGGGTTGGAGTCGTCGGCGCGACCGGTCAGGTCGGCGCCGTCATGCGCAAGCTGCTCGAGGAGCGCAACTTCCCGGCCGACGAGGTGCGTTTCTTCGCCTCGGCCAGGTCCGCGGGTAAGAAGCTGCCGTGGCGCGGCGGTGAGATCGTGGTGGAAGACACCGAGACCGCCGATCCGTCCGGCCTCGATATCGCGCTGTTCTCCGCGGGCGCCACGATGTCGCGGGTGCAGGCGCCGCGTTTCGCCGCTGCCGGCGTCACCGTTATCGACAACTCCTCGGCATGGCGCAAGGACCCCGAGGTGCCGCTGGTGGTCAGCGAGGTGAACCCGGAGCAGACCCGCAACCTGGTCAAGGGCATCATCGCCAACCCCAACTGCACCACGATGGCCGCGATGCCGGTGCTCAAGCCGCTGCACGAGATCGCCGGGCTACGCAGGCTCATCGTCTCCAGCTACCAGGCGGTGTCCGGTAGCGGCCTGGCCGGCGTGGAAGAGCTGGCCTCGCAGGCGCGCGCGGTCATCGACGACGCCGAGAAGCTCACCCACGACGGTGGCGCGGTCGATTTCCCCGCGCCGAACAAGTACGTCGCGCCGATCGCGTTCAATGTGCTGCCGTTGGCCGGTTCGCTGGTCGACGACGGCTCCGGCGAGACCGACGAAGATCAGAAGCTGCGCAACGAGAGCCGCAAGATCCTCGGCCTGCCCGACCTGCTGGTCAGCGGCACCTGCGTGCGTGTTCCGGTGTTCACCGGGCACTCGCTGTCGGTGAACGCCGAGTTCGATCAGCCGCTGTCGGTGGCGCAGGCGAAGGAGATCCTGGCCAAGGCGCCGGGCGTGAAGCTGGTCGACGTGCCGACGCCGTTGCAGGCGGCCGGGCACGACGAGTCGCTGGTCGGCCGGATCCGGCAGGATCCGGGTGTGCCCGACGGCCGCGGCCTCGCGCTGTTCATCTCCGGTGACAATCTGCGTAAGGGCGCCGCGCTCAACACCATTCAGATCGCGGAAGTCCTGCTCGCCGACCTCTGAGCGGTTACCTCTCACGACCGAGCCCGGCCGTCGCTGCACAGCGGCGGCCGGGCTCGTCTGGTCAGCGGATGCCCGGTGTGCGCGGATCGGGGCCGAGGCAGGCCAGGATGGCGCAGCCGGGTGGGGCGTCGCTGAAGGGCGGGCGCAGCGGCTGGTTCAGGCAGGCGAAGACGTTGCAGCCCGGATAGGCCGACGGCCCCACCCCGACGATGGCCAGCAGGATATCGCTGTCGATGAAGGCATTCGGGTCCAAGGTCAGCGGTGGTTCGACGTACGGGCCCGGGTCGGCGACCGGCGGCTCATGGAAGGCGGCGAACAGCCTGCGGAAGAATTCGTGCGGCAGTTCGGCCTGGTTCTGGATGACGCCGGATGGGCCGTGCGCGCTGACATTGCCGAACATCCCGGTCCACACCACGGTCAGATCCTGGCTGGGGAAGACGAAGACGTTCTGCATGCCCATACCCGCCATGGAGTACATGTCCGGTGGCAGGAAGCTCGCGTTCTCCGCGCAGGAGGGTCCGAGCCAGAACAGGTACCCGTAGCAGTGATTGGTCGCCGACGGGGAGCGGGCCTTGTCCAGATAAGCGCGTGAGACCAGTTGCGTTGTGCCCCAGCGTCCGTCGTTGGCGACGAGCAGCCCGAGCTTGGCCAGATCGTTCGGCGGGATCATCAGGTGCGCGTAGCCGTAGGTGTGGCCTGCTCGGTCGCGGGCCCAGTAGTAGTCGCCGCGCGCGATGCCGAGCGGGTCGAACAACTCGCGCTGGGCGAACTGCTGCAGCGGTTCGCCGACGGCCAGTTCCATCACATAGGCCAGCAGGTCGACATTGCGCTGGCTGTAACTGAATACGGTGCCCGGTTCGTGATCCAGCGGCACTCCGAGGGCCTGCACCGCGCTGTTCGGATCGAGCGGAATCACTCCGGTGATGCCTTCGGTGACCACGCCGACGCGCATCCCCGACGATTCCGTCAGTAGATCCTCGACCGTGATGGAGCGCCGCTGCTCGTCGCCGAGACCCGCGGGCAGATACCGTCCGATCGGCGAGGAGATATCGAGCTTGCCCTGGTCCGAGGCGATTCCGGCGAGCAGGGACACGATGGACTTGGTCACGCTCCAGACATTCCAGGCCACGTTGCCGGTCTGCGCGTTCGTCGGGCCCTCGCCGATCAGGCAGTTGTGCCGAAAGACCTGGACGTTCAATCGATTCCGGGTGCTCGCGAACTGGAGCGCCTCGGCGAGGCGCTGCGAATCCAGCCCTACCGCTTCGGGTTCGGCTCGCTCGAGTTGGCGTCCCGAGTGCACTGAGCACTCCGCCGGGGCAGGCGGTGGCGCCGCTGCCGCGGACGCGGCGAAGACGTGCCCCGCAACCAACGCAACCGCTGTGACCCCTACGAGGAGTCCACCGAAACGCCCCATGCGGATCAGGTTAGCGCCGGAGGCCGGGCGGGGCCGGTATATGCGAAACGCCGCCAGGTCGGGGGACCTGGCGGCGCCGAGTCGCGGGACGCCCACGCCGACGTCACCACTGGTATCGACACCCGGCAAGCGCCTCTCGGCGAGTGGTCGCTCGAAGCGACAGATGGGGTGAGGCCCGGGGCTGCTCGGATGCCGACAGCGGGGTTCAACGAGCCGCACGGGCGGACTATTCCGGGCCGAAGATGTGACGTGCGGCACTACACTTTGGCCACACGCCGCAGTTCGGCAACTCACCAGTTATTTTCTTGACTAATTCCAGAAAAGGTGGAGACTCGAAGTATGCACACCGACAGCACCGATCCCCGCGAGCAGTTGCGCGCGGCCGGTCTGCGGGTCACCGCCCCGCGGGTAGCGGTGCTCGACGCGGTCGCGGCTCGTCCGCATTCCGACGCCGACACCGTCGCTGTCACCGTCCGGCAACAGCTGGGCTCGGTCTCCACCCAGGCCGTCTATGACGTGCTGCATGCCTGCGTCCGCGCCGGCATCCTGCGGCGCATCGAGCCGGCCGGGTCGGCGGCGCTCTACGAGGCCAGAACCGGCGACAACCATCACCACCTGGTGTGCAGAAACTGCGGCACGGTCGTGGACGTGGACTGTGTCGTGGGCAGCGCCCCCTGCCTGCAACCCGATGACGAACACGGTTTCGCCATCGATGAGGCGGAGGTCGTGTTCTGGGGCCTGTGCCCGAACTGCCGTCCGGACCGACGGCCGACACTCTGACAGTCCCGGGTCAGCCCATCCCGGGTCCGTTGACAGCCGAGGAGGCTTTTATGACCAAGCCGACAACCACCAACACCGGCATTCCCGTCGAAAGCGACAACGAATCGCTGACCGCGGGAACCCAAGGCCCCGTTCTGCTGCACGACCACTACCTGATCGAGAAGCTCGCGCAGTTCAACCGGGAGCGGGTGCCGGAACGCATCGTGCACGCCAAGGGCTCCGGCGCGTACGGCGAACTGGTGGTGACCAACCCGGAGATCGCGAAGTACACCAAGGCCAAGCTGTTCCAGCCCGGCGCGCGCACCGAATCGCTAGTGCGTTTCTCCACCGTCGCCGGTGAGCAGGGCAGCCCGGACACCTGGCGTGACCCGCGCGGTTTCGCGATCAAGTTCTACACCGAGGACGGCAACTACGACCTCGTCGGCAACAACACCCCGGTCTTCTTCATCAAGGACTCGATCAAGTTCCCCGACTTCATCCGCTCGCAGAAGCGGCTGCCGGGTTCGGGTCTGCGCGATCACAACATGCAGTGGGATTTCTGGACGCTGCGCCCGGAATCGGCGCATCAGGTCACCTGGCTGATGGGCGATCGCGGCATCCCGAAGAGCTACCGGCACATGAACGGCTACGGCTCGCACACCTATCAGTGGATCAACGCCGAAGGTGAGCGGGTATGGGTGAAGTACCACTTCCGCACCGATCAGGGCCAGGACTTCCTCACCCAGGCCGAGGCCGACCGGCTCGCGGGCACCGACCCCGACCTGCATCGCAAGGATCTGTGGGACGCCATCGAGCGCGGGGATTTCCCGAGCTGGACGGTCTACGTGCAGATCATGCCGGTCGCCGAGGCGGAGACCTACCGGTTCAACCCGTTCGACCTCACCAAGGTCTGGTCCAAGAAGGACTACCCGCTGATCGAGGTCGGCAAGTGGACGCTGAACCGTAACCCGCGCAACTTCTTCGTCGAGATCGAGCAGGCCGCGTTCGAGCCGTCCAACATCGTGCCCGGCATCGGGTTCTCGCCGGACAAGATGCTGCTCGGCCGCGTCTTCGCCTACGCCGACGCGCACCGTTACCGCATCGGCACCAACTACGCGCAGCTGCCGCCGAACGCGCCGCGCGCCGCGGAGGTCAACACCTACTCCAAGGAAGGCGCGATGCGGTATCACTTCAACGAGCCGGAGGTGCCGGTGTACGCGCCGAACTCCTACGGCGGCCCGCACGCCGATCCGGAACTGGCCGGTGACGGCGGTGCCTGGGAGTTCGACGGCAAGGCCGTGCGCGCCGGCTACATCCAGCACGCCGAGGACGGCGATTTCGTCCAGCCCGGCATCCTGGTGCGCGAGGTGCTCAACGATGAACAGCGCGACCGCCTGGTGAGCAATATCGTCGGCCATGTGCTCGGCGGTGTGCAGGAGCCGGTGCTGAGCCGGGTCTTCGAGTACTGGAAGAACGTCGACAGCGAGCTCGGCAAGCGCGTCGAGGAGGGCGTGCGGGCCGGCCTCAATGGCAACGGCTGACCCCTCGGCGTCTCGAAAAAACTTTCCGCCCCTGACCATTCCGGTCAGGGGCGGATTTTTCTGTCCAGCGGGTACCGCAGGGTCCTACAGCAGACCGAACCAGTAGATCACGCAGGCCAGCATCCAGACGACCACGGTTTCCATCGACGCTCTCCCAATCTTCTTGCCGTACTTCCATCATGGCGCGAATCGAGCAGCCGCGCCGCAAACTGGTCCAGTTTCGCCGATCGGGGCCGCTCGAGCGGGGATTGCCGGGCTGCAAGTTCTTCTTAAGGGCGTGCCAAGCCGGGGGCGGCATTGTTCGTATCAACACCGGAACACACCGGAAAGCACAGACCGAAACCCCGAACAGGACGTAACGACGATGATCGGCAAGCTGACCACCGCCCTCGCTCTCGCCACCACGACCACCGCCCTCGTTCTCGGTGCGGGCACGGCCTCGGCCGCCACCGAAGGCGTCCCCGGCGCTGCCGTCACCGGGCAGGCCACCTGCACCCACAAGAACGACAAGATCCGGATCGAGATCGATTCGCCGGTCGTCTACGCCCAGCCGGGCTACCTGCCCGGTGAAAACCAGCAGATCCGCTACCGCACGGTCATCGTCGACGCCGCCCAGGGCACCCTCGCCGTGGCAGGCGAGTGGGAGACCGGCAAGGCCACCGACACCAAGGCCGCCGATATGGACGACACCAAGGTCGACGTCCTGCGCAACGACCCCAACGCCTACCTGGTCGTCCAGGAGGTCGAATGGCTCGCGCCCGACGGTGAGAACCCGGTGGCCAAGACCGACCTGTACGCGACCAGCTACCTGATCAAGGACGGTCGCACCGAGCTCGGCACCTTCGACTACTGCCAGTAGTCGCGAGGTCCGAAACGGGGGAGGTGACGGGCCGGGGAGGGACCGTCACCTGGGGGTCGGGCCGGGGAGGGCCTGATCATCGCGGTGGGCGTCGCTGGGGAGGGGCGGCCGCCGCGGGGGCGGGGCCGGGAGGGGCCGTCACCCGGGGCGTGGTTGGGCTGGGGAGGGCTCGATTATCCGCGGTGGGCGTCGCTGGGGAGGGGCGACCACCCGGGGGCCGGGCCGGGAGGGGCCGTCACCCGGGGCGTGGTTGGGCCGGGGAGGGTCCGATCATCGCGGTGGACGTCGCTGGGGGAGGAATCTCCACCGCAGTGGCACCGGACCGGGGAGATCCGGTGCCGGACGGGGCCGGGCCGGGGAGGGCCCGAGGGTATCCGAGCGGAGCAGGCCGGGGAGGACCTGACGGGGACGGATGCCGGGGTGGGGCCTCGATGGGGGGATCGGGGGACGCCGGGAGGGGTGACATCGAGTGCGGGGACTCGATGGATGAGCCCGGCGGGGGTCGGTGCCTCCTGACTGCCTCGGGGTGGGCGGTCAGGAGGGGCCGAGGGGGTGCCTTTGTATCGGCCGGACCGGTCTCGCGGGGTGATCGGTCCGGCCGGGCAGGTCAACGCGAGACGTCACGGCTCTTCCGGAAGCTGAGCAGCAGAGCTACTGCGGTCACGATCCATACGGTGAGCGCGACCCAGGCTTCGCCGCCGCCGAAGGTAACCATCCACTGCTCGCCGATGGCCGATCCCAGTTCCCTGGTGCCGACGCCGTACATGCCGACCGGGAACACGATGCTCCACAGGCCCGGTTCGTAGGCCAGGCGGATGTGCTGGACGAAATGTCGCCACACGCCCGCGAGCAGCAGCAACGGGATCAGCCAGCTGCCGAAGGCCCACAGTAGGACCGCCACCCCGATCAGCACCGGCCGCATCGACGTCAGCAAAGGTATGTCGTCGAGGTGTAGCAGCTGCGCCGCGGCCAGCACGCTGATCGCGGTGGCGCCCATGAACACCCAGTAGGCGGGCACCAGGCGCGCGGCGGTGAGCGTGTCGGTGAACAATGTGGCCAGCACCAGCGTCGCGACCAGCAGATACAGCATGGTGCCCACCGACCAGCACAGCAGTGCCGGTACCGCGAAGCGCCCCGCCCAAGGTTGCGGGAGCGCGGTGGCCGCGACCGCGAGCGATTGGGTCGCGACCACCCAGATGAACCAGGTGCCGTCGGCACTCAGGCCCGCGGGTCCGCGGTGGTGCACCATCAGCACTGCCGGGATGCCGTAGCCGAGGACCAGCCAGGCCAGCGCGGCCACCGCGAGCAAGGTCAGCGCCGCGACCAGGTGGTCTCGGCGCGAAAGCCCGGTCGACATGACCGCGGCCGCGGCGACGAAGGTCAGGTAGGTGAACCCGGTAGCGGGATTCATGGCATCGGCGACGGCCGCGGCCCGGAATCTCACCAGCCGTACGAGCGTCGCCACGATCAGGATCGCGAAGGCCGCGAGTGCCAGGTAGAGCATGATCGCCGACAGGGTGTCCAGGCCGGCCGAGCCGATGGCGCGGGAGACGATGCCGGTCGCCATCACCGACGCGAACCAGGCGGGCTTCAGGTTCTCGACCGGGCTCGTGCGCACTTCGACCATGGCCGTCACCTGCGTCAGTGTGGCACGGCGGCAAACCATCCGGCGGCAACTGCGAGCGGCGACATGCCGACGCCGGCCACCTCGGCGGCCGGCGTCTCCCGGTTATCGCGCGGGCGTGGTGGCCGGGTATTCGGGCAGGTCGTAGGTTTCGGTCTTGGACAGCATCTTCATCATGAGCGGCTTCATGATCCGCGCCGTCATCAATTTGCTGACCAGCAATCCGGCCCGGATCCCGAACCGGGTCTTCGGGGTCATCGCGCGCAGACCGCCGGGCTGCAATTCCTGCGCGAGTGCGACGAACGGACGCAGCACTCGCTGATAGTTCTCCAGCGCGCGGCGCGGGTCGTCACGGTGCGCGGCGATTTCGCCGGCCAGCACGTACGCGCCGACCAGCGCCATCGCGGTGCCCTGGCCGGTGAGCGGGGAGCCGCAGTAGCCGGCATCGCCGACCAGTGCCACCCGACCCTGGATCCAGCTCGGCATGTCGATGCGGGCCAGCTCGTCGAAGTAGAAGTCGTCGGCCTCTGGCATCGCGGCGGTGATCGCGGGGGCGGTCCAGCCACCGCCGGCCAGGCGCTCGTTGATCAGCCGCTGCTGGGCCGCCACGTTGCGCCGCAGCGCCGGGTCGGCCTCGGCGCGGATGACGACCAGCGCCTTGGAGGTGGCCGGATCGGCGTCGGGCCGCATGCCGAGGCCGGTCGCGCCCGGCAGCGAATGCATGGTGAACCAGTGCGGTTCGATGCCCGCGGGGGTCGGCATGGTGAAGAAGGACATGTAGCCGCCGAGGTAGGTGCTGAAGTGTTCCTCCGGGCCGAAGACCAGGCGCCGGGTGGCCGAATGCAGGCCGTCGGCGCCGATGACGAGGTCGAAACGTTCGGTGCCGCCCGAGGCGAAGGTGACCTGCACGCCGTCGTCGTCCTGGGTGAGCGCTTCGAGCCATTCGCCGTAGCGGTAGTCGACACCGCCCGCCGCGTCGATGGCGTCGAGCAGCACCTGATTCAGGTCGCCGCGGGAGATCTCGATCTCGGCGACGCCGCCCTTGCCGTCGAACAGCTCGGCGGGCATGCGCAGCAGTTCCTTGCCGTCGGCGTCGACGTGCAGCATGCCGCGCTCATCGAGTTGGTGTGCGCGGATTCCGGGCATCAGGCCCATCCGCTCGGCCACCTGGCGGCTGGGTCCGCGCAGGTCCACCGCCTGGCCACCGGGGCGGGGAGCGGCGGCGCGCTCGATCACGGTGACCGGGATCCCGTACCGGAGTAGTTGCAGCGCAACGGCATTGCCGCCGATGCCGCCGCCGGATACGAGAACGCGCGGGCGGTCGGTGGACTTCGGGGTGTGGGTGGCGGGCTGGGTGCTCATCGTCTCGTCCTTCGTTTGATCGAACGTCTTAGACAAATGTCTAACAGATGACTTGCACGTCTGTCTAGTACAAATGTTCAAGACGCACGTACAGTGGGGGTATGGGAAACAAGGAGGACCTGCTCGCGGCCGCCCGGGCCTGCGTGTACGAGCGTGGATTCGCCGCAACGACGGCACGCGACATCGCCAATGCGGCGGGGGTGAGCCTGGCCGCGATCGGCTACCACTTCGGGTCGAAAGAGCGGCTGCTCACCGAGGCGCTCACCGCGGAATCCGGGCGCGAGATCGGTGACGCGCTCGACGAGCGGATCAAGGCCGCGAGCAAGGACGGCCGCTCACCGGCGCAGGCCTTTCCGCTGGTGTGGAACGACATCGCCGAGGTCTTCGCGCGCAATCGGCAGATGCTGGTAGCGAGTGTGGAGAACGTGATCCGGATTCATCGCACGCCGAGCGAGGCGGCGCATATGTCCGGGCTGCTGGCCGAGGCCGTCGCGGAGATGGCGGATCTGGTCGCGCAGTCGCATCCGGAATTGACCGAGGAGCAGGCGCGGGCGGTCGCACGGCTGTACTTCGCCTTGCTGAACGGCATGGCGCTGCAATGGATTACCGAACCCGACGGCGAGCTGCCGAGCGGGGATGAGCTGGCTGTGGCGATAGCGGCGCTCGCACCGCGGAGTTGACCAGGCGACGCTCTTGTCCGGCATGCCGTTCGCTCGGGGCAACGGATTCCCGGCTCCCGGCTTCTGCGGGCGGAACCGCTCAGCTCAGCTGCTCCAGGTACTTCTTCCACCCGCCGAATTCGGTGATGTCGGTCGCCGCGACGGCCGCGTCGTAGGTGCAGGCGAAACCGACGACCGTGCGGCCGTCTTCGAGCTCGATATTCGCCAGCGCCATCGGAGCAGGCAGCGCGGCGAGGAAGGAGCCGAGTCCGGCGGCCGAGAGGCCGAACAGTTCACCGACGATCGGTGCACCCTGCCCCTGGCCGTGCCGCACCAGGCCGGGCTTGGGTGGCGTGGTGTCCAGCGCGGTCAGGCGGTAGGCGTCGGTGGTGCGGATCTCGCCGAGGAAGCGGGCGCCGATCTGTTCCAGCTGCCAATGCAGTGGCTGCCCACGCAGATGTGCGCCGAAGACGGCGAGTTCAGCGTCGTGCCCGAACAGCGCGGGGGTGGAGTCGGTGCCGACCAGTCGGGCAGCGATATCGATGGCGACCTGGGTGGTGTGCTCGGCGGCGCGGATGATGGCCGCGACCGTGGGGTCGAGCGTGTCCGGCGGTGCGGCGGAGAGGAACTCGCCGACCGCGGCGTACCGCTCGGCGACGATCGCGCCGTCGTAGAGCAGCAGGGCCGCGTCGAGCAGGGCCGAGATGTCGATCTCGGTGACGGACATCCCGGAATCCGCAAGTCCGGCAACGGTTCTGCTGAACGCCGCGGCATAGGGCGCGCTCAGGGCGGTCAGGTCTTCGGTGCGCGGGACCGCGAGTCTCGGCTGCCGCGGTGCGCTCAGCAGGACGTCGGCGGGCCGTTTCCGGCTGCGCGGATCACGCGCGTCCGGGCCCGCCATGATCGCGGCGGCGGCCACGGCCCGCTCGAGATCGGCGGCGAAAACGGTGACGGCGTCGAAGTCCGCACAGGCAGGCACCACGCCGTGCGCGGGCACCACACCGAGCGTCGCCTTGATCCCGACGATCCCCTGCAAGGCCGCGGGCACCCGGCCGGATCCGGCGGTATCGGTGCCGATACCGATATCGGCGATGCCGAGCGCGACCGCAACGGCCGAACCCGAACTGGATCCGCCGGAGACCAGCTCGGGGTCGAAGGCATTGCGCACCGGCCCGTACGGGCTGCGGGTACCGACCAGGCCGGTGGCGAACTGATCGAGATTCGTCTTGCCGAGCACGATCGCACCGGCCGCGATCAGCCGCTCGACGGCGGCGGCGGTGACGTCCGGGATGTAGGCGAAGGCCGGGCAGGCGGCCGTGGTCGGCAGCCCCGCGACGTCGACGTTGTCCTTCACCGCGACCAGCAGACCCGCGAGCGGTAGTGCGGCACCGGCCGACAGCCGCTGCTCGACCGCCGCGGCGTCGGCCGCGACGTCGGGTTCGGGCCGAAGCGTGATCCACACCTCCGGCCGGTCGACCTCCGCGATCCGGCGGTAAGCGGCGGCAACGCGCGAGGTGGGCGAACCGGGTAGGGCGTTGCCGAGGAGGCCGGCACTCATCTAGTCGACTCCGATCACTGCGAGAGGGGTTCCGGGTTCCAC
Organism: Nocardia sp. CDC519; assembly: GCF_059509835.1. NCBI lineage: Bacteria > Bacillati > Actinomycetota > Actinomycetes > Mycobacteriales > Nocardiaceae > Nocardia > Nocardia sp. CDC519. The sequence continues at coordinate 738,039 of NZ_CM183377.1, read as the reverse complement.
CTTGGCACCCGGGGTGGCCAGGACCTTCAGCACCGTGCCCGCATCGGGGCACTGCACCGGCAATTCCAGCTTCATCGCTTCCAGCACGGCGACCGTCGAGCCCGCGGTGAGCCGTTGTCCTGCTTCGACTTCCACCCGCCAGACATTGCCGATCATCGGTGCGGTCACCACCGTGGCATTGCCGGGCATGCCCGCGAGTGGATCGTCGACGGTTTCGCTGACGATCTCGGCGGTGTCGCGATCGAATTCGCCCGCGGCCTGCCACGCCTGCTTCTCCGCCTCGAACGCGGCCGCCTGCCTGGTCTCGAATTCCGCGATGGCATCGGCCTCCTCGCGCAGCAGCCGTAGATGGTCGGCCAGGGCGAAGCTGCCCTCGCTGACCTCGGCGTCGAACCGTCCGGCGGTGGCGGCGGCGCGGTAGTCGAGCAGCTGTTCGGCGCTCACCGGCTCCCAGACGATGCGGTCGAAGAACCGGAACAGCCAGGGAGTTCCGGATTCGAACGGGGCGCGCTGGCGGTAGCTCGACCAGATCGGCACGGTCCGGCCGATGAGCTGATAGCCGCCGGGGGAAGCCATGCCGTAGACGCACAGGTACTTGCCGCCGATACCGACGGCATCGGACGGCGTCCAGGTGCGCGCCGGGTTGTACTTGGTGGTCACCAGCCGGTGCCGTGGGTCGAGCGGAACCGCCAGCGGCGCACCGAGATACACATCGCCGAGGCCGAGCACGAGGTACTCGGCGGCGAACACGGTGGCGCGGACGTCGTCGACGCTGTCCAGACCGTTGATACGGCGGATGAATTCGGTATTGGACGGCAGCCACGGGGCGCTGTCGCGCACGCCGCTGCGATAGCGGTCGATGGCCTCGGCGATCGACGGGTCGTCGAACGACAGCGGCAACCGGATGGTGCGGCTGGGGACCACCAGGTCCTGGGTCGCGGGGAGTTCGGTCTCCAATTCGGCCAGTACCCCGAGTAGACGATGCTGGGCCAGGATGTCGGGATCGAAATGGATGTGCAGCGAGCGCACGCCGGGTGTCACGTCGATGATGCCGGGAAGCCCGGCGCCGGCGAGCGCGGTGGACAGTGCGTGCACCCGCATGCGCAGGCCGAGGTCGAGCACCATCTCGCCGTATTCGACCAGCACATTGTCATCGCCGCCGCGCAGATAGCGGACCGGGGGGCGGTCGCTGGACCCGTCGACGCCGCCAAGGATGCCGCGATCGCTCAGTCCGGCGAGTGGTTTCGGCACGGTCGCGCGAGCCCGCGAGCTGTTCGAGGCGCGCAGTTCGCTCGCCGTGGCGTCGTCCACGGGAATGAAGCGGACCGTATCGCCCGGCCGCAGCTGACCCAGTTTCCAGCGGTGCGCCGACACCACCGTCAGCGGGCAGGCGAAGCCGCCGAGGCTCGGGCCGTCCGGGCCGAGCAGGATCGGGGTGTCGCCGGAGACATTGAGCGCGCCGACACTGTAGGGGTTGTCGTGCAGGTTCGACGGGTGCAGGCCCGCTTCGCCGCCGTCGGTGCGCGACCAGGTGGGTTTGGGGCCTTCCAGCCGGATGCCGGTGCGGTTGGCGTGGCTGCCGACGCGCCACTCGTGGGTGTAGAACTGCGCCATATCGGCGTCGGTGAAGTAGGCGGGCGCGGTCTGCGGGCCCTCGCCGACGGCGAGCTCCCAGTGATGGCCGAAATCCGGCCGAAGCGCCGGCTGGATCGGGCGCGGTTCGGCCTCGGCCGCATCGGCCAGATGCAGAACATCGCCGCTGACCAGCGCCTTACCCGTGACACCGCCGAAGCCGCCGAGGGTGAAGGTGGCGGCGCTGCCGTGATAGAGCGGTGCGTCGATGCCGCCGCGCACGGCGAGGTAGGTGCGCAGGCCGGTGTCGGCGGGGGCGCCGACATCGAGCACACCGCCCGCGGGCACCGTGATCGGCTCCCACATCGGTACCGGTTCGCCGTCCACCTCGACCGGCGCGTCGGCGCCGCTGACACACACCACCGCGGCATCCGAGAAGCGCAGCCGCGGGCCGTGCAGCGTGCACTCCAGTGCGGGGGTGCCCGGCGGGTTGCCGACGGCGGTGTTGGCGAGAGTGAACGAGAGGTCGTCCATCGGGCCGGAGGGTGGAATGCCCACCTCCCACAGGCCGATCCGGCCCGGATGGTCCTGGATCGTGGTCATGGTGCCGGGGCGTTCCACGTCGATGCGCGCGGCGATGGGCCGGATATCGGCGAGGGTGGCGGTGAGGTGGCCTGCCCGGCGCACGGTCGGGTCGGACGCGGCGGCGAGCAGCTGCGGCAGGTTGGTCTGTACGCCGTGGATACGGGTGCCTGCCAGGGCCTCGGTGAGGACGGTGAACGCTTCGCCGCGGTCGCCGCCTCGGGTGATCACCTTGGCCAGCAACGGATCGTAGTACGGGCTGACCTCGGTGCCGGTGCTTATCCAGGTGTCGACCCTGGCCTGCTCGGGGAGGGTGGTCTCGGTGATCAAGCCCGCGCTTGGGCGGTAGTCCTGGCCCGGATCCTCGGCGTAGACGCGGGCCTCCACCGCCCAGCCGTCGATCGGCGGACCCGTCTCGGGCAGCTCGTCCAGCATGGTGGTATCGCCGCCCGCCAGCCGCAACATCCACTCCACCAGATCGACTCCGGTCACCGCCTCGGTCACCGGATGCTCCACCTGCAGGCGGGTATTCATCTCCAGGAACGAGGCGGCATCGCGATCGGCGTCATAGACGAACTCCACAGTGCCCGCCGAGCGATACCCGACCGAGCGCGCCAGCTCACGCGAGACCACCAGCAGCTGCTGCGACAACTCCGCCGTGAGCCCCGGGGCCGGCGCTTCCTCGATCACCTTCTGATTGCGCCGCTGCAGCGAACAGTCACGGGTGCCGAGGCTGACCACCCGGCCGCGCCCGTCGCCGAACACCTGCACCTCGACATGGCGGGCCCGCGCCACGAAACGTTCCAGGAACACCCCCGATGTAGCGAAATTCGTCGCGGCCAGCCGCTGCACCCGCTGGTAGGCGGCGCGCAACTGATCGGCGTCATGGCAGGCCTGCATGCCGATCCCGCCGCCACCACCGACGGCCTTGAGCATGACCGGGAAGCCGATCCGTTCGGCCTCGGCGACGGCGTGATCGGCCGATTCGAGCAGGCCGGAGCCGTCGACCAGCGGCACGCCGACCGCGCGGGCGGCGGCACGGGCGGTGTGCTTGTCGCCGAAGATCCGCAGCTGCTCCGGAGTCGGGCCGACGAACGCGATGCCGGCCTTTGCCACTTCGGTCGCGAATTCCGCGTTCTCAGAAAGGAACCCGTAACCGGGATGGATCGCGCCGGCGCCGGTGGCCAGCGCCGCCTCGATCACCCGATCGGCGCGCAAGTAGGATTCCGCGGCCGCGCTCGGACCGAGATAGGCTGCCGCATCGGCCATTTCGACGTGGGCCGCGCCGGCGTCGGCGTCGGAATAGACCGCGACGGTCTTGAGGCCGAGAATGCGCGCGGTGCGCATGATGCGGCAGGCGATCTCGCCCCGATTGGCGACGAGGACGGTATCGAAATCCAGGCTCACGTCGGGCTCCTGTGTTCAGTTGGGGACTAGTCGGTGGCCAAGGACATGGCCGCGATCGCCCGGGTGACCCGATCGAGCACGACGTCCAGCGATTCGCCGATATGGGTGTGCAGCAGCCGGTAGGCCAGCGAAAGATCGTCGGCGAGAACGGCATCGAGAATGGCCAGGTGCTCGGAGATGGTGGTCTCGATGCGGTTGTTGACCATGAAGTCGTACATCCGCACGTGGCGGATGCGGGAGTTCACCGAGCGCAGCGCCCGCACCATCTCGGTGTTGCCGGAGGCGGTCAGCAAGGTGACGTGGAATTCCTCGTCGCGGACCACGAAACCCGGCTCCTGTTCGGGCGGGTCGGCCTGCAAATCCAGCCAGGCCTTGCGTTCGGCGGTCAGCAGTGCCTTGTCGTGCGTGACGTCCGGGTTCTGCATCGCGCGCTGTAAACCGCCCAGTTCCAGGGTGATCCGCAGCTCGTACAGGTCACGAACCAGCGGAATGCTCGGGCGTACCGGCGAGAACCCGTACTCCTCGCGTTGCAGCAAGCCGTCCGAGCAGAGCACCGTGAGTGCCTCGCGGACCGGCGTGCGCGATATCCCGAAGCGCGCGGAGACCTTGGGCTCGGTGAGACGTTCGCCGAACTTGATGTCGCCGTTCATCAGTTCCGCGCGCAGCGTTTCGTACACCACGTCCCGCAACGGTTTTCCCGAGGTATCGGCCGGTGTGGCCACCCGTGTCGACATGCCTGTATACGCTATGGACCTCGCGTTTCCGAGGAATCACCGTGCGTAACCGGTAGGTAAGCGTGTGCTCACGGCACCGCGCGCGCCGTTGCGCGTTTCCAGAATTGCCCAGGTCGTCCGCTGTTGGAATCTGCTGTAGACAAACTGGCGATTCTGTCTTACCTTCGGAACATGTTGGCTAATGAGTCTCGTGTCGATCCGAAGTTCGAACTGCGTTCGGGCCCGACGTGGCGCGCACCCTGGGCGATGTATGCGGCGCTGCGCGAGCACGATCCGGTGCACCGGGTGGTGCCCGCGGAGCAACCCGAACACGACTACTGGGTGCTGACCCGGCACGAGCACGTCTACGCCGCGGCCCGCGACACCAACACCTTCTCCTCCCGTGACGGGCTCACCGTCGAATACGGCGAGCTCGAGCAGATCGGGTTGACCGCCAACCCGCCGATGGTCATGCAGGACCCGCCCCAGCACACCGAGTTCCGCAAGCTCGTCGCGCGCGGATTCACCCCGCGCCAGGTCGCCGACGTCGAGCCGGTGGTGCGCGGCTTCGTGCGCGAACGGGTGGACCGGCTGGGCGAGCAGGGCGGCGGCGATATCGTCAAAGACCTGTTCAAACCGCTGCCGAGCATGGTGGTGGCCCACTACCTGGGGGTGCCAGAGCAGGACCGGGACCGGTTCGACGGCTGGACCGACGCCGTGGTCGCGGCCAGCACCGAGCGCACCGCAGACGCGCAGCAGGCCTCGATGGAGATGCTCGGCTACTTCGCCGAACTGATCAAACGCAGGCGTACCGATCCCGGCGACGACACCGTCTCGCTGCTGGTGCAGGCCGGGATGGCCGCCGACGACACCGACGTCAACGGTCTGGTGCAGATCCTCGCCTACACCTGGACCATGGTCGCCGGCGGCAACGACACCACCACCGGTCTGCTCGGTGGCGCGGTGCAGCTGTTGCAGCAGCATCCCGAGCAGCGCGCGGCACTGGCGGCGGATCCCGATCGCATCACCCTCGCCGTCGAGGAGTTCGCGCGGCTGACCTCGCCCGTGCAGGGGCTGGCCCGCACCACCACCCGGGACGTGGAGCTGGCCGGCTCCACGATTCCGGCTGGTCGCAAGGTGCTGCTGGTGTACGGGTCCGCGAACCGGGACGAGCAGGCCTTCGGTGCCGATGCCGCCGAACTCGACATCGACCGGAATCCTCAGCGCATCATGACCTTCGGGCACGGGCCGCACCACTGTCTCGGCGCGGCGGCCGCCCGGATGCAGGCGCGGGTGGCGTTGGAGGAGCTGCTGGAGCGGTTCCCGAATTACCGCGTCGACATCGACGCGGTGCAGTATGCGCCCGGGCCGTATGTCCGTCGGCCGACCACCGTGCCGTTCCGGTGCGCGGGCTGAGAAGATCAGCCGATGAGTGCTGACTGGCTGGCGGGTGGCCGGGCCGAACTGGCGGCCGAGCGGATCCTCGATGCGGTACGCGCCCTGTCGATGGACAAGGGTGTCACGGGGCTCGGTATGGCCGAGGTCGCCGAGGCGGCCGGTTGCTCACGGGCGACGCTGTACCGCTATTTCGCCAACCGGCAGTCGCTGTACGTGGCATTCGCGGCACGCGAGGCGCGGCTGCTGGTGGAGCGGGTGTCGCGGGCCCACCGCTTCGACGGACCCGATCACGAGGGTCAGCTGCTCGATGTGCTCACCGCGCTGCTGGCCGAGGTTCGGAAGACGCCGCATCTGGCGGTGTGGTTCGAGCCGGAGAACGCGGGCATCGTCGCGCAGCTGTCGGAGTCTCCGGGCGTCATCGACACCCTCACCGCCGCGTTCGTGCACAACTTCCGGGCCGATCTCGCCCAGGAGGCCGCGGTGCGCCTCGGCAAGTGGACGGTACGCACCATGGTGTCGCTGCTGACGCTGCCCGGCGCAGGCGAGGACGAGGAACGCGCCCTGCTCCGCAACTTCCTGCTGCCGTTCCTGCTCGACAACCGCCTCGAGATCACCTGAACAACCCGGAAAAGAAGGAAACCCTGACCAGCTGTGCTGATCAGGGTTTCCATCGTGTCTCAACCACACGAGTCGGGGTGGCGGGATTTGAACCCACGACCTCTTCGTCCCGAACGTTGAAACCGCGTATCAGCGCACCACACCCAGTCTCGTTGAACTGGCAAGACGTGCTATTGAATGCCGTTCCGTTCCGGTCCGTATCGGGAGTCCCGCTGCCTTTCCGCTGCCTCGCGATAGGGCGCGGACAGCACCAGATCAGGATTTGAGCCTGTCCGCGATTTCTCGGATCTGCCCCACCCGATGCGCGTTGTTCTTCGCATCGAATCCATCGGCTTCGAACTGGGCCAGGATCCCGGCGATATGTTCGAGTGCCAGTCCGACCTGCTCTGCCAGTTCTGCTGTGGTTCCCTCGAAAGCTGCCATGGCCACAATGATCGGACGGCGACGGACGGAAGCACCGCATTTCGATCGGCCGGGTCGGTGACAGATTGCGAGCCAAGGTCACCGTGGCCCTGGTGGGTGGTGGGCTGCGCACATCGGGGGCTGGCTTCACCGCCTGCCCCTTAGGGGCCTGCCTTTCGGGCGTAGAGGCTCCGGGGTCAAGGGTGGGCTTGCCCATCACGTAGTGACGCGGAGCGCCTTTGAGGCTGGAGGGGCGCGGGAACACAATGCAGGCCACCAACCGCCTGGGCCACGCGGCCGGAGGTCGCGCAGTAGTTCCGCAACCCCAGAGCAGGGGTGAGGAGGGGGCCGAAGCCCCCTTTCGGGTCAGTCGGTGTCGCGGGCGGTGAGGGCTTCGTGGTAGGCGGCGTGGCAGGCGGTGCAGGCGTGGTCGTGTTCGTCGCCGGGCACGTAGTAGGGGAGGGTGCCGGTGGCGGGGTTGGTGCAGCCGGGGGTGGTGCAGGCGGTGGGGTGGATGGTGGCGTTCATGGTGAGGGTTCCTCTCTGTCCGGGTCGGTGGAATCTGGGCTCCGCCCGGACCAGGCCGGACCCGCCCTCGCAATGGCTCGGCGGCCGGGGGTCGCGCGGCTCCCGTCTCTCTTGAAGGTCACCGCAGCGAGAGGCTGGGACTGTGCCGCGTGGCCCCCGGCCGTCGACACCGCTTGGCCGTTGCGAGGGTGGGGCCGGTCTGGTACGCCATCGGCAGATTCCTCCGGCACGGACAGAGAGGAACACGGTGAACGCCACCAGCCGCCGTCTGCACCACCCCCGGTGGCACCAACCCCGCTGGTGACCAACCGGCTATGTGCCCGGCGACGAACACGGCCACGTCTGTACCGCAACGCAACCAACGGGCGAGCCCCACGGCACCTCACCGCGGCGTCTTCGACAAGCCCGGCCGAAGACCGGACCACAGCCAGGCCCCACGAACGGCGCCGGCCGATTTCGTGCTCGAGTTGCGGGAGAGCAAGTCGGGGACGGCTGCCAGGGTTCCCACACTTCCCCGGTTATGCCAAGGTGGCCAGATATGTCATGGAGCTGACCTTGTCAGCGCTAGCACGTCGCCGACGTGCCGACGCGCCGGGGCTGTGAGGTACGAGCGAGACCCGCTGCGCGTCGTAGCGCGGCGGCGGCGCGCTAGCGCCGCCTGGCCGCGCCTTGACTCTATATGGCGAAATTCGGCAACAACCGCACTACGTGAGGGCACGACTCACGGCTGAATGACGGCAATCGTCTTGTCGTCGTGGCATTTCGCGCGGGGGAGGGCCTGCCCGTTCGGGTCGGCGGTGGCTTCCCAAGTGCGGCAGCGGTGAAGAAGCTCGCGGAGTCCCGAACTGCTCTGGCGGGCAACGACCTGCCAGTCGACGCCCACGGCCGGAAGCACGTCGAAGGCACCATCTGTCGCGGCCACCACCCAAATCACGCGATCCCGTGGGTAGCTCGCGGTCAATGCGTGGTCGGCTGCGGCTGGTTCGGCTTCGGCAACCCAGAATCCGCCCGGCTGGTTTCGGTGCTGTCCCTCGGCCCGCTGGAGGTCCTGGAGTAGTCGACGATGCTCCGGGTCGTACCCCGCACCTGTAGCGAGCCGCTCGCGGTACCGGTCTGCGGCGGGCAGGTCGAGATGCTCTAGACGGTCATCGACGTACAAATGCTCGGCATCATCGACAGTGCGGACGACGACAGCTGCGTCACCGAGTACGAGCAGATCAACTGCGGTCGGTCCGACTCGAACAACAGCGACAGTGCTGGACGGCGATGCGCCTGGAGCGAGTTCTAGCAGCGCTGCGGTGGATTCGATGGCCTCGGCAAGAGCAACGCGCAGGTCGTTAGTTGGGGTGACCCGGGCTCGCAGCTGTGCGGCCAACGTGTCCACATAGGCACCCGCTCGCGGCATAGCCGGGTCATGGGCACTGGCGCCGTCCAGGACGATAACGGCGTGGTCCGACATGGTAACGCGATCCTCGTCCGATCGCGCCGGGAGCTGGGCCGAATGGACTATCACCGGTCACTCGCGAATCGTGTAGGGGCCAGCCAGCAACCGGCTGTCGGTCACCTTGAAATCGGCGTCGAAATCGCATTCGACCACGCCGCTGGTGAACTGGGCGGCAGGGTCGTACACGGTCGCCAGGTTCGCATTCAGCCAGTGAGCCACGCCGAGTGACCCGATGCTGGTGATTCCCGCGATATGCACGATCACCCTGCCATCCAGGATCCGACGGGAGAAGTACCCGATATCCGTGTGGCTGGCAGCGGGGGACCGGAAGGGCGAGAAGTGCCGGCACCCGGTCCGAGTGTCCACGATCGACCAACCTTCGTCGGTTCGGTCGAAGGACAGCGCAGCATCGTCGGCAAGAAGCCGCCGCGCAATAGGTGCCGACTTGGGGCCGCACACGATGATGCAATCGCCCGTCGGCACCTCTTCGCGGTCGGGATCGATGGCGAAATGGGAGGTTGCCAGGGAAAACTCGGCCAACGTCCGTTCCAACGCCTCCTGTGTCGCCTGGTCGTTAGCGTCGAAGAACGGGCGCTCTCGGCCTTCCTCGAGTCCGAACCTGCGCGGTATGCCGATAGCTACGGGGCCGACGCCGAAGAACGCCCGCTGCGGCTTGGGGGCCGTGGTTCGGATCTGGCTGATTCGACCTTTGGTGACACCGAGGAGTTCTGCAATCTCGGTGTAGCTCAAGCCATTTCGGTGCGCGTCTTCGATAGCTTCCTTACGTAGGCGAGCTAGCTCCGTAGCGCGCTGCTGGTAGGTGGTGATGAGGTCCGTAGCTCGCTGACCACGGCGAATAGGGTCCGGATCATTCCGGACCTGCTCGAACTCGTCGGCGATAGACACCCCCCGAGTTTAGATCCCCTTGACGACTTGTAGAACCCGCGCGTACTCTCCCTGTTTAGACCCCCTCAACAGACACGGAATGGCACGGCGGTCAGAGTTTAGGGGCTATAAACCGGAGATGTGGGAGGCAATCGTGGCGATTCAGAACCTGGCAAGTGCAAATCTTCGTCCGGCTCGGTTGAATGCAGCGGGTCGGTGTGTTCACTGCCTCGGCCTTGAGTGCACGTCGGCTCGGTGCATCGATAACCATGCTCGTGCGGTGTGGGAGATCTGTGAGCGGTGCGGGGGCACTGAGTATGTGAACGGCCATGTGGACCCGGCGACGGCTATGGGGCGCTGTGACTGCATCGGCGGGCTGGTCGAGGCGGCTAGGTCGGGCCTGGCGCAGGTGGTGGAACTGCCGTTGCCGCCCGCTGCGGTGGTGTATGAATCCTGGCCTGCTGGTGGCGGTGCTCCGGCGCGGTGGATGGGCCGGTGACAGCGGTGAATTCGGTATATCGGGTGACGTATTCGCCGGAGCTGGTGGCGGCTCGTCGGGCTCGGTTGCTGGGGGCGGACTCGGAGCCGGGGCTGCGTGAGGCTGCGGGGCTGGTGCCGCGTCCGGCGAGTGATTTCCCGCCGTTCGACTACTACGCGGCGGCACGTCGTCGCGCGGCGTCGGGGCGGAGGTGCGACTAATGACGGCACCGGTGGTCCGGCAGACTGCGGCTGAGCGTCGTAGCTTGCCGGACTTCCGGCATGTGGCGGGGGAGTTGGCCGACGACAACCACGTCTGCCGTCGTCCGGTGCCGATGAGGACTGAGGACCCGGCGACGCTGGAAGTTACCTACGTCGGCTCACCGTGCAAGGCGACTATCGAGTCGGTGTGCCCGGCGTGTGCGGCGAAGGCGCGCTATCTGCGGATGACGCAGTGCCACGAGGGCTGGCACATGGACGCCGAGCCGGTGATCGAGAAGCGCGCCCCGACCGAGCAGCAGAAGGGCTTGGTGGCGGCGCGGTCCGATCTGTTCGCGCAGTACTGCGAGGCTCGCGCGGATGGCGACACAGAGGCGATGGCCGGAATTCGGGAGGTCGTCGCCAGTCTCGACGCCGAGCTCCGGGACTCCGGCTTTCGGGGTCGGCTGCCGGACTTCGACAAGCTGTCTGCGGACCGGCGCAAGCGGTCGACCTCGCGGCGTCAAGACGTGCCCGATCTGCCTCGGCTCAAGGTCGCCAAGACCACCATCGGCCGAGAGTACGCGGGCAAGTATCGGCCCTCGACGTTCCTGACGATCACGATGCCGTCCTACGGGCATGTTCACAACGACGGCGCGGTCAACTCCAGGGGCCAGGTCTGCGGGGACGGCTCACCGCGTGACCCGGACACCTACGACTACCAGCGGTCGGCGCGGGATATCGTGCATTTCGCGGCGTTGTTCGACCGGTGGGTGCAGAACCTTCGTCGGGCGGTCGGCTGGGATGTGCAGTACTTCGCCACGGTGGAACCGCAGCGTCGGGGTGCACCGCATCTGCATATCGCGATCCGGGGATCGATCCCGCACCGGGTATTGCGGGAGGTCACCGCGGCGACCTACCACCAAGTCTGGTGGCCGCACCAGGACCGAGAGGTCTACACCGGCGACCGGATGCCGGTCTGGGACGAAACGGCCGGCACTTTCACCGACCCCGATACCGATCAGCCGTTGACCGGGTGGGATGAGGCCCTCGACGTCATGGACACCGTGGACGACCTCGAGCCCGCCCACGTTGTGCGCTTCGGTGCCCAGGTCAAGCCCATCGGGGTGCTGGGTGGCACGCCGAAGGCTGACGAGAAGGTCCGGTACCTGACGAAGTACCTGACCAAGAGCATCGCAGAAATCCTCGAACCCCAGACTCGGCGCGCTGCTGAGCATTACGACCGGCTTCACGCCGAGCTTCAGCACACCCCGTGCTCGCCGCGCTGCGGGGTCTGGCTGCGCTACGGCATTGTCCCCAAGGGCGCCACCGCCAAGACCCAGCCCGGCAGGTGCAAGGGCAAGGCCCATCGCCGCGACACACTAGGGCTGCCGGGTCGTCGAGTGCTGGTCTCGCGGCGCTGGTCGAACAAGACACTGCCGGACCACAAGCAGGACCGCGCCGACTTCGTTCGGCAAACCCTCGCGGCTGTCGGGATCAGCAAGCCGGATCGATCCCGGCTGATCATCACCCCGGTCGAGCCCGGCGACAAGAACGTGCCACCGCGTGACCACCTGATCATGTCGGCGGTCTCCCAGCGCATCACGTGGCGAGCCGAGTACACCAGTGCCCTGCTCGCAGCCGGTCCACCAGGGCCACAAGAGAGTTCCGCAATCCAATCGGCGGCATAGGAAAGGACAGGACAAATGGACATGGTGAGGGGATCGCGCCGGGCTGAACCGGCGACGTACACCGTCGATCAGGTTGCGGCGCTGCTCGGTATATCGCGCGGCATGGCGTACACCTTCGTCAACGACGGGGTGATCCCGGCGAAGCGGATCGGTCGGCGGTGGGTGATTGCCCGCGCGGCCTTTCACGCGTGGCTGAACGACTCGGACAACCTTCCGAAGGCGGTGTGAGGCAATGGGGTTCATTGACCAGACGCCGGGCGGGAAGTGGAAGGCGTTCTGGCGGGAGCCGTCCGGGGCGCAACGGTCGAAGACTTTCCGGACGAAGAAGGAGGCGACGACGTTCCTTGCCCAGGTCGAGCTGTCCAAGTCGAACGGCGTCTATGTCTCTCCGCATGCTGGCCGGGCGCTGTTCGGCGACCATGCTCGCGAGTGGATGAAGTCGTGGAATATCGAGCGAACCACTAAGGCGCGAGACGAGTCGATCATGCGGACTCACGTCCTGCCCAAGTGGCAGGGATGGCAGCTCGGCAAGATCGATCACCTGTCGGTGCAGACGTGGTTGGCTGAGCTGTCGGAATCCCGGTCGCGGGCCACGGTGGCCGAGTGCAAGCGGATGCTGTCGGGTGTGATGCTGTCGGCCGTGCGGAACCGGCTCATCGGGTCCGACCCCACGACCGGCGTTCGTCTCCCGAGGCGGCGGGTGCGCGATACCGACGAGCGGCTCCTGACACGGGAAGAAGTTCGGCAACAGTTGCTACCTGCCGTCCGGCCGGAGCGGTATCGGACCTTCGTGGCAACAGCCGCGTTCGCCGGGCTGCGTTGGGGCGAGGTCGCTGGGCTGTGCGCCGATGCCGTGGACCTGGACCAGGGCGTTATCCGGGTGATTCGCACGGTGACGGAGGTCGCCGGAAACGTCGAGTTCAAGCCCTTCCCTAAATCGCGGGCGGGTCGGCGCACGGTGCCTATCCCGCGCTGGCTCGTAGACGAGCTGGGGGAGTACATGCGGGAGTACCCGCAGGGAACTCAAGGGCTCATCTTCACCAACGAGGTTGGCGGCCCGCTGCGGCGAACCCTGTTCCGAACTCGGGTCTGGCGTCCGGCTCTGGTCCGCGCCGGCCTTCTCGGTGAGGTGTCGGAAGTGGACGGCAAGTACGAGGCGGTCTGGATGAACGATGCGGGCGAGGTCGAATCGGAGGTGTTCGGCAAGTACGAGCAGGCGGTGAAGATGGTCGCCCGCAACGAATCGGGCGGGGTCCGATTCCACGATCTGCGCGACATGTTCGGGACCTGGCTGGCCGACGACGGGCTCCCGCCGCACAAGCTCGCGGTCGTCATCGGGCACGAGAACGCGACCACAACCATGCAGTACTACGTGCGCCGGTCGGAGGATCACGATGCCGTGCGCCGTTCGCTGGGGGACGACGATTGAGTCCGGCTCACCGCTGGTGCTGCCTTTTCGCTGCCTACTCGGGCATCCAGCGACCGATCCGGGCCCGGACATGAAAAAGGGCCCCTGACCATAGGAGCTGGTCAGGGGCCCTTATCGTGTCTCAACCACACGAGTCGGGGTGGCGGGATTTGAACCCACGACCTCTTCGTCCCGAACGAAGCGCGCTACCAAGCTGCGCCACACCCCGTGAAGCGGACCTGAGGTAGCTTACAACAGGTCGGGGCTGGACGTTAAACCGGCAGGTCAATCAGGTTTTCAGGGGGCGAATGCTGGTGAGGACGCGCTTGGCGGTCTCGGGGTCGACGGCATCGGGGACGCCGGTGTCGGCGGCCAGGACCAGCACGATGGTTCCGGTGCGGGCGGGGACGGCGTAGGTGAAGACGGAGAACTGCTCGGCGCAGCCGGGTTTCGCGGCGTCGAGCTTGCCCGTCGTTTCGACGAGCATGCCCTGCTGTGATCCATCCGCCGAGGCGAGCGGCTGTGCGGCGCCGGGCCTGACGTCGCGGCTGCCTGCGTAGGCGATGGTCGCGGACCTGGTGCCGAGCTCGGTGGCGGCCTTCGCGGGGTCGGCGGTGTCGGAGCCGGTGAGGAACGCGACGGTGCGGGTGGAGCCCGGGCAGTAGTCGACGCCGTCGGTGGCCAGACCGGTGCCGACCACCGCGTCCGGCGGTTCGCCGAACCCGCCGACACTGCCTTCGGGGGCGACCCGCCATCCGGCGGGTACGTCGTAGGCGGCGCTGCGGTTGGGCACGGCGACCGGCTGGAACCCCGGCACGATGGGGCCGAGTTCGGCATCAGGGGTGGGATCGGCCGGACGCGAGCGTGACGTCGTGGAACGCGGTGCCTTCGACGCTGATTCGCCGGTGGTGAGCGCGCTGACCATGGATGGCGTGGATCCGTCGGACGCCGAGGCTTCATCGGATCCACTGACGGTGACCGCGACCACGCCGACACCGACGGCGACCACCGCCATCGCGGCGGCGCCGAAGGCGAAGAGTTTCCCGGGGCCGCCGGGCACGTTGGGGCCGGGTGAAGGGGACCCGAAGGGCTGAGCGCTCGGCCCGACGGGCTGAGTGCCTGGATGCTGCCCGACCGGACCGAACTCGGTGTATCCGCCGCCAGTTGTCGCCGGGTTGCCCTGCGCGGCCATGTCGAAGGGCAGTTGGCCGGCGAACGGCGCGTTCGTATTCATCTGGTTCTGCCAGGGCGCAGCGGGATTCGTCCAGTTCTGCGGGCTGCCCGCCCACTGGCCGGACTGCGTGGCCGCTGCTTCGGGAGCCATGGACAGACCGGTTTCCGGAGTGGGCGGCACCGAGGAGGTCGGCCGTCCGGTCTGGGTCAGCGCTGCCTCCGGGGTGACCGGCTGGCTCGACATCGGTCCGGGGCCGGCGCTCGCGTGTCCGGAGCCCGGCGCCCGTTGTCCGGTCTGCGTCGGCGCCCCCGGCCCGCCCGGCGTCGGTGCGGCATGGGGGAGGATGGGCGGGCCGAGCTGCGGGGCGACCGGTGCGTAACCAGGGGCGGGTTGCTCGGTTTGTGTTGACGCGGCTTCAGGTGCGACGGCTGGCCGGCCGGGCATCGGCCCGGGGCCGGGGACCAGGTGCCCGGAGCCCGGCGTCCATTGCCCGGTCTGGGTGGGTGCCCATGGCACGCTGTGAATCGGTGCGGCTTCCTGGCCCCCGAGCGGACCGTGCGGCACGCCGGGATCGGGAAACGCGCCGGGCACCGGCTGCCCCGCCGGGTACGCCCCATTGCTGGGGTCGAATGTATTCACGTTCGTCCTCTTGCCGGCAAAAGTCTCGGCAAGCGACCCTAGCGGGCGACGGTCTCCGAGGTCGAAACGCCCTGCGCGGTATCGGAGTTCGGACGCTTCGGGGGCGCGGCGACCAGGGTGAGCAGCGTCGCTTCCGGGCGGCAGCAGAAGCGGTAGGGCGCCCACGGCGACGTGCCGAGGCCTGCCGACACGTGCAGCCGGGTGTGCGCACCCCACTTCGACGGGCCCTTGACCCGCGAACGGTCGATATCGCAATTGGTGACCAGCGCCCCGTAGCCGGGCAGGCACAGCTGGCCGCCGTGGGTGTGGCCGGCCAGCACCAGGTCATAGCCGTCTTCGGCGAACCGATCCAGCACCCGCGGTTCGGGCGAGTGGGTGAGACCGATGCGCAGATCGGCGAGCGGATTGGGTGCGCCCGCGATGGTGTCGTAGCGGTCGCGCTGCAAGTGCGGATCGTCGACGCCAGCGCTGGCGATGCGGATACCCGCCACTTCCAGGTCCCGGCGCACATGGGTCAGATCCAGCCAGCCGCGTTCGGTGAAGGCGGCGCGCAGATCCTTCCACGGCAGCGGCGCGCCGTGCACGCGGCGGTGATCGGACTTGAAGTACTTGAGCGGGTTCTTCGGCACCGGCGCGAAATAGTCGTTGCTGCCGAAGATGAAAAGCCCTGGGCGCGAAAGCAAACCGCCCAGTGCCTGAACCACGGCGGGCACCGATTTCTGATGCGACAGGTTGTCCCCGGTGTTGACCACCAGGTCCGGTTCCAGCCGGTCCAGCTCGCGCAGCCACTGCTGCTTGAGTTTCTGGCCCGGCATCATGTGCAGATCGCTGATGTGCAGCACCCGAAGCGTCGCCGAACCCGGCCGCAGCACCGGCATCGTCGCCTCACGCAGCACGAACGCATTGCGTTCGATGAGGGAGGCATAGCCGACTCCGGCCACCGCGGCTCCGGCGGCGCCCAGCGCGGTTCGACGGACAGCGGAGGTCGAGATCACGGGCATTTGCCCAGCATAGGTGACGGTGGTCTCGAACGCGGCGTGTGTTCAGGCACAGATCGGCGGACCGGCCGGGTAAATGTGGTGGGCCACGTGCGGTGCAGCGGCTACCGTGAGGCTCATGTCGGAACTCAAATCGCAGCTGCGCGCGGATATGACCGCCGCGATGAAATCCAAGGACACGCTGCGTCTTGCCACGTTGCGGATGCTGCTCGCCGCCATCCAGTCCGCCGAGGTGGCGGGCCCAGAGGCACGTGAGCTCTCCGACGCCGAGGTCGTCGCGGTGCTGGCCAAGGAATCCAAGAAGCGCAACGAGGCCGCCGAGGTGTATGCCCAGGCCGGGCGCGGCGAGCTGGCGGCCAACGAGCACGCGGAGGCCAGGATCATCGACGAATACCTGCCCACCCAGCTGACCGACGCCGAGGTCGCCGACGTCGCCGATACCGCCATCGCGCAGATCGCCGAGCAGACCGGACAGCGGCCGGGTATGCGCCAGATGGGTCAGGTCATGAAGATCGCGACCGCGCTGGCCGAGGGCAAGGCCGACGGTGCGCGGATCTCCGCGGCGGTGAAGGCCCGGCTGTAACCGTTCTCCCAGTTGATAAACGAAACGCCGACCCGGTCAGACCGGGTCGGCGTTGTCGTTACCGGGGGAACGGCAGCGGAATCGGGATCGGAATGGGCGGCAGCCGCGGCGGTGGCGGGAGACCCGGCACGCCCGGCGGCGGTCCCTGCGGTCCGGGCGGTGGCGGTGTGCGCACCGTGCCGTCGCTGACGTAGATCGTCACCAGTGACCCGGGAATGGCCGACCCGTTCGGTGAGGACCCGGTCACGGTGCCCTTCGGCGCCGACCCGGACGATTCCACCGGGGTGACCTTGAATCCGGCCGCGATCAGCGCGGCCGTCGCCTCACCCTGCTTCATCCCGACCACGTCGGGCACCTGGGCGTTGTTGGCGCCGCGCACGTATTTATCGTCGAGCGGTGGCAGCACCGGCGGCGGGAAGTTCCCGACCACGGGTTTGATCGCGTTGTACCAGGTGCGCGCGGGTTCGTTACCGCCGAACAGGCCGTTGGCGTCGCTGGCGCCGCAGTTGCGCAGCGGGAACGAGCAGATCTCGCCGGGCGTGGGGCTGTCGCCGTAGACGTAGACCGACGCGGCCAGCGAGTTGGTGAAGCCGACGAACGCCGACGAGCGGTGGCTTTCGGTGGTTCCGGTCTTACCCGACATCGGCAGCGTCCAGCCCGCGTTCGCCGCCGCGGCGAAGGCGGTACCGCCGGGCTGATCGTCCTTGCTCATCGCGTTGGCCAGGGTGTTGGCCAGGCCGGGCTCGACCACCTGCTCGCAGGCCTGCTGGGTCAGCGGGACCTGCTTGCCGTTGCGGTCGATCACCTCCTTGATCGGCGAGGGCGGGCACCACTTGCCGCCGGAGGCCAGCGTGGCCGCGACGTTGGACAGCTCGAGCGGGTTGATCGGGACCGGGCCGAGGGTGAAGGAGCCGAGGTTCTGGCTCTTGATCATGTCGGCGAGGCTCTGATTGTTCTCCAGCCCCGAGCTGCCCGGCTCGGTGTAGGAGCGCATGCCGAGGCGTACCGCCATATCGACGGTCGGGGTGACGCCGACGGCCTGGATGAGTTTGACGAACGCGGTGTTGGGCGAGGTCGCCAGCGCCTCGGTCACCGACATCGGCGACTTGTAGCGGCCGGCGTTCTCGACGCAGTAGGTCGCAGGCGGGCAGCCCGGGGCGCCGCCGTTACCCATGCCCTGGGCATTGAACCGGCCGGGCACATCGAGCTGGGCATTGATGCCCATGCCCTTCTCCATCGCCGCGGCCGTGGTGAACAGCTTGAACACCGAGCCCGCGCCGTCGCCGACCATCGAGTACGGCTGGGCGAGCAGCGTCTCGTGTGCCTCCCGGTTGAGGCCGTAGGTGCGGCTGCTGGCCATGGCGAGCACGGGGTGCGATTCCTGACCGGGGGCGACCACCGACATGACCTCGGCGATGTTCTCCAGGTTCGGCGGCGCCGCCTCGGAGACCGCGCGTTTGACCGAATCCTGCACGGCCGGGTCGAGGGTGGTGCGGATCAGGTAGCCGCCCTTCTCGATCTGCTCGCGGCTGATACCGGCGTTGGCCAGGTACTGCAGCGCGTAATCGCAGAAGAAGCCGCGGTCGCCGGCCGCGATGCAGCCGCGGGGCAGGCCCTTGGGCTCGGGCAGCACGCCGAGCGGCTCGGTCTTGGCCTTGCGGAATTCGTCGGCGCGGCTCGGGATGTTCTGGATCATGGTGTCCAGCACGGTGTTGCGGCGGGCCAGCACGCCCTCGGGGTTGGTGTAGGGGTTGAGCTTCGAGCTGCTCTGCACCATGCCCGCCAGCATCGCCGACTGCGGCACGTTCAGTTCGGCGGCGTCGATGCCGAAGTAGGTCTGCGCGGCGTCCTGGATGCCGTAGGAGGAGTTACCGAACGGCACCAGGTTCAGGTAGCGGGTGAGGATCTCGTCCTTGGTGAGTTCCTTGTCCAGCGTCAGCGCCATCCGGATCTCGCGGATCTTGCGGGCCGGGGTGGTCTCGATCGCGGCGCGGCGTTCGGCGTCGGTCTTGGCCACCACCAGCAGCTGGAAGTTCTTCACGTACTGCTGGTCGATGGTGGAGGCGCCCTGCTGTACCTCGCCGCTGGTGGTGTTGGTGAGGAACGCGCGCAGCGTGCCCTGCCAGTCGACGCCGTCGTGGTCGGCGAAGCGGCGGTCCTCGATGGAGACGATCGCCAGCTTCATGTCGTTGGAGATCTTCTCGCTCGGCACCTCGAAACGGCGTTGTTCGTAGAGCCAGGCGATCGGATTGCCGGCCGCGTCGACCATTGTCGACACCGCGGGCACCGTGCCCTCGACCAACTCGGCGGAGACGTTGTCGACGGCATCGGCGGCGCGGTTGGACACGAATCCGAAACCGCCTGCGAGCGGGAACAACAGCCCGGCGACGAGCACGGCGGCCAGCATGCAGCTAACGGCCAGCTTCGCGAGCGTATGTCTGATCGGCACGGGACCAGACTAAGGGGTGGCTCGCGGGCTCTCGCGGGTGTGTTTGATCCGAATTGCTCGATTGCAGGTCGGGGTGGGTTCGACGGCCGAAATCCGGCCTTGACGGCGGCCAGGTGAGCGGTGCGTTCGTTCGAACGCCCGGTAACGGTCGATTCTGTGGCGTGTCGCGATTGGGTCACTGGCGTGTCGCGTGGTCGCGGCACGGACGTACCAAAAAATCACAGCTCGGTCTTGCGCTCCCGGCATACCTTTACCTAGATTGAGAACCCAGTGTGATAGAGCTAACACTCAAAGTGGAATGTGGTGCACTTCGCAGCGGGGTTCGGGTAGCTGCGGGGCTGACACGCGATTCCGGAGCGCCGTTGACCGGTGTTCGGACTGCAAAGGGGCACACCAAATGCACATGACAACCCCCATCGCTCGATTGGACGTAGAGCAGGCCGAAGCGAGGATCGCCTGGGTATCCCAGGCCCGATGCAAGGAAGTAGACCCCGATCAGCTGTTCGTACGTGGCGCGGCGCAGCGCAAAGCGGCAACGATCTGCAGGCATTGCCCGGTCTTGATGCAGTGCGGAGCGGACGCACTCGACAACCGGGTCGAATTCGGTGTGTGGGGCGGTATGACCGAACGGCAGCGGCGTGCGCTGCTCAAGCAGCACCCCGAAGTGACGTCATGGGCCGATTTCTTCCAGGCCCAGCGCCAGCATCAGGTGGCTATGTAACCGGCACGGCCGAGCCGGCCGGGGTCCGGGTGAGTTGATCGCCGACCGCGCGTAGCGCTTCGAGATCGGAGACCTCGAAGGGCAGCGCGGTCACCGGCACGATCGGCACCCGAGGGTGGGCTCCGGTGAAGCGCAGCAGCAGATGCCGTTCCCGTTTCGCGGTGGCCACCCGGTGGGCGTGGATTCGCAGCACCGCCGCCGTCAGCGGATTCGATTCGGCCAACTGGTCGGCGGCGGTCAACGCGTGATCGGCGGACAGCGCGCTGCGGACGGGGTGGGTGCGGTTCAGCACCAGCCCGGCCAGCGGCATCTTCTCGGTGGAGAGCCGGTCGACGAAGAACGAGGCCTCACGCAGGGCATCGGGTTCGGGGGCCGCGACCACCAGGAAGTGCGTTCCCGGCTTGGACAGCATCGCGTAGGTGCGGTTGGCCCGGTCCTGGAATCCGCCGAACAGCGATTCCAGCGATTGCAGGAACAGCGAAGCGTCCTTGAGCATCTGGCCGCCGACGATCGTCGACACCCCGCGCACCGCCAGGCTCATGGCGCCGGTGACGAACCGGCCGACGCCGCGCCCCGGCGCCATGATCACCCGGATCATCCGGCCGTTGAGGAAATTGCCGAGCCGTTTGGGCGCGTCCAGGAAGTCCAGCGCGTTACGGGACGGGGGAGTGTCGACCACGATCAGATCCCACTCGCGTCGATTCGCCAGCTGCCCGAGCTTTTCCATCGCCATGTACTCCTGCGTCCCACCGAAGGACGAGGCCACGGTCTGATAGAAGGGGTTGGCGAAGATCTGCTCGGCCTTGTCCGGACTGGTGTGCTCGAGCACCATCTCGTCGAAAGTCCGGCGCATATTGAGCATCATCGCGTGCAATTCGCCCTTGACCTCGGGGCCGAGCTCGACCCGCTGGGGGGAGTTGCCGAGATCGGCGACGCCGAGCGATTGGGCCAGCCTGCGCGCCGGATCGATGGTCAGCACCACGACCTTGCGCCCGGCCTCGGCCGCACGTAGCGCGATGGCGGCGGCGGTGGTGGTCTTACCGACTCCGCCGGAACCGCAGCACACCACGATGTGCGCGTTCGGATCGCCGATGATCGTCGAGATGTCCAGCTGGGGGGCGCCTGCCTGCGGCGTACTCATCGGACTCCCTGTGCGGTGAGGTGTTCGGCCAGCTCATAGAGCCCGCCCAGATCCATGCCATCGGTGAGAGCGGGCAGGGAGATCCGGGAGATATCGATCTTGGCGAGTTCGGTGGCGCTTTCGTCCTGGGCCCGCAGGGTGGCCGAATGCTCGACGGTCTCGGTGATCAGGCCCTGGACGTCGTCCTCGGGTAGCGAGATTCCCGCGCTGTCGAGCCCGGCCCGGATCGCCTCGACGTCGAGATCACCCGTGGCGGCGCGATTGCGTTGTTCGGCGGGCAGCTCGTCCTGGCTGGCCCGGTTGACGATCACCGTCCCGATCCGCAGGTCGGCCTCGGTCAGTTCGGCGATGGCGTCGGCGGTTTCCTGTACCGGAAGCGCCTCGAGCAGGGTGACCAGGTGGATCAGGGTCTGGTCCGAATGCAGCAGCTTCGACACGCCCTCGGCCTGCGAGGCGATCGGTCCGCCCTTGGCCACCTCGGCCATCGCCTGGGTGACGTCGAGGAAACTGGCGATCCGGCCGGTCGGCGGCGAGTCCACCACGATCTCGTCGTAGACCTGCTTGCCGGCCTTGTCGACGCGGACCGCGCACTCCTTGATCTTGCCGGTCAGGATCACATCGCGCAGGCCGGGCGCAATGGTGGTGACGAACTCGATGGCCCCCATCCGGCGCATGGCGCGGCCGGCGAAGCCGAGGTTGTAGAACATGTCCAGGTATTCGAGGAAGGCGTGCTCGATATCGAGGGCGAGCGCGACCACCTCGCCGCCGCCGTCCGCGGTGGCGATCCTGGTCTCGGTGGGTGGCAGTGGCGGCAGGTCGAACAGCTGGGCGATGGACTGTCGGCTTTCCACCTCGACCAGCAGAACCCGGCGCCCGCCCGCGGCCAGCGCCAGTGCCAGGGCCGCGGCGACCGTCGACTTTCCGGTGCCGCCCTTACCCGACACGTAGTGCAGCCGGGCTTTGGCCGCGCGTTCCGGCCAGCCGGTCGTCAGCCCCGGATCGGCCGAAACCGGCACTGTTGTTGGTGCTCCCACGTTCGCGAGCCTATAACCCGTTCTGAGATCGCGCCCTAGGGATCCGGATACCGGCGGTGTGGTGTATCAGACAGTGACGTCCGGCTCGTATCACCGGTGACCGGCCCGGCTGCGGTCGGAACGTGCCGGAGCCCACCCATTAGGCTCCAGCCATGAGCGATGTGACCCTGTGGGAGTACGCGACCGTTCCGCTGCTCACCCATGCGACCAAGCAGATCCTCGACCAGTGGGGCGCCGACGGCTGGGAGCTGGTGACCGTGCTGCCCGGCCCGACCGGTGAGCAGCACGTGGCCTACCTGAAGCGGCCGAAGCAGTAGGGCGGGCGGCCATGGCACTCGAATCGCCCGCTGCCGAGCCCGCGACCCCCTGGCAACGCAATCTCGCCCGGCTCGGCCTGAGCCTGCCCGAGGTCGCCGCGCCGGTCGCGGCCTATCTGCCCGCGGTGCGCACCGGTTCGCTGGTCTACACCTCGGGGCAGTTGCCGTTCGTCTCCGGCGAGCTGTCGGCGACGGGCAAGGTCGGCGCCGAGGTGACGCTGGAGCAGGCCGCCGAGGCGGCACGGCTGTGCGCGCTGAACGCGCTGGCCGCGGTGCACGATCTGGTCGGGCTCGACGAGGTCGTGCGGATCGTGAAGGTGGTCGGTTTCGTCGCGTCGGCGCCGGGCTTCACCGACCAGCCGCTGGTTGTCAACGGCGCATCGGAATTCCTCGGCGAGGTCTTCGGCGCCGCGGGCACGCACGCACGCTCGGCGGTCGGGGTCTCCGAACTGCCGAAGAACACCCCGGTCGAGGTGGAACTCATCGCCGAGGTGCGTTGATCAGGAGGTAGGCCATGACCCTGACCCATCCCGCCTACGGGCAGCTGCGGCAGGTCACGCCGACCGCGGCCGTGCTGCTCGCGGACAATCCGGGCCAGATGACGCTGGACGGGACCAATACCTGGATCCTGCGGGGCCCGGACGGCGGCGGCTGTGTCGTGGTGGATCCGGGCCCGAAGCAGCGCGCACACATCGAGGCGATCGTCGCGGCGACCGGCGGAGACATCGCGCTCACCCTGATCACACACCGGCATGCCGATCACACCGGCGGCATCGACCGGCTGGTGAAGTTGACCGGCACGCCGGTGCGGGCGATGGACCGCGAATATCTGCGCGGCAGCGATGCCCCGCTCACCGACGGCGAGGTGATCGTCGCCGCCGGATTGCGGATCACCGTGCTGCACACACCCGGCCACACCGGGGATTCGATGAGCTTCGTGCTCGATGACGCCGTGCTGACCGGTGACACCATCCTCGGTCGCGGCACCACCGTCCTCGATTCGACCGACGGCACGCTCGGCGATTACCTGCGTTCGCTGGACCGGCTGGTCGAGGTGGGTGCGGGTAAGGCACTGCTGCCCGCGCACGGCCCGGATCATCCGGACCTCGAGCCCGTCGCGCGGTACTACATCGCGCATCGGAAGGAACGCTTGGAGCAGGTGCGGGCGGCGCTGGCCGAGCTCGGGCCCGATGCCGGGCCTATGGCGGTGGTGCGCAAGGTGTACGCCGACGTCGACAAGAAGCTGTGGCTCGCGGCGCGGAGTTCGGTGCAGGCGCAGTTGGAGTATCTGCGGTCGCAGCCCTGACGACAGCTGCGGCGCACAACGTTCGAGGCCCGGTCCGCGAGTGGCGGCCGGGCCTCGAACGATCAGCTAGCTGTGCGCGAGATCAGCGCGCGCGCCGGGCCAGGCGCTCGGAGTCGGAGATCAGCACGCTCTTGCCCTCTAGCCGCAGCCAGCCGCGATGCGCGAAGTCGGCGAGCGCCTTGTTCACGGTCTCGCGCGAGGCGCCGACCAGCTGGGCGATCTCTTCCTGGGTGAGGTCGTGGGTGACCCGGAGCGCACCGGCCTCCTGGGTGCCGAAACGCTGGGCGAGCTGCAGCAGCGCCTTCGCGACTCGACCCGGGACGTCGGTGAAGATGAGATCGGCGAGGTTGTTGTTGGTGCGGCGCAGGCGGCGGGCCAGCACGCGCAGCAACTGCTCGGCGATCTCGGGTCGCTGGTCGATCCAGGACTTGAGCGCCTCGCGATCCATGGTGACCGCGCGGACCTCGGTGACCGTGGTCGCGGTCGAGGTGCGCGGACCGGGGTCGAAGATCGACAGCTCGCCGAACATGTCCGACGGGCCCATGATGGTCAGCAGGTTCTCCCGGCCGTCCGGGGAACGGCGACCGATCTTCACCTTGCCGGACGTGATGATGTACAGCCGATCGCCGGGCTCACCCTCGTTGAAGATGACATGGCCGCGCGGGAAATCCACGGGCTGCAGTTGTTTGGCGAGCGCCGCCACCGCGGTGGGCTCTACGCCTTGGAAGATGCCTGCTCTGGCGAGGGCCTCGTCCACGAATGTGCTCCTTATGGGAAATGGCTGTAGTCCTGGACCGAAGTGGGTCGGCCGACAGTGCAGTCTACGCGGCATTCACGGCGCGTAGTGACAGACACCACGTTACGGCCGGATTGCGTGGCGTGAATTCCGCATCGCGCGGGCTCAGCTGGCCCGGGCGATGTCCATTTCCTCGGCGCGGGAGCGGCGCCTGCGCATACGAGCCACCGCCGCCGGCAGACCGAGCTTCGTCAGCTCTTTCACCTCGGCGTTGCTCGCCTTGTCCAAGTACAGCTGAACTTCTTCGTCGGGTTCGAGAAGTTTGCGGAGCCGGTTCTCGACCCGCTCCATGCCCAGGGCGAACAGCATCAACGCCACTGGGAAGAGCACCACAGCGAGTCCTTGCATGCCGAGCAGTAAACACTGTCCAGGTCTCAGATGGAACACGGCACCGGATCTGGGACGGCAACGATGTCGGTGGGTTCCGTATGGTGGACGGGTGCGTGTCTCCCCCTCATCCGCGGCCGGGATCGGGCCTTCGGCCACCGCCGCGGCGGCTGATCCTGTCCCGGCGGCAGACGGCGCGCCGAAGTCGAAAACCCGCACTCGACCGGCGGAAACCCGGCTGGGTCTCGTCCGCCGCGCGCGCCGGATGAACCGGAAACTGGCGCTGGCTTTTCCGGACGCGCATTGCGAATTGGATTTCACCACGCCGCTGGAATTGGCCGTCGCGACGATCTTGTCCGCCCAGTGCACCGACGTGCGAGTGAACCTCACCACCCCCGCGCTTTTTGCCAAGTACCCTGACGCGCGCGCCTACGCCGAGGCCAATCGCGCCGAACTCGAGGAATACATCCGCCCCACCGGCTTCTACCGGAACAAGGCGAACGCGCTCATCGGCCTCGGGCAAGCCCTGCTGGAAAATTTCGATGGTGAGTTGCCTCACACCATGGACGAACTCGTCAAGTTGCCGGGCATCGGGCGCAAGACTGCCAACGTCATCCTCGGCAACGCGTTCGGGGTGCCGGGTATCACCGTCGACACCCACTTCGGCCGGCTGGTGCGCCGCTGGGGATGGACGGCCGAAGAGGATCCGGTCAAGGTCGAACAGGCCGTCGGCGAGCTGATCGAGCGCAAGGAGTGGACACTGCTGTCCCATCGGGTGATCTTCCACGGACGCCGGGTCTGCCATTCGCGCAAACCCGCGTGCGGAGTGTGCCTGCTGGCCAAGGATTGTCCTTCGTTCGGGATCGGGCCCACCGATCCGGATGCCGCCGCCGAGCTGGTGAAGGGGCCGGAAGCGGAGCATCTGCTCGAGCTGGTGGGCCGGTGAGCCGAGTTCCCGTCGTCTGGCGCTGGGTGCTGTCGGCCCTGATCGTCGCGGTCGCGTTGGCCGTCGCGCTGTGGCCGCGCGGTGACGACGATTCCACCCCCGGCGGGGAGCGGGTCACCGCGGCAGCACGTGTCGATCCGCAGCAGCGCGCGGCCGCCGGGCTCACCGAATGCCCTCGTCCGGTCGACGGTGCGGTGGGTTCGGGCCCACTCGCCGGGCTCTCGCTGACCTGCCTGGCCGACGGTAAGCCCGTCGACCTCGCCGCCGCCCTCGCCGGCAAGCCCGCGGTACTGAATCTGTGGGCCTACTGGTGCGAGCCGTGCCGCACCGAGCTGCCCGTCCTGCAGGAGTACGCGAACCGGGTGGGCCCGGCGGTGACGGTGCTGACCGTGCACAGCGATCCCGCCGAGAACAAGGCCCTTGCCATGCTCGCCGCATTGAACGACGAGCAGCGCGGCGCGGGCCGGGCGCCGCTGACCATGCCGGGCGTCGAGGACCCGGACGCCGCCGTGCGCGCCGCCGCGGGCGCGCCGAACGCGCTGCCCATCACCGTGCTGATCCGGCCGGACGGATCGATCGCCGAGTACGTCGCCCGCCCGTTCCACGATGTCGACGACATCGCCGACACCGTTTCCGGGGCGCTGGGAGTTACCTCATGACCGACATTCCGCCCTGGCTCGCCGGCGCCACCCAGGCCCACGCCGACTTCTCCGACACCCTGTCCAAGGCGCGTGCGCTGCGCCGGGTGATGACGCTGACGTCCGAACCGCGCCAGGCCGCGGTGCTGGTGCTGTTCGGCGGTTCCCCGGCGCCTGACCCGGACGCACCCGGTGGCCTACCGGCCGACGCCGAGGTGCTGCTGACCCAGCGGGCCTCTACCATGCGCCAGCATCGAGGGCAGGTCGCCTTCCCCGGCGGCGCTGTCGATCCCGGTGACACCGGTCCGATCGATACCGCGCTGCGTGAGGCCTGGGAGGAAACCGGACTGGACCGCGAAGGCGTCGAGCCGGTCGCGGTGCTGCCGAAATTGTTCGTGCCGCCGTCCCGGTTCGATGTGACACCGGTGGTGGCGTATTGGCGCACGCCGAGCGAGGTGCGCGTGGTCGACCAGAGTGAAACCGAACGGGTGGTGCGCGTGTCGTTGTCCGATCTGCTCGATCCGGCGAACCGGTTCCTGGTCCGTGGCAGCCTCGGCTACCAGAGCCCGGCCTTCCAGGTGGACGGGATGCTGGTGTGGGGCTTCACCGGAGGAATCCTCGCCGGACTGTTCAGCACGCTCGGCTGGGAACGGGAATGGGACCGCACCGACGTGCGTGATCTGGAGAGCTCACTGGCCGCGGTGGGGATGACGCTGTGAGCGCATCGACCTGGCTCGATATCGCGGTCGTCATCCTGGCGCTGCTGGCCGCCTCGTCGGGCTGGCGTCAGGGTGCGGTCGCCTCGGCGCTGGCCTTCCTCGGCGTGGTGCTCGGCGCCGTCGCGGGCATCCTGATCGCCCCGCACATCCTGATCCACATCGGTGAGGGCCGCAGCCGGGTGCTGGCCGGCGTGCTGCTGATCGTGGTGCTGGTGATCGTCGGCGAGGTCGCGGGCATGGTGCTCGGGCGCGCCGCGCGGGGCGGGATGCGCCATACCTTCACCCGCACCGTCGACAGCGTTGTGGGGGCGGTGCTGCAGGCGGTGGCCGTGCTGGTGACGGCGTGGCTGCTGGCCTTGCCGTTGGCCACCTCCTCGCAGCCGGCCATCGCGACCGCGATCAATGGCTCGCGGGTGCTGGCCGACGTCAACGATGTGGCGCCGAACTGGCTGCGCAAGCTGCCCAACGAGTTCTCCAAGTTGCTGAACACCTCGGGCCTGCCGGACGTCATCGGGCCGTTCGGCCGCGCGCCGATCGCCGCCGTCGAACCGCCGGACCCGAGCGTGCTGAGCAGCCCGGTGGCCGCCAGGCTGCAGCAGAGCGTGCTGCGCATCCGCGGTGTCGCGCCGAGTTGCCAGCGGGCGCTGGAGGGTTCGGGCTTCGTCATCTCGCCGGAGCGGGTGATGACCAACGCGCACGTCGTCGCGGGCACCACCAGCGTCACCGTGGATACCGCCACCGGCCCGCTGGAAGCGGAAGTGGTGCTGTTCGATCCGTCCACCGACGTGGCGGTGCTGTCGGTCCCCGGTCTCACCGCTCCGGAGATCCCGGAGGCCGCGGCTCCGGCCCGCTCGGGCGACAGCGCGATCGTGCTCGGCTATCCGGGCGGCGGGCGCTACACCGCGAGCGCGGCCCGCGTCCGCGAGACGCTGGATCTGACCGGCCCGACCATCTACCGCGACGGCACCATCGAGCGCGAGGTCTACACCGTGCGCGGTCAGGTGCGGGCGGGCAATTCCGGTGGGCCGCTGGTGGATACCGAGGGCAATGTGCTCGGCGTGGTGTTCGGCGCGGCCGTCACCGATGACGACACCGGCTATGTGCTCACCCTGCAGGAGGTCCGCCGCCAGCTCGACGCGGCGGACGCATCGCAATCGGCGGTCGCGACGGGTCCCTGCGTGCTGAGTTGATCGACGTAGTGCCCGGCGGCGACGGTGCTGCCGGGCACGTCCGCCCTCAGCCCAGCAGTTTCGCCAACTCGGTGGTCACCGCTTCCGGGTTCTCCTGATGCGCGAAATGCCCCGCGCCGGGGATGGTGACGACGGTGCGTCGGGGGGAGAGCCGATGGCCGCGATGGATCGTCGTGGTGAGCACGTAGCGGTCCTGCTCGCCACGCATCGACAACACCGGAATGTCGATGGGTTTGCGCATGATCGCCATGAACCGGCGGCCATCCGGCCGCCATTGGCTACGGAAGGCCCAGCGCTGATACTCCAGCGAGCAGTGGGCCGCTCCGTGAATCTGGATGGCCGAGCGCATCCGGCGCGCGGTGTCGGTGAATTCGCTGCTCCCGGACCAGGACGCACCCACCCGCTCGCGCATCAGGCGCTCGATCTCGGCGCCGTCACCCCTGGTCAGCAGGTGTTCGGGGTATCTGGGTAGCTGATAGCGCAGAAAGTTCGGCAGCCAGGTCGAGCGCTGGGCCCGATCCCGCAGAATCGCGCTCTTGAGCGCAGCCGGATGCGGGGATCCGATCACCGCGATCGCCCGCACCAGGCGCGGATGCATGACCGCCGTCGCCCAGCACACCAGGCCACCGTCGGCGTGTCCGACCAGGGTGGCCTCGGTGTGGCCGAGCGCGCGGATGAGTCCGGCGATGTCGCCGGCCAGGGTCCAGCCGTCGTAGCCGCGTGGCGGCTTGTCGCTGTCGCCGTAACCGCGCAGATCCACCGCGACGGCGCGGTAGCCGAGCTCCGACAGCCCGGTCAGCTGATGCCGCCACGACCACCAGAAGTCGGCGAATCCGTGCAGCAGCACCACCAGCGGCGCGTCCGTGCGTTCCGGCGCGGCCTCCACGATGTGGAAGCGGATGCCATTGGCGTGAACGTCGCGATGGGTCCACGGACCCTCATAACGGACGCTGGACGGGTCCGGCAGGAAGTTCGACGCCACGCCGACCGAGCGTAGTAGGCCAGGGCCGGGCGTGTCTCAGCGGGCGGGCTTGTCCATCGCGATCTTGTCGGCGGTCAGCTCGTGCTTGCCGTGCGCGCCGAGCCCGCTGGGCAGCACCGAACGGGTCTGCTTGAGCGAGTCGATGGTCTTCTCGGGCGCGCGCAGCTTCTTGACCTTGCGGTAGCCGAGGAAGGCGAAGGTGGCCGTCGCGATCACCATCAGCGCGAACACGATCCAGAACGCCGCCCAGCGGTACAGCCAGATGTCGAGGGTTTCCGCGACCGCGAAAAAGAAGAAGAAGCTGCTGAACAGCAGGATGGTCAGCGCGACGATGAAGAAGACGCTGCCCTGCAGGCCCTTCTTGATCTCGCCGGTGACCTCGGCCTTGGCCAGTTCGACCTCGGCGCGCACCAGCGTGGAGACCTGCTCGGTGGCATCGCGCACCAGGGTGCCGAAACTGGCCGAGGCGGTCGGGTCGACCTCGGACAGGGGGATCGCGGTCACGGTGCGTCCTGGGTCGTGCGGAGAGCCGTCTCGATGCGCGTCGCGTCCGTTACCGCCCTGTGTGACACTCACTTGGTCGACCCTTCTCCCTGTCCAGGCTTCATTGTTCTCGTTCTAGCGCACGCGCGTCCCGCCGCGCCTGGTGGACACGCCCACGCCGCAACAGTAGCGCCGAACCGGCCAGTGAGGCTGCCATAGAGGTCACCAAGATCGCTGCCTTGGCCAATTCCACGGCGGTTTCGTCCTCCAGCGCGAGTTCCGCCACGAGCAGGCTAACGGTGAAGCCGATCGCGCCGAGCACCGACAGGGCGAACATATCGCGATAACCGAGGTGCGCGGGGCGTTTGGCGACGCCGAGCCGGATGGCCGCCCAGCTCCAGCCCATGATGCCGATGGTCTTACCCAGCAGCAGACCGGCGATGATGGCCAGCGGTAGGCGGTCGGTGAACAATTGCCCGAACACGCTGGAATTCAACGGGACTCCGGAGGCGAACAGCGCGAACAGCGGCACGCACAGCCCCGCCGAGATCGGCTGGACCTGGTGTTCCCATCGGGTGGCAGGCGCTTCGGATTCGCCGGGATCTTTGCGGACTCGCGTCAATAGTCCCATCCCGACGCCGGCCAGCGTCGGATGCACGCCCGCCTCGTGGAGCGCATACCAGGCCACGAGAGCAAGCGGCAGATACACCAGCGGAGTGCGGATGCGCCGGTGCTGGGCCAGCCACCAGCCCGCGAAGCAGGCGAGCGCGGCGAGCAGCCACAGCAGCGAAAGACCCGCGGTGAACAGCACCGCGATCAGGATGATGGCCAGCAGGTCGTCGACCACGGCCAGGCTCAGCAGGAAGACCCGCGCGCTGGCGGGGATCCGGGAACCGGTCATGGCCAATACCGCCAGCGCGAACGCGATATCGGTGGCGACCGGGATGGCCCAGCCGCGGTCCATGCCGGGTACGCCGTATCCGATGACGTAGGCGATGATCGCCGGTGTGATCACGCCGCCGACGGCGGCGATGATCGGCAGTGCGGCCCGCTTGCGGTCGGCCAGCTCGCCGACCACGAGTTCGCGTTTGAGCTCGAGCCCCGCGACGAAGAAGAAGACCGCGAGCAGCCCGTCCTTGGTCCAGTCGGCCAGCGTGAGTTCCAGATGCAGCGGTGGAATCGGCAGCACCGCATCGGTCATCGTTTCGTAGCCGGCGCCCCACGGCGAGTTCACCCACAGCAACGCCACCGCGGCCGCGATGAGAAGCAATGAGCCGCCGACGGTTTCGGTGCGCAGATACCTGGACAGCTCCGAGCGCGCCGCTGTGATCACGGGAAACCTCTCGTCGGGTCGGTCAGGGACCGCAGACGCGCGGCGAACCGCGAGGGATTCGACGTACACGACCACGCGCCGACCAGACTTCCCGGCACACCTTACGCAATTCTAACGGTTACGCCCGGTGACAATCGAATCCACCGGGCGTAACCTGCCGCCCCTGCCGGAAATCCGCCGGTTCGGCTCAGGCGCGCGAGGCCCGGATCGCTTCGAAGACGTTCGGGTCGACGAGCGTCGAGGTATCGCCGAGTTCGCGGCCCTCGGCGACGTCGCGCAGCAGTCGGCGCATGATCTTGCCGCTGCGGGTCTTGGGCAGCTCCGGCACCACATGGATCTCGCGTGGCCGTGCGATCGGGCTGATCTCCCGTGCCACCTCTGCCTTGAGTTCGTTCACCAGTTCGGCGCCGGTGTCGGTGGCTTCGGCGGTGAGGATGACGAACGCCACGATGCCCTGCCCGGTGGTCTCGTCGCTGGCGCCGACCACGGCGGCTTCGGCCACGCCGGCGTGACCGACCAGAGCCGATTCCACCTCGGCGGTGGAGATGCGATGGCCGGAGACGTTCATGACGTCGTCGACGCGGCCGAGCACCCACAGGTCGCCGTCGGCGTCGAGTTTGGCCCCGTCACCGGCGAAATACCAGCCCTGCTCGGCGTAGCGCTGCCAATAGGTGGCCTGGTAGCGCTCCATATCGCCCCAGATGCCGCGCAGCATGGACGGCCACGGCTGGTCGAGCACGAGGTAGCCGACGACGGCCGAATCGCCGGCCGGGCGGACGATATTGCCCTCTTCGTCGACGACTTTCGCCGAGATGCCGGGCAGCGGGGTCATGGCCGCACCGGGTTTGGCGGCGGTGACGCCGGGCAGCGGGGAGATCATGATCGACCCGGTCTCGGTCTGCCACCAGGTGTCCACGATGGGTGCGCTGCCGGAGCCGATGACGTCGCGGTACCACCGCCACGCTTCCGGGTTGATCGGTTCGCCGACCGAGCCGAGGACCCGGATCGAGGACAGATCGTGGGCGTCGGGGATCTCGCGACCCCACTTCATGAACGTGCGGATGAGCGTGGGCGCCGTGTAATAGATGGTGACGCCGTACTTTTCGATGATCTGCCAGTGCCTGTGCTCATCGGGGAAGTTCGGTGTGCCTTCGTAGACGACCTGGGTGGCGCGGTTGGCGAGGGGGCCGTAGACGATGTAGCTGTGGCCGGTGACCCAGCCGATGTCGGCGGTGCACCAGTAGACGTCGGCGCCGGGTTTGTGGTCGAAGACGTAGTGGTGGGTGTAGGCGGTCTGGGTGAGGTAGCCGCCGGAGGTGTGCAGGATGCCCTTGGGTTTTCCGGTGGTGCCGGAGGTGTAGAGGATGAACAGCGGGTGTTCGGCGTCGAAGGCCTCGGCTTCGTGTTCGGGGGAGGCGTTCGCGACGGTTTCGTGCCACCACAGATCGCGGCCCTCGGTCCACGGCACCTCGACATTGGTGCGCCGCACCACGAGCACATGTTCGACGCTGTGCGGGACATCGCCCTTGGCGTAGAGCGCCTCGTCCACCGCCTCCTTCAGCGGCGCGGGCTTGCCGCGCCGCCACTGGCCGTCGGTGGTGATGATCAGCCGGGCGCGCGCGTCGTCGACGCGCTGGCGCAGCGCCGAGGGGGAGAACCCGGCGAAGACCACCGAATGGGTGAGCCCGAGCCGCGCGCAGGCCAGCATCGACACGATGGCCTCGGGGATCATCGGCATATAGATGGCGACCCGATCGCCGGTCTCCAGACCCAGTTCGGTCAGGTAGTTCGCCGCCCGGCTGACCTCGGCGAGCAGGTCGTTGTAGGTGATGGCGCGGGAATCGCCCGGCTCGCCTTCCCAGTGGATGGCGATCTGGTCGCCGTGGCCGTCGCGCACGTGCCGGTCGACGCAGTTGTAGGCGACATTGAGCTTGCCGTCGGCGAACCATTTCGCGACCGGAGCGTCCGACCAGTCCAGTACCTGGCTCCACGGCTCATGCCAGTGCAGGCGCTGCGCCTGCTCGGCCCAGAAACCCTCGCGATCGGCTTCGGCGCGGCGGTAGATCTCGGCGTCGGCGTTCGCGGCGGCGGCGAATGCCGCGCTGGGCGGGTACGAGTCCTGGTGATCGGCGGTGGTTTCGGTCATCTCGTCACTTCCTTCACATCACCTGCGCATGCGGCCGGTTTCGACAGTAGTCAACTGTGACCCACGCCGCTGCCACCCTGTCCATCGGGTGGGCACCGATTCGGCAGGCACGAGTGCGGCCCGGTCGCCTGACAAATCGGTGCCGCGGTGGTTATCGTCGGCTTCTGATCGGCGGGCGGGGTCCGCGCAGGGCCGGTTCGAGCGCGTCGGCCCGAAACGGCCGCGACCGAGCCGGCAGACGACGATGATTCCGGGGGTGCAGATGCGGATTCCGGCCTGGTTCGCGACGTTGGTGCTCGCCCTGCTGTGCGCAGCGACGGTGCCCGCCTGCACCATCACGCCGGCGCTGGGTGATTCCATCGCGGTCAACGGCAGCGAACCGCAGAATCCGCTGGTTCCGTCGAATACCAACGAGAACGGCGGCGGCCGGATCGTGGACCGGCTCTTCGCCGGGCTGCGCCGCATCGACGCGAACGGCCGCCTGCACGACGAGGTCGCCCAGTCCATCGAGACCGCCGACCAGCAGCACTATCTGATCCGGTTGACACCAGGCTGGACCTTCAGCGACGGCTCGCCGGTGACCGCGCACTCGTTTGTCGACGCGTGGAATTTCGGCGCGCTGATCACCAATGCGCAGTTGCAGAGCTACACCTACGAGCCGATCGTCGGCTTCGACGATGTGCAGGCCGATCCGCCTCGCGCGCAGACGATGTCGGGGTTGCGGGTGCTCGACGAGCTCACCTTCACCGTCGATCTGAAGGCGCCGACCATCGACTTCCGTACCCGCCTGGCGTACGCGCCGTTCTATCCGCTGCCCGAGGTGGCGTTCGAGGATATCGAGGCGTTCGGTCAGCGCCCGATCGGCAACGGCCCGTATCGCTTCGCCGACGGTGACGCCTGGCAGCACGATGTGAAGCTGGACCTGGTGCCCAACGAGACCTACCGGGGCGGGCGTCCGGCCAAGAACAAGGGCCTGACCTTCGTGTTCTACTCCAATTTCGACGCCGCCTATTCGGATCTGCTTGCCGGCAATCTCGACGTGCTCGACACCGTCCCGCCCAGCGCGCTCACCGTCGCCGACGACGATCTGGGCGAGCGCGCCGTGTCCGCGCCCACCGCGCAGAACCAGTGGATCGGCACACAGCCCGGCCTGCCGCATTTCGACGGCGAGGAGGGCAGATTGCGCAGGCACGCCATCTCCATGGCGATCCAGCGGGAACGCATCGGCGACAAGATCTTTCGCGGCACCCGCACGCCGGCACGCGACTACACCTCACGAGTGCTGCCGGGCTACGACCCGGATCTGCCCGGCTCCGAGGTCCTCGACTACAACCCGGAACGGGCGCGCGAGCTGTGGGCGCAAGCGAACGAGATCTCGCCGTGGAGTGGACGTTTCGAGATCGCCTACAACGCCGACGGCGGCCATCAGGCCTGGGTCGACGCGGTCGCCAACAGCATCAAGAACACCCTCGGCATCGAAGCGGTCGGCGCCGCCCTGCCGACCTTCAAACAGCTGCGCGATCAGGTCACCAGCCGGACCGTCGGCAAGGCGTTCCGGTCCGGCTGGCAGGGCGATTACCCGACCATGTTGCAGTTCCTGGAACCCGGGTTCCTGAGCAACTCGGCCACCAACGATTTCGATTACCACAACCCGGAATTCGACGCGTTGATCGCCTCCGCGGAGGCCGCGCCGACCGAGGAACGGTCCTGGGAACTGGTCGCCGAGGCGCAGACGGTGCTGCTGCGTGACCTGCCGACCATCCCGGTCTTCGACTACGTCAACTCCGCGGGCTATTCCGAGCGGGTCCGCAATGTCGCCTTCGCCTGGAACGGCCTGGCCGACTTCGAGAACATCGAGCTGCGCTGAGCCGCCGGAGAGTGAGGAGAGCGTATGGCTTGGTACATCGTGCGGCGGCTGGTGCAGATGATTCCGGTGTTCTTCGGCGCCACGCTGCTCATCTACTTCCTGATCTTCAAGGTCTCCGGCGGATCTGTGGCCGCCCTTGCCGGTGACCGCACGCTGACCCCGGCCCTGGAAGCCCAGCTGCAGGCCCGCTACCACCTGGACCGGCCGTTCATCGTGCAGTATCTGTACTACCTGAAGGGCATCTTCACCTTCGACCTCGGCACCTCCTTCTCCGGCCGCCCGGTGCGCGAAGAACTCGCGCGCGCCTTCCCGATCACCTTCCGGCTGGCGCTGCTCGCGGTGCTGTTCGAGACGGTGTTCGGCGTGTTCTTCGGCGTCATCGCCGGACTGCGCAAGGGCAGGCTGTTCGATTCGACGATGCTGGTCGCCAGCCTGATCGTGATCGCGGTGCCGGTGTTCGTGCTCGCGTTCCTCGCCCAATATCTGTTCGGCATCGAATGGGGTATCGCGCCGGTGACCGTCGGCGCCGACGCGAGTTTCGCGCGGCTGATCGTGCCCGCGATGGTGC
This sequence comes from Nocardia sp. CDC519, assembly GCF_059509835.1. Lineage (NCBI taxonomy): Bacteria > Bacillati > Actinomycetota > Actinomycetes > Mycobacteriales > Nocardiaceae > Nocardia > Nocardia sp. CDC519. Next base: position 702,359 of record NZ_CM183377.1, on the reverse strand, counting down.
TCGGCGCACTGTCGTTCGCCTACGTGCTGCGCCTGACCCGCAGCTCGGTGGTGGAGAACCGGGACGCCGACTACGTGCGAACCGCCACCGCGAAGGGACTGCCGCGGCGCCGGGTCGTGGTGGTGCACATCCTGCGCAATTCGCTGATCCCGGTGGTCACCTTCATCGGTGCCGATCTGGGTGCGCTGATGGGCGGGGCCATCGTCACCGAGGGCATCTTCAATATCCCCGGCGTCGGCGGCACCCTCTACCAGGCGGTGGTGCGCGGCGAGGCGCCGACGGTGGTCTCCTTCGTGACCGTGCTGATCGTGGTGTTCCTGCTGGCCAACCTGATCGTCGACCTGCTGTACGCGGCGCTCGACCCACGGATCCGCTATGCGTGAGAAGGGAGTGTGAGCATGTCCGACGAGCGTGCTCGGGCCCGCCCCGGACAGCAGCGCTGGGTCGCGCCGGCCGACGAGATCGAGGTCGATGCCGTCGACCGGGTGCGGGTGGCAGGAACACCGCGCGGATTCTGGGGTGAAGCCTGGCGCGGGCTGCGCCGCAATCCGCTGTTCCTGGTATCGGTCGCGATGATCGTGCTGGTGCTGCTGCTTGCCCTGTTCCCCGGCCTGTTCACCGACCAGGACCCGCGCTACTGCGTAGTCGACAACAGTCTGCTCCCGCCCAGTTCACAGCATTGGTTCGGGTTCGATCTGCAAGGCTGCGACATCTACGCCCGCACCGTCTACGGGGCGCGCGCATCGGTGCTGACCGGGGTCGGCGCGGCGCTGCTGTTCGTCGCGATCGGGGCGACGCTCGGTGCGCTGGCCGGCTTCTACGGCGGGCTGCTCGACTCGATCATCTCCAGGGTCGCCGAGATCGTGTACGCGGTTCCACTGATGCTCGCCGCCATCGTCGTCATGCAGCTGTCGGAGCGCCGGACGATCGCGCTGGTGGTCGTCATCCTGGCCGGATTCACCTGGCCGCAGGTGGCGCGGATCGCGCGCGGGGCGGTGATCGCGGCCAAGAACAGCGAATACGTGCTGGCGGCGCGGGCCTTGGGGGTGTCGCGGTTCCGGATCCTGCTGCGGCATGTGGTGCCGAATTCACTCGGGCCGGTCATCGTGGTGACCACCATCTGGCTGGGCGTATTCATCGTCACCGAGGCCACGCTGTCGTTCCTCGGGGTCGGCCTGCCGCCGACCGAGGTGTCCTGGGGCGCCGATATCGCGACCGGGCAGCAGCAGTTGCGCGGTGGTTCGCTGATCCTGTTCTATCCCGCGACGGCACTCGCGCTGACCGTGCTCAGCTTCATCATGCTCGGCGACGCGCTCAGCGATGCCCTCGATCCGAAATCCCGCAGGAGGCGAGCATGAACGCCGCGCAGGCAACCGGCGAACCGGCCGCGCCGCTGCTCGAGATCCGCGATCTGCACGTCGCTTTCGGCTCGGGAGACGATCGGGTCGATGCCGTCCGTGGTGTCGATCTGACGGTTTACCCCGGCCAGACCGTGGCGATCGTCGGGGAATCCGGCTCCGGCAAGTCGACCACCGCCCATGCGGTGATCGGGCTGCTGCCCAGCGGCGGTCGAGTGGTGTCCGGTGAGATCCGCTTCGCCGGCCGTGACCTGGCGGCGGCACCGGAATCGGAGTTGATCGGGGTGCGCGGCAACGGTATCGGGTTCGTTCCGCAGGACCCGATGTCGAATCTGAACCCGGTGTGGAAGATCGGCTTCCAGATCGGTGAAACCCTGGCCGCCAATGGGATCGCGCGTGGCAAACAGGCGCGTGTGCAGGCCGCCGAGTTACTGCGTGAGGCGGGCATCCCCGACCCGGAACACCGAATGAACCAGTACCCGCACGAGCTGTCCGGCGGCCTGCGCCAGCGGGCCTTGATCGCGATCGGGCTGTCCGGGCGCCCGGATCTGCTGATCGCCGACGAACCGACCTCCGCCCTGGACGTCACCGTGCAGCGGCAGATCCTCGATCACATCGGCGAACTCACCGCGCAGTTGGGCACTGCGATGCTGTTGATCACCCACGACCTCGGCCTTGCCGCCGAACGGGCCGAACATCTGGTGGTGATGTATCGCGGCCGGGTGGTGGAATCCGGTCCGGCGCTGGAGATCCTGCGCGATCCACAGCACGAGTACACCCGTCGCCTGGTCGACTCGGCGCCGTCGCTGGCCGCCCGGCGGCGCTCGGTGCGGGTAGCACGCGCACAGGTGCGGCGTCAGGCGATCGAGGTGGCCGAGGAAGGTGCCCGCGACGTGGATACCGTTGCCGCCGAGGACATCCTGGTCGTCGACGGACTCACGAAGCGGTACCGGATCAGAGGATCGGTGCCGTGGAAGTCGACCGAACTGCTCGCCGTCGACGACGTCGGCTTCCGGATGCGGCGCGGAACCACTACGGCCATCGTCGGCGAATCCGGGTCGGGCAAGTCCACGGTCGCCCAGATGGTGCTCGGGTTGCTGGAGCCGACGTCGGGAACGGTGACCTTCGACGGTGCCGACGTGGCCGAGCTGAGCCGGAAATCACCCTTGGCGTTCCGGCGCAGGGTGCAGCCGATCTTCCAGAATCCCTATGGCTCGCTCGACCCCATGTACTCGATCCATCGCACCCTGACCGAGCCGCTGCGCACCCACGGCATCGGTCGTCGCGCCGAACGAGACGCCACTGTGCGCGACCTGCTCGACAAAGTGGCGCTACCGGCGGATGTGCTGTCGCGATACCCGAACGAGCTGTCCGGCGGTCAACGCCAGCGCGTCGCCATCGCCCGCGCCCTTGCCCTCTCGCCCGAACTCCTGGTCTGCGATGAGGCGGTCTCCGCGCTCGACGTGCTGGTCCAGGCCCAAATCCTGGAGCTGCTCAGCGACCTGCAAGCCGAACTCGGCTTGTCGTATCTGTTCATCACCCATGATCTGGCCGTCGTCCGGCAGATCGCCGACGAGGTCCTGGTGATGCGTGCGGGCCGAGTGGTCGAGGCCGCGCCGACCGACGAGGTGTTCGACAACCCGCGCGAGGACTACACCCGCCGCTTGCTCGACGCCATTCCGGGGCGGGACCTACTGGTGAGCTGACCGAGTACACGCCAGTAGCCTCATCAATCGTGACCGATCCGCTGCAGCCCCTCGTCGATCTGCCCGGTGTGCGCGCCGCCGCCGACAAGGCCCGCGATGCGCTCGCCGAGGTCCACCGGCACAAGAGCAACCGTCGCGGCTGGCCGACGACGGCGGCCGAGGCGGCGGTGCGTGCCGCGCGTTCGTCGGCCGCCATCGACGGTGGAAGCGTCGAACTGCCCGCCGACGGCAACGTCAGCGATCCGATTCTGGCCGGCTCGCTGCGGGTCGGGCAGGCCCTGGACGGGGACGCGCTGCGCAATCTCGTCGGCACCTGGCAGCGCGCTCCGCTCCAAGCCCTGGCCCGGCTCCATCTGCTCGCCGCCGCCGATCTGGTCGCCGATGAGGCCGAACTCGGCAGGCCGCGCGGTGACGGCGGGGTAGCGCAGCGACTGGACCTGCTCGCCCAGACCGTGCTCGGATCGTCGGCGCCCGCCCCGGTGATCGCGGCCGTGGTGCACGGCGAGCTGCTGACCCTGAAGCCGTTCGGCACCGCCGACGGGATCGTCGCGCGGGCGGCGTCTCGGCTCGTCGCGGTATCGAGCGGCCTGGACCCGCACAGCCTCGGGGTGCCCGAGGTGTTCTGGCTGCGCAGGCGGCAGGCCTATCTGGATGCGGCCGCGGCGTTCGGGACGGGCACTCCCGAGGGAGTCGGCAGCTGGGTGATCCTGTGCTGCGGTGCGCTGGAGGATGGCGCACGAGAGGCGACGTCGATCGCCGACGCCGCCTCTGGTTAGGGGGAGCTATATCGGGTCTGTAGGGATAGGTCCGGACATATCGAAGCGGGCGGCGTTGTCGTCACCGACCTCACCGCCCGCTAGCACGGACAACCCGGTTACCAAGCGTGCTGAGTGGGTTGTGTTCTTCGGCCTCGGCGAGTGATCCGAATCCACCGCGGCTCATCCCCGCAATTATGCGAGGCGCTCGCCGTCGGCAGCTCGAATGTCGCAGGCCCACAACGCTTTTGCCCTTGTCGCGGCGCGCTCCGCGTGGGTGCCTGGCGTCCGTGCTGGGAAGGGTGGGATGGGGGGCTGAGCCTTCTCTTCCGACTCCGTCCTGGCCTTCCGTCCTTCCGTGCCTTCATTTTTACACTGTGAGCGCACTCACAGCAAGGGGTCGGAAAACATCGAATTATCGGCGTGTCTCCCGGTGTTTCGTGGTTGAATCCCTGGTCGCGGCACAGTTCGCGATCTTGTACGGGCGTACCGACCGGCCTGCCCGGCGCCGGCCGTGGGGCTCGGGTGTACCCGGTTGGGAGGGGTTCGTCAGCGGCGCCGGCGCAGCAGCCGGTAACTGATCGCACCCGCGAGCACCGCGCTCACTCCCACCGCCGCCGTTGCCGCCACCGTGGTGGAGGACGGTGCCTGGAACCGCGACCACAGCGACACCGGGTTGGAGAAGGTCAGGATCGGCCAGCTCCTCGCCACCGCCTCGCGCCGCAGGGCGCGATCGGGGTTCACCGCCGTCGGGTGGCCGACCGCCGAGAGCAGCGGCAGATCGGTGATCGAATCCGAATACGCATAACACCGCGACAGGTCGTAACCCTCGGCGGCGGCGAGCTTTTCGATCGCGGTGACCTTGCCTTCGCCGTAGCAGTAGAACTCCACCTCGCCGGTGTACTTACCGTCCTGCACGACCATTCTGGTGGCGGCCGTGTGATCGGCGCCGAGTGCTTCGGCGATCGGCGCGACGATCTCCTCGCCGGAGGCGGACACGATCACCACATCGTGGCCGCGGATCTTGTGATCGGCGATCAGATCGGCTGCCTCGGCGTAGACCAGCGGGTCGACCAGCTCGTGCAACGTCTCGGCCACAATGGATTTCACCTGCTCGACATCCCACCCGGCGCACATGCTGGTCAGGTGGGCGCGCATCCGCTCCATCTGATCGTGGTCGGCGCCGGAGAGCAGGAACATGAAATGCGCGTAGCTGCTCTCCAGTACCGCCCGCCGATTCAACAGGCCCTGCGCGAAGAACGGTTTGCTGAACACGTAGGTGCTCGACTTCGCGATCACGGTCTTGTCGAGGTCGAAGAATGCCGCCACCCGACCGGCCCGCTCGCTGCCGTGGTGCGGATGTCCGGTCTGCTCGCCGTTGGCCGTCACGGGGTCAAGGATAGGCGCTGCCGTGGGTGGTCCGGTGCGCCCGCCGGAGGGCGATGGGTCCCGGCGAAACTTCTTCAACATTGGACTTGCGCTTGCGCCGGACCTTGGGTGTAGTATTGCTGGCACCTGGACATGTTCCAGGCGCGTTCAGCCCGACCCCCCGGGGCTGAACCCGACGGCCCCAGCCTCCTCCCCCCCCGGCTGGGGCCGTCCTCTATTTCCGGACAGGTCGATTTCTCATGGTGCCCGGTACGGCGCTGACCAGTTGATTTCCGAAGTTGTCCACAGCAGGCGAGTTATCCACATTCCGGGAAACGGCCCTGTTCTGCGCCGTCCCGGTCCGCGACGCTGACCTGCATGGACTTCGAAGCGACCGATCAGCTGCCGGCGGCACCGGCGCTGGCGATCATCGGCACCCCAGGACTACGCGAAGAGGTCAGGCGCGTCGCGGCCGCCGCGGAACGCCAGGTCGAAGAACGCACTATGCCGGTCGGCAGGCACGCGTGGGCCGGCGCACCGCTGGTGATCCTCGACACCCCGGCCGCGGTGGCATGCGCGGAAGCCGGCTATCTACGGCGTGGCGGCGTCGTCACCGTCACCGACGGTGAGCCGCAGCTCCTCGACTGGCAAGCGGCGGCAGCCATCGGCGCCGAACGCGTCATCGCGCTACCTGGCGCCGCGGTCGGGCTCATCGAGACGTTCGCCGAACGCGGAGAACACCGCGCCGGCGGCGGGGTAGTGGTCGCCGTCACCGGCGCATGCGGCGGAGCGGGTGCCTCGGTGCTGTCGGCGGCGCTGGCGCTGCGCTCGGCGCGCACCGGCTTTCGCCGCAACACCCTGCTGGTCGACGGCGCACCGCTCGGCGGCGGACTCGACATGTTGCTCGGCATCGAGAAAGCTCCTGGACTGCGCTGGCCCGACCTCATCGTCGAAGACGGCCGGATATCGGCCGCCGCCCTGCACGGCGCACTACCGTCGGCGGCCCCCGGCCTGGCGGTGCTGTCCTGTGGCCGCGGCGGCAGCGCCCGCTCGGTGATCGGCAGCGCCGCGATGCACGCCGTCATCGAAGCGGGCCGGGCCGCAGGCGATCTCGTCGTCTGCGATCTCTCCGCCGAGCGATCCTCACATGCCGAACAGGTCCTCGACGCGGCCGATCTGGTGGTCCTCGTCGTCACGGCCGGTGTGCGCGGGGTCGCCGCCGCGGAAGCGGTATCGGCGCACATCGGCCGGCGAAATCCGAACCGTGGCCTCATCGTTCGCGGGCCCGCGCCCGGCGGCCTGCGTGGACCGGAGATCGCCGAGGTGCTCGACCTGCCGCTGCTGGCGGCGGTACGCGCTCAGCCCGGGCTGCCCGCGCGACTCGAGCGGGGCGGGCTCTCGGTCGGACGGGGGCCGCTGCGGGAGGCCGCCGACGCCGTGCTCATGGTGCTCGGCGTACCAGGGGAGCCGGCGACATGAATTGTGGGGCCGCCGATTCCCTGTCTCGGCGGGTCGTGCGGCGATCGCCGCTGCGGTGTCGATTCGAATGGTCGAAGGGGGAGCGATGGGAGCGCTGGTGACAGCGGAGCTGCTGGACCGGGTGCGCGAGCGTTTGGCGGGAGCGGCCGGAGATCCAGACCCGGCCGAGGTCGCTGCCGCGATCCGGGTCGAAGCCGGTGGGGTGCTCGGCGATACCGATCTGCTGCGTGCGCTGCGACTGCTACAGACCGAACTGACCGGTGCGGGCGTGCTCGAGCCGCTGCTGCACGACAGCGACGTCGCCGATGTGCTGGTCACCGCGCCCGACGAGGTCTGGATCGACCGGGGCCGCGGGATCGAGAAGACGTCGATCGGCTTCGTCGACGAGGCCGCGGTACGCAGACTGGCGCAACGACTGGCCTCGGCCGCGGGCCGGCGCCTCGATGATGCCCAACCGTGGGTGGATGCCACCCTGCCCGGCCGAGACGCGGTACTGGGCGAATCGTTCGGGGTGCGGTTGCATGCGGTACTGGCTCCGGTGGCGCACGGTGGCACCTGCCTGTCGCTTCGGGTCCTGCGCCCGGCGACACAGGGCTTGGACGCGCTGGTCGCGATGGGGGCCGTCCCCGGTGAGGCGAAGACGCTGTTGGAGCGGATCGTCGCGGCCCGGCTGGCGTTCCTCGTGGTCGGTGGCACGGGCGCGGGTAAGACCACGCTGCTGTCCGGACTGCTGGCCACGGTCGACAGGGCCGAACGCATCATCTGCGTCGAGGACGCCGCCGAGCTCGCCCCGCCACATCCGCATGTGGTGCGGCTGGTGGCCCGCACCGCCAATGTCGAGGGCGTCGGCCAGGTGACGGTGCGCGAACTCGTGCGCCAAGCCCTGCGCATGCGGCCCGACCGGATCGTGGTGGGCGAGGTGCGCGGCGCCGAGGTCGTCGACCTGCTCACTGCCCTGAATACCGGACACGACGGTGGAGCCGGCACTGTGCACGCCAACGCACCGGGCGAAGTGCCCGCGCGGCTGGAAGCGCTGGCGGCGCTCGGCGGTATGGACCGAGCCGCCCTGCACAGTCAGCTCGCCGCCGCGGTCCAGGTGATCCTGCACGTGCACCGCAGAGCAGACGGCAGCCGCGGCCTCCAGGAAATCGGACTGGTCCACCGCGACGACACCGGCCATGTCCGCATCAGTGCGTCCTGGCGCGCGGACACTGCCCCGACGCCGGCGGCCGGCCAGCTACGGCAGCTGCTGAACGAACGGCTCGGGCGATGATCGGTGCGCTGGTGTGCCTGGTGTTCGCGCTGCTGCTGGCGCCGCCAGCGATGTCGCAGCGGCGGTTCCGTGACCTGTTCGGCGCGGGACGGAAGCGCCCGAAAAGGCATCGCGGCGCCGTCGTCCGGCTCGCGGCACCGTTGGCTTGCGCGTGCGCTTTCCTGCTCGGGATCGGTCCGCTGACAGCGGCGGTGCTACTCGCCGCGACGCTGATCTTCCGTGGGCGGCGGACCGCGCGAGATCGCCGCCACGCCGCTGAATGCGGCTATCTGCTCGACGCACTGGAGTCGGTGATCGGCGAGCTGCGAGTGGGTGCGCATCCGAGCGTCGCCGCGGAGACGGCCGCCGGTGATGCGAAAGGCATTGCCGCGCAAGTGTTCGCGGTCGGCGCCGCCCGCAGCAGGCTCGGCGGATCCGGCGCGGACGGGCTGTGCCGACCGGAATCGGTGATCGCGGCCGAGCTCGACCGCGTCGCGGAGGCCTGGCGCGTCGCCGAACACCACGGTCTCGCCCTGGCAGAGCTGCTCGGCGCCGCACGCATCGACCTGATCGGCCGTATCCGCTTCCGAGGCCGCACGACCGCCGCACTGGCCGGTGCCAGGGCGACGGCGACGGTCCTGGCCGGGCTGCCGCTGCTCGGCATCGGACTCGGCCAGCTCATGGGCGCCGCGCCACTGGAGGTGCTGTTCAGCGCTCCCGCCGGCGCGATTCTGCTCCCGCTCGGCACCGCCCTGGCCTGCGCCGGCTTGCTGTGGTCGGACGAGATCACACGAAGGGTGCTGCTGTGAACCATCCGGATCATGCTGTGTACCAGGAGGAAACCGATGGGATCGCCGGCCGCGGTCGCCGCGATGCTGCTGGCTGTCGCGATGCTGCTCTTACCGGGGCGGTTGGTAGTGACGCGTCGGCTGAACTCGGCCGAGAAGCCCTCGGCCGGCCGCGGGTTCACGCGCGCGCGGCGACGGCGAGGAATCGACCCTTTGGCGGCCGCCTCGGTCTTCGACCTCTTGGCCGCCTGCCTGCGCGCGGGCATGCCCATCGACTCGGCGGTCTACGCCGTGGTTCCGGGTGCACCACCGGCGCTGGCCGGGCCGCTGCGCCGGGCCGCCGATCTGCTGGCACTCGGAGCCGATGCGGCCGCTGCCTGGGAGCGAGCGGCGCGGGAGGCGACCGATGGGTCAGGGGAGATCGAAGCTCTGGCGCGACTCGCGCGGCGGTCGGCCCGTTCCGGTTCCTCGCTCGCGGTGGCGGTGGGGGAACTGGCCGAGCAGCGCCGCGGCGCGGTCCAGGATGCGGCCGCCGCGCGGGCCGAACGCGCCGGTGTGCTGATCGGCGGGCCGCTCGGGCTGTGCTTCCTGCCCGCATTCATCTGCCTCGGCATCGTCCCGGTGATCATCGGGCTCGCCGGCCGGGTGCTCGGTGGCGGCCTGCTGTGACAGCGCCGGCGGGCTCGGCAACGGAGACGTTCCCACGCGGACTCGCCGCGTGGGCTCGCAGGAGAGGGGAACAAGATGCCCATCGAGAGGGCGGCGCGGCACGGTATGCACGGCGCGTGCTCGACCGGGACGCACCGGATGCGCTCATGGAGCGCGTCGGTGCGGACCCGGCTGTGGCACCTGATGGCCGACGACAGCGGGATGAGTACCGCGGAATACGCCATCGGCACGATCGCCGCCGCGGCCTTCGGAGCCGTGCTGTACGCGGTGGTGACGGGCGACAGCATCGTGGACGCGCTGACCAAGATCATCGACCGCGCGCTCGACACGAACGTCTAGCGCGGGGCGGGCGGCGTTGGGGCGCACCGCTTCTCGTGGACGACACCGGCGCCGTCACCGTCGAGGCGGCGATCGCTGTGGCGGCGATAGTCGTGGCGGTCGTCGCGTGCATCGGTGCGCTACTGGCAGCCTCGACCCAGGTCCGCTGCGTCGACGCCGCCCGCGAGGCCGCCCGCCTCACCGCCCGCGGTGACGCCGCCAACGCCGTTCCCGCCGCTCGCGCCATTGCCCCACCCGGCGCAGAGATCTCGGTGCGCCGGGAGGGAACGCGGATTCTGGCCACAGTCACCGCCGGGACGCCACTACTGCCGCTCCTGGAACTGCGTGCGGAAGCCGTCGCAACGCCCGAACCGGGTGCGGAACTGTGAGCGATCGTCAACCCCGGGCCGGGCGAATGCTACGCCGCGGCCCGTGCCGGCAGCGGACCTCGCGGCCCGGCCCGCGGCCACGGGGTGACCGGCCGGTCGGGCTTGATCGCTCGCCGCCCGCGTCGGTATCACGACGCCCGCTGCTTGGTCCGGCGCGGTGCCGAGCGCGCACTGGTCGTGGCCCGCGCGGTGCGGAACGGAGCTCGGCCCGGACCGCGGGGCGTGGCATTGCGCTCATGCCTCGGCCTGGGTGTCTCGGCGCGGCCGGTGACGATACGAACAGGTCCACTCGGATGCGGGGTGAGGCGGGCGTCGCGACCGTATTCGCCGCGCTGGCACTGGCCGGTCTGCTGGTGCTGACGATGCTGGTGGGTCAGGTGGGCGCCGGGGTGGTGGCGCGCCATCGGGCGCAGGCAGCCGCTGATCTCGCGGCCTTGGCGGCGGCCGGCGCCCTGGCCCACGGAGCGGCGCAGGCGTGCACCGAGGGAGGTGAGATCGCGCGTCGGATGCGGATGACGATTCGCGGATGCGAGGTCGCCGAGTGGGATGTCGTAGTGACCGTGGAAGGAAAAGTACCAATGGGTCTATTAGGCGACCGAACAGTACGTGCCATGGCACGCGCCGGACCGGTCGAAGAACAGCAGTGATGGCACGTCCGGCATTTTGTTAACGGCGAGTATTCCCATTTCTTATCGATGAATTAATACGGCGCTGCTGTTAATTCTCCGGGCACTCGAGGAAAAGGGATGAACAGATCCGCATATGGATACGTGAGAGGTCATGGCTATGCACCAGTTAACATGAGAACCGTCCTCTTTATTCGGACAGCGCTGGCGAACCCGGTTACTCGGCGCACATACCGGGCTTCACCCCGGCCATCGCCGCCGCAGATGACCGGACGGTCACGCCACGGCGGCGGCAAGATCACCGTTTGGGCGGACGGCTGTCACCTGCCGGCTCGCAGCGCAGCCAGCACCGCGGTCAGCAGCCGGGCCGCACCGGCCTTGTCCAGCGGACTGTTGCCGTTGCCGCACTTGGGTGACTGCACGCAAGACGGGCAGCCCGCCGTGCACGTGCACGAGTCGATGGCCGCCGACGTCGCCGACAACCAGCGCTCGAGCTGGGCGTAGCCGCGTTCGGCGAAACCCGCGCCACCGGGCTGACCGTCGTAGACGAACACCGTCGGCAGCCCGGTGTCGGGATGCTCGGCAATGGAGACGCCACCGATGTCCCAGCGGTCGCAGGTCGCCACCAGCGGGAGCAGCCCGATGACGGCGTGCTCGGCGGCATGCAGGGCGCCGGGGATCTGGGCTGCCGTGATGCCTGCGTGTGCCAGCAGGTCCGGCGTCACGGTGTACAGCACGGCCTTGGTGGGCAGGGTCTGCGGCGGCAGATCGAGTTCCACCAGGTCGAGCACCTCGCCGGTGGGCAGCGTGCGCAGGTATCCGACCACCTGGCTGGTGACGGTGACCTGCGCCGATGCCGCAGTGACCGCGCCGTGGACGCGTCGGTCGAGGAATGCGTCGACGGTGAGGGAGGTGGTCTGGCGCGAGCTGGTGGTCCAGCCCGGATCGCCTTCGTGGACGAACGCGACCCCACCGTCGAGGTCGAGTTCATCCACCACATAGGTCTCGCCCTGGTGCAGGTGGACGGCTCCGGTGTGCAGGGTCGACAGGGCGCGACCGGCGTCGGCGGTGCCGAGCAGCCGGCCGGACTCGCCGTCGACGATCGCGACCGGCGCCCCGATGCCGCCACGGACATCGACGGCATCATGCGGCTGCGCATCGGCGGTGACGTACCAGCGCGCGGTGTCCGGACTGCCGTTCTCCCGGCGGCGGATCAGTCCTCGACCAGCGAGATCGGCCAGCACCGGGCGCGCACCCAGTGCCTCGGCTTCGCGGTCGGTCAGTGGCAGTTCCAGCGCCGCGCACAGCAACTGCGGTCCGAGCACATAGGGATTGCCCGGGTCGGTGATGGTGGCCTCGACCGGCCTGCCGAGCAGTGCATCCGGGTGGTGGACCAGGTAAGTGTCCAGCGGATCGTCCCTGGCCACGAGCAGGACGAGCGAGCCCTGGGTGCGCCTGCCCGCCCGTCCGGCCTGCTGCCAGAACGAGGCGACGGTGCCCGGGAAACCGGACATCACCACGGCATCCAGGCCGGCGATATCGACGCCGAGCTCGAGCGCATTGGTGGTGGCCGCGGCCAGTAGCCGCCCGTCGGAGATGGCCGCTTCCAGCTCGCGCCGATCCTCGGGCAGGTAGCCGCCGCGGTAGGCCGCGACCCGTTCGACCAGCTGCGGATCCACCTCGGCCAGCAGCCTGCGGGCCTCCATCGCCGCTGTTTCCGCGCCGCGCCGCGATCGTACGAAGGTCAAGGTGCGCGCGCCCTCGACCACCAGGTCGGCCATGATCCGAGCGGCCTCCGAGTTGGCCGACCGGCGCACCGGCGCGCCGTTTTCGCCGGTCACGGCGGTCGACAGCGGCGGCTCCCACAAGGCGACGGTGCGCGCCCCACGCGGTGAGCCGTCCTCGGTGACGGCCACACACGGCGCTCCCACCAGCCGCGATGCTGCCTCGGCGGGGTCGGCGGTGGTGGCCGAACACAGCACGAACACCGGGTCGGCGCCGTAGTGGGCGGCCAGCCTGCGTAGGCGGCGCAGCACCAGCGCGACGTGCGAGCCGAAGACGCCGCGGTAGGCGTGGCATTCGTCCACCACCACATAGCGCAGCCTGCGCAGCACCCTGGCCCAGCGCTTGTGCGAGCGCAGCATGCCAATGTGCAGCATGTCCGGGTTGGTGAAGATCCATCGCGCGTTCGCCCGCACCCACTGCCGGATCTCGCCGGGAGTATCGCCGTCGTAGGTCGCGGCGTGGATATCGCGCAGCGGGCCCTCATGGGTGAGTTCGCCGATCATGCGTAGCTGATCGGCGCCGAGCGCCTTGGTCGGGGCGATATAGAGGGCGGTGGCGGTGGGATCGTCGAGTAGACCGCTGAGTACGGGCAGCTGGTATCCCAGCGATTTCCCGGACGCGGTGCCGGTCGCGACCACCACGTGCTGCCCGCTGGCCGCGGTCTCGGCGGTGCTGACCTGGTGCGACCACGGTGCGTCGATGCCGATTGCGGCGAATGCGGTGATGACTTCCTGACGCACCCATACCGGCCATTCGCCGACCCGTCCCGCCCGAGCCGGAAGTTCGGCCACGTGGGTGAGCCGGGAGTCCCCGTCCGAGCCCGGCGTTCGGACACGATTCAGCAACGATCGCCCGTAGCTTTCGCCGTTCGCGGTCGCGGTCCGGCTGGTCCGGTCTGCCGGATTCACTCGTTCGGACCTCCGGCGTGTCGGGAAAGTGTGAAACGTGTGCGTCCAGGGAGCGTCACCTGCCAATTCGATACCCAATAGCGACCTGGGTCACAGCCCGGTAGCCAGATGCTCGCTCGGTTATCGGGGGGCAAACGTACCGGAAGTCTGGATTCCCCCAATGTGTCCCTCACCTGCGCATTCGCAAGATCAAGTTTTTTGCAAATTGTCGGTAACTCCGCTGTTGAATTACGCAAAGACATGGTTCACTGGTTCCTGGTCGCAAGCTTCTGTGTTCGAGGGACGGATCCAAAGTCCAAACCGTCGGCAGGATCGATGTTGCGAACGATGTACTTGGTGCTTTCCTTGCAGGGGGAACCAACAGTACAGCGGTCGGAACGGGCCCGGTGGACGAACCCAGTTGTCCGCCGTTCCGGTAAGAAAAGAAGAGGAACAGAATGGCACAGGGAACTGTGAAGTGGTTCAACGCGGAGAAGGGGTTCGGCTTCATCGCGCCCGAGGACGGCTCCGCTGACGTCTTCGTCCACTACTCCGAGATTCAGGGGTCCGGCTTCCGTACCCTCGAGGAGAACCAGAAGGTCGAGTTCGAGGTCGGCCAGGGCACCAAGGGCCCGCAGGCCACCGGAGTTCGCGCGCTCAGCTGAGCTCGCATTCATCCACAGCTCGTCCCTCACCACCGGTAACGGCGGTGAGGGACGAGCTATATCTGGGGTAGGTTCCTCCGTCTCCACCCCCGCCGCGCGGGACGGCCGGACCGGGGCACTGCATACTGATCCGCGATAGCGCGTACGCTCGGTGGTTCCGATCGCAACCACTCGACCACGCGCAGCGTCAAGGTATAAACGTGTCTGGTAGCGATATACGACATCGCCACTATTGCCCTAGCCGTGCGGACGCGAACAGCGGCGCGCGGGTCGAGAAGGAAAGGTGTATTCGCCGGTGGCAACACGAGACCGCGGTGCAGCCGACCAGGGCCGTCCCCTGCGTCGTCTCGTGATCGTCGAGTCCCCGACCAAGGCCCGCAAAATCGCGCCCTATCTGGGCCGTAATTACACGGTGGAGGCCTCCGTCGGTCATATCCGGGACCTGCCGCGCGGCGCGGCGGATGTACCCGCCAAATACAAGGGCCAGCCCTGGGCGCGCCTCGGTGTCGACGTCGACCACGATTTCGAGCCGATCTATGTGGTGAGCCCGGATAAGAAGGGCAAGGTCACCGAGCTCAAGAGCCTGCTCAAGGACGCCGACGAGCTCTACCTGGCCACCGACCCCGACCGCGAGGGCGAGGCCATCGCCTGGCACCTGCTGGAAACCCTCAAGCCGAAGATCCCGGTCCGGCGAATGGTGTTCCACGAGATCACCGAGCCCGCCATCCAGGCCGCGGCCGCCGATACCCGTGATCTGGACAGCGACCTGGTAGACGCGCAGGAGACCCGCCGCATCCTGGACCGCCTGTACGGCTACGAGGTCAGCCCGGTGCTGTGGAAGAAGGTCATGCCGCGGTTGTCGGCCGGCCGCGTGCAGTCCGTCGCGACCAGGGTGATCGTTCGCCGTGAACGCGAGCGGATGGCGTTCCGTTCGGCCGAGTTCTGGGATATCGCCGCCAAGCTCGACGCGGGAGATACCGGCGAGGCCGGTGGCAATCCGCGCACGTTCGGTGCGCGTCTGGTCAACGTCGACGGTGCGCGCGTGGCCTCCGGCCGCGACTTCGGTTCCGACGGTCAGTTGAAGGCCGACTCCGGCGTCGTCGTGCTGGACGAGGCGTACGCGCGCCGCCTCGCCGAGGCGCTCGACGGCGCCGACCTGGTCGTTTCCTCCGCGGAAGCCAAGCCCTACTCACGCAAGCCGTACGCGCCGTTCATGACTTCCACGTTGCAGCAGGAGGCGGGCCGCAAGCTGCGCTTCACCTCCGAGCGCACCATGCGGGTGGCGCAGCGGCTGTACGAAAACGGCTACATCACCTACATGCGTACCGACTCGACCACGCTGTCGCAGTCGGCGATCAATGCCGCCCGGTCGCAGGCCACCCAGCTCTACGGCTCGGAATATGTGCATCCGACGGCCCGGCAGTACACCCGCAAGGTCAAGAACGCGCAGGAAGCACACGAGGCGATCCGCCCGGCGGGCGATACCTTCGCCACCCCCGGTGAGCTGCACGCCCGGCTCGACAACGACGAGTTCCGGCTCTACGAGCTGATCTGGCAGCGCACGGTCGCTTCCCAGATGGCCGACGCCAGGGGCACCACGCTCACCCTGCGGATCACCGGCGTCGCGGGCACCGGTGAGGAATGCGTGTTCTCCGCCTCCGGGCGCACCATCACCTTCCCCGGCTTCCTCAAGGCCTACGTCGAGAGCGTCGACGAGGAGGCCGGCGGCCAATCCGACGACGCAGAATCGCGCCTGCCCGCACTCGAAGAGGGCCAGGGCGTCACCGCGGTGGAGCTGAACCCGGACGGGCACAGCACCAATCCGCCGGCCCGCTACACCGAAGCCTCGCTGATCAAGGCGCTCGAAGAGCTCGGCATCGGCCGCCCCTCCACGTATTCGTCGATCATCAAAACGATCCTGGATCGCGGCTACGTCTACAAGCGCGGTAGCGCGCTGGTGCCGTCGTGGGTGGCGTTCGCGGTGGTCGGGCTGCTCGAAGAACACTTCGGCCGCCTGGTCGATTTCGACTTCACCGCGGCCATGGAGGACGATCTCGACGCCATCGCCGGTGGGCGTGAGCAGCGCGGAAACTGGTTGTCCAGCTTCTATTTCGGCGGCGATCACGGTGCCGACGGCTCGGTCGCGCGGTCGGGCGGGCTGAAGAAGATGGTCGGCGAGCGGCTCGACGATATCGACGCCCGCGAGGTCAACTCGATCAAGCTCTTCACCGACGCCGAAAACCGTGACGTGGTGGTGCGCGTCGGCCGCTACGGGCCGTACCTGGAGCGGATGGTCACCAATCCGGATGATCCGGAAGGTGATTCGATCTCGCAGCGGGCGAATCTGCCCGACGATCTGCCGCCCGACGAGCTGACTCCCGAGGTCGCCGAGAAGCTGTTCGCGACGCCGCAGGAGGGTCGTTCGCTGGGCGTGGATCCGGCTTCCGGGCACGAAATCGTCGCCAAGGAAGGACGATTCGGCCCCTACGTCACCGAGATCCTGCCCGAACCGGAGGAAGAGGCGGCTCCGGCGAAGAAGACCGCGAAGAAGGCCGCTGCGCCGAAACCGCGGACCGGATCGCTGTTCAAATCCATGGATCTGGCCACGATCACCCTCGACGACGCGCTGAAACTGCTGTCGCTGCCGCGTGTGGTCGGCACCGATCCGGCCTCCGGCGAGGAGATCACCGCGCAGAACGGGCGTTACGGGCCGTACCTGAAGAAGGGCACCGACTCCCGTTCGCTGGCCGATGAGGATCAGATCTTCAGCATCACGCTCGATGAGGCGTTGAAGATCTACGCCGAGCCGAAGCGTCGTGGCAGGCAGGCCGCCAGCGCCGCCCCGCTGCGCGAACTCGGCAACGATCCGGCCAGCGGTAAGCCGATGGTGATCAAGGACGGTCGCTTCGGTCCGTACGTCACCGATGGCGAAACCAATGCCAGCCTGCGCAAGGGTGACGAGGTCGAGTCGATCACCGACGAGCGGGCGGCGGAGCTGCTGGCCGATCGCCGGGCGCGGGGACCGGTGAAGAAGGCGGCGAAGAAGACCGCCAAGAAGACCGCGGCCAAGAAGACGACGGCGAAGACCACGGCCGCGAAGAAGACTACCGCCGCCAAGAAGACGGCCGCCAAGAAGGCACCGGCGAAGAAGGCCTCGGCCAAGGCGAGCTCGGACTAGCGGTCGGCGCGGGCCGATGCGCGGGCTCCTGGCCGCGCCCGCACCGGCACCAGGTGTCGGTGCGGCGCGTCGGCAGTGTTCGCACTGCGGCGCTCCAGTGGGCACGGCGTGACGACACTGTTCGCGCGGCGAGCAGAGCCGGAAACCGATCGCGCACCGTCGCAGGTGATCGCGCCGCAACGACGTGTCGGTTCCGGCCGCTAGGGTGTACGACGTGGCGGGTGTCTTCGATCGGTTGGTCGGCCAGGATGCGGTCGAATCGGAGCTGACTGCTGCCGCGATCGCCGCACGCGCCGGGTCCGTCGAGGGCGCGATGACGCATTCGTGGCTGTTCACCGGCCCGCCGGGGTCCGGCCGTTCGGTGGCGGCGCTGTGCTTCGCCGCCGCGTTGCAGTGCACCGATCCCGGCACACCCGGCTGCGGCCACTGCCATGCCTGCACCACCACCATGGCAGGCACCCACGGTGACGTCCGCCGGGTCATCCCCGAGGGCCTGAGCATCAGCACCAAGGAGATGCGCGAGATCGTCCAGATCGCCGCGCGCCGCCCGAGCACCGGCCGCTGGCAGGTGGTGCTGATCGAGGACGCCGACCGGCTCACCGAAGCAGCCGGCAATGTGCTGCTCAAGGTGGTCGAGGAACCGCCGGACCGCACGGTGTTCCTGCTGTGCGCGCCCTCGGTGGATCCCGAGGACATCTCGGTCACGCTGCGCTCGCGATGCAGGCACGTCCATCTCGTCACGCCCTCGGTCCCCGCGATCGCTCAGGTCCTGCGCGAACGCGACCAGCTCGACGCCGAGACCGCCGAGTGGGCGGCCTCGGTCAGCGGTGGGCATGTGGGGCGCGCTCGCCGCCTCGCCACCGACGCCGAAGCACGCGAGCACCGCAAACGCGCCCTCGCCCTGGTCTCCGCGGTGTCCAGGCCCGGCGCCGCCTACGCCGCCGCCGACGACCTGGTGAAAGCCGCCGACGACGAAGCCAAGCAGATGAGTGCCGACCGCGACGAGCGCGAACGCGAAGAACTCGCCACCGCCATGGGTGCGGGCGGCACCGGCAAGGGCGCCGCGAGCGCCACCCGGGGATCAGCGGGCGTGCTCAAAGATCTCGAGCGCCGGCAGAAATCCCGCGCCACCCGCACCGGCCGCGACGCCCTCGACCGCGCCCTGATCGACGTCGCCGGCGTCTACCGTGACGCGCTCGCCGTCCGCTTCGCCGCCGGCACCGGTATGGGCCGTTCGCGCCGCAAACCCAGCACCGACGGGATCACGCTCACCCACCCCGACCTGGCCGACCAGATCACCGACCTCGCCGACCGCGTACCACCCGAAGGGCTGCTCCGCTCGCTCGAGGCGGTGCTGGCCTGCCGCGAAGCGCTCGACCTCAACGTCAAGCCCCGGTTCGCCCTCGCAGCCATGGTCGCGGCGCTGATCGCCGCGCAGTCCGGCTAGATGGTCACCGGGGGCGGCTGTGCTGCGCGGCAACGTCTGGTAGACGCAGCAAATCGACCACTCCGGTGGTGGACTCCCGGCCTCCGCCCTCGGCGACTCGCCGATCCATCAATGCCATGAACGGCGCGAGGAGCTCCGCGCTGACGCCTTGCTCGGCCGCGGTGCGCAACAGTGTCGCGTTCGTCGTCACCATCATCGCCAGATTCGATTCGACACCGTCGGTGTAGTCGCCGCTCGCGAGCTGGGCCGCGGTGCCGTACGAGTAGCCGGCCATCGCCTGCTGATAGGCGATCAAGCGCGGTGCGAACTCGACTGGCGAGATGTCCTCTTTCCCGATCAGCGCGAAGGCGTGCGCGGCGCCGGCGAACATGCCCCACATGCCGCTGAGCAGGGCGATGTCGTAGAGGGCGGCGAACCCGGCATCCGCGCCCACGTACTCGACCCCGGCGGGCACCGACAACGCCTCGACATGGGCTTCGTGCAGCTCGGGCGAGCCGCTGTAGTACACGTACGCGCCCGAGCCGGGCACACCGATCATCGACGGAACGGCCATGATGCCGCCGTCGAGGAACCGCCCGCCGCGCGCGGCCACCCACTCCGACAGAGTGCGGGCCTCCGCCGGAGTGCTGGTGGTCAGACTGACGACGTCACGACCGGCCAGGTCGACACCGTCGAGCGTCGCGCGGACCGACGCGTCGTCGAGCAGGCACACGACGACGAGCCGATTCGCCGCGACAGCGGCCGCGATATCCGCCACGACCACCGCGCCCGCCGGCGCGGGGCGGACGCTGCGGTTCCACACCGTGACCGAGAATCCGGCGGACAGCCAGGCCCGGGCCAGTGCCGTCCCCATATCGCCGAGACCGAGGACGGTGACTGCTTGCTGAGAATTGTTGTCGGACATGGCGGATAGTCTTTGCCCGGTCCCGGAGGCCCGACAAGTACGCACATCGAAGTGCGCACGCACTTCTGGGAAAGTGAACAGGCAGGTGAGAGGGGTAGCGATGCCGATTACGCGCAGGCCGGGCGCCTACACGTGCGGACTGGATGCCACGCTGTCGGTGCTGAACGGTAAATGGAAGCTGCTGATCCTCTGGCCGTTGAGTGAGCGCCCGCGCCGGTTCGGAGAACTACGCCGCTCGGTGCCCGGCGTCACCGAGAAGGTCCTCACCACCCAGCTACGCGAGCTCGAAGCCGACGGCATCGTGCACCGTGAGGTCTACGACGAGGTGCCGCCACGCGTCGAATACTCGCTCACCCCGCTCGGCGCACTGCTCAACGACGCACTGCTCCCCCTGGAGGCATGGGGCCGCGAACACCTGATGGGCGGCACCGCGCACCCGAGCCCCGCCGACCCATCACGCACCGGCCACCGGCTTGCTCAGCCGACCCACTGAGCTCCCCCACAGCCCGATACCCGGCTCTCGTCGCCCTGGACGAGCCCGGAACCAGGCCTCGCAGCCCGCCCCACCAGCCCACCGAGCACCCGTTTTCGCGTTCCGCCCGCCGAGACGATAGACTCGCGACGCCGAAAGGCACGCCGCCTTAGCTCAGTCGGTAGAGCGCTTCACTCGTAATGAAAAGGTCGGGGGTTCGATTCCCCCAGGCGGCTCCACTCGGAGACCAGCTCTGATCAGCTGATTCTTCATGTCGACGACGGTTCCGGTGCGGTAGGCCCCGGAACCGTTCTCGTCACGGATTGTCACATCGCCGGCTGCCGTACAACTGAACGGTGGATATTCGCACCGCTACCGAGCAGACCGCCGAACCGCTGCAATACGTTTCGGACCTCGTCGACGGCATCGCCGAACCGAATCCCGATGCGCGCACGATCACCGATCCGGCCGAAGCCGCTGAGCTGATCGCGGAAGAAGCCCGATCGCGCATCGCCGCTGTGCTCGAACGGTTCGGCGGTATCCCGGCCGTGCTGCTCAGCGGTGGGGTCGACTCGATCTACGTGGCAGCCGTTGCCGTTGCGTTGGGTGCCGAGCCGGTGGCGGTCACCGTCGTCACCGATGGTGAGCACCATGAGGCGAACGCGGCGGTCGCGGCAGCTGCGCTCGGGCTACGTCATCACGTGATCCGGCTCGGCGGCACCGATGTGATCGAGCTTTCGCGCGATGTGATGGGGCGGCTCGGCACCTCGGAACTGTGGGAGGTCACGGCCGGGATTCCGCTCGTCGCGGCCCGCCGGGTCTTCGACACGATCCCGGACCTGGGCGCGATCCTGGACGGAAGCGGCGCCGATGCCATATTCGGCGGCGGTCGACAGTTGACGCATCCGCCCGCCTCCCATGCAGCCCGGGCTGAGCTCGACCGGCTGATCAGAGCCGAATCCGCGGCGAACTTCCGCTACGACCGGCTCGTCCCGCATTTCTATCCAGCCCTGTTGGACGGATACGCCGACCGCTTGATCCACGTCTACCAGACGGTCCGCTGGTGGGCACTCGCCGAGACCTTCGCCCCATCCGCCCTCTTCGGCACCCGCGACGGCCGCGCATTCGACAAATTCGCCCTCCGCATGGCCTGCGACGCTGCCTTGCCCGCGGAATCGAAACACCTTGCCTGGTCGCCGAAATCACCGATCCAACGCTCATCCGGCCTGATGGGCGCCCTCGTCTCCGCCGCAAGGGCATACGCCGCCGACCTCCCCGGCGCACAGACCTACTCCGACCCGATGACCGAGGACGCCGAAGCCGTCGCCACCCGCCTGTACCTGGCCATCATCGGGAAGGGATAACCCCTCGCCGCCTGCCCTCCTCGCCACCGGCCGGCCAGCGGTGCCCGCGCCGGTAGACCCGCACCGGAGTGATCAGGACCGCGAGTTCGGTGACGATCATCCGGTACGGCTCGGCGTGCTCGAAGGTCGGCACGACCACGGCAGTCGCCGCGTGATCGCCCAAATGCTGCGCGAGCGCCATCGCCGCCACCAGCGGCCGGACGTCGAGCCCGACTGTGAAAACCAACCGATACCCGTACCGTTCGGCGAGCGCACCGAGATCGGCCCCGTCTTCGCCGGGTACTCCGCGCCGCATCAATCCGATTGCCTTCGGCGTGCAGTCCATTCCCAAGACCCCTCTGTCCCGTAGTTGGCTCGCTCCCGCCGCCGGAGATCAGACACCCGGCGGCGGGGCGTGCAGCTGACAGTGCTCGCTCGGGGATGTCCTGGCGACGACGCGGCGGGTGTCTTCTGGTCAGCAAATAGGGCGACATTTCGGCGTCATTCGGGTTACGGTGGCAGCTATGCGAACGACACCCAATACCGCGCTGCGGGCCGCTCGTACGGCCCGTTTGATGAGCCAGGACGATCTGGCGCGGGCGCTGCGGGAGGCCGGATGTGTCAGCGCGACCAAGCGGCTGGTGCAGCGCTGGGAGTCCGGTGCGACGGCCTACCCCCGGCCGAGTCACGCTCAGGCGCTCGAACGGGTGATGAAGCTGCCGATCGAATCGCTCGGGTTCGGGGCGGTGCGGGCGGGGCGCGGAATCGGTGGCCTCAACGACAACAGCCGAGATGTCGAGTCGCCGGTCGGCACCTTCGACAGCGTTCCCGCAGCGGCGGCGCGGGTGAGCGGCGATCATTCGGGAGTGTGGCTGAGCCGATACGAGTACTACTCGACCGGACGCGACGCGACGTTCACTGTCGCCCATTACGCCGTGGTCTTGCATCACGACACCCAGATCACCGTGCGCAGCTTGCCCGGGTCGTCGCCGTCGGTCACGGAGATGGACCTCACCGCGGACGGCAATGTCGCGACCGGCACGTGGTCCGAACGCACCGCGGTCGACGGGTACTACCGTGGCGCTCGCTACCACGGAGCGGTACAACTGCTCATCGACCCGACCGGCAACCGGATGGCCGGGAAGTGGATCGGATTCGGGAAGGACTTCGAAATCAACTCGGGTCCATGGGAATTGGTTCTCCAAGAGTCGAATACCAGCAAGTCGACTCTTGACGCGTATCAGCGGCCGGTCGAGGCATAGGCTGAGGGCATATGCCGGAGTTGGTTGTGCCTGCGGTGCGATGGCGTTCGGGGTGGCTCGAGGCACATGCCGAGTGGGGGCCGGGGGTGCATGAGGACGGGTTCGGATTGCGGCCGTCCGATGACGTCGAGTCGGCAACCGGATTCGCGGCATGGGTGCAGCGACTGCTGGATGAGTCGAGTGGGGTGATGCCCGCGGCGGCGCGGTGTACCTACCGGTGGATCGTCGACGATGATCGGGTGCTCGGTGGGATCGCACTACGGCATGGGGGCGAAGACGACGTGCTGCGGGTGGGGCACATCGGGTATGGCATCCGGCCTTCGGCGCGTGGGCGCGGGCTGGCGACGTGGGCTCTTGGCCGGATGCTCGATGAGGCGCGGGGGCTCGGGATGGGGCGGGTGCTGGTGATCTGCGCGGCCGGAAATGTCGCTTCGGCGAAGACGATCGAGCGCTGCGGTGGCGTGCTCGAGGCGATTGAGGAGACCGAGCTCGGTCCGGCCCGGCGGTACCGGATCGCGCTCGATCGGCTTCGCGTCTGAGGTGCGGCGGCCCGCTACGTCCGCGCGGCCGTGGAGCAGCAGGCGGCGTCGGCTTCGGTGGTTGTGGTTCCGCAACAGCGGGATTCGTCGTCGGCGAGCAATTCCGGGGCCTTGCCGAAGGTTTCGCTGTCGGCTAGGACGGTGTAGACCTCCCAGCGTTCTTTGTCGGGTGCGGTTACCCAGACCTTGTCCTGGGTGGCGAAGCAGCAGGTGGTGTTCATTTCTTCCTCGGTGAACAGGCCGGCCTCGGCGAGGCGGGTGATTTCGGAGTGGACGGTGTCGGTGGATTCCACTTCGACGCCGAGGTGGTTGACGGAACCTCCGTGGCCCGGGTTTTCGATGAGAACGAGCTTCAACGGTGGTTCGGTGATCGCGAAGTTGGCGTAGCCGGGCTTGCGTTTGGCCGGCTCGGTGCCGAAGAGGGTCGAGTAGAACTTCACCGACGCCTCGAGGTCGTCGACGTTGAGGGCGAGTTGGATGCGGGACATGACAGAACCTCCACCTGTGAGACATATATCGAAGAGCTGACAGGCATCAGCTTGCTCACCTTTTCGACATATGTCAATACCCGGCGTAAGGTGGATTTCGTGCCGAAAACTTTGCCCCTGGTGGATATGTCGGCGCCGGTGTGTTGCGCTCCGGTGGCCGCAGGCCCGGTCGACGATGCCGCCGCCCTCGAGGTGGCGCTGCGCCTGAAGGCGATCGCGGACCCGGCGCGGGTCAAACTGATGTCACTGCTGCTCACCTCGGCTGATGGCGCGGAGAGCACGGGCGAGCTGGCCCGCGCGCTCGGACTCGCCGAATCGACGGTGAGCCATCACCTCGGCCAGCTCCGGAAGGCTGGTCTGGTGCGATCCGAGCGGCGCGGGATGAGCGTATTCCACCAGGCGCGCCGCGAGGCGCTGTCCGCACTGTGCGTGGTGCTCGATCCGAATTGCTGCTGAGCCGGCCGTACCGGTGTTGGGCTGTGCCGGTTCCGGGCTGTCCGTGCGGTGTTGGGCCGACCGTGCGTGGCGTGGCCAGCCGCGCTGGGGTTGAGCTGGTCGCGCTGGAATCGACCTGGGCCGGCGCCGGTGTTCGGCAGTCGTGCTGGTGTTGAGCCGGCCGAGTGCGGCGCTGGGCCCACCACCCTGCTGTCGGGCCCGGGCTGCGTTGCCATTGAACCGGCCGAGCCGTGTTGGGTCGGCCGAGTCGGTGTCGGGCCTGTCGAGCCGACAGCATTATGCCCAGCCGGTCGTGTGGGCGTCGAGCCGTCCGTGCCGGGCGTCGAACCCGCCGTGCCGCTGGTCTGGCCCGGTACCTACCGAGCCGCATTCGACCCGGCCGAGGTACCACCCCGAACCGGTACCGACCTCCCTCAGGGCACGATGACGATCTTGCCGCGGACGTGTCCCTCTCGGCTAGCGGTGAACGCCTGCGGTACTTCGTCGAGCGAGTAGGTGCGGGCGATCGGCACGGTGAGCGAACCCGCTGCGGCGAGGTCGGCGAGGCGCTGGGTCTGGGTGCCGTCCGGGCGTACCCACACCACATGTCCGCCGTGCGCTTCCACCTCGGGATCGGCGATGGAGGCGTGGCGGCCGTTCGTGGCGAGCACCTGGGTGGTGACGTCGAGTTGGCCGCCGACGAAATCGGCGACCGCGTCCACCCCGTCGGGTGCGAGTTCGCGGACCCGGTCGGCGAGGCCGTCGCCGTAGCTCACCGGTTCGGCGCCGAGTTCGCGCAGGAAATCGTGGTTGCGTTCGGAGGCGGTGCCGATCACCCGCGCGCCGCGCGCCGTGGCGATCTGCACGCCGAGGCTGCCGACACCACCGGCCGCGGCATGGATGAGGACGGTGTCGTCCGCGCCGACCCGCAGGGTGTCGAGGGTGCGCAGTGCGGTGCCGCCAGCCAGTGGCAGCGCGCCGGCCTGCTCCCAGGACAGTTCCGCAGGCTTGCGGGCAAGGGTGGGGGCGGGCACGGCCACCAGTTCGGCGAAGGTACCCGCGTGCAGCGTGTCCTTGCGTGCGTAACCGAGCACTTCGTCGCCGACGGTGAATTCCGGCGTGTCAGGGCCGGTTTCGACGACGACGCCGGCCACATCCCAGCCCGGGATGACGGGGAAGATCGCGTCGATCAACCCGTCGAGCCCGCCGGTCATCAACTTCCAATCGACCGGATTCACCCCCGCGGCTCGCACCTCGACCAGCGCCGTTCCCGGAAAAACCTTCGGTTTCGGCAGCTCTTGCACCCGAATGTCGGCGACATCGGAGCTGTACCGGTCGTAGGTTGCGGCGCGCATGAAGCATCCTCTCGATATCGGTTCCGTGGTCTCCGAGTGCAACAGAGGCACCGCACCGATATTCCGAGCGGATTCCGCGCCGGTACATGCCGGCGCCGGAGGAACCCAGAGCTCACCGAGACCGGGCACCGTTGACCGGATCTCGGTGAACCTCCGCTCAGCCCGCGGCTGCCGCGCGCAGGCCGGTGCGGCGGATGATCCGAGCCAGTTCTGCGTTGAACCGGTCGGCCGCTTCGATATTGGTGAGGTGTCCGGTGGGCCAGACGTGGTAGTCGGCGAGGTGGCCGGCACGGTCGAGGGCGTCGGCGATGATGCGCGACATCCGTTCCGGCAGCAGGCGGTCGTGCTCGCCCGCGATCACCGTCGTCGGGACGGCGAGGTTGCTGGCGGCGTCACCGAGTTCGAGGTCGGCGAGGGCGGCCGCGTGCCTGCCGCGGGCGAGCGGGCGGCAGGAGCGGACGATACCGAGAGCGAATTCGACCTGGTCGGGGGTGGCGGTCGGTGACATGATGCGGGACTTGAGCACGGCGCGGGCCGCCCATCCGCCGGGGAACGGGACCGGCGCGGTGAGCAGCGTCTCGGCGAAGATGATGGGCATCCGAACACCGGCCCCGAAGACCGTGATCGGACGTTCGGCGACCATCAGCGGCTTGTTGAGCAGCGGCAACAGGTCGGTGTCGTAGCGGATATTGCCCGAGGTGGTGTTCACCAGGACGGCGGCCTTTGCGCGGCGGCGGACCTGGTCGGGGTGCCGGGCGGCCCATGCTTGCAGGGTGATACCGCCCATGCTGTGGCCGACGAGTACCGCGCGCTGCCCGGGGCGCAGGGTGGCGTCGAGGACGGCGGCGAGATCGTCGGCCATGGTGTCGGCGCTGGGGAACAGCGTTCCGGCTTGGCTTTCGCCGTGGCCGCGCTGGTCGTAGCAGATGACCCGGTGCGTATCGGCGAAGGCGTTGATCTGCGGGTTCCAGTACTCGATGCTGCAACTCCAGCCGTGGACCAGCACGATCGGATCGCCGTCGGCCGGGCCGTAGGCGTGCACCCGCAGGCGCGCGCCGTCGATGGTGGTTACCGGGATGACCTCGTGCGGTGCGGTGGGCGCGTTGAGCGACGCCGTCTGGAATGTGCGCGACCGCAGTCCGGCGCGAAAGGGGGCGGTCAGGGCGCCGTGGCGGACCTGCGCCAGCGTCTTCATCGACTTCACCAGCATCAGAGCACTCCTTTGTGTCTACCGTCACGGTAAATGCAAGCTGGGGTGCTTGCAAGTGCAAGCGCCGCTTGCCGGAAACTCTTACCGCGACGGTCCGCTACACCGGGTGTCGGTCCGGTGTGTAATGCCGTTACCGGGAAAATGCCCGAAATGGGGCCGAAATATGCCTCCTGTTTGCTGATGTGTGCGTGTCGTTACCGAACCGAACGGTGTCGGTGCCCGGTGCGATCATGGGGCGATGGCGACCGATCCGATCGGCTTGCACCGCCGATACCCGTGCTGCGCATGTTCGATGTGGCGAAGACCTAGCGAGCACCACGGTGACGGCACTCCCGGCAGCGTGTTGTGGATGGCTGTGGATGATATTCACGCCTGGCATGCCGAGCTGGCGGCCAAGGAATACCGGTACGCCGACCCGGGATGTCCGCACGACGGCCCCGGCGGGCCGGGCTTCGACCTGGTCGATCCCGCGGGCAACTCGCTGCGATTCGCGCAGCCGCAGTCTCGATAGCGGCGGCACGTCGGCCCCGGCTACGGTGAGATTCGTGGACATCACGCAGTCGGAACCGGTGGCCCGGCGGCCGCAGACCAGGTGGCGCGCCCTGGCGGTGCCGGCGGCGGTGGCCGGGGCCGGGGTGCTCGCGGTGCTGGCTGTGCATCTGCGGGATCCGCATGTGGAGGGATCGTGGGGGATCTGCCCGGTGTATGCGCTGACGGGGGTGTACTGCCCGGGATGTGGTGGTATGCGGGCAGTACACAACCTCACCGAGGGGCAGGTGCTCGATTCGCTGCACAGCAACCTCATCGCGTTGCCGCTGCTGATGCTGTTCGCGGTATGGGTGGGCGACTGGGCGATCCGGGCGTGGCGCGGTAAACCCATGCGGCACTTCGGCATCAATGCCCTCACCATGTGGTCGATCTTCGGCTTCCTCGCGGTGTACACAGTGCTACGCAATACGCCGTGGGGTAGCTGGTTGACGCCGGTCTGAGCAGCCCGAACGCCCCCGCTCCCCGGCGAAACGGGGCAAGCTGGAGATAGGGCAGCGGCCGGAAAGGACACAGCGCATGATCGATTCACTCAAGGCACGGGTACGTGCCAAGCTGCTGCGTCAGCTCGTCGAGGACGGACCGACGGACTCCGAGCAGGACGATCCCCGGCTGATCTCGGTGGAGACCGATCTCGACGCCCTCGACAGCGTGGCCGAGGACGATCCGCTTGTCGAGGAACTCGCCACCCGCTATCTGGTCTTCTGAGCAACGCTCAGGCGCCGGTCGACATCCCACCCGAGGGCGGTAGCTGTGGCAATGCCTCGGCCAGCAGCCAGCTGTCCCACAGTGGGCGCAGCGGCACCAAGCTGTAGTGCCCCGCCAGATCGGTGAACTCCTCGGTGGTCACCGAGGCGTGCCGATAGCGCGAGGTCCATTCCCGCAGCATGTCGAAGAACGCGGTATCGCCGAGCTCGAGCCGCAGCGAATGCAGGCACAGCGCGCCACGCTTGTAGACCCGATCGTCGAACATGTGCGCGGGCCCAGGATCGCCGACGACGATGTCCTGCGGTTGCCGCGCCAGATTGTGCCGCGCCGCCCTGGCCTGCTGGTCGGCGCTCGGCCCGCCGGAGGCCTCGGACCAGATCCATTCCGCGTAGCAGGCGAAGCCCTCGTGCAGCCAGATATCGCGCCACTGCCGGATGGTGAGGCTGTTGCCGAACCACTGGTGGGCGAGTTCGTGCGCGACGAGTCGTTCCGCGCCACGGCGGCCGTCGCAGTGGTTGGCGCCGAAGATCGAGATGCCCTGTGCCTCGATCGGGATCTCCAGCTCGTCATCGGTGACGACCACCGTGTACGCCTCGAACGGATACGGCCCGAACTTGTCGATGAACACCGCGAGCATCTGCGGCTGCCGGGCGAAATCGTGGTCGAAGTTCGCGCGCAGGCGGGCGGGTACCAGGGCGTGCATGGGGACCGGACCGTGCGCGGGGCCGATCCGGTGTTTGCGGTACTGGCCGATCTGGATGGTCGCCAGATAGCTCGACATCGGTTCGGACTGCTCGTAGACCCAGGTGGTCTGGCTGGCCTTGGTCTGCTTGCGCAGCAGGGTGCCATTGGCGAGGGCGTGGTAGGGGGTGTCGGTGGTGATCGAAATGCGGTAGCTGGCCTTGGAACTCGGATGATCGTCGCAGGGGAACCAGGACGCGGCGCCATTGGGCTGGCTGGCGACCAAGGCCCCGTCGGTGAGTTCCTCCCAGCCCACCTCACCCCACGGGCCGCGCACCGGGCGCGGGGTGCCCGCGTACTGCACCGTGACCGCGAGGAGCCCACCGGCCGGGATCCGCTGCTGCGGGGTGATGACGAGTTTGCCGTGCTGATGGGTGTACTTCGCGACCTTGCTGCCGTTGACCAGGACCTTCGACACCGACAGCGATTGCGACAGGTCGAGGGCGAAGCGCGGGCGGACCTCGGTGGTGACCGCGGTGATGTCGGCACGGCCGGCGAGCCGGTTGCTGGCGACCTTGTAGGTGAGGTCGAGTTCGTACCGTGAGACCCGATAGCCCCGGTTTCCGTTCTGCGGCAGGTACTCGTCGATGGGGGCGTCGTAGAACTTGCCTCTCATCGGCCGGCGGCCCCTGGATCGGCGGCCGCAGCCCATGGCGCGATCGGATTGCCCCACCACCGCGTCGACGGCGGCACCGTGTCGCCGCGCATGACCAGCGAGGCCGGGCCGATGGTCGCGCCCGCGCCGATGGTCGCGGCGGGCAGGGCGACGCAGTGCGGGCCGAGGGTGGCGCCCGGTCCGAGGGTGACGGTGTCCATCGACATGATCCGATCGTGGAACAGATGGGTCTGCACCACACAACCGCGTTCCACGGTCGCGCCGTCGCCGAGGGTCACCAAATCCGCCTCCGGTAGCCAATAGGACTCGCACCACACACCGCGACCGATACGGGCACCCAGACCACGCAGCCACAGATTCAGCACCGGAGTACCCGTCGCGGCGCGCGCGAACCACGGTGCCGCCACCGTTTCCACGAAGCTGTCGGACACCTCGTTACGCCATACGAACGAACTCCACAGCGGATGTTCTTCGGCGCGGATCCGGCCGATCAGCAGCCATTTGGCGGTGATCGCGCTCGCGCAGGCCAGCGCGCCCGCGACCATGAGCACCACACCCGAGAGCAGCGCGGCGCCCGGGTAGCCGATGTTCTGCGCCAGCCAGGCCAGCGTGAACAGCACGCCGACGCCGATCGCGAAGGTGACGAGCACCGGCAGCAGGCGGCAGGTTTCCACCACGCCGCGGAAGACTCGCAGCCGCAGCGGCGGATCGAAGGTGCGCTCGGTATCGGCGGTTTCGGCGGCGCGGCGCAGCCGCACGGGCGGGCTGCCGAGCCAGGACGAGCCCGCCTTGGCCTTGCTCGGGGCGGCCGAGAGCACGGCGACCAGCCCGTTCTTCGGCACCCGGCGCCCGGGCGCGGTCATCCCGGAGTTGCCGAGGAAGGCGCGTTTGCCGACCTTCGCCTCGCCGATGCGCAGCCAGCCGCCGCCGAGTTCGTAACTGGCGATCATGGTGTCGTCGGCCAGGAACGCGCCATCGGCGACGGTGGTGAACTTCGGCAGCAGCAATACCGTCGAAGCTTCCACCCGCTTACCGATCTTGGCGCCGAGCAGCCGCAACCAGATGGGGGTGAGCAGGCTGGCGTAGAGCGGGAACAGGAAGTTGCGGGCGCCGTCGAGCAGCCGTTCGGTGGCCCACACCTGCCAGCCGACGCGGCTGCGAACCGGGTGGTAGCCCTCGGTGAGGCCGAGGCTGAGCACCCGCACCGCGAGCACCGTGGCCACGGCGTAGACGAGCAGGCTCACCAGGGTGGCCACCGGCAGCATGAGCAGGCCACGTCCGAGTGCGCCCGCGATGGTGGTGGTGTCGCGGATCCACCAGACGATCAGCGCGCCACCGGCGGCCAGCCCGAGAATGGGCATCGCGGCCAGGCCCATCGAGCTGATGGCGAACGCGAGCACCCAGTGAATCGCGCGTTTCGGCGTCTCGGCGGGCCAGCGGTGCCTGGCCTTGCCGACCTTCACCGCGGGCGAGCCCGCCCACTCCTGATCCGGCTTGACCTTCCCGGAGACCGCCGAACCGGCCGCGATCTCGGCGTCACGGCCGATCTTGGTGCCGGGCAGCAGGATCGAGCGCGCGCCGATCACCGCGCCGCGGCCGACCACGATGGGCCCGATATGCACGACGTCGCCGTCGATCCAGTAACCGGACAGGTCCACTTCGGGCTCGACGCTGCATCCGTCGCCGAGTTCGAGCATTCCGGTCACCGGCGGCAGCGTGTGCAGGTCGACGCCCTTGCCGATCTTCGCGCCCAATGCCCGCGCGAACGGCACCATCCACGGTGCGCCGGACAGGTTCTCGGCACCACTGGCCTCCGAGAGCCGCACCGCCGCCCACAGCCGCAGATGCACCGAACCACCGCGCGGATAGCTGCCGGGTGCGACCCCGCGCAACAGCAGCCGGGCGCCTGCGACACAGATGCTCATCCGGCCCAGCGGGGTGATGAAGACGACGAACAGCAGCAGCGTCCACCACCACGACAGCTGCGGCAGCCAGGGCAGCGCGCCCGCCCAGCTCGCGATATTGCCCGCGATGGCCAACCAGGTGAGCCATTGCAGGCCGGTGAGCGTGGTCAACGGAAGGGTGGCGAGGACTTGGGCGCACTGTGCGGACAGCGGCGTCGGGCGGACGGTCCGTTCGACGACGGCGTCCGACGGCGCGGTCTCGTCGAGGAATTCGGCAAGCGCGCCCAGCCGCGGATGGTCGTACAGGTCGGCGACCGCGATGCGCGGATACCGTTGCCGCAGTGCGGTCACCAGCTGTGCCGCCGAGAGCGAGCCGCCGCCGAGATCGAAGAAATCAGCGTCCGCGCCGGTGATCTCGGCGCCGAGGATCGAACTCCACAGCTCGGCCACCCAGGCGGCGGTGCCGGTGAGCCCGTGGTCGACGGTCTCGTCGCTGCCGCCCACCGGCCAGGGCAGGGCGTCGCGGTCGACTTTGCCCGAGGTGCGGGTGGGTAGTTCCGGCACCACCACCAGCCGCGGCACCAGCGGGGCGGGCAATTGCTCGGCGAGCAGCGCGCGGGCGGCCTTGATGTCGTAATCGGGTGGGATACCGGTGAGGTAGCCGACCAGGATCTGATTGCCTGCGGCGGTGGTGCGGACGGCGGCGGCCGCACCGCTCACCCCGGGCAGATGTTGCAGCGCGTTGTCGAGTTCGCCGAGTTCGATGCGGCGCCCGCCCACCTTCACCTGATCGTCGGCGCGGCCGATGAAGACCAGTCCGGCCTTGTCGTTGCGCACCAGATCGCCGCTGCGGTAGGCGCGTTCCCAGCCGAGGGAGGCCAGCGGCGCGTACTTCTCGGCGTCCTTGGCCGGATCCAGATAGCGGGCCAGGCCGACGCCGCCGATCACCAGTTCGCCGGATTCGCCCTCGCCCACCGGATTACCGGCGGCGTCGACGACGGCCAGATCCCAGCCGTCCAGCGGCAAACCGATGCGCACCGGCCAGTTCCCGTCCAGCAGCGCCGCGCACGCGACGACGGTGGTTTCGGTGGGGCCGTAGGTGTTCCACACCTCGCGTTCGGATTCCGGGTCGCCCGCCAGACGTTCGGCCAGCTCCGGCGGCACGGCCTCGCCGCCGAAGATGAGCAGCCGCACCGGTTCCAGCGCTTCGGCGGGCCAGGTCGCCGCCAGCGTCGGCACGGTGGAGACGACGCTGATCTCGTGCCGCACCAGCCACGGACCGAGATCGGCGCCGGTGCGCACCAGCGCGCGAGGTGCGGGGACCAGACAGCCGCCGTGCCGCCAGGCCAGCCACATCTCCTCACAGGAGGCGTCGAAGGCCACCGACAGTCCGGCCAGCACCCGGTCGCCGGGGCCGATCGGGGCATCGCGGAGGAACAACCGGGCCTCGGCGTCGACCAGGGCGGCAGCGTTGCGATGGGTTACCGCAACACCTTTCGGCGTGCCGGTGGAGCCGGAGGTGAAGATGATCCAGGCGTCGTCGGCGGGGGAGGGCTGCTGCGGCCCGTCGGGTTGCCCATCGTTTGCCGTGCTGGCGTGCTCGGTCGCTTCGATCCCGGCGGCGGTGACGATCGCGGTGACCCGCGCCTCGCCGAAGACCAGGCGGGCGCGTTCGTCGGGATCGTCGGCGTCCACGGGTACGTAGGCCGCGCCCGCGTGCAGTACCGCGAGAATCGTGACGTAGAGCTCACGGGTACCGGACGGCATCCGCACCCCGACGCGGTCGCCGCGCCGCACCCCCGCCGCGCCGAGGCGCTCGACCGTCGCGGCGATCTCGGCGAGGAGCTCGGTGTAGGTGAGGGCGGTATCGCCGTCGTCGATGGCGGGGGCGTCCGGATGGGCACGTGCCGTCTCGGCGAGGATGTCGACCAGCGTTCGCGCAGGTGGGGCGAGGGTCGAACGTAGCAGCGGATCGAGCTCCTGGACCGAACCATCGGTGTCGATCTGCGGCTGGAGCATCACGTCCGGCCCACCTTCCTCAGCACTGTCCGGCAGTAACCATGTTCGGCGGTACGGCCTCACCAACTAATTCTCGAAGACGGTTGTTTCATACGAGGGTTACCAATGGGCAAACGGAAAACACCCCGGTGACCAGTAGTCAACGGTACCCGCAGCGCGGGACGGGTTGACAGCGGCGCGGCCGGTCTGCCAATCTCGCCACAGGTCATGAGTGCCAGCGTCAAGCCCCGGCTTGCTGGCCGGCAACCCTCCTCCGCGGTGGGGTGCTCCGGGTGACGACCGGGCCGACGCCCGACCGGGCGCGGCAAGCGCGGACTCGACGAATCCTCTTTCGCGGGTCCCTAAGCCGATGGGATGACGTGATGACCGCTGTGTTCGATCAGACCTGTGCCGCCCTCGCCAGGGTCTCCGGAGACGACCTCCAGGTACCCCTCGTACAGGGCGGGACCTGCACTTACGCCAATTTCGACTATGCCGCGAGCGCGCCCGCGCTGGCTCAGGTCGCCGACCGGGTGCAGCGGCTGCTGCCGCTCTACGCCAGCGTGCACCGCGGCGCCGGCTACGCCTCGCGGATCTCCACCGAATGCTATGAGGCCGCCCGCGGTTCGGTGGCCCGGTTCCTGGATGCGGCAGACGACCAGGTGGTGGTCTTCACCCGCAACACCACCGACTCGCTGAACCTGCTCGCCGCCTGCGTGCCCGGCGACACGGTGGTGCTCGATGTCGAACACCACGCCAATTTCCTGCCCTGGCAACGGCGTGGGCGGCGCGTGGTGGCCGCGGCCGATACCGTCGAGGAGACGATTCGCCGGCTCGTCGCCGAGTTGTGCGCGAAACCGGCTGCGCTGCTGGCGGTTACCGGTGCCTCCAATGTGACCGGGGAAGTGCTGCCGCTGGCCCGGCTGGCCGAGATCGCCCACCAGTGCGGCGCCCGCATCCTGGTCGACGCCGCGCAGCTGGCACCGCATCGGCGAATCAGCCTGCGCGAGTGCGGCATCGATTATCTCGCTTTCTCCGGTCACAAGCTGTACGCGCCGTTCGGCGCGGGGGTGCTGGTGGGTAAGCGGGATTGGCTCGATGCGGCGCCGCCGTACCTGGCCGGCGGTGGTGCGGTGCGTGAGGTGCGCGTCGACGGCACCGAGTGGGCACCCGCGCCGCAACGGCACGAGGCCGGTTCGCCGAATGTGCTCGGTGTCGCGGCCCTGGCCGCTGCCTGCGACGCACTGTCCGAGATCGACGCCGAGCGGGTGATCGCGCACGAACGGCGGCTCGCCGAGCGGCTGCGCGCGGGCTTGTGCGCGATCCCGGGTGTGCGGCTGCTGCGCCTGTGGTCCGACAGCCCCGACACCGTCGGCATCGTCGCCTTCACACTCGACGGTTTCGCACCCGGCCAGGTGGCTGCGTATCTGTCGGCCGAACACGGCATCGGTGTGCGCGACGGCCGGTTCTGCGCGCATCCGCTGCTGGCCAGGCTGGGGCTCGATGGCGCGCTGCGCGCGAGCATCGGCCTCGGCACCGATTCCGCCGACGTGGACCGGCTGGTCTCGGCGGTCGCCGCGCTCGTGCAGGACGGCCCCGCATGGGATTACACCTGCACCAGCGGGCTGTGGAATCCGAGCCCGGAAACCAGGTCGTTCACCGGCGCCGAGGATGCGGGTGCGGCGCCCTGCCTCATCGGCTGACCGCCGGCACCGGCCACCGAGGTGTTGCGGGATTCTGGACGACCCGGTGCGAGCACTGCCGCCATCGCATCGGCCCCGGGGCGCAGCCGCTTGCCGTCACTCCGTGGCACCCTCTGCGCGGAGCGGCTGGGTGCCGGTGCGTGGTCCAGCAGCCGGTCAGAGCAGGCCGGGCAGGTGACCGCGCCGAATCAGTCCTCGTCCAGCGGGGTGGGGCGGTGGTAGCGCCCGTTGTGATACAGCAGCGGCGCGGCCGCCGGCTTCTCCTCGGTGGCGTCGTGCACGCGGGTCACCCGGCCGACGATGAAGGTGTGATCGCCGATGGGAATGCGCTGCTCGACGGTTGTGCGCAGCCAGATCGGCGTACCGTGCAGGACCGGTTCGCCGGTGTCCAGCGTGGTCCACAGCGACCGGTCGGTGAAGCGTTCCTCGGCGCTGCGCGCGAACCGCTGCGCGATATGGCGCTGATGTTCGCCGAGGAAATGGATCACCACCGAATCCGCCTCGCTCATCGCCGCCAGGCTCGACGAGGTGTGCGCGATATTGAACGACACCAGCGGCGGTTCCAGCGACAGCGACGCGAACGAGGTCGCCGTGAACCCGACCGGGCCGTTCGGCGACGACAATGTCACCACCGTCACCCCGGACGGATAGTGCCGCATCGAGGCGCGGTACTGCTCGGCGGTGATGCCGCTCAGGTCGTCGGGCACCCGCAGCCGGGCTTCCGCGGCGGTCGGTTCATGCGCGTCGGTCACATGACGAAACTACTGCCTGCCGCTACACGGGTTTCAGTCCACGTCGATCGGCAGGCCCGCGGTGATGCGTACCAGTTCCCGAAAGGTCGTGCGGAACACCGCATCCGGATGACCGCCGGCCGCCCACAGTTCGCGGTGGTGGGACAGGGCGGTGTCGACCCAGGTGGGAATGTTGGTCGGATGGCCGACGGGGGCGACGGCATCCACGGGATGGCCGGTCACTTCGAGGACGAGCTCGTCGGGGGCGGGCGTGAGGGTGCCTTCCAGCCGTTCGCCGGTGTGGGCGAGATCCACGTCGTGGCCGCCGGAGACCAGCAGCAGCACCGGATCATCGTCGAGCAGGTACAGCCGGGCCAGGGTGATGGCGCCGATGTCGACGCCGAGGGCGCGGGCGGCGTCGGCCGCGGCGGTGGGCCGATCCGGGTGGGTGACGATGACGCCGTGGTGGCCCCGGGCGATCAGGGTGTCCGCGACCCGGCAGGCGACCGGAGGAAGTGACCTGCGCATGAATCCAGGGTAGAGCTAACCGCTTCCGGCTGCCGGGTTCGCGATAACGGGTTCCATCCCACACGGTATCGCCGCCGTTACCGCCGTGTATACGCTGTACAGATGACTGATTGGCAGGCTTTCACCGTCGAAACCAGCGACCACGTCGCGCAGGTCACCCTGACCGGCCCCGGTAAGGGCAATGCGATGGGCCCCGACTTCTGGCGCGAGCTCCCCGAGATCTTCACCGCCCTCGACGCCGACCCCGAGGTCCGCGCGATCGTGCTGACCGGTTCGGGCAAGCACTTCTCCTACGGTCTGGACCTGCCCGCGATGAGCGGCACCTTCGGCCCGCTGCTCGCCGACAAGGCGCTGGCCGCCCCGCGCACCGACTTCCTGCACGAGATCCGCCGCATGCAGGCCGCGGTGACGGCGGTGGCCGACTGCCGCAAGCCCGTCATCGCCGCGGTCTCGGGCTGGTGCATCGGCGGTGGCCTGGACCTGATCGCCGCCGTCGACATCCGCTACGCCAGCGCCGAGGCCAAGTTCAGCCTGCGTGAGGCCAAGGTCGCCATCGTCGCCGATATCGGCTCGCTGCACCGGCTGCCCGCCATCATCGGCGAAGGTCACCTGCGCGAACTGGCCTACACCGGCAAGGACATCGACGCCGCGCGGGCGGAGAAGATCGGCCTGGTCAACGACGTCTTCGACGATCAGCAGGCCACCCTGGAGGCCGCGCACGCCACCGCGCGGGAGATCGCCGCCAACCCGCCGCTGGTGGTGCAGGGCGCCAAGGACGTGCTGTATCAGCGCAATGCCTCCGAGGTGGCCGAAGGGCTGCGCTATGTGTCGGCGTGGAACGCGGCGTTCCTGCCGTCGGAGGATCTGACCGAGGCGATTCAGGCCGTCTTCGAGAAGCGCGCCCCGCAGTTCAAGGGCCGCTGAGCGAGCAGTCCGGGTGAGGGGACCGTCTCCATTGCCGAACGCCGAGCGGCACACCACCGAGACGCCTGGTCGGGCGCTATCTCGGTGATGTGCCGCTGTCGATCTATGGTGCGACCGCTCGACGTCTCAGCGGGCCGCCCCGGCGACGCTCAGTGTCCGCCCTGGTCCTTCAGGCGCTGGATGGACGCCTCGACCTCGGCTTCGGCCTCGGCGCGGCCGACCCACTCCGATCCCTTGACGTACTTGCCGGGCTCGAGGTCCTTGTAGCGCTCGAAGAAGTGCTTGATCGCGGCCAGCTCGAACTCCGGGACGTCCTTCAGGTCCTGGATGTGGTCCCAGCGCGGGTCACCGGCGGGCACGCACAGCACCTTGTCGTCGCCGCCTGCCTCGTCGGTCATCTTGTACATGGCGACCGGGCGGGCCTCGACGATGACGCCGGGGAACACCGAATCGGGCAGCAGGACCAGCGCGTCCAGCGGGTCGCCGTCCTCGCCGAGGGTGTTCTCGATGTAGCCGTAGTCGGCGGGGTACACCATGGAGGTGTAGAGGAAACGATCGAGCCGGACCCGTCCGGTCTCGTGGTCCACCTCGTACTTGTTGCGCGAACCCTTGGGGATCTCGATGGTGACGTCGAACTCCACGCCAACTCCTTCTTCCGGTGCCTCTGGTGTACTGCGGCTGTTCAGCGGGCCGACGGGCCGCCGACGCGCCAGGTCGTTCGGGGGAACGGTAGCCGAACGAGGATAGTGTGGGCCAAGCGGATGTGGCGGGCGTGAGGAGACGGCGGACAACGTGGTGGGTAAGAACATCGGCGGGCTTGCCTCGCGGCGACGGCGCCGGATGTGGATCGGTCTGATCACCACGCTGGTGGTGTTGCTCGCGGTGGGCACCGGCGTCGCGGTGACCGTGCAGCCGTGGAGCGAGGAGTTCCGGCACGGTGGGCTCACCATCGCCGAGCCTCCGGTGCCGGTGCGGCCGTTCCCCGCGGTCGCGCCCGCCCCCGACGACGCGCCCGCGCCGAGTGCGGCGGGCCTGGCCGCGGCGCTGGCCCCGGTGGTGTCGAATCCGGATCTGGGCGGTTTCGCCGGTTCGGTGACCGATGCCGACACCGGCACGGTGCTGTGGAGCGCCGAGGCGGCCAAGCCCATGGTGCCGTCCTCGACCGCCAAGATCCTGACCACCGCGGCCGCGTTGCTCACCTTGCCCGAGGATCAGCGGGTACACACCACCGTGGTCGCCGGCTCGGCGCCGGGGGAGATCGTGCTGGTCGGCGGCGGTGATCCGACGCTCACCGCGCAGCCCGACGGCAAGGGCTACTACCCGGGCGGGCCGAAGCTGTCGGACCTGGTCGACCAGATTCGGGCCGCACAGATTCCGGTCGACTCCATCGTGGTCGACACCTTGCTGTACTCGGGGCCTGCGATGGCGCGCGGCTGGGATCCGATCGATATCCCGGGCGGTTCCATCGCGCCGATCGAGCCGCTGATGCTCGACGGCGGCCGGCTCGACCCGCTGGTCGAATACGCGCCCCGTTCCGATTCGCCCGGCCTCGATGTCGGCCGTCGGCTCGCGGCCGAACTCGGTGTGAGCGCCGAACGGGTCCGTCCCGGCACCGCACCCGCGGGTTCGAAGCAGATCGCGAGCGTCTCCTCGGCGCCGCTGGGGCAGCGGCTGCACGCGATGATGGTGCATTCGGACAATGTGCTCGCTGAAACCATCGGCCGCGAAATCGCCACGGCCACCGGACGGCCCGCCTCGTTCGACGGTGCGGCCGCCGCGGTCCAGGAGACGCTCGAGCAGGCGGGCTTCGATCTGACCGGCGTCAGCATGCACGACACCAGCGGCCTGTCGGTGGACGACCGCATCCCGGCGCAGGTGCTGGACCGGATCCTGGCGACGGCCGCGCGCGACGACGAGATCACCGAGCAGGCGAACACCCCGGCCAGCACGAACCCGGGCCTGCGGCCCGGCGGCCTGGTGCGTCCCGGTGCGTCCCCCGGCCGGGATTCCGGCACCGAACCCTCGCTCTCGGCGCAGCTCGCACCGCTGCTCGATGATCTACCCGTTGCGGGCGCTACCGGCTCGCTGACCAGCCGTTATGTGGTACGGGACCGGGATGGCGCGGGCTGGGTCCGGGCCAAGACCGGAACTCTGTCGGTGGCCAGCACGTTGGTCGGGTATGTGCTGGACAGTGATGGGCGAGTCCTCACCTTCGCGTTGATGTCGAGCGATCGGCCGCCGGAGGTGAGCAGACCCGCATTGGATGCCATCGCGGCCACACTGCGTAATTGCGGATGCTCCTGACGGGTGGGTGACCTATGACGACCGAACAACGCCCCGGCGATTCCGGTGCCGTCGAATCGGGCGGTGGTGCCGTCGACACGGCGGGCAAGGCCGGCGGGCGCACCCGGTTGTCCGGTGCCGTCGACTGGCGGATCGCGGCCCGCACCGGCGCCGCGCTCGTCCCTTCCGGGCCGCGGACCAGCAGGTACTCCGCCGAACAGGTGGTCAGCGAACTCGCCGACGCCTCGGTGCGCGCCGAAGCACCGGTCCGTCAGGTGACCGGTCTGCTCGACGACGAACCGGTCCCGCAGGCGCGCATCGTCGACCGGCCGGGCTGGATCGGCGCGGCGGCCGATTCGATGGCCCAGCTCACCGGCACCGGGGTCGGCGAGGGCCGCGGGGCATTCACCGGGAAACCGGCGGGCGTGCAGGCCGGGGCCATGCTGGCCTTCCTGTCCACCGCGATCCTCGGTCAATATGATCCGTTCACCGGCCGCGACGGCACCCTGCTGCTGGTGGCGCCGAACATCATGTCGGTGGAGCGCGCCCTCGGGGTGCAGCCGAGCGATTTCCGCTTCTGGGTGTGCCTGCACGAGGTGACCCACCGGGTGCAGTTCTCCTCGGCGCCCTGGCTGGCCGACTACATGCGCGCCAACGTCGACGTCCTCGGTGACGTCGGCGACGAACCGATGGCCGATATGCTCGCCCGTCTGCTGTCCGAGGTGCGCGACCGCCGCCGCAACGGCACACCCGAGGATCCCGCCGCCCGCGGTGTGGTCGGCCTGCTGCGCGCCACCCAGCCCGCACCGCAACGCGAGGCACTGGACCGGCTGCTGATGCTCGGCACCCTGCTCGAGGGCCACGCCGACCATGTGATGGACGCCGTCGGCCCCTCGGTCATCCCGACCGTCGAACAGATCCGCGCCGCCTTCGACCAGCGCCGCAAACGCCCGACCAACCCGGTGCAGCGGCTGCTGCGCGCGCTGCTCGGCGTCGACGCGAAGGTGGCCCAGTACGTGCGTGGCAAGGCCTTCGTCGACCACGTCGTCGACGCCGTCGGCATGCAACGCTTCAATGCTGTCTGGACCGACGCCGAGACCCTGCCGCGTCCGGACGAGATCGAAGACCCGCAACGGTGGATCAGCCGCGTCCTGGGATGAGCGCGTTCGAGCCCGTGCGGGCCGGTGCGGGCGGCGGGTCGCGCGCTCGATCCGGCGAGTCGGTATCTGATCGGCCGGACGGAGTCGCGGCACGGCAGCCGGGCCGAGCGGCATCCGACGAGCGGGCCGGTGCGGTGCGCCTACCCGAGACGTCCGCGGTGCTCGAACTCCGGCATGCGGTGCGCGGCTGGCTGACCCGATACGACGTCGGCCGCGAGGTCGCGGTGGGGCTGTCCGGCGGCCCGGATTCGCTCGCGCTGACGGCGGCGCTGGTGGCCGAGGCCGACGCCGTCGACGCATTGATCGTCGACCACCGGCTCCAACCGGGATCGGCCGCGGTCGCCGCCACGGCCGCGGCCACCGCGCTGCAGCTGGGCTGCCGATCCGCGCACGTCCTGCCGGTCGAGGTGGGCCGCGAGGGCGGAATGGAGGCGGCGGCCAGGCGGGCGCGTTATGCGGCGCTGGACGCCGCCCGCGAGGGCCTGCCGGTGCTGCTCGGCCATACCCTCGACGATCAGGCCGAAACCGTGCTGCTCGGGCTGGCTCGCGGTTCGGGCCCACGGTCCATCCAGGGGATGGCGCCGTACGCCCCGCCGTGGGGCAGGCCCCTGCTCGGTGTGCGGCGCGCCTCCACTCGCCAGTGCTGTGCCGACCTCGGGCTCACCCCGCATGCGGACCCGCACAACGATTCGCCGGAATTCACCCGGGTCCGGCTGCGTAGCGAGGTGCTGCCGCTGCTGGAGGAGGTACTCGGCGGCGGCGTCGCCGAGGCGCTGGGCCGCACCGCCGAGCAGCTGCGCGAAGACAACGCGGTGCTCGACGAGCTGGCCCGCGACCTGCTGCGGGTGGCGAGCCACGCGGGGGAGCAACCGGCCGGCATTCATGACGTGAGTTTGTCCTGCGAGACGCTCGCCACTGCCCCCGCGGCCCTGCGCCGCAGAGCCATCCGGTTCTGGCTGCTCGACGGCGGCGCGAAAGCCCTGACCGGCAAACATTTACACGCGGTCGATCAACTGGTCACCGCCTGGCGTGGACAGGGCGCAGTCGCGGTCGGCGGCGGCGAACCGGGCACGAGGTTGGTTGCTGGGCGTGAACGTGGCAGGCTGACACTCGCGCATACCGATCGGGTTCGCCCGGGCGAGCGCGAGTGACGGGCCCCGCGGCGACAGCGGTCGATCGGCCGGAAAGTGCGGCGTGACCACGGACGGCCCGCAAGAGCACCGCGGATCAACGCAGGGAAGGGAACCAGCGGACGTGTACGGGGACGACATCGCGTCGGTGCTGATCACCGAGGAACAGATTGCCGACAAGACCAGGGAACTGGCCGAACTGATCGCCAAGCGCTATCCGCCCGACGCCCCCGAGGGTGATCTGCTGCTGATCGGCGTGCTCAAGGGCGCGATCTTCTTCATGACCGATCTGGCCAAGGCGCTGCCGATCCCCACCCAGCTGGAATTCATGGCCGTGTCCTCCTACGGTTCGTCCACCTCGTCCTCCGGCGTGGTGCGCATCATGAAGGACCTGGACAAGGACATCGCCGGGCGCAATGTGCTGATCGTCGAGGACATCATCGACTCCGGTCTCACCCTGTCGTGGCTGATGCGCAACCTGTCCACCCGCAATCCGGCCTCACTCGAGGTGGTCACCCTGCTGCGCAAGCCCGACGCGCTGCGCACCCAGGTCGAGGTCGCACACGTCGGTTTCGACATCCCGAACGAATTCGTCGTCGGCTACGGCCTCGACTACGCCGAGCGCTACCGCGACCTGCCCTACATCGGCACCCTGCATCCGAGGGTCTACGGCGGCGAATCCTGAGCTAGGCCGCCGCCAGGCGTTTGGTCACCGGATCGCCCGGTGACACCACGCGCTCCAAGGCGCGCAGATCGGCTTCGAGTGCGCGGAACACCACGTAGGTGCCGACGAAGGCGATGATGCCGCCCACGCACAGCACCCGGACCGCGACGATCACCTCCGCGATATCGGTGGGCGGCAGGAACGTCACCCCCGCCACCGCGAGCAACGGCACCGACGCGGCCACCGCGAGGTAGCCGTTGCAGCGTTTGTCCAGGTTGCGCAGCCAGCCCGCGTCCTCGGAACTGACGTCGCCGTGCCGGAGGAAGATCGGATAGACGCAACGCACCAGGTAGAAGGTGGCAAGGAAGAACGGGTAGGCGACCGCGATGGCGCCGCAGACCGCCTGTGAGGCGAGGAAATGCCACACCCCGCGCGCGGGCAGATCGTCGGTGGTCAGCCGCAACGCGATGGGGAAGGTGAACCCGGCGACCACCCACAGCGTGAACGCGACGGCGACGGCCTGATCGCCCAGTCGTAGCGTGTCGCGTCTGGCGCGCCGCAGAGTGTCCGAGTCGTAGCGCTTGCCCTTGCGCAGCCCGCGCGTCACCCGCAGCACATACCGCGCCAGGTACAGCACGACCGCGATGCCCATCGGAAAAAGTATCGAATTGACGATGCCGGTGATGATGACGAAATTGCGCTGCGCCTCTTCCGAGAGCCTGCTGACGATGAGCTGGTGATTGTGCTCGATGTTGTACAGCGAGGCCAGCGCGTTGGGCACGCCGAGCGCGAGCAGCAGCACCGGAACCATCCACGGCCGCAGCCGCAGCCGCCAGCTGTCCGGGGCCGGGTCGACGAGTTCGCGGGCCCTCGGATCGAGGCAGGTGTCGAACTGTCTGGCCAGCGTCGCGCCATTGGGCCAGCGCCGGTCCCGGTC
This sequence comes from Nocardia sp. CDC519, assembly GCF_059509835.1. NCBI lineage: Bacteria > Bacillati > Actinomycetota > Actinomycetes > Mycobacteriales > Nocardiaceae > Nocardia > Nocardia sp. CDC519. The sequence goes on along the minus strand of NZ_CM183377.1, from coordinate 659,108 downwards.
CGGATCGAGGCAGGTGAGCAGGACTCGGCGCAGCGCGGCGGGGCAATCCGGTGGCAGCCGCTCCAGGGCGGACTCGTCGACGCCGGTGCTGCGCCGCTCCAGCATGGCTTCGAGGGTGGTGTCGTCGCCTTGGTCGTCCGCGCCCGCGGTGGTGTCGTCGAAGGGTTTCGCGCCGGTCAGCAGCTCCCACAGCAGCACGCCGAGGGAGTAGATGTCGGCGCGGGTGTCGAGGTCGCCCGCACCGCGTACGCGGCCGGGATGGCAGGCCTCCAGCTGCTCCGGCGACATGTATGTCAGGGAGCCGCCGAAGTACGACACCGGGCTGGTGCCCTCCACATTGCGGCTGAAGCTGATGTTGAAATCGGCGAGCTTGGGCACGCCCTCGGCGGTGAGCAGGACATTGGCCGGTTTGACGTCGCGGTGCAGCACCCCGTGCGAGGCGGCGTAGTCCAGCGCCTCGGCCAGCCGCCTACCCAGCCAGGCCACGGTTTCCGGCCAGCTCAGGGTGGCGATCTCGGCACGCACGCTGGAATCGGTGGGCCGGATCTCGCCTTTTTCCTCCATCGCGGTGTCCACCGCGTCCAGCAGCAGCCTGCCGTTGCGTTCCTCGGGCGGGGTGGCGCGCACCCAGCGCAGCGCCCCGAGCAGCGTGCCGCCGGGCAGGAACTGCATGTAGAGAAACCGCAGCCGACGGGAGCCGCGTGCCCGGCCGGATTCGAGCAGTTGCTGGTCGAATACCCGCACGATGTAGTCGTGGTCGAGCTGGGCCAGCGTCTGCGGTTCGGTGCCGTGGTCGGCGGAGACCTTCACCGCCACCAGCCTTTGCAGCGAACGCTGTCTGGCCAGGAAGACGCGGGCGAAGGCGCCGCTGCCGAGTCCGGTGAGCAGATCGAAATCGCCGATGCTGGTGCCGACCTCGATCCGGTCCAGCGCCTCGTCGGTGCCGGGGCCGGTGCCCGAACCACTGCCGGGCCCGGCGTCGAGCTGGGTGGCCATGTCGAAGGGCGCGGCCGTGGTGCGGGTCGGCTGATCGGCCTGGGTCGTCGCCTCGCCGTCGACGTCCGGCGAGGCTGCTCCCGCAAAGGATTCCGCTGGGGGAGGGGAGTCGGGGGTGGTTTCCGGTTCGGCGCTCATGATCCCGAGGGGTTGCTGGGTGGATGCCGTAAAACATGCACTGGTCGGCCGACGGGGTTGCCGATAAACTCCGCCACACCCGACGCCATCGACGGCGACCGGTAATCGGAAATGATACGTCCACCGGAACGGTGTCTCACCCGGTTTCGGCAACGTCGCGTCGGGCTACGAGCTGGATGAGCGCGGCCGGGCCCGACGACGGGCAGGCCACGGCAGGAGGGCACCGATGGGGGCACACGAGCCCGCGAATTCGCATGCGGGCAATGACACGATCACTCCACCCGGCCCGGTCGTCACGACCGCGGCCCGGGTGCGGGAGGGATCGACGACGCCGACAGCGGAGGTGGACGCCGCGCTGACCCGGATCGACGAGGGCAATGCCGAGGTATACGCCTTCGACGTGGTGCGTGCGGAGCGGGCGCGCGCGGAGGCGGCCGAACTGGAGCAGCGTGATCTGGACGCGCTGCCGCTGGCCGGTGTGCCGGTGGCGATCAAACACAATGTCGCGGTGACGGGCGAGACCGTGCTGGACGGATCGCTTGCCACCGATCCGGCTCCGGCCACCGCCGACCATCCCGTGGTCTCCCGGCTGCGGGAGGCGGGCGCGGTGGTCGTCGGGCTGACCACGGTGCCGGAACTGAGCCTGTGGGGCATGACCGACGGTCCCGACGGCATCACCCGCAACCCGTGGAATCCCGAGCGCACCTGCGGCGGATCCTCGGGTGGGGCCGCGGCGGCGGTGGCGGCCGGGCTGGTTCCGGTCGCGCACGGCAACGACGGTCTTGGTTCGGTGCGCATTCCGGCGGCCTGCTGCGGCGTCGTCGGGATCAAGCCGGGGCGCGGGGTGGTTCCGGCCGAGGTCGGGCCGGACTCGTGGGCCGGGATGACCGAAAACGGTGTGCTGGCAACGACTGTCGCCGACGCGGCGCTCACCCTGTCGGTGATGGCGGGGCGGCCGGAATTGGCCGACGTCGACGCCGCGGCACCGTTGCGCGTCGCGCTCGCCGTCAACGCGCCGAGTCCGCTGATCAAGGTGGACCGGCATTGGACCGCCGCCGCGCGCACGGCCGGATCGGCGGCGGCCGCGGCCGGGCACGCGGTCGACTCGGTGAAACTGCCCTACGGCGACGCGGTGACCGCGGTGATGCTGCGCTGGCCGATGCTGGCGATCCCGGAGGCCGACGAGCTGCCGCAGCCGCAGCTGTTGCAGAAACGCACCCGTCGTCATCTGGCGCTCGGCCGCTTGATCGTCCGGCTGAACCTGGTGCGGCCCGCGCAGGTCGAACGGGTGGAGGCGAGGTTGGTCGAGTTCTTCGAGAACTTCGACGTGGTGATCACCCCGGCGCTGGCACTGCCGCCGCCGCAGGCAAAGGCCTGGCATGCCAAGGGCTGGCTGACCAATTTCCTCAACAGCCCGCGCTATTCACCGTTCACCCCGATGTGGAATCTCGTCGGGTGGCCGGCGATGACGGTGCCGATGGGGCTGCATCCGGAGTCCGGGACGCCGGTGGCGGCGCAGCTGGCGGGCCCGCCGGGCAGCGAGTCGACGTTGCTGCGGCTGGCGGCTCAGCTGGAGCAGCAGCATCCGTGGCCCCGGACGGCCGCGGATCGGCCGTCCGGGCAGGACTAGTTCGGTCCCGGTGGTTCAGACCGCAAGGGCGGGTTTGCCGGCGAACCCGCCCTGCGCGGCCCGGCCGGCGAATTCCAGGATGGTCGGCCGGTTGTCGTCGGCGCGCCAGGCCACCGCCAGCTCGCACGGGGCGAGCCCGGTGACGGGGCGGGCGGTCAGACCGGGCCACCGGTACATCGGCACGTTGTTCTCGGCGAGCAGGCATACGCCGAGGCCGAGGCTGACGGCCTCCAGCTTGTCCTCGGGCGTCGCGGCCTCGGCGCCGATCTTGGGCTGACGCCCGCCGCGACCGTCGTTGCCGAGCCAGAAATCGCGGACCGCGCCCGCCTCGGGCGGCAGCGCCACGAACGGCTCGTCCATCAGGTCGGCGAAGTCGATGGTGTCCTGATCGGCCAGCCGGTGGTTCTCCGGCAGTAGCACCCAGCGGTCTTCGGTGCGCAGCACCTCCCAGCGGTACCGGTTCGGATCCGGTAGCGGTAGCCAGACCAGCGCCAGATCGGCCTGCCGGCCGGCCAAGCCGCTGGACGGGTCGGTCCAGGAGGCGGCGTGCAGGGCGAGCCGGTGCCCGCTGGCGCTTTCCAGGTCGTTGAGCAGCCCGCGACCGAGGGTGGATTGGATGCCGACGCGCAGCACCTCGCCGGCCTCTTGCAGGGAGGAGTTGGTGACTTCCCAGAGCTCGAGGATCTTGCGGGCGCCGTCGAGCAGTTCCTTGCCCGCGACGGTGAGTGCCACACTGCGCTGATTGCGATCGAACAGGACCACATCGAGCTGGCGTTCCAGCTGGCGGATCTGGCGCGAGAGGGTGGGTTGTGCGATGTGCAGCCGCTGTGCGGCGTTGGTGAAATGCAGTTCCTCAGCGACAGCGACGAAATACCGCAGGTCGCGCAAATGCGGGTCCATAGCCTATTGCTATCAGAATTGGTGCCGGATTTCCAGCCTAATCAAACCGGGAAGTTCGGAATCTCGGCCCGAAACGGTCAACAGGTTTGTTAGTCACAGCATATGGCCTGTGATGGTGTTGCGCACTATCGGATTCGGCGAGTACCCGGGATGCATGGCCCGGGACGCTGGAGCGTCGTCTTCCTGGGCTGATGACCAGGGCGGATGTGGCCGAGGTCAGAGCTTGTTTCATGTACGCGAGTGTTCCTGATCGGGTCTCCGGCTCCGGCGACCCGTGGCGAGGAGAGGCGCTCAGGGCACATGCAGTGATGTTGCTCACAATCAGGTTTGCCGGGCGCCGAAATCCGCCCACAGCTGAGAACGCGAAACGGCGCCGCGCCCGTCACGAGGACGGTCACGGCGCCGTAGCGCGCGCCACAATCGGCTCAGACGTTGCGCGCGCGTTCCTCGTAGGCCTTGCGCTGCGCGGTATCGACGTCATCGAGGAAGGCGCGGTTGGAACCCAGCGCCCGCGCCAGCCCATCGCCCCAGGATTCCGGCAGCAGATTGACCACCTGGGCGATCGCACCGGCCACGGCGGTGACCCTGACCTTCGACTTCGGCGCAGCGATCAGCTCCGCGATGGCATCGGCGATCTCCTCCGGCTCGGCCGGGCGCAGAATCTTCGGCGTGCTGACCCCGGAGCCGAGTTCGGTCTTGGTCAACGTCGGCAGCACCGAGGAGAAGCTGACACCCGTGCCCCGGTACTCCTCGCGCAGCGTATCGGTGAATCCGAGCACCGCGTGCTTGCTGGCGTTGTAGGTGGCCAGTCCCGGAATGTGGGTCTCACCGGCCAGCGAGGCGATATTGATGATGTGCCCGCTGCGCCGCGGCAGCATCCGCGCCAGCGCCAGCTTCGAACCGAGGATCACGCCGTAGACGTTGATGTCGAGGATGCGGCGGGTCACCTGATCCGGCTCGTCGGCGAACTTGCCGGTGGGCATGATGCCGGCGTTGTTGATCAGCACATCGATCGGGCCGAGGGTGCGCTCCACCTCGTCGAGGAAGGCCTCGAACGAGGCCGGATCGGTGACGTCCAAGCGGCCGTACACCTCGAAGTCGCGGCTGCTGCCCGACTCCTTGACCGTCACCTCATCGATGTCGCCGATGGCGATCTTGGCCCCGAGCGCCTGCAACGCCGTCGCTGTCGCCAGCCCGATGCCGCGCGCGCCGCCGGTGATGACGACGACCTTGCCGCGAATCTTCATCGCGTCTGCCATTTACTCCGCACCCTTCGAATCGCCCTTGAGTCGCAGCAGCGCCGGCACATCGAGCCGGCGCAGACCGCGCGCACCCGCCGCCCGCATCGCGCCGAGCGCGAACAGGATCTTGGGTACCTGATAGGGGAACCAGATCAATTCCTTTTCCTGCGTGGGCAGGATCGGTTTGGTGATCGCCTGCGCGCGGCAGTATTTGCGCACACCGTTCGGCCCGCCCCAGCGTGCGCCGACGCCCGACTTCTCCCAGCCGCCCATCGGCAGCGCGAAGCTGAACATGTTGGAGAAGACGTCGTTGATGTTCACCGCGCCCGCCGACAGTTGCCGCGCCACCCGCTCACCACGATCTTTGTCGCCGGTCCACACCGAGGCGGACAGGCCGTAGATGGAGTCGTTGGCCAGCCGGATCGCTTCGGCTTCGTCGGCCACCTTCATGACCGGCAGCGTCGGGCCGAAGGTCTCCTCGGCGACGCACGACATCGAGTGGTCGACGTCGACGAGCACCGTGGGCTCGAAGAAGGTGCCGACCCCGGTGCGCTTGCCGCCCGTGGTCACCTTCGCGCCGGCCGCGACGGCCTCGTCGACATGCCGCTGCACGATGTTCACCTGGTTCTCGTTGGCCAGCGCGCCCACGTCGTGATTCGGCGTGCGGCCATCGATGCCCTGGCGCAGCGCGGCGACATTGGCGGTGAGTTTGGCGACGAATTCGTCGTAGACCGGCGCCTCGACGTAGACCCGCTCCACCGAGATGCACACCTGGCCCGCGTTGAACATGCCGCCGAAGGCGATGCCGTGCGCGGCCCGATCGATATCGGCGTCGGCCAGCACGATGGCCGGATCCTTCCCGCCGAGTTCGAGGCTGTAGGGGATCAGCCGCTCGACGCAGGCCGCGGCGATCTTGCGGCCGGTGGCCGTGGAACCGGTGAACTGGATGTAGTCGGCGTTGTCCCCCACCGCGGCGCCCGTCGCACCGGCACCGGTCACCACCGCGAAGACCGGCGGCGCGCCGATCTCGGCCCAGCCGCGCGCCAGCTCGATCGCCGAAAGCGGGGTCACCTCGGAGGGCTTGAGGATCACCGCGGCGCCGGCGGCGAGCGCGGGGATGACATCGACCACCGGCATGGCCAGCGGGAAGTTCCACGGCGTGATCACGCCGACCACCGGATACGGCTTGAACGCGACCGTCAGCTTCTTGGTGCGCGCCAGCGGGCTGTGCGGTGACGGGTTCTCATCGGCGAGGAACTTCGCCGCGCGCCGGGCGTAGTAGCCGGTCAGATCGACCGAGAAGGCCGGGTCGATGAGCGCGTCCACCCGCGGCTTGCCGGTCTCCGATTGCAGTACGTCGGCCAGGTGCTCGGTGTTGTCGATGAGCCAGTCCTGCAGCTTCAGCAACCATTCCTTGCGGCCCTCGGGGCCGATGGCCTCCCACTCCGGCTGGTACAGGCGCAGCTCACGGACCTTGGCGGCGACATCGTCGGCCGAGACCTCGGGCACTGTGCCGACGACCTCGCCGGTGGCCGGATTGCGCACCTCGATCACGCCGGGCGCGGCCGGTTTCTTGCGCGTCGTCGTTCGTTTCGTCGGTCGGGCGGATTCGGTGTCGGTCACGGTCTCTCCCACTACGTCGTGGCTCTGGCTGTGCTCAGCTGCTGTGAAGCAGCTCACGAACTATGATCGTGGCACAATCGACGCCGACATTCTTGGCTTCGTTTGTCAACCGAGGCGAGAAGGTTTTGTGCTCTCGATACAACTCGAAGTTCATGAGGAGGCCGATGACGAACCCGGTTCCGCCCGCTGGCCCGGTCCCGCTCGAACAGCCCGCCGCCGGTGGTCCGGCTCCGACCAATGAGCAGGTCCGGTACTGGCTGGCCGAATTCGTCTATGAGACGTTGCGCAGCGAAACCCTGGATCAGGTGGTCGCCCGGCTCGACAACGCCATCGTCGCCCGCATCCCCGAACTCGCCGACCGGGATATGCGCCGCGATCTCGCGGCCAGCACCCGCGCCCATGCCAGGGTGGTGCTGAGCGGGCTCACCAGCGACACGATCGAGCCGGTGCTGCCGCACGAGGCGCACGCCTTCGCCAAAACGCTCGCCCGCCGCGGATTCGAGCTGAAGATGCTGCTGCGCACCTACCACGCGGGACTGGCCGCGGTGCTCGATTACTTCACCGAGGCGCTGGACCAGCGGCGCACGCCCTATCCGATCGAACGCGTGGTGATGATGCGGATGTTCGAGCGGGCCACGCAATGGGTGGGCGCATCGGTGGAGACGCTGACCGAGACCTATCTCGAGGAGCGCGAACGCGTCCTGCGCGCTGCCCTCAATCGCCGCACCGAAACCGTGCGGGCCCTGCTGGCCGGCGACGACGTCGATCTCGAGCAGGCCTCGACCCGGCTCGGCTACCGGCTCAACCAGCAGCATCTCGGTGTGGTGCTGTGGGCCGACGAGCCCGCCGAAGCCGGCGCCGACAGCGAGATGAGCGGTGTGCTCGATCGGGTCTGTGCCAGGCTGGCCGCCGAGCTCGGCAGCAACCGCGTGCTCACTGTCGCCTCGGGCGCGAGCGGCATGTGGGCCTGGATCGGGCTGGACGGTGCGCCGGACCGGATCACGGAAGTGGACGGGCTCGCGCACCTGGTCGAGGCGCCGGTGCGGATCGCGCTCGGGGTCCCGGGCGAGCGAGTGGCCGGATTCCGGCGCAGCCATGAAGAGGCGATGGCGGCCCGCCACGTCGCCGAACGCGGCCCGGCGAACGGGCCGAGGATCACGGCCTACCGCGAGGTGGAGATCGCGTATCTGGCCGGCGTCGACGAGACGGCCATGCGCGCGCTGATCGCGCGCGAGTTGCGGGCGCTGGCCCGCCGCGACGCGGGCTCGGCCCGGTTGCGCGAGACGCTGCGCGCGTACCTGCGCAGCCAGCACAGCCCGGAGGCCGCGGCGAAACTACTCGGTGTACACAAGAACACCGTCCGCTATCGGATCCAGCGGATCGAGGAACTACTCGGCCATCGCATCGACGAGCGCGCGCTGCCGTTGCAGACCGCCCTCGCCTGCGTCGCCGCCTACGGTCAGGACGTACTACCCGGCGACAACGCCTGAGCCACTACGCCTGAACCACTACGCCTGGGCTTCGCGGGCGGCGATGCGGCGCAGCGGCGGTTCGGTGCTCGGCGGCACCCGGCGGTCGGGTAGTTCGGCGAGTAATTGGGTGGTCGCGGCGGCGATCGCGGCGACGGCCTTGTCGACCGCCGGTTTGGTGGTGGAGCTCAGGCCGGTCAAGCCACCGACCTTGCGCACGTATTGCAATGCGGCGGCATAGATTTCCTGCTCGGTAGCGGCAGGCTCCAGACCACGCAAGACGGTGATGTTTCTACACATGAATGCACATTAGCCCTCCGGCGCCGCGCTCGGCAGGCCAAGAATTCGAAGATGTGAAAAACCTTTGAACGCGCTCGGTGAACCGGCCACCGAGAGGTCCCGGGCACCTAGACTCGCCCTATGCCTGCCCGCGGTCTACCTACGTTGACAACATTCCCGTACGAGGAGCTCGATCAGCGCGAGGACGACCACTGGTCCGGTGCGCAGATAACCGACGATCAACTGCGCGCGCTGGCTCTCGGTGCGTTCTATTCCGCCCGCTGGGACGCCTTCCACGACGAGCTGCTGCTCGGCCCCGAGCGCGAGCACCCACTCGGCGATCGCCGCGAACTGGCCATCGACACCCTCACCGGCGCCTGGGGCATCACCGACGGCACCGAGGCGCGCGCATCGATGGAACAGCTGCTCGACGGCATGCATGCGCCGCTGTACGCGCTGGTGCATCCACTGGTGATGGCATCCATCAATGCCAGTGAACGCGACCGTTTCGGGGAGCGCGCCGACCGGCACCGCGCCTTCCTGCGCCAGGTCGGATCGTTTCGGGGGATGGACAATCCGGAGGCGCTGGTCCGCGATTACGACATCTGGTCCCAGGCCATCAAGATCGGTTTCACCGAGCATCTTTCGCGCCCGCTGCCCGGCGATATCTACGCCTGGGATCTGGCGCGGGTGGTCGCGGTCGCGCGGATGGCGTTCACCGCGGGCTATCTGGACGCCGACATCGCGTGGAGCTACCTGGCGCGGGCCCTGCCGCTGGCGCGGCGGCGCTACCGCAACTGGCGGCAATTCGGCGATGCCTACCTGACCGGCTGGACCTACTGGCAGGCCACCGAGGATCTGGCCGTGCTCAAGGACGGCGGCGTCGACCGCAGGATGGAGCTGCTGCGCCTGTGGACCCGGCCGACGAGCCCGTGGCGGCGCATCGGCCTGAACTGAGGCATCGCCGCGGGCCCGATCGCATTCGGGCCCGCGTGCGATCCTCCGGCTACACCCCGGGCAGCGACCGCAGGATGCCCCGCCCGTACCGCTGGAATTGTGTGTCGTCGACCATGCCGAGCGAATGCCGCTCCACCAGCAGCTCCCACTCCGCGTACAACTGGGCGGTGCCGGGATCGGCGGGCCCGGCCACGCCGTCGGCCGATTCCAGCCGGATCGCGAAGTTCACCGCGCAGGTGACGCGTTGGGTGTCGGCCCGATCGAGCCCGGTGAAATGCAGCGTCTGATTGCCGTCGTGCACGTCGATGCCGGTATCGGTGCGCAGGGTACCGATCTCGCCCGGCGCGCTCGCCGTGCCGTCGGTGCTGCGCGCCCACATGATGGCGGCGATGGCCAGTTCGTGGGCGTACCGCTCGCCGTTGCCGAGGGAGATGAACAGCAATCGCTGGGTGGTGGCGGCCAGTAGCCCCTGACCGTGCCCGGCCGGGGGATGGGCGACGGCCAGCGCCGTTTCCAGCACGTATTCCTCGGCCGAGGCCAGCCGGTGCAGGGCGTTGATCGCGGATTTCGCTTCCTTGCGCGGCGCCATCCGGCGCACCGCGCGCTCCACATCGGCGCGGACGGGGCCGCCGGAATTCCATTCCGGAGCCGGCGGGGTCAGATCCGGCGCCGCGACATCGATGCGCTGGAAATCCAGGATCTGATCGTTGATCCGGTCGACGATCTCGACCGCGGCGGGCACGTCGTGCTCGGCGATCAACACCGGCAGCGGCGTGCGGTCCGCGGGCACACCGGTGAGGACGGGGGTGGGATACCGGAGGTAGATCTCGATGACGACCGCGTCGTCGGCGCGCCGGTTCAGGCGGACCTTGAGCAGGTCGGTCACCGGGACGTCGAGCACGCGCTCGCCGTCGGTGCCGGGTCGTAGGACGATCAGCCGCCCCCGGCCGTGGCGCACTATCGCTGTGGGTGTCCGTAGCTCGACTATGTCCATACCCCCTGCGCTCAATGTGGTTGGGGTGCTCTCGGCGGGGCACCGCACTGTGCCGTCGCTCACGATAGGCCGAACATGCCATGATTGTGACCACTCGGCACAAACCAGGCCGGAGAGATCGGGAACCACGGGCGTTGTCCGGCCGTTTACCTGTTGAACTCCCATCACCGGCCGAACTGCGCGATGTATCGGATAGACCGTACGCGGTAACGTGGCATGTCCGCATCCGTTCGCATCGCTAGGCAAAAACCGGAGACACCGGAAAGGACTGGCCGCCCGGCCGACGCTCTATGAACCGCAAGACTGTGTTTCGCACCCTGGCGATAGTCTCGGGCATTCTGCTCGTGATCTATCTGTTCAGCTATTTCGGCAACGACACGCGCGGCTGGAAGAACGTCGACACCTCGGTGGCGTTGAGCCAGCTCCAGGAACAGGGCAACGTCAAGAACGTTCAGATCGACGACCGTGAGCAGCAGCTGCGGATCGAGCTGAACAACGGCAACGAGGCCACCAGCGGCGAGACCAAGATCATCGCCAAGTACCCGGGTGGCAGCCAGACCGCCGCGCAGATCTTCGACGCGGTGCAGAAGTCCGGCGCCCCGTACAACACGGTGGTCAAACAGGACAGCTGGCTCACCCAGATCCTGCTGTTCGTGCTGCCGATGATCATCCTGCTCGGCCTGTTCATCTTCGTGATGTCGCGGATGCAGGGCGGTGGTCGCGGCGGCATGATGGGCTTCGGGAAATCGAAGGCCAAACAGCTGTCCAAGGACATGCCGAAGACCACCTTCGCCGATGTGGCCGGCGCCGACGAGGCCGTCGAAGAGCTCTACGAGATCAAAGACTTCCTGCAGAACCCGGTGCGCTACCAGGCGCTCGGCGCGAAGATCCCCAAGGGCGTGCTGCTCTACGGCCCGCCCGGCACCGGTAAGACGCTGCTGGCGCGCGCGGTCGCGGGCGAGGCCGGGGTGCCGTTCTTCACCATCTCCGGTTCCGACTTCGTCGAGATGTTCGTCGGTGTCGGCGCCTCCCGCGTGCGTGACCTGTTCGAACAGGCCAAGCAGAACAGCCCGTGCATCATCTTCGTCGACGAGATCGACGCGGTCGGCCGTCAGCGCGGCGCGGGCCTCGGCGGTGGCCACGACGAACGCGAGCAGACCCTCAACCAGCTGCTGGTCGAGATGGACGGCTTCGGCGATCGCACCGGCATCATCCTGATCGCGGCCACCAACCGGCCCGACATCCTCGACCCGGCGCTGCTGCGCCCGGGCCGCTTCGACCGCCAGATCCCGGTCGGCAACCCCGACCTGGCCGGCCGTCGCGCCATCCTGCGGGTGCATTCGCAGGGCAAGCCGATCTCCCCGGACGCCGATCTGGACGGGCTGGCCAAGCGCACCGTCGGTATGTCCGGCGCCGATCTGGCCAACGTCATCAACGAGGCTGCGCTGCTCACCGCCCGCGAGAACGGCTCGATGATCACCGGTGAATCGCTCGAGGAATCGGTCGACCGGGTGATCGGCGGTCCGCGCCGCAAGAGCCGCATCATCAGCGAGCACGAGAAGAAGATCACCGCCTACCACGAGGGCGGCCATACCCTCGCGGCCTGGGCGATGCCCGATATCGAGCCGGTCTACAAGGTCACCATCCTGGCCCGCGGCCGCACCGGCGGTCACGCGATGACGGTGCCGGAGGACGACAAGGGCCTGATGACCCGCTCGGAGATGATCGCCCGCCTGGTGATGGCGATGGGCGGCCGTGCGGCCGAGGAGCTGGTGTTCCACGAGCCGACCACGGGCGCGTCCTCCGATATCGATCAGGCCACCAAGATCGCCCGCGCGATGGTCACCGAATACGGCATGAGCGCGCGCCTCGGCGCGGTGCGCTACGGCCAGGAGGCGGGCGATCCGTTCCTCGGCCGCTCGATGGGCCAGGCCTCGGATTACTCGCACGAGGTCGCGGGCGCCATCGACGAGGAGGTGCGCAACCTGATCGAGGCCGCGCACACCGAGGCGTGGTCGATCCTCAACGATTACCGCGATGTCCTCGACGATCTGGCCACCGCGCTGCTCGAACGCGAGACGCTGCACCGCAAGGATCTCGAGCAGATCCTCGCCGCGGTCGAGAAGCGGCCGCGGATCACCGCGTTCAACGATTTCGGCGATCGCGTGCCCTCGGACAAGCCGCCGGTCAAGACCCCGGGCGAGCTGGCCGCCGAGCGCGGCGAGCCGTGGCCGCCGGAGCCGGTGGCGCCGTCGCTGCCCGCCGCGGCGACCGCTGCCCGCGAGCCCGCGCCGGCCAACGGGTACCCGCCCGCGGGCGGCTACCAGCCGCAACCGCAGCACGGCCGCCCGGCCCAGCCGCCGGCCGGCTATCCGATGCCGCAGCACCCCGGCTATCAGCGCCCCGGCCCCACGCATGGTTCGCGTCCCGATTACGGCGCTCCCGCCGGCTGGTCGGCGCCCGGCTGGCCACCGCGTGACGAGCCGCAGGAGCAGTCCGGCGACCCTGGTTTCGGTGCCTGGCCCGAGCCCGGCGAGGGCCGGCCCAGGCACGGCTACCAGCCCGAACGCGGTTACGACGACCGCGGCGGTTACGACGATCGGGGCGCGTACCCCGACAACCCCGGTCCCGAGGGCGGCAATCGGGACTGGGACGGACCGAACGGCAGGGGTTGACCAGCGCCGATTACGCTCGATCCTCGGGGCCGGGCGCTGCGCCCGCACCCTGAGATTTGGAGGTGTCCTCGATTGTCGGCCAACGATCACAGCAACGGCCAAGCTCCCACCGTGTCCGCTCGGCCGGTGCTCGATGACCCGGGCCCGGAATTGAGCGATTCCGAGCTCATCGCGCTGCACACGGGCAAGCCCTTCGATCAGCCGCGCGCCGAGGCCGCGATCCGGGAGCTGCTGATCGCCGTCGGCGAGGACCCGGACCGGCCCGGCCTGATCGACACCCCGGCCCGCGTGGCCAGGGCGTACCGGGAGATGTTCGCCGGGCTCTACCTCGAGCCGGACGCCGTGCTCAATACGACCTTCGACGAGGAGCACCAGGAGCTGGTGCTGGTGCGCGACATTCCGCTGTACTCCACCTGCGAACACCACCTGGTGTCGTTCCACGGTGTGGCGCACGTCGGCTACATCCCCGGCACGCACGGACGGGTGACCGGCCTGTCCAAGCTGGCCCGGCTGGTCGACCTGTACGCCAAGCGTCCGCAGGTGCAGGAGCGGCTGACCAGCCAGATCGCCGACGCCGTCATGCGCAAGCTGGATCCGCGCGGTGCGATCGTGGTGGTGGAGGCCGAGCATCTGTGCATGGCCATGCGCGGCATCCGCAAACCGGGCGCGAGCACCACCACGTCGGCGGTGCGCGGGCTGTTGCAGACCAACGCCGCCTCGCGCGCCGAGGCGCTCGATCTGATTCTGCGCAAGTGAGCCACGCACCGCAGCCAGGGGTCCGGCCGCGCGCCGGACGTTCCTGCGTGGTGATGGGCGTGGTGAACGTGACCGCCGATTCGTTCTCCGACGGCGGCCGCTACCTCGATCCCGAACTGGCCGTGCGGCACGGTATCGAACTGTTCGAAGCCGGCGCCGACATCATCGACGTCGGTGGCGAGTCGACCAGGCCGGGTGCGATCCGGGTCGACGCCGAAACGGAATCGGGGCGGGTGGTCCCGGTGATCCGCGGCCTCGTCGCCGCCGGTGTGCCGGTCAGCGTCGACACCATGCGTGCCCGGGTCGCCGAGGCGGCCATCGCGGCGGGGGCCTCGGTGGTCAACGATGTCTCCGGTGGCCGCGCCGACGCCGACATGGTGAAGGTCGTGGCGGGTGCGGATGTTCCGTGGATCCTCATGCATTGGCGGGCCGACGCCGACTACCGGCACACCGGTCCCGCCGACCACTACGACGACGTGGTCGCCGAGGTGCGCGCCGAACTGGACACCCAGGTGCGCCGCGCCGTTGCCGCCGGGGTGGATCCCGCCCGGCTGATCCTGGATCCCGGCCTCGGTTTCGCCAAGAACGCCGCACACAATTGGGCCCTGCTCGGTGCGCTGCCGCAGTTCGTGGCCGATGGATTCCCCGTGCTGATCGGCGCCTCGCGTAAGCGTTTTCTGGGCTCGCTGCTCGCCGACGAGTCCGGCCCGCGCCCGCCCGACGGCCGCGAGACCGCGACGGCCACCATCTCGGCGCTGGCCGCCCTGCACGGCGCCTGGGGTGTGCGGGTGCACGATGTGCGCGCCTCCCTCGACGCCATCGCGGTCACCGATGCCTGGCAGCGCGCGGCGGCCGCGACGGGAGTGGTGCGGTGAACGAGCCCGCAGGCGGGGCGCCGTCGCGGCGTGCGCGTGATCGCATCGAGCTGCGCGGGCTGCGCGTCTTCGGCCATCACGGCGTGTTCGACCATGAGAAACGCGACGGCCAGGAGTTCGTGGTCGACCTGACGGTATGGGTCGATTTCACCGCCGCCGCGGCCTCCGATGATCTGGTCGACACCGTCGACTACGGCGCGCTGGCCGATCTGGCGGTGAGCATCGTCGCCGGCCCGCCACGCGATCTGATCGAGACCGTGGTCGCCGAGATCGCCGATGCGGTGATGGCGGGCGATCCGCGGATCGACGCGGTCGAAGTGGTCGTGCACAAACCGTCCGCGCCGATCCCGCACGCCTTCGCCGACGTCCGGGTGGTCACCAGCCGGGAAAGGGCGGCCGGATGAGTCGCGCGGTTCTGTCCATCGGTTCCAATCTCGGTGACCGGCTCGGCTATCTGCGCAGCGTGATCGACGGGCTCGGTCCCCGGGTGGTCGCGGTGTCACCGGTGTATTCGACCGCGCCGTGGGGCGGGGTCGAACAAGACGATTACCTCAATGCCGTTGTGGTGGTGGAGGATCCGGCCTTCGGCTGCGTCGATTGGTTGCGCCGCGGGCAGGAATTGGAGCAGGCGGCCGATCGCGTGCGCGAAATCCGGTGGGGTGCGCGGACGCTGGACGTCGACGTGGTGTGGTGCGCCGAAGCCGGGCGCCCCTGTCGCAGCGACGATCCCGAGCTCACGCTGCCGCATCCGCAGGCTCACCGCCGGGCGTTCGTGCTGGTGCCGTGGCTCGCGGTGGAGCCGGACGCCGAACTCGACGTGGACGGCCGGATGTGCCGGGTGCGCGATCTGCTGGCCGGGCTCGAGGCCGCCGAACGTGACGGCGTGCACCGCACCGACCTGACCTTGACGCGCGGGGGAGCAGGCCAGTGCAGCAGCTGAAACCCACGCGCGCCCTTGATCTCACCGCGAACCTGCTGATCGCCGCGGCGCTGGCCTGGGCGGCCACCCGCATCGCCTACGGCAGCTTCCCGCCGATCTCCAGCTTCGCCGGAGCCTCGTTGTATCCGGTGGCCGCGATCGAAGTGGCGCTCGGGTTCATCATCCGCGCCAGGGTCAACGAGCATCGCATCGGTGACGGGCCGCATCAACTGCATCCGATCACCGCGGCACGGGCGGTGGCGCTGGCCAAGGCTTCGGCGCAGGTGGGTTCGCTGGCGGCCGGGGTGTGGCTGGGCTTCCTCGTCTGGGTGTTTCCGCAGCGCGGCGATCTGCGCGCGGCCGACGCCGATGTGCCGGGGGCGTTGATCGGGCTCGGTGCGGCGGCGGCGTTGGTGGCGGCGGCGCTGTGGCTCGAATATTGCTGCCGCGCGCCCGACGATCCGACCGACGATCCAGCTACCACCTAGCTAACATGGTCGGGTGAATCACCACCCCGGAACCTGGGCCGCCGCGGTCATCCGAGCTACCCTGGCGGGCATGGTTTCACCCTCCCGTACCAGCAGCTCCCCCCGACGGCGGGACTATGCGGGAAAATTGTTCATCGGTGCACTGATTCTGCTCGGCCTGGTTGCCAGTATTTTCCTGATTTTCAGCGATAGCGTGCAATTTATTCGGATCGGCTTGGTCGCGGCGCTCTGGGCGGCGGTGCTCGGCGCCCTCGCGGCGACCAAGTACCGCAAGGAGTCGACCGTCGACAAGGCGAAGGTCCGTGACCTGCAGAAGGTCTATGAACTGCAGCTCGATCGCGAGATCTCGGCGCGGCGCGAATACGAGCTCGGCGTGGAGGCGCGGGTGCGCCAGGAAGTGGGTGCCGACGCCGCCGAGATGGCCGCGCTGCGGGCCGAGCTGACGGTGCTGCGGCAGAGTCTGCAGCGGCTGTTCGACGGTGATCTCCCGATGGATCGCCCCGCGCTGCACGCCGACGCCGTGCGCGTCCAAGAACTCACCGGCCGACCGGCCGGTTCGGCGAACGTTAACTCGTCGAATGCCGACGGCTGGGCCGGGCCGCAGCTGCCCCGCGATTCGGTGACCCCCGTCTACGACACCGATCATCCGCAGCCGCCGGTCTTCGCCAGCCCTTTCGACGATCCGGTGACCGCCGAGACCTCGATCATCACCCTCGACCACGAGGACGGCCCCGCTACCACGGCGAACGGCACCGCTGCCGACCCGTTCGGCGCGACAACCGGCTGGGCCGATGCGTTCGCCGAGACCCCGGCCGAGCCCGACGACAGCGCCGCGCCGTGGACGGCCGCGCAGGCATCCGGCGAGTCGACATTGGTGGGACCGCCCGCTCCCGCCGAGTTCCACGGTCAGGACATCGTCGGACCGCCCGCACCGGACACCTCGGGTTCGTCCGCCCAGCGGCTTCCGGCATGGTCGGCATCATCGGACACATCGCCGGAGCCGGAAACGGCCGATCCCGCCACGCGGGCCGCGGGCGCCGGTGCCGCGGAGAGCTCCACGGCCGCCACGTCCGCATCGAAGGACGATCCGGCGCCGACCAACGGCTCGGCCACCCCGGCAGCAGCGCCCACGCGCACCGCGCAATCCGGCCCGACCTTCGGTTCGGCCAGTTCACGGCGGCGCAGGCGGGCCGAATCGGAGTCGGGCGACGCGTCGTCCAAGCGGCTGTCGGTGGCCGAGATCATGGCGAATCTGCAATCCGAGCAGAGCAACCGGTCGAGCTGACTGCGGTGTAGATCACGGGGACCGGCCATGGCGCATGGCGGGGCTTGCCCATATTCTCGTGACGTAACGTCTGGTACCCGCCGAGCGGGACTGGAACGACATCCGAGAGGACACTGTTGACCTCGCCAAGCGTGAATTCTGGCAACGCCGCGTCGGGACCCGATCCCGCGCCCGCACGACTGACGGTAGGAATCGTCTCGGCGGGACGCGTGGGTTCGGCCTTCGGCGTCGCGTTGGAACGCGCCGGACATGTGGTGTTCGGTGTGTCCGCGATCTCCGACGCCTCGGTGCATCGTGCGCGCACCCGGCTGCCCGAATCCAGGATTCTGCCGGTGGAAGAGGTCGCCGCCAGCAGCGAGCTGCTGATCCTCGCCGTGCCCGACAGCGAACTCGCCGGCCTGATCCGCGGACTCGCTTCCGCCGGCGTGGTGCGTCCCGGCACGCTCGTGGCGCACACCTCCGGCGCGAACGGCGTCGGCGTGCTCGCTCCGCTGACCGAACTCGGCGCTCGTCCGCTGGCCATTCATCCGGCCATGACCTTCACCGGCCACGACGAGGATCTGGCCCGGCTGGCCAATGCGTGTTTCGGCATCACCGCCGCGGACGAGATCGGTTATGCCATCGCGCAGTCATTGGTGATCGAGATGGGCGGGGAGCCGGTGCGGGTCGCCGAGGAACACCGCACGCTCTATCACGCCGCGCTCGCGCACGGCAGCAATCACCTGGTCACGGTCATCGTCGACGCGGTCGCCGCGTTGCGCGCCGCGCTGGACGGCCCCGGTCTGCTCGGCCAGCAGGTGGTCGACGACGCGCCCGGCGGCCTGGCCGAACGGCTGCTCGCCCCGCTGGCCTCGGCCGCCCTCGACAATGCCCTGCGCCGCGGCCAGTCCGCGCTGACCGGCCCGGTGGCCAGGGGCGACGCCGACGCGGTCGGCGCGCACCTGCGAGCGCTCGACGCGCTCGATCCGCGGCTGGCCGCGAGCTACCGTGCGCTGTCGTTGCGCACCGCCGAGCGGGTCGATTCCGATGCCGCCCTGATCGAACTGCTGGAGGAGCGTCGATGATGGATCCGAAACTTCGTGACGCTTATCGGCCCGGCGAAGTGAATGTGCTGCACGACCCGTCGGTGGTCGCGGCGGTGTCGAAGGCGCTGCGTGGCGTCGGCCGCACGGTCGGTCTCGTGCCGACGATGGGCGCGCTGCACGAAGGGCATCTCGAGCTGGTGCGTCGCGCCAAGCGGACCAACACGGTCGTGATCGTCTCGATCTTCGTCAACCCGCTGCAATTCGGTGCGGGCGAGGATCTGGACAAATACCCGCGCACCCTCGACGCCGACGTGGAATTGCTGCGAGCCGAGGGCGTCGACATCGTCTTCGCGCCGAGTGTGGCGGAGATGTATCCGGACGGCCCGCGCACCACCGTTCATCCCGGTCCGCTCGGCGCCGAACTCGAGGGCGGCACCCGTCCCACGCATTTCGCCGGCATGCTGACCGTGGTGGCCAAGCTGCTGCAGATCGCCAAGCCGAACGAGGCGTTCTTCGGCGAGAAGGATTATCAGCAGCTCACGCTGATCCGCCAGATGGTGCGCGACCTGAATTTCGATGTCTCCATCGTCGCCGTGCCGACCGTGCGCGAGGCGGACGGATTGGCGCTGTCCTCGCGCAACCGCTACCTCGATCCGCAGCAGCGCGACACCGCGACGGCGCTGTCGGCTGCCCTGGTGGCGGGCGCCCGCGCCGGCGGGGCCGGTCCCGAATCGGTGCTCGCCGCGGCCCGCGCCGTCCTCGACGCCGTGCCCGGCCTCGACCTGGACTATCTCGAACTTCGTTCGTCGAACCTCGATGTCGCCCCCGCCTCCGGGAATGCCCGGTTGCTGATCGCGGCCAAGGTCGGCGCCACCCGGCTCATCGACAACATGCCGGTGGTTCTCGGCGCGACGATCGACGGCCACCCCAATCCAAGCACCCCGCCCGCCCAGGTATCGGTATAGGAAGGCGACGACGATGTTGCGCAGCATGATGAAGTCGAAGATCCACCGCGCCACGGTGACCCACGCCGATCTGCACTACGTCGGCTCGGTGACGGTGGACCAGGATCTGCTCGACGCCGCCGATCTGCTCGAAGGCGAGCAGGTCTGCATCGTCGACATCGACAACGGCGCCCGCCTCGAGACCTATGTGATCGCCGGTGAGCGCGGTTCGGGTGTCATCGGAATCAACGGCGCCGCAGCCCATCTCGTGCACCCCGGCGATCTGGTCATCCTGATCGCCTACGGGATGATGGACGAGCAGGAGCTGAAGGAGTACTCGCCGAAGGTGGTCTTCGTCGACGACCGCAACCGCCCGGTCGATCTCGGTTCCGACCCGGCGCACGCCCCCGAGGGCTCGGGCCTGCTCACCCCGCGCGACCTGTCGTTCGTCTGACGGGCGCGGGGGAGCAGAGGATCGGCACATGCTGCTGACCATCGACGTCCGCACCACCAGCATCGAACTCGGGCTGTTCTCCGGCAGCGGCGCGCACGCGAAACTGGCGCGGCACTGGCGCATCCACACCAACCCGTTGCTGACCGCCGACGAATTCGCCATGCAGGTGCGCGGGCTGGTCGGTGCGCATCTGGACGAGGTGGTCGGCGTCGCGGCGTTGTCCACCGTGCCGCCGGTGCTGCGGGAACTGCGGCTGATGCTGGACCGGTACTGGAATCACGTACCGCATGTGGTGGTGGAACCCGGTGTGCGGACCGGCATTCCGTTGCTGGTCGACAATCCGAAGGAGGTCGGCGCGGACCGTATCGTGAACAGTCTCGCCGCCTACGACAAGTTCGCCAGCGCGGCCATCGTCATCGATTTCGGGGTGTCGACCTGCGTCGATCTGGTCTCGGCCAAGGGCGAGTTCCTCGGCGGGGTGCTCGCCCCCGGGGTGGAGATCTCCACCGAGGCGCTCATCGAACGTGCGGCGCTGCGCCGGGTCGAGCTGGCACGCCCACGGTCGGTGGTCGGCAAGAACACCGTGGAGTGCATTCAGTCCGGTGCGGTGTTCGGCTTCGCCGGCCTGGTGGACGGCCTGGTCGACCGGATCCGCGATGACGTGGAGGCCTTCGCGGGCGATGACGTCGCGGTGGTGGCCACGGGAGCGGGCGCACCGCTGATCGTGCCGGAATCGGAGACCATCGAACATCACGAACCCCGGCTGACGCTGACCGGTCTGCGACTGGTCTACGAGCGCAACCAACGCAACCGGCGCGCGTGAGCAGCGACTGTGGGGCAGGTCATCGGCGGTGCGCCGAGGTGGCTGCTACACTCATCGACGTGTATTTCCGCGTGAGCACCCAGGAGTGTTGTCGAGGCTGACCTGCCTCGACCGTTCGAGGCATTCGTAAAGTCCTCGACCGTCGCACACCTCCTGGAGATTCGCTCATGCGTTCTTCTGTTCTTTCCCTTCCGTCCGCCCGTGACACCCGCACGCTGAGCACACGGGCCGCCAATCCCGTCCCGACCCGTTCGGTCGCCCCCGCCTTGCCCACCCGGCTGCGCCCGGCCGACCTGCTCCGGTTGACCGACGAAGGCGCCGAGGACGTACTGGCCGGCCGCTACGACCACCTACTACCCGCCGACGGCCGCTGGCCGACCGAGGAACGCTGGGCCACCCGCCTGCTGTCCGACGACGAGGTCGATGTGTGGCTGATCAGCTGGACCCCGGACCGCCACACCGAGCTGCACGATCACGCCGGCTCCATCGGCGCGCTCACCGTGCTCAGCGGCGCGCTGTCGGAATACCGTTGGAATGGAACCGAATTGCGTCATCGCACTTTGGTGGCCGGTGATCAGGCCTCGTTCCCGATCGGCTGGGTGCACGACGTCGTGCGCGCGCCCGAGCCGCCCGTCGCCGGCCTCGACGTGCCGGCGTCGGTCGCCGAATCGGTCGGTCCGCTGGATCCGACGCTGAGCGTGCACGCCTACTCCCCACCGTTGACCGCCATGTCCTATTACGAACTCACCGGGCACGGCGGCCTGCGCCGTACCCGCACCGTCCTCACCGACCAGCCCGAAGGTGATATGTGATGAGCCCGCAGACCATCGACCAGATGCTCGACGCCGCGCGCTCGCAATTGCGCAGGCTGTACGCCTTCGAATTGCCGCAGGCGCTCGAACGCGGCGCGATTCTGGTCGACATCCGACCGCAGGCGCAGCGAATTCGTGAGGGCACGATGCCCGGCGCCCTGGTGATCGAACGCAATGTTCTGGAATGGCGGCTCGATCCCACCAGCTCGGCTCGGCTGGCGCTGGCCACCGATCACGACGTGGAATGGATCGTGCTGTGCTCGGAGGGCTACACCTCCAGCCTGGCCGCCGCCTCGCTACAGCAATTGGGGCTGCATCGCGCCACCGACCTGGTCGGCGGCTACCAGGCGCTGAAGGCGGCCGGACTACTCACCGTGGCGTCGCGGGCGCCGCATTTCGCCCGTGAGGTCGCCGCCCTCGCCTCGCTGTAGAAATACCCACCTCAGCCGGGCCGGGAGCAGCCGGTCAGCAGGGGCGGGCGGGACGCAAAACGGTTTCCGGTGCACGCTAGGGTAGTTCAACGTGAGCACCCCCAACTCCCCTTCCTCCGGTAGCTCCGCGGCCTCGGCTCCCGCGGGCCGCGCCAACCGCCCCGTCGACGTCGATGACGTGCCGGAACAGATGCGGATTCGCCGGGAGAAGCGGGAGCGCCTGCTCGCCGAGGGCGGGCAGGCGTATCCGGTCGTCGTGCCGCGCACTCATTCGCTGGCCGAGATCCGCGCCGAATATCCGGATCTGGCGCCCGACACCCAGACCGGCACCATCGTCGGTGTGGCCGGGCGCGTCATTTTCATGCGCAATACCGGCAAGTTGTGCTTCGCCACCCTCCAGGAGGGTGACGGCACCAAATTGCAGGCCATGATCAGCCTCAACGGGGTCGGGGCCGAGGCGCTCGCGGCCTGGAAGTCCGATGTGGACCTCGGTGATTTCGTCTTCGTGCACGGTGAGGTCATCTCCTCGCGAACCGGCGAATTGAGCGTGATGGCCGACGAGTGGAGCATGGCGGCCAAGTCGCTGCGCCCGCTGCCGGTCGCGCACAAGGAGATGAACGAGGAATCGCGGGTCCGGCAGCGCTACGTCGACCTGATCGTGCGCCCCGAGGCCAGGCAGATGGCCCGCACCAGGGTCGCGGTGGTGCGTGCGCTGCGCAACGCGCTGGAGCGGCGCGGATTCCTCGAGGTCGAGACGCCGATGTTGCAGACCCTGCACGGCGGCGCGGCGGCCAGGCCGTTCGTCACCCATTCCAATGCGCTCGATATGGATCTGTTCCTGCGTATTGCGCCGGAGCTGTTCCTGAAGCGCTGCGTGGTCGGTGGCCTCGAGCGGGTGTTCGAGATCAATCGCAACTTCCGCAACGAGGGCGCCGACTCCACGCATTCGCCGGAGTTCGCGATGCTGGAGACCTATCAGGCTTACGGCACCTATGACGACTCGGCGCGCATGATCCGGGAATTGATCCAAGAAGTGGCCGAGGAAGCCTTCGGCACCCAGGTGGTGACCCTCGCCGACGGCACCGAATATGACCTTCGCGGTGAGTGGGCGACCGTCGAGATGTATCCGTCGCTGTCGGACTCACTCGGCGTGGAGGTCACCCCGGAAACAACGATTCCGGAATTACTCGCGCTGGCCGAACGGGTCGGTTTGGAAATTCCGGAAGGCAAGGGCTACGGCCACGGCAAACTCGTCGAGGAACTATGGGAGCACCAGTACGGCGACAAGTTGTACGCGCCCACATTCGTGCGTGACTTCCCGGTCGAGACTTCTCCGCTGACCCGTCAGCATCGCGACAAGGCCGGTGTCACCGAGAAGTGGGACCTGTATGTGCGCGGGTTCGAGTTGGCCACCGGCTATTCGGAGTTGGTCGATCCGGTGATTCAGCGCGAACGGTTTGTCGATCAGGCTCGGCTGGCCGCCGCCGGTGACGACGAGGCCATGGTGCTCGACGAGGACTTCCTCGCCGCGATGGAACACGGTATGCCGCCGACCACCGGAACCGGTATGGGAATCGACCGCTTGTTGATGGCCCTCACTGGTTTGGGAATCCGGGAAACGATACTGTTCCCAATTGTGCGACCGTCCGCTCGCTGAGCGAACGGATTGCACGTCTGAAGCTCGTCTTGGCATTTTTCGAATTAGAGGTATTCTTGCCTCGGGCAATCGGCCTAGTATGCGGGTCGCACGATTTCGAGAGGACGTTCATCTCATGGCAAAGAAGGTCACCGTAAGCTTGATCGACGATGTCGACGGTGAGTCCATCGCGGACGAGACCATCGAGTTCGGTATCGATGGTGTGTCGTACGAGATCGACCTGTCGGCGGCAAATGCGGCCAAGCTGCGGGAAGAGATGGAGCAGTGGGTTGCCAACGCTCGGCGGGTGAGCGGCCGGCGTCGGGTGAAGGCCGCGTCCACCACCGGTAGCACCACCAAGAGCCGCGTTCCGATGGACCGTGAACAAACCGCGGCAATTCGTGAGTGGGCGCGCCGGAATGGTCACAAGGTGCATGCCAGGGGGCGTATCTCGGCCGACATCACCGAGGCTTACAACAAGGCCGCCAAGAGCTAGTCGTAATTCGCGGCTGCCGCCGGGCGAATCGTGCGACGCCCCGGCGGCAGCCTTGTTCGTAGTGGCCGAGGCACGGCACCATGGATCTGTGCGCAGCACCGTATCCAGCAGAGTCGTGTCATCCCGTCGAGCTGGGGTCATGAGGTCGTGACAGCTTTCGTCGGATCAATCCTGCGCTACACCGACGCGGACGGGCATCGGCACGAGTACCTGCTGAATCCCGACCACCCGCGCGTCACCATCGGACGTTCCACTCATGCCGATCTGTCCCTGCGCTGGGACGCCGAGGTCTCGCGGCTGCACGCGGCCGTCGAATATCTGGGCGCCCAGTGGACCATCGTCGATGACGGCCTGTCCCGCAACGGCACCTTCGTCAACGGTGAGCGCCTGGTCGGCAGGCGCAGGCTGATGGCGGGCGACCGGATCCGGGTCGGCACCTCGCTGGTGTCGTTCCACGAATTCGGTGCCGTGGCCGACGACGCCACCCGCGCCTCCACCGGCACCATCCCCACTGCCCGCTCACTGACCGACACCCAGCGCGCGGTGCTGGTCGCGCTGTGCAGGCCCTACAAACACGGCGCCGGTTTCGCCACTCCGGCCTCCAATCAGCAGATCGCCGAGGAATTGTTCCTCAGCGTCGACGCCATCAAGACCCACCTGCGCGCGCTGTTCGCCAAATTCGGCGTCGAGGATCTGCCGCAGAACCAGAAACGGGTGCGCCTGGCAGCCCTCGCCATGCAGAGCGGACTCATCTCCGACCGCGACCTGTAGCCGGCCGTAGACGCTCGCTGATGGGTGCGAGCGTCTCGGCGATGGTCGCGCGGCTCCGGACTCTGTTGACTCATAGGTGTCATCGGAGCTCGCGAGGCTCCACCCGCTCGGCCGGAACGCACAGGTTCGCAAGCGCCCCGCGCAACCGCGAAGGGGCGACCATGCGGATCCCCGTTCGGGAGCCGAAGGGACACGAACACGCCGCGTCGGCGGCCGGACGGTAACGGAGCAGATCATGTCGGTAGGGCGAATCGTCGCGCTGGTGGCGGCAACATTGGCGACCGGGTTGATCGCGGGGGTTTTCTACGCGTACGCGATCTCGGTGATGCCCGCGCTGGCCCGGATGGACGATCGCGCATTGATCGAGACCATGCAGAAGATCAATGTCGTGATCATCAACCCCGCCTTCATGATCGGGTTCCTCGGCACGGTCGGGTTCACCGTGCTCGCGGCGCTGCTGCATCTGGGCGCGGACCGCAGGATGACGCTGCTGTGGATCGCAGTCGCGTTGGTACTCAACGTGATCGCGTTCGCGGTGACCATCGCGCTCAACGTCCCGCTCAATGATCAGTTGATGGCGGCGGGCGATCCAGGGGCCATCGCGGATCCGGCGGCGGTGCGCGCGGAGTTCGAATCCGCTTGGGTGCGTTGGAATATCGTGCGCGCGGTGCTGCACACGCTGGCGTTCCTGGTGCTGACGGGCGCGCTGTTCAGCGCGGGTCTGCAGCAGGGCCGCGACGATGCCGCGGCGCTGCCCGCGCAGCCGGGTGTCGCGGTCGCGCAGGCCCCGGCCCGAGCGGAACTCGTTTCAGAACCTACCCGTCAGTAACGGCCCCATCGGCGCTGGTCACTACGTAGCCTTCTGGAACGCGTTACAGAAATTGGGAGGGGTCATGCGCCGAGCACCCGTCATCGCCGTCATCGTCGCCGTCCTCGCCGCGCTGTGGGTCAGCTCGGCGGGGGCGGCGCAGGCCGAGCGATATCCGGTCGTCTACAACTTCTTCGCCGGCATCCCCGGCGAACTGACCAACCCCGGCGGCTCGCTGCCCGGCTCCAACGATTGGTCCTGCCGTCCCACCGCCGAACATCCCAACCCGGTGGTGCTGGCGCACGGCACCGGCGGCGGCGCGCAGACCAACTGGGGCACCTACGTCGCACTGCTGGCCAACGAGGGCTACTGCGTCTACGCGCTCACCTACGGCGCGTACGACCTGCCCTGGCCGCTGTCGGCGCTCGGCGGCATGATGCCGATCCAGGACAACGCCGCCGAGTTCGGCGCCTTTGTCGACCGGGTGCTCGCCGCCACCGGCGCCGGGCAGGTCGATGTGGTCGCCCACTCGCAGGGCGGGCTGGTCGCCAATTACCTGGTCAAACGGCTCGGTGGGGCGGACAAGGTGGACAAGATCGTCTCGCTCGCGGTGCCATGGCTCGGCACCACCGCCTTCGGCATGGCCGATGTGGCCGCCTTCGCCCGCGCGGTCGGGCTGGGCGAGGCCTGGAACTCGATCCCGTGCCTGGCCTGTGCGCAGATGCCCGCAGGCGGGCCGTTCCTGGCCGAACTCAATGCCGACGGTATCTACCACCCCGGCGTGACCTACACCAATATCGTGGGCAGTATGGAGGAGATCGTGGTGCCCTACACCTCGGCGGTGCCGCCGGGGCCGAACGTCACCAACATCGTCGTCCAGCACGGTTGCGCGCAGGATTACTCCGAACATCTCGGTATCGCGGGCAGCCCGCGGGCCGCGGCGCACGTGCTCAACGCCCTCGACCCTGCCCATCCCCGGGAAGTTCCGTGCCATTTCGTGGCGCCGTTCACCGGCTGAGCGCCCGATCGGCGATGTTCGCTGAGGGCAAAACCGCATCGGAAACGAAACCGGGAACAGCCACGTTATGAGTGAATGACCGTGCTGTCGCCGGTCGGCAATAGGGTGGACCGGCGGCGGCGGAATCCTCCGCCAACTAGAGTGGAGGCGGGGGCCGCAACCCCCGGGCTTCATGGCAGGCTGACGGCTAGGTTCGTCGGGTTTGGCGCCCAGGTTTGTTCGACAGCACACTGCGGCGTCTGTTGCCAGAATGTCGGAGCAGGAGAGTGAGGGAGCGATGTTCGAGAGGTTCACCGACCGCGCGAGGCGCGTCGTTGTCCTGGCCCAAGAAGAGGCCCGGATGCTCAACCACAACTACATCGGCACCGAGCACATCCTGCTGGGGCTGATCCACGAGGGTGAGGGCGTCGCGGCCAAGTCGCTGGAGTCGCTCGGCATTTCGCTGGAAGGCGTGCGCAGCCAGGTGGAGGAGATCATCGGGCAGGGCCAGCAGGCCCCGTCCGGGCACATCCCGTTCACCCCGCGCGCCAAGAAGGTGCTGGAGCTGAGCCTGCGCGAGGCCCTGCAACTCGGCCACAACTACATCGGCACCGAGCACATCCTGCTCGGCCTCATCCGCGAGGGCGAGGGCGTGGCGGCCCAGGTGCTGGTCAAGCTAGGCGCCGATCTCAACCGGGTGCGTCAGCAGGTCATCCAGCTGCTGTCCGGTTACCAGGGCAAGGAGCCGGTCGAGTCCGGTGCCCGTGGTGAGACCGGTACCCCGTCCACCTCGCTGGTGCTCGACCAGTTCGGCCGCAATCTCACCCAGGCCGCGCTCGAGGGCAAGCTCGACCCGGTCATCGGCCGCTCGAAGGAAATCGAGCGGGTCATGCAGGTGCTCAGCCGCCGCACCAAGAACAACCCCGTGCTGATCGGTGAGCCCGGTGTCGGTAAGACCGCCGTGGTGGAGGGCCTGGCCCAGGCCATCGTCAACGGCGAGGTTCCCGAGACGCTCAAGGACAAGCAGCTCTACACCCTCGACCTGGGTTCCCTGGTCGCGGGCAGCCGCTACCGCGGTGATTTCGAAGAGCGCCTGAAGAAGGTGCTCAAGGAGATCAACACCCGCGGCGACATCATCCTGTTCATCGACGAGCTGCACACGCTCGTCGGCGCGGGTGCCGCCGAGGGCGCGATCGACGCCGCCTCGATCCTGAAGCCGAAGCTGGCCCGCGGCGAGCTCCAGACCATCGGCGCCACCACCCTCGACGAGTACCGCAAGTACATCGAGAAGGACGCCGCCCTGGAGCGCCGGTTCCAGCCGGTCCAGGTGGGCGAGCCGACCGTCGAGCACACCATCAACATCCTCAAGGGTCTGCGCGACCGCTACGAGGCGCACCACCGGGTCTCCATCACCGACGGTGCCCTGGTCGCGGCCGCCACGCTGGCCGACCGCTACATCAACGACCGGTTCCTGCCGGACAAGGCCATCGACCTGATCGACGAGGCCGGCGCCCGCATGCGCATCCGCCGCATGACCGCACCGCCGGACCTGCGCGAATTCGACGACAAGATCGCCGACGCCCGTCGCGAGAAGGAAAGCGCGATCGACGCGCAGGACTTCGAGAAGGCCGCGCGCCTGCGCGACAAGGAGAAGCAGCTCGTCGCCAAGCGTGCCGAGCGGGAGAAGCAGTGGCGCTCCGGTGATCTGGACGTCGTGGCCGAGGTCGACGACGAGCAGATCGCCGAGGTGCTGGCCAACTGGACCGGTATCCCCGTCTTCAAGCTCACCGAGGAGGAGACCACCCGTCTGCTCCGCATGGAGGACGAGCTGCACAAGCGGATCATCGGCCAGGAAGATGCGGTCAAGGCCGTATCCAAGGCCATCCGCCGCACCCGCGCCGGCCTGAAGGATCCGAAGCGTCCGTCCGGTTCGTTCATCTTCGCCGGCCCGTCCGGTGTCGGTAAGACCGAGCTGTCCAAGGCGCTGGCGAACTTCCTGTTCGGCGACGACGACGCGCTCATCCAGATCGACATGGGCGAGTTCCACGACCGCTTCACCGCCTCGCGGCTCTTCGGTGCCCCTCCGGGCTACGTGGGCTACGAGGAGGGCGGCCAGCTCACCGAGAAGGTGCGCCGCAAGCCGTTCTCGGTGGTGCTGTTCGACGAGATCGAGAAGGCGCACCAGGAGATCTACAACACCCTGTTGCAGGTGCTCGAGGACGGCCGTCTCACCGACGGCCAGGGACGCACCGTCGACTTCAAGAACACGGTGCTGATCTTCACCTCGAACCTGGGTACCTCCGACATCTCGAAGGCCGTGGGCCTGGGCTTCTCGCAGTCCAACGCCGAGGGCTCGAACTACGAGCGGATGAAGCTCAAGGTCAACGACGAGCTGAAGAAGCACTTCCGGCCCGAGTTCCTCAACCGCATCGACGACGTCATCGTCTTCCACCAGCTCACCACCGAGCAGATCGTGGAGATGGTGGATCTGATGATCAACCGCGTCGGTGTCCAGTTGAAGAACAAGGACATGGCGATGGAGCTCACCGATTCCGCCAAGAGCCTGCTGGCCAAGCGCGGCTTCGATCCCGTGCTCGGTGCCCGGCCGCTGCGCCGCACCATCCAGCGCGAGATCGAGGATCAGCTCTCGGAGAAGATCCTGTTCGGCGAGATCGGCCCCGGCCAGGTCGTCACGGTCGACGTCGAGGGCTGGGACGGCGAAGGCTCCGGCGAGGACGCCAAGTTCACCTTCACCCCCAAGGCGAAGCTGACCAAGGCCGCCGCCGAGGAGAAGCCCGAGGTCGTGCTGACCGGCGCCGCCGAAGGCACCACCGAGGCCGCCTCCGGCGAGTAACAACCGAGTCGACACGGGCCCGCTTCCTGATGGGAGCGGGCCCGTGCTCGTCTGCGGGTGGACGATGTTCCGTGCGCGTCGGCGGGTTGTGGGTGCGGGCAGGTCACCTTCGGGTTTCGCGTAGCACCGCCAGTCGTTCGCGGTATTGCGCCTCGGTGATCTCGCCGCGAGCGAACGAATTCCGCAACGCACCGACGCCGCTGTCGCGCCGGAACCTGGTCCGCGTCAGCACCACGGCGATCACGAT
The DNA here is from genome assembly GCF_059509835.1 of Nocardia sp. CDC519. Taxonomy (NCBI): domain Bacteria; kingdom Bacillati; phylum Actinomycetota; class Actinomycetes; order Mycobacteriales; family Nocardiaceae; genus Nocardia; species Nocardia sp. CDC519. The sequence continues at coordinate 629,585 of NZ_CM183377.1, read as the reverse complement.
CACGGTGATCCAGAACAGCAGCGGGAAGATCCAGAAGAACGGCCAGGGATGCCAACCGCCGTCGTAATGGTCGGCGAGCAGCGTGGCGGTTTCAGGTGTCAGGTAAGTGGTCATGCCACGAGAGTGCGCCCGCGAGCACCGTGATCACATCGGTCGCGCGTTCCTGCTTCCACTACGTCTGCGGGCGTACGGGAACGGCAGATCCGCACGATCACCCCGGCTGCGTCGCGTCGGCTATCCGGCAGACCGGAGCCAGAGGCCGTAGCCGGGCCAGCATCACCCGCCGACAACCCGGTTTTACTGCCAGCCCGGGCGCACCAGGCCGGATTCGTAGGCCAGGACCACCAGTTGGGTGCGGTCGCGGGCGTTCAGCTTGGTGAGGATGCGGCTGACGTGGGTGCGGGCGGTGGCCGGGCTCATGTAGAGGCGTTCGCCTATTTCGGCGTTGGTGAGGCCCTCGGCGACCAGGGTGAGCACCTCGCGTTCACGGTCGGTGAGCTCGGAAAACGTCGCGGGCGGGGGCTGTTTGGCGTGTTCGGAGAATTCGGCGATCAGGCGGCGGGTGACGCCGGGGGACAGCAGCGCGTCTCCGGCGGCGACGACGCGGACCGCGCGCACCAGGTCGGCGGGCTCGGTGTGCTTGACCAGGAAACCGGTGGCGCCCGAGCGCATCGCCTCGAAAACGTATTCGTCCAGTTCGAAGGTGGTCAGCACGACCACCTTCACCTCCGCCAGTTTGGGATCGTCGGCGATCATGCGGGTGGCGGCGAGGCCGTCGAGGATCGGCATCCGGATATCCATCAGCACCACGTCGGGGGCGAGCGCGCGCGTCATCCGCACGGCCTGTTCGCCGTTGTCGGCCTCGCCGACCACCTCGATGCCGTCCTGCGCGTCGAGCAGGGCGACGAAACCTCCCCGCACCAGCGCCTGATCGTCGGCGACCAGCACCCGAATGGTCATCGCGGCTCCGTTCCGCCGTGGCCGTCGGACGGGTCCGGGTGTGCCCGGCCGTTGGCTCCCGAGGGTGCTGTGGTGCGCGCGGGCTGCCGGTGGATGGCTGAGTTCGAGCCCGCGGTGGGGCCGGAGGGACGAGCCGGTGCTGTGGCCGGTCGGTTGTTCTCGCCGCCCGGCGGTCGCTCGGAACCGAGACGGGAGGGCCGACCCGGCTGCGTGGTCGCGCGTGCGGCTGCCGCCGGGTCGGCCTCGTCCTGAGCCGAACCCTGCGGCTGGTCTCGGCCGTTCCGGCCGGGCGGGTCGGCGGGTGGTTGCGCACGCGATGTTCCCGTCGCGGGCGGGCGGTCCTGCGCCGGACCGGAGGCGTCGCCCACCGAGGTCGTGTCGCCGGCCGCCTGCCCAGCTGCGCCGGCCCGCTCGGCTTTCGCACCGGGCGAGGTCGAGTTCGCCCGCTCACTCGACGTCGCGGGCCGCACCGGCAACCGCGCCGCGACCCGGAAACCTCCGCTCGGCCGCGGCCCTGCCGTCAGCGCCCCGCCGAGCGCATGGGCCCGTTCCCGCATCCCGATGATCCCGTTGCCGCCGGTGCTCCCGGTGCGGACGGGCGCGCTGGTGGGGCGGGTGTTGTCGATGGTGAAATCGACCGAGTCGGGGGTGTAGCGCACGGTGACGGTGGCGTCCGCGCCGGGCGCGTGCCGCACGACATTGGTCAGCGACTCCTGGATGATCCTGGCGGCGGCCACGTCGATGACGCTCGGCAGCGGCGCGACGGTGCCGAGCACCCTGGTGTGCACGGTCAGCCCGGCTTCGCGGATGCGATGCAGCAGTTCGTCCAGATCGGCGATGCTCGGCGCGGGGCTGCGCGGCGCGGCCGGTACTGCGGTCTGATCGGCCGGCTCTGGCTCGGTCGTGGAGTGGTCCTGGCCCTCGGCCATGGTGCCGGTATCGGCGCCGAGGGCATCGGCTCGCCGTGCGGGTCCCGGCATCTCGGTGCGCCGCCGCCTGGCCCGCGCGCGCCGCCGGCGGCTTCGGCTGGCGCGCTGATCGGGGTCCGGGATCGCCTCGGGCTCGGCCGCGGAGCCCTCGCCGCCGACCGGGCTCCCGGTGCGGATGGTGTGCAGCAGCGTGTGTACCTCGGCGAGCGCGTCCTTGCTCGCGCCCTTGATGGCGGCCAACGCGGATGCGGCCTGTTCCGGTTTCTTGTCGAACAGTTCCAGCGCCACCGACGCCTGCACATTGATCAGCGACAGACTGTGGGCCAGCACGTCGTGCAGCTCCCGGGCGATGGCCAGCCGCTCCTCGCTGGCCTGGCGCCTGCGCTGGGCTTCCTCGTCGCGCCGCGCCGCTTCGGCTCGCTGCCTGCGCGCCTCGAGCACCGCCTGGCGCTGGCGGATCCCCTCGGCGATGCCGACCAGCACCGCGAGCCACGCCATCAACCCGAAGATCTGCCACACCTCGGTGGGGCGGCCCAGCAGGGCGGGTAGCGGCCACACGATCACCAGGTAGCCGAGCGGCACCAGGGGATAGGTCCACCACCGTGATCCGCGGGTGGCCGCGGTGAGGAAGGCGATCACCAGCGAGATGAAGATCGGCCCGTAGCCGTAGTCCAGCGACAGATAGCTCACGCATGCCGCGAGCGTGACGAACAGGACCGGCAGCGGCTCATATCTGCGGAAGATCAGCGCGACCGGCCCGACCAGCAGCAGCGCGTAGCCGAGGGCGTCGAGGGAACGCACCCCCGTCTGGCCGAAGTTGGCTCCGCGCCCGCCGAACACCTGCACCGCGGCGACGACAAGCGCCACCCCCCAGTCCCATCCGACCAGGCCACGACCCGCCATCCCGAACTCCCGCACCTTATGCACCCTATTCGCCCAGTAGCCGGAATCCATCCGTACCGACGCGTATTTCCCGGATACGCGCCGTGCACACCCTCGCATCCGCCCGGCTCGCTACGTCAACGGGCGTACCCGAAGCCGCGTCCGGCGACGGATGTGGCCGCAGCCCACGACGAGGAGGGTTTCGGTCATGACGGATTCGATTGTGGTGACCACAGAGCTGACCAAGCGGTACGGCACCCATCTCGCGGTGGATCGGGTGGATATGCGGGTGCGGCCGGGCGAGATCTACGGATTTCTCGGGCCCAACGGTGCGGGCAAGACGACGACGTTGCGCATGCTCGTCGGGCTGATCACACCGAGCTCCGGTTCGGCGACGGTGCTCGGTCAGGCACCGGGCGATCCCACGGTGGTGCGCCGCGTCGGCGTACTGATCGAGGGGCCGGGTTTCTACCCGTACCTTTCGGGCCGGGACAACCTGCTGGTCATGGCGCGTTACCGGGGCCTCGGCCGGGCGCAGGTGTCCGAGGCCTTGCGGCGGGTGGGCCTGGCCGGACGCGCCGACGACCGCTACCGCACCTATTCCCTTGGCATGAAGCAGCGCCTCGGTGTCGGCGCCGCGCTGCTCGGGCGCCCGGATCTGCTGATCCTGGACGAGCCGACCAACGGCCTCGATCCGGCGGGCATGGCGGAAATGCGTTCGCTGATCACGGATCTGGCCGCCGACGGGCACACCGTGTTGTTGTCGAGTCACATGCTCAGCGAGGTGCAGGAGATCTGTGATCGGGTCGGGGTCATCTCCGGCGGCAGGCTGCTGGCCGAGTCGACTGTGGCCGAATTGCGCGGCGCCGCGACCTTGTTGGTTCGCGCCGCGCCCGCCGACATCGCTGTGCCGGCCATCCGTGCGGTGCTCGGCGAGCCGGTGACGCTCACCGCGGCTGGCATCCGGATCGAGGCGGGCGCGGACGCGGCGCCGAAAATCGCTCGCGCCGTGCTCGAATCGGGCGCCGATCTGCTCGAACTTCGCGTCGATGAGAAATCCCTCGAGGAAGTGTTCTTCGAGATGACCGGTCTGGAGGCAGTGAGATGAGTGTGCGCACCACGGCGGTATCGGATCTGATCGCCAGTATGCGAGCCGAGCGGCTGCGGCTGACGAAATGGCCCGCGTTCTGGATCATTCTCGGCACCTGGATCCTGCTGAACCTGACCTTCGCCTACCTGTTCAACTACCTGGCCTACCGGTCCGGCGAACAGACCTCGATGTCGGACGGACTGCCGAAAGACCAACTGCTCCAGCAGTTGCTGCCCGCCGCGGTGCCGGAGGTGTTCACGCAGGGCATGGCCATGTTCGGTGGGGCGTTGATGCTGATTCTCGGTGCGCTGGCAATCGGCAGCGGCTATGGCTGGGGAACCTGGAAAACCGTGCTCACTCAGGGGCCCTCGCGCATCGTGGCGATCGCGGCGACGCTGCTCTGCCTCGCGGTCGTGGTGGTGGGCCTGGTGGTCGTCGCCTTCGCGGTGGATCTCGGCGTTGCCTCACTGATCGCGAGTAGTGAATCGCAGCCGGTGGCGATGCCTTCGGTGCGGCATTCGCTGGACGGGATCGTCAGCGGCAGCCTGATCCTGGGCATGTGGACGTTGGCGGGCGCGCTGATCGGCGCGATCGCGCGTGGTCCGGCGCTGGCCGTCGGTCTCGGGCTGGTCTGGGTGCTGGTGGTGGAGAATCTGCTGCGCGGCGTCGCGGGCATTTTCGACCCGATCGAGGTGGTCACCGATCGGCTGCCAGGCACCGCCGCCGGTTCATTGGCGGGGGCCATGCGCGGCACCGATGCCCCGCCGACGCCCGGCGTGCTCGATATCCTGACCCGCGCCGAATCCGTACTCGCGCTGACGATCTACACCGTGGTCTTCGTACTGGCCACGATCTGGCTGATCCGCCGCCGCGATCTGGTCTGAATCTCAGCGCCCGAGCAGGGCGTGCGCGAGCTGCCGCAAGGCCCCGGCGATCTGTGCCGGGGCCAAGCCGCGTGCGCGTTGCTGCTGGTAGACCTCGGCCGCCAGCGGTGCGAGCAGCGGGTCGACCATGGCGTCGGGGTCGGGCACGCCCGCAGCCCGCAGTAGCGCACGGACATGCGCGAACCAGAACCCGTACGCGCCGGTGGTGAAGCGGGCGCCGCCGGTTTCGGCGCCGAGCACCAGCCCGGAATGGGTGTCGAGCAGTTCCACCATGGCCGCGTAGAAGGCGGCAAGCCGTTCGGCCGGCGATGCGCCGGGGCCGAGCGGTGGGGCGCCACGCACCAGCTGTTCTTGCAGGGCCCGTTCGTGTTCGTCGAGCAGTGCGACGGCGATCGAATGCGTATCCGGATAGCGGCGGTACAGGGTGCCGCGGCCGACGCCCGCGGCCTTGGCGATGTCGTCCATGGTCACCGTGCGCGGATCGCGCGCGGCGAAGAGCTCGGCCGCCGCCGTGAGCACCTTGGCCCGGTTGCGGGCGGCGTCGGCGCGCTCGACGGGAGCGCTGCCCGCACCGCCGGCCAGCAGGTCGGCAGGGGAATCCATGACCGCGACTGTAGCCGATCCAGGATTATGTGGACAAGCTGTCCACTTTTGCCCTACAGTCGCGTTCGTAGATAAGTGGACGCAATGTCCGCTTGATCGGAAGGATGTCGATGACCACCCTGTTGCACCTCGATGCGAGCGCTCGCCACCCATCGATAAGCCGCAGCCTGAGCGCTGCCTTCGCCGCCGAGTGGCGCGCGGGCAACCCGGACGGCGATTACCGCTACCGTGATCTCGCACTGGATCCGGTGCCGTTCATCGACCAGGGCTGGACCGAACTGTGCGATCTCGTGCTGGCCAACGGCAGTACCGAGCTGGAGCGCATCGGGGAATTGGCGCACACGCCGGCCCAGCGCGCGGCCTGGTCCGTCACCGGGCCACTGCTCGAGGAATTACTCGCCGCCGACGTCGTGCTGATCGGCACGCCCATGTACAACTATTCGATCCCGGCCGTCCTGAAGGCCTGGATCGATCAGGTGGCGTTCCCGCGAATGTCACTGGGCCACAGGCGGTTCGTGGTGACCAGCGCGCGTGGCGGCGCCTACTCGCCCGGTTCACCGAAGGCCGGCTACGACCATCAGGAACGCTTTCTGCGCGATTTCTTCGCCGGTCATTTCGCCGTGCGCGATGCGGTGTTCGTGAATGCCGAGCTGGCCAATTCCCGGCTCGATCCGGGCCTTGCGCACCTGCGCGCCGATCATGAGCGCTCCTATGACCTGGCCCTGAAAACGGTGCGTGAGCTGGCCGGGCGGTACTGATGAGCTGGTTGATCCTCGGCCTCGCGGGGCTGGTGGAAATCGCGTGGTCGCAGTCCATCAAGCCGACGGAGAATTTCACCCGCCCGCTGCCGACCCTGCTGTGTTTCGCGCTCGGGACCTTCGCGGTCTACCTGTTGTCGCGGGCCATGCAAACGCTGCCGGTCGGCACCGCGTACGCGGTCTTCACCGGAATCGGCGCGGTCGGGGCCGTCGTGCTCGGCGTGGCCGTGCATCGTGATCCGTTGAGCGCGGGAAGATTTGTGGCATTGTCGCTGATCGTCGGCGGGATCGTGCTGGCCAAGATGACCGATCCCGGATGATCGGATCACCGCTGCCGCAAACGGTCGGACGGGCCCGGGCGCGCGGGTAAGGTCGGTCTGATGGTCGATCAGCATGTGCGTTATCCGGACCTGTCGGCACGGCCTCACGAGCTCACCGTCGAACGGGTCATGACCGCGTCACCGACATTGTTGTACCTGGCCTGGACCCAGGGCTTCGATATCTGGTTCGCGATCCCCGAATCGGTTCGCATGCGCCCGCAGGTGGGTGAACCCTTCTACTTCGAAGCCGACAATCAGGGCACGCCCGTCCCGCATTACGGTCGCTTCCTTCGGCTCGAGCCGGACCGCCGCATCGAGCTGACCTGGGTCACCGGCGCGGGCGGCACCGAGGGTGCGGAGACCGTGGTCCGGGTGGAATTCGTGAAACAGCCACGCGGCATTCGAATCAAGCTGCGGCACAGCGGGTTCCCGAACCAGGAAGCCTGCGATCGGCATCGCGCCGCGTGGCCCGCCGTCCTCGAGCAGCTGGACAAACGAACTTCCGCCGCGGTCTGAGCGGTGCGGGTAGGTTCGAGCGGAGAACCTACCGACAAACCGATCGTGGAAAGGACTGTGATGCCCACACGTACCGCGCGCACCGCATGGACCGGCGGCCTGCAGGACGGCACTGGACAGGTCGAGCTGGCCAGCTCGGGCGCAGGCAAGTACGACGTGTCGTTCCCGAAGCGGGCCGCCGACAACGCCGAGGGCACCACAAGCCCGGAGGAACTGATCGCGGCCGCGCATTCGTCCTGCTACGCGATGGCGTTGTCGGCCGAGATCGGCAATGCCGGCGCCACCCCGCGCAGCCTCGACGTCACCGCCGACGTCACCCTCGGGCCGGATCCGGCGGGCGGCTTCCGCATCAGCGGAGTCAAGATCACCGTCCGCGGCCGCGTCGACGGTCTCGACGAGGCCGGCTTCCGCACCGCCGCCGAAGCCGCCAAGGCCGGTTGCCCGGTCAGCAAGGCCCTCGCCGGGGTCGACAACATCACCCTGGACGCCGCACTGGAGTCGTGAGTCGGCACCGCCCGGGTCCATTCCGCAACGGAAAGCCCGGGCGGCCATCGGCGCGAAGGCCGCACCGCCCGAATCGGGAAGCCCGGAACCTCCGGCGAAAAGGCAGTGCCGGTCACGGATACCGACACTGCCCTGTGTGCTTCTCGATGCGGGATCAGCCCGCGGCGGTAGCCGCCTCTCGCACCGGGGCATCGGTGCGGCCGGCGAACTCGGTGAGCATGGCGTAGCCGAGGCCGAGGCAGGCCCACAGCGTCGTCGAGACCGCGAGTGAGGAGATCCGGAACTCCCACAGCAGGCTCGCCGGGAAGTCGGCGCCCACCTCGTTCACGCCCGGCAGAACGATGTAGCCGATGGTGGTGAGCAGCACGAAGGCGGCCACACCCGCGGTGAGCCGGAGGGTATCCGGGCGGCCGGCCAGCAGCTTCCAGACGTATACGCCCGCCCCGACGGCGGCCAGGCCGAGCAGCACCGCCGCCAGCCACAGCAGCGTCCGGTCGTTGATCGTCTCCGGATCGCCGACCGCAGGCGGGTTGGCCGGGTACTTGAAGAACGGCACGGCGATGATCGCGGCCCAGCCGCCGATGCCGAGCCCGAGGGCCAGCTTCGGCCCCGACAGCGCGGTGTAGCGCCGCGCGACGTGGGCGACGGCACCGAAGATCGCACCGAACGCCATCCCGGCCAGCCCGAGCGCGAGGAACTGGCCCGCCTTCTGGCCGCTACGGCTGACCAGCGGTTCTTCCTCGTCGCCATGGGAGTGACCGGCGGAGGGCTGTTCGCCGTGCGAATGTCCGCCGGATTCGGCGGCCGCGCCGGCTTCCTCGATGGCGATGGCCGCCTCCACCTTGGGCTCGCCGACGAAATAGCCGACGGTGCCCGCCAGCAGGCCGGCGATCAGGCCGGCCAGCAGACCACGAAGCAAGAGGGTGCGCAGAGTTCCGATCAGTGGCACGGAAGACCCAGCAGGTGGCGTCCGTCGTGCATCAGCTCATGCATGAACATCCCGCTGCGCGAGATGGCGCCCTGATCGAATCCGACCAGGTAGAGGGTGAGCAGAGCGAGCAGAACGACACCGACCGTGATGAGCACGGTGGCCAGGGAATCGGTGACCCGGGCGGATACGCCAGGGGTGTGCACGAAGGCCATTGCAGTCCTCCTTGGGATAAACGCGTCCCGTCGAAGTGGTCGCGAAGGTGCCGGTGTCTGGCTTTCCGGCACCGAACCCGGTGGCTGGAACACAGTGGCGCGACCGCTCCGGATTTGCACCGGATTCCCGCGTCACCTACGCGTTTGTCCCTCGAACTGTGACACCCCGCGGCGGCCGTCGTCAATATCGGATGGCGACGGCTGCCGTGGCGAATGGGGCGTCAGCTCGCGGAGGCGGCCTTGCCCGCGACGTCGAGCACGACCTCGAATTCGAGCAGCGAGGCACCGGTGGCGACCGGCTTCTGCTGCTGGCCCGCATGCGCCTCGCGGGCCGGGCCGTCGCGCCAGGCGGCGAAGGATTCTTCCGAATCCCATTGCGTCACCACGAAGTACCGGTTCTCGCCCGCGGTCGGACGCAGCAGCTGGAAACCGAGGAAGCCGGGCGAGTTCTCCACCGCGTGTGCCCGGTGGGCGAACCGCTTCTCCAGCTCGGGGCCCGCGCCCTCGGGAACCTCGATCGCATTGATCTTCACAACAGACATGCCACGATTGTGCCCCCTTGCCCCGCGACCGCGGCCGGGTGCGACCGGTATCACCGATGGGTGCGGCACAATCGCGGACGTGTTGTACGACGAAGGCGGGACGGGCACGCCGCTGCTGCTGTTGCACGGCCTGATGGGCAGCGCCCGCACCTGGCGCGATCACCTGGACTGGCTGCGCGGCTTCGGCCACGTCTACACCTTCGATGCCGCCGGGCACGGCAGGCCGGCCCCCGCCGAACTGAGCACCGAGGCGTTCGTCGCCGATCTGGCCGCCGCGACCGCGCCCATCGCCGAGCCGATGGTGGTGATCGGGCACTCGATGGGCGGGCTGCACGCCTGGATGTTCGCCGCGCAGTTCCCCGAACGGGTGAAAGCGCTGGTGGTCGAGGATATGGCCCCGGATTTCACCGGCCGAACGGCCGCGCACTGGGCGGCCATGATCGAGGCCTGGCCGCAGCCGTTCCCGGACGAGCGGGCGGTGCTCGACTTCTTCGGCCCCGTCGCCGGACGCTACTTCCTCGCCTCCTTCGACCACGGCCCCGACGGCTACCGGCTGCACGGTTCGGTCTCCACCTTCCGCGACATCTCCGAGGAATGGGGCACGCGCGATTTCTGGGCCCAGTGGCGCACGATCCGCGTGCCCGCCCTGCTGATCGAGGGCGAACACACCATCACCCCGCCCGGCCAGATGCGCGCCATGGCGGAGGTCCATCCGGGGGCCGAATACGTGCTGGTCCCCGACGCGGGCCACCTGGTGCACGACGATCAGCCCGAGCGTTATCGGGCGGAGGTGACCCGGTTCCTCGGCGGGGTGCTCGGGACCGAGGAATCGAACGGTGCCGTCGACTGCTCCGCGAGGACTCGGACTGCCGAGAATGGTCGCGTCGACGATGCGCACAATGCGGGCGAACGGGCGGTCGGCCCAGGGAATTCGAGAGCGGCGACCGATACCGAGACGTGCTGAGCGTCAACTCGGACCGGGCTCCACTCGGCCGGCTCGGCCCCGGTTCGTATCGGCGAGCTCGAGCCCGGCTCCGGGTGCGTCGGCCGGCCCCGGTTCTCGGGTTCGTGCGCGAACTCAGCTCCCGGGCTCGCGGTGCCCGGCCTCGCCCGCCAGCGCGAACAGCCCGTCGGCGGTCTGCTCGATCAGCCCGTCCACCAGCAGCGAATCCAGGGCACGGTCACGCTGGCCCGGGTCCCGGGTCCATGCCATGTCGAGCCGCACCCGTTCCACCGGCCCGGCCGCATCACGCAGCACGTCCATGAGCCGGCCGCGGGCCTGCCGGTCGGTGCCCTCGTACTTCTGCGTGCGCCGCACCACCTGCGAAGCGGGCCTGCCCGCCTCGTTCCACGCGCACCGCGGCAGCGGGCAGTTGTCGCAGCCGGGGGAGCGGGCGGTGCAGATCAGCGCGCCCAGTTCCATCAGAGCGGCGGAGAAGGTCGCGGCCCTCGGCACCGACGCGGGCAGCAGCGCCTCGGTCTCGCGCAGATCCCTCGCCGAAGGATTACCCGCATCGGCGCGCCCGTGTACCGCGCGGGCAACGACCCGGCGAACATTGGTGTCCACCACCGGAACTCGCTGCCCATAGGCGAAACACGCGACGGCGCGGGCGGTGTAATCGCCGATGCCGGGCAGGCCGAGCAGCACCTCGACGTCCTCGGGCACCCGATCACCGTGCTCGCTCGCCAGCACCCGCGCGCATTCGTGCAGCCGCAGCGCACGGCGCGGATAGCCGAGCTTGCCCCAGGCCCGCAGCACCTCCGCCTGCGAGGACGCCGCCATGGCCGAGGGCACCGGCCAGCGCGCCACCCATTCCCGCCAGATCGGCTCGACTCGCGCCACCGGCGTCTGCTGGAGCATGATCTCGCTCATCAGGATCTGCCAGGCACTCGCGCCCGGCCGGCGCCAGGGCAGATCGCGCGCGGTGGCCCGGTACCAGTCCAGTAGGGCGTCCGGGTCCACCGTCGCTGTCTCGGGCGTCGTCCTCACCTGCTGCTCACCGCGTTCGTTCGGGCCTGGCCAGACGGTGTTAGCGGCCCCGTAACGGGAACCGACTCGTCGGTAACACACGATCTGTGCAAAATGGACACATGCCTCAGTCGAACCCGATCAGCGCCTGGAAATCCCTTCGCGACGGCAACGACCGTTTCGTCAACGGCACGTTGTTGCATCCTAATCAGGGCGCCGCGGATCGAGCCAAGCTCGTCGGCGGTCAGCATCCGACCGCCATCCTCTTCGGTTGCGGTGATTCCCGCGTGGCCGCCGAGCTCATCTTCGACCAGGGCCTCGGCGACATGTTCGTGGTGCGCACGGCAGGCCACGTCGTCGACTCGTCGGTGCTCGGCTCCATCGAATACGGCGTGCAGATCCTCAACGTGCCGCTGATCGTGGTGTTCGGCCACGACAGCTGCGGCGCGGTGAAGGCCACCCTCGACGCCCTCGACGGCGGCGAGGTCCCCGGCGGGTTCATCCGGAGTCTGGTCGAGCGCGTCACCCCGTCGGTGCTGCTCGGCCGCCGCGAAGGACTGTCCACCGTCGACGAGTTCGAAGCGCGCCACGTCCAGGAGACCGCCGAACTGCTGCGTCAGCGTTCGTCGATCATCGCCGACCGGGTCGCCAGCGGGCAGCTCGCGATCGCGTGCGTCACCTACACCCTGGCCGACGGCAGGGCCAAGCTGCACAGCTCGCTCGGTGACATCGGCGAGGTCGCCTGAGCCGCGAACGCTCACATACGCCCAGCTCTCGGCGGGTGCGCGGGGCGTCGTCGACACGGTTGACGGCCCGACACGCCGTGCCCCTGAGTTGCTGTGCCGAGCGGTGCGCTTACCGTTGACTCGTGCTGGAACCGAATGGACCGCTGCCTCCGGAGATCTATTGGCGGCGACGTGTTTTTGCCATCGGCGTACTGGTCGTCGCGCTCGTGCTGGTGATCTGGCTGGTGGTCGCGGTATCGCGGGGCGGGGATTCGCCCGGCGATACCCAGACGGCGGCGACGTCGTCGACCGAGACGAACAAGCCGGCGGGGCAGGCTTCGACGAAGAAGGAAGCCGCGGCCGAATCGTCCACGCCGTCCGGCTCCGGCACCCCGAGCAGCGGCGCGCCGGTAGCGGCCGGTCAATGCTCGGATCAGTCGCTCGCGGTGAAGGTGACGGTCGCCCAGCCCACCTATCGGGTGGGTGAGCAGCCGGTCTTCGGCATCGTCATCACCAATATCTCCGCCGATCCCTGCACCCGCGATACGGGTTCGGGCCTCCAGCAGGTCTCCGTGCACACCCTCGACGGCCAGCGGCGGCTGTGGGCAAGCACCGATTGCTATCCGGACGGCGAGCCCGATGTCCGCACCTTGCAGCCGGGCGAGCAGGCCGCCTTCACCGTCACCTGGACCGGCGCGACCTCGCAGCCGGAATGCGCGGGGGAGCGGGTGCAGGTTCCTGCGGGCGCGTACACCGTGGTGGCGCAGCTGGGCGCGATCCGCAGTGCGCCGGAGCCGTTCAACATCGCCTAGGCCCTCGGCACCACCGGTCAGCCTTTGCCCTTGCCGAGGCCGGCCATCCGGATCGCGCCGCGCAATGACGTCGCCTCGATCAACTTCATCGGCGTCGATTTCGCATCGGTTCCCGGCGGCACGATCGCGGTGGTGAATCCGAGCCGCTCGGCTTCGGCGAGGCGCCGGGCTGTCGCGGTGACCCGGCGCACCTCGCCTGCCAGGCCCACCTCGCCGAGGATCACCCAGCCGGGTTCGATGGCGGTATCGCGCGCGGAACTGGCGATGGCCAGCGCCACCGCCAGATCGGCGGCGGGTTCGACCAATCGCATACCGCCGACCGTCGCGGCATAGATGTCCTGCTTGCCGACATAGAACCCGCAACGGCTCTGCAAGACCGCCAGAATCATCGCGACCCGGTTGTAGTCCAGTCCGCTCACCGCGCGCCGCGGCGCGGGCACCTGGGTGTCCACGGTCAGGCCCTGGACCTCGCCCACCAGCGGGCGCTTACCGTCGAGCGCGACCGTGACCGCGGTACCCGGCACCGAATCGGTGCGGTGGTGCAGGAACAGCCCCGACGGGTCGGCCACGCCGGTGATGCCGTCGTCGTGCAGTTCGAAACAGCCAACCTCGTCGGCGCTGCCGAAGCGGTTCTTGATGCCGCGCACCATTCGCAGGGTGGAGTTCTTGTCGCCCTCGAACTGCAACACCACATCCACCAGGTGCTCGAGGGTGCGCGGGCCGGCGACCGCGCCGTCCTTGGTGACGTGCCCGACCAGCAGCACGGCGATTCCACTGGATTTCGCCAGCGAGGTGAGCGCCGCCGTCACCGCGCGTACCTGGGTGACGCCGCCGATCACGCCATCGGTGTCCGGCGCGAGCATGGTCTGCACCGAGTCGACAACCAGCAGCGTCGGGCGCACCTGCTCGACATGTCCGAGCACGATCGACAGATCCGATTCCGCCGCCAGATACACCCGCTCGTGCACCGCCCCGGTGCGGTCGGCGCGCAACCGCACCTGCCCCGCCGACTCCTCGGCGGTCACGTACAGGGCGCGCTCGTCCCGAGCGGCGGCCCACCGATGCGCCACCTCGAGCAACAGCGTCGACTTACCGACCCCCGGCTCGCCCGACAGCAGCACCACCGACCCGGCGACGACGCCACCGCCGAGCACCCGGTCCAACTCCGCCACACCGGTCGACCGAGCCGCGGTGAGCTGGGAATCGACCTGCGAGATCGGCGAGGCGGCCGTACTCGGCAGCATGGCCCGCCGCCCGGCGGGCGCCGCCACCGAGGGAGCGATCTCCTCCACGGTGCCCCAGGCACCGCAGTCGGGGCACTTGCCCACCCATTTGGCGACCTCGTGCCCGCACGCGGAGCACTGGAACACCTGCTTACTCTTCGCCACACGCGCACCCTACGCATCCGCACCGACACGCCGCCCCGCAACGGCGAACGGCCGCCGCATCCGAGGATGCGACGGCCGTTGCGCTGTGGATCGGGGCTCAGTGCCCGCCCTTGGCACCGCCTTCGCTGGCGCGCGACAGGTCGGACTCGTGGCGCTCGGCCACGGTGCCCGCGTCGACCGGCACCTGCATCTGCACGGTGCCGTTCTCCTTGAAGTCGAAGGTCACGGTGTAGGTGAGACCGGGGGTGATGTCCTTGGTCAGACCGGTGATCTCGATGCGCGCCGGATCGGCCTCGGGGTCCTCGCCCTCGGCGGCGGCCGGAGCAGCGGTGGTGGTGGTCGGCGCTGCGGTGGTGGTCTCGGTGCCGTGCTGCTCGCCGGAGCTGCCGTGCTCGTCGGAGGAACCGTGCTCACCCGCGGCGGCGGTGGCGTCGGCGCCCGCGGCCACGACGGTCTGCTGCGGCTTCAGCTTCAGCGTCGAACCGCCACCGGGGGCGGTGATCTTCACTTCGCCCAGATCGGTGCTGATCTTGGTGAGCTCGTCGGCGGTGGTCTCGCTGGTGTTGACGAACGACAGCGCCAGCACGGCCTTGCCGCCCGTGGCATTGGTGTGCTCGCCGCTGGGCGGGTAGACGATGTGCACGTTGCGCAGCGAGATCTTGCCGACGTCGGCATGGTTGCCGTTGATCGCGGCCACCTGGTCGGCGGTCTGCGAGATCTGGCCGGCGCTGCAGCCGGTCAGGGCGAGCGCCGCGCCGGCCGCGAGGGCGGCAACCATCGCCATGCGACGCCGCGGGGTCGTACCTGCCGCCGGGGCGGTCACAGCTTTCAGGGCAGTCACGGGTTGTCCTCCATGTCGAGCGGGCTCACTCCAACTAGGGACTGTAGTAGTTGGCCGGGAGTACCGGGCGCGCGGGGAGTATGTGTCGGGTCCGGATCGCCTGGGCGCGGAGGCGGGTGCGCCGGGCCGCGCGTAGGTGCGTGCGGTGGTGCGCCCGGCCGCGTGCGTGCGCGAGTTCCGCCTGAAAGCGGAAGCTCGCCCGTCGCGGCGCGCCCGCCCGCGGGGCGCGACGGGCGACGCGCGGAAGCGTTGTCTCGGGGTGATCACGATTCGCGGTTGTGCGCGCGGCTGTGCGCAGTGCTACTGTCCCGCTGGGTTTCCCGGCGCTGGAAGTGCCAGGAGGTAACTCGTTCTGGCGCAACGCAATGCACATCGCGCAGATTCTGTCAAGCCCCGAGGTCGGCCCGTTGTGGCCCTGACCTGCACAGTTGATCGCGCCGTTATCGAGCCGCATGTTAAACTGTGAACATCGAAAGGGGCACGGGACACATGATTTTTAAGGTCGGAGACACCGTCGTTTACCCCCACCACGGAGCGGCGCTGATCGAAGCTATCGAGACTCGCACCATCAAGGGTGAGCAGAAAGAGTATCTGGTCCTGAAGGTCGCCCAGGGTGACCTGACTGTTCGGGTTCCCGCAGAGAATGCGGAATACGTCGGCGTCCGCGACGTCGTCGGGCAGGAAGGTCTCGATCGGGTTTTCCAGGTGCTACGTGCGCCACATACGGAAGAGCCGACCAACTGGTCCCGCCGCTACAAGGCCAACCTGGAGAAACTCGCCTCCGGCGATGTGAACAAGGTGGCCGAGGTCGTCCGCGATCTGTGGCGTCGGGAGCAGGACCGCGGTTTGTCCGCGGGCGAGAAGCGGATGCTGGCGAAGGCCCGGCAGATCCTCGTCGGTGAGCTCGCGCTCGCCGAGGGAACCGACGACGGCAAGGCCGAGACGCTGCTCGACGAGGTTCTCGCAGCGGCTTCCTGACCGTGAACAGCTCTGACGGCCGCGGCCGCGTGGTCGCGTTGGTGCCTGCCGCCGGCCGTGGCGTGCGCTTGGGTGAATCGACACCCAAGGCGTTCGTCGCGGTCGGCGGTACACCTATGCTCAGATCCGCCGTCGATGGGCTGCTCGCCTCGAATGCCGTGGACGAGATAATTGTCATGGTTCCGACCGAACTGGTGCAGACCGCAGTTGCCCTCCTGCCGTCCTCCGCGCCGGTCCGCGTCGTCGTCGGCGGGGCCGAACGCACCGATTCGGTCCGCGCCGGAATCGCCGCCGCTCCGCAGGCCGCCTACTACCTCGTTCACGACGCCGCCCGCGCGCTCACCCCGCCCGAGCTGATCGCCAGGGTGGCCGCTGAGCTGCGCGCCGGGCATACGGCCGTGGTGCCGGCGCTACCGGTCGTCGACACGGTCAAATCGGTGGACGAGCACGGCATCGTGACCGGAACGCCCGACCGATCGGGCCTTCGCGCCATCCAGACCCCGCAGGGATTCGCGGCCGATTTGCTGCGCGCCGCCTACGCCGCCGACGTCGCCGCCACCGATGACGCCGGGCTGGTCGAACGGCTCGGCCATCCGGTCCGCACGGTGCCGGGCGATCCGCTCGCTTTCAAGATCACCACCCCGCTCGACCTGCGCCTGGCCGAGGCCGTACTCGCCGGCGCCGAACTACCCACGGCGGGGGTCCGATGACCATGCGCGTCGGCATCGGCAGCGATGTCCATCCCATCGAACCCGGCCGCCCGTGCTGGATGGCCGGGCTGCTCTTCGACGGCGATGACGGCTGCGCCGGCCACTCCGACGGTGACGTCGCCGCGCACGCGCTCTGCGACGCCCTGCTCTCGGCCGCGGGGCTCGGCGATGTCGGCGCCGTCTTCGGCACCGGCCGCCCGGAATGGGCGGGCGTCTCCGGCGCCGCCATGCTGAAAGAAGTGCGCCGACTCCTCGACGAGGCCGGATACGACGTGGTCAACGCGGCGGTCCAGGTGATCGGCAATCGCCCAAAGATCGGTCCGCGCCGGGCCGAAGCGCAGCAGGTGCTCGGCGATCTGCTGGGCGCCCCGGTCTCGGTATCGGGCACCACCACCGACGGTCTCGGGCTCACCGGACGCGGTGAAGGCGTCGCCGCCATGGCGACCGCACTGCTGCACTGTCGTTAGTCCAGCCTCGCCGACCGCCCGCCGTACCGGCCGGGACCTGTCGGAACTTCGATACTCCGCCCGCAGCGCAACCCCATATACCAGCTAGGATCGACTGCCGTGACTCTGCGCCTATTCGACACCGAGACGCGGACCATGCGTGATTTCACGCCACTGGTCCCCGGCCATGCCTCGGTGTACCTGTGTGGCGCCACCGTGCAGGGCGAACCCCACATCGGACATGTGCGCAGCGGCGTCGCCTTCGACGTGCTGCGTCGCTGGCTCACCGCCAACGGCCACGATGTCGCGTTCATCCGCAATGTCACCGATATCGACGACAAGATCCTGAACAAGGCCGCCGCCGCGGGCCGTCCGTGGTGGGAGTGGGCCGCGACCCACGAACGCGCCTTCGACGAGGCGTATCGGCAGCTCGGTGTGCTGCCGCCCTCGGCGGAGCCCCGCGCCACCGGCCACATCACCCAGATGGTCGAGCTCATGCAGCGGCTGATCGACCGCGGGCACGCCTATGCCTCGGCGGGCAACGTCTACTTCGATGTGGTCAGCTTCCCCGAGTACGGCGCGCTGTCCGGGCACCGCCTCGATGACGTGCACCAGGGCGAAAGCGCAGGCGAGGGCAAGCGCGATCCGCGCGATTTCACCCTGTGGAAAGCCGCCAAGCCGGGCGAGCCCACCTGGCCGTCGCCGTGGGGGCCCGGCCGCCCCGGTTGGCATCTGGAATGCTCGGCGATGGCCGAGTTCTATCTCGGTTCTTCGTTCGATATCCATTGCGGCGGAATGGATCTGGTCTTCCCGCATCACGAGAACGAGATCGCCCAGTCCAAGGCGGCCGGTGACGGTTTCGCCCAGTACTGGCTGCACAACGGCTGGGTCACCCTCGGCGGCGAGAAGATGGCCAAGTCGCTGGGCAATACGCTCTCGGTGCCGAATGTGCTCAAGCAGGTCAGGGCCGTGGAGCTGCGGTTCTACCTCGGTGGTGCGCACTACCGGTCGATGCTGGAGTACTCCGAGAAGGCCCTGCACGACGCCGCCCAGACCTACCAGCGCATCGAGGCTTTCGTGCAGCGGGTGGTCGAACGCGGCGGTGACGTGCCGGTCGGCAAATGGACCGACGCCTTCGCCGCAGCGCTCGACGAGGATCTCGCGGTGCCGAAGGCGCTGGCCGAGATCCACCACGTGGTGCACGAAGGCAATAAGGCACTCGACGCCGGTGTGCTGGAGACCGCGCGCGAGCATGCGAGCCAGGTGCGCGGCATGCTGGCCATTCTCGGGGTCGATCCGCTGGATCCGCAGTGGTACACCCCCGGTGATTCCTCCGCCGCGACCGCCGCGCTCGATGTGCTGGTGACCGCCGAACTCGAACGGCGTCAGCAGGCGCGTGCCGACAAGGACTGGGCGACCGCCGATGCGGTGCGCGACCGGTTGCACGCCGCGGGTGTCGAAGTCACCGATACCCCCAACGGCCCGGAATGGTCGCTGGTCACCCCACAGCCAGGAAAGGCCGACTGATGGCAGGCAATTCGCAGCGCCGAGGCGCTGTCCGCAAGGGCGGAACCAAGAAGGGCCAGGTTGTCGGATCCGGCGGCAAGCGCAGGCGCGGGCTCGAGGGCCGGGGCGCGACCCCGCCCGCCGAGGCGCGCAAGTACCATCCGGCGGCCAAGCGCGCCGCGGCGAAAGCCAAAGCGGCGCAAGCGGCTTCGGGTGGCCGCCAGACCCGCACGGCCGGTCGCAAGAGCGATGACGGGCCGGAAATGGTGCTCGGGCGCAACCCGGTCGTCGAATGCCTGCGCGCCGGGGTACCCGCGACCGCGCTGTATGTGGCGGTCGGCACCGAGAACGATGAGCGGCTGACCGAGAGCGTCCGGATCGCCGCCGACACCGGCATTTCCATTCTGGAAGTTCCGCGCACCGATCTGGATCGGCTCAGCGCCAATGGATTGCACCAGGGCCTGGCCCTGCAGGTGCCGCCCTACCGCTACGCCCACCCCGACGATCTGGCCGAACGGGTCCGCGATTCGGGGCAGCCCGCGCTGATCGTGGCGCTGGACAACATCTCCGATCCGCGCAATCTCGGCGCGGTGATCCGCTCGGTCGCCGCCTTCGGCGGTCAGGGTGTAGTGATCCCGCAGCGGCGCAGTGCCAGCGTCACCGCGGTGGCCTGGCGTACCAGCGCCGGTGCCGCGGCCCGGCTGCCCGTCGCCCGTGCCACCAATCTGACTCGCACGCTGAAGGATTTCGCCGCCAAGGGCTATCAGATCGTCGGCCTGGACGCCGGCGGCGACACCACCCTCGACGAGTTCGACGGCACCGCGCCGACGGTGATCGTGGTCGGTTCCGAAGGCAAGGGCCTGTCGCGACTGGTTCGCGAGAGCTGTGACGCGATTCTGAGCATCCCGATGGCGGGTCCGGTGGAGTCGCTCAACGCCTCCGTCGCAGCGGGTGTGGTGCTCGCCGAAGTGGCCCGTCAGCGCCGGGTCTGAGACCGACCGTGCCCGGGCGGACACGCTCGTCCGGGCGCGTGCACGAAACGCCGCGCGGCCGCGACACCCGGTAAAGAACGCGCAAAGGCGCCTTACCCCCGTACAATTCGGCTCGTGGTGATACCCAATCAGCCCATCGGTCAGACGATCGAGCACCCGCGGGCGACCATGGTGCTGGTGCTCGGCGCCGTGAGTTTGATGTGCTGTGGGGTCCTCGGGCCGGTGGCCTGGGCGCTGGGCAAACAGGCGCTCGACCAGATCAACGATTCCCACGGCGCGCTGAGCGGCCGCGCGCAGGTGATGGTCGGCTACATCCTCGGCGTCATCGGCACCATCATGATGATCATCTGGGCGCTGCTGTTCCTGTTGATCCTGCTCGGCGGCAACGCCTAGCCGCGGCCGGAGCGAGGCGCGGGCAAGATCATCGACCCGAGCGGCGCGCGGCGGGCCCTGGCCCACCGCCCGATCCGGTCAGCGCAGGCTCGGCCGTTCCGGTTCGTCGGGGTTATCCCACGCGGGCCATTCCTCGGAGATCGAACCGGACCACTCCGGTTGGCGCCGCTCCCGGAACGCCGTCATCGCCTCGCCACCGTCGATGCTCTTGGCGACGTGCTGATTCAGCTCGGACTCCAGCCGCCCGACCACCGATGGCGCCATATCCATGCTCTCCCACAGCAGCCGCTTGGACAGCGCGGCCGTCAGCGGGGCCGAACCATTGGCGATATCGTGCGCCACCGCCAACGCCGTCGGCAGCACCTCACCGCCCGGCAGGCAGGCATTGGCCAGGCCCATCGCCTTGGCCTCCGCGCCGTCGAAGGTGCGGCCGGTGAGCAGGATGTCGGCGGCATTGGCCAGGCCGGCCAGCCGCGGCAGCGTCCAGTGCGCGTAACCGTCGGCGAGGACGCCGCGACGCACTTGGCTCAGCCCGTACACCGCGTCGTCGGCCAGGTAGCGCAGATCGCATTGCAGCGCCAGCGCCAGCCCGATGCCGACGGCGTGCCCGTTGACGGCGGCGATCACCGGTTTGCGCACCCGGAACGGCGGCGGGTCGATGGTGCCGGTCACCTCGCCGACCCGGTCGGACAGATCGGCGCCCGCGCAGAACGCGGGTGGCGTGCCGGTGATGACGACGACGCGGATGGCGTCCTCGATATCGCAGCGCTGCAAGGCCGCGCTGAGTTCGGCGATCATCGCCGGGGTGAAGGCGTTCTGCTGGGCGGGGCGATTCAGGGTGAGGACGGCGATGCCCGCGGAGACATCGACGAGCAGTTCCGAACTCATGTCTTGGATCGTAGACGACCGCGCCCCGACCGGTGGGCGCTCGGCCGGGGTGCTCAGGGGCGCAGGATCTTGCGGCCGATGGCGTACTTGTGCACCTCGGTCGGGCCATCGTAGAGCCGGAACGCGCGCATATCGCGGAAGATCATCTCCACCACGGTCTCGTCGCTGATGCCGATGCCGCCGAGCACCTGCACACAGCGATCGGTGACCTTGAACAGCTCCTCGGAGACGAAGACCTTGGCCACCGAGCTCTCATGCCGTGCCTTCTCGCCCTGATCCATCAGCCAGCAGGCATGCCAGATCGTCAACCGGCACTGGTGCAGCGCGATCTCGTTGTCGGCCAGCATGAACGACACGCCCTGGTGTTCGCCGATGGTCTTGCCGAACGCGGTCCTGGTCTTGGCGTGGTCGACCGCGATGCTGTGCGCCCGCTCGGCCGCCCCAAGCCAGCGCATGCAGTGCGTGAGGCGGGCCGGGGCCAGCCGCAGCTGGGCGTAGCGCAACGCCTGACCCGCCTCACCGAGCAGCGCGTCCTTGGGCAGGGTCAGCTGGTCGAAGCGCACCACGCCGTGCCCGGCGACGTAATTGCGGTCCATGGTGTTCATGGTGCGTTCGATGACGATGCCGGGCTGATCGCCGTCGGTGAGGAACAGCGTCGGCCCGGCGGGCAGGTGCGGGTTCTCCGCGAGGCGGGCCATGATGATCCAGGTCTTGGCGCCGTTCGCACCGGTGATCAGCCATTTGCGGCCGTTGATGGTGAAGTTCTCGCCGTCGAACGTGGCGGTGGTGGCCAGCTGGTTCGGGTCCGAGCCCGCGCCGCCGGGTTCGGTCATGGCGAACACCGAACGCTGGTGGCCGTTGATCACCGGCATCAGGTAGCGCTCGGTCTGCTCCGGGTTCGCGATCTTGGACAGCAGGAACATATTGCCTTCGTCGGGGGCGGCGCAGTTCATCGCGATAGGGCCGAGGGTGGACCAGCCCGCCGCCTCGTAGAGCACCGCCTGCTCGACGTGAGTGAGCCCGCGTCCGCCGAGTGCCTCGGGAGCCTGGATGGTCAGCAGCTTCTCCGCGCGGGCCAATTCGACCAGTTCCTGCCGCAGCTCATCGGTCGGGCCGTGCGCGGTGAGCCGTGGATCCCGCTCGAACGGCACGATCTTGTCGATGACGAACCGGCGGATCCGATCGCGTTCGGCGGCGAGGTCGGCGGGAATGCTGAAGTCGATCATCAGTGGTCACCATTCGGTCGGCGGCAGATGCGATGAGCATACGAAACGGCGGCACCCAGACTGAAGGCGGGCGCCATCAAATGGGGGATGGACCGGGCTGTCAGTGGCTGTCGGCGTTCTGTCGGTGCGCTGTCAGCGGCGGCGGGCAACGTCATCGGCACAGCGGGCGAGGCACCAGACCTCGAGCCGCGAGCCGCAGCCAACGAAAGGGATCGACAATGTCCGACCACGCGTTCTCCACAGCCGTCGCCACCATCGCGGAGCAGTTCGGCATGCCCGGTGTGAGCGCCGGGGTATGGGTCAACGGCACCGAGATCTTCGCCGCGCACGGCGTCACCAGCCTCGACAACCCGCTGCCGGTCGACGAGCACACCCTGTTCCAGCTGGGCTCGGTGAGCAAGACCCTGACCGCGACCACGCTCATGCGCCTGGTCGCCGACGGCAAGGTCGAACTCGACGCGCCGCTGCGCCGCTACCTGCCGGAACTCACCATCGCCGAGGATTCGGCCGCGGCCCGCATCACCGTGGCCCAGGTGCTCAACCACACCGCGGGCCTGGATTGGAATCATCTGATCGAGCCGGGTGAGGGCGACGACGCGCTGGCCGTATTCACCGCCGCCATGGCCGAGCTGCCGCTGATCGGGGAGCCGGGGGAGCGCTCCTCGTACAGCCAGGGTGGGTACAACATGCTCGGCCGGGTGATCGAGCAGGTCACCGGCCAGAGCTACGAACAGGCCGTCACCGAACTGGTGCTTGCTCCACTCGGTATGACGAACAGTGTGCTCAGCACCGGTGAGGCGATGCTGCGCCGATTCGCCGTCGGCCACGAATTCGACGCCGATGGCGCGCTCGCCGTCGTCTCGCGGTGGAAGCCCGGCCGGGCCAACAACCCGGGCGGCGGGCTGGCGGCACCGGCGGTCGACCTGTTGCGATGGGCGCGCTTCCACCTCGGCGACGGCCGGGCGGCGGACGGCACCGTGATCGTGCCCGAGCAGGTGTTGCGCTCGATGCGCCGACCGACCGTCACCCTGCGCGGCACCTCGCTCGGTGACGCCATGGGGATCTGCTGGTTCCTGCGCGAGGTCGACGGTGTGCAGACCGCCGGGCACGGCGGTTCCGGGTTCGGGCAGTTCTCCGAACTCTTGCTGGTCCCGGAACGCAATTTTGCGCTGGTCGTGATGAGCAATGCGAACCCCGACGGCATCCCGTGCAATCGCGCGATCATGCGCTGGGCGCTCGAGCACTACCTCGGCATCATCGACCGCGATCCGGAGCCGCTGCCCTATGACGGCGAGCGCGCCGCCGAGGTCGTGGGCCATTACGAGAGCGAGGCGATGACCTTCGACATCACCACCGACGGCGCCGGCCTGACCCTCGAGGTGCTGATCAAGCCGGAATTGCGCGCGGCGTCGGAGGAGGAGATGCCTGCCGACCATGAGCCGTTCCCGTTCGGCCTGCTGCCCGGCGACGAGTACATCGTGACGGCGGGGGCGTTCGAGGGTCAGCGCGGGTATTTCAGCAGGGACGCCGACGGTGCGGTGATCGGTGTCGACCTCGCGGGACGGTTGTTCGGCCGCGTCTCGTAGAGGGTCGCCGGAGAGCCCGGTCCGCTGTGCGGGCCGGGCTGATCGGCGTCGAAGGGTTGCCCGCATACTGCGCGGGCCTTCGTTCCAGCGATATCCACGCCGCATTCGGCCGGAGCCGACGCGCGATGCGCTGAAGGCCCGCGCCGGCGTCTGGAATGCTGAGCGCGTGCGTATCGCAGTACTCGGCCCCCTCACCGCACACACCGATGACGGGGAGCCGATCGCTATCGGTGGTCTGCGGTTGCGCATGCTGTTGGCGCGGTTGGCGCTGGAGGGTGGGCGCACGGTGTCCGTCGATGGCCTGATCGACGGACTGTGGGGCGCCGAGCCGCCGGTCGATGCGGCGGGTGCGTTGCAGGCGTTGGTCTCCCGGTTGCGCAGGGCCATGCCGGATCCGGCGGTGGTCGAGTTGGCGGCGGGTGGATACCGGTTGCGCGTGCGGGCCGAGGACGTCGATGCGTTCCGCTTCGAGGAATCGCTCGGCCGGGGCAGGCGCGAACTGGCGACGGGCAAACCCGAGGCCGCCGCCGACACGCTGGCCGCCGCGCTCGCACTGTGGCGCGGTCCGGCCCTGGCCGACCTGTCCGCCGCACCGTTCGCCGAGCTCGCCGCGAGCAGGCTGCACGAGCTGCGCGCCGCCGCCGAGGAGGAACACTTCGACGCGCAGTTGCGGGCAGGCAGGGTAGGCGAGATTCTCGCCGATCTCGAATCCGCCGGTGCGCGAAGGCCATTGAGTGAACGGCTGGCCGCATTGCGGATCCGCGCCTTGGCCGCGAGTGGGCGGCAATCCGACGCGCTGGCGGTCTACGAGCGGACTCGGGAATCGCTCGCCGCGGAATTGGGTGTCGATCCTTCGGCCGAATTGCAGCAGACCCATCTGGCGCTGCTGCGCGGTGAATTACCCAGGCCTGTCACCGGATCGGGGCGCGCGGCGAGCCGGATGCCGTTGCGGCTCACCAGCTTTGTCGGCCGGGACCGAGACCTGGAACGGCTCGCGCTGCGCCTGGCCGATGCCCGGCTGATCACGCTGGTCGGGCCGGGCGGTGCGGGCAAGACCCGGCTGGCGGTCGAGGGAGTGGCGCGACACCGCGCGGGCGAACGCGGTCGGGTGTGGTTCGTGTCGCTGGCCGGTGCCGCCGACGCCGATCAGGTGATCGAGGCGCTGCTCGGCGCGCTCGGACCCCATGAGGTGCGCCCGCCCGAGGGCGGCCCGTCCACGCCGACGGCGCGGGTGATCGCATCGCTCGACGTGGGCGAAGCGATTGTGGTGCTGGACAATTGCGAACACGTGCTCGACGCCGTCGCCGAGCTCGTCGACCGGCTGCTGGCCGCCCTGCCGGATCTGCGGATCGTCGCCACCAGCCGCGAAGCGCTCGCCCTCACCGGTGAATCGCTGCTTTATCTCGGGCCGCTGGGTGTGCCGGGAGACGCGGTGGACGTGCTGGATCCCGCCGCGCTGGCTGCGGTGCCGTCGGTGCGGCTGTTCGTCGATCGCGCTGTTGCGGTGCGCAGCGAATTCGCCCTGGATGCGACCACCGCCGGTGCGGTCGCCGAGATCTGTCGCCGCCTCGACGGGCTCCCGCTGGCCCTGGAGCTGGCGGCCGCCACCTTGCGCTCGATGAATATCCAGCAGCTCGCGCATCGTCTCGACGACCGGTTCCGCGTGCTCGAAGCGGGCAGCCGGACCGCGCTGCCGCATCAGCGCACCCTGCTCGCGCTGGTGGAGTGGAGCTGGGAATTGCTGAGCGAACCCGAGCGAATCCTGGCCCGCAGGCTGGCCGTGTTCCCGGGCGGTGCCACGCTGGCGGCGTTGGAGGCGGTATGCGCCGATGCGCGGTTGCCTGCTGCGAAGGTCTTCGGCACCGTGCGTGCGCTGGTGGAGAAGTCGATGGTGCAGCTGTCCGATGACAGCGATCCGCGCTATCGCATGCTGGAGACGATCCGCGCGTACGCGATCGAGCAGTTCGACCGCTCCGGCGACGATATCGCCGACGCGTTCGTCGCGTACCACCTCGAACTGGCCGCAACGCACGAACCCGTGCTCCGCTCCCGCGGTCAGCTCGAAGCCATCGCCCGCTTCGACGCCGAGCACGACAACCTGCTCGCGGCGCTACGCACCGCTCTCGACGGCGCCGATGCCGAGCGGGCGGCCGATTTCGTCGCAGTGATGTTCTGGTACTGGGGAATTCGCGGGATGAGCACCCATTTCGATTCCCATCTGGAAAGGCTGCGGCAGCGAGAACCGGAACTGCCCGAGCGCACCGCTGCCGCATTCGCGCTGATCCGGCTGTTCGCGGGCACCCCGGTCCACCGCGACCTGCCGGTCCTGGACCTGATCGCGAAAGCCGAAGCGGCCGGAGCACTCGAGTTCCATCCCGCGGTGCTGCTGCTCGCGCCGCGGTTGGCGTACGCGGCGGGCGACCCGGCCCTCGGTGACCGGCTGCTGGCGCGGGCTTCGTCCGCGCCGGATCCATGGGTGCGCGCGAATGCCCATTCGGCCCGGGCAGAACTTCATCCGGACCGGCGTACGGTCCAGGCCGGCGATGTTCGTGGCCACGTGGGCGAGGGGCTCACCGCTGCCGAGTCACGCGCGGCGGCGCTGGCGGAATTCGCATCGGTCGGTGACCGCTGGGGCCTGGGCATGGCCCTGCTCGCCATCGGCCAGGAGCATTCCCTGCGCGGACGCAGCGCCGAGGCCATCTCCGCCTTCGAACGCGGTGTGGCGCTGAGCGCGGAACTGAATGCCGCCGACCTCTTCCACTGCCGGGCCGCCCTCATCACCGAACGCATGCGCTCCGGCGATCTACCCGGCGCCTGGCGCGATCTCGAGGTGGCCCGCAGGCAGGCCGATGAGCTGGGCGACCGCCGCGCCGCGGCCGAAATTCTGTTCAGCGTCGCGGAATGGCATCGCCGCTGCGGTGATCCGGCCGCCGCCGACGCCGCTGTGGATCGCCTGGAGCCCCTGACCGATCGCCTCCAGCTCCCCGCAGCCGTCGCGGCAGGCCTTGTGGCCCGAGCCCGCATGGCCAACCGGCTCGTGGCCGGCGACCCGGCCGGCCCCCGGGGCTTCTGGCAGCAGGCCCTGTCGGCCTGCCTGGCTTGGGGAACCACCGCCGCCGCAGCCGAGGCCGCCGAACTACTCGCGCACTTGCGCGCCGCCGAGAACGCGCCCGAATCCGCCGCCACCGCGCTCGGCATGAGCGAATCCATCCGAGGCGAATTCGACGCGGGCGAGCCCCTCCTGGCCACCCTCATCGCCGGCTTGATCGCCGAACTCGGCGAGAGCGCCTTCCACCAGGCCTACCGGCGAGGCGCCGAGATGTCGCGCGATGAAGCCACCGCGCAATTGGGTTGACGCGATCCGGGGCGGCGGCGGACCGGCCGAATTCTGCGCGCCTGCTCTCGGCAGCTCGATCACGCATGACGCGGGCCCGGCTCCCGGGCCGGCAGCGACTGACACCGGCCGGCTCACATTCGGCGCGCCCAGCCCGGCGCGCCCAGCCCGGCGCGCCCAGACCGGCGCGCCCAGCCCGGCGCGCCCAGACCGGCGCGCCCAGCCCGGCGCGCCCAGACCGGCGCGCCCAGACCGGCGCGCCCAGACCGGCGCGCCCAGACCGGCGCGCCCAGACCGGCGCGCACAGACCGGCGCCCGGCCGACGAGCGCCGATCAGACCGCCGAACGCACCTCGCGCAGCTTCGGTGGCGGTCGCGGAAACGGCAGCTCCGGTGGCAGGTGCCGATCACTCGGCAGACGATGGAGGCGCCGGTTCGAGTACCGATACCGCTCGGTCCTGCGCTCGGCTGCGTGCCTGCTCGATCTCGTTGATGTGGTTCTCCGTCCATCGACGCAGCGCCGTGATGGGTTCGGCCAGGCTGCGCCCGAGCGGCGTGAGGTCGTACTCGACTCGGGGCGGGATGGTGGGGTGGACGGTGCGCGTGATGAAACCGTCGCCTTCGAGGCTGCGCAGGGTCTGGGTGAGCATCTTCTGGGAGACGCCCTCGATGCGTCGGCTCAGGTCGGTGTAGCGCATGGTGCCCTCGAGGAGGGCGTCCACGACGAGGATCGTCCACTTGCCTGCGATGTGATCCAGCACCTGGCGGGTGGGGCATTTCGCCGAGAAGACGTCGGCCGGCAGCCCGGAGGACTCCACAATGGTCGCCATGAAAGGAGAGTAACGCACTAATTAGTGCCCTCTTCCCAATGGCGAGTCACTCTCCAATAGTGAGTGGCATGCACACCATGTCTGTTGCCGAAGCCATCCGCACTCGCCGTACCGTTCGCCACTACCGTCCCGAGGCGGTCCCCGCGGCCGCGCTCGACGCACTCCTCGCTCTCGCCATCGAGGCACCCACCAGCTGGAATCTCCAGGACCGGTCCATCGTCGCCGTCACCAGTGCCGAAGGCCGTGCGGGGCTGACCTGGGCCACCGGTGGCCAACCACAGCCACAGGAGGCCCCGCTCATGCTGGTCTTCGTCGCCGAGCCGCTGTCCTGGCGCGAGGACCACAGCGACGTCTATGAGCAGGCTCGCCGCAATGGCGCGTGGAACGACGAGTTCGTCACGATGTTCTCCGCGGCATCGCAAGCCTTCCAGGCCGACCTCGAGGAGCGTGGCCTGCTGCGCGAGTACGCGATCAAGGACGCGATGATCGCGGCCAGCTATGTGATGCTCGCGGCGACGGAGATGGGATTCGCCACGTCACCGATGAACGGCTGGGACGAGGCCGCGGTGAAGAAGGTGATCGGCATCGACGACCGTGACGATCTGGCCATCGCCCTACTGATGTCCATCGGTTATCCGGCGGAGGAGCGGCGCCATCCTGGCCGTCGGGCTCGGGAACGCAATGTGTTCCACGAGTCGTACGGATCGCCGGGCGACCACCGGCGCTGACGAGCCCTCAGGCCGCCCTGGCGGCTCGGCGTCGCCGGGTGCCCACCAGTCGGGCCACCAGGTAGATCAGGAACGACAGTCCCGTCACGAAGGTGGACACCGGGACGCCGGGCGCCAGCGAGAGCAGGATGCCGCCGACGGCCGCGATTTCGGCGAACACCACCGTCAGCAGGGTGGCGCGAGCCGGACTCGCGGTGAGTTGCGCGGCGGCGGCCGCTGGAGTGATCAGCAGGGCCAGAACCAGCAGCGCCCCGACGATCTGGACGCCGAAGGCCGCCGTGATGCCGAGTAGCACCGCGAACACGATCGACAGCGCACGCACCGGCACTCCGCGCGCCACCGCGACTTCGGGGTCGGAGCTGGCGAACAGCAAGGGCCGGTAGACGAACGCCAGGACAGCGAGCACGCCGACGGTGCAGAACGCGAGCAGCCCGAGCCCGCTGTTGCCGACACTGACCACCTGCCCGGTCAGCAGCGAGAACTTCGAACCGGCACGGTCGGGGCCCAGCCAGAGGAACAGCACCGAGAGCCCGAGGCCGAACGAGAGCACCACCGCGATCACCGAATCACGTTCGCGCGCTTTCGTTCCCAATACACCGAACAGCACGGCCGCCACCACTGACCCGGCGATGGCGCCGAGCCCGACACCGATACCGGCCAGCAGCGCCGCCGCCGCACCGGTCAGCGACAGCTCGCTGGTGCCGTGCACGGCGAACGACATCTGCCTGCTGATGATCAACGGCCCGATCACCCCGGCCAGCAGTCCGAGCAGCGCGGCGGCGATCACCGCCTGCTGCACGAAGTCGTAGGACAGCAGATGCGCGGTGGTGGAGAAGTCGAACATCTTCGCTAGCACGTCGGCGAGCTTGTCGTTCACGCACGCGCCTCACTATCGCGCGGGGCCGGGTGCGGCGTGCCGGGATCGCCGTGGCAGTGCGCGCCCGCGGCGCCGAGCGCGTCCATGGTGTCGCCGGTACCGACGACCACCAGCCTGCCGCGCACCCGCAGCACATCCACCTCGGTCTGATACAGCTCGGACAGCACCTCGGAGGTCATCACCTCGTCCGGGGTGCCGATCCGGAACTTGCCGTCCACCAGGTAGAGCACCCGGTCGACCAGCGGCAGGATCGGGTTGATCTCGTGGGTCACGAACAGCACGGCGGTGTCGTGGATGCGGCGGCGCCGGTCGATCAGCTCCGACACCAGCCGCTGGTTCGCCAGGTCCAGGCTCAGCAGCGGTTCGTCACACAGCAGTACGCGTGGATCGCCGACCAGGGCCTGCGCCACTCGCAGCCGCTGCTGCTCGCCGCCGGACATGCTCTCCAACGGCGCGTCCGCGAACGCCTGCGCGCCCACATCGGCCACGGCCGCGGCGACCTTGCGCTTACGTTCGCGGCGCGTGCGCCAGCCGAGCCCCCACCGATGCCCGTCCACCCCGAGCCCGACCAGATCGGTGCCACGCAACTGCACCCCGGCATCGATGGTCTTCTGCTGCGGGATGTAGCCGATATCCGGATGCCCCGCCCGCGCGGGAACCCCGGCGATCTCGGCGCTGCCGGAGCTCAAGCCGAGTTGTCCGAGCAGCACTTTCAGCAGCGAGGTCTTACCCGATCCGTTCGGCCCGAGGATCGCGATGAATTCGCCGGGCGCCACCTCCAGATCGAGCCCCTGCCACAGTGTCCGATCGCCGAACGACAGCCGTGCCGAATCGAGCTTGATCGCCGGCGTGGCCGGGGCGGTGCGTTCCGGCGGTGCGGCCACGGGCGCGGACCGGTCGACCGGCGCCGTGGTCCCGCCCGGTACCGCGGTCTCGACCGGCGAACCGGCCACTTCCGGTTCGCCGGTGTCCACCAGCTCGGCCCGCTCGACCCGACGTTCGGCGCGCATATCAGTCCAGTGCCGAGGCGATGGCGCGGGCGTTGTCGGTCTGCCAGGTGACGTAGTCGACCCCGGCGGGCAGCGTTTCGGTCACCTCGATCACCGGGATACCGGCCGCCTCGGCCTGGGCGCGTAGTTCCTTGCTGGTGTTGTCCTCGGTCTGCACGTTGTAGACCATGGCGCGCACCTGCTTGCCGGTGATCAGATCGCGAGTGGCCGCCACGGCGGCCGGGGCCGGATCGGTTTCCTGCTCGATCGCCTCTTGGTACTCGTGTGGTGTCACGTCCTTGGCGCCGGCGTCGAGCAGCAGGTAGTGCGCGAGCGGTTCGGTCTGCACGATCGGGGCGCCGGGGTCCGACGTGCGCGCCGGCGTGGTGTAGGAGCGGACGCCGTTGAGGCTGTCCTTGAAGGCTGCCGCGCGGTCGGTGTATCCGGTGGCATGGTCGGGGTCGATCTCCCCGAGGGCCTTCGCGATCTGGTCGGCGACCACCGCGACGGTGTCGATGTCGTACCAGACGTGCTCGTTCTCGTCGTCGCGGATGTCCTCGGCGCGCGAGGCGAAGGCGTCGACGGTGCGCTTGCCGGTGCCCTCGATGGCCTTCTCGATGAATTCGTCGTAGCCGCCGCCGTTGTAGACCACCAGATCGGCGTCGGTGATCGCGGCCGATTCGATGGCCGAGGTCTCATGCGAGTGCGGGTCGGCGGCGGGGTCGGTGATGATCGATTCGACTTCGGCGTCCGGCCCGGCAACGGTAGCCGCGATATTGCCCCAGACATTGGTCGAGGCGACCACCGACGGCTTTCCCGACGCGTCGTCGGAGCCGGTGCCGCAGGCCGTGAGGCTCAGCGCGGTCGCCAGACCCACCGCGACGGTTGCGAAGGTGGTGGCAGATCTGGTTCTCACGCGGGCTCCCGGAAAGCTTAATGGAAATCGTTTCCGTTTTACTTTATCAGGGCGTTTCTGCGGATACGAACCGAATCCGTGTGATCTGTGTTCCCCGGACGCGGATCGGCCCACGTCGGCGACCGGCGGGCAGCCTGCCGTCGACGTGGGCCGTGGTCCGGATCAGCTCACCAGCGCGTTCACCGGCTGGCTCAGCAGCTGAGCGCAGCGCAGCAGACCGAGATGGCTGTAGGCCTGCGGATGGTTGCCGAGGGAACGCTCGGCCACCGGGTCGTACTCCTCGCTGAGCAGCCCGGTCGGCCCGGCCACGTCCACCAGCTGGGCGAACAGCGCCTCGGCATCGGAGCGCTTGCCGATCAGCAGGTACGCCTCCACCAGCCAGGCCGCGCACAGATGGAACCCGCCCTCGCCGCCGGGCAGGCCGTCGTCGTGGTGGTAGCGGTACACGGTGGAACCGCTGCGCAGCTCCGCCTCGGTGGCGACGACGGTGGCCGCGAAACGCGGATCCGACGGATCGATCAGCCCGCTCAACCCGATGTGCAGGGTCGCGGCGTCCAGATCGGTGCCGTCGTAGGCGGCGGTGAACGACTGCACTTCCTCGTTCCAGCCCTTGGTCTTGACCTCGTCGGCGATCTGATCGCGCAGCGCGGCCCACTCCGGATGGATCGGGCGGTCGAACTTCTGCGCGAGGGTGAGCGCGCGGTCGATGGTGAGCCAGCCCATCACCTTGGAGTACACGTGGTGGCGCGGGTTGCCGCGGATCTCCCAGATGCCGTGGTCGGGCTCGTGCCAGCGCCGCTGCACCGCCGAGACCATGGCGTGCACCAGCTCCCAGTCCTGATCCGGCAGCGCCATCCGCGGATCGCCGACGCCCTGGGTTTCCCTTGCGTGCGCCAAGGTGGCGATCAGATCCACGATCGGGCCGAAGACGTCCAGCTGGACCTGCATGTTCGCCGCGTTGCCGACGCGCACCGGCCGAGATCCAGCATAGCCGGGCAGCTGATCGATGACGGCCTCGGGCGGCAGCGTCTCGCCGTAGAGCGTGTACAGCGGGTGCAGCCGCTCAGGGCCGGGCAGCGTCTCCAGCACCCGGTGCACCCAGCCGAGGAAGTCCTCGGCCTCACTCAGTGAACCCAGCGACACCAGCGCCGACGCGGTGAGCGCGGCGTCGCGCAGCCAGCAGTAGCGGTAATCCCAGTTGCGCACGCCGCCGATGTCCTCGGGCAGCGAGGTGGTGGCCGCGGCCAGGATCGAGCCGGACGGTGCGTGCACCAGCCCGCGCAGGGTCAGCGCGGAGCGCTTCATCAGATCCGGCTTCAGCGGCGGCAGGTCAAGCGAGGCCGCCCAGGAGGACCAGTAGGTCTCGGCGATCCGCCTGCGCTCGGGTTCCGGCGTCATGGCGGGCGCGAGATCCGGTGTGCCGCATCGCAGTTCCAGCACCACCGGGCCCTGCGACGGATCGACGACGGCGGTCGCGGAGCTGTGCACGCCGTCGCTCTGGATGGTCCATTCGACGCCGGGGGAGCGCAGCACCGTCGGATCGTTGGTGCCGCGCACCCGCAGCCCGTTCGGCTCGGCCTCGATGGTGACCGGCACCTGGCCGAATTCCGGACGCGGCGCGAAGGTCACCACGGCGCGCGTGTCGCCGGTGATCACGCGAGTCAGATCGGTGCGGTCGGGCGCCACGTCATGCGGCAGATAGTCGACCACTTGCAGCTTGGCCCAACGGGTTTCGACGGTCATGGTGCCGTCGATGTAGCGCTGCGACAGCGGCAGGCCCGGGCGTTCCGGCGCGATGCTGAAATGCCCGGCCTGCGGTCCGCCGAGCAGATGGGCGAACACCGCGGCCGAATCGGGTTCGGGATGGCAGAACCAGGTGACCGTCGCGTCGGGCGTCAGCAGCGCCACCGAGCGCGGGCTCGCCAGCATGCTCAGCCGCTCGATGCGGGGCGCGCTGGCGCCGGCCAGCCAGGTGCGGCGCTCCTCGAGCAGAAAGGCCAGCGCGCACGACACGGCCTCGGTATTGGGCACGCGGTACTTGGCCAGGCTCTCGCCCTCGCCGACCTTGATGCCGACGTCGGGACCGGACAACATCCGGAAGGCCTTCTCATCGGTGACGTCGTCGCCGAAGAACACCGCCGCCGACGCGCCCTCCTGATGCCGGATGGTGTCGAGCGCGCTGCCCTTATCGGTGGGGATGACGGCCAGCTCGATGACGGCCTTGCCCTCGGTGACCTGCACCCCGACCCAGCAGGCCGGGCCCTGGCGAACCTGATTGAGCGCGCGCCGCCCGATCTCCGGCCCGGCATTGCGCACGTGCAGCGCGATGCTGGCCGGCTTGGTCTCGACCGTCACGCCCGGATTCTCCGCGGCGATCTGATTCAGCGCGGTGGTCAGTTCTTGCAACAGCTGCTTGGCGTCGTTGTCGATGGCGTGCACGAAGCCGACATCGAACTCCGAGCCGTGGCTGCCGATCAGCTGCACCTCGACGGGCAGCCGCGACAGCGCCGCGAGATCACGCAGCGCCCGGCCGGAGATGACGGCGGCCGTGGTGCCGGACAGGCCGGCCAGCGCGCGTAACGCGCGGACCGACTCGCCGTGCGGGTACGCCTTGGCCGGATCGGACACGATGGGTGCGATAGTCCCGTCGTAATCCGATGCGACCAACAGGCGTGGGACCCGCGCGACCGTCGACAGGGCACGACGAAGTTCCAGTGGGAGATCCTGTGCGCTCACGCATCCAACCTTATGGATCGGAGGAGTTTTTCAGGGGGCGCGCATGACAATACTGGGTTGAATTCTCATCACCGACATGCGGCGATGCCCGTGTGCTGCCCGTGTGCCGCCTCTTTGCTCAGGAGTTGTTGCCGAGCAGCAGGTCGACGGTCAATTCCAGGCGTTCGGTGACGTCGGTCGCCGAGGCCCTGCGGGTGAGCCAGGCCACCAGGTTCGACAGCCACACGTCGCTGATGACGCGGGCGATGGCGAGCTGGCGTTCGGTGGGTTCGCCGTCGTTCATGGCACGGGCGAAGACCCGGTCCATCACCTTGCCCACGCGATCGACTTCGGCGGCGGCGGAGGCGTCGGCGAACATGAAGGCGCGGGTCATGGCCTCGGTGAGCAGCGGATCGCGCTGCATCATCCGGGTGATCTGGGTGAGCAGCAGGTGCATCCGTTCGCGCGGGGTCTGCCCGGCCAGCGGCTTGCGTTTGCCCTCGATCTGCTCGAATTCGCGCGAGAGCGCCGACACCAGCAGGTGCACCTTGGAGGGGAAGTAGCGGTACAGCGTGCCCACGGCGACGTCGGCGCGTTCGGCCACGGCGCGCATCTGCACCGCGTCGTATCCGCCCTTGGAGGCCAATGCCAGCGTCGCATCGAGGATGCGCTTGCGGCGTTCGCGCTGCGCGCTGGAGCTCAGCTCGTCCTCGCTGAGCGTGGTCACGGCGGCTCGGGTGCCCGCTGCGGGCGCCCCGTTCGAGTCGGCCGGCTGCGAACGGGAGGGGCTGGCCATCGGTGCTGGTCCTTTCGTGTCGGGCCGCGGCGGAGTGCGAGGCCCGCGTGGATTCGCGGGGCGTCACTCGCGCCGGACCCGCTCGGTCGGTGGGTCGTACGCGTTCGATCCTGTGGACGAA
Source organism: Nocardia sp. CDC519 (assembly GCF_059509835.1). Classification (NCBI taxonomy): domain Bacteria; kingdom Bacillati; phylum Actinomycetota; class Actinomycetes; order Mycobacteriales; family Nocardiaceae; genus Nocardia; species Nocardia sp. CDC519. The sequence continues at coordinate 594,689 of NZ_CM183377.1, read as the reverse complement.
AGCATCGCTTGACTTCCGCCCGGCCAGGATATTAGAACATGTTCTAGGTGTGGGAGTCACGCCGGAAAGGCGGTATGTACTGTGACCATCGCCACCACTGACGAGCATAAAGCCGTTCAGGAGTCGATGAGCGGATGGGCTGCAGCGGTACGTCCGATTGCAACAATGCGGGACGATACGACCGGCTTCTGGCGCACGTACTGGGATCAGCTGACCGACCTCGGGATCTTCCGGGTGGCGGTCGACGAGCAGGCCGGCGGCGCGGGTGGATCGATCACCGATCTCGCCGTGCTGGTGGAGCAGGCCGCGCACGATCTGGTGGGCGGACCGGTGCTCACCACCGCGTTGGCCGGCGTGGTGACCGGCGGACGACTGGACGAACAGCAGCCGTGCGGAGTCGCACTCGACACCGTTGTCGAGTCGGCGAGCAGCTTATCGGCTGTGGATCGCCCGCGGCAGGGTGACGGCGGTGAGCTGGTGCTCAACGGGGTCTGGGAGACGGTGCTCGGCGCCGCGCCGGGCGCTGCGGTGCTGCTGCCGGTGCGGGTTGCCGACGGTTCGCGTTGGTGTCTGATTCCCGCCGAAGCCCCCGGTGTGACCATCGAGCCTCTGCCGGCATTGGATCCGAGCACCCCGCTGGCGCGGGTCCGCTGCGCCGAGGTCCAGGTGCCCGCCGCCGACGTGTTCGCCCCCGATTTCGCCGTCGAAGACCTGATCGTCGCGCTCACCACGGCCGAACTGGCCGGTGTCGCGGGCTGGTGCCTGGAGACCGCGGTCGAATACGCCAAGGTGCGTGAGCAATTCGGCAAGCCGATCGGCAGTTTCCAGGCCGTCAAGCACATCTGCGCGTGGATGCTGTGCCGCACCGAGCTGATCCGCTCGGTCGCCGCCGACGCCGCCGCGGCCGCCGACGACGCCCTCGCGAACCCCGCTGGCTCCGAACTGCCGATCGCCGCCGCCATCGCCGCCGCCATCTCCCTCGATGCCGCGGTCGAGACCGCCAAGGACTGCATCCAGGTGCTCGGCGGTATCGGCTTCACCTGGGAGCACGACGCGCACTTCTACCTGCGCCGCGCGACCGCGCTGCGGCAGCTGCTCGGCGGCGGCGGGTACTGGCGCGCGCGGGTGACCGAATTGACCAGGGCGGGTGCGCGCCGCACCACCGGCGCCGACCGCATCCTCGCCGACGCCGCCACCGAGACGGCATCGTCCGGCGAAGGCGTCGGCGCCGCGGTGGGTGTGGCGGCCGCCGTCGGCAACGCGGCCGCGGTCTCGCTCGAGCTCGGTGCGGCCGCGACCGGTGTGGCCGCCGAGGTCGCCGCGATCGCCGCACTGCCGGTCGATCAACAGCGCAAGGCCATGGTCGAGGCCGGCCTGGTCATGCCGCACTGGCCCGAGCCCTACGGCCGCGCCGCCGATCCGATGACGGGCCTGCTCATCTCGGAGGAACTCGCCCGCGCCGGATTGGAGACGCCGGACCTGGCGATCGGCGGCTGGGCCGTGCCGACCCTGTTGCAGCACGGCACCCCGGAGCAGATCGAGCGGTTCGTCTGGCCGACCCTGCACGGCGATGTCGTCTGGTGCCAGCTGTTCAGCGAGCCGGGCGCCGGTTCCGATCTGGCCGCGCTGCGCACCACCGCCACCAAGGTCGACGGCGGCTGGATGCTGCGCGGGCAGAAGGTGTGGACCTCGCTGGCCGACACCGCGAACTGGGGCATCTGCCTGGCCCGCACCGATCCGGCGGCGCCCAAGCACAAGGGCATCAGCTACTTCCTGGTCGATATGCGCAGCGCGGGCATCGAGATCCGTCCGCTGGTGCAGATCACCGGCGAGGCGAAGTTCAGCGAAGTCTTCCTCGATGACGTCTTCGTGCCAGACGAGTGCGTGGTGGGTGCGCTCGGCAACGGCTGGAAGATCTCCCGCTCCACGCTGTCCGCGGAGCGGATCGCCATGGGCGGCAAGGGGATCGGCCAGCTGCTCGAAGAGCTGGTCGGCAAGCTTCCCGCGACCGGCCCCGGTGCCGAGCTGATCAACGACCGGCTCGGCCGGTTCGTCGCCGACGCGACCGCCGGGCTGCTGCTGGAGCAGCGGGGTGCGGCGCTGATCCTGGCCGGCGCCGACGCGGGCCCGCAGAGCAGCGTGCGCAAGCTCGTCGGGGTGCGGCACCGGCAGGAGGTGGCCGAATTCGCCGTCGAGGTGGCGGGCCCGGCCGGCGCCCTCGACAACGAGGCGACCAAGGAGTTCCTGCTCACCCGCTGCCTGTCCATCGCCGGCGGCACCGAGCAGATCCTGCTGACCCTGGCCGGTGAGCGGATCCTCGGGCTGCCGAGGGATGGCAGCTGAATGCGCGAACAGGACACGGGGCCGGTGGCTTCGAGGAACGACTGGAGATAAGCGTGGACTTCACCAGAGACGAGGCCCAGGACGCCGTGGCCGAGGTCGTCGTGAGCTTGCTGGAGCGGGAATCGGCCCGCGAGGCCGACCTGTGGCAGCCGTTCGTGGACACCGGCCTGCCCGCGGTGGCGCTGCCGGAGCGGTTCGGCGGTGACGAGATGGGCGTGGCCGCGGTCTCGGTGCTGCTCACCGAATTGGCCATCGACGCGGTCGCCATCCCGGCGCTGCCGACCTTCGGTTTCGGTGTGCTGCCGCTGCTCGGCGCGCCGGATGTGGTGGCGGAGAAGGTATTTCCCGCCGTCGCCGAGGGCGCCGTGCTCACCGCGGCGCTGCACGAACCCGGTGCGCCGTTCACCACCAAGCCAGCGACCAAGGCCGTCGCCGAGGGCGGCAAGGTGCGCATCACCGGCCACAAGGTGGCGGTGCCCTACGCCGAGCAGGCCCGCTGGATCCTGGTGCCGACCGAGGTCGGTGTCGCCGTGGTCGACGCGGCCGCCGCCGGCGTCACCCGCACCGCGTCGCCGGTATCGGGTGCGGTGCCGGAGTACACGCTGCATTTCGATTCGGTCGAGATCCCGGCCGAATGGTTGCTGCCGGAAGCACTGGCCGATCTACATCGCTGTGCACTGGCCTCGATCGGCGCCGTCGCCGATGGCCTGCTGGAGGGCGCGCTGAAGCTCACCGCCGAGCATGTGCGCACCCGACATCAGTTCGGCAGGCCGCTGGCCGAGTTCCAGGCGGTGGCTCAGCAGATCGCGGACCTGTACGTGGTCTCGCGCACCCTGCACGCCGCCGCCCTGTCCGCGAACTGGGCGCTGGCCCAGGACGATTCGAGCCCCGATCACCAGTCCAGGATCGACGACGATCTGGACGTGCTCGCCTACACCGTGGCCGCGGAACTGCCGCGCGCCATGCAGAAGTGCCATCACCTGCACGGTGGCATCGGCGTCGACGTGACGCATTCGATGCACCGCTACTACTCCCAGGCCAAAGATCTCGCCCGCTGGCTGGGCGGCGAGTCGCTGCGCCTCGACCGATTGGGGGCCAGATGTTCATCGATCTGACCATCGAGCAGCGCAAGCTGCGTGACGAATTACGTTCCTACTTCGCCGATCTCGTCACGCCCGAAGAAGAAGCCGCGATGGCGGTGAACCGGCACGGTGACGCCTACCGCGAGGTGGTGCGCCGGATGGGGCGCGACGGCTGGCTCGGCGTCGGCTGGCCCAAGGAGTACGGCGGGCAGGGTTTCGGGCCGGTCGAACAGCAGATCTTCTTCAACGAGGCCGTCCGCGCCGACGTACCGTTGCCGCTGGTCACCCTGTTGACCGTGGGCCCGACGCTGCAGCAGTTCGGCACCGAGGAGCAGAAGCAGAAGTTCCTGCCGGGCATCCTGTCCGGCGATATCCATTTCGCCATCGGCTACTCCGAACCGGAGGCAGGCACCGACCTGGCCGCCCTGCGCACCAGTGCGGTGCGCGACGAGTCCGGCGACTGGATCGTCAACGGGCAGAAGATCTTCACCACCGGCGCACACGAGGCCGATTACATCTGGCTGGCCTGCCGCACCGGTTCGGTGGAATCGCGCCACCGCGGCATCACCATCCTGATCGCCGACACCAAGGACCCCGGCTACTCCTGGACGCCGATCATCACCTGCGACGGCGCCCACCACACCAACGCCACCTACTTCGACAATGTGCGCGTCCCGGCGAACATGCTGGTCGGCGAGGAAAACCGGGGCTGGAAGCTGATCACCACCCAGCTCAACCACGAGCGGGTCAGTCTCGGGCCGTCCGGCAAGATCGAGCAGCTCTACGACAAGGTCGTCACCTGGGCCCGCCCGCGCGGCCTGCTCGACGAGCCCGACGTCTGCCGCTCGCTCGGCCGCATCCACGCCATGGTGCGGTTGAACGAACTGCTGAACTGGCAGGTCGCCGCCACCCACGGCAGCGGCGACGAAGCCCAGGTGATCGCCGACGCCTCGGCCACCAAGGTCTACTCCACCGAATCGCTGCAAGAGGCGGGGCGGCTGGCCGAGGAGATCGTCGGCCGCTACGGCGATCCGGCCGAACCGGCCACCGCCGAACTGCTGACCTGGCTGGATCGGCGCACCAAACAGAACCTGGTCGTCACCTTCGGCGGCGGCGTGAACGAGGTCATGCGTGAGCTCGTCGCCACCGCCGGTCTGCGCTTGCCGCGCGTGCCCAGATAGCAAGCATCAACCAACGAAGGAGCAGCGCGTGCCGGAAACACTCACTCCGGAAGCGATCATCGCGGCCGGTGAGAAGATCATCGCCGGGGGCGAATCCTCGCATCGCGCGGGCCGCGACCCGGTCAACCAGCCGATGATCAACAACTGGCTGGAGGCGATCGGCGACAAGAATCCCGTCTACGTCGACGAGGACGCCGCCCGCGCCGCCGGTTTCGCCGGAATCGTCGCCCCGCCGGCCATGGCCCAGGTGTGGACCATGCCCGGCCTGCACGGCCACCGCGCCCCCGACGATCCGATGAACGCCACCATGGCGCTGCTCGACGAGGCCGGTTTCACCTCCGTCGTCGGCACCAACTGTGAGCAGACCTACCACCGGTACCTGGTGCCGGGCGAGCAGGTCACCGTCACCAGCGCGCTCACCGACATCACCGGGCCCAAGCGCACCGGGCTGGGGGAGGGCTGGTTCATCACCTTCGCCACCCGCTGGTACGTCGGTGACGAGCTGGTCACCGAAATGCTGTTCCGGATGCTGAAATTCGCGCCGGGCACCGCGAAGCCGGCCACCGAGCCCGAGCCCGATCTGTCGGCGCGGGTGCGTCCGCTGGTCTCGCGCGATACCGAATTCTTCTGGGCCGGAACGCGTGCCGGTGAGCTGCGCATCCAGCGCATGCCAGACGGGACGCTGCGCCATCCGCCGGTGCCCGCGATCTGGCAGGACAAATCCGAGCCGGTCGACTACCTGGTCGCCTCGGGACGCGGCACAGTCTTCAGCTACGTCGTGCATCACGCCCCGAAGGTGCCGGGCCGTCAGCTGCCGTTCGTGGTGGCGCTGGTCGAATTGGCGGAAGGCGTGCGCATGCTCGGTGAACTGCGGGGCATCGAACCCGGCAAGGTCGAGGTCGGACTGCCGGTGCAGGTGGACTTCGAGAAACTCGACGACGAGACGGCACTGCCGTTCTGGAAGGTGATCGCCGCATGAGCGGGTCAGCGCCCGTAGGAGGCAGCTTGCGTAACCACGGAGGGCGTCCCGCTCATGCGAATGGGCACGAGCCCGCCACCATCGAACCGGCCACCATCGCGGTCGGTACCGAATTGCCGGAGCTGGTGATCCACGCCGATCCCACCTTCGTCATCAGTTCCGCGCTGGCCACCCGGGATTTCCAGGATGTGCACCACGATCGCGACAAGGCGGTCGAGCGCGGCTCCAAGGACATCTTCGTCAACATCCTCACCGATACCGGGCTGGTGCAACGCTTCGTCACCGATTGGTCGGGGCCGCGCACCATCGTCAAGAAGATCGCGCTGCGCCTCGGGGTTCCGCTGTACGCCGGCGACACCCTCACCCTCACCGGGAAGGTCACCGCCATCGACGGCGACGACATCCACCTCGCCGTCACCGGGCGCGACAGCCTGGGCGACCACATCGTCGCCACCGTCGTGATCGCCATTCGTTCTTCGGAAGCAGGTGCCTAGATGAGTGCACAGTCGGCGCTGTCCGGCCGGGCGGCGATCGCGGGAATCGGCGCCACCGATTTCTCCAAGGATTCCGGGCGCAGTGAATTGCGGCTGGCCGCCGAGGCCGTCACTGCGGCCCTCGCGGACGCGGGCTTGACGCCCGCCGACGTCGACGGCCTGACCACCTTCACCATGGACACCAACACCCAGGCCGCGGTCGCGCGGGCGGTGGGGATTCCGCAGCTGAAGTTCTTCAGCGACATCCGCTACGGCGGCGGGGCCGCGTGTGCCACGGTGCAGCAGGCTGCCATAGCCGTGGCCACCGGGGTGGCCGATGTGGTGGTGGCGTATCGGGCGTTCAACGAGCGCTCGGAATCGCGGTTCGGGCAGTTCTCCACCGCTCTGGCGACCGCCCCCACCTCCTCGGGTGTGGATGCGGGCTGGTCGTATCCGCACGGTCTCGGCACCCCGGCCGCGCAGGTCGCCATGGTCGCGCGCCGCTATATGCACGTATACGGCGCCACCAGCGAGGATTTCGGCCGCATCGCCGTCGCCGACCGCAAACACGCGGCGGTGAACCCGAATGCCTTCTTCTACGGCAAGCCGATCACGCTCGAGGATCACCAGAATTCCCGCTGGATCGCCGAGCCGCTGCATTTGCTGGATTGCTGCCAGGAATCCGACGGCGGCGTCGCCATCGTGGTCACCAGCGTCGAGCGGGCCAAGGATTTGCCCAACCGTCCCGCCGTCATCACCGCCGCCGCCCAAGGCAGCGGAGCCGACCAATACGTGATGACCAGCTACTACCGCGACGCCATGACCGGCCTGCCCGAAATGGGCTTGGTCGGCGACCAGCTGTGGGCCCAGAGCGGCCTGCGTCCGGAGGACATGCAGGCGGCCATCCTCTACGACCACTTCACCCCGTTCGTCCTGATGCAGCTCGAGGAACTCGGCTTCTGCCCCCGCGGCGAAGCCAAGAACTTCATCGCCGACGGCGCGATCGAACTCGGCGGCCGCCTGCCCCTCAACACCCACGGCGGCCAACTCGGCGAGGCCTACATCCACGGCATGAACGGCATCGCCGAAGCCGTCCGCCAGATCCGCGGCACGTCGGTGAACCAGGTCGAAGACCTCACCAACATTCTGGTCACCGCGGGGACGGGCGTCCCGACCTCGGGTCTGGTGCTCAGCGCCGCCTGAGTCACCGAGGGTCACATGGCCGAGAGGTCTTCTCGGCGTTTGGATGACGACGACCCGTGGCAGCGTGCGCGTGGCGGACCATCGGACAACGATCAGGGGAGTGCCCCGCGCAGGTAGGCGCTGAGAACGCCGGCGAGCTGGACCGCGCTGTCCGGAGTGCCGGTAGGTAGGCCGGTCCGTGCCCCGGCGAAGCGGTCGAAGGTGGCGCCTTCGATGACGGCGATGAAGTCGGCGGCCGCGGTGTCCGGGTCCTCGGCGCCCAGGTGCTCGAACAGGGCGCGGGCGCGGGGGTGGGAGAAGAGGCTGCCGACGAGGCGGCGGTGCAGTTCGGGGTCGGCGCTCAGTTCGATGGTGAGCGCGTAGCGGACGATCAGGTGCGCGCGGCGGCGGGCCAGCAGGTCGTCCAGCCAGGCGCCGATTCCGCCCGCCAGTTGGGCGATCACCTGCGCATGATCGCCTGCCTCCGGCGTCGGCGGGTTGTCGGGGAATGCGGCGAGGAAGTCATCGCGGGTGCGTGCGGTGATGTGGTCGACCACTGCCTCGAGTAGGGCGCGTTTGGTGCGGAAGTAGTACGAGGTCGAGCCCGCGGGCAGGGCGAGCGCGTTGTCGAGGGCGCGATGCGTGAGCGCGCGAATACCCTGCGCGGCAATGAGTTCGATCGCCGCATCGACGATCAGTGTGCGTCGATCCTGAAGAGCCATCCCTCGTCCTTTTCGGTTCCTGCCGGGAGCCCCGACCGCCGCGCCCGTTCGTGTCGGCCCCCACCGTTCGTGTCGGCGGGCCCGGCTCGTGTCGGCCGCACGGCTTGTGTGGATTCGCGCTGATCGTGTCGGCGCGCGTCGTTCGTTCGGCCCGGACCGTTTATGTCGGTCGGCGCCGTCCGAAGCGCCCGTGTGGGGCAACCCAGCCTCCGCATGTGCCCGAAACGGACCGACGCCGCAGCAGTCGGTGTGTCCGAGGTAACCATGGCGCCGTGCCGGACCACCACTACTCTACATCTGTAGAGGAGGTGTCATGGAAACAATCCGATGGGACGCCGATCAGGAACGCGCCGCCGCTGCACTCGGCCGGTTGCTGGACCGCCATCATCGCCCGCGCAAACATCATCGCGGCGTCTACCTGCACGGCCGCCCGGGCCGTGGGAAGACCATGGTGATGGACCGCTTCTTCGCCTCCGTCGGCTCGAAACGCAAGCGTCGCTTCCATTTCCACACCTTCTTCGCGAGCCTGCACGCCGAGAACCACGCCCGCGGCTCCATCGACAAGGCCATCGACACCCTGCTCGGCAACGCCCAGCTGGTGTGCTTCGACGAATTCCATGTCCACGACATCGGCGACGCCATGCTCATCGCCCGCATGCTCGATGTTCTGTTCGCCCGCCGCCTGACGCTCGTCGTCACCTCGAACTACGCGCCGGCGGAACTCCTGCCGAACCCGCTGTTCCACGACCATTTCCTGCCCACCATCGAACGCATCGTCGCCGAACTCGACGTCGTATCCCTCGACGGCCCGCTCGACTACCGCACCGTCGCGCACGGCCGCGCGACCGGTTTCCGTGCCGGCCGCTACATCGTCGGCCCGCCGCCGCGCACCGAGCCCGGTTCCGGCCGTATCAGCGGTCCGGCGTCGAGCGCGCCCGGCGATGGTGCACTCCGCCGGTTCGGTCGCATGCCGGATCCGGCCGTACCCGTCGATAGCTGGCCCGGGCGGGTGGGTCGCACGCGAGATCCGGCCGTACCGGTCGATGGCCGGCCCGGGCAGGTCGGTCACCCGCCGGATCCGGTTGTGTCCGTCGATGGCGGGCCCGGGCGGGTGGGTCGCATGCCGGATCCGGCCGTACCCGTCGATGGCGGGCCCGGGCGGGTGGATCGCACGCCAGATCCGGTCGTGCCCGTCGATGGCCGGCCCGGGCACGTCGGTCACCCGCCGGATCCGGTTGTGTCCGCCGATGGCCGGCCCGGTCAGGTGGGTCGCATGCCCGGTCCGGCCGTGCCCTCCCGTGCGAGCGCGCGGATCGAACCCGGCGTAGCGAATGCCCCCGGTCGAGTGCCGGCTGACGGGAACCGTGCCGACGCAGCGGCGGTCCACGATTCGCCGGGCAGCACCGGTCCGCGAGTCGAGGTCGCAGTGGGCAGCCGGACCGTGCGGGCGCTGGCCGTCGACGCCACCACCATCACCCTCGATTTCGCCGACCTGTGCGCCGTCCCCACGTCCGCCGCCGACTATGTCGACCTCGCCGAGCGTTTCCACACCTGGAACCTCTACGGCGTCCCGCTCCTGCGCGAAATCCCACCCGATTGGGCCATGCGTCTGGTCAACCTTGTCGACGTCCTCTACGACGCCGATCGAACCCTCACCGTCTACGCGCAGGCGCCGGTCGCTGAGCTGGTCGACGGCGTGCGCGGCGTGCCGGATATCGCAAGAGCGGCGAGCCGTCTTGGTGAGTTGTCACAAACCGAGGCGGTCGCTGTCAGTTAGCTGAACCAAGGTCCGCCGCGCCCGCCGCGACCTGGGACGGGGCAGTTAAAACGGACGTTCTCCGAAGTAATCGATTCCCTCCCGAGCGGACCGTTCGGCATGTAACTATGTGGCTGTTTTGGGCAGTACACAAGTATGGGGTAACGCAGTGGTCCGGTCGCGAGCGCCGATATCGCGCGTGATCGTGGTGATCACGCTGCTCGTCTGCGCCGTTATCGCCTTGCGCGGCTATCTGCCGGGCGTCACCGAATCCGAGGACGACGGCCCGTCGGCCATGTCCGCCATCGCCGTGGCGCTCATGCCCGTGCTGCTCACGGTGTCGGTGGTCATCCTGCTGGCCGGTGTCATCGCCAGCCAGCACCGGCTGCCGCTGGCCATGCCCGAACCCGATCCGGATACCGATCGCGAACCCTGGAAGCTGGGCCGCGCCGGGCTGATCGTGCTGGGCATCCTCACCGCGCTGGCGCTGCTGTTCGCCCTCGTCTCGGCCGTGTACTTCGTCGGCGTCCAACCGGACGCCGATACCTCGGTCGCGCCCCCGACGGGCACCGCCACCCCGAGCCCGACCACCGGCGATACCCAGCCCTCCGACCCGGCCACCGCTACCGAACCCGCCGAACTCGCGGGCACCGCACTGGTGCTGGCCATCGTCGCCGCCGTGACGTTGGTGGCCGTGGCCATCGCGGGCCTGGTGGTCGTCGCCGTCACCACCCGCCGCACACCCGCCCCCGAACCCGAACCGGTCGCGCCCCCCGCGGAGACCGCTGCCGATTCGCTGGCCCGCGCCGCCGAGATGGGCCTGGCCGCCATGGCCGCACCCGGCCAGGACCCGCGGACCGCGATCATCGCCTGCTACGTCGCCATGGAGCGTGGCCTCTCGGCGGCCCGTTCGGCGGCCCCACTGGCCTCCGACACTCCGATGGAGGTGCTGGCCCGCGCGTTCGAGCACGGCGCCCTGCACGACGCGTCGGCGCGCGAGCTGGTGGCATTGTTCGAAGAGGCCAGGTTCAGCCCCCACTCCATGATGGAATGGCAACGCATGCGCGCCGAACAGTTGCTGCGCATCGTGCTCGCCGACCTGCAAGGGGAGGTGGTGCCCACATGACCCGCCTGAGCATGATCGTGACGGCGGTACTGGTGGTCGTGGTGATCGAGTTGGTCACCCTCGGTCGCGCCCGCGAGGCGATGCTCGCCGCCGCCGGCGTCCCGGTGGCGGTCGCCTTGGCCTGGCTGGTGTGGTCCCTGCTCGGCCGTTCCGGCCCGCGTGAGCCCGAATTGCCCGACGAGATCGAGAACGGCCCCGCCGAGATGCTGCACCGCTGGCATGCCAGGGCGCAGATGCTCGCCGACCGCGCGGACGGCACCCGCGCGGACTGGGACCGCTACCTACGTCCCCTGCTGGCCAAGGAGTTCGAATTGTCGGCCGGAGTGCGGGTCGCCAAGAACCGCAGGGCGATCGAGGCCGCCGGAATCCACCAGTTCGGTACCGAACTGTGGCGTTGGGTGGATCCGGCGAACTCGGAATTGCGTGACCAGGTCGGTCGCGCACCGGGGCGGGAGGCGTTGGACGAGATCCTGCGCCGACTGCAGAGAATGTGAAACGGGTTGAGCAAGTGCGAGTAGACAAATGACGATGCCTTTGGACGTGACCGTCCAACGCAGTGAGGCCGTGTTACGGGAGCTGTCCCGGGTCGTGGTCGGCAAACGAGACGAGTTGCAGCTCATCTTGATCGCGGTGCTCTCCGGCGGGCATGTGCTGATCGAGGACCTGCCCGGCCTCGGCAAAACGCTCATCGCCAGATCGTTCGCCGCCGCGCTGGGCCTGGATTTCGCCAGGGTGCAGTTCACCCCGGATCTGCTGCCAGCGGATCTGCTCGGGTCGACCATCTACGACATGTCGACCGGCCGGTTCACCTTCCGTCGCGGCCCGGTGTTCACCAACATGCTGCTGGCCGACGAGATCAACCGGACCCCGCCGAAGACCCAGGCGGCGCTGCTGGAGGCGATGGCCGAGGGCCAGGTCAGCATCGACGGTGAAACCTTCCCGCTGCCACAGCCTTTCATCGTGCTGGCGACCGACAACCCGATCGAGTACGAAGGCACCTATCCGCTGCCGGAGGCGCAGCTGGACCGGTTCGCCATCCAGTTGCGGCTGGGCTATCTGTCCGAGCGCGATGAAACCCAGATGATCCGGCGCAGGCTCGAACGCGGCGCGACGGTCCCGCAGGTGGGCCAGGTGGTGGACGCGAACGGCCTGATGGAGATGCGGCATTCGGTCGAGTTCGTCACCGTGCACCCGGACGTCGTCGGCTATGTCGTCGCGCTCGCCGCGGCGACCCGCGGCCATCCGCAGGTGGAGGTGGGTGCGAGCCCGCGTGCGGAGTTGGATCTGGTGCAGATGTCACGGGCGCGGGCGCTGCTGCTCGGCCGCGATTACGTCATCCCCGAGGATGTGAAGGCGCTGGCGATTCCGGCCATGGCGCACCGGATCACGCTGCGCCCGGAGATGTGGGTGCGCCGGATCCGGGGTGAGGACGTGATTTCCGAACTGCTGCGTCGACTGCCCGTCCCGCGCGCCGCCACGCCATGAGGCATCGCGACTCGAGCACCGCGCTCGAGGCCGAATTAGAGTGGCGCCCGGCACCATTGGTGTACATGCTGGCCGGATGCGCGGCCGTCGCGCTGGTCCTGGCGATCGCGGTGAACAGCTGGCAGCTGGTGGTGTTCGCGGCGCCGCTGCTCGGGGTGCTGGCCACGGCGCCGTGGCAGCAGTCGCGCACCCGCATCCAGATCGACGGCGGCCCGACCCAGCGCTGCTTCGAGACCGAGGAAGTGGTGCTGACGGTCGCGGCGTTCGTCGAGGAAGGTCATGCGCTGCTGCGCTGCACCCCCGAGCCGACCAAGGGGCTGGAGACGGTGATCGAGGAGGCCAGTGATTCCGGTGCGGCGCCGGCCGGCCTGCGGCTGGCGTTGTCGGCCACGCGATGGGGCCGCTATCCGGTGAACGTGCGGGTATCGGCGTTGAGCCCGGCCGGTCTCGCGGTGGCCACGGTGCGGCGGCCCGCCGGGCAGCTGTTCGTGTACCCGATCACCGATCCACAGCGAATGCGGTTGCCGCGCACCGAACTTCCCGAACGGCTCGGTGTGCACCTGACCCGCAAACACGGGCCGGGTGTGGAGTACGCCGATATCCGCGCGTACGCGCCGGGCGATCAGCTGCGGATCGTGAACTGGCCGGTCAGCGCGCGCCGCGGCCGGCTGTACGTCACCGAGCGGCTCACCAACCGTTCCGCCGACGTCGTCGTGCTGATCGACACCTCCTTGCAGGCGCCCGGCCCGGCCACCGATTCGCTGGAGTTGTCGGTGCGCGGTGCGGCGCAGGTGGTGCAGTCGACGTTGCAGGCGGGCGATCGCACCGCCGTGGTCTGCCTCGGACAGGATCCGCGCTGGCTGCGCCCCGATATCGGCCGCCGCCAGTTCTACCGCATCGTCGACACCGTCCTCGATGTCGGCGACGAGCACATCCCCACCACCGGCACCCTGGCCCCGCACGCCGCCGTGCCGCTGGGCGCGATCGTCATCGCGTTCTCCACCCTGCTCGATACCCAGTTCGCGCTCGCCTTGATCGACCTGCGCAAACGCGGCCACGTCGTGGTGGTGGTCGACGTCCTGCGCGGCACCCCGTTCGCCGAAGGTCTCGACCCGACGCTGGCCCGCATGTGGCAGCTCGAACGCGCCACCATGTACCGCGATATGGGCACCGTCGGCGTCGACATCGTGTCCTGGCCCGAAGACACTCGTTTGGATCAGATCATGCGCCTGCTGCCGCAACACCGCCGAACCGTCCGGGTGCGCCGATGATCCGTTTCCTCGCCGTCCTTTCCGGTGTGCTGCTCATCGGCTCGATCACCCTGATGATCCCGTGGGCGGGCCTGCCCGCCATCGCTCTTGTCGCCGCGGGCTGGTGGTTCCGCCCCGCCGCGGTAGCTGCCGTACTGCTCGCCGTCGGTGTGCTGGCCTGGTCTGACACTGGTGTATTGGCTGCCGCCGCAACAGGTTTGGTGGCCACCGCCTACCTGCTCAATACCGCAACCGTCACCGCCCCGGTAGGCGTGGTCCCGACCACCATCCCCTCCGTCACCGGCGCCGTAGCGTTCACCGTCATCGCCGCGGCCGCTGCCCTGCTACCCCTTCACCTGGCGTGGGTCCCCGTGGCCGCCCCCGTCCTCGTGATCGTGCTGTTCGGCCTGCTCGTCCACAGCATCGCCCGCCGCTCGAACAACGATCGCCGGCCACAACCCGCCCCGTGACCCGAGATCGCGCGGGCGGCACACCGTCGGCACCGACGATCCGGCCCTGCTGAGGCGGACATCGGTCGGCGAATCGGGCAGAAATTGCCCAGCTTTCGGCCGCCTGTAAAGATACGGCGACTCCGGTTCCGGAGCTTTTTCCAGCGGAAAGATCTTTCGATGAGTGTGAAGAACAAGGTCGGCTTTGCCATGGTGGCGTTCGGCCTGGCGGCCGGGTCGGTGTTCGGTGCCGGCTCGGCGAGTGCGGAGGGGCAGTTCGCGGCGATCGCGTTCAGCGGCCAGACCGTGCTGTACGGAGTCAGCGTCGATGAGCCCAGCGATGAGGCTGCGCGCAACGCGGCGCTCGCCAACTGTGGTCAGGCCGACTGCCAGGTGATGATCTCCTGGGCCAACGGCTGTGGCGTGCTGGTGGAGAACAACGAAGGCGTGGCCGCGGCGGCCGGCGCGAACCGGGACGAGGCCGAGCGCGCCGCGTTCCGCAAGCTCGCCGAGCACCACCCGACCGCACTGCTGGCCAATGTCGGCTCGGCCGACCTGAGCGGCGCCAAGGTCGTCGACGTCGTCTGCACCGCCAACGCGCGCTGATCGAGGCAACCGAGCGGGCCCGGGCTCTTCGGGGCCCGGCTCGCCGCGTCGGACGTTGTGACATCGCCGGCGGCCGGCTCTCGTTCGCCGATGCCTACCTGGTGGCCCTGGCCGAGTCCGATCCGGGTTCGCCGGTCGCCTCGTTCGACAAGGGAATCGGCACGGTGGGCACTGTCCGGCGGGTCGAGCCGGGCGCGTGAGGTTGCGCTGGCGCTCTCGGCCTGGGCTACTCCACGGGACACTTGGCGTTTGGGGCGAGTGACTTGGCGTTTCGGTCGCGTGGGGTGGGGTGCGGCGGGCGTTGCCTCTGGCATGACAACGACGACTCTCACCGCCGCACCCTCGGCGCCGGCTTTCGCGCGGCGAGCGTGGCCGGCTCTGCTCACCATGTTCCTCGGCAGCTTCACCCTGGTGACCTCGGAGTTCCTGCCGCCGGGAGTGCTGACCGCGCTCGCGGAGGATCTCCGTGTCCAGGAAGGCGTGGTCGGGCTGTCGGTGAGCGCGACGGCGTTGACCGCGCTGCTGGCGGCGCTCGGGCTGAGTTCGCTGTTCCCGCGGGCCGATCGGCGCACCCTGCTCATGGTGCTGACCGTCGGTGCCGCGGTATCGAACCTGGTTGTGGCACTTGCCCCGAACATCGTCCTGCTGCTGATCGCGCGGCTGATGCTGGGTGTGGCGGTGGGCGGCTACTGGTCGATGGCGCTGGTGATCGCCACCCAACTGGTGCCGGCCGAGCGGCTCGGCAAGGCGATGATGATCGTGAACGCGGGCACCACCGTGGCCACGGTGGCCGGGGTCCCGCTCGGAGTGCTGTTGAGCACGTTCGCCGGATGGCGGGTCGTGTTCGTGGTCGCCGCGGCGCTGACGTTGGTGGCGGCTGTCGCGGTGCAGGTGGTGCTGCCACCGATCGCGCCGACGCAGGGTGTCGGCTGGTCGGCCATGGGTGGCGCCCTGCGCGCACCGGGTGCGGCGCTGGGCCTGATCAGCGTCGTCGCCGTGATCGGCGGACATTTCGCCGGCTACACCTACATCCGTCCGGCGCTCGACGAGCTGCTCGGCGCGGGGCCGACGGCGATCCCGGTGTTGTTGGCGCTGTTCGGCATCGGTGGCCTGGTCGGTAATTTCGTGCTCGGTTCACTCGCCGACCGCCGGCTGAGCATGCTGCTGGTGGCGGTGCCGGTGGCCATCGGCGGCTCACTGCTCGCGATCATCGGTTCCGCCGCCCTCGCCCCGCTCGCCTATGTCGCGGTGGTGATCTGGGGTGGTGCGTTCGGCGGCATCCTCAATGTCGTGCAGGTGTGGGTGTCGCGGGTGCTGCCGGATCGGGTGGAAGCCGGAAGCGGGCTGCTGGTGGGCGGATTCCAGCTCGCGATCATTCTCGGTTCGGCCGTCGGTGGACGTGGGGTGGACGGCATCGGCCTGGCCGCGACCTACGGCGTGGCCGCCGCCGCTGCCGTGTTCGGCGCGATCACGCTGCGCCTGTCGCTGAGCCGGGCCGCCGGCTGACCGCTACGTCGAGGTACCGGCCGCGCGCCGCCATTCCGACGGCGTGCGGCCGGTATGCCTGCGGAACGCCCGCCCGAACGCCGTCTCGGACCGGTATCCAAGGCGCCGGGCCACCGCCCCGACCGAGGCGTCCTGTTCGGTCAGGAACCGCTGCGCTCGTTCGACCCGCAGCTGCGTCAGATAGCGGCCCGGCGTGAGCCCGGTGGCCGCCTGGAACCGCGCGGCGAACCCCGACCGCGAGGCCAGCGCCACCCGTGCGAGCGCTTCGACCGTCCAGTCCTTGCCGGGGTCTGCGTGCATGGCGGCCACCGCCCGCGCCACCCCCGGCTCGTTCACCCGCAACAGCCACCGTTTCGGCGCGCACCCGCGCTGGTGCCAGGATTCGATCGCCATCGATGCGATCAAGGTGGCCACCCGATCGCCCTGCACCCCTTCCGGTTCCGCGCATTCCTCGATGAGGTGCCGCATCATCGTCGCCGCCAGCGGCGTGTGCCTGGCGAACTCGGTGAGCAGCACCCGCTGCGGCAGCGCGGCCATGGCCGCGCCGGTGCGCGCCGGGGCGAGCTGGAGGCGCAGCACGGTGGTTTCGGAGAGCGCGTGCAGCGCGAAGCGATCCTCATGCGGTACGAACAGGAAGTCGCCGGGTGTCAGATCCTCGGACTCGCCGAGTCCTTCGACCCGGATCAGCCCGTCGAGCACCAGGATCGCGTTCGCTCGACCGGACAGGAACTCCCACTCGCCGGCCCCGCGCTCGAACACGTCGCGGCGCACGAACCGCCACTGCAACCCGGCCAGCACTTCGTCGAGGCCACTCCGGCCCGCTTCCACCAGCGCCATCGTGTACTTCCCTCGGTGATCGACTCCTGCCTGATCACGGTACCAAGATCGGCTCGGTGGCGTTCGGTGCGAGAACGGCAGGCCGGAGTCCGATGGTGGCCCGGATTGCCCGGCGCGTTTCACGGAGGCCCGGGGAGCCGGCGCCGCCCGGCCGCGACCTCGGAGGCGAGATCGTCGTAACCCACCGCGAGTTCGGCCAGTCGCTCCCATGCGTCGCCGAGTTCGCCGGAGCCGTCGGCGAGCGCCGCGGCGAGCTGACCGCCGATCGGGTACCGGCCGTATGCCACTGGCAACGCCGTGGTCCCTGCAACTGGGCGGGTCTCTGACCGCAGATTATTCGCGCTACTGCGCCGCGCAGTCAGGCATGCCGAGCCGGATTGCGCTGCGGCGCATCGGATTAGCTGTAGATCGAAGGCGACGTTGCTTGTCCCCTCCCACTCCGATACGCTGCACAGCATGCAGGAGGAGGGGGTGCACACCACCAGGGGGAAGATATGGCGCTGGAACCGAAAGCGCGCAACGGGCATAGTCCTATCCACAGCTGGTGATCAAATCTGGTTCGGCGTGGATTCCTTGTGGGGTAGAAATTTCGACGATATCAACCTCGAGGATGCAGTCGAAGTCGAGTACGAGAATGCTCAGCAGGATTCGCACAGTTTGCGTGCTGTTCGAATAACGTGGATTAATTAGCAGTACCTTATTGCCGGGGGGATGAAATGAATAAGGTTTCTCTAGCTTCAATAGTCGCCGCTATACTGCTGGCTGCGGTGCCAGTATCCGCCGAGGCGGCTCCAAATCCCGTAGACATGGAATTTTCCAGAAGCAAGCCGCACGATGACCATGACAATAATGTGGCGAGATTCACCGGCCAGGTGGACTACAGTACAGGGACTTTCGCTTGGTCCTTGAAGCTCAAGCCCGCCGCTCAGAAGGTCGTGTACGGATCGATGAGCTGTCGAACCACGATAGGCGGAATTGCCGGATACTCGGATAACCATCCTGAAATCCCGCCGGACTATCTACTCCACTCCAGTGTTCGGATCGACCAGGGGCGTTGGTATCGGCTTCGGAGCAGGTGCGACTTCAAGGTATTGACGGATACCGGAATGCAGCCGGGTAATGTCGAAACCGCCGTGGATTTCATCGCGAGATAAGGTGCTGCTGCGAGCTGGCTTGTGGTCGAGGGCTGATGGTGAGTGGCGCCGCAATATCGTCGACGGCGTCAAATTCCTACTATCGGAAGCCGCCTTGGACGAGCGGGGACGCCCGGAGCTGATGCGCTACAGGGGCCCGGGGAGTCGGCGCCGCCCGGCCGCGACCTCGGATGCGAGATCGTCGTAACCCACCGCGAGTTCGGCCAGTCGCTCCCATGCGTCGCCGAGTTCGCCGGAGCCGTCGGCGAGCGCCGCATAGGCCTGGGCGGTGTATCGGGCCAGGCGGTCGACGATGGTGCCGAGGGTTTCGGTGTGCAGGTGCGCGGAACCGGGAGTCGGCGGGATCTGGCTGTTGACCCAGGTGTCGATCGCGCGGATGTGGCGTAGGCGCTCGGCATCGAGGTCGTCGATCGCCTTGCGGTCGTCGATGCTCTCGCGCGCACTGCACAGCCGACGTTCGTGCAACGTGGTGAGCTGATAGGCCAGCCGCAGCATCGGATGATCGGTGTACATCTCGGTGCGGCAGGCGTGCAGGAGGCGATGTTTTTCGGGTAGTGGGTGATTCGGCATCGCGTCTACGAAACACCGTGCGCTGCTATGGGGGGAGGCCGTCCGTCGAGGTTTGTGCCCGCTCCCAGGGTGCCTTCCGTGTCGGCGGGTGTGTGTTATCCGTTCCGGACCTGCGGACCCGCTACCTGCGGGTCCGCAGGTATTCGTCGTGGTCGCGGTCTTCCCGATAGAACCGCTGGGTGATCGAGATCAATCTGCCGATTTCGTTGCCGAGCGCCGCCGGGCTCGCCGGTTTCGCGACGATCGGGTCGCCGGTTTTCACGTAGTAGCGGCCGTCGTCGTAATCCATCCACCAGAAACTGCGGCCGAAGGAGGGGCGTGCGTCGACGGCGGGGCCGGGGAAGACCATGATCTCGCCGAACGAGCGCCGGGTGCGTTTGAAGACCCGGTCCAGCTGCTGGGTGAGGCTCGCCTCGCCGTGGCCGCGCACGTACCGCGAGCGGTCGGCGGCGAGTTCTTCGCGCCGCACCTCGAGCGGCGGCGCGGTGCCGGCCTGCGCTTTCGGCAGTGCCGCAAGGGCTTGCGCGGGCAACTGATCGGCCGCACAGGCGGTGACGACGACGTCACCTCCGATGTCCTCGGCCGTCCCCGCCAACTGCACCAGCGCCGCGCCCGCGTACCCGTTCACGGCCCCGTGGAATCGGTAGGTCGTCCCCGATCCCTGCTCCCCGAAGCCTTTGATCTCCACCCGCGCCTCGGGTTCACGCAGCACCTCGAGCACCCGCATGAGCTCGACGGAGTAGAACCCGTCCAGCAGCTGTGCCACCGCCGCCTCACGCTGCATCCGCAGGTCTTCGAAGCTGTCGGCGACCGGCCGGTAGCGCAGCGGATAGGGGAGGCGATCGGAACCGTAAGCGGACCACAGGATCTGGAATTGCAGGCCGGTGAAACGCCATTCGCTCATGCCCGCACCTCGACGGCACGCGGTGCACTCGGAATCCGCCGGTTCCGGATGCCTCTGCACGGCCGCCAGGATGTAGCGGTCGGGATCCGGCCCGAGGCCGCGCTCGGGCGGCACGATTCGATTCCCGATGCCAGGTGGGGGCCGGCGAGAATGTGGATGGTCGGCTCGTTCATGCGGTTCACCCCTCGCCGATCACCGGCGGCACGGTCTTGGGTATCGAATCCAGCCCGGTGAGTTCCTCGCCGTGTTCCTGGGTGATCAGATAATCCTTGATCCCCGAGGTACCCGACTTCTCCTCGTCCTGGCCGCCGCCCCGCGCGCCGCCCATGCCGCCCATCGGCATACCACCCATACCCATCCGGCCGGCTCCGGCCGCACCACCACGCCCGGCCGCGGCCGGCGCGGGCGCCGCGCCCGACTGGGGCTGCCCACCGCCGGGCAAGCTGCGTCCCGCCCCCGGCTGGCCGCTGCCGCCAGCCGATCCACCGCCGCCCGAACCGCCGCCGCGCCCGGGGAATCCGGAACCCGACCCCGAACCTCCGGAGCCGCCGGGCAGGTAGCCGGTGCCGGTCGGCGTGCCGGTTCCCGTCGTCGTCGGCCGTCCGGTGTCGGTCGGTGTGCTGGTGGTTTGTGGAGTGCTCTGGGTTTCGGTGCTCGCGGCGGTGGTGCCGGTGTCTTCCGGTTCGGTGCTGGTCTCGCCACCGGTGTCCTCGCCACCGCCGGTTTCGCCCGTGCCGCCACCGTTCTCACCGGTACCCCCACCGTTCTCACCCGTGCCGCCACCGTTGTCGCCGCCCCCGCCGCCGTTCTCGCCGCCGCCCTCACCAGGCGGAACGTACGGCTGATCCGGCCCGTCGTCGACGACCTTCGGCGCGGCGGGCAGCACCGGAACACCATGGTCGGTCTGATGCGCGACCTGCCCGTAGACGGTGCGCAGAATCCGCCGCCCCTCGTCCTCGGCTTCTTCGGCGGTGTAATCGCCTTCCTTCATGATCCCGTCGGGCGGAAGAACCTTGCCGTCCAGGTCTTTCGGCGGTTCGGCGGTGGGCATCAGCGCTTTGGTCTGGTGCAGGCCGGTCACCAGCTCGTGCAGCTTGTTACCGACGAGATGGGCAGCGGTGCTGAGCGGTTCTGTGCGGGTCGCATAGGTATTGACCGCCTCGACGGCCTTCGCTCCGGAAACGCCACCCCACGCCGGGGCCTTGCCTTCGCCGCCCACCGTCTTCTGAAATTCGGTGTTGAACGCCGCCGCAGCGTCTTTGATGTCCTTGCCGATCTGCCACCAGGCCGCCCCCGCGGCCTCGACCAGCTCCGGCTTCATCTCGTTGACCTTCTGCACCATCTCGGCCAGCGTCATCGTGTCGTAGTTATCGGGCCCTTTGATCCGCGGATCCTCGTACTGCCCATCGAATGTCGAGGCGACGAGCGCTGTCCCGATATAGATCGCCGACCGATCCTGATTCCACTGCCGCTGCGCATCGATGACTTTGCGCCGGTACTCCTCGTAGTCGTCGCTCATCCCACCCCGCCCTGATCGTGCTCTGGTCGATCCACGCTACCAATCGAGGCCGCTCCGGCACCATTGGCCAGAGCCTCAGTAATCGCCGCCCGGCCCTGGCGCGCGGCGTCCGCCACCGTATGGCGAGGTCGCACAGGCTACCGCGAGTTCGCATAGGTTCTAGCCAGTGCGAGCTCGCTATACGGTGTGCGACCTCCACATCGGCGTGAAGCTCCCGGGGTTGTTGGGGGTCGGGGTGGGCGGTAGCGTGCTGGGGAAATGTGTCGGGTGGGCCGAGCCGGTCGGTGTCGGCTCGCGGCGGCCTTTATGGGTACTGAAGGGGGCTACGTGTCCGTGGACAACAGCGGGTTCCGTTGCGCCGGGCGCGTACGCGGAGCGGTCCTGCTCGCGGCAGCGATGCTCGGGGTTGCCGGGTGCTCCGGGTCGACCGAGGGTTCGCCAACGGCGGTGGAGAGCGTGGCGACCAGCCCGGACAGCGGGCAGACCTCGGGAACCGGGAGCGCGGCGGCCAGTACGAGCGCGAAATCCGACGAGGGGGCGCTGTGGGATCCGTGTGCGCTGCCGGAATCGGCAGTGTCCGGCACCGGAATGGACCCCAGTTCCAAGGAGTCAGGCATCGCAGATGTCGACTTCACCGAAGGCGGCTGGAAGATCTGCACCTGGAAAGCGGATGCAGGTTGGTACTGGCTGACCGTCTCTTCCGGGACACCGACTCTCGATGAGGTAAAGGCTCGCGATGATTTCACCGAGTTCACTGACATCACAGTCGGATCGCATCGCGCCATCCAGTTCCGCAAGTCGGGGTCCGCGCACGACTTGAGGTGCAATATCGCGGTCGAGATTCCGCAGGGCATCGTGATGTTCGCGGCAGGGGCGCGTGCCTCGGTGGGCGCGAAAGAGGACATGTGTCTGGTCGCGAACCGACACGCTGCTGACCTGGGCGAATACCTGCCCGAGAACTAGGGGGAATGGTGAGCGTCCTAGACCTCGGTGGTGTAGACCCGAACCAATGGCGCCAGTTGCTGGACCAGGCAAATGCCGGTGAGCTGACCTTGGACAAGGATGTCGGCGCAGGTCTCGACCTTGTGTGCCGAAACTACCTGGACAAGCTGGACCTCATCTACGACAAAATTCAGCGAGTTACCGATCTCGAAGGCTTCGGCAGCTTTCCCTCAGGTGATGCTTTGCGCGAGAAGTTTTCGTTGAAGGCAACCGGCACGAACCAATCACTCGACGCTGTGCTGAAGGAGCACATCGAGACGGTCAAACTGATTCAGCAGGTCGTCGCCAAGTCGATTGCGAACCTGATCGAGACCGATGATGGCACCGGGCAGCAGGTTACGAAGACTGGTCAGGATATTCCGCAGGGGTAGACCGCGTTGCCCGCTGTCGTGGTCTGATGCCAGGACGGGGGTGGTGATCTGAACCTGGAGATCTCGACGCGGGCGGGAATGGAAGCAAGCATGAGCCCTGGACAGGCTGCCTGCCCAGGGCTCGATGCTTTGATGACGGCCGAACTTGCCGCTTGCTACCGACGTCCGAACTTGCCGCTCGCGATTCCGGCGGTGAATGCGTCCCACGCGCTCGAGCGGAAGACGAGCGCGCCTCCGCTCGGGTTCTTGGAGTCGCGGACGCCCACCAGACCTGCATCCAGGAACGCGACTTCCACGCAGTCCTTGACGGCGTCGCTGCGGCTGCTTTTGAACCACCGGGCGTCAGATAAATCTTTGTTCACTGTAGAAACTCCTTAGCTACCTGGCGGAGCAAGCCCCTGCTATCCACGTCATCCAGCGCAGAATCCTGGAATGCCTTGTACGCCTGATGGTACCGGTGCACATCCTTTGGTTTCTCGAAATACATGTCGCCAACCAGCCCCGGCACGTAGACCACAGGCGGCTCGATGGGAAGGCCCGCGCGGTTGGTACCGAACTCTAGGATCGTGAACTGACCAACCGCACGTCCACCCGGGATGCCCGCCTCGTTGGGCATGACTCGAATGGAGACGTTCGGCCGCGTGCTCAGGTCTGCGAGTCGTTTGAGCTGGGCGGCCATTGTCTTTCTGTCACCGATCGTGCGCCGCAGGACCGGTTCATGTAGGACGATGTCGACATCCGCCGGCTGACGCTTCCGCGTGACGATCATCTGCCGGTATTGCCGTAGCTGGACGCGACGTTCGTGTTCGGCGGGAGTCTCGCCAGGAAGCGCTTCCCGGACCAACGCCCGTGTGTAATCCGCCGTCTGCACAATCCCCGGCACCAACTCCACGTGATACGAAATGAACTTCTGCGCCGCCGCTTCCAACCCCATGTACACGTCGAACGTCTCGGGGATCAGATCCCCGAACTCATGCCACCAGCTCTTCTCGCTCGCCTGCCGCGCCAGCCCGACGTAGGCGGCGACGAGGTGGTCGGGCACCCCGTACAGCTCGCAGGCGGCTTCGACGTGGCCGATGTTGACTCTGTCGTTCTGTCCGTGTTCGAGCCGGTACAGGCTGGTGGAACCGATGCCGAGTAGGCCCGCTGCCTGCGGCTGGCTGAGTCCGGCGCGGGTGCGCCAATCCATCAGATAGCGGCCGAGCTGGCGGCGCGGCACGGTGGATCCGGTGTCCTGCATGGTTTCCTCCCCATCGAGGGCGGGCCGTTCGACCCGCAAACGGGTAGAGCAATGGCACTGCCGCGGAAGCCATGCTGGGCTTTTACCTCATCCGGGCCGCCCGGCCCTTCGCCACCACACCGCGCCCACAGCAGATGGTTCGCTGTTGCACACCAGACACCGCCCTGAAGAACCCCGAACCCAAGATAACACGCTGTGCCGACATGTAATGCGTTATGCCGCAGAAGAATTGGAGTTCGAACCTGCAATATTCAACGACTGAATATTCCACTCCCGATGCTGTAGCTCGTTGCCGCCGGCCATCTTCCGGCTGTCCGTCGCCCGGCGAAATCTGTCATACCCCCGCGCTAGGGTGGCACCACGAGCGATCGACACGGAGCGCGCTCGGATCGTTCCTCGAGAGATAAGGAGCCGTGGGGTGGGATACGGCGTGATGCCCTATGCGGTCGAAACCAAGTACCTGAACGCACCGTCAACATTCACCTCCGATCCGGAGGATTTCTTCGACTGGATGATGCAGGTGCATGCGCATGCCCTCGACGAGGCCGCCATCCGCACGGCCCTACGCGAGCTCTTCTTCGCCCAGGAGCCCACCGGTTCCGAAGGCTGGGCCTACGGCTACGCGCTGAAGGTGCTGTGCGAACAATTCGGCGGCTGGCTACCCAATGGGCACTGGTATCCGTTCCGCAGCCATGGCTTCGATGCGGTCGGCGCGGCGCTGCGTGCCCTCGATATCGACTTCGACCCCACCGACCTCATCTACTCCGGCGCCCCGGTCGACCTACCGCCGATCGATGACTTCCCTTCGATCGGCCACCTCGCCCTGGCCGAACTGAAACCCCTCGCCGAATCCCTGAACGCCGCCGACCTGACCACCATCGAGGACGCTTCACTGGTCGATTCCCTATCCGAACTGCGCGGATGGACCAATACCTGCGTGGAACGCGACTGCGACCTGGTCTGCTTCTACCACTGAGCGCCCGATCGCGCCGCGCCACCGGCTCGGCCCACCGTCGACACCGGCACCAGCCGCCACAGCGAGGTGACCTCCCGCCGCCTCGCTTCGTGCAGCGGGTCGGCGGCGTCGGTCGCGCGAGCGTGCCGTGGTTGCGTATCGTGCCTGCTCACCACGCGCAGACCGGCGGCGGCGATGCGGGCGGGCAACGCGCCGCGGGTGCGCAGCCCGAGGTGCTCGGCGAGGTCGGACAGCACCAGCCAGCCCTCACCGGCGGGGGTGAGGTGCGCGGCCAGTCCGTCCAGGAAACGATGCAGCACAACGGAATCCGGGTCATAGACGCCGAGTTCGAGGTCCGAGCTCGGCTGCGCGGGCAGCCAGGGTGGATTACACACCACCAGGTCCGCGCGGCCACTCGGCCACAGATCGGCCTCGATGATCTGCACCCGGTCGGCGAACCCGAGCCGCCGCATATTCGCCGCGGCGCAGTTCACCGCGCGCCGGTTGATATCGGTGCCCACCACCCGCCGCGCCCCACGGCGGGCGAGGACGGCGGCGAGCACTCCGGTCCCGGTGCCGAGATCGAACACCGTCGCGGGTGCGGCGCCTCCGTCGAACGGCGCCTCGGCGACGAGGTCGATGTACTCCCCGCGCACCGGCGAGAACACGCCGTACGAGGGATGGATACGCGCGTCCAACGCCTCGATCTCGACGCCGCGCTGATGCCACTGGTAGGCGCCGAGCACTCCGAGCAGTTCGGTCAGCGACACACAGGTGCTCTCGGTGGTCGCGCCGTAGGCGTGATCGCAGGCCGCGCGCACGTCGGGTGCCCGGCGCAGGTGCAGCGAGTGGTCGGGCTCGAGCAGCACCATCATGCGGCCGAGTACCCGCGCGCGCTCGGTGCGCTTGGCGCGATGGCGATGGAACAGCTCCGCCGCCCCGTCTCCGGTCGGCCCGGAACGCGAGCTCTGTAGCCGGTCCACCGCGCGCAACAGTTGGCGTGCGTTGTGGAAGTCGCCGCGCCACAGCAGTCCGATCCCGTTGCGGGCCATGCGGTACGCCGACTTCGCGGTGGTGCGGTCGTCGACGACGACTACGCGAACCGGTGCCGGCGCATCGCTTTCGGAATGCCAGCGTGCGGAGCGGGCGATTCCGTCCTCGGTCCACTGGACCATCGACATGAGGTACTCCAGAACTGTTCGAAGGTGCCTTGTATCAGCAACGCTTCGAGCCGGAGTACGACGAGGCTATCTGGCTGTCACCAGGAGGGCACGGACGGTCGCTCGCACGCTCGAAGCGCGGCAGCTCGGTCACCTAGCACCATGCCCATAGTCACGGCTGGATCCTTCCCGTCACGTAGGTCCATCCTCGCACAGCGGCGCGCACCTCCGGGCGCCCGATCAGGATTCCGGCGGAAGGATCGGCGGCGCGAAAACATCTTCCAGCGGGGTCGGCCCGGTGTAGCGCTGACAGTTGCAGCTCACCCATTCCCGCATGCCGTGCATGCCGCGCCGTGAGATCTCGGCGTGGCACTTGCCCGTCGAGCGATCGTGCAAGGCCAGGTCGTGCCCGCATCCGCAGCGCGGGCGAATCTGCTTCGCCTGCCGAGGCCGGCGCTGCGCGAACCGGCCGACAGCCCAGCCGACCAGCACCAGGCCACCGCCGACGGCGAGGCTCAAAGGATCCAACACCTTTGCAGTATACGTATACGCATAGCAGCCGTCACGACGAAAGCATGACCCACATCACGTCCGAGGGCCGTCACAACCACGGCGTGCGCGGCATCTAATGCGCGATCAGTTCCACGACGGGAACCGCCGTCGGTGACCGGCCCGGCCCGGTCGCGCGCATGTCAGGAGAAAGCTCATGAACCTCGCCCTCTGGATCTCCGCCGGACTGCTGGCCGCCATCGCCTTGTTCGGCGGCGCCTCGAAAGCGTTCATGCCCAAGGACAAACTCGACGAGCTGGGCGCGAAGTCCGGCGGCGGCTGGACCGAGCACGCGAGTTCCGGCTTCGTCAAAACCCTCGGCGTGGTGGAAATCCTGGCTGCGGCCGGTCTGATCCTGCCCGCCGTGCTCGACATCGCCCCCGTCATGGTCGCGGTGACGGCCGTCTGCTGGATCCTGCTGATGATCGGCGCGATGATCACGCACGCCCGCTACCAGCAGTACAAGTTCGTGGCGCTCAACTTGGTCTACCTCGCACTCGCGGCCTTCGTCGCCTGGGGCCGCTTCGGCCCCGAGTCCTTCAGCTGAGCCGCCACTCGCTGACCACCGGCCCGGGTGCGGCGCCGCAGACTGGGATCAGGCGATGATTATTTACGCCTGTCGGTCCCGGTGCCGAACCCACGGCCAGGTCATCAACGCCCACACCACGAGCAAGATGATCGCGACGGTGCCCAGGTACCACGGCCAGGGCCCCAGCACATCGAGCAGCGAGGGTGTCGAGGGTTTCCGGTTGACGAACCCATAGTTGGTGCCGGCCAGCGAATTGAACACGAAGGTGATCGCCACCCACGCGATCGTCGCCCCCACCGCCAGCCGGTAACTACGCCAGTCGGGTCGCATCCCGACACCCCAGGTCAAATAGATCGCAGCCCACACCACGAGCAGATGAATGGCCCAGAACCCCAGGAACTCGTAATGCGGGAAGTCCGGGCTCTCCAACGCCGGTGACACCAATGCCTGCGTACTCAAGGTCAGGCACCAGTAATAAGTCAGCGCATAAGCCCACGGCCAACGTGTCAGCAACGCGACCCCCGACACCACCGTCGCCAAGTCGGTCAGCCGCAATGGAACGGATTGCCCCACGGTCGGCGGAAACATGGTCGACCCCAAGACCACCAGATAGATCCCCAGGGTCACCAGCCCGAACGCCCGGCTGAACGCACTCGCGGCGCTGGTCTCCTCCTCCCGCCGCCCGATCACCACCACCGCGGCCGCCCCGGCCGCGAACACCGCGAGCACAATCCAGTGCGATGGGCCGTACGCGGAGAACTCCCTGGCCACCGGGTGCACAGCCCTCAGGGTAATTGGCCGCGGGCCGCGAAACCGGCGATTGGTCGGCCCGGTGCGGGGCCGCATCGATGTCGGTCACCGATAGGTGATCATCGGCGTGGCCCGCATCGGTCCACCCGCCGGGTCGAAGCCGGATCCGATCATCGTGCCGACCGGAGCGGCCGGGATAAGCGAAGGTCCCGAACGGAATTCCGCTCGGGACCTTCGTACCGGCCGGTAGCCGCAAGCAGAGGTCAGTCGCGGTAGCTCAACCGCACATCCGCCAGCACCGGCGCATCGTCGCGCTCGACCACGCTCGCGCCGATGATCAGCTCGCCCGCACCACGCCAGATCCGGGTGCGGATCGTCTCACCGGGATAGAGCACACCGGCGAACCGCGCCCGGAAACCGGTGACGCGGGAAGCGTCGGAATCGAGCACGGTGTCCGTCGCGGTCTTGCAGACGATGCCGTAGGTGCACAGGCCGTGCAGGATCGGGTTGGGAAACCCTGCGGCGCGGGCGAATTCGGGATCCGAGTGCAGGGGATTGCGGTCACCGAGCATCCGGTAGAGCAGTGCCTGCTGCGGCAGCGTCGGCGTGGTGACGTCGAAATCCGGTGCACGGTCGGGCAGTTCGGACTTGGTGCTGGGGCCGCGTTCGCCACCGAAACCGCCCTCGCCCTTCGCGAAGATGGACGAGCGGGCCGTCCACAGGGGCGAGCCGTCGGAACCGGTGATGGTGTGCTCCTGCACCACGACCGCTGCCGAGCCCTTGTCCCAGATCTCGCTGATCCGCCCGGTGCCGGTCGCCTTACCCGACGCCGGAATGGGGCGATGCACCTCGATTTCCTGGTGGCCGTGCACCACCTTCGCCAGGTCGATATCGATGCCGGGGAAGCTGACCTTCGGCGGCTCGGTCTCGTTCAGGGTCTGCGCGACGGTCGCGAACGTCGGCAGCACCTGCGGGGTGCGGTCGTCGAGGTAGCGCAGTTCGGCGGGATCGGTCCAGCGCGCGCCCGCGCCGAGGCCGAGCTGATACAGCTGGACGTCGGACGCCGTCCACGCGAACTCCCGGCTCGGCAGTTCGGCGCCGAGCGCGATCTTCGGGTCGATGGGCATCAGTTCTCCTTGTGCATGATTGTGGACAAAACGGTGCCGCCGTTTCCGTCATCCTGCCCAGCGGGCGCGGTGCGCGGCAGCGGATCGCCCGCCT
Organism: Nocardia sp. CDC519; assembly: GCF_059509835.1. Taxonomy (NCBI): domain Bacteria; kingdom Bacillati; phylum Actinomycetota; class Actinomycetes; order Mycobacteriales; family Nocardiaceae; genus Nocardia; species Nocardia sp. CDC519. Next base: position 565,788 of record NZ_CM183377.1, on the reverse strand, counting down.
CGTGGGACGCGAGGCCCACCGCCCACCGCCCGACCCGGGCCATCTCCTAAACCTCGGCCGACGCCCGCGCGGACTCCGACTTCTTGCGCTCCGCGATATCCAGCACGGCCAGGTAACCGAAGGTGATCGCGGGCCCGATGGTCGCGCCCGGCCCGGCGTAGGTGTGGCCCATGACCGGCGTCGAGCAGTTGCCGGAGGCGTAGAGCCCCTCGATCGGTGTGCCGTCCTCGCGCAGCACCCGCCCGGCCGTGTCGGCCACCAGTCCACCCTTGGTGCCGAGATCGCCCGGCACGATCTTGGCCGCGTAGAACGGGCCCTGGACCAGCGCCGCGAGGCACGGATTGGGCTTGACGGTCGGGTCGCCGTAGTAGCGGTCGTAGTGGCTGTCGCCGCGGCCGAAGTCCTCGTCCTTGCCGGTGTCGGCGAAGCTGTTGAACCGCGCGACGGTGGCGGTCAGGTTGTCGGCGGGCACGCCGAGTTTTTCGGCCAGTTCCTCGATGGTGTCGGCCTTGACGATGAAATCGTTTTCCATCCAGCGGGACGGGAACCGCTGGCCTGGCTGTAGCCCGGCGAAGATGTAGCGGTTCCGATAACGCTGGTCGAACACCAGCCAGGCGGGGATGTTCTCGCCCGGACCCTCACCCTGACCGTATTCGCCGCCGTACATGGTGTGCACAGCCTCGACGTAAGGAGCGGACTCATTACCGAAACGCTTACCGTCGGCGTTCACCATGATGCTGCCGGGCAGATTCCGTTCGGCCAGCGCGAACCACGGCTTGCCGCCCTTGAACACGGTGGGACCCCACCAGGCGTCTTCCATGAAGCCGATCGCCGCGCCCGCGTCCATGCCCGCGACGATGCCGTCGCCGGTGTTGGCCGCCGCGCCCGTGGTCCACTCGGTGGTGATGGGCTGGCGCTGGTACTTGGTGCGCATCTCGGCGTTGTGCTCGAAACCGCCGCTGCCGAGGACGACGCCCAGACGCGCGGTGAAGGTGACCGGCTTACCGTCCTGGAGGGCTTCGACGCCGGTGACGGCGCCGTCGGTCACCACGAGCTTGGTCATCGGGGTGTTCAACAGCAACGGGACGTTCGCGTCCATGAGCCCCTTGCGCATGGCCGCCATGATCGCCTGGCCCATGACCAGCAGGTGCTTGCGGGTGAACTTGGCCCAGTAGGTGCGCGCGCCGACGCGCATCGCGCGCATCATGCCCTTGGGGTGGCGCTTGATCAGGTTGAGCCGCACGAAGTCTTCCTGCATGACGGCGACGTTGAGCGGGGCCTTGGCGTACGGCGGTTCGAGGTTGAACCGCTCCTCGCCGAGCACCATCGCATCGAACGGCTTGGGCTCGCAGGAGCGTCCCTCGCCCTTGCCTCCGGGAGCCTCCGGGTAGTAGTCGGAGTAGCCGGGTACCCACTTCAGCTTCAGCGGCGTGTGATCGAGCACGAAGTCCAGCGCTTCCGCGCCGCGATCGATGTAGGTGTCGATCCGTTCCTTCGGCACCACGTCGCCGATGATGCTGTGCAGGTATTTGCGCGCCTGTTCGCGGTCGTCCGGCCGGCCCGAGGCCAGCAGTGCCTTGTTTCCGGGAACCCACACTCCACCACCGGAGCGAGCGGTGGATCCACCGTAGTGTGCGGCCTTCTCCAGGACCACCACGCTGAGCCCGTGATGGGCGGCCGTCAGGGCGGCGGTCATTCCGGCGGCGCCACTACCGACCACCACCACATCGTATTCCCGATCAGTCATGTAGAACACGTTATAGAATCTTCGGTTGTTAATCCATTGGTTGGTGCGTATACCTTGCTAATCAGGGGTGAACGCAGCAGTCTTATCGTCAAGGAAACTCGTTCCAGTTTAGTGGCGAGTTCCGAAGTGGAGCGGAACCGGAGTGGAGTACATGAGCCTCGATTGGGACCTGACCGCCGACGTGATCGTCATCGGTTTCGGGGCGGCGGGGGCCTGCGCGGCGCTGGAAGCCGCGGCCGACGGGGCGCAGGTGCTGGTCCTGGAACGGTTCACCGGCGGCGGCGCGACGGCGCTGTCGGGCGGGATCATCTACGCCGGAGGCGGTACCTCCGTGCAGCGTGAAGCCGGGGTGCGCGACACCCCCGAAGCGATGCTTGCCTACCTCGAGCGTGAGGTCGGCGATGCGGTGCGTCCGGAGACGCTGCGGCGGTTCGTCGACGAGAGCCCCGCCATGATCGACTGGCTGAAGGGCCACGGCGTGCCGTTCGAGGCCTCGCTGTGCCCGTACAAGACCTCCTACCCGAACGACGACTACTACCTCTACTACTCCGGCAGCGAGATCTCCGGCGCCTTCTCCGACATCCCCGCAGCTCAGCGCGGCCATCGGGTGCACGGGCGCGGTGTGTCCGGCAAGAAGTTGTCCGGTCCGCTGACCGCCGCCGCGGCGAAGGCCGGGGTCCGGGTGGAAACGCTGACGCAGGCCACCGAGCTGATCACCGACGCCACCGGCGCCGTCATCGGCGTCGAATGCCGCACCCTGCGTGGGGCGCCGGGGCGCATCCGCGAGCGCTACACCCGCATGGCGAAACTGGCCGCCAAACCCGGCATCTACTACCCGCCGCTGCGCAAGGCGATGGAGAAGCGGATGGCGCAGATCGACGAGCGCTACCGCACCACCATCCGGGTGCTGGCCCGGCGCGGGGTGATCGTGAGCGCGGGCGGATTCATCGCCAACCGCGAGATGGTGGCCGAGCACGCCCCCGCCTACAAAGGCGGGATGGCGCTGGGCACCACCGGCGACGACGGCAGCGGCATCACGCTGGCGCAGCGCGTCGGCGCGGCCACCGACCGGATGGGCAACGTCTCGGCCTGGCGGTTCCTGCTGCCGCCGAGCGCGTTCACCGGCGCCATCCTGGTCGACGGGCAGGGCCGCCGCGTCATCGACGAAACCCGCTACGGCGCCGCCGTCGGCAACAAGCTGGTCAACGAGCACGGCGGCTTCGGCTGGCTGCTGGCCGACGAGCCGATGATGCGCACCGCCATCGGCCAGATCGGTGCGCAGGGCACCTGGTTCCAGCGCGCCCAGTTCGAGCCGCTGCGCCGCAGCGCCAAGCGCGGCGCCACCATCGAGCAGGTCGCGGCCAAGGCCGGCATCGATCCCGCCGGGCTGCGCGCCACCGTCGACGCCTACAACCAGGCCATCGACACCGGCGCCCCCGACCCGGTCGGCAAACCGGCCGAATACACCACCCCGCTGCGCACCGGCCCGTTCTGGCTGCTCAACGTCTCCATCCGGCCGAGCGTGATCAACCCCTGCCCGATGCTCACCCTCGGTGGCGTTGTCGTCGACGAGGAGACCGGCGCCGTGCGCTCCACCGACGGAACCGATATCCCCGGCCTGTACGCGGCCGGACGCACCGCCGTCGGCATCTGCTCGGACTCCTACGTCAGCGGCCTGTCGCTGGCCGACTGCGTGTTCTCCGGACGGCGCGCGGGACGGTCGGCGGCCGGAGTGCGCAGCGACCGGCGCGATGCGGCGGCAGCGGAAAGGAACCTCTCATGAGCGGAACCGCTTCTGAGACATACGAATCCCTCATGTGCGGGCCGCCCCGGCAGCGGGTGCGCAGCCCGGCGACGCAGGGGGAGGCCCGGCAGCGCAGCGTAACCACGCAGGCGCCTGCTCATGAGAGAAAGGATTACTGACGTGCTGTCCGATGCGGTACGAACCGAACTGGCCGACGAACTCGAGCGCGCCGAACGCGACCGGGTCGCCATCGATCCGCTGGTCGCGCGGCACCCAGATATCGACGTCGTCGACGCCTACGAGATCCAGCTGATCAATATCCGGCGCAGGCTCGAATCCGGCGCGCGCGTGGTCGGGCACAAGGTGGGCCTGTCGTCGAAGGCGATGCAGCAGATGATGGGCGTCGACGAACCCGACTACGGGCATCTGCTCGCGGAAATGGAAGTCTACGAAGACGTTCCGGTCGAGGCCGATCGCTACCTGTTCCCGCGGGTGGAGGTCGAGGTCGGGTTCGTCCTCGGCGCCGATCTGCCCGGCGCGGACTGCACCGAAGAGGACGTGCTCGCCGCCACCGTCGCGTTCGCGCCCTCCATCGAGCTCATCGACTCGCGGATCAAGGACTGGAACATCGGCCTGGCCGACACCATCTCCGACAATGCCTCCTCGGCCGGCTTCGTGCTCGGCAAGGAGCGGGTCGCGCCGAAGGACATCGACATCAAGTCGATCAATGCGGTGCTCACCCGCAACGGCGAGGTCGTCGCCGAGGGCCGCAGTGACGCGGTACTCGGCGATCCGGTCATCGCGGTGGCGTGGCTGGCCCGCAAGGTCGCGAGCTTCGGGGTCCGGTTGAAGGCGGGCGATGTGGTCCTGCCCGGTTCCTGCACGCGCGCCATCGACGCGCGTCCCGGAGATGCTTTCCATGCCGAGTTCGCCGGACTCGGTTCTGTCCGTTTGCAATTCACGTAGGAGGTACGTCGTGTCCGAAGGGACCGTCACCGCCGCGATCGTCGGGTCCGGCAACATCAGCACCGATCTGCTGTACAAACTGCTCCGCTCCGAGCACATCGAGCCGCGCTGGATGATCGGCATCGATCCCGAGTCCGAAGGCTTGAAGCGCGCTCGCGGGCTGGGCCTGGAGACCTCGCACGAGGGCGTCGACTGGCTGCTCGGCCAGTCCGAACTGCCCGACATGGTGTTCGAGGCCACCTCGGCCTACGTGCACCGGGAGGCCGCGCCGAAGTACGCGGAGAAGGGGATTCGCGCCGTCGACCTGACCCCCGCCGCCGTCGGGCCCGCCGTGGTGCCGCCGGTGAACCTCGGGGCCAATATCGACGCGCCGAACGTCAACATGATCACCTGTGGTGGTCAGGCCACGATTCCGATCGTCGCGGCCGTGTCGCGCGTGGTCCCGGTGCCCTACGCCGAAATCGTCGCGTCGGTCTCATCGGTGTCCGCCGGTCCCGGTACCCGCGCCAATATCGACGAATTCACCAAGACCACCAGCCGGGGCGTCGAGACCATCGGCGGCGCGCAGCGCGGTAAGGCCATCATCATCCTGAACCCGGCCGAACCGCCGATGATCATGCGCGACACCATCTTCTGCGCCATCCCCGACGACGCCGACACCGACGCCATCGCCGACTCCATCCACCGGATGGTCGCCGACATCCAGCAGTACGTGCCCGGCTACCGGCTGCTCAACGAGCCCCAGTTCGACGAGCCGTCGGTGGTGTCCGGCGGCATGGCGAAGGTCTCGGTCTTCGTCGAGGTCGAAGGCGCCGGCGACTTCCTGCCGCCCTACGCGGGCAACCTCGACATCATGACCGCCGCCGCCACCAGGGTCGGCGAAGTCATGGCCAAGCAGATCGCCTCGGCACGGGTGTAAGGAGCGTTTCCCATGGCTTTCTCAGCTGAACTCGATATCCGGGTCACCGACACCTCGCTGCGTGACGGGTCCCACCACAAGCGCCACCAGTTCACCGCCACCGAAGTGCGCGATATCGTCACCGCGCTCGACGGCGCCGGTGTGCCGGTCATCGAGGTCACCCACGGTGACGGCCTCGGCGGCTCCTCGTTCAACTACGGGTTCTCCAAAACCCCTGAGCAGGAACTGATCACCATCGCGGCCGAGACCGCGAAGCAGGCCAAGATCGCGGTGCTCATGCTGCCCGGCGTCGGCGTCAAGGAAGACATCAAGATCTCCCAGGACAATGGCGCGAGCATCTGCCGCATCGCCACCCACTGCACCGAGGCCGACGTCTCCATCCAGCACTTCGGGCTCGCCCGCGACCTGGGCCTGGAAACCGTCGGCTTCCTGATGATGTCGCACACTCAGCCGCCGGAGGCGCTCGCCAAGCAGGCCAGGATCATGGCCGACGCGGGCTGCCAGTGCGTGTACGTGGTGGATTCGGCCGGTGCGCTCGTGCTCGAGCAGGTCGCCGACCGGGTCTCCGCGCTGGTCGCCGAACTGGGCAACGACGCCCAGGTCGGCTTCCACGGCCACGAGAATCTGGACCTCGCCGTCGCGAACTCGATCTACGCCATCCGCGCCGGCGCCACCCAGATCGACGGCAGCGCCCGCCGCTTCGGCGCGGGCGCGGGCAACACCCCGGTGGAGGCGCTGGTCGGCGTCTGCGACAAGCTCGACATCAAGACCGGCATCGATTTCTTCGCCATCGCCGACGCCGCCGAAGACGTCGTCCGCCCGGCCATGCCGCACGAATGCCTGCTCGACCGCCAGTCGCTGATGATGGGCTACGCGGGCGTCTACTCCAGCTTCCTGCGCCACGCCGAACGCCAGGCCGAACGCTACGGAGTCTCGGCCGCCGAAATGCTCGTCCGCGCAGGCAAGCGCAAGCTCGTCGGCGGACAGGAAGACCAGCTCATCGACATTGCGCTGGAACTCCAGCGGGAACAGGCGCCAGTCACCGCCTGATCCTTGCTCTGAACCGGGCCGCGAACGTAACCCCCTCGCGTTCGCGGCCCGTTTGCGTTTCCGGGTATCGCCGCCGAGATGTCCTCGATCGCCGCAGTTCGACAGCGATATGTCGTTAACAACATGTACGCTGGTGCGGTGGATCCGCTGTATTCGATCGAGATCGAGCCAGAGGTTCGGGCCTGGCTGGAGTCTCTGCCGGCCAAACACTTCCTGAAGGTCGAGGAGTACGTCGGGCTACTAGCCGAGCATGCGCTGACTCTGGGTGAGCCGTTTTCGCGCCACCTTGGCGAGGGAGTGCGAGAGTTGCGGCCGACTCTCGACGGGCGGCCACACGCATCACCTACTGGTTTCGTTCCGACCGGACGATCGTATTGCTCACGGTCTTCCGTAAGACGAAGGATCGCGAGGATGCCGAGGTGAAGCGAGCAATCAAGGCGCGGATGATCTGTGCAGCCGAACACGGACCGGCTCACGACGAGTTCATCCGGGTGATCGAACAAGGAGAGCTGTGATGCCGCACAGTCGATGGAAGGATCTGCGTGTTCAGGCTCTGGACGAACCCCAGGCAGTGGTCGACGCGCGCACCGAGATTCGGCTCGCGATGGCGCTCGCCGAAGCTATCTACCTTCGGCGTACCGAACTCGGGCTCACGCAAGCCGAACTCGCAGACCGAGCCGGCCTGACACAGGCGAAGATCTCCAGGATCGAGGGCTCCGATGCGGTTCCGACGCTGCCGTTGCTGACCAAGCTTGCGCGCGCGCTGGATGCATCGCTCAACATTGCGATCGATGACGATGACCCGCAGGTCCGCTTCGTTCCGCATGGCACCGCAGCATGAAAGGATCCGCTGAGGGCGGCTGACAGGAGCTGATCAGCGCCGATACTCGTCCTTGTCGAGCAGCATCTCGAAGTCGCCGCGGCCGGCCATCTCAGTGAGCTCATTCAGGGCGTCGACCCGCTTGGAGCGTGCTGCTTCGGACGCGCCCTCGTCGAATATCGCGGTCGTCTGCTGGGCGGTCACCGCAGCGGCATATTCGAGTACCGCCAGGATGTCCTCGGGTTGAAGATCGGGATAGTCGCCGAGGATGTCTTCGGTACCCATCCCAGATGCGAGGAGTCCGAGCAGCATCTCGACCGGATAGCGCAAGCCGCGCACCACGGGCTTGCCGTGGCAGATCTCCGGATCGGAGGTGATTCGACCGAGGTGCGACATGCGCACGACTGTAGGGGAAGGGCGGGTGGCCGGGTACTAGTTCGGCCGCAGAACGAGGATCCCGGGTGTCGAGGCGACGTAATCGCGGAACGGGGTGTCGGCCACCTTGTTGTCGGCGGGCAGCGAGGAGGCGTTGCGGAAGACCGGGCCGTTCGGGGTGGTGACGAAGATGCCGACGTGGGTGACGTCGAGGCCGGGTTGGTCGGCGTAGGCGCCGATGTAGTCGCCGGTGCGCAGGTGTGCGATGACGTTGTCGTCGACGGCGGTGCTGGGGATGTAGCTGATCTCGCGATCTACCACGGGCAGGCCGGGGAGGTAGTTCGAGCCGTCTGCCTTCGCATTCAGGTGTTTGGTCACGGTGAACGTCGGGGCCGGAAGGGTTGCGGTGATGTCGGTGGCGGCGATGCGTTCGGTGTGCGCCCAGTCGGTGAAGAAGTGCTTGCGCTGGGTGAATTCGACGCGGCCGCCGGTGTAGCGGGTGTCGATGAGGTTCGCGATGAACTCCTCGCGAGTGGTGGAGCGGCTGAGTGCTTCGACGTAGTCGAGGTAGGTGAAGCAGTCGACGCGGCGCAGATCGACCACCAGCTGTTCGGGCTCGGTCGCGGATCCGATGAGCATGTTCGCGCCGTACGGGGTGCCGAGGAACTGGCGCGAGAGCACCTCGATCAACTCGCCCTTGCTCTGCGTCGCCGCCCCGGCCCGCACCGCCAGCAGCTCGTCGATGCGGCGCGCGGTGACGTCGTCGACGGCAGGTGCGGCGGCCGCGCCGGGAATCAGCACCGCAGGCCCGCAGACGAGTGCCAGCACGAGCAACAGCGCGCGGACGATGATGCGCAAGAAACCTCCCGGGTCGGTTCAGCACGCGGTCGGTAATCACGGTAGCCCGCCGCGCGCGCTCACGACCGGGAGATGATGGCAGCGGTTCATCCGGTCTACGGTTCGCCGCCGAGCTCCACGAGGATCCGCCGCAACTGATTCTCCCGCTGCACCTGCGTCCCGCTCTTCATCAGGCGCAGCAACAGCGCATACTGCCCGGTGCGATCCAATGCCTCGAACCGCTCGCGCGCGGCCGGCTGCCGGCGCAGTGCCGTCGCGAGATCCTCTGGCACTGTCGCCTCCCGCTGCGAGGCGTAGGCGGCGGCCCAGCGCCCATCGGCTCGCGCCGCCTCGACCGCCGCAAGCCCCGGCGCGCGCATCCGCCCCGCCGCCAGCAACGCCTCCACCTTCGCCACATTGACCTGCGACCAGGGGCTGCGCGGCCGGCGGGGCGAATAGCGTTGCACGTAATGATGGGCGTCGTACCAGCGCCGAATGCTGTCGATCCACCCGTAGCAGAGCGCCCCGTCCAGCGCCTCGCTCAGCGTGATCGTGGTGTCGGGCGCGCCCTTCTTGGCGATCTTCACCCACACCTCCGGAGCACGATCGTGGTTCGCCGCCAGCCAGGCCTCCCACTCCGCCGCATCGGTGCAGGTGATCACGGTGCCGTCCATATCGTCTCCCGGGTCCGTCGGTTCGATCACCACCCATCCTCCGCCGATAAGTGCTCAACAACTGAGCACTTATCGGCGCGGTTTCGGCTGGAACTCGGCGGCTCGGGCGGCGCGACCCGGGAAGCACCGGGTGTCGGGCCGGAAACGACGAAGCCCGGCCGGTTGCTGCGAGCCCGGCCGGGCGAGACGCGGAGGATTCCGCGCGGTCGTGGACCTACAACCAGGTATCCAACGTGGTCGTGGTCAGGAAATGCTCGAGATCCGCCCGCCACGGCGCGGGCACCGTCTTCTCCGGTTCGATGGCGGTGTACTGGCCGCGATAGAACAACAGCGGCCTGCCGGAGGTGGTCGACTCCGACAGGGCCAGCACACGGCCGATCACGATGTGGTGATCGCCGCCGTCGACGACACGGTCCACCGAGCACTGGATGGTGGCCAGCGCGTCGTCAAGGAGCGGTAGCTCCAGCTCTGAGGTGCGCCAGGAGGTTTCGGCGAACTTGTCGGGTTCGCGGGAACCGAAGCGGGCGCACAGTTGCTGCTGCTCTTCGGCGAGGACGTTGGCGCAGAAACGCCCGTTGCGTTCGATCGCGGCCCAGGACCGCGAGCCCTTGGTGGGACAGAACAGCACCAGCGGCGGGTCGAGCGAGAGGGCGGCGAACGACTGGCAGGCGAACCCGATCGGGGCGCCCTCGCCGTCCATAGTGGTGATGACGGTGATGCCGGTGCAGAACTGCCCCAGCACATTCCGGAACTGACGGCCGTCGATCTCCGGGTAATCCTGCGTGGTCACTTCCGCCCCGTCGCTCATCGCTATTTCATCCCTACGGTGAAGTCGTGGCCCCACAGCGAGACCGCGGTCGATTCCCGCGCGATCCACGAGTGATCGTCGACTTCCAGACCCTCGCAACCGAATTCGATATCGAAACCGCCCGGGGTCTTCATATAGAACGACAGCATCTTGTCGTTGATGTGGCGGCCGAGAGTGGCCGACATCTTCACCTTCTTGCGCATCGCGCGGTCCAGGCAGAGGCCGACGTCGTCGGAGTTCTCCACCTCGAGCATGAGGTGCACGATACCGGTCGAGTTCGGCAGCGGCAGGAACGCCAGCGAATGGTGGCGCGGGTTGCAGCCGTAGAACCGCAGCCACGCCGGATCGCCGTCGGCTGGCCTGCCCACCATCTGCGGGGGCAGCCGCATCGAGTCGCGCAACCGGAACCCGAGCACGTCCTGGTAGAACGCCTGCGCGGCGGCGTCGTCGGTGCAGGTCAGCACCACATGGCCGAGGCCCTGCTCTTCGGTGACGAACTTGTGCCCGTACGGGCTGACGAACCGGCGGGCCAGATACTGCGCCCCGTGGAAGGCTTCCAGCGCATTGCCGGACGGATCCTCGAACCGGATCATGTTCTCGACCCGGCGCTCGGCGAGCTCCTCCTTGGTGGCCTCCTTGAACGGCACACCGGCGGCGGAGAGAGCGTCCCGCAGTTCCTGCAGCGCGGGCGCGTCGGTGACTTCCCAGCCGGAGACCTGCAAGCGGTCCTTCTCGCCGGGAACGATCACCAGCCGCGCCGGGAAATCGTCCATGCGCAGGTAGAGGTTGTCCGGGTCGGGGCCGGGCGCTTCCATCATGCCGAGGACCTTGAGCCCGTACTCGCGCCAGGCCGCCATATCGGTGGCCTCGATGCGCATATATCCGAGTGCGCGAATGCCCATGGCTATTTCACCCCGTTCAGGAAATCGGTGGCGAGCCGGTTGAATTCGGCGAACTTCTCCAGCTGGGCCCAGTGCCCGCAGCCACCGAAGACGTGCAGCTGGGCGCGCGGGATCGATTTCAACGCCACCAGCGCGCCGTCGAGCGGGTTCACCCGGTCCTCCCGGCCCCAGATCAGCAGTACCGGCTGACGCAGCTTGTAGGCGTCGCGCCAGAGCATGCCCTTCTCGAAATCGGCACTGGCGAACGATTTGCCCATCGCCTTCATCGCGGCAATCGATTCGGGGGTGCCTGCCGCGGCGAACCGCTCATCGATCAGCTCATCGGTGACCAGGGACTGGTCGAACACCATGATCCGGATGAACGCCTCGATGTTCTCGCGCGTGGGTTCATAGGTGAACTTCGACAGCAGCCGCACACCCTCGGTGGGGTCGGGCGCGAACAGGTTGGTGCTCAGTCCGCCCGGGCCCATCAGGATGAGCTTGCCCGCGCGATCGGGGTAATCGAGCGCGAAACGCACCGAGGTGCCGCCGCCGAGCGAATTGCCCAGCAGATGCACCCGATCGGTGATGCCGAGGGTGTCGAGCAGGTCCTTCAAGGCCGAGGCGCTGTGCACGAAGTACTGCGGATGCTCGGTCGGCTTGTCGGACTTGCCGTAGCCGGGCTGATCCACGGCGATGACGTGGAAGTCCCGCGCCAGCACCGGGATATTGCGGGAGAAGTTCGACCAGGACGAGGCGCCGGGCCCGCCGCCGTGCAGCAGCACGATCGTCGGGCCGTTGCCGACGCCCGCCTCGTGGTAATGCAGTTTCAGATCCGGCCGCACCTGGGCGAACCGGGAAGTGGATTCGTAGGTGAGTTCCACGGTCGAGGTCACTGTGTCTCCTGTGGTCATCACACCATGGTGTCGGTGACGGGCAGTCCGAACTCGCCCGCGCCGTACACCATGTAGGCCCGCTCCGGATCGTTGGCGGCATGCACCCGGCCCGCGTGCGCGTCCCGCCAGAACCGTTGCAGCGGCGTGCCGTTGGCCAGTGCGGTGGCGCCGGAGCTCTCGAAGAGCTTATCGATCGAGGCGATGGCGCGGCCGGTGGCGCGCACTTGGTCGCGGCGGGCGCGCAGGCGCAGATCGAACGGGATCTCCTCGCCGGCCAGCAGATGCGCGTACTCCTCGGCGACATTGCCCGAGAGCTGACGCCAGGCGGCGTCGATATCGCTGGAGGCCTCGGCGATGCGCACCTTGGCGAACGGATCGTCCTTGGCCTTCTCACCCGCGTAGGCCGCGCGCACCCGCTTGCCCTGGTGCTCGACATGCGCCTCGTAGGCGCCGTAGGCCATACCGACGATGGGGGTGGAGATGGTGGTGGGATGGATGGTGCCCCACGGCATCTTGTACACCGGATCGGTGTTCTGCTCGAGGCCGGGCGAGGCCAGATCGTTCATCGTCTTGTAGCTGAGGAACCGGTGCCGCGGCACGAACACGTCTTCCACCACCAGGGTGTTGGAGCCGGTGCCGCGCAGGCCGACGACGTTCCAGACGTCATCGATGCGGTAGTCCGAGCGCGGGATCAGGAAGCTGCCGAAATCGACCGGTCGGCCGTCCTTGATGACCGGTCCGCCGACGAAGGTCCACTCGGCGTGATCGGAGCCCGAGGACCAGGCCCACGAGCCGCTGACCCGGTAGCCACCCTCGACCACGGTGCCCGCGCCCATCGGCGCATAGGAGGAGGAGATGCGGATGTCGGTGTTCTCGCCCCACACGTCCTGCTGGGCTTCCTGGGAGAACAGCGCGAGGTGCCAGTTGTGCACGCCGATGATGCCGGCCACCCACCCGGTGGAGCCGCAGGCGCTGGCGATCTTGCGGACGGTGTCGTAGAAGATCACCGGGTCGGCGGCGTACCCGCCCCACTGCTTGGGCTGCAGCAGCTTGAAGAAGCCGGTCTCTTGCAGCGCCTTCATGGTTTCGTCGGGGATGCGCCGCAGGTCCTCGGCCTCTTGCGCGCGTTCGCGCAACATCGGCAACAGCGCTTCGACCCGTTCGGTCACTTCTTGCGTCATTTCCGGACCTGCTCCTGCCTTGGTTGGTAACCGGTACTCATTTGTCTCTGAGACTAGAACACGTTCTTATTTCTGTCGAGAACCGGTGTTCATTACCGGGTTCGACACGGCTTGTGCAGGAAGTAGCCGCTATCGCTGGCGTGGAACGCGACATTTTTGTAACGTGTTCTAGTACAGAAGGAGGAGGATTCGCGATGGCAGATACCCCACAGGGGAGCGGTGCGAAGGTTCGGGAGCTCGATGTCGGCTCCGCGCCCACCCGGTATGCGCGGGGATGGCATTGCCTGGGTCTGGCCAAGACGTTCCGTGACGGCAAGCCGCATTCGGTCAACGCCTTCGGCACCAAGCTCGTCGTCTGGGCCGATACCGCCGGCGAATTGCGGGTGCTCGACGCCTACTGCAGGCATATGGGCGGCGACCTGAGCATGGGCGAAGTCAAGGGCGACGACATCGCCTGCCCGTTCCATGACTGGCGCTGGGGCGCGAACGGCAAATGCACCTCGATTCCGTACGCCCGCCGCGTGCCGCCCCTGGCCAGGACCAGGAAGTGGACCACCCTCGAACGCAACGGCCAGCTGTTCGTCTGGCACGACCACGAGGGCAACCCGCCGCCGCCGGAAGTCACCATCCCTTACATCAAGGGCCCCTACACCGACGCCGACGGCAACCCGCTAGAGGAACTCAACAGCGACTGGACCGAGTGGACCTGGAACTCGCTGCTGATCGAGGGCGCCAACTGCCGCGAGATCATCGACAACGTCGTCGACATGGCGCACTTCTTCTACATCCACTTCGCCTTCCCGACCTACTTCAAGAACGTCTTCGAAGGCCACGTCGCGACCCAGTTCCTGGAGACCAAGGGACGCCCGGATGTGGGCATCGCGGCCAAGTACGGCGGCGACAACCTGCTCAAGTCGGAAGCGTCGTACTTCGGGCCGTCCTACATGATCAACCCGCTGGTGAATATCTACGGCGGCTACGAGATCACGGTCAACCTGATCAACTGCCACTACCCGGTGGACCACGATTCGTTCGTGCTGCAGTGGGGGCTCAGCGTCGAGAAGCCCAAGGGCCTCGACGACGCCACCGCGGCCAAGCTCGCCAAGAGCATGACCACCTTCTTCGGCGACGGCTTCCTGCAGGACGTGGAGATCTGGAAGCACAAGTCCAAGGTCGAGAACCCGCTGCTGTGTGAGGAAGACGGGCCGGTCTACCAGCTGCGCCGCTGGTACGAGCAGTTCTACGTCGACGTCGCCGACGTCACCGAGAAGATGACCCAGCGCTTCGAGTTCGAGGTCGACACCACCAAGGCCAACGAGGCCTGGGAAGCCGAGGTCGCCGAGAACCTGCGGCGCAAGCGTGAGGCCGAGGCCGCCGAAGCGGAATCGAGCGCAGCGGAGGCGGGTGTGTAATGACCGCGACCTGGGCGAAAGCACCCGACTTCGCCGACCAACCGGCGCGGCGTGCCGCGGTGGCCGCCCAGACGGTCGTCGACAAGGCCAGGTACCTGGAGGAGGGGCTGACTCCACTGCGGTGCCAGACCTGCCGGACCGAGGTGCTGGTGCGCAAGAGCAGTTCGCATCAGACCTCGATCCAGTGGACCGGCGACCCCGCCGCCCACTGCCCGGTCTACGCCAAGCTCGCCGAGCAGGGCGCCGGACCGGGACGACCGGAATCCTGCGCCGATCTCGAACGCACCATCAAATGGGCGGTCGACGAAGGGGTGATCGACATCGCCGAGTAGTGGTCGGTGATGAGGACGGGGCGAGGAGTGATCTCCTCGCCCCGTCGTCGTTATCGGGTGCCCGGCCACGCCCTATGTCGCCATCGCCCGTGCAGTCGTGGGTTGTAGCCATCCGGCTCGACGGGCCCAGGCTCGGCAATCGGCCGGTGCGCAGGGCTGTCGCCTGCGGGTGCCGTCAGCTGAACGGAGACTGCGGACGCTCTTGGAGTTCGCCGTCGATGTAGATGTCGACCTTCTCGTTGTAGAAGCAGGCCAGCCCGGCGATTTTCTGACTCTCCGCGACCGGGGTGCGGTAGATCCACGCCAGATCGCGGCGCTCGGTATCTCCGATGCGGATGTTCCAGTAATCGGCGGTGCCTTTGTACGGGCAGCGGCTGTGGGTGTCGGAGGGGTGCAGCAGATCCATCCGGACGTCGGTGAGCGGCAGGTAATACCGTGCGGGCAGGCCGGTTTCGAACAGGATGCGCGGGGCGTTGGAATCGGCGACGGTGACGCCGTCGACCTCCACCCGGATATTGCGCGAGCTGGTGAGGATGTCGACCCGGGAGTACGGGTCGCGCGGGTGGACGTAGACCGGCTCGTCTTCTTCGAACCATTCGTCCATCGCGTTCCAGTCCAGCCGCACCAGCTCACTCAGCTCCGGTGAGCCGAGATAGCGCGTTGCCGCGCCGGGCACGATGGCGCCGTCGACGACCACGTCGTAGCCGGTGCCCTCGCCGCGGTGAATGGATTCGCGGACACTGCCGTTGGGCTCGAGTTTCGCGCGCAGATCGGCGACCGGAATGTAGTAGGTGGGGTAGTAGGGGATCTCCCAGACCAGGGACGGCCGCGTGGTGTCGGCGACCAGCTTGCCGCCGACATAGACCCGCACTCGCTTATGACACGGCTCGATCCTGACCTGTTCCCGCTGCGCTTCGGTCATACCTGCGACGCTACCCCGGCCGCATCAACGCAGGTAGGGCTCGACGCGAAGGCCGGGTGCCGATCGATGACCGGGGAGGTGCGGGAGCCGACAGCGAACAGGCCCCGCCGAGTGGGCGGGGCCTGTGGGTCGGGCGAGCCGAGATCGTCAGTCGCCGACGGTGATCGCCTGCGCCTCGTCGACGCTGTGCGGTGCGGGATCGTGATCGTCGATGTGGGCGAGGGCCGAACGTCCACCGAGCAACACCAGCACGGCGACGGCGGTGCAGGCCGCGCCCACCCAGAACGGCAGCGCGGTGTTGTGCTCGCCGAGCTTGCCCGCCAGCCACGGAGCCGCGGCGCCGCCGGCGAAGCGGACGAAGCTGTAGGCGGCCGAGGCGGTGGAGCGTTCCACCGGCGCGGAGATCATCACGGCCTCGGTGATCAGCGTGTTGTTCACGCCGAGGAACAGGCCCGCGAGCACCACGCCGACGATCAGCACCGGCTTGTGCTCGGCGAACACGGCCATCATCGCGAGATCGGCGGCGAACAGGGCCAGTGCCAAGCCCATCATCGGCAGGGTGCCGAAGCGGCGCTGCAACACCGGCGCGAAGTACACCGACGCCACCGCCAGCATCAGGCCCCAGCCGAAGAAGATGAACCCGATCGCGTAGGTGCCCATATCCAGCGGGAACGGGGTGTAAGCGAGCAGGGTGAAGAAGCCGAAGTTGTAGAACAGCGCGGTCAGGCTCACCGTCAGCAGGCCGCGGTGGCGCAGCGCCTTGAACGGCGCGGTGATCGAGGTGGGCTTGGCCGGCTTCGGGGTTTCCGGTAGCAGCACCACCAGCGAGATGAAGGCGACGGCCATCAGCACCGAGACGCCGAAGAACGGTCCGCGCCAGCTGATCCCGCCCAGCAGTCCGCCGACCAGCGGCCCGGTCGCGATGCCGATACCGAGCGCGGCCTCGTACAGGATGATGGCGCGCGCGACGCCGCCGCTGGCAGCGCCGACGATGGTGGCCAGTGCGGTCGCGATGAACAGCGCGTTACCGAGGCCCCAGCCCGCACGGAAGCCGACGATCTGCTCCACGGTGTTCGACATGCCGGCCAGCGCCGCGAACACCACGATGATGGCCAGACCGGTCAACAGGGTCTTCTTCGCGCCGAAGCGGCTCGACACCACACCCGTGATCAGCATCGCCACGCCGGTGACCAGCATGTAGCTGGTGAACAGCAGCGACACCTGCGACGGCGAGGCGTGCAGCTGCTCACCGATCGGCTTGAGGATCGGGTCGACCAGGCCGATGCCCATGAACGCGATGACGCTGGCGAAGGCGACGGCCCATACCGCCTTGGGTTGCTTGGTCTTCTCTACGGTCGCGGACGCGGCGCTGTGCGTCCTGGTCACGGTTGTCATCGGTGCTCCTTTTGTCATGACCGGGGCCCTGCGTGGTGACGCTTCGCTGCGGCCTCCGGGCCTGACCGCTCATGACTGTGCATTCCTCGGTGTCGGTTCGTGCCGGGCGCTTCGGTGGCCTTCAGTGCGTCCAGCAATGCGGTGAGTTCGGCCTCCAGCCGGATCAGTCGGTCGGTGTCGTAGCCGGGCAGCCGCGCGGCGAGCGCGGTGCCGAAGGCTCGGCGGGATTCGATCAGCCGGTTTCGTCCGGCCGGGGTGAGGGCGACGACCACGGCCCGCGCATCGTCCGGGTCCTTGTGCCGGGTGGCGTATCCGTCCGCGACCAGCTTGCCGATCAGCGCCGTTGCCGCCGGTTGTGAGCATCGATCGATGCGGGCGAATTCGCTGACCCGTAGCTCACCGTGCTCGTCGAGCACCGACAGTGCCCGCAGTTCCGCGCGCGGTGGAAGGGCGTCCCCACTGATCACCCCGGCCAGCCGAGTCAGCCGAGCGGCGTTCACCACGAGATCGACGACGATGTCTTCCGCGGAAACCACGTCACTCGGCTGCACCTGAATATTATTACATAGGCTAACTATCTATTGTTGGTGAGATGAGTCACCGGCAGGGGGAGGGGAAGGGTTCCCGCCCGGGCCGCGCCTCAACCGCGCCGGTCCGTCCACGGCGTTCGCCGTAGCTGGATCGGTCTCACACCTCGGCAATACCCCGAGGGTTGCGCAAGATACGGGGCATCGGGACGGGCGAGGGTGGAATCAGCTCCCGCGGGATTATCGGCATCCGCGGGTAGGCCGGCTTGTATGTTTCGTCGCCGATCATGAGACTTGCCGTCTGGACAATCCAGTTGCCCTCGGCCAATGCGCGCTCCACCGCGAGGAACAGTTGGTACTCGGTCGCCGACGCCAGTTCATCGCCGAACGAACCGTGCGCGGCGTACCGGACGGGTGGCCGGGTGAGATCGAAGGTGGACAGCAGGTCCCGCAGCCGAGACACCACGTCCTTCAACTGTTGCAGGGCGATCGAGCCGATGGTGGCGGCTCGCCGCGCGGCGGTGGCCGCATCATTTTCCGAGGCACGCCAACTTCCCGCGTCTCGCTCCAAGGCGTGCTGGAGTTTCGTCAGCGACGCGATAGCCGACCCGGCCATGCCGACGGGCTCGGGAGCGGGTCGCGCGGGTGGTGGGGCCGGAGGTTCGACCGCATACTGCGGAGTGCCCAAGGTCCTTGCGAGGGAACGGAAACAGTCCGATGCTCCGGAGATGAATTCGGCGAGGGCCCGCGACGCTCCAGGCGGGGGATCGAGGTGCCATGGCTTCGCATCGGGTGGAGTCGGTGGCGGACCGGGTGATGGCGACGGCGTGGGACCCCCGGCCACTGGCCCGACTGTCATGAGCACCTCTCGTCGGCGATTACGAGCTCGTGCCCGCAGTATCGCATCCGAGGCGCGGCGATAGTTTCCCATCGGCGGCACCCGCTACGACCTGCGGAACCGGCTCGGCCGCACCATCAATCGGTGCGGCCGAGCATTCGGTGGCACCCCGCCCGGCTACGCGGACTGCGGTAGCGGCCGGTGTCGGGGCTTGCCGAACAGCAGCCCGTCACCGTGGGCGCGCTTGAAGTGCAGGTGCGCGTCGTGTTCCCAGGTGATGGCGATGCCGCCGTGCAGCTGGATCATTTCGGCGGCCACGGTCGAGTAGGCCTCCGAGCAGTGGCGGCGGGCTACCCAGACGGCCTCGGCGGCCGACGGGCTGTCGGTACCGACGGCGAAGGTCGCGGCGTAGGAGGTGGACTTGGCGGATTCGACCAGCACGTACATATCGGCCATGCGGTGCTTGAGGGCCTGGAAGCTGCCGATCGGGCGGCCGAACTGGACCCGCGATTTCGCGTATTCGACCGTTGTGTTCAGGCATTGTTCGGCGGCGCCGACCTGCTCGGCGGCCAGGGCGGCCCAGGCGATTTCCCGCAACCGGGTGATGATCGGTGCCGGATCGCCGGTGCCGAGCCGGCGCGCGTTCACATTCGTGAAGGTGATCTCGCCGAGCTTGCGGGTGGGGTCCATGGTGGCGGATGCGCGCCGTTCGACGCCCGAGGCCGCCGGATCGACCTCGAACAAGCCGGTTTCGGTGACCACGATCAGCGTGTCGGCCCGACCCGCATCGAGGACGTAATGTGCGGTGCCGCTGAGGCGTTCACCATCGGCGCGCACGCCGAAGCCGGCCCAGCCGTCTGCTGCGGCCCAGCACACGGCCAGGGTCCTCGTCCCCTCGGCGACCTCCGGCAACAGTCGCTCACAGGCGTCCGAATCGCCGGACAGCAGCACCGCCTGCGCACCGAGTACGGCCGATCCGAGCATCGGCACACCGGCGAGCGACCGCCCCAATTCCCCGACCACCAGCAGCGATTCGACCAGGCTCGCCCCGAACCCGCCGTACTCCTCGGGAATGGCCAGCGCCGCGACTCCGACCTGCTCACACAGTGTCCGCCACAGTGCGGCGTCGTAGCCCAGTTCGCTGTCGAGTGCCTGCCGGTCGACAGCGGGGCCACCCTTCTTGGCCACCGCTCCACGCACGGCGGCGACGAGTTCTTGCTGCTCCGGGGTGATCACGCGTTTTCTCCGTTCCGGCTGGTCGGTCGGTGCGCCCATGAGTGCGCGAATTCCGAGGGGAGCGGTCCGACCGAGACGGCACCTGGGCCCTGCTCACCTCGGGCGCACACGGGTGCGATGCGGGCGGTACTCATGCGGAGGCTCCGCCAGCGACAGTCGAGCGCAGCGCTTCGGCGATCCGCGCGCGATGGAAATCCGCCGTGCCCCACGCCGAGCGCAGCGCGGTGACCTTGGTGAGCAGCAGCGACAGGTCGTATTCGGCGGTGTAGCCGATGGCGCCGTGTACCTGCAGGCCGGTGCGTGCCGCGAGGTGGGCGGCGTTGCCGCAGGCCACCAGGGCGGCGGACACGTCACGGGCGCGGTCGGGACCGCCCGCGGTCAAGGCGGCGCGGTGCAGCAGCGGTTCGGCCAGGTCGAGCGCGATGAGCACATCGGCCAGCTTCTGCTTCACCGCCTGGAACTCGCCGATCGGACGCCCGAACTGCTTGCGCTGCTTGGCGTATTCGGTCGCCGCGTCCAGCAGGCCGCTCCCGGCGCCGAGCAGCTGCGCCGCACACGCCAGGGCCGCGGCGTCGAAGCCGGCGGCGATGGCGTCCACGACGTGCGCACCTTCGGCGATCAGTTCATCGGGTACCACGGTGAACAGCCGGCGCGCCGGATCCACCGAGCGCACCTGTTCGCCGACCGTGCCGGTGGACAGCCGGTCGCCGTCCGCGATCAGGATCAGCTCGGCCACATCGGCGTCGAGGGCGATGGCTCCGCGGCCCGGGGCAGCGAAGGCGATCGTGCCGAGCGTGGTGCCGGCCGCGATACCCGGCAACCACCTTGCCGCCGCGTCAGCACCGGTCGAATCCGCGAGCGCTTGCAGCACGGCGGGAATCGCGGCGGCCGATTCCACCAGCGGCCCGGGCGCAGCCGAGCGCCCGAGCTCACCGAACGCCACCACCAGGTCGATCGGTTCGGCACCGATACCGTCGAACTCCTCGGCCACCGCGAGCCCGAAGACCCCGGCCCCGGCCAACTGTTCGAGCAGCGCACGCCCCGCGGCGTGCTCACCGGCCGACCACGAACGCACCGCGGCGGGTGTCTTACCGGCGTCGAGCAGCTTGCGAATACTGGCGGCAAAATCGACGTGTTCCGGACTGAGCGCGAACCTCATCGGCTGCCTCCTCTCGGTAGGCCGAGGAGCCGCTCGGCAATGATGTTGCGTTGGATCTCGTTGGTACCGGCGTAGATCGGGCCCGACAGCGAGAACAGATAGCCGTCGGTCCACGGCCCGGCCAGTTCGGCGGTGTCGCCGAGCAGGTCGAGCGCCGTTTCGTGCATGGCGATATCGAGTTCGGACCAGAACACCTTGGTGATCGAGGATTCCGCGCCGAGCTTGCCGCCCTCGTTCAACCGGGTCACCGTGCCGAAGGTGTGCAGCCGGTAGGCCTCGCTGCCGATCCAGGCGTCCACCACCTTGTCGCGGGCGGCGGTATCCGATGCCTCGGTGCCCGCCCACAGGTCGATGAGCCGCTGTGCGGTGGCGCTGAATCGCCCCGGGCTGCGCAACGAGAGGCCGCGTTCGTTGCTGGAGGTGCTCATCGCGACCCGCCAGCCCTCGTTCGGCGCACCGATGACGTCGGCGTCGGGCACGAACACCTCGTCGAGGAAGATCTCCGCGAAACCGGGTTCCCCGTCCAACTGCGGGATCGGGCGCACCGTGACGCCCTCGGCGTCCAGCGGGAACATCACGTAGGTGAGCCCGCGATGGCGTTCGGCCTCGGGATCGCTGCGGAACAGCCCGAACGCGCGATCGGCGTAGGCCGCGCGCGAACTCCAGGTCTTCTGCCCGCTCAGCAGCCAGCCGCCCTCGGTGCGGCGCGCGGTCGAACGGATACCGGCCAGGTCGCTACCGGCTTCCGGCTCCGACCAGGCCTGCGCCCAGATATCGTCGGCGCGGGCCATGCGCGGCATGATCCGGGCCAGCTGCTCAGGGGTGCCGTGCTCGAACAGTGTGGGTGCCAGCAGGAAGATGCCGTTCTGGCTCACCCGGCCGGGCGCGCCCGCCGCGTAGTACTCCTGCTCGAACAGCACCCATTCCAGCAGCGACGCATCGCGCCCGCCGTACTCCTGCGGCCACGACACCACCGAGTACCGCGCCTCGGCGAGGGTGTGTTCCCACTCCCGATGGGCCTCGAAACCGGCCTTGGTGTCCATCGACGGCAGCGGCTGCGCCGGCTTGTTCGCGGCCAGCCAGTCGCGCACTTCCCACTGGAAGTCGCGGGTGGCCTGATCCAGATCCAGATCCACTTATTTCGCCCCGTTCTGCGTGGCTTCGGCTTCGGCGTCGGCGGACGCCGTACTCGCCGTGGCTTTCATCGTTTTGGCGTTCATGCCGCCGAGGGAATCCGCGCCGACCTCGGCGTTGTGGGCGTGCGCGAAATGGTGCAGGCCGAACACCGAGTCCATGCCCGACCGCATGCCCATCAGGTCCTCGGCCTGGTTGACCGCCTTCTTGGTGAGCGCGAGACCGAACTGCGGCATGGTGGCGATCTTGTCGGCCAGCGCGAAGGTCTCGGTCTCGAGCTGTTCACGCGGCACGACCCGGTTCACCATGCCCCATTCCTTGGCCTGCGCGGCGCTGAACCGGTCGCCGGTGAACAGGAACTCCTTGGCCGCGCGCGGACCGAGCACCCACGGGTGCGCGAAGTACTCGACGCCCGGAATGCCCATCCGGACAACGGGATCGGAGAAGAAGGCATCCTCGGAGGCGACGATCAGATCGCACACCCATGCCAGCATGAGCCCGCCGGCGATGCAGGCGCCCTGCACCATCGCGATGGTCGGCTTGGGGATCTCCCGCCAGCGCCTGCACATGCCCAGATAGACCTCGGTCTCGCGGGCGAAGCGCTGATCGCCGCCGACGCGGTCCACATGGTCCCACCACAGGGCGGCCTTGTTCGGGTAGCGCACATGATGGTCGCGGCCAGGTGTGCCGATATCGTGCCCGGCGCTGAAATGCTTGCCGTTGCCGGCCAGCACGATGACACCGACCTCGGCGTCCTCCACGGCCCGCTCGAAGGCGGCATCGAGGGCGTAGGTCATCACCGAGTTCTGGGCATTGCGGTAGTCCGGCCGGTTCATGGTGATCACTGCCACCGCACCGCGGCGCTCGTAGGTCACCACATCCGGTTCGAACGGCACCGCTGGTTCTTCGGCAGGCATTTACGACTTCTCCTCACGTAGTTGACGTTTGAGCACCTTCCCGGCGGCGCTGTAGGGCAGCTGGTCGCGGAACTCGACGATGCGCGGCACCTTGAAATTGGCCAGCACGGTGGTGGCGTAGGCGATCACGTCCTCTTCGGTGAGCGTCGAGCCGGGCTTGCGCACCACATACGCCTTGCCCACCTCGCCCATCCGGGTGTCGGGCACCCCGATGACGGCCGATTCCGCGACGCCGTCCAAGCGGGCCAGCGCCTGCTCGATCTCGGCGGGATAGACGTTGAAGCCGCCGCTGATGTACATGTCCTTGAGCCGGTCGGTGATCTTGAGGTAGCCGCGCTCGTCGATGGTGCCGATATCGCCGGTGTGCAACCAGCCGTCGGCGTCGATGGCCTCGGCGGTGGCCTTGGGATCGTCGAGGTAGCCGAGCATCACATTCGGTCCGCGCAGCAGCACCTCACCGGTGGTGTCGAGGCGCAATTCGAAATCGGCGATGGGCCTGCCGCAGGTGTTGGCGACGGTTTCGGCGTCGTCGTCGGGGCGGCACATGGTGCCGAAGCCGGCCGATTCCGACAGCCCGTACGCGGTGACGACCACATCGAACGACAGTTCCGAGCGCATCCGCTCGATCAGCACCACCGGTACGGTCGCCGCGCCGGTGACGGCCACCCGCAGTGTGCTCAGGTCGTAGTCGTCGCGGTTGGGGAAGTCGAGAATGGTCTGGTAGATGGTCGGCGGACCGGTGAGGACGGTGATCTTCTCCTCGCCGACCATCCGCATGGTCTGCGGAACGTCGAACACGATCTGCGGCACGATCGTCGCGCCCGCCACCAGGCAGGCCAGGAAACCCGCCTTGAAGCCGAAGTTGTGGAAGAACGGGTTGACCAGCAGATAGCGGTCGGTGCTCGTGAGCGTCGAGCAGCCGATCCAGGCCCGCACCACCGACAGCGCCTGGCGATGCGCCACCAGGGTGCCCTTGCTGCGGCCGGTGGTGCCCGAGGTGAACAGGATGTCGGAGATGTCCTCGGGGCTCACCGATTCGGCGCGCTCGCGCGCCTGCTCGCGGGTCACCGATTCGGCGGCCTCGGGCAGCTGCGACCAGTGCAGGACCCGGGGATCCGCCGATGACGACTCGACTGTCATCGGCCCCTCCACCGGGATGACCACGATCGTCGGAATATCGAGGTCGGGCGCGGCAGCCAGCAGTTCGGTCAGGCGTTCGCGCCGCAGGAACGGCCCGGAGATGAACAATGCCTTCGGGTTCACCCGGCGCAGTACATCGGCCGCTTCCTCGGCCACGTACCGGGTGTTGAGCGGCACCAGGGCGGCGCCGCAGTAGTGCGCGGCCAGGGCGGCGGTGACCCAGTGATGGGTATTGGGCGACCACATCGCCACCCGGTCGCCACGCTGCACGCCACGGGCGATGAGCGCCCGCGCGACGTCCTGCACCGCTTCCAGCAGCTGCGTCCAATCCAGGCGGGTCTCGCCGTCGGCCACGGCGGGTGCGGTGCCGAAGGTGCGCGCCGCATCGTGCAGCGCCATCGGGGTGGTCTGTGCAGGGGTTGTCACGGGTTGTCCTCACCGTCGGTGCGGTCGGTAAGACCGGAGTCTTACAAAGCAAGTGCTTGGTAGGTTATCGTATCGGCGTGGGTGCGATCCAGACCTCAGAATCCGACACCGGTCCGGCCGGTGGGCGCAGTTCGGCGATTTCGCCGGGCGACCCGGCGAATCCGGCGTCCACCACGGCAAACGAGGCGGCCATGACGGCAAACGATGTGAACGGCCACGACGCCGACGCGACCTTCCGCGCCGAGATCCGCGCCTGGCTCGCGGAGAACCTGAACGGCGAGTACAAGGATCTGCGCGGCCTCGGTGGGCCCGGCCGCGAACACGAGGCCTTCGACGAACGGCTGGCCTGGGATCGTCATCTGGCGGCCTCGGGCTGGACCTGCCTCGGCTGGCCGAAGGAGTACGGCGGCCGCGAGGCGAGCGTCCGGCAGCAGATCATCTTCCACGAGGAATACGCCAAGGCCGATGCGCCCGCTCGGGTCTCGCACGTGGGTGAAGAGCTGCTCGGGCCGACCGTGCTGGCCTTCGGCACCGAAGCACAGAAGCAGCGGTTCCTGCCCGGCATCCGCACCGTCACCGAACTGTGGTGCCAGGGCTATTCCGAACCAGGCGCGGGCTCCGACCTGGCCGCGGTCGCCACCTCGGCCCGCCTCGACGGCGACGAATGGTCGATCAACGGCCAGAAGATCTGGACCTCGCTGGCGCACGTGGCCGACTGGTGCTTCGTGGTGGCCCGCACCGAACCCGGGTCCAAACGCCACAAGGGCCTGTCCTACCTGCTGGTCCCGATGAACCAGCCGGGCATCACGGTGCGCCCGATCAATCAGCTCACCGGCACCTCGGAGTTCAACGAGGTGTTCTTCGACGATGCCCGCACCGCCGCCGATCTCGTCGTCGGCGAGCCGGGTGAGGGCTGGCGCATCGCCATGGGCACGCTCACCTTCGAACGCGGTATCTCCACCCTCGGCCAGCAGATCCGCTTCGAACGCGAACTCGCCGGCGTCGAGGAACTGGCGCGCCGCAATGGCGCCATCGACGATCCGCTGATCGCCGACCAGATCGACCGCGCCTGGGTCGGTCTGCGCGTACTGCGCGCGCATGCCATGCGCACCATGGAGGGCGCGGGCGCCGATGACGGCGGCGGGCAGGCCTCGGTGGCGAAGCTGCTGTGGGCCAACTGGCATCGCGGCCTCGGCGAACTCGCCATGGCCGTGCGGGGACCGGCAGGCCTGGTGGCCGCCGACGACGATCTCGACGAATGGCAGCGGCTGTATCTGTTCACCCGCGCCGACACCATCTACGGAGGTTCGAACGAAGTGCAGCGCAACATCATCTCCGAGCGTGTGCTCGGTCTGCCCCGGGAGGCTCGGCCGTCATGAGTGAGAACACCGTGTCGTTGTCGGTCGCACCCGCGCTCGTCGCGGGCCACGGCCTGCTGACCGACCGCAAAGCCGTGGTGACCGCCGCCGCGGGCACCGGCATCGGCTCGGCCACCGCGCGCAGGCTGCTGTCGGAGGGCGCCGACGTCGTGGTCTCGGACTGGCACGAACGCAGGCTGGGGGAGACCCGCGCCGAACTGAGTGCCGAATTCCCCGACCGCAAGGTCGAGGCCATCGTCTGCGATGTGTGCAGCACCGAACAGGTCGACGAACTGGTGCGCGGCGCGGCCGCGGCGATGGGCCGGATCGACATCTTCGTCAATAACGCCGGCCTCGGCGGCGAAACCCCGGTGGTCGATATGACCGACGAGCAGTGGGACCGCGTGCTCGATGTGACGCTCAACGGCACCTTCCGCTGCACCCGCGCCGAACTGGCCTATTTCCGCGCAGCCGGCCACGGCGGTGTGGTGGTCAACAATGCCAGCGTGCTCGGCTGGCGCGCCCAGTACGGCCAGGCCCACTACGCGGCGGCCAAAGCCGGCGTGATGGCGTTGACCAGGTGCAGTGCGGTGGAGGCCGCCGAGCTGGGAGTGCGCATCAATGCCGTCGCGCCCAGCATCGCCAGGCACGCCTTCCTGGACAAGGTGAGTTCCACCGAACTGCTCGACCGGCTCTCCGAGCGCGAGGCCTTCGGCCGGGCCGCCGAACCATGGGAGGTCGCGGCCACCATCGCGATGCTGGCCAGTGACTACACCACCTACCTGACCGGGGAGATCGTCTCCATCAGCAGCCAGCGGGCTTGAGCGGGACGAAAAAGCCGGAGCCGTCTCAGCCCTGGTGTGCGATCCTGGATGAGGTCGGGATCGCACACCCGGAGGGGCGATGGCTATGGGCCAGGACCACCGATCTGCCCGAGAACAGCCCACGCGCGAACAACTCGAACTCGAGTTGGTGCGTGATGTCGTGCTCGCACGGCGCAGACAGGAAAGTCTGGTCCTGGCCGCGTTGACCTTCGGCGCCGAACTCCTCGACGTCGGGCGCCGCTCGGCAGCTTCCCGCGCCGGGCGCATTCTCGAGTCCTATGCCGTGGACGAGAACGACATCGCCCGCGATCCCCGCGCCGCGCTGCGAGCCGATATGGCACGCGAACGGGCCAGGGCCCGCCGGATCGGGCTCGGCACCGGCCAGAACGGCAGCGAAGAGCAGCGGCGCCGGACCCATCAAATCGAACTGCTCTACGAGGTGCGCGCCGATCTGCTCGATGTGGTGCGCAGTTCCCGCAAATACCGTTTCGACCGCGACACCTTCTCCGACCAGATCGCGCAGGGCCTGTGCGCGGTGACCGACAAGCTCATCGGCAGCGCCGATATGGACACCTACCACGCCTGGCAGCGCGGGATGGTGCTGAAGCTGATCGAAGAGCCCACCCGCTACGGCCCGCCACGGGTACTCGCCACCGTCGACGCAGGCCCGGGTCGCAAACCCCTCACCGTCGAATGGGACAGCTGCGAACGCCGATTGGCCCTGGTGATGCGCATGATGCGGGCCGGCGTCTCGCCCGTGGTGATCTGCGAGCGCCTGCTCGCCGACCTGTCGAGATCGTCGCCGCTGCGGTATTCGGAGCGGTGAAAACTGTTTGCCCGGATCCGCTCTCGCGTGTAATTCCACATAAATGCGCATCGGGGTCGTGGGTTTGCTGCGGGGACTGTATATGGCGGAGTGGGCCGCACGGACGGGGTTCGAGGTGGCCGCCGTCTGTGATCGCGATCCCGAACGTCTGGCCGCCGCGCACGCGACGTTCCCGGCGGCCGAGGCGAGTGGAGACTGGATCGAATTACTCGACGCCGGCATCGACGGTGTCATCCTGGCCAATGATTTCGATGCCCACGCGGAGCTGGCCATCGCGTTCCTCGACCGCGGAATCCACGTGCTGTCGGAGACGGCGGCCTGTACATCCGAGGACGAGGGGCGCCGACTCATCGCGGCGGCCGAGCGTTCGACGGCGACGTACTCGTTCGCCGAGAACTACGCATTCCATCCGCACACCCGGCTGCTCCGCGAGGCGGTAAAATCCGGCGAGCTCGGCGCTATCACTGTGGTAGAGGCGGACTACCTGCACAGCCTCTCGCCGCGTGAGACCGCCGCACTCATCGGCGACCCGGCCCATTGGCGCGGACGTATCGCGCCCACCGCGTATTGCACGCACACCGTCTCCCCACTGCTGAACCTCACCGGCGCCTGGCCGGTAGAGGTCAGCGCCTTCCCCGTCGGGCCGGGTGATCGTCCGGCCGCCGTCGTCCTGACCATCCGCCTCTCCGATGGCACCCTCGCTCTGGCCCGCCACGGTTTCCTCGCCGGCGAACCCGACAGCCACTGGAGCTGGATCTCGGTACGGGGCGCCCACGGCCTCGCAGAATCGCTGCGCACCTCGGGCGACAGCGCCTGGTCGGTGCGAGTGCGCTCAGAAGGCTGGGCTCGGCCCGACGGCCGCGCTCATGAGGAAATCCGCCGCCCGCGCCCCTACCAGGTCGACAACGAGCCAGTCGACCCGATGGCCGAAGGCACCGTCGCCCTGCTCGAGGGTTTCCACGCCGCCGTCGAACACGGCGCGGCACCGCTGATTCCGGTACGACCGGCGGTCGCGGCGTCGCTGGTCGGAGTGGCGGGCGCGGAGTCGCTGGCGCGCGGGTCGCAGCCAGTTCTGGTCCCGGACGTATCCGTGTAACGGCCGTCGGCGCGGTCGTTGCAGACCTTGATGATCGCTCGTGAAGGTGTGCTCGCGCCGCAGTTCTTCTCGATCGAGGCGTGGCTGGGGCGGCCCGGCAATACCTGGGAGTACTACCAGGTCCTCGGCCGTCGCGGTAGCACGTATCGGCTGGATCAAGATGTATCCGAATGGGTGCGGTTCAATCTGACCGCCTATCACCAGCAAGCTCAAACCGTGCACGCGAGGTTGGAGCGATCCGGCCGAGTGTGGGACATTTTGGCCGACTTCGCCGATGAGCGGCGCCTCGACCAGCGCCTCGTCACCGCCCTCCATGACGTTGCCATGTCCGGCCGCGTCCGCCGTACTCGCTACGAGCACAGTGAAGCCCTGAGCCTGCAACAAGCCCAACGCGACTTGCGAGATCTGGTTCGCGCCCACATCCTGGAGCCGGTAGGCCGTACCCGAGCTCGCTTCTACCGCGCCGGCCCTGAATTTCCCGATGCGGCACTGGAAGTCGCGCACACACCGGTCACGCTGCTCGACCCGTACCAGTTGTAGGTAGCGCAACTCGGCTCCCGCGTTCAACTCGGTCGCGGCAAGACCACCACGACGTCGGCTCTATCCATCACGGCGATTCAGCTACCAACACTCCGAGGGGCTGGCAGGTTTCGGATCATGCTCAGCGGAACCCTGGTCGATGAACGTTCACTTTCTTACGTTGGCGAAGTAGATCATTCGCGTATTCGTAGGACGGGACAACGATGGCATCGAAACCTCTGCATCTCGGGGTCGCGCTGGACGGGGCCGGGTGGCATCCGGCGGCGTGGCGGGAGCCGAACTCGCGGCCGGCGGAATTGTTCGATGCCGGGTACTGGGTGGATCTGGCCGGTGTGGCGGAGCGGGCGCGGCTCGATTTCCTCACCATCGAGGACAGTTTCACGGTGCCGGGTGAACGGCACGAGTTCGGTGATCGAGTGGATCGGGTGCGCGGCCGGCTGGACGCACATCTGATCGCGGCGCGGCTGGCTCCCGCGACCAGCAATATCGGATTGATCCCGACCGTCACCACCACGCACACCGAGCCGTTCCATGTGTCGAAAGCGCTCGCTACCTTGGATTACACCTCGCAGGGCCGGGCGGGATGGCAGGTGAAGGTGTCCGGCTCGGCCACCGAGGCGGGCCATTTCGGCAGGCGCGAGATTCGAGCACTCACCTCCGAGGAGTTGGCGCGCGCGAGGACCGGGGCCGCCCTGCCGGATTCGGTCGTGGAGTTGTTCGACGAGGCGAGCGATGCGGTGGAGGTCGTGCGCAGGCTGTGGGACAGCTGGGAGGACGACGCCGAGATCCGTGACGTCCCCAACCGGCGGTTCATCGACCGGGCCAAGCTGCACTACATCGACTTCGAGGGCCGGTTCTTCTCGGTGCGTGGACCGTCCATCACGCCGCGCCCGCCGCAGGGCCAGCCGGTGGTGACGGCGCTGGCTCATCATCCGGTGGTCTACGAGTTCGCCGCGCGAGCCGCTGATCTGGTGTTCGTCACCCCTGATCTCGAGGCGGGCCCCTCATCTGTCCTCACCCAAATCGCGGATGCCGCTGCCGGACGAACCGGTGAACGGTTGAGGGTGTTCGCGGATCTGGTCGTCTTCCTCGATTCGGAGACCGAGACCGGCGCGGCGCGTTTGGCTCGGCTGGACGAGTGGGATGGTAGCGAATTCAGCTCCGACGCAGCCGTCTTCACCGGCAGCGCCGAGCAGCTGGCGCAGCTGTTGACGCGCTGGAGCGAGCAGGGCGTCGACGGATTCCGGCTACGCCCGGGTGTGGCCGTCGACGACCTGAACGCCATCGCCGACCAGGTGGTCCCGGCTCTGCGCGACCACGGCCTGGCCCGCACCGAGTATCCGGGCGGCTCACTGCGTGCCCTGCTCGGATTGTCCACAACCGTCCCCAACCGCTACGCCGTCGCCTGAACGAGGTCACCATGAGCACCCAACGCAAGCAGGTCATCCTCGGCGCCTACCTCGGTGGCGTCAACCATCACACCTCCTGGTGGGATCCGCAGGCCGGCAGCCAGATCGAATTCAGCTCGTTCGAGCACACCGCCCGCACCGCCGAACGCGGCAGGTTCGATTTCTTCTTCCTCGCCGAAGGGCTCGCGCTGCGTGAACGGGCGGGTAAGATCTTCGACCAGGACATCATCGGCAGGCCCGACACCTTCACCGTCCTCGCCTCGCTCGCCGCCGTCACCGAACATCTCGGTCTGGCGGGCACCATCAACACCACCTTCAACGAGCCCTACGAGCTGGCACGGCAGTTCGCGAGCCTCGATCATCTGTCCGGCGGGCGCGCCGCGTGGAATGTGGTCACCTCGTTCGACGCGTTCACCGGCCAGAACTTCCGCCGCGGTGGGTATCTGGACCGTTCGCAGCGGTACGCGCGGGCGGAGGAGACGGTCGCAGCGGTGCGCGCGCTGTGGGATTCGTGGGCGGCCGGGGATATCGTCGCCGACCGGGAATCCGGGCTCTACCTGGCCCGATCGGATGCGGGCGCGTTCGCCGTGCACAGCAGTCAGTTCGACATCGCCGGCCGGTTCACCGTGCCGCGCAGCCCGCAGGGCCGTCCGGTGACGTTGCAGGCCGGTGTCTCACCGCAGGGCCGTGACTTCGCCGCCGCCAATGCCGACGCCATCTTCTCCCCCTACGGCCAACTCCCCGAGGCCGCCGATTTCTACCGCGACATCAAGGCCCGCGCGGTCGCGGCCGGACGCTCGGCCGACGACATCAAGATCCTGCCCTCGGCGAGTTTCGTACTCGGCGACACCGAGGCCGAGGCCATCGAGAAGTACCACACCATCCGTGACGAGCAGGTCACCGGCCAGACCGCGCTGATTCTGCTGGAGCAGATCTGGAACCGCGATCTGTCGGCCTACGATCCGGACGGCCCGGTGCCCGATATCGACCCGGATCCGGAAGCGCCGCCGATCATCCAGGGCAAGGCGTTCGTGTATCAGGATCGTTTCGCCACGGCAGCCAAGCTGCGGGCGGTCGCCGAGGAGAAGAAGCTGAGTTTGCGTGAGGTCGTGATCGATCAATTCGAACGCGGACCACTGGTCGGCACCCCGGACCAGATCGCCCAGCAGATCGATGATTTCGTGCAGAACAACGGCTCCGACGGTTTCATCCTCGGCTCCCACCTGGTGCCCACCGGTTTGGACGAATTCGTGGACCGGGTGGTGCCGCTGTTGCAGGAGCGTGGTGCGCTGCGCGCCGAATACACCGGAACCACCCTGCGCGACAATCTCGGCCTGCCGAATCTCTACGCGTCCGGCAAGGTCGCCGCGCGCGGCTGAACCCGCCGGGCAACGGCTGGCCGAGGCTGCACAGAACTGGTTGCGCACCAAGATATTCGGTGGCTGGGGCACCGCGGCAGCGGAACGATCGCGGATGCGCCGACGGCCGTTGGATCAGACAAACGGCCGTCGGCACAAGTGGGTTCAGCGATCCAGGCGCTCGATGATCGTGACGTTGGCCGTGCCGCCGCCCTCGCAGATGGTGAGCAGGCCGTAGCGGCCGTTGATCCGCTCCAGCTCGTTGAGCAGGGTGGCGAACAGTTTCGCGCCGGTGGCGCCGAGGGGGTGGCCGAGGGCGATGGCGCCGCCGTTGACGTTGACCTTCTCCGGGTCGGCGCCGGTCTCCTTCAGCCAGGCGAGCACGACGGGGGCGAAGGCCTCGTTGATCTCGATGACGTCGATATCGTCGATGGTCAGGCCGGTCTTCTCCAGTGCCCACTTGGTGGCCGGGATCGGCGCGCTGAGCATGAAGATCGGGTCGGCGCCGCGGGCGCTGACGTGGTGGATGCGGGCGCGCGGGGTCAGGCCGTACTCCTGGACGGCCCAATCCGAGGCCAGCAGGGTGGCGCTGGCACCGTCGGAGATCTGCGAGGCCACCGCGGCGGTGAGCGGGCTGCCCTCGGCGAGCGCGGGCAGCGAGGCCATCTTCTCCAGGCTTGTCTCGCGCGGGCCCTGATCGATCCAGAATTCACCGACTGGAACGATCTCGCGATCGAAACGGCCCTCCTTGATGGCGCGGCGGGCGCGTTCATGGCTGCGCAGCGCCCAGCGCTCCATGTCCTCGCGGCTGATGCCCCACTTCTCCGCGATCAGCTGGGCGCCGTGGAACTGCGAGACCTCACCGGTGCCGTAGCGGTGATCCCAGCCCTGCGCGCCGACGAACGGCGACTCGTAGCCGTACTCCTTGCCCGCGAGCATGGCCGCCGAAATCGGAATGGCGCTCATGTTCTGCACACCGCCGGCGACGATCACCTCGGCGGTGCCGCTCATGATGGCCTGGGCGCCGAAGTTGATGGCCTGCTGGCTGGAACCGCACTGCCGGTCGACGGTGACGCCGGGAACTTCCTCCGGGTAGCCGGCCACGAGCCACGCGGTGCGGCCGATATTGCCTGCCTGCGGGCCGATGTTGTCGACACAGCCGACGATGACGTCATCCACCACACCGGGATCGATGGGGTTGCGGTCGAGCAGACCACGCAGGGCCGCGGCACCGAGATCGGCCGGATGCACGCCGGCCAGGGCGCCGCCGCGCTTGCCGACCGGGGTGCGCACCGCGTCGATCACGTACGCCTCGCGCAGCGGGGTGTAGGGGCGGCGCGAGCCGGAGGGTTCGGACATGTTCAGACTCCTACGTGGTGTGCCCGGGCACGGTCAGCCCGTCGAGCACGATGGTCAGATATTGCTTGGCGAGGTTGTCTACGGTGATCGGCCCGCCAGGGGTGTACCAGCGCACCGCCACCCAGACGGTGTCGCGCAGGAACCGGTAGGCCAGTTCGATATCGAGTTCGGCCCGGAAGCTGCCGTCGCGCACGCCCTGGGTGAGCACCTGCTGCCACAGCGCGCGGAATTCCTTGTTGTATTCGTCGATGTAGGTGAAGCGTTCGACGCCGCGCAGGCGTTTGGCCTCGGCCTGGTAGATGGCGACGGCGGCGTGGTAGCGGTCGAACGACTCGTAGGAGGCCAGCACCAGCGCCTCGAGAGTGTCGCGCGAGCTCAAACCGGCGGCGGCGATGTCGCGGTAGCGGCCGAAGAGGTCGTCGAGGAAGCCTCGCAGGATTTCGTCGACCATCGATTCCTTGGAATCGAAGTGGTGATACAGGCTGCCCGATAGGATTCCGGCCGCATCGGCGATATCGCGGACGGTGGTGGCGCGCAGACCCCGCTCGGCGAACAGGTCGGCCGCCAATCCGAGCAGTTCGTTGCGCCGGGCTGATTTGGACGGGTCGGGTGCGGTCACCCGGCCATAATACAACCAAGCATTTGCTTGGGGAAGGGTGGCCGGCCGCCTGAACGATCAGCGGGCTCGTAGCGCCGCCGCGATCCATGCGCACAGCCCCCGCGGCGCCGCCGCACGGAGCGGCATGGACCAAAGAAGTGAAGTCGGGCGGCCTCCCGCGAGGGGAGACCGCCCGACCGTCGACCGAGCTGACTCGGTTACGTCGACGCGCCGGGGGTCGCCCGGGCGTCCTGGGTGAGCGCGGCGATCGTGTCTATCCGCGCGACCGCATCGCGCACGATGCGGTCGATGAGTTCCTGGCAGGTGGGCAGGTCGTCGATGATGCCGGTGACCTGGCCCGCGGCGAGCACGCCCGCCTCGGTATTACCTTCTACCAGACCGGCTTTGAGCAGCATCGGGGTGTTAGCCGCCATGATCACCTGGGACCAGGTGAGGTCCTTGGCCTTGCGCATGGCCAGGCCGTCGCGGATCATGGTGGACCACTTCATGCCGGTCATCGACTTGAACTTCGCGGCATTGGTGACCGCGGCGGTCAGACCGCGCCAGTTGCCCGAATGCTCCAGGCGCTGCACCAGTTCGGTATTGAGCACGCGGTGCGGCATGCCGTCGACCTTGAGCGAGACGACGGTGTCCTGCAGGTGCCGGTTCAAGTATTCCTGCTTCACCGCGTCGGGGACCTGGCTTTCCTGGGTCAGCAGGAAGCGGGTGCCCATCGCGATGCCCGCGGCACCGTAGGCGAGGGCGGCCGCCAGGCCACGGCCGTCGAAGAAGCCGCCTGCGGCGACCACCGGGATATCGACGGCATCGAGCACCGAGGGCAGCAGCAGCGTGGTGGCGACCGGTCCGGTGTGCCCACCGCCCTCGCCGCCCTGCACGATCACCGCGTCGGCGCCCCACGAGGCCACCTTCACGGCGTGCTTGGCCGCGCCGATGGACGGAATCACGACGACCCCGGCATCTTTCAGCTTCGCGATCAGCTCCTGCTTGGGCGCCAGCGCGAACGACGCCACCGCCACCTTCTCCCGGATCAGCAGGTCGATGCGCTCACCGGCGTCGGAGGCGTCGGCGCGGATGTTCACGCCGAACGGTTTCGCGGTGTGCGATTTGGTCTTCGCGATCGCGGCCTCGAGCTCGTCGTAGGTCATGGTGGCCGAGGCCAGGATGCCGAGTCCGCCGGCCTCGGCGGTGGCCGCGACCAGCCGCGGCCCGGCCACCCAGCCCATGCCGGTCTGCACGATCGGATGCTCGATGCCGACGAGTTCGGTCAGCGGAGTCCGCAGCCGTGGACTCATGACGAGACCTCCTTCTCGCGAATGCCCTTCGGGTCGAGCACGGTGCGAATGATCCGCAGCTCTTCCTCGGTGGGCAGCCGCGTTTCGCCCGCCTCGCCCAGCTCGGCGATCTCGAACGAGGTGTTCTCGGCGACCTCATCGGCGGTGACGCCCGGATGCAGCGACAGCGCCCGCATGGTGCGGCCGGGCCCGCCGAAATCGAAGACGCCGAGATTGCTCACCACCCGATGCAGATGGTGGAACCGGAAGGCGGGATTATCCGGATCGATCTTGTCGTAGCCGATACCGGAGACGATGTCGACGGTCTCGCAGAACACCCGCCTGTTGTGCCGCGGCACGAAGTAGCTGGTGGCGTGGTTGATGGTGTTGCCGGGCGCGCCGCGCACCCCGAACATCTGCCGAGTCGGCTGTTGCAGCGGGCCGAACGCGGACAGGTTCTGATTGCCGTACCGGTCCAGCTGATTGGCGCCCATCACCACGTGCCTGCGCCCTGAGGCGACCACATCGAAGACCCGGGAGAACGGAATCCAGCCCTCGATGGGCGCCTTGCCGCCGATCGCAGGCACCTCGGCGAACAGCAGCGCCTCACCGTCGGACAGCAGCAGATCCGGCTCGAAGGTCAGCCGCGCCAGCCGGGCACCGATAGTGGTGATGGTGGACATCGGGCTGGCCATGATCTCGCCCGCGCCACGGAAGATCTCGGCCGCGGCGACGACGCAGACCTCGGCCCGGGTAATCGGCTCGCCCGTCGCCCGACCACCGCCCCCCACGGAATCGCTCTGCGATGCAGTGATGTTCTCGGTCATTTCTGCTCCTCGGCGAAAGCACGGACAGCGGCCTGGTATTCGTCCTCGGACACATCCAGGTAGCGCGCCTTGAACTCGGCCCACGATTCGGGTGTCTTGGCGGCCTCCACATAGTGGCGCTGGAACTTCTCGTCGCGGCCGTAGCTGCCGGAGAAGGTGAAGTGCGCGCCACCGGGGGCCTCCACCACGCCGTCGACCATCATCCGGTTGAGGATGATCGACTGCTGCGGAACGGCTTTCACCAGCTCCTCGGTGTCGACCAGTCGGTCCACCGTCAGGTAGCGGCGCTCGGCCGACAGACAGTACAGATCGTCGAAGTACGGGTCGACGCCGGTGTAGGCGGCATTGCCGTGCTTATCGCCCAGATCAAGGTGCACGAACGCGGCGTCCAGGTTCAGCGCGGGCATCGCGATCAGCGTCTCGGTCTTGCCGTCGGTGGGGTAGGGCGACTGCACCGTCTTCAGCTCGCCCTCCCAGAAGTCGAGCACGGCCGAACCCAGACCGGCGCGGATCGGCAGGAACGGCAGGCGGGCGGCGGCGGCCTGCAGACCGCACTTGACCATGCCCTCGTCCATCTCCCGCACGGTGATCGCGCCCTCGGTGCGCGCCTTGGCGAACCAGGGGTCGTAGAACGGTGCCGAATCCAGCGAGACGAACCCGTAGTAGGCCTTGCGCACCTTGCCCGCCGAGCACAGCAGGCCGAGATCGGGGCCGCCGTAGGTGACCACGGTCAGATCGGTGATATCGGACCGCAGCAGCGCCCGGACCAGAGCCATCGGCTTACGCCGTGACCCCCAGCCACCGAGGCCGATGGTCATTCCGCTGCGCAGTTCGCCGACGACCTCGTCGAGCGTCATGTGCTTGTCGCGCATGGGTTTCTACTTCCCTTTCTTCTGTGCGGCCAGATCGTCGTCGAAACGCGCGCGGATCTCATCGGCCACACCGGCGAGGTTGAGCTCCATGGTGAAGCCCTGCTCGTAGCGGTAGGAGCGGTGCACGTCCTGCACGTCGATGCCGTTGAGGGCGCGTTTGGCGGCGCGGATCACCCGGCCGTCCTTGTTCGCGATGTTCTTGGCGACGTCCATCGCGGTGGCGTCGAGTTCGGCGCGCGGCACCACGTGCAGCACCGAGCCGTAGTGGTGCAGCTGCTGCGCGGTGAGGGTGCCCGCGGTGTAGAACATGGCCCGCATCAGGTGCTGGGGGATCAGCCGGGCGAGGTGGGTGGCCGCGCCGAGGGCGCCGCGGTCGACTTCGGGCAGGCCGAAGGTGGCGTCGTCGGAGGCGACGACGATATCGGAATTGCCGACCAGGCCGATGCCACCGCCCAGGCAGAAGCCGTTGACCGCGGAGATCACCGGCACCTGGCAGTCGTAGACGGCGGCGAAGGCCTCGAAGCAGCCGTGATTGGCGCGGATCAGCGCGGTGTGCCCGGTGTCGGCGTTCATCTCCTTGATGTCCACGCCGGCGTTGAACCCGCGGCCCTCGGCGCGCAGCACCACCACCTTGGTCTCCGGATCGCGGCCTGCCTCGCGCAGTGCGTCGGCGAGAGCGAACCAGCCGTCCGAGGGTATGGCGTTGACCGGCGGATAGTCGACCGTGATGACGGTGATGCCGGTTGATTCGGTGTGACGGTTGATCCCCATCGCAGTTCCCATCGTGAGCGAACCTTGGCTAAGCAAGCAATTGCTTGGTAGGTTAGCACGGTGGCACTCGAAATCGATCTGTCCGGACGCGTCGTTCTGGTAACCGGCGGTGTCCGCGGGGTGGGCGCGGGCGTCAGCCGGGCCCTGCTCGCCGCGGGCGCGACCGTGCTGGCCTGCGCACGCCGCCCCGGTGACGCCCCGGTGGAATACGAGGGACGGCAGGCCGAATTCCTGCCATGCGATGTGCGCGACGGTGACGCGGTACGCGAGCTGATCGACACCGTCATCGCCCGGCACGGCCGCCTCGACCATCTGGTCAACAACGCGGGCGGCGCCCCCTTCGCCCTTGCCGCCGACGCCAGCGCGAAATTCCACGCCAAGATCGTCGAGCTGAATCTGCTCGCACCGCTGCTGGTTTCGCAGCTGGCCAACGCGGTGATGCAGGCCCAGCCCGACGGCGGCACGATCGTCAATATCTCCAGCGTCAGCGCGCATCGCCCGTCACCGGGCACCGCGGCCTACGGAGCGGCCAAGGCCGGCGTCGACAGTCTCACCGCCTCGCTCGCGGTGGAGTGGGCGCCGAAGGTCCGGGTGAACTCGGTGGTCGTCGGCCCGGTGGAGACCGAACTCAGCCTGCTGCACTACGGCGACGCCGACGGGGTGGCCGCGGTCGGCGCCACCATCCCGCTGGGGCGGCTGGCCCGGCCCGAAGACGTCGGCCGCTGCGTGGCCTTCCTCGCCTCACCGCTGGCCGGCTACGTCAGCGGGGCGACCCTCGAGGTGCACGGCGGCGGCGAACGCCCGGCCTTCCTGGACGCCGCCACCGTCAACACCGCCGCCCCCAACGGCGCGCCCAAGCCCTGACCGAGACCTGATCAGCGCCGCGCCCCGGCCTGATCGCCCACCCCGACCGCTGAGCAAGACGATAGGAACACGATGGAAACCGATGGGATCTGTGCCGGACGTACCGTGATCATCACCGGCGCCGGCCGCGGCATCGGCCGCGCGCACGCGCTGGCGTTCGCCGCGGCGGGCGCCAAGGTGGTCGTCAACGATCTGGGCTCCGCGCTCAACGGCGCCGATACCGGCGAGACACCGGCCGAGCAGGTCGTCGCCGAGATCCGCGCGCAGGGCGGCGAGGCCGTGGCCAATGGCGACGACGTGGCCGACTGGGAAGGCGCGCGCCGGCTCATCCGCCAGGCCGTCGACACCTTCGGCGGCCTCGACGTGCTGGTCAACAATGCCGGCTTCGTGCGCGACCGGATGCTGGTCAACCTGTCCGAAGAGGAATGGGACGCCGTGATCCGGGTCCACCTCAAGGGTCACTTCGCCACCATGCGCCACGCCATCGAGTACTGGCGTGGTGAGTCCAAGGCCGGACGTCCGGTCGACGCTCGCGTGATCAACACCAGCTCCGGCGCCGGCTTGCAGGGCAGCGTCGGCCAGGGCAATTACGGCGCGGCCAAGGCGGGCATCGCCGGCCTGACCCTCACCGCTTCGGCGGAGTTCGCCCGCTACGGCGTCACCGTGAACGCGATCGCCCCCGCTGCGCGCACCCGGATGACCGAGACCGTCTTCGCCGAGGATATGGCCGCGCCCGAGGAGGGCTTCGACGCGATGGCGCCGGAGAACGTCTCGCCGCTGGTCGTCTGGCTCGGCAGTGCCGAATCCGCCGGCGTGACCGGCCGCATGTTCGAGGTCGAAGGCGGTAAGGTCGCCGTCGCCGAGGGCTGGCGGCACGGCATTCCCGTCGACCGCGGCGCCCGCTGGGACCCGGCCGAACTCGGCCCGGTGGTGGCGGACCTGCTCGCCAAGGCCAATACGCCCGAACCGGTCTACGGCGCGTAATCCGGCTGTCTTCAGCCTTCCGAACGGCGGCGCGAGTTCTCGACTCGCGCCGCCGTTTCGCGTCGGGACCGGGCCGCGGGCTTCGGCGAGCTCCGCTGACAGCTCGCGCTCGTGGCACGGGGTGGCGGCGAGATGGGCCGATCGCACGTGCGGCAGCCCCTCGCGAACCTCGGCTGCTCTCGGCACGGGATGTGTTCGCCGCGGAAGATCCGTCGGCTTCGGCGGCGCTCACCACGAGGGCGACCCGGCGAGCGCCTCTGCCAGCACACGATCGAGTTCCTGCGGCGCCGCCCGGTAGTAGGCCGCGGTCCGGTGTGGCGGCTCTCACGTCGGTGGATGCC
This sequence comes from Nocardia sp. CDC519, assembly GCF_059509835.1. Taxonomy (NCBI): domain Bacteria; kingdom Bacillati; phylum Actinomycetota; class Actinomycetes; order Mycobacteriales; family Nocardiaceae; genus Nocardia; species Nocardia sp. CDC519. The sequence continues at coordinate 526,133 of NZ_CM183377.1, read as the reverse complement.
GGGCTCTTCCGCGAGGCTACCGCCAGCAAACCGACCGTAAGGTCGCCCACGTGGACGCACCCACGGCAGGGCGCAGACCTCGGCGGACGCGGTTTACGTCGTCCAGGCGAGGGGAATGCCCGGTCGATCGCCGCCGCTGAGCGGGCGGTACCGCTGCGCGCCGGGAAGCCGACGGTTTACTATGGGCAACCGTTGTTGGAGTCCGGGTTGTGCGTATGGCCGGGCGAGGATTTGCGCAGTCTCTATGAGGGGAAGGCCGTCGCATGGCCAGTGGTCGCTTCACCGGTGTGCTCGCGGTAGCGGGGGCCGTCGGCTGCCTCGGACTACTCGGGCCGGTAGCGGCCGAGGCCCAGCCGGGTGGTTCCGGTCAGGGCGGTAACAGTGCCCCGAATCCGGGCAACGGGAATCCGAACCCGCCGATCATCGGCGGCGTGCCCAACTCCGGAAGCGCTGGGGGTGCGAACGGGGGCAATGGCGCGCATGCCGGCAACGGTCCCGGCGCGAACGCGGGCAATGGCGTGCTGCCGAACACCGGCAGCGGTGCGGGCGCGAACGCCGATCATGGCGCGGACGCGAACGCCGACAACGGAGTTGGGCCGACCGCGACGGATAACAACCCCGGCGCGGAGGGCATTGGCGCGGCGCCAGCGCAAAGCGACGCAGACGAATGGCAGCCGCTGTCCATTCCTGGACGGCAGACACCGATCGATGCCGGTATCGAACCCACCGACGTCGCAGGCCCCGGAACCGGTTCGGCCGGAGCCGGTTCGGCCGCAGCGGGCTCAGCCGCGGCGGGCTCGGCCGGACTCGGCGCGGTGCTCGGCGGCGGATCCTCCGCTCTCGGCGTGATTCTCAGCACCGGCTCGGCGGGCCTCGGCGCTGCCCTCGGCACCGGTTCGGCGGCCGTCGGCTCGGCCGGGGTCGGTGCACTCGGAACCGGCTCTGCCGCAGTGGGTTCGGCGGGTATCGGCGCTCTCGGCACCGGCTCGGCCGCTCTCGGCACCGGTTCGGCCGCCGTGGGTTCGGCCGGTGCCGGGGTGCTCGGTACCGGCTCGGCGGCCGTCGGATCGGCGGCGCTGGGCGCGGCCGGACTCGGTTCGGCGGCAACGGGTTCGGCCGCGGTCGGATCGGCGGCCGTCGGCTCGGCCGCGGTCGGTTCCGCCTCGCCTCTGCTCTTATTGCTGCTTCCCATTCCGCCGGTGCCGCCGGCGCCCGCGCTGCCGCCGCTTGCCATTCCGCCGGTGCCCGCGCCGCCCGCGATCGCACCGCCCGCCCTCGCACCGGTGGTTCCCGGTGTCCCGGCCCTGCCGGTGGTCGCGCCGCCTGCTCCGGCGGCCGCCCCCGCCCCGCCCGCCGCGGCGGCGCCCGCTCCCGCGGCTCCGCCCGCATCGGCCGCGCCGGCAGATCCCGATGTGCGCAACACCAGCGCCGAGGACGGTCTGCCCGAGCCGAAGGTGCTGACGGTGATCGGCGGTCTGATCGCCCTGACCCTGGCCGGTGCGGGATCGGGCGCGGTGAGCTTCCAGAGTGCCTCGGCGGCACAGGCACGCATCGATGCCGCGCGCGCCGAATTCTTCGGAACGGGTCGGTGATCGGCGATGACACAGAGTAAGGCGCAGAGCGGTTCGCGGTCCTACCGCCGGGTGGCCGCGGCCGTGGACGCGGTCTGCGCGGTCGCCGCCGATTTCGACGCGACCACCCTCGACGAGGTGGTGCTCGCCATCGCCGCCGAACGCAAACGGATGATCGAGATCGCCGACGCCGACCTCGGCCCCGGTGTCTGCGGTCAGCGTCGCTTCTATCCGGACAAAGACGTGATCGTGCTGGCCACCGCACTGCCGAGCCGCGAGCACACCCTCGCCCACGAGCTCGGGCACATCGTGTTCGACCACGAGGGTGCGCCCGCGCCGGAGGTGACGCTCGAAGCCAGCGACGATCTGATCGCCTACATGCTGAGCCAGCGCGCCCACCAGCAGATCGTCGACGACGGCGAAGACGAGCAGGCCGAATGGGAGGCCGAGACCTTCGCCGCGATGCTGATGACACGACTGCGCGTATTCAACAACCGGGGCGCGGGCGTCTCGGTCCTTCGATTCGATGAGGCTCTCGGATGACCTTCTGGTTGACGGCCATGCTGGTCTGGATGGCAGCCGGTGCGCGGGTGGGCCGGGTGCTGGTCAAGCCCGCGACCACGGCCCGGGTGGCCATCGTGATCGCGGTCGCCGCGGTCGCGCTCGCCGCCACCGTGGCGATTCCCGATGTGGGGCTCGCGGTCGACAACCTGCTACCGGAAGGCGTGCCTTCCGGCCTGCTGTCCGACGGCGTCGTCGTCGCGGCCTGGCTGCTGTTCACCACGGCCACCTCGGTGGTGGCGTCGGCGGCCTGGCCGGTGGTGTCGCGGCGCAATCTGCGTCAGATCGCCTTGGGCATCTATGCCGTCGGTGCGGCAGCGGCCGCGGCCACTCTGGCCTGGACGCATGTGTTCGGCTGGGTGATCGTCGCGCTCGGCGGGGTTTTCATCGTCGTCACCGGACTGCGCAATCTGGACTGGACCGCGCTCGGGCGCGGTATCGCGATCTATACCGCGGGCACCGCGCTGGTGGCCGTGCTCGCGGTGCTGGAGATCCGGCGCGTCGCCATCGACGCGCCACGCGCGAAACCCGGTGCGGCGGACTGGGGTTGGCCTGCCTGGCAGGTCGCGAGCCTGTTGATCGCGTTCGGTGCGGTGTGGATCGTCATCGAGTTGTGGGTGCGCGCGCGGCTGCTGTTGCGGCGCATCGAGCTGCTGCACCGGGTCATGGTGAAGCGCTTCCCGGAGGTGGTGGCGCACGAACAGGGCGGCACCTCCACTCAGTTGAAGGCCTCCGATCGGGTGGCGCAGATCATGGACGCGCTCTATCTCCAGTCCGGTGGTGGTGTGCAGCTCGTCTCGGCCGGTGATCCGCCGGCCTCGGTGACCCAGCGCGCCGATCGTGTCGCGCGGTGGGCGCGCAACCCGCTGGGCGATGTGGTGGTCGACGCTCGCTGGATCGCGCCGCCCGAGGGAGTGAGCCCGCGTGGCTGGGTCAGTGCGATCGCGCAGGCCTTCGACACCACTGCGCGCGAGCAGCAGAAGAAGCCGGCCGCCGCCCAGCCGCGGCCCTGAGTCGGCGATACCCTTCGGCTCGACCGTCGCCCCGGCGCGGCTCACGCTCCGGGGCAGCGGTTTTCAGCCGTCCTCGCCGGCGAGTATTCGCTGCGACGGGGCGCCGATCACATAACACAACACAGTGCGACCCGGCGGGCCGCACTGTGTTGTGGTGTGCGAGAGCCTATTCGGTCCCGTCCGGAGGAACTTCGGGCAGACCTTCACTTGCCCGGAGTTTCTCCGCCATGGACGTGAGTAGATTCTGTGATTCTTCGGAAAGGTCGAAAGCCCGGCTGGACAGTCGACGCAGCCCGTACCCCTGCAACTGAGACAGCAGTTCCAGATCGTGGTCGATCTTGGCGGCGTAGATGTCGTTGAAGAAGTAGTCGGGCTTGACCTTGAAGAACTTCGCCAACGCGGCCACCGTCTCGTCCGACGGATTGGTCCGCTGCCCGGACCGCAACTGCGACAGGTACGGTTTGGAGATCGGATGCCCTGAAGCCGTCAGCGCGGCTGCGACCTCCGCGTTGGTGTGCGGCTTACGCCCCGGGGGATGCACGGTTTCGAACAGCTTGTTCAGCCGCGCCGCGAAATCAGCCATTGTGAGCCGCCCAATTCCCTTCGCTGTACTAACAGTCGTTATCTCGGATACGTATCATTGATATTAGCGGCTCAGTAACTGAAAACCTACGCCTGATTCCGAATTTCCTTGAAGCTTCCAGGTCGGTATCCAGTGCAGAGGTTCCGAGCGTGGCGTTTGCGGGTTCCACCAACGGCTCTTGTGGAGCCGTCCGGCCAGCAAGTTCTAGCCCGTCGCGGGGGTCTTGCCGGTCGGACGTGCGGTAGCCGCAAGTTAGCTGACATCTCATCTAGTCCTCTGTACCGGACTTTGTGTGGCGTACGACACGTTTTGCCGCCTCCGAGATGAACGTTCAAGTTGCACCAGGGAATTGGTTGAAAGCCCTACAACCGCTCGATGATGGTGCCTGTCGCTAGTGCGCCACCGGCACACATGAGCACCATTGCGATGCTCTTGTCGGAACGCTCCAACTCGTGCAAAGCCGTTGTGATGAGGCGGGATCCGGTGGAACCGACCGGATGGCCGAGGGCGATGGCCCCACCGTTGACGTTCACCTTGTCCATATCCGGCTTGTGCACCGACGCCCACGACAGCGGCACGGACGCGAACGCTTCGTTGATCTCGAACAGATCGATATCGCTCATGCTCATACCCGAACGCTCCAGCAGGCGGGTGGTGGCCTGCACCGGGCCGTCGAGGTGGAACTCCGGCTCCGAGCCGACCAGGCACTGGGTGACGATCCGCGCGCGCGGGGTCAAACCTTCACGGCGCGCGGCATTTTCGTCCATCAGCAGCACCGCTGCGGCGCCGTCGGAGATCTGCGAGGAGGTGCCTGCGGTGTGGATGCCGCCCTCGAGTACCGGCTTCAGTCCGGCCAGGCTCTCGGCGGTGGTCTCGCGCAGACCCTGATCCCGGCTGACCTCCATCTTCTCCCCGGTGAGGTTCCCTTCCTTATCGGCGACCGGAGCGGTCACGGTGAGCACCTCGCGATCGAAGCGGCCCTCGGCCCAGGCCTGGGCGGCCAGGCGCTGCGAGCGCACGCCGAGCGCGTCGACGTCTTCGCGGGTGATGCCGCGCCGCTTGGCGATTCGCTCGGCGGCCTCGAACTGGTTGGGCATATCGATATTCCACGACGCGGGCCGGCGCGGGCCCGCGTGCTCACCGACGTTGGCGCCGAGCGGAACCCGGCTCATCGCCTCCACGCCGCAGGCCATGCCGATCTCGATGGCGTCGGTGGCGATGAGCCCGGCGATCAGGTGATTGGCCTGCTGGGCCGAACCGCACTGGGCGTCGATGGTGGTGCAGCCGACCTGCCAGGGCAGTCCGGCATGCAGCCAGCCGACCCGGGTGACGTTGTTGGACTGCTCGCCGGCTTGGGTGACGCATCCGCCGATGACCTGCTCCACGAGGGCGGGGTCCAGATGGGCGCGCTCGAGCAGGCCGCGCTGGGCGAGGCCGATGAGCTCGGCCGCGTGCAGGCCGGACAGCCAGCCGCGACGCTTGCCGATGGGGGTGCGGGCGGCTTCGACGATGACGGGTGTACCCATCTCCAACCTTTCCTCGAGGACAGAATTGAAACGTGTTCTTGACACTTGTCACCGGCGGATCTGTCCGGTTTCTTTCCTAGTTTTCCCGCCTGTGCTTCAATAATTGTAGAACGTGTTCCAGTGTTGTCGACGGATGCACCTGGTGCTCGGCTCGGCTTGGTTGCGCACTCTCTGAAGGAGGCCACTGGTGGTAGCCCCTCGAACGGTCCGGCCCGATCTGCCGGACGGATTCGACGTCACCGATCCCGAAATCTATGCCCACCGCGTCCCGGTCGAGGAATTCGCCGAGCTGCGCCGGGCCGCGCCGATCTGGTGGAATCCACAGCCACCGGAAGTGGGCGGCTTCCATGACGACGGATTCTGGGTCGTCAGCAAGCACGCCGACGTCAAGGAGGTCTCGCGGCGCAGCGACGTGTTCTCCACCTATGAGAACACCGCGATCCCGCGGTTCAACGACGACATCACCCGGGAACAGATCGAGCTGCAACGGTTCGTCCTGATCAACAAGGACGCGCCCGAGCACACCAAACTGCGCAAGATCATTTCCCGCGGCTTCACCCCGCGCGCGATCAACAGCCTGCGTGCCGAGCTCTCGGCCCGCGCGGAAGGCATCGTGAAGGCGGCCGCCGAGGCCGGATCCGGCGATTTCGTCACCCAGATCGCGTGCGAGCTGCCGCTGCAGGCGATCGCCGAACTGATCGGTGTTCCGCAGGAAGATCGGATGAAGGTCTTCCGCTGGTCCAATGAGATGACCGGCTACGACGATCCGGACAACGACGCCGATCCGGTGGTGGCGTCCGCGGAAATTCTCGGCTACGCCTACCAGATGGCGGCCGATCGCAAGAAATGTCCGGCCGATGACATCGTGACCACGTTGATCGAGGCCGATATCGATGGCGACAAGCTCTCGGAAGAGGAATTCGGCTTCTTCGTCATCATGCTGGCGGTGGCGGGTAACGAGACCACCCGCAATGCCATCACCCACGGCATGATGGCCTTCCTCGAACACCCCGATCAGTGGGAACTGTTCAAAAAGGAACGTCCGGCCACCGCCGCCGACGAGATCATCCGCTGGGCCACCCCGGTGACGTCGTTCCAGCGCACCGCTCTGGAAGATGTGGAGCTCGGCGGCGTGCAGATCAAAAAGGGTCAGCGGGTGGTCATGCTGTACCGCTCGGCCAACTTCGATGAGGACGTCTTCGAGAATCCGGAGAAGTTCGACATCATGCGCGAGGACAATCAGCATCTGTCCTTCGGCGGCACCGGTGCGCATTTCTGTATCGGTGCGAACCTGGCTCGTCTCGAGGTCGATCTGATCTTCAACGCGATCGCCGATCATCTGCCCGATATCAGCAAGCTCGGCGACGCCAAGCGCCTGCGTTCGGGTTGGCTCAACGGCATCAAGGAATTCCCGGTCGATTACAAGACCTGCCCGGTCACCGGGCAGACCGGCAGCTGAATTCCGTCCACGTACGACGATGCCCCCTCGATCGAATGGATCGAGGGGGCATCGTCGTTTCTGTGCTTCAGGCCGGTCGCGCCGTCTTCATGGCCCGGTCGACCTCCCAATACGCGCGCAATGCGGCGATCTTGCCCGCCTCGTCGACGCGGTAGGTGAACACGCCCTCGGCATCGATCACATGCCCACCGAGGGTGCTGCGGATGAGGCCGGTGAAGGCGACCTCCGAACCGCAGGCGAACGAATCGCCGAACAGGAACTCGATCGATTCGGTGGCCGCGATCGCTTTGTCCCAGAAGGCCGCGATGGCGTCGCGGCCGCGGTGGCCGCGCCCCTCGGGATCGAAACCGGACGGCCCGATCGGATCCTCGACGATGCCGTCCTCGGCGAACAGCTCCAACCAGGCATTTTTATCGCGAGCCCGCACCGCCGCCTGTGAGGCCAGGCCCGCGGCGCGCGCCGGATGATCGGTGATGGGGGAGGACTCGACGGTCATGGTTGCCCTTCCGGCTCAGACGATCGGATCGTCGATATTGGCGGCCGCGAACTTGCGCAGCGATTCCTGCTTGGCCGACAGCTCACCGTCGAACCCGATGCCGTCCATCAGCCACGGCACCACGATCGCGTCGGTGACGCCGGCTCCGGCCAGATCCTGATAGCCCGAGCGGCCGAACTTGTCGATGCACACCGCCTGGATCTCGAACGGCTCCTCGGCCCGGCCGTATTCTGCGCGCAACTGCCGCAGAGTCTCGATGGTCTCGCACAGCTGGTCGAACTTCATCATGGCCGAGGTCCAGCCGTCGCCGACCCGCGCCGCGCGGCGCAGCGCGGCGTCGGTGTGGCCGCCGATATAGAACGGCACCGGTTCGGTCGGCGCCGGACTCATCTGCAACGGATCGAAGTCGAAGAACTCGCCGTGGTACTCGACCATCCCGCCGCCGAGCACCAGCTTGATGACCTCGATCATCTCGTCCACCCTGGCACCGCGCCGCTTGAACGGCACCCCGCACCATTCGAATTCCTCCGGCGCCCAGCCGATGCCCACGCCGAATCCGAAGCGGTTGCCCGACATATTCGCCACCGAGCCGACCTGGCGGGCCAGTAGCAGCGGATTGCGGGAACCGAGCTTGAGCACATTGGTGTAGAAGCGGATGCGGCTGGTCACCGCGGCCATGGCGGTGGCGCCGATCAACGGATCCACCCACGGGGTCTCGGGCCCCCAGAAGCGGCTGCCGTCGGGGGTGTAGGGGTATTTCGCCTCCGCAGTCTTCATGTAGAACAGCGAATCGGGCAGGGCGATGGAGGAGAACCCGCATTCTTCCGCGGTCTTGGCCAGCTCGGGCAGCTGCTCGAGCGGGCTCAGTGCGATGCCGAGGGTGAACTTCATGCCGGACGCTCCGAACCGACCACCCACATCGAGAAGTACTGCGAGCCACCACCATAGGCGTGGCCCAGCGCCCTGCGCGCGTCCTCGACCTGGTAGGCGCCGGCCCGGCCCATCACCTGTTTGGCGGCCTCGGCGAAACGGATCATGCCGGAGGCGCCGATCGGGTTGGACGAGAGCACGCCGCCGGACGGGTTCACCGGCAGGGTGCCGCCGATCTCGGTTTCGCCCTTGTCGGTGAGTTTCCAGCCGTCACCGGGGGCGGCGAAGCCCAGGTTTTCCAGCCACATCGGCTCGAACCAGGAGAAGGGAACGTAGATCTCGGCGGCGTCGATCTCGCGGAGCGGATCGGTGATGCCGGCCTGCTTCCACAACGCGGCGGCCGCATCGCGCCCGGCCTGCGGATTCACCTGGTCGCGACCGGCATAGGTGGTGGGCTCGGTGCGCATGGCGGTCGCGTGCACCCACGCCACCTTCTTGCCCGCCGCTTCCACCGCGGCGGCCGAACTCTCGCCACCGATGACCACCGCGCAGGCGCCGTCGGAGGAGGGGCAGGTCTCGTCGAAGCGGATCGGATCCCACAGCATCTGCGAGGCCAGCACCGACTCCATGGTGATATCGGGCTGCTTCAGGTGCGCGTACGGGTTCTTGGCGCCATTGCGCCGATCCTTGGCCGCCACCATCGCGCCGATATGGCCGGGGGCGTTGGAGCGGCGGATGTAGGAACGCACGTGCGGCGCGAAGTAGCCGCCCGCGCCCGCGCCGACGGGCATGGTGAACGGCACCGGAATCGACAACGCCCACATGGCATTCGACTCCGACTGCTTCTCCCACGCCACCGCGAGCACCCGCTCGTGCACGCCGGCCTGCACCAGGTTGGCCGCCACCACGCCGGTCGAGCCGCCCACCGAACCCGCGGTGTGCACCCGCAGCAGCGGTTTGCCCGGGGCGCCGAGGGCGTCGGCCATGTAGAGCTCGGGCATCATGACGCCCTCGAACAGGTCCGGCGCCTTGCCGATGACGATCGCGTCGATATCGGCCATGGTGAGGTCGGCGTCGGCCAGTGCGCGGTCGATGGCCTCGCGGACCATGCCGGCCATCGACACATCGCTGCGTTTCGTCACATGATGCGTTTGTCCGGTGCCGAGCACCGCAGCCGGGAAACTCATCGGCCAGCCTCCGAATCCAGAACGGTCACAAGGTTTTGTTGCAGCGCGGGCCCGCTGGTGGCGTGGGCCAGCGCGCGCTCGGCGGTGCCAGCCATGATTTCGCGCGCCGCGAAGCCGATGCGCTCGAGTCCGGCGGCGAACATCGGATTACCGGCGAGTGCGCCACCGGAGGGATTGATCCTGGTGCGCTTGTCCAGGCCGATCGCCTCGGCCAGGATCAATTCCTGATGACTGAACGGAGCGTGCAGCTCAGCGATATCGAAACCGCTGGTGTCGCCGCCGGTCACCGCCTCGGCGGCGGCCTGCGTCGATGGCGAGACGGTCAGATCACGCCCGCCGAGCATCGACGAGTCGATCCGATGCGCCATGCCGGTGATCCAGGCCGGGCGCTCGCACAGTTCGCGGGCCCGGTCACCCACCGCGAGCACGATGGCCGCGGCGCCGTCGGTGATGGGGGCGCAATCGTGCTCGCGCAGCGGGTCGGCGACGTACGGCGCGGCCAGCAGGTCGTCGATGGAGGCGCCGTCGGCCCGGCGCGCCTGCGAGACCGCGGCCATATCCCGCTCGCTCCAGCGACCGGCGTCCAATCCGGCCCTGGCCTGCAAGCCCGCGATGGACAGCGAATCCGGCCACAGCGGCGTCACCAGATACGGATCCAGCTGCATCGACAGGATCTGGCGCAAGGTGCCTGCGGAGGACTTGCCGAAGCCGTACACCAGCGCGGTGCGGGCCTGCCCGGAACGCAGCTTCACCCACGCCTCGTACAGGGCCCAGGCCGCGTCCATCTCGACATGCGATTCATTGATCGGTGGCACCGCGCCGATCGAGTCGACCGCCGAGATGAACGAGAAGGCCCGTCCGGCAAGGTAATCGGAGGAGCCCGAGCACCAGAAGTCGATATCGGACTTGGTGATGCCGAGCTGGTCGTAGATCTGCTGGAAACACGGTTGCAGCATCTCCACGCCATTGGTGGTGCCGAAGGTCTCCCGCACATGGGGTGCGTGCGCGAAGCCGACGACGGCGATGTCGGTGGCGTTATCGGTCGAACGCTCGGTGATGGTCACTCGGGAGCCCTCTCACAGGTGATGCTTGTAGGTGTCGTAATCGGCATCCGGCTCGCCGGAGGGCTCGAAGTGGTCGACGTTCTCCAGCCCGTAGCCCCACTCCTCGCGCGGCTTCCACACCGCGCGCACCCGCATGCCCATCCGGACCTCCTCGGCCGCGCAGCCGAGCACCAGGTGCAGCACCGGAATGTCGGCGCCGTCGAGCAGCACATAGGCGGCCACATAGGGCGGTTTGATCCGCTGCCCGAGGAACGGCACGTTGACGATGCAGAAGGTGGTGACGGTACCGGTATCGGCCAGCTCGACCATGTCGTCGGTGGGCCTGCCGTCGGTGGGGTTGGCGCCACGCGGCGGGAAGTACACCTTGCCGCCCGCGTCGGTGCGGCCGCCGATCAGCTTGCCTTCCTTCAGCCCGCGCAGATACACCGTCTCCTGCGGAGAGGCGGTGTGCTTGTAGCTCATGTCCACCGGCGTCACCAGCATGGTGACCGGCTCGGCCGCCGGATCGCCGGTTCGTGCACCGGCGGTGGAGGTTTCGCCGGGTTCGAAGCAGGCGATGTCATGGATGGTGCCGGTGGTCTCGGCGGCCCAGCGCGCGCGAACCCGCATACCGGTGCTCATCTGGTCCGGGCTCGCCACGTCCACCGCGTGCAGCAGGGCGGTGTCGGCGCCGTCGAGCTTGATCAGCGCGTAGGCGAACGGCCGGTCGAAGGGCTGACCCGGCAGTGGATCACGCACCCAGCTCCAGGAGACGACCGTGCCCACGTCGGCGACGTCGACGAACTCGCTGAGCGGATCGGCGGTCACCGGATCGTATTCGGCCGGCGGCACCAGGACCCGGCCGTCGGAACCGCGCACGCCGACAACGCGGCGTTGGCGCAGACCGGTCAGGAACTTTCCGATGGTCGGTCCCACCGATCGGGTGTAGTCGAATGTCATTCGCAGCGGCGCGCTGAGTACGTCGCTCGGTTTCAATCCCGGCGGGCGATCCTGCGTGATTGCCGTGGGTGCAGTATTCCCATGAGTCACGATATCGAGTAGAACAGGTTCTTATTCTGCTGGCAAGCAGTCAATGAGAAAGGGGACCGGCATGCGGTTCGGATTGCAGCTCGGCTATTGGGGTGCGGCACCGCCGCCGCATGTCGGTGAACTGGTCGCGGCCGCGGAGGCGGCGGGCTTCGACGCGGTGTTCGCGGCCGAGTCGTGGGGCTCGGACGCCTTCGGTCCGCTGGCCTGGTGGGGTTCGTCCACCAGCCGGGTGCGGCTGGGCACCTCGGTCGCGCAGCTCTCGGCGCGCACGCCAGCGGCGACCGCGATGCACGCGCTGACCCTGGATCACCTCAGCGGCGGCCGCGCCATCCTCGGCCTCGGCGTCTCCGGCCCGCAGGTGGTGGAGGGCTGGTACGGGCAGCCGTTCGCCAAGCCGCTACAGCGGACGAGGGAGTACGTCGACATCGTCCGCAAGGTGCTCGCGCGCGAGGCACCGGTGGTCAGCGAGGGGCCGCACTACACGCTGCCCTACGCTGGTCCGGGCGCCACCGGTCTCGGTAAGCCGCTCAAGCCGATCGTGCATCCGCTACGTGCGGATTTGCCGATCTGGCTGGGCGCCGAGGGGCCGAAGAATGTCGCGCTCACCGCCGAGATCGCCGACGGCTGGCTGGCCATCTACTACGCCCCGCGACTGGCCGGGATGTATAACGAATGGCTCGACGAAGGCTTCGCCCGCGCGGGTGCGCGCCGCACCAGAGAGACCTTCGAGGTCGCCGCCAGCGCCCAGGTGATCATCACCGACGACCCGGCGAGTGAGATCGAACGACTGCGCTGGGTGATGTCGCTCTACATCGGCGGCATGGGCGCGCCCGAACTCAACTTCCACGCCCAGGTCTACCGCCGGATGGGATACGAGCGCGAGGTCGAGGAGATCGGCACGCTGTTCCAGGCCGGCCGCAAGGCCGAGGCGGCGGCCGCCGTGCCCGACGAGATGGTGCTCGACACCACGATCATCGGCAACGAGGACGAGGTGCGCAAGCAGATCGGCGTCTGGGAGGCGGCCGGGGTCACCATGCTGCTGGTGTCGGTGGCCGATCTCGTTCAGCTGCGTCGACTGGCACCACTCGTCCGCTCGTAGAACATGTTGCAGAAGTGCGGGCGGTTAATGTGCTGCCGCCCGCACTTCGGCCGACGATATCGGAGCTCAGTCGTCGACCTCCCACTCCGCAGGCAGGGTTCGGTGCGTACGTAACGGCGACCGGAGCAGCAGCACGATAGGGATGGCCATGACTGCGACGCCGGCCCATAAGGCTGTCTGCGCTGACCATACGCCGGCGACGAACCCGCCGAGCATGGTGCCGAGAGGCGTCGCGCCCTGTGTCACGACCGCGGCCGCAGCGGTGACGCGGCTCAGGTATCGATTCGGTGTGACGCGTGCTCGTAGTCCCGCGACCGCCACCGAACGGCCGACCAGGGCCGTTCCGAGAAGCACCTGGCTGACTGTGATCAGGATGATCGCCTGATCAGTCAGCAGTCCGGCCAACGGCAGAAATACCATCGCGACCGGTGCCAGGCCCGAGAAGACCATCGTCATCCGGATCTCGCCGAACCGTCGTCGCAGCCACGGGCATACCAGCGAGGCGCCGAGCCCGGCGATCGCGCCGACCGTGGACAACGCACCGAACAACCATGGTGCGATGGCGAGGGTGTCGAGCAGGAAATAGGCCATCACCGCCATGAGGATGCCCGCACCGAGGTTGTTCACCGCTGTCTGCCCGAGCAGCAGCCTGAGCAGGGGCTGGCGGAAGACGATCCGGACGCCGTCGGCGATCTCGGCACGGAAGTTGCGCTGCGCTTGCTCCGGCACAGGCGGTTCGACTGGATGAATGCGGCGGACCAGGATCGCGGAAGCGAGCTGGCACATTGCCGCGACACCATAGAGGACGGGCGCGGCGATGGATTGGGCCGCGGCGCCCGCCGCCGCAGGGGCGATGACGCTGATGGAGGTAGACGACGTCGTAAGTCGCGCCTTGGCGTCGGATACCCGCTTCTTGGGCAGGATCAGCGGTAGCACGCTCAGGTGCGCGATCCCGAAGAACACCCCCGCGACGCTCAGGATCACCGCCACCAGCATGAGCTGAACCACAGTCAGCGCACCGGCGAAATAGGCGAGGGGGATACTCGCGAGCGCGATGACATATGCCAGTTCGGCCGCCGACAGTACGGTGCGTTTGGGCAGCCGATCGACCCATACCCCCGCCGGGAGCCCGAACAGTAGATAGCCGATGTTGGCACACATCGCGATGAAGGCCATCTGCACGGGTGACGCGCCCAGTAGGATCACCGCGCTGATCGGTAGCGCGAAACGCGCGATTTCACCCGATGCGTCGCGAAACCCGTTCGCCAGCCATAGGTTACGGAAATCGGCGACCTTCAATACCTCCGTCCGGTCTTCTTCGGCCACCGTCATCACGCCGACACCTCCTTCGCAACTGCCGATCCCGTGCTGCCCGGCGCGGCGAGATGCAGGCCCGAGCCGCACTGCGTCACTATCCGGGCCTGCGCGATCGAGTAGTTGTGGTCGAGAGTCGATAGTCGGTGACAGCATTCGTCGATCGGCGGATGTCGAACCCGACCTACTCGGCCTGTGCCGTCGACGATATGGTCGGTGTGCGGGTCGATCCAGAACAACGGGATATCGCCGCCGAGCAGTTGCCGGGCTTCTGATGCGATGATCTCGGGGCCTACGGTCGTCCGTGAAAACCGACCCAGCTGCTCGACCAATCGATCGAAGATCTCGCGTTGGGAAGCGGTGGATGGCGAAAGGGCGACCATCGCCGACAGCCGCGCGTATCCGGGCGTCGAGTAAACGATCGCCCGGGACAGCGATTCTCGGGGACAGGATCGGAGCACGTCCACCAACGCATGCCGGTTCCGGCGAATAGTCGCGTAACCGTGTGACAGGCCCGCGCGGAACTCCTCGAGGTAACCAGACAGGTTCTGGACGTGGCTGCCGATGCGGGTCGGCTTGCTGGCGAGCCTGGTAGTCATGCGAACGGTGAGGCCGCTGTCCGGCTCCGACGCCTGCAGAGACGGGAAGTTTCTCGAGACGCCGGGTGTGTTGGTCGCCATGAAGCCCGCAGATACTTCCGTCCGAGCGCTCGCGGGATCTTGAAGTAGCAAGGTGGTCAGCACGTTCCGCTCGCGGTCGAAGGGACTGGGGGCGAGTACGGTCTCATCATCGATGATGGCGATGGCGTTGCCGGCGGGCGCGATATTGCCATAGTGTAGATCGACGGTCCCCAGGCAGTCGGTCCCGGCCGCGAAAAGCCCTGCCCGGTACCAGAATTCCTCGCCTGGCATGGTGGCAGGGGATGGAACCGGGACCGCGCTCTGGAGGTACCCGTCGAGTACCGAGATATCAGGTGGGATGTGAACGGACGCGGAGAGCTCGGCCGCATCGAAGAACGCGGTGAGCATGTCGCCGCGCGAGTACCGGCCGGGTTTGTAGTACTGAACCACCTCTGCGCTGGAGACTTTCGTGGTCGTTCGACCGCCACGGTGGGGGTCGCCGAGGCCGGGTTGGATGCGGACTGGTTCGGCGCCGCTCGTAGTCAGCGCTTCGTGCAGACGCGCGGCTTCGTCGAGACAGTGCGATATCTGCGGCTCCACCACGCCGCCCCAGATGGTGGGGTCATCGTCGAATACGCGATAAGCGAGTTCGGGCAGCAGCCGATCGGCATTGCCGATGTGGACCGGGGTATGGGTCTCCTCGGACACGACCGCGATCCGCAGAATCAGGTACCGCAGCCATCCGTGCCGCATCCGGGTGAGGTCGAGGTATTCGGGGACGCGGTGCGCCTCATGGAGGTAGTTGTCGAGTGCATCGAGAACCACCAGGTCATAGTCGGAATATCGCATGAGAACCTCCCCGTTTCTCGCCGGCCGACCCGCGAAGCGGAGATCGACCGTGCTCCCGGATTCCGATGGTAGCCGTGGAGGTGCTCATTGCGGACGTTCGCGCGCCTGCCGCGACTATCAGTGATATGGATCACAAACCGGCCGATGGATGATGCTTCCTCGCAAGCTCAATCGGTTGGTCTCGGCGTGTGAACCGCATTGTGAGTCTTCTATTTAGAGTCATCGAGCAGCGAGTGCCCAGCTAGGGGGAAGATCGTCTCGGAATGGTTTCCGGAACTCTGATCGCAGCGATCCGCATCCGTCCGGTTGCTGAGCAGAAAGGTCACCGACCGTCGCTCGTCCCCACGGAAAGTGCCACTGGTCGTGGTCTGCAAGTCTTGCTAATGTCCGAAGGGTGATCGCTGATCACTCAGTCGAGAACTGAAGGGAGGGAAATCATGAGCACTTCGCTTACTACCACCATTGGGAAGTACATAACTGTCGAGGAATTCGACAAGATCTTCGAGGATCCGACTGCGGTAGTTCGGACCAACGACGCCGCCACGGCCGAGGCCGACTAGGCGACATTCATTGCGGGCAGGCGTTTCGGTTGCCTGCCCGCAATGCATCGGGGGTCGGGGTCAAGAGAGGGAAAAATAGTGGGGGGAAACGTCACGGTTTACGCGGGTCCGACGCTGACTCCGGATGATGTGGCCGAATTCGACTTGAAGAACGGTACGACGACGGTGTTCCGGCCGCCGATCAAGCACGGGGATCTTTTCGGGTCGACACTGGGGGCCGAGGAGACCATTGTCGTCATCGACGGCCTCTATCACCAGAATCCGGCCCTGCGACACAAGGAATACCTGCATGCGTTGGCTATCGGTGCCCGGCTGATCGGTGCGAGCAGCATCGGTGCGATCAGGGGCGCTGAGCTGTCCCGCTTCGGCATGGAGGTCGTCGGAGTGGTCGGCCGGTGGTACCAGCAGGGCGATATCGATTCGGACGCAGACGTCGCAGTCGCGCACCTCGACGAGGAACACGGGTGGCGGCCCTTGAGCGTTCCGTTGGTGAATGTTCGGTATGCCGCGCAACGCAGCGGCCTGGATATTCCCATTGCCGAGAGAACTGTTGCGATCGCCCGCGAAATCTTCTACGCCGAACGTTCCGAGGCAGCACTGGCCAACGCGATCGAAGGCGAGCTCGGTGCGGATGTAGCAGCAGCTGTCCTGCCGGAGCGGAAGCTTCGGACGGAACATGATGTCAAGAAGCTCGATGCGCTCGCCGCGCTACGACGGGCACATTTCGCTGGAGCGGCATCGGAGGACGATGGGGCGCAGCTGATGGCGGCGGCGGATTGGCGAACCCCGTACTTCTATCAGTGGCAGAACAATGCGATCGAGTCGGGCCGGCTGATAGCCAGGGTCGAATATCAGCAGCTTTACCGCACAGAATTCCCTGCGATATGGCTGAAGTACCTGGATTACGTATCCGAAAACCCCTACGATTCCTCACCGGGACGTAGTATCGGCGAGCGGTTCGGATCAATGACCTCGACCGCATCGCTGGACCGGATACCTCAGGTCTTCCTGCCTCGATACAGACTTGCCGATGAGCGGACGGTATCGATCCTGCTATCGGCGGAAACGGCAGCGGATGTATCCCGTGTCTGCCAGGCGCATGTTGCGGAATCGGAACGTAGAATTCCAGGATCCAGACAGCTCAAGGCCGACGTCGCCGACGGCCTGCTGCGTGAGCTGTGGCCATCCCGGTACCCGCTCGAAGAGGAGTGTCGTCGCCGCGGGTTCGCTGGTGTCGGGCCCGCACGGCGCGCATTGCGCCGCTTCATCTTCAGTCATCACGACATAGTCCGGGGGATCTCTGATGGGCACTCTGATCGACGACCGTGAACTAGCGCCGAAGATTCGGCTTGACGGCACCGCGCGAGCACGCACCGCGGACCACACCTGGCTCCGGATAGAACCGCACCTCGAGACTGCGGGCATCACCAGGGTCGCCGACGTCACCGATCTCGACTACGTACGGATTCCTGTGGCGATGGCGGTCCGGCCGCTGTCGGAATCGCTGTCGGTTTCGCAGGGCAAAGGCGCCAGCAGACAGCTGGCGAAGATATCGGCCGCGATGGAATCCCTCGAAACCTGGCATGCGGAGAATATCGGCCTTCCCACGGTGCGCGCGGAGCATTCCAGCGACGATCTGGGCTACGACCTGACAGCGCATTTCGGGAGCCATCTCTGCCGTCCGCTGCTGATGGACGAGGTGCTCGAGTACTACGCGGCAACGACCATGATCTCCGGCGAGCCGATCGCTGTTCCGCGTGGTCTGGTGGACATCAGCTTCGCGCGGTGCGACTTCCAGATGAATCCCTTTCGAGAGACGAGTTCGGGACTCGCATCGGGTAACGAGCCGGATGAAGCCGCACTGCACGGGCTCTACGAGATCTTCGAACGTGACAGCACAGCCCGGCTCGGCGCTCCCGGGGATCGGATCCCGATCGACCCGCGATCGGTGCGGGACACCCACTGCGCTTTCCTGATCGAGCGCATGATGGAAGCCGGGTGGGACCTCACTCTCGATGCGGTACCTTCTCGCTTCGGTGTACCGACATTCATCGCGAGCGTCTTCTCGCACGAGTATCCGCTCGAATGCGCCGGGGCAGGGACGCACGGAGACAGCGCAATCGCGATGAGCCGCGCCCTCACCGAGGCCGCGCAGACGCGGCTTACCGGAATATCGGGTACCCGCGACGATCTGCCGGTGGTGCCGGTATGGGAGCTTTTGGCCGTCGGCCCGCGTCAGATGAACGTCGTCGAGACGCGGTCGGTGCAGGAAGCCGAGGCGGAATGCGGGTTCCGTTCCATCGATGGCGCCACCATCACCGACGATCTCCAGGAAGCGGCACGGCGCGCACTGTTGGTTACCGGGTTCGAGCCGGTCGTTCTGGATCTGACCGCTGCGGGGATGCGGTCGGACCTGGCGGTGGTCAAGGTTCTGTTGCCCGGTGCGGTGGCCGACCGCCGTGGCGGCATACCGGGTCCATCCGAGATGCAGGCACAGCGAGCCGGTTGAATGGCGATGATCAGCGCGGTGCAGGCCGCTTTCATCGTGTCTTTGCCGGTCAATACCTTCGCGATCACAAAGTGCCTGATGCTCGGCCGTCGGGCCTTGAGCTGGAACTTCTCGCCAGTCTTCGGGGTAGCGCTGCCGCATCGACTGGTGCTGATCGGAAACGTCGCTGCTCCGCCGTGCCTCAGCATGGCTCTGCTGGCGCTGCAGGAGCGTGACCTCCTCCGCAACGTCGTCGTCATCGGGTTGTTCGGGTTCTGGTTGCTCTGCAAGAACCTCCGGGTGTCGAACCACTCGTTCCTGGCGGTCGTCACGATTGTCGTGCTGTCGCTGAGCGGCGGCGATCGGGGAGGAGCCGCGACCGCGACGGCGGCGATACTTGCGGCGATGTACGCGGCGGCCGGGATCGCCAAGCTCAACCGCGGCTACCTCCGGGGTGATCGCAGCCTCGGCCGACGCGTTGTCGAGCTGAACCTGAACAACAATTCAGCCTTGCTCGCCCGTACGCCGGATAACCTGCGGCGGTTGCTGAGCTTCGGCGCCATGGTGGTCGTGCCCGGCGCAGAAATACTTCTCGCCCTGGCGATGATCGGTGGCGCGCCGTTGCTGTGGTGTCTGCTCGTCGGCCTGTTGCTGCACTTCGCCTTCGGGATCAGCGGCAACTTCGAATTCTCCATGGTGGCGGCCGCAGTGTGGTTGGCGTTGGTGGTGCTGTCGCAGCCGGTGTCGATGGGACAGATAGTCGAACGCATCGTGTCATCAGGCCCTGGATTCGCCGCATACCTGGTGACGCTGCTGGTAGCGACCAGTGCTTGGCAGTGCACCTGGCAGTACCTCGACCGGCGCGCCGGCCTGGTGAACGAACTGTTCGCGGCGTCGTGCTTCGGCACGCTGGCCTGGATCGCGCTGGTTACGGTTGACGCTGCCGTGACGGTGACTGTGGGGGTCGTTCCCTTGCTGCTGATGCTCGGCGCGACGATAGGCGCGGTGGGAATCGGCGCCCGTCTGGAATTTTCCTTCGCGATGCTGTCCAATTTGCGCCCGTACGGGACCGAGTGGATCTATTTCTTGCCGCGCCCGCAGGGCAAACCTTCGTATTACTTTCTGAAGCTTCCCCAGCGGATCCCGGTGTCAGTACTGGGCGAAGTGCCACCCACATTTCTCAAGGCGGCGACTTCCGGCGAGATGGCCGTGCACCAGGCGACTGCTATCCGGCTGGCCCGCGTGTTCCGCGACCATGGAGCAACTCTGGTTGCCTGCCGAGCGCTCGCGGATGTGAACCGCGGCAGGATGGTGCCCGCGGCGCCGGACGATCCCGCAGCCTGGAGCGATCTGTCCGCCGATCGACAGCGTTGCCTGCTGTTTCCTCCGTTGATCCCGGCTGATCTTTCCGACCCTGTCGTCGGCTGATCCGATGTGTCGGTAGGTCAGTTCGATCGAATCCTGCGCCACCATCGCGCCGTCGCGATCTCGAATTCCTCCCAGAAGATTTCGTTGGATTCTTCGCCGTGCCCGAGGCCGTTGCGTAACACCGCCCAATCCAGCCGGCCCGATCGACCCGCCGAGGTGACGATCGGACGAAGATGCTCGACGATATGGGAGGTATCACGGTCGTTGGCGCGGACCGCGGCACAGAAATTGTCGTTGCGGAACTCTTCTTCGAACAGCGTGCAGACCCGGTGGGGCAGCCGCCGCGGACCGGCTGCGGTTGGTTCGCAATACGGGTCGACGGCCAGCCCGAGAGGGAGCGATGAGCGATAGTTCTCCCACCAGGAGAGGTCTGGCGGGTAATTCTGGGGCGCATAGGCGAAGGCCATTGACGGCATCGACGGCGATGCTGCTCGCCACGCGAAACGAATGGCGGCGTAGCCGCCGGCCGACCAACCGTTCCAGACAATGCCGTCGAGATCGTTCCGCCGAGCGATGTCGATCGTCAGAGCGATCAGCTCGTGAGCAACAGGCTCGGCCTGGAGGAACCAGCCAATGCGGGATTCCGGGTGCATTCGTAACACCGGGTCGGAGACGAAGATGGTGATCGCGCCCAGCTGTGCCGACGATGTGAAGCGGCCAAAGATCGGCGGCTGGTACTTGGGCCGCGTCACCATCCCGTGAAAGTTGACCAGAAGATAGGGCTTGCGGCGCAGCGCAGGGTAGGCGACGGCGAAGTCGAGGACGCGATGTAGTTCGCTGCCCTGCGGCCCGTCAGTGAGGGTTCCGCGCTCGACCCGCGCATATCGGGCTCGGGCGCCCGGGCCCGATGGCAGGATGTAGCCGTCGTGTTCGGTCATGATTCCCCCATGAAACCAACCGCTCCGGTGAGCAATCCGGGCATCCTCAGCATATCTGTCGACTGGCGCGGACGGCTCGGCCAGAGCCGCTGATTCGTGCCCGGGGGGGGGCGACGCCCTTGTCGATATCTAGAACGCGTTCTAAATTCGATGGGGTGACGCAGGAGTCGGCCGAAGTTCTCGGGCTGTGGAATATCGCCGCGGCCCAGCCGGAGCGCATTGCGCTGATCGCACCGACCGGCCGGGAGGTGAGCTACCGGGAACTGGCCGGTCTCGCCGACCGGTATGCCGGTGGGCTGCGGGCGCTCGGGCTGCGCGCCGGCGACGCCGTGGTGAGCCTGCTGCCGAATGGCGTGGAGGCGGTCGCGTTCTCGTTCGCGGCCCATCGGAGCGGGCTGTACCTGGTGACGGTGGACTGGCACCTGGCGGTGCCGGACATCGCCCACGTGCTCATCGACAGCGAGGCCAAGGCGTTCGTTGCCGGCAGGCGGTTCGCCGAGTCGGCCCGGCTGGCTGCCGACGCCGCGGATCTGCCTGCCGCCGCGCGGTTTTCGGTGGGCGCGATCGAGGGCTTCAAATCGGTGGCCTGGCTCGGTGCGGCGGGGATCCGGCGGCCGGGGGAGCGCACCGATCCCGATGTGGTCGCACCGCACAACACCGGCTCGTTCGGGCCGGCGCCGCACGGCATCCATGTGCATCTGGCCGGGCTGCCGCTGTACCGGTTCGAGGCGCTCGATTCCCTTACCGCTGCGGTGCAATCGGGGCACCGGGTAGTCCTGATGGACGGTTGGGACGCGGCCGAGGCGCTGCGGTTGATCGAACGACATCGCGTGACCCACAGCCGTTTGTCACCGGCCCTGTTCGACCGGCTCCTCGCACTGCCGGAGGCGATCCGATCCCGCTACGACCTGTCGTCGCTACGGCGGATCGTGCACGGACCGGAGCCGTGCTCACCAGACCTCGAACAGCGGATGACCGACTGGTGGGGCCCGGTGTTCACCGATTACCGGAGCCAGACCGAGGGCGGCCCGATCGACGGCGCCGTCAGCGTCGACGACGCGGCCGGCCGTGACCGCCACTCGGATCTGATTCCCGGCTGAGCGGGACTCAGACGGCTTCGCGCAGCTCCGGCTCCAGGCCGAACAGCGGGAACAACTTCTCGGTGTCGAGGAAGAAGTTGAGCCCGGAGATCTCCCCGTCGGTGAGTTCGAGGACGGTGATCGACCACGGCACCCACACGCCCGGCTCGCCACTCGGCTTGTAGTGGCCGAAGGCGGGCAGGCCGTTGGCGCCCTCGAGCCGCACCAGGCGTGAATCGCGGCAGGCCGCTCCGTGGCCGAGCATGAACTCCGCGACATTCGCCGGGCCGGACACCCAGAACTCGAGCGGCGGCATGGACAGCGCCACATCGGTTTTCAGCAGGGTGGTGAGGGTGTCCATATCGTAGGACTCGAAGGCCTTGACGAAATCGTCGACGAGCCTGCGCTGCTCCTCATCGGTCTCGTCGTAGGTGTCGGTGACCGCGGGCTGGACCTTGGACATGGTGGCGCGGGCGCGTTGCAGCGCGCTGTTGACCGAGGCCGGCGACATGGTGAGCGCCTCGGCCGTCTCGCTGGCGGAAAAGCGCAGCACCTCGCGCATGATCAGGATGGCGCGCTGGGTGGCGGGCAGGTGCTGACAGGCGGCGACGAAGGCCAGCCGCAGCGTGTCCTTTGCGGTGGCGTGTTCGGCCGGATCGGCGCCGAAGGCGAGCGCGTTGGGGATCGGCTCGACCCAGACGTAATCCGGCTGCGGCGCCGACAGCGGCGACTCCGGGCTCGACGGCCCGGACAGATCCATCGGCCGGGCCCGGCGCTGCGGACCGTCGAGCATGTCCAGGCAGACGTTGGTGGCGATCCGGTACAGCCACGACCGCAAGCTGGCCCGGCCCTCGAAGCTGTCGTAGGCCTTCCAGGCGCGGGTGAAGGTTTCTTGGACCGCGTCTTCGGCCTCGAACGAGGAACCGAGCATGCGGTAGGCGTAGGCGCACAACTCGCGGCGGTGTACCTCGAAGGAATCCATGACTTCCGCCGTGGCGGTGCCCGTCATCTCGCTCATGGATGCCACTGTGGCACAAGCCACCGACAACAAACAGGCATCGCGATGATCGTTTGCCGATGGAAAGACCACGTCAGCCACAGAAATCGCACCAGTACCCCCAGTAACGGGTAACGGCGGGGCGGGTTGTTTTCAGCGGCTGCGATGAGTTTCCGGAACCGGCCACGTCTCTATCGGTGAAGCGAGAAGCACACACCGACCGAGAGGCCGAAAAGACAATGAGCAGCAAGATGATCTTCATCAACCTCCCCGTGACCGACCTCGAGCGGTCCAAGGGCTTCTACGAGGCGCTCGGCTGGAAGGTCAACCAGGACTTCACCGATCAGAACGCCGCCTGCATCGTGATCGACGACAACATCTGCCTGATGCTGCTGACCAGGGAATACTTCGCCACCTTCACCAAGCGGCCGATCGCGGACACCAACGCGACCGCAGCCGCGGGCTACGCGCTCTCGCTCGGCAGCGCGCAGGAAGTGGACCAGCTGACCGACGCCGCCGTGGCCGCCGGCGGGCGGGAAGAAGTCAACGAGGACAAGCGCGCCCAGGAAGCCGAGGTGGGCATGCACGGGCGCACCTTCCTCGACCCCGACGGCCACCAGTGGGAGCCGTTCTGGATGGACTACCCCGGCGCCAACTGAGCGCGGACGCCCACAGCGCAGACAGCACAACGTCCCCGGCGCGTCGAGCCCGCCGGGGACGTTGTGACGTTCGCGCCGCTTGCTACTTGCCGGTGAAAGTGGGCTTGCGCTTCTCGGCGAAGGCCTTCGGCCCCTCCTTGGCGTCGGCCGACTTGAAGACCGCCATGCCGAGTTCGGCGTCGATCTTGAACGCGTCGTTCTCCGGCATGGCCTCGGTGTCGCGGATGGTCTTCAGGATGGCCTGCACCGCGAGCGGGCCGTTGGCCGCGATCAGTCCGGCCAGCTCCAATGCCTTGTCGAGCGCTGTCCCGTCCGGCACCACGTGCCCGATGAGGCCGATCTCCTTGGCCTCGGCCGCGGTGACGTGGCGTCCGGTGAGCAGGATGTCGGCGGCGACGGTGTAGGGAATCTGGCGCACCAGCCGCACGGCCGAGCCGCCCAGTGGGAACAGGCCCCAACGTGCCTCGGACACACCGAATTTCGCGCTCTCGCCGGCCACCCGGATATCGGTGCCCTGCAGGATCTCGGTACCGCCTGCGATGGCAGGGCCCTCGACCGCGGCGATCAGCGGCTTGGTGAGCCTGCGGCCCTTGAGCAGCGCTTCGATCTTCGACAGGTCCCAGCCGCCGCCGGAGAAGGAATCGCCGGGATGCTGCGAGGTCATCGCCTTCAGATCCGCGCCGGCGCAGAAGGCGCCGCCCGCGCCGGTGAGGATCGCGACCCGGATATCGGGATCGTTGTCGACCTGGTCCCAGGCGTCGCGCATGATCGCCATCATCTCGCCCGACAGGGCGTTCTTCGCTTCCGGCCGGTTCATGGTGACGATGAGAACGTGGTCGCGCTTCTCGACGAGGCAGTGCGGCATCGCGGAAATCTCCTGGCTCGAGGACGTGGTGTGAAAAGGCACCCTTGTCAGGAACAGTAACACGTTCTATTTTTAGGTCTGTGAGCTACAACATAGCGGACCTCATCGAGCACACCATCGACCTCATGCCCGATCGCGTCGCACTGGTCGACGACGTTCGCGAGGTCACCTATGCGCAGTTGGAGGAGCGGACCAACAAGCTAGCCCATTACCTGCGAGAACAGGGTGTCCAGCCGGGTGACAAGGTGGGCATCTACTCGCGCAACACGATCGAGGCCGTCGAGTCGATGGTCGCGGTGTTCAAGGCGCGCGCGGTGATGGTCAACGTGAACTTCCGTTACGTCGAGAACGAGTTGCAATATATCTTCGATGATTCGGACATGGTCGCGTTGATCCACGAGCGCCGCTACACCGACAAGGTGACCGCCGTGCGGCCGAACGTACCGAAGTTGAAGACCGTGATCGTGGTCGACGACGATACCGTCGACCAGGTGCCCCTCGCGGCGGATTCGGTCGAATACGAGGCCGCACTCGCCGCCTCCTCGGGCGAGCGCGATTTCGGCGAACGTTCCCCCGACGACATCTTCATGCTCTACACCGGCGGCACCACCGGCATGCCGAAGGGCGTGATGTGGCGCCAGGAAGACTGGTGGCGGGTGCTCGGCGGCGGCACCAACTTCGGTACCGGCGAGAAGATCGAAGACGAATGGACGCAGGCCAAGGCCGGCGCCGCCGGTGCGGCGATGGTGCGCTATCCGATCCCGCCGATGATCCACGGCGGCTCGCAGGCCGCCACCTTCCACGGGCTGTTCGACGGCGGTAAGACCGTCATGCTGCCGGAGTTCAGCGGCCACAGCGTGTGGCAGGCGATCGATCGGCACGGCGTGAACATGATCTTCATCACCGGCGACGCGATGGCCCGCCCGATGCTGGACGCGCTGCGCGAGGGCAACCCGGAAACCGGTGAGCCGTACAAGCATTCGAATCTGTGGGCGATGGCCAGCAGTGCCGCGCTGTTCTCCCCGACGCTCAAGGATCAGTACCTGGAGCTGCTGCCGACCACCGTCATCACCGATTCGATCGGCTCCTCGGAGACCGGGTTCGGCGGCTTGGCCATCGCGGCCAAGGGCGCCACCCACACCGGCGGCCCCCGGGTGAAGATCGACGCCTCCACCGAGGTGCTCGACGAGGACGGCAATCCGGTCGAGCCCGGTTCGGGCAAGGTCGGCATGCTCGCCCGCAAGGGCCACATCCCGCTCGGCTACTACAACGACCCGGTCAAGACGGCCGCGACGTTCAAGGAGTTCAACGGTGTTCGCTACTCGATCCCGGGTGATTACGCCCGCGTCGAGGAGGACGGCACCGTCACCATGCTCGGCCGCGGTTCGGTGAGCATCAACAGCGGCGGCGAGAAGATCTACCCGGAGGAGGTCGAGGGCGCCCTCAAGACCCATCCGGAGATCTTCGACGCTCTCGTCGTCGGTGTGCCGGACGAGCGCTGGGGGCAGCGGGTCGCCGCCGTCGTCCAGTGTCGCGGCGACAAGCGCCCCAGCCTCGATGAACTGCGCCCGATCCTCACCAAGGAAGTCTCGTCCTACAAGCTGCCGCGCAGCCTCTGGTTCGTCGACGAGATCAAGCGTTCTCCCGCCGGTAAGCCGGATTACCGCTGGGCCAAGGCGCAAACCGAAGCCCGCCCGGCCGATGAGCACGCCGAGGTGAGCAGCAAGTAGGCCGTACCGCGGCAAGGGCCACCGCGAGCTTCGCGGTGGCCCTGTGGTTTTCTACAGCCGTGGTCTGGCCTAGGGGTGCAGGCCGAGCACTTTCGTGAGTTGATCCGCGATCTCGGGGACTTCGTCGGTCTCGCCGCTGGCAATCGAGATCATCAGGTCATATGCAAGGCCCTCGTCAAGACCTGTGATGTCGATACCGTTCAGGTCGAGGAACACCATTCCTGCCGTGAACGCGATTCTCTTGTTGCCATCGACAAGCGGATGGTTCCTCGCGAGTGACTGCACGAGGGCGGCAGCCTTCTCCCACAGGGTCGGATAGGCGTCCGCGCCGAAAACGGTAGCTTGTGGACGGGCCGCAGCCGATGCCAGCAGCCCGTGGTCGCGCACGATGTACTGCTGGCCAACGCTGACTTCTGCGATCGCATGTAGATCCGCGACCGTCAGGTAGTAGACCGGCTCGCCGGTCATTCGGCCAGCCGGTCGAGCAGCTTGCGGTGACGTTCGGCGATTCGCTCTGCCGATGCGCGAACTCGGCTGCTCGCCCTCTCTGTCATTGCCTCCGGGACCACAGCGGCGACACGGCGACCGTGGCGAGTGAGGTGAATGACATTGCCGGCTTCGGCGGCGGCGATCACCTCGGCCAGTCGTTCCCTGGCTTCGCTGACAGGGATGTCCGACTCATCGGGCATGGGTAAGGCGGTCATGGTGGTAATCGTACGAAATTGCGAAAGTTTTGTACAAATACCAGCAGGCTGAGTTGGGCTAGGGCTCGCGGATCAGAACCATGATCTCGTCCGTGGACATGCCTGCTATGGCCGTGCTGCTCGCCGTCCCACGCAGGCGGCGGACGATACGTCGGCCACGACTGGCCGAAGCAAGGGACGAACTGGGCCGTTGCCCAGTATCGTCGGCTGTGATCATCGGATCGTCGCCGCTGCGCGGATGGTCGCTACCGTCGGTTGCCACGCACACCACGATAGTGCGCACCACTCATATCAATCACCGATTATTCACCGGTGGTTCAGGCCGATTCGGCCAGGTGCTCCGCGATCGGGAGCAGGTGGTCCGGGGCGGGGCCGAGGGCGAATTCGTTGTGTTTGGCGGCGGTGAAGTAGTTCTGCACGATGTGGTCGCGGTCGATGCCGACGCCGCCGTGCACGTGGACGACGGTGTGGGCGATGCGGTGGCCGGCTTCGGCGGCCCAGAACTTGGCGGTGTGCACGGCCGGGGCTGCGGGTAGGTCTTCCGACAGCTGCCAGGCGGCCTGGGTGACGGTCAGGCGCAGGCCGCCGAGGTCGATGTAGGCGTCGGCCAGGCGCTGGGCGACGGCCTGGAAGCTGCCGATGGCCTTGCCGAACTGTTCGCGCTCGCGGGCGTACTCGGCCACGAGTTCCAGGGCGCGTTCGAGGGTGCCGAGTTGCTGGGCGCTGAGCCCGAGCCAGGCGCGCAGCAGCAGCCAGTCCAGGATCTCGGCGCCGGCGTCCACGGTGCCGAGCAGCTGGGCCGGGGAGTCGGTGAACTCCACCAGGAACTCCGCGCTGCGGTCGACCACCTGCTGGGCGGTCACCCGCACCGAGGAGTGCGACGGATCGACCAGGAACACGGCGGTCTGCCCGGACACGGTGGCGGGCACCAGGATCCGGTGCGCCCGGTCGGCAACCGGAACGGTGGTCTTGGTGCCGGTGATCCGCCAGCCGTCGGCGGTGTCGGTGGCGGTGGTGTCCGGGGTCGCGGTGTCCCAGTTGTGTTCCTCGGTCAGCGCGGCGGTGAGGATCAACTCGCCAGCACCGGCCCGCCGGGCGAGCTCACGCTGTTCGTCATCGCCGTACCGGGCGAGTGCACCCGCGCCGAGCACGATCGACGATAGATACGGGACAGCCGCCACGTACCGGCCGAGTTCGCGCAGGATCGAGGTCTGTTCGAGTACGCCGAAGTCATTGCCGCCGACGGCCTCCGGCAGGGCGGCGGCGAGCACACCGGTCTCGGCCAGCGATTGCCACAGCGGTTCATCGAACCGCACCTCGGCGGTGTCGAGTTCGCGCAGCCGGTCATCGGTGACCAGCTTGGCGCATACCTCGCCGGTCAGCCGGGCCAGATCGCCCTGGGCCTCGGTTGGGGTGAAATCCATGGTGAGTTCCTGCTTTCGAAATCCGGTCTCAGCGGGCGGCGGCGGGCTGCTTCAGCGCGGTCATGGCGATGATGTCGCGCTGGACCTCGTTGGTGCCGCCACCGAAGGTCAGGATCAGCGCGGCCCGGTGCATCCGCTCGAGCCGTCCGCGCAGCACCGAGCCGGGGGAGTCCTGGCGCAGGTAGGCCTGCGGTCCGAGCACCTCCATCAGCAGCCGGTAGGCCTCGGTGGCCAGTTCGGTGCCGTACACCTTGCACGCCGAGGCGTCCCACGGCCGCGGCGCCGCGTCACCGCCCGCGTCGGCGCGGCTGGCGATCTCCCAGTTCAGCAGCTTCAGGTATTCGACCTTGGCGTGCACCTTGGCCAGGTTCAACCGCACCCATTCGCGGTCGATCACCCGTGAGCCGTCCGAGGATTTGGTCTCGCGCGCCCACTCGACGGTCTGGCGCAGCGCCAGCGCCAGCGGCGCGGAGGAGGTGAGTGCGACCCGCTCATGGTTGAGCTGGTTGGTGACCAGTGGCCAGCCGCCGTTCTCCTTGCCCACCAGCGCGGTGACCGGCACGCGCACGTCCTGGTAGTAGGTGGCGCTGGTGTCGGGCCCGGCCATGGTGTGCACCGGCGTCCAGGAGAAGCCCTCGGCGTCGGTGGGCACGATCAGCATGCTGATGCCCTTGTGCTTCTTGGCCGTCGGATCGGTGCGGCAGGCCAGCCAGACGTAATCGGCGTAGGCGATGAGGCTGGTCCACATCTTCTGCCCGTTGATGACGTATTCATCGCCGTCGCGCACCGCGGTGGTGCGCAGCGAGGCCAGGTCGGTGCCTGCGCCGGGCTCGGAGTAACCGATGGAGAAGTGCAGCTCACCGGCGGCGATCTTGGGCAGGAAGAATTTCTTCTGCTCCTCGCTGCCGTAATGCATGATCGTCGGCGCGACGGAGTTGATGGTCAGGAAAGGCACCGGCGCGCCCGCGATGGCGGCCTCGTCGGTGAAGATCAGCTGATCGAGCATCGGCCGGTCCTGGCCGCCGAACTCTTTCGGCCAGCCCAGCGCCAGCCAGCCGTCGCGGCCCATCTCCCGCACGACCTCGCGGTAGACGTTGCCCTGCCCGTATTCACCGGTCTGCGCGCTGAGCGCAGCGCGGCGTTCGGGGGTGATCAGCGTGGCGAAGTAGTCGCGCAGCTCCGCTCGTAGCTGTTGCTGCTGCGGCGTGTAGGCGATGCGCATGGGCGTTACCTCGGGCCTTCATTCATCGAATAGGGACACACCCGGATAGGAAACCGGCGTTCCGATCATTGCATATCGACTGAAACATGTTCCAGTATTGATAGTGGATCCACTCGATGTCCGCCCGCGCGGCGGCATCGGCTTGTTACTCTTCGGCGACAGCCGCGGTGAAGGAGTTCTGATGAAGGTCGTTGTTGATCTCGACCAGTGCGAAGCGAACGGAATCTGTGTCGGAATCGCCCCCGACGTGTTCGAACTCGACGATGAAGACGTGCTGCACATTGCCGAGGGTGAAGTGCCCGCCGATCGCGTCGCCGAGGTGGAGGACGCGGTCGCGCAATGCCCGAAAGCAGCGCTGAAATTGTTGTAATCGGCTCTTGCCGTGAACTGGAACACGTTCTAAAGTCGGCCCGGTGAACGATAACGATGTGAGCCTTGCCGGACGTGTTGCGATCGTGACCGGGGCGGGTGCCGGCCTCGGTCGCGCCGAGGCGCTGGCCCTCGCCGGTGCCGGCGCCTCGGTCGTCGTCAATGATCTGGCCGATTCCGAAGCCGTGGCGCAGACCATGGCCGATATTCGCGCGCTCGGCGCGAAAGCGGAGTTCGTCGCGGGCAGCGTCGCCGAGCGGTCCACCGCCGACGAACTGATCCGCACCGCCACCGAGGCCTTCGGTGGGCTCGACATCGTGGTCAACAACGCGGGCATCACGCGGGACCGGATGCTGTTCAATATGTCCGACGAGGACTGGGACGCCGTGATCGCGGTGCACCTGCGCGGCCATTTCCTACTCAGCCGCAATGCGGGCGCCTACTGGCGCGGCAAGTCCAAAGCGGCGGGCGGTCCGGTCTACGGCCGCATCGTCAACACCTCGTCCGAGGCCGGGTTGCTCGGTCCGGAAGGGCAGGCGAACTACGGTGCGGCCAAGGCCGGCATCACCGCGCTGACCTTGTCGGCGGCGCGCGCCCTCGCGCGTTTCGGCGTGCGGGCCAACGCGATCTGCCCCCGGGCCAGGACCGCGATGACCGAGGCGGTCTTCGCGGACGCCCCAGAGGGTGCGGTCGACCCGCTCTCGCCGGACCATGTCGCGCGGCTGGTGGCCTATCTGTCCTCGCCCGCGGCCGACGCGGTGAGCGGTCAGGTCTTCGTGGTGTACGGCCCGATGGTCGCGCTGATGGCCGCGCCGGAGGTCGAGCAGCGCTTCGACGCGACGGGTGAACAGTGGTCGACCGGTGATCTGGCCGCCACGCTGAGCGGGTACTTCGCCCAGCGCCCGGAAGGTCGTACCTTTTCTGCAACGTCGCTACACGCACTGGGCTGACCAGCCCCGTTGCCCGTCCGTCCGCTCGACCGCTTCCTGAACGGCCGTCCAAGAGTTGATCGGCCGTCCAGTAGTTGGTAGACATGGGGATCGTATGTGCCAGGGCTCACAACAGTGATGCTCAACACGTATGAACCAGGTTCCAATCTTGCTGTCTGAGATTGGATCGAAATAGCAGTTCAAATAGGGTCAAAAGCCCCACAGAGTCTTAGTGAACGTGTTCTACTTGTCCGGGGCGCGGGGCGGTTGCGGCCGCCGCGTCCGTCAGCAGGACCAGTAGTCAGGCAAGGAGGATCGCCGATGAACGAGGTCCTTGCCGTGCCATTGCGGGCGGTCGGCGGGTTCTTCGACCTCACGGCGGAGGTGGCGCGTGCCAGCATGCGCCGGCCCTTCCAGGCACGCGAGTTCGTCGACCAGTCCTGGTTCATCGCGCGAGTCTCGATCGTGCCGACCCTGCTGGTAGCCATACCTTTCACCGTGCTGGTGAGCTTCACGCTGAACATCCTGCTGCGCGAGATCGGCGCGGCCGACCTCAGCGGCGCGGGCGCGGCCTTCGGCGCGGTGACCCAGGTCGGCCCGATCGTCACGGTGCTCATCGTGGCCGGCGCCGGCGCCACCGCCATCTGCGCCGACCTCGGCGCACGCACCATTCGCGAGGAAATCGACGCGATGAAGGTGCTCGGCATCGACCCGATCCAACGACTCGTGGTCCCGCGGGTGCTCGCATCGATGTTCGTCGCGCTGTTGCTCAACGGCCTGGTGTGCACCATCGGCATCCTGGGCGGATTCCTGTTCTCGGTGCTGCTCCAGGATGTGAATCCGGGCGCCTTCGTCAACGGGATCACCCTGCTCACCAACCTGCCCGAGCTGGTCATCTCCGAGGTCAAGGCGGGCCTGTTCGGCCTGATCGCCGGCCTGGTGGCCTGCTATCTCGGGCTCAACGTCAAAGGCGGCCCCAAGAGTGTCGGTGATGCGGTGAACCAGACCGTGGTGTTCGCGTTCATGGCGCTGTTCGTGGTGAACGTCGTCGTCACCGCCGTCGGCATCAAGTTCGCGGTGCGGTGATCCGATGGCCTTCGTGATCCAGTCCCGGTTCCCCCGCATGGTGCGGCGGGTGCGCCGGATGTCGAATTCGATAGACGAACTCGGCAAACAGGCCGTGTTCTACGGCCGCGCGATCGGTTCGATGCCGAAGGCGCTGGTGCACTACCGCACCGAGACCATCCGGCTCATCGCCGAGATCAGCATGGGCACCGGTGCGCTCGCCGTCATCGGCGGCACCGTGGTGATCGTCGGGTTCCTGACGCTGTTCACCGGCGGCACCATCGCGGTACAGGGCTACAGCTCGCTCGGCAATATCGGCGTCGAGGCACTCACCGGCTTCTTCGCCGCCTTCATCAATGTGCGTATCGCGGCGCCGGTGATCTCCGGTATCGGCCTAGCCGCCACCATCGGCGCCGGTTCGACCGCGCAGCTGGGTGCGATGCGGGTGGCCGAGGAAATCGACGCGCTCGAATCCATGGGCATCCGGCCGGTGCCGTACCTGGTGGGTACCCGGGTGCTGGCCGGGATGATCGCGATCATCCCGCTGTACTCGCTCGCGGTGATCGCCTCGTTCGTCGCCAGCCGGTTCGCGACGGTGGTGATCTATGGGCAGTCCGCCGGCGTCTACGACCACTACTTCTCCACCTTCTTGATCCCGAGCGACATCCTGTGGTCGTTCGTGCAGGCGATCTTGATGGCGGTCGCGGTGATGATGATCCACACCTACTACGGCTTCCACGCCGCGGGCGGTCCGGTGGGCGTCGGCGTCGCGGTGGGCAACGCGGTGCGCGCCTCCCTGGTCGCGGTGGTCACGGTGACGCTGCTGGTCTCGCTGGCCATCTACGGCACTTCCGGCAACTTCAACCTCTCCGGATAGCGGCATGGTGAACACGAAAACTTCGGGGCGGTCCTCGGGTCTGGCGGCACGGCTGCGCGGCCCGCTCGGACTGAAACTGGCCGGGCTCGGGCTCGTGCTGTTCATGGTCGCGGTGGTGACCGTGTCGATGATCATGTTCGTCGGCGGATTCACCCAGACCGTCGCGGTGGCGGTCAAGGCGCCGCGCAGCGGCCTGGTGCTCGACCCGGACGCCAAGGTCAAGGTGCGCGGGGTCGAGATCGGCCGGGTCTCCGATATCGAGCTCGGCGACGACGGCGCGACGATCAATCTGGCGTTGAACCCGGATCAGCTGAAGCTGGTGCCCGCCAACGCCGGCGTCGACATCCGCTCGACTACCGTGTTCGGTGCCAAGTACGTGAACTTCACCGTTCCCGAGGAGCCGTCGGCCGAGTCGCTGAAACCCGGTGCGACGGTGGCGGCGAGCAAGGTGACCGTCGAGTTCAACACGCTGTTCCAGCATCTGTCCGATGTGCTGGCCCAGGTCGAGCCGGAAAAGCTCAATGCCACCCTGGCCGCCCTCGGCACCGCGCTGCAGGGCCGCGGCGAGAAGCTCGGCGATCTGCTCGTCAACAGCGAGGCCTTCCTGCGCGACATCAACCCGAGTCTGCCCACGCTGCAACGAGATCTGGCCACCACCGCGCAGGTCACCGATATCTACGCCGATACCGTCGGCGATCTGCTGCGCACGGTCGACAACGCGATCGTCACCAGCGGCACCATCGTCGACGAGACCGCGGGGGTGGACGCGCTGCTGGCGAACCTGACCGGCCTGGCCGATACCGCAGGCTCGGTGTTGCGCGACAACGAACAGCCGCTGGTCACCGCGCTGGACCTGCTGCGGCCCACGAGCGAACTGCTCTACGAGTACCGGCCCGCGTTGTCGTGCCTGATCCTCGGGCTCGGCAAGGCGCTACCGCTGGGTGAGGCGGTCTTCGGTGGGCTCCAGCCCGGCGTCGCGCTGAACGCGAGCTTCATGTACGGCCACCCCGCCTACACCTATCCGGAGGATCTGCCGAAGGTGAATGCCACCGGCGGGCCGCACTGCGCGGGCACCGTGGACCGGGAGCCGGGCACGCACGCGGACTACGTCGTCACCGATACCTCTGAGGGCGCGCCGTACGCGCCGTCGACACAGCTGGCGATCAACGCGCCCAAGGTTTTCCAGATTCTGTTCGCCGGGCTTCCGGGGGTGCGCCAGCCGTGAGGAATACCGCAACGAAAGTCAAGCTTGGCATCTTCACGCTGGTGATGACGCTGATCTTCACCGGCCTGGTGATCGTGTTCAGCGAGGTGCGCTTCGCCAGGGAAAACGGCTATAACGCCGTGTTCACCAGCGCCTCGGGCATGCTGCCCGGCGACAAGGTGCGCATCGCGGGCGTCCCGGTGGGTTCGGTGACGTCGGTGGAAGTCGGCAAGGACCATCTGGCCCACGTCGAGTTCGACGTCGACCGGAAGTTCAAGCTGTACAGCAGCACTCGCGCCACCATCCGGTACGAGAACCTGGTCGGCGACCGCTACCTGGAACTGCTCGAGGGCCCGGGGTCGGCCGACATCCTGCCCGAGGGCAGCACCATCGGCCTGGAGCAGACCGCGCCGGCACTGGATCTGGACATGCTGCTCGGCGGATTCAAACCGCTGCTGCGCGGCCTGGATCCCGCGCAGGTCAACGACTTGACCAACGCCCTGCTCCA
The DNA here is from genome assembly GCF_059509835.1 of Nocardia sp. CDC519. NCBI lineage: Bacteria > Bacillati > Actinomycetota > Actinomycetes > Mycobacteriales > Nocardiaceae > Nocardia > Nocardia sp. CDC519. The sequence goes on along the minus strand of NZ_CM183377.1, from coordinate 491,906 downwards.
GGTGTTCCAAGGCCAGGGCGGCACGCTGGTGTCGCTGCTCAACAGCGGCGGCTCCTTCGCCAAGACGCTGGCCGACCGCGACGCCCTGATCGGCAGCGTGATCGACAACCTCAATGCCGTGCTGGCCACCATCGACGAGCGCGACGAGCAGTTCACCACCACGATCAACGAATTGCAGCGGCTGGTCAGCGGATTGGCCGCCGACCGTGATCCGATCGGCGCCGCGCTGCCCCGGATCGCCGGCGCCACCGGTGACCTCACCGATCTGCTCACGCAGGCGCGTCCGGATCTGAAGAACACCGTCGCGCAGATCGACCGGGTCGCCACCAACGTCAACAACGGTTCCGACACCGTGCAGTGGGTGCTCGAGCGGCTGCCCGAGACCTATCGGCAGTTGATCCGCATCGGTTCCTACGGATCGTTCCTGCAGCTGTATGTCTGCGAGACCAACTTCCTCGTCGACGGTCCGGACGGCAAGCCCATGAGCGTGGTCTTCCCGGGCGGGCAAGATACCGGAAGGTGTGCGAGCGAATGAGTGAGAAGTCAACGCCCGCAACAACGATCGGCGTCGTCGGTCTTGTGCTCGCGGTGACGGTCGCCTTGTCGGCGCTCCAGTTCGACCGGCTGCCCTTCATCCGCTCCGGCGCCACCTTCACCGCATTCTTCGCCGACGCGGGCGGGCTGGTACCCGGCGACGACGTGCAGGTGGCCGGTGTGCGGTCCGGGCAGGTCGAGGACGTCGAGCTGGACGGGGCGAAGGTGCTGGTCACCTTCACCCTGAACGAATCCATCGTGCTCGGCGACAAGACCTCGGCCGCGATCAAGACCAATACCGTGCTCGGCCGCAAATCGCTCGAGGTCACCCCGGACGGCCCCGGCGCGCTGCGCGTCGACGACACCATCCCGCTGGACCGGACCACCTCGCCGTACTCGCTGAACGAGGCGCTCGGCGATCTGGCCGACACCGTGGGCGGCCTGGACATGGACCGGGTGGACCAGACCCTCGACGCCCTGTCGGCCACCTTCGCCGATACGCCGGAACCGCTGCGCAACGCCCTCGACGGCATCACCGCGCTCTCCCGCACCATCAATACCCGTGACCAGGCGCTGTCGGATCTGCTGACGCGCGCGCAGAACGTCACGAAGATCCTGTCCGACCGCGCGACCCAGCTCAACGCGCTGCTGCTGGACGGCAACGAGCTGCTCGGCGAGCTGGATCGACGGCGCACCGCGATCAGCCAGCTGATCGTCTACGTCAACGGGCTGGCCCAGCAGCTGTCCGGCCTGGTGGCCGATAACGAGGCGCAGCTGCAACCGGCGCTGGACAAGCTGAACTCGGTACTCGACCTGCTCCAGCGCAACCGGGACAACATCTCCCAGGCGCTCGACGGCCTCGGCCCGTTCGCGGCCGCGCTCGGTGAGCAGGTCGGCAGTGGTCCGTACTTCCAGGCCTACGTCGTCAACGCGACCAGCCCCGGCTTGCAGATCCTGGTGGATTCGCTGGTCTGGCCGCAGAACCTGCCCGAATCGTTGCGCGGGTACTTCGACCCGATGCCGTCCATCGGACCCGCGATCCAGGAGCCGCCGCGATGACATCGAGAATTCGCAGTATGCCCCGATGGGTGTTCATCGCCGCCGCGGTGCTGGTCGCCGCGCTGGTGGTGTTCGCCGGCTACACCGCGCTGAACCGGATCGGCAAGACGAACATCACCGCCTACTTCACCTCCACCAGCGGCCTCTACGCCGGTGACGATGTGCGGGTGCTCGGGGTCAAGGTCGGCAGCATCGACTCGATCGAGCCGAGCGCCGATCAGGTGAAGGTCGAGATGACCATCGACCGCGGCATCGACCTGCCCGCCGACTCCCGCGCGGTGATCATCGCGCCGTCGCTGGTCGCGGCCCGTTTCATCCAGATCGCCCCCGCCTACACCGAGGGCCCGAAGCTGGAAGACGGCGCCACGATCGGCATCGAACGCACTGCCGTTCCAGTGGAGTGGGATGACATCAAGGCCGAATTGTCCAAGCTGGCAACGGCACTCGGGCCGGTCGGGGAAGACCAGCAGGGTTCGTTCGGCCGGTTCGTCGATACCGCCGCGGAGAACCTCGACGGCAACGGCGACCGATTCCGGGAGACGCTGCGCGAGCTGTCGGCGACGCTGACCACCCTCTCCGACGGCCGCACCGACCTGTTCGGCACCATCCGCAACCTGCAGCATTTCGTCGAGGTGCTCTCGGCGAGCAATGAGCAGATCGTGCAGTTCGGCGGCAGGCTCGCCTCGGTGTCGTCGGTGCTGGCCGGTGTATCGAATGATCTCGGCGCGGGTCTGGACAACCTGGATATCGCCGTCGCCGACGTCAAACGCTTCCTCGACAGCAGCGGCGCCGAACTCACCGAGGGCGTGCAGAAGCTCGCCGACGCCACTCAGATTTTGGTCGACAAGCGCCCCGAGCTGGAACAGGTGCTGCACTCCGGCCCGACCGCGCTGGTGAACTTCTATCAGATCTACAAGCCCGCACAGGGCACGCTGACCGGTGCCATCGCGTTGAACAACACCGCGGATCCGCTCAGCTTCCTGTGCGGATCGGTGCAGGCGCGCGAGGGATACAACTCCGATCAGAGTGCGGCCCTGTGCGCGGAGTTCCTGGCGCCGGTGCTGAAATCGCTCGCGATGAACTACCCGCCGCTGCTGGCCAATCCGGCGACCGGTGTCACCGCGTTCCCGGACCAGCTGGTGTTCAGCCCGGAGTCGCTGGCGGGCACCCAGCAGACCCAGGGGCCTGCCCCGGCTCGCGGTGCCGCGCCGGTGACGGTGCCCAGCGGTATCGCCGGGCTTGCCATTCCGGGATTGCCCGCGCCGCCGGCGCCGGGAGGAGGGCGATGATGCGCAAACCAAAGGCGATGCGCCGCACCGCGGCCGTCGCGGTCGGACTCACCCTGGCGCTCGGCGTCACCGGGTGTCAGTGGGACGGGCTGAACTCGCTACCGATGCCCGGTAACGAGGGCACCGGCGAGGGCGCGTACCAGGTGCGCATCCAGATGCCGAATGTCACCACGCTGACCCGCAATTCGCCGGTCCGCGTCGACGACGTCGCGGTCGGCACCGTCACCGGGATCGAGGTGGAGGGCTGGCACGCGCTGGTCACCGTCTCGCTCAATCCCGATGTGGTGCTGCCCGCCAACGCGGTCGCCAAGATCGGGCAGACCAGTCTGCTCGGCAGCAATCATGTGGAACTGGCGCCGCCGACGAACATGCAGCCGCAGGGCAGGCTCAGCGACGGCGATGTGATCCCGCTCGACCGCGCCGGGGCCTACCCGACCACCGAGCAGGTGCTGTCGTCGCTGTCGGTGGTGCTCAACGGCGGCGGCATCTCGCAGCTGGAGACCATCACGCGCGAGCTGAACGCGGCCTTCGTCGGCAACGAGGACGAGATCCGCGATCTGCTGCCGCAGCTCAACGACCTGACCACCAATCTGCAATCGCAGACCAACGACATCATCGCCGCGATGGCGGGGCTGGACCGGCTCGGCGGGCAGCTGAACCAGCAGCGTGATCTGGTGGGCCGGGCGATCGAGCAGATCCATCCCGCGCTCACGGTGCTGGCCGATCGCCGGGAGAACATCACCCATACGCTCACCGCGCTCGGCGACCTCAGTGACGTCACCCAGCGGATCATCGACAACGCCGGCGACAACCTGAAGGCCAATCTCGCGGCACTCGGGCCGGTCCTGCAAACCCTGGCCGACACCGGCAACAACCTCACCGAGGCCCTGAAGATCGCGTTGAGCTTCCCGTTCCCGATGAAGAACCTCGGCAACGCCATCAAGGGCGATTACCTCAACCTGTTCATGACCGTGGATATGACCGGCAAACGCCTGGATTCCAACTTCCTCACCGGAACCCCGCTCGGCGGCCGGTTCGGCGGTGTGGAAGGCGTCCTCGGCACCTTCGCGCCGGAAACCGCCGGGCAGCAAGGTAATCCGCTGACCACGCCGATGCAGCCGCCGGCCGGTCAACCCGGCGCGCCCGCGCCCACCATCCCCGGGCTGCCGCCGATTCCCGGCCTGCCCGCCATTCCCGGGCTGACCGTGCCGCTGCCCGGCGCGGCCGCCCCGGCACCCGCGCCGGAAGGGGGACAGGGGCGGTGACGCTCACCAAATTCGTCAAGATCCAGCTGGTGATCTTCTCCGTACTCACCGTGATCGGCCTGGTGGTCATGGGTGGCACCTACATCGGTGTGCCCGCGATGCTCGGCATCGGCCGCTATAAGGTCACGGTGCAGCTGGAGGCGACCGGCGGGCTGTACCAGCAGGCGAACGTGGCTTACCGCGGCACGAACGTCGGCAAGGTGACCGAGGTCCGGCTGACACCCGAAGGGGTGGAGGCGGATCTGTCCATCGACAGCGACTACAAGATCCCCGGTGACTCCGAGGCCTGGGTGCGCAGCGTGTCCGCGATCGGCGAACAGTACGTCGACCTGGTGCCGGTCGAAGACGGCGGCGACGGAAACCTCTACGACGGCAGCGTGATTCCGGTGGAGCGGACCAAGCTTCCGCAGGACGTGGGTGCGCTACTCGACCAGACCGACCGGCTGTTGTCCAGTGTCGCCGACACTCGGCTGCGGCAGGTGATCGACGAGGCGTTCCGCGCGTTCAACGGCGCAGGCCCCGACCTGCAACGCTTCATCGATTCGGCGGCCCTGCTGGTGCAGGAAGCCAAGGACAGCGCCGAGCCGACCAAGCAGCTGATCGAACAGATCGGGCCGCTGCTGGACACCCAGGTCCGCTCCGAGGACGCCATCCGTTCTTGGACCGCCGATCTGGCCACGGTGACCGATCAACTGCGCGAACACGATCCGGCCCTGCGCAATATCCTGCGCGACGGACCGGCCGCGCTGGAGACCGTCACCAATCAGTTCGACTCGCTGCGTCCGACGCTGCCGCTGCTGCTGGCCAATCTGGTGAGCCTGGGCCAGGTCGCGGTCACCTACAACGCGGGTGTCGAACAGATCCTTGTCGTCTACCCGCCGCTGGTCGCGGCCCTGCTGACCTCGATCCGCGGGCCGCTCGAGTACGGCGCGCTGGTCGACTTCATGACCACCCTGAACGATCCGCCGCCGTGCACCACCGGATTCCTGCCGCCGGATCAGCGCCGCGCACCCAGCGAACTCGACACCATCGATACCCCGTCCGGCCTGTACTGCAAGGTTCCGCAGGATTCGCCGGTCGCGGTGCGCGGCATCCGCAACACTCCCTGCGCGGAGTTCCCCGGACGGCGGGCGCCCTCGCCGGAGCTGTGCCGCACCGGGTACGTTCCGGAGGGCAACAACCCGCCCTTCGGCCCGCCGCAGCCCGTCGCCCCCGCGTCCGCGCCGTTGATCCCGGGCTCGGCCCCGGCCGGTGCGCCGTCGGCGGGATCTGGCGCAATGACCACGCCCGCCGCCGCCAGGTCCTACGATCCGGCCACGGGCGTCTATATCGGCACCGACGGCCGCACCTACCGGCAGGGAAATATCGATCCTGGCGGATCGGGAACGGTTCCGTCGAGTTGGCAAGCGATGTTCGAGGAGCAGCAACGATGAGCGAAAAGAACAACAGCCGGACTCGTCGGCGCGCGAGCCGTTCCGCGGGCCCGCCGGTCGACGAGGTACGCGCCGAGGCCCTACCTGCCTCGGACCCGGACCGCAGCGACGCGGTCGAGCCCGGTACTGCCGTACCGGGCTCTGCCCATGTTCGGGGGCAGGAACCGGACAAGCCGGACACGGGGATGGTTGCGGCGTCGGAGGCAGCCGAGGGCCGGGGCGATACTGCGGCGTCCGAGGCGGACCGCGTCGACGCGGATGCGGACACGGTGAAGACGGGCGCGGCCGAGGCCGACACTGTCGAGCTGAGTGCGGGCGCGGCCGATGCGGACACGGTGAAGCTGAGCACCGCGACGGCGAATCCGGATGCCGACACGGTGAAACTCGACAAAGCCTCCCCGGACAAGGGTGATGACAGTGCCGAGGACGAGCGTCCCGGCCGCTCGGCCCTGCGCATCCTCGCCGTCGCCGCGTCGGCGATCGTTGCCCTCGCTCTGGTGGCCGGTGCGGTGATCTCGGTCTTCGCGGTCCGCTCGGCCGACGAGCGCGATGCCCTGCGCGCCGAGTACATCCAGACCGCCCGGCAGACCGTGCTGAACCTGACCACGATCCGCGCGGATACGGCCAAGGAGGACATCGACCGCATCCTCACCATGGCGTCGGGCGAGTTCAAGGACGAGTTCAACGGCCGGGTCGACCCCTTCACCGAGGTGGTCAAGCAGGCCAAGGTGCAGTCCACCGGTGAGGTCGTCGAGGCCGCCCTGGAGAGCTCGGACGACGACTCCGCGCGGGTGCTGGTGGCCGCCAAACAGACCGTGACCAACGCGGGCCAGGAAGGTCCGCAACTGCGGTACTACCGATTCCGGATCACCGTGACCAACAGTGATGCCGGGATGACCGCCTCTGATGTGGAGTTCGTGGCATGAGTGCTTTGCGTTTGCGCACCAAGATCCTGCTCGGCGTGACGGCGGTCGTCGTTGCCGCGTCGGCGATCATCCTCGGTATCAACGGCTACCGTTACTGGGACGATCAGCGGTCCGAGGATTCACGCGCCGCGGCCGTGGAAGCCGCGAGCCGCACCGTCTCGGCCATGTTCAGCTACGAACACACCACCGTCGAAACCGAACTGCCGAAGGCTGCCGACAACCTCGCCGACCCGTTCCGCAAGGACTATCTGACGCTGATCGAGAAGGCGATCGTCCCCGGCGCCAAGGAAAAGCAGCTCACCGTCGCGGCCACCACCCAGGCCGCCGGCGTCGTCTCCGCCGACCGCGCCCACGCCGTGGTGATGCTGTACCTGAACCAGGTCACCACCAGCAAAGACAGCCCCCAGGGCACCACCTCGGGCAGCCGGGTGCGGGTCGAGATGGACAAGTCCGACGATCGGTGGCTGGTGGCCTCGGTAACCCCGATCTGAACCAGCTACCCGCTCAACGAGATCTCGAGCCGCTGGCCCACCGCGGTGGCCAGCCGTTGTTCCGGCTGCCTCAGATCTTGACGTTGGCCCAGCGGGCGAAGGTCGATAACGCGTCGGCGCTGCGGCGGGAGTGGGCGAGGACGCGGATGGTTTCGTGGACCTGCGGGTGGTTGCGGGTCAGTTCGGGGGCGATGCGGCGGGCCTGGTCGAGGCTGGTGAGGGCGCGCTGTTTGTCACCGTGGAGTAGCCAGGCTCGGGATACGTCGATCCAGTGGTGGCCGGCGCGAGACGGTGCCACCGATTTCGGCAGATGGATTTGTTCGGCACGGGAGACAGCTGTTGTGCCGTCGGATAATTCGACGGGGACGGCGACGGAATGGATATCGACGTTCGATCGGCGGAATCCGGTTCCATAGTTGCTGTATCGCTGTCCGGCGACGGCCGCAGCGATGCCACGGGCCTCGGTCAAATGTGTTTCAGCAGCATCACCGTCCAAGGCGCGTGCAGCAAGTATCGAGCCACGTAAGTGCAGCGCGCCGCGGACGGCCAACAGGTCGGGTGTCGTCGGTAGCTCTTCGCTGGCGGCGTGCGCGCGCTCGATGATGCGCAGACCGCTCGGGTAAGCGCCCGAATACAGCAAGATCAGCGCTCGGTTGTAGTTCGCGGCAATCGGCCAGATCGGGTCGCCGCTACGATCGGCTGCCCACATGCAACGTTCTGCGGCCAGCCCGGCGAGATCGAGATAGCCGTACTGGTAAGCGAATAGCATGGCTTTGCTGTAGGCGTACGCGAGGGTGGAGTGAATCAGCTCTAGGCGGTCGTCAGAATTCTCGTCCTCGGCGAGTACGTGCAGACCGTGGATCACGTCGGGGAGCTCCGCGGTGAGGTCGCTGTAGCGTGCCCGCCGCATGCCCTCCCGAACACGGTCGAGCGCCGCCGTCAGCTCGTCCAATGTGATTGGTTCGGTGAGGGGTTCGTCGTTGAACGCCAGAATCCTGCGACGCAGTTCCCGGATGGTCGCGTGTGCGGCATTGTCGTCACGGACGGGAGAGTAGGGCTGGCCGGTGAGGTCTTCGATATTCACTCCGAGAGTGCGCGCCACAGTCGCGATAAACGCAGGCGAGGCCGCTCTCGAGCCCTGCTCGACCTTGCGTAGCAGAGAGAGTGAAACGTTCGCCTTGTATGCGAGCTGTGGTTGCGTGAGCCGCGCCAGTTTACGAGCCCTGGCGGTGCGTGCCCCGATCCCGGCGTCGTCCATACCTCAACGGTGACACACGTTGTGCCACTTCGCACCAGGTCAGGCGGACAAAGCTCGACGCACGCCCCGCCGCCGGGTCGACGTCGAGTCCTCGGCGGCGGGTGCAGACCATTCGGCGATCAGACAGGGGCGGTACATGGGGTGTGCGGAGAACAGGCGGCACCGGGCCATCGGGTTGGTCCGGCGCGGGGCGAACGGCGGTCAGGCGGCCGATCTGCCCGCCGTGGCGGACCGGCACGGCTACGACTTGGTCTATACGGTCACGCTGGATGTGCGGCCGCTGGTGGCGGCGATGGTGATCGCCCAGCACCTCGGCGACCACGCGGCCTCGGCGGTCGCCGTACCGACCTTTGAACACGCCGAGCCGTATCGGGTGCTGATCACCGAATTCGCGGATCTGCTGACGCCGGTCCAGCGCTATCCGCGCGGTCACAGCTGGCCCGAGCGCCGGTGACGCGGGATTCGGTCGCCTGGTCGCGCGGCAGGCGGACGATGAAGGTGGTTCCTGCACCAACGGTGCTGCGCACATCAACGGTTCCACCGTGTGCGGCGACCAAGGCCTGCACGATGGACAGTCCGAGCCCCGTCCCTCCGCTGTCGCGGCTGCGTGAGGTGTCGGTGCGGTAGAAGCGCTCGAAGATCCGGGCGGCTTCCTCGGCGGGCAGGCCCGGACCGGTGTCGGCTACTTCGAGCAGGACCTCCTCGGCGCCCGGGGTCAGTGTGACGGTGATCGCCGCGTCCGGCGGGGTGTGCACGAGGGCGTTGTTCAGCAGGTTGGCCAGCACCTGACGCAGGCGGGCGGCGTCTCCGGCCACCTCGTAGGTTCCGGTTCCCGGCCGCGCGTCGAGGTCGATGCGGCGCGGCGCCAGCTCGGGGTGACGGGCGGCGGCCGCGGCGCGCGCACTGTGCACGGCGTCGCTGGCCAGGGCGAGCAGATCGACCTGTTCCCGTTCGAGTGGGCGTTGGGCGTCGAGCCGGGCCAGCATCAGCAGGTCACCGACCAGCACGCTCATCCGGTTGGCTTCGCTCTCGATGCGCTCCATGAACAGGCCCGCGTCGGTGGCCGCGCCCTGGCGGTAGAGCTCGGCGAAACCGCGAATCGTGGTGAGCGGGGTGCGCAGTTCGTGGCTGGCGTCGGCGATGAAGCGGCGCATCTTGGTCTCGGAGCGCCGCGCCGCCTCCTCGGAGGCCTCGGCCGCGGCGAAACCGGTCTGGATCTGGCTGAGCATGGCATTGAGTGAGGTGGCGAGGCTGTCGACCTCGGTGTTGGTGCCGCGCACCGGAACTCGCCGATGCAGATCACCGGCGGCGATCTCCGCGGCGATCTCCTCGACCTCGACCAGCCGCCGCAGACTGCGCCGGATGACGAAGTACGCGGCCACCGCCAGCGCCGCCAACACCACCGCGCCGATCACCAGTTCCAGCGCGATGAGGCGGTCGATGATGGCCTCGGTTTCGTCCATCCGCAGCGCGACCAGACTCGAGCCCTGCGGAGTCCGTAGATTCAGGACACGCCAGTTCGACGAATCGCCGTCGGTGGAGCCGGTGGTGAACGGGCCGGTCCCGGCGTCGGCGGGCACATCCGGCGCACCGGCGGCCTGGTCATCGAGTTGTAGCACTCGGCCGGACGAATCCTGCACCCGCGCGTAGAACAGCACCGGCGGGCGCTCGAACCCCGGCCGCCCCGGCAGCCGGTGCAAGGCAGGCCCGCCCGGGCTCGCCCACGTGTGCGCGGCTTCGACCAGCTGCTGGTCGAGGCGATCGACCAGGGCTGTGCGCAGCGCGGAGGTGACCGCAACGCCGGAGGCGAGTAGTCCGGCCCCCGCCAGCGTGACCAGTGCCAGCACCAGCGTCACGCGCAGCGGAACGGCCGCGAGTCTGTTTCCGAGCGTGCGCTCCAGCTGCCGTAGCGGACCCGTCGCGCGCCCGTCCGCGACCTCGGTTGCTCCCCTGTCGGCGCTCACCGTGCCCGGCCGTCCTCCGGCTCCCGCATCACATAACCCACCCCACGCAAGGTGTGGATCAGCCGCCGTTCACCGGTGTCGACCTTCTTGCGAAGGTACGACACATACGTCTCCACCACTCCGACCTCGCCGCCGAAGTCGTAGCGCCACACGTGATCCAGGATTCGTGGCTTGCTCAGCACCGTGCCCGCGTTGACCAGGAAGTACCGCAGCAGGGTGAATTCGGTGGGCGACAACGCCACCGGCTCACCGGCTTTCCACACCTCATGGGTGTCGTCGTCGAGCTCGATATCGGCGAACCGCAACCGGGCACGCTCCGGCTGCGGATTCACCTGACCAGCGCGGCGCAGGATCACCCGCAGCCGCGCGACCACCTCTTCCAGGCTGAACGGTTTGGTGACGTAATCGTCGGCGCCGAGGGTCAACCCGGTCACCTTGTCGTGCACATCGTCGCGGGCGGTGAGGAACAGCACCGGTGCGTCGATCCCGTCGGCGCGCAGCCGGCGCAGCAGCCCGAACCCGTCCATGCCGGGCATCATCACATCGACGATGAGTGCCTGCGGCCGGAAGGTCCGGGCCAGATCGAGCGCTTGGGCGCCGTCGGCGGCGGTGGCCACCTCGAAGCCCTGGAAGCGCAGGCTGACGTCGAGCAGTTCGACGATCATCGGCTCGTCGTCGACCACCAGCACCCGTGCCTCGGGTGCCTGTCGCGGCGTTGCGGTCATGGATCCATGCTGGCCCGCGCCGCTGGGATCGGGCTGCGGACTCGCTGTGTGGTTGCTGTGAACCTGGGTCAGCGCTGCGGCTCGGAGTAGATGTCCTCATCGGAGAGCAGGGCGCTGCCTGCGACCTGATCGTGCGCCAGCGCGTCCAGGAACGCGCGGGCCCAGCGGTCGACGTCGTGGGTGAGCACCTGCCTGCGCAGCGACCGCATCCGGCGCCGCTTGGTGTCGCGATCGTCGGTCAGCGCCGAGGCGATGGCATCCTTCACCGAATCCAGGTCATGCGGATTGCACAGATACGACTGCCGCAATTCCGCTGCCGCACCGGTGAATTCGCTCAGCACCAGGGCACCGTTGAGGCCGCTGTGGCAGGCCACGTACTCCTTGGCCACCAGGTTCATCCCGTCCCGCAGCGGCGTCACCAGCATGGCGTCGGCGGCGACGAAGAAGGCGATCAGTTCCTCGCGCGGGATCGGCCGGTGCAGATAGTGCACCACCGGGTAGCCGACCCGGGCGAACTCGCCGTTGATCCGGCCGACCTGGCGTTCGATATCGCCGCGCATCTTGATGTAGCTCTGCACCCGCTCACGGCTCGGGGTGGCCAGCTGCACCATGACCGTGTCCGACGGGTCGACCCGGCCCTCCATCAGCAGCTCTTCCAGCGCGTTGAGCCGGATGTCGATGCCCTTGGTGTAGTCGAGCCGATCGACACCGAGCAGGATGTTCTTCGGATTGCCCAGTTCGGCGCGGATCTTGGCCGCCCGTTCGCGCACCGAGCGGCGCCGCGAGTGCTCGTCGAGCTCGGCCGAGGCGATCGAGATCGGGAAGGCGCCCACGCGCACGTTACGGAAGCCGACCTGCACCACGCCCAGCTTCGACCGCACCCCGACGTTGCCGCGCGAAGTGGGCTGACCGGCCAGCCTGCGAGCCAGGTAGAGGAAGTTCTGCGCGCCGCCGGGCAGGTGGAAACCGATCAGATCGGCGCCGAGCAGGCCCTCGATGATCTCGGTCCGCCAGGGCATCTGCATGAACAGTTCCACCGGCGGGAAGGGGATGTGCAGGAAGAACCCGATGGTCAGGTCCGGGCGCAGCATCCGAAGCATCTTCGGCACCAACTGGAGCTGATAGTCCTGCACCCAGACCGTCGCGCCCTCGGCGGCGACCTTCGCGGTGGCCTCGGCGAAGCGGCGATTCACCTGAACGTAGGCAGCCCACCATTTGCGGTCGTAGACCGGGCGCACGATGACGTCGTGGTAGAGCGGCCACAGGGTGCCGTTGGAGAAGCCCTCGTAGTAGTCCTCGACCTCCTGCGCCGTCAACGGGACCGGGTGCAGTTCGAGACCGTCTTCGATGATCGGGTCGACGTCGACGTCGGGCACACCGGCCCAGCCCACCCAGGCGCCCTTGTTCGAGCGCAACACCGGTTCCAGCGCGGTGACCAGCCCGCCGGGACTGCGCTTCCACCGGGTGCTGCCATCGGGAAGTTTTTCCAGATCGACCGGGAGCCGGTTGGCGACCACGACGAACCCGGAGTTACCGCCGCCCGCGCCGATGGGCTGGGCCTGGATCGGTTCGGGTTCGGCGACCTCGGTATCGATCGGCCCGGAGCCATTGGATACCGAACCGTCGGGCACGGAGCCGTTGGCCGCCGAAGCGGGCCCGGACGGGTCCGATGGGGCGTAGTCGGAGGAGTCGTTGTCGTTGGACGGCTGGTCGGTCATCTGGTCCACTCACGCATCCTTGTCTGAGGGCGGCGTGCGACTGCCCATCACTCGTCGGCTGTCGCCTTCGGGCCGTCGCTCACGCCGCGCTGCGCTTCGCTGTTCCCGGTTTCAGTTGTCGAAAGGATCGCCGGGCGCGCCGCCGATCCGAAAGTGCGGCGACTATTCGCCGCGCGCGCCGGGGCCGATGCCGAGCATCGACAGCAGCATCCGGCATTCGTCCGCATCGGCCGCGTAGGCGGCCACGACGCGCTGGGCCTGGCGAGCGGTTTCGTCGGCCAGCGGCTCCAGATCCTCGTCGGCGATTCCGTTCGCGCTGCTCTTCGCGGCCATCTTCAGTCCTCCCGGCAAATTGCGCTCGTACGTGCGAGTAGTCAATGGTATCTGGCGCGCGGCCCGGGCATACCCGGTGCCGGAGGCCCACCCCGTGTACCGGCGCTCGCGGTACCGATACCGTGGGCAGCGCAGTACCAACCTTACGAAAGGGTATGCGGATGCCACTGGCCACGGTGAACGGAATTTCACTCAACTACCAGGTCAAGGGCGACCGAGCCAAGGGCACCGACACCAAGGGCGGCGGCCCGCTGGTCGTGATGATCATGGGCACCGGTAGCCCCGGCCGGGTGTGGGAGCTGCATCAGGTGCCCGCTCTGGTGGCGGCCGGCTACCGGGTGTGCACCTTCGACAACCGCGGTATCGCGCCGTCCTACGAGGCCGCCGATGGGATGACCATCGATCAGCTGGTCGCCGATACCGCGGGCCTGATCGAACTGCTCGACGAGGGCCCGGCCCTGGTCGTGGGCACCTCCATGGGCGCGCGGGTCGCCCAGGAACTGGCGCTGGCCCGCCCCGACCTGGTGCGCAAGGCGGTATTCCTCGCCGGCCACGGGCGCCTCGACCAGTTCCAGAAGACGCTCTCGCTCGGCGAACACGAGCTGGACGCGAGCGCCATCGCGCTGCCGCCGAAATACGAAGCGGCGGTGACGGCGGTGATGAACCTGTCACCGGCCACCATGGCCGACCCCAATGCCGCCCGTGACTGGCTGGACCTGTTCGAGTTCACCGGTGGGCCGGTCACGCCCGGCATCCGCGCTCAGCGGCGGATGGATCACGATTTCGACCGGGTGCAGGCCTATCGCGCGATCACGGTGCCGTGCCTCGCGGTGGGGTTCGCCGATGACCGGATGATTCCGCCCTACCTGTCGCGCGAGGTCGCCGACGCCATCCCCGGGGCCCGCTACCAGGAGATTCCGGACGCCGGACACTACGGCTACCTGGAGCGACCGGAAGCGGTGAACAAGATCCTGCTGGATTTCTTTGCCGCCTGATGACGGGGGGCGAGGTAACCGCCCAGCGGTAACGTATCCCTTGCTAGGGTCGACACAACGCTCGGGGTTTCCGACGCCCGCGGTTCGCGTAACCCGGCGCCGGTCTTCCCAGCAGCGATCCCGTACACAGCGCCAGTATCCAGTGAGGTGAAATGAGCACCAATCCCTTCGACGACGAAGACGGCCGCTTCTTCGTTCTGGTCAATGACGAGGAACAGCACTCCCTGTGGCCGGCCTTCGCGGAGGTCCCGGCCGGATGGCGAGTGGTGTTCGGCGAGGACAGCCGCGCCGCCTGCGTCGAGTACGTCGAGAAGAACTGGACCGACATGCGTCCCAAGAGCCTGCGCGACGCCATGGCTGCCGACGACGCGGCCCGCCAGGGCGCCCAGTCCTGACCGCGGTCGATACTGCGCCTCGGGACACCGTCGACCGGACCGCGTACCGCATGGCACCGTAAAACCCGGTGTCACGCGGTGCGCGCGTCCGGTTATGATTGCTCCGCTTTCCGCCTCCTTAGCTCAGTGGTAGAGCACCGCTCTTGTAAAGCGAAGGTCGTCAGTTCAATCCTGACAGGGGGCTCGAACAGAACGAGCGCGACATTACGTCGCGCTCGTTTCGTCTGTCCGGAGTAGGCCGCCGGATTCCCTCAGCCCTTCTGGGCCACGTAGTAGCTGTTGAGCGGATCGGCCTCCTCATGGTGGATCCGCACGTCGGTGAACCCGGCGTCGGCGAGCATGGAGAGGGCTTTCTGTTCGCCCCATACGGTGCCGAGGCCATCGCCGTCGAGGCCGAGGGAGACGGTCATGCAGTGCATGGTCGACACGGTGTAGAGGAAGGGGCCGAAGGGGAGGTCGGCGTTGTCTTCCAGGTGGCTGGAGGCCTGGATGTCGACCATGAGGAAGACGCCGTCATCGCGCAGGGCCCGGGCGATATTCGCGAGGACGGTGGCGGGGTGGGCCTGGTCGTGGATGGCGTCGAAAACGGTGATCGCGTCGAAGGCGTCGGTGACGTCGAGCTCGGTCACGTCGAGCACCTCGAATCTCGCATTGGTCACACCGAGTTGGGCGGCCTCGGCCCGTGCGGCCTCGATCGCTTCGACCGAGAAGTCGTATCCGATGAATCGGCTCGCCGGAAACGCCTGTGCCATCAGGTTGATCGCGTGGCCGCGGCCGCAGCCGATATCGGCGAGGTCGATGCCCTCGTGCAGCCGCTCGGTCAGACCCGGCGCCATCGGCAGGATGCTGTCGATCAGCGCCGCGTCGAGCGTGCCCGCGCTGAACTCGGCCATGAACTGGTGGAAACGCGGATAGTTGTCGTAGGACAGACCGCCGCCGGCCCGGAAGCATTCGGCGATAGCGGGTTCCACCTCACCGAGCATCGAGACGACCTGCATGAATCGGGCGAGATTGTTCGGGCCGGCCGCACGGGTGAGCACCGCGGCGTGTTCGGCGGGAAGCCGGTAAGTCTGTGCGGCAGCGTCGAATTCGACGATCCCGGAGACGGTCATCGCGCCGAGCCATTCCCGCACATACCGTTCGTCGAGGCCCGCGGTGGCGGCGAGCTCGGCGCAGGTCACCGGACCGGGCAGGGTGGACATGGTGTCGAACAGTCCGGTCTGATGGCCGATGCTGGTCATCATCGCGGTACACCCGTCGTTGAGAACACCGACCATCCTTGCGGCGAACTCTTCGGTGGCGGTTTCGGTCGATGCCGGATGGACAGTGGTCATGATGCGCTCCTCGTCGACTCGCCGCGGGATTCGCGGCCGGAATGTCGTCGCTACCGGGGTGCGGCAGCGTGAGGAACTACGGGGCAGGCCGCCGGATCGGTTCATGGAGGGGCGACGAGCGGCCGCGCACGGTCGTCGGGACACCCGCAACGGCCACGGTGCGGAGACGGCTACCTCCGCACCGCACAGCGGTTCAGTCCGGGACGTTGGCGCCGTAACCGAGCTCGCGCAGGGCCTGCTTGATCTTGGCCTGCGCCTCGTCGAGGGATTCGGGGGAGGGGTTCGGGTCGGCGCCGGAGATGTCGAAATTGCCCATGGTGAACGCCGGGAAGACGTGCACGTGCAGGTGCGGGACTTCCAGGCCCGCGATCAGCAGACCGGCGCGTGGCGCGTCGAAGGCGGTGCGCACGGCCTGGCCGACCTTCTGCGCGACGCCGGTGAGGCGGGCGAAGGTCTCGGGGTCGACGTCTTGCCACTGGTCGATCTCCGCGCGCGGGACCACCAGCGTGTGGCCCTGGGTGACCGGTGCGATGGTGAGGAAGCCGACGAATTCGTCGTCCTCCCACACGAATCGACCGGGGAGCTGACCAGCGATGATCGCACTGAAAACAGAAGCCATGCCCGCAGATTACGCGCCCGGCGCCGCATCGCGACCACCACCGGCACCGGGCGCGCTGCGGCCTAGACCGCGACGAAATGCGACAGCAAGCCCTGCACCTCGTAGATATCGACCTGACGGTTGAACTTCTTGTGCAAGGGCGTGGGGCTACCGGCGATCCAGATGGCGAGCTCGGCATCGAGATCGAAGGTGCCCGCCGTTTCCACCGAGAAATGCGTGATCGAGCGGTAGGGCACGCTGTGGTAGCTCACCTTGCGGCCCGACATGCCCTGCTTGTCGACCAGGATCAGCCGGCGGTTGGTGAACAGGATGGCATCGCGGATGAGGAGAAAGGCGGCATAGATCTGCTCACCGTTGCCGAGGAGTTTGGCGTATTCCTGCTGGGCCTGGCCGGGATCGATTCGCCCGGCGTTGCCCATGATTCCGTCCATCAGACCCATGGCCCGCACATCCTCCGCGTGCTCGGGTGAGGGAGCGCCCCCCACTTCGGTTGTCAGCAACCATCATCCACGTGTTGGCCGCGTGCGGGCGGGTCGGTGGGCCGGACCTGCGACGTTCGTGATGAACGTGGGTTCGCGGGTGTGGGCGGCGGGCGCCGCGAGCCGCGAACCTGACACGCGGAGCGGGACCGATGCACCTATAAGCTGTCTGCCGTGCGCGTACTCGTCATCGGTTCCGGAGCCCGTGAACATGCCCTCGTCCTCGCTCTGCGTCGCGACCCCGCGGTGCAGGCCGTGGTGGCCGCACCGGGCAATGCCGGCATTGCCCAGCACGCGCAGATCCGTCCGGTCGATCCCAGTTCCGCCGAGGCCGTGGTCGCGCTGGCCACCGAGCTGGCCGCCGACCTGGTCGTGATCGGTCCCGAGGTGCCGCTGGTGCTCGGCGTCGCCGATGCGGTGCGCGCGGCGGGAATCGCCTGCTTCGGCCCGTCCGCGGCCGCGGCCAGGATCGAAGGCTCCAAGGCGTTCGCCAAGGATGTGATGGCCGCGGCCGGTGTGCGCACGGCGCACAGCGAGGTGGTCGACACCCCGGCCGAGCTCGATGCCGCGCTGGACCGCTTCGGCCCCACCTGGGTGGTCAAGGACGACGGCCTGGCCGCGGGCAAGGGCGTCGTGGTGACCACCGACCGCTCCGCGGCCCGCGATCACGGCGCCGAACTGCTCGAGCAGGGCCATCCGGTGCTGTTCGAATCGTTCCTCGACGGGCCGGAAGTTTCGCTGTTCTGCCTGGTGGACGGCGAAACCGTGGTGCCGCTGCTGCCCGCGCAGGACCACAAGCGCGTCGGCGACGGCGATACCGGGCCGAACACCGGCGGCATGGGCGCCTACACCCCGCTGCCCTGGCTGCCGGAGGAGACGGCGCGCGCGATCGTCACCGATGTGGTGGAGCCGGTCGCCGCCGAGATGGTGCGCCGCGGCTGTGGTTTCTCCGGCCTGCTCTACGCCGGCCTGGCCATCGGCGCGGACGGCCCTGCGGTCGTCGAGTTCAACTGCCGCTTCGGCGACCCGGAAACCCAGGCGGTGCTCGCCCTGCTGGACAGCCCGCTCGGCGAGCTGCTGTACGCCACCGCCACCGGCACCCTCGCGCAGGTGCAGCCGCCGCGCTGGAAGGACGGGTCGGCGATCACGGTGGTGCTCGCGGCCGAGAACTATCCGGGGCGGCCCAGGCTTGGCGACGTCATCACCGGTGCGGGCGAAGGCTCGGCCGACGATGCGGCCACCGTGCTGCACGCCGGCACCGCGCAGCGTGAGGACGGCGCCCTGGTTTCGGCCGGTGGGCGGGTGCTCAACGTCGTCGGCACCGGCGCCGATCTGGCCGCCGCGCGCTCCGCCGCCTACGAGCGGATCGCGAGCATCAAGCTCCCCGGCAGCCACTACCGCACCGATATCGGGCTGGCCGCCGTCGAGGACCGCATCAGCGTGTAGGGACGTCGACGTTCCCGCGATGCGCGCTGTCGAGCGGTGTCGGTTCGCCGGGGCCGTATCGCATCGCGACCGTCGCTTGCCGGGACGCCGGGATCGCTTGCCGCGTCGTCGCCAAGCGGGATGTGCCCCGGATTCTCGGCTTGCGTGGCCGTCGAGCGTGCCGGCCGGGACTCGTGGCCATCGTGCAGGAGGTGACCTCGAGCCGAGGCTCGGTCGGCCGTGCTCAGCTGTAGGTGAGCCCGTGCAATGCCAGCCAGCGCTGCGGGTCGACGTGCTGTCCGCCGACGATCACCTCGAAATGCAGGTGCGGCCCGGTGGAGTCGCCGCGGTTGCCCATGCGGGCGATCTGCATGCCGGCCGGGACGCGTTCGCCGACGGAGACGAAGAAGTCGTACATGTGGCCGTAGACGGAGATGCTGCCGTCATCGTGGCGGATGCGCACCCACAGGCCGAAACCCTGCGCGGGGCCCGCGTCGATGACGGTGCCGTTGGCGACGGCGTAGATCGGGGTACCGATCGGCCCTGCCACGTCGATGCCGTTGTGGAAGGTGCCCCAGCGCTGCCCGAACCCGGAGGTGAACACGCCGATCGCAGGGAGCACGTAACCGCCCGCCCCGGGTGCGATGCCGCCGGGCAGCACCTCGCCCGGCGTCATCGTGATGGCAGGCGGTGGTGGCGTGCCCATCCACGGCTGACGTTCGCCCGCCGCGGCCGCCGCCGCCTCAGTGCGTGCGCGCTCCAGGGTGGCGCGGGCCGCCGCGGCCACCACGGCCGCTTCGCGCAGGCGTTCACCGTGGTCGACGGCATCGAGATAGCGCCGCACCGAGGGTGTGGTGGTCTGCATCTGCCAGGGATAGGCCACCGCGATCCGCTGCGCCTGTCCCGGTGCTGGCCCCCGGTCGGAGACCAGGTCGGTGAAGCTGGAATCGGCCGCGGCGAACAATGCGACGATGGTGACGCCGCCGATCAGCACCCGGTGTTTGCGTAAGGTCGCGCGTACTTCGTCGCCGGTCGGGCGCTTCGCCGCCAGTGCGCGCAGGTCCTCGCGGGTGGGGCGCTCGGCCAGCAGCGCCCCGACATCCGCACGGGAGGGCCACCGCTCGGCCAGCTGCCGAGCCTGTGCGATCCGCGACGCGAACAAGCCGCGCAGACCGCGCCGTTGCGTTTTCTCGCGGGTCCGCCAATCCGATGCGAGCACGACTCCGCCGACCATGCGCACGTCTTGCAGACGGTCCGACGCGTCGGGGTGCTCCTCGTCGGCCGGGTTGTCGGTGGGTTCGTTGTCGGCCGGGTTGTCGGCGGGTTCGTCGACAGCAGCGGTGTCGGCGGGCGCAGCGTTGCCTGGGCCGCGTGGTGGCGCATCGTCGGCGGGTGCGTCCGTGGCCCCGGTGTCAACGGGTGCGTCGGCGGGCGTCTCGACGTCGCCTCGGGAGTCCACGGCCACGGCGACGGGTGTGGCCGCGGCAGTCCGGCGTCGCCATCGGGGGAGCCGGAAGGTGCGGCCGGCGGGCGCGCCTTCCCGAGCTGCTGGTGCGATGTCCGTTCGGCGCTGTTCATCGAGCCCGGCGCCGCCGGCTTTGTTGCCGTCGGTGGCGGGCTCTTCGGCGGAGTCCTGGTCGAGGGGCGACCGGGGGGCCTTCTCGAGCATCAGGTGCGACCATATCGCCCGACGGCGGTGAGCGTGTGCTCTACCGTCTGTCGGGTGTTCACAGAATCTCGGCGGTCGACCATTCCACCTTTTTACGTGATGGATGTCTGGAAAGCCGCAGCGGAACGAGCCAGGACGCACGGTGATGTGCTGGTGCTCGCGGCCGGGCAGCCATCGACGCCCGCGCCCGCGCCGGTATTGCGCGCGACCAAGATCGCCATCGACGCCGAATTGCTCGGCTACACCGAAACTTTCGGCATCCTCCCGCTGCGCGCCGCGATCGCCGAACACCACCGCCGCACCTACGGCTACCCGGTCGACCCCGACGACGTAGTGGTGACGACCGGTTCCTCCGGCGCCTTCACCCTCGTCTTCCTCGCCGCCTTCGACCCCGGCGACACCGTGGTGGTGGCCCGCCCCGGCTATCCGGCCTACCGCAACACCTTGACCGCGCTCGGCTGCCGGGTGGTGGAGCTCGACTGCGGCGCCGAGACCCGCTTCCAGCCCACCGTCGCCATGCTCGAGGCGCTGCCGCAGCCGCCGAAGGGCCTGGTGGTGGCCAGCCCGGCCAACCCGACCGGCACCATGATCGACCCCGACGAGCTGGCCGCGCTCGCCCGCTGGTGCGAGGCCAACGGCACCGTGCTCATCTCCGACGAGATCTATCACGGCATCACCTACGGCGGCGAACGCACCGCGTCGGCGTGGGAGACCTCCCGCGAAGCGGTGGTGATCGGCTCGGTCTCGAAGTACTTCTCGATGACCGGCTGGCGGCTGGGCTGGATGCTGGCGCCGACGGATATGCGGCCCGCCTTGCAGCGACTTGCCTCGAATATGACCGTCTGCCCGCCCGCCATCTCGCAGTACGCGGCACTGCACGCGTTCGGCGCCGAGGCCAAAGCCGAACTCGACGGCCACGTCCGCCGCTACGCGACCAATCGAAAACTGCTGCTGGACGGCCTGGCCGAGCTGGGCATCACCGATCTGGCGCCCGCCGACGGCGCCTTCTACGCCTACGCCGACATCGCCCACCTCACCGGCGATTCCCGCGCCTGGTGCGCCGAGGTGCTCGAACATACCGGGGTCGCACTGGCGCCCGGACTGGATTTCGACACCGTCGCCGGCAATCACACCGTGCGCTTCTCGTTCGCCGGAGCCACCGCAGACATCGAAGCCGCGCTGGAACGGCTCGACCGGTTTCTGCGACGCTGAGCACTAACCAGGCGGTCGAACATAGTGTCCGGCAACAACTTTGCACAGTACGACCCCATCGCCGCGCGGATGCGGTAAAAACATCGGTGGCTGCTAATTCCTTCCGATTCCGCACGGATGAACTGATGATGACTGGCACGATGGCACGGTGATAACCGCGACGACCCCGAAAGGCGAACGGCGTCGCCAAGCTCTGGTAGCGGCCGCTGCCGAGCTCCTACTCGAAGGTGGGTTCGATGCAGTGCGGCATCGCTCCGTCGCGACCCGGGCAGAGCTGCCGCTGGCGTCCACCACCTACTACTTCGAATCGCTGGAGGATCTGATCGCGCGGGCGGTCGAGTTCAGCGGTAATGCCGAGTTGGAAGCGATGCGCAGGCGGATCGGCGAGGTGAGCCACCGCAGGCGCGGCGCCGAAGCCACCGTCGAACTGGTACTGGACCTGTTGATCGGCCCCGACGGTCAGGACGAGGGTGCGCGCGGGCAGTTGATCGCCCGCTACGAGCGCACCGTCGCCTCCGCGCGCCACCCCGAACTGCGGGAAGTGCAACAGCGACTACGTGCCCAGCTCGACGAACTGCTCGCCGACGTGCTGCGCCGCTCCGACCGGGTGGTGCGGACCGAACAGCTGCGCAGGGTCGTCGCGGTGGTCGACGGCGCGGTGGTCGCGGCGCTCACCGAACGCGATCCGCAACCGCGGCGGATGGCCCGCGGGGCGCTGCTCGAAGTGATCGACATCGTCGCTCCGCCGACGCCGCAGCAGGTCGACCGGTTCCGAGCACTAGACTGACCGGACGTGAGCCTCGTCCCGAACGTCCTAGCCACCCGCTACGCCAGCCCCGAGTTGGTGCACCTGTGGTCCCCCGAGAACAAGATCGTGCTCGAGCGGCGGCTGTGGCTGGAGGTGCTGCGGGCGCAGTCCGAGCTCGGCATCGACGTGCCCGACGGCGTCCTCGCCGATTACGAGCGCGTCATCGACCAGGTGAACCTGGCCTCCATCGCCGAGCGTGAGCGCGTCACCCGCCACGATGTGAAGGCCAGGATCGAGGAGTTCAACGCGCTGGCCGGGCACGAGCACGTGCACAAGGGCATGACCAGCCGCGACCTCACCGAGAACGTCGAGCAGTTGCAGATCCGGCTCTCGCTCGAGCATGTGCACGCCCACGGCGTCGCCATCGCGGCCCGGCTGGCCGAACGTGCCGCCGAATACCAGGTGCTGGTGATGGCGGGCCGCTCGCACAACGTCGCCGCGCAGGCCACCACGCTGGGCAAGCGGTTCGCCTCCGCCGCCGACGAACTGCTGATCGCGCTGACCCGGCTGCGCGAACTGATCGACCGCTACCCGCTGCGCGGCATCAAGGGCCCGATGGGGACGGCCCAGGACATGCTCGATCTACTCGGCGGCGACGCGGCCAAGCTGGCCACGCTGGAACAGCAGGTGGCGCGCCACCTCGGCTTCGCGAACGTGCTGACCAGCGTCGGTCAGGTGTATCCGCGCTCGCTGGACCACGATGTGCTCTCCGCGCTGGTCCAGGTGGGTGCGGGGCCGTCGTCGTTCGCGCACACCATCCGGCTGATGGCGGGCCACGAGCTGGTCACCGAGGGCTTCCAGCCCGGCCAGGTGGGCTCCTCGGCCATGCCGCACAAGATGAACACCCGCTCCTGCGAGCGCGTCAACGGATTGCAGGTGGTGCTGCGCGGTTACGCGTCGATGGCCGCCGAGCTCGCCGGTGCGCAGTGGAACGAGGGTGACGTGTTCTGCTCGGTGGTGCGCCGGGTCGCGCTGCCGGACGCCTTCTTCGCCATCGACGGCATGATGGAAACCTTCCTGACGGTGCTCGCCGAATTCGGCGCCTACCCGGCCGTCATCTCCCGCGAACTGGACCGCTACCTGCCGTTCCTGGCCACCACCCGCATCCTGATGGCGGCCGTGCGCAGCGGGGTCGGCCGGGAGACCGCGCACGAGGTGATCAAGGAACACGCGGTGGCCGTGGCGCTGGCCATGCGGGAACAGGGCCGCGAACCCGATCTGCTCGACCGTCTCGCCGCCGACTCCCGGCTGCCGCTGGACCGGGCGGCGCTCGATGCCGCACTGGCGGACAAGTCGGCGTTCATCGGGGCCGCCGGCGCACAGGTCGGCGATGTGGTGGCGCAGGTGGACAAGCTCGTCGCCGCCTATCCCGAGGCCGCCCGGTACACGCCGTCGCCGATTCTCTGAGATCTCGCTGACCGTGCGGTGATCGCGCCGACCGCGCGGCTGTTGCCGACGTTCCGGTGGATTTCGATGGCGGGCGGCAGCGATAGTGGGCGGGTGAATCCCTACACGATCTTCGCCGACATCATCGCGGGCAAGGAGCCCGCCAGCCGCGTCTACGAGGACGATGACGTCATCGCCTTCATGGATATCCGCCCGCTGACGCCGGGACATCTGCTGGTGGTGCCCAAGGTGGTGGCGCGCAGCCTGGAGGAACTCGATCCGGAGATCGGCGGCAAGCTGTTCCAGGTGGGGCAGAAGCTGGCGGCCGCGCTGCGGGCCAGCGAGGTGGCCTGCGAAGGGGTGAACTTCTTCCTGGCCGATGGTGTCGCCGCTGGTCAAGAGGTGTTCCATGTGCATCTGCACGTCATCCCGCGCACCATCGGCGACGGTTTCGGCTTGCAGGCCAGGCCCACCTCTCCGCATCGGGAGGATCTGGACTATCTCGCTGCGTCGATCAGGGGTGTGCTCGGGCGCTGATCCGCGCATCCGCTGTTACGTGCGTGACAGCAGTTACGTACCGGGCAGTTTGCTGTCGAAACGCCGAATCTTCAAATGATCACTCGCAACTCGACCCTGGGTTAGTTTAGAAGCCCATTGTCATGCGCTGATGCAGGAGGGGAAGTGCGTAGAGCAAGAATTGCTGCCGTGGTGCTGGCGTTCGCGGCGGCACTGATCGGCCCGGCGGTGGTGCAGCCCGCGCCGGCGTCGGCGGCCCGACTGGTCCGCGTCGACGAGCTGAGCCCCACCCGATCGGCGATCTTCATCGACTCCGCCGCGATGGGCCGCACCATCCAGGTGCAGGTGTTGCACCCGGCCGGTGGCGGTTCGCGCGGCTCGTACTACCTGCTCGACGGGCTCGACCCCGGCGTCGGCCAGAGCACCTGGACCAATGCCACCGACGCCGAACGCTTCTTCGCCGGCCGCAACGTCAACGTGGTGCTTCCGGTCGGTGGGCAGGCCAGCTACTACACCGACTGGATCACCGACGACCCGCGTTTCGGCCGGTACAAGTGGGAGACCTTCCTGACCCAGGAGCTGCCGCCGATCATCGACGCCCAGTTCAACGGCAACGGCGTCAACGGTATCGGCGGCCTGTCCATGGGCGGTAACGCCGCCTACATCATCGCCGCGCGTCATCCCGGGCTGTATCGCGCCGTTGCCGGGTACAGCGCCTGCCCCGACACCGCCATGGCGCAGGGTGCGGTGATGTTCTCCATCGCCAATCGCGGCGGCAATCCGCTGAACATGTGGGGCCCGCCCGGCAGCCCGGCCTGGGCCGAACACGATCCCGCGCTGATGCTGGAGCGGCTGCGCGGCAAAACGCTCTACCTGTCCACCGGCACCGGCATCCCCGGGCCGCACGAAGCCGAGATCAAGCCGCAGCTGGCGGAGAACATCTTCCTCGGTGGCCCGGTCGAGCTGGGTGTGAACCTGTGCACGGTCGCGTTCGAACAGAAGTTGCGTGCCGCGCGCATCCCGGCGCGCATCGACTACAGCCCCGTCGGCACACACTCCTGGTCGTACTGGCAGGACACGCTGCACGCCTCGTGGTCGACGATCGGGCCCGCTCTCGGCGCCTGAGCCTCGCATCCGACCGGTCCGCTGCTCATGAGTGGCGGGCCGGTCGTCTGATGTACGGGCGCCGATCCGCGCCGGGCTCGGAGCCGAGATCCGGGCCGGACGCCGAGTCCGCGCCGAATCCGGGCGGGCGGTGCACCGGCGGTCCCGGCTACGGTGGTGCGCATGGCTCTCGACAGTGGTAGCGGATCGACAACCGACCAGGCGGTGGCGGCGCCGATCGCCAAGACGGTACCCACCGAGCGGGTGCATCACGGCGACGTCTTCGTCGACGACTACGAATGGCTGCGGGACAAGGACAACCCCGAGGTCATCGCCTATCTCGAGGCGGAGAACGCCTACACCGAGGCCCAGACGGCGCATCTGCGCCCGCTGCGGGACAAGATCTTCGACGAGATCAAGGCCAGAACGCTGGAGACCGACCTGTCGGTGCCCACCCGCGTCGGCGACTACTGGTACTACTCGCGCAGCTTCGAGGGCAAGCAGTACGGGGTGCACTGCCGCTGTCCGATCGACGCCGCCGCGACGGGCATCGACGCCTGGACCCCGCCGAAGCTCGAGGCCGGCACCGAGATCGAGGGCGAACAGGTGTTGCTGGACAGCAACGCCCTCGCCGAAGGGCACGACTTCTTCGCCCTCGGCGCCTTCTCGCTCAGCTACGACGGCAACCTGCTGGCGTTCTCGGTGGACACCCAGGGCGACGAGCGTTACACCCTGCGGATCAAGGATCTGCGCACCGGTGAGCTGCTCGGGGACGAGATTCCGCGCACCGCGCCCGGCGCCACCTGGTCGCTGGACGGCACGCACGTCTTCTATCAGACCGTCGACGAATCCTGGCGCCCCGACACCGTCTGGCGGCACCGCCTCGGCACCGCCACCGACGCCGATGTGAAGGTCTTCCACGAGCCCGACGAGCGCTACTGGGTCAGCGTCGGGGCCACCCGCTCGGAGAAGTACCTGATGATCTGGGTCGGCTCCAAGATCACCACCGAGGGCTGGGTGCTGGAATCGGACGACCCGGAGGGCGAATTCCGGGTGCTGCTGCCGCGTCGTGAGGGCGTGGAGTACTCCGCCGAACATGCGGTGATCGCGGGCCGCGACCGGTTCCTGATCCTGCACAACGACGTTATTCCTGAGGGCAAGCCGGGCGCGGGCCGCAAGGCCGAGAACTTCGTCCTCGCCGAGGCCCCGGTGGACGATCCGGCGGAGATGACCGTGCTCATCGACCACCGCGACGATGTGCGCCTGGAAGACGTCGATGCTTTCGCCGGGCACCTCGTGCTCAGCTACCGGCGCGAGGCGCTGAGCCGGGTCGCGGTCTGGCCGCTCGGCCCCCACGGCTACGGCGAACTGCGCGAGCTCGACTTCGGGCTGGAACTGTTCGCCGCCGGTGTCGGCGCCAGCCCGGAGTGGACGCAGCCGACGCTGCGCCTCGGCGTCACCTCGTTCATCACACCGATGCAGGTGTTCGACTACGTGCCCGCCACCGGCGAGCTGCTGCTGCGCAAGGAGCAGCCGGTGCTCGGCGGCTACGACCCGGACGATTATGAGCAGCACCGGGATTGGGCGGTGGCCGAGGACGGCACCCGCATCCCGATCTCGGTGATCAAGCGCAAGGATCTCGACGTCACCGCGCCGAAGCCGCTGCTGCTGTACGGCTACGGCTCCTACGAGGCCAGCATGGATCCGTCGTTCTCGGTCTCCCGGCTGTCGCTGCTGGACCGGGGCATGGTGTTCGCGGTCGCGCATGTGCGCGGCGGCGGCGAGATGGGCCGGCTCTGGTACGAGAACGGCAAGACCCTCACCAAGAAGAACACCTTCACCGACTTCGTGGCCTGCGCCCGTCATCTCATCGACAAGGGCGTTACCGCCGCCGATCGGATGATCGCCGACGGCGGCAGCGCCGGCGGGCTGCTGGTGGGCGCGGTGGCGAATCTGGCGCCGGAGCTGTTCGCGGGCATCCTCGCGAATGTGCCCTTCGTCGACCCGCTGACCTCGATCCTCGATCCGTCGCTGCCGCTCACCGTCATCGAATGGGACGAATGGGGCAACCCGCTGGCCGACAAGGACGTCTACGACTACATGAAGTCCTACTCGCCGTATGAGAACGTCGAGGCCAAGGACTATCCGGCCATCCTGGCGATCACCAGCATCAACGACACCCGCGTGCTGTATGTGGAGCCGGCGAAATGGGTCGCCAAGCTGCGTGCCACGGCGACCGGCGACGCGCCGATCCTGCTCAAGACGGAGATGAGCGCGGGCCACGGCGGCGTCAGCGGACGGTACGAGAAGTGGAAGGAAGTGGCGTTCGAGTACGCCTGGGTGCTCGACACCGTCGGTTTGGGCGGCTGATCCGGTCAGGCCCGGAGGCGGTAGCGCAGCGTCACCACGCAGGGCTCGGATCAGTCGCGATCGGATACAGCCGAATGACCAGGTAGACAGTTCGTCGGGCGGTCATCCGCACAGCACGCCGAATACATCTGCGGCTGCCACCGTGGGTTCATGAACGCTGAGCTGATCGTGTCGGTTTCCGGTATCCGGGACACCACCCGGGATGCGGCGATCGAGTTCGCCGCGGAAATGGATCGGCGTGACGTGCGGCTGTCGCTGCTGGTGGCGCCCCGGTTGAAGGGCAAATACCGCCTGGTGAGCGACCCGGCCACGCAGGCCTGGCTGCGTGGCAGGCGCGCCGAGGGCGATGCCATCGTGCTGCACGGGTACGACCAGGCCGCCACCAAACGCAGGCGCGCGGAATTCGCGACCCTGCCCAAACACGAGGCATTGCTGCGGTTGACCGCCGCCGACCGGGTGCTCGAGCAGGTCGGCCTGCGTACCCGGTTGTTCGCCGCGCCGCGCTGGGATGCCTCGGCCGGTGCCATCGCGGCGCTGCCGCAGGTGGGTTTCCGGCTCGCGCTCGGCCTGACGACCATGCTCGACCTGGAACGCGATATCGCGCAGAAGGCCAGGGTGTACGGGATCGGTGAGGGTTTCCGGGCCGAACCGTGGTGGTGCCGGGCGCTGGTGATGGGCGCCGCACGTACCGCGCGTCGCGGCGGTGTGCTGCGCCTGGCCGTTTCGGGCGCGCAGCTGAGCCGTCCGGGTCCACGTCAGGCCATGCTCGACGCCGTCGACCTCGCCCTGTACCACGGTGCGGTCAGCGAGGTGTATCGCTGGCAACCGTTCACCGCGGCGCGGGCGGCATGAGACGTCGCCGCCCCGGTTCGGCGATCGAGGGGCGGCGACGTCTTCGCCCCTGGTCACGATTTGGGTGATGGTTGCGCGTCGATAGCCCGAAACCTACCGATAGCCGCACGGTTTCATGCCACAGTGGTCACGGCGGCGAGCCGGCGGCCGCTTCTCGATTGCTGGATCGGACGTACCGAGCAGGCAGGAGGGAGCGGTGACCGCTACCACCACAGGCGCTACCACCACCAAATACATCACCTGGGTGACCCTGGCGCTGATGACCACCAGCTCGGTGGCCAGCCTGCGGTCGGCGCCCACCATGGCCGTCTACGGGCTGGCCTGCGTTTTCCTCTATCTCGTTCCCGCGCTGCTGTTCCTACTGCCGACCTCGCTGGTGGCGGCCGAACTCGCCTCGGGCTGGCAGGGCGGGGTGTACCGCTGGGTCGGCGACGGGCTGTCCAAGCCGCTGGGCTTCCTCGCGGTGTGGTGCCAGTTCGCGATGACGATCTTCTACTACCCGAGCCTGCTGGCCTATGTGGCAAGCACTTTCGCCTACATCATCCATCCGTCGCTGGCATCCAACGGTGTGTACGTCGCGATCGTCATCATCACCGTGTACTGGGCCGGGGTCTACATCTCCTCGCAGGGCACCAAAACGGTGGCGGGGCTGTCGAGCATGGGCCTGGTGATCGGGACTCTGATTCCCGGGACCGTGCTCGTGCTGCTGGGATTGGTGTTCCTCGCGCAGGGCAATGCTTCCGCCGCGCCGATGGACGGCGGGCATCTGCTACCCGCATGGGCGGGGCTGGCCAGCCTGGTGCTGATCGTGAACAACTTCCTCAGCTATGCCGGGATGGAAATGAACGCGGTGCACGTGTCCAGCCTGCGCAATCCCGGACGGGAATTCCCGCGGGCGATGTTCCTGGCGTCGGGGCTGGTGCTGCTGATCTTCATCCTGCCCGCCCTGGCGATCAGCTGGGTGGTGCCCGCGGCGAACCTGAGCCTGACCGCCGGCGTGATGCAGGCCTTCGACGGATTCTTCGGGCATTTCGGGATCGACTTCCTGACCCCGATCGTCGGCATCGCGCTGGTGGCCGCGGCGCTCGGCGGGATGCTGACGTGGCTGGCCGGCCCGTCGAAGGGACTGTTGCTCATCGGGCGGTCCGAGGGCTATCTGCCGCCGATCCTCACCAGAACGAATGCTCATGGGGTGCAACAGAACATGCTCGTCGCGCAGGGCGTGTTCACCACCTTGATCGCGCTGCTGTACGCGTTCATCCCTAATGTGTCGAGCGCCTACTGGATTCTGTCGGTCATCACCACGCAGGTGTATCTGATCATGTATGTGCTGATGTTCGCGGCAGCCGTCCGATTGCGGCGCACGCAGCCGGATCATCCGCGCGGGTATCGCGCGCCGGGCCTGGTCGGGCTGTGCGTGCTGGGGGCGGTGTCGTCGGTGGCGGCGTTCGTCATCGGGTTCGTGCCGCCCTCGCAGTTCGGCGGCGGTAACACCTTCGTCTATGTGCTGATCGTCGCCGGCGGGCTCGGGATCGTCGGCCTGCTGATCCCGTACCTGTTCTACCGATTCCGGCGGGAGAGCTGGAAGATCGCGGCGCCGGAGGTGACGGCATGAACGGGCCGGAGACCGGGGACGCGCCCGACCGCAAGCGCCGCATCATCTACATCACCGCGGTGGTGCTGTTGTGCACGTTCGCCCTGTTCGGGCTCGCCCAGTTCGACCGGATTCGCGACGATCACCAGGCCGACGTGCTGGCCGGGCAGCTGCACGACGAACTGGTCGCCGCCGGCCTGCCCGCGCCCGACCCGCAGGTCATCGCGAATTCGCTCGGGCGCGACGGCGGCATCGTCTGCCAGGACCCGTCCTCGCCGCTGATCCGGGCCAGGTACCAGCAGGCCATCAGCACTGGCGCGGGTGGACCCGGGCAGCGGCCGGTGATCGGTTCCGGCGAGGTGGTGCGTGCGGTCGAACTCGCCATCGCCACCTATTGTCCAGAGCATCTCGACGAGTATCGAAAGCACGTGGGGGACATGAAGTTCGACGAAACAACGAAGTGAGAAGACGATGACTTCCGACCAAGCCCGCGTCACCGAACTGCGTAAACGTGTCGCCGAGCAGATGCCGCAGGCGCGCACCGATCTCGCGCAGCTGGTGGCGTTCAAATCGGTGGCCGATCCGCGGCAGTTCCCGGCCGAGGAATGCGACCGCGCCGCGCACTGGGTGGCCGACGCGTTCGCCGCGGCCGGGCTCACCCGGGTCGGTCTGCACGAAACACCCGACGGCAGCAAGGCGGTGATCGCCTCGCGGCCGGCCCCGCCCGGTGCGCCGACGGTGCTGCTGTACTGCCACTACGACGTGCAGCCGCCGCTCGACGATGCGGCCTGGCGCACGCCGGTGTGGGAGCTCACCGAGAAGGACGGGCGCTGGTACGGGCGCGGTGCCGCCGACTGCAAGGGCAATATCGTCATGCACCTGACGGCGTTGCGGGCCCTGGGCACCGAGCTGCCGGTGGGGGTCACGCTGGTCGCGGAGGGCTCGGAAGAACAGGGGACCGGCGGGCTGGAGCGGTTCGTGGAGGCGAATCCGGAGCTGCTGCGGGCGGATGCGATCCTGGTGTGCGACAGCGGGAATTTCGCGGTCGGAGTGCCGACGTTCACCGAAACGCTGCGCGGCAACGTCAACGTGGTGGTGACGGTGGAAACCCTGGCCGGGCCGGTGCATTCGGGCATGTTCGGCGGGCCGGCACCGGATGCGCTGGCGGCATTGATCCGCCTGCTGGATTCACTGCGCGACGAACACGGCAACACCACCGTCGACGGTCTGCCCAATGACGAAACCTGGGCCGGCGTGCAGTATCCCGAGGATCAGTTCCGTACCGATGCCGGCGTGCTCTCCGGCGTCGGCCTGCTCGGCGACGGCACGGTGGCCGACATGCTCTGGGCCCGCCCGGCGCTCACGGTGCTCGGTATCGACGCGCCCAAGGTGGTCGGCTCCTCGGCTGCCGTCCAGCCCATCGCCCGCGCCCGCCTCAACCTGCGCATCCCACCGGGCACCGACCCGGATCAGGCCCACCGGGCACTGGTCGCGCATCTCGAAGCGCACATCCCGTGGCAGGCGAAACTCACCGTCGAGCTGGAAGCCACCGGTGCTCCGTTCCGCTCCGGCAGCGGCGGGCCCGCCCGCACCGCCATGGAATCCGCCCTCGCCGCCGCCTACGGCCGCCCCGCCACCACCCAGGGCCAGGGCGGTTCGATCCCGCTGTGCAACGTCTTCGCCGATACCTACCCCGACGCCGAGATCATGCTCCTCGGCGTCGAGGAACCACAGTGCTTGATCCACGCCCCCAACGAAAGCGTCGACCCCACCGAAATCGAACACCTGGCCCTGGCCGAGGCACTGTTCCTATCCACCTACACCCGCTGAGCGGGCACTACCGCGCCGGGTGGATCCGCACGGTCCAGTGCGGGGGTTCCCGTCGCGGCCGCACATCGGTGGCCCGGCAGGCATAGCCGTCCTGATCTGCTCGTTCCCAGTCGAAGTCGACGATCTCGCCGACGAACGCCTCGCGGAAACCTCCGCTGACCCACATGGATTCACCGGGTTGCAGTTGGGGGAGCGCTCCGGCCCAGAGATGGCTGTAGTGGAACCAGCAGCCACCGGCGGTGTCGGGGGAGTCGATCACGCCCCAGCCCTTGTCGTTGTGCCACTGGGTCACCGTGCCGACGCTCATGGGTTCAGGTTCGCACAGCGTGCCTGGGACGATGCGCTCACAGGTCGGCGGAGTCCTCCGGCTGGATGACGCGGAATTCGGTGCCCGCCGGGCCCATTTCGGAGAGTCGGCCGAAGTAGATGCCCTGGGCTTCGGCGGCGATGATGCCGTAGTGGATGGGGATGGCGGTGCGCGGGGCTACGGCGCGCAGGTAGTCGACGGCCTCGCTGATCTTCATCCAGGGGGCGACGGCGGGCAGGGCGAGGACGCCGACGGGGGTGGGCGGGACCCACAGGGAATCGCCGGGGTGCACGAGCTGGGCCGGGTCGTCGGGGGTGCCGAGCTGGAAGACGGTGTTGTCGATGACGGGGATCTCCGGATGGATGACGGCGTGACGTCCGCCGCCGCCGGTGATCCGCAGGCCGTCGAGGTCGATGACATTGCCCGCGTGCACCGCCTCCCAGCGGCCGCCGCGCTGGTCGGCGGTCTGCGGGTCGCTGAACAACCGGGCGTCCGGGTTGGCGTCGATCAGCGCCTCGATCCGGTTCGGGTCGATGTGGTCGGGGTGCTGATGGGTGATCGCGATGGCGTCCAGTCCGGTGAGACCCTCGAAACCGTGAGCGAAGGTGCCCGGATCGAACAGGATCTTTCTGCCGTGCAACTCCACGAGGATGCAGGAATGACCGAAGTGGGCAATGCGCATACGGCTACGTTAGGCGCAGTCGCGCATCCGCTCCAGCATCGCGGCGGGTCGGCAGGCGGACGTCCGCTATGGGCCGCGTCACGGCGCATCACACACACCCAACCCGGCACCGCGCCGGTCGCGCCCGCCAACTACGCTGTTCAGGTAACCCCCACCACCACTCGAGGAGCAACGCGTGGCACGAGTCGTCGTCGAGGTGATGCCGAAGGCCGAGATCCTGGATCCGCAGGGTCAGGCCATTGTCGGCGCACTTCCGCGCCTGGGATTCCAGGGAGTCTCGGACGTCCGGCAGGGCAAGCGATTCGAACTCGAGGTCGGCGATGACGTCAGCGACGACGAACTCGCGCAGATCGCGGAATCGCTGCTGGCCAACACCGTCATCGAGGAGTGGAAGGTGGTCCGCGTCTCATGACAGCGCGCATCGGGGTCATCACCTTTCCCGGCACGCTCGATGACGTCGACGCCGCCCGCGCGGTCCGGCTGGCCGGCGCCGAGGCGGTCAGCCTGTGGCATGCCGACGCCGATCTGAAGCAGGTCGACGCCGTCATCGTGCCCGGTGGTTTCTCCTACGGCGATTACCTGCGCGCCGGTGCGATCGCCCGCTTCGCCCCGGTCATGGGTGAAGTGGTGCGCGCGGCCGAGAACGGCATGCCGGTGCTCGGCATCTGCAACGGCTTCCAGGTGCTGTGCGAGGCGGGCCTGCTGCCCGGCGCCCTCACCCGCAACGAGGGCCTGCACTTCATCTGCCGTGACGAATGGTTGCGTGTCGAGGCCGTGGACACGGCCTGGACCTCGCGGTACGAGCCGGGCGCGCAGATCCTGGTGCCGTTGAAGTCCGGTGAGGGCCGCTTCCAGGCCTCCGACGCCGTGGTCGACGAGCTCGAGGGTGAGGGCCGCGTGGTGTTCCGCTACGCCGGCGACAACCCGAACGGTTCGCAGCGCGGGATAGCGGGCATCACCTCGGCCAATCGCCGCGTCGTCGGACTGATGCCGCACCCGGAGCACGCCACCGAGCCGCTCACCGGCCCGAGTGACGACGGCCTCGGCCTGTTCCTCTCCGTGCTGGACACACTCGTCTCGGCCTGATCTCGACGGCCGGGTCGCCCTCGGCACGCCTAGGATCGCGGTATGCCGGTTTCCTCCACCGCGGCCTCGGCCGCCGGGCTGTGTGCCTTCATCGATGAGTCGCCGTCACCGTTCCACGTGTGCCATACGGTCGCACAGGATCTCGACGAGCACGGGTTCACCCGGCTCGATGAGGCCTCGGCCTGGCTGGCGGGCGGGCGCGGCAGGCATTACGTGGTGCGCGGCGGCTCGCTGGTGGCGTGGGCCGATCACGACCCCGCGGCGGGGGCGCCGTTCCGGGTGGTCGGCGCGCATACCGACAGCCCCAATCTGCGGGTCAAGCAGCATCCGGACCTGAGCTCGGCGGGCTGGCAGCTGGTCGGCCTCGAGCCGTACGGTGGCGCCTGGCTGAATTCCTGGCTCGATCGTGAGCTCGGCCTGTCCGGGCGGTTGAGTGTGCGCGAGGGCGATACCGTCGGCGAGCGGCTGGTTCGCATCAACGAGCCGATCCTGCGGGTGCCGCAGCTGGCGATCCACCTGTCCGAGGACAGGCGCGGGGTGACGCTGGATCCGCAGCGGCATGTGAACGCCATCTGGGGTGTCGGCTCCGAACCGCGCTCGTTCATCGCCTACGTCGCCGAGCATGCCGGTATCGCGCCGGACGCCGTGCTCGGCTGGGAACTGATGACCCACGACCTCGACCCGAGCCGGCTGGTCGGCCGCGACCGCGATCTGGTGAGCGCGCCGCGCCTGGACAACCAGGGCACCTGCTACGCGGGCCTGCGCGCCTTCCTCGCCGCCATCGATACCCCGGGCGCGGCGGTGCCGGTGCTCGCCATGTTCGATCACGAAGAGGTGGGCAGCCAGTCCGACCGCGGCGCCCAATCGGATCTGCTGGCGACGGTGCTGGAACGCATCGTGCTCACCCGCGGCGGTGGCCGGGCCGAATACCTGGCGGCGCTGGCCGGTTCGATCTGTGCCTCCGGCGATATGGCCCACGCGACCCATCCGAACTATCCGGACCGGCACGAGCCCGCGCACCGCATCGAGATCAACGGCGGCCCGGTGCTCAAGGTGAACCAGAACCTGCGCTACGCCACCGATGCCACCGGCGCGGGGGCGTTCGCGCTGGCCTGCGACCAGGCCGGGGTGCCGCTGCAACGCTATGTGCATCGCGCCGATCTGCCGTGCGGTTCGACCATCGGCCCGATGACGGCCGCGCGCACCGGCATGCCCACCGTCGACGTCGGGGCGCCCCAGCTCGCCATGCATTCGGCGCGCGAACTGATGGGCGCCGACGATGTGGGCGCCTACGCCGCGGCGCTGGCCGCCTTCTTCACCCCGGAGACGGCAGGGCGGTAGGTCAGCACGGCGATCACGAACACCGCGAAGGTGGTGATCACGTAACCGCTGCCGATGATCTGCTGCCACCAGGCCCAGTCGAGTTCGCGGTCGGCCTCGTGCGGCAGCAACCAGTGTGGCCCGATCAAGAACATCACCGTCATCGCGGTGACGGCGCCGATCAGCAGCGGGTTACGCCTGCCGCGGGCGATGGCGTCGGCGGCCACCAGCAGCGCGGGCGCGACCCACACCCAGTGGTGCGACCACGACACCGGCGAGACCAGCAGGATGGCGGCCGCGTTCACCATGAGCGCGGCCACCGAGGCGCCGGCCTCGATGAGCCTGCGCATCCACAGTGCCGCCAGGCCGATCGCGATCAGTGACAACGAGATCCAGATCAGCGTCGCCAGGGAATCGGAGACGCCGAGCCGGAAGGCCAGTCCCTTCAGCGATTGGTTGCCCGCGTAATAGGGCGGGCCGATCCGTCCGGTGTCGGCGAGGGTGTGGAACCAGTACTCCACCGAATCGCTGGGGAAGATCAGGAACCCGAGCCCGACCGCGCCGACAGCCGAGGCGATCAGCGTGCCCGCCGCCTTCCAGTCCTTGCGCAACAGGAAATACAGCAGGTACCCGGCGGGGATCAGTTTCACCGAGACGGCGATGCCGATGAGCATGCCGCGCGGCCAGAAGGGCTTGCGCACCAGGCAGTCCAGCGCGACCGCGGCCATCAGCACCAGATTGATCTGGCCGAAGGAGTAGGTCTGGCGCACCGGCTCGAAGAAACCGGCCACCGCGACCGCCGCGATGACCGCCGCCAGCACCGTCATTCGATCCAGTTCCGGGCGGATCCGCGACAGCACCAGCCACAGCGTGATGCCGAGGCTCAGCACGGATGTGGCCAACACCACGATCTCGGCCAGCCCGAGCGGCATCAGCGCGAGCGGTGCGAACAGCAGCGCTGCCAGCGGGGGATAGGTGAACGGCAGACCGATGCCGAACACCTCGGGCATCGGGCCGTAGAGCTCGCCGCCGTCGAGCCAGACCCGGGCGCCGTTGCGGTAGACCTGGAGGTCGATATAGCCGTCCCACCAGTGCACCAGCGGGGCGATGATCGCGTAGATCACGAACAGCGCGATCGCGCCGGTCAGCCAGCGCATCTGGCGCGGCGACAGCCCGCGCGCGGGCTCCCTGTCGAGCCCGGTGTCGTCGCTGTTCGACCCGGGGCGCGCGCCGGCTGTGGGGACGGGCTGCTCGGCCGGTTCCGCAACCCCCGATCGATCGTTCACCGGGACAGATTAGCCGGTCCCGCGATGGCCGAGGTCCGGCCGGGTTTGCCCCGGCAGTGGTCGCGTTTGCCCCGGCAGTAGACTCGCAGGAGTATCTCGCGGCAATTCAGCAACTCGGCGCGTCGCAGCGGCGGTCGTCTGGATTGTCTCCGCATGCCTGGCCGAAAGGACCCTGGTAATCCCGTGACTCCGCAGGTCGACACGGTCGCAACCGCCGCAGCCACTCCGGACACTCCGCAGCCGTATCTCGAGCTCGGGCTCAAGGATGACGAATACGCCCGGATCAAGGAGATTCTCGGCCGCCGCCCCACCGACGCCGAGCTGGCGATGTACTCGGTGATGTGGAGCGAGCACTGCTCCTACAAGTCGTCGAAGGTGCATCTGCGCTACTTCGGCGAGACCACCACCGAGGAAATGCGCTCGTCCATGCTCGCGGGCATCGGCGAGAACGCGGGCGTGGTGGACGTGGGCGACGGCTGGGCGGTCACCTTCAAGGTGGAAAGCCACAACCACCCCTCCTACGTCGAGCCGTACCAGGGCGCCGCGACCGGCGTCGGCGGCATCGTGCGCGACATCATGGCGATGGGCGCGCGCCCGATCGCGGTGATGGATCAGCTGCGCTTCGGTGCGGCGGACGCCGCCGACACCCGTCGCGTGGTCGACGGTGTGGTGCGCGGCATCGGTGGCTACGGCAATTCGCTCGGCCTGCCGAACATCGGCGGCGAGACCGTCTTCGATGCCTCCTACCAGGGCAATCCGCTGGTGAACGCGCTGTGCGCGGGCGCGATGCGGGTCGAGGATCTGCATCTGGCCTTCGCCTCGGGCACCGGCAACAAGATCATCCTGTTCGGCGCGCGCACCGGCCTCGACGGCATCGGCGGCGTTTCGGTGCTGGCCTCGGACACCTTCTCCGGGGACGAATCCGGCGCCGGCCGCAAGAAGCTGCCGAGCGTGCAGGTCGGCGACCCGTTCACCGAGAAGGTGCTCATCGAGTGCTGTCTCGAGCTGTACGCGGCCAAGCTGGTCGTCGGCATCCAGGATCTCGGCGGCGCCGGACTGTCCTGTGCCACCTCCGAGCTGGCGGCAGCCGGTGACGGCGGCATGCACATCGAGCTCGACAAGGTGCCGCTGCGCGCGGCCGATATGACGCCGGCCGAGGTGCTGTCCAGCGAATCCCAGGAGCGCATGTGCGCGGTGGTGACGCCGGAGAATGTCGACGCGTTCATGGCCGTCTGCCGCAAGTGGGATGTGCTGGCCACCGTGATCGGCGAGGTCACCGATGGTGAGCGGCTGGTCGTCACCTGGCACGGCGAGACCGTGGTGGATGTGCCGCCGCGCACCGTCGCGCACGAGGGCCCGGTCTACGAGCGTCCGGTGCGGCGTCCGGAGTACCAGGACGCCCTGATCGCCGATACTCCCGACACCTTGACCCGGCCCAAGACCGCCGACGAGCTGCGCGCGACGCTGCTGCAGATGGTGTCCAGCCCGCAGCTGTGCAGCCGCAAGTGGATCACCGAGCAGTACGACCGCTACGTGCGCGGCAACACCGTGCTCGCCGAACACGCCGACGCGGGCGTCATCCGCATCGACGAGGAGACCGGCCGCGGTATCGCCCTGGCCACCGACGCCTCCGGCCGCTACACCAAGCTCGACCCCTACGCCGGCGCCCAGCTCGCGCTGGCGGAGGCCTACCGCAACGTCGCCACCACCGGCGCCACCCCGAAGGCCGTCACCAACTGCCTCAACTTCGGCTCGCCGGAGGATCCGGGCGTGATGTGGCAGTTCCAGCAGGCGGTGCGCGGCCTGGCCGACGGCTGTGCCGAACTGGGCATCCCGGTCACCGGCGGCAATGTGAGCTTCTACAACCAGACCGGCCAGGACGCGATCCTGCCGACGCCGGTGGTGGGCGTGCTCGGCGTCATCGACGATGTGCACCGCCGCATCCCGACCGGCCTCGGCCTCGAGCCGGGCGAGACGCTGATCCTGCTCGGCGACACCCGCGACGAGTTCGGTGGTTCGATCTGGTCGCAGGTCGCCCACGATCATCTCGGTGGCGTCCCGCCGAAGGTCGATTTCGCCCGCGAACGGCTGCTCTCGGAGGTGCTGACCGCCGGTTCCCGCGACGGCATGATCAGTGCCGCTCACGACCTTTCCGAGGGCGGTCTCGCCCAAGCGGTGGTCGAGGCAGCGCTGGCCGGCGAGACCGGTTGCCGCATCCTGCTTCCCGAGGACGCCGATCCGTTCGTCACGCTGTTCTCCGAATCGGCGGGTCGTGTGCTGGTCGCCGTGCCGCGCTCGGAGGAAACCCGGTTCACCCGCATGTGCACCGCGCGCGAACTGCCGTGGGTGCGCATCGGTGTGGTCGACCAGGGCTCCGACTCGATCGAGGTGCAGGGACAGTTCACGGTGCCGCTGGCCGAACTGCGCGAGGCGCATGAGGGCACGCTGCCCAAGCTGTTCGGCTCCGCCGTCTGACAGTCGATTCCGCCGGGCGAACCGAGTCCCGCTGGGACCGAACACCACAACGCTCACCCCGTCCGGACCCGGACCCCTCGTGAACACCGGGTCCGGGCGGGGTGATTCGCGCTGAGGTGATCAGGCGACGGACTTGAACGGATCGTGCTCGGCGATCAGCTTCTCCATCCGCGCCTCGTCGATCCGGCCACGCAGGGAATCGGCTTCGTGCTTGTCCCTGACCACCTTCGCCAAGGTGAAGGTGCTGGTCACCAGGAACAGCACTGTCATGCCGAGGAATCCGCGCTGCCACGGATCCAGCGGTAGATAGAAGATTCCGACGCCCGCCCCGAACAAGCTGACGCCGAACGCGATCGCGGCCTGGGCGATGTATGCCGAGGTGGTTTTCGGCGCTGCGTTTGGTGTGCTCATGGTTATCGAGTGTGCGAGGTTCGCGGCCGCGGCGACCGGGTACAACTACTCGAGTGCGATGGGTAGTTGCCGCGCCGTGAATGGGTAACGCACCGGCGTTGTCGGGGGCTGCCGCCATACTGTCTTGGTGCTCGAAACGGCGTCCACCCTCACGAAGCTGCGCTCGCGCGGCGTCGCAGCGGTGCGCCGGGCCGAGGTGGTCATCGACCTGAACTACGTCGGGCTGGTGGTCGCGACGGTGTTCTTCGCGCTGTCGGTCACCCCGTCGCTGGTACCGCGCGACTGGATGTTCCAGGGCCTGATCAGCGGCATCAATGCCGCCATCGGTTACGGCGTCGGTTGCCTGCTGGAATGGCTGTTCCGGCTGTGGGTGCGCCCGCGGCTGAAGATCCCGGCACCACCCACCTGGGTGCGCTACGGGGTGAAGTCGGCGATTCTGCTGACGGCCGCGGTGCTGGCCGCGTACATGCTGGTGCAGTCGGCGCATTGGCAGCGTGAGATCACCGCGCTGATGGATATGGAAGGCACCACCACGCCCGCCTATCTGCGCACCGGTCTGCTGAGCCTCGCGGTCGGCGTCCTGGTCGTCGCGGTGTATCGCACGGTGCGTGAACTGATCCTGTACCTGGCCCGTCAGCTCAACCGCTGGGTGAAGGTGCCGCGCGAACTGGCGCCGGCGGCCGGTTTCCTGGTGCTGGTGCTGCTGGCGGTCACCCTGTTCAACGGCGTGGCGACGCGGGCGTTCTTCGCGGTCGCGAACCAGGCGTTCAGTGTGCGTAACGACCACACCTCCGAATACGCGGTGCAGCCGCAGTTGCCGGAGAAGTCGGGCAGCCCGATGTCGCTGGCGAAATGGGACACGCTCGGTTTCGAGGGCCGCTGGTTCGTTTCGCACGGTCCGAACGCCGCCAGAATCGCCCAGGTCACCGGACAGCCCGCCAAGGAACCGATTCGGGCCTACGTCGGGTTGGAGTCGGCCGAGGACGGCCGGACACAGGCCGAACTGGCCGTCGCCGAACTGGAACGCGCCGGCGCCTTCGAGCGGCAGGTGATCGTGGTGATCACGACCACGGGTACCGGCTGGGTGAATTCGATGGCCGCGGGTGCGATCGAATACATGTACGGCGGCGATACCGCACTGGTGGCCACCCAGTACTCGTATCTGCCCAGCGTGCTGTCGTTCCTCGCGGACAAGAGCAAAGCCGCGGCGGCGGGGCGCGAGGTCTTCGACGCCGTGTATCAGCACTGGTCGGCGCGGCCGGAGCAGCAGCGGCCGAAACTGTTCGTCTACGGCGAGAGCCTCGGCTCGCAGGGCTCGGAGGCGGCTTTCGAGGGGCTGGCCGATCTGCGGGAGAAGGTCGACGGTGCCCTGTGGGTCGGCCCGCCGAATTCGAATCGGCTGTGGAGCCAGTTCGTCGCGCGGCGCGATCCCGGTTCGCTGGAGGTGGAACCGGTGTACGCCGACGGGCTGGTGGTCCGGTTCGCCGCCGACGCCGCCGATTTCGCCAGGCCCGGCCCGGAGTGGCGGGCGCCGCGCATCGCCTACCTGCAACATCCGTCCGACCCCATCGTCTGGTGGTCGGCCGATCTGATCTTCTCGCAACCGGATTGGCTGTCCGAACCGCGCGGATCCGATGTGTCCGGGCGGATGCGGTGGGCGCCGTTCGTCACCTTCTGGCAGGTCACCGCCGATCTCACCAACGCACAGGGCGTCACCGACGGGCACGGGCACCGGTACGGCAGCCTGGTACTCGACGGCTGGGCAGCCATCGCCGCGCCGCCCGGCTGGAATCCGGAGCTGGCCGAACGCATCCGGTACGAGATCGAGATCTCCGAGGCGTATGAACGGCAGATCAAGTGAGCGTCCGGGTTGCGCTGGCAGTCGCCTTGCCCTTGCTGTGGAGCAATGCCGTGGTGCCGCGGCTGCCGGAGGATATGCGGGTGCGCACGCTGGTCAACGCCGGTGCCGCCACCGGGTACGCCGCCGCCTTCGGCGCGCACCCGAACTGGTGCTCGGCGCGCGGATGGCGCTACGGCCTCGGCAGTGCGGGGATCGTGGCCGCCGGTTACGGTGCGGCGCTTGCCATTCCGGCCGTGCGCCGTGAGCTGGCCGAGCGCCCCGACCGCGCTCCCGGCGTCTCGACCGCCGAATGGGTGGGCGTGCACATTCCGTTCGGCACCGTCTACAGCGAGGAATTGGTCTTCCGCGCGACCCTCGACCCGTTGCTGGACAAGACCTTCGGGCCGCCCGTCGCAACCCTGCTCGGCGCCACCACCTTCGGGCTCTGGCATATCGCGCCCGCCCGCGCCACCGAGGAGAACCTGCCGGTCACCATCGCCGTAACCACTGCCGCCGGGGCACTGTTCGGTCTGCTGCGCCGGCACACCGACAGCGCGACCGCTCCCGCCCTGCTGCACTGGGCGATCAATGCCGGAGGTGCGCTCGCGGCGCGATTCGCAGCCCGCACGTGGTGCTGACGGGACACCGTCCCCGAACCCTCCCGCGGTGATGACGCGACGTCTGCACGCACCTTCCCGCGGTGACGCCGCGACGCCTGCACGCACCTTCCCGCAGTGCCAAGGCGACGCCTGCACGAACCTCCACGCGGCCGGGGGCCGAAGACGCGGATACCGGGGACGCCCTCGCGGTCGACGCGAACCTCCACGCGGCCGGGGGCAGAAGCGGCTACTACTCGGGTCCGATGCCCACCCGCAGGATCGGCAGCCACCGGGACACTTCGTCGGCGCGGCTGCCGGAGGCGGTCAGCCTGCCTTCCTCGCGGGCGGCGACGAAATCCATCAGGCCGGTGGCGAGCAGCAGCCAGGTGCGCGGGTCGGTCTCGACGACGTTGGGTGGGGTGCCCCGGGTATGGCGCGGACCCTCGATGCACTGCACGGCGACGAAAGGCGGCACCCGGACCTCCACCGAATGACCCGGCGCTGATTCGGCCAGCGCGCGCGCCGTCATCCGCACGGCCGCGCCCAGTTCGGCCCGCGCGGGTGCGGGCGCTGCCTCATCGAGCAGCCACGACCGCACCGCCGTGACCGCCGCCCGCATCTCTTCCGGTTTCACCGCCGCACGTCGGACCACGGGGGCGACGATACTGCGACCCACCGACG
This sequence comes from Nocardia sp. CDC519, assembly GCF_059509835.1. Taxonomy (NCBI): domain Bacteria; kingdom Bacillati; phylum Actinomycetota; class Actinomycetes; order Mycobacteriales; family Nocardiaceae; genus Nocardia; species Nocardia sp. CDC519. The sequence goes on along the minus strand of NZ_CM183377.1, from coordinate 449,636 downwards.
CGGTCCGAACAGCCCGTCGACACGCTGTTGCCGTCGCAGTCAGTCCTCGTCGGTACGGCCACCCTTGGCGCCCGATGGGGAGTCGGTATCGGCAGTTTCGGTGGCGTTGGTCCCGGAATCAGCGGCGGCCGATCCGGTGTCCGCAGTGTCCGCCTTGCGCTGGCCGGCCGAGTCGGTTCCCGCAGGGCCCACTCCGGCACCAACCGTGGGCGCGCCCGCGGCAGCCACCCGGTTCTCCCGGTGCAGTCCCTTGTAGTCGTAGAACTTGGTGATCACCGCGCCGAACACGATCGCGACGGCCAGGCCGATCAGGGCCATCCAGATGCCGCGGCTCAGGCCGGCGGCGAAACTGCCGTCGAAGTACAGGATCGAGCGAACGCCGAGGAAGACCTGATGCATCGGTTCCCAGCCGGCCAGCCAATGGAAGTACTTGGGTGTGGCCTCGATGGGCACGGTGCCGCCGGAGGAGGGCAGGCCGAGGATGATGAACAGGATCAGGTTCACCAGCAGGCCGGCCGAGCCGATGGCCGCGAGGATGGACAGGCCGGTCATGCCGACGGCGGTCAGGGCCAGCGCACTGTAGAGGAACAGCCCGAGCGGATGGTCGATCGGCATGCCGAGCAGCTTCGCCACACCCAGATAGATGGCCGAGACGAGGGTGGCCGCGACCACCATCACACCCCATTTGATGAGCAGGGTGTGGAAACGGGAGATCGGCGTCGGCGGGAAATGTACGTACCAGGGCCCGTATTCGGTCGGCACGAAGCCGAGCGCGGCGTCGATCATGGTGTGGATGACCATCGCGCCGACCACGCCGGCCAGCAGAATCAGCAGTGCGTAGAAGAACGCGGTCAGGCCTTGGCCGGTGCCGTCGGGCAGCGGGCGGTACTGCTGGTACACGATCTGCACCGGGTCTTCCAGCGCCACCCGCGCCGCACCGCTCGGCTCCGGGCTCGGCGGCGCCCCTGGCTCCGGCGCGAGCTGCGCATTCACCTGATCGGTGAGCTGCCTGCCGACCTGCTGCCGCACCTGGGTCAGGGCCTGGTCGCCGACCCGCAACACGATCTGGGTGCCGAACGCGCCCATGCGCGGATTGGTCTGCAAGGTGATGATCGGGCGTTCGATATCGCCGGGAACGATGCTGCCGACGCCGAGAATGCCGAGTCGCTTACTGAAATCGCTCGGGATGACCATCGCGCCATAGACCTGGCCCTGCTGCATCATCCGCTCGGCCTCGCTGATGCCGACGACCCGCAGATCGATCTTGTCCTCCGGCATGCCCTGCTGTAGCGCGTCGGTGATCTGTTTGCCGTAGTTCACATGTTGCTGCGCGTCGGGCGGCCCTGTGACGTCTCCGACATCCTGATTCACCAGCGCGATGGGGAAGTCGTGCAGATTGCCCTCTGGGTCGGCGACGTAGTCGAGGTACATCACCCCGAGTAGCGCCGTGAGCAGGGCCAATACACCGATCGGCAGCAAGATGCGCATTCCGAGGCGGCGATCGGTCCGCGTCGCCGCTGCGCTGTCGGAAGTCGTCACGGATCGCACGGTAACAGCCGGACGAGCCCGATATCGGGCACTGCGCCGCACCGATTAACTGCACGTATGCGGGCGGCTGTCATCGGGGGCGCGGTTCGACCCGTAGAATGACGGTGCCCCCAGCCCGCCCGAACAGGGAGCACACGGTGACCAACGCCGACCTGCCGGTTGTCAGCAATCCCGCCCCCGCGGATCAGGACGAGAATCCACCACGCGAGGAGTGTGGTGTCTTCGGAGTCTGGGCGCCCGGCGAAGACGTGGCCAAACTCACGTATTACGGTCTGTACGCGTTGCAGCACCGTGGGCAGGAGGCGGCGGGCATCGCCGTAGCCGACGGTTCGCAGGTGCTGGTCTTCAAGGATCTCGGCCTGGTCAGCCAGGTGTTCGACGAGCAGACCCTGGCCGCGATGCCGGGCCATGTCGCCGTCGGGCATTGCCGCTACTCCACCACCGGCGCCACCACCTGGGAGAACGCGCAGCCGATCTTCCGCACCACCGCCGTCGGTTCCGGATTGGCCTTGGGACACAACGGAAATCTGGTGAACACCGCCGAATTGGCCGATCGGGCACGGGAACTCGGTGTGCTCGGCGGGATGCCGCGCGGTGGCCGCCCCGGTCCGGTGGCCGCCACCTCCGACTCGGACGTGATGACGGCGCTGCTGGCGCACGCCGCCGCCGACTCCAGCATCGAGCAGGCCGCGATGAAGCTGCTGCCCACCCTGAAGGGCGCCTTCTGCCTGACCTTCATGGACGAGCACACCCTCTACGCGGCCCGCGATCCGCACGGTGTGCGCCCGCTGTGCCTCGGCAGGCTCGATCGCGGCTGGGTGGTCGCCAGTGAGACCTCCGCGCTCGATATCGTCGGCGCCTCCTTCGTCCGCGAGATCGAGCCGGGCGAACTGCTGGCCATCGACGCCGACGGCGTGCGTTCGCTGCGGTTCGCCACTCCCGAGCCCAAGGGCTGCGTCTTCGAATACGTCTACCTCGCCCGCCCGGACAGCACCATCTCCGGTCGCTCGGTGCACGCCACCCGCGTCGACATCGGCCGCAGGCTGGCCAAGGAGCATCCGGTCGAGGCCGATCTGGTGATCCCGGTGCCCGAGTCCGGCACCCCCGCCGCGGTCGGTTACGCGCAGGGCTCCGGTGTGCCCTACGGGCAGGGCCTGATGAAGAACGCCTACGTGGGCCGCACCTTCATCCAGCCCAGCCAGACCATCCGCCAGCTCGGTATCCGGCTCAAGCTCAACCCGTTGCGCGAGGTGATCCGCGGTAAGCGGCTCATCGTGGTCGACGATTCGATCGTGCGCGGCAACACCCAGCGCGCGCTGATCCGGATGCTGCGGGAAGCGGGCGCGCTGGAGATCCACGTGCGCATCGCCTCGCCGCCGGTGAAGTGGCCGTGCTTCTACGGCATCGATTTCGCCTCGCGCGCCGAGCTCATCGCCAACGGCGCCGGCTCCGACGACAGCTACGCCGACATGGTGGAGAACGTGCGGCGCTCGATCGGCGCCGACAGCCTCGGCTACATCTCCACCGAGGGCATGATCGCGGCCACCGAGCAGCCGCGGTCGCGGTTGTGCTGCGCCTGCTTCGACGGCAATTACCCGATCCCGCTGCCGACCGAGGTCGCCATCGGCAAGAACGTGCTCGAGGGCATGCTCACCGGCAAGTCCGAGACCGAGCTGCTGGGCCAGAACGCCAACGCCAGCGCGTTGAGCAGGCCCTGAACTCGCCCCGCCGACGCGCGACGGTAGCGTGATCAGGCAATTATCCGCCGATTCGGTTTGGAGCAATCACCGAAAATGAGTGAACAGACCCCCAGTGGTGCCGGAGCCTCGTATGCCGCGGCCGGTGTTGACATCGAAGCCGGCGACCGCGCAGTCGAGTTGTTCGCACCGCTGGCTCGTAAGGCAAGCCGCCCCGAGGTGCAGGGTGGCCTCGGCGGTTTCGCCGGTCTGTTCGCGCTGAAGGGCGGCTACAAGGAGCCGCTGCTCGCGGCCTCCACCGATGGCGTCGGCACCAAGATCGCCGTCGCGCAGGCGATGGACAAGCACGACACCGTCGGCTTGGATCTGGTCGCCATGGTGGTCGACGATCTGGTCGTCTGCGGCGCCGAGCCGTTGTTCCTGCAGGACTACATCGCGGTCGGCAAGGTCGTTCCCGAGCGGGTCGCCGAACTGGTATCCGGTATCGCCGAGGGCTGTGTGCGCGCCGGGTGTGCGCTGCTCGGCGGTGAGACGGCCGAACATCCCGGTCTGATGGATCCCGACGATTACGACCTGTCCGCCACCGGCGTCGGCGTGGTCGAGGCCGATGCCGTGCTCGGCCCCGAGCGGGTGCGCCCGGGCGACGTGGTCATCGCGATGGGCTCGTCCGGCCTGCATTCCAACGGCTACAGCCTGGCCCGCAAGGTGCTGCTCGACATCGACCGCATGTCGCTGACCGGGCACGTGGAGGAGTTCGGCCGCACCCTCGGTGAGGAGCTGCTCGAGCCGACCCGCATCTACGCCAAGGACTGTCTGGCCCTGATCGCCGAAACCGATGTGCGCACCTTCGCGCACGTCACCGGCGGCGGCCTGGCCGCGAACCTGGCCCGGGTGCTGCCCGCGGGACTGGTCGCCGAGCTCGACCGCGGTACCTGGAACCCGGCGCCGGTGTTCAAGATGATCGCCCAGCGCGGCCGGGTGGAGCGCCCGGAGATGGAGAAGACGTTCAACATGGGCGTCGGCATGGTGGCCGTGGTGGCGCCGGAGGACGTCGACCGGGCACTGGCGGTCCTGACCGCCCGGCACATCGAATGCTGGACGCTCGGCACGGTGACCAAGGCCAAGGACGCGGGCGCACCCCGCGCCGTGATGGTGGGCGAACACCCGCGCTTCTGAGCATCGAAACCTTCGTCAGCCGGTCGGCCTACGGGTCGGCCGGCTGACGCGTTTCCGGGGGCCAGGCGAGGGTGCCGGCTTCGATCCGCGCATGCGCCGCGTCCGGGGTGCGCGTCCGTAGGGCGGTGCGCTGTGCGTGCGGAGTAAGCGCACTGTCCGGTGGTGCAGGTCGCGCGGGGCGTCGTGCAGTGAGGTGCGAAATCCCGGTGGGCACGTTGTGCGGTGGGCGGGCGCGTGGTGTGCGTGCGGGTGCGCAGTCCGATGGAGTGTTGTGCGCGGAGGGGGCTGTGCGGCGGGGTGTGTGGTGTGGGAGGTGCGCTGTGGGGCGGGGTGTGTGGTGCGGGGAGGTGCGCTGTGTGGCGGGGCGCGTCGGGCTGATCGGTCGGGCTGGTTGTGCGGTGAGAGTGCTGGCCGGGGTGGCACGCGGTCCGATGGAGCGCGTTGTACAGGGAGGTGCGCTGGACGGTGGGGCGCGTGGTGCGGGTAGGTGCGCTGTGCGGCGGGGCGCGTGATGCGGGAGGCGCGCTGTGTGGCGGGGTGCGTCGGGCTGATCGGTCGGGCTGGTTGTGCGGTGAGAGTGCTGGCCGGGGTGGCACGCGGTCCGATGGGGCGCGTGGTGCGGGGAGGTGCGCTGGACGGGGGTGCGTCGGGCTGATCGGTCGGGCTGGTTGTGCGGTGCGGGTGTCGGCCGGGGAGGCATGCGATCCGGTGGGGCGCGTGGTGCGGGGAGGTGCGCTGGACGGGGGTGCGTCGGGCTGACCGGTCGGGCTCGTTGTGCGGTGCGGGTGCCGGCCGGGGAGGCATGCGATCCGGTGGGGCGCGTGGAGTGCGGAGGTTGGGCTGTGCGGCGGGGCGCGCGTTGTGCTCATGGGTGGTGCGCTGTCCGTGGGGCGCGTTCCGCTCGGGGAATGTCCCGCCTCGCGTGGTGCGTTCGCGGCGGTGTCGCGCGGCGCACCGCGGTGCGCTCCTCAGGGACGCGCTAGGCCGGGGGATGGCTGGGCCGGGGGATGGCTAGGCCGGGGGACGCGGTTGAGCGAGTGGTATGCGCTGGGGCGAGGGATACGCTGAGCGAGGGGGATGCGCTGAGCGAAGGGGGTGATGCGCTGCGCGTCGGAGGGGATGCTGGAGGGTCGCCGAGGGGCGAGTTCGCCTATCTCGGACGATGTCCGGACGGGCGGGCATCGGGGCGGCCCGTGCGGTGCAACGGGCGCCGATGCTGTTCGAGTACCTCGAGAGTCGATGCGAGCGATCGAACCGAGCTCTCGATCAGGTCTCGACCTCAGTGGTCGAGACCTGATGTCGGGCGAACCTCGGCGGCTGGCTGGCCGACCGGATGGCAACGACTGAAGGGGGAGGCGCCTCGGCCTCCCCCTTCATACGTCGCACCTGGTCAGCGGCGCCAATCGTCGTAGTCGTCGTCGTCGCTGTTCCAGCGGGACAACGAATCATCCGCGTCGTGCTCATCGGACAGCACTCCACTCCGCTGAGAGTGGGGGCTACCCGACAGCTCGCGCTGAAGGCTCGCGAAGTCGGTCGACGGCGAGCTGTACTTCAGCTCGCGTGCAACCTTGGTCTGCTTTGCCTTAGCCCGGCCACGGCCCATGGCTGACCCCCTCGCGTCACAGCGGGGCGGCCTGGGGATTGGTGGCGGCCCCGTTCGAATTAATACTCTTCCTGACAGACACTCTAGCGCGTGTGCGGCGGTCGCGCTTCCAGGAGTGGTCGAACAGGTGCCGAACCGAAGCCGTTTGCCCGATGCTCGCCTGACTACAGCACGCCGGGGATCGCGCGGATGACGCCGACCCGCGCACCGCCACCCAGTACCGCCGGTGCCGCCAATTCGGCGAGGGCGTCCGACCACGGGACGCCCATTCGTTGCAGAATCGCCAGCGTCAGCGGCATCCGGGCGCGGTCGGCGCCGTCGTCGATCTTGTAGGCGAACGCGGTTCCGTCCGGCAACGCGCCCGCGTGCACGCCGTCGGCGCCGATCTTGCACACCAGGCCGGGGGTGGCGTTCATGATCAGCAGATCGGGGGCGTTGGTGCCGGAAATCACTCGCGGATGGGTGCGGATGGCGTCGGCGACCCGGCGTTCGGGCGTTCCCGGTTCGGCCGTCGCCATGGCGGCGAAGGCGCGGGCCAGGTTGATCAGCGAGACCGGGATGATCGGCAGCCCGCACCCGTCGATGCCGAGGTCGGTCTCGGGTTCGCCGGTCAGCTCGATCACGGTCGACAGCACCGCCTGTTGCAGCGGGTGCGCGCTGTCGAGGTATCCGGTGGTCGGCCAGCCGTTGACGGCGCAGGTGGCCAGCATCGCTGCGTGTTTGCCCGAACAGTTCATGAACAGCTTGCTCGGTGGCCGGTCGTGGCACAGCACCGAGGCGCGGGCGCGTTCGTCCAAGGGCAGATCCGGTGGGCATTCGAGGGCCGACTCGTCGAATCCGAAGCGGTCCAGCAGCCGTTCGACCAACTGCACATGGTCGGGTTCGCCGAAGTGGGAGGCGGTGGCGATGGCCAGTTCCGCGTCGTCGACGGGTTCGAACCCGTTGCGCAGCAGGGTCACCGCCTGCATCGGCTTATTGGTGGAGCGCGGGAAGATCGGCAGGTGGATTTCGCCGAGTGCGCAGCTGGGTTCGCCGTCGGCGCCGATGACGACGACCGACCCGCGGTGTACGCATTCCCGGAATCCGGAACGCACCACCTCGACCAGTTCGATGCTCACGCTCGCACTCCTGCCTTCAGATGGTCGCCGTCGTCACGCCGCTGCGCCGCGCGTTCGGCGTTCGCGCGGCGGCGGTTGTGCCGGTCGATCTGCATGCGGACGTCGTCGGAGACGGTCGGCTCGGCGGCGAGGAGCAGCTCCAGCTTGTCCGGGTCGGCGCCGGTGAAGACGTCGCGCACGGTGATGCCGTGTTCGGGGACGTGGACCACGTGCACGGTGTCGCCCGCGCTGATCGTGCCCTCGGTGAGCACTCTCAAGTAGGTGCCGGTGTCCGAGCGCAGGGTGAAGCGTTTGACCCACTGCCGTTCGCCGGACCAGTGCTGGAAGGTCGCGCACGGGACGCGGGGCTCGCTCACCTCGAGCAGGGTGTGGCCGGGCCCCACCGGCCCGGGGCCGATGGCCAGGCGCGCACCGATGACGGCGTCGCTGATCGGCAGGCCGCGGATGCGCAGATTCTCGCCGAACCAGCCCGCGGGGAGGTCCCGATCGAGTTCGGTGGCCCACCGGTGCGCGTCCTCGTCGGCGTAGGCGTAGACGGCCTTGTGCGGGCCGCCGTGGTGGTCGGTGTCGCAGACGTGATCGCCGTCGAGGCCGAGCGCGCGCACGCCGACCCGCCCTGGCTTCGGCCGCTTGTCGATGCCGGAGCGGCCCACCCGGCCCGGCACCTCGATTTCGGCGTGCAGCACGCACACCGCCAGCACTTCTCCGGTGTCACCGGCGCGCATAGACGAGCTCCTCTCCCCGGGGGCTGGTGGCGGCGGGCCTGCGCTCAGCGGCCACGGAGCCGATCGACCGCGGCCCGGCCCGCTTGCGGGGTGTCGTCGACCACGACCGAATCCGGGTCGATGGCGGCGGCCGTGGGGCCTGCCTCGAGCTTCGCGTCGACCGGCACCGCCCGTTTGATCAGCGCGAGCGCGATCGGGCCGTATTCGTAATGGTCGACGACCGTGCCGATGCGGCCGACGGAGCGTCCGCCCGCGGTCACCGCGTCGCCTGCGGCCGGGCGCTCGTCGGCCGAGCCGTCCAGATGCAGCAGCACCAGCTGACGTGGCGGCTTGCCGAGGTTGTGCACCCGGGCGACGGTCTCCTGGCCGCGATAGCAGCCCTTGTCCAGATGCACGGCGCCGTGTTCGGTGACGCCGCCGATCCAGCGGGCCTCGTGCGGGATGGTGCGGTCGTCGGTGTCGATCCCGATCCGTGGGCGCAGGGCCGTCACCCGCAGCGCCTCGAAGGCCCACATGCCGGCCGGCGCGGCGCCCGCCTCGGTGAGGGTGGTCCACCAGCCGGTGAGCCGCTCGCGGGGGATCACCAGGTCGAAGGAGTCGGCCGTCGGCCACGGCATGCGGCGCAGGAACCCGCCGCCGGGCAGCGGCACGGCCTCGTACACCTCGGGGAGGCGCTCGATGCCGAGCGCGCCGGTCAAGGTCTGGACCTGCGGGCCGAGCAGGCTCAGGACCGCGTGGTCGGTGGCCTCGCGAGGTTTGGCGTCGGCCCAGAAGACCATTTTGGTGAGGAAGTCGAGCAGCGCGGGGCCGCGTTCGGCCTCGGTGTCGATCCAGACCGTGCCGTCGAGGTCGGTGAGCACGAAATGGTGCTGCACGCGGCCGTTGAGATCGAGGTCCAGATTCTCGGCGGAACGCCCGTCGGGCAAATTCGCCACATGCTGGCTGGAAATGGTGTGCAACCAGCTCAGGCGCTCGGCGCCGGTGATGGCGAGTACGAATCGATGCGAGCGGTCCACGATCGCCATCTGCTGCGCGGCGGCTCGTTGTTCGCCGAATGGATCGCCGTAATGCCACGCGACGGCGGCGTCGGGGGTTCCCGGCGCTCCCGCGACGGCTCCCGGAACAGCGAGGACAGGGCTGGGTGCGGCGACCACGGACACGCAACCCACTCTAGGCGAAAGCTCCGACAGCCTTCCGGACGCGCATGGTCGAGGGACGGATTGTCCACCTGGGGACAACCGTGCGCCCGTAGCCCGTCGTAGCGGGCCTGTGTGGCCTACGCTTCATCGCATGGTGGATCGAGTTCTTGTAACACTCGACGGTGAGGTCCGAGATGCGGACGCGCCGTTGTTGTTTGCCGACGATATCGGCGCATTGCGTGGTGATGGCGTTTTCGAAACGATTCTGGTGCGCGAGGGCAATGCGTGCGCCCTGGAGTTCCATCTCGCGCGGCTGCGCCGCTCGGCGCAGGCTCTCGACCTACCGGAGCCCGAACTCGGTCGCTGGCGCGAGGCGGTCGAGACGGCGGCCAAGGAATGGGGCTCCGAGCAGGAGGGGCTGATGCGGCTGGTGCTGACCCGCGGCCGCGATGCCGACCTGAACAGCGTCAAGGCCGCGGTGACCTCCGGCGAGCTGTCGGAAACGGTGCCGGTGCCGACCTCCTATGTCCTCGTGGTCGGGGTGCCCGCGCGGGTGGCGAAGGCCAGGACCGAGGGCGTCTCGGTGGTGACGTTGTCGCGCGGTATCTCGATCGATCTCGCGCAGGCCGCCCCGTGGCAGCTACTCGGCGCGAAAACCCTGTCCTACGCGACGAATATGGCGGCGCTGCGTTTCGCCGCGCGGATGGGCGCCGACGATGTGATCTTCACCAGTACCGAGAACCGGGTGCTGGAGGGGCCGCGGTCCACGGTGGTGATCGTGCGGGACAAGCAGTTGATCACCCCGCCTGCCAAGAACGGCGTTCTGCCCGGGGTCACCCAGCGGGCGTTCTACGCGGAGGCGAAGAAGGCGGGCTATGACTGCCGCTACGAATCGCTCTACACCGCTGACCTGCTCACCTGCGATTCCATCTGGATGCTGTCGAGCATCACGCTGGCCGCGCGGGTGAACTCGCTGGACGGGCTGCGGATGTCGGCGCCGGACAATGCGGCCGAGATCGTCGAGCTGGTCGAGCGCGGTATCGAGCGGGCGGGTTCGATCGCCGACTGGTGAAACCGGCCCTGACCGGCCTGTGACGGTCGGCGTGTCGTGTCGCGCGACACGTTGACCGGGCTGACCTGCCGCGTAGTCTTACTACGACACGTCGTAGATCGCCAGGAGGTCAGTGTGAGTGCCTTGGACGTCTCGCGGTGGCAGTTCGGCATCACGACCGTCTACCACTTCCTGTTCGTGCCGCTCACCATCGGACTCGCCCCGCTCATCGCGGGTATGCAGACCGCGTGGGTGATCACCGGCAAGGAACACTGGTACCGGCTCACCAAGTTCTTCGGGAAGCTGTTCCTGATCAACTTCGCCCTCGGTGTCGCCACCGGCATCGTGCAGGAATTCCAGTTCGGGATGAACTGGAGCGAATACTCCCGGTTCGTCGGCGACGTCTTCGGCGCACCGCTGGCGCTGGAGGGCCTGGTCGCCTTCTTCATGGAGTCGACGTTCATCGGCCTGTGGATCTTCGGCTGGTCCCGGCTACCGAAACTGGTGCATCTGGCGACCATTTGGATGGTGGCCATCGGCGTGAACGCCTCGGCGTACTTCATCATCGCCGCCAACTCGTTCATGCAGCATCCCGTGGGCGCCCGCTACAACCCGGAGACCGGGCGCGCGGAGCTGACCAGCATTGTCGAACTGCTCACCAATAACACTGCGCTGGCGGCGTTTCCGCACGTCGTCGCGGGATCGTTCCTGACCGCGGCCACCTTCGTCGCCGGTATCGCGGGCTGGTGGATGGTGCGCAACGCGCGCAGCGGCGACGAGCAGAAGCTCACCGAGGCCAGGACCATGTGGCGGCCGGCCGCGCGGGCCTCGCTGGTGGTGATCGCGCTGTCCGGAGTCGCGCTGATCTACACCGGCGACGTCCAGGGCAAGCTGATGTTCGAGCAGCAGCCGATGAAGATGGCCTCGGCGGAATCGTTGTGCCACACCGCGACCAACCCCGATTTCTCGGTGCTGACCGTCGGCACACACAACAACTGCGACAGCGTCACCCATGTCATCGAGGTGCCGTACGTGCTGCCGTGGCTGGCCGAGGGCAAGTTCACCGGTGTCACCCTCGACGGCGTCGTCGACCTGCAACAGGCCTACAACGAGAAGTACGGCGTCGGCGATTACCGGCCCAACCTGTTCGTCACCTACTGGTCCTTCCGCGCCATGATCGGCCTGGCCGGCGGCTCGGCCCTGCTCGCCATCGCCGGGCTCTGGGTGATGCGCCGCGGCCGGGTGCCCGACCAACGCTGGTTCTCCTGGCTGAGCCTGCTGGCCATCCCCACCCCGTTCCTGGCCAACAGCGCGGGCTGGGTGTTCACCGAGATGGGCCGTCAGCCCTGGGTGGTGGTGCCGAACCCGACCGGCGACCCGAACCTGCGACTGCTGGTGCAGGACGGGGTGTCGAACCACTCCGCGACCACGGTGTGGGTCTCGCTGATCACCTTCACGATCGTGTACGGCCTGCTGGCGGTGGTGTGGTTCTACCTGATGCGCCGCTACGTCATCGAGGGACCGGACAAAGCCGCCGCGCCCGCGCCCGCGAAGGGGCCGGACGATACCGGGGCGCCCGGTGCGAAACCACGCACCGAAGAACCTGCCGTCGAACAGCTTTCGTTCGCCTACTAGGAGCCGACGATGGATCTGCAAGAGTTCTGGTTCGTTCTGATCGGCGTGCTGTTCACCGGCTACTTCGTGCTGGAGGGCTTCGACTTCGGCGTCGGCATGCTGATGCCCGTGCTCGGGCGTGGCTCCGATACGCGTCGGCGCGTGGTGCTCAACACCATCGGCCCGGTCTGGGACGGCAACGAGGTGTGGCTGATCACCGCGGGCGGCGCGATGTTCGCGGCGTTCCCCGAGTGGTACGCCAGCCTGTTCTCCGGGTTCTACTTCCCGCTGCTGTTGCTGCTGGTCGCGTTGATCCTGCGGATCTGCGCCATCGAATACCGCGGCAAGATCGACGATCCGGTCTGGCGGGCGCGTTGCGACCTCGGTATCGGCATCGGTTCCTGGGTGCCCGCGCTGGCCTGGGGCTGGGTCTTCGCCAATATCGTGCGCGGCGTCCCGCTCGACGCCGACCACCAGATGACCGGATCGCTGCTGGATCTGCTCAGCCCGTACGCGCTGCTCGGCGCCCTCACCACCGGCCTGCTGTTCGCCTTGCACGGCGCGGTGTTCCTGAGCCTGAAAACCGGCGGTGAGGTGCGCGCGGACGCCATGCGCACCGGCAGGCTGCTGCTGGCTCCCACCGCGCTGGTGGTCGGCGGGTTCGGGCTGTGGACCCAGCTCGCCTATGGCGCCGACTGGACTTGGATCCCGCTCGGCCTCGCGGTGCTCGGACTGGTCGTCGCCGCCGCCGCGCACTTCGCCGAGCGCGACGGCTGGGCCTTCACCGGCACTGCCCTGGTGATCGTGGCCGCCTCGGCGCTGCTGTTCGGCTCGCTGTTCCCGGACGTGCTGCCCTCGACCATCGACCCCGCGTTCAGCCTGAACGTCGACAACGCCTCGTCCACGCCGTACACGCTGAAGGTGATGAGCTGGGCGGCCGTCATCGTGACGCCGGTGGTGCTGATCTACCAGGGCTGGACCTACTGGGTGTTCCGCAAGCGGATTACCGTTGAGCAGATCCCGCCCGGTATCGGTTTGTCGCGCCGTCCCGTCGTCGAGGAGTAGGTCATGGCCCGCCGCCCGCCCGTCGACCCCCGTCTGTGGCGGTATGCGCGTTCGGCGCGGCGCTACCTGGCGTTGAGCGTCGGGCTCTCGGTGCTGACGACCATCGCCATCGTGGTGGCCGCGGTGATGATCGGTCGGGTGCTCGCCGGAGTGATCACCGATCCCGGCGCCCGCGAGATCGGCAGGTGGAGCGCCGAGTTGATCGTGCTCGCGCTGGCCATCGCAGGCCGTGTGCTGGCCACCTGGTGGCAGGCCAGGATCGCGCACCGGGCGGGCGCCTCGGTGGTCGCCGAACTGGAACAGTCGGTACTGGCGGCGGGGGCGCAGTTGCCGCCGCGCGAACTGGAATCGCGCCGAACCGAATTGGCAGTGGTGGTCGGCACCGGACTGTCCGGGCTGCGCGGCTACCTGGTCGGGTACCTGCCCGCGCTGCTGCTCGCGGTGCTGGTGCCGCCGGTGGTGTGGATCGTCATCGCGGCCCATGATCTGACCTCCGGCATCATCGTGGTGATCACGCTGCCGCTGATCCCGATCTTCATGATCCTGATCGGCCTGCTCACCGAGGGCCGTGCCCGCGCCACGCTCGACGCGACCACGCGGCTGTCGGATCAGCTGCTCGATCTGTTCGCGGGTATGCCGACGCTGCGTGCGCTGGGGCGCGAGAGCTCGCGTGGTGGTGACACCGATCCCGCTGCGAAGCTGCCGCCGGACGGACAGCCGCGCACCATGGCCGGCCGTGTGCAGGAGCTCGGCGATGCCCTCCGGCACCGCACCATGTCCGCGCTGCGCATCGCGTTCCTGTCGTCGATGGTGCTGGAAATGCTGGCGACGCTGTCGGTCGCGCTGATCGCCGTCTCCATCGGGCTGCGGCTGGTCTTCGGTGAGATGAGTTTGTACGCGGGCGTCGTCGCACTGGTGCTGGCGCCGGAGGTGTACCTGCCGCTGCGCACCGTTGGCGAACGATTCCACGCGGCGCAGGACGGAATGGCCGCGGCGGACAAGGCTTTCGCGGTGCTCGACCCGCCGGATGTCGCGGTGGGGTCGGAAGACGTCGACGCGGAGGTACGGCGGGTTCCCGCCGGGGTGGATCGCAGCGCGGAGGCCGGCGGGTCGGGGAGCTCGCATCTGGAGCGCCCCGGCGTAGGCGCCTGCCGCGGCGACGAGCAGCGGGCCGACCGTGGGATCGGCGATGCCGGCGGGACGGTCGATGATGCCGCTCGCCGCCGAGATACCGGTCGCCGCGGCTTCGAGGAGATCGCCGAACACGGTTCGGGCGCGGACCCCGGCAGCGCGGGGCGCATCGAACTGGTCGATCTCGCCGTCCGCGCGCGAGACGGCATGGCGCCCGATGGGTTGTCCGCGGTCCTGCACCCGGGGTCGGTCTCGGTGCTCACCGGGCCCAATGGCTGCGGGAAATCGACGGTGCTGCAAGCGGTTCTCGGATTGATCGCGCCGGATCGCGGCAGGGTGCGGGTGGATGGAATCGACATAGCCGACCTCGACCCGACCCAGTGGTGGTCGCGGGTGGCGTGGCTGCCGCAGCGTCCGGTGCTGGTGCCGGGCACCCTGCGGGAGAACCTGGAGCTGCTCGGCGCCCGCATCACCGAATCGCAGCGCAGGCAATCCGCTCGGGTGCTCGGCGAACTCGACGCGGCATGCGCGGCGACCGGTTTCGACGCCGTGCTGGACGAGCTCCCGGACCGCTGGGACACCCGCGTCGGCGCCGGCGGGGCCGGCCTGTCCCTCGGCCAGCGCCAACGCATGGCCCTGACTCGCGTGCTGGCCGCCGACCGCCCGATCCTGCTGCTCGACGAACCCACCGCCCACCTCGACGCCGACAGCGAAGCCACCGTCCTCGCCGCCCTCACCGCCCGCGCCCGCGCCGGTGCCACGGTCGTGATCGTGGCCCACCGCCCGCCGCTGCTCGCGATCGCCGACACCGTCATCGAGGTGCCGGCCGCTGCCCGCCCGCAGGAGGTGGCGCTGTGAGTGCTGCACCGCACGCCCGTGGCCGTCGCGGCGCGCCCGGCCGCAGTGGTGTCCTCACGCGGAGTTCGGCGCTGGTGATCCCACGGCCCGCCGAGCATGGGCGGCGCAATGTGCGCAGGCGCGGTGCCGACACCGTCATCGAGGTGCCGGCCACCACCCGCCCGCAGGAGGTGGCGCTGTGAATGCTGCACCGCACGCCGTGTTTCATCGCGTGCTCGGCCGCAGGGGTGTCCTCGCGTGGGGTTCGTCGCTGCTGATCCCACCGCCCGCCGCGCAGGGCTCGGGTGAAGCGCAGGGTGCTCACGCGGTTCGGGTTCGGCGGTGCGATGTGCCTCCGATGATGCGCCGGGTCGACTGCGGCGAGGCCGGCCTGCCGCTGCCGATGCGAGTGGAGCGGCATCATGGGTGAACTCATGCGTGACATGCGCGGAATGTGGTCGATGCTGCGGCTTTCGCCGTGGCGGGTGGCCGTGGCCGTTGGCTGGGGCGTGCTGGCGTTGGGCAGCGGTCTGGCGCTGGCGGCGCTGGCGGCGTGGTTGATCGCGCGAGCCTGGCAGATGCCGCCGGTGCTGGATCTGACCGTCGCGGTGGTGGCGGTGCGGGCGCTGGGCATCTCGCGCGGGCTGTGCCGGTATCTGGAGCGGCTGGCCACCCACGATGTGGCCTTGCGGGCGATGACGACGGCGCGGACCACCACCTATCGCACGCTGGCGCGGTCGAATCTGTGGCTCCCGCGCCGGAATTCGGTGCCGGCAATGAACGCGCGTGCACTCCGGGCCACCGGAAGCCGGCGTGGTCACGCCCTGACGGCGGACGCGCACATGAATGGGCGAGCCGGCACTGCGGGCCCGCTGGACGGCCAGGACTCGTCGACAGGCCCGCTGAACAGTCGAGGCTCATCGACGGGCCCGCAGACCAGCGCGTACTCATCGACGCAGCCGGTCGAGAGCTCGGCGCCGCCGGCAGATCGATCGCCCACCCAGCTGCGGCGCGGTGACCTGCTGGTACGCGTCGGCAGCGATATCGACGACCTCGGCGCCGTGGTGGTGCGCTCCTTCGTGCCGGTCGCGGTGGCGGCGATTCTGTCGACCGCGGCCGTGGTGCTGCTGGGCCTCATTTCGATCGCCGCCGCCGCGATCCTCGCTGTGGCGCTGATCGTTTCGGGCGTCCTCGCGCCGTGGCTGTCGGCCAGGGCGGCGGCCGCGGCCGAGCGGGCAGTGCGCGCCGACCGCGCGGAGTTCACCGCGCAGGCGATGACCATCCTGGATCATGCCCCCGAACTGCGGGTAGCCGGCCGTCTGGACGACGCCATCGCCGCCGCCTCCGCCGCCAGTGAGCGCGCGGTCGCCGCCGAAGACGCCGCCGCCTCCCGCAGCGCCTGGGCGGCCGCCGCCACCCCGCTGTCCATCGGGGCGAGCGTGCTCGGCGCCCTGCTCATCGGCATCATCCTCTACGGCCCGAACGGCGGTGCTCCCGGCGCC
This sequence comes from Nocardia sp. CDC519, assembly GCF_059509835.1. Taxonomy (NCBI): domain Bacteria; kingdom Bacillati; phylum Actinomycetota; class Actinomycetes; order Mycobacteriales; family Nocardiaceae; genus Nocardia; species Nocardia sp. CDC519. Next base: position 433,430 of record NZ_CM183377.1, on the reverse strand, counting down.
ATGACCCCGATGGCCCTGACCATCCTGGTCCTGCTGCCACTCTCGGCCTTCGAAGCCGTCGGCCCGCTGCCGGCCGCGGCCCAAACCCTTACCACCGCCCGCGCCGCATACACCCGGCTGAACGCGGTGGGCGCTTCCGGCAGCCCCGCGTCGGACAACCCAGGCGACGTCGTGTCGCCGCAGTTCGGCGCCCAGACCGGCAGCGATGGGGCGCGACCGCCGGGCCGAAGGGCGCTCGACTCCACCGCGAGCGCGGCCCCACCCCACCCCGGGGCGACCGCACTTCATCAGCCGACATCGACGGACCGGACGGAGGCGGGCCCGCTCCCCGGCCCGGCGGGTGACTTCCCCGAACTCCCGAACGCCCGCCGCATCGCCATCACCGGCCCCAGCGGCGCGGGCAAGACCACCCTGCTGATGGCGTGGGCGGGCCTGTTCGGCACCCCGGTCCCCGGCGTGACCTTCTTCGCCGAGGACGCCCACCTCTTCGGCACCAGCGTTCTCGAGAACCTGCGGGTTGCGCGCGGCGATCTCACCGTCGAGGAGGGCGAACAGGCCCTGCGAGCGGTGGGCGCCGGGCCCTGGCTCGACTCGCTGCCCGAGGGCATCCACACCGATCTGGTCGGCGGTGCGGCGGCCGTCTCGGGTGGGCAGCGCCGCCGGATCCTGCTCGCGCGGGCGCTGATCTCCCCGGCGCGGGTGCTGCTGCTCGACGAACCCACCGAGCACCTCGAGGCCGCGGCCGGCGCGGAGCTGCTGCGCGCCCTGCTCGACGTGGACAGCGGCCTGGTCGACCCCGGGCGCGACGTAGTGGTCGTCACACATCAACTGCCGCCGGGCCACCGCGCCGATCTGGTCCTGCAGGTGGACGCATCAGGGCAGGTCAGCGTGGTTTCCGGCAGGCAGGAAGGCCCGTTGTCCGCTCCGCGCGAAATTCCGTTGCCGACATCCTGACCGGTGGCTAGATTCGTCGGTACACAAGGAAGGAGGTGGTCTGAAGAATGTTTGACTCTTGGACACGTGAGGTGGCTGCCCGCTAAGGCACCACCGCTGTATGGATTCCATTCGGCGAGTACGTGCTGATAGCGAATCCCAGGCAGTCACCCGGCCCCCGAGTCCCCGATCTTGTCCGGTCGGGACCGATGTGCTCCGGCACAGCGGTACGGCTCGGGGGTCGTTCCATATCCGGGACACGAAAAGAAACTCAGCCGGGGAAACAAGAAACGCGGCACCCGGATCGGGTACCGCGTTCGAGGCGCACAGCTCAGCCGATATACCGCTGCAACCGCGCCGACAGCCGGGGCTCCAGCGGCCCGTCGGCCACCACCCGCTCCTCGACGTAGGCCAGATCTCCGCCCTCGACGATCCCGTACAGCCGCTTGGCGCCGCCGACGACCACTCCGGATTGGCTGCGGATCACCACATCGGTGGCCAGCTCCCACGACGACTGGGTCAGCGCTTGACCGTAGAACAGCTCGACGATGCCGGAGCTGTGCGTCAACAGTAGTTCGATGACCTCGTCGTCGGCGTCCGTGCCGACCCGCCAGTACCCGCTCTCGCGCAGATCGGGGCCGCCGTAGGACCCATCGGATTCGATGATCCAGGAGCGGGAGTCCCAGGCCAGGAAGTCGCCGCCGTCATGGGAGACGATGATCTGCTGGCCGAAGCGGTAGTCGCCGCGCTCGGGGTCGTTGCCCTCGCCCTCACCGCGCCACACACCGACCAGCGGCAGCAGTGCGAGCATGGCCGAGCTCAGATCCGGCCCGAGCCGCAGATTCGCGGTGTCCTCGGGCAGCGGCAGATCCGGCAGCACCGGGATATTGCGGGCGCCGGTCGATTTCGCCCGCTCGGCGGCGTCGGCCACCGCCTGATCACCGCTACGGCGCTCCGGCTGCGGGGCCGGAGCGTTGCCGTTCATGTTCTCACTCGCGTGCTCGGCCGGATCGGAACCCTCGCTCGCGAGATCGCTCATGATTCGGTAAAGAGCCGGTAGAAGACGTACAGGCCGAACCACCCGATGAGGATGGACACGGCCACCAGCAGAATCTCGAAGAAGAGGACCACATCTGGAGTCTAGCTATTGCCGTGCGGCGATACGCAAACGGCCCCGGCGGCGTCGGCCCCGGCGGTGCACACAGCCTCCGGCCGACGCACAGCGGCCCCGCAGCCTCCTCGTGACGAAGGCTGCGGGGCCGCTGAAGGCCGCGAGATTACTTCGCGACCGCGACGTCCACGCTGTGGATGCCCGCGCCCTCGGGGCGGACCTCGGCCGAGCCGTTGCCCGCCGAGCTCAGCGCGCGCACGGTCCACGAACCCGGCGCGGCGAAGAACCGGAAGTCACCGGTGCCCGACGCCACGACCTCGGCGGTGAAATCACCGTTGCCGTCGAGCAGGCGCACGAACGCGCCGCCCACCGGCTGGCCGTCGGCGCTCAGCACGCGGCCGGTGATGACCGTTTCCTTCTCCACATCCACCCCTGCCGGGATGGCCTGACCCTGGGTAGGTGCTGCACACATATTGATTACGCTCCCAACTCGATCGGTGCGCCGACGAGCGAACCGTATTCGGTCCAGCTGCCGTCGTAGTTCTTGACGTTCTGGTGGCCGAGCAGCTCCTGCAGCACGAACCAGGTGTGCGAGGAACGCTCACCGATGCGGCAGTAGGCAATGGTGTCCTTGGAGCCGTCGAGGCCGGCTTCGGCGTAGATCTTGGCCAGCTCGTCGTCGGACTTGAAGGTGCCGTCCTCGTTCGCGGCCTTGCTCCACGGCACGTTGATGGCGCCGGGGATGTGGCCGGGACGCTGGCTCTGCTCCTGCGGCAGGTGCGCGGGAGCCAGGATCTTGCCGGAGAACTCGTCAGGGGACCGGACGTCGACCAGGTTCTTGGCGCCGATGGCCGCGATGACCTCGTCGCGGAAGGCGCGGATCGACAGGTCCGGAGCGGACGCCTTGTACTGGGTGGCCGGGCGGCTCACCGGTTCGGTGGACAGCGGGCGGCCGTCGAGTTCCCACTTCTTGCGGCCACCGTCGAGCAGCTTGACGTTGTTGTGGCCGTACAGCTTGAAGTACCAGTACGCGTAGGCGGCGAACCAGTTGTTGTTGCCGCCGTAGAGGATGACCTCGTCGTCGTTGGAGATGCCGCGCGCCGAGAGCAGATCGGAGAACTGCTCCTGGTTCACGAAATCACGACGAACCTGATCCTGCAGGTCCTTCTTCCAGTCGAGCCGGACGGCGCCCTCGATGTGACCGCCGTCGTAGGCGGAGGTGTCCTCGTCGACCTCGACGAAGACCACGCCGGGGGCGTTGAGGTTCTCTTCGGCCCAGTCAACGGAGACCAGGACATCGGAGCGGGCCATGTTGTTCCTTTCGGTGGTGACTTGCAGGGTCAGTTCGGTGCCGGGGTTGCGGTGGGAGCGTCAGGCCCGGAGGAGGCAGCTTGCGTAACCACGGAGGGCTCGCGAGCACCGCCAATCGAACGCCGGCGGAATCGGGCTACCAGGGGATAGATCTTGCAGCCAAGGCAGATCCCGAACGCCGCGTTCAGGAACGCGGCGAACAGTGCGAAGCCGGCGAAGAGCGCGCCGACCACGGGGGCGCCGAGCACGAAGCCCAGCAGGCTCACGGCCGCGAAGGCCAGGCCGAGTAGTTGGGCGAACCGCAGCGGGGCTTCGGGCTCGGTCTCGGTGACCGGGCCGGAGCGCGGGGCGATGAGGTTCGCGTAGATGCGGCCGTACGGGTGCCGTTTGGGCCCGTTGACGGCGCCGAGGGCGAAGACCACCGCCTGGGCCGCGATCAGCACGGCGGCGATCGCGGGGGAGAAGGCGGCAGCGATCAGCACCAGAACAAGGACGCCCGTGGTGACCCAGGCGACGAACCGCGGTCCGCGGACGTCGACGTGGCCGTCGGGGATGGTCCTGGTTCCGGAAGTGTTGAGGGAATCGGTGGACATCGTGCGTACTCCTGCGCTCGAGGTGCTGTTCGGCGGGAAATTTGCCAATTCGCCGGGGGATCAAGGGATCTCTCGCGCGGCGAACGCTGGTCGGCGTCAGGAAATCTGAGCAGGCCGACCGATCAGCGGCACAGGCAGCAACAACCACCGAGCCGGCACAGATCAACTGTGCGGCGTCGGGTGAGCATCAGCTCGCGGTGGGTTTGCACGGAAGGCAGTTTACCCAATTCCCGGGGAGAATTGGACCCCGGGTTGATCAGGAGGCTTGCTCCGCAGGTCGGCGGCGGGTTTTCAGACCGTCAACGGGGTGAGCGCACTACGCAGATCGCCGACCTGCGGCACACCGGAGATGCGGAAGCGTTCGCGACCTTCGGCGTCGAAGACGAATGTGGTGGGCAGCGACATCACATTGAGGGCCTTGGCCAGGGTCGGGTCGGCGTCGATATCGACCTCGATATCGCGCGGCGGCTGCGGTGAATCGGCCAAATCCTCGGTGACACCGGCGACTACGCGCCGCACCGCCGTGCACGGACCGCACCATTCGGCGGAGAAATGCAGTACGGCCGGGCCGGATCCGGTGATGCCCGCGGCGGCCAGCAGTTCGGCTCGCTCGTCGGTGTCCTTGTCCAGGGTGGCCGGGCGGACGGTGCCGTCACGGCCGCGCAGGTACAGCCCGACGGCGATGCCGGCCAGCAGCATCACCACCAGAATTGTGATTTCGATCATTGTCGCCGCAATCTGTCGAGATCGATCGTCACGTTCTCACCCTCGCCCTCGACGACGATCTGGCCGCCGAGCGCGAAGACCTCGGTGGGCCGGATGCCGAACGGAAGTTCCTTCGTATCGATGGTACGGGTGAATCGGGCCAGCACCGCGGGAGCCTCGTCCTCGGGCACCACCACGCTGGAGGTGTCCTCGGGGCCGCGGTAGAAGCCGGTCGCGATGACGCGGATCTGGTCGCCGTCCAGCAGCAGATCCGCCTGCACGCTGACTCGTTCGCCGGCGATCTTCGCCCCGAACTGTCCGGCGGGCGCCTTGGGCAGGGTGCCGGTCAGCACCAGTGCGCCCGCGGTGGTCATCCCGGAACCGCCCGAGCCACCGGTGCCATCGGATTTATCCGCGGGCCGGGAGTGAACTTGCAGGTCGGGGATGCCGAAGAGGCGGCCGAGTTCCACCGGTTCCACCCGCATGCGCACGTCGACGTGGTCCACCGGCACGCTGCGCACCCGGCCGTCGACGAGGTCGCCCAGCGGCAGCCGCATCCCGGTCAGCGTCGCCTCGACGGCGATCTCACCGGGGATGTCCGGCCGCATGCTGCGTGCGGTGATCTGGATGTTGTCGTAGTGGCCGTTGTACGCCTGACGCAGGAAGGGGAAACCGTGGAAGGTCACTTCGGGGTCGGCGCTGAGATCGGCGCCTTCGCGCAGGGAGCGGGACACGCGGTACTCCGAATACGCGGCGGCGCCGAAATCGATGACCACCGCCAGTCCCGCGAGACACAGCAGCCCGATAATCAGCTTGCGCATGGAATGAACAGTAACCGGACCGCTCACCCGGATGACAAGCTCATCGGCGCATACGCGCTAATCTTGCATCCGATCACCTGTGACCAGCGACGTGGCACGCGGCGACGATGCCGGGCTTTCGCGTAGCTACGAAATGGGAGGAGTGCTTGTGGAGCTGCTCCTGCTCACATCCGACCCCAACCCGGAATCGGTGCTGCCCTCGCTCGCGCTGCTGGCGCATACCGTCCGGCCCGCCCCGACCGAGGTGGCCTCGCTGCTGGAGGCCGGGACCGCCGATGTGGCCCTGGTCGACGCGCGCACCGATCTCGCCGCCGCCCGCGGGCTGTGCCGGCTGCTCGGCAGCACCGGTTCGTCGGTGCCGGTGGTGGCGGTGCTGACCGAGGGCGGCCTGGTCGCCGTCAATGCCGACTGGGGGCTCGACGACATCCTGCTGCCCGGCACCGGCCCGGCCGAACTCGATGCCAGGCTGCGGCTGCTCGTCGGCCGCAACGGCGGGGTGGCCAGCCCGGAGAGCACCGGCAAGATCACCCTCGGTGAGCTGGTGATCGACGAGGGCACCTACACCGCCCGGCTGCGCGGCCGTCCGCTCGATCTCACCTATAAGGAATTCGAGCTGTTGAAGTATCTGGCCCAGCACGCAGGCCGGGTCTTCACCCGCGCTCAGCTGTTGCAGGAGGTGTGGGGCTATGACTTCTTCGGCGGTACCCGCACCGTCGACGTGCATGTGCGGCGGCTGCGCGCCAAGCTCGGCAGCGAGTACGAGTCGTTGATCGGCACCGTCCGTAATGTCGGATACAAGGCGGTGCGGCCCGCGCGATCCAACGCCAAGGGGGAGGCTCCGGCCTTCGCCGAGGAGGAGACCGACGGCTCGGACGGCACTCCGCTGGCGCCGGTTAACGGTACCGCTCAATAACGGCACGTTAGATAACGAACCGCTCACCAACGGTGGGAATTGTCCGTTTTGCCGCTAAGTTGGCGGTAGCGCGACCCCGGAATCTCCGACGACACAGTGGATGGGTGGTATGCGAGTGAGCGACATGACGATGCGCTGGAGCGACCGGCTCGACGCCGGATCGGCCGAGCAGGTGCGTGCGCTGCTGGAACGGGCGGCCGAGGCCGACGGTGTGGCCGCCGTCTCCGAACAGGCCGTGTTGTCGCTACGGGAGCCGGGTGCGGCTCGCCACCTGCTGGGTCTGCGCGACGAGACGGTGATCGGCTACGCCAACCTGGTGCCCGCGCGGGGTGAGCATCCGGCGATGGCCGAGGCCGCCGTCGATCCCGCCGCGCGCGGTATCGGCTACGGCACCCAACTGGTGGCCGCGGCGCTGGAGGCAGGCGGTGCGGGCGCGCGGGTGTGGGCGCACGGCAACCTGCCCGGCGCGCGGGCGGTATCGGCGCGGCTGGGCCTGGCGATCGCGCGCGAACTGTGGCAGATGCGTCGCGATCTGGCTACCGAGGAGCTACCGGAATTGACCGTGCCGCAGGGCATTCTGCTGCGCACCTATGCCGGTCCCGATGACGACGCCGAGCTGCTGCGGGTCAACAACGCCGCCTTCGACTGGCATCCGGAGCAGGGCGGCTGGACCGAACGCGAGATCGCGCTGCGCCGGGCCGAGCCCTGGTTCGACCCGGCGGGGCTGTTCCTCGCGGTGGACGCGGGCGATCCCGGACGGCTGCTGGGATTTCACTGGACCAAGGTGCACACCGAGCTCGATCCGCCGCTGGGCGAGGTGTACGTGGTAGGGATCGATCCGGCCGCGCAGGGCCGCGGCCTCGGTCGCCTGCTGACCCTCGCCGGACTGCACTACCTGCGCGATCGCGGGCTCGGTGCGGTGCTGCTGTACACCGAAGCCGACAACGCCTCCGCGGTGCACACCTACACCCGGCTCGGCTTCTCCGTCGCCCATGTCGACGCCGCCTACGCGGCCGGCGCGAGCGCCGATCGGTAATCCGGACGAACCGGACACGAGCACCCAACCCAACTGAACGGTAATCGGACGATTCGGGGAGTTCGAGTAAATGTGGGGCAAATGTCACACCGGTCAACGCCGTTATCGCCGGGCTGTTCACTTTCCGTTCACTCAGCCTGGTCCAACTGTCAACCGGGCGAATCTACGTTACTTGTGGGCAGCACGCGCTGCCTGGTGCGCAAGTTCCCCGCGAACCGCACCACATCACCCGCCCGGGCCGGTGAGGGGCCGGGCGAGTAGTTACGCAACATGCGGAGGAATTGTGAAATTCAAGCGCAGCAGCGCACTCGTCGGTGTGCTGGCCGCCGGTGCCATGACGCTCGCCGGATGTGGCAGCGACGACAACACCACGGCCGGCGGCCCCGAGGCGAACACCAACGTCGCCTGCGGTGGTAAGGAATCGCTGAAGGCCAGCGGCGCGTCCTCGCAGAAGAACGCCATGGAGCGCTTCACCGCGGCCTACGAGGCGAACTGCGACGGCCAGACGCTCAACTACACCTCCAGCGGCTCCGGCGCGGGTGTCAGCGAATTCATCGGCGGCCAGACCGATTTCGGTGGCTCCGACTCCCCGCTGAGCGCCAAGAAGGACGAGCCGGCCAAGGCTCAGGAACGCTGCGCCTCGCCGGCCTGGAACCTGCCCACCGTCTTCGGTCCCATCGCCATCACCTACAACATCGACGGCGTGACCGACCTCGTGCTGGACGGCCCGACCGCCGCCAAGATCTTCAACGGCACCGTCAAGACCTGGGACGCCCCCGAGATCAAGGCGCTGAACCCGAACGCCGCGCTGCCCGCCGAGCCGATCGCGGTGATCTTCCGCAGCGACGAGTCCGGCACCACCGACAACTTCCAGCTCTACCTGGACGCCGCCTCCGACGGTGCGTGGGGCAAGGGCGCGGGCAAGGTCTTCGCCGGCGGCGTCGGTGAAGGCTCCAAGGGCAACGAGGGCACCTCGGCCGCGGTGAAGAGCACCAAGAACTCCATCACCTACAACGAGTGGTCCTTCGCCAAGGCGCAGAACCTGTCCATCGCCAAGGTCATCACCTCGGCGAGCCCGGAGCCGGTAACCCTGTCGGCCGAGTCGGCCGGTAAGGCCATCGACGGCGCGAAGATCAAGGGTGAGGGCAACGACCTGGCCCTCGACACCTCCTCGTTCTACAAGCCCGCCCAGGCCGGCGCCTACCCGATCGTGATGGCGACCTACGAGATCGTGTGCTCCGATTACGCCGACGACTCCGTCGCCACCGCCGTCAAGGCGTTCCTGACCTCGGCCGTCACCAACGGCCAGGAGGGGCTGGAAGAGGCCGGGTACATCCCGATCCCCGACCAGTTCAAGACCAAGCTGACCGCCGCGATCAACGCCATCTCCTGATCGTCAGCCAGCCATGACCGTGCACCCTGAGGTGGCCCCTGCCGGTTCGTCGGAGTCGACGAGCCGGCAGGCGGCTGGAGATACTGCGCCTATGTCGAGCGAACCCAAGCCCGAGACACCTTCTGTCAAGGGACGACAGCCCCACAGTCAGCGGGCCGAAACGATCTTCCGGTCGCTGGCGACGGCAGCGGGCGCGACGATCGTCGGCGCCATCGCGCTGATCGCGCTGTTCCTATTGATTCGCGCGGTTCCCTCGGTCATGGCCAACGAGGCCAACTTCTTCACCAGCGCCGAGTTCTCCACCACGAACGCCGACCACCTGCGGTTCGGTATTCGCGATCTGTTCATGGTCACGGTGCTGAGCTCGATCTTCGCGCTGATCGTCGCGGTGCCGATCGGCGTCGGCATCGCGCTGTTCCTGACCCACTACGCGCCCACTCGGATGGCGAAGCCGTTCGCGATGCTGATCGATCTGCTGGCCGCGGTGCCATCGATCGTGTTCGGCCTGTGGGGCTTTTTGGTGCTCGCACCCCAGATCGAACCGGTCCAGCGGTTCCTCAACGAAAAGCTGGGCTGGTTCTTCCTGTTCGCCGAAGGCAATGTCTCGATCTCCGGTGGCGGCACGATCTTCACCGCGGGCGTGATCCTCGCGGTGATGATCCTGCCGATCATCACCTCGGTCTCGCGTGAGGTCTTCGCGCTGACGCCGGTCTCGCATATCGAAGCAGCGCAAGCGCTCGGTGCGACCAAATGGGAAGTCGTGCGGATGACGGTGCTGCCCTACGGGCGCAGCGGTGTGATCGCCGGATCCATGCTCGGCCTCGGCCGCGCCCTCGGTGAGACCATCGCGGTGCTCATCGTGCTGCGCACCGCCGCCCAGGCCGGCAACTGGTCGCTGTTCGACGGCGGCTACACCTTCGCCTCCCGGATCGCCGCCTCGGCCGCGGAGTTCAGCTCCGCGCTGCCCACCGGCGCCTACATCGCGGCAGGCTTCGTGCTGTTCGCCCTGACCTTCGTGGTCAACGCGCTGGCCCGGCTGGCCTCCGGCGGAAAGGTCAACTCCTGATGACTACCACGACGACGCTCGACAAGCCGGTCAAGGCGCCCACCTTCCGGCATGTCAGCACCGGCCGCCGGATCCGCAACAACATCGCCACCGGGCTGATCACGCTGTGCTTCGCGATCGCGCTGATCCCGCTGGTGTGGGTGCTGTGGATGGTGATCAGCAAGGGCATCGAGGCGATCGTTGCCCCGGAATGGTGGACCAACTCGCAGAAGGGCGTGCTGCCCGACCAGACCGCTGGCGGTGTGTACCACGCGATCTACGGCACCATCGTGCAGTCCGCGGTGGCCGCGATCATCGCGGTGCCGCTCGGCATCATGGCCGCGATCTACCTGGTCGAATACGGTCGCGGCCGGCTGGCCAAGGTGACCACCTTCATGGTCGACATCCTCGCGGGTGTGCCCTCGATCGTCGCGGCGCTGTTCATCTTCGCGCTGTGGATCGCGACCCTCGGCTTCCCGCAGAGCGCGTTCGCGGTCTCGCTGGCGCTGGTGCTGCTGATGCTGCCCGTGGTGGTGCGCAGCACCGAGGAAATGCTCAAACTCGTCCCCGACGAACTGCGTGAAGCCTCCTACGCGCTCGGAGTGCCGAAGTGGAAGACGATCATGCGGATCGTCATCCCGACGGCGCTGCCCGGCATGATCAGCGGCATCCTGCTCGCCCTCGCCCGCGTCATGGGTGAGACCGCGCCGGTGCTGGTGCTCGTCGGCTACAGCAAGTCGATCAACTTCAACGTCTTCGACGGCAATATGGCCTCGCTGCCGCTGCTGATCTACCAAGAGCTGGCGAACCCGGAACCGGCGGGCCGGCTGCGGGTGTGGGGCGCGGCGCTGACCCTGATCCTGATGATCGCGCTGCTGTATCTGGCCGCTGCCGCGGTCAACAAACTGCTCACGCGGAACCGATAGAAGCGAACGGATACCCACGATGGCCAAGCGGATCGATATCAAAGACCTGAACATCTACTACGGCAAATTCCACGCCGTGGCCGACGTATCCCTGACCGTGCTGCCGCGCAGCGTCACCGCCTTCATCGGACCGTCGGGTTGCGGCAAGTCCACCGTGCTGCGTTCGCTGAACCGGATGCACGAGGTCACCCCGAGCGCCCGCGTCGAGGGCGCGGTGATGCTCGACGGTGAGGACATCTACGGCTCGCAGATCGACCCGGTCGGGGTGCGTCGCACCATCGGCATGGTCTTCCAACGCCCGAACCCGTTCCCCACCATGTCGATTCGCGACAATGTGGTGGCCGGGCTGAAACTGCAGGGCGTGCGCAACAAGGCCGAACTCGACGAGGTCGCCGAGCGCTCGCTGCGCGGAGCCAACCTGTGGAACGAGGTCAAGGATCGCCTGGACAAGCCGGGCGGCGGCCTGTCCGGTGGTCAGCAGCAGCGTCTGTGCATCGCCCGCGCCATCGCGGTCTCGCCCGATGTGCTGCTGATGGACGAGCCCTGTTCGGCGCTGGACCCGATCTCCACCCTGGCGATCGAGGACCTGATCACCGAGCTGAAGAAGGAATTCACCATCGTCATCGTCACGCACAACATGCAGCAGGCCGCGCGGGTGAGTGACCAGACCGGCTTCTTCAACCTCGAGGCCCAGGGCAAGCCGGGCAAGCTGATCGAGATCGACGACACCGAGAAGATTTTCTCCAACCCGTCCCAGAAGCAGACCGAGGACTACATCTCTGGCCGCTTCGGATAGAGGTAGGTCCCCGTTCCGGGGCGGCAGGAGACAGCCGCCGGTCCGGGACGGCAGGATGCGGAGAGGGCCCGCGCAAACAGCGCGGGCCCTCTCTTTTTGCGTACCGCCACAACTGATTTCGTGCGATCCGGGTTAACTCCCCGGGTACGAGCGAAGCGACCCGAGACCAACCGCCGACGCGTCGTCAGTGGCGCCTGAGCCCGGCCGAGAATCCAGGGGAGGCGGTCAAGCGTCTTCGTCCGGCGGCAGTTCACCGGTGACCAGGAAGATCACCCGGCGGCCGATCTCGACGGCGTGGTCGGCGAAGCGCTCGTAGTAGCGGCCGAGCAGCGTGACATCCACGGCCGCGGCGACGCCGTACTTCCAGTCGCGGTCCATCAGCAGGGTGAACAGGTGGCGATGCAGATCGTCCATCGCGTCGTCCTGCTGGTTGAGCAGCGCCGCACGTTCCGGGTCGCGGGTCTCGAGCACTTCCTTGGCGCTCTCACCCATGCTGACCGCGATCCGGCCCATCTCGGCGAAGTAGCCGTTGACCGACTCGGGGAGCGCGTGGTTCGGATGACGCCTGCGAGTCACCTTGGCCACATGCAGGGCAAGCGCGCCCATCCGGTTGACGTCGTTGACGATCTGGATCGCGCTCACCACCTGCCGCAGATCACCCGCGACCGGGGCCTGCAACGCGAGCAGCGCGAACGTTCGCTCTTCGACGTCGGTGATCATCTCGGCGATCCGGTCGTGTTCGCTGATGACCTCTTCGGCCAGCGACAGGTCGGCCTGGAGCAGCGACTGGGTGGCCCGGTCCATGGCCGAACCCGCGAGACCGGCCATCTCGCCCAACAGTTGAGCGAGACCGGCCATTTGCTCGTTGTAGATGACACGCATGAAAACTGACACTAGTTCGCGGCGCTGTCCAAGTCACGAACAGCGGGTGAAATGCCGGGGCCGGGCGCGGCGAAGATCGCTGGAGCCGCCTCAGGCGCAGATATCGTCCGCGGCGTTGATGTGCTCCAGGTCGGCCGGCAGCGCGGTCTGGCTCGGGCTCGTTGGGGCGGCCGCGACATCGGTGATCGCCCCGCCCACCGCGGTCGGTTCGTTCACCACACCCTGGTAGTCGGAGCCGAGCACCACCTCGACGATGCTGCCGAGACTGGCGTCGTCGGCGGCCGACATCGTCGCGCCGGGAATGGCGCTGGCGACGGTGGCCGCTTCCGCCTCGTAACCGGTCGCGTAACGCACGATGGTGGTCGCGGAGGTCCCGCCGTCGTAGTTGCCGGTGCTGTAGATCGGGAAGCCGACGTTGTTCAGCTTGGTGGCCACCGTGCCGGCCTGACCCTTGATACCGGAACCGTTGGACACCTGGAGCGAGACCGTGCTCGGATCGACCGCGACATAGGACGGCGGCTCGGCCGGGGCCGGATCGGGCGGGGTCGGTGCGGCCGCGCCGGGCTTCTCACCGGGCAGCGGGCGGTCATCGCGGATCGCCTTGAAGATGGCCTTGATGTCCGATTCGCGGGGGATCTCGTTGCCGTAGGCGGTGGTACCCGAGGTCGGAATCGTGAGGAAGGTGACGGCGCCTGCGTTCACATCCGCCAGCGACCGGCCGAGGGTCAGCAGATCGTCGGGCTTGACCTTGTCCACGAACGTCGCCTGGGTGAAGGCCTTGATGAAACCGTTGAGCTTGCCGAGGTCGAGCAGGACCTTGCTGGACAGCGCGGTGCGCAGCAGCGACGCCAGGAACTTCTGCTGGCGGTTGATGCGGTCGTAGTCACCGCGGATCTCGCCGTAGACCTTGCGGGCGCGCACATAGTTGAGTGCGGTCGCGCCGTTGATGGTCTGCTTGCCGGCCTTTTCCAGCACGGTGCCGAGCTCGTCGTCGATCAGCGGCTCGTTCGTGCAGACCTGGACCCCGCCGACCTGATCGACCATGGCTTCGAAGCCGGCGAAATCGATGCCGATGAAGTGGTTGATGGTGCTGCCGGTCAGGCGCTGGATGGTCGAGACCAGGCAGCGCGGACCGCCGAGGGCGTAGACCGCGTTGAGCTTGTCGCCGATGAACGGGGGGAAGGTCTCCTCGGTGTAATCGGCCTTCTCGTTGTCCCAGCCTTCGCATTCGGGTCGCGCGACATCGAGATCGCGCGGGAAGGACACCACAACCACGCGCTGGCGGTTCTTCGGAACGTGCACGAGCAGCACCGTGTCGGCGCGGGCGCCCTCGGCGTCCTCGATCGTCCCCGCGCCCAATTTGCCGTTGGCGCCCGCCCTGGTGTCGGTGCCGACGATCAGATAGTTCTCGTCGCCGAGCTGGGCATTGCCGTCGATGACGTCGGAGGAGTTGTCGCCGAGCGCGGAGACCTGGTTGAAGCTGTTGCCGCTGGCGCGCAGATAACTCCAGCCACCGCCGGTGATCAGCAGCGCGACGGCGGCCGAGATGGCCAGCGCGGCCCGTCCGGCCACGCGCGCACGGCGATGTTTGCGCCGCTTGCTCTCCGCGAGCCGGGTGCGCCGCGGCGCACCGACGGCTTCCGGGGTGGCGGTATCGGTGGTCGGCCAGGCGCCGGACTTGCCGCGTGCCTTGCGCGGCCGCTCGGTCTCCTCGACCGGCGCGATGACGTCGGTGACGACTTCGGGCGGCTCCTGGCCACGTCGGCCCGCGGCGTCCGCGATGTCCTGAACCACCGCCGACGCACCGGTTTTGCCCGTGCCGCGGCCGGGTGTGCTGCCGGATTGCCGGCCACGGCCGGACCCGGCTGCGGCTGCCCCCGAAACAGCGGCGGCGGAGCCCTGTGGACGCCGCTTCGGGTCCGGGCGCTCGGGCCCGGGCTCCGGATCGCCGGGCCGCCGAGCGTTCTCGGGGCGGCGGCGCATCGCGCCGGTCTCTCGTCCGCGATGAGGGGCCTCGGCGGGATGACGAGTGGTCTCGGCCGGCGGGCGGCCGGTCTCGGCGGACTTGCGCGCGATATCGGCGGCCAGGGGATCGCCTGCCCGGCGCTGGGTCGGTTCGCCGCGGCGCTGGGCCTGCCGCCTGTTGTCGTCGGGCGGGGGCGGGGCGGACGGGTGCTGGTTCGGCGCGGCGCGGCGCTGGGGCGGCTCCGCCGCTGCAGGTGGTGGGACCGGCCTCGACTGTCGCGCACTCGGAGCGGATCGTTGTGCTGGTGGAATCGGCTGACGGGAGGCGGTATCGGGCCGCTGCGCCTGCGCTTGCGGCGCCGGGCGTCCTTGGGGCTCAGCGCGACCGGGCTCGGCCGATCGGCGCCTGCTGATGCGTTCGCTGTCGACCCGGTTGACCAGATCCTGCACCGAGATCGCGGCGGATTCGGAGTCCGCGGGGTCGGCGTGACGGGCTCTGCGCGGCGCGTCGGAGCCGTCCCGTTCGGGGGAACCCGCCGCGGGATACCGCTCCCACGGGGCGCGACCTCCGGGCCGTGGCGAATGCCCGTGCCGATCGTCACCCACCAACGAACCTCGCTTTTCGTTCTGCCTCAGTGCCCGGCCCGACTGCTGTGTTCCAGTCTTACCGCTGTTCGGCCGGGCGTCGCGCTGTTGCCGCCGCCTCCGGCCGACCGAAGTGATTCCGCAATGATAACGATTCCGCCACGGTCGGCCACCCGACGAGAGCCCGACTCGGCCGAAACGTCATATGCCGAAGCGAATGCTGAACGGTTGCCGCAGAGGTATCGCCGGGCGGATCACCCGCCGCTGTGCATCAGGTCGGCGCCGGCGGGGACGGCAGGATCGTCGGGATCGTCGAGCCAGCCGTGCGGCAGCGCCACCTTGCCCGGCGAGCCCTGGCGCCCGCGCGGGCCCTCGGCGTCACGGGGGAACGGCACGGCGGGGTCGAGCTGACCGATGAGGTCTTCGAGCTGCACCAGACTCGACACCGTCGCGAAGGAGCGGCGCAGATCGGCGCCGACCGGGAAGCCCATCAGGTACCAGGCCATATGTTTGCGCAGGTCACGCATGGCTTTATCTTCGCCGAGATGCTCGGCCAGCAGCGCGCCGTGCCGGTACAGCACCTGGCCGACGCGACCGAGGTTCGGCGGCTCGGGCAGCGGTTCGCCACGCAATGCGGCCTGCAATTCGGCGAACAGCCACGGCCGCCCGAGGCATCCGCGCCCGACCACCACGCCGTCGCAGCCGGTCTCGGCCATCATCCGCACCGCGTCGTCGGCGGAGAAGATGTCACCGTTGCCGAGCACCGGAATCGTGGTGACGGCCTGCTTGAGCCGGGCGATCGCCGACCAGTCGGCCTGCCCGGAATACCGCTGGGCGGCCGTGCGTGCGTGCAGAGCGACGGCCTTGGCGCCCTCCGCTTCGGCGATCCGGCCCGCGTCCAGGTAGGTGAGGTGGTCGTCGTCGATGCCGATGCGGAACTTCACCGTCACCGGGACCCCGGCGGGCTCGGCCCCTGCCACCATCGCGCGCACGATCCTGGCGAACAGCGCGCGCTTGTACGGCAGCGCCGCGCCGCCACCGAGCCTGGTGACCTTGGGGACCGGGCAGCCGAGGTTGAGGTCGATGTGGTCGGCCCAGCCCTCGCCGACGATGATGCGAACGGCCTCGCCGAGCGTCGCCGGGTCCACGCCGTAGAGCTGCATCGACCGCGGATGCTCGTCCTCGTCGAACGACATCATGTGCAGCGTCTTCTCATTGCGTTCCACCACGGCCCGCGCGGTGATCATCTCGCAGACATAGATCGAGGTGGGGCTGCCGAATTCGCGGCAGAGTTTGCGGAACGCCAGATTCGTGATTCCGGCCATCGGCGCGAGCACGACCGCCGGATCGACCGGATACGGCCCGATCCGCAGCCCGGTGCTCAGCTCGCTCGTCGTCATCGTCACGCCCTCCAGTGTCTCATCCGTGCACTACTGCTCACCGCGACGATCGGCTCACACCCGGGTGTTCGGCGTTCGGCCGGTCAGATGGTGTATGTGACCCTCGGTTCGAGGTACTTGTGACCAAGTCGTTAGCCTGGTGTCCGCAAGGCATCGCCGCCGGGGAGTTTGTGCGATGCGGTATGCGATCGAAAGAGGATCAATGACCGAGCACTCCGGAAGCGGCGCCACCGCGACCATCGACAAGGAAGCCGACGCGGCTCCGACGGCGCCGACACCCGATAACAACCGGCCAGGCACCGTTTCGGTGCAGGTCTCCACCATCGTCCGTGGCGCCGTCATCGGCGCGCTCGCGATCGCCACCGTGGTGTTCGCGGCGCTGTGGTGGTCGGCCCGCGGCGACGTCGCCGATCGGGAGGCCCGCGAGGCGGCCGCGGCCCGCGCCGAACAGGTCGCCACCGACTACGCCGTCGGCGCGGCGACGGTGAACTACCAGGACATCAATGGCTGGGTGGGCAAGCTCAAGGCAGGCACCACCGATCAGCTGGCGAGCAAGTTCGACAGCACCGCGCCGAAGCTCGAGCGCATCCTGGTCCCGCTGAAGTGGACCTCCACCGCGTCGCCGGTCACCGCGAAGGTGATGTCGGAGCAGAACGGCATCTACCAGGTGAGCGTGTTCGTCAACGTGAACTCCACCAATGCTCAGACTCCGGAAGGCGCGCAGACCACCGTCAGCTACAGCGTGACCCTCGATGAGAACTCCGGCTGGAAGATCACCGATGTGGGCGGCGTCGACGGTGCGCTGCCGCTGAAGTAGCAGCCACTCGGAACGCGAAAGCGCCGCCGTCCGATCCGGACGGCGGCGCTTTCGTCTGCGGTGACTCGCGGATCAGCTCGCGGCCGAGCTCGCCAGTTCGCGTTCGCGCTTGGCGGCCTCGCGGGCCAGCATCCGGTCGCGCTGCTCTTCGAACTTCACGACGTCCTTGCCCAGCTTCTCCAGGAAGTTGCCGAGGCGTTCGCGGACGGCCTCGCCGCGCGGGGTGAAGTCGGTGCGATCGAAGATGTTCCACTTCTTCAGCACCGGCTCCACCACGTCCTCGAGGTGCTGGCGCAGGTCGTAGATGCCGTGCTTGGCCATCAACACGCCGTTGCGGCGGAAGTTGGGCATACCGGCGCCGGGCATCTGGAAGTTCTCCAGGATGAGCGTGATGGCTTCGAGCGTCTGGTCGGGCGCCAGATCCAGGGCCGCGCCGCACATGTTGCGGTAGAAGATCATGTGCAGGTTCTCGTCGGCGGCGACGCGCTGCAGCATGCGGTCGGCGATCGGGTCGTCGCAGACCTTGCCGGTGTTGCGGTGCGAGACGCGGGTGGCGAGTTCCTGGAATGTGACGTAGGCGACCGAGTGCAGGAAGCCGGCGTCGGCCTCGGCGGGGGAGGCGAAACCGTTGGTCATGTGGATCATGCGCGCTTCTTCGAGCGCGACCGGGTCGACGCCGCGGGTGACCACCAGGTAATCGCGCATCACGATGCCGTGGCGATTCTCCTCGGCGGTCCAGCGTCCGACCCAGGTGCCCCAGGCGCCGTCCTGGGAGAAGTTCTCGGCGATTTCCCGGTGGTACGAGGGCAGGTTGTCCTCGGTCAGCAGGTTGGTGATCATCGCTGCTTTGGCGACTTCACTCAGCTTCGACTGTTCCGGGTCCCAGTCGACGCCACCGAGTGCGGCGAAATTGCGGCCGTCGTCCCACGGGACGTAGTCGTGCGGATGCCATTCCTTTGCCAGGGACAGGTGCCGGTTGACGTTCTCTTCGGCAACCGGCTCCAACTCCGTCAGCAGCTCGAGTTGAGTCAGATCCCTTGCCATGTATCAGCCCTTCATCTATGCGGTCTTGCGGGTCGCCCCCCTCAGGTTTGACCGTTGCCGATGCGGCCATACCTTACGGCACCGTAGGTGTGATGCGAAACGCATCCAGTCACGGAATTCTCGGGGTGATGGACGTCATACGCCGTCGTTGGCGCTCGGCAACTACTAGCGAGTGTAGGACTTCGCTCCGCAGCGAGGGGTCTATCGCCGCGCCCCGCCCCGGCGTTAGCCGACCAGGTGATCTTGTGCGGTATCACTCAGATGGAGCGTGCGGTGGCGAGGTCCGCGAACTCCGGCCCCGCGATCCGCCGCCGCATGGGCGAGGACCTACTTTGCCCCATTTCTGCCCCACGCCGGCCCCGGATGCTGCCCCACGCCCACGACGTCCCGCTCGCCCGCGGACCTGCGTCGGGCCGCCCGGCAGTACGGAACCACCTGCGGCGGTGCGGATTCGCCCCCGGAAACACCTCGGGCGCCCGATGCGGAACCGGGCGCCCGTGCGGTGCCCCCACCAGGGCTCGAACCTGGGACCTGCGGATTAAAAGTCCGTAGCTCTACCAACTGAGCTATAGGGGCGCGGTTGGCAAGTGTAATGGGCAGGCGTGGTTTCTCGTAACCGGGGGCGGTGGTGAGTCGTCGCGGGCGGACGCGGTGGTACCGGGGCCAGGGGTGTGGCGGCGGGTCCGAGGTGGTGTCACGGGGGCTTGCGGGCGGGGCGAGGGTGGCCTTGGCTGTGCTCGGAGCGGCGATATATCATTCAAACATGTTGCATACCAAGGAGTTTGGATACCCGCGCACGCTGGGCGGTCGATGTCTGCGGCGGTGGCGGGTGTAATGGATTCCGGGTGCGGAACACGGTAGCCGAATACTCCAACGACGCTGTGTCGCTTGCCGATTCGGTATCCGCCGGTCCATCCTAGTTGTTGCGTGATGTTAGCTGCGGCCGGAGTCGGCCTCGCCGGCAACCTCACTCTTACGGTTTGCCGCGTGTCGGGTGACAATTCCGGGTACCGTGGCGAATCGGTGAATTCGGGGCTTCCCATGAGTTGACGCCGCCAGGAGGCAAATCGGGGACGACGGAAAGCGCGACGACGAAAAAGCCCGGATGCGCACCCCCTGCGGCGCACCCGGGCAGGAAAATTATACCAGTCGGTGTGTTTCGGGTTTCTCGCCTAGTTTTCGTACCAAAAGTCTGTATCCGGGGCGAAAACCCTGTTGTAAGTGTTGATAAAACTCATAAATTCGCGCCAATAGCCTGTTTCCATTCGGGCTCGCTTTGGCGGCGAAGGAGCCCGCCGGGGTGGAACCCCTTGGGCTCCACAAGGCTTCGGAGGCGTTTCGAAGATGGCACGGCAGCAAGAGCGGGCCCGCCGGACACGTGCGGCGATAATCAGGTCCGCCGCCGTTGAGTTCGGCAAGAGCGGCTACGCCGCCGCATCGCTCAACCGCATACTGGAAGGATCGCGAGCCACCAAGGGCGCCATGTACTTCCATTTCGATTCCAAGGAAGATCTGGCCAGGGCGGTCCTCGACACCGCACTCGATCGATATCGGTTCTCGGCCGATCGCTGGCTCGCCCGCACCGATCTCGGCCCGCTCGACGTCATGCACGGCATGCTCGACGAGATCGCGCTTCGGCTCGAACACGACATCATCGTCCAGGCCGAATTCCGGCTCATCATCGAGCCCGACTTCTATCGCGAGGTCCCCAACGGCGGCGGCCGCATCATCGCGCGCGCCACCCGCGCGCTCGCCGTGCGCGCGATCGAACAGGGGCAGCTGCGGGCCGACGCCGACCCCGACCGCTTCGCCCGCACCCTCGCGGCCGCGCTGGCCCCCCCCCGCTACTTCATCGACCTGTTCGGCAACGGGGTCGATCTGCGCTCCCGCTTCCAGGAGGCGCTCGAAGTGGTGATCGAATCCATGTCCACGCCGGAATGGGTGGAGCGGTTCCGGCGTGAGGGCTGGCGCGCGGGCGCTCGCCTGGAAGAGCTCGGTTTAGCCCTCTGACCAGCCGGTTTGGGAAACCTCGCAACCTTGTCATAAGCTATGCGAGCTCCCAACGGACAGCCGTTGTAAAGCCGGTCCGGAGAAATCCGGGACGAGCCCCCTTCGTCTAGCGGCCTAGGACGCCGCCCTTTCAAGGCGGTAGCGCGGGTTCGAATCCCGTAGGGGGTACAGTCTTCGGACTGTGGAGCAGTAGAGCAAGGCCCTGTGGCGCAGTTGGTTAGCGCGCCGCCCTGTCACGGCGGAGGTCGCGGGTTCGAGTCCCGTCAGGGTCGCAAGTAAACGCCGGAGAAATCCGGCGTTTCACGTATGGCATTCCGTTCGGGTGCCTGCGGCCAGGTAGCTCAGTTGGTACGAGCGTCCGCCTGAAAAGCGGAAGGTCGCCGGTTCGATCCCGGCCCTGGCCACCCCATCCCCCTGGCTGAGGACTCGGCTAGGGGATTTTTCGGCTCGTGGTCATGCGCAGGCCCAGTAACGCTTTTGGCGCTCAGGTATCTTGACAAAATCGGGTCTCGCTCGAACAATTTTTCTGTAGCGCGCTATTTGCGCAGCTCGACGATTTCGGTCCGGGCGTGAGGGCCCAGTTCAAGCGGTGCTCGAAACCGTGGACGGCGACACCATCGTCATTCCGAACCTGAAGGTGGCTAGATTACGCCGCTGTGTCCGTTGGGGCGGGCTGGTGCCCTGGTCATCGCGTCGCCGTGCGCGCCGCGGGTTCTTCAACGACAGCAACGCCCAGATGTCCCTGGCCGGCATCTGGAATGCCCGCTCGAGCAGGCCGCGACGAGTCCGGCCTCGAAACCCGGTCATCGGTGGCGATGCGAGTGATGCCAGCGGGCGAAGGCAGTTCGCCGCCGTCTACCCGCAGATCCTCTTCCAGGTCGGGATCAGAAGAACGCAGGAAGGTGACGTGATGTCGTACGACAGCGAAGGCACAACGTCAGAGTCGGACCGGCCGCTGACTTGGGCCGAACTACGCGATCAACTGGAGACTTTCGAGGCCGCTGAAGAAGCCGACGTGCCGGAAAATCTTTCCGCGCTCTGGTCGGACCTTGCGGATCCGGGAGACGCCAAGGCGGTGTTCATCGACAAGGGGATGGGTGCCGATGATCCGATACAACCGCAACGACCGGACTGGGTGGGGTCGACGCTGCGTCCGAAGGCCCCGCCACGACCGCGGCCGCCACGGCTGGAACTCCGTGGTGTGCCGTTCAAGCCCTTGATCATCTATCCGCCGGACGACCGCAACATCTACAGCGACCTCAGGTACCCGTGGGTCTGCGTATGCCACATCCAGGGCCGGGTGGCGGCCGGATCGGGAGTCATCGTCGGGCCTCGGCATGTTCTCACCGCGAGCCACGTCGTCGACTGGGGTGGCCCGGCCGAGGTGATTCAAGTGCACCGCGCGGGTTCGGCGATCCAGGCCACCGCACGAACGTTCCGGCGGATGGCCTTCACCAAGCTCACCAGCGATCCCACCTATTCCACGATCGACGAGGATTACGCGGTCTTGGTGACCGACCAGCGGCTCGGGGACCGGTTCGGCTCTTTGGGCGTGCGGACCTACGACAGCTCATGGGACGACGAAAACGTCTGGTGGAATATCGGATACGCCGGCGACATCCCGACCGGGGCGGCCGCCACGTTTCCCTACTTCCAGCGGGACAAGAAGATGGACGAGGATGAGTGGGACTACGGCAGTGGCCGGGCGATGACGACCGCCGCAGATTTCAGGCCGAGGCAGTCCGGTAGTCCCATGTTCGGGTTCTGGACGGACGGGCCCTACGTCGTCGCCGTCGCCGCGGCTGTCGGCGAGATCGTGTTGTCGGGCGAGGAGAACTGGTGCTCGGGTGGCAGCGATCTCACCCGGTTGGTGCGCGAGGCGATCGCAAGCTTTCCGTAGTCCGGAAGTGTTCGCCCGATCACTCCCGGGAGTGATCGGGCGCGAACCGGCGCGGATGGTCGGCTCATTTCCGATGTCGGCCGGCAGGCTCGGTGGAATGCTGGGGGTATGGCTGATTCCTGGTATTACTGCCTCAAGCACAAGCGGGCCGAGCAGGGGAAACGGTGCTGGTTTGCGGATCGGCTCGGGCCGTTTCCGGATCAGGCGACGGCGGAGCGGGCGTTGGAGATCGTGCGGGAACGCAATGCCGCCGAGGACGCGCGGGACCAGCAGTGGCGTGACGGAGGTAACTGAGCGAGGTCCAAGAACAGGCGGGCGGGGGCTGGGCGGCAAACGCATTCGGGCGAACGGTGGTGTTCGCAAGATCACCGGATGTGCGTCGGGCGCGGTGAGATGGCAGAGTGTGGGCCTGGTGCGCTGAATTCGCGGGGAGGCGGATCAGCTACCGTTCACGAGAAATCAGACGATCGCTCGCGGCCTGCGTACGGGTTCCCGGGCGCGACCAGGTGAGCAGGGAGGGCGACCCTTGAGGGTTACCGTTGTTGTGCCGACCTACAACGAGCGCGAAAATCTGCCCGTTGCGGTGGAACGGCTGACCGCGCTACCGGTGGCCGACCTGCACGTGCTCGTGGTGGACGACAACTCGCCGGACGGCACCGGCGAAGTCGCCGACAAGCTCGCCGCCGAACTCCCCAACGTCGTAGGCGTACTGCACCGCACCGAGAAGGACGGCCTCGGCCGCGCCTACATCGCGGGCATCACCCGAGCCCTCGACGAAGGCGCCGACGTGGTGATCCAGATGGACGCCGATCTCTCCCACCCCGCCGAAGTCATCCCGGCCATGCTGGACAAGCTCACCAGCACCGACGCCGGAGTCGTGCTCGGCTCGCGCTACGTGCCCGGCGGCTCGACCGCCGAGGAATGGAAGTGGTACCGCAAGGCCCTCTCGGCTTGGGCGAACTTCTACGTCAACCTGATCCTGCGCTTGGGCGTCAAGGACGCCACCGCGGGCTTCAAGGCCTGGAAGGCCGACACCCTGCGCGCCATCGACGTCGGCTCGATCCGCAGCAACGGCTACTCGTTCCAGGTCGAGATGAACTACCGCACCGTCAAGAAGGGCATCACCATCGCCGAGGTGCCCATCCGCTTCGAGGAACGCACCCTCGGCGCCTCCAAGATGAGCCTCAAGGTGCAGCTGGAATCGGCGCTCATGCCGTGGAAGCTGCTCTTCGGCCGCGCGGTCTGACCCGCGCCACAATTCGGCGAACGGCCCGCATCCCACCAGGATGCGGGCCGTAGTCGTGTATGACCGAGCCTGGATGGCGCGGGCAGTGGCCGCGATGAGCGCCTGGGGCCTACTCCGGCCAGTCGAGCAACGTATCGATGAACAGCTGACGCACCCGCTCCACGTCGTCATGCATATTCGCCGGATCCCACCCGCTGACGTCGATCGGATCCAGCACCGCCACATCCACCACACCCGGACGCACCACCATCGAATCGCGCCACGACACCTCGCCCGCATTGCGGATCACCACCGGAATCACCGGCACCCCCGCCTGGATCGCGATATGGAACGCGCCCTTCTTGAACCGGCCCACTTCGGGCGTGAAGGAGCGGGTGCCCTCCGGCGCCACCGCGATGGACAGCCCATCGCGCAAGGTGTGCACCACCGGTTCGAGCGACGCCTTGGCGCGAGCGGTATCGGTACGGTCGATGAAGGTGACGCCGACGAACCGCATCAGCGGCCCGAACACCGGATTCTTGGTCAGCTCCTTTTTCCCGATGCCGGTGACCCCGCCGCCGAGCACGGCCGGGACGACGATCACGTCGTACTGGCTCTGATGATTGAAGACGAACACCGCAGGCCGCGGCGAACGGGCATTGTGCTCGCCGGTGACCCGCAACCGGACTCCGGTGGCGCGCAGGGTGGCGCCGGTGCCGAACTTCATCAGGGCGTCGGCCATCGACCTGCGGTCGCGGGTGTAGGACTTCACCAGGACTCCGGTGATCGCACCGGCGATGAGGGCGGCGAAGCCCGCGACCGTGCGGGCGATGTCCACGCGGCGCGCCGGACGGCGCGGGCGAAAGGAGAGCGCGGGCCAGTCCTTTTCGGCGCAGGTGACAGACAGTGCCGGATCGGGATTCACCGCGATCGGAAATCCCACCGACGACAAGGTCGGCAGGTCGGTGCCGTCGGCGGCATAGGCGAAGCTGGTGCGCAGTTCGATACCGGACGCGGCGGCGAACTCTCGGATCGCCTCGGCCTTCCCCGAGCGCCAGAGGGCCCGGCCGTCGGGATATCCGGTCAGCACGCCGTCCTCGGTGGCCATCCGGGTGCAGAGGGTGTGCTCGATGCCGAGGGCGGCCGCGACCGGTTCGAGGGTGAACCGGGTGCCGGAGGAGACCAGGACGACGGTATGCCCGGCCGCTCGGTGAGCCCGGATCAGCCGCCACGCCTCCGGATGGATGCGCCCGTAGAGCGTGCGTCTGAACAGCCCGGCACCGATCTCGTCGAGATCGGATTCGGTCGAGCCGGCCAGCGCCTGGGCAGCTGCGCCGAGAAACCGGCCGTGCGAACCGTCGTCCGGGTGAGCGCGGATACCGTCGAGCAGCACCCGGACCAGCTGCTGGTCGCGATCGCCGCTGCGCCGAGGCAACGGGCGATGCGACGGCGCGGACTCGAATCCGTCGAGCACGACGCCGCCCAGCTCGAACACCGCCGCGACACCCGGCCCCTGCGGCCCGACCCGGATCGCGGCCAGCACCGACTCGATATCGGAATGCGCGGCATCCAGTTCCAGCGCGCTCATCCGCTCCTCGCTGCCCACTATCGCTCCGAGACCGGGAGATTGGACGGATCGAGCGCCGCGGCGCGCGCGATCCGGATTCCGATGACGCGCAGCCGTTCGGCGAATTCGGCACGACGGTCGGCCAACCCGGTGGCATCGTCGGGTTCGACCAGATCGTAGTTGGCGGCCAATTTGAGTGCACTGGTGAACAATTCGGTCGAGACCGATTCGGGGCTGTGCAGCCGCTGCTGCAACAGCATCTGCTTACCCACCGCGACGCATTCGTCGATGAACTGTTTGCGGTCCTCGATCGCCGCATCGCCGCGATCGGCCAGCCGCTCGGCCACCACCAGCTGGGCGTCGAAGAACGAGCGCAGCACCCGGTGGGCCATCATGAAGCCGGAGGCGGTGAGCTGGGCCAGGATCTCCACGCTCAGGGTGTCTCTGGTGCGGTGGTTCCAGTCCGGGTCGATCAGTAGCATCTCGGCGGTCAGCTGCTCGGAGAACTCGTTGCGTTCGGGGAAGAAGAACTCGAATTTGAGCAGGTCACGTAGTCGGAAGGCCTCTTCCCAGCCGGTGCGCAGTGGGTCGGTGTCGGCGCCGTCGTCGAGTTCCTGGGTGGCCTTGTCGACCGCCGCCAGGATCGACAGTTCCACGATCGCCCGGTTGACGAACCAGTGCACGGCGCTGTTGCGGTAGAACGCCGCCTCCAGATAGGCCCCGGATTCGATGGAGTAGACCGGCTCCAGCCCACCGCGATACACCGTGACCACCTTGGCCAGCGACAACTGCTCCAGCACCACCTCGAGGCTCTGCTCATCGCGCAGCGCCGCCACCTCACCGCGCGGCAGATCGCGGCGCTCGATGTAATCGAGCACCGGCGCCAGCAGATCGCACACTTCGCGCAGGGTGAGCGCGCGTTCGTGCACGCCGAGCAGGGCGAGGGTGGCCAGCGCGTTGACGGTGATCGGGGTGACCTCGTTGATGCCGACGGCTATCTCGAACGCCAGCCGCTGCACCGCTTTACGTTCCAGCTCGCCCACCTCGTCGCCGGCGTCGATGATAGGCGGCGCGGTGCCGTCGGCACGGTGCAGCGGAATCGACAGCGGCGGCGCGGTGAGCGGGTCGCCGTGCGCGGCCAGCCGCTCCCGCGCCGATAGCGGCGCGCCGAACCGCACGTAGACGTGGCCGGCCGAATGTTGCTGGCTGCGCACATATCTGGCCAGCCACGCCAAGCCCTCGGGTTTCTTCTTGCCGCCCGATTGTTCGCTGGCGATGGCGCCGAGCTCGTTGAGGCGTTCGTAGGTGATCGACACCGGCACCAGCATCACGTCGTCGATGCGGTTCCAGCGCACGGCGGCGGCCAGATAGTTCAGCAGGCCGTAGCGCGGTGGGCGCAGTTTGCCGGTGCGGGTACGTCCGCCCTCGAAATACCATTCCAGGTTGAACCGTTTGGCCAGCAGGTAGCCGAAGTACTCCTCGACGACGGCCTTGTAGACCTCATCGTCGCCGAAGCTGCGCCGGATGAAGATCGTGCCGGTACGCCGGGCGATCGGCCCCATCGGCCAGAAGCGCAGGTTGGCCCCGCCGATGACGTGGTTGGGCGGGAAATCATTGCGGGCGAGCACATCACCGAGGACGAAGGCGTCGACGTAGGAGCGGTGCGAGGGCAGGAACACCAGCGGGTAGCGGCGGTTGAAATCACGCAGGGCGTCGAGGCCGGATTCGTCGCAGTCCACCTTCCAGGTCGAGGCGTGCACCGGCCGCATGGCCTGGGTGAACAGATCCGAGACCAGCCTGCTCTGCGCGGCGACCAGCTCATGCAGCGACTTCTCGGCCCTGCGATACACCTCGTGTCTGCTCGCGCCGATGCGGTCGGCGATGAGATCGAGCCTGCGCAGGAAGTCCGGCGAATCGAGGATCTCCTCGGCCACCAGCCGCGGCACCTTGTACCGATCGCCGATGACGGTGCGTTCGGCGCGTTCCAATGCGAGCACACCCGCGCGCAGGATCGCGCGCGCGAACGGCTCCGAGGTGCCCGCGATATCCAGCGCCGCCGCCTCGGGATTATTGGCGCGCAGCTCGCTGAGCCGGGCCGGACGGCCGGTGAGCACGACATGGCGGTCCGGCTCGCGGCGCACCAGCCTGCGCTGGGCCAGCCGATGCGGTTTGCGCGGGTTGGTGAGCGTGGCCAGATCGGCGAAGGTGGTGCGGCGAACGCCCTCGCGTTCGGGCGGCAGCCAGAGCACTCGGACCGGAACCACCAGCGGATTGTCGGTGCGGCCGGTCAATCGGTCGGCGATGGCATCGGCGTCGAGGTCGATCTGAGTGATGGGTGCGTCGGTGCCCAGTTCGGCGGTGAGGCCGCCGTCGGCCAGCCAGGCGCCGACCAGTTCGCGTTCCACCCGGGAGCTCGCCTCCACCAGGGCGACCACCGAGCCGATGGCCGGCTCATCCGAGCTGCGGGCCGGTGCGCCGCCGCGATCGATCATGTGTGGTCCCTCCGCTGAAACGACGATCCCTCTATTCAAGCCCGCCAGCGGGATCCGCGCAGGAACTCCGGACCGAGAGTCTCTTCCCCGCTGTGGTTGCGGGCACAGTATCGTCCGGTACAGGTAATGCTAACCTTACCTATCAAAGTTAGGTCAGCATAACCTTGGAGGATCGTTGTCGACGACGGACGAGCGCTCGCGCGTTGAGTATGTGACCGATCCGGCGGCAGCGATGTCCCGGCTGGCGGCCGATGAACGGTTCGGCGAGTTCGTCATGTACGAACGCCCGGGGGAATGGGTGTTCGCCGCGGACCCGATCGGTGGCGTCGAGCTGGACGTGGAGGAACTGCGGGTCAGCTGGAACGGCGAGACCACCGCCAGTGCGTGGGAGGGCAGCCCGGCCGCCGTCGTCGACCGTGCGCTCGGCACCCTGCCGCTGGAAGGCCGCAACGCCTACGGCTGGATCGGCTTCGAATTCTGTGCCTGGTCGCTGGGCGCCACCGCGCATCTGCGGCCGCGAACCTCGCTGGTGCACCTGATGATTCCGCGAATCGAGGTTGTCGTCGGCGAGGCCGGTGTGCGAATCAGCGGTGCCACCGACGCCGAGACCGACGTCATCCACGAGCTGATCGCCGGCTCGCAGGGCCTTGACCTGCCGGTGCCGCATCCGGTCGACATCCGGGTCGACCCCACCGGCTATCAGGGCCGGGTCGCCGAGGCCATTGCCGAGATCAACGCCGGGCAGTACCAGAAGGTCATCCTGTCGCGGAAGGTCGATCTGCCCTTCGCTGTCGACGTTCCGGCCACCTACCGGCTCGGCCGGGCCAACAACACTCCGGCGCGGTCGTTCCTGCTGCGATTG
This sequence comes from Nocardia sp. CDC519, assembly GCF_059509835.1. Classification (NCBI taxonomy): domain Bacteria; kingdom Bacillati; phylum Actinomycetota; class Actinomycetes; order Mycobacteriales; family Nocardiaceae; genus Nocardia; species Nocardia sp. CDC519. Next base: position 405,098 of record NZ_CM183377.1, on the reverse strand, counting down.
GGCGGTCTGGAGGCTGCCGGTTTCAGCCCGGAATTGGTCGCCTCCGTCGACGAGGACCGGGTCGTCACCACCGAACCGCTCGCCGGCACCAGGGCCTTCGGCCTCGGCGATCAGATCGACCTGGCCGCCCGCGCCGACCTGCTCGCCGACCCCAAGGAGATCGTCGAGCACGCGATCTCCGTGCAGACCTCCTTCGCCGAGATCGCCGCGGTCGCGGATCCGGGTACTCCCGCCGTCTCGGATTTCATGGCGGTGCGTGAGCGCGGCAGTGTGCAGCATCTGGCCTCCACCGTGCGCGGACGGCTGGCCGCGGACCGGTCCAGCTGGGACGCGCTGGAGGTGCTGTTCCCGTCGGTGACCGCCTCCGGCATCCCCAAGCGGGCCGGTGTCGATTCGGTGTTCCGGCTCGATCACGATCCGCGCGGACTGTATTCCGGTGCGGTGGTGACGGTGTCGCCCACCGGTGCGCTGGAGGCCACGCTGGTGCTGCGTGCGGTGTATCAGACCACCGAGGGCGCGTGGCTGCGCGCCGGTGCTGGTGTCGTCGGCCAGTCGCGGCCCGAGCGTGAGTTCGAGGAAACCTGCGAGAAGCTCGGCAGCATCGCGCCCTACGTCGTCAAGGCGTAGATCGAAGCCGAATAACGACACGACGAGGGCCGTGCGGTGATTGCCGCACGGCCCTCGGCCGTTCGCCGGTGGCGGGACGATGGCCGGCCGAACAGCCGCGGCCGTGCCCTGCGGCACCGCTGCGGCGTACCGGCGATCGGTTCCGGCGCCGCGGGGATCAGCCCTCGGCTTGCAGCGCCTTCTTGTCGATCTTGCCGACCGCAGTTACGGGCAGGGTCTCGGCCTGACGCAGTACATCGGGCAGCTTGTAGGTGGCAAGGCCGCGCTCGGTGAGGAAGGTCTTGATCTCCACCAGCGTCGGCATCTGCCCATTCACCACCAGTACCGCGCACACCTTCTCGCCCAGGCTCGGATCGGGCAGGCCGACGGCGGCGGCATGCCGGACCGCCGGATGGGCGAGCAGGTGCTCCTCGAGTTCATCGCAGGAGATGTTCTCGCCGCCGCGGTTGATCACGTCCTTGATCCGGCCCGAGACCACCAGATGTCCGCTGGGCAGCTTGCGCACCAGGTCACCGCTGCGGTAGAAGCCGTCGGGGGTGAAGGCGCGCGCATTGTGCTCGGGGGCGCGGTAATAGCCCCGAATCGTGTACGGGCCCTTGGTGAGCAGCTCACCCTCCTCGTCCGGCGCCACCTCGTTGCCTTCGGCGTCGACCACGCGCACGATATCGGCGGGGGAGAGCGGGCGGCCCTGGGTGGTGCAGATCAGCTCGTCGGAATCGTCGAGGCGGGTGTAGTTCAGCAGGCCCTCGGCCATGCCGAACACCTGCTGCAACTTCACGCCGAGCGCAGGCGCGACATCGCGGGCATTGACCTCGGCCAGCTTCGCCCCGCCCACCTGGAGCAGCCGCAGCGAACTCAGATCGGGCTCTTCCCATTCCACTGCCGCACACCACAGCTGGGCCAGCGGCGGGACCACCGCGGTCACCGTCACGCGGTGCTGCTGGATGATCGCGAAGGCGTTCTCCGGGCTCGGGTCGGCGACGAACCCCACCGCGCCGCCCACACTGACGGTGCCGAGGATGCCGGGGCAGGCCAGCGGGAAGTTGTGCGCGGCGGGCAGGGTCGCCAGGTAGACGTCGTCTTCGGTGAGTTCGCAGACCTGTGCGCTCGCTGTCGCGTTGTACACGTAATCGTCGTGGGTGCGGGCGATCAGCTTCGGCAACCCGGTGGTGCCACCCGAAACGAGCATCAGCGCGATGTCGGAGGCGTCGATCTCGGGCAGGCTCGCGCCATCGGCCGCACGGGTATCGCCCAGCGCCGGAATCGAATCCAAGGCGGTGAACTCGCCGGGATCGCCGAGCACGAGCACGTGCCGCAGGCCAGGAACGTTCGCGCGGACCGTCGCGGCCAGTTCGCGATAGTCGAAATCGCCTGCCTGATCGGCGATCACGTACGCGACCGCGTCGGACAGGCCGGCCAGGTGCTCGATCTCGGCGCGACGATGCGCCGGCAGCGTGAGCACCGGGATGATGCCCGCGCGCAGCACACCGAACAGCACCGTCAGGAATTCGGCGACATTGGGCAGCTGGACCACCACCCGGTCGCCCGGTGTGAGGCCGAGCGCAAGCAGGCCGTGCGCCATCCGATCGGCTTCGGCGTCGAGCTCGGCGTAGGTGAGCGAGCGCTCGCCGATCAGTGCGGTCCGGGCCGGATGCCGCTGGGCGGTGTCGTGCAGCAAACCGGCCAGGGTGCGTCCGGACCAGTATCCCGCAGCGCGGTACTGGTCGGCCTCGGCCTCGGAAAACGGCACGTAGCCGTCGCGGTGGGCGCCGGATGCGGTGGAAGTGGAACTCACGTCTGCCTCACAAGCGGGATGGGCGGTTCGGGGATAAGTGCGTGCGCGAAACTGGTTCAGTTATGTAGGTAAGGCAACCCTATCTCAGGCGGGTGGGGTGTCGGCGCCGGACCGCGAAGTCGGCCGCTTCTCGACCGCCGCCCACGGCCGACCGCCAGTAGACTCGCCGCATGACTGGCTGGAGCGTCTCCGACATCCCCGATCAGCAGGGCCGGACCGTCATCGTCACCGGCGCCAACAGCGGACTCGGCGCCGTCGCCGCACGGGCCCTGGCCGGTGCGGGCGCGCGGGTGGTGCTCGCCTGTCGCAATGTCGACAAGGGTCGCGTGGTCGCCGAGGAGATCGGTCCGCTCGCCGAGGTGCGCAGGCTCGATCTCGCCGACCTGTCCTCCGTGCGGGAGTTCGCGGCGTCCGTTGACCGGGTCGACGTCCTCATCAACAACGCGGGCGTAATGGCCGTACCGTACGCCCGCACCGCCGACGGCTTCGAGATGCAGATCGGCACAAATCATCTCGGCCATTTCGCGCTCACCGGTCTGCTGCTCGGACGCATCTCCGATCGGGTCGTCACGGTGTCGAGCGATATGCACCGGCTCGGCGTCATCGACCTCGACGATCTCAACTGGCAGCGCCGCAAATACCGCCGCTGGCCGGCCTACGGGCAGGCCAAGTTGGCCAACCTGCTGTTCGCCTACGAACTGCAACGCAGGCTGACCGCGGCCGGCTGGTCGAAACGCTCGGTGGCCGCCCATCCCGGATACGCGGCCACCGAACTCCAGTCGCACACCGAGTCGATTCAGGACCTCGTGATGTCGCTGGGCAATCGGCTGTTCGCGCAGAGCGCCGAGATGGGTGCGCTGCCCGAGCTGTACGCGGCCACCGCCGATGTCGAACCGGGTGGCTATTACGGCCCGACCGGATTCCGTGGCATGCGCGGACATCCGGGCCGAGCGGGGTCGAACGCCCGATCCAGGGATCAGGAAACCGCCCGTGGCCTGTGGAAACTGTCCGAAGAACTGACCGGGGTCAGCTACGACTTCTCGGTGTGACCCAGTTCACGATCGGCCCATGTCACACCTGCCCGGTGCCGCGTCGTCGTCTCGGTGAAGCCAACGAATTCACCGAAAGGGCACCGACAATGGAACCGCGTATGAACCTCCAGGCCAACCCGATCGCCGCCAGCTTCGCCAAGCGACTGGTCACCGCGAGCAAGGTCATCGACGACTCGGGTCTGGCGCCGGCCACCTACGAACTGGTCAAGATCCGCGCCAGCCAGATCAACGGATGCAGCTTCTGCGTCGACATGCACACCAAGGACGCCGCGCACGCCGGTGAAGACCCCACGCGCATCAACCTGGTCGCCGCCTGGCGCGAGGCCACCGTGTTCACCGAGGAGGAGCGTGCCGCACTCACCCTCGCCGAAGAGGCCACCCGCCTCGCCGACGGCGGCGCCATCAGCGATCAGACCTGGGAGCTCGTGCGTAAGTACTACGACGACAACCAGATCGGCGGCCTGATCGCGGCCATCGCGGCGATCAACGCCTGGAACCGGATGAACGCCATCGCCCACACCCCGGCCGGCAGTTACGTTCCCGGCAGTTTCTGATGTGCGGTCCCGGGGCGGTGTGTGGCTGCTCACATCGCGCTACCGCACACCGCCCGGGCGGGCACCGGCCATTCATCCCGTGGTAGCGTGCCTTCCGTGCAGCGCGTGTATTTCTGGTTTAGCAAGCCGGCCCTGGGTGGGCCGGTCTGCGGCAACCGCGCGCGCTGACCAGATTCCCACCCCGAGCCGGATGATGACCGGCTCGACGGGGTTCACCACCGTGGGTCGGCCTGGAGAAAAGGAACCAACCCCACGATGACCACCGCAGTAGACGTCGATTCCCGCCATTCCGATCTCGACGATCAGCGCACCCTCAGCGTGAGCCCGCTGCGCTCACCCGCCGAGGTTCGCCTTGTGCACGCCATCACCGACGAACTCGCCGACACCGTCCGCGCCGGCCGCAAGGCCACCGTCGACGTGCTCAACGGCGATGACGACCGCCTCATGGTGATCGTCGGACCGTGCTCGGTGCACGATCCGGCCGCCGCGCTCGACTACGCGCGCCGCCTGGCCGCCAAGGCCGCCGAACTGGACGACCGGCTGCACGTGGTGATGCGGGTGTACTTCGAGAAGCCGCGCACCACCCTCGGCTGGAAGGGCCTGATCAACGATCCGCACCTGGACGGCAGCTTCGACGTCAACACCGGGCTCGGCATCGGCCGCAAACTGCTCACCGACATCACCGCGCTCGGCCTGCCGGTGGCGTGTGAGTTCCTCGATCCGATCACCCCGCAGTACATCGCGGATCTGGTCTCCTACGGCGCGATCGGCGCCCGCACCGCGGCCAGCCAGGTGCATCGTCAGCTGAGCAGCGCGCTGTCCATGCCGGTCGGCATCAAGAACGGCACCGACGGTGACGTGCAGGTCGCCGTCGACGGCGTGCGCGCGGCCGCGGCCAGCCACGTCTTCCCCGGTACCGACCTCGACGGACGTGCGGCGCTGATCCGCACCACCGGCAACCCGGACTGCCACGTCATCCTGCGCGGCGGCAGCACCGGCCCGAACTACGACGCCGCCTCGGTCGCCGAGGCCTGCCTGCGATTGGAGAAGGCGTCGCTGCCCAAGCGCATCGTCGTCGACGCCAGCCACGGCAACAGCAACAAGGACCACAACAAGCAGGTCGACGTGGTCACCGATATCGCCGACCGGCTTTCGGCTGGTGAGCCCGGCGTAGTCGGTGTGATGCTGGAGAGCTTCATCGAGGCCGGGCGCCAGGACCTGACCCTCGGCCACGCCGAGGAACTCACCTACGGCCAGTCCATCACCGACGCCTGCATCGACTGGAACACCACCGCCGCCCAGCTGGACCGGCTGGCCGAGGCCGTCGCCCGCCGCCGCGAGCGCTGAACTGCCGAGGTCCGCGGTGATCGAGACGATCTACCGGGGCGTGGCGATGACGCCGAGCAGCTCACCCGAGGTGACCGTGCCGACGTCGAAGCCCGCCCCGGTCAGATGGTCGATCAGATTGCGCGGAGGGTCCGCAGGCGCCGTCGAGGTGTGTTCGCCGGGCTGGCCGTAGCCGTAGAACAGGTGCAGCGCACCGCCGGGCGCCAGGGATTCGCGCAGCACCGCCAGTTCCGTGGCGGGATCGCGGGTCCAGAACACATTCACATTGACCGCGAGGATCTTGTCGAACCCGCCCGGCGCCAACTCGGCTGCGTGCGCGGCGGTCAGCTCCTCGAGTGCGAGTTGACGCACCCGGACCCGCCCGGATTCGATCAGCGCCGCATGCCGTTTCGCCGCCCGCTCGACGGCGGTGGCGGAGCGGTCGATGCCGACGATGAAGCCGGTGTCGAGCGGTTCGGCCAGCACCGCGAGCGAATCGCTCGAGCCGGGGCCGATCTCGAGCAGGCGATCGCCCGGCGCGGGATCGACGATCTCGCGGAACCACCGGAATCGCGCCTCGTGGGCCATACCGGTGAAACTACGCGGCAGACCGAGTCGGCCGCCACGAATTTCGCAGGATGCGCCACAAACTAGGCCGTTACCGATTACGTGTCTCCGAATGATCCGCATCCACGATGTGCGCAGGCCAGTCGAAAGCCGGGCCGGGCGGGTCGGTGACCAGCCGCGCACCCAGCCAGCTGTCACGTCGGATGCCACGCTGCAGGCCGCCCAACCGGTCGGTGCCCTCGTAGTGGAACCCGTTGCGACGCACCACCGCAGCCGAGGCATAGTTGCCGACGAAGGCGCGCCAGCTGATCCTGATCAGGCCCAGCCCCTCGGGATCGAAGCCGAATGCGCAGACCAACCGCACCGCGCGCGACATCAGGCCCTTACCCCGGAACTCCGATCCCAGCCAGAATCCGATCTCGGCGGCCGACTCGTCCCGTTCGCCGAGCGCGATCATCCCGATGACCGGCTTGCCCTCCGCTTCGCGAATCGCCCAGGTCGGACTGCGGGCCGCCCAACCGGGGTCGGCCATCTCATCGAGGAAGGTTTCCGCGTCGGAACGCCCGTACGGCAGCGGAATCGTGACCCATTCGCCCACCGACGGCTCCTGGCACAGGGTCACGATGGTGTCGATATCGGTCCGGCGCGGTCGCGACAACCAGACGGTGCCGTCGGTGAGTGTCCGCTCCTCCATCGCCTCATGGTGGCACGGACCCGCCGGTCGGTTCATCGGGTTTTCCGGGAGGTGAGGGCGGCGCGGGTGGATGATCCACGGTCCGTAGACTCCGACTGGTGGTAGCCGCATTGCTCGCAGACCTGTTCGAATCGCATCGGTCGCATCTGCTGTCGGTCGGCTACCGATTGACCGGCAGTGTGGCCGATGCCGAGGACGCGGTGCAGGAGAGCTGGCTGCGGCTGGCCGGTGCCAGGCAGTCCGAGATCGAGGACCTGCGGGCCTGGCTGACGACGGTGGTGAGCCGAATCTGCCTGGACCGCTTGCGCAGCGCGGCCGCCCGGCGGGAAAGCTATGTGGGGCAGTGGCTGCCGGAGCCGGTGGTCACCGCGGTCGGCGCGTCGAGCACGCCCGATCCGCTGGAAGCGGTGGTGCGCAGGCAGGAATTCCGGTTCGCCGCCATGGTGGTGCTGGATTCGCTGACTCCGGCCCAGCGGGTGGCGTTCGTACTGCACGACGGGCTTTCGGTGCCCTTCGACGAGATCGCCGACATTCTGGAGATCACCCCGGACGCGGCCCGTCAGCTGGCCGTGCGCGCTCGCAAGTCGGTGTCGCGGGCTCCGGAGCCGGTCGCCGACGACGATCATGCCGCCGCGGTGCAGCGCCTGCTCGAGGCGCTGTTGACGGGTGATGTGCAGGCGGTGACGGCAGCGCTGCATCCGGACGCGGTGATGATCGGCGACGCCAACGGCACCACGTCGACGGCGGTCAATGTGCTGCACGGAGCGGACAAGATCGCCAGGTTCTTCGTCGGGCTGCTGCACAAGTACGGCATGGCCGAGGTCGGGGAGGACTTGCTGCGCAGCATGGAAATCGTCGCGGTCAACGGCCAGCTGGGAGCGCTGGTGCCGGAGCAGGCGGGGGAGGGCCGCTATCCGGGGACACCGCGGCGGGTGGTCGGATTCACGGTGCGCGATGGATTGGTTTGGGGCACTTACGATATCGCCAATCCGGACAAACTCGGGGGCATCCGCGTCGGCTGAGCGGGCGAGCGCCCCCGCCGGACCGGGCCGCGCATCCCGGCCCGACGGGTTCTGCGCTACGGCGTAGCCGAGCCGGTGAACCAGTCGCCGGTCGAGGAACCGGTGCTGTGATCGCCGGTCGACGAACCAAGACCCCAGTCGGGGGTCGAGGAGCCGAAGCCCGCGATCAGGTCATGGGCTACGTCGCGAAGCTGACCCAATAGGAATCCGGCGACCTCCGACGCGGCCGGATTCGCTATCAGGTCGAGGTATGAGGCCATAGACGCCCCTTTCGAGATACCCGCCGCAGCGGGCTGTGAAATAGAACACGGCGAGGCTAGCTGCCTATGGGACAACGCACAACCATGCAGGTAGAAGTCGAAAAATAAATGTGAAACATAGCCGTTCGCTATCTGGTGGCAACGCTAGCGATTCGCGGGCTAATTCTGGCGGGATTTCGCCGCGCTCTAGGCTCGGCGATATGCGCCAGCAACCAGCGACCGTCGCCCGCCTGCGGCCCTTCGGCGCCACGATCTTCGCCGAGATGACCGAACTCGCGGTCCGGCACGACGCGATCAACCTCGGCCAGGGCTTCCCCGATTCCGACGGCCCCGCGGGCATGCTCGAGGTGGCAAGGCAGGCCATCGCCGACGGTCTCAACCAATACCCGCCGGGCCGGGGCATGCCGGTGCTGCGCAGGGCCGTCGCGGCCGACCGGGCACGCCGCTACGGCACCGAATACGACCCGGAATCCGAGGTCCTGGTCACCGTCGGCGCGACCGAGGCGATCAGTGCGGCGGTGCTCGGCCTGGTGGAGCCAGGCCAGGAAGTGGTGCTGATCGAGCCCTACTACGACTCCTATGCCGCTGCCGTTGCGCTCGCGGGCGCGCAGCGGCGCACCGCCAGGCTCGTCGCCGACGGCGACCGATTCGTGCTGGACCTGGACAGTCTGCGTGCCGCGATCACCTCGAAAACCCGGATGATCATGGTGAACTCGCCGCACAACCCCACCGGCGCCGTGCTCGATCGCCACGACCTCACCGCCATCGCGGAGCTCGCCTGCGAGCACGATCTGCTGGTGCTGGCCGACGAAGTCTATGAACACCTGGTCTTCGACGACGCCGAGCACATCAGCCTGGCCACTCTGCCGGGGATGCGGCAGCGCACACTCGTGGTGTCGAGTGCGGCCAAGACGTTCAGCGTCACCGGGTGGAAGACGGGCTGGGTCTGTGCCGCACCGGAATTGATCGACGGAGTGCTCGCCGCCAAGCAGTTCATGACGTTCGTGGCGGGCGGCCCGTTCCAGCCCGCCGTCGCGCACGCGCTCACCGAGGAACTCGAGTGGGTCGCCGCACTGCGCAGTTCGCTGTCGGACCGGCGGTTACGGCTGTCCTCGGCCTTGGCCGACACCGGCTTCCACGTCTACTCCAGTGCCGGCGGCTATTTCGTCTGCGGCGATATCCGCCCCTTCGGCGCCACCGACGGCCTCGCATTCTGCCGCGAGCTGCCCACCCGGCTCGGCGTGGTCGCGGTTCCGGTCAGCGTGTTCACCGACCATCCCGAGCAGTGGAAGCATCTGGTGCGCTTCACTTTCTGCAAGCGCGACGAGACCCTGGATGAAGGCGTGCGTCGGTTACGCGTCGGCGCGCCCATCGGCTGACGCCGAACGCGTCCGGATCAGGCCGCGACCGGCCGCGCCCGATCGGTGGCCACGACGGCTGCGATCCCGGCCAGCGCGCTCCCCATGACGTAGCGCTGTATCCGCACCCAGACCGGCCGTGCGGTGAAGAACGCGGCGACCTGCCCGGCGCCGAGCACGATCAGCGCGTTGACCGTCAACGCGACGCTGATCTGGATCGCGCCGAGGCACAGGCTCTGCACCCAGACCGGCGTCGGGCCGGGATGCACGAACTGCGGGATGAGCGCCATGTACATGATCGCGATCTTCGGATTCAGCAGATTGGTGACCAGGCCCATGGTGAACAGCCGCCGGACCGGATCGGCGGGCAGCGCGGCCGGCGTGAATACCGACACACCGCCGGGGCGCAGCGCCTGCCAGGCCAGCCACAGCAGGTAGGCGGCGCCGGCCAGCTTCAACGCCAGGTACAAGCCGGGGACCACCGCGAACACCGCCGTGATGCCCGCGACCGCGGCCAGCAGGTACACCCCGAACCCGGCCGCGACGCCGGTCAGCGACACCAGCCCGGCGCGCCTGCCCTGCGACACGGTCCGCGAGACCAGATACATCATGTTGGGTCCGGGGGTGAGCACCATGCCGAGCGCGGCCGCCGCCACACCCGTCATCGCAGCGATCTCGATCATGTGGTCGATCTTCGCGTGCGTGGCGCCCGTACGTCTCGGTCCAGTTGGCCGCCGGTGGTCCGCTCACCGTCGATGAGCAGGGAGTACGGTCGTCGCGGGGGTGTGTCGGTGGGTTCGGGAACAATGGGTGGGAGCAGATCACAGGAGGCACCGGTGGCCGAAGGTCCACTAATCGTTCAGAGTGACAAGACGCTGCTGCTCGAGGTCGATCACGAACTGGCCGACGCGGCGCGTCAGGCCATCGCGCCCTTCGCCGAGTTGGAGCGCGCGCCCGAGCATGTGCACACCTACCGGGTCACCCCGCTGGCCCTGTGGAATGCCCGCGCCGCCGGGCATGACGCCGAGCAGGTGGTCGACGCGCTGGTCAATTTCTCCCGCTACGCGGTGCCGCAGCCGCTGCTGGTCGACATCGTCGACACCATGGCCAGGTACGGCCGGTTGCAGCTGGTGAAGCATCCAGCGCACGGGCTCACCCTGGTGAGCCTGGATCGCGCGGTGCTGGAGGAGGTGCTGCGGCACAAGAAGATCGCACCGATGCTCGGTGAACGCATCGACGACGACACGGTGATCGTGCATCCGTCCGAACGCGGCCACATCAAGCAGATGTTGCTCAAGATCGGCTGGCCCGCCGAGGATCTGGCCGGATACGTCGACGGCGAGGCGCATCCGATCGATCTCGATTACACCGGCGGTGCCTGGCATCTGCGCGACTACCAGGAGATGGCGGCCGATTCGTTCTGGGCCGGTGGCTCGGGTGTGGTGGTGCTGCCGTGTGGTGCGGGCAAGACCATGGTCGGTGCCGCGGCCATGGCGCGCGCGAAGGCCACCACGCTGATCCTGGTCACCAATACCGTGGCCGGGCGGCAGTGGCGGCGCGAGCTGCTGGCGCGCACCTCGCTCACCGAGGACGAGATCGGCGAGTACTCCGGTGAACGCAAGGAGATCCGGCCGGTCACCATCGCCACCTACCAGGTGATCACCCGGCGTACCAAGGGCGAGTACAAGCATCTGGAACTGTTCGACAGCCGCGATTGGGGCCTGGTCATCTACGACGAGGTCCATCTGCTGCCCGCCCCGGTGTTCCGGATGACGGCCGACCTGCAATCGCGTCGTCGGCTGGGGCTCACCGCCACCCTGGTGCGTGAGGACGGCCGCGAGGGCGATGTGTTCTCGCTGATCGGCCCGAAACGCTATGACGCGCCGTGGAAGGACATCGAGGCGCAGGGCTGGATCGCACCAGCCGATTGCATCGAGGTGCGCGTGACGCTCACCGATGCCGAGCGCATGGCCTACGCCACCGCCGAACCCGAGGAACGCTACAAACTCTGCTCCACCGCGCACACCAAGATCGCCGTCGTCGAATCCATCCTGGCCAGGCACAAGGACGCGCCGACGCTGGTGATCGGCGCCTATCTCGAACAGCTGGAAGAACTGGGCGCGGCGCTGGACGCGCCGATCATCCAGGGATCGACGAGAAACAAAGAGCGCGAAGCGCTTTTCGACGCCTTCCGGCGCGGCGAGATCCCGGTGCTGGTGGTGAGCAAGGTCGCCAACTTCTCCATCGACCTGCCCGAAGCCTCGGTCGCGGTGCAGGTTTCGGGTACTTTCGGGTCCAGGCAGGAGGAGGCGCAGCGACTCGGCCGGCTGCTGCGTCCCAAGCAGGACGGGGGTCAGGCGCATTTCTATTCGGTGGTCGCGCGCGACACGCTCGACGCGGAGTACGCGGCGCATCGTCAGCGTTTCCTGGCCGAACAGGGGTATGCCTATCGCATCACCGATGCTGACGACTTGCTCGGGCCGGCCGTCGGATAAGCGGAGGCACCACCTCCACAAACTGTGCTAGGAATGAGACGTGCGACGCTTCGAATTCGTGGTGGACCGCAGCCATGCCCATGCGGTCAACGAAGTTGTCGCGGATCTGCGCCGGTTGCGCATCAGTGCGGTGATCGCCGCCGCGGTCGCGGCGGCCGTCACCGGCTATCTGGTGTGGTTGAACCATCCCTGGTCCTATCTACTTGCGGTGGCCTCGGCGCTGGGCGCGGTCACCGCGCTGTGGGTGGCGCTGTGGGCGCCGCGCCGCTCCCGCATCGACAAGCTGTATGCCGAGGGTGAGCTGGTACCTGCCGTCGTCTCGCACACCTACCCGAGTGGGATGGTGCTGCTCGCGTTGGTGAACGTCGGCCGCCCCGACTCCAGCGAGACCCGGTACGCGCTGGTGGTGCGCAAGGTGCGGGCGCTGCCCGGACATGAGGCCAAGGCGGGGGAGCGGGTGCCCTCGGTCGCCGTGCGCGGCGATCACGCCGCCCGGGCGGTCGGTGAACTGCGCCAGGCGGTCAACGCCATGCCCATCGCCTGGGGGACCCGCGACGGCAACGTCATCGAACGGGCCCGCGCCGCCATCAGCGAGGTGGAGTGGCGGCTGCTGTCGGACAACCTCGCCCTGGCCGACAAGGTTCGCCGCAGCTCGGCCAAACGGTTGCTGCTGGATCCGCAGCAGCTGCCGGGCGATCTCGGCTCCTGAGCCGGTCGCCGGCCCTGAACTGAGCGCATGGTTCCGGCCGCCAACCTGCTGGCATTCGCCATCGCCGCCACCGTGATCGTCGTCATTCCCGGCCCCGGGGTGTTGTTCACCATCGGACGTGCGCTGGCGCTCGGCCGCCGCGCGGCACTGATCTCGGTGCTCGGGCACTGCGCCGGGGTTCAGGTGGCCCTGGGGCTGGTAGCGGTGGGCCTCGGTACCCTGCTGACCGCCTCGGCGATGGCGTTGACGCTGGTGAAGGTCTTCGGGGCGCTCTATCTGATCCATCTCGGGATCCAGGTTATCCGCGAACGCAAGAGCCTGCGCGCCGCGATCGGCGGTGAGGTCGGCCGGTTCGGCGACTCGCGGGTGTTCCGGCAGAGTTTCGTCGTCGGGATCACCAATCCGAAGGCGATCGTCTTCTTCGCGGCGGTGCTCCCGCATTTCGCCGATCCGGCGTCCGGGCCACTGCCGGTGCAGTTCCTCGTGCTCGGCACCGTGTTCTTGGCGATCGCCTTGGTCAGTGACAGTGCGTGGGCGCTGACGGCGGCCGCCGCGCGCAACTGGTTCGCGCGCTCGCCGCGGCGGTTGGAGGCGATCGGCGGTGCGGGCGGCGCGATGATCGTCGGGCTCGGCGCGTCGGTGGCGTTGAGCGGAACCTCCGGCTGAGGCGACTACCATCCAACGGGGCCGGTGCACCGGTGCCGGGTGGTGCGGTGTCGAACGAGGGGTGTGGGTTCGTATGAGGTTGTCCGGCGTATCGGCCGTCGCGGTGGCGGTGGCGCTGCTGCTCGGGCTCGCGAGCCCGGCGGGCGCGCAGTCCGCCGGCGATCCGCTGGCCGGCGCACCAGGACTCGGCGATCCCTACTACCCGCTGGACGGCAACGGCGGCTACGACGTGCGCCATTACGAGGTCGGCATCGGCTTTGAACCTCTCGCCAGGCAGGTCACCGGCTCCACGCGCATCGACGCCACCGCCACCCAGGCCCTCACCTCGTTCAACCTGGATTTCGCCGGGCCGCCGGTGCAGCGGGTGACGGTGAACAACATCCCCGCCGGTTTCGACCGCAACGGCGAACACGAACTGACCGTGCGCCCCTGGCTGCCGGTGCTGCCCGGATTGCCGTTCACGGTGACGGTCGAGTACGCGGGGCAGGCAGCGGAGTCGGCGGGTTCGGGCTGGACCTTCGCCCCCAGCGGCGGCGCCTTCGTCGTCGGTGAACCGCATTCGGCCACCAGCTGGTACCCGCTCAACGACACTCCCCGCGACAAGGCCACCTTCACCCTGCACGCCACCGTGCCCGCCGAATGGGACGTGGTCTCCAACGGAATCCGAACCCGCGACGAGGTCCGCGCCGGCTCGCGCACGGTGAGCTGGGAGGCGCGCCAGCCGATCCTCGGCTACCTGACGACCATCGCCATCGACAAGTTCACCTACCTCGAACAGCGCCGCGCCGACGGAACCCCGCTGCTGAGCGCCTTCGCTCCCGGCGCCGCCGGCAACCGCGAACACGAGCAGCGGCTGCCGGAGATCCTCGATTTCTCCGAATCCCTGTACGGCCCATATCCGTTCGATACATCCGGTGGCATCTACGTCGACGCGGAGCTGTCGTTCTCGCTGGAGACCCAGACCCGCCCGATCTACGCGCCGTGGACGGACCTGAACACCGTGGTGCACGAGATCGCGCACCAGTGGTGGGGCGATTCGGTCTCGGTGTACAGCTGGGCCGATATCTGTCTCAACGAATGCCTCGCCAGCTACACCGCCGACTATCTGTGGCCCGAGCGGATGGAAGGCGCCGACGTCGACGCGATGTACCGCGACACCGTGGCGCAGGCCTCGACGATGCCGCACTTCTGGGACATCCCGCTGCAAAACCCCGGTGCCGGAAACGAATTCACCTCCGTCTACTACCGGGGCCCGCTGTTTCTGCACGCGCTGCGCAAGCTCATCGGCGATGACGTCTTCTTCGCCGCGCTGCGCGAGTTCGCCACCGTCAATGCCTACGGCAACGCCTCGATGCCCCAGTTCCGCGACTTCATCCAGTCCAAGTCCGCGACCGATCTGAGTGGTTTCTTCGCCGCGTGGCTCGATCAGGCCGCGCCGCCGCCGGACGAGTACCTGTTCCCCGGCGACCTCAGGGCCTGAGTGGCGCACACACGCCACCATGTGACCAGAGTCACTGGCGGGCAGGAATATTGAGCTCAGGCGGGGTGATCGCAGCGGTCGCGGCGATCGGTCGGGCAGTCCATACTCGGTGGGCGTAACAACGCGCCGTCCGGCACCGACTCAGTGTTCGGATTGGACGTACGTCCATTACGTGGGCGGAATGTGGAAGGCACTACTGATGAATTATTTCGGTTTCCAAATGCTCGGCCGACTGCTCCCGAGCATCCTCGCCCTGTCGATTCTCGGCTTCTCCAGCATCTACTGACCTCGGTCTCCGTCGGCCGACCAGATGCGCCCGTCATGATCGTGCGGGTATCCTCACCCGCGCGTTCATGATCCAGTGAACGCTTCGGTGAGAGAGGTTTTCACGTGAAGTTCCCAGGAACGCGGCTGCTGGCGCGCATCATGCTCGCTTTCGTCGCAGCGGTCGCGCTGGCGGTCGCGGTGACCGGATGTTCGATGTTCGAGGATGCGGGCAAGTCCGACACGGCCAAATCCGAGGTCGGTGAGTGCATCAACGTCATCAGTAGTTCGGCGGTCGACTCCGAGACCGAGCCGGTGGATTGCTCATCGGACAAGGCCGTCTACAAGGTCGTCCAGACCTATGACACCAAGACCGAATGCGCCGAGGACTACACCTCCTACGAGGAGACCCTCAACGGCGGGACCACCGCGTTCCTGTGCCTTGCGCCCAATTTCAAGCAGGGTAGCTGCTACGCCGACAGCATGCTCTCCGGCTACAGCTTCGCCGATTGCGCCTCTCCCGAAGCCAGCTTCCGGGTGATACAGCGCATCGACGGTCAGGTCGACGAACTGCTGTGTGGCGCCGATGCCAACAAGTTCATCACGGTGGCCGATCCCAAGACCACCTTCTGCCTCGGCGACCCCAAAGCCTGATCAGCGCCACTTCGAGCGGGGCCGTGCCATTCCGGCACGGCCCTTGCTTTTTCGGTGGGACCACGAACCGATCCGTTTCAGCGGAAGCTCGCGTTGCGTCTACCTGGCCCGAGCCAGCAGGACGGACTGGACCGCCCCGTCTAATCGAGCAGCGCGACCGACGCGATCCGGTGCAGCGTGAAGTGCCGGACCGCGCCGGTGACCGGATCCACCGCGTCGAGCTGACCGTTACCGATCCGCACCGGCTCGACCACCCGCTGAATGGCGGTACCCGCGGCGTCGACGTAACCGATGTTCACCGCCCGGCGCCCGCGCGCGGCCAGTTGCAGCAGGGCCAGCGTGGCGGCGGTGCCGGTGCGGGTGCCGTCGGGGCGCACCGACTGCGTCGACCGGGCCGCGGCCGCCCGCTCACCGGCGCGCAGTTCCCGCACCAGCAGTTCCAGTTGTTCGGTGCTCGGCGGCACCGGCCGATATGCCTGCCGCGCATGGGGGCGCACCGCGATGCGCGCGCCGCGCCGCCGCAGATCCACGATCATGCCCGCCGAATCCTCCCCGGCCGGTGCGAAACCCGCGGCCCGCAACCGGTCCAGCAGTTCGCCCAGCGGTGCCTGCGAGATGGCGACCGTCGGGGCGATCGCGCGCAAGGCGAGCTCGGTGGCCACCGGCGCGTTCAGCACCTGGGTCAGCAGCGCCGGATCATCGCTGCGCACGAACGACTGCGCCATGCCGGCCCGCAGCTGACCGTGGCGCCGCGCCACATCGTCGATCAGGTAGGTCAGCGCCTGCGGGATCGGGGTGCGCGAGTGCCTGCTGAACAGCCCGTGTAGTTCGGCGGCGGTGAGCCCGGCGTCGAGCGCCCGCCGCACCGAGGTCTCTCCGATCCGGTACACGGTGGCCGCGCCCGCTGATTCGACATCGGCGACCAGCGCGATCCGGCTCTGCAGATCCGCGGTGAGCGGACCGGGTGCGATCACCGTCAGATCCGCTTGCACCAGGACGTGATCCACCGGATCCGGCAGCGCCTGCTCCATCGCCGCTTCCGCCGCACCGGCACTGTCGGGCTGCTCAGACAGCAGCGCCCGTCCGGGGTCGCTCAGCGCGCCACGACCGATGATCCCGAGCGCCGCCGCCTCCCCGAAGGTGCGCTCGACCGCTTCGAGCCGGAAATGCCTGCGCCAGCGCGGTGCCCGCCAGGCCAGCAGGCGCGCGGCGCCGGACGGTTCCAGTGCGGTGCCCGCGGGCAGCTCCGCCAGCACCTCGAGCATCGCGCGCCGGTCGCGGATCGCGTGCGGGGTGCGCAGTTCATGGGCCAGAGCGGCCAGCGGTTTGTCGTTGGCATCGCGCATGCCGATCATCCACGGCACCCGATCCGATTCCAGCCAGGCCTGTGCCAGCGTCACCCAGCGCCGGGCCGGTGGCGCTTCCAGCCAGGAGTCGGCGGCGGGGGTGGGGGCCCAGAAATCGTCGGTGCTCTCGATATCCGGCGGCGGATCCGGCAGTCCGCGGTCGATCAGCTTGGCGGCGGCCAGCAGTTCGATCAGCAGGCCGGTGCGCTGTTCGTCGGTGCCGGTGTGCTTGGCGATCCGGCGGGTCTCGCGCACCCCGAGACCGCCCGCGCGCAGGGCGGGTGCCGGTGCCTGGCCGAGGACCTCGAGCACGCTCGCGCAGTGGCGCAGCAGTTCACCGACCTCACCGGCGGACACCGCGTTCACCTCATCCGGCGCATGGGCGGTGGTGGCAGGCGCCGGCGGGGTGAGCGCGTGCGGATCGGTGACGGGCTCGCCGCGCAACACCTGGGCGACGGTGAGCGGCAGTTCGACGGTCTCCGCATCCAGTGGGCGCAGCAGTCGCCGGCTCAGCAACTGCTGCACCGGACGGTCGGGCGGGGTGCCGGGGGCGGCGTCCTTGGTGCGCCCGCGCGGACCGGTGGCGGCCAACTTGCCCAGCAAAGCCCGTTCGGCGGGGGAGATCTCGGCCAGCGCGGCAGTGACCTCCGGTTCGGTCAGCGCGTCCGGCAGTTCGGTGGTGCTGCCCATCGGCCACGGAAGCGCCTCCGCCGCGGCGGGAACCACGCGCAGGGCATCACCGTCGGACCAGATCAGGGCCCGCTCGGTGAGCCGCCGCAACGCCGCGTCGACCGGTGCGGCCTTCACCCGGTCGCGCAGCAGCTTCTTCAATTCGCGACGGGTCAACGGTGGCTGCGCCGAGGCGGCCCGCACGGCCAGGGTCTCGATGATGGCGAACTCGAGGGTGTCGAGCTCGTCGGCGGCGCGCAGCACTGAGGCCCGCTGTTCGGCGCGGGCGGCGAGCACCGTCATCGAGGAGGGCAGCGGCACCGCCAGATCGGGCCGCAGCTCGAGCAGCGACACCAGCTCGGCATCGCTGCGGGCGCCGAGCCAGTCGGCCAGAGAGTCGGTACCGGTCATCGGATTCAGCCTACGATGCGCTGCCGGATGCCGCCGGAGCAGGAGCGGTGCAGTCGGCCATGCAGCTGTGCGGTCCGTATGTGTCCGCCCGCACTCCTGCCCGGGCGGTGCCGCATCACTGCCGGGCGGGTGTCGGTGTCTCGTGGGGTGGATGCCGTTGTTTTGCGGGCGGGGTCGTGTCTTGTGGGCAAGTGCCGTTGTCTCGCGGGTGCCGCTGTCTCGTCCCGACAAGGCCGGTGAGCGCCCGACGTGTCCGGTTCCACGCCGACCATGTGCCGGCTCGCGGCGGTCACATGCCAGAATGGGCGCGTGGTGAACAAATCGAAGAAGCCTTATGTCGACAACGGCTGGCCGCAGGTCGCCGACGGTGAGCATGCGGTGACCGAGCTGTCGTCCTCGCGCTCCGGCAACCTGTCCCCGTTCGGCGAGGACACCGAATTCCCGGTGGCCGCCGACAAGCTGCCGTACGTCCACCCGCACACCGTTATCAACCGCTGAGCCGCGCGCCCGCGTCCGGTGACGGATCGTGGGCGCCGCTCCGGTCGTAGTTCATCGCATCCGGCGATGCCCCTCGCTCCACTGGCGCTGACGCATGCCCGCGTATCGGTGCCGGTGTGTAGCTGAGCCGGAATACGATTCGCGGCCGCATCCTCGGAACCTACCCCGCCGCACGGGAAACGGCCGAGGCCCCGAAACAACGACTGTGGCCCCGCATCCGATCGGATGCGGGGCCACAGTCGTAGAGACTCGGGTCAGGAGGGGAGCAGACCCTTGTTCGCCTCGAAGAAGTTCACGACGGCCGGGTCGAGCTTGGTGCCGTTGGCCTTGGCGGCGTTGAACACATCCAGCGCCTGCTGCGGCACCTGGACGCCCTGCGCCTGCACCACCGCGATGGCGCGGTCGACGGCGTCGAAGACCTGCTGGCTGCTGTCGGCGGCCGCCTGCTGCGGCGCGGCCTGCTGCTGCGGGGCCGGCTGCCAGCGCGGGCTCTCGGCCTCGGCGGGAGCCGAACGGGGGGTGGGAGCGCTGCTCAGGCCGAGCGAGGCCGAGCAGGAGGGCCACGCGCCCCAGCCCTGAGAGGCGAGCACCTTCTCGGCGACCGCGATCTGCTGTTCGCGGGTGGCCTGGTCGGCGGTGGCCGCGTACTGGCCGCCACCGTGGGCCTTCCAGGTGCTCGGGGAGAACTGAAGTCCGCCTTGGTAACCGTTGCCGGTGTTGATCGCCCAGTTACCCCCGGCCTCACACTGCGCGAGTCGATCCCAGTCGGAGTCGGGTGCCGCGCTGGCGTTTCCGGCGAAGGCCACACCTGCGGTGCCCATGATGGCGCCGGTGACGGCGACCTTGGCTACGGTGCGCCCGGTGGAGGTTGGCTTGCGATGGCGTCCACTCATATCGGGTTCGTCTTCCTCTCGTACGCACCTGCGAGGCGCTCTCGCTCGGGTTCGGACTGAGAGGTCGTCCGTCCCGCCCTCACCCCTCAATTCCGTCGGGGGTCCGGTACCCGCGGGGTGAGGTTCGGTGCGGCGGGCCGGTGGTTGGTTGCCGGGTGTCCCGGCTGGGTAAGACGGTACGACGAACCTCGCGAAAAATCACCATTTGGTAACCGGCGTGTACGCGGGGGTCTCGGACCGGTCTCGAGCGGGCATAGACCCCTCTGTGCAGCTAGGCGCGTTGCGCGGTGGGGGCGGCGGGTGCAAGAACGTTCCGTTATCTGGCCGTTATGTGATGAGGATCACAGGCCGGATTGGGTAACGATTGCCCTGGGTAACTAGTTGATGTCACCTGGCTCGTCGTCCGGAGCGCAGAGTGAACACCAGCGCCAGGACGAAGCCGATCGGCGTGAGCATCGCCAGCAGATACAGCCACAGCCCCGGCGCCGAGTCGCTGAGGATGTGCGTCAGGAAAATGGCGACGATCGCCAGTAGGCCGATCGTGAAGACACCGAGCGCGAGCTGGAGCAACCAGTCACCACGCCGGCGCGGCGCACGGCCCGGCGGCGGCTGCGAGGGAGTGTTCGTCACCGCTGCACCGTAAAACTGATGTGCTTACGCGGAGGGCACCGGGGTAGACTCGACGGCAATGCGCGTCCTGCATACCTGTGGGGCGCGTTCTTTCGCACAAGGGCAAGACCTGATCGCGGCGCCGCCGCGCGGGTGCTTCGAAGATGGAAATGTGCCCGGGCCGCAAGGGTCCGGGTTTCGAATGATGAACGGGTGAGCGCAGTGCCGACCGGCAGGGTGAAGTGGTACGACGTCGAAAAGGGCTTCGGCTTCCTTTCCCAGGACGAGGGTGAGGACGTCTACGTCCGCTCTTCCGCGCTGCCCCAAGGCATCGAGACCCTCAAACCGGGGCAGCGCGTGGAGTTCGGGATGGCCGCGGGCCGTCGTGGGCCGCAGGCGCTGAGCCTCAAGTTGCTCGAGGCTCCGCCGTCGGTGCGTCAGGGGCAGGAGCGGGCCGCCCGCAAGGAGCCCGCCGCGCGCAGGCATTCCCCCGATGAGCTGCACGGCATGGTCGAGGACATGATCACCTTGCTCGAGGCCAAGGTGCAGCCCGATCTGCGCAAGGGCAAGTACCCCGATCGCAAGACCGCGCAGCGGATCTCCGAGGTCGTCCGGGCCGTCGCCCGCGAACTCGATCACTGAGCGGCGTAGTCCGGGCGAACGCGAACGGTCGCGGGCATCCTCGATGCCCGCGACCGTACTGCTGTTCGGGGGTGTTTACTCGGCGGTCCTGATCGACCATGCCGCATGCGGCACGTAGAACTCGGCGCCGGTCTCGTCGCGCGCGAGGATCGGCAGCTGCATCTCCACCCCGACCAGGCGTAGGTCCGGTTCGGGCTGCGACTCGACGGTGATCGCGCGCACTCCGTCGGGGAACTCGGTGTGCCTGCGCACCTTGGCGATCTCCTCGCCCGAGGGCAGCGCGTACACCTGCTGGATCAGCCAGGGCGCATCGGCGATCTCGTTGGGCAGCGACAGTTGCAGGGGATAGCCCGGCGGCACCTCGAGGCTCACGGTCTCGCCGTAGCGGCAGTCCTCCATCCGCACCGTGCAGTACATGAACGGCGGCACGGTGACCGTGCGGCCGTGCGCGTACGCGGTGATCTCCGGGTCGTGCTCGTCGGCGTTACGTACGAGCACCGTCAGCACACCGACGAAGGCGGCGGACAGCACGAGTACACCGACGGTGAACAGCGCGACGATGGTGCGGGCGTTGGGTTTGCTCACCGGATGGGATCTCCTCGTCTGATATCGGCGGTCCGGCCGTTGCGGCGGGTGCTGCCTTGGCTGTCGGCGGTGCTGTGGTGCGGTACCACCTGCTCGGCGTGCTGGGGCCGATTGCCGCCGAGGCCCGGCAGCAGCGAATGTCCGCGATAACTCACCACAGTCTGGACCAGGCCCGCCACCAAGATCACCGAGACCACCGCGAAACCCTTCCAGTAGTCGGTCGGCAGCAGTACCCCGGCGGCGCCGCCGACCACCCAGCTGAGCTGGAGCACGGTCTCCGAACGCCCGAACCCGGACGCGATCGACTCCGGCGGCAGATCGTCCTGGATCGAGGCGTCCAGCGACACCTTGGCCAGCGCGCTGGCACCGGCGGCGACCAGCGCCGCCACCGCCGCACCGAGCAGATTGTCGGCGAAGACCGCGAACAACGCGACCACCGCGCAGGCGGCCGTGCAGTTGACCACGATGAGCGAGGGCCTGCCCAGTTTGATCCTGGCGCCGCTGGCATTACCGGCGAAATTGCCGATGGCGGCGGCCGCGCCGACCACACCGAGCATGGCCGCCTGCTGCACCGGACGATGCTCGGTGGCCTTGGCGACGAAGGCCACATAGAAGGTGAGGAAGCCGGTGAGCACGCGGATACTGCTGTTGCCCCAGAGCCCGGTCACCACCGAGCGGCCCAGCGGTTGACGGCGTTTGCGGGCGGGCACCGCGGACTTCTTGCCGGACGGGATGACCTCGGTATCGGGGTCGTCGCTGTGATAGCTCAGGGTGGCGGGCACTTCGCCCTCGGTGATCTCGACCCAGCGCGGAATGCGCAGGCTCAGATAGGTGCCCGCGCAGGCGATGGCGACCGCGAGCACCAGCGCGCCGGTCGAGCCGAAGGCCGCGGCCGCGAGCGCGGCGATCGCGCCGGCGCCCATGGTGCCGCCGACCAGACCGAACACCGTCAGCCGGGAGTTGGTTCGGACCAGATCTATCCCCGGTGGCAGTACACGCGGCGTCACCGCGCTCTTGAGCACGGCGAACGATTTGCTCAGCACCATCATGCACAGCGCCAGCGGATACAACGCCCAGGTGTCGAAGTCGACGATGAGCACCACCGCCAGCACCGCGCGCACCGCGAACGATGACGCGAGGGCGAGCCTGCGGCCACGCTGCAAACGGTCCAGCGCGGGCCCGATCAGCGGCGCGATCACCGCGAACGGGGCGATGGTGATCAGCAGGTACAGCGCCACCTTGGTCTTGCTCTCGGCGGTCGCGCTGGCGAAGAACAACGTGTTGGCCAGGGCGACGGCGATCGCGGCGTCCAAGGCGAAGTTCGTCATCGTCGCGTAGGTGAGCGCGGTCAGACCCGACTTGTCGGCGCCGTCGGCCTTGGCCGCGCGCTGGAAGGTGGCGAACCCCTTCTCGGTCAGCTCCTTACCGCGCAGCGCGGCGACCCGTGTGACGGTGAGTTTGCGCGGGACCCGGCGATCGTCGACGCGGGCGGCCTCGTCCTCGGGCGCCTCCTGGCGACGATCGTCGACCCGGCGTGGCTGTTCTTTGCGCATCGACCGCGTGAACCGGCCGCGGCCCGGATCGCGCTCGACCTCCGTCAGCGGACGGGTCGGCGGCGGGATGGTGCCTGGATGATCCGGCGGTAGCGGCGGCAACGGCCGACGTCGCCGTGGCGCGTTGGGTGGCGGATATCGATCGAAACCGGGGTGCCGCTCGTACGGTGGGTACTCTTCGCCGTCCCACCGACCGCGATCGGGACCGGGGGGATCGCTGGGAGTAGTCACAACGTCAATTCTGGCGCACAACGGCCGGTGAGGTTCACGCACGCTCCGGCGAATCCGCCGAAAGTGACGTGGTTCGCCTACGGGGCGGGGACGAAACGCACCTCGAACATGGTTGGCCAGTACTTGCCGGTGAGTAGGAAGCGGTCGGTGCCGGGGATCTGGGTGATGCCGTTGAGGACGTCGGCGCCGGCGCGTTCGCGCGGCGGGAGCAGGCCGGAGGCGTCGATGGTGGCGAGGATCTCGCCGGTGCCGGGGTCGATGCGCAGGATTTCGTCGGTGGGCCAGTTGTTGGCGTAGACCGAGCCATCGGCCGCGCACTCCAGTTCGTTCATGCGTGCCGATCCGCGGCCGTTCAGGTCGACCGATCCGGTGCGGGCGAAGGTCACCGGGTCGCGGAAGGTCAGCGTGGCCGAGCCGTCGCTCATCACCAGCTGCCCGGCACGGGCGCACAGACCCCAGCCTTCGCCCTCGTAGGACACCTGCCCGCGCTCGGCCAGCGTGGCCGGGTCGCGGGCGAAGGCGATGCCGTCTTTCCAGGTGAGCTGCCAGAGTGTGTCGTCGGTGACCGCGATGCCCTCACCGAACAGCGGTGCCGGAAGTTCGGCGGCGGCGAGTTCGGCGCCGGTGGCGCGGTCGACCGCGCGCACACCCGAATCGCCGGACATCCCGGTGCTCTCGTAGAGCACCCCGTCGGCGATCTGCAAGCCCTGGGTGAAGGCGCGCGGGTCGTGCGGGGCGGTGCCGAGCACCTCCACGACCAGGTGTGGCGCCTGATCTGCCGGGTCATCGGCGCGCGCGCACCCGGCCGAGGTGAGCAGGCAGAGCAGGGCAGCGACGGCCAGCGAACGCCGATCGGTCTCCATACGGCAAAATGTAGGCCGTGAGCGCAGTTTCTGTTTCGGACTCCGGCGTGCGGCCCGTCCTGGCCGACGCCGTCGAGCTTGCCCGTCGTGCGCTCCTCGAGCTGGAGCCATCCGGGGTCGGTGCGCATCTTGGTGTGTCCGCCGAGGACGACAACGCGGCAACACATCGCTTCGAGGCCACCCTGGCCGGCTATCGCGGCTGGCAGTGGGCGGTCGTGGTGGCGGCCCCGCCGGGCGCGGACCATCCGACGGTCAGCGAATCGGCCCTGCTGCCCGGCCCGGACGCGTTGATCGCGCCCGAATTCGTGCCGTGGGATCAGCGGGTGCGCCCCGGCGATCTGGCTCCCGGCGATCTGCTGGCCCCGCCGCCGAACGACCCGCGCCTGGCCCCCGGCTACACCGCCACCGGCGATCCCGAGGTCGACGAGGTGGCCTACCAGGTGGGTCTTGGTCGTTCCCAGGTGCTCAGCCTCGAGGGCCGCGAGGAGGCCGCGCAGCGCTGGTACACCGAGTTCGGCCCCGATACCGAGATGGCCAAGGCCGCGCCGGGCACCTGCGGCACCTGCGGTTTCTATCTTCCGCTCGCCGGTGCGCTGCGTGCCGCGTTCGGGGTCTGCGGTAACGCGATGGGCGCCGACGGACATGTCGTGCACACCGAATACGGGTGCGGCGCGCACTCCGACGTCACGGTGCCCAGCGGTGCGGGCTCGCCGCTGTACGAGGCATACGACGACGCCGCGGTGGACCTCGTTCCGACGGAATCGCTGCGCGCGACCGGCGAGGGCGATGCGGCCTCCGGAGATTCGGCCTCGGCCGAGCAGACCGAGGCAAGTGCCGGAGACCATGCTGCCGGCAGCGCTGTGACAGAGCAGGCTCCTGAGGACGCGGAGGTAGCCACTGGGTCCGGCTCCTCGGACGTGGTGACCGAAGCAGCCGGGTCGGATGTCGACCGGGGCGCCTCGACTCTCGCCGAGGCAGAGCGGTCCAGCGCATCGGCTCCGCAACCTGAATCGTCCAATGGCACTGGGGATTCCGAGTCGGCGCAGGCCGCTGATAGCCCGGCCACGGACGCCCAGCCGGAGTCCGGGTCATCGGCGCTGAGCTGAGGCCGGCGGGGGACGATCCGTTCGATACGGCGTCCCTGCGTGCCGGTGTGCTCGCGGCCTGGCGGGATTCGCCGACGCGGTTGCGGGAGGACGCGGCGACCGAGGCCGATCTGGTGCGGTCCGGGTATCGCGACCGGCTGCTGACGGAGTTGGCGCAGAACGCCGCCGATGCCGCGGCGAAGGCGGGCACTGCCGGTCGGCTCGCGGTCTGGTCGGACGAGGGAACTCTGCGTATCGCGAATACCGGTGCGCCGCTGGACCTGTCCGGCGTTCATGCGCTGACGGCGTTGCGCGCGTCGGGCAAGTCCGATCCGGCGGCCACCGTGGGACGGTTCGGTGTCGGGTTCACGGCGGTGCTGACGGTGAGCGAGGAGATCGAGATCCGCTCGACCACGGGTTCCCTTCGTTTCTCGCGCGCCGAGACGCTGGACGCACTGCATCAGAACGTCATCGCGGTGCCCGGCGACAGCGGGCGCACGGCCGGTGATCACTGGCGGCCGCCGGCACTGCGGTTGGTGTGGCCGAGTTCCACCGGGCCCGCCGCGGGTTTCGATACCGAGGTCGTACTGCGACTGCGCGATGACGTCGACCCGCAGGCCTTGCTGGCCGCCATGCGATCCGAGGCCGCCGACCTGCTTCTCGAGCTCCCCGCACTCAGCGGCATCCGCGTCGGCGGCGACGAATTCAGCAGCACCACAAGCGATTCGGCGCACCATCTGCAGGAATTGCGAATCATCGGCCCTGATCTGGACCAGCGCTGGTGGCAGTTCCGCACCGCTCGCGCGCGCTGGCTGTTGCCGGTGCGCGACGGCAGGCCGATGCGCGTCGCGCCCGACGTCCTGCGCGCGCCGACCCGCTCCGACGAGGAGCTGTCGCTCCCGGCCCTGCTCATCGCCGATATCGCCATGCAACCCGACCGCCGCCGCCTGCTCCCCGGCGCTCACGTGACGGAGCTGGCCGCCGGCTATGCGGATTTCGCGCGCGCCCTGCCGCCACGCGATCGTCTCACGCTGGTTCCCGTCCCGGGGTTCGCCCGCAGCGAGGCCGACGGGCTGCTCCGCGAAGCCGTCATCCGCGAACTCCAGACCCACTCCTGGCTTCCGGTCATCGCTCCCACCGGCCAGGAATCCCGCCCTACGCCCGCCTCGCGTGCCGAGCTCGAAGCCTTCAGCGAACCCGACCTGCCCGATGCCGACCGGTCCAGTTCTGTCGGCGGGGAGGCCCCGGAGCGGGGTCGGAATCCGAGTCCCGGTGCCGCGCCGCGCCTCGATCACGACGTCCCCACCGACGACGATCCGGCCGCCGCGCAGCGATTCGATCTGCCCGGCGAGCTGCGGGCCGATGGCTCGGACGCGGTCCCGACCCGAGCCAGCGTCTTCCCCGATCTCAGCCCCGAACTGGCCACCCTCCTCGCCGATATCCTCGGCCCCTTGGTGATCCCGGAACTCTCGGGTGGCCCGCATGCCGAAGCGCTGTCCGTGCTGGACGTGCACCGAATCGGTTTGGCCCGCTTGGCCGAGCTGTCGGGTGGACTGGATCGGGCGCCCTCCTGGTGGCACGACCTCTACGCGGCGCTCGAGCCGTACGTCACCGATCCGCTCGCCGTCGAGGAACTCGGTGCACTCGCCGTCCCGCTGGCCGACGGGCGCCTGGTCACCGGCCCGCGCACGGCCGTTCTCGATGACGAACTGCCCGCGCCGATCCCGGTGCACTGGGCGCGATTGATTCATCCGGAGGCCGCGCATCCGCTGCTGTCGCGGTTGGGCGCGCGGCAGGCGACGGCGCGCGATCTGCTCTCCGATCCCGGGTTGCGCGCCGAACTCGAGGACCATCCGGGCGATCCCGACACCACCGATGCGGTGCTGCGGCTGGCCGCAACGGCGGATCCGGCGCAGCTGCCCTCCTGGCTCGGCCTGCTCGAATTGCCGGATGACACGGGCGAATTGCGCCCAGCCGACGAGCTGTTGCTGCCCGGTGCGCCACTGCGTGCGGTGCTGGTCGCCGATTCTCCGTTCGGCACGGTCGACCAGCGGTTGGTCGATGATCACGGTCCCGAGGCCTTACGCGCGGTGGGTGTCGGCTGGGATTTCGCGATCGTCAGCGAGACCGATCCGACCGGACCCGATCACGATCTGCCGGACGAAGAGGCCTGGTGGGCAGGGCTGTCCGAGGATCCGCCCGAATTGATCGCCGTGCGCGATCTGGATCTGGTCGACGACGCCGCCTGGCCGCGAGCCCTGCGTCAGCTGGCCACCGGCGAGCGCACCCGCCCGCTGCTGGCCGATCCGAACGGCTACACGGCGTGGTGGCTGCGTCGCTTCGCCCACATCGCCGGCACTCCGCTGGGCGTTCTGCGTCATCCCGGCGAACCCGAATTCGCCGGTCTGCTCCCCGAATTCAGCGCACCCGGTTTCGCCCGCGCCGAGATCGACGCCCTGCGCGCGGTCCTCGCCGACCCCGCGTCGATCACCCCCGAGCTGGCCGAAGCCCTGCTCGCGGCATTGGCGGACCCGGCGAAATCCCCGTCCCCGCAGGTCGCAGCCCGCACTCACGCCCTGCTCGCGGCCGCGGAGGAACATCTCGACCTCACCGAGCTCGAACTTCCCGACCTGGTGCGGGCCTTGTCGGGTGAGACGGTGGATCCGGGCGAGGCGATGGTGCTGGATCAGCCGTGGTTCGGTCTGGCGATTCCGCCGCGACGCCTGGTGGTGGGCGCGGTGGAATCGGCGCCCGCCCTGGCGACCCTGCTGGATCTGCCGCTGGTCTCCGAAGTCGTCACGGCCGAGGTGATCGGCACCGGACGTGCGAGCACCTGGTCGAACGAGCCGATGGGCGTGGTGCTGCGCCAGCTGTTCGGCCTGCCCGAGGACGATGGCGACCTGATCGTGCACGATGAGCTGCGCGTGCGGCTCTCCGGTGCGGTGCAGCGTACGGCCGAGGTCGCCTGGTGGCGCGACGGCGATACGACCCACATCCGAAACCCGCAGGCCCCGGACTGATCCCGGCCGCTATTTCGCGTAGGTGCTGAGCATCTCGCTGAGCACATCCAGCTGCGTGCGCACGCTTTCGCTGTCGTTGTCCACCAGCCAGCGCAGCACGATCCCGTCGATCACGCTGAGGGTGAACCGGGACAGGGTCTGCACCGGCACCGTCCACTGCGTGGACGTGGCATCGCGGGCGTGGTCGAGAATATCGGCGACGGTGGAATCGTTGAACGCGTATTGTTCCCGCGCGATCGCCAATTTCGCCGGCGTCTGCTCGCCCTCGCGCAGCGCGTAGGTGGTGGTCTCGTAGGTGAGCAGCTGACGTTCCGGTGTGGCTTCGATGTTGAGCCACATCAGTTCCAGACCGTTGCGCACCAAAGTTTGCAGTGCCGCTTTTCCGGTTCCGGCTTCCTGCCAGACCGTTTCATTGGCGTCGACGGAATCGCGCAATTCCATCGATAGCGCTTTGACCAGCTCGGTCATCAGCGCGTCCTTGTTTTCGAAACAGTAATGCACCACACCGAGCGAGACGCCTGCCGCTTGCGCGACATCGCGCGTGGTCACGCCCGCCACACCCTTTTTCTCGGCAAGGCCGATCGCGGCCTCGATAAGGTGGGCCCGTCGTTCTTCGACGCTCAATCGGGAGGACACCTGAGCGAGTTAAGCGCTCGCAGCGCGAACAGTCAATTCGCCGACCCGAAAATTCGTACTGGACGCCTGTCCAGATCTGTGGTTCGCTGCCAAAGATCGAAGGGAGTCTGTGATGTCGGTAACCCGCAGGACGCTGCTCGCCCGGAGCGCGGTCGGCTCGGCGGCCCTCGCGGCGATGCCCGGACTATCGGGCGTCTTCGCGGCAACGGCGGGTGCCGCGCCCGGCGAGTACGAGATCGGCGCCGGCCTGTCCGACATCACCGGACCGGCCGCCGAATGCGGCATGATGGGCTACTCCCAGCTGGAACAGACCACCGCCGGCATTCACCTGCGGCCACGGGCCAGGGCATTCATCATCGGTGCGGGCGGGCGCAGGGTCGTGTTCGTGGTCGCCGACAACGGCATGATCTTCCAATCCGTGCACCGCGGGGTGCTGCTCGCACTCGCCGAACGCTTCGGCGATCTCTACACCGAGCAGAACGTGCTGCTGACCTCGACGCATTCGCACGCCACCTGCGGCGGGTCCAGCCACGACTACGCCTACAACCTGTCGATCCTCGGTTTCCAGCAGCAGGTCTACGACGCCGAGGTACAGGGCATCGTCGAGGCCATCGCCGCCGCGCACGCCGATCTGGGTCCGGGTTCGCTGGCCATCGGCCGCGCGCAGTTGCGCGATGCCAGCGTCAACCGGTCCAGGATCGCGTTCGACCGCAATCCCGAGGCCGATAAGCGGTATTTCCCGGACGCCATCGATCCGGCGGTGACGGTGCTGTCGTTGCGCAAAGGCGGGCGCGAGATCGGTGCCATCACCTGGTTCGCCACCCATAACACCTCGATGACCAATGAGAATCGGCTGATCAGTTCCGATAACAAGGGTTACGCCTCGTTCAGCTTCGAACACACCGAGCACGGCGTGCGCTACCTGGACGGGCGTGCCGATTTCATCGCCGCCTTCGCGCAGACCAATGCCGGTGATATGTCGCCGAATCTGAATCTGCGTCCCGGCTCGGGGCCGACCGACGACGAATTCGAGAACACGCGCATCATCGGTGACCGGCAGTATCGCGCCGCGAAATCCGCGCTGGCGGCGGCGACCTCGATCGGCGGTCCGGTGGACGCCATGCTGTGCTACATCGATCTGGCAGATATCGCCGTCGACGGCCGCTTCACCCCGGACGGCCTGCCCAAGCGGAC
Organism: Nocardia sp. CDC519; assembly: GCF_059509835.1. NCBI lineage: Bacteria > Bacillati > Actinomycetota > Actinomycetes > Mycobacteriales > Nocardiaceae > Nocardia > Nocardia sp. CDC519. Next base: position 375,340 of record NZ_CM183377.1, on the reverse strand, counting down.
CGCGCCTGCCGCCGCGGGCGTTTCGCTCATCGCCGGCAGTGTGGAGGACGGCCCCGGCCTGCCGGGCGGCCCGATCCCGGAGGGCGTGACCAACCCGTTCGTCGCCGCACTCGGCGATCCGGGCACGCCGGCCCCGGCGTGGCTGGCCGACGCACAGGCGCCCAAAGCGATCGCCGCTCCGCTCGGGCTGCTGCCTCCGGTGCCGTGGGTGCCGAATGTGGTGCCGATCCAGTTGGTGCGCATCGGCGAGCTGTACCTGGCGGCGGCCGGTGGTGAGTTCACCATCGTGTCCGGGCTGCGGGTGCGCCGCGCCGTCGCCGACGCGCTCGGGGTCGACGTCGAGCAGGTGCTGATGCAGGGCTACGCCAACGCCTACCACGAGTACGTGACCACACCGGAGGAATACGACGCCCAGCAGTACGAGGGTGCCTCCACCCTGTACGGGCGCTACACCCTCTGCGCCTACCAGCAGGAATTCACCCGGCTGGCAACGGCATTCGCGGCTCGTCAGCCGATCGCGCGCGGGCCGGCACCGCGCGACGTCTCCGCCCTCCAGCCGAACTTCGTGCCCGCCCCCGGCCCCGACGCGACGCCGCTCGGGCGCGCTTTCGGCGACGTCCTGGTGCAACCGGCCGCGACGGCGTCGCCCGGCACCCGCGTCGAGGTCGAGTTCGTCTCCGCCCACCCCAAGCACAACCCGCGCCGCAACGGCACCTTCCTCGAAGTGCAGCGCCGCACGGCATCCGGCCGATGGGAACGGGTGGCCAACGAAGGCGAATGGGCGGTGCGATTCCACTGGCGCTCACCCGGACCCGGCATCTCCCTCGCCCGCTTCACCTGGGACATCCCGGCCGACGCCGCCCCCGGCCGCTACCGGTTCCAGCATTTCGCCGATCGTCTCGGCGGCGACGGATCGCTGACCCCGATCACCGGCACCAGCGACGAATTCGATATCGCCTGATCGGGCGTCGCCGCGAGACCCTTACCGAAACCTCAGAGAACCACCAGGCCGAACGCCATACTCGGGTCCTAGCGTCGCGGTGTGATCGGACAACGGGCCCGTTGGGCACTTCTCGCTGCTGTCGTCGTCGCTGCCGGGTCGGTGGGCGGATTCGCCGCCTGCGCTCGTACATCGGCGGCGCCCACCGGAATCGCCCTGGTGAACGCCGATTCCGGGCCGACGGGGGAGCGGGTGGCGCAGGCGGTGCAGCAGGTCGGTGACTACGAGTGGACGGTTCTCGCGGCGGGCGAGGCCGATCTCGACGACTACGCCGCCGTCATCACCTTGCCCGCCGATCTGACGGAGTCGATGGGCACCTTGGCGGGGCCCCAGCCGCGGCGCGCGCAGGTCACCGTGGCCACCCATGCGGGCGCCGATGGTGAGCTGGTCGACGGGGCCGTGTCGACGGTGACCCAACGGATCGGTGCCGTGGGAGTGGAGGCGGCGTTGTCCGCGACGGCCGCCGCCCGCTCGGAAATGACGAGTGTGCAGTTCAGCGCGCAGCTGTTGAACGCGGGTGTGAACGCCGCGGCAGCCGGTGCGGATCAGTTCACCGCGGGCGCCGATCAGCTGCTCGGCTTCCTCGATATGGCCAAGAACGGCTCCGCACAGCTGACCTCGGCGATCGAACTGCTGAACAGCACCGTCGACGGTGCCGCCGCCCAAGCCGAACAGCTTGCCGCCGCCCTCGATTCGACGAATCTGACCATCGCGCAGGTGCAGCAGACGGCGAACACGATGAGCACGGGACTCGATCAGATCTTGCCGCTGCTGCGTGGGCTGCCGTTCTCCGGCGACCCGCAGGTGGCCGATGTGATCAACAAGCTGCAAGCGCTGCGGGACGTCTCCGGTCAGGCGGGTGCACAGCTGACCGGCCTCGGCGAGCTGACCGGCGCCGCCGTCGACCCGAACACCGATCTCGGCACCCTGCTGCGCACCGTGGTGGCTCGATTGACGGGCGCGAGCGACCAATTGGCCCAGGGTGCCCAGCTCGCCGAATCCCTGCCGCAGCTCGCCGAGCAGGGCGGTGCGCAACTGCTGGCCGCCATCGGCATGATCGAAACCGGCATCGGCCAGCTCCATGGCATCGTCACCAACCTGAACACCCAGACCGGCAAGGCGCTCGCCGCCCTCCCGCAGCGCGGTAAGGCGCAGCAGTCGGCGGTCGCGCTCGCGCTCACCGATCCGGTGGAGATCGTGCGCGAGTGAGCAATTCCGGCCCGGCTTCCGGCTCGCTGCCCTCGGCCGTGCACGCGCACCTAGGGCGCGGAAACGATCAACGGCCGCCGCCGTCGTCGATCCCTGACGGCATCGGCAGCCGGTCGGGCATGCCGAAACGCGGGTAGAGGGCATCCAGATGGAACCTGGTGATCGCGGCGATCCGTTCACCCGCGCAGGTCAGCACGATCAGCCCGGCGGGGAACGCGAAGGGTTCCATGGGATCATCGAGATAGGTGGCGAAGGCGGGCTGGGTATTGGCCATCGTCGCCCGCAGGTGCGCACGACGGCGGCCGCGGTAGCCGAACGAGGTGCGCAGAAAGGCGGCGATGGCCGCAGGGCCGTGGTATTCGTGCCGCGCGGGCGGCATGGTGAGCCAGGCGTCGTCGGTCAACAGGGCCACGACACCGTCCACGTCGCCCGCGAGGTAGGCCCGCGCGAAACGTTGTGCGAGCGACTGTTCGGTGGCCGAGCCGGGCCGGGTCCGTTCCAGGCTGCCGCGTTCCCGGTGCAGGGCGGCTCGCGCCCGTTGCAGCGTGCCTTTGACCACCGTCGGAGTGCTGTCGAGGAGATCGGCGACCTCGGCGGTCGGGAACCCGAGCACATCGCGCAGCACGAGGGTCGCGGTGTGCAGCGGCGGAAGTCGTTGCAGCGCGGCGACGAAGGTGAGCTCGACCGTGGCCCGCGCCTGCTGGTTCGCCTCCGGCCCAGGAGCCGGGTCCACCACCCGCGCGAGCACGTCGTCGGGGGCCGGTTGCAGCCAGGTGATCGAATCCCGGCGGGTCGGTTCCGGCGGCTGGAACGGCGGTATCGGTTCGGGTGGGCGGCGCCGCGCCGCGCGCAGCGCGTTGAGGCAGCGGTTGGTCGTGATCCGATACAGCCAGGTGCGCAGCGAGGAGCGCTGTTCGAAGTCCGGCAGACCACGCCAGGCCGCGAGCAGGGATTCCTGGAGGGTGTCCTCGGCGTCGGTCAGCGATCCGAGCATTCGGTAGCAGTGCACCAGCAGTTCCCGCCGGTAGGGCGCGGTCAGCTCATCGAAGGCCCGTTCGTCACCGGCGCGGGCCCGTTCCAGGAGGGTCTGCTCCACCCGGCCATCGTGCCATCCGGGCAGATTCGCCCGCCGCGTTCCGTTCTCCGTCGCGGCGGTGTCGGTACCTGTGCGGGCGGCAGCAGGCGGCCCACCGACCCGGAAGGACATCATGACCACGAGCAGTGCCTTGCAGACCGCACTGGACTACCACCGCGCCTGGACCGGCCACGACTTCGACCGTGCCATCACCTACCTGGCCGACGACCTCGTCTGCGAGGCGCCGTCCGGGCAGATCACCGGCCTGACCGAGTTCCGTGCCTTCATGGAACCGTTCAGCCAGATCATGACGAGCTCGCGGCTGCTCGGCGCATTCGGCGACGACGCCACCGCGATGTTGATGTACGACACCACAACCATCCCGGTGCCGCATGCCCCCGGCGCGGAGCTCTACACCGTCGCCGACGGCCGGATCACCCACATCCGGATCATCTTCGACCGCGCCCCGTTCGAGGCCGCCGCCGCTGCCGCAGCGGATCCGGCGTCCTGATCTCGGCCGCAACAGCACTGCGGCCCGCACTCGAGGAGTGCGGGCCGCAGTCGGGAGGCCGGGATTACTTGGCGTCCAGCAGATCGATGACGAAGACCAGGGTCTTGCCGGAGAGCTTGTGGCCCGCACCGGCGGGGCCGTAGGCCAGCTCCGGCGGAATGGTGAGCTGACGGCGTCCGCCGACCCGCATCCCCGGGATACCGTCCTGCCAGCCCTGGATCAGGCCACGCAGCGGGAAGGTGAGCGATTCGCCGCGGTTCCACGACGAGTCGAACTCCTCGCCGGTGTCGAATTCGACGCCCACGTAATGCACCTCGACGGTGCCGCCGGGCACCGCTTCCGCGCCGTCACCGACGGTGATGTCCTTGATGACGAGCTCGGTGGGCGCGGGGCCCGACTGGAATTCGATCTCCGGCTTGCTCATTCGCATATCCCCTTCGATATGTGGGTTCTTCGTCGGCTCTAGCGGTTGGTGATCTCGTGGTAATCGCGCGCACCGTAACCGGTGTAGATCTGGCGCGGACGGCCGATCTTGAGCGGCTCGCTGTGCATTTCCCGCCAGTGCGCGATCCAGCCGGGCAGCCGGCCCATGGCGAACAGCACGGTGAACATGCGGGTCGGGAAGCCCATGGCCTTGTAGATGACGCCGGTGTAGAAGTCGACGTTCGGGTACAGGCGGCGCTCGACGAAGTAATCGTCGGTCAGGGCGGCCTCTTCCAGCGCCTTGGCGATATCGAACAGCTCGTCGTCGCCGCCCAGCTTGGCCAGGATGGCGTCGGCGTGCTTCTTGGCGATGGCCGCGCGCGGATCGTAGTTGCGGTAGACGCGGTGCCCGAAGCCCATGAGCTTCACGCCGTCTTCCTTGTTCTTGACCTTGCGGATGAACTCCTTGACGTCGCCGCCCTGGGCCTTGATGTCGTCGAGCATCTCCAGCACGGCCTGGTTGGCGCCGCCGTGCAGCGGGCCCCACAGCGCGTTGATGCCACCGGATACCGAGGTGAACAGGTTGGCGTCGGAGGAACCGACCAGGCGCACGGTGGAGGTGGAGCAGTTCTGCTCGTGATCGGCGTGCAGGATCAGCAGCATGTCCAGCGCGGCGGCGATCTCCGGGTCGACCTCGTAGGGCTCGGCCGGGAAGCCGAAGGTCATCCGCAGGAAGTTCTCCACCAGGCTCAGCGAGTTGTCCGGGTAGAGGAACGGCTGGCCGACCGACTTCTTGTACGAGTAGGCCGCGATGGTCGGCAGCTTGGCCAGCAGGCGGATGGTGGACAGCTCGACCTGCTCGGGGTCGCGCGGGTCCAGCGAATCCTGGTAGTAGGCCGACAGCGCGTTGACCGCGGAGGACAGCACCGGCATCGGATGCGCGTTGCGCGGGAAGCCGTCGAAGAAGCGCTTGAGATCCTCGTGCAGCAGGGTGTGGCGGCGGATCTTGTCGGTGAACGACTCGAGCTGGGCCTGCGTCGGTAGCTCGCCGTAGATGAGCAGGTAGCTCACCTCGATGAAGGTCGAGCGCTCGGCCAGCTGGTCGATCGGGTATCCGCGGTAGCGCAGGATGCCCGCCTCGCCGTCGATGTAGGTGATGGCCGACTTGGTGGAGGCGGTGTTGACGAAGCCGGGGTCGTAGGTGGTGTATCCCGTGCTCGCCAGCAGCTTGCCCAGATCGATGCCGTCGTTGCCCTCGGAGGCCTCGGCGATCGTCATGGGGTATTCGCCACCGGGGTACGTCAGCACCGGCTTGGCGTCGTTGATGTGATTCTCGGGCACGGAAGGATCCCTCTCAGGCTATGACCGTCGGCACCGGGTGCGGTCGGCACGGCGGTGCGCTTGACCATGACGCTAGTCGCTGCTTCGCCGGGCACGGGCAGGAGGGTGCCCACCGCACGATCTCACAAACGTACCGCCGGGCGGTGAGGCGCTGGTGCTCACGCCGGCACCGGTTCGGCCGCTGACCGGCCCACCCGGTACCGCACGAAGGCCGGGAAGGCCAGCGCCGCGAGCACCACACCGACCACCACCAGCACGCCACCGCCGGCGGCGGCTACGGCGGTACCCAGGCTCGCCGCGGCGAAACCGTGCGCAACATCACCGATTCGGGGGCCGCCCGCGACCACGACGATGAACACTCCCTGCAGCCTGCCGCGCATTTCGTCGGTCGCCACGGTCTGCAACATCGTCATCCGCAACGCGGCCGAGACCATGTCCACCGCACCGCCGAAGGCCGAGCAGGCCAGCGCGATCCACAGCCCGGCGGCGACGCCGAGGCCGTGCCCGGTGAACCCGACCGCGACCCCGAAGCCCACCATCGCCAACCCCCACAGCGCGATGCACACGATCACCGCGAGCCCTTGCCTGCGCACCCGCGGAATCCACCCGGAGAACACCCCACCGAGTACCGCGCCCGCCGACATGGACGCGAACAACAGTCCGAGCGCGACGCCGCCGGTGGCCGGATCGCCGAATGTCTCGTGCGCGATCTGCGGGAACAGTGCGCGTGGCATCCCGAACACCATGGCGATGATGTCGACGGCGAACGAGGCGAGCAGGATCCGCTGGGTGGCCAGGTAGGCGAAGCCGTCGAACACCGTGCGCAGGCCCGCGCTGCGGACCGAACCGGTGGGCGGCAGCGACGGCAACCGCCACACCGCCCACAGCGTCACCAGCAGCGCGATGGCGTCGATCAGGTACAGCGTGGACAGCCCGATCAGTGGGATGAGTGCGCCCGCGAGCACCGGCCCGGCGATGGCGCCGAACTGGGTGACCGTCATCGACAGCGAATTCGCCGCGGCCAGTTGGCTTTCCGGCAGCAACCGGGGAATGGTCGCGCTGCGGGTCGGCTGGTTGACGGCGAAGAAGGCCTGCTGCACCGCGAACAGGCCGAGCACCAGCCAGACATTGCCCGCGCCGCTCGCGGCCTGGATCCAGAAGGCGAGCGCGGTGAGCCCGGTGCCGGCGTTGGTGATCAGCAGCAGCGTGCGGCGGTCCATCACATCGGCGAGGGCGCCACCCCACAGCCCGAACACGATCAGCGGTACCAGCCCGAACAGGCCGGCCAATCCGACGTAGCCGGAACTGCCGGTGAGCTGGAAGATCTGGGTCGGCACCGCGACGACCGAGAGCTGGGCACCGATCGTGGTGACGATGCCGGAGGTCCACAGCCTGCGGTAGTTCGGGTCGCGCAGCGGCCTGGTGTCGGCGAGCACTCTCACCGGCCGCAGATTATGCGAGCCGGACCCGATCCGGCCAGACCTTATTCATCACATGATTGGATGCATTGCCCGTCCGGGGATCAGGGTTGTAGACGCTGAACCGTCATGGTGTCGCCGTCGACGTTCACCCGGATGCGGTTGTGCAACCGCCCCTGCCGTCCCTGCCAGAACTCGACCTCATCGGGGCGCAGCAGATATCCGCCCCAGTGCGGCGGTACCGGAATCTCGTCGACCCCGGCGAAGCGTGCCGTGGTCTCGGCCAGTGCGCGATCGAGTTCGGTTCGTGAGGCGATCGGCCTGGACTGACGCGAGGCCCAAGCACTGAGCTGGGAATCGCGCGGGCGCGAACGCCAGTAGACCGCCGTGGTCTCGGCCGATACCCGCTGCACCGGCCCCCGCAGATGCACCTGTCTGCCCAGCGCGGGCCAGACGAAGGTGGCCGCCGCGAACGGCACCGCGGCCAGTTGCGTCCCCTTTGCCGAGTCGTAATTCGTGTAGAAAGTCACACCTTCGGGGGAGAGCCCTTTACACAGCACCGTGCGCGCGACCGGACGCGGTGTGCCGTCGGCGGCGAGTGCGACGGTGGCGAGCACCATGGCGTTCGGTTCGGCGATACCGACCGCGGTGGCCTGCTCGATCCAGTGCCGCAGCAACGGTTCCCAGCCGCCTGCCAGCCAGTTCTCGTCCAGATCGGCATCGCGGGCGCCGGTACCGGGGGCGCCCTCGCTGTCGAAGGGCCCGGCACCGTAGTCGACGCGCATGGCGGCGAGATCCGGGTAGGAATTGTCCAGGTCACGCATGGGGCAGACGTTACTCCGCAGTAGCTAGGGGCTAAGGTTTTGGTGATCGGCATGTGCCGCGACCACCGTGCACCGCGAGCCATGCGACCCGACGTGCAAGGAGAGTCACCACATGACTACCAGCCCCGCGGTTCCCCCGGATTTCGTCAGCGGTCTCGAGGGTGTCGTCGCGTTCACCACCGATATCGCCGAACCCGACAAAGACGGTGGCGCGCTGCGCTACCGCGGTGTGGATATCGAAGATCTGGTCGCCAACCGGGTGACCTTCGGTGACGCCTGGGCGCTGCTGGTCGACGGCGAGTTCGGCCGCGGCCTGCCGCCCGCCGAGCCGTTCCCGCTCCCGGTGCACACCGGCGACGTCCGGGTCGACGTGCAGGCCGGCCTGGCCATGCTCGCCCCGATCTGGGGCTACGAGCCGCTGCTGGACATCGACGACGAGACCGCGCGGGAGAACCTGGCGCGCGCCTCGGTGATGGCGCTGTCCTACGTGGCGCAGTCGGCGCGCGGCATCTACCAGCCCGCCGTCCCGCAGCAGAAGATCGACGAGTGCACCACGGTCACCGAGCGGTTCATGACCCGCTGGAAGGGCGACCCGGACCCGCGGCACACCGAGGCCATCGACGCCTACTGGGTCTCGGCCGCCGAACACGGCATGAACGCCTCCACCTTCACCGCGCGCGTGATCGCCTCCACCGGCGCGGACGTGGCGGCCTCGCTGTCGGGCGCGATCGGCGCCATGTCCGGACCGCTGCACGGCGGCGCGCCCGCACGCGTGCTGCCGATGATCGAAGAGGTCGAGCGCACCGGCGACGCCCGCGCGCTGGTCAAGGGCATCCTCGATCGCAAGGAGAAGCTGATGGGCTTCGGGCACCGGGTCTACCGGGCCGAGGACCCGCGGGCCCGGGTGCTGCGCAGCACCGCCCAGCGGCTGAACGCCCCGCGTTTCGAGGTGGCCGCCGCGCTGGAGCAGGCCGCGCTGGCCGAGCTGCGCGAGCGTCGCCCGGACCGTGCCATCGAGACCAACGTGGAGTTCTGGGCCGCGGTCATCCTCGATTTCGCCGAGGTGCCCGCGCACATGATGCCCGCCATGTTCACCTGCGGCCGGACCGCGGGCTGGTGCGCGCACATCCTGGAGCAGAAGCAGCTCGGCAAGCTGGTGCGCCCGGCCGCCATCTACACCGGCCCGGGGCCGCGTAAGCCCGACGAGGTCGCGGGCTGGGCGTCCATCTCGCACAGCTGAATCCCTCCGGTCGCGGGGCCGGTGCTGTTCGTCGAGCAGTCCGGTTCCGTAGCGGGGCAACGCGGCCGCAGCAGTCGGCCCGGCTACCGCTCGGCCAGGGACGCCTCCCAATCGACGGCGACCGACTCACCCCGGTCGACGGTGAAGAACGCGACTTCGAGCCGTTTGCCGAGATCCACCAGGCCGATCGCGGACAGCGGCACCGGCTGCACCAGCCGCACCCGCCAGGGCGCGGGCTCGTCCCAGGCCTGTAGTTCCAGGTCGAGCCGCAGTAGCGGATCGTCGCGGCCGGAGTAGTCGGCGGCCATGGGCGTCGCCGCGAGCACGGTCGCCTGGGCGCGGCGGCCGTCGGCCAAGATCTTCGCGATGCCGACCCGGCCCGGCCCGGCGTCATCGGACACCTGCAGCACCACGCGCTCGCGGTCGCCCGGGTCGACCCGGCAGCAGACGACGTCGCCCGGACGCATCCGGTCCAGGTCCTCTTCCCGCACCCGCTGGCGCACCCTGGTCTCGTAGGGCGGCTCACCGTCCAGCTGTACCCGCACCCAGAACACGTGCCCGGCCTCCCTGCGGCGCGGTCGCACACCGAGCACGGTGGCGGTGCCGTGGGTGCCGCGCAGCAGCAGCTCGCGCCGCGCCGAACCGGTCAGGACGCCCGCCTGCGGGCCGATGCGCCAGCGCAGCCGCGGACGCAGGCTCGCCACCGCCAGCCCGATGCCGAGCAGCCACAGGCCGATCCCCGAACGCCGGGCCCCCGCCGCGACCCCCCGTGGCCCGCTCCGACGGCGCCTCCGCCCGGCCGACGCCGACCGGATGCCATACCCACCGCGTGATCGCCGCCCGGAGTTTGCCGACAGCATGCTCATGAGGGTTCAGGTTAGCCGGAGGGTGGTACACACCACAGCGATACCGCGACTACGCTGTTCGCCATGACCAGTGCGTTCCCGACCATTCCCGACGACCTCAAGCCTGCCGACGGACGTTTCGGTTGCGGCCCCTCCAAGGTGCGACCGGAGCAGCTGCGGTCCCTGGTCGAGGTGGGCGCCTCGGTGTTCGGTACCTCGCATCGGCAGAAGCCGGTCAAGGATGTGGTGGCGCGGGTGCGCTCGGGTCTGCGGGAGCTGTTCTCGCTGCCCGACGGCTACGAGGTCGTGCTCGGCAACGGCGGCACCACCGCGTTCTGGGACGCGGCGGCCTTCGGCCTGATCCGCGAGCGTTCGCTGCACCTGACCAACGGTGAGTTCAGCTCGAAGTTCGCCTCGGTGGCCAAGAACAACCCCTTCATCGGCGATCCGATCGTGGTCTCGGCCGAGCCGGGCAGCGCGCCGGAACCGGTCGCCGACCCCTCGGCCGACCTGATCGGCTGGGCCCACAACGAGACCTCCACCGGTGTGTCCATCCCGGTGCAGCGTCCGGCCGGTTCGGAGAACGCGCTCATCGCCATCGACGCCACCTCCGGCGCCGGCGGCCTTCCGGTCACCATCACCGACGCCGACGTCTACTACTTCGCCCCGCAGAAGTGCTTCGCCGCCGACGGTGGCCTGTGGGTCGCGCTGATGAGCCCGGCCGCACTGGCCCGCGTCGAGGAGATCAAGTCCTCGGGCCGCTGGACCCCGGACTTCCTGTCGCTGCCGATCGCGATCGACAACAGCACCAAGGACCAGACCTACAACACCCCGGCGCTGGCCACCCTGCTGCTGTTCGCCGACCAGATCGAATGGCTCAACGGCAACGGCGGTCTGGATTGGGCGGTCAAGCGGACCCTGGATTCGTCCTCGCGGTTGTACTCGTGGGCCGAGTCGAGCGAATACGCCACGCCGTACGTCACCGATCCCGCGCACCGTTCGCAGGTCGTCGGCACCATTGATTTCGCCGATTCGGTGGACGCCGCCGCGGTCGCCAAGGTGCTGCGCGCCAATGGCATCGTCGACACCGAGCCCTACCGCAAGCTCGGCCGTAACCAGCTGCGGATCGGCATGTTCCCGGCCATCGATCCCGACGACGTCACCCAGCTGACCAAGGCCGTCGACTGGGTCGTGGAAAAGCTGAGCTGACCACCTGAGACCAGCGAGAACCCGCCGCGCCGAACGCGTGGCGGGTTCTCTTTTTGTCAAGCGGGGGAAACTGCTTGGTTCGCAACGGAATAGAGCAGATTAGCCGTGCGCGGTGCGCTAGGGGTAGATTTCGATGCCGCGTGTCTTGCGGCGGGATTTACAGAAGTGCACTACTGTTCCAGAACGTGGGCGGTGTCGCGAGCCGACGCGATAAGGAGGTAACGGTGCGTGAACTTCGAGTGATCGGCGTGACGCCCGATTCCGCCCATATCGTCTGTGTGGACACCGAAAGCGGCCAGAAATTCCGGCTTCCCGCCGATGACAAACTGCGTGCCGCTGCCCGCGGAGACCTTGCCCGATTCGGCCAGATCGAGATCGAAATGGAAGCGACTATGCGACCACGCGATATCCAGGCCCGTATCCGCGCCGGTGCCTCCGTAGCCCAGGTCACCGAAGAATCCGGCATGCCGGCCAGCCGTGTCGAACGTTTCGCCTACCCGGTGCTGCTCGAGCGCGCACGCGCCGCGGAACTGGCGCAGAAGGCGCATCCGGTGCGGCCCGACGGTCCCGCGGTCGAAATCCTCATCGACGTCGTCACCGCCGCGTTCACCGCGCGCGGGCACACCCTGGAAAACGCCGAATGGGATGCCTGGAAAGACGAGAAGGGATTCTGGGTCGCCCAGCTGCAGTGGCAGAACGGGCGTTCGGAGATCGCCGCGCATTGGCGTTACCAGCCGGATGCGCACGGTGGCACCGTTTCCCCGCTCGATGATCCCGCCGCCGATCTGATCGATCCCGATTTCGGGCGCGCGCTGCGCGGGCTCGCGACGATCCTGCCGGAGGAGCCGCAGGCCCCGGCCCCGGTCGAGCCGCCCGCCGAGCCGCGGCAGCCGCGCGAAAGTGCCGCGCTGCCGCAGAATCAGCCCGTGCTGGAGGAGTACTACGGGCAGCGGGCCGTCGCCGCCGGTGGCACCACCGCACTGCCCGCCGCGGCGTCGACCACGGGTTCGATTCCGGCGGCCGGTGGTTCGGCCACCGGTGCGGCCGCGACCGGTCCTAAGGCACCTGCCGCCGGTGGCCGGGTCGATGCCGAGCCTGCGGCGCGCGCCGACGCCGAGGTCACGGCCGAAACCACCGCCCGGGTCGAGCCGGTCGCGGAGCGCGCGGCCGCGAGCACCGTCGAGGTGCCGGCGGCGGCAACCGAATCGGCCGAGCCGGAGGCAGGCGAGGCCACCACCGATGCCAAGCCCGCTCCGGCCAAGGCCGCCAAGCCCGCCCGCACCAAGCGCGGCAAGGCGCCGATGCCGTCGTGGGAAGACGTGCTGCTCGGGGTCCGCAGCTCCGGTCACTGAGCCGCGTCGGCGCAGGTAGGCGGATGTCATAACCGGCGAAGCCGCGGTATGACGCGGCCGGTGCAGGTAGATTTTTCGGTGTGTCGTCGGCCTCGGTCGGCGCGGGCGGTGCCGGGAACGCGTTCGACGCACCGGGCATTGCCCGAAGTTCGCGGAGCTCTTTTCGTGCAACTCGGGAGGTGCCGAAAATGCTGTCCAAGGCTTCGTCGCTCTGGTACGTCGACGCACCAGATCCACAGGCGGTGCTGCGCGAGGATCACGATTCCGACCCCGAGGCCGCGCGTGCGCTGGCCGAGCAGCTGCATCCCGACCACGACGTGGTGCCGATCATGGTGGGCACACTCGGCGGCTGCGCCGGTCCCGATGCCGACGAGGTGTACATCGGCTGCTATCCCGGTGTGACCGTGGTGTGTTCGCCGCAGGTGGCGCGGGTGCGGCCGACCGCGTTGCCCACGCCGCTGATCCGGCCGCTGGCCTCCGAGCACACCTATCTCATCGCGTTCGATACCGGGCATCGCTGGGGTTCGTTCGCGCATTGGGAGCGTGGTGAATTCCGGCGCGCGTTCAGCGCCAATCGTGTGCACATCCTGGAAGACGAAGGCCTGCCGCTGGTGTGGGAGCGTCCGTACTGGGCGGGTGAGCATCCGGTGCGGTTGCAGGTGGGCGACATGCCCGACCCACAGACCCTGCCGTTCGACCCGCCCGATTTCGCCGATGCCGCCAACCACGAATGGCTCGGGTTCCATTACCGCGCACCGGCCGCCGAGGGCGCGCTGCTGCCCGGGGACATCTCGGTGTGCGGGTTCACGCTGTACCCGAAGGGGCAGGCGCCCGATCCGGGGGCGCTCGGCGGCGACGGCCGACCGCATATCGCGAACGGGAAGCCGCGGCGCGGGCTGCTGTCGTGGTTGCGCCGCGGCGATCCGGTCGGCTGAGCCGCGCCGAGGGCGGGGTGAACGAGCCGAGTCAGGGGGCCGGCCGCCGCAACCAACGCCGCAATGCGTCGGTCACCTCGGCCGGGCGCTGCTCCATCAGGAAATGATCGGCGTCGATGCGCACCAGTTCGGCACCGTCGATATCGCGGGCGAGTTGTTCGGCGGTGGCCGACGGTATGGCGGGTTCGCGAGTACCCCAGATGATGGTGGTCGGGCAGGTGATCTCGGCCAGCCCGATCGCGAGTTCCGGGCGGTCCCGCACTTCGTATCCCGCCCAGAAATGCGCGTACTCGCGCCGGCCCCGCGGGGTGCGCAGCATGGCCAGGTAGTGGTCGAGCCGCTCGGTGTCGAAGGTGCCGTTGCGCAGGTAGCCGTGCATCCCGAGGCGGTGCACCCAGTAGATCGGCGCGGTGGTGAGCAGTGGTCGCAGCAGCCGGTGCCGCGCGGCGACCGTGAACAGCCCGAACAGTAGGTAGAACGCCGGGGTGAAGGTGCCCTGCGCGCGGGAGTTGAGAATGGCGAAACGGCGGACCCGGTCGGGATGACGCTGCACGAAACCGAGCCCGAGGAAGCCGCCGTAGTCGTGGCAGGCGAAATCGACGCGGTCCAGGCCGAGCGCGTCCAGCATCCGGGCGATCCGGTCGACCTCGCTGTCGTAGTCGCAGTTCCATCCCGGACCACGGGTGGATTCGCCCCAGCCGAACCAGTCCGGCGCGATCACCCGGCGCAGCCGCGACAGCGGTTCCAGCTGGTGTTCCCAGGCGAGGTGGTTTTCCGGCCAGCCGTGCAGCAAGACCAGCGGATCTCCGGTGCCGGCCTCGGCGTAGTGCAGGCGGGCGCCGTCCACGGTGATGTCGCGGAGGGCGATCGCCGTTGGGTTCGTTACCGGTTCGGTTCGGTCGGTGGTCATCCCGCCTCCTGCTCGTCGTCGCTGGTCGCGGTGGTGCTGCCGCGGGTTCGGTGCCGGCTGAGGTGCCGCCGTGCGCATCGTCGTCCCGGTATCGTCGCGCCCATGACACGGTCGGCACTTCCGGAAACGTGCTCCGATACCGCCACCGCGAAGCTGTGGATCCGGCCGGGGCATGCGGTCTACCTCGGGCCGAGCCTGGGGCTGGCCGCGCATTCCACCGCCATCGCCTCGCTGGGTGTCGGGGTGGACGCGCCGTTCCGGGTGCGGGTCGCGGACGGGCCCGATATCACCGCGCGCAGCTTCCTGTTCCGGGCCAGGGTGACGCACCATCTGGTCGAGAGCCGGGGGCGAATGTTGTTCTGCTTCTTCGATCCGACTTCGGCGCGGATGGCGCGATGCCTGGGTGGGATGACGCGTTCGATCGGCGACTATTCGGCCGACCAGGTGTGCGAGGCCGACATCATCGCGCTGTGCGACGACCCCGAGCCCGAGGTGGAACAGCTGCTCGAGCTGGCGAGCATCCCGGTGCCCGCGGTGCGTGATCCGCGGATCGCCGCCATCGCCGCAGCGATCCGCGCCGACCCGGCCCGGTCCCACCGCGCCGCGGAAAGTGCCGGTCTCGCCGGACTGTCCACCTCACATTTCCTGCGCACGTTCGCCGAGCAGACCGGCACCAGCTTCCGCCGCTACGTGCAGTGGGCCAGGATGCTGCGGGTGGGCCGCGCCTATGCCGCGGGCCACGATCTGACCAGGGCCGCGGCCGACGCGGGTTTCGCCTCGCCGTCGCATTTCAGCGACGTGTTCCGCGCGATGTTCGGGCTGACGCCGACCGCCTTCCTCGGCGTCGGCAGCGAGGTGCGCATCATCGACGACGCCGACTGACGCGCCCTCATCCGCTCGGCCTTCACCAACCGCCCGGCTCTCAGACGCCGAGCAGCAACCCCAGCCAGGCCACCAGCACCCCGATGGCCCCACCCGCGAGCACCCAGCGGGTGACCGGCGCGCTACGCCAGCGCCACGCCGTCGGCGCCACACCACCGACCGCGACCACGTTCACCCCCACCGACAACAGCGGATGCACCTCGGCCAGCGCCGCGCCGAAGGCGTAGACCGCGACCGTCGTCAGCACCGCGACCAGCACCGTCACCGTGATGCCCGCCGCCCACGGGGTGGGATCCTGGCAGTCGTGGTACGGGTCGTAGCGGTTGCTCGACAGATCGCTCATGTCGTCCTCACCCGTTCATAGAACGCCATCGCGGCCGCGGTCGCCACATTCAGCGAATCGGTGCCGGGGCTCATCGGGATGCGGGCGCGAAGGTCGGTGGCGGCCATGGCCGCTTCGGTCAACCCTGGGCCCTCGGCGCCGAGCAACAGCGCCACTCGATCGCCGGTCATGGCCGTCGCCAGGTTCACCGCCGCCGGGTCGGGGGTCAACGCGATGATCTGAAAACCTTCGCGGCGCAGCAGGTCCAGGCCGCCGGGCCAGTCCGGTACCCGCGCGAACGGGACCCGCAGCACATGCCCCATCGACACCCGGACCGCCCGCCGATACAGCGGATCGGCGCAGCGCTCGCCGAACAGGATCGCGTCGGCGCCGAGACCGGCGGCATTGCGGAACATCGAGCCGAGGTTCTCGTGATCGTTGACGCCCTCGAGCACGGCGACCGTGCGCGCACCGGCCAGCACCTCGTCCAGGGTGCGTTCGGGCAATCGATGCGCGACGGCGAGCACACCGCGATTGAGATGGAAGCCGACCACCTCGGCCATCACCTCGGCCGTGGCGCGGTAGTAGGGCGCGTCGACGTCGGCGAGATCCTCGGCCAGTTCCGCCAGCCGCTTGCCGGTGCCCAGCAGCGCGTGCGGCCGGAACGGCGAATCCAGCATCCGCCGCACCACCACGGTGCCCTCGGCGATCACCAGACCCTTGCCACCGGGACGGTCGGGCCTGCGATCGACCGACTTCAGATCCCGGAAGTCGTCGACCCGTGGATCGTCCACGTCGTCGATATCCACAACCACCGCCACAGCCGACATCCTGCCAATCCCCGGCCGCCGCGGCGGAGGCGGCCCGACGGAAAATCGGGTGCGCATCCGGCACGGCGGTGCCATCGTTCGAGGCATGGCCATCCACGACGACATCGTCATCCGCTCGGCGCGTCCGGCCGACGGCGACGCGATCCTGCTGCTGCTCGAGGTCTGCTTCGCCACCAGGACCTCGGCTGTGGAGAACGAACAGATCCCGCGCATCTTCCCGCCGGAACAGGCCCTGGTCGCCGAGGTCGGTGGCCGGGTCGTCGGGCACACCCAGTCCACCACGATGACCCTCACCGTCCCCGGCGGCCGCGCGGTGAACGTCACCGGAATCGCGGGGGTCGCGGTGGCGCCGACGCATCGGCGCCGCGGCATCCTGCGCGCGATGTACACCGAGCAGCATCGCCGCACCGAGGTCGCCGGGCTGCCGCTGACCATGTTCACCGCCAGCGAGGGCGGCATCTACGGCCGCTTCGGTTATGGGCCGACCGTGGTCGAGAAGAGCATCCGGGTGGACCGGCGGGGCGCGGCGTTCCTGCCGATGGTCCCCGATCCGGGTGGGGTCGAGCTGGTCCCGCTGTCCGCCGCGCAGGAGCGCGTCACGGCCGTCTACGACCGCTGGCGCAGGCTCGTTCCCGGCGCTCAGGTCCGCCCCGACGCAGCCTGGGCGATCCGTTTCGCCGATCCCGAACGGTTCCGCGGCGGCGGCACCGACCTGTTCGCCCTGCTGCATCCCGACGGCTACGCGCTCTACCGCTACCGGCACGGCACCGACGGCTCGGTGGCCGAGGTGGTCGAACTGCGTGCGGTGACCACCGAGGCGCACGCGGCGCTGTGGCGCGCGCTGCTCGGCCTCGATCTGATCGACCGGATCGAGGCCGTGGTCACCGACGACGATCCGCTGCCCTACCTGCTCACCGATCCGCGTCGGGTCCGCACCACCGGCCGCTACGACGGACTCTGGTTGCGGCTCATGGATATTCCGGCCGCGCTCTCCGCCCGCGCCTACGCCTCCGACCTGGACGTGGTGCTCTCGGTACACGACCCGTTCCGCGCGGCGGGCGGCACCTTCGCCCTGCGGGTCCGCGACGGCCTGGCCGAATGTGCGCCGACCGATCGCGACGCGGATCTGGAACTGGGCATCGACGTGCTCGGCAGCATGTACCTCGGCGCACACTCACCGCGCGCCTTCGCCGCGGCGAACCGGTTGCGGGCCAAGAACTCCGGGCTGGTGCGTGCGCTGGAACAGGCCTTCGCCACCGATCGTGACGCCGAAATCGGCTGGTTCTTCTGACCGCCGCAGCCATCGGCCGGCCCGATCGGATGCGCGATCCGGGCCGGTCCTGGCATGCTGGAGTCATGCAGGTGATCCGGCTCGTGCTCAATATCCTCTGGCTGATCCTGGCCGGGTTCTGGATGGCGCTCGGTTACCTGCTGGCCGCGGTGATCTGCTTCATCCTGATCATCACCATCCCGTTCGGCATCGCCGCGCTCCGCAACGCCGCCTACGTGCTGTGGCCGTTCGGCCGCACCACCGTGGACAAGCCGGGCGCAGGCGCGGGATCGCTGATCGGCAACATCATCTGGTTCGTGGTCGCGGGCTGGTGGCTGGCGCTCGGTCATCTGCTCACCAGCATTCCGCTGTTCGTCTCGATCATCGGAATCCCGTTCGGCTGGGCCAACCTCAAGCTGATTCCGCTGGCGCTGTTCCCGCTCGGCAAGGACATCGTCGATTCGGACCAGGCGTTCGCCCCGAACTACCGCTACTCGTCCTGAGTGCTGCGTTATTCGGATTCGGCGACGATCTGCTTCATGATGGTGACCGCCCGCGCCAGCACATCGAGCTGGTCCGGCGTGAGGGTGGACAGCTGGTCGGTCATCCAGGCTTCGCGGGCACTTGCCTCATCGGCGATCAGCGCACGGCCCGCCGGTGACAGCGACACGATGATCTGCCTGCCGTCGGTGGGATGCGGTTCGCGCGCCACCAGGCCGAGATCGGTGAGCGAGGCGATGACCCTGGTCATCGACGGCGGCTGCACCCGTTCGCGCGCCGCGAGCGCACCCGGGGTCATGGCGCCGTCGCGGTGCAGGGTGGCCAGCACCGACAGTTGGGTCAGCGAGATCTGCGAATCGGTCCGTCGCCCGCGCAGATGCCGCGTCAAACGCACGACCGCCAGCGACAGCTCACCCGCGAGCTCTCGAACATCCGATGGCGTTGTCACAGTTGAGCACGATACGGGACCGTGCCCGGAGTTCACGCATGTTCGCCTAGGCTGAGCCCTGTGACCCAGCAGGTGCCGCAGATTCCGCCTCGACTCACCGACCCACGGCCGGTTCTCGCGGTCGGCTGCGCGCTGTGGGCGCTGGCCACGCTCGTGGTCTGGGCGAGCGGAGACCGTTGGGAGACCGCGCGTCCGGTCTGCCTGATGGGACTAGCGGTCGGGTTGCTCGGATACACGATCTTCGTCATCCAGCGCCGGGGCGCCCGCCGCG
Organism: Nocardia sp. CDC519; assembly: GCF_059509835.1. Taxonomy (NCBI): domain Bacteria; kingdom Bacillati; phylum Actinomycetota; class Actinomycetes; order Mycobacteriales; family Nocardiaceae; genus Nocardia; species Nocardia sp. CDC519. The sequence continues at coordinate 356,524 of NZ_CM183377.1, read as the reverse complement.
GCGACAAGGGCGCGCAGACCGGGCTCTGAGCCCGCTGCCCGCGGACATCGGGTGTGGGCTAGCCGGTGCGCGCCGGTCGTGCCGGCAGATCCAGCACCAACCGCACTCCGCCGAGTGTGCCGTCGTCGAAATACGCCTGCCCGCCGTGCAATTGGGCCTGTTGCGCGACCAGCGCCAACCCGAGCCCCGAACCGCCCTTGGTGGCCTGGGTGCCCCGGTAGAAGCGGTCGAACACGGCCTGACGTTCCTGGACCGGGATGCCCCGGCCGTTGTCGTCGATGGAGACGATGATGTGGCCGTTGGGTGCGCGATGCGCGGAGACCAGGGCCTCGGTGGCGCCGCCGTGTTTGACGGAGTTGGCCAGCGCATTGTCCACGGCCAGGCGCAGGCCCGCCGGCAGGCCGCGGGTGACGAGCTCGGCGTCGGTGTCGATGCGAACGGTGAGACCGGGGAAGTGGCGCATCGCGTCGTGCGCGGCCTGATCGCACAGATCGCCGACATCGGTGTCGACGTGGTCGCGTTCGTGAGTGAGGTCGCCGGAGGCCAGCCGTTCCAGCGCCGACAGCGTCGCTTCCACCCGGCCTTGGCTGCGATGCAGGTCGTCGAGGATTTCGGCGCGCTGAGTCTCGTCCAGGTCGAGGGTGCGCAACACCTCGAGGTCGGTGCGCATGGCGGTGAGCGGGGTGCGCAGTTCGTGCGCGGAGACGGCGGCGAAATCGCGGGCTGTCTCCAGGGCCGCGGCGGTTTCGCCCTGCGCCTGATCGACCCGCGAGAGCATCGTGTTGACGGCATCGGCGAGTTGCTCGGCTTCGAGCACACCGGAACCGTCCACCGGTTGCGGCGGATGCTCGGGATCGCGGTAGCCGCTGCGCGCCCCCACCTGACGGGTGAGATCGACGATGGGCCGCACCGCGCGCCCGCCGAACAGCCAGCCGAGCCCGGCCGCGGCCGCGATGGCCACCAGCCCGCCTGCCAGCACCCACCGCTGCTGCTGCGCGGTGGCGCGGGCGGCGTCGGCGTTCGGGATGCCCAGTGAGACGGTCCGTCCGGCCTGCTGGTTCTCGGTGGTGGTGAGCACCCGATACGACGCGCCGTCCACGGTGACGGTGTGCGATCCCGTCGGCAGGTCGGGCAGTTCGATCGCGGTGGTGGCGGTGAGCTCGCCGTTGTCGCGGACGGTGAGCGCCAGGTTCTCGTTCGGGCCGATGAGATTGACCAGTCCGACCGCGATCACCGGGTCGATCAGCACCAAACGGGATGCGAGCGTGAGCTGTTGATCGGTCTGCTCGACATTGACGCGCTCGATCGCCTGCAAGGTGATGACGCTGAGGATCGTGATGATGAGGATCGCACCGGCTGCCGCCGCGCCCGCGACCCTGGTGCGCAATGAGTAGGACCGCCGCCGGCGCGATCCGGCAGCGGCGGCCCGTCGATCGGGCGGGCCTGCGCCGACCGGCCGCGCGGCCGCATCCGAGGAGCCGGGCGTGTCCGCGGCGCTCACAACCGCCCGCTCATTTCGGCGCCCGCAGCACGAAACCGACACCGCGAATGGTGTGCAACAACCGCGGTGTCCCTTCCACTTCGAGCTTGCGCCGCAGATATCCGACGAACACGTCCACCACATTGGTGTCGGCGGCGAAGTCGTACCCCCACACCAGTTCGAGCAGCCGCTCGCGGCTCAGCACCACACCGGCATTGCGGGCCAGCGTGGACAGCAGCTCGAATTCCCGCTTGGTGAGGTCTATTTCGCGGCCGTGCAGCAGAGCCCGGTACCCGGCGACATCCACTTCCAGCGGCCCGACGGTGACCGCGCCAGGGGTGGACGCGGCGGGGGTGTCGGTGCGGCGGCGCAGCAGCGCCTTGATCCGCGCCACCAATTCGGCCAGCACGAACGGCTTCACCAGGTAGTCGTCGGCGCCCGATTCCAGTCCGGCGATCCGGTCGTCCACCGAACTGCGGGCGCTGAGCACACAGATCGGCACCTCGTTGCCCATGGCGCGCAGCGCGGTCACCACACCGGCGCCGTCGAGCACCGGCATGTTCATATCGAGCACGATGGCGTCGGGGGAGTGCTCGTTGACGGCGCGCAGGGCCGCGCCACCGTCGCGGGCCACCAGGACCTGGAAGCCGGACAGGCGCAGCCCGCGCTCCACCGAGGCGAGCACGTCCTCGTCGTCATCGACGACGAGGACGGTCGGGTTTGTCGTGCGATCGGCGCTCACGTCGTTCATTCTGCCGTCGTTTCCCGGTGCGGCCCGGTCACGACGCTCACCGGGCCGGTCGGCGTGAGTACCGCTGCGCTCAGTAGTTCTTGCAGGTGTCGGCGACCTTCTGAATGGTCTGGCTCAGGCCCGCGGCGCGCGGATCGTTCTCGGCCTGCTGCGCGGCCTCGGGGTTCTCGTCGAGGTAGCGCTGGAGTTCGGCGCGGCGCTGCTCGACCGGCTGTTCGAACTTGGCCTGCAGTTCCGCCTTGACCTCGGGGTTGGCGTCCAGCATCGCGGCCAGCTGCGGCGCCTGATCGTGCAGGGCCGCGTCGACCTGGGCGAACGAACACTCCGATTCCAGCAGCGGCGCCGCCAGCTCCATCGGGCCCGCGGAGGCGACCGCGGGGCTGAGGAAGGCGGTCACGGTGGCGGCCCCGGCCACGGTGAGTGCCGCGACGGTGGCCCTGCCACGAAAACGTTTCATATTGCTGCCTCCTACAAGATCGGTGACGGACGCCTCGACCGTATTGCCCCGGGCTGGCATCCGTGTGAACCGTTCCTGTGAAAACTCTGAGGAGCCGAGGCAGATCCGTTACGGGGCGACGGGATTCGAATCCGGCACGACTTCGCCGTTGCCGTTGCCGTCCTTATTGCCCTGGCGGCTGGTGAACAGTTCGGGCTGGGCGGCCAGAATCTGATCCTCCAGCGCCACCAGCACGGCCGGATCCTCGATGGTGGACGGCACCTCGTATTCCTCACCCGCGGTGATCTGGCGGATGGTCTTGCGCAGGATCTTGCCCGAGCGGGTCTTGGGCAGCCCGGCCACCACCACCGCGTCGTGCAGGGTGGCAATAGCGCCGATCTGTTCGCGCACCCGCTGGATCAATTCCTCACGCAGCTGCTCCTTGTCCACCTCGACGCCGGTCTTGAGCACCACATACGCGATCGGCCGCTGCCCCTTGAGTTCATCGGGCAGGCCGATCACCGCGCATTCGGCCACCGCTTCGTGTCCGGCGATCGCGGCTTCGATGCTGCCCGCCGACAGTCGATGCCCGGCCATATTGATCACATCGTCGCTGCGGCCGAGCACGAACAGATAGCCGTCGTCGTCGAAATAGCCGGAGTCGCCGGTGAGGTAGTGGCCGGGATAGGCCGAGAGGTAGGAGCGCTTGTACCGCTCGTCGTCGCGCCACAGTCCGCTGAGCGCACCCGGCGGCAACGGCAGGCCGATGACGATATTGCCCTCGACGTTGGCCGCCACCGGATTGCCGTTGGAGTCGAGGACGCGCAGCCGATAACCCGGCACCGGCACCGACGCCGAGCCCGGCTTGATCGGCAACTGTTGCAGCCCCAGTGGGTTGGCGCAGATGGGCCAGCCGGTTTCGGTCTGCCACCAGTGGTCGACCACCGGGCAGTCCGGCCGCTCGGCGAGCAGGGTGTCGACGGCCCACTCGTAGGTCGTCGGGTCGAGCCGCTCACCTGCGCAGAACAGCGCCCGCAGCGAGGACAGGTCGTAGCTGTGGGCCAGCGTGGCGTCGGGATCGGCGCGGCGGATGGCGCGCAACGCGGTCGGCGCGGTGAACAGCACGTGGACCCCGTATTCGGCGACCACCCGCCAGTAGGCGCCGGCGTCCGGGGTGCCGATCGGCTTGCCCTCGTACAGCAGCGTGGTGGCGCCGACCAGCAGCGGGGCGTAGACGATATAGGAGTGGCCGACCACCCAGCCCACATCGGAGGCCGCCCACATCACCTGGCCGGGGCCGACGTCGTAGATATTGCGCATCGACCAGCACAGCGCCACCGCGTGCCCGCCGTTGTCGCGGACCACGCCCTTGGGGCGGCCGGTGGTGCCGGAGGTGTAGAGAATGTAGAGCGGATCGGTCGCCGCGACGGTCACCGGTTCGGCGAGCGGCGCATCGCGCACCGCCTCGTCCCAGTCCATCCAGCGTGCGGCCACGGTCTCGGCCGAACTCGGCAGCGATTCGGTGGCGGGCTGCGGTGCCGGGAACGGGATCGTCGGGAAGGCGGCGCGCTGTTTGACGATGACGTTGCGCGGCGCCGTGGTCCGGGCCAGGTCGAGCGCCTGCATGACGATCGGCGGGTACTCGATGCGCCGGCCCGGCTCCAGTCCACCGGAGGCGGTGACGATGAGCACCGGCTCGGCGTCGTCGATCCGGGCGGCCAGTTCGGGCGCGGCGAACCCACCGAAGACCACCGAATGCACCGCCCCGATCCGCGCGCAGGCCAGCATGGCGATCACGGCCTCGGGAATCATCGGCAGATAGATCACGACGCGGTCGCCCCTGGTGACACCGAGTCGTGACATCGCGCCGGCGAACCGTGACACTTCGGTCAACAGCTCGGCGTAGGTGTATACCCCCCTGTTGCCAGTCATAGCCGAGTCGTATATAAGGGCGGGTTGGTCGGCGCGGCCGCCGGTGCCCTCGGAACCTTCCGGCAGTTCACGCACGTGCCGGTCGAGCGCGTTGAACGAGGTGTTGAGGGTGGCGTCGGGGAACCACCGGGCCGCGGGCTTGGCCGTGGTGTCGATCACCTGCTCAGGGGGTACCTCCCAGTCGACGGCGGTGGCAGCATGGGCCCAGAACTCGGCGGGATCGACGAGGCTGGTCTGATAGACCGGTCGGTACTCGTTCCTCGCGTTCAACCCGTGCTCCCTAGCCTCGCTTCGATGCCCGCCTCGATAGATCAGCACGATTGTGGCAGACTTCACGCGACGCCCGGGTGGGTGCCGCGACCTTTGGTTTTGCCTGGAACGGGCTGGTCACTGGCAGTGTGCCGATGCGGGGTCAACCAAGAAGTTATTGATCCGTTAGAATCTGATGTCACTTATTCGGTCCGTCGTAGACGCAATTTCTCGGCCAGCCGCAGATCTCGGCCAGCACTGTCTGTCGAGCCAGCATGCGATTGTGGAGGTTGGCGCTGATGGCGCGTGGCTGGGGCCAGTTTGGAAAGTGAGTGGGAGATGCGTGACGCCGCTAGGTCCGGCAGAAAGCGCTGGGCGCTCAGCAACTGGGACCTGCGCTGGAAGGTTACGGCGGTCCTCGCCGTACCGCTGGCGGTCGCGGTCGGACTCGGCGTGTCCAAGATTTCGTCCGAGTGGAGCGAGGCCAACAGGCTGGCTTCTGCCGCCGACAACGTCGAGGTCATTCCGGTCGTCACCGGTCTGAGTGCCGCGACCTCGACGGTCGCGGGTTCCCAGGTCATCAATATCGGTGGCCGATCGCTGGTGACCGAGGAAAACCTGGTCGACCTCGACAAGGCCATTGCCGAGACCGAGGACGCGATCGGCGCACTCGCCGATCTGCCGAGTGCGCAGCAGCCGCTGCAGGAGATGCTCGATCAGGCCAAGGAAGTGCGCGCTCTGGGGTTGTCCCCGACGTCGCTGCCGCCGCTCGAGGCTCGTGATCAGATCGACCGCTACCGCAGCAACGGTGTCGAGGCCGTCGAACAGATCGTGGCGCAGGTCAGCGATCCGCAGATCGACGCGGCGAAACTGCGCCTGGTCGACGCGCTGAACATGCGCGCCACCATGCTCGGTGAGGTCGTCGGTCTCGCGGTGTACCTGCAGGACCGCGAGGTCGGCACCCAGACCTACCTGGTCGCCACCAATACCGAACGGGCACTGCTCGGCCTGCTCGCCGAGCGTTTCCCCGCCGACGACCGCAACATCGACGACCTGCGCAAGGGCATCGAAGCCCGCGAAGGCATGCTCACCGGGCCTGCGGCCCAGTCCGGGCAGCTGCCGCTGGGCGAGGCCCGCCAGTCGATCCTGTCCAGCCTCGATACCACCGAAGCGCTGGTTGCGTTCTCGACCGACGACATCGTCGGCGGTGTGCGCGACCTCGCCGATACGGCCCGGTCCGACGCCATCATGTACAGCATCGTGGTGTTGCTGACGATCCTCGCGGCCCTGCTGCTCGCGGTGTTCGTCGCGCGATCGATGATCGTGCCGCTGCACCGGCTGCGCCTGGCCGCGCTGCGCGTCGCCGAGAGCGACCTGCCGCACGAGGTCGCCCAGCTGCGTAACGGCGCCTCGCCGGAGGAAGTGCCGCTGGAGCCGATGCCGATCCGCTCCGAGGAGGAGATCGGTCAGCTGGCCCGCGCCGTCGACGACATCCACGGCCAGGCGCTGCGCCTGGCCAGTGATCAGGCGCAGATGCGTACCCAGGTCAACGACATGTTCGAGACCCTGGCTCGCCGCTCCAAGTCGCTGGTCGATCACCAGCTCACGCTGATCGAGGCGATGGAGTACGACGAGAAGGACCCGCGCCTGCTGGAGAACCTCTTCCGGCTGGACCACCTCGCTGCGCGCATGCGCCGAAACGGCGACAACCTGCTGATTCTGGCCGGCACCAAACAGCGCAGGGCCAAGTCCGCGCCGGTCGAGATCGCCGACGTGCTGCGCGCCGCGATCTCCGAGGTCGAGGACTACGAGCGGGTCAAGCTGGGCGCCACCCCGCGCGGTTCACTGAAGGAACCGGCCGCCTCGGACCTCGCGCATCTGTTCGCCGAGCTGCTCGACAACGCGCTGCGGGCCTCGCCGCCGGAAACCGATGTGAAGTTCACCTTCGCGCAGGCGCACGATCAGGGCCTGCTCATCGAGGTCGCCGACCGCGGTATCGGTATGCCGCCTACGGAGATGGCCGAGATCAACCGCAGGCTGGAGACCACCGCCGAGCCCGGGCCCGACACCGCCCGGCACATGGGTCTGTTCGTCGTCGGCCGCCTGGCCGAGCGGCACGGGCTCACCGTGCGGCTGCGCCCGACCTTCGACACCGCGCGCGATCCCGGCGTCACGGTGACCGTGCACGTTCCGGTCGGCCTGATCGTCCTCGACAAGAGCGGCTCGGGTCCGCTGGTTCCGCAGCCGTCGCCGGCTCCGGCCGCGGGTCCGCAGCGGCCGTCGGCTCCGTCGTCGATGCAGATGCGCTCGGTCAGCCGCACTCCCGGCGGCAACGTGATGGTCACCGTCGATCCCGGCGTGAGCGGTCCGATCCCGGCCGGTGCCGAGGAGCGTGCGGCCGCGGCCGGTGCGCCCGCCACCCCGGGCGGCGGACTGCCGCAGCGTCAGCCCGGCTCGGCGATGGCCTCGGGCCTGCGTGGTGAGGCCGAGCAGTCCGGTGCCACCCTGCGCCCGGCGCCGGGTCAGCAGGGCACCGGCCCGCAGCGCGGCAAGCTCGCCGCGGCGGCCCTGCCCAAGCGCAATGTCGTGCCCGGCGGTCCGGTGCCTCCGCGGCCGGGCGGCCCGCAGGCCGAGCGGCCCGCCGCCACCCCGCCGCCGCGCGATCCGAACACCGGTCTGCCGCAGCGTCAGCCCGGATCCAATGGTGTGCCGCAACCCACCGGCGGTCTCCCGCAACGTGAGGCCGGTCCGGCAGCTCAGCCGGGTGCGGGCGGTGCTCTGCCGCAGCGTGGTCCCGGTGGTCTGCCGCAGCGTCAGCCCGGTCAGGCCGGGCCGGGTGGCTTGCCGCAGCGTGAGCCGGGGCAGAGTGGATTGGCCTCGCGTGAGGCGGGTCTCGGTGGTCTGCCGCAGCGTGAGGCGGGCCCGGGTGGTGTGCCGCAGCGTGAGCCGTCGGAGGGTGGTTTGCCGCAGCGTGAGCCGTCGGCTGGTGGGCTGCCGCAGCGTGAGGCGGGCCCGGGTGGTTTGCCGCAGCGTGAGCCGTCGGCCGGTGGGCTGCCGCAGCGTGAGGCGGGCCCGAGCGGTGTGCCGCAGCGTGAGCCCGCCGCCGGTGGACTCCCGCAGCGCGATGCTGGTTCGACCGGTCTGCCCCAGCGTGCGCCCGGCCAGAACGGTCCCGCGCAGCGTGAGGCGGGCCCGGGTGGTCTGCCGCAGCGTGCGCCCGGTCAGTCCGGGCCGGGCGGCTTGCCGCAGCGTCAGCCCGCGGCGGCGCAGTCCGGGGAGATCCCGGCCGCGGGTGCTCCGGCCAACGGCAGCGCGCAGCCGGGCCTGCCGCCGCGTCGCCCGGAGGCCACCCAGCGTCACACGGAGCTACCCCAGCGTCAGATGGATCTACCGCAGCGCCCGTCCACCGAACTTCCGCAGCGTCAGACCGACCTGCCGTCGCGTTCGGCCGGCCCCGGCGGCCTGCCGCAGCGTCAGCCGGGTAGCACCGGCCTGCCGCAGCGGGTGGAGAACGCGCCGGGCGTCGGCCTGCCGCAGCGCGACAGCGCCGGTCGTCCCGCGAACGCGGATGCCAACGGTTCCGGCGACAACGGTCGCGATCGGGGCAGGCACAGCTACCGCGCCAACCCCGAGCGGACGGCATCGTTCTTTCAGACCCGGTTGCAGCCGGCCGAGGAGAGCGGCTCGGTTATGGGCGGAACGCCGATCTTCGCCGAGATGATGTCGGCCTGGCTCGCGGACCCGAACTCGGACCGATCCCAGACCGCCGCCTCCTTCGAATCACCCGGTGACGAAGGCTGGCAGGCAGCCCAGCGGGCGAGCGAAGCCAAGCCCACAGCCACCACGGCAGCCGGTCTGCCGCAACGTAATCCGGGCGGACGTCTCGTGCCCGGCGCCGTCAGCGGCGCCGTGGATCGGGCACCGAGACGCGATCCCGAATCGATTCGGTCCAGCTTGAGTCGTCACCAGCAGGGCGTCCGGGATGGCCGCGCAATGAAGGCAATGAACCTAACCGGAGACAAAGGAGACCGATGAACCCCGATCTAGGTGGTAGTGGTACGAACCGTCAGCTGGATTGGCTGGTTTCGAACTTCGCCAACGAGGTTCCTGGCGTAGCCCATGCCGTGCTGGTCTCGGCCGACGGTCTGCTGATGGCCGCGAGCGCACAGCTCCCGGTCGATCGTGCCGAACAGCTATCGGCCGTCACCGCCGGGCTCGCCAGCCTCTCGGTGGGTGTGTCGAACCTGTTCGAGGGCGGCACAGTGCTGCAGTCGGTGGTCGAGATGGAACACGGCTACCTACTGCTGATGGCTGTCGGCGACGGTTCGTATCTCGCGGTCCTGACCAACACCTCGTGTGATATCGGTCAGGTCGGCTACGAGATGGCGTTGTTGGTCGAGCGTGTTGGCCAGACAGTTCAGGCCACTCCACGCGTCACGATGGGTTCCTGATGGTGGGATGGACATAGAAGATCATCGTGTGGGGAGCGCCGAGCCCAGCCTCGTCCGCCCGTATTCGCTGACCGCGGGTCGAACCCGGCCCGCGGTCGAGCTCGCGCTGGAGGCCCTCGTCGCATCGCATCCGGTCGCCCTCGAGCGGCAGTTCGAACTGACCAACATCGAAACGTCCATCGTGGAGTTGTGCAGAGAATCGCCGTCTGTGGCTGAAGTTGCGGCTCGATTGGGTATACCCATCGGGGTGGCGCGTGTGCTCGTGGCAGATCTCATCGAAGCGGGGCATGTTCGCGTTTCGGCCACATTGAAAGACGACTCCAGCGACGATGAACGTCGCGAGCTGATCGAAAGGGTTCTCAGTGGACTCCGGCGTATTTGATTCGACGGCGCAGGTCGATACCCGTACCGCCAAGCCGACTTCGGCCAAGATTGTGGTCGCGGGTGGTTTCGGTGTGGGTAAAACGACATTGGTCGGCGCCGTCTCGGAGATCGTTCCGCTGCGCACCGAGGCGTTGGTCACCAACGCGAGTGCCGGAATCGATAACCTGACCGGCATTCCGATGAAATCGACCACCACGGTGGCGATGGACTTCGGCCGGATCAGCCTCGCGGACGACCTGGTGCTGTATCTGTTCGGTACGCCGGGCCAGTACCGGTTCTGGTTCATGTGGGACGACCTGATCCGCGGCGCCATCGGCGCCGTGGTGCTGGTCGACACCCGCAGGCTGGAGGACAGCTTCGCCGCCGTCGACTATTTCGAAGCGCGCAACCTGCCGTTCCTGGTGGCGCTCAACGAATTCGACGACGCGCCGCGATATCCGATCGAGGACATCAGGCAGGCGCTGGCCGTCTCCGGTGATGTGCCGATCATGTCCATCGACGCCCGCCGCCGCGAACCGGCCAAACAGGCGCTGGTGGCGCTCACCGAGTACGCGCTGCGCAAGGTGATGCAGGGCTATTGATCGGCGCCGGCGGGCAGCGACGCAGCGGTGCGACGGTAGGCGACGGCGCGGGATCGGGGAGGATCTGCGCCGCCGAACTACTCGAGGCGCTGCTCGATGCGGGCACGTTCCGCAGCTGGGACCAGCCGCCGCTATCGGTGGGCACGTCCGAGCGCTACCGCGACGAGTTGCGCGCCGCGGCGGAACGGGCCGGTACCGATGAATCGGTGCGCACCGGTGAGGGCTTGTTGCGCGGCCGCCGCGTGGCCGTGATCGCCTGCGAGTTCGGCTTTCTCGCGGGTTCGATCGGTGTGGCGGCGGCCGAACGCATCGTCACCGCGGTCGAACGGGCGACCGAACTCGGCCTGCCGCTGATCGCCTCGCCGACCTCCGGCGGCACCCGGATGCAAGAGGGCACCGTCGCTTTCGTGCAGATGGTCAAGATCGCCGGTGCCGTCGCCGCGCACAAATCGGCCGGATATCCCTATCTGGTGTATCTACGTGATCCCACCATGGGCGGTGTGTTCGCCTCGTGGGGATCGCTCGGTCACATGACCTTCGCCCAGCCCGGCGCGATGATCGGTTTCCTCGGGCCGAGGGTGTATCAGGCGCTCTACGACCGGCCGTTCCCGAGCGGTGTGCAGACGGCGGAGAATCTGTACCGGCACGGCGTGATCGACGGGGTGGTGGGGCTTTCGGTCTTCCGGCGCATCGCCCATCGCGCGTTGAGTGTGCTGAGTGGGGTAGCGGATCCCGATGCGGCACCGCCGTTTCCGGCTACCGGTTCACTGATCGGTAGGGCAACCGAACCGACGGCGGCCGGCCAGGGGTCGAGTACGGAGGCCGCGGAGACGAATCCGGCCTGGCGGTCGGTGCTGAGCTCCCGGCGCCCGGATCGTCCGGGGTTGCGTGAGTTGCTACGCCATGTGACGCAACGGGTTCCGCTCAGCGGTACCGGCCAGGGCGAAACCGACCGGACCGTCGTGCTGGCATTGGCGCGCTTCCGTGGGCACCCCTGTGTGGTGTTCGGTCACGACCGGGCGGGGCAGGTGGGGGAGAACACCATGGGACCGGCCGCATTGCGGGAGGCGCGGCGCAGCATGCAGCTGGCTCAGGAATTGCGGGTGCCGCTGGTGCTGGTGATCGACACGGTCGGCGCGGCCCTGTCGAAGGAGGCGGAAGAGCGCGGGCTCGCGCCGGAAATCGCGCGCTGCATCGCCGATCTCGTCACGCTGGATACTCCGACCATCTCGGTGCTGCTCGGCCAGGGCACCGGCGGCGGCGCGCTGGCCCTGCTGCCCGCCGACCGGGTGCTCGCCGCGACGCACGGCTGGCTCGCCCCGCTGCCGCCGGAAGGTGCGAGCGCGATCGTGCACCGCGATACCGAGCACGCTCCGGAACTCGCCCGTTCGCAGGGCATCCGGGCCGCCGATCTGCGAGCTGCCGGGATCGTCGACCGCATCGTCGCCGAAAAGCCCGATGCGGCAGACGAACCCATTGAGTTCGCCCGTCGCATGGTCGCCGCCATCGGCGCGGAGCTGGCCGGTCTACGCGCGATGCCGCTGCACGACCTGCGGGCCGCCCGGTACCTGCGCTATCGCCGCCTCGGTCTCCCGCAAGCGGATTGAGCCCCGGCCGTAGCTCCCCGGCCGCACGACCGCCGCAGCTCCGGCCGGCGCACTCGCTGTCGCGGTGTCCGGCCGAGGCTCGGCATCCGGCTCAGCCCTCGGGTTCGGGGTCGGGCCGGTTCCAGCCGAGGATCATCGCCGGTGCGCAACCACCCGCGAGCAGCGCCGCGAGCATCATGACCCCGCCGGCGTAGGCGGTGCGAAAGGCGTCGGCCTCGGGGAGGAGCGCGCCGGAGAAGATGAGGAACATCAGCGGCGGCAGGGTGAGCATCTGGGTGAGCGACAGGCCCGCCGAGTGCGCCTTGTTCCGCTCGGCGACCTCCAGTTCGTCGAGCACCTCTTCGGGCGCGTGGTCTTGCCGATTGGAGGCGATACGCAGCATCACCCAGGCGACCATGAACACCACGGCGGCGGGCAGGGTGGCCAGCGCGGCCGAGTCGACGCCGAACGCGCACAGCAGGCCTGCCACCGCGAGCACGAGCAATGTCACCATCACGACGACGACGAGCACGCGTCGCCGTCGTTGCGTGCGCCAACCCGGCAGCATCCCGGCGGTCCGTTCCTCCTGGACCAGCCAGCGTCGGACCCGATATTCCTGGTAGCGGTCGAGCAGACCGGCGGTGGCGTTGGTCATGACTGTCCTTTCGTCCGGGGGTAGAGCTCGGCCGACAGCGGGCCGAACTCGGTGCGCGAGAACACGGCTTCGACGGGCAGCTCGAACACGTCGCAGATGCGCAGGGCCAGGTCGAGGCTCGGATAGTGGTCGCCACGTTCGAGCGCACCGATGGTCTGCACGTTGACGTTCACCGCCTCGGCCAGCGCGGCCCGGCTCATCCGATGCTCGGCGCGCAGCACCGCGATCCGGTTGTAGATCGGGAGGGTTTCCCCCCTTCTTACTGGGCTCACACAACATAGTGTTGTAAAAACCCAACAGTTCGTCAAGTCGATGTCAACACGTACCGGCTGCTCGTTGACCATGGGCCCCGGCGCTTCTAACGTCGAATCCGTGACCTTCAGAAGCGAGACCTGCGCCATTCCCTCGATCGTGCTGAACGACGGGAACGTGATCCCGCAGCTCGGGTTCGGGGTGTTCCAAGTTCCGGCCGACGATGTGTTTCCCGTGGTCACGGCCGCCTTGGAGGCCGGGTACCGCAGCATCGACACCGCCGCGATCTACGGCAACGAGGAGGGCACCGGCCGGGCCATCCGCCAGTCCGGGATCCCCCGTGACGAGATCTATGTGACCACCAAGCTGTGGAACTCCGAACAGGGCTACGACTCCACGCTGCGCGCCTTCGACGCCAGCATGCAGCGGCTCGGCCTGGACTATCTCGATCTGTATCTCATCCACTGGCCCGCGCCGTCAGCGGATCGCTTCGTCGACACCTTCAAGGCGTTCAAGGCCCTCAAGGCCGACGGCCGGGTCCGTTCGATCGGGGTATCGAACTTCCGGATCCCGGATCTGGAGCGGGTGATCGGGGAGACCGGCGAGATCCCCGCCGTGAACCAGATCGAGCTTCATCCCCGGCTCACCCAGCGTGAGCTGCGCAAATACCATGCCGACCAGGCGATCGCGACCGAGGCGTGGAGCCCGCTCGGCCAGGGCACGCTGCTCGACAACGAGGTGATCACCGAGATCGCCGCAGCGGTCGACCGCACCCCCGCGCAGGTGATCATCCGCTGGCACCTGCAACTGGGCAATATCGTCATCCCGAAGTCGGTGACGCCCTCGCGCATCGTGTCGAACTTCGATGTATTCGGTTTCGAACTGTCCGGCGAGCAGATGGCGGCGATCAGCGCCCTCGACGACAGCGGCCGGGTCGGCCCGGACCCGTCCACCTTTACCGCCGGCCTGGACTAGGCGCGCTCGCCCGGTCGCGACCCCTCAGCGGGTGCCGATACCCAGGTAGGTGGTCAACTCGACCGCCGCCGCCCGTCCGGCCCGATTGGCGCCGATGGTGCTGGCCGACGGCCCGTACCCGATGAGATGGACACGCGGATCGACGGCGACCTGCGTGGCCAGCCGTCCGGTCATGGTGATGCCGCCGCCGGGGCCGCGCAATCGCAGCGGCGCGAGATGGTCGAGCGCGCTGCGGAAGCCGGTCGCCCACAGGATCACCTGCGCGGGCTGGAAGGTTCCGTCGGCCCAGCGCACACCGTCGGGCTCGATGTGATCGAACATCGGCTGCCGGTGCAGCACGCCGCGGGCCCTGGCGGCGCGCAGCCGGTCGTCGAGCGGCAGACCGGTTACCGACACCACCGAGCCGGGTGGTAACCCGCGCCGCACCCGGTCTTCCACGATGGCGACCGCGCGCCTGCCGTCCTCCTCGGAGAACGGGGTCTCCCGGAACCTCGGTTCCGTGCGGGTCACCCAGGTGGTCGTGGTGACCTGGGAGATCTCGTCGAGCAACTGGACCGCGGAGATGCCGCCGCCCACCACGACCACGTGTTCGCCCGCGAACTCCGCGGCCGACTGATAGTCGCGCGTGTGTAGTTGGCGTCCGGCGAAGGTTTCCGCCCCCGGGTAACGCGGGATGAATGGATGCTCCCAGGTGCCGGTGCCATTGATCAGGCCTCGGACCCGGATGGTGCCCGCCGCATCGGTTTCCACATGGAGCACACCATCGCGATCGGCGCCATCGCCCGCACCCGGGTGCGGTGGATCGACTTCGCTCGGCCGGCGATCGCAGACGACCTTGACCGTCACCTGCCGCCGCACCCGCAGATCGAACCGCTTCTCGTAGAGCTCGTAGTAATGCGGGACGGCGGTCGCGGCAGGCGCGGATTCCGAGCCGTCGGGCAGGGTTTCCGCGAACGACATCCCCGGCAGATCGTGCACCCGGTTCACCGTGGTCAGCGTGAGCGAGGGCCAGCGGAACTGCCAGGCGCCACCGGGGCCCGGTGCGTGATCGACGATCAGGAAATCTTGTTCGGGGACCAGCCCGCGCCTGCGCAGGTGATATCCCGCGGATAACCCGGCCTGCCCGGCACCGATCACCAAGATCGGGTAATCGACCGCGAGCGGGTCGGCATCGCGTTCGCCGGAGGACGTCGTCTGATCGGACAGCACAGCTCCGATCGTATGCATGCTCGCCCTCGGTCCTGCCACGCGCGATCCGCGGATCGAATCGCACCCGGTGGTCCGCCGGCGCCGGCCGCCGGCGCCCACGATCGAGTCGTGCGCCCGCAGACGTCGATCGCACCCGACTGTGACCGCACACATTCGCGCCTGCACCGGACTGTGTCAGCTCCTGTGGCAGCATGAACGCAACAGTCGGATTTCGTTCAGCTGGGGAGGAAGCATGCTCGGTGTCAGCCGCGATGGTGACGTCGTCACCATCGAATTACAGCGCGAGGAGCGCCGCAACGCCCTGAACATCGAGCTGGTCACGCAGCTGCGTGATGCGGTGATCGATGCCGCCGAGCAGGCGCGGGTCATCGTGCTCACCGGCCGTGGGCCGATCTTCAGCGCGGGCGCCGATCTCGGCGGGGTGTACTCCGAGGAGTTCCTGGACAGGCTGCTCGAGATGCTGCACACCATCGAATCGGCGCCGGTGCCGGTGATCTCGGCGATCAATGGTGCCGCCCTCGGTGCGGGTGTGCAGCTGGCTCTCGCCTCGGATCTGCGGGTCCTCGAGCCGGATTCCTACATCGCGATTCCGGCCGCCAAGCTCGGCATCACCGTGGATCGGTGGACGGTGCGCAGGCTGGTCTCGCTGATCGGCGGTGGTCCGGCGCGCACCATCCTGCTCGGCGCGGAACCGGTGTCGGCCGAGGACGCCTACGGCTTCGGATTCGCCAACCGCATCGGCACCCTGGCCGACGCGCAGGCCTGGGCCAAGTCCATCGCCGAACTGGCGCCGCTCTCGCTACGCCATCTCAAGCTGGTGCTCAACGACGACGGCACCCGTGATCCGGAGAACGCGCAACAGCGTGAGGCCCTGGAAGCGGCCTGGACCAGCGCCGACGCGCAAGAGGGCCGGCTGGCCAGGCAAGAGAAGCGCGCCGCGAAATTCCAGGGGCGATGATGCGCATCCGACGAATCGCCACCGGCGCCGCGGGTGCCCTCGGGCTCACCTGGGTGGCGCGGGCGCTGTGGGGTCTGCCCACCGCGATGGGCGCGTCGATCTCGGCGATCCAGCCGTACGCGACCGGCGCCACCAGCTACCGCAACCGCCAGTTCCACAACACCGAACCGAGCAGCCAGATCGCGCCCGGTGCGGCGCCGTCGCTGCTGCGTTCGTTCCTCACCCAGCGCCATGCCGGTCGCCCGGCGCGGCCGGTCCCGCTGGTGACGCCGCAGCTGCCCGCGCAGGCCGCTGATCTGGCCGTCACCTGGTACGGGCACGCGACGGCGTTGATCGAGGTGGACGGTTACCGCATCCTCACCGATCCGGTGTGGTGCGAACGGGTGTCGCCCTCGCCGCTGGTCGGCCCGGCCCGGCTGCATCCGGTGCCCGCTCCGCTGTCGGAGCTGCCGCCGGTGGACGCGGTGATCATCTCGCACGACCATTACGACCACCTCGACGCCGCCACCGTGCGGGCGCTGGTGGCCGGGCAGAGCGCACCGTTCGTGGTGCCCGTCGGCATCGGCGCGCATCTGCGGCACTGGGGTGTGCCCGATCAGCGGATCGTCGAATTGGATTGGGGCGGTTCGATTTCGCTGTCCGAACTGGGGCGCGCCCGGGCCGGCGAAGACCTGACGATCACCTGTGTGGAGGCGCGCCACTTCTCCGGCCGCGGTCTGATCCGCAACACCACGCTGTGGGCGTCGTGGTCGCTGGCCGGTCCTACCCGACGGGTCTATTTCGGCGGCGACACCGGCTACACCAAGGCCTTCGCCGAGGCCGGCACCACGCTCGGTCCCTTCGATCTGACGCTGCTGCCGATCGGCGCCTACGACGAACGCTGGACCGATGTGCACATGAATCCGGAAGAGGCGGTCCGCGCGCACGCCGATCTGTGTGCCGGTGATCCCGGCCACGGCCTGCTGGTTCCGATCCACTGGGCGACGTTCAACCTCGCCTTCCACGGGTGGTCGGAGCCGGTGCAGCGGATGGTGACGGCCGCGCGGGCGGCGGGCACCACGGCGGCCGTTCCGAAGCCGGGGGAGCGGCTGGACCCCGATGACCTGCCGTCCGGACAGTTGTGGTGGAAAGATATCGGGTGAACACCTCAACGACGGCACTGGGAAGGACGTAGAGCATATGAGCTTGATGGACACCTTGAAGGGCCTGGTCGGCAAGGGGCAGGACGCAGCGGCCAAGAATGCGGACAAGATCAACCAAGCCATCGACAAGGGTGGCGAGTTCATCGATCAGAAGACGAAGGGCAAGTACTCCGACAAGATCGAGAAGGGCAAGGAAGCCGCCAAGAAGGTAGTGCCGCCGGAGCAGCCGGGGCAACAGCCGGGCCAGCAGCCGGGTGGCGGCCCGGTGCCACCGCAGGTCTGATCGAGCCGAGACCGCCCGCAGGGCAATGACTGTCCGCAGGCCGTGCGCGGCGGGAACCGGATGAACGCCGGTTCCCGCCGCCGGGTCGCGGACAACGGGTCGCGCCGCATGTTCCGGGATGCGGCGGGCGAGCCCGCCATCACGATCGAATTGAGCAACCTCGACAAGGTGCTCTATCCGGAAACGGGGACCACCAAAGGCGAGGTCATCGCCTACTACACCGCGATCGCCCCCGCCATGCTGCCGCATGTGGCCGGGCGGCCGGTCACCAGGAAACGCTGGCCCAACGGCGTCGGCGAGGCGTCGTTCTTCGAGAAGAACCTCGCCGAGCACGCGCCCGATTGGCTGCCGCGCCGCGCAATGCGGCATTCCGATCGCACCGTCACCTATCCGCTGATCGATTCCGAAGCCGGTCTGGCCTGGATCGGGCAGCAGGCGTCGCTGGAAGTGCATGTGCCGCAATGGCGTTTCGACGGCGATCAGATGGGCCCGGCCACCCGGCTGGTCTTCGATCTGGACCCGGGCCCGGACGTGGGCCTGGCCGAATGCGCGATCGTGGCGCTCGAGGTGCGCGATATGGTCGCCGAGATCGGGTTGCGCGCGTTCCCGGTGACCAGCGGCAGCAAGGGAATTCACCTGTATGTGCCGTTGGATCGGGTGCTCAGCCCCGGCGGCGCGTCCACTGTCGCCAAACAGGTCGCCACCAACCTGGAGAAGATTCATCCCGACCTGGTGACGGCGACGATGGCGAAGAAGGTGCGCACCGGCAAGGTCTTCCTGGACTGGAGCCAGAACAATCCGGCAAAGACCACGATCGCGCCGTACTCGATGCGTGGGCGCACACAGCCGAATGTCGCCGCACCGCGTAGCTGGGCGGAGATCGAGGACCGGGAATCGCTGAGGCATCTGCGATTCGACGAGGTGCTCGCGCGTTTTCAGGACGACGGCGACCTGCTGGCCGGGCTCGACCCGCCGATCTCGCAGGCCGGCACCGCCCGCCAGGACCCGTTGGCCGTCTACCGATCCATGCGTGATCCCGCGCGCACACCGGAACCCGTTCCCGCGCATCCGCCCAGGCCCGGCCCCGGCAACCGGTACGTCATCCAGGAACACCACGCGCGGCGATTGCACTGGGATGTGCGTCTGGAACGCGACGGTGTACTGGTGTCCTGGGCGGTACCGAAAGGCCCGCCCACCGACACCAAAGAGAACCGCCTCGCCGTCCACACCGAGGATCACCCCCTCGAGTACCTCGATTTCCACGGTTCCATCCCGAAGGGCGAGTACGGCGCCGGAACCATGACGATCTGGGATTCGGGTACCTATGAGGCCGAGAAGTGGCGCGACGACGAGGTGATCGTGGTGATGCGGGGGGAGCGGTTGCACGGTCGCTACGCGCTGATCCGCACCGGTGGCAAGAACTGGTTGATGCATCTCATGCGGGAGCAGCCCGGTGACGGTCACGGGGCCGAGAGCTCGGGTAAGGGCCGGCGAGCGGCGGCCGACGCAGGCACGTCGGAGTCCAGCGGCGCAGCGAGTAGTGATCGGCCCGGCGAACGATCCGGTGGCGCCGAACTACCGCGCGGCCTGTCCCCGATGCTCGCCACCACCGGCGAGGTCGCCGGCCTCGATCCGAAGGACTGGGCCTTCGAAACGAAGTGGGACGGCTACCGCCTGATCCTCGAATTCGAGTACGGCACACCGACCTTGCGCAGCCGCGCGGGCAATATCGTCACCGACCGCTATCCGCAGATCGCCGCCCTCGCCGAGGAGTTGGCAGGCCATCGCGTGGTGCTCGACGGTGAAGCGGTCGTGTTCGACGCCAATGGCGTCGCCAATCTCGCTCTGCTGCAAGCCGACACCCGTCGCGCCGAACTCGTCGCCTTCGACCTGCTCTACCTCGACGGCACCTCGCTGATCCGCAAACGCTACAGCGACCGGCGGCGGGTGCTCGAAGCCCTCGCCGCCACCACGCCTGCGCTGTCGGTGCCGCCGCAGTTGGCAGGCACCGGCGAAGACGCGCTGAACGCCAGTCGCGACGTCGGGGCCGAGGGCGTGGTGGCCAAGCGCAGGGATTCGGTCTACCTGCCGGGTAAGCGCGGGCACTCCTGGGTCAAACAGCGCAATTGGCAGACCCAGCAGGTCGTGGTCGGCGGGTTTCGCGGCAGCGCGGCGCGACCGTTCGCGTCACTGCTGGTCGGCATCCCCGGTGACGGCAAACTCATCTACGTGGGCCGGGTCGGTACCGGGTTCAGTGAGGACGAAATACGCGCGTTGGCCACGAAACTCCAGCGCCGTCGCCGCAAGACCAGCCCGTTCGTCAACGAGATGTCACGCGAGGAAACCAAGGACGCCACCTGGGTCACCCCGGAGATCTCCGGCACGGTCCGCTTCATGAACTGGACCGACGGCGGACGACTCTGGCACCCGGCCTGGTTGGGCCGCTCCGACTGAGCGGCACCGTACGCGCGGGTATGGTAATCGCGATTCGAACGCGGCTCGACCCGAGGAGTGCACGTGGATTTCAAGAACCTGGCCGATAAGGCGATGGACCTGGCGGCGAAGAACGCCGACAAGGTCGATGCCGTGATCGACAAGGCCGGAGACATCGTCGACCAGAAGACCGGTGGCAAGTACGCCGACAAGGTCGACACCGCGCAGGAAGCCGCGAAGAACGCGGTGCGTAAGCAGCAGGGCTGAGCGCGCAATTACCTGATCAGCAAACGGAACTGGGCCGATCGCGTGGGTGCGCGATCGGCCCAGTGTCGTATCGGTTTCCGGTAGGTCAGTTCCTGCCGGTCTGGTCCATCCACTTGGTCGTGCCCGGCGGGGCAGTGAGAGTGTTGATGAGGTCGATGCCTGCGACGATCAGGGCGGGGCCGCCGACAACGATCGTGCCGATGACGCCGCCGATCGCGGCGCCGAGGACAACGCTGGCGATGACGGTCGGTCCACCGATGATGCCGGTCAATCCCACCAGTGCGCCGATCACCGTGCCGATGAATCCACCGACTGCGGTGGCGATTCCGAACTGCGCAAGGAAGGCATCCTGGGCTCGCTGGTTCTCCTCGAGCGAAGCCACCGGAGTGACCGGAACCGGACGTGCCTTCGTGTAGTCCTTGACGACTGTCAGCTCGAGTTCGCGACCTTCGTTGCGAACCGTGCTCGGCATCGGGAACTCCAGCCCGTCCTGACGGAAAGCCGTCGGCATGGTGAAGGCCGTGTTCCCCGCGGAGTCTTTGATACTCACCGTGTTACCGGCGACTTCGAATGTACCCCCGGTCAGTGTGGTGATGATGCGGTCGCCGACCAGCTTCGCCTCGTAGCCGATGTCGGGTACGGGTGCCGCGGCCGGCTGCGCATGGGTGGTGCCTGTGCCGACCACGATGGCGGCCGCCACCGGCACCACCAACGCGGCGATTCTGCGGAAAATCATTCTGTTGTTCCCATCTTCATCAGGTTCCCTACCGAACGCACCGCGCGCTGTGAATCTTCCCCGCCCTGCGCTCGGCGCCTTGTGATCAAGTGGACAGCTCTCCCGGTCGTCACGTTACAACCGGTTACTGGTTTGACACGATGGATTTACGGGTATCAGTTCAGTTTTGGGTCAGTACCAAACCTGCCGCCCGTTATAGCGCACAGCTATCGGGAACCGTGATGGATGGATCGGCTATTCGCTCTTGCCCAGCGCGTCGGCGATGGCCTGGTCCTGGCTCTCCAGCGAGGTGGCCGTATTCGTGGCACCGGTGCCCATCGCGGACAGCGTGGTGCTGAGAATCTCGACCGCTGTGAGGGCCTTTTCCGCGCCGGGGGTGTAGTTACCCGCGAAGCTCTGGCCGATTTCGTCGCCGCCCCAGCATTCGCCTTCGGCATCCAGCGCGGACTTCAGGGTGCTCAGGGCATCGGCCACCTGGGTGGCCAGGCTCTGGAACCCCGGTTCGGTGGCCTTGATCGCTTCCGGATCGGCTTTCAACATACTCATCAACGGCCACCCTCGAGGTAGCTGCGGTTGCGGTAGTACTCGTCTTCGTCTTCGTCATCCAGCGGCGCCTGCGCGGACGGCGGCGGGGCGTCCTGCACGAGCGGCGGCTCCGGGATGAGCTTGCCGACCAGGTCGCGGATGCTCGGTGCGCCGGGGACCAGATCGGGCAGGTCGGGCAGATCGTCGGCGGCGGCTTCGACGGAGGCGAAGGCCTGCTGCGACACCTGCACGCCTTCGCGGGCGGCGGCCTGCACGGCCTCGGTGATCGAGCGGCTCAGCCGTTCGGGAGTGGACCGCTTGAACGCTTCCGGTTCGATGTGCACGTCGAGCGGAATGCCTGCGGCATTGCTCGTCACCCGAACCAGGTTGTCCGACGACCACGCGGAGACCTGAGCGGTGGCGATGCGCTGCTGGGCGGCGGCCAGATCCTGGCGCTGCCGTTCGAAGGTCTCGAGCATGTCGCCGACCTGCGCGCGCAACGCGTCGTTGCGCGAGCGCATGGCCTCGCGGTCGTTATTCATCGCCTACCCCTGTTCCCCAGACTCGGTCCGTATATCCATTTCGACGCGGCCGGCCTGCGTTCGGTTCCATCGAATTCGCCGCCTGCTGTGATCCGGGCCGATCGGCCACCAGTTTGTCACAGCAACAGCACGTCGATCATGACGGAACCGAGGCCTACCGCCACCACGATGAGCAGGGCGAACGCATCCGCGCGGCGGGGCGAACCCGGGTTGGCGGTGAGCTGCCCGGTGCCGCCGCGCGCGGTGATCGCCTCACCCAATTCGCCCGCGCGGCGGGTGGATACCGCCATGGCGGCGGTCAGGATGTCGATCAGCCCGTTGTCGGCGGCGCGGTGCAGCAGATCATCTTTGGGGCGCAGGCGGCGGGCGGCGTGCAGCACCCGGATCTCGTCGATCAGCAACGGCAGACCACGCAACGTCAGCGCGACGACCACCGCCCACTCGTCCACCGGAACGCGCAGCCTGCGCAGCGGCGCGCCCAGCTTGGCCAGCGCGGGCGCGATCTCGCTCATCGGGGTGGTCCAGGCGATGAGGAAGGAGGCGGCCACCAAGATCAGGCTGAATACCAGGACCTGGGCGAAGCGCAGCACGGCCGCGCCGCCGACGGGCACATTGACCAGCCCGCCGATCGCGGCGAGCCCCCAGAACCACCACGGCAGCCGTGGCAGCGTGCCGAGCGGCAGCCGGGCGAGCACGCCGACCAGCACCAGGAATCCGGTCATGATGCCGAGCACCGGCCAGGTCGGCCACAGCATCAGCACCACGCTGATCAGGAAGACCCCGATCATCTTGGTTCCGGCCCAGAGTCGATGGATGGGGCTGTCCACCGGGACCTGCCGCAGCAGCACGAGGCTCATGACTGCCCTCCCTGCTCCATCCGCCACGCGGTGCCAGGCAGGGGCTGGGGATGCGCGGTCTCGGCGGGCCGGCGCAGCGTTTCCGCGGCCGCGTGCACCGATTCGGCGATCCGGCCGTCGCGCAGGTGGACCGTGCGGTCGCAGATGGCGGCCACATCCTCGACGTCGTGTGAGATGACGATGAGCGTCAGCCCCGAATCCCGCAGCCGGGCCAGCAGATCGACGATATCGGCGCGGCCCTCCGGATCCAGCCCGGCCAGCGGCTCGTCCAGCACCACCACCTGCGGCCGGCTGGCCACGATCGCGGCGAGCACCACGCGTTTGGCCTGCCCACCGCTGAGTTCCTCGATCGACCGGGCAGCCAGCGAACGATCCAAGCCCACCGCGTCCAGGGCCCGCCCGACCGCACCGGATCCGGTGGCCCGGCCGCCCCAATCGGCGATCTCGGCGCCGACGGTCTGTCGCTGTAGTTGCAGCCGGGAATGCTGGAACGCCAGCTCGACCCGGCCGATCTGCGAGCTGACGGGCTTGCCGGACAGCTCGCAGCGGCCCCCGCTCGGCTTGATCAACCCGGCCATGATCCAGGCCAGCGTGGATTTGCCCGAGCCGTTGCCGCCGACCACCAGCAGCGCCTCGCCGCGGTGCACCGTCAAATCGACACCGTGCAGCGCGGGCGCCTGCCACGGTGTGCCCCGGTTGTAGGTGTGGCGGATATCGCGCAGCTGCATGATCGGCTCACCCATCGGCCGTCGGCGCAGATCGTGGCGCGGTTTGGGCCAGCCCGGCAGATGCCGCACCGCCCGGCCACCGGACAGATGCACGACGCGATCGGCGGCGGCCGCATCGGCCTCGTGGTGGGTCACCAGGACGACGGCCATCCGGTGCCGTTTCGGCAGTGCGGCCAGCAGGGCGACCAGCTCGCGGCGCCCGTCCGGGTCGATCATCGAGGTCGCTTCGTCGGCGATGAGCAGCGCGGGCCGCCGCGCCAGCGCCGCCGCGACCGCGAGCCGCTGCTGCTGGCCGCCGGACAGCGCCGCGGTTTCCCGCTCGCCCATGCTATCGAGCCCGACCTCGCGCAGCAGCCCCTCCACGTCGACCTGTTCGGCGAGTGCGGCGGGCAGCCCCCACACCACGTCGTCGGCGACCAGGACGCCGAGGGTCTGGCTTTCCGGTCGTTGCAGCACCAGCGCGGTGCCGCCGAGATGGCCGAGGCCGGCCGAGCCCGGCCGCTCGACGGTGCCGGACGACGGCGGCAGCCCGGCCAGCAGCCGGGTCAGCGTCGATTTGCCGGAGCCGTTGTGGCCGACCACCGCCACGAATTCGCCGACGTCGACGGTGAGGTCGATGCCACTCAACGCGTCGGTGTGGGCCCCTGGATAGCGGTAGCCGGCCGCGCGCATGGTCACCGGCAGGGGCGCCACCGGCCGGTCGTCGGCCGGGGCGTCGAGCCGATCGGTGCCGGGCAGCCAGGCCAGCCGATCCAGGACCGATCCGAGAACGAACCAGGAGATGAGGGCGGTGAGCACGGTGCCGAACAGCACGCCGCCACCGACGTAGATCCACCAGAAGCGCAGCACCACTTCGGTCACATCGGCGACGCCATTGCCGAGGGGTTCCAGTTGCGGAGCCCGCCCGGCCAGATCCTTCACACCTTCGGAGGTATTGCGGATAGTGTCGAACAGCAGGTTGCGTGCTTGGGAGAACACCAGCAGGAACCCGATCGAGAACGCCGCCCAGGCCAGGCCGGCGAGCACGGCCAGCCCGAGGACGGCGACGATGCCGCCGCCTCGGCGTTTGACCCCGCCGATGATGCCGCCGATGGTGGCCGAGGCCGCCATGCCGGTGGCCGGGAGCAATCCGGCGGCGACGAAGGTGACGAGGGCGGCCGCGATGGTCGTGGTGGCTACGGCGCGGAAGCGGTAACGATGGGCCAGCAGTCCGAGCGGTACCGCGGCGACCAGTTGCAGGGCGGTGGCCAGCGGGACCACCGAACCGATCGTTACCAAACCGACGGTGACACCACCGAGGACGGCGCCGGTGGCCAGCTCGATCGGCCGTAACGGGCCGTGTTCGCCGCGCGGGGCCGAGTCGGTGGACACATCACTCACGGCACAAGTCTGCCAGCCCGGATCGAGGGTGTTGCATCCATGCGCATGTACGCATATGTTGTCAGGTGTGGGACATGATCATTCGCATGGGATAGCGCCGGAGAGCGCGTCCGGGAAGTACCTGAGCCGGCTGGGCCTGGCGCTGGCCATCGGCATCGGATTCATGCTGGTCGAGTTCGCGGTGGCGTTCACCACCGGCTCGCTGGCGCTGCTGTCGGATGCCGCGCACATGCTCACCGATGTGGTGGGCATCGGCATGGCGCTGTCGGCCATTCTGCTGGCCCGGCGCAGCCGCCCCACCTACACCCGCACCTTCGGCTACTACCGGGCCGAGGTGATCGCGGCGTTGGCCAATGCGGTGCTGTTGTTCCTGGTGGCGGGCTATGTGCTCTACGAGGCGCTGGCCCGCGTCGGTGAACCGCCGGAGGTGCCGGGATGGCCGGTGCTGATCGTCGGCGTGGTCGGATTGCTGGCCAATGTGGCCTCGTTCCTGCTGCTGCGCAGCGGCGCCAAGGAGAGCCTGAACGTGCGCGGCGCCTACCTCGAGGTGTTCGCCGACATGATCGGCTCGTTCGGCGTGCTGCTGTCGGCGGCCATCACCATCACCACCGGCTGGCGGTACGCGGACATGATCATCGGTGTCGCGATCGGCCTGTGGGTGCTGCCACGCACCTATGTGCTGGCGAAGCGGTCGCTGCGGATCCTGTTCCAGCACAGCCCCGAGGAACTCGACGTCGAACAGGTCGCCGCCGAACTCGGCGCCGTCGAGGGCGTGGCCGACGTGCACGACCTGCACGTGTGGACCCTCACCTCCGGCATGGAGGTCGCCTCCGCGCACATCACCACCGCCGACGGCGCCAGCGGCGATCACGTGCTGCGCGCCGCTCAGCACGTGCTGGCCGAGCGGTTCCACATCAGCCATGCCACGCTCCAGGTCGAAACCCCCGACAGCGCACGTCGGTGCGCGGAGCTGTCCTGGTAATCGACACTTTCGGCCATACTGTTGTCCATGGTGGACAGTCCGGTACGCGACTGGGATTTCCCGCGCGGTGTGGGCAGCGTGGCCTTGCTCACCGGTTACGCCGGTGAGCACGGCATTTCCGTGGCACGGATGCTCGACGGCACCGGGCTGACCGAACCGATCCTGCACGACCCGGACGCCCAGATCGACGCGCGGACCGAGCTCACCGTGGTCCGCAACCTGGTCGGGGCGCTGCCCGACCATCCGGCGCTCGGCGTCGAGGTCGGCCGCCGCTACCGGATCACCACCTTCGGCATCTTCGGCTTCGCCTGCATCAGCAGTCCGACGCTGGGCGAGGCCATCGCCTTCGCGCTGCGCTATCTGGACCTGAGCTTCACCTTCTGCCTGCCCGCGACCGAGTTGCGCGACAGCGAGTTCATCGCGTGGGTGCACGCCGAATCGGTCCCCGCCGACGTGCGTCAGTTCCTCATCGAGCGGGACGTGACCGCCATGCATCAGGTGATGAGCGACCTCGTCGGCCGCCATCTGCCGCTCATCAGGGCCGAATTCTCGTTCCCAGAACCGGATTACGCCGACCGAATCGCCGACATCACCGTGGTCCGGCCACGCTTCGACCGCCCGCACAACCTGTTCGCGATCGACCCGGCCATCCTCGATCAGCCCCTTCCGCAAGCCAACGAACACACCCTCGCCATCTGCCTCGCCCAATGCCGCGATCTCGTCCATCGCCGCCGCGCCCGCACCGGCATCGCCGCCGAAGTCCGCTCCCGCCTCATCCCGCACGGCGGCACCGACGGCCTGGCCGCCCCACCCGGAATCGATGCGGTGGCCCGCGATCTCAACATGAGCACCCGCACCCTGCGTCGCCACCTGGACGCCGCGGGCACCAGCTACCGCGCGCTGCTGGACGAAATGCGCCGCGCCCTGGCCGAGGAAATGCTCAGCACCACACCACTGTCGGTGAGCGACGTGGCGATTCGCCTGGGATACGCGGAAGCATCGACATTCATCTACGCGTTCAAACGGTGGACGGGGACCACACCTGCGGCGTATCGGAGGCAACGTGTCCGCGTCTGATGCGATCGGTACCCGCACTGGCCGGATACGCGAAACCCACTGGAGCCCATCGATTTGTCGGTGCCGCGCTGTAGCGTCACCGGCCATGCCGGAGCAGCGGTCGAACCCGCACGATGCGTACTTCCGAAAGGTCATGGCACGCCCCGAGAACGCGGCAAGCGAAATACGTGCCGTGCTCCCCGAGAAGATCAGTACTCGCATCGATTGGCCCGCTCTACAGCTCCAGCCGGGTAGCTTCGTCTCGCCAGACCTCCGCAACCGATTCAGCGACCTGCTGTTCCGCACTCGCCTCGACGGGCACCCCGCCTACATCTACCTGCTCGTCGAACATCAGTCGAGCAGCGACCGGTTCATGGCCTTCCGGATGCTGGAATACATGGTCGCGATCTGGCGGCAACACATGGCCCAGAACCCCAGCACCTCCAAGCCGAACACATTGCCGGCGATCATCCCGCTGGTTGTACACAACGCCGCAGATGGCACCCGCTGGTCCCACCCCACCGAGGTCGCCGACCTGATCGATCTCGACCCCGCCGCCCGCGACGCCCTTGGCCCCCATCTGCCGCGGTTGCGGTTCCTGCTCGACGATATCGCCGCTATCGACCCGGCCGCGCTGCGTGACCGCGACCTCACCCCCGCGACCAGGGTGTTGCTGGTGTTGCAACGCATCGCACCCAAGAACACCGCGCTGGGAAACGATATGCTGGACTGGTTCGAAGACCTGCACGCCCTGGAGGCCGGGCCCGACCCCCTTGGCGACTACCTGACCGTACTGACCTACATCATGACGGTCAGCGAAACCGCCGAGGCCGATATCGCGGCGGTATTCGAACGGCTCGGCCCACGAGCGAAGGAGGCGATCGTGACGACGGCGGAGATGATCGAGGCACGCGGGGAAGCACGGGGAGAAGCACGAGGCCGCGCGGAAACTCTACTCGAGCAGATGACCGCCAAATTCGGCCCGCTGCCCGCCGGGGTGATCCACAAAGTCCGATCAGCCAGCCCGGCGCAGGTGCGAGCCTGGACGATGCGGGTACTGACCGCGAGCACCCCGGACGAAACGCTCGCGTGAACGGGACCATGGGTCCATACAACCCAGCGATGCCGGATGTCCGCGAAGGGCGATCCGGGTGATCGTATGAAAGCCGTTCAGGCGGCGGCGAATTCGCCGATAGCGATGCCGGCCGTGAAGGCTGCCCACTCGGTCGGGGTGAAGTTCCAGGTGGTGTCGCCGGAGCGTACGAGGACGGTAGTCGGGGCTTGCTCGATGTGAGGCAGTCCGGCGCGGCGCTCTGACGTCTGATTGGCAACTGCGGACAGAAAGGTCGCCAATCTCCGCTGTGGCCGCGATTGGTGGCGGTCTTCCCTGACTTCGGGTTCTACCAGCGGCAGGCCGCCCCACCGGACTATTCCGATTGTGATCCTGGATCACCGCTGATCACGGCCGCAGGGCATCCACTGCCTCAGTACGGCGCGACGCCGATCCAGCCGCCCATCGGCACGCTGCGGAAATGTGTTGTCAGGGTGTGGTTCTCGTCGATGACGTGTAGGGCGACGGCCGGGTCCGGCGCGTAGTCCATGACGTGGTCGGGGAGGGCGAGTTCCCATTCGCCGCCGAGCACCGACGCCGTGCTCGGGGCGACGAGCAGGGGTTTGCCGGCGAAGGTGGTGGTGGCGGCGGAGTGGGCGTGGCCGGTGAGGACGCCGAGGATGCGGTCGTCGGCGGCTACCAGCTCGGCCAGGCGATCGGGATCGGCGAGGGCGATCTCGTCGACCACCGGGCTGTAGAGGTGGGCGGGGGGATGGTGCAGGGCCAGCAGGATCGGGTCGCCCGCGGGGGCGTCGGCGAGGACGCCGCGCAGCCAGTCGTAGGTCTCGTCGGTGAGTTGTCCGCTGGGTTCGCCGGGGATGCTGGAATCGAGCAGGACGACCGTCAGCGGGCCGACGCGGTGAGCGTGGTTGATCGGTTCGGTCGAGGACGGCACCCCGAGCAGGACCTCGCGGAACGCGCCGCGATCGTCGTGGTTGCCGGGGAGGGCGTAGACGGGGATGTCGGCCTGAAGGGCGATCCGCGCTTCCGCGTACTGGTCGGCTTTGCCGGAATCGGTGACGTCGCCGGTTACCAGGATCGCGTCGGGTCGCCGGCGTAGATCGGCCAGGTAGGCCATGACCCGCTCCGCGCGTTCGACGTTGCGGGGTCCGAGATCGAAGTGTGTGTCGCTGACCTGAGCCACCAGGATCATGCCCATCTGCTTTCTCTGGGGGATCGCTCCATTGCGAAACAGAGTGCACCGCACCTCCCGCAGTGCCGTGTTTCAGGCTAGTTGACCAGCGGAATTGTTGTCGTCATGAGGCTCACCACCACGATTTCCGTTACCGTGCGACCGCGTTGCGCCTCACAGTCGATTTTCCAGCGAGCAGCGGCGCTGTCTGCTGGTGACCGCGGCCGGCTGTGTCAGGAACGCCTGCTGACCGCACCTCGATCAGGCGAGGTGCTCGGTCATCCCAGCCGTTCGAGGGCACTGTGCAACAGCGCGGCCGTGGCCTTCGGCTCGGCCGTCAGCGGCGCCCAGAAACCGGCGCCTGGCTCTGCCTCGAGGTTCAACTCCGGCGGCGTCCGCCAATCCGCCGCCAGCGCCAGCTGCCAGGAGTGCAGGTAGGTGCGTTCGTGGGCACCCGATGTGTCGAAGAGGGGATCGCCGGCGATGGCGTGGCCGATCCACGCCAGGTGGACCCGGATCTGATGCCGCCGTCCGGTGACGGGGCGCAATGCGAGAACGGTGTGGTCGCGGTCGCGCAGCACCGTCGCGAACCGAGTGGTGGAGGGGTAGTTCTTGGTATCGAGCAGGTCGGCTGGGTGCACGAACCAGCGGCCCTCGGAGTCCTGAATGCTCTCCCTCGGCGCCGCGATGCGCACCCGGTTCTTCCGCCCGACGCTCAGCGGCAGGTCGATGGTGCCGGTGTCCGGCAGGTCGCCTTCGGGCGTCGAGACGATCGCGAGGTAGGTCTTACGGGCGGTCTGCTTGTTGAACTGCCTGGTCAACTGCCCGTGCGCGGCGAGATCCTTTGCCAGCAGCACCACACCGGAGGTCACCTTGTCGATGCGGTGCACCGGATACAGCGTCTCGCCGACGGCCGCCGCGGCTTGCACGATATCGGTGTCGTGGCGTTCCCCGGTCACCGAAATTCCCGCGGGTTTGTTCACCGCGACGATCGCGTCGTCCTCCTCGATGCGGCAGCGTTCACGCAGGTCGGGCCAGTCGATATCCACCGGACCGAGCCTAGATGAGTGTCAGCGCCGCCTCCCCGCCACTGGGCGGGATCCGCACCACGCTCACCGGGTCAGCGGTTCTTGCCGTTGCGGCGCAGCACATGCGGCCGCAGCCGGTTGAACCCGCGCACTCGCACACTGCGCAGATGCCGGATGGCGAATTCGGGTTCGCCGGCGAGTTCGGCGGCTGCGGCGTCGTCGACGAGGACGGTGCCGGGCCGGGCCACACCGGTCAGGCGGGCCGCGATGTTCACCACCGATCCGTACAGGTCGCCGAACCGCTGTAACACCGGACCGTAGGCGAGGGCGACACGCAGTTCCGGAGTGGTGCCGACGGTCATGGTGGTTTCTTGAATGGCCAGGGCGATCCTGGCCGCCTGCACCGCGGTTTCGGTGGCGAACATGACTTCGTCGCCCACATTCTTGATCACCCAGCCGCCGTTCTCGGTGATGGCGGCGGTGGTGGTGGATTCGAACGCCTCCAGCAGGGTGGACAGCTCATCCGGGTGCAGATGCCTGGTCAGCCGGGTGTAGCCGACCATATCGGCGAAACCGACAGCGAGCTCTCTGGTCGAATCGGCGGCCGTGCCCGCTCCGTCGAGCGAGCGGGCCAGGGCGGCGGCCAGGTGCCTGCGCCAGGCGTAGGCGTGCAGTTCCTCGAGGATCTGCACGGTCGCCTCGGTGGCTCGGCGGGCGATGGCGGCCGGATCGGCGTCCGGGTCGGCCGCGGCGACCCGTCGGGTGATCTCGTCCAGCACCAGATCCACCTGCCATTCCGCCAGCCGGGCCATCGACTGGCCGATGGTGCGGGCGGTCGCGGCCTGCTGACGCAGATCCGTCGACGCGAGCACGCCCAGTTCCCGGAATTCGCGCATGGCGCGCACATCGGCGTCGGTGTAGTCCAGCGTCGCCTCGTCACCACCCGCGGGGAAACCGAGCGCGACCCACAACCGGCGCGACACCTCGACCGGCACACCGGTCTGACGTGCCACGTCATCGCGGTTGTAGCGGCGCGTGCCGTCCAGCAGGTATGTCTCGACCACCGACTGCACCAGCTGCGTCATCTCCGGCGACACCATGCCCGAAACCCTACGGGTCCCGGCGCCGCCGAAGCAGGGTCTTCCGACGACATTGTGGTGTCACACGAAATCACCGGACGGCGATCGGCCGGTCGGAGGGCAGGTTGACGAAACTCGGTGCGTTCGGATCCAGCACCAGATGCTGCGGTTTGAGTTCGCTGGCATTGAGCATCGGCCGGAAGGCCAGCGCCTTGGGCGAATTGCCCGCGAAGACGTCCACCCGCAGCCGATGCCCAGGTTGCAGGATGGCCTGCGTCGGGATGACGGCGATATCGAGGGTGATCGCCTCGCCCGGCGGCACCGGCAGCACGCTGTCGAGGGTGATCGGGTTGTGCGGTGTGGTCAGATCGCCGTTGGCCGAGCGGCTGCTCTTGGCCTCGTCGATGGCGCGCAGCGAGGAGGTGAGCTGCCCGGTGGACAGCACCGTGGACGTCCCGTCCGGCGCCACGTCGTTGACGGTGACGTTCCAATACCCGTCGGCGGCGTCGTGCACGGTATTGAGATGGACGTTGATCGGCCCGGAAATCACTGTCGGCTCGGTGATCTCGGCGCTGGTGAAGGTGAGCCCGTTGCGTTCGGCGATCCGGGAATCCTTGGCGCAGGCGTCGATCACCGCCGTCATACCCGCCGAACCCTGCGCGGCATCGCGCGAGCACGCGGTGGTGAGGCCGGGGGCGACGGTGAGGCGGGTGGGTTC
The DNA here is from genome assembly GCF_059509835.1 of Nocardia sp. CDC519. Taxonomy (NCBI): domain Bacteria; kingdom Bacillati; phylum Actinomycetota; class Actinomycetes; order Mycobacteriales; family Nocardiaceae; genus Nocardia; species Nocardia sp. CDC519. The sequence continues at coordinate 324,626 of NZ_CM183377.1, read as the reverse complement.
GGGAGCGGGTGCGGCCGCCAGTGCGCCGTCGTGCAGGCTGTCGTGGGTGGTGCCGCTGGGTGCGCCGGACAGATAGACCCGCCGATGCGTCATCCCCGGCTTCGGGAACTCGGCGAGGGTGACCCAGCCGCCGCCCTGCTCCCACACGGTGACCGGGCCGAATCCGGTGACGCCGTTGTCGATGTCCTTGAGCCAGTGGTCGAACCACGCCTGCTGCAGGACGTCCAGTCGTGCGGGTGCGCCCGGAACACCGGTTCCCGCACCGGGATTCGCATGGTAGGTGTCGCCGACCACCAGCTTCTACTGGTCGGCAGGCAGCGGGATGGCGTTGTAGAGGGTGGTGGCGCTGTTGGCGAAGATGTCGTGCCAGCCGCCGTAGACGAAGGTGGGCACGCCGACCTTCTCGGGACGCCCCATGATCCCTTCCCGGAAGGCGCTGTCCTCGTCGAGCGCGGCCGAGAGTGCGGGTGGCACGTTGTGCAGCGAAGGTGTCAGCAGGGCCTGGGCCAGCAGATCGAAGTTGGTGAGCGGGTCGCGGCGGCGGTCGTTGAACCAGCGCCAGTCGAAAGTGCCGTTCAGCATCGAGCTGATATCGGGCAGCAGTTTGGCATTGTTCACCGAGTTCAGCCACATCGGCAGGAAGGTGGTGCCGATGCCGCCGCCCGGCGCCACCACATCGCGCATGAGGTCGCTGCCTGGTTCCACCGGGAAGATCGCGCGCAACGATGTCGGCGGATTCTCCGCCGCCCGCAGCTGGTTGATGCCGGAATAGGAGCCGCCGCTCATCGCGATCCGGCCGTTGGACCAGGGCTGGGTGGCCGCCCAATCGATCACCTCGCGGGTGTCGAGTTGTTCGCGGGCGCCGAGGGTGTTCCAGGTGCCTTGGGAGAAGCCGGTGCCGCGCACATCGGCGACGACCTGGGTGTAGCCGCTGCGAATCAGCTTGCGGTCCAGGCCGAGTACGGTCTGGATGGTGCCGCCGTCCAGGGCGTGCAGCAGATCCTCGAAACCGCTGACCGGAGTGCCGGACAGGTTGATCCGGCCCACCAGGTCCATCGTCAACTGCTGCAGACCCGGCATGGACACAGCCGAATCGATCAGGTTGGTCATGAGTTTCGTGTACGGGGTGAGGTTGACGATGGTCGGCAGCGGCGCCGTCTCGACCTGGCCGTCGGCGCGGATCGGCCGGTACACGTTCGCCTTGAGCACCACACCGTCGCTCATCGTGATCGGTACATCCCAGTCGATGTGTACATCGGGGTACGGCTGCGGCCCGTCGTGGGTTTGTGTCCACTGGCGTGCCAGTTCGTCCGGCGCGACGGCGGGTGCGGGCGTTTCGTAGGCGACCGCGTTCTCGGTCAGCGTCGCCACCCCGGCCGCCCCGCCGGTCAACAGGATCACGAACGCTGCCGCCACACCCTGGACCCGCCGGGTCAACCGCATCGACACCCCTCCGCCTCATGGTTTACGCATCCGGCGCACATGTGATCCAGACCATAGCAATCTGCTCTGGAAACGCGGGGATGACTCGCCCGGCCGTCTGCGATGGCAGGAACTGGCCTCGCGACGCCGGCGGTAGGTGCACGGTGTGGCTCGACCGGGCGGTGGTTCCGGGGGCTCGGCGCCGATCAGCTCGCCGGCTTGCGCTGAGCGCGCAGCACCACATCGCTGGTGTGGTGCGTTCCCGGCGGGCCCGGGCGGGTGCGCGGGCGAGCCGAATTCACCAGCACCGTCCATTCGTCGCCGAGCAACTCGGCGACCTGTTCGGGCTGGTAGTAATCGCGCGGGTCGAACCCGTGCTCGTGATCGGGCGGGAAGTCGGCGGGATCGTGGCCGACGACGAGCAGCGTGCCGCCCGGGGCCACCGCGTCGATCAGCCCGCGAATGGTGGCGTGATCGGGTTCCAGCTCGATGGGGAAGTAGTGCGCGGAGACCAGGTCGAACGAGGCCGCAGGCGGCGCGACCGCGGTGAGATCGGCGTGCGACCATGCCACCTCGTCGCTGGTCGCGGCGGCGCGCTCCAGCGCCACCCGCGACACATCCACCGCGGTGACCTGCCACCCCTGTTCGGCCAGCCAACGCGCGTCGGCGCCCTCACCGCATCCGACATCGAGGGCCTGCCCCGGCGCGAGACCGCTCACCTCGGCGACCAGCACATCATTGGGTAGCCCGCTGAACAGCTGGTCCCTGCTGCCGTACATCTCGTCCCAGAACTGCTGGTCCATCGCGTTTCTCCGTCCCTCGGTGTAGTACGGCCCAGCATGCGAGCAGCCATGCGAACTTGACAAACAAATTTGCCAGAACTGCAATATCGGTATGGATCGGGATTTCGACGAGGTGATCGACGCGGTGGGGCCGCGGCTGCGCGAGCTGCGCAGACGTAACGGCACCACGCTGGCCGCGCTGTCGGAACTGACCGGCATCCCGGTCAGCACGCTCTCGCGGCTGGAGTCCGGGCAGCGCAAACCGAGCCTCGAGCTGTTGCTGCCGTTGGCGAAGGCCCATCAGGTCCCGCTGGACGAACTGGTGAACGCCCCCGAGACCGGCGATCCGCGCGTTTACGCGCGCCCGTTCACCCGCAACGGCCAGACCGTCATCCCGCTGACCCGCAAACCCGGCGGGCTACAGGCCTGGAAACAGATCCTGGCCGGGCGCCCCGCCGACCGCGAACCGGATCCGCGCACGCACGAGGGTTACCACTGGCTCTACGTGCTCAACGGCAAACTGCGCCTGATCCTCGGCGATCGCGACATGATCCTCACCGCGGGCGAGGTCGCCGAATTCGACACGCACCTGCCGCATTGGTTCGGCAATGCCGACGAACACCCCGTCGAGTACTTGAGCATCTACGGTCCGCAGGGCGAACGCTTCCACATCAGGGCCCGCTACCGGCCCGAATGACTACAGCCGTTCGATGACGGTGGCGTTGGCCAGACCACCTGCCTCGCACATGGTCTGCAGGCCCCACCGGCCGCCGGTCTGCTCCAGGTGATTGACCATGGTGGCCAGGATGCGGGTGCCGGACGCGCCGAGCGGGTGGCCGAGGGCGATGGCGCCACCGCGCGGATTCAGCTTGGCCGGATCGGCGCCGAGTTCGTGCTGCCACACCAGCGGCACCGGCGCGAAGGCCTCGTTCACCTCGTAGGCGTCGACGTCGTCGATGCTCAGCCCCGCCTTGTCCAGCGCTTTGCGGGTGGCGGGCACCACGGCGGTGAGCATGAGCAGCGGATCATCGCCGACGACGGCGAACGAATGGAACCGCGCCCGCGCCCGCAATCCGAGCTTGCTCGCCATCCGCTCGCTCATGATCAGCGCGGCCGAGGCGCCGTCGGTCAGCGGGGACGAATTGCCCGGTGTGATCGACCATTCGATTTCCGGGAACCGCTTCCGGTACGCCTCGTCGACGAAGGCCGGCGTCAGTCCGGCGAGCTTGTCGACAGTGGTGGTGGCGCGGATGGTTTCGTCGGCGTCCAGCCGTCCGGCGGTGACGAGCTCATTGTCGAACCCGCCGGACGCCGCGGTCTCGGCGGCCAGCCGGTGCGAGCGGGCGGCGAACTCGTCGAGGCGTCCGCGATCGAGCTTCCAGCGCGCGGCCAGCAGTTCCGCGGAAATGCCCTGCTGAACAAGGCCCTCCGGATAGCGGTGCGCGATGGGTCCGCGGTTGGCGTCCTGGCCCGCGGCGTTGGAGAACATCGGCACCCGGCTCATCGACTCGACACCGCAGGCGATGGCGATGTCGTAGGCGCCGGAGATCACGCCCTGCGCGGCGAAATGCGCGGCCTGCTGGCTGGATCCGCACTGCCGGTCGACGGTGGTCGCGGGCACCGACTCCGGGAATCCGGCGGCGAGCACCGCGGTGCGGCTGATGTTGAACGCCTGCTCACCGCTCTGGGTGACGCAGCCGCCGATCACGTCGTCGACGAGAGCTGGGTCGAGGTCGTTGCGGCCGAGTAGATCCGAGAGCGCCCCGGCCAGCAGGTTGGCGGGGTGCACGTCGGACAGTCCGCCACCGGCCTTTCCCTTGCCCGAGGGGGTGCGTACGACGTCGACGATGACCGCGGTCTCCATGACCAACTCCTGACTTCCGGCCGACCGGTCAAGTTAATGACCATTCCGCAGTAAGTTAACACGGATTCGCGTGTGTCGGCCAGCCTGGAGGCTCACGCGCGCACGATGATCACCGGGCATTCCACCGAGTGCAGCACCGATTCGGAGGTAGAGCCGAGCAGCATGCCGGTGAACCCGCCGCGCCCGTGGCTGCCGAGCACCACCAGCTGTGCGTTCTCGGCCTCGCGCGACAGCGACCGGGCGGGGCGATCGCGTTCGAGCACCCGCCGCACCTCGACGTCGGGGTAGCGCTCGGAATAGCCGGCCAGTGCCTCGGCCAGGGTCGCGGCCTCGATGTCTTCGCTGTCGACCCAGTCGAGCATGGGCACGTCCATGCCGGTCACATCGGTCCACGCGTGCAGCGCGATCAGCCCGACGCCGCGCCGGGAGGCCTCGTCGAAGGCCAATTCGATGGCGGGCTCGCTGTTGCGGGTGCCGTCGACGCCGACCAGCACCGGCTTGGCGGCCGACACTACGTCCAGCGCCGAGACATCACGGATCACCGCTACCGGGCACTTCGCGTGCCTGGTCACCGCCGTGCTGACCGAGCCGAGCAGGCTGCGCCGGTACGCGCCGAGCCCGCGACTGCCGACGACGATCATCACGGTATCGGCCGAGCGGGCGAGCAGGTAGGGAACGATGCGGCCCTCGACCAACTCGGTCGAGACCGCGGGCACGGAACTCTTCTCGGCCACTTCCGCGGCGCGCCTCAGGCTCTCCTCGGCGCGGCGGCGCGACCCGGCGATGTCGTCGGCGGAGAACAGCACACTCGGGCGCATATCCGAAGGCAGTTCCGGCGAGCCGACGATGGCGAGTGGCCTGGCCCTGGACGCGGCGCCGGCCGCCGCCCACGCCACCGCGTGCATGGACTGTGGCGATCCGTCGACGGCCACCACGATCGGAGCGTCGGCGGGCATGATTCGGGGATTCGACATGGCGGGCCTCCGGGTGTCGAGGCCGGACCGGGCGAGCATCCGACCAGGGCGGGCGCGGTTGATCTCATCGGTGACGCTTGCGCTCAGCCTAGCCGTGGGGTGGCAAGGCGGTCAGCGGGTTCAGCTTCACGCCGCGACACTGCGCATCCGACGTGCCGGTTCGGTCACATCTTTCAGTGTGGCTGAAGCTCATCGGCTAGCCTTCAGTATGCCTGAAGGTCACCGAGCGGAGCCTGCAGGCCGGGCTCGCCTGGAGCGACCCGACAACCCGGATCGGAGTTTTCATGGAAATGTCACGTCGTACCGCGCTCGGCGCCGCCGCAGGAGCCGCGATCGCGCTGTCGAGGGCGGCCGCCGCCGCGCAACCGCCCGCGCTCGCACTGCCATCGACGCCGATAGCCGCGGCCGCGCAGCGACTCATCGACACCGCGCTCACCGCGCCGGTGCGTAACCACAGCATCCGGGGATTCCTCTTCGGCCGCGCCCTTGCCGAGACGCAGGGACTGCGGCCGGGCGCCGACTACGACGAGGAGCTGATGTATCTGATCTGTGCCCTGCACGACATCGGCCTCGGCGATATCGCCAACGGCCACCAGCGCTTCGAAGTCGACGGCGCCGATTACGCGGCCGAATTCCTCGAACGCAACGGCCTCACCGACGGCCGCGTCGACATGGTGTGGGACGCCATCGCCGCGCACACGTCAGGATTCAGCGATTCACCCGTCTACCGGCGCCGCAGGCCCGCCGCCATCTGGATCGCGGTGGACGGCATCGGGATCGATATCGGCGGCGGCCCCGCCGACCTGCCACCCGGCTACGCCGATCAGGTGCACGCGGTCTACCCCCGGCTCGGCGGTTCCCGCGCCCTCACCGACATCATCGAAGCCCAGGCCCTGGCCGACCCGCGCAAGGCCCTGCCCGGCACCCTGCCCGGCGAGGTCGTGCATCAGCGCAACCCCGAGCTTCCCTACCTGACCTGGGACGAGATCATCGATGCCGGCGGGTGGGGTGACTGATCGGCGGATCTACTGAAGTAGGCTGACGCCCTCCAGCTCACCACGGGAAAGAGATCATGTCGCAGTTCGAGAATGTCAGCGTCGCGAAGAAGGCCAACGTCTACTTCGACGGAAAGTGCGTCAGCTACAGCCTCGAGCTGCCCGACGGCACCAAGAAGTCGGTGGGCGTCATCCAGCCGGCCACCCTGACCTTCGGAACCGCTGCGCCCGAGGTGATGGAGCTGATCGAGGGCGAATGCGCGGTCACCTTCGCCGGCGCCGACGAGGCCGTGGTCTACAAGGCGGGTGAATCGTTCTCGGTGCCGGGCGACAGCTCCTTCGACATCGAGGTCCGCCAGACCATGCACTACGTCTGCCACTACGGCTGATCTAGGCCGGAGTCCGCGGCGCGGGGCCGGGCCCGAGGAGGGTGACGGCCTGTAGCGCCAGATGCAGTTCGGCGGACTGCACGGGATCGGTGGTGTCGCGTCCGGTGAGATCGCGCAGCTTGCGCAGGCGATAGCGCACCGTATTGCGGTGGCAGTGCAGTTGTTCGGCGGCCGCGGCGGTCGAACCGGCGCAGTCGTACCAGGCGCGCAGCGCGGCGATCAGATCGTCGCGCTCGGGCTCGGGCAGGCCGAGCACCGGTCCGAGGATCTGGGCGGCGGCCTGCCTGCTCGCCTCCGGCAGCATGACCAGCAGGTGCGCCACGGGCTGCTCGCCGTAGCGCACGGCCGTGCGTGCGCCGGGGCGGGCGCTGCGGACGGCCAGCCTGGCCTCGGCCAGAGCGCCCGGAATGCCTTGCGGGCTGGTGAAATTCGTGCTCACGCCGATCCGTCCGTCGACGAGATCGGCCAGCTTCGCCACCGCCTTGTCGATCGCCGCTGGCGAAGCCGGGCACAGTAACCCGACGTGGGCATCGATCTGGGAATCCCACACCGATCGCACCCCGGCATCTTTCATCGTGGCGACCAGATGGCCCGGCAGCGCGGCACCGGGATCGTCGGGCTCGATCGACACGACCGCATATGTTCCGCTCTCCGGCAGCCCCAAGGTCCGCAACGCCGTCAGCGCGCGGGCCGGATTGCCGGAGTTGTCGTCGAAAAGGGTGCGGATCAATCGGCTCTGGGTCTGGGCATCGGCGTGGGCGAGCAGGATCTCCGTCTCGCGGTAGGCCTCGACCGCGGTATCGGAGTAGGTGTCGATGAGTTCCCACAGTTCGGTGGCGAGATCACGCAGTTCGGGATCGCCGGGTGTGGCGGAGCGGGCGGTGAGTTCCTCCCAGATCATCCGGCCGCCGAGCCGGAACGCGTGCAGCAGGGCGGCGATGGGGACGCCGCGCTCGGCCTTGAGTCGTCCGACCGCGCGCGCCGGTTGTAGCCGGGCGGGGCGGCCTGCCAGGGCGCTGATGATCTCGGTGAGGTTGTCCAGGCACGCCTGGCGCAGTTCCTCGGCGGTGAGCAGGCCGGGGTCGGCGTAGGAACGGTCGGCGACGGTGATCCTGAGGACCAGCTCATCGGCCATGGACTCGACCTCGGCGAGCAGTTCCCGGGCGAGCCGGGGCGCGCGCGTCGGGGCGATCGGTGGTGGTGCGCTCACACCAGCAGCCTACGCGTCCGCACGTGTCCTGCGCCACGTCGACTTGTGCGCGGACACAAATGCACCGTCAGCGGTGCGAGTAGACGCGCACTGTCTTCGTATGATCGCGCGCACGAGGGCATGAGCTTTGTGCGCGAGCACAAACTGGGGCCGCCCGGTCCGCAACCTTCGCACCTGGCCTCGGAAGTGTCCGGCGTCACACAATGGGACGGTCTCGTCTGCGGGAGTCCCGCGCAGACCGCTCATCCCCTGGAGGACCGAACGTGGTTACGAACCTGGCGCCATCGACTCATGCCGCCGTCGACGCGGCCCTGTCCGAGCTCGTCGAGGGCGAGAAGAGATGGGCCGCGCTGCCGCTGCCGGAACGGCGCGCACTGCTCGACCGGGTGCGCGCGCTCACCGGACGGCACGCGCAGGAGTGGGTGGACGCCGCCGCCGGTATCAAGGGGCTCGCGCCGTCGTCGCCGCTGATCGGCGAGGAATGGATGTCGGGACCCTATGTGTTCGCCGCTGCGCTCGGCGCGTTGTCGAAAACCCTCGATGCGCTGGCCGACGGCAAGAGTCCGCTCGAGCAGGCGACCTTCGGGGCAGCGGGCGACCACGTCACCGTCGACGTGCTGCCCGCGAGCCCATTCGACGCGCTGCTGCTCAACGGCTTCAGCGCGCAGGTGTGGTTGCAGCGCGGCGTGAGCAGCGCCGCCGCGAAAGCCAATGCCGGCCTGGCCCAACTCGATCCGCGCCGCACCAATGGCATCGGCGCGGTCCTGGGCGCGGGCAACATCACCTCGATCGCGCCACTGGACACCCTCTACGAGTTGATCGCGCACAACCGGGTCGTGGCACTCAAACTCAACCCCATCACCGATCCTCTGCTGCCGGTGTTCGGCAAGATCCTCGCGCCGCTGATCGAGCTCGGCGCGGTGCGGCTGCTGACCGGCGGGGCCGAGGTGGGCGGCTATCTGGTCGGCCACGACCTCGTCGTGCATGTGCACATGACCGGAAGCGCACGGACCCACGACGCGATCGTGTGGGGGACCGGCGCCGAGGCCGCGGAACGGAAACTGGCCGGAACGCCGAAGCTGACCAAGCCGGTCACCAGTGAACTCGGCGGTGTCTCGCCGACGATCGTGCTGCCCGGCACGTGGAGTTCGGCCGATATCGCGTTCCAGGCCGAGCATGTCGCGACCCAGCGCCTGCACAACGGCGGCTACAACTGCGTGGCGTCGCAGGCGGTGATCATCTCCGCCGATTGGCCGCAGAAAAGGCAGTTCCTCGACGCGCTGCGCAGTGCCCTGGCGAACGCGCCGGCTCGCCGCGCCTACTACCCCGGTAGCGACGACCGGGTCGCCCTGGCGCTCGCGTCCTATCCGCGGGCCGAACGTCTCGGCCCCGACGGCACCCGGGTGCTCGTCACCGGGATCGACCCGTCCGCGCAGGAACCGCTGCTGGCCGAGGAGTATTTCGCGCCGGTGCTCGGTGTGGTCGAGCTACCGGGGACCGGAGCGAGTTTCGCCCGGGCCGCGGCCAGGACGGCCAACGACGATTTCACCGGCACCCTCGGCGTCAACATCATCGCCGCACCGGAGACGATCTCCGAACTGGGCGCGGCCTTCGACGAATTGGTCGCGGATCTGCGTTACGGCACCATCGCGATCAACGCCTGGACCGGCGTCGGCTTCTTGACCCCGTCCGCCGCATGGGGCGCCTTCCCCGGCCACACCCTCGACGACGTCCAGAGCGGTATCGGTGTGGTGCACAACGCCTGGCTGATCGACCGGGTGCAGCGCACCGCGGTGCGCGGTCCGTTCCGGCCGGCTCCGCGGTCGCTGCTGCACGGGGAGTTCGCGATCTCGCCGAAGCCGCCGTGGTTCGTCGGTAACAAGACCGCCGCGGGCACCGGCAAGCTGCTCGCCGGATTCGGCGCCGACCCCGGCTGGACCCGTCTGCCCGCGATCTTCGTCTCCGCGCTGCGCGGCTGAGCCGACTCACACCACACCGGGAGAAACACATGAGCACCAACAGCATTGCCGATTACGTCGTCGTCGGTACCGGGTCCTCGGGAGCGGTGGTCGCCGCGCGGCTCAGCGAACGCTCGTCCGACTCGGTGATCGCCCTGGAGGCGGGCCCCGAGGACAAGAATCAGGCCGTCCACATTCCGGCCGCGTTCTCCAAGCTGTTCCAGACCGATCTGGACTGGAACTATCTCACCACCCCGCAGCCCGAACTCGGCGGCCGGCAGATCTTCTGGCCGCGCGGCAAGATGCTCGGCGGGTCGTCGTCGATGAACGCGATGATGTGGGTGCGCGGATTCGCCGCCGACTACGACGAATGGGCTCGAGCAGCGGGGGAGGGCTGGTCGTTCGCCAACGTCGTCGGGTATTTCGAGCGCATCGAATCGGTCGAAGGTGCGGCGGAACCCCACGAGGGCCGGGATGGGCCGCTGCACATCTCGCACCAGCGCAGCCCGAGCCGCTGGACCGCCGACTTCCTCGCCGCGGCCGAGCACGCCGGTTTCAAAACCGAGCGGGCCAACCTGCCGCAGCCGGAAGGCTTCACCAGGACCATGGTGTGCCAGCAGCGCGGTGCCCGCTGGAGCACCGCCGACGCCTACCTGAAACCGGCGCGTAGACGGCCGAACCTGACCGTGATCACCGGCGCGCAGGCGACGCGGGTGCTGTTCGAGGGCAACCGCGCCGTCGGCATCGAATACCGCCAGGGTGGCGGCACCCGTACCGTGCGAGCCCGTAAGGAAGTGGTGCTGTGCGGCGGTGCGATCAACAGCCCGCAGCTGCTGCAACTGTCCGGCATCGGCGATGCCGAACAGCTTCGCGCGCAGGGTATCCCGGTAGTGCACGACCTTCCCGAGGTGGGCCGCAATCTCACCGACCACCTGATCTCGCTGATCGGTGTCGCCGTCGAGTCCGGCACCCTGTTCGCCGCGGAGAAGCCGCTCGAGCTGATCAACTACCTGGTCCGGCGGCGCGGCATGCTCACCTCCAATGTGGGCGAGGCGTACGGGTTCGTGCGCAGCACGCCCGAAGTGGAGCTGCCCGATCTGGAGATCATCTTCGGCCCGGCCCCGTTCTACGACGAAGGCATCGGGGTGGCGCCAGGGCACGGCATCGCGATCGGTCCGATCCTGCTCCGGCCGCGCAGCCGGGGCACCGTGACGCTGGCTTCCGGTGATCCGATGGCCAAAGCGGTCGTGGACCCGAAGTACCTGTCCGACAGCGACGGCGCCGACCGCGCCGCACTCATGGCCGGACTGCGCACCGCGCACCGCATCATCACCTCCGCGCCGCTCGGCTCCAAGATCGGCCGCTTCCTGCAGCCCAAACGCGAGCAGGCGAGCATCGAGCAGACCCTCGAAGACGCCCTCACCTGGCACTCACACACCCTCTACCACCCGACGAGCACCTGCCGCATGGGCACCGACGCGGCCAGTGTCGTCACGCCCGAGCTGAAGGTTCGCGGCGTCGAGGGGCTACGGGTGGCCGACGCCTCGGTGATGCCGACCATCATCCGCGGCCACACCCACGCGCCGGCCGTGGTCATCGGTGAGAAGGCGGCCGACCTCATCAAAGCCGCCGACCACTGAGCTGTGCGGGCGAACGCTGTACCCCGACTGGGTGCGGCGCTCGCCCGCCATAGCCGGTAGCCCGATCAGTCCGCGCGCTCATCGCCGGGTACCGAGGTGGTGTGGGTCCGCGGCCGTTCGGAGCGTTTACCCACCATGGTCACCCGCCCGGCTTTCACATCCGCGCGCAGCTCTTTTCCCAGCCCGACGCACATCGCCACCAGGATCAAGACGAACGGTGATGCGACAACGATGGCGCCCCATTGCAGGGCGTCGAGCCCACCCACCACCAGCAGCGTCAACGCGACCGCGCCGACCAGCAGCCCCCAGGCGATCACCAGCCATTTCTTCGGCTCGTCGGCGCCCTTCGAAGAGAATGTGCCGAGCACGATCGTACCCGCGTCCGCGCCGCTGACGAAGAACACTCCGGCCAGAATGATCACCGCGATACTGGTGACGGTGGACAGCGGAAATGCCGCGAGCACTTCGAAGAATGCCGCCTGAGCGCTCTCCGAGGCGACGGCGGCGATATCGCGTTCTCCGCTCAATTGCAGATCCAGGGCCGCGCCGCCGAGGATCGAGAACCAGACGATGGTCGCGAGGCTCGGCGCGATCAGCACGCCGAAGACGTACTCGCGGATCGTGCGACCTCGGGAGATCTTCGCCAGGAAACTACCGACGTAGGGCGCCCAGGAGATTCCCCAAGCCCAGAAGAAGACGGTCCAGTCCTGCATCCACTGTCCGTCGGCGAAGGCGCCGGTCTCGAATGACATCGGCAGGAAGTTGAAGATGTAGCCGCCCATCGCCTGCGACAGCAGATTGAAGATGAACGAAAACGGTCCGAGCACAAGGATGAACAGCCCGAGCGCGATGGCGAGCAGCGTGTTGAAGTCGGCGAGCCGTTTGATGCCCTTGTCTACACCCGCCACCGCCGAGAAGATGAACGCCGCGGTGAGCAATCCGACCACGATGATCAGCACCAGCGTTGAGCTTTCGATATCGGAGATGAATCCGAGTCCGGCGATGATCTGCAGCGTGCCGAGCCCGAGGGTCACCGCATTGCCGACCATCGTGGTGACGATGACCCAGGTGTCGATGCCGCGGCCGGCCAACCCGTCGGAAGCCTTGCCCATCAATGGCTTCAAGGTGGCGCTGACCAGCGACGGACGCCCCCTGACGATCGTCGCGTAGGCGAATGCGAGGCCCGCGACACCGAAGAACGCCCACGGATGCAGCGCCCAATGGAAGATCGAATACTGCATGGCGACCACGGCGGCCGAATCGGTCCGCGGCTGTGGCCCGCCGGGCGGCGGCTCCGCCCACAATGTCACCGGCTCGTACGCGCCGTAGAAGATCAAGCCGATACCGACGCCGAGGGCGAACATCATCGCGATCCACGAGAACGTCGAATACGCGGGCTCGTCGCCGGGCACGCCGAGTTTCACCCGCCCGTACTTGCTGAATGCGAGATAGAGAATGAAGAAGACGAACCCGGCCGTCGACAGCACGAACACCCAGCCGAATTGCCGGGCGATGAACGCGTAGATGTGTTCGCCTGCCACCCGCATCTCGTCCGAGAACGTCACGCCGACGATCAGGAACAGGATGGTGAGTGCTGCGGCGGTGATCGTGACCGGTGCGTCGATCCCTGCGCGCCGGTGTTTGTGTCCTTGCCCTCGTGAATCTTTCATTGATTCCCCACATCAGCCGAGGTGAGTTGCGTTGGGCGTTCGGGTCGGTGTCGCTCGAGGATTACCGTGGCAGCGGGCCGCGGATACTTCCGCCGCTGTCGATTGTGCACAGATCGTCGGTCCGGACCGAAGGATCCGGCATTTCGGCCGCGGTGAATCCGTAGGGTGCGGTGAGCTCGAGTATCCGGCCTTCCCTGCGGAGCGCGGCCAATTCGTCGTTGTAGGCCGCACGCAGTGAGCCGTCGGTTTTCCGGAATCCCGCGGCGCCGCAACCGAGGCGCGGCTTCCCGTCCACCACGGCGGTGAACGGCGGTGACAACTCGACCTCGCGCGCCCATTCCGCCGGGCCGCCGTCGGGGGAGGGCTCGGACTGTTCGGCGCGTTCGAGCATGGCGCGTAAGGAAATGCCGGTCAGCGCAAAGGCGTCGACCTGCGCTTGCGCGACCCGTGCGAGCCCCTCGTCCTGGCCGCCGACCACGGTGATCTTCTCGTCTCGCACGCCTGCCGCTCGCGCATACCCCTCTTCGGCCGCGCCGGCCAGTACCGCGACGGTCGCGCCGGTGCCGGCGATCGAAGCGAAATCGGTGAGCCGCATCGGATTACCTCGCCGCACCAGCAACGCCGACTGCGCGCAGTAGATCGGCTCACTGAAGGCGATCTGTTCGCAGCGGGCCTTGTTGACGAACATGCCCGCCGATATCACGTCGAAAGCGCCCGAATTCACCCCGCCGATCAAACTGCGGAACGGCACCAGCACGCCGTCGAGCCGGTCGACGCCGAGCCGCTCGAACACCGCGCGATCGACCGCCGGAATCGCACCGACGAGGCCGTTGTCGTCGTAGGCGTACGGCCGCTCGCCGGAATACCCGACCGTGACCACCCCCGCGTCTCTGATCTTCTCCAGCGTGTCCCCGAGCCCGACCGCATCACATCCGGCGATCAGTCCCTGCACCGTGAGCAGACCGCCTCCCGCCGCAGTGACCTGCAAGAATCGTCGCCTAGACCAGGTTCGCGTCATAGCTGCGCCATCCCTCCGCCGACAACGTTGTCCGCCTCATGATCCACCCGTGGCGGCGGCTCGTGCGGGAGTTCGCGGCTAACTCACCGCGCGGCCTCGATCACCGCCGCGAGCCCACCCTGGATCATGAGGGCGCTGCGGTCGGTGACCTCCGCGCCGTTGACGTAAACGGTGGGCGTGCCGCTGACGCCGGAGGCGAGCACCCGGGTGGTTTTCGTCCGCAGATAACTGTCGTACTGCCGGTTGGTAATGCATTCGGCTACAGCGGAATCGGTGTATCCGGCCGATTCGGCGATATCGATCAGGTCGCTGTCGGGCAGTCCCGCACCGCCCTCGGTGGGCTGCTTGGCATACATGTCCGAGAGCCAGCTCTGGTAATTGTCCAGGCCGCTGGTGGCGACACAGAACGAGGCGTTTCCGGCGCGAGAGGAGTATTCGGTCTCACTCATCGTGTCCAGGAAGGTGATGACGCTGTACTCGACGGCGGCGGTGCCCTCGCGCACGGCCTCCTCCAGCACCGAGCCGTTGGCCTCCTCGAAGGCCTTGCAGGCGGGGCATTGCAGGTCCATGACGACCCGGACGGTCACCTTCGCGTCCTCGTCGCCGACCCGCACGGCACCGTCGGCCAGCACGTTCTTCGGTGTGGAGCCGTCGGCCATCGCGGTCGCTGTGCCGGTGACCTCGGTCGTCACCGCACCCCGCGCCAGCAACCCGATGCCGACCGCGGCGGCGACCAGCACCAGCACCAGAAAAGGCATGAGCACGACCAGAAGCCGACGATTCTGCTGCGGCTGTTGCGGCTGCTGCCACCCGCCCGGATAGGTGTTCACTTGCCATGCTCCCCGCTCGCCCGGACATTCCCGGGTCAGCCTAACGGTCGGCCCGGTGCCCGGCGCGAAAGCCGCGAGTCCACCGGTCACTTCCCGGCCGACCGTGGAACTCGCGCGGTGTCGGTTTCGTCCAAGACAACGCTGCCGGCCCGTTCCTAGGCTTGGCGTCGAGCACAAGCCGAGGCACACATTCAGGAGGAATTGATGGCACGCGAACTCGTCTACACGGGCTTCATGTCGCTGGACGGCGTCGTGGATTCGCCGGGCGGCACGGCGGAGGGGCACCGCAGCGGCGGCTGGGTCATGCAGACCGAATTCGTCCCGGAGGCCTACTCGCTCAAGGCCGAAGAACTCGCCGATACCGCGGCCCTGATGTTCGGCCGCCGCAGCTACGAGGCCTTCGCCCCGATCTGGCGCGACTCCGAAGACCATGCCGCCTATCGGGACCTGCCGAAGTATGTCGTGTCTGCCAGCCTGACCGAGGACGCCCTGATCGACGGCTGGGGGCCGATCACGATCCTGCGGTCCGAGGACGAGGTCGCGAAGCTGAAGCAGACCGACGGTGGCGGCATCTTCATCCACGGCAGCGCCGAGCTGGCCCTCCGTCTCGCCGAAGCCGAACTCATCGATCGGTACAACCTGCTGGTGTTCCCGGTGCTGCTCGGCGCGGGCAAACACCTGTTCCCGCGCTCGGATCGGGACAAGCAGCAGCTGCGGCTGCGGGATTCGGCCGGCTACGCCAACGGGGTGACCAAGCTGATCTACGACGTGGTGCGCTGAGTGGGATCGAGGGCGATCGCGCCACCGGCCTTGGCGCGCAGCTGCCCGGCGGTGCGCCCGACATAGCGGCGCAGCGCACGCGCCAGATGCGGTTCGTCGTAATAGTCGAGCTTGGCGACGACATCGCCCGGCGCTTCGCCCGTCATCAGCAGGAACGCGGCCGTGCGGGCCCGCTCGATCTGCCGGACCGCGCCGTGGGTGAGTCCGGTCGCGGCCCGGAACCGGCGCTCCAGCGTCCGCTCGCTGACCTCGGGCGGTGCACCCCGCAAGGTGGTCGCGACGAGCGGATCGCGCACCACGGCGCCCTCCTGCACGAGCCGTTCGACGAGCGCTTCGGCGTCATCGGGGCCCGGTATCTCCCGGTGCGCACCGTCGAGCCAGAACGTCCGGCCGCTCACATCGGGCAGCGCGATCCCGCCGTCGAGCAGCGTCGATGTCGCCACGGTGCGCAGCGACGTCCCGACCGCGAACTGAATACCGGTGAAGACCGCCCCCTCAGGGACCGGCGCCGTCCCGGTGCGCGTTTCCGGCCCCGTCACCGCCGCGAATCGCTGCCCAGCCTGCTCCCAGAACACCAGGCCCCAGGTCTCGCTCGCGACGGACGTCATCGTCGACACCTGCTCGGCACGGCACGTCCAGATGGATTCGACCCACGGCGAATCGGAGGCGCGCGTTTCGAAGAGCAGTCCCACAAGGGAATACTAGGTCGGCCGGCACGTGCCGCAGGCCTGCTCCGCGCCGAGGCTCCGGGCTGACTGTGGCGGGACACCGGTGTCCGCTGGGCTCGCCGAACCCGGAGTCGGTGTCTCGTATCGCCGGGTTCGGATCGCCTTCCCCTGCCGTCCCGCGATGGTCCGGACGGTGAATGCGCACGCCGCGAATCCTGCGCCGAGCAGGCAGCAGCCCGCCCAGCCATACGCGGTGAACACTGCCGTGGTCGCGGCAGCGCCGAGGGCGGAGCCGAGGGAGTAGAACACCATGTAGCCGCCGATGACGCTGCTGACGCGGTCCGGGTACGCGGCGGTGAGCACATGCTGATTGCTCACGTGGACCGCCTGCACCGCGAAATCGAGTATCACCACGCCGACCGCGAGCAGCCACAGCGAGTGCGGGAGTTGCGCGATGGCCGCCCACGAGAGAATCAGCAGGGCGAGCGCGGCGCCGGTCACCGACTTCGCCCGGCCCGCATCCGCCCACCGGCCCGCGCCTGCCGCTCCGAGCGCACCCACCAGCCCGGCCACGCCGAACAGTCCGATCCGGCTTTCGCTCAACTGCCACGGTGCGTCCGCCAGCGCCACGGCATATCCGCTCCACAGGGTGCCGAACGAGGCGAACAAGAAGAATCCGATCAGCCCGTGTGCCAGGAAGTTTCGCCGGGTGAACAGCCTGCTGAGTGCGGCGACGGCTCGGCGGTAGGCCGTGGGCGTCGGCCGCTCGGGCGACGGTGGGGCTTGGTGTGAGAGGGGTGCGTGGTGCGGCGGGGCTGGGTGGCGTGAGAGGGGTGCGTGGTGCGGAGTGGCTGGGTGGTGCGAGGGGGCTGGGTGGTGCGGAGTGGCTGGGTGGTGCGAGGGGGCTGGATGGTGCGGACTGCCTGCGTGGTGCGGAGTATCTGCGTGGTGCGGCAGTGCGACGAGGACGAGAGTGGCCAGGACGACCGACAGCACGGCGAGCGCACCGTAGACGCTGCGCCAGCCGCACAGGTCGGCGAGCCCTCCGGTGACGACTCGGGCGCCCAGGATGCCGATCACCACCCCCGCGGTCACCACGCCGATATTTCGTCCGCGTTCACCAGGCGCCGAGACCGACGCCGCGTAGGCCACCGTGGTCTGCACGACGACCGCGACCACCCCGGTCGAGGCCAGGCCGATGAACGCCACCCACGCGGCCGACGCCGTCGCTGTCACGAGGAGCGCAGCGGCGATCAGCGCGAGGTGCGCGGCAATGAGGCCGCGCCGGTCGGCGACCACATCGCCGAGCGGAATCAGCAGGATCAAGCCGGCCAAGTAGCCGAGCTGAGCAGCAGCGACGAACCACCCCGCGCGTTCGGCCGGCACGCCGAGATCGCGCGCCATCGGCTCCAGAATCGCCTGCGCGGCATAGATGCTCGCGACCGCGACACCACACACCAGTGCGAGCAGAGCCCGCTGCCGAACACCCATCACCATCCAATCGGTAGCAAAATGCAACTGATCCGACGGTAAGGCATGATGGTTTCAAACTGCAACTGATCGGAAAGGTGACATGCCGCCCACTGTGAGCTGGACCGACCCGCACTGCCCGGTCGCCCGCACCCTCGACCTCGTCGGCGACCGGTGGAGCCTGCTCGTCATCCGCGACGCCATGGACGGCGCTCGATCGTTCACCGAATTTCAGCGCCGCACCGGCATAGCCCGCAATATCCTCACCGACCGCCTCCGCAAACTCACCGACCACGGCCTGATCACCCAGCGCACCGCCCCCTCCGGCCGGCGCAGGGAATACGTACTCACCGAAGCCGGCCGCGACCTGTTCCCGGTCATCGTGACGCTGCGGCAATGGGGTGAACGGCACGCATTCGGCCCAGGCGAAACCCACTCCGCCCTCGTCGATGAACACGGCGCGCCGCTCCCGTCGCTGGCGCCGATCGACGCGGACGGGGCGCCGCTCGGGCCGGACAACACGCGAGTACTGAAAGTCGACTAGCGCGGCCGGCGGTCTCCTTCACGTGCCGCCCGCGAGCAGGCCGTCGATCACCTGCCGCGCGATGCTCACGCTGTCCTCCTCGCCCAGGCGCAGGGCCAGATTGACCGCATTCAATACCGCGCTGACCTGGAAGGCGGCCACCGCGGGATCGAGGTCGGCGATCTCTCCCGCGGTGACGGCCAGCTCGAATTGCGTCGCGAGAGTCGTGTGCCACGCGCGCTGTTGCGCCGATAGCGCATCTCGGACCGGGCCGGGCCGGCTGTCGAAGATCGGCAGGTTCGCGCCCCAGAAGCAGCCGCCGGCGAACAGGGGTTGTGCGGCGTAGTCGATCCACCGGTCGATCAGCGCACGGATTCGCGCGGCGCCGGCGGGGGCATCCTCGGCGGGCCGGACGACGGCTTCGGCGAAGGCTTCCTGCGCTGCTTCCACGGTCGCGAGCTGTAGTGCCTCTTTGGTCCGGAACAAAGTCTGGATGCCGGCCTTGCTCATGCCGAGATCTCCGGCGAGGCGCCCGAAGCTGAGGACGTCGAGACCATCTTGCGAGGCGATGTCGACGGCGCGGCGGGTGACTGCGCGCCGGGAGCGGGCTCCCCGCTGTAGCCGCAGGTCGGCGCTTTCCCTCGCCATTGGGTGCCCAGTGGTGACCATACGGTCGATCGTATGCCGCTCGGTGAACCCGGTCGACGGGTTGAGAAATACATACGGTCGACCGTATTGTTACCGGTGTCGCATCGGAACGTGCTCGGGTACGTCGCCGAGCCTGGTGCGGGCGAGGAGGAATGCCCGATGGATGGCGTAATCGCCGAGCAATCGCTCACTTCGAACACGAGGGGTCGTGACCATTCGACGGCGATCGTGTGGATTCTGTGCGCGGCTGCCTTCATGGCGATGCTCGGCGTCTTGGTCGCCGCCACCGCCCTCGGCCTCACTGCCCGTACCCGCACGTCGTAACCGAAACAAGGAGCCGCACATGCCGGACATGACCGAACACACCGACCCCCTCTGCCTTTCCGAGGCGACCGCCGCCGCCTTACTGGTCGACGCCCCCTGGCGCCGATTCGGCGTCATCGGCGACAGCCTGTCCGCCGGTATCGGCGACCCCACGCCCGGCTACGCGAACAAGGGGTGGGCGGACCGAGTCGCGGATGCTCTTCGGCTCGTCGCCCCCGATGCGCAGTACCGCAACCTCGCGGAGATCGGCGCCACCACGTCCGAGACCATCACCGGCCAGCTCGACCGAATGGCCGAATTCGCCCCCGACCTGCTGCACCTTCCCTGCGGCCCCAACGACATCATGCGCCGTGACCCCGATTTCGACGAGATCGAACAGACGCTGCGCCGCATGTATGACGCCGCCTCCCGCACCGGCGCCCAACTGATCACCTTCACGCTCGGCAGAGCATTCGTCATGCCGTCAGTTGCCGACTGGAACCAGCGGAGCCGGGCGATGAACGACATCACCCGCCGCGTCGCCGGCGACTACGGTGCCCTCGTCATCGATATGTGGAACCACCCGGTCAACGATCGCGACAACCTGCTCAGCGCCGACCGCATCCACTTCTCCACCTCCGGCCAGGCGGTGATGGCCGCTGAAGTCATCCGGGGACTGGCTGGTGTGCCGGCGATCCGGTGAGAGTGCGTGTTTACCAGGTAACGCGGGCCCTGCTCGACTCGCGGGCGAAATCGGTACCGGAACGTAGCCGAAGCTTCCCATCCACCGGGAGATCGAGCTCGACGCCCGTCGAGCCGCTCCTAGTGTGACTCCGGCCACTGACACGTCCCAGTGTGGTGCGCAGCATATCCACGAGGAGTCCCAATGAATCTGATGAAGTCTCGCCTGTTCGCGGTGATCGCGACGATCATCGCGGCGGTGGCGCTGATGGCAGCCGGAGCCGGTAGCGCGGCCGCGGCGCCGCACACCGGGGAAATGTTCCTCACCTTTGTCCGCCACGGTGAATCGGCAGGCAACACCTCCGGTCTGATCGACACTTCCGTGCCGGGACCCGGCCTCACCGAGAAGGGGCGGGTGCAGGCCGCCGCGGTGGCCCAGCTGCTGGGCGATTGCAAGTTCGACGGTGTCTACGCGTCCACGATGGTGCGGACCCAGCAGACGGCGGAGCCGACCGCCCAGCTGTGCGGCCATCCGACGGTCGTCGAAGAGGGATTCCACGAGATCGAGGCGGGCATCTACGAGGGCACCCCGGAGAAGGACGCGCGCGAGGGCTACTTGGCCGCACCGATCCAGTGGTTGCAGGGCAACCTGGATGCCAGGATCCCCGGATCGCTCAACGGCCACGAATTCAAGAAGCGCATGGACGACTCCATCCAGGACATCCAGGACCGCGGCAACAAGCGCGCGGTGATCTTCTCGCACGGCGGCGCCATCATGTTCTGGGCACTCATGTCGGTCTCGAACCCTGATATGAGCAAGCTCCAGTCCGATCCGCTGCACAACACCGGACGAGTGGTCGTGAAGGGCACCCCGGCCAAGGGCTGGAAGCTCGTGTCGTGGGACGGCCATCCCGCGGCCTGATCCGCGAACCGGCGAGACCGGACCACACCGAGTGCGGTCCGGTCTCGGTCCGAGCCGGGGCGGTGACGTCGTCGGCTCACGCTCCGATCTCGCGGACCGCGTCGGCGATGGCACGAAAGTCTTTGCTCAGGATCTTGGAGTGATTGCTGGAAACCTTCGCGCTGAGCACGACATTCGGGTTGTTGGCGAATACCGGTTCGAGCGAGGTCCGCCCCTTTTCCATCTCGCCGTCCTCGCTGCCGAGGCTGTTACCGGTGGCCACCACGAACCGCACCGGCCGTCGCAGGCGCTCGAGGACCGGGCCGCTGGCGTCGGCGATCTCGTTGAGTTCGATATTGACCTCGGCGTGCTGGGCGGCGCTCATCCGCGCGGCCATTCCGAACGGACGGGTCAGCGGGAGCAGGAACCGCATGCGGTGGAACAGTTTCCGGATACGTTCGGCTCCTTCGGCGCCGGTGAGTCCGTAGGGTGCGGAGTCGACGGTCACCACGCCGGCAACGCGGTCGGGGTTGCGGTCGGTCCAGTGCCAGGCCAGCACCCCGCCGTAGGACCAGCCGACGAGAATCGCGCGATCCACCCCGCGTGCGGCGAGGACGGCGTCGATATCGCGCAGGCACGCCTCGAAGGAATAGTCGGACGATTGCTGCGACTTGCCGCGGGCCCGCTCGTCGAAGGTGATGTGCCGCAGGCCGGGCCCGAGCTCGGCGATCACCTTCCGCCAGTGCTTGTGGTCGGCGTAGGCGCCGTTGAGGTAAACCACCGGAGTACCGGTGCCACCGGTGTCGGTCACGTACAGTGCGGTGTCCTCGACGGGCACCATGCCGGTCCACGCCGTTGCGGTCGATTCGTTGGTCTGGGTGTTCAGTGCGTTCGTCATGTGAATAGAGTCGCCGCCCGGGCTGACACTGCCCTGATACCGGACTGACACCGCCGCTGACACCCTCGCGTCGAGATCGGGCAGCGGCGTCGTAGGTCGATCTCGGCAGCGGTCACGCGAGCGAATCGGGAAGCTCAGGCGGGTACCACGCCGACCCGTCGCGCGAGCTTGCCGAGTTCGCCGGTGGTGAGGTCGCGCCGGGCGGTGCGCATCATGTGGCCGACGAGTTCGCGGACGTGGGTCATATTTCGAACGTGCTGGGGCGCTGTGTGTTCGGCTCGCAGCAGCGCGTACAGCGAATCGCGGTAGTCGCGTTTCATCGCGTGCGCCCGGCCGATCTCCACGAAGTACTGAGCGCGTCGTCCTTCGGCGGGGAGATCGTTTGGTGACAGCGACGGTGCGAGCGCGAGTACCTGACCGGGCTCGCGGCGTTCCATCGCGGCCGACATGCGCCACAGCTGGACGTTCGCCGGGCCGAATGTGGGATTGCGCAGGATCGACGTGCCGGCGGGGGCATCGGCCAGTCTGCGCGCCTGCTCGGCTGCCTCGTCCAGATGCGGGTCCGGGTCGCCGCCCATTGCAGCCGTCACCAGCGACGCTTGGAGGTGCAGCATTCCGTACGTTTCGATTTCGCCGACCGTGTGCACGTCGGCGGCGATCTGCTCGGCTGTGCCTTCGGCGTGCTCCAACGCGGCAGGCAGGGAGCCGGGACGCGACAGCAGCACTTGCGACCGAGCGAAGGCCGTGGCGGCGAGCGCGGCAGTACCGCCGATGTTGCGGGCAGCGTTCTCGGCTTCCTGCGCTGCCGTCCAGGACAGTGCACCGTACCCGCGTGCCTTGAGCGCGGCGGCCGTGGTGTGCGCAACCATGCTCAGCACGTCCCACGCCCGTTCACGGTCGGTGGCGCTGCCGTCCCGGATGTGCCGGTAGCAGTCGGTCAGCATCGGCGCGAGCATCGGACCCAGCGCCGCGTAATCGCAGGCAATGCGCAGCTCTGCGGCATGGTTGGCGGCGGTGGTCAGTTCGTTCAGAGGGCGCGGCGGCGCGGTGTGGGTGACGTTGCCCGCCGTCCACAAGGCAATCTCGATATCGGGTACCGACAGGTGGAATCCGGCGGCGGACGGGTCCTGGCGGTCTTGCTCGTAGCCGGTCAGGTCGCCGAGTGTGCAACCGAGCGCACCGGCCAATGCCAGCAGCACGCGGCGCGAATCGACCGGCCGGAGGCCCGTCTCATACTTGGCGATCACCGAGCGGCTGACCCCTATCCGGTCGGCGAGTACCTGTTGGGTGATTCCACGCCGACAGCGAATCTGGCGTACTCGTTTCCCGATGTAGGTATCCGGTTCGTCGGTCATGCCGCGCACCTGCGCTCTCCCTGTCGAGTCCCACGCTTTACGTGCATTGTTCCATCTCGGAACAGGATTCGTTCGTCCCATTGCGAAGCTCCGATGCACGCCCCGCCGCCGGGTCGAACCCGATTCCCCGGCGGCGGGTGCAAGCCACGGACACCGACAGCAGGGGGCACGATGAGACCGACCGCACTCGGATGGATCGACTACGAAGTGAGCGCCGCGCCAGGATGGGAACGGGCGCAGGTAACGAGATTCGCGCGGCACCTCGGCTACCGGATCGTGTGGCCGGACGACCGGTCGGTGTTGCCGATCGCCGACCAAGCACGCAATGCCGGGGCGGATGTCGTGATCGTGCCCGCGCCGAGCCACCTCGGCCCGCTGGAGCTGAACCGGGTCATGAGCGTGGCCGACGTGGAGGTGATCTTGCCCCGACTGTCGTTCGCCCGCTGGGGGCTGGTGCGGATCGACCGGTGATCGCGCTCGGATGGGTCGTCGTGATCGCGGTACCGGTGGGCGTATTTGTGTGGGCGGTGCTCTGGCCACGCCGGTGACGACGACCTGCGGGGTTCGTTACTCCACCGAGTGTGGACAAGGTGGCCGGGCTCCGAGTGACGAACTGCCAACAGTTTCGGCGCTTTGATCTGGTCAAACTCTGTGCCCTCGGCGGGGTCGAACCTGCGACACCCGCTTTGAAGAGCGGATGACGCGTGTCTAACCTGGACGGCGTTGGTTGGCATCGTTGATACGTGATAGCACCGGCTGGTACTGCTGCGTACGAACTGCGCACCGAAGCGGCGGGGCTGATACCCCGGCCGCTTTGTCGTGCCCGGTCCACGTGCCTGGTCTGGGTTGGCCTGTGCATGAAGGGGCTGGCTACCCGCCCACCCCGTAGGCGCCTCCCTTCGTACGGAGAGGCTCGCGGGGTGCACGAGCACAATGCAGGCCAATTCACAATGCAGGCCAATCCAGGGGCAGGTCGAAGCGACCGAAGACTGCTCCATCGTTCCCACGGCTACCGGATTTTCAGCAACTCATTCACTCAGTTCAGCCGGTTGGGGACGTGTGGGAAGCTGTGCCTTGGAGCGGAGTTCGGCAGCTTTCGCCTGTTTGTCCAAGTGCCACTGGGTAGTTAGTCCGAGCACTTCGTCAGCGGTGGCGTTCAAGTCCTCTGCCAGGCTTGGCAGGGCATCTGGCGTGACTATCGTGATTATCGTGTGCGGCGGGTCCGTCGGAGTGAGTTGATAGCGCCACTCGATCGTTCCTCGATCGATCGGAGTCAAACGCTCATTGCTGTCGCTATCCAATTCGCACTGTAGAAGGGGAGCGTCTACGAGCAAGACAGGAAGGACAATGGAGTTGAACGTGTCTTCCTTGCGACGCGCTCGCTGGTGCCACCGTTGAATCCCCGCGGCGGCTTTTGCAGTCGACAGCATTGCCCCGAAGGCAGCATCCTGGTTGTCGCCCGCGAAGGCTCGCACGAGTGCATACCCGTGGGGACTGTATCCATCAAGAAGCGGAAGCTCAGCAGACTCAACCCGCAGTGGCCGGATCCAATTCCGATCGGGGGCCACGAACCGCTGGCCCCTCCGTGCCGTCGAGGTCATCCGGGTAGGGCCGTCAGTGAAGAGGATCCACGGCTTGTCCTTCGACGACTTGCACTCGATAGCAAGACTGACCTGGACTATCGCGTATTCGTCATGGGGGTAGAACCGCCGAGCGTACGCGTAGATGTCTGTCTCGCGTTGTTGGCCGGTCTCGACATCGGCGTAGTACCAGCCCAAGGTCGTGTCGATGTCGTTCGCCGCCAGCGCTTTGGCTGTGCGCATCTCAAGGGGATACCCCTGCTCACGGAGCCATTTGGCGATCTTGGCCGTGAACTGTTCATTTGCGTCCATCACGGTCAAGTACACCATCGTGGACCTATCCATGAAGCGGACCGCTCGATCGAAGGACTCATCGCCGAACCGTACTTGCGCAGAACTTTCGGCTGGGACGGCTGCGAACGGTCACGGCTCGGTGCGCGGCAGATGTTCTACGAGGCAAGCGAGCGAAGCCCGTACGGCAGCACCGTATGGGAGTCGGCGCGCTGATGGCCGTCGATCGAGGAGATGCCGGGCGATTCGGGCTCGGGAATCCGTTCAGCAATCGGGTCAGGCCTCGTAGCGTACCGGTCTACCGCTCGGGTCAATGTTGTCAGAGCTGCAAGGAGTCAGGGCGCCTGGTGGTGCCGCGCACGCGCCGCCGGAGGCGCCTTGACTCGGCCCCAAGGTTTCGCGGCTACCGTACGGAACGTGTGGAAGGGCGAACAGGTAGGGCAAGGAAGTCGCCTAACCTGCACAGATGTCTGTGCCCTCGGCAGGATTCGAACCTGCGACACCCGCTTTAGGAGAGCGGTAAATGCCCGGTTTGCCGGGTATTCGTGTCGTTGGGATCGTTGGCGATATTGGTGCGACCAGGGGAAATTCGGTTGGGTTCGTTGGTGGGGAATGGCGGCGTGTGGCGCTGCTGCGTACTCACTGCGTACCGAGCCCGGCGGGGGTTGGTCCTGGTGGTTGGTGGGCTGCGCATGTCGGGGGCTGGCTTCACCGCCTGCCCCATAGGGCCTGCTCTTCTCGCGTAGAGGCTCCGGGGTCAAGGGTGGGCTTGCCCATCACGCAGTGACGCGTAGCGCCCTTGACGCTGGAGGGGCGCGGGAACACAATGCAGGCCACCGACCACCAGGGCCACGCGGCCGAAGGACGCGCAACGACTACCAGGCCAACCACGACGGCACGGGCCGGTCGCTTTTTCCGCAACGGAAGAGAAGGGGGCCGAAGCCCCCTCGGGTTAGTCGTCGTCGCGGGCGGTGAGGGCTTCGAGGTAGGCGGCGTGGCAGGTGGTGCAGGCGTGGTCGTGTTCGTCGCCGGGCACGTAGTACGGGAGGGTGCCGGTGGCGGGGTTGGTGCAGCCGGGGGTGGTGCAGGCGGTGGGGTGGATGGTGGCGTTCATGGTGAGGGTTCCTCTCTGTCCGGGTCGGTGGAATCTGGGCTCCGCCCGGACCAGGCCGGACCCGCCCTCGCAATGGCTCGGCGGCCGGGGGTCGCGCGGCTCCCTTCCCTCTCGGAGGTCACCGCAGCTTGAGGCTGGGACTGTGCCGCGTGGCCCCCGGCCGTCGACACCGCTTGGCCGTTGCGAGGGTGGGTCCGGTCTGGTACGCCATCGGCAGATTCCGCCGGCCCGGACAGAGAGGAACACGGCGAACGTCACCATCCACCTGTCTGCGCCACCCCCGGCTGCACCAACCCCGCTTGGTGACCAGCGGGCTATGTGCCCGGCGACGAACACGACCACGCCTGCATCGCATCGCAACGCAACCAGAGCCGTCACCGTCCACGGCAACCCCACCGCGGCTTCCTCGGCAAGTCCTACCTCGGACGGGACCACAGCCAGGCCCCACGTACGAGGCCGGCCGATTCGTGGGCGAGCTGCGGGAGAGCAAGCCCGGTAGGGCAGACGTCGTGCCCAGCACTGCTCGGTTATTGCAAGGTGGCCAGATATGTCATGGAGCTGACCTTGTTGGCGCTAGCACGTCGCCGACGTGCCGACGCGCCGGGGCTGTGAGGTACGAGCGAGACCCGCTGCGCGTCGTAGCGCGGCGGCGGCGCGCTAGCGCCGCCTGGCCGCGCCTTGATCCTATATAGCCAAATTCGGCAGCAACCGCTCAACGCGAGGGGCGCTCGTAAGTCGTGTCCGGTGTAGATCGAGCTGGGGCATGACACAGACTCGGGCGGTTCGGCTGGCGGCGGGCTCGGGTGCGCCGGACGCGCGGTCGGCTGCGGGTAAGGCAGGATGTGAGGCTCGGCCGTGTGATGCGGTAGCCACTGCGCACACGCGCACACGTGAGATACACTGGACGAGCCAACGCACCGCAACTCGAAGGATGATCGACCATGCAGCCACAGCTACAGCGACCAGAACCCGTGTGGCGTCAGCTCGTGGACTTCTACCGTGACCAGATCACCGAGGGGCACCTAAAGCATGGCGATCGGCTACCGCCTGTCCGGGAAATATCCAACACCTGGGGGGTTGCGCACACCACCGTTGCCAAGGCCCTGCGGCAGCTCGCCGCTGAACATCTGATCGCCACCAGCAACCAAGGCAGCGTCGTAACCTGGGGCGAAGAGCACACGTTCTCTCCTCGGGGTCGACTTCGTGCACAGAACGGCGTGGTTCGCCAGCATCCAGGCGGGCCTTCCCGGATCATCAGTGCGGCCGTTGTGCCGGCACCCGCGCACGTCGCCGCTGCGGTGGACGTTGAACCTGGTACGCCGATGATCCGGCGGGAGCGCGTAACTCGATCACTGGCGGATGAGGCTAAGGATGTCGAGCGCTCGATCACCTGGCTGCCAGGCATCTTCGCGGAGGCTGCCCCCGAGCTACTATCCAGCGAATCGATTGCGAGCCTCGGAGGTACAACGGGCGTTATCCGGGCGCGCACCGGCCGGACGGTAGAAACCGACACGTACCGAGAAAAGGTCGCACGGGCCGACGCCGATACTGCCGCCGCCCTAGGGATCGCAGAGGGAGATCCGGTGCTGTACGGCCAGAACTGGTGGCGCGAAGCAGACGGAACGGTCCTGGAGTTCGGTGAGTTTTTTATCATTGAGGGCCAGTGGCTTGTAGTGGCATGACCCGCTGAACCCTCTCTGACCTCGACCCAACCCCCGCCAAGAAAATTGGCGGGGGTTTTTTGTGTGCGCACCTTGTGCGCGTGAGTTGTAGCGCACATACTGTGTGTACACGGTGCGCACACGGCGCGCACACGAGGACAAGGGGAGCCGGTCATGATCGTTCAGGGATTCGCGGGTAGCGCAGAGATTCTCCGTCCGTTCCGGTTGAATGCGGCGGGCTGGTGTGTTTACTGCTTGGGCCGCAATTGCGAGTCGGCTCGCTGCATCGATGCGCATGCGCGGTCGGTGTGGGAGGTGTGCGACCGCTGCGGAGGTACCGAGTACGTGAACGGGCATCGTGATCCGGCCACGGCTGCGGGCCGGTGTGACTGTGTCGGCGGCCTGGTCGAGGCGACTCCGGCCGGCGTGTCGGCGGGGGCGGTGGCTCCGGTGGTGGAACTGCGGCCGGAACGGGTCTACGAGTCCTGGCCTGCCGGTGGCGGTGCTCCGGTGCGGTGGACGGGTCGGTGATCGCGGTGGATTCGGTGTATCGGGTGACGTATTCCCCGGAGCGGGTGGCGGCTCGTCGTGCTCGGTTGCTGGGTGCGGATTCGGAGCCGGGGCTGCGGGAGGCTGCGGGGCTGGTGCCGCGTCCGGCGAGCGAGTTCCCGCCGTTCGACTACTACGCAGCTGCTCGTCGTCGGGCGGCGTCGGGTCGGAGGTGCGATTGATGACGGCGGCGGTGGTCGAGCGGGTGACGGCGGCTGATCGGCGTTCGGAGCTGAATCTGGTCGAGTTGGCGCAGGCGGTGGCCGAGGAGCGGGGCGTGTGTCGTCGTCCGTTGGCGATGCTGGCCACCGACAGCGATACCGGAGAGACGAAATATGTTGCGGCCCCGTGCAAGTCGACGTTGGAGTGTGTGTGCCCGGCGTGCGCGGCCAGGGCTCGGGTTTTGCGTATTCATCAGGCCCGGGAGGGCTGGCACATCGAGGAGGAACCCGTGGTGGAGAAGAAGCCACCCACCCCGCAGCAGGTCGAGCTGCTTCAGGCGCGCGCGGATCTCGCGGCCGACTACGCCGAGGCCAAGGACGGCGGGGATATCGAGACCATGGACGCGATCCGGGAGGTAGTGGCATCCCTGGATGAGGAGTTGCGGGCCTCCGGTATCCGGGGCAGGTTGCCCAGCCTGGACCCGGAGGCGAAGACCACGCGGAAGCGGTCGACCAGGCGGCGTCAGGCGGCTCCGGATCTGCCGGTGAAGAAGGTGTCCAAGGCCACGATCGGCCGGGAGTATGCGGGCAAGTACCGGCCTTCGATGTTCGTGACGCTGACGCTGCCGTCGTATGGGCGGATCGGCCCGGATGGTGCGCCGGTGGACCCGGAGTCTTACGACTACCGGCAAGCTGCCCGCGACATCATCCACTTCGCGGCGCTCTATGACCGGTTCATTCAGAACTACCGGCGTGCGGCCGGCCGCGATATCCAGTACTTCGCCACGATGGAACCGCAGAAGCGTGGTGCCCCGCACCTGCATGTGGGTGTGCGGGGCTCGGACCCTCGGGCGTTGATCAAGCAGGTGGCGGCGGCGACCTATCACCAGGTGTGGTGGCCGCACTTCGACCGCGAGGTCTACAGCGATGGCCGGATGCCCTACTGGGACCACCAGGCCCAGCGGTTCCTCGACCCCGACACCCGCGAGCCGGTGCCGACCTGGACCGAGGTCCTGGACCTGATGGACTCGGTGGACGACCTCGAACCCGCGCACGTGATCCGGTTCGGCACTCAGATCGACGTCAAGGGCATCCTCGGTGGCACCCCGGAAGCCGACCGCCACATCGGCTACCTGACCAAGTACCTGACGAAGTCGATCAGCGAGGTGATCGAACCGCAGTCCCAGCGCGCGGCCGACCACTACGACCGCTTGCATACCGAGTTGTGCCGTACGCCGTGCTCGCCGACGTGCGGGATTTGGTTCCGCTACGGCGTGGTTCCGAAGAACGCCAAGGCCAAGACCATTCCCGGTGTCTGCAAGGGCAAGGCGCATCGCCGCGAAACTCTCGGCCTGCGGGGTCGTCGGGTGCTGGTGTCGCGCAAGTGGACCGGCAAGGATCTGGCCGACCACCGAGCCGACCGGGCCGAGTTCGTCCGTCAGCGCCTCGAAGACGCCGGCATCTCCAAGGCCGAGACCGCGAACTGGAAGATCACCCCGGCCGAGCCCGGCGACCCTAACGTGCCACCTCGCGAGCACCTGATCATGTCGATGGTCTCCCAGAAGATCGCCTGGGACGCCGAATACACCCGCGCCCAACTCGCGGCAGCACAAGCCGCGGCAACACCACCAGACGTTCAGCACGACCCGACCAACCACGCGGCAGCATAGGGGGATAGAGAGATGGAAGAGACCTACCTGCGGGCCAAGGACTGCGAGGCCCTGACCGGGATTCCCGAGGCTACCTGGCGATGGTGGGCACACGTCGGCCGTGGACCGGCGAGCTTCAAGCTCGGTGCCCGTCGTCGGGTGTGGCGTAAATCGGTTGTCCTGGCGTGGATCGCGGAACAGGAAGCCGCTGCGGCGCGCGATGCGGCATGAGTAAGGTGCGGCGCAATCGGCGCGCGGGCGTCGAAGACCTGTGGACTAAGGAGCAGCGCCAGGAGGACGGCACGACTATCCGTGTGCCGTCCAAGCTCCACGGTAAGGGAATGCGTTGGCGTGCAAGGTATGTCGACGGTCGTGGCGATGAGCACACCAAGCGGTTCGCTCGGAAGGTTGATGCCCAGGCGTGGCTGGACGGGCAGACCACGGCGATAGTGACCGGTCTTCACGCTCCGCCGTCTGCTGGCCGCGTGACCGTCGATGTCGTTGCGACTGCGTGGCTGGCGGGGCATCCGTCGTGGGAGGAGTCGACGCGTTCGCGGTACAAGTCGATTGTCGCGAAGCACATCCGGCCGCGATGGGGCAATGTGCGTTTGGTCGATCTGGCGCACGACGACATTCAGGGGTGGGTCAATGAGCAGGTGGTGGCCGGTGCGGCGGGCGGCACGGTCCGCAAGAACCTCGGCGTGCTGTCGCAAATATGCGATTACGCGGTGGTCACTCGCCGGATCGCGGTGAACCCGTGCGGCACCGTGGACCGGCCGAAACAGCGTCTCGCGCAACGTCGGTACCTGTCGGGCCTGGAGGTCGAGAGGCTGGCGGAGGCGGCCGGTAATGACTGGCTGACAGTGATGGTCCTCGCATACTGTGGCCTGCGGTTCGCGGAACTGGCCGGATTACAGGTTTCGGCAGTGTCGCTGCGGCGCCGGCGCTTGCAGATCGAGCGAACCATCACCGAGGTAGACGGGGTGCTGGTGACCAAGGCTCCAAAGGACCATCAGCGGCGTAGCGTGCCGATTCCGGCATTTCTGGTCGAACCGCTGAAGGACCACATGACGGGCCGTCGCGCTGATGCTGAAGTGTTCACGTCTCGGCAAGGCGCGGTCCTGCGGGTGCGGAACATGCGTCGGGCATGGTGGGATGACGCTGCGAAGGCGGCAGGTCTGGCCGGGCTCACGCCTCACGAGCTCCGGCATACGGCTGCGTCGCTTGCGGTCTCGCAAGGTGCCTCGGTCTTGGCCCTGCAACGGATGCTCGGGCACGACAAGCCCAGCACCACTCTGGACTTCTACGCCGATCTGTTCGATGACGATCTGGACGACGTAGCGTCCCGTCTCGACTCGGCGCGTGTCGACTTTGCCGCTGCGTACCGACTGCGTACCGAGCGGGCTACGGCACCCGATGAGGGCGAACAGAAAACCGCCTGAACTGCGCAAACTCTGTGCCCTCGGCAGGATTCGAACCTGCGACACCCGCTTTAGGAGAGCGGTGCTCTATCCCCTGAGCTACGAGGGCCAGTCCGGTGGGGGACGGTGGGAGTCTACCGGGTGTGGGGCGTGGGGACAGCATCTGTGGTGCGTGCGATCCCGGAGACGGGGTATGAGGGGGTTAGGACAGGTTGTGGAAGGAGATGGATATGCGGCGGATGTCGGTGATTATTGCGGGGGCGATGGTGGTTGCGGGGGTGGGGAGCGGGGTGGCTGCGGCCGAGACCGGCGCGCTCCCTCCTGTGGGGGGGGAGAAGGCCCCCACGGCGGTCGAGGCGGTGCCATGCCCGCCTTTCGGTTCGCCGGTGTTGTGCGCGTTGGCGAAGATTCTCAACCCGTTGCTGCCGGGGGCCGGGTCGGTGGGGATCTGACGATCAGCGGGCCCCTGCGGGGATGCGGGTTTCCTGGTAGTCGGCCGGGTCGAAGCGGCGGGTCTTCCAGCGGTAGAGCAGGGTGGCGCCGGGCCAGTTGTTGGTGATGCGGCCGGAGGCGTTGCGGTACCAGCTGGAGCAGAAGTTCCAGGGGGTGTCCTTCAGCCGGTTCTGGAGCCAGTCGTCCCACTGCTGTTCGGTGTCGGGGCGGGCGGCCAGGCCGCGGCCGGGGTGCTCGCCGAGGTATTCGATGATCTGGCGGATGTAGCGGGCCTGGGCTTCCAGCATGTAGATGATGGAGCCGGAGCCGACATTGGTGTTCGGGCCGTACATCAGGAACAGGTTGGGGAAGTCGGGCACCGAGACGCCGAGGTAGGCGCGGGCTCCTTCGGCGGCCCAGGCGTCGGCGAGCTTGCGGCCGCCGGTGCCGTAGACGTTCATCGGGGCAAGGAATTCGGTGCCCTTGAAGCCGGTGCCGTAGATGATGACGTCGACCTCGTGCTCAACCCCGTCGGCGGTGCGCACGCCCTTCGGCGTGATCTCGGTGATCGCGGTGGTCTCCACGTGCACGTTCGGCTGGGTCAGCGCCGGGAAGTAATCGTTGGACAGCAGGCCGCGCTTGCAGCCTGCCTCGTAATCGGGGGTCAGCTTGGCGCGCAGTTCCGGATCGGGGACCTGCTTGTCGCGATGGCGATCGGCGATGGCGACCACCGGGCCCTTGAGTCCGGGAACATCGGTGATGGCCAGGGCGATCAGCTCGAAGAACGACCAGGCCACGAACCGCTCGGCCATTCGCAGTGGCGGCAGGTATTTGAACAGCGTGTGGTGGATCGGCCGGTATGCCACATCGGGTTTCGGGATGATCCACGCGGCCGAACGCTGGAACAGCGTCAGCTGCTCGACCTTCGGCTGGATCTGCGGGATGTACTGGATGGCGCTGGCACCGGTGCCGATGCACGCCACCCGCTTGCCGGTCAGATCGACGCTGTGATCCCATTCGGCGGAGTGGAACGCCGGCCCGGTGAAGGTGTCCATGCCCGCGATGTTCGGCATGGCCGGGCGGGAGAGCTGGCCGACGGCGGAGATGAGCACGTCGGCGGTTCGGGTCGAACCGTCGGAGAGCCGGACCTGCCACTGCGCGGTGCTCTCGTCGAATTCGGCGTCGGTGACCTCCACGCCGAACTGGATGTGCCGGGTGAGCCCGTATTTGTCGGCCACCCCGCGCATGTAGGCGTGGATATCGGCCTGCTCGGAAAACCGCCGGGGCCAATCGGATTTCGGCTCGAACGACCACGAGTACAGCGGCGACGGCACATCGCAGGCGGCACCCGGATAGGTGTTCTCCCGCCAGACGCCGCCGAGATCCGCGGCCTTCTCCAGGATGGTGAACTCACCGATCCCGGCGCGACGCAGCTCCAGGGCCATGCCGAGCCCGCCGAAGCCGGCTCCGATGATGATGATCGACGGCGAAGTCATGGTTCGAGAGTAGGCCGGAAACGGGCAGGTCCGAAGAGATCGACGGACAACAAATCCACATTTCCGGCCATCGGGCTCACTTCCCGGCGAGCTGCCTGGCGATCACCAGCCGCTGGATCTGATTGGTGCCCTCGAAGATCTGCATGACCTTGGCTTCGCGCATGTACCGCTCGACGGGGAAATCCTGGGTGTAGCCGTAACCGCCGAGTACCTGCACCGCGTCGGTGGTGACCTTCATGGCGGCATCGGTGGCCACCAGCTTGGCCACGCTGGCCTGGCGGGAATAGGGGAGCCCGGCGTCGCGGCGACGGGCGGCATCGAGGTAGGTGGCCCGGGCGGAATCGACGGCGGCGGCCATATCGGCGAGCACGAAACCGAGCCCCTGATGGTCGATGATGTGCTTGCCGAACGCTTCTCGCTCCTTGGCGTAGGCGACGGCGTCGTCGAGCGCGCGCTGGGCCAGACCGGTGGCGACCGCCGCGATGCCGAGTCTGCCGGAATCCAGGGCACTGAACGCGATGGTCAGGCCCTGCCCCTCGGTGCCGATCAGGCGTTCGGCGGGGACGAAGGCGTCGTCGTAGCTCGCGGTGGTGGTCGGGACGCCACGCAGGCCCATCTTCTCCTCGGGCTTGCCGAAGCTCAGGCCCTCGGTGTCCTTCGGCACCAGGAAGCACGACACTCCGCGCGAGCCCTCGCCGGTGCGGGCGAACAGAGTGTAGAAGTCGGCGCGGCCACCATTGGTGATCCAGGCCTTCGAACCGTTGATGCGATAGCCGTCGTCGGTCGCGGTGGCGCGGCAGCGCAGCGCGGCGGCGTCGGAGCCGGCGTGCGGCTCGGAAAGACTGTAGGCGCCGATGGTTTCACCCGAGAGCATGGTCGGCAGCCAGCGCTGCTTCTGCTCATCGGTGCCGAAGGTGAACAGCGGGAAACACGACAGGCTGTGCACGCTCACCGCCACCGCGACCGCGGCCCACCGCGCGCCCAGCTCCTCGAGCACCTGCAGATACACCTCGTAGGGCTGTCCGCCGCCACCGAACTCCTCCGGATACGGCAGGCTCAACAGACCGGCCGCGCCGAGCGCCGGGAAGACGCCGTCGGGGAAGGTTTCGGTCTTCTCGCAATCGACGACCCGCGGCGCCAGCACCTTGTCCGCGATATCGCGGGTCAGCTCGATCAGATCCCGAGCTTCCTCGGTGGGCAGCATTCGATCCACTGGCATGGTGTCAACCTCCGCTGGTCGCCTCGTCCGTCGGTTCGTACCGATGACGCTCACGTTATGCGTGTGCATCTGTGCGTGAATCCGGGGCCGTCGCTCCGCAGCGGCTTACCCGGAGAAAGTGCAGGTCACTGCGCTGCCGGCGATATCGGCGCGGTCGAGTCGTTCGTCCTGCAACCCTGCACAGGTCTCGGTTTCGTCACCCGGGGTGGCGCCGCACGGCCACGGACGCTAGACACATGACGGACCCGTTCACCGGGATCCGGTGCCGGCGGCAAGCTGGGGGTGCCGCCGGCATGCCGGTCCTGCCACCGACCGCACCCCACTCCTGCCTACCCTTGGGTAGGCTCCCGGTGTGATGTGGCTCATGCCCTGGTCGAAGCGCCGAGGCAGGGCCGTTCGCCCGAGAGTGAGGGGTCTTTCCCGATGTTGAGCACCATGCAGGACGACCAGCTGTCGCTGGCGACGTTGTTGCGGTACGCGTCGACCTTCGTCGGCGATGCCACCGTGTCCACCTGGACCGGCGAGGGCGTGCGCACCATGACCTACCGCGAGGTCGGCGCGGATGCGGCGCGGCTGGCGAACGCGCTGCGCGGGCTCGGGATCGGCGAGGGCGATCGCGTCGGCACGTTCATGTGGAACAACAACGAGCACCTGGTCGCCTACGTCGCGGTACCCGCGATGGGTGCGGTGCTGCACGCGCTCAACATCCGGCTGTTCCCGGATCAGCTGGTGTTCGTGGCCGATCACGCCGAGGATCAGGTCGTCATCGTGGACGGCACGCTGGTGCCGATGTTCGCCCAGTACCTGCCGCGACTGAAGACGGTGCGTCACGTCATCGTCGCCAATGGCGATGCCGCGAGCCTCACCGCGCCGGAGGGCGTGCAGGTGCACTCCTACCGCGAACTGCTGGACGCGCAGTCCGACAGCTTCGACTTCCCGGTCATCGACGAACGCTCGGCCGCCGCCATGTGCTACACCTCCGGCACCACCGGCGACCCGAAGGGCGTCGTCTACTCGCATCGCTCGAACTGGCTGCACGCCATGCAGGTCGCCTCGCCCAACGGCATGGGTCTCTACAACACCGACACCATCCTCGCGATCGTGCCGCTGTTCCACGCCAATGCCTGGGGCCTGCCCTACGCGGCGCTGATGGCGGGCGCGAACCTGCTGATGCCGGACCGTTTCCTGCAGCCGGGCCCGCTGCTGGAGATGATGGCCGCCGTCAAGCCGACCTTTGCCGCCGCGGTGCCGACCATCTGGGGTGGCGTGCTGGCCGGCCTGGCCGCCGCACCGCAGGACATCACGCATCTGCGCTCGGTGGTCGTCGGCGGTTCGGCGGTGCCGCCGTCGATGATGCGCGACTTCCAGGAAAAGCACGGCGTGCGAGTGGTGCACGCCTGGGGCATGACCGAGACCTCCCCGCTGGGCAGCGTCGCGCATCCGCCCGCCGGTGTGGAGGGCGAAGAGGAATGGGCCTACCGGATCACCCAGGGGCGTTTCCCGGCCGGCGTGCAGGCGCGGCTGGTCGCCGATGACGGCAGCGTGGTGCCCAACGACGGCGAATCCCTCGGCGAGCTCGAGGTGCGCGGCCCCTGGATCACCGGGTCGTACTATTCGCCCGACGGTTCTCCGGTCGACCCGGACAAGTTCGACGACGGCTGGCTGCGCACCGGCGACGTCGGCAAGATCAGCCCGAACGGCTATCTCACCCTGGTGGATCGCTCCAAGGACGTCATCAAATCCGGCGGCGAGTGGATCTCCTCGGTCGATCTGGAGAACGCCGTGATGGGGCACGCCTCGGTCGCCGAGGCCGCCGTCATCGGGGTGCCGGACGAGAAGTGGGACGAGCGCCCGCTGGTGGCCATCGTGCTGGCCGAAGGCGCCGAGCCCGGCGAGAAGCAGGCCGAGGAACTGCGCGAATTCCTCGCGGCCAAGTTCGCGAAATGGCAGCTGCCGGAACGCTGGACCTTCATCGACGAGGTGCCGAAGACCAGCGTCGGCAAGTTCGACAAGAAGCGCCTCCGCGCCCAGTACGCCGACGGCGACCTCGCGGTGATCACCCTCGGCTGACCCCACCCAACCCGGCCCCCGCTCCGAACCCGGAGCGGGGGCCGGTTCTGTTGTGTTGTCACACAAGCTGTAACGGTGTCACACAGGTTGTCTCCCGCAGATTTCGCGACAGCCTATGTGCTCACTCGCCCAACCCGTGCGGCGCGCCCTCGGGGGGCCCTGCGGCAGGACCGAAGCCCCGAGCGTTAGCAGTTACGCAATTCCGGGCTCTGGTTGAGCAGCTGCGCGCGGGTGCTGATGAACCGCGTGTAGGTCTCGCCGCCGACGGCCGCCAGCGGGAAGGCCGCCACCCGGTGGCAGTTCTGGAAGGCCAGCTTCACCCCGAAATGCCGTTCCAAGCCGCCGCGGATCGCGTCCGAGGCGAGTGCGCGCAGCAGTTGACCGCGGGCCACCTCGTCCGGCGGGGGAACCTCGTTGTCGGCGAATTCGGCGGTGCCCTCGTGTAATTCACCGGCCACCCGGCTGACCACTTCCCAGGCGTAGGGCAGGGAGTTCTTGACACATTCGACGAATTCGGCGTCGTCTACCTCGCCTCGTTCGGCGCGTTCGAGCAGTGCGGTGGGGACATCGAGGGACATAGCGCTCTCCTGTCGGTTGCTGCGATCGGCGACTCGATTCTAAACGAAAGTCGTTGTCAACAAGACTGGATTCGCCGTGAAAGTGCCGATTCCAGCGCGGTTTTCGTTTCGGCGGCCAGCGCCGCGACCAGCTCGCCGGCCGGAAGCTGCCTGGTCAGCGAATGCGCTTGCCCGGCCCAGAGGTTCACCGCGTCGGCATCGCCCTCCGCTCGCGCGGCGGCGCGCAACGGCCCTGTGGCGTAGTGGATCTCCGGGTAGGCGACGGGAGCGTCGGCGGTGAAGTCGGTGAGGAAGCGGTTGCGCAGGCCGCGTGCGCGTCGACCGGTGAACGCGCGGGTGAGCATGGTCGGGGTATCGGTGCCGATGGCGGCGCGCAGGAGTTGATTGGTGCCCGCCTCCGGGCAGGGCAGGAACGCGGTTCCCAGCTGAGCGGCGCTCGCTCCCGCGGCGAGTGCGGCGGCGATGCCCGCGCCGGTGGCGATGCCGCCCGCGGCGACGATCGGACGATCCGTCGCGGCGGTGAGCAGTTGCAGCAGGGCCAGCAGGCCCAGCGGGTCGACGGCATCGTCGGCGATCCGGTCGACGAAGGTGGCGCGATGCCCGCCCGCCTCCGCGCCCTGGGCGATGAGGACGTCGGCGCCGGCCTCGACCGCGATCGCGGCCTCGGCGGGCGAGGTGACCGTCACCCACACCTCCGAGCCCGCCTCGTGCAGGCGCGCCACCTCCGCCGCCGAAGGGCAGCCGAAAGCGAAGCCGACCACCGCGACCGGGTCGGCGCTGAGCAGATCGAGCTTGGCTTCCCAGTCGTCGGTGTCGTGGGCCGGCTCGCCCAGCGGGAATCGTGCGCGCAGCCGATCCAGATATCCGGCGAACGCGGCCGGCGGGGTCGGCGGGCTCGGGACGAACAGATTCACCCCGAACGGCTTCGCGGTGGCCGCGCGGGTGGCGGCGATGCGTTCGGCGAGGGTGGCCGCGGTGAGGTATCCGGCGGCCAGTACGCCGAATCCGCCGGCCTCGGCGACGGCGGCGGTGAGTTCGGGAGTTGAGGGCCCGCCCGCCATCGGGGCGAGCACGATCGGCACGTCGATATCGTCGATGATCACGGTTCGAGTCTGCCGCCGTTACCGTTCGCGGACGCGCCTGACCTGCAATTTTCCGCACATACGTGACTGAAACGGCACCGAAGGTTGCGAAATGGTCACGACGGGGTAGAGTTCCCGTCACGACGGATGCCGAAACGTTATTTCGCTCGGTTCCGGCAGATCGTTACTCGAACGGTCGGCACCGGGATCGGCATCCGTGACCATTGTTCATCGGACGCTAGGACGAAGCTTTGCCGCAGCACCGAGTAGGCCCCAGTTCCGTTACCGTCTCCAGCCTTCTCGGCGATGGTGTCGAGGGTCGGCCGACGCGGCACCGCGCCGAAGCCGGTCGGGTCGAACGGGTGAAGGCCGCGGCCACCGCCGCCGTCGCCGCCGGCGCCCTGATCGGCACCGCCTCCCAGATCGCTCCGGCCATCGCCTACGCGTCGCCGTTGCTTCCCGGTTCGCACAATGACAACGACGCCGACCACGAGGTCGCGCCCGTCTCGTTCGCCGAGCCTGCCGCCGAGGCCCCCGCCGCCGAAGCGCCCGCCGCGCCCGCACCGGTCGCCGATGCCGCCACCCCCGTGGCCGCTCCGATCGCCGCGCCCGCTCCGGTCGCCGCCCCGTTCGGACTCGGCGGTCTGCCGCCGGAGATCGCGGGCCCGCTGGCCCATGCCGAGCAGGTGCTCAAGGATCTCCAGCAGCAGGTGGCCCCGGCGCCCGCCGTTCGCCCCGTCGCCGGCGCGATCAGCTCCTCCTACGGCAGCCGCTGGGGCGCGATGCACTACGGCATCGACTTCGCCGACGCGCTCGGCGCCCCGATCCACTCCGTCAGCAGCGGCACCGTCGTCGAGGCCGGGCCGGCCTCGGGCTTCGGGCTCTGGGTCCGCATCCTCCAGGACGACGGCACCACCGCCGTGTACGGCCACGTCAACGACATGTTCGTGCAGGCCGGGCAGCGAGTGAACGCCGGTGACGTCATCGCCACCGTCGGCAACCGCGGCCAGTCCACCGGCCCGCACCTGCACCTGGAGATCTGGGATCAGGGCGGCGCCAAGATCGACCCGATTCCGTACCTGGCGTCCAAGGGCGTGCCCATGGAGTGGGGCCCGTCGTCGCACTGATCCGGCCGCGACCCCTTCTCCTGGACAATTGAGACATTGGCGCTCGCCCGGATCTCCGGACCATCGGCCCACCGCGAGGTGCGCCCGATGACCGAATTGGCCGACATATTCGAACCCGGATCGCTGCACGGCAGGTTGTACGCGCTGCTGGTCCACCATCCCCGGTCCCGGCTCGCCGATATCGCCGACCATCTCGACGTCTCCGAGGCGCAGGCCCGGTGTGCGCTCGATCGGCTCTGCGAGGTGCAGGCCGCGGTGCGCCTCACCGAGAACGACGGCACTCCGGTCTGGGACGCGCACGCACCCGAAGCGCTGTCCGAAGCCGAGGCCAGGCGCCGTCAGCAGGAAATCGCCACCATGCACGCCGCCGCCGCGCGGCTGAGCCAGACCTTCCGCTCGGTGCGCCGCTCACCACGCGGGGCGGGCGCGGTGGTGCCGGTGTACGAGCGCCTGGAAATGCTGGCGGATTTCGAAGAACTCCAAGTCAACGCGCGGCGCACGGTCAAGGTGATCGAACGCGGACCGTTCCTCAGCGATGTGGAACGCGAACGTCGCCTGTTCGAGCTCAAACAGTCGCGTATCGGCGACGGCATCCGCTACCGCACTCTCTACCAGGACACCATCTATCAGGATGGTGAGCGACTGCGGCACGCTCTGGCCACCAATGCCCGCGGCGCGAGTGCCCGCACGCTGCCCGAGCCGCCGTTCAAGCTGATCGTCGCCGACGACGAGCGCGCCAGTCTGGTGCTGCACGCCGACGAACGTCGCTCGGATCCGATGGGCCTGCGTATCACCCGCTCACCCGGCCTCGAACTGCTGGTCAAGACCTTCGACGTGCTGTGGTCGCTGGCCGCGCCGATCTCGGTGCATCCGGCCGCCACCGATCTCGACGAACGCGATCGCGCCATTCTGACCCTGATGGGCCTCGGCGCCACCGACGACACCATCGCCCGCAGGCTCGGCATGTCCCGGCGCACGGTGGTGCGCCGGACAGCGCGGCTGCTGGAACGTCTCGGCGCCAGCACCCGATTCCAGGCGGGGGTGCAGGCCATCCGCCGCGGTTGGCTGTGACGTGGTTCATCAGAACGGGTAGTACTGCAACATCGGATGGGCCGTCCCGATATACCGGGGGCAACCGATGCAGCGGGCGTGGCACTGTCACACGCCCTTATATGATGGCCCGGACCGCGCCGGCCCGGGCTGACGACGCCCTGGTTCTCGGGGCAGGGCCGGGTTCTGGCTTTACGCGAGAGGTGAATGCACTCGAATGGAAACTGCCCGTCGTTCCGCTCGTGGTAGCCGTCGCCGCCGCTCGGGCAGTCC
This sequence comes from Nocardia sp. CDC519, assembly GCF_059509835.1. Classification (NCBI taxonomy): domain Bacteria; kingdom Bacillati; phylum Actinomycetota; class Actinomycetes; order Mycobacteriales; family Nocardiaceae; genus Nocardia; species Nocardia sp. CDC519. The sequence goes on along the minus strand of NZ_CM183377.1, from coordinate 283,894 downwards.
GCTGTTCGGACAGCTGCTCACCGCGGCGGTGGAATCGTCGGCCACCTCGGTCGCGATCCGGTTCAACCCGACGGGTGAGCCCGCCGACGAGCGCACCCTCACCTATCAGGAGCTCGACCAGGCGTCCTCGCAGGTCGCGCGGGAACTGATCGACCGTGGCGTCGGACCGGGCGATGTGGTGGCGATCGGTATCGCGCGCAGCCTGGAATCGGTGCTCGCGGTGTGGGCGGTGGCCAAGACCGGCGCCGCCTATGTGCCCGTCGATCCCGGGTACCCGGCCGACCGGATCAACCACATCGTCTCCGATTCCGGCGCCGTCATCGGGCTGACCACCTCGGCGCATCGTCCGGTGCTCGGCACCGGCGTGTACTGGGTGGAACTCGACGATCCGGTGGTGTCCGAGCGGATCGCCAAGCGGCCCAGCCATCCCATTTCCTACGCCGACCGGGTGCGTCCGCTGGACGAGCGGCATCCGGCCTACGTCATCTACACCTCGGGTTCCACCGGCCGCCCCAAGGGCGTCGTGGTCACCCATACCGGTCTGGCCGGTCTGGTCGCCGCCGAACGCGAGCACTACGGGGTCACCGAGGACTCGCGGGTGCTGCACGTCTGCTCACCGAACTTCGATGTCTCGGTGCTGGAGTTGCTGCTCGCGTTCACCTCGGGCGCCACATTGGTGATCGCGCCGCCGTCGGTGTTCGGCGGTTTCGAGCTCGCCGATCTGCTGCGCCGCGAGCAGGTCACCCACATGCTGATCACTCCGGGTGCGCTGGAATCGGTGGATCCGGCCGGGCTCGACGATCTCGAGGTCGTCGTGGTGGCAGGCGATAAGTTCGGCCCGGAGCTGGTGGGCCGCTGGGCCGGCGAGCACGCCTTCTTCAACGGATACGGCCCCACCGAGGCCACCATCCTCGCCACCAGCACCGCGCAGATGAGTCCCGACGGGCCGATCACCATCGGCACCGCCATCCCCGGAGTGGGTGCGTTCGTCCTGGATTCGCGGCTGCGGCCGGTACCGGCGGGCGTGGTGGGCGAGCTGTACCTGTCGGGTCCGGCGCTGGCCCAAGGGTATCTGGGTCGCCCAGGCCTGACCGCCGAACGTTTCGTGGCCAGCCCCTTCGGTGCCGACACCGGCAATCCGGGCGCGCGTCTGTACCGCACCGGTGACCTGGTGCGGCGCACCGAGACCGGTGGGCCCGACGGCGGCGTCATCGAATATCTCGGCCGCTCCGACTTCCAGGTCAAGATCCGTGGTTTCCGGATCGAACTGGGCGAGATCGACAACGCCCTCACCGCGCACCCGGACATCGACTACGCCGCCACCCTCGGCAAGACGCTGCCCTCGGGCGCGACGGCGCTGGTGTCGTATGTGCTGCCGCGTGCCGGAACCAGCGTCGACACCGGCGAACTGGTCGAATTCATCGGTGAATCGTTGCCCGGCTACATGATTCCGGCCTCGATCATGGTGCTGGACGAGATCCCGCTGACCCCGGTCGGCAAGCTGGACCGGGCCGCGCTGCCCGAACCGGTGTTCGCCGCGCGGGCCTTCCGCGCGCCGTCGACGCCGGTGGAGGAGATCGTCGCCGACGTCTTCGCGGCGCTGCTGGTCTCCGGTGCGGACACCAGGGTCGGCGCCGACGACGATTTCTTCGAGCTCGGCGGCAATTCGCTGCTGGCCGCCCAGGCCGCCGCCCGCATCGGCGCGGCGCTGGATGTGCGGGTTCCGGTGCAGCTGCTGTTCGAGGCGACCACCGTCGCCGCGCTGGCCGCACGGGTGGAACAGCATTCGGGTTCGGCGATGGGCCGTGCGCTGACCGCCGTGCAGCGCCCGGAACGGATTCCGCTGTCGTATGCCCAGCAGCGGATGTGGTTCCTCAACCGCTTCGATCCCGACAGCGCGGTCAACAACATTCCCGTCGCGGTGCGCTTGTCGGGCCGCCTGGACGTCGACGCTCTGCGCGCCGCGGTACGCGATCTCGCCGAACGGCACGAGGTGCTGCGCACCCGCTACCCGGAGGTCGACGGCGAGGGTTACCAGCTGGTGCTGCCGATCGGCGATCCGCGCGCGGTGCCCGCCCTGACCGTCGAACCCGCCACCGAGGCTCAGGTGCCCGAACTGGTGGCCGCCGCGGTGACCGCGGGCTTCGACGTCACCGCAGCGCCGCCGGTGCGGCTGCGGCTGCTGGTGCTCAGCGAGACCGAACATGTGCTGATCTGCGTCATCCACCACATCGCCGGTGACGGTTTCTCGATGGGCCCGCTGACCCGCGACCTGATGGCGGCCTACGTCGACCGCACTCGGGGCGGTGCGCCGGAATGGCCGCCGTTGCAGGTGCAGTACGCCGATTTCGCGCTGTGGCAGCGTGAGGTGCTCGGCGCCGAGGACGATCCGGAATCGGTGCTGGCCCAGCAGATCGACTACTGGCGCAGGGAATTGGCGGCGCTGCCCGAGCAGCTGGATCTGCCGGCCGATCGGCCGCGCCCGGCCGTGGCGTCCAACCGCGGCGCCACCCTGGCCTTCGAGATCGACGCCGACGTGCACGCCGCGCTGACCCGCCTTGCGCATCAGCACAATTCGACACTGTTCATGGTGGTGCACGCCGCGCTGGCCGCGCTGCTGGCTCGGCTGTCCGGCACCAGGGACATCGCCATCGGCACGCCCGTCGCCGGCCGTGGTGAGGCCGCGCTCGACGATCTGATCGGCATGTTCGTCAACACCCTCGTGCTGCGCACCGAGGTCGATCCGGGTGCGAGCTTCGACGAGTTGCTCGCCGCGGTGCGGCACACCGATGTGCAGGCCTTCGGCCACGCCGACGTGCCGTTCGAGCGTCTGGTGGAGCTGCTCGACCCGGTGCGCTCGGCATCCAGGCATCCGCTGTTCCAGGTGATGCTGACCTTCCAGAACCTCGCGCAGACCGAACTCGAGCTGCCGGGCCTGAAGGTGGCCGGGGTGGATCTGGCCGTGCCGCTGGCCAAGTTCGACCTGCAATTGGCGCTGGTGGAGAACATCGACCGGCACGGCGCGCCGCAGGGCCTCTCGGCCGCGTTCACCTACGCCACCGACCTGTTCGACGCGGCGACCGTGCAGGATTTCGCCGACCGATTCGGCCGGATCCTGGCCGCGGCGGCCGCTGATTCGAGCACCGTCGTCGGCGATGTGGATGTGCTGGCGCCCGGCGAACGCGACCTGGTGCTACGCGAGTGGAACACCCCCGGCGTCTCGGTCCCCGAGGTCACGCTGGTCGATCTCATCCAGTCGCAGGCGCGCAGGCGCCCGGACGCCGACGCCATCCGCTACAACGGCACCACCCTCGGTTTCGGTGAATTGCAGCGCCGGGCCAACCGGGTGGCGCGTGCCCTGATCGCGCAGGGCGCAGGGCCGGAAACCCTGATGGCCGTGGCGATGCCGCGCACCGAGCAGTTGCCGGTGGCGCTGCTCGGCGTGCTCACCGCGGGCGCGGGCTACCTGCCGATCGACACCACCTATCCGGCGCAGCGGCTCGAGTTCATGCTCGGCGACGCGCGCCCGACCTGCATCCTGACCACCGCCGCCGAACTCGAGGCGATTCCCGCGGGCGATATTCCGATCGTGCTGGTCGAGGACACCGATCGCTTCGCCGACGCTCCGGTCACCGATGCGGATCGGCTCGCCCCGCTGCGCCCGGACAATCTCGCCTACGTCATCTACACCTCCGGTTCCACCGGTGTGCCCAAGGGCGTCGGCGTCGCGCACCGCAATGTGGTGGAGCTGTTCGCGAACACTCAGCTGCTGTTCGAGTTCGACGAATCCGATGTGTGGACGCTGTTCCACTCCTACGCCTTCGACTTCTCGGTGTGGGAGCTGTGGTGCGCGCTGGCCAACGGCGGCGCTGTCGTCGTGGTCGACTACCTGACCTCGCGCTCGCCGGAACAGTTCCGCGAGTTGCTGATCCGCGAGCAGGTGACGGTTCTGAACCAGACGCCGTCGGCGTTCTATCAGCTGGCCGAGGCCGATCGCGCGGTCCATCCCGACGACGAGGGCAAGTTCGCGCTGCGCTACGTGGTCTTCGGCGGTGAGGCGCTGGATCTGCGGCAGCTGCGCCGCTGGTACGAGCGCCACGGCGGCCCTGATTCGGCCGAGAACAGCTCGCCGTGGCTGGTGAACATGTACGGCATCACCGAGACCACGGTGCACGTGTCGTTCCTGTCGGTGGACGAACAGCTGGTGGACAACCCGGCCAGCGTCATCGGGCGGGCGCTGCCCGGTCTGGACGCCGTTGTGCTCGACGACCGCCTGCATCCGGCGCCGGTCGGCGTCGCGGGCGAGATCTACGTCGCCGGCGCGCAGCTCTCGCGCGGTTACCTCGGCAGGCCGGGATTGGCGGCGACCAGGTTCGTGGCCAACCCGTTCGGCGCACCGGGTTCGCGGATGTACCGCACCGGCGATATCGGCCGCTGGGTCGGCTTCGGCGGCCGCGCCAATCTCGAATACGCCGGCCGCAGCGACCAGCAGGTGCAGCTGCGCGGCTTCCGCATCGAACTCGGCGAGATCGAAGCCGCGCTGCAACGTTGTGCGGGCGTCGGCCAGACCGTCGCGCTGGTGCGTTCCGACGAACACACCGGCGACCGGCTGATCGGTTATGTCGTCCCGGCCGCCGATCGCGCACCGGGGACCGAACTCGATCCGGTCGCGCTGCGCACCGAGGTCGCCGAATTCCTCACCGGCTATATGGTTCCGGACGCCATCGTGGTGCTCGACGCGCTGCCGCTGACCCCCAACGGCAAACTGGACCGCAGGGCGCTGCCCGCACCGGAGTTCGTGTCCGGTGCGACCTTCCGCGCGCCGGGTTCGCCGGTGGAGCAGGCCGTGGCCGAGGTGTTCGCCGGGTTGCTCGGCGCCGCCGAGGTCGGGCTCGACGACGATTTCTTCGGTCTCGGCGGCAATTCGCTGCTGGCCACCCGTGCGGTGGCGCGGATCAACGAGGCGCTCGATGCCGATCTCGCGGTGCGTGAGCTGTTCGAGGCGCCCACCGTCGCCGAAATCGCGGCGCGGATCGAACCGGGCGCCGGTGGGGGCGCGGCACGGCCGCCGCTGGTGCGGGCCGAGCGCACCGACCGGGCGCCGCTGTCGCTGGCCCAGCAGCGGATGTGGGTGCTCAACCAGTTCGATCCGGCCTCACCCGCCTACAACATTCCGCTGGCCATCCGGTTGTCCGGTTCGCTCGATGTGTCCGCGCTGCGGCACGCGGTGGCCGACGTGCTGGAGCGGCACGAGACGCTGCGTACCCGCTACCCGGCGGCCGCGGGCACCGACGAGGTGGCCTATCAGGAGATCCTGCCGGTCAGCGCGGCGCTGCCGGGCGGACTGGAGGTGGTGACGACGGCGGATCCGATCAGCCGGATCACCGAGTTGATGTCCACCGGATTCGATGTCACCGAGCAGGTTCCGGTGCGTGCGCTGCTGCTCGGCAACGGCGCCGACGAATACCTGCTGGCCATGGTCGTGCACCATATCGCCGCCGACGGCGCCTCGATGGCGCCGCTGGCGCGCGATCTGATGACCGCCTACCTGGCGCGCCGGGGTGGTAACTCGCCGCGCTGGTCGCCGCTGGAAGTGCAGTACGCCGACTTCGCGATCTGGCAGCGCGCCGTGATCGGCACCGATGCCGACGAGAATTCCATCGCCGCACGCCAACTGGCGTACTGGCGCAATCAGCTCGATGGCCTCAGCGGCGAATTGGAATTGCCGCTGGACCGCCCGCGCCCGGCGATCCCGTCCATGCGTGGCGCCTCGACCGGATTCGCGCTCTCTCCCGAGGTGCACCAGGCGCTGACCAGGATTGCGCGCGAGCACAATTCGACGCTGTTCATGGTGGTGCACGCGGCGCTGGCGGTGCTGCTGTCGCGGCTGTCGGGGGAATCGGACGTGGCCGTCGGTACGCCGATCGCCGGGCGTGGGGAACGCGCGCTCGACGATCTGGTCGGCATGTTCGTCAACACGCTGGCGCTGCGCACCGAGGTCGAAGCCGGTGCGAGCTTCGCCGCGCTGGTCGATCAGGCCAGGGAAACCGATCTGGCGGCGTTCGCGAACTCCGACATCCCGTTCGAACGGGTCGCCGAGGTGGTCGCACCCGGCCGGGCGACCGCGCACAATCCGCTGTTCGGCACGGTGCTGTCGTTCCAGAACAACGAGCAGCCCAGCCTGGAACTGCCGGGCCTGACGGTGACGGCGCTGGACGCCGGCGCCATCGCCGCGAAGTTCGACCTCCAGGTGAATGTCGATCCGCGGCACGAGGCCGACGGCACACCGGGTGAGTTGATCACCGTGCTGACCTACGCCACCGATCTGTTCGACGAGTCGACGGCGCAGTCGTTCGGCCGTCGGTTCGAGCGCATCCTGACCGCGGTGGCGGCCGATCCGCAGGTGCGCATCGCCGACATCGACATTCTCGATGCCGCCGAACGCGAGCGGATGACGGCGGCTCCGGCGCCCAAACCGGTGCAGGCCGAGGTCGCCCCGACGGCGGGCACCGCGCTGAGCCAGACCCTGGCCGCCACCGTCGAAGACGATCCGGACGGCCCGGCGGTCGTCTCCGGCTCGGACGTGTTCACCTACCAGGAGCTCGACGCGAAGTCCTCCCGGTTGGCCCGGGTGCTCATCGCCCGTGGCAGCGGACCGGGCGCGGGTGTCGCGATCCGGCTGGATCGTGGCGTGGACGCGGTGGTCGCCACCTGGGCGGTGCTCAAGGCCGGTGCGGCGGTGGTGCCCTTCGACGGGATCGGCGCGGCGACCGCGGCCGGTCTCGAGGTCAAAGTCGGCCTCACGGCCGGTGGCGCGCAGGCGGTGGCCGGGATCGACTGGCTCGTGCTCGACGACCCCTCGGTGAGCGCGGAGATCGCCGCGGAATCGCCGCGGCCGGTCACCTACGCGCACCGCACCCGGGCGCTGCGCGGCGCCGATCTCGCCTACGCGGGCGCGGTCTCGGTGAGCTACGACGACCTCGCGGCCGCGTCCGCCCGATTCGTCGCCGCCACCGAGCTGACCTTCGAATCGCGGTTGTTCCAGCACGGCGGCTCGGATTCGTTCGCGGCGGTGCTGGAAGCCGTCGCCGCGGGGTCGCAGGGCGCCTCGGTGGTGCTGGTGCCGGGGACGGGCGCGCTGACCGATGAGCTGGCCGACGAGTGGGTCACCCATGTGCTGACCGACCGCGCCGGGCTCGACGTCATCGACCCGCGTCCGCTGGAGGATCTGCGTGCCGTCGTCGTCGACGGCGGCGCCGCGGTGCCCGCGACATGGTCTGCGGTGGCGACCGTGCTGACCCTGGCGGATCTGTACCGCGACTGAGCACATTCCTGGCGACCGGTGGGTGCGTTCGTGCGCCCACCGGTCGTACCGGTCGGTGCGCGTGCGGCTCGACGGCATACGCGAGGAATTAGCTGGTCATGTGACCAGTACTTGCCAGCATTGGTGAATGCCCCATGAATTCTTGCCCCGATAACTCGGGTCGGTGCAGGTGGGCAAGGCTTGTGATAAGTGCCACAGCATATCGGTTTGGCGAATGGGCAGAAGCGCTGGAAGCCTGGCGAAGACGTGTTTCGACAGCTAGGTGGGCAGACTTTCATGATTGGCGCAGTCGGGGGGCGACTGACTCATGAGCGGCGGTCCGCGGTGATCGGTATCAGCGGATGCCATAGGAGCCACCGCGGATGACTCGTCCCGCTCGTGTACGGCCGACCCGTACCCGGCGGCCGAGGGTAACCACGCTTCCGCAACTGATGGCGGCCGCTGTCGAGGCCAACCCCGGCGGTCGCGCGGTCGTCTTCGCCGACGCTTCGGCAACCCGTGGGCAGCTCGACTACGCCGAACTGGACGCCAGGTCGACCAGGCTGGCCCGGATGCTGATCGAGCGCGGGGTCGGGCCGGAGGATCTGGTCGCCGTCGGCATCCCGCGCTCCATCGAGTCGGTGGTGGCGGTCTGGGCGGTGGCCAAGTCGGGCGCCGGCTTCGTGCCGATCGACCCGAACTATCCCGCCGACCGCGTGCAGCACATGGTCAAGGATTCCGGCGTGGTGATCGGCCTGACCGTGGCTGCCGCCGCGGAAACTCTGCCGGGGCAGGTCGATTGGCTGATCATCGACGACGAGGCCGGTGCGCGCCGACGCGAGCAGTACTCCGCCGAGCCGATCACCTTCGCCGACCGGGTGCGTCAACTGCGCGCCGAACACCCTGCCTACGTCATCTACACCTCCGGTTCCACCGGTCTGCCCAAGGGCGTGGTGGTCACCCAGGCCGGACTGTCGAGTTTCTGCGATGAGCAGCGCGAACGGTATCGGCTGACGCCGGATTCGCGCACCCTGCATTTCGCCTCGCCGTCGTTCGACGCCTCGGTGCTCGAGCTGCTGCTCGCGCTCGGTGGGGCCGGAACCATGGTGGTGGCCGCGCCGACCGTCTACGGCGGCGACGAACTGGCGAATCTGCTGCGCCGCGAGGGCGTGACGCATGCGTTCATCACGCCGGCCGCGCTGGCCTCGGTCGATCCCGCCGGCCTTGATGAGCTGCGGGTGGTGGTGGCCGGTGGTGAGGCCTGCCCGCCGGATCTGGTGCGCCGCTGGGTGCGGCCGGTCGCGGACGGTACCAGGGAATTCTTCAATGGTTACGGTCCCACCGAGACCACCATCATGACCAATATCAGTGCGGCGCTGAGCCCGCAGGACGCCGTCACCATCGGTGGGCCCATCCGGGCGGTCACCGAATACGTGCTCGACGAACGCCTGACGCCCGTGCCGACCGGTGTCGCGGGCGAGCTCTACATCACCGGCGCGCAGCTGGCGCGCGGCTACCACGAGCGACCGGGCCTGACTTCGCAGCGTTTCGTCGCGAACCCGTTCGCCGACAACGGCTCCCGGCTCTACCGCACCGGCGACCTGGTGCGCTGGACCGCGGACGGCGATCTGGAGTATCTGGGCCGCAACGATTTCCAGGTCAAGATCCGTGGCTTCCGGATCGAACTGGGTGAGATCGACGCGGTGCTCGGCAGGCACGAATCCGTCGATTTCGCGGTGACGGTCGGGCACCGGCTCGACACCGGCGCAACCATTCTCGCCGCCTATGTGCACCCCGCCGAGGGCGCCGAGGTCGACCCGGCCGCGCTGCTGGCGTTCGCGAGCAACAGCCTGCCCGCGCATATGGTGCCGACCTCGATCACGGTGCTCGACGAGATCCCGTTGACGCCGGTCGGCAAGCTCGACCGGCGCGCGCTGCCGACCCCGAGGTTGCAGACCACCACCTTCCGTGAGCCGTCCGGGTGGGCCGAGCAGCTGGTGGCCGAGGTGTTCGCCGAGTTGCTCGGCACCGAGGCGCCGCTCGGCGCCGATGACGACTTCTTCGAACTCGGCGGCAACTCGCTGATCGCCACCCAGGCCGCGGCGCGCCTCGGCGCCGCCGTCGACGCCAGGATCGCGGCGCGGGTGATCTTCGAGGCCCCGACGGTGGCGGCCCTGGCCGAACGCCTCGGCGCCGAGCGCGGCAGCGGTGGACGTCGCGCGCTCGCGCCGATGCCGCGTCCGGAGCGCATTCCGCTCTCGCCCGCCCAGCAGCGGATGTGGTTCCTGAACCAGTTCGACACCGAGTCCGCGGCGAACAATATTCCGTTCGCCCTGCGCCTGACCGGTGCACTCGACCTCGCCGCACTGCATGCGGCCATCGCCGATGTGCTGGATCGGCACGAGAGCCTGCGCACGGTGTATCCGGCCAGCGACGGCGCAGGTCATCAGGTGATCCTGCCCGTCGAGCAGGTGCTGCCCGAGCTGATCGCCGAGCCGGTCTCGCGGGACGAGCTGCCGCACTGGCTGGCCGGCCGCGCGCTGACCGGATTCGATGTCGCCGCCGAGGTGCCGCTGCGGATCGCGGTGGCCGAGCTCGGCGCCGACGAGCACGTGCTGGCCGTCGTTGTGCACCACATCGCCGCCGACGGCACCTCGCTGGCGCCGCTGGCCACCGACCTGGTGACGGCGTACCTGGCGCGGATCACCGGTGCGGCACCGCAGTGGGCGCCGCTGCCGGTGCAGTACGCCGACTACACGCTGTGGCAGCGTGACGTGCTCGGCGACGAGGACGACCAGGAATCCCTGGCCGCTCGCCAGCTGACGTTCTGGCGGCAGGCACTGGCAGGCATCCCGGACCGGATCGATCTGCCCGTCGACCGTCCGCGCCCCACTCGATCCTCCGGGCGTGGCGCCACCCTGAATTTCGCCATCGACGCCGACACCACCACGCGGCTCGACGGCCTCGCCAACGACGCGGGCGCCTCGCTGTTCATGGTGGTGCACGCCGCGTTCGCCGCGCTGCTCGCGCGCCTGTCCGGCTCGGCCGACATCACCATCGGCACCCCGGTGGCCGGGCGCGGTGAACGCGAACTCGACGGGTTGATCGGCATGTTCGTCAACACACTGGTGTTGCGGACCGAGATCGATCCGCGGGCGAGCTTCACCGAACTGCTCGCGGCGGTGAAGGAGACCGATCTCGCCGCCTTCGCGCATACCGAGCTGCCGTTCGAGCGGCTGGTGGAGGCGCTGGATCCGGTGCGTTCGCAGGCGCATCATCCGCTGTTCCAGGTGGCGCTGTTCTTCCAGAACATGACCGCGCCGGCGCTCGACCTGCCCGGCCTGTCGGTCGAGGCGATCGACTTCGACGGTGCGGCAGCGAAATTCGATCTGCAGCTCACCATCGCTCCGCTGGCCGACGGCGGGATGTCGGCCCAGTTCACCTACGCCACAGATCTGTTCGACGAGGAGTCGGTGGCCGAGTTCGCGGCCAGGCTGCGGCGCACCCTGCGCGCGGTGGCGGATGCGCCGCACCGGCCGATCGGCGATATCGACCTGCTGTCGATGGTCGAGCGGGATCGAATCCTGCACGAATGGAACGACACCCGTAATCTGCTGACCCCGGAACTGCTGCTGGACGGCTACCGGCACGCCGTCGCGGCACACGCCGACGCGGTGGCGCTGGTGTACGAGGGTGAAGAGCTGACCTACCGCGAGTTCGACGAGCGGGTGAACCGGCTGGCGCGGCTGCTGATCGCGCAGGGTGTCGGCGCGGAATCGCTGGTCGGTCTCGCGGTGCGGCGTTCGCTGGACCTGGTGATCGGCATGTACGCCATCGTGGCCGCGGGTGGTGCGTATGTGCCGCTGGACCCCGATCATCCGGCCGAACGCATCGCGCACATCCTCGATACGGCTCAACCCGTCGCCGTGGTCACGACCACCCGCGACGCAGTCGACGTACCCGCCGGAATTCCCGTGCTGCGCATCGACGCCGTCGATCTGGAGCGCTATGCCGCGACGCCGATCCGGTCGAGCGAGCTGCTGCGCCCGGTGCGGCCCGACCACCCGGCCTACGTCATCTTCACCTCCGGCTCCACCGGCCGCCCGAAGGGTGTGGCGGTCACCCATGCCGCCATCAACAACCAGATCGAGTGGATGCTCACCGCCTATCCACTCGGCCCCGACGACGTGTACCTGCAGAAGACCGCGACCACGTTCGACGTGTCGCTGTGGGGTTTCTTCCTGCCGCTGCGGGCAGGCGCCAAGCTAGTCGTCGCGACCCCGGACGGGCACCGCGATCCGGCCTATGTGGCCGAAACCATTGCGACGCAACGGGTGACGGTCACCGACTTCGTGCCCTCGATGCTGACCGTGTTCGCCGCGCACACACCGCCGGGCTCGGTGCCGACGCTGCGTGAGGTGTTCGTCATCGGTGAGGCGCTGCCGCCGGAAACCGTTGCCGCCGTGCGCGCGATCTCCGACGCCGCTGTGCACAACCTGTACGGCCCCACCGAGGCCGCGGTCTCGGTGACCTACTGGCAGGCCGACGGTGCCGAGCAGCGGTCGGTGCCGATCGGGTTGCCGCAGTGGAATACCCGGGTGTATGTGCTGGACGCGCGGTTGCGTCCGGTGCCGCCGGGTGTGGCGGGTGAGCTGTACCTCGCGGGTGATCAGTTGGCGCGCGGCTACGTGCGTCGCCCGGATCTGACCGCCGATCGCTTCGTGGCGAATCCGTTCGGCGCGGGCGAACGCATGTACCGCACCGGTGATCTCGTCGTGTGGCGCGGCCGTGGCGACGATGCGGTGCTCGACTATCTCGGCCGCACCGATTTCCAGGTGAAGTTCCGTGGCCAGCGCATCGAGCTCGGCGAGATCGAGACCGCGCTGCTGGCGCAGCCATCGGTGAGTCAGGCGGTGGCGCTGGTGGTGCCGACCGCGCTGGGCGACCAGCTGGTGGCCTATGCGGTGCCGGCGCCGGGGGAGCGGATCGACCAGCAGCGACTGCGGGCGGCGGTCGCCGATACCCTGCCCGCCTACATGGTGCCCGCGACCATCGTCGAACTGGCGGAGTTCCCGCTCAATCCCAGTGGCAAGCTGGACCGTAAGGCCCTGCCGGAACCGGAGTTCGAAACCCGTGCGTTCCGGGCGCCGTCCACCCCGGTCGAGGAGATCGTGGCCGGCGTATTCGCCGAGGTGCTCGGCGTGGGCCGGGTCGGCGTCGATGACGACTTCTTCGCGCTCGGCGGCAATTCGCTGATCGCCACCCAGGCCGTGTCCCGGCTCGGTGCCGCTCTCGGTGTGCGGGTGCCGGTGCGTGCGCTGTTCGAGACGCCGACCGTCGGCGCGCTCGCGGCCACCGTGGAATCGCAGACGCACGGCCGCCGCACGATCGAACTGGGCAGCATCGAACGGCCGCAACGGTTGCCGTTGTCGCTGGCGCAGCGGCGCATGTGGTTCCTCAACCGCTTCGACCAGGACGCCGCCGTCGGCTCCTCGGCCTACAACCTGCCCTTCGCGCTCCGGCTGACCGGCACCCTCGACGTCGATGCGCTCGGCGCGGCACTGGCGGATGTGGTGGCGCGGCACGAGGTGCTGCGGACGGTGTACCCCGAGACGCCGGACGGGCCGGTGCAGGTGATCTTGCCGCCGGGCGAGGGTGCGCCTGTGCTGAATGTCCGCTCGGTGGATGAAGCTGATGTCCCTGGCGCGGTGTACGCCCTGGCCTCGGCGCCGTTCGATGTGACGGATGAGGTGCCGTTGCGGGCGGTGCTGCTGTGTGTGCAGGACCCCAGCAGCCAGGACCGGACGGCCGCCGAGGGGACGGCGGGCCATGGTGCGGCAGTAGCTTCGAATGCTCGCACGTACGTGCTCGCCGTCGTCGTCCACCACATCGCCGGTGACGCGTCCTCGATGGCGCCGCTGGTGCGCGACGTGATGATCGCCTACGCCGCCCGGACGGCGGGTATGGCGCCCGAATGGCAGCCGCTGCCGGTGCAGTACGCCGATTACGCGCTGTGGCAGCGCGCGGTGCTCGGCGCCGAAGACGATACGAATTCCGTTGCCGCTCAGCAGATCGCGTTCTGGCGCGAACAGCTGGCCGGATTGCCCGACGTGCTCGACCTGCCCACCGACCGGCCGCGCCCGGCGATCGCCTCGATGGCGGGCGGCAAGGTGCCCGTCGCCATCGACGCCGAGACGCACGCCGGGCTCGTGGCGTTGGCGCGCGAGCACAACGCGACGTTGTTCATGGTGGTGCACACGGCATTCGCGGTGTTGCTGGCGCGGCTGTCGGCGTCGAGCGATATCGCCATCGGCACGCCGGTGGCCGGGCGCGGTGAACGCGAACTCGACGATCTGATCGGCATGTTCGTCAACACCGTGGTGTTCCGCACCCGCGTCGGCGGCGGCGAGACCTTCACCGACCTGCTGGCCGGCCAGCGCGACACCGATCTGCGAGCCTTCGCCAACGCCGACATCCCGTTCGAGCGCCTGGTCGAGGTGCTCAACCCGCCGCGCTCGACCGCACACCACCCGCTGTTCCAAGTGGGCCTGTCGTTCCAGAACGTGGCTCGCGCCGAGCTCGAACTGCCCGGCCTCGCCGTCAGCGCGGTGGACGCCGATCTCGATGTGTCGCAGTTCGACCTGCACCTGATCATCGGCGACAGCTACGACGAATCCGGCACGCCCACCGGCCTCGGCGGCTTCTTCACCTACGCCACCGACCTGTTCGACGAATCCACCGTGCGCGGCTTCGCCGACCGGCTGGCGCGCGTGCTGGCCGCGGTGGTCCAGCACCCGGACGCGGTGGTGGGGGATATCGACCTGCTGGACGCTGCCGAGCGCGAGCGGGTGGTGCGCGAATGGAACGCCACCGAGCACGCCCTCGACGGCGCTGCGACTCTGGCGGCGATCCTGGATTCGGCCGTCGCGGCCGCACCGGACCGGGTCGCGCTCGTCGCCGACCTGCCGTCCGTGCCCGCATCGAGCGGTTCGGCGCGCTCCGCCGATCCGGCCCCGGCCGATGCCGCGACGCTGACCTACCGCGCCCTGGACGAGCGCGTGAACCGGCTCGCCCGCTACCTCATCGCCCAGGGCGTCGGGCCGGAGACGCGGGTGGCGCTGGCATTGCGGCGCTCGATCGATCTCGTCGTGGCCATGTACGCCGTGACCCGCGCGGGCGGCGCCTACGTGCCGGTCGATCCGGATCAGCCGGCCGAGCGGACCGGCTACATCCTGGCGACGGCCGAGCCGTTGTGTGTCCTGACCAACGCCGAGGCCGGATTCGATGCCGTGGCGGCGCCGGTGCGGACGCTCGACGAACTGGCGCTCGACGCGTTCGACCCCGCACCGATCACCGATGCCGACCGCCTCGCACCACTGCGTCCGGAGCACACCGCGTATGTGATCTTCACGTCCGGTTCGACCGGACGCCCGAAGGGCGTTGCGGTCCCGCATCGCGCGATCGTCAACCAATTGCAGTGGAAGACCACCCAATTCGGTCTCGCCGGCGCCGACGTGGTGCTGCTGAAGACGGCGGCGACCTTCGACCTCTCGGTCTGGGAGTTCTGGTCCGCCGCCGCCTGCGCTGGACGCCTCGTCATCGCCGCACCCGACGGTCACCGCGACCCGGCCTACCTCGCCGAGCTCATGGCCGATCAGCGGGTGAGCACCCTGCACGTGGTCCCGTCCATGCTGGATGCCCTGGTGACCGCCGGTCTGCCCGGTGCGCTGCGCCGGGTGCTCGCCATCGGCGAGGCGCTGCCCGCCGCACCGGCCCAGCGCGTGCTGCGCGAGCATCCGGGCGTCGAACTGTTCAACCTCTACGGTCCGACCGAGGCGGCGGTGTCCATCACCGCCCACCGCGTCACCCGCGCCGACCAGGCCTCGGTGCCGATCGGCGGGCCCGAATGGAACAGCCGGGTCTACGTCCTGGACGCCCGGCTGCGGCCGGTGGCCCCCGGCGTCACGGGTGAGCTGTACCTCGCGGGCGCCCAACTCGCCCGCGCCTACATCGCGCGGCCGGACCTGACCGCCGAGCGTTTCGTCGCCAATCCCTTCGAGCCGGCCGCCCGCATGTACCGCACCGGCGATCTGGCCGCGTGGACCCGCACCGGTGAGCTGGAATACCGGGGCCGCACCGACTTCCAGGTGAAGATCCGCGGCTTCCGCATCGAACTGGGCGAGGTCGAAGCGGCGCTGCTGGCCGTGCCGGGTGTGGCGCAGGCCGCGGTCGTCGCGAGGTCCGATACGCACACCGGTGAGCGACTGGTCGCCTACCTGGTGCCGGACTCGGCGCAGCCGGCGGACACCATGACCGGGACCCGCTCCCGTCACCACGCGGAGGTGTCCTCGTCCACCGAGGTCGACGTGGCGGCGGTGAAATCGGCGCTCTCGGCGGCTCTGCCCTCCTATATGGTGCCGTCCGCGTTCGTCGTGCTGGAGGCCCTGCCGCGCACGGTCAACGGCAAGCTCGACCGTAAAGCCCTGCCGGAGCCGGAGTTCCGGCCACGGGAGTTCCGGGCGCCGTCGACGCCGACCGAGGAGATCGTGGCCGGTGTGTTCGCCGAGGTGCTCGGCGCGGAACGGGTCGGTGCCGACGACGATTTCTTCGCTCTCGGTGGCAACTCGCTGCTGGCCACGCAGGTCGCGGCGCGGTTGGGTGCGGCGCTGGACGCGCGGGTGCCGGTGCGGGCGTTGTTCGAGGCGTCCACCGTGGCCGGGCTCGCGGCCGAGGCCGCGCGGCACGCCGGCTCCGGCCGTCGCGCACTCACCCCCATGCCGCGCCCGGACGACATTCCGTTGTCGCCGGCCCAGCAGCGGATGTGGTTCCTCAACCAGTTCGACACGTCCTCGCCGGTCTACAACATCCCGGCCGCGATCCGGTTGACCGGCGAGCTGGATACCGATGCGCTGGCCGCGGCGATCACCGATCTGGTGGCCAGACACGAAATCCTGCGCACCACCTACCCGCAGACCGACGACGGCCCGATCCAGCGCGTGGCCGACGCCGCCCCGGTGGCACCCACGCTCCGGGCCGTCGCCGAATCCGAGATCGCCGATGCGGTGCGCGAGGTGGTCGCCGCCGGATTCGATGTGACGCGCGAACTCCCGTTCCGCACCGCGCTGCTGCGCATCACGCCCACCGACCATGTGCTGGTGTTCGTGGCCCACCACATCAGTGCCGATGGCTGGTCCATGGGCCCGCTCACCCGGGACCTGATGCTGGCCTACACCGCCCGCAGCGGTGGCAGCGAACCGCACTGGACTCCGCTGCCCGTGCAGTACGCCGACTACAGCCTGTGGCAGCGCGAGATCCTCGGTGACGAAGCCGATCCGGAAAGCCTCATCGCCACCCAGACCGAGTACTGGCGCACCGCGCTGGCCGGTCTGCCGGAGGAACTGCCGCTGCCCGCGGACCGGCCCCGCCCGGCAGTGGCGTCCTACCGCGGCGAGACCTTCGCCGTCGATCTCGACGCCGAACTGCACGCCGGCTTGGAACGCGTGGCCGCCGAACACGATGCGACGCTGTTCATGGTCGTGCACGCCGCGCTCGCGGTGCTGCTGGCGCGGTTGTCCGGCAGCAGCGATATCGCGGTCGGCACCCCGGTCGCCGGACGCGGCGAGGCCGAACTCGACGAGCTGATCGGCATGTTCGTCAACACTCTCGTGCTGCGCACCGAGGTCGATTCGGCGGCCGGATTCGACGCGCTGCTGCGCGAGGTCCGCGGCACCGATGTGGCGGCCTTCGGCCACGCCGATGTCCCGTTCGAGCGGCTGGTGGAACTGCTGGACCCGGCCAGGTCGACGGCAAGGCATCCGCTGTTCCAGGTGATGCTGACCTTCCAGAACCTGGGTCGCACCGAGTTCGCCCTGCCCGGTCTCACCGTGTCGGCCGTCGATCTCGACGACGCCGTCGCCAAGTTCGATCTCCAGGTCACCATTGCCGAGCAACCCGGCGCGTCCGGCATGAGCGCGGTATTCACCTACGCCACCGATCTGTTCGACGCCGCGACCGTGCGCACGTTCGCGGATCGTTTCCAGCGGGTCCTGGCCGCCGTCGCCGCCGACGCGAGCACCGTCGTCGGCGAGATCGACCTGCTCGCCCCCGGCGAACGTGAACGAGTGCTGCACGCGTGGAACGCCCCCGGCGCCTGGGTGCCCGGCACCACGCTGCCCGCCCTCATCGCCGAACAGGCCTGGCGCCGCCCGGACGCCGTCGCCCTCCGCGCCGGCGCCGTCGCGCTCACCTTCGGCGAACTCCAGCGGCGCGCCAACCGCGTCGCCCGTGCGCTGATCGCGCGCGGCGCGGGCCCGGAAACGCTGGTGGCGGTGGCCGTCGAGCGGACCGAAGAGTTGCCGGTGGCCTTGCTCGGCGTGCTCACCGCCGGTGCGGCCTACCTGCCGATCGACGCCACCTATCCGGCGCAGCGGCTCGAGTTCATGCTCGACGACGCCGCCCCGGTCTGTGTGCTCACCACCGCCGCCGAACGCGAACGCGTCCCGGTGGGGGAGCGCGCGGTGGTGCTGCTCGAGGACGCCGCGTCCTACTCCGATGCCCGCATCGACGACACCGACCGGCTCGCCCCGCTGCGGCCGGACAATCTGGCCTACGTCATCTACACCTCCGGCTCCACCGGCGTGCCCAAGGGCGTCGGCGTCACCCACCGCAACGTGGTCGAGCTGTTCGCCAATACCCAGCCGCAGTTCGGTTTCGGCGCCGCCGATGTGTGGACGCTGTTCCACTCCTACGCCTTCGACTTCTCGGTGTGGGAGCTGTGGTGCGCGCTCGCCCACGGCGGCAGCGTGGTGGTGGTCGATTACCTCACCTCGCGCTCGCCGGAACAATTGCGCGAGTTGCTGATTCGTGAACGGGTGACGGTGCTGAACCAGACGCCGTCGGCGTTCTACCAACTGGCCGAGGCCGATCGCGAGGCCGACGGCGAATTGGCGCTGCGCTATGTGATCTTCGGCGGTGAGGCACTGGATTCGCGCCGGTTGGCTCGCTGGTACGAACGTCATCCGATGGATGCCCCGCGCCTGGTGAACATGTACGGCATCACCGAGACGACGGTGCACGTATCGTTCCTGTCGCTGGACGAGCACACCGCCGACCGCCCCGGCCTGATCGGGCGCGCCCTGCCCGGGCTGGCGGCCAGGGTGCTCGACGACCGGCTGCATCCCGCGCCCCTCGGCGTGCCGGGCGAGATCCACGTCTCCGGCGCCCAGCTCACCCGCGGCTACCTCGGCCGCCCCGGCCTGACCGCCACCAGGTTCGTGGCGGATCCGTTCGGTGCGCCGGGGTCGCGGATGTACCGCACCGGTGACGTCGGCCGCTGGCGTGACGCACCGGCCTCGCTCGAGTACGCGGGCCGCAGCGACCAGCAGGTCCAGCTGCGCGGGTTCCGGATCGAACTCGGCGAGATCGAGGCCGCCCTGCTGCGCTGCCCCGGCGTCGGCCACGCCGTCGCCACGGTCCGCGCCGACGCGGTCGCGGGCGAGCGCCTCATCGGCTACGTCGTCCCGGCTGCCGGCGCCACCCTCGCCCCCGCACAGCTGCGCGGGCAGGTCGGCGAGTTCCTCACCGGCTACATGGTTCCGGACGCGTTCGTGGTGCTGGACGCGCTGCCGCTGACCCCGAACGGCAAGCTCGATCGTCGCGCCCTGCCGGCACCGGAGTTCACCGGCGCCACCGACTTCCGGGCACCCGAGACCGAGCTGGAGCAGACGGTCGCCGAAGTCTTCGCCGATCTGCTCGGCGCCACCCGCGTCGGGCTCGACGACGATTTCTTCTCCCTCGGCGGCAATTCGCTGCTGGCCACCCGCGCGGTGGCGCGGCTGCGTGCGGCGACCGGCGTGCCGGTGGCGGTGCAGTGGTTGTTCACCGACGCCACCGTCGCGGGCCTGGCCGCCCGGCTGCACGCGCCCGCACCGGAACTCGACGCGGGCGCCGCCCTCGATGTGCTGCTGCCGCTGCGCGCCGGAGGCGAGGCCGAGCCGCTGTTCTGTGTGCACCCGATGTACGGGCTGGCCTGGTCCTATGCCGGGCTCGCCGGGCATATGCCGGACGAGGTTCCGCTGTACGGCTTGCAGTCGCCCGCGCTCTCGGGCGAGGGCGAGCTGCCCGAGACGCTGGCCGAGCTCGCGCGTCGTTATCTGTCCGAGATCCGCACCGTCCAGCCGCACGGCCCGTACCGGCTGCTCGGCTGGTCGCTCGGTGGTGTGCTGGCCCATGCCATCGCCACCGAACTCCAGGCCGCGGGCGAGCAGGTGAGCCTGCTGGCCATGCTGGACAGCCATCCCGACCCCGATGTGGCCGGATTCCGGGCCGCGGTGCGTGAGGCCCTGTCCGAACTCGGCCTCGGCACCGATGTGCTCGGCGACGGCGACGATATCTACGACCTGTCCGACGAGGCCTTGGCCACACTGCACGCGATGATCCCGGCCGAACTGCTCGCCCTCACCCCCGAGCGGCTGCGGCGGGTCTATCGCGGCGCGGTGCGCTCGGCGGAGCTGATCTCCGGGTACCGGCCTGGCGTTTTCGACGGCACGGTCGAGTACTTCAGCGCCTCGGTACCGCATCCGCGCCAGCTCACCGGCGGTCCGCGGGCCGCCGATTGGCAGCGGTACGTCTCCGGTTCGGTGGTGGATCATCCGATTCCGGTGAACCACGATCAGATGACCTCACCCGCCGCGCTGGATGTGATCGGACCGCGCCTGGCCGCCCTGCTCGACCAGGCAGACTGACCGGTCGTGGCCGTGGCCGCCCGCTGCTTGCGCGGGCGGGGGATAATCGGCCCCGGTAGTTCGTCGGTGGCAGCGATGAACCGCCGCGAACGGTAACGATCGGCACATGCCCACTCGATTGAGTGATGACGGCGTGCTCCGTCGATCGGTCCCGCATGGCCGATGACACGACTACAGGCAGGGTGAGGCAGCTACATGAAACCGGTGGGTGGGCAGTGGCGCGGCGAGGTCCGGGGGACGATGCCGGCATGACGCGTCCGGCACGAGTTCGCCCCACCCGCATCCGGCGCCCGCGGGTCACCACCCTGCCGCAATTGCTGGCCACCGCCGTCGAGGCGAATCCGGGTGGTGTCGCGGTCACCTACGCCGATGCCACCACCTCGCTCGGCAGCCTCACCTACGCCGAGCTGGACGAACGTTCCACCCGGCTGGCGCATCTGCTCATCGCGCGCGGGATCGGGCCGGAGGATCTGGTCGCGGTCGGGATTCCGCGGTCGCTGGAATCGGTCATCGCGGTGTGGGCGGTCGCCAAGACCGGCGCCGGTTTCGTACCGGTGGACCCGAACTATCCCGCCGACCGGGTCGAGCACATGGTCGCCGATTCCGGTGCGGTGTTCGGCCTGGCCGTGGCCGCGGTCCGGGACGACCTGCCCGATCGGGTGCAATGGCTGCTCATCGACACCCCGGAGACGGCGCGGGCGCTGGAGAGCTACCCGGTCGACCCGGTGACCTATACCGACCGGGTGCGGCCGCTGCGTGCCGAACATCCGGCTTATGTCATCTACACCTCGGGTTCCACCGGTCTGCCCAAGGGTGTGGTGGTCACCCAGGCCGGCCTGTCGAGTTTCTGCGATGAGCAGCGCGAGCGCTACCGGGTCGGCCCGGAATCGCGCACCCTGCATTTCGCCTCACCGTCGTTCGACGCCTCGGTGCTGGAACTGCTGCTGGCGCTGGGCGGCCCGGCCACCATGGTGGTGGTCGCGCCCACCGTGTACGGCGGCGACGAGCTGGCCGCGCTGCTGCGCCGCGAAGGCGTGACGCACGCGTTCATCACCCCGGCCGCGCTGGCCTCGGTGGATCCGGCGGGCCTTGACGAATTGCGGGTGATCGTCGCCGGTGGTGAGGCGTGTCCGCCGGAGCTGGTGCGCCGCTGGGTGCTGCCCATTTCCGAGGGCCGCACCCGCGAATTCTTCAATGGTTACGGTCCTACCGAGACCACCATCATGACCAATATCAGCGCGCCGCTGGTGCCGGGCGAACCGGTGACCATCGGCGGGCCGATCCGCGCCATCACCGAACACGTCCTGGACGAGCGGCTGATGCCGGTGGCCGACGGTGCCGTCGGCGAGCTCTACATCGCCGGCGCCCAGGTGGCGCGCGGCTACCACGCGCGGCCCGCGTTGACGGCGGCGCGCTTCGTCGCCAACCCGTTCGACCCCAGCGGCGCTCGCCTCTACCGCACCGGCGACCTGGTCCGCATCACCCCCGATGGCGAGCTGGAATACCTGGGCCGCAACGACTTCCAGGTCAAGATCCGTGGCTTCCGGATCGAGCTCGGCGAGATCGACGCCGTGCTGGCCGCGCACGACAGCGTCGATTTCGCGGTGACCGTCGGGCATCGGCTCGAATCCGGTGCGATCATCCTGGCCGCCTATGTGCACGCCGCGCCGGGTGCCGTCATCGATGTCGCGGAACTGGACGCGTTCGCCGAACGCAGCCTGCCCGCGCATATGGTGCCCACCGCCATCACCGTGCTCGACGAGATCCCGCTGACGCCGGTCGGCAAGCTGGATCGACGCGCGCTTCCGGAACCGCAGTTGCAGACCAGGGTGTTCCGCGCGCCGAGTGGTCCGCTGGAGCAGGCCGTCGCCGAGGTGTTCGGCGAACTGCTCGGCAGCGGCGAACCCGTCGGCGCCGACGACGATTTCTTCGAACTCGGCGGCAACTCACTCATCGCCACCCGGGTGGCCGCCCGATTGGGTGAGGCCGTTGGCGCGCGGGTGCCCGCCCGGCTGATCTTCGAAGCGCCCACGGTGGCCGGGCTCGCGCGCAAGCTGGAACCGTTGAAGGGTGCGGGCGGACGGCGCCCGCTGACGCCCATGCCGCGCCCCGAGCACATCCCGCTGTCGCTGGCCCAGCAGCGCATGTGGTTCCTCAACCAGTTCGACACCGCCTCGGCGGCCAACAACATCCCGTTCGCGGTGCGCCTGGACGGCCTGCTCGATGTGGCCGCGCTGCAAGCCGCGGTCGCCGACGTGATCGACCGGCACGAAACGCTGCGCACGATGTACCCGGCCATCGACGGCACCGGCTATCAAGTGGTGGTGTCCGCCGCCGAGGTGGTGCCGGATCTGGCACCGAAACCGGTGTCGGAGGCCGAACTACCGGAATGGCTCGGCCGGCTCGCACTGACCGGTTTCGATGTGGCGGCGGAGGTGCCGCTGCGGATGGCGCTGGCCGAGGTGGGGCCGGAACAGCACGTCATCGCCGTGGTGGTGCACCATATCGCCGCCGACGGCGCCTCGGTCGCGCCGTTCATGCGGGACCTGCTGGCGGCGTTCCTGTCTCGCCGCAACGGTGCGCGCCCCTCGTGGGCGCCGCTGGCGGTGCAGTACGCCGATTACACGCTGTGGCAGCGCGAGGTGCTGGGTTCCGAGGACGACCCGGAATCGCTGGCGGCCACCCAGATCCGGTTCTGGCGCGACGCGCTGGCCGGTGTGCCGGATCGCATCGAACTGCCCGCCGACCGGCCGCGGCCGTCGATCGCCTCCGGTCGTGGCGCGGTCTACGACTTCGAGATCGACGCCGCAACCCATGCCCGGCTGGCCGAGATCGCCCAGCACACCGGGGCCTCGGAGTTCATGGTGGTGCACGCGGCCTTCGCGGTGCTGCTGGCGCGGCTGGCCGCCACCGACGACGTCACCATCGGCACGCCGGTGGCGGGCCGCGGCGAACGCGAACTCGACGCGCTCATCGGCATGTTCGTCAATACGCTGGTGCTGCGCACCACCGTCGATATCGGGTCCTCGTTCACCGACCTGCTCGATGAGGTCAAGGACGCCGACCTGGCCGCGTTCGCGCATGCCGAGCTGCCGTTCGAGCGGCTGGTCGAGGTGCTCGATCCGGTGCGTTCGCAGGCGCATCATCCGCTGTTCCAGGTGGCGCTGTTCTTCCAGAACATGAGCGCGCCGCGGCTGGAACTGCCGGGTCTGGCCGCCGAGGGCGTCGAATTCGCCGGTGCGGTGGCCAAATTCGACCTCCAGCTGACGATCGTGCCGCGCACCGTCGACGGCGCCGCCGCGGGCCTGTCGGCCCAGTTCACCTATGCCACCGATCTGTTCGACGAGCCGACGGTGGCCGAATTCGCCCAGCGTTTCGCCCGGGTGCTGACCGGTGTCGCCGCGGACCCGCAGGTTCCGGTCGGCGAGATCGACCTGCTGGCCCCGGCCGACCGCGATCGTGTGCTGCGCGAGTGGAACGACACCCGCTTCCCGGTCGCGCCGGAACTGCTGCTCGACGGCTACCGGCGCACGGTCGAGCAGCGCCCGGACGCGGTGGCCGTGGTGTACGAGGGCGAGGAGCTCACCTACCGCGAGTTCGACGACCGGGTCAACCAGCTCGCGCGGCTGCTGATCACCCAGGGTGTCGGCGCGGAATCGCTGGTCGGTCTCGCGGTGCGGCGTTCGCTGGACCTGGTGGTCGGCATGTACGCCATCGTCACCGCCGGCGGCGCGTATGTGCCGCTGGACCCCGATCATCCGGCTGAACGCATCGCGCACATCCTCGACACCGCGCAACCGGTCTGCGTGGTCACCACCAGCACCGACGCCAGGTCGCTGCCCGCAGGCACCCCCGCGCTGCACATCGATACCGCCGACCTGTCCGGCTTCGACGCCGCACCGGTGCGTCCGCAGGAGCTGCTGCGCCCGGTCCGGCCCGACCATCCGGCCTACGTCATCTTCACCTCCGGCTCCACCGGCCGCCCCAAGGGCGTTTCCGTCTCGCACGCGGCCATCCACAACCAGATCACCTGGATGCTCGCGGAGTACCCGCTCGGCTTCCACGACGTGTACCTGCAAAAAACCGCCACGACGTTCGATGTGTCGCTGTGGGGCTACTTCATGCCGCTGCGCGCCGGCGCGCGGTTGATCGTGGCGACCCCGGACGGGCATCGCGATCCCGCATACGTCGCGGAAACCATTGCCGCACAACAGGTGACGGTCACCGACTTCGTGCCGTCGATGCTCACCGTCTTCGCCGCGCACACCCGCCCCGGCGCGGTGCCGACGCTGCGTGAGGTGTTCGTCATCGGTGAGGCGCTGCCGCCGGAGACCGTGGCGGCGCTGCGCGCGGTGTGCACGGCGAATGTGCACAACCTGTACGGCCCCACCGAGGCCGCGGTCTCGGTGACCTTCTGGCCCGCCGCCGGCTCCATCGAACGCAGTGTGCCGATCGGGTTGCCGCAGTGGAATACCCGGGTGTACGTGCTGGATTCGCGGTTGCGCCCGGTGCCGCCCGGCGTCGCGGGCGAGCTGTACCTGGCCGGCGATCAGCTGGCCCGCGGCTATGTGCGCCGCCCGGACCTGACCGCCGACCGCTTCGTCGCCAACCCGTTCGGCAACGGTCAGCGCATGTACCGCACCGGCGATCTGTGCGTGTGGCGCGAAGCCACCAGCACCACCCCGCATCGCCTGGACTACTTGGGCCGCACCGATTTCCAGGTGAAGTTCCGTGGTCAGCGCATCGAACTGGGCGAGATCGAGACCGCGCTGCTGGCGCAGCCGTCGGTGAGCCAGGCGGTGGCGCTGGTGGTGCCGACGTCGCTGGGCGACCAGCTCGTGGCCTACGCCGTCCCCGCACCCGGCCACAGCATCGACCAGACCGCGTTGCTCGCGGCCGTCGGCGAGACCTTGCCCGCCTACATGGTGCCCGCGACCATCGTCGCGCTCGACGCCTTCCCGCTGAACCCGAGCGGCAAGCTGGACCGCAAGGCGCTGCCCGAGCCGGTGTTCGAGACGCGCGCCTTCCGCGCGCCGGCCACGCCGGTGGAGGAGATCGTCGCCGGTGTGTTCGGTGAAGTGCTCGGGCTGAGCCGGGTCGGCGCCGATGACGATTTCTTCGCCCTCGGCGGCAATTCGCTGGTCGCCACCCAGGTCGTCGCGCGGCTCGGTGCGGCGATGGATACGCGGGTTCCGGTCCGCGCGCTGTTCGAGACCTCGACGGTATCGGCGCTGGCCGCCGCGCTCGATTCGCAGACCCACACCGACGGTCACCGCATCGCGCTCGGCAGCATCCCGCGCCCGCCGCAGCTGCCGTTGTCGCTGGCACAGCGGCGCATGTGGTTCCTCAACCGCTTCGACCAGGGCGAAGGCGCTGCCGCCGCGGCGGGATCGGCCGCCTACAACCTGCCGTTCGCGCTGCGGCTCACCGGCGCGCTGGATACCGCCGCGCTCGGCGCCGCCCTCGACGACGTGGTCGCCAGGCACGAGGTGCTGCGCACCGTGTACCCGGAGACGCCGCAGGGCCCGGTGCAGGTGGTGCTGCCCGCCGGGCAGGTCGGCCTCGATGTGGCGGTGCGCCGGCTGGCACAGGTCGACGTCGCGGGCGCGGTCCACGCGCTGGCCGCGCAGCCGTTCGATGTGACCGAGGAAGTGCCGGTCCGGGTCCGGTTGATCGAGATCTCCGATCTGCCGGAGGGTTCGGCGCCCGAGTATGTGCTCGCGGTCGTGGTGCATCACATCGCGGGCGACGCCTCGTCGATGGGTCCGCTGGTGCGCGACGTGATGGTGGCCTACGCCGCGCGAGTGGCGGGCGAGGCGCCGTCGTGGGCGCCGCTGAAGGTGCAGTACGCCGATTACGCGCTGTGGCAGCGTGCGGTGCTCGGCGACGAATCCGATCCGGAATCCGTTGCCGCGCGCCAGCTCGCGTTCTGGCGTGCGCAGCTGGCCGGACTGCCCGATGTGCTGGAACTGCCCGCGGACCGGCCGCGTCCGGCGGTGGCGTCGATGGCCGGTGGCCGGGTCGAGGTGTCGATCGATGCGGGCACCCACGCCGGTCTGGTGGATCTCGCGCGCAGCCACAACGCCACCCTGTTCATGGTCGTGCACACCGCGTTCGCCGTACTGTTGGCGCGGCTGTCGGGGCAGCACGATATCGCCGTCGGCACCCCGGTCGCCGGGCGTGGTGAGCGTGAGCTCGATGACGTGATCGGCATGTTCGTCAACACGGTGGTCTTCCGGACCCGGGTCGACGGCGGCGCCTCGTTCGAGGACCTGCTCGCCCGCCAGCGCGAGGTCGACCTCCAGGCCTTCGCGCACGCCGACGTGCCGTTCGAGCGGCTGGTCGAGGTGCTGAACCCGCCGCGCTCGACCGCCAGGCATCCGCTGTTCCAGGTCGGGTTGTCGTTCCAGAACGTCGCGCGGGCGGAACTGGAATTGCCGGGGCTGAGTGTCGGTGCCGTGGACGCCGATCTGGACGTGTCGCAGTTCGATCTGCATCTGATCGTCTCCGACGTCTATGACGAATCCGGCGCGCCCGCGGGCCTCGGCGGCTTCTTCACCTATGCCACCGACCTGTTCGACGCCGCCACCGTCCGCGCCTTCGGCGATCGGCTGGTCCGGCTGCTGAAGGCCGTGGTCGCGGATGCGGGCGCGGCGGTCGGCGATATCGACCTGCTCGATCCGGTCGAACGCGCCGATGTGCTCACCACCTGGAACGACACCCGCCGGGAATTGCCCGAGGCGGAGCGGACCACACTGGTCACCCTGCTGGATCGCACGGTCGCGGCAGCGCCCGGGGCCGTGGCGATCGTCGCCGATCGGGAGGGTGCGTCGAGCCGGCTCACCTATGCCGAACTCGATGCCCGCGTCAACCGGCTGGCCCGGCATCTGCTCGCCCTCGGCGTCGGTCCGGAATCCCGGGTCGCGCTGGCTTTGCGCCGCTCGCCCGAGCTGGTCATCGCCATGTACGCGGTGTCGCGGGCCGGTGGCGCCTACGTCCCGCTGGATCCGGACCAACCGGCCGAACGCACCGGCCACATCCTCGATACCGCGCGACCGGTCTGCGTGCTGACCGATGCCGCCACCGATTTCCGCACCGATCAGGCGCTGCTGGTCCGTCTCGACGACGTCGACCCGCTGACCTCCGCCGCGCCCATCACCGACGCGGAACGCGTGGCGCCGATCCGCCCCGGCCACACCGCCTACGTCATCTTCACCTCCGGCTCGACCGGCAGGCCCAAGGGCGTCGCGGTGCCGCACGCCGCGATCGTCAACCAATTGCGATGGAAGACGTCCGAATTCGCGCTCGGCGCCGATGATGCCGTGCTGCTGAAGACGGCGGCCACCTTCGACCTGTCGGTGTGGGAGTTCTGGTCGGCCGCGGTGAGCGGCGGCAGGCTCGTCATCGCCGCACCCGACGGTCATCGCGACCCCGCCTACCTGCACGACCTCATGGTGCGCGAGCAGGTCACCACGTTGCATGTGGTGCCGTCCATGCTGGACGCGCTGCTCATCGCCTCCGACACCGCGCCGCCGGCGCTGCGCCGGGTGCTGGCCATCGGCGAGGCGTTGCCCGCGGTACTGGCCCAGCGTTTCCTGGCCGCGAATCCCGGTGTGGCGCTGTACAACCTGTACGGCCCGACCGAGGCCGCCGTCTCGATCACCACCCACCGGGTCACCGCCGCCGACAGCGCGACCGTGCCCATCGGCGCGCCGGAGTGGAACAGCCGGGTCTACGTCCTCGATGCCCGGTTGCGGCCGGTTCCGGTGGGCGTGCCCGGTGAGCTGTACCTGGCCGGCGCGCAGCTGGCCCGCGGCTACTTCGGCCGCCCGGATCTGACCGCCGATCGCTTCGTCGCCGACCCGTTCGGCGACGGCGAGCGCATGTACCGCACCGGCGACCTGGTGGTGTGGAATCGCGATGGTGAGCTGGAGTACCGGGGCCGCACCGACTTCCAGGTGAAGATCCGTGGCTTCCGCATCGAGCTCGGTGAGATCGAGGCGGCGCTGCTGGCGCTGCCGGAGGTCGCGCAGACCGCGGTGCTGGCGAAGTCGGATCCGCACACCGGTGACCGGCTGGTCGCCTACGTGGTGCCCGCCGGGTCGCACGGCGCGGGCTTCGACCTGCCCCAGGTGCTCGCCGCCCTCGGCTCGGCTCTGCCCTCGTACATGGTGCCCTCGGCGTTCGTGGTGCTGGATGCGCTGCCGCTGAACGTCAACGGCAAGCTGGACCGCAACGCGCTGCCGGAACCGGAGTTCGAGGCGCGCGAATACCGCGCTCCCGCAACACCGGTCGAGGAGATCGTGGCCGGCGTCTTCGGCGAGGTGCTCGGCATCGACCAGGTCGGCGCCGATGACGATTTCTTCGCCCTCGGCGGCAACTCGCTGCTGGCCACCCAGGTCGCCGCCCGGATCGGCGCGGCGCTGGAGACCCGGGTGCCGGTGCGGGCGCTGTTCGAGGCCTCGACCGTGGCGGCGCTCGCGGTGAAGGTCGAACACACCGCGACCGAGACCGCACGCGTCCCGCTGGTGGCGAAGCCTCGACCGGACCGGATTCCGCTGTCGTTCGCCCAGCAGCGCATGTGGTTCCTCAACCAGTTCGACACCGCGGCCGCCGTCTACAACATCCCGGCCGCCATCCGGCTCTCCGGCGAGCTGAATGTGCAGGCGCTCGAGCAGGCGGTCGGCGATATCGTCGCCCGCCACGAAATTTTGCGCACCATCTACCCGAACACCCCCGACGGCCCGGTTCAGCAGGTGCTGGCGCCGCGTGAGGTGCCCGTCGACCTCACCCCCGCTCAGATCGGCGAGGAACGGGTGGGCCACGAGGTGGCCGGGGTGGTGGGCGCCGGCTTCGACGTCACCGCCGAAGTCCCGTTCCGCACCAAGCTCTTCCAGCTCGCGGGCAGTGAATACGTACTGGTGTTCGTGGCCCACCACATCAGCGCCGACGGCTGGTCGATGGGCCCGCTGACCCGCGACCTCATGCTGGCCTACGCCGCCCGCAGCAATGGCAACGAACCCGCCTGGACGCCGCTGCCGGTGCAGTACGCCGATTACGCGCTGTGGCAGCGCGAGGTGCTCGGCGAGGAGACCGATCCGGACTCGGTGGCGGGCGCCCAGCTCGACTACTGGACCAAGGAGCTCGCCGACCTGCCCGACGAGCTGAATCTGCCGTCGGACCGGCCGCGTCCACCGGCGCAGAGCTTCGCAGGCGGCAAGACCGAGTTCGTCGTCGACGCAGGCGTGCACGCCGCGCTCACCGAGCTCGCCCGCACGCACAACGCCACCCTGTTCATGGTGGTGCACACCGCGCTGACGGTATTCCTGTCGCGCATGTCCGGCACCGACGACATCGCCGTCGGCACCCCCATCGCGGGGCGCGGCGAGGCCGAACTCGACGACCTGATCGGCATGTTCGTCAACACCCTGGTACTGCGCACCCGGGTCGCGCCGGAGCTGAGCTTCGACCAGTTGCTCGCTGCCAACCGCGACACCGATCTGCGCGCTTTCGCCAATGCCGACATTCCGTTCGAGCGGCTGGTGGAAGCGCTGGACCCGGAACGCTCGGCCGGCCGTCATCCGCTGTTCCAAGTGGCATTGTCGTTCGAGAACCTGGCCGCCACCGGCTTCGAGCTGCCCGGGCTGAGCTTCGCCGCCCTCGATCCGGCCGCCGACGCCGCCAAATTCGATCTGCTGCTCACAGTGCGCGAGCAGCGCGACGAGCACGGCGCCGAAGCCGGAATCGCGGCCGAATTCACCTATGCGCGTGACTTGTTCGACGAGTCGACAGTGGTGGACTTCGGGCGCCGATTCCGCCGCATCCTGGCCTCCGTCGCCCGCGACAGCAGCCGCGCCGTCGGCGATCTGGACATCCTCGACGGTTCCGAACGCCTCGACCTGATCAGCCGCGCGGGCGCACCGGCCGAACCGGTGCGCACCCTGCCCGAGCTGATGGCCGACGCCGTCGCCGCCAATCCCGATGGCGTCGCCCTCGTGGTGGGCGAGCGCTCCTTCCGCTACGCCGAGCTCGATGCCGCCTCCGCGCAGCTGGCGCGGGCGCTGATCGAGCGCGGCGCCGGACCGGATGTGCTGGTGGCGGTGGCCCTGCGCCGCTCGGTGGAATCGGTGCTCGCGCTGTGGGCCGTCGCCAAGACCGGCGCCGCGCTGGTCCCGATCGACCCGACCTACCCGGCCGACAGGATCGCGCACATGGTGCGCGATTCCGGTGCGGCGCTCGGCATCACGATGAACGCCGAACTCGACGAGCTGCCGCCGATGACCGGCGGCGGCTGGATCCGGATGGACGATCGCGGCTTCACCATGGACGTCGCCGGACGGTCGGATCGCCCGATCACCGCCGCCGACCGGCGTGGACCGATCCGCGCCACCAACGCCGCCTACGTCATCTACACCTCCGGCTCCACCGGCCTGCCCAAGGGCGTCGTCGTCACCCACGCGGGCCTGGCGAACTTCAGCGCGGAGCAGGTGCAGCGCTACCAGCTCGACACCTCCACCCGCGCACTGGCTTTCGCCTCACCGTCGTTCGACGCCTCGATGCTGGAGCTGCTGCTCGCGCTCGGCTCGGCGGGCACCCTGGTGGTGGCGCCGCCGCTGATGTTCGGCGGCGACGAGTTGGCCGAGCTGATCAGGGCCGAGGGCGTGACGCACGCCTTCATCACCCCGTCGGTGCTGGCGTCGCTGGATTCGTCGGCGCTGTCCGGTATGCGCGGCATCGTCGCCGGCGGCGAAGCCGTCCCGGCCGAGCTGGTCGCCAAGTGGGGTGGGGTGGACGGGCGCGCCTTCCACAACGGGTACGGGCCCACCGAGACCACCATCATGACCAATATCAGCGATCCGCTGCGTCCCGGCGATCCGGTGACCATCGGTGCGCCGATCCGCGGCATGCGGGCACTGGTGCTCGACACCAGGCTGCGGCCGGTGCCCGAGGGCGTCGCCGGTGAGCTGTACCTCGGCGGTATCCAGCTGGCCCGCGGCTACCACGCGCGGCCCGGGCTCACGGCCGCGCGCTTCGTCGCCGACCCCTACGGTGCGCCGGGGGAGCGGCTCTACCGCACCGGCGACGTGGTGCGCTGGCGCGGCCGCGAGGTGGAGTATGTGGGCCGCAACGACTTCCAGGTGAAGGTGCGCGGATTCCGCATCGAACTCGGCGAGATCGACAGCGCGCTGGCCGCCCAGCCCGGTATCGACTTCGCGGTCACCATCGGACGCGAGACCGCCGCGGGCGCCACCATTCTGGTGTCCTACGTGCTGCCCGAGCGCGGCGCCACCCCCGATGTCGCCGAGCTGACCACCCAGCTGGGCCGGGTGCTGCCCGACTACATGGTGCCCACCGCCATCGTGGTGCTCGACGAGATCCCGCTGACCCCGGTCGGCAAGCTCGATCGGCGGGCCTTGCCGGAACCGGTGCTGGAGACCCGCGCCTACCGGGCCCCACGCAGCACCGCTGAACAGGTGATCGCCGAGGTCATCGGCGACGTGCTCGGCGTCGAGCAGGTCGGCCTCGACGACGATTTCTTCGCCCTCGGCGGCGACAGCATCGTCTCCATCCAGGTGGTGTCGCGGGCCAGGGCCAAGGGCGTCGACTTCACCCCGCGCGACGTCTTCCAGGCCAGGACGGTCGAGGCGCTGGCCGCCGCGGCCACCGTCGCCGGCGCGCCCGGCGACGAGGCCGGTGAGCTGCCCGCCACCCCCACCGCGATGCGGCTGCTGGAGCACGGCGGTACCGGGGTGGAGCCGCGAGCCATCGTGCTCGAGGTGCCCGCCAGCTGCCCGGCCGAAGCGGTGGAGACCGCGGTCGGCGCGGTACTCGATCAGCATCCGATGCTGTGGGCACGCCTGGACCTGACGGGCGCCGCCCCGGTGCTGCGCATCCCCGCCGCCGCCGATCGCGACGAGCCCCACTTCAGCTGGCTCGATCCCGAACTCGGCGAGACCACCTTGCCCATCGATGACGTCGTCGGCGCGGCCGTCGACGCCCTCGATCCGGAACAGGGCCGCAACATCCACTTCGTGGCCACCGGAACCCCCGAGGCCTTCCGGCTGGTGGTGGTGGCCAATGCGCTGGTCGTCGACGATGTGTCCTGGCGGACCATCATCGATCAGCTCACCACCGCATGGAACCGCGGCAGGCACGCCGCCCCCGCCGCACCGGAATCCGGTCTCGGCGCGCTGATCCGCTCGCTCGCCGAGAGCGCTCACTCGCCCGCCATGACCGCCGAGGCGCAATGGTGGCAGCAGACGCTGGCCGCCGCCACCCGCGACGACCTGCCCACCGGCGCCGCCGATCTGCGCTCCCGGCGCCGGGTCTCGCTCACCATCACCGCCGAGGGCACCGAGGCGGTGGCCGCGGTGGCCGAGGCCTACCACGCCACCGTCGACGAGGTGCTGCTCACCGCCGTCGCGCTGGCCCTGCGTACCGCGCAGCGCGAATCCGTCACCCGCGCGGTGGGTTCGGTGATCCGCCTGGACGCCGACGGCCGTGGCGTGGCCGAGATCGACGCGAGCAATATCGTCGGCGGTTTCCGCACCGCCTACCCGCTGCCGCTGCGCCTCGACGGCATCGACGTCTCGGACGCGCTGGTGGGCGGCCGGTCCGCGGGTGCGGCGCTCACCCAGATCAAGGAACTGCATCGCGCGGTGCCGGGACGCGGCGTCGGCTACGGCCTGCTCTGCTACCTGAATCCGGAGTCCGCCGCGGGCCTGCGCGATTTCGGTCGTGGACGTTTCGCGCTGCGCTACCGCGATCTGCGCCCGGCCCGGGTGCACACCGACGCCCCGGCCGACGATCTGCTGCTCGCGCTGACCGTCGACGCCACCGATGACGGCCTGCTGGCCCGATTCGATTACGCGGCAGCGGTATTCTCCGCCGACGAGGTGAAGACCTTCGCCGAGCACTGGATCCGGGCACTGGGCGGACTGGCCGAGCACGGGCTGCGGCCGGACGCCGGCGGTTTCAGCCCGTCGGACTTCCCGCTGATCTCGTTGCGCCAGGACGATATCGACCGTTTCGCCCGCGACTACCCGCAACTGATCGATGCCTGGCCGGTGACGCCATTGCAGTCGGGCATGCTGTTCCACGCGCTGCTGGCCGATACCTCCGTCGACGTCTACACCACCCAGTTCGTGCTCGACCTCGGCGGCACCGTCGACCCGGCCCGGATGCAGGCCGCCGCGCAGGCGGTGCTGGACCGGCACGCCAACCTGCGGGTGGCCTTCGCCGACGACGCCGAGGGCTCGCCGGTGCAGATCGTGCAGGACGGCATCGAGGTCCCGTGGCGGATGATCGACCTCTCGCATCTGGACCCGGCCGCCGCCGCGGCCGAGGCCGAACGGATCAAATCCGCCGATCTCGCAGACCATTTCGACATGCGCACCGCGCCGCTGCTGCGCTTCACCCTGATCCGCACCAGCGCGGCCGGAATCGGCGCCGAAAGCGCCTACCAGCTGCTGGTCACCAGCCATCACATCCTCATCGACGGCTGGTCCATGCCGCTGCTGATGAAGGATCTGCTCACCCTCTACGCCCTCGGCGGCAACTCGCGGCATCTGCCGCAGGTTCCGCCCTACCGCGACTACCTGGCCTGGCTGATCACGCAGGATCCGGAGGCCGCGCGGCAGGCGTGGCGCACCGCGCTGGACGGCATCACCGAGCCGACGCCGCTGGCGCCGGTGGATCCGGGCCGGGAGATCTCGGCCGGTGTCGGTGAGGTGGGATTCGAACTGTCCCAGGCCGATACGACCGCGCTGACCCGGCTGGCCGCCCACCTCGGCGTCACGGTGAACACCGTGGTCCAGGCCGCGTGGGGGCTGCTGATCGGGCGCAGCGTCGACCGCGACGACGTCGTGTTCGGCGCGACCGTGTCCGGCCGCCCGCCGCAGCTCGACGGTGTGGAGGCCATGGTCGGTCTGTTCCTCAACGCCATCCCGGTACGGGTGCGCCTGGGCGCCACCGACACCCTCGGTGGGCTGCTGCGGCAGTTGCAGGCCGAACAGGCCGATCTGCTCGGCTACCACTACCTGGGGCTCAGTGATATCCAGGACGCCGTCGGGGTGGAGGGCCTGTTCGATTCGCTGGTCGTGTTCGAGTCCTTCCCGGTGGACCGGGAGGGGCTGGCCGAGGCCAGTGCCATCGACGGCATGAACATCACCGGTGTGGGCGCGGTCAACGGCACCCACTATCCGGTAACGGTCATGGTGGTGCTCGACCACCAGCTGCGGGTGTCGGTGAAGTACCTGCGCGACCTGTTCGACTTCGATGCCGCCGATGCGCTCGCGCGCAGGCTGGAAGCCCTGATCGGCCGGTTCGTCACCGAGCCGCAGGCCAAGGTCGCCGATATCGACGTGCTGCTGCCCGCGGAGGCCGCCGAACTGGCCGCGCGCAATGCCACCGAGGTGCCCGAACTGCTCGACGACGCGACGCTGCTGACGTTGTTCGACGCCCAGGTGGCCCGCACGCCGGACGCGCCTGCCGTCCGCTACCGCGACGCGGTGCTCAGCTACCGCGAACTGGACGCGCGGTCCCGGGCGCTTGCCGCCGAGCTGAGCAACTTCGGCGTCGGCCCCGGCACGCTGGTCGGCGTCGCCATGCGCCGCGGTCTGGACCTGGTGGTCTCGATCTACGCGGTGCTGTGCGCCGGCGCGGGCTATGTGCCGATCGACCCGGACCATCCGGCCGAGCGCAGCGAGTACGTGCTCACCGGCGCCGCGCCGATCTGCGTCCTCACCACCAGCGCCGACGGTTTCACCACCGGCACCGGCGTGCCGGTGGTCGCGGTGGACACGCTGTATCTCGCACCGGCCGACGGCTTCGCCGGCCCCCGGGTGCACCCCGACGAGATCGCCTACGTCATCTACACCTCCGGCTCCACCGGCCGCCCCAAGGGTGTAATGATCACGCATCGGCAGATGGCCAACCAGTTCCGCTGGGCCCAGCGCACCTACCCGCACGATGCGAGCGATGTGGTGCTGCACAAGACGCCGATCACCTTCGACATCTCCACCTGGGAGCTGTTCTGGCCGCTGCACACCGGCGCGTCCCTGGTGATCGCCGAACCCGACGGGCACCGCGATCCGGCGTACCTGTCGCGGATCATCGCCGAGAACGCCGTCACCACGGTGCATTTCGTGCCCTCGATGCTCGACGCGTTCCTCGATCCGGTGACCGGTGGCGCCGCCGGGGCCGGATACCCGTCGCTGCGCCGGGTGTTCGCGGCCGGTGAAGCCCTGTCCGGGGAGACGGCCGCGACATTCACCGCCGCGCTGCCCGGCACCGAGCTGATCAACTGGTACGGGCCCGCCGAGGCCACCGTCGTGACCGCGCATCCGGTGACCGACACCGACGTCACCGCGATCCCGATCGGTACCCCCGTCGCCAATACCCAGGTGCTGGTGCTGGATCGGCAGCTGCGGCCGGTGCCGCCCGGCGCTGCCGGTGAGCTGTACGTCGCCGGCGTGCAGCTGGCCCGCGGCTACCACGACCGGCCCGCCCTGACCGCCGAACGCTTCGTCGCGGGCGAGCACGGCGCCCGCCTGTACCGCACCGGCGACGTGGTCCGCTGGGTCGGCCCCGGCCCGGACGCGGCCCTGGAATACCTGGGCCGCAGCGATTTCCAGGTGAAGCTGCGCGGCCAGCGCGTGGAGCTGGGTGAGATCGAGACGATCCTGCTCGGCCACGAGTCGGTGCGTCACGCGGCCGTCTCCCTGGTGCGCGCCGCCACCGGCGATCGCCTGGTGGCCTATGTGGTCGCCGCGCCGGGCCACACCGTCGACGACCGCGAACTGCTCGCCCACGCGCGCGCCGCGCTGCCGTCCTACATGGTCCCCTCGGCCGTGGTGGTGCTCGAGCGGATGCCGTTGAACGCCAGCGGCAAACTCGACCGGATGGCGCTGCCGGTGCCGCAACTGTCGGGCCGTCCGTTCCGCGCGCCGTCCACACCGCTGGAGCGCACCATCACCGAGGTGTTCGCCGAAGTCCTCGGGGTCGAGCGCGTCGGCATGGACGACGACTTCTTCGACCTGGGCGGCAATTCGCTGATCGCCACCCGTGCGGTGAGCAGGCTGCGCACCCGCACCGGCGCCGAGATCCGGGTGCAGTGGTTCTTCACCGACTCCACCCCGGCCGATCTGGCCGCAAGGATCCTGGCCGTGCTGTCCGGCGAGCACGATTACGACCTGGATTCCAACGCCGCGCTCGGCGTGGTGCTGCCCATCCGCACCCGGGTACCGCACGACACCGCGCCCGACGACCCGGTGTTCTGCATCCACCCGATGTACGGACTGTCCTGGTGCTACGCCGGATTCGCCCGCTATCTGCCCGCCCGGTACCCGATCTACGGTCTGCAGTCGCCCGCGCTGTCGGAGGATGGCTACCTGCCGCGCTCGCTGGGCGAGATGGCCCGCCGCTACGCCGCCGAGATCCGCGCGGTGCAGCCCGAGGGCCCGTACCGGCTGCTCGGCTGGTCGCTCGGCGGGGTGATCGCGCACGCGATCGCTACCGAACTGCAGGCCGCGGGCCAGGAGGTGTCGCTGCTGGCGATGCTGGACAGCCATCCCGCCATCGACGTCACCGATTTCCGCGCCGCCATCCGCGACGCGCTGGCCGAACTCGGCATCGGCGACGCCCAGTTGCCCGACGGCGATATCCACGACCTCACCGACGAGGCGCTGGCCGCCCTGCACGCCACCATCCCGCCGGATATGGCGGTGCTCACGCCCGAGCGGGTGCGCCGGATCTACCGCAGCGCGGTCCGTTCGGCCGAACTCATCGCCGAGCACCGGCCAGGGGTGTTCCGCGGCAGGCTGGACTATTTCAGCGCGGCCGGCCACGATACGGCGGCCCGGAACTGGGACGCCTACGTCGACGGCACCGTCGCCGACCATCCGGTCGCCGCGGATCACGATCAGATGACCTCGCCCGAGGCGCTGGCCGAGATCGGCCCGTTGCTGGCCGACCGGCTCGATCCCGCCCGAACGGCGGGTCGATCATGATCAGATATGGGCGGCTCCGGCATGATGGTGGCAACGGTGAGGTAACGATGTCCACTGTTGTCACGACTACATAGACCGTATGGTCGGGCGTGACGCGGCGGTGTCTGTCCCGGTCCGGACCGGGGTGCCCACCGACAGCTGGTCGTCATGGGAATGCCCGATAAATCTCGATAAGAAGCGAAGGTGCGAAATTGACACGTCGACCCACCCGGCGCCGCGGTACTCGTGCCGCGGCGATGATCGCGGCAACGGCAGTTCTCGCGGGCGTCATGTCCGGACTCGGCGCATCCCCGGCGGCAGCGGCTGACCCGATCATCGACAACCGGAGCCTGCTGGCCGACCCCACCGCGCCCGACGGTTCCCGCATCGTCAAGGCCGAGTACAAGGACGACCGCAACATCCGGTTGCACGTGCACTCCACCGCGATGGACGAGAACGTCATCATCGACGTGCAGCGCCCGGCCGACGCCTCGGTTCCGCGCCCCACCCTGTATCTGCTCAACGGCGCGGGCGGCGGCGAGGACGACGCCTCCTGGCAGGTGAAGACCGACGCCCTCGACTTCCTGTCGGACAAGAACGTCAATGTCGTGCAGCCGATCGGCGGCAAGTGGAGCTACTACACCGACTGGATCGCCGATGATCCGGTGCTCGGCCGCAACAAGTGGAAGACCTTCTTCACCGAAGAGCTGCCCCCGCTGATCGACGGCGCGCTCGGCACCAACGGCACCAACGCCATCGCGGGCCTGTCCACCTCGGGCACCACCGTGCTCGCGCTGCCGATCGCCAAGCCCGGCCTGTACAAGGCCGCGGCCGCCTACAGCGGTTGCGCCCAGACCAGCGACCCGGTGGGCTCGGAGTTCGTGAAGCTGACCGTGGAGACCTGGGGCGGCGGCGACACCATGAACATGTGGGGCCCGCAGGGCTCGGAGGAATGGGTCAAGAACGATCCGTACGTGAATGCCGAGGGTCTGCGCGGCCTGGATCTCTACATCTCCACCGGCAACGGCCTGCCCGGCATGTACGACACCCTCAACGGCCCCTACGCGCTGCCCGGCGCCTACGGCCTGGCCAACCAGATCGTCATCGGTGGCGTCATCGAGGCGGGCACCAACTTCTGCACCCACAACCTGAAGAACAAGCTCGACTCGCTCGGCATCCCGGCCACCTACAACTTCCGGGACTCCGGCACCCACTCGTGGGGTTACTGGCGTGACGAGTTCCAGCGCTCGTGGCCGGTCCTGGCCAAGGGCCTCGGCATCTGATCCCGCTTCCGACGCACGACAGCCGCTCCGGTCATACCGGGGCGGCTGTCGTCGTTTCCGCGGGCCTGTCCGCGTTTATCGGGCCCGCTAGACCCAGTTCTCGATCCAGTACCGCCACAGCACCGGTGCGTACGCCTCCAGCGGCGGCACCGCGATCCCGCTGCCCGCCAGCGCGGCGGTGGTGTGCCGGCAATCGAACCAGCAGCTGAACTCGCTGTGTTCGAGGATGTCGAGCGGCACCCCGACCCGGGGGAGTACCCGTTGAGCGCCGGGCACCCGCAGCATCATGTCCAGCGTGCGTTTGGGCATGATCTCGACCAGGTACGGCGCGCCGGCCTCGTCGGCGAACAGATTCAGGGCCGGCACCGCGCCGCGGCGACGCGGATCGACCAGGTGATAGGTCTGCGCACCCGGCCCGGGGAGATGGGCGAGGTGGGCCAGCGCTTGCGCCACGAAATCGACCGGAACCATATTGGTCTCACCCAGCTTCGGCACCAGCACCGGCAGCAGCCGCGGCAGTTGGGCGGCCATCCGCAGCAGCCGGAAAAAGTAGTAGGGACCGTCGACGCGGTCGTTCACGCCGGTCACCGAATGCCCGACGACGATCGAGGGCCGGTAGATCCGCCAGTTCAGCCCGGACTCGCGCACGATCCGCTCGGCATCGAAGGCAGCCCGCTGGGCCGGTGTGGTCAGCTCCTGCCCGACCTCGAACATGTCCTCGGTGAACAGGCCCTCGAAGCGTCCGGCGACTTCGACGGTGGACAGATGATGCAGGTGCTGCGCGCGTAGGTCGGCCGCCAGCTCGACCACATTGCGGGTACCGTGCGCGCGGCCCTCAGGAGGCCGCTGCTGCGCCTCCCGATAACGTTGCTCGTCGTATCCGGTGGCCAGATGGAAGATGTGGTCGATGCGCCCCCGATGCTCGGCCAGCCACAACGGGTCGATGCCTAGGCCCGGCGCACCGAGATCGCCCGGCACCGGCCGCACCCGATCGCCCGCCGACCATTCCCTGGCGCAATAGTCGAAGCGTGCGGCCGAATTCGGCCCCGGCCGCACCACTACATGAATGTCATCCGCACGTTTGAGTAGTTCGGGGATGAGGAACCGACCGCTGAACCCAGTTGCCCCGGTAACCAGGTAAGTCATAGCCGGTCAACATAGTCCCCGGTCTCGGAGCCGGGGCGACCGGTGTGCGTCAGTCGGCGAACACGGCCTTGCGCTTGCCGAGCATCGCCGCTGCGCCCTCCCGGAAGTCGGCCGATCGCAGCAGCTCGACCTGGCCGGTCTTCTCCGCGTCCAGCACCTCGTCCAGCGCACGCAGGGTGGCGATATTGAGCGCCTTCTTGGTGAGTTCGAGCGCGCGGCGCGGGCCGTGCGCGATCTTGTCCACCGCCGCCGCCACGGCGCCGTCGAGCTCGTCGACCGGGAGCGTCGCGGTGAGCAATCCGGCCTGGCGCGCCGCCGGGGCGGGCAAGCGCTTGCCGAGCAGCGCCATCTCGGTGGCGAGTGGGCGTCCGGCCGCCGCGGCCACCAGCGCCGCCGCGCCGCCGTCGGGCATCAGGCCGATATTGATGAAGGCGAGCAGCAGATAGGAATCATCGGCCGCGTAGACCAGGTCGGCGGCCAGCGCGATGCCGACGCCGACGCCTGCGGCCGCGCCGCGGATCCGCGCGATGACGGGCACCGGCGCGTGCACGATCGCGCGGACCAGCCGGTTGGCCGCATCCATCGTCATCTCGGGGGTGATGCCATTGGTGTCGGCGGCCAGATCCGCGCCGGTGCAGAAGTCCGCGCCGTCGCCGGTCAGCAGGACGACCCGTACTCCCGGGTCGTCGGCGAGTGCCAGGAACGTGTCGCCGAGGGCGACCATCGTCTGATACGAGAGGGCGTTCTTGCGGCCCGGATTGCTGAGGGTGACCCGGAGAACCCTGCCGTCCCGCACCGCGGTGAACCCGGCGGTCGGGGATGATGAACCGTCGCTGACCATTTCCGCTCCCTGTGCTGCGATTCGGCGGACACCGGCCGTGAATCGTGGTTAACTTTGCGAATTGTGGTTAACTTAGGATGATTCGTCCGGCGCTGTCAACCGGTGGCGCCGCCGCAGAATGGAGAGCAACATGGTCGCCGATCGCAGCGAGGTCGACCTCGTGCGCACGCGGCCGGCGGGCGGTCGAACCGTGCGTCGCAGGCCCAAGGATCGCAAGGTCCAGATCATCCGGGCGGCGGCTCGCGCCTTCAGCGAACGCGGGTACTACCCGGTCGGTGTCGACGAGATCGCCGCCGAGGTCGGCATCTCCGGTCCCGCGCTCTATCGCCATTTCGCCAACAAGTACGCCCTGCTGGTCGCCGCCGCGGAAGAAGGCGCGCGGCAGCTGCTCGATGTCGCCGTCGCCGCCGACGATCCAGCGCTCGACCCCGCCGGACGTCTGGACGCGCTGATCCGCGCCGTCGCCGACCACACCATCGATATCCGGCGCGAGGCCGGGCTCTACCGCTGGGAGCGGCGCTACCTGGAGAAGGGGGACCGCACCCGCATCAAGGCGCTCTACGACGGCCTCAACGCCACCTTCGCCGCGCCCATCGCGCAGCTGCGCCCGCAATCCCCGCCCGAGGACGTCGCGCTGCTGGCCGCCGGTGTACTCAGCACCATCGGCAGCATCTCCGCGCACCGCACCGCGCTGTCCACCGCCCGGCTGCTGCCGTTGCTGCGCGAGATGTCCACCGCGATCGTGCGCGCCGAGTTGCCGCCCGCGCCGAATTCGGCCGATCCGGCGCCGCAGCCGCGCGGGCTTCCGGTCACCTCGAAACGCGAACAACTGCTCACCGAGGCCATCCGCATCTTCGGCAGGCAGGGCTATCACGAGGCGAGCATCGAAGAGATCGGTTCGGCCGTCGGCATCAACGCCTCCAGCGTCTACCGCTACTTCAGCAGCAAGTCCGATCTGCTGGCCGCGGCCTTCCACCGCACCGGTGACCGGCTCGCCATCGCCATCAGCGAGGCGCTGGCCGAGGCCACCAGCCGCGCCGACGCCGTCGACCGCATCGCCGGCCGCTACGCCAGGCTCAGCTTCGCGATGCCGGAGATCATGCCGGTCTATTACGCCGAGTTCAGCAATCTGCCGCAGGCCGAGCAGCACAAGCTGCGCGCGATCCAGCGCCAGAACGTCCTCGAATGGGCCAATCTGCTCGATGGCGATCCGATCGAGGCCCGCTTCCGGGTGCACGCGGCGATCGGTCAGGTGATCGATGTGGGCAGGCTGGTGCGGTTCGACGCGCGGCCGGAACACATCGCCAGGGTGCACGCGCTGATGATGGCGGCACTGCTGGGCACCGCGAGCTGACGCGGACGGCTCGCGACAGATTCCGGCTCCGACGTCGGCTCGCTCGTCGATCCCGGATGCCTAGCGCCCGTGCCGGAGCCGGAATATCGTGCGCGCGATCCGCAGCTGCCGCGAATTGCGTTCGAAGGTGGTGAGTTTCAGTGGCGCCCGGTATTTGGTGCGCGCGATCGCGAGCGTCCTGGTGAACTCCAGCAGGCCGAGTTCGCCGTGGCTGTGGCCTTGCCCGTATTCGCCGACCCCGCCGAACGGCAGCGCCGGAATGCCGGTGCACGCCGTCGCGGAGTTCACCGTCACCACGCCGACCCGCAGCCGCTCGGCGAAGGCCTCGACGCTGGCGACGTCTCTGGTGAACACCGAGACCGACAGCCCGCTGCCCACGGCGTTCACTCGCCGCACCGCCTCGTCCATATCGGCGACCTTGTTCACCACCAGTACCGGCCCGATCGCCTCGCCGCTGATGACCAGGCTCTCCTCCGGCACCTCGGCCAGCACGATCGGCTCGACGTACGGCTCGCGGATCGAATCGAGCCCGCCGACCACCGCGCGTCCGCCCCTGGCCAGCGCGTCGCGCACCTGCCTGCGGACCACGTCGGTCTGCTCTTCGAGGATCATCGGCCCGTAGCAGGCGTGCCTGGCCGCACCTGGCCGCAGCCGCCTGGCGTGCTCGATCACCAGATCGAGGAAGGGTTCGTACACCGATTCGGCGACATACGCGCGCTGGATACCGGCGGCGTTCTGGCCGGCATTGGCCATGGCGCCGAACACCGCCGCCTCGGCGGCCTCGTCGAGTTTCGCATCGACCTGCACCACCATGGCGCCTTTGCCGCTGTATTCGACCACTACCGGCGTCAGCGTCTGGGCGCACAGCTCGATCACCTTGCGGCCCTCGGCTTCCGGGCCCGCGTAAGCGATCTTGTCCACCCCGGCGCGGCACAGCGCTGCGGTGGTGCTCGCATCGCCGGTGATCGCTTGCAGCACCGGCTGATCGGGCGCGAGCTCGGCCCAGGTCTGGGCCAGCCATACCCCGACGCCGGTGGTGAGTTCGTGCGGTTTGAACACCACCGCGTTACCCGCGGCCATCGCGTAGGCGATCGAACCCATCGGCGTGAAGACGGGGTTGTGCCAGGCGCCGATCACGCCGATCACCCCGAGCGGCAGGAAACCCACCGAAGCGCGTTGATTGCGAGTGAGCCAGGTGGAATCGATGACGCGGCGGCCGAGGGTGCGCCCGGCATTGCGGGCCGCCCAGTCGAGGTTCTCGATCGCCAGCATCACTTCGATGGCGGCGTCGGCCTCGGGCTTGCCGGTTTCCTCGCGGACGAGGTCGATCAGTTCCCCTGATCGCCTGGCGATGCTGCGTTTCCAGTCCAGCAGCCATCGCTTGCGGGCACCGAAACTCAGGTGCGCCCACCACTTTTCGGCCGCACGGGCCGCGCGAACGGCACGTTTCAGCTCGCTGGAACCCTGGACGGCGTAGGTGCCGACCGTTTCCCCGGTGCGTGGGTCGTAGGACGTAAGCACGCTCGGTCGGCCCGATCCTCCCGAACGCGCCGCCAGATGTGGCTGCGCGGACTCGGCCATGCGTCCAAGACTATGGGCGCGGTGACCGGGCGACAAGGTAGCGCCGCTGCCATACCGCTGCCGAATACCCGCCGTACCTGCGCCTATTCGAAGCCCGGCGGATAGTGTGAGTAAGCGCACAATCGAACGGTCCGGTCGCCGGTGCGCCCGGACCGGCCCGAATGCGAAACCCGGGCCGGTAACATCGCGCCCGGCGGTACGGATCACCATGCGGGACGTCGCTGCGTGCGCTCCGGCGACCCACCCCTGCCCGGCCGATAGTGGAGAGTTGATGCCGAGTTCGAATCATGTCGAGTCGCCCGCGAGCGAGCCCGCCGTCCAGGTCGTGGACGTGCGGAAGTCGTTCGGTGAGGTGCACGCGCTGCAAGGCATCAGTTTCACCGCCGAGAAGGCGAG
Organism: Nocardia sp. CDC519; assembly: GCF_059509835.1. Classification (NCBI taxonomy): domain Bacteria; kingdom Bacillati; phylum Actinomycetota; class Actinomycetes; order Mycobacteriales; family Nocardiaceae; genus Nocardia; species Nocardia sp. CDC519. Next base: position 240,259 of record NZ_CM183377.1, on the reverse strand, counting down.
TGTGCTCGGTGTGCTCGGCCCCAACGGCGCGGGCAAGACCACCACCGTCAAGATCCTGTCCACCCTGCTCCGCCCCGATTCGGGCACCGCGATCGTCGCCGGGCACGATGTGCAGAAGGATCCGGCGGGCGTGCGCCGCTCGATCATGATGACCGGCCAGTACGCCGCGCTGGACGAGAACCTGTCCGGCCGGGAGAACCTGGAGCTGTTCGGCAGGCTCATGGGCCTGAGCAAATCGGCCGCCCGTAAGCGCGCCGACACCCTGCTCGAGGAATTCGACCTGGTCAGTGCGGGCCGTCGCGCGGTGCGCAACTATTCCGGCGGTATGCGCAGGCGCGTGGACATCGCCTGCGGCCTGGTGGTGCGCCCGGAGGTGGTGTTCCTCGACGAGCCGACCACCGGCCTGGATCCGCGCAGCCGCCAGGGCGTGTGGGATCTGGTCAACGCCCTCAAGGCGCAGGGCATCACGGTCCTGCTGACCACGCAGTACCTCGAAGAGGCCGACGTACTCAGCGACAACATCATCGTCATCGACAAGGGCACCGTCATCGCCGAGGGCACCGCCGACGAACTCAAGGAGAAGACCGGCGGCAGCTACTGCGAGGTCGTCCCGCTGGACCCGTCGGATCTGTCCAAGGCGGCAGCCGCGCTCGGTGATCTGGTGCCTTCGGCGGTCTCGGCCGAACTGAACGGCGCCGACCGGCTGTCGATCCCCGCGCCGGAAGGCGCCGCGACCCTGGCCGAGGCCCTGCGCAGGCTGGATTCCGCCGGCGTCGACCTGGCCGATATCGCGCTGCGCCGGCCCTCACTCGACGACGTGTTCCTCTCCATCACCGGCCATTCGGGTGGTCACTCGTGAGTGTTGCCACCACCGAGGCAGGCGGCGCCCAGCTGTTCGCCGAACTGCCCGTCGCCAAGCTGTCCTCGTTCGCCCAGTGGCGCGCGCTGACCGGCCGCATCATCTGGACCATGGCCACCAAGGGTGAGTTGATCGTCGCGATCATCACCCCGCTGGTGTTCACCCTCGGCTTCTATCTGCCGCTGCGGTACGTGATGAAGTTCCAGGGCATCGATTACGCCCAGTTCGTCATGCCGATCATCGTGTTGCAGACGATGGCGTTCACCATGATGTCGAACGCTCAGCTGTCGGCGTTCGAGGCGTTGACCGGGCTCAGCACCCGGTTGCAGACCATGCCCATCGGCACGCTGGTGCCGCTGTCGGCACGGATCAGTGCCGGTGTGGTGCGGTCGGTGTGCTCGTTGACCGCGGCCCTGATCTACGGCCACATCATCGGGTTCCGGTTCGAGGCCGGCTGGGGCCAGGCGATCTTGTTCTGTGTGTTCTCGCTGGCCATCAGCATCGTGCTGTCGCTGGGCGCCGACGCCCTCGGCAGCCTGACCAAGAGCCCGGAATCGCTGAGCCAGGCGCTGACCCTGCCCACGCTGATCTTCGGCATGCTCTCCTGCGGGTTCGTGCCGGAGTCCGGGTTCCCGGAGTGGATCCGGCCGTTCGTGCGCAACCAGCCGATCTCGCAGCTGTCGTTCGCATTGCGCGATATGGCCGCCGACGGCGTGACCTGGCAGGTGCTGTGGGTGCCGCTGGTGTGGTTGATCGGCGCGGCGGTGGTCTTCGCGCCGCTGGCGGTGTGGGCGAGCGTGAGGCGGTCATGAGTTCAGTCGAGACAACCGCGGACACCGAGGTGACCGAGGCGGCCGACACCGGGTGGAACACCCCGCTGCCGACCGTGCGCGCGCGCTCGGAACGCTCGCTCGGTAACTGGTGGACGCACAGCCTGATCCAGACCAAGCGGCTGCTGCTGGTGTGGGCGCGCGATCCAGCGACCACCATCCAGACCATCCTGTACCCGGCGCTGACGTTGCTGATGTTCTGGATCGTGCTCGGCGATTCGATCACCAACGCCACCGGCAAACCCAGCGTCTACGGCACCGTCCCGATGATCACCCTGGTGGCCGCCATGGCGGGCGCGGTGGTGAGCGCGCTCGGCTTCAAGACCGAGAAGGCCACCGGACTGCTCGGCCGGTTCTGGACCATGCCGGTGCACCGGGCCGCTGGTCTGACCGGTCGGCTGTTCGCCGAGGCCATCCGGGTCCTGATCACCACGCTGTTCGTGATCGCGGTGGGCTTCTGCATCGGGTTCCGGTTCGATCAGGGGCCGGTGGCGGCGCTGGCGTTGATCGGCATTCCGGTGTTGTTCGGCGTCGGGTTCGCGGTGTTCGTCACGGCGCTGGCCACGCTCACCGAGGGCGTCATGCTGGTCAACGTCATCGGCATCATCAATACGCTGCTGATGTTCTTCAACTCCGGCTTCGTCCCGGTCTACGCCTACCCGGTGTGGTTGCAGGACGTGGTGGCCAACCAGCCGATGAGCTGCGCCATCGACGCTATGCGTGGGCTGTCCTACGGCGGTCCGGTGGCCGAACCGATGATCAAGACGCTGCTGTGGACCGTCGGCATCGTCATCGTGTTCGCGTACCCGGCGGTGCGCGGCTACCGGCGTGCCGCCGAGACGGGGGCCTGATCCTGCGGTCGGCTTCTCAGCCGATGCGCGGGGTTTCGGGGCTGGGCGCGGGCTCGTACTCGTAGCCCACCCAGCGATTGCGGTTGGTCCAGCCGACCAGGTCGTAGCGCCAGCGGAAGGGCCAGGTGTGGGCGACGGTATTGACCAGCACGGCGCCGAGCGCGGTGTAATCGTCGTGCGCTGACAGCAGCGCCCGCTGCCCACGCGGTGAGGCGGTGAAGAACGCCTCGAACATGGCGATGGACTGCTCGGTCGTCAGCCGGCCCAAGCCCCACAGCCCGCGCATCCGCATCCAATAGACCAGCCGCGCCCGCGGCGACCACAGCGCGGCAACCGGATCGCGGCCCTGCTGGATCGCCGCGACCGCGGTATCCACCAGCGCCAGCGAATCGGCGACGCTGTAGCCGGTGCACGGGTGCATCATCCCGCCGCGCGAACCGAACGGAATCACCCGGCCGGTGCCCTTCTTCGGCGGCGGCTGATCCAGCGGATAGTGCGCCGCCTCGGTCGGCTCGCTGCCGGTGAGCCGGATACCGTGCGCGGCGAGCCGGTTGAGGGTGCGTTTGCGTAGTTCGTGCTGCGGCATGCCACCGCGCAGCCCGAGGCTGGTCTCCTCGAAGATCACCGTGCCGTCACCGAGCGGGACCGAGTACAGGAACGAGGGCGGTTCGTCGTTGCTCGCGCCGTTCTCCGGCCGCCAGTCCAGCAGCAGGCCCTCGCCGTCGGTCACCATCGGCGCCGCGGTCTCGGCGTCGACGAAGATGCCGTGCGCGCTGGCGGCGCGACGCGAGCCGAGGGTGGGCAGGCCCCTGGTATCGACGACGACGTCGGCGGAGATGAGTGATCCGTCGGCCAGTTCCACCACATGCGGTTCCACCCGTACGGCACGCCCGGCGCGCACGCGCGCCGGATCCAGCGGCAGCGCCTCGCGCAGGCCGGGCTTGGACAGCACGCAGTACGGCCGTTGGATGCGGTGTTCGGTCCTGGCCCAGACGGTGGGTGCCTCGATCCGGGTCGCGATGGCGCTCTGCGGTAGCCATTCGGGCAGCTCGTCCACCCAACAGGAGTAGGTGGGCGGCCACAGCCGGTCGGGGCGGGGGTCGATCGCGGCGACGGACAAGCCGGCGGCTTCGGCGCGGTGTGCCAGCGCCCGGCCGGTCGGGCCGAGGCCGACGACGCACACGTCGACATTGTGAACCGCGCTGACTGCCATAGAGGCATTCAAACCGCACCCGAGGCGCCGACGCAACCATCGCGCGCGTGTGCCGCGATATATCGGCGGGCAAAGTGCCGGTGTTACAGAGAAATTCGAATCGGTCCGAATTCCGCTGCCACGGCCCCGGCGGCTGCCCCCATTTCTGGTGTCCCCGCAATTCCAGTCGTGAAAGTTGTTGTGCCGCAACATAGCGTTGCTTTCGGAGCATCGAGGTGTTCCACATGCAGAAGGGACATCATGAGAGGCCGATACCTCCGCCAGCTCGGGCTGCTGGCCGCCGCCGTCACCGCGACCGCGATCCTTCCCGTCTCGGCGTCCGCCGAGCCGACGGAATCCCGCGCGGCATCGTCGATTGTTTCGGTAGCCGAGCGTGACGCCCGCAATGTCACCCTCACCGTGCATTCGGCGGCGATGGATCTCGATATTCCGGTCGAGGTGATGAAGGCGGCCGATACCGGCGCGCCGCGGCCGGTGCTGTATCTGCTGCTCGGCGCGGGCGGCGGCGTGGACGGCGCCAATTGGGGGACCAAGACCGATGTGCTCGACTTCCTCGCCGACAAGAACGTGCACGCGGTCTCGCCGATCGGCGGCATGTTCAGCTACTACGCCGACTGGCGCACCGATGATCCGCGGCTGGGCAAGCAGAAGTGGAAGACCTTCCTCACCAGCGAGCTGCCGCCGCTGATCGACGAATACCTCGGCAGCAACGGGCGCAACGGCATCGCGGGCTTCTCCATGTCCGGTACCAGCAGTCTGGCGCTCGCGGCAACCACCGGCGATCTGTACGACGCGGCGGCCGCCTACAGCGGATGCGCGCAGATCAGCGATCCGGCCGGGCAGGAGTTCGTGCGGCTCACCATCGAAGAGTGGGGCCTGGCCGACAAGGACAACATGTACGGCCCGCCGAGCGATCCGGCCTGGGCCGCCAACGACCCCTATGTCCAGGCCGAGGGCCTGCGCGGAAAAGCGCTCTACATTTCCAGCGGAAGCGGCCTGCCGGGTATGTACGACCAATACGGCGGCAAGTATTCATTGGAAGGCCCATGGCTTTTCGCGAATCAAATCGTGCTCGGCGGCATCATCGAGGCCGCGACGAATTACTGCTCGCACAATATGCAGGACCGGCTGAATGATCTCGGAATTCCGGCCACTTACAACTTCCGGCCCGATGGCACCCATTCCTGGGGCTACTGGCAGGACGCGCTGAAGGATTCCTGGCCGACGCTGGCTCCGGCCCTGGGGATTTGACATGCGCATCGGAAAATCGACCCTCGGTCCGCTGGTCCGAGGAGCAGCCCGCCTCGCTGTCGTAGTGACGACCGTCGCATTCGCGGCGATCACTCTCGCCCCCTCCGGGACGGCCCAGGTCTTTCTTCCGCCGCTGGCCGGCGCCAACGATTCCGGGTGTGTGCTCGCGCCGAATCGGGAGCCGGTGCTGCTGGTGCACGGCTCCGGTACCGACATCACCCGCAGCTTCGGTGTGCTCGCGCCCGCGCTGCGCGGCGAAGGGCACTGTGTGTTCGCGGCGAATCTGGGTCAGGGCCCCGCTCTGGTCGATGCGGTCAGCGGGCACGCGGGCTCCTCGGTCGGCGTCGGCCCGGTGGGTGCGGCGCTGTCCGGTCGCCCGGTATGGGGAGTGGCCTCGATCGAGAACATGGCCGATGAGCTCGCCGATGTGGTGCGCACCGTGCGCGAACGCACCGGCGCCCCGCGCCTCGCCCTGGTGGGCCATTCCACCGGTGGCACGGTGATCCGGCAGTACCTGCGCGAACGCGGCGGTGCCGATATCGCGACCGTGGTCACGCTCGGCACTCCGTACCGGGGCACCACCTGGGACGGCCTGCGCGAGATGTATCCGGATCTCGCCTCGCTCGGGCTGGCCGACGGGCAGATCGCCACCCAGGTCTTCGGCACCCCTGGTGCGCAGCAGGCGGCGGGCTCACCCCTGTTGCACCGGCTCAACGCCGGCGGCGAGACCCTGCCAGGCATCCGCTACACCGCCATCGCGTCCCGCGCCGACACCGTGATCACTCCCACCGACACCGCACTGCTCGCCCAGCCCGACGCCGACGACCGCAATATCTGGTTGCAGGACGGCTGCCCGGCCGACAAGGCCGATCACAGCGCCATGCTCGCCGACGCCCGCGCGATCACCGCCGTCGCCAATGCGCTCGACGGCCGCGACCGCCCGCTGCCCTGCTGAGCAGCGGCCGGCCCGGCCGCCGGGCCTGTCCTATTTCGGGGTGACCCAGGTGGTGATGTCGGCGTGCACGACCTCGAGGCCGTGCTTGTCATAGATCGACACCGGCACCATCACCTCGGTTCCTTCGACGATCGAGTCGAAATCGGGGATCTCGGGCAGCTTGGCCACCGCGCGCAACCCGGTCTCCGCCTTGGCCAGGTACTGCACGTTCATCGCCTTGGGAATCCACCGGTGGGTGGTCGGCACGGTGGCCTCGCTGAGCATGCCCATGGCGACTTCGGCCAGATTGCACGCCGCGATGGCGTGGAAGGTGCCGAGGTGGTTGTGGATGCCGAACCATTTCGGCGAGGTGACCTCGCACAATCCCGGCTCCAGCCGCACGACGTTCGGTAGCACGGTGCCGAAGAAGGGCACCCGCGCCACCATGCCGAGCGAGAACAGGGTGTGGCCCAGGCGATTGTCCGGCAACTTCTTCCAGCCGCGATAGGTCACGGTCTCTGTGGTCATGCGGCTATCTTACTCTGCGGTAAGATAGCCCGGTAGTAGGCTGCGACGATGCACGTCAGGCCGGTTTTCCCGGGCGCGGCGACCCCGATTTGATCGGGCCGGGGGGTTCGGGCATACTGTTCGGGTTGCCTTGCACCGGCCCGTGCCCGTTTCCCTGAAACGGTTGGTCGGGTGGGGCAGGCAGTACCAATCGTGTACCTCACCGTTTTCGGTGTGGGTACGTCCGGGACAGTGTTCCGAGCCTGACATGGAGTGATTTCCGGGGCCGAGGAATGAGCGGGCGGGCGACACGCCCGACCGCGTGGACCGGAGAACCATGACAGATGAACAGCGGCGAAGACTGGGTGCGTCCCGGTCGTGGTCTCCCTGAGACGTCTTCGTGTGTTCGGACTGTGCCAATGAGGGTGGTACGGAAGCCCAGCTTCCGGATCACGAACGAAAGCGGAGAAAAGGACACTTAGCGTGGCGGGACAGAAGATCCGCATCAGGCTCAAGGCCTATGACCACGAGGCGATCGACGCGTCTGCGCGCAAGATCGTCGAGACGGTGACCCGCACTGGGGCCCGGGTCGTCGGGCCGGTGCCGTTGCCGACCGAGAAGAACGTGTACTGCGTCATCCGTTCGCCGCACAAGTACAAGGACTCGCGCGAGCACTTCGAGATGCGTACGCACAAGCGGCTGATCGACATCCTCGACCCGACGCCGAAGACGGTCGACGCGCTCATGCGTATCGACCTGCCGGCCAGCGTCGACGTCAACATTCAGTGACGGGGACTCGAGACATGACTGATAACAAGAACAGGCCAGCGGCCGGCATCCTGGGCACCAAGCTCGGCATGACCCAGGTGTTCGACGAGAAGAACCGCGTCGTCCCGGTGACCGTCATCAAGGCCGGACCGAACGTCGTCACCCAGATCCGCACCGAAGAGCGCGACGGCTACAGCGCCGTGCAGCTCGCCTTCGGCGCGATCGACCCGCGCAAGGTGAACAAGCCGGTCTCCGGCCAGTTCGCCAAGGCAGGCGTCACCCCGCGTCGGCACATCGCGGAGATCCGCGTCGCCGACGCCTCCTCCTTCGAGGTCGGCCAGGAGCTTTCCGCCGATGTCTTCGAAGAGGGCACCTACGTCGACGTCACCGGCACCAGCAAGGGCAAGGGCTTCGCCGGCACCATGAAGCGCCACGGCTTCCGTGGCCAGGGTGCCTCCCACGGTGCGCAGGCCGTGCACCGTCGCCCGGGTTCCATCGGTGGCTGCGCCACCCCCGGCCGCGTGTTCAAGGGCATGCGCATGTCGGGCCGCATGGGTAACGACCGCGTCACCACGCAGAACCTCTCGGTTCACAAGGTCGACGCCGAGAACGGCCTGCTGCTGATCAAGGGTGCGATCCCGGGTCGCAAGGGCGGCGTCGTGATCGTCAAGAGCGCCGTGAAGGGTGGTGCGCACGCATGAGCGCTGTGAGCACTGAGAAGAAGACCAACCTGACCCTGCCGGTCAAGGAACTGGGTGGCAAGACCAACGGCACCGTCGAACTCCCCGCGGAGATCTTCGACACCACCGCCAACATCGCGCTGATGCACCAGGTGGTCGTTGCCCAGCTCGCCGCCGCGCGTCAGGGCACGCACTCCACCAAGACCCGCGGTGAAGTCCGCGGTGGTGGCAAGAAGCCGTACCGGCAGAAGGGCACCGGCCGCGCCCGTCAGGGCTCGACCCGCGCGCCGCAGTTCGCCGGTGGCGGCACCGTGCACGGCCCGAAGCCGCGCGACTACAGCCAGCGGACCCCGAAGAAGATGATCCGCGCCGCGCTGCGCGGAGCGCTGTCGGACCGCGCGCGCAACGAGCGGATCCACGTGATCAGCGAACTGGTCGCGGGCCAGACCCCGTCGACCAAGACCGCGAAGACCTTCCTGTCCGAGCTGTCGGACCGGAAGAAGTTCCTGGTCGTGCTCGGTCGTGAGGACATCGCGGCCTGGAAGAGCGTGCAGAACCTCGAGTTCGTGCACCCGATCGCGCCGGATCAGCTCAACACCTACGACGTGCTGGAAAGCGACGAAGTCGTGTTCAGCGTCGAGGCCCTGAACGCCTTCGTGCACGGGCCGGCTGAGGCGGCACAGGAGGAGAGCAAGTGACCACCATCGCCGACCCCCGCGACATCCTGCTTGCGCCGGTCATCTCGGAGAAGTCCTACGGGCTGATCGAGGAAGGTACCTACACCTTCCTTGTGCACCCGGACTCGAACAAGACGCAGATCAAGATCGCCGTCGAGAAGGTCTTCGGCGTCAAGGTCACCAGCGTCAACACCGCCAACCGTCAGGGCAAGCGCAAGCGGACCCGCTTCGGTTACGGCAAGCGCAAGAACACCAAGCGCGCGCTCGTGACCATCTCGGCCGACAGCAAGCCCATCGAGATCTTCGGAGGCCCGGTCGCGTAAGCGCCTGGGAATCCAGAAAGCAGAGAAGAACTCATGGCAATCCGTAAGTACAAGCCGACAACCCCGGGCCGCCGCGGGTCGTCTGTCTCGGACTTCGCCGAGATCACCCGGTCGACCCCCGAGAAGTCGCTGATCCGTCCGCTCACCAAGAGCGGCGGTCGTAACGCCCACGGTCGCATCACCACCCGCCACCGCGGTGGCGGTCACAAGCGGGCCTACCGTCTGATCGACTTCCGTCGCCTGGACAAGGACGGCATCCCGGCCAAGGTCGCGCACATCGAGTACGACCCCAACCGGACCGCGAACATCGCGCTGCTGCACTACCGCGACGGCGAGAAGCGCTACATCATCGCCCCCAAGGGCGTGACGCAGGGCACCCCGATCGAGTCCGGCCCCACCGCCGACATCAAGCCGGGTAACAACCTGCCGCTGCGCAACATCCCCACCGGTACCACCATCCACGCGGTGGAGCTGCGTCCCGGCGGCGGTGCCAAGCTGGCCCGTTCGGCCGGTATGAGCATCCAGCTGCTGGGTAAGGAAGGCCCCTACGCCACGCTGCGTATGCCCTCCGGTGAGATCCGCCGCGTCGACGTGCGCTGCCGCGCCACCGTCGGCGAGGTCGGCAACGCCGAGCAGTCGAACATCAACTGGGGCAAGGCCGGCCGTATGCGCTGGAAGGGACGCCGTCCCACGGTCCGTGGTGTCGTCATGAACCCGGTCGACCACCCGCACGGTGGTGGTGAGGGCAAGACCTCCGGTGGTCGCCACCCGGTCTCGCCGTGGGGTCAGCCGGAAGGCCGCACCCGCAAGCCCAACCGTCCGAGCGACAAGCTCATCGTCCGCCGCCGCAAGACCGGCAAGAAGCGCTAAGGAGGAGGTAAGAAATGCCACGCAGCCTGAAGAAGGGCCCGTTCGTCGACGACCACCTCCAAGCGAAGGTGGACGTGCAGAACGACAAGGGCACCAAGCAGGTCATCAAGACCTGGTCGCGTCGTTCGACCATCACCCCCGATTTCATCGGCCACACCTTCGCCGTCCACGACGGCCGCAAGCACGTGCCGGTGTTCGTCTCGGAGAACATGGTCGGGCACAAGCTCGGTGAGTTCGCGCCGACCAGGACGTTCAAGAGCCACGTCAAGGAAGACCGGAAGAGCAAGCGGCGATGACGACCACTGAGACTCAGAACCCCACTGCCCGGGCGACCGCCAAGCACGTGCGCGTCACCCCGATGAAGGCTCGCCGCGTCGTGGACCTGGTCCGCGGCAAGCGGGTCGAAGACGCTCTGGCGATCCTGAAGTTCGCGCCGCAGGCCGCGAGCGAGCCGGTTGCCAAGGTCGTGGCGAGCGCCGCGGCGAACGCCGAGAACAACCTCGGCCTCAACCCCGACACGCTGGTGATCTCGACGGCCTACGTCGACGAGGGCGCCACCATGAAGCGTTTCCAGCCGCGGGCCCAGGGCCGCGCGTTCCGGATCCGCAAGCGCACCAGCCACATCACCATCGAGGTCGAGAGCGTGCCCACTGCCGGCGCCACTCGTAGCCGCCGGAAGGGAGGGGCAAAGTAAATGGGACAGAAGATCAATCCCCATGGCTTCCGCCTCGGTATCACCACCGATTGGAAGTCCCGTTGGTACGCCGACAAGCAGTACGCGGATTACGTCAAGGAAGACGTCGCGATCCGCAAGCTGCTGTCCACCGGCATGGAACGGGCGGGCATCTCGAAGGTGGAGATCGAGCGCACCCGTGACCGGGTTCGCGTCGACATCCACACCGCGCGTCCCGGCATCGTCATCGGACGCCGCGGCGCCGAGGCCGATCGCATCCGCGCCGAGCTGGAGAAGCTCACCGGCAAGCAGGTTCAGCTGAACATCCTCGAGGTCAAGAACCCCGAGTCCGATGCCCAGCTGGTTGCCCAGGGTGTGGCCGAGCAGCTGTCCAACCGTGTGGCGTTCCGTCGCGCGATGCGCAAGGCCATCCAGTCGGCCATGCGTTCGCCGAACGTCAAGGGCATCCGCGTGCAGTGCTCGGGCCGCCTCGGTGGCGCCGAGATGTCGCGCTCGGAGTTCTACCGCGAGGGTCGGGTGCCGCTGCACACGCTGCGTGCCGACATCGACTACGGCCTCTACGAGGCCAAGACCACCTTCGGTCGTATCGGTGTGAAGGTCTGGATCTACAAGGGCGACATCGTCGGTGGCAAGCGTGAGCTGGCCGCCCCGAGCGCTCCGGCCGGCGATCGCCCGCGCCGCGAGCGTCCGAGCCGTCCGCGTCGTTCCGGTTCCGCTGGCACCACCGCGACCAGCACCGAGGCCGGCCGCGCCGCCACCGCCGTGGCGGAGGCACCGGCAGAGACACAGGAGGGCTGACGCATGCTGATGCCTCGCAAGGTCAAGCACCGCAAGCAGCATCACCCGAGCCGGTCCGGTATGGCCAAGGGCGGCACCTCGGTGGCGTTCGGTGAGTTCGGTATCCAGGCGCTCGAGCCTGCGTACGTCACCAACCGGCAGATCGAGTCGGCGCGTATCGCGATGACCCGCCACATCAAGCGTGGCGGCAAGATCTGGATCAACATCTACCCGGATCGCCCGCTCACCAAGAAGCCTGCCGAAACCCGCATGGGTTCCGGTAAGGGTTCGCCGGAGTGGTGGGTCGCGAACGTCAAGCCCGGCCGCGTGATGTTCGAAATGTCTTACCCCAACGAGGAGATCGCTCGTGAGGCCCTGCGCCGCGCGATGCACAAGCTCCCCATGAAGTGCAGGATCGTGACCAGGGAGGAGCAGTTCTGATGGCTACCGGAACACCGGCCGCAGAGCTCCGTGAGCTCACCGAAGAGGAGCTCGTCGCCCGCCTGCGTGAGTCGAAGGAAGAGCTGTTCAACCTGCGCTTCCAGATGGCGACGGGACAGTTGGACAACAACCGTCGTCTGCGTGTGGTGCGTCACGAGATCGCGCGTATCTACACGGTCATGCGCGAGCGCGAGCTCGGTCTGGCCACCGGACCCGCTGGTAAGGGAGATGCGGCATGAGCGACAAAGTGGAAGTCCAGCGCAACAGCCGCAAGGTTCGTACCGGCTACGTTGTCTCGGACAAGATGAACAAGACGATCGTCGTCGAGTTGGAAGACCGTAACCGGCACCCGCTCTACGGCAAGATCATTCGCACCACCTCCAAGGTGAAGGCGCACGACGAGAACGAGATCGCCGGCATCGGCGACCGCGTTCAGCTGATGGAGACCCGTCCGCTGTCGGCCACCAAGCGCTGGCGTCTGGTCGAGGTCCTGGAGAAGGCCAAGTAAGGCTCTTCTCCTCGGCTCGAAGTCTCGAAGGCCCGCTTCCGTCACAGGAAGCGGGCCTTCGTCGTTTCCGGCGGCGAATGTGATGAAGCCGAAACATGATTCGGCGGTCGCCGGTTTGGCGTGTCGCCGGTATCGGGGGCTAACGTGAACGGGCTATGAGGGATGCTGCGACGACGACATCGGGAGCCTGGCGGATCGACGACGGCACGGGGGTGATGTTCCGGGACGCAACCGTGGCGTGGGCTCTGGCCGCGCACGAGGTGCTCGCCGAAACGGCCACCGGCTATGGGCATTTCGTGACGGTCAAGGAATTGGCCGAGCGGGTGCAGACCATGGCGGGGGTGCGCACGAACGCGCCGACCCGCACCTGGATCGACGCGATCCTGCGCAAGGTCGCGCGGCGCTGCCACACCGCGGGTGAGCCGCCGCTGACCGCGCTGTGCGTCAAGCAGAACCTCAAGGTCAGCGATAGCTACAAGTACGTGCTCGAGCTCGCCGACCTCCCCATCCCCGCCGATATCGAATCGCACGCCGCCTACGCCCGCTGGGCCTGCTACGCCGCCTACGGCGCGGATGTGCCTGCCGACGGCGGTATTCCGCCGCTCGTCCCGCGCGGCGGAACGGCTCGGCGCAGCGGCAGCAGCAGCACCCGCACCGCCGCCGCGAAGCCCGATCCGGACAGCCGCACCGTGGTGTGTTCGAGCTGCTTCATCCAGCTGCCGGCCACCGGTATCTGCGAACACTGCTGAATCCGCCGTCCTCGGGCAGGATGGAACGCGGTCGCCACCGGCGGCCGCGTTCGCGTTTCGCGCGTGCGTTCCCACGACACGGACGGGTGTGATCATGCGATTCGGAATGTTCGTTCCGCAGGGGTGGCGGCTGGATCTGGTCGGGATCGAACCGCAACGCCAGTGGCCGCTCATCCGCGAGTTCGCCCAGCGGGCCGACGCGGGCACGGAATGGGAATCGCTGTGGGTGTACGACCATTTCCATACCGTGCCGGTGCCCACCGACGAGGCCACCCACGAGGCGTGGTCGCTGGTCTCGGCGCTCGGCGCGGTGACCGACCGGATCCGGCTCGGGCAGATGTGCACCGCGATGAGCTACCGCAATCCGGCCTACCTGGCCAAGGTGGCCGCGACCGCGGACGTGATCTCCGGTGGCCGGATCGAGATGGGCATCGGCGGCGGCTGGTACGAGCACGAATGGCGCGCCTACGGGTACGGGTTCCCGTCGGCGGGGGAGCGGCTGGGCCGGTTGCGCGAGGGCGTGCAGATCTTCCGGCAGGCATGGACCAAGGGACGGGCCACGCTGGACGGCAAGTACTACCGAGTCGACGACGCCATCGTCGCCCCGCGCCCGCTCCAGGAGGGCGGCATCCCGATCTGGATCGCGGGTGGCGGCGAGAAGGTCACCCTCGCGATCGCCGCGCGGTATGCGGATTACACCAATTTCGACGGGACGCCGGCAGGTTTCGCGCACAAATCCGAGGTGCTGCGCAAGCACTGCGCGGAAGCGGGAACCGATTTCGAGGCCATCACCCGCACCGCCGACTTCAACATCGCCATCGGCCGTACCGAAGCCGAGGTGCAGCAGCGGCTGGACAAGCTCCGCGACCACCTGGCCCGGTTCGCCACGCCCGAGCAGGTGCAGGCCTCGCTGAGCCCTTTCGTCGGCATGCCGGGAGTCGGCACCGTCGAGCAGGTGATCGCCAACCTGTCCGAACTGCGTGATCTCGGCATGGAATACGCGATCTGCTATTTCCCCGAGGCCGCCTACGACCTGTCCGGGATCGAGCTGTTCGAGCGCGAGGTGATTCCGGCGCTGCGCTGAGGCGTTGGACTCGGCTAGGCGATGGTGGTCTGCCAGACGATCGCCGCGGCGAGCGCGCCCGCGCCGTTGACCGACCAGTGCAGCGCGATGGGCGCGAGCAGGCTGCCGCTGCGGTGGCGCAACCAGGTGAACACCACACCGGCCACCGCGGTGGCCGCCACCGCCAGCGCGATGCCCGCGATCTGGCCGGCCGCCCCGCCGCCGACGATCTCGGACAAGCCGCGGTTACCCGAGGTGAGGCCGAGTGAGGAGGCGATATGCCACAGGCCGAACAGCAGCGAGCCGCCCGCGAACACCCCGCGGGCACCGTAGACGCGCCCGAGCGTGCCGTGCAGAACGCCCCGGAAGGCCAGCTCCTCGGGGATCACCGTCTGTAGCGGGATGATGATCATCGACGCGATGAGCGCGCCGGAGATGGTGGCGTAGCGGTCGGCCATGAAGAACGGCCGGGTGATGGGCAGCGCCGCACCGATGGCGACCACCGTCAGCACCACGCCGACGGCGGCCAGCGCGTAGAGCGCGCCGGTCTTCCAGTGCCGTCGCGACAGGCCGAGCTCGGACCAGCCGAGGCCACGCCTGCGCATCATGGTGAGCAGCACGACGGCCGCCACCGGAACAGTGACGATATTGGCCCAGGCCGTGGTGAAATGCGCGATCAGGTTGGTACCGGCGAGCACTGCGACCACGACGGCCACGTCGAGGTAGGCGTGGATCTTGTGGCGGCGGACCGGTGCCGCGGAATCGAGGTCGGTGGTGAGCATCGCCGATAGTGTACGGAGCGATCCTGAGCGTTCCCTTGGGCGGTGATACGGCCGGCACATGACGCTCCGACGCCGTGAGCAGGCCGGTGAGGTGCGGATTTATCGCTTCCGGTGGCGCATCTGCGCTGATCGGACCAGGTCGGGGTGAGACATATGTCGCACTATGGGCGTGAACTGTCGTCTGTCGCGGCCCACCCCTCGGGATCGGTCCATGCCTGCAGGGTGCGACGGGTCTCGAAACGCCGCGGTGCGCCGCTGATCGGATCGGTGAACTCGATGGCCGAGGCCAGCAATTGCAGTGGGCGAGTGAAATCGTGCACCGGTTTGTCGGTGATCACCGGATAGAAATCGTCGCCGAGGATCGGGATGCCGAGCGAGTTCAGGTGCAGCCGCAGCTGGTGGGTGCGGCCGGTGTGTGGATACAGCCGGTAGCGGCCGAGTCCGTCCCGGTGTTCCAGCAATTCGACCCTGGTCTCGGCATTGGGTTCGCCCGGTACCTCCTGCGCGGCGAGCACCTGCTTTTCCTTGATGATCCGGCTGCGCACGATGCGCGGCAGCTCGAGGGCCGGATCGTAGGGCGCGATGGCCTCGTACTCCTTGCGGACGGTGCGCTTGTGGAACATCGTCTGATAGGCGCCGCGCCGGGCGGGATCGATCACGAACAGCACCAGCCCCGCCGTCGCCCGGTCCAGCCGGTGGGCCGGGATCAGGTCGGGTAGATCCAGCTCGCGACGCAACCGGACCAGCGCGGTCTGCAGGATGTGCTGACCACGCGGAATGGTGGCGAGGAAGTGCGGCTTGTCCACCACGAGCACGTGCTCGTCGCGGTGCACGATGGGGATGTCGAAGGGGACCTCGGTTTCGGCGGGCAGGTCCCGGTGGAACCACACCGCACCGCCGGGCACGTACGGCGCGTCGGGGGCGATCGGGCCGTCCAGGTCGACGATGCCGCCCTCGCGCAGCAGCTCATCGATGCGGGCAGCGGGCACCCTCGGCAGACGATGTACCAGATGGTCGCGGATCGTCGCCCACTCGCCGTCCTCCGGCAGCCGCAGCCGAGCCGGATCCAAGCCGTACCGCTTCGGCAGCGGCGGCTGCTGCCTTCTTCTCATCGGTACCGACAGTAGTGGACGAGCCTGGTCAGAAGCCGCGGAGCCGGTCGGGGGTGATGCGGACCGGTACCGAATACTCCTCGAAGAACTGCTCGCGCGTCATCGAGATGCTCGCCAGACCCTCGGTGTATTTCGTTACGTAGGCCTCGATCTCTTCGGGGCCGGGTGTGGCGTCGGCGATGCGCGCGGTCCCGGTGAAGACCGCCACGTCACCGCCGGTTTCGGTGCTGTTGAGGTTGAGCGAGACCCGTGGGTTGCGCGCGATATTGCGCAGCTTCGGCCGGTCGGGCTGGCTGAAGAGCAGGAATTCGCCGTCGCGCCACAGGAACCACACCGGGTTCGGCTGCGGGGTGCCGCTCGGGCCGACCGTCGTCAGCCAGACCACCTGTTCGCCGGCCAGGCGCTCGGTCACCTTCTTGCCGAATTCCGTTGTGGGGTCGATGAGTTGCGCGGGGTCAGCAGTGGCCATGGTGATCTCCTCCGGCGTTGCGGGCGATTTGTCGAGCGACAACGCGGTGACCGCCGACACCATTCCCTACCACCGCCGGGGCCGCTCCGCAGGCGGAAAACCGCATCTGTGGACAACCGGAGAAACGCCGAGCGCGCCTGTGCATAACTTAGCCTTACCTTTCCTCTCGTTCGGGCGGTGTGTGAAGATGGGGCGATCGTCGGCGAACACCACGACAAAAGCGAGGACTCATGACGGTGGAGGTCGCGCCGCTGCCCGCGGCGGAGACGGGGAACCGGCCGCCCCGCGCGGTGCAGAAGCAGCGCAAACAAGCCGAGACGAAGGCGCGCCGGGAGATTCTGGCGCCGGTGCGCGGGACGCTCACCATCGCGAGCTTCCTCGTCGCGATCGCCTCGGTCTGCGTGGTCGTGCCGTTCATCCTCATCGTCGAGGTCTGCCGCGAACTGCTGCGCGATCCGATCGACACCGACCGGGTCTGGCGGCTGCTGGCGACCGCGGTGATCGTGCTCGCGGTCCAGGCCGGCTTGCAGGCCGTCGCGATGACGTGGTCGCATCTGACCGACGCCGGATACCAGCTCACCGTGCGCAGGCTGCTGGCCGAGAAACTCACCAGGGTTCCGCTGGGTTGGTTCGGTGAACGCAGCTCCGCCGAGGTGAAGAAATACCTCCAGGACGATGTGGAGGCGCTGCACTATCTGGTGGCGCACGCGCGGCTGGAATTCGTCGGCGCGCTGGTGGTTCCGCTGGTCACCCTCGGTTACCTGTTCACCGTCGACTGGCGGCTGACGCTGGTGCTGCTGCTGCCGTTGATCGCCTACTTCATCGCGCTGAGCCGGATGATGGATCAGGACAGCCGTGATCGGCTCGCCATCTACAACCGCTGGGAACGGCGGGTACAGGAAGCCACCATCGAATTCGTCGACGGCATCCAGGTGGTGCGCGCCTTCGGTCAGGCCGGGAAGGCGCACGGCGCGTTCCAGGAGGCCGTCGACGGCCAGACGCGCAGCCTGGACCGGTGGAAGACGCCGATGATCCGGCTGCAAGCCGTCTCCGATATCGCCATCGCCCCGGTGTTCGTGATGCTGGTGATCGTGCTCGCCGGGCTGGCCGGAATCGGCCTCGACTGGCTGGAGCCGCTGGATCTGCTGCCGTTCCTGCTCGTCGGCCTCGGTCTCGGCAGCGCTCTGATGGGCCTGGGCTACAGCGGACAGACCTTGCGCGCCGCCGGAGCGGCCGCGCTGCGCCTGCACGAACTACAGCAGACCCCCGAACTGAACACGGGCACCGGCGGTGCGGTCGACGCCCAGGCGGCGCCCGGCCTGGTGCGTTACGAATCGGTGAGCTTCGGCTACCGCGAGGACCATCAGGTGCTGCGGGATATCAGCGTGGAACTGGCGCCCGGCACCATCACCGCGCTGGTTGGCCCGAGTGGTTCCGGTAAATCCACCTTCGCCAAGTTGCTGCCGCGCTTCTATGACGTCGGCGCCGGGCGGATCACCATCGGCGGCCGCGATATCCGCGATTTCGGCACCGAGGAGCTGTATCGCACGGTCGGATTCGTGTTCCAGGATGTCCGGTTGATCCGCGGTTCCATCCGAGACAACCTGCTGCTGGCCCGCCCCGGCGCCGATGCGGCCGCGGTGGAACAGGCCGCGCGCGCCGCGCAGATCCACGATCGGATCATGGCGCTACCGCGCGGCTACGACTCCGAGATCGGCGTCGACGCCACCCTGTCCGGTGGTGAGGCGCAACGACTGTCCATCGCGCGAGCGCTGCTGGCCGACACCCCGGTGCTGGTGCTCGACGAGGCCACCGCCTTCGCCGACCCGGAATCCGAAGCCGCGGTGCAGGACGCACTCGCGGTACTGGTCGCCGGGCGCACGGTGCTGGTGATCGCGCACCGGCTGCACACCATCACCGGCGTCGATCGGGTCCTGGTGCTCGAAGACGGTGTGCTGGTCGAACAGGGTGATCACGCGAGCCTGCGTGAGGCAGGCGGCACCTATCAGCGGCTGTGGGAAATCAACGAGGCGGCGCTGGGCGCGGTGGCCCTGATCGATGCGGAGGAGTCCCGGTGATCGGCAAGGTTTTCGGGCTGGTGCCCCGCGAGTACGCCCAGCTCACCCCGCGGTTGATCGCGGTCATCACCGCGCAGGCGCTGTGCCAGGCGGCGGCCTATCTGCTGCTGGTCCCGGTGCTGGAGGCGGTCTTCGACGATGATCTCGGCCGCGCCTGGTTCTGGGCGGCGCTGATGGTGGTCGCGGTCGCGGCCATGGCCGGCCTGCACTACGTCCAGGCCACCGTCGGGCTGCGGATCGCGGTCGGCATGCAGGGTGGTTTGCAGACCCGGCTCGGCGATCAGCTCAACGCGCTGCCGCTGGGCTGGTTCGAAAGCCACAGCGCGGCGCCGCTGTCGCGGATCGTGGTGGAGAACGTGCGCGAGATCCAGGGTGCGGTCGCCTACCTGACCGCCAAGGTGCTCACCAGCATCGTGGTGCCCCTCGGTGTCGGCCTCGGCATGCTGTTCATCGACTGGCGGATCTCGCTGACGATGCTGCTGGCGGCGCCGGTGCTGTTCGCCGTGAACCGGCTGGCCAACCGCGCCTACCTCAGGTCGGATGCGCGGATGCACGCCGCCGCGGCCGAAGCCGATTCCCGGGTGGTCGAGTTCGCTCAGGCCCAGCCGGTGCTGCGCTCCTTCGGTGCCGTCGGTTCCGGTAACAAGGCGCTGGATTCGGCGCTGCGGCAGCAGAAATCGGCCACCACCCGTGCGGTGTTCTCCGCGGTTCCCGGCCTGATCCTGTTCGCCCTGTTCGTGCAGGCCGTGTTCCTGGTGCTGGCCTATGTGGTGATCAGCCAGGTCACCGACGGCGCCATCTCCGCCGCCGCCGCGATCGCCCTGATCGCGGTGAGCGCCCGGTTCATCGAGCCGCTGAATCAGGCCGCGCAACTCGGCAATGCGCTGCGCTCGGCGGCCGCGGCGGTGGATCGGGCCACCGAACTGCTGGCCGAGCCCGTACTGCCGGAAGCCGACAAGCCGGTCACTCCGGGTGCGCCGTCGGTGGTCTTCGAGGACGTCGAGTTCGGTTACCGGCCCGGCGAACCGGTGATCTCGGGCGTGAGTTTCGAGGTTCCCGCGGGTACCACCACCGCGATCGTCGGCCCCAGCGGCGCGGGTAAGACCACGCTGCTGCGCCTGGCGGCACGGTTCTACGATGTGGACTCCGGCCGGGTGCGCGTCGGCGAACACGATGTGCGCGAACAGCCCTCGGAAACGCTGTTGGATCAGCTCTCGCTGGTGTTCCAGAACGTCTACCTGTTCAACCGCTCGGTCGCCGACAACATCCGCATCGGCAAGCCCGACGCCACCGATGACGAAGTGCGCCGCGCGGCCGTCGCCGCCCGCGTCGACGAGATCGCCGACCGGCTGCCCGACGGTATCGACACCTCCGTCGGCGAAGGTGGCGCCACCCTGTCCGGCGGTGAGCGGCAACGGGTTTCGATCGCCCGCGCCCTGCTCAAGGACGCACCCATCGTGCTGCTGGACGAGGCCACCAGCGCCCTGGACCCGCACAGCGAGGCGGTGGTGGTGCGCGGCATCCACGAACTCACCCGCGACAAGACCGTCATCGTGGTGGCCCACCGGCTGGCCACCATCGCCCATGCCGATCAGATCCTGTTCGTCGACGGCGGCCGCATCGTCGAACGCGGCACCCACGATGAACTGCTCGCGCTCGGCGGTCGGTACGCGGACTTCTGGAACGAACGCTCGCGGGCGAGCGGATGGCGGCTGGAGCCGGTTTCCGTGTGACGCCACGCCCGGGCGTCGTCCGGGAACGTCTCGCGGCGTTGGGCTCTCGGCTACCCTGCACGGAGTGGGGATATTCGTGGAGACGGCGGGGGAGCGTGCCTCCGCGGGAATCGGGTCCGCCGGGCATGGCACGTTCCCGCCGGTGACCCGGATGCTGTTGCAGGCCGACGGTTCCACCACGTTGCTGCTCGAGGCGCTACTCGGGGAAACGTTGTCGCTCACCGTGATCGATCAGCGGGTCTCGACCGCGGCAGGGCTCCCCGTCCGGCTGCGCGAGCTGCTGGCGTGCACCGGCGAGGAGCAGGTGGTGTCGAGGCGATCCGAGCTGCGCGCCGGCGATGACCCCAGGCCGGTATCGCGGAACGAGGTGACCGTTGCCTGCCGTGATCCGAAGCTGACCGCGATCCTCACCGATGCCAGGATCCCGATCGGCCGGGGTCTGGTCTCCGCGCGACGATTTCTGGGCCGCACCATCGTCTCGGCCGGATGGGACGTCTGGCACGGTGACGAGGCAGCCGAAGCCTCGCCATCGCGGTGCGCCTACAAGGAATACGTCCTTTCCGACGAGCTGACGGCGATCGCGCATATCCGCGAGCAGTTCAACCCGGCCCTGGTCCCGAGCGGGGCGATGCGATGAAGGTGCTGATCGCCGGTGCCGGTATCGCCGGGTTGACCACGGCGCTGAGCCTGCACGCCCGGGGGATCGAGGCGCAGGTGATCGACAGCGTGCGGCAGTTGCGGCCTTTGGGTGTCGGGATCAATCTGCTGCCGCACGCGGTGGCCGAGCTGGCCGAACTCGGCCTCGCCGACGCTCTCGCCGCCACCGCCATCCCCACCGCCGCGGCGGTGCACTACGACAGGTTCGGCAACGAGATCTGGCGGGAATCGCGCGGTCTCGCCGCCGGACACGAGTGGCCGCAGTACTCGATCCATCGAGGCGAACTGCACACGATCCTGCTGCGCGCGGTACGAGACCGGCTCGGCGCGGGCGCGGTACGCGAAGGGCTGCGGCTGACGACGATCGTCGAGCGCGCCGAGCAGGTGCACTGCCGCATCCGCGACCGCGCCACCGATTCGCTGATCGACTGGAACGCCGATGTGCTGATCGGCGCCGACGGCCTGCACTCCGTCGTCCGCGCGCACCTGCACCCGGAGGAGGGCGGCCCGCGCTGGAACGGCATCCAGATGTGGCGCGGCACCGCCGAACGCGCGCCGTTCCTGGACGGCCGGACGATGATCCTGGCCGGTTCCAGTACCGCGGCCCGCTTCGTGGCCTATCCGATCTCGCGGGCGGCGCAGCAGCGAGGGCGATCGCTGGTCAACTGGGTCGCGGAAGTGCGCGTGCACGAGGGCGCGGTGGCGGATCCGGACTGGAATCGGATCGGCCGGATCGACGATGTGCTGCCGCACTACGCGGGCTGGCGGATCGCCGGCGTGGATATCGCCGAATTGATCGCGGCGAGCGGGGAGATCCTCGAATACCCCATGGTGGATCGGGATCCGTTGCCGCACTGGGGTAGCGGGCGCGTCACCCTCGTCGGCGATGCCGCCCACCCCATGTATCCGGTCGGATCCAATGGCGGTTCGCAGGCGATCGTCGGTGCGCGCGCACTGGCGGCCGCACTCGCCGAGAGCGCCGATCCGGTGGCGGGTCCGGCACGGTATCAGCGGGCCAGGCGTGAGCACGCCAATGCCATTGTGCTGGCGAACCGGGATATCCCGATGGACCGAATCATCGCCCTGGTCACCGAACGGGCGCCGAACGGCTTCGCGCGAATCGAGCAGGTGCTCACCGCCGACGAACTATCCGCGATCGACGCGGCCTACCGTCGCACCAGCGGTGCCTTATCGGCTCCGGCCGAGAACTAGCCGGCCACCGGCCCGCCCTCGATGCCCTGGTGTCCGCGGGCCGCCGCGGTGACGTCGGCCGGGGCACCGCCGAGCGGTTCGCTCAGGAATGCGGCGAGGATGTCGTTGGTGGCGCGCTGAGTGGGACCCGGTCCACGGGAACCGCCGATGAATCGCGCGGCCACGAAATGAGCCGGGCCGGAGAGGAACAGGGGGACGTCGGTGAAGCTGTAGTGGTTGGCGTCGGCGAGTTCGAAACGGTAGCCGGGGGCGCGGAGGTTGGTCAGCAGCGTGGCGTTGCCGTCGATATAGCGCTGGGAATGGCCGGTTTCCGCGCGATCGCTCTCGACCAGCAGGAACGGCCCGGTCAGGGAGCGGGTGGGCAGGTCGCCGTACAGCGTGCCGTCGATGTTGGCGGCGGCCCGGATGCGCGGATCGTACGCCAGCGCGGCGGCCGCGGCGGCGCCTCCGAACGAATGGCCGATCGCGGCAATGTGTCCGGTGTCGAGGTGAGCGGCGAACGCGGGGTCGATGGCGTCGGGGCGGGTGAGTTGATCGATGACGAATCGCAGGTCGGCGGTGCGGAGTTCGAGCTGGTCGCTCATGTACCGGGTCGACTCGGGTTCGTCGGCCGGAACGTCCGGCTCGGTGGTGGCGATGGTGCCGTCGGCCAGTTCGGTGACCGCCGACTCGTAGGGATGGTCGACGGCCAGGACGACGAAGCCGCGGCTGGCCAGATCGACCACCAGCGAGGTGTAGAAGGCCCGCGGCGCACCGTATCCGGGCGAGAACACCACCACCGGCCACCGGTCCCGCTCCGCATTGATCGGGACATCGGCGTAGGCGTGGGAATCGATGAGGTGATAGCCGCGCATGATCGGCGCCGGTATCAGCGACACCCGCTCCGGTAGGCGGTCGTAGCCGTCGAGATACAGGTACTGCCGGCCTCCGGTCGTGGCCGCTGGATACCACGCCTGCACGATCACATTCCGGCGATCGTCGACGGCCGGCGTCGCGGTTTCCGGGCGTTCCGCGTCGACCCAGCGAAAAATCATGCTGCCCACGGGGTGCGGCCCGCTCGGCTCCGGCAGGGTAGGCACCGGCGGCAGCGCGGTGGCGATGACGGCGGCCACGGCCAGCACCGCCGCACCGACGCGGCCGGCGATCAGCACAACCCGACGCGCGCCCGCTACCTGATTCGCCGGGAATATCAGCAGCAGCGACAGCGGGATCAGCAGATAGACCGGCGCGAACTGCCAGTAGAAACCTTCGAGGAGCAGCTGGGCGCAGCCGCCGAGGAACAGCGGCGGCCAGACGAACGGCGCGATAGTGCGTGCCCATGCGGTGGCCACCACCGCCAGCACCGTGAAGAGCACGGCCGCCGCCGAAACCGCCATGTCGATGCTGGACACACCTTGCTCGCTTTCCGCCCCGTCGACGCTCCCGGCCGGACAGCCGGCGTCGAATCCGCCTGCCATCGTGCCTCAGCGCGGTGACGGTGCGCGTCAGCCGCAGGTCGCGAGCTTCTCCTCCTCGAGGATGACCGGGCGGGCGCGAGCCCTGCCGTGGCTACTTCCAGTACGCCCGGTACTTCAGCTGCGTCTTGGGCAGCTGGTGGGTGGTCTTGAACGTCTTCACGATCGAGCGGGTGGTGTGGCCGTCGCAGGCCACCCAGGCGTAGGCGTCGCCGGGGCAGGTGAGTTCGTGGGCGGCCTCGCGCATCAGGCGGCCGTCGTCGATGCGTTGCAACCAGGTGACCTGGTGGTGTGGCTTATTGCGCACGGGCAGCGTGACATCGGATTCGAACTGCCATTCCAGCCACACCCGGGCCGGGGTGTCGCCGATGGATTCGAGCAGGGTGTTGATCGCGGGCAGCGAGGCCGTATCACCGAAGATCAGGTATTCGCTCGGCGTGACGTCGGGGAGTTCGAAATCCGAGCCGAGGACGGTGGACTCGATCTCGTCGCCGACGGCCGCGCGCTCGGCCCACTGGCTCGCGGGCCCGCCGTGCAGCGCGAATTCGATGTAGAAATGGTCGCCCGCCGGGTCCTGGTCGATCAGGGTGTAGCCGCGATGGTGCAGTTTGTCGGTGGTCGCGTCGGGAATCCAGAGCCGGATCCACTGGGTGGGGTGCACCGGGTGGTCGGCGAGCAGGCCGTTGGCGGCGAATCCGATCCGCACGTATTTATCGGTGACGGTTTCGGTGGAGGTGACGCGCAGACGGTAGTCGTCGGCCCGCCAGATCTTCATGAGTACGCCGTTGGTGCCTTTGCCCATGTGCTGAGGTTAGCCTAAGTTGACCGGAAAGTCGTCACCGAGTAGGCGAAAAATGCGAGACGGCGGCCCGCCCTCGATTGCTCGAGGATGGAGCCGCCGCCGGGTGAACTCGCCGGGTGCGACCGAGCTCAGAGAGCGCAGGACACCGAGCCGTAGTAGGCCAGGCTGCACAGCGAGTCGTTGGTCAGCTTCCAGGTGCCGTCGATCTGACGCCAGGCGACCTCGACGGTGGGGAAATCCTCGTAGCCGTCGAGGGCCAGCTTGAGCTGGGCGCTGGTCAGGTCGCCCTGGGTGTTGACCGGGCCGACGACGCTGTAGCGGAAGCTCGGGATGGCCGCCATGCGGTTGGACAGCTCGTCGACGACGGGCAGGCCTGCCTCGCCCGCCTCCAGCTCGGCGGCGCGATCGCCGCGCGGGGCGCCGGTGTTCAACACCAGTTGCAGCTTGGACTGGAGCTCGCCGACGCCGGGGGCGTTTGTCCGGACGACCGAGGGAGCCGCGGTGGCCGGGGCGATGGTTGCCACGGAGCCGAAGGCGGCGGCGGTGAGGGCGAGCGCCGCGGCGGCGGCACGGGTCTTGCGGTTGAACATGTGCGTTCCAATCTTTTCGGCTGCGTGCCGGGGTCGGGGGACTGGCACTGCCAAGCAATATAAGGTAAGCCTATGCAAACACGGGAGCCCTAGGTCATCCTGTGGAGGTGGCTACGCGTTCCGCGCCCACGTCGCCGCAGCTGGTCGCCGGTATCGGTAGCTGAACGGTGGCTGGAATCACAGTGCTGCCATGTGGAGAGAGTGGAGAACCAGTGGACAGACTTCTCGTTGTCGGTGCCGGACCGAAGGCGATGGCCGTCGCGGCCAAAGCGCATGTGCTGCGCTCGCTCGGTTTGCCCGCGCCACAGGTGACCGTGGTGGAACCGCATGCGGTGGGCGGCAATTGGCTGGCGACCGGCGGGTGGACCGATGGTCAGCACCGGCTGGGCACCAGCCCGGAGAAGGACATCGGCTTCCCGTACCACTCCACCTGGGCGCGTGGGCACAACCAGGCGATCAACGAGGCCATGATGGCGTTCAGCTGGACCGCGTTCCTGGTCGAGCGCGGTACCTACGCCGAGTGGGTCGACCGTGGCCGCCCGAGCCCGCAGCACAATGTCTGGGCGAAATACCTGCAGTGGGTGGCCCGCAAGATCGATCTCGACCTGGTCACCGGCAGCGTCCGCAAGATCTCGGCCGCGGCCGACGGTTGGCTGGTCACCGTCGCCGATTCGGACGGGGTGACCAGTGAGATCGACGCCGACCGCCTGATGATCACCGGCCCCGGCAATAGCGCCCGCGCGCTCGCCGACCATCCGAAGGTGCTCAGCATCGCCGAGTTCTGGGATCTGGCGGGCAAACGCAAGCTGCCGGTGTCCTCACGCGCGGCCGTCATCGGCGGCGGCGAGACCGCGGGTTCGGCCATGGACGAGCTGGTCCGCCACGACGTGCTGACCGTCTCGGTCATTTCCCCCGGCGCCACCATCTACACCCGCGGCGAAAGCTATTTCGAGAACTCCCTGTTCAGCGACCCCGCGAAGTGGCGCGCGCTGAGTATCGAGGAGCGCAGGGATGTGATGCGGCGCTGCGACCGCGGCGTGTTCTCGGTGCGGGTGCAGGAATCGCTGCTGGCCGACAATCGAGTGCATCACCTCCAGGGCCGGGTGGTCCGGGTCGCCGAGCAGGGCGACGGCGTGGCGCTCACCCTGCGCAACGAGATGCGCCCGGATCAGCAGCACAGCTTCGATCTGGTGGTCGATGCCACCGGCGGGCAGGCGCTGTGGTTCCTGGACATGTTCGACGCCGACGCCGCCGATCTGGTCGAGCTCGCCATCGGCGGTCCGATCACCCAGGCCCGGTTGGAGGCCGCGATCGGGCACGATCTGGCGGTGGACGGGCTCGATGCCAAGCTCTACCTGCCGAATTTGGCCGGACTGGCGCAGGGTCCCGGCTTCCCGAATCTCAGCTGCCTGGGCCAGCTTTCGGATCGGGTGCTGGCCACGGCGGCCACCAGCGCGGTCCCGGCGAACGCCGAATCGGCCCATTCGGCTCGCCCCTGAGCAGGCCGTCTATCCCAGTAGGCTAGGCTTGCCTTACTTGGCATCGAGGATGAAGGTTTCTGTTTATGCGCATCGTGTCGTTCGGCTTCCAGACCTGGGGCCGCAAGACCCTGCAGGCTCTGATCGATTCCGAGCATGAGGTGGTGCTCGCGGTCACCCATCCGGCCAGCGAGGATTCCTACAAGGGCATCTGGTCGGATTCGGTGGAGGAGCTGGCGCGTGAGCACGGCATCCCGGTGCACCTGACCGAGCGCGCCGACGCCGAGACCATCGATCTGGTCAAGCGGGCCGAACCGGACGTCATCGTGGTGAACAGCTGGTACACCTGGATGCCCGCCGAGCTCTACGAGATGCCCACCTACGGCACGCTGAACCTGCACGATTCGCTGCTGCCCAAGTTCACCGGTTTCTCGCCGGTGCTGTGGGCGCTGATCAGCGGTGAGAGCGAATTCGGCCTGACGGTGCACCGGATGGACGAGCAGCTCGACACCGGCGACATCCTGGTCCAGCACTCGCTGCCGATCGGCCCCGACGCCACCGGCACCGAGCTGGTGCTGGCCGGCATGGAGCTGATTCCCGGCGCGGTGAAGGAGGCCCTCGACGCGCTGGCCAACGGCACCGCCGAATGGAAGCCACAGAACAAGGCCGAGCGCACCTATTTCCACAAGCGCTCCGAGCGCGACAGCCGCATCGACTGGAACTGGCCCGCCGTGGATCTGGAGCGTTTCGTGCGCGCGCTGTCGGCGCCGTATCCGCGCGCGTTCAGCCACTACCGGGGCGAGAAGGTGGAGATCCTGGCCTCCCGGGTCTCCTCGGCCCGCTACGGCGGCACGCCCGGCCGCGTCATCGTGCAGGAGGACGGCGGCGCGGTGGTGTGCGGGCCGGACGCCTATCGCGGCGGTAACCACGCGCTGGTGATCACCCGGGTGCGCACCGCCGACGGCACCGAACACGACGGCGCCGAATTCTTCCGTCGCGGCGGCTATCTCACCGACGCGCCGGAGTAGTTGCCGAACGCGCGCGGACCGCGAGCGATAGATCCAGTGCGGGGGCCGGAGGGAACCATGTCGACCATTGCCAATGACGCGGCGAGCGTGCGAGCACACCGCACCGAACTGGTGCGCCGCCGGATTCCGGCGTCCCCCGGCCCACGCCGTCCGCTGACGCCGGGGCAGTCGCGTGCCTGGTTCCTGCAGACCCGTGAGCCCGCTGATGTCTCGCTCAATATCGGTGTCGCCTACCGGCTTTCCGGTGCGCTCGACGTCGCCCGGCTGCGGGCCGCGGTCGCCGCCGTCGCTGCTGAACACGACATCCTGCGCAGCAGTTACGGGCGCGGCATCGACGGTGAGCCGTATCAGGTGGTTCGCCCGGATCTGGCGCCCGCGTGGCTCGAACACGATCTGTCCGGACGTTCCGAGGCCGGGCTGACCCGCCGGGTGGAAGTGCTCGTTCGGCGTGAGCTGGCCAGGCCCTTCGAACTGAGCGCGGAGGCGCCGCTGCGGTTGACGCTGATCCGCACCGGCGCCGAAGAATATGTGCTGGTGCTGGTCGCGCACACCATCGCATGGGACGACGACTCCCTCGGCGTGTTCACCGCCGACCTGGAGGCCGCGTACAACGGTTCGGCCCCGGTGCGCCGGGCGGGCACACGGTTCGCCGACCGTCGCGGTGACGACAGTGCGGGCCTGGCGTATTGGCGCGAGACGCTCACCCCGCTGCCCGAACCGCTGGAGTTGCCCGGCGGCCCGGTCTCCGGTTCCGGTGCACGACAGGCCGCACGTCGCAGCCGGGAGCTGCCCGACGCGCTGGTCCAGCGGGTGCGCGAGTTCGCCGATGCGTCGGAATCGACGCCAACGGCGGTCCTGCTGGCCGCGTATTCGACCCTCATCCACCGCTACACCGCCGCCACCGATTTCCTGGTCGCGATGCCGGTGTCGCTGCGCGGCAAGGACGCAGGCGATCGCATCGGATACTTCGGCAATACCGTCCTGCTGCGCAGCACACCGCGCGCGCAGGCCGCCTTCGCCGATTTCGCCGCCGAGATCGACGGTGTGGTCACCGATGCGCTGGCGCACAAGCACATCGGCATCGACCGGGTGGTGCACGCGATCAATCCCGACCGCACCGCGAGCAGGGACGGGCTCGAACAGCTCGCGCGCATCGGATTCGGTGTCCGCAGTGCCGGTGCGGGTTTCACGCTCGACGGCGTGAGCGCGACCATGCTCGAGCTGGGCGGCCCGCAGCTGCCGGTGCCATTGCGCGTGACCGTGACCCTTGATCCGTCGGCCCCGCGCGTCGACGCGGAATACTGGCCCGACGCGTTCGACGAGCGGCTGATCGAGCAACTGCTCGATCACTATCTGCAACTGCTCGACAGTGCGCTCACCGGCCCGCAGGTGCGTCTGGGTGAGCTCGACCTGTTCGGACCCCAGGCCAGGCAGCGGCTGCTCGCGCAATCGCGTGGTGAACTGGTCGACACCGAGCCGGCCACCCTGGTGTCGCTGTTCGAGCGCCGGGTCGGCGCCGCGCCCGAGGCGGTGGCGATCATCGCACCGGCCGACCAGCCAGGCACCGATCTGGAATTGACCTACGGCGCGCTCGACCGTCGCGCGAACCGGTTGGCGCACTGGCTGATCGCGCAGGGTATCGGCACTGAGGACATCGTCGCGCTGCGGATATCGAACTCGCCGGAGTTCGTCGTCGCGGTACTCGCGGTGCTCAAAGCCGGGGCCGCCTACCTGCCGATCGACCCGGCCTACCCGGATGAGCGCATCGATTTCCTGATCGGCGACGCGGCACCCCGGCTGGTACTCGGCCGAGTCGAACTGGACGCCGCCGAGGAATCGGCCGTCGATCGGGCCGAGCACGCGCCCACCGACGCCGACCGGGTGCGCCCGCTGCGTCCGGACAACCTCGCCTACGTGATCTACACCTCCGGTTCCACCGGAACCCCCAAAGGCGTGCCGGTCGCGCATGCCGCGATCGCCGATCATCTGATCGGGTTCTGCGCCCAATGGGGGATGACGGCCGAGGACCGGCTGCTGCAATCGTCGTCGGTGAGCTTCGACGCGTCGCTGCTCGACATCTTCGTCACGCTGACGCTCGGTGCGCGCCTGGTGATTCCGCGCCCGGACGCCTTCCGCGATATCGGCTATGTCGCCGATCTGATCAGTCGCTACGGCGTCACCGTGCTGCATATGGTGCCCTCGCTGCTGAGTGCGCTGCTGCTGTTGCCGGAGGTCAGCGAGTGGCGCGCGCTGCGGCATGTGCCGGTGGGCGGCGAGGCGCTGCTCGGTGAGGTGGCCGACCGGTTCGCCGGGATGTTCGACGCCGAACTGCGCAACCATTACGGCCCGACCGAGGCCGTGGTCTCGGCGACGCATATGCCGGTGGAGGGACCGCAGGGCCCGCGCATCGTGCCGGTGGGCGTGCCGAACCGCAATGTGAGCGCCTACCTGTTCGACGACCGATTGCAGCTGGTCCCCGCCGGCGCGGTGGGTGAGATCTATCTCGGCGGCGATCAGCTGGCCCGCGGCTACCTCGACCGGGCCGGGCTCACCGCCGAACGGTTCGTTCCCGATCCCTTCCGTCCCGGTCGCCGGCTGTACCGCACCGGTGATCTGGCGCGGCGCAATGTGTCCGGTGAACTCGAATTCGTCGGTCGCGCCGACGAACAGGTGAAGGTGCGCGGGTATCGCATCGAGCTGGGCGAGGTACAGGCCGTGATCGCCGGGCATCCGAGCGTGGCGCAGTGCGTGGTCGTCGCGAACACCGACCGTGCCCTCGGCACCACCCTCGCCGCCTACGTGGTGCCCGCCGAGGCGGACGTCGACGTCGAGCGGGTCCGTGACTATCTCGCGAAATCCCTGCCGGAGTTCATGATTCCGTCCGCCTTCGCCGTGGTCGACCGGATCCCGTTGACCGAGCACGGCAAGCTCGACAAACGCGCCCTGCCCGAACCGCGCCGCGTCGGCATGCGGGCCCGCCGGGCACCGGCCACCGCCACCGAGATCAGGCTGGCGGCGCTGTTCGGCGAGATCTTCGGCCACGCCGAGGTCGGCGCCGACGATTCGTTCTTCGAGCTGGGTGGGCATTCGCTGCTGGCCAACCGGCTGGTGGTGCGGATCCGCGCGGAGTTCGGTGTGGAGATCGACGTGCGCGCGCCCTTCGACACGCCGACCGTCGCCGGTTTGGCCGCGCTGATCGAGTCGACGCCGGTGACGGCGGGCGTGAACGGTTTGCCGCCATTGACGAAACAGCCACGCCCGGAGCGGGTTCCGCTGTCCCATCGGCAGCGCGCCGAATGGGCTGCCGGTGCACAGGGTGTCGTGCAGGCTGCCGTTCGGATCACGGGCCCGCTCGACGAGCCCGCGCTGACGGCGGCGCTCAACGATGTGATCGCCCGCCATGCCGCGCTGCGCACCGTGTTCCCCGGGGGCGGCCATCGGACGGTGCCGTCTTCGGCCCAGAACGTCATCGCTGACGCTGAACTCACCGGAGACGAACCGCATCAATTGGTGTTGGCCTCGGCTGACACCACCGTCGTCGTCACCGGCATCGCGGAAGCCGATCTCCCCGGAGCGCTGCGTTCGGCCGCCGCGCACCGATTCGATCCGGCCACCGCTCCGCTGTTGTCGGCGCAGATCTTCCTGCTGGATGAGAACACCAGGGTGCTCTCGCTGGTCGCGCATCGGCTCGTGGCCGATGAGCCCTCGCTGCGCACGGTCGTCTCCGATCTCGCTATCGCCTACCGCTGCCGGATAGGTACCGGTGCGCCGCCGCAGTGGGGGCCACCGGCCATCGATCACGTCGACTACACGTTGTGGCAGCACGCTGTCGCGGAATCGGCGGGCACCAGAATCGACGAATGGCAGCGGGCGCAGACCGAACTGCCTGCCCCGGTCGATCTCGCCGACCGTGCCGATGCGGACGTTGCGGGCGCACACGACGTCGGCTTCGGTATCCCGACCGGCCTGCGCCAACGCCTCGAATCCCGCGCCGAAGCCGCCGGCGCCACCGAATTCATGCTGTACCAGGCGGCAGTCGCCGCCTTGCTGCACAAGCTCGGCGCGGGCCGCGAGATCGTACTCGCCACCCCGACCACCGGCCGCACCGATACCGTGGCCGCCGATCTGGTCGGCCCGCTGGCGAGCAGGCTGATGCTGCGCACCGATCTGTCTGGCGATCCGACACTCGCCGAGGTGCTCGCTCGCGCCCGCGACGCGGCGCTGAACGCCTTCCGCGACCAGGACCTGCCGATCGTCCGCGAGGATCGAAAAGCCGTGCCGCAGGCGGAGATCCGTTGCGAGGACGACCACCGATTCGGCGAAACCTGGCTCGCCGAGGACCTGCACCTGGCGCCACAGCCGATACCGGTCCGCGCCCCGCGCGAGCTGACGTTCGTCTTCACCACCAGGGTCGCCGGCGAGGTGGACGTGCGCGTCATCGCCGACGCCC
Organism: Nocardia sp. CDC519; assembly: GCF_059509835.1. Taxonomy (NCBI): domain Bacteria; kingdom Bacillati; phylum Actinomycetota; class Actinomycetes; order Mycobacteriales; family Nocardiaceae; genus Nocardia; species Nocardia sp. CDC519. The sequence goes on along the minus strand of NZ_CM183377.1, from coordinate 208,419 downwards.
GCCGCTACGACGCGGCCACGATCGCGCTGTTCACCCGCCATCTGCTGACGGTGCTGGAAGCCTTCGCCGAGACGCCCGAACGCGCCGTGTCCGAGCTCCGGCTGATGAGCGCCGGCGAACAGGAACGAGTGCTGGGCGAATGGTCCACCGGTGTCGAACCGTCCGATGTGCGCAGCTTGGGTGCCCTGTTCCGGCATGGTCGCGCGGTGCCGGGGGTCCGGATCGCGTTGCGGTGCGGCAGTGAACAACTCACCTATGGCGAGCTGTATCAGCGACTGGACGAGCTGATCGCGGGCGAGGCCGCAACCGAACCGACGGCCGGTGTGGATTCGCTGACCCACCTGCTCGCCGCGCTGGGCAGGTTGTTGCCTCCGGCCGCGCCCGTCAGCAAGTACAGCGCGCCCTCCGCCGCCCCGGAGAACGATGGGCGGTCCGACTCGACCGGCGCGACCACGGGTCTGCACCGTTCAGCCGAGGTCGGGCCGCTCGAGCTGCCTCTGACCGCGCTCACCGCCGCCGTCGCGGACCGGCGCTGTGTGGCCGCCGATCGACGTCGCGCCGACGCGGATCCGGCACGCAAGCGGGCCGATATCCGGCTGTTCGCCACCGCCCCCGACGATCCCCAGCTGGCGGCCGATCTGCTCGCGGCACTGACCGACGGCGCGACCTTCGTTCTGGCGACCGCCGAGCAGCGCGCCGACCCGGTGGCGCTGGCGCAGGTGATCGCCGAGCGTGCGGTGACGCAGGTGGTCGCCGCGCCGACGCTGCTCGCAGGTCTCGCCGCGGCCGGGGTCGACACTCTGCCGACGGTGCACCGCTGGGATGTGAACGGAATCGGTTGGTCCGCAGAGCTTCCCGCGCTGCTGCGGACGTTGGCGCCGGATTCGGTGGCTACCTTCGCCTACCGCGCGCCCGCGTATCTCGGCGCCGTCGCCCGCGGGCCGATGACCGGAGCCGGGCGCGCACGTCCGGTGCCCGGTGCGCGGATTCTGATCCTCGACGAGTGGCTGCGGCCCGTCGCGCCCGGCGTGCTCGGCGAGGTGTACGTGGGCGGAATCGCGCTGGCCACCCGGTTCGCCGGTCCCGAAGCGACGGACGGTTTCGTCGCGGACCCGTTCGAGCCCGGTGAGCGGCTGTTCCGCACCGGCGACACGGCCAGATGGACCACCGACGGACGACTCGCCTTCGCGCAAGCTTAGGCTTACCTACGATCATCCGAGTTCGGTCGGGGTCGAAGCAAGGAGTACGGAATGAAACTGGCTCGAAGGACCGCGCGGCGAGGTGTGCTCGCGCGGCTGGGAATGGCCGCGGTGGCCACGGCGCTGGCCGTCTCGGTGGCGGCCTGTGGCGCCGACTCCGAGGGGGCGGAGGGTGCGGGCGTCACCGTCAAGCACAAGCTCGGCGAGACGACCGTCGAAGGCACACCCGAGCGCGTGGTCACCATCGGCAACCAGTGGCTGGATGCCTCGCTGGCCCTCGGCGTGACGCCGGTCGGTTACGCCGACAACGTCTCGATCCTCGCGGGCGGCCAGAAGGTGCCGTGGGCGCCGGATTCCCTCGGCGATGCCAAGGTGCTGAAGCAGGGTTCGGATATGGCCGAGCAGATCGCGGCGCTGGAGCCGGATCTGATCCTGGTGCCCGGATTCCTGGTCGATCAGGCGATGTACGACAAGCTCTCCAAGCTGGCCCCGACCATCGGCCCGGTCACCGAGGACGCCGAGGTGGACCTGTGGTCCGATCAGGTCACCGAGCTCGGGCGGGTGCTGCACAAGGAAGACGAGGCGAACAAGGTGATCGCCGGCGTCGACACCAAGATCAAAGACGTGTCCGCGAAGTACCCCAACCTCGCCGGCAAGACCTTCCTGACCTGCATGCTCACCGGCCCCTCGCAGCTCATGGTGCTGGCCGACCCGAAGGACGGCTCCGCGAAGCTGTTCAACGATCTCGGCCTGAGCATCCCGAAGAACATCGCCGACGAGGCCCCCGCCGGCGGACGCCTGGCGCTCTCGCCGGAGCGGCTCGGCGATCTGACCTCCGACATCCTCATGTGCGGCGCCATGCCCGCCTATGAGCAGAAGTTCAAGGAACTGCCGGGCTACAACGATCTGCCCGCGGTGAAGTCGGGCGGCATGACCTTCCTCGACACCCTCACCATCAGCGCGATCAACACCCCGACCGCGCTGTCGGTGCCGTACGTGCTGGAGAAGCTCGACCCGACCTTCGCGGCCGTCGGCAAGTAGGAGTGGCCGGCCGGGTGGGTCCGGATGGATCCGCCCGGCCGTTCGGGGGCTGTGTGATCGGTGGATGTCGGCCTTAGTGGCTGCGCGGCGATCGCGCTATGCGGCGGATGGACGCCACCAGGGTGGCTGCGTGCCGATTGCGCGGTGCCGGGTGGATGTCGCACGGGCGGCTGCGCGGATTGCGCTGTGCGGGTGGATGTCGTGCGGGGCGGCTGCGCGGATTGCGCTGTGCGGATGGACGCTGCCCGGCTCGGCTGCGCGCGGATTGCGCGCGCCGGGCGGCGGCGCCCAGATCAGCACGTGCGATTCGGCGCGCTTCTACGGCCGGGACCCCTGATGGGGAACTCGCGGCGGGACGCCCCGGCCCCGCCTGCTCGGTGACTGCCGACTCGCGGCAGTCGGTAAGGATAGGCTAACTTATTACCCGGGGGTGTGGTTGGTTTCGCGACCGCCCGCGCACCCAGTTCGTTTCGATCAGTGAGTAGAGGATCGCAATGCCGGATTCGCTTGTGCAGAACCTGACCGCGCCCAAGACTGCCGCCGGTTCCGGTGATCGTGGAGTCCCGCTGGCTCCCGCCCAGCAGGCCGCGCTGCTGCCGGAGCGGCTGCACCGCAGGCCGGCCGCCAACCTGTTCATCGCACTCGAACTCACCGGGGACGTGGACCCGAGCGCACTGGACCGTGCTCTCATCGCGGTGCTGACCGAACACGCGATTCTGCGCAGCGTCTTCCCCGACGACCGTCGCATTCCGTATCAGCGGGTCGTCGACGCCCCCGCATCCGTGCTGGAGATCGGCCGCAGCGTCGCCGACGACACCGATCTCGAACTCGCCCTCGCCCAGGACGCCGAGCACCGCTTCGACCTGGTGGCGGGTCTGCCGCTGCGGGTGCGGCTGTACCGGTTGCCCGGGCGCGATGTGCTCTCGATCGCGGCGCATCCCATTGCCGCCGACGACCGTTCGGTCGAACTGTTCGTGGCGGCCCTGTTCGCCGCGTACGCCGGAGCCGAGCCCGGTGCCGCGAAGCAGTTCGCGGATTTCGTGCCCGCGCAGTTGAAGGCGCTGGCCGCCACCGCGGCGAACGATCCGGCGCTGGCGTACTGGACCGAGCGGCTGGCCGAGCTACCCGCTCGCGTTCCGGTCACCTCGTCCACGCCCGGTATCGGCATCGCCCGCCGAGTGCTCACCATGCCGTCGGAGACCCTCGCCGCGTTGCGCGTGCACGCCGACGGTGACGCCGCCGCCGTCTTCGCCGCGCTCGCCGCCGCCGCCCTGCGCGACACCGGGCTCGGCGACGATGCGCTGGTCGGGCTCACCGATCCGGCGCGTTCGGCGGAGGCCGCGGAGGTCGTCGGTCCCTTCGCCAACCATCTCGTGCTGCGTATCGCGCCGAACGGTCGCACGCCGAAGACGCTGATCGCCGAGACCGCCGAGACCGTGGCGCAGGCGCGTGCGCAGGCGGGCCCCCGGGTGGAGCGGATCACCCACCTGCTGCGCGGCACCGCCGCACTCGCCGACGGCGCGCTGTTCCAGGCGCTGCTGACCGTCCGCGACGCCGCGCCGGTCGCGCTGAGCAGCGGGGGAGTGCAGGTGCGCGAGGTCGCGCGGCGCTCGGCCCGGCCGCACGGTGTGGACATCGTGATGGACGTTGCCCTCGGCGCCGACGGCGCCACCCTGACCCTCGACTTCCCGATCGAACTGGCCGGCCGGCCCGAAATCGGCGTCTTCGCCTCGCGTTTCGCGCAGCGCGCGAGCGCGTGGGCCGAAGCAGCCGATGCCGTCATCGACGCGACGCCCGACGAGCGCCCCCTGTTCACCCCCGCCTCCGACGACGACGTGCTGGAGATCCCCACCGCCGGCCTCGGTGGCGAGCCGCAGACCGACGCCGAGCGCGTGATCGCCGCCGCCATCCGCAAGGTGCTCGATCTGGACGAGGACGACGACCTCGGCCGTGAGGACACCTTCTTCTCCCTCGGCGGCGACAGCATCGCCGCGCTTCGCCTGGTCACCGACCTGGCCGAGCAGGGCCATGTGCTCGACGTGCAGACCGTGTTCGCCTATCCGGCCGTCTACGAGCTGGCCGAACAGCTGGAAAACGGTGCAGGCAAGGCAGATTCGCCAGCCCAGCCCGCTGCGCAGGAGGTGGCGCCGATGAGCGCGTCCGGGCTGGACGCCGCCGCGTTGAGCGCGCTCGGACGGAAGTTCGGCGCCAAGTGAGTATCGAGATCCTCGACGTCATCGCGCTCTCGCCGCTACAACGTGGCCTGTATTCGGTGAGCGCGATGTCACCGGGCGTCGACCCGTACCTGGTCACCTTCACGGTCCGGATCGAGAACCTGACCGAGCTGTCGGGGCTGCGCACCGCGTTCGACGAACTGCTGCAACGGTATCCACATCTGGCGGGTGCGGTGCTCACCGAGGGGCTGCCGCATCCGGTGCTGGTCGTGACGTCCGCCGGCCGGATCGCCTGGCACGAGATCGATCTGCGCGGTGCCGCCGATCCGGAGGCCGAGGCGGAGAAGATCTACTGGGCCGAGGGGCGCCGCAGGCTCGATCTGGACAACGGACCGCTGTTCCGGGTGACCGCCGCCCGACTCGCGGACACCACCTACCAACTGATCTGCACCGCGCATCACATCGTGGTCGACGGCTGGTCGATTCCGCTGCTGTTCTCCGACCTGATCGCGCTGCATCGCGGGGAAGGCGCGGCGCTGCCGCCCGCGCCGCCGCTGCGTGACCATGCGGCCTGGATCGCGCAGAAGGACACCGAGGCCTCCGTCCGCGCGTGGACCACCGCCCTCGCCGACCTGGCCCCGATGCCGATGGTCGGCCCGCCCGCACCGGCCGAACCCGATCTCGCGGTGCTCGGCGAGGCGCGATTCAGTGTCGAGGAAACGGAATTCGTCACCGCGTGGGCGCGGGCCAACGGGCTCACTCTCAACACGGTTCTCGAAGTAGCGTGGGCGCGTATCCTTTCCGGCCTCACCGGCCGCGACGACGTCGTGTTCGGCCAGACCACCTCCGGCCGTGACGCCACCCTGCCCGGCGCCGACCGCATCGTCGGCGCGCTCATCACCACCATTCCCGTCCGGGTGCGGGTGGACCAGCGGGCACCGGCCGAAGTGGCCGCCCCGCTGCAAAAGCAGGTGGCCGAACTGCGGACCCACGAGTACCTCGGCATCTCCGAGATCACCCGCCACGCAGGCGTCGGCCAGCTCTTCGACACCCTGCTGGTTTTCGAGAACTCCCCGATGGGCGCGGTCACCGCGGCGATGCCGATGGGCGGCGGGGCCCGCATGATCCCGCGCCGCGTCGATTCCCTCAGCCACTACCCGATCACGGTCGTTCCGCTGGTGGAGCACGGGCAGCTCATCTGCCGGGTGGAAATCCGCCCCGATCTGGTGGATCGGTTCGAGCCGGAGCGGATGGCGCGCCGAGTTCTCGCGGTGGTGCGCAGGTTGGCCGATGCGCCGCGCGCGTGCGATGTGAGTGTTCTGCTCGACGACGAGCCGGCGGCACTGTCGGAGCCCGAGATCGCTGCCGACGGGCGAATCGTCGCCCGGCGCGAGATGGCAGGTGCCGCGGAGCCGGTGGACGCCAACGCCTCACCCCCCACGGCCACCGGATCTGTGCCGACCGGGGATAACGGCGGCGTCTCACCCTCGGCGAAGACGGTTGCAGGCGGATCCTCTTCGGTGGGTGACGCAGACGCGGCGCCGGCACCCGATGACGTCGCCCGACGACTGTCCGAGGTGCGTTCGGTTCCTGAGCTGCTGCTCGCCTTCATCGTCGCCGACGCGGCCGGTGCTACCGCCGTCATCGACGATGAAGGCGAGCAGTCTTTCGCCGAATTCGGCGCGGCGGTCCAGACTTTGGCGCGCGCACTGAACACTGTCGGCGTGCGCCCCGGCGATGCCGTCGCGGTCATGCTGCCCCGCGATCGCCGGGTGTTGCAGGCGCCGTTCGCCATCGGGCTCGCCGGGGCGCTGTGTGTGCACGTCGATCCGGCGACGCCCGCCGATCGGCTCGCCTACATTCTCGAGGTGTCGGGCGCGCGGTTCGTGCTTGCCGATGACGCGCTCGCGGACGCTATCGCCGAGGTCCGGGCTCAGGGCGTGCAGTGTGTGCACGCGATTCCCGATGGCGTTGGTGGGCTGCGCGTGGCAGCGGGCCTCGGCGGCGATGCTGGGCTGCGCGTGGCAGCCGGTCTCGGCGGCGATGGTGGGCAGGTAGCCCCTGTCGATTCGGCCGAGCTAAGTGCCGGCGCCGAGTCGACTGCGCCGGGCTCGGTTGTCTCCGCTGGAGGCGCTCCGGGACCGGCGGCCGGCCTCGCCGAACCGGATGTCGCTGCGGCACAACCGGCAACGCCGACGGATCCGGAATCCCCCTTCTACGTCGTCTTCACCTCCGGCACCACCGGCCGCCCCAAGGGTGTCGCGGTCCCGCACCGCGCCCTGCTCAACCACTGGTCCACCCACGAGCGGCGCATCTTCGCCCCGACCGCCGCCGAGGCCGGGCGGCAGCTGCGCATCGGCCACGGCTGGTCCACCGGTTTCGATGCCGCCTGGCAGCCCACGATCGCGCTGCTCAGCGGTCACGCCGTGGTTCTGCTCGGCGACAAGGTGCGCACCGATGCCGAGCAGATCGTCGGCGCTATCGCAACGCACGGCATCGACATCTTCGATACGTCGCCGTCCATGTTGAACCGGCTCATCGACGCCGGGTTGTTCAGCACCGGCGACGATGGGGTCGAGAGCTGCCCGTTGCGGATCCTCGCGCTGGGTGGCGAGGCGATCAGCCTCGATACCTGGCGACGGTTGCAGGGTCTGCCGACCACTCGCGTCATCAACTTCTACGGCCCGACCGAGACCACGGTCGAGGCGCTGATGGCCGATGTGCACGATCACGCCGCGCCGACCATCGGCAACACCTTCGACAATATGGCCGCCGAGGTACTCGATCATCGGCTGCGCCCGGTGCCGCCGGGCGGGCAGGGTGAGCTGTACCTATCCGGGCCGCAGCTGGCGGTCGGTTACCTGGGGCGTCCTGCGACCACGGCGGCGGCGTTCGTTGCCGGGCCGCACGGAAGGCGTTACCGCACCGGCGATCTGGTGCGTCGCGCGGCCGACGGCACCGTCGTGTACGAGGGCCGCATCGACAGCCAGGTGAAGATCAACGGCTACCGCGTGGAGCCCGATGAGGCGACCGTCGTGATGCGTGAACTCGACGGTGTGGCTCACGCGGCCGCGCTGGCGTTCGTGGACAACGGCCGGACCAGGCTCGGCGCGCTCGTGGTCGCCGATCTGTCCGCCGCCGAGATCCGGACCGCACTGGCCCGGCGTCTGCCACAGTTCCTGGTGCCGACGCGCATCGTGCATGTCGATCAGATTCCGTTGAACCGCAACGACAAACTCGACGTGCACGCGGCCACCGCGCTGCTCACCGCGCCGATCGCCGGTGGTGCGGGTGCCGAACCGGCCACCGATACCGAGCGTGCGCTGCTCGAGGTGATCGCGGCGATGGGCGAGGGTGCGAGCCGGGTCGGGATCACCGACAGCCTGGTCGATCTGGGTATCGACAGCATCGGTGTCATCGATCTGGTGTCACGGTTGCGCGGCGCGGGGTACCGGGTGGGTGCGAAAGACGTGCTCGGCGCTGCCGACCTGCGCGATCTCGCGCGAGTACTGGATGAACGCGGTTCCGATGAGGACGAGCCCGAAGCCGATGCGGTCGCGCCGGGCACGGTCCTCCCGTTGACGCCGCTGGCCCACGAGATCATCGCCAACGGCAACTACCGTTATCTGGCGCAGAGCCAGGTGATTTCGCTGCCCGACGACGTCTCCGCCGACGAGATCATCGAGCGTCTCGGTGCGCTCGCCCTCGCCCACCCGACGCTGCGCTCCCGGCTGACAATGGTCGACGGCGGGTACGCGCTGCTGGTGGAGGAGACCTCGAGCGCGGCCGAGCTGCTGAGCATCGTCTCCGGCGACACCGACAGCGCTGCCCACCTCGCCGACACGGTCGCCCGCCTCGACCCCGATGCCGGGCGCATGGTCGCTGCGACCGTACTGGATGGCCCGCATCGGCGCCTGCTGCTCTCCGTCCACCACTTGGCGGTCGACGTCGTCTCGTGGTTGATCCTCGTCGACGATCTGCGCCGCATGGAGCAGGGCTCGGCGCCGCTCAACGAGACCGGTTCGACAGGCACCGACCACCCCGCCGGTGCGGCCGCGAGCGACCCGGTCGGCGAACCCGGCGCGGACACCGCGTCGACCAGGCCGCAGTCGACCCCACCCACGATCCTGGGAACCCCCCTGGGCGGCCGCCTCACCGACCCGCTTACCGACCGCGCCACCGACACCGTCCAGCGCGTGGTCGAACTCGGCCCCGACCACACCGAAGCCCTGCTGGCCCGCTGCACCGAAACCGGTGTGCCACTGGACGACGCCCTGATCCTGGCCTGTGCGCTGGCGTTCCCCGACACCGCCGACGACTCCGGCCGAATCGCCCTCACCCGCGAAACCCACGGCCGCCCCGCCGACGACGACACCCGCCGCGTCGGCTGGTTCACCGTCGAGGAAACCGTCTCGATCCCACACAACAAGTATCGAGACTGGACCCCCACCCACGGCCGCCCCGACCTCACCGACCGCACCCTCGAAGCCCGCGCCCAACTCCGCCTGAACCACCTGGGCCGCTTCGACGTCCTCCAATTCGGCACCGGCCCCTGGACCCCCGCCCCCCTATCCGACTTCACCTCCGAATTCGGCATATCCGGCCACCCGGACCTCCCGCTGCGGTTCACCGTCGACATCACCACAGCAGTGGTGAGTCGCGACGAACGGCCCGCACTGGTAGCCCAATTCGATCTGAACTCGCGGGTGCTGGACGACGCCGAAGTCGAAGCCCGCACCACCCGTTGGTTGCAGACCCTCACAACCTTCGCCGAAGCCTGAACCCGCCACGCGGGCTATCCCGCACATAGCTTCTCGACCGACACGCCGGGCCGACACGCAGGCTGGGCGCGAGAAGGTATGTGCCAGCTCGTCGGGGTTCAGTGGGGTGGGGCTCTTGGAGCGGTGGCCGGTCAGTCGGCGAGTCCGGCGTGATTACTCCCGCTGGGACCCTTTGGGCCACACGACGTCCACGGGGACGCCGGCCGCGCGGGCGAGTTCGACGACGGTTCCGGTGCCGCCGCGCTCACTGACCTCGCCGTCCCACACTGCGATCAGCTGATCGGCGCCCAGCAGCAGTTGGGCATTGGCGGCCTCGTAGGCCTCGCGCCCGGCATCGTCGAAGTCCATGACATGAACGGACGCGGCACGGCCCAGCAGGCGGTCGAACAACTCTGCGTGGTCGGGCTTCACCTTGCGCTCGCGGTAGTTGCGCGACGGCAACACCACTTCGAGCCGCCCACCGCAGTCCAAAACCGCCTGGGCGAACACCGAATCCGCACCTCGCGCGATGCAGCTGACACCGACCAGCCCCTCGCACCCCTCCAACACCTGCACGATGCGGTCGTACACCAGCTTCGCCGTGTCCGGGGTGATGTTCATGTGGCCGGTGACAGCGACGCGCAACGGAGTTCCTTCCTACGGTTCGAGCTGAGCCATCTTGTCAGTCGGCGAGCCCCGCGTAGTTGGCGAGGCTTCGCAGGCTGTCGGATGCTCGGCGTTGCTGAGTGGCGGCGGTTTTCACGATGTTCTTCACCGTCGGTGACGACCGGAAATGTTCGGGCGAGGCCAGCCGGGATTCGTAGAGGGCGGTGATGGCCGCGTCGGGGTCGCCGTTGAGTAGGTGCGCGCGGGCGGTGTCGAGCCAGAAGTAGGCCTGGCGTTCGATCGGTGTGCTCTTCTGGAGCCGGGTGCCGCGGGCGACGTCGATCGCGCGGCCGGGCTCGCCGAGGTCGACTTCGGCGCACACCTGATAGAGCTTGACGTTCGTCGGGCCGACCGGGGTGTCGTAGATGATGCGATCGCCGAAGCCGCGGGCCAGCCGCTCGGCCTCGGCGAGATGGGACCGCGAGGCGTCGGCGTCTCCGGCGGCCGCGGCGATGGTGCCTGCGCGCATGTGCAGGATCGAGTACACGGCAGCTGCTGCGGCGTCATCGTCCACGATCGGTTCGATATCGGCCATCGAGCGGGTCAGCAAGCGCAGCGCGTGCTGTGATGCGCCGACACGGGCCAGCGTTGCCGCTTTAACGTAATGGGTGGTCGCCAGCAGCAACGGATCGCCGGAACGCGTCGCCGCCCACTCCATTCGTTCCGTCGCGGTCAACGACAGGTCGGAGTATCCGAGCTTGTGCGCCACAGTGTTCGCCGCTCGGTAGGCGTCGGTGAGTAGCGCGTACGCCGGTTCGCCGGCTTCGTTGCCCGAGATGAGCAGCCGGTCGACCAGGTCGGGCAGCACCTGGACGATCTTGCGGTATTGGGTGTCCCGCCGCCACTGGCTGACCTTGGCCGACAGTGCGCGCAGCTGCTCGATCGGTTCGGGCTCCAGATCAGGGTCCATCAAATCGGTGGCGGCGAGCGTGCGGCGCAGGATCGGCAGCACATCCAAAAGCTGTTCGGGCTCATCGTCGCCGTACAACCGGGAGGCGTCCACCCGCAGAGCGTTCGCCACCGCGCCCACCCACACCGTGGACGCGGAACTGTGCCCCTTCTCCACCTGGGCGAGCATCGAGCGCGAGACGTTGGCCGCGGCGGCGAGCTGGTGTTGAGTCATGCCGCGTAGCTTGCGGATTCGCGCGATTCGAGCGCCGACCGATTCGCCTTCGATCATCACCTCAAGCTACCAGCGATGTATCGAACAATCTTCGAACAATCGAACATTCATCGAACCTTAACTTTGATCCCAGCCCCCGACGCCGGGTGCGTGCCCCTCATCCCCGGCGCCGGGCGGTTCCTACCAACCCAACAACCGCAGGGGATCAGATGTCGGACTACATCGCCGCGCTCACCGTGGCCGGTTCGATCGCCGTACTACTGCTCGTCCTCATTTACTTACTTCCCTACACCTTCGGCGAAGATGAACCGCCGATCACCGCGCGGGCGCCGCGCATGTCGGCGCGTACGGCGCATGGTCTGATGCAGGTGCATCGCCGATGCAGTATCGAATCCTGCCCGCATAAGCGGGATGCGTATCGGACTCTTGTTGCGATAGGGGCGATTACCCCGGATCAGCGGGCAGAGCGGTATTTGCGGTGAACGATCCGGAAGGCGAACCGTGTGGGTGGGTGCACTGGGATGACGGCACCTGGTCGATGCTCGACGAGTACGGGATGCCCAGCGAGCGGCGCACTCTCGACGAAATGCTAGAGGCGGTTCACCGCAGGCTTCGTGGTGAGAGAGACGGTGACGTGGGGTGATCCCGCATCAGCCATTGCCGGCCGTGGCTCTCCAGGCTGCGGTGACACAACCTTCCTCCCAGTGCCACCAGCTCTGTTCTGCACCATGTTCCAGCAGCTCGCGGACCTTTGGCAGGTCTGCGTGTGCCGGTACCTCCAAGGCGACCATCCGGAAACGCTCTATTCCTTCGCCGGTGGTGCCGAGCCGGTGGAATATATCCAGAACGCTCTGTCGAGCGGCAGCCGAGCCGTCGTCCTTCAGCACGATCAAGCGGAAGGTGCAGTTGTCCGACGGTTGGACCACATCCCCGGCCCACAGCAGGCCGTCGTCGTCCGGCTGCACCGCGATGATGTCTCCGCGGGCGATTCCGCGAACAAACCAGGGTGTGTTGTCCAATCGGACCGTGCCGTCACCGAGATCGATCGCCCACAGGCTCTCGATGCTTGCCGGCGGCCAGCCCTGTTCGTCGATGTCCATCCGAAAATGGACCTTCACGTGGTCGGGCCTGGGATCGGTCATCGAACCATCCTCACACGGCTATGGGACTTCGGTGCCGGACCAAGCGCCCGCCGGATGCACTGCATCGCAGCTTGAGCGCGCTCCGGTGGGGCGAATTCGTACGCCGACCGCAGCATCCGGTGCCCGGCATCACCGAATCGGTGAGGGAACCGCGCTCACGCCCAGGGCACGGCCCCGAAAATGGACCCGAGCGCATCGACGTTGCGCGAGCACGGATTATCGGCCGGGGTGACCGGGGCGGGTCCGGGGGCGGGGGAGCGGAGGATGACGGTCACCTCGCGGTCGCCGCTGTAAGGGGCGGTGATGCTGCAATATTCGGCGTTCTCGCCCGGGTGGGGGAGGAAGACCTGGAAGGGGCGGCCGAATTGCTGCATGAGGCGGCGGGCGGTGGGATCGTCGGGTTGCGGGAATTCCTCGACGCGCTGACGGACCCAGAACATCACGCCGATGCGCTCCACCTCGCCCGCCATCCAACTGCAACCGTCGGAGTTGTCCAGGTGCTGGCCGGGGGCGAGGCCGGGCTGGCGGATGGGCTGGATACCGGGGACGCCACTCACCCGATCGGCCACGCCCTGCGGGACCAGTGAGCACGGATCCAGACCTTCGAACGCGGGCGGCGCGGGAACCACCTGGGTGCGCGCCGGGAGGGGGGCGGTAGCCGCCGGACCTGCGGTGCCGCCGAGCGCGATCGCCGCGGCGAGCGCGGCGGCAGCGGCAATGAACGCCTTGCGAAGCAACGGTATCCCTTCATCGGCGGCGGGAGTCGCCGTCGGACGCGCCCAGACTACTGCCCAACCCCGCCCCGCGGCACCGTGTCCGGCGGATCATTTCGACCGAAATCCCCGTGAATCCGATATCGGCGTGGACCAGGGTTTCGGGGCGGTCGCGCTCGGCGCTGGTCAGGCGAGTGCCGACGGTTCGAGGGATCGGCGCGACGCGAGCGGGGAGGTGCGATCGCGTCCCGCTACGGGGAAGTCGGGCATCGCTGATCAGCCCCGCCACGGCATGATTAGGTTAGCCAAACCACACGGCTAGGGGACGGCCGAACCCATGCGTTACGATGCCTCGGTAGGTTAGGCAAGGCTTGCCTACGGCTTGGTGAGGCTGATCTTGCTGGTGAGGAGTCCGATGCTCGACAAGGCGGAAGTTCGCGAGATTGTGGCGGCGGCGATCGGCGTCCCGCCGGAATCGGTGGGTTACGACGACGATCTCGTCAGCCTCGGCATGCATTCGATGATGCTCATGCAGCTCTCGGCCAAGTGGCGCAAGCGCGGCTATGAGGTTCGCAGCTCCGAACTCGCGCTGGAGCCGACGATCGAGGCGTGGACCCGCATGCTCGGCGGCGGCGCCGCGCAGGCACCCGAACCGGCCCCGCAGCCCGCCGCCCCGGCCGCCCCCGCCGACGCCTCGGCGGAATTCGGCCTGGCCACCATGCAGCACGCCTACTGGATGGGCCGCCGCCAGGATCAGCGGCTCGGCGGTGTGGCCGCGCACCTCTACGTCGAATTCGACGGTGCGGGTGTGCAGGCCGATCGCCTCGAACGCGCCGTCGTCCGGCTGGTGCGCCGCCACGAACAATTGCGCGCGCAGTTCCTCGACAGCGGTACCCAGCGGGTGCTGCCGGAGCCGCCGCAGATCTTCCGCGTCGTCGATCTGAGCGGGCACGCCGAGCCCGAAGCCGAACTCGAACGCCTGCGTCAGGACAAGAGCCATCAGCGGATGGACGTCGAACGCGGCCAGGTCATCGACATCACCGTCACCCTGCTCCCGGGCGGCAAACACCGCCTGCATCTGGATGTCGACATGCTGGCCGCCGATGCGCAGAGCTACCGCCGCATCCTCGACGATCTGGCCGCCCTCTATGAATCCGATGCCGATGATCTCGCGCCCATCGGCTTCACCTTCCGCGAATATCTAGCCGAGAAAGAGCGCACCGCGCCGGACAACTCCGAAGAGGAGAAGTGGTGGGAGAACCGCATTCTCGACTTCCCCGATATTCCCTCGCTGCCGGTGGTCCCGGAAAGCGAGCGCCCCGATCCCTCGCGCAGCATCCGCCTGCACCACTGGTTCGACGCCGAGGCCAAGGCCCGCCTGCACCGCAACGCGCACGGCAACGGCGTCACCCCGGCGGTCGCCCTGGCCACCGTGTTCGCCGAAGCCATCGCGCGCTGGTCGGCGCAGCAGCGGTTCCTGCTGAACGTGCCGCTGTTCGCGCGCCAGCCGCTGCACGACGACATCGACAATGTGGTCGGCGATTTCACCAACTCCGTGCTGGTCGACGTCGACGCCCGCGAACCGGAATCCATGCTGGCGCGCGCCAAGCGGCTCCAGAAGGAACTGCACACCTGCGCCGCGCACGCCGACTACGAGGGTCTCGATGTGCTGCGTGATCTGGGCCGGATGCGTGGCGGTCCGGTGACGCCCTCGGTGGTGTTCACCTCCGGCCTGGACCTGGGTGAGCTGTTCGCCGACCGGGTCACCCGCGTGTTCGGCCGCCCGGTGTGGATCCTGTCGCAGGGCCCGCAGGTGGACCTGGACGCGCAGGTGGCCGAACTCGACGGCGGTCTGCTGGTGAACTGGGACATCCGCCGCGACGCGCTGCCCGAAGGTGTCGCCGAGGCGATGTTCGAGCGGTTCCGCAACACGCTGGACGCGCTGGTCGAGCCGGACGCCGATTGGCACGCGGAGCTGGCCATCGAGCTTCCGGAAAACCAGCAGGCAGTACGGGAATCGGTCAACAACACCGCGGCCGACCTGGGCGAACGCAACCTGCACGACGCCTTCTTCGCCCATGCCGAGCGCGCCCCGCGCCGGGAGGCGCTGCGCTGGCGCGACGGCTCGGCCACCTATGGCGAGCTGGCGGGCCAGGCCCTGTCGGTGGCAAGGGCGCTCACCGATGCGGGCGTGCGGCCCGGCGATACGGTGGCCGTCATCGTGCCGAAGGGGCACCGCCAGATTCCGGCCGTGCTCGGCGTGCTCGCCGCGGGCGCCACGTACCTGCCGATCGGCACCGGCCAGCCGAAGGCGCGGCGGGAGCGGATCCTGGAACGCGGTGGCGTGCGGGTCGCGCTCATCGACGACGTCATCGAGCTGCCCGCCGAGGTCACCGGCGTGGACCTGAGTACCGCGCTCACCGCCGACCCGCTGCCCGCCCCGCACAGCTGCGCCCCGGACTCGGTGGCCTACGTGCTGTTCACCTCCGGCTCGACCGGCGAACCGAAGGGCGTGGAGGTCGGCCATCGCGCGGCCACCAACACCATCGACGCCATCGCCGCCCACTTCGACCTGGGCAGCGACGATGCCACGATCGGCCTGTCGTCGCTGGAGTTCGACTTGTCGGTGTTCGACATCTTCAGCCCGCTGTCGCTGGGCGGCGCGCTGGTATGCGTGGACACCGAGACCGAACGCGATGCCCAGGCCTGGGCCGAGCTGATCGCCGACCGCGGCGTCACCGTGCTGAACTGCGCGCCGGGCCTGATCACCATGCTGCTCGACACCGCGACCGCCGAACAGCTGCGTTCACTGCGCGTGGTGATCACCGGCGGCGATCGGGTGAAGGCCGAACTCGGCCACCGGCTGCGCGCGCAGGTCCCCGGCCTGCGCTTCGCCGGCCTCGGCGGCACCACCGAAACCGCCATCCACTCCACCGTCTGCGAGGTCACCGACGCCTTCCCGGCCGACTGGGCCAACGTCCCGTACGGCACCCCGCTGGCGAATGTGCAGCTGCGCGTGGTCAATCAGCGCGGCGAGGACTGCCCGGACTGGGTGGTGGGCGAGCTGTGGATCGGCGGCGTCAGCGTGGCCGACGGCTACCGCGGCGACCGGGATCGGACCGCGCAGCGTTTCGTCGAACACGACGGCGTGCGCTGGTACCGCACCGGCGATCTGGCCCGCTACCTGCCCGACGGCACCGTCGATTTCCTCGGCCGCGCCGACCATCAGGTGAAGATCCGCGGCTATCGCGTCGAGCTCGGCGAGGTGGAATCCGCGCTGGCCGCGCTGCCGGGCGTCCGCGAAGCGGTGGCGCTGGCGACGGACTCTGGCCGGTTGGTCGCGGCCGTGCACGCCGAGGCGGTGACGGCCGAGTCGATCGAGCAGCAGCTGCGGGACCTGTTGCCCGCGCACATGATTCCCGAGGTCATCCGGGTGCTCGAGGACATCCCGCTGACCGCGAACGGCAAGCTCGACCGGGCCGCGATCCGGCGCCTGCTCAGCAGCGACGACCCGGGTGCCCGCGACACCTACGTGCCGCCGGCCACCGAACTGGAGGCGGCGGTCGAGTACATCACCGCGCAGGTGCTCGGCATCGAACGCATCGGTGTGGAGACCGACTTCTTCGACGTCGGCGGCAATTCGATCCTGGCCACCACCCTCACCGCCAAGATCCGCGGCCTGCTCGGCGTCGAGAGTTTCGGCGTCACCGGCGTGCTGGAGGGCCGCACGGTGCGCGGCATCACCGAACGCCTCCAGGCCACCGAGACCACCGAGGGCCGGCTGGAACAGGTGGCGCGGATCCTGCTGGAACTGGCGCAGGTGAGCGTTCCGGAACCCGCTCCGGCGCGCTGACCTGTACCGGCCATGACGGCCGGTAACCCAACGTACGAGAAATGGTTTGACGTAGATGCGATCGCTGGACGACCTTCAGGAAGCGATGCGGGCCCGGCTCGCGCAGGAGGGCCTGGCCGCCACCCCGGCGGTGCCCGCGCGCCGGGATCCCGAGCGGGCACCGCTGTCGTTCGGGCAGCGCTATGTGTTCGCCCATCAGCAGATCTCGCCCGACAGCACCGCCTACAACCTGTGTCTGGCGCTCACCTTCCATGGCGAGGTGCACTACGACGCTCTGCGGCGTGCGTTTCTGGCCTTGCCGCAGCGGCACGAGGTGCTTCGCACCACGTACCACACCGATGAGCAGGGCGAACCGTACCAGCGCATCCACGCCGAACTCCCGCCGCGCGTGGCCGAACTGGATCTGACCGAGCTCGACCCGGCCGAGACCACCCGCCGCATCGATGAGCTGGTCGCCGCCGCCGCGCACGAGACCTTCGATCTGGCGGCCGAGTCGTCGCTGCGGTTGACATTCCTGCGCGCCGACGCCGAGACCACGGTCGTCATCCTCGTCATCCAGCACATCGCCTGGGACGGGATGACGTTGCCCGCCCTCTCACGCGACGTCGAACGTTTCTACCAGCAGGCTTTGGCCGGCGAACCGCGACCCGAACCGCTGGAGCGGCAGGTCGCCGATTTCGCCGAATGGGAACAGGACCGCTTCGCCGAGGCCGATCACACCGCCGAATCCGAGTTCTGGGCCGCCCAGTTCGACGGCGAGGTACCCGAACTCCAGCTGCCCTATGACCGCAGGCCCGCCGTCGTCACCGAACGCGGCGACCGCATGGACCGGCTGCTGTCCGGCCGCGCCGACGCCAACCTGCGCGCCCTCAGCTCCCAGCTGCGCGCCACCCCGTTCCAGGTGTTCCTGGCCGCCTACTACCTCGCGTTGCGCCAGGTCACCGGCCAGTCCGAGGTGGTCGTCGGCACCACGGTCGCCAACCGCGAGGAGTCGGGCAGCGATCTGCTGATCGGCAACCTCAGCAATATGCTGCCGCTGCGCTTCACCGGCGCCGACGCCCGCACCTTCGCCGATCTGGTCGATCATGTGCGCGGGGTGACGACGGAGGCGTTCCGGCACAAGACCTTCCCGCAGGAAGCCATCGTCCGCGCGGTCAACCGCGCCACCGGCAATGTCGGCTCCAAGCTGTTCGACACCATGGTGCTGTTCTTGCAGCAGAAGATCGACGGCCCGCAGCTGCCCGGCGTCAGCACCAGCTGGCACCTGGCCGATCACGGCGCCTCGCTGCTGCCGGTGGCGGTGGAAGCGTTCATGCACGCCGATCGGGTGGACGTGCAGATCACCTACCGCACCGACTTGTTCGACCCGGCCACCATCGAGCGGCTGCACGAATACATCGACCAGATGCTCGCCCATGCCGACGCCGAGGTCGCGCTGAACCGGCTGCTGGTGCTGTCGGACTCCGACCGCGCGAAGCTGGCGGCGTGGACGCCGGGGCCGCGGGTGCCGATCGCCCCGGAAACCGCCGACGCGATGATCCGCGACTCCGCCCGCAACTATCCCGAGCGGGTGGCGGTGGTGTTCGAGGACACCAGCCTCACCTACGCCGAATTCGATTCGTACGTCAATCGTGTGGCCCGGCTGCTGCGCGGGCGCGGGGTGGGCGCCGGCGACCGAGTCGGTGTGTTCGCCGAACGGTCCGAGCACCTGCCCGTCGCGTTCGCCGCGATCCTGCGGGCCGGAGCGGTGTATGTGCCGTTCGATCCGAGCTATCCCGCCGACCGCATCGAGTACATGCTCGGTGACGCCGATCCGGCGCTGATGATCCGCTCGGTGTCCGGCGATCGCGAGCTGCCGGTGCAGAACTCGGTGCCGGTGGTCGATCTTGCCGATCCGGGGGTCCGTGCCGAGCTGGCGGAACTGGACGACGCGCCGCTCGAGATCACCGAACTGGATCGGCCGATCCACCCGCTCGATGCCGCCTACCTGCTCTACACCTCCGGCACCACCGGCCGCCCCAAGGGCGTGATCATCCATCACCGCGGTGTCGCCAACCATGTGCAGTGGATGCGCGATCATCTCGGCTTCGGCGCAGAACGCATCTTGCAGAAGGCGCCGATCGGCTTCGACGTGTCGGTGTTCGAGCTGGTCAACGCGCTGTGCACCGGTTCGGCGACGGTGCTGCCGCATCCGGAGTGGTGGCAGGCCGATGTGGAGGCGCTGGCGGGAATCATCGACCGGCACAAGATCACCCAGATCTCGCTGGTGCCCAGCGTGGTCCGCGCCTTCCTCGATGCGGGCCCCGATCCCGCGCGCCTGCAGTCGATGCGGTTCGTCTACCTCGGCGGCGAGGCCGTGCCCCCGGCGCTGGTGGAGGAATCGAGCAAGGTGTTCGGCGGCACCGTGCTCGGCCTGTACGGGCCCACCGAGGCGTCGATGGACATCACCCACGAAGACTTCGACGGTGCCCCCGAGCAGGGACCCGCGCTCATCGGTGTGCCGGAATCCAATTCGACTGTGTACGTGCTCGACGAGCAGCTGCGGCAGGTGCCGACCGGCGTCATCGGTGAGCTGTACCTGGGTGGCGTACAGCTCGCCCGCGGCTATCACCGCAGGCCCGGCCTGAGCGCGGGCACCTTCGTGGCATGCCCGTTTGCCGACGAACCCGGCGCCCGCATGTACCGCACCGGCGATATCGTGCGCTGGAACGCGCGCGGCCGGCTGGAATACCTCGGCCGGGTCGACGATCAGGTCAAGATCCGCGGCCACCGCATCGAACTCGGCGAAGTCGGGGCGGTGCTGCGGCAGGTGCCCGGCATCGTTTCCGCCGCGGTGATCGCCGTCGCCAAGGGCGCCGACGCCGCGCTGGCCGGCTACTACGTCCCCGAACCCGGTTCGACGTTCGAGACCGATCCCGAGGACGAGAACGCGGGCGCCATCCGCTCCTTCCTCGCCGAACGGCTGCCGGACTACATGATCCCGGCCGCGCTCGTGCGGTTGCCCGCGCTGCCGCTGACCGCCAACGGCAAACTCGACCGCAAGGCACTGCCGGTGCCGGATCTCGGCGGTTCCACCGGCCGCGGCCGCGCCCTGCGCGATGACGCGGAAATCGCTGTCGCCGAGGTGGTCCGGCAGGTGCTCGGTATTCCCGAGAGCACCGAACTGGCCGCCGACGACGATTTCCTCGCCCTCGGCGGCGATTCGATCAGCGCCATCCGGATGGCGTCGGCGTTGAAGAAGCGCGGACTGTCCATCACCACCAGCACCCTGTTCGAGGCCCGCACGATCGCCGCGATCGCCGCGGCCACCGAGCCGATCGCCGAATCCGGCGCACCCGAACTGGTGGACGCGGGCGCCGACACCGGCTGGATTCCGCTCGGCCCGATCGCGGCTCTGCTCACCGAGCGTCCCGCGGACACCTACCGCGCCTACAGCCAGGCCACCGCCGTCGTCACGCCGGCCGACGCGACCGCCGACCGGCTGGCAGCGATGCTGCGCGGCCTGGTCGACCGGCATCCGCTGCTGCGCGCCCGAATCGGTGCCGACCCGGCAGGCAACACCGCCTACTACGTGCCCGCACCGGGCGAACCGTTCGACTATCCGGCGCTCACCGAGGTCGAACTCGACGCGTCGGACTGGGACCGGGCGGCCGCCGATACCCTCGCCGAGCAGCTGCGCGGCACCGCCGAGGCCATGGATCCCGCCGCGGGCGCGATGTTCGGCGCCGTCTGGGTTCGCACCGCCGACCGGGCGACGGGACGGCTGCTGCTGGTCATCCATCACCTGGTGGTGGACGGCGTGTCCTGGCGCATCATCCACGACGACCTGCGCCAGCTCTGGGCAGGCGAGGAACTCGACGGCACCGGAACCTCGGTGCGCACCTGGAACACCAACCTGGTGCAACTGGCGGGCAGCGAAACCCTCGCCGGTGAGCTGCCCTACTGGCAGACCGTGGCCGCCACCGCTGACCCGCTGCTCGGCGACAGCGCCTTCGACCCGGCCCGCGACACCGTCGCCACCGTGTGCGAAGTGACCACCGAACTCGACGCCGACGACACCACCTTCCTGATGACGACCGCGGCCCAGGCCTTCGGCTGCGATTTCCTCGACATCCAGGTGGCGGCGCTGGCCGTGGCCACCCACCGCTACCGCCGCGCGCACGACCGCGACGGTGCGACCGTCTCGCTCACCATGGAACGGCACGGCCGCGCCGAAACCCTGTTCGCCGGAGCCGATCTCGGCAATACCGTCGGCTGGTTCACCAGCGCCTACCCGGTCGCGCTCGAGGTGGCCGGTTCCGGTGAGCCGGAGATGGTCGCGGCGGTCAAGGCCGTGAAGGAGCAGCTACTCGCGGTGCCGGAATCCGGCATCGGCTACGGGCTGTTGCGCTGGCTGAACCCGGATACGAAGGCGCAGTTGCAGTCTCACCCGGCACCGCAGCTCAGCTTCAACTACATGGGTCGTTTCGCGCTCGCCGAGCAGGCGGCGGAATGGGATGCCGCACCCGAATTCGGTTATCTCGGCGGCCATGCCGGGCCAAACCAGCCCGCCGCCGCGCTGCTCGACATCAACACGGTAGCCCTGGTCGAAGGCGATGCGCCCGCCCTGCACGCCTCCTTCCGCTACCCCTCCGGCCCGCTGGCCGAGGAGCAGGTGCGCGAACTCGCCGAGCTGTGGGCGGGTGCGCTGCGCGAACTGGCCAAAGCGGTGCGCGATGATCCGGCGCGCAGGCTCACCCCGAGCGATGTGCTCGCCCATGACGTCACCCAGCTGGACCTGGACCGCTGGCACAACCTCTACGGCGACTACGCCGACGTCTACCCGCTGGCACCGCTGCAGGCCGGTCTGTACTTCACCGCGATCAGCAGTGCCGGGCGCGACGCCTACACCGTGCAGACCACCATCTCGGTCACCGGCGCGCTCGACGTGCCACGGCTGGGGCGGGCGCTGGACACCGTGCTCAACCGGTATCCGAATCTGCGGGTGGCGGTCTCGGTCTCGCACGCGGGGCAGCCCTACGCCATCGTCGCCGACCGGATGACGTTCGTGACCAGCGAAGTCGACTACCGCGACCGGCCCGACGCCCAGCAGAAGCTGCAGGAATTCCTCGACACCGATCAGGCCGGCCAGTTCGACCTGTCCCGCGGCCCGCTCATGCGCGCCACCGTCGTGCACCTGCCCGAGGACGAGCACATGCTGGTGCTCACCTCGCACCACATCCTCACCGACGGCTGGTCCGGACAGCTGCTGCCGCGCGAGATCTTCGCCGCCTACGCCACCGAGGGCGCCGCCGCACCGCTGGGCAATCCGGGCACCTTCGCCGAATTCCTGCGGCTCACCCAGGCACGGGAGGCCGAGACCGAGGCCGTCTGGTCGAAGTACCTGGACCAGGTGCAGCCGTGCATCGTGGCGCCGGGCCGGGAAACCGGCGGCGACGCGGTGCCCGCCGCGCACAGCTTCATGATCGACACCGAAGTCGGTGACAAGCTCACCACGCTGGCCTCCGAGACCGGCACCACCTTCAGCGCGATCTGCCAGCTGGCCTGGGCCAATGTGCTGCGCTATGTGACCGGCGAGGACGCGACCGTCTTCGGTGAGGTGGTCTCCGGCCGCCCCGCCGAGATCGACGAGATCGATACCGCGATCGGTTGTTTCGTCAACACCGTGCCGGTCGCGATCGCGCTCGACGCCGGCCGCAGCTGGCGCGAGCACCTCGATGAGATGCAGAGCCGCCGCCGCGAACTCATGGAGTTCCACCAGTACCGGCTCACCTCGGCCAACCGCACCGCGGGTGCGCGCAAGCTCTTCGACAGCATGTTCGTCTACCAGTCCTACCCGTCCGGGCGCGACGAGCTCGAACAGCTACTCGGACAAGAGAACCTGGAGCTGGTGTCGTTCTCCGGACGCGGCGCCACCGACAACGCGCTGCTGGTGATGATCTTCCCGCCGGACCTGCTGTTCCCCGGTGACGCGTTGCGCGTGGTCGTCTTCTACGCCGAGGACTCCTTCGAGGCCAACGACGCTCAGATCATCGAAACCGCGTACAGCAACACCTTGCGCGCCATCGCCGAACACCCCGACGGCCTGGTGGGCGCGACCGAAGCAATCGACGACGCGGACCAGGGCATGTTGGTCATGCGGCGGATGTGGCAGTGAGGCAGGAGAAAGTTATGGCAAACACCCCCGGATGGATCCGCAAATTCCACAAGCCGCGCGTCGCGGACGCCCCACCGCTGCTCATCTGTCCGCACGCGGGCGGCGGCGCCTCGACCTACCGGCCGTTCTCCAAGGCGCTGAGCGCGAACTTCGACGTGGTGCTGTTCCAGTACCCCGGCAGGCAGGACCGCGCCGCCGAAACCCCCAAGGAGACGCTGCCGGAGACGGCCGCCGCCGCCTTCGACGAGTTCTCCCGCTCCACGCTCAACCGCGGTGAACCCATCACCGTGTTCGGCCACAGCATGGGCTCGGTGGTCGCGTTCGAATTCACCCGGCTGGCCGAGGCCGCGGGGATCCCGGTGCGCATGCTCGGGGTGTCGGGTGCGGTGGCGCCGTGGATGTGCGCCGATATGCCGCCGCACCCCACCGAGGATGAGCAGCTGCTCGATCACGTTTCCGGGCTGGAGGGCACCGGCGCCGAGGTGATGGGCAACCGGGAGCTGATGCGGATGGCGCTGCCCGCGCTCAAGGCCGATTACGCCGCCTTCGACCGCTACACCTGTGGCAAGGACGTGGTGCTCGACACCAGGATCCACGCGATGGGCGGCAGCGACGACGACTACGTCGGCATGGGCGATCTGTACGCCTGGCAGGAGCACACCAGGCAGCCGCTCGAGGTCACCATGTTCGACGGCGGGCATTTCTACCTGCACAACCAGGTCGCCGGCATTGCCGAAGTGCTGTCCGCCGAACCGGTTTCGGTGTCGCGGTGAGCGCCGTCGAGGATCACATCGTCATCGCCGGGATGGCGGTGGAGGCACCCGGCGGCGTGGACACCCTCGCGCGCTACTGGTCGGCGCTGGCCGACGCCGAAGACCTGATCGGCCCGTTCCCGCGTGATCGCGGCTGGCCGATCACCGAACTGCTGTCCCTGTCCGCGGCGAACGAGGGCTGGAGCCCGGTGCGCGATGCGGGCGGATTCCTCACCGGTGCCGCCGAATTCGATGCCGCCTTCTTCGGGATCTCGCCCCGCGAGGCCGTCGCGATGGACCCGCAGCAGCGGGTCGGCATGCGCGTGGCGTGGCGAGCGCTGGAGAATGCGGGCATCAATCCGGCGAGCCTGGCAGGTACCGAGGTCGGCGTCTTCATGGGTGCCTCGTTCACCGAGTACGGGCCGCACGCCGCCCAGGTCAACGAGCACACCGGCTACCGCGCCACCGGCGCCGCGCTCGGCGCCGTCGCGGGCCGGATCTCGCACGGCCTCGGCCTGGTGGGACCGTCGATGACGGTGGACACCGCCTGCGCGTCGTCGCTGTCGGCGCTGCATCTGGCGGCCGCCGCCATCCGCAACGACGACTGCGAATGGGCGCTCGCCGGCGGGGTCTGCGTGCTCGGCTCGCCTGCGGGTTTCTACGAATTCTCCAAGGCCAACGCGCTGTCGACGGACGGCCAGTGCAAGCCGTACTCGGCCGCAGCCTCCGGCACGCTGTGGGGCGAAGGCGCCGGTGTGGTCGTGGTGGAACGCGAATCGCGAGCCCGCGAACTCGGCCATCGCGTCTACGGCCGGGTCCTCGGCACCGCCGTCAACCACAACGGCAAGGGCGCGCCGATCGCCGTGCCCAGTACCGACGCGCAAGAGCAGTTGATCCGCAAAGCGGTGTCGCGCTCCGGAATTCCCGCCGACGCCGTCGGCTTGGTGGAGGGGCACGGCACCGGCACCGCGGTCGGCGATCCCAAGGAACTCATTGCCCTGCAACGCGTCTACGGCGCCGGCGATCCGGCCGCACCGGGTCCGCTGCTCGGTTCGGTGAAATCGAATCTCGGCCACGCCCAGGCCGCGGCGGGCATGCTCGGCCTGATCAAGGTGCTGCTCGCGGGGCTGCACGGGCAGATCCCGCCGTCACGGTTCGCCGACAACCCGACCACCGAGGTGGACTGGTCCGCCTCGACCCTGCGCCTTGCCGACAAGTTGCAGGACTGGCAGCCGCGCGACGGCGTGCGGTACGCAGCGGTGTCGTCGTTCGGCGTCGCGGGCACCAATGCGCACGCGGTGCTCGCCATGCCGGTGCCGGAAGAGGAGAACCATGTCTAGCCATCGTCTTCCGGACGGAACCATTCCGGTCCTGCTGTCCTCGGAGACCGACGACTCGTTGCGCCGCGAAGCCGCCGCGATCCTCGACTACGTCGACGCCCGGCCCGCGCTCACTCCCGACCAGGTCGCCGCCCAGTTGCTGCGCACCCGCGTCCCGCGCCGGCGCCGGGCACTGGCCATGGTCACCGACCGCGATCAGCTGCTCGCGGCCCTGCGCGCGGTCGCCGCGGGCGAACCGCATCCGGCCGTCGTCACCTCGGGCGCCCCGGCGAGACCGCGCAAGATCGCCTATGTCTTTCCCGGACAGGGCAGTCAACGGCCCGGCATGGGACGGATGTTCTACGAACATTCGCCGGTGTTCCGCGCCGCGGTGGACGAATGCGAGGCCGTCTTCCAGGAGCTGTTCGGCATCTCGCCGCTGACCTACCTGCTCGACGGCGGCGACGCGGTGGACGAGGTGACCATCGTCCAGCCCGCGCTGTTCATGCAGATGATCGGCCTGGCCGCGATCTGGCGGGCGGTCGGTGTGGAACCGGCGGCGACGGTCGGGCACAGCCAGGGCGAGATCGCCGCAGCGGTGGTGTCGGGGGTCATCTCGCTGGCCGACGGCGTCCGGGTGGTCACGCTGCGCGCGCAGCTGGTCGAGGAACTGTGCCCGGAGGGCGGCACCGATGGGCAGTACTCGATGGCCGTGCTCGGCGTCGACCGCGACGAATGCGAGGCGCTGATCGCGCGCAGTTCGGCGTGGGCCGAGCTGTCGGTGGTGAACTCCGCCCATGTGCTGGCAATCTCCGGTGAGCGCGAGGCCGTGGTGAACATGGTCCAGACGCTCAACGACGAGGGCACCTTCGCCAAAGAGATCCGGGTGGCCTATCCGGCGCACACCTCCTACGTCAGCAAGTTCCGGTCGGAATTCTGCGACGGCATGGCCGACAAGCTGGATCGTCCGACATTCCAGGAAACCTCGATCGACTGCATCGGCGCCACGCTCGGCGCGCCCATCACCCCCGACCTACCGGTCGGTGACTACTGGTTCTGGAACCTGCGCAATCGGGTGCGGTTCGACCTGGCCATCATCGACGCCGCCGAACGCGGAATCGACACCTTCATCGAGATCGCCGACCATCCCGCACTGATGATCGCCATCATGGAGAACCTGAGCCAGGTGCCCGGCGACCGCGAGTTCCAGCCCATCGGCACCTCCCGCCGTTCGGCCGAGGATCTCGCCGAGTTCACCCGGAACCTGGCCGCCATCGCGGTCGGTGATCTCGACTTCGACTGGGACGGGCTGCGTACCGCGGGCACGAACGAGCGCCCGCCGTTGCCGCTGCTGGATTTCCCGAACACCGAGATGAACTCCAAGCCCATGTGGGCGCCGTTCGACTACCCCGAACCGGAGACCGAACCCGCGGCGGTCCCCACCCGGCTGGTGGAGCAGTGGGTGCGGCTGGAAAAGCGCACGCTGGTGCCGCCGCGCACACTCACCCTGATCGACCCGACCGGACGCTGCGGCGAGCTGGCCGAGGCGGTACGGGCGGGCGCGGCCCGGCAGGGCGCCAAGATCGTCGACGCGCCGGCGGCCTTCGACACCGCCGTGGTGCTGCTGCCGCCACCGTCCGACGGCACCACCGAGTCCGCTGTCGCCGAGCTGGCCGCCTTCGCCGACCTGAGCTGGTTGCCCGAACTCGACGGGGTGGCCGACATCTGGCTGGTCACCCGCGGCGGTGAAGCCGTGACCGGCGACGAGCAGCCCGATCTGTTCCAGGCCGCTGCGCAGGCCGGATTCCGTTGCCTGGCACCCGAACACCTCGGCGTGCGATTCCGGCACGTCGACCTGGCGCCCGGTGCGGACGCCGCGGCCTCGGCCAAGGCGCTGCTCGGCGCGGTGCACACGGCGGGCGAACCCGAACTCGCCATCCGCGAGGGCGGCGTCTACGGCAAACGGCTCACCGTCGACGAGGCCACGGCGCTCGATCCCGGCACGCCGCGCGAGATCGTGATCGCCGGCGGCACCGGCAAACTCGGCCTCGATATCTGCGAACGCTTCGCCCGCGCCGGTGCCGGGCGCATCACGCTGATCAGCCGGTCCGGCGGCAATGCCGACGCCCGCGCGCGCATCGCCGAACTGCGTGCACTCGGCGGCACCGACATCGTGGTCCGCACCGGTGACGTCACCGACGCCGACTCGGTGCGGGCGCTGGCCGCCGAGCACGGTGGCGCACCGGTGGACCTGCTGGTGCACGCCACCGTCGACTACGGCGCCGCCGCAGCCGAACTCACCCCCGAGACCGTGCGCGCGGCCGCCGCCGCCAAGCTCGGCGCCCTCGACAACCTGGTGCGCGCACTGCCACTGGCCGAGGACGGCCGGGTGCTGCTGTGCTCCTCGCTCTCGGCCACCATCGGCGGGCGCGGGCATCTGCTCTACGCCGCCGTCAACCGGATGCTCGACGCCGCCGCGGCCCAGCTGCGCGCCGAGGGCATCGCCTGCTCGTCGGTGCAGTGGGGCCTGTGGCGCGAAGTCGGCGCCGATCAGGCCGATGCGCTGGCACAGATCAGCGGCACCGGGCTGTACCCGATGGACGTCGACGCGTCGATCGCGGCGGGATTCACCGAAGCAGCCGCGAACGCGCTCGTGGTGGCCGCGGATTGGGGCCGGGTCGCGACGCTGTTCGAGGTGTTCGGGTTCGGGCCGCTGTTCGATCAGGTGCGGGAGCTGGCGCCGCCGGTGCTGCCCGAGGCGCGGAAAACCGCCCGCCCTGCGGCAGAACCGGCCGTCGAAACCCGGGTCGCCGTGGCCGAGCCGGCACCCGAAGCAGCGCCGGCGAGTGTTGGCGACACCGCCGAACGCGTGCGGTTCGCGCTGCGGTCGGTAATGGGCATGGACGCCACCGAAACCATCGACGGCTCAACGCCATTGGTCGCGCTCGGGCTCGACTCGCTTCAGGCCCTCGACCTGCGCAAGCGCATCGAATCGGATCTGCAGCGCGACGTACCCGTCACCGCGATTCTCGGCGGCGCATCCTTGGACGAGGTGGTATCGCTGCTCGGCTGAGCGGCGCGGAATGAGTAACAAGCGATGAGGGAATGGGAGTCCGCTGACCGGAGGTCAGAGGCGGCGACCGGACCACCGTTCGGCCCGGCACAGCCGCCGGAAACCGCGCAACGGCGAGCCGCGACGCACGGGCGACGTAGCGGCGGCCGGTGCACCGCGGACGGCGCGCTACGGCTGGTTTGCCACGGACGGCGCGCTACGGCTGGTTTGCCACGGACGGCGCGCTACGGCTGGTTCGCCACGGACGGCGCGCTACGGCTGGTTCGCCACGGACGGCGCACCACGGCCAGCGCACCACGGCCAGCGCACCACGACCGGTTCGCCACGGCCGGTTCGCCGATATGGCCGAACTGAACAAGTGCATGCGCGCGGTTCGGCGGCGGCGATCGGGCTGCGCGGTGGGACGACGAGGAATCTGCCGCGATGGTGCGGCCGGCGCCATGAGTCCAAGAGCAACGTCGACATGGCCCGGATGACCCGCTCGCGCTGCAGGTTCGCAGGGCATGAGCACCAGAGAGCAACGCAGGGGAGTGAACTCCAGAATGGAGCGGCAAGTGTCAGGATCGGATGCGGCGATCGTCGTCGACGGCGTCGAGAAGTCCTTCGGCGAGGTGAAAGCCTTGCGCGGCATCAGCTTCGGTGTGCCGGCGGGCAGTGTGCTCGGCGTGCTCGGGCCCAATGGTGCCGGGAAGACCACGACGGTCTCCGTGCTGTCGACCCTGGTCAAACCCGACGCCGGTCGGGCGAGCGTGGCCGGGTTCGATGTGGTCACCCAGGCCGAGCGGGTGCGTGAGTCGATCATGCTCACCGGCCAGTACGCCGCGCTGGACGAGATGCTCACCGGCCGGGAGAACCTGGTGCTGTTCGGCCGGTTGATGGGCCTGCGCCGCAAGGCGGCCCGGCAGCGCGCCGACGAACTGCTGGAACGCTTCACCCTCACCGAGGCGGCCGACCGCCGGGTCGGGCAGTACTCCGGCGGTATGCGCCGCCGCATCGACATCGCCTGCGGCCTGGTGCGATCCCCGCGCGTGGTGTTCCTGGACGAGCCGACCACCGGCCTCGACCCGGTCAGCAGGCAGAACCTGTGGACGCTGGTGCGCGAGTTGAAGCAGCAGGGCGTCACCATCCTGCTCACCACCCAGTACCTCGAAGAGGCCGACGCCCTCAGCGACAACATCATCGTCGTCGACAAGGGCACGGTGATCGCCGAAGGCACCGCCGACGAACTCAAGGCGCGTTCGGGCTCGAGCTACTGCGAGGTCGTCCCGGTCGACGCAGGCGATGTGCCCGCCGTAGTCGCCGCTCTCAGCGAGCTGGGCGCCTGCACCGTCGCCGAATCCGCCGACCGGGTGTCGCTGCCCGCCCCGGACGGTGCCGTGACGCTGTCGGAGGCGCTGAACCGGATCACCGCCGCGAATATCGAACTCATCGATATCGCGCTGCGCCGCCCGTCGCTGGACGAGGTGTTCATCCAGTTGACCAAGCCGGCCGATGCCGTCATCGAGGTCTCGGCATGATCGCGGGACAGATAGCGCCGGAATCGCGGGTGCCTGAGGTGGACCGCGCCGCCGGCTGTGGTGGCCACCGCGTGATCGGGATCAGCGCGGCTTCAGTGACGCCGGGGGTCGCAGCGGTCGTCCACGCCCGTAGCGGTGTGCATCACGCCCGGCCCCGGCCGGCGACGAAGGCCGAGTCCATCAGCCTGGTGCCGAACGCTGGCTCGAATGCACTCCTCCGGGAACTGAAATTGCGTGGCCGCACAGCCGGGGCGAACGAGCAGCGTGTGGAGGTGGCGGCATGAGCCAGGGCATCGCCGAGCACGCGCCGATCGGGGCCGCGGCGCCGGGTGTGCGCGACGAGGTTGCGGCGCTGCGAGTTCCACCGGGCCTGCAATGGAGCGCGTTGAGCGAGCGCGGCATCCGCGCCGCCATCCGTGAGGGCGATCTGATCCTCGGGTTCGCCTCGCCGCTGGTTTTCTTCGTCTGCTTCTTCGTGCCGCTGCGCAAGTCGATGGAAGCCGTCGGCATCGATTACGCGCAGTACCTGCTGCCGTTGATCGTGGTGCAGTCCATGTTCTTCACCTCGATGTTCGCCGGCGACCGGGCCGCGCGTGAGGTCGCGGGCGGGATGGGGACTCGATTGCGGGCCATGCCGGTGCGGGCGTGGGTGCCGCCGTCGGCGCGGATGTCGGCGAATCTGGTGCGCGCACTGTCGGCGCTGATCGGTGCGCTGGTGATCGGCACGATCTTCGGATTCCGGTTCCATGGTGTGGGACCGGCAGTGGTGTTCGTGGCGGTCGCGCTGGCGTTCGGCGCGGCACTGGTGGTGGCCGCCGATGCGCTCGGCACCTTCACCGCCAATCCCGAACTCGGCGCGACGGTGCTGTTCGCGCCGCAACTGCTGCTGGTGATGATGTCCACCGGTTTCGTTCCTGCGGAGGGTTTTCCCGGCTGGATCCAGCCGTTCGTCCGCAATCAGCCGGTCTCCCAGGTGACCGATGCGCTGCGCGGGCTGGCCGACGGCCGGTTCACCTCCGAGTTGACAGTGGCGAGCATCTGGATCGCGGGCATGCTGGTGTTCGCCGCGGTCGTGTCGGTGTGGGTGGAAAGGAAGCGCCGGTGAACGCGCTGATCGATCAGAGCCTCGTGGAGACCGGGCGGCTGCTGCGCCGCTGGAGCCGTCAGCAGGAGGTGCTGACCAGCACGCTGGTGCTGCCGATCCTGTTGCTGCTCATGTACAAACTGGTGCTCGGCAAAACCCTCGGCGCGGTGGGCGGGGTGGAACCGATCTACGGTTTCGTGCCGATGATCGCCGTCGCCGGCGCCATGTACGGCGCGATGGGCACCGGCATGTCGCTGTTCGGGGAGCGCGAAAGCGGGCTGCTGCGCCGCTTCTGGGTGCTGCCGGTGCATCGCGGCGCCGGACTCATCGGCCGCCTGCTCGCCGAATGCGTGCGCGCCCTCGCCGCCACCGTCGTGGTGATCGCGGTCGGCCTGCTGCTCGGCCTGCGCTTCCAGAACGGCTGGACCGGAGTGTTCGGCGTACTCGCGGTGCCGGTGATCGTGATCGCCGGGTTCACCCCGCTGGTCGTCATGGTCGGCGTCAGCCGCATCGGAGGCCAGGTCACCCAGATCTTCGCCATCGTCGTGCTGGTCGGCATGTTCTTCAACTCCGGCTTCGTCGCCGTGCAGAACTACCCCGGCTGGCTCCAGCCCATCGTCGCGGGCCAGCCCATGAGCTGCGCCATCGAAGCCATGCGCGGCTTCCTCCTCGGCGGCCCGATAGCCACCCCGCTACTCCAGACCATCGCCTGGTCGGCCGGCCTGATCGTCGTCTTCGGCGGCCTCGCGGTGCGCGGGTACCGCAAGGCCGCCGAGAGCTGAGCCGATTACCCGGCAACGCGCTCCAGCTTGCTGCCCGCGCGGATGCCGATCGACATGATGTCGCTCGGTTCGTCCAACGTCAGCCGGTGCCAGCGGCCCCTGGGGACGATGGTGGCGGTGCCCGCGGTGAGGTGGACGGTGGTTTCGGGTTCGCCGTCACGTTCCGGACGCAGGTACAGGTGCAGCGAGCCGGAGAGGCAGCAGACCGCTTCCTCGGAGTCGGGGTGCATCTCCCAGTGGTCGGCGTGCAGGTCGGCGTCGGTCTCGACGTGGAAGACGCCGAGGTGCCAGCCGTCCGAGCCGCCGGCCATCCGGCGTTCGCCTTCGCTGACCTTGCCGTCGGGCTGGAAATACAGGGCACGGGCGAACAGGTCGATGGGGGTCATGGGGATTCCTTTCATCGGGTAGCCGGCGCGAGTTCGTCGCCGGAATCGGTGGCCGAGGCGCTGCTTTCGGCCGGGAGCAGGAGGGCGGCCACCGCGGCGGCCACGAGG
The DNA here is from genome assembly GCF_059509835.1 of Nocardia sp. CDC519. Taxonomy (NCBI): domain Bacteria; kingdom Bacillati; phylum Actinomycetota; class Actinomycetes; order Mycobacteriales; family Nocardiaceae; genus Nocardia; species Nocardia sp. CDC519. Next base: position 176,570 of record NZ_CM183377.1, on the reverse strand, counting down.
AACAGCAGCGCGGCGGCGCCGAGGGCGAATGCGTAGCCACTGTTGAGAGCAGCCGGATCGGACACGTCGGAGGTGCGGCTCGCGGCGAGCGTCGCCAGTGCGGCGACGCCCACGCTGCCGCCGAGCTGCCGAGAGCTGTTGAACACCCCCGACGCCATGCCCGCCTCGCGTCCGGTGACGCCGATCGTCGCCGCGGTGGCCACCGGCGCCAGGCACAGGCCCATCCCGAAGCCCGAGACCACCGACGGCCCGAGCACATCGGCGACCACGCTGCCGTCGGGGCTGATCTGCGCGAACCAGAGGAACCCGAGCGCGGTGACCAGCCCGCCGAGAACGAGCCAGAACCGTGGCGACCGGCCGGATCGGGTCACCAGCACCGTGCCCACGATGACGGTCACCGAGAACGGCACGAACGCGATCCCCGTGACGCCCGCGCTCAGGCCCAGCACTTGCTGCATGTACAGCGACATCAGATAGAACGTCGCGAATTGCCCTGCCGCGGCGAGGAATACGAAGACGTTCGCACCGGCCACCCAGCGGTTGCCGAACAGGTCCAGCCGTACCAGCGGTGCGGCTGCGCGACGCTCGACCAGCAGGAACCCGGCGAACAGCACCGCACCCGCCACGAGGGTGAGCCCGGTGACGGGGGACAGCCAGCCGTAATGCTCGGTGCGCACCACACCGACGACCAGCACACCGATGCCCGCGGTCGCCGTAACAGCCCCGAGGTAATCCAGCGGTTCGCGATCAGCCCGACGCGCGTCCGGGGTGACCCCCGCCGCCACGGCCACCAGCGCCACCACCACGATCGGCACATTGATCAACATCACCCACCGCCAATCGGCGTACTCGGTAAGCAATCCGCCGAACAGCACGCCGCTCGCCCCGCCCGCCGCATTGACCGCGCTCCACACTCCGAGTGCCCGCAGCCTGGCGCGACCTTCCGGGAACGTGGTGGTGAGGGTGGCGAGCGCGGCAGGCGCCACCGCCGCTGCCGCGATGCCCTGCACCGCCCGCGCGGCCACCAACTGCCACGGCTCCTGCGCGAGTCCGCCTGCCGCCGAGGCCAGACCGAACACGATCAACCCGCCGGAGAAGATCCGCCGCCGCCCGAACAGATCGCAGGACTTGCCGCCGAGCAGCAGGAACCCGCCGAAGGTGAGCGCGTAGATATGCACCACCCACGACAGATCCAGCGGCGCGAACCCGAGATCGGTGCGGATCGAGGGCAGCGCGACATTCATCACCGCCATGTCAAGGGCGACCATGAACTGTGCGACCGCGACCGCGGTCAAGGCGGCGCCGGGCCGCCCACGTCTCTTTTTGTACACGTATAAAAACTAACCGCAGCCGACGATGCTGTCCACACCTACGCCTGTGGATAGGTCAGGATGGGGGCATGCCGAAGCCGTCGTCACCCCCCGCTCGCACCGGCCGTCCGCCGAGAATCTCCAGGCAGGACATCGTCACGGCCGCCACCGCGATCATCGATACCGACGGCGTCGAGAAGCTCACCATGCGCAGGCTCGCCACCGAACTCGGCTGCACCGCCATGGCGCTCTACCACCACGTGCGCGATAAGGAAGAGCTGCTGCGGCTGCTGCTCAACGACTACGCCGACCGGGTGCAATGGCCGCCACTACCCGACGATCCCCGCGAGCGCATCATCGTGGCCGCGACCGCCATGCGAGATGTGCTCGCCGCGCGGCCGTGGATCGTCGAGATCCTCGCCGCCGACGACCTGCTCGGCGTCTCCGCACTATGGGTGGCCGAAAGCATCGTCGCCGGCGCCATGGACTGCGGTTTGTCCGCGGATGAGGCGGTGCACGCCTACCGCGCGATCTGGCACTACACCGCAGGCGAGATCATCATCCGCACCCGCTCGGCCGCCCGAGCTGCCGAAGACCGCCCGACCTACCGGGAACAGATCTTCACCGATCTCGACCCGCGGGCGTTACCGCGCTTGGCCGAGCTCGGCCCGCGATTCCTGGTGGCGGCGGCCGAGGACACCTATGCGCAGGGTCTGGATGCCCTGGTCAACGGGCTGCTGCCGGATCGGCGCACGCGCTGAATCCGCCGGGTCCGCGCATCGCGGCGCGGGTGTGGTCGCGGCGATGCCGCACACGGCGCGACTGATGCGACCACTGCCGCAGTCGTGTCGCGCCTGCTAGGAGACGTCCGCGCCCCATGCGCGGAGCCGCGGACGTCGAGCCCGAGAACTCACAGGGTGACGCGCTGCTCCTTCGGCAGGAACAGCTTGTCGCCCTCCTTCACCCCGAACGTCGTGTAGAACTCCTCGATATTGCGCACCACCTGATTGGCGCGGAACTCGTTGGGGGAGTGGGTATCGGTGGCCAGCAGCCGCTCGGTGACCTCACGGGTCTGCTTGTCGCGCCAGCCGCGCGCCCAGGACAAGAACATCGTGTGATAGTCGGGATCGTCCACGCCACGGCGCTTTTCGGCGATCCGGTACGCGGCCAGCGCGATCAGCAGCCCGCGCAGGTCGGCCAGGTTCTCGCCGACGGTGAGTTCGCCGTTGACGTGCTGTTCCGGATCGAGACCCTCGGGGACGAGCACGTTGTACTGCTCGATCAGCTGCTGGGTCTTGGCGTCGAAGGCGGCGCGGTCGGCCTCGGTCCACCAATCGCGGCGGTTGCCGTCACCGTCGAACTTCGAGCCCTGATCGTCGAAGCCGTGGCCGATCTCGTGGCCGATGGTCGCACCGACCGCGCCGTAGTTCACCGCGGCTTCGGCATCCTTGTCGAAGAACGGCGGCTGCAAATACGCGGCCGGGAAAGCGATCTCATTGGTGGCGGCCATGTAGTAGGCGTTCACCGTCTGCGGCGACATCGCCCATTCGGAATCGTCGACCTTGGTGCCCAGCCGGTCGAAGGAACGCTTGACCTCGAAATCGTTGACGGCGCGCAGGGATTCGATGAGCTTGCCGCGGGTGATCGTCAGCCCCGAGTAATCGACCCACTTGTCCGGATAGCCGATCTTGGTGTTGATCTTGTCCAGCTTCTCGATCGAGGCCTTCCTGGTCTCCGGCGACATCCACGAGGAGTTGGTGAAGTTCTCCCGGTAGGCGGCGAACAGATCGTCGACCATCTCCATGGCGCGCTCTTTGGCCTCGGGCGGGAAATGCTTGTCCACATACAGTTTTCCGAGCTGTTCGCCCAGATTTGAATCCACCGTGCCGACCGCGGATTTCCACAGCTCGGGCCGCTGCTGCAACCCGGCCATCAGCCGTCCGTTGAAATCGAAATTGGCGTCGGCGAACGCCTTGGGCAGGAACCGCGCGTACTGCCGCAGCAGGGTGAGCTTCAGATAATCGCGCCACATCGCGATATCGGTCTCGGCCCAGATCTTGCCCGCCTCGGTGACGAACGACGGCTGATTCACCACGATCTCGGCGAACAGGTCCTTGTCGCGCTCGGTCGTCGCGTCCAGCCACGGGTCCCAGTCGAACTGCGGCGCCAGCGCTTTGGTGGCATCCCAGCTCATCCGGTTGTAGGTGGCGTCGGTGTCGCGATTGCGCACATTGTCCCAGTGCGCGGCCGCGATCCGGGTCTCCAGATCGAGGTTGCGCTGCGCCAGCCCCGCCGGATCGGGCAGGCCAGCGGCGGCGGCAAGGCGCTCGTTGAAAGTCCGGTAACCGGCCAGCTGCTCGGCGTACTCGGGCTTGCGGTAGTACTGCTCGCTCAGCCCGATACCGGACTGGCCGATCGACGGGATATAGGCCTCGGAATTCTTCCGGTCGATACTGACGCCCAGCCCGATCAGGCCGCCGATCGGCAGCGCGCCCATCACTCCGGCCAGCTCCGCCTTCGTCTTCGCCCCATCGATCTCGGCGAACATCGGCTCGAGCGGAGTGAGCCCCAGTTGCTCGATCTCGTCGAGGTTCATCCTCGCGTCGTACAGATCCCGGATCTGCTGCGCCTCCGAACCCGGCTCCGGATCGGAAATGGACTCGATGATCTCGCGCAACTGCTGTTCGGTGCGATCATTGGCCTCACTGATCGCGCCGTAGGCGACCTTGTCCGGCGGCAGCTGGTACTCGCGCAGCCACTTACCGTTGACGTGCCGGTACAGATCGTCCTGCGGCCGGATCGCCGGATCGGAACCGGTCATATCGACCTGCTTCAACGGCTGTGCGGCCTCGTCGTCCGAACACGACGCCAGCAGCGCCGCCGCAGGCACCACCCCGAGAGCGACCAAGAACGCGCGGCGGTCCAACAGGAACGGACGACCCGACGATGTCACAAAGCTTCCTCTCCCCGATCACAGACGCTGAGCCGGTACGCATGGTGCACTGACGTACCGGCCCGAACGAGGCTACCGGCGCATCGGCATCGGGTCGATCGCTGGCGTCCGCCGGAAATGCCTGCGGCCCGCGCTCCTACCGAACGCGGGCCGCCGCCGAGGTCACATGAGGCTTGCCGGATCCACCGCCTTCGCCCGCTGCGGCAGGAAGGTGAGCGCCACCACCGCGCCGAAGATGCCGATGACGGTGCACAGCCACAGCATCGACGAGATGCTGTCGATGAACGCGCCGGTTACCGAAGCGGCCAGCTCCGCTGAACCGGTTTGGTGCGCCACGGCCATGCCGTTGGCGGCGCTGGCTTGTACGGTTTCCGCGGCTGCCGCGGGCAGATCACCGGTGTCGACCGAGTTGCGGTACACGGCGTTGACGATGGTGCCGAGCAAGGCGATGCCGACGGTGCCGCCCACCTGACGCATGGCCTGGATCAGCGAGGAACACGAGCCGGCTCGGTCCGGATCCAGTTCGCCGATTGCGGCGTTCATCGCCGACGGCATGCCGAATCCGGCACCGACGCCGGCGATCGTGATCCAGGTGGCGACGTAGCCGTACCCCGATTCGGCATCGGTCATCGCTCCCATGCCGAGTCCAGCGGCCAGGATCAGGAACCCGATCGTGACCGTGACTCGGGTGCCCGCCGCGGAATCGACCGGGGTGGCGAACTTGGCCCCGATCACCATGCCGCCGATGAACGGCAGCAGCTTCAGGCCGGTTCCGAGCGCATCGGCGCCCTGAATGGCCTGGAAGTACTGCGGCATCGTGAACAACAGGCCGAACATCGCGAACACCGCGATGGTGATGAGCATGGTTCCCCAGAAGAACGAGCGCGAGCGCAGCAGTGCCAGATCCACCAGCGGGGTCGGCCGCCCGAGTTTGCCGAACCGGCCCTCCACCACGCCGAACACACACAGCAGCACCGCGGCCGCGACCATGAACACCACGGCCAAGGCATCGCCCCAGCCACGTTCACCGGCCAGGGTCACGCCGTACACCAAAGCCGCGAGCGCGGCCGAGGAGACGACGATGCCCGCGTAGTCGATCGACGGTCGCACCGAGCTCCGCGACTCCGGAATCAGCACGAGCACGGCCGCTACGGCCACGACGGCGACCGGGACATTGATCCAGAAGATCGACGACCATGAGAAATGGTCCAGCAGAAGGCCTCCGACGATCGGGCCGAGCGGCAACCCGATGCTGTTGGAGACGACGAAGAAGTTGATCGCCTTCTTGCGTTCGGCCTCATCCGGGAACAGCACCGCGATCAGCGACATCACCACGGGCACGAGCAGCGCCGCACCGATGCCGAGGAAAGCGCGCGCCACGATCAACTGATTCGCGCTGTTCGCCAGTGCGCACACCACAGAGCCCGCGCCGAACAGCAGCAGGGCGATCGCCAGCACTGCCTTCCGGCCGAAGCGATCGCCGAGCAGTCCGGCGGGCAGCAGGAGCACCGCGAGCACGAGGTTGTAGGAGTTCGCGATCCATTGCAGTTGTTCGGTCGATGCGCCCAGATCGACCGACAACGTCGGCAGCGCGACATTGAGCACGGTCGTATCCAGGCCGACCACCAGAACAGCAAGGCAGAGGGCGGCGAGCACGCCGAAGCGGCGGCCACCCGACAGGCCGGGCGCGCCGCTGTGACCGGTTGACGGGGAATCGAGGAGGTGGGGCGGTGCCGGTACCGCGCCGGCTGCCATGGCAGCGCCGACACCGATTTCCGTGGACTCCGAACGCGAGCGGGCCTTCGTCGAGCGGCTCGGTGGAGCGATGGCCGGAGCCGGGGTGCCTCCGATGGCCGCACGTGTGCTCGCGCGCATGCTGATCAGCGAATCCGGGGTGATGACCTCCGCCGAGCTCGCCGACGCGCTCGAGGCCAGTCAGCCCTCGATATCCGGTGCGGTCCGATTCCTCACCCAGATCGGGTTCATCACCCGCGAACGCGTTCCGCGCACCCGCAAAGACCGCTACCGCATCCGCGACGACGTCTGGGAAACCGTGCTGACCTTGCGCAACGACTCGGTCGACGGATGGAAGGCCGCCCTGGAAGAAGGGGTCGAAGTCGCAGGCCCGGATACCGAGGCGGGTCAGCGCATGGCCGAGGCGGTGGAATTCTTCGAATTCATCCAAGAAGACATGCGGCAGATGTTGCAACGCTGGCGTGAGCACAAGCAGCGGTGCCGTTCGGGCTGACCGCCCCCGATTTGGGGCCGACCTGGGCAAACCCTTACACTAGACCGGTTGCCTGCGGCAGCTGTGCCCGCAATCCGGCCGTGAACCCCCAGTGGTCGGTCCGTCAGGATCGAACAAAACCGCTGGCAGGCGCGCGTTCGGGTGGCAACGCGACCATGCCCGTCGGGTCGGAAATCCGGCGTGCTTTTACGTCCAGGTCAAGGAGGCTGAAGTGATTCAGCAGGAGTCGCGACTGCGCGTCGCCGACAACACGGGAGCGAAGGAAATCCTTTGCATCCGCGTTCTCGGTGGTTCGTCGCGTCGCTATGCCGGTATCGGCGATGTCATCGTCGCCACCGTGAAGGACGCCATCCCCGGCGGCAACGTCAAGCGGGGTGACGTCGTCAAGGCCGTCGTCGTGCGCACCACCAAGGAGCGCCGTCGTCCGGATGGTTCCTACATCCGTTTCGACGAGAACGCCGCCGTGCTCATCAAGCCGGACAACGATCCGCGCGGCACCCGCATCTTCGGCCCGGTCGGCCGCGAGCTGCGTGACAAGAAGTTCATGAAGATCGTCTCGCTGGCCCCGGAGGTGCTCTGACATGAAGGTGCACAAGGGCGACACCGTGCTCGTCATCTCGGGTAAGGACAAGGGCGCCAAGGGCAAGGTCATCCAGGCCTACCCGGCGACCAACAAGGTCCTCGTCGAGGGCGTGAACCGGATCAAGAAGCACGTCGCGAACTCCGCCAACCAGCGCGGCGCCTCCTCGGGCGGCATCGTGACCCAGGAAGCCCCGATCCACGTGTCCAACGTGATGGTCGTCGACTCCGATGGCAAGCCGACCCGCGTCGGCTACCGGACCGACGAAGAGACCGGCAAGCGGGTTCGGATCTCCCGTAACAACGGGAAGGACATCTGACATGACCACGACTGAAAACGTGCAGCCTCGGCTGAAGCAGCGCTACCGCGAGGAAATCAAGGACGCGCTGAACAAGGAATTCAACTACGCCAACGTGATGCAGATCCCGGGCGTGGTGAAGGTCGTCGTGAACATGGGTGTCGGTGACGCCGCGCGCGACGCCAAGCTCATCAACGGCGCCGTCAACGACCTGGCCCTGATCACCGGCCAGAAGCCGGAGATCCGCAAGGCCACCAAGTCCATCGCGCAGTTCAAGCTGCGTGAGGGCATGCCGATCGGCGCCAAGGTCACCCTGCGCGGCGACCGGATGTGGGAGTTCCTGGACCGCCTGGTCTCCATCGCGCTGCCGCGTATCCGCGACTTCCGTGGTCTGTCGCCGAAGCAGTTCGACGGCAACGGCAACTACACCTTCGGTCTGAGCGAGCAGTCGATGTTCCACGAGATCGATGTGGACTCCATCGACCGTCCGCGCGGTATGGACATCACCGTCGTGACCACTGCGACCAACAACGAAGAAGGCCGTGCCCTGCTCAAGCACCTCGGCTTCCCGTTCAAGGAGAACTGAGCACATGGCTAAGAAAGCTCTGGTCAACAAGGCCAACCGCAAGCCGAAGTTCGCCGTCCGGGCCTACACCCGCTGCCAGCGCTGCGGCCGCCCGCACGCGGTCTACCGCAAGTTCGGCCTGTGCCGCGTGTGCCTGCGCGAAATGGCGCACCGCGGCGAGCTGCCCGGCGTGCACAAGAGCTCCTGGTGAGCTCGCGCTGAGCGCAATCGGTTAGGCGAGAACTGAACGAGGGCACGGACTCCGGTGGAGTCCGTGCCCTCGTCGCGTTATCCGGTACCGGTCACCAGGGCAGGCAGCCGGCCATCTTCAGCCGAGTGGCCAGACCCGAGCCGATGGTGGTGCTCGACCCCTGGCCGGTCGTCAGCGCGAGCAGCAGATCGACACCGAGCCCGGCGCCGATGGAGCAGCCGAGCAGATTGATGTCGACGGTGATCCGCTCCTCGGGCGCACCGGGCAGCGGTTCGTCGGCATGTGCCGGGCTCGCCACTGCCACGGTTGCCGCCGCGAGTGCCGCCGCGACGATGCCCGCTTTGATCGATCGCACCTGATCCTCCTCATATGCGCATGCGCGCTGTGATGCCGGTTTCGGAAAAGTAAGTGCGGTGGTCGATCACACCCGACCCGCGCACTACCCACTTGTTGACCGGCGGGTGCGGGCGGAAACGTGATCTCTGTGCGGGCACGGACCCGGCCCGGGCCGCGGGTAGACCCCGATTTGGTCCTGACCAGGCCCCCATCTACACTAGAGCGGTTGCCTGGGCACCTCTGTGCCCGCATGCGGTCTGCGTGCGGGTGGCCCGGGCGATGCGAACTCATCCGGTCGGCAAGGGTCGACCGGACCAGCCGAATTGCTGTAGGCCCACGATCTGTGCCCTGAAAAGGGGTGCGGGTGCTGTATGGGAACCGCAGCGAGAAAGGTGTCGAGGTCGAACTATGACCATGACTGATCCGATCGCAGACTTCCTGACACGTCTGCGCAACGCCAACTCGGCGTACCACGATCAGGTGAAGGCTCCGCACTCCAAGCTCAAGGCGAACATCGCCGAGATCCTGAAGCGCGAGGGTTACATCGCCGATTACCGCACCGAAGACGCCGCCGTTGGCAAGAACCTCGTCGTCGATCTGAAGTACGGCCCCAGCCGTGAGCGCAGCCTGCAGGGCCTGCGCCGCGTCTCGAAGCCGGGTCTGCGTGTGTACGCGAAGTCCACCAACCTGCCCAAGGTCCTCGGCGGCCTCGGTGTGGCGATCATCTCCACGTCCACCGGCCTCCTGACCGACCGTCAGGCAGCCAAAGCCGGCGTGGGCGGCGAAGTCCTCGCCTACGTCTGGTAAGGGAGGTAGAGACATGTCGCGTATTGGTAAGCAGCCCATCGCCATCCCCTCCGGCGTCGAAGTCACCATCAACGGCCAGGATGTCGCGGTGAAGGGCCCGAAGGGCCAGCTGTCGCTGACGGTGTCCGAGCCGATCACCGTCACCAAGGGTGACGACGGTCAGCTCCAGGTCGCCCGTCCCGACGACGAGCGCCGCAGCCGTGCCCTGCACGGCCTGACCCGCACCCTGGTCGCCAACATGATCGAAGGCGTCACCAAGGGCTACGAGAAGAAGCTCGAGATCGCAGGCGTCGGTTACCGCGTCGCGCTCAAGGGCCAGAACCTCGAATTCGCCCTCGGCTTCAGCCACCCGGTCGTTGCCGAGCCGCCGCAGGGCATCACCTTCGCGGTGGAATCGCCCACCAAGTTCTCGGTGGCCGGTATCGATAAGCAGCTGGTCGGCGAGGTCGCCGCCAACATCCGCAAGTACCGGAAGCCGGAGCCCTACAAGGGCAAGGGCATCCGCTACGCCGGCGAGAACGTTCGCCGCAAGGTCGGAAAGACGGGTAAGTGATCATGGCGCAAACCGAGAATCAGAAGGCCAAGCGCATTCCGCTGGGCAAGGATGCTTCCACCCGGCGTCGGCTGTCGAAGACCCGTCGCCACTTCCGCCTGCGCAAGAAGGTCGCCGGCACCACCGAGCGTCCGCGTCTGGTCGTGCACCGCTCCTCGCGGCACCTGCACGCCCAGCTGGTCGACGACTCGCTCGGCAAGACCATCGCCGCGGCCTCCAGCATCGAGGCCGATGTGCGCGCGATCGACGGCGACAAGACCGCCAAGGGCAAGAAGGTCGGCGAGCTGATCGCCGAGCGCGCCAAGGCTGCCGGTGTCGAGGCCGTCGTGTTCGACCGTGGTGGTCACGATTACCACGGCCGCATCGCCGCGCTGGCCGATGCCGCTCGCGAAGGTGGGTTGAAGTTCTGATGATGATCAAGATTGCGAACGGAAGGAACGTCTGATGCCGGGACGTCAGAGGCGTGACGGCGGAAACGGACCCGCCGGACAGAACGGAAGCGCCCCCGAGGGCGGCCGCGACAACCGCCGTGGTGGCGACCGTCGCGGTGGCGGTGACCGTCGCGACCAGGCCGCCGAGAAGAACCAGCTCGAGCGCGTCGTCGCGATCAACCGCGTGTCGAAGGTCGTGAAGGGTGGTCGGCGCTTCAGCTTCACCGCCCTGGTCATCGTCGGTGACGGCAACGGCCTGGTCGGTGTCGGTTACGGCAAGGCCAAGGAAGTTCCCGCGGCCATCCAGAAGGGTGTCGAGGAAGCGCGCAAGGGCTTCTTCCGCGTCCCGATGATCGGCTCCACCATCACCCACCCGGTGCAGGGCGAGGCAGCGGCCGGTGTGGTCATGCTGCGTCCGGCTTCCCCGGGTACCGGTGTGATCGCCGGTGGCGCCGCGCGCGCCGTGCTGGAGTGCGCGGGCATCCACGACATCCTGGCCAAGTCGCTCGGTAGCGACAACGCGATCAACGTCGTGCACGCGACCGTTGCCGCGCTCAAGCAGCTGCAGCGTCCCGAAGAGGTCGCGGCCCGTCGTGGTCTGCCGCTCGAGGACGTCGCTCCCGCGGGCATGCTGCGTGCCCGTGCCGGACAAGGAGTCTGACCATGGCAGATCTCAAGGTGACCCAGATCAAGAGTTCGATCGGCGCCAAGCAGAATCAGCGGGACAGCCTGCGCACCCTCGGTCTGCGGGGCATCCGCAAGTCGGTGGTCCGTGAGGACAACGCCCAGAACCGTGGGCTGATCAACGTCGTGCGCCACCTCGTAACAGTTGAGGAGGTCTGACATGACCATCAAGTTGCATCACCTGCGTCCTGCCCCCGGCGCCAAGACCGAGAAGACCCGCGTGGGTCGCGGTGAGGGCTCCAAGGGTAAGACCGCGGGCCGCGGTACCAAGGGCACCAAGGCTCGTAAGAACGTCCCGGCCGCCTTCGAGGGCGGGCAGATGCCGATCCACATGCGGCTGCCCAAGCTCAAGGGCTTCACCAACCCGTTCCGGACCGAATACCAGGTCGTGAACGTCGGCGCGATCGCCGAGCTGTTCCCGCAGGGTGGCCAGATCGGCAAGGACGAGCTCGTCGCTGCCGGTGCGGTCCGCAAGAACCAGTTGGTCAAGGTCCTCGGCGAGGGAGAGATCTCCGTCGCGGTCCAGATCAGCGCGGACAAGTTCTCCGGCTCCGCCAAGGAGAAGATCACCGCGGCCGGTGGCACCGTCACCGAGCTGGGCTGACGTTAGGAATTCCACAGCGGCACCGGACGAGTGAGAACTCGTCCGGTGCCACTGTTAGAGTTCAAGTGTTGTCTGCCAAGACTCGTCATGGGGTCGGCGTCGAGGGACCGGGGTTTCTGATTCCGGACCACCGCTGAAAGTTCCATGGCATGACCATGTCGTTCGCCAGGAGGATCTGTGCTTTCCGCCTTCGTATCGGCCTTCCGGACTCCGGACTTACGGCGGAAGATTCTCTTCACGCTGGGGTTGGTCGCGCTGTACCGTGCCGGTGCCGCGTTGCCGTCGCCCGGTGTCGATTATCGGGCGGTCCAGGAGTGCGTCGACCTGGTCTCCGGCGGTGAGAACGCCGGTATCTACCAGCTGATCAACCTGTTCTCCGGTGGTGCGCTGCTGCAGTTGTCGGTCTTCGCGATCGGCATCATGCCCTACATCACCGCGAGCATCATCATCCAGCTGCTGACGGTCGTCATCCCGCGGTTCGAGGAACTGCGCAAGGAAGGCCAGGCCGGCCAGACCAAGATGACGCAGTACACGCGTTATCTGTCCATCGCGCTGGCCGTGCTCCAGGCCACCGGTCTGGTGGCGCTCGCGGCCCGCGGTCAGCTGCTGCAGGGCTGCCAGCAGGACATCCTCGCCGACACCAGCATCTTCGGCATGATCATCATCGTGCTGGTCATGACGGCCGGTGCGGCGCTGGTCATGTGGTTCGGCGAGCAGATCACCGAGCGCGGTATCGGCAACGGCATGTCGCTGCTGATCTTCGCCGGTATCGCCGCCCGCATCCCGACCGAGGGCAAGGCCATCCTGGACAGCCGCGGTGGTCTGGTGTTCGGCCTGGTGTGTGTGGCCGCGTTCGCGATCATCGTCGCGGTGATCTTCGTCGAGCAGGGTCAGCGCCGGATTCCAGTGCAGTATGCCAAGCGCGTGGTCGGCCGCAAGATGTACGGCGGCTCGTCGACCTACCTGCCGTTGAAGGTGAACCAGGCCGGTGTGATCCCGGTGATCTTCGCGTCCTCGCTGCTGTATCTGCCGAATCTGATCGCGCAGCTGACGGGCTCGCAGAACAATCCGGATCCCAGCTGGTGGCAGGAGATCATCCAGAAGTATCTGGTGAATCCGAGCAACCCGGTCTACATCGCGATCTACTTCGGCATGATCGTGTTCTTCACCTACTTCTATGTCGCGATCACCTTCAATCCGGAGGAACGCGCCGACGAGATGAAGAAGTTCGGTGGCTTCATTCCGGGCTACCGGCCCGGTAAGCCGACCGCCGATCATCTCAGTTTCGTGCTGAGTCGCATCACCCTCCCCGGCTCGATCTACCTCGGCGCGGTAGCCGTCCTGCCGAACCTGTTCCTCGACATCGGTAATACCGGTGGCGTGCAGAACCTGCCGTTCGGCGGTACGGCCGTGCTGATCATGGTGAGCGTCGGTTTGGACACCGTGAAGCAGATCGAAAGCCAACTGATGAATCGAAATTACGAAGGGTTCCTCAAGTGAGAGTTGTACTGCTCGGACCGCCGGGTGCAGGCAAGGGCACGCAAGCCGTTCTGCTGTCGGAAAAGCTCGGTGTGCCACACATCTCCACGGGGGACCTGTTCCGCGCGAACATCAGCCAGCAGACTCCGCTGGGTCGCGAGGCGCAGAAGTACATCGATGCCGGCGATCTGGTGCCGAGCGATGTGACCAACCGGATGGTCGAGGCCCGCGTGGCCGAGCCCGACGCTGTCAACGGTTTCGTGCTCGACGGTTACCCGCGCACGGTCGACCAGGCCGACGCCCTGGAGAAGATCCTCGGCGATATGGACAAGAAGCTGGACGCGGTGCTCTGCTTCGTCGTGCCGGAGGAAGTGCTCAAGGAGCGCATGCTGGCGCGCGGTCGCGGCGACGACAACGAGCAGATCATCGACAACCGGCTGCGGGTGTACCGCTCGGAGACCGAGCCGCTGCTCGAGCACTACGACGGCCTGGTCGTCACCGTCGACGGTGTCGGCGAGGTCGACGAGGTCAACGCCCGGGCGCTGCGCGCGCTGGGACACTGATCATCCACTCGACGATGGAGCACTGAGGCGCCATGGTTTTCGGCCGCAAGCGCAAGAAAGTGGTGCCGTTCCGCACGGCGGGCGAAGTGGACGCGATGGCGGCCGCGGGAGCGATCGTCGGTCGCGCCCTGGTCGCCGTGCGCGCCGCCGCAGTGCCGGGCGCCTCGACGCTCGATCTCGATCAGGTGGCCGAGCAGGTCATCCGTGACGCCGGCGCGGTGCCGTCGTTCAAGGGCTACCAGGGTTTCCCCGCCTCGATCTGCGCCTCGGTCAACGACCGGGTGGTGCACGGCATCCCCTCGGCCGAGGAGATCCTGGTCGAGGGCGATCTGGTGTCCATCGACTGCGGCGCCATCCTCGACGGCTGGCACGGCGATTCGGCCTGGACCTTCGGCGTCGGCGAACTCTCCGAGGACGACCGGCTGCTGAGCGAGGCCACCCGCCTGTCGATGGAGGCCGGTATCGAGGCGATGCTGCCCGACAACCGCCTCTCCGACGTCTCGCACGCCATCGAGCTCGGCACCCGCGCCGCGGAGAAGGCGCACGGGCGCAGCTACGGCATCGTCGACGGCTACGGCGGCCACGCCATCGGCCGCGAGATGCACATGGAGCCGTTCCTGCCCAATGAGGGCGAGCCGGGCAAGGGCCCGCTGCTGGTGGTGGGTTCGGTGCTGGCCATCGAACCGATGCTGACACTCGGCACCAGCGAAACCGATGTGCTCGACGACGACTGGACCGTTGTCACCTCCGACGGTTCCCGCGCCGCGCACTGGGAACACACCGTCGCCGTCACCGAAGACGGGCCCCGCATTCTCACCCCGCGCCCGGAGTAATCGGGCAGCCTCAACCCTCCAGCAGGATCGTGACCGGCCCGTCGTTGGTGAGTTCGATGTGCATGTGCGCGCCGAAACGTCCGGTGGCGACGGTGGCGCCGAGAGCCCGCAGGGCATCGGCGAAATGATCGACCAGCGGTTCGGCGACCGGACCTGGCGCTGCCGCCGACCAGGACGGGCGACGGCCCTTCCTGGTGTCGGCGTAGAGGGTGAACTGGCTGACCACCAGGATCGGCGCGTCCAGATCGGCGGCGCTGCGTTCGCCGTCGAGCACGCGTAACCGCCACAGCTTGTCCGCCAGCGCGGCAGCGGTGGTCTCGGTGTCGTCGTGAGTGACGCCGACCAGCGCCACCAGGCCGTGCGGCGCGCCGTGCGCGGCGGGGTCGATGCTGCCGACCACCTCACCGTCGACGCTGACCCGCGCAGATGTCACTCGTTGCAGCAGTACTCGCACGCGGGCCATCATGGCAGGTCCGTCCGCGCCGCGCGGTACCCGCGTGCCACTCCGGCGCCACCTGCGATTCAACTCGGCGCTACTCGGGATTCGCGATCGGCTGTCACAGTCGCAGACGAGCTGACGGAGTGCGGGCGACCGCGCGGGTGGTGAGGAGCGAGCATGGGCGCCGACAAGGTCAAGGCCGATCCGGAAGATTTCCAGAAGGCCGCCGAGAAGACCGGTGCGGTTCGCGACAAGGTGCAGGGCATCCTCAACACACTGGAGGCGTCCATCAGCTCCTACGGAACACCTTGGGGCAACGACAAACTCGGCGCTTCGTTCACCGATGGCGAGCAGGGCTACTTCGCAGCCCGCGAAAGCCTCACCGGCAACTTGGAGAATGTGGCCAACTCGTTCAACAACTTCCGCAGCGGCCAGGCCCAGACCGTGGTCGCGTTGCGCAAGATGGAGCGGGCCAACGAGGGCACCTTCGAGTGATCGAAGGCCTCTGATACCTATGGCGAACGAACGCGCGAAGGCGGAGCTGGCCGGCCTGATCGAAGAAGTCGGGCAACAGTTCCGGGAGATCGCACGCATCCAGGATGAACGCGCGCAGCTCACTGCCAGCGCCACCGTGCGGCGCAAACGAGTCACGGTCACCGTGAATGCCGACGGTGTCGTCATCGAGACGAAGTTCGGTCCCAACATCGAGGACCTGAGCTACTCCGAGATCGCCGCCGCGGTGACCGAAGCCGCGCAGAAGGCGAATGCCGAGGTGCTGCGCAAGGGTCAGCAGCTGATGAGCCCGCTCGACGACCGGCGAGCCCGGCTGCCGAAACTGTCGGACCTGATCGAAGGCATGCCGGACCTCACCGGCAACCTGCTGGCACCGCGGCGGGCGTCGACGGCTGCGCCCGCCGCCCGCGGTCGTAACTCGGTCGAGGACGGCAGTGCCGCACCGGAATTCGCCGATGCCGAGGTGCCGAAGCCGGACGGCGACGACGGCGTCACCGATTCCGGCTGGTGAGCTGACCCAGGCTCGCGATGGCGATCGATTTCCCCACCGTCCTCGGCTGGGTGGCCGGCACCGACTGGCCGGACGGCAACGAGGACGATATGCGCTCGCTCGCCGACGACTGGCGTGCGGCGGCCGCTGCCATCCAAGAGGTGATCGCCGACGTCCGTGCGGCCAAGACGGTATCGCTGAACGCCTACCCCGAGGGCGAAGCGCCGAAGGATATCGCCAAGGCCTTCGACTCGATGCTCTACGCGACCGAGGGGCAGGACAAGGGTTCGCTCGAGCAGTTGATCGAGGGACTCAACAGCATGGGCGAGTCCGCCGACAACATGGCGAACGAGATCGAATACGCCAAGCTGATGGTGATCTCGTCGCTGGTGCTGCTGGCGGCCGAACTCGCCGCTGCCTGGATCTTTCCGCCCACCGCACCCGCGGTGCAGGCGGCGGCGATCGCGCTCACCCGGATCGCGATCAGGGTCATCGGACAGACCGCCGCCCGCGCCATCCGCAATATGGTTCTATCGCTGGCGCGCAAGAAGTTCTTCCAGTTCATGGTGCGCCATGTCGCCATCGACACCGTCATCGGCACCGGTCAGGACCTCGGTATCCAGGCGTATCAGGTCTGGCAGGGCAACCGTAAAGGCATCGACTGGGAGCAGGTGGCGGTCACCGCGGTGTCGTCCGCGGTGGGTGGTGCGGTGGCGGGGCCGCTGGCGCACCGGATGGGGAACTGGCTCGGGCCGCAGCGGCTGCCGGACGGCACTGTCATCCGGCCGCAGCGCGTCAACCCGATCGTCAACGGGCTGATCAGCGGTTCAACGGCCGGATTGGCCGGTGCGACAGCGGGTTACGCGGCAAGCCTCGGCACCCAGTTCGGCATCGACTGGGCGCAGGACGGCTGGGACGACGCGACGAAGAATCTCGGCAACGCCATCAACAACTTCGATCCGCGCGCGATCACCGCAGGTGTGTTCAACGGTGCCGCGAGTGGGGCGAACAAGGCATGGGCGAACCAGGTGTGGAGCAACCGGCGGCCGGATCTGTTCAACCAGCCGAGTTTCCAATCGCGGGTCGACGCGGTGATCTTCGGTCCGGGTGGGGCGCCGGGCTCCGGTGCGGGCGGACCTGGGACCCCCGGCACCGGTGATGGGACGCCGGGCGGTCAGCCGGGTACGGGCGGCGGAGGTACGCCGGGGGCCGGTGGTGGCAATACCGGCGGTGGTCAGGGCGGTAATACCGGCGCTGGTCAGGGTGGTAACAACGGTGCGAACCAGGGGGGCAACAACGGTGCCAATCAGGGGGGCAACAACGGTGCCAATCAGGGTGGCAACAACGGCGCGAACCAGGATGGAAACAATGCCGGCGGCGAACAATCCGGAACCCAGGGTGGCGATGGCAGAACTTCGCCGGCACAGGGTGACGGCGGTCGAGTAGACGACGGTTCGGCGCCGCCACCGAGCCAGGGCGACCAGCGCGGCGACAGCGGCGGCGATACCCGGGCCGGCGAGAGCGGCCGCGGCGAAGGCGAAGGCCGTGCGGGCGACAGCCGGGCCGGGGATGCCGGCGATCGCGGCGACGGCGACAGCAGGGCCGCAGACGCGGCGCGCGACGGTGACAGCCGGGCGGGCGATGCCTCGCGAGCAGGCGATGCATCCCGTGGCGATTCCGCTGGTGACACCGGTGACCGCGACGGCAGTCGCGCCGGGGCGGCATCCGGTGCCGACGGTGTGCGCGGTGACGGTGGCCTGCAAGCCGAGCCGCGCGGTGACGGCGGAGTCGGCGCACATCACGGAATGCCCGGCGTGCCGACGCCGCTCGGGCCCGACGCCGGGATGGACGGCGCCGGTGAAGTCGGCGGGGCCGGGGCAGCGGTTCCGGTTGCTCCGCCGCCACCGGTTGCCGCAGGTGCGGCTCCCACGGGTGCGTCACCGGCGAACGCGGCACCGAATGCCTCGCCGTCCAGCGGCGAGGCTCGCAGCGGCGCGGGAGCGTCGAGTCCAGCGCGCGGAGGTGACGGGCGCGTTCCCGTCGGCGATACATCGGCCGGAAGAGGGCCGGATCGCACCGGCGCGGACGACACCTCGGGTCCGCTCGCCCCGGCCGACGAATCCGCCGATCGCCGCACCGCCACCCCGGATGCCGCTGCCCCCGAGCCTGATTCGCGCGCAGGTACCGCCGACCCGCACCGCGCTGCCCCTGTCCTCAGCGATCCACAGCCGGGCATCCAAGCGGGATCGCGTGCCGGCGACGACCTACCCGGCGCCGGTGACGCCGACCGTGCCCGCCACGACGTCGGAGACCTGACCGCTCCTGTCCTCGGCGATGAGGTGCCGGGGGGCCCTGATCGTGGGCGGGGCGATGACGTGCTGGCTGATGGCGATCGTGGGCGCGCCGGTGACGAGTTGGGTACCGGGGATCGTGGGCGTGGCGGTGACGTGCTGGGCACCGGGGATCGTGAGCGTGGCGACGACCAGCCGAGCGGGGCCGGTCGTGGGCGCGGCGATGACGTGCTGGCTGATGGCGATCGTGGGCGCGCCGGTGGCGAGTTGGGTACCGGTGATCGTGGGCGCGGCGATGACCGGCCGGGCAGCATCGACCGCGACGGCGGCGACGACCAGTCGGCCCAGGTCGATCGCGCGCACGGCGACGGTGTGCTGCCGGGCGGCGATCGTGAGCGCACCGGTGACCAGCCGGGTGGCGGGGATCGTGGGCGTGGTGATGATCAGCCGGCCGCCGGCGATCGTGAGCGCGGTGAGGGTCGGCCGGGTACCGATCGTGACGCCGGGTGGTCCGCTCGGGATGGGGCGACGGATGGGAATCGGGATCGGCAGCCCGGTGCCGATCGGGCGGCATCGCCTGCCAGCGACGACGTCGCGGACAGCTCGCAGCAGGAGGGCGCGGGCCCGCACCGCCCCGCCCCGGACGCCGACGATTTCGATGGGTCCGCCCTCCCGCCCGCCATGTTCGTCATCCCGCCGCCGGACTTGGTAGGCGGTGTTTCCGGGCGGGACAACGGCCCTGGCATCAACCGGATCGGTTCGCGTGATGCCGCGCCAGTCGGCGACTCGGCGGATACATCGTCGTCGGCACCGCGTTCCGGCGACGGCACGCGCGATGGTGCCGGGCGGCGTGGTCGCTGCGCCGAACTGGCGCTGCGCCTGATTCGGGAATTGACCGGTAGCCGGGCGATCACGCCGCCGGTGCATCCGGTCGGCCCGGAAGGCATGTCCGCGGGGGAGGTCGAGGCGGCCGCGGGTGGGCGGCTGCGGCCGTTCGACGGGCATGACGCCATCGCCGATCAATTGGATGTGCTCGGGCCCGGCTCGGCGGCGCTGGTGGTGGACGATTACTCCGGGCCGACCAACCGGTACCGGGTGGGCGCGCACGCGTATGTGCTGGTCAACGAGAACGGCACGATCATGGTGCGCGATCCCGGCGCGGGTCGCGTCGAGGGCTTCCCGCCCACGCTGCCGCGCGAGGTGCGCGGCACCTACGGCATCGTCTACGACGCGGCGGGCAATCCGCTGCACCCGATCGAGGAGACGGTGCCCGCGGCAGCCGGGCTCGACGCCGACCGGCGAGTCGGCGCCCCGGACGGAAACCAGCCCGCGCCGCTGCGTGCTGTACCGGACGGGATGTACCGCGGCAGCGACGGCAACTGGCACCACACCGATGACCCACCGAATACCTGGCGGGACAAGAACTTCCAGCTGCGCGACGCCCAGCGCTGGATCCCCGATCCGCGCACCTCCTACGGCTACCTGTACGAGGCGCAGCCCGGACCTGCCGCGCCGTACCAGGTCACCGATGCGGCGATCGCGGATCGACTGGCGCAGGCGTCGGCGGATCGCATCGCCTTGCAGGCGGAGCGTGACGCGCTCGGCAGCCTGGTCAAGCAGCATATGGGCGAGTTCGGCATCACCGATATCCATGATCTCGCGCCGAAACGCCTCGACGCCGAGATCCAGCGGCATATCAACCGAATCTCCAGCGACCGCGACATCCCCGAGCCGGAGCGGATCGCGAAGCTGATCCGGCTCGGCGAGCTCCGCGCGGAGGCCGAACGGTACAACGATCTCGGCCAGGACATGGTGGCCACCTCCAAGTTGCTCGGCGAACTCGGCGCAACCGCGTTCGTGCTCGATCCGGCCTTGCGGCCCGGCGCGGTGCAGCTCACCCCGTTCCCCGGGGCGTTCGACGGGGCGAATACCGTCGATATCGCGGCGCTGGAGCCGGGTGCGGGTGGCAAGCCGCCGAAGCTGGTCGTGGTCGAGGCCAAGGGTGTCGGGTCGGCCCTCGGCGGTTCGAAAACCGCCAGCGCACAGCAGGGTTCGCCGGAGTATCTGCGCCGCACCCTGGCGATCGACACCAACCTCGCCACTCTGCTGCGGGCCACTCCGGAACAGCTGCGGGCTCTGGACAGCGATCCGGAAGGCCGGGCCTTGCTCGCCGCACGGAACGAGCTGCTGCGCGCCCACCGTGACGGCACGCTGGAGATCGAGTACTACCTCGCGCACACCTCCGAGCACGGTGAGGTGACCATCCGCCGGTTCGACCTGAACCGCGACGGGCAGCCGGTGCCGATGGACATCATCGGCGGTGTCGAGGCGAGCCGGTCGGCGCCGGACGACCCCGCCGGTGTCATCGATGGCGACGCCCGCATCGGCGACCGCCCCGACGACCCCATTCCCGTCGATCCCACCTCCGACGACTCCGCCCCCGTCGACCCCACCGCCGATGCCTCCCGCCTCCGGGACGACCTGCGAAACCAAACGCCCGACGGCGCCCGGCCCACCCCGGTGCGGCGCCCGGAACTCGGCTCGAACGGCCTGCCGGGTGACCGCACCACGCCGATGTTCGACTCGACCCGCTTCGGCAATGACGGATCGCCGGTCACCGTCGCCACCGTCCGCGTCCATGTCGATGCCGACGGCACCTTGGACGCGGCGGGTCGCCAGGCGGTGACCGACCACATGCAGCGCACGGTCGATGAGCTGCTCAACAACGGCTCGCGGCTGCGCAACGGGGACACCCTGCTCATCGACATTGTCGCGACGGCCGACGCCGACGCCGCCCATGTGCGGGTGCGGGCCGGTGATGAGCCCGGCCCCGGCGTGCGCACCGCCGACGACGACCCGGCCGTGATCGTGAACGATCTGCGCCGTCATCTCGGGCTCGGCCCGCTCAACCCGAACCTCGGCACCGATCTCGGTTTCAGCGACGCGGACCTGGCTCAGCTGAGCAACGACATCGCCGCGGCGAACACCCCGTCTCGGCTCGACGGCATGCCGGCGACCCGGGAGATCGCGCCGAATTACCTCGATGTGCTCGAGGACCCGGTGCACCAGGCTCGCGTGCAGGACGCGCTGCGCGATGGCGACCGATTCCTGATCGGTGCCGATCCGCGCGCGAACGATTACGGGCAACTGATCAACGACGGCGGCCCAGGGGTGTTCGGGCGCTCCACCAACTGCGTCGATTGTGTGCTCGCCGCCTTGGCCTCGTTCTTCGGCGATCCACAGGTTGCCTTCCCGCGCTGGTTGAGTGAGGCCTTCGCCGACGCGGACATCGATTCGCCGCACGGGGAGCCGGGCGGTGCCGAGCGCATCGCCGACTGGCTGGGCCGGAACTGGCGGCGGTATGTGAACCTGCCGATTCCGGCGCAGTTCAACAGGCTGCATCAGCACATCGACAACTTGGGTCCGGGCTCGGCCGCTGTGATGATCAATTACTGGCACGCCACCGATCCGGATACCGGACTGAAGCTGTTCACCGATGACGGCGAACCCGTCTACGACAACGGCCATGCCACGCTTGTGGTCTACCCACTGGGCGCGGACGGTCCCGTGTGGTGGGATCCGCAGCACGGCAGCACCTCCAACACCCCGCCGAGCCTGCTCGTCGACAACAGCGCGGCGACGTTCTTCATCGACCTCCCGGCAGATGCCGCCGTACCGGCGGACCAGCCGCAACCGAAGCAGGAGCACGACGGTGGATCGACTCCAGACCAGGCAACAAGTGGAACGCCATCTCGCACAGATCTTCCCGGGCAGGCCGTTCCGGATTCATCGCGCCCGGCACGGGTGGGTGTGCCGGCCGATACTGTCATCGGGGCAGGGGATCGGTCTGGGGAACTACGTGGTGGACTCCCGGACGGGCGTGGTGACGGCGCATCCGAGCCTGCCGCCGGCGGTGATCGGGCAGATGTTCGACCAGGCGATCGAGACCGGGCAGCCGATCAGGGCGCATCAGATCTATCCGCCCCGGTGGCAGGCGACGATGCGGCGGATCCACGAGGACCGCAACGAGATCGAGTACCTGGTGCAGGCCCGGTCGACGGACGACCCGATGCTGGAACACCGGCTGACGATCGACAAGCAGACGCTGCGCAGCCGGACGGACACGCCGGCGATCCATCCGGTGTGCGCACGGGCGAAGGCGTGGGCGACGGCGCACCGCAGTCCGGACGGGACCTGGCCGCAGCAAGGGACGTTCGAGCTCTAGCCGATCCGGACTCCGCCGACCCCTACGACCTCGTCCGGGATCCCGGCCAACCGGACGGCTGGCTGGTTCATCCGGTCGACCCGGCGCAGGCCGAGGTGCGGCAACTGCTCGCGCGTACCGAGACCGGGCGGGCCGCGCTCGCTACCTTGCGCGCGGCCGATGTGATGGTCCGGTTCGAGGAGCCCGGCGCGGGGCCCGCCCTTCCCGATGCCTTCGACGGGCGGACCATGGAAGCCTTCGTCGGCACCCGCGAACGCGACCTGATCGCGCAGGCGGCCGCGTTGGTGCGGTTCGCGGCACTGACCGATGCCGTGGTCGCGGGCCGGGTGGAGACGATGCCCGCGCGCATCCGCGAGCTGGACCGTGCCGAGCACATCGACGCACACCGGCGGGCAGAGGCGGAGGCGACAGCGCGGACCGCGGAATTCCGGGACGAGCTGCGCCGCGCGGGCTACGACCCCGATGCCGCCCCGATCCGGGATGCCGTGGCCGCCGCGGTCCGCGCGGACCTCGAGTCGGCGTACCTGGACGCATATGCGGATGCGCTGCGCCGGGCCGATTCTCCGGAAGCCGAGCGCGCAGCCCGCGACACCGCCATCGCGGAGTTGCTCGCGCACCCGATGTTCGACCCCGTCGACGCGGACACCGGGCCGACGAAAGCCGCCGGTGCGCAATGGGATGCGGAACAACGTCATCGGCCACCCGAGGGCATGGACGAATACGTTCCGTCCTCGCCGGAAGCCGCGCGGGCGGTCGCAGCCCTGCTGCGCGCCGAATCCGCGGCCGCACGCGAGGTCATGCGGATCGAAGGCGATTGGGACCGGGTTGTCGATCGGATTCTGCTGGCGGCGGGCCGCTCTGGTGACGAGCTGCCGAATACCCGGCCCGAGATCCTCGAGGAGTTCACCCGTCATCCCGATCTGGGCGAAGCCGACGACGTGCGGGTGCTCGCGGAACTGACCGAACAGCACCGCACAGCCTCCGCCGACCGGACACGCCTGATCGACGAGATCACCGACTTCATCCGGCGGGATCTGACCGATCCGCGGGTTGCCGACGATCGGCCCGCCCAGCTGCGGGTGGAGCGTGACCCGACGGGTGTGGTGCATGTGCGGCGCACTGGCGGCGATGCCCCCGTGCGCCCGGACGAGACATCCCCACCGCGATCTGCGGAACCGGATGCCGCCGTTGTGCGGGTCGAGGCCGAACCCGATTCCACCGTCGTGCGGGCCGACGCCGAACCGACGGCCGCCGTTGTGCGCGCCGATACCGAACCAGACAGCCCCACCGGCGAATCCCTCGGTGATCGCGCCGCCGCGCAACTGCGTGATCTGATGTTCAACCCCAGAAACTCGGATCTGGCCCGCTGGGCGACCTACACCCTCGACCGGCTCGGGACGGATGTGCGGTTCAGCACCGAACCGGATGCCAGGCTCGGCAGGCAGCCGAACGGCAGGCCCGATCACGGCCCGGCCGCCGGGTACGACCCGGCGACGAACACCGTCGTGCTCGATCGCAATGCCGACCCGGCCGAAATGATGCGCGAACTGGTGCGCGGCGCCCGGCTGGCGGAACTGTTCGCCGCCGACGCCGGCGAGCCGCTACCGCAGCTATCGCTCAGCCGCGACGAGTACGTCGACCTGATGCTGGACCGGGCGGCGGAGGCCTTTGCCCTCGCCTATCGCTCCGACGCCGATTGGGCCGGCAAATTCGATCTGAAGCGGCCCGGTGTCTCCGCGCTCGAGCGTGCTTTCGTGGCCGCGTACCAGGATGCGGTGAAGCAGGCCAAGAATGCCTACTGGAAATCGGGCGTGGTCCGCTCGTTCCCGGCTTACCACCGGGCAGCGTTCCGGGCCGGAGTGCGTGCGGTACGAACACAGTTGGACACCCTCGGACCGCTGGTCGACGGCGTTCGTCAGGGCGATCACTTCGGGGCGATCTGGGATCGAGCGCACGGCATCGACCCGAACAGCACGGACTCCGGCACGCCGCGGCCGACGAAAACCGACCGGGAGAATGAGCGGCTGGCCGACCACCTGGCACCGGAGATCGAGAATCTGCGGATGGTGCGCGAATTGGGCACCTACGTGCCGTTCGGGCCCGCCGAGGACACCTACACCAAGGCCTACGACAAGGCATACGCCAAGGCCGAGAAGGCTTTACAGCGCAACCAGCAAGGATCGCCGCCGGAGCAGGTGGCCCAGCAGGCGGGCCGCGAAGCGCTGAAGCGCTATCTCGATCGCACGGGCACGGAGAAGGCCGAGATTCTGCTCGACGTCGTCCGGGCGCTGGGCGATCTCGATGGCCCGGGCTGGGGTTTCCCGAGGAAACCCGCCGACGATCCCGGCTCGGTCGTCACTCCCGCCGATGCCACCGATGTAACGCCCGACCGCACCGGCGACCCCGATCTCGCGCGACGCGTCCTGGATCTGGAATACAACGACGAACCGCATCCGCAGCGCCTGACCGACAGCGTCGCCCTGTACCCGGGCACACCGGAGGTCACCCGGCCGCGGCTGGTCATCGTCGCCGAACCTGGCGGTCATCTGGATGCGCTGCGTGAGCTGGCCACCCGGCATCCGGAATACACAGATGTGCTGTGGAACCGCACGCACCACTTGGACTACAAGACGGCGGTCCTCGGGCCCGACGGCGAGCCGAGGGCGCAGTACGTCAACGCTTACACCGCCGAAGGCCCATACCGCAGTCCGGAGGTCCACGAGGCCAAGTACGAAATCCTGGCGCACTATCTGCGCCTGCGGCAGGAAAACCGGATCTCGCTCGGGCTGGGCGAATGGTTGGCGCAGCTCGGTCCGGAGGCGTTCAAGCCGCGGGCAAAGGGCCGCTTCGGCGGGGGAAGTTCCACCCTCTTGCGCGACAGTGTCACCGAACGCCCGTTCCGTGGTCGGGAGGTGGACCCGACACATCCGGGCGATGTGGTGAATCGCCTGGTCCGACGCGAGATTCCGATGCCCATCGGGCCGCGGCCGAGCTGGCCGTCGCATTACTCGCAGCAACATTTCGATGTCGGGCCGCTGCCGGTCACCCTCGACTTGGTACCCGACGGCCGAGGTGGTTGGCGAGTGGCGCCACCGCTGGACGGCAGCTCCGCCAACGCACTCAACCGGCTCTTCGAAGGTCTGGCCGATGCCGATCGGGAACGTCTTGCCGCCCGGATCGTCAAGGTGCTCGAGGACGGTTCGGCCGACCTGTACGACCGCAGCCCACCGCGCGGTAAATTCGGCACGTTCATCGACGGGCTGCCGTGGCGGTCCGGGCGCGACGGCGATTCCGATACCGACCGTCTCGGTGACCCGGCATCGGAATCGGGCGATCGGCGCGAGAGCACCGAGCCGGCGCCGGCCACCGGGGAAGACCGCACGCCGCTCGGCGGACCGGTCGCCGACGAATGGACGCGGCTGACCCCGGCGGAAGTCGGCGGCCGCCTGCAGGCCGAGTTGCGCGACATCCTGGACAACCCCGAGCTCGTGGTCGTCGGATTCGACCGGACCGGCATCGACCCCGAGTTCGCCCGCGAATACGCCAGAGCCATGGTCGATCTGGTTACGCGGTTCCCGCAGGTCGATGTGCGCCGTCTCGGCATCGACGAGATGTCCTCGGGGCTCGTCGGGCTCACCCACGCGGCCGAAAACGACAGCACCGGTGGGCTGTTCACCAAGTCGATGACGATCAACACCCGGTTCGCGGCCGACCCGGAAGGGCTGCGGCAGTGGATGGCCGACGGGGTCGCTGCGGGCCGCTTCCACCCCTCGGTGCTCAACCGCCCGGTGTACGCCGCCGTGACCCACGAATTCGGCCACGCCCTCGACTACGCGGGCAACAGGGCCGCACGGGCGATGCTGGACGACACGCTGATCGAGTTCTACGTGAACAACCGGCTCGGCATGGGCACGGTCGAGAGCTACGACAATTGGCTGCACGATCAGCTCACCGGCTACGGCTTCGACAAGGCCGGCGAGCTCGATCCGGGCGAGGCGCTCGCGGAAGCCTTCGTCGACGTGGTCCTCAACGGGCGCGACAACGTCAACGTCGCGGTGGGCCAGGCCTACGACCTGCTCGTCGGGGCCGCCGAGCGGACGACCGGCGTCGACGTCGGCCACTCGCCCGTACGCCACGAGCAGGGGCCGGGTACGGCGGATCGATTAGGCGACCGCGACACCGAATCCGGTGCGGCCGATCGCGCATCCGATCGGATGGCACACGACGGGATTTCGCCGTTGCGGCCGCCCGACGAGGACGACACGCCCGACAAGCAGGACGCCGAAATGCTCGGCATCGTCGACAACGACGAGTGGTCGGATCTCTCCCCGCAGCAGGTCGGTGATCGGCTGCGCGACCTCTTGCGTGATATGACCGGCAATCCGCACTTCGACATCTTCGGATTCGATCTGTCCGGGCTCAACGCTGTCGTGGTGCGCGACTACGCCCGCGGTCTGGTCGACATGTTCGCGCGGTTCCCGCAGGTCGACGTGCGGTCGGTGGGCATCGGGCGGCTGGATTTCGGAGTGCTGGGGGAGACCGAGGGCATGAGGCACCCCGGCTCGGATTCCTGGCACGTCCAATCCATCACGCTCAGCTACGACGATGCGTGCAGCGCGTACGCGTTCCTCGACTCGGCGCGAAACGGCGTGAACAACGGGCAGTTCACCCCGACGATCCTGCGCCGCCCGGTCTATTACGTCACCGTGCACGAGTTCGGTCACGCCCTCGATTACGCGGGCAACCTGGTGGCCCGCGACACCGCCGAATCGGAGCTGCTCGCGCGGGCGAAAGCCGATCCGGACGGCGATTTCGGCGAATGGCTGCGGCAGCTCAGCGGATACAGCCTCGACGAGGACGGGATGTTGCTGCCGGGGGAGGCCCTCGCCGAGGCGCTGGCCGAATACCTCGTCGGCGGTGCCGACCAGGCGAATACGCCGGTGCGCATCCTGTACCAGCTGCTCCTCGACGCGGCCCGCGATCCGTTGCAGGCCGATGCGCCGGCGCCGTCCACACCCGACCGGATGGCGGTCGACGGTGATCCGGCACGGTCCTCCGGGGACGAACCGGACAAGGCGGCGGATCGGCGCGACTCCGGTGACGAGGGCGCCCAGCCGGATTCGGCCGACGACGGCGCGATCGAACCGGACTCGGTGGACCCGCCACCAAAGGTCACCATCGACGTCGAGGGTCAGCAGGTCGAGGTGCCGGTACGCGAAGACGGCCCCGGCCGCTGGCGCGTCGTGCCCGAATCGGCGGAACCCGAACCCGTCGACACCCGCTCACCATTGCGCCGCGAATGGGATGCGGTCCGGGAGATTATGCCGGGCCGGGAAGCGCAACCCAAGTACCCGTCCGGGTCGCCGGTCGGGGATTCGGCCGGTCAGGCCGCTATCCGTGACGGTGTCGCCGGCATTCCGGACCTGGTGGGGCCGCCGCCGCCCGCACCGCCTCCCGCGCCACCTCCCGACGTCCCGCGGATCGAGGCCCCGCCGGAGGCGGGCCCGCCCGATCCCACGCTGCTGCGCATCGCCCAGCAGGCGCCGATCTGGATCCAGAACCGGGAGATGATCCCGATTCTCGGCGAGCTGTCGGGGCGCATGCGTGGCTCGGCGGGCGAACATCTGCCGATGCGCACCGCCGACGGCGAGGAATACCGGCCCTGGAACACCGACGCCGATCCGGATCTCGTTCGCGAACAGGTCGTCTCGGATCACGACGTCGAACGGATCACCCCGGAGGAGGCCAGGCAAGCTCTGCTTGACGCCTTCCCCGGCGCGAATGCCGAACAGCGGCAACGGATCCTCGATGATCTGCTCGACCGCGACCTGATCAGTGGCGAAGAAGCCGAACGGCTCGCCGACGAACCGCCCGCCGGCGTCGGTGCGCCGGAACCGGCCGGTCCGCCGCCAGACGGGGAATCGCTCACCGACGCGGCTCAGCGCCTGCTCGGCGTCGACCTGCCCGACGAGAGCCCCCAGACGCTGCGCGACCTCATCGACGAGCACCAGTACCGGGTGGTGCGCGCGGCCGCGGCGATCGAAGGCCTCGCGGCGGCAGCCCAGCGCCTCCACGAGGAACAGACGCTGCCCTACACCAAGCTGGATTGGGACGGCACCGAGCCGGACGCACCCGGGCTGGACCGCGGCGCGGAACCGGCACAGCTCGACGGGCCCGAGCGCCGTCCCGAGGACTCTTTCGACGACGACTTCACCGATGACGACGACAACGCCGAAACACCGCGTCGCAACCGCTTCGCCGAGCCCGATCCGGCGGGCCGGGCGGTGCCGTTCGCCGATGCGGTCAGCTTCATCGACCAGAACCCGATGGGCCGATTCCGCAACGAGATCATCGCGGCCTTCGGCCACCACCTCGGCCTGCTGGACACCGTGCCGATCGGCAATGGCGCCGACCCGCTTCCGGAATGGGGTGAAGGCGACGAACTCGGCCGCGACCAAGGCTTGCGCCAGTTCTTCGAACACGCGCTGCGCCGCGATCAGCTGCGCGACGAGTTGGCCACCTGGGCCGCGATGCGCGATCTGGACGTGCGCCAACTCACCGCGGAGCTGCTCGACGATGTGCTGAACCAGTTGCGCGAGGCCAATATCGCGCGCTCGGACCGGGTGGCCGAATTCGCCGATCTCGCGCGTCAGCGGTATCCCGAGACCGAGGACGGGGACCTGGTCGGTGCGGCGATCGGCGATCAGGTCGTGCGGATCCCGGAGCCGGACGGGCCCGACCGGTTGATCGTCGTCGACGGCGAGCGCAGCAGGCACCAAGCGCTCGCGGACGCTCTCGCCGGCGACCCGCAACTGGTCAGCGACCTCGCCGACGGCCGCCTGACCGTTGACTACCGCGTGGCCCGCACCGATTGGACCGGGCGCACCCACCTCGAACCGGTCGACACCCCGCAAGTGCTGCACCGGCGGGAAATCATCGACGGACGCGAACTCTCGGTGACCCTGGTCCGCGAGGGCGACGGCCCCTGGCAGCCCGTGCCCGAATCGGATCCGGCGCCGGTCGGCGACCCGGCAGGTGCCGCGCCGCGCCCGCGCGACGAAATCCTCGCCGACCTGATCCGGGCGATGCACGAGCTGGGGATCGGCCCGGCCGATGTGCATCCGGACATGATCGACCAGACCGTCGCCGATCTGCTGCTCGACAATGCCGTGCGGGCCGCGCAGATCGAGGGCCTCACCGATTTCACCCGCTCCGCCAACGACATCCAGACCTTCCACGAGATCGGCGACGCGCGCAGCAAGCTCGCCGACAGGCTCGGCATTCCGCAGGCCGAACTGACCGGCGAGACCATGGGGGAGGCGCTCAGCGACACCTCCAAGCGTCGTGCCCTGCGCACCCAGCAGCTCACCGACCTCGCCGGATACGCCAATCAACTGCGTGAGGTCGACGCGGCGGCCGTCGATGCCGCACGCAACCGCTTGGCCGAGCAGCTCGTCTCCGATTCGGTAGCCCGCGCGGTGACCAAACCGAAGTTCGCCGAGCGGGCCGGGGTTTCGCTGCAACATGCCGCGCTCATGCCGCCGGGTCGGGTCGATGTGCCCGGTCAGGGCCGCAAGTTCGCGGTCGATCCCACCGGGATGTCGCCGGCGAAACTCGCCACGGTGATCCGTGATCTCGAGGCGCGCGGCCACGGCGACCAGGTGCGCGCGGCGCTCACCGAATACGCGAACGCGCTGCTGGACATCGACCCGTACGCGGCGGTCGCGCGCGGTGACTACAGCCGCGACCCGCGCGTGATCGACGGCAGATTCCCGATGCACGACCGGGATTCGATGACCGCGCTGCGCGACATCATCGCCGACGCGGTGCGCGCCCGCGGCGCCGACGATTTCGCGCGCGCCCTCGCCGATGCCGCCCGTCGCTTCGACACCGGCCCGCTGCCCAGCGAGAATCCGGCGTGGCGCCCCACACCCAACCGGGACTGGGCGCGCATCGTTGGCGTCGACCTCACCGACGCCGACGACGCCACCTTCCGCAAGGTGTACGAGGCGTACCGGGACGGCCGGAGCGAAAAGCACGAAGGCCTCAGCCCGGAGAAGCTGGCCGCCGAACTCGCCGCGCTACGAGCCGAAGTCCGCGACCAGGCCGAGCGCATCAAGGACGTCGCGCGGCTCGCCGACGAGTTCTACCGTGCGATGCGCGAGGCGCAGATGGGCGCAGCAGACCCGCGCGGCCCGCTTCCACACCAACCCGGCGAAAGCGCTGATCCGGCTCCCCCTGTGGACGATTCGGACTCCGGCCCCATCCCGGCAGCCGCTGGCGGCAACCTTCCGCCCGGCGACCCGCCGAAGGCCCCGCCGGCACCGGGTGACCCGGATGAGCCCGGTGCGGGTGATTCGGATGGGGCGGATTCCCGGAGTGAGCCGGGTGAACGTGGTGCGGTGTCCGGGCGCGAGCCGGGTGAGCCTGGTGTGGGCGATGGTGCGGTGGCTGGGCGTGAGCCGGGTGAGCCTGGTGTGGGCGATGGTGCGGTGGCCGGGCGTGAATCGGGTGAGCCTGGTGTGGGCGATGGTGCGGTGGCTGGGCGTGAATCGGGTGAGCGTGCTGCGGGCGATGGTGCGGTGGCCGGGCGTGAATCGGGTGAGCGTGCGTCGGGCGATGCCGGTGGTGTGAAGTCCGGACATGAACCCGGGGCGCCCGACAC
The DNA here is from genome assembly GCF_059509835.1 of Nocardia sp. CDC519. Classification (NCBI taxonomy): domain Bacteria; kingdom Bacillati; phylum Actinomycetota; class Actinomycetes; order Mycobacteriales; family Nocardiaceae; genus Nocardia; species Nocardia sp. CDC519. The sequence goes on along the minus strand of NZ_CM183377.1, from coordinate 145,492 downwards.
CGGCGACGCCGATGGTTCCGGGCGTGACTCGGACGCCGGCGACCCCGCGCGAAGCAGCACAGCTGAGCGCTCGCCGTCTGCGTGGTTCGAGCAGCAGCGAATCATTCAGGCCGAATGGGAAGCCCGGATGGCGGCCGAGCACGCCGCGTTCCTGCGTGGTCTGGCCGACGCCAACCCCGCCGACCGTTGGTCCGCCCTTCGCGCCGACCAGGCCGAATGGTCCGCGCGCATGGCTGAGGAGCGCGTGCAGTGGTTGCGTGACACCGCGATTCATCCGCTGCCCGATGATCCGCAGAGTCCCGCCGAGGGCTCGCGTGAGGCAGGCTCATCGCCCGCCGGCCCGGGCTCCGTGCGCGGTCCGGCTGAGCCTGGCACGGGCGACTCCGATGGTCCGGCACGCGACTCCGAGTCCGGCGATGCCCCCGCGCGCGTACTCGAGGGCCCGCCGTCCGCGTGGTTCGAGCGGCAGCAGATCATTCAGGCCGAATGGGAAGCCCGGATGGCGGCCGAGCACGCCGCCTTCCTGCGTGGTCTGGCCGACGCCAACCCCGCCGACCGCTGGTCCGCCCTTCGCGCCGACCAGGCCGAATGGTCCGCGCGCATGGCTGAGGAGCGCGTGCAGTGGTTGCGTGACACCGCCATCCACCCGCTACCCGACGATCCGCAGAACCCGCCCGAGGGGCCCGAAGACCCGGGCTCATCACCCACAGACCCCACCTCACCCCGCCAACCCCAATCCCCAGGCGGCGCTGAGCCCCCGAAGGAGCCAACCTCCGAGCCGCCGACCCCACCGCTGCCGTCGCATCCGCCGATGCCCTCGCACCCTCCGATGCCGTCGCACCCTCCGCTGCCGTCGGAGCCGCCGCTGCCGTCGGAGCCGCCGCTGCCCTCGCATCCGCCGATGCCGTCGGAGTCTCCGCGTCCGGCTGTGCCGACGACACCTTCGGAGCCGCCGGTCCCGCCGCGGCCGTCGTATCCTCCGATGCCGTCGGAAGCGCCGGCACATCCGCCGGCTCCCGCCGAGGTCCCGCAGCAGGCGGAGCCCACACCACCGGCGCAGCCGGATCAGCCCGCTTCGGGCGATCCGGCGGTCCGGGAGCCGGCGGCGCAGTCGCCTGCTCCGGTGCAGCGTGCGGAAACACCGCAACAGCAACCCGTGCCGTCGGCAGGCGATCCGGATTCGGATGCCGGAGACTCGGGTGCGCCGCCGGCGGGCCCGCCTGCACCTCGGGACGTCGACGGCGATGGCGCCGAGCGGAGCTGGGGTGATCGCCCGTTCGCCGATGTGGTCGATTTCCTGCGGGAGGTTGCGCTGCGGGGGCAGGACGATCCGGTGGCGTTGTCGGATCGGGAGCGCGGGTATGTGGCGCGGCTGGCGGAGTTGCTCGGGTTGGGGGAGCGGCTGACGGGGCATCCGGATCCGTTGGGTGCGTTGGCCGAACTGGCCGAGTTGGCCGATGCGCACGGGTTCTTGGACGCGGTGCTGGACCCGGAGGCCGGTCCGCTGCGACCGATGCGGTATCCGGAGGACTTCACGCATCCGTCGCCCGACGAGCCGGGGCTCTGGTTCCCGCCCGACGACGCGGGCCAGGTGCCCGATCGTGCGCCGCAGCCCGCGAGCGAGCCTGTCGCGCGCACCGGCAATGTGCTGATGCCGCAGGTCAGTCCGATCGCCGACGTCGCCGCCGAGCTGGCCCGCAGGTACGGTCTCGGCGCCGATGAACTCGATCCCGCGCGGTTGGCCGAAACCATCACCGCCGAGCAGTACCGCAATCTCGTGCGGGCGGCGACAGTCGAGGCGCTGGCCGACGCGGTCGCCCGGCTCGACGCCGTCACCGACCCCGGTGAACGTGCCGCTGCCACCGCCGAACGGGACCGGTGGGCCGGACGCCTGAACGTCGACCCCACCGACCTCGACGACCGCGCCGGCCAGACGATCGATCGGCTGCGCAGCGAGGTGCTGCGCCGCATCACCGACATCGATGAGCTGGCCGACGCCGTCCTCGCGACCAGGCAGGAGCAGTCCGGTGAATCCGGCGGCCGCCGCTATGTGATCACTGTCGACGGTGACCGGGTCCCGGTCCGGCTGGTCGACGACGGCAACGGTGGCTGGCGGGTCGAGGCGCCGGAGCGGCTGCGCCCGACCGTCGAGCGGCCCGAAGCGTCCGAACCCAAGGCGATCGAGAAGAAGAAGTCCTGGCTGCGCAAGGTCTGGGATGCGTTGCGCGGCGGGTACGGCGGCGCGAGCCCGAAGTATCCGTCCGGGTCCGGCGTCGATGGTGCCGGCCAATCGGTGCTCGGCCACGAGTATCTGCCGATCGACCTGACCACCAACAAACCCCCCGCGACACCGGGTGGTTCGCCGATCGAGGAACTCACCACCAAGTTCAACCCGGCCCGCATCCTCAAAGAGGGTGTGACGATGTGGAAGAGCCGGGAACTCATCCCGTTCCTGCGGCACCTCACCGACCGGCTGCCCACTCGGACAGGCGATGTGGCACCGATCCTCACCCCCGAGGGCGAGGAGTACGCGCCGTGGATAGACGAAGCAGATCCGGAACTGCTGCGCGAGATCCGAGCCGATCTGGAACTGGCCGGGCTCGACGGCGGCGAACCGCCGGCGCGCAAGCAACTGCCACCCGGAGACCAGGCGCCGCCCGCCACGGGCGAACTCGACAAGGAGCCGTCGCTACCGGATTGGGCCCGCGACCTCGCCGACAACCTGCGCACGCGCGCCGCCGACGCCGCCGAGCTCCGCCGTATCGCGGGCCTACTAGGGATGCGCTTGCCCGACGTCGACCCGGAGACATTGCGCCGCGCCGTCGCGGACGCGCGGTACGCCCACATGCGCCGCGCCGGAGCCATCGAAGGCCTCTATGCCGCGGCCCGCCGCTACAACGCCGAACACGACATCGTCCCCTACGCCGACTCCACCAGCTTCTTCGACGAGGACCCGCTGGGTCGTTCGCTGATCGACCGCGCGAGCGCCCGCGGCGAACGCACCGACATCCTGCGCTGGGACGGCGTGGGCAACGGTGGCGAACCGGGGCCGGAGTGGGGTCCTGAAGTTCCGCAGGAGCGAGACAAGGGCAACAGCCTGCACTTCCAGGACGCGTTGCGGCGCGAACAGCTTCGCGATGAACGCGGCGTGTGGGCGCAGCTGCTCGGGGTGCCGATCGCTGCGCTGTCGCCGTCCGCCCGATTGGACGAGACCATCGCCGCCTTGCGCGAGCAGCTGCCCGCGCGCGCCGATCTGGTCGGTGAATTCGCCGATCGGGTCGACGATTTCCTCGCCGCCGACGCCGCTGATCGGGTCGTCCAGGTTCCGGGTGAACCGCCGCGCGTCATCGTGGTCAATGCCAGGGGCGAGCACGAGGCGGCCATCGCCGCCGCCCTGACCCGCGACCCCGATCTGGCCGGCCGGGTGGACCGCGGTGAGGTGGAGGTCGAGTTCTACAGCGCGTTCCTCGACCGCGACGGCATGGTCCACATCGTCGCGCTCGACACCCCCGAGATCCGGCACTTCCGCGGCGAGATCGACGGCAGGCCGGTCGCGGTGACGATGGTGCGCGAGCCGAGCGGGACCTGGCACGTGGTACCGGATCCGGTGCCCGCGGATGGGCCCGCCGGGACGGTTGACGGTACGGCGGGCGACCGGACCGGTTCGGTTCGTCCCGACCGGGTGGACAGCGACGCCGATCGAACCGCGGGAGCGGCGGACCGGAACCGCTCGGAGGAACCCGCCACGAGCGATCCCCAGGCCGATCCCGACGGCACTCGCAGCGCGGATTCCCTTCGCAGCGAACGCAACACACTGGCTCGCCGGCTGGGTATCGTCGACCCCGACTCGCTCGGCCCGCGCCAGTGGGCCGACGCCATTGCCCAGCTGTGGCAGGACAATGTGCTGCGCGCGACGCAGGTCGAAGGCCTACTCGACGCCACCCGTAGCGCCGACGCGATCGACCACTACAACGCCCTCGACAAGGTGCTCGGCCATCTGACCAACCGGCTCGAGATCGATCGCACCGCATTGTCGCCGGAGTTGGTCGCGCGGATCATCGCCGATCCGGCGACACCGGACTCGCGGCGGCTTCAGCAGCTCGAGGATCTCGCCGAATACGCAGAAAACCTGCGCAAGCTGGACAAAGCCGCCGTCAACGCGGCGGTGCTGCGGCTGGCGCGGCGGCTCGGCGTCGCCCCGGGAGTGCTGTACGGGGCGAGCTTCACCGAGGATATGCGGCATCTGCGGCCAGACCGGGACACCCTCGATCCCAAGGGGATGCGCCGCGCGATAAACGCCATGGTGTTCTCGATGGCCGACCATCCCGCGGTGGTCGACGCGCTGACCGATTTCGTGCGCGCGCTCGGCGAGGTCGACCCCTTCACCCAGGGCTTGCAGCGCGATCCGAGCGCCGATCCGCGAGTGGGTGGCGACGAGCTGCCCGTGCACGACCCGTCATCGCTGGCGTTCCTGCTCGACATCCTCGGCGACACCGGTCTTTTCGCCCCGTTCGGCGACGGCCCCGCCCCGGATGTCGCCAATCGCAGGCCGAGCCGCGACTATCTGCGCATCCTCGGCGTCGATATCACCAATGCGAGCGACGACGATTGGAGCGAGGCGTACACCAAGTTCCGCGACGGCCGCATGGATCTGCACGAACGCCTGAGCCCCGCCGAGCTGGCCGAGGTCCAGGCCGCCCTGCGCGAGGAGATCCGGCAGCGCGCCGCCGATGTCCGTCACCTGGCCGGGCTCGTCAACGACGTGCACAACGCCACCCCCGGTCCGCAGCCCGATCTGCACCAGCCCCGCAACCCCGACGGCAGCTGGCGCGCCGACCCCGGCGACGATCCCGACGCCACCCCGACCCCCGCGGGCGACACTCCGCCCTCCCGGCCGCCCGCCGCGCCGGGCGAGGCGCGGGCGCTGCCAACCCCGTCGGAGCCGGAAGCCGGTGGGGGAGTGCAGAAGCCGTCGGGCACGCCGCCGGAGTCGGAAGCCGGTGGGGGAGTGCAGAAGCCGCCGGGTACGCCGCCGGAGTCGGACGCCGGTGGGGAAGCCCAGAAGCCGCCGGGCACGCCGCCGGAGCCGGAAGCGGGCGGGGGAGCCCAGAATCCGCCGGGCACGCCGCCGGCACCCGCCCGGCCCGACGACGGGGACAGCGGCGATGGTGAGCGTGACAGTACGAATGAGGCCGGCACGTCGTCGCATGGGCAGCCCCCGCACGACGGACGGAACGATCCCGCTCAGCCGAACCCGGCCGCACCTGCCGACGCGGCTGCACCTGCGGACGCGGCTGCACCTGCGGACGCGGCTGCGCCTGCCGACGCGGCTGCGCCTGCGGACGCGGCTGCGCCTGCCGACGCGGCTGCGCCTGCCGACGCGGCTGCGCCTGCCGACCCGGCCGCACCCGCCGACCCGGCCGCACCCGCCGAAGGGGATGCACCTGCCGAAGCGGCCGCACCCGCCGAAGGGGATACATCTGCCGAAGCGGCCGCACCCGCCGAAGGGGATACACCTGCCGCCAGCGATCCCGGCACCGAACCCGACGCGGATCCGCGCGCCCAGATGTCTCCCGAGGTCAGGGCCGAATACGACCGCCTCGCAGCCGAACGCGCCGAAGCGGTGGCGCGGCGCGAAGAGTGGCGCGAGATCCGCGAGATGCGCGCCGAACGCCACCCGATCGACGACGCCGACGCCTACGCGGCACTGAACCGGGACAACCTCGGCGCGACCATGGAGGAGCTGCGCGGCCGCACCATGCGCGTCGACGAGATGCCGCGCAGGCTGGCCGAACTCGACGCGCTCGAACGGGCGGCCGAGCAGTTCAACGACGCCGACGCCGACGTCGCGCGCCTCGATCAGGAACTGGCGCGCCTGGAACGCTCGGTGACCCCGGTCGGCGAATACGACCGGCTGGTACAGCAGCGTCAGGAGCTGGCCCGCGAACGTGAATTCTGGCGCGCCAAACGCGATGATCGCGCCGTGCGGCACGGTCTGGTCGACGATGACGGCCGCGTCGACGAGGCCGCGCTACGCGGCGACCGGCTCGAACCGACCATCCTGCGCCTCTACGACGAGGCGGGCGCGGACACCGTCGACCATCCCGGTGGCATGGATGAGGGTCCCAGCCAGTCCCGTTCCCCGCGTAGCAGCGCCGACGCAGCCGAACGGCGCGCCGCGATCGCCAAACTCGCCGACGCGGCGAGCACCTGCAACCGGCTCGACGCCGAAGTCGACCAGGTCGACAGGCAGCTCGCCGAACTCGAGCGCGCAGGCGTCGGTGAGGGCAGGCCGCGTGCCGATGAGGTCGCGGCCGAACTGGACCTGCTCGCCAGGCAGCGGGCCGAGCAACTGCGGCAGATCAAACCGCGCCGCGTCATGCGCGACGATCTCGCGACCCGGCTCGGCGTCGTCGACGCACAGGGCCGTCCCGACGAGGCCGCTCTCGCTCCCGACCGGCTCGAGGAAACGCTCCGATTCCTGCGCGGCCGAGCCCAATTCGACATGCTCACCGGAGCGGCGGGCGACGGCCAACGCCTGCTGCTGCGCGATATCGACGCCCTCGCCGATGCCGCCCGCGACGTGAACCGGGTGCACAATCTCGCCGGCCGCATCCAGGACGAGATGGCGGGCCTCGCAGGCGCCTGGCGGACGATGATCGAGGGCGAAGGCGGCCGGATGCTGACGCCGCGCGTGGGCATCATCGTCGACGGTGATGCCACCCGGATCGTGGTGTTCGGTATCCGCGACCAGCTCGGCCGCCCGCCGCGCAGCGATATCGACGATGCCTTCGCCACCGCCTTGCGCACGAATTCGCTGGTGGCGCAGTCGATGATGGACGCCGACACCACCGTCGAACTGCGCCGCGTGCGCGCCGACCGCGACGGTGTGTGCACGGTCGAGGAACTCGGGTTGCTCGAGGTGGAGCGGCTGAGCACCGGCTGGGTCGGCGGCGACCGGCTCGACATCACCTCCTGGCGCGACGGCGAAGGGAACTGGCACCGGGTCGACCCCACCCGCCCGGACTGGCGGACCGGCCGCGATACCAGCGAATCGAGCAAACCGAAGGCCGAGCGGTACGGCAAGTACTCGCGCAAAGACCCGCCGGACGGTGTGAGCGGCTGGGCCATGGAGGACGTCGTCAACGACATCACCCTGCCCACCGACGACGTCCCGGCCGGCAAAATTCCGGAGAGCACGCTGCCGGTGAACGCACCGCAGGCGCCGACGCAGTACAACACCTCCGGTCTCGATCCGAATCAGATCTTCGGCCAGCACTGGGGCGCCGACTCCTACAACGTGGTGCGGTTGCTGCTGATGGCGGCGCAAGTGCCCAAGCATCCGGCCGTCAAGGCGTGGATTCAGCGGCATCCGTGGATCGGCCGGTGGGTGCTGGCGCGGCCGTGGTTGCAGCGGATCCCACCGTTCGGGACGGTGTTCCGCGGGTACGAGTGGTTCGCGCCACCGGAACGCAATGTGCAGCCGATGGTTCGGCCCTGGGTCGCTTCCGATCACCGTCAGGGCGTCGACGACGTGCCGGAATCGTTGCGTCGGCAATGGGAGCACGAAGCCGAGCAGTGGCAGCGGGTGCAGGACTGGGCCGATGCCGAATACCGCCGATTCCTGACCGACCCCGACGACTTGGACCGGATCGCCGAGGGGATCGAGGAACACCGGCGCGAGCAGCAGGTGGATCGGGCGCGCCAGGTCGTCGCCCGGGTGCGGCGGGACCTGGTCGACGGCCACGCCGGGATCGACCCGCGGGGCGATGTGAACGCCCAGCTCGACGCCGTCCACGCCGACATCGACCGCATCGCCGAAGCCCTGGCCGATCAGTTCGCCGCCGATGATCCCGCCGCCATCCGCGACACCATCGAAGACGTCCGCGAACTGCTCATGGCCGGCGTCGAGCCGGACATGATCGCGGGCGCGCTGGCCGAGCACATGCGCGACGACGTCCCGGTGTTCACCCCCGAACAGCTCGCACAGATCCGCCACCACCTCATGGAGGCCGAGCTGCTGGTCCGTGACTACGCCGACCCCAACGGCCGTTTCGTGCGCAAACCGATGGACCGCCTCGCCGATATCGCCGAAGCCTGGAACCGCCTGCGCAACGGCACCCCGCTGCCGCAGGACTTCATCCTGCTGCAGGACGCCCTGGCCGAATCCGACTACCTGCGCGCCAACCTCCTCGCCACCTGGCAGGACGCCAACGCCTACGCCATCGGCCTCGGCTACCACTGGGACGCCGACCGCCCACCCCTCACCGACTGGCGCACCGGCATCCCGTACGCCCCCACCCGCCCCACGTCATCCCCACTCCTGCCCGAACGCCCCTCCACACCCGCGCAACTCCCGCCCGCCCAGAACTCGGACGCCCTCCCACCCACAGCCGACGACCCGCACGCCGGTGATGAGTCACCCACACCTGATCCGACACCCCCGGCCGCGGACCCTGACGCCGCCGCCGGCCCTGATCGTGCCGTGGGGGTCGATCCTGTTGCGGGCGCGGATCCTGCTGTGGATGTTGATCGTGCTGCGAGTTCTGATCCCGCTTCGGGCGTCGACCCTGCTGCGGGCCCTGGCCGTGCTGCGGGCTCTGATCTCGCGACCAGTCCTGGTCCTGTAGCGGAGGTCGATCCCGCGTCGGATCCTGAACCCGCCCCGGGTGCCGATCCCGCGCAGGATCACGATCCCGCCTCGGATCTCGATCCTGCCCCGCGCTCCGATCGCACCCCCGAGCCACCGAATCCAGCACCAGATGCCTCCCCGCCGGTCGACGGTCTCAGCGAACCCGCTCGCCCGGATCGAGACGGACAGGCCGACGCCGATCCCGCGACGCCCGATCGCGGGGCCGAAGGTGGCGACGGATCGAGCAAGCGCTCCGAAAACCGCGCCGAACAAACGCCCGAGCAGATCGCCGGACCAGACTCCGATGCCGCCGCCGGCCCCGGTCCGCACGGCCCCGTGAGCCGCATACCCAACGGCCACGCCGATTCCGGCGCTTCCGGCCGTCGTTCGTCCGAGCCCGATGATGCTGATACGTCGGGTGCCGTGCGCGGCACGCCGGACGGCAGCGCCGACGATTCGGCTGCTGCCGGGCGCGGCACCTCCGACGATAACGGCGGGGATGTCGGGTCGCCTGGTGCTGCGCGGCGGGAGCCTGGGGGTGACGGCGGGGATGTCGGGTCGCCTGGTGCTGCGCGGCGGGAGCCTGGGGGTGACGGCGGGGATCTCGGATCGCCTGGTCCTACCCGGCGGGAGCCTGACGGTGAGGGCACCGATTCCGGGCGCAATTCGCCCGAGACCGGTGCCGACGAATCGTCTGGTGCTACACGCGGCACGCCGGACGGCGGGGACGAAGGTTCGGCGGATACCGCGCCGCGCACGTCCGCCGATGGTGGCGGTGACGCCGATGCATCTGATCCTGCACGCCGTAAGCCTGACGGTGACGACGGCACAGATTCGGGGGACGCCGGACGTCGTTCGTCCGAGGCCGGTGATGACGAATCGTCTGGCGCTACACGCGGCACGCCGGACAGCGGCGATGGTTCAGGTGACGCCGGACGCGGCGCACCCGACGATGACGGTGCCCGGCAGGCCGGCGTTCCGCCCCAGACGCCGCCCGCTTCCGGTAACCGTGACTCGGACGACGGCGGTGCCCCGCGCCGCCGCCGTGACCCGATCTACCGCTCCCATATCCCGAAGCTTCCGCGCGACGTCGACTTCGAGTTCCCGTCGTTAGACCCGGTCGAACCCGCGAACCCAGCACCCTGGCCGCCACCGAGCCGACCCGAGCCCCCTGCCCCGCCGCAGCCTCCGAAACCGCCCCAGCCTCCGGCTCCGCCGGTACCCCCGAAACCGCCTGTGCTCCCGACGCCGCCGGAACCTCCTGCACCCCCGGTACCCCCGGTGCCGCCGGTCCCACCAGAACCCCCGGCCCCGCCTGTGCCGCCGACACCGCCGGTCCCGCCCGAATTGCCTGAGCCGCCGACACCGCCGACACCGCCTGTGCCGCCGGGCTTGCCGTTGCCGCCGACGCCGCCGGGCTTGCCGGTGCCGCCGGTGCCGCCGGTTCCGCCCGTGCCGCCGGAGTTGCCTGAGCCTCCGATGCCGCCGCAGCCGCCCGTCCCGCCGCAGCTCCCGGTTCCGCCGCAGCCACCGGTCCCGCCGGAGTTGCCGGCGCCGCCGACACTGCCGACACCGCCGACGCCGCCGGGCTTGCCGTTGCCGCCGACGACGCCGGTGCCGCCCGTGCCGCCGGAATTGCCTGAGCCTCCGGTTTCGCCGACGCCGCCGGTCCCGCCGACGCCGCCGGTCCCGCCGACGCCGCCGGTGCCGCCGACGCCGCCGGTGCCGCCGACGCCGCCGGTGCCGCCGGAATTGCCTGAACCTCCGGTCCCACCGCAGTTCCCGTTGCCGCCGCGGCCGTCGATTCCGCCTGTGCCGCCGGAGTTGCCTGTGCTTCCGGTGCCGCCGACACCGCCGGTGCCGCCGGGCTTGCCTGTGCCGCCGCAACCACCGGTCCCGCCGGAATCGCCTGTGCCGCCGACGCTGCCTTCGGCGCCGCCCGAGCTACCAGCGCCTCCGGGCCAGCCGCTACCGCCGGAACCGCCGGTGCTTCCTGCGGCGCCGGCCCCGTCTGCCCCGCCGGTTTCGCCGCAGCCGCCGGTCGTGCCGCCGCTGCCGCAGCCGGCGGCTCCACCGGAACTGCCGGTTCGGCCGGTCTCTTCGGCGCCGCCGGTCCTGCCCGTGCCGTCGCAGTCTCCCGGGGGCCTGACGCCAACTGCGCCTCCGGAGCTTGCCCCGTCTGCGCCGCCGCAGCCTCCGGTCCCACCGATGTCTCCGGAAGTGCCTGTTCCGCTGGGACATCCGGTTCCACCGGCGTCGTCGGTGTGGCCGGAGAACGACGGTGTCGCGGGCAGGCCAGTGCCGCCGGCGTCTCAGGCTTCGACCGAGCCGCCGGTTCCGGCGAACCCTGCGGCGCCGCCGATAGCAGCCGCTCTTCCAGAGCTTTCGGCGATGCCGGCTATCTCTGACTCGGCACAGTCGAAGCTGCCGCTGCCTACCGCGCCGCCGGAACCGCCCGCACCCGAAGAGCGTTCGGTTCCACCCGCACCGGCGAGCCCACCGGGTGATCCGAGACCTGCGCATCAGTCGGTGCCTTATCAGCCGACTGCGGTTCAGCCCCTGGGCTTCCAGAATCCCGCTCCTGCACGCACCCCGGAATTCGCAGCGCCCCCGCAATCGGATCCACTGCCGCCTCCCGCCCAGCACTACCGCGAAGGCCACGCGAACCTCAACCCGGGACAACCGCCGGTCGACCGGGGATGGAGTCAGACGCCCTACCAGCCGAACGGCGACCACGCCCCCAGCGGCGGCCACCACGTATCCAACGGCCAGCCCGGCTCCTGGGGCCCGATGCCTCCACCGCCCCCGTTCGGTGCGGCCGGAGGCGGATCGAACCGCGGCGCCAACCGGCCCTATGGTCGCCCCGCGCAACGCCCGGAACCAGCGCAGGTCCCGATCCTCGTGCAACCGTTCGCCGGGTTCGGCGTGGCGGCCGAGTTCGATCCCGCGACCGGCGCCTTGCAGGCGGTGCCCGCCTCGAACGGATCCAGAGCCGGGGTGTACGGCGACCTCGGCGAATCGCGGGTGGTGTTCTACCGCGACGGCGCCGGGCTGGCTTTGCGGGTGGACGGTCGTACGATCGACCTCGGCGGCCCGGTCCGCGTCGAATGGGTTCTGCTCGAGCGGCGGACCACGCGGTTCGCGGTGATCGAGAACGGTGTCGTCGTGTTCGAGGTGCGCTACCGGACGCTGCCACCCGAGATGGACCTCGGTGCACTGGTCCACAGTGTCCTCGCCGACCCACAGCGCCGGGAACAAACCTTCCGCGGATGACCGGAAGACCGACAGAGATGAGGAGGCACCATGCGGGTGAGTCCACCGACCGATGACGAGCTTCGATCGAACTTCGAGGAAATGCTCGCGTCGGTATGCAGCGGTGGCGGTCTACGCTCCGCCACCGGCCTCGACATGAAGACCGAGAACGCGCTCTGGGCGATCGCCCACGTCTACCCGGAGGTGCCCGACGACCTGGTCGTCGCCGCCCGCGCCGCCTTCGCCGGCCAGCTCGACGGCACCAATGCCCGCGAGCGCAGGGAAGCGCTGGCCCGCAAGATCGAGGAACTCGATCGGCGCGGGCAGGCCCGATGACCGCCGACGGAACCGGGGAAGCGCCTATGACGCGATGGCGTGCGATGCCCGGCACCGAGATCGCCGAGCTCGGCACCCGTTTGCAATCGTTGAACTGGTCGTGGCTGGTGGCCGATGGTCCGCGGCTGGCCACCGAGTTCGGCTTGCGGGTGCTGCACAGCGACGCGAACTGGGTGATGCTCGACACCGGTTTCGGTCTCGGCAGCGGTGAGATCCGAGGCAGGAACGGCAAAGCCGAGGTCATCGAGGTTCGAGTGACCGATTTCGCCGAGGAATCGGCAACCGGACGCGAGCGCATCCGCGACGCGTTCGCGGCACTGGGCGAGTCCCTCACCGAGGCACTCGGCGAGCCGACAGCCCGCATCCCCGGCGAGTTTCCGCAGCTGCGATGGGCAGGCAAGGACCACACTCTGGTGCTGAACGAGTTGGCGGTCTCGGTAGTGCTGAAGCTGGTCGACAACGCCAGGCTCGCCCGCGACGACCGCAATGTCGAGCTCGACGAGCAAGGCCTGCTGTGACGGAGTGGGCGGAGCTGAGCACGGGCCTGGCCGCCGAGCTGATGCGGCTCGGCGCGGGTTCGGTGCTGCGTATCGGCGAGGACCGAGTGGAGTCGCCGCGCTTCGCGCAGCTGCGTCAACTCGACGACCGCATCTGGGCCGAACTGGTCGGTGATCGCTGGTTGAGCCCCGAAGCCGGGGCGGGCGCCGACGGCGCGCGGATCCTGACCGCGGCGGGTTGGCAGCGGCCGGACGCCGATCACGCCGGCAACTGGTGGGTCGAATGGTCGTGGCCGTTGCCCTCGGCCCGCTATCGCGCACTGGCCGCGATGATCGTCGAGGGCCTGCGCGATGCCTTCGGGATCTCCGACCCGGCGGCGCTGTCGTATGTGGCGTGGGATGAGAGCGACGGAAATCGTCCTGTGGACCTGCCTGCTCTGGGTTTGGCGCGGCAGGACTGAACAGTTTTCCGGGTCGGCTCGCCGTCACCGGCTGTTCCGGCGCCGTTTCACCTGCGGTGGTATGACCGCTTCGAGCTTCCCGCCCGTCGGGTGCGCAGACGAGGAGAGTGCCGCGCGTGAACAACCCCGCCGACCAGCCCGAACCGGCAGCCGAAAAGCCGGAAGGGAAACGTTCCTCCGCGCATTCGGCCGGCGCGACGCCCGGAACCGATGCGGCCGCAGGCGCCGCTGAAACCCCTACCGATGCAACCGCCGCCGTCACCGAGGCCGACGCTGCCACGACCGCTGCCACCGCCGACAACAGCGACACCGCCGCTACCGTCAGCGACGTCGCCGCTACCGCCACGACCGCTGCCGCCACCGCCAGCGACGCCGACACCGACGACCCCGACGTCGGCTTCACCCTCGACCCAACCCCCACCCCCGCCGCCGCCGATCCAGCCACCCGAGCCACCGAGCTCACCCGCCAGATCGCCCGCGCACTCGCGGCCGCCGCTCCCGCGGGCTGGCGACGGCTCACCGCCCTGTTCGCGTTGACCGCAGCCGCCGAACTCGGGCAGGTCTTCTACGTCGACGAGGACGGTCATTCGATCGGGGCGCAGCCCTCGACGGAGTTGCTGGAGCTGGTGCGACGTCAGCGTCACGAATCCGCGCAGCTCGGTGACGGCCCCTGGTGGCGTCTGCTGTTGACGCTCGATGCCGGCGGTGAGCTCGAGGTCGACTATGACTACGGCGACGAACCGTTCCCGCAGGATCAGTTGTTCCCACCGCAGGCGTACGCCGAGGATCTGCGGCTGTATCCGCGCCGCTCACTGCCGGTGTGGCTGGCAGCCCATCTCGCCCACGGCGACCGGCAGTCCCGCTCGCCCGGGGATGCCGCCGCCCAGGCCCGCGCCGACCGCGCCCGCGACATTCGCGGTGAGCTCGCCGATCACGAGTTGCCGGAGTTTCCACTGATGTGGGCGCGGTGGGCGGTGCTGTCGGCGGCGTTCGTGGCGGCGGGTTCGCAGTGGGGTCCGCGAATCCTGCCCTCCCTCGGCATGTTCGAGGGTTCCCGGCGCAGCGGCGCCACCCTGTATGCGTTGCCGGGCGGCCGCGCGGTGCTCTCCGGCGGGGTCTGGAACGCACCCGAACTCGACGTCGCCTACAACGCGGACGCCGACTTGCCCGAGTTGTATGCCGGCGCGCCCGAGTGGGTCGCCAACCCGGTACTCAACGCGCGCGCTTCCACGGGGCTGCTCTCGTTCTGCTTCTGGTGGGACAGCGGCCACTGGTATTGCGGCGAATCGCCGGGTGCGCAGGGGATCGCCGAGGCGGTGCCGGGGTTCTGGACCTTCGACACCGTCGTGGATGTGGTGCTGCGATTGCTCACCGCGGAGCCCGGCGAGCCCGAACGCCGCGCGGTGGCGGCGCTACTCGCGGCCGCCGAGGTCGGCGTGGCGACACGGGACACGCTGATCGAAGTTTTCGGCGACGACGGCGATTTCGATATCGACAGCGCCTTCTACCAGCTCACCGTGGCCGGTGTCGCGCTCTCGCTGCCCGAACCGATGCCGCAGGACCAGGCGCTGGCGCGGGTGCGGGCGCATCTGGCCGACACCGGGGCGGCCACCGCCGGCTATCCGCCGCAGGAGCTGATCGCCGAGCGGTTCAGCGTCGGCTGGATGGTGTACGTGCCGGTGGCACCGGATGAACTCGCCGTCGGCCGCACCATCTTCTACCTGGCCGACGACGGCGTGCTCGAACAGTCCAGCTCCTCCATCGCCCCCTCGGATTACATCGCCGAGTTCGAGCAGCGCTACCAGCAACGGCACCGCGCGGCCGACTTCTGAACTGGCGGAAACCCTCGGCCCGAGCATGATTCATCGCGCGGCTACCTGCCGTTCAGTTTCTCCACGGGATGATCCCGCACCGTGTGGACAGCGAGTGGGAAGGAGCTGTGCCGATGGCAGGAGAGAACAACCCATGGGGCGATCTCCGCACGCAAGCAGGCAACGGCGGGCTGGTGTTCACCAAGGACGTCGCCACCGATGCCGCGTCCTACTGCGCCGATCTGGTCGATGTGCTGAACATGGTGACCGGCAGCCTCGATGACGTGCTGAAGATCGAGGGCCTCGGTCACTTTCCCGGCGCGGTGCGGCTGGCGAACAAGTTCGCCGAGATCGCCGCGGAGTTCCGCGACGAGGTGATGAAGGAACACAAGCGCATCGCCACCGATCTGGGCGAGTCCTTCGTCATCGCGGGAAAGCTGTACGAGGGCACCGATCTGGACGGCAAGGGCCATTTCGACTCGATGGTGCGTACCAGCAATGCGGGCGATCTGATCAAGCACGTCGAGCAGGAGCAGATGTATCACGGCGGCTGGGTCGACATCTCGCCCGATATTCCGAACCTCGGCAACTACGAGAACAAGGACTCCAAGTACGGCGGACTCCCGGACAGCCTGCTCGACCTCGCCGGTAGCGAAGGTTCCCAAGGCTTCTCGGTGACGGTGCCGCCCGCGCAGACCTTGAACTTCAACCAGCTGTGGTGGCTGGGCGATCAGATCCGCGGCAAACCGGCCTTCATCGCGGTGGCCGGCGGTGACTGGTTCCGGATGAAGTTGCAGTTGCAGTCCGGGTTTTCCAACTTCGACCAGAGCATCCAGGGCTTGATGGATTCCGATCGCTGGAAGGGCACCGGCGCGGACGGCGCCGCTCGCGCCGTCCGGCTCTACACCAACAACAGCGGCAAGCTGCTCACCGCGATGCAGCAGCTCAGCGACAATCTCGTCAATGCCTCCGGCTGGACGGCCAACACGGTTTACGGCATGCCCGACCAGAGCGTCGCCTACACCCCCGACGACCAGGAACACGCCCAGCTCGAACTGGCCAGGCAGGTCTACGCGAACTGGTACGAGCCCGGCATCGCCGCCTGCGCGAGCGCGATTCCGATCCTGCCGAAGCCGGCCGATGCGGTGCAGATGCCGAACGACGACCCCCGGAATCCGGGCAACAACGGCGGAAACAATGGCGGCAACAACGGTGGTGGCAACACCGGCGGCGGCAACAATGGGGGCGGCAGTTCCGCCGCCCAGCAACAGCAGCAGGCCTCCCTCGCCCAGTTCGCCAAGGATCAGCAGGCGCTGAGCCAGCAGCAACGGGATATGCAGGCCGCGCGGGACAAGGCCGAGGCCGACGCGCGACGCCAGGCCGAGCAGCTGCGCCAGCAGCAGGAACAGGCCCAGCAGCAGGCCCAGCAACGCGCGCAGCAACAAGCCGCCCAGCAGGCGGCCCAGCAGGCCGCGCAACAAGCCCAGCAGGCGCTACAGCAGGGCTTGCAGCAGGCTCAGCAGGCGGCCCAGCAGGGGTTACAGCAAGCTCAGCAGGCCGCCCAGCAGGCGATGCAGCAGGCCGGTCTGGCCGGGCTGCCGCAGGCGCTGTCCGGTCTTGGTAAGGACCTGCCGAACCTCAAGGGCGGGCTCGGCGGAGGCAAGGGCGTCGGCGGCGGTGGCGCGGGTGGCGGAGCCGGCGCGGGTGGGCTCGGCGGGCTCCCGAAGGAACCAGCGCAGACCCAGGCCTCCAAGCTGTTCCCGCGCGCCTCGGCCGCCGGTGTCGCGGCCGGTGCGATGCGTGGCGCCGGTTTGGCGCCCATCGCTGGTGCTCCCGGCGCGCCCGGCGGCATGGGTCCGGCGGGCGCGGGCGCTGGTGGTGGTCAGCAGGCCAAGGAGCACAAGCGCGCCGATTACCTCGACTCCGTCGAGCACATCGAAGAAGCACTGGGCGATGCGCCGGTGGTGGCCAAACCTGTTGTGGAGAAATGAACCGGACCTGGGAATTCAGCGATATCGAGTTCGTCGTGCTGTGGGAGTCGCTGCGCCGCGGCGGGCTGCCGTTCCCGTTGTTCTACACCGGGCGCACCGAGGATCCAGAACAGTTCAAGGCCGAGAAGCTGGCCGCGCGCGACGACGTGCGGCGCAGGCTCGGCTCCTCGTTCGATGCGGTGCTGGAAGCGATCGCCGACCCGGATCTGCGGATCGTGATCAACGGTGGCGACGGCCGCGCACCGCGCGAACCGAAGGGTCTGGTGCGGCTGCACGGTGCCCGGCGGCAGAACACCGGCTATATCATCGAACAGTTGCCAGGTGAGACCTACTGGCACAGCGGGGGTTTCACCGTCTCCGAGTGCGAGGCGGTGAGTCTGGCCGAGGCGATGGTCGCCAAGATGCCGGAGGCCGAGCCCGGTAGGCAGCGCGATGTGGTGCTGCCAGCCGAAAACCCGAGCGAGGAACTCGACCACTCCTACGGCGGTTCCGCCGTACACGACTCGTTCGACGATTCCGTCGGTCAGCGCGGCGCCACCTTCCTGGCCACGCCCGCGCCGAGTTACGGAACCATCGATGTGGTGCAGGGCTTTTCGATCTTCGGACCGCGCGGCATCACCAAACACCGGCTGCGCTGGCGCGATCTCGAAGAAGACGGCCGCTACGTCATCGGTGACGAGACACCGCCGGTGGCCAGACCGGCCGACCGCAAACATCTGGTCAACGCGATCAATACCCGGGTCGCCGCGGTGATCCGGGCGATCAAGGACGAACGCGCGTGAAAGGAATGCCGCGATGAGTCAGCAGGAGCAGGGCCCGGCCGAATGGACCGCCACGTCCCGCACCGGTGCGATCGCGGTGCGCACCACCGAACAGGGTTTGCCGGTGGGCATTTCGATCGAACGAGCCGAGCTAGGTGGCGATCCGGCGGCGCTGGCGGCCGAGGTGCTGCGGCTGTGCAAGCAGGCCGCGAGCCGGGCCGGGCTCGCGCGGCGGGCACAGCTGGAACAAGCGGGCGTGGCCGAGGACATGCTGGCCTTGATGGGCCTGCCGACCGCGGCCGAGGTGGCCGCGCAGGAGATGGCCGACGAACAGGACTACGACACCGAGCCGCGCAGCTGGCTGCGCTCGGTCTGAGCTGCTGATTTCCATCAGTGGGAACAACTGTGCGGGAGAGGAATTCATCTCGTGTTTGAATCTATGGACGAGCTGGAAGCCAGCGTCCGCCGGCGGTTGTACCGCATGCGCGACCTCGCCGACGATATGGCCGCGGTCCGCGCGAGCGAAACCGCACCGGACGGGTCGATGACCGCCGAGGTCGATGGCAACGGCTCGCTGGTGAATCTCCAGTTCACCACGGCGATCTCGGAGCTCACGCCCTCCGAGTTCGAGCAGCGGCTGGTGGCTACCGCCGCAGCGGCGGCCAGGGCGGCCTTTGCCCGGCGCGCCGAAATCGTCGTGTCTTTCAACGAAGAAGTCAGCGGGTAGACACGTCACGTTCACCCTGACCGGTCATAGTTTTTTGCGACAGCTCACACCGAAGCGTCCGCTCGGTGGGGGGATTCGCGCCAAACATCCAGCATCACCGGATCGGGGAGTACGATGAGCGACCTCGTAGCAACACCTGACGCGATCCGTCGCTACGGCGACGCGGCAGCGGCGATGGCGACGAGCGTGGCCACCGCGGGCAGTGTCGACCAGGCCGCGACCATGGCCGTCGCAGCCCCCGTATTCGGCTTGATCGGGCAGGAATTCCTGGTGTCGTACGCCATCGCACAGGGCAACCACCTGTCGTCGGTGATGGAACTGGCCGGTGTGCACGCCGCCACGGCGGTCACCGCGCATCAGAGCGCCGCGGCCTACGAGGCCTCCGACGCCGCCGCCATCGCCGAACTGGGTGCGGCAACCGCGCCGCTGCAATGAATCCGGAGCTGGACCCCACCGTCGTCGATCTCTTACGCGGCAGCGCCCTCGCGCCCTATATCGACCGGCCGGTGAACGACATCCTGGCGGATATGGGTCTGCCGCCGCTGCCGGATCTGTCCGCGATCCCGCCGCTACCGGAATTCCCGCCGATGCCGGTGATCGATATCGCCGCGCTGGCCCGCCCGCTGACGGATCTGGCCAGCAGTTTCGGCACCGGTGTACTCGCACCGCCACCGGGTGGCGGTCCCGATCCGATACAGGTATTCCAGGCGGTCAACACCGCGCTCACCACCGCGATGCAGCTAGGTACCTCCGCGCTGCAGGCGGTGATGACGATCTGGCAGGGGATGGGCGCAAGCAGCGCCGCGGGCAAGGCCGCCGACGCACAGGCCGACAGCGCCGAACTGGCCGCGCAGAGCACCAACGAGAAGACGGTGCTCGCGGGCGCGGCGACCTCGGTGGCGGTCGGCGGCGCCGAATTGACCGCGATCATCGCCAAATACCTGACCACGATGGTGGCCTCGGCACCGCTGCTCGCCACTCCCGGCGGGCAGATGTTCATGGTCGCCGCGACCACCGAGGCCTTGGCCTCGGCGACTGCCGTGGTGGCCAAGACCCGCGGCGAGCTGCTCGGCCACTCGGGAAATATGACCCAGGCGGGCAAGAAGGTCGCCGTCACCGGGGCGCCCAAGGGGGTGGACTCGATGCAGCAGGTCATGCAGCTGCTGCAGATGGTCACCCCGCTGATGACGATGGCCAGTACCGGGGCGCAGTCGATCGGACAGCTGGCCGCGGCCAACACCTCGCTGCTGGCGCCGAAACCCACTGACGGTGCGCAGGATCCGGCCGAGAAGAAGGACGGCGAGCCAGGTAAAGGCCATCCGGGCGCCGGCGGTGGAGCAGGTGTCGGTGGCGGCGGTGTCGGCCCGGTCGCCGCACCGCTGAGCCCATGGCCGGGCACGCGGACCGCGGGACTCGGGGCCGTGCCCGGTGCCGTCGGTGGACTGGGTGCCGCGGCGTCCGGCGAGGCGGGGATGGCCGGCGGACGCTCGGCAGCCACCACCGCGGGCACCGGCCCGGCCATGATGCCGATAGGAGCGGCCGGTGCGGCCGGCGCCGCCGCGGGTGTGCGCGGTGCGGGCGACGCCGGCGATATGCCGAACTACCTGGTGTCCGGTCAGCACGGCGACGAGGTCGTCGGCGATATCGAGGGTGTCTCGCTGCCGGTGGTCGGCGCGGCCGAACAGCAATCCGAAGCACCGCCCGACAAAGAACTCACCCTCTGACGCAGTCAGCACGGTCCGATCCAGGAGGTTGTCATGGTCCGCAGTGGTGTGGATTTCGATGGGGTCCAATTCGATGCCGCGGGTGCAGGCGCGGCCGCGCGTGAACTCGACAGTCTGGCCGACCGGCTGGAGCAGGCACTGACCAGCAGGGAAGCCGCGTTGAAGGTCGAACCGGCCGGTGCCGACGAGGTATCGCGCACGGCAGCGCAGACGATGAACGAGGTCGCGATGTCCTTCGGGGACAGCACCGCCGCGGGCATCCATGAACTACGCAAGCTGGCCGCTGTACTACGCAGCCAGATCACCGAGTTCGGCCGGTCCGAAAGCGACAGTGCCGCTGGCTTCGATGTGCCCGCGCGCGGAGCGGCCTAGCTCGTCTCGGGCGGCACACGGAGCTCTGTGATGATCGAACCACCGCAGCCCGGCTTCACCGGCGTGGTCTGGGAGGCGCGTCAGCCCGACCGGCTGGCCCGCGAACTCGGGACCGGGCCGGGTTCACTGCCGATGGCCGAGGCGGCCGCCGCCTGGGTGCAGTTGGCGGCCGAGCTCGGCACCGCGGTGGTCGATTTCGAGCGGGTGGTGCTCGGTCTGCGCGGGGTCTGGCAGTCGGGCACCAGCCGTGAAGTGCTGGACAAGGTGTCGCGGTTGCGCGACTGGTTGACCGAGGCGGCGAGCGCGGCAGCCAACAACGCGGTCCGGGCCGAAACGCAGGTCGCGGCCTATGAGGTGGCGCGACTCGCCATGCCGAACAGCGCGGAGATCCAGGCCATTCAGGAGATCCAGCGCTTGCTCGAGCAGGTCGGATCCGCTCTCGGCGCCCCGATTCAGGCCGTCGCAGCCACCACCGATGCCGATGCCGATGCCGCCAAGGCCGCCGCATCGCGGGTGATGCGCGGCTACGAATCGGCCAGTGCGCCGCTGGCCCAACCCTGGACCCAGCAACCGCCGCCGGTCATCGTGCCCGCCGCCGCCTTGCAGGCCGAGCAAGTACCCGCGACCGCGCCGCAAGCCGGCTCACCCGCCCTGCCCCCGGTCACACCCGGCATGTTCGCCCCCGGTGGCGGCGGCCTCGGCCCCATCCCCCGCGCGAAGACCTCATACCAAGCCGCTGCCTTCACCGAATCGGCCACCGCTGAAACGGTGGAAGTTCTGGCACCACAGCAGGTTCCGGCTTCGCACGGCACCATCCCGCTGGTTCCCGGTTCGCCCTTCGCCGCCGCGGCGGGCGCCCAGGAGGAGGAGTACCAGTCCAGGGCGGGCGATGCGGGCACTGACGCGCTCGGCGCCGATCTCGGCATCGTCTCGGCCCCCGCGGTCCTCGGCGCGCCGGAACCGGCCGCGCCGCCCACCGGCCGTACCGCCCCGGGAGGCGCGTCATGACGCTGGTGACCAACGACGGCCTGCTCGCCGTCGCCGAGCGCCTCGGGGTGCAAACCTTGCCGCAGGTGCTGTCGGTGGCGCCGCAGCACGACTCCTACGACGCATGGGCGCAGGCCCAGCACCGCGCCGTCACCGAGCTGACCGGTTCCGGCGTCATCGATGCCTACGGCGAGGTGGAACCGACCCTGGCCGACGCCCTGTTCACCCTGGCCCAGCCCGACCGCGAGCTGGTCGCCCGCGTGTTCACCGGCGCCGCGCCGATCCGAATCTGCCTGGCCCGCCGCGGCGAGCAGCACGCCCTCGCCGTGCGCACCGGCGACGACTACGACATCGGCACCGTCTGGTCCGACGGGTCCGGCGCCACCCTGGCCCGTCCTGTGCTGGCCGCGCTCGGCCCGGCCGATCCCGCCGATGTCGCAGTGTTCAGCGCGCCTGCCGCCGAACTGAGCGAACGCCTCGAAGCCGCGCAGAGCTCGGCCGAATACGCCGACGCCCTCTACGCGCTCGGCGTCGCCGACCGGGACGCGCCCCGCTACGGGCTGGCCTTCGCGTCCTGCCATGCCTACGCCGAAATCGTGGCCTATGCCCACATCGACGGCGTGACGACCCGGCCGCCCGCGGCGGTCGCGGTATACGACACCGGGCACGGTCGCCTCGTCGCCGCGCCCGGGTTCGCAGCGGATCAGCAGGTCTGGTCCACGGTGACACCGGGCACTGATCACCGGATCGCGCAAGCGATCTCGGCCCTGGTCGAAGCACTGCCCGGGGGAAGGTGGCTGCCGCAGTAGACCCGCAGGGCGTGCAGTAGCCCGCCACTCTCCCGGCGGTGCCCCGACCGGCACCTTCCGGGTACAGAAATCACAACACGAAAGGTTCGATCATGGTTTACGCCGATCATTCATCCGCCGACAAGGCCCAGGGCGATATGGCCAACGCCGTCGAGGGCATGAAGTTCACCCTCAAGGCCATCACCGATGAGGTCAACGCGGCCCGTGGCTGGGAGGGCGACGCCCGCAACGCCTTCAACGCCGCCGCCGACCGGTGGAACACCGAGGCCACCGAACTGAACGGCGTGCTGGACCGGATGACCCAGCTGGTCGGTGAGGGCAGCGCCACCTTCAAGCGGATCGACGCCGAAGGCGAAGACGAGTTCAACTACATCAAGATCTGACGGCCGCCCGATCGAGGCATCGGCCGTAACCACCAGCTACACAACTGATCCGGAGGGTTCTGATGGAATACGACAAGTCTGCGATGACCACCCTGTTCCACGATCTGCAGGGTTTCCGCAAGGCACTGACCGACAATGCCCGTGACATGGCCGATGCGGGCAGCGCGCTCGCCGTCGCCTGGGAGGGCAACGAGGCCTACAACGGCTTCCAGGCCGTGCACAAGGACTGGGACACCAAGTTCGAGGACACCCTGGTGATCCTGGACAACGTCGCCGCCGCGGTGGAGAGCGCGCTGCACCGCGCCCTCGGCACCGACGGCAAGATCGGCGACGGCTTCGCGGGCGTGTAGGACACGTCAGCGCCGAACAGCCGGCCCGGTGCATACCGGGCCGGCTGTCTGCGTTAACGGCGGATTCAGCGGGCGGCGGCGAGTGACTCGCCGATGTAGCGCATCTCGTCCGGGGTGGTGACCATGTTGACCGTGGCCTGCGCGGTGGAGGTGCGCACGGTGATGCGGTTCGGTGCGGTGGGGTCCTGGTACAGCGTGACGTCGGCGTCGAAATCGCCGCCGGGTTCATGTGGTCCGCGCACCCGCACGATGGTCGCGCCGCCCGTCAACGCGGTGGGCGCGATTCCGTCGAACACCACGACGGTCGCGGTGCTGAACCCCGCGCCCGGCTGAGGGGAGGCCGGCCCGTGCTGCTGGTTGTTTCCGCCGAAGCGCGTCGCCAGCGAGAGTGAATGCGGTGCACCGACATTGGCGACCATGGTCTGCCAGGCCTCCGGCCTGCCGGTGTGCACCACCACATGCGCGCCGAGCGCGATGGCCCGCAGGATCACCTGCTGGGCCAGATCGAGTTTGCCGATCACCTCGAGATGGCGAGTACCGTCACCGATCAGCGGGACCGCGATGCCCTGGCCACGATGATCGGCGCCGATGAGCTGCCCGCAACCACCGGTGGGCACCGCGATGCCGGTGAGTGCGCTGAGCGGGCCGTGATAGTCCGCGGCACTGTCGTGCACCACCGTCTGCGCGGGCAGGGTGTCGAGTAAGGCGCGATACTGCCTGCCGCGCAACGGCCGCAGTCCCGTGACGGGCGGCGCGTCGAGCTCGGTGAGGGTGTCGAAGCGCACCAGCGCACCGAGGGTGATCGGCGGGGAGTCTGCCCGCGTGCCGACGCCGGGACGCTGCACGCCCGGACGCAGCCGCACCGTCACCATCGTGTTGAGGCTCGGCGTGGCCCAGATATCGGCGAAGCCGCGCGAACCGACCAGCTCGGGGCCGATCTCGTAGCTGGTGAGCCGCAGCTCGCCATGTACGAGCGAGTTCTGCGTCTCGGTGAACTGGTCCAGCGGCACGCCCCAGCACATCCGGCGCACCGCCGCGTTCATCTCGCCCGCGGTGAGCACCGACACCGAGATGTCGTGCGCAGCCAGTCGATTGGCCACGCGGCGGGTCGCGATGATAGCGGTGCGCAGGCTGCCGGTGCGCCCGCCGCCACGATTGTCGACCGCCTCCGCGTTGGCCAGCGGATCCAGCCGCAGCACCAGCCAGACCGTGCGGTGGGCGATGGCGGGCAGCGGGCCGAGGATGCGGTCGTAGAGCTGGGCCACCACACCGTTGCCCGCGGTGCGTGCGCCGGTGCTGATCACGTCGATGGAGGTGAGCGTGATGTCGAACTGGCTCAAGCATTTTCCGATTTCGGTGAGCGGCAACACCTGATCGGTGCTGAGCGAGCCGCGCCGCAGCAGCGTCATCGCATCCGGCGGCGGATCGATGCGCAGCATGGTGACCAGCAGGTCGTTGTCCCAGCGCACGCCGTAGCTACCGCCTTCGGGCAGGGTGACGTCGAACGGCTCGGCACCCCCGTCGGCCGGACCGGGCCGGGCGCGACGCCACCGCCACGCCACGGCCGTCGCCACCATCCCGGCGAGATTACGCGGATCGGCCCGCCGCACCGGCACCGCGCCCAGCAGCAGCACCGCGGCCCCGATCCCGGCGACGGCGGCGATCGGTGCGTCGAAGGCCAGCGCCACCCAGGCCGCCACGGCGGCGAGCAACGCCAGCGGAACCATCCGCCGTAAAGGAATATGGCGGAACAACCAGAATTCGGGATCACGTAACGTCGCGTTCACCGCGATGTCCGACCTGATTTCCCCGGATGGGTTTTCCGCCGAATTGTCGGCTGCGGTTTCCCGTTCGTTTACGACAACGTTCACTTTTAGTAGCCCTGGGTTCGAATTCCGCTTGCCTGATTTTGTTTATTCCGGGGGGTCTGGAGAACTTTTACAATACCGCGCCGCAGATGAATACGCGGGTCGGGGGAAATCGGCTCGACGGGCCGCGTACCACGTCGATTGACACCGCCGTTTCGGCCGATACTGTAATTGCTCGAGTGAGGGGAGAACCCAGTTCTATGGAGGCCATGTGCCGGCACAGCTGACCACCCGGCAGCAGGTCAATGGATATCGATTCCTGTTGCGCAGGCTCGACCACGCGCTGGTGCGCCGGGATGTGCGGATGCTGCACGATCCGATGCGCTCACAGCTGCGTTCGCTGCTGGTCGGGGCGGTGCTCGGGCTGCTGGTCGTCGCCGGCGCGGCGATCCTGGCCTTCATCCGCCCGCAGGGCGCCATCGGCGACGCGAAGATCGTGATGGGCAAGGACAGCGGCGCGCTCTACGTCGTCGTCGCCGACAGCGACGGCGGTTCCACCCTGCACCCGGTGCTCAATCTCGCCTCGGCCCGGCTGATCAGCGGCAGCAGCGAGTCGCCGGCCTCGGTCAAGGACGCCAAGCTCGCCGAGATGCCGCGTGGACCGCTGCTCGGCATTCCGGGCGCGCCGTCGGCGCTGCCCGGCTCGGCGCAGGGCGATCGCTCCGATTGGACGCTGTGCGACACCGTCGAGCTGTCCATCACCGGCAGCGCCGCCTCGGCGTCCGGGGTGGACACCGCAGTGCTCGCGGCGCGCCCGGAACTGAGCGAACGAATCCGCGCCGCGCGGTCCGAGGAAGCCGTGCTTGTGCGCCGATCGGACCGCACCTACCTCATCTACGAGGGCAAACGCGCCGAAATCGACCCGGACAACAGCGTGCTCGCGCGGGCGCTCGACCTCTCCGGTGAACGTCCGCGCCCGGCAGGTACCGGCCTGCTCGGGGCGGCCACCCCGGTACCGCCCATCGCGGTTCCGCAGATTCCGAACGCGGGCAAGCCGGGCCCCGGCGCGCTGTCCGACATCCCGGTGGGCGGCGTCATCTCGGTCGCGGCCACCGGCAAGCAGCAGGGGGCCGAGCTGTATGTGGTGCTCAGCGAGGGTGTGCAGCACATCTCCGAGTTCACCGCCGAACTCATCCGCACCGCGAACTCGCAGGGCATGAGCCAGATCGAGGCCGTCCCGCCGGACGTGCTCACCGGCATTCCGGTGCTCTCGCAGCTGCCGGTCGATCATTTCCCGGCCGCCGTGCCTGCCATCCTGTCCGCCGAGGACGCGCCGGTCACCTGTGTGTCCTGGTCGAAGACCGATCAGGGCGAGGCCGATGCCGTCGACGGACCCACCGACCGCGCCTCGGCCGCCCTGCTCGTGGGCGCCAGGCTGCCGCTGCCCGAGGGTGCGCAACCGGTCTCGCTGGCCACCGCCGACGGCTCCGGCGACCGCATCGATCAGGCTTATCTGCGCCCGTCGTCGGGGGAGTTCGTGCACGTCACCGGCATGGAACCGGGGAGTCCGCGGCGCGGCAGCCTGTTCTACGTCGCCGATAACGGCATCCGCTACGGCATCCCGGATATCGATACCGCCATGGTGCTCGGCCTCGGCGATTCACCCGAGCCGGCGCCGTGGGCCATCGTCGGGCAGCTGGTGCCCGGCCCGACGCTGGCTCCCAGCGACGCGCTGACCAGGCACGACGTTTTGCCGCAGCGCAACTGAGCTAGCCGCCGCTCCGAGCTCGGGCCGTATCCGGTACGCCGGATACGGCACCCGGACCGATCGCTAGGACACCCCGAGCGAGGCCAGCACACCGGCCAGCGCGGCCTCCATGTCCGGCGCCTCGATCCGCATCAGCACCGATTCGTCGACCGCGGTCAGATCCAGCGACTCGTCGTTGGCCAGCCGGAACTCGCGCTCCTCCTCGGCGGCTTCGATCACATTGCGAACGAAACGGCCGTTACCGGCCAGGTCGATGCCGCGGCGCGGCTGGCCGCTCTGGTCGGTGCGTTCGGAGTTGTAGAGCCGCTCACAGGCCTGTTCCAGCAGCCGCACCGCGTCCTCGGACAGCTCCGAATCGCGCGAGGAGGCGATGAGTTTGCCGATCTGCCCCAGCTCGGGCGGGGTGTAGGAGGGGAACTGCAAGCGTTTGGCGAAACGCGAGGCCAGACCGTCGTTGGCGGCGAGCAGCCGGTCGATCTCACCGTCGTAGCCCGCGATGATCACCACCAGCCGGTCGCGGTCGTTCTCCATCCGGGCCAGCAGCGTGTCCACCGCCTCGCGGCCGAAGGCGTCACCGCCGGACAAACCGGTCTGGATCAGCGTGTACGCCTCGTCGATGAACAGCACCCCGTCCATCGCGGTGTCGATCAGCTTGTCGGTCTTGATCGCGGTACTGCCCAGATGCTGGCCGACGAAATCCATCCGCTTGGCCTCGACCACCTTGTCGGTTTTGAGCAGGCCGACGCCGCAGTAGATCTTGGCGACCACCCGAGCAATGGTGGTCTTACCCGTTCCCGGCGGCCCGGTGAAGGCAAGATGGTTGCCGCGCGGCACGCTGGCCATGCCCTTCTCGGCCCGGATCTTGGCCAGCTGCGCCGTCGCTTGCAGCTTCGCGACCTGCGTCTTCACCGCCGTCAGGCCGATCTGACGATCCAGTTCGGCGCGGGCCTCGGTGAGGATCTTCTTGGCGCGGTCCTCGGCATCGGCGGTTTGCAGCTGCTCCACCGACGGCGCCGAGGCCGGATCCCAGCGGTCGGTGCGGGCGTCGATGGACTCCTTGGTGGTGACCGTGATGCGGTAGCTCTTGTCCCGCATCGCCTCGGTGTTCGCGGTGAAGTCCGGCGCCTGCGAATACACCTGCTCGAACAGCGCCTGCGCCTCGTCCTCACTGCCGGTTTCGCGCAGGCACAGGCCGCGGCAGAACATGGCCGTGGTGCGCGCGGCCGGAATCGGCCCGTTCTCGGCCTGCTCCATCCGCCGGATCGCCTCGCCGAACAACCCGAGCTGGGCGCAGGCCGAACCGACCATCACGTGCGCGCCGGTGGCCAGGTACGGGTCCTCCCATTCGGCCGACCCGGCCAGCACCGACATCACATCCGGCCAGCGCTGGGTGTTGAAATGCAGCACACCGCGGATATAGGCGCTGATCCGGTCGTCGATCTCGCGATCGGGATCCGACAGCATGCCCGCCCGGTACTCGGCCAGCTCGTCGAGCACCCGCTCGGCCTCGTCGTACTGCTTGCTCCCGATCAGGTTCGCGGCGTAGGCGAGCCAGATCTCGGTGTAGCTGGCCAGCGGATAGTCGATGTAGAGCCCGGAGACGAACCGCCCGGCCAGCGCTCGCGGCGCCAGGCCGAGCCTGCGCTGCTCGCGGTAGAGGGTGCTGGTGCTGGTGCGGTGCAGGTTCCGGATGACCTCATCGGTGACCTCGCCCGCCGCCGCCCGGCCCAGCCAGGCATCGCACATGGACGGATCCCATTCGGTAGCGCGCTGAAAAGCCAATTTCGCGTACTCGAGATCACGCGTCGATTCCTGTCCATCAATGCTCAGCCCGAGGGACAGGATTCCGGCATCGAAGGCGCGCTGTGCTTGACGGTTGCCGGTCATTGCATGGAACCCCGAAATCTTCATAACTGCGGCGGACACGGACGAGTTCGGCCCGGCCGCGACATAAATCGCGTCGGCATGGCCTGTCCGATACATTATTGTTCGCTGCCGGTAGGTTGCAACGTGGTCCGGTCGCAATATCGAGCTGGTGCCGCGGAGTGGCTCGCCGGTGGTTCGACGGGTAGGAATCCGGTCGCGAGTGTCTGAAACGTGCAGGAAAGAACTGGGGTCGTTCGACAATTGACCGAGACGTTGAGCAGCGGCGCCGGTACCGCTGAGCCAGAACTGTGCCGGGTTTCCGTCATCGGGGGAAATACCCAGCTCGATGTCGGGTTGCCGGCCAACGTGCCGATCGCGACCTTCATGGGCGATCTGGTGGCTCTCATCGAGTCCCGCAACCCCGCACCCGTCGACTCCGAAGACGGCGGCGCTCCGCTGCAGACTCGGCACTGGACGCTGGCCCGGCTGGGCCGTGACGCCATCGCGCCGAGCCGCACGCTCACCGAGGCGGAGGTCTTCGACGGCGAACTGCTCGTGCTGCGTTCGGTGAGCGCCAAGGAATCGCCGGCTCTGTTCGACGACGTCATCGATGCGGTATCCCGCTTGACCGCCAACGACTTTCGCGGCTGGTCGCCGAGCGCCGCGCGCTGCACCGGTTTGGTCGCCTCCGTGGTGGCCGCCGTGCTCGCGCTCGCCCTGTTCGCCGCCGGCCGCGACGCCGGGCTCGGAATTGCAGCCCCGTTCCTGGCCACCGGTGTCGGCATCGGCGCGGCGGTGGCCGCCGCCATCGCCGCGCGCAAGTACGACGACGAACTCACCGCGGTCTGGTTGTCTTTCGGTGCGCTGCTGCTGTTGTTCGGCGGCGCTGCCCTATTTGTGCCGGGTGATCTCGGCAGTCCGCATCTGCTGCTGGGCTTTTCGGTGACGCTGGTCGCCGCGGTCGGCGTCTATCGCGCGACCGGCACCGGCGCCACCCTGTTCACCGCAGCGATCACGGTCGCGGTCTGCGGGGGAGTGGCCGCGCTGGTGCGCATGGTGTGGGATCCGGCGCTGCCGAAGATCGGTGCCGGCCTGCTGGTGGCGGCGATCGTGCTGATCTCGGCGGTGCCGCGGCTGTCGGCGGTGCTGGCGCGGCTCCCGGTGCCGCCGGTGCCCACCGCGGGCGGTGCGATCGACCCGGCCGATCATGAGCAGCGTCCCACCATCGAAGGCATCGGCGCGATCGGCGCCACCGCGTTGCCGTCGGCGGCCGGGCTCGGCCGGCGAGCACGCGTGGCCAATCAGTATCAGACCGGCCTGCTCATCGGTTGTGCGATCGCGGGCGTGACCGGTGCGCTCGGCGCCGCCGACCCGCTGGGCGATTCCCGCTGGCAGGGGGTCGCGCTCGCGGTGGTCACCGCCATCATCCTGTGCCTGCGTGGCCGGGCCTTCGCCGATCTCGCGCAGGCCGCCACCTTGATCATCGCCGGTGCGACCATCGTCGCCGCGCTGCTCACCGGGCTGGCTCTGGGTGGCGCCGATCCGCTGCTCTGCGGTGGGCTGCTGCTGGCACTGGCGGTGGCGGTCGTGGTGTTCGGCGTGATCGGCCCGCACATCGAGATCACCCCGGTGACACGGCGTTCCGGCGAGATCTTCGAATATCTGCTGATCTGCACGGTGATTCCGCTGGTGCTGTGGATCATGGGCGTGTACGCGATGGCACGGAATATCTGATGGGCAGGCGTGCCCATGCGGTGGCCGCCGCTATCACGCTGAGTCTTGCTGGCTTCGGCCTGCCGGCGGCACATGCCGTCCCGCCACCGCAGATCGATCCCGGTGCGCTGGCCGCGGCACAGGCTCTCAGTGGTCGCCCGGCGCCCCTCGAACCCACCGAACAGCGATCGGTCTGTGCCGAACCGGTGCTCAACGGTGGCCCACCCGTCGAGGTCCCGGTGTCCCAGGCCATGCTCGATCTGCCCTCGGCCTGGCAGTTCAGCCGAGGGGCCGGGCAGAAAGTGGCGGTGATCGATACCGGCGTCAACCGCCATCCCCGGCTGCCCGCGTTGCAGGCAGGCGGTGATTACGTCTCCGGTACCGACGGAACCGTCGACTGCGATGGACACGGCACCCTGGTCGCGGGCATCATCGCGGCCCGGCCGAGCCCCGATGACGCCTTCGCCGGTGTGGCGCCGGAGGCGGAGATCCTCACCATCCGGCAGCTGAGCCTGGCGTTCGAGGCCAAGGATCGCCGCGGTTCGCAGGAGAAGCCGGGCGCCATCGCCAGTGCGGGCTACGGCAATGTTCTCACCCTCGCCGCGGCCGTCGTGCGGGCCGTCGACATGGGCGCGACGGTAATCAATATCTCCGAAGTAGCCTGTGCCGCAGCAGGAGTCGACACCGTCGACGAGCCGCTCGGCGCGGCGGTGAAGTACGCCTACGACCGCAATGTGGTGGTGGTCGCGGCGGCGGGCAATCTCCAGACCGACGGCGCCTGTAAAGCGCAGAACACCGGATCCGGGTGGGCGGGGGTGCAGACGGTGGCGAGCCCCGCCTGGTTCGACCCGTATGTGCTCTCGGTCGCCTCGGTCGATCCGAACGGCGTCGTGTCCGAACTTTCGCTGAACGGCCCGTGGATCGGTGTCGCCGCCATCGGCCGCCAGATCGTCTCCCTCGACAGCAAACCCGGCGGCGTCGGCCTGGTGGACGGCGTGCAGACCGCCGAAGGCATCAGCCCCATCGAGGGCACCAGTTTCGCCGCACCCTACGTCGCCGGCCTGGCCGCCCTCGTCCGTTCCCGTTTCCCGGAACTGACCGCCGCCCAGGTGATCGACCGGATCGAACGCACCGCGCACGCACCGGGGCCCGGCCGCGACGACCGTATCGGCCACGGCCTGATCGACCCCGTGGCCGCGCTGACCGCGGAACTGCCCGATCAGCCGATCAGCGAAGGCGCCGACGTCCCGAGCCCGATGGCGCAGCCGTGGCGCCCGCCCGGCCCGGACCCGCTGCCACGCCGCATCGCCGCCATCGGTGCGATCACCTGCCTGGCCGTGCTGGGGATCGGCACCGCGCTGTGGATCCCGTTCCGTCGCCGCGGCGAGGACGCCGACATCTCCGACCTCGACCCGGAAGCAACAGAGGGGTAGCGGACCGCCATGGTTACCGAAGGTTTCGTGCGACGCCCGAGGATCGCGCCGCCGCGCGCACCCGGCGGGGAAGTCGCGTTGAACTCCCCGCCGGAGATCCCGCGCCCGCTGCCCGCTCCGCTGCTGGTCAAGCTGATGCCGGTGGTGATGCTCGTCGCCGTCGTCGGCATGATCGCGATGATGGCGATGATGGGCCGCAACCTGTTCGCCAATCCGATGATGATGATGTTCCCGATGATGATGATCATGTCGATGGTCGGCATGATGTTGGGAATGCGCAGCGGCGGCGGACCGAAGTCGGCGGCCGAGCTCAACGAGGAACGCAAGGACTACTTCCGTTACCTCGACCAGATGCGAAAAGACGTGCGCCGCACCGGAAGTAAACAGCTCGAGGCACTTACCTGGAGCCATCCCGAGCCGATGGACCTGCGCTCGGTGATCGGAACCCGCCGCATGTGGGAACGCCGCCCGGCCGACCCGGATTTCGGGCATGTCCGCGTCGGCATCGGCAGCCACCGCCTCGCCACCAAACTGGCCCGCCCGGAGACCGGCCCGCTCGAGGACCTCGAACCGGTGTCGACGGTGGCGCTGCGCCGGTTCGTGCGCACCCATTCGGTGGTGCACCGCCTCCCGACGGCGGTCTCGTTGCGCGCGTTCCCCGCCATCAATATCGGCGGGGTCGCCGAGGAGGCGCGCACCCTGGTGCGGGCCATGCTGATGGAGCTGGCCGCCTTCCACGGCCCCGACCACGTCGCGATCGCGATCGTCTGCGCCGACCCGGACGGGCCGAACTGGGCATGGGCGAAATGGCTTCCGCACCTGCAACATCCGACGATGCGCGACGGTATGGGCTCGGCCCGGATGATGTACGGCTCACTGGGTGAGCTGGAAACCGCGCTGTCCGCGGAGCTGATCGAACGCGGCCGGTTCATGCGCAATCCGCAGCCGACGCAGGGCAGGCTGCATCTGGTGGTCGTCATCGACGATGGCTACGTCAACGGCACCGAACGCCTGGTCAGCGAATCCGGCTTGGACTCGGTAACCGTACTCGACCTCACCGCACCCGAGGACGGGCTCGCGGTGCGCCGTGGCCTGCAGCTCGTGGTCGCCGACGGCGACGTCAGCGCGCGCAGCGCGGCGGGCATCGAGAAGTTCGCCACCGCCGACGAGGTCAGCATCGCCGAAGCCACCGCGTTCGGTCGCGGCCTGGCCCGCTACCGCATCGCCACCGCGGCGCAGATCGTCAGCCTCGGCGACGAGACCAGGGCAGATCCCGGTCTGATGGCGCTGCTCAAGATTCCCGACGCCGCCCAGATCGAAGCCTCGAAGGTGTGGCGTCCGCGCACCGCCCGCGAACGGCTGCGGGTGCCGATCGGCGTCACACCCGACGGCACGCCGGTCGAGATCGACATCAAGGAGTCGGCCGAGAACGGCATGGGCCCGCACGGATTGTGCATCGGCGCCACCGGCTCCGGTAAATCGGAGTTCCTGCGGACGCTGGTGTTGTCGCTGGTCACCACGCATTCACCGGACTACCTCAACCTGGTGCTCGTCGACTTCAAGGGCGGTGCGACCTTCCTCGGACTCGATCCGCTGCCGCATGTGGCGGCGGTGATCACCAACCTCGAGGAAGAGCTCTCGATGGTCGACCGGATGAAGGACGCGCTGGCCGGCGAGATGAACCGGCGCCAGGAGTTGCTGCGCGCAGCGGGCAATTTCGCCAATGTCACCGAGTACGAGAAAGCCCGTGCGGCGGGCGCTCAGCTCGATCCGCTGCCCGCGCTGTTCGTCATCGTCGACGAGTTCTCCGAATTGCTGTCACAGAAACCGGATTTCGCCGACCTGTTCGTGATGATCGGCCGCCTGGGCCGCTCACTGCACGTGCATCTGCTGCTGGCCTCGCAGCGCCTCGAGGAGAACAAGCTGCGCGGCCTGGACTCGCATCTGTCCTACCGGATCGGCCTGCGGACCTTCTCGGCCAACGAATCTCGTGCGGTGCTCGGTATCACCGACGCGTACCACCTGCCGGGCATCCCCGGCTCGGGCTATCTCAAGAGCGACGCCGACGATCCGTTGCGCTTCAACGCCACCTACGTCTCCGGGCCCTACGTCTCACCGACCGGCACCCGCGAGGCAGGCGGCAGCGTCAGCAGCGGGCAGGCACCTGCGGTGTTCACCGCCGCGCCGGTGGAGATGCCGGAAAGGATCGAGCCTGCGCCCGTACCGGCGGGTCCACTCGGCCTGCCCGAGCTGCCCCCGCCGCCCGGCACCGAGACCGCGGATACCGAAGAGGGCCTGCCCGATTCGCTGCTCGA
Source organism: Nocardia sp. CDC519 (assembly GCF_059509835.1). Taxonomy (NCBI): domain Bacteria; kingdom Bacillati; phylum Actinomycetota; class Actinomycetes; order Mycobacteriales; family Nocardiaceae; genus Nocardia; species Nocardia sp. CDC519. Next base: position 111,496 of record NZ_CM183377.1, on the reverse strand, counting down.
GGTCGTGGTCAAACGGCTGACCGGGCACGGACGGCCGGCGCACGAGGTGTGGCTGCCGCCATTGGACGAATCACCGACCGTCGACATGCTGCTGCCCGACCCGGACTGGCGTTCTCCGGCCAACCGGCACGGGCAGCTGTGGATGCCCATCGGCATCATCGACAAGCCCTACGAACAGCGCCGCGATGTGCTCACCATCAACCTGGCCGGCGGCCAGGGCAATGTCGCCGTGGTCGGCGGTCCGCAGTCGGGTAAGTCGACGACCATGCGCACCATCATCATGGCCGCGGCCGCCACCCACTCCCCGGAGCAGGTGCAGTTCTACTGCCTCGACTTCGGCGGTGGCAGCATGACCGGCTTGTCCGGGATCCCGCACGTCGGCTCCGTGGCCGGCCGCCTCGACCGCGATCGGGTGCGACGCACCATCGCTGAGCTCACCTCGCTGCTCACCCAGCGCGAGGAACGATTCACCGAACTCGGCATCGAGTCCATGGTGGAGTTCCGTCGCCGCAAATACGCCCAGCTCGAAGCCGCCGCCAACGGCAACCCACCGGCACCCGACGACCCGCTGGCCGCCGACCAGTTCGGCGACGTCTTCCTGGTCATCGACGGCTGGGCGGCCATGCGCGAGGAATTCGACACCCTGGAGCCTGCCGTCAACGCCATCGCCCAGCAGGGCCTGTCCTACGGCATCCACCTCATCCTCGGTGCCTCGCGCTGGGGCGAGATCCGGCCGGTGATCAAGGACCAGATCGGCACCCGGCTGGAGCTGCGCCTGGGCGATCCCTCGGATTCGGAAATGGGCAGGCGCACCGCGGCCTTGGTGCCCGTCGGACGCCCGGGCCGCGGCCTGACCCCCGATGAGCTGCACATGCTGATCGCCCTGCCGCGGCTGGACTCCGACTCGGATCCCACCACCCTCACCGACGGTGTCGCGGCCGCCAAGGAACAGCTGGTACAGCTGTGGGGCACCAGGCGCGCCCCCGAGGTGCGCATGCTGCCGCTGGAGATCTCCCGGGATCAGGTGCTGGCCATCGCCCGCGCGCACGGCGTCCGGCAGAGCGCGACCAAGGTCGTGGTCGGGCTCGGGGAGAACGAACTGGATCCGTTCGTGCTGGATTTCGACGCCGAACCGCACTTCATGGCCTTCGCCGACGTCGAATGCGGCAAGACCACCCTGCTGCGCAATATCGCCATGGGCGTGGTGGAGAACTCCGCGCCAGGTGAGGCCAGGATCATCATGATCGACTACCGCCGCAGCCTGCTCGGAGTCGTCCCCGATGAACGCCTGGCAGGCTATTCCACCTCCTCGCAGACCAGCGGACCGATGATCACCGAACTGGCCCGCTACCTGTCCAAACGCATCCCCGGCTCCGACATCACCCCGCAGCAGCTGCGCGACCGCAGCTGGTGGGAAGGCCCGGAGATCTACGTTCTGGTCGACGACTACGACATGATCACCGCGGGTACCAATCCGCTGCTGCCGCTGCTGGAATACCTGCCCCAGGCCCGCGATATCGGTCTGCACCTGGTGGTCACCCGGCGCATCGGCGGCGTCTCCCGCGCCCTCTACGACCACGTGCTCGGCGGTATGAAGAACCTGTCCGTCGACGCGCTGATCATGAGCGGCCCGCGCGACGAAGGCAAACTGATCGGCGACGTGCGCCCCACCAAACTCCCACCCGGTCGCGGCATGCTGGTCTCCCGCACCCGGGGCCAGGAGATGATCCAGATCGCCCACCTGCCACCGCTGTAGGCGATCGTTCCGCTGCGCGCGAGCCCGGCATCGAGCTCGGGCACTGCCGTGCGAGTTCGAGCGATATCCGTCGCGTAGGTCGCGAGTGCCGGATCAGCCGTGTACCGGGGTGAACACGGGAGCGCTGTCGTGGCGTGCCGGCGTCCACGAATCGGTGCGCCGCTCGAACAATGCCCGCGACGGACCGAGCGCCGCGTCGCCGGCGATCCGGGCCAGCTGGAAGCCGGCCCTGCGGTAGTAGGCGTGCAGGTCGGTGTTGGTGGTCCAAGCATCGAGCCGCACCCAATCCCGGCCGTATTCGCGGCCCAGCTCGCCCGCGTGGGCGAGCAGCCGACGGCCGACCCCGCGACCCGCGTAACGCAGATCGACGATCATGTAGTGCACGATCACCGCGTCGGAGAGCTCATCGGGATCCCAGAGTCCTTGATCGGCCCGATCGTTCACGGTGATCGTGCCCGCGGGCCTGCCGCACACCTCGGCGATCCAGGTTTCCCCGGCGTCGAGGCAGCGGCCCACCGACCGCGCGAAGATCTCGATCGGCAGGCCCCGTCCGGCCACGGTCCACTGGTCCGAACCGCGCGCGCTCAGCCATGCGGTGCGCTGTACCCGAAGCCGGCAGATGGTACCGAGGTCGGCGAGCACCGCGGGCCGGATGACCACGGACATGGCTACGCGATGCCGGGCCGATAGGAACTGCCGAGGGCGCGGCGGATCACGGCCGTGCCCTCGTCGTCACCTAGTTCATAGGCCAGCCGATTGCGGGTGGCGATCGAACGATGCCTGGTGGCGCGGGTGACGCGTTCATGATTGGCGCCGATCCGAAGGTGATCGAGCAGAACGGTTCCGGTGGCGACTCCGAGCACAATGGCCTCCTCGGCGGTTGCGGGCCGGGCGACGACGGTATCGCGATGGGCGGTCTCGGCGTGGCCACGATCGGCGAGTCGGCGAGTCGTACCCTCGGGAATGTCGTGCGGTGAGTCGATTCCGGTGGCTTCGGCGAGATCACGCGGATAGAAACTGACCTCCCAGGACCACGGTTCGTTATCCAAATACTGGACGACCGTGCGGGCGAGCACCCAGGAATCAGCCGGAACGCCCAGCCATTGCGCCACTTCCGTACCGGCGGGCTCCATACGGGCGCTGAATTCCTTGCTGGGTTCGCGATCCGCGGCGCGCGCGATTTCCTCGAAAATGTCATGTGCCGACCGTGGCCGATTCGGTCGGATATGATCTGTGACCACGGATTCGAGTACTTCCTGGTTTCGGACCAGCGTTCCACGGGAAGTAGCTGTGTAGACAAGGTTCTCGGTGACCAGAACCTGAATTGCGTTGCGCGCGGTAGTGATCGAAACCTGCATCTGATCGGCCAGCTCGGCATGACTGGGCAGTCGATCACCCGGCTTCCACCTGCCTGCGCGGATCTCCTCGCGGAGGAGGTCTGCGATCCGGTGATACGTCGGACCGTCCGCCATCTTGCTCCTCGGTTGGTCGTGCAGGTAACGAAGTGTACACTTTTCGGCCCACTACGGCCCGATTACGCTTGACAGGGGTTTTCCGAGGTTTATTGTAATGAACGTACTGATCCGGTGTTGTGCGGCGATGACGGCGAGGCAACCGTGGCAGGTTCGGATACAACAGTCGTAATGGCTCTTCCCGGCACTCAGCGAAGTGCCGATCCGGTGGCGCAGCCCCAGATTTCCGGGCCGCTGCCGACCTCGGATCTACTTGTCAGAGCGTGCCGAGGGCACCGTGTTATCGGCGGTCAGCTGCTCTGGTATGCCCGTGACCTGGCGATTCTGCATGAGAGACGGCTGGTCGGCCGGGGCGGATCGATCGACACCCGGCCCTCGACCGTCATCGAAATCGAGCGCCGCCGAGGCGAATTGGTGATGGCGATCGATGACTGGGTGGTGCGCAACGTTCCCCAGCACCGGTTGGGCGCCACCCTGCACACCGAAACCATCGGCGCGGTGATCGACCGGCTGGCCGAGGCGTCCGTGCGGGCCCATCACGCGTTGATGACCCTCGACGCCCACGATGATCTGCTGCACAGCGCCTGGCATCACCTGGCCGAACTGGCCGACGCCTACGACGACCTGGTACGCGACGTACTGGCCGGTCGGCGCAGGCTGCCCGAATGGTGAGCGGGCGGGGCGGCGGAACAGTGTGCTGAGAAGGTCGCGGCCGGGTAACGGCCGCGACCTCTCGTCAACCCCGGTAGCGGCGGTGATCGGTCGCGAAATCATCGGCGACCGTCGCCGCCAGTTCCACATATGCCCGCTTGGTCTGCTTGTGCAGCCGGTGCAGATCGATCTCCGCGCCCTCGGACATGTGCTGGTCGAACGGGATGATGTGCACCGCGCGACAGCGCGACAGGAAGTACTCGCGCAACTGCTGGATGCCCACATTCGGTGATCCGGCGCGTGGAGAGTTGATCACCACCACCGCGTTTCGCACCAAATGGTCGTGCCCGTGCAGCGACAACCAGTCCAGTGTCGCGGCGGCACTGCGGGCGCCGTCGATCGCGGGGGAGGAGATCAACACCAGCGAATGTGCCAACTCCAGCACACCGGCCATGGCCGAGTGCATCAGACCGGTGCCGCAGTCGGTGAGGATGATGTTGTAGAACCGCTGCAAGATCCGCGCGACGGCCCGGTACTCGTCCTCGTTGAACGCCTCCGACGCCGCCGGATCGCGTTCACTGGCAAGTACTTCCAGTCGGCTGGTGGCCTGCGAGGTGTGCCTGCGCACGTCCGAGTAGCGCTGGATCGAGGAATCGAGCAGCAGGTCGCGCACCGTCGACCGGGTCTGCAACGGCACCCGCTGCGACAAGGTGCCGAAGTCCGGGTTGGCGTCGACGGCGATCACGCGGTCGCCGCGGATCGAGGCGAAGGTCGAGCCCAGACCCATGGTGGTCGTGGTCTTGCCGACACCACCCTTCAGCGAGAGCACCGCGATGCGGTAATCGCCTCGCACCGGCTGCCGGATCCGCGCCACCAACTCTTGCAACCGGCGTTCCTCGGCCGACATGCCCGGGTTGATGGCGCCGCCCGACACATGGTGCACCGCCTTACGCCAGCCGGAGCCCGCAGGCTTCTTGGCCGCGCGCCCTCGGATCGGCACATTGTCCAGCGACGGTGTCGGCACCGGTGGCTGCTGTTGCATGCCCCACTGCTGCGGCTGCGCGGGCTGCTGCGGTGGGTTCGCACCGTGCGCCGCGGAATGCTGCGGCGGAACAGGATGCTGTGGCTGTACCGGATGCTGTGGCTGCACGGGATGCTGTGGCGCCGAGGGATATTCCGGTGCGGCGTGCGGACCCGGCGCAGAGAGCGGAGCTCGATTCGGCGCCATCGGGCCCGGGGCCTGCGGATAACCGTGCGGACCCGGCGCCTGATCGCTCGGCGCGCGCATGGGCGCTGGATGATGCGGCCCCGGCGCCTCGGGACCGGGTGCGACCGGGCCCTGCCACTGCGGGGCGTTCGGTCCAGGTCGACCCTGCTGGTCGGCGCCACGCGGCCCGACCTGCGACGGATGTTCGGGCGCTCGCAACGAATTCTGCTCGGTGCCGGTGATCGGTTGCGACGGCTGCGGGCGCTCGAAGCCGGACGAATGGGTAGCAGGCGTGGTGTAGATGCTCTGCGATCCACCCCGGCCAGCTTCCGGCTCGACTGCGGGAGCCGACTCGCTCACCGGTGCCGCGAAGGAGCGCGGCGGCTGGGCGATAGGTGACGGCCCGACCGCGGACTCGGCCGCGGATTGCCCGGTGTGCCACGACTGTTCGGGGGCGGTCGGCCGGGCTTGCTCGGTGCCACTGCCGGTGCCACTGCCGATGCCGGTGACCGGCTGGGAGGGCAGCGGGTGCTCGGAGCCCGACGTATGGGGCGAAGCCGCGGCGTGCGGATTCTGCGGTTGGCCCGGTACGGGGCCGTCCGCCGCCGGTGGCGCCGCCTGCTGCGGACGTGCCTCGGCAGCGTCGGCCGGAGTGGCGCGGACCTGGTCTGCCGACGCGTCCGGCCCCTCGGACGGCAGCCAGTGCCGGCCACGCATGGTCGACACCGCACTGTCCGCCGGGCTGGGGCGACCCTCAGAAGCCGGGGCGCGGTTCGGATCGACGGCCTGCTCGACGGCGCCCGACTGCGCTGAGCGGGGTGCCTCATCAGGACGGCGCACCGCGACGTCATCGGCCGGTGTCGATGAGATCGGTTTCGGCGAGCCAGTCGCCGAATCGGTCCGCAGATCGCTCGGGGCTCCTCGATCGTCGGCATCGGGAGCCGACGCAGGATCGCTCGCAGCGTTACTCGGCACCGATTCGGCTGCGTCCGTGGAAGCTCGGGGCCGGCTCGGCGGTGGCGGCAGGTCGGGCAGCCGCGGCAGCGGGCGCTGCGCGGTCGGCTGCTCGGGCGTGTTCGCGGAGTCCGCCGGCGCGAGCCACGCCGGCGGTGCCTCGGCGGGTCCGGCACCCGCGACGGATGCCGACGCCTGCGAGCCGGACGTGCGATTCGATGTTGCGTCGGGGGAGGTCTGCGCTGTCGCTGGAGTTGTACCCGCGGAAGTTCCGCTGCCTTCGCCGGTCTCGCGGCCCTCGGCCTGATCACCTTCGGCGGCCCGCGGTCCCTCCAACCACGATGGCGGCTCCGCGGTCGGCGTCTCCGCGCGGTCGACGGACAACGCGTCGGGGCCACCCTGCGAGGAAGCCCGCTCGGAGACTGCCGGTCGATCAGCCGTCGACGTCGCGTCGGCCGAGGTTGCCTGCGAGGGCGCGATCGGATCCTGCGGTGAGGAGGCGTGCGGCTGCTGCGCGATCGGGGGCTGTGGCGACGAGGCGTGCGGCTGCGGCTGCTGCGCGATCGGGGTCTGCGGCGTCGACGCGTGCCCCTGCGGCGGTTGCGGTGCGAGCGGGATCTGCGGTGAGGAGGCGTGTGGCTGCTGTGCGATCGGGGTCTGGGGCGTCGACGTGTCTGGCTGCGGTGCGATCGGAGTCTGTGGCGTCGGCGCGTGTCGCTGCGGCGGTTGCGGTGCGAGCGGGATCTGCGGTGAGGAGGCGTGTGGCAGCGGCGCGATCGGAGTCTGTGGCGTCGGCGCGTGCCGCTGCGGCGGTTGCGGTGCGAGCGGGATCTGTGGCGACGAGGCGTGCGGCTGCGGTGCGATCGGAGTCTGCGGTGAGGAGGCGTGTGGCAGCGGTGCGATCGGAGTTTGCGGTGCAGGGGTGTGAGTCGGGGCCTGCGGTGGGGCGGGCGGCGCGGGTGGATGCGAGCGCGGGCCGAGATGCACCGTCGCCTCGGTCGAGATCGGCTGCTGATCGACCGGCGGCTGTGGTGGGCGCGGCCCGAGCGGCTGGAACTCGGCCGGCGGTTCGCTCGGGGTGCGGGTCGGCAGCTGCGCCGACGGACGGTCGGCGGTCTGAGCCGGACCCTGCTGCCATGAGTTGTCCGGACCCGGGCGGTAGGGCTGCTGGGTGGGGGCGGATTGATACGGGTCGGCCGGACCGGATTCGGGGGACCGGTCCGCAGGCCGGTAGTCGGCCGGGCGCTGCTCGAACGGCGGCGCGCTCTGCCTGCCGCCGTCGAGTTGCTGCGGTGGGTTCGACCATTGATCTCCGGGTCGCGACGTGCGAGGTCCGACCTCATTACGCTCGCCGGCGTGCTCCTCGACCTGGTGGTCGTCGTTCTTGTCCCGGCGCCAGGGTTTGCGGCGCTTCTCCTTGCGGGGGCCGGGGGCGTCGGAGCGGTCGCCCTCGGGAGCCGGCCGCTTGAAGCGGCGCTTGGGGGCGGGGGTGTCCTCGATCAGTTCGTCGTGCGGAAGGTTCTGAACCGGTGGGGCTTCGTAGTCGATCTGCTGCCCGACCTGGGTGACCTCGCTGTCGGAGAGCCACGGCGGCAGCATGGGGAGGCCGTCATTGCTGCGGCTCACGCATCCCCCTCTGATGTGCTGGACCTCGGACAGCGGTCAGTTTACGCGACAGCCGGGTTCCGGCGTGGGCGAGGCAGTTCCCACATTTGCCTGCCCCGGAGGCTCTGCGTGGTTACGCTTCGCCGCCGCCTCCGAAGCACGCCCCGGGGCAGGCGGTGCTCCGATGGGAAGGCTCGCGGTGGGTGCTCCGCGCCGTGCGCCGAGAGCCCCGTGATGGGGGACTGTGGGCGTGTTTTGCCCGATCGGGCGCCTGCCGGTAAGCTTGAGCGGCGGTGCACCTATGCGCCGACTGTTCGCATGCGACCGGTCCGGGCTCAAGCAGTCCATACCGACCGGTTGCATTCGGGCGGTACCACCAATCAGACCAGGTTGAGCATAACCGGGATCGCGGAGGATATGGCGAAGAAAGACGGGGCCATCGAGGTCGAGGGTCGAGTTGTCGAGCCGCTGCCCAATGCGATGTTCCGGATCGAGCTCGAGAACGGGCACAAGGTTCTCGCGCACATCAGCGGCAAGATGCGGCAGCACTACATCCGCATCCTGCCGGAGGACCGTGTGGTCGTCGAGCTCTCGCCCTACGACCTGTCCCGCGGCCGTATCGTTTATCGCTATAAGTGAGTCGGCGAGCGGTCCCTGCTCGCGATTGGCTGCCCACAAGACTTCCTCGATCCACGGACCGGGGGAAACAGGAATTCCCCAGCCGGCAGGCTGGGGAAAAGCTGTGTTCACAGCACGTGTGAACCACAACAAGATTGGACGGACGTGAAGGTTCAGCCGAGCGTCAAGAAGATCTGCGAGAAGTGCAAGGTGATCCGCCGTAACGGCCGGGTCATGGTGATCTGCGAGAACCTGCGCCACAAGCAGCGTCAGGGCTGACACCAGCCAAGCACCGAACGCGGTTCGGATTGGCACACCAATTGAATGGGCGAGCGCCACTCGCCCGAGAAGAACTCCCAGCTCCAGCCGTGCACTGCGGAATTCGGGTTCACCCCCGAGGTGCATGAGCCAACCCCCGGTACGGAGGCCGGGGCCCCGCCACGACGAGGGGACGGACAGGGAGCAGACCTCCGCAACGATTAAGGAACTGCCACATGGCACGTCTCATGGGCGTCGATCTCCCGCGCGAAAAGCGCATGGAGATCGCACTGACCTACATTTTCGGTATCGGCCGTACCCGCGCCAAGGAAATCCTGGCGGCGACCTCGGTCAGCCCGGATCTGCGGTCGAAGGATCTGACCGACGACGATCTGACCAAGCTGCGCGACTACATCGAAGCCTCGGAGTTCAAGGTCGAAGGTGACCTGCGCCGCGAGGTGCAGGCCGACATTCGTCGCAAGATCGAAATCGGCTGCTACCAGGGCCTGCGTCATCGTCGCCACCTGCCGGTGCGCGGCCAGCGCACCAAGACCAATGCGCGTACGCGCAAGGGTCCGAAGAAGACCGTCGCCGGCAAGAAGAAGTAGGGATAACCGATGCCTCCGAAGTCACGGGCCTCCGGCCCCAAGAAGACCCAGAAGTCGCGTCGCCGGGAAAAGAAGAACGTCCCGCACGGCCACGCGCACATCAAGTCCACGTTCAACAACACGATCGTGTCGATCACCGACCCGTCCGGCAACGTCATCTCCTGGGCGTCCTCCGGCCACGTCGGTTTCAAGGGTTCGCGCAAGTCGACCCCGTTCGCCGCGCAGCTGGCCGCCGAGAACGCGGCCCGCAAGGCGCAGGAGAACGGCGTCAAGAAGGTCGACGTGTTCGTCAAGGGCCCCGGTTCGGGCCGCGAGACCGCGATCCGTTCGCTGCAGGCCGCGGGCCTGGAAGTGGGCACGATCTCCGATGTCACCCCGCAGCCGCACAACGGCTGCCGTCCGCCCAAGCGGCGTCGCGTCTAACGGGAAAGGAAGGTAGACCACAATGGCCCGTTACACCGGACCCGCAACGCGCAAGAGCCGTCGCCTCCGCGTCGACCTGGTCGGCGGCGACCAGGCGTTCGAACGTCGCCCCTACCCGCCCGGCCAGCACGGCCGCGCGCGGATCAAGGAGAGCGAATACCTGCTCCAGCTGCAGGAGAAGCAGAAGGCTCGCTTCTCCTACGGCGTGATGGAGAAGCAGTTCCGCCGGTACTACGAAGAGGCCAACCGCCTCAAGGGCAAGACCGGTGACAACCTGCTTCGCCTGCTCGAAACCCGTCTGGACAACGTCGTGTACCGCGCCGGTCTGGCGCGCACCCGCCGCCAGGCCCGCCAGCTGGTCAGCCACGGCCACTTCCTGGTGAACAACCGGAAGGTGGATGTTCCCTCCTTCCGCGTCACCCAGTACGACATCATCGATGTCAAGGAGAAGTCGCTGAACACGCTGCCGTTCCAGGTGGCGCGCGAGACCGTCGGCGACCGTCCGGTCCCCGGCTGGCTCCAGGTCATCCCTGGCCGCCTGCGCATCCTGGTCCACCAGGAGCCCGAGCGCGCCCAGATCGATGTGCCGCTGCAGGAACAGCTGATCGTCGAGTACTACTCGAAGTAACAGCTGCTCCGCTGCTGGTGCGTGATCGTCCATCCCGGGCGATCACGCACAACCCTTAGACGAGGCGTCAAATAGCGGGCGCCCACAAAGGAGGATGATCCACATGCTGATTTCCCAGCGTCCGACCCTGACCGAAGAGGTCGTGGCGGAGAACCGCTCGAAGTTCACCATCGAACCCCTCGAGCCGGGCTTCGGTTACACCCTCGGCAATTCGCTGCGCCGTACCCTGCTGTCCTCGATCCCGGGGGCCGCGGTGACGAGCATCCGCATCGATGGCGTCCTGCACGAGTTCACCACCGTCCCCGGTGTGAAGGAAGATGTCACCGACATCATCCTGAACCTCAAGGGTCTGGTCGTGTCCTCGGAGGAGGACGAGCCGGTCACCATGTACCTGCGCAAGCAGGGCCCCGGCACCGTCACCGCCGATGACATCGTCCCGCCGTCCGGCGTCGTGGTGCACAACCCGGACATGCACATCGCCACCCTGAACGACAAGGGCAAGCTCGAGATCGAGCTGGTCGTCGAGCGCGGTCGCGGTTACGTCCCGGCAGTGCAGAACAAGGCGTCCGGTGCGGAAATCGGCCGGATCCCGGTGGACTCGATCTACTCCCCGGTGCTCAAGGTGACCTACAAGGTCGAGGCCACCCGTGTCGAGCAGCGCACCGACTTCGACCGGCTCATCCTGGACGTGGAGACCAAGAACTCCATCAGCGCCCGGGACGCGCTCGCCTCGGCGGGCAAGACCCTGGTCGAGCTCTTCGGCCTGGCCCGTGAGCTGAACGTCGAAGCCGAAGGCATCGAGATCGGCCCGTCGCCGGCCGAGGCGGATCACATCGCCTCGTTCGGTCTGCCGATCGAGGATCTGGACCTGACGGTCCGGTCCTACAACTGCCTCAAGCGCGAGGGTGTGCACACCGTCGGCGAGCTGGTCGCACGCACCGAATCGGATCTGCTGGACATCCGTAACTTCGGCCAGAAGTCCATCGACGAGGTCAAGGTCAAGCTGCACGCGCTCGGCCTCTCGCTCAAGGACAGCCCGGCTTCGTTCGACCCCTCCAGCGTGGTGGGTTACGACGCGGCCACCGGCACCTGGTCCGACAGCGGCAACTTCAGCGACAACGACGGCGGCGAGCAGGACTACGCCGAAACCGAACAGCTCTAGGCCGCTGGGGTAGGCGCCCCGGGGTCTTACTCAAGGAGAACCAACAATGCCCAAGCCCAAGAAGGGTGCCCGCTTCGGCGGGTCGGCGTCGCACCAGAAGGCGATCTTCGCCAATCTGGCCACGGCGCTCTTCGAGCACGGTCGGATCACGACCACCGAGGCCAAGGCCAAGGCGCTGCGCCCGTACGCCGAGAAGCTTGTCACCAAGGCGAAGGGCGGCACTCTTGCCGACCGTCGCGAGGTGCTCAAGGTGATCCGCAACAAGGACGTCGTGCACTCGCTCTTCGCCGAGATCGGCCCCTCGTTCGAGGGTCGCGAGGGTGGCTACACCCGCATCATCAAGGCGCTGCCCCGCAAGGGTGACAACGCTCCGATGGCGATCATCGAACTGGTCCGCGGCGAGACCGTGACCAGGGAAGCCGATCGCGCCCGTCGCGTGGCCGCCTCCAAGAAGGCCGAGGCGCCTGCCGCCGAAGCCGCCGAGGACACCGCCGCCGAGGCTGCCGAGGAGAAGACCGAGGCTCCCGAGGCCGAGGCCACCGCGGACGAGAAGGCCGACGACAAGGCGTGAGTCGTGGTCCCGGTTCCCCGGGATGCGCGTGACGCGTTGAATTCGCCGAACGAGCCCGTCTACCCGTTTCGGGTGGGCGGGCTCGTTCACTTTCCGAGGAGGCCGTGGTGAGCGGGCAGGACGCGAACGAGATCCAGGCACCGGAGACCACCCGGTACCGGCTCGACATCAGTTACGACGGGACCGATTTCATCGGCTGGGCCCGTCAGCCCGGGCTGCGCACGGTCCAGGGTGTGCTGGAGGAATCGCTGGGTAAGGTGCTGCGCGAGACCGTCGCGCTGACGGTGGCCGGGCGCACCGACGCGGGTGTGCACGCCGAAGGTCAGGTCGCGCACTTCGATACCGCCGCCGCGATCGATCAGGACAAACTCGTGCATCGCATGGCGCGGTTCCTGCCGAAGGACGTGCGCATCAAGGACATCCGCGTCGCGCCAGCGGAATTCGACGCCCGCTTCTCGGCCATCCGCCGTCACTACGCCTACCGATTGACCACTGCCCGTTACGGCGCCGAACCGCTGCAAGCGCGCGGTGTGGTGCCGTGCCGGCCCGGCCTCGATGTGCATGCCATGCGGGCCGCCTCCCGAAACCTGCTCGGCCTGCACGATTTCGCCGCTTTCTGTCGCCGTCGCGAGGGCGCGACGACGGTGCGTGAACTACAGCGATTCGACTGGGCCAGGGAAGGCGATCTGCTGACGGCCTACGTCAGTGCGGACGCGTTCTGCTGGTCGATGGTGCGCAGTCTGGTCGGTGCGGTGCTCGCGGTGGGTGAGGGGCGCCGCGCTCCCGAATGGACCGCCGAGCTGCTCACCGAGCGCACCCGCTCCAGCGCGGTGACCGTGGCGCCGGCGCATGGTCTCAGCCTCATCGCCGTCGATTACCCGGCCGACGCCGAGCTCGCCGCGCGCAACGCGCAGACCAGGGAGATGCGCACCGTCCCAAGTGAGAGTGGTTGCTGCGGTAGTTGAGTCGGCCGGGTGGCGAGCCCGCGATGTGCCCGTGGAAATAAACTCGGCCGCACCGCAGTTCGCATCGACTATGACTATCGACGGGCTCGGAAAGTTCGGTGTGTGGCGCGGCTACAAGGGCGTCACGCCCGAGGAGGCGAAGGAACTGGAGGGGCTTGGCTACAGCACCCTCTGGCTCGGCGGTTCCCCACCGGCGGCGCTGCCCGGCGTCGAGGAATTGCTGGCCGCCACCGAAACGCTGACCGTGGCCACCAGCATCGTCAATGTCTGGACCGCGCCGGCCGCGGAGGTCGCCGAATCGTTCCACCGGCTCGAGGACCGCTTCCCGAACCGTTTCCTGCTCGGCATCGGCGTAGGCCACCCGGAGTTCAACGATCCATACCGCAAGCCCTTCGACGCACTGGTCGACTACCTCGACGAGCTGGACAAGGCCGGTGTGCCGCGCAGTCGGCGGGCGCTGGCCGCGCTGGGACCGCGGGTGTTGAAGCTGGCCGCCGAACGCACCGCGGGCGCGCTGCCGTACCTGGTCCCGCCGGCGCATACGGCCTTCGCGCGGGAGACCCTCGGGCCCGCCGGGCTGGCCGTCGAGCACAAGTTCGTGCTCGACGAGGACGCCGACCGCGCACGCGAGACCGCCCGCCCGGTCGTGCAGATGTATCTGGGTCTGGGCAATTACGTGCGGAATCTGCGCAAGTTCGGATTCACCGAAGCCGACGTCACCGCGCCCGGCAGCGACGGACTCATCGACGCGCTGGCCGTGCACGGTTCCGCGGATGTGGTGGCCGAGCGGCTTCGCGCCCACTTGGACGCGGGCGCGGACCATCTCGCGGTCCAGCCGCTCGGCCCCGATTACCTGGCCGACCTGCGGGCGCTGGCGCCGGCGCTGATCTCACCGGCCTGATCCGTTGGTCGTCTCAGGTACTCCGGTTCGAGATCAGCTCGATCCGGCCTCGATCGTCTTCGGCCCCGAGCCGCCGCCGGTGATCTCGATCCGGCGCGGCTTGGCGCGTTCGGCGATCGGCAGGGTGACCGAGAGGACCCCGTTGTTGTAGGTGGCGCTGATGTTGTCGGTATCGACGTTGTCGCCGAGGGAAAGCTGCCGCATGTAGGTGCCCGAGAAGCGTTCGGAGGCGATCCACTGGACGCCTTCCTCGCTCGGGGCGGTGCGCTGGGCGCGCAGGGTGAGCGTTCCGTTGTCCACGCTCACATCGACCGATCCGGGATCGACACCGGGCAGGTCGGCGTTGAGCACATAGTGGTCGCCTGCCTTGAACAGATCCATCGGCATGAAACGCGGAGCGCGGCTGGTGCCGGTCGCTTCACCGAGCAGCTGGCGGGCTACAGCATCGATGTCATGGAACGGATCGAACCTCAGCACAGCAATCACCTCCGTTTTCGTTCCCGACGGCGACCGCCACGGCGACGGGCGCCGGAAGCTGTGCACCACTAAAGTTAGCACTCTCGGGTCGAGAGTGCTAGATCCGGTGCGATCGTCCTAAGGGAAAGTTAGGAACCGCCCGCGCGGCTTCCCTTCGGCTTGTGACTGCCGACACAGTGGACTCCGACGGCGCAGAGCCGCGCTGATAAGAGGAGGGTCCAGGTGACAACGACACAGGCCGGTGGTGAACGGCGAGTAGTGGCGAACGTGCTGCGCGGATCGATCGGCAACCTCGTCGAGTGGTACGACTGGTACGTCTACGCCGCGTTCAGCGTCTACTTCGCGAAGGCGTTCTTCCCCGATGGCGATCCCACCGCGCAGCTGCTCTCGACCGCCGCGGTGTTCGCGGTCGGGTTCATCATGCGCCCGATCGGCGGCTGGGCGCTCGGACGCTACGCCGACCGCTTCGGCCGCCGCTCCGCATTGACCCTGTCGGTGACGGTGATGGCCGCCGGTTCGCTGATGATCGCCCTGACCCCCGGCTATCAGACCATCGGCATCGCGGCCCCGGTGATGTTGCTGCTGGCGCGGCTGCTGCAGGGGCTTTCGGTCGGCGGTGAGTACGCCACCAGTGCGACCTTTCTGTCGGAGGTGGCCTCCGCGGGCCGTCGCGGCTTCTACTCCAGCTTCCAGTACGTGACGCTGGTGGCCGGCCAGCTGACCGCGCTCGGCGTGCAGATCGTGTTGCAGCAGCTGCTGACTTCGGAGCAGATGCACAGCTGGGGCTGGCGCATTCCGTTCCTGATCGGTGCCGGTGGCGCCATCGTCGTGATGCTGCTGCGGCGCGGCATGGACGAATCGGAATCGTTCAAGGCGGTGGCCGGAAAGCCGGAGTCGTCCGAACCGGCGGCGAGCAGCTCGCGCGGTTCGTTGCGGGTGCTGCTGCAGTATCCACGCGAATGCCTGCTGGTGGTGGGCCTGACCCTGGGCGGCACCGTGGCGTTCTACACGTACACGACCTACATGCAGAAGTTCATGATCAACACCTCCGGTATCTCCAAGGACACCGTCGCCTGGATCAACTTCGCCGCGCTCCTGGTCTTCGTGGTGCTGCAGCCGCTGGCCGGTGGACTGTCCGACCGGATCGGGCGCCGCAAGCTGCTGATCTTCTTCGGTGTCAGCGGCACGCTGCTGACCGTGCCGATCATGATGGTGCTCGCCCACACGACCAACGCGTTCGCCGCGTTCGGCCTGATGATGACCGCACTGGTCATCATCACCGGCTACACCTCCATCAACGCGATCGTGAAGGCCGAGCTGTTCCCGACCAAGATCCGTGCGCTCGGTGTCGGGCTGCCGTACGCGCTCACCGTCGCGATCTTCGGCGGCACCGCCGAGATGATCGCGCTCGCGTTGAAGAAGGCGGGCCTGGAGTCGCTGTACTTCTTCTACGTGGCCGGATGCATCGCGGTCTCGCTGCTCACCTACTACTTCATGCGCGAGACCTCGGCCGAGTCCACCATCGACGCCGAAGCTGCCGCCGATACCGATTCGGCCCAGCCGGAACCGGAGCTGGCCGCCGTACGTGCCTGACCGTCCGCTGCCCGCGCCGGTCCTGCCGTTATGGGAGGATCGGCGCGTGCGGCTTGCGGTGGTCGAGGACGACGACGGCGTAGGCGATGCCCTGGTGGAGGCGCTCTCGGCGCGCGGCTACCGGGCCGATCGCATGCGCCGCGGCGCCGATCTGCTCATCGCCCACCGCGATTACGACGCCGTGCTGCTCGATCTGGGTCTGCCCGATGCCGACGGCCTGCAGGTGCTGCGCCAGCTGCGGGAGGTGAGCGCGGTGCCGGTGCTCATCCTCACCGCGCGCAGTGATGAACGTTCCATCGTGCGCGGATTGCGCGGCGGCGCCGACGACTATGTAGTGAAGCCGCCGCGGATCGCGGAGTTGATGGCACGGCTGGAAACGGTGATGCGCCGGGCAGCCGCGGTGGCGCAGCAGGAGCGGACCGAGGTGGTGACCGGTGACGTCCGGGTGGACCTGCGCGCTCGGGTGGTCGAGGTGGCCGGCGCCCCGATCCCACTCACCCAGAAGGAGTTCGAGCTGGTCGAAGTGCTGGTGGAGCGGCCGGGTTCGGCGGTGAGCAGGCAGCAGCTGATGGACCGGATCTGGGGTGACGCGTTCGTCGCGGTCTCGCGCTCGCTCGATGTGCACATGACGGGGTTGCGGGCGAAACTGAACCGGCCCGGCCTGATCACCACCATTCGCGGCTACGGGTATCGGTGGGGCGAGTGAGCCAGGCACCGGCCGGTTGCCCGGACACGCCGATGCCGCCGCGATCGGCTCCGCGGGGTTCGGGGTCCGTGTTTCACCGATCGGGGGCACGGCTGATCGGCGCCCTGATGAGGCTCCGGCGGCGTCTGCTCGGCAGCCGGAGCATGGGCCCGTGGACCGGGCCGCTGGGCAGGAGACGGGCATGCGCCGCCGACTGCTGGTAGTGCTCACCGTCTTCGCGGCCATCGCGGTACTGGCCTTCGCGGTGCCGCTGTCCCTGACCGCCGCGACCAGTCGCACCCAGCAGCTGGTGCTCGGCCGCTCAGGCGATGCCGAACGCTTCGCCACCCTCGCCGACGGCGCGAGCTCGGCCGGCGGCGTGCAGGCCCTCGCCGACGAGGTGGGCCGCTACCACGAGCTGTACGGGGAGAACGTGCTGGTGGTGGACGCGCGCGGGGCGCCGATCGTCAATGCCGGGGTCGAGGTGGACGATCCGCGGATCATGGCCGCGGTGGCGGCGGCGCGGCGCAACCAGCGGCCACAGCAGGTGGATCGGCTGACGCCGTGGAGCGATCCGGTCATGCTCATCGCCCGCCCGGTCGGTTCGGGCGTGCAGGTGAACGGTGCGGTGGTGATCGAGGCGTCCACGGCGCAGGCCCGCGCCGCGATCGCGCGGGTGTGGGCGGTGATCGGCCTCGGCGCGGTCGGGGCGATGGTGGTGTTCGTGTTGTTGGCGCTGGTCGTGAGTCGCTGGGTGTTGCGGCCGCTGGCGGCCATGTCGGAGGCTGTCGCCGAACTCACCGCGACGCTGCCGAGGCCACGGCCGGACGTGGCGCACGAGCGCGCACATCGCACCACGCCAGGACTGCGATCGGCCCATCGCGAGGACCGCGCGGCCGCAACGGAGCAGGCCTCCGAACGGCCGGGCGAGCCCGGGCAAACCCCTGACGGTCCGGTCGCGGCGCCTATTACCAGGCGATACGGCGGCCCGCCCGAGGTTCGCGCGCTGGCTGAATCGTTCGATGCCATGGCCGCCGCGGTCGCCGATTCTGCCGACGCGCAACGTCAGCTGGTTGCCGACACCGCGCATGCCATGCGTAACCCATTGGCGGCGCTGACGATTCGACTCGATTCGCTCGAGGCGTCGATCCCCGAACGCGCTTCGGCGACCTTCCGCGGCGCCAGCGCCGAGGTCGACCGACTGACCGCCCTGCTCGACGCCCTGCTCGAGCTGGCGGTGGCCGAGGCGCCGGTGGCCTTCGGCGACGCGGCCTCCGCCGATGAACGGTGCGATGCGAGCCAGGTCGTTGCCGATCGACTCGACTCCTGGTCGCCCGCGTTCGCGGAGGCGGGCATGTCCCTGACCGCCCGGTTTGCCGGCGCCCGGCCGGTCGATACCGACGGCGCGCACGACAGTCGCGCGGGCCGACCCGGTGAGGACCTGCGTACCGCCGGACACACGCTGAGCGGAAACGACGTCGATGCGACACCGGCTGCGGCAGTTCGCCGGGACCGGCACGGAGCAGGCGAGGTGGACGCCGAGCACCCTGACCATGCTGATAGGCGTTCACCGGCCGAAACCGCGATCAGCTCCGCGGCATTGGCGCAGATCCTGGATGTGGCGCTGAGCAATTCGTGTCGATACGCGGGTCCCGGCGCGCACACCATCATCGATGTGCGGGCAGCAGCGGATTGGGTGACCGTGCTGGTCCGGGATGACGGCGCTGGTGTCGATCCGGCCGAGATCGACAAGCTGACCTCGCGGTTCTTCCGTGGTTCGGGTGCGGCGGCGGGCGGCACCGGCCTCGGGCTGTCGATCGCCCGTGCGCTCGCCAAGGCCAGGGGCGGCACCTTGACGGTCGAACCCGTGCAGCCACACGGCCTCGCCGTTGTGGTCCGGCTGCCGGCGGTGACTCGATGAGCGGGCCGGCTGTGTGCAGAGCCCTGGTCTCGACCGCCTTCGAGTCGGCGGAAGCGGCCGGCAACGAAGTCTTCCGGCGGTGCGGCCTGCGGCCGATGGCGGTGCTCCGATGAGCCGGCCGTCGATCTCGCGGCGTCGGGCCCTGGTATTGGCCGGGCTCGCATCCGCAGGTCTCGTCGGCTGCGGAACGAGCGACCGAACTACTGTCCGCCTGGCTTCCGGTGAGGACGGCGGCTTCTACTTCGCCTTCGCCCGCCTGCTCGCCGCGGCGGCGAACAACACCGACGCGATCCGCATCGAACCGGTGGAAACCGCAGGGTCACAACAAAATTTGCGGATGCTCGCCGACGGGCAGGTCGACACCGCACTGGCACTGGCGGATTCGGCGGGCGATAACGGCGGGCGCGTACTCGCGCTCGGCCGGGTGTATGAGAACTATCTCCAACTGGCGGTACGCACGGACGGGCCGATCCGGGAGGTGGCCGATCTGCGGGGGCGGCGGGTCAATCTGGGCGCCGAGGGGTCGGGCGCGGCCGTGACCGGGCCGCGGCTGTTGGCGAGCGCCGGGCTCGATCCCGCGGCAGATGTCATCGTCGAGCACCGCCCGCTGCGCGAAGCCGCTCGAGCGCTCACCGAGGGCACCATCGACGCACTGCTGTGGGCCGGCGGCGTACCGACCGCCGCGCTCACTGTGCCCGACCACATGCGATTGCTGGACCTCGGCGCACTGGCCGAACCCATGCGGGAGCGATACGGTCCCGTCTACGACCTGGTCGCCATCCCCGCCGATGCCTACCCGGGCAGCCCGGCGGTGCACACCATCGGCGTCGCCAACCTGCTGCTGGCCGCCGCGACCCTGCCCGACGACGCTGCCGCCGCCATCGTCGAGCTGCTGGTACGGCATGCCGATCAGCTGGTGCCCGCCGAGGCCGCGGGCACCCAGTTCTTGGACGGGCGGTTCCTCATCGGCACCGGAACCGTCCCGCTACATCCCGGCGCCGCGCGGGTCTACCGGCGCTGGCACGGCTGAGCGATCAGGAACGCACCATGCGCGCGATCGCGTCGGTGGCCTCCTTGATCTTGGCATCGGCTTCCGGGCCGCCCGCCACCGCCGCGTCGACCACGCAGTGGCTGATGTGGTCTTCGAGCAGGCCCATCGCTACCGCCTGCAAGGCCTTGGTCATCGCGGAGACCTGGGTGAGGATATCGATGCAGTATTTTTCTTCTTCGACCATGCGCTGGAGTCCGCGCGCCTGGCCTTCGATGCGACGCAGCCGCTTGAGGTAATCGTCCTTGGCGGTGATGTAGCCGTGGGCGGAATGGTCGTGCGCGGTGTGGTCGTTGTTCTGCGACGGGCTTGGTGTCACCGACTGCCTCCTCGTTGCCCGCCGGGTCGGCGGCCTGGTTCTCAATACCCCCCTAGGGTACACCTCGCGCCGGGAACTGTCAGGTGAGCGCGCGAACAGCCACCTCTCGGCGCCGTCCAGCGGCACGGGCGGCACAATCGTCGCCATGAGCTCGCATGCCCGGCCCGCGATCGCCGTCATCGGCGGTAGCGGCTTCTACGACTTCTTCGATCACGAGGCGGTGGCCGTCGAGGTCGACACGCCCTACGGTGCGCCGAGTGCGCCGGTCGCGATCGGCGAGGTCGAGGGCAGGACCGTCGCATTCCTGCCGCGCCACGGAAAGCGGCACGAATTCTCCCCGCACACCCTGCCCTATCAGGCGAATATGTGGGCGTTGCGGTCGCTGGGGGTACGGCGGATCTTCGCGCCCTGCGCGGTGGGCAGTCTGCGCCCCGACTGGGGGCCGGGCACGGTGGCGGTGCCGGACCAGCTGGTCGACCGCACCTCGGGGCGTCCGCAGACCTTCTTCGACGCAGGCGGAGTACATGTCTCCTTCGCCGACCCGTACTGCGACCACCTGCGTACCGCCGCCATCGGAGCAGCCGGTGATGGCCTGCCGATGCGGGACTCGGGCACCATGGTGGTGGTGCAGGGGCCGCGATTCTCCACCCGCGCCGAGAGCCGCTGGTTCGCCGCCCAGGGCTGGGAACTGGTGAACATGACCGGTCATCCCGAAGCGGTGCTCGCCCGCGAACTGGAAATGTGTTACGCCGCAGTCGCGCTGGTGACCGATCTGGATGCCGGGCTGGAGGAGGGCGACGGCGTGCACGTCACCGACGTCTTCGCCGAGTTCGAAAAGAACATCACCCCGTTCAAGGCGCTGATCCGGCGCGCGATCGGCGCCGTCGACGGCGACGACACCTGCAACCGCTGCCGAGTGCACGCAGGCGTCTCGCTGCCGTTCGAGCTGCCCTGAGCCGAGCGGGTTAGGCTCGCGCCGTGGAAACCCCGTTGCGGCTCGAGGTCATCGTCGCCAGCGTGCGACCGGAACGGTTCGCGCCCGTGGTCGCCGATTGGTTCCTGCGCACCGCACGCGACCGTGCCGAATTCGATGTCGGCGTCATCGACCTCATCGATACTCCGCTGCCCGCCGACCTCACCGAAACGCCCGAGGTGCAGCGGTTCCGGGCCAGGCTCGCCGCCGCCGACGCGTTCGCTGTGGTGACCTCCGAGTACAACCACGGCTACCCCGCCTCCCTGAAAACGGCCCTCGACAGCGCCAAACACGAGTGGCGGGCCAAGCCGATCGGGTTCGTCGCCTACGGCGGTCTGTCGGGCGGGCTGCGTGCGGTGGAGCAGCTGCGTCAGGTGGTTGCCGAGATCCACATGGTGTCGGTGCGCGAGACCGTCAGCTTCCATCAGGCCAAGAAACGATTCGACGCGCAGGGCCAGACGCACGATGGCGCCGCCATCGACGCGGCCGCGCGGATGCTCGGCCAATTGGCTTGGTGGGGAAGGGCTTTGCGGGCCGCTCGGGTATCGGATCCGTATCCGGGGTGATCGGCTCGAAGCGCTTGGAGCCCGACCGAGCGCGCTACTGGTGTGCCATGGCGCGGCGTCCGCGCGGCTGGCCGATGTAGGTGGCCTCGCGCGGGATGGACACCAGCGTCAGATCGACCTGCGCGGTACCGGTGCGCAGCACCACGTGGTTGCCGATCGCACCCGGCTGCTGGATCGACAGATCCGGCTTGGTCGCGGGCCAGCCCATCGGATCGCCGGTCACATAGATGGTGGTGACACCGGCGTGCGGGGCCGGGGCGAGCACACCATCGACCACGGTCGCGGTGAACCCGGCGTCGGACTGGTGGGTTTCCACCGCGATGGTCAGCCGCTCCGGATTACCGATCGTGGTGACCAGGTTCTCCCAGGCGTGCGCACGATCGGTGCGGATCAGGATGCGCTCGCCGACGGCGAGCGCGCGGAACACCAGCTGCTGCGCCAGGTAGAGCTCACCGGCCACGTACACCGTCGAGATACCGGCGCCGATGATGCGGACCGCGACACCGTTGCCCTCGTCGTCGGAGCCGATCAGCTGACCACAGCCCGAGGACGGCAGGTGCAGCGCGCCGATCACGTCGATCGGGTACTCCGACATCGGGACCGTATCGTCCACATCGGGGATGGCGATCGGCAGATGCGCCAGCAGACCGTCACGGTGCCTGCCGTTCATCGACACCATGCCCTCGTGTTTGGTGCGTTCGGGCAGCTCACGCGCCGTCAATCGCCAGGCCGCACCGATATTCACCGAATCGGCGCTGCTACCGGGACGCAACCGCACGGCCACCGTGGTGCCGCGCGAGGGCGCCACCCACAGCTGGGCCAGCAGATCCGAACCCAGCTTCTTCGGGTCCACCGCGCCACCGATATTGACGCTGTTGCCCAGCTCGGCGTAGCGCCACCGCTGGGTCAGGGTGCGCGGGTCGTAACCGGCGGTGATCTGCAGAACGGCCTTGCGGATTTCCGGGGCGGTGAGGATACGGGCATTGCAGTCGGCATCTTCGAGCGCGCGCATGATCCGCTGCGTAGCGATGGTGACCGCACGCGACGCCCCCTCGTTACCGCCGCCGCGCCGTTCGGCCGCGCCGGGGCAGGCCACCGCGTCGAAGCTGATGGCCAGCCACACGGTGCGGTGCGCGGTGGCGGGCAGCGGGCCGAGCAGCGATTCGTAGATCTTGCCCGCGGGTGTGCCCGCGCGGCTGCGGTGACCGTGGCTGATGATGTCGATGCCGCTGAGCAGGATGTCGTGCTGGGTCAGGCACTGCGCCAGCTCGGGCAGTGGCAGCAGATGCGAGGCATGCACGGTGGTGCGGGCGATGCGGGTCAGCCCGCCCTTGGGTGCGAGCACCTCGACGACCGTCACCACGCGGCTGCCATCCCAGTACAGGCCGAGCGAACGTCCGTCGGGGCCGCGGAAGTCGACGGTGTCACCGATCTCGTACTCGCGCTGGACGAGATAGCCGACGCCGGTGCCGATCCAATCCAGCAGCACCCGCCGCCCGACGGGGATCAATGGAACCAAACCTGCCACCACACCGATACCGACCGCGGGCCAGACGCCGAGCCCGGCCAGCAGCGCGATCGCACCCGCGACGAGCCCAACGAATTGCGCGACCATCAGATTGCGCAGCGAGATGCGACCCAGCAGCGGGCGCGGTCCTGCGCCGGCAGGTTCGGCCATCGTCGTCCCCCAAGTACCCGTATCGGCCGCCTCCGGTGTGGCCGAGCTGAACAAGAGTCCCCGGGAACTGTACTGTGTTCCGCGGACGCGAGCACTGTTCGGGGGAGGAATCATGCCTTCAAAACCCACTACGCGCTGGCAGGTGAGCGGGTACCGCTTCCTGGTGCGCCGGATGGAGCACGCCTTGGTGCGCCGGGACGTGCGAATGCTGCACGACCCCATGCGCTCCCAGTCGCGTGCCTATGCCGCCGGGCTCATTCTCGGCATCGTCGTGCTCGCCGGCTGCGGTGTACTGGCCCTGCTACGCCCGCAGGACAAAATCGGCGACAACAAGATCCTGATCGGCAAGGAATCGGGTGCGGTGTACGTCGTTCTCAACGACGTCGTCCATCCCGCGCTGAATCTGGCCTCGGCGCGTCTGGCCGCCGGCGATGCGCCCAAGGCCGTCATCGTCAAGGAATCAGAGCTCGGTAAGAAGGCCCGCGGGCCGCTGATCGGCATCCCCGGTGCGCCCGGCGTACTGAACTTCGACAAGGACGGCAAGGGCCGGGCCTGGTCGGTATGCGACTCCATGAAGATGGACGGCGGCCGCGATCTCACCACCTCGGTGCTGGCCGGCGATCCCGAACTGGGGGAGAAGGCCTCGGTCATGGGCGCGGACAAGGCGTTGCTCGTGCAGGGCGACGACGCCACCTACCTGGTGTACGACCGCAAACGTGCCCGCGTGGACATGACCGACCGCGCCGTCACCGACGCACTGAACATCACCGGGCTGACCCCGCGCCCGATCAGCGAGGGCCTGCTGAACGCGATTCCCGAAGTGCTGGAGATCAAGCCGCCGCAGATCGTGGACCCTGGTGGCATGCCGGACAAGCCGATCGGAGATTTCCGCATCGGCACCGTCGTCCAGGTCTCCACCGCCGACGAGGCCGAGAACTATGTGGTCCTGCGCGACGGCCTGCAGCGGATCTCGCCGCTGACCGCCGACATCATCCGCAATTCCAACCCGCAGCCCACCGGCGACACCACCATCAACCAGACCGTGCGCACCAGGGCAGACGTCTCCAACGCCCTGCGGGTGGACGACTACCCGGTCACCGCACCGTCGATCGTCGAAGCCAAGGACCAGCCGGTGAGCTGCCTGTCCTGGAAGCCGATCACCACGGCCACCGAGGATTCCGGCAACCGCGCCGAACTGTCGGTGATCACCGGCGTCACCCTGCCGATGTCGGAGAAGGCCAAACTGGTGCCGCTGGCCCAGGCCGACGGCTCCGGCCCCAACGCCGACTCCGCCTACATCCCACCGGGTTCGGGCGCCTACGTCCAGACCACCGGCATCGAACCCGACAGCCGCCGCAAGGACTCCCTGTTCTACGTGGCCGACACCGGCGTCCGCTACGGCATCAAGAACGCCGACGCCGTCAAGGCCCTCGGCCTCGGCGAAAACCCCGAGCCCGCCCCATGGCCCATCGTCGGCCTACTCGCCAACGGCCCGAGCCTCGGCCGCGAAGAGGCGATGGTTGCGCACGACGGCGTGGCGCCGGACCCGTCACCGGCGCAACAGCCGGTCGCAGCCGGGAAGTGAGGTCCTGCGGCCGCCAGATCCGGCGGCCGCAGTTCTCCGCCCGAAACGAGCAGCAAGAGCGACTGTCAGGCCGAGGCAAACAGGAGGACCGCCGAAAACCGGGAACGGAACAAGGAATCCACTGCTCCTGGCGTCTACTACTACTGTGAGCCCTGGGAAACTGTGCAGCGAAAGACGTGGGCGCTGTTCTACAGGCACTAGAACCCACAGTCGGCGGGTGCCGACTCGTTGACGACAAATGATGCGGCCCGCCGAATCGGCGGGCCGCATCATTGTGGTCGAGCAGTGTCGGCGGTTGCTCAGTCCTCGCGAACTCCGAATCGGCGGCGGATGGGGAAGGACGCCAGGTAGCCGAGAATCAGTCCACTACTGATGATTCCGGTACCGATCAACGCGACATTGCGTGCGAGGTTGTCCGGCGGTGGTGGGGCTTCGGGCACAGGGAGCTGTACGTTTTGGGCGGGGCTCGGCTGTTTCGCCTGCAAGGGGGTTTCCGGAACCTCGTTGGTGAGTGCGGCGACCGGATCGACCGCGCCGTAACCGATGTAAGGGTTCCAGCCTTCGGCGGGAGCATGAGCAGTAGCCTTCAGGCGCTTCATAACGTCCTGAGCGCTGAGCTCGGGGAAGCGTTGGCGAACCAGTGCAACGACGCCGGAAACGTAAGGGGCCGCGAAACTGGTGCCCTGGAGGCTGCTGACTTTGCCTTGTTCGCCCTTCCCCGTGATGGTGCCGCCGCTGGTCGGATCCAGCCCGACGACCCCCTCACCAGGAGCAGCGATATCGACCCATGGGCCCGGCACCGTGAAGTCCGACGGCTGGCCATTCGGCCCGATGGAACCGACGGTCAAGACGTAATCGTCGAAGCGCGCCGGGGTGACGTTCGTGGTCAGCTTGTCCCAGAGGTCGGCCGAGGGATCGAGCGGGGAGACGTCCGGATTTCCGGCCTGGCACTTCGAAGTCTGATCCATATTGCCGGCGGCAGCGACCACTACGACGTTCTTTTCCACAGTCGCGTAACGCAACGCGGCGCCCAGCGCTTCATCCGGAAGCTGGTATGAGCCGGGCACACAGCTGACCAAAGAGATGTTGATGACCGATGCACCACGGTCGGCTGCCCGTCGTACGGCCGAGGCCAATGCGTTGATGTTTCCGTATCCGGGCAGGTCTTCCGGGCGTTCCTCGCGGGAGCGACCTTTGATCGTGAACTTATCGCTGGTCTGCCGAATCGACATGATTCGGGCATCGGGCGCGACGCCGGAGAACCCTTGATCGGGAACCCTTGTCGCCGCGATCAGTCCGGCGACGATCGTGCCGTGCACATCGCAGTCATTGAGGCCGTCGCCACCGGCCTGCACGTAGTCTCCACCGGGGATCAGGCCCGGTAGACGTGGGTGTGGCGAGACGCCGGTATCGATGACGGCGACGAGCTGTCCCTCCCCGGTCGCGAACTTCCAAGCGTGCGGCAGGTCCAGCGCCCGTTGCGGTTGTGGGATCGTCGGTCCATCGCCGCCACGCTGAATGTCGGCGCAGGCGACGTTCGGCTTGGGCTCCGTCGGATCCGGCGGCACCGCAGGATCACCCGCCGGCAACTTCCCCATATCGATCGGCGGTGGCCGATCCGCATACGCAACGCCCTGGCCGAGACTCAAACCGAACGACGCGCTGAAACCCAGCGTCAGGGCGGCGGCCGTGACGCGGAGGCGCCCGTTCACAGCCCGCGAACGAGGGAGTAGAGCGAGGCCACCCAGAAGACCAGGGGCAGCACGGCTGCGACGAACGCGTATTCGAGCAGTTCGACGGCGCGGCGCATCGGCGGTGTCGCCGATTGGTTGGGGATGATGATGCCGAGGATCAGCGCGGCGATCAGCATGACCATCGCGGCACCGAACACCGCAAGTGGCAGTTCGGCGACGAAGCTCATGCCGATCAGCATGATCAGCACGATCGCCGCACCGCCCGCGATCAGCACGACGGCCTGTTCGGCGCCTGCGTAGGTGCGGCTGCGGAACATCAGCACCACGGCGCACACCAGCGCCAGCGCGATGCCCTGCCAGTAGTAACCCTCGCCGGTGGGATCGGTCGCTGCCAGCGCTCCGATCGCGGTGACCAGCGTGGTCGCCGAGACCAGACCGCTCAGATACATGCGGGCGCGTTCGGATTTGGCGCGCAGCACTTCCATCGTCGGCAGCGCCCGGTGATCGTCCGGGTCGTCCTCGGTCGGGTCGATCGGGGTGCCGGGGGAGGGCACCGGAGGCAGCGGCAACTTCGACAGCAGCATCGAAACCCGCGGCGCCAGCGACAATCCGGCGAGGCCGAGGGCGGCGGCGACCGCGCCGATCGCGCGCACCGGCTGGTCGGTCAGCAATCCGACCAGCGCGGCGGGGACCGCGTAGATCGCGAGCGCGCTCGCGCCGATGAACAAACCGAGCCCGACGCCGGTGACGCGCCACGCCAGGATCGCGGTCGCCCCGAGTAGCACCGAACCGAGCAGGAAGTTCGCCCAGCCATAGTGGTCGGGGACGATGAGCATGCCCGAGGTGAACGCCGTCGGCAGCGCGCAACCGCCGAGCACGAGCGCGGTGGCGGTATCGCCGTACATCCGGCTCAGCACCATGCCGGCGACCACGAGCAGGATCGTCACGCCGAGCGCGATGGAGCCGGTGATCCAGCCCGCCATGGCATCGGGGGCGGCGAGCAGGCCGACACATCCGGCGAGCATGGTGAAGGCGGCGAGAATCGAGCCGGTGATACGTGCGGTTTTGGGCGTCCAACCCTTGAAATGGTCGGCGTCGGCGATCGCGACGTTGTACATGATGTCGTCGAACAGTGGTGTGGGCGCGGTGTGTGCCGCGCTCTCCAACATCAGCAGCTCGCCGTCGCGGACGCCGTGCTCACCCAGGCTCAACGAGTTGGAGAACGGTGGGTGACCGATGCGCGCGAGCACCCACTCGGCCGGTTCGAAGCGTTCACCCTCATTGTCGAAATCATTGGTGCGGCTGTGCTGGGCGACCATGTCGACGACACTCGGAATCACCAGAGCGACCGGGACATCCACCGGGATGGCCATGTCCACCTGGGTATGTTTGGCCAGAATGGTAACCCTGGTCAGGTCCGGTGCGCGGACGATGCCGCGTGAGGATTCCTCCTCGATGTGGTCAAGTCGCGCGTGCGTCAAGGCTCCCCCAACTCGGTCGCTACCTCGTGTTTTCCGCACTCCGCCGGCCCGAGCGGAGCTTGCGAACCCATGGGTCCGGGCAGCAGAATGCTGGTCGAACTGTACGACATGTCGGCGGTTGCCTCTACACTGAGGCCCGAACACCGCAGGCCAAGAGGGGGAATTCTCGTCTTATGAGCACAGTCCGGTTTCAGCGGCGCGCACGCCGGGAGATGCCGCGGACGCCGGGTGGAGAGGTCACCCTGCAGCCGCCTCCCGAGATCCCTCGGGTGACGCCGGGCAATCTGCTCATGAAGTTGATGCCGGTCGTGATGGTCATCGGCATGGTCGGAATGATGGCCCTGATGTTCACTCAGGGTGGCGGCATGATGTCGAACCCGATGACCATGATGTTCCCGGTCATGATGCTGTTCTCCATGGTCGGTATGTTCGCCGGCCAGGGTGGCGGCAAGGGACAGAAGGCCGCGGAGGCCAACGAGGATCGCAAGGATTACCTGCGCTACCTCGATCAGGTGCGTAAAGATGTCGACGAGACGGCCACCCAGCAGCGCGCCGCCGTCGAATGGAGCCACCCGGAACCAGGTCTGATCTGGATGCTGGCAGGCACCAGCCGGATGTGGGAGCGCCGCGCGGGCGACAAGGACTTCTGCCACGCGCGCATCGGCATCGGCGGCCAGCGCCTGGCCACCCGGCTGATCGCTCCGGAAACGGGCCCCGTCGAAGAGTTGGAGCCGATCGCCGCGGTCTCGCTGCGCCGCTTCGTCCGCGCGCATTCCACCGTCCCGGATCTGCCCACCGCGATCGCGGTCAAGGGTTTCGCCACCATCGCGCTCGACGGTGATCGCGGCCAGGCCCGCGATATGACGCGCGCGATGTTGTTGCAGCTGGCCATGTTTCATGGTCCCGATCAGGTGCTGATCGCGGTGGTCTGCGGTCCGGACACCGCCTCGGAATGGGACTGGACGAAGTGGCTGCCGCATTCGCAGCATCCCGATGCCCAGGACGGCATCGGCACCCAGCGCATGTTCTACAGCTCCATCCGTGAGGCGGCCACCGGCTTGCAGCCGTTGCTGGCCAATCGGGTCCGCTACTCGCGCAACCAGCCGGCCAACCCGAACCTGGTGCACATCGTCATCGTCGTCGACGGTGGTCTGCTGGAGTCGGAGGAGGATCAGCTCCGCGAATCCGGCTTCGAGGGCGTCACCATCATCGATCTGTGCGGATACGCTCCGCGCCTTGCGGTTTCGCGCGGTATCAAGATGATCGTCGAGAACGGCGAATGCGTCGGCCGCGGTGCCACCGGCAATCAGGAACGCTTCGCGATGATCGACCGGATCAGCCCCGAGCAGGCCCAGCAGGTGGCCCGCAGGCTGGCCCCGTTCCGCGCCGCGACTCAGCGCAGCAGCGACGTCGAGGTCGATGACACCGAGGTCATTTCCAGCTGGGCCCAGCTGATGAACCTCGGCGATATCGGAACCTTCAACCCCGAACACGCGTGGCGGCCGCGCTACGGCCGGGAGCGGCTGCGGGTTCCGTTCGGTGTCGGCGCCGATGGCCTGCCCGTTGTGCTCGATATCAAGGAAGCCGCCGAAAGCGGTATGGGTCCGCACGGTCTGTGCATCGGTGCGACCGGTTCGGGTAAGTCGGAGTTCCTGCGCACCCTGGTGCTCAGCCTGCTGGCGACTCATTCGCCGGATCAGTTGAACCTGGTCCTGGTCGACTTCAAGGGCGGTGCGACCTTCCTCGGCTTCGAAGACGTCCCGCACGTCGCCGCCGTCATCACCAACCTCGAAGACGAAGCCGACCTCGTCGACCGTATGCGTGACGCCCTGGCCGGTGAGATGAACCGGCGCCAGGAAGTGCTGCGCCAGGCCGGCAACTTCGCCAACGTCTCCGAGTATGAGAAGGCCCGCGCCGCAGGCGCCGACCTCGACCCGCTGCCCGCGCTGTTCGTGGTGCTCGACGAGTTCTCCGAACTGCTCACCCAGCACCCGGATTTCGCGGAACTGTTCGTCATGATCGGCCGCCTGGGCCGCTCGCTGCACGTGCATCTGTTGCTGGCCTCGCAGCGCCTGGAGGAAGGCAAGCTCAAGGGCCTGGAGAGCCATCTCTCCTATCGCATCGGTCTGAAGACCTTCTCCGCCAACGAATCCCGTCAGGTGCTCGGTGTCCCCGATGCCTACAACCTGCCCAACAGTCCCGGTGGCGGTTACCTCAAGTCCGACTCCGGTGAAATCGTGCGTTTCCAGGCGTCCTACGTCTCCGGGCCATACGTCGGTGGTGGTTCGCAGCGTGACATGACCATCGCCACCCAGGCCGGTGAAATCGATGTGCGCGCAAGGCCTTTCGAAGCGGGACATGTCGATTTCCGCAGCGCCGACCGCATCCCGCTGCCCCCCGAGCCCACCGACGATCCGGAACCCCAGGCCGGCGAAGACGGCGAACAGCTGTCCAACATCGGCATGCTCGTGCAGCGCATCCGCGGCCACGGCCGCCCGGCCCACGAGATCTGGCTCCCGCCGCTCGACGAGGCTCCCACCCTCGACCAGCTCGTCCCGCGCTCGATCCTCACCGGCGAGTACGCCGCGGTGGCCACCCTGCGCGCCCCCATCGGCATCGTCGACCGCCCGTACGACCAGCGCCGCGACCCCTTGGTCGTCGACCTGTCCGGCTCCCGGGGCAACGTCGCCGTCGTCGGCGGCCCGCAGTCCGGCAAGTCGACCATGCTGCGCACCCTGATCATGTCGATGTCGCTGACCCACACCGCCGAACAGGTCCAGTTCTACTGCCTCGACTTCGGTGGCGGTACGCTCGCCAGCCTCGAGGGTATGCCGCATGTGGGGTCGGTTGCGGGGCGCCTCGACGAGGACAAGGTCCGCCGCACCATCGCGGAAATGACCACGATCGTTCGCCAGCGCGAACTCCGTTTCCGCCAGCTCGGCATCGAGTCGATGGCCGAGTTCCGCCGCCTGCGCGCCATGGATCCGGCAAGCAGCCCCGCGGCGGCCGGCGCCCATGAGGACCCGTTCGGCGACGCCTTCCTGGTCATCGACGGGTTCGGCTCGATCCGCCAGGATTTCGACGCCCTGGAACAGCCGATCATGAACCTCGCCGTCCAGGGCCTGTCCTACGGCGTCCACGTGGTGATCGCCCTGTCACGCTGGATGGAAGCCCGCCCGGCCCTCAAGGACCAGATCGGCACCCGCCTCGAACTGCGCTTGGGTGACCCGGCCGACTCCGACTTCGGTCGCAAGATCGCCGCCCTCGTGCCGCAGGGCCGTCCCGGCCGCGGTATGACCCCGGAGAACCTGCACATGCTCACCGCGCTGCCGCGGGTGGATGGCAGCTCTGACCCGCAGGACCTCAGCACCGGTGTGGCGAATGCGGTGCAGCAGCTGGCTTCGATGACGCCTGGGCGTCCTGCGCCGAAGGTTCGTATGCTGCCGGATCGGCTGGATCGCTACGACCTGATGTCCACCATCGAGGGTTGGGGCACGGTTGTTCCGGGGCGTCGGAACCTCAGTATTCCGATCGGTATCAACGAATCCGAACTGGCGCCTGTTTTCCTCAACTTCAACGAACAGCCGCACTTCCTCATCTTCGGCGATACCGAGTGTGGAAAGACGACCCTGCTGCGCGGCATCTGCCAGGGCATCATGGAGTCGAACCGGCCACAGGAAGCGGCGATCATCCTCGCCGACTACCGGCGCACTTTGCTCGGTGCGGTCGAGGGCGATCACATCGCCGCCTATGCCACCAGCGCGCAAGGGCTTACCACCAACGTCAATGATCTCGCCGCGCTGCTCAATTCGCGTATGCCCGGCCCTGACGTCACTCCCCAGCAGCTGCGTGAGCGCTCGTGGTGGTCCGGTCCGGATCTCTACTTGATCGTCGACGACTACGACCTTGTGGTCACATCGAGTGGTAATCCGATCGCACCGATCGTCGAATACCTTCCGCACGCAAAGGATGTCGGTTTCCACTTGATCATCGCCCGTCGGTCCGGTGGTGCATCCCGCGCGATGTACGAGGCTGCTATCTCACGCCTGCGGGATCTGGCCACACCAGGTTTGATCATGAGCGGTAGCCGGGAAGAAGGCAGCCTGCTCGGGAATGTCCGGCCGAGTGCGATGCCTCCGGGGCGCGGTACTCTCGTCAGCCGGGCCGGCGCTGAGCTCATCCAGACTTCGTACATCCAGCCGATCTCATGACCGCAGTCGAGCTGATCGTTACCGATGCGCGCCTGTGGGCGCGGAGCTCGAACACGCACGCGGACATGCCACCGTCGGTTGCGCCCGGCAGCGACGGGATGAGTCTCGTCGTCGGAGAACCACTGGCGCCGCAGTCGATGGCATGTTCGGCAGTGCAACTGCTGACCGCGGACCGGATCGCTTATCTGCCGAGCCTGCCTTCGCCGATCGACGCTATGACGGCGGTATTCGGCAGATTGCTTGCCGAGTTGCGTGTTCCGGCGCCTTGCGAACGCCTGACGATCGTCACGCCCACCGAATGGGGGGCACGGCGCCGTTCCGACCTCGAAACTGCCGCTTCTCGTTGCGCCTCCGAGGTGAAGATTCACACCGCAGCCCTACGTGCGGTAGCGGCGGATATTCGAAACCGGGATCGCCGTACGGTGGTGATCGAGTTCGCCCCGTTGTCGACGACCGCGACATCGGTCACCTACGGTCAGCAGGGTCCGGGGATCGAGGCGTGTGAGCACGAGCCGAACCTTGCTGCCGCCGAGATCGCTCCGGACAGCCCAGGTTTGACGGACCTACGGGCACTCCTCGAACGCTTGCTGGCCGGACGGCCCGCTGACAGCGTCCTGGTCGTCGGTGGCGCCGACCCGCGCTTCCTCGAGCTCATCGGTTCGGTTGTCACCGAAGTCAGCGGCCCCGACACCGAAGTTCGGACAGTCGCGAGCGCCGATCTGGCTCGTAACAAGCAGAACGAGCCCACGCACTACCCGACAGCATCCATTCCTCCGCTGCCGCAGACCGAATGGCTGCAACCATTGCGAGAGCGCGCCGCGGCGACTCGGCCGCCGCGTTCGCGCACACCGATCTACATCGGCGCAGCCGCCGTCGCCGCGATAGTGGTCGCAGGTATCGGCGCAGCCGTCGCCATGAACCAGCCCGATGAGACGAGCGGCACGGCAGCAGCGGCCCAATCGTCCACGGTCGCCGCACCCTCATCGCCCACCGTCGCTCCGACAACTCCAGCCAAGGCGACCACTAAGGCCGCACCAGCTCCTGAAACGATCGGCAATATCCGGTTCGAGGTCCCGTCCGGCTGGCGGATCACCGAGGCGGCAGGCGGATCCCGCATCTACTTGGTCCCCGAAGACGGCACAAAGGCCCGAATCACGCTCACTCAAAAGCAGGTAGCCCCAGGTGTCGGCTACGAAAAGGTCGCGGCCGACCTCGAGGCTCAGATCAAGCAACGTCCCGCGGGAACCATGAGCCCCCTGCGCCACGACGTAGTCTTCGGCGGCCGCCCAGGCCTGGCCTACACCGAACATCCAGACGACGGTTCACAAGTCGACTGGCATGTTATCGTCGAGCACAGCACCCAAGTCAGCATCGGGTGCCAATATCAGACAGGGGGGCAAGACACGACAACACAACTCTGTGCAGACGTCGCAACCACGCTGGAAGTCATCCCATGACAACAGCCAAAAATTTCTTCCACATCGATGGAACCGATTGGGCAGCCCTAGCGTCCAATCATCGTGTAGGAGCAGTTCGGCCCTGCTGGCGCAGCGCGTCCGAACCCAAACGTAGAAGCAGGAGGCAGAATGTCTAACATCATTGCCGATTTTGGCGCAATGGAGGCGTCGGCGGGCCACGTCGAAACTGTGAACGGCCAGCTGGCGTCCGAGCTCAGCCGCATCGGTACTCTCGTCGCCGGTTCCGAAGGGAACTGGAAGGGCGAGGCCGCCAAGGCGTTCCAGGGGGTCATGAACGACTACCGCGATGCCTCCGACCGGCTGCACACGGTTCTGCAGGAGATCGCCGATTCCATTCGCAAGAACGGCAAGGGCTTCACCGATGCCGAGCAGGCGCACCTCGACTCCATCCACAAGGCGGGTGCGTCGGGCGAGCTGGGCAAGGCGAGCAGCCTCAACATCCAGAGCTGAACAACAGAACCAGTCTTTTTCTTTTAGGAGGCGAAATGCTTTACAACGAAGGCCAGCTGATCGCGCTCGCTGGTGACATCCGTACGTCCAAGAGCCGTCTGACGGAGACCCACGACGAGCTGACCGGCTACGTCAACCAGCTGGTTGCGTCTTGGGAAGGTCAGGCGCAGGCCGCCTACCGTGACAAGCAGGCCCGCTGGGACGACGCCCACAACGACCTGCTGACGATCCTCGAGGCGGTCGCCAAGGTCGTCGAGGACGGCGCCATCGATATGACCACCGCCGACAAGACCGCGGCTCAGTCCTGGATGTGATACCAGGGCCGATGGCCTGCCATAAGGTGCGCTTCCAATCGTCCAGCACGATTCGAAGCGCACCTTTTTTGCTTGATGCCGTACTCATTTAATACGCTGGCGAAGCACCGGAACCAGCTGATCCAGCAAGGTTTCCTCAGAACGCCCGGACCAATCGCGCATGGCCGAAACAGCTGGTGGCGCGTCAACGGCGATCACCTGCGAGCGTGAATGCACAATGTCGAAGGGCAACCCGGTGAGGCCACCACCCCCCGCTTGGGGATCGCTTCGTAGCACTATGAGGTACGCCTTCGGGTCGTCGGCGATTTCCGAAATCCTCCCCTCGACAGGGCCCCGGGCTGCCTGGCCATTGCCCTGAGTGAGGTTCAGATTGTAGATGAACCCCAACTTCTGGAGGAATTCCGCCTGTGGTGACTTGTTGTAGTAGACCTCCACGGACTCCGGCCCTTGGTAGTCCACTACGGTGACGGTTTTTCCCTGGAATGCGGGGTTGTCCACGCGGGCCCGGGACACCGGCGCGGCGTCGGTGGCTCCGGCCGAAGCGGCTGCGTCCGCTGGAGCCGGTGCGGCATCGCTATTGGTGATCCATACTGTCGCACCGACCGCCAAGGCGACCGCGAGGGCTGCGGCTCCAGCGCCGGCGATCATCTTGCGCCGACCGGCGCCGTTGCGCGGGTTCGACGGTTGAAGCGGTGGCGCGATATCCCCGGTCACCGTCGCGGCACGGGCACGTGAATCGGGCGGCAACACTTGGACGGGGTAGGTCGGTGAGGTGTTGGTGGAAACGGGATGGTGTCCCGGAGTCAGAGCTGCTGCCGCAGCGGCGGTGAATTCCTTGCAGGAGCCGAAACGCTCCGCCGGATTCTTTGCCATGGCTTTGGCAAAGACACGGTCGATGGCATTCGGCAGCCCTGGACGAACCACGGAAGCGCGCGGTGGTGGTTCATGAAGGTGTCCCATCATGACCATCGCTGGTTGGCTTGCTGGGTAGGGGTTCTGGCCGGTCAGCAGCTTGAAGAACGAGCAGGCGAGGCTGTAGATGTCGGCGCGGTGATCGAGAGATTGGCCGCTGAGTTGTTCCGGCGGCGCGTAGGCGATGGTCGCTACGAAGCTTCCGGTCTGTGTCAGGTTATTGGCGTCATCGGACGATTTTGCCACGCCGAAATCGGCGAGGAATACCCGTTCTTCTTCGTCGCGGGACGTCGACAGCAGGAAGTTGGCGGGTTTGACGTCGCGATGCAGCAGGCCCTTTCGATGAGCGTAGTCGAGGCCCTTGCCGACCTCGGTGACGATTCGGAGAGCCCGCAGTGGTGACATCGAATACGGATTCTGCGTCAGGTCGGCCGAAGCGTCCGTTCCCTCGATGTACTGCATCGCTATCCATAAATGCCCCTCCTCTTCACCTCGGTTGTAGACCGATACGATATTCGGATGGTCGAGACCGGCGGCGAGGTTCGCCTCTCGTTCGAACCGGGCACGGAATTCATCGTTGCGGGAGAGCTCGCCGCTGAGCACTTTGAGGGCGTCCGTTCGCGGCAAGGTCGGGTGTTTAGCGAGGTAGACGGTACCCATCCCACCGGCGCCCAACACCTTCAGAATCCGGTATCCACCGACGATGGTGCCTGGGCTCATCGCCATGTCTCATGTCTCCTGGTCGTTCGCGGGCGGTTCTCAGCAATCGTCCGTTATTGAGCTCGCGTCGGGGTTCCGCGTGCTTACCGGCTATTTGCGAACAGCGCGTATTGTGCGGCCGCCCTTTGATGTACATCGGTTATCTGGTTGGAGCCCACATAGCCCACGTATCGGTCGTAGGCGACGATGCACATGAACTCGGCACTGCCGCCCGGGTCTGCTACCTCCACGCAGGCGGTATCCGGCACGTCTTTCGGGGGATCG
Organism: Nocardia sp. CDC519; assembly: GCF_059509835.1. Lineage (NCBI taxonomy): Bacteria > Bacillati > Actinomycetota > Actinomycetes > Mycobacteriales > Nocardiaceae > Nocardia > Nocardia sp. CDC519. The sequence goes on along the minus strand of NZ_CM183377.1, from coordinate 75,348 downwards.
AGCACCCTACTGAACGGGTATGCGGTGACCTTCTCTTCGACGGCTCGCTGTGCGGCCTCGGGATCGGCTACCCGAAAAGACAGCGTTCCGTAGGAGCTGGCCACTCGGTCTGCGCCCAGACGGTCGAGGAAAGTTTTCGTAGCGCCGGCGTCCTCAGTGAAATGCAGGAACCCGTCCGGCTCGAACACCCCGTAGTCCTCGTCCACGGTGGGGCTGTGGAACTGGTTGGGGTTGAGCGTGCGGCGTAGCATCCGCTCGGGATCCCAGGGAAGTTCGAGCATTCCCTCGTCAGTTATCGGCGGGAGCGCATCGAGCATAGAAAGTTGCTTTTCGAAAGCCTTTTCCGCGAGGCCCTTCAATCCGTTCAGGTCGGAGGTGGGCATAACTACTGTGATCGACACGACATAGGAGCCCCGGGCCGTGAACGATCGGAGTGCGGTCCCGCCGGGCTTCCAATGTGACAGCGCTGCTGAGTGTTTCGGAAGCTCGACTTCCTCATTGTCCTTGAACCGATCGCGGTCCGCTCGGAAGAACTCGTCGGCGGCCTTCTGGGCGTGCGCGTCGTCGACATATTGCGAAACCGCGATCGCGAGCGAGGTCGATGGTCCCCATGCCGACTTGGTTTCGGGCCATTCGTAGTAGCTTGGTGTCGAATAGAGCACGCTGCTGGCCGACGTCCGGAAACCGAACAGCATCTTGTTCCGCTTGGCGATCGCGGTCAATTCGGCTTCTTTGCCCATGAAGTCGGGCAGACCAGTATCCGACATACTCGTACCGTAAGAGTTGAGTTTGAGCGCGGGATCGATCAGATACGGGTGCGGAACGTGGTTGGCCAGCCGCATTCCTGCGATTTTCCAGTAGTCGTAGAATCCCGGAACCGGCGTGTCATCGTGCGCATCGAGTGGTTCGGTCGGATATTGCCCGGTGTCGAAAATTCGGATGTCGATTTCACCGGCCGCTGGTGATCCAGGGATGGTCGAGCCACATGCTGTTGTCAATACCGCAGTGGCAGCAACGGCCAGGATGCCTGCCAGGCGGAGCTTGGTAATTCTGCGGGAAGTTTTCACTGGGCATTCACCAACAAGCTGTACTGGGCCGAAATCAGCTGATGGATATCGGTCAACTGCAATGACCAGGTCTGTGCGACATAGCGATCGTATTTGACCGTGCAGTAGTACCTTGGCACGTAGCGATCTCGGCCTATGTATTCCTTGCATTTGGCGATCGGGAGACCCTTGGGTGGGTCGATGCTGCGATATTTCTTGTCGAGTTCGCTCACATCGTCCATGAGGCGATCTGCGGCACCCGCATCACGTGCTCGCCACAGCAGGGCGTCGCCCTCGACGTACCGGTCCACGCCTAGTTCGGTGAACAGCTGCTTCCTGTCGAGCGGCAACTCGGCGAGATGAAGGGCACCGTTGGCGGTGAACACCGCCGGCGGGTTGACGAGGGGATTCCCTTCGGACCGCGGCAGTACCCGCTTCATCATTCCGTCGGGGTCGGCCTGAAGCTGCATAAGCTTGTCGGCGGGTGTCGGTTCGAACTTCTCGAGCGCTGGGACCACGACATCGAGGCTCTTCTGCACCAAACCGAGGAGCGCCGGAAGATCATCCTTCTTCAGCCAGGTCTTGACGTAGTCGTACACCCAGGTATAGATGACCAGGTTGCCAGAGGCGAACCAGGAGCCGATCGATTGCACTCCCGGTTCCCAGTGTGCATGCGCTTCGGGGTATCCGGGGATGGCCACTCGTTGGTTCCTGTTGTTGTAAAGGTAGTCCGAATTCTCCAGCGCGGCCGCTGCTCCGGCGGCTCTGGCGGCATCGGGAAAGATCAGCACTGCATTCATGAAATGCAGTCCCGCATGGTCGGGTTTCGTTTCACCCTCGCTGAGAAATCCTGAAATGAATCCGGCTGCGTCCTTGTCGAAATTGTCGACCGCAATGAGGCGGCCGAGCTGCTCTGGCCCGAGCAGGATCCGCCCCATGGACTGGTTCGAGTAATTGAATCCCGGGTCGATTTCGGCGGGGAGCGGAAGGTGTTCGGCAAGCCGGGTCGCTTCGACGATACGAGCCTGGTCGATAGTCTGCACCGTACCGAATTCGCGGGGCCGAGTAGGGAATCCGCCGGGATCCAACGTGCTCATGTCGATTTCCGGTACCGGAGTGGAAGCGGCCGGCGTATCGGTCGAACCACATGCCGTCGCACCGATTGCGATGGCTCCGGCCGCGAACAATGCCCATAGCCCTCGATGCGAAGACGACAGCACAGTCGGCTTCAATTGGACTCCCCCTTGGTAGATCGCAGTTGAAGGGATACTACTTCACCTGTGCCGACAGGATCGGGACGAGCTTCTCCAGTAGCAGCGGCTGCGACGAGCTGGTCCAATTCCGGAAGGCGTTGACGGTAGCCGGGTCGTCGACCACGATGACGATCGACTTGACGTCGGTGACGTATGGGCTGAGTCCGGATAGTCCGCCGCCACCAGCGCCTTCGTCGCTGCGGATAGCGACGATGTAGTCGGAATTCACTTTGGAGAAGGTGGAATAGCGGTCTTCTTTGGTCACCGGCCGAGGCGAGGCTTCGTCGCCTGACTTGGCGAAGCCCGGATTGTAGACGAACCCCAGATCCTGGAGGAACTTCGCCTGGTCGCTCGGCGCGAGATACATCGCAAGCTGGTTGTCGTAGGCCTTTCCGCCGGTGACATCGACGACCGTGACGGACTTACCTGCGAATGCCGGATTGTTCTTGCGGGCTTCCTCGATGGAGCCGGGTGCGGCGTTGGTCGATGTGCCGGCCGGCCCTGCGGGCGTATCGCCGCCGGTCATCGCCCAGATCCCGATTCCCGCAGCCAGTGCGACGACGATTACCGCGGCTGCGGCGGTCAGGAGGCGGGCGCGGTTGCGGCGGGGCTCGGTGGGGGTGGGAGCCTGCTGGATGGATGGCGCCGACATATGGGCCCGCGGGTCGGTGGGTGGGCGGGTCTGCTCTGCGGTGTTGTTGACGGCGTAGCGGGGCCAGCTGGGTTCCTGGGCGTGGGGGCCCGCGGTGTAGCCGAGGGTGCCGGTGGGGTGCTGGTGGGCGCCGGAGGTGTAGCTGGGGCCGGGGGCGTGCGGGATAGAGCCGGAGAGGACTCGAGCTGCGGCGTCGGTGAATTCGCGGCAGGTGTTGAAGCGTTCGGCCGGGTTCTTGGCCAGGGCGCGGGCGAAGACCTGGTCGATGGCGGGGGGCAGGTTGCGGTTGACCGCGGTGGCCCGTGGGGGTGGTTCGTGCAGGTGGCCCATCATGACCATGGCGGGCTGGGTTGCCGGGTAGGGGTTCTGGCCGGTGAGCAGTTTGTAGAAGGCGCAGGCCAGGCTGTAGATGTCGGCGCGGTGGTCGAGCCGGCCGCCGGCGAGTTGCTCGGGGGGCGCGTAGGCGATGGTGGCGACGAAACTGCCGGTCTGGGTGAGGTCGGTGGTGTCTTCGGAGGATTTGGCGACGCCGAAGTCGGTGAGCAGGACGCGTTCTTCCTCGTCGTGCTCGGCTGAGAGCAGGAAGTTCGCCGGTTTGACGTCGCGGTGGAGCAGCCCGCGACGATGCGCGTAGTCCAGCCCTTTACCGACCTCGGTGACGATGCGCAGCGCGCGCTGCGGGGTCATGGCGCGCGGATCGCGCTCGAGTTCGGCGGCGGCGTCGGTGCCGTCGACGTACTGCATGGCGATCCACAGCTGGCCGTTTTCCTCGCCGCGGTTGTAGACCGACACGATGTTCGGGTGATCCAGTCCGGCGGCAAGGTTCGCTTCACGTTCGAACCGGCCCCGGAATTCGTTGTCGGCACTGAGGTGCCCACTGAGCACCTTGAGCGCGTCCATCCGGGGCAAGCTGGGGTGTTTGGCCAGGTAAACGGTGCCCATCCCACCCGCGCCGAGTACGCGCTGGATGCGATATCCGCCCACGATGGTGCCGGGGCTCATCGCCATCTCGCGGTCTCCTGTCTTGGCTGGTTCGGCATCGGGGTGCCGGCTGGGGCGGACGTTCTTCGGAGCATAGTGGGCGGCAATGGAGCCGGGCCGTCGTCGGTGGTGGCGCTACTGGTACTGGCTGTTGGCGAGCAGGGCGTACTGCGCGGCCGCCCGCTGCCGGACATCGATCGGCTGGCCGCTCTGCACCTGGGCGACATAGCGGTCGTAATGGACGATGCAGACGTACTTCTGATCGGAGTCGTTGGGGTTGGCGTCTTCCCGGCAGCGGGCGTCCGGAACGTCTTTCGGTGCATCGATATCCGTCCACCGGCTCGCCGTGAGCCGGGAACCGGCGAACTTCGCCGCGGCATCGGCGTCCTTGGTGCGCCATAGGTAGGTGTCGTCGGCAAGGGCGATGCTGTCGACACCGCTGTCCTGCATCGCCTTCTGCACGTCGGTCGGCTCGCCGACCCAGTGCAGCACGCCCCGTGGTTTGAAGGTGCCGACGGTGCCTGCGGCGGGTGCGAAGAAGAATTCCTCGGAGGTCAGGATGCGCCGGAGCATTCCGTCGGGATCGAACGGCAGCTCCAGCACCTCACGCTTGGACAGGGCAGGCAGTTCCTTCAGCAGCGGGACCTGGATCTCATAGGTCTTCTCGGCCAGACTCGTCAGCGAGTCCAGGTCGGGGCTCGGCCAGGTGACCAGCAGCGTGAGCACGTAGCTGCCGACGGCCATGGTGGTGCCGAGCGAGGGAATGCCCGGCCGCCAATGGGAGTGGGCGTCGGGGTATTTCTTCAGCGCGACCGCCTTGTTCTGGTCGGGCGCCACCGCGAAATCGGTCTGGTCGAGGTCGCGCGCCGCGGCCTTGGCCGTCGCCGCGTCCGGGAACTGCAGCACACCGATGGTGACCGCCGTTTCGCCGATTGATTTCTCCCGCTTGGCGCGGTCGGCGGAGGTGATGCCGAGGCCGAACATGAACTTGTGCCGTTCCAGCACCGGACCGTTGACGTCGGCGAGTAGCTCGGTGGCCGCTCGGGCGTCCTCGAAGCCCTTCGCCCCGCGGTTGTACTTCAGCTTCGGGTCCACATCGATCCCGTTGATGACGCTGTCGGACAGCCGCATGATCGCCAGCTCGGTGCCGCCGACCAGGCTGTTCAGGTATTCCCAGCGCATATCGAGTGGGGTGACCGGGTAGCTGCCGATATCGAGTCCCCGGACATCCGGTTCCCCGGGAACCGCGGTGCCCGATACGGCCGAGCAGCCGGTCAACACGGTGGTCGCGGCGATGGCCACCGCGGCACACCGGAGCGTCGATGTCCTCATGATGCTTCGAATTCGCATGTGCCGCAGTCCTACTGGGAGTTGGCCAGGATGGCGTACTGAGCGGATATCCGCTGCTGGGCGTCCAGCAACTGTTCGGCGCCCATGAACGCGTAATAACGGTCGTAGGTGACGTGGCAGTAGAAGCGAATCGCGCCCTGGGCCGGCCCCTTGTACTCGGTGCAGGTGGCCTGGGGCAGACCCTTCGGCGAATCCGCGCTGCGGAAGAACCGGTTGAGCTGGGAGGACTTGTCCATCAGCTCTTGTGCCGACTCCGCATCGGCCGTCCGGTACAGCTCACCCGCGTCGTGCGCGACGCGGTCGACGCCCGCGGCTTCGAGCTCCTGCCTACGCTGGACCGGGTCGGTGGGGAAGTGCAGGGCGCCGTGCAGGTCGTAGGTGCCCGGCACGTTCAGGAACGAATCGCCCTCAGGGCGGCGCAGCGAGATCGAGCGCATACCGTCGGGATCGATGGAGTTCTCCATCATCTTGTCCGGCGGTGTGGGCTCGAATTTCTCCAGGGCGGCGCTCGTCGCGGTGATGGCCTTCTCCGACAGCGCGGACAGGCCGGGCAGGTCGGACTCGCCGAGGAGCTTGTTCTCGTAGTTCGAGACGATGGTGACGATGACGAACCGGTCCTGGGCCAGCCAGGAGGCCAGCACCTGCATGCCGGGCTGGTATCGCACCTGGGCCGCGGGGTGCTCGTCGAGCTTCGCCGGTTCGACGGGGTACTTGTCGTCGTCATAGAACCCGGCCCGCGACAGATTCGCGGCGGCGTCGGTCGCCGACTTCGCATCGGAGAAGATCATCACCGAGGTCGACAACGTGTAGGCGAGGCTGTTGACCTTGTTCGACTGCCCGGTCGCGGAGAACCCGGAGATGAACCCCTTCGCATCGTTGGCGAAGTTGTCCTCCTTGATCCACCGGTGGATCGGACTGCCGTGGGACTCGTCGGGGAGCAGGAACGGGCGCACCGCACCCGGCGGCTGATACACCAGCTTCGGGTCGATCTCCACCGGTAGCGGTATGACGTTGCCGAGGCGCTGGGCCTCGACGAACCGGGGGACGTCCTTGTTCTTCGGTGCGCCGAGTTCGCGCGGGAGCGTCGCATAACCGCCGACATCGAGCTGGGTCAGATCCACGGCCGGTTCGGCGGCCTCGGTGTCGGATCCGCAGCCCGAGGCGGCCAGAGCGCAGGCGAACAACAGGGCGACCCCGGCCCGGAAACGGTGCGATCTCGCGGTGAGCTGCACGCTCCCCCCTTTACTCGAGTGTGTCAGCCGGATAGTACTGCACCGGTGGGACATGCGAACGTGTTCGCCGAAGGCCTTCGGCGCCGATCAGAGCCTGCTGACGAACCGCGGGTAACCGGACCGGTGTTGTTCGCATTGCAATACTCTGGTCTGGTGGCGACGATCCAGCATTCCGATCCAGGGGAGGGCCGATACCGTTGAAGGATCGGCAGGTCGAGGTGGTCGCCGGTAATCATGCGGCGGCCCGGGTTGCGGGTGCCGTGGTGGTCGTGGCGCACCGGGATCGGGGGAAGCCCACCCAGGAATCGCCTGCGGTTCGAGCGCTGGAATCGCTGGCCGAGCTGGTCAGCGACGCGGCCGAACAGCAACCTGCCGGGCCTGGCGCGTTGGTCGCGCGTAACGCGACGCGCTGGTTGATGAAGGACGCTGAACAGATCAGCCCCGGCCGTCCGATCGATTTCGGGATCCTGTCGCATGCCGAGAACGGCGGGGTGGCGATCTTCCTGCACGGCGCCGTCACCGCGGTGCTCGCGGGGGAGCAGGTCGAACGGTATCGGGGCAGCGACGCGGCGTTCACCGTGGACCGGGTGGCGTCGGTGCCGTCGAAGGCGGTCGCGCTGTTCGTCGACGACAACGGTGGCCGAGTGCCCGAGCTGCCCACCGAACGTGGAATCGGCTGGCTGGTGGAAGGTATCGCCCAGGCGGGCGGGGTGATCGTCTGGTCCGATGAGGTGCGTGCCCATGCGCCGCGCCGGGCCGGCGCCGAACACACCGGGGGTGGCTCGCATCGGCGGTCGGCGCCGCCGCCACTGCCGACAGCACGCATCGACCAGGAACGTTCGCCGGAACCCGCTGCGGCGCAATCGGCGCCGACGGATCCGAACGCGACGCCCACGCAGGCTTCGACCTCGATGCTCGACCTGAGCGACGGCGGGCAACCGCCGGAAACGACCGAAGAACGCGGCACCGACCCCTCACCGCGGCCCGATCCGCAGCTGCAGCGGCGGTTGGAGGCCACCGCCCGCGCGACCACGCTCGCGGTCAAGGTGATGGGATTCAAATGCGCGCGGGCACATCCCAGCGATCCGCGCTCGGCGTTCTGCACGGTCTGCGGGATGCCGGTCGACCAGACGCAGGCATTGAGCGAGGTGGTCCGGCCGCCGCTCGGCATGCTTGTACTCGATGACGGGATGACGTTCATGCTCGCCGCCGACGCCGTCATCGGGCGCGATCCGGAGCATTCCGAGCAGGCCCGCCGCGGTCTGATCCCGCTCAAGATCGAGGACAACTCCGGTGGGATGTCGCGCGCGCACGCCGACATCGTGCTGGTCAATTGGGATGTGACGCTGGTGGACCGCGGCTCGACCAACGGCACCCGCACCCGGGTGGCCGGGTATCGCGACTGGGTGCGGCTGCCACCGAATCAGCCGATGGTCTTGCTGCCGGGTACCGAGATCATGATCGGCAACCGGGTGCTGCGCTTCGATCCGGCGGCGCCGCCACCTTTCGGCTGACGCTCAGGAGTACCGCGACATGCAGGTGGTCTCGCCGTTCAGCACGCCGGCGCGGAAGGCGTCGACGCGGGCGAAACCGCTTGGCACGGTCTGACCCTTGATGTCACTGGCGGCCAGCCCGTCGGTGAGCAGCCCGGACACCGCTTCGTCCAGATCGCCTGCGGCCAGGGTGATATCGCCTTCCGATGGCGGCCTGCCCGGTTCGGCGAGCTTGCCGGTGACCACACCGGACAGGCACGCCGAGCGCAACCCGGTCTTGGCGCCGACCAACTGCTGCCCCTGATCGCGCTGCACGGCCAGCGCGTAGCGGGCGATGAAGACGACGTAACCGTTGTAATCGCCGGTCACCTTCACCGGCAGCGGATCATCCGGGTCGGTGTCGGAGGTGCCGCGTTCGGCCAGGCCGGGGATGTCGGTGGCGATGGTATTGCTGGCGGGGCAGTAGCTCACCGGTTCGGTGGTGGTGCCGTTGCTGCAGTCGACCTGCGCGCCGTCGTAGCTGTAGGTGGGGTCGCCGTCGATCGGCAGGATCGCGGCCAGCGCCTTGCTCAGCTCGATCAGGTTCTCTTTGGTGATCGGGTATTCGCCGCGGTTGGCGTCGCCTTCGAAGCTCTGCGGCAGATCGCCACGGCGGCGCTCGATTTCGTCCATGTCGATGGCCTTGCAGCCCTTGGGGCCGTCGGTGAATCCGATCTGTACGGCGGTGACCCGCTCGAACGCCGAACCGTGCACGCTCTCCGGATCATCGGGGTCGGAGTCGCGGATAGCGACGGTCGCCGCGAGCACGGAATTGAGGCCGTCGGAGGTGTTGATGGTGAAGTGCTTCGACTTACCTTCGGCGACATGGCGCATGAACGCGCCGGCAAAGCAGTCGGCCTGCTGTTCCTTGACGATCACCGGGTCTTTGCGGTCGACGATCTTGGACATGGTCTGGATGGCGTGCCCGTATTCGTGTGCCAGCACCATGACCACCGACATCTTGCCGAAGGTTTCCTCCATGGTCGGTAGCAGCAGCGCACGATCCCAGCCGATGGAGTTGTCGAGCCGGCAGTAGGCCGCATTGACAAGGCGGTAGGTGGTTTCGGTGCAGAACTCGACGGAATCGTTGCGGCCGGCCTTGGCGCTCCAGGAGACCAGCTTGTCGACCGGTTCGAACTCGCCCTCGAATTCCTCGGGGTACACCTCGGCCCAGTAGGCCTGGATGTCCTCGACAGCGTTGAGCGCGAGGGTGTCGACCTCGCCGCCGTCGCCGTTGCGTGCGGTGAGCTCGCTGTCGGGGACGTCGGGGCGCGGGCCGCTCGGGCCGCTGGTGGTGGGCAGGCCTGCCACCTTGAACGGATCGTCGTAGATCGAGACGGCCCGCCCGTCCACGGATCGGGTGCATCCCACCAGCGCGGTGACCGCGCACAGCACGGCGATGATGACGGCGGTCGCACGACGTTGCCGCATCGGTTCCTCCCCCTCGTCGGCCGGTCGGTCGGTGTTTCGGTCGCCGGAACGGGGCATGGCGCATCGGGGGCACCGCCGATGTCCGGGTGATGGAATAGTATCCGCTGCATGTCTTCACCGGGGGCGCAGACCATCACCGTGCGCCATGATGGAACCGAACGAATTTTCGATTCGAGCCAGCAGGTCACGATGGGCCGCGCGCCGGAAGTGACCCTCTTCGTGGACAGTCCGCTGGTCTCACGGGTACACGCGATCTTGGCCTGGCAGGGGGGTGCCTGGGTGCTGCGCGACAACGGCAGCACCAACGGTGTGTTCGTCGACGCGGCCCGGCTCAGCCGGCCCGTCTCCATTGATCGGCCCATGCAGGTGCGGCTCGGTGACGCGATCACCGGGCCGCTGTTGCATCTGCTGCCCGCGGCGCCTCGAGCTCGTCCGCCGCAGCATCCGTCGCAGCCGCAGCATCCGGTGCAACCGCCGCGTCAGGGGTTACGGCCGCCGCCCGCGCCGCCGCAGCGTCCGCACTCCGGTCCGCAATCGGGGGCGAGCCGGATCGCCGGATTCCACAGTGCGCCGCAGCCGCAACCGGCGGCCCCCAACGTCAATATCAATATGACGACCAAAGCTGATACGTCGTCGCTGCCCCCGGTGCGGGCCAGGCCGTCGACCTCGCCGATCGCGCGCGCGGACCGGTTGCCCGCCGGCGGACTGGCGATCGGCCGTACCGCCGACAACCAGATCGTGGTCAACGATCCGCTGGCCTCGCGCAGGCATGCCCGGTTGGTGGCCGGCTCCGAAGGCCTGACCATCGAGGATCTCGGCTCGGCCAACGGCACCTTCGTCAACGGTGTCCGGCAGCAGCGAACAGTGCTGCGCGAACGCGACATCATCACCATCGGCAACGTCGACTTCGTGGTCCAGCAGGGCACGCTGGTGCATCGGCAGCGTCCGGTCGCCGAGCAGGGCCTGCATGTGCACGGGGTCGGGTTCACCGTCGAGGGCAACAAGCAGCTGCTCGTCGATGTCAATCTGCAGGCCGGGCGAGGCACGCTCACCGCCTTGATCGGCCCGTCCGGTGCGGGTAAATCGACGCTGTCGAAGCTCATCGCGGGCAATACCCAGCCCTCGGGCGGTGTGGTCACCTTCGAAGGCCGCAACCTGCACGCCGAATACGAAGCGCTGCGGTCCCGTATCGGCATGGTCCCGCAGGACGATGTGCTGCACCGGCAGCTCACCGTGCGTCAGGCGCTCGGCTTCGCCGCCGAGCTGCGGCTGCCGCCCGACACCTCGAGCGCCGACCGGCAGCAGGTCATCGACGGTGTGCTGAAAGAACTTTCGCTCACCGAGCATGCCGATACCAGGGTGGATCGGCTCTCGGGTGGTCAGCGCAAGCGGGCATCGGTGGCGCTGGAACTGCTCACCGGTCCGTCGCTGCTGATCCTGGACGAGCCCACCTCCGGCCTGGACCCGGCGCTGGACCGTCAGGTCATGGTGATGCTGCGCGAGCTGGCCGACGCCGGCCGCGTCGTCATCGTGGTCACCCACTCGGTGGCCTGCCTGGACATGTGCGATCAGGTCGTGCTGCTGGCCCCCGGCGGTAAGACCGCCTACGCCGGCAACCCGGCCGGTGTCGGCAGTGCGCTCGGGACCAGCGACTGGGCGGAGATCTTCGCCAATGTCGCGGCGAACCCGGATCAGGCGTTCGCGGCGTACCGGTCGCGGCAGGCGTTCATACCGCCGCCGCCTCCGCCCGCGCCGATGCGGCACGGCGCGATGGGCAGTCCGCCGCAATCGAGCGGGTGGCGCCAGTTCTCCACCTTGGTACGGCGGCAGGTTCGATTGATCCTGGCCGACCGCGGGTACCTCGCGTTCCTGGTGATCCTGCCGTTCGTGCTCGGCGTGCTGACGCTGGTCGTCCCGGGTGAGAACGGATTCGCGCCTGGACCGCAGGTGCCGGTGCCCGGGCCCAATGGCGAGCAGATCTTCGTCCACCAGGGCGGCGGCGAAACCCAGCAGCTGCTGGTGGTTCTCGTGCTCGGCGCCTGCTTCATGGGGTCGACGCTGACCGTGCGCGACCTGGTCGGCGAGCGCACCATCTTCTTCCGGGAGCGCGCGGTCGGCCTGCTGCCCTCTGCCTACGCCATGGCCAAGATCGTGGTCTTCAGCGTCGCCGCCCTGTTGCAGTCGGCGGTGCTCATCGGCATCGCGCTGGCGGGTAAGAATCCGCCCGGCGCGGGAGCGTTGATACCGTCCGGCAGCCTCGAACTGTATGTCGGCGTCGCCTTCACCGCGGTGTCGTGTGTCGTCGTCGGCCTGGCCTTGTCGACGCTGGCCAAGTCCAACGAGCAGGTCATGCCACTGCTGGTGGTGACGATCATGGTGCAGCTGGTGATGGCCGGCGGCATGATCCCGGTGACCGATCGCGTGGTGCTCGAGCAGATCTCCTGGCTGTTCCCCTCGCGCTGGGGTTATGCGGCCGCGGCGTCCACCGTCGACATCCGCACGCTGTTCGCCAACGCCCAGCCCGACACGCTCTGGGAGCACAGTGCTGGCATCTGGCTGCTCGACATCGCGATGCTCCTGGTGGTGACCGCGATCCTGTCGGTGATCACCTGGCACCGCCTACGACTGAAGAAGTCCGCGTCATGAGCGGGCGTGTCGTCGCCGGTAGCGGCCGGTCTGCCGGTGCGCCGAGCGTGTCGCGCGCACAGCAGGCACACTGATGCCTGTGACGGTGCGAGTAGGGGCAATACATCTCGGGTGGGATGTGGTGTCCGTGGCCGCAGGCGGTGGGGGCACCCCGATCCGCCCGGTCCAGGTCGAGGGTAGCTACACCACTCCCGCATATCTGCTGGCGGACGCCTCCGGCAGGCTGCATACCGCAGGGTTGGACCGGCAGCGGCCCGATCTCGGCATGGCCATCGCCGATGTGCGCGACATCCTCGGGCATCCGCAGATCGTCATCGCCGGTGCCACCTGGCCTGCCGAGCTGGTGTTCCGGGCGCGGCTGTACAACCCGCTGGCCGCGGTCGGCAAGTATTTGCGCGGCAAGCCCGACGTGGTCGCGCTGCCGTACCCGGACGGCTGGCCGGACGAGAAGGTCGACACCTACTGCGAACTGGTCGAGCAGCTCGACGTCACCGTCGAACCGCTGCCGGAGTCGGTCGCGCTGTCGGGGTATGTGCGCGCGCTCGGGCTGGTCCGCCCGCCCGACCGGATGAATCCCCGCGGCGTCGGCGCCACCGGCGTCTATTCCGATGGGCGCACCATGCTGGTGGTCGCGGTGCACGCCGACGACGAACAGCCCACCGAATCGGTCGACGTCGCCATCCCGCCCGAGGCCACCCGCGACGCCCGCTCCGCCGACGACGCCGTCATCGAGGTCATGGCGGCCGCGCGGGCGATCGGCGCCGATACCTCGACGGTGCTGCTGGCCGGAAACGTCTGCTTCAACGATCCGATCCGGCTGGCCTTCCAGAACCACCTCGGCCAGCGGCTGCACAGCGCCGACCATCCCATGCACGCGCTCGTGCTCGGGGCCGCGCATCTGGTGTTGAGCGAGAGCGATGGGGGCGAACCGGAGCCCGGCGGCAGGCCTGCCCAGCCCGCGCCGCCGCCGTCGCGCCCGGCGCCGCCGCAACAGAGTCCGCAGGCTGCCCGCCCGCCGCAGCAACCACCGGGTGCGCAACGTCCACCGATGCAGCAGGGGCCGCCACCGCCCGCGCCCCAGATGCGGGACCGGCCGCCGATGACCGATGGCCGGGGGCGGCACAGCGCTGCGCCGGGCGCGGAGCCGGCCGCGAGCCGGTTCACCCGGCCGCCGGAGATGAGCGGTGCGCCCGCGTCCGACGCGCGGCCGGCTCCGCAAGCTCCGCCGGCTGCGCCGCAGAGTCGAGATCACGACGACCACCCCGACCGTGATAAGGGCAAGGTGTGGGACAAGATGAAGGGAAACCTCTTCGGAGCCCAGGCAGCGGCCGGTGCGGTCGCGCTCGTTGCCTTCGCGATGTCGTCGGAGGCGGGGGCTGCCGAGTTCGCCGCAGTCGCCGGCACCAGCGTGGAACCGGTGGCCTGCTCACTCACCCCGGAAGCGATCCTGGAACCGCCGTCGGGCATCGCAGCGGTGCGCGGCACGCTGCCCGCCGAATGCGAGCAACCCGGCGTCAACACCCTGCGCTACCTGGTGCCCGGCCCGCCGGGAGCAGCCGACTTCGGGCCACCGCTCGAGATCTGAGCCACCGCGGCGGCCGGGGCGTACGCTCCGGTTTCGCCGCACCCATACCCGACTGGTATCGTGGCCAGCTGGTGTGTGGCATGCCGAGGCCCGGGTCTCAACCGGCCGCCGGGAACAACCTCGACCACACACCGGGCCGGCAGCACCGACGACAGACAGGGAAGCACTGTGCCTACGTACAGCCCGAAGGCGGGTGACGTGACCCGTAAGTGGTACGTCATCGACGCCACTGACGTAGTGCTCGGCCGTCTTGCCGTTCAGGCAGCGAATCTGCTGCGTGGCAAGCACAAGCCGACCTACGCTCCGCACGTCGATGGTGGCGATTTCGTCATCATCATCAACGCTGACAAGGTTGCCATCAGCGGTAACAAGAAGCAGGACAAGCTCATCCACCACCACTCCGGGCATCCGGGCGGCCTCAAGTCGCGCACTGTCGGTCAGGTGCTGGAGTCGCGGCCCGATCGTCTCGTGGAGAAGGCCGTCAAGGGCATGATCCCGAAGAACAAGCTCGGTAACGCGATCGCGGGCAAGCTGAAGGTCTACGCGGGCCCGAACCACCCGCACGCCGCCCAGCAGCCCGTTCCGTTCGAGATCAAGCAGGTGGCCCAGTGACCGCTCCCGAGGAATTCAACGAGGAATACACCGCCGAGGACACCACCGTCGAGGTGGTCGAGGACGGCGCCGGTTACGAAGAGGCCGGTTACGACTCCGAGGCGACCTACAGCCCGGTGGTCATCGACCGTCCGGTGCAGACCGTCGGCCGCCGCAAGGAAGCCGTCGTCCGCGTCCGGCTGCTGCCTGGCACCGGTAACTTCGTGCTCAACGGCCGCACCATCGAGGATTACTTCCCGAACAAGGTGCACCAGCAGCTGGTGAAGTCCCCGCTGGTCACCGTCGAGCGCACCGAGAGCTTCGACGTACACGCCCGCCTGGTCGGCGGCGGCCCGTCGGGCCAGGCCGGCGCGCTGCGTCTGGCCATCGCCCGTGCGCTGATCGAGGTCACCCCCGAGGATCGTCCCGCCCTGAAGCGGGCCGGCTTCCTGACTCGTGACCCGCGTGCCACCGAGCGCAAGAAGTACGGTCTGAAGAAGGCCCGTAAGGCGCCTCAGTACTCGAAGCGCTGATTTTCGCATCGTCGACTGCACGCTTCCGGCACCGTGCTGGTGCCGGAAGCGGTACGGTCGGCGCGGCACCTGTACGAGAGCAGGCATCCAGCATCGCTGGGCGCCTGCTCTCGTGCTGTATGGAAGGGCGGCGTTCGTGGGGCGGGCGCGGACGCGGCAGGTTGCATCGATCGAGGGACGAGGTATGGGACGTCTGTTCGGCACCGATGGGGTTCGCGGACTGGCCAATGAGTCGCTGACTCCGGAATTGGCGCTGCGCGTGTCCGGCGCGGCGGCGCAGATTCTGAGTCGCGGCAAGAAGCGCGCGCTGGCTGTGGTCGGGCGCGATCCGCGGGCCAGCGGGGAGATGCTGGAAGCCGCCGTCACCGCGGGGCTCACCGCCGCCGGGGTCGATGTGCTGTCGGTCGGCGTGCTGCCGACGCCCGCGGTCGCCTATCTCACCGGCCTCTACGACGCGTGCCTCGGCGTGATGATCTCCGCCTCGCATAATCCCATGCCCGACAACGGGATCAAGATCTTCGCCGCCGGTGGGCGCAAGCTCGACGACGCTATCGAGGACCGGATCGAGGCCCTCATGAACGAGCCTCCGGTGCGCCCCACCGGTGCCGGAATCGGCCGGGTCCTCGGCTCGACCGGTGTGCGCGATCACGGGTTCGCCCTTCCCGATCAGTACAGCGTCGCCGGAACGCATGAGCGTTATGTCGAGCATCTGGTGGAGGCCACCGGGCAGGAGCTCAACGGGCTCACCGTGGTGGTCGATTGCGCGCACGGCGCCGCCTCCGAGGTGGGCCCGGCCGCGTACCGGGAAGCGGGCGCGAACGTCATCGCGATCAACGCCGACCCCGACGGCCTCAATATCAACGACGGGTGCGGCTCCACCCACCTCGACCAGGTGCGGAGCGCGGTCCGCGAACACGGTGCGGACCTCGGCCTTGCCCACGACGGCGATGCCGACCGGTGCCTGGCCGTCGACGCCGCGGGCAATGTCGTCGACGGTGACGCTATCCTCGCGATCCTCGCGCTGGCCATGCGCGATGCCGGCGAACTCGCCGAGAACACTCTGGTCGCCACCGTGATGAGCAACCTCGGCCTGCACATCGCTATGCGCGAGGCCGGAATCACCGTGCGCACCACCGCTGTCGGCGACCGCTATGTGCTCGAGGAGCTGCGCCGCGGGCACTTCACCCTCGGCGGCGAACAGTCCGGCCACGTGGTGCTCCCGGCCCACGGCACCACTGGTGACGGCATCCTCACCGGCCTCAAACTCATGGCCCGCATGGCCGCCACCGGCCGCACCCTGGCCGACCTGGCGTCGGTGTTGCAGACCGTGCCGCAGATTCTGGTGAATGTGCCGGTCAGCGACAAGGCAGCGGTGATGGCCGCGACCGACGTCCTCGACGCCGTCGCCGAAGCCGAACGCTCGCTTGCCGATTCGGGCCGGGTCCTGTTGCGGCCCAGCGGAACCGAGCAGCTCATCCGGGTAATGGTGGAAGCCACCGACCTCGCTCGCGCTGAGCAACTGGCCGAGGATCTCGCCAAACGAGTCGCCGCGGTCTGAGGATCGTCAGAACTGGCCGACGAGGAAGCCTGCGAACAGCACCAGGAAGCCGCCGATCTCACCGGCGATGAGGGCGAACATCGACAGCCGCATGCTCGGGTCGATATCGCCGTGGAACTGGTTGGTGGTGTCGCGCCGGTACCCGTGCCAGGCGTAGGTGGCGATGGCGCCGGCGAAGAACGCGAGCACGATCGCGTCTGCGGTCAGGTTCACCGCCGTCGGCCAGGCGCTGAGCTCGGTGAACACCGCCAGGATCAGGCCGGCGAAGGCATACATGAGGGCCGCGCGGTGCGCGATGTCGACGTAGATGTGCGCGGCACCGTCGGGCGAGGTGCGGATGCCGTGGTACTTCCACGTGCCCAGGACCAGCGCCGACAGGAAGATCAGGCCGGTGGCGACGAGGGTCAGGCGGGTATCGAGACCCAGCGCGAACTCCGGTTCCGCCTCGTGCGCGAGGACCCGCACCATGCCTTCAGTAGAACTCACCCACTCAACCTAGCCAGTCGGCCGTATCCTGCGACCTATGGCCTCGGAGCGTTCCTCCGCGCGCAACCCCACCCTCGTCGTAGCCCTGGCCCTTCGCACCCGAACCGCTCGCTTGCTCACCCTCCCACTGTGGATCTGGCTCGGGTGGCATTTCCTGGCGCGGTGAGCCGACGCGGCCGAACCAGAAGTATCCGTTTCAGCATGTGCGCGGGAATTCTGATATCGCCTCTCGGGCAAAATGTGCAGGGCGTTGACGGGGAGGAGCTCGAGATGGTGGCCGGCGCCGAGCTGAACGAGCAGCGTGGACCCGCGCTCGCTCGCCATGGATCCACGGCAGGTGGGTGAGGATTTCCGTAGCCGGTACTGCCGTCCGGAGGTCGATCTCGACACGATCGTCGAACAGTTATCGCGAACTCGCCCGGCACGCCCAGCGGGTAATCCCCCGGATCGGGGTGGGCATGCGCAGGATCCGTGCATGGAAAACCGGTGAGCGGTTCGCGCCGGGCCGAACCGGTTCGCCGGTTGCCAGCTGGACTGGTGCCCGATACGGTCAACGGTAGTTTTCGCGGGGGCGGAGGAGCCGGTCCGGGCCCGGCGTACAGCAGGTATCGGGCATCGGCTTAGGGGAATGATGAATCTCATGCGCAAGTCGGCGTATGCCGTGGCGGCCGGGCTGAGTGCGGTAATGGTGCTGGCGGGGTGTGGGTCGTCGACCGATGGGACGGCCGAGCCGGCGGGAGGGTCGGCGGGAACGTCCGCTGCCGGGCAGTCCATTGCCGAGGATGTACCGAGCGGGTTCGCGCCTTGTGAGGATATTCCGCAGGAGGTGCTTGACTCGGAGGGGTTGCATTCGACGGGGGGCGAGGCGTCGAAGGACAATATGCAGCGCGGGAAGATCAAGTGGCGTGGTTGTCGTTGGGTCGTCTCGGACGGATACGGGACAAGCATCAGCGCCACTAACCTGACGTTGGAGATGATCCGGGAGAAGGCCAATCCCGGTACTCAAGAGGGAACCGTCAGCGGTCGCACCGTGCTCTATGCGCCCGATGATGCTGGGGATACGACGCAATGCCGGTTGAACGCGCAGATGGAGGGCGGCAGCCTCGAGATCATGGTCGATAACCCCAACTCACGTCGGAAGACGGGGCACGAGCCCGCGTGCGACATCGTATTGCGACTGGCAGGCAAGGTTTTGCCGTTGATCCCGGCAGGGGCGTGAGTGTGAGAATCTGTACCGCGAGCAGGGAGGGGACTCGACCGTGACCGAAGAGAATAAGCGGCCGATGCAGGACATCATCGACGCGGCCAGGGAGGGCCAGGTGTCGGTATCGTTCAACGACAGCGTCCGGGTCAATGCCGAGGAGTTCGTCTATATCGACCGCGACTGTCAGGCCATGAAAGACACGATCCAAAACCTGCAAACCATCGCGACGGACATTTCCGGTCGCGAAAAGTGGGGTCTGGGTGAGGGTGTCCCGTGGATCATCACTGGAAATACGGTGGTGCAGTCTTTTCGGGGCAAGGCCCAAAACGATTTCAACGGCAACAACGTGCACGCGATCTTGGAGCGCCACTACCAGATCGTCGACAGCATCCAGGAACTCCACCGGGTGATCGCTGAACGCTATCAGCAGACCGACAGCACCTTCGCGGCCGAGTACAACCAGGCGATGGCCTCGATACCGCAGGGTATGCAGGGGAAGAAATGACCGAGACCTTCGGACACGAGGAACGGCGGCTCAAAGACGCTGAGTACGTGGTGAAAGAGTCGCATATCACTCTTCACGACACATTTGAGGCAATGGATCCGTCCGAGGCAAATATCGCCAAGGACGACTACGCGACCATCGCCAGGGAATGGGAGCAGAACGTCACCCTGTTCGCTGCCCGGATTCGCCGTTCCAGCGAATCGGCCTGGGATGGCCCCGCTGCGCAGGCTTCACGGCAGGCGATTTCCGATTACGCCACCGACGCAACGAATCTGACGCCTGCTTTGAACGCCTTGAGCACGCGGGTCGGCGACATGGTGGACGCGGTCCTCAACACCAAGAAGAACATGACCCCGTTCACCGACGACCCGCAGAGCCCGTGGAACCCCGGCGACTGGTGGGACGGCGATAAGGACGGTGACGCGGAGGAGGCGGCTCAGAAGCACGTCCAAGCGGCCTACACCGCCAAGGCGCTGCTTGTCGACGCGACGATTCCGGTTCTGCCCCAGCCACGCGATCCGGTTGCCGTCGGGGAACTACCCCCCGACGACGGCACAGGCGGTGGCGACGGCAACGGCGGCGGCAACGGTGGTGGCGGCACTGGCGGTGGCGGCGGTACCGGCGGAGGAACCGGCGGCGAAGACGGAACCGGCGAGGAGGAAGTGCCCGGAACCGAGGAAGGGACCGAGGACGAAACAGCGGACGACTCGACGACAGACGACACCACCACCACTCCGTCCTCGACCGACCCCACGTCCACGACTCCTGCAAGCGCCGTGCCGAGCAGCGCACCTACCAGTCCGACGACATCCGCGGCGTCGACCTCGGGGTTGCCCGGCTCGGGTGGCGGCTTCCCCGGCTCCGGTGGCGGTTCGGGCGGTTCGTCGGGTTCGACCGGTCTGCCCGGTGCCGGTGTTCCGGGCGCTGGACGCAGCGTCGCGGGCACGCCGGTGACCGGTATGCCCGCGGCCGCGGCGGCGGGTGCAGGCGGCGGGGCAGGTTCGGGTATGGGACGGGGCGGGATGCCGATGATGGGTGCACCCGGCGCCGGACGTGGTGGCGGAAACGAAAACGAGTCCGACCGTAAGACGCCTGACTGGCTCATCAATGAGGAGAACGCTCGCGAACTGCTGGGTGATGAGCCCCGGACGATCCCCGGCGGTGTGCTCGGAGCCGATATTCCCGCAGCCCGCCCGGCAGATGGGCCGCCACAGACCTGATCGGAGCGCGGTGTGCCGCAGAACTGCACAGCAGATCGGTACGACTGCTGATGCGGCGATGCGGACGCTCTCTACACCGAGACCGACCATCGAGTGGCTCGACGCATGACGGCCGGCCGGGACCTGTATCAGTGGTCCCGGCCGCACACCGGTCGACGCGGCGAATCAACGGCCCGATCCTCCGAGCACTCGATCTCCTCCCGAATTTCGCACTACTGGAATGGATTTCATTCGCATGGCCTGGACATGGGAGCCGGACACATTCGCCGCCCTCTGGTACGACGAAGGTAATGACCGGATGCCTCCGCCGCTGCGCTATCGCAGCCGCTTCGCGACCATCAACGCCTTCGAGGCCCACCGCGCCGCTGTCCGCGCCCAATACACCGGCGACGAACGCGAGCGCATCGACCTGCTCAAACACACCCTGGCGAACTGCGAGATGCGGATCGAAATCTTCTTCGGTTCGAAGGTGCACCGCAACAGCGACGGCCGCACCCGTAAGGACCTGCGTATCGTCGGCGCCCGCAACTACTCCTATGCCGTGATACTCAGCCAGACCGCCATCGGCGAGGAATTCGGCGACATCCGCGCTCAGCTGATCCGTGCGGACCAACTTCCCACCGCGCTCACGGCGTCCATTCCACCTTGTTCGCCCGGTAGTGAACGGCCCGCCCAGTTCGACCTTCAGGACCTCAAACCACCTTCGGACACTGGCTATTTCGGCGACGATGCCCACACGCGCGAGCGTCAGCGCTTCGAGCGGCTGGCGCTTCGACCTGCCGATGGTGGTGGCAATGCGATCCTCCGGCTCGGCAATTTCCATGCTCCGCACAGCCGTTTCCGGGCCATGCAGTGGTACGACATCACCGGCGACGGCCGCTACCTCGAGCACCGCAATCGCACTCATCTCGACGTGCGCCCCGCGCAACCACAGGATTTCACGAGCGCGTTCAGCAGGTGGCTCGATGACGGTGTACGGACCCTGCGCGAGAAGGAAGAAGACGCCTACTTCTGACAGTGCGCGGTCACCGCGTTCGGAACGGCCGGTTCGAACGGCCGGGTTCAGTGCATATGACCTCCACTCCATCGGGCTCCGATCAGGTTCTGGGATAAGCGTTTCCGCTGGCTGCCGATGCTGGTACCTTGAGGTTGGATTCTTCGGGGGCGGCATCGGGCGAGCATCAGCGAACCATCTGCCCGGGGCATATGTGGTCGATGTGGGGCCGTCCGGCTCGGATTGCGTAAACGCCCAGCATTTCTCCCGTGGCAGTGCCCTTGCTCTACCCGTTTCGCGGGTCGAACGGCCCGCCCTCGATGGGGAGGACTCCATGCAGGACACCGGATCTACTTTGCCGCGACGCCGACTCGGCCACTACCTGATGGACTGGCGCACGCGCGTCGGGTTCAGCTTGTCGCAGGCAGCCGAGCTACTGGGCATTGGCGCTAGCAGCTTGTATCGGTTGGAACACGGCCAGAACAGTCGGATCAACATCAGCCACGTCGAGGCCGCATGCGAACTGTATGAGGTTCCAGAAGAACTCGCTGCGGCGTACTTGGGTTTGGCCCAGCAGGACAATGTGAAGAGCTGGTGGCACGAATTCGGACATCTCATACCCAGGGGGTTCGATGTGTACTTCGGGCTGGAGTCCGCCGCCATCGGAGTCACCACATATCAGCCAGAGCTCGTGCCCGGCTTGTTCCAGACTGCCGACTATGTGCGAGCGCTCAACCACGTCGCCTACCCCAACGCCAGTGAAGAGCATCAGAATGCGTTGGTGCAGCTGAAGTTGCGGCGCCAGAACATCGTTACACGGAAGCGTCGGCCAATCTCTGTGCATGCCATCGTCGGAGAGGCAGCGTTGCGCAGGATCAACGGTGGGCCAAAGGTGATGGCGTCTCAGCTTCGGCGGCTGGCTGACATTTCCACGCTCGAGAACGTCGAGCTGCGTATACTCCCGTTCAGTGCAGGATTTCCAACTGGGCTCGCGGTAGGTCCCTGCGTGATTCTGGACTTCGGAAAGGGGCCAGCGGGCAAGCTTGTCGATCCGCCGGTTGTCTTCATCGAAGGTAGTACCGTGGGCAATCTCTATCTCGAGAAGCCGGAAGATGTTGCGTGCTACCGTCAAACGTACGACAGCATTCTCGATCGAACTCTGGATGCTGTGACAAGCAGGAGCCTGCTACGGCAGGTAGCGAAGGAGTACTTGGAATGAGTATCGACCTAGCATCTGCCCACTGGTTCAAGAGCACCTACAGCCAGGGCGCCGGCGAATGCGTCGAGGTCGCATTCCTCGGCAACGACTTCGTGGGCGTCCGCGACTCCAAGAACCCGATGGGCCCCGCTCTCGCTTTCGCTCCGAGTGTTTGGCGAACCTTCACCACCGCGATTACCAACGGTCGATTCACCGGCGCGTAAGCGGTGTGCCCAGGCGTGACCCTCCGACTCCCACTCGGCCGGAGGCTCACGCCTGGACTCGACCTCGCCTCCGGGTTGGGCTGGCCTACACCAGGCATGCGGCGGGATCGACGCCCGAATCAGTCGAGCGGCAGTTTCTTCCACCATTCGAGTAGCTGATCCATCGACGGATCGTTGGGCGCGCCGAGGCCGTAGGAGTAGACCAGCATATTCTCGCGCGCCGGATCGTTCGGGAAGGTCGTCGCGATCCGAGGGGCCGACTTCGGTTCCGAACCGGCCTTGGTGTTGGAGTATCGCTTGCCGTTGTTGTTGAGGTCTTCCTCGACGGGCAGCGCACCGAGGCCTTGGAGAACTCGCCGAACGTCAGAGGCCGATTCGTATTGGAAGATTCGTATGTCGGGCCAGCGAATATTGTCTTCCGGGATCATGTAGCTGTTGGCGTAGCCGCATTCCCAGTAGGCGGTGGGGTCGCCCATATCCGGAGCGGCACCATTGATGAAGAACCAGTGCAGGTCGTATCCCCCCCGCATCACTTGCGCGCTGCAGCCCATGCCATCGAAGCCGGTGCCCTGCCCCCACGTCTGCCCGGCCGGAATCTCGCCGGGCGGCAGCAGGCTGGGGAAAGCCAGGCGCATCTGTTCGAGATGGCGTTGCGGCGGGGTCTTGTCACGGTTCGCGATCGCCACCGCGGTCCCGATACCAGCGACGATGATGATGACGAGCGTGAGGCACAGCCCGACGATCCATCCCACATTCGAACGGCGAGGCTGCGGACGAGGATAGGGAAGCGCGGCATGCGGGATGTGTCCCTGCTGCCCAGGGACGGGCCCCGGATACGCATTGACCGGCCCCGTGCCGAGCGGTCGTGCCACCGGCATCGGTGCCGCGGGCGACGGTGCCATGGTGGGGGCAGGTGCCGATGCGAATTGCGGCGTCTCACCGGACAGCGCTCGCCGAGCCGTCTCCGCGAACTCGGAACACGAGGCGAACCGGCCGGCCGGCCGCTTCGCCATCGCACGGGCCAGCACGGCATCGAGGGCAGGCGGCAGCCCCGCCCGGGCGGTCGACACAGGCGGCGGCTGCCGTTGCAGGTGTCCCTGGATGACGGTTGCCGGGTGGGTGGATTCGAAGGGCGCGTTGCCGGCCAGCAGCCAGTACAGGGTGCAGGCGAGCGAGTACTGGTCCGAGCGCCCGTCCATGTCGGCGCCGGTCAACTGCTCAGGGGAGGCATAGGCGAGTGTGGCTGTGAAGGTGCCCGTTTGGGTGAGCCGGTTCGCCTCGCCTGCGATGCGGGCGATCCCGAAATCGGTGAGGAACACCCGTTCCTGGCCGTTGCCGCCGTTGGCGAGCAGGATGTTCGCCGGTTTGACGTCGCGGTGCAGCACGCCTCTGCTGTGCGCGAAGTCGAGTGCCTTGGCCGTTTCGGCGACGATCTGCACCGCGCGCGCCGGGGGCAGTATCTGCGGATCCACGGTCGCCGCGTCGACGCCGTCGACATACTGCATCGAGATCCACAGCCTGCCGTCGTCGGCGCCGCGGTCGTAGACGGTGACGATATTGGGATGGTCGAGCTGCGCGACCAGGTCGGCTTCGCGTTCGAACCGGGCCCGAAGTTCCTTGTCGGAGAACAGTTCCTCGTTCAGCAGCTTCAGCGCGATGCGGCGCGGCAGCCGCGGGTGCCTGGCCAGGTAGACCGCGCCCATGCCGCCGCGACCCAGTTGCCGGTCGATCGTGTAGCCGGCGAAGACCTCACCCTCACGCATCCAGCCAGCCTTCCCCCGTCCGATCGGTCAATCGTGTCGATCCTAGGACGTGTGTCAGCCGCGGGCAGCCCGGGTGGCTGCGTCAGCTCTCCGACAACCGCCCATCCGCCAGGTGCCAGCGGCGGGTGGCGCGCACCGAGTCGAGCATGCGGCGGTCGTGGGTGACCAGCAGCATGGTGCCGGTGAAGGAGTCGATCGCCTGCTCGAGTTGTTCGATGGCGGGCAGGTCGAGGTGGTTGGTGGGTTCGTCGAGGACGAGCAGGTTGGTGCCCCGCGCCTGGAGCAGGGCCAGTGCGGCACGGGTGCGTTCGCCGGGGGACAGGGTTTCGCAGGGGCGCTGGACGTGCGGGCCGCGGAGGCCGAACTTGGCGAGAAGGGTGCGCACGTCGGCGTCGGGCCAGTCGGGCATTTCGGCGCCGAAGGTGTGCGCGAGGGTGGACTCGCCGCGGAAGAGGCCGCGGGCCTGATCGACCTCGCCGATTTCGACGCCCGACCCGAGCGAGGCGGTTCCGCTGTCCGGCAGCAACTTTCCCAGCAGCAGGGCGATCAACGTTGACTTGCCCGCGCCGTTCGCGCCGGTCAGCACGATGCGGTCGGCCCAATCGAGCTGCGTGGTGATCGGGCCGAGCCGGAAATCTCCGCGACGCACCGTCGCCTCGGAGAGGGTGGCCACCACGGAACCGCTGCGTGGTGCGGCGGCGATCGTCATCCGCAGCTCCCATTCCTTGCGCGGCTCCTCGACCACCTCCAGCCGTTCGATCCGTCGTTGGGTCTGCCTGGCCTTGGCGGCCTGCTTCTCCGTGGATTCCGCGCGCATCTTCCGGCCCGCTTTGTCGGAATCGACCCGGGATTTGCGGCGCGCGTTACGCACACCGTGTTCGAGCCAGTTGCGTTGCATCTGCGCCCTTGCCTCCAGATTCGCCTTGGTGTCGGCGAATTCCTCGTAGGCTTCGCGGGCATGCTTGCGGGCGATCTCGCGTTCGGCAAGGAAGGCCTCGTAACCGCCGTCGTACACGTCGACTCGTTGCTGCGGCAGGTCCAGTTCGATGATCCGATTGACCGTGCGGGCCAGGAATTCTCGATCGTGGCTGATCACCATGAGCGGAACCCGCACGCCGGTCACGAACTGCTCCAGGCGGGCCAAACCGTCCAGGTCCAGGTCGTTCGTCGGTTCGTCAAGCAAGAGAATGTCGAAGCGGGACAACAGGACCGAGGCCAAGCCCGCACGCGCGGCCTGGCCGCCGGACAGGCCCGTCATCGGGGTGTCGAGACCATTGGGCAGGCTCTCGGCCAGGCCGAGCTCGCCGGCCACCTCCAGTGCCCGTTGATCCAGGTCGGCACCGCCGAGGGCGAGCCAGTGTTCGAGGGCGGGTGAGTACTCGTCGTCGCCACCGTCGGCCAGGCGTTCCGCGGCCGCGTCCATGGCCTGCTGCGCGGCCGTCACGCCGGTTCTGCGGCCGAGGAATTCGAGCACCGTCTCGCCGGGGATACGTTCGGGTTCCTGCGCGAGGTAGCCGATGGTCGCGTCCGGCGGGCTGAGGGTGATGGAGCCCGACGGCGCCCTGCGATCGGCCAGCATGCGCAACAGCGTCGACTTGCCCGCGCCGTTCACGCCGACGAGGCCGATCACATCGCCCGGCGCGAGCGTCAGGTCCAGACCGCTGAACAAGGTGCGTTCGCCGTGTTCGGCGGACAGGCCGCGCGCGTGCAGAGTGGTGCTCACCTGCACGAGTGTGCCGTGTGTCGGTGGACACCCTGAGTCCGGGCCCTGCGGAAATCAGGGTGGGTATCAGTACCGGGACCGATGCCACGGCGGCCGGATTCGCGGACAGTGGATGAGGTAGCGATCGACACCGAGGAGAGTTCCCATGACCGCACCCGCACGCCGTTTCACCCGCTCCACCAGCGACAAGTGGATCGCCGGAGTCTGCGGCGGCATCGCCGAATACTTCGGGTGGAACGCAGGCATCGTCCGCCTGGCCTTCGTACTGTCCTGCCTGCTGCCCGGACCGCAGTTCCTGCTCTACCTGGTGCTGTGGATCATCATCCCCAAGAAGTAGGCGCACATACTCCTGAACGGCGGCCGCGTGAACCATGTGCGCGGCCGCCGGCTCGTACAGCACGGTCGCCCCACTCGCTGCCGAACACTTGCGGCGGCAACGCACTCGACGGCGACCGCACACGGATGACAGGATGGAGCCGTCCGCCATTCGGCTGGTGACCGCGCCCCACACGAGCCCCGTTTCAGGAGGAGCCATGATCAGCTCGGGTGAATTCCCCGGCCTCGATCTGCCCGACATCGACGCATCCTCGTCCCTGGACGGCCTGGGCGCCGTCGAACTCGACAGCCCCACCCAGGACATCAACGGCGACGGCATCCTCGACTCCATCACCACCACCGACGACGACGGCATGCACGTCTGGACCGACACCGACCTCGACGGCTACGCCGACCACGTCACAGTGGTGGAAGACGACGGCGACTACGCGGCATGGGAGTACCACCGGAATCCGGATGGGTCGGGGGAGTGGAGGAAGACCGATGAGGGGCGGTTGGGGGAGAAGTAGGGGCGTTCGCCCGCGCTTGGCCCTGCCCCGCCGAGCCCAGTAGATTTCCCGGCAAGCGATCTCGTCCCAACCGGCCGAGATCCGATGGAACCGAACCGGGGTCGGGTGCGTCGAAACCTAGTAGACAGCACTCGACCCCGAGCACGGTTCGGGTCGTGAACGAGGAGCAGGGACGGAGGGGACTGGTCGATGACGACGGAATCGGGGTCCACGGTCGGGGTCAAGACCGGTGAGCTGGGGAAACTGGGGAACGATTTCGGCAGCTCGGCTGCGGTGATCAAGGATCAGGTCAAAAAGGTGGCCGACAATTTGGTGGGCCCATCTGTGGTTGGCGCGCATTATGGCCAAGAAGGTAAGGATATTCAAGCCGGTCTGGAGGCCGTAAAGAAATGGCTGGAGGACTGGGCCGAGGCTGGAACACTCACGGGTGAAGCAATAGGCGCGACGGTAGTGAAGGTTTCCAACGTAGACGCAGAGAACGCTGCTAATACTACCCAGGCTGGGAGCTGATCCCATTGGCTGAAGATCGAGTGTTCTCGGTTCCTGCGGGCGCGAGCGTCAAGGAACTATTGGAGATTTCCTCTAGAAGTTTGCTCTATTTCGAGCACTTTGGCCCGTTGTACAAAAAAGTGGAGGCCGAAGCAGTCGGTGTCCCTGAGTATGGGAAGCTGGCCCAACGGCACGACGAACAACGTGACCTCGATGAAAGCAAAATCCAGAACGCAGCCGACGCGATCAAAGAGGTTCTGGGCAAGGCTCGGGAGCAGCTGACTGCTCAGCAGGGATTCGCTCAGACGCTGCCGTCGATTTGGCAAGGCGAATCGGCAACGTCCGCGTCAAGTATGATCAGCGAACAGTTGACCCTGGCGCAGGGCGATATCGAAGTGGTCCAGCACGTGTACGACGCGCTGGACAAAGCTCCTGAGGCGCTCCGCGCGGCGGTCAAGATCAAGGCCGATGTTGTTCTTCAAATTCTGGAGAACGGGACACATCTGAGGATCGATGGAAAATCTCCAGATGATGTGCATCATATTATTGCTGGTCGTGATATGGGCGTTTCGCATGAGCTTTGGGGTTCGACACTGCTGAGCCGGCTCAATAGGATTTTTCCGGATCTTAACGATGGCTGGGACAAGGCTGAACGAGTCATCGATATCGGATCATCCGCGATTATGCCTGTCGTTGGCGTCACCCAATTGTTTGCGGGCGACCATCACGAGAAAGTGAAGGCGCGCTGTCGGCAATGGATCGATGATGTTTTCAAAAAGGACTACCCGGACAAGGTAGCGAAATTCATCGAGGCTTGTGACAAGACAGACGGCCTGGTCAAGGACGCCTACAAGGCGATCACGGACTCGTTCAGTGGCCTGTCGGACAGGCCGTATCCGTGCCCTGCGGGGACGCCGAAGGCAAGCACGCCCAGTCAACCGAGCACACCGTCTACACCAAGTACTCCGAGCACGCCGAGCACCCCGAGCACACCATCGACTCCCAGTACTCCGAGCACCCCCTCAACGGAAGAGGAAGAGGACGACGATTCAACAACTGACTCCCTCGTCAGTGGCCTTGCGGCATTAGCAGACGTCGCGACGGAACTTTCTCCGTTGATCACGACCGTCGCATCGGCGGTAGGGGACGGACTGAGTTCGCTGGCCGGTGCGATTACCGAGGGAGTCGACGGTGCGCTGCAACAGCTACAAGCGAACGCGTCGGGTCTGGTGGACGCGGACGGCGACGGTGTGCCCGATAACGACAAGGACGGCGACGGAAAGCCGGATGAAGACAAGGGACTCGATCTCGCCGGTAAACAGGTGAAGCTGGAGATGGGTCCTGATGGCCAACTGAAGATGGTCGTCACCGAGCCGGACGGCACGACCACCGACTACAAGGTCGAACTCAACGAGCAAGGCCTCCCGGTTGTCGTCGGGACAGAAGGCGAAACCGGCGAGGCGAAGCCAGAGGGCGAGCAGGGAGACGGCTCCGAGCAGAGTGAGGGGCAGTCGGGTAGCGGGTCGATGCCGCGCGGCGTGCCCGGTGGCAAACGGGAAGAGGACGGCGAGCACAAGCCTCAGGACTATCCCGAATCCGAAGGCGAAGGGATCGAGCCCGGATTCGTGCCCGGGCCCATTCCCGTCCCGGAACCGGAACCTGTGCCCCCCGCCCCGCCCGTACCGCCGCAACCACCTGAACCGCCGCAGCCGTTCGACACCGGTGCCGAGCTTTCCGAGGCAGGCCCACTGTGACGCATGTGCCCCGCGTGCAGCGTGAAACTCGAGGAGGATGGCCATGGTGAACTACCGGGCGGAGATGGAACGGATCGTCGAGGAAGCCAAGTGGCAATCCGCGCGGTTGCAGGAAGATTTGGCGGAGATAAACCAGCGCACGGCGGCCAAGGGGCGGGAACTCGCCGAGAAGTCCGCCAGGGAAATGCGTCAGTTCTGGGAAGAAACGGCAGCCAAACTCGAGCAGGCCTCGGCCGAGGCGGAAAAAGACCGCGAAGCTGCGGAGGCGGAGGCCGAGAGGGAGCGCCTGGCCGCCGAAGAACGCGAACGGATCGAGGCCGAGGCTCGGGAACAGCGGGATGCCATCGCCCGATCGATGCAGGCCCGGCGGTCCAAGGATGTGGTCGCGCCGATCGACGAGGACGACGAAGAGGCGCAGTACTACCAGCGGAAGAGTTGGTTGGTGTAGCTAGCCGGGCGGCGTTCGATCGAAGACGTGACGAGGCACATCAGCGCGGTGAAAGCCGACGGGGTTCCACGCTGATGTATCAGTCGTCGGCGGTGGTCTGGTCGGCCTGCTACCACAGGGCGAGCGGGACGAATTCGAGCTGAGCGTGGGTCGCCCACGAGGGGACTGCGAGATTACGGGGGCGGATTCAAGCCAGGCGGCTGGCGCGAGATGAGGCTGATCGCTGGGCGATGCCGGGCGCCGAGAAGCTCGCACCGCCCTACTTCCGCAGCAACGCCGCCAACTGGCCCAACTTCGCCGGGCTCGGTTTCTCGACGGGCACCTCGTCGGCGTGGGGGTCGATGAGGTGGGTGTGGGGGATGGCGGCTTCGGGGTCGGCGAAGGCTGAGTAAGTCTTGTCGCCCAGGACGGTGGCGAGCAAGTACCCGGTGAGCAGGGCTCGGGTGGTGCGGGCGGTTTTGTGTTCGTGTTTGCCCGCGCCGAGGAGCGTCATCAAACGGCGGCCTTCGGGCAGGCCGTCGGCGGAAGCCTTGTCGATGGTGCGCAGGAGCATCGGGCCGCCCCAGGCCGCCGCCAGTGGGATGGCGTTGGAGTTGGTGGAGCGCAGGTCGGTGGCGCCGGCGAGGATGAGGGCGGGGGTGTCGATGTCGGCGGCGATGGACTCCGCGGACGGGGCGGTGGGGGCCGGGAAGAGGGCGGCTACGGCGGCTACCCGGCGCTGGGCGGCGGCGATGACGGCCGCGCCCGCGCCCATGGCGTGGCCGGCCAGGACCAGTTTGTCGGGGTGGACGCTGATCGCGCCGTCGCCGAGGCGCACGCCCGCGCAGATGTCGAGGGTGGTGAGCAGGTCGGTGGCCAGGCCGACGTGCGACGGAATGGGGCCGCGTTCGGTATCGGGGGCGGCGGTGACGAAACCCCAGGACGCCAGGTGTTCCAGCAGCGACCGGTAGTGGTCGGAGCCGCTCATCCAGCCGTGGCCGAACGCCACGGCGGGTAGGTTGCGGCCCGATTCGGGGGTGTACACGACGCCGGGCTGGCCCGCGATGGCCAGGTTGCCGCGCAGCACCCGGTGCGGGCCGCGGCTGGTCAGGGTGCTCAGGAGGGATTTCACAGACGCCGACACGACGTGAACGTTATCCGATAAGTACTCTGGTGAGCCATGTGCGGAATCGTGGGGTACGTCGGGTACCGGGATGCTCTCGGCGTCGTCGTCGACGCGTTGCGCCGCATGGAGTATCGCGGGTACGACTCGGCGGGCGTCGCGATCCTCGACGGAGCGGGCGCCATCGCGGTGGAACGCAAGGCCGGTCGCCTCGCGAATCTGGAGGCTGAGCTGGGCGAGGCCGGCCCGGACGCGTTCGCGGGAAGCACCGGCATGGGGCACACCCGCTGGGCGACGCACGGCGCGCCGACCGATCGCAACGCGCACCCGCACCGGGACGAGGCCGGCTCGGTCGCCGTGGTGCACAACGGCATCATCGAGAATTTCGCGCCGCTGCGTCGCGAACTCGAGGACGCCGGGGTGGAGCTGCGTAGCGACACCGACACCGAGGTCGCGGTGCATCTGGTGGCGCGCGCCTACGCCGAGGGCCCGACAGCGGGTGATTTCGAAGCGAGCGCGCTGGCGGTGCTGCGCCGCCTCGAGGGCGCGTTCACGCTGGTCTTCACGCACGCCGAACATCCGGACAAGATCATTGCCGCGCGCCGGTCCACCCCGCTGGTCGTGGGTGTGGGCAAGGGCGAGATGTTCATCGCCTCGGACGTGACGGCCTTCATCGAGCACACCCGCGAGGCTGTCGAGCTGGGCCAGGATCAGGCGGTGGTGATCACCCGCGACAGCTACCGGGTCACCGACTTCGCCGGTAACGACGCGGGCTCGCGCACCAGGCCGTTCACCATCGACTGGGATCTGGCCGCCGCCGAAAAGGGCGGACACGATTACTTCATGCTCAAGGAGATCGAGGAGCAGCCCGCCGCGGTCGCCGACACCCTGATGGGGCATTTCGACACCGGCCAGGGCGGGTCGGGACGCATCGTGCTCGACGAGCAGCGCCTGGCCGATCAGGAGCTGCGTGACGTCGACAAGGTCTTCGTCGTCGCGTGCGGGAGCGCCTATCACTCGGGCCTGCTGGCCAAGTACGCGATCGAGCATTGGACTCGCTTGCCCGTCGAGGTGGAGCTGGCCAGCGAATTCCGCTACCGCGACCCGGTGCTGGACCGCTCCACACTGGTGGTGGCGATCTCGCAGTCCGGCGAGACCGCCGACACGCTGGAAGCGGTGCGCCACGCCAAGGAACAGAAGGCGCGCGTGCTGGCCATCTGCAATACCAACGGCGCGCAGATCCCCCGCGAATCCGACGCGGTGCTCTACACCAGGGCCGGGCCGGAGATCGGCGTCGCCTCGACCAAGGCGTTCCTGGCGCAGGTGACGGCCAACTACCTGGTCGGGCTGGCGTTGGCGCAGGCGCGCGGCACCAAGTATCCCGACGAGGTGGCGCGCGAGTTCGCCGAGCTGGAAGCCATGCCGAAGCTGGTCGCGCGGGTGCTGGAGACGGCGCCGCAGGTGCGCGCGATCGCGCGTGAGCTGGCGAAGGTGCCGACGGTGCTGTTCCTCGGCCGCCACGTCGGATATCCGGTGGCGCTCGAGGGTGCGCTCAAGCTCAAGGAGCTGGCGTACATGCACGCGGAGGGTTTCGCGGCGGGTGAGCTCAAGCACGGTCCGATCGCGCTGATCGAAGACGGCCTGCCGGTGATCGTGGTGATGCCGTCGCCGAAGGGGCGTGCGGTGCTGCACTCGAAGCTGCTGAGCAATATCCGCGAGATCCAAGCGCGTGGGGCACGCACCATCGTCATCGCGGAGGAGGGCGACGATACGGTGCGCCCGTTCGCCGACGATCTCATCGAGATCCCGTCCGCGCCGACGTTGTTCCAGCCGCTGCTGTCGACGGTCCCCTTGCAGATCTTCGCCGCCGAGGTGGCGCAGGCGCGTGGGTACGACGTCGACAAGCCGCGCAACCTGGCGAAATCGGTCACGGTCGAATAAACCGCCGAACGTAAGACATCGACCCGGGCCGTGAGTGGTCCGGGTCGACGTCTGTCCGGCAGCGGTACAGCGCACTCGCGGGTGCTATCGCACAGGGGCCACCAGGTCGGCGGACGCTGAATCGAGCGCGTCGCCCGTGCTGGGTAGCGGCGTCGCCGGCCCGTTCCGGCGTTCCAGAGTCGCGGACGCGACGGCCAACCCCAGTGCACTCACAGCGAGCAGTGCGCCCACCCAGTTCGGCGCGGTGTACCCGAGACCCGCGGAGATCACGATCCCGCCGAGCCATGCGGCCAGTGCGTTGCCCAGGTTGAACGCGCCGATATTGATCGCCGAGGCCAGCGTGGGAGCACCCGCCGCCTGATCCAGGACGCGCTTCTGCAAAGGCGGCACGGTGGCGAATCCGAGCGCGCCGATCAGCACCACGGTGACGGCGGCCAGCGGCTTGCTGTGCGCGGTGAGCGTGAACAGCCCGAGCACGGCGGCGAGCAGGCCGAGCGAGACGTACAGCATGGGCATGAGGTGCCGGTCGGCGTAGCGGCCACCGATCAGATTGCCTGCGAACATGCCGAGGCCGAACAGGACGAGCAGCCAGGTCACCGAGCCCTCGGCATAGCCGCTCACCTCGGTCATCATCGGCGCGAGATAGGTGATCGCCGCGAACACGCCGCCGAACCCGAGCACCGTCATGGCCATGGCGAGCAGCACCTGTGGATTGGCGAGCGCGGAGAATTCCGAGCGCAGCCGGGCATCGCTCGGTGCTGCCTGATCTGGCACCAGCGCGGCGACGCCGATCAGCCCGATCACACCGATCACGGCCACCAGTGCGAAGGTGAGCCGCCAGCCGAACTGCTGGCCGAGCAGAGTGCCCAGCGGTACGCCGACCACGGTCGCGGCGGTGAGGCCGGTGAACATGATGGCGATGGCGCCGGCCTTGCGGTCGGCGGCGACCAGACTGCCCGCGACCACCGCGCCGATACCGAAGAACGCGCCGTGCGCGAGCGAGGCGACGATCCGCCCGGTCAGCATGAGCGCGAAGCTCGGTGCCACGGCCGACAGCAGGTTTCCGGCGATCAGTAGCAGCAGTGATGCGAGCAGCATGCGTTTGCGGGAGACGCGGGTACCGAGCCCCGTCATCACCGGCGCGTCCGCGACGACGCCGAGCGCGTAACCGGTGACCAGCAGGCCCGCGGTCGGGATGGACACCGTGTAATCGGCCGCGATGTCGGGCAGCAGCCCCACCACGATGAATTCGGTTGTGCCGATGGCGAACGCCCCGAGGGTCAGGGCGAGCAGCTCTCACCGGCCTCGCCGATGGCTGGTACGCGCTGTCGCTGCTGCACGACCGCATCGAGGCGCATATCGAGCGCGCCTTGCAGACCGGGCACGACCTCAGCGTGCGCGAGTATTCGCTGCTGGTGGTGTTGTCCCGGCAGCACGACGGGCCCGGCGGGCATCTGCGGATGAATCAGGTCGCCGAGGCGGTCGTGCTGAGTCAGAGCGCGACGACGCGGCTGGTCTCCCGGTTGGAGGATCGCGGCCTGTTGCAGCGGTACCTGTGCCCGGACGATCGGCGCGGCATCTACACCGACGTCACGCCGGCGGGTCTCGAGTTGCTGGCGCGAGCCCGCCCCACCCATGACGCGGCTCTGACGAGCGCGCTGCGCCAGGCGGCCGCGAATCCCGAGCTGGCGCCGCTGGTTTCGGCCGTCGAAGCGCTGAACGCGGGGAGCCCGCGTACCCGCGAATATCGTCCGGTGTGAGGCCTACTGCACCGTGATGGTGCCGCGCATCTCGGGATGGATGGGGCACAGGTACCGGAACGATCCCGCGGTGGTGAAGGTGTGGCTCCACTCGCCCTCGGTGAACAGCGGGCTGTTGATGCCCATCGCCTTGTCGCCGATGCCCTGCACGCCGTGCACGACGTCATCGGAGAACTTCCAGGTGACGGTGTCACCGACGGAGATGGTGAGGTCGGCGGGGGAGAACGTCATATCGTCGACTTCGACGACGAAGGTCTGGGCCTGGCCGTTGTCCGCGGCGGGGGCGGAGGTGGCGGCCGGAGTCGCGGTGGTCGTCGGCGCGGAGGCGGGCTCGTCGTCGGAGCCGCAGCCGGACAGTAGCGCCGCCGCGAGGACGAATCCGGTGGCGATGACGGTGGCGTGACGACGCGGCGTAGGCATGATGATCAAGCGTAGTCTGCGGAAGTCGCGGCCCGAGCAACCAGTGGAGGTGCGTGTCCGATGTGTTCGCAGCGGGGCTATTACTCGGTCGACGCGGTCCGGGCGGCCGAGGCGGAACTGTTCACCAGGGTCGCGGCCGGGGTGCCGATGCGGCGGGCGGCTTACGGTCTGGCGACCGTCGTCGCGGGGGAGCTGCGGGCGCGCACCGGGGGTGTCGCGGGGCGGTCGGTGACGCTGCTGGTCGGCTCCGGCGACAACGGTGGGGACGCACTGTGGGCGGGATCGTTCCTGCGGCGCCGCGGTGTTTCGGTCGAGGCGGTGTTGTTGAATCCGGAGCGCGCGCATGCGGAAGGTCTTGCGGCGCTGCGGAAAGCCGGTGGCCGGGTGCGCACCGACGTGGGCCGGCCGGATCTGGTGATCGATGGCATCGTCGGCATCTCCGGGCGCGGGTCGTTGCGGCCACCGGCGGCGGAGCTCGTGTCCCGGATCGAGGCGCCGATAGTCGCGGCGGATCTGCCGAGCGGGGTCGACCCCGATACCGGTGCGGTCGACGGTCCGGCGGTGCGGGCGCAGGTGACGGTCAGCTTCGGCGCCTATAAGCCGGTGCATGCGCTCAATGCGGACCGATGTGGACGAATCGAATTGGTACCCATCGGATTACGGCTACCCGCGCCCGAACTCGCGGCTCTCGAACCGCGCGATATCGGGGCGCGATGGCCGGTGCCGGGCGCCGGCGACGACAAGTACAGCCAGGGCGTCACCGGTGTCTGCGCGGGCAGCGCGGCCTATCCGGGTGCGGCGGTGCTGTGCACCGGGGCGGCCGTGGCGGCGACCTCCGGGATGGTGCGTTATGCGGGCAGCGGCGCGGACCAGGTGCTCGCGCAGTACCCGGAGGTGGTCGCCGCCCGCAATATCGCCTCGACCGGCCGCGTGCAGTCCTGGGTGTTCGGCCCCGGCTCCGGCACCGATGACGGCGCGTGGGCTCGGATGGCGCAGATCCTGTCCACCGACCTGCCGGCGGTCATCGATGCCGACGGCCTGACACTGCTCGCCGACCACCCCGCCATGGCCCGCGACCGCACCGGCCCGACGGTGCTGACCCCGCACGCGGGCGAGTTCGCGCGCCTCACCGGAGAGCCGCTCGGCACCGATCGGGTCGCGGCGGTTCGCGAACTGGCCGAATCGTGGGGGGTGACGGTGCTGCTCAAGGGGCGCGCCACGCTGGTCGCCGAGCCAGGCAAGGCCGTGCTGGTGAACGAGGCGGGCGGTTCCTGGGCCGCGACGGCGGGTGCCGGTGACGTGTTGTCCGGCGTGATCGGCGCGCTGCTCGCAGCGGGTCGGGAACCGGGTTGGTCGGCCGCCGCGGCGGCGCGTGTGCACGCCCTCGCAGCCAACCTCGCCGCCGCCGACGGTCCGGCCGCCGCACCGATCTCGGCGACGCCGCTACTGCACCACCTGCGGCCTGCGATCAGCACGCTGCGCGCCCTCGCTTCCTGACGCCAGGGCGCCTGCTGATCGGCGCACGGTGGTCGCCCGCCCCTCGCCACCGCGTTGGTGGCAGGATCGGGAACCGTGAATGCGCAAGTGGAGACGGTCGTCGATCTGGATGCCATTGCTCATAACGTGCGGATCCTGCGTGAACACGCCGGCGGCGCCGCGGTGATGATCGTGGTGAAGGCCGACGGTTACAACCATGGCGCGGTCGAGGTCGGGCGCGCCGCACTGGCGGCGGGCGCGGCCGAACTCGGCGTCACCACCATCAGCGAAGCGGTGCAGCTGCGCGAGGCCGGGATCACCGCGCCGATCCTGAGCTGGCTCAACAATTCCGACGCCGATTACGGTGCCGCGATCGCCGCCGATATCGAAATCGGCGTGTCCGCGCTGTCGCAGCTGCGGGGTGTGGAGGCGGCGGCACGGCGGCTCGGGCGCACGGCGACGCTCACTCTCAAGGTGGATACCGGCCTCAACCGCAACGGTGTCTCGGTCACCGAATACCCCGCGGTCCTCACCGCGTTGCGTGCTCTCGTCGACGAGCAGGTGGTGCGTTTCCGCGCGATCTTCTCCCATCTGGCGCACGCCGACGAGCCGCACCATCCGATCATCGACGTCCAGCGTGCCCGTTTCGTCGAGGCCATCGCCACCGCCAAGGAATACGGGCTGACACCGGAGATCACCCACCTGGCCAACTCGGCGGCCACCCTGACCCGCCCCGATCTCGCCTTCGACATGGTGCGCCCCGGCATCGCGGTCTACGGGCTGTCACCGGTCCCCGAACTCGGCGATTTCGGTCTGCGCCCGGCCATGACCTTCCAAGCCGAGGTCTCGCTGATCAAACGGGTCGCGGCCGGCGAGGGCGTCTCCTACGGCCATGAATGGATCGCTCCGCACGACACCACCGTCGCGCTCATCCCGGCCGGATACGCCGACGGCGTCTCGCGCAGGCTCGGCGGACGTTTCGAGGTCTGGGTGCGCGGCGCGCGGCGGCCGAGCATCGGACGGGTGTGCATGGATCAGCTGGTCATCGACCTCGGCGAGAACCTCGACGGCGTCACCGAAGGCGATACCGCGGTCCTGTTCGGCAGCGGCGAGGACGGCCTGCCACACGCCCAGGAATGGGCCGACCTGCTCGAGTCCATCCACTACGAAGTGGTGTGTTCGCCCAGGGGCCGGGTGGTCCGGCGGTTCCGAGGCGGCCCGCGATGACCAAACGCAGAGTGACCGTCCTGCGCGGCGGTATGGCGACCGCGGGCCTCGTCGCGGCGTTGGCCGGGGTGCACGCGCTGCGCCGGGCGGGGGCGCGGGTGCTGGTACCGGTGGGCCGCGATCCCTATCGCGGCGAAGATTTCTCGCTGATCGACTCCGACGCGGCCGACGAGGTCCTCGCCGACGACGGTGTGCCGCTGGCCATCCGCACTTGCGGCCCCGCCGCCGCCCCCGTCACCGTCGTCTTCGTGCACGGCTTCTGCAACACCATGGAATCGTTTCACTTCCAGCGCCGCCATCTCGAGCAACGGTGGGGTCCGCAGGTGCGGATGGTGCTGTTCGATCTGCGTGGGCACGGGCGTTCCGGAGCGCCGGAGACCGACAGTTGCACGGTCCGTCAGCTCGGCCGCGACCTCGTGCGCGTCATCGAGGCGAAGGCGCCGGACGGGCCACTGGTGCTGGTCGGGCATTCGCTCGGCGGGATGGCGATCCTGGCCGCGGCGGCCCAGCACCCGGAGCTGTTCGACCAGCGGGTGGCGGGTATCGCATTGCTGTCGACGGCGGCGGCCGAGGTGGCCAGCGCCGGTCTGGGCCAGCTCTTGCGCAATCCCACCCTCGACGGGTTCCGGATGGCGGTGCACACCGCGCCGGCGCTGGTGCAGACCGGGCGGATGACGGCCAAGCATGTGATCGCGCCGATCCTGCACGTCAGCTCGTTCCACGGCTCGGTGAGCCCGACGTTGTCGCGGTTCGCCACCCTGATGATCGACCGCACCCCCGTGGAGACGATCGTCAAATTCCTGAAGGCGATCGAGCTGCACGACGAATCGGCCGCGCTGCCGGTGCTCGCCGATATCCCGGTGCTGATCATGGGCGGCAGACACGACCTGGTGATCCCGTTCCGCAACTCCCGCGCGCTGGCCCGTGAACTGCCGGACGCCGAACTCGTGGAACTGCCGGAGGCGGCGCATATGCCGCAGCTGCAGTTCGCCGACCTGGTCGACGCCGCGCTGGACCGGCTGCTGCTGCGCGCCGGTGTCGTCACCACGACCGACACACCGGAGGTGGCCGGTGACTGAACACCGACGCACACTGCCCACCGTGGCCGACACCGAAGCGCTCGGCCGTGAACTGGCCGCGGGACTGGTCGCGGGCGATCTGGTGGTGCTCGACGGTCCGCTCGGCGCGGGCAAGACCGCTCTGACCCGAGGCATCGCCGCCGGACTCGGGGTACAGGGGCGGGTCAGCTCGCCGACGTTCATCATCGCGCGCAGGCACCGCGCCGGAGAGCGCCGCGACGCGGCTCCGGTGGCGCTGGTGCACGTGGACGCCTACCGCCTCGGCGGCGGGCTCGACGAGCTCGACGCCCTCGACCTCGACACCGATCTGCATGACGCGGTGGTCGTCGTCGAATGGGGTGGCGGCGTCGTCGAGCACCTCACCGACCGTCATCTGCGGGTGCGTCTGGCCCGCGAACCGGAATCGGATGTGCGCGTCGCGCGCTGGGAATGGATCGAGCGCGCGGCCGATCCCGGGCAGGGCTAGCGGCCTACTCGAGCCACCGGCAGCGGTGATCACGCCCACCGGCGCGGGCTCGGCAAGGCTGTGACGTGGGCAACCTCGCACAGGCACGCGCACGCGGCTGCGCGCCGCGACCCTCATGGCTGCGCGGCGCGTGAGGACCAACCGGTATCGTTGGGCCAATCATGCTTGTACTTGCTGTCGACACCGCGACGCCCGCCGTTACAGCGGGATTGGTGGAATTGGAGCAGTCCGC
The DNA here is from genome assembly GCF_059509835.1 of Nocardia sp. CDC519. NCBI lineage: Bacteria > Bacillati > Actinomycetota > Actinomycetes > Mycobacteriales > Nocardiaceae > Nocardia > Nocardia sp. CDC519. Next base: position 36,402 of record NZ_CM183377.1, on the reverse strand, counting down.
GGCCGGTGCCGAGGCACCGGCCGACGTGCGCACCATCGCCGTCCGGGTGCGGGTCGACGCCCGCGCCCACGCCGAGGTGCTCACCCCGCAGATCCTCGAATGCCTCACCGAGGCAGGGCGATCCAGGACCGATATCGCGGCCGTCGTGGTCGGCGTCGGCCCCGGACCGTTCACCGGATTACGGGTCGGCATGGCCACCGCTGCGGCCTTCGGCGACGCCCTCGGCATCCCGGTGTACGGCGTGTGCAGCCTGGACGCCATCGCCGCCGACGGCGCCCGCGACCTGGCCCCCGGCGCGGAGCTGCTGGTGGTCACCGACGCGCGACGTCGCGAGGTGTACTCGGCGCGCTACCGCGAGGACGAGCCGTGGGCGCTCGGCGGCATCGGCCGTCGCGTCGCCGGCCCCGAGGTCGGTAAACCGGCCGAGCTGGACACCGAGAAGGCCACCGTCATCGCGGGGTCCGCCTCGCACGTGGACCTGTTCGACCTGCCGGTGCTTCCGGTGGAGACCCCGTCACCGGCCGGGCTGGTCCGGGTCGCGGCACCCCAGGTGCTGGCTCGCGCGGTGCCCGATCCGCTGGTCCCGCTGTATCTGCGCAGGCCGGACGCGGTCGAGCAGAGCTACCGCACCCTCGATCGGACAGGGGCGTAGCCGTGGGCATCCGCATCGAACCGATGACGGTCGCCGATATCGACCGCTGCGTGGAACTCGAGCAACTGCTGTTCCCGGAGGACGATCCGTGGCATGCGGTGTCGTTCCGGTCCGAGCTCGCGGCCGGGCACAACCGCTACATCACCGCGCGGGACGAGGACGGCCGCATGGTCGGCTACGCGGGCATCGCGCTGCTCGGTGACGACGAACATCCGGAGGCCGAGGTGCACACCATCGGCGTCGACCCGCAATGCCATCGCGCCGGTATCGGCACCAAGCTGCTCGAAGCGCTGCTCGCCGAGGCCGCCGTGCGCGGCGGGCCGGTGTTCCTCGAGGTCCGCACCGACAATGCCGCGGCCATCGCGCTCTACGCCAAGCACGGCTTCCACATCATCGGCCTGCGCAAGAACTACTACCATCCCAGCGGAGCCGACGCCTACACCATGCGCAGGCCCGCGCTGTCGTCGGCGGGCGCGCAGTGGGGCGAGGCGAATCGACCGGACGAGGTGCTGTCGTGATCGTCATGGGTATCGAGAGCTCCTGCGACGAAACCGGTGTCGGCATCGTGCGGCGCCATCCGGACGGCAGTTGTGAGCTGCTGGCCGACGAGGTCGCCTCGAGTGTCGACCAGCACGCCCGCTTCGGCGGCGTCGTGCCCGAGATCGCTTCGCGTGCGCATCTGGAGGCGATCGTGCCCGCGATGCGGCGCGCGTTGTCGAGTGCGGGCATCGTCGCCCCCGACGCTCTCGCGGTCACCATCGGGCCGGGCCTGGCCGGTGCGTTGCTGGTGGGAGTCGCCGCCGCCAAGGCGTACGCGGCGGCATGGGATGTGCCGTTCTACGCGCTCAACCATCTCGGCGGCCATGTCGCGGTCGATACGCTCGAGCACGGTCCAATGCCGCCGTGTGTGGCGCTGCTGGTCTCGGGCGGGCATACCCACCTGCTGCACGTCACGGATCTGGCCGAGCCGATCGTGGAGCTCGGCAGCACCGTCGACGACGCGGCGGGCGAGGCGTTCGACAAGGTCGCGCGGTTGCTCGGCCTCGGCTTCCCCGGCGGCCCCGCGCTGGACGCGGCCGCCCGCTCCGGCGACCCGAAGGCCATCGCGTTCCCGCGCGGCATGACCGGCCCGCGCGATCCCCGCTACGACTTCTCGTTCTCGGGGTTGAAGACCGCGGTGGCTCGCTATGTCGAGGCCGCCCAACGCGATGGGGTGGCCACGGAGGATCTGCCGATCCCGGATATCGCGGCCTCGTTCCAGGAGGCCGTCGCCGACGTGCTCACCATGAAGGCGGTGCGCGCCGCGCAGGACGTCGGCGTCGGCACGCTGGTGCTCGGCGGCGGCGCGACGGCCAATTCCCGGATCCGCTCGCTGGCCGAAGAGCGTTGCGCGGCGGCCGGTTTGGAGCTGCGAGTGCCGAAGCCGCGGCTGTGCACCGACAACGGAGTGATGATCGCGGCGCTCGGCGCCCACGTGATCGCGGGTGGTGCGAAACCCTCGCCGCTGACCGTGGCGACCGATCCGGGGCTGCCGGTATCGGTCAGTCAGGTGTCCTGAGCCGGTTCACTGCCGGCAGACCACGCGGCCGGCCGACCACCGGCCCGCTCACTGCGTGGGTGCCGTCGGCTGTCCATCCGACGAGCCCGTGCCGGCCCGGGGAATCGGCACGCGGCCCTGCGCGGGCGCCTGAGCCGGCGGCCCGCTCGGCCGAACGGTCGTCGGCGCGGCGCCCGGTGTGGGCGTGCCGCTGGTGCTCGGCTCGGTGTCGGCGCCTTCGCGGCCCGTCTCGGGCGCGGCCCCCGAACCCGATGGCGCGGTGGTGCTCGGCGGGAACAGCGGGCCGAGCAGCTCCGGCAGCTCGGGGAACGGGATCGACGGCAGGTTCGGATCGGGGCGCAGCGTCGGCTGGGTGGACGAGCTGCGCGGGGTGGTCGGTGCGACCCCGGTGGTGCTCGGCAGCTGATCGGGGCTCGGGCTCGGGGCGATCGTGGTGCCGGTGGGACGGACCGGGGACTCGCGCTCGCCGCCGGTGGTGGCGCTGCCTGGCACCGCGGGCGGGTAGGACGTCATCGTCGGCGGTAGCTCGGTGCTGCTGGTGGTGCCCGCCGGGGAGACCTCTTCGCCGGAGGTCGGGGCGAGCGCCTTCACCCCGTAGCCGATGACCAGACCGACGACCACGATCGCACCGGCCAGCGTGCCGACGACCTTGGTGAACGTGCCCACCGGCGCATCCGCGGCGAGCGCGGCGACCGAGCCCGCGGCGGGCTGGGTCTCGTCGGCGAGCAGCGCGGCGCCCTTGGCGATGACGGCGTCCGGATCCGGGACCGTGAGTACGGGGATGTCGAGTTCGTGCTGCAGAGTCTCGACCACGGCGGGAACATTGGCACCGCCGCCGATCACGCAGACCGCTTCCGGACGCTCGGGTGCGCGCCCGAAGGTGACCGCGGTGAACGCGGCCAGCTCGCGCAGCTGATCGGCGATCAGTTCCTCGAAGTCGGTGCGGGTGAGCTTGAGGGGGCGTCCGGCCACGTGGTCGATGGTGACCGCGGGCGCGATGGACAGGTGCTCCTTGGCGGCACGGCCCCGGTTGGTGAGCATGGTCCGGTTGGGGCGGGTACCGCGGCGGGCGTAGTGGGCGTCGACCAGATGGTGGTAGATCAGCTCGTCGATGGCGTTGCCGCCGACGGTGGTGGTGCGCGCCGAATGCAGCACCGTGCCGTCGGCCTGGGTGGCGACGGTGACGGTGACTCCGGACGCGCCGACATCGACCAGCGCGACGGTGCGGTATCGGTCGACGAGGCCGGTGTGGCGGAGGAAGGCGAGCGCGGCGGTGGCCTCGGGCACCAGCTGGAGCTCGTGCTGCTTGCCGGTGGCCGAGCGGATGGCTTGGGCCTGGGCCTTGCTGCGGTAGGCGACCGCGACAGCGGTCGGCGGGCTGCTCAGCGCCGCGTCGAGTTCGAAGGCCTTGGTGCCCGCGTAGCCCGTATCGTGCGGATGGGTCGTCGGCAGCTGGGTGGTCATCAGCTCGATCGACGAGGCGACCAGATCGCCGAGATCGGAATGGGCGTCGGCCGACACCACGCGGTAATCGAAGCTCTGGGCTCCGTTCCCGGCGGTGGCGACGAGCGCCGAGCACACCACCTCGTTCCCGGCGGAGATACCGAGGGATGTTCGCATGTTCACCTCCCTTCGAGCGGATGGTCCTGGTGTCGGGCGACCATCTCGAATGGACTCCCGGAGCACCGCGTGGATGACGATCGAACCGGGTTCGCTATCCGGGCCGTCTCGTTGCCTCTTGGGCGCCGGGACGGTTGTGGATCAGGTGTTGCTTGGGGCTCTACTGTGCAGCTGGCCGGATCGTTCGTGACGGCCTGTCGCTCGCCGGGACGCCGGTTCGTGATGAACCCGGCGGCCGCTGAGCGACCGTCGTCCATACTGTCACAATCCGTTATCCGAACGTTACAGATTTTGTGAAGTAATAGGAAGCCCTCGGCGCTGGGGGCGTGCCGAATGTAGAGATCGGCCCTGCGCTGCGGCGACAGCTGTGCGGACGATCCGGCCGATTGGCACAGCCCGCCCTTGAGCGCTGGCACTCTCGTGTATAGAGTGCTAGTGGCGCTGTGTGATGTGTGTGCCAGTGCCAGTTCGACTACTGAGCAGGTCCCGGCACCCGCGACGACGGGGCTGTGCGCAGGCGTCGGCATCGTGACCGAACCGATGGTCCGGGACAACAGTTCCGGACGACCGTTATCCCCTGAAAGTGGAGGGCTCAACGTGGCGAGCGTGAACATCAAGCCGCTCGAGGACAAGATCCTCGTCCAGGCCAACGAGGCCGAGACGACGACGGCCTCCGGCCTGGTCATCCCGGATACGGCGAAGGAAAAGCCGCAGGAGGGCACCGTTGTCGCCGTCGGCCCCGGCCGGTGGGACGAGGATGGCGAGAAGCGCATCCCGCTGGATGTCCAGGAGGGCGACACCGTCATCTACAGCAAGTACGGCGGCACCGAGATCAAGTACCAGGGTGAGGAATACCTGATCCTGTCCGCGCGCGACGTGCTGGCTGTCGTCAGCAAGTAAGTCATCGCTGCGCATGGCGTTCCGCCCCGGTGTCGACTTCTGACCCCGGGGCGGAGTGCGTTCCGCGCACTGTGACAGCGCACCGAAACACAGGAGCGAACACATATGGCAAAGCAGATCGAGTTCGACGAGAAGGCTCGCCGGGCTCTCGAGCGCGGTGTCGACAAGCTCGCCGACGCGGTGAAGGTCACCCTCGGCCCGCGCGGCCGGCACGTCGTGCTCGCCAAGGCGTTCGGTGGCCCGACCGTGACCAACGACGGTGTCACCATCGCGCGCGACATCGATCTCGAGGACCCGTTCGAGAACCTCGGCGCCCAGCTGGTCAAGAGCGTCGCCACCAAGACCAACGATGTGGCCGGTGACGGCACCACCACCGCCACCGTGCTGGCTCAGGCCCTGGTGCGCGCCGGACTGAAGAACATCGCCGCGGGCGCCAACCCCATCGCGATCGGCTCCGGCATCGCCAAGGCCGCCGACGCCGTCTCCGAGGCGCTGCTGGCGCAGGCCACCCCGGTCTCCGGCGAGCAGGCCATCGCGCAGGTCGCCACCGTCTCCTCGCGGGACGAGGAGATCGGCGAGATGGTCGGCAAGGCGCTGACCACCGTCGGCAAGGACGGCGTGGTCACCGTCGAGGAGTCCTCGACGCTGCAGACCGAGCTCGTGGTCACCGAGGGTGTCCAGTTCGACAAGGGCTACCTCTCGCCCTACTTCGTCACCGATACCGACACCCAGCAGGCCGTGTTCGAGGACGCCTACGTCCTGCTGCACCGGGAAAAGATCACCTCGCTGCCCGATTTCCTGCCGCTGCTGGAGAAGATCGCCGAATCCGGCAAGCCGGTGCTGATCATCGCCGAGGACGTCGAGGGCGAGGCGCTGTCCACCCTGGTGGTCAACGCCATCCGCAAGACGATCAAGGCCGTCGCGGTCAAGGCGCCGTTCTTCGGTGACCGCCGCAAGGCGTTCCTCGACGACCTCGCCGTCGTCACCGCGGGCACCGTGGTCAACCCCGACCTCGGCATCACCCTGCGTGAGGCCGGACTCGAGGTGCTCGGCAAGGCCCGCCGCGTCGTCGTCACCAAGGACGACACCACCATCATCGACGGTGCGGGCACCGCCGAGGACATCGCGGCCCGCGGCGCCCAGCTGCGTCGTGAGATCGAGGCAACCGATTCCGATTGGGATCGGGAGAAGCTCGAGGAGCGGCTGGCCAAGCTGGCCGGTGGCGTCGCGGTGATCAAGGTCGGAGCGGCCACCGAGACCGCCCTCAAGGAACGCAAGTACCGGGTCGAGGACGCGGTCAGCGCGGCCAAGGCCGCGGTCGAGGAGGGCATCGTCCCCGGCGGCGGCACCGCCCTGGTGCAGGCCGGCGCCAAGCTGGTCGAGCTGCGCGAGTCGCTGTCCGGCGACGAGGCGGTCGGCGTCGAGGTGGTCCGCCAGGCGCTGCGCGCGCCGCTGTACTGGATCGCCACCAACGCGGGCGTCGACGGCTCGGTCGTGGTCAGCAAGGTCGCCGAGGGCAAGGAAGGCTTCAACGCCGCCACCCTCAGCTACGGCGATCTGCTCACCGACGGCGTCGTCGATCCGGTGAAGGTGACCCGTTCGGCGGTGATCAACGCCGCGTCGGTGGCCCGGATGGTGCTCACCACCGAGAGCGCGATCGTCGACAAGCCCGCCGACGAGGGCGACGATCACGGGCACGGCCACAGCCACTGACGGGCAGGCCGCGGCCTTCGGGTTGATCGAGCGGACCGTTCATGTTCCCACGGACGTGAACGGTCCGTTCGTCTTTCGGCCGTTCGAGCGCGGGACGCGGAACACCGCAAGAGAATCCGGGGCGATCCCCGGGAAAGAAGTCAGGAAGCGACCGGCGGCTGCTCCGCGGCGATCGCGGTGAGCAGCCGCCCGCGCAGCGCCGCCGGCGGCTGAACAGCCGTCGCGGCGGCGAGCGCTCCGAGGGCCTCCCTGGTGAGGTGCACCTCGGTGATGAACTCGGCACGCCGAGCAGGGTCTTCACTGTCGAGCAGTTCTTGTACCGCTTGATGGTCTTCGTCGTCGATCGATCCGAGCGCGACGGTGTGCGCGAGATCGATCTGCCGTTCGTTCATCTCACGTCACCCCCAAACTTTTCTTCAGTCGTGTCAATCCATCCCGAATTCGGGACTTAACGGTCGGTAACCCTACGCCCAGATGGCTGGCCACCTCGGCGTAGGTTCGCCCGCCGTAGTAGGCGAGCGAGATGGCCTCCCGCTGGGTTTCGGTGAGGTCACCGAGACTGGCCAGGACGGCCTGCTGTTCGAATTTACGCTCGACCTCCTCGGTGACCTCGTCGAAGTCGTTGCCGAGAACCCGTATCCCGTAAGCGACTTCGCGCTGGGTATGGGCCTGCTCGGCCCGCACCCGGTCGACGGCGCGGCGATGTGCCAGCGTCATCAGCCAGGTGGCGGCCGACCCCTTGTCCGGATCGAAACTCGCCGCCGTTCGCCAGACCTGGAGATAGACCTCTTGCGCGGTCTCCTCCGCATAGCCCGGGTCATGGAGGACGCGCAACACCAGACCGTAGACGCGCGCACACGTTCGGTCGTAGAGCTCGGCGAAGGCTTCCTGGTCGGACTGGCCACACCGATGCAAAAGCGCGGCGAGTTCGATGCTTTCAGCTGCGCGTGCCGAGACCGCAGATTCCACGCTGAGTGGAAAGGCTTCTCCACGGAACGAGTCGCCCTCTGCGGCCGGCGGCCGCGTTGTCACAACGCTCCATTCTGTGTCATCGGTCACTACCGTAGCGTGCCGCTATCGGATTCGCTCGGCAGGGGCCCTGTGCGGCAGCGTGCGTTTCGACGCCGACAGGCGCGCTCGGTGGTGACCGAGGGCCTGACGGGCGTTGTCGTGCGTACGAGCCGAACGACCGTGTGCCGGCGCGCGACTCGACCGATAGTGCTGTCAGCAGTTGTTGCTAGGGATTCGGCGCCCTGCGCGATGTGGATGGGAAGGGATTCGCAATCCGTCGCGAACGCGGGCGTACGAGCGTGACCAGCGGCGACTCAGACCGCCATCCGGCGCCGATTGCGCCGGGCATGCATCTCCCGCTCGGTCTCGGACATGCCGCCCCAGATGCCGTAGGGCTCGCTGACTTTGAGGGCGTGGCTGCGGCACTGCATCAGCACCGGGCAGCTGTGGCAGATCTCCTTGGCGCGCATCTCGCGCGCGGTACGGGCGCGACCGCGCTCGCCGTCGGGATGGAAGAACACCGCGGAGTCCACGCCGCGGCAGGATCCGCGCATCTGCCAATCCCAGACATCGGCGTTCGGTCCGGGAAGGTGGGTGGGCATGGGCATGTGTGAACTCCTCGTGGTGCGAGCTCGTCGACGTTGTCGAGCAGGTGGTCTGCAACTTCTCCCGGCGCGGATGGTCATCCGGCCGGGCACATTCCGGCCACGGTGCGGCGTGTGTCGTCCGAGAGCCCGCCAATGATGGTCGCTGCAATTTCGCGCGGCGCCGTCCGTGGCGATGAGTTACGTTAGGTCCCGCCGCGAATTTCCGTCAATAGTTCGGCGCAGCGGTTTCTCAAATGTTCAGCGGCCAAATTTAACCTTGGCACTGTTTACTTTTAACGTTCCTTCCGGCGATAATGGCCGGTTGGCTCGACGGCGCTGTGCCGCCACGTCTTCGGCGTCCGCGAATCAGCGCAGGTGGCGGCTGTATTCAGGATGTTGGTTCGATCGTCGATCCGGCATCGCCCGCCCGGCGTTGCCGAACCGCTCCGCCGGGGGTGTGATCCGGGCAGGGGGAGATGGCGATAACGGGGCGCACGGGTTAATTGCGCGAAACGCATATGAATTCGAGGGGCGCATGCCGGCCGATTGCCGGGGCGAGTTTTACCTGATGGAAACATGACGTGTACCGACACATTCGTTTCTCTGTATGCTTCGCGCGCAAAAGAAAGCTGAACGGTTGCTCGTGGTCCGCATGGCCGCGCCGGGGGCGGTGGACGCGGGACGGGCCGGGATAGAGTGCGGCGGTGTTCGTCCCGGTTCCCCGCCACGACCCGCACGGCGCGCTACTCGCCGACGCCGCCTTCGGCGCCCGACCAGGCGTGTCCGCTACCGAGTTGCCGGTCGCCCGCGATGCGCGTGAAGCCTGGCTGCGCGCGGTGGCGCTCGGCGGTCAGGGCCGCTACGCCGCCGCCCGTGCCGAACTGCGCGAGGTGAACAAGCATCGGGTCGACCCGATGCTCGCGGCTCTCGCGGCATCCACCCGCGGCTCACTGCTCCGTCAACTGGGCTGGCATGCCGTCGCCGCCCGGCACGACGGGGCCGCCGCGGCGCTCGCCGTGCCCGGCGCGGCCGAGGCCCGCACGGAGGAGGGGCACGCGCCGTACCGGCTCGACGCCGCCTGCGACGCGCTGACCGGGCTGGCCGCCGACGCGCTCGGCACCGGACGCACCGATCTGGCCGCCGCCCTACTCGCCCGGGTGCGCGCCCTGCTCGGCGAGGCCGCCGAAGCGCCGAGCCAGGAGCGGCTGCGGCCGGCGATCCGGCTGCACTGGGTGAGCGCCGAGACCGCGCTCGCGTCGGAACGCTTCGCCGCGGCCCTGCCCCAGGCCGAGGCTGCGCTCGCCCTCGCCGAACAAGGCCCTTCGGTGCGACATCAGGTGAAATCGCGACTGCTGCTCGCCGCGGCGACCGCCGCCACCGGGTCCGGTGAGCGGGCCTGCGAGCTCGCCGAGACCGTCGCCGCCGAATGTCGTGCGCACGGGTTGCTGCCGTTGCGCTGGGCCTGTGCCATGTTGCGGACCGGAGTGGCGGTACGTGACATCGATCGCACTGCGGCACAGCGCGAGGCAGCCGAATGCGCAGGCGCCATCGAACGGCTCGGTGGGCGCTTCCGTCCGGCCGCCGCGGGCTGACATTCGTCGCATGCTCCGATCGGCCCCGGTCGGGAGCCGGTTGACGACGCAGATGCCCGGTTCGGCAACGGGTGTCGCTATTGTTAGATCCGTTCCGCTACACCCGCGGAAGCATCGGCCGATACCGGCCGTGCCACTTGTAACGCCAGGAAAATCTCTGACGATGACGCACACGGGCGAAGAGTTGGACCTCGCCGTCGCTGCCGCTGCGCAGGGCGACAGATCCGCTCTAGCTCAGGTACTGGAGTTGATCCGCCCGCTGGTGATGCGTTATTGCCGCGCACGGATCGGAGCTGCGGAGCGTGGATCGCTGTCCGCGGACGACGTTGCGCAGGAGGTCTGTCTGGCGGTCATGACAGCCCTGCCCAGGTATCAAGACCAGGGCAGGCCGTTCATGGCCTTCGTATACGGAATCGCTTCGCACAAGGTCGCCGACGCTCATCGCAACGCCTCACGTAACAAGGCGGAGGCGATGGCCGAAGTACCAGATGTCATATCCACCGACCACGGGCCGGAGCAGCGCGCTCTCGAATCGGAAACGAGCAGGCAGATGAACCGTTTGCTTGCCACGCTTCCGGAAAAGCATCGAGAGATCCTGATCCTGCGTTTGGTCATGGGTTTGTCGGCAGAAGAAACCGCGACCGCCGTGGGCAGTACGGCGGGAGCTATACGAGTCGCCCAGCACCGGGCACTCGCGAAATTGAAGTCACAAGTGGCGAGGGCAGGTGAAATGTATGGCTAGGGATGGCGGGCGCGGTCGGGGTGACTGGAGGGCGCGACGTGGATCGCGGGACAGCGGTCCCTACGCCGAGGGGTCCTCTGGCGACAACGCTCCGGTGGACATCGCGGCGGTACGCCGCGACGACGCGCTGATCGATGCCATCGCCAGCGACGGGCCGGTCCAGACCGACAGCACCGAAGAGTTCCAGTTGGCGGCTTTGCTGGCCGACTGGCGGGCCGAGATCATCGCACCACCGATTCCGGATGCTCCGGATCTCGACACGGTGGTCGCGGCGGTCAATCAGGAAATCGGCGCGCGCCAGGCGCGGGTCGGTGCCAAGGCGGGTGGACGGCTGCGGCTGGTGCGCCCGATCGCGGGCACCGCTGCGGCTTTGGCGCTGGTGTTCGGCGGTATGACGGCCTTCTCTTATAACGCCGAGCCCGGTGATCCGCTGTGGCGGGTCAAAGAAGTGGTGTTCAGCGAGCAGGCCCAGTCGACCGTGGTGCAGCGCGCCGACGACGATCTGGCCGCGGCGCAGGAGCTGATCGAGCAGGGCAATCCCGAACGTGCCAGGGCTCGGTTGGCGCAGGCGTCGACCAATGCGACCCAGGTGGACGATCCGGCCAAGCGCGAAGTTCTGCTGGAACGCTGGCAGCAGCTGCTCGACGAGCTACGCAAGGTGTCGCCGGAGGCGGCCGCCCAGCTCGAGCAGACCACGCGTCCGGGCGGAGTCACGACGACACCCAACGAGACCGCACGTCCGGGGAGGCCCGAGACCACGCGGCCGGGCGGTGTCGGTGGCGACAGCGGCAGCACCGCGCCCACGATCATGGGCGTGGATCCGACGGTGTCCGGCACCAAGCCGCCGGTGACCACCGCTCCGGATACGACAGCACCGACCACTCCGCCGACGACCGGCCCGCAGGACACCGGCGTTCCGCCGACCGTCGAGCCGACCACGCCGCCGGAGACCACGCAACCACCGGTCACGCCGACCACGGTGTCGCAGTCGACCATCGTCGAGCCCCCGGTCATCACCACCGTGCCGTCGGCCGGTGGTGGTGACACCGGCACGCCGGGCACGGGTGGGGCGACCACGGGCTGACCGCGGGTCAACGGTCACCACAACTGAAGCGGGATCCAAAGACGGGTGAAACCGATCGTCGGAAGACGGTCGGTGTTTTTGTGTCCGTGGCTGTTCCAGACGGTGGGAAGGTGCGTGAGATGTCGCACATCATGATCTGGCGCACGCGTGGCGTGTTCGCGTGGCGGACCGAGAAATCGGACCGATGTGGCCGAGGGAACCGATCAGCTGTCGAAACCGTCGAAGCCGTCGCCGTGGAACGCCTCGTTCATCGAAGCGTCGGCGTAGCCCCGGCAGTAATCCCAGGTGACGTAGGCCTCGGGCGTCGGATCGTAGGCCGGCTCATGCGGGCGGACCGTGCCGTCGACCAGTAGCTGGAGCAGATTGGCGCGCAGCATGTCCCAGTCGTGGTAGTGATCCTGCCTGCAGTCCTCACAGCTCACGACCAGGCCGCGGATGCCGCGATGGCCCAGTAGCGCTTCATACACCGCGAGGTCGGCGAGATCCTCCTCGACCGCGAGGCGCTCATGAGGATCCAGCGGTTCGCCCGGCTCGATGGCATCGAGCGCGGCCGACGGGTCGGAGGGGTCTCCGGCGAATGGATCCGGCGGCAAGCCAGGTGGTAGATGGTCACGCACATCCCCACGGTACGCAGAACAGGGCGGTCTGCGCCAGCTATGCGCGCAGCCAGTTTCCCCGGCGGCCTCACTCGAGGCGTGTTCCACCGGACAGATACCATAGGTGAAACCCGCCGACGTGTACCCGACACCCGTCGGTGTCAGATCCGCACAGTCCATCCCATGAAACAGTCCGCAGGCCGGTCCGGCCCTCGCGGCACTGTCGACGTCCAGGAGGGGTCGATCCGAATGAGTAATCCCGTACCGGGCGAACGAAGCGCTGTCCGCCCTCATACGGGTGGTGACGATCCGAACAAGATCGCCATGCTCGGCCTCACGTTCGACGATGTGCTGCTGCTGCCCGCGGCCTCGGATCTCATTCCCAGTTCGGTCGAGACTTCGAGCCAGCTGACCAGGGAGATCCGGCTGCGTACCCCGCTGTGTAGTTCGGCGATGGATACCGTCACCGAGGCCAGGATGGCCATCGCCATGGCGCGAGCGGGCGGTATGGGCGTGCTGCACCGCAATCTGTCGGTGGCCGATCAGGCGAGCCAGGTGGAGACGGTCAAGCGCTCCGAGGCGGGCATGGTGACCGATCCGGTGACCTGCCGCCCCACCGACACCCTGGCCGAGGTCGACGCGATGTGCGCGCGGTTCCGCATCTCCGGCCTGCCGGTGGTGGATGAGACCGGCGCGCTGGTCGGCATCATCACCAACCGCGATATGCGCTTCGAGGTCGACCAGGATCGCCGGGTGGCCGATGTGATGACCAAGGCGCCGCTGATCACCGCCCAGGAGGGGGTGACGGCGGAGGCCGCGCTCGGCCTGCTGCGCAGGCACAAGATCGAGAAGCTGCCGATCGTGGACGGTGAGGGCAGGCTGCGCGGCCTGATCACCGTCAAGGACTTCGTCAAGACCGATCAGTACCCGAACGCCACCAAGGACCGCGACGGCCGCCTGCTGGTCGGCGCCGCGGTCGGTGTCGGTGACGACGCCTGGTCGCGCGCGATGACGCTGGCCGACGCGGGCGTCGATGTGCTGGTGGTCGATACCGCGCACGGCCATCAGGCGCAGGTGCTGCAGATGGTCACCAAGGTCAAGGCCGAGGTCGGCGATCGCATCCAGGTGGTCGGCGGCAATATCGCCACTCGCGCCGGCGCGCAGGCGCTGGTCGAGGCGGGCGCGGACGCGGTGAAGGTGGGTGTCGGGCCGGGCTCGATCTGCACCACTCGCGTGGTCGCCGGTGTCGGTGCCCCGCAGATCACCGCCATTCTGGAGGCGGTCGCGGCGTGCAAGCCGGCCGGTGTGCCGGTCATCGCCGACGGCGGCATCCAGTTCTCCGGCGATATCGCCAAGGCCATCGCCGCGGGCGCGTCCACGGTGATGCTCGGTTCGCTGCTCGCCGGTACTGCCGAATCGCCCGGTGAACTGATCCTGGTCGGCGGCAAGCAGTTCAAGAGCTACCGCGGCATGGGTTCGCTGGGCGCCATGCAGGGCCGCGGGCAGGCCAAGTCCTTCTCCAAGGACCGCTACTTCCAGGACGACGTGCTCGCCGAGGACAAGCTGGTCCCCGAGGGCATCGAGGGCCGGGTGCCCTTCCGCGGCCCGGTCAACCAGGTCATCCACCAGCTCGTCGGCGGCCTGCGCGCGGCCATGGGCTACACCGGTTCGCAGTCCGTCGCTGAGTTGCAGGAAGCCCAGTTCGTGCAGATCACCGCGGCCGGGCTGAAGGAAAGCCACCCGCACGACATCACCATGACGGTGGAGGCACCGAACTACACCGGCCGCGGCTGATCCGAGTCGGCCGTGCCCGCGGCACGACCGGTGCGGCTTGGGCGGCCCCGGAGTTGGCATCCGATTCGTCCGGGTCGCTCCGGCATGCCAGCAGTCGTGGAACCAGCCACGGTGGGTATCGTTCGTAGACGGTGACGGCACGCTGTGTCCAGATCCACTACAAACAGAATCCTGGCCGTGGCCTGCCCACGGACGCGAGCTTGCGATGCAAAGTGCCGCAAGTCCAGACAACGGAGGGGCGACCTCGAGGAGCCCCGTTCGCGGCCCGTCTCGGGTTTGCGCGGCCGCTGCGCACGCCGAAGGCAAGTAGCGCTCGCGCGAACACGAGACACCGGGGGCCGCGAACACGCGGCGCCGGAGGCGCCGCAATTAGATACAGGAGCGAGCAGTGCGCGACATGGTCGAGATCGGAATGGGCCGGACGGCCCGCCGTACCTACGAGCTGGACGATATCGATATCGTCCCCTCGCGCCGCACCCGCTCGGCCAAGCAGGTGTCGCTGGCCTGGCAGCTGGATGCCTACCGGTTCGAGATCCCGTTCCTGACCCACCCGACCGATGCCCTGGTCTCGCCGGAGTTCGCGATCGAGCTCGGCCGGCTCGGTGGCCTCGGCGTCATCAATGGTGAGGGACTGTGGGCGCGGCACGCGGATGTGTCGGCCAAGATCGAGCAGTTGCTCGATCTGGTCGCCAAGGGTGGCTACGACCGGGCGATCTCGTTCTTGCAGGAGCTGCATGCCGCGCCGATGCAGCCCGATCTACTGGCGGCGGCGGTCGCGCAGGTGCGGGCCGCAGGCGTGACGACGGCGGTGCGGGTGAGTCCGCAGAACGCGCAGTCGCTGACGCCGGCGCTGGTGCAGGCCGGCATCGACCTGCTGGTGGTGCACGGCACGATCATCTCCGCCGAGCACGTCGGCGACGGCGAGCCACTGAACCTGAAGACCTTCATCGCCGAGCTGGATGTGCCGGTGGTGGCCGGCGGGGTGAGCGATCACCGCACCGCGCTGCATCTGATGCGCACCGGCGCGGCAGGCGTCATCGTCGGTTACGGCTCCTACCCGGGCGCGACCACCACCGGTGAGGTGCTGGGTATCGGGGTCCCGATGGCGACGGCGATCGCCGATGCCGCCGCGGCGCGCCGCGACTACCTGGACGAGACCGGCGGCCGCTATGTGCATGTGATCGCCGACGGCGATATCGCGGCCTCGGGTCAGCTGGCGAAGGCCATCGCCTGCGGCGCGGACGCGGCGATGATCGGGGTGCCGCTGGCCGCGGCCGCCGAGGCGCCGGGGCGCGGCTGGTACTGGCCGTCGGCCGCGGCGCATCCCTCGGTCCCGCGCGGTTCGCTGCTGCATGTGGACGATCCGTGGGAGCTGGGTGGCGACGGCGAGGATTCGGTGCGGCCGAGCCTGGAGCGGGTGTTGTTCGGGCCGTCGGATGATCCGTTCGGTTCGCTCAACCTCGTCGGCGGGCTGCGCCGTTCGATGGCGAAGGCCGGATACTCGGATCTGAAGGAGTTCCAGAAGGTCGGACTCAGCGTCCGCGCCTGATGGTGTTCAGCGGCCGCGACCGGCGGAGCTGACGGCGCGGCCGCGCAGGAACTGCCGGATCGCGTGATTGACCGGGTCCGGATGGGTCATCGTCACCGCCAGCCGCGCGCCGTCGATTTCCACGAACGTCGATCCAGGAATCGATTCGGCGAGCAGTTTGCCGCGCTCGCGGGCGATGCCGCTGTGGCTGGCGTGCACGACCAGGGCCGGGCAGCTGATCTCGGACAGCCGGTCCAGCACCGAATCGCGGCCGAGCAGGCAGCCCGCGGCGACTTCGATGCGGTGGCGGTCGTGGGCGAGCCAGCGTTCGGTCCACACCGAGCGATGCCGGTCGTGGTCGCCGATGAGCCAGTGCGCGAGGCGTTGCACGGCGCGCGGACGGGAGCCGTCGTCGTACCACTCGGCCAGGAAACGCTGTGTGGCCGTCGACTGCTCGGGCGTGGGCCCGTGTGCTTCGGTGCTGATCAGGATCAGTCCCGCGACCCGTTCGGGCGCGATGAGCGCGGTGCGCAGGGCGGTGAACCCGCCTTGGGCCGTGCCGCCGACCACGGCGCGTTCGGCACCGAGATGGTCGAGCACGGTCAGCGCGTCCCGCGCGGCGGTCCAGTAGGTGAACGGCAGGCCCTGGTCTCTGGTGTGGCCGTGTCCGCGCGCATCCCAGGTGACGATGCGGAACTCCGGGGCCAGCGCGTCCATCTGCGCGGCGAACATGGTGCGGTCCATGAAGAATTCGTGTGCCAATAGCACCAGCGGACCGTTGCCGCCGGTGTCCTCGTAGTGGATGTCGGCATCGATCGCGCGGGCGAATGGCACGACGTCGAGGATAGTCAGCCGTACCGGGGTGCGTCGGGCGATTCGGCGCCGTGCGGGCTGCGGTCGGAGCGGAGAAGGCCGAGCTCTAGACTGTTCGGGTGGCAGATTCGCAGAGACCCGTCCTCGTCGTCGACTTCGGTGCGCAGTACGCGCAGCTGATCGCCCGTCGAGTCCGCGAGGCGAGTGTCTACTCCGAGGTGGTCCCGCACACCGCCTCGGTCGAGGAGATCGCCGAACGGCAGCCGCTGGCCGTCATCCTGTCCGGCGGACCGTCCAGCGTCTACGCCGAGGGCGCGCCGCAGCTGGACGCGCGGCTGTTCGACCTCGAGGTGCCGGTATTCGGCATCTGCTACGGCTTCCAGGCGATGGCGCAGGCCCTCGGCGGCACCGTCGCCCACACGGGCACCCGCGAATACGGCCGCACCGAACTCAATATCGATGGTGGTGTGCTGCACGGCGGCCTGCCCACCATCCAGCCGGTGTGGATGAGCCACGGTGACGCCGTCACCGACGCGCCTGCCGGTTTCGAGGTCACCGGTACCACCGCCGGTGCGCCGGTGGCCGCGTTCGAGCATCCGGCCCGTCGGCTGGCCGGTGTGCAGTACCACCCCGAGGTGCTGCATTCCCCGCACGGCCAGCAGGTGCTCAGCCGCTTCCTGCACGAGATCGCGGGCATCCCGGCCACCTGGACCCCGGCCAATATCGCCGAATCGCTGATCGAGCGGGTGCGTGAGCAGGTCGGCGACGGGCACGCCATCTGCGCGCTGTCCGGCGGCGTGGACAGCGCGGTCGCGGGTGCGCTGGTGCAGCGCGCCATCGGCGACAAGCTGACCTGTGTGTTCGTCGACCACGGCCTGCTGCGCTCGGGTGAGCGTGAGCAGGTGCAGCAGGATTTCGTCGCCGCGACCGGCGCCCGGCTGGTGACCGTCGACGCGGTCGATCAGTTCCTCGGTGAGCTGAAGGGCGTCACCGATCCGGAGGAGAAGCGCAAGATCATCGGCCGGGAGTTCATCCGGTCCTTCGAGGACGCGGTCTCCGAGGTCGTCGGCGAGCAGGCCGGCAGCGATGGTGCCACCCCGAAGGTCGAGTTCCTGGTGCAGGGCACGCTGTACCCGGATGTCGTGGAGTCCGGCGGCGGTGCGGGCACCGCCAACATCAAGTCCCATCACAATGTCGGCGGACTGCCGGAAGACCTGGAATTCGAGCTGGTCGAGCCGCTGCGGCTGCTGTTCAAGGACGAGGTCCGCGCGGTCGGGCGCGAGCTGGGCCTGCCCGAGGAGATCATTTCCCGGCAGCCGTTCCCCGGCCCGGGCCTGGCCATCCGCATCGTCGGCGAGGTCACCGAGGATCGGCTGGACACGCTGCGCCAGGCCGACGCCATCGCCAGGGAAGAGCTCACCGCGGCCGGGCTGGACCGGCAGATCTGGCAGTGCCCGGTGGTGCTGCTCGCCGATGTCCGCAGCGTCGGCGTGCAGGGCGACGGCCGCACCTACGGTCATCCGATCGTGCTGCGCCCGGTGTCCAGCGAGGACGCCATGACCGCGGACTGGACCCGCCTGCCCTACGACGTGCTCGAGCGCATCTCCACCCGGATCACCAACGAGGTGGCCGAGGTCAATCGCGTGGTGCTCGACGTCACGAGCAAGCCGCCGGGCACCATCGAATGGGAATGATTCAGCCGACCCGGTAGGGCCAGGCGCGGCCGAGGATGATGCGGCCCAGCGGAACACCCGCCGCCGGAGCGGCGGGAGCGGGCTCGGCCGCAGGCTCTTCGGACGTCAGCCGCGGATGATCGCGCTGTTCGGGATGGTCGGAACTGTGCTGCGACATCGGATCTCCTGTCGGTCGAGTCGGGTTGCCGCGGAGGGTTTCTCGAGCCGACCGCGGCGGGTGGATCCGGGTGTTCGACGCGAACGGCCCGCCGGGGCGGCGGGCGGTTCGTATTCGGTTGTGCTATCGACGTTTACGTGGGGACAGCACGAGCAGCAGTCCGACGACGATGGCCGTCACCACGATGATCCAGCCGATCGAGACGACCCCTGTCGCCGGCCACGACACCGGGCCGAGCATGGCCCAGACGCTCAATGCCAGCGCCAGTAGGCCGACGATCAGCAGCGAGAACGACGGCCCGTGACGGGTTTCGGTGTGGTTGTCAGCCACGGCGCACCTCCGCACTTCCCGCTCGGACATCAATGGTGAGATCGAGCACCGGTGCGTCACCGCCGGGCCCGATCAGACCTTCGGGGCATTGGGCCTCGCCCATCCGCACCGTGCAGTCGGCGCGGACGTTCATATTCTCGGGCACGAGCACGATCGCCTCGCCCATCCGCACCGACACGTCGACGGTGCGGTTCTCGGTGAGCGCCAGCCGGCGCAGATCCAGCGTGCCCGACCCCATCGTGACGCCGTAGCCCGGCTTCAGGTCCGTGGTCGCCGCCGGAGTCCAGACCTGCTCGCCCATGGTGGCGCCGTCGAAATCGATCGGCCCGATCATCGAGGCCAGTACAACGAACCCGGCCAGCGGCGCGGTCACCACCAGCAATCCGTAGCCGCGGCGCAGGAACGCACCGAGGATCAGGCCGAGACCGATCACGCCGAGTGCGACCGCGGCGATCCGGCCCGGCGTCATCCATTCCACTCCGGACGCGGCCGCCGCACCCGCGCCCGCCGCGGCGAGTATCGCCAGACCGAGCACCACCGGTGTCAGCCGGGAGCGCGGCTTCTTCGGCTCCGGTGCGACCACCGTGCGCACGGGCGACGGTTCGGGCAGATCCCAGGCCAGCGGTGCCACACCGAGCGGATCCCAGGAGGGCGGGGTCACCCCTGCGGTGCGCAGGGCATTCGGCGCCGGTTGCGTGGCCTTGGTGAGCTGGGGTTTCGCCGGTTCGGCCGGCCCGGTAGCGGCGAGGCCGGTGGAACCTGGCTCGTCGTCCGGCAGCGCGTCGGCGTCCGGTGCAGGGCTCGGCGACGAGGCCGCGGTGGCCTCGCCGGTATGCAGGACGTCGGTGGTCTGGGTGCTCGCGAGGACCTCGGTGGGGCGATCGGTGTTCAGCACGTCGGTCCTGTTCTCCTCGGACCGCGCGGCTCGGGGCGCATCGGTGGCCTTGTCGAGCACCACCGGCTGATCCGGGACGTACTGATCCGGCAGTTTCGTATACGGCGTGTACGGGCCGTAGGTGGGTGTGGGGAACGGGGGAGCGCCGGTCCACAGCGGAGCGGTCTGTGGGAAGGCGGTGCCCGGATATCCGGTACCGGCGAGCCGGTCGTCGAATTCGGGAGCGGGCGGCTGTGGAGTGCGCAGATACAGCATCCACCAACCCGCCAGCATGAACGCCAGCCCGATCACCCCGGACCCGCCGAGTCCGACCCCGATCGGCCCGACCGCGCTCACCGCGATGGCGAGCGCGACGATCAACACGATGGTCTTGGTCTGCGACTGGGAGCTGTGCCCCTTGCCGACCAGCGACTCGGCCGCCGAGGTCTCGTCGCCTTCCGCGCTGCACAACAGCCATGCCAGCAGATACAGCACGATGCCTGCCCCGCCGAAGATCGTCGACACCACGAACGCCACCCGCACCAGCACCGGATCGACGTTGTAGCGCTGCCCGAACCCGGCGGCCACGCCCGCGATCGGCCCGCGCCGCGGCAACCGCACCGGCCGCGTCCGCCACATCTGCTGAAGCTGCTCACCGAAGCTCGTCTTCGTCATGGGATCCATGGTCTGCCCCGGCCTGCGTCCTGCGCATCGGGGTTCACCCTGAAAATCCTCCTGAACCGCACCGACGGAAATCGCTACCGCCGATCTCAGGGTGTTTCCCGATGGCTGGGTGTCGGCGATGCGTGCCAGTATCGGGAGTATGTATCCGTCTGTTCCGGCGTTCGACGCGCGTGGGTTCGATGCTGCTCGCGGGGTGGCCGAGCCAGGGGAGCAGGCGCGGGGGCGGTTGGTGCGGCGCACGGGTGGGCGGATCGTCGGCGGGGTGGCCGGCGGCATCGCCGACCATCTCGGGGTCGACGTGTTCAAGGTGCGGATGGCATTCGTGTTGCTGTCCGCGCTGGCGGGGGCGGGGATCGTCGCGTATGCGATGTTGTGGATCTTCACTCCTGGCGGCGCCGACGATGTGCGGCCGTCCGGGCAGGAACGGCGCCAGGCCATCGGGCTCGCGCTGCTCGGGTTCGGGTTGTCGGTGGCGATGTCGGCGCTGTTCAGCGGGACCGCGGCGCGGATCATCGTCCCGCTGATCGCGGTGGCGGTCGGTGCGGCCCTGGTATGGCGCGAGTACGACGCGGACGGCCCGCGGTCGCTGCTCGGGCTGCCTGCCAAACCGACGATGGTGACCTGGTCACGCATCGTCGCGGGCATCACCCTGATCGTGGCCGGGCTGGCGGTGGTGGTGCTGGCCGGGATCGATATCGGTTCGCTCGGTTCGGCGCTGCTGGCCGTCGCGGTGACGCTGCTCGGGGCCGGGTTGCTGTCGGTGCCGCTGTGGCTGCGGATGATGCGGGCGTTGAACGCCGAACGCGCCGCCCGCATCCGCAATGAGGAACGCGAGGAGATCGCCTCCCACCTGCACGATTCGGTGTTGCAGACGCTCGCGCTGATCCAACGTCAGGCCGATGATCCGCACGAGGTGGTGCGGCTGGCGCGCAGCCAGGAACGCGAACTGCGCCGCTGGCTGTTCGAGGACGCCGCACCCGCCCAGTCCAGCCTGGCCGCGGCGCTGCGCACCATTGCCGGTGAGGTGGAAGACCAGCACGGGGTGAAGGTGACGCCGGTGACCGTCGGCGACGTATCGATGGATATCGCCGACACCGGATCCGGCCTGCCAAAGGAACATTTCACCGCCGTGCTCGGTGCCGCGCGCGAGGCGCTGGTGAATGCCGCCAAACACGCGGACGTGCCCGTCATCGATCTGTTCGCCGAGACCGAACCCCACCAGGTGAGTGTGTTCGTGCGCGATCGCGGTGTCGGCTTCGACGTCGACGCGGTGCCCGCGGATCGTCAGGGGCTGGCCAAATCCATTCGCGGCCGGGTGGAGCGGCGCGGCGGGCAGGTGGAGATCGTGTCCACGCTCGGGCGCGGCACCGAGGTGCGGATCATCATGCCGCGCACCGATTCCGGTACCGAGACTGGTACCGGGGCCGAGCAGGACACCGCGGCAGGTGCCGAGGCTCGCCCCGAGGAAGCCGCCGAGGTGGTTGTCGAGCAGCCGCCGACACGGACGAGCGGGTCCGCGGTGCGCGCTGAGCAGCGCTGACCGTCGTCTCAGGTGTGGTACCGATGGAACTGTCGCGGGCGACCGCGACACAGTGGTGACGGCGGATAGGGCTGTCCGGTGAAGGAGAAGTAGGTGGCGGTGAAGGTCTTTCTCGTCGACGATCACGCCGTGTTCCGTTCCGGGGTGCGGGCGGAGTTGAGCCGGGAAACCGATATGGAGGTGGTCGGTGAGGCCGGCGGGGTGGCCGAGGCCGTGGCCGGGATCAACAGCACCCGCCCCGATGTGGTGCTGTTGGACGTGCACATGCCCGACGGTGGCGGTGTCGCGGTGCTGTCCGGGATCGATGACGGCCCGGTGTGCCTGGCGCTGAGTGTGTCGGATGCCGCGGAGGACGTGATCGCGGTGATCCGGGCGGGTGCGCGCGGCTACGTCACCAAGACCATCTCCGGCGCCGAACTGGCCGACGGCATCCGCCGGGTCGCGGGCGGCGACGCGGTGTTCAGCCCCAGGCTGGCCGGTTTCGTCCTCGACTCGTTCACCGGGAAATCCCCGGCGCCGGAACCGCCGCTGGATCCGGAACTGGATTCGCTGACCCCGCGCGAGTTGGAGGTGCTGCGCCTGCTCGCGCGCGGCTACACCTACCGCGAAATCGCCGAAACCCTGTTCATCTCGGTGAAAACAGTGGAGACCCACGCCTCCAACGTGCTGCGCAAAACCCAGCAGTCCAACCGCAACGCGCTGACCCGCTGGGCGCACCGCAGGCGGATCGATTAGGGCCTGCGATTACAGCAGCGCGACGATGACGGCGATGATGATCACCAATCCGATCAGCATGCCGATCGCGATGGCCAGCGGCGCGTTGCTCGGCTGCGGCAACTTCTTGGCACCCAGCTGCGGCTGAGCGGGCGCGACCGGCGCCTGTGCGGGCTGGGTGCGGCGCGGCAGCGGGGTCGACAGCGGGCTGCGCAGCCCCGACGCCGAATTGCGGGCCGCCCAGGCGGGGATGGTGCCGTCCTCGGTGCGCACCGGTGCGCCGATGATGTAGGGCGCGGTGCCGGGACCGAAAGCGGCGGTGAGGATTTCGTCCCTGGCCTCGGCCATGGTCGGGCGACGCTGCGGCGCCGGCTCCATCATGTGCAGCAGCGCCTGGGTGAGCACACCGCTGCGGCTGGGCGGAATGATCTGCGCCATGGCCGCGCGCTCGACGATGGCGTCGCTGTCGTCGTCGAAGCCGAACGGCGGCTGGCCCTCGATGGCGGTGTAGAGGGTGGCGCCGAGGGAGAACACATCGCTGGCCTCGGTCGGCCTGGCACCGCGGGCCACTTCCGGCGGCAGGTAGGCGGGGGTGCCGGTGATGACGCCATCGGGTTCGTCGGCGGACTCTCCCGAACCGCGCGAGATGCCGAAGTCGCTGAGCTTGGCCATCCCCACGCCTGGCCCGCGATCGGCGACGAGGATATTGCCCGGTTTGATGTCGCGGTGCACGATGCCGACGGCATGTGCGGCGGCCAGCGCGTCGGCGACCTGCGCGCCGATCTGCGCGACCTCGATCACCGGCAGCGCGTCGAACAGCCCGAGCGCCTTGGCCACGCTGCGCGAGGGTAGGTGCTCCATCACCAGCCAGGGCTCACCGGCCTCGAGCACCACGTCGTAGACCGCGATGGCATGTTCGTGGGAGAGCTTGGCCGCGACCCGGCCCTCGTGGATGATCTGCTCGCGGATCCGGTTCGCCTCGTCCTCGTCGAGCCCGGCGGTGGACAGCACCTGCTTGATGGCGACGTCGCGGTTCAGCAGCCGGTCGGTCGCGAGCCAGACCGCGCCCATGCCGCCGCCGCCGAGTTTCGATTGCAGGCGGTAGCGGCCGGCCACCAGATAGTCCGGGCCGACGATGGGACGGGGACGATCGATCATGGTGCGAGACTAGCCGAATTCCGTGGTAGCTGGCCGGATTCGGACCGGGAGTTCGCCGTCGTGACGGTGGTCACGGCGGCCGCCGCGCGAGGGGCCGCGGCGCGCGCTTGACGGATCTCAGGGGCGGGTTTCTACTGGGAGTCATTCGAACGTATATTCGAGACAGATCGATAGCTGGATCGGTGCTGAACCGTCGAGGAATCGGGGTTTCTTCGGCGGACAGGCGCCGCGAGGTGCGCGTGTGGTGACCATCGCCGGGCCGGGCGCAGCCGGATCGGCCGAGCTCGGACGGTGCGTCGGGCAGGTTCCGGTGCCGTCGGCCGGAGCAGGAGTCCCCGTAGAGGTAGGTGAGTGATGGGTTCGGATTCGCGGGAACCGGGGCGTGCGACGGCGCAGGAGCTGGCGGAGCTGCGGCGCAAGATCGCGGCGGTACCTGGCCGCGGCGAATCCGCAGCCGCCCGATTGCCCACTTCGGAGGGTGTGCGCAGGCAAACGCTGCCCGTACCGTCGGCACTGGCCGAGCTCCTGCCCGACGGTGGTCTGGTCAAGGGGTCGGTGGTGGCGTACGCGGGTGCGGGATCGCTGCTGGCGGGCCTGCTGGCCGCGGTCACCACCGACGGCGGGCATGCGGCGGTGGTCGGCATGCCGAAGCTCGGCTTGCTCGCGGCGGCGGAGATGGGGGCGCAGCTGGGCCGGATCGCCGTCGTCGCCGATCCGGGCCAGGATGCGCTGGAGGTGGCCGCGGTGTTGCTCGACGGGCTCGATCTGGTCCTACTCGACCTCGGTGGCGCTGCCGTCGCCCCGGCAAGGGCCAGGGTGATCGCCGCGCGGGCCAGGAACAAAGGCGCCGTCCTGGTCGTCACCGGCGGCCGCTGGCCCGCTCCGTCGCTGCGGCTCGGCACCCGGGTGGCCGGTTATACCGGGCTCGGCCTCGGCCGCGGCAGGCTCGATTCGATCTCCCTGGAGGTCGAGGTGGCGGGCCGGGCCTCGACGCCGCGCACCGGCGGTATCACGCTGCGCAGGCGCGCGGGACGCATGGAATGGACGAGCAGCGAAACCCGCGCGGCCACAAGTGAACCCAGCGATGTGCGGGACGCCGCCTCATGAAGGCCGCCGACCGGGCCGGGTGGATCCTGCGCGGTTGGTCGCCGCGCAGGACCGCGGCAGCGGAGTCGACGAAAGAGCACGCGGCCAGGGACGGTGATCCACCATGACCCGACCGGCCCGGGTCCTCGCGGTGTGGTGCCCGGATTGGCCCGCGGTCGCGGCGGCGGCACTGGGGAAGGTGCCCGCCAGCCGGCCGGTCGCGGTGTTGTCGGCCAACAAGGTGGTGGCGTGTTCGGCGACCGCACGGGCCGACGGGGTGCGGCGCGGGCTGCGCCGCCGGGAGGCGCAGGCCCGCTGCCCCGAGCTCTATATCGCCAAGGCCGATCCGGATCGGGACGCACGGTTGTTCGAGCCGGTGGTGGCCGCGGTCGACGCCGCGGTCCCCGGTGTGGAAGTGCTGCGGCCGGGGCTGCTGGTCCTCGGGGTGCGCGGCGCGGCCCGGTTCTTCGGCTCCGAGGAAGCCGCGGCCGAACGGCTCGTCGACGTGGTGGCCGCGGCAGGAGCCGAGGCCCAGATCGGGATCGCCGATGAAGTGTCCACGGCGGTGCTCGCCGCGCGTCGCGACACCATCGTGGCGCCAGGAGCGGGGGCGGATTTCCTGGCACCGTTGCCGATCGGTGAGCTGGCCGTCGAACCGGCGCTGGCCGCGCCCGAACGGGTCGAGCTGGTGGATCTGCTGCATCGGCTCGGGTTGCGGCGCGTCGGCGATTTCGCCGCGCTCACTCCGGCCCAGGTCGGCTCCCGGTTCGGCGCCGACGCGATCGCGGCGCACCGCTGCGCTCGCGCCCTGCCCGAACGTCCGCCGTCCGCGCGCACCCCGCCGCGCGATCTGACGGTGGAGTTGTCGTGCGATCCGCCGATCGACCGGGTCGACGCCGCCGCCTTCGCCGGGCGCATGCTCGCCACCCGCGCCCATGCCGCGTTCTCGGCCGCGGCGGTGGCCTGCACCAGGCTCGCGGTGTTCGCCGAGACCGCCGCCGGTGAACGGCTCACCCGCGTCTGGCGCTGCGCCGAACCGCTGACCGCCGACGGCGTCGCCGACCGGGTGCGCTGGCAGCTGGACGGCTGGCTCACCCATCGCGACACCGGTGGTTCCGGCGGGCCCACCGCCCCGATCACCCTGCTGCGGCTGGAACCGGTCGAGGTGATTCCGGCCGCGGCGCTCCAGCTCGGGCTGTGGGGCGATGCCGGCAGCACCGATGCGCGGGCGATGCGCGCCCTGGTCCGGGTGCAGGGCCTGCTCGGTGGTGCGGCGGTGCAGGTCGGGGTGCTCAGCGGCGGACGCGGCCCCGCGGAGCGGATCACCATGGTCGCGCTCGGCGACGAACAGGTGCCTGCCGCCGATCCCACGCTGCCGTGGCCGGGCAGGCTGCCCGAACCGGCGCCCGCGGTGCTCATGATGAACCGGCCCCGGGTCGAGCTGGAATCGGCGGGCGGCGCCCCGGTGCACGTCACCGAGCGCGGGCTGTTCAGCGCGACTCCCGCGCGTTTGCGCTGGGGCGGTAAGCAGTGGGAGCTGACCGCGTGGGCGGGTCCGTGGCCGATGGACGAGCTCTGGTGGTCCGCCGGATCCGCGCCCGCCGCCCGCGTGCAGGTCGAACTACCCGGCCCGCACAGCCTGCTGCTCATCGCCCGCGACGGCCGGTGGCATGTGGAAGGGCTCTACGAATGAGCGCGGGCCTGCCCGTGTGTGCCAGATCATCGACTTTCCCCTGGTGATCGCCGGTATTCTCGACAATCGTGAATCTGACGACGGCCAGGGTCGCGCTCGGCGACGTGCTGATCGCCTACCGGGACTCCGGGGCGGTCGCGGTCGACGACGTCCCGGTGGTGCTGGTGCACGGCATGGGCGGTGACGGCCACACCTGGGACCGGTTCGCCCGTGAACTCGTGCGGGCCGGACGTCGCGTCATCATCCCCGATCTGCGCGGCCACGGCCGCAGCGCGCATACCGAGTCGTATCTGTTCGGCGAGTTCGGCGCCGACGTGCTGCGCTTGTGCGATCACCTCGAACTGGATCGAGTGGACTTGGTCGGGCATTCGCTCGGCGGCTACGCGGTGTCCTGTGTGGCGCAGGAGCGGCCGAGCCTGGTGCGCCGCCTGGTCATGGAGGAATGCCCGCTGCCGCTGCGTTCCGGCACCGAGGAGCTGACGCTCACCCGTAGATTGCCGACCCCGCCCGAACTGTGGCACGCCACCTCCAGCCTGGTGCGTCATCCGCGCGCCGTGCTGGCCTTCGACCGGTCGATGACGCGCACCGCGCTCGAACAGTTCCGCAAACCGCATCCGGAATGGTGGGAGCGGCTCACCGAGATCAGCGCGCCGACACTGGTGCTGCGCGGCGGGCCCGGCGGCATGGTCGATCCGGAGAAACTCGAGGTCATGCGCACCTCGATCCCCGACTGCTCGGTCACCGCCTTCACCTGCGGGCACAGCATCCATCGCGACCGCTACCGCGAATTCGCCGCCGCCGTACTGCCTTTCCTCGGCCACTGAGCACCGGGCCGGCTGCCCGGGCGAGTCCGCGGGCCGACCGCGCGGTATCGGCTGCTGCCGGGGTGGCGCGGCCGGCTACCGTTCGCGGCTCACCAGTGGGTGCCGGGGACCCAGCGGGCGGCGCGGCGCAGGGCGGCGCCGGTGACCTTGCGGGCCGCCGAGCGGGGGCGGGGTTCATGCGGCGGGGCGAGGGTGGCGGCGGGCTCGGCGGTGTCGTCGGCTTCGCCGCGGGCGGCGGGGGAGTCGGGGAGTGCGCGGTAGTAGCGGTGCAGGATGCGATCGCGCAGCTTGGGGGTGATGATGCCGCCGTATTCGGCGAGTGTGCCGAGGGGTACGTCGATGCGTTTGGGGCGTTCGCTGAGCGCGCGGACGATGGTGGCGGCGGCCCATTCCGGCGATTCGGACGGCCCCTGATTGCCGCTCGGGGTGATCATCGGGGTGCGCACCAACGGCATGTGGATGGTGGTGAAGGTGACGCCGTCGGCCAGCGTCTCCACCGCGGCCACCTCGGTGAACTTGTCCAGCGCCGCCTTGCTGGCCAGATAGGCCGCGAAGCGGGGCGTGGCGACCTGCACGCCCGCACTGCTGATATTGACGATGTGGCCGAACTTGCGCTCACGCATCTGCGGTAGCAGTGCCAGCGTCATCCGCAGGGCGCCGAAGTAGTTGACCGCCATGGTGCGTTCGAAATCGTGCAGCCGGTCGGTGGAGCGGTGGATGGCGCGCCGGATGGAGCGGCCCGCGTTGTTCACCAGCATGTCGACGTGGCCGTGCTCGCGCAGGATCGCTTCGACCGCCTGATCCACCGACTCGGAATCGGTGACGTCGCACTGGTATCCGAACGCACTGCCGCCCGCCGCGCGGATCTCCTCGACCACGGCCGCGAGCTCCTCGCCTCGGCGGGCGAGCAGGAACACCACCGCGCCCTTGTCGGCGACGGCGATGGCGGCGGCCCGGCCGATGCCGGAGGAGGCGCCGGTGATCACGACATGGCGGCCGGTGAGATCGCGGCTGCGCTGATCGCGCCGGATCTTCTCGCGGGTGGCGGCATCGTCGGCTGAGGTCATCGCTGCTCCTTTGCAGGTCTGTCGGCACCGAACTTACTCTCAAGTAAGTTCGGTGCCAAGTGGTTTACATCACAGCCGGAGAACATCGGCGACCCGGGTTCGAACACTCGAAATTGTTCGAACATATGTGCGATACTGGGGCCATGACGGACGATCGGATGGCGGATATCTATGCCGCGGTGCGGCTCGGCGGTGTGGATCAGCAGGCGGCGCGAAACGCGCTACACAGGCTGTGGGAGGAGATCGGCGAACACGGTGATCCGCTGCACCGCTGCGTGATCGCCCACCATCTCGCCGATGTGGTCGACACGGCCGAGGAGGCGCTGCTGTGGGATCAGCGGGCGCTCGCGGCGGTGTTCGCGCCGGGCAGTCCGCTCGATGAGGGCATGCGCGGATTCCTGCCCTCGCTGTACCTGAACCTGGCCGACAGCCACCGCCGCGTCGGCGATTTCGATTCCGCCCGTATGCAATTGGCGCTGGCCAAGGGGCATCTCGAGGTCCTCGCCAACGATGCCTACGGTCAGGTGATCCGTACCGGGCTCGACCATGTGGCCGGCGCGCTGGACGCCGGCTCCACCGAGCGGCTCAAGGCGAGCTGATCAGCGTCCGGTGAGGTGAGGCCACGCCATGGGCTGGAGTAACGGGCCACCGAGTTGGTCGGAGCTGGAGCGGGTGCTGTCCGGGCGGCCGGGCAGGCACGATCCGGATTCGATGTACCCGGGCGACGGCGGCGACAGCCCCGCGTGGTCGCGTAAACGCGGTGAATATCTCGCCGACGGCGATGACGTCCGCCCCCTCGGCCCGGTCGTGCCCTACGCCGAGTTACACGCGCATTCGGCCTACAGCTTCCTCGACGGCGCGAGCCATCCGGAGGAGCTGGTCGAGGAGGCGGCCCGGCTCGGACTCGAGGCCATCGCCCTCACCGATCACAACGGCTTCTACGGGGCGGTCCGCTTCTTCGAGGCGGCACGGGAATGGGATATCGCCACCGTCTATGGCGCTGAATTGACCCTTGCCGCAACGGAATCGCGCTCGCCGGTCGATCCGCCGCCGCATCCGTCACGTCCGGCCCGGGCCGGGCTTCGATCGCTGCCGGTCGATGCGGAGAGTGCTTCGGCGGAACCCTCGCCGCGGGATACGGCTGCGCCGAGGCCGCATTCGGGTGCCCCCGACTCCGCGGCGCGGACGGGGGAACCGGATCCACCGGGGGTGCATCTGCTGGTGCTGGCCCGTGGGCAGGAGGGGTACCGGCGGTTGTCGCGGGAGATCGCGGCGGCGCATATGGCCGCGGGCGAGAAGGGGATTCTGCGCTACGACCTCGACACCCTCACCGCAGCCGCGGGCGGGCACTGGCAGATCCTCACCGGATGCCGGAAGGGGGCGCTCCGGCAGGCGCTGGAGCAGGACCTGCGGGCGGGCAGCGAGCCGGTGCGCGCCGAGGCGGCGCTGCGCGATCTGGTCGAACGCTTCGGCGCCGAGCGGGTGAGCGTGGAGCTCACCCATCACGGGCTGCCCGCCGACGATGAACGCAACGCCCACCTCATCGCGCTGGCCGATCGGCTCGGGCTGCCCGTCGTCGCCACCACCGGCGCGCATTTCGCCTCCCCGGCGCAACGGCATCGCGCCATGGCGCTGGCCGCGATCCGGTCCAGGAGCAGCCTCGACGAGATGGCGGGCTGGCTGGCCCCCACCGGTGGGGCACATCTGCGCTCGGGGGCGGAAATGGCGCGATTGTTCGCCGACTGCCCGCAGGCCGTCGCCAACGCCGTCGCCCTGGCCCGCGAATGCGCCTTCGACCTCAAGTTGATCGCGCCGGAGCTGCCGCCGTTCCCGGTGCCCGAGGGTCACGACGAGAATTCCTGGCTGCGGGAACTCACCCTGCAAGGGGCCGCCGAACGTTACGGAGCGCCGCAGGAGAATCCCGCCGCCTACCGCCAGATCGAGCACGAGCTCGCCGTGATCACCGGCATGAAGTTCCCCGGTTACTTCCTGGTGGTGCACGACATCGTCACGTTCTGCAAGAACAACGGCATCCTGTGCCAGGGTCGGGGATCGGCCGCCAATTCCGCGGTCTGCTACGCCATCGGCATCACCAATGTCGATCCGGTGCGCAACAATCTGCTGTTCGAACGGTTCCTCTCGCCCGCACGCGACGGCCCGCCCGATATCGACATCGATATCGAATCCGATCGTCGCGAGGAAGCGATCCAGCACGTCTACCACGCCTACGGCCGCGAGTACGCCGCTCAGGTGGCGAATGTGATCACCTATCGCGGTAAATCGGCGGTCCGCGACGCTGCCCGCGCGCTCGGTTTCTCCACCGGCCAGCAGGACGCGTGGAGCAAACAGGTGAGCCGCTGGACCGGTGTCGGCGCCGAAACCGGCACCGATATCCCGGAACGGGTCCTGGAACTGGCCGCCGATATCGAAGGGCTGCCGCGTCACCTCGGTATCCATTCCGGTGGCATGGTGATCTGCGATCGCCCCATCGCCGACGTCTGCCCGGTGGAATGGGCGCGCATGCCCGGCCGCAGCGTATTGCAGTGGGACAAGGACGATTGCGCCGCCGCCGGGCTGGTGAAATTCGATCTGCTCGGCCTCGGCATGCTCTCGGCGTTGCACTACATGATCGATCTGGTGCGTGAACACGAAGGCGTCACCGTCGAGCTGCACAAGCTGGATCTGGCCGAAACCGCTGTGTACGAGATGCTGTCGAAGGCCGATTCGATCGGGGTGTTCCAGGTGGAGTCGCGTGCCCAGATGGCGACGCTGCCCCGGCTGAAACCGCGTGAGTTCTACGACCTGGTGGTCGAGGTGGCGCTGATCCGGCCCGGCCCGATCCAGGGCGGTTCGGTGCATCCGTATATTCGCCGCCGCAATGGTCAGGAGGACTGGGATTTCGACCATCCCTCGTTGCAGAAGACCTTGGCGCGCACCTACGGCGTGCCGCTGTTCCAAGAACAGCTCATGCAGATAGCCGTCGACGTCGCCGGTTTCACCGCGGCCGAAGCCGATCAATTGCGGCGCGCTATGGGCTCGAAACGCTCACCCGAACGCATGGAACGGCTCAAGGCGCGGCTCTATCAGGGCATGCGCGATCTGCACGGTATCACCGGCGAGGTCGCCGATCGCATCTACGAAAAGCTGTACGCCTTCGCGAATTTCGGTTTTCCGGAAAGCCATTCGCAGAGTTTCGCTGCGCTGGTGTTCTATTCGGCGTGGTTCAAACTGCATCATCCGGCCGCCTTCTGCGCCGGTCTGCTGCGCGCCCAGCCGATGGGCTTCTACTCGCCGCAATCGCTGGTGGCCGATGCGCGCAGGCACGGTGTGGTGGTGCACGGACCCGATATCAATGCCAGTCGCGCCGAACCCACCCTCGAACAGCGCGGCACCCAGGTGCGGCTCGGGTTGGCGGCGGTCCGCTATATCGGGGCGGAACTCGCCGAGAAGATCGTCGCCGCTCGCGAGGAGAGCGGACCGTACACCTCGTTGCTCGACCTGACCGGCCGGGTGGAACTCACTGTCCGCCAGGCGGAATCGCTGGCGACGGCCGGTGCGCTGGACAGTGTCACCACTGTGGCCTCGACTCGGAACGGCAGCCCCTCCGGCGCCGCGATCCCGGTGCGCGCGGCCACGAACCGAACACCGCCGGCGTCGATCCCCGCGCGGTCCGAGCCGCCCCCCGGTGGCGCTGCTCCCGGCGCGAGCAGTGTTCGCCGCACGGCGTTGTGGGCGGCGGGTGCCGCGGCCGCCGAACGATCGGATCGCTTACCCGGCCTGGTCGCCGCCGCCGAGGCACCGGCTCTCCCCGGAATGAGCGCACTGGAATTGGCCGCTGCCGACGTCTGGGCCACCGGTATCTCGCCCGGCAGCTATCCCACCGAATTCCTGCGCGCCGAACTCGACGCGATGGGCGTGATCCCGGCCGACCGGCTGCTGTCGGTGCCCGACGGTTCCCGAGTTCTCGTCGGCGGCGCCGTCACCCACCGGCAGCGCCCGGCCACCGCCGCCGGTGTCACCTTCCTGAACCTGGAAGACGAGACCGGCATGGTCAATATCGTCTGCTCGGTCGGCCTGTGGACTCGCTACCGCAGACTCGCGCAGACCGCGAGAGCGTTGATCATTCGCGGCCGGATCCAGAACGCCGAAGGCGCGGTGAGTGTGTACGCCGAGACCCTGCGGCAGCTGGATCTGCGGATGGCGGGCAAGTCCCGCGACTTCCGGTGAACGAGAAGCGTGTCGAGCCCGAGACGAGCCGCTACGCTGCGACCATGCGCAAGCTCGCGGTGTTGTTGATCGCCCTGCTCGGCCTGGCCTTGCTCGTCGTCGGCTGCGGCGATGACGACGACCGTGAGTCGGCCGTCGGCGGCCACACGCCCACCGTCGCCGACATGCCGGGTCCCGCCGCGACGCCGGGCTTCCGCGAACAGGCGCCTGCCAAGGAACAGGGCACCGGCGGCGAGGTCGACGCCGACCGCAAGGAAGTGATCACCGGGCAGATCGAGATCGTCTCCGCCGATCCCATCGACGCGGCAGGCAAGGTGACAGCGCAGGTCACCGCAGTGCGGGGGCGCGTCGACAGCCGCACCGAACGCCCAGGCACCGACGACAACGTGCCCAGCGCCCGGCTCACCGTCCGGATCCCGGCCGAGCACACCGACGATTTCATCGGCCGGCTCGGCGATATCGGCGAAGTCACCGAGGTGAGCACCAACCGTGATGACGTCACGATGCAGTGGCAGGACCTCGACGCCAGGATCAAGGCCCTGCAGGCCTCCGTCGACCGGCTGCGGGTATTGATGGCCGAGGCCACCAATACCGCTGATCTGCTCGCCGCCGAACAGGCGCTGTCGAGCCGCCAGGCCGAACTCGACAGTCTCACCGGGCAGAAGCGCCTGCTCGACGATCAGATCGCGCTGTCCACGCTGACCATCGAGATCTCCAGTACCCGAACCGAACCCGAGGAGGGGCCGAGCAATTTCTGGGACGGCATCGTCTCCGGCTGGAACTCGCTGGTCGACTGGTTGAAGGACGCCGTGGTCTTCCTCGGCACAGCGGTTCCGTGGGTCGGCTTCATCGTGGTGATCGGCGCGCTCGTGTGGGCGATCGCGCGGCTGGTGCGCAGGCCCCGCCGGGGGGAGGCTGCCACCGCCGCGGTACCCGCCGAGCAGACCGTGCCGTCCGGTGCCGGGAAACCCGGCGAGGCAGGCAAAGACACTGGCGCTACAGGAGAATCGCGTGCCGACCGTCCGGGCGACGATCACACCGAACAGCCGTAAGGGCCCGCTCGTCGAAATCCTCGACGACGGCACCATGCGGCTCTACGTCCGCGCGTCTGCCGTGGAAGGCAAGGCGAACAAGGCCGCGATCGAGTTGCTTGCCGAACATTACGGCGTGCCCAAGAGCGCGGTCCGGCTCACCGCGGGTGCCACCTCACGGTTCAAACGCTTCGAGATCGACGGCTGAGCGGCACCTCCGGCCACCCGGATCGGCCGGGGCCTCAGACCGCGTCGGGAAACCCGTGCTGCCGCCACGCCTCATAAACCGCGACCGCCGCCGAATTGGACAGATTCATCGACCGCCGCCCCGGCAGCATCGGGATCCGCACCAGGTCGGTGATATGCGGATCGGCGAGCACCTCGGCGGGCAGCCCGGTCGGCTCGGTCCCGAACAACAGCACATCGCCCGCCCGATACCGCACATCGGTGAACCGCGTGCTCGCCTGCGTGGTGAACGCGAACACCCGTTCCGGCCGGATCGCTTCCCACGCCGCCGCCAGATCCGCGTGCACCGTCACCGAGGCCAAGTCGTGGTAATCCAACCCCGCCCGCCGCAACTTCGGCTCCGACAGATCGAACCCGAGCGGCTCGATCAGATGCAGCTCACACCCCGTCCCCGCCGCCAACCGGATCGCGTTCCCGGTATTGGGCGGAATGCACGGCTCATGGAACATCAGTCGGAACACGTCACCAGTCAACCAAATGCTGGTTGTCAGTCGGGCAGCAGCCGCAGCGGCTTCGTATGCCGGGTCCGAACGGCGCCGAAATGCCGTCGATCAAGAGTTGCGATCTCATCGAGCTCGAGCCGTTCGGCTACCGCGAGGACCGCGGCATCGACGGCTCCGAGAGGGAAATCCGCGTACTTCCGGACCAGTTCCGCCATCCGCACCAGGTCGACTCGGGTGAGCTCCACGAGCTCGATCTCGCCATCAGCGATCGAGTCCAGGAACCTGGCTTCGGCTGTGGGACCAACACGGGTCTCCAGGAAGTAGCAGACCTCGGCGAGTACGGGGCTGGGTACGAGTACTGGGCCCGGGTGCCGCTCGAGGAGATCTAGGCAACGTCGATGGTCCGCATCGTTCTCATTGAGGACTGCAACGAGCGGGCCTGTGTCGCATACGATCACGGTGCCTGTTTACCACGTTCCTCGCGGAGCAGCTCTTCCGTTCTCGCAGCGAGATCGGGCTCCGCATGCATCAATCCAGCGAACGAGAGCCGCCTGCGCCGATCACCGCCCGGTTCGGTCGACGGTTCGGTTTCGGCCGGTTCGGTGACGACGAGTTGCAGCGCGACTGCGCGCAACGCACGAGCTTGGTCCGGCGTCAGCCGGTCGACCAGGCGGTGCAGGTCGTCGTAGTTGTGCGCTGCGGTCATAGCGTCGAGTTTACGGGGATATCCCCGTGAAGTGGATCTCTGGGAGCGCACGGCTGTGTGCGCGGCAGGTCTGCAACAATCGACGGCGTGACCGATGCCGACACACCGACCGCCGAACGACGGCCCGGCGAGAGTTGGGCGACGCAGTTCTTCCGCTGTCATCTGCCGATGGTGCTCGTGGCGCTGGTCATCGTGGTGGCGATCGTGTTCGTCGCGTCGGAGCGCTGGCGCCGTGGTGCGCTGTTCTTCGGCGGTGCCACGCTCCTGGCCGCCGCGTTCCGGCTGTGCCTGCCCACGGCGCGGGTCGGTTTGCTCGCGGTGCGCAGCAAGCCGTTCGACGTCGGCGCGCTCACCCTGCTCGGCAGCTCGATCGTGTTCATCGCGGCCACCATCAACACCCTCGGCGTCGGCTAGCCGCCCGGGCGCCCGCAGGGGGCCTCAGCGTGCGGTGCGGGCCAGGTTCATGGTCTGGATCAGCAGTTTCGACACTGCCGCGGCCTCGGTGAGGAAGCCGTCGTGCCCATCGCGGGAATGCACGATCTCGAGCCCCTGGCAGCCGGGCAGGCCGTCGGCCAGCTGCTGCTGGGTGTAGAGCGGGTACAGCCGATCGGAATCGACCCCACCGACCACGCACGGCACCGGCGTACTCGCCAGCGCCGCGGCGATACCGCCGCGGCCGCGGCCGACATCGTGCCGGTTCATGGCCTCGCTCAGCAGCACATAGGTCGCCGGATCGAAACGCTTGCACAGCTTTTCGGCCTGATACTCCAGGTAGCTCTGCACCGCGTACCGGCCGCCGCGCCACGGATCCTCATCGCCCTGTGGCCGGTTCTCGAAGCGGTGGTCCAGCTCGGCCTCGGTGCGGTAGCTCAGATGGGCGATGCGACGTGCGATGCCCATTCCGGTGGTCGGTGTGCGTCCGGTGTCGTGATAGTCGCCGCCCTGCCAGTCCGGATCGGCCTGGATGGCCGCGATCTGGGTGGTCTGGGTGCCGATCTGGTCGGCGGTCGCGCGGGCGCCCACCGCGAGCACCAGCGCCGCCGCGACCCGCTCGGGTGCGCCGATCATCCACTCCAGCACCCGCATGCCGCCCATCGACCCGCCGACGACGGCGGCCAGCCGTTCGACGCCGAGCCGGTCCAGCAGAGCGGCCTCGGCGGTGACCTGATCACGGATGGAGATCTCCGGGAACCGTGAACCCCACGGCTTGCCGTCCGGCGCCGGCGAGGACGGCCCGGTGCTGCCCTTACAGCCGCCGAGCACATTCGTCGCGATGACACACCACTCGTCGGTGTCCAGCGGCGCGCCGGGACCGACCATGCCTTCCCACCAGCCGGGCTGCGGGTGGATCTCGTCGGGCCCGCCGACCACATGGGAATCGCCGGTGAGCGCGTGCTCCACCAGCACCACGTTGTCCAGGGCGGGTGACAGTTCACCCCAGCGCTGCACAGCCAGGTGCACGTCGGGGACGGTGGCGCCGTTCTCCAGCGCGATATCCCCGACGGCGATGATCCCGAGGCGCCCGTCCGGCGGCGGCAACTCGGCCGCCACCCGGGCGCTGCTGTGGTCGGCGCTCACGGTCACGTCGCCGCCGCCGTGAATCCTGCACGCAGGTCGGTGAGGATGTCGTCGATGCCTTCGATGCCGACGGCGAGGCGGACCAGGCCGGGGGTGACGCCGGCGGCGAGTTGTTGGTCGGGGGTGAGTTGGGAGTGGGTGGTGGAGGCGGGGTGGATGA